>NZ_SMBO01000001.1 GCF_004342985.1 Novosphingobium sp. PhB57
CCTCCGACGGTCAGCCGGACAGCAGGGGAACATGGGTCAATTCTCAGTGGAAATTTATACACTCCCCGGGTCACATCTCAGTGCAACTCAACACATAACTTCTGCTGGAAGTCTGTTAGCAGCACCGTGCGCCCATTTATCGTCACCTCATGCGCGGCGGCCGACGCGAGTTCTTCAACGATAAGAGCGAAGGGGAGGCTAGGCTGTGCAGATTCAACGTCTGCACGCGTACCAATGGATGGGAAGTTTCCAAGACGCATGAGCACGACGCGCAGGGCTTGGTCCAAAGGCACCTGTTCGGTGCCAAACAGATCGTAAGCACAAGTCGCTATTCTGAAGGCTGCGCGTCGATGATCTACCATTTCCGAACACGCTAGGATAGCCGCGGAACGCATCAATCGCGTAGCATCCGCAATGTCCGCGGGGCCGTCGTCGACGCCGCTTATCTCTTTGGTGAGCCACGCGAGCTCGATGCGAAGCGATGCGTCGTGAAAGCGGGGATTTTCCCAAATTTTGTCAGCCAGTTCCTGCATCATGGCAGCCAGCCAATCCGAGCTTGAAAGAGGTCGCGAAAGTCTTGGACGGCTGGAAGTGGGAAGAAGAAGAGCTCCACATCCTGAGAGCCCAATCCTGCCGCCTCGAACACAGCGGCGACCTTTGGAGCCACCACTTGAAGCTGCTCCCTAGCCAGCGATCGGAAGGCATCCTCGGCGCCCAGGTCGCCAGCGGCGCTGGCCTTTTGAAAACCATCGAAATCAAAGCCGATCAGGCAGGTGATAACGTCTTTTCGCTCGTTATATTCCTCCTCATGCGGATCCAGATATCGCAGAAGGGCATGCTTGGCGTCAGCGTCCAACCCTGTGAAATCAATATTTCGCTGAACAAGTTGCAGCTCGTGGTCAAGTTCATCCGGCTTCAAAGATTTTGCGATCGATTTCGCGGCGGCGGTTAACGCTGCGCCGACGTCACCGTACATTTTCGCCTCTCCCCAGTAGAGGAATAGCCTCGCTGTCTCAGGGCAGTAGCGAACATGGACCCCGTCCGCGCCGTGAACGGGCATCTGCGGATTGGTTTTCAAGGTCATTTTCGCAATGACCTGTGGGGCGCCTAAAACCCATTCTGTCAGCAGATACAGCAGTAGCTCGCCGGCCTCGCCGTTCCGGTTTGTCGCCTTGTGTGCCTTTATGAAAAGCTTGGTGGCGGAATCGTTGAGTTGTGTGGTTTTAACTAGGAGATCATCGAACGGCAGTGTCGACTGCAGCGCTCTCACTGCGTCGATTTCCTTTCGAGTTAGCGCGAAAGGTGTCAGGTGAAGCCATGCCAGCTCGACCAGTTCCTGAACCGTGGTTTTGCCTTGCCGGAAGGCGGGAAAATGCAGTCGAAGTGTGATGCCTGAGCACTCACACGACACCTCATGCTGCAGCTCCCTTATCCTCGGCCCTAGTTTTGAATAGTCCCGGCGAAGAGCAGCGAGAACGGCATCTAAGTCTGGGTTTTCGGCTTCTACGCTTTTCTGAATCAAAATACCCCCGGTGGATCTTACCCCACCGATAAGCCTAGCGCTAGATTACGATAAAGTAAGTAGAAATTTAGCCTAAGGCGACGCTGCGGGTGGCTGGCAGAGGGGTGGTTCAGAACGCTAGGTTAGCCTAGGACTGCATCGTGGTAACTATGCGAAGGCTGCTCATAGGGCTGTCAACACCAGACTTCGAACGACCATCGTGGAGCAGCTATAGCTCTGCTAAGCGAAACTCGGCTCTTCCGTGGTGGTCGCTGGTAAGCCAACTGACCGGGGGGTCCCATGTTTAGCCGTTCACTGTCACTAGCGGTTCGGTGAGCGAAGGGCGACTTTCAGGGTGGTCAAAAGAGCCGCTGAACGGCGGCTAAGTCGGCGGCAACGGAAGGTACAGTCGCTCCCACTCTGCGTCCAGAATCGCACTGTCACGCTCCGGACCCAACAGTCCCGAATGTCCCAGCCCCGGACGTTCACAATTATTTTGAGACCGCCGTAATTCGCTGAAATCCTTCATTCTGTGGCGGACGATCGCCTGGATGATTTAATGCTTGAGTCATTTATGAGCTCGCGAAAGCGAGCTTGTAGGACTTGGGCGCAGCCAAGATCATTATGAGATTAAAGTGTAGTTAGCCGGGGCGCGCACATTTCTATTTTCATTTTTGCTAAACTGACAGTGCGTCAGGCAATCTTTGGCATTGGCGTTTAAGCTCCCACTTGCTGACCACCGCCGTCGCGATGGCATTGCCTAGTACGTTCGTGGCCGTGCGGCCCATGTCCATGAAGTGATCGACGGCAAGGATGAAGGCGATGCCTTCCACCGGCAGGTCGAACTGCCCCAGCGTCGCCGCGACGACGACCAGCGATGCGCGGGGTACGGCGGCGATGCCCTTGCTGGTCACCATCAGCACCAGCAGGATCGTGATCTGCGTCATGATCGGCAGGTCGATACCGTAAGCCTGCGCGATGAACAGCGTGGCGAAAGTGGCGTACATCATCGAACCGTCGAGGTTGAAGCTGTACCCCAGCGGCAGGATGAAGCTATAGATGCGCCGGGGTACGCCGAACCGGTCAAGCTGCTCGAGCATCTTGGGGTAGGCGGCCTCTGACGACGCGGTGGAGAAGGCCAGCAGCACCGGTTCGCGCACATAGCGCAGCAAGGCGAATATCCGCCGTCTCAGAAACAGACTGCCCGCGCAGATCAGCAGCAACCATAGAGAACCCAGCGCGAGGTAGAACGATCCGACAAGCCTGCCGAAAGTGACCAGCACGCCAATCCCTTCGGTGGTCACCGCTGCCGCCAGCGCGCCGAATACGGCCAGCGGGGCCATCCGCATGACATAGCCGGTGACTGTCAGCATCATCTTCACCATCGCTTCGATCAGCGTAACGATGGGCTTGCCGTCCTCTCCGATCGCGGTGAGCGCTACGCCCACGAAGATCGAGAAGACGACGATCTGCAGGATCGAGTTCTCCGCCATTGCCCCGACCATGGAGGTGGGGAAGACGTGCAGCACGAAGTCGCGGAAATTCAGCGCCTGCGCATCGACCGCTGCCGCGCCGCCGGTGCGGATCAGATGCAACCCTTCGCCGGGAGCCAGCAGGTTCACCAGAACAAGGCCCAGCGCCAGCGACAGGAGGCTGGCCGTCAGGAACCACGCCATCGCCCGCCCGCCTATGCGGCCCAGCGCCTTGCTGTCTCCCATATGCGCCATGCCTGCCACTAACGTGGAGAACACCAGCGGGGCGATGATCATCTTGATCAGATGCAGGAACACATCGGCAAGAAGGTGGAAGTAGCCCGCGACCTCCTTAGCCGTTTCGGGCGTGTCGCCGACAAGTTGGTTTGCGGCAAATCCCGCGCAGACGCCGGAAACCATCCCGGCGACGATGAAAGTCGTCAGGCGACGTGACATAGGCAATTCTCTTTGGAAGAGGGGGTGTTCAGAACCCAAAAAAAGACCCGGTTCCACCGAAGTGGGCGGAACCGGGGTCAGGATGGGTCCGGTCAGTTCTTTGCGGCAGGGGCGTTGCGGTAATCCAGCGAAGGCGCCTTATCGCCGAGCAGCGAGTGGTAGACGAAGTCTGCACCGCGCCGTTCGTCCAGTTCCTTCTTCGCTGCGGCCAGCGTTTCCGGGCTTTGGAACAGCTGCGCGGCAGTCAGGGCCAGAGTCTTGCTGGCGACTTCGGCGCCCTTGGTGCCGATGCTGGTGCCGCTGGCGGCAACGGCCTGCCAGCTATGCGGCGGCGTACCGGGCACCCAGGTGCCGGTAGAAAGGCCCGCGGTGGGCGTGGTGTAGCTGACGTCGCCGACGTCCGTGGAGGCGGACATGATCTCGCCGCTGGAATAGGGCGCGACGCCCGATGCCTGCTTGCGGCCACCCTTTGGCAGCGTGGTGGCGATCTTGTCGATGAACGCCTGTTCCTCAGCCGTGAATGTGGGCAGCGGAACCTGCTTCAGGTTGTCGTACATCATGTGGCCTAGCGTATCGTTGGGCAACAGATCGAAGGTGCCGCCGATCTGGTCGTATTCCACGGTGGTGCCCGTGCCCAGCGCGGCGCCTTCAGCGGCCTTCTTCACGCGCTCCATGATATCGGAGACCTGCTGCTGGTCAGGGTGACGCACGTAGTAATAAACCTCTGCCGTATCCGGCACGACGTTGGGCGCCTTGCCGCCATCGGTGATGACGTAGTGAATGCGCGTTTCCTGCGGAACGTGTTCGCGCATCATGTTGACCATGTTGTCCATCGCCTCCACCCCATCGAGTGCGGAGCGGCCACGCTCGGGCGCAGCGGCGGCGTGGGAAGCGAGGCCGTGGAAGCGGAACTTGGCGCTGACGTTGGCAAGGGCATGGCCCTGCATCGCGCTATAGCCATCACCTGCGTGCCAGTGCAGCATGGCCGAAACGTCCTTGGTCAGACCCGAACGCACGAGGAAGACTTTGCCCGAACCGCCTTCTTCGGCGGGCGCACCGTAGACGCGCAATTCGCCCTTGATGCCGTGAGCGGCCATCCAGTTCTTGGTGGCGATGGCAGCCGCCACCGAAGCCGCGCCGAACAGATTGTGCCCACAGGCATGACCGGCGATACCGTCGATCACATGACGTTCCGGCTCTGCCGCCTGGGCAAGCCCCGGAAGGGCATCGTATTCGGCCAGAATGCCGATGACCGGACCGTCCCCGTTCTTGTAGCTGGCGATGAAGGCGGTTGGCATTCCAGCGACACCGGCAGTCACCTTGAAGCCCGCAGCCTTCAGGTCCTTTTGCAGCAGGCCAGAGCTTTTCGTCTCCTGAAACCCGACTTCGGCCCAGGACCAGATCTGCAGCGCGTTGCGCGCCATCGCGGGCGATCCGCGATCGACTTCGGCAAGGATCGCCTTGCGGTCGGCATCGGCCAGCGGTTCGGCCAGAGCGGGGGTGGCGGCCAGAAGTGCGGAAAGAGAGAGCAAGGCGGTACGAAGGCGGGTTTTCATCGGGCTACATCCTCGTCGAAAGGGCACATCGAAAGAGTTCCTGCGCGGATCTGAAGGCGATCCGCGCAGGTGGTCAGGGGATCAGCGCTTGCCGAACGACATGCGCAGCTGGGCACCGAACACGCGCGGCTCATTGTAGACGAGCGTGGTCGACGTCACCGAAGGCGTGACGACGCCACCGGCAGCAGCATAAGTTACGTCGAAGAGGTTGCGCACGAAGAATCCGAGGTCGATGCCACGATCTTCGATGTTGTTGAAGTCCAGCTTCAGGTTGACGGTGTCGTAAGCCTTCTGGATGCCGTTGGTGTCCAGCGGGCGCTCCACGTACCAGACCTTGGTGCTGTGGAACCAGTTGGCGTTGAACACCATCTCGGCGAAGTTGCCCAGATAGGTCGCATAACGCGCGCCGCCGCCGATGGTCCACTTGGGCGTGTACGAGAATTTGTTGTTCACCGGGTTGTTGCCCAGCAGCGGGATGAAAGCCGCTGGTGCGTCGTACTCGTCGTACTTGGCATCGGTGTAGGCGCCGAAGCCGGACAGCGTGAAGCCGCTGGTCGGCGTGATCGAGAAGTCGAACTCGGTGCCCTTGATCGTCGCCTTGGCGGCGTTGATGATCAGGCTGCCGGGATCGTTGGCGGGGTTGCCGTCACCATCGAAGTCCGCACCGGGGAAGATCGAGCGCTGGATGTTGTTATACTTGCTGGTGTAGGCCGCGATGTTGAAGCGACCCTTCACGCCGCCCAGCTCCCAGCTGCTCTTGATGCCCGCTTCGTAGTCGGTGACCTTTTCCGGCTTGAACGTCTCGAAACCGTCGAAGTAAGGCGACATGCCGCTCTGGTTGAACCCTGCCGAGCGGTAGCCGCGACGGTTGGTGATGTAGAGGAACAGGTCGTCGTTGACCTTATAGTCGAAGCCCAGAGTCCAAGTCGGCGCCTTGGAGCTTTCCGAACCGGTCTTGCCGCCGCGCGCGGCGCAGGCGTCAGGGCCGATGCGATTCGCCGTGTCCAATGCCGCGACCGAGCAACCGCTGGACTTGTCCCAAGTGTAGCGGAAGCCGCCGTTGAAGCGCAGACCTTCCGCGAAACCGCCGAAGGCATAGCCGATCTGGCCGAACAGCGCCTTGCTGCTGGAGGTGTTGTAGTTTTCGTTGAAAGTGAAGGTGCGGCCCGGAATCACGGCGGAGTAAGTAGCGCTGCCGTTCACGCCGGTCGGGTCGCTCTTGAGGTAGAAGGCGCCTACGATCCAGTCCAGACGATCGTTCAGCAGTGAGCCGAGGATCTGGAACTCGTTGGAAAGCTGCTCGACGTCGGTGCTGGAAACGCCGTCATAGAGGCGCAGATACGTGCCATCCATGTCGCGGGCCGCAGCAACCTTGCTGCGGCGATAGCCGAAGATGTCCTTGAAGGTGACGTCGCCCACTTCCAGTTCGGTGGTGTTGGCCACGCCCCAGAAGGTGCGGTGCGAATAGGGAACGATGCTGGTGCTGACATCGCGAACGCCTGCGGCCTGCTGTTCTGCAAAGGCAATGTCGATGTCGCAACCGGCCACGCCGCAATCGAAGTACGGACGGTTCGCAGCCGTGCGCGCAGTGCCGCCACCGCTGACGGCAGGGTTCGGGTAGACGCCGTTGAGCACGGTGCCAGTGCCGTTTTCACGGGCGCGATACCAGTCGAAAACGGTGGTGTTCTTCAGCCCGTTGATCGGCTCCAGCAGCAGCGAGGCGCGGAAAGCGTCGTTGTGGCGATCGTCAAGGTCGCCGCCGAGGCCGTGGTTCTTGGTGTAACCGTCACGGCGCGCGATCTGGCCTGCAACGCGCAGCGCTACGTGATCGGCCACGATCGGCAGGTTCACCGCGCCTTCGAAGGTCGTCTCGTTGTAGGAGCCGAGCGTGATCTGGCCGTAGCCTGCAAGGTCGTAATCGGGCGCGACGGGGTACAGCAGCAGCGCGCCGCCCGTGGTGTTGCGGCCGAACAGGGTGCCCTGCGGACCCTTCAGGACCTGAATCGAGCTGATGTCGAACGTCGGCACGATGCTGCCCTCGTTCGGCAGCGGCACGTCGGCAAAGTACGTCACGACCGAAGGAGCCGACGCGCCTGCCGTCGCGCGGCGCTGGCCGCGAATGACGATGGAGGGCGTATCGCGCGAGGTCTGCGGGGCGACGTTCAGGCCCGGCGTCGTGTACGTCAGGTCCTGCGTGCTGACGACGGCCTTTTCGCGCAGCATTTCGGAGTTGAACGCGGTGACCGAGACGGGGACGGTCTGGGCGCTTTCCTCACGGCGGCGCGCGGTGACGACGATATCGCCGCCGGGCTGGTCGAGCGATTGAGCCTGCGCTTCCGACTGGGCATTGGCAGGCGTGGCGATGGCGAGAACGGTGGACGCGAGAAGCAGAGCCGACAGGCTGCGACAGGTCATTTTTTGTTACCCCATGTTTATGTCGACCTGTCCCTGATTTGCAGGCCGATATGTGCAAGACGCAGCCGATCGCGGATCATTCGCTTTGTATGAAAAAATATTCCGGGTGACGGCGATGGGGCGCGGCGGCTAAGGAAGCCGGGCATTCGACACGGAAGGCCGGACTCATTTTCTCGCTTCGCAGGACATCGCCGAACAGGCAGGAGCAGGCTCGTACCCACGCTCCGGACTTGTCTTCGCATGTGCCTGCCTTGCGCCGGTACATCGCCAAGCGTGCGCAGCCGGGGGATGTGGACGATCTGGTGCAGGACGTGCTGGTGCGCATGCATGTGCGCGGGCAGGCCGATCCCGTCGCCAATGTGGAAGGCTATCTGTTTCAGGTTGCCGCCAGCGTCCTGACGGACCGCGCCCGCCGCGATACCGTGCGGCATCGCGGTGCCCATCACGAATTGACCGAAGCCGTCCATCCCATCGACGAACTGACGCCCGAACGTGTGCTGCGCGGGCGTGAGGATGTGGACCGGCTGGCCAATGCGCTTGAGGAAATGCCCGAGATGACGCGCGATGCTTTCGTGCTCCATCGGTTCGAGGAAATGTCCTACGACGCGATCGGGGAGCATCTGGGCATCTCGAGCAGCGCGGTGGGGCGCCACATCATGAAAGCGGTGCGGTTTCTGGCGGCGAGGGATCTGCCGTGACCAAGGCGGTAGACCCCCGGCCTTTCGACGCGCACGCGCTGGAAAAGATCGATTCCCCCGAAGCGACGGCGGCGGCCTATTTCAGTATCTTCCGCTCACCCCGCGCGACGGAGCGGGATTACGAAGACTTCGAAAGCTGGCACGCCCGTGACGAGGCGAACCGCATCGCGTGGGCCAGCGTCGAGCGGGCGTGGGAAGGCTCTGCCGCGATGCGCACCGAGGCGCGCGTTCTGGAAATCCGTGAGCGTGCGCTGGCCAACCGCCGTGGCCGCAAGGCGTGGGTACGCCCTGCGATGGCGGCCTGTCTGGCGCTGGCGCTGGTCGGCGGCGTGGTGGCTGTTCAGCGGCACCGCGAAGCCTCTGCCCCGGTGGCGCAGGTGGTTGCCGATAGCCTTGTCATCTCCACCGGTGTGGGGCAGCAGAGCACGTTCCGCATGACGGACGGCTCCGTGATCACCGCCAATACCGCCACCGCGCTGACCGTGGCGGAAAGCGATACGCGCCGCAGCACCACGATCCGCGAAGGCGAGGCATTCTTCGAAGTCGCCAAAAACCCGCGCAAGCCGTTCACGGTGACGGCGGGCGGAGTGACGGTGACGGCACTCGGCACCCAGTTCGCAGTGCGCACGGTCGGGGGCAGGGTGGACGTAACGCTCGCCGAAGGGCACGTCCGCGTCGACATGACCGCAGCCGATGGCCGTGCCGCGCAGTCCACGGTGCTACAGCCCGGACAGGAACTGGTCTGGAACGGTCGCAGTTATCGCACCGCCGCGGTGGAAGTGGAGCGTCGGCTTGCATGGCGCAGCGGCGTTATCGATTTCGACCGCGTGCCGCTGGCGCAGGCCGTGGCGGAGATCAATCGCTACAGTCCGCAGGAGATCATCGTCTCCAGCCCGGCGATCGCCGGCCACCCCATCAGCGGCACGTTCCGCATCGGCGTGACGCGCGGTTTCCTTCAAAGCCTGGAACTGGCAGGGGTCGCGCGCGTGGAGAACGAAAGCGCTACCCGCGCAGAGCTTGTCGCGCCGTAAACGGCGTTTTTCACTCAAAACTGTAGCGAATACGCACGCCGATCGTGCGCGGCGGCCCCGGAATGATCGTTGCGGCGGTATAGGCCGGGTTCAGCGTACCGCCGCCGCTGGCGTAGAAACGGTCCGTCAGATTGCGCCCCCAAAGCTCGAAATCGACAGGAATCTCGCCGGGTTTGCGCCATGTCACGCTGGCGCCCAGCAGTCCGTAGGCGGATTGGCGGGCGAAGGCTTCGGTGGGCCGCTCGGTCAGACGGACGCTGCTAACGTAGGCATAATTGGCGCTTAACCCCACGCTACCGAGTGCTTGTGGCAGCATGATCTCGTGTGACAGTGCCAGCGACCCACTAAAGGACGGCGTGTAAGTAAACCGGTTGTGCAATGGGTCGCTACCCAGCAAAGCAGTCAGCGCAGCAGGTGCATCGATCCGGGTATAGCGCGCATCGATCCACGATCCGGTCAGCGTCAGGTGAGTCCGCACCCCCAGATCGAGCGAGAGGTCACCGTCCAGCCCCACAATCCGGGCTTTGGCGCTGTTGATGTAAAGCGTCAGCGGATCGGTCGCCAGATCGTCGTCGCCATCGAAATTGACGTCGGGAAACAGTGCGCGCTGCACGTCGTCATAGAGGCCTAGGTAACCCGCCACGGCATACGAACCGCTGATTCCGGCCAGATTGATGCGCCCTTTCGCCCCCAGTTCGAAGTCCGTCAGCGTTTCAGGTTTGAAGGTCTGGAAACCCGTCAGCGTCCCACCCAGCGCAGGCGTATTGTAGCCACCGGACCGGAAAGCGCGGCGACTGGTGAGGTAGACGCTATGCTCCCCGAACTTGGAGGTCAGGGCCAAAGTCCAGGTCATTCGCCCCGACCGGGCCTGCGCGCTGGTGCCTCCTTCATCAAGGCATTCCCGCTCGGACAGCGGCGCGGCGGTGGCAGACCGCAAGGCGCAACCGCTGCTCCGCTCTCCCGTGTAGCGCAGCCCCGCATCGGCGGTGGTATGCGCCGCTATCGGCATGGTGATCTGCCCGAAAATGGCAGCGCTGCGGAACGTCTGGTAACTGACCGCGTGCGACGGAGGGTTGTCTGGCCGGGTCAGGCGAGAGACGGTCTGGACCACCGGCCCGTCTGGCGCGCTCTCCAGATAGAAAGCTCCGGCAATGTAGCGCAATTTCCCGGTGCGGCCCTGAACCTGAAGTTCTTCGGTCCATTGCCGCAATTGCGCGGAACTGATGGAATCGTTGATCGGCAGCGGCGTCCCGTCGCCGTCGAGGGCATAGTTCATGCGGGTCGTGCGAAGGCCGACGATGTTGCGGACCAGAAGATCGCCGTCGCCGTATTCCGTCACGTTGCCAATGCCCCGGAACCGGCGCTGGAATTGCGGAGCTACGCTGGACTGCGACGTGCGCTGCCCCAGCGTTTTCTGCAAATTGAGGTAACTGTCGATGTCGCAGGCCCCGGCGCCGCAGTCGAAGTAAGGCGCGTTCTGCGCATTGCGCACGCTGCCGCCGCTGTAGACCCCGGTGAGGATCAGTGCTGCGCCCAACTCGTCAGCGTTCAACAGATCGAACGTCGTCGTCGAGCGCAACGGACCATCGGGATCGAACCGCAGTATGGCTCGCATCGCATCGCTGTGGGCGGTGTCGGTGCGCTCACCGGAATGCAGCCGAGTATAGCCGCTCCGCCGCGCCCGCTGGCCGGAAACGCGAAGGGTCAGGCTTTGTGAGAGAGGCACTTCAACGGCGCCTTCCAGCCGGGTCAGCCCGTAATCTCCCGCCTCACCCTCGATATAGGACGGCACACCAGAGCTGGGCTGCACTGACCGCAGCAGGACTGCACCGCTTGTCGCATTGCGACCGAACAGAGTGCCTTGCGGACCGCGCAGCACTTCTGCCGATGCCATATCGAACAAAGGCGAAAGCGCGGCCTGATTGGGCAGGGGCACTTCGTCCTGATAGACCAAGAGCGGCAGGCGATTTTCGTCGCTGATCGATCGGCGCTGGCCGCGCATCACCAGAAGCGGAGTGGCGCTGCTGGTCTGCCCGGTAGCGACGAAGCCGGGGGTGATCCGTGCCAGATCGGCCAGCGTTCGGACCGCTCTCTGTTCCATCGCCATACGGTCGAGGTGATTGACCAGCAGCGGCACATCCAGATCGCGCTCCGGACGGCGACGCGCGGAAACGAGGATTTCCGGTGCATTCTCGACCGGAAGCGAGGACGCCCGCTGTGTTTTGCGTATGCCCGGTTGGACTTTGACGATTAGGTAGACGCCGGGCGCCACGGCGCGGATGGATAGCCCCATGCCCTCGATCATCCGGGCGAGCGCTTCGTCTGCCGGAACGTGGCCATGGACGGCGTGAGTGCGTCGCCGCTCCGCTCCCGGCGCGTTCAGCAGGACTTCGACTGCAGCTTGCCGCCCCAGAATGGCGATTGCGCGGGACAGCGGCTGCGCTGGAACGTCCAGCTCAGGCGCTTGCGTTCGCGCACTGACCCCCGACGAAGTAAGAACTGCGACCGCACCGATGGCTTTCGCGATGCAAGCACGCAACCCGATGTTTTCCCGGCAATTGAATTATAGAATTTCCCTGTTGGCGCGACGCTATCGGGCTTGCCGCTTCGCTTCAAGGGAAAGCCAAGGCAGCGGCCAAAAAACCACCTTAGTTTTCTAAACGATCTATCCGACTGCATAATCCTTAGGCAGATATTTTCCTGGCGTTCGATGGATTAGCTGGCCCAGAGAAAACCGTCGTTCGCGATCATCAGCACGAAACGCCGCTCAGTCTCACGACCTTCTGACCGCTCTCGTCCCAAAGCTGGTCATTCAAGTCGACTTTTTATCGATGAACGGCAGAGAAATTTTGACGGGGCTAGCCGGAGCTGAGGGACAACCTGTGTTCCGTTTTGCAGTGTTCCCGAATGCCGAATGCGCTTCGCTAATGTTGAGTGTGATGGAAAATTATGAGACAGAATGAAACAACTAGACAGTCAGAAAAATATCCTTCAATCATGTCCTGGCGCCGGACGAATTATGTTGTTTGAGTGCGAGTGGTTAGATGTGTGGGAATTTAGTCTGGGCTTGGATTAAAAGTGAATTTGTATCAAAGTGTTAATACTTAAAATACAAATCCCACCCTCTCCGCCAAGAGCCACTGCGACGCGCAGTTACCTACAACGACATCGGTATTCGCTGCAAGGCCGCTTCCGCGACATGGTCCCGGTGCGTTTGCCGGCGGAGATGCGGCATTATTCGGCACCTAGGTCCCTCAGCATGACGATATGACCTGGCGCGTGCTTCGTGAAGGCAGGCGGGGGTGCCGCCTTTCGATGTCGCTGGGCGCTTGCGGGAAATCGTGCTATCGGGGCGGCGCTGATGTCGCTCTAAACGGATATTGGACCGTTCAGTCGGCTTCCTCGTTCCATAGTCGCTGCAAGAGCCAGGGGCCGCGTCCTGTCGACGTTGGTCTTTCGACGCTACGAACAAGGATCGGTCCATGATCTCCGGCAACGCTGGGTTTTCAATGCAGAGCTTCATGGCCGCTGCGGTCGATCGGTCGCCGGCGTGATCTCGCAGCTGCAGGCATCAGCGGCACTTTCAACCGAGCGCGGCGCGTCTGCGCTTTCGCTAACCACTTTCAAATCGGGTAAGGCATAATGGCAGCATACAAGGAACCAGGGGTTGAGGCCCGCCGCAAGGCCGCGAACGAGGCGCGCGCGAAAGCGCTTGCAGCCTTGAAGGCGAAGCCGCCGATCGATCCGGCCGTCCAGGCGGAACGCATCGCCAAGGCAGAGGCCCGCGAACAGGCCCAGGCCGAGAAGCGCAAGGCGGACAAGGAAAAGCGTGAACGCGCCGCAGCGCTCAAGGCCGAGCAGGCCGCCGCAGCAGCACCGCCGACCGAAGCAGAGCGCAAGGCCGCTCGCGATGCGCGATATGCAGCGCGCAAGGCACGCCGGAACTGACACGGTAAATGCATGATTTTTCCCCGTGCGGCACCGGAGCTTTCCGGTGACCGCCGTCAGTCTTGATCTTCTTCCCGGCGACGAACTGATCGACGTTGCCCATGTCCCGAACGGAGACCGCTTGCGGCTTGTCCGCAATGGCGAGGATTTCGTCATCCTGCTCGACCATCACGAGTTGATGAGCACGGACCTCTACGCATCGGAAGAAGCACTGGCGACGATGGCCTGCGAGCGCATGGGCGTACGCCCGGCGCCGCAGTGGCTCATCGGGGGCTACGGCATGGGCTTCACCCTGCGGGCCGCACTGGCGGTGCTGGGCGAGGACGCGAGCGTGACGATCGCCGAAATCGTGCCGGAAATCATCGCCTGGGCCAGGGGACCGATGGGAGCCTGGACCGGGGGATGCCTGGACGATGATCGCGTCCGGCTCGTCCAGGACGATGTCGCCATCCTGATCGACGCGGCGGATTGCGCTTACGATGCGATCCTTCTCGACGTCGACAACGGCCCGGAAGGGCTGACGCGCCGGGTCAACGACTGGCTCTATTCGTGCAGGGGCCTCCAGTCTGCGATGACGGCGCTCACGCCCGGGGGTATCCTGGCCATATGGTCGGCCACGCCCGATGCCGAATTTGCGGCGCTGCTGGTCCAGATGGGGTTCGCGGTGACGGTCGTGCCCGTGGAAGCGCGCACCGGCGACACGATCGGCGGTGACGATCTGGAGCACGTCATCCTGTTTGCCCAGAAGGCGGCCTGAACGCTCGTTTGAAAATGCCCATGCGGGCATTTCACGACCCGGCAGCCTTATGGCCGCATCGGCATTTATGCTGGACGAAAAGCGTGCAAGTCATGCACGCAAGTTCGACCTGTGCAGACGATGAGGATGAAGCAATGGCCATGAGCACTTCTCGCCGCTTTCTCTATTCGGGCCTTGCCCTTCTTGCCGGTGGAGGCCTGGCGCTGCCCGCCAGCGCCCAGGCAAGTCTCGAAGGGGCCGGGCAGACTTCCACGCTCGATTGCGGCGGCGGTACCGCCGAGATCACCGGGTCGCAGAACCGCGTCACCGTTGAAGGGGCATGCACTCGTCTCGTGGTCGAAGGATCGGGCAATGTCGTCACGGCCGCACTGGCCGAGAAGGCCACGATCAGCGTGGTGGGCAGCAGCAACCGGATCAGCTGGCGCGCGCCGGGCAAGGCCGCGCCGAGGGTAAGCAACACCGGTGTGGGCAACAGCGTCAGTCGCGCCAACTAGGCCGGGCAGGCAGCGCGCGGAGTGAGGGCCGACAGCTCAGGCTCCGGGCTGGTGTTTCCGAACATTTCCCGCATGTTTCAACAGCATGCTGAGCGATAAATATTCCAGCCAATCCGCTATTGCGAGTGACTCGCGATAGCGGATTGGCTATCCGCCCCTGCGAATCAGGGAGCGACCCAGTGAAAACCAGTCTGTTGAATTCTGTCGGCGCCGTGGGCGCCGCCATCTTTTCCTTATGCCCGGCGCAGGCCTGGGCCGACGAGGCGGCCGATGCCGCAAACGAGCGAGGGCCGGAAATCGTCGTCCTCGGCAAGAGCTATGGCGAGGAAGTCGGCAAGATGGTCACGCCGCTCAAGGACATTCCCAATACCGTCACGCTGGTCGACCGGGAGCAGATCCAGGCGCAGAACCTCTTCACGCTGGAAGATGCGCTCACCGCCACGCCCGGCATCACCGTCACCGGCGTCGGCAGCGAGGATCCCTCCTACATGTCTCGCGGCTTCGCGATCAGCAATTACCTGATCGACGGCACGCCGACCCTGTCTTTCGGCTTCCCCTCGGTCGTCCCCGACCTGTTCGCCTATGACCGGCTCGAAGTGCTGCGCGGTCCCGCGGGGCTGTTCAGCGGTTCCGGCAATCCGGCGGGCAGTATCAACCTGGTGCGCAAGCGTCCGCTGGACGAGCTGAAGCTGCAGGGCTCGCTCGGCTATGGCAGCTACCAGAACTTCCGCGGCGAGATCGACGTCTCGGCGCCGCTGGCAAAGGGCGTGGCCGTGCGTGCAGGCGCCATGGTGCAGGACCAGGACCAGTTCTTCGACGTGGCGCATCGCAACCGCGTGACCGCGTTCGGCGTCGGCAAGATCGATATCGGCGAGCGTACGACTTTCACCTTCGGCGCTACTTACGACCGTTTCAAGCCGGCCATCCAGTCGGGCCTGCCGGGCCTGATCGGCGGGGCGGACGGCAGCGACGGCCAGTTGCTCGACATTCGCCGCTCCACTTACCTCGGTGCTGACTGGAACCGCTTCAAGTCCGACATCTGGTCAGCCTTCGCGGACATTACTCACGAAATCAGCGACCGCTGGACGATCCGCGCCAGCGCGCTCTACACCGACGTCGAGCGCGTCGACGTCTACAGCTATATCGGCAACCAGCCGATCACGGAAACCAACGGGCTTACGAACCATATCGCCTATCGCGGCGACAGCTTCATGAAGTCGCATTCGTTCGATTTCAACGCCGTGGGCAGCTTCCCGGCTTTCGGGCGCGAGCAAACGCTGATCCTGGGCTTCGACTATCAGGACAGCTCCTATCAGTCCTACGGCACGCGCCTTTCGAACTATGCCCGGATCGACGTCTACAATCCGGTTTCCCCGCTGGAGCCGCCGCTGGATCCCTACAAGCCTTCGCCCCCTTACCCGGTGCAAGGCGGCACGGGACAGACGGTCACGCAGAACCTGAGCGCAAGCGACACGCGGATCGCGCAGTTCGGCGCCTATGGCCAGATGCGCTTCAGCCCGGTCGAGGGCCTGACCGCGATCGGCGGCGGACGCCTGACCTGGTGGGATACCGATACCCAGACCCTGCTGCCGACGCTGGGCCGCAAGGGCGGCTATTCCATCGACGCGCGCTTCACGCCTTATGCCGGCCTGGTCTGGGATGCGACGCGCGAATGGAACATCTATGCCTCCTATGCGGACAGCTTCACGCCGCAGGCCGCGCCCGCGGGCAGGACCCGTCCCGATGGCCAGCAGGTCGAGCCGCTGGTCGGTGCGCAGTACGAACTGGGCACCAAGCTCTCGCTGATGAACGACCGGCTTCTGCTTTCCGCGGCGGCGTACCAGATCGAACAGACCAACCGCCTGTTCAACGATCCTGACGATGCCGGTGTCGTGCTGCAGATCGGCAAAGTCCGCGCGCGCGGGTTCGAGGCCGAGGCGGCCGGGGAAATCCTGCCGGGCTGGCGCATCAACGGCGGCTACAGCTATACCCGCACCAAGTATCTCGAAGACGCCAACGCCAGCTTCGAAGGCCTGCCGCTGGTGCCGATCATTCCGAAGCACTCAGTCAAGGTCTTCACCAATTACAAGGCGCCGGCAGGCGCGCTGGCCGGGCTCAGCCTGGGCGGCGGCCTGACCTGGTTCAGTTCCACTTATGGCGGCAATCCGGCAACCTTCAACGCAGCCGGCGCGCTCGTCACCCGCTCTTCCATCGTGCGGCAGGGCGCCTATGCGGTGGTCGACTTGCGCGCGGGCTATGAGTTCGACGAGCGCATCTCCCTGTCGGTCAACGTCAACAATGTGCTCGACAAGACGTATTATGCGCGCATCTCCTCCACCGGACGCGGCAACTATTTCGGCACGCCGCGCACGGTCTTCGCCACGCTTCGCTTCGCCTATCCCTGAGCCCATCCTTCAACAAGGAGTTCGATCATGAAAGCCAAGTACCTGGCCCCGCTAGCGCTGGCCATTCTCGCGCCGTCCGTGCAGGCCCACGAGGTCTGGATCGAACGCGACGGCACCGGTCCCGCGCGGATCTACCTGGGTGAACCCGAGGAAGTCCTTCCCCCCGAAGGCGATCCCGAGTTCGACCATCTCAAGGCGCCCAAGCTCGTCCCCGCCAGCAAGGCGCCGATGACGCGCAAGGCCGGCTATCTCGAAGTGGCGGTGCCTGCGGGCGACGTGCGCGCGCAGGATGACAGTGTCTTCGATCCCTGGGGCGAAGAAGGCAAAAAGGAAGCCGTGGCCTATTACGCCCGCGCCGGCCGCGCCGATGCCCGCGCGGTCATGCCCTTCGAAATCGCCCCTGCCAGTGCCGGAGCCGATCGCTTCGTGGTCGTGCGTGACGGCAAGCCCGTGGCCGGGGCCGAAGTCACGGTGATCTCGCCGGACAAGTGGAAGAAGTCGCTCAAGACCGATGCCCAGGGCGTGGTCGCCGTGCCGGTGCGCGGGAAGGGGCGCTATCTGCTGACGGCCTCGCAGAAGGATGAAGGCGCCTTCGAAACCTCGGTCGGCAAAGTGGCCGTGCTGCACCGCATCGCCACGACCAGCTTCCTGGTCGATTGACCGGAACGACAAAAACGCCGCGGGGAGGCTTGCTCCCCGCGGCGTTTTTCGTCGTCAGGCCTTTCCGCCGGAGCGGAAACGGCGCCGAAGGAAACCTAGATTTCGTGACCGATGCGCTGTTCGGTCATGATCTTCCACCCGGTCATGAACAGGGCGCCGGCGAGCGGGCCGATCACGATGCCGCTGAGGCCCACCAGTTCGATCCCGCCCAGCGTCGTCACCAGCACCAGCCAGTCCGGAATGCCGGTGTCCCGGCCCACCAGCATGGGCCGCAGGACATTGTCGGCCAGGCCGATGACCAGCACGCCCGAACCGACGACCACGGCGCCCTGCCAGATCGCGCCGGTGGCCAGGAGGTAGACCGCGACCGGGGCCCAGATGATGGCCGGGCCGATGGCGGGCAGCAGGGCGGCAATGGCCATGAGCAGGCCCCAGAGCAGGGCGGCGGGCAGGCCCACGATGGCGAAAGTGATGGCGCCCAGCGCGCCTTGCGCCAGGGCGACCAGGCCGCTGCCCTTGATCGTCGCCCGCACCACGATCACGAAACGCTCCGACAGGCGGCGCGCCACGTTGAGTTCGAGCGGGAGCGCGCGCACCACGGCAGGGCCGATCTTCTCGCCGTCGCGCAGCAGGAAGAACGTCACGTAGAGGCCCACGCCGAAGGCGAGGATGAAGGACGCGGCATTGGCGCCGATCGCCAGCGCGCGGCTGGCGATCACGCTGACGCTGTTGCTCACCGCCTCGCTGATGCGGGCCTGGGCGCGCTCGAAGGAGTTGAAGCCGAAGCCGTCGATCTGTTCCTGGATCCGGAAGGGAAGGGCGTCGTGGATCTTCTGGAAATATTCCGCGAAGTTGATCTGTCCGTCGCGCATCTGGGCGTAGACGCCGGCGGCCTGTTCGACGACCAGGCTGGTGATGATCAGCGCCGGGATCACGACCGCCACGGAAATGACCAGCAGCGTGAGGGCCGCGGCAAGGTTGCGGCGCTCGGGCCAGCGGGCGAGCAGGCGCTGGAACAGCGGCTGGAACAGCAGCGCGGCCAGCGCGGCCCAGAGCAGGGCGCCGATGAAGCTCGACACCACGAGGGTGAGGGCGATGGTGATCGCGGCCAGGAAGAGGATCAAGCCCCCGTTCTCGACGCGCGCCCGGTTCATGGTCATTTCTGGAATTGCCCCTGTCGAAATTCGTCACGCGTCGAAACGCGCCGTTCCGCGCTTTGCTCCGCCGCCTTGCCGCCTGTCAATTCAGGCAAGCGGCAACGGCGGGCGCGTCAGGCATATTTGTACGGACCGCCGCTGGCGAGCGCGGCCTGATAAGCGGGGCGGGCGTGGATCCTGTCGAGCCAGGCCATCGTCGCGGGCCGGGCATCGTCCAGCCCGCCACGGCTGCGCGCGGCTTCCAGCGGGAAGCTCATCATGACATCCGCCGCGGTGAATGCGCTGCCGGCGAACCATTCGCGGCGCGACAGTTCCTGCTCCACGAAGTCGAGGTGAACGTCGATCATCGGTTGCAGCCGCTTCTGGGCATGGCGCCCGAGGATAGGGATCTGGCCGAGCACCAGCTTGACCAGTAGCGGCGGCATAAGCGAACCTTCGGCATAGTGCAGGAAGTGGCGATAGTGCAGCGCATCCTCGCGGTCCTGCGGCGGGCCAAGGCGGCCACCGGCCTTTTCCGTGAGATATTCGATGATCGCGCCGGTCTCGGCGACCGTGCGGGAGGCCTGCCCTGCGCCTCCGTCCTCGACAGGCGCGTCATCGACGATCACGGGCGATTTGCCGAGCGGATGGACTTTGCGAAGGCTGGGGGGCGCCAGCATCGTCTTCTCGTCGCGCTTATATCGGCGGACCGCATAAGGCAGCCCCAGCTCTTCCAGCAGCCAGAGGACACGCTGGGAGCGCGAGTTTTCAAGGTGATGGACAGTAATCATGCCGGACGTAACGCGGAAACCGGCAACAAGGTCCCGGGAGCGGGCCTTTGAAAGGGACAAGGCCCGCCTGGCGCCATCGAAATGGAGCGCAGGCGGCCTTGTAAGGGGTCAGGGCTTTTCGGTGCCCGGAGCGCCCGGCTTCGGCGCCTTGCCGTCTTCGATGCGGCCTTCGTTACGAAGATCGCGGCCTTCCTGGGCCTTTTCCTGGCTTTCGGGCGACTTGCCGTGCTCGAAGGCTTCTTCCTTCACGTAGCCGGCGGCTTCCTTTGCTTGGCCCTTGATGCTCATTTCTCTCTCCTGGCGTTTCTGGTCACGAAGGACCGTGACCATAGGAAAGCGCGCGAGAAGCCGATTGGCTCCTGTGGGCATAAGTGCTCAGACCAGGCCGAAACCGCGCGCCGCCCACACCGGGCCGGCATGCCCGCTGGCCGGGCCGATCCTCAGAGCTGCGCGGCGTAGAGCGCGGGCCGGCCTTCGACATTGGCGCGATAGACCAGCCAGCGCCCATCCGGCGTGAAGTGCTCGTTCGGCTCCAGGGTATAGCCCTGGCGGGAGAGGTCGACGATCCTCTCGCTTTTCAGCGATCCGGTCGCGATCAGGCGGTCTCCGTCCAGCGTCTCGGCGGCTTCGGGGGAAGGGTCCGGCACGGGGCGGAACAGGCTGATGAACTTGCCCGCATCGTTGCCGTCCCCGGCGACGACCGTGCCGTCCGGGGATGTGAGGTAGTGGTAGGATCCCTGGTCGGCCGCGACCTTGTACCAGGTGCGGCGTGCAGGACCTTTCGCCGCATCCCGGCCTGCGCCGATCTCGTGGCGGGCGAGCCAGAGCATGCCGCCGCGGGGCATCTGCAGGTCGTACCAGATCGCCTTGCCGTCGCTCGACCAGTATTCGTGCCCGGCGATCTCGCCCTGCATCGTGCGGTGGTGGATCCGGGTGAGATCGCTGCCGTCGGTGCGGATGGTCCAGATGCGATCGACCTTGTGCCAGGGCCCCTCGTGGCAGAACATCATCAGCGCCGGATCGGTGGGGGAGAACTGGACGTGGTTGAGCCAGTCGGTGGCGCGGTGAATGCTGCGGCTGGCGCCCGTGGCGATATCGAGCGTGAAGATCTCCATCGGCACTTTCGCGGCCAGCCGGGCGTCCATCCAGCGCGCCTTGGCTTCGGCGAAAGGCAGCGGGCGGCCCTGCGCGTCGGTACCGGAATAAGTCGGTGAGCCGGTCTTCGGATCGCGCCGGCCCTGCGCGGCGATCGCCGGCGGCGGAGGCGCCAGTTCGCGGTGGCCGGCGAGCAGCGTATCGTCGGCATTGATGGATTCGATGCGGCCGCCGGGCATGCTGGCGACCTGCCGCGACTTGCCGGTGTCCAGGTCCAGCATCCAGACGGTGAAAGGTCCCTCGCCATCGTCGCTGCCGGCCGGGCGGGTGGTGTAATAGGCCGTCGCGCGGGTATGGCCGGTGAAGAGCAGGCGGTCCACCTTGCCCCGGAACACCAGCCTGGTGGACCAGTCGCGGGTGGAGGCCGTGCGAATGCCTTCCGGCGTCAGGTAGACCATGCGGTCCCCGCCGGGCGTGAAGGCGTTGTAATTGAAGTAGAGGCCATAGACGCCGGGCCGGTCGTCCACCCGGACGATGCGGTGCCCGGTGACCGGATCGACCCATTCGCGCGGGCCGGGTCCAGCCGATGCCGATGCCGATCCCGATCCCGATCCCGATCCCGATCCCGATCCCGATGCTGACGCTGGCGCTGACGCCGCGAATATCAGGGCGGCGCCCGCTGCGCCCGCCACGAGTGCCGACAGGGCTCTGTTCATCCTCATCTCCGTTCCATTTTGCGAAGTGGAATACCGGATATCGGGATCATGGCAAGCGTCGCGCCGGTGAGAGGCGGGCCGAAAAGGGTCCGGCCCCGGTCGTATTTGGGGACGACCGGGGCCGGAGGCTGGGCGGAAGGAACGCCGTGCGCCTTGGGGGCGCGGGGTTGGGGTGGGGCGGCGTTCCTTGCGCGGCCACCGGACCGGCTGGGGCGCCGGTCCGGTGGCCGTTTCCAGCCTTGCTCAGGCGTGGGCGATCACCAGCCGATGGTGACCGATCCGCGCAAGGCGAGGTCGACATGGCCGTGGCGATCCTCGGCCGAGAGTTCGCCGCCCATGGTCAGGCCCAGCGTGCCGCCCACTGCGCGCAGGCGGGCGAACCAGCCGCTGGTGGCCTCGTCGCCGTCGAGCGTGAAGTTCTGGCCACCGGCGAAGTGGGCGGTGGTCGATCCGATGCCGCCGCTGACGATTTCGCGCCAGCCGCCCTCGGTCTCGACGCGGAACCAGTTCTCGTCGCGGCTCTGCATGCCCATGAAGTCGATGCCGAGGGTCAGGCCGCCGTTGACGCCCAGTTCGTCACTGGTGCGCGAAGCCACCGTGAGGTCGAGCGCCTTGCCGCCGCCGTTCTCGGTATAGCCGTCTTCCTTCAGGCGCACGTAGTCGACCGAGACGGCGGGACGGTAGAAGAAGTGGCTGCCGCCGCCCTCCCACGAGGCGCCGCCCGCTGCGGTCACGAACGTGCCGTTCCACTTGCCCTTGATCGTGCGGTTGACGTTCTCGGTACCGATCGCGCCGATGAACTGGCGCTCGCTGTCGTAGTTCGAACGGCCCACGGAGGCGCGGCCGAAGCCCTGGACCGCGCCGAACTGGCCGCGCCAGTGACCGGCGAATTCGAACGAGTTCGACTTGATCTCGCTGGTGCCGCCGCTGGTGTGGCGGTTCCACAAGTACGAGAACGTGCCGCCGAACCGGCCGAGCCCGGTGAGGTACTCCGCGCCCAGCGACATGGCGTAGCCTTGCAGGTTGTAGGCCGCGGTGCTGCCCGCGTTCTTGTCGCTGCCCCAGAACGAGAGGTTCATCGTCGTGCTGAACCGGCCTTCGCCCCAGACCGGGTTGACCGGGTCCATGAGCTGGCGCGCGAGCGTGCGTGCGCCGAGGCTGATGCCTTCGAACGCACCGCCCGCGTGGTCGGGCAGCATCTGGCCCACGCTCTGGCGGAACTGGTCGCCATTGGTGATGCCCAGGAACACGTCCTCGATCTTCTCGTCCTGGCTGAGGGCTGTGAAG
Source organism: Novosphingobium sp. PhB57 (assembly GCF_004342985.1). GTDB lineage: Bacteria > Pseudomonadota > Alphaproteobacteria > Sphingomonadales > Sphingomonadaceae > Novosphingobium. The sequence goes on from NZ_SMBO01000001.1 coordinate 22,419, forward strand.
ATCGCATTGTAGGCCGTCGCCTGAGAGCGGTTGAGGCCCAGTTCGGCCACGGTGCGGCGGGCAATGTCCACCACCAGGGTATTGGCAGCGGCGGTATCGTTCAGCGTGGCCTTGAACATGTAGGGCACGAGATCGGTCGCGGCCTTCAGCGTGTCGCGGCCCTGGATCGTGCCGGCAGTGAGCACCTGGTAGCTGCCTTCGGCGGTCGAGACGTCGGCCAGCTTGATCGAGAGCTTGGCCCCGTCCGCGAAGGAGGCGGTACCGGCGACGTTATAGGCCGAGCCCTGGCCCGGTGCCTTGTTCAGCGTCACCGCAAGGACGCCGTCCTTGCCGACTTCGAGCGACCCGATCGAAGCCGGCGTTTTCACGTCGAGCGTGCCGCCGGTGATTTTGACCGCGAGATTGCCGGCATTCGCCAGCGCGCCCGAGAACACCGAAGTGCCTGCAAGGGCGAGCGTATCGGTGCCGCCGCCGAAGTCCGCCGTGCCGACGAAGCGCGACGATCCCGCCAGGGTCATGCTGTCCGATCCGGCGCCGAATGTGACGTTGCCGGTCTGCACGGCATCGCCCGAAAGCGAGAGGGTGTTGTTGCCGCCGCCGAACGCGACGTTGCCGGTCACCGTGCCGTCGGCGATGTCGACCACGTCGTTGCCGCCGCCCAGCAGGATGTCGCCGACGATCGAGGGGGCGGTGAAGCCCGCGCCCACCTGGGTCTGCTTCACCGTCACGCTGCCGGCCGCCCTGGAGAGGTCGATGGCGATGTTCCTGCCCGATCCCGCCTTGGCGCCGGTGGCCGAGATGGCGCCGCTGTTCTCGACGAGGGCCAGCGTGCCGCTGGCATCGCTGATGGCGGTGGCCGAACCGTTCTCGTTGACCGCGGCTGCCTTGATCGTGCCGGAGTTGCGCAAGATGGGGAGGCTGGCGCCGGCGTCGATGCGGACGGCGACGGCCTGGGCGCCCGAGGCGCTGATGGTGCCGGCGTTCTGGATCAGCGGCGTGCTCGCCCCCGCGCCGAGGCGCAGGGCGGTGGCGGCGGCGTCCTTGGAAGTCGCGGCGACCGAGCCGTTGATGCCGATCCCGCCCGCGATGGTCACGTTGCCGCCAAGGCCGCCGATGGCCAGGCCGTTGCCGTCGATGCCGGTGTAGAGGCCGTGCCCTTCGACGGTGCCGTCGATCTGGAGGCCGTACTTGCTGGCCGTGGCCGCAACCGGGCCGATGGCGATATCCCTGCCGGTCGCGCCGATCACCATGGCTGGCGCCTTGCCGTAGCTGGAGACCTTGGCCGCGCCTTCGGCGGCGTCGGGAATGCCGTCGCCATCCTCGTCGGCATTGTTGGGATCGCTGTCCTTGGGCGCCACGGCCAGGACGATGCCGCCGGTCACATTGCCCGCAACGACGATCGCGGAGCCGCCCTGCAGCAGGTCGTCGGCGTCGAGCTTGGAAGGATCGGCGGGCGGGGTAGGATAGCGGTAGCCGGTCGAGACGATCGAACCCTGCACCACCATCGCGCCGTTGACGTCGCCGCCGAACTGCGCGCCGATGGCGTTCTTGCCCTGGGCCTGGACCGAGCCGGCGAGGCGGACGTTGCCGTCGATCTGGCCGGTCTTCACGCCGATCGCGTTGTCGCCCAGCACGCTGGTCTTGCCGTCATGGGTGAAATTGCCGGTGAGCTTGCCGCCCAGCGAAACGCCTGCGGAATCGTTGCCCTCGATGGTGATCGTGCCGCTCTGGGTGATCTTGCCGATGTGATCGCCTTCAGTGCGGATGCCGATCCTGTTCGAGCCGAGCGCGAAGGGACCGTCGAGATCGCCGTCCTTGTCGTCGTCGGTCGGGGTATAGGGCTCGTCCAGCGTGATCGTGCCGGTGTTGACGATGTCGCCCGTGGTCCCGGCATTGGCGACGATGCCGCGCGCGCCGTTGGCATTGGTGACGGTCAGGGCGCCGGCATTGGCGACGTTGTTGTTGCTGTCCATCGTCACGGCCGTGCCGCCGGTCAGCACGACCGAGCCGTCCTTGGTCACGTTGATCGCGTCGGCCGCACCGGCCTTGATCGTCGAGGTGAGCAGCGGCGTGGTCTTCTTGGTCGTCACGTCTTCGGCGTGGGCGGCAGTCGCCAGTGCGAAAAGCGCGGTGGAAGCAAGCAGGTAGCGAGGCATCTTCGTCCCTTCAGGTCGTATTGACACCTGAGACGGAGACACTCGCCGGCAGCCTTGGAAAAAAGTTTCGCTTCCCGTCTGCGCTTGCCCCGCCCGTCAGCAGGGGAGGCGGGATTCCGGCGATGGCCGGTGCGCGGATCGTGCCGTCAGAACTGCGCGTCGAGACCCAGGCGCAAGGTGCGCGGACGCAGCGGCGTCACCTGCTCGCGGCCGGTACTGAACGGCGTGCCGAGCGAGAAGCGGTTGCCCTGGACATCGGCGAGGTTGGTCACGCTCAGGGTGAGGCCGTAAGCGGGCGTGCCGAAGCGCATGTCGAACCCGCTGTCGACGTAGTTGCCTTGGGGTGCGCCCAGTTCCGGCCCGATGCCGAGGCGCGAGCGGCCGATGTAATTGACCCAGCCGTTGGCGTTGATGGCCCAGTCTCCGTCCCGGAACCCGCCAAGCTCATGCGTCCATGCCAGGGCCGAATGGCCGGCGAACCGGGCGATGTTCGGCACCTGCATGCCCCGCGCGGACACGTAGCGCAGGACGTCAGCCCGCGAGAGCGTGGCCGCTGCCAGGCCGACCGGCGCCAGCACGTATTGCACCAGCGCCGCGGACGGTTCGTCCACTTTGCTCTCGTTCCAGGTCGCGCCCAGTTCCACGCGCAGGCCGGGCGCGAGCAGCACGCCGCCCGAGATGCTGGCGGACCAGACGCGGCCGTCGCCGATGTTCGCCGTGCTGGGCAGGCCGGAGCCGTCGATGAAGTCCGCCTGGATGTCCCGCCAGCGCGTGTAGGAAAGGCTGAGCGCCATGTCGAACGGACTGGCGCCGGCGCGGCCGTGGCGGGCACCGACTTCGAACGTGCCGGTGCGGTCGCTCTGGAAACGGCGCACGGCATTGCTCTCGATCGCGAAGCCGCCGGGGCGGAAACCCTCCTGGTAGCGCAAGTAGAGCGAATCTTCCGGCGAGAAACGGGCGTTCAGCGCGAAGGAGGGCAGGAAAGTGCTCATCGTGCGCTTTGCCGTCACGCCTGAGGCGGCGAGCGCCATGGTGGTGGCCATGGCGATATCCTCCCCGTCGCCGCCGAGCCGCGAGCGGGTGAGGCGGCCGCCGCCGGTCGCCGTCAGCGGACCGGCCAGATGCAGGCTGGCCTCGCCGTAGAGCGTGAATTCGTCGATGGTGTTGCGCACCCCCGTCGCTGCCTTGCGCACCGAGAAGGCCGGGCTCTGGAAGTCGCGATTGAGGGTGGTGCGGTTGTGGGTGTAGCTGGCGCCGAGCAGCCAGCCGAAGCCGTGCCGCTCGCTCTGCCAGAGGCGCGTTTCGTGCACGATCATGCGGGTATCGTTGGTCTGCGAGAACAGCCGCGGATCGCCGCCGGGCTCGCTGGCGTCATAATGCTCGTGCAGGTCCTGCGCGACGATCCCGGTGGTCGACCGCAGATTCACCGCGCCGATCCGGCCCGAGACCACGAACTGGCCGAGGGCATAGTCCGCCCTTGAGCCTTCGGGCACCCGCGCCGAGCTTTCCAGCGGCTTGCCGTCCCGGTCCGCATATTGGCTGTCGTCGGCCTCAGTGGTCTGGGCCAGCGCGAGCAGGTCCATCGTCCAGTCGGGCGCGATCCGGGCGCGCAGGGCCACTTTGCCGCCCAGCACGTTGGAACGGTTGACGTTGGTACGGCCGAGCAGTGGCTTGTCGATGTACCCGCCGGAGGTGGAGCTGTCCAAGGTGGCACGCAGGGCCACGCTCTCGCCCGCGAGCGGCAGATTGACCGTTGCACTGGCATCGGCACCGGGCGTGCCGTGCTGCGTCAACGAGCCGCCCAGGATCACCGTGCCGCCCGTTTCCCCCATGACCGGGGCATGAGGCACCAGACGGATGATCCCGCCCAGGGAGCCGGCGCCGTAGAGCGTGCCCTGCGGTCCTTCGAGCACTTCCACGCGGGCAAGGTCGGACAGGCGAAGGTCCGGGTCCGGCGCATTGTAGGTCAGCCGCATGTCGCCCAGGTACTGGCCGACGGTGGCCTGGGTCGGGCCGGTGAAGCTGGAATCGGCGATGCCGCGGATGAACAGCTTGTTGCGCCCGCTGCCGAGATGCGTCGAGGACACGGTCGCCAGCTGGCGGGTCAACTTCTCCGTCCCGCCCACGCCGCCCGATTCCAGCGCCTTGCCGTCAAGGATCGCGAGTTGGCCGGGCACATCCTCCACCCGCAAGTCGCGCTTGGTGGCCTGGACGACGATCGGCTCGCCGCGCGTTTCGACAGGGGCGGAGGGCGCTGCGGTTCGGGCTGCCTCGCGAGGCGGGCGGGCGAGGGGCGCTGCGGGCCGCGCGGCTTCGAGCCGCCAGGCCGAGGGACCGACCGGAACGGCGCGTGCCCCGGCCGCGCGGGCAAGCCGGTTCAGCGCCTCGGCCACGGGCATGCGCCCCCGCAGTGCGGGGATCGGGCGGCGGGCGATCGCCGGATCGGCGATGACGATGCTGGTGCCGGTCTGGCGCGCCAGTTCGACGACGGCTTCGCTCGCCGTGCCGGCGCGCGTCAGCACGTCGGCATCGCGCGCCAAGGCAGTCGCAGGCATGGCCGCGAGGGCCGCCAGAAGCCACGCCGCACCCTTCACGATCAGCGCACGCCGATCACCCAGCGCGGTTCGGCGCCGTCCGGCCGTTCGGCGCGGACCTCGACGCCCAGCAGCGGGCCGAGGGCGGCAGGGTCCTTGCGCAGCGGTGCCACCAGCAGCGAACCGGAAACCTGCCGCTCGGCGCTGCCGGGCGCCACGCGGTAGTCCACGCCTGTCGCGCGGGCGAGATCGGCGGCCACGGCGCCGAGCGCGGTATCCTGGAAGGTCACCCGCCCGCCCCGCCATTCGCCCACTTGCTCCGGCGCGATCTTGCCCAGCGTATAGTCGCCGGACCGGCCGCGCCGCTGGAGGATCTCGCCCGGGGCGATGCGCAGGTCCTGCGCTTCGGGATTGAACTGGACGGCGCCTTCCGACACCGCCACGCTGAGGTCGCCGCTCTGGCTGCGCACGTCGAAGACGGTGCCGACGTCGACGAGGGTGTCCTTGCCCACCGTCACGCGGAACGGCCTGGCCTCGTCGTGGCGGACGGTGAAGAGCGCCTGGCCGCTTTCGAGCCGGGCGAAACGCGGGTCCTTGCGGTCGAACGCCATCGCGGTGCCGCCGGCAAGATCCACCCGCGTCTGCGCGTCGAGCACGACGGTGCGGACCTGGCCCGGTGCGGTCTCGATTCGGTAGAGGTCGCGGCTGCCGGCCTGCCACATCCACAGGCCCGCGACGAGCGCCAGCGACGCGGCCAGCGCGCCGCCGATCCACGGCCGCGCCGACCGGCGCGGCGCGGCGCCTGTCGGAACGGGCGCTTCGCCTCCATCGTCATTGGCCGGCGCGGCGGCGATCAGTTCGGTCCCGTCCAGAACGGACGCGGCGATCCGGTCGTAAGCGGCGGCATGGGCGGGGTTCTCGTCGAGCCAGCGCGTGAAGCCTTCCCAGTCCTCGAAGGCCGGATCGCCGGCGCGCACGGCCCAGTCGAGCGCCTCCGCCCGGATCTTGTCGTCTTCACTCATCGCGCGCTCCTTCTGCGGCGAAGACGGAGACGATGGGCGACGGCCTTGTTGTTCCGAGGCTGCCGGTCCCAGGCTCGTCGGTCTCAGGCCTTTCGGTCTCAGGCCTCATCGCTGCGTTCCTTCCATTGGGCGAGCGCCCGATAAGCGATGCGCAAGTCGCTTTCCACGGTGCTGACGCTGATGCCGAATGCGGCCGCGATCTGCTTCTGCGCCATGCCGTCTATCCGGTGGCTGCGGAAAATGGCCGAGACGCGCGGGCCCAGGCTTTCGAGCAGGGAGAGCACGCGCCCGGCTTCCTGCGCGGCGGCAAGGCGGCGTTCGGCGGAAGGTTCGGGCGAGGCGCCGGCGTCGTCTGCATTCGCGTCCGTCCAGTCGCGCTCACGCGTGCCGGATTGCCGGGCGGAGCGGAAGCGGTCGATCATCAGGAGGTCGGCGGTGCGGAACAGATAGGACAGCGGCGAGGCGACAGGGCCGGGGCTGCTGCGCGAGATCTTCAGCCACACTTCCTGGACGATGTCTTCCGCCGAATCCCCGGCGCCGCGCGCGCGCAGGAAGTGCAGCAGCTTGTCCCGATTCTCGAGAAAGGCGGCTTCCAGGCCCGATCGGGAGGGGGAAGGGGGTGAGGAGGGAGGCATGGTCGCGGTTTTCGCGGCGACAGATAGACTGTCCGCAGCCTCGGGGAAAGCCTCTGGCGCGCAAGGCCGGCGGGTGCGCGGCCCGGGCGCTGGGCCGTCCCGTCAGCGGTGCGCGGCGGCGGAAGCGCGGGATTGGATGGCGCGATCGGTGAACAGGGCCAAGGCCGCCATGGCGCCGCCGGTGAGGCCCGCGGTTCCCATGGCGATGATGACCGGCTGCGCCATGTCGGCGAAGCGGTTGGCGCGGTCCTGGAAGGGTTCGAGAAGGCGGGTCATGGCAGGGTCTTTCGCGGCGTTGGTGGCGAGATCTGTTTCCTCCCTTTCGGCCGTTCAGGGTATTGGGATAAGTTGGTTCGTCTTGTTCCAGTTTCTTGAAGGGTCGCGCCTTGCCTCGCGTCGACGGCGCTGCACGTCAACAGATGCGCGCATGTGTGCTATTGCAAGTCGATAGCAATAATAGTAGTCGCGCCGCTATGTTTGCCGCTGCTGCCTTGCTCCCGGTTCCGATCGATGCCTCCCGCGTCGCCGCACCCGGACGTGGCCGCAGCAGGCGTCTTTCATGCGGAGCGGCGCATGGTGCGTTGAGAGTATTCGCGCCGCAGGCCGCGCAATGTGCGACACTGGCTTTCCCGGATGCCGGGCCAAGTCTGGCTTTCGGGCGTGAAAATGCAATTGCGTTGCAAGCCCGGCGAACCGGGCTACTAGGCGAAACCTCCAAGCCCATGATCCCTTTTCGCCTCTCCCGGCACCGGGCGCTTGCGCCTGCGATTGCATCTGCTATGCGCCGCCAGCGCGCGCATGGCGTGCGGAGGGGCGGCGGCTCAGTCGGTTCCGTAGCGATGCGGAATGCTTCCGGCCCCGCTGAAAGCCTTGACTCTGCGGGCTCGCGCCTGTTTGGGCCCACATGTGAGCTTAGCCACTCTACCACCCGAGGAATGAATTGATGAGCGACGGTCAGGCCGTGATGCCCACTCTTGAACCCACGACGGCCCTTTCGGTCGAGGAAGTTCTCAGCGTCCGCCACTGGAACGAGCACCTGTTCAGCTTCACGATGTCGCGCCCGGCATCGTTCCGCTTCCGCTCCGGCGAGTTCGTCATGCTCGGCCTCCAGGGCGAGAAGCGCCCGCTGCTGCGCGCCTATTCGATCGCCAGTCCTTCGTGGGCCGAGGAAATCGAGTTCCTCTCGATCAAGGTGCCGGACGGCCCGCTGACCTCGCGCCTGCAGCTCGTGCAGCCGGGCGACCAGATCTATCTCGGCCGCAAGCCCACCGGCACGCTCGTCACGGACGCGCTGCTGCCGGGCAAGCGCCTGTTCATGCTTTCGACTGGCACCGGCCTCGCGCCGTTCATGTCGCTGATCCGCGACCCCGACGTCTATGACCTCTATGACGAGATCGTCGTCGTCCACTGCGTCCGCCGCGTCAGCGACCTGGCCTACCGCGAGGAACTGGAAAGCCAGCTGGCCGAAGATCCGCTGGTGGCCGAGCAGGCGCTGGTGCAGCTGACTTATGTGCCCACCGTCACGCGCGAACCCTTCCATACCAGCGGCCGCATCGGCGCGCTGGTGGAAAGCGGCCGCATGTTCGAAGGTCTGAAGGGCGATGCGCGCTTCAACCCCGAGACCGACCGCGTGATGCTCTGCGGCTCGATGGACATGATCAAGGACTTCTCGGCCGACCTCGAATCCTGGGGCTTCACCGAGGGTTCGAATGCCAAGCCGGGCGACTTCGTCATCGAACGTGCGTTCGTAGGTTAAGGAAGCCCCGGCTTCTTCCGTGGCTGTCACGCTTGGTCTATGATCGAGCGTGACACTTTACGGACGGCAGGGTGCTACCTATATACCGACCGGTATGAAATGTTCGGCCCCCACTACGACTCGCGGTCGTCCGCGTGAGTTCGACCCCGAAGAGGCGCTGACGGCGGCGCTTCGGGTGTTCTGGCAGCGCGGCTACGAAGGCGCGTCGATGGCCGAGCTGACCGAGGCCATGGGCATCACCAAGCCTAGCCTCTATGCCTGCTTCGGCAACAAGGAAGCGCTCTTCAAGAAGGCGCTCGACCTCTATGAGCGCGACAAGCTGGCCTATGTCGGCAAGGCGCTGGAAGCCGCCACCGCGCGCGGCGTGGCCGAGCGGCTGCTGGAAGGGGCGATCACCACCCATTGCGGCGGCAGCGATCCGCATGGCTGCCTGGGTGTGATGTCCACCGTCACTTGCACGATGGAAGATCCCTCGATCCGCAACTTCGTCACCGAACGTCGGATCGCCACCGAGGAAGCGCTCATCGAACGCTTCGAACGCGGGAAGACCGAGGGCGATCTGCCCGACACGGTCGATCCGCGCTGCCTGGCCCAATGCCTGACCACGGTGCTCCAGGGCATGTCCGTCAAGGCCCAGGGCGGTTCCTGTGCGCAGGAATTGAAGGGCGTCGTCGATACCTACCTGACGATGTGGCCGGGCCGTTAAGCGGCTTAAGCGCCGAATTCGCGCGCTTTCCCGGGTCATCCTGAACGTGTGTCAGGATGACGCCGCGTAAACGGGCCCTTCGAAAAAATCTCATTCAACCGGCGTTCAGGCCTTGAAATGAGCACTTTCGAACAAATCTTACCAAGCGGTACAGAAAGTCGCTTGACGGGATACTGCACCGCAATATATACCGCTTGGTACAGAACGAGGTAACCCGACTCGCCGCTTGAGGGAGTAGCGGGGGCCAAGTTCCCAAGGGTCCGGTCAACCGGGCCTCCCCTCGGTGCCGCCTGTCCCCGCAGGTGACTCCTAGAATACGAACCTGTGCAGAAGACGTTTTCGGAAGTGCGATTCCGGGGAGTGTCCTTCTGCGTCTCAAGACTTTCCGACGCCCCTTGCGCCGGAGAACCCCGGCGCGCGCCCTTTTTCCCCTCCTGTCCCGAGGGCGCGTGCCGGGCACTTTCCAGGGAGCACGAATCATGGCCTTCATCGACTTTTCCGATGCGGCGCTCCAGGCGCTGCCCGTAACCCGCCCCATTCCCGAGACGCCCCTTGGCGCCGTGTCCGAAATCCTCTCGCGCTTCGAGCGCAGGATCGTCGAACTGGCGCGGGGAGATGGTCTCGAAACGCTCCGGCCGCAGCGCAAGCGCGGCTGGTTCGCCCGCCTGATCTTCGGCCCGCAGCCGCCTTCGCCCACGCTCGCCAACGAGGAGCTGGAAGCGCTGCGCCGCCTGGCGGTCCAGGCCTGGCATCATGGCTACACGCTGCCCGCTTCCGTCATGAAGGAAGCCCGCGCGGCCGGCCACAGCGAAGCCAAGATCGGCGCCGTCATCGATTTTATCGGGCGCTCCCGCGCCCCGTTCCGGAGGCTTGCCGCGTGAATTTCCCCGTATCCCCAGAAACCCTCGCCGCGGCGGAAGCGGAAGCCGAGCTTCCGCGCAGCCGCCCGCGAGGCCGCCCGTCCCGCGGGCGCCAGGCCGCCATTGCCGCCATCGCGCTGGTCGCGGTGGCGGGCATCGGCTGGAAAACCTTCAGTCACTCCGAAGCCGACGCGGCGCCGATGGCGCCTGCCGTCGTCCAGGCCGCCAATCCGCTGATGCGCGACGTGACCGAGTGGGACGACTATGTCGGCCGCTTCGCACCCAGCAAGTCGGTGGAAGTGCGCCCGCGTGTCTCGGGCGCGATCACGCAGCTGTTCTTCAAGGACGGCGATTTCGTCCGCGAAGGGCAGCCGCTGTTCACCGTCGATCCGCGTCCTTACCGCGCCTCGCTGGCCGAGGCGCAGGCCGAAGTGGCCTCCGCCCAGAGCGCGCTCGTCCTTGCGAAATCGGACTATGCCCGCGTCGCCGGCTTGAAGGGTGACGAGGCCATGGCCGCCAGCGAAGTCGACCAGCTTCGCGCCAAGGTCCGCGCTGCCACTGCCGCGCTCGCAGGGGCCGAGGCCCGGGTGCGCCAGCGTTCGCTCGACGTCGAGTTCGCCACCGTGCGCGCCCCGATCTCGGGCCGGATTTCCGATCGCCGCGTGGACGTGGGCAACCTCGTCTCGGGCGAGAACGGCACCGGCGCCACGCTGCTGACCACGATCAATGCCGTCAGCCCGATCTACTTCACATTCGATGCCTCCGAAGCGCTGTTCCTCAAGACCCAGCGCGAGAAGGCCGAGCACAAGGACGCCGCCAACGTCCAGGTCCGCCTCCAGGACGAGGCGGCCTATCGCTGGAACGGCAAGCTGGACTTCACCGACAACGGGCTCGACCCGCGCTCGGGCACGATCCGCGTGCGCGCCGTGCTCGACAATCCCGATGGCTTCCTGACGCCGGGCATGTTCGGCAACATGCGTCTGGCCGAAGGCGGCACGGTCAAGGCCATGCTGGTGCCCGACGATGCGATCCAGTCCGACCAGGCGCGCAAGGTGGTGCTGACGGTGGGCAAGGACAGCGTGGTGGCGGCCAAGCCGGTCGAACTCGGCCCGCTGGTGGACGGCCTTCGCGTCATCCGCTCGGGCCTTGCCCCCACGGACCGCGTCGTCATCTCCAACTACCAGGCCGCCATTGCCGGCGCCAAGGTCAATACCCGCCGCGGCCAGATCGCGGCGGACCCCAAGGCGGCCAGTGCCGTCTCCGGTCCCAGCGCGCCCGTTGCCGCGCAGGCCACGCTCGCCAACTGACATTCACCCATCGGGGGAGCGGTCCTCGACCTGAGTGACCGCTCCCCGTGACAGGGGCATATTCCCATGCGATTTTCCCGGTTCTTCATCGACCGGCCGATCTTCGCAGGCGTCATCGCGGTGATCCTCACCGTGGTGGGTGCGCTTGCGTTCTTCGGCCTGCCGGTCAGCCAATATCCCGACATCGTCCCCCCGACGGTGACGGTGACCGCCCAATATCCCGGCGCTTCCGCCGAAACCGTCGCCGACACCGTGGCCGCTCCCATCGAGCAGGAAATCAACGGCGTCGACGACATGCTCTACATGTCCTCGCAGTCGACCGGCGACGGCAAGGTGACCATCACCGTCACCTTCAAGATCGGCACCGACCTCGATGCCGCGCAGGTTCTCGTGCAGAACCGTGTCGCCATTGCCGAACCGCGTCTTCCCGACGCGGTGCGCGCGATGGGCGTGGTGACGCGCAAGACCTCGCCCGAATTCCTGATGGTCGTGAACCTGCAGTCGCCCGACGGCACGTTCAACCGTGACTACCTGTCGAACTATGCCCTCACGCAGGTCAAGGACCGCCTCTCGCGCCTGAACGGCGTGGGTGACGTGCAGCTGTTCGGCTCGCGCGACTACGGCATGCGCATCTGGATCGATCCCACCAAGGCCGCCGCCATGAACCTGACGGCGGGCGAGATCGTCGCCGCGCTCAAGGCCCAGAACGTGCAGGTCTCCTCCGGTGCGATCGGCGCGCCGCCGTATGATCGCGGCAATGCCTATCAGGTCGGCGTCGAGATGCAGGGCCGCCTGACCACGCCCGAGCAGTTCGGCGACATCGTCGTGCGCACCGATGCCGAAGGCCGCCAGGTCCGCGTGCGTGACGTGGCGCGCGTGGAACTGGGCGCGCAGGACTACACCACCAACACCTACCTTTCCGGCAAGCCCACGGTGGTGATCGCCGTGCTGCAACGTCCGGGCTCGAACGCGCTCGACGCCGCCAAGGCCGTGCGCGCCGAGATGGACGACGTGGCCACGCACTTCCCCAAGGGCCTCGAATACTCCGTCATCTACAATCCCACCGAGTTCATCGGCCAGTCGATCGACGCGGTGTACCACACCCTGTTCGAGGCGGTGATCCTCGTCGTCCTCGTCATCCTCGTCTTCCTCCAGAACTGGCGCGCCGCCGTCATTCCGATCATCGCCATCCCGGTCTCGCTGGTCGGCACCGCGATCATGCTCGCGGCGGTCGGATACTCGCTCAACAACCTCTCGCTGTTCGGGCTGGTGCTCGCCATCGGCATCGTCGTCGACGACGCGATCGTCGTGGTCGAGAACGTGGAGCGCTACATCGAGGAGGGCATGTCTCCGCTGGAGGCCGCCCGCCGCTCGATGGACGAAGTGACGGGCGCGCTGATCGCCATCGTCCTGGTGCTCTGCGCGGTCTTCGTGCCGACGCTGTTCATCACCGGCATGTCGGGCCAGTTCTACAAGCAGTTCGCCGTCACCATCACCACCGCCACGGTGATCTCGCTGGTGCTGTCGCTCACGCTGTCTCCGGCCCTGGCGGCGATGCTGCTGAAGGAACGCCATGCCCTGCCAGAGGGCGCCCCGCGCTGGAAGCGGACGCTGCAAGGCGCCGCGGACAGGTTCAACCACGGCTTCGAACGCATGAGCGAGGGCTATGCCCGCCTTACGCTCACCCTGGTGAAGCGCCCGGTGAAGATGATGGCGGGCTATGCCGCGCTCATCGCCGCCACCGTGGGCCTGTTCTGGGCGACGCCTGCGGGCTTCATCCCGAACCAGGACCAGGGCTACTTCCTCGCCGCGATCTTCCTGCCGCCGGGCTCCTCGCTCAACCGCACGGACGAAGTGACGCAGGAAGTCGCCAAGCGCATCCTGCCGGTGAAGGGCCTGCGCGGCGCGGTGATGTTCGCCGGCTTCCACGGTCCCTCGCAGACCGCCGCGCCGGACGCCGCCGCCATCTACTTCCCCTTCAAGAGCTTCGAGGAGCGGAAAGCTCTCGGCGTGACCTATGAAGGGATCATGGCCCAGGCCCAGGCCGCGATGCAGGGCTACGACAAGGCGCAGGTCCTGCTGATCCCGCCGCCGACCATCAACGGCATCGTCCCCCCGGGCGGCTACCGCATGGTCGTGGAGGACAAGGAAGGGCGCGGTCTGGCTGAGCTTCAGAAGGCTGCCGGCGCGCTGATCGCCAAGGCCAACCAGGCCCCCGAACTGAGCCAGGTCTATACCTTGTTCACCATGAACACCCCGCGCGTCTTCGCCGACGTCGACCGCCGCAAGGCCGACATGCTGGGCGTCTCTCCCGCCAAGGTCTTCGAGGCGATGCAGGTCTATCTCGGATCGTCCTACATCAACGATTTCAACCTGTTGGGACGCACTTATCGCGTCACCGCGCAGGCCGATGCCGAGCATCGCGGATCGACGGCGGACATCGCCAACCTCCAGACCCGCTCGGACTCGGGTGCGATGGTGCCGGTCGGCTCGGTCGCGACCTTCAAGGACCAGACCGGACCCTACCGCGTGGTGCGCTACAACCTGCACCCGGCGGTGGAAATCGACGGCAGCTACGGCAAGGGCTACTCCTCGGGCCAGTCGCTGGCGACGATGGAGAAGATCGCAGGCGAAACCCTGCCTTCGGGCTACGGCACCGAGTGGACGGGTATCGCCTATCAGCAGGCCACCGCAGGCAATACCGCCGGCGTGGTGTTCGGCATGGCCGTGCTCTTCGTCTTCCTGGTGCTCGCCGCCCAGTACGAGAGCCTGACCCTGCCGCTGGCGATCATCCTGATCGTGCCGATGTGCCTCTTCGCGGCGATGCTCGGCGTGAATCTCAGGGGGATGGACAACAATATCCTCACCCAGATCGGTCTGGTCGTGCTGATTGCCCTTGCCGCCAAGAACGCGATCCTCGTGGTCGAATTCGCCAAGCAGGCTGAAGAGGAACGGGGTTATTCGCCGGTGGAGGCAGCCGTCTACGCGGCCCGCACCCGCCTGCGCCCGATCCTGATGACCTCGCTGGCCTTCATCCTCGGCACGGTGCCGCTGGTGATCGCCAAGGGTGCGGGCGCTGAGCTTCGCCAGGCGCTGGGCACGGCGGTGTTCTTCGGAATGACCGGCGTCACCGCCTTCGGCCTGTTGTTCACGCCTACCTTCTATGTCGTCTGCCGCAAGCTGGCGGCCTCCCTGCGGCGCAAGCCTGCAGCGGGTCATCACGCCAGCCACGCGGTCGTGCCGGCGGAATGAAAGGACGCAAGATGTCCCTGAATATCAAATCCCTGGTCGCGGGACTTCTCGCCGCGACCACCCTCTCGGCCTGCGCCGTCGGACCCGACTATGTCGCGCCGACGCCGCCGGCCCAGGCCGCGGCGCCCTTCGTGGGCGTCCAGACCGCCGAAGTCACGGCCGCCGCGCCGGACGATACCTGGTGGCGGCTCTACAACGACCCGGTGCTTGACGGCCTGGTGACCGATGCCCTGGCCGCCAATACCGATGTGCGGGTGGCCGTGGCGCGGATCGAGAAGGCCCGCGCCAGCCTGCGCGGCGCCCGCTCGGACCGCCTGCCGCAGACCGACGTCAGCGCCAGCGGGACATATGGCCGCGTTTCCGAAGCGCAGGCTCTTCCCGGTTTCGATCGGGAAGGGCGCCGCGTGGATGGCCAGCTTGCGGTCAGCTACGAACTCGACCTGTTCGGCCGCGTTTCGCGCGGGGTCGAGGCCTCCCGCGGCGATCTCGGCGCCGCGCAGGAGGATGCCGATGCGGTGCGGGTGACGGTCGTCGCCGATACCGTGCGCGCCTATGTCGATGCCACCAGCGCCGCCGACCAGCTTGGGGTTGCGCAGCGCACGGTGGAGCTGCTCGACCGTTCGGCGCGCATCACCAATGCCCGCTTTGAGCGCGGCCTCAACGAGAAGCTCGACGTGATCCGCGTCACTCAGCTTCGCGAGCAGCAGGCGGCGATGATCCCGAGCCTTCAGGCTGCCCGCGATGCGGCGCTGTTCCGCCTCGCGACCCTGACCGGGCGCACTCCGCAGGACCTGCCCGAGGCGGCGCGGACCCGCACCACCACGCCGGACGTGAGCAGCCCGATTCCCGTGGGAGACGGCGCCACCCTGCTGGCGCGCCGTCCCGACGTGAAGGCGGCCGAGCGCCGTCTTGCGGCGGACACCGCCCGCGTGGGCGTGGCCACGGCCGATCTCTATCCCAAGATCACGCTGGGCGGATCGATCGGCACCACGGCAGTCGGCGCGACCGACATCTTCGGCGGCGGACCGCTGCGCTGGCTGCTCGGGCCGATGATTTCCTGGGCTTTCCCCAACCAGGAAGCGATCCGTTCGCGGATCGGCGGGGCCAAGGCCGATGCCAAGGCCGATCTTGCCAGTTTCGACGGCACCGTGCTGCGCGCGCTGGAGGAAACCGAGACGGCGCTTTCGGCCTATCGCAACGCTCTGCTGCGCAAGGCGCGCCTCGCCTCGGCCCGGGATGCGGCGGAGCGGGCGGCGAACGTCAGTCTGGCGCGCGAGACCAGGGGTCAGATCGATGCGCTCGACGTGCTCGACGCCCAGCGCACGCTGGCCCAGTCCGAAGCCGACTATGCAGCGGCGACCCGCGCCGTGGCCTTCGCGCAAGTGGACTTGTTCCGGGCGCTGGGCGGTAGCTGGCAGGAAACCTGACGGGCTTCGCGGCCCAAACGAAAGGGGGCGGCAAGGTGATGCCTTGCCGCCCCCTTTTCGTATCGGCCGTTACGGTCAGCGCGAGCCGAACGCGTAGCGCACGTTGATGCCGAATTCGCGCGGGGCCGTGGTGGTCACGCCGGTATACGTGCTCGTGGCCGTGGCGCCCGTCGGGCCGGTGAAGACCGGGCGGCCGGTGGCGGGGTTGAACTGGCCCGCGAAGCCAAGCTGCTGATAGGCCGTGAACAGCGGGTTGGTGCGGGTGAGCGTCTTCGTCGTGTCGAAGACGTTCTTGGCGTAGAGACCGATTTCCCATGCCCCGTCGCCCGAGCGCAGGCCCGCGAAGAGGTTCACCAGGGCATAGTCGCTCACGTCGTCCCAGGCGTTGCCGGGATCGCCCTGCGACTTGCCGGTGTAAGTCAGGAGGCCGCGAAGGTAGGCATCGTTGCCGCCGAAGGCCGGGAACGAATATTCGCTCTGCACGGTGGCCGAGAAGGGCGCCATGAACGAGGCCCGCTGCGAGACGTTGCAGGCGGCGATGTTGTTGGCGCCGACAGCGGCCTGGAGGTCCGCCAGCGAGGGCGCGCTGGTGGTCGCATCGGGCACGCCATCGCCGTCCAGATCGTTGCACGGCACGCTGCCGCCCTTGATCTTGCCCAGCGAGTAGCTGGCCGAGGCGTTCAAGGTCCAGCCCTGCGTAATGTCGAACGAGACGTCGCCTTCGACACCGTTGACCTCAACCGGCACGGCGCCGACGAAGTTGAAGTTGTTGACCTGCTGGGCCAGCCCGGTGACCGCACCCGTGGTGGGATCGCGCAGGGCGACGGTGTTGACGTAGAACACACCCGAACCCGGCACGCGGTAGGGGTAGTTCTTGAACTTCTGGTGGTAGCCGGTGAGGTTGAAGCGCAGGCGGCCGTCCATGAGCGTGGACTTCAGGCCGATTTCATAGGATTCCGAGGTTTCGGCCGGCAGGTGAAGGAACGAGTTTTCCAGCGGCGAAGGGGTGATGTTGAAATCGCCCACGACATTGATGCCGGGCCGCCAGGAGCTGCCGGTGGCGGCGTAGATCATCAGGTCAGGCGTGAAGTTGTGCTTGATCGACCCGCTGTAGATCCACTTCTTCGCCTTCTGCGCATTGTTGGAGATCGTGGCGCCGTTGACGATCAGCTGGCTCTCGTCCTTGTAATCGATATGACGCGCGCCCCCCGAGATTTCGGTAGCATCGCCGATATGCACGGTGAGGTTGCCGAAGATCGACTGTTCGTGAGTCTTGCCCTGGCTGGTGATCGGCGTCTGCACGACTTGCGCAATGCCGCCGCCGAAGGCCGCGGGCAGGGCCACGATCGTCGGGTTGGTCAGGTCCGTATGCGGCTTGTTGTGGCTGTCGAAGAAGCCGGCCACATAGTCGACCATGCCGAACAGGCGCGCTTCGTTCTGCAGCCGGACTTCATGCGATTCCGAGGTGGAGCGGGTATCGGTGATCTGGTCGACATTGCCGGCAAAGGCGTTGCCCTTGTCGAAGTTCTCCGTCGAGTGGATCTTCTGGGTATAGTACTGGCCCTGATAGATCAGGCGCTGGCCCCAGCCGCTGGCTTCCGCGCGCCAGTTGTAGACATCGAAGGCCTGGTTGACGAGGCGCGGGCTCTCGTAGTTCGAGAGGCGGTCCTTCGACGAGATGTAGACCGGGCTGGGTGTGGCGTCCGGATTGACCTCCGAGAAGGAGGCGATCTGGTCGTAGCTGCGCTGGTCGCGGTCGAGGCGCTGGTACATGCCTTCGAAGCGGAGCCAGTCGGTGGGCGTGACGAGGCCGGAAATACGGCCGCTCTTGGTGCGCGACCAGGGATCGCGGTTGGTGTAGATCGAGCGGACGCGGTCCAGCTCGTTCTCATCCCAGACGCCGGCGGCGCGGATCGCGGCGATGCCCTCGATCACGGGGATGTTAAGGCCGGCCTTGATGTTCTGCGTGCCGATGTCGTTGGCCGTCATGTCCACGAAACCGCCCAGCGAATAGAGGTCGGGCTTCTTGGTGGTGACGGTGATCGAACCCGAGGGCGAGGCGCGGCCGCGCAGCGTGCCCTGGGGGCCGCGCTGCACTTCGATCTGGCCGATGTCGTACATCTGCTGCAGCACGATGCCGGCAGTGATCGGCGCGTCGTTCATGTAGAATTCGACGGTGGGGTTGTTGCCGCTGGCGTTCACGTCGAAGTTGACGCCGCGCATCTTGGCGTTGCCGCCGATGCCGTTGGCATTGGTGTCGAGCTGGAGACCCGGCGCCAGCGTCGAAACTTCCTTGAAGTCACGCAAGTTGAGCTTGCCGATCTCGTCGGCGGTGACGGTGTCGATCACGGCGGGAACGTCCTGCACGTCTTCGTCGCGGCGACGGGCCTGGACGATGATGACGTTGGCTTCGTTGGCCGACACCGCATCGGGCGCTTCCTGGGCCAGGGCAGGGGCAACCCACCCCAGGCCGCACATACCCGACAGGCCCGCCGAACACAGCATCAGCTGCTTGAACGCACGCATTGACTCTCCCTCCGATTTCTTTGCTCTTGATTGGGAGAATGGGTGCTTGCGCGAGGCCCTTTTTGTCAAATGAAATGGCTTCATTTCTGACAAACTACGGCATGGCGTTATTTGAACACTCGCCCAAATTCTCGCGAAGCCGCTGAAATCGCCCGATTCGCTCTTGTGCCGGGGTCTGGTCGGGCTTGGGAGATTGTCCGCCGCAACGAAAAGGGGGCGCCGAAGCGCCCCCTTGCCGATCGATAGGGTGGCTGGCCGCCGAAAGCGGCCCGCCATGGGCAGCCGATCAGTTACGGCTGGCCAGTTCCTTGTTCAGCCAGAGCGCCGCCAGGGTGGCGATCGCGCCGGAGAGCAGGTAGCCGCCCGAAGCGATCAGGCCCCAGTGGCTGGACAGCAGCAACGCCGCCAGCGGGGCGAAGCCGGCGCCGAACAGCCAGGCCAGATCGCTCGTGAGCGCCGAGCCGGTGTAGCGATGCTCGCTGGCGAAGGCCGAGGCGACGACGCCCGAGGACTGCCCGAAAGCGAGGCCGAGCAGGATGAAGCCGATGATCATGAAGGCGATTTCGCCTGCCGGACCGGCATCGAGGAGCTGCGGCGCGAAGCCCGAGAACACCGCGATGGCGACGGCGCAGCTGCCCAGCAGGTTACGGCGTCCGAAGCGGTCGGCAATGCGCCCCGAAGCGATCACCGCGACGACGCCGAAGGCGGCCGCGAGCGCTTCGATCAGCAGGAAGCTGATCGGCGAATCGGGCGTGAAGAGGAACACCCACGAGAGCGGGAACACGGTGACCATGTGGAACAGCGCGAAGCTGGCGAGCGGGGCGAAAGCGCCCAGAACGATGGTCTTCCACTCGTTGCGGAGGGTGGCGCCGACGCTGACCGGCTGAAGGTCGCGGCTGGCGAACAGGTTCTCGAACTCTTCGGTGACGACGATGCGAAGGCGCGCGAAGAGCGCGACGACGTTGATCGCGAAAGCCACGAAGAAGGGATAGCGCCAGCCCCAGTCGAGGAAGTCGGCGGCGGGGAGGGCGGCGATCATGAAGGCGAAGAGCGTGGAGGCCACGATCAGGCCGAACGGCGCGCCGAGCTGCGGGATCATCGCATACCAGCCGCGCTTGTGCTCGGGCGCGTTCAGCGCGAGCAGCGAGGCCAGGCCGTCCCAGGTGCCGCCAAGGGCGAAGCCCTGGCCCAGACGGAACAGGCAGAGCAGGACGATCGCGGTGTTTCCGGCCGATTCATACGAAGGCAGGAACGCGATCGCCGCGGTGGAGCCGCCGAGCATGAACAGTGCGATCGTCAGCTTGGTGCCGCGGCCATAGGCGCGGTCGACCGCCATGAAGATCAGCGAGCCGAACGGGCGGGCCACGAAGGCCAGCGCGAAGACCGCGAAGGAATAGAGCGTGCCGGTCAGCGCGTCGACGAAGGGGAAGAACAGCTTCGGGAACACCAGCACCGAGGCGATGGCGTAAACGAAGAAGTCAAAGAACTCCGACGTTCGGCCGATGATCACGCCGATGGCGATTTCACCGGGCGACGGCTGGTGATGCTCCTTGAACGTCGGCAGGCCCAGGGCTTCGCGGGGCTGGGGGATGCTGGTCATTTCGATTCTGCGGCCTTCGTTTCGGGTCCGCGCGCGGCCGGCCCTGGATAAAGCCTGCCGGATGCGGACGAATCAAGGCGGGCGCGCGAAACGCCCGGCTACATGGTGAGGCCCTATCGTCATTGATGGCCGTCAAGGGGATTGGACAAAATGTCCTATGTTCGCACTCGCGGCATGAGCCTAGGCGCTCCACCCATGCGCCCACCCGAGTCCAGACCGAAGCCGCGGCAGCTGACCGCGCTCGCCAAAGTCCTTGCCGCCTTGTCCCTGACTGGCGCGCTTTCCGCTTGTAACACCGTCGTGCTGAACCCGGCCGGCGATGTCGCGCGTCAGCAGGGTGACCTCGTCGTCATCTCCACGCTGCTGATGCTGCTGATCATCGTCCCGGTCATGGCTGCGACGGTCCTGTTCGCGTGGCGTTATCGCGCGTCGAACAAGGAGGCTGTCTATCAGCCGGACTGGGATCACTCGACCCAGCTCGAACTGCTGATCTGGACGGCCCCGCTGCTGATCATCATCTGCCTGGGTGCGCTGACCTGGGTGACCACCCACCTTCTCGATCCCTACCGCACCATCGGCCGCATCGACGCCACCACCCCGGTAGCCGCCAATGCCAAGCCGCTGGAAGTCGAAGTCGTCGCGCTCGACTGGAAGTGGCTGTTCATCTATCCCGAGCAGGGCGTGGCCACCGTCAACGAGCTGGTCGTGCCGACCGGCCGTCCGCTCCAGTTCAAGATCACCTCTTCGAGCGTGATGAACTCCTTCTACGTGCCCGCCATGGCCGGCCAGATCTACGCGATGCCGGGCATGGAAACGCGCCTGCACGCCGTGGTCAACAAGCCGATCGAAACCGTCGGCTTCTCGGCCAACTACTCTGGCGCCGGCTTCTCCAACATGCGCTTCGCCACGCATGCCGTCACCGAGGCGGACTTCGCCAAGTGGACGGCCGACGTGAAGGCCGGTACGCCTGCCACGAACGGCGAGACCGGCGGCAATCTTGACCGCGCCGCCTATCTCGAGCTTGAAAAGCCGAGCGAGAAGGTCCCGGCCACGCGCTACGCCACCGTCGCGCCCAACCTCTACGACGCGATCGTCGACATGTGCGTCGAGCCCGGCAAGATGTGCATGAGCGAAATGATGGCGCTCGACGCGCGGGGCGGCCTCGGCAAGGCCGGCATCCGCAACGTCGAGATGCTCGCTTACGACAAGCACGGCCGCGAAGCTGCAGCCACGGCCAATGCCAACCCGAACGCGGCCATCCAGCGCGAGCTGGCCTGGGTTCGCGCGCTCTGCCGCCAGATGCCGGGCTCCGCGCCCGACAAGACGGTCAAGGCGCCCGCCAACCTGCGTTCGCTGACCGGTGCCGGCATGGCGGCCCCGCAGTCGCTGCCGCTCTTCGGCAAGGACGAGCAGGCGCTCTCCGCACCGAAGGGCGAGCCTGTGGCCGCCAACGAAGCCGCGCACTCCTCTCAGATTTCCCGGAACTGATAGAACAATGGAAGTTGTAGACCATTCGCACTGGAGCCCGCTATTGGGCCGCCTGTGGTGGGACGCCATGCCACAGGAACCGATCGTGCTCGCCACGTTCGTCGTCGTCGCCCTTGGCGGCGCGGCGCTGGTGGCGGCGCTGACCTACTTCAAGCTCTGGGGCTATCTCTGGAAGGAGTGGTTCACCAGCGTGGACCACAAGAAGATCGGCATCATGTACATGATTCTGGGTCTCATCATGTTCCTGCGCGGCTTCGCCGACGCGGTCATGATGCGTATCCAGCAGTCGATCGCCTTCAACGGCAACGAGGGCTACCTCAACGCCCATCACTACGACCAGATCTTCACCGCCCACGGCGTGATCATGATCTTCTTCGTGGCGATGCCTTTCGTCACCGGCCTGATGAACTACATCGTGCCGCTGCAGATCGGCGCGCGAGACGTCAGCTTCCCGTTCCTGAACAACTTCAGCTTCTGGATGACGACGGCAGGCGCCGTGCTGGTCATGGCCTCGCTGTTCATCGGTGAGTTCGCGCAGACCGGCTGGCTGGCCTATCCGCCGCTGTCCAACCTGGCCTACAGCCCGTGGGTCGGCGTAGACTACTATATATGGGCCTTGCAGATCGCCGGTGTCGGCACCTTGCTCTCGGGCGTCAACCTGATCGCCACCATCGTCAAGATGCGCGCGCCGGGCATGACTATGATGCGCATGCCGATCTTCACCTGGACCGCGCTCTGCACCAACATCCTGATCGTCGCCGCCTTCCCGGTGCTGACGGCCGTGATGACCATGCTCACCGTCGACCGCTACCTGGGCTTCAACTTCTTCACTAACGACTTCGGCGGCTCGCCGATGATGTACGTGAACCTGATCTGGATCTGGGGTCACCCGGAAGTCTACATCCTCATCCTGCCCCTGTTCGGCGTCTTCTCCGAAGTCACCGCCACCTTCAGCGGCAAGCGCCTGTTCGGCTACTCGTCGATGGTCTACGCGACGCTGGTCATCACTATCCTCTCGTACCTCGTCTGGCTGCACCACTTCTTCACGATGGGTTCGGGCGCGAGCGTCAACTCGTTCTTCGGCATCACCACGATGGTGATCTCGATCCCGACCGGCGCGAAGCTCTTCAACTGGCTGTTCACGATGTACCGTGGCCGCATCCGGTTCGACCTGCCCATGATGTGGACGGTGGCCTTCATGCTCACCTTCACCATCGGCGGCATGACCGGCGTGCTCCTCGCGGTGCCGCCTGCCGACTTCGTGCTCCACAACTCGCTGTTCCTGATCGCCCACTTCCACAACGTCATCATCGGCGGCGTGCTGTTCGGCATCTTCGCGGCGATCAACTTCTGGTGGCCCAAGGCCTTCGGTTTCCGCCTGAACGAATTCTGGGGCAAGGTCAGCTTCTGGCTCTGGGTCCCGGGCTTCTGGTTCGCCTTCATGCCGCTCTACATCCTCGGCCTGATGGGCGTGACCCGCCGCATGCGCGTGTTCGACGATCCGTCGATCCAGATCTTCTTCATCATCGCCGCCTTCGGCGCCCTGATGATTGCAGGCGGCATCGGTGCCATGCTCGTCCAGTTCGCCGTGTCGATCTGGAAGCGTGAGGAACTGAAGGACGAAACGGGCGATCCGTGGAACGGCCGTACCCTGGAATGGTCGACCTCGTCGCCGCCGCCGGAGTACAACTTCGCCTTCACGCCGATCGTCCACGACATCGACGCCTGGGAAGACATGAAGCGCTGCGGCGTGGAGCGTCCGACCACCGGCTACCGTCCGATCCACATGCCCAAGGGCACCGGAACGGGCCTGATCCTGGCCGGCCTGTCGACCGTCCTCGGCTTCGCGATGATCTGGTACATCTGGTGGCTCGCAGCCGTGTCGTTCCTCGGCGTGATCGGCTACGCGATCTTCCATACCTTCAACTACAAGCGCGATTACCACATCCCGGTCGAGACGGTCGAAGCGACCGAGGCCGCGCGTACGCGCCAGCTTGCAGCCGCAGGAGCCTGATCGATGACTGCGACTGCAATCAAGACGGAACTGTCCCAGCCGCAACTTCAGGCCGCCTTCTACGACCTGAACGAGCACGACCATCCCGAAGGCGGCAGCACCATGCTGGGCTTCTGGATGTACCTGATGAGCGACTGCCTCATCTTCGCGATGCTGTTCGCCGCTTACGGTGTGCTCGGCGGCAGCTTCGCGGCAGGGCCGGGACCGAAGGACCTGTTCGAACTGCCGCTGGTGGCGGTGAACACGGCGATGCTGCTGTTCTCCTCGATCACCTACGGCTTCGCCATGCTCGCCATGGAAAAGGACAAGAAGGGCGCGACGCAGCTCTGGCTGCTCGTGACCGCCGTGTTCGGCGCCTCGTTCCTCGCGATCGAACTCTACGAATTCGCCAACCTCATCCATGAGGGCGCGACGCCGATGCGCTCGGGCTTCCTCACCGCGTTCTTCTCGCTGGTGGGCACGCACGGCCTTCACGTCACGTTCGGCCTGGTCTGGCTGTTCACGCTGGTCGTCCAGATCGGCAAGAAGGGCCTGATCCCGGCCAACAAGCGCCGCCTGATGTGCCTTTCGCTGTTCTGGCACTTCCTCGACGTGATCTGGATCGGCGTCTTCACCTTTGTCTATCTCATGGGAATGCTGTGATGAGCGACCACGTTCACCCCAACCACCATCTCGACGACGATCACGGCAGCCACGGTTCGCTCCGCGACTACGTGATCGGCTTCATCCTCTCGGTCATCCTCACCGCCATTCCGTTCTGGCTGGTGATGACCGGCGCGATCGCCGACAAGTCGACCACGGCCCTGGTCGTCATGGCTTTCGCCGCGGTGCAGATCGTGGTCCACATGATCTACTTCCTGCACATGAACACGAAGGCCGAGAACGGCTGGACAGTCATGGCGCTGATCTTCACGATCGTCATTCTCGTGATCACGCTTTCCGGCTCGCTTTGGGTGATGTACCACCTGAACCACAACATGATGCCGATGACCGCCCACGACATGGGCCAGTTGCCCTGACTCTCGTCGTGATCGAGGCGAAATGAACGATACCAACCTGACCGAAGCAATGCGGACAGTAACGGATCAAGCGGAAGCGCGGCGGCCCTGGGGGCTCGCCGCGTTTCTGTTGCTGGCCTTCGCGATGTTCGCGGCGCTCGGCGTGTGGCAGGTGCAGCGCATGCACTGGAAACACGCGCTGATCGCCCGTGTCGAGGCCCGCATCCATGCGCCTCCGGTCGCAGTTCCTGACGATGCGCGCTTGAACGACGCCGGCGCGACCGGCGAGGGCAGACGCGATCTCGATTACCTGCGGGTGAGGATTTCCGGCAGCTACGAGGCGGGGGCAACCTCGCTCGTGCGGGCGGCCACCGAACTCGGCACCGGCTACTGGACCATGACGCCGATCAGGACCGCCGAGGGTCGGCAGGTCTGGATCAATCGCGGCTTCGTGCCCGCCGGTACCCGGCGGGAGGCCGCTGCGGCCACGACCCCGCCGGGCCCCGTCGAAGTAACCGGCCTGCTTCGCCCCACCGAGCCGGGCGGCAGCGTGCTCCAGTCCAACCAGCCCGCCGCCGACCGCTGGTATTCGCGCGATGTGAAGGCGCTGGCGCGGGTGCGCGGGATCGGCGCGGTCGCACCGGCCTTCATCGACGCGCAAGTCGAGCAGGCCGCCCCGGTGGAGGGCCTGCGCCCGGTACCCGGTCTCACCCAGGTCCACTTCCCCGACAGCCACCTGAGCTATGCGCTGACGTGGTTCGCCATGGCGGCCATGTCGGTCATGGCGCTGATCTTCGTCTGGCGGCGCGGGCGATGGACCGCCTGATAGAGCTGTTCGCCCCGCACGGACTGCCCGGAGGATCGGCCAGCCGCGCCAATGTCGTGCTGCTCACCCAGCTTCGCTGGACGGCGGTCTTCGGCCAGCTGGCGACGATCGTGATCGTGTCGCAAGGGCTGGGCGTCAAGCTGGAGCTGGCGCCGCTGCTGCTGGCGCCGCTGCTGCTGATCGTGGTCAACCTTGCCTCCGCCAGCGTGGTGCTGCGGCGGCGGGACTTCACGCAAGGCGAGCTGTTCTCCGCGCTGATGGTGGACGTGATCGCGCTCTGCTGGCAGCTTTACCACAGCGGCGGCGCGACCAATCCCTTCACTTTCCTGTTCCTGCTCCAGATCGTGATCGCCGCGGTGATCCTCGACTTGCGCTGGAGTTCGCTGGTCGCGATCAATGCCTGCCTCTGCATGCTGCTGCTGACCTATTTCTACGTGCCGCTGCAATTGCCCGAGCGCTACGCCCAGCATCCCTTCGAACTCTACATCTACGGCAGCCTGTTCTGCTTCGTGCTGGCGGCGGTGCTGCTGATCGTCTTCGTGGCGCGACTGGACTTCACACGGCGCGAGAGCGACGCCAAGATCGCCGCGCTGCGCCAGCAGGCGGTGGAGGAAGACCATATTATCCGCATGGGCCTGCTCGCATCGGGCGCGGCGCATGAACTGGGCACGCCGCTGTCGTCGATCTCGGTGATCCTGGGCGACTGGGCGCGCCAGCCGGGCATTGCCGACGATCCCGACATGGCGGCCGACCTCGCCGACGTGCGCCGCGAATTGGCGCGCTGCAAGAACATCGTCAGCGGCATCCTGATGTCGGCCGGCGAGATCCGCGGCATCGACCCGGCCGTCACGACCCTGCGCGGCTTCCTGGGCGAGATCGTGGAGGAATGGCGCGCCCGCATGCCCGGCGAACTGCGCTTCATCGACCGCATCGAGGAAGACCGCTCGATCGTGTCCGATCCCGGCCTGCGGCAGGTGATCGGCAACGTGATCGACAATGCCGTGGAAGTCTCGCCCGGCCTCGTCGTGATCGAGGCGCGGGTGGACCATGGCGGGCTGGTCCTGACCGTCAGCGATCGTGGACCCGGCTTCGCGCCCGACATGCTGCCGCGGGTCGGCCAGCCTTATGCCTCGACCAAGGGGCGCGACGGCGGGGGGCTGGGGCTGTTCCTGGTCGTCAACGTGATCCGCAAGCTCGGCGGCAAGGTTGCGGTCGACAATCTCGCCGATGGCGGGGCAAGGGTGCAACTTGCGATTCCCCTTGCTACACTGGCCTACGAGCCCAGGAAGGGCGAGGATACAGCCGGGGCATGATGACGGAAACAGTTGCGAACGAGCCCGGCGGTGCCAGCTTGCTGATCGTCGAGGACGATCCCACTTTCGCGCGCACCTTGCGCCGGTCCTTCGAGCGGCGCGGCTACCGCGTCAGTTCGGCGGGCAGCCCGGACGAGGCCGAGACGCTGAGCGTGGACGAAGTCTTCGATTATGCCGTGGTCGATCTCAAGCTCGGGGCATCCTCGGGGCTGGCCGTGGTGCAGTCTCTCCACGCCCGCTCGCCGGGAACCCGCATCGTCGTGCTGACAGGCTATGCTTCGATCGCGACCGCGGTGGAGGCGATCAAGCTCGGCGCCTCGCACTATCTGGCCAAGCCTTCTAACACCGACGACATCGAGGCCGCCTTCACCAGCGGCGAGGGCGATGCGAGTGTGCCGGTCGACGGCCGGCGCAGTTCGATCAAGACGCTGGAGTGGGAATATATCCACCGCACCCTCGTCGAATGCGAATTCAACATCTCCGAGGCCGCCCGCCGCCTCGGCCTCCATCGCCGCACGCTCGCGCGCAAGCTGGAGAAGCGGCAGATCTAGGGCGCGTTGATCGCGTCGCGGAACCGGGCTCGCCGTCCCGGCCCTTTCAGGTTCCGTTTCTCGACAGCAGCAGCAATCCGTTCGGCGGGAGGGCGGCCAGGAGAGCGGCGAAGTCGAAGCCGCCGCAGGGTCCAGCAGGGCCGACGAGAGGAACACTGAATGACGGACGAACCCGCTTCCTCCCTGCCGCTGGCGCGCATGCCGGCCATCGATCCCCGCGCCCTGATGACCTTTCGCATCGTCTGCGAGACCGGCTCGATCAGTGCCGCCGCGCGGATGCTGAACCTTTCGCAGCCCTCCGTCTCCAACACCATCGCCCTGCTGGAGCGGCGGCTCGGCGTCGTCCTGTTCGAGCGGCGGCGTGGCGGCATCGTGCTCACCCGGGAGGGGGAAGTGCTGCGCCGCCCGGCAGAGGCCATGGCGCGGCTGCTGTCCGACGCGGTGAGCGATGTCGAGCATGCGCGCCATCGCATAGCGGGGCCGCTGCGGATCGGCGGCACGCCCGGTGCACTGCTCACGCTGCTGCCCGGCGCGATCTTGCGCGTCGAGCAGGCCGTGGGCGACTTTGCGCTGAGCGCGGTGGAGCGGCCCGACGAGCAATTGCTGGACATGTTGCGCAAGGGTGAGATCGAACTGGCCTTCGTCACCACCCGCATCCAGAACGTGCCTTCCGATGTCGAGGAAGTGACCTCTGCCCGCGATCCCTTCGCGCTCATCGTCGGTCCGCGCCATGCGGACCTGGGCGACAGCGTGTCCCTGCGCGATGTCGAGCATTATCCCTGGGTCCTGCCCGAGGCGCGCGGCGCCTTTCGCCGGCAGGTCGACGCGCTGTTCATCGCCGCGGGCGTCTCGGTGCCGCGCACCACGATCCGCTGCGATTCGCTGCTCACCACCCGCGCCATCGTGCGCGAGACGGACCGCGTCACGGTGCTTCCGCGCACGGTGGCGCTCGACGGCGCATCCGACGGATCGATCCGGGCCATCGCCATCAAGGAAGCCGTGTTCGAACGCAGCGTCGGCGTGCTGCGCCTCGCTCGGCGGAGGCTCTCTTCTTTGGCGGAAGCCATGCTGGAGGCCTTGCCCGTCGTTCCATAGTTTGCGCCTATGGCAAATAGAAAACTCATTATTTTACTTGAGGGCCAATAGGGGGCAAAACCTCTCTCAAGCCGGCAACCGGCCGAACGACAAAGCGCGGGAGAGAGAGCGATGCGGACCCTGATCCGCCAGGTTTCCATTTTCGACGGCACCGGCTCCGCGCCGCAGGCCGGTGCGGTGCTGATCGAGGGCGAGCGCATCCAGCGCGTGGCCCTTGGCGCAGACGCGCTGGCGGGGGAAGCGGCCGACACCGTGATCGATGGCCACGGCATGACGCTGATGCCCGGCCTGGTCGACTCCCACACGCACCTCACCTGGGGGTCGTCGGTCGAGAAGATCTATCACCAGTTCATCCTCCCGGCCGACGAGCTGAAAGTCGCTGCCTGGCGCAATGCGCGGGTGCTGCTGGACCACGGCTTCACCTCGATCTACTCGGCCGGCGCGCTGGGCGACATGATCGAACCGGAACTGGCGCAGGCCATTGCCGCCGGCGAGACGCCCGGGCCGCGCATGGTGCCCTCCACCCTCGAACGCAGCCCGGAAGGCGATGAAGGCATCGACACCGGCGACGTGTTCAACGGGCGCGGGCCCGAGGCGATGCGCAATTTCGTGGCCTACTGCAAGGACGAGGGCGTCCAATCGATCAAGCTGGTGGTTTCCGGAGAGGACGCGCTCAAGCCGAACTCGGCGATGGACGTGCTCTACACCCGCGAGGAACTGGAAGCCGCCGGAGAGGCCGCGCGCGATGCCGGCCTGTGGATCGCCGCGCATACTTATTCCCCCGAGGCCATCGGCCTCGCGCTCGATGCCGGCGCGCGCGTGCTCTACCACTGCTCCTTCGCGGATGACGCCACCGTCGATCGCATGGCGGCCGACAAGGACAAGTTCTTCTACGCACCCGGTCCCGGCGTCTCCATCGCCGCGATCGAGGCCAATCCGCCGCCGCATGTCGACATGACGCACATGAAGGCCAGCGCCAACGTCCGCATGGGCCTGGAAGGCAAGCTGGTGCCCGAACTCAAGGCACGCGGCGTGCGCATCCTGACCGGCGGCGACTATGGCTTCCCGTTCAATCCGCATGGCCGCAACGCCCGCGATCTGGAGCACTTCGTCCAGCATTACGGCTTCACGGCTGCCGAGGCGCTGCGCTCCGCCACCCAGTATGGCGGCGAGCTGATGGGGCTTGAGGTCGGGCTGGTGAAGGAAGGCTGGCTGGCCGACCTGCTGCTGGTCGACGGCGATCCCACGGCGGACGTCGCGATCCTGCAGGACAAGGACCGGCTGAAGATGATCATGAAGGGCGGCGTGCTCCATAAGGCGCCTGCCGAGATCGAACCGAGCTGAAGACCAGGTTTATTAAGGGCTTACAAGATGTCGTACGACGTGGTTGTCGTAGGCTGCGGCCCTGTGGGCGCGCTGGCTGCGAACCTTCTCGGCCTGAAAGGGCTCAACGTGCTGGTTCTCGAACGGGAACTGGAACACTATCCGCTGCCGCGCGCGGTCCATCTCGATCATGAGATGATGCGGCTGTTCCAGTCGGCCGGGGTGATCGATCGGGTGGAAGGCGACATGATCGCCACCGACGGCCACCTGCATGTCGGCGCCGACCACGGGGTGATCCGCTACATGGGCACCGTGGGCAAGCCGCGCCCGTTTGGCTGGGCCAACGACTACTTCTTCTACCAGCCCGAACTCGAAGCGCACTTGCGCGAAGGCTTTGCAGGCAGGGACAACGTCGAACTCGTGCTCGGCGCTACGTTCCTCGGCCTGACGCAGGACGAGCGCGGCGTCACCGTCGACTATAGCGAAGACGGTGAAACGCGCAGGGCCTCGGCCCGCTGGGTGATTGCCTGCGACGGCGCCCGCAGTTCGGTCCGCAAGGCGCTGGGCGTCGGACTGGACGATCTCGATTTCGAGGAGCCCTGGCTCGTCGTCGACGCCGAGGTCGAAGGGCCGGTCGCGTTCCCGCCGCTCTCCGGCGTGCCCGAGGGGGCGGACCTCCAGCGCCTCTCGGTGATGATGTGCGATCCCTCGCGCCCCGCCACCGTGGTTCCCGGCCGCCGCGACCACCGTCGGTGGGAGTTCATGCTGCTTCCCGGTGAAGACGATGTCGCGATGTCGGCACCGGATAAGGTGGCCGAACTCGTCGGTGCGTGGATGGCCGATGTGCCGCACAGGATCGTGCGCGCCGCGACTTATCGTTTCCACGGCCTCGTCGCGCACCAGTGGCAGGTCGGGAACGTGTTCCTCGCCGGTGACGCCGCGCACCAGACGCCGCCGTTCTTCGGGCAGGGCATGTGCCATGGCCTGCGCGATGTCGCCAATCTGGCGTGGAAGATGGACGCAGTGGCCAACCACGGCGCCGACGCTGCGGTGCTCGATAGCTACCAGCCCGAGCGCGACCCGCATGTCCGCGCGGTGATCGGTGCTGCCGTTGCCGCCGGGCGCTACATCTGCGAACTCGATCCCGCCGAGGCCTCTGCGCGCGATGCCCGCATCCGCGAGGAAGCGCGGCAGAAGTCCGGCGAGACCGCGCATGACCTGATCCCGGCGATTGCCGAGGGCGTGGTGCTGCCCGGCACGACCGGCGCGGGTGCGCGCTTCGTGCAGCCGGTGCTCGCCGATGGCCGCAAGCTCGACGACCTTACCGGCGGCGACTGGCGCCTGTTCGTCCGCGACGATGCGGTGCCGGGCAGCGTAGAGGGCGTAACCCGCATCGCCGCCAGCACCTTGCCGGACAATGGCGCGGTGACCGCATGGCTGGATGACCACGGCGTCGATGCCGTGCTGATCCGCCCCGACCACTACGTCTTCGGAACCGCCAGCCACAGCGCCGAAGACCTGCTTGCCGCCCGCGCGGCGCAGCTTTTCAGCCATCAGGAGCTTGCCGCATGACTCTCACGCTGGCTCAGGCCCAGACCATCGTTACCGCCACGCTTGCCGAAGCGCGCGCCCGGGGTGCCAAGCAGCTCGCGGTGATCGTGCTCGACGCAGGCGCCCACCCGGTCGCCTTCGCGCGCGAGGACGGGGCGAGCCTCTACCGCTTCGATATCGCCAAGGCCAAGGCCGAAGGCGCCGTGGGCATGGATGCGGACACCGCCGTCCTGGCCGAGCGGGCCAAGGGGAATCCGGTGTTCTTTCAAAGCGTCACCGCTGCCGTCGGCGGCCGCATCGCGTTCTCCCCGGGTGGGGTGGTGATCCGCGATGCCGCCGGCACTTTGATCGGCGCCGTCGGCGTCAGCGGTGACACCGGCGAGTGTGATGCCGACTGCGCCCGCGCCGGCATCCGCGCGGCGGGGCTCTCTCAGGAGACAGAAGCATGAAACTGCGCAGCATCGAACTGGCGCTACCCGATCCGGCCGCCGCCGCCGCGTTCATGACCGAAATCTGGGGCATGGCCGCCGCTGAACCCAAAGGCGATACGCAGTACCTGCGCGGCTCCGGCCCGTTTCCCTACCTCGTCGCGTTCGAGAAGTCGGAGGACGAATTCGTCCGCTCCACCACGTTCGTCTGCACCGCCGAGGAACTGGAAGCCCTGAAAGCCCGCGTCGCTGCCGCCGGATGGACTGCCAGCCCGACCACCAGCGAAGATCTCGGCGGCGGGCAAGGCGTGCTGGTCGAACTGCCCGAAGGCACGATCCTGCGCTTCCTCGTCGATGCTACCGAAGTCGAACCGATCGCCGGGCGCGATCTGCCGGTGAAGCTCACTCACGTCGTTTTCAACGCCGCCGATGCCGAAGCCTGCGGCGATGCGGTAGAGGATGTGCTGGGCTTCCGCGTGTCGGACCGCACCAAGGGCATGGTCTTCGTGCGCTGCAACGACAGCCACCACTCCACCGCCTTTGCCCGCGCCGGCTTCGCCTCGCTCAACCATGTCGCCTTCGAGATGGAGGACATGGACGCGGTGATGCGCGGTATCGGCCGCTTGCGCGATCATGCGCTGGTGCCCGCCTGGGGCCCCGGCCGCCACGGGCCTGGCGCCAATGTCTACGCCTACTTCATCGCCCCGTTCGGCCCGGTGATCGAATTCTCGACCGCCGTGGAGAAAGTGCCGGAGGACTACAAGGTCGGCGCGCCGGACGACTGGACTTGGCCTGCGGGTCGCATCGACCAGTGGGGCATCTCCGACAAGGATTTCGATGGCCTTCGCCGCGCCGAGGAACGCTTCCGCTTCCGCCGCGACTGGGAAGCCGCACCGCTCTGACTATTTGACCGCCACCGCGCGAGACGCGGGGGCAGGGGAGACTACGCATGAACCGTTACATCAGCTTCGAACGTCCCGATGGCAGCAAGAGCTTCGGCCGCCTCGAAGGGGACAAGGTGATCGATCTCGGCGCATCCGGCGCGGACGCATGGCTGAAGGACGTGCTGGCAGGCGACCTTGCCGCGCTGCCCGCGACGGGCGCGTTCGCCGCGGATGCCGTGAGCCTGCTGCCGGTCGTGCCGAACCCGGAAAAGATCCTCTGCGTCGGCCTCAACTACGCCAGCCACGTTGCCGAAACCGGCCGCGAGCAGAAGGAACACCCGGCGATCTTCACCCGCTGGGCCGACAGCCTGATCGCCGATGGCGAGCCTATGGTCCGCCCGCCCGAAAGCGAACGCTTCGACTACGAGGGCGAACTCGCCGTCATCATCGGCAAGGGCGGCCGCCGCATCGCGCCCGAGAACGCATGGGAGCACGTTGCCGGTTTTGCGCCGTTCAACGATGGCTCGATCCGCGACTGGCAGCGCCACAACATCCAGTTCACGCCGGGCAAGACCTGGCCCGGCACCGGCGGCTTCGGCCCTTCGATGGTGGCCGCTTCGGACGTGGAAGACCTCGCCTCGCAGCGCGTGCAGACCCGCGTGAACGGCGAACTGGTGCAGGACCAGCCGGTGTCCGACATGATCTGGGATATCCCCACGGTCATCGCCTATTGCTCGACTTTCACCGACCTCAAGCCCGGCGATGTGATCGCCACCGGCACCCCGGGCGGCGTCGGCGACAAGCGCAAGCCCCCGCTCTACCTCAAGGCCGGCGACACGGTCGAAGTGTCCGTGGGCGTGATCGGCACCCTTTCCAACCCCGTCATCGACGAGACCTGACGGGTCGCATCCATAAAATTGGCCATAAAAACCGGCTATAAACAATCAGTTTGGGGAGAGACCAATATGAACACCATCAGCAAGTTCAGCCTGCTTTCCGGCATCGCCCTGGGCGCCGTCAGCGTTTCCGCCCAGGCCCAGGAGGCCCCTCAGGCCGCCGCGCCTCAGGCAGCCGAGGCCCCGCAGGTTTCCGGCACCGACATCATCGTCACCGCCCAGCGCCGCGCGGAGAAGGTGACCGAGGTTCCTATCTCGATCACCGTCGCCAATGCCGCGCAGCTTGAGCGCCAGCAGGTCAACACCGTCAATGACCTGGCCCGGATCGCCCCAAGCCTCGAAATCCAGCAGGCCCCCGGACAGAACACCGGCGGCGGCGGCTCGGTCCGCGGCATCGGCACGCAGACTTTCTCGCCTGGAGCAGTCGCCTCGGTGGGCGTGGTGGTCGACCAGGTCAGCCAGGGTAACGCGAACATCTCGGACCTGTTCGACATCGCCCGCGTCGAAGTGCTCAAGGGGCCGCAGGGTACGCTGTTCGGTTTGACGACTTCTGCCGGCGTTATCAACATCACCACGAACCGCCCGGAATTCGGCGCCTTCTCCGCTCGCATCCGCACCGAACTGTCGGATGCCGGTACTGCCGGTTCCAAGTATGGCAACCAGGTCGTGCAGGGGCTGGTCAACATTCCACTCGCCGCGAATGCGGCGCTGCGCGTCTCGGGCGTCGCCAACTTGCGGCAGGGCGTGAATCGCAATGCCACCACGGGTGAGCTTAACGATACCGATCGCTACGGTGTGCGCGGGCGACTGCTCTGGGAGCCCAGCGATCGCGTCACAGTCAACCTGATCGGCGATTATTCCCAGACGCGCTACGAGAACGGCGGCGATTTCTTTACTTTCGTCAAGACCGGCGGTCCCGGCACGTTCCTCGGCGGCGCGGGCTTCGATCCGGTTGGTATCACCGACCGACTGGCGAGCTGCGGCGTGACGCCGGGTGAGGGCAATCGCAACTACTGCACCGATGAAAGCTATGTCGGAAAGAGCAAGAACTACGGCGGTTCGGTCCAGGTCGATTACGAAGCGGATCCGTTCACGCTGACCTCGATCACTGCCTTGCGCAAATCGAGCGAGAGCGGTTACGGCGCCGCCTCCAACGTATTCCGCGGCGATCCGCTGGAGCTTCAGGTCCATAACGATCCCGTCAATCGCGACCTCAGCCTGTTCACACAGGAATTCCGCGTAAGTTCCGCGGCAGGACAGCCAATCGAATATACCGCCGGCGCCTTCTATTCGAACCAGAAACAAACGCGCGATCCGGAGACCGTTCGCGTTACCCTCATTCCGGCGCCGAACGTTGTCATTCCCATCGTAACCACCACGACGCCGCAATTGACCATCCGCGACGAATCGCTGGCCTTCTTCGGCCAGGTGACCGGCCATGTCAGCGACCAGTTCCGCCTTATCGGCGGCGTACGCTACACGACCGACCGCCTGTCGCTCGATTCTTTCGACACCGCCGGAGCGGTCTCCGATCGCACTGTGCTGGACGTGGCCAAGTGGTCATGGCGCCTGGGCGCGCAATACGACATTACCGGCTCGACGATGGCCTACGCCACGGTTTCGCGCGGGTTCAAGGGCGGCCAGATCGCGGTTCCCACTGCAGCCAGCCCTTACGTGGTCCTGCCGGAAATCCCCACGTCCTACGAGGCCGGCGTCAAGTCGACGCTGTTCGGTGGCTGGGTTGCCGATCTCAGCGTGTTCTACATGAAGATCGACAACTTCCAGGCGCAGAGCTGCACGGTCGATGCCAATGCCATCATCTCGTGCGACCAGACCAATATCAACGGCGTGAAGACCCGCGGCGCCGAACTGAACTTCTTCGGCAAAGTGTTCGACGGCCTCTCGCTCAACACCGGCTTCATCTATTCGAAGGCTACTTATCCGAAGAACTTCCTCGGCACCGACGGCACCGATATCGGCGGCAGCCAGTTGGCCTATGCGCCGCGCTACAAGTTCACGCTCTCGGGCCAGTACGACATGCCGTTGGGCGAGAACTTCGGCGGGTTCCTGGCTGTCGACACCGTTTGGAAGTCGCGCATTCGCTACGAGGCCAATTCGGTCGCGGATACGACCTTCCGGCCGCACTGGCTCGTCGGTGGGCGGATCGGCGTAAAGACCGCGGATGATCGCTACACCGTCGCGGTCTTCGCACGGAACCTGTTCAACGTCCACGAACCTTCGCTGATGCAGAGCGACTTCCCCTATAACGGTGCCGAAAATATCGGCGCGATCTACGGGCCTCAGTCCTACCGGAACATCGGCATCAGCCTCGACGCCAAGTTCTGATCGGGAACGCCGGGCGCGGCAGCGGCTGCGCCCGGCACCATTTCTGCGAACGAGAAAGGGCAATATGCAGAGGCATTTCAATCCCGATCGCCTGCTGCGACGCGAGCAGCTCCTCAGCGCGGCGATCAATGCGGTGCTGAGCGCGGCCTTCTTCGCGCTGGTCTTCGGTATCGGTGACCGCGCGCTTACCATGGCCGCGCCCGACAGCTTCGCGCTCGATTTCCTGCCGCAGGGGGCGATGGTCTCGCTCATGGCGTCGCTCGTGCCTGCGCTCGCAATGCGCGGCCGCCTGCGCAAGAGCGATTTTCTCCGGCAGGGACGCGACCCCTCCGGTGGCAGGATCGTGGCCGCTACCGCAAAGGGCGTCTTACTCGGCCTGTCCAGCGGCGCGCTGCTTTTCGCCCTGGCGCGGCTGGGGCCTCTGGCACATGTACCAAGCTACCCGGCGCTGGCCTTCAAGATCCTCTACGGCGCGGGGCTGGGTGCCGTCTGTACCCGATTGGCGTTGACCGGCCTGTTCGAAGGCGTGTTCAGGGAGCGAACGACATGAAGGGCACGATTGCGCAGCTGGACACGCGGCTGGGGCCGGATGTCGTTGCAGCCGTCCGTGCGCTTTACGAGCCGGAGCAGGCGCCCCTCGCCGCCGAGATCGCGCCGGTCGCGCTCGACTGCGCCTATGGTCCCGATCCCCGCAACCGCCTCGACCTCTATGGCCAGGGAGGCGATCCCCGTCCGGTCGTGCTGTTCGTTCATGGCGGGGGCTTCCTCGTTGGCGACAAAGGTGGACAAGCGGGCGCCGGCGAAAGCGGTTGGACCAATGCCCATGTCGGGCGCTGGGCGGCCGCGAACGGGCTGATCGGCGCGGTGATGAACTACCGCCTCGCGCCTGCGCACATGTGGCCTTCGGGCGCGGAGGACGTGAGCCTCGCGGTCGAGTGGCTGCGCGCGAACGTGGCCGGGCATGGCGGCGATCCGGACCGGATCTTCCTGCTCGGCACTTCGGCGGGCGCGGTCCATGTCTCGGCCTTTCTGAAAGCGCGCGAGGATCACGGCAAGCTGGTGCGCGGGGCCGCGCTGCTTTCGGGGCTCTATGGGTTCACACCGCTGGATGAGCGCGACATGCTCTATTACGGCCCGCAGGATTGCTACGACTTGCGCATGCCGATGGGCGCGGTGATGGCGACCAGCCTGCCGCTCATGGTCGCCTGCGCCGAGTTCGACCCGCCGCGCTTCCAGGCCGAATGGGCCAGCCTCCTGCAAGCCCGCCTCGGCCGCCACGGCCATCTGCCGCGCGCGCACTACGCCTCCGGGCACAACCACTATTCGATGGCCATGCATCTCGGTACGTCCGACCGCCGGCTGTCCGACGAACTGCTTTCCTTCTTCGCCGACCATTCCTGAGGGGCATCCGATGACCAAGATTGCGAATCTCGACCGCCGAAGCCTGCTCGCCGCTGGAGCACTTGCCGCCGCCGCGCCGGTCATGGCACGCGCCGCCGCGAAGCGTCCAGACCCGGCCTTCCCCAAGGGCTTCCTCTGGGGCGCGGCCACCGCGCCGCACCAGATCGAAGGCAACAATGTCGCGTCCGACCTCTGGTTCGTCGAAAACCAGAAGCCGACCATCTTCGCAGAGCCTTCGGGCGACGCCGTGAACAGCCTGGAACTTTGGGCGACCGATCTGGATATCGTGAAGTCGCTGGGCCTCACCTCCTACCGCTTCGGCGTGGAATGGGCGCGGATCGAACCGGAGAAGGGCCTGTTCTCGCAGGCCATGCTCGATCACTACAAGCGGATCGTCGAAGGCTGCCACGCCCGCGGCCTGGCCCCGCTGGTGACTTTCAACCACTTCACCGCGCCGCGCTGGTTCAGCGCGCAGGGCGGCTGGAGCAACCCGGAATCCGCCCAGCTCTTCGGCCGCTACTGCGACAAGGTGGCTCGCGCGATCGGTGCCGACATCGCCATGGCCATGACGCTGAACGAGCCGAATATCCTGCTCATCCTCAAGAACATCCTGCCCCCGCCGGTATGGGACATGCAGCGCCAGACTCTGGAGGCCGCCACCAAGCGGCTCGGCGTCGAGCGTTTCCTCTGCGCCAATGTCGCCGGGCGCGAGGACGTGGATGTCATCGTCCGGGGCCAGATGGCCGGGCACAAGGCCGCCCGCGCCGCGATCAAGGCCGTGCGCGGCGATCTGCCGGTGGGCTTCACGCTCTCGGTGCTGGACGACCAGGCTTCCGGCAAGAACTCGATGCGCGACAAGGTCCGCGCCGAGCTTTACGGCGACTGGCTGGAGATCGCCAAGGGCGACGACTTCATCGGCGTGCAGAACTACGAACGCGCGGTCTGGAACGACAAGGGCCGCCTGCCCGCGCCGGATAGCGCCGATCGCAACTGGTCCGGCACCGAAGTCTGGGCGCCGTCGCTGGCGGGCGCGGTGCGCTATGTCCACGCCGCGACCAAGGTTCCGGTGCTGGTTTCCGAACACGGCGTCGGCACCGAGGACGATACGCTGCGCGCGCGCTTCATTCCAGCGGCGCTCGAGGGGCTGAAGCAGGCGATGGACGACGGCGTGCCGGTGCTTGGCTACATGCACTGGTCGCTGCTGGACAATTACGAGTGGATCTTCGGCTACAAGCCGCGCTTCGGCCTGTGCAGCGTGGATCGCACCACGTTCGCCCGCACGCCCAAGCCGAGCGCTGCGGTGCTGGGCGGGATTGCGAAGCGGAATTCACTTTGAACGCCTGCACTTCGTAATCGGGAGCGCAGCGAAGCAATCCAGGGCGGCTCGGCGCGGCTCTGGATTGCCGCGTCGGCTTCGCCTCCTCGCAATGACGAGGAACATGGCATGCTGCCTTATCGGGCTGGCGTGCCATTTTCGTCAGGAGACCATCGAACGCGGCGCCGCCCGCAACGGTAAGCCGCGCACCAAGCCCGCCAAATTCCGAGGGCCTGGGGGATCATCCCCCAGGCCTTCTTCCTGCCTTCAGGCTATAATCACCTTCACCCCGAGATCCCGCAGTCGATCCGCCATGTCCTGCGGGATCCCTTCATCGGTGACGATGGTATCCACTTCGTCCAACCCGCAGACGATCGCGCCCGACGAGGAGCGGAACTTCGAGCTGTCGACGAGGAGCACGACTTCCTCCGCACGGTCCATGAACCGGCGCTCGGCGGCGACCAGGATCACGTCCTGTTGCATCACCCCCTGCGGGCCTACCGCCGCCGCGCCCATGAACAGCTTGGGCGCGTGGAAGCGCGGCATCGAGTCTTCGCCCGCCGGGGCCAGGACGATGTTCTGCTCGCGAAACACCGTGCCCGAGGGCAGCAGCACGCGCGTGCCCGTCTGGGGAAGCAGGGCGTGGACGATGTGCAGCGAGTTGGTGAGCACCTGCATGTCCAGCCCGTCGAGATAGGGGCACATCTGGAGCGTGGTGGTGCCCCCGTCGATCATGATCCCCTCGCTCGGCCGGCAGAGCCTGGCCGCGGCGCGGCCGATGGCCTGCTTGGCGGGCAGGTGCTGGGTGATGGACTGCTCGAAAGGCGTGCCCGCCAGACCCAGGGGGTTCTCCGGCTTGTCGTCTTCCGGCAGCTTGGCGCCGCCATGGACGCGCTGGATGCGGCCGGATTCCTCCAGCCGCGTCAGGTCGCGCCGGATCGTTGCGGGCGAGGCGTCGAGCTGGGCTTCGAGAGCGCGATAGCTCACGAAGCCCGTGTCGGCGACGGCCTCCAGTATCAGGCGTTCGCGTTCCTCGGCGTGCATGCGACTTGTGCTTCCTTCTGGGGAGCCAGGCCGGGATTGGCCTGTTCCGCTTCGAGCTGTTCCAGCGACTTGCCTTCGTTGCGAGGCGCCCAGAGTGCGCCGATGATCCCGCTGATGACAAGGAAGCCGGTAAGAATCCAGGCCAGGTTCGTAAAGCCCGTGGCATTGAGCATGGGCACGAAGAAGCTGAACACGCCCAGGGAGATACGCACGATGGCGAAGCAGACGCCCTGCGCGGTGGAGCGCAGCATCGTCGGGAACATCTCCGAGCTCCAGAGCTGGAAGAAGCTCTGCGCGCCGAAACCGCCGCCGAACTGGAGCAGGAACACATAGAGCAGGGCCACCGGGATCGTCAGCGGCAGGATGGCCAGGAGCATCATGCCCGCGATCTGGATCACGGCCGAGATGATGAACAGCGTGCGCTGGTTCACCTTGTCCGACAGGCGCATGAACACGAACGTGACCGAGATCATGGCGACGAAGAACGAGACCGCCTGGATGGCGACGCTCTGCGCCTGGGTGGCCGCGCCCATGGTGCGCAGGATGTAGGGGAAGAAGAAGCCGTTGGTGCCGGCCCAGAGGTTCCAGAACCCGTACATGCCCACGAGGCCGAGGATCGAAGTGAGATACTTGCCCTTGAACAGCGAGGAGAAGGGCGGGCGCTTCACGTCCGATTTCTGCGCCTCCACCCAGCGCTCCGATTCCTTCATCTTCGAGCGCAGCAGGGTGAGGCCCAGCGCGATCACCACGAGATGGGCGAAGACGATCCGCGCGCCCAGCA
This sequence comes from Novosphingobium sp. PhB57, assembly GCF_004342985.1. GTDB lineage: Bacteria > Pseudomonadota > Alphaproteobacteria > Sphingomonadales > Sphingomonadaceae > Novosphingobium. The sequence goes on from NZ_SMBO01000001.1 coordinate 62,454, forward strand.
CGCCGAGCGAGGTTAGCGCCAGGCTCATCAGCAGGACCACGACCGGGCCGAGATACCACAGCGCCTGCGCCACGCCGGAATGCTTGCCGCGCTTGTTGTCCGGCGCCTGCTCGGCGATCAGCGACCAGCTGGCGGGAATGTCCGCGCCCACGGCGAGGCCGACGATCAGGAAGCCGACGACGATCATCCAGGGCGCCACCGCGAAGACCAGCATCGACATGCCGAGCGCGTAGATCAGCATGTCCCACTGGTAGATCTTCTTGCGGCCCAGCTTGTCGCAGAGCCAGCCCCCGATCAGCGCGCCCACGCCCGCGCCGATGGCGTTGGGGCCGAAGGCGGCGATCAGGCCGACGAAGTCGTTGGAGAGGTGATAGCTCTCCTGCCACAGCGCGAGCGCGGCGGAGCCGGCGACGATCGAGCCGGCGTCGATATAGTTGGCAAGGCCGGCGAGTATGGTGTTGCGCCAGTTGTCCTCTTGCTCTGCGGTTTCCGTCATTGTCAGGTCCCTCCCGCCAGGATCGTTCTGTCGATCTCTGCGATTTTCGTCGTGCCGGTGAGCGCCATGGCGACGCGCATCTCGGCCTCGATCAATTTGAGCATCTTGGTGACGCCGGCTTCGCCGCCTGCGGCAAGCGCCCAGGCCCAGGCCCGGCCGAGCAGCACGCCCTTGGCGCCGAGCGCGAGCATGCGCACCACGTCGAGGCCGGAGCGGATGCCGCCGTCGGCCAGCACGGTCATGCGGTCTCCCACGGCGTCGGCGATGGGCGGCAGGGCGCGGGCGCTCGACAGCACGCCGTCGAGCTGGCGGCCGCCGTGGTTGGAAACGACCAGGCCGTCAGCGCCAAGCGCGGCGGCTTCCTTCGCATCCTCGGGGTCGAGAATGCCCTTGATGACCAGCGGCCCCTTCCATTCCGAGCGGATGAAATCGAGATCGCGCCAGTTGATCGAAGGGTCGAAGTTGTTCCGCATCCAGGCGAAGAAGTCCTCGATGCCGGTCCGTCCCTGAAGCACCGGGGCGACATTGCCGAGCGTGTGCGGGCGGCCGTGGATGCCGACGTCCCAGGCCCATGCGGGCCGCGCGGCAGCCTGCGCGAAGCGCCAGGCCGCGCCTTTCAGGCCGCCGGTTCCGGCCAGGCCGGTGTGATAGTCGCGGTAGCGGCTGCCCGGCACCGGCATGTCGACGGTGAAGACCAGCGTGGAACAGCCCGCCTCGACTGCTTTCGCCAGCAGGTCCTTCATAAAGGCGCGGTCGCGGATCATGTAGAGCTGGAACCAGAAGGGCTTGGCCGCCGCCGATGCCACTTCGCCGATGGTGCAGGCGCCCACGGTGGAAAGCGTGAAGGGAATGCCCGCCTTATCCGCCGCGCGCACCGCCTGGCACTCGCCGCGCCGGGCGTTGAGGCCGGCAAGGCCGATCGGCGCGAGCGCGACCGGCAGGGCCAGCTTCTGGCCGAACAGCTCGGTCGAGAGGTCGAGCTGCGACACGTCGCGCAGCACCCGCTGGCGCAGGGCGAGGTCGGCGAGGTCGGAGACGTTCCGCCGCAAGGTGGCTTCGGCATAGGAGCCGCCGTCGATATATTCGAACAGGAAGCGCGGCAGGCGGCGGCGGGCGGCCTCGCGGAAATCGGGGATCGAGGCGGTGATCATCAGGCAAGTTCCCGCATATGCGCGCGCCATTTCGCGCGGTAGGCGGCAAGATCGCCTTCGAGCGGCGCGACCCGGCGCAGGCCGCCTTGCGCCTGCAGCAGCGGATTGATGAGCCGCAGGGCGCCGAACGACACGTCGTTATGAGCGTTGGCCACATAGACTTCGGTGTCGGGGCGCAGTGCCGCCAGAGCGCGCACGAAGACTTCGGCATCGGCGAAGCGGCCCTCGATCAGCAGCCGCTCCTTCGAGCCGATCAGGTCGAGCGAAGTATCCGCCACCATTGCGGCATAGAGGCAGATCGCGGCGCGGCGGGCGTACCAGGTTCCCGCCCATTCCTCGGGCTTGTCGACCCATTCGGCGGTGCCGTGAGGGAAGGGGCCGAAGCCCGGCGCCAGAGTGGGCATCATCATCGTGCCGCGCGCGAGCAGGCCGGGCACGGCCTCCATGAGCCGGGGCTGGTCGGGGCGGATGTCGACGCGGCGGGTGTCGATCTGGATGATCGATTCGATCTCGCGCCCGCCCATGAAGCGCGCGGAAGGTACCGGCCAGCCATAGGCGTCGACATTGACCAGGGTGTCGCGCGCCTCGGGCAGCGCGGCGATGGAGAACGTCTCGGCGGCGAGGCGCATGGCGATGAACCAGGTGCCGGTGGAGAGAATCGTGGCTTCCTGCCGTGCAATCTCGGCGAAACCGCGGGCGGCGAGCAGGGCGGCGTTCGAATCGTGGAGGCCCGCGAGCACTTGCGCCGTGGCGGGCAGGCCGGTTTCGGCGGCGATATCCGCGCGGAGAGTGCCCACCACGTCGCTCGCCTTGACGACCGGCGCGAAGCGTTCGGCCCAGCCGAACCGTTCGGACATGGGCGAGAACCGGGCATCGGCGGGGCACCAGAGGTCGGTGTGGCAGCCCAGGCTGGTCACTTCGCTGGCGGTGCGGCCGGTGAGGAACCAGGCCCAGTACTGCGCCCAGGGCACCAGCGTGGCGCGGGCCATTTCCTCGGGGAACCGCCGCGACATCCAGTAGACCTGCGTGCCCAGATTGAGACCGTCGGGCAGGGCAGGCGAGCCGGTAAGCGTGAACGCGTCACGCTCGCGGCGGTAGTCCGCCATCACGTCTTCGGGAATGGCCTGTTCGTAGTCGAGCGGGGGGAACAGCAGGCCCCCATTGCCATCGGCGCCGTCCAGCGCGGCGAAGCCTGCGCCGTGCGCCACGGGAATGATCGCTTCCACCGGATGGCCCGACCAGCCGCGCAGCGTGGCGCGCAGCCATTGGCCGATACCCTCGACATCGAGAACGCGCAGACCGTCCTGCTCGCAGGCGGCGTTGGGGCGCACCTGACGGTCGAGCATGCGGCCGCCCCGCGTCCACAGCGTCAGCTTGCTGAGGGTCTTGCCGATATCGACGACGATGAATGTACCCGTACCCGTCATGGCTCTCCAACCATCCTCAATCCCGAATGCGTTCTGACCAATTATGATTGACTTTGGTGATCGAACGTGATCGTTTTGTAGCGAAACAGATTGCTCATGCAAGCACGAATTGGTAGAGGATGACTATGGATACCATGACCGCTTCCCGCCCGGCTGCGATGCCGCCCGCGATACCTTTTGCCGTTCCGACCAGCCGCTGGGACGACTCGGTGGCGGCGACGCTTTCGCCCGAGCAGTTGCTGCTCTACCGCTCCAACCTGCTCGGTTCCGACCTTACCGTCACCAACTTCGGCGGCGGCAATACTTCGGCCAAGCTGACCGAAATCGATCCGCTGACCGGCGGCGAGGTGGAAGTGCTGTGGGTCAAGGGTTCGGGCGGCGACATCGGTTCGATGAAGCTCGACGGTTTCGCCACGCTCTACCAGGAAAAGCTGCTCGGCCTCGAAGCGCATTACGCCGGGCCTGAAGACGACGACAAGATGGTCGGCTACCTGCCGCACTGCACGTTCAACCTCAACGGCCGCGCCGCCTCGATCGACACGCCGCTGCACTCGCTGCTGCCTTTCGCGCATGTCGATCACGTCCACCCGGATGCGATCATCGCGCTGGCCGCCAGCTCGGGCGGCGAAGCGGCGACTCAGGCGATCTGGGGCGGCAAGATCGGCTGGCTCGGCTGGAAGCGTCCGGGCTACACGCTCGGCGTGCAGCTGCGTGACTATGTGGCCGCCAATCCGGGCGTGGAGGGTGTCATGCTCGCCGGCCACGGCATCATCTGCTGGGCCGACAGCGCCAAGTCCTGTTACGAGCACACCGTCGAACTGATCGCCGATGCCGCGAAGTACCTCAATGCCAAGCTCGGCGAAAAGCCGGCCTTCGGCGGCAGCGCCTACGGCACATCCGAAGACCGCGCCGCCATTGCCGCCGATCTCATACCGCGCCTGCGCGGACTGATGACCGGCGCTCGCCGCAAGGTCGGCCATTTCTCGGACGATGCCGAGGCGCTGGAATTCGTGAACTCGGTGGAGTTCGAACGTCTCGCCGAGCTGGGTACTTCGTGCCCCGATCACTTCCTGCGCACCAAGATCGCTCCCCTGACGCTCGACCCTTCGCGTCTTCAGGACCAGGACTATCTGGCTCAGAAGATTGCCGATTATCGCGACATGTATGCGGCTTATTACGAGCGCTGCAAGCGTGGGAACTCGCCTGCGATGCGCGATGCCAACCCGGTGGTCGTGCTGGTGCCGGGCGTGGGCCGCATGACTTTCGCCACGGACAAGACCACCGCCCGCCTCGCCGGGGAATTCTACGGCAACGCCATCAACGTGATGCGCGGCGCCGAAGCCATCGGCGATTATATCGCGCTGGACGAGCAGGAAGCGTTCGACATCGAATACTGGCTGCTTGAGGAAGCCAAGCTCCAGCGCATGCCGGCGCCGAAGCCCCTGGTCGGCCGCGTGGCGCTCGTCACCGGCGGTGCGGGCGGCATCGGTGCCGCCACGGCGGCGCGGCTGATGGCGGACGGCGCCTGCGTGCTGCTGGCCGACCGTGACGCCGATGCCGTCGAGGAAGTACGCGCCGGTTTCGCCAAGCAGTTCGGCAAGGACGTGGTCCGCGCCGCCGTCTGTGACGTGACTGACGAAGCGCAAGTCTCCGACGCCTTTGCCGTCGCCGCGCGCGAATTCGGCGGGCTCGACATCCTCGTCGCCAATGCCGGCATCGCCTCCTCGGCCCCGATCGAGGAAACCACGATCGAACTGTGGAACCGCAACTACGACGTGCTGGCGCAGGGCTACTTCCTCACCAGCCGCGCCGCCTGGCCGCTGCTGAAGGGCATGAAGGAGCAGGGCGGTACCTCGGTCGTCTTCATCGGATCGAAGAACGGCGTGGCGGCGGCCACCAATGCCTCGGCCTATGCTTCGGCCAAGGCGGCGGCGAACCACCTTGCGCGTTGCCTCGCTCTGGAAGGCGCACCGCATGGCATCCGCGTCAACGTCGTCAACCCCGATGCCGTCATCAAGGGCAGCAAGATCTGGGACGGCGACTGGCGCAAGGAACGCGCGGGCGCCCACGGCATCGACACCGGCAAGGAACTGGAAGAGCACTATCGCAACCGCTCGATGCTGAAGCGTGACGTGCTGCCTTCGGACATTGCCGAAGCCGTCTATTTCCTCGCGGGAGACCAGTCGGCGAAATCGACCGGCAACATGATCAATGTCGATGCGGGTAACGCGCAGGCGTTCACGCGCTAAGAGATATGTATCGGGGGAAGGCGCGAACCGGCGCGTTCCCCCGCACGGGCTAGAGGATAGAAGAATGAGCAGACTGCCGATTTCGGATGAACTGATCGCCGAAGCCAATGCCCGCGCGGCGGACGCGCTGGAGGACGAATACGCCTCGCTCGGCCGCAAGCTGGAGCGTTCGGGCATCGCCATCGACGCGATCAAGGACAAGGTCGCCGCCTTCTCGGTCGCGGTCCCCTCGTGGGGCGCGGGCCGGGGCGGTACTCGCTTCGCCAAGTTCCCCATCGCGGGCGAACCGACCAATATCCACGAGAAGCTGGAAGACTGCGCCGTCATCAACCAGCTTTCGCGCCTCACCCCGCGCGTCTCGCCGCACTTCCCCTGGGACAAGGTGAGCGATTACAAGGCCCTGCGCGAAGAAGCGGCCAGCCTCGGCCTCGGCTTTGATGCGGTGAACTCCAACACCTTCCAGGACCAGAAGGACCAGGCCCACTCTTACGCCACCGGTTCGCTCTCCTCGACCATCGAGGCGACACGCCAGCAGGCCGTCGAACACAATATCGAATGCATCGAGATCGGCCGTCAGCTCGGCTCCACTGACCTGACCGTCTGGGTGGGTGACGGCACCAACTTCCCCGGCCAGCAGGACCTCGGCCGCAGCCTCGACCGCTATCTGGACGCGGCCGCTGAGGTCTATGCCGCGCTGCCGGACGACTGGCGCATGCTGCTCGAACACAAGATGTTCGAACCGGCATTCTATTCCACCGTCATCAGCGACTGGGGTTCCTCGATCCTCGCCGCGCAGGAACTGGGCCCCAAGGCAAAGTGCCTGGTCGACCTGGGCCATCACGCGCCCAACGTGAACATCGAGCAGATCGTGGCCCGCCTCCACCGCTTCGGCAAGCTGGGCGGCTTCCACTTCAACGACAGCAAGTACGGCGACGACGACCTCGATTCCGGCTCGATCAACCCGCACCAGCTGTTCCTGGTGTTCAACGAACTGGTCGAGGCCGAACTGGCCCCGCGTGACGGTTTCAAGCCCAGCTACATGATCGACCAGTCGCACAACGTGACCGACCCGATCGAATCCATGCTGTCCTCCGCCGAAGCCATCGGTTCGTGCTATGCCAAGGCGCTGCTCGTGGACCGCGAGGCGCTGCATCTCTCGCAGGAAGCCAACGACACGATGATGGCCTTCCAGGCGCTGCGCCGGGCCTACAATGTCGATGTCAGCCCGATCCTGGCCAAGGCGCGCGTGGAGGCGGGCGGTGCGGCGGATGTGCTGGGCGCCTACCGCGAAAGCCGCTGGCGCGACCGCAAGGCGCAGGAACGCAAGGCCGTGGGCCTGGGCGCCGGGATCGTCTGAGACTTCACACTACCTGAAAATACCGCCGGGACAGGGGCAGCAAGCCTCCCCGGAAACCTCTCCTCGCCGGGACATCACGTCCCGGCGGCGAGGGCAAAAACAAAACTAAAACAATCACAACGATAAATCCGACAACCATCTGGATCCGGGAGGGACTATGCCGATCCATTCACTTCGTACCGTGCTGTGCTCCGCAACTGCACTGGCCGCGACGCTTGTCGCCGTGCCGGCCCTTGCGCAGGAACAGGGGCCTGCCCCCGCTGCAACATCTGCCGAACCGTCCGCCGCCCCGCTGGAGGACCAGTTCCGCGATCCGCCGGGTTCCGCCCGCCCGCGCGTGTGGTGGCACTGGATGAACGGCAATATCTCCAAGGACGGTATCGCCAAGGACATGGCCTGGATGAAGCGCGTCGGCATCGGCGGTCTCCAGAACTTCGACGCCAATCTCCAGACCCCGCAAGTGGTCGACCATCGCCTCGTCTACATGACGCCCGAGTGGAAGGACGCCTTCCGCTTTGCCGCGCATGAGGCGGACCGCCAGGGCCTTGAACTCGCCATCGCCGCTTCGCCCGGCTGGTCGGAGACCGGCGGCCCTTGGGTGCAGCCGCAGGACGGCCTGAAGAAGCTGGTCTGGTCGGAGACCTCCGTGGCGGCGGGGCAGCGTTTCTCCGGCAAGCTGGCCGCGCCGCCTTCGGCCACAGGCCCATACCAGGCGCTTGGCGCCGCGCTTTCGATCGAGGAAATGATCTCCGGCCATCCCGCCCCGCCGGGTCCGTCCTACTACGGCGAGGTGGGCGTCTTCGCTTTCCCGGAGGCCGCCGAGCCCGCTCTGGCGCTGCCGCGCGCAGCCGATGGCCTGGGCAATGCGCTTTCCGCCGCCGCGCTTTCGGACAGCGATATCGGCAAGGGCGTGACGCTCGCCCGCAAGGAGGGCGAGGCGCCGAGCCTGCGGCTGGACTATGCCAGGCCCGCAAGCATCGGTTCTGCGACCATCTTCGTGCCTGAGGTGACGGTGCCGTTCGCCGGAGCCGCTTTCACCGGCACGCTGGAATCGAGCGCCGACGGCAAGGCATGGACGCCGATCACCACGCTCATGCTTGGCGCGGTGCCGACGACCGTCAGCTTCCCCACCGTCACTGCCGCGCATTTCCGGCTGGTGCTCAATCCCCGCAAGCCTGACGGCGGGCTCGGCTCGCCGGCGCCGGGCATTGCCATGGGCGGGCTGTTCGACGGCGTCGGCGCGATGCTGGCGAAAAAGCCGCTGATCGTGGGCACTTTCGCGCTTACCGCAGGGGCGAAGGTCGACCGTTTCGAGACCAAGGCCGGCTTCGTGATGAGCCGCGACTATTACGCCCTGGAAGAGCCGAAGGACGGCGCCACCGGCGTTGCGCCTGACGGCGTGTTGGACCTGACGGGCAAGCTCAAGGCCGATGGTACGCTCGACTGGCAGGCCCCGGCGCTCCCCAAAGGTCAACGCTGGCGGGTGCTGCGCATGGGCTATTCGCTGCTCGGCACCACCAACCACCCAGCACCGCCCGAGGCGACCGGGCTGGAGGTCGACAAGTTCGACGGTGACGCCGTGCGCCGCTATCTCGATCACTACCTTGGCCTGTACAAGGAAGCCGCCGGGCCGGACATGATCGGCCAGCGCGGGGTGCGCGCGCTGCTGACGGACTCGATCGAAGTGGGCGAGGCGAACTGGACGCCGAAGATGCTGGAGCAGTTCCAGCGCCTGCGCGGCTACGACGCCCGGCCTTGGCTGCCCACCCTGACCGGCGTGCTGGTCGGCTCGCGGGCGCAGGCGGACAAGTTCCTCTACGATTATCGCCGCACACTGGCCGACCTGCTGGCCAGCGAGCACTATGGCACAGTCGCCAAGGTAGCGCATGAAAACGGCCTGAAGGTCTATGGCGAGGCGCTGGAGGACAAGCGCCCGATGCTGGGCGACGACATGACCATGCGCAGCCACACGGATATCCCGATGGCCGCGATGTGGACCTTCCGCGATGAAGGCCCGCGCCAGACCCTGATCGCCGACATGAAGGGCGCCGCCTCGGTCGCGCATCTTTATGGGCAAAACCTCGTCGCGGCGGAATCGATGACCGCCTCGATGTCGCCCTGGGCTTTCGCGCCTAAGGACCTCAAGCGCTTCATCGACATGGAGTTCGTGAACGGGGTCAACCGCCCGGTTGTCCATACCTCGGTGCACGTTCCGGTCGACGACAAGAAGCCCGGCCTCTCGCTCTTCATCTTCGGCCAGTATTTCAACCGGATGGAAAGCTGGGGCGAGATGGCGAAACCCTGGGTGGACTACATCTCGCGCTCCTCGCTGCTGCTTCAGGCCGGGCGCAACGTGGCGGACGTCGCCTATTTCTACGGCGAAGAAGCGCCGCTGACCGGGCTTTATGGCGACAAGCCGGTTGCCGATGCCCCGGTTTCGCATGCCTACGATTTCCTGAGTGTCGACGCGCTGACCGGGTTGCTTTCCAACGACGGCAGCGAAGTCGTCGCGCCCAGCGGGGCGCGGTACCGGGCGATCTACCTCGGCGGTTCCTCGCAGCGCATGACGCTGGGTGCACTGAAGAAGCTGGCCGCACTCGTCGAAGGCGGGGCCACGGTGATCGGCGACGCGCCGACCGCGACGCCCAGTATGATGGGGGGCGCTGCGAGCGTCAGGGACGGCGAGTGGTCGGCACTGGTGGCGAAACTCTGGCCCGGCAGCGGCGATGCCACGGTCGGCAAGGGCCGCGTAATGGCCGGCAAGGATGTGGAAGGCGCCCTGAAGACGCTGGGCGTGGCCCCGGACTTCCGGTTCACCAGCACGCAGATGGGCGCCGGCACGCAGGCGGGTGCGAAGATCCCCTTCGTCCACCGCCGCGACGCGCAAGGCGAAATCTATTACCTCTCCAACCCCCAGGGTGCCCAGTCCATCGAGGCGCACTTCCGCGTCACCGGCAAGGCACCGGAACTCTGGCATCCCGAGACCGGGACGAGCGAGCCGGTCGGCTACCGGATCGAGAACGGCGAAACCATCGTGCCGCTCTCGCTGGTCGAAGGCGATGCCCTCTTCGTGGTGTTCCGCAAGGCCGCCGCGAAGCAGAGCCTGACGCTCCCCGCCCGGCCGGCGCAGACCCTGGCCTCGCTCGATGATGGCTGGACCGTGCGTTTCCAGGCGGACCGCGGCGCGCCGGCCTCGATCGAGATGGCGAAGCTGGCTCCGCTCGAACGGAACGCGGATGCGGGCGTGAAGTACTTCTCCGGAGAAGCGACGTATTCGCGCAGCTTCACGCTGCCCAAGGGTGCCAAGGCCGGGCAACCGCTCTGGCTCGATCTCGGGCAGGTGGGCGATCTGGCGGAAGTCACTGTGAACGGAAAGCCGGTCGGCGCGGTCTGGCATGCGCCTTACCGGATCGACGTGGGCAAGGCGGTGAAAAGCGGCAGCAACACCATCGAGGTGAAAGTGGCCAATCTCTGGGTCAACCGGCTGGTCGGTGACGCTCAACCGGGCGCCAAGGCGATCACCTGGACGGCGATGCCGACGTATCGCGCCGATGCGCCGCTTCGGCCTTCGGGGCTGATCGGGCCGGTCACTCTGGGCAAGTGAGGAAGAGGAAGTCCTGGGGGATCATCCCCCAGGACTTGGGAATGTCGAACTTGCGCGTTGCAGGGGGGCGATGCTCCCCTGCTTTTCCTCTAGTCTTCACTCCCATGCGCATGCGTGGACTTGTCCAGACGCGGCCGGTGCCCCGTCATCCGCAGATAGAACCGCGAGAAATACGAAGGGTCGGAAAAGCCGAGTTCGTTGGAGACCTGCACGACGCTGGCATTGGCGAAGCAGAGCAGCCGCTGCGCTTCCAGGGCGAGCCGGGCGTGGAGCAGTTCCTGCGGTGAGCAGCCCAGCTTGGCGCGACACAGGCGGGTGAGGGTGCGCGTGGTCATGCCCAGCCGCTCGGCGTACCAGCCCAGCGGCAACTGGTCCCGAAAGTGCAGTTCGACGAGGTGGCGCAAGTGCGAAATGCGCTGGTCGCCGCTGCCCTCGTCCGCCGCTTCGTCTTCCGGCAGCAGCGAACGCAGCACCGCTTCGGCCATCGACAGGAACAGCGCGTTCGGCCGCCGCCAGTCCTGCGGGATCGCCAGCATCTCGGCGCAGAGGAATTCCACCCGCTTCACTATTTCTACCGGCGTCGGCGCGAAGCGGCCATGGGTTGCGGCGTGGAGCAAGGGATCGCCGGAACTGCTTCGCCGCTCCGCGAAACCGCTGCTGAGCATCAGCACATAGCCGATCGTCTCGGGCCGGAAGCGAAAGCCATGGATGCTGCCGGCGGGAATCACGATGTGGCAGGGGGCCTCCAGCGTCTCGGTCGTGTCGTCTATGGTGAGCGTGACCTGTCCCTTCGATACCAGCATGACCTGTACTCCGCGGACATGGCGATGCGGGGCGATTTCCCAGTCATGCAGGGAACTTCGCGCGGCGATCGTCTCGATATGCCCGAATTCCGGTGAGCTATCGGGGATGTCCTCCCCGTAGAGGACATAAGAGGGAACGGGCCGGGCTGCTGTCATGGCGTGTCTCGAAAGTACCGTAAGAAAGGCCGTCCGGTGCATTCCGCCAACCCGCGCGTCCTGTCAATCCGGATGGCGAAGCGGTGCTCCCCGAAGTTTCGGCGAGAGAGCCCGCAAGGCATGGATTGGGAGATAGCGATCATGCGCACTCAAGTAGCCATCGTCGGCGCCGGACCGGCCGGACTCCTGCTCGGGCATCTGCTGCGGGCCGAAGGCATCGACTGCGTCGTGGTAGAGCGCCAGACCGGCGACTACGTGCTTTCGCGCATTCGCGCCGGTGTGCTCGAACAGGGCACGGTCGCGCTGATGGAGCGCCTCGGCCTCGATGCGCGCATGAAGGCGGAAGGGCTGCCGCACGACGGCTTCAACCTCGCCGATGGCGAGCGTCTGATCCGCATCGACATCAAGGCGCTCACGGGCAAGCAGGTCATGGTCTATGGCCAGACCGAACTGACCCGCGACCTGATGGAAGCGAGCGAAGAGCGCGGGCTTGAGGTGATCTACCAGGCCGCCGATGTCGCGCTGCACGACATCGAGAGCGACGCACCTTACCTCACTTACACGGCAGGGGGGGGCGGAGACGGCGCCGAGCACCGCATCGACGCGCGCTTCATCGTCGGCTGCGACGGTTTCCACGGCCCCTCGCGCGCGGCGATTCCCGCCAGTGTCGGCCAGACTTTCGAGCGCGTCTATCCCTTCGGCTGGCTCGGTATCCTGGCCGACGTGCCGCCCTGCAATCATGAGCTGATCTACGCGCACCACGAACGCGGCTTCGCGCTCGCCTCGCAGCGCAGCCACACGCGCAGCCGCTACTACATCGACGTGCCGCTGACCGAGAAGCTGGAGGACTGGAGCGACGACCGCATCTGGGATGAACTGGCGATCCGTCTCGGCCCGGACGCTGCCGCGCATATCACTCGCGGCCCCTCGATCGAAAAGTCCATCGCGCCGCTGCGCTCGTTTGTTTTCGAACCGATGCGCCACGGCAGCCTGCTGCTTTGCGGCGATTCCGCGCATATCGTGCCGCCGACCGGCGCCAAGGGCCTGAACCTTGCCGCCAGCGACGTCTATTACGCCTGCGAGGCCCTGACCGGTTTCTTCCAATCGGGCGACAACGATGCCGTCGCGGGCTATTCGGCCAAGGCGCTGCGCCGGGTCTGGGCTTCGGAACGGTTCAGCTGGTCGCTGACCAAGCTGATGCATCGCTTCCCCGAAGACGGTCCGTTCGAACGCCGCATGCAACTGGCCGAACTCGATTACATCGCGTCGAGCGAACACGCGCGGAGGGTGATTGCCGAGAACTACGTCGGCTTGCCGGTCTGACAACAGGCGGGAGAAAGGCCCGGGGCGTGCCCCGGGCCTTTCCGAACAGACCCGGCGCGCGGTTATTGGCAGGGCGCGGCCTGCCGCTACCCACATTTTGTCTTTCCAGACGGCACCAATGGTATTGCGGATGCAGGGGGTCACAGATCTCCTGCAATTTCTTCTTTTCGCAACCTTCGACAACCCAAAGCACTTCCATGCGTTTCGGCAGCGTTCGACCGAAATGCATTGAGGGGACAACGGGAAATGGTTCGGAAAGCGGCTGGAGGCCGGGAGGTCGTCCACAGCGGCCGGATTGATGCGTTTTTGCCCCTTGGCACAAGAAGTTGGTGGCTTCGCATGCGCAGCACGATTGCCTCTGCGGACATTGCTGCTATCGCAGCCCATGTGCGAAACCACACTGTCTTGCGCCGCGGCGGCGGCCCCCTCGTACTGGTCCTGGCCTGTGCGCTGGCCGGGTGCGCCACGTCTGCCGTGCCGGAAACCCACACCAACCTGACGATCGCGCCCGCGGTCGAGGCGCCTGCCGATGGCGACTGGTGGAAGAGCGGCGGTGATCCGCTGCTCATCAACCTCATCGAGCGCGGCATTGCCGCCGATACCGATCTGGCCTGCCGCGCCGCCCGCCTCCACACCCAGGAGGAGACCGACGCGGCCGCTTCCCGGCGGCTGGCGGGCAAAGTGCGCGCGCTGGTCGGCAAGGACCAGTCGTCGGAACGCGACGCGGCGCGCATGGCCTGGGCCTATGCTTATGCGCAGGCCCGCGCCGACCGCGCGACCGAAGTGGCGCTCGCCTATGTGCAGGTGCGCCGCCTGCAGCAGATCCTCGTCCTGCGCACCGAGCGGCTCGACCAGTTCCGCGACAATGCCGTGATCGCCGAATTCCGCCGCCAGGCCGGTCTGGTGACGGCCATCGACGGCGGACTGGGCAACAGCATGGCCGGCGTGGTCGATGCCGACGTGGCCGCCACCCGCGCGCGTTTCGATGCCGCGCGGGCCAATCTCGCCGGTTTGACGGGGATGACCGATACCGAATTGCTGACCGCGCTGGGCGAAAGCGCACCGGTGCCGGCGCTGGCGCCCGGTGCCGCGCTGCCCGCCGACGCACCGCTCCACCGCGCCGATCTCCTGGCCTTGCAGAGCCGCCTCGAAGCCAGCCTGGCGCGCGATTCCATCACTCAGGCCCAGCTCGACGCCGCGCGCGCGGCGCCGGAAGACGCGGAGACCGCGCCGGCCTTGCGAGAGGCCCTGCAGAAGCTGGACAAGGCCGAGCAGGGCGCCCGCGCCGAGATCGCGTCGCACCGTCAGGCGATGGCGGCGTTCGACGCCCGCCAGTCCGGGCTGGACGATACCGCGGCGCAGGCCAAACGCGCCGTCACCGATGCCCGCGCCGCCTACAAGGCCGGTTTCGGCGATTTCGCGACGCTCTATGTGGCCGAAGCAGCCGCCCTGGCCGCCGACGAGGCCCGCGTGGGCCTGAAGGCAGACCGGGCCGCGGCGATCATCCGCCTGCACAAGCTGGAAGGCGGGGGCTGGTCGGCCGCCGATCTCGATCCGCCGATGGGGACTGCGGCCTGTGACTGACGCCGAAGCGGGTGCGCTCGATACTTTCCTGGGAGCCGGCGCCCGGCGGGGCCGGGGGCATATGCTCAGCCTCGCGCTGCTCACGGTGGCGGCGATTGCCGCGATCCTGCTGCTCGTGCGGTTCCTGAGCGGCACGGATTCTCCTTATTACACCGCCATGGTCGAACAGGGCGACGTGGTTCCGCTCGTCTCCGAACGCGGCACCATCCACGGCAGCGGGGAAGTGGTCCTGGCCGCTGCGCTCGATGGCACGGTCTCGGCCGAGGGCGTGCCGGCCGGTGGGCGGGTCGAGGAGGGGCAGGTCCTCGCCACGATCGACGCCGAGCCGCTGCGCAGCACGATGGCGGCGGATCGCTCGCTGGTCTCGGCCGCCGAATCCGACCTTGCCGCCGCACGCGCCGCGCGGGAAGACGCGGCGGGGCGGCTGGGCCGCTTCGAGGATGTATGGCGCCGCTCCGGCCACCGCGTTCCCGCCATCAATGAACTGGAGACCGCCCGCGCCGCCGTCGACCGCGCGACGCGTGAGGTTTCGGCAGCGGAATCGCGCCTTTCCGCGGCCAGGAGCAGCCTCAAGGCCCATAGCGAGACATTGGCCGCCGCCGTGGTGCGCGCACCGTTCTCGGGCTTCGTGGTCGATCGCAATATCAGCACCGGCCAGCGCGTGCGCAGCGGCATGCGCCTGTTCACGCTGGCCGCCAGCGACGAGACGCTGGAGATCGAGGTTCCCCTCGCCAAGGCGGGCAATGCCGAGATCGGCACCGGCACGCTCGCCCGCGTGCGGCTGGATGCGATGCCGGACGCAGTGCAGCAGGCCACGCTTGCCCGCGTGCTGGTGGACCGCGCCGATGCCCCGGGATCGCGCCGCGCGGCCTTCACGCTGGAAAAGCCCGCCGAAACGGTGCGCCCCGGCATGGCCGCCACGGTGGAGATCGCCTTGCCGGCGCGCAAGGGCGTGATGCTGGTGCCCGATGCCGCCCTGACGTTCGAACCCGAGAACTCGGCCGATCGCAGCAGGGCGCGCATCTATCTCGTTTCCCCGGACGGAGAACCGCGCCGGGTCTATGTTTCCACGGGCGCCGGCGATGGCAAGCGCACCGAAGTCTTCGCCAACGATCTCAAGCCGGGCGACGAAGTCATCATCGGATGGCGCAACCCGCCGGGCAAGTGATCGCGCGAAACAATAGAGGGACCCCTGCTGCGCAACGAAACTTTGGTTTCGTCTATGCGTATTGACCGCATGAACCGAACGAACATGAGGGGCGAGAGCCCAGAAGTGGGGCTGGAAGCCGGCGTTCCCGTTACGGAACGCTCGCTGGCTCGTCGTGAATTTTCCGGGCTCCTGGCGCTGATGGCGGGTCTTGCCGCCTTTCCGCGCCTGGCCGAGGCTGCGGTGCAACCCAAATTCGCCGCGCCCAAGCCGTTTTCCTGGGACATCCTGGTAGAGCAGGCCCGCGCGCTGGCCGCCCGTCCCTGGGCCGAGCCGCAGACCTCGCCCCACGCCGTGGCCGACTTCGATGCCGTGGGCAAGCTGACATATGGCCAGGCCCAGGCGCTCGGCGGCAATGTCCGCCTGTTTCCAACCGCGCGCGGCACGTCGCCCCATGCGGTGAAGCTGCATCTGGTGGAGAGCGGCTCCGCGCGCGAGTTGATCGATGCCCGGGGGCTGTTCGTGGGCGGCAAGCAGGGCGATCCCGCCGGTTTCCGCGTGATGACCGCCGACCAGCATTCGGACTGGATGGCCTATCTCGGCGCTTCCTATTTCCGCGCGTCCGGTTCGCGCGATCAGTACGGCCTTTCGGCGCGCGGCATCGCCGTCGACACGGGACTGCCCAAGGCGGAGGAATTTCCCTCCTTCACGGCCTTCTGGATCGAGAATCTCGGCGCCGACCACGTCCGCATCCATGCACTGCTCGACGGACCGAGCCTCACCGGCGCCTATGCCTTCGATTGCCGCAAGGGCGCGTCCGGCGCGGCGGTTACGCAGGACGTAAGGGTCTCGCTCTTCTTCCGCCGCGACATCGAGCGGCTGGGCGCGGCGCCCATGACCAGCATGTTCTGGTACGACCAGTCCGATTCCGCCAAGCGGCGAGACTGGCGCCCGGAGATCCACGATTCCGACGGTCTTGCGCTCTGGTCCGGCAGCGGCGAGCGCATCTGGGTGCCGCTCTCCAATCCCTCGGTGAACCGCACCAATGCCATGCGCGCGGACCATGTGAAGGGCTTCGGCCTGCTCCAGCGCGACCAGGCCTTCGACCATTACCAGGACGACGGGGCCTTCTACGATCGCCGTCCTTCGCTCTGGATCGAACCCCAGGGCGACTGGGGCGCCGGCACCGTGATGCTCTACCGCATGCCCACCGATGCCGAGACGCAGGACAATATCGCCGCCTTCTGGGTCTCCGACCAACCCGCCAGGGCAGGGCAGAGCCGCGACTTCTCCTATCGCCTCACCTGGACCTCGCAGGACCCCAGTGTCGCCACGGGTGCAGGCGCGGCGGCGCGCTGCGTCGATAGCTGGCAAGGTGCGGCGGGACGACCGGGCGACACGCCGACAACGCAGGAAGCCCGCAAGTTCGTGTTCGATTTCGAAGGGCCCGCGCTGAAGGGCCTGACGCGCGACAGCGGCGTGACGGCGGACACCAATCTTCCCGCCAAGGCTCTGCTCCACTCCGCCGCCTATCCGGTGGCCGGGCAGGAGGGGCGTTGGCGCGTGACGCTGGACGTGCGGCCTTCCGCTGTCCCCTCGCCCGAATTCAGGGTATATCTGAAGCGCGGGGAGCAGGCGCTCAGTGAAACGGTGATCCAGGGAGTCCAGCCATGAACCGCGCCTTGCATCCGCTCCCGCCCGAAGCGCCGCTGGCCATGCCGGTCCAGGATCTCGACGGGATCGCGCCCGGCACCATCGCCGTGCCGACCAGCCCGCACGGCATGCTGGTCAAGCGCCTGCTGCTGATCGCGCTCACCGCCACGATCGGCCTGGCCGCTTCCAGCGAAGTGCGTTTCGCGTTCTCCCGCGACGGGCTGGACGTGATCGAAGTAATCCTGTTGCTGTTCTTCGTGCCGCTGTTCTGCTGGATTTCCTTCGGCTTCGTCACGTCCACCATCGGTTTCCTGCAGCTCATCAGCGGCAAGCATCCCGGTTTCACCGCGATCCCCAGCCCGGCTTCCTCGCTGCGCCATCGCACGGCCGTGCTCATGCCGGTCTACAACGAAAGCGTGGAAGCCACTTTCGGCCGCGTCCGGGCCATGACCAATTCGATCGCTGCCTCGGGCGCGGCCGAATGGATCGATTTCTTCGTCCTCAGCGATTCCAACGCCTTCCACGGCAAGCGCGAGGAAGCGGCCTGGCGCGAGATCGCGGCGGAAGCGCCGATCAACGTCTATTATCGCCGCCGCGAGAAGAACATCGCGCGCAAGCCGGGCAATATCGCCGAATGGGTCCAGCGCTTCGGCGGCGCTTATGAGAACATGCTGATCCTCGATGCCGACTCGCTGATGAGCGGGGATGCCATCGTCGGCATGGCGGCGATCATGGAGGAGCGGCCCTCGATCGGCCTGCTCCAGACCGTGCCGATGATCATCAATGCGCAGACCGTGTTCCAGCGCTGGATGCGCTTCGCCAGCGAGGCGTACGGGCCGATCGCCTCGGCCGGGCTGCTCTGGTGGTCGGGCGCGGAATCGAACTTCTGGGGCCATAACGCCATCGTCCGCACCCGGGCTTTCGCGGATTCCTGCGGCTTGCCGGAACTCCCGGGCAAGCCGCCGTTCGGCGGGCACATCCTCAGCCACGACATGCTCGAATCCGCCTTGCTGCGCCGCCGCGGCTGGGCCGTGCACATGGTGATGATCGACGGCAGCTACGAGGAATTCCCGCCCACCATCGTCGATCACGCCATCCGCGACCGGCGCTGGATGCAGGGCAACCTCCAGCACATGCGCCTGCTCGACGCCTCTGGCCTGCACTGGGCCAGCCGCCTGCACCTGCTGATCGGCGCCTCGGCCTATCTGACCTCGCCGGGCTGGCTGCTGCTGCTCATCACCTCGATCGTCCAGGCGGCCGCCAGCAAGGGCGGGCAGCTCCTCGGCGTCGGCACGCCGCCGAGCGTGCTCTGGCTGACCGTGCTGCTGCTGTTCGGGCCGAAGCTGATGGGCACGATCTGGGTCCTGGCCGACCGGACGCGTCGCCGCAGCTTCGGCGGCTTCGGCGGCGTTCTGCGCTCGGTCGCGCTGGAAGTGCCGCTGGCGATCCTGTTGGCGCCGGTGACCATGGTCATGCAGGTCAAGGCGCTGTTCGGCCTGGCCCTGGGTATTCCCGCGCACTGGAACACGCAGGAGCGCGATGCCCGCCGCATTTCCGTGCGGGAGGTACTGCCGGATCTGAAGGAACACATCGCGCTCGGCCTGGTCTTCGCGGCCACGGCCTTCATTGACCCGGTGACGGCGCTCTGGCTCTCGCCGCTGACGCTGGGCCTGCTAGCCTCGCCCTGGCTGATCAGCCTGACGTCGAGCCAGCAGATCGGCGAGCGGGCGGAGCGGCACGGCTATTTCCGCGTTCCCGAACCGACGATCGACGATCCCGTCGAACATGCCAATGACGATGTGGAAGAAGGCGGCACGCCGCCGCTGGTAATCGGCTAAGCCCCCTTGCGTCGTCCCGGATGGGGTCCGGGACGACGATCAGGCGCTCGCCCTGGCCAGTCTGGTCGGAAGCTCCGCGCGCAAGTGCGCCACCAGCGCGCTCACTTTGGGCGAAAGGTGGCGCCGCTGGGGATAGACCGCCCAGATCGGCTCCTCTTCCGGAGCCAGCGCGGCAAGCACGGGCTCCAGCCGCCCCGTCGTGACGTGATCCCCCAGGTAGAACGCCGGCAACTGGCACACGCCCATGCCGGCCAGCGCCGCTTCGAGCAGGGCATTGCCGCTGTTGCAGCGCCAGCGCCCTTGCGGCCGAAAGGTCTTGCCGCCCCGGAAATGCCACTGCACCGCCGAGCCCACGAGGCATTCGTGGCGGGAAAGCTCCGCGATATCAGCAGGGCGCCCGTGCGCGTCGAGGTAGGCAGGGGAGGCGAGGGTGACCAGCGCGCGCGATGCCACCCGTGTCGCCACCAGCCGGGAGTCTTCGAGGTGCCCCGTGCGGATCGCCAGATCGTAGCCCTCGGCGATCAGGTCGACGAGGCCGTTGTCGAGGTCCAGCGTCACCGAAATCGCCGGATAGGCCTGCGACAGTTCGCGCACCAGCGGCGCCACGAACTTCTCGCCCAGCGCATAGGAACACGTCACCCGCAGGTGCCCGCGCGGCTCGCCTTGCGCGGTGATGGCGGCGATGGCCTCGTCGCGCTCCTCGATCAGGCGGCGGCAGGTTTCGAGGAAGATCTGCCCCGTTTCCGTCAGCCGCAGCGAGCGCGTGGTGCGGTGCAGGAGCTGGACCTGCAAGCGCGCCTCCAGCCGCGCCAGCGCCCGGCTCATATGCGTTACGGAAGCGCCATAAGCCTCGGCCGCCTGGGTGAAGCTGCCGAGCCGCGCCACGATCACGAACTCCTCGATCCCGTCCCACTGGCCGAGCATCATTGTCCCCGTATGGTTATAATCCTTTTCAGACTGGCCGCTTTATCACAGCAAGGCGCGGTCCTACAAAGGCCTTCAGAGATTTAGGAGCATACCCCATGAAGACCCGCGCCGCCGTCGCCTTCGAGGCCAAGAAGCCGCTCGAAATCGTTGAACTGGATCTGGAAGGCCCCAAGGCGGGCGAGGTCCTGGTCGAGATCATGGCGACCGGCATCTGCCACACCGATGCCTATACGCTGGACGGTTTCGACAGCGAGGGGATCTTCCCCAGTGTGCTCGGCCACGAAGGCGCGGGCATCGTGCGCGAAGTGGGCGCGGGCGTGACTTCGGTGGTGCCGGGCGATCATGTGATCCCGCTCTACACCCCGGAATGCCGCCAGTGTAAGTCGTGCCTTTCGGGCAAGACCAACCTCTGCACCGCGATCCGCGCGACCCAGGGCAAGGGCCTGATGCCGGACGGCACCACGCGCTTTTCCTACAAGGGCCAGCCGATCTACCACTACATGGGCTGCTCGACCTTCTCGAACTTCACCGTGCTGCCGGAAATCGCCGTCGCCAAGATCCGTGAAGACGCGCCGTTCCAGTCGTCCTGCTACATCGGTTGCGGCGTCACCACCGGCGTCGGCGCCGTCATCAACACCGCCAAAGTGCAAGTGGGCGATAATGTTGTGATCTTCGGCCTCGGCGGCATCGGCCTCAACGTGATCCAGGGCGCGCGGCTTGCCGGCGCGAACAAGATCATCGGCGTGGATATCAACCCTGACCGCGAGGAATGGGGTCGCCGCTTCGGCATGACCGACTTTCTCAACACCAAGGGCATGAGCCGCGAGGACGTGGTCGCCAAGATCGTACTGATGACCGACGGCGGCGCCGACTACACCTTCGACGCCACCGGCAATACCGAAGTGATGCGCACCGCGCTGGAAGCCTGCCATCGCGGCTGGGGCACCTCGATCATTATCGGCGTGGCCGAAGCGGGCAAGACCATCGAGACGCGCCCGTTCCAGCTCGTGACCGGCCGCAACTGGCGCGGCACCGCGTTCGGCGGCGCCAAGGGCCGCACCGACGTGCCCAAGATCGTCGACATGTACATGACCGGCAAGATCGAGATCGACCCCATGATCACCCACGTCATGGGCCTGGAAGAGATCAACACCGCCTTCGATTTGATGCACGAAGGCAAGTCGATCCGCTCGGTCGTCGTGTTCTGATGGAGACGGTTTCGACCGCCAAGGCGTTCGGCGGGGTGCAGGGTGTCTACACCCACGCCTCCGCCGAGACGGGTACGCCGATGACCTTCTCGGTCTTCGTGCCGGACGTCGCTTCTGGGCACGCTCCGGGCGCGAAGCTGCCGGTGCTGTGGTTCCTCTCGGGCCTCACCTGCACTCACGCCAACGTCACCGAAAAGGGCGAATTCCGCCGCGCCTGCGCCGAGCACGGCGTGATCCTCGTCGCGCCGGATACCAGCCCGCGCGGCGATGACGTGCCGGACGACGAAGGCTACGACTTCGGCAAGGGCGCGGGCTTCTACGTCGATGCGACGCAAGAGCCGTGGAAGGCGAACTTCCGCATGCGCTCCTATCTGGAGATCGAACTCCCCGCCGTGATCGCCGAGCACTTCCCCGCCGACATGGCGCGGCAGGGCATCACCGGCCACTCGATGGGCGGCCACGGCGCGCTGACGATCGCCTTGCGCGATCCCTCACGCTTCCGTTCGGTCAGCGCCTTCGCGCCGATCGTCTCGCCGCTCTCCTGCCCCTGGGGCGAGAAGGCGCTGACGGGCTATATCGGGGCGGACCGGGCGGCCTGGCGGGAATACGACGCCTGCGCGCTGATCGAGGACGGTGCGCGTCTGCCGGACCTGCTGGTGGATCAGGGTACGGCGGATGGCTTCCTGGAAGGGCAGCTCAAGACTTACCTGCTGGAAGAGGTCTGCGCCGAGGTTGGCCAGCCCGCGACGATCCGGATGCAGGAGGGGTACGACCATTCGTACTACTTCATCTCCAGTTTCATGGCCGAGCATATTGGCTGGCATGCGGAAAGGCTGAAGTAGAAGGGAAGACCCGGGGGATGATCCCCCGGACCCTCGGAATGTCGACCTTGCGCGCGCAGACACGTCGTGCGCTCCTAGCGTTGGAGGCTTTAATGTCTTCCGACGCAAGCGGCGCGCAAACCGCGAGTGCGGGGCGCGCCGATACGTTTCCGCTGTCGAGCGCCCACCACTCTTTCGTCATTGCGAGGAGGCGAAGCCGACGAAGCAATCCAGAGCGGCGCAAGACCCCCCTGGATTGCTTCGCTACGCTCGCAATGACGAACCTTGTGATCTGGCCTTAAACCTCTTCCGGCCAGTACAACCGCATCGGATTGGTCACGAGCAGCTTCTGCTGAAGCGCTTCCGTGGGCGCGATGCGGGGGATCATATCGACGAGGTGGCCGTCGTCGGGGATGTTGTCCTGCATGTTCGGGTGCGGCCAGTCGGTGCCCCAGATCACGCGGTCCGGATAGTCCGCCACCAGCGGCGCGACCGCTTCGGCGAACTTGTCCCACGGGTCGTTCGTGGGGTCGAGGCGGTCGGGGCAGGTGGCCTTGAACCAGATGTCCTCGCGGCTGTCGAGCAGGGTGCGAAACGCCTTCATGTCCACGCCGTCGGGGCCTTGGGTCACGTCGGGGCGGCCCATGTGGTCGATGACGACCGGCACCGGGATCGCGTCGATGAAGGCGCGCATTTCGTCGAGGATGTCGGCTTCGAAGTAGATCACGACATGCCAGCCTTCGGGGAGGCGACCGGCGACTTCGAGGAACTTGTCCTTCGGGGCATCGTCGACGAGGCGCTTCAGGAAGTTGAAGCGGATGCCGCGAATGCCGCCTTCGTGCAGCTTCGCGAGTTCCGCGTCCGAGATCGCGGGATCGACCACGGCGACGCCGCGCGCTTTTCCATCGGACTTGGCGATGGCGTCGAGCGTCGCGGCATTATCGGTGCCGTGGCAGCTGGCCTGCACGATCACGTTGCGGGCGAAGCCCAGGTGATCGCGCAAAGCGAAGAGCTTGTCCGGCCCGGCGTCCTCGGGGAGGTACTTGGCCTTGGCGCTGAACGGGAACTCAGCCATCGGGCCGAAGACGTGGCAATGCGCGTCAACGGCGCCTGCGGGCGGGGTATAGAGCGGCTTGCTCGGGGCCGCGTGCCACGAGGTGATCCGCTCAGACATACTTGAGGCCTTCCTTTTCAAGGCGCTCACGCATCTTGTACATGTCGAGGCCGAGCACGCCGGCAGCCAGCTTCTCGCGCTTTTCACCTTCGTTGGCTTCGCGGGCCTGCGCGGCGGCGAGCACTTCGGCGGCCTTTTCGCGCGGCACCACGACCACGCCGTCATCGTCGGCCACGATCACGTCGCCGGGGTTCACGGCGGCATTGGCGCAGACGACCGGCACGTTGACCGAGCCGAGCGTGTTCTTGACGGTGCCCTGCGCGTAGATCGCCTTGGACCAGACCGGGAATTCCATCTCGGTCAGGTCGCGCACGTCGCGCACGCCCGCGTCGATGATGAGACCGCGGCAGCCGCGCGCGATGGCGCTGGTGGCGAGGAGATCGCCGAAATAGCCGTCCTCGCAAGGGCTGGTCGGCGCGAGCAGGAGCACGTCGCCTTCCTTGAGTTGCTCGATGGCGACATGGACCATCCAGTTGTCGCCCGGAGGCGCGCTGATGGTCACGGCCGAGCCGGCGATGCGCGCGCCGCGATAGATCGGGGTCATGTAGCTGGCGAGAAGGCCGGTGCGGCCCTGGGCTTCGTGGACGGTTGCGACGCCGCACTTGGCGAGGCCGTCGATCACCGCGGGGTCGGCCCGCTCGATGTTCTGGACGACGATACCACTCATCACGTGCTCTCCTGCATTATCAAAATTTCAGGCCGTCATTCTAGGACCCCAGCCGCAGGAAAGGCGAAGGGGATTGGCCTGAGAGGATATTAGTTCTGGCTAATCGTGGTTTCGGCGGGGTCCTGATCCGGCCCTTCCTTGTCGGGCACGTTGCGCATCCAGTCGGCCAGGCGGGCCATGACATCGTCGATGGCGGCGCGGGCCGCTTCGTCGGCCACCGTCTCGGCCAGGGCGCCGCGCATGCAGAGCAGCCAGGCGTCGCGCGCGGCGGAGTCGATCGCCACACGCATATGGCGCTGGCGCATGCGCGGATGGCCGCGCACCGGGGAGAACAGCGCCGGTCCGCCGAGCCATTCGGAGAGGTAGTCCTTCAGCACCTGCCCCAGCGGCGCGAGGTCCTGCGGGTGCATCGCGCGGATCGTGCGCGCTTCGGCCAGCGCGTCCATGCGGGCGTAGAAGCTGTCGACAAGAGCGTCGATGGTCGGCGCGCCGCCGATGCGGTCGTAGAGGCTGGTCTCGGTCATGGTCGGGGCGTCATTCGGGCATTGCGGGAAGGTGCGCAAGGGTCATGGGGAAACGGGCGACGGCGTTCAGGCTCCTGCCAGATCGTCGCCCAGGCCCACCTGCTTGCCGCGCGTGATATAGACCTTGTCGCCGACCTTCGTGGTGGCGAAGAGCTTGGCCGCGAAGTCCACCGGCATGCCGACGCAGCCGTGGCTGGCGTAGCCCAGTTCGACCTTGGACCCGTGAAGCGTGATGCCGTCGTTGGTCAGCCGCTGCATGTAGGGCATCGGCGCGCCGGTGTAGATGTTGGAGACGTGGTCCTTGTCCTTCTCGGTGATCGGGAAGACGCCGAGCGGGGTCGGCGTGTCCTCGGTGCCGAGCAGGACGGCGGTCGTGCCGATCTCGTAGCCGCCCCGGAATACCGAAAGCACCCGCGCGTCGAGGTCCACGGTCACGACGATCGGACCGGCGGGAACTTCCGCTTCGTCCCAGTGCCAGTCGCCATATTTGATGGCGCCCTCGATCGGCAGGATGCGCTTGATGACGAAAGGCTCGTCTTTGGGCGGTGTGGAGGGCTGGGCGGAGGGCTGCGTGGAGGTCTGGGCGGCAGGCGCAGGCGTCCTGGCCGGGCTGGCGGCGGCGATGCGTGCAACCGGGGCGGCCGGCTTCGAGGACGACAGCGCGAAGACGCCGACGATCACGGCAATCGCAAGCACGCCGGAGGCGAGTAGGAGGCGGGCATTCACGGGAGGATTTGTCCTGTCGGTTCGGCGGCTTTCACCATTTCAACATTGCGGAAAGCCGCCGCGATTGCCAGTCCGCTGCGGGCGCTGTCCCGCAAGGGGACTGACGAGGGACGGAAGTTAACGTCCGGCCGAATGTCGAAGGGGCCGGGTCGGCATCGAGGGCGCCTAATCAGAATAACGCGGGAAGCGTCAGTCTTCGTCCTGACCGCCCTCGTCCTGACCGCCCTCGTCCTGACTGCCTTCATCCTGACTGGCCTCATCCTGACCGGCTCCGTCCCGCGCCATGATCCCTTCGCGCAGGATCGAATTGGCAAGATCCGCCAGTTCCTCCGGCGTGCCGTCGTTCGACCAGACGGCATAACGCAGCCCGAGGAACACGTTCATGCCCATGATCGCCCAGGCATGGGCCTCGCCCAGCCCCTCGCGCAGTTCGCCTTTGCGGGCGCCCTCGGTCAGGCGCTCGCGGATGCGGCGGGCGGTGGATTCGTAGTGGATGCGGAAGCTGGCCGGATCGACGAATTCGCTCTCGTCGATGATGCGGTAGATTTCCTTGTGCTCGCGGGCGAAGCGCAGGAACGCTGTGAGCGCGGCCTTTTCGGCGTCGAGCGCGGGCAGGGGCTCTTCCAGCGCCTCACGGGCGGCATGGCGTACCTTGCCGGAGAGATCGTCTACCAGAGCACGGAAGATCTCGTCCTTGGAATCGAAGTAGGTGTAGAAGCTGCCCAGCGCGGTGCCGGCGCGGGTGGTGATGCCGGTAATCGAGGCTTCGTGAAAGCCGCGCTCCCCGAATTCGATGGCGGCAGCGTCCAGCAGTTTCCGCAAGGTGCGCCGCCCGCGCTCCGTGCGCGGGACCTTGGCCGAAATGGCCGGCTCGGGTGCGCTGTCCCGGTGGGCCGAGGGCGATGGCTTGGCGCTATCTGTGGTCACGAAAGCACAGTTAGACCCTCATCGAGCCCGTGGCAAATCTTCAATGTTGAAAGACGGTTCATGTTTCAATATGGAG
Source organism: Novosphingobium sp. PhB57 (assembly GCF_004342985.1). GTDB lineage: Bacteria > Pseudomonadota > Alphaproteobacteria > Sphingomonadales > Sphingomonadaceae > Novosphingobium. The sequence goes on from NZ_SMBO01000001.1 coordinate 88,292, forward strand.
GGCGGACAAGATAAAGGTTCATTGGGAGTTTCAGCGATGCACAAGGCGCGTAACGGCGGCATGGGTTCGAGCTATCTGGCGCTTGCGGCCGCGATCGGGGCGGCTGCGTTTGGCCTGGCCGAACCGGCCCTTGCCCAGGACGCCAGCCCCGACCGGCCCGCTGGCCAGCCTGCCGCTCCAGCCGCCGCACAGGACCTTGGCACCGGAGAGATCGTCGTCACCGCCCGCCGCCGCGAGGAACGCCTGGTGGACGTGCCGATCGCCGTGACCAGCTTCAGCGGAGACCAACTGGCCAAGTCCGGCGCGCTCGACATCACCGACATCGCGCAGACCACCCCGAACGTGACGCTGGAAGTCTCGCGCGGGACCAACTCCACCCTGTCCGCCTTCATCCGCGGCATCGGCCAGCAGGATCCGGTGTCCGGCTTCGAGCAGGGCGTGGGCATCTATCTCGACGACGTCTACCTCAACCGCCCGCAGGCCGCCGTGCTCGACATCTACGACGTGGAGCGCATCGAAGTGCTGCGCGGCCCGCAGGGCACGCTTTACGGGCGCAACACCATCGGCGGCGCGGTGAAGTACGTCACGCGCGAACTGCCCGACCATTTCTCGCTCAAGCTGCGCGGCACTTACGGCACTTACGACCAGGCCGACGGCGTGCTGACCGTTTCCACCCCGATCACGGACCTCGTCCGCGTCGGCGGATCGGTGGCACGCCTTTCGCGCGGCGGCTTCGGCAAGAACCTGACCACGGGCGAGGAGAACTACAACAAGGACATCTGGGCCGGGCGCGGCACGGTCGAGATCGGCGGCAAGGGCCAGCCCGTGCTGATCCGCATCTCCGGCGATTATTCGCGCGACAAGTCCAACTCGCGCGGCGGCCATCGCCTGATCCCTGGCATGGTCTCGGGCACGCCGGTGCTGGACGACGTGTTCGACAGCCAGGGCGGGCTGGTCGATCCCAGGCAGGACGTGAAGGCTTACGGCCTGGCCATCAACGCCAGCGCCGAGCTGACGGATGCCCTGACGTTCCGCTCGATCAGCGCCTGGCGCAAGGACAAGAGCGCCTCGCCGATCGACTTCGACGCCTTGCCCGCCATCGATGTCGACGTGCCGGCCTTCTACAACAACGAGCAGGTCAGCCAGGAATTCCAGCTGCTCTACGACAACGGCAGCTGGCTGCAGGGCATGATCGGCGCCTATTACCTGGGCGCCAAGGCGGACACGGCCTTCGACGTGCGCCTGTTCACCACCGTCAACGGGCTGACCGCCTATACCCAGGCCGACGTCGACACCAGCACCTGGGCCATCTTCGGCGATTTCACGTTCGACTTCACCGACCAGCTCAGCCTCGCGGTCGGCGGCCGCTATACCTGGGACGAGCGCAAGGCGCAGATCCTGCGGCAGAACTACCTCGGCGGCGGCTCTCCGGTGTTCGGCGGGCTTGGCGTGGCTTTCGGAGCGCCCGGCACCGACTTCTCGGGCAAGGCGGTGTTCAAGAAGTTCACCCCGCGCGCCTCGCTCAGCTTCAAGCCGACACCGGACCACAACCTCTACGCCAGCTTTTCGCAGGGCTTCAAGGGCGGCGGCTTCGATCCTCGCGGCGTCGGCGTGAACGCGCCGGACACCAATGGCGATGGCATTCGCGAAGACAGCGAAGTGGCCGACTACCTCAGCTTCAAGCCGGAATCGGTGGACAGCTACGAGGTCGGCTACAAGGGCAACCTGTTCGGCGGCGGCCTCTACCTGGCGCTGGCGGCCTTCCACATGGACTACAAGGACGTGCAGATCCCCGGCTCCTCGGGTTGCACGGTCAACGGCATTCCGACTTTCTGCGGTGTCATCACCAATGCCGGCAAGGCGAAGATCGACGGCGTGGAGTTCGAGGCCAATGCCCGGCTCGCGCAGAACCTGGCGACTTCGGGAGACCGCGTGAACCTGTCCGGTTCGGTGGGCTACATCAATGCCCGCTACAAGGAATACATCACCCAGATCGCGGGCCAGGGGCCGGTCGACGTGGCGGAGTTCCGCAAGGTCCAGAACACGCCCAAGTGGACCAGCAGCGCGACCCTGGCCTACAACGCGCCGGTGGGCGAAGGCGACGTATCGTTCAACACCACGCTGTCCTACCGCAGCAAGACCTATCAGTTCGAGATCCCGAACCCCTATATCGACCAGAAGGGTTATACGCTGCTCGACGCCAGCCTGGTCTATACCGCGCCCGGGGGCCGCTGGAGCCTGGGCGTCCACGGCAAGAACATTCTCGACAAGGAATACAAGACTTCGGGCTATACCTTCATCGGGGCCGACCCGGTGACGGGGGCGATCCTGCGCAATCCCGCGGGCGGGTTGATCCCGACCCTCGGCAGGGAGGGTACGCTGACGGCATTCTACGGCAATCCGCGCCAGGTCTTCGTTACCGGGACGCTGGAATTCTGATCACGCCGGGCGGGCCTCGTCCGGGGAAGACGAGGCCCGTCATCCTGCCATCGTTCGGCCCGGCATGGGGTGAAAGGACAAGGCCCGCCATGGAATACCGCCTCCACCGCTACCGCAGCGCCTGCGGGAGGCTCGAACTGGCCGCGCGGGACTATCCTGCGCACGAGGTCGGCGCGCCGGACCTGCTGCTGATGCATGGCCTCACCCGCAACAGCGCGGATTTCGAGCCGCTCGCCGCGCACCTCGCCGGGCGTTACCGGCTGATCGTGCCGGACCAGCGGGGCAGGGGGCTTTCCGAATGGGACCCGGACCCCGCGCAGTACCGGCCCGATGTCTACGCGCAGGACATGCTCGCGCTGCTGGACGGGCTCGGCATCGCGCGGGCCTGCCTGATCGGCACGTCGATGGGCGGGCTGATGGCCATGGTGATGAACGCCCTGCGGCCGGATCTCGCCAGCGGCTTCGTGTTCAACGACATCGGCCCCGTGCTGGACCCGGCCGGGCTGGCGCGCATCCAGGGCTATGTCGGGCCGGGCGGCACGATGACATCGTGGAAGGCGGCGGCGGCGCGATGCCGCGCGGTCAACGGCGTGGCGTTCCCGGATTTCGGCGGCCCGGACTGGCTGGCCTTCGCCCATCGGACCTGCCGCGAAAATCCGGACGGCACCGTGTCCTTCGCCTACGATCCCGCGATCGCGAAGAGCATCGACGGTGACGATCCGCAGACGGTTCCCGCCGATCTCTGGCCCTTGTGGGACCTGCTGGAGGGCGCGCCCGTGCTGGTCGTGCGCGGGGCGCTCTCCGATCTCCTTTCCGCCCAGACCGTGCGGGACATGGCGCAGCGCCATGCGGGGCCGTTCGCGGCGGTCGAGGTGCCCCGCGTGGGCCATGCGCCGATGCTGGACGAACTGCCGGCTCTGGCTGCGATTTCCGCCTTCCTGCGCGAGCATGTCCCGTCGTCGCGGGCTTGATCCGGCAGGCCCTGACGCCTTCAGGCCCGGGTCTTCCGCGCGACGGGGCAACAGGGCATCTTGCCGGAGAGCGGGCTGTTCGCCGATGGTGGTCCCGGATCCCGTCCGGGATGACGAAAGAGACTGACGATGCACGATAACCTCTCCCACCGGCAATCCACCGGAACTGCCCGCAGGTCGGCCTCGCCCCGGCTGGTGCTGGCGATGCTGCTGCTGGTCTATATCTTCAACTTCGTGGACCGCCAGATCCTGGCGATCCTGGCCGCGCCGATCCAGAAGGACCTGGGCCTCGACGATGCGCAGATGGGCATGCTGGGCGGCCTCGCCTTCGCCATGCTCTATTCGACGCTGGGAGTCCCGCTGGCCTGGCTGGCCGACCGGACCAGCCGGTCCTGGGTCATTACCGGTTCCATGGTGGTCTGGAGCCTGTTCACCGCGCTGTGCGGCGCGGCCACCGGCTTCTGGCATATCTTCCTCGCCCGGCTCGGCGTCGGTGTGGGAGAGGCGGGCGGCGTGGCGCCGTCCTATGCGGTGATCGGCGATCACTTCCCCAGCGAGCGGCGGGCTTTCGCGCTTTCAGTCTATTCGCTGGGCATCCCGCTCGGTTCGGCGGCCGGCGTGCTGGCCGGAGGCTATGTCGCGGCGCGGGTGGACTGGCGCGCGGCTTTCGTGGCGGTGGGCCTTGCCGGCCTGCTGATCGCGCCGCTGTTCAAGTTCGTGGTTCGGGACCAGCCCCGCCCCGCGCCGGGCATGGCACCGTCCGTGCGCTTCGGGGAAGTGGCCGCGCTGCTTGCCCGCAAGCGTGCCTTCTGGCTGCTGAGCTTCGGCGCGGCTTCCAGCTCGATGCTGGGCTATGGCCTGGCCTTCTGGCTGCCCAGCCTGCTCCAGCGCAGTTTCGGGCTGGACCTCGTCCAAACATCCTGGTTCATCGGCGCGGTCCTGCTGATCGGCGGGACCGTGGGGGTGCTGGCCGGCGGCCTCCTTGCGGACCGGCTCGGCCGCGCCGACCGCGCCTGGTACGGGCGGGTTCCGGCCATGGCCTATGTCGTGGCCGTGCCGCTGTTCGCGGGCGGGATCTGGACCTCCAGCGTGCCGCTCGCCTTCGTGCTGTTCCTGCTGCCGCAGGCGCTGGCCTATGTCTGGCTCGGCCCGGTGACGAGCGCGGTCCAGCACCTCGTCGAGCCGCCCGCCCGCGCGACCGCTTCGGCCCTGTTCCTGCTGATCAACAACCTCATCGGCCTGGGCGGCGGAATCTACGCACTCGGCGCGCTGTCCAAGGCGCTGGCGCCGGTCTATGGCGCGGAATCGCTGCGCTATTCCATGCTCCTGGGCCTGGGCCTCTACTTGCTCGCGGCCCTGCTGATGAGCCTGGCCGGACCCGCCCTGCGGCGCGAATGGGTGAACGAGCGCTGATCCTCCATCCCGGCGGTCCCGGCCGGGAATAGTCGGCCAGCGGATGGGCAAGACCGTCGAAGTCCGTTGCGCCGCCTCCGGCAATTGCCGATAGGACTCCACCGGCCGAAAGCCGTCGCAGCCGCGCGCGGCCGCGCGAACTGTTGGGGACGAGAACGTGACGCGCACCGAAACGCAATTCGAACCGGACACTCCGCCGGATGGCGCGCTGGAACGCTGGTTTGCGCTGAAGGAACGGGGAACCACCGCCCGCACCGAAGTCCTGGCGGGCATGACGACCTTCCTGACGATGGCCTATATCGTGCTGGTGAACCCTGCGATCCTGGGCGCGGCGGGCATGCCGGTGGCCTCGGTGGCGGCGGCGACCTGTTTTGCGGCGGCTTTTGCCTCCATCCTCATGGGGCTGGTGGCCAATACGCCGCTGGCGCTGGCGCCGGGCATGGGGCTCAATGCCTATTTCAGCTTCACCGTGGTGCAGCAGATGGGCGTGCCCTGGCCGGTGGCGCTGGGCTGCGTGTTCCTGTCGGGCGTGGCCTTCCTGGCACTGACCGTCACGGGCGTGCGGCAGCTCATCATCGCCGCGATCCCGCACTATCTCTTCGCGGCGGTGGCCGGGGGGATCGGCCTGTTCATCGGCTTCGTGGGGCTGAAGAGCGCCGGCATCGTGGTTGCCGATCCGGCGACTTTCGTCGCGCTCGGCAACCTGAGGGAGCCCGGCGCCATGCTGGCCCTGTTCGGACTGGTGCTGATCGGCGCGCTGTCCGTGTGGAACGTGCGCGGCGCCATGCTGATCGGCATTCTCGCCACGACCGCGCTCGGCTGGCTCTGCGGCATGGTCTCTGTCCATCCCGAACCCTATTCGCTGGACGCCCTGACCGGCACGGCCTTCAAGCTGGACCTCGCCGGCGTCTTCGGGCTTTCGGGCAGCCATGGGCTGGGCCTTTTCGAGATCCTCTTCGTCTTTCTCTTCGTCGACCTGTTCGACAATATCGGCACCCTCGTGGCCGTGACCAAGCGGGCCGGGCTGATGGACGGGCAGGGGCGGATCCCGCGCCTCAACCGTATTCTCGTGACTGACGCCGCGGCCACCATCGTCGGTTCGATGGCCGGGACAAGCACGGTGACCAGCTATGTCGAAAGCGCGGCAGGCGTGCAGGCGGGCGGGCGCACCGGCCTGACCGCGGTGGTGACCGGCCTGCTGTTCCTCGCCACCCTGTTCGTGGCGCCTTATGCCCAGGTCATTCCGCTGGCGGCGACTGCACCGGCGCTGATCATCGTTGGCGGGCTCATGTTGCTGCCGCTGACCGAAGTGGAATGGGAAGACCCGCTGGCGGCGATCCCGGCCTTCCTGACCGTGGCGATGATCCCTTTCACTTTCTCCATCGCCAACGGCCTGGCGTTCGGCATCACCGCCCATGCCTTGCTCAAGCTGGTGCGCGGCACGATCCAGCGGAAGGACTGGTTCCTGCTGGTTCTGGCGCTGCTTTTCGTTGCTCGCTTCGCCTGGCTGGCGGGCGGGTGAACGGGGCGTCACGCGGTAAGCGGCGCGTCGGCGCTCGCCTTCGTGCCGTTCGCCCGCTAGGACAAGGCGGATGATCCAAGCCTTTCGCGCCGAAATCCTCTCCGTTTCCCATGACCCCCAGGACGATCCCGCCGCGATCCGTCACGAGCCCGACGGGCTGCTGGTGGTCGAGGACGGGGTGATCGCCGCGCGCGGGGCCTATGCCGAACTGGCCGGACGCTACGGGCAAGTGCCGGTGGAGACGCTGCCCGGCCTCGTCGTGCCGGGGTTCGTCGACGCCCATGTCCACTACCCCCAGACCGACCGCATCGCCGCGCATGGCGAGCAATTGCTCGACTGGCTGGAACGCCACATCTTCCCGGCCGAAAAGGCCTTTGCCGACAAGGCCCACGCCGATGTCGTGGCGGCCTTCTTTCTCGACGAATTGCTGAGGAACGGCACGACCAGCGCGCTGGTCTATCCCACGGTCCACGAACAGTCGGTCGATGCCCTGTTCGAGGCGGCGCTGGCGCGGAACATGCGGATCGTCTCCGGAAAAGTGCTGATGGACCTCGGCCCCGAAGGGCTGCGCGACACGCCCGCGTCGGGCCGGGCCGGAACCGAGGCGCTGATCCGCCGCTGGCGCGGCCGGGGGCGGCTGGGCTATGCCGTCACGCCGCGTTTCGCGCTGGCCTGCTCCGACACGCAGCTTGCCGATGCCGGTGCGCTCCTGGCCGAGCATCCCGAGGTGCTGCTTCACACCCACCTGGCCGAGAACTTGCGCGAATGCGCGGAAGTGGCGGCGCGCTTTCCCGAAGCGGCGGACTACCTCGACGCCTACGACCGCTTCGGCCTCGTCACGGACCGCGCGGTCTTCGCGCATGGGGTGCACTTGTCGGAGAGGGCCTGCCACCGGCTGGACGAAAGCGGGGCGGGGATCGCGGTCTGCCCCAGTTCGAACCTGTTCCTCGGTTCCGGCTGCTTCGATTTCGGGCAGGCAGACCGGCACGGCCTGCGTCTGGGCCTCGGCACCGACGTGGGGGCCGGCACGACGTTCTCGCTGCTCCACACCCAGGGCATCGCCTATCAGGCGGCGCAAATGAAAGGCACGGCGCTCGACCCGTTCCGCGCCCTCTGGCTGGCGACCGGGGGAAGCGCGGCGCTGCTCCACATCGGCGACCGCGTGGGGCGGCTGGACGTGGGGCAGGAAGCCGATTTCGTGGTGCTGGACTCCTGCGCAACCCCGCTGCTCGCGCGCCGCACCCGCGACGCCGGACTTGCAGAGCGGCTCTTCGCGTTGCAGGTGCTGGGCGACGACCGCGCCGTGGCGCGCACTTATCTGCTGGGCCGCTGCGCCTGGAACAGGGACAAGACATGACCGATCTCGACAGCTTCATCGCCGGCCTGCCCAAGGCCGAGCTTCACCTCCACATCGAAGGCAGCCTGGAGCCCGAACTCATGTTCGCCCTGGCCGAGCGCAACGGCGTGTCGATCCCCTTCGCCACGGTGGAAGAAGTGCGTGCCGCCTACGACTTCTCGAACCTGCAGGACTTCCTCGACATCTATTACGCGGGCGCCAACGTGCTGCTGACGCGGCAGGACTTCCACGACCTCGCCGCCGCCTACTTCGCCCGTGCGGCGGCGGACGGGGTGGTGCACGCCGAACTGATGTTCGATCCTCAGACCCACACCGACCGCGGTGTGCCCTTCGCCGAAGTGATCGAGGGCCTGCTCTCCGCCATGGAGGCCGCCCATGCCGAGCATGGCATGACCAGCAGCCTGATCCTCTCGTTCCTGCGCCATCTCTCCGAGGAAGCCGCCTTCGCCACTCTGGCCGAGGCGGAACCCTGGCTCGACCGGATCGAGGCCGTGGGACTGGATTCTTCCGAAGTCGGCCACCCGCCCGAGAAATTCGCGCGGGTCTTCGCCGCCGCGCGCGAAAAGGGCCTCAGGATCACCGCCCATGCCGGCGAGGAAGGCCCGCCCGCATATGTCCATCAGGCGCTCGACCTGCTGGGCGTCCACCGCATCGATCACGGCAACCGCGCGCTGGAAGACCCCGCGCTGATCGCGCGCCTGGTTCGTGAGGAAATGACGCTGACTGTCTGCCCGCTCTCCAACCACAAGCTCTGCGTGGTGGACGACCTGGCCGATCACCCGATCGACGCGATGCTCGCTCACGGCCTCAAGGCCACGATCAGTTCCGACGATCCGGCCTATTTCGGCGGCTACGTGGCTGACAATTACCGCGCCGTCGCGGCGGCTCGAGGTCTGGGCAAGGCAGCGCTGGGGACCTTGGCACGCAACAGCTTCACCGGCTCGTTCCTGCCGCCCGAGGCCGTCGCGGCCAATCTCGACCGGCTGGAAGCCTATCTGGAGGCGCATCGCTGAGGGGGCCGGACTGGCAGGCGGCCCTGGCGGCGAGCGGCATTCTCCTGCGGCTCGCCCGGTTCGATCCGCATGTCGCCGGGACATTCCCGCTCGGCCTGGCGGTTCCCGGCAGCGACATCGACGTGCTCTGCCATGCCCCCGATCCCGACCTGTTCGCCGCGGCCTTGTGGGCGGAGTGCGGACGTTTCGAACGTTTCGCCATGTGGCAGTGGCGCAAGGCGGACCGCCCGGTGGTGGCCACGTTCTCGGTGGAAGGGCTGCCATTCGAGATATTCGGCCAGGCGCGGCCGGTCGCCGGGCAGCACGGCTGGCGCCACTTCACGGTGGAGCAGCGGCTGCTCGGCCTAGGCGGCACGGCGTTCCGGGACGCGGTCCTGGCGGCGCGGAGGGCAGGCGCGAAGACCGAGCCCGCCTTTGCGCAAGTGCTCGGGCTGGAGGGCGATCCCTACCGCGCCATGCTGGACCTGGCGGAGATGGACGACGCCGGATTGCTGGAGGTCATGAAGCCAGGGGGAAGCCCCGGGGCATGACCCCCGGCTTCAGGCCAGGCGTTCGGGCACCGAAAGCGCTTCCTCGACGATGCTTTCGCGCGTGCCCACCGATTCCCAGGGAAACACGAACCAGCGCTTGTCGTCGGTACGGTCGATCACTTCGGCCCAGAGGTCGACGCCGACCTTGGAACTCTTGTTGTTGATCACCACCGCGAAGCGCAAGTTGCCGTGGTCGCAGCCGCCTTCGGTCAGCTGGCTGCGGATATATTCGATGGTGCCGCCGGTGTCGTTGATATCGTCCACGAACAGCATGCGCGTGCCATCGGCGCTCATCGCCGCGACTTTCGCCAGAAGTTCGTCGGCGAAGCCGGGGATCTTGGACGAATGGTCGATCGACAGCATCGGCAGCGACAGCTGGTGCGAGATATAGACGGCCGGAACCAATCCGCCGCGGCCGAGGCCGATGACGAATTCGGGCTTCCACTCGCCCTGCTGCACCTGCCGTGAAAGCTGGCGAACCTTGGCAAGGAAGTCTTCGTAATACTCGAGATAATGGAGCTGCGGCTCGGAAGCTTCACTCATGCGGGGCAAATCCTGAACGCGAATGTGGGGAGGAAGCTGCTCCGGTTACCGCGTTCTTGCGAAATCCGCAATCGCGCGATGCCGCCTGGGCTTCCCGCAGAGGCCGGGCGGGGCCTAAGCCGTTGAAGCAGCATGGCCAAGCGCGGCAAATCCGTGCTCGAATTCGCCGATCACCAGGTTCGCGGCATAAGACGGCGTGCGGGCCGAGGCCGTGCAGAGCGCGAGGGTCATCGGCCGCAGCAGCGAATCGGAAATGCGGGTGAAGGCCAGGCTGCCCCGCTGCACGTCGGTGCGGACATCCAGCGAAGTGAGCACGCCCACCCCGGCACCCTGCGTGACCAGCGCGGTGATCATCTGGATATTGTCCGAACTCGCCTTGCGGGTCAGAGCGATCCCGGTCGCCCCTTCCAGCACGGCGATCTGCTGATAGACCGCCAGCGGCTCTGCCGGGATGATCATCGGCTCGTCCGCGCAGATCGAGAAGCGCGCCTCGGGCAGGGCGGCGAAAGGATGGCCGGGCGGCGTGACGAAGCCCAGCACCACTTCGGTGAAGGCGCGGACCGAAAGGTCGCGGTAGGACTGCGGCTCGAACAGGATGCCGCAATCCACCGATCCGTCGATCACCGCCCGCCGCACCGCGTCGTTGCCCAGCACCTTGATGCCCAGGGTGATGCCCGGATAGCGCTGCTGGATGGCGTGGAGCGTCGCAGGGACATGGCCCGTCGCCAGGGCATCGATCACCGCGATGTCGACGTGGCCCCGCTTCAATCCGCGCAAGTCCTCTATCCGTCCGCGCAGGCTGGCCATGCCCTGCTGCCAGTGGGCGCCGGAGGCCATCATCATCTCTCCGGCCGCGGTGAGCCGCAGGCCGGTGGGCAGGCGCTCGAACAGCGGGAGGCCCAGTTCGGCTTCCACGTTCAGGATCTGCCGGTCGATGGCGGAGGCGGACACGTTCAGCTCGTCGGCAGCCTTGCGGATCGAGCCGAGGCGGCCGACCGCCATGAAGTAGCGCAGGAAACGGGAAAATGCCGGCATCGGGACTGTCTGGACCTGCTCTAATTTTTGCAACGCTGCGTCAAATTCATTGCGTTTGATCGCATCGTGTCAGCTCTTTACCTAATGGGCAACACCGAAACGTGCGAACGCGCTGGCGGCGGCTGCTCTCCCAACGAGGCCGCTGCCAGTGCGCGAACCGCATGACGGTAGGGGGCGCTTCTCCGCATTTGGGGGTAAAAAGGGACACCCGGTTCGGGAGCGCCCCCGCTCGGTGCTGTCTCGTACAGGCAGGCCCGTTACCGGGCGGCTTGTGCGGACACCGGGTGTGACGCGTGCGCCAGTCAGGGTGCCAAGTCAGGGTTCAGGGCAAGACAGGATATTCACGGCCGACACGGAAAGACCCGGTCGGCATAGAGACAGCCGGCGGGCGCTATGAGGGCGCCGCACCGGATTGACGGGCCAGGGAGGGAAGGCTGGCGGAGACGATCTCCAGCGTCGCCGCCAGTCGTTCCTCCGCCTCCGCCGGAAATTCCGCGCCGCGTATCAGGCCCAGTCTGCGGCTCAGGCCATAGCCTGCGATCTCCGCCGTCGCCGTTCCCGCAGGAGCCAGCGACAGGGGCGCCACCGTCACGCCAAGGCCGGCCGCAACCATGCGCATGCAGCGGTCCTCGTTCTCGCTGCGCAAGGCGAAGCGCGGGCGCACCCCGGCATCGGTGAAGAAGCGGCTGGTTTGCTGAAGCACCTCGCAGGACCGCCTGGCGATCATGATGTCCCCGGCGATGTCCTGCGGCGCCACGAGCGACGCCCCGGCGAAGCGGTGCGTCTCCGGCATGACCAGGACGTAGGGCTCCTCCAGCAATGTGCGGGCGCAGGGGCCTTGTTCGTCTTCCCCCAGCAACGTCAGCGCCAACTGGATCTTGCCGCTGCCGAGTTGCCCGCGCAAATCGCGGTCGTCCCCCTCCACCAGTTCGATCCCGAAGTCCCCGGCCAGTTCGCGGGCGAGCCGCTCCAGCAGCGGGCCGGACACGCTCGGGATCACCCCCAGCTTCAGGTCCGGCCACTGCTCCTGCATGGGCCGGCCGAACTGGTCCGCGCGGCGGAAGCCGGCTTCGAGGTCGCGGGCGATCGGCAGGAAGGCGCCCCCCGGCTCGGTCAGGCGGACATGGCGCCGGTCGCGCACGAACAGCGGCGATCCCACCAGGCGTTCCAGTTCCGCAATGCTGGTGGAGACCGTCGGCTGGGTGACGTGGAGCCGCGCCGAGGCCTGCTTGAAGCTGCCGGAATCGGCAACGGCCAGGAAATGGCGGATATGCGCGCGCTTTATCATTGGGAAAATTTATCGAACTGGGCGGGAAGTTTCAATTTGTTTGGCGGGAGCCCGGTCGCTAACTTGCGGGTTAACGAAAGGCGCCGGAGAGCGGCGCTCGAAAAGATTGGGACTAGGGCATGAAGGCAACCCCGGATTTCGACTTCGCGCTGGGCGAATCGGCGGAGATGATCCGCGAGAGCGTGGCCCGTTTCGCCGACGAACAGATCGCGCCGCTTGCGGCCAGGGTCGATGCGGAGGACTGGTTTCCGCGCGAACTCTGGCCTGCCATGGGCGAGCTTGGCCTGCACGGCATCACCGTGGAAGAGCAATGGGGCGGCACCGGGCTGGGCTATCTCGAACATGTGATCGCGGTGGAGGAAGTCAGCCGGGCCTCGGCTTCGGTCGGGCTGTCCTACGGCGCGCACTCGAACCTCTGCGTGAACCAGATCCGGCGCTGGGGGAACGAGGCCCAGAAGGCCAAGTACCTGCCCGGCCTGATTTCCGGCGAGCATGTGGGCAGCCTGGCCATGTCCGAAGCGGGGGCGGGGTCCGACGTGGTCGGGATGAAGCTGCGGGCCGACGCCGTGCCGGGCGGCTTTCGCCTGAACGGCACCAAGTTCTGGATCACCAACGGTACTTACGCGGAAGTGCTGGTCGTCTACGCCCGCACCGATGCGGAGGCAGGCTCCAGGGGGATCACCGCCTTCCTGATCGAGAAAGGCATGGCCGGCTTCTCCATCGGCCAGAAGATCGACAAGATGGGCATGCGCGGATCGCCGACGTGCGAACTGGTGTTCGACGACTGCTTCGTGCCTGAAGAGAACGTCATGGGCCCGCTGAACGGCGGCGTGAAAGTGCTGATGAGCGGGCTCGACTACGAGCGGGTGGTGCTGGCGGGTCTGCAGATCGGCATCATGCAGGCCTGCCTGGATACCGTGATCCCCTATGTGCGCGAACGCCGCCAGTTCGGCACCGCCATCGGCACGTTCCAGCTCATGCAGGCCAAAGTGGCGGACATGTACGTCGCGCTGCAGTCGGCGCGGGCCTATGTCTACGCCGTCGCGCGGGCCTGCGACGCAGGGCAGACCACCCGGTTCGACGCGGCCGGCGCGATCCTGCTCGCCAGCGAGAACGCCTTCCGCGTCTCGGGAGAAGCGGTGCAGGCACTGGGCGGGGCCGGCTACACCAAGGACTGGCCGGTCGAGCGCTATCTGCGTGATGCCAAGCTGCTCGACATCGGCGCCGGTACGAACGAGATCAGGCGCATGCTGATCGGGCGCGAATTGATCGGGGGATAAGTCCGCCGGTCCTCACCGCGCCCGCTCAATGAGGAGCGCCGGAGGGAAGTGCGCTTCCCTCCGGCACGCGCCCCGGAGCCGGGCCTCCCTCCGCGTCGCCGCTCAATGCCGCTGGTTCTTCGCTTCGACCGGTTCGCCGGGGAAAATGCCGGCAATGGCCATGGCCGCGCCGAGCTTCGAGAGCGTTTCCAGCACGTCGCCCACGCTGTCTTCCGAAACCACCAGTTCCAGCGTGGCGCGCGTCTGCTGGGGGCCGCGGTCGCGCAGCGAGGTGATGAGTTCGAGAATCACCGCCTCGTGCTCGGAAACATGGCTGCAGGCCATCGGACAGAAGGCGAAAGTCTCCAGCGCATCGCGGTTGAACAGCAGCATGGCCCGGTGGAACGGCTGGAGCCCGCCGATCATCCGCCACTTGGCGAAAGCAGGGGCCAGTGCCTGCGCAGGGCATTGCCGGCGCGCCAGCGTCGTGACCCAGGCGCGCATGGACCAGACGAGGAAACGGCACCCCTCGTCGAGCGAATTCAGCGGGCGATCGACGTACTGATACATGCCTGGTTCTCCATGGGCTTGTATTTGAGAATGATTATCATTAGCTATGTCTACGCAGCTTGTCTTGCCCGTCAAGCCTGCACCAAGGACCTCGGGCCGGCGCTTGTCATGGGGCGCCCGCCTGCCCTTCCTGTCGACTGGGCCGGGGCGATTTCACGCACCACGCGAGAAACCGCCCCGGCCCGTTTTTTTCAGGAAAATCCCCAACTTATCCCGCCGTTATCCCGGAGTTCTGCCGCGCTTGTCCACAGGCGCCGCCGGATCCGCCGCCGGTGAACCGTGCGAAAAACCCGGCGATATTTTCCACGAGAAAAGGCCGCCGCTCGGGGAGCGACGGCCTTTCGAAACACGCAGTGATTCGCCGTGATTCGTTTCGCCGATTCGCGGACTATCGGCGTGCCGAATCCCGCGAATCGGGATCAGCGGTAATCGAAACCGCCCTTGGGCTGAATTTTCAGGGAATTCTGCTGCATCGCCGTCATCAGATAGGCGCCGACGAGCATGGGCAGTTCCAGCATCTGCTTTTCGTCCCAGGTCCGAGCGAGCGTGTTCCAGGTCTCCTCGCCCAGGCAGTAATCGGCGAGCAGTTCCTCGACCGCGCGCAGCATGGCCGATTCGTGTTCGGTCCAGCCGGGCGCGGCAGAGCCTGCGATCACGCGTTCGAGGTCCTCGGCAGTGATGCCGAAGGCCTTGCCGATATCCACATGTTCGCACCATTCGAACGGCGCGCCGGCGAGCAGGGCCAGGCGCAGGATCATCAGTTCCCGCTCACGGCCGGGTATCGCGCCTCTGGCGGCCAATTCGATACCCAGCACCATCTGCCCCTTGAACATGCCTGGATGGCGCAAGGTGATCAGGCTGACGTCGGGGAAGGGGCGACTGTCGGGGATATGGAAGGCCGCGCGGATCGCGTCGACCTGCTCCTGTCCCTCCGGGCTCACTTCGTCGAGCCGCAGCGGCGCATAGCGCGGCCCTCCCGCAATCGTCTGCGCCTCTCGCGCGGCGGCATCGAAGTCTACGGGGCCGCTGGTTACTTCACCCATCTGTCATCACCTGTGGTTCTTCCGAAAGTTGTTCAAGCGGCTTCGCTGAAGGGCGCCCAGCGCTCCATGTGCGCCAGATAGTCGCCGAAATGGCCGCGCACCGCTGCGGGATCGAGCCCGAAGCGCGCCGGATCGGGCTTGGCCATGCGGGGCTCGCTCTCGTTCGATGCCCACCATGCCGCCATTGCCCGTGCGAACTCCGGAGAGACCGGCTCTCCCAGCCAGGCATAGAGTTCGCGCACTTGCCCCAGCGGGTCGCGCAGCATGGCGCGGAAGTGGATGTCGTGAAAACGGTGGTCCCCGCCGCCATCGCGAAAGGCGATCGCCCGCCGCATCGCCTCGGACCAGGTCCGAAGGTTGAGATCGCCGAGATAGGCATGGTCGGTCCGGTCGGTGAACTTGCCGATGATGTCGGCATAGACCGTGGCCACGGACAGGATCACGTCGCTGGGATCGCGGTGAGTCATGACGAAGCGGGCATCGGGAAACGCCGCCGTCAGCGCATCGAGATAGAGCATGTGCGTGGGCGCCTTGAGCCGCCAGGGCCGCGCCGGTTGCCGCCATTGCAGCAGCTTCAGCACACGCTTGTGATAGGCGTAAGTCTCGGTCAGGTCGGCTTGGAGGAGCCAGTCCGAATAGCGGGGAACCTGGGCGAAAGCCTGGAATATCTGGCTCTTGAAATCGAGCGCCATGATGTCCTGGCACTCCATCGCGCCGTCGATCCCGCTTGGCGTGCGGCGGCCGCCTTTCAGCGTCTCGTCGGCGCTGCTGGCGGAGACGCCCCGGCGGGGATCGGGTCCTTCGACAGTGCCAGGCGGCGGACAGGGGCGGCTGCTTTCCCAGACCCTGAGGTAGCGGATCGCCGGGTCGCTCGCGAGCAGGAACGACAGCGCCGAGGAACCTGTGCGCGGCAGGCTGACGCCGAACAGCGGTGCGCGGATCTCCTCGTCCGCGATCTCGGGATGGCGGCGATACCAGTCTTCGATTTCCAGTCTTTGCCTGAGATGCAGGACGATGCGTTCCGCCAGGGCGCTTTCGCCCAGCGCATTGAGGCCGGCCTCGCGATCGAGGGAATCGACCAGGATTTCCAGGCCCTCGCGAAAGCCGTCTGCGCCGAAGTCGTCGAGCCCGGCTTCGCGCCTGGCCCTGTCGATCAGCGTCCGATGGCTTTCCATGGCATTCTCCCGCTGTCCGGTTCTGGCCGGATCTGGAAGCGCACTATGCTTGGGCAGCGGTACCTGCGCCAACCGCCGTGGCGATGAAACGAGCGCTCGCCGGCGCCGCGCCGCGCGAGATCGTCAGCCGCGGGCCGCGCGGATCGCCGCGCCGCTGGCGAAAGGGGCGATGGCCAGCAGGACCAGGCTTGCCGCCGCGGTCAGGGCCAGTCCGCCCGTGCCGCCGCTGCCGAGGCTGCCCGCGCCGAAGATCAGCACCGGCACGGCCATGGGGATCATCAGCAGCCCCCCCAGCGCCGCGCCGCCGCGCAGGCCGGCCGTGAGTGCGGCAACCGTCACCCCCAGCGCGGCGAGGCCCGGCGTACCCGCCAGCAGCCCGATCTCGACCAGCATGAGCCTCTGCCCGTCCAGCCCGAGCAGGGCGGCGGCGGGCAGGGCGGCCAGCATGAGCGGGGGGCCGAAGCTCAGCCAATGGGCGAGCACCCGCACCGCGATCACCAGTTCCTCGGAGATGCCGCGCAGCGCCCACTGATCGAACAGGCCCATCTCGATGTCGGGCTCCACCAGGCGGTCGAGCGGCAGGATCGCGGCCAGCAAGGCGGCAACCCAGATCACGCCGCCGCCGGTCCGCGCCAGCAGCGGCGCATCGGGGCCGACGGCGAAGGGATAGAGCATCGCCACCGAGAGGAAGAACAGGATCGGCAGCAGCGCCCCGCCGCCGCGTCCGCCCAGCAGCAGGCGCGTGAGGTCTCGCTTGAGGAGGGGCCGGATCCTGACGCTCATGCCGCGTGCTCCGCAAGGGCGAGGGTTGCCATGCCCGGCAGCGCGAAAGGCTGGTGAGAAGCGATCACTGCAATGCCGCCCTTGCTGCAATGCTCCGCCGCCAGTGCCTCGACCAGGGCGACCGCATGGCTGTCGAGCCCGTTCAGCGGCTCGTCGAGCAGCCAGATCCGCGCGTCCTGGCCGAGCAGGCGGGCAAGGGCGGCGCGCTTCTTCTGCCCCGTGGACAAGTAGCGCACCGGCACGTCAAGCAGGCCCGAGAGACCCAGGCGGGCCATGTGCCGATCTTCGCCATTCCCGTCCATCTGCTGCCAGAATGCCAGGGCGGAGCCGAGCGTCCAGCCCGGATCGAGCGCCGGGCGTTCGTCCACCAGGCCGATGCTGCCTGCGGTCGTCACGGCGCCGGAAAAGGCCGGGGCCAGGCCGGCCAGGATACGCAGCAGGCTGGACTTGCCGATGCCGTTGCGCCCGGTCACCTGCAGTGCCTCGCCGGCATCGAGCCGCAGCGAGACGCCGCGAAACAGCAGCCTGTCGCCGCGCCGGCAGGCGAGGTCGTCGATGGCGATGGAGGCCCCTTGCATGGGGTGACGCGATAGTGGAAAGCCCCCCCAGTGCCAAGCTGGCTGCATCTTTACGGAGTCGCCCATGCCGATTGCCCGCCTTACCGACGCCGAACGCGATGAAGCGCTGGCCGCACTGCCCGGCTGGGACTTGCGCGAGGACGGCCTCGCCATCGTGCGCAAGCTGAAATTCGCGGACTTCAACGAGGCTTTCGGCTTCATGACCCGCGTGGCCATCCAGGCCGACAAGGCCGACCATCATCCTGAATGGTTCAACGTCTACAACCGCGTGGAGATCACGCTGACCACCCACGATGCCGATGGCCTGAGCCGCCGCGACCTGGAACTGGCCCGCTTCATCGACGCGGCCGCCCCGCGCGACTGATTCGGCTCCCGTGAGCCCGCCTGCCGAGCAACCTTTCCTGACGCGGCCGCTCTCGGTCGTGCTGGACTTCGTGCGCTTTGGCGCGGCGCTGCTCGTGGCCATCGGCCATGCGGTGCAGCTCGGGCTTTATCACGGCTGGTTTCCCTTCGGCGTGCGCATGCAGCACTACTGCGTGATCGTGTTCTTCGTGCTTTCGGGCCTCGTGATCAGCACGTCCGTGCTGAGCGGCCGGTCCAGCCTGCCTCGTTACGCCGTGGCGCGCCTGTCGCGCATCCTGCCGGTCGCGGTGCCCTCGCTGCTGTTCGGCACGCTGGCGGCCTATGTGCTGGCGGGGCCGATGCCGGTGCGAATGGACAATTCCCCCGCGGAAGCGCTGGAAGTGACGAAGCAACTGCTGGCGCCGCTGGCTTTCCTCAGCGCCTGGCCGGGGGTGGCCGGGCCGGTCTGGAACCCGCCCTATTGGTCGCTTTGCTACGAGGTCTGGTACTATGCGATCTTCGCATTGGCCGTGTTCCTGCGGGGCTGGCCGCGCGTCCTTGCGGTGGCGCTGGGCTGCGCGGCGGCGGGCGGGGCCATTCTCCTGCTGATGCCCGTCTGGCTGATGGGGGCGGCGCTGACCCATGTTCGCACCGCCCGGCGCCTGCCCCTCGCGGCTGCGCCCGTCGCGATCGTGGCAGCCTGCGCAATGGCGCTGTTCCTGTTCCGGATCGATCACGCGGTGCTCAATCCCCTGCTCAAGGCGTGGTGGCCGGGCGATGCCGAATGGTCGCAATGGGCGTTGTCGGACCTGCTGATGGGCCTGGCCATGACCCTGGCGCTGGTGGCCGCGCGTCCGCTGGTGAACCTGCTTTCCGCGCCGATCCTGCGTCTCGACGGAGCCGCCCGGACGCTCGCCGGCTTTTCCTTCACGCTCTACTTGTTCCACTGGCCGCTGATCCAGCTGCTGCGGTCCTGGGGGATCGAGGCCGGGCGCAGTTTTCCGATGTTCGCGGCCCTGATCGCGCTGATCGTGCTGGCCTGCGCGGGAATATCGATCCTGACCGAACGGCAGTCCCCGCGCCTGCGCCGGTGGATGGAAAGCCGTTTTCTGGGCGAAGCGGGGCTACGGAAGGCGCCCCTCTCCGTTTAGGGCGCCGCTTAAAGGGCCGGGTTGTTGTAGCAGTGCCAGGTGAAGATCGCCGCGGCGCCGCGATGGGGGCGCCAGGCTTCGGCCAGTTCCCGCGCTTCCTTCTCGCTGGGACGCGCTTCCAGGCCGAGGATCTTGTGCATGCCGGCCTGCACCGCAAGGTCGCCGGCCGGCCAGATGTCCGGGCGGCCTTCCGCGAAGAGCAGATAGATTTCCGCGGACCAGCGGCCGATGCCCTTGATGCGCACAAGCTGGGCGATTGCCTCCTCGTCGTCCGCGGGCAAGTCGTCGAAGTCGAGCGTGCCGGCGATCACCAGTTCGCAAAGGCTGCGCGCATAACCCTGCTTCTGACGCGAAAGCCCGCAGCCGCGCAGGGCTTCGAATTCGGCGGCCAGCAAAGTTTCGGGCGCGATCCCTTCGCCCAGCAGGTCCTCGAGCCGCTGCCACACCGAAGAGGCCGCCGCCACCGACACTTGCTGGCCCACGATGGTGCGCAGGAGCGTGGCGTATCCGGTAGGGCGGATGCGCGGTTCGGGGTAGCCGGCCGCATCCAGCGCTCGGGCGATGGCGGGCTCTCGCCCCGCAATCGCGTCGAGTCCCAGTTTCAGTGCGCCAGCGCTCAAGCCCATAGTTCGATTACCTTGCAAAAGGGGATTGCAGCCATTAGCAGCCGGCCCCAAAGGCCGAAACCAGCATGTTATGATACATGCAGTATCAAAGAGGATCGACGAGAATGCCGCAGATCATCGTCATCAATCAATCGGGCGAAGAATCCACCGTTGAGGCCCTTGAAGGCCGCACCCTCATGGAAACGATCCGCGACAGCGGTTTCGACGAGCTTCTGGCCCTCTGCGGCGGCTGCTGCTCCTGCGCGACCTGCCACGTCCACATCGATCCCGCCTTCGCCGACAAGCTGCCGGCCATGAGCGAAGACGAGAACGACCTGCTCGACAGCTCGGACCATCGCAACGAATACTCGCGCCTGTCCTGCCAGGTGCCGATCACTTCGGTGCTCGAAGGCTGCAAGGTCACGATCGCGCAGGAAGACTGATTCTGCGATGACCTGACGCTCCGGCAAGACGGCCTCCGGGCCGTTTTGCGCGGGCACCGGCCCGCGTTCCATCGGACCTCCCCTCCGGGATGGATTCTTGAGGGAGCCGAGGCGGAAAGCGGGAAGGCGCCGCGGGCCGGGCCGCGAGACGGGCACGAGAAGGGGAGCAAGGCGAATGGCCTGCTCAAAAAACTCCGCAAATCATTTGCGCCTTTCGGTCTGACTTCCTACCTGTGCCGCCATGACTGCACCGATCCCCCAGCGCTCCACTCTCGACCTCATCGGCAACACCCCGCTCGTCCTGCTCAAGGGACCGAGCGAAGCGGCCGGATGCGAGATCTGGGGCAAGTGCGAATTCGCCAACCCCGGCGCCTCGGTGAAGGATCGCGCGGCCTTGTGGATCGTGCGCGATGCCGAGGCGAAGGGCCTGCTCCAGCCCGGCGGCACGATCGTGGAAGGCACGGCGGGGAACACCGGCATCGGCATCGCGCTGGTGGCCAATGCGCTGGGCTACAAGACGATCATCGTCATGCCGGAAACGCAGTCGCGCGAGAAGATGGACACGCTGCGCGCGCTGGGCGCCGAGCTGGTCCTGGTGCCGGCCGCGCCGTTCTCGAATCCCGGCCACTTCGTCCACACCTCGCGCCGCCTCGCCGAAGAGACGCCGGGCGCGATCTGGGCCAACCAGTTCGACAATATCGCCAACCGCAAGGCTCATATCGAAAGCACCGCGCCGGAAATCTGGCAGCAGCTGGACGGCCGGATCGACGGCTTCACTTGCGCTGCGGGCACCGGCGGCACGATCGCGGGCACCGGCCTCGGCCTCAAGGCCTTCGACGAGAACATCACCATTGCGCTCACCGATCCGCACGGCGCGGCGCTCTACAACTACTATGCCCATGGCGAGCTGAAGGCCGAAGGCTCGTCGGTCGCCGAAGGCATCGGGCAGGGGCGGATCACCGCCAACCTCGAAGGCGCGCCGATCGATACCCAGTTCCGCATCTCGGACGAAGAGGGCCTCGAATGGGTCCGCCGCCTGCTTTCGGAAGAGGGGCTCTGCCTCGGCCTCTCCTCGGGCATCAACGTGGCGGGCGCCGTGGCGCTGGGGCGCAAGCTGGTGGCCGAAGGCAAGGCCGACGCGCGCGTCGCCACGATCCTGTGCGACACCGGATTCCGCTACCTCTCCTCGCTGTTCAATCCGGAATGGCTGGAATCGAAGAACCTGCCCGTCTTCCCATGGCTGCGATCCTGAGGTAAACGGTCTGTCGATGGCAGGACACATTCCGCCTACAATGGTTGAACCGATCACCGCACCGCAGCACTTCGTGCCGCCCACTGCGCGCGAGCTGCGTTCGCAGGCCGTTCACCGTCTCCAGGTCGGACTTTTCGGCCTTTGCGCGATGCTGCTCATCGTGGGCTTGGCGAACATCATCAACGATCGCACCCGGCTGATCGATACTTCCGATCCGATCCAGCAGGTCGTTGCGGTCGATGCCAAGCCGAAGAAGGCGTCCAGCGATCCGCTCGCGGACATCGGCGTGGTTCCCGCCGCCGATCCCAGCCCCTCGGCTCCGCCCGCGCCGATGACGGATCCCGAAGTAACCGGCGCTCCGGTAGACGGCCAGTAAGCTGCGCCCAGCGCTGACGCTTCTGGCTGGCGCGGCCATGCTCGCGGCCACACTCACGAGTTGCGGCGATTCGGCGGCGCCGCGCCGCGATCGCGCCATTGGTCTCTATACCAGCCTGCCCATCGTCTGGGGCGAAAGCGGCGATGTGCGCGAATTGCTGGCGCCTGAGCGCGCCCGGCACTGGGCGCTTGCGCCGCTGGATGAGGCAGGCCGCCTGACCCCGCTCGACACGCTGGCCGGGCCGAACGGGCGATTGCCGCTCCCCTCGGGCGCGCTACTGGTACTGGCGCAGCCCCGCCCGCTTTCGCCGCAGGAAAACGTGGCGCTGGACCGCTGGGTGCGCGAGGGCGGGCATCTGCTGCTGTTCGCGGACCCCATGCTGACCATGCCGTCGCGCCACGCGCTGGGCGATCCTCGGCGGCCGCAGGACATGGTGCTGCTCTCTCCCATCCTGGCGCACTGGGGATTGGCGCTGGAGTTCGACGCGGGCCAGAGGGCCGGGGAACGCCTGGTCCAGACTTCCGCCGGGCCGCTTCCGGTCGACCTTGCGGGCCGGTTTCGCGCATCGGGGAATTCCGGGGAAGGACCATCGTCCTCGGGAATTTCGGGGAAAGCGGGGAGCGATGGGGACGGCGCCGTGTCGGCGGGAAAATCCGGGACCGGCGGGAAAAGCGGGGACGAGACTGCCTCCTGCCTTTACGAAGCGGATGGGGTTCTGGCGCGATGCAGGCTGGGAAAGGGCCGGATCCTGGCCATTTCCGACGCAGCCTTGCTGGAGGACCCCGAAGAGGTGCCCTCGCTGGACTTGCGGCGTAAAACGTTTGCCAGGCTCATCGAACAGGCAAAAAGTGGGGATTGACGGGCAGGCCCGGGATCGATGCGGATATAAGGGAAAATCCGCGTAAAATCAGCGCTATCCATGGTTTCGCAGGTCCTAACGGAACGGGACCTGGGATGACCCGTGCCTAAAATCCGAAGAAATCCGCCGATTAATTCCCTCTGATCCCCACATTTCCCTTTAATCCCCAAAATTCCCGTTATAAAAGCATTGTCAATCGGAATGGCTGAGACTCGCCGTGTGCTGCTTGCAGTACCGGAACCCTGCCGCGTGAGCGCGTGGCGGGAGGGGTTGCTGTCATGCCCGAGAGGCAACCTTAGGGGCGAACAGGGACCATGGCTGGGCAGCCATACATCTACAACGGACAGGGCTTCTCGCTGCTACGCGACAAGAACCGTTTCGTGCTGCCCAATGCATTTCGCGGCACTGTGCGCGAATCGAGCGGCAAGGACCTGCTCTGCCTGACCACCCATGACCGCTGGCCCTGCCTCGTCGGCTTCGGCCTCTCGCGCATTCAGGATTTCGAGCAGGAAATCCGCGAGCAGCAGGAAATGGCCGTCCGCGCGGGCAAGGACTTCGACGCGGAAAAGCGCGCCAGCGACATTTACGCCTCCTACGAAGTGCCGTTCGACGGCAGCGGCCGTTTCGTCCTGCCCGACGATCTCGGCGCGCTCGCCAATGTCTCCGACCAGCTCTACTTCCGCGGCAATGGCCGATTCTTCACGGTGTGGAGCCCGGAAAACCTCAACACGATGGACGATAGCTGGAAGGCGGCACAGACCGCCTGTGGCAGCCTTGCGGCCAAGGAACTTCAGAAAGCTTCGAAGAAATGAGCGCCTCTCGCACCATACCCGAGGGCGTTCCCCACGTTCCGGTGCTCCTTGAGGAGGTCGTCGCCGCCCTGAACCCCCGGGGCGGCGACGTCATCGTCGACGGTACCCTGGGCGCGGGAGGCTATACCCGCCGCCTGCTCGATGCGGGGGCGACGGTTCATGCCTTCGACCGGGATCCCGATGCCATTGCTGCAATCGTGGATAACCGCGAAAAATGGCCGGAGCTGGACGCCGTTCCGCCCCGCCTCGTGTTGCACGCCCGGCGCTTCTCCGAAATGGTCGAGGGCCTTGCAGAAGCGGGAGTCGACAGCGTGGACGGCGTCGTCATGGATATCGGCGTGTCCTCGATGCAGCTCGACCAGGCGGAGCGGGGCTTCGCGTTCGGCGCCGATGGCCCGCTCGACATGCGCATGAGCCAGTCCGGGCTTTCCGCCGCCGACTTCGTGAACGAGGCGGACGAGGCGGAGATCGCCGACGTGCTCTACCTCTATGGCGAGGAACGCCAGTCGCGCCGGGTGGCGCGGGCGATCGTGGCCGCGCGGCCCATCGCGACCACGGGCGAACTCGCCAGCGTGGTGCGCAAGGCCGTGGGCTACAATCCCAATTACAAGGGAGCGTCGGCGCCGAAGGATCCGGCGACGCGCAGCTTCCAGGCGATCCGTATCCATGTGAACGGAGAGCTGGACGAACTCGACGCCGGGATGGAAGGGGCCGAAACGCTGCTGCACGCCGGGGGGCGGCTGGCGATCGTGACCTTCCACAGCCTTGAGGACCGCAAGGTCAAGCGCTTCCTGCGCGATGCCGCCGGCCAGGCCCAGAGCACTTCGCGGCACCTGCCGCAAGTCGCTTCGGGATCGCAGGCGACGTTCGAACATGTGGCGAAGGCGGTGCGGCCCGGGGAAGCGGAACTTGCCGCCAATCCCCGTTCCCGATCCGCAACCCTGCGCGCCGCGGTGCGCACGGAAGCCTCACCCAGAACGACTGGCCCCACGAAATCGGCCCGGAACGGCCGCGAAGACCCCAGGAGCGCCGCATGAACCTCACTCGCGATCGCGTCCATTCGATCGGATGGATTTCCGTGCTGCTGGTCTGCGGGGCGCTGACGATCGGCCTGACGCTGCGTGTCAACGCGGTGAAGAGCCAGGTTCACGATACCGAGAAGCGGATCGTGTGGGTGCAGCAGGACATCAACTTCCTGGAAACGGAATTCCAGACCCGTTCGAACCAGCAGGCGCTCAAGGAACTGAACGACGTCGAGTTCGGCTACAAGGCGCCGACCGCGGGCCAGTACATCGAGGGCGAGCGCCAGCTTGCCGCGCTGGGCATGCCGGTGGGGCCGGGTGCGCCGGCGCCGATCCGCTATGCCAATGCCGACAAGACCGGCGAGGGCACCCAAGCGGAGGGCGGCAACGGCGGACTGCTGGCCATGGTGTCGCCGGTCTCCGGCGCCACGGCCGCTGCCATCGCCCAGGGCGAAGCCAAGGGCGCGGGCGGCAAGAACCGCGATCCCGAGCGTGACCAGATGGCGCGCGATGCCGCCGCGCTGGGCAGCCGCCTGGCGCGCATCGAAGTGGCGGAGGCCGCCCAGCAGTGAACGCTCCGGCCTTCCCGATCGGAGCGATCCCCACCACGGTTTCCACCGGCCGGCGCAAGCTGTTCAACGTCCGTCAGCAGTCGCTGCTGACGGCGAAGATGCGCACGCTCTGGATTCTGGGGGTGTTCACGCTCATCGGGCTTCTGGCCTTCTTCCGCATCGTCTACCTGGGTGTGACCGGTCCGTCCGTGCGCGGAGGCGACCTTTCCGACTTGCTGATCCCGCAGCGCGGCGAGATCGTGGACCGCAACGGCGTGCCCCTCGCGCGCGAATTCCGTACTTATTCGCTCTGGTTCAACCCCAAGGCGATGACCGAGGGATCTTCGCTGGTCCACACCCCGGCCGAGATCGCCGATGGGCTGATCCGCATCTTCCCCGATCTCGACCGCGCCGAACTGATCGCCAAGCTCTCGTCCGACAAGCCGGGCTACTTGCGCAAGTCGATCCTCCCGGAGGACGCCAACAAGGTCCACGCCCTGGGTGAGCCGGCGCTCGAATATCCGCAGGAAGCCACGCGCTTCTATCCGCAAGGGTCCATGGCGGCCTCGGTGCTGGGCTATGTCGATACGTTCGGCAAGGGCCAGGTCGGCATGGAAGAGGCGTTCGACAAGCAGCTTACCAGCCCCGAAGGCCGCGAGACCCCGGCCGTGCTCTCGATCGACTTCCGCGTGCAGAGCGCGCTGGAAGACGAACTCGGCAAGGGCATGGCGCTGAGCAAGGCCAAGGGTGCGGCAGGCGTGATCCTCGATGTCGACACCGGGGAGATCCTGGCGCTGGCCTCCTTGCCCTCGTTCGATCCCAACCACGTCCAGCCCAGCGACCTCGTCATCACCGAGGAGCAGGCCAAGGCCGGAGACGTGCCGCGCGGCTTCAACCGCGTGACCAACCAGGTCTATGAACTCGGCTCCACCTTCAAGCCGATCACCGTCGCGGCCGCACTCGATGCCGGCACGATCACCGACTTGCGCCGCCGCTGGCCGGCCACGCCGCTCCACGTCGGCAAGTTCACGATTCACGACCTGCACAACTACGGCAGCTCGCTCAACGTGCTGGAAACGCTGATCCATTCGTCGAACACGGTCACCGCGCATATCGCGGACGAACTCGGCGGCGAGCGGCTCAAGAAGACGATGGAATCGCTGTCGATGAACCAGCGGCCTTATGTCGAACTGCCGGCGCGCGGCTTCCCTCTCTGGCCGCGGGGCGAGTGGCCGCGCCTGCGCACCATGACGGTCGCCTATGGCCACGGTATCGCGGTCACTCCGCTGCATCTGGCCAATGCCTATGCCGCGCTCGTCAACGGCGGCATCTGGCGCCCGACCACCCTGAAAAAGCTGGAGCCTTCGCAGGTTCCGGCAGGACGCCGCGTGTTCACCGCCGCCACGAGCGCCCGCATGCGCCAGCTCCTGCGCATGATCGTGTCCTACGGCACGGGCCGCAAGGCCGACGCGCCGGGCTTCCGCGTGGGCGGCAAGACCGGCTCGGCCGAAAAGCCCGGCGTCGGCGGCTATCGCAAGCACTCGCTGGTGGCGACGTTCGCCGCGGCTTTCCCGATGGACCGCCCGCGCTATGTCGTCATTGCCATGATGGACGAGCCGCAGGGCACGGAAGCCACCTCGTTCCAGCGCACTGCGGCCTGGAACTCGGCACCGGTGATCCAGCGCGTCGTCCCGCGCATCGGCCCGCTGCTGGGCGTCATGCCCGACGAAACGCGCGACATCGACATTTCCGACCTCAAGCCCCTGATCCCCGCCGGAACCGCTGAAGAGTGAGCCTCGAAGAATGAAATTGACTGCCCTCTGCGCCGCTGCCGGCATCCCTCTTGCCGAGGGTTCTCTTTCGGCCAGCAATCTTGCGGGCAGTGCAGACGAGACGGGCAATGTCACCGGCTTTGCCATCGACCACCGCAAAGTCGCGCCCGGCACGGTTTTCGGCGCTTTTCGCGGTACGAAGTTCAATGGCGAGGACTACATCGCCGCCGCCGTCAAGGCCGGCGCCATTGCCGTGGTGGCGCATCCCGATGCCAAAGTCGAAGGCGCCGTCCATTTCGCCGATCCCGAGCCGCGCCGCCTGTTCGCGCGCCTCGCCGCGCCGTTCTTCCAGCCGGTTCCCGAGACCCTGGTGGCCGTCACCGGCACGAACGGCAAGACCTCGACGGTCGAGCTGACGCGCCAGATCTGGCGCATGGCGGGCCAACGCGCGGCCTCGATCGGCACGCTGGGCGTCACCACGAGCGACGAAACCGTCTCGACCGGGCTGACCACGCCCGACATCGTCACGTTCCTCGCCAACCTGACCGGCCTCGCGCGGGAGGGCGTCACTCATGTCGCCTACGAGGCGTCCAGCCACGGCCTTTCGCAGTACCGGATCGAGGGACCGCGCGTTTCGGTGGGCGCCTTCACCAATCTCTCGCGCGACCATCTCGATTATCATGCCGACATGGACGATTACTTCGCGGCGAAGATGCGCCTGTTCGACGAAGTGGTCGTCGATGGCGGCACCGCCGTGATCTGGGCCGACGATGCCTGGTCGGACAAAGCCATTGCCCATGCCGAAAGGCGCGGGCTCAAGACGTTCACCGTGGGTGCCAAGGGCACCAGCATCCGCCTCTCGGGTCGCAAGCCGGGCGGACTCGGCCAGAAGCTGGAGCTCGAGCATGAGGGCAAAGCCTACGTGCTCGAGCTTCCGCTCATCGGTGCCTACCAGGCCGCCAATGCGCTGGTGGCGGCAGGGCTGGTGCTGGCCAGCGGCGGCGATGCCCATACGACTTTCGATGCCCTGAAGCGCCTCGTCACCGTGCGCGGGCGGCTTGAGCGCGCCGCGATTTCCTCGGTAGGCGCGCCGGTCTATGTCGACTATGCGCATACGCCAGACGCGCTGGAAGCGGCTATCGCGGCGCTCCGTCCCCATGTGGAAGGGCGCCTGATCGTCGTCTTCGGCGCCGGCGGCGACCGCGACCAGGGGAAGCGGCCGGACATGGGCCGCGTGGCCAGCGAAGGCGCGGACGTGGCGATCGTCACTGACGACAATCCGCGCGGCGAGGATCCAGCGGCGATCCGCGCGATGGTCCTGGCCGGAATGGGCAAGGATGCGCGGGAAATCGGTGACCGGCGCGAGGCGATCGGCGCGGCCATCGCCGAGGCTGGACGGGGGGACATCGTCCTCATCGCGGGCAAGGGGCATGAACAGGGGCAGATCATCGGCAGCGGCGACTCCGTGCGCGTCCTGCCATTCGACGACGTAACCGTGGCCAGGGAAATGTCTGGTCCGCAGGGAAGGTAGTGCGATGAATGCTGTAGCCCGGATCCTCGATTGGCCCAGTGATTCGATCGGGGGAAGCGACGCCGCGGAGGAGAACCCGCTGGCCCCGTCGACGCAAGGCCTGTGGGATTCCGCCACGCTTGCGCGGGTGCTCAAGGGTGCGGCCAGCAGCGAGTTCACCGTCTCCGGCGTAGAGATCGACAGCCGCGACGTTCAGCCCGGAGACTTGTTCTTCGCGCTCAAGGGTGAGGCCATGGACGGCCACCGCTTCGTCGAGGGGGCTTTCGCCAAGGGTGCGGCGGCGGCCGTGGTCGACCGGCCGGTCGATGGGCCGCACATCCTGGTGGAGAACACCACCGAGGCGCTGGAACTGCTCGGAAACGCCGGCCGCCTGCGTGCCCGCGGCCCGATTATCGGCGTGACCGGGTCGGTCGGCAAGACCGGCGTCAAGGAAGCGATCTGGGCCGCGCTCGACCGCGCCAGCCGGGGCGATGCCCATCGCTCGGTCAAGAGCTACAACAACCACGTCGGCGTCCCGCTCAGCCTGGCGCGCATGCCGGCGCGCGCCCGTTTCGGCATCTTCGAAATGGGCATGAACCACGCGGGCGAGATCGCCGGGCTGACCCGGCAGGTCCGTCCAGGCGTCGCCGTCATCACCACCATCGCGCCGGCCCATATCGAGATGCTGGGCTCGATGGAGGCCATTGCCGATGCCAAGGCGGAGATATTCGAAGGGCTGGAAGAGGGCGGGATCGCCGTGATTCCGGCCGACAGCCCCTATTTCAACCGGCTGAAGGAAGCCGCGGTCGCCGTCGGCGCGCAAGTCGTTTCCTTCGGCAAGGCCCGCGACGCCGACGTCCGTCTGCTGGACGCGGTGCCGGCGATTGGCGGCGGCTCCCTGGTGACCATCGACATGGGCGACCGGCGCGTCTGCTATACCGTCGCGTCGCCCGGCGAACATCATGTGATCAATTCCCTTGCGGTCATGGCCGCAGTGCGCGGGGTGAAAGGTGACCTTGGCGCTGCAGGCGTGGCGCTCGCCGAAATGGGCGGGCTGCCGGGCCGGGGCGCGCGACTGGAAATCGACGTTCCGGGTGGGGAGCCCGACGTCGATGCCGATGCAGCCGGTCGCCGCCCCGCGTCGCCCCGCAATGGCGGCAAGGCGCTGCTGATCGACGAGAGCTACAACGCCAATCCGGCCTCGATGCGGGCGACGCTCGACCAGCTCGGGCGCACCCCCGCGCATCGCCGCATCGCCGTGCTGGGTGCGATGAAGGAACTGGGCAGCCACGGCCCGGATTACCACGCCGCGCTGGCCGGTCCGATCCGGGAGGCGGGAGTCGATTACGCCGTGCTGGTGGGCGAGGAGATGGCCCCGCTCGCCCAAGCTCTTGAAGCCGCCGAACATTCAGGGGAACTGGGGAAATCCGCTAGTCTTCCGCTTGGCAAGACGGTGCCCTTCGCGCATTGCCTGAGCGTGCGGGAAGCCGTGGATGCACTGCGCGAATTCGGTCTCGAACGGGATGACGTCATCCTGGTCAAAGGCTCGAATTCGGTGGGCCTGTCTTCCCTCGTGAACGCGCTCGACAAACAGGAAGGGTAGGGGGCAACCCCGCAAGATGCTGTATCTCATCGCAGATTGGTTCCATTACGAGGGACTGTCCAACCTCTTCCGCTACCAGACGTTCCGTTCCGGCGCGGCGCTGATGACGGCGCTGGGCCTTGGCCTGCTGATCGGTCCGCGCTTCATCAACATGCTGCGCGTGCGCCAGGGCAAGGGCCAGCCGATCCGCGAAGACGGCCCGCAGAGCCACCTTGCCAAGCGCGGCACCCCCACGATGGGCGGGCTGATGATCCTCACCGCGCTGGTCAGTTCGATGATCCTGTTCATGGACGTGACCAACCCCTTCGTCTGGGCCTGCGTGGCCGTGACCGTGGGCTTCGGGATCATCGGGTTCCTGGACGACTATGACAAGGTCGCCAAGCGCAGCACCGCCGGCCTGTCGAGCAAGTTGCGCCTGGGGCTGGAGTTCGTGGTGGCGGGCATCGCCTCGTACATCATCGTCAGCCAGCTCAACACCAACCTCTATGTTCCTTTCCTGTCGGGCCGCTACATTCCGCTCGGGCCGTTCTACTACGTCTTCGCGGCCGTGGTGATCGTGGGCGCGGGCAATGCCGTGAACCTGACCGACGGCCTGGACGGACTGGCGACGATGCCGGTCATCATCGCAGCGGGTACTTTCGCGATCATCTGCTACCTGGCGGGCCGCGTCGACTACGCCAATTACCTCGGCATTCCGCACGTTCCGCGCGCGGGTGAACTCGCCGTGTTCTGCGCCGGGATCATCGGCGCCTGCCTTGCCTTCCTCTGGTTCAATGCCCCGCCCGCGGCCGTCTTCATGGGCGATACCGGCAGCCTCGCCCTCGGCGGCGCACTCGGCGCCATTGCCGTGGCCGCGCACCACGAGATCGTGCTGGCCATCGTCGGCGGGCTGTTCGTGCTGGAAGCGGCTTCGGTCATCATCCAGGTGTTCTGGTTCAAGCGCACCGGCCGCCGCGTGTTCCGCATGGCGCCGATCCATCACCATTTCGAGCAGAAGGGCTGGAAGGAATCGACCGTCGTGATCCGCTTCTGGATCATTTCGATCGTCCTTGCCGTCCTCGGCCTCTCCACGCTCAAGCTGCGATAAGGGGCGCCGGGTCTTGATCGTCTCCCCCGCCTTTGCCGGA
Source organism: Novosphingobium sp. PhB57 (assembly GCF_004342985.1). Taxonomy (GTDB): domain Bacteria; phylum Pseudomonadota; class Alphaproteobacteria; order Sphingomonadales; family Sphingomonadaceae; genus Novosphingobium. The sequence continues at coordinate 119,236 of NZ_SMBO01000001.1, forward strand.
AAGCGCTACGCGGTGCTCGGACTCGCGCGCTCCGGACTCACGGCGGTGGAGACGCTGCTGGCCAGCGGCGCCCACGTCATGGCCTGGGATTCGCGCGAAGAGCCGCGCCACGCCCTCTGCGCGCGCCGTCACGAGGAAAGCATCGAAGTCGCGGACCCCGTCACCGCCGACCTGACGGGCTATGACGGTGTGGTCGTCTCGCCGGGCGTACCGCTCAACAAGCACCCGATCGCCGAAGCCGCGCGCCGCCACGGCGTGCCGGTGATCGGCGATATCGAGCTTTTCGCGCTCGCCCGCGGCAGCCTTCCCGCGCACCGCGTCGTCGGCATAACCGGCACTAACGGCAAGTCGACCACGACGTCGCTGGTCTGCCACCTGCTGGAAAGCGCCGGTGTGCCCACCCGCGTCGGCGGCAATATCGGCGTGCCGGTGCTGGGCGAAGATCCGCTGCCGGAGGGCGGCGTCTATGTGCTGGAGCTGTCCAGCTACCAGATCGATCTCACCCGCAGCCTGGACTGTGACGTGGCCGCGCTGCTCAACATCACGCCGGACCATCTCGACCGCTATGACGGGTTCGAGGCTTATGCCATGTCCAAGGCGCGCCTCTTCGCGATGCAGGACGCCGCGCGCCCCGCCATCTTCGGCACCGGCGACCGCGAGACCTCCGACATTGCCGAGACCGAGGAACTGCGCCGCGCGCCCGGCGCCGTCCGCCGCGTCGGCGGGCAGGACCTTGCGCCGCTCCAGAAGGACTGGCCCTCGCTGCAAGGCCCGCACAACCTGCAGAACGCCGCCGTGGCTGTCGCCATCGTCGAGGCCCTGGGCATTCCCGCGGAGCAGTGGCAGCCCGCGCTGCGCACCTTCAGCGGGTTGCCGCACCGCATGGAGCGCGTGGCCGAGGCCGGCGGCGTGCTCTACATCAACGACAGCAAGGCGACCAACCCGGCCTCGACCGCACCGGCGCTGGCCGCGTTTCCGCCCGATCCCGAGCCGCGCCTCCACTGGATTCTCGGCGGTCTTCCCAAGGGCGACGACCTTGACGAATGCGCGCCGTTCTTCGGCAATGTCGCGGCTGCCTATACCATCGGCGATGCCGGGCCGCGCTTCGCCGAAATCCTCGCCCCTTACACCGAAGTGCACCGCAGTGAGATGATGGCCGAAGCCATCCGCGATGCGATGACCCGCGCCAGACCGGGCGACGTCATCATGCTTTCGCCCGCCTGTGCCAGCTTCGACCAGTTCCGCGACTACGAAGCGCGCGGACTGGCCTTCCGCCAGATCGTCGAGGCTCTGCTCGAACTTCATGGCGAGCAGGAGCAGGGCGCATCCGCCGATACGCCCGAGGGTGAAGGCGAAGATGGGGTGAAGCACTGATGGCCACTGCCGCTCCCGGTTCCGCTTCGGGCGTTCAGCCCGCCAACGTCCGCTACAACCGCAACCGCCGGGGCCAGCTGGCGATCTGGTGGCAGGAGATCGACCGCACCGTCCTGGCCATCGTGCTGATCCTCATGGGCATCGGCGCCGTGGCGGTGGCGGCCGGTTCGCCCGCGAGTGCGCGGCGCCTGTCGACCGCGCATGAAAAGCTCTCGCAGCTCCACTTCTTCTGGCTGCACTTGCGCTGGCAGTTCGTGGGCCTTTGCGCGATGTTCTGGGCGTCCAGCCTGTCGAAGGACAGCGCCCGCCGCGTGGGTATCCTGATTGCCGCGGTCATGCTGGTAGGGCTGGTGCTGGTGCCGGTGATCGGCTCCGAAGTGAACGGCGCGCGGCGCTGGCTGAAGCTGGGCGTCTCGATCCAGCCGTCGCAGTTCCTGGGCTCCGGCTTCCCGATCCTGCTGGCCTGGATCCTGTCCTGGCGCGCGCGCGATCCGCATATTCCGGTGGTGGCGATCTGCTTCTGCCTCATGGGCCTGCTGGGCGCGCTGCTCATGGCGCAGCCGGACTTCGGCTCGACGATGCTGTTTTCCGGCACGTTCTTCGTGATGATCCTGCTGGCGGGCATACCGCTCAAGCGCATCGGCATGTTCGCCGGGCTGGGCGTCGCGGGTATCGTCCTGATGTATTTCACATACGACAACGGCCGCAACCGCATCGATTCCTTCCTGTCCGGCGGCAATGCCTTCGACCAGGTGGACCTTGCGCAGCGCACGCTCCTGAACGGGGGGTGGTTCGGGCAGGGCTTCTGGATGGGCGCGCGCAAGATGGCGCTGCCGGAAGCGCATACCGACTACATTTTCTCCGTCATCGGCGAGGAATTCGGGCTGATCGCCTGCGTCGTCATCGTCATGATCTACCTTGCCCTGCTGACGCGGGTCATGCTGCGTCTCGTGGATGAGGAGGACCTCTTCACCGTGCTCGCCGCCTCGGGCATCGCCTCGCAGTTTGGCGGGCAGGCTTTCATCAACATCCTGGTCAACCTGCAGCTCTTCCCGTCGAAGGGCATGACCCTGCCGCTGATCAGCTACGGCGGCTCGTCCACGGTGGCCATGTGCATGACTGTCGGCCTGCTGCTGGCGATCACGCGCCGCAATCCGTTCATCAAGCGCGAAAAGTTCTCACTGCGCGCCGTTGGAGACTTTTCTTCATGAGTTCGGCCGTATCCGGCTCGGTCAGCCGCCACTACGTCCTCGCCGCGGGCGGAACGGGCGGCCACCTCATCCCCGCCTTCGCGCTCGCCGCGGAGCTGGACCGTCGCGGCCATCACGTCGCGCTCATCACCGACGAGCGCGGCGCGGCCATTCCCGGCAAGCCCGACTATCTGCCCGCCCATGTCCTGCCGCAGGGGCGCATCGCGGGCAAGAATCCGCTGAACTGGCTCAAGGGTTTCAAGGGCATCCTGTCCGGCCGCGCGATGGCGCTGCGCCTGTTCGAGAGTTTCGAGCCGACTGCCGTGGTCGGCTTCGGCGGCTATCCCGCCTTGCCGACGATGCTCGCCGCCCGTTCGGCGAAGATCCCGACGGTGCTGCACGAGCAGAACTCGGTGCTCGGCCGGGTGAATCGCTACTTCGCCGGCAAGGTCAACGCCATCGCCACGGCCTTTGCGCAAGTGGACCGGCTCGATCCGAAGCTGGCGGAGAAAGTCACGCTGGTCGGCAACCCGGTGCGCGAGGAAGTGCTGGCCCTGCGCGACGCGCCGTTCCCCGAATTCGGCGAGGACAGCCTGCTGCGCATCCTGGTGACCGGCGGCAGCCAGGGCGCCCGGGTGCTTTCCGAAGTCGTGCCGGACGGCCTTGCCATGCTGCCCCCGGCGCTGTGTTCGCGGCTCCAGGTGATCCAGCAGTGCCGTCCCGAGGATATCGATGCCGTGCGCGCGCGCTATGCCGGCCACGGCATCCCCGCCGAACTCGCGACTTATTTCGAAGACATGGCCGAGCGGCTTGCCGGCGCCCATCTCTTCATCGGCCGCTCCGGCGCCTCGACCATCGCGGAGCTTACCGCGGTCGGCCGACCGGCGATCCTGATCCCGCTGCCGATCGCCACCGACGACCACCAGGCCGCCAATACCCGCGAGATCGTCGCGGCCGGCGGCGCTCGCGCAATCCGACAGGAAAGCTTCACCGCGACCATGCTCGCGAAACAGATTCAGGCCATGGCCCAGCACCCCGAAACCCTTGCCAACGCCGCTCACGCCTCGTGGAACTGCGGTTATCCCAATGCCGCCAGCGATCTTGCCGACCTTGTCGAGAGCTTCGGCGCGGCCCCGATCATGGACGTGATCCGCCTGGAGAAGGCCATGCCCGCCAAGGGCGGCGAGGCGCTCGCAAAGAGCCAGCTCGCGAAGGTGCCCGCACAGTGAGGGGCGTCGGCACCGACATCGGCACGATTCACTTCGTGGGCATCGGCGGCATCGGCATGTCCGGCATTGCCGAAGTGATGCACAACCTGGGCTATTCGGTGCAGGGCTCCGACATTGCCGAGGGCTACGTGGTCGAAGGCCTGCGCGGCCGGGGTATCAAGGTCATGATCGGCCAGTCGGCGGAGAACGTCGAGGGCGTCGCCGTGGTCGTCACCTCCACCGCCGTGAAGCGTGACAATCCGGAAGTGGTCTACGCGCTCGAAAACCGCATTCCCGTGGTCCGCCGCGCCGAGATGCTGGCCGAGCTGATGCGCCTCAAGAACACCGTGGCCGTGGCCGGCACGCACGGCAAGACCACCACGACATCGATGGTCGCGGCGCTGCTCGATGCCGGCGGGGTCGATCCCACTGTCATCAACGGCGGCATCATCAATTCCTACGGCTCGAACGCGCGCCTCGGCGCTTCGGACTGGATGGTGGTGGAAGCCGATGAGAGCGACGGTTCGTTCCTGCGCCTCGACGGCACCATCGCCGTCGTCACCAATATCGATCCCGAGCATCTCGACCACTACGGCTCGTTCGACAAGGTGAAGGACTCCTTCGTCGAATTCATCGAGAACGTGCCCTTCTATGGCGCGGCGATGCTCTGCATCGACCACCCGGAAGTGCAGGCGATCATCCCCAAGGTGCGCGACCGCCGCGTGGTTACATACGGCTTCTCGGCCCAGGCTGACATCCGCGGCGAGAACGTGACGCCGATCCCCGGCGGCAACCGCTTCGACGTGGCGCTGCGCCAGCGGGACGGTTCCTTCCGCCGGATCGAGGGCATCGAACTGCCGATGCCGGGCCGCCACAATGTCCAGAACGCGCTCGCCGCGGTGGGCGTGGCAGTGGAGATGGGCTGTTCGGAAGAATGCATCCAGACCGGCTTCTCCAAGTTCGGCGGCGTGAAGCGCCGCTTCACCAAGGTCGGTGAAGTCGAGGTCGAGGGCGGTGTCGTCACCGTGATCGACGATTACGGCCACCACCCGGTCGAGATCCGCGCCGTGCTGGCAGCGGCCCGCGAAGGCGTGCGCAACCGCGTCATCGCCGTGGTCCAGCCGCACCGCTTCACGCGCCTGCGCGATCACATGGAAGACTTCGAAGGCGCGTTCAACGATGCCGACGTGGTCTACGCCGCCCCGGTCTATGCCGCGGGCGAGCAGCCCATCGAAGGCGTCGATTCCGAGCATATGGTTTCGGGTATGAAGGCGCGCGGACATCGCTCGGCGCAAGTCGTCGCCGGGCCGGATGCGCTGGCCGATGTCTTGGCCACGTCGATTCAGGCGGGCGACATGGTCGTCTGCCTCGGCGCGGGCGACATCACCAAGTGGGCCGCAGGTCTTGCCGAGGCGATCGTCAAGCGGAGGGTCGCTTGAGCGAAGCGGCAAGCCTTCCCCAGGTAGCCGGCAAGCTCAAGGCCGATGCGCCGCTGGCGCCGCTCGTCTGGTTCAAGTCGGGCGGCGCGGCGGAGTGGCTGTTCGAACCGAAGGATCTTGCCGATCTGCAGGGCTTCCTGCGCGATCTCGATCCGTCGGTCCCGGTCATGGCGCTCGGCCTCGGCTCCAACATGATCGTGCGCGACGGCGGCGTTCCCGGCGTGGTGATCCGCCTCGGCAAGGCTTTCGCGAAAGTCACCCGCGTGGATGAGGTCACGCTGGAATGCGGCGGCGGCGCCAGCGGCATCCTCGTCTCCTCCATCGCGCGCGACAACGGCATTGCCGGTGTCGAATTCCTGCGCTCGATCCCCGGCACGGTCGGCGGCTTCGTGCGCATGAACGGCGGTGCCTATGGCGTCGAGGTCAAGGACGTGCTGGTCGATTGCGACGTGGTCCTGCGCGACGGTTCGCTGGTCACGCTCGCCAACGCCGACCTCGGCTATACCTATCGTCACTCCGAACTGCCGGAAGGCGCCGTGGTTGTCGCAGCGCGCTTCAAGGGCCGCGCGGGTGAGCCCGACACGATCCAGGCCGAAATGGACCGCATTTCCGCCAGCCGCGAAGCCAGCCAGCCGCTGCGCAGCAAGACCGGCGGCTCTACCTTCAAGAACCCCGAGGGCCACAAGGCCTGGCAACTCGTGGATGAAGCCGGATGCCGCGGCCTCACGCTGGGCGGCGCGCAAGTGAGCGAGAAGCACACCAACTTCCTGCTCAACGTGGCCGAGGCCACCAGCAGCGATATCGAGGCCCTGGGCGAGGAAGTCCGCCGCCGGGTCAAGGAAAACTCGGGCGTGACGCTCGAATGGGAAATCCAGCGGGTTGGACTATCCGCTGAAGCAAGAAGTGAGTTGACGCAGTGACCCTCCCAAAACTCCACGTCGCAGTCCTGATGGGCGGTTGGTCGAACGAACGGCCGGTCTCGCTGATGAGCGGCGAGGGCGTGGCCAAGGCGCTTGAGTCCAAGGGCCACAAGGTCACGCGCATCGACATGGACCGCGATGTCGCGCTGCGCCTGTCGGAGGCGAAGCCGGACGTCGTGTTCAACGCGCTCCACGGCGCGCCGGGCGAGGACGGCACGGTGCAGGGCATGATGGACCTGATGGGCCTTACTTATACCCATTCGGGCCTCGCCACGTCGGTCATCGCCATCGACAAGGAGCTGACCAAGCAGGCGCTCGTGCCTCACGGCATTCCCATGCCCGGCGGCCGCATCGTCGAGAGCGCGGAAATCCATGAGCGCGATCCGCTGCCGCGTCCCTATGTGCTCAAGCCCGTCAACGAGGGTTCCTCGGTGGGCGTCGCCATCGTCACCGATGAGGGTAATTACGGTAATCCGATCGCGCCGGACGCCAAGGGCCCGTGGCAGGAATTCGACCGCCTGCTCGCCGAACCCTTCATTCGCGGCCGGGAACTGACCACCGCCGTGATCGGAGACCGCGCTCTGCTGGTCACCGAACTCAAGCCCAAGTCCGGCTTCTACGACTTCGACGCCAAGTATACCGACGGCATGACAGAGCACGTCTGCCCGGCGGAAATCCCGGACGAGATCACCGCGGCCTGCAAGGACCTTGCCTTGCGCTCCCATCAGTTGCTGGGCTGCAAGGGCGCCAGCCGTGCCGACTTCCGCTGGGACGACACGCAGGGGATCGAGGGTCTGTTCCTGCTTGAGGTCAATACCCAGCCCGGCATGACGCCGCTCAGCCTGGTTCCCGAGCAGGCGCGCGCCTGCGGCATGGAATATCCCGATCTCGTGGAAGCAATGATTGCCGAAGCGCTTGCCGACGCCGGAAAGGTCGCCAAGGGGGCCAAATGAGCCAGACGATCCGGCGCAAGCCGAAGACAGCGCGAAAGGCCGCCGCGGCCCAGAACACCAAGGCCAAGGTCCGCCAGGCCAAGGCGACCAGCGGCACGGCCGTCGATACAGTGATGAGCTGGCTGCCCTTCACCGAGGAGCAGCTTCACAAGATTTTCCTCGTCGCCATCCTCGGCGGCGCGGGCCTGCTCATCTGGGTCGTGGCCAATGCGGCCGGCGTGCCGATGTTGGCGGGCAAGCAGTTCGCCCAGGTCGCCGCCGACGCCGGTTTCGAGGTGAAGCGCGTCGAAGTACGCGGGGTGAAGAACCTCAACGAGCTGAAAGTCTACGAAAAGGCCCTGGCCGAGCGCGACCGGGCAATGACCCAGGTCGATCTCGACGGGCTGCGCAGCGAACTGCTGGGCCTGTCGTGGGTCAAGGACGCGCGCGTCTCGCGCCAGCTGCCGGACACGCTGGTGATCGACATCGTCGAGCGAGAGCCCCATGCGGTGCTCCGCAAGGCGGACCGTTTCGTGCTCATCGACGAGACCGGGCAGGAACTGGAAGCGATCAACCGGAAGGACGCCAAGGGCAAGCTGATCGTGTCCGGCCCAGGCGCGGGCCAGCAGGTGACCCAGCTCGGCCATTTGCTCGAAGCGGCGCCTGCGCTTCAGCCGAAAGTGCAGGAAGCGGAATGGATCGGCAACCGCCGCTGGAACCTGACGTTTCAGACCGGGCAGGTGCTGGCGCTGCCGGAAGGCGACACCGAATCCGCCGGGGCGCTCGTCACTTTTGCCCGGCTTGACGGCACCAACCGGCTGATCGGCGGCAAAGTCACGGCTATCGACATGCGCGCGAAGGACCGCATCTACTTGCGGGTCCCGGACGCCGAAGGACAGGAACTGGCGATGAAGGCGGGCGCAGTCCCCCATACGAGCGTCGAAGCGAGCAGCCAGAGTGCCGCCGCAGCGGAGGAACAGTGATGGCACCCCCACGCATCACCCGCGTGTTCGGCGCGGTCAATATCGGGTCCTTCCGCATTTCCGCCATTGTCGCGGGCATGTCCGAGATGGGGGACATGATCGTGCTCGGCTCGGGCCACCGCGCCAGCCAGGGTATCAAGCGCGGCTTCGTCACTGACATGGCCGCCGCCACTTATGCCGTCCGCGATGCCATCGACCGGGCGGAGAAGATGGCCGACACCAGCGTCACCAAAGTCTGGATCGGCTGCTCGGGGGCGGGGCTCGCCAGCCGCATCGACCAGTTCGATGCCGAGATCGGCGGCCGCCGCATCGAGCAGGAGGATATCGATCAGCTCCTGATCTCGGCGCGCGAAGTGATCCAGCCCGACGGGCGCATGGTGCTCCATGCCCAGCCGGCGCAATATCGCCTCGACGGTGCGCACGGCGTGGGCAATCCCAAGGGTCTTCATGCCGAGCGGCTTGGCGTCGACATCCACATCGTCCTGGCCGACGGCGCCCCGATCCGCAACCTGACTGAAGCGGTGCAATGCGCACATCTCGAAGTGGAGGCCGTGGTCGGCTCGCCCATCGCGGCGGGGCAGGCCTGCCTCTCGCCCGAAGAGCGTGACCTGGGCGTGGCACTGGTGGAATTCGGCGCGGAAGTCACCAATGTCGCGGTCTATTCGCATGGGCTGCTGATCGACATGATCTCGATCCCGATGGGCTCGGCCGACATTACCGACGCCGTCGCCTCGGCCTTCGGCATTCGCCGGTTCCAGGCCGAGCGGCTCAAGTGCGTGAACGGCTCCGCCATCGCCAGCCCGCACGATCACCGCGAGATGATTCCCGTCAATGCGCCGGGCGAGGAAGGCACCGGCCCGATCGCCCGCCATGCCGATGACAAGAACCGCATCCCGCGCGCCGAACTGATCGGGGTGATCACCGGCCAGCTCGGCATCCTGATGGAAGAAATAAACAAGGCGCTGAAGTTGATGCGCTTCAACGCGCAGCGCGGCAAGCAGGTGGTCTTCACCGGGGGCGGCGCGGAACTGGTGGGATTGGCCGACTATGCGCAGGCGGCGCTGGGCAAGCCGGTGCGCATCGGCCGCGTGCCGCATCTTTCGGGACTGGCCGAAGCCCACGTAAAACCGGGCTTCTCCACGCTTGCGGGACTGGTTCTCTATGCCGCCGCGGACCCGATCGACATTCGGACTTTCGGCAAGAACCGCCAAGGTACAGTGAGTTACGGCGGTCTTGGCGTGGTCAATCGCGTCTATAGAGCATTGAAAGAGTACTTTTGAGCAACTGTTTGGAAGATGCCCGGCAGGGCATTTAGTGGGGCGAGGGCCAGTGCCGCTGAATTCCTGTCCGCGAATTTCCAAACCGACTCAAAGCCCTTTGGTCAGTCGTGCATTCCCTGCGACGGGAACGGCACGATTGGCTGGAATTCGCGGTTTCGGCTGTGGACAACAAGGCTGCACGCTTTGCCTTGACGGAGGCTGCCGTGCAATCAGGCTAGTCAAGGTAAATTTCTTCGCGCACGTGCCTGCCAGGAGATCGAAATGAGCATCAACATCGGACCGCCGGCGATCGAAGAGCTTCGTCCGCGTATTGTCGTCATCGGCGTTGGCGGAGCAGGCGGCAACGCCATCGCCAACATGATCCAGGCCCAGATCGAGGGCGTGGACTTCGTCGTCGCCAATACCGACGCGCAGGCGCTCAACAACGCGATTGCCGAAACCCGCATCCAGCTCGGCCCGGAAATCACGCAGGGCCTCGGCGCCGGTGCGCGTCCGGAAGTGGGCCGCGCCGCAGCGGAAGAGACGATCGAAGAGATCGAACGCCTGCTTGACGGCGTCCACATGGTCTTCATCGCCGCCGGCATGGGCGGCGGCACCGGCACGGGTGCGGCGCCGATCATCGCGCAGGCCGCGCGCGCCAAGGGCGTGCTGACGGTGGGCGTGGTTTCCAAGCCCTTCATGTTCGAAGGCACGCGCCGCATGCGTTCGGCGGACTCGGGCATCGAGGAGCTGCAGAAGCACGTCGACACCCTGATCGTCATCCCGAACCAGAACCTGTTCCTGGTCGCCAAGGCGGAAACCACGTTCAAGGAAGCGTTCCAGCTTGCCGACGAAGTGCTTCAGCAGGGCGTGCGCTCGATCACCGATCTTATGATCATGCCGGGCCTCATCAACCTCGACTTCGCGGACGTCCGCTCGGTCATGGGCGAAATGGGCAAGGCGATGATGGGCACCGGAGAGGGCGAAGGCCCGAACCGCGCACTCGAAGCGGCCGAACGCGCCATAGCGAACCCGCTGCTCGACGGCGTGTCGATGCAGGGCGCCAAGGGCGTGATCATCTCGATCATCGGCGGCGACGACATGAAGCTGCTGGAAGTCGACGAAGCCGCGAACCACATTCGCGAACTGGTCGACCCTGACGCCAACATCATCTGGGGCTCGGCCTTCAACCCCGACCTTCAGGGCAAGATCCGCGTTTCGGTGGTTGCCACCGGCATCGAGCAGACCACGGAAATGGCCGAGATCGCCTCGCGTCCACTGAACCTCAGCGCCTCGCGCGGCCCGGTTCGTCCGATGGTGTCGCGCCCGGTGCCCAGCGCACCGACGCCGCTCGTCACGCCCGCTCCGGCCGCCGCAGCGCCGGTCGCTCCGGCTTCCGAGCCCTTCGAACTGTCGACGCCGGCTGCCGAGTCGGCCGACCAGCCGTTCGAACTGGAACTCGGCGCCAGCGAGGAAGTCGAGCAGGAGGCCCCGGCCGCTTACGCCGGCCTTCGCAGCGCGCGTCCCGAACCGCTCGATCTCGGCGCGATGGCGCAGGCCCAGCCCCCGCACCAGCCGGCTCCGCAGGCCGCCAGCCAGCGCCAGCAGGATGAACTCCTGCTGGGCGGCGGGCAGCCGCAAGCCGCTGAACCCGCCCGCGCGCGTCCGGCCGACCCCGCACCGGCTCGCCCGGTCGGCGGCGGCAGCACTTTGTTCGAGCGCATGACCAGCCTTTCGCGTCCCAAGGCGGCCCCGGCCGAACCGGCGGGCGATGACGATGATGGCGGCTCGATCAGCATCCCCCGTTTCCTGGGGCGCCAGAACAACCAGTAATGAAAATGGGTGGGCAGCGGCCGGTTTGCGGCCGTCGCCTCCCGTTTTCGCAAGGTTCATGAATCGGACGACATAGACGCGGCCGATCGGTTTCCAGCAAAGGCCCGATTCCAGTCGGGCCTTTGCGCGTTTTGAGAGGTTTTTCGGGTCTTGCGGGTACGTCAGAGGGTTTCGAGCAAGTGGCTGGCCTCGGCCGCCGTGCATGTAGCGCTGGTCGTTCCCGCTGCGTCCCTCTCGTTCGCCGTCCTCCCGGCCGCAGCCATCGCCGCGCCGGTGGTGCAAGCGCTGCCGAGCGCCGACCAGTTGAAGCTCAACGCCGCGCTGTCGCGACTGGCGCGCGATCCGCGGGACACCTCTGCCTTGCTCGACGCGGGCGATGCGGCGCGCAAGCTGGGCGATTTCGACGCCGCCATCGGCTTCTATCGCCGCGCCGACGAAATTTCGCCTGGCAATGCGCGGGTCAAGGCGGGGCTCGCCGCCTCGCTGGCGCAGAGCGGCGATCCCGTTGCCGCGCTGCCGCTGTTCGCCGAGGCGGAGAAGGCGGGCGCCAGCCCCACGCAACTGGCGGCAGACCGCGGCCTGGCCTACGACCTCGTAGGCGACAACGCCGCCGCGCAGCGCTATTACGCCCTGGCGCTCGGCGGTGCCAATGACGAGGATGTCCGCATGCGACTGGCGATCAGCCAGGCGATTGCTGGCGATGCCCAGGCCTCGGAAACGACGATCATGCCCCTGCTGCGCAAGCAGGACAAACCGGGCTGGCGTACGCGCGCCTTCTCGCTGGCGATCGCGGGCGACGCCAAGCAGGCGGTGGAAGTCTCGAACACGATCCTGCCCCCGCAACTGGCCCAGAATATCGCGCCTTACTTGCGCTACATGCCGCGTCTCACCCGCGCGCAGCAGGCGGCGGCGGCCAATCTCGGCAAGTTCCCGCGCGCTTCGGAAATCGGGCATGACGATGCCCGGATCGCGGCCTACACGCCGACGCGGCTTGCCAGCGCGGACGCGAATCTCGTCCCGCGCGGCGAAGCCCTGGGCAGCGGCAGCACTGCGGCTACCCGCACGTCCCGCACGGCCAAGGCCAGCACGAAACCGGCAAAGGCCGGCCCGCGGACCGGCGGCACATCGGTGGCCGCGGCGGATCCCTATCGCATCGGCGGCGGGCGGACGACCTCCACGCGCACGGCGCCCGCTGCGGCGGCAGAGCCGGCACGGGTCGCGCCGCCCGAACCGATGCCGACCATCGAGCGCGCCGATACGCCAACGGGCGAACTGCCGCCCGTGAAGCCGAAGGCGGAGCAACCCGCCCCGGTCAGCGCCAAGCCGCCCGCCACGGCAACGGCCGCGCCTGCCTCTACCTCGGTGACGCGCGAATGGGCTGCCGCCTCGCTTGCCGCCCGGAGTAGCTCTGCGCCGTCTACGGCCGCCGCAAGCCCCGGTTTCGACCTTGCCCGGGTTCCGGCGGGTCAGCCTGCCGCGGCGCCCTCGACGTCGCCCGTTGTCTCCAAACCCGCGGCACCCGCGACACCCGCGCCTGGGCTCGCCGCCACGCCGAGTGCGGCAGCTGCGCCGCTTGGCAGCGCGCCGGCCAAGGCGCCCGTGGCGGAAGCGCCGCCCGAACCGAACGCCCAGCAGCTTTCGCTGGAGCAGATCTTCGCGGATCTGGGCAAGCCCACCATGCAGATCATGCCGGCCTCGGGCGCGGTCGACATGCGGCAGATCGAGCCTGCACGTCCGGCGCCGCCCAAGATCGACCTTCCCAAGCCCGAACCGGAAGCGCCCAAGGTGCCCGAGCCGAAAGCCAAGGCAGACCCCAAGGCCAAGACCAAGCCCGATGACAAGGCGGAAGACGACAAGGCCTCTGCCAAGACCAAGGCTGCCGCGAAGGCCAAGGCCGATGCCGCCGCCAAGGCCAAGAAGCCTGCGCCGCCGTCGCATCCCAGCCGGATCTGGGTGCAGATCGGCGTGGGCCGCGACAAGGCTGCGATCGCTTTCGACTGGCGCCGCTACCTCAAGCAGTCGCCCGCGCTGTTCAAGGGCCACGAACCCTATGTCAGCGACATGGGGCGGACCAACCGCATCCTCGTGGGTCCGTTCGAGACACAGAAGGCGGCCGGCAGCTTCATCGCCGATGCGAAGAAGCAGGGCTTCAACGACGCGCTTCCCTGGACGAGTCCGGCGGGGCAGGTCGTCGACGCGCTTTCGGCGAAGTGACGGGCGGGTCGCGGAGGCGGCCCGTTTCCCTATGCGTAAAGCGGGCCTGAGGGCCGCGTCCGGCAAATTCGGATGACTTCGAACTGTCCTAATGGCGGGGCGGCGGGCCTTATCCACATCCTGTGAACAGGCTTGTGCAGTTTTGCTCAGGCGATCGCATGCCCCGGATTGTGCTTGCCCCCCCAGGCAAAGCATCCATGGCTCGTCGCGTCGCGGAGGGCAAATGTCGGAAATCATGAGGCAGGTACAGGACGACATCAGCCGGGAGGACGAGTCCGCCCCGATCGAGATGCTGGCGTCGCTGTTCGAAGCGCGCGACTGGGCGTTCGAGCACTCGGGCGAGGATGAGATCTCCGCCGAAGTGAAGGGCGCCTGGGCGACCTATCAGATCCAGGCGATCTGGCGCGCGGAAGACCGTGTGCTGCAATTGCTCTGCCTGCCGGACATTCGTATCGCCGACAGCAAGCGGCAGGCCATGTTCGAGGCCCTGGCTCTCATCAACGAGCAGCTCTGGGTCGGCCATTTCGACACCTGGTCCAGCAGCGGCGTGGTGCTCTATCGCCACGGGCTGATGTTGGGCGAGGAAGGCCTGCTCGGTCCGGGCCAGGCGCAGACCGTGGTGGAGGCGGCGATCGAGGAATGCGACCGCTTCTATCCGGTGTTCCAGTTCATCCTCTGGGGCGACAAGACGCCGACCGAGGCGCTTGCCGCAGCCATGATCGACGCGGCCGGAGAGGCCTGACCCCGCTGCGCAGGCGCTGACAGCGCTGGCGGAGGGATATGGGGGCGGGACTGCCATGCCGGCGCCGGTCAGTGCAGGTTCGGCGTGGATGGCCCGTCTCGTCGGGCTTTGGCCCTTGGCAGTGTGCCGTCGCTCCCTTAGAGCGGGATCCGATCCTGCTGCGTCGGCCCTGTCGCCGCAGGTTTTTGGTTTGCCGCGTTTTCCGAGCAATCAGGTGATCCCATCTGCTTGGCAAACGCTCTAGGCGCCGGGACGTCGCTAGGTCTCGCGCAAGGGGAATGACATGGAGCGGTTTCAGAACATCCTTCTCGTCGGCTGCGGCAATATGGCCGGCGCCATGCTGGAGGGCTGGCTGAAGGGCGGTATCGCCGCATCGCGTTTCACCATCGTCGATCCCAAGCGCACCGAAGCGCCCGAGGGCGTGACCCTGCTCGGCGAACTGCCGCGCGAAGGTCGCTTCGACGTGGTCATGCTGGGTATCAAGCCTCAGGGCCTGGATGAGGCCGCCCCGGCGATCGGCGCGCTGGTCGGGCGCGAGACGACGCTCTTCTCGATTCTTGCAGGTGTGGAGTTCGAGAGCCTTGCCGCGCGGTTCCCCGCGGCGGGCGCCGTCGTGCGGATCATGCCCAACCTTGCCGCCGCCATCGGCAAGTCGCCGATCGCGCTGGATTCGCGCGGTCTCGATGAGACGGGGCGCGCAGCGGTCACGGCGATGATGGCGCATCTCGGCACCCCGGAATGGCTGGCGGAAGAGGCGCTGTTCGATTCCGTCACGGCGCTGGCAGGCTGCGGCCCCGCCTTCGTCTACCGCTTCATCGATGCGCTGACGGCAGGGGCCGTGTCGCTCGGGCTGGACGAGGCGCAGTCGCAGCGGCTTGCTCTGGCCATGGTCGAAGGGGCGGCGCAGCTCGCGGCCGCCTCGCCGTTCTCGGCGGGCGAACTGGCGGACAAGGTGGCCAGCCCTGGTGGGTCGACCCGCGCCGGCATGAACGTGCTTGATGCGGACGACGCCCTGACGCGCCTGATTGCGGCCACGATGGCCGCCTCGCGCGACCGTAATGCCGAAATGGCCGCGGAGGCCCGCAAGGCCTGATCGCCGTATTCCGGCGGGTTCCGACAGTCTTTACATTTTGACACAAAGTCGATCCGCCGGTTTTCCTTGAATTCGGAGGCCGGACAGCAGATATTCGTGCCTGTACGGGTGCCGCATTTCGCAAGCGCCTGTGAAAGGGAGTTTGAAATGGCGAATTGGAACGACCCCCAGCCCGGCACGGGCTTCGGTGCGTCTCCGAGCCTTGACGGACGCGAAGCCGGCCGGGCCACGTATGACGCGGGCCTGCGCAGCTACATGCTGTCCATCTACAACTACATGGCCTCGGGCGTGCTGCTGTCGGGCATCGTGGCGCTGTTGTTCGCTTCCTCCGGCATGGCGATGCAGGTGCTGACCACCCCGCTGCGCTGGGTTATCATGCTCGCCCCGCTGGGCTTCGTGATGGCGATGAACTTCGGCCTCAACCGTATGAAGACCTCGACCCTCCAGATGCTCTATTGGGGCTTCTGCGTGGTCATGGGTCTGTCGCTGTCGACGATCTTCCTGGCCTTCACCGCCACGTCGATCGCCACGACCTTCTTCGCAACGGCTGCGGCCTTCGCGGGTCTTAGCCTGGTGGGCTATACCACCAAGAAGGACCTTTCGGGCTTCGGCACGTTCCTGATCATGGGCCTGTTCGGCATTCTGATCGCGATGCTGATCAACATCTTCGTAGGTTCGACGGTGCTGCAGCTGGCGATCTCGGTGCTCGGCGTGCTGATCTTCGCCGGCCTCACCGCCTATGACACGCAGATGCTCAAGAACCAGTACGCACAGCTTCGCGGCACCGAATTCCTCGGCAAGGCCGTGGTGATGGGCGCGCTCAGCCTCTACCTGGACTTCATCAACATGTTCCAGTTCCTGCTGAGCTTCCTGGGCGATCGCCGTTAATCCACCGTTTTTTGACGGATGAAACGATCATGCCCGGTGCGATTCGTCGCACCGGGCATTTTCATTGGAGTCAAGACGAGATAGAATCCCGGCCATCGTGAGAACTGGAGTGTCCGGGGTGGTAAACCTGAAGAAAAAAGGCCTTTTGCGCGGCCTTGCCATTATGACGGGCTCGCTCGTCGCCATGCTGTCCGGCTGCGGACCCAAGGAGGTTGCCGTTGCGCCGCCGCCGCCGCCGCCCGTGGTGGTGATCCCGCCGCGGCCGATGCCGCCGCTGGGCGCCGCGCCGAACATGATCGTGCCGGTCTTGGCGGTGGACGGTTCGCGCCGCACGGTGAATTCGGGCATCTCGGCTGCCCAGTCCCTGTGGAACCTGCGCTCTGCCTACAACGTCGCGGCGCTGAACTGCGTCGGGCCGCAGTACGAGCCGATCCTGGCGGGCTACAAGGACTTCCTGAAAAAGCACGTCAAGAGCCTGACGGCGGCCAACAAGGAACTCGACAAGGAGTTCAAGTCGCGGTTCGGCGCCAAGTCCGTTCGCGAGCGCGAAGCCTATCAGACCCAGGTCTACAACTTCTTCGCGCTGCCCCCCGTCGTTCCCGCGCTCTGCAACGCGGCGATGGGTCTCGCGGTCGATCTCCAGGCCGTGCCGGCCGGCCAGCTTGACGGTTTCGCGGTGAGCGGCCTTGCCAAGGCGGAGGCTCCCTTCAAGGAGTTCTTCAACAGCTATGACCAGTACCGCGCCGATCTGGCCGCCTGGGAAGCGCGCTACGGCGCGGGCGCCTCGGCCAGCGCGCCTTCGGGCACGACGCCGGTGGCGGCAGCGCCTACGGTGAGCCAGCAGGCCTACTCGCGGTAAGCCCGAAGGGGCGAGAGGGCAGGGGCGCGCAAGGCCGCGATCCTGCCCCGCTCCGAACCTGACAGGGCCAGTTCTCTTCCGGCCGAATTAAGGGCGAGTCTCGGGTGCCAGATCTCGGGAATCGAATCTCGGCCCGGTGCATTTTTGCTCTTTCATGCGGAAGAGCACTTCGCTAAGGGGACGCCTCGCGAAGGCGCTTGTCGTCCCAGCGAAAATACTGGAACGGGGCCGTAGCTCAGATGGGAGAGCGCGTCGTTCGCAATGACGAGGTCAGGGGTTCGATCCCCCTCGGCTCCACCAGTATGAAATTCTGAAGCGATCCGGGTCTGCCCGGGTCTACCCCGGCATGAGGCGTTTGACGCGACATGGCCGGGTTTTTTGTTTATCTGCGATGGACGGATAAGGCTCTGCCGCTGTCCCTTCGCCTTTGAACGTCTTTGAACGCGCCGGAAACATACAAGATGCACTTTCTCGACCAGGCCAAGATCTACATCCGTTCGGGCGGAGGCGGCCCCGGCGCGGTTTCGTTCCGGCGCGAGAAGTACGTCGAGTACGGCGGACCCGACGGCGGCAATGGCGGGAAGGGCGCGGACATCGTGTTCGAGGCGGTTGCGGGCCTCAATACCCTGATCGATTTCCGCTACACCCAGCATTTCAAGGCGCCGCGCGGCGGCCACGGCATGGGCAAGAACCGCAATGGCGCGGCCGGCAAGGATCTGGTCATCAAGGTTCCCGTCGGCACCCAGATCGTCGACGACGAGGATCGCGAAACGGTCCTGGCCGACCTGACCGAGGCCGGCCAGCGCGTGACGCTGATGGAAGGCGGCATGGGCGGTCGCGGCAATGCCAGCTACAAGACCTCCACCAACCGCGCCCCGCGCCAGCACCAGCCCGGCATTCCCGCACAGGAAATGTGGGTATGGCTGCGCCTGAAGCTGCTGGCCGACGTCGGCCTGGTCGGCATGCCGAATGCGGGCAAGTCCACGTTCATCAACAAGCTGTCGAACGCCAAGGCGAAAGTCGGCGACTATGCCTTCACCACGCTGCGCCCGCAGCTTGGCGTCGTCATGCACAAGAATCGCGAATTCGTGCTGGCCGACATTCCGGGCCTGATCGCCGGCGCCGCCGATGGTGCGGGCATCGGTGACCGCTTCCTGGGTCATATCGAGCGCTGCCGTGTGCTCGTCCACCTCATCGACATCTCGAACACCGATCCGGTGGAAGCGATGCATGTCGTCGAGGAAGAGCTGGCGGCCTATGGCGGCGATCTCGAGAACAAGCCGCGCCTGGTCGCGCTGAACAAGATCGACCTCGTGGACGACGATCTGGCCGCGGCCTATGCCAAGGAACTGCTGAAGGCCGGGGCGGACGAAGTCTTCCCGATCTCCGGCGCGACCGGCAAGGGCATGTCGAAGCTGCTGGACGCGGTGATCGACTATCTTCCCGCGGCCACCGTTACCGAGCGTCCCGAAGGCGAGCGCGAGGAATCCGACGACAAGCCCTGGTCGCCCATTTGATCTCGGCTATTTGACGTCCCTATATTGACGGCCCGCATATTAACGGCGGCGCCTTGATTTCGGCGTTCCGACCCGGAGGCACCGGGTCGTTCGCCGTGACGGTTTGAGTTGGCGCCGGGCCTCGCTCCGGCTACAGCTTTGCCATGAAGATCATGCACATGGCACTGGCGGCGGGCTTGTTCCTGTCGCCCCTTCGCGCTGCTGCGGCAGAGCCGGCTCCGGTCGCCAGCCGTCCGATCGAGATCGGCACGAGCTACAGCCTCCCATCGGCGGTGCTGGGCGACACGCGCGAAGTGAACGTCTGGCTGCCGACCGGCTACGCGGCGTCGCACGATCGCTATCCGGTGGTCTACCTGCTGGACGGCGCGCTCGATCAGGACTTCCAGCATATCGCCGGCCTCGCCAACCTTGCTTCGCTGAGCTGGACCTATGGCCCGATGATCGTGGTCGGCGTGCAAACCAGGAACCGCCGCGCGGAACTGACATCGCGGCCCACCGATCCCCGCTACCTCTCCGCATTTCCCGAAAGCGGCGGGGCCGACCGCTTTCGCCGCTTCCTGCGCCAGGAGGTGATCCCCTTCGTGGAAGCACGCTTCCGCACCGGAGAGCGCCGCGCGATCATGGGTGAATCGCTGGCCGGCCTCTTCGTGGTCGATACCCTGCTCAACGATCCTGCGCTTTTCGCCGACTATGTGGCGATCAGCCCCAGCCTCTGGTGGGACGACCGCCGGCCGCTCGCTCATCTCGACCGGACGGCCCGCGTGAAGGGGCTTGCCAAGGCCCGCCTCTATCTGGCGGTGGGCGACGAGGGTGGGACCATGCAGGACGGGATCGATCGGCTGCGCACATTCCTCGAGAGCCAGCCTGCGGACCGCGTCACCTTGCGCTACGACGATTTCAGCAAGAGCGCTTCGCATGCCACCGTCTATCACCATGCGGCGGAGGACGCGCTGCGCTGGCTCTATCCCGCACCGCCCTATGAAGGCGGGGGGACGCCGTGGTTCATGATCGAGGGGGCCCAGCCCCCACCACCGTCGCCTACACCACCTTCGTCCCCGCCACCTTCGCCTCCACCACCGTCGCCCACCACGCCCGCGGGCTGAGGCCTTTCCCTCAGAGCGAATTGCGCCGGGCGATGGCGGCCAGCACGGCGGCGCTGGGCTTGGGTGTGCGCTTGAAGGTCGTGCGGTCCAGCGTGTGCAGGCCGAACTGCGGCTTGTAACCGAAAACCCATTCGTAATTGTCGACCAGCGACCAGTGCATATAGCCGAGCACGGGCACGCCATTGTCCATGGCGCGCTTGAGTTCGCCCAGCGCCGCCGGGATCAGCCGCGCGCGCTTGGTGTCGTCGGCCGAATTGATGCCGTGCTCGGTAACCACCACCGGCACGCCGCTGACCGCATGGGCATAGCGCACCGCGCCGGCGAGGGATCCCGGGTAGATTTCTGAGCCGGCGTCGTTGGTTTCCGCGCCGCTGGGCGGGGGCAGGCGGCCCTTGTCGTTCCAGACGGTCCGCTCGTAGTTCTGCACGCCGACGAAGTCGTTGCCGCGCGCGGCCTCCAGCCAAGGCAGGTAGAGCTTGGCGCGCATGGCATCGCGCAGGCTGTTGCGGCCGGCGGCCTGATCGTCGATCACGGCAAGGCTGACCCCGACCGGCAGGTCGCTCCGCACGGCCTTGATCGCCGCGCGCCCGGCCTTGTGGCCTGCCAGGAGGTTGCCCTGCACCACTTCCGGGTCAGCGACGTAGAGCGGATTGCCGGGCAGGAAGCGGGCGACGGCATGCTCGCGGGCGGCGGCTTCCTGCATGGCCTTGTCCGCGCCGAGCAGGCGCGGCCCGATGTCGCCGGGAAGCACAACGTCCAGCAAGCCGCTCAGATTGGGCTCGTTCAAGGTGGTGGCATGGCTGATCCCCGCGGCGAGATGGCGGGCTGCGCGGTCGCAATAGCGGGCGAAAAGGGCAGGGGCCTCGGCATGGGACCATCCGCCCTGGGCTGCGAACCAGGCGGGGGTGGTGAAGTGGTTGAACGTCACCATCGCCTTGAGGCCGCGCGCGTTGCAGCCCTCGATCATGGCCTTGTAATGATCGAGCATGGCGATCGAGAACTGGCCCTTGGCAGGCTCGATGCGCGCCCATTCCAGGCTGAAGCGATAGGTGTTGAGCCCAAGGCCCTTCACCAAGTCGAGGTCCACCGGCCAGAGCGCCAGGCTGTTCGCGGCGTCGCCGGAGGGTTCCATGTAGACCGTGGGATTGGCGTGCTCCATGGCCCAGACATCGCTGTTGACGTTGTTGCCTTCGATCTGGTGCGCCGCCGTTGCCGCGCCCCAGAGGAAGCCGTCCGGGAACTTGGGATCGACGGGCCTGGCCGTGCGCGCCAGGGTGGAGGTGCTCACAAGCGTGGCCCCGGCGGCCGTGGCGGCCAGCATGGTTCGGCGGTCGATCACGCGGTTCTTCTCCCTGTTCGCGCCGGTTTCGTTTCGAATCGGCCAAGAATGTAAAATTAGAACGATAAATCTAAAATGAAACCCGCATCGTCGGACCTGACCGAATGGCCGCGACAAAAAGGGACTGCCGCCACCCCGGCGCGGGCGCTAAGGGCGGGATCATGGACATCGACCAGCCTCTTTCGCGCAAACCCGTGGACGGCCGTGCGGCCCTGCTCATGGTCGGCCTCTGCGCGATCTGGGGCATGCAGCAGACGGCGCTGAAGGCAGCGGCTCCGGACATGGCGCCGGTGCTTCAGATTTCCTTGCGCTCGGGCATCGCGGCCCTGTTCATCGCCGCGCTGGTGTTCATGCGGAAGGAAGGACATGCCCTGCGCGGCGGGACCTGGAAGGCGGGGCTGGCGATCGGCGCGCTCTTTGCGCTCGAATACCTGTTCATGGGCGAGGGGCTGCGCTTCACCAGCGCCTCGCACATGGGCATCTTCCTCTACACCGCCCCGATCTTCACCGCGCTCGGCCTGCATTTTCGGGTGCCCGAGGAACGCCTGAGCCCGCTGCAATGGCTGGGCATCGCCGCGGCTTTCGGCGGTGTCGCGGTCTCGTTCCTGGGCGGCGGAGCGGATGGCCCGCGGCGCGATTCGGCCTGGATCGGCGACCTCATGGGCATCGGCGCAGGCGCCGCCTGGGGCGCGACGACGCTGACGCTGCGATTCTCCCGGCTCTCGCAGGCGCCGAGTTCGGTCACCACGCTCTACCAGTTGCTCGGCGCTTTCGTGCTGTTGGGGCTGCTGGCGGTCGGCACCGGGCAGACCTATGCGCGGCCGACAATGCTGCTGGGCGTGAGCATGGTGTTCCAGGTGGTCTTCATGTCGCTGATCAGCCTGCTCGTCTGGTTCGGACTCTTGCGCGTCTACCTGGCCTCGCGACTGGGTGTGCTCTCGTTCATGACGCCGCTGTTCGGCGTGCTGTTCGGGGTCGTTCTGCTGGGCGAACGACTGGACGCGGCCTTCATCGCCGGTGCGCTGATGGTCCTGGCGGGCATCCTGCTGGTCAGCGGTCACGAAATCTTCAAGGCCCGAAAGGCGCGGCGGGCGCAGACGGTGCTTATCGACCCGGCCTGATCGACCCGGCCTGACCGATCCGGCCTGATTGATCCGGGCGTCTCGCCGTTCCCGTGGCGGGACGGGGCGTAGCGCCTTTCGCAAGCGAGCGCTTTCCAGCGGGCGGCAACTGTCCTAGAGGCACTGCCTCCATGCCTGTATCGCGTCTTTCCGATCTCTCCGACAGAGCCCTTGCCCCCCGCCTCGTCATCAAGGTGGGCTCGGCGCTGCTCGTCGGCAAAGGGGGCGTAAGGCGCGCGTGGTTGACGGCGCTGGTGGCGGAAATCGCCGAGGCGCGCGCACGCGGGCAGGATGTGATCGTGGTGTCCTCCGGCGCGATCGCCCTTGGCGCCGCCACGCTCGGCCTGGAAAAGGGCGGGCGCGGCTCGTTGGCCGATGCCCAGGCGGCGGCCGCTGTCGGTCAGATCGCGCTTTCCGGCCTCTGGGCGGAATTGCTCGGCAGCCACGGCCTCACTGCCGCGCAGATGCTGCTGACGCTGGAAGACCTTGAAGACCGCCGCCGCTACCTCAACGTCACGGCCACGCTCACGCGGCTGCTCGATGCGGGGGCCGTGCCGGTGATCAACGAGAACGATTCGGTCGCCACGCAGGAAATCCGCTTCGGCGACAACGACCGCCTTGCCGCGCGCGTCGCCCAGGCTGCGCAGGCCAGTGCCGTGCTGCTGCTCTCCGACATCGACGGGCTCTACGATCGCCATCCCCGGGAGCCGGGTGCCAGGATGATCCCGGTGGTCGAAGGCGTGACCGGCGAGGTCCACGCCATGGCCAGTACCGAATCGAATTCGGGCATGGGCTCGGGCGGCATGGTTTCGAAGCTGCAGGCCGCGGAGATCGCGGAACTGGCCGGAATCTGCCTCGTCATCGGCAATGGCCAGCATGAACGCCCGGTCGCCCGGATCATCGGCGAGGGCATCGGCACGCTGTTCCTGCCGCGACGCCGGGCCGGTGCGCGCAAGGCCTGGCTTGGCGGACGGCTGCGGCTGAAGGGCAGCATCCACGTCGATGCCGGGGCAGCCGCTGCCCTGCTGCGGGGATCGAGCTTGCTGGCCAAGGGCGTGACGCGCGTGGAGGGAGCCTTCGAACGCGGCGACCCGGTAGCCATCGTCGACCCTGAGGCACGGGTCCTGGCCCATGGCCTTTCCGAATATCACGCTGGCGAATGCACCGCGATCCGCGGGCTGCACTCCAGCGAGCAGGCCGAAGTGCTCGGTTACGCGCCCCGTTCATCCGTCGTGCATCGCGATCAGCTTGTCTTGAAGTAATGGAACTCGACCGCCCCACCATCGCGCTGACCGGCGCCACCGGCTTCGTTGGCCAGAGCCTGCTCGATGAGGCCGTTGCCGCCGGATACGATGTCCGCGCGCTCGCCCGCCGCGAACAGGAGCCGCGTCCGAACGTCACCTGGGTGCGCGGCGAACTGCGCGACACCGGCTCCCTTTCCGAACTTACGCGCGGGGCGGAGGCGATCCTCCACGTTGCCGGCGTGGTCAATGCGCCCGACCCGGCCGGATACGAAGCGGGCAATGTCGCCGGGACGCTGAACCTGATCGAGACGGCCGTGGCCAAGGGCATCCGGCGCTTCGTGTTCGTCTCCTCGCTCTCCGCGCGCGAACCGCAGCTCTCCGCCTACGGGGCCTCCAAGGCCAAGGCCGAGAAGCTCTTGCGCGCCAGCCCGCTCGATTGGACCATCGTGCGCCCGCCTGCGATCTACGGCCCGCGCGACAAGGAAATGTTCGAGCTGTTCCGCGCGGCGCGCTGGGGCCTCGTGCCGGTGCCCAAGGGCGGCAGCGCCTCGATGATCCATGTCGAGGACCTTGCCCGCCTGCTGGTGGCGCTGGTTCCGGGCGGCGAGGACGTGACCGGCAAGCTGTTCGAACCGGACGACGGCAAAGTCCACGGCTGGGACAATGCCGAGATGGCCCGCGCCATCGGTGCAGCCGTCGGCCGCCGTGCGCGCGTACTGTCGCTTTCCGCCGGAGCGCTGCGCAAGGCGGCGAAAGTGGACCAGTTCCTGCGCGGCGACGGGGCGAAGATGACCGCCGACCGCGCGGCCTATTTCAGCCACCCGGACTGGGTGGTCAGCGCGGGGGCGGCGGTGCCGGCTTCGATCTGGGAGCCGCGTATCGATACGCGCGACGGTCTGCGCGCCACGGCCGAGTGGTACCGCGCGAACGACTGGCTTTGAGCGGATCCCGCTAATCGAACGGCGCCGAGGTAGCCCCGTTTTGGCGCTACCCCGGCAAACCCTGCCGCACTAGTTCAGGGCCATCGCCGGCTGCACCACCCCGGTGCAGGCCCCGAACCCGATCGACACGGCGCCTTCCGCCACGAAGCGGCCGGACAGCGCCAGTTCGTCGCCGTCCTGAAGGAAGGTGCGTGTTTCGCCGGTGGGCAGGGTCAGGGCTTCCCGGCCGGAGCGGGTGATCTCCATGAGGCTGCCCTGCGAGCCGTCCTCGGGGCCGGAGATCGTGCCGGTGCCCAGCAGGTCGCCCGGGTTCATCTCGCAGCCGTTCGATGCATGGTGCGTCACCATCTGCGCGATCGTCCAGTACATGTTGCAGGCCGGGCCGCGGCTGAGGCGCTGGGCGGGCAGGCCCTGTTCGCGCATCGTCCGGGTGCTGAGGCTGACTTCGAGGTCCAGCGCAAGCGCGCCCTCGCGCTGGTCGGCCTCGTTCCAGAGATAGGGCAGGGGGCGCGGGTCGCCTTCGGGCCGCGCGGGCTGGGCTATGCGGAACGGGGCGAGCGCTTCCATGGTCACGATCCAGGGCGAGACGGTGGTGAGGAAGTTCTTGGCGAGGAACGGCCCGAGCGGCTGATATTCCCAGGCCTGGACGTCGCGCGCCGACCAGTCGTTGAGCAGGGTCAGTCCGGCGACGTGGTCGAGCGCCGCGTCGATGGCGATGGGCTGGCCGAGCGTGTTGCCCTGCGCCATCCACACGCCGAGTTCCAATTCGTAATCCAGCCGTCCGATGGGGCCGAACGAAGGCGCTTCGGCATCGGGCGCCTTGGTCTGGCCGTTGGGACGGATCACCGGGGCGCCGCTCGCCCGTACGGTGGAGGCACGGCCGTGATAGCCGATGGGAACGTGCTTGTAGTTGGGCAGCAGCGGATTGTCGGGGCGGAACAGTTTGCCGATATTGGTGGCGTGATGGATGCCGACGTAGAAATCGGTGTAGTCCGCGATGCGCGCGGGCAGGTGCAGCGTGGCTTCGGCCATCGGCACCAGCAGCGCTTCGACTTGCGCGCGCTCGGCCGCGCCTTCGGCCAGGAGCGCGGAGACACGGCGGCGCAGCGCACGGCGCGGGCCGGCACCCAGGGCCAGCAGGGGATTGAGCGTTTCGCCGGCTCCGGCGTGGGCGGCGTGCAGCGCATCGCCTTCGAGCAGGGTCGTGGCCGCTAGCGCGCCGAGGTCGAGGATCATGTCGCCGATGGCGATGCCGCCCCGGGCAGCTTCATCGCGGCGCGAGAAGACGCCGAGGGGCAGGTTCTGGATCGGAAAATCGCCGTGGCCGTTCGCGCTTTCGACCCAAGAGCGCAGAGCGCGGTCATGGGTTTCGTCGATCGTGGCCATGGTCTTACCTCTTCCGTTGGTGCTGGGCGTCCGTGACGCGCGTTTCTCGATGGGAGCGCTTCACTAGCCGGTCGCACAGGCCGCGTCACGGGCCTTCCTGGACATCGTCCCATCCATGGGTCTCGGTCATGACGAAAGGCACCGGATCGCCGCGCGCGTCGCGGGCCGGGCGGAAGCGGAAACGTGCGGTGATGCGCTGGCAGGTGCCGGCGTCGAGGTCCGGTCGGCCGCTGGAGGAAACCACGGTGCAGCCGCTGACCCGGCCGTCCGTCCCGATCCGGTAGCGTACCGTGATGTCGCCGCCGCTGCGGGACTTGCGCAAGTCGGGCGGCAGGTCGGAGTAGTGGAGGCGTCCGGAGGTCTGGCGGGGGAATTGCGCCACGCCGGCATTCGCGCCCGATCCCTCGCCGCCCTGGCCGCCGCCGCCGTCGCCTCTCCCGGTGCCGCTCGCCCCGGGGCCGGAACCGCTGTTTCCCGTGCCCTGGGACGATTGCGCGCCCTGTCCGGGGCGCGGCGCGGCGATGATCGGCGGGGCAACGGGCAGGACGATCCGCGGCGCCGGCGCGACCAGGGGTGCGACCAGGGGCGCGGCCCTGGCCCTGCGTCCCTCGGGCGCGGGGGCGGCCTTCGGCGCTGCGGCGGACTCTTGCTTGCGCGGTGTGGGTGTGGGCGTCGGTGTGGGGGTGGGAGGCGGCCGATCCGGCACGGTCACCATGGCCGTCAGCGCAGCGCGGTCAGGAAGCTGCGGCAGGTCCACGCCCAGCCCGAACGCCAGGGCGGCCAGCCCGGCACCGACGACGGCGGCCGATGCCAGTGCGGAAACCCACCTGTCGCGTCGCGGCGCGTGCAAGACCTGCTCCTTCCCCGTCGAGACCCACCGGACCAACCCCGGTGCCGGGAAAACAAGTCGCGCCTGCGAAAGGTCCCGCAAGTGGCGACCGGTGCCGACGAATCGCCTTTGCTGCGGCAGGACGATCACATGTTGCGGAACCATGGCTCGACATCATCGTTATTCCGCCAACGAGACAATTTCGGAGAAGCAACAATGACTCTACTTCTTATTCTCCTGGTCGGTGGCGTCATCGGCTGGCTCGCTTCGATCCTCATGCGCACCGATGCGCAGCAGGGTGTCTTCCTCAACGTGGTCGTCGGTGTCGTCGGCGCCCTGATCGCGGGCCTTATCATCACCCCGCTGATCGGCGGTGCGCCCATCACCAGCGGTGCGTTCGACATCATGTCGCTGTTCGCTTCGTTCCTGGGTGCGGTTGTCCTTCTGGCGATCGTGAACCTCTTCCGTCGCGGTTCCATTCGCTAAGATTGGCGGCTAAACGGTAGGTTGCGACTCTTATAGGTCGCCAAGGAGGCTGGCGCGTCCTCCAACCCCGAACGCGCCCTTTTCAACAGGGATAAGGAAGCCTGACATGAAAGCCATCAACACTTCGCGTCTTGCCATGATCGCTGTCGTCGCTGCCGGTTCGCTGGGCCTCGCGGCCTGCAACAACAAGGCGGACGATGCCACCGAGCAGCAGGCCGACGCGGTCGAGCAGTCGTCCGACTCCGCCGCAGACGCCATGCGCGACCAGGCGGACCAGATGACCGGCGCTGCTTCCGAGGCCGTGGATGAAAAGGCCGATGCCGTCCAGGCGGCAGGCGAGGCCAAGTCGGACGCGCTGGAAGAAAAGGCAGACCGGATCAAGGAACAGCACTGATCCGTTCCGCGACCCTCATCGCAAGAAGACAGGAAGGATGGCGGGTTCCGCCATCCTTCTTTCGTTGGGCCGGCTCCTTTCGTCAGGCCCATTTCCCGGTGTCGCCTTTCCCGGGCAAGGGGAAGGCACAGGCACCCGGTGCGAAGCGAAACTATCCGGCCGTGCAATCAAAATGCCGCCAATAGATGCTTGAATTGTCGGGCAAGAGGGCAGACATAGCCCCCGAAAGTTCGACGTCCCATATGACGTGCCGTCCAACCCTGCCAAGGTGGGCGTGCAGGTCCAAGCCTTTGACAACCTGAAACAGGAAGACAGCCATGACCATTCAGCTGATGCCGCTGCCCTACGCGCAGGACGCGCTCGAACCGCATATCTCGGCCAAGACGCTCGAAATTCACCACGGCGCTCACCACAAGACCTACGTCGACAAGCTGAACGCTGCCGTCGAAGGCACGGACAACGCCGACAAGTCGGTCGAGGAAATCGCCAAGCTCGCCTCCGGCCCGCTGTTCAACAATGCCGCCCAGACCTGGAACCACGGTTTCTACTGGCACTCGCTGAGCCCGGAAAAGACCGCGCCGAGCGAAAGCCTGCTGGCCGCGATCACCAACGACTTCGGTTCGCTGGACGCGCTGCTCGAAGCGCTCTCGAACGAAGCCGTCAATCACTTCGCTTCGGGCTGGGCATGGCTTGTCGTGGACGGTGGCAAGCTCAAGGTCATCTCGACCCATGACGCGGGCACCCCGATCACCACCGACGTCAACCCGCTCATCACCATCGATGTCTGGGAGCACGCCTACTACATCGACCAGATGAACAAGCGCCCGGCCTACGTGAAGACGGTTCTGGAGAACCTCATCAACTGGAAGTTCGCGTCGGACAACTTCGACCGCGGCACGGCCTGGACCTATCCGGCCTGATTTCTCGCTCCGCGCAGCGATGCGCGGGGCGACATGACATGCTGAAACGGGCCGGGTCGCCGCTGAAAGGCGCGATCCGGCCCGCAGCATGTCCGGCACACCTGTTTCCTCCTTTTTTTCGGGAATTGAATATGGACATCGGCTTCATCGGTCTGGGCGCGATGGGCAGCGCCATGGCGCGCAACCTGGCGGCGGCAGGGCACCGGGTGCGGGCATGGAATCGTTCGGGCGGCGCGGTGGAAGGCGTCGAGATGGTTGCCACCCCGGCAGAGGCCTTCACCGGCGACGCGGTGCTGACCATGCTCTCCGAGGACGGGGCCATCCGACAAGTCCTGCTGGACAGCGGTGTGCTGGATGCTGCGCCGAAAAGCGTCATCCATCTCGTGTGCTCCACGATCTCGGTCGCTTTCGCGCGCGAACTGGTGGAGCGACATGCGGCGGCGGGCGTGGGCTATCTTTCGGCGCCGGTGCTCGGCCGTCCCGATGTGGCGGCGGCCGGCCAGCTCAACGTGATCCTCGGCGGTCCCGCCGAACATGGCGCGCGGCTGGAGCCGGTCTTCGCGGCGATCGCCGGCAAGGTCTGGGACATGGGCGAGGACGCCACGGTGGCCAATGCCGCCAAGATCGCTTGCAACATGATGATCACCATGGCGATCGAGGGCATGGCCGAAGCCGTCGTGCTAACCGAAGGCAAGGGCCTCCCGCGCGAAAAGTTCTTCGAGCTGATCCTGGGCACCCTGTTCGGCAGCCGGGTCTATCAGAACTATTCGGGCATCATTTCCGCGCGCGAATACGAACCGGGCTTCAAGGCCGTGCTCGGCCTCAAGGACCTTCGCCTGGCGCGTGAACTGGCGGCGGAAACCGCTCCGGGCACGCAAGGCAGTCTGCCGATGCTCGATGCCGTGCACGCGCGCATGGGGGAGGCCATTGCGGCCGGCCATGCGGACCGCGATTGGGCCGTCATGGCCGAACACACCATCGACACCGCCCGGGGCTGAGGCTTCCGGCAAGGGCGAGACGGCACCGCGAGGGAGAGCGATTGGCCCCCTCGCGGCTGCCGAACCAGATCATTGCGGTGGACGTTCTACGGAACTCTCGCGGCCAGCGAGCCCCAGGAACGGCAGGGGTTGGAGCAATCTCGGCCAGTCCGGCCGATGGGGCCGTCAGCCCTTGCGGCGCTCGCCCACTTCCAGCAGGTCGGCCTCGCCATCCAGCATGCGGGCCAGGTCGGCGCGGGCGCGGGCGACGCGGCTTTTCATCGTGCCGATGGGGCAGCAGGCGATCTGGGCCGCTTCCTCGTAGCTGAACCCCGAGGCGCCGACCAGCAGGACGGCCTCGCGCCGCTCGGGCGCCAGCTTCTGCAGGGCTGTCTCCATGTCGCCGAGATGCAGCGGGCCTTCCTGATCGGCCTCCATCACCAGCATCCGCTCCACCGCGCCTTCGTCGAGGTCGGTCTGGCGCTTGCTCTTGCGCAGCTCGGACAAGTAGTGGTTGCGCAGGATCGCGAAAGTCCAGGCGCGCATGTTGGTGCCGGCCGTGTAGCGGTCGCGCGCGGTCCAGGCCTTGATCGCGGCCTCCTGCACGAGGTCGTCCGCGAAATCGGGACGGCCTGACAAGCCGCGGGCGAAGGCGCGCAAATGCGGCAGCACGGTCAGGAGTTCGCGGCGGAACTCGTCGTCCTCGGGCCGGGGAATGCTGGGATCGACGCGCGTTACCGCGGGTTCCTTCGCGGTGCTCGTCGGTTCGGGCGGGGTGGGGGAGTGGGGTGGGCTTTCGGCGCCTGACCGGCCGGGCAAGGAAGCCTTGGCGTCAGGCATCGTCCGCCCCGTCCAGCTTCTTGAGAAGATCCTTGAAGCTGTCCGGAAGCGGTTCGTCCACCACGGAGTTGTAAAGCTTCCTCAACCCTCCGGCCCAGCCCGGTTCGCCGTCCTTGCGGACTTCCGGCGGTAGCCCAGGCGTTGCCGTATCACCCCCTCCAGGGGCGACGCGGCGGTCGGCGCCATGTCCTTCGGATTGATTCAACTTTGACTCCATCGCAACCTGAACACTTGCTTGCTGGCGGGGAGCGGGTCAAGAGTCATGCTGCAACCGCGTTGCAACGCCGTCGATGGCACACCTGATCGCTGTCCTATCGCCGGCAAGGCAACCGAACGTCGTTTTCGTTGGAACAATCGAGGCCTGTCTTGGTTCCCTCTGCTATGAAGTCTTGTCCTGGGCTGGCTTGCGAATGGTCCGGAGCATGGCAATGCTCTTGAGAAGTGATTCGGCTCGGCTGAAATGGCGTGGATTTCCGGTGATTGACCAAGCCCTGCTGGACAGGGTTCAGAAACAGGCGTGGTTCCACAAGTACCCGCGCGGCTGGCCGTTCCTGCTGTTCGTGATCGCCTCGATCACCACGGCGGTTTCGGTCATGGCCATTGAGCGGGCTGATCGTCAGACGCGGCAAGTCGAATTGGACCGCAATCTTACCGAGATCGCTTCGGCGTTGCAGCGCCGCGCCACGGAGAACATTGCGTTGCTGCGCGCCGGGGCCGCGCTCTTCGCGACTCAGGAAAACGTCAGCGCCGGCCAGTTCCGCTCTTTCGCGGAGGACCTTCAGGGAAAGGGCGATCTCTACGGCTCGCTGGGCATGGGCTGGGCGCCGCTGGTGCCGGCCGACCGCCTTTCGAACCTGGAACTGTCGATCCAGGGCAGCGACCGACCGGACTTCCTGGTCTATCCCCGTCCCGACGTTTCGCGGCGCAATCTGGCCCCGATCGTCTATCTAGAACCCGACGACGGAACGAACCGTGCCGCGCTGGGCTACGATATGCTGTCGGAAGACGTTCGCCGCGCTGCGATGGAGCGGGCGATCAAGCTGGGCAAGCCGGTTGCCTCGGGCAAAGTCCACCTGGTCCAGGACGTCAGCGACAGAAAACAGACGCCGGGCTTCCTCATCTACATGCCCGTCATCGCGCCGCGCTCCGGCGGGCAAGTGAAGGGCTTCGTGTTCAGCCCGTTCCGCGCCGAAACTTTCCTGGAATCCGCCAGCGAACTCTACCGCAACAACAATATCGACCTCGGCGTCTATGACGGCGCGGTGGAGCCGGAAAAACTCCTGGCCGAACGGCGCACCGAGGGTTCCTCGGGGCCGCAGATGGAGCGCCGGATCGATCTCGGCAGCCATACCTGGGTGGTTGTCATCAGCGACCGCAAGAGCGGCGTGCTGTCGACCGCCTCGCGCATCACCCTGTTCTTCGGCGCGCTCGCCTCGCTGATGGTCATGGCGATCGGCCGGCTGATCACGCGGCGCGCGGCGGAAGACCGCATGGTGCTGGAATGGTTGCAGAGCCAGGCCGCGATCCGCAATTCGCTGACGCGTGAGCTTAACCACCGCGTCAAGAATACCCTTGCGAACGTGCTGTCGATCGCCGCGCTCACCCGGCGGCGGGCCTCGGACATCGACGATTTCACCGAGAGCCTCACCGCCCGCATCCGGGCGCTTTCGGCCACGCACGACTTGCTCTCGCAGTCCGACTGGACTCACGCGATCCTGGGCGATGTCGTCCGATCCGAACTGGCGCCTTACATGGAGGGCAACGAAAGCCACGTCGAGCTGTCCGGCCCGGAGATCCGCCTGGCCCCCAACGACGCGATGTCGCTGGGCCTGGCCATTCACGAGCTGGCCACCAATGCCGCCAAGTATGGCGCGCTCAGCAGCAGCGGCGGGCGTATTCACGTCAACTGGGTGCTGGTCAGCCCGGATCTGGCCGAACTCGATTGGCGCGAGGAGGGCGGTCCGCCCGTGCGCGAACCCGTCAAGCGCGGGTTTGGCCGCGACCTCATCGAGAAGATCGTCGCGCATGAACTCAAGTCCGAAGTGGATCTTCGCTTCAAGCCGGAAGGCGTCGAATGCCGTCTCAAGGTGCCGGTGCGCGCCAGCCGCGAATTCGCGCTGAGGACCGACCGCAAATAGCGCGCGCATGTTCTCCAAGTCGTCTTTCGGCATTTTCACCAAAACTTAGGTGAATGCCGGTTAGGATGAACAATCGTTCATCCGGGAGGTGGGACATGGACGCGCGTAGCTGGGATCGACACATCGTCGAAAAGAAGATCGAATGCCGGGACGGGGAAACGGTGGGGAGCGCTTTCCTCTACGACCTGTCGGCGGGTGGCTGCATGCTGGAATTTCCGAAGGACGGACCCGGCAGGGGAACGCGGCTGGAGCTGGATCTCTGCCGCGACCAGCTCGTGCCGGGGGAAGTCGTCTGGCAAGTGGGGGGATGCGCCGGGGTGCGGTTCCTGGCGCCGATCCACGAGGCGGTCGTGCGCCACCTCGGTTTCCAGCCGCCGCCGCTCGCGTTCGACGCGCAGACCCCGCGCGACCGTTTCGGCCGGACTTTGCCGCCGCTGGACGCCGGGGAGCGCAGAAGCGCGCCTCGGGTGTGACGAGCGGATAACCGGCCGGGGCGGGGGGACGACTGCCTTTCACCCGAGCCGGCATGTTCCATGCGTCGAGCCCGTATCAGCGGCCTGAACGCGTCAGCGCCGCGCCGGCCGCTGGGCCGGGCGCCACGCCGAAGTCTGGAACAGGTTCAGCCGAGCGGCTTGCTCGAACCGAAGAACAGCGCCTGGCTGATCGCCGCGCGCACGGTCGCTTCCTGGAAGGGCTTGGTGACGAGGTAAGTCGGCTCCGGACGCTCGCCGGTGAGCAGGCGTTCGGGATAGGCGGTGATGAAGATCACCGGCACGTCGCCGAACTTGAGCAGGTCTTCCACCGCTTCGATGCCCGAGCTGCCATCGGCCAGCTGGATATCGGCCAGCACCAGTCCGGCAGGCGAGCGTTCGAAGATGTCGAGCGCCTGGGCATGGGTGGCGGCAGTGCCGACCACGCGGTGGCCCAGTTCGCTGACGAGGCCTTCGAGCTGCATGGAGATCAGCGGCTCGTCCTCGATGATGAGAACGTCGGTGGTGCTTTCGCTCTCGATCTCGAGGATCGCCTGGGCAACGAGGGCATCGACCTCTTCGGGCGAAACCGCAAGAATGCGGGCAGTATCCTCGCGCGAGAATTCTTCCACCGTGGTCAGCAGCAGGGCCTGGCGATGGGTGGGCGCAATCGTGGCGAGGCGGGTCTGCGCCGCCTGTTCGTGCTGGCCGCTCTCGCCCGAAAGGCCGGGCTCCTCGACATGGCCGGTCGCCCAGATGCGGGTAAAGGCGGCGTAGAGCGCGGCGCGGCTGCGGGCGATATCCTCGCGCAGCAGCTTGTCGGCCAGGGCCGCTTCCAGAGTGGCGCGAACGTAAGTATCGCCCGACTGCTGCGAGCCGGTCAGCGCGCGTGCGTAACGGCGCAGATAGGGCAGCTGCATGGCGATCTGATCAGAGACGGACATTGAAATTCCTCGGATCGTGGGAAGTCATCTTCCTGTGTTCTTCATCGTATCGGTGGCCCGCGCCCCTCCCGACCAGTCATCGATTTCTGACGCCGCAAGGGGTGCAGGGCAACCTCAAAATTTTTCTCCGAAAGCCAGCATTCGCGGGAACCAAGTCGAGGGTCGCTCGTTTGCTCGGTATCACCACTGGCTCCCCCACCCCCCGCAAACCGGTGGTGACCCGATCCCGGAGGCCTTCGTTCACTTTCGAGTGGACGGAGGCCTCAAAGTTTACGGGCCGGCGATGTTCCCAAGATGAACGAAAAAAATTGCACTGGCTGCCGTGGATTTGACCTGCGGTTGCGAGTTGCCGAGCCTGGACCATCGAGGCTGCCCACTCGCGGGTTTCACTGAAGATCGCGCATCCGGCTCGTTCTGTCTTGTATCGAACGTAGAAAACCGTCGCTGCTGCGTGTCTGCGGAACTCTTCGGGAACTTTGTGTGCATTAGTCGCGTTTGCCAATTCGACGGACCATGAAACGTGGTCAGCCAAGGAGGGAACGCAATGTCCGCAGCAACCGAAACCAGCGCCGGCACCGAAACAGTGAAGGCCGTGGCCGTGCCAGTGGCAGCCCTCAGCGACCGGGATTTCAAGCGCGCGCTTGCCGAAGTGGCGCCGCATCTTCGTGCATTCGCCCGCGGCCTCTGCGGCTGCCGCGATCGTGCCGACGATCTCGCCCAGGAAGCCATGCTGCGCGCATGGGCCGCACGCGAGCGTTATGCAGCGGGCACCAACTTCAAGGCCTGGACCTTCACGATCCTGCGCAACCACTTCTATAGCGAAGCCCGCCGCGCCCGCTTCCACGGCGAGTACGACGAACTGGCGGCGGAACGCATCCTGCGCGCCGAAGCCAGCCAGGAAAGCGCTGTCGAACTGGCGGACGTGCTTCGTGCACTTACCGCCATTCCGGAAACCTATCGCGAGGCCCTGATCCTCGTAGCTGCCGGCAATCTTTCCTACGAGGAAATCGCGCGTATCTGCGGCATCGCCCTTGGTACCGTGAAGAGCCGCATCTGCCGCGCCCGTGCCATGCTGTCGAAGGTGATCGAATCGGGCCAGCTTCCCGATTTCCGCCACAACTTCGTCCTCACCGGCGAAGCAATCGACGCCTTCTTCGCCGAACTGGTGAAGATCGCCAACGTGGACGAACGGGATGCCATCGCAGCCTGACGCCGCAGTGGCCCCCCGGTCGCTTACAACGCGCTTGCTTTCGAGGCCCTCGCTTTCAAGGCCCTCGCTTTTACGGCCTAAGTCTTTGGGAACAGTGTCTTGGGCGCGATGATACAGGCAGCCGCCAAGATCCTCATCGTCGAAGATGAGTTTCTGGTGGCGCTACAACTCGAAGACATCCTTTCGGACGGCGGCCACGCCGTCCTGGGCACTTTCCCCGATGCCGCTTCCGTGGCGGCATTCGGGGAAGCCCCGGATGTTGCGCTGGTCGATCTCAACTTGCGCGACGGGCTCACCGGCCCGGCCGTGGCGCGCGATCTCGCCCTGCGCTTCGGCGCCCGCGTGATCTACGTGACCGCCAATCCCGGCCAGATCGACAAGCCGGCCCAGACCGCGGTGGGCATCGTCCAGAAGCCGTTTTCGCGGCAGGCTATCCTCTCCGCTATCGCTTATGCGATGGAAGACTGCCCGGACCACCCGCGTCCCGCCGAACTGGAACCGCTGTTTCGCGCCTGATGGGGCTGCTTCCTGCCTGACGGCGGCGATAGTGTATGGTATGGCCGCAAGGCGCGGGACCGTCTCGGTCCCAAGCCTTTTGCAGGGAGCCGACCATGACGCTTCGCCGCTATACTTTCCCCCTTATCGCACTCGCCGTGCTGACCGGCACCGCGCAGGCGCAAATCCCCAGCCAGATCAATCCGGGCGCCATCGGCAGCTCGGCCTTGCCCGATGTCGCTTCCACCGGCGCAGGCAATGCCGCGGGTGTGCTGAGCTATTGCATGAAGCAGAAGCTGGTGGATTCGGTGGAGGGCAATTCCGTCTTCGGCCAGCTTTCCAAGAAGCCGGAGGTCTCCCAGCAATCGGATGACTACCAGTCCGGCACTTCGGGCAACCTCATCAGCGCGGGCAAGGCGCCCTATTCTCTGGACAAGGCGCCCAAGTCCGTCCGCAAGACCGTGTGCAACATGGTGCTCAAGCAGTCCCGATCCTTCCTCTGACGCCCTGACCCTTACGGCCGGACACGAAAAGGGGCGCGAAGGGGCTGGCCTTCGCGCCCCCCGGGAGCACTCGGTCGCGCGATCGACGAGGGATTCAGACCGCGCCTACCTCGTGCTCGCCAGCCTTTGACGGATCGATCGTACCGCCGGTCGCCAGCTTGAACAGGCCGGTGATCCCGACGTCCGAAGTCCAGACTTCGGCATCGTCGACCTCGAAACGCAGCATGACGGTGGAGGGATCGTCCTTGCCGTTGGGGAACCATGCCTCCACGGCATTGCTCCAATGCTTGTCGCGCACGGCGCGGTCGGTTTCCTCGACCAGTGTGCCGGAAACGCAGGCGAATACATCGTGGCCCTTGGTCATGACCTGGCCCATGGCGCGGCCACCGGCGCCGATGCGGTTGTCCCGCTTGCAGAAGAACCACACGGCGTGGTGCGCTTCCTTGTCGAGCAGGGCGGTCATCGGCTCGGCATGGCCATGTGCGGCATCGAGCTTGATCATCATGAACGGGCTGGCGGCGAAGGCTTTCCAGAACCTCTCGCGGACGTGGCTTTCCATGGCAGGTCTCCTCCTGGTTGTTAACGAAGCAACGCCGCCAAAGCCCCGGATGTTCCCGTACCGCATGGCGCGTTCGGCGCGTTCGCAAACGCACCGAACCGCGCGGCGGGGCAGGGCCGGCTATTCGCGCTCATCGCCCGGCTTCTGTTCCGCCGCCAGCTGGAGTTCCTTGGGTTTGCGGTTCTCGAAGGTCTTCGCCATCGTCCGTTCGGCTTCGGCCGAGAGTGTCTTCGCGGCGGAGGGGAACATCTCTTCCTCTTCCTCATCGATGTGATGCAGGTAGCGGTGGCGCATGTCCTTGAACTTCATGAGCCAGGCGCTCGAACTCATGTCGATGTCCAGCAGCTCGCCCAGGAAATCGTCGATCTCCTTGTGCTCCGAAACGGAGTGGCGCGCTTCGTCGCGAAGGTCGGGGCAGGCCAGCATCGTCGCATAGAGGGACTCCTCCTCGGCGGCGGCATGGGCCTGGAGTTCCTGGCGCAGCGCTTCGAACAGTTCGCGGCGTTCGGGGCTGTCGCCCTGGGTGTCGCCCAGACGGGCCAGCATGTCGCGGTGGCGGTCGTGGTCCGCCTTGAGATCCTTGAAAATACGGGCATCGGCCATGGTGTCGCTCCTTCCTGGGGCAATTCGTGTTGCCGAAGGAACGGGCGCCCCCGCGTTGCGGTTCCGCAGCGCCTACCGGTGGCCGACAACCTCGCGCCATATCGTGCGTTTTCCTGGGGGAGATGCCCGCAGGCCGAAACGCCCCGAGGCTGACCGATATCGCGACCACAGGATAGATCGATGCCCCGTCTGACATTTGCCGAAGAAACGGAGCCCGGCATCAGCCGCAAGCCGGTGAAGGGCGGCAAGATCGTCAGATGGGCCTATTTCGACCCTGATGGAGACCGCATCAAGGATCGGGACGAAATCGACCGGCTCAATCGCATCGCCCTGCCGCCCGCTTATGTCGACTGCTGGTTCTCCGCCGATCCCGAGGCGCATCTCCTGGCGACCGGCTTCGATGCGCGGGGGCGCAAGCAATATCGCTACCATCCCGACTGGCGCGCCGACCGCGACGCGCGCAAGTTCGACCGCTGCGCCGCTTTCGGCAAGGCGCTGCCCGGCCTGCGCCAGCGCGTGGCGGAGGATCTCGCCCTGTCGCGCCTCTGCCGGGAGCGGGCGATCGCCTCTGTCGTGGCCTTGCTGGACAGTGCGGCGATCCGCATCGGCAACGAGCGCTATGCCGAACAGAACCGCAGTTTCGGCGCGACGACGCTGCGGGGTCGGCACGCGACGGTGAAGGGGCGCACGTTGAAGCTGCGGTTCCGCGCCAAGCACGGCAAGCTGCGCGAGGTCATGTCCAGCGACCGCGCGGTGGTGGCCTGCGTGCGCAAGATGCAGGACCTGCCGGGGCAGCATCTGTTCCAGTATCTCGATGAGGAGGGCTGCGCCTGTCCCGTGGGTTCGCAGGACGTGAACGATTACCTGCACGAAACCATGGGCGATGATTTTTCGGCCAAGGATTTCCGCACGTTCGCTGCCAGTGCCCTGGCTTTTGCCCGGATCTGGCAGGAGCCGGACGTGACACTCAAGGGCCTGCTGGAGGACGTGGCGGAGCATCTCGGCAATACGCCGGCGATTGCCCGCAAGTCCTACGTCCATCCAGCGCTGATCGCTTTCGTGCGCGCAAGCGATCCGGTGCCGAAGCTGCCCGCCGAACTCCCGCGCCGAACCCGGTGGCTTGCGCGCGAGGAACGGGGATTGATGGCCTTTCTCGAAGCCGCGCCGCCGGCGGCAAGCTGGGGTTAGTGCCCGAGAAGGTCAGGTCTGGAGAGACGGGGCAAGTGCCTATGCCCGATCCCCTTACCCTTCGTGCAGCCGGGCGATGGCCGCGCGCACTTCGCGTTCGCCGTAAGGCTTGGTGACCACGGGCACGCCCTTGAACAGGCCGGACATCAGCGATCGCTCGCCATAGCCGCTGGCGAAGATGAAGGGCACGCCGCGCTCCGCAAGCGCCTGCGCCACCGGCTCGCTGGTTTCCCGGCCGAGGTTGACGTCGAGCATGGCGAAGGAGACTTCCCCGGTCTCGATCAGCGCCATCGCCGGCTGGATCGAACCGGCGACGCGGCAGTCCTGGAAGCCTATGTCGCGCAGCAGGTCCTCCGCTTCCATGGCGATGATGATGTTGTCTTCCACCACCAGGGCGATGCCGTTCTGGAGCGCGCCGGTGAGGTCCGCGCCGTCCGCAGGTGCGGGGCCGGGGCGCAGTTCGGACGGGCTGGGCGTCTCGAAGCTGGCGACATGGTCCGCGGGCAGGAGGAACAGCGCCTTCATCCCCTCCCTGGGGTAGATCACCGAGGCGGATCCACCCAGTTCGTGCGGGATAGTGCGCTCAATGATGGTGGAGCCGAAGCCGCGCCGGGTGGGCGTGGCGACGGGCGGACCACCGGCTTCGCGCCAGTCGATCTCCAGCGAGCCGTCGTCGCCGCGGTCGAGCGTGACCGTCACGGTCCCGCGCGGATCGGACAGGGCGCCGTACTTGCACGAATTGGTCATCAGCTCATGGAACACCAGCGCCAGCGTCGTGAAGGCGCTGGGTGCGACCAGCGCGTCGGGGCCGTCGATCACCACGCGGTCGGCGCTGTCGCTGGCATAAGCGGCGGTCTCGGTACGAATGAGGTCGTAGATCGAGGACGGCGTCCAGTCCTTCTGCGTCACCTGATCGTGCGCGCGGGCGAGGGCGTGGATGCGGCTGCCGACGATATCGGCGAATTCGTCGATCGTCGCGGCGCCCTCCTTGCTCTGCGCCACCAGGCCGCGGATCAGGTTGAGGATATTGCGCACGCGGTGGTTCAGCTCCGCGATCAGCATGTCCTGCTGGCGAGTGGCCTGCTCACGCTCGACATGGGCGGCATCGGACAGACGCAGCACGACTTCGAGCAGGGTGATGCGCAAGGCTTCGGCGGCGAGAACTTCTTCCTCGGCCCAGGGCAGGGAGAAGCCGCGGCGTTCCTCCTTCCAGATCTCGAAGCTCTTGCGCGGCGTCAGGCGCGCGCCGTTGGGGCCAAGCTCGACCGCCTTTTCCGGGTTTCCGGCCCATTTGACCTCGCGTACTTGCTCCTGGCGGAACAGGACGATGTAGTCGCGCGGGGAGCGGCTGACCGGCAGCGCCAGCAGCCCCGCGGCCTTGTCCAGCCATTCGCGGGCAGGCTCGAAGACCGCGCCGATGGAATCGGTGGACCAGATCGTGCTGGCGCCGGCGGTGTTGAGGAAGCGGGCGAGTTCGGCGAACTGCTGCTCGCCGGGCGCGGCGCCGTGGGTCATGAAGCGTCCGTCCACCCAGCCGATCGCGCCGTCGAAGGGGATCACGCGGCCGATCGATTCCGAGAAGTCCTCGAAAGCCTCCAGCAGCGACCCGCCACCCGCGACCCGCGACATCATCTCGTCGTGAAGCCGCATCGAGGCTGCGCGCTGTTCCAGCGCGAAGTCGGTTTCCTTCTGCTCCAGCAGATAGGCGAAGAACTCGCCGAACAGCTCGCTGGCGGTGCGGACCGAGTAGGACAGACGCAGCGGCGAATAGTGATGGCAGGCCATCAGCCCCCAGAGCTTGCCGCGCCGCATGATCGAAACCGACATCGATGCCTTCACGCCCATGTTGCGCAGGTATTCGATGTGGATCGGCGAAACCGCGCGCAGGCCCGACATGGACAAGTCGAGCGGGTCGCCATTGGGGTCGGTCACCGGATGGATCGCCACGGTGGGGTCGTCGATGTCGCTGATGATGCGCAGCAGGTTCCGGGTGTAGAGCCGGCGTGCCTGCGCGGGAATGTCGGACGCGGGGAAGTGCTGGCCTTTGAAGCTGTCGACCATGCCGTTCAGGCTTTCGGCGATCACTTCGCCGGCGCCGTCGTTCTCGAAGCGGTAGACCATCACCCGGTCGAACCCGGTCAGCCCGCGCAAGTGGCGGGCGGCGTTGGTGCAGAGCTGCTCGATCGAGGTGGCCTGGCGCAGCCGGTCGATCATCGGGCGCACGTAGCTCACGAAGTCGCGGCGGCGGCCGCCTTCGTGCGGCTCGATCTCCAGCACGTAGGACCGGCCGGAGACGTGGATCGCCATGTCGAACAGGCGGCCATCGCCGCGCAGGTCCACCTCGAAGACGCGCTCCACCGCGCTCGCCCCGCCCAGCACCTGCAGGCGCGAGCGGATGTCGTGCATGGCGGCGGGGGACAGGAACTGCATGGCTGGCAGACCGACCAGTTCACGCGGCGCGATGCCGAACAGCTCCGCGCAGTTGAGCGAGACGTGGTTGATGATCCAGTCGCTGGAGAACGACAGGAGCCATCCGAAGCTCTGGATACGGCCGATGACGTGGATCGGTTCGAGATCGCAGGTGGTGAGGTCGACCTGGGGCATGTCGTCAGCCACGAACATCGCCTTCCGGTACCGGAGCCGCGCCTTGCGCAAGATCGAAGGCCTGCGCGAAAGTGGCGAAGGCACTGCGGGCGGCCGAGACCGCCGCCTGGCCCTCCAGGGTCCCGGCGCGCTGCGCCTTGAGCCAGGGCACCAGCACCTTCCACAGGCCGTGGCCTGCCTCGTCCTCCATATAGCGCGAGGGCGTGCCATGCGCGCGGCCCCAATAGCCTTCGCGGCGGATTACCGTCATGCCCAGTCGCGATCCGGCGACGACGTAGCAGGTGCCTGCGGCTCCGGCATCGGTGGCTCCGGCATCAGGGGCTGGCGCACCGCGTGCCGCGTCGTCAGGCGTGGGGAGCGCCGCAAGGGGCGCGGCATCCATGCCCAGTTCGGCAAGGTCGGCCCGCAGCATGGCGGGATAGTCCGGGATGGACTGGCCCAGCACCGTCTCCGCGAAATGGCGGACGACGGGAAATAGCGGCGCAAGGCCGATGGCATGGGCGGCCAGGAAGCGCGCCTGCTCTTCGCGGCGGCTCAGGTCGAGCGAGCCGAAAGCACT
Organism: Novosphingobium sp. PhB57; assembly: GCF_004342985.1. Classification (GTDB taxonomy): domain Bacteria; phylum Pseudomonadota; class Alphaproteobacteria; order Sphingomonadales; family Sphingomonadaceae; genus Novosphingobium. The sequence continues at coordinate 160,540 of NZ_SMBO01000001.1, forward strand.
GTCGAGCCCTTCGTGAGCCGGAGCGGTGGCGCCGCGCAGGGCAGCCAGCAGGTCGGCTTCTTGGGCAGTCAGGTCCTCGGTCCGCATCAATTCGTTCGCCTAAAAGGAAATATCTACAAGCACTTGGTTCAGGATGCGCGAGCGTCGCCCGGGCGCGCCTGCATACGGGACGTGCTTAAGCACAAGGATGCCCCGACGCGCCAGCATTTGTGCGCCTCGCGCCTTTGCCCCGCCCTTTTGTCCTGGCACATCCCGTCCCAACACCCCGTGCCCCGCGCATCTTGCGAGGCATCACAACTCCGGCACTGGAGAAATGTTCCTCCGTAACGCTTTAACGGCCCGGCGCCCCTGCGTCTGTTCACTTCTGTACGCGGCCCAAGGGAACCGCAAGCGGCCAGCCGCATTACTGGCCTTAAGGCGCGGGAGAATATGGTGAGTTATATCAGGGAGCCGATGAAAATGGCCGTCCAGTCGGGCCACGAGCAGAGCGATCTTCTCGCTGCCCTGAGGCCGGCGGATTTCGCCCTGCTCGAACCCCACCTGGCCGAAGTGCAGATGCGGCCCGGCGAAGTGATCTATCAGCCGGGAGACCCGGTCGATTACTGCTTCCTCCCGCGCGGCGGCGCGATCTGCTCCTATTTCGTCGAACTCGACAGCGGCATCTCGGTGGAGACGATCCTGGTGGGCCGCGAAGGCGCGCTGGGCGGGGTGGTGAGCCACGGCAGCCTGCCGGCATATGCGCGCGCCAACGTGCTTCATGGCGGCCTGTTCTGGCGCATCCCCACGCGCCAGCTCGATGACGTGAAAAGCCGCTCCCCGTCGGTCGCCAGCCTGTTCGCGCGCTATGCGGACTGCGTCATGGCGCAAGTGTTCCAGTCGATCGCCTGCAACGCGGTCCACACCATCGAGGAACGCGCCGCCAAGTGGCTGATCGCCGCGGTGGACCGGATCGGCCGCAACGACGTGACGATGACCCAGGAACAGCTCGCCTCGATGATGGGGATCGGGCGCAGCTATGCCAGCCGCGTGCTGCAGCGCTTCAAGCGCGAGGGGCTGGTGCGGACCCGGCGCGGCGGGATCCATGTCGCGGACCGTGAAAGCCTGAGCGAGAAGGCCTGTTCGTGCAACGAGCACGTTGCCGCGCATTTCGAGAAAGTGCTGGGCGGGGTCTACCCGAAAGAGGACTGAGCGCGAAAGAGAATGGCTTGTCCGCCGCGCCGGTGATCCCCCAAGAAATACCGCAATCGCCTCCGTAATCGAGCAAAGTTGCCGGCGTTCTGCTGCAACACGGAGTCATGTCGTGAAATAGACATCGAAGTGACATCGAATTTGCGCTCAATTGCCATGAAGCGCTCTTAGCTACCCCTGTGCGAATGTCACAAGAACAGGGGCACACCATGACTGAAGGGCTTCCCGCCAACGGCTATACCGATGGCGATGTCGATACGAATCCAACTACCGAGCGCTCGCTGGAGAGCATGGCCGCGGAGCGTTACTCGCGCCGCCAGGCCCTGTTCCGCGGCGCCGGCGCCACGACCATGGCCTTCATGGGCACGGCCCTGCTGGCCGCCTGCGGCGATGACGACAACGAAAACACCGTTTCGGTCAGCGCCGGCGCCAATGCCGCGACCAGCGCCGGCCGCGTCGTCACGCTGACCGGCACGCCCGAGAACGGCTTCGGCGGCTTTGCCACCGGCTGGGCCCAGACGTCCGGCACCGCCGTGACCCTCACCGGCACCGGCTCCACCGTCAGCTTCCTCGCCCCGGCCGTGAGCGCCGCCAGCGATCTGGTCTTCACGTTCTCGGCCACCAGCGTGACCGGCGAAGTGCGCACCGCCACCACCACCGTGCGCGTCTCGCCGGCGGTGCTCGGCTTTGCCGCCGTCGCTCATAGCCTGGAAGACAGCGTCAAGGTGCCCTCGGGCTATTCGGTCACCGTGATGACCCGCCTTGGCGACCCGCTCGCCACCGGTGTTTCGGCTTATGCCAACGACGGTTCGGACAGCAACTTCGCCCAGCGCATCGGCGATCACGGCGACGCGCTGCACTTCTTCGGCCTCTCGGCCGCCGGCGGACGCGACGATGCCAGCTCGACCCGCGGTCTCATGGTGCAGAACCACGAGAACCTGAACGTCCAGTACCTCCATCCGAACGGCCCCACGAACGTTTCCACCGGCCCGCGCCCGGCTGCCGAAGCGCTCAAGGAAATCGAGGCCCACGGCGTCTCGGTGTCGGAATATGTCGATGCCGGAAGCCGCAAGTGGTCCTATGTGCCCACCGGCAGCTTCAATCGCCGCATCACCCCGAACACGCCGATGAGCTTCCACGGTCCGGCAGCCGGTTCGGCGATGCTGGTCACGGCTTACTCGACCAATGGGTCGATCGGCCGCGGCACCATCAACAACTGCGCCAACGGCATCACGCCCTGGGCCACCAACCTCACGTGCGAGGAAAACTGGGCCGGTTACTTCCGCCGCGACGCAGCGGACGACGCCAAGCGCAGCGTTCGCGAAATGACCGCGCTTGCCCGTTTCGGCGTCACCAGCCGCACCGGCAGCTATGCCTGGTCGTTCGCCGATTCGGCCGACTCGATCTACACCAAGTGGAATGCGACCATCATCGGCGCCAGCGCGGCCGAAGACTATCGCAACGAGCCCAACCAGTACGGCTGGGTGGTCGAGATCGATCCCTACGATCCCAAATCGACCCCGCGCAAGCGCACGGCACTGGGCCGCTGCGGCCATGAAGGCGCCTTCGTTCGCGCCGTCGATGGCCAGAAGCTGGGCGTCTACATGGGCGACGACTCGCGCCGCGAATACCTCTATAAGTTCGTGTCCTCGGCCACTTACGCCGCAGCCGATGCCGCCACGACCAGCCGCCTGGCCATGGGCGACAAGTACCTCGATGCCGGCACGCTCTACGTCGCCAAGTTCAATGCCGACGGTTCCGGCCAGTGGCTGCCCATGGTCTTCGGTTCGGTGCCGAACCGTGCGGCCGTGGGCACGACCCCGGAATATGTCTTCGCCGACCAGGCCGACATTCTCGTCAACACCCGCCTGGCCGCCGACGCGCTCGGCGCCACGCCGATGGACCGTCCGGAATGGACTGCCGGCAACCCGGTGACCGGTGAGATCTACCTCACCCTCACCAACAACAATGCCGCCGGCCGTCCGCTCACCGGCACCGACGCTGCCAACCCGCGCCACTACAACGACCCCAAGGGTTCGTCGAACACCGCGCAGTACGGCAACCCCAACGGCCACATCGTCCGCCTGCGCGAAGACGGCGACACCACGGCCGCGCTCACCTTCAAGTGGGACATCTACCTGTTCGGCGCGGATGCCGCCGACGCCGGGGCCAACGTCAACATCTCGGGCCTGACTGCCGACAACGACTTCTCCAGCCCGGACGGTTGCTACTTCTCGCGCGCAACCAATGCGGCAGGCCAGTTCAATCCGGTGCTCTGGATCGAAACGGACGACGGCGCGATGACCGATCGCACCAACTGCATGCTGCTGGCGGCCATTCCCGGCCATGTCGGAGACGGCGGCGCGAAAACGATCACCAACACCGGCTCCACCGGCGCCACCGCCACCCAGGCGACCATCGTTGGCGCGGCAGCGACCGCAGCGAACCTGCGCCGCTTCCTCGTCGGACCGGTCCAGTGCGAGATCACCGGCATCGACATGACGCCGGACGGCCGCACGCTCTTCGTCGGCATCCAGCACCCGGGCGAGGACGGCACCCCGGCCGCGCCGTCGAGCCACTGGCCCGACAGCCAGACGGGCGCGGCGGCTGCCACCGTGCGTCCGCGCTCGGCGATCGTTGCGATCACCAAGGATGACGGAGGCGTTATCGCTCTGTGAGCGATGATGGGGGCGCTATCGCGCTCTGACGGAAATCCTTTAGCGATCGAGGGAGGAGGGGACGCAGCGCGTCTCCTCCTCTTTTCGTTCAGGGGGCAGCTTCGGTCGTATCGCCCCGGCGTTGCGCCGAGGGGATACTGCCGCTGGAACTGGTGCCCGCGATGGCTTAATGAACAGTCCTGTTGATAACAGGAGAGGCCGCGTGAAAGAGACGGGCAAGCCGCAATATGGCAATGGGCAAGCAAGCACCAGGACCACGCTGACCGCGCAGGACATGGACGAGGAACGTCTCGCCACCTACCCCACCACCGCCTTCCTTTCGAAGGACTACCTTGCCGCGGAAAAGACTCTGCTCTGGCCCAAGGTCTGGCAGATGGTGGAGCGCGAGAGCGACCTGCCGAATCCCGGCGACTGGATGACATACGACGTCGCGGACGAATCGATCATCGTCCTGCGGGGGGATGACGGCAGCCTGCGCGCCTTCCACAATGTCTGCCCGCACCGCGGCCGCCAGCTCGTCTCGGTGCCGTCGATGCTGCCCGGCAAGGTCCACGACGTGCGCGGCAACAACCGCAAGAGCTTCGTCTGCGGCTTCCACGGCTGGACGTTCGACCTTGACGGCAAGAACACCTACATCCTCGACCCGCAGGACTGGCAGAACAAGCTGACGCCGGAGATGACCTGCCTGTCGGACGTGCAGGTCGATACCTGGGGCGGCTACATCTACATCAGCATGGACCCCGATGCGGTGCCGCTGAAGGAATGGATGGGCCGCGCGGGCGAGATCCTGGACCATTTCGACCTGGCCGGCATGCACTACAAGTGGCGCCAGTGGGCGATCTACGACTGCAACTGGAAGACCGCGATCGAGGCGTTCCTGGAACCCTACCACGTCGCCGGCACGCATACGCAGCTGCTCGCTTATGGCGACTACTATGCGCTGTCGAAGCAGTACGGGCTGCACTCGGTCTCCAGCTACGACACCCGCGACAGCAAGTTCCAGATGAGCGAAAGCGCCGGCACCACCCGCGCCGGCAAGGGCGACGACGCGCGCGTCTCCACTTACGAACTCATCCGCGAAAACTACGAAACGGTGAACTACTCCGCCTCCACCGAAACGCTGGTCAATGCCGCCAGCCGCCTGGTGGACGAATTGCCCGACACCGCCACGCCCGGCGAGATCATCGCTCACTGGCTGAAGTCCGCCCGTGCCGACGATGCCGCGCGCGGGGTGGTCTGGCCGGACGTCCCGCCGGAGATCAAGAAAGAGGGCGGTCTCGCCTGGGGCCTGTTCCCCAACCAGAACATCCTCCACGGCGAGACTTTCGCGCTCTGCTACCGCGTGCGTCCTTACGGCGACGATCCGGACAAGTGCGTCTTCGAAAGCTACGCCCTCGAACGCTTCCCTGATGGCGAGGCGCCGGAAACCGAATGGACTTATGCCGACCCGATCGGCGAGAACTGGGGTTCGGTTCTGGCGCAGGACTTCTCGAACATGCAGTTCGTGCAGAAGGGCATGAAGTCCAGCGGCTTCCGCGGCCCGCTGCCCAACCCGCACCAGGAGCAGAAGGTCATCAACCTCCACCGCAACCTGGCCAATTTCATGGACGGCATGGGCGCGCCGACGCGGCTGGAAGTGAAGTAAGCCGGAAGCGCGGCAAAAAGCCCGTCGTCCCGGAACGGTTCCGGGACGACGGGCTTTTTGCGCGCGTTCAGGCGGCGGTTCGCGCCGTCACTTTCCAGCGCGAGAGGTCCAGCCCGCAGATCGCTTCCAGCGTCTCCACGTCGCGCGCATAGAAATCGCGCAGCTGTTCGCGCAGGCCCGGCGCGAGCGGGGGATAGGTCATTTCCCGCGCCAGCAGCGAGCGGACGTTCTCGAACACCGGGGTGCCGCGCAGCGGGCGCACCGTGTCTTTCAGCGGGGCCAGCGCCTTGCGCAGCGGCAGCGGCAGGATCGCGGCCCGGCTGTTGTTGGCGCGCTCCCGCGCGGCTTCCGGCCGATAGACCGGCGAGACGCCGATATGTTCGGACACGGCCTCGACGATTCGCTCGGGCTGCACGGTCACGTCGTCATAGAGGTAGATCAGGATCTGCTCGCGCGGGAACAGGTCGTACCAGCGCGCCAGATGGCGCGCATAAAGCCCGTCCTCCAGAAAGCGCGGATAGGGATTGTCCATCGAGCGCAGGTATTCTTCCGGGGGCCCTTTCAAGGTGCCGCGGCGGTAGAACATCTTGTAGTCGGAATAAGCGCGCTCCACCGGGTTGCGCAGCTGCAGCACCAGCCGCGCCTGCGGCAGCGCGCGGGCGATCCGATGCGCGGCCAGCGGATGGGCAAGATAGTCGGCGGATTTCTCGCCGATCACCTGGGCCTGCGCAGGGCGGTTCGCGAAGAAGCCGCGATACCAGTCCTCGCCGCGATCGAATTCGGAACTGAAGTAGTGCGGCTCGGCATCGGGCATGAAGATCGCCGGATTGTCCTGAAGGCGCGCCTGGATCCAGGTGGTGGCTGCCTTAACCGCGCCGATGACGATGAAACCGGGATGCCATTCGGGGGTCATCATCGTGCCGTCGTCTCCATCATCGCCTCGCGCAGGGCTTCGGCCATGCGTGCCATGTCCTGCGGTTCCAGCGTGTGATCGACCGGGAACATCAAGGTTCGCCGGCCGAGATCCACGGCATTCGCCAGCGCGCCGTCGCGCCGGACGGGCAGGCCGGAGAGCGCATGTTCGCGGCTCATGTCGGGGCACGATCCGCTTCCGGCGGGAATGCCGCGCGCCAGCAGACCGGCCAGCACTGCGCGGCGGCGCTCCTCCACCCGGTCGGCGCTGCCTTCCAGGCGGACATAGAACTTGTACCAGGCATGGCCCACTTCCGCCGGCGCTTCGGGCAGGATCAGGCCGGGCACATCGGCCAGCATTTCCAGCAGCGCCTCGGCATTGCGGCGGCGGGCAGCCAGCCAGCGCGGCAGCTTGCCGAGCTGGCAGCGGCCAAGCGCGGCCTGCATCTCGGTCATGCGATAGTTGGAGCCGGGCGTGTCGTGGATATAGCGGAAGGCGCCGGGCGTACCGCCGCCGTCAGTGACCTTGAGGTAGCTCTTGCCGTGGTCCTTGAAGGCCCAGCCGCGCAGCCAGACCTGATGGTCGCGCAGCAGCAGCAGGCCGCCTTCGCCCCCGGTGGACATGATCTTGTCGGTGCAGAACGAGAAGGACGATGCCGCGCCGAAGGAGCCGACCTGGCGGCCGCGCCAGGTGGCGCCGTGGGCCTGGGCGCAGTCCTCGATGAGGTGGAGGCGGTGGTCCTCGCAGATCCGGCCGAGCGCATCCATGTCGCAGGGCCAGCCGGCCAGATGGACGCAGAGCACGGCGCGCGTCGCGGGCGTCACCAGCCGCTCGACCGAGGCCGGATCGATGTTCTGGCTGACCGGGTCGACGTCCGCGAAGACCGGCAGCGCGCCCACCGCCAGCACGCAGCTGGCTGTGGCGAAGAAGCTGCGGGCGGGGACGATCACTTCATGGCCCGGCCCGACGCCCAGCGCGCGCAGCGCCACTTCCAGCGTCAGCGTGCCATTGGCCAGGCACATCCCTTCCGGCATGCCGACGAAGCGGGCGAACTCGGCGGCAAAGGCGCGGTTCTCCCCGCCGTGCACGAGCGCGTTGACCTTGCCCGAGCGCAGGACATGGGCGACCGCCTCGATCTCGTCGGCCTCGTGGCGGGGCCAGAGGCTGCGCACGGGCCGGGGCGGCACGGGCTCGGTCGCGGTCGTCGTCACGGCCGATGCCGCGGAGGCGTGCAGGGGACGGGTGGTGTCTGCCGCCGGCGAGGACGCATCCTCGACGGCGGGCGGGGAAGCCAGGTTCACGAGAATGCTCTCCTCAAGCCTTGACCGGTTCGCCGGTGCCGTGCGGGTGGATCATGCTCTGGTTCTCGACCACTTCGAACCCGGCGCTGCCGCTCGGCACCTTGACGAGGGTGTGCGTGATCCGCCGCGCTTCGGTGTGGTCGCCCAGTTCCACCGCGCGGGCGAGCCGGTCGATGCTGCGCGAGATGAAGGGCAGGGGGATCGGCTTGGACTGCGCCTCGAAGATGCCCTTGATGCCCGAGGGAAGCTGTTCCTCGCAGATGTCGAACAGCTCTTCGTAGAGCTTTTCGCCGGGGCGCAGGCCTACGAATTCCACCGGCACGTCGATCTCCGGCTGAAGTCCGTAGAGCCGGATCATGCGGTAGGCGAGGTCGACGATGCGCACCGCCTTGCCCATGTCGAGCACGAAGATCGTGCCGCGCTGGGAGTTCTGGCTGAGCGCGGCCGAGCTGCTCTGGAGGATCAGCTGCACCGCTTCGCGCACGGTCATGAAGAAGCGCTCGATGTCAGGATGGGTGACGGTGAGCGCGCGGCCTTCGCGAAGCTGGCGGTGGAACAGCGGGACGATGGAGCCGCTCGATCCCAGCACGTTGCCGAAGCGCACGGTCATGAAGCGCGGGGCTTCCGGATCGTCCACGCCGCACATGTCCAGCGCCTGGCTGTAAAGCTCGCCCACGCGCTTGGTGGCGCCCATCATGCCCACCGGGTTCACCGCCTTGTCGGTGGAGACCTGGACCATGGCCTTGGCGGAATATTCGCAGACCGCGTCAGCGACGATGCGCGTGCCCAGGATGTTGGTGTGGACCCCGGCGCAAGGGCTGGCCTCGACGATGGGCACATGCTTGAGCGCGGCGGCATGGTAGACGATCACCGGCCGGTGGCGCTCGAACACGCGGCGCACTTCGTCGCGTTCGCGGATGTTGCATAGCTCGGGCTGGACGTCGAGATCGGGATACTGCTCGCGCAGCTTCATCTCGATGGCATAGAGATGGTATTCGCTATGCTCCACCAGCACGATGCGCGAGGGGCGGAAGCTGGCGAGCTGCCAGCACAGTTCGCCGCCGATCGTGCCGCCCGCGCCGGTCACCAGCACGCACTTGCCGGTGATCTGGCTGGTGATCTGCTCGCCCTCCAGCGTGAATTCGCTGCGGCCGAGCAGGTCCTTCACCGAAAGCTCGTCGGGCGCGGCACCGTGGTTGCGCTGGAGGATATGGCTCCAGCCGTCGCGAATGCGCGAGAGTTCGAGGCCGAGGTTGCGCGCGCGCGACGTCAGCCGCGCCATCTCGCGGTTGGAAAGGTCGGTGCCGTCGTCGCAGGCGATCACCAGCGAAGGGCGGCGGCCCTGGAGTTCCAGCGTTTCCACCGCATGGGCCAGATCGTCGTGGCTGCCGAGCACCGGCACGCTGGCGATCTGCTGCAGGGTATCGTTGTCGGCCGGAAGCAGGACGCCGGTGACGAAGAAGCTGGGCGTGGCCTCGCGGCGCAGCATCTCGATGATCGAGAGCGCCCAGTCGGGCGAGCCCACCAGCAGCGCGCCGCGCAGGTTCTTGTTGTCGACATGCGCCGGCAGGATCTTGGCCGTGTGCGTCATCTTCTCGCGCAAGGCACGGCGGGCGCCGCGCACGAAGAACAGCGCGGTCATCGCGAAGAGCCACTGGGCCAGCGCGATCTCCAGCAGCTGCGCGCGTTCGGCGCGCACACCCGGCACGATCATGATCGCCACCCAGGCCAGCGCGAAGGCCGGCACCGTCAGCATCGCCAGCTGGATGGCATGGGCGAAGCTGAAGTAGCGCCAGCTGCGGCGATAGATCCCGGCGGTGTAGAACACGCCGATCACCACCAGGGCAAAGCCCAGGATGGCGCCCATGTGGCCGTCGGACTTGGGGAAGCCGGTCTTGCCGATCAGCGTGAAGGCCAGCGCCAGCGTGATCGACAGCACGATGAAGTCGATCGTCATCAGCACGGTATTGCGGAAAGTCCGCCGCAGGCTGAACTGCGTGGACGGAGAGCGCGAACGCCCGCCCGTCGATCCGAACTTCCGTACGCGCAGGAACCTGTTTGCGGAGCCGACGCTCATCGTCGAGGCACTGCTTCCCGTGGCGGTATGACTCATCGCGTCGACCTTTTCAGCTTTTCGGGCCCAATTTCCCCGGTGCATCCTGCCTCCCGGCGTTCCGGAGCAGTGCCCGTGGCAGTTTCCGCGGGTCCGGCTTTTCCGGCTCCTTCTTTCCGGCGCCGTTTTTCAGGACCGGAAAAATGCTCGGGGGGCCGCACCCGGCCTCATCGATTCATGATCTATTGACCAATTTCAGGGCGCGCACTTGTGCATGAAGCCATCAGCCGTAATTGCCGATTCTCTTGCGAATAGGTCGCGCCTTCGACTGTCGGACATGGGGGTGATCCAAAGGGAGCGGGCGCCCTTGCCGGAAACCATCCCTTAATCGCCGCGGGCCATCTCGAAGGGCTATCAGCCGATTAGTCGCTTGCGATCGGCGGTCCGAGGGTCATCATTCAGGGCGACATCGGGATGGGGCACACACGCGGGGGCGTGGGGGCTGCCTTGCGGCACCATCCGTCAGCCTGGGGCTCGATTACGCAATGAAGATACTCGTCCTGTCCAGTCTTGCCTATTCGCTCACCAATTTCCGGGGCGCCTTGCTGCGGGAATTGAAGGCGAACGGGCATGAAGTCGTCGCCGTGGCGCCTGACCAGAACGCCGCCGTGGAACGCGATCTCGCGGCCTGGGGCATAGGCTTCAGGATCGTGCCGATGGCGCGCACCGGCACCAATCCGGTCAAGGATGCGGCCCTGCTGTCCGCTTACGTCAAGTTGATGATGGCCGAAAAGCCGGACCTGGTCCTGGCCTATACCCAGAAGCCGATCATCTACGGCGGGATCGCCGCACGCATGCTCTGCGTGCCGCGCTTCTTCGCGCTGATGTCGGGGCTGGGCTACGTCTTCAGCGAGGATTCCAGCGCCCGCAAGGGCCTGCGCTGGGCCGTGACCCGGCTTTACCGCGAGGCGGTTCGCCGCGCCCGGGGCGTCTTCGTGTTCAATGCCGACGACCGGCAGGACATGATCGACCTCGGCATCGTCACGTCGCGCCAGAACGTGGTGCAAGTGCCAGGCTCGGGCATCGATCTCGAACGCTTCCGGCTGGAGCCGCTGCCGCGCAACCGCCTGCGCTTCCTGCTGGTCGGCCGGCTGATGCGCGATAAGGGCATCTACGAATTCGTCGAGGCGGCCCGGCAGCTCAAGCTGGACAATCCCGAAGTCGAATTCTGCGTGCTCGGCCATTACGAGCGCGACAATCCGACCGGGATCGACGAAGTCGAATGCGCCCGGCTGGCGCGGCAGTTCCCCGTCCAGTTCATCCCCGGCACCAGCGACGTGCGGCCCTATCTCGCGAGCTGCTCGGTCTTCGTGCTGCCGTCCTACTACCGCGAGGGTTTGCCGCGCACGATCCTCGAAGCCATGGCCACCGGCCGTCCGATCATCACCACCGACATGCCCGGCTGCCGCGAGCCGATCATCGAGGGCGAGAACGGCTTCCTGGTGGCACCGCGCGACGCGGGCGCGCTCAAGGCGGCGATGCAGCGCTTCATCGAGGCGCCCTCGCTGGTGACGAGCATGGCCGCGCGCTCACGGGATCTGGCCGAGAAGATCTACGACGTGCGCAAGGTGAACCACCAGCTGCTCGACGAGATGGACCTCCTGCGCGAACCCTGGAACGAGCCGGCGACGATCCGCTCGGAACCGGCGCCGTCGGACGACCGGCCGCCCGAATCCGCCGGGCCGCGCCTCCAGAGTGCCGGGCCTTCGCGGGCGATCGCGGGTTAGAGCGGTCACTCCAGTTATTCGTTTTTCGCATTTTCCGAGTCATCCGGTGTCCTAACCGATGCGAAAATGCTCTGAAGTCAGGATCGGGGGCAAGGCAATGCGGGCTGTCGTGATCGGCGCCGTGGGGAGCACCCAGGTGCTCGTCGAAGAACTGGCCGAGGCGCCGGGCTGGGATCTCACGCTGGTCGGCACCTTGCCGCCCGAACTGCACGGGCGTCACTCGGACCTGGTCGACATGGCGCCGTTCGCCGAAAGGGCAGGGGCGCGGCTCGCCCATATCGCGCGCACCAACGATGCCGAAGTGCTGGACATGGTTCGCGCCGAGCGGCCCGACTACGTCTTCGTGGTCGGCTGGTCGCAGATCGTCGGTCCGGAATTCCTGTCGATCGCCGCGAAAGGCGCGATCGGCTATCATCCCGCACCGCTGCCGCGCCTGCGCGGGCGCGCCGCCATTCCCTGGACGATCCTGCTGGACGAGCCGATCTCCGCGTCCAGCCTGTTCTGGATCGCCGAGGGCACCGACGATGGCGACATCCTGGGGCAGCACTATTTCCACCTTGCGCGCGATGAAACGGCGCAGGGCCTCTACGACAAGCACATGGACGCCCTGCGCGCGATGTTGCGCGCGCTCCTGCCCCGCCTGGCGCAAGGCGAGCAGCCAAGGCAGGTGCAGGACGAGCGCTATGCGACCTGGGCGACCAAGCGCACTCCGGCCGACGGCCAGATCGACTGGCGCGATTCCGCGGCCGGGATCGACCGGCTCGTCCGCGCCGTGGGGCGGCCCTATCCGGGCGCTTTCACGCATGTTTCCGGACGCAGGATGACCGTCTGGGCCACGCGGCCCGTGGGCGGCGCGGACCGGCATCACGCCATCGCGGGGCAGATCATGGCCAGCCGCGACGGAATATTGACCGTGCAGACCGGAGACGGGTTGCTTGAACTGACCGACTGGGAGCTTGCCGAGGGCAAGCCACCGGCCCTGCATGCCGTGCTGAAAGGATAGCGCTTGGCTCTCGATCACTATGGAAAGGTCCTCGTCGTCGCGCCCCATCCCGATGACGAGATCCTCGGCTGCGGCGGCACGATGGCGCGCATGGCGGCGGCGGGCATGGACGTGCAGGTCGTGGTCGTCACCAGCGGGCGGCCTCCCGCCTTCTCGGAAGACGGCGTCGCGCGGGTCCAGGCCGAGATGCGCCGCGCGCACGATCATATCGGCGTGAGCCAGGTGCACATGCTGGATTTTCCGGCTGCTTCGCTGGACGTGGTGCCTGCTGCGGAACTCAATGCGGCGCTCGGGCGCGTGGTCCGCGAAGTCGCGCCGGACACGCTTTTCGTGCCGTTCCTGGGGGATATTCACCAGGACCACCAGTTGAGCTTCCTGGCCGCGATGGTCGCCGCCCGCCCGCGCGACCGCACCGTGCCGACGCGGGTGCTGGCCTATGAGACCCTGTCCGAGACCAACTGGTACGCAGCGCCGATGACGCCGCCTTTCGTGCCCAACGTCCATATCGACATCTCGGCCACCCTGCAGCGCAAGCTCGATGCCTTCGCGCTGTTCGAAAGCCAGGTTCGCGACTTTCCCGACGAGCGCTCGCTCATCACCATCGAGGCCCTGGCCCGGCTGCGGGGTTCCACCGTGTTTTCCGAGGCCGCCGAAGGCTTCGTCCTGGTTCGCGCCATAGAGCGCTGAGACCACGGCCGGCGCGACCCCCCGGCACGCGCGAAAGGTCATCTTTCGATAGCGCTCGGCGCTGAAAGCCGTGACCGCGCTTCGGGTCCCGCCCGGCGCAAGACGCGGGCGGCTCGTCGCACCGTCCCGGCAGGGGCGGGATCGCCGGCCGCCAGTCGCCGCCGCTGGGCTGCTCTTTACAGTTGGGCGGCCGGTCTTTGCCAAGAAGCGGCCTGCGCGTCAGCTATTGAAGCGGGAATACTTCGGTTTTTCTGACGTGATCCGAATATGTATAGATGGTGAATACTTTGCCGCGGCACCGTGACGCCGGTTTCACGCGGCCTTGCACACCGACCCGATCGAGAACCGTAAAAAGGCTCGAACGAGCCCGAAAAATCTCCGAATCGATTCGTCCGGTTAGTTTACCGTGCAACCGGCGAGGTAGTTGCCGGTAGCTTCTCACCGCAGTGCCGCGAGACGCGTGCTGCAGCCGCGAAGAGAATCGCCCTGGGCCTCAACCGATTCGCCGGCCCTACCTCCTGATCCTAGGAGGTTGCAGAGGATTGCAGCGACTGGGCAGTCGCAGCGCGAGTCGCATGGCGGAAATCCTCGACTTCCGGAAAAAGTCCCCTCGCTCGCACCCGTTCCGCAGGCTGGCGCGGATCCCCTCCAGCCGTGCCTGACAGAGGAAGGTATGTTAACTTTTGTAAGTTAACGTCTTGAAAAGGTGTAAGTTATCGAAAGACTACCTCTTTGGAGGTACAGTGTACCAGAATTATACGTTTGACTCCCTGCCCTCCAGAATGAACTTTTGGAAAGGGGGGGTATCCCACTGATCATAGGGGGAATTCGAAGGCACCTAGAATGCTCATTCACGGCTCGAATAGAACCTAACCACCCCCTCGACTTGAAGACGACAATATGTTCTAAGGTGATCTACCTAAGGTGTGGGTGGAAATAGGGGGCATGCAAAGGGGGGGCTCGCCATTCTGGCAAGGTCATCCAGCGATTGTCGTTGATTTTCTGATTTGGGATTTTCCGAAAGGGAAGTTCTTTGACTGTTCCGTCCTGCGCTTGGGTGAGTCAGGATCAGTCCCAAAATAATATCATAATACGCTTGGGTCGTCCGTATTTCCGTTATTCAGGAGAGAAAGACGATGTCGACTTTTGATGAAGTGTGCGTGAGCATTGTCGGTTTCAACTCCCTCGTGAGGGAAGGGATCTGCAAAATTCTCGACAAGTGCGAGTTCAAGTGCACCCGGTTCTTCAAGGACTGTGACGCGGTGCTCAGCGACAGCGATTCACCAACCGTTGGTCTTACCGTTTTCGACATGGGAACGTGTGGAGACCTGCTCGAATGCCTTCCGGCCATGAAGGAGCGCCATCCGCACATGCGGGCGGTCCTGCTGGCGGACGAATTCGAGTTCGGGCAGATGGTGGAAGCCTTCCAGCTTGGCGCCCATGCCTTCCTGTTGAAGGAAATCGGCTCCGAACCCCTGATCGAATCCCTGCGATTGGTTAATCAGGGTGAAAAGGTATTGCCCAGCGCACTGCTGCAGCATCTGCCGCAGAAGCAGGTCATCGCCGAGGGCAAGGCCGAAGTGCAGGTCCAGCTCAGCGAGCTGCTTTCCGATCGCGAAATCGATACGCTGCGCTGCCTGGTAATGGGCTATCCCAACAAGGTGATCGCCTATCGTCTCGACATCAGCGAGGCCACGGTCAAGGTTCACGTCAAGGCCATTCTGCGCAAGCTCATGGTCCAGAACCGTACCCAGGCCGCGATCTGGGCCGTGAACCAGGGGCTCATCACGCACGGCGGCGACTTCCGCGAAACGCCGGACTTCGTGCCGGTCGAGGAAACGGTCCGCGCGCCGGTGGCTCTGGCCATCGCCCGCTAGGAAACGTCCCGAGCGCGATTTTGCCGCAACGGACCTGAATGACAGTGCTGGCCGGCCGATCCCATCGGCCGGCCGCTGCTTCCCGAAGCGCCGCTTCCTACACGCTGCGCCTTGATCGGATTTCTATTTTTCCCGGACCACGCAGCGAAAGCCGATGTGCGTCGTCGCCGTGTCGATCATTTCGGGATGGCGCGCGGCGGGGCGATAGCGCTGGCAGTAATTCGCAGCGCAAAGATGCGAGCCGCCCTTGATGACCTTGCGGCCGATACGGATCTGCGGCTGCGCGGGATCGAAGCTGTCCTTGAGCTTCGCGCCCTTGGGGTTGCTGATCGCGCAGCAGGAGCCGCCCTGCTTCTTGCCGGCGTCCGGCCGATCCGACCACCAGTCGCGCGTCCATTCCCAGGTATTGCCGATCATGTCGTAGAGCCCATAGCCGTTGGCCGGGAAGCTGCGCACCGGCGAAGTGCGTTCCCAGCCGTCCAGGCACTGGTTCGCGAAAGGGAACAGTCCCTGCCAGTAATTGGCCATCATCCGGCCTTCGGGCGCGAGTTCGTCGCCCCAGGCATAGGCCGCATCATCGAGACCGCCCTTGGCGGCGAATTCGAATTCGGCTTCGGTCGGAAGATCCTTGCCTGCCCACGTCGCGTACGCTTCGGCATCGGCATAAGCGACGTGGATCACCGGATGATCCCAGAGGTCCAGCGCGTCGATGTCGCTGCCCGGCCCGAGCGGATGGCGCCACGATGCGCCGAATTCGAAATTCCACCAGTTTGCCGGGTTGGACGTGTCCACCGGGGTCGCGCTCTTGCGGAAGACCAGCGAGCCGGCATGCGCCATCTCGGGCGGCATTCCCGGATAGTCCTTCGGGTCGGGTGCGATCTCGGCACCGGTCGTATGGCCGGTGGCCTCCACGAAGCGGGCGAAGTCGCGATTGGTGACGGGTGTCTCGTCGATCCAGAAGGCATCGACGGCCACTCGCCGCAGCGGGGCTTCCTCGGGGTAGAAGCTTTCCGAACCCATCGTGAAAGTGCCGCCCGGCAGGCGGACCATGCCGCGCAGGCGCTCTTCGCCGTCAGCCGAAGTCGGGGGCAGGGTCTCGGTCATCCAAAGTCCTCTCGGTCGATCTCGTCCCTGTCTAGGGGCGGATTTGCCCCGCGCCAAATGTCGAGTTCACGGCGTCATGCCGAAACTGTCCGGCCGAAAGCATCCGGCCGAAAGTTTCCGGGAAAGGGACGAGGATCGCGCGAAAGGCTCAGCCGAGTTCCTTTTCCTTCTCGGCATAGAGGCGCTCCAGTTCGGCGCGGCTCTTCTTCTCGGCAGCGGTCTTGAGCTGGCCGCAGGCGGCATCGATGTCGCGCCCGCGCGGGGTGCGCACCGGGGCCGAGATGCCGCCCCTGAACACGATTTCCGAGAACGACTTGATCCGCTCCGGCGTCGAGCATTCGTATTGCGCGCCCGGCCAGGGGTTGAACGGGATCAGGTTGACCTTGGCGGGCAGGTCGTACTTCTTGAGCAGGCGAACCAGTTCGCGCGCGTCGTCGTCGCTGTCGTTCTTGTCCTTGAGCATCACGTATTCGAACGTGATGCGGCGCGCGTTCGAGGCCCCCGGATAGTCGGCACAGGCCTGGAGCAGATCCTCGATGCCGTACTTCTTGTTGACCGGCACGATCTCGTCACGGACATCCTTGGTCACGGCATGGAGCGAGACGGCCAGGTTCACGCCGATTTCCTCGCCGCAGCGGGCCATCTGGGGGATCACGCCCGAAGTGGAGAGCGTGATGCGGCGCTTGGACAGCGCCAGGCCGTCACCGTCCATGACCAGCTTCAGCGCGTCGCGCACATTGTCGAAATTATAGAGCGGCTCGCCCATGCCCATCATCACGATGTTGGTGAGCAGGCGGCCATCCGAGGTGTAGCTGCCTTCCTCCTCGTCGTCGGCCACATCCGCGCCGTCGATGCCGTCGCCGAAGCTGAAGTCCATGCGGCCCTTGGGCCATTCGCCCAGCGCATCGCGCGCCAGCATGACCTGGCCGACGATCTCGCCCACCGTCAGGTTGCGCACCAGGCGCATGGTGCCGGTGTGGCAGAAGCGGCAGTTGAGTGTGCAGCCGACTTGCGAGGAGACGCAGAGCGTGCCGCGATCGGCGTCGGGAATGAACACCATCTCGAAATCGTGCGCGTCGGCCGTGCGCAGCAGCCACTTGCGGGTGCCGTCGCTGGAGTGCTGGGCCTCGACGATCTCGGGGCGGCCGATCACGAAGCGTTCGGCCAGCCAAGGGCGCATGGTCTTGGCGATATCGGTCATCGCCTCGAACTCGGTGACGCCGCGGTGGTAGAGCCAGTGGTAGACCTGCTTGGCGCGCAGCTTGGCGGCCTTGGCGTCGAGCCCGGCCGTTTCGAACATTTCGGCGATGCGCTTCTTGGGCAGGCCGATCAGGTCCAGGCGGCCGTCTTCGCGCGGGGTCACCCCCTCCACGAGGTTGGGACGGGGCACCGGCACGGGATCGATATGGCCCGGGATCGGCATTGGCCCGGCGCCGGAGGGGCCGGAAGGAGTCTGGTTCGCGTCTGTCATGATCGGGGGGGCATATAGTGCATCCGCGCCCAAAACGGAAGATGCGCGCTCGCGCAGGCCTGCGCGAACCGCTGCAATGCTTCGCGGGTTCCCGCCGCCCGGCGCTCCATGCCCTCGCTCCGTCGATCAAGTGTGACACAAAAACATCAGCAATTTCGTTGTGTTAGGTTCAGGAAACTCCTCCCGTATGACGATCATTTGACCAGTCCAGACGGGCCGGTCGCCGCCAACGGATGCCCGTCGGAAAAAACAACGAATGGAGCATCCCATGAAGAAGTTTCTCGTCTGCCTGGCCCTCGGAACTGCCGCCGGCACGGCCATCGCTTCGGTCCCCGCCATGGCGCAGGACACCGGCCCGGCCCAGCCCTTCGAAGGCTTCCACGTCGAGGCGCTGGCCGGTTACGACGTGACCAAGGCCGGCAGCAGCGTCGACGACGACGCCAATGTCGATAACGACCAGTCGATCGACGGCTTCGCCTATGGCGTCGGCGCCGGCTATGACTTCCGGTCGGGCAACCTCGTCTTCGGTCCCGAAGCCGAAGTGACCTGGTCGACCGCCAAGACCAAGTTCGACGATGGCGATTTCGAAGGCTTCGGCCTCGGCAACGTCAAGACCAACCGCGACCTCTATGTCGGCGCGCGCGTGGGCTATGTCGTCACGCCGACCACGATGGTCTACGCCAAGGGCGGCTACACCAACGCCAAGTTCGACGTGCGCAGCACGTTCGGCACCGTGGAAACCAACCGCGACATCGATGCCGACGGCTGGCGCATCGGCGCCGGTGTCGAGCAGGCGATCACCAACAATGCCTTCGTGAAGCTCGAATATCGCTACTCGAACTACGAGAAGGGCGAGGTGGACTACACCGGCGACATCGCGGACGGCCAGCGCTTTGACCTCGACCTCGACCGTCACCAGGTCATGGCCGGCGTAGGCGTCCGCTTCTAAGGCGACACGCGATTGCAGGGGGAGGGCGGGAGCGAGAGTTCCCGCCCTTTTTCGTGGCGCGTTTCCGTTGCGCGGCCGGTTTCCGCCAGTGCGGAAAGCCGGGCGGAAAGCCCGGACATACCGCCCCTATTGCAGCTTCGCGCAGCCGATCAGCGCCGCGTCCATCGCCGAAGCGGCGCCGGAGAGCGCCCAGGCATTGACGAAGCGGTGGCCCTGGCGGTCGCGCGCCGTCACGGTCATGCGCGGCGCGGAGCGCATGGCCGCGACGATGGCGGCATTGTCCTTCTCGTCCCGCCCCCAGGCATCGCCTTCACCGGCCGTCAGCACGAAGCGCTCCCCGCCGAGCGACAGCGTCACTTGCGCGCCCTGCGCGATCCGCCGGGACAGCCGGAAATGAACTTGCCCGCGCGCCCCGCGCCGGGGCCAGGTGCCGACCGCCGCGAAAGGCTGGTACTCCCGCGCCGCAGCATTGGGCTCGGCCATGGCTATGGCATAGCACCGCGGAATCACCGGATCGCGGAACGCGCCCCAGCCGGCGTAGATCCCAAGGCTTTCCCGGGCGCGTGCCGGCGCGGGCGAGAACGTCAGGGCGAGGCCTGCCATCGCCAGAGCCGCCACGTTCAGCGGAATCCCGCGCAATCGCGACGTCACGGGGCCGGGTACCCGATCTCCAGCACTTCCCATTCCTTTTCGCCCGATGGCAGGCGGACCATGCGGAGGTCTCCCACGGCCGCGCCGCGCAGGGCGCGGGTGATGGGGGCGCTCCAGCCGATCAGGCCTTTCGAGGCGTCCTGCTCGTCGTCGCCGACGATGGTCACGGTCATCTGGAGGTCGTCCTCGTCGGCGAGGGTCACCGTGGCGCCGAAGAACACTTTGCCGCGCTCGGTCTGCTCGCGCGGATCGACCACGCGCAGTGCCTTCATGCGGCGGGCGAGATAGCCCAGTTCGCGGTCGATCTCGCGCATGCGCTTGCGGCCGTAGAGGTAGTCGCCGTTTTCGGAACGGTCGCCGTTGCCCGCGGCCCAGGATACGATCTCGACGATTTCGGGGCGCTCCTTGCCCAGCAGATGGTCGTAGCGGGCGCGCAGCGCGGCCATGCCTGAAGGCGAGATCGGAGGACCGGCGGGTTTCATGACCCGATCCTTATAAAGCATTGCCGGTCCGGCCAAGTCCCTGATCCGCTTCGTCACCGGCTTGCGCGCCGCCTATTAGTCCGACAAAAGAGCGAGCAATATCTAACGGGATTTGAGGATCGTCATGGACATTTCACGCCGCGCCGCACTGTTCGCTGCCGCTTCCGCACCGTTGCTCGGGCTGGCCGGCAGGGCCGGAGCCGAGGCCGGAAGCCCGGCAGTCGTCGGCGCTGCCGCGCCGATGCCCGGCCTGGCGCCCGCACCGGGCGCTGCGCTCGCGCCCCGCCCGCCGATGGGCTGGAACAGCTGGAACAGCTTTGCCGGGACCATCACCGAGGCACAGGCCCTCGAAACCGCCGCGATCATGCGCGAGAAGCTGCTGCCCTTCGGCTACGATGTCTTCACCGTCGACATCCAGTGGTACGAGCCGGATGCCAAGAGCTACACCTACAACGCCAACCCGGTGCCGGCGCTGGACGCCAACGGCCGGATGATCCCTGCGCCCAACCGCTTCCCCTCGTCCAGGGGAGGCAAGGGCTTCGCGCCGCTCGCCGCCAAGGTCCACGCCATGGGCATGAAGTTCGGCATCCACGTCATGCGCGGCATCCCGCGTCACGCCGTGAAGCTCAACCTCCCGGTGCTCGGCAGCAAGCTGCGCGCGCAGGACATTGCCGACACCTCCAGCATCTGCTCGTGGAACCCGGACATGTACGGTGTCGACATGAGCAAGCCCGGCGCTCAGGACTACTACGACAGCATTTTCAAGCTCTATGCCTCGTGGGGCGTCGACTTCGTCAAGATGGACGACATGAGCCGTCCCTACGACGCACACGCGCCCGAGATCGAGGCGGCCGCCAAGGCCATCGCCCGCTGCGGCCGCCCCATCGTGCTCAGCCTCTCGCCGGGCGAAACCCCCGTCCTGCGCGGCGCCCACGTTCGCCAGCACGCGCAGATGTGGCGCATCTCCGACGACTTCTGGGACGAATGGGCGCAGCTCTACGCGCAGTTCACGCGCCTGGAGAACTGGACGCCGTTCCGCGGTCCCGGCTCCTGGCCCGATGCCGACATGCTGCCGCTCGGCCGCCTCGCCCTGGGCGACCGCGATACCCGCTTCACCCCGGACGAGCAGCGCACGCTGATGACGCTCTGGTCGATCGCCCGCTCGCCGCTCATCATGGGGGGCGATTTGCGCCACCTCGACGCGCCGACGCTGGCGCTGCTGACCAATCGCGAAGTGCTGGCGGTGAACCAGGCGAGCACCGAGAACACGCCGCTGTTCCTCGACGACGGCACCAAGGTCTGGACAGCGCGCGCCGAGGGTAGCGGGGATCGCTACGTGGCGCTGTTCAATGTGTCGGACAAGGAGCGCGACGTAAGTGTTCCGCTTTCGCTGCTTGGTTTGGGCGCGAAGGCTTCGGTGCGGGACTTGTGGGAGGGCAAGGATCTTGGCGCAGTCGAAGGGCGGGTTTCGGCGCGGCTTGCTTCGCGCGGGGCGGGGTTGTTCAGGGTGAAGGGCATTTAAGAAGAGCAAGACCCGGGGGATGATCCCCCGGACCCTCGGAATGGCGGCGCCGTGCGCCACCTGTCCGTCGTGCGCTCCTTGCGGCGCAGGGGGCTATGCTCCCCTGCTTCTTCCCTTAACCTTCACCCCGGACTACGCTTCCCGATCAATTGCGTAAGCGGCGTATTCCCGCGATAACCCGACTCCTTCGGGTACATCGATTCGTAGACCACGGCGTTTTCCAGCACGCGCTGGATGTAGTTCTTGGTCTCGTAGATCGGGATCTGTTCCAGCCAGTCGATCCAGTCGACCGCGCCGGTGC
Organism: Novosphingobium sp. PhB57; assembly: GCF_004342985.1. GTDB lineage: Bacteria > Pseudomonadota > Alphaproteobacteria > Sphingomonadales > Sphingomonadaceae > Novosphingobium. The sequence goes on from NZ_SMBO01000001.1 coordinate 182,152, forward strand.
GGGGATCGCCGTTGGCGCGCAGCCACTTGTTCACATTGCCCGCGCCCGCGTTGTAGGCGCCCACGGCCAGCGGAAGCGAACCGCCGAAGTAATTGCGCATGCGGGTGAAGTAGGCATCGCCGAGGCGGATGTTGTAGCTGGCGTCGTTGATCAGGGCGCTCTCGTCATAGGCCATGCCGAGCTTGCCTGCCTGCTCGCGCGCCGTGGCGGGCATGAGCTGCATCAGGCCGCGCGCACCGGCATGGCTCAGCGCGTTCTGGGCGAACTGGCTCTCCTGCCGGGTGAGGGCGTGCGCCATGGCGAAGTCGGCGCCGGGCGGCATCGGGATCAGGGGGTAGGCGATCTGCCCGAAGTCCTGGTAGCCGTCGCCGTGCGCGCTCTGGCCGAGGATGACGGCAAGGTCGCGGCGGCCTATCTGCCGCGCCAGTTCGGCCACGAGCACATGGTCGGATTCGCTCTGCGCCTGGTCCGAGATTTCGCGGAAGAACTGCACCGTCGTGCGCCAGTCGCCGTCGCGGGCGACATCGCGCACGGCATTCGTCAGCGGCTTGGCGAAGAAGGCGGAGCGCTCGGCCTGGGTCGGCACCGCGCGGGGGCGGGTGTCGAGGTCGGGCAGGGGGCGGCCCAGCCGTTCGAGCGCGAGCTGGCCGTAGAAGTAGTGCGGATAGGCCGCGGCCATCTGGAAATAGCGGTTGGCGCCGGCGGTGTCTCCGGCGCGGGCCAGGGCGCGGCCGGCCCAGTAGAAGCCCTTGGACCGGGTGCCGGGCGTCTGCGCCGCGGCGCCGTAGCGATAGAACAGCGGCGCTGCGCGCCGCGCGTCGCCCAGTTGCCACAGGGCCTTGGTGCCGCCCAGCCAGACCAGCGTCGTATAGTCGTCGCGCAGGCGGAAGGAGAGCTGGCTGATGTCGGTGCCGGGCGCGAAGGCGTCGTCGATGCTGGCGGCGATACGCACCGCCGAATCGGCACCCGCGCCCTTGGCGGCGGTGAGCAGTTCGCGCACCCACTTTTCCGGCTCGGGGACCGGCGCGGTCAGCGTGGGGCGATTCGAGAGCAGGGCGATTTCGCCGGGCAGGTTGCCGCTCTTCCGTGCCTGGACCGCACGGCTGTAGATATAGCCGGCATCGGCGTTCATCTGCGGCGTCAGTACGAGGCCCAGCGTGCCCGGGGGCGAGCCCTGCAACATCGCCAGCCGCTCCATGAACAGGGCGCGCCGCTCGGCCGACACGAAGGAGACCTGCCGCTCCGCCTGCGAGGTTTCGCCTTGCCACAGCAGCCGGTCCATGCGGATGTCATGGTCGGCCGGGGTCAGCATGCCGCGGTAGGTGGCGAGAATCAGTGCTTCGTCGTTCGGCGCCAGCGTGCCGCCGCGCCAGGCGGCCAGTGCACGCTGCTGCGCATCGGGGCGGCGCAGCGTGGTCAGCGCCACGGCGTAGCGCCCGGCGGCCTGGTTCGACAGCGGCGGATAGCGGGTGAAGAACGAGACCACCGAATTGGCGTCGGGCGACTGGTTCAGCAGCGCACGTTCGGCCGATACGCGAATCTTGTCCGCCTGCGGATAACCGGGATAAGTCAGCAGAAAGCCGGAATAGCTGCCGAAATCGAAGCTGTCCGACGCAGAGAGCTGGCGCCAGCGGTCGATCGACTGGTGAACCGCCATGTCGTGCGACTGCATCGCCTGAGCCTTGGCAAGGTCCCATTCGCGGCCGTCTTGCGCGGCTGCGGGGCTGCCGATGGCGATGCCGAATGCGGCGGTCGAAGCAAGCAGGACGAGGGGGGCGACACGCTGCATGCTGGACATTTTGGGAAAAGGCTCCTTATCAGGCGCTGAACATCGGGTCCGTCGGGCTCGATCAATGAACATCAGGTGAGGTAAAGTCCATGTTCTCGGGTTCCATTCCTGCGCTTGTTACACCGTTTCGCGACGGAGCGTTCGATGAGCAGGCTTTTCGGCGACTCGTGGACTGGCAGATAGAAGCGGGTTCTTCAGCCCTCGTGCCCTGCGGTACGACTGGCGAGAATTCAACGCTTTCGAATGCCGAGCACCATCGCGTCATCGAACTCTGCGTGGAGCAGGCCGCCGGCCGGGTGCCGGTGATCGCGGGCTGCGGCAGCAACGATACGATGAACGCGCTGCTGCACATGAATTTCTCCAAGAAGTGCGGCGCCTCGGCGGCGCTGCTGGTGGCGCCGTACTACAACCGGCCAAGCCAGGAAGGGTTGCTGGCCCATTTCACGTATCTGGCCGAAAACAACGACCTGCCGATCGTGCTCTACAACGTGCCCGGCCGCACCGTCACCGACCTGCTGCCGGAAACCGTCTGCGAACTGGCGCGCCGCTTCCCGGACCGCTTCATCGCCATCAAGGATGCCAGCGGCGATCTCAGCCGCGTCACCGATCACCGCATGGGCATCGGCAAGCACTTCGTGCAGCTCTGCGGTGACGACGAACTCGCGCTGCCGTTCAACGCGGCAGGCGGCGTGGGCTGCATCTCGGTGACCGCCAACGTCGCGCCGAAGCTCTGCGCCGAATTCCAGGCGGCCTGCGCGGCCAACGACCTGGAAGAAGCGCGCCGCCTGAACGACCTGCTCTATCCGCTGCACTACGCCATGTTCGAGGACAGCTCGCCGGGCCCGTGCAAGTACGCGCTGGCCCAGGTCCACGACTGGATCGAAAACGAACTGCGCCTCCCGCTCGTCCCCTGCAGCGACAAGGCTCGCACCGCCGTGGACGAAGCCCTGGCCCACGCCGGACTGGTCTGATCAGATAGACCGTCGTCCCGGACATGATCCGGAACGACGGTCTATAATTTTCTCAATCCGCCGGATTGTACTTTTGCACGAAGCGCACCGCTTCCGAGAGCATTCGCTTGCGCGTTTCCTCGCGGGAGAGCCAGTGGTCCTCACCGGTCAGGGCGACGAGTTCGTAGGGCTTCCCCGCATCCTTCAGTGCGTCCGCCATCACCTGGCTCTGCTTGTAGCCGACTACGGTATCGTCCTTGCCGTGGATCAGCAGGACCGGTGCATCGGCCCGCGAGGCGAAGCGGCGGGGTGAGACTTCGTCGTAAAGCTTCGGGTCGCCCAATTGCTCTCGCAGAGACTTGGTGAGCATCTTGGAATCGCCGCTCTCGCGGATGTCGGTCGAATACATGAGCTTGAGATCGGCCACGCCCGCCACCGACACGGCGCAGCGGTAGAGCCCCTGTTGCAGGGTTACGCCCGCCAGCGCCGCATAGCCGCCGTAACTGGCACCGACGATGCAAGCCCGCCTGGGATCGACCAGTCCGCGCTTTGCCAGTTCGGCGAGACCGTCCGAGATGTCGGACTGCATCTTGCGGCCCCACTGTCCGTCTCCGGCGTGGCGGAAGGTGTCGCTGCGGCCGGTCGAGCCCCGGAAGTTGGGTTGGAACACCGCATAACCGCGAGAGGCGAAAGCCTGGGCCCACCAGTCGAACTCAGCCTTGTCGTGCGCGGCGGGGCCGCCGTGCGGCAGCAGGATCACTGGCAGATTCCGGGCTTCTCGACCGGGAGGCAGGGTGAGGACACCGTCCATTTCGAGACCATCCTGCGCCTTGTAGTCGACGGTGGAAATGGCGCCGACCTGGTCAGGCGCGATGGCGGGACGCTCGTTGCCGATCGGATCGGCGCGCTTGGCGCGCACGTCCACGAGATACCAGGTGCCGCTGTCCTTGTTGCCTGTGGTGCGCACCAGCACGTTGGAGAAGTCGGGCGTCCAGTCGATCAGATGCGCTTCGCGGCCCGCGAAGGCCTTGAAGATCCGGGTGATCGCACTCTGGTACGCGGGGTTGTCCATGACTGTCCTGGGCGTTTCACCCTGGGTTCGGTAGCCGATCATGTTGCCGCTGTTGCGGTCCACGAACAGACGGTCGATGCCGACCTCGTTCAGGATTTCCGTGCCCTGGCCGCCAGCCAGCGGTGCTTCATACCAGTGGGAGGCCCCGTCCTCGTCCTCGATTGCGTAGATCACGGCCGAGCCGTCCTTGGCGAACGAGACCAGGCTGACGTCGCCGGTGGAATCGACGCCGCGGGCAAGCTCCAGACCCTTGGGCGTCGTGATTTTCTAGACCCCGCTGTTCTCGGCGACATCGAGGAAGACGGCCACGTTGCCGGCGCGGTCTATCAGCCAGTCGCGGTAATGGTCCTCCTGTGCCGGCTGTGCCACCGCGCGTGCTCGGTTGCTGGCCATATCCACGGCATAGAGCGTCGTGCGGCCATGGCGCCAGCGTGTGTTGAAGCCGTCGACCTCGAGAGCGATCCCGCCGAAATAGCCGACCGTGCGCCCAGCGATGGTGCGGATGCCGTAGCGCCCGCGCGTGGTACGCGCGATTCCCTTGCTCTTGCTGAAGACCATGCCCGATTCGTTGCCCGCCCGCATCGGCAGGATGATCGTACCGGACATCTCATACTTGGAGGCGGCGAAGCCGAACATCGGCACCGTGGCACTGCTGGTCACCAGCACGGTATCGTTGTCCGCCCATTCGATGGCGCGGACCTTGGTCTCCCCCGATGCGCCGTTGAACAGCACTTTCCCGTCTTTGATCACGAAGACCCGCCGGGCGCCGTTGGTGTGCACAACGCTGGCGATCGACGAACCGTCCGGCGAGATGGCCGCATCCTCCACTTCCGGTAGCTCGCCATAGGCATCGAGCGGTGGGGGCTGGATGGACGGAGGCGCGGCCGCCAATGCGATCGACGATGTTGAGCCGGCAATAAGCAAAGCAGCCGGCAGGGCCGACCGAAGTATGATGCGCAAGTTGATTTACCCCGTTTGTTCCGGGGTATTCAAATTGTCGGCGCCGATGGCAAGAGCGATCTTGGGCGCTGGCGCGGTTAATTTTCCTTCATGGCCGTTGGGCACTTGCCAGCGAGAGAAGTCGTCTGGACTATGCGCTCCCACGGCGGGACTGCCCGTCGACAACGGGATGACGAAATGACGCAAAGGGGCGTTTCCTTTTCCCGCGCCAATCCCTACATGCCGGGTCATCATGGCACGCCCGCAGCACACGACATTCGACAAGCACAAGAGCGTCGCGGAAAACCGCAAGGCGCGATTCGAGTACTACATCGAGGAAACTTTCGAGGCCGGCATCGCGCTGACCGGCACGGAAGTGAAATCGCTGCGGTTCGGCGAAGGCTCGATCGCGGAATCCTACGCCGAGATCAAGAACGGCGAGTGCTGGCTGGTGAACTCCAACGTGCCCGAATTCAGCCACGGCAATCGCTACAATCACGTCCCCAAGCGCCCGCGCAAGCTGCTTCTGCATGAACGGGAACTCTCGCGCCTGCAGGGTTCGGTGGAGCGCAAGGGCATGACGCTGGTGCCGCTTTCGATCTACTTCAACGGCCGGGGCCGCGCCAAAGTCGAACTGGCGCTGGCCAAGGGCAAGAACGCGGCGGACAAGCGCCACACGATCAAGGAACGCGACTGGAAGCGGGAGCAGGGCCGCATCCTGCGCGAACACAAGTGAGCGACCTGCTGCACCGCCTGGGGGCCTGGCTGCACGGCCAGATGCCCACGCATGCACAGTTGGAGGCGAATCGCTTCACCGCGCCGTTCACCCGCCGCCCGGAACTGTTCCGCTTCACCCGCCGCTCGGTGCCGCGCGGCGTGGCCGTGGGCATGTTCATCGGGATCTTCGCCCTCATTCCCGGTGTCCAGATCGTCGGCGCGGCGCTCATGTGCGTGCCGTTCCGCGGGAATATCCCGCTCGCGGCGGCCGTCACCTTCATCAGCAACCCGGTGACGACGCTGCTCATCATCCTGCCGCTTGCGGTCGCGATCGGAAACAGCTTCGGCTATCACGCCGACATCGCCACGGTTGAGGCGATGGTGCGCGAAGGCGCGGGCCTGGCCCAGTGGCGCAGCTGGCTGCTGTCCGACACGGCGCCGGCCGTTCTCATCGGCCTGTTCATCCAGTCGATCGTCGCCGCTTTCCTGAGCTATTTCCTCACCATGTGGTTCTGGCGCTACTGGATCGGCCGCAAGCACCGCGCCCGCCGCCACCGCGCGCTGTTCCGCCATGCCGAGAACGAGGCCGCCTCCATATCCTTGGCCGCATCCTCGACGCCTGCGGCGAAGGCTTCGGTAAAGACCGGCGACACGGAAGGAATTGCATGAAGGCAGGCCAGCAGCGGTCGGGCGTTTCGCAGGCCGTCAGCCGGAATCGGATGGGCGGCCTTTCGGACACCGCCGTTGTCGGCCTGGCGCTTGTGGCCAGTGCCGCGCTGGTCTGGCTGGTGAGCGGGGACGGCCTGCTGGTCGCCGTGCTCACGGGCACGTTGCTGGTCTTCGCCAGTCTGGCCTGGATGATCGCCAATCGTCGGCCCGAAGCGTCTGATATCGAATTCGCGCAGCCCGACTGGTCGGTCACCGTCGCCGCGATCGACCGGACCGATACGGCCATTGCCGTCACCGATCGCGCCGGCCGCCTGGCCTGCGCCAATGGCAGCTTCGAACTCTGGTTCGGCACCGCCAACCCGCCGCCGCGCCTACCGGTCGACGATGCCGCGATGGAGCGCCTCACCGATGCCGTGCGCGCGGCCTGGCGCGATGGCCATGCCCGCGCCGAAGTGCGCACCGAAGGCGATACCGCCGCGGACTGGCGGGTGGAAATCCAGCGCTCGGGCCGGGGGGACGACTTCCTGGTCTGGCGCATCCAGCCCGTCAGCGCGGTCGATCTCGTGGGGGAACTGGTGCGGCAGGTCGACGGCCGGCTCGGCAAGGGCCTAGCGCGGGCAGGCATTTCCGCGGCCGTGGTCGATCCCGACGGCATGATCCGGGCCGCCAGCGCCGGCTTTTCCCAGCGCGCGACGGGCGATGCCCTCTCGGACATGACCGGGCTCGATTTCGTTTCGCTGATCAGCCAGGAAGAAGGCGAAAGGATCGGCTGGGCCCGCGATGCGGGGCGCGGCGGTCCGCTGGTGCTCTATCACGTTCCCATTGCCGACCCCGAATCGCCGGTCGAGCCCGATCCCAACGTCACGCCGTCGCTGATGCTGGTGGTGGAGGCCGGGCAGGGCATCGGTGCGGGCGGCGGCGGGGGCACGGCCGCGCCGCATCTGGAAGCGCTGCTCAGCCAGTTGCCGCTCGGCCTCGCCATGGCCGACCGCGATGGACGCCTGCTCTTCGCCAACCCGGCCTTCATGCGTGCCGCCGGGCAGGAAGGCCAGCATCCGCCAAGCTACCCGACCGACCTTGTCGTGCGGGACGACAAGCGCGCGCTCTCGGAAGCGATCCGCCGTTTCGCGCAGGGCCCCGCCGCTGCCGGCGACATCGCCGTGCGCCTGACCGCGCAGCCGGACGACCCGGTTTCCCTCAGCCTTGCCGGTGTTCGCGGGCTGGGCGAGGCGGCCGTGCTTCTCGGGCTGACCGACACGTCTGAGGAAACCCGCCTCAAGCGCCAGGTCGCGCAGGCGACGAAGATGCAGGCCGTGGGCCAGCTCGCCGGCGGCGTCGCACACGATTTCAACAATGTGCTCACGGCCATCCTGGGCACCTGCGACCTCATGCTGATGCGCCATACGCCGGGGGATTCCGACTATGACGACATCCAGCAGATCCGCGCCAATTCGAACCGCGCCGCCTCGCTGACGCGCCAGCTTCTGGCGTTTTCGCGCCAGCAGACACTGCGCCCCGAAGTGCTCCAGCTTCCCGACGTGGTGGCGGACGTATCGCAGATGCTGCGCCGCCTGATCGGTGAAAAGATCCAGCTCGTCGTCAGTCACGATCGCGATCTCGGGCCGGTTCGCGCCGACCCCACGCAGCTGGAGCAGGTGATCGTCAATCTCGCCGTGAACGCGCGCGATGCGATGCAGATGAAGGGCGACGGCGCGGGCATCCTGACGCTCGCAACCCGCCGCATCAGCAACACGGACGTGCGGGCCATGCGCAGCGAGATCATTCCCGCCGGCGACTATACCGCGCTCTTCGTGGAAGACACGGGCGGCGGTATCCCTCCCGAGCATCTCGGCAAGATCTTCGAGCCGTTCTTCACGACCAAGGAACAGGGCAAGGGCACCGGCCTCGGCCTTTCCACCGTCTACGGCATCGTCAAGCAGTCCGGCGGCTTCATCTTCGCGGAAAGCGAGCCGGGGCGGGGCACCCGCTTCGTGGTCTACCTGCCGGTTCATCACGTCGCGCCGGGCGCGGCGCCCGAGCCCTCGCCGGTGGAAGAGCCGGAGGCGGAGCCCAGCCAGTGGGCCGGGGGCGGCGCGATCCTGCTGGTGGAAGACGAGGATCCCGTCCGCATCGTCGCCGAACGCGCGCTGACGCGGCAGGGTTATGAAGTGACCTGCGCCCGCGACGGCGAGGAAGGCCTCGAACTGGTGGAGGAAGGCGGCCGGTTCGATCTCGTCGTCTCCGATGTGGTGATGCCCTCGCTCGACGGCCCGGCCATGGCGCGTGAGATCCGCCGCATCGCGCCGGACCTGCCGGTGCTGTTCATGTCCGGCTATGCCGAAGAGCAGCTGCGCAAGGAAATCGGCATCGCCAATGCCTGGTTCATGCCCAAACCGTTCTCGGTGCAGCAGCTCTCCGAAAAAGTCGGGGATGTTCTCGCACGCACGGCAGGCGGCGTTAAAAATAGGAAATAAGCCGAAGTTCCCCTCTTGTTCCATGAGAACAAAGGCGATACATAGATCCCCGCGACGTTGACCTTTCCGGTCAGGCCGGTAGCAAAGGGGAAGTGACATGGCTGCTCAGCTCAAGCTGATCCAGGAAGGCAAGGAAAAGGACAACATGGACCGTCAGAAGGCGCTCGAAGCCGCGCTTGCGCAGATCGACAAGGCGTTCGGCAAGGGCTCCGCGATGAAGCTGGGTTCCAAGGAGGCGATGCAGGTCGAAGCGATCTCCACCGGCTCGCTGGGACTGGACATCGCGCTGGGGGTCGGTGGTCTTCCGCGCGGCCGCGTGATCGAAGTCTACGGGCCGGAAAGCTCGGGCAAGACCACGCTCGCCCTTCATGTCATTGCCGAAGCCCAGAAGTCGGGCGGCACCGCTGCCTTCATCGACGCCGAACACGCGCTCGATCCGGTCTATGCCAAGAAGCTGGGCGTCAACATCGATGAACTGATCGTCTCGCAGCCCGATACCGGCGAACAGGCGCTCGAAATCACGGACACCCTGGTCCGTTCGAACGCGATCGACGTGCTGGTGGTCGACTCGGTTGCCGCGCTGGTCCCCCGCGCGGAAATCGAGGGCGAGATGGGCGACAGCCACGTGGGCCTCCAGGCTCGCCTGATGAGCCAGTCGCTCCGCAAGCTGACCGGCTCGATCAGCCGCTCGCGCTGCATGGTGATCTTCATCAACCAGCTGCGCATGAAGATCGGCGTCATGTACGGTAACCCGGAAACGACCACGGGCGGCAATGCGCTCAAGTTCTACGCCTCGGTCCGTCTCGACATCCGCCGTACCGGCCAGATCAAGGACCGCGACGATATCGTCGGCAACGCCACCCGCGTGAAGGTCGTGAAGAACAAGGTCGCGCCGCCGTTCAAGCAGGTCGAATTCGACATCATGTACGGTGAGGGCATTTCCAAGATCGGCGAAATCCTCGATCTCGGCGTCAAGGCCGGCATCGTCGAGAAGTCGGGCGCATGGTTCAGCTACGATTCGATCCGCATCGGCCAGGGCCGTGAAAATGCGAAGAACTATCTGAAGGAAAACACCGAGGTCGCCGACCGTCTCGAAAAGGCCATCCGCGCGCAGACCGCGGGCCTTGCCGAAGAAATGATGGTCGGCCCCTCGGCGGAAGACGACGCGGAGTAAGTCTGGGCAGAGTAAGTCTGGGCCGAACAAATCCGGGCCGAATAAATCTGCGTGTCCCCGCAGAACGAAGAAAACCCCGGCCATCGCGCCGGGGTTTTTGTTTTAAGCCCCTACATGGGAGCCCGCCTTCCCGGACTTGATCCGGGACCGCTGGCCATGAGCAGCCCACCGCACGGCAAGGCGCCCTGGCGCTAACGCGCGCCTCAAGGACTGCCGGCGATCTCCGATCAAGTCCGGGACGAGAAGCAGCCAAAACCCGTGGCACGCTTGCAACACCCCCAAAGTGGCTGCCGCTTATCGCGAGAACCGAACAGTCTGACCGCAGCAAGCCGCTTGCCGCCGCCGCTTCGCTGGATTATCGGCGCGGGTCATGCACACGACCAACGAAATCCGCCGGTCCTTCCTCGACTATTTCGCCAGCAATGGTCACGAGGCCGTTCAGTCCGCGCCGCTCGTTCCTTACAACGATCCGACGCTGATGTTCGTGAACGCCGGCATGGTGCCGTTCAAGAACGTGTTCACGGGTCTTGAAACGCCCTTCGCGCCGCGCGCCACGTCCTCGCAGAAGTGCGTTCGCGCCGGCGGCAAGCACAACGACCTCGACAATGTCGGCTACACCGCGCGCCACCATACCTTCTTCGAGATGCTGGGGAATTTCTCCTTCGGCGACTACTTCAAGGAACAGGCGATCACGCACGCCTGGACCCTTCTGACCAAGGAATGGGGCCTTCCGGTCGATAAGCTGCTGGTCACCGTCTATCACACCGATGACGAAGCCTTCGATCTCTGGAAGAAGATCGCCGGCCTGCCGGAATCGAAGATCATCCGCATCCCCACGAAGGACAACTTCTGGGCGATGGGCGACGAAGGCCCGTGCGGCCCGTGCTCGGAAATCTTCTTCGACCACGGCGACCACATCTGGGGCGGCCCTCCGGGATCGCCGGAAGAAGACGGCGACCGCTTCATCGAGATCTGGAACCTCGTGTTCATGCAGTTCGAGCAGTCGGCCGGCGAAATCGTCGGCAACCTGCCCAAGCCCTCGATCGACACCGGCATGGGCCTCGAACGCATTTCGGCGGTCATGCAGGGCGTGCATGACAACTACGACATCGACACTTTCAAGGCCCTGATCGCTGCTTCCGAAAGCCTCACCGGCGTCGCCGCCGAGGGCGAGCAGCGCGCCAGCCACCGCGTGATCGCCGACCACTTGCGCTCTACCAGCTTCCTGCTGGCGGACGGCGTGCTGCCCTCGAACGAGGGCCGCGGCTATGTCCTGCGCCGCATCATGCGCCGCGCCATGCGCCACGCGCACCTGCTCGGCGCCCGCGATCCGCTGATGCACCGCCTGGTGCCGGCGCTCGTGGCCGAAATGGGCCAGGCCTATCCGGAACTCGGCCGCGCGCAGCCGCTGATTGAGGAAACCCTGGAGCGCGAGGAAGTGCAGTTCCGCCGCACCCTGGCCAACGGCCTCAAGCTGCTGGACGAAGCGACCGGCGACATGGGCGAGGGCGGCGAACTGCCCGGCGAGACCGCGTTCAAGCTCTACGACACTTTCGGCTTCCCTTACGACCTTACCGAGGACGCCCTGCGTTCGCGCGGCATCGCCGTGGATCGTGCAGGCTTCGATGCCGCCATGGCCCAGCAGAAGGCCGCCGCCCGCGCCGCGTGGAAGGGTTCGGGCCAGGCAGCGGACAGCGAAGTCTGGTTCGACATCGCCGAGCGCGAAGGCGCCAGCGAGTTCACCGGCTATGCCTCGACCACCGGCGAAGGCCAGGTCGTGGCCCTGGTGAAGGACGGCAAGGAAGTCCAGTCGGCCACCGCCGGCGAGCAGGTGGTCGTGCTGACCAACCAGACGCCGTTCTACGGCGAATCGGGCGGCCAGGAAGGCGATCGCGGCACGATTGCCGGCGCCGGCGGCCTGAAGATCGCCATCGTCGACACCGCGAAGCCGCTCGGCCGTCTCCATGCCATGAGCGGCACCGTGGAAGCCGGCACGATCAAGGTGGGCGACGCCGTCAACCTCACGGTCGATGTCGAGCGCCGCGATGCCGTGCGCGCCAACCACTCGGCCACGCACTTGCTGCATGCCGCGCTGCGTAACCGCCTGGGCGATCACGTCACCCAGAAGGGCTCGCTGGTCGCGGCCGAGCGCCTGCGCTTCGACTTCTCGCACCCCAAGGCGCTCGACGCCGAGGACATTGCGGCGATCGAAGCCGAAGTGAACGCGGAAATCCGCGCCAACGATCCCGTGCTCACCCGCCTGATGACGCCCGACGATGCGATCGAAGCGGGTGCCATGGCGCTGTTCGGCGAGAAGTACGGGGATGAAGTGCGTGTGCTCTCGATGGGCCGCAGCGCCAAGTCGGAAGCGGGCGAGCGCAACTATTCGGTCGAGCTTTGCGGCGGCACCCATGTGCGCGCCACCGGCGACATCGGCGTGTTCCGCATCGTGTCGGAAAGCGCAGTCTCCTCGGGCGTTCGCCGTATCGAGGCGCTGACCGGCGAAGGCGCGCGCCAGTGGCTCGTGGCCCGCGAGGAAGCCCTCAAGGCTGCGGCCAGCGCGCTGCGCACCACGCCGGAAGACGTCGAGGCCCGCGTGGCCGCGCTGCTCGACGAGCGCCGCAAGCTGGAGCGCGAGCTGGCCGAAGCGAAGAAGGCGCTCGCCCTTGGCGGCGGCGGCGCCAAGGGCGAGGCGGCCGACGAGGAAGTGGGCGGCGTGAAGTTCTCGGGCCAGGTGCTCGAAGGCCTCGATCCCAAGGAACTGCGCGGACTGCTCGATCAGGCCAAGCAGCGCATGGGCTCGGGCGTCGCCGCGATCGTCGCGGTGAACGAGGGCAAGGCCTCGATCGCGGCGGCCGTGACCGAAGACCTGATGGGCACGATCAGCGCCGTCGACCTCGTCCGCAAGGGCGTGGAGACACTGGGCGGCAAAGGCGGCGGCGGCCGTGCCGACATGGCCCAGGGCGGCGGTCCGGACGGCGACAAGGCTGCCGATGCCATTGCCGCGGTGAAGGCCGTACTGGCGGGGTAATGCGCGCGTCGTCCCGGACTTGATCCGGGAAGACGGGGAAGGGGCATCAATGTCGCCGATTGCCGCCATCGTCACCGAAGTGGCGGAAGAAATGCGCGAAGTCGGCAGCCGCGGCGCGGTCGCCGACTATATCCCGCCGCTGGCCCAGGTGCCGCTCGACAAGTTCGGGCTGGCGGTGGTCATGGCGGACGGCGCCGTCCACGTCGCGGGCGATGCCGACGAGCCGTTCTCGATCCAGTCGATCTCCAAGGTCTTCGCGCTTACCCTGGCGCTTGGGGCCGTAGGCGATCAGCTCTGGGAGCGCGTGGGGCGCGAGCCTTCGGGCAGCGCCTTCAACTCGATCGTGCAGCTCGAAACCGAGCACGGCATTCCGCGCAATCCTTTCATCAATGCCGGGGCCATCGTCGTGACCGACGTGCTGCTTGGCCGCCTGGAGCCGCGCGAGGCGATCGGGCAGTTGCTGCGCTTCGTGCGCGAACTGGCGGGTGACGATACCATCGCCATCGACGAAGTCGTGGCGGCGGCGGAGAGTGCCACGGGTTTCCGCAACCGCGCGCTGGCCAATTACATGCGGGCCTTCGGCAATGTCCGGGGCGAGGTGGAACGCGTGCTGGGCACTTATTTCCATTTCTGCGCGCTGACCATGAGCTGCCGGCAACTGGCGCTGGCGGGGCGCTACCTGATGAACGGCGGCCGGTCGGACGGGCACCGGGTGATCAGCGAGAAGCGGGCCAGGCGCATAAACGCATTGATGATGTCCTGCGGCCATTACGACAACTCGGGCGACTTCGCCTACCGGATCGGCCTTCCGGGCAAGTCCGGGGTGGGCGGCGGCATCCTTGCGGTCGCGCCCGGGATCGCCAGCATGGCGGTCTGGTCGCCGGGGCTCAACGAGAGCGGCAATTCCCAGCTTGGCCAGATGGCGCTGGAGCGGCTCGTCCAGCGCACCGGGTGGTCGGTGTTCGAGCCGCGAGCCGGTTGACGCCGCGGCGCTGAGCAGGCCCGTGAACTAGGCCTTCTCAGGCTCTCGTAACTGGCTCGACTTGAGCGCCGGCTTTTGGGAAAGCCCGCCCTGTTCCATGATCTGCTCGCGGAATTCGTCGCGCTTTTCGTGGATCGAGGCGATGACCGGACCCATGGCCACGCCGATCTCGGTCAGCGCGGCTTCGGAGAGCTGCAGCGAACTTTCGAGCGTTTCGGGCACGGCATGCGTGGCACCGGCGCGGTAGAGCACGGCGGCGTGTTCGGCATCCCGGGCACGGGCGATGATCGGCAGTTCGGGGAAATCGGCCCGCAGCTTGCGGACGATGCGCTGGGCGGTGACCGGCTCGTCCATGGTCAGGATCACTGCCGCCGCGCCCGCCGCGCCGAAGCGCAGCATGGCGTCTCCCCGGCCGGCATCGCCGAAGGCGACCGTGTAGCCGTGGCGGCGCCCGTCGGTGACGAGATCGGTATTGCTGTCCACCGCCAGGTAGGGACGGCCGTGGCGTGCCAGCATGTCGGCGACGAGCCGGCCGACGCGGCCGAAGCCGATGATGAGGACGCGGGGCTTGTCGGGCGCTTCGGCGGGCTGGTGCGGCGTTTCCACGCTGTCCACCTGCCGCGCCAGGACCTTGCCGATCATGGAGAGCAGCGGCGTCACCGTCAGCCCCAGCGCGGTGACGATCTGCCAGAACATCGCGGTGCCGGGCTGGATGAGCTGCGCGGCGCCCGCGGCGCTGAGCACGATCAAGGTGGTTTCCGAAGGGCTCGACATGAGGATGCCGGTCTCGGTCGCGGTGCCGCGCCGGGCGCCCATCATGCGCAGCAGCAGGCCGGTGACGGTGGACTTGAGCAGGATCACGCCGACGGTGGCGATCAGGATCGAGGCCAGGTTTTCCCACACGACGCGCAAGTCGATGCTCATGCCGATGGTGATCAGGAACACGCCGAGGGCAAGGCCCTTGAACGGCTCGATGATCTGCTCGACCTCGGTGTGATATTCGGTCTCGGCGATCAGCAGGCCGGCCACCAGCGCGCCGACGATGGGCGAGAGGCCGGTGGCGCCGGTCGCCAGCGAGGCCAGGATCACCACCAGCAGGCTGGCGGCCAGGAACAGCTCCGGGCTCTTGGTGCGCGCGGCCTGGGCGAAGAGTGGCGGCAGCAGGTAGCGGCCGAGCACCAGCAGGGCGGTGACCACCAGTGTTCCCCAGACGAGCGTGTGGACCAGTTCGTCCATGCCCGCGCCCTTGGCATGGGGCGCCAACGCGCCGAGCAGGAAGATGATGGGGACGAGGGCGATATCCTCGAACAGCAGCATCGCCAGGGCGGCGCGGCCGACCGGGGTGGTGGTGTCCGTCATCTTCAGCACCAGCGCCGTGGAGGACAGCGCCAGCGCCAGTCCGAGCGCCATGGCACCCGAAAAGCCCTGTCCGATCGCGGCGAAGAAGAAGGTGAGGGCGCTGCCGGTCAGGATGAGTTCGAGCGAGCCCAGCCCGAAGACGAAGCGCCGCATGGCCCATAATCGGCCGAAGGACAGCTCCAGCCCGATCGAGAACAGCAGCAGGATGATGCCGAACTCGGCGAATATCTCCAGCCCGTCCGGGTCGGTTATGGTCACCCAGGACAGCCAGGGATGGTCGAAGACCAGCCGGCCGAGACCGAACGGACCGACCAGCAGGCCGACCAGGATGAACCCGATCACCGGGGTGATGCGGAATCGGTTGAAGACGGGAATCACGATGCCCGCGGCGCCCAGGATCACGAGCGCGTCGGACATGACGGGGGAAGAGAGTGCGTTGGTGCCGGCCATGTTCCCGCGACTATGGCAGGGACGGCGCTCGGCACAACCGCCAAACCGCCCTGAATCCGAGTATTTCTGCGATTGACGCCGCTTCATGAGGGGCCGGGGTTGGACGGGGAGAGGATCGGCGCAACGCTCTTGTGCGTAACGTCCTGCAACTTCACTTGGCGTTCAGCAAAGCGCTGGCTATAGACCGGCGCATGTTCGAACGTTCGCGCTTCAAGATCGCCCTCGCTGCCGCCGCTACCGGGGCGCTCGTATTGACTGCCGGATGTGCCGGACGCGGAGGCGGCAACAAGGATACTGCCTATGTCGCCCGCGACGTGGACACGCTCTACGCCGCCGCGCAGGAGCGCCTGAACCAGGGCCGCACCCGCCAGGCCGCCGCGCTGTTCGACGAAGTCGAGCGCCAGCACCCTTATTCCCCCTGGGCCCGCCGCGCCCAGTTGATGAGCGCCTTCAGCTATTACGCCTCGCGTGACTATACCAAGTCGATCCAGTCGGCGCAGCGCTTCCTCTCGAT
Organism: Novosphingobium sp. PhB57; assembly: GCF_004342985.1. Taxonomy (GTDB): domain Bacteria; phylum Pseudomonadota; class Alphaproteobacteria; order Sphingomonadales; family Sphingomonadaceae; genus Novosphingobium. Next base: position 198,272 of record NZ_SMBO01000001.1, read on the forward strand.
CCACCCGGGCAACAAGGACGCGCCTTACGCCTACTACCTGATCGCGATCTGCTACTACGAACAGATCAGCGACGTGACGCGCGACCAGAAGACCACCGAGCAGGCCAAGCAGGCCCTTACCGACGTGATGCGCCGCTACCCCGGCACGTCCTACGCCTCGGACGCCAAGCTGAAGATCGACCTCGTGAACGATCACCTTGCGGGCAAGGAAATGACCATCGGCCGCGGCTACGAGGCCAGCGGCAAGTGGCTGGCGGCAACGCTGCGCTTCCGCAACGTGGTCGACAATTTCCAGACCACCAGCCACGCGCCCGAAGCGCTGTTCCGCCTGGTGGAAGGCTACCTCGCGCTCGGCGTTCCCGAGGAAGCGCAGAAGGCCGCCGCCGTGCTCGAACACAACTATCCCAGCAGCAAGTGGTACGAACGCGCCTACAAGCTGATGAACAAGAACGCGCCCAGCAACCTGACCTGACGGTTGCCTCGGGGGTGCCCTTGCGGCATTCCCGAGAGGCCTGCCGTGCTTGCGCCGAGCCGGCAGGAAGGCGGGCGCACGAAGAGGCGTGACGGGCGGCACGGTTTTCGTTAGAACGGATCGCGAACATGCTGAACCGCCTCTCCATCCGCAACATCGTGCTGATCGAAGCGCTCGACCTGGATTTCGCCAGGGGACTGGGCGTTCTCACCGGTGAGACCGGCGCGGGCAAGTCGATCCTGCTCGACGCGCTCGGCCTCGTCATCGGCAACCGCGCCGACAGCGGCCTCGTCCGCGCCGGCGAAGGCCGCGCCACGGTGACCGCCAGTTTCGAGTTTCCCCAGCTTCCCGCCCATGTCCGCGCCGTGCTCGACGATGCCGATATCGACATCGAGCCGGGCGAGCCGCTGATCCTCAAGCGCCAGCTCAAGGCCGACGGCGGCAGCCGCGCCTTCCTCAACGACCAGCCGGTGGGCGTCGCCCTGCTGCGCGAGATCGCGCCTGCGCTGGTGGAGATCCACGGCCAGCACGACGATCGCGGTCTCGTCAATTCCAAGGGCCACCGCGCGTTGCTCGACCGGTTCGCCGGGGGTGACGTGGCCGGAGTGGAAGCGGCCTGGAAGACCTGGCGCAGCGCCCAGAACGCGCTCGATGCCGCCCGTGCGCAAGTCGCCAAGGCGGCCGAGGACCAGGACCTCCTCCTGGCGCACCTGGCCGAGCTGGACGCTCTCTCGCCGCTGGAAGGCGAGGAGGAAGAACTCGCCGAGGCGCGTGCCGGGATGCAGAAGGGCGAGAAGCTGTCCGACGATCTCGTGGCGCTGCAGCACCTGTGGACCGGCTCCGATTCGGCGCTGGCAACCTTGCGCGGGGCATCGCGCCGGCTAGACCGCATCGCCGGGGAGCATCCGCTGCTGGCCGAGGCGCTGGAAGCGCTCGACCGCGCGGTGATCGAGGCCAGCGAAGCGGAAGACCGCCTGGACCACGCCGCCGAGGCCCTGGCTTTCGATCCCGACGAACTCGACCGCATCGAGACCCGCCTGTTCGACCTTCGCGCCGCCGCGCGCAAGCAGGGCTGCCAGGTGGATGACCTGCCGGAGAAGATGCGCGAGATGCGCAGCGCGCTCGATGCCATCGAGGGCGGGGAAGAACATGTCGCCGGGCTGGAACGCAGCGCGCAGAAGGCGGCGCTGGTCTACCGCGAGCAGGCCGAGGCGCTCCACGATCTTCGCCGTTCGGCCGCCAAGCGGCTCGACAAGGCCGTGGCCGCGGAGTTGGCGCCGCTCAAGCTCGATGCCGCGCGTTTCCAGACTTCGGTGATCCGCCTGCCCGAGGAGCGCTGGGGCGCGCAGGGCATGGATGCGGTGGAATTCCTCATCAGCACCAACCCGGGTGCCGACTTCGCGCCGCTCGCCAAGATCGCCTCGGGCGGCGAGCTTTCGCGCTTCATCCTCGCACTCAAGGTGGCGCTGGCGGAAGAGGGCGGTGCGGCCACGGTGATCTTCGACGAGATCGACCGGGGCGTGGGCGGTGCGGTGGCCAGCGCGATCGGCGAGCGTCTGGCGCGGCTCGCCTCGGAAGGGCAGCTCCTGGCCGTCACTCACAGCCCGCAAGTCGCGGCGCGGGGGCGGCGGCACTACATGATCGCCAAATCCAGCGAGGGCACCGTGACGCGCACTTCGGTGGCGCTGCTGGACGAGGGCGAGCGCAAGGAAGAGATCGCGCGGATGCTCTCCGGCGCGGAAGTGACGGCAGAGGCGCGGGCGCAGGCGGATCGGTTGCTGGAAGGCGTTTGAAGAGAGGGAAGACCCGGGGGATGATCCCCCGGACCCTCGGAATGTCAGCCTCGCGCGCTGCCTGCCCGTGGTGCGCTCCTTGCGGCGGAGCCATCAAGTCTTCTGACGCAGCCGTGGGCGCCAGACGGATAGGCTGGACATGACTTCGACATTCCCGGGGGCGCAGGGGGCATTGCTCCCCTGCTTCTGCCTTTTCTTCCCGGGACAGGAAGCCTAGGGTCCGCCCCGACAAATCCCACCATACGGACCCGATCATGCCCAAATTCCTCCTCGCCCCCGCGCTTCTCGCTGCGACCAGCCTCGTTTCGGTACCGGTCCTCGCGGCCGAGCCGGCCTACGATCTTGCCGCGCAGAAGGCGAAGCTGGCGACGATCCCGATGGAGGTGGACACGAAGTTCCTTTCTGCCGAGGAGCGGGACGTGGTGAACCTGCTCATCAAGGCGTCCGACCTGATGAGCGCGGTCTACCTGCGCCAGCGTTATGCCGAGAATCCGCAGGTCCGCGGCGCGATCTCGATGAACCGCCGGGCCGACCGGGACTTGCTGGTGGAAATGTTCGACCGCAATTTCGGTCCCTGGGACGAACTGGCCGACCTGCATCCGTTCTGGGGCACGACGCCGATGCCGGAAGGCGCCGGCTTCTATCCCGAAGACCTGACGCGCGCCGATTTCGAGGCCTATCTGACGGCCCATCCCGAGCAGAAGGCGGCGCTGACCAGCCCTTATACGGTGGTTCGCCGTGACGGCGCGAAGCTGGTCGCGGTGCCCTATTCGGTGGCCTACAAGGAGTGGCTGGAGCCGGCGGCGCAGCTTCTCGACCAGGCGGCGGCGCGGACCAGCAATGCCAGCCTCAAGACGTTCCTCTCGCTGCGCGCCAAGGCCTTCCGCACGGATGACTACTATGCCAGCGAACTGGCCTGGATGGACCTGAAGGACACGCCGATCGAAGTCGCTATCGGGCCTTACGAGGTCTATACCGATCGGCTGATGGGTGCAAAAACCTCGTTCGAGAGCTTCGTGACGCTGAAGGACCCGGAGGAATCGGCCTCGCTCGCCAAGTACAAGAACTACTTGCGCGACATGGAGGCGAACCTGCCGATCGCGGAGGAATACAAGAACTTCCAGCGCGGTTTCGAAAGCCCGATCGCCGTGGCCGAGCAGATCCGCGGCGGCGGAGACAACGTGCCGGGGCCGCAGACGGTGGCCTTCAACCTCCCCAACGACGAGCGCGTGCGCGAGGCCAAGGGTGCGAAGAAGGTGATCCTGTCCAACGTGCTGGGCGCCAAGTTCGAGCGCATCCTGAAGCCGATGGGCGCGCTCGTGCTGGTGCCGGCACAGGCGGGCCTGGTCGACCGCAAGTACATGCAGCTGGAAACGCTGTTCCACGAATTGTCGCACAGCCTGGGGCCGGGCACGATCGTCGTGAATGGGCAGACCACCACGGTCGACAAGGCGCTCAAGGAGCAGAACTCGGCGATCGAGGAAGCCAAGGCCGACGTCGCGGGGGTCTGGGACATCCTGCTGATGATGAAGAAGGGCGAAATTCCCGCCGCCGAACGGCCGCAGCTGTTCGCCACTTATGTCGCCGGGATCTTCCGCGCGGTGCGTTTCGGCGCGGTGGAGGCGCATGGCAAGGGCGCGGCGCTTCAGTACGGCTATTTGCGCGCCAAGGGTGCCTTCACTTACGACGCGGCGACGAAGCGCTACACGTTTGACGACGCGAAGATGGAAGCCGGCCTGCGCGACCTCCTGCACGACATGCTGATGCTCCAGGCCAAGGGCGACTACGAGGGCACCAAGGCCTTCATGGCGTGCTGGGCGAAGCTGGACCCGCAGGCCGAAGCGGTGATCGCCAGCATGGACGAACTGCCCGTGGACATCCGCCCCGTCTACCCGGACGGGGTTTGAGCACGTTTATCCCGACGGGGTTTGAGTATCCATCCTGACGGGGTCTGGCCCTCAGGGGCGCATGACGACGTGCCCGAACGGCCGCCCGCCGAGGATGAATTCATAGGCCTCGGCGGCCTCGCAGAGCGCGAATTCGTGCTCGATCGGCAATAGCAGGTCGCCGCCGGCGATGCGCTCCAGCATCCTCGCCACCTGGGCGTGGACTTCGGGATCGCGCATCGGGGCGGCGGGCATGATCGTCAGGCGATGGAGTTCCGGCGCCGCGCCGTCCATGCCGTAGCCGATGTCGGTCAACATCCCGGTGGCCGAAAGCGCCGCATAGCGGCCGCCCGGTACGACCAGCCGCGCGAGCTGTGCAAAGCGCTCGCCCGCGCTGACGTCGAATACGAAATCCACGCCGCGGCCCCCGGTCAGTTCCAGGCATCCGGCGATCACGTCGTCCCGGCCCGCGCTGAGCATGTCGACCAGGCCGATCTTGCGCAGGCGTTCGTGGCAGAACGGATCGCGGGCGATGCCGATCACCCGCGCGCCGGCCGCCAGCGCCAGTTGCAGGGCGATGATGCCCAGGCTGCTGGTGACGTGGTTGATGAGGATCGTCTCGCCGGCCTGCAACCGGCCGCGTGCATTCAGCGTGTCATGCGTGGCGGCCAGGGTGAAGGGCGCGGCGGCGCCGATGCCCGGGTCCAGCCCGTCCGGCAAGTGCCAGGTCGAGGCTTCGGGAGCGGCGAAGAGTTCGGCATGGCTGCCGCAGCCGTGATAGGCCACCACGCGGTCCCCGACGCTGAAGCGGCTGACTTCGGCGCCGACGGCCACGATCGTGCCGCTCGCCTGGCAGCCGACGACGCCGCAGCCGGGAACCTCGATGAGCCCGCGGCGGTAGAGCGCCAGCTTGACGAGATCGATGGCTTCGATGGAAACGAGTTCGACGCGGATAAGGACCATGTCCGCCGCGACGTCCGGATCGGGTGCTTCCCCGAACGTGAGCAAGGGGCTGCCTCCGTGGCCGGAGCAAAGTACTGCCTGCAAGCGATCCCCGTGTTCTTCTGGTTGCGTTAGGTTCGTCAGACAACTCTGTATAAAATCGTTTGCACGTCAAGGGCGTCGTAAAGTGAAACCGTCCCTTTCTGGCGCAAATCCCCCCGGATCCGTCCAGAATCGAGACGCTGTCAGGGCCTGGGGGTATGGCCTTGCGGGCGCAGCACGATTGAAGCGGTGCCTTGGGCGGACACGGGCAGGTATAGCCCCTTGCCGCTGGCCTGGATCCGGCCGGTGCGGGCCTGGCGGACTTGCGCGCGGATCATGAAATCCCCTTCGCGCTTGTCGTCGATGGCGCGGGCGATCTTGCCGAGAAGTTCCTGGTAGTCGTGCTCGAAGTTCTGGCCGAGGGCGAGCGCCAGCGTGGCCGACATGCCGGGGGCATTGGCGATCCGCAGCAACAGGTCTCCGCCCACGGCGTCGGTGGTGCCGCTGACGTGGAAGTCGGCGAAGTCCACCTTGCGCGAATTCTCGGCGTTAACCGGGGTGGCGGTCATCCAGACGGTGCCGTGCGCGGGCTTCATGCGGCCGGCCTTGTCGCGCGCGCTGAACGTGACGCCCACGGCAATGCGCCCGCCGTTGGTGCCGTAGATCGTCGCCTTCTGGAAATCCGCGATAAGTGGGCCGAGGTGCGGCACGTCGAAAGGCCGCTGGGCGCGCTTGCGCAGTGCGCGCATCAGCACCGGCTCCAGTTGGCGATAGTCGGCAATGACGGGAATGAAGAAGGCCAGCTTGCCGGCCTCGTCTTCCAGCGGCCGCACCGGGGGCAGGGGCTTCGGCGTGGGGTCTGTCGGCCGGTCGCCGATGAACGTCTCCGTCCGTGTCTTGAGGCCGAGCCGCAGCAGCAGGCGATTGCCCTGGAGTTCGTAGCCGCCGTACTGCAGTTCCTCGGGCGTTACCCGCATCCATACGGGCGGATTCTTCTCGTTCAGCAGCAGTGAGGTGAAGGCAGAGGCCCAGGCGCGCTCGATCTGGGGGCGCAGTTCCAGACGGGCCAGGTGGCCGGGCAGGGTGCGCTCCAGCCGGGCGATCACCGGCTTGAGCTTGCTGTCCGCCTGATCGGTGAATTCGATGCGCTGGCCCAGGAAATCGAGGTGGGGTGCGTTCGTCCAGTCATAGCGGATGTCCACGGTGCCGCGCGGCGTCCAGTCCGATCCCAGCTTTAGCCGGATCGTGGCATGGGCATTGGCATCGGCCGTAGCGGTCTCGCGCTTGAGCACGCCGCCGATGTCCTCGGCCCGCACCACGGCATGAAGCGGCATGCTGAGCAGGATGTCGCGTCCCTTGCCCGTCATGCGCAGCGGCCCGCGGTTCACTTCGCCGACGATGCGGCACTTGATCGTGGGCGTCTTGATCTTGACGAAGACCACTTTCACCCGCTTCGAGGGCACGCAGGGCGTTTCGGGGCGGTCGATCGACCAGAGCCGGCGGGGGATTTCCTTTTCCAGCGCGGCGGCAAGCCCGGTGACGTCGGCGTGGATCGGTACGGTGATGAGCGAGGCCTGAGGCTCGATGGTGATCGCATCGTTGGCCCGGGGCGGCGGCTTGTCATCCATGCCGCGCTTGCAGCCCGCCAGCGCGAGCGGCAGGCAGAGGGCAAGCGTCATGGCTCGCACGATCGGCGTTAGCGTGGTCGCACCGCCCGCTGTGCAGGCTCTTCCTGTCCTCATCGCGTGGATGCCCCGGATATGTCCCCTTGGACTGGGACAATACCCGAGACATGGCGTGGTTCCAATCGGTACCGGGCGCGGCGCTTTCGCGCGTCGGGGTCAGCGGATCAGGGCGTGAAGCGCAAGTAGGCAGCCAGGCGTGAGCCGGTGTCGCGATCGAGATAGCGGCCGGTGCCGCTGCCGGCGGCCAGGTCGTCGCCGATCGAAGTGCCGGTATAGCGCAGGCCCAGCGCGAGCCGGTCCATCTGGTGCTCGACGCCGAGATAGTAGTCCCAATAGCTGCCGCCCGGACGCAGGCGGCGCACGCGGTCGGCCGCCAGGGCGTCGTCGCGGGTCGAGCCGGTGCTGTACCCGCCGCCGCCATAGACGGTAAGCGCCGTGCCGGGAACGCCCAGCGCGGCATTGCCCTCAAGGTAGAGGTCGCTGCCGCCGATGGCCTTCTGCGAGGGCGCGAAGCTGGCGCCGAAGGCCAGTTGCGCCGGGCCGATGGCGTAGGCCAGCGTGGAGTTCAGTTCGCCGTAGCTGAGGCCGGAGGCGCCTACGAAGACATGGCCGGTGGCGCCTGCCGACAGCGTCCAGCCCCCGCGCGACAGCAGCGAGATTTCCGGCGCCGCGGTCAGGCCGAGGTCGGCGCCGCCATGTCTCGCGCTGTCCCGCAGGCTTGCGGCACCGAGGTCGAGGGTGACGCTCTGGGACAAGGGGACGGTGGCATCGGCTGACAGGGCGGGCTTGCCGTCGCTCCAACTCAGGCCGCGTTCGCGCAGGTCAGTGGTGGCTTCGAGGGAGAAGGTGGGGGAGGCAGTCTGGGCCTGAGCCTCGCTGGAGGCGGCCATCGTGGCGGCAGCGGCGGCCGAAAGGGCCGCCGGAATCAGATAACGGTTCATTCGCGGGCGTGTAGCCTGTTTTCAGTTCACGGCGAAATCGCGGGCGTGTAGCCTGTTTTCAGTTCACGGCGAAATCGCGGGCAGCGTCGATGGCGGCCAGGGTGTCGTGGTGATCGGCCGAGGCGAGTTTGCGGACATGGGCGCCGATGGCGTCGGACTTTCCGGCAACGAGCTTTGCCGCGTCCTTGCCATCAGAACGGCAGTCGCCCGGATGGTTCTGGGTGAACGTGCGGGTTTCCGGCAGGCGCGTGGTGATCGCCCGGCCGCCGCCCGCAGGCTGGATGCGGCGCTCGACCGAGACGTCCGCGCTGACGATGCAGCGCCGCGAACTGGGACGGGTGGGCGGCGAGATGCCGATGGCCTTGGAGCGGGTTTCGACGTGCGTGACGTAGTCGACCGCATAGCTGGCGCCGTGGTGGTCGATCTGCACACTATGGGCCGTGGCAGGAGCGGCGGTGAGGGCGGCGGCGGCGGTCAGGGCAAGGAGGCTCACGTCTTACATCCTCTCATGGTGCCTAAAAACAAGGCATGTTCTGCTTAATTCTTGAGCATGAGGGGTAGCAGGCCAACGTGTCCCGCTGGTTTCCGGTGATTGAAGTTCCCTGTCTGGTCGAGCCTCGGTCCTTGGATGCCTACGGTGCGTTTCTGGAACGATTGGAAACGAAAAGGCCGGCGATGCTTTCGCACCGCCGGCCTTTCCTAGCCTTCGAAGGTGGGGGGCCGATCAGATGTGGATCGGCTTGCCCAGCACGGCCATGGCCGCTTCCTTGATCGCTTCCGAATGGGTCGGGTGCGCGTGGCAGGTGTAGGCGATGTCTTCCGAGGTCGCGCCGAATTCCATGGCCTGCGCGGCCTGGCCGATCATCGTGCCCGCCACCGAGGCGATGCACCACACGCCGAGGACGCGGTCGGTCTCGGCATCGGCGATCACCTTCACGAAGCCGTCGGGCTCGTGGTTGGTCTTGGCGCGCGAGTTGGCCAGCATCGGGAACTTGCCGACCTTGATCGCGCCGCGTTCCTTGGCGGCTTCCTCGGTGAGGCCGACGCCTGCGAATTCGGGCTGGGTGTAGACCACGCCCGGGATCACGTCATGGTTCACGATGCCGGTGAGGCCGGCGATGTTCTCGGCCACGGCGATGCCTTCGTCCTCGGCCTTGTGGGCAAGCATCGGGCCGGGGATCACGTCGCCGATGGCCCAGACGCCGTCGACCTTGGTCGCGAAGTCGTGGTCGGTCTCGATCTGGGCACGCTGGTTCAGTTCCAGCCCGATCTTGTCGAGGCCGAGGCCCTCGGTGTTGGGACGGCGGCCGATCGAGACGAGCACGACGTCGGCTTCGATGACTTCCGCTTCGCCACCCTTGGCGGGTTCGACGGTAACCTTGGCGGTCTTGCCTTCAACCGAAACGCCGGTGACCTTGGTGCCCAGCTTCAGGGCCATGCCCTGCTTCTTGAAGATCTTGCCGGCTTCACGGCGCACTTCGCCGTCCATGCCGGGCAGGAGCTGGTCGAGGAATTCGACGACGGTCACTTCCGCGCCGAGACGACGCCAGACCGAACCGAGTTCCAGACCGATCACGCCGCCGCCGATGACGACCATCTTCTTGGGCACGGCCTTCAGTTCCAGCGCGCCGGTGGAGTCCACCACCACGCCGCCGGCGTTGTCGATCTCGACGCCCGGAAGCGGGGTGACCGAGGAACCGGTGGCGATCACGATGTTCTTGGCGGTCACGGTCTTGCCGGCCACTTCGACGCTGTGCGCGTCCTTGAACTGGGCGTAGCCCTTCAGCCAGTCGATCTTGTTCTTCTTGAACAGGAATTCGATGCCGCCGGTCAGGCCCTTCACCGCATCGAGGCGCTGGCCCTGCATGGTGTCGAGGTCCAGTTCGGGGGTGACCTTGATGCCCATCTTGGCCATCGAGCCGCCTACCTTCGCCGCTTCGAAGTATTCCGAAGCGTGGAGCAGCGCCTTCGAGGGGATGCAGCCGACGTTGAGGCAAGTGCCGCCCAGCGTCTCGCGGCCTTCGGCGCAGGCAGTCTTCAGACCGAGCTGCGCGGCGCGGATCGCGGCGACATAGCCGCCGGGGCCGGCACCGATGACAAGGACGTCGTAATCGTAATCAGCCATTGTTCAGGCCTCCGTACGCTCGTGCTTCGCACATTTTGGGCACGAGCGGAAAATAGTCATTTCGGCTCAAGTGAAAACCCCGCCCGTCCGGATGTTTCTCGGGGCGGGCGGGGCTTTTAACTCAGAGGTCGATGAGGAGACGGGTGGGATCCTCGATCGCTTCCTTGATGGTCTTGAGCGCGGTGACCGCTTCGCGGCCATCGATCAGGCGGTGATCGTAGGACAGCGCGATGTACATCATCGGGCGGATCACGATCTCACCGTTGCGAACCACGGCGCGGTCCTCGATGCGGTGCAGGCCGAGCACGGCCGACTGCGGGGGGTTGATGATCGGGGTCGACATCAGGCCGCCGAACACGCCGCCGTTGGAGATCGTGAAGGTGCCGCCGGCCATGTCGGCCATGGTCAGCGTGCCTTCCTTGGCCTTCTTGCCGAAGTTCGCGATCGCCTTCTCGATGCCGGCGAAGCCCAGCTTGTCGCAGTCCTTCACGACCGGAACGACGAGGCCGTTCGGGGCCGAGACCGCGATCGAGATGTCCACATAGTCGTGGTAGACGATCTGGTCGCCGTCGATCTGCGCGTTGACCGCCGGGATGTCCTTGAGCGCCAGGACCGAAGCCTTGGCGAAGAACGACATGAAGCCGAGCTTGATGCCGTGCTTCTTCTGGAACACGTCCTTGTACTTCTCACGCGCTTCGATGACGGCCGACATGTCGACGTCGTTGAAGGTGGTGAGCAGCGCGGCGTTGTCCTGCGCGGACTTCAGGCGCTTGGCGATGGTCTGGCGCAGGCGCGTCATCTTGACGCGTTCTTCGTTGCGCGCGGCCGGAGCAGCGGCAGCCGAAGCAGCGACAGGCGCCGAGGCGGGCTTGTTCTTGGCCGCTTCAAGGACGTCGTCCTTGGTGATGCGGCCGTCCTTGCCGGTGCCCTTGATGGTGGCCGGATCGATGCCGTGCTCCAGGACCGCGCGGCGCACGGCCGGCGAGAGGACCGAGGAACTGGCCGAAGCTTCGTCCGAGGCTGCAGCAGCCGGGGCGACGGCGGCAGCGGCGGGGGCCGGAGCCGGGGCGGCGGCGGCCGGAGCGGCTGCGGCCTTGGGAGCGGCAGCAGCGCCGGTGCCTTCTTCAATCGTGGCGATCAGCGCGCCGACGACGACGGTGTCGCCTTCGGCCACGAGCTGCTGGCCCATGACGCCCGCGTGGGGCGCCATGACGTCGATCGCGACCTTGTCGGTCTCGAGGCTGGCAATGGGCTCGTCAGCGGCAACGGCTTCGCCGGGCTGCTTGAGCCACTGGCCGATGGTGGCTTCGGCGACGGATTCCCCGAGGACGGGGACCTTGACTTCAGTGGTCATGATTTATCTCAAGCCTTCTGCTTGCGACGGAGTTCGGAACGGACGGAAAGGTGCAGCGCGTCGGCAACCAGCGCGGCCTGTTCGGCAACGTGGCGCTTGGCGAGGCCGGTGGCCGGCGAGGCCGAGGCGTTGCGGCCAGCATAGCGCGGACGCGGCTGGGCGACGCCGGCTTCCTTCGAAGCGGCCTCGATCTGCGATTCGACGAAGAACCACGCACCGTTGTTCTGCGGTTCTTCCTGGCACCACACGACCTCTTCGAGGTTCGGCATGCGCGCAAGGCGCTTGGCCAGCGGCTCGCCCGGGAAGGGGTAGAGCTGCTCGATGCGGATGATCTGGGTATCGTCGATCTCGGCTGCATCGCGGGCTTCGAGCAGGTCGTAGAAGACCTTGCCCGAGCACAGGATGACCTTCTTGGTCGCGGCGTCTTCCGAACCCTTGGGGTCGGAGAGGATGCGCGAGAAGGTGCCGCCGGTGAACTCCGCGGCTGCCGACTTCGCCAGCGGATGGCGGAGCAGCGACTTCGGGGTCATGATGATCAGCGGCTTGCGGAACGGACGGTGCATCTGACGGCGCAGAACGTGGAAGTAGTTCGCGGGCGTCGTGATGTTGCAGACCTGGATGTTGTCCTGCGCGCAGAGCTGCAGATACCGTTCCAGACGTGCCGACGAGTGCTCCGGACCCTGGCCTTCGTAGCCGTGGGGCAGCAGCATGACGAGGCCGTTGGCGCGCAGCCACTTGGACTCGGCCGAGGCGACGTACTGGTCGATGATGATCTGCGCACCGTTGGCGAAATCGCCGAACTGGGCTTCCCAGAGGACCAGGGTCTTCGGGTCGGCACTGGCGAAGCCGTACTCGAAGCCGAGCACGCCATATTCCGACAGCGTCGAGTCCAGCACTTCGAACTTGCCGTGGGGCAGGGTCGAGAGCGGGGTGTACTTGTGCTCGTCGGTCTGGTCGGTCCAGACGGCGTGGCGCTGCGAGAAGGTGCCGCGGCCGCAATCCTGGCCCGAGAGACGCACGCCGTAGCCTTCGGTGACGAGGCTGCCGAAGGCGAGCGCCTCGGCCGTGGCCCAGTCGAAGCCTTCGCCCGACTTGAACATCTCTTCCTTCGCCGCGAGCACGCGGGCCAGCGTCTTGTGGACGGTCAGGCCTTCGGGCACCGTGGTCAGGGTACGGCCGAGGCTGTCGAACAGCTTGTTCTCGATCGTCGTGTCGACGTTGCGGCGCGCGGTTTCGGGGTCGGCAGGCTTGTGGAAGCCGCTCCACTGGCCGGAGAACCAGTCGGCCTGGTTGGCCTTGTAGGTCTTGGCCGCCTCGAACTGCTCTTCGAGATGGGCGGTGAAGTCCGCTTCGGTCTGCGACAGGAAGGTGTCGTCGATGACGCCGTCCTGCTTCAGGCGCTCGCCGTAGATCTGGCTGACCGGCGGGTGCTGGCGGATCTTCTGGTACATCAGCGGCTGCGTGAAGCCAGGCTCGTCGCCTTCGTTGTGGCCGAAGCGGCGATAGCACCACATGTCGATCACGATATCGCGGCCGAAGGTCTGGCGATAGTCGATCGCCAGCTTGCAGGCGAAAGTCACCGCGGCGGGATCATCGCCGTTGACGTGCAGGATCGGCGCCTGGACACCCTTCGCCACATCCGAAGGATAGGGCGAGTTGCGCGCGAACTGCGGGCTGGTGGTGAAGCCGATCTGGTTGTTGATGATGAAGTGGATGCAACCGCCGGTGTTGTAGCCCTTCACGCCCGAGAGGCCGAAGCACTCCCAGATGATGCCCTGGCCGGCAAAGGCCGCGTCACCGTGGATGAGGACCGGCAGCACCTGCTTGTGCTTGGCGCCCGGGCCGATGTCGTCGCCGATGTCGTCGGCGATCGCCTGGTAGGCGCGAACCTTGCCGAGCACGACCGGGTCGACGGTTTCGAGGTGCGAGGGGTTGGGCATCAGGCTCATGTGGACCTTGATGCCGTCGAACTCGCGGTCGGCCGAAGTGCCGAGGTGGTACTTCACGTCGCCGGAGCCGCCCACGTCCTCGGGATTGGCGGTGCCGCCCGAGAATTCGTGGAAGATGACCTTGTAGGGCTTGGCAAGGACGTTCGCGAGCACGTTCAGGCGGCCGCGGTGGGCCATGCCGTAGACGATTTCCTTCACGCCCAGCGTGCCGCCGTACTTGATCACGGCTTCGAGCGCCGGGATCATGGCCTCGCCGCCGTCAAGGCCGAAGCGCTTGGTGCCGACGTACTTCTTGCCGAGGAACTTCTCGTACTGCTCGCCGCGCACGACGGCCTGAAGGATCGCCTTCTTGCCCTCGGGGGTGAACTCGATTTCCTTGTTCGCCCCTTCCATGCGCTCCTGGAGGAAACGGCGTTCCTCGACATCGGCGATGTGCATGTATTCGAGGCCGACCTTGCCGCAATAGTTGGCGCGCAGGATCTGCACGATCTCGCGAACGGTCGTCCACTCCAGGCCGAGTGCGCCGCCGACGTAGACCGAACGGTCCTGCGCGGCGCCTACGAAGCCGTGGTATTCGGGGGTGAGGTCAGCAGGAAGCTGGCGCTGGTTGAGGCCGAGCGGATCGAGATCGGCAGCCAGGTGACCGCGCACGCGATATGTGCGGATCAGCATCATGGCGCGGATTGCGTCGGCCGCGGCTTCGTCTATGCGGGACTGGTCGACCTTCTGGCCGCCCTTTGCCGCTGCCTTCTCGATCTGGACCTTGAGCGCGCTGGGGTCGAGGCCCTGGGTCAGGTCGTCCTCGAACTCCGCTCCTACGAGCGGCCAGTTCTTGCGCTGCCAGCTCGGGCCGGCCTGCGGGCCGTCGAGGGCATCATCGGGGGTGAAGTCGAAACTTTCGTCGCCCATCGGGTGTCACCTTTTGTCGCGCCGGAAAACGGCCGGCGCTACCAAGCTAGATCTGGAACGATGGTCCCGATGGAGAGGGGGCCGTTTCGTTCGCATGGCGTCCGGCATCTCGAACGTGCCGGATCGCGTGTGGGTCCCGTGGCGGCGCAAATCCGAAGATTCGCGCCGCCCGCGGGGGATTGGGGTCAGGCGAGTTCCTTGAGGACTTCCACAAGGGTTTCACCCAGGAGCGACGGCGAGGCGGAGACGCGGATGCCCGCTTCTTCCATCGCCGCGATCTTGTCCTCGGCGCCGCCCTGGCCGCCCGACACGATCGCGCCGGCGTGGCCCATGCGGCGGCCCGGAGGCGCCGTACGGCCGGCGATGAAGCCCGCCATGGGCTTCTTGCGGCCGCGCTTGGCTTCGTCCTTGAGGAACTGGGCCGCTTCTTCTTCGGCGCTGCCGCCGATTTCGCCGATCATGATGATCGACTTGGTCTCGTCGTCGGCCAGGAACAGTTCCAGGACGTCGATGAAGTTGGTGCCGTTGACCGGGTCGCCGCCGATGCCGACTGCGGTGGTCTGGCCGAGGCCGGCGTTCGTGGTCTGGAACACGGCTTCATAGGTCAGCGTGCCCGAGCGCGAAACGACGCCCACCGAACCCTTGGAGAAGATGCTGCCGGGCATGATGCCGATCTTGCATTCGCCGGGGGTCAGGACGCCGGGGCAGTTCGGACCGATCAGGCGCGACTTCGAACCCGAGAGGGCGCGCTTCACGCGGACCATGTCGAGAACCGGGATACCCTCGGTGATCGCGACGATCAGTTCCATCTCGGCGTCGATCGCTTCCAGGATCGAGTCGGCCGCGAACGGCGGCGGAACGTAGATGCAGGTGGCGGTCGCACCGGTCGCGGCCTTGGCTTCGGCGACGGTGTTGTAGTTCGGCAGACCGATGTGGGTCGTGCCGCCCTTGCCGGGGGTCACGCCGGCGACCATTTGCGTACCATACGCAAGGGCCTGCTCGGTGTGGAAGGTGCCGGTGGCACCGGTCATACCCTGGGTAATGACCTTGGTGTTCTTGTTGACGAGAATGGACATAGGGGAATCCTAATTCCTGTTCCTGGTGTAGGCCGATTCCGGCTTGGGAAGCGCCTTGGCGCAAATTCCGCGAAGTGCAACCGTCCAGATCGTAAAATCAACGGCCGGATAGGCCGAAGCCCCGCCCGCCCCGTGGTTCCACGGGGCGGGCGGGGCGTCTATCTTGGATCAGGCCAGAGTGCTGTCGATGCCCTTGCAGGCGACCAGCAGTTCCTTGACCGCGTCGACCGAGACTTGAAGGTTGGTCTTGGCTTCGCCGTCCAGCTCGATTTCGATGATCTCTTCGACGCCGTTCGCGCCGATCACGGCGGGCACGCCGACATAGAGGCCGTCAACGCCGTACTGGCCATCGACA
This sequence comes from Novosphingobium sp. PhB57, assembly GCF_004342985.1. Classification (GTDB taxonomy): domain Bacteria; phylum Pseudomonadota; class Alphaproteobacteria; order Sphingomonadales; family Sphingomonadaceae; genus Novosphingobium. Next base: position 213,801 of record NZ_SMBO01000001.1, read on the forward strand.
TAAGCGGCGATCGGCAGGATGCGCTTCTGGTCGTTCAGGTAGGCTTCGGCCATGGCGATGCCCGATGCGGCCGGCGCGTAGAAGGCCGAGCCGGTCTTGAGCAGGCCGACGATCTCGCCGCCGCCCGAACGGGTGCGCTGGACGATGGCGTCGATCTTTTCCTGGGTGGTGCGGCCCTGCTTGATGAGGTCCGGAACCGGAATGCCGTTGACGGTCGAGTACTGCACGACCGGCACCATGGTGTCGCCGTGGCCGCCGAGCACGAAAGTGTTCACGTCGCGGATCGAAACGCCGAATTCCCAGGCGAGGAAGGTCGAGAAGCGGGCCGAGTCGAGCACGCCGGCCATGCCGACGACCTTGTTGTGCGGCAGGCCCGAGAATTCGCGCAGCGCCCAGACCATCGCGTCGAGCGGGTTGGTGATGCAGATCACGAAAGCGTCGGGTGCGTTGGCGGCGATGCCTTCGCCGACCGACTTCATCACCTTGAGGTTGATGCCCAGCAGGTCGTCGCGGCTCATGCCCGGCTTGCGGGCGACACCGGCGGTGACGATGATGACGTCTGCGCCGGCAATGTCGGCATAGTCGTTGGTGCCGGTGATCTTGGCGTCGAAGCCTTCAACGGGGCCGCACTGCGACAGGTCCAGAGCCTTGCCCTGGGGCAGGCCTTCAGCCACGTCGAAGAGGACGATATCGCCCAGTTCCTTCTGCGCGGCGAGGTGCGCGAGAGTGCCGCCGATGTTGCCGGCGCCGATGAGGGCAATCTTCTTACGAGCCATGATGCTTGCTTGTCCTTCCCAAAGGCGGGACCAACGGACGAAAAGGCGGCCTGCTTTGTCCCGCTAAGGCAGGTGCCGGTGTTCAACGAAGGGCGGCCTACGCCCCCCGAACCGACATTGCAACCGGGAAAAGCCCGCGCGAAGGGCAGGCAGGCGAGTTTTTACTGATAATAGTTCGCAATTGCAATAGTGAGCGAAAATGCGCAGGAAACGGCGCCCTGAGCCAGGGCGGTGCGGCCGTTTCACGCAACAGACCGGGCGCAGATTGCATCCTCCCGGTGCTCTCCCGAGGGTGGCTCACTGTCTCGCACGTCCGGATGACAGGCAAGCGTCGCAGGGTGCGAGTCGGCCCGGATGAGGGGCGGGCGGTCGCGGCATGGCTCTTTATAGAGAGCGTGGGCGTACCGGCCGTGTCGTGCCTTTTTCCAAATGTTGCGGCTTGCAGATCCTGCGGGCGGCGCTTGCCGGGGCGCGCTGTTGCAGACACTGTCCGCGTTCGTGCCGATCGCTCCTCCGTGACGGGCCGCCATGGCCTCGTCGCGCAATCGCTGGACTGACCTGCTTGCTGAAACCACCCGGAAAGCCGACCTCCAGCCCGGGTTTCAGCCCCGGTTTCAGCCCGCGGGCGCGCCTGCGGGTTTCCTGTTCGCGGGGCGCGGGCTGCGCTGGCTGGTGCGGGACGAGCACAATGCCCGGTTGCACCTGGCGGCCTCGCTGGGCGTGATGGTCGCCGGGTTCTGGCTGGAAGTTTCCGCCGCCGACTGGCGCTGGCTCGTGCTGGCCATGGCGCTGGTATGGCTGGCGGAGGCGTTCAACACCGCGGTCGAGGGCCTGTGCGACCGCATCCATCCGGAGTTCGACCCCGCCATCGGCCGGATCAAGGATCTGGGGGCCGGCGGCGTGCTGGTCGCTTCGATCGCCGCGGCCCTGATCGGGGTGCTGACCCTGGGACCGCCGCTGCTGGCCCGCCTGTTCTAGCGGTTGGCCGGTTTCAGTCGTTCCTGGCGATCCGTCCGGCGAAGGCGTCGGCCATGCGGCGGTCGAGCTGGCGGCAGATGGCGATCCAGCGGGTGCATTCGCCGTCGTTGCCCGCAAGGCGCGCGGCGGCGGCATGGGCGCGGGCGTGGGCGGCGGCGGACAGGCCGTGGCGGGCGAAGTGGCGCAGCGCTTCGGCCAGGATGCGCTGGTGCGGCGTGTCCGTGGTCGCCGTAGCGACCGGCTCGCGGCGGAGGCCGCCGCGCAGGCCGGCGCCGTTGTCGTTCGCCGCGCAGAGCGGAACCGACGGGCACAGCGCTCGCACCATCACCGGGCAGGAAACGTCCCGGGCGGCGGAAAAGCGGATTGCCATGGTAAAGCGAACCTCTTGTTGGAAACGCTCGGGGGCTTGGCGTCTCTCCCGGTATTATAGGATGAAGCCGCTAAGTCTTGGTGTGGGGCTATGGTTGCTGAAACCTTGCAGTCGTTCCCGTGACGAATTGATGAAAGCGCCGGATCGCTAAAGGCGCCAACTTGCCCTCAGCGTGCCTGCTCCTGACGCGGCTGGGCGATCCACTTGCCCGAATTGGCATATTCCGGCCGCACGCCCTGGGTCTCGGGCAAGTTGCTGGCCTTGTAGAGCGACTCGCCACCGCGATCCCGCACGTCGCTGGCATAGACGGGCGCGCGCTCCGCACCCGTGGAAGGGGTGGCGGAGGGCATGGCGGGCGAAGGCGCAGCGGCCTGCCCGGGGCGGAGCGCCTCGGCGGTGCCGAAGCTGCGCTGCACGGCCAGCGGGTCCAGTGCGGCGGTGGCGAGGGCCGAGGCGGCGGACTCGTCGCGGCGATGCGGGGCGGCCAGCGGCTCGCCGCCGAAATAGGCGAAGCGGAACGCGGCAGGGCGGCCCGCGGCGCCGTTGAAGGCATAGAAACGATGGGCGCCGATGGTGGTCAGATAGTGCAGGCTCGGGGCCCAGTAGGGATTGACCTGGATCGTGTGATAATGCGTCGCCAGCCCGATCGGCATATAGACTTCGCCAGACAGCGCGGCGCGGGCGACGGATTCGGCACGCTGCCAGAAGAAGCGCTGCGGCGCGCGGGCCAGCGATCCGTCGCAGGCGAAGGAGAACTGGCAGCCGGTCGGCCGCTCCGAACCCTGGTAGACGACGCCGCAGACGGTCTTGGGATAGGCCGGATGGGCCACGCGGTTGAGCACGACCTGGGCCACGGCGCGCTGGCCGCCGTCGGGCTCGCTGGCGGCTTCGTAATAGATCGCCGCCGTCAGGCACTGGAGCGCGCGGCTGCGGTCCACCCCGGAATTGTCGACCCGCAGGGCGCGGGCGACCGGGCCGGGGCCGCCGGTTCCGTCATCCGCGTCGGAATGGATGCCTTCGCCTATCTTGAGCACGGGCTGCTCGGCTTCGAGATAGTAATAGGCAGAGCCGGGGAAGCTGGCGCCGGCCTGCTCGAAGGGCATGGGCAGAACGGGCGCGCCGCCGGTTTCTGTCCCGGAGGCGGTGAGGCGGTCCCAGGCTTCGGCCGGGGCGAAGGAAGGCGCGGCGAAGGCAGGCAGGGCCACGGCGACGAGCGCGGCCGAGCCGAGCGTCCAGCGCCGCCGCCTGCGTTGCAGCCGCTTGCGTCCGCCGCGCACGAAATGGCCCTGGAAATCGCGGGGACGCGGCTCCCAGGTTTCGGTGCAGGCAGGAAGGGCGGCAGCGGTCACTCGGGTCCTTTCGGCGCATCGTCGGCCAGCGCGGATTTCGCGTTCCATCGGGTCATCGCGCACCTTGCGCCTAACCTGCTTTGCCGGGCGCGGCATCCCTGGAAATCGGCGCGTCCCGAAGCGGTACAGCGGGCAGCGATAGGCTGAATCGCTTAAGAGTTTGTTTGCGATCTTCCCCGGCGATACCGCCGCGCCGCCCTTTGCGCCGCTTGCCAATCCCCCCACTGCCCAGTATCGGCACTCGCGACGTCATGGGTGGCCCGGAGCCGGGCCCCGGGTTTCGTGAAAAGGGAACCCTGGTGGGAATTTCGGCGCAAGTCCGAAGCTGCCCCCGCAACTGTAACCGGGGAGCGCCCCTGCCACGCTATGCCACTGGGTCACACCGGGAAGGCCGCAGGCGGCGCGAAGATCCGGGAGCCAGGAGACCTGCCTTTGACGGTCGTTCCGCAGCCGGGCGGGGTGTCCCGGCATGCAGCGAGCACGCGCATGAGGAAAAGCGCGCGTCTCCGCCATGGACGGCAAAGTCGTTCAGGTTGGAGGAATACGCGTGAAGTACCTGTTTCTGCTGGGGACGGCTCTTGCCGTCTCGACCCCCGCTTTCGCGGATGAAGCCGCAATCGATAGTATCGTCGTCACCGCGACGCGCACCGAAACCCCCACCAGCGAGATCGGCCAGTCCGTCTCGGTCATCACCCGCGAGGATATCGAGCGCACCCAGGCGGTCACCGCGACCGACATCCTGGCCCGCCTGCCGGGCGTGACTTTCGCCCAGTCGGGCGGTTTCGGCCAGCCGGCCAGCGTGTTCATCCGCGGTGCCGAGAACGCGCAGAGCCTTGTGCTGATCGACGGTGTGCGCATCAACGATCCCGGCGACGTGGGCGGCGGCTTCGACTTCGGCAGCCTGACCGTCGGCCAGTTCGACCGCATCGAAGTGGTGCGCGGATCGTCCGGCGTGCTCTGGGGCAGCCGCGCGATCGGCGGCGTCATCAACCTCATCACCGCGCGCCCGACCGAGCAGTGGACCGCGCGCGGCCAGGCCGAATACGGCTGGCGCGACCAGAAGCAGCTCGGTGCCTCGGCGGCGGGCAAGGTCGGCCCGGTGGGCCTGACCCTGGGCGGCAACTGGCTCAAGGGCGACGGCTACTCCGCTTTCGACGAACGCCTCGGCGGCCAGGAGAAGGACGGCTTCGAGAGCAAGAGCGCCAACGCCCGCGCCGAAGTGGAGCTGGTGAGCGGTCTTACCGCCGATGCCGGGACGTACTGGACCAAGGCCAATTACGATTACGACAACACCGGCGCCGATGCCCTGAACGTGGGCATGAAGCGCGACACCGTGGGCTATGCCAACTTGCGCTACAAGGGGCTGGACGGCCGCCTCAGCGCGCGCCTGGGCTATGGCCTCACCGATACGCGCCGCATTTCGGACGATGCCGTCTTCGGTCCCTACACCACCAATGGCCGCGCCGACCGTTTCGAGGGTCAGGTCTCCTACACCCCCATCGACATGGCCAGCATTCTCGTCGGCGCCGAGACGGAGAAGCAGAAGTTCTCCGACAATTACGGTTCGAAGGATTCGACCTCGATCGACAGCTACTTCGGCATGCTGACCCTGCGCCCCGTCACCGGGCTGACGCTGAACGGCGGCCTGCGCTATGACGACAATTCGGACTTCGGCCACAAGACCACCTTCTCGGCCAACGGTGCCTGGGTGATCGGCGGCAGCGAGGAAGCGCCGATCCTGCGCGCCAGCTACGGAGAAGGCTTCAAGGCGCCGTCGCTCTACCAGCTCTATTCCAATTCCGGCTTCCGCGCGCTCGATCCCGAGACGTCGAAGTCGTGGGATGTCGGCGTGGAGCAGCCCTTTGCGCAAGGCCACGGCACGTTCTCGGTCACTTACTTCGACCGCAAGACGAAGAACCTGATCGATTACGACCTGACCGCCTTCAACTACTACAACGTCGGCCGCGCGCGGGCGAAGGGCGTGGAACTGGGCATGCAGGTGAGCGACTGGGAAGGCTTCGACATGAGCCTTTCGGCCACTTACCTCGACGCTACCAACGAGGTGACCGGCACGCGCCTCGCTCGCCGTCCCAAGACGAACCTCTATGCCAGCCTGGACAAGCACTGGTCGGACGGCTTCCGCCTCGGTGCGGACTTGCGCGTGGGCGGCGGTCGCTATGACGACATCGCCAATACCTACTACCTCGGCGGCAATGTCGTCGTCGGCCTGCGCGGCGCCTTCGACGTGACGCAGAACATCCAGGTCTACGGCCGTGTCGAGAACCTGTTCGACGAGCACTATGAAGTGGTGCGGACATATGGCACGCCGGGCCGCGCGGCTTATGCCGGGGTGCGGGTGAAGATGTGATCCTGTCGTCTGCCCTGACGACATCGGTTGGACGGGGCAGGCGCAAGGCCCGCCGGTTCCTTGTCGTGCTGGCTCTGGCCGGCTCGGCGGCGCTGGCGGGCTGCGGGGGCGGTGACACCACCGAGGCCGCCCCCGCGGTACCGGGCCACGGCGAAAGCGGGGCGGAGCGCCCCACCATCGTCTCGCTCAACCCCTGCACGGACGCCATCCTGGCCGAAGTGACGGATCCGGGGCAGTTGCTGGCGATCTCCAGCTATAGCCAGGATCCCGAGAGCAGTTCGATGCCGATCGCCCGCGCGCGCCGGTACCGGGCGATCTCGGGGACGGTGGAGGAAGTGGCGACGATCCATCCCAGGGTGGTCGTCGCCAGCGCGTTCCTCGACCCTGCGAGCGAGGCGGCATTCCGGCGCCTCGGCTACCGGCTGGTGAAGATGCCGATCGCCTCGGACCTGGGGGCCGCGCGCGAACAGGTCCGCACGCTGGCACGGCTGGCGGGTCATGCCGCGCTGGGCGAAAGGCTGGTGGCCCGCATCGACGCCGCCGTGCGCCGCGATGCGCCGCCGCCGGGCTCAGTGCTTCTTCCGGCAATAGTGTGGGAATCCGGTGGACTGGTGGCGGGCGACCAGACCCTGATCGTTGACATGATGAAGCACACCGGCTTTACGAATATTGCCGGCGCGCGGGGCCTTTCCCAGGCCGATTACCTGCCTCTGGAGCACGTGCTGGCGGACCCTCCGCGCGTGGTCTTCGCGGTGGGCGATCCGCTCGCCGAGGAGGACCGAATGTTGCATCATCCGGCGCTCTCCGCGCTGACCAGTACCCGGCGTTTCCTGCTCAGCCGCTCCATTCTCTGGTGCGGCGGGGCAACCATCCCGCGTGCGCTGGACGAACTGGCCGCCGCGCGCCGCGCGCTTGCGGAAACGGAGACGCTGCCGGCCCACGGGGCAGGCACCGCAACAGGCCCCGCGACAGGCACCGCAACAGGCACCGCATCGGCCCCCGCAAAAGCCACCGGGCGGATCGTTTCCGCAAGACCATGAACCTGCGTTTCGTCCTGCTGCTGGTCCTCGCGCTCGTCGTCGCGGTGCCGCTGTCCCTGCTGGCCGGGCGGGTGTGGATCAATCCCTTCGCCCCGGAACTGCACAGCGCCTCTGTCATCCTGCTTCAGCTTCGCCTGCCGCGCGCGGTCCTGGCGCTGGTGCTGGGGGCGGGGCTGGGCGCGGCGGGTGCGGCCATGCAGGGGTATTTGCGCAACCCCCTGGCGGATCCCGGCCTGTTCGGCATCGCGCCGGGCGCGGCGCTGGGTGCCGTGCTGAGTTTCTGGACCGGCTATGCTTCGGCGCCGTGGATGCTGCCGCTCTTCGCGCTGATCGGCGCGGGCGGCGCCATGGCGCTGCTGGCGCTGATCGCGGGACGCGGCGGCGGCGTGGCGCTGTTCACCCTGGCCGGCCTCATGGTCTCCAGTCTCGCCGGCGCGCTGATGAGCCTGGCGATCAGCCTGACGCCGTCGCCTTTCGCCATGAGCGAGATCGTCACCTGGATGATGGGCTCGCTGGCCGACCGCTCCTGGCGCGAGGTCTGGATCGCCACGCCGCTGACGCTGGCCGGGATCGGCGTCATCCTGGCGGCGGGACGCGATCTCGACGCGATGACCCTGGGCGAAATGGCCGCGCGCTCGCTGGGCGTGGAGCCGCTGCGGCTCCAGGCTCTGCTGATCCTGGGCGTGGGCCTCGTCGTCGGTTCGGGGGTGGCGGTAGCCGGCATCATCGGCTTCGTCGGCCTGATGGTGCCGCACCTCGTGCGCCCGATGACTGACCGCAAACCCTCGTCGCTGATCGTGCCTTCGGCGCTGGCGGGGGCGCTGCTGCTGCTGGTGGCGGACTGCATCTGCCGGATCATGCCGCTGTCCGGCGGCGAACTGCGGCTGGGCATCGCGCTCAGCCTGCTGGGCGCGCCGTTCTTCCTGCGCCTGCTGCTGAAGATGCGCCGGGGCATGGTGGCATGAGCTTCGGCGCCGACAACGTCACGGTCGCCGGACGGCTCGACGGGGTATCCCTCAATTGCCGCCGGGGCATGATCACGGCGATCTGCGGGCCCAACGGTGCGGGCAAATCGACGCTGCTTTCGGTGATCGCCGGATTGCTCAAGCCCGATGCGGGCAGGGCGGTCATGGGCGGCCGGGCGCTGGCGGCGGTCTCGCTGGCCCAGCGCGCGCAGTGGATCGGCTATCTGCCCCAGACGCCGGAAGTGGCCTGGGACGTCTCGGTGGAAGTGCTGATCTCGCTCGGCCGACTGCCCTGGCGCGGTGCGCCCGCCGCCGAAACGCAGGACGCCATCGAGGACGCCATCGCCGCCATGGACCTTCAGGAACTGCGCCACCGCCCGGTCTCGACCCTGTCCGGCGGCGAACGCGCGCGGGCGCTGATGGCCCGCGTCCTGGCGACCCAGCCCGGCTGGCTGCTGGCGGACGAGCCTTTCGCGAACCTCGACCTGGCCCATGGTGCGGCGCTGATGCACCGCTTTCGCCAGCAGGCGCGGGCGGGGCGCGGCGTCGTCCTGGTGCTGCACGACCTGGCGACGGCGATGAACCATGCGGACCAGGTGCTGGTGCTGGCGAAAGGCCGGGTGGAGGCGGAAGGCCCGCCGGAAATGGCCCTCTCGCGCGAGGTCATCACCCGCGTGTGGAACTGCCCCGCGCACTGGCTGGGCGACCCCGGCGAGCGCGCCCTCTCGATCGGCGCCCCGGCGCCGCTCGCCGTGGATTTCCGGCAGCAGTTCTAGCGCGCGGGAATGCGGCCGCGGGTTATAATTGCATTTTCCGCAAATATCGTCTATCACCGTCCACGCTGACGTCGCGTGCGACGGACCATCGGGCAGCCATTGCTCCCCCCTTGTCCCTTACGAGCCTCATGACGCCGGAATGCGCCGAGACGTGCATGCCGCGATGCGCCGGACGAGAACGTCCAGAGCGCTTTTCCTGCCCTTGGGGGCCTACGGCTAAACGGGATTCATTCCATGACCGATCCGAGCACTCGTCCTTTCCTCATCACCAAGGATGAGGATGGGGCCTTCCGCCTTACCGTGAGAACGACGAGGTACAATTCGCGCGGCTATCCGCTGGTGACGGCCACGCTTCAGGACGGCGCGTTCAAGACGGCCAACGCCGCGCGGGCCTTCGCGCGCGAGAACTTCAATGCCCAGCCCGGCGAATACGCCACGAAGTAAGGCGCGGCCGGTCGAGCCTGCGCCGCCAGGCGCGGCTCGCCGTGCTCCATGCAAGACCGCCGCCCCGTTTCCGGAGCGGCGGCTTCGTCCGGGCAGGGCCGGCGCGTCGAGCGCCTGCCCGGGATCCGATCCTTACTGAGCCTTCGGCGCCAGGCCGCGGGCTTCCAGCATCGGTTCGACTTCGGGGTCATGCCCGGTGAAGTCGCGGTAGAGCTGCGCGAAGTCCTTCGTGTGGCCCTGGCCGAGGAAGGTCTTGCGGATGTGGTCGCCATTGGCGCGCGTCATGCCGCCGTGCTTCTCCACCCAGTCCCAACCGTCGTGAGCGAGCATCTCGGTCCAGATGTACGAGTAATAGCCCGCAGCATAGCCGTTATCCCAGATATGGCGGAAGTACGGCGTCTTGTAGCGCGGCGGGATCAGGTCGGTGTTGAGCCCGGTGGCGGCCAGTGCCTTGGCTTCGAAGGTCATCGGCGGCTGCGCGGCTTCTTCCGGCGAGAGCTGGTGCCACTGGATGTCGAGCATCGCTGCCGACAGCGTCTCGCCCAAGCCGAGGCCCTGGTTGAAGGTGTGCGCGGCCTTGATCTTGGCGATCAGGTCGGCCGGGATCGTCGCGCCGGTCTGGTAGTGCTTGGCGTAGTGGTTGAGCACGGCCGGAATGGTCGCGAAGTTCTCGTTGAACTGGCTGGGGAACTCCACGAAGTCGCGCGCGGTGTTCGTGCCCGAGAGCGAGGGATACTTCTGGCTGGCGAAGAAGCCGTGAAGTGCGTGGCCGAATTCGTGGAACATGGTTTCCACATCGTCGAAGCTGGCGAGCGCGGGCTGGCCGTCGGCGGGCGGGGCGATGTTCAGGGTGTTGCTGACGACGGGCTTTTCACCGAGCAGGTATGACTGCTCGACGAAGTTGCTCATCCAGGCGCCGCCCTTCTTGTTGGAGCGGGCGAAGGGATCGTAATAGAAGATCGCCAGCTGCTTGCCGTCGGCATCGAACACTTCGTAGGCGCGCATGGTCGGGTGGTAGACCGGCAGGTCGGTGCGGCGCTTGAAGGTCAGGCCGTACGTCTGGTTGGCGGCATAGAACACGCCGTCTTCCAGCGTGCGCCAGACTTCGAAGTAGGGCTTGATCTGGCTTTCGTCGAGTTCGTACTTCGCCTTGCGGACCTTCTCGGCATAGTAGGACCAGTCCCACGGTGCCAGCGTGACGTTCTGGCCGCCGGCCTTGGTGCCCTCTGCCTTCATGGCGGCTTCGAGCATGGCGGCTTCGCGGTCCTGCGTGGCGCGCAGCGCGGGGACGAAGCCCTTCATGAACTCCATCGCCTTGGCGGGCGTCTTCACCATGCGGTCGTACATCTGGTACGTCGCGAAGTCGGGCGCGCCCAGCAGTTTGGCCTTCTTCGCGCGCAGGGTCGCCATCTGGGTGACCATGGCGGTCGTGTCGTATTCGTCGCCGCCCGAGGTGCGGTTGATGCTTGCGTCCCAGAGCTTCTTGCGGCTGTCGCGGTTGGTGAGGCTGGCTAGCGCGGCCTGCTGCGTGGTGTTGCCCAGCGCCAGCATGAACTTGCCCGCATGGCCCTTTTCGGCGGCGAGCTTGCCGGCGGCGGTGATTTCGGCCTGCGAAAGGCCGTCCAGCTGCGCGGCCGTGTCGAAGATCGGTGCCTTGGCGGCCGTGGCCGTGGTCAGCTTCTGCGAGAAGGCGGTTTCCAGCTTGGCGATTTCGAGGTTCATCGCCTTCAGCTCGACCTTCTGCGCGGCCGAGAGCAGGGCGCCGCGGTGGACGAACTTGTCGTATGTGGTCGCCAGCAGCATGGCGTCCTCGCCGGTCAGGGCCTTTCCTGAGGCGCTGTCATGCACGGCCTTGACGCGGGCGAAGAGCGCATCGTCAAGGTAGATATCGTCGTTCAGCGCAGAAATCTGCGGGCTGACGGCCGTATCGATGGCATCCAGCGCATCGCTGGTATTGGCCGAGGTGAGCTGGCTGAACACGTTGTAGACGCGGTCGTACAGCGTGCCGGCGCGCTCCATCGAGACGATGGTGTTCTCGAAAGTCGGCTTGGCCTTGCTGCCGGCGATGGCCTTGATCTCGGCGCGCTTGGCGGCGATGCCGGCTTCGATGGCGGGCTGCCAGTCGCTGTCCTTGTACTGGGTGAAGTCCGGCGCGTGGAGCGGCAGGGCGCTGGGCTTGGCGAAGGGGCCGTTATAGGCGGGCGCCGTGGCGGCGCTCCTGGCGTCTGTCTTTGCGGCAGCCGTCATGGAAAATCCTCCAAGCAGGCCGGCGCCGAGCACGAGCGGGGCGGCGGCGGCCATGAGCCGGGTCTTCATCGGTCTTTTCTCCTGGCTTCGGCAACCCGAAAGATACAGCTCGAAAGATGCAGCCCGAAAGAAGCAGAGAAGGCCTCCCTGCGGGGTCGCGGGCGGGTGCCGAAAAGTGGTCAACACACGGGGTTGAAGCGGAGAAAACCGAGAGGTGCAAGGGCTGGAGCGCGTGCAGGAATGCCATTGCGCAAATGACGCATGCGACGTTTATTCGCGGAAAGGAATACGCGCCGGAGCGCAATCAAGTTGCGCTCCGGCGCGCCGTCAGGTCGCTCCGACAGGGGGAATCGGTCCGGTCAGCTCGACCGGAAGCGACCTTTGGTCCACACCAGCATGGGTTCGGTGCCTTCGTCGTGGTCGCGGCGATGTTCCTCGCGCTGGCGATCCAGGATCAAGGATCCCGTCTTCCGCGCGAACTGGCTGCGGCGAAACGGAATTTCGGCTCCGATATTCATTTCAGGCTCTCCTCTTTCGAGGAGCAACGCCGCAGCAGGGTGAAAAGTTCCCGAAGGAAGCGGGGTGTCGCACCGCTGGCGTGGCGAGTGCTGCGAAGGTCACGGCGCGCTAACCTGCCCGATCCGCCAGAAGGCCGAAGGGCAGCCGGGTCGCTGAAGCGGCATCCGCCAAAGTGTGGGCGTCGAGTTCGGCGAGGAAGGCCGCCATCGCCTGACGCAGGATCGCCGTCAGCCCGCAGGCGCCCTGGAGCAGGCAGTTCCCGCAATCGGCGGGGCTCATGTTCGGTTCGGTGAGCCGGACCACTTCGCCCAGCGTGATCGCGCGCGCGGGACGGCCCAGGCGGAAGCCGCCGTTTCGGCCGCGCACCGTTTCCAGCAGGCCGGCATTGCCCAGCAGGTTCACCACTTTCATCGCATGGTTGCGCGAGATCGCGTGGGCCTGCGCCACTTCGGCGATCGAGAACAGCCCCGCGGGATCGACCGCAGCGTGGAGCAGGATGCGCAAGGCGTAGTCGGTGTGCGCGGTAAGGCGCAAGGCGGGTCTCCGGGAAAATGATGCTCCTCATTTACATCTTTTTGGATCGGCGTATAGATGCATCCAGTTTGCATCATTTAAGAGGACGAATCGAAATGGCCGCTCCGCTCAGCGAACAGACTGTCGCCACGATCAAGGCGACTGCACCCGCGCTTCAGCAGCACGGGGTGGAAATCACCACCCGCATGTACGAGCGGCTGTTCCGTAACGAGGAGGTCCGCGCCATGTTCGACCAGGCCGCGCAGGATTCCGGCGAGCAGCCGCGCCGCCTGGCCGCCGCGATCCTCGGCTATGCGCAGAACGTGGACAAGCTGCAGAACCTGACCGGCGCGGTCGCGCGCATGGTGCAGCGCCATGTCGATACCGGCGTGAAGGCGGAGCATTACCCGCTGGTGGCCGAAGCGCTGCTGCCCGCCATCCGCGACGTCCTGGGCGCGGCGGCGACCGACGACGTGCTGGCGGCCTGGGGTGAGGCTTACTGGTTCCTGGCCGATATCCTTATCGGCAAGGAGACCGAGGCTTACGCGGAACTGGAAGAGGCCTGAGCTTCAGGGCGCAGGGCACCGGTTCCGCGAAGCATCCCGCTTCAGCGCGTGCCCACGCCCGTCTCGAACTGCGACTGGAGGTTCGCCAGCGCCGTGGGCGAGACCGGCGGCAGTTCCTTCGCCGCCTTGCCCTTGCGCAGGGCGGCACGGTCCTTTTCCGCCGGCTCCACCACACGCACGCGCACGGCGGCCTTGCCCTTGTTTCGCACCCCCAGCGCTTCGGCGGCGCCGCGCGAAAGGTCGATGACGCGGGCGCTTTCGCCGAAAGGACCGCGGTCGTTGACGCGTACCAGGATGCGGCGGCCGGTATCGAGGGCGGTCACTTCGACATAGCTCGGCAGCGGCAGGGTGGTATGCGCGGCCGTGATCCAGTCCGGGCGGAAGCGCTCGCCATTGGCGGCGCGGTTACCGGATTCGCTGCCGTACCAGGTGGCATAGCCCAGCACGTCGTAGCCGGGCTGGGCGGCGGGCGTATAAGTATTTCCTCGGACCTTGTAGGGCGGGCCGATGCGCACCGGCGCATCGCTGACCGGCCGGAACTTCGTGCCGCCGCCGCAGGCCGCCAGGGCTGCGGTGAGGACGATTGCGAATGCGGGCTTGAGCACCCCCGTTAAACTCTCGCTCATGCGGGCTTCCTAGCTTTCCCGGGGCGGCGCTGTCCATGCCTCCCGGCGTGAGGGCCAGTGAGACGGCGACGGAACTTCCGGGCCTTGAGGCCGGTTGTCTCCCGCTGAAGGAGTGACGCATGTTCAAGTCGATAGCCGTTGCCGCACGCGATCGGGGCCGCATGGCGGAAGTCTCGGCCGTGATCGCCCGCTTCGGGCTGGACTCGCTGGCGGTCCGGCTCGGGATCGGTGGCGACGGGAAAGAGGGCGATGATGCGCAGGAGAGCGCGGAACCGCGGGACTTGCCCACGCGCACCCGCAAGGCGCTGGAGGCGCTCGGGCCGACTTACGTGAGCTCGGCCAGATCCTGGCGACGCGGCGCGACCTGCTGCCCGATCCTTGGATCGCCGCTTTCGAACAATTGCAGAGCGATGCGCCGCGCCTGCCCTTCGAGACGCTGCGCGGCGAAGTGGAAGCGGCGCTGGGCGGGCCGCCGGAGAGCGTCTTTGCCCGGTTCGACACCGAGCCGCTGGCCGCCGCCTCGATCGCGCAAGTGCACCGGGCGCGGCTGCACGACGGCACTGAAGTGGTGGTGAAGATCCGCCGCCCGGGCATTCGCGCGCGGATGGAGGCGGACTTGCGGCTCATGCGCCACCTCGGCGCGCTGGCCGAAGCGCGCAGCGCCGCCGTGCGCCGGATGAAGCCCGCGGCGATGATCGAGCAGCTTGGCCGCGAGATCCTGGACGAACTCGATTTCACGGCCGAGGGGCGCAATGCCGACTTGCTGCGCGCCGACCTTGCTTCGCTGGAGCGGATCACCGTTCCGCGCATCCACTGGGAGTGGACGGGCGAGCAGGTGCTGGTGATGGACTATATCGAAGGCATCGCCCCGCGCGATCCGGCCGTGCTGAAGGCGGCGGGGATCGATCCCTCCCGCATCGCCGCGCTGGGGGCGGAACTGGTGCTGGAGATGGTGCTGGTCAACGGCCGCTTCCATGCCGATCCGCATCCGGGCAATCTGCTCTGCCTGCCGCCGCAGGTGCCCGGCGGTGACGGACTGGCGCTGCTGGACCTGGGCTCGGTCGGCTTCGTCAGCCCGCGGCGGCAGCACGAATTCCTGACGTTCATCCTGGCGCTGCGCAGCGGCGACCCCGGCGGCGTGGCGGACATGCTGGCCACCTGGTCGCAGGACGGTGAGGTCCCGCGCGAAAAGCTGCTGCGTGCCTCCGAACGGCTGGTGTCGCGGCACGGCACCGGGGCGCTCGTGCTCAATGCGATGGTGGCGGATTTCTTCCCGCTGCTGCGGCAGGAGGGGCTGGTGCTGCCGCCCGATCTGGTGCTGATCTTCAAGGCCATGGTGACGATGGACGGCGTGCTTTCCGGGATCGCGCCGGACTTCGACTTGTCCGAAGCGCTGAGCCGGATGCGCGGGCGGCTGGTCGCTTCGCGGCTGTCGCGTCTTGCCGCGCCGGACAAGCTGGAGACGGCGCTGCTCGAACTCTCGCGCGTGGCCGAGGAAGCCCCGCGCTTCCTGCGCGCGGCCACGGCCCGGATGGAGGCATCGTCACCGCCTGCACGGGAATCCGGCCGAGACTCCGGGCGAGAGGGGGGCACGGCCAGAGCGGTGAGCCGGGCCGGATGGCTGATCGGCGGCGCCGTGGTGATCCACGCCGCCGCCGACCTGCTCGTTCACTGGACCTGAATTATCGGCGGGCCGCTTCGGACTTGTCGCGCGCGGCCTTGAATTCCGAGCCGGCCTTCCACTGCGGCCACTTGTCGGAATTGGCGAGGTCCGTGCCGATCGTGCGGACGAGTTCGACGTCCTGCACGGCGCCTTCCATCTTCCACTCCGGCGACCAGGCATCGCAGGCCTGGTGGTAGCACTGGCCGGTATAGGCATCGATCCAGGCCTGGCCCGCCTTGACGCCGCCCTGCTTGAGGTCGGAGGCCCCGGCGATGCCCATCATCAGCATGACCGGCACGCCGCGCTTCGCGAAGGAGAAATGGTCCGCGCGGTAGAACAGGCCGCGCTCCGGCAGGCCTTCCGGGGTGACGCGGCGGCCCTGGGCTGCGGCGACGCGGGCCATGTCGTCCTCCAGGGTATCCTGGCCCTTGCCGATCAGCGTCACGTCGTTGGCGGCGCCCGCCGTCTGGAGCACGTCGATGGTGAGGTTGGCGACGGTCTTCTCCATCGGGAAGACCGGGCTGGCGGCATAGAATTCCGAGCCGAGCAGACCGCGCTCCTCCGCCGTCCAGGCCGCGAAGACGACGCTGCGCTGCGGGGCGGGCTCGCTCTTCATGACGCGGGCGATGTCGAAGAGGGCGGCGATGCCGACACCGTCGTCATTGGCGCCGGCACGGTAGATGCGGCCCTGCGCGTCGGGGGCGCCCTTGCCGTAGGCGTCCCAGTGGGCACCGAACATCACCACTTCGTCCTTGCGCGTGGTGCCGGGGATCTGGGCCAGCACGTTGTGGCTCATGACTTCTTCATGCGCGACGGGCACGTCCGCATCGAAAGTCACGCCTTTCAGCGGCACCGGCTTGAAGTCCGGACGGCGCGCGGCGGCCGAGAGCTTGGCGAGGTCCAGCCCGGCGGAGCCGAACAGGCGGTTGGCCGCCTCGCCCGAGAGCCAGCCCTGCAGCGCCAGGCTGGTGAGCTTGTCGGGGCTCCGCACGATATCGTAGTTCTCGCCGCCGGGGCTGGTGACGACGTTCCAGCCATAGCCGGCGCCCTCCGTCTCGTGGACGATCAGCGCGCCGACCGCACCCTGCCTTGCGGCTTCCTCGAACTTGTAGGTCCAGCGGCCGTAATACGTCATCGTCCGGTCGCCGAACTTGCCGGCGGCGGGCTCACCCTTCTTTGCGTGGAAGTCCGGATCGTTGATGAGGAAGACCACGACCTTGCCCTTGAGGTCCATGCCCTTGAAGTCGTCCCAGCCGCGCTCCGGTGCGTTCACGCCGTAGCCGACGAAGACCACCGGCGCGCCCGCGATGCGCGCGGAATCGTCGGGGCGGACGGTGGAGATGTAGATGTCCTTGGCGACGGTCACCGGCATGGCGCCCTTCGGGCCGGAGAACGCCATCGTCTTCGGCGCGGCAAGGCGGGTGTGGAGCAGCGGCACTTTCTGCACCCACTGCCCGTCAGGCCCGGCGGGCTGGAGGCCGATGTCCTGGAAACGCGCGATCAGGTAGCCGATGGTCCTTTCCTCGCCCACCGTGCCGGGCGCGCGGCCCTCGAAAGTATCGGATGCGAGCGTCCTGACATCGGCGACGATCCGGTCGGCATCGATGGCCTCCCGGGCGATGGCGGGATGGGACACGGCAGCGAGCAGCGCGGTGGAGAGCGCGAGGAGAGGCTTGTTCATGTCCTGCGCTTTTAGGGCGCGGGACGGGAGAGGCAAGCGGCGCCGGGCTACTTGTAGAACCCCTCCCGCAGGCGGACGCCGTGTTCCAGCCAGGCCTTCATCGCTGCCAGCATGCCCGTCCAGCCTTCGCAATTGCCATAGGACGCCTTGAGCCCTTCCGGCGTTTCCGACCAGCCTTCCTCGCTGATCTGCACGAGCGTGCGGCCATCCTCGAGCGGCTCGAAGGCCAGGGTGACGAGGGTGCGGTGCTCGCCCTCGGCATCGGCCAGCACGGCGGCCTCGTCACCGCCCCAGCGCAGGAGGATGTGGCGGGGCGGTTCGGCTTCGACGACATGGACCGGGAAGGCGCCGGGAAAGTCGTGGAAATCCCAGGTGAC
The DNA here is from genome assembly GCF_004342985.1 of Novosphingobium sp. PhB57. Classification (GTDB taxonomy): domain Bacteria; phylum Pseudomonadota; class Alphaproteobacteria; order Sphingomonadales; family Sphingomonadaceae; genus Novosphingobium. The sequence goes on from NZ_SMBO01000001.1 coordinate 231,059, forward strand.
GACGGCGCCTGTCTCCAGCCGCCCCCTGGCGCCGCCGGTGGTGAAGAATTCGGAAAGAACGGCAGGATCGGTAACGGCCTCGAATACGTCCGCGACGGGCCTGGCGATCCGGCCCCGAACGGTGAACTTCGGCATCATGACTCGTCTCCCATGCAGCGCCTTTCCGGCGCATTCCGCCGGCTCGGCGGGGTCTTCCGGGCCTGTCCTAACGCAGATGCGGCAGGCGCCAGGCCTCCAGCAGCGCCGCCGCGCGCAACGAGAAGATGGCGATGCCGGCGACGATGCCGGCAGCGTCCCGGCGCAGGCCGAAGCGCTGGATCAGGACCACCATCAGCGTCGCGCCCGCCAGGACGGCGGTGGCGTAGAAGTCTTCATGCAGGACATGCGGAACCCGCGCAATCAGCACGTCGCGCAGGATGCCGCCGCCGCATCCGTTGATCGTGGCGATCACGACGACCGGCGCGCCGTCCAGGCCGTAGTCCAGGCACTTGCGGGTGCCGGCCACGGCAGCGAGCGCCAGGCCCACGCCCTCGAACATGTCGATGGCGAGCGGCGGGGTGACATTCGCCACCGGCCCCAGCATCAGGGATGCCGCGATCACCCCCGCGGTCGCGGCCAGGGCAAGGGCGGCATAGCGCCAGTCGCGCAGCGGCGCCGGGGGATGTTCGCCCAGCAGGAGATCGCGGATCACGCCGCCGCCGACGGAACCGACGAAAGCGAGCACCAGGATACCGAAGAGGTCGAGATCGGCCTGCACCCCCGTCAGCGCGCATTCGGCGGCGAGCACGAAAGTGGCGGCGAGGTCGACGGCGGTCAGCATCCTGTCGCGGATGCGGGCGTTGACGGGTGCCGCAGGCGTCACGGGCAGCGGCCGATCACAGGAAATCCGAAGCGTCTGTCGGCATCATGACTGCCCCCTGGACGTGTGCGCCCGCCATGCCGGGCGCGGTCTTCTCACGGCAAGTCTAACACGGCTGGGCCATTGCTCAAGGAAGGGCGCTCAAGAAGGCGCGCTCAGGCGGTGCGCTCAGGCGCCGGGCGCCTTGGCGATCGGCACCAGCCGCGCCGAAGTGCCGTCGACGAAGTCGATGCGCAGGTGCGAACCGTGACGCTCCTGCACGATGGTCCAGGTGCGGGCGGAAAGCATGAGGCCCCAGAACCGCGTGGCCATGAGTTCAGCCCTGGTGTTGCCGCAACCCGCCGCCGTGATGATGCTGGTATACTTGCCGTCCCGGTTCAACCCGCCGAAGGGCTCGCCCGGAACGCCGGTCCAGCGAAGATCGCCCTGGCTTACGGAATTGCAGGATCAGGTGCCGGAGACATAACCGTCCCGCGCAAAGTGCAGGGGGGCGGCAGTGCGCGCGCCCTTGCCCCCGTTCGTGCGGCGGGGGACGCGGTGCCCCTGCAATTCGTGCAAGGCCCAAGGCTGGCCAGTCAGCCGCGGTGCCTCGCCTGCCTCCGCGCTGCCGATCCGGTGCGCGGCGATGTCGGGCGAGCATCCACAAAGGAGCAGGGCAAGAATCAGGGCCGGTCTGGTCATGTTTCCGGAAAGCCACGGAAAGATGACGGCACGGCGACCGAAACGGTGTTTCGGTGCCGGTCCCTGATATGTGTCAGCGCTCGCAGCGCGAATAGTCGCCCGCGCGGCAGGCTGAGACGTCGCGGCGCCACTGCGCCAGATCCGCCTCGTAGTCGCGGCGGGCCTGGGCATAAGCGCGCGAAGGGCTGGAAGAGGCCGGGCGTTCGTCCCGGCGCGCATAAGGCTCGCCGTCCTCGTCGCCGGCATAGTCGCCGCGTGCATATTGCCCGGTCGCCTCGTCTTCCTGCTCGTCCCCGCCGCCCTGGCGCGCACGATAGGCTTTCCAGCCGGAAGCGTATTGCGCATCGCGCTTGCGCACATAGTCCAGCTGGTCACGATTGAGCTTGCGGATGATCGCGGCGTCGCGGGCAATGTCCTCGGCGCTCATGCGGTCATTGGGATCGTCGGCCCGCGCGGTACCGGAAAAGCCCGGCGCACAAAGCGCCAGCGTGCCCAGCGCCAGCAGGATACGCGTACCCGTCTTGCGGCCCCTCATTGTTCTCGTCTCCGTCCCTGGATGATCCTGGCGATCCCTGGCGAGGCGCGGGGCCGGAGGCAATTCGATATGCGACGAGCGGCAGGCGTGCACGACGAGGCGCGCGAGGCGTGCGCCGGATGGCGGCAAAAAGAAGCCGCCGACAGGAACTTTCCCGTCGGCGGCTTCCTCGGCGGAGTCTGAGACTAAGGTGTGCCTACTTCCCCCGGCGCGCCACGACTGCGAGGCTGGGGGTGGCTGCCGCCAGCTGACCCTGGTTTTCGCGGGCGGCCATCCGCGTCGCCATCATTTCATCGCGGGCCGCAAAAGCCCGGTCGAGCGAGGCATCGCGGCAGTCGTGGACCGACGCCACTTCTTCAAGCTGATGGGTCAGCATCGGTCCGCAAACGGCGCGAACGGCAACTTCCAGCCGGGTATTGAGGGTATCGATACCCGCCTGGGTATCGAGGTTGAGGTCGCCGTAACGCACCTCACGATGCGGAACGTCGCGGAGCGAGCCGTCCTTGACGACCACGTCGGCAAGGGCCGGGGCGACAAGCCCCGAGGTCGCCACGAATAGCATGCCGATGGCGGCGAAAGCGGTGTGAATCCTGGTCATTGCATTCTCCTGTTGCTCAAGAGTGCAGATCTCCGCACGCAAGCCCCCACGGCCCGCGAAACGCGAACTGCAACGCGACCTCAATCGATGAGAAAAGTCGTTCCCAAACAACGGTAACGTCGCGGGGAGTGTGTCGACTCCATTGAACATGTATATACTTTAGTCTTGCCCCTTCGATCCCGCCTTGGCTTTTGAGCAATGTCTGGACATTTACTTGTATGTCTTGTTGACCATGCGGCAAAAGGTGAGTCGGTTATTATTACCGGGCAACTTCTCTATTACTCTTAACCTCGTCGCATTCAAGTCATCCATTGGGTCGGATCGTCGAACGGCATAGTTCGGCCGACGGATGACATCGCCGGCCGGGCGGCCGCCGCGATGCGCAGGGCAAACCGTTGCAATCCGGCAGCCGGTTCCCACATCAGGTCCCGTCCCTGCAGCAAAAGCTCTGGTCGCGGCTGCTTGCGCTTTGCGAACAAATCTGGAACACGTCACCTCCATGAGTCTCTCCCACATCACGGTGCGCGGTGCGCGCGAGCACAACCTCAAGGGCTTCGACATCGAGCTTCCGCGCGAGAAGCTGATCGTCATCACCGGGCTTTCGGGCTCGGGGAAATCCAGCCTCGCCTTCGACACGATCTATGCCGAGGGGCAGCGCCGCTATGTCGAGAGCCTCTCGGCCTATGCGCGCCAGTTCCTGGAGATGATGCAGAAGCCGGACGTCGAGCATATCGACGGCCTCAGCCCCGCCATCTCGATCGAGCAGAAGACCACCAGCCGCAACCCGCGCTCCACGGTGGCGACGGTGACGGAGATCTGGGATTACATGCGCCTGCTCTGGGCGCGCGTGGGCATTCCCTATTCGCCCGCCACGGGCCTGCCGATCGAGGCCCAGACCGTCTCCAACATGGTCGACCGGGTGATGGAACTGCCCGAGGGCACCCGCGCCTACCTGCTCGCCCCGGTCGTGCGTGGCCGCAAGGGCGAGTACCGCAAGGAATTGGCCGAGTGGCAGAAGGCCGGCTACACCCGCGTCCGCATCGACGGCGAACTCTACGCCATCGAAGACGCCCCCGCGCTCGACAAGAAGTACAAGCACGACATCGAGGTCGTGGTGGACCGCATCGCGGTGAAGGACGGCATCCAGACCCGCCTTGCCGACAGCTTCGAACAGGCGCTGAAGCTGGCCGAAGGGCTCGCCTATATCGACCTTGCCGACGGCGTCGTGCCGGGCCGAGAGGACGAGGGGAAGGGCGCGAAGAAGACGCTCAAGGGCACCGGCCTGCCCGCCAACCGCATCGTCTTTTCCGAGAAGTTCGCCTGCCCGGTCAGCGGCTTCACCATCGAGGAGATCGAACCGCGCCTGTTCTCGTTCAACGCGCCGCAGGGTGCGTGCCCGGCCTGTGATGGCCTGGGCGAGAAGCTGCTGTTCGACCCGCAGCTGGTGGTGCCGAACGAGCATCTCAGCCTCAAGCAGGGCGCGATCGTGCCCTGGGCCAAGTCCAACCCGCCTTCGCCTTACTACATGCAGGTGCTCTCCAGCCTGGCCGCACACTTCGGGTTCGACCTGACCACGCCGTGGGACGCGCTCTCGCCCGAGGTGAAGATCGTCATTCTCTACGGCACCGCGGGCAAGGCCGTGCCGCTCACCTTCAAGGACGGGCGCAAGGAATACACCGTCAACAAGCCGTTCGAAGGCGTGATCGGCAACCTCAACCGCCGCATGATCCAGACGGACAGCGCCTGGATGCGCGAGGAGCTGTCCAAGTTCCAGACCGCGCAACCCTGCGAGACCTGCGAGGGCAAGCGCCTCAAGCCCGAGGCGCTCTCGGTCAAGATCGCCGGCAGCGACATCGCCGAGGCCGCGCGCCTTTCCGTGTCGGACGGCTTCGCGTGGTTCGGGGAGCTTGAGGGCAAGCTGACCAGCCAGCAGCAGCAGATCGCCAAGGCCATCCTCAAGGAAATCAACGAGCGCCTCGGCTTCCTTAACAACGTCGGGCTCGATTACCTCAACCTCGATCGCACCAGCGGCACCCTCTCGGGCGGCGAGAGCCAGCGCATCCGCCTGGCCAGCCAGATCGGCTCGGGGCTGTCGGGCGTGCTCTACGTGCTCGACGAACCCTCGATCGGCCTCCACCAGCGCGACAACGACATGCTGCTGGAAACGCTGAAGCGCCTGCGCGACCTCGGCAACACCGTGATCGTCGTCGAGCATGACGAAGACGCCATCCGCACCGCCGACCATATCGTCGACCTCGGTCCCGGCGCGGGCGTCCACGGCGGCGAAGTCGTGGCCGAGGGTACGCTCAAGCAAGTGCTCAAGAGCAAGAACAGCCTCACCGCCGCCTACCTCAACGGCACCCGCAAGATCGAGGTGCCGACCGAGCGCCGCAAGGGCAACGGCAAGAAGATCGTGGTCGAGAACGCCCGCGCCAACAACCTGCGGGGCGTCACGGCGGCGTTCCCGCTCGGCACGTTCTGCTGCGTCACCGGCGTCTCCGGTTCGGGCAAAAGCTCGCTCACCATCGACACCCTGCAGGCCGGCGCCTCGCGCCAGCTCAACGGCGCGCGCGTGGTGGCAGGCGCGCACGACCGCATCACCGGCCTCGAAAACTGCGACAAGGTCATCGAGATCGACCAGTCCCCGATCGGCCGCACCCCGCGCTCCAACCCCGCCACCTACACCGGCGCCTTCACCCAGATCCGCGACTGGTTCGCGGGCCTACCGGAATCCCAGGCGCGCGGCTACAAGGCCGGACGCTTCAGCTTCAACGTCAAGGGCGGCCGCTGCGAGGCGTGCCAGGGCGACGGCCTCATCAAGATCGAGATGCACTTCCTGCCCGACGTCTACGTCACCTGCGAGGAATGCCACGGCAAGCGCTACAACCGCGAAACGCTGGAAGTGAAGTTCAAGGGCCACTCCATCGCCGACGTGCTCGACATGACGATCGAGGACGCGGAAGAGTTCTTCAAGGCCGTGCCCCCTATCCGCGACAAGATGCACATGCTGAACGAAGTCGGCCTCGGCTACGTCAAGGTGGGCCAGCAGGCCACCACGCTGTCGGGCGGCGAGGCGCAGCGCGTCAAGCTCGCCAAGGAACTCGCCCGCCGCTCCACCGGGCAGACGCTCTACATCCTCGACGAGCCCACCACCGGCCTCCACTTCGAGGACGTGCGCAAGCTCCTCGAAGTGCTCCACCGCCTGGTCGAGCAGGGCAATTCGGTAGTGGTGATCGAGCACAACCTCGACGTCATCAAGACCGCCGACTGGATCATCGACATGGGCCCCGAAGGCGGCGTCCGCGGCGGCCAGGTGATCGCCGAAGGCACGCCGGAGGACATCGTCAAAGTGAAGGCGTCCTTCACCGGGCACTATCTGAAACCGCTGCTTTCCAGCTGGGCGAAATAGGCGCGCCGTCAGCAGTTGCACCGCCGGTAAACCCGTGGTCCCGGACTCGATCCGGGACCGCTGGCCTATTGAGCAGAACTGTCCGGCAGGCTCGATCTCTACTGCAGCCCCGCGAGGGGGCGCGCCGCTGTTTTTAATTAGAGCAAGCGGAGACGCGGAGGAGTGACGCAGAGCATCAAGAGAACGTAGGTGCGTGAAGACTAAAAGCCAACGAGGTGAACGCTGCGCCTTTGCTTGCTTCCGCATTGAGAATCACATTTTTAATTTAAATTTCTCATTATCTCGAACTTTCTTGAGTAAAGTTACTAGCTCTTCCGAATATTTTCTCGAAATTGAGCTGTCTTTCTTTCCAACCTTAATCGCGCAGTGATAGCGATTGTCGCTGGACTTTAGATCAATACCCGTAACGTCTTTTATTTTTTCGAGGAGTTTATTGGCTCCGTTCCAACTAGGGAACCCTAGCTTTTCTCCCACCGTTGACAAGGTGTAGGGATGTGATTTGTTGACGTCATCCGCTTGGGTAATGCCCAGTAGTGTAGGAAGCGCATCGTCCTTGTCGACAATACCTTCCAGTGTCTGATAATTCACTTCAATGTTGCCGCTGGGGATATCACTGCGGGTAAGTTTCATTGCACGGGCCGCCAAGGCTCTTACAAGCGCAGGGTTTACATCTTTCAATTCATGACGTGCCGTGAGGGCATTGAATACGTCGAGAAGTGAATTGGTTTGAAGGGCTTTTATTCGAAATTGGCGTCCGTCTACCGGTATCGCTATTTCGGTCTGGATTGCATCGCCGTCGATTTTTTCATCGTATATAACTTGCAGAACATTGCCGATTAATCCAGTTTCGTCAGCTACGATCGCGCCTATATCTTGGAGAACTGTCCTGACATTGGGGTCGGTGAGGCTGTATCCAAAGATAATGACAGGGTGTTCTGCAAAATATGTAAGAAGTTTTGCGGCGAAATATTTACTTTCCTTGTCCCATTTCTTATAATCATCTTTATTAATGATGATTGTTTCTGGATTTATGACGCTTCCGTGGATGTGGTATACCTCGCCGTAAGCGTTGAGGTTGTACCGCAAAACTTGTTTTCCAATGATGGCTTCGTATCCAGGGAGCAGCGCTTCAATCATCGTATCATAGTTGGTGGTAATGACAGCGTGCGGCCGAATGGCTTTGATAGCCTCATATTCTTCAGAATACTCCTCTCCTAGTTCATCAGGCGTAGATTCTAAGAGCATTTCAGAAAGAAGGTATTTTAAGAATATAGATTTGCTTGGGTGCGAAAATAGGTCTTCTGGAAATTCAGATTTTCCATCTTTCCATGCCCATTCAAATATCATTTCGCTAATGTCAGAACCGATATCTATGAGATTATTATCATTTTTTTGAGATAGATACTCATATGATGTAGAGTTCGTCGGAATTTTTGCTAGCATTGCGCGTAAAACGCCCTCCCAATCGGGAGTGCCGATGTACCTGCGAGCCATGCCTGAACCCATAAAAAGAACAGGTTGGCAATCGAAATTCTCAAGTAAGCTCTCAATCGTGCTGCTAACGCTATTCTCAACAATTTCCGCTTTTGACACAAACTCACCCCTCATTGCTTGAGAATAAAGTGTGTAGGAATGACCTTTGGTTCAAGACTTAATTTCAACATGTTAATAGGTGTGCCAAATTGGCTCAAATGGCGGAAAAGTTGAGTTTGAGCGGCAGTCGGAGGAAACGGTTAAGTTGACTGCTTTCCTACACACCCAGACATGCGATAAATGATCCGGTTCATCCCGGCGCGGCCGTGCCGGGGCTTTGGCTCCAATTCTGGGGGTGAACCATGTCCGACCCATCGAACTCTTCCTATCCCACTTCCGCCGGGCGGGGGTGGATACCGGCGTCTCGGGATATCGGGTTGCCGGGGGAGAGCTTTCCGCGCCTCCGGTGTGGGGGCGAGGGCGATCCCGGCGCTTGGGCGAATGATGACGCCCCGTTCGATGCTCTCGAGGAGCGCGCTCCAGATCGGCGGGGCGCGGCGGATACATTCGGGGAGCGCGAGGGCGATGGCCCTCGTACTTGTCCTTTTTCTGCCGGCTCCCCTTCAAGGCACTCCGCCTCGGCGACAGGCTCCGACAACGGGTGGACGCCCGCGCGGAAGGTGCGGTTTCTCGATCATCTCTCCGAGAAGGGCGACGTGCGGGCGGCGGCGGCGCGGGTGGGGATGTCGCGGCAGTCGGCTTACGTGCTCCGGCGGCGGGACCGGGTCTTCGGGCAGGGGTGGGGGGCGGCTCTGGCGCTGGCGCGGCGGCATGTCGAGGAAGTGCTGGCGACGCGGGCGCTCGATGGCGTCGAGGAGCCGGTGTTCTATCACGGCGAGCAGGTGGCGGTGCGGCGGCGGTTCGATACGCGGCTGCTCCTGGCGCATCTGGCGCGGCTCGACCGGGCGGCGGGGGCGGATGTCTCGGGCGAGGGGGTGGAGGATCTCGCCGGGCGGTTCGACGAGGTGCTGGCGCTGCTGGCGGGCGAGGCTCCGGAGGCGGACATGGTCTGCTCGGCCGATGCGGGTTCGCGGGCTCTGGCGGCGACGCGGCCGGCGTCGCGGCCCGATCCGGTCCTGCCGGTGGCGCGCGCGGTCTATGTCGATCGCATGGCCGAGCCTTATGCCGAGGCGGCTTACGAGGCGTGGCTGGGCGCGGTGGCGGCGGGCGAGGCCGGGCCGGAGGACGAGCCGGACGAGGGTTTGGCCGTCTGGCGGTCGCTGGCGGGGGCGGCGTGGGATGTCTGGCAGGACCGGGCTTTCGCGGCGGTCGATGCGGTGTGCGGCGTCTCGGGCGGCGAGGGCGCAGATGGCGAGCGCGACGGCGAGAGCGGGGGCGGGCAGGAGGGGCCGCTTGAGTTCAAGTCGCTGGATGGACGGCCGGGGGAAGGGGCCGGGGGCCAGGGCCGGGGGTGCGTTTTCGGTCTCTGGACCGTGTCAACCGTGTCAACCTCGGGCCGATACGGGGGGCCTGGGTGCGGGGCGGCGAAGAATGTTCGGCTGGTCCGGGAACCCGGCAGGCGGTACGATGTTATTGTGAGTGAAGGCCGGCGCGGTGCTTCCCCACCCCCTCCGTTACCGCGTCGGCCTACCCTTTTTCAGAGCGCCTGCGCTTCTTCGGAGCATTGGCTGGCGATACGGGCCGGGCGGGATCAGTCGTTGTCGGAGCCGTCGGAAAGAACGGCCAGCTCGACTTTGCCGGAACCCATGCGCGCGATGCCGATTTCCTTGGCGGCGGCCTCGGAGAGGTCGATCACGCGGTTGGAATGGAACGGGCCGCGGTCGTTGATGCGGACCATCACGGAGTCGCCGGTCATGGCGTTAGTGACGCGCAGCATAGTGCCGAAGGGCAGCGAGGGGTGTGCGGCGGTCAGTTCGTCCGGGTTGAAGCGCTCGCCGCTGGCGGTGCGGGCTCCCCGAAGCGAGTGGCCGTAGAAGCTGGCGGTGCCGCCGCGAATATCCTCGAATTCCTGCGTATCCTGCTCAAGCGACTGCGGAAGCGCGGCAACCGGAGCGGGCATGGCGGGGGCGGGGATGACGGCGGCAGAAGCCGGGGCCTCGGCCACCTTTGCGGGCGCCAGCTTCGACTCGGCAACCGCCGAGGAGGCCGGAGCTACCAGCATGGCAGCGGTGGCAAGAGCAAAGCCGATCCGAGCAATTCGGTGGGCTTTATGCGGTTGGTTGTGCTTCCCCGTCATGCGGAGGAGTCCTACAGGCAGTTCGTCGCCAAGGGGACCCATGCAAAAGCGGCCCGTCGCTCTTTCGCAACGGGCCGCCCTATGTCGTTAACGCATTGAAAGGATTCGGAAGGCCGAATCCCAGGTCTTACCTGGGGTCGCGCTGGGCCAGGAGACGGAGTCGCAGGGCGTTCAGCTTGATGAAGCCGGCGGCGTCCTTCTGGTCGTAGGCACCGGCATCGTCCTCGAACGTGACGTGGCGTTCGGAGTAGAGCGAGTCCGGCGACTTGCGGCCGACGACCGAGGCATTGCCCTTGTAGAGCTTGAGGCGAACGGTGCCGTTCACGCGCAGCTGCGAGTGATCGATGGCGGCCTGAAGCATCTCGCGCTCCGGTGCGAACCAGAAGCCGTTGTAGATGAGCTCTGCATACTTCGGCATCAGCTCATCCTTGAGGTGCGCGGCGCCGCGGTCGAGCGTGATCTGTTCGATGCCGCGATGGGCGCGGGCGTAGATCTCGCCGCCCGGCGTCTCGTACATGCCGCGCGACTTCATGCCGACGAAGCGGTTCTCGACCAGGTCGAGGCGGCCGATGCCGTGCTTGCGGCCCAGTTCGTTGAGCGCGGTGAGGAGTGAGGCGGGGCTCATCGCCACGCCGTTGAGAGCGACGCCGTCACCCTTCTCGAAGTCGATGGTGATGTATTCCGGCGCGTCCGGCGCGTCTTCCGGGTTGACGGTGCGCGAGTAGACGTAGTCCGGGGTTTCTTCCCACGGATCTTCCAGCACTTTGCCTTCGGACGAAGTGTGGAGGAGGTTCGCGTCGGTGGAGAAGGGGCTTTCGCCGCGCTTGTCCTTGGGGACGGGGATCTGGTGCTGCTCGGCCCAGGCGATCAGGGCGGTGCGGCTGGTCAGGTCCCACTCGCGCCAGGGGGCGATGACCTTGATGTTCGGGTCGAGGGCATAGGCCGAGAGTTCGAAGCGAACCTGGTCGTTGCCCTTGCCGGTCGCACCATGCGCAACCGCGTCGGCGCCGGTCGCGTGTGCGATCTCGATGAGGCGCTTGGAGATCAGCGGGCGAGCGATCGAGGTGCCGAGGAGATAGTCGCCTTCGTAACGGGCATTGGCGCGCATCATCGGGAATACGAAGTCGCGCACGAATTCCTCGCGCAGGTCGTCGATGTAGATGTTTTCGTCAGGCAGGCCCATCAGCTTGGCCTTGGCGCGCGCGGGTTCGAGTTCCTCGCCTTGGCCCAGGTCGGCCGTGAAGGTCACGACTTCGCAATTGTAGGTTACCTGAAGCCACTTCAGGATGACGCTGGTGTCGAGGCCGCCGGAGTAGGCGAGGACGACCTTCTTGATGCTGTCGGACATGGGCGCGGGCTCCGCAGAAAGGGCAGTGGATTCGGGACGCGCGCCTATCAGCACGCGCCCCTCTGCGCAATGAAGGAAAGGCCCGGGGCTATCCGGCGAGCAGTGCGGTTTCGTTCGCGGCGATGTAGTCCCGCGTGAGCGGCAGGGCGAGACGGCTGCGCGAATACTGGATCTGGTAATTGCACATGCCGCCGCTTTCGAAGGCCGCGGTGGCGCCCGCCAGGTAGAAGATCCACATTCGGTAGAAGCGCTCGTCCATCAGATTGACGATGGCTTCCTTGTTGGCGACGCAGCGCTTGTACCATTCGCGCAGGGTCAGCGCGTAATGCAGGCGCAGGTTCTCGACATCGGTGGCGATCAGGCGGAACTTCTCGCTGGCTGCCACGGTCTCGCTGAGCGCGGGGATGTAGCCGCCGGGGAAGATATACTTGCGCGTGAAGGCATCGGTCGCACCCGGGCCGCCCATGCGGCCGATGGTGTGCAGCAGCATGACGCCGTCGTCGGTGAGGAGGTTGCCGACGGCCTTGAAGAACTGGCTGAACTGTGCCTGCCCGACATGCTCGAACATGCCGACCGAGACGATCCGGTCGAACTTGGCGCCGCGTGCGGCCAGATCGCGGTAGTCGACGAGTTCGAAAGTGACCTTGTCCGCCACGCCGGCCTGTTCGGCACGTTCGCGGGCGAGGGCAAGCTGTTCCTCGCTGAGGGTAATGCCAAGTACCGAGACACCGGCGTGCTTTGCGAGGTAGATCGCCATCCCGCCCCAGCCGCAGCCGATGTCGAGCACCCGCTGGCCGGGTTCGAGCGCGAGCTTGGCGGCGATATGCGCCAGCTTCGCCGTCTGCGCCTGTTCGAGCGTAATGCCGGGCTCCGGCCAGTAGGCGCAGGAATACTGCATGTGCTCGATGTCGAGGAACAGGTTATAGAGATCGTTGCCGATGTCGTAGTGGTGAGCGATGTTCTTCTTGGCGCTCGCGGCCTTGTTGATGCCGTCAACCAGCGTGACGACTTTGCCCTTCAGCTTCTTGAACGGCGTATGTTCATGCAGTTCGCCGCCCTTGTCCCACTTCGCATTGGCACGGATCAGTTCGACCATCTCCATGATGTCGCCCTGTTCGATGACGAGCTGGCCATCCATGAAGGCTTCCGCTGCGCCAAGGCGGGGATCGGTGAGGATGCGCCGTTCGCCCTTCGCGTCGGTGAAGCGGATGCGGACTTCGGGAAAGCCGGGGGTGGGCGTGCCGAAGCGTTTGACGCTGCCATCGGGGCGGACGACCTCCAGGACACCCTTGCGGACGCCGCGCTGGAGGAAGTGATCAAGAATTCCCATTGCCATCAACCATTTGTGAAGGGCGCTCAGGCCCGGTGCAAGAGGGTTTCGCGTGCGATCTGCGCAAGCGAGGACGAGTCAGGTTCACGTCCGCCAGGTGTCTTTCACTGGCGGGCGAGGAAGAGGACATCGCGCGGCTGCGCGAGAAGGTGCTGGCCGGAATCGACATAGAGCGTCTCGCCGCTTTCCAGCCAGCCATCCGACAGGAACAGGGCCGCGGAAGCGACGTCCTCGGCCGTGGTCTTGCGGCCGAGCAGGTTCATGCGGTGCGAGACTTCGGCTTCGGCTTCGGTCTGGTCGTGGCTGGCGAGTATGGCGCCCGGCGCCAGGCCGTAGATCCTGTCCTCGGCCAGCGGGCGCGCCATCGACAGCATCGGGATCGTGGCGGCGAGCGCGTGCTTGCTCATCGTGTAGGAGAAGAAGTCCGGGTTCGGGTTGAGCAGCTTCTGGTCGGTGACGTGGATGACCCGCCGGCCGCCGGCGGCGCGCGCGCTGGCAAGGAAGGCCTGAGCCAGCCGGGCCGGCGTTCCCGCGTTCACGCGCATGGCCTTGTCGAAGGTGGCGGGATCGAGCGCCTGCGCCGTGTCGAGGTCGAACATTCCCGCGCAATTGACCAAAACGCGCCAGTCGGGAAAGCGGCTGGCGAGGTCCCGGATCATCGCAGGACCGGCGTCCCAGTCGTCCAGTTCGCAGCTGACCACTTCGGCGGAGGGCAATTGCGCGGCGAGCGCTTCGGCCTGGGCGCGCGAGTGGCCGTAGTGGATGACGACATGCCAGCCGGCCGCTCCGAACCTGCGGGCGATCGCGGCGCCGATTCGCTTGGCGCCGCCGGTGACCAGCATGGTCGGCCGCTCGCTCAACGAAGGGCCGCCGTCGTGACAGGTTGACACGGTTTACACGGTTCAGGCGAAGTTCCTGCGGCCCCCTCGACGGTCGGTCCGGTGCGGAGAAAGGCTGGACGGCAAGGGGGGGGCAGGCAGGCGATCATCGGCGTGCATAGGAGCACAGACTGGGCCTGTAGGAAAGGCTTGTGAGCGGTTCTGTACGTATCCGCTCTCCAAGACCCTTCAGCCCGCCAGCGAGGGAACCGGGGCGGGGGCGCGGCCGGCGGCGCGCTGCGGCGCCGCAATGCCCGTCACGGCCTGAAGGCGCAGGGCGAAATCCGCCTCGTAGAACCGGCATAGAAAGTCGAGTTGCCTTGCCGTGGGCCGTTCGCCCGTTTCGCCGCTGCGGTTCCACTCGGGCAGAGAGTCCAGTTCCTCGCGCCCCAACCGCCGACCGATTTCGCCGATCCGCTCATAGGGGATCAGTCGGTCCACCGCCGGACGGCCCCTGGCGTCGAGAAGATACCAGCTTTGGGGACGGAAGACGTGATCGACATCGAAAGGAGACCGCGCCGATGCGAGATGTTCGATGGCATCGTCGATGCTGCGGAAGCTGCCGTAGCGGCCGCGGAAGGGCTCGGAGATCGTGCGGTGGCGCGTCCCTCCCGCGCGGGCATAGCGGAAGGCGGACAGGAAGCGATCGACCGGATCGCGGACAAGCGCGAAGCTCGGCAGGGCCAGCAGATCGGGCGCGACCCTGGCGTAGTAGAGTGCGGAGCAATGCTTCATCTGGGCGCCGTAAAGGCGGTCGCAGATCGAAGTGCCGGCGTTCTTGGGAACGTGGATGAACAGGAGGCGGCTGGCGCGGATACGGTCGATCCGGCGGCGGCGTTTCCCGTCGATCCAGGGGCGTAGTCCGTGACGGCAAAGCCGTTCGGGAACGTCGCTGACCAGCTTTACGCCAAAGGTCGATGCGACGATGCGGTTGACGCCGGTGGTACCGGTAGTCCGTTCAAGCTCTGGTGCCATGTGGCGGGGGCTTAGGGCCTTGCCGTCGCCCTGCGATTTCGAAATATTTCAGTCGTGGCACCCGTGCGACGCGCCGTCCGGAGGGGCGGCGCGTCGTGGTTTTTCAGGGTTTAACGCCCTATCAGCGGCAGCGGGGGCGCGAGTTGTTGCGGTCGATCTGACGGCCGAGCAGGGCGCCGCCGGCAGCGCCGAGCACGGTACCGGTGGCGCGATCGCCGCGGGTGTCGATGGCGCGACCGGCCAGGGCGCCGGCAACGCCGCCGATCAGCAGGCCAGTGGTGCCGTTCGACTTCTTGCAGCGATAGCGGCCATCGTTGCCGCGCCAGTAGCGGACACCGTTGTCGGTGCGGTGATAGCGCGGGCCGTGATCGCGGGCCACGGCCACTTCGGTGACGGCGAAAGTGGCGGGGATGGTGAGAGCGGCCAGGGCGGCGGCTGCGATGGCTTTACGCATCTGAAATCCTTCTTTGTTGAATGTCTTGTACGACCGGCGTCCCGAATTCCATTGCGCGCCAGAACCTGCGATGAACATTATTGCACGCAGCGAGATACGCGCCGAAGCGAAGGCCGCGCGCGACGAACGGCTTAGGTACTGGTCAAGCCATTTCTCTCTCGCGGCTGGGCATGGAAAAAGTTAACCAACGTCAGCGCCAAATCAGCAAACTGTTAACTATCATGGTCTAACAAAGTTGCGGGGTTCAACGGGTTTGGGGTTTCGTTTTCATGAAGAGCCAGGGCTTGCGCAATGTCGCTGCCGGGACCGGCCTGTCAGTGGCTGCGACGTCGCTGCTGCTGCAGGTCGTGGCTCTGGTGCCTGGTTTCGCCATGCCGGTGCAGCTCGTCGTGCTGGGGGTGATGGTGGCGCTCGCCGTGTCCGCGCCGGTCTGCATCGTGCTCTTGCGGCAGCAGGCCCGGATCTCCGCGCTTCATGACGAACTGGCCCAGGCCTTCAGGCGGCTGGAGCGCACGGCGCGGGTGGACGGGATGACCGGCCTTACCAACCGCGACGTGTTCATCGAGATGACCCGCGACGCCATGGCGGACCGCGATGGCTGGCTGATCGTGGCGGACGTCGACCATTTCAAACAGATCAACGACGGGTTCGGCCACGGTGTGGGAGACCGCGTGCTGGTGGCGATCGGCGATGCCATCCAGTCCAACTTGCGCGCCGGCGATCTGTGCGGACGGCTTGGCGGAGAGGAATTCGGCCTGTTCCTGCAGGCCCGCAATGGCCGCGAGGCCCATGCCGCGGCAGAGCGCCTGCGCCGCACCGTGGCGGACTTGGCCGTCTCGACATTCGCGGGCGGCAAAGTCGTGCCCACGCTCAGTCTTGGCGTTTCGGCCACGCATGGGCTGTCTCTGCCGGAAGTCATGCGGCGGGCGGACGAGGCGCTGTACGATGCGAAGAGGCAGGGTCGCAATTGCACCGTTTCGGCGCCGGAACCGGCCATCGAGAACCATCTGAGGCTAGTCTCCATACAGGGCTGACTACCGCTGGATCCGTAAACGAAAAAGGCGCGCCGTCCGCAGGGACGGCGCGCCTTTTCGCGACAGAGCCGAGCGCGTCAGCTCAACGGCACTTCACGTCGCCCTTGTCGATCTGGCGACCGAGCAGGCCGCCGGCGACGCCGCCGATGATCGTGCCGAGCGTCTGGTCGCCATTGCCGGCAATCTCATGGCCGGCCAGCGCGCCGGCGCCAGCGCCGATGATCAGTCCGGTCGTGCCATTGTCGCGCTTGCAGTAGTAACGGCCGTCGCGGCCGCGCCAGGCGCGATCGTTGCGGCTCATGCGATGCGGTTCGCGGTAGCGGCCACGCGAATCGTAGCGATCGCGGTCGTTCCGGCCGCGGTTGTCATAACGGCCGTCGTGGCGGTCGCGGCTGTCATGACGATCGTCGTTGCGCCACATCTGGGCCGCCACGGGGGTGGCCATGGGCAGCACCAGGGCGGCCATGGTCAGCGCCATCAGGGTCTTCTTCATCGGGGTTTCCTTCCTGGAAATGCAATTCTGTAACGGCATAACGATCCGAATGGACCCTTGCTCCAAAACCCTGAATGAACCACGGGAAAAACCCTGAGAGCCGTTTCGGGCCACTTGTCGCTACAGAGCTGCAGGATTAGCGCCAAGTAGCCGGAAACAAGAAGGAAACGAAAGATGCAACTCGATCTGGTCGACGTTTTCGCGGCGGGTCCGCTCACGGGAAATCCGCTGGCGGTCGTGCATGGCGGCGAGGGGCTGGAGGCGGCGGACATGCTGCGGATCACGCGCTGGCTGGGCTTTTCGGAAACGACCTTCCTGTTGCCGCCCACCGATCCCGGCGCGGACTACCGGGTACGGATCTTCTACCCGGCCGGGGAACTGCCTTTTGCAGGCCATCCGACCCTGGGAACCGCCCATGCCTGGCTGTCGGCCGGCGGGGTGCCTAAGCAGGCCGGCACGATCGTGCAGGAATGCGGGATCGGCCTTGTCGATGTGCGGCAGGAAAGCGGGATGCTGGCGTTCCGCGCGCCGCCGCTGCTGCGATCCGGCGCGCTGGACCCGGCGGATCTTGCCGAGACGATCCGGCTGTGCGGCGTGAACGAGCGAGACGTCGTCGCCGGCGTCCACGCCGCAAACGGGCCGGGCTGGAAGGTGCTGCACATGGCTTCGGATGATGCGGTGCTTGCCGCGGAGCCGGCAGCGCGCGCGCCGCTGCATACCGATGTCGCCTTGCTCGGTCCGCGTGCGGCGGATGGCGGGCCCCAGTGGGAACTGCGTGCTTTCTTCGCGGATGCGAGTGGCCGCCTTTGCGAGGATCCGGTGACCGGCAGCCTCAATGCGGCCGTGGCGCAATATCTCTTCGCAGGCGGTCTGGCGAACGGGGCCTATGTCGCGGCGCAAGGGCGCATGACCGGCGCGGACGGATATGTCCATTGCCGCCAGGACACCGACGGCGCGATCTGGATCGCGGGCAAGGTGGCCACGGTATCGGCAGGCGGAGCGATGCCGCGCCCGTTCTGAGGCTGCGTCGTCCCGGATCGGATCCGGGATGACATTCGGTTCAGCCCGGTTTCTTGGGCAGGGCGACCTCGGCAGTGCCGGTGCACATGGTCTTGCCGTTCTGGTTGGTCATCAGGTGCTTGACGTGGACGAGGTGGCGCCCTTCCGCGTCGACCGATTTTTCGGTGACTTCGGCCGTCTGGATCGTCACGTCGCCGGTGAGCGCGGGGCCGCGGTAATTGGCGATGGAGTGGACGACCATGCCGTGTTCGCCCGCCCAGCCTGACAGGAAGTCCGTCACCCACGATCCCATCGAGGCGCCGTAGCCATAGCCGCGCGGCATGCCGATGCGGCGGGCATATTTGGGGAACAGGTGCCCGCGCGAGGGGCCGTAATAGGCGCCGTCGGTGAGGGCCGGGTTTATCAGCATCATGTCGGGGTCGTTCTCGTACCCGGCCATGTCGCGCGTGAAGCCCAGCGCTTCCAGATCGTTCTTGCGCAAGTTCATCGTCCCCCAGGTGTTGACGATATAGGCGCGCCATTCGGTGGCGAAGCTGGCGATCGAGTGCGGGCCGAAGACGCGTTCGGGAAGCTGGTCGCCCACGGCGACGTCATCCCACCAACGCTCCTTGTGGCCCAGCTCGTGGAGCATCTTCACCCACGCGAACTTTCGGTCCTCCAGCGCGGCGATGGCCTCGTCGGTCCATTCGGGTTCGTCGAATTCCTCGGTCTTCACCGAATCGCCGCCGGCATGGGCGAGATACCGGATCGCCGTGGAGCGCTGCCGGGCAATTTCCTCGCCCTTCTGGTTCGAATAGTTGTTGTCTCCCCGCTGGAAGCAGGTGGGGCCGAAGCCGGTTTCCTTGACCTTGTAGTCGAAGGGAACGCGGGTGTTGGTCACCACGTCCCCGGCCTCGATGCGCGGTCCGTAGAACCACCATTCGTCACCGCCGAACAGCAAGTGCGAATTGGGGATGCAGCCGACGCAGGCGGGAGCGGCGCCGTGGCCGTCGTCCGTGGCGATGGCGAAGCTCTGCGGCGCGACGAGGCGGCCCCAGCGGCTGGCTTCGAAGGTCGCGGGGTCGAAGTGCAGCAGGTTGGCGTAGTGCATGGCATGGACCCAGCGCCGGATGTCGTTGTTGGCGACAGGCTCGCGCATGGGCGAGAAGTCCATGGTCTTGCCGAGGTACTGGTCGATGTCGGTGAAGTCGATCGTGCCCGTGGTGGTGGTCATCGCTTTGGAAGTCCTGAAAATGTGGCCCTGGGGGTATGATTGGGGAGGGTCAGGTGGTGCGCGTGCCGGTGGCGTCCTCGGCCTTGAACACCGGGATTTCCGTGGCGGCCTTCATCAGCACCAGCGGGAGTACCCGCTCGGTGGAGGTCTGGTAGGCGGCGTAGAAGGGATGGCAGTCTACGAAGAAGTCCCAGACCTTCTGCCGTTCCGCACCTTCCGGTTCTCGCCAGGTGCCCTTGAAGGCCTGGGTAGCGATCTGGAATTCGACGTCCGGGCTGTCGACCAGGTTGAGGTACCACTGCGGATGGGTATCCGCTCCGCCCTTGGAGCCGCAGATCACCACTTCACCGCCGATATCGGCGTAGCAGAGCGGGGTGATGAAGACCTTGCCGCTCTTGCGCCCGACATACTTGACCAGGCAATGCGTCGCGAAGGCGCGGCCGCCGACCGGGGTGATGTCCATGATGTGGCCCTGCACGCCGCCTGACTGCAAATACATGTCGCGGTGCTCGGTTACCCAGTCACGCCGCACGGCACTGATTGCCGCTGCCGATTCGTCGCTCATGACGCGTGCCTCTCCTTGTTCGCGGCGCAGGATCGCGAAAGGCGCGGGCAGGGTCCAGCAGTGATGGGCCTGGGCGTGGAGGTATCACCGGGGCGTAGTGTGAGCGTCTGCCCGCCCCGCTGCGACCGGGCAGCGGGGCGGGCATCCGGCCTTCAGGTCTTCAGGTCCTCAGGCCCTCTCGTCTTCAGGCGTTGACCTGCCGGATCATCGGCGCCTGGCTGCGCCAGGTGTCCATCCAGTCGAGCACGTCGTCATAGGGCATCGGCTTGCAGATGCCGTAGCCTTGCCCGGCATTGCAGCCGAGCGAGACCAGCAGCTCCTGCGTTTCCGGCGTCTCCACGCCCTCTGCCACAAGCGGAATGCCCAGGCTTTCGCAGAGGACCACCAGGCTGTTGACCAGCGACTGGTCGAAGCGGCTCTCGGTGAAGCGCGAGATGAACGAGCGGTCGATCTTGATTTCGCTGATCGCGAAATCGCGCAAGTAGCCGAAGGAGGTGAACCCGGCACCGAAGTCATCGATGGAGAGCGGGATCTTGTGCTCGTGCAGTCGCTCGATCACCCGCTTGGCCTGCGAGGGGTTGGTGATGAGCGCGGTTTCGGTCAGCTCCAGCGTGACCCGCTCGGGCGCTATGCGGTGGCATTCGATCAGCTCGACCACGCTGTCCACGAAAGTCGGGCGCTCCAGCATGCGGGCGGAGACGTTGATGGCGATCGTGGCGCCGTCCACTTTGTCCTGGATGCGCGCAAACTGCGAGAGCACGGTGTCCAGGCACTGGTTGGTGAAAGTCTCCAGCAAGGGAGATTGCTCCACGGTGCGGATGAGCTGGTCTGCGGGAATATTGCCGCTGCGCGGATGGCGCCAGCGGACGAGTGCCTCGAAGCCCAGCACGCGCCCGTCGCGCAAGTCCACTTTCGGTTGCCAGTGCCACTCCAGAGCGTCGTGCGCGATGGCCTGGTCGATTTCCTCCAGCATGTCCTTGGGATCGAAGGCGGGAGACGCGGGCAGGTTTTCCCGGCTGGTGACGAGCTTGTCGATCCCGCGCTTGGCCGCATACATCGCATCGTCCGCTGCCGAGAGCAGGCCGGTGGGCGCATAGCCGCGCTGCGGGCACATGGCGATGCCGATCGAGGCGCCGACATGGAGAATGCGGTTTTCGTGGACGATCGGCTGCTCGATCACCCGGGCCAGCTTGCCGGCTAGCCCCGTTGCGGTGTCGTAGTCCGGCACGTCCTGCAGGAGCAGCGCGAATTCGTCGCCCCCGAGGCGCGCCACTGTGTCCACTTCGCGCAAGTGGCCGCGCAGGCGGCGGGCGATGGTGGTGAGCACCACGTCGCCGGCGGCATGACCGAAGCTGTCGTTGATCTCCTTGAACCGGTCGAGGTCGATCATCATCACGGCGAAGGACGAACCGTTGCGGCGCGCACGGGCGCAAGCCTGGCCGAGCCGGTCGAACAGCAGCGTACGGTTGGGCAAGTCGGTCAGCGGATCGTGCAGGCTGCGATGGGTCAGTTCTTCCTCGGTGCGGCGCAAGTCCTGCCGATATTTGCGCCAGGCAATGCCTTCCTCCACCGAAGCGGCGACGCGTTCGGGCGAGAGCGCGCGCTTGGTGAGATATTCGGTCATGCCGGCCTTGATCGAATCCGCCGCCACTTGCTCATCGACATTGCCGGTTACGGCCACGATCGGGCAGTCCTGATCCACTTCGGCGCGGATCGTCGGCACGAGGTCGCGACCGTCGCCGTCCGCGAGACCGAAATCGAGGAAGACGATGTCCAGCGAGGGTTCGGCATGGCGGATGATCTGCAGGGCTTCCGCCTGGGAGCTGGCTTCTATCACGTTGATCGAACGGGGGCCGCGCTGAAGCATGCGGATCAGGCGTTCCCGGTCGACATCGTCGTCGTCCACCACGAGGGCCTGGATTTCGGTCTTGCCGTTGTGAAAATATTCCATCGTCGTCAGGTCCTTCGGGTTGGGTTGGGCGACCGTGAGGCTGGCTTGGGGCTTTTTGCCCGCTGGGTTTTTCGGCTGGATCGGGCCTGCTTCAGGGCAGGTTCTGGGTCGTCGCGTATTGCGTTATGAAATGGGCGAGCTGGGCGAATTGCGGCCCGACGGCGGACTTCACCATGTAGCCGGCGACGTGTTCGTCGTAGGCGCGCGACCGGTCCTGATCGCGCGAACTGGTGCTGAGGATGAACACTACCGTGCGCTGCAGCGCCGGATCCGCGCGCAGGGTTTCCAGAAACTGGAAGCCGTCCATGTTCGGCATGTTGAGATCGAGCAGCACGATCACTGGCGTGCCGAGCCGCTTGGCCGGATGCTGTCCGCGCAGGATCTGCAGCGCCTCGCACCCATCGCCCGCCGTCTGGCTGCGGCAGGGCACGCCGTGCCGCCGGAAGCTGCGCAGCACCCCTTCGAGCGCGACGTCGTCGTCATCCACCACGAGAACGGTATAGTCGAACAGGGCGGGGCGGCTGGGAGTGGACTGGTCCCGGCCCGCGCTGTCTCCCGGGCGGTCACTCATCCTCGTATTCCTTCAGCAGGATGCGGGGCCAGTGGATCTCGAACGTGGCGCCGCCGAGCGCGCCGGGCGAGCATACGGTCACCATCCCGCCGTGGGCATTGATCATGCGCCGGGTGAAGGCGAGGCCGACGCCGTCGCCGCTCGTGCCCGGCGAGGCCCGGTGAAACAGCTTGAAGATGCGCTCCTCGTTGCCCGGGGTGATGCCCTTGCCATCGTCGTCGATCGTGAAGACCGAGAAGCGGCCTTCCTCGCGCATGGCGATCCGGATCCGGCCCGAGCGCCCGCCATGGTGCTTGACGGCATTGCCGATGAGATTGCGCAAGGATGTCGCCAGCGGCGCGCGGGGCGCGGTGA
Organism: Novosphingobium sp. PhB57; assembly: GCF_004342985.1. Taxonomy (GTDB): domain Bacteria; phylum Pseudomonadota; class Alphaproteobacteria; order Sphingomonadales; family Sphingomonadaceae; genus Novosphingobium. The sequence continues at coordinate 253,057 of NZ_SMBO01000001.1, forward strand.
TGTCGCTGCCGTTCATGTCGATCTCCACCTTGAAGCTGTCCGGCACGAGGGCGAGGCCCAGCGCTTCGTCGACCAGTTCCGCGGGGGAGATCGTCTCCATGTGCCGGTCGCGCACGCCGGCGCGCGCATAGTCGAGCAGGTCGTCGATCATCTGCTCGGCCCGGGCGATGCGCAGGGATATGCGGTCGAAATTGTGCTGGACGTCCTCGGGCAGCGCCACGCCGCTCAGGTCTTCGCGGATCCAGGTGACGAGGTCGGCTATGCCCCGCAGCGGAGAGCGCAGATCGTGGCTGGCCACATAAGTGAATTCCTCAAGTTGCGAATTGGTCTGCTGGAGCGCGGTCTCGGCCCGCTTGCGCGACGAGATGTCGCTGACGATGGCCATGAACATTGGCTGGGCGCCGTTTTCGAGCTTGGTCAGCGCGATCTCGACCGGGATCTCCTGGCCGGAGCGGTGCAGCCCCGTGAGGTCGCGGCCGGAGCCCATCATGCGCGAGGCCGGGGCGGCGACATAGCCCTCGACGTGCTCGCGGTGGAGTTCGCGGTAGCGCGCGGGCAGCAGCGTCTCCAGCGGCTGGCCGACCAGTTCCTCGCGCGGATAGCCGAACTCGGCGGAGAGGGCGGAATTGACCTGGACGATGCGCTGGCGGGTATCGACGACGAGCGCGCCGAGGGGCAGGTTCTCGAAGATCTGTGAGAAGCGCTTCTCGGCGATGACCTGGCGCGTGAGGCTCTGGAAATAGAGTATCGCGCGCGCGCCGAAGTCGCCGGGGCAGGGGGCCAGCGTCACTTCGACCGTTTGCGGATTGCTTTCCAGCCCCTGGATGGCGACCGCGCGGCTCCACGGGGGGCGGGCCTCCAGGGGGGCGGCGAAAAACACCTCCAGCATCTGCCGCAGGATTTCGGCATCGTCCTCGGGCAGCCAGGCGAAGGCCAGGGTGAGGCGCAGGGCGGCGGGATCGGACTCGCCCAGGATCGCGGCAAGCGCCGGGTTCGCCCAGGAAATGACGCCGGCCTGATCGATGATCATCGCACCGATCGGTGCATGGCCGAGCGCGACGTGGACATCGGCCTGATCCTGAAGCGCAATCGTCACGACAGCTCCCTTCGCAGCGTAAGACACCGGGACTTCCCGGAAGGGGAAGCGGCGTTACCGTGCGACCGGGAGGTCGTGTGCGTTCGTTCGACGACGCGGCGATCGGCCTTCCGGGTTTCCGTCTAGGCGGCAGGCCGTTTGCGTCTGACGAAGGAAGGTTTCCGGATTTCTGCTTATTTTGAGAGGCAAGGGGCCGGCGCGAATGGGGCGCCTGGAACTATGGCTTCACCTCAGGCGCGCTTCCGAATGCGCACCAAACGCCTGTTTACAGGGCGACGAACTTCCCGGCATCGCGGTCCTTGCGGACCTGGAGGCCGTTGAAGACCGAGCCGTTCATCGTGATCCACACGCCTTCGGGCGCGGACTGGCAGCAGGCGAAAGCCATGCCGAGATTGAAGGTCGCGTCGCTTTCGGCGAAGCGGGCCGGGGCGAGGGCGCCGGTGAGCACGGTGGTCTTGCCGGGGACGTCTGCCAGAACCCTGGCAGTGTCCGTCATCGTGTCGGTGCCGTGGGTGATGACCACATGAGCCTCGGGCGCGGACGCGACGATGGCGCGGATGGCCGCACGGTCCTCGTCGGTCAGCTCCAGGCTGTCCTTGCGCATCAACTCCACCACGCGCACCGGATGGGCGACGCGCGCGACCTTGAGCAGCTTCTCGATCACGCTTTCGGCGATCTGGTATTCGCTGAGCGCGTCGAAATACTGCTTGTCGAACGTGCCGCCAGTGGTGACGACGAGGATCGGAGAGAGTGCGGGGGCCTTGTCCATCCGCGCCATTTCCTCTGCCGGCAGCTTCGGGTCAAGGTTTTCCTGCCACCGGGCCTGCCACTGGGCCTGCCCTTGAGCCTGCCCTCTAGGCTTCAGCTCAAGCCGCTTGCGGGCAGGGGCGGCGCGGCCAGTCGACCACACCGATCAGAGTGTCCACGAAAGCCTCGCGTTCCTTCAGGGTGGGGCGCTTCGGGCGCATGAGAATGTCCGAACGATAGCCGACCATCGCCGAGACCGTCACTTGCGTCAGCCGCTCGGCCTCTTCCGGGGTGAACGTCGTCGCATAGAATTCGGTGACGCAGCCGCGAAAGCGGGAGGGACCGCGTTCGTAGAACATCTCGTTGATCTCGGGAAAGCGCTCGCCTTCGCTCATGACGAGGCGGAACAGTTGCACCGAATTCTCGCGCAGCAGGCAGTCGATGAAGCGCAGGCATGCCCGTCGCAGGGCCGGGAACGAAAAGGTCTGCCCGGCGAGCACTTCGTTCACGTCCTGCGAGAAGCTGTCGACCTTGTTGTCCACCACGGCTGCGAACAGCTCTTCCTTGGAGCCGAAGTGCGCCCAGAGGGTGGCCTTCGAGCCGCCCAGTTCATCGGCGATCGAAGACATCGTGGTGGCGGCATAGCCTCGCTCGAAGAACGAACGCGTCGCGACATCCACGATGGCTGCCCTTTTCCTGGCCTTGTTGAGTTCTCTCTTGCCCAAATTCTCTGTCATAGTGGTACCAGGCAGTACACTTTTCCATTGACAGGCGCAAGCCGGACTCCGATAAAAACTGTACTGATGAGTACGATCACTATCTCCCGAGTCGCGGCGGCTTCGATGCTAGCCGTAGGCCTTTCGCTGTCCGCCTGCGCCGTGCCCGACCTTGGGCCGAAGCCGCAGATGCGGGCTCCTGCAACCCTGGACAGCTCTAGGTCTCTGAGCGCCCAGTCCTTCCGCGATGGGGCGCCGAATGCCTCCGCGGATGCCGCCTGGCCGCAGCAGCAGTGGTGGACCGCTTATGGCGACCCTCAGCTGGACGCCCTGGTGGCGGAGGCGCTGGCCAATTCGCCCGACGTAGCCGAGGCGCAGGCGCGCATCCTGCAGGCGCGCGGTGCCGCGCTGGTGGCGGGGGCTTCCACGCTGCCCACGGTGAACGGGCAAGGCTCTGCCGGGGCGGCCAAGCAGAGCTATAACAACGGCATCCCGGCCGACTTCGTTCCCAAGGGCTGGAAAAGCACCGGCGATCTCGCGCTTTCGGGCGACTTCGACCTCGACCTCTGGGGCAAGTACCGCAAGATGCTGGCCGCTGCGACGTCCGAGCAGAAGGCCGCCGAGGCCGACGCTCATCAGGCCGAGCTGATGCTCTCCTCGAACGTGGTGTCTTCCTACTTCGATCTCGCCCGCCTGGTGGCGCGCGGGGAAGCGCTGAAGGAAGCGGTGAACGCGCGCCAGTCGATGGTCACGCTCAGCGACCAGCGCAACCAGCAGGGGCTCGACAGCGAACTGCCGCTGCGCCAGTCCGAATCGCTCGCAGCTTCGGCCCGCGCCGCGCTGTCGGCCAATAGCGAGCAGATCCTGCTGCGCCGCCATGCGCTTGCGGCCCTGCTCGGTGCCGGACCGGACCGCGGCCTCGCCATCGCGCCGACTGCGATCGCCAGCCTGCCGGTCACGCCGGTGCCGGCGGATGCGGGCATCGGCCTGGTCGGCCGCCGTCCCGACATCGTCGCCGCCCGCCTGCGTGCGGAAGGCGCGGGCAAGCGTATCGACGCCGCCAAGGCCGCGTTCTTGCCCGATATCTCGATCAGCGGGCTGTTCGGCCTGCAGTCGCTCGGGATTTCGAACTTGTTCAAGAGCGGTTCGACTTACGGCAACGCCGGCGGCGCGATCAGCCTCCCGATCTTCCAGGGCGGGCGCCTCAAGGGCGAATATACCAAAGTGCGCGGCGCCTACGATCTGGCGGTGGCGGACTACAACGCCGCAGTGATCGGCGCGCTTCAGGACGTTGCCGATACACTGGCTTCGCGCAATGCCGCGGCCGAGCAGGAACAGGCCTCGGCCGATGCCCGGGACAAGTCGGCCCGCGCCTACGACATCGCCATGAAGCGCTACAAGGGCGGCCTGGGCAACTACCTCGACGCGCTGAGCGCCGAGACCACCGCTCTCGATGCGCGGCAGGCGGCCGTCGATGCCCATTTCCGGACCCTCGCCAGCGAAGTCGCGCTCAAGCGCGCGCTGGGCGGCGGTTACGAAGACAATTCAAGCAAGAAGGCTCCCGAGTAATGAGTGACGACCAGAACAATGAGCACGGCTCCGGGAGCGTGCTGGGCAAGAACCGGCGCAAGCCGCTGCTGATCGGCCTCGCCATCGGCGTGGCCGCGGTTGGCGTGCTCTATTTCGCCTACGACCTGTTCGTCGGCAGCCGCTCGGTCTCGACCGACAACGCCTATGTCGGCGGCGACAATGCGCAGGTGACCCCGCTGACCTCGGGCCGCGTGGTGGAAGTGCTCGTCACTGACACCCAGCCCGTCCGCAAGGGCCAGTTGCTGTTCCGCATCGAGGATTCCGACCAGCGCATCGCCCTGGCGCAGGCAGAGGCCGAATTCGCCGCCGCGCAGCGCCGCTACGGCCAGTCCCTCGCCCAGAACCGGGCGCTGGGCGCCACGGCAGACGCCAGCGATGCGCAGATCAATTCCGCCAAGGCCAGTGTCGCCTCGGCCGAGGCGACCTTGACCAAGGCCAAGACCGACTTTGCCCGCCGCCAGGCGCTCGTGGGCAGTGGCGCCGTCTCCGGCGATGAACTGACGACGGCCCGCCAGCAGCTTGCCGCGGCGCAGGCATCGGCCAGCGAGGCGCGTGCCATGCTGGCCCAGATGCAGGCTTCGGCGGTCAGCGCACGCCGCCAGGAAGAAGCCTCGGTCGCCCTGACCAAGGGCACCACCGACACCACGGCCCCGGAAATCCGCCAGGCCCAGGCCAAGCTGGACCAGGCACGGCTCGATCTCGAACGCACCATCGTGCGCGCGCCGATCGACGGCGTGATCGCCAAGCGCGCCATCCAGGTCGGCCAGAAGGTCCAGGCCGGCGGCGTGGCGATGACCGTGGTTCCGGTCGGCCACCTCTATGTCGATGCCAATTTCAAGGAAACCCAGCTCGGCAAGGTCCGTCCCGGCCAGAACGCCACGCTCAAGGCCGACTTCTACGGCAGCGACGTGGTCTATCACGGCAAGGTCATCGGCTTCGCCGGCGGCACCGGCTCGGCCTTCTCGCTGATTCCGGCGCAGAACGCCACGGGCAACTGGATCAAGGTGGTGCAGCGCCTGCCGGTCCGCATCGAGCTTGACGCCAAGGAACTGCAGCAGCACCCGCTGCGCATCGGTCTCTCGATGGATGCCGAGATCGAACTGACGGACGCCAACTGATGGCCGGGGCTTCCCCCGCCGCGGCAGGGGCCGGAAGCACGGGAGCCGCCGACAGCACCACCTTCACGGGTGCGAAACTGCTCATCGCCGGCTTCCTGCTGGCGATGGCCAACTTCGTCGTCGTGCTGGACATGACGATCGCCAACGTTTCGATCCCGCACATTTCGGGCGGACTTGGCGTCTCGGTCTCGAACGGCACCTGGGCGATCACTTCCTACGCGGTTGCCGAAGCGATCTGCGTGCCGCTCACCGGCTGGCTCGCAGGGCGTTTCGGCAGCTTGCGGGTGTTCCTGATGTCGCTGATCGGGTTCGGCGTGTTTTCCGCGCTTTGCGGTATCGCCCATACTTTCCCGCTGCTGGTGCTGTTCCGTCTGGGGCAGGGCTTCTGCGGCGGTCCGCTGATGCCGCTGACGCAGACGCTGCTGCTGCGCATCTTCCCCAAGCACATGCATCCGCGCGCCATGGCCATGTGGGCGATGACGGTCGTTACCGCGCCGATCGCGGGGCCGATCGTCGGCGGCTACATCTCCGACAACTGGTCGTGGGAGTGGATCTTCTTCATCAACGTGCCGATCGTGGCGCTGGTCTTCTTCGGCCTGTTCACGATGCTGCGCGGGGTCGAGACGCCCACGCGGAAGCTGCCGATCGATGTCGTGGGCCTGGCCCTGCTGATCGCCTGGGTCGCTTCCTTCCAGATGATGCTGGACCTTGGGCGCGAGCATGACTGGTTCGGTTCGCCCTTCATCGTCGCGCTGGCGGTGATCGCGGTGATCTTCTTCATCGCTTTCGTGATCTGGGAACTGACCGAGGAACATCCCGTGGTGGACCTCAAGGTCTTCCGGCACCGCGGCTTCTCGGCGGCGACATTCTCGCTCACCATCGCCTTTGGCACTTACTTCGCCTCGGTCGTGGTGATCCCGCAGTGGCTCCAGACTTCCATGGGCTATACCGCGACGCAGGCGGGCGAGGCGATGGCCTTCTCCGGCGTGCTCGCGGTGTTCGCATCGCCCTTCGTGCCCAAGCTGATGCAGCGCTTCGATCCGCGCATGCTGGTGTTCCTGGGCATTTCCTGGATCGGCATCTGCGCCATCTTCCGCACGAGCTGGTCGACCGAAGTGCCGTTCTGGACCATCGCCTGGCCGCAGCTGGTGCAGGGTGTCGGCGTCTCGCTGTTCATGGTCCCGCTGACCACGATCAGCCTGGCCTCGGTGCGGCCGGACGAGACGGCGGGCGCGGCCGGCATCGCCAACTTCGGGCGCACTCTGGCCAGCGCCATCGCCACGGCGCTGGTGACCACCACCTGGGAGGACATGGGACGCGCCAACGGCGCCGACATGGCCGCCTCGATGAACGGTGCGCAGCAGACCATGACCCAGTTGCAGAACGCCGGCTTCTCCATGGAGCAGGCGCGCCAGACGCTGGCCAATCTCGTGGCGGCACAGGGCACGGCGCTGGGCACGGTGCATGTCTTCGCGCTTTGTGCCGTGCTGCTGTTCATCGCCGCATGCACTATCTGGATCGCCCCGCGACCCCCGCGCGGTGCGAAGCCGGCTTCCGGCGGGCACTGATCCCTCGTCCTGCCTGAAGCCAAGCGAGCCGCCGATGCCACTCCTCCTCCGGCGTCGGCGGCTTTCTCTTTTCCGGGGAAGCCAGTGTCAGCCCGCGGCGAAACTGCGCCGGGTCAGGCGCGGCAGCATCAGGGCCTGACCGATCGCGCGCAGCACGAAGAACAGGGTGAACGCCGCCCAAAGGCCGTGATTGCCGAAGGGGTGGAGCAGCCAGAGCAAGAGGCCGTAGACGGCCAAGGCCGCCAGCATCGTCCCCATCATCGCCCGCGTCCATCCGGCGCCCACGAAGACCCCGTCGAACACATAGGCCGAGACGCCCAGCAGCGGCATCGCGGTAAGCCACGGCGCATATGCGGCGGTGGCGGCGATCACCGCCGGTTCGGTGTTGAAGGCCGAAGCCAGCCACGCTCCGCCGAAAGCATAGGCCAGGGTCAGGACCAGGCCCATCACGCCGCCCCAGAGCAGCGCCGAGCGGACCGTGGCCCTGAAGCGCCGGGCGTCACCGGCACCCAGAGCTTCTCCGCAGAGCACTTGGGCGGCGCTTTCGAAGCCGTCGAGCAGGAGCGTTGCCAGCATGAAGAGCTGAAACAGGATGCCGTTCGCCGCCAGAGTCACCGGGCCGGCCTGCGCCCCGGTGCGGGCGAAGGCAAGCAGGGCGGCGGTGAGCAGCAGGGTGCGCAGGAACAGGTCGCGATTGAGGGCGAAGAGCCGCGCCAGTTCGGCGCGCCGCCATGTCGCGCGTCGTCGCACCGAGGAAAAGGCGGCGCGCGCTTCGGGACGGCGCAGCACGAGTGCGGCAAGCACGGCGAACTTGAACAGTTCCGAGGTCAGCGTTGCAGTGGCCACGCCCGCAACTCCCCACTTCGCGACGAGCACGAGGAACAGGTCCAGCGCGATGTGCACGGCGTTCGCCGCGATTTCGACCACCAGGACATGGCGCACCAGTCTCTGTCCGATCAGCCAGCCCACCAGCACGCAATTGCCCAGCCAGAGCGGACCGGCCCAGTAACGGATCTCGATGTAGTGCCGGGCGCTCTCTCGCAGGGTGCCCTTGGCTTCGAGCAGGTCCAGCCCCAGCGGGATCGCCAGGGGCATGAGGCAGAGCAACAGCGCGCCGATGGCCATCGCCGCCGCCATGGCGCGTGCCAGCGTCTCGGCGGAAGCGGTGCGATCCCCGCGTCCCGCACCCTGCGCCGTGAGGGCGACCGTGCTGGTCCGCAGGAAGTTGAACACGTTGAGCATGGCCATCATGTACTTCGCGCCGAGTTCCACAGCGCCTTGCGCCGGCGCGTCGCCCAGGCGCCCGATGGCCCACATGTCTGCCAGCCCGAACAGCGCGGTGGCCACGTTGGTGAGCATCGCCGGCAGGGCGATCGACCAGAGCAATCGCGCCTGATGGTCGGCACGCAGGGAGAGGCGAAGGTTCAAGGCATTCTCGCGGTTGGAATGCCTCCGCGCTTATCCGAGGACCCTGGATCCGGCAATCGCGCCGGCGAATCGCGGCATGCGAATCGGGGCGATCCGGCTGCGCCGGGCGGAGGGCAGGGCTTTGCTGCACTTGCTAACTGGAAGGATGGCACGGATACAACGGTGCGCGACCTGCTCTGCTGGAAGCAGTGCAAGTGCGCTAAAACCGTTGATCGAGATGATGTTGCGTTTGCGAAGAATCGGCGCGCCGGACAGAAAGTAAACTTCCTACCCGGCGCGCTCTCTCCCAACACCGGTAAAGCCGCAAGCGGCCTTTCACCAAGCACTCTGCAACAATTTCGCGCGATCTCAAAGCGGAATTGCACCGGGACTTATTGAATGTCCCAACCGATGCTGTTTGGCCACAACCGCCAGGGATCGACGGCGCGCGTGCGAAACGGGCGCAAGGGCCTTGCAGCAAAGACGATGCGGCAGGCGGGCGGCGGCTACCAGACCAGCGGCACGGCTTCCGGTCCGATCACCCCGCCGGGGCGGTACTCGATGTGCGTTCCCGGCTGCAGTTCGAACTGGGGCACACGCCTCAGCCATTCCTGCAGCGCGATCTTCACTTCCAGGCGGGCGAGATGTCCGCCCATGCAGCTGTGTACCCCGACGGTGAAGGCCAGGATCGTCTTGCGGGGCCGGTCGAAGTCCACGGTCTTCGGATCGGGGAAGACTTCGGGATCGAAATTGCAGGCGGGCAGGATGAAGGTGACACGGTCGCCCTTCTTCATCTGCACCCCGCGCATCTCGTAGTCCTTGTCGAGAACGCGTCCGGAGAAAGTGACCGACCAGCGTCGCAGAAGTTCCTCGACGATCCGATCGATGTCCTGCGGGCGGTCGATGATCTCCTGGCGCTGTTCGGGGTTCTGCGCCAGCCAGAGCCAGATGTTGTTGAGCGTGGCGAACACCGTGTCGAGCCCGCCGATGAACAGGAAGCAGACGAAGCCGAAGATCTCCTTTTCGGAGAGCGGCACGCCGTCCGGCTCGGCATGGGCGATCAGGCTGACCACGCCGTCGTCCGGATTGGCCTTCTTCTCGGCGATGGCTTCCTTGAGATAGGCGCCGATCTTCGCCATCGCCTGGCCCATGATCGCGCGGTCGTTCGAATGGAGCAGTTCCATCGCCCATTCGACGAAGGTGTCGCGCATGGCCTGGGGAAGGCCCATGATATCGAGGAATACCGAGACCGGCAGCGGGCGGCCGAAATCCTCGGTGAATTCGCAAGTGCCCCCGGCCGCGACTTTGGCCTCGATCTCGTCGATCAGGTCGTTCGAGCGCCTGCGGATCAGCTCTTCCAGCTTGAGCACGCCCTTGGGGCTGAACACCGGATCCACGATGTTGCGGTACTTGCGGTGGTGGGGCGGATCGATCTCGATCGGGATGAAGTAGAAGTAGTCGTTCGGATCGCGCGGGAAGGGCGTGGCGCCTTCGTTCGAGAAGATATCCGGATGGCGCAGGCCGAACAGGGCGTCCTCATGCTTGGTGAGGTGCCACATGTTGCCCATCGGGCTCACGTCGTAATAGATCGGCGGCTGCTTCTCGTGCAGCGCGGCCATGAAATCGTGCGGGCCGGCGAGGAATTCGGGGCCGAACGTCAGGCCGGACTGGCGGATCAGCTCTGCCGGGACATGGTCCGGCACCTGGTCCAGGCCGACGTGGCGCGGGAAGCTGGGGGGAACCGGGTTGGCGGCGTCGATGGGCATCGGTCTCTCCTGCCTGGCGGTTCAGAATTGATGTTCGGGCATGTGGACGACGAGGCCGTCCAGTGCGGATGTCATCTCGATCTGGCACGAGAGCCGGCTGCTGGGACGCACTTCGGCCGCTGCCGATTCCAGCAGTTCCTCTTCCGCCTGGGAGGAGGGGGCGCCAACGGTGTCGACCCAGTCCGCGTCGATATAGCAGTGGCAGGTAGCGCAGGAGAGTCCACCGCCGCACTCGCCGGTAATCCCCTCGATCCCGTTGTAGACGGCGCCGTGCATGACGTTGTCGCCGACCTCGACGTCCACGTCGGACGCGTGTCCTTCATGATCGACGTAAGTGACCTTGGGCATCGAACTCTCCTGTCCTTCGGCTGTTGACGCATTTCTGAGAACGCTGTTCTCACGGCGTGTAGCGCGGTCTTCGAAGGGGGTCAAATGAAAGCACCGGCTGGACCGCGCGGGGCGGAGCGCCTAGTCCATGGCGGATGGCATCATCGCTTCCGATCCCCGCCCCTTCCGACCCGCCCTTCGCCGCTTTCGACGATGGCGAGCAGGATCGCACGCGGCTGCTGGTGACCGCGGCCTACAATCTGCTCGACGAAGCGGGTCTTGAAGGGCTGACGATCCGCGCCGTCCTTTCCCGCACCCGCCTGGCACGGCGCGCGTTTTACGAGCGTTTTCAGGGCAAGGACGACCTGGTGCTGGCGGTCTTCGATTCGTCGCTGCGCTCGGCCGCGCTCCAGTTCGGCGAAATGACGCGGCAGGTGGAAAGCCCGATGGAGGCCCTGCGGCTGATCGTGTCGAGCATCGTCGTCGGCCAGCTCGGCCAGGGCGATTCGGTGGAGAGCGGCGCCCATCTGCGCAGCGCAGCGCTCAGCCGCGAACACTTGCGGCTGGCCCAGTCGCGCCCGGCGGAGCTTCAGGCCGCGCTCCAGCCCTTGCTGGATCTCATGGCCGGCCATGTCGCCGCCGGTATCGCGAAGGGAGAGTTCCGCCCCGCCGAGCCGCAATTGCAGGCGCGGCTGATCTACAACCTCGTTTCCACCACCGTGCACACCGTCCTGCTCCAGGAGGAAGGCGGCGAGCCCGATCTTGCCGAGCGCGAGGCGCTGGCCGGGGCGATCTGGGACTTCTGCCGAAGGGCCATCGTCGCCTGAGCCTTCGTACGGACTGACACCTGCCCGGTATCGCTGCCGGGTTCCGAAAGGGTCGGTGGCCGGTTAGAGCGGGGCGATGCGTTCCAGCATCTGCTCGATGTCGTCGGGCCGTGCGAGGTCCGTGCCCGCACGCAGCACCGCCGCCGAGCCTGCCGCCATGCCGCGGCGGAAAGCCTCCAGCTCGTCGTCCCCCCGGCACAGGGCGTGGACCATGGCGGCCACGAAACTGTCGCCCGCGCCGACCGCGCTGGCGGCGTCGATCTTGAGCGCGGGCAGGAACACCGGTCCTTCGGCCCGCGCCAGCACCGCGCCTTCATGGCCCATCGTCACGGCGACGAGCCGCGCCTTGCCCGCCTCGACGATCTCCATGGCGGCCGCGCCGATGGCATCGACATCCTCCAGCTTGCGGCCGGCATATTGCTGCAACTCCCCCTGGCTGGGCTTGACCAGCAGCAGTCCGCCTTCCGCGATCCCCGCCTCCAGCGCCTTTCCGGAACTGTCGAGCACGACGTCGCATCCCCGCTTGCGCATCAGCCGGGCGACGCGGGCATAGTAGTCGTCGGGCACGCCGGGCGGCAGCGAACCGCTCATCACCAGCACGTCGCAGTTGGCTTCGGCGAGTTGGTCGAGGCAGTCCTGCCATTCGCTTTCGCTGACTTGCGGGCCTGCGGGCGTGAAGCGATATTCCTTGCCGGTATCGTGTTCGAGAATGTCGGCGGCGATCCGGGTCGGACCTTCGATGGCGATGCGCGTACGGACAAGCTGATGCAGGTCGATCAACCCGTCCAGCGCCGGTCCGGTGGCCCCGCCCGAAAGATAGAAGCACCGCGCATGACCGCCGAGCCGCACGAAGACCCGCGCCACGTTGATGCCGCCGCCGCCCGGAGCATAGTGCTCGTTGTCAGTGCGCATCTTGTGGGTGTGCTGCACTTTGCCGACATCGTAGGAGATGTCGATCGTCGGGTTCATCGTCAGCGTGGCGATGCTCTTCATCAAGGCAGCTCCTGGTCGGCCGGTCTCTTGCAGCGCTTCATGCCCGCGATCGCGGGTCGGCGCTAGACCGGGTCCAGTGCGTCCGGCTGGGCGCCGGGGAATTGCAGCATGGATCCCGGCTGGGGCCGTCCGAACAGGAAGCCCTGGCCCTGGGTGCAGCCCTCTGCGCGCAAGTATTCCCGCTCCACGTCGCTCTCGATCCCTTCCGCGGCCACCGTCAGCCCCAGGCTGCGACCGAGCCCGATCACCGCGCGGATCACCGCCCGCGAACTGGCTTCCTCGTGGAGGTTGAGAATGAAGGACTTGTCGATCTTGATCTTGGTGAAGGGGTAGTTGAGCAGGTAGCTGAGCGAAGAATAGCCGGTGCCGAAGTCGTCGAGCGAGATGCCGATGCCGAAGGCCCGCAAGTTGCGGATGATCGCGGCGGGGCGGGGGCCGTGCTCCATCAGCACGGCTTCGGTGATTTCCAGTTCTAACCGTTCCGCGCCGAGGCCTGAACCGGACAGCGCGTTGATGACGGTGCTGAGCAGATTGCCGTTGCGGAACTGCACGGGCGAGACATTGACCGAAAGCCGCACGGACTCCGGCCAGCGGGTCGCTTCGCGGCAGGCGGTCTGCAGCACGAAACGGCCGAGCTTGTCGATCAGGCCGAGTTCTTCCGCCAGTGGCACGAAGACTTCGGGAGAGACTTGCCCGCGTTCTGCGTGGTTCCAGCGCAGCAGGGCCTCGCAGCACTCGATGGCGCCGGTCTCCAGGTTGAGCAATGGCTGGTAATGGACTTCCAGTTCATCGTCGCGCACGGCCTTGCGCAAGTCCGTCTCCAACCGGCTCCTGGCCTGTGCTGCCTCGTCCATTGCCACTTCGAAACTTCGGCAACTGCCGCGTCGCTCGGTCTTGGCGGCGTAGAGCGCCAGATTGGCATAGCGCATCAGCGTCTCGTGATCGCCACTGTCGAACGGAGCGCCGGCCATGCCGGCCGTGGCGCCGACATGCAGGGTGTTACCGTGGACATGGAAGGGTTCGCAGAGCACGGCGATGATCGCCTTGATAACCAGTTCGGCCTGCGTCAGGCTGGACTTGCGGAAGATGATGGCGAATTCGTCTCCGGCGATCCGGCAGAGCAGGGCGCCGGGCGGCATGAGGTCCCGCATGCGCAGCGCAGCATCGATCAGCAGGGCGTCGCCGAAGCGGTAGCCATAAGTGTCGTTTACGGACTTGAAGTTGTCGAGATCGATCAGCGCCAGAGTCACCGTTCCTGCCGGGACGGCGCCGTGAAGCAGTTCGCGCAAGGTCTCTCGGCAATGCGAGCGGTTCGCCAGCCCGGTCAGCTCGTCGTGCCGCGCCATGTATTCCATGCGGCGCTCGATGCGGCAGCGTTCGGTCACGTCGAAGATGGAGGCGATCGTCACCTGCCGGCCGTCGAGTGTCGAGGCGTGAGTGGAGACATGGGTTTCCACCCGGCCCCCGTCCCGGCGGAGCATCTGCCAGTTCGCGTTGCTGGTCGCCAGATCGGCATCGAGCATCGGTGCGGCGATCGCCCAGGCCTGCGCCACGAAGAGGCGGCGCGTGGCAAGGCCGTTCAGTTCCTCCGGCGTGTAGCCCAGCAGGCGGCAGGCGGAGGCATTGGCATTCACGATCAGGCCGCTTTCGGGATCGTGGACCAGCATGGCCAGGGGATTGCGATCGAACAGCAGCCGGAAGCTCTCTTCCTGTTGCTTGAGATCGGTGATGTCCACGCGCAGGCCGATGGAACCGCCATCTTCGGTCCGGCGCTCCTCGATGAGGATGCAGCGGCCGTTGGAGAGGCGCTGTTCGTGCCGGGCATCGGGTTCCTGCATCAACCGCAGGCGATCGGCGAGCCATTCTTCCTCGCGGCCCTTGGCCTCGGGGTAATCGCCGCGCGCGACGCCGACCCGCAAGGTATCGGCCAGGCGGGCGCCGGGCTCCAGCAGGTCTGCGGAACGGCAGTAGATTTCCTCGTACTTGCGGTTCCACAGGATGTAGCGCCCGTCCTCGTCGAGGAAGACGACGCCTTGCGGCAGCACTTCGATAGCCTCGCGCAGGCGTTTTTCCGCGCGGTCGGCTGCCGCGAGCGCGGCATCGAGCGTTTCAGGTGGCGCTTCGCCTTCCAAGGCCTCGTACTCTTTCCGCACTTTCCATAACCAGCAAGCGAGCCCGAACCCGGATTCGGTTTATAACACAGGACGTTAATTTTTCCGCCAACGCAATCGTGCTGCTCTTGCGCCGACACGAAGTGCCGCGCGGAAAAGGAAATTAACCACAAAAGAAACCCGCCGCACCGGGGTGCGACGGGCCTGGCCTTCCTCCCCAGGAAAGCGCTTGAGAGGTTATCCGGTCCTGGCAGGACCGGTCGTTCTGGCCGCCGGCGTTATCATCGCCGGCGTTCCGGTGGCTGCGTCAGCGCCGGGTGGCGCTGCGCCTGGGTTGGTCAGCGCCGCGTGGCGCTGCGCCTTAGTTGGTCAGCGCCGCGTGGCGCTTCCGAGACGATGGTAGAGGTTCGAGTAAGTCGAACTGACCGGATCGTCCTCATGCGCGCGCATGTAATAGAGCACGGCTTCCTGCAGCAGCTTGAAGTCCTGGTTCGAAAGCACCGCGCGGGCGCGGGCCGGTTCGGCGGTCATGGTGGTCATAGTACCTTCCTTTCCTTGCTTCACTGGGGCTTTCCCCATCCGCCCGAGGACTGTCTTCGGGCGTTCTCGAAGTTCGTTTCTTCGCGCTCTCAGGCAGCGAACTGGTTCCCCCCGCTGCCTCAGGCAGCGAATTGGTTCATCGTGTTGTGCGTGCCGCCGGCCTTGAGGGCGGCCTCGCCGGCGAAGTATTCCTTATGGTCGTCGCCGATGTCGGATCCGGCCATGTTCTGGTGCTTCACGCAGGCGATGCCCTGGCGGATTTCCTGACGCTGGACGCCCTTGACGTA
Organism: Novosphingobium sp. PhB57; assembly: GCF_004342985.1. GTDB lineage: Bacteria > Pseudomonadota > Alphaproteobacteria > Sphingomonadales > Sphingomonadaceae > Novosphingobium. Next base: position 268,150 of record NZ_SMBO01000001.1, read on the forward strand.
GCCGAGCATGCCCGCCTCGCCGAAGTATTCCTTCGCCAGATTGTCGGTCGACAAGGCGGCCGTGTGGTAGGTCGGCAGGGTGATGAGGTGGTGGAAGATCCCCGCCTCGCGCGCCGCGTCCTTCTGGAAAGTGCGGATGCGCTCGTCGGCCTCCTTGCCGAGGTCCGTGCCGTCGTAGTCCACGCTCATCAGCCTTGCCCGGTCATAGGCGCTGGTGTCGCGGCCTTCCGCTTCCCAGGCATCGAAGACCTGTTGGCGGAAGTTCAGCGTCCAGTTGAAGCTGGGCGAGTTGTTGTAGACCAGCTTGGCGTTCGGGATCACTTCGCGGATGCGGCTGACCATTCCGCCGATCTGGCCGATGTGCGGCTTTTCGGTTTCGATCCACAGCAAGTCCGCGCCGTTTTCCAAAGCGTGGATGCAGTCGAGCACGCAGCGGTCCTCGCCTGTTCCGCTGCGGAACTGGTAGAGGTTCGACGGCAGCCGCTTCGGGCGCATCAGCTTGCCGTCGCGGGTGATGAGAACTTCGCCGTGGCCGACATCGCCCACCGCGATCTCCTCGCAGTCGAGGTAGCTGTTGTAGCGGTCGCCGATGTCACCCGGCTCGCGGGTGAAGGCGATCTGCTTGGTCAGCCCCGCGCCCAGCGAGTCGGTGCGCGCCACGATCAGGCCCTCGTCCACGCCCAGTTCCATGAAGGCGTAGCGGACGGCGCGGATCTTCGCGATGAAGTCCTCATGCGGGACGGTGACCTTGCCGTCCTGATGGCCGCACTGCTTCTCGTCGGAGACCTGGTTCTCGATCTGGATGCAGCAGGCGCCGGCCTCGATGAACTTCCTGGCGAGCAGGTAGGTCGCCTCGGCATTGCCGAAGCCCGCGTCTATATCGGCGACGATCGGCACGACATGTGTTTCGTGATTGTCGATCGCGTGCTCAAGGCGCTTGGCTTCGACCTCGTCACCCGACTCGCGCGCCTTGTCCAGATCGCGGAACAGCATGCCCATTTCGCGGGCGTCTGCCTGGCGCAGGAACGTGTAGAGTTCCTCGACCAGCGCCGGAACCGACGTCTTCTCATGCATCGACTGGTCGGGCAGGGGGCCGAACTCGCTGCGCAGCGCCGCGACCATCCAGCCCGAAAGGTAGAGATAGCGGCCCTTGGTCGTGCCGAAATGCTTCTTGATGGAGATCATCTTCTGCTGGCCGATGAACCCGTGCCAGCAACCCAGCGACTGGGTGTAGTTGGCGGGGTCGCGGTCATAAGCCGCCATGTCCTCACGCATGATGCGCGCGGTGTAACGGGCGATGTCGAGGCCGGTGCGGAAGCGGTTCTGCAGGCGCATGCGCGCGACCGATTCCGGCTCGATGCCGTTCCAGTTGGGCTCGGTGCCGATGGTCTGGCCGGCTTCGGTGATCTTGCTCTGGTAGGTCACTGCCAAAAGTCCCCGTCGAAAAATGTGATTGGGCGATGGCCTGGAGCTAATCCCGATTTGTGCGGTGCGGAACGGGCTGCGAAGTCCGGTTGTCAAACTTTACAGATATTCCTTGTAAAGATGTACAGGCATGACAAACTGCGGAAGTCATGGCGCAATCACGACCTCTCTACCTCGGCCCCCGGCTTCGCCGCTTGCGCCGCGAACTGGGGCTGACCCAGCAGGCGATGGCGGGGGATCTGGAGATCTCGCCCAGCTACGTGGCGCTGCTGGAACGCAATCAGCGCCCGGTGACGGCAGATATGCTGCTGCGTCTGGCGCGGACCTACCGGCTCGACATCGCCGATATCGCCGGGGACGATGGCGAGGACTATGCCCGCCGCGTGGGGGATGTGCTGCGCGATCCGCTGTTCGCCGATATCGACTTGCCTTCGCTGGAAATCGCCGACCTCGCGATGAGCTTTCCGGGCATTTCGGAGGCTTTGCTGCGGCTTCACGGTGCCTATACCCGCGAAAGCCAGGCCCTGGCTGAGCAGCGCGCCTCCGGCCCCGCCGCCGAAGAGAACGAGCCGGTGCGCGAGGCGCAGCGCTTCCTCGGGGCTTCGCGCAACTACTTCCACACCGTCGACTTGCGTGCCGAGGAACTCGCGACCGAGATCGAGCAGGCAGGCGGGGCCACTGCATGGCTCGCCGCCAAGGGCGTGCGCGTGCGCTTCCTGCCACCGGACGTCATGGTCGATTCGCTGCGCCGTTTCGACAGGCACAACCAGCAGCTCCTGATCGACGATACGCTCGGGGCCTCAAGCCGCGCGTTCCAGATCGCCACGCATATTGGGCATACCGCGATGCGCAGCGATATCGTTGCAGTCGTGCGCGCGGCAGCTTTCGTGCAGGCCACAACGGCGACGCTGGTGCGCCGCGCGCTGGCCGGTTACGCGGCAGCGGCGATCCTGATGCCCTATGCCAAGTTCGCCCGCGCGGCGGAGGCGCGGCGCTACGATATCGAGGCGCTCTGCGCGCTGTTCGGTACCAGCTTCGAGCAAGTCGCCCATCGCCTCACCACGCTGCACCGGCCGGGCGAGGAGCGCGTGCCGTTCTTCTTCCTGCGCGTGGACGAGGCGGGCAATGTCTCCAAGCGGCTGGATGGCGCGGGCTTTCCCTTCGCGGCGCATGGCGGCGGCTGTCCGTTGTGGTCGGTGCATCAGGTGTTCCGCTGGCCGGGCGAGGTGCGCACGCAGTGGCTGGAACTGCCGGACGGCCAGCGCTTCTTCTCCATCGCGCGCACCGTCACTTCGGGGGAGGGGCGTCACGGCCGCATGAAAGTCACCCGCGCGGTGGCCCTCGCCTGCGCGGCAGAAGAAGCGGATAAACTGGTTTACGGAGGTGAGCCGGAAGCAAGCGCAACGCCCATCGGCGTCACTTGCCGCCTCTGCCAGCGCGCCGATTGTGCGGCCCGCTCGGTGCCGCCTATCGGCCGCGATGTGCTCGCCGACGACTATCGCCGCGCCGCGCAGCCCTATACTTTCTCGGAAAGCTGATATTCCCTATTGCGAAATATAATTCGCGAATGTGACGATTCCGCCCCGGCGATGGCGAGGCGGCAAAAGTTGCGAAAGCGGCCCCCTCGAAGCAGGATCGAGCCTCACAGGGCAAGAACGCGGCGAGAGGATGAGTGCATTGAGCAGCGCAGGCACGCCGGGTGCGGCCCGGACCTTTCCCGAACTGATCCGCTCCGCCGCTGCATCTCATGGCGATGCCGTAGCGATCACGCTGGAGACCGAAGCCGGCCGGGAAAGCGTCACTTTCGCGGATCTTGACCGCCAGTCCGCCGCGCTCGCGCGCGGGCTGTTGGCGCGCGGAGTGGGGAAGGGGGCGCGCGTCGGCTTCATCTTCGGCAATGGTCCGGGCTTTGCCATCGCGCTTGCGGCCATTGCCCGTACCGGCGCAGTCGCGGTGCCGATCAGCACGATGCTCCGCGCAGGCGAACTGGTCCGCGTGCTGCGCCAGAGCGACGTACAGGGCCTGATCGTCCAGCGCACCATGCTCGGCAAGGATCTCGTGGCCCGGCTCACCGAGGCATTGCCCGAACTCGTCGGGCAGGCATGCGGCGCGCTGCGCCTGCCGCGCGTGCCCTACTTGCGCTGGATCGTCTCCAGCGGCGAGGGCCTGCCCACCGCCGCCGAGGCTATGGGGTGGCTGACCGATGCGGGGGCGGAACTGGGCGAAGACCTGCTGCTCGAGGTCGAATCCGAAGTTCACCCGACGGACCAGATGATCGAGATCTACACGTCCGGCTCGATGGCGCTGCCCAAGGGTGTGCGCCATCTCCACGGTGCGGTCATGGCGCGCAGCCATTGGCTGGCGGAGATGCTGGGCGTGCAGGCGGGCGAGGAACGCCCGGCGCAATTGCCGATGTTCTGGGTGGGCGGGCTGATGTTGTACCTGCTGCCCGGATGGGAGCGCGGCGCCGTCACCACTTGTACTGAGCGGACGCTCAGCAACAGCCGCTTCGCCATGGGTTCGGTGCTGGCGGAGGAGGATCTCGAACGGATCAAGGGGCCGCAGCCGTGGTGGGGCCTGGGCATGAGCGAAACGCTTGGTCCTTATGGCTGGGGGGACGAGTTCCGCGTTCCCGGCCGCCCGGTCTGCGCGCCGATGGACCACTTCGCGCCCGGCTATGACATCCGCATTGCCGACGAGGATGGCCGTGCGGTCGGCGATGGCGAGATCGGCGAGATGCAGGTGCGCGGACCTGCCGTCGCGACCGGACTCCACAAGATCGACCGCGCCGAACACTATACGCCGGACGGCTATCTGCGCACTGGCGACCTCTGCCTTGTCGAGGATCGTGCGGACGGCCGCCGCATCCATTTCGTTGGGCGCGGCGGGGACATGATCAAGGTTTCCGGTTCGAACGTTTCGCCTGCGGAAGTGGAGATGGAACTGCAGGCGCTCGACGGCGTGCACAGCGCCTATGTCGTCGGCCTGCCGGACCGGGAGCGCGGCGCGCTGCTCGTGGCGGCGCTGGTGCCGCGCGATGGCGCCGTGCTCGATATGGTCGCGATAGAGGCCAGGCTGCGCGGCGGCCTCTCCGGCTACAAGGTTCCGCGGGCGTGGGTGGAACTGGCGCGGGATGAGGTGCCGTTGCTCCATTCCAACAAGGTCGCCCGCAGAGAGATCGCCCGGATCGTGGCGGAGCGGCTGAGCGAGAACGCCGTCTAGGCCCTCCGCCGCGGGAGACGGCTTGTAGGCATTGACGAAGGCTCTCACGCCCAATAACCCGACAGGCAATTCGAAATAGCGAAAGTGCCCATGTCGCGTTCCTCTCCCGGCGTCGCCCGCATGGCCGCCATCCTCAATTTCATCGCCGATCACCCGCGCCAGTCCTTCGCCCTGACCGACCTGGTGCGCGCATTGAAGCTGAGCCGGGCCACCTGCCATGCCCTGCTGACCGGGCTGGTCGATGTGGGCTACCTCTACCGCACCAGCGACAAGACTTACGTGCTCGGCCCGGCGCTCGCGGCGATTGGGCGCACGGCGGCGGAGCACTTCTCGCCGCTCCAGGTTGCGCAGCCGGAAATGCGCAAGCTGGCGGACGATTTCGACGTGGTCTGCGGCGCCTACTTCCTGGAAGGCGACACGATCCACTTGCGCGAACGGGCTGCCTCGGCCAGCCATGTCGGCTACCCGGTCCCGCTGGGCACGCGCATGCCGCTGCGCTGGGTTCAGGCGACTTCGTTCTTCGCCCGCAACCCGCGCGAGGCCGATGCGGCGCAAGTCCGCATCAATCCGTCGCCCTCGGCCGAGCAACTGGAACAGCTTCATGGCGGCATGGCCTTCGTTCGCGAGCACGGTTTCATTGCGCTGATCCGCCGCGCCGACAGTTCACGCACAGCAGAGATCTCGACATCGGGGCTGGAGGATCCGCCAGTCGTGCCGCAGACGGAACTGGAAGACGCGCGCGCTTACCCGCTCATGGCGATCATGGCCCCGATCTACGACGCTCGCGACCGCGTCTCGATCTCGCTTGTCCTGGCCGGTTTCAATGGCTCCATGACCGGGGCCGAGGCGCGCCGGGCAGGTGAGGCGCTTGCCGATGCCTGCGCGCGCATTTCCCGGTTCCTGATCGGTCAACCCGAAGAAAGCTGAGCTTCCGTCCCGGCGGTATCATCGAGGCAGGTCCGTTCACGCGCTTGACCCTCTCCCCCTGTCGCTCTATCAATTTTAGCGAAAATAAATTCGCTATTTAGAATTTAGCGATTGGGGAGAGTGCTGGATGTCGGACGTGATCGTCGCGCCGGAAACCCGTGACCTTGCGGAACTGGGAACCCTTCTGGCGGAATGGCTTGCCGGCAAGTTGCCCGATGCGAGCGATGTCGAAGTCCACAATCTCGCCTATCCGCGGGGTGCGGGGCAAAGCCACGAGACGATCCTGTTCGATGCACGCTGGATCGAGCAGGGCCGGGCGCGGGAGCAGGGCTGCGTCGTCCGGATCAAGCCGGGCGGCTTCACGGTCTTTCCCGATGACCTGTTCGTGCAGCAGTACCGGGTGATGGACACCCTGGCGCGCGGCGAAAGCGTGCGCGTCGCCCGGCCGCTCTGGTTCGAGGAAGACGCGGCGCTGCTTGGCAAACCGTTCTTCGTGATGGAGCGCAAGTCCGGGCAAGTGCCGGTTTCGATCCCCCCTTACGCGCGCGAGGGTTGGCTTCGGGATGCGGCGCCGGAGCAGCGCCGCGTGCTCTGGCGCAATGCCGTGGAGCAGCTCGCTGCCGTTCAGCGGGTGCCGCTGGCGGGGCTGGATTTCCTGGCAGGACCAGCTGGCGAGCGGGGGCTGGAGCAGGAATGGAACAAATACTTGCGCTTCGCCCGCTGGCTGCAGGAAGTCGAGCCGCTCCCAGTGCTCACCGAGGCGCTGGACCGTCTGCGATCGTTGTGGCCGTCCAACCGGCCCGAAGGCCTGGTCTGGGGCGATGCGCGGATCGGCAACATGATGTTCGATGAGAACTTCGATGTGGTGGCCGTCATGGACTGGGAGCAGCCTTCGCTGGGCGGCGCGCTTCACGATTTGGCCTGGTTTTGCGTCATTGCCGACACCATGCATGGTCCCGGCTTGACTTACGGCGCGCCGCTGGAAGGCATGGGCAGCCGCGAGGAAACCGTCGCGCTCTGGGAGGAGCTTACCGGCAAGTCGGCGGCCGATCTCGAATGGTACGAGGATTTCGCCAGGTTCAAGATGACCTGCACCGGTATCCGCCTCGGGCATTTGCGCGGCACCCGGATCATGGATGAGGCAGCCATGGCGCGGCGGCTGAAAGTGCATGCCGCGTAAGGTGTCCGGCGCCCGTCTTCGGGGCGCCGCGCGTCGGCAGGGTCAGAACCGCTTGCCCAGACTGATGCGGTCCTCCACCGCGTAGCCTAGAGCCTCGTAGAAGGCCACTACGGCCGCGTTCGTCGACCTGACCTGAAGGTTTATCTTCGCGCAATTCATCGCCAGCAAGGCTTGCTCGGCATGGCGGACAAGCCGGGTGCCAAGGCCGCCGCGCCGGCTGTCACCGCGCACCGCGACCGAGTAGAGCCATCCCCGATGCCCGTCGTAACCGGCCATGACGGTGCCGGTAACGCTCTCACCGTCACAGGCCACGAACAGCCGTTCGCCTTGCACGGCAAGTTTTGCGGGAATGGCGATTTCCGCCCGGTTCGCAGGCGGATCGTGAGGGAAGGCCTCTTCCCACAGGGCTTTCACACCGGAGAAGTCCTCATCGCGGTAAGGCCGAATTTCCATGGCTGCTCCTCGTCGCCCGGCCAAGAGCGGCCGAAGCCGCTTATGACCGTTCGAGCGGCAGGAGGGAACCGCGGGTAGTCGGCGCGCCAGCGTTCAGGAAAGCGCCAGCATCCGGCGGCAGTTGTCATGGACGATGGCCCGCACATCCGCTTCCGGGACACCTTCGAAGTCGCGCAGGATCACCTCGCGCGAGCGGGGGAAGGTGGTTTCGGAATGGGGATAGTCCGAGGACCACATGATGTTGCGTCCGCCCGGCAGGTCGCGGTTGAGAATGCCTGCCCGGTCCTGGATGAACGAGCCGAACAGGTTGTGATCCATGTACCAGCTTGGCGGATTCTTCAGGGGCGATTCGGTCCAGAAACGTTGCTTCTCCCAGGTCCGGTCGTTGTATTCGGCATACCATGCAAACCAGCCCACGCCGCTTTCCATCGATCCTACCCGCAGCGCGGGGAAGCGGTCGAAGACGCCGTTGTAGATGAGGATGCCGATCGGCTCTGCCATGGCCAGCTTGCTCATCGGCATGTCGGGCAGGAAGAACTGCTTCTCCCCGAAGCGGGGAACGCGCGCGCCGAGGTGGAATGTGGCAACAAGGTCATGGTCGCAGAGCGCGGCCCAGAGGCGGTCGAACTCCGGCTGGTAATATTGCAGGCTCCCCTTGGGGTCGCCGGTGAGTGCGGAGACCTGCCCGGATTTCAGCGCCGCAACGCCCGAACTTGTGTTCCAGGCATCGGGGTTCTGCGGGAAGGCGGGAAGGTTGATCGCCCGGAAGCCCTTGCCTGCCAGGCGGCGGACATGCTCCACCGTCTCGTCCACGTCGCGCATCGGCACGTAGCCCACGGGGAAGAGGCGCTCCGGCGCGGCGGAGCAGAAGTCCAGCACCCAGTTCTGGTAGGCTTCATAGCTGGCGATGTAGAGTTCGTTGTCGAACGAGCCGAGCGGGCCGCCGCCGAACAGCAGCGCGGCATCCATGCCGTCGGCGTCCATGTCGGCAAGCCGCGTGGCCGGATCCCAGACCTTGCGCTGGTCGGCAAGGCGGCCCTTCATCTTGAAGTTCTGTCCGTCGCGCCCGGCCTGGTTGTTGATCATCATGAAAGGCCGGCGATTGCCCTCGAAGCAGATGTAGTCTCCGTCCTCGCCATGCTCGATGAACGGTGCGCGGTCCTTGAGGTGCGCGGGGAGGTAGTCCTTCCACATGTCATGCGGCGGATCGATGTGGGCATCGGCGTCGAAGATCGGGCCGTAAGGCCAATGGGTCACGGCCTTGGCGCCGATGGCTGGATCAGCCTCGCTCATCTCCCAACTCCTCTCATTAATTCGTTATTGTGAATGAAGTATCGATATAACGAACTTAAGAGTCAAGTATCGCCAGCCCCGTCAGTCCCGTCGCAGGAGCATCGCGCCGTATCCGTAGCCCCCATTGGAAACGATCGCGTTGCGGGCACCGGCTACCTGCCGTTTGCCGCCGCGCTGCCAGAGTTGCACGCAGGCTTCATGGATATGGCCATAGCCATGGAGACGCCCGGCGGAGAGCTGGCCGCCTCCGGTGTTAAGCGGCAGTTCTCCGCCCAGTCCGATCCGCGAACCGCCTTCGGTGAACCGGCAGGCCTCTCCGCTTGGCACCAGCCCCAGCGCCTCCAGCCACAGCCAGACGAAGATCGAGAAGCCGTCGTAGATCTGCGCACAGTCGATCCGGTCCGGCGTCAGGTCGGTGCGGGACCACAGCATTTCGCCGGCGCGATGGGCGGCGGGCAGGCTGGTGAAGTCGCCTTCGTGCCGTCCGGTCCACAGGCCCCCGACCGCCATGCCCATGGCCTCGACATGGAGAGGCGGATTGCGCAAGTCGGCGGCGGCATCGCGGTGCGAGAGCACCAGCGCGGTAGCGCCGTCGACATGGGCATCGCAGTCGTAGAGCCGGAGCGGCGAAGAAACCACGCGGGAGGCGAGGTAATCGTCCAGCGTGATCGGCTCGCGGTAGATGGCGGCGGGATTGAGCGCCGCATGGGCGCGGCTGGTTACGGCGATGGCGCCAAGCTGCGCTTCGTTGGCGCCATAACGGTCGAAATAGGCCTGGGCATAGAGCGCGAAAGTGTTGACGGGCGAAACGGCGCCGAATGGGACGGTCCAGGCATTGTTGCCCTCCACGCGGTCCCTGCCGCCGGACAGAAGCGTGGAGGCGCGGGCCTGCCGCCGGGCGCTGGCCTGGGCGACGGTGCGAAACACCACGACATGGCGCGCCAGACCGCAGGCGATTGCGGTCACGGCGTTGAAGATCGGCGCCATGTGGCTGAAGCCTTCGGAGGAGGCGAGGATCCAGCGCGGCGTAATGCCCAGAACTTCGGCGGCTTCCGAGGGGCTGACCGGGGCAATGCCGCCGCCTTCCGCGGACTTGCCCGGATAAGTGGCGATCCCGTCGATCTCCGCAACGGACAGCCCGGCGTCGGCAATGGCGGCAAGGCAGGCATCGGCGGTGAGTTGCAAGGCGCTGCGTTGCGATGGCCGCGCGACTTCGGATTGGGCCGCGCCGGTTATGCAGACGCTTTTCTCGGGAAGCGGGATCACGACGCCTCCGGCCGGAACATCGGCAGCCAGACATCGTCCTGCTGCTCGAAAGCGACTGTCACCGGAAGCCCGCGCCGTGCCTCTTCGATCGGGGCCTTGAGGTTGGTGAAGACGTAGAGCCCCGCCTGTTCGGCCAGTTCGACCGCGGCGAAGACGAAGGGAACGGCCATATCGGGCAGCCAGGCCTCACGGTTGACGGTATAGCTGGCGATGCGTCCTCTGCCTGAGACCGGCTCCGGTGAGACCGTCTCGCTGCCGCAGGAGGCGCAGCGGGGCAGAGGCGGGTGCTGCCACTGCCCGCAATCGGCGCAGTGCTGAATGCGCAGTCTGCCGTCGGCACCCGAAGTCCAGAAAAAGGCGGTATCCGGTTCGAGGCGGGGGAGCTTTGGTGCCACGCTCAGAACACCACACCCTGGACTTTGAGGTCGATGATCTCGTCCTCGCCGTAGCCGAGGCCGGCCAGGACGGCATCACTGTCGGCGCCCAGTTCGGGCGAGCGGGTGGAGGGCAGCGGCGTCCCTTCGAACAGGATGGGTACCGAAACCATCGGCAGGCTCCTGCCATCGCCCGCGGGGACCTGCTTGAGATAGCCGTTTGCCTGGACCTGCAGGTCGTCAGCGATTTCGCCCACGTCCTGCACCACGTCCCACTGGCCGTCCTGCCGGGCGAGGATTTCCTTCCATTCCGCCAGCGGTCTGGAAGCGAAGAGGGCGGTCATGGCGGCAAGGCAGTCCGTCAGATTCTCGCGTCTGGCCGCGCTGTTGGCAAAGCGCGGGTCTTCGGCCAGGTCCGGTCGGCCTGCCACGTCGCAGAACCGCGCCCAGTAGCGATCCGCCTGCAGCATGCAGAGCGCCACGAAGCGCCCATCGCTCGTGCGGTAATTGGCGACGAGCACATTGTGCGGCCGCGCCGGATCGGGCCGGGCGAACTTGCGCAAGCCATCTGCGGTGGCCTGGCAGATCGACCGCTGCTGCGACCACAGCGCTGCGCCCAGCAGCGAAACGTCCACTTCGCCCGCTTCGCCCGTAAGCGCGCGCCGGGCGATCGCGGCGCAGACTCCGCCGGCCAGCATGGCGCCTGACAGGGTATCGCCGAAGGCCGGTCCAGGCGGGCCGACAGGTTGCACGGCATTCTCCCCCGTGAGCGACGAGGCAATGCCGCCGCGCGCCCAGAACGTGATGGCATCGTAGCCGCCCTTGTCGCTCTCCGGTCCGTTGGGGCCAAGCGCGCTGCCACTGGCATAGATCAGGTTGGGAAAAGCGGCGCGCAGCGTCTCCGCATCGATTCGCATGGACCGGCGCGCCGGGGGCAGCAAGTTGGTGAGGAACACGTCGGCCCCCTCCAGCAGCCGGTCGAGCACGGCGCGCCCAGCCTCCTGCTTGAGATCGAGCGTCACCGAGCGTTTGCCGCGATTGTAGCTCTCCCAGGAGTAATCGAACGCGCTTTCCGCGCCACCGAGAGAGACGATCTTGAGGCCGCGCAGCGGATCACCGCTCGGCGGCTCGATCTTGATCACTTCCGCGCCCAGGTCGGCGAGCATCCCGCCGCATGCCGGCACGAAAGCCCACATCGCCACTTCCACGACCTTGATGCCTTCCAGCGGCCTGCCCATCGTTGCAACTCTCCCGACATCGCGCCCTGCCAGACTCGACTGGACCGGACTTCGCAGGCGCGATAAATTCTCTATTGCGAATTATGTACCGAAATAGAGAATTGGACAAGCCGGACTCGACCGGCATCGGGAGAACAGGACATGCCGGATGCTCTTACACGCGAAGCACCCCGACTGGTCTCGGCCGAAGTACCGGCCACGCTGGCGGCCGCGCTCGCGCCCGCGTGGCTGACACAGGTTCTGGGGCGGACCGTACGCAGTGCCGAGGCGGTGGAAGTGATCCGCACCGTTGCCACCAAAGTCCGCTTTGTCGTGACATTCGAGGATGGCGGGCAGGGCGCCTATTGCCTCAAAGGCCTGCTCGATGTGGACGAGATGACGGCGCGGGGTGGGCCGACTTGCGTGCTCGAGGCCGATTTCTACGGCAGGCTGGCCCAGTTCGTCGATTGCACCGTGCCTGATTGCATCGCCACCGTGATCGATCGCGAGCGGCAGCAGGCGGTGACCGTGATGCGCGATCTCATCGTCCAGGGGGCGGTGTTTTGCTCCGCGCTCGACAGCTTCTCGGCAGACGACGCGCTGTCCAGCCTGGGCCAGATCGCGCATCTCCATGCTCGCAGCGCGGTGTTGACGGAGTTTACCTGGATCCGCCCCCGTCTCTCGCAACTGGCCGAAATGCGCTATGTTACGCCCGAGACCTTGCAGGAACTTCTGGACGGGCCGCGCGGAGACGGCCTTCCGCGTTCGGTGCGCGATGCCCCGCGTCTGATTGCGGCGTTGAAGGCGCTGGCCGCGCGCGATGCGTCACGGCCGCAGTTCCTTGTTCATGGCGATGCTCATGCGGGGAACGTGTTTCGCTGGAACAGGGGCATGGGGCTGATCGACTGGCAATTGCTCCAGCACGGCGGCTGGGCGCTGGACGTGGCCTACCACATCAATGCCGTCCTGCCCCCTGCTCTGGCCGAGGCCGAGGAACGGCACCTGCTCCGCGAATATCTGGCGATGATGCGCGGCCATGGCCTGACGATGCCTGACGAGGACGAGGCCTGGCTCCAGTACCGGGAAGCGGCGATCTATGGCTTCTATCTTTGGTCCATCACCCGAAGGGTCGATCCGCCGATCATCGTCGAGTTCGTCGATCGCCTCGGGAAAGCCGTGGCACGGCACGAGAGCCATGCCCTGTTGGGGCTGTAGAACGTTCCAGCGCTAACCAGGCTGGCCGCCGATGGTCTCCGACAGGAGCGCCCGCGTGCCTGCCCAGGCGATCCGGTGTGCCGTCCGGTCGTAGACGATGCCCGGTGCGAAGCCGTCGTGGTCGGGGTCCATGAAGGCGTGCCGCGCCTTGGCGAAGAGAGTGAATTGGTAGTCGGCCCCCGCGGCATCCATTTCCGCCTGGAGTGCGTCCGCGTCCGGCCTTGGCGCGTAGGGATCGTCGCCGCCCGTCCACACCGCGACGCGGGCACTGACGATCCCGGGTTGCGCCGGTGCATGGGTGGTCAGCAACCCGTGAAAACTCGACACTGCCCGCACGGCCGCCCCGCTGCGCGCGAGTTCGAGAACGCACTTGCCACCGAAGCAGTATCCGAGCGCGGCCATGCGGTGTGGATCGACACCGTCAAGCTCGCGCACATGTTCGAACCAGGCCAGGACCCGGCCGCGAAGCCGCGCCGGTTCTGCCATGAGCGCCGCGAATCCCTGGCCTGCCGTTTGCGAAGAGGTCATGTCCACCTCCTCGCCATAGACATTGGCGTGAACCACGAGATAGCCCGCATCGGCCAGTTCCTCCATGGCCGCATCGAAACTTGGGCTGGGCCCCGTGGCGCCCGGAAACATCAGGATAGTGCCGCCATTGGGCAGGTCCACACCCCTCGCCAGGCGCCCGTTCATCGCCGTGCCCTCGTGATGACATTGCGTTGCCTCGAAGCCCATGTCGTTTCCTCTTCCGTCGCCCAGCGTTGTCGGCAGGGCGAATTGTTGTTCGCATAGGAGAATGCCCCGATCTCCGCCGACTTGTCAAAACGCTCGCCGGGGTTGTCAGGGCGTTGAACGCCATGGCATCCCACCGGCATGAGCGGAGCCGATCTTGAGCCGGGGCGGCGAACGCGGCTGGCGGCGATTCTGCTGGTGGCGGCGCTCCACGTTGCGGTGATCCTCGTGCTGATCCGCGCTTTTACGCCGCAATTGGCCACGACGATCATGGGGTCGCTGACCCGGGCGTTCGACGTCCCGCTCGATCCGCCTTCCGCACCCCCGAGTCCGGCGACGACGCCGGCATCGCATACCTCGCGCGTCCGGGAAGAGGGCGCGGCCGGGGCGCCCGCCAAGCGCGCAGAACCTCGTGTCGTGGCGGCTCCCAAGGCGGCCGTGACTCTCAAGCCAACCCAGGCGCCGCAGGTGGCCGGTCAAGGGACGCAGAACGCTTCAGGCGCCGGACTGGAAGGCGCCGGCACGGGAGGTTCGGGCGCCGGGGCTGGCCCCGGTTCCGGGGCAAGCGGTGCTGGAACCGGAGGCGGCGGGGGAATTGCCGCCAAACCGGTGAAGATCGCCGGAGACATCAATTCCGCCCTCGACTATCCCCGCAAGAGCAGGGACCTGCGCCTGGGAACGCAAGTCGTCGTCGCGCTTCGGGTCGGTACGGATGGCCGGGTGAAAGGGTGCCGGGTGGTCCAGGCCAGTCCGGATGCCGAAGCCGATCGCATAACCTGCCGGCTCGCGGCGGAGCGTTTCCGCTTCAAACCGGCGCAGGATGCCAGCGGCAATCCGGTCGAGGCGGATTATGGATGGAGGCAGCGATGGTTCCTCAAGACCGCGCCGTAAGCGAATATAACGGGGGATCTTTCCATGCGGCGCAGGGGTGGTTCGGTTGGTCTTGTTGTGCGAAGACGAGCGCTGGAGTGGGAGCTAGTGTTCTAAATGGGCGGTAGCCGTTCGATCATGAGTCATGGAGGCGCGCTTGCGGCAAAGCTCGAATGCGCCACTGCAGGAGTGAATGATGAAGTCTGACTGGATCGATACTGTTGCGTTGGTGGAAGGGGCAGCTATTAGCGCGCCAGAAAATTCCCTTTCCTTTCGCACTGCGAGTAACATGCCTGAAATCGTACCTGTCATTCTCTGCGGCGGTAGTGGGACCCGACTCTGGCCGCGTAGCCGCGCTGCCATGCCCAAGCCTTTTCTGCCATTGATCGGCGATTCCACGCTTTTCGAAGCGACTGTGGCCCGTTGCCCTGCTGCTGGTGGATTCTCGGCGCCGGTCGTGGTTACTGGAACACGGCACCTCGCCCATGTCGAAGCTCAGCTTCGCGGGATAGAAGGCGCTGCGGTGATCGTTGAGCCGGCAGCGCGCAATACCGCCGCCGCTATCGCGCTCGCTGCCTGCCGTCTTCCGGATGATGCCGTGATGCTCGTCTGCCCCAGCGATCACCACATCGCGCGGCCGGAAGTCTTCGCCCAGGCAGCCTGCGCTGCCGCCGATTTGGCAACTGAAGGCTGGCTCGTGTCGTTCGGCATCGAAGCCACAGCGCCGGACACCGGCTTCGGCTATCTCAAGCGCGGCGAGGCTATCGAAGGCCATGAGATGGCCTTCCGTACCGCCCAGTTCGTCGAGAAGCCGGATATCGAGCGCGCCAGGGCATTCCTTGCGGAAGGAAACTACGCCTGGAATGGAGGCATCTTCGCTTTCCGCGTGGGCGACTTCATGGCTGAGCTTGCCGCGCATCGTCCGCAGATCGCCGCGAAAGTGCGCGAAGCGGTCGAGAAGGGCGCGGAGGACGGCCACCGCTTCCACCCGGACGCCGCCACTTTCGCCGAAGTCGAAAGCGATTCGGTGGACTATGCGGTCATGGAAAATACCCGCCGTGCCGCATTGGTGCCCGCCGACATGGAATGGTCGGACATCGGCAACTGGCAGGCCCTGCACGATGCGCTCGTACGGGACGAACACGGCAATTCCGTGCGCGGCAGCGGCGCGGTCGAGATGGTCGATTGCCGCAACGTGCTGGTCGACAGTGACGGGCCGCGGGTGTCGGTGATCGGGCTGGAAAACGTGATCGTGGTCATCGACGGCAACGATGTGCTGGTCACGACCGTTGACGGTGTGCAAAAGGTCGGAAAGCTCTCCGGAGCCGTGAACCAGTAAGGAACTATCGATGACTGCTGCACTGCCGATCCGCCAGGTTGAAAAGCCCTGGGGCAAGGATGTGCTGCCGGCGCCGTTCAAGGCGCCCGAGGGCGCGCGGATCGGAGAGATCTGGTTCGAGCCTCCGGCCGGGCTGCCGGACTTGCTGGTGAAGTACATCTTCACCAGCGAGAAACTCTCCGTGCAGGTCCATCCCACCGATGCGCAGACTGAGGCAAAGGGTCTGGGACGGCAGGGCAAGGAAGAGTGCTGGCTGATCGTCGATGCAGAACCCGGCGCGACGCTGGGGATCGGCTTCGATGCCCCCATCGGCGCAGACAAGATGCGCGAGGCCTCCCTCGACGGCTCGATCGAGGAACTCATGACCTGGCACGAAGTGGTGCCGGGGGACTTCTTCTACATCCCGGCCAATACCGTTCATGCCATCGGCGTGGGCGTCAGCCTGATCGAAGTGCAGCAGAACAGCGACATTACGTACCGGCTCTATGACTATGGCCGGCCGCGTGAACTTCATCTGGATGACGGCATGGCCGTCGCCAAGGGCGAGGTCTATGACCTGGCGCACTGGCACAAGCGCGTTCCGGTCGAAGGCAGTGCCGTGCTGGTGGACGGCCCGCTGTTTCTACTCGACCAGGTCCACGGACGGCCGACCGCCGAGATCGCCGCGCGCTATCCCGATGCCCTTCTAATCATTCCGCGCGAGGGCATGTTCACGGTCGCCGGCGATTCCATCGCTCCGGGTGGCTGCGCGCTGGCAAAGTCGCTGGATCTTGTGGAATTTCCGGAAGACGGCGTTTGCCTTCTGGCGAGGGCCTGTGCAGGCTGAGGCGTGTTCACGACAGACAACGCCATGATCGTCCAGACCATTCAATTGGCCCTCACGCCGGTTTTCGTGCTGGTGGCCATAGGCAATATCCTGAACATCCTGTCCACCCGGCTCGGCCGGGTGGTAGACCGTGCGCGCTATCTTCAGGAGCGCCATAACCAGACGGATGGCGCGGAACACGACATGGTCGTGCTGGAGATCAGACTGGTAGACAAGCGCATCTCGATCATCACCAATGCCATCCGCTTCATGGTGCTGTCGGGTCTGTGCATCGGCACGACTGTCGCCGTGCTGTTCCTTCAGGGGCTGGCGGGACTGGACATGCACGGTGCAGCGGCGATCATCTTCCTAGCCTCGATCGTGCTCCTGCTGGTGGCCTTGCTGCTGTTCCTGCGCGAAACCCAGGTCGCCAAGGAAGCGCTGAGCATTCCGCGCGATTATCTGGAACTGCACCGCAAGATCTGACTCGCCGCGGCGAGGGTTATCGTCCTGGCGATTGGCGTTTTTTCCGATCCCTCTAGTCTGGAGGGCGAGGGAGAGACGCCGTGGAAGAGCCGAAAGAGCCGACGCAGGCCCAGGAATGGAAGACGGGCTGGACCCTTGTCCTGGCCGCCTCTATCGGGTTTTCCTTCCTCTCCGTGCTGCTTGCGGGGACCGGCCTGTTCATGGAGCCGCTCTCGCGCGAGTTCGGATGGAGCCGGTCTCTGCTTTCGGCGGGGCCGGGCATCGCCACGTTCACCAGTGCCGTGCTTTCGCCGTTCTACGGCGTCCTGATCGATCGGGTCGGCTCGCGGCGGTTGGCGCTGCCGGGTATCGTGGCCGTCATGGGCTCGACTTGCGCCTTTGCATTGGCCAACGGGTCGCAGGTGCAGTGGATTGCCCTGTGGCTGATCTTCGGGCTCCTGATCACCACGATCAAGTCGACGATCTGGACCGCTGCCGTCGCCGGTGTGTTCATGCGCGGGCGGGGACTGGCGCTTGGTTGCACGGTTTCTGGCACGGCCCTGGCGCAGGCTATCGTTCCGCCCCTGGGCAATTTCCTGATCGAGGAAGTGGGTTGGCGAGGGGCGTTCGTCTGGTTCGGACTGGGCTGGGGCGGCGTTTCGCTGCTGCTTTGCTTCCTGTTTCTCTACGACGCGCACGACCGCGCGACACGCAGCGGCAAGGCGCCCGGTCCTCGGTCGAGCGCGCATCTGCCCGGGCTTACGCGGCAGGAAGCGTTGCGCAGCCGGCCGCTCTGGCAAGTGGCGATCTCGACATTCGTGATCATGCTGCTGACGATCGGCCTCAGCATTCATCTTTTCCCGATCCTCACCGAATCGGGCATCAGTCGAGGCAGTGCGGCCTGGCTTACTTCATTGACCGGCGTGGCAGGCATCGTCGGCAAGCTCGCGACCGGGGCGCTGCTCGACCGCTACCGGCCCAACTGGATCGGGGGACTGACGATGGGGGTCACCGCGGTGACTTTCTTCCTGCTGACGGTAGCGATGAATTCCACCGTGGCGATCGTATTCGCCTTGCTGGTCAACGGCTACGCGGCAGGCACCAAGATGCAGATCTGCGCCTATCTGACCGTCGGCTATGCTGGAATGCGCCATTTCGGCGCGATCTATGGGCTGATGTCGGCGCTGGTGGCCCTGGCTTCGGGACTGGGGCCGCTCGTGGCAGGGGCGATCTACGACGGCTTCGGGGGCTATGAGCCCTTCCTTTGGGCGGGAACCGTGGGATGCCTGCTGGGTGGGTCGTTGCTCGTCACGCTTCCGGCTTATCCGAATTGGGCGGAGGCAGACCGAGAGGATATCGGCTCAGGCGACCGAGTGACGGCGCGCTGACGGAAAGGCGCGGATCCCGGGACAGGCGCTGAGCAGATGACGGGCTGAAACGAGAAGGACCGGAAAAGCGCATGCGCTTCCCGGCCCTTCGATCGATTGCTGAACCCGGCTTCAGGCGGCGAGCTTGAAGGGCTCGATTTCACCCGAAAGGTAGAGCTTCTTGGCCTTGGCGCGGCTGAGCTTGCCCGAGCTGGTGCGGGGCAGGCTCTTGGGCGGAACGAGTTCCACCACGCAGTTCATGCCGGTGATCGAGCGCACCTTGTCGCGGATCAAGTCGCGCAGTTCCACGCGCTTCACCGGATCGGAAACGCGGCAATGGACCAGCACGGCGGGCGCTTCTTCGCCATTGTCCATTTCCACCGAGAAAGCGGCGATGTCACCATGGTTGAAGCCCGGCAGCTGTTCCACGGCCCATTCGATGTCCTGGGGCCAGTGGTTCTTGCCGTTGATGATGATCATGTCCTTGGCCCGGCCGACGATGAACAGGTAGCCATCGGCCATGTAGCCCATGTCGCCGGTGTCCAGCCATCCGTCGACGAGGCACGCCTCGGTCGCTTCGGGATCGCGGAAGTAGGAGTGCATCACGCTGGTGCCGCGGCACCAGACCTTGCCGATCTGGTGGTCCGAGAGGCTTTCGCCGTTTTCGCCGCGGATCACGACTTCCATGTCGAGCACGGGCTTGCCGCAGTTGACGATGGCGCGGTAGCGCGCCGGGCGGCTGAGGTCGCGCGGGCTGCCCGAAAGGCGTTCTTCCTCGACCAGTTCCACGCGGATGCCTTCGCCCGGCGGCATGATGGTCACGGCCAGGGTCGCTTCGGCCAGGCCGTAGCTAGGCAGGAAGGCCGAAGCCTTGAAGCCCGCGTCGGCAAAGGCATTCACGAAGCTCTGCATCACGTCGGGTCGGATCATGTCCGCGCCGTTACCGGCGAGGCGCCAGCGCGACAGGTCGAAGCGATCGGAGACCGGGCTCTGGCTGGAGATGCGGCGGGCGCAGATGTCGTAGCCGAAGGTGGGCGAATACGAGATCGACGTGCCCTCGTTGCGGGTGATCATGTCCAGCCATGCCAGCGGGCGGCGGGCGAAATCTTCCGTCTTGAGGTAGTCGCCCGAGACCTGGTTGGCGATCAGCGAGAGGAAGCAGCCGACCAGGCCCATGTCATGGTACCAGGGCAGCCACGAAATGCAGCGGTCGCCTTCGGCCAGTTCCATGCCGTGGCTATGCGCGGCCAGGTTCGACATGAGCGAACGGTGCGTGACCGCCACGCCGTGGGGGAAGCGGGTCGAGCCGCTGGAGTACTGCAGATAGCAGATGTCGTCCGGGCTGGCCTTGGGAAGCGCCACGACCGGCGCGTCCTTTGCCGCGAAGTCGGCCCAGGTGGCATGGTCGCAGCCCTGGCGCTCGGCGGCCTTGGCGGTCATTTCGGCGATTTCGTCCGGACCGACCAGGAGCATCGGGTCCGAGCTGGAAAGCTGGACCGAGAGCTGCTCGATATAGTTGTCCTTGCCGCCGAAGCTGGTGGGCAGCGGCAGGGGAACGGGCCAGGCGCCCGCATAGACCACGCCGCAGAAAAGCGATGCGAAATCGGCGCCGGTTTCCGCGATCAGGGCCACGCGATCGTTCGGCTTCACGCCGCGCGCGATCAGCGCATGGGCCACCTTGATCGAATCCGTGCGCAGTTCGCTGAACGGATAGACGTGTTTCAGCGTGCCGCGTGGATCGTGGAAATTGAAGCCGCGCTGACCCTGCGCCGCATAGTCCAGCGCATCGCCGAAGGTGTCGAAATCGGCAAAGCGGCGGGCAAGCGCATCCTGGTTCGGGGTGGCGACAAGTGCTTCGCTCGCTCGCGGCACCACGTTGATGGTGTCGTTCATTTCGTTCTAACCCGTTGTTGTTATACCGTTTATTCTCACCGGAACCCCGCGCTATTATCCGGTCTTACCTGAACCGGACATAGCAATTCCGCACGACGTGGTTCCGTGCGCTCTCCCCAATCCGAGCCGACTGTGGCACGAATAGGGCAAGATGTCCGAGAACCGTCGCAATCCGCAACCCCTGACCGAGGCCCGCCTGGAAGAATTGGCGCTGGCCTATGTCGCGCGTTTCGCCACGACGCAAGGGAAGCTGCGCGATTATCTGCAGCGCAAGCTCCGCGAACGGGGCTGGGATGGGGAAGGGCGGCCCGATCTGGAGGCGATGATCGGCCGCTTCGTAGAGAAGGGCTATGTCGACGACGCGGTCTGGGCGCGGATGAAGGCCGGCAGCCTGTTGCGACGCGGTTATGGCGCGCGCCGGGTGGGCGAGGCGCTGGGCCATGCCGGGCTGGACGAGGACTTGCGCGCGGAAGTGCGGCCCGATGCCGCGGCGGAGCGACGTGCGGCGCTGGTGCTGGCGCGGCGTCGGCGCTTCGGCCCATTCGCCGCGGAAGTGCCGGACCGGCCGCTGCGCGAAAAGCATCTGGCGGCGATGCTGCGGGCAGGGCACCGGCTCGACATTGCCCGGCGTATCGTCGATGCCTCCGATGCCGAGGATGCGGAGCAATGGGCCGAGTCCGACACGGGAGACTATTGAGTGCGTCCGATCCGCCAACTGCCTGCCTTGTTCGCCTGCATGCTGGTTTCCGGCGCGGTCCTGTCAGCGACGGGGTGCTCCCGGAGCGCGGGCGAGGCTGCCGGCGCCGTTCAGGCCAAGACGGCGATCCATCCGGTTTCCGGCCTGCCGGTGATTCCCCTGGTCGTTCGCGCCTCGGGCAAGGCGCATGGTTTCGAAGTCGAAGTGGCCCGCAGCGAAGCCGAGCAGGCCAAGGGGCTGATGTTCCGCACCGAAATGGGCGCGGACGAGGGCATGATCTTCCCCCGCAAGGCACCGGCTCCGGCCGCCTTCTGGATGCGTAACACGGTGATTCCGCTCGACCTGCTCTTTATCGGGCCGGATCGCCGCATCCTCAACATAGCCGCGAATGCCAGGCCTTACGACGAAACGCCGCTGCCTTCCGCGGGTCCGGTGATCGCCGTGCTCGAGCTGAACGGGGGGCGTGCGGCGCAGCTGGGGATCGCGCCGGGCGACGAGGTCTCGTGGAAAGCGCCTTAAGTTGACGGCAAGGCCCTTGGCATCGGCTGCGAACAGCGCTAACGCGCGGCTCATGGGAATCCTGTCCAAGATCTTCACCTGGTGGGACGGCGCCACCATTGGCACCTCGCTCTGGAGCTCGCGCAATGGCGAGCACGTCGGCACCGACGCGCAGGGCAACAAGTACTTCCGTTCGAAGTCCGACAAAGTGCGGACTACCGAAGGGTACGAGCGCCGCTGGGTGATCTATGCGGGCGCCAACGACGCCAGCAACGTGCCGTCCGAATGGCACGGCTGGCTGCATCACTCCTATGACGGCGTGCCGGAAAGCCACCTGGCTCCCGCGCGCATCTGGGAAGTGGACTACACCCCCAACGCCACCGGCACCGCAACCGCCTATCGCCCGCAGGGCGCGCTGGAGCGGGGCGGCAAGCGTGCCCCCGCCACCGGCGACTACGAGGCCTGGTCTCCGGAAGCCTGAGGGGCGCTGCGGTGATGCGGGCTCCTCTCGGCCGGACCGTCGCTTTTGCGCCGGCGCTTGTCCTGTCGCTCCTTGCAGGATGCGGCAAGGGGGAGCCGGCGCCTGAAGTGCAGGACACCAGCGTTCCCGATGCGATCGCCGGGATGCAGGCGGGGCCGGCGCAGGCTGCCAAGGGGCAGCAGATCGGTACACCGAACAAGGACCGCGTCGTCACGCTCGGCGTGCTCAACAAGCGCAACAACCTCACGCAGGACCTGGTGATGAAGCCGGGCGAGGCACGCCGGATCGGCAACCTCGTCGTCAAGGTCGCCACTTGCGAGAAGTCGCTTCCCTGGGAGCAGCCGCAGGAGGAGGGCGCCTTCGTCCAGGCTTTCGTCGAAGAGCGCCGCGGCGCGGCCGAGAAGCTGGGATGGCACAAGGTCTTCTCGGGCTGGCTGTTCAAGAATTCGCCGGCGCTCAACGTCGTCGAGCATCCGGTCTACGACGTCTGGGTCAAGAGCTGCGCGATGAACTTCCCCGGCGAGGAAGCGCTGCCGTCTTCGGCGCCTTCCGCCAGGAGCGCTGCAAAGGCCACGGGCAGCGCCAGCGCCCCGGCCTCTTCGTCTGCAGCGGCCCCTTCGCCCGGCGCGACATCTTCCGCCGCGCCGGCGCCCGCGACCATCCCCGAAGCCGCGCCCGAGGACTGAGCTTCCTGGAGAAGCGTCAGGTAGCGCTTCTGCGGCATTTCCACGGCACCTAACGAGGCCAGGTGCGGCGTCATGAACTGGCAGTCGAGCAGGCTGACACGGCCCCGGCGCAGCGAAGCGACCAGATAGGCCAGCGCGACTTTCGACGAATCGGTCGCGCGCGAGAACATGCTTTCTCCGCAGAACACCCGGTCGAATCCCACGCCGTAGAGTCCCCCGACCAGTTGGCGGCGATCGTCCGCATCGTGCTGCCATACCTCCACCGAGTGGGCGTGCCCCAGGAAGTGCAGGTTCTCGTAGCTGGCCTGGATACGGTGGCTGATCCAGCTGCCGCTTTCGTCTTCACCATCCTCGCCGGCCTTTTCAGCGACCTGGCGCGGTGCGGCGCAGGCTTCCATGACTTCGGAGAAGGCCGCATTGCAGGTTACGGAAAACCGCTCCCGGCGCAGCGTCCTCGCCAGCGAGTGGGACAAGTGGAATCCACCGAGCGGCAGGATCGCGCGGAGACGCGGCTCGATCCAGAAGATCTCCGGGTCGTCCCGGCTGTCCGCCATGGGGAAGATCCCGCTGCGGTAGGCGAGCATGAGGAGTTCCGGCTCGATCATCGAGGGTGAGCGGGGCGCGTGCATGGTCCTGCCGTGAATTCCTGATCTGAAAGGCCGATCCCAAATCCGGGGCCAACCGGAAAAACGCGTGTTCGGAGCGCTTTGCCCCCATCCCGAAATCCCGGGAATCCTCGTGTAACCTGGGGTCCCAGCCCCGTAAAATGCAAGGGCGGGAAATAACTTGTCATCATGCCCTGTAACCCTCTTGTAATCCTCTCCTTCTCCTTCTAGAGGCTCCTTCGCCCGCAGGAGTGTAGCTCAGTTGGTAGAGCATCGGTCTCCAAAACCGAGGGCCCACGGTTCGAGTCCGTGCACTCCTGCCAGCTTTTTTCGAAAAGCGTTGAGGCACTTGCCAAGCGCCCGCTCCGGATATTTTCGGAGGCGGGCGTTTCGCGTATTATGCTGCAATTGCGATAAACGGAAAAGCACGATAGCGTGCTGCCCCATACGCGGTCTTGTCATTCGCGTCGCTGCGACTAGACAGCCGCGTTTGGCGAATCGAGCCCATGCACGATTTCGATCGGCGGCTCCGGCCAAGTACGTTCGGGGGCTTTCTCGAGAAAGAAACAGGCGCTGATGCACGGAACTGCGCGACCGCAGGCGGAACAGATCGGACTGAACAACGGCAGGTGGCGTGCCCTTTGGCAGCGCCTTGCCGAGTTGCTGGGCCAGGACAGGGCGCTTGTCCTGGGCGTTGTCCTGTCGGCTGTTGCGGCCCTGCCGGCGCTGGTCGCCTGGGCGCCGCAGATGACGGATTATCCCTCGCACCTGGCCGGTTACAAGGTTGCGCTGGACCACGGCGCAGACCCTTATCTGACGCGCTATTTCGTGTTCAACTGGGAATGGACCGGCAATCTCGGCGTCGAGCTGCTGATGGTGCCGATGGCGCCGATCTTCGGGCTGGAACAGGCCGGGCGAATCATCGTGGCGATGATTCCCTTCCTTTCGGGCCTGTCGATCGTGGCGGCCTGCCGTTCGCTGGGCCGCAAACTCGGGGTCGGACCGATCCTGGCTTTCGCGATGATCTGGTCGCCCTCGCTGCTGATGGGCTTTCTCAACTATTCGCTGTCGCTGGCGCTGGGGCTGTTCACGTTCGCCCTCTGGGTGAAGCTTGAGGACCGCCCCTGGCGCTGGGCCGTCATGGTGCCGATCGGTTTCGTGGTCTGGCTTTGCCACGTTTCGGGCTGGGCAGTGATGGGCGTGCTCCTGTTCGGCTACGAATGGAGCCGCCGGAGCAGCTGGCTGGACTGGCGCCCGTTCCTCAAGCCCTGGCCGCTGATCTTCCCGCTGCTGCCGATGCTGATCGGCATGGGCGCGAATTCAAAGGTGTCCTACGGGCGCTACGTGCTCGATTACAAGTGGGGCATCCTCTACAAGTCGATGCGCAGCTTCGATTTCTACTTTGATATCATCAGCCTGGATCTCGTGCTGGTGGCGCTGGGCTATGCGCTGCTGCGCAAGCGCATCGATGGACGCTTCGGCTGGGCGGCGCTGATTCTGTTGATGCTGACGCTCGTGGTGCCGCGCCAGATCTTCGGCGGCGACTATGCCGACTACCGTTTGAGCACCACGGCGCTGCTGGTGGCCTGCCTTGCGATCGATCTGCCGATCCGGCGCTGGATGGTCGTGGCTGCGGCCTCGCTGTTCCTTTCCCGCACGGCCGTGACGACCGTGGTCTGGTACGAGGACGCGCAGACCGCCCGCCAGCTGATCGCTGCGCTCGACCAGGTGCCCGAAGGCGCCCGCGTGGCCACGGCCGTGGCGATTCCACGTATCCAGTGGCGGTTCGGCCCGTTCGAGCACTTCGGCTCCTATGCCGTGGTGCGTCGCAGCGCGATGGAGAATTCCAACTTCGCCCTGCCGAACGTGCACATGCTCTCCATGCGCGACTTGTCCTACCGCTTTGCCGATCCGAGCCAGCGCATCCTCTATTCGCCGCGCCAGCACATCGACTTGCGCAAGTTCGGCCCTGCGCGCCATGCCGAGTATCTCTGGTATATCGGGCGGATCAAGCCGGTGGCGCTGCCCGACGGGGCGCGCATTCTCTACTCCAGCCCGAACTCGTTCCTGGCCCGGCTGGCCGATCCCGCGGACCCTTCGTCCTAGGTTTACGGAGCGGTTCGCCAGACCTTGCAAATCGAGCGGGCCGGGGCTAAGTCGGCGTTTCCTTCCGACATGAGGATCGCATCTGCCCCTCCCGGCCACGGCCGGGGCGGCGATGGCCCCTAGCCGGAAGCCGAGACTTATTTTTCTGCTCAGGCAGCAGGCAAGAGACGCGAGAACGACAGTCATGGCCAAGACCAGTCCCGGCGAATTCATCCGCCAGGTGCGTACGGAAACCTCCAAGATCTACTGGCCTTCGCGCCAGGAGACGGTGACGACGGCAATCTTCGTCGGCATCATGACGGTCTTTCTCGCGGTGTTCTTCCTGGGGATCGACGCACTGTTCGGCTGGGTCGTCAGCTCGATCCTGTCGCTGCTGTGATCGCCTGAACTAGCTTACGAAGAGAGATCCATGGCCCGCTGGTACATCATCCACGCTTATTCCGGCTTCGAGAACAAGGTAAAGGAATCCATCCTCTCGGAAGCCGAGCGGATGGGACTTTCGCAGCTCGTCGAGGACGTTCAGGTTCCGCACGAGACCATCACTGAGGTCAAGCGCGGCAAGAAGGTTCAGACCGAACGCAAGACCATGCCGGGCTATGTGCTCGCCAAGCTCGCGCTGAACGACGACGTCTACCACCTCGTCAAGAACACCCCGAAGGTCACCGGCTTCCTGGGTTCCAGCGGCAAGCCGCAGGCAATCAGCGAGACCGAGGCTGCCCGTTACTTCGGCGCCGCCGAAGCCGCCGCTGCCGCGCCGCGCAAGACCGTCAGCATCGATTACGAGATCGGCGATTCGGTGAAGGTCCTCGATGGCCCCTTCGCCAGCTTCAACGGCATCGTCGAGGAACTCGATTTCGACAAGAACAAGGTCAAGGTGTCGGTGTCGATCTTCGGCCGCGCCACGCCGGTCGAGCTGGACTTCGAACACGTCGAACTCAGCAAGTAATCGTCGGCAAGAAAACGAAAAAGGCCGGGCATCTCGCCCGGCCTTTTTCGTTTCTCCGCCTGGTTTCGATCTGGCCTACGCGCCGCCGTTTCAGCCTGGCGGCGCATAAACGGTGAAGCGAACCCGTGCGCGTTCGGCGAAGCCCAGCCTGCCGTAGAGCGCCAGGGCCGTCTCGTTATCGGCATAGCTGTGGAGCAGGGGCCGCTGTCCCGAAGCCCGAATCGCGCCGGCCACGCGGCGTGAGAGCAAGGCGGCGTAGCCCTTGCCGCGACCGTCGGGATGGGTGCAGACCCCGCTGACTTCCACATGCTCTGCCGTGCGTACGCGCTGACCGGCCATGGCCAGCAGGCGGCCGTTCTCGCGAATGCCCCAGAAGCGACCGAGGTCGCCCGTGCGCTCGGCAAAGGGTCCGGGTTCGGTCAGCAGCGCGAGTTCCAGCATGTCCGGGTAGTCGCTCTGGCCGAGCGGAACGGTGCGCGGATCGCTCTCGGCGCGGGCGATCTCCTCCACGGCGGCGGCGTTGCTTTCGTCGAACAGCAGTTGCACGCCCTCTGCGCTGCGAAGGATCTCGGTGCCCGGAACCGGGAGGTCCTCGACCATGCCGACAAGGCCGAGTGCGGCGAGGCCGGTGGTGCGGACCAGTTCGCCAAAGGCTTCGAGGCTTTCCGGCGAAAGATCGCGAAGTGCGGCAAGCGGGCCGATCGAGGGATGGAAGCGCTTTGCCCGGTCGTTGCCGATGGAGAAACGGGCCTGTTCACCGGACAGTGCCGCCCAGATGAGATTGTCGAGTTCGTTGTCTGCCATGATGCCGCAGCCTATGGGAGCAAGATCGGCCATCATCAAGGTCAGGCGTCAGCAGGATCAGGCGCCAGCAAGATCGGGCGGCGAATTGCCGAAACCGGCGCTTTCCTTTTCGAACGATATGGTTTAGGGGCGCGCCCTTCGGATTGGCCTCGTGCCGCCCGATTCCCTGCGGGAGGATGCTCCGGCACCCGTAAAACCGCTAAACATGAGCATCTGCCCGGCAGGTGCGAAAGTGTGAAGGAGTGGCCACATGGCCAAGAAGATCGAAGGTTACATCAAGCTGCAGGTCAAGGCCGGCAGCGCCACGCCGTCCCCGCCGATCGGCCCTGCGCTGGGTCAGCGCGGCGTGAACATCATGGAATTCTGCAAGGCGTTCAATGCCGCCACGCAGGAGCTCGAAAAGGGCATGCCGATCCCCACCATCATCACGGTGTATGCGGATCGCAGCTTCACGTTCGTCACCAAGACCCCCCCGGCGACCTTCCTCATCAAGAAGGCCGTGAACCTGAAGTCGGGCTCCAAGGAGCCGGGCAAGATCAGCGCCGGTACCGTCAAGCGCTCGCAGCTTGCCGAAATCGCCCAGGTCAAGATGGCCGACCTCAATGCCAACGACATTGATGCCGCCACCAAGATCATCGAAGGTTCGGCCCGCGCGATGGGCCTCGAAGTGGTGGAGGGCTGATTCCATGGCCAAGGTGACCAAGAAGCAGAAGTCGCTGACCGAAAAGCTCGGCGACAACCTCAAGCACTACCCCGTCGCTGACGCGCTGCAGACCCTGCGCGACCTGAAGACGACCAAGTTCGACGAAACCGTCGAAGTCGCGATGAACCTGGGCGTTGACCCGCGTCACGCCGACCAGATGGTTCGCGGCATGGTTTCGCTTCCGGCCGGTACCGGCAAGACCGTTCGCGTCGCCGTGTTCGCCAAGGGCGACAAGGCTGCGGAAGCTCTCGCCGCCGGCGCCGACAAGGTCGGTGCGGAAGACCTCATGGACGACATGCAGGCCGGCAATCTCGACTACGACCGCGTCATTGCCACCCCGGACATGATGGGCGTCGTCGGCCGTCTCGGTAAGCTGCTGGGTCCGAAGGGCCTGATGCCGAACCCGAAGCTCGGCACGGTTACCCCGAACGTCACGCAGGCCGTGAAGGACGCCAAGGGCGGCCAGATCGAGTTCCGCGTCGAAAAGCAGGGCATCATCCACGCCGGCATCGGCAAGATGTCGTTCTCGGACGCCGACCTGCTGACCAACTTCAGCGCGTTCGTCGATGCGATCGTCAAGGCCAAGCCCTCGGGCTCCAAGGGCAAGTACGTTCGCAAGATCTCGCTTTCGTCGTCGATGGGCCCCGGCCTGAAGATCGACACGACCGAGATCGCCGGCGCCTGATAGGCACCTGATCCTTCGGGATCATGCGAAACGGATAGAAGGGCCGGAGGGAAACCTCCGGCCCTTTTTCGTTGTGGCGATCCCGCAGCCTCGCGCCCCCGCTTGCGCGGAGAGGCGCGCCGGTGTATTTCGTGCTGAACAACTGTTCAAAACGATAAGCTGGAGAGTGTGCCGCCATGGCCATCCGATTCGAGGACATCAAGGAACACATCGGTTCGCGTGTCGTGTGGGACGACCGGGAAGACATCTTCACGCCCGAAGCGGCCGCCGCGATCCGTGCGAAAGTGGAAGAGCGCACCGTCGTCGTCTTTCCCGAGATCAACCTTACCGATGCCGAGCAGCTTGCCATCACCGATGCGATGGGCGGGACCGTCAAGCTGACGGCGCGGAACAACGTCCAGCAGAACGACGACAACGTCTACCAGGTCACACTGGACGAGAAGATCAATCCGCAGCCTGAATACGTGCTGGGGACGTTCTTCTGGCACATGGACGGGATCACGGTGGATATGCCTCCGCCATTCGCCACGCTGCTGTCGTGCCGGATTGCCCCGGCCATCGGCGGAGAGACGGAGTTCGCCAGCACTTACGCCGCCTACGAAGGGCTGCCGGAGGAAGAGAAGCAGGCGTTGGAAGGGTTGCGGGCCGTACACTCGGTGCGCGCCAGCCTCTCCCCGATCGCCGACGCCATTCCCGAGAAGCACCGCGAGCGCGTTCTGGGCATCGGCCTGATCAAGGAACATCCGCTGGTCTGGACTCACGAGTCCGGCCGCAAGTCGATGGTGATCGGTACTACGGCCGACCATATCGTAGGCATGGAAGTGCCGGCGGGCCGCGCCATGCTGATCCGCCTGCAGGAATGGGCGGCGCAGCCGGCGTTCTCACTGCGCCACAAGTGGACCAAGGGCGACTTCGTCATCTGGGACAATACCGGCGCGATGCACCGGGCGATCCCTTATGACAAGTCGACCGGGCGCATGATGCACCGAACCTCGATCGCCGGGACGGAGGCGGTCGCGGCCTGATCCGGGAAAATATCGGGCGTCGCTCTGGACATGGTTCGGGGCGACGTCAGGATTGGAGATTGGCCGCGGTGTAACACTCCACCAGATAGGCCAGCGGCCGTTCGTCCGGCAGCACCAGCATGGCCCGATGGGTGGAGATCGTGCCTGCCGGGCAATTCGCGGCGGCGCCGGCAATCGTCGAGAGCGGCAGGCGCCGGAAATGCAGGTCGGCCACGGCCTTGCCGAAAGGCATGTCGCTGGAGCGCAGCACCTCGTTCATGTCCGCAGTCAGGCGCTCTGGCACGTACCAATTCCATGCGACCGACAGGATCCGGGAACCGCAGCTCAGCCGGACGTTGCGAAGAGCGGCCGTCTCGCCGGGCTGCAGCGCCAGCTTCTTTTCGATGTCGGCGGGTGGGGGGATGTCGCTGCCGGTCACGAGCTGCGCCGTTACCCGCGCAGAGGCGGAAAAGCCGCGCAGGGTGCACCATTCCTCCAGCGCCAGCGTGGCGCTGTCATGGCGGCCCAGGACGGCTTCGAAGGCTTCGAGCGTCGTTGGGGCCTGGACGGCGACTGGCGCGGAGGACGCCATCAGGGCAAGCGCGACGGCCGTCTCGAATGCCATGGCTCAAATGCCACCGGGCACCGCGGGACGTCCCATCGCTTCCAGGCCCTGCACCAGAGCGCGCGTGCAGGCGGCAAGATCCTGGGCGTTGACGGAGCGGATCACGAAATTGGCGCCGGTGCGGCCCTCGGCCCAGAACGGGTAGGAGCCGATCTGGCAGCCATCGTGGGTTCGTTCGGTTTCGCGCAGGAGTTCGGCGACTTCGCTCTCCCCCACCCAGCAGCCGACCGTCTCTGAAAGCAGCGGAGCCCCGCCTTCGAGCTGGCCGGAAAGAGCGTCGAGCATGCCGGCGGTGATGCTGGGGACGCCAGCCATGATAAAGACGTTTCCGGCGCGGATGCCGGGGGCGCCGGTGTAGCGATTCGGAATGAGGCTGGCGCCGTCCGGCGTGCGCGCCATGCGCAGGCGGGCATCCGTCAGCCCCCCGCGCGTGGCATAGTAGCTTTCCAGGATCGCACGGGCTTCCGGATGGACGATCACCGGCACGCCCAGCGCTTCGGCGATGGCGTCGACGGTGATGTCGTCATGGGTCGGGCCGATGCCGCCGGTGGTGAAGAGATAATCGTTGCGTGCGCGCAGCGTGTTCACGGCCTCGACGATGGCGGCCGTGTCGTCGGCGACCACGCGCACTTCCTTGAGGCGGATCCCCTGCACCTGCAGCCAGGCGGCGACTTGCGCGATGTTCTTGTCGTGCGTGCGACCGGAAAGGATTTCGTCACCGATGACGACGAGGGCGGCGGTATAGATTCGCAACGATTCGGCCATGCAGCATGGCTAGGACAAAGCGGCTCCGACTGCCAGCACATGGGGGCACTGGACGGCGTTTCGCCTGGAATAGGCGCAAAAAAAAAGGGCCGATCCGATGGACCAGCCCTACGAAAGTTTTTGGGAGAGGATGCCTGAAAGGCCCGATCCTTATGATCCGCGAAAGGTTTTGCTGCAAATGCGAAAAAATTGGGCGTAATTGCATAACGTGCATGTGATCGCTCGGGCGTTGAATTTCTGGCCGTCCTGAGGGGCAATGCGCTTGTTAGAAATGCATGCGCCTGCCGGTTTGCGCGCTACGGATGCCGCGACGTGCCGCAACTCAGCCTATCGAGCGACGTTGGAGCGTCTTCGGGCGCCGTGGCTGCGCCTGCAATGAAGCGGCGCGGCCAGTGCCTTAAAACCAGAAACGGATGAAGGCGAGGTGCGCGGAGCTGCGAGACTTGACCGGGAGCATTGATGCAAACGTCAATTCGCGCGGATGCAGCGCAAAAAAAAGGCCGGTCCGAAGACCAGCCCTTGGAAAGTTTTTGGGAGAGGATGCCTGAAAGGCCTGTTCCATATGCTCCCGACACTGATTCGCTGCAAATGCGAAAAGATTGAGCAACGTTGCAAGGCGTGCAACTGCCGCCCGATCCCGCTCAGACTTCGGTAATGGCGCCGTAGAGGTCGTGCTCGTCGGCGTCCTCGATAAGAACGTCAACGATATCACCGACTTCCAGGTTCTTTCCGGCATTGCGGAGGAAGACATTGCCGTCGATTTCGGGGGCGTCGGCCTGAGAGCGGCCGGTTGCACCGATGTCGCCGTCCTCGTCCACTTCGCCGACTTCATCGATGATGACCGGGAGAATACGTCCAACTTTGCCCTGAAGCTTGGCAGCGCTGATCGCGGCGGTCTTCTCCATGATGCGGGCGTAGCGTTCTTCCTTGACCTCTTCGGGCACGGCGTTCGGCAGGTCGTTGGCGCTTGCGCCTTCGACGGGTTCGAAACGGAACGCACCCACGCGGTCGAGCTGGGCCTCGTCCAGCCAGTCCAGCAGGTACTGGAAGTCCGCCTCGGTCTCACCGGGGAATCCGACCACAAAGCTGGAGCGAATCGCGATATCCGGGCAGATCTCGCGCCACTTGCGCAGACGGTCGAGCACCTTGGCCTCGTTGGCCGGACGCTTCATCGACTTGAGCACCGAAGGCGCAGCGTGCTGGAAGGGAATGTCGAGGTAAGGCGTCAACAGTCCTTCCGCCATGAGCGGAATCACCGCGTCGACATGGGGATAGGGATAGACGTAGTGCAGGCGGACCCAGGGCTTGCGGCCCTGCGAATCGCTGAGCTGACCGAGTTCGCGGGCAAGGTCCGTCATGTGCGTGCGGACCTCGTGGTCCTTCCACATGCGCGTCTCATGCCGCACGTCAACGCCATAGGCCGAAGTGTCCTGGCTGATGACCAGCAGTTCGCGCGTTCCGGCCTGGACCAGCTTTTCCGCCTCGCGCAGCACCGCGTCGATGCGGCGGCTCGCCAGCTTCCCGCGCAGCGAGGGAATGATGCAGAACGAGCAAGCGTGGTTGCAGCCTTCCGAGATCTTCAGATAGCTGTAGTGCCGCGGCGTGAGCTTGACGCCGGCTTCGTCGTAGATCTGGGGAATCAGATCGACGTAAGGCGAAAGTTCGGGCGGCGCGGCTTCGTGCACGGCCTCGACCACGGCTTCGTACTGATGCGCGCCGGTGACGGCCAGCACGTCCGGGAAGCGGGCGCGGATCACGTCGGCCTCATTGCCCATGCAGCCGGTGACGATCACGCGGCCGTTTTCGGCAATGGCCTCGCCGATCGCGGAGAGGCTCTCTTCCTTCGCGGAATCGAGGAATCCGCAAGTGTTGACGAGCACGACGTCGGCCCCGGCGTAGTCCGGGCTCATCGTATAGCCGTCGGCGCGCAGGCGGGTGAGGATGCGTTCGGAGTCGACAAGCGCCTTGGGGCAGCCGAGGCTGACCATGCCGACCTTGGGCGGAGAGGGGATTTCAATAGCCATAGGGATGGCGCGCCCGATACGCCTATTGCGCCCGAGAGTCACGAAAAACGAATCGTACCGGCCGAGTGGCAGGCGAATCCCTTCCTTCGATGCGCACTTGTCTTGCGCCTTCGGCACGGGCCTGCAAGAGAGAAGCTATTGGAAAACAGGGGATGTCGATGGGTCCGGTTAACTGGTTGGCGGTCTTCCTGGCTGCGGCGCTTGCGGTGGCGGTGGGCCTTGTCTGGCACGGTCCGTTGTTCCGAACCGGGCGGCAGCTGATTCCCGGACGCGCGCAGCGCGGGGCCAATTATGCCGTGGTCGTCTTCGTCATGCTGGTGTCTTCGGCCATGCTCGGCCACAATTTCGCGCGGATCGGGGCGGAAACGCTGGCTGCTAAGCCCTGGCTCTATTTCATGCAGACGGGCGGCGTCTCGGTGGCCTTCGTGATGCCCGCTGTGTGGCTGACCCACCTTCGCCAGCGCACCGAGCCGATGCGCCGCGTGGTGGACTGCCTGTTCTGGCTGGTGGCCTATCTGGCGATGGGCCTGGTGTTCTGGGTGCTAGGCTGAACCGGCTTCGTCGGTAGCCTTGGTGGGGGCGATTTCCACCACGATGTCGCCGGGCTGCAGGATGCTGGCGTCGTCTTCCCAGAAGCCGATGGTGTGCTCTCCCCGGTAGATGCGAAGCCCCTTGCCGCCCGTGGCGAGCTGGTCGAGCGGCCGGCCGATCTCCTCAGGCGCCACCGGCCGTTCGACCAGCTGCACCCGGCCCGCCACGGAGGCGAGGTCGGAGAAATAGTCCGCGACGTGCTGGCCCTCGGCCGAGCCTGCCAGGAGCAGGCCGGTGAAGCGCACCGGGTTGATGACGTTGTTGGCGCCGGCCTGCCGCGCGAGGAGTTCGTTGTCATCGGCCCGAATGACCACCGTGATGGGCACCGTGGGTGCAAGGTGGCGGGTGGTGAGCACGATCAGCACCGAAGTATCGTCGCGCCCGGCGGAGACCAGCACCGTTCGCGCCGTCGTCACGCGGACCGCGTTCTGGATATCGTCACGCGTGGCGTCGCCCTGGAGCACGTTGCAGCCCAGTTTCTCGGCGTGAGCCAGACGGGCCTCCACCGGGTCGACCACGACGATGCAGGCCGGTTCCATCCCGCGCTCGACCAGTTCCTTGACCGCTTCCGAGCCACTGACGCCGAAGCCGAGCACGACGATGTGGTCCTCCAGCCTTTCCTGGATTCGCTTCATGCGCCAACTCTCCCAGCTGCGTTTGATGATGAAATTGTAGGCCGTGCCGACGAAGATGGTGATGACGGCGAGCCGGATCGGCGTGACCAGGATCGCCTCGATCAGCCGCGCCCGGTCGCTGACGGGGGCGATGTCGCCAAAGCCCGTGGTCGTGATCGAGATCATCGTGAAATAGACGACGTCGAGGAAGCTGACCTGCCCGTCGTGGACATCGTGGAGGCCGGCCCGGTCGCTCCAGTGGACCATGATGACCACGAAGATCAGGAAGAACGCACCGCCCAGGCGCAAGGCCACGTCGGCCCAGACCGGGACCGCCAGCGACCGACGCAATGGTTTGAACGAAGGCGGCCTGAATACGGCGCGAGCAGAGTGTCGCTTCGACATGCCCGCCAAGCTTAGGGGGCCTTGGGCAACTCGTCCAGCGGATCGACGGGCTTGCCGTTCTGCCGCACCTCGAAGTGAAGCTCGTTGCCCTTGGCAAGGCCCGTGCTGCCGACCAGCCCGACGCGCTCTCCGGCCGCCACCCTGGCGCCTTCCTTGACGGTCACCCGGCTGAGGAAGGCGTAGGCGGTGAACCAGCCGTCGCCGTGGTCGAGCACGACGAGATTGCCGAACTGCTCCTTTTCCATGCCCGCGAAACGCACGGTGCCGGCCGCGGCGGCCCGGACCATTGTGGCTTCCGGGGCCTTGATGTCGATGCCGTCGTGATGGTTGGCGCCGGTCGCGAAGCCGCGGCGGATGGGGCCGCTGACAGGCCAGGCGAATCGCGCGCTACGCGTGGTCGGCGTGCTCTGCGGAGCGGGGATCGCCAGCAGCGGTGCGGCGGTGGGCGCAGACGTGGGCGCAGCGACAGGCACGGAAGCGCCGCTTGCGGGCGGCGGATCGAGCAAAGTGGGGATCAGCAGCGTCTGGCCCGGCTTGACCGGCGCGGCCGGATCGAGACCATTGGCCAGGGCGACCTGCTCCCAGGGCACCGCGTACTTGTACGAGATCGAAAAGCCGGTGTCGCCTGCCTTGACCGTATGCCGGCGCGTGCGGGGGATCTGCAGTTTCTGGCCGGAGCGCACCGCATAGGGCGGCTGCAGACCATTGGCTTCCGCGATCAGGACGCGGGGAACTTTCGCTGCGGCGGCGATGCCGCCCAGCGTCTCGCCGGGCTGGACGACGTGCACGGATTCCTGCTCCGGCGGACCCGCTGCGGCGATGGCGGCTTTCGCCGTCGAACTGGCTGCGGCTGCTGCCTTGGCCGTCGCACTGGCGCCGGAGGCGCGCGCTGGCGCCGCGGCATTGTCCGGTTTCGGTGCCGCCGTTTTCACCGGCGCAGGCCGGGAGCGCGGAATGGCAAGCTTCTGGCCCAGCCGGACGACGTAGGGCGCTTTCAGGCCGTTCGCTTTCGCCAGAGCCTCGGAAGAAACGCCGGCGCGGTTGGCGATGCCGTTCAGCGTCTCGCCCGGTTCGACGACGTGCACGGTCTCGTCCCGCGGTGCCGCGACGGCAGGCGCGATCGGCAGCGCCAGCGCCGCAAGCAGGAACAGGGACTTGGGAATCATGCTTCGAAGCGGCTCGCGATCTGCGCTATCGCGGCGTCATGCGTGAGGTCGATCTGGAGCGGGGTCACAGAGATATAGCCTTCGGAGATCGCTTCGAGATCGGTGTTGTGGCCGGGCGTGTGCTCGATGCCGTGCAGGCCGAACCAGAAGTACGGGAAGCCACGCGGGTCCATGCCCTCGACGACCGAGCCGCGCGCATAGTCGTGGAAGCCCTGGCGGACCACGCGAATGCCCTTCACGTCAGCTCCGGCCAGGGGCGGGAAGTTGACGTTGATGAGGGTGCGCGGCGCGAACGGCATGTCCAGCAGGGGGCGCAGCACTTTGGCGCCCCATTCCTCGGCCGCCGAGAAGCTGACATTGTTGCCGAGGCCTTCGCCCGCATAGACCTGGCTGAGCGCGATCGAGGGGATGCCTGCCATGGCCCCTTCCATCGCCGCGGAGACGGTGCCCGAATACGTCACGTCGTCACCGAGGTTAGCGCCGCGGTTGACGCCGGATAGGATCAGGTCCGGCGGGCCGGGCAAGGCTTTCTTGAGGCCCAGGGTCACCGAATCGGTCGGCGTGCCCGTGACCGAGAAGCGCTTGGGCGCATGCTCGCGCATGCGCACCGGGCGGC
Source organism: Novosphingobium sp. PhB57 (assembly GCF_004342985.1). Classification (GTDB taxonomy): domain Bacteria; phylum Pseudomonadota; class Alphaproteobacteria; order Sphingomonadales; family Sphingomonadaceae; genus Novosphingobium. The sequence continues at coordinate 304,214 of NZ_SMBO01000001.1, forward strand.
CCAGCGTCAGCGAATGGCCCGCGCCCGACTGTTCCTCGCTCGGCGCGCAGATCCAGATATCGTCCGAAAGCTGTGCGGCGATCTTCTCCAGGACATAGAGGCCGGGGGCGTTGATGCCGTCGTCATTGGTGAGCAGGATACGCATGATTTTTCTGCTGCTTTCATTCGTCGTCCCGTAACAGGTTCAGGGCGACGAGGAGTTCAGGTGTGCTTCGAGTCGAGAGCGGCTTCGTGGCCGGCCGTCAGCTTGTCGATCCCGCCCATCCAGGGCTTGAGCGCTTCGGGAACGCGCACCGAGCCGTCTTCCTGCTGGTAGTTCTCCAGAACCGCCACCAGCGTACGGCCGACCGCGAGGCCCGAGCCGTTGAGCGTGTGCAGGAACTCCGTCTTCTTCGAACCTTCCGGCTTGAAGCGCGCGTTCATCCGGCGGGCCTGGTAGTCGCCGCAGTTCGAGATCGAGCTGATCTCGCGGTAGGCCGCCTGGCCGGGCAGCCAGACCTCGAGGTCGAAGGTCTTGCGCGCCGTCGCGCCCATGTCGCCGGTGCAGAGCAGCACTTTGCGATAGGGCAGTTCCAGCGCCTGGAGGATCGTTTCGGCGGCCGCGACCATGCGCTCGTGCTCGGCTTCCGACTGCTCGGGCGCGCAGATCGTGACGAGTTCCACTTTCTCGAACTGGTGCTGGCGGATGAAGCCGCGCGTATCGCGGCCCGCAGCGCCCGCTTCCGAGCGGAAGCAAGGGGTGAGGGCGGTCATGCGCAGGGGCAGGGCGGCCGTATCGACGATCTCGTCCTGGACCGCATTGGTCAGCGAGACTTCGGCGGTGGGGATGAGCCAGCGACCGTCCGTGGTCCGGAACAGGTCCTCGGAGAACTTCGGAAGCTGGCCGGTGCCGAACACGGCCTCGTCCTTGACCAGCAGCGGCACGATGCATTCCATATAGCCGTTGGTGGCGGTCTGGGTGTCCAGCATGAACTGCGCCAGCGCCCGGTGCAGGCGCGCCATCTGGCCCTTCAGGAACGTGAAGCGCGCGCCGGAAATCTTGGCGCCGGTCTCGAAATCGAGGCCGAGTGCCGGGCCGAGATCGGCATGTTCTTTGGGCTCGAAGGCGTAAGTGCCCGGCGTGCCCCATTTCGAGACTTCGACATTCTCGCTCTCGTCCGCGCCGTCCGGCACTTCGGCGACGGGGATGTTGGGCAAGGCGGCCAGGGCATTGTGAAGCTGGGCGGAGAGGTCCTTCTCCTCGGCTTCGAGCGCCGGGAGGGTGTCCTTGAGCTGGGCGACTTCGGCCTTCAGCGCTTCGGCCGTGGCGCTGTCGCCCTGGCTCATGGCCTTGCCGATCGCCTTCGATGCCTCGTTGCGGCGGTTCTGCCCTTCCTGCATGCGCGTCGCCACCGAGCGGCGCTGCTCGTCGAGGGCGAGGATGTCGGCAGCCACGGGGAGAGCCCCACGGCGGGCGAGGCCGGCGTCGAATCCTTCGGGATTCTCGCGGATCAGGCGGATATCGTGCATGGCGCGCGCTATGCCGCCTCATGCGCGCAGGCGCAAGATTCCAGAGGCTCGTTTCGGCCTGCGAGAAATGGTGATCTTGGGGAAAATGTCCGCCTTGCAAACGCCATCCCGTAGAAGGGATGGTGGGCGCGGCAGGGATTGAACCTGCGACCCCACCCGTGTGAAGGGTGTGCTCTACCACTGAGCTACGCGCCCGCAGAAGGACTGTGTCCGTTGCGGAAGCGCGCCTCTAGATGAGTCGGATCGAATTGACAAGCGCCCATCTGGAATTAAATCGCGGGGCATGACTGAAGAGACCCAGAACGGCCCTGACGTGCCGCCCGATCACCTCGCCATCAACCCGAAGAGCCCGTTCTTCGATGAGGCAAAGCTTCAGCGCGGCGTCGGTATCCGCTTCAAGGGTACCGTGCGCACCAATGTGGAAGAATACAGCATTTCCGAAGGCTGGGTGCGCGTCCAGGCCGGCAAGACGCTGGATCGCAAGGGCAATCCCCTGACGGTCAAGCTCTCCGGTCCGGTGGAAGCCTGGTACGAAGACCTCGGCGAAGACGCGCCGGTCGCCAAAGTCTGAGGTAAGGGGCCTGAGGTCCGCAAGGCCCTGAGGTCAGCAAGGCCCTGAGGTCAGCAAGGCCCGATAGGGCCATACCCGGACGGTCGGCCTGTTTCGGCAGGCCGCCGGGCCGGGCGCCTCAGTAGAGGCCGGCGATGATTTCGCCGATGGGGTCGCTGCGGCGGCCCTTTTTCCTTTTCTTCGGTGCCTCTGGCGTGGCCGAGACGTCGTCCAGCCGTTGCAGGGTCGGATCCTGGCCCCCTGCGGGACCGGAATTGGGCCGCGCGTTGTAGATGAAGCCGGACACCGGCCAGTGCGTGTTGCCGAGGTTGTGAATCGGCGCATACCACACGCGCACTTCGCTCCAGTCGTTTCTGGCCGAGACGTCGAGGACGGTGACGTTCTTCTCGATCCGGCCGCGGCTTCCCTCGATCGGGGACCAGTTGGCATGGCTCACCAGGATTGTGCGCGAATCGATGACCTTGCTGACCGTGGCGACATGGCCGAGCTGGGAATTGGCGTAAGGCTCCATCGCCATGACGGCGCCGATGCGCGGGGTATGGCCGATGGCATAGCGGCCCTGGGCCTGGCTCCACCAGGTATGGGCATCGCCGAAGATCTGGATGCCGGAAAGCTGGCGTGCATAAGGCACGCACTCCAGGTAATCGGGCTTTGCCACCGCGCCCACGGTGTCATCTGCGCCCGCCAAAGCGTCGTCTATGGCGGAACGGGCACTGGCCGGCGCGATCGTCGCGGCGGCCAGACCCAGTATGATTGCGATCCGGTAACCCTGCATGTGTTCCAATTCTGCCCGGTACGGTTATGGGATTCCTTCAGGGCATGGTTAACGACGAATTAGGAAATTGTTCCCGGACGTCCGGCTTATTTTATTCAATACCGCGCCGCGAGAACGCAGGCGTTTCCATTCCGAAGGAATTCCCCTACGGGCCGGAATCCTTTATCGAGTTATCAACATGCTTCCTCAGGTGATCATCATCGGCCGACCCAACGTCGGCAAGTCCACGCTGTTCAATCGGCTCGTCGGCAAGAAGCTCGCGCTCGTCGACGATCAGCCGGGGGTCACGCGTGACCGTCGCTTCGGCGATGCCGAGTTGCTCGGCCTGAAATTCCAGATCGTCGACACGGCGGGTTGGGAAGACGAAGAAGACCAGACTCTGCCCGGCCGCATGCGCAAGCAGACCGAGGCTGCACTGGAAACGGCCGACGTGGCGCTCTTCGTGGTCGACGCGCGCGCAGGGCTGACACCTCTGGACGAGGAAATCGGCCAATGGCTGCGCGCTTCGCCGGTGCCGGTGGTCCTTCTGGCCAACAAGGCCGAGGGCCGCGCGGGCGAGGGCGGCGTGCTTGAAGCCTATTCGCTGGGCCTTGGCGATCCGATCACGTTCTCGGCCGAGCACGGAGTGGGCATGGCGGATCTGTTCGAGTCGCTGCTGCCGCATCTCGATCCGCTCCAGCCCGAAGAGCCGGAATTCGAAGAGGAAGTGGACGAGGAAGCGCTGCTGCGCCGGCCTCTCAAGCTAGCCATCGTCGGCCGGCCGAATGCCGGCAAGTCCACCCTGATCAATCGAATCCTGGGCGAGGATCGCCTGCTCACCGGGCCGGAAGCGGGCATCACGCGCGATTCGATCACGGTCGACTGGGAGTGGACCGATCCCAAGACGCAGGAAGTCCGCCAGGTCAGCCTGATCGACACGGCCGGCATGCGCAAGCGTGCCAACGTGACGGAAAAGCTGGAGCGCATGGCCGTGGCCGATGCGCGCCATGCCATCGATTTCGCCGAAGTGGTGGTGCTGCTGCTCGATGCCACGCGCGGGCTGGAACACCAGGATCTCACCATCGCCTCCAAGGTGCTGGAAGAAGGCCGCGCGCTGATCATCGCGATCAACAAGTGGGACGTGGCCGAAGGCGCCTCGGCCCTGTTCAACGGCATTCGCGGGGCGCTCGACGACGGCCTGGCGCAAGTTCGCGGCGTGCCGCTGCTGGCCGTTTCGGCACGGACCGGCAAGGGCCTGGACGAGCTGATCGCCGCCGGCTTCTCGATTCGCGAGGCCTGGAGCAAGCGCGTGCCGACCGCCGCGCTCAACCGCTGGTTCGACGATGCGCTCTCCGCCAACCCGCCGCCGGCGCCGGGCGGCAAGCGCATCAAGCTGCGCTACATCACCCAGGCCAAGACCCGCCCGCCGGGCTTCGTGCTGTTCGGTACGCGTCTGGACCTGCTGCCGGAAAGCTATCGCCGCTACCTGATCAACGGCATTCGCCGGGAACTCGGGTTCGATGCGGTGCCGATCCGTCTCAATCTGCGCATGCCGAAGAACCCCTTCGCCAAATAACGAAAAGGCCGCTGGAGACTGCTCCAGCGGCCTTTTTCAAAACCGTCGTTCGCGTGTCAGGACGGGTGCGCGGCTACCTCGGCGTCGGAAACCGGCGCCTCCGCCCGCTCTTCCTGCTGTTCGATGGCATCGGGCTCCAGCATGCCGTCGCTGTTCTTGATCTCGCGCATGAGCGTCCAGACGGCGATGAACAGGGCGGCGATCACCGGGCCGACGATGAAGCCGTTGAGGCCGAAGATCTGCAGGCCGGCCAAAGTGGCGATCAGCACCACGAAGTCGGGCATGCGTGTGTCGCGGCCGACCAGGATCGGACGCAGGATATTGTCGATCATGCCGATGACGAACAGGCCGCAGAAGGCCAGCACCGCACCTTGCCACATGTGGCCAGTCGCCAGCAGATAGCCCGCCATGGGTACCCAGACGAGGCCGGTGCCGACGGCGGGCAGTAACGAGAAGAAGCCCATCATCACGCCCCAGAGCAGCGAGCCGTCGATCCCCAGCAGCGAGAAGATCACGCCGCCGACCAGGCCCTGCGCCACGGCGACCACGACCGTGCCCTTCATCGTCGCGCGCACCACGATCACGAAATTGCTCACCAGCCGGTCGCGCAAGTGTGGGCGCAAGGGCATGGCGTCCCGGATCAGCCGTCCATAGCGGTCGCCGTCGCGCAGCAGGAAGAACGTGAGGTAGAGCATCACGCCCAAGGCCGCGAGGAAGCTCAGCGCGCCCTGTCCCACTGAGAGGAGCCGGGCGGCAAGGCCCTGGAGCCCGTTGGCGATCCCGGCGCCGAACTGGCGGCGCAAGTTCTCGAAATCGGTGAGGCCGTAGCGGTCGATCAGGCGCTCCAGCGATTCGGGCAGGGCGGCGCGGACTTGCTCCAGCATGTGCGGGATGTCGATCTGGCCGCCGCGGACCTTTTCGTAGATCGTCGTGACTTCCTGGACGAGGCTGACCCCGAGCAGGATGGTGGGAATGATGAAGAGCGCGAGCAGCAGCAGCAGCATGAGCCCCGCCGCCAGGCTCTTGCGCCCGCCGAACCGGGTGGCCAGCTTCGCCGTGAGCGGCTGAAACAGGATCGCGGCCACTACGCCCCAGAGCACGGCGCCGAAGTAAGGCAGCAGCAGCCAGACGAAGGCCGCGGTAACGAGGATGACGAGAACGCCGAAGCCGTAGTCCTCGATGGTATAGGGGGGGCGTTCCGGTTGCTCCATGCCTGCCTCTTAGCATGATTCCCGCCGCGGCAAGGTCGCCGGCCGAGGTGACTGGATTTTTCACGAAGTCTGGGCAAGACAGGGTTCATCCTCCCATTCGAGAAGGAGCATTCCATCTTGCCGCATACCCTTTCGCGCGCCTTTGCCCTGCGCGCCGCCGTTCTCGCGCTCTCCTGCGCCGTCGTTCCGCTCTCCTCGGCCTTCGCCGCGGACGAAGCCGGGGCCGGACAGGCCGCCAAGACCTCCATCAAGGGTCCGGAGCGCGGCTTCACGCCTGACGACCTGTTCAAGCTTTCGGGCGTCACTGACCCGCAAATCTCGCCCGACGGCAGCCGGATCGCCTACGTTCGGGCCGCGGCCGATGTGATGACCGACAAGGTCGTACCCTCGATCTGGCTGGTCGATGCGGCAAGCGGCGTGCAGCGGCCGCTCGTGACCGGGGCGGGTGCCCATTTCTCGCCGCGCTGGTCGCCGGACGGCAAGCGCCTGGCCTTCGTTTCCAGCGACGGGACGGGCGCGCCGCAGCTTTACGTGCTCTGGCTGGATGGCGGCGCCAAAGTGAAAGTGACGGGGCTGCCTGACAGTCCCGGCGCGCTGGCCTGGTCGCCGGACGGGCGCCAGATCGCCTATACCATGCGGGTTCCCGGAGAGGGGCCCAAGATGGGCGCGCAGCCCTCGCAGCGCCCCGAAGGCGCGCAATGGGCCGAGCCGCTGCAGGTGATCGACCGCGTGACATACCGTGCGGACGGCGGCGGCTATGCCCAGCCCGGCTACGACCACCTGTTTCTCGTTTCGGCCGACGGCGGCGCGCCGCGCCAGCTGACTTTCGGAGACTTCGACGACGGCGGCCCGCTGTCGTGGACGCCGGACGGCAAGCGCGTGGTTTTCAGCGCCAACCGCCACGAGAACTGGCAGCGCGACATCAACAATTCCGAAGTCTACGCGCTCGACATCGCGAGCGGCGCGGTGACGGCGCTCACCAGCCGCAACGGCCCCGATGCCGGCGCGATGGTCTCGCCAGACGGCAAGCATATCGCCTACCTCGGCTATGACGACGTCAACCGGTCCTACGAGAATTCCGACCTCTACCTGATGAACAGCGACGGTTCGGGATCGCGGCTGCTGACCAAGGGGTTCGACCATTCGATCGACGCGGTGAACTGGTCCGGCAATTCCGCGATCATGGTCCAGTATGACGATCATGCGAGGACCTATGTGGCCCGCGTCGGGCTGGACGGTTCGATGAAGACCGTGGTCGAGGGGCTCAGCCCCGGAGACCATTTCGACCGGCCCTATACGGGCGGTGCGTTCAGCGTCTCCGCCAATGGCCGCGTGGCCTATACCTCCGGCACAACCCAGCGCCCGGCCGACCTTTGGGTCAGCAATGGCGGGACCGGCCGCAAGCTGACCGACCTCAACGGCACCTGGATGGACGCCAAGGCCCTGGCGCCCGTGCGCAAGCTGGCGGTGACCGCGCCTGACGGCCGCGCGATCGACGCCTGGCTGGTGACGCCGCCGGGCCTGTCGGCGGGGCAGAAGGCGCCGCTGATCCTGGAAATCCATGGCGGCCCCAACACCGCTTATGCGCCGGGCTTCTCCACCGACTACCAGCTCTACGCCGCGCACGGCTACGCGGTGCTCTATACGAATCCGCGCGGCAGCACGTCCTACGGCGAGGCCTTCGCCAACCTGATCGACCGGGCCTATCCCGGAACCGATTATGACGACCTCATGGCCTCGGTCGACGCGGCAATTGCCGACGGGGTGGCCGATCCGGACAACCTCTTCGTCACCGGCGGATCGGGCGGCGGCGTGCTGACGGCCTGGATCGTCGGCAAGACGGACCGGTTCAAGGCGGCGGTGACGCAGAAGCCGGTCATCAACTGGATCAGCGAGGCGCTGACGATGGACGCCACGCCATTCACCTCGCGCTACTGGTTCGACAAGAAGCCCTGGGAAGACCCCATGGAGTACTGGCGCCGCTCGCCGCTGAGCCTGGTGGGCAACGTCAAGACGCCGACGATGGTGGTGGTGGGCTCGGAAGATTTCCGGACCCCGGTGAGCGAGGCGGAGCAGTATTACGCTGCCTTGCAGATCCGGGGGGTGCCGACCGCGCTCGTCAAGGTGCCGGGCGCCAGCCATGGCGGCATTGCCGCGCGGCCTTCGCAATCGGCAGCCAAGGCGTCGGCGATCCTGGCCTGGTTCGACAAGTATCGGACCGACGGGCAGTCGGCCGCGCCGGAAGCCGGCGCGGCTAAGGGCGAGTAGCGGAAAGTTCGGCGGCGAGCTGGGCGACCAGCTCCGCCGCCGGCATCGAGCGGGATAGCGGCGCGCCCTGTCCCGCCCATTGCGCGCCGAACAGGGGTTCTCCCTGGGCCTTGGCGGCAGCGTTGAGCGCTTTACCGGCGTGATAGGTGCGCGGATAGGCAGGGACGGGCGGCAGGTCCGCGCGCTCCCCGAGTTCCGTGAAGCGGTTGGCAAGGCACCGGGCCGGACGGCCGGAGATCGCCCGCGTCATCACCGTATGCCGGGCCGCGTCGGAAGCAAGCAGGGCGCGATAACCGGCATCGGCGTTGCTCTCCGGACAGCCGACGAAGGCCGTGCCGAGCTGCGCGGCAACCGCGCCGAGATCGAGCGCGGCACGCATGCCCGCTCCGTCCATGATGCCGCCAGCCGCGACCACGGGCAGCCTGCCCCAAGCCGCCAGCAGGCGGACCAGCGCGAAAGTGCCGAGCCGATCGTCGGGCGCGGCGGGGTCGAACATGCCGCGATGGCCACCGGCCTCCCAGCCTTGCGCCACGAGTACGTCGATCCCCGCGCTGCGCGACAGTTCGGCTTCCGCCAGACTGGTGACGCTGCCGACGAGCAGGCAGCCAGCCTGCTTGAGCTTTTGGATCGTTGCGGCGTCCGGCAGGCCGAAATGGAAGCTGACCACGGCGGGCTTCGCTTCCAGCACGACTTCGAGTATCGCGGCATTACCGGCGAAGCTCTCGTAGATGGTCTCCAGTCCGGCGGGCGGCGCTGCGCCAAAGGCGGCAAAGCTGGGCGCGAGCGCCTCCAGCCATGCCGCTTCCACCGCCGGTTCGGCGGCGGGCGTTTCGTGAACGAAGAGATTGAGATTGAAAGGCCGCTGCGTGCGGCTGCGCAAGTCCGCAATCTGCCGTCGTGCCTCATCCGGGCCGATGGCGCCTAGCGCGAGCGAGCCGAGTGCCCCGGCGTTGCAGACGTCGGCGGCGAGAGCGGGCGTGGAAGTGCCCGCCATCGGCGCCTGTATCAGGGGAAGGGAGAGACCGAGGCGCGCGAGAAAATCCATGTCTGCTCGCGCGCCGTCCGGGCTTACTCTTCTTCGCCCGCCGGCTTGCTCTGCAGCTGGCAGTAGTTCTGGATGCCCATGCGGGCGATCATGTCGAACTGCTTTTCGAGGAAATCGACGTGCTCTTCCTCGCTTTCGAGGATGCGGGCGAAGATTTCGCGGCTGACGAAGTCACGCACGGTCTCGCAATGGGCGATGGCGTCCTTGAGCAGCGGAATCGCGTCGTATTCCAGGGCGAGGTCGGCCTTGAGCACTTCCTCGACGCTTTCGCCGATGCGCAGCTTGCCCAGCGCCTGGAAGTTCGGGAGACCTTCGAGATAGAGGATACGATCGGCCAGCACGTCGGCGTGCTTCATTTCGTCGATCGATTCGTGGCGTTCGTATTCGGCGAGCTTCTTGATGCCCCAGTTGTCCAGCATGCGGTAATGCAGCCAGTACTGGTTGATCGCGGTCAGCTCGTTGAAGAGCGCCTTGTTGAGAAAATCGATGACCTGCTGGTCGCCCTTCATGGGAGATGCTCCTGAATCTGTTCGGGCGGGTTTATGGCCCTTTCAGACCTGTAAGGCAAGCAGGCACGCGAAAACACCCGGCCGAGGCCAGGTGTAACCCGCCTTGTTGCAGGGTCAGGCTGCCGCGCTCAGGGGCGCGTCGGCGCTTGCCGATTCCTCGGCGATAATGTCTTCGGCTTCGTCCAGGCACTGTCCGCACTGCGGCGCATGTCCGAGAGCACCGTAAAGCGCGGTGGCATCGCCGCGGCAGCAGCGGGCTACGGTGCGCAGGTCGGTCTCACGAATGGCATTGCAGATGCAAACGTACATGGTGCGAATCCTCTTGAGGACCATCATATGCAACTGCAAATGGATCGCAATAGCGTTCTTCAACTTCCTATCAAGCCATTGCCTTACGGCGATTTTTAAGACGTTTTTGCTCTACCAGGGACCGCCAGAGCAGTTCCAGAGGGCCTCTGCGATAGCGACTCAGCCAAGGTTCGCTCCACGCCAGCATCACCATCCAGCCGATCAGAACCAGCGCCCACTGGTCCGCCGGGCCGAGCTTTCCGAACAGGCCCAGGCCCCATCCGTAGAACAGTGCGCACATGAGCAGGCTGGTGCCGATGTAATTGGTGAAGGCCACTTGCCCGGCCGCGATGATCCGCAGGCCCGCGCGGGTTTCGAGCAGGCGCGGCGTCGCCCATACGATCGCCGCGGCGTAACCAAGGGCCGTCAGCAGGTGGGCGGGCCAGAGTCCCTCGCCCAGCAGCATGGCCATCGCGATCGGCGGAAAATGGCGCGGCCAGGCCCAGGCGAGCACCAGCACGGTAAGCGCCAGGCCCGCCGCCGTCGCGCCGATCCGAAGCCGCCGCATCCACGCCTCCGGCCAATCGCCGCTGAAGAAACCGCTGCGCATCAAAACGACGCCGACCAGCATCAGCGGCAGGACTTCGCTCCAGGCGTGGGCCGTCATGGTGAAAAGCCAGAACGGGTCGCCGCGCAGCTTGCCGAGTGCGATGTCCAGGAAACCGCCGTGGTAAAGCTGCGCCTGGGCGAAGTCGTTGGCATTGTAGAGGTCCAGGCGCGCCAGCACCTCGCGGTGCTGGCCGGCCGTAGCCGTGCCGATTCGCAAGGCTTCTTCCGCGCGCACCAGCGGAAGCATGGACCATAAGTCGATCACGGTGGCCGTGACGATCACGCCCGCCGCCAGGCCCAGCAACAAAGGGCAGGGCAAGCGGCGCACGAACAGCACGGCTATGCCGCAGCAGCCGTAGACGAACAGGATGTCTCCCCACCACAGCAGCCAGTAATGCAATGTGCCGAACACCATGAGCCAGGCCAGGCGGCGGACCTGCAGCACGTCACCCTCGCGCCCGGCTGCGTCCATGCGTTCGCACTGGAGGGCGATGCCCGCGCCGAACAGCATGGCGAAGAGCGCGCGCATCTTGCCCTCGAAAAACAGGAAGCCGACGGCCCATGCGGCTTCGTCGGCCATGCTGGCGTGGCCGGGAAAATCGGGCGTCAGCGCGCCGAGGCTGGGTCCGGCGAAACCGGATATGTTGATGGTGAGGATCCCCATGACGGCAATGCCGCGTACCAGGTCGAGCGAAGCCAATCGTCCGCCTGTCCCGGACGGCGGCCGTGGCATCGACGCGCGTGCACCTGCCCGGGCACTCCGGCCCGCGATGGCTTTCAGCATTCCTGGTCTCCCTGAGAGGAAGACTAGGCGATCAGCCGTGGCGCGTCCACGACGACCTGCAAGGTAGGGGTATGACTACGAGGTGACGATGCATTCGTGACCGGAGGCTTTGAGCGCGCCGCAGGCGCGGTCGGCCTGCGCCTTGCTGGCGAAGCCGGCGGCATAGAGCTTGGTGAGCTTTCCGGCCGGTACGAGCTGGCGCTTGCTTCCCGTCATTTCCGGGCGCTTCGACAAGGAGGCCCAGAGCTTTTCCGCATTCCCGGGAACGCCGAAAGCGCCGAGCTGGAGGCGCCAGATGCCGCCGCTCGCCGCGGCCGGAGCAGGGCGCGGCGCGGCTTTCGGTTCGACAGGTTTCGGCGCGGGCGGGGGAGCGGGGCGGGCGACCGGCTGGGCGGCCGCGACTTTTGGCGGCGCCTTCGCGGGAGGCAAGAGCGCGCGGTCGGCCGGGCGCGCGATGGCGGGCAGGGTATAGTCGGCACCGGCGCGGGCAGGGCTGTCCGGCGCGTTGGCGATTCTCGTCGGGGAGGGCGCGCGCGGACCTGTTCCCAGCTCGGCCCCTGCGGTTTCGCGGGTGCGGGTCGCATCGGCCTGCGCCGTAAGCTGGGCGGCGAGCCCTACGCTTTTCTGACGGTCTGCCAGCGGAATATGCTCGTCCATCTGGGCAAGGGCATTGGCGGCCTGGGGTAGCCCCGCGCGCTGGGCCATGCTCACCAGGGCATAGGCCCGTACCCAGTCCTTTTCCACGATGTCGCCGTTGAAGTGTGCGACCCCCAAGATATATTCGGCCCGCGCGTCTCCGCGTGCGGCGGAACTGCGCAGATAGGGCATGGCTTTCTGACGCTCTCCACGCTGGAACAGCATGAGGCCATAAGTGTCGGAAGCCTGGACATGGCCTTGCGCGGCGGCCTTGCCGTAAAGTTCTTCCGCCTTGCCGAGGTCTTCGGGAACGCCGCGCCCCATCTTGTAGGCCTGAGCCAGGTTGAACTGGGCGTCGGCATCGCCCTTGTCGGCCAGCGGGCGCCATTGCTGGACGGCGGCGGCGTAGTTTCCGGCGGACCAGGCCTCGACTCCTGCCTTCACGCCGCCGGCCTTCACGCCCCCGGCCTTGACGTCTCCGGCCTTCACCTCGGCCAGGGCAGGGGCAGCGGCAAGACTCGCAAGCGCGGCGGCCAGCCCGAGGTGCAGGGGGAGACATGATAGGGCGCTTCGATTTTTCCGCACGTCTGCTGGCCTCGATTTCCTGACTAAGGTCCGGACATGGTAAGCGAAGGCACTCACCGGATCATCCGGATATCCCGAAAGATGCCCATGGAAGGGCGAAATTCGCGTTAACTCCGATGGTAAACGAAAAATCCCGGACCTGGCCGAGGCGGCCAAGCGGCAAGTGCCTGAAACGGCGGCGGGGTTAACTCTAAATTAGGAACGATCTGCGATCCAGCCCTCTGTGAGAAACTGAATTTTCCGAGCCGCCGATCTTTCGGCGCGGGGTTCCTCAGGGGGTAACGGCTTTGCGCGTACTGGCATTGGCATCGCAGAAGGGTGGTTCGGGCAAGACCACGCTTTCCGGGCACCTCGCCGTGCAGGCGCAGCGCGCCGGCGCCGGGCCGGTCGTCCTGATCGACATCGATCCGCAAGGCTCGCTCGCCGATTGGTGGAACGAGCGCGAGGCCGACTATCCTGCTTTCGCCCAGACCACCGTGGCCCGCCTCTCCAGCGACCTTCAGGTCCTGCGCCAGCAAGGCTTCAAGCTGGCCGTGATCGATACGCCGCCCGCCATCACCATGGCGATCCAGAGCGTCATCTCGGTCTCGGAACTGATCGTGGTGCCGACGCGCCCCAGCCCGCACGACTTGCGCGCGGTGGGCGCCACCGTCGACCTTTGCGAACGCTCGGGCAAGCCGCTGATCTTCGTGGTCAACGCCGCCACCCCGAAAGCGCGCATCACGGCCGAGGCCGCCGTCGCGCTTTCCCAGCACGGCACCGTCGCTCCCGTCACGCTGCACCAGCGTACCGACTTCGCGGCGTCGATGATCGACGGCCGCACCGTCATGGAAGTCGATCCCAACGGCCGTTCCGCGCAGGAAGTGACCGCGCTGTGGAACTACGTTTCGGACCGTCTCGAACGCAATTTCCGCCGCACCGTCTTCTCCGCTCCGCAGTTGACCGGCCAGCCGATCATGCCCGGCGCGGCACGACCGATCGGTGGCTTCGGCCGCCGCGTGGCAGGATCCTGATCGTGACCGGCTTGAGCGAACACGGCTTTGCCTCGCTGACGCCCGGGCTGCTGGCCCGCAAGGGGCGCGCCCGCCCGGCGATGCGGCGCCAGGATGCCGTCAACCTCGGCGCCACGAGCCTTTCCGTCGCCGGTGCGCGGATGGAAGACCTTGGCTGGAACGACTGGGGCCAGAACGACGCGGTTCAAAACGATGCGGTCCAGACCGATGTGGTCGAGCTGGTCGGACCGAGTGCCGAACTGCCCACTTCGGCGCCGGCGCCCGACGTGCTGCGCCAGATCGACGAGCTTGCCCAGCGCCTCGGCCGCATGACCGTCCAGAGCCGCTCGGCTGCTGTCGAGGGTCGACGCGCCGCCTTTACCCTGCGCCTCGATGCAGATCGTCACTTCCGGCTGAAGATGGCCGGCGTGCTGCTGAACCGCAGCGCGCAAGTGCTGGTTACCGAGGCGCTCGACAAATTCCTTTCCGAAATGCCGGAAATCGCCATGCCCGTCGGCGGGCGCAGCTGAGCCAGGGCCCGATCGATGCAACCCCTCAACTTCCGTGCCCGCAGCGCCGCTCTCGCGATCTGCACCGCGATGGCCGCGACGCTCCTGGTGAGCTGCGCAGGACAAGCGCCTTTCGCCCGCGCCGGTGCTTCGGCCGCCCCGGGTGAGCCGGGGGACAAGGACCTTGCCCGCGCGGAGCAGCGTGTCACCCGCTCGCCGCGCGATGCTTCGGCGCGCGCTGCGCTGGCCCAGACCTACCTCTCTGCCGGACGCTTCGATTCGGCCGCCACCACTTTCGAGGATGCCATTGCGCTGGGCGACCAGAGCCCGCGCACCGGCCTTGGCGCCGTCCTGGCCTATGTCGGCGCAGGTCGCGGGGCTGAGGCCATGGCCGTGCTCCAGCGCTTCCAGAACAAGCTGCCGGCCAGCGACTACGGTCTTGCCGTCGCTCTTGCCGGTCGTCCCGCCACTGGCGTGGATATCCTGACCGGGGTCGTTCGCGGCGGTGGCAATACGCCCAAGGCGCGCCAGAACCTGGCCTATGCCTATGCCCTTGACGGCCGCTGGCGCGAGGCCCGCCTGATCGCCTCGCAGGACGTTCCGGCCGACCAGCTCGACGCCCGTCTTGGTGAATGGGCGCGTGCAGCCCGCCCGGACCAGTCGCAGGCGCGGATCGCCGGCCTGATCGGTGCGCCGCTGCGCGCCGATCCGGGGCAGCCTGCGATGCTCGCGCTCAACGCTCCTGCCGCTGCGCCGCGGATGGCCATGGCCGAAGCGCCCGCAGCGGCTTCGCCCGAAGCGGAACTTCCGCCCGTTCAAACCGGCGAAACTTTCTGGGGTGCAAACCAGCCCGAAGAGATCCAGCCGGTTTCTCCGGCGCCAGCGCCCATGCCGGCTGCCCGAGTCGCCGCGCCGGTGCGTGTGGCCACTGCGCGTCCGGTTCGTCCGGTGGCGGCGGCCAAGCCGCAGGTCGCTCCGGCCAAGGCCTTGATTTCGGCTACGCATCTCGTCCAGCTCGGCTCGTTCCGAACAATGGACGGCGCCAAGCGGGCCTGGGGAATTTTTCAGTCGCGCAACCCGGCCCTTCGGGGGCATGATTTGCGGATTACCGAGGCGAAAGTGAACGGCCAAACTTACTACCGCGTCGCGGCGGGCGGTTTCGACCAGCGTGCGGCCCAGTCCGTCTGCGCCAGCGTTCGGCAGGGCGGCAATCCTTGCCTTGCCTATGCGCAGCAACGGCCGCTACCCGGCGGCGTCGGTGCGAATCAGATGCGCCGCGCCGAGCTTTAGAGTTTCCGCGGGGGCTCTGCCCCTCGCACTTGAGTTCCATGTGAACCTAAACGGCTCCTGTCTTCGGACAGGGGCCGTCTTTTTTGGTTTCAGGGAAGTTAAAAAAGTGAAAGCGGCGGCCGGTCAGGCGCTCTTCCCGATGCCACCAGAACGCCTGCCGGGGCCACAAAGGGGCGGCAGACGGAATATTCCGCGAGAAATGGAGGGTCGGCGGAGGGGGCAGGGGTCATCTGCCCCTGCCATCACGCGACTGCTTACTTGGCCTTTACAGCGACCCCGCCCTTGAACAGCGCCAGCACGCGGCCTTGGACGGGCTGCTTGTCGAACGGCGTGTTGCCGGCGGCAGCGGCCATCTTGTCCGAATCGACGATCCACGGCCGGTCGGCGTCGATCACGGCAATGTCCGCCTCGGCGCCCACTTCGAGCTTGCCCGCATTGACGCCGAGCAGTTTCGCAGGGTTGGTCGCGATCAGTTCGAAGGCGCGGGAGAGTGATATCACGCCGTCGCGCACGAGGTTCATCGTCAGCGGCAGCAAGGTCTCGGCGCCGGCCATGCCCGGCGCGGAATCCGCGAAAGGCAGGCGCTTGTCCTCAGGGCCGCGCGGATCGTGACCCGAGGCGACGACGTCGATCGTGCCGTCCCCGATCGCCGCGATCACGGCCTTACGGTCGTCTTCCGAGCGCAGCGGAGGCGAAAGATGCGCGAAAGTGCGGAAGCCCGCCAGCGCGATGTCGGAGAGCATGAAGTAGGCAGGCGTGACACCGGCCGTGACCTTGAGCCCTCGGTCCTTGGCGCGGCGCACGAGGTCCAGCCCTCTTGCGGTCGTCACCTTACGGAAGTGGATGGCCGCGCCGGCCAGTTCGGCCAGGGCGATATCGCGGGAGATGGCGAGAGCTTCGGCTTCGGCAGGCGCGGACGGCAGGCCGAGACGGGTGGCCATTTCGCCGGAAGTGGCGACGGCCTTGCCGGTGATTCCCGCATCTTCCGGATGGGCCAGCACCACCATGCCGAGCATCCCGGTATATTGGAGCAGGCGCAGCATGGTGCCCGAATCGGCGATCCACTGGCGCCCGGTGGTCACGGCCTTGGCGCCCGCGTCGCGCATGAGCGCGATCTCGGCGAGTGCCTTGCCTTCGAGGTTCTGGGTTGCCGCGGCGAGCGGATGGACCCAGAGGTCCGGCTTGCCCGATTGCGCCGCGAAGCGGACGCGCGCCGGCACGTCGAGCGGCGGGTTCTGGTCGGGCATGAGCGCCGCGCGGGTGATGCCGCCGAAGTGGAAGGCGGGCTTGTCGATGGCGAAGACGCCGATGTCGACGAGGCCGGGGGCGATCAGCCGGCCGCGGGCGTCGTGAACTTCGTCGCCCGGCTGGGGCGTGACGTCAGCGCCGACGGCGGTGATGAAGCCGCCTTCGCTGCGCAGCGCGCCCGGGGCGATGGTGCCATCGGGCAGTACCAGCTGGCCGCCGGTCACGGTGAGGGGGGTATTGTTGCTCATGCCCGGGCCTCCCCAGCCCATCCGGGCATTCCGCGCCCTCGTCGGGTCAGGACATCGAGGCAGGCCATGCGCATGGCCACGCCCATTTCGACCTGGGTGGTGATCTGCGAGCGGCCGACGAGATCGGCGACATTGCTGTCGATCTCGATGCCGCGGTTCATCGGGCCGGGGTGCATGACGAGGGCATTGCCTTCCGCCTTGGCAAGACGGTCCAGCGAGAGGCCGTAGAGATGGCGATATTCGCGCGGCGAGGGGATGAACTGGCCTTCCATGCGTTCGAGCTGGAGGCGCAGCATCATCACCACGTCGGCGCCCTTCAGCGCGGCATCGAAATCGTGGAAGACCTTGACGCTCATGCGCTCGATATCGGCGGGCAGCAGGGCCGGCGGTGCGCAGACGCGGACTTCGGCACCCAGCGAATTGAGCGCCAGGATGTTGGAGCGGGCGACGCGGCTGTGCAGGATGTCGCCGCAGATCGTCACGCGCAGGCCGTTGAAGGCACGCTTGGCCTGGCGGATGGTGAGCGCGTCAAGCAGGGCCTGGGTCGGGTGCTCGTGCTGGCCGTCACCGGCATTGAGCACCGGGCAGTCGACGAGGTTCGAGATCAGGTGCACGGCGCCCGAGCTGGCGTGGCGAATGACGATGGCGTCCGCGCGCATGGCGTTCAGCGTCATCGCCGTGTCGATCAGGGTTTCGCCCTTCTTCACGCTCGAATTCGCCACCGCCATGTTGACGACGTCGGCGCCGAGGCGCTTGCCCGCGATCTCGAAGCTCAGCAGCGTGCGCGTCGAATTCTCGAAGAAGGCGTTGATGATCGTCAGGCCGGAGAGCAGGTCGCGCCGCTTCTGCGTGCCGCGGTTGAGGTCGACCCATTGCTGGGCCTCGTCGAGCAGGAACATGATCTCGTGCGGGGCCAGGCCGCCGATGCCCACGAGGCTGCGGTGCGGGAAGGCTGCGGAGCCTTCCGGATATGTGAATTCTGGAGCTGTCATCGAAGACAAGGCCTTAGGCTCGGCTCGGAGTCGGCTCAAGGTGTTTTTAGCGCCAAGGCGGATCTTATGGGCACGCACCCTATTCGCATGGGCGGGAGACCGGATTGGCCGATGGCGCCCTCGCTATGGCCGCGCCCGGATAAGGGCGTTATGGCAGGGGATCGAAAGGCTGGTGAATTCATGACGTTCGCGCGCAAGATCTGGAAGCTGCTGGTGGGCGTGAAAGATGCCCTGGCCTTGATTTTCCTGCTGTTGTTCTTCGCGCTGCTCTATGCCGCGCTTTCATCGCGCCCTTCGCCGGGCAAGATCGTGGACGGGGCCTTGCTGCTCGAACTCGATGGCAACATCGTCGAGGAGAAGAGCAACGTCGATCCGCTCAGCCTGCTGATGAGCACGGAATCCACTTCGAGCGAGTTCCAGGCCCGCGATCTCGAACGCGCCCTGCGCCTGGCCGCCAGGGATTCGCGGATCAAGGCCGTGGTGCTGGACATGTCGCGCTTCCTGGGCGGCGGCATGGTGCATATCGAGGAAATCGGTAAGGCGCTCGACGAAGTGCGCAAGGCGGGCAAGCCGGTGCTGACGTTCGCGAACGCCTACGCCGATGACGGCGTGCAGCTGGCTTCCCACGCCAGCGAGGTCTGGGTCGATCCGATGGGCGGCGCCTTCGTGGCGGGCCCGGGCGGCAACCAGGTCTATTTCAAGGGATTGCTCGACCGCTTCAAGGTCAATGCCCACGTCTATCGCGCCGGCACCTACAAGAGCTTCGTCGAACCCTATCTCCGCAACGACATGTCGCCGGCCGCGCGCGAAGCCTATCAGGACATCTACGGCGCGCTGTGGAGCGGCTACAAGGCCGACATCCAGCGGGCGCGACCCAAGGCCCGGCTCGACCAGATGACCGGCGATCCGATGGCCTGGTCGCAGGCGTCGGGAGGCGACTTCGCGCAGGGCGCCAAGGCCGCCGGCCTGGTGGATCGCATCGGCGACATCACCGAATTCCGCAATCGCGTGGCCGAGGTCGCCGGGAAGGACGAGAACGGAGACCTGCCCTTCAAGGCGAATCGTCTGGCCGCATGGCTTGCCGCCAATCCCGAGAAGGGTGAGGGCGCGAAGATCGGCGTCATCACCGTGGCCGGGGAGATCGTCGACGGCGATGCCGGTCCCGGACAGGCGGGGGGCGATCGGATTGCCGACCTGCTGGACGACAATATCGACGAAGGCTTCAAGGCCCTGGTCGTCCGCGTCGATTCGCCGGGCGGCTCGGCCATGGCCGCCGAACGCATCCGCCGCGCCATAGACCGCTACAAGGCGCGCAAGATCCCCATCGTCGTATCGATGGGCAACATGGCGGCAAGCGGCGGCTACTGGGTATCCACCCCCGGCCAGCAGGTCTTCGCGCAGCCCGAGACGATCACCGGTTCGATCGGCGTCTTTGCGGTTGTCCCCAGTTTTGAGAAGACACTGGCCGACTACGGCGTCACCAGCGACGGGGTGAAGACCACGGCGCTTTCCGGCCAGCCCGACATTCTCGGCGGCTTCACGCCTGAAGTGGAAGGCATGCTCCAGGCCTCTGTCGAGAATACCTACCGCAAGTTCGTGGGCATTTCCGCCGCGGCGCGAAAGATGACGCCCGAGAAGCTCGATTCGATCGCTCAGGGCCGGGTATGGCCAGGGCAGGAAGCGCTGCGCATCGGTCTGGTGGACAAGATCGGCAATCTCGACGCGGCACTGGCAGAAGCGGCCCGTCTCGGCGGCGTCGGGAACGGCAAGTATCAGGCGGTCTACCTGAAGGACGAGACGGATTCGTTCTCGAAATTCCTGGGCGGGCTGACATCGGATTCCGAAGGACAATCCGCCGCCGCCCTCGATTTCGCCAGCTTTACGGCGCTGCGCCGCCAGCAGCAGTTCGCTCGCGTGACGGAACAGGTCAGCGCGATGTTCACGGCGCGCGGAACCCAGGCCTATTGCATGGAATGCCCGATCGTTCCGGGCCGGACAAGGCCGAACGACTTGCGTGAACTCTCGGCTCTGGAAAGCCTGGGGCACTGGCTGGGCAAGGACTGAGCAGCAAAAAAAAGGCGCCGTGTTCCTTCCCGGGGATGGAACACGGCGCCTGAATTTCCTGAATTAAATCAATCAGGTGGTGGAAGTTCGACCGGGCCTCTCTCAGGGCGGTCGAAATCGGGTCCGGTCTCGGGAATTTCCGTGGGGGCCGTGGGTTCGTTCGGGTCGCTCGGGGGTACCGGAGTCTCGGGGGGAGTGTCGCCGGGATTGTCGGCAGGCTGGGTTGCCATGTTCGCCTCTCTCTTGCTGATGCTGTTGCAACCCGTGGCGGAGAGGCTTGGTTGCATGGCCGGTGCAGGCCGACGAACGCATCGGTTCTTCGCATGCGATGCCGTCGCGGCGGGCCGGAACGCCGCAGCGGATCCGTGACCGACTTGCTCCGGTGCGACTCGCGGCGCTTGCCCTTTTCCGCGTGTCCTTATAAGGGCACGTCCCTTGAGTTTCAGGCTTGATCTTTGCGGGCGTGGCGGAATGGTAGACGCGCTGGTTTTAGGTACCAGTATCGAAAGATGTGGGGGTTCGAGTCCCTTCGCCCGCACCATTACGCCGCCCTGGGGGAGATGAGTCGCGAGAATTGGCCCCGTAAGGCCCGTTGAATTGCACAGGAAGGCATTTGAAATGCAGATCGTCGAAACCACCAACGAAGGCCTGAAGCGCGCCTACACGGTGACCATTCCCGCCAAGACCATCACGGCCCGCGTCGAAGGCGAAATCAAGAAGATCGCGCCGCAGGTGAAGATGCCCGGCTTCCGCGCCGGCAAGGTTCCCGCCAATCTCGTCAAGAAGATGCACGGCGAAGCGATCCACCAGGACGCGCTGAACGCGACCATCCGCGAAGCCATGGACAAGCTGGTCGCCGACCACGCCCTGCGCCCCGCGATGAACCCCGACGTCGCTCTCGGCGAAGGTTACGAGCAGGGCAAGGACGCCGAGCTGACCGTCAGCCTGGAAGTGCTGCCGACGATCGCTGCGCCCTCGCTGGACGGCCTCAAGCTTGAGAAGCTGGTCGTGCCCGTCGCCGAAGACGCCGTGACCGAAGCGGTCGAGCGCATTGCCTCGCAGCAGCAGCGTTTCGAGACCAAGGACGGTGCGGCCGAAGACGGCGACCAGGTGATCATCGACTTCACCGGCAAGCTCGACGGCGTCGAGTTCGAAGGCGGCAAGGCCGAGAAGGCTCCGCTGGTGATCGGTGCCGGTCGCTTCATTCCCGGTTTCGAAGAGCAGCTCGGCGGCATCAAGGCCGGTGAAGAGCGCACCATCACCGTGACCTTCCCCGAGGACTACCAGGCCGCGAACCTCGCCGGCAAGGAAACCACCTTCGACATCGTCGCGCACGAAGTGAAGGCGCCTGCCGAATCGAAGATCGACGACGATTTCGCCAAGGAACTGGGCCTCGAGAGCCTCGAACAGCTCCAGGGCCTGCTCAAGGGCCAGCTCGAGCAGGAAACTGCCGGCCTGACCCGCACCGCGATGAAGCGCCAGCTGCTCGACCAGCTTGCCGCCGGTCATGACTTCGACGTGCCGCCGACCATGGTGGAAGCCGAATTCTCGCAGATCTGGCAGCAGCTCACGCACGAAGCCAGCCACGAGGAAGACCCCGCGGCCGCTCTCGCCGAGATCGAAGCCGAGAAGGACGACTACCGCAAGATCGCCGAGCGCCGCGTGCGCCTGGGCCTGCTCCTGTCGGAAATCGGCCAGGCCAACAGCGTCGAAGTGACCGCCCAGGAAATGCAGATGCTGGTCTCGCAGGCCGCTCAGCAGTACCGTCCGGAAGATCGCCAGCGCTTCTTCGAATATGTCCAGCAGGACCCGATGATGGCCGCCCAGCTGCGCGCCCCGCTGTACGAAGACAAGGTCGTCGACTTCCTGATCGAGAAGGCTGACGTCACCGAGCGTGAAGTGACCCGCGACGAACTGCAGGCTGCTATCGAAGCCGACACCGACGGCGACAAGCCGGCGGAAGCCAAGAAGGCTCCGGCCAAGAAGGCCCCGGCCAAGAAGGCTGCTGCCAAGAAGGAAGACGCTGCGGAAGACGCCGCTGCCGAAGCCGACGAAGCCGCTGCCGAGGAAAAGCCGAAGAAGGCTCCCGCCAAGAAGGCTGCCGCCAAGAAGACCGAGGAAGCCGCTGAAGGCGAGGCGGAAGCCAAGCCTGCCAAGAAGGCTCCCGCCAAGAAGGCAGCTGCCAAGAAGGACTGATCCTTCTTTCAGGCTGATGCGCGAAGCGGCCCGGTGCAGAGATTGCGCCGGGCCGTTTTCTTATCGAGGATGGAGAATGTTATCCCACATCCCATCCGCGTTAGATCGTTAAAGCCCTTGAACATCGGCGAAGGGCACGCGACATAGGCGGTCCAAACCAGAAGAGGACTCCCATGCTCGACCTGTTTGGCGCCGCGGGCGCCCAAGGAAAGTTCACTACCGATCCCGTGACCGGCGCGCTGGTGCCGATGGTCGTCGAGCAGACCAGCCGCGGTGAGCGCAGCTTCGACATCTACTCGCGCCTCCTGCGCGAGCGCATCGTATTCATCACCGGCCAGGTCGAAGACCACATGGCCTCGCTGATCGTTGCGCAGCTTCTGTTCCTCGAGTCGGAAAATCCCTCGAAGGACATCTCGATGTACATCAACTCGCCGGGCGGCGTGGTGACGGCCGGCATGGCCATCCACGACACCATGCAGTACATCAAACCGCGCGTCTCCACGGTCTGCATCGGCCAGGCCGCCTCGATGGGCAGCTTCCTGCTCGCCGCCGGTGAGCCGGGCATGCGCATCGCGCTGCCGAACGCCCGCATCATGGTGCACCAGCCTTCGGGCGGCGCGCAGGGCATGGCGTCCGACATCGAGATCCAGGCGCGCGAGATCCTGCGGATGCGCAAGCGCCTCAACGATCTCTACGTGAAGTACACCGGCAAGTCGCTCGACGAGATCGAGAAGGCGATGGACCGCGACACCTTCCTCGAGGCCGAGGAAGCGCTGGCGTTCGGCCTCGTCGACAAGGTCTTCGAAACGCGGCCCGACGGCGACAAGCCGACCGAAGCCTGAGCATGACCGCAAGGTCGGGGCTCCAACGGAGTCCCGGCCTTCAGTCCTTTGCAACGGTTGCGGGGATACCCATATCGGTCTCAGGATTGCAAAACCGGCCCCGTCCAAGGTAGACTCGACGAGTCGCCTCGAATGGGCCTAAAGACGGAAAATGACGAAATTGAGCGGATCTGACGCGAAAAGCACCCTCTACTGCAGCTTCTGCGGCAAGTCGCAGCACGAAGTGCGCAAGCTGATCGCGGGACCCACGGTCTTCATCTGCGACGAATGCGTCGAGCTTTGCAACGACATCATTCGCGAAGAGACCAAGGCCGGGATCGCGGGCAAAAAGGACGGCGGCGTGCCGTCTCCCCGCGAAATCTGCGAGACGCTGAACGACTACGTGATCGGGCAGGAACGCGCGAAGCGTGTTCTGTCAGTGGCGGTGCACAACCACTACAAGCGGCTGAAGCACAGCGGCAAGCAGGGCGACGTGGAACTGTCCAAGTCGAACATCCTGCTCGTGGGTCCCACGGGTTCGGGCAAGACGCTGCTCGCGCAGACGCTCGCCAAGACCTTCGACGTGCCGTTCACCATGGCCGACGCCACCACGCTGACCGAAGCCGGTTATGTGGGCGAGGACGTGGAGAACATCATCCTAAAGCTGCTCCAGGCTTCCGACTACAATGTCGAGAAGGCGCAGCACGGCATCGTCTACATCGACGAAATCGACAAGATCAGCCGCAAGGCCGAGAACCCGTCGATCACGCGCGATGTTTCGGGCGAGGGCGTGCAGCAGGCGCTGCTCAAGCTGATGGAAGGCACGACCGCTTCGGTTCCGCCGCAGGGCGGCCGCAAGCACCCGCAGCAGGAATTCCTGCAGGTGGACACGACCAACATCCTGTTCATCTGCGGCGGTGCCTTTGCAGGTCTTGAGAAGATCATTGCCGACCGCCTTCAGAAGCGCTCGATCGGCTTCGGCGCGCATGTCGCCGATCCGGACAAGCGCCGCGTGGGCGAACTGCTCCAGAAGGCGGAGCCGGAAGATCTGCTCAAGTTCGGCCTGATCCCCGAGTTCGTCGGCCGTCTGCCGGTGATCGCGACCCTGAACGACCTCGACATCGAGGCGCTGGTCAAGATCCTGAAGGAGCCGCGCAACGCGCTGATCAAGCAGTATGCGAAGCTGTTCGACCTCGAAGACGTGGAACTGACGTTCACCG
Source organism: Novosphingobium sp. PhB57 (assembly GCF_004342985.1). Taxonomy (GTDB): domain Bacteria; phylum Pseudomonadota; class Alphaproteobacteria; order Sphingomonadales; family Sphingomonadaceae; genus Novosphingobium. The sequence goes on from NZ_SMBO01000001.1 coordinate 328,139, forward strand.
ACGAGGCGCTCGAAGCGATTGCCCAGAAGGCCATCGACCGCAAGACCGGTGCACGCGGCCTGCGCTCGATCGTGGAAGGGCTGCTGCTCGACACCATGTTCGACCTGCCGACCGAAGGCGATATCGCCGAAGTCGTCGTCGACAAGGACGTGGTCGAAGGCCGCAAGGAACCGGTTCGCGTGCTCAAGGGCGACAAGGCCGAGGCCGCAGCCTGATCCCTGCGAAGCAGGTGCAGACGAAAAAGGCCCGTCCGGTTCTTCCGGGCGGGCCTTTTCGTTGCCCGGAACGTGCCGGTCTGGTCTGACCATGCTCCGGTGTGGGGCGATGACTCGCTACCTCTTCGTCTGCAGCCGCAACAAGTTGCAAGGGAACTCGCCCATAGGGCCGATGTGATCGTGGTCATGGAAAAGGTTCATTGGCGTAAAGTGCAGCAGACCTTCCGGTGCCATCTCAATCGGCAGCGCACGATCTGCCTCGACATTCCCGACCATTATGCCTTCATGGATCCCGACCTGGTCCTCTTGCTGGAAGCCAGGATGGCGCGCCATCTTTCTCACCTGTCGATGCATCACGACAAGTGAGGCTCGTAAGGACCGGGGCCGAAAGGCGGACCTGGGCTCAGTCCTCGCCCACGGGACGCGGCGGCCCCATCGTACCGCGGGCGCCTGGACCCATCCGTCCGCGCCGACCTTGCGGAACCGGATCGCCCTTCTTGATCGTGCGCAAGGCAACGCCGTCGCGGGTAATCGTCGTCGATTGGGCATCCGTGACCTTGAGCAGCCAGCCCTTGTCGCTCTGCACCCAGGTGTCGCGTGAGAGCGACGTGGTGCCGAACGTATGCATTTCTCCGTCGCGCCCCTGGCGCTTGTCGCTGGCGACTTGCTGCTGGACCACCTCAACGGTCTTGCCGTTGACGGTCACCGACTGGATGATCGTTTTCGACGTGCGATCCGGATCGACGGGGATTTTCGCGAGCCCTGCGATCAGTTCGTCCGCGCTCATCTTGTTCTCGCCCAGGTCCGTGCGCACGAAATCGCCGGCGAGCAGGGGCTTGATGCGGTCTGCCTCGCGGCTGTCCATCGCGGCGCGAAGCTGCTCGTAGCGAGCCTCGATATCGCTCCTGGTGTCGGCCTGGGCCAGTCCCGGGACGAAGGCCCAGCCGAGGGCCAGGGAGAGCAGGAGGCGGGTAGAGGGTTTGCGGGTCATGTCGATCGTGTCCCCATGTCGCGGGTGGAGCAGTGGCTGGTGCAAAGTCCTAGCGGCAGGCTGCGATGCCGCAATCACGATATTGTACCCGATTGTCGCGCTCATGCTTGGCAGTTCGGCGCGCCTTGCCCACGCTGCGGCCCGACGGGCAGTCGGATCGACGCCGGGCAGGGGAGAGCACATGGGCGGACCTATCGCCGTTTCGCGGATCATCCACACGATCCATGCCACCACCGATATTCATCGCAGCCGCGCGCTCTATCAGGATGCGCTGGGCGGGCTGGTTTTCGCCGAGAACTTCTTCCCCGCCGAAGATCGCGATGCGGCGCTGCTCTATGTGACCGATCATATGGTCGAGCCGATGGCGGCCCGTCATCCTGAGGACCTGACGAAGCCTTTTGCACGCCAGGCCGCGCGGATCGGCCAGGGCTTTCACTCGTTCGAGATCAAGGTGGCGGACGGAAAGGCGGCCAGCGCGGCCTTCCGCGAGGCGGGCTGCACGGTCGCCAGCGACTATGGGGTGTTCTTCTTCGTCCGGCCCGAATCGACCGGCGGCGTCCTGCTGGAAGTCTGCGAGCTGCCGATGCCCAACGATCCGTGGGAGCGGGGCAACTGGGATCCCAGGGTCGGAGCCGGGCACCCCTGCCGGGTCACGGGCCTCGATCATATCGCCTGTGTCACGCGCGACATGGCTGGGGCTCTGCGGTTCTTTACCGAAGTGGTGGACGGCGAAGTCCTCAGCGACGAACGCATCGTATCGCCGCAAACGGCGCGCCGCGTGCTCTTGCGGCTGGGCGATACGCAAGTGGCGTTCCTGGAACCTGAGGAACCCGAGGCCGGGGCATTCGGGGCTTTTCTCGCGAAGGCGCGGAACGGCATTTATGCGCTCGTCTGGAAAGTGGACGATCTTGCGCAGGCCCAGGCGCACTTCGCCGGAAAGCTGAAATTCCGCGTGGGCCAGGCCCATTGCGTGCCCGCAGGCCTGGCAATCGAGCCGGACGACTTCCAGGGCGCCCGGCACGAGTTCTCCGAGGCCTAGACGACGGTTTCGCTTTCCAGGGCGCAGGGCGATTCGGCATCCGTTTCGATCTGCACGGTCGGGTGGCCGATGCCGAAGCGATGCTCGAGGTCGTGGGCCAGGGTGTGAAGGAAGGCATCGCCGCGTTCGGCGCCGGGCATGACGAGATGGGCGGTGAGCGCCGTTTCGGTGGTGCTCATCGGCCAGATGTGAAGGTCGTGCACGCGGGTGACGCCCGGCAGCGCGGCCAGGAACTGGCGGACGGCGGCGATGTCGATGCTCTCGGGCACGCCCATCATGCCCATGCGCAGCGATTCGCGCAGCAGGCCCCAGCTGGACCAGGCGATGACGGCGGTAATCACCAGCGAGGCGATCGGATCGACCACTTGCCAGCCCGTGAACATGATGACGATGCCCGCGATCACCACCCCGGCCGAGACTGCCGCGTCGGCCATGAGATGCACGAAGGCCGCGCGCAAGTTGAGGTCGGACTTGCTCCCCTTGGCGAAGAGCAGCGCCGACAGCGCGTTCACCGCGATGCCGAGGGCCGCGACGACGATCATGGTGGTTCCGGCCACCGGCGCCGGTTCCGTGAAGCGCCGGATCGTCTCCACCAGGATCGCCCCGATCGCCACCCATAGCAAAGCGGCATTGGCGATGGCGGCGAGGATCGAGGAACTCTTGAGGCCGTAACTGAAGCGCTCCGAGGGAGGACGCGCCGCGAGCACGCTGGCAGCCCAGGCGAGGAGCAGCGAAAGCACGTCGGAAAGGTTGTGTCCGGCATCCGCCAGAAGCGCCATCGAGCCACTGAAGAAGCCCGCCGCGCCCTCGGCAATGACGAAGGCGACGTTCAGTCCTACCGCAACTGCGAATGCCTTGCCCACGTCGCCAGGAGCGGGCGGACCATGGTGATGATGCCCGTGACCGTGTGCATGTCCGTGACCATGCGAATGGCCATGACCATGCCCCTTATCGGCCTGATCGTGATGATGCTGATGTGCGACGCCCATGACAATTTCATCGCATGCGCCGGACCTTAACAGCAAGCTATGACGTATCATCACATGCCGAAACGCAATTGGGGCGCCGAACATGGATGCCGCGCCGCGTGACATTTATGCCGCACCAAAGATTGTCATATTGGCGCATAAAACACGGAATTATCAGGAAAAACAGGTGATCTCTGCAATCGAACGCAATTTGAGTCAGAAAATTGCGCAACAAAGATCGGAAATGAATCCCGTGCGTCAGAAGATTGTCATATTGCGCTGCTCTTAGCAGCCGCAGCAAATTTTGCGGCAGGGCAACTCTTCCGCATTTGGCGAAAACACTCTGAAGGTTTCCAGGGGGCTAAGATGAAGTTTCAATCCATTCTCTCCACCGCGACCAGCTCGCTCGCCGTCGGCGCAGCGTTCCTCGCCGTTCCCGCTTTCGCACAGTCGACCGGTTCGGTAGACTTCGAAGAAGGCACCATTGTCGTTACCGGCCAGACCCAGAACGGCGTCGCCGGCGTCAAGCTGCCGAACACTTCGAAGGCCAAGCAGGTCCTGACGCAGGAAGTGATCCAGGCGCAGGTTCCCGGTCAGACGATCAACGACACCATCAATCTGATGCCGGGTGTCAGCTTCCAGAACAACGACGCCTTCGGTTCGTCGGGCGGTACGCTGACCATTCGCGGCTTCGACGATTCGCGCATCTCGCAGACCGTCGACGGTATCCCGCTGAACGACACGGGCGGCTACGCGCTCTATTCGAACCAGCAGATCGATCCGGAAATCATCGAGCAGGTCAACGTCAACCTCGGCACCACCGATGTCGACTCGCCGACCGCCGCTGCTTCGGGTTCGACCGTCAACATCCGTACGCGTAATCCGTTCGACGACTTCGGCGTGCGCTTCCTGGGTTCGGCTGGTGACTTCGGCTTCTTCCGCATGTTCGGCGAAATCGATACCGGCGTTCTGAACTCGAGCGGAACCAAGGCGTTCTTCTCGGCCTCGAAGGCGGTCAACAACACCGTGTACGGTGGCATCGGCCAGATCGACAAGATGCAGCTCAACGGCAAGATCTATCAGCCGCTGGGCGATAACGGCGACTTCATCTCGGTTGCAGGTCATTGGAACCGCAACCGCAACAACTTCTTCGGTTCGACCCCTCTGCGCCTCGATCCCACACGGACGGTGGGTCCGGACTCGGCTACGAACCGCTTCCCGCTGACCAAGGAAGAGCGCTTCTACAAGATCGCCGAATGCCAGATCCCGGCAGGCGTCACCGGTGTGGCGGATGCCGCCAGCAGCTGCGGTTCGCTCTACGACTATCGCTTTAACCCGTCGAACACGGGCAACATCCGCATCAACTCGCGCTTCACGCTCACCGACAAGCTGACGCTGAACGTCGATCCGAGCATCCAGTATACGAAGGCCAACGGTGGCGGCACTGTCGTCGCCAACGAAGGTGGCTACACGCAGTCCGCTACGGCTGCCCAGATCGCCGCAGGAACCAAGTTCCCCATCACGACCCCCATTTCGGGTTACATCGGTGGCGCTCCGTACTTCGGCGGCGTCGACCTGAACGGCGACGGCGACACCCGCGACAAGGTTCGCATCCTTGCACCGAGCAACACCGAGACCTGGCGCATCGGCGTCATCGCGTCGCTGCGCTATGACATCAACGACTTCAACCGTGTCCGCGTCGCCTACTCGTACGACCGCGGCCGTCACCGTCAGACCGGCGAAACCAGCCTCCTGAAGTCGAACGGTTTCGGTTCGGACGTGTTCTCGAACAATGCCCTGGTCGATGCGGACGGCAACGTGCTTCAGAAGCGCGATCGCCTTTCCTACGCGATCCTGCATCAGGTTTCGGGTGAGTACTCGGGCGACTACATGAACGATCGTGTTCACTTGAACGTCGGCATCCGTGCGCCCTTCTTCAAGCGTAACCTGACCAACTACTGCCTTGCCACCAGCTCGGGCGGCTTCGTCGACTGCTTCACTTCGAACAGTGCCGACCAGGCCACTTATGCTGCAGCCAACCCCACCTACAAGCTGCCGCAGCAGCGTATCCTGAACTACAGCAAGGTTCTGCCGACTGCCGGTGTCGTGTTCGATGCCACCGACAACGCCAGCCTGTTCTTCAACTACTCGAAGGGCCTGCAGGTCCCGGGTACGGATAACCTGTATCAGTCGTTCTGGTACGCTCGTGACCAGGACGCGGCAAACCCCGTCCCGGAAACCACCGACAACTTCGACCTTGGCGTCCGCTACACCTCGGGCATCATCCAGGCATCGCTGACCGGCTGGTACACGCGCTACACCAACCGTCTGGCTTCGGCTTATGACCGTGACCTCGACGTCACGATCTACCGTAACCTTGGTCGCGTCGATAAGTACGGTATCGACGGTAGCTTCGCCGTTCGCCCGATCCCCGAGTTCTCGCTCTACGTCTTCGGTTCGTACCTGAAGTCGAAGATCAAGGAAGACGTCGAAACAGGCGTGAACGCTGCTGGCGATCCGATCTTTGCTGCCACCAAGGGCAAGCGCGAAGCCGGCGCACCGGTCTACACCCTTGGTACCCGCGCCAGCGGCAACCTCGGTCCGGTCGAGTTGGGCGTGCAGGTCAAGCGTACCGGTCCGCGCTACGTGAACGACCAGAACCTGCCGATCGTGATCAGCGGCGCGCAGGTCTATGCCAAGAAGACCCCGGCCTACACCCTCGTCGACCTCGACGCGAAGGTGAAGCTGGACTTCATCGGTCTGGGCGATCGCACCTTCCTGCAGCTCAACGTCGTCAACCTGTTCGACAAGCTTTATGTCGGTGGTTTCGACGGTGCAGGTACCTCGCAGACCAACGTGCCGAACGCCTTCATCGGCACCCCGCGCACGTTCATCGGTTCGGTCAGCTTCGGCTTCTAAGACCGCTTCCGAATTCGGAACAAGGAAGGGAGGAAGCGTCAGCTTCCTCCCTTTTCTTTTGTCCGCTCGACACGCGATGGTATTCTTCGTTCGCTTCACGGAGAGGATACATGAGCGAGGAAAAGGCGGAGCAATCCGCGTCGCAGCAGATCGATGCCCGCATCGCGGAGCTGGGCGATTGGCGGGGGGCTCTGTTGGCTCGGCTGCGTGAGGTTGTCCTGGCGGCCGATGCCGGTGTTGCCGAAGACTGGAAATGGCGGGGGGTGCCGGTCTGGTATTGCGGCGGCATGATCTGCACCGGGGAAACCTACAAGGCAGCGGTGAAGATGACGTTCGCCAAGGGCGCCGCGCTCGACGATCCGGCGGGGCTCTTCAATGCCAGCCTCGACGGCAACCAGCGCCGGGCCATCGATTTCCATGAAGGCGACACGGTAGACGAGCCTGCGCTGACGGCGCTGGTCCGCAGCGCCATAGCGCTCAATCTGGCGAAGAAGCCTACGCGGTCGAAGACACCCCGCTAGGAGCGAGGGGCCTCAGTCGTAGACGCAGGCATCGAGGCCCTGGGTCTTCACCGTGCCGATGCGGGCGGCGATGGTGTTGCCATAGCGCCGGGTGAAGCCGGAGGGGCTCTTCACGCTTCGGGTCTTGGGGCTGGGCAGGGCAGCGGCCATGCGGCCGGCCTCCGTGGTCGTGAGGTTCGAGGCAGACTTGCCCCAGTAGCGCTGTGCCCCGGCTTCGACGCCGTAAGTGCCGATGCCCGTTTCCGCGACGTTGAGATAGATCTCCATGATCCGCCGCTTGTCCCACAGGTTCTCGATCAGGAACGTGAACCAGACTTCCAGACCCTTGCGCAGATAGCGCGTCCAGCCATCGCCCTGCCAGAGGAAGACGTTCTTGGCCGTCTGCTGGCTGATCGTCGATCCGCCGCGCAGGCGGCCGCCGGCGGCATTGCGCTCGAAGGCCTTTTCGATGGCGTTGGTATCGAAGCCGTTGTGCGTGCAGAACTTGCCATCCTCGGCGGCGATGGCGCCGGCGACCATGTTGCGGTCGATCCGGCTGAGCGGCTGCCAGTCCTTGGTGATGCCGTTGCCGTCCACCAGCATCGTCACCGTCACGGGCGGCGGAACGAAGCGGTAGAGCAGGGTCAGCCCCACGCTGATCGCAACGAACCAGAACACGATCTTGGCAAGGATGCGCAGCAAAGGAAGGGAGCCCCATATGACCGGCGCGCGGGAATGCCGCCGTCCGGGGCCATGCCTAGCGATATCGCGCGCGGCGGAAAAGGTGCCTGCGCTCGGGTTCCCCCGGCGAGATGCGGATCGTGATCGGGATTCAGTCGCGCGCGTCGAAATCGGCGCGGGCGTCGGCCACCGTTTGCAGATTGGCTTCGGCCCAGAGCCAGACGCTGCAGAACGCCTCTCCCAGGCCATGACCCAGCGGGGTCAGCCGGTAATCGACGTGAGGGGGGATGACGGGATGAACCGTGCGATGGACGAAACCGTCCCGCTCCATTTGCCGCAGTGTCTGCGTGAGCATCTTCTGGCTGATGCCCGGCACGGCGCGGGCAAGGGCGCTGAAGCGGGTTTTGCCGTTTTCTTCCAGCGCTTCCAGCACCAGGAGCGTCCACTTGTCTGCCACGCGGCCGATCAGCTCATTGACGAGCGCATCGACGCCCGGCACGGTCGAATAGCTGGTGATCGGCGGATTTTCCATTTCTTACCCTTGGGTGGCTACAGCACTTTCAGGTGCCTACTTTCCAAAAGAGAGTATAGATCTACATTCCGCTTCGCAATCTTTCTCACAGGAGCGTTCCCATGAAGACCAGCGGCAACATTATCCTTCTGACAGGCGGCGGCACCGGCATCGGGCGCGAACTGGCGCAGCGGTGGCACGATGCCGGCAATCAGGTGATTGTCACCGGGCGGACGCTCGCCAGCCTGGAAGAGACCGCGCAGGGGCGGCCGGGCATTCATCCCGTGGCGCTCGACGTTACCGATGCGGGCGCGATCGCGGCTTTCGCGAAGGACATTCTCGCGCGGTTTCCGGCACTCAACGTGCTGGTCAACAATGCCGGCGTCATGCCGCTGGAGGACATTTCCGTGCCCCGCGACCTTGCGCGCGCGGAAACTTGCGTGGTGACCAACCTGCTTGGCCCGATCCGCATGACCGATGCCCTGGTGGCGCATTTGCGCGAGCGGGAGGGCGCGGCGATCGTCAATGTCAGCTCCGGTCTCGCTTTCGTTCCGCTGGTCGGCGCGGCGGTCTACTCGGCCACCAAGGCGGCGATCCATTCGTGGACCGATTCGCTGCGCTTTGCCCTGAAGGGTTCGGTCGAGGTGATCGAGCTGGCGCCGCCGGCCGTGCAGACCGAATTGACGCCAGGCCAGTCGACTCGCGAAGGCTACATGCCGCTGGACGCGTTCATCGACGAGGTCATGGGGCTCATCGGGCAGCAGCCGACGCCGGAGCTGATTGGCGTCGAACGCCTCGGTTTCCTGCGCAATGCCGAAGCCGAAGGGCGCTATGCGCAGACATTCGCCGCGCTGAACGCGGCGCCGCACTGATCGTCGCTCCGCCCGGGGCCCTGGAGGTCTCGGGCGGAGCGCCGCCGCTGGTCAGGGCGCGGCGCGACTGCTATGGATTTTGATGTTGCATTGCAGCATGAGTGAGCAGTGACATGGCCCGCAAGGACAATTCACCCCACAGGCTGGACCTCGCGCTTCAGGGCGGAGGCGCGCATGGCGCCTTCACCTGGGGCGTGCTGGACGGTTTGCTGCAGGATCCCCGAATCTCGATAGGCGCGCTCAGCGGTGCCAGCGCGGGGGCCATGAATGCGGCGGTTCTCGTCTCGGGCCTGGTGGTCGGCGGCCGGGAAGGGGCGCGGGAACGCCTGCGCTCGTTCTGGAAGGCGTTGAACCGTTCGGGGCGCGAGGCCGGGCCCTTGATCCCGATGATCGAGGCCTTCCCGGAGACCACCCGCGCGATGAGTTCATGGTGGAGCACCGTGTTCGGCGATCTAGGCATGGCGCATGCGTCGCCGGAAATGGGCCGGGACATGCAGGAGATCCTGCGCAAGGTCATCGAGGACCACGTCGATTTCGCCGCCATCGCCAGCGAGGATGCGCCGCCGCTGTTCATCTCTGCCACCAATGCGCAGAGCGGCGCGGTGCGCATCTTCCGCAAGCATGACCTGACGGCCGACGCCTTGCTCGCCTCGGCCTGTCTGCCGCTTTATTTTCCGCCGGTCACGATCGACGGGAAGGACTATTGGGACGGCGGCTACAGCGCCAATCCCCCGCTCGTGCCCCTGGTGCTGGAAAGTCCGAACGACGATCTGCTGCTCATCACGGTCAATCCGCAGTTGCGGAGCGAAACGCCGCGCAATGCTGCCGGTATTGCGGACCGGATCACCGAGATCGGCTTCAACCAGTCGATGCGCAAGGAAATGCAGGGTCTGTTCCTGCTGCAATCGTCGATCGGGCGGCACCGCGAAACGGACGGACTGATCGCCCGGGTCGACCGGCTGCGTTTCCACGAGATCCACGACGAGGCTGCGCTTTCCGCCATGCCTGCGCAAAGCAAACTCCTGCCGGTGCGACAGATCCTGCTGACCTTGCGCGACGTGGGAGAGGCGGCGGCGAAGCGCTGGTGCGAAGTTTCGATCGAGAGCCTCGGCCAGGAGAGCACTGTCGACCTGGCGAGCCGGTTCGGACCGGGTTAGGGCTCGAGGTCTCTCGATCGGATCGTCAGAGAATACCCGGCAGGTCCAACCCCTTCTCCCGCGCACAATCCAGCGCGATCTCATAGCCGGCATCGGCATGGCGCATCACGCCCGTCGCCGGATCGTTCCACAGCACGCGCTCCAGCCGCCTGGCCGCCGCGTCGCTGCCGTCGGCGACGATCACCATGCCCGAATGCTGCGAATAGCCCATGCCGACGCCGCCGCCGTGGTGGAGCGAAACCCAGGTGGCGCCGCTGGCGGTGTTGAGCAGGGCATTGAGCAGCGGCCAGTCCGAAACCGCATCCGAACCGTCGCGCATGGCCTCGGTTTCGCGGTTGGGCGAGGCGACCGAGCCGCTGTCGAGGTGATCGCGGCCGATCACGACCGGTGCCTTCAGTTCGCCCTTCGCCACCATCTCGTTGAAGGCCAGGCCAAGCCGGTGGCGGTCGCCCAGGCCCACCCAGCAGATACGCGCGGGCAGGCCCTGGAACTGGATCTTCTCGCGCGCCATGTCGAGCCAGTTGTGCAGGTGCGCGTGGTCGGGCAGCAGTTCCTTCACCTTGGCGTCGGTCTTGTAGATATCCTCGGGATCGCCCGAGAGCGCGGCCCAGCGGAATGGACCCACGCCCCGGCAGAACAGCGGACGGATATAGGCGGGCACGAAGCCGGGGAAGTCGAACGCGTTTGCGACGCCCTCGTTCTTCGCCATCTGGCGGATGTTGTTGCCGTAGTCGGTGGTGGGCACGCCCGCCGCCTGGAAGTCCAGCATGGCCTGGACGTGGACCGCCATCGAGGCCTTGGCCGCCTTGGCGACCGCCTCCGGTTCCCGCTCGCGCTTTTCGATCCATTCGGCGACGGTCCAGCCAGCCGGGAGGTAGCCGTTGACGGGATCGTGGGCGGAAGTCTGGTCGGTCAGCAGGTCCGGCCGGATGCCGCGCGCGAACATCTCGGGCAGCAGTTCCGCTGCGTTGCCGAGCAGGCCGACCGAGACCGGCTTCTTCTCGGCATTGGCCTTCTCGATGATCGCCATGGCTTCTTCGATGGTGCTGGCGGCAACGTCGAGGTAGCCAGTGCGCAGGCGCATTTCGATGCGGCTGGGCTGGCACTCGATGGCAAGGCACGAGGCGCCCGCCATCACCGCCGCCAGCGGCTGCGCGCCGCCCATGCCGCCAAGGCCGGCGGTCAGCAGCCACTTGCCCGAAAGGTCGCCATCGTAGTGCTGGCGGCCCATCTCGACGAACGTCTCGTAAGTGCCCTGAACGATGCCCTGCGTGCCGATGTAGATCCATGAACCGGCCGTCATCTGGCCGTACATGGCAAGGCCGCGCTTATCGAGTTCGTTGAAATGCTCCCAGTTCGCCCATTCCGGCACGAGGTTGGAATTGGCGATCAGCACGCGCGGCGCATCGGCATGGGTGCGGAACACGCCGACCGGCTTGCCGGACTGGACCAGCAGCGTCTCGTCGTCGTTCAGGCGGCGCAGGGTTTCGACGATCTTGTCGTAGCTTTCCCAATCGCGCGCGGCGCGGCCGATGCCGCCGTAGACCACCAGCTCTTCGGGGCGCTCGGCGACATCGGGATGGAGGTTGTTCATCAGCATGCGCAGCGGGGCTTCGGTGAGCCACGATTTCGCGGAAAGTTCGGTGCCGGTCGCAGGCTTGATGACGCGGCTGTTGTCGAGGCGGGTCATTGTGTTTCCTCAGGTCAGGATTGCGCGAAGGCGATTGCGGCCTTCAGCACGTCTTGCAGGATCGGGGTGAGGGCGGCGGCGCGCGCGGCCGAGAAGGGGACGGGCCAGTTGGCTTCGTCCGGCACTTCGGGCTCATCCATGTAGCCGCGAATGGCGAGTTCCATCTGGATCGCGTGAACGCCGTTTTCCGGGTGGCCGTAGTGGCGCGTGGTCCAGCCGCCCCGGAAGCGGCCGTCGAGGACGTGGCTGAGTCCGCTCGCGGCGCAGACTTCGATGACAGCAGCGGAAAGCGCCGGATCGCACGTCTGGCCGAGGTTGGTGCCGACGTTGAACTGCGGCAATTCCCCGTCGAACAGGCGCGGCACATGGCTGCGGATCGAGTGGGCGTCGTAGACCACGACTTTGCCGTGAATGGCGCGCAGCCGATCGATCTCGGCGGCGAGGGCGGCGTGGTAAGGATCGAACCAGAGCGCGCGGCGGCGGGCGATCTCGGCCGCATCCGGCGCGTCGCCTTGGTAGAGCGGTTCGCCGTCGAAAGTCGTCGTCGGGCAGAGTTCCGTCGTCGCCTGCCCCGGATAGAGCGAGGCGCCCGAAGGATCGCGGTTGAGGTCGATCACGCTGCGCGAGACGCGCCCGGCAATCGTCGTTGCGCCCATGTCGCGCGCAAAGGCGTAGAGTTCGTCCACCCACCAGTCCGCATCGCGCCGGGCGAGCCATCCGGAGCGGAACGCGGGCGCGACATCGGCCAGGTCAGTGCCGACATGCGGGAAAGCGACGATCAGCGGTGCTTCGCCGCGATGGAGAGTGAAGCTTGGGCTCATGTGCGTTGCTCCAAGTATCGGCCGTTGCCCATCACTTCGTCATTGCGAGCGTAGCGAAGCAATCCAGGGCGGTTCTGCGTCGCTCTGGATTGCCACGTCGGCTTCGCCTCCTCGCAATGACGAAAGTGAGGGAGAGTGGCCGCCCTCATGCGATACCCGGCAGCAGATCGGCGGCCACGTTCGCCAGCGCGCCGGAGCGGACCAGCAGGTTGGCCGCTTCCATGTCGGGGTGGAAATGGCGGTCGTCGTCCAGTGCGGGAACTTCGGCCCGCAGCACGGCGCGCGCGGCATCGAGCCAGGTGCTGGAGGCCAGCGGCGCGTGGAATTCGATCCCCTGCGCGGCGGCGAGCAGTTCGATGCCGATGACGGCAGTGGCGTTCTCGACCATCGACAGCAGGCGGCGCGCGCCGTGAGCGGCCATCGAAACGTGGTCTTCCTGATTGGCGGAGGTCGGGATCGAGTCCACCGAGGCGGGATAGGCCTTCTGCTTGTTCTCGGAGACCAGCGCGGCGGCAGTGACTTGCGGGATCATGAAGCCCGAATTGAGGCCCGGTCGCGGCGTCAGGAAGGCGGGGAGGCCGGACAGCGCCGGGTCCACCAGCATGGCGATACGGCGCTCGGAGATCGAGCCAATCTCGCAGACGGCGAGCGCGATCATGTCGGCGGCGAAGGCCACCGGCTCGGCGTGGAAGTTGCCGCCGGACAGCGCCTCGTCGGCCCCGTCCCCATCGGCATCGACGAAGATCAGGGGATTGTCGGAAACGCCGTTCGCCTCGATCTCCAGCGTCGTCGCGGCCTGGCGCAGCACGTCGAGCGCGGCGCCCATGACTTGCGGCTGGCAGCGCAGGCAATAAGGATCCTGCACGCGGGCGTCGTTCTCGACGTGGCTGGCGCGGATCGCAGAACCGGCCATCAGTCCGCGCAGGGCGTCGGCCACCTCGATCTGGCCGCGATGGCGGCGCAGGGCGTGGATGCGGTGGTCGAACGGTGTGTCGGAGCCCTTGGCAGCTTCGGTCGAGAGCGCGCCGGTCACCAGGGCGGAGCGGAACAGCAGTTCCGCCTCGAACAGTCCGGCAAGCGCATTGGCGGTGGAGAACTGGGTGCCGTTGAGGAGGGCGAGGCCTTCCTTCGGGCCGAGTTCGAGCGCCGAGAGGCCCGCGCGTGCCAGCGCATCGGCGGCAGGCATGCGCTGGCCGTCCAGGACGATCTCGCCAACGCCGATCATCGTTGCGGCCATGTGCGAAAGCGGTGCCAGATCGCCGCTGGCGCCGACCGAGCCTTGCGAGGGGACCACCGGCGTCAGGCCCTTGTCCAGCATCGCTTCGAGCAGGGCCACGGTTTCAGGGCGGACGCCGGAAGCGCCTTGCGCAAGGCTGGTGAGTTTGAGCGCCATCATCAGCCGGACGACCGGCACCGGCGAAGGCTCTCCTGTGCCCGCTGCGTGGCTGAGCACGATGTTGCGCTGGAGCGTGGCGAGATCCTCGTCGCCAATGCGGACGCTGGCGAGCTTACCGAAACCGGTGTTGATGCCGTAGACCGGCTCGCCCCTGGCCAGGATGCGCGCTACGGCAGCGGCACTTTCGGCCACGCGCGGGGCGCAGGCCGGGTCGAGCTTCACATCCGCGCCGCGGTAGATCGCGCGCCACTGGGCCAGGGTTACCTCGCCGGGCGTAAGCGTGTCGCTCACGGTGCCAGGTGTGAGCGTGTCGCTCACGGGTGTCGGCGTGAGCAGGTTGTCGGTCATTGTCCACTCCAGATGCGTGCATGGAGCGGGTTGAACCCCATGCGGTAAACGAGGTCGGCCGGGCGCTCGATGTCCCAGATCGCAAGGTCGCAAGCCTTGCCCTGTTCAAGCGTGCCGAGCCGATGAGAGAGGCCGAGCGCCTGTGCCGCGTTGCGCGTCACGCCGGCCAGGCATTCGGGCACGGTGAGGCGGAACAGCGTGGCGCCCATGTTCATCGTCAGCAGCAGCGAGGTCAGCGGCGATGTGCCGGGGTTGCAGTCCGTGGCGAGCGCGATGGGCACGCGGGCCAGGCGCAGCGCTTCGATCGGGGGCAGCACTGTTTCGCGGCAGAAATAGTAGGCGCCGGGCAGCAGGGTGGCGACCGTGCCGGAAACGGCCATCGCGGCGATGCCGGCTTCGTCGAGATGTTCGAGGTGATCTGCCGAAAGCGCCCCGTGGCGTGCGGCCAGGGCGGCGCCGTGAAGGTTGGAAAGTTGCTCGGCATGGAGCTTGACCGGCAGGCCCAGCGCCGTGGCGGCGCGGAACAGGCGCTCGGTCTGGTCGGGCGAAAAGCCGATTCCCTCGCAGAAGGCGTCCACCGCATCGGCAAGGCCGGCCTGCGCGGCGGCGGGGAGCATGACGGTGCAGAGATGATCGATATAGGCGTCGGCATCGCCTGCGAATTCCGGGGGAAGCGCATGGGCGCCGAGGAAGGAAGTGACGATCCGCACGGGCCGAACCTCGCCGAGGCGGCGGGCGGCGCGCAGCATCTTGAGTTCGCTGGCAAGGTCGAGGCCATAGCCCGACTTCACTTCGAGTGTCGTGACGCCCTCGGCCAGCAGGGCGTCGAGACGGGGAAGGGCGGCAGCGACCAGTTCGTCCTCGCCGGCCGCGCGGGTGGCCTTCATGGTGGAGACGATCCCGCCGCCGGCGCGCGCGATCTCCTCGTAGGAAGCGCCTTCCAGCCGTAGTTCGAACTCACGCGAGCGATCGCCGCCGAAAATGAGGTGGGTGTGGCAGTCGATCAGTCCCGGCGTGATCCAGCGGCCTTCGCAATCGATCACTTCGGCGGCATCGAATGCGGGAGCATCGGCCTCGGGACCGGCGTACAAGATCATGCCGTCCTGCGCCGCGATCACGCCCTGCTCGACAATGCCCAGGGGCTCCCGGGCCGACCCGGCACTGGCCATCGTGGCCAAACGGGCGTGTTTCCAGAGCCTGTCGCAGCGCATGACGAGTCGATCCTTATTGCTTGCCCCGGTTATTGCATCGGTCGTTTTTAATGTATAGACAAAATAGCGAAGGAGTTCCGAAAGCGATGTCCGCCATTTCGCCCGAAGCCATGTCCTCCGCGATATTTGTCGACCTTGCCTTGCTGGAACAGGGCTGGGCCAGCGACGTGCGATTCATACTCCGGGACGGGCGGATCGCCGCCATCGAGCGCGATACGGCGGTGCGCGCGGGCGACGAGCGCCACGGCTGCGTGCTCCCGGCGCTGGGCAACCTGCATAGCCATGCCTTCCAGCGCGGCATGGCCGGCCTGGCCGAGCGCCGCGGCGCGACCGACGACAGCTTCTGGACCTGGCGGGACGTGATGTACCGCTTCCTCGATCGCATGGACCCGGACGACCTCCAGGCCGTGGCCGCCATGGCCTACGTGGAGATGCTGGAGAGCGGCTTCGCGCGGGTGGGCGAGTTTCACTACCTCCATCATGCCCCGGACGGCCGGGCTTACGACGATCCGGCGGAAATGAGCGCCGCCATTGCCCGCGCTTCGGCGGAAACCGGCATCGGGTTGACCTTGCTGCCGGTTTTCTACGCCCATTCCGGCTTCGGCGGGCAGGCTCCGAGCGAAGGACAGCGGCGTTTCCTCCACGACCTCGACGGCTTTGCGCGCCTGCTGGAAGGCGCCCGATCGGCGGTCAAGGGATTGGATGAGCCAGTGGTCGGCCTTGCCCCGCACAGCCTGCGCGCCGTGTCGCCGCAGCAGCTTGGCGCGCTCGAAAGCATGGCAGGCGGCCTCCCCATTCACATCCACATTGCCGAGCAGGTCCGCGAAGTGGAGGACTGCCTTGCCTGGAGCGGGAGCCGTCCGGTCGCCTGGCTTCTGGACAATGCCGCGGTGGACCATCGCTGGTGCCTCGTCCACGCCACGCACATGACCCCGGAGGAAACGCGGCGGATGGCCCGCAGCGGCGCCGTGGCGGGGCTCTGCCCGGTGACCGAGGCCAATCTGGGTGACGGCCTCTTTCCGGCGCGGGACTTCCTTGCCGCGGGCGGCTGCTGGGGTGCCGGCAGCGATTCGAACGTGATGATCGATGCGACCGAGGAACTGCGCCTTTTCGAATATGGCCAGCGGCTGCATCATCGCGGGCGCAATATCCTCTCCAGCCCCGCCATGCCCTCCACGGGCGAGGCGCTTTGGGGCCAGGCGCTCCGCGGCGGCGCGCGGGCGCTGGGGGTAAAGGGCGGGCTTTCCATCGGCTTGCCGTTCGATGCCCTGTCGCTGGACCTCGACCACCCCTCGCTCACGGCGCGCGGCGCGGATCGGCTGCTGGACGGGTTGGTCTTCGCGGCCGGGCGCGGGGCCGTGGATTGCGTGTGGCGCTTCGGCGCGCAGGTGGTAAGCGGTGGCCGGCACCGCGCGCGACACGAGGTCGTCCGGCGTTACAGGGACAGGTTGGGCAGGCTGATCGGGTGAATAGACCGCTCCACGAACGCATCCGGCAGGATTTCGAGACGCGGATTCTCGCGGGCGCGCTGGCGCCCGGCGAACGGCTGCCGACCGAGCAGGCGCTTATGGCGCATTACGACTGCGCGCGCATGACGGTGAACAAGGCGCTTTCGGCGCTGGCCACGGCTGGCCTGGTGGACCGCCGCAAGAAGGCCGGCACTTTCGTCGCCCGCCCGCGCGTGCATTCCATGGCCATGGATATTCCCGACCTCGGCGCGCAAGTGGCCGAGCGCGGCCAGGCCTATCGCTTCGATCTGGCGCTGCGGCGGGAAATGCACGCGGCAACGGGCCGGGCGCAGGCCCCGATGGAATGGAAGGTCGATGGTTCCGTGCCGCTGCTGGAACTGGAGGGCATTCACTTCGCGGACGGCGCGCCTTTTGCGCTGGAGCATCGCTTCGTGAACCTGACCGCCGTGCCGGAGATCCTCGACGCCGATTTCACGGGTTCCTCGCCCGGAACCTGGCTCCTGGAGCATGTGCCCTGGACCGAGGCCGACGCCCGCATCACCGCGACGGGTGCCGGTGCGACGGAGGCGCGCCTGCTGGCGGTCGAACCCGGCGCGCCGTGTCTTTGCGTGGAGCGCAAGACGTGGCGCGGCTCCGAGCCGATCACTTATGTGCGGCAGCTCTTCGTCGCCGGGGCTTACGAACTGACCGCGCATTTCGGACCCGGCGCGCGCCGCGACACCTGACGCGGCACTCTGATCTTGCCGTGGCCCGACAGACTTATGCGGCAGGGGGCAGGGTTCGGGCGGAAAGGGTCATGCTGACGGTGGCGGTCTGGCCGGGTTCGAGCCAGGCCAGTGTTTCCGGGGCGCGGTTGATGGCGTCGGTGGCGTGGCTGACGGGCTCCACGCAGAAGTAGTCCTGACCCTGGGGCGTGAAGACCACCGTCGTCGTCAATTCCTCGGAAGGCGCGATCGTCAGGCCGAGGCCGCGTGCCGGCCAGTCGATTTCGAGCATGCCCTCGCGGCCGGTATAGGCGGTGTCGACGGCGCGGGTGTCCACGGATTCGCCCTGCCACCAGTCGATCGCTTCCTCATGCTCGTCAAGCGAACTCGGCAGGCAGTCAGGCGTGTTGTACCATTCTCCGCGATGCAGTCCGCGATAGACGGTTTCGGCGTCCCGGGGGAAATAGGGGTGGAAGCCGAGGCCCGCCGGCATCGGCGCATCGCCCAGGTTGGTGATGCTGAGCCTGTTGGTCAGCCCTTGCGCACCGAGTTCGAAGGTTTGCCGCGCGCGGTAGGGCCAGGGCCATTCGCCGCCGGGGTAAGTGTGCTCCAGCAAGGCGTGGTTGTCGTCTTGTTCGATTACCGACCAGGCCGTGAGCCAACCGAAGCCGTGCAGCGGATGGGGGTGGTCGGACCCCGGGAAGTTCGGCGCAATCGTGCCTTTGCGCGCGCCGGTGTTGAAGCGGCCTTTGGCGATGCGGTTGGAGAAGGGGACCAGCGGAAAGCTCCCGACATCGAAGATCGTGCTGCCGCAGGCGGGGCGCATCAGGGGTTCGCCATGCCAGTCCAGCCGCAGCACGGCGCCGCCGCGTTCCGGTGCCAGTTCGAGTCGATAGCCTTGCGCTTCGAGGATGATCATCGCTTCCGGTCCACTCCCATGGGACGCGCCTACCTTGTGTTTCGGGCCTGAACGTCCAGGTCTGAACTTACAGGCCCGATCTGCCTGCAAGATCGCGCGGCGGGTTTTCGGCGGGGTGGAGGTAGCGCTAACAAAGGGGGCGTGGCAAGACCCTGCCATGATCGGCAGCGATCATTCTCCTGCTACGCACGCCTTCCGCTGCGAAACCCAGGCCAGGGCGTTCTTCACCATCGTGCGGTATTCCGCGGTACTGTACGTTTCCGGACGGTGCCCGATCGCTGAGTAGAACATCCGGCCCTTGCCCAGGCACTTGCTCCAGGCGATCGGGTGGTCGCCCATGCGCAGGTCCTGCCCGCCCACGCCCTTGGGGGCGTAAGTGTTTTCGTCCAGAGTGGCCAGGACCGTGGCGCCGGCTTTGCGCGGATTGGTGGTGAACGAGTACCACTCGTCGTTCATCGTCCATTCCGCGGGAAGCCCCTTTGCGAGCGGTGAGGAAGGCGTTTCCAGCCGGACTTTCGCGTCCTGGAACTGGGGCGACATCGGATGGCCGGCGAAACGCGCGCCGATCAGGGTATCGGCGTACCAGTCCCAGAAATAGGCCGGATCCCCCGCTGAGCCATGGACGGCCAGGAAACCGCCGCCATTTTCGAGATAGGCCTGCAGGGCTTTGCGCTGGGTGAGGGTGAGCACGTCGCCGCTGACGTTGTTCCAGATCACCGCGTCGAAATTGCGCAGGGTCTCGGCGCGGATGGCCCCGCCCTTTTCGGTGGAAGTCACGCTCCAGCCGTTCTCCCGCGCGAGGTCAACGAAGAGGGCATGCGCGGCTTCCACGCCGGGGGTATCCTTGAAGCCGTTGATCTTTTCGAAGATCAGCAGGCGCGGCGCCCTGGCTGCGGATTTGCCTTCTGCGGATTTCCTGGCGGCGGGAATCTCCAGACGGTCGTCGTCGTAGCGCGCGCAGCGGGCCTTGCGATCGGCGTCGGTGACCGCCAGCTTGCGCAATTCGCCGTCGGCGCGGTCCACCGCATCGGCGGGCATGCCGAAGAACCCGGCGGCCTTGCGCAAAGTGAGAATGGCGGCGAAGCTGGGCGTCTGGGTGCCCATGAAACGCGGCGGGGCACGGTCCAGCGCGGCACCCATGTCACGCGAGACGATGGCTTTGGCCTCCGGGCTGAGCAGCAGGTCTATCAGCGGGGAATCCGCGGAGAACGGAGCATCGCGCAGCGGACAATCGAGCACGGCGGTGCCGGCCATCGTGGCTGGGGCAGGCCCTGCCATGGCCGAGACTGTAAATATCGACGCAGCAAAAAAGGAAGCGGCCAGCGCAGCGCAGGCTTTCAGGGTCCGTCTCATCATGGTTTCCAGCTCTCCCGGTCTGGTCCGTCCTGCCTAAAGCAGGGCCATGATTTGGCAAGTGCCACGAAGAGACCGATAGATCCGTTTCCGCCGCTATTCTCCGCGGTAGCGCAAGGCGTCCACCACCAGCCGGAACGCCGCCGAAGGCTGGCGGCGGCTGGGGTAATAGAGGTGGTAACCGGAGAAGGGCTGGCACCATTCGTCCAGCAGCGGCACGAGGTGCCCGGATTCGATGTGCGGCCTGGCGTAGGTGTCCATCATCATGGCGATCCCCGCTCCGTCGAGCGCAGCGCGCAGGATCATCGCCATGCTGTCGAAGGTCAGCTGGCCGTCGACGCGAACGGTCAATTCGCGCCCGTCCTTCTCGAACTCCCAAGCATAGAGATTGCCGCGCGAGCGGAAGCGCAAGTTGATGCACTGATGGCCGGCGAGGTCGTGCGGCGTTTCGGGGATGCCGTGCCGTGCGACATAGTCCGGGGAGGCGACCGGAACCAGCCGCGCATGCGGGCCGATGCGGACGGCGATCATGTCGCGCGCGATGGATTCGCCCAGTCGTACACCGGCATCGAAGCGCTCGGCGACGATGTCCACGAAGCCTGCGTCGATATTCAGTTCCACGTTGATGTCGGGATAGAGCGGCAGGAATCCCCGTAGCGCCGGCCAGATCACCGAATTGGCCGCGTGTTCCGAGGCTGTCAGGCGGACGGTGCCGGCCGGCTTGTCGCGCAGCTCGCTTACCGTGGCCAGCCCCATCGCGATCTCGTCCATGGCGGGGCGCAGGGTGCCGAGCAGCCGCTCGCCCGCCTCGGTGGGGGATACCGCGCGGGTGGTGCGTGACAGCAGGCGCACGCCCAGTCGCGATTCCAGGCGGCGGATCGTATGGCTCAAGGCCGATTGCGAGGACCCGAGCTTGGCGGCGGCGCGCGTGAAGCTGCCTTCGTCGGCGACGGCGATGAAAGCGGTGAGATCGGCGAGGTGTTCGCGTTGCATTGATGAGCGCTTATCATGACTGTCATGCGCTTGGCGACGGATAACGCACGGCCGCCGGGGATGGCGACAGCCGATGAAATTCCGTCGGAAAGCCGCGTCCCGTCGGAACGACGGTCGGGCTGCGGCGCCAGTGCCGATAGTCGGGAACCGCGGGCGATGACAAGACTTTGTAATTGCCGAAGCTTCTTCTTGACCTTTGTTCCCGAAACAGATCATCTTCGCCCTGGTCGAGGGATCACCTGGAGCCCGATGATTTTGCGAGCTGGATTCGATCGTTTCCTAATCGTCCCGCTCGCGGCAAGCCTGCTTGCCTCTTGCGCGGTCGGTCCCGATTACAAGGTCCATGGCGCGCCGGAACTTGGCGTGCCGGACCAGTGGTCCGTGACGGCGCCCCCGCAGGCCGAAGACCTGACGCGCTGGTGGCGCAACTTCGACGATCCCATCCTGACGCAATTGGTGGAGCAGGCGGCCGCCGCCAATCTCGATCTCGAACAAGCTGTGGCGCGCCTGCGCCAGGCGCGGGAATCGCTGGTGGTGAGCCGGGCCGCGCTGTTTCCATCCGCGAGCGGATCGGCCGGTGTCAGCCGGACCGAGGCGCTGCGCGGCGGCGGCACCGTCATCACCCTGCCGGACGGCACGGTCACGCAGACCGGCGGCGGGGGTAGTTCCAGCTTCTCGCTCGGGCTGGATGCCAGCTATCAGCTCGACCTGTTCGGCGGCAATCGCCGGGCGGTGGAAGCCAGCAAGGCCCAGTTCGAAGCCTCCGGGTTCGACTATGCCACCACTCTGCTGACGGTGGAGAGCGAAGTGGCGCGCAATTATGTGCTGGCGCGTGCCTATCAGGCCCAGCTTGCCAATTCGCGGGCCAGCCTTGCCATTCAGGACGACAATCTGCAGATCGCCGGCTGGCGCGTCATAGCCGGACTGGTGTCCTCGCTCGACCAGGAACAGGCCCGCGCCAGCCGCGCGCAGACCGCGGCGGGCATTCCGCAGATCGAGCAGCAATATAACGCCGCCGTCTCGCGCATCTCGGTGCTGACCGGGCAGGCGCCGGGGGCGGTGAAGCCGCTGCTGCAGACCGTCCAGCCGATCCCCAAGGGCCCCGGCCAGGTCGGCGCCGGCATTCCCGCCAACGTCCTGCGCCAGCGGCCCGACGTTCGTTCGGCGGAGCGCCAGCTTGCCGCCACCACCGCCCAGATCGGCGTCGCCAAGGCGCAGCTGCTGCCCCAGCTCAACATCAGCGGCAGTCTCGACACCAATGCGTCGAGTTTCAGCAGCTTGTTCGACACGATCACCGGCGGCCTGTTCGGCGGCATCAGCCAGGCGATCTTCAACGCCGGCCGGTTGAACGCACAAGTCCGCTCCAGCCGGGCGGCGGCGGACGGTGCCTTTGCCGCCTACCGTTCTTCGGTGCTGACGGCGCTGGAGGATATCGAGAACGCCGTGGTCGCCCTGAGATCGGCCGAGGAGCGGGAGCGGCAATTCGCCATCGCGCTCGATGCCTCGACCAATTCCGCCTTGCTGGCCCGTGCGCAGTATCGCAGCGGGCTGACCGACTTTACCACGCTCAACACGCAGGAAAGCGCGCTGATCTCCGCCCGCAACGGGTTGGTGCAGGCGCATTCCGACCGGGCGACCGCCCTGATCGCGCTTTACGATGCGCTCGGCGGCGGCTGGGATCCGACATCCGACTACACCGTGCTGGCAACCGAGCCCCGGGGAACCAACTGAGATGGCCGACGAAAAACTCGACGAATTCCTGGGTGCGGAAAAGAAGCCGGTATGGCGCCGCAAATGGGTGTTCTGGACTGGCCTGGTGGTGCTCGTCCTGTTCTCGCTCCTGCTCGTGCGCTGCTTCGGGACGACCGAGAAACAGAACTACGCCACCACCAAGGCCGAGAAGGGGCGTCTCGTCACCAGCGTCTCGGCCACCGGCAAGTTGGCGCCGACCACGCAAGTGACGGTGGGCTCGCAGCTTTCCGGCCTCGTCGTGAAAGTGCTGGTGGACGTCAATGACCGGGTGAAGGCCGGGCAAGTGCTGGCCGAGATCGACCCCGAGCAGATCGAGGACCAGATTCGCCAGGGCCAGGCCCAGTTGAACGCCAATCGCGCGCAAGTGGACCAGGCCAAGGCGACGCTGGCGGAATCGCAGGCCCAGCTGGCGCGGCTCGAGGAAGTCTCGCGCCTGTCCGGCGGGAAGGTGCCGTCGAAGACCGAGCTTCAGGCCGGACGCGCCGACATGCAGCGCGCTGCCGCAGCGGTGAAGACGGCGCAGGCCAATGTGGTGGCGGCCGAGGCCTCGCTGGCGCAGAACCAGACGCAGCGGGCGCGGGCGCGGATCATCTCGCCGGTATCGGGCGTGGTGCTGGCACGGCAGGTCGATCCCGGCCAGACCGTGGCCTCCTCGTTCAACACGCCGACCCTGTTCGTGATCGCCGAGGACCTCAGCGAGATGAAGCTGGAAGTGGCGATCGACGAGGCCGACGTCGGCACCGTGGCCGAGGGGCAGAGCGCCAATTTCACCGTGGACGCCTTCCCCGGCCAGACGTTCCCGGCGAAGATCACCCGGGTGGAAATCGCCTCCAACCTCACGGCATCTTCGGCCAGTTCCTCCAGCTCTTCCAGCAGTTCCACCACCAGCACGAGCGGTCAGGTGGTGTCCTATGCGGCCGATCTTTCCGTGGCCAACCCGGATTTCAAGCTGCGCCCGGGCATGACCGCCACGGCCGATATCGTCACTTCGGACAAGAAGGACGTCATGCTGATCCCGAACGCGGCTCTGTCCTATAGCCCGCAGGCGACCGGCAATGCCAAGAAGAAGGGCGGCGGCGTGACCGACGCGATCGGGTTCCGCCCGCCCCGCCGCGGCCAGCGCGCGGCCAAGAGCGCCACGCTCGACCGGGGGACGCGCCAGACGATCTACGTGCTGACGGCCGAGGGCAAGCCGCAGGCGATCGAGATCGTCACCGGCAGCACCAATGGCCAGCAGACCGAAGTGGTTTCGGGCGATCTCAAGCCAGGCATGCCGGTCATCACCGGCGAGCTTGCCGGGACCGGGAGCTGAGGGCAGGGCACATGGCCGGCAGCGCTCCCGTCGCCACCCCGATCATCTCGCTGCGGGGGATCACCAAGGTGTTCGGCACCGGGGCCACCGCGTTCCGGGCGTTGAAAGGCGTCGACCTCGACATCGCGGCGGGAGACTTCGTGGCCGTCATGGGGCCGTCCGGTTCGGGCAAGTCGACGATGATGAACATTCTCGGCTGTCTCGACGTATCGACCACCGGCGAGTTCCTGTTCCATGGCCATCACGTCGAGAGCCTCGACCGGGACCAGCGCGCCCTGCTGCGGCGCCGCTATCTGGGTTTTGTGTTCCAGGGCTTCAACCTCCTGGCGCGCACTTCCGCACTGGAAAACGTCGAACTGCCGCTGCTCTACCGGGGCGATGTCAAGCAGGACCGCCGCAAGGAGGCCATGGCCGCGCTCGACAAAGTGGGGCTTGCCGACTGGGCGGGGCATACGCCGGGAGAGCTTTCCGGCGGGCAGCAGCAGCGCGTGGCGATCGCGCGCGCCATCGTCACCAATCCCGAGGTCCTGCTGGCCGATGAGCCGACCGGCAACCTCGACAGCCAGCGCTCGGTGGAGATCATGGAGTTCCTCTCGGTGCTCAACCGCGATTCCGGGATCACCGTGCTGATGGTCACCCATGAGCCCGACATGGCCGAATATGCGCGGCGGATCGTCCACTTCAAGGACGGCCTGATCGACCGGATCGAGCAGGGGAACGGAGCGCCGGCGGCTGGGCTATCGGCGGCCGGGCTATCGGCCGCAACACCCGATGGCGTGCCGGGCTGATGCTGGGCACAATCTTCCTTCTCGCGCTGCGCTCGATCCGGCGGCACATGTTGCGCTCGCTGCTGACCATGCTGGGCATCGTCATCGGCGTGGGTGCGGTGGTCTCGATGGTGACCCTGGGCAAGGCGACGACGGCGGCGGTGACGCAGCAGATCGCCGCGCTGGGCACGAACATTCTCCAGGTGCGTCCCGGCCAGGGCTTCGGCCGTGGTGGCGGCGGTCCTTCCCCGCGCGATTTCGACCCTTCGGATATCGTGGCCATCCGCCAGCAGGTGGGCGGGGTCATGGCCGTGGCGCCGCAGGCTTCCTCCAGCGGAACCGCCATCTACGAAGGCGCGAACTGGTCCACCACGATCAACGGGACGACCTCGGACTATTTCAAGATCCAGCCCTGGCCCTTGCAGGAAGGCCGCCTGTTCAACGAGGACGAGGAAACCGCCGGCAAGTCGGTGTGCATCATCGGCTCGACAGTGAGCACCAACCTGTTTCGGAATGCCGACCCGATCGGCAAGCGCTTCCGCATCGGCAACGTGTCCTGCGACGTGATCGGGCTGCTGACCACCAAGGGACAGGCCGGCTTCGGCGGCGACCAGGACGACATCGTCATCATGCCGATCAAGACGGTGCAGCGCCGTTTCCTGGGCACGACGTCCATCCGCACGATCCTCGTCGGCGTCGATGACAACTATTCCACCGAGCAAGTCCAGCAGACCCTCACCAGGCTGCTGCGCGAGCGCCGCCACCTGACCGAAGGCAAGGACGACGATTTCAACATCTTCGACACCAAGCAGATTTCCGACACGCTGACTCAGACGACGACGATGCTCACTCAGATCGTTGCCGCCGTCGCTGCCATCAGCCTGGTCGTGGGCGGGATCGGCATCATGAACATCATGCTGGTCTCGGTGACCGAGCGCACGCGCGAGATCGGCATTCGCCTCGCGATCGGCGCGGTGGCCAACGAGGTGCTGCTGCAGTTCCTCGTGGAGGCGGTGGTGCTCTCCTGCCTCGGCGGAGTCATCGGTCTGCTGCTGGCACAGCTCGTGGTGGGCGTGGCCACGCCCCTGATGGGCCTGCCCTGGATATTCGATCCGGTCGTCAACCTGGGCGCCTTCGCGGTTTCGGCGGTGATCGGCGTGGTCTTCGGCTATTTCCCGGCGCAGCGCGCGGCCAGCCTCAACCCGATCGACGCACTTCGTCACGAATAAGGAGAGCGGCGTATGGCCGGATTGCCGTTACGCGGACTGATCGTGGGCATGGCGAACGACCAGTCTCTGGCCTGGGGCTGCGCCGAGGCGCTGCGCGCGGACGGTGCGGAGCTGGCCGTGACCTTCCAGGGCGACAAGGCGCGGTCCCATGTCGAGCCGCTGGCACAGGCCCTTGGCGCGCCCATCTTCCTGCCGCTCGACGTGACCGCGCCGGAGCAGATGGAGGCGCTATTCACCGAGATCGCCGCCCGCTGGGGACGGCTGGACTTCCTGCTCCACTCGGTGGCCTTTGCGCCCAAGCAGGACCTGCACGGCCGGGTCGTGGACAGCTCGGTGGAGGGCTTCACCAAGGCCATGGACGTGTCCTGCCACTCGCTGATCCGGCTTGCGCGCTTTGCCGAACCGCTCATGGCCGAAGGCGGCTCGATCCTGACGATGAGCTTCTACGGTTCGGAGAAAGTCGTGCCCGGCTACGGCCTGATGGGGCCGGTAAAGGCGGCGCTGGAGGCCAGCGTGCGCTACCTGGCCGACGAACTGGGGCCGACGGGCATTCGCGTCAATGCGCTGTCGACCGGGCCCGTCCGCACCCGTGCCGCGTCCGGCCTGTCGCATCTGGACGAACTGATCCGGCTGGCGGCGGAAAAGGCGCCGCTGCACCAGTTGGTGACGATCGAGCAGATCGGCCACATGGCGGCCTTTCTGCTCGGCCCGAAGGCCCGTTTCGTGACGGGCCAGACGATCTACGTCGACAGCGGCTACAACAGCGTAAGCGGTTAGGCGGCCTTTCGAGGATGCCGCGGCGGAACTGAAACAGTGAATTCGCGCGTCGTGGAATATCGCCCGGGTTCCGAATGCGCCGCGATCGCGGCGCATTCGGTAGAAACGCCTATGTATCTGTTGACGTTTTGAACAGACGGGCGCAGCTTCCTGTCTGACGGGTTCAAGGTTCGGATAAGTCGCCGATTTCATTCTCTTGGGCCCGGTATTTAAGATCTTCGCAGTCATTTCTACAGAGCAGTTGTCCCCGCGCGTCGCGAGGAATTGGTCGGGAGAACGTCATGGGCTGGATTATCGCATTGATCGTTGGCGGCATCGCCGGCTGGCTTGCCAGCCTGGTCATGAACCGCGATGCCTCGATGGGCATCTTCTGGAATATCGTTGTGGGCTGCGTGGGCTCGGTGATCGGCAACCTCATCGCCAACCAGTTCGGCATTGGTGGATCGGTGAAGGAATTCTCGATCGTGGGCCTCCTGGTCGCTTTCCTGGGGGCGGTGGTCCTTCTGGCAATAGTGAACCTGGTCCAGCGCGGCCGCGTGCGCTGATCGAATGCCGACCTGCTCCGGGCCGCGGCGCGGAGCAGGTCGGCACCGGTCCGGGCGGCGCGAACTCATCTGCTACAGGGATTTCGATGCGACTATTGAAGGTGCCGGTGCTTTGCGCATCGGCGGTCTGGTGGATGGCCCTGGCGGCGGCACCCGCTCATGCGCAAGGCGCCAAGGCGACGTCCCCGCCTGAATTCGCGCGGCGCATGGAGCACCTCAAGCCCGGCGAATGGGTCTGGGCGCCGGACGTTTCGCCAACCGGGCCGATCATGGTCTATGTGGACCTCTCAAGGCAGATCGGCATCGTCTACCGCAACGGCGTGCGGATCGCCGCGACCACGGTCTCCAGCGGCAAGGCGGGCCATGCCACGCCCACCGGCGTGTTCACGATCCTCCAGAAGGACGCGAAGCACCGGTCCAGCACTTACAACAATGCACCGATGCCCTATCAGCAGCGCCTGACCTGGGACGGTGTGGCGCTCCATGCCGGGGGACTTCCGGGCTATCCCGAAAGCCATGGCTGCGTGCACATGCCCTATGGCTTCGCGAAGGAGCTTTTCGCCATCACCAAGCTGGGCGTGACGGTCGTGGTGGAAGGCGATGCCGAGAAGCACGTCCGCACCAGCGACAACAGCCTGCTCGTCCCCTTCGACGACAAGGGCCGGCCGGTCGATCGCACTCCGCTGTCCGGCGGGGAGCAATATCGCTGGCGCCCGCAACTAGCGCCCAGCGGGCCGCTGTCGATCATCGTCTCCAAACTGGACCAGCGGGTGGTCGTGCTGCGCAACGGCATCGAGATCGGCCGCAGCGTGGCCGAAGTGAACGATGACGATCCCGGCTCCCACGTCATCACGATGATCCTGCGGGACGGCAAGCCGCGCTGGGTCTATGTCGGCCTGCCCGGCCACGGCGATGACGAAGGGCGCGAAGTGGACGAGGCGATCGTCAATCGCCTGCGCCTGCCGCGGCCCTTCTACGAGAAGGTCAAGGCGCAGCTCGCGCCCGGCACGACGATCCTGGTCACCAATTCGCGCGTGGCCGAAGGACCGCCCGAGCACCTGACGGTGATCGACGCGGTCATGCCCAAACCCTGAACCTTACTGGTCTCGCTTCACGCCTCGGGATGGGGTGTGCATGCACCGGGCTGACCGGAGCGGCGCGGTCTGCCGAACCCGGCTCTTCCGGTTGTGCGGACCGATTGCAGTGGTAATCTGAAAATTGTCCTGATGACAGGAGGACTTCCTTGAAAGTTGCGGTCTTCAGCACGCGTCCCTACGATCGCGAATTCCTTGACAAGGCCAATGACGAGGCCGGTGCCGGTCACACGTTGTTCTATCTGGAGCCGCGCCTGAATTCGCACACCGCCCATCTGGCGCGGGGCCATGACTGTATCTGCGCTTTCGTGAACGATCAGCTTGGGCGCGAGGAACTGGAAATCCTGGTCGCCGGCGGAACGCGCATGATCGCGCTGCGCAGTGCCGGGTTCAACAATGTCGATCTCGACACCGCTCGCGAACTGGGCCTGCGCATAGGCCGCGTTCCCGCCTATTCACCCGACGCCATCGCCGAGCACGCCGCGGCGCTGATCCTTTCGCTCAACCGCAAGATCCACAAGGCCTATGCCCGCGTGCGCGAGGGCAACTTCGCCCTCGAAGGCCTGCTCGGTTTCGATCTCAGGGGCAAAGTGGCCGGCGTGATCGGCACCGGCAAGATCGGCATCAACTTGGCCCGCATTCTCAAGGGCTTCGGCTGCGAGGTGCTGGCCAGCGATCCTTTCGAAACCCCGGAACTCACAGCCATCGGCGGCCGCTATGTTCCGCTGGACGAACTGCTGGCCCGCTGCGACGTGATCAGCCTCCATTGCCCGCTGACGCCGGACACCCATCACCTGATCGGCCGGGAGGCGATCGGCCGGATGAAGCGCGGGGTCATGCTCATCAACACCAGCCGCGGCGCGGTGATGGATGCCCGCGCGGTGATCGCCGGGCTGAAGAGCGGGCAGGTCGGCTATGTCGGGCTGGACGTCTACGAGGAAGAGGAGGACCTGTTCTTCGAGAACTTGTCCGACCGGGTGATCCGCGACGACGTGTTCGTGCGGCTGATGACGTTTCCCAACGTGCTCATCACCGGCCATCAGGGCTTCTTCACGCGCGAGGCGATGACCGCCATCGCCGGCACCACGATCGACAATATCAGCACGTTCGAGCGCAGCGGCGCGCCGCGCCATCCCGTGCCGCCCGAGCCGGACCTCGTGCCGCAGGAGCCGCTGGCCGCCGGGCAGGGGGACTAGCCCCGCCGATGGCCGCGCTGGCGCTCGTTCCGATCCTGGCGCTCGTGTTCCTGATGACGGGGCTGCGCTGGTCGGCGGCGGCAGCCGGTACGGCCTCGGCCGTGATCGCGGCGATCGTCTCGGTCGCGGCCTTCCAGTTCGGAGACACGCCCGCCGATCTGGCCGGGCCCGTGCTGGAGGCCGGCTTCACGGCAGCGACGATCCTGTGGATCGTGTTTCCCGCGCTCTCCATCCACGAATACCAGATGCGGACCGGCGCCACCGGGGTGATCGGGGAGTGGTTGTCGTCGATCTCGTCCGATCCGGCGGCCACGGCGCTGCTGGTGGGCTATTTCTTCGCGATGTTCCTGGAAGGCGCCTCGGGCTTCGGCACGCCGGTGGCCATCGTCGCGCCGATGCTGGTCGCGCTGGGCGTGGCGCCGGAGCGGGCGCTGCTGGTCGCCCTGATCGGCCATGTCGTGGGCGTTTCCTTCGGGGCGGTGGGCGCGCCGATGGTGCCGCTGGTGGAGGCCGGGCCGGTCGACGAGCGGCGGCTATCGCTGGCCATCCTGCTGCTCCATGCCTGCATCGGCTGGAGCCTGGCGCTCATCGTCGTGAGGCTCGGCAGTGTGACGCTGCGGCACGGCGGCGCCGCTTCGTGGCAGGTGGCGGCAATGGCGGCGGCCTGCTTCTTCCCGGCGGCCGCCTTGATTGCGGGGCTGGCCGGGCCCGAACTGCCGACGCTGGGCGGTGCGCTGCTGGGCGGGGCCCTGTTCATCGTCTGGCTGCGCCGCGGAGCGCCGCCGACAGCGCGGGCGCAAGGGCCGGAGACGAAAGCCTTGCTGCGCGCCGGATTGCCCTATCTTCTGCTGGTCGCACTCATTCTTGCCAGCCGCCTGATCGATCCGCTGCGCACGGCCCTGCGGTCCTATCATGTCGAGTGGACCTACCGGCAGGGCTTCGGCGACCAGATGCTGCCGTTCTACCACCCCGGCACGATGCTCTTGCTGGCCTTCCTGCTGACGGCGCTGATCAACGGCTTTCGCCCGCGCCTCGTCGCCGGGTCGATGCTCGCCGCGCTCCGCCGCCTGCCGCAAGTGGCGATTGCGCTCGTCTCCGTGCTGACCCTGGCGCGCTTCATGGTTCACGGCGGGCTGATCGATGCGCTGGCCGTTGGGGCGACCGGCCTGTTCGGTCAGGCCTGGCCGCTCGCCGTGCCCCTGGTGGGGGCGCTGGGGTCGTTCGTGACGGGATCGGGAACGGCCTCCAACATCATCTTCGCGAACTTCCAGGTGGCCGCGGCCGATGCCGTGACCCTGCCGCACTGGCTCGCGCTGGCGGGGCAGAGCCTCGGTTCGGCTATCGGCAACATCATGGCGCCGCACAACATCGTGGCGGGCACGGCGACGGTCGGATTGGTCGGGCACGAGGGGAGGGCACTCGCCCGCACGGCGCCGATCTGCCTTGCCTATGCGCTGGCGGGCGGGGTGATCGTGCTGATCGTGCGTTGGGCCTTGGGCCTGCTCACCTAGAATTGTTCGGGGAATTTCAGTCATGTTGCAGTGATATCTTGGTATGCTGCAGTCATGTCATTTGCTGATGTCTTGGTTAATTCAGTAATTCTTCACCGATATCGCCTGAGACGATGTTGAGTATTATGTCTTGCGGGTGTAATAATCCCGGCTGATAGCGAGCGCGACATGATCACGAACCTCTCTTCCTCCGGCATTGCCACGCGGGTTTCCCGCCGCAGCAGGGCGGCAGGCCGGGGTTGGGAGCAGCGACGTGATCGTCCCAGAGATGCGGGAGGGCCGCGGCCTTCCCCCCAGGCGTGCAACGGCGGGTCCTGACCTGCCTTTGCCACTTCCGCCTCCTGTCCACATGTCCACCGAGAGCGACAGGAGGCGGAAAAACGCCCGGCCCGGCATCTCGTTCGATCGGTGCCGCGAACTTCGCGGGTCACGATCTTTCGAACGGACTCTCATCACTTTCCCCCCGATCGATGATCGGAATTTTGCGTGAGCCGGCAGGCGTGCGGCGCTTGATCGTGGCTGCATATCTGGCAAGCTGCAGGCGGTGCCGAAGGGCGCCGGGAGAGTGGCCTTGCCGGGTTTCAGGCCCGGTTGGAGACGACAAGGGTTTTCAGGATCGGTCTGGAGCGGGCGCGCCCGTGGCCAGTCGATAGCGCGCCGGATGGTGCGGCGCGGACAGTTCCAAACCGTTCGATGACAGGACGGAATCGACAGACCCGACCGGAAGGAGAATGACATGGACGCGAAGACCAGCGGCTGCCCGATGCACGGCGAGCCGGTAAGATCGCTGCTTGGCCGCACCAACCGTGACTGGTGGCCCAACCAGCTTTCCCTCGACATCCTCAGCACCAGCGGCGCCAGCGCCAATCCGCTCGGCGACGACTTCGACTATGCCGCCGCTTTCAAGTCGCTCGACTATGCGGCGCTCAAGGCAGACCTCACCGCGCTGATGACCGACAGCCAGCCCTGGTGGCCGGCGGATTACGGGCACTACGGACCCTTCTTCATCCGCATGGCCTGGCACAGCGCGGGCACTTATCGCACCGGCGACGGGCGCGGCGGCGCCTCTTCCGGCAACCAGCGCTTCGCCCCGCTCAATTCCTGGCCGGACAACGCCAATCTCGACAAGGCGCGGCGTTTGCTCTGGCCGATCAAGCAGAAGTACGGCGCCAAGCTGTCCTGGGCAGACCTGCTGATCCTCACCGGCAATGTCGCCATCGAATCGATGGGCGGCCCGACTTTCGGCTTCGGCGGCGGGCGAGAGGACATCTTCGAGCCTGAAAAGGACGTCTACTGGGGCACCGAGGAAGAATGGGTGGGCCAGGGCGCCGAGACACGCATCCAGCCCGAAAAGGAGATGGCGCTCGAAAACCCGTTGGCCGCGATCCAGATGGGCCTCATCTACGTCAATCCCGAAGGTCCCGGCGGCGATCCCGACCCTGTCGGCTCGGCCCGTGACATCCGGGAGACGTTCGCGCGCATGGGCATGAACGACGAGGAGACCGCGGCGCTCACGGCGGGCGGCCATACTTTCGGCAAATGCCATGGCGCCGGCGATGCGGCGAAAGTGGGCGCCGAACCGGAAGGCGCGGACATCGCGCAGCAGGGCCTCGGCTGGCAGAGCGGACACGAAAGCGGTTTCGGCGATCACACGATCACGTCGGGTCTCGAAGGCTCGTGGACGCCTACGCCGATCCAGTGGGACATGAGCTTCCTGCACATGCTGCTGGACTACGAATACGAACTCGTGCGCAGCCCTGCCGGCGCGCAGCAATGGCAGCCTGTCGCCCAGAAGCCCGAGGACATGGCGCCCGGCGCACATAGCCCCGAACGCCGCGTGCCGACGATGATGACCACGGCCGACATGGCCTTCAAGGTCGACCCCGAATATCGCAGGATCCTGGAAGGCTTCCGTGCCGACCCGAACCACTTCGCGGATGCTTTTGCGCGCGCCTGGTTCAAGCTCTGCCACCGCGACATGGGTCCCAAGGCGCGTTACCTCGGGCCGGAAGTTCCGGCGGAAGACCTGCTCTGGCAGGATCCGATCCCGGCCGCCGACCATGCTGCGATCGGAACGGCGGACGTGGCCGTGCTCAAGCAGAAGATCCTCGCTTCGGGCCTGACCGTGGGCGAACTGGTCTCCACCGCCTGGGCTTCGGCATCGACATATCGCGGGTCGGACCACCGCGGCGGCGCCAATGGCGGCCGTATCCGCCTTGCCCCGCAGAAGGATTGGGAGGTCAACGAACCCGAGAAGCTCGCGAAAGTCCTCAAGGTCTACGAAGGCATCAAGGCTGAATTCGACGGTTCGGCCGGAGGCAGGAAAGTCAGCGTGGCCGACCTCGTCGTGCTGGGCGGCAACGCCGCGATCGAGAAGGCCGCAGCCGATGCGGGAACGCCCGTGGATGTGCCGTTCCTGCCCGGTCGCACCGATGCCACGCAGGAGCAGACCGATGTGGAAGGCTTCGCGGTGCTGGAACCCCGCGTCGACGGCTTCCGCAATTACCTGCAGGTGGCCTTCACCGTTCCGACCGAGGAACTGCTGATCGACCGGGCGCAGCTCCTTGGCCTCAGCGCGCCGGAGATGACGGTTCTGGTCGGCGGCCTGCGGGTGCTGGGCGCCAACTACGGCGGCTCGAAGGACGGGGTCTTCACCGATCGCGAAGGGCAGCTCACCAACGACTTCTTCGTCGGCCTGCTGGATATGGGCACGGCGTGGAAGCAGGTGGACGACCAGGCCGACGAGACGTTCGTCGGTACCGACCGCGCCAGCAACACGCAGAAGTGGACGGCAACGCGGACGGACCTGGTGTTCGGCTCCAACTCCCAGCTTCGCGCGCTCAGCGAAGTCTATGCCTGCGCCGATGCAGGGCCGAAGTTTCTCAAGGACTTCGTCTCGGCCTGGACCAAGGTGATGAACGCGGATCGGTTCGATCTGGCCGGAAAGGCGTAAGATAGCGGAGCCCTCGCGAAGGCGGGGGCTCCCCTGCCTTCTGCGAGCGAATTTGCCTCCTCGGGCGGATTTGGCGAACAGGCGGGAAGCCATATAAAGATATCTTTATATTTGCGTCGCGAAAGCTGACGGGGTAGGGACCATGCATTCGAGACGCCGGGCTTTGCCGTTCGGCGTCTCCACGCAACGTCCAACGTACCAGGAGCTTCCCGTGGCCACTGCCCAGATCGCCCACGACTACGCCATTACCGATATCTCGCTTGCCGATTTCGGCCGCACCGAGATCAACATCGCCGAAACCGAAATGCCGGGCCTGATGGCGCTGCGCGAGGAATTCGGCGCTTCGCAGCCGCTCAAGGGCGCGCGCATCACCGGCTCGCTGCATATGACGATCCAGACCGCCGTGCTGATCGAGACGCTGGTCGCGCTCGGTGCCGACGTGCGCTGGGCCACCTGCAACATCTTCTCGACCCAGGACCACGCTGCCGCCGCCATCGCTGCTGCCGGTATCCCGGTCTACGCGATCAAGGGTGAATCGCTGGCCGATTACTGGGACTACGTCGGCAAGATCTTCGACTGGTCGACCGAAGAGAACCCTGACCTCACTGCCAACCTCATCCTCGACGATGGCGGCGATGCCACCATGTTCGCGCTCTGGGGCGCCCGCGTCGAAGCCGGTGAGCCGCTGTTCGAGCCCACCAACGCCGAAGAAATCGAATTCGTCCGCGCGCTGAACGCCTTCCTCAAGGCGAAGCCGGGCTACCTGACCGCTTCGGTCAAGGCCATCAAGGGCGTTTCGGAAGAAACCACCACCGGCGTTCACCGCCTTTACCACCTCGCCAAGGACGGCAAGCTGCCGTTCCCCGCGATCAACGTGAACGATTCGGTCACCAAGTCGAAGTTCGACAACCTCTATGGCTGCAAGGAATCGCTGGTCGACGCGATCCGCCGCGCCACCGACGTGATGCTGGCCGGCAAGGTCGCTTGCGTTGCCGGCTTCGGCGACGTCGGCAAGGGTTCGGCTGCCTCGCTCCGCAACGGCGGCGCCCGCGTGATGGTCACCGAAATCGACCCGATCTGCGCCCTTCAGGCCGCCATGGAAGGCTATGAAGTCGTCACCATGGAAGACGCCGTGAAGCGCTGTGACATCTTCGTGACCGCTACCGGCAACGAAGCCGTCATCACCGGCGAGCACATGGAAGCGATGCGCGACAAGGCGATCGTCTGCAACATCGGCCACTTCGACAGCGAGATCCAGATCTCGGCGCTCGACAACTACGACTGGAAGGAAGTCAAGCCGGGCACCGACCTGGTCACCTTCCCGGACGGCAAGCAGATCATCGTGCTCGCCAAGGGCCGCCTGGTGAACCTGGGCTGCGCCACCGGCCACCCCAGCTTCGTCATGTCGTCGAGCTTCACCAACCAGACGCTCGCGCAGATCGAACTCTTCGTCAAAAACGACGAATACAAGAACGAAGTCTATGTGCTGCCCAAGCACCTCGACGAGAAGGTCGCCGCGCTGCACCTCGAAAAGCTGGGCGTGAAGCTCACCAAGCTTTCGAAGAAGCAGGCCGACTACATCGGCGTGCCGGAAGCCGGTCCGTTCAAGCCGGACCACTACC
Source organism: Novosphingobium sp. PhB57 (assembly GCF_004342985.1). Lineage (GTDB taxonomy): Bacteria > Pseudomonadota > Alphaproteobacteria > Sphingomonadales > Sphingomonadaceae > Novosphingobium. Next base: position 363,654 of record NZ_SMBO01000001.1, read on the forward strand.
GTTATTGATGCTTTCGGTAGGGAATGCCCATTCGGGCATTCCCTATGCGGCACCGGCCCACGCCCCCACCCGACCTCCCATCAGGATACGCTAGTGGGAGGTCGGGTGGGGGCGTGGGCCGGTGCCGCAAGCCTTCGACGGATGTCGAAGGCGTACTAAACACAGACGTTCTCCCCATTGTCTTTGCGAGCCGGGACAAGCATAGCCGTTGGTGAATGGACCAGGATCGCCTCGTACCCCTCCTGATCGGTCTCCTGCTCGCTGCCTGGATGCTGGCGGCGGCCTGGGCCGTGCTTACGGCGCGCAGCCGACAGAAGCGGGCTGAAAACCAGCTTCGCTCCGCGCGGCGCCTTGGCCGCATGGTCGAGGAATCGCCCGCATCTCCGCTGCTTGTCCGCTCCGACGGGCGAATCGAAGCCAGTCCGCGCCTGGCGCAGTGGCTGGGGCTGGACGAAGTGCCGCAGTTCCTGTCCGAACTCGACACGGGCGAGCGGGGCTTGCCGGCAGAGAAGCTGGAAGAGCTGACCGAGGCCGTACGCCGCACCCAGAAGACCGCGACGCCCTTTCGCATGGTGCTGACTCCGCGCGGTTCCACCCGGTCGCTGGCGCTGCGGGGGCATCTGGCCGACCCGCAAGTCTCGCCCGGCGGCGCCGCGCTGGTCTGGGTCTTCGACTTTTCCGACAGCGAGACCGAACTCACCCGCCTGCGCGACGAAGCTTCGCGGGCGAGGGGGGATTTCACCGCGCTGGTCTCGCTGATCGAGGCGGCGCCGATGCCGATGTGGTTCCGCCGTCCGGACGGCGAACTGCAACTGGTCAATTCGGCTTATGTCGCCGCGGTCGGCGGCGACAGCGCGCAAGGCGTCGTGGCCAGCGGGACCGAACTGGTCGAGAACGTCGATGGCCTCACCCCGGCGCAAGTCGCGCGCGTCGCGGCCGACAAGGGCTCGCCGATCCAGCGCATCGTCTCGACCACGATCAACGGCCAGCGCCGCGCGATGCGCGTCAGCGACCTGCCCCTGGGCGAGGACGGGGTCGCGGGATACGCGGTCGATATCGAGGACCTTGAGGAAATGTCGCGCTCGTTCCGCGCTTTCCGCGAGGCGCAGCGCGGGTTGCTCGATCAGCTTTCGGCAGGCGTGGCCCAGTTCGACGCCAAGAAACGCCTGACGTTCGCCAACCAGCCGTTCCAGCGCCTGTTCAAGCTCTCGGCGCAGGCCATGCAGGATCTTCCTGCCTTCGAGCGCCTGCTCGATGCCGCGCGCGATGCCGGGCGCGTGCCCGAAGCGCGCGATTTCCCCGCCTGGCGCCGTGAGAAGGCGGCCTGGTTCGCTTCGGGTGAAGCGAGCGAGGAAGCCTGGACCCTGGCGGACGGCACGCACTTGCGCATCGTCGCCCAGCCGGTGCCCGATGGCGGGCTGATGCTGATCGCCGAGGACCGCACCGAGCAGCTGCGCCTGTCGGCCGTGCGCGATACCCTGCTGCGCACCCGCACGGCCACGTTCGACAGTCTGTTCGAATCGATTGCGGTCTTCGCGCCGGACGGGCGCATGCAGATCTGGAACCGCCGCTTCGCCGCCGACTGGGGGCTCGACAGCGACTTTCTCGACACCCATCCGCATATGCAGGACCTGCTCAAGAAGATCGCGCCGCGCCTCAAGCGGCCGGCCGAAGCGGAGACGGTGGGCAGCGTCATGCGCACCGCCACGCTGGACCGGGCGCAGAAGGGCGGCCGCATCGCGCTGGCCGACGGGCGCATGCTGGAGTTCGCGGGCGTGCCGCTGCCCGATGGCAACGGGCTGCTGGCCGTGCTCGACATTACCGATTCGCAGAAGGCCGAGGCCGCGCTGCGCGAGAGCAATGCGGCGCTGATCGAGGCGGATACGATCAAGACCCGGTTCCTTGCCAAGATGAGCTACGAACTGCGCACGCCGCTCACCTCGATCGGCGGTTTCGCCGAACTGCTGGAGGCGGGCGTCGGCGGCGAGCTTTCGGACAGCGGGCGCGAATATATCGAGGCGATCCTCACTTCCGTGGAAGCGCTGGGCGATCATATCGACAGCCTGCTGGATCTTTCGCAGGGCGAAGCGGGGCTGCTGCCGCTGAAGAAGGAAGAGATCGACCCGATGCCCTTCATCCGCTCCGTGGTGGAGGAGCGCGCGTCGCGGCTCCAGAAGGCGGGGCTGGTGCTGGATCTTCAGGCGAGCGGCCTGCTGCGGCCGATTTCCGGCGATCGCAAGCGGCTTGCGCGGGCCGTCGGCCATCTCGTCGACAATGCCATTGCCGCTTCCCGGCAGGGCCAGCGCATCCTGGTGCAGCTCGGCCGCCGCAAGTCGGGTGACGGGGAATGGCTCCAGATCCTGGTCCAGGACCAGGGGGCGGGGATGGACAGCCGCAGCGTGGCCCTGGCGCTTGACGGCATGAAGGCCAGCGCCGACGGCAAGTCGGTGGAGCGCAGCCAGGGCCTTGGCCTGCCGCTCGCGCGCCAACTGGTCGAGGCGCATGGCGGCGCGCTGCGCCTCGCTTCGGAGCCCGGCCAAGGTACCAGCGCGCTGGTGGAGCTTCCGTGAAGATTGCATTGCCCGACCTTGCCGCGATGGAACGCTTCGGCCGCGCCATTGCCGACCGGCTGCGCCCCGATGACGTCGTCGCCCTCACCGGCGGTCTCGGCGCGGGCAAGACAACGCTCGCCCGCGCCATCATCGCCGCCCTTGGGCACGAAGGCGAAGTGCCGTCGCCGAGCTTTGCCATCATCGAGGTCTACGATCCGCCGCAGGGCGACGTGTCTCCTGCAGGCCAGCCCGATTCCGGCCGTCCGGGCGTGCGCCTGCCGCTGGTCCATGCCGATTTCTACCGGCTCCAGGATCCGTCCGAGGCCGATGAGATCGGGTTGGACGACTATCGGCAGGGCGCCGTGCTGCTCGCCGAGTGGCCCGATCATGCGGGCGGCTTCGCCCATGAGCCGGCCTGTCTCTCGATCACGCTGGAAGTTGCGGGCGACGGGCGGACCGCCATTGTCGAGCCGGGGCCCGATTGGCGGGATCGCCTTGGGTTCTGATTTTATCGGAACAGCGATCACCGTTGTTTGTTTGTCGCATTTTCCGAGTCGTCAGGTGTTTCCACCCGACTTGAAAATGCTCTAGGGCGAATCCCGAAATGAGCACGAACCCAGCGAACCTTCCCGAGGACCTCGAACCCTTCCTGGCCGACGCCGGATGGGCAGGCGCCGCCGTCGAACCGCTTGCCGGGGACGCTTCGTTCCGGCGTTATTTCCGCGTTACCCGCGCGGATGGCGAAACGGCGATGCTGATGGATGCGCCGCCGCCCAACGAGGATCCCACGCCGTTCCTGCGCGCCGCGCGCTGGCTCGATGCCAATGGGCTGCGCGCGCCGCGCATCCTGGCGGACTGGGCGGAACGCGGGCTCGTGCTGATCGAGGACTTCGGCCACGCACGGATGCGCGACTATCTCGACCAGTGGCAGGACGACGAAGTGGCCGTCTACCGGGGCGCCGTGGACGTGCTGGCGCAGCTCCGCCAGCTGCCGCCGGGGCCTTTCCTCGACTATTCGATGAGCGAGTATCAGCGCGAGGTGCGCCTGTTCATCGACTGGTACTGCACGGCGCAGAACCTCTACGTCGATTCCGCGGGCTTCACCGCCGCCTGGGAAGCGGTGATGGGTGAACTGCTGCCTCGCCAGCGCCCGGGCGTGACCGTGCTGCGCGATTACCACGCCGAAAACATCATGCTGCTCGGCGCGCTGGAAAAGCAGGGCCTGCTTGATTTCCAGGACGCGCTGATCGGCCATCCCGCCTACGATCTGGTCTCGCTGCTGCAGGACGCGCGCCGCGATGTCTCGCCCGAACTGGAGGCCGAGATGTTCGACCATTACATCCAGGCCACCGATGCCGATCCCGAGACGTTCCTGGCGGACTATGCCCGCCTCGGTGCGCAGCGGAACACCAAGATCATCGGCATTTTCGTGCGTCTCTGGCGGCGTGACGGCAAGTCGCGTTATCTGGAACTGATCCCCCGCGTCTGGGCGATGCTCGAACGCGACCTGGCGCATCCGGCACTGGAGCCGGTCGCGCGCTGGTTCGATGCCAATATCCCCGCCCATTTGCGCGACGCCAATGGCGGGAGCTACGCGGTATGAACGAAGTGAAGCTGGCCAGCGATACGGCCATGGTGCTCTCCGCCGGCCTCGGCAAGCGAATGCGGCCGCTGACTGCCACCCAGCCCAAGCCGCTGGTGCGCGTCGCCGGCAAGTCGCTGATTGACCATGCGCTCGACAAACTCGATGCGGCCGGGGTCGAGAAGGCGGTGGTCAATGTCCATTACCTTGCCGACGCGCTGGAAGGCCACTTCAAGGCCCGCCACAAGGGGCCGCAGGTCACCGTGTCGGACGAGCGCGAACGTCTGCTGGAAACCGGCGGCGGCATGGTCAAGGCTGCGCCGCTGCTGCCCGAGACGTTCTTCTGCCTCAACAGCGACAATATCTGGCTCGACGGACCGGAAGACGTGTTCCACGAGCTTTCGCGGGCCTGGAACCCGGAAATCATGGATGCACTGCTCTTGCTCGTCTCGCATCCGCGCGCGGTGAATTATCGGGGCGAAGGCGACTTTCATCTCGATCCCGCAGGGCGCATTGCCCGCCGCAAGCAGGGCCGCATCGCGCCCTTCATCTATTCGGGCATCCAGATCGTGTCGAAGCGTCTCCTGCGCGATGCGCCGGAAGGACCGTTCTCGACCAACGTGCTGTGGAACCGCGCCATCGGGGAAGGGCGCCTCTACGGCATTTCCCATACCGGGCTCTGGTTCGAAGTGGGCGAGCCGACCGCGATCAAGCCCACCGAGGAATGGCTGACCCGTGCCTGACAGGGCGGGGCCCGACAAGAGAGGGCCGCGCGTATTCTCGATTGCCGCTCACCGCGGCTTCGCAGATGCCCTGGTGGCGGGATTGGTGCCGCGTTACTCCGAAGGTGAACTCGGCCTGGCGCGGCTGACGCTGCTGCTGCCAAGCCGCCGCACGGTCCGCACGGTGACCGAGGCTTTCGTGCGCTTTTCCGGCACGACCGACAAGCCGGGTCTGCTGCTGCCGCGCATGGTGGTGGTGGGCGATCTCGATCTGGACGAGACGCTGGGGCCCTTGCTCGATCCGCTGGGTGCCTCGGACATCCCGCCCGCGGCCGATCCGACCCGGCGCTGGCTCCGCATCGCTCACTTCCTGCGCGAGGTAGAGGGCGCCGAGGCCGGAAAGGGCGCCGCCCTGCTGCGCCGCGCCTGGGAACTGGGGCGTACGATGGACCGCCTGCTGGTGGAAGGCATCGCCCCGATCGACCTGATGAGCGAACGGGTGATCGGCATCGTCGGCGATCTGGCCGGCCACTGGACCGACAATACGCGCACGTTCCTGAAAGTGCAGCAGCACTGGATCGCGGAACTGGCCGAGCGCGGCGAGATCGACGCGCCGGAACGCCGCAACCTCCTGTTCGAGCACGCCGCCCGCGAATGGCAGGCCTCGCCGCTGGCCTATCCCATCGTAGCGGCCGGTGTGACCAGTGCCTCACCTTCGCTGGCAAGATTGCTGCGCGTGGTCAGCGAATTGCCCGGCGGCAGCGTGGTCCTGCCCGATTTCGATCTTTCCCTGCCGCCGGAAGTCTGGGACGAACTCGGCACGGCGGGGCGTCCCGACAGTCCGGACGATCCGCCGTTCGGCCGGGGCGATGCCGTCACCCATCCGCAATATCACCTCAAGCTGCTGCTCAATCGCATGGGCATTTCGCGCGAGGAAGTAGCGCATTGGCACCGTTCGGGGCTGGGCGCCTCGCCGGCCGAGCGCAGCACCGTGATTTCCAACTTGTTCCTGCCCCCCCGCGCATCGGCGGCCTGGGTCGCGCTTGGTCCCGAAAAGCGACGGCTGGCCGGGGTGCGGCTGATGGAAAGCACTCATCCCGAGCAGGAAGCCCAGGCCATCGCGGTGCTGGTGCGCCAGGCGCTGGAAGTCCCGGAACGCCGCGTGGCGCTGATTACGCCCGACCGCGGGCTTGCGGGGCGGGTCGTCGCCCATCTCACCCGCTGGGGCATCGAGGCGGACGACACCGCAGGACGCCCGCTCGCGCAGACCGCCTCTGGCCGCCTGCTGCTGCTGCTGGCCGAAGTGATGGCGGAGCAGGCCGCGCCCGTGCCGCTGATCGCCCTGCTGGTCCATCCGCTGGCAGGGGGCGGCGAAGGCCGTGCCCGCTGGCTCGAGAATGCCCGCCGACTGGACCTGGCACTGCGCGGGCCGCGCCCCGGGGCCGGTCTTGCCGCCCTGGCCGAACTGGCGGTGCAGGAGAAGCTGGAAGGTTGGTGGGGCGAGGTCGAGGCGATGCTCGCGCCGCTTTTCGCGCTGAGCGAAGGCGATCCGCTGGACTTCATGCTGGGAAGGCTTGCTGACGCGGCCGAGGCGATGTGCGGCGAAGCGATCTGGGGCGGTCCCGACGGCCGGGCACTGAGCGCCCTGGTCGAGGAACTGCGCGCGGCGGCCGGTTCTGCGGGAACGCTGTTCGATCCGCGCGAACTTCACGCCATGCTGCGCGATGCGATGGACCGCGTCTCGGTGCGCCCGCCCTGGGGCGGCCATCCGCGCGTGGCGATCTACGGCCTGCTGGAAGCGCGGATGAGCCGCGCCGACCTGGTCATTTGCGGGGGGCTGGTGGAAGGCATCTGGCCTGCTTCCCCCTCGCAGGACGCCCTGTTGCCGCCTGCCGTGCTGCGCGCGCTCGGCGTGCCGGGGGCCGATTTCCGCATCGGCCTTGCCGCGCACGATCTGGCCGCCGCGTTGGGAGCGCCGGACGTGGTGCTGAGCTGGGCCTTGCGCGACGCCGGGGGGCCGGTGATCCCCTCGCGCTTCGTGCTGCGGGTCAAGGCGCTGCTCGGCGAGCAGGGCGAGCGTCATATCGAAGCCGAGGCGCTGCGCCTGGCGCGCATGCTGGACGATGCCGCACCGGTGCCGCCGCACCCTCGGCCGCAGCCGATGCCGGCGCCCGAGCAGCGCCGCGTCGACCTGGCGGTCACCGGGCTGGACCGCCTGCGGGGCGATCCCTACGAATTCTACGCCAATGCGATCCTGCGCCTCCGCAAGCTCGACGCGCTCGATGCCGAACCGAGCGCGGCGTGGAAGGGCGAAGTGGCGCACAAGATCCTGGAGGACTGGCACAAGGCGGGTGAGCCGGTCGACGGGCTGCACACGATTGCCCAGTCCGTGCTGACCGAGAAGAACGCGCATCCGCTGATGCGCGCGCTGTGGTGGCCGCGTCTCTCGGCCGCGCTCGACACCTTTCGCGACCTCGTGCTGCGGCACAAGACCGAGGGGCGGCGCGTGGTGGCGAGCGAGGCCTGGGGCGACATGCGCCACCGCGACATCCGTATCCACGGCCGCGCCGACCGCATCGACCGCCAGGCCGACGGGACGCTGGCCGTGGTCGACTACAAGACCGGCTCACCGCCCACTCCGCGGCGAGTGGAGGAAGGTTTCGCGCTCCAGCTTGGCCTGATCGCGCTGATCGCCGAAGCCGGCGGTTTCAAGGACATGCAGGGCCGTGAGATCGAAGGCGAGGCGGGGGGCTTCGAATACTGGTCGATGGCCAAGGACAAGAACCAGTTCGGCTACGCCGCCACCCCGCTCAAGGTCGGCAAGCGCCGCTCCGGGATCGAGCCGGACGATTTCCTGCCGGAAACCGAGCGCTACCTGAACGATGCACTGGACCGCTGGATCCTCGGCAACGAGCCTTTCACCGCGCGTCTCAACCCCGAACTCGGGTCCTATGCCGATTACGACCAGCTGATGCGTCTCGATGAATGGATCACCTCGCTCGGCAGCCGTGAACGCGTGCCGGGCAGCGCCACGGAGGAGGAGGCATGAGCGGTCCTGCCGCCGTCCATCCGCTGCACGGCAACCAGATGCTGGCGGTCAATCCGCGCGATACCGTCTGGCTCTCGGCCTCGGCGGGCACGGGCAAGACGCAAGTGCTGTCTTCCCGCGTGCTGCGCCTCCTGCTGCAGGAGGGGGTGGAGCCGTCCCAGGTATTGTGCCTTACGTTCACCAAGGCCGGCGCCACCGAAATGGCCGCGCGCATCAACGGCACCCTGGCCGAATGGGTGCGGCTGGAAGATACCCAGCTGTTCCAGCGGCTCGACGCGATCGGCGCGCCGACCGATCCGGACACGCGCGCCCGTGCGCGCACGCTGTTCACCGCGGTGCTCGACAGTCCGGGCGGGGGGCTTCGGATCGACACCATCCACGCCTTCTCGCAGTGGCTGCTGGCGACGTTCCCGCTGGAGGCGGAGCTGGTGCCGGGCGCCCGGCCGATGGAGGACCGCGAGCGCGCCCTGCTGGCACGGCAGGTCTTGGCCGATCTGCTGGTCGCGGCCGAGAATGATCCTTTCGACGGTGCGCCGCTGCTGGAAGCCATCGCCCAGCTTTCGCTGCGGCACGGGCCGGATTCGGTCGTCGAGTTCCTGCTGCGCTGCGCCGGTGCGCGCGAGGCCTGGTTCGGCCCGGGATCGTGGCAGGCGGGCGACATCCGCAGCCATGTCCTGCGCCTGCTGGGACTGCCCGCCGACGCCGGAGATGACCTGCTCGCGGAAATGTGTGCGGACGATGGCTTCGATGTGCGCTCGCTGCGCCGGTGCTGCGAAGTCCTGGCCGATTGGAACACGGCTACCGCCCACAAGGCAACCGACGTGCTGGTGCCCTGGCTCACCCAGTCTGCGGCGCGCCGGGCGGAGGGTATCGACGATGTCCATGCCGCGCTGTTCACCAAGGACGATTCGGTTCGCAGCCTCAACCACTTGTCCAAGCGCGATCCCGACTACGAGGGTTATGCCTTGCGCGTCGGCGAGGGACTTGCCCGCATTCGCGAGGTCAAGGCGCTGCTCGGTCTGGCCGAGCGGCTCGTGCCGGCATTGCGGCTCGGCCGGGCTTTCGCGCTTGCCTGGGACGAGGCCAAGCAGCGCGAAGGCCTGATCGACTTCGACGACCAGATCCGCCGCGCCGCCGATCTTCTGCGCGGTCAGGCTTCGGCGGACTGGATCCGCTACAAGCTGGATCGCCGTTTCGATCATATCCTGGTCGATGAGGCGCAGGACACCAATGCCGCGCAGTGGGACATCGTCTTCGCCATGGCGGAGGAGTTCTGGGCCGGGCTGGGCCAGCACGAGCGTCAACATGCCGTGGAACACGGGGATCGACACGGGCAGCCCCCCTTGCTGCGCACCCTGTTCGTCGTGGGCGATTACAAGCAGGCGATCTTCCGGTTCCAGGGCACCAGCCCCGAGAACTTCCGCCGTGCGGCCGACCGCGTGCGGGGCAAGATGCGCGAAGCGGCTGAAAACGCCGATATGCTGCGCAGCAACCTGTCCGCGCGGCCATTGGTGGAACTCGGGCTGGACCGCAGCTTCCGCACGGCGCAGCGCGTGCTCGACTTCGTGGACGAGGCCATTGCCGGCATCGGCCATGCCAGCTTCGGCCTCGATCGTCCGGCCGAGCCCCATGTCGGGCAGGAGCGTCCGGGCTATGTCGCATTGTGGCAGCCTGTCTCGGAGCAGATCGGCGAAGACGACGACGCGCCGCTGGCAGATGACGAGGGCGCGGAGGAGCATGACGGGCAGCAGCCCAACTGGCTCTCCCGCCCGGACCGGCAGATGGCGGAACGCATCGCGCAGCAGGTCCGCGAATGGCTCGACCCCTCGGGGCCGGGCTTCACGCTGAACAAGGGCAAGCCGCGCCGTGCGGGTGCGGGCGACGTGATGGTGCTGGTGCGCCAGCGCAAGGAACTTGCGGGGCTGATCGTTGCGCGGCTTCACGCGGCCGGCGTGCCGGTGGCCGGCGTCGACCGTCTGCGCCTGGGTGCGCCGCTGGCCGTGAAGGACCTGATTGCGGCGCTGCGTTTCGCGGTGCAGCCGCTCGACGATCTCAACCTCGCCGCGCTGCTGGTATCCCCGCTGGTCGGTTGGAGCCAGGAGCAATTGCTGCGCCACGCCTATCGCGACCGGCACAGGCATCTCTGGGAACACTTGCGCGCCGGTTCCGGTCCCGAGATCGCGGCGGTGCTGCAGCAACTCGGCGATCTGCTGGCCCTGGCCGACTTCGCGCCGCCGCAGGCCATGTTGCACTGGCTGCTCGTCGGGCCGTGGCAGGGGCGGCGCAAGCTGGTCGCCCGGCTCGGCAGCGAGGCCAACGATCCCATCGACGAACTCGTCAATGCCGCCCAGGCCTATGTCGCCACCGATACGCCCAGCCTCGCCGGGTTCCTGGCCTGGTTCGATGCCGGCGACGGAGAACTGAAGCGCGAGGCCGATGCCGCCTCGGGCCTGGTGCGCGTGATGACCGTCCACGGCTCGAAGGGCTTGCAGGCGCCCATCGTCATCCTGGCCGACGCGACCGGCAACCCCGAAGCTGCGCGCGAACGCGGTTTCGACCTGGCCGATCCGCGCGACGAGCGGCGCAAGGTGCCGCTGCCGCCCCTGTCCAAGGACGAGAAGGTCGGCCGTATCGCCGCGCGAATCGCGGAGAACCGCGAGGGCGACGAGCAGGAGCATTGGCGCCTGCTCTACGTCGCCATGACCCGCGCCGAGGAGGCGTTGTTCATCGGCGGCGCGCTGGGGCGGCGCGACAAGGACGGCCCGGCCGACAAGAGCTGGTACGCCCGGCTGCGCGCCCTGTTCCCGGCCGAGGCGGACGTCGAGGACGCGATCTGGGGCACGCGGTGCGAGAACGGGCAGCCGCCGGCGCCGCTCCCGGCGGAAGTTCGCGCGGTCGAACTGCCCTTGCGCGAGCCTCTGCCGCGCTGGCTGGAGTGCGCGCCACCTGCGGAGCCGCGCCCGCCCCGTCCGCTGGCGCCGTCTTCGCTGGGCGAGGACGACGCACCCGATCCGCCGTTCCCGCCGGGGGCCGGGCGCGATGCCTTGCGGCGTGGCACTCTGGTGCACAAGCTGCTCGAACGCCTGCCGCAAGTTGCTGCCGACTTGCGGCAGGAAGCGGGCTGGCAATGGCTCGCGCGCAACGCTGCCGATTTGGCCGAAGACGCCCGCGAGGCCATGTTGGCCAGCGCCATGGCGGTGCTCGGCAATGCCGAGTGGTCCGAGATATTCGGCCCGGCCAGTCTTGCGGAAGTCCCGGTGGCCGCCGTGGTCGGCGGGCAGGTAGTGGCGGGCACGATCGATCGTCTGGTGGTCGAGCCAGACCGCGTCCGGCTGGTCGACTACAAGACCGCGCGCCGCCCGCCCGAAAGTCTGGAACAAGTGCCGCGCGGGGTGCTGCGCCAGATGGGCGCCTATGCCGCCGCGCTGGAAGTGGCCTTCCCGGGAAAACGCGTGGAAGTTGCCTTGCTCTACACCGCCGTGCCGCGCCTGATCGCGGTTCCTGCGGATATTCTGGCCGCTCACAAGCCGGACTTTTCCCCGCCGCAGTAAACCTATGGCCGTGCAAGCGTTGCCTCATGGCAATTCGTCCCTAGATTGCGTTCAACCGAGATACCCGAGGAGTTTCAATTCATGGCGACCATCGCTGTTACCGACGCCAGCTTCGAACAAGACGTTCTCAACTCCGACAAGCCCGTGCTCGTCGATTTCTGGGCGGACTGGTGCGGCCCGTGCAAGATGATCGGCCCCGCTCTGGAAGAGATCAGCGAAGAGCTTTCCGAGCAGGTGACCATCGCCAAGATGGACATCATGGCCAACACCGGCATCCCTGCCGAGATTGGCGTGAAGTCGATCCCGCTGATGGTGCTGTTCAAGGACGGCAAGCCCGTCGCCCAGAAGCTCGGCGCCGCTCCCAAGAGCGCGCTGAAGGGCTGGATCGAAGGCGAACTCTAAGCGTTCGCTGCGGCTTCGGCCGGTTCCAAGACGGATAGGAAAACCCCTTCCGCCGCGAGGCGGGAGGGGTTTTTGCTTGTGGGGCGAGCAGGACCGCCCGTGTGGTTCGGAAATAGCGAGGAGAACGAAAACCCTTGATCCGCGCCTTGGGTACAGATTTTTTGGGGTAGCGAAGGCAGCGCGTCGAACTTACCCGCAGAGAGTATGAACATGCCGGTGAACGATATTCTCTGGGGGCTTACCGAGAAGGAAAAACAGACCCTCCGTCTGATCGTGCGCGGCCATGATGCAAAGTCGACCGCGCGCTGCCTGGGGCTTTCCGTTCATACGATCAACGAGCGCCTTCGCGAAGCACGGCGCAAGATGGAAGTGTCGAGTAGCCGCGAGGCGGCGCGCCTGTTGCTCGATGCGGAAGGCGAAAACGGGCAGACGGCTTCCCCCAATTCCTTGGGGGACACGGCAATCGGGGATGACGCGGCGCGGCGGGAGATGGATCAGGCCAGTGCGCCGATCGGCGGCGCGGGGCGGGCGGATCGCTCTCCCCGGATCGTTACCGGAGTATTGCTCATGTCGATTGCTCTTGGCCTTCTGGCGCTCGTCACCGTTACGCAGGTCACGCCGACCTTGCCCACCGAACCTGCTCCTTCGACCACGACTGCCAGTTCGGAAGTGGTTGAGATCGCACGCCAGTGGTTGACCCTGATCGATCAGGGGCATTGGAAGGAAAGTTACGAGGGCACCGGCTCGGCCTTCCATAAACTGAATACGTTGCAGGTGTGGGCCGAAACCAATCAAAATGTGCGCATACCGTTAGGGCCGGTGATCTCTCGGACGTTTCTTCGTCAGGAGAACCTTCCGGCCCCGCCTTCGGGGTATGAGGTCGTGAAATTCCGCACCAGTTTCGCTAATAAGGCGAACGCGGTGGAGACGGTCTCCCTCTCGCGAGAGGACGGCAGTTGGCGTGTCGCGGGTGTGACGATCGAATAGGGTCCGCTCGGATTCTCCGGCTGCGAGACGGTCTTTCGTTATCGCAGGCGAGTGTCCCTCAATCTTCCAGTGCGGACAAGCGGTTGGCGAGCGCTTCGAACAAGGCGGGCGAGGCGGCGCCGATCAGGCCTTTGCGGTCGAACTGGTCGACGCGGTAGGGGGTGCCGTCGGGGCGGGCGCATTTGCCGCCGGCTTCGTCGAGGAACAGGGCGCCCGCCGCGTGGTCCCAGGGCAGGGTGCGTTCGAACACCGCCACATCGTTCTGGCCGAGGGCGAGGCGGGGGTATTGTTCGGCGGCGCAGCGGGGGATGTCGACCATGCGGTAGTGCGGGGCGACTTCGGTGCGCAGGCGCTCGCGGCGCGCTTCCTCGGTGAAGATCAGCGAGATCGCGGCGACGGGCGGCTGCTCTCCGGTGGCGCGGGCGGTGAGGCGTTCCTCGTTGACCCAGGCGCCGCCGTTCAGAGATGCGCGGCAGAAGCGCCCGGTGAGGCAATCGAGAATCCAGCCGCCCAGCGTCTCGCCCCGGTCGGCCAGCGCGATGAGCATGCCGAAGGGGGGCTTTCCGGCGGCGAAGTTATTGGTGCCGTCAAGGGGATCGACGATCCAGCAGAGCCGGTCTTTCAGTTTCAACAGTTCGCTCTCGTCGGCGAAAGTGGCTTCCTCGCCCACCACCGAGGCGTCGGGGAGCAGGGCGGTGAGGCGCTCGGTGAGGATTGCCTCGCTTTCCTGATCGGCCACGGTGACGACGTCGTTCACCGCCTTGCTGACGATCTGCGCGGCCGTAAGCGACTGGTAATGCGGCAGGATCACATCGCGCGAAACCTCGCGCATGATCGTTTCGACGGCGGCGTTGAGCGTGGGCGTGATCATGCGGGAGGCTTTCGAAGAGAGGATCAGGTGAGCGGGATCATGACCTGCTGGGCATAGCCCGTGCGCGCGCGGATGCGGGCGTACCATTCGGTCAGGGCCGGGAATGCGGGGCGCTCCAGCCCGAACTGGTCGAGCGGCAGGCTGAACCAGGTATAGGCGTAGACGCCCATGGGGATGTCGCCCAGGCCGAACACGCCGCCGGAGAGCCAGGGCTTTTCGCTCAGGGCACGCTCCAGCACGGCAAGGTGGGCGATGCAGGCCTGCACGTCGCGCGCTATGGCGGGCATGTCCCACTGTTCGCGCGGGGTGCGGGCCATGGCCAGGAAGGGTACGCGCTGGGCGTCGGCATACGTGATCTGCCAGTCCATCCAGCGGTCGGCCAGGGCGCGGTCGATGGGATCGCGGGGAAACCAGCGCTCGCCGCCATATTCGGCCGCCATGTAGCGCAGGATCGCGTTCGATTCCCAAAGCGAGAGCTTGCCGTCCTCGATCATCGGCACCAGCCGGTTCGGGTTCTTGGCGAGGTAGTCCTCGGTATAGCCGAACTGGCCGCCGATATCGTGGCGGACGTAATTGAGGCCCAGCTCCTCGGCGAACCAGGCGACTTTCTTGACGTTGTGGGAGTTGAGGCGACCCCAGATCGTGAACTGCGGAGCGGCCATCGTCAGCTCCTGTAGTCGGCGTTGATCGAGATGTAGCCGTGGGTCAGGTCGCAGGTCCACACGGTGGCGGCGCCTTCACCAAGGCCGAGATCGACCTCGATGGTGACGTCCTGCCCCTTGAGGTGTGCAGCGACGGGCGCTTCGTCGTAGTCGGCCAGCGGCAGGCCCTCGCGCGCGGCCCAGGTGCCGCCGAAGCCGATCGAGAGCTTGTCGCGGTCGGCCGGTTCGCCTGCCTTGCCTACGGCCATGACGACGCGGCCCCAGTTGGCGTCTTCACCGGCGATGGCGGTCTTCACCAGCGGCGAGTTGGCGATGGCCATGCCGACCTTCCGGGCGCTCTCGTCCGAGACGGCGCCGGAAACGGCCACTTCGATGAACTTCTGCGCGCCTTCGCCGTCACGCACGACGAGGTGGGCGAGCTGGCGGCAGACGTCATGGATCGCGGCGGCAAAGGCATGGGCGCCGGGCGAGGCGATGGTCGAAAGCGGCGCATTCCCGGCCTTGCCGGTGGCGAAGGCGAGCACGGTGTCGCTGGTGGAGGTGTCCGAATCGACGGTGATGCACGAGAAGGTGCGGAAGTTCGCGGCGGAGAGGCATTCCTGGAGGAAGGCAGGTTCCACGGCGGCATCGGTGAACACGTAGCCGAGCATCGTCGCCATGTCCGGCGCGATCATGCCCGAGCCCTTGATGACGGCGGCGAGGGTGACCTTGGTCTCGCCGATCATCGCCGTGGCCGTCGCGCCCTTGGCGAAAGTGTCGGTGGTGGAGATGGTGTTGGCGACGTCTTCCCACGAGCAGGGCTCGGCGGTGAGGGCCTTTTCCACGCCTTCGCGCGCCTTGTCCTTGGGCAGGGGCACGCCGATCACGCCGGTGGAGGAGACGAAGACCTGTTCGCGCGGGCAGCCGATATGGGCGGCGACCTGGTCCATGATCTGTTCCACCGCCTCGCGTCCGCGATAGCCGGTGAAGGCATTGGAATTGCCCGCGTTGACGACGAGCGCGCGGGCCTGGCCCTGCTTCACGTTGTCACGGCCGAGTTCCACTTCGCTGGAGCAGCAGAGGTTCTTGGTGAACACACCGGCGACGGCCGTGCCTTCGTCCAGTTCCACATACGTCAGGTCGCATCGGCCCCAATCCTTGTACCCGGCGCGCACGACGTGCGGGGTGACGCCGGCGATCGGCGGCATGGCGGGGAAGGGCGAGGCGAGCGGGGAGGTGGGATAGGCCATGGCGGGTGCGTAGCGCGTGGGTGTGACAGGTCAAGAGTCGCTGCATCAGGGAAGTAACGGAGAAGTCTTGCGGCGATCTTCCGTGCGTAATTTGGGGCGCGGCGCTCTCTTGTGTGGACACGGGGTCAAGCGCCCCCTATCTGGTCCGCCATGGCAAATCGCCTGCTCTTGACCCTGCTGGCCCTGTTGACGGGCTTTGCCGCGCAGATCGGCCCTGCCGAAGCGCGCGCTTCGCAGGTGGCGAGCCTGCAGGTCGTGCTGACCGAAGCCGCCGTCGCCGCCAAGGCGCCGCGTGCCCCGGTCGCCCTTGCCCAGCTTCCCGAACCCGGATTGCGCAATACCCGCCGTCACGCGCCGCCTTTGGTGGCCGCGCCGGTTTCGCGCATGATTCCCGCGGTTCTGACCGGGATAGACCGCGCGCGCGAATAAGCGCGCTGCCCATTCGCTCTTTCGCGAAACCTTTCCCGCGCCTGCGCGCTACGCAGGCGCGCTCATCCGACATACGCATTCACGAAAAACAGGGATTTCCGCCATGTTCGGCGCCATCGCCAAGTCCATTTTCGGTTCGTCCAACGAACGCTACGTCAAGTCGCTCGACAAGATCGTCGCCCAGATCAACGCCTTCGAACCCGCCTTCGAGGCCATGAGCGACGAGGAACTGGCCGGGCAGACCGCCAAGTTCCGCGAAATGCTGGCGAACGGCAGCACGCTCGACCAGATCATGCCTGAGGCGTTCGCCACCGTGCGCGAAGCCTCGAAGCGCGTGTTCGGCATGCGCCATTTCGACGTGCAGATGATCGGCGGCATGGTGCTCCATCGCGGCGAAATCGCCGAAATGCGCACGGGTGAGGGCAAGACCCTGGTGGCCACCACCGCCACCTACCTCAACGCGCTTGAGGGCAAGGGCGTTCACATCGTCACCGTCAACGATTACCTGGCCCGCCGCGACGCCGAGCAGATGGGCAAGCTCCACAATTTCCTGGGCCTCACCATCGGCGTGATCGTGCCGAACCTCAACGAGTACGAACGCCGCGAAGCCTATGGCGCCGACATCACTTACGGCACCAACAACGAATTCGGCTTCGATTACCTGCGCGACAACATGAAGCACGAGCGCAGCCAGATGGTGCAGCGCCCCTTCAACTTCGCGATCGTCGACGAAGTGGACTCCATCCTCATCGACGAGGCGCGCACCCCGCTCATCATTTCGGGTCCGACCGACGACAAGTCGGAACTCTACATGCAGGTCGACGCGGTCGTTAAGCAGTTCGTCCCCGAAGACTACGAGATGGACGAGAAGACCAAGAACATCAATCTGACCGAGGACGGCGTCGAAAAGGCCGAGCGCATGCTCGAAGCCGCCGGTCTGCTGGTGGGATCGAACCTCTACGACGTCGAGAATACCCAGGTGGTCCACCACCTCGACCAGAGCCTCAAGGGCGTGGTCATGTTCAAGCGCGACATCGACTACATCGTCAAGGACGGCAAGGTCGTCATCATCGACGAGTTCACCGGCCGCATGATGGACGGCCGCCGCTGGTCGAACGGCCTGCACCAGGCGGTGGAAGCCAAGGAAGGCGTCCGCATCGAGCCCGAGAACCAGACGCTCGCCTCGATCACCTTCCAGAACTACTTCCGCATGTATCCCAAGCTCTCGGGCATGACCGGCACGGCCGCCACCGAAGCGCCGGAATTCTACGACATCTACAAGATGAACGTCGTCACCATCCCCACCAACGTGCCGGTGCAGCGCGTCGACGAGGAAGACGAGTTCTACAAGAACACGCACGACAAGTTCGGCGCCATCGCCAAGCTGATCCGCGAGCGCTACGAAACCGGCCAGCCGGTGCTCGTCGGCACCGTGTCGATCGAGAAGTCGGAACTGCTGTCGGACTTCCTCAACAAGGAAGGCGTCAAGCACTCGGTGCTGAACGCGCGTTTCCACGAGATGGAAGCGCATATCGTCGCACAGGCGGGTTCGCTGGGGGCCGTGACGATCGCCACCAACATGGCCGGTCGCGGCACCGACATTCAGCTCGGCGGCAACGTCGAGTTCCGCGTCGAGGACGAACTGCGCGACATGCCCGAGGGGCCGGAGCGCAACGAGGCGATCGCGCGCATCAAGCTGGAAGTGGCCGAGCAGAAGCGCCTCGTGCTGGAAGCCGGTGGCCTCTGCGTGATCGGCACCGAGCGCCACGAAAGCCGCCGCATCGACAACCAGCTGCGCGGCCGTTCGGGCCGTCAGGGTGATCCGGGCCTTTCGAAGTTCTATCTCTGCCTGGAGGACGACCTCCTGCGCATCTTCGGCCCGGACACGCTCTTCGCCAAGATGATGAACAGCAACCTGGCCGATGGCGAGGCGATCGGTTCGAAGTGGCTGTCCAAGGCGATCGAGACCGCGCAGAAGAAGGTCGAGGCGCGCAACTACGAAGTGCGCAAGCAGGTCGTCGAATACGATGACGTGATGAACGACCAGCGCAAGGTCATCTACGAGCAGCGCGCCGACATCATGGATTCGGAAACGGTCGACGAAGTCGTCGTCGACATGCGCAACGACACCGTCAACGCCATCGTCGCCGACACCTGCCCGGCCGGCTCCTATCCTGAGCACTGGAACCTGCCGGAACTCAAGGCGCGGGCGCTGGACATCCTGGCGGTGGACGTGCCGATCGAGGATTGGATCGAGGAAAACGGCATCGATCCCGAAGTGGTCGAAGAGCGCATCGCCGCCATGGCCAACGAGCACATGGCCGCCAAGATGTCGCAGGACGATCCCGCGATCTGGCGCCAGGTCGAGAAGTCGATCCTGCTCGACCGGCTCGATCACTACTGGAAGGAGCACCTTTCCACCCTCGACGCGCTGCGCCAGGTGGTGTTTCTGCGCGCCTATGCGCAGAAGACCCCGATCAACGAGTACAAGACCGAGGCCTTCAGCCTGTTCGAACGCCTGCTCGACCAGATCCGCGAAGACGTGACGCGCATTCTCTCGGTGAGCGAACTGCGCATTCCGGAACCTGCCGGGCTGCCGGAACTCCCGGACTTCCTGACCGGCCACATCGATCCGCTGACCGGCCTCGACAATTCGAACGATGGCGATGGCTCGGCCTTCATGCCGGAACTGTTCGGCTCGCTGGCAGGCAGCCCGCAGGCCAATGTCGGTGCGGGTGCCGTGGGAGAAAACCCCTATGCGGACCTGCCGATCAGCCGCAACGCGCCGTGCCCCTGCGGTTCGGGCCAGAAGTACAAGCACTGCCACGGCGCCCTGGCGTAACGGGTAGAGTTAAAGAAAACCGTCGTCCCGGACTTGATCCGGGACCGCGGGCAAAACCACGCGCGCTTTCAGAAAGGCTGAAAGCGCGCGTTTTGCTGCGAAGGTTGATCTAGCGGCTTCGGTTTAGCGCGATGGGTCTGTCATCCTCGCCGTTGCAACAGCCGCTTGCGGTTATCCAAACCGCTCGCGGTTATCCCCCTCGTCATTGCGAGCGTAGCGAAGCAATCCAGAGTCGCTCAGAGCCGCTCTGGATTGCTTCGCTACGCTCGCAATGACGAAAGTAGGCGAGGGCGGCGAAAGAACGAGAAGGGAGTGGAATGCAGCCCCGCGCCCCCGTCAGTCTTTCGGCTTCTCGCCGCCGACCCGCGCCAGCTTGGCGAACATCGCCACCGACATCGGCTGGGCGCGCAGGAAGCCCTGGTAATAGGCGCAGCCCTCGCGCGCGGCGACGACGCGCTGTTCTTCTTCCTCGATGCCCTCGGCAATGACTTCGAGGTCCAGCGCCCGCGCCATGGCGACGATCGCGCGCAGCACCGCCACGTCGCGGCGGTCGGTGGCGACGCCCTCGATCATCGTGCGGTCCAGCTTGAGATAGTGGATCGGCAGGACCTTGAGATAGCGGAAGTTGCAGAACCCCGCGCCGAAGTCGTCCAGGGCGATGCGAATGCCCTGCGAGGAGAATTCCGCCATCATCTGCGCGGTCTGGGTAATGTCACTGATGAGCGATTGCTCGGTGATCTCCAGCGTCAGTCGGCGCGGCGGAAAACCGCTCTCGCGCACGAGGTCCAGCATCTGGCGCACATACGTGCCGAAGGCGAGGTCGGCCGGGGTGACGTTGATCGAAAGGCGCAAGTCGCCCGGCCACTGCCCCGCCGCCGCCATCGCCTTGGCGGCGATGTGGCGCGAGAGCGGGCCGATGTGGTCGGCGCGCTCGGCAATCGCGAAGAGGGCGCCCGCGCCGATGCGGCCGAGGACGGGGTGATTCCAGCGGGCGAGGGCCTCGGCGCCGGTGAGCGATTCGTCCACCAGGCTGAACTGCGGCTGGAACAGGATCTCGATCTCGTCACCGTCGATGGCGCCCAGGAGGTCCGCTTCGAGCTGCGCGGCCGAGCGGCCCGGCACGGTGACTTCGCCGTCCGCCCAGCCCAACCGCGTGGCGGACTGGTCCTGCAGGCCTGTCAGCGCATGGCCGAGCCGGTCCAGCATCGAATCGACGCTTTCGCCGGTGAGGGCGCGAATCAGGGCGATGCGCGGCGAAAGGCGCAGCACGCCGGTGGGCAGCGCGATCGGGCGGGCGATCGCGTCGGCCAGCTGGTCGGCCACGAGGTGCCAGCGCTCGCGGCTGCAGGCCTCGTTGGCGACGAGCACGAAGGAGCCGCCCCCGGCGCGGGCCACCAGCCAGGGACCGTCGAGTTCCTCGCCCGCGAAATGGGCAATGCGGCCGGCGACTTCCTCAAGGGCGCCGTCGCCCGCTTCGGCGCCGTAGGCCATGTTGATCGTGTCGAGCCGCCGCAGCGCCACCAGCATGGCATGGACATGGGCATGCTGCGGCGCGCTTTCGGCGTCGCTGCGCCACCCGGCGATGCGTTCGCGCACGGCTTCGAGGCCGGGAATCCCGGTCAGTCTGTCTTCAAGCCGGCGGGCATGGCCTCGCGGCAGCCCCTTGCGTCGTTCGCCCATCGCAAGTGCTATAGCCAAAGGCCTTGCCAAACGATGCAAAATTCGAAAGGTCCGCGGCATGAAAAGGGCTTCAAAATGAGACGGGCGCTGATGCATTCTTCGGAACGGGCGTCCCTTTCGGTGCGAGCGCCGCTTTACGCCGGGGATTTCAATGGCTGACGTACCCACGCTGGGACTGATCGTATCGGACAGCGCCAAGGCCCAATATGGCGCGGCGGAGCTTCGGCGCGCGCACGCCTGGGTCGATCCGGCGGAAGCCGAGGTGCTGGTGGTGGTGGGCGGCGACGGCTTCCTGCTGCATGTCCTGCACGAAATGCTCGACCGCGACGTGATAAAGCCCGTCTACGGCATGAACCTCGGGACGGTGGGCTTCCTGATGAACGGCCCGCACGACGGGGTGCCGATCGCCGATCGCATTGCCGAGGCGCATGCCGTGCCGGTGCGGCCGCTGCAGATGCATGCCTCCAGCCACGATGGCCGCAGCTTCGTCTATTACGCGATCAACGAGGTCTCGCTGCTGCGCGAGACGCGCCAGACGGCCAAGCTGGAAGTGACGATCAACGGCAAAGTGCGGATGGAGGAGCTTGTCGGCGACGGCGTGCTCGTGGCCACGCCGGTCGGGTCCACGGCCTACAACCTGTCGGCCAATGGGCCGATCCTGCCGCTGGGTTCGCGGATGCTGGCGTTGACCCCGCTCAGCCCCTTCCGCCCCCGCCGCTGGAAAGGCGCGATCCTTCCCGAGAGCGCCGAAGTCGAATTCCGTATCCGCGAACCCGGCAAGCGGCCCGTCGCCGCCGTGGCCGACCAGAAAGAAGTGCGCGACGTGAAGACCGTGCGCATCGTCGCCAATGCGGAGAAGGAGCTGACCCTGCTGTTCGACCCGGGCTTCACGCTGGAAGAACGCATCTTCGCGGAGCAATTCCAGGTCTGACCGCGGGTATCGGCCTGTGGAAAAGTTTTCTCGACATTTTCATTACAGAGTGCTTGCCAACCCCGAATACCCCTTTTATAGGCGCACTCCTGCCCGGCGGTGGTAACACTGACAGGCTGCTCCCCGATAGCTCAGCGGTAGAGCATTCGACTGTTAATCGAATGGCCGTAGGTTCGAATCCTACTCGGGGAGCCACTTCTTTCTTCCCTCCGGACCGGAGGAAGAAAGCAAGTCGCTCTGCACCTTACATGCATTTGAGCAAGCGTCTGCGGCAAGGCCGCAAGTGTCAAAACGTTTCCCAACTCCACTTCGCATTGACGAACGGCGCATCCGGTGAGAGCGCTGGTTATGGGCGCCCCCGCTAGATCGCGAATGACAATCGGGCATCCTGCGAGAGGAAACGTGGTCCGAATCAGCATCCCGCGCCTGGCGGTCCTAGCTGCCGTCGTCTTTCTGGGGCTTGGTATCGTCCAGCTGATCGGCAGCCTGCTGTTCTACCAGGCGATCGACCGGCAGACCCTGCGCGCCGACCATGCGCGGCGAATTGCGGAACTCATCGTCGTCAGCGACCGCATTCATTCGCTCGAACCGAATCTGGCGGCGCCGATCATGACGACCGGACATCTCAAGGCGGAGTTCTCGCCCGAACCGGCGGTTCGCGCGATGATGGATTCGGATACGCTGCACAAGATCGCCGGGCAGGTGATCGAATGGGAACCCTCGCTCGCCTCGCGTCCGCTCAATCTCGCCACGGCCGATGCCAGCGGCGGCAAGAGCGACCTGATCGGGTCGATCCGCCTCGACGACGGCAAGTGGCTGAATTTCCGCTCGCGCGACATCACTTCGATGTGGCCCATAGCGCTGCGGGCCAGCGCGCTGATGTTCTGCACGGCGCTGGCCTGTATCGCCATCGGCTTGATCGCCCTCAGGCTCCTGACCAATCCGCTGCGCCGCCTGACGCAGGCCGCCGACGCCATCGGCCACGGCCAGCGGGTGGAGATCCGCGAGAGCGGGCCGGAGGACCTTCGCAACCTCGCCCATTCGATGAATGTCATGCAGGAGCGGATCGCCCGCCTGCTCGAAGACCAGGCGCGGTCGTTCGAAGCGATCAGCCACGACTTGCGCACACCGCTCTCACGCCAGCAGATCGCCACCGATCTCATCGACGATCCCGAGATCTCCGAGATCATGCAGGCCAGCATCGATGAGATGGAAGGCCTTCTGGCCTCGCTCCAGGGCTACCTGAGGGCGCAGCACATGTCCGCCGAGGCGGAACCGGTCGATCTGGGCGAACTGGTGCGGGCGGTGATCGCGCCTTATGAGGATCGTGCGCGACTGTCCGGCGCGGACAAAGTCGTGGTCGAGAGCTTCCCCCAGCCGCTGGCCCTGGCGACAGGCGCGCTGGTCGAGAACGCGATCCACTTCGGGGGCCGGGCCGAGGTCGCGATCCGCCGCGAAGGCGCGGACTGGCTCATCGAAGTGGAGGACACCGGCCCCGGCATTCCGCCCGGTCATTTCCAGGACGTGCTGACGCCGTTCTTCCGGCTCGACGAGGCGCGTACCCGCGATACGCCGGGCTTCGGCCTGGGCATCCCCACCGCGCACCGGCTGATGATGCGTTTCGGGGGAGACCTGTCCTTCGCTACGTCACCCTGCGGCGGCCTGATCGCGCGGATCAGGGTGCCGTTGATGTAGTTCGGCGCGTCAGCGGCCTCGGCTTGTCCGGGGGATCCGCGCGCATCCGTCATCCCGAACTGGTTTCAGGATGACGGGCGTGGAGGCGCGGCGTCCTTTTCGGTTCAGCCCTTGCGGGCGACCGAGGCCAGGCCCTTGGTCAGTTGCAGCAGGCCGTTCAGGCGGCTCTTGGGATCGCCCCAGGCGCGTTGCAGGACCAGCTTGTTGTCCGGACGGAGCTTGACGGTGCCCTGAAGGCGCTCGGCATAGGCGATGAGGCCAGCCGGGTTCGGGAAGCTGTCGTTGTGGAAGCTGACGAGAGTGCCGCGCGGGCCGACGTCGATCTTGGCGATATGCGCCTCGATCGCCTGACGCTTGATCTGGATGAGCTTGATGAGGTTCGAGGTCGCCGAGGGCAGGGGGCCGAAGCGGTCGATCATCTCGGCCGAGAGCGATTCGATCTCGTCCTTGCTGTCGGCATCGTTAAGGCGGCGATAGAGCGCCATGCGGACGGCCAGATCGGGCACGTATTCCTCGGGGATCATGATCGGCGCTTCCACCGTGATCTGCGGGGACAGGCCGGAGGTATCCTTCTCCAGGCCTACCCCGCCTGCGCGGGCGGCCAGGATCGCGTCTTCCAGCATCGACTGGTAGAGTTCGAAGCCCACCTCGCGGATATGGCCCGACTGCTCGTCGCCCAGCAGGTTGCCGGCGCCGCGAATGTCCAGGTCGTGGCTGGCCAGCTGGAAGCCGGCGCCCAGGGAATCGAGGTCGCTCAGGACCTTGAGCCGCTTTTCGGCCACTTCGGAAAGGGCATTGCCGGCAGGGGTCGTCAGGTAGGCATAAGCGCGGAGCTTGGATCTGCCCACTCGGCCGCGCAGCTGGTAGAGCTGGGCCAGGCCGAAGCGGTCGGCGCGGTGGATGATGATCGTGTTGGCGCGCGGAATGTCGATGCCGCTCTCGACGATGGTGGTCGAGAGCAGGACCTCGTACTTGCCTTCGTAGAAGGCGCTCATGCGCTCTTCCACTTCACCCGCGCTCATCTGGCCGTGGGCGGAGATGACCTTTACCTCGGGCACGTTCTTGGCCAGCCATTCCTCGACTTCGGCCATGTCGGTGATGCGGGGCACGACGATGAAGCTCTGGCCGCCGCGATGGTGTTCGCGCAGCAGGGCCTCGCGCATCACCATCTCGTCCCATTCCATCACGTAAGTGCGGACCGCCAGGCGGTCGACCGGCGGGGTCTGGATGGTCGAGAGTTCGCGCAGGCCGCTCATCGCCATCTGCAAGGTGCGCGGGATCGGCGTGGCGGTGAGCGTCAGGACGTGAACGTCGGTGCGAAGCTGCTTCAGCCGCTCCTTGTGGTTCACGCCGAAGCGCTGTTCCTCGTCGACGATGACGAGGCCGAGGCGCTTGAAATTGACCGTTTTCGACAGGATCGCATGCGTGCCGCAGACGACATCCATGGTGCCGGCGGAGAGCCCGTCGCGCGTGGCCTTGGCTTCCTTTTCAGGAACGAGGCGCGAGAGGCGCCCCACTTCCAGCGGAAAGCCGTTGAAGCGCTCGGCAAAGCTCGAATAGTGCTGGCGCGCGAGCAGGGTGGTCGGCGCGACCACGGCGACCTGCTGGCCGGCCATGGCCGCGACGAAAGCGGCGCGCAGGGCTACTTCGGTCTTGCCGAAGCCGACGTCGCCGCAGACCAGGCGGTCCATCGGCTTGCCTTCGGCAAGGTCGCCCAGCACGTCGTCGATGGCGTGTTCCTGGTCCTCGGTTTCCTGCCAGGGGAACCGGTCCACGAACTGGTCGTAGGAGGACTTTTCGGGCAGCAGCGCGGGCGCGACGCGAAGGGCGCGCTCGGCGGCGGTCTTCATCAGTTCGCCCGCGATCTCGCGGATGCGTTCCTTCAGCTTGGCGCGGCGCTTCTGCCATGCCTCGCCGCCCAGTTTATCGAGAGCGACGCCTTCCGCCTCGCTGCCGTAGCGCGAGAGAACGTCGAGGTTTTCGACCGGGATGTAGAGCTTGTCGCCGCCTGCGTAAGTCAGCATCACGCAGTCGTGGGGCGACTGGCCGACCGGGATCGACTGGAGCCCTTCGTAGCGGCCGATGCCGTGGTCCATGTGGACGATCAGGTCGCCCGGCGTCAGTGCCGCCAGTTCGGCGAGGAAGGCGTCGGAATCCTTCTTCTTTTTCTTCCGGCGGACCAGGCGGTCGCCGAGAATGTCCTGCTCGGTGACGACTTCGACGGTATCGTTGGAAAAGCCGGTTTCCAGCGGCAGCACCAACGCGGCGCTGCGCCCCTGAACCGCCAGGCCGAGCGCTTCCTGCCAGGTGTCGGCAAGCCGCGGTTCCGGGCCCTGCGCTTCGCCCAGGATCGAGACGAGGCGGGCGCGGCTGCCGGTGGAATAGGCGGCCAGGATCGCCTTGCGGCCGGTCTTGGCGACGGCGTGCAAGTGCTTGGCCGCTGCCTCATAGGCATTGTCGCCGCGCGCCCGTTCGGGCGTGAAGTCGCGGGCATTGCCGAAGCCGAAGTCGATGACCGTCTTCGATTCGGGCTGCGCGAAAGGATCGGCGCGGTGGACCGGGAAGGCAGCGACGGCCTGCTCGAATTCCTCGCGCGCAAGATAGAGCGCGTCGGTCGCCAGCGGGCGGTAGGATCCCGCCTTCTGCCCCGAGGTTTCGAGGCGGGCCTTGTGATAGTCCGCGATGTCGTTGAAGCGCTCGTCCGTGGCGCCCAGCGCGGAGCTGTCGATCACCAGCAGATCATCGTCCGCAAGGTGATCGAACACCGTGACCAGGCGATCCTCGAACAGCGGCAGCCAGTGCTCCATGCCGGCAAGGCGGCGGCCGTCGCTGACGGCCTGGTAGAGCGGGTCGGCCGTGGCATTGGCGCCGAACATCTCGCGGTAGCGGGCGCGGAACCGCTTGACGCTGTCGTCGTCGATCAGCGCCTCGCTCGCGGGGAGCAGGAGATGTTCCTGCACCGAGCCGGTCGTGCGCTGAGTGCCGGTGTCGAACAGGCGCAGCGTTTCCAGCTCGTCACCGAAGAAGTCGAGGCGCAGGCCGCCATCCAGACCCGAAGGGACGATGTCGAAGATCGAGCCACGCACGGCGAATTCGCCGGCGTCGATGGCAGTATCGCTGCGCTGGTAGCCCTGGCGGCGCAGCAGCGCGATCAGGCTCTCATGGCCGATGTCGAGATTGGGCTTGAGCAGGCGCACCGATTCGCGGATGCGGAACGGCGTGAGCACGCGCTGCAGCACGGCATTGGCGGTCGTGACCAGAAGCTGCGGGCCGGAGCGCTTCTGCTGAAGCCGGTGCAACGCGGCCAGGCGGCGCGCGCTGACCGAGAGCGCGGGGCTGGCGCGGTCGTATGGCAGGCAGTCCCAGGCCGGGAATTCGACGACGTCCAGTTCCGGCGCGAAGAACTGCGCGGCATCGGCCACGGCGCGCATGGCGCTTTCGTTGTCGGCGATGAAGACCGCGCGGCCGTTTCCGGCCTTGCTTGCCGCGGCGCGGGCAAGATCCGCCATGACCAGCGGCTGTGCCCCCCGCGTCACCGAGGCGAGGGTCAGGGGCGAAGTCGCCGCGAGAATACGTTGGAAGTCGGTCATCTGGTCGTTGTTGGGCCTTCGACAAGCTCAGGCTGAGCGGGTCCGAGAGTTTGCGTCATTCTCTGCTCACGCCGCGTTCCGAGCGTGCCGAGGGGGCACGGCATCAACGCGGAATGTCGACGTAATCGAGCTTCATCATGCGGTCCATCAGCGGGCCGCGATATTCTTCGGGGATCGACAGGGTGCCGAGCGCCCAGGCCATGATGTCCACGTCCTCTTCCTCGATCATCTTCTCGAAGAGGTCGAGATCGCTTCCGGACCATTCGGCGTGAAACCGGTCGAAGTAGCAGCCGATCATGTAGTCGGCCTCGCGCGTGCCGCGATGCCAGGCGCGAAACTTCAGTTTGGCGAGACGCGCTGCGGCTTGAGGCGAAAGTTCGGTCATATCCGCGCCGTTACCGCGCCGCGCCGGTTGGGGCAAGGTTCGGCGGGGCAACCCTGGCCTTGAGGACGAACGAGCGGCGCCCGCCGGGATCTCTCGCGATCCTCCCGGCAGGCGCCGTCGGGTCTGCCGGCGCGCTTAGCGCTGGAACACCTTGATGATCTCTTCGCTCGGGCGGCCGGTCATCGTCTTGGGCACTTCGGTCAGCAGGGCGCCCTTCAGTTCCTTGTGATAATGTCGCCGCATCTCGCCAAGCGAGCGGGGATCGGCGACGATCACCAGTTGATCGATCTCCCGGTCCAGCACCTGCTGGTTGAGCCAGCCGGCCACGGCGGCGGCGTGGGCGCTCTCGTCCAGGGCATCGTTGCTGCCGTCGCCGGTACGCGCCTGATGGCGCTTCTGGGCATCATGGCGGCGGAACCCCGCGCTGAAGTTGGTCGGTTCGAGGTCCGGGGTCTCCAGCGAGGTGAGCCTGGGTGCGGCTTCGCGCCCCGAGTTGCGATAAAGTTCGAAGTTTTCACCGTCGACGATCGCGAACACGGTTCCGTGCGGAAGAAGCATGCATTTCTCCTATGCTGGTGGGGGGAACATCCAAAGCAACGTGGCTGTCCGCAAATCCGTTCCCCATCGGTCTGGCGAACGGAGCCGTTCTCGCGCTAAGAGGCTGACCATGCGGCCCGAAGCACTGAATTGCCTGTTCACCGAGACCGATGCCCTCGACGGCGTGGGACCGAAGCTCAAGCGTCCGCTCGAAAAGCTCGGGCTCACGCGTATTCGCGACCTGATCTACCATCTGCCCGATCGTTTCGTGGAGCGGCGCGCGGTGACCAATCTCGACGACGCGAGCGTGGGCGAGAACGTGATCGTCCAGCTGACGGTGCGCGAGCATCGCTCCCCCGCCGGACGCGGGCCGTTCCGGGTCCTGGCCGAGGATGCCGCGGGAAATGTCTGCACCATCACTTATTTCGGCCGCGCGTCCTTCACCGCCCGCAAGCAATTGCCGGTGGGCGAGACGCGCTGGGTGGCCGGCCGGCTCGACCAGTATGGCCAGATGCTCCAGATGGTCCATCCCGAACATGTCTCGGAAGACAGCGCCGCGCCGGTGGGCCAGCTTTGCGAGGCGGTCTATCCGCTGTCGGAAGGGCTGACCCAGGGGCGCGTCGCGGGTCTTGTCCAGCAGGCGCTCAAGGTCTTGCCCGAACTGCCCGAGTGGATCGAGACCAGCCTCTACGACAAGATGAAGTGGCCGGCCTGGCACGACGCCGCGCGCGAAGTGCACCGCGGGGTCCATGCCTCGGCCCGCGATCGCCTGGCCTATGACGAACTGCTGGCCAATGCGCTGGCGCTGATGCTGGTGCGGGAGAGCAATCGGAAGCAGTCCGGCACGCCGCTGAAGGGCGACGGCTCGCTGCGCGCCAGGCTGAAGCTGCCCTTTGCGCTGACCGGCGCGCAGAAGCGCTCGATCGACGAGATCGAGGGCGATATCGCCCAGAACGCCCCGATGCTACGCCTGCTTCAGGGGGACGTTGGCGCGGGCAAGACGGTGGTGGCGCTCAACGCCATGCTGATCGCGGTGGAAGCGGGCGCGCAGGCGGCCCTGCTGGCGCCGACCGAGATTCTGGCGCGGCAGCATTACGAGACTCTGGCGCGGATGCTCCAGGGCACCGGCGTCGAGATCGCGCTGCTCACCGGGCGCGACAAGGGCAAGGCGCGCGAGGCGATTCTCATGGGCCTGGTCGGCGGCACCATCGACATTATCGTCGGCACTCATGCGATCTTCCAGGACACGGTGTCCTACCGCAATCTCGCCCTGGTGGTGATCGACGAGCAACACCGCTTCGGGGTCGGCCAGCGGCTCATGCTCGCGCGAAAGGGCCGCCGCACGCCGCATACCCTGGCGATGACGGCCACGCCGATCCCCCGCACGCTGACTCTGGCGCAATATGGCGAGATGGAAGTCTCCAAGCTCGACGAACTGCCGCCCGGGCGCCAGGCCATCGATACCCGGGTCGTCTCCGTAGAACGGATGGACGACGTGGCCGGGGCCATCGCCCGTCATATCGAAACCGGGCAGCAGGCCTATTGGGTCTGTCCCATGGTCAGCGAGAGCGAGAACGACGACCTGGCCGCGGCCGAGGCCCGCTACGCCGTGCTCAAGGAGCGCTTCGGCGAACAGGTGGTGCTGGTCCACGGCCAGCTCAAGCCCGATGTGAAGGACGCGGGCATGGAACGCTTCGCCAGCGGCGCGGCATCGGTGCTGGTGGCGACGACCGTGATCGAGGTGGGCGTCGACGTGCCGAATGCGACGCTCATGGTCATCGAGCAGGCCGAGCGCTTCGGTCTTGCCCAGCTACACCAGCTGCGCGGACGGGTAGGGCGCGGCAGCGAGAAATCGACCTGCCTGTTGCTGCGCGGGCAGCAACTCAGCGAAACCGCGCGCCAGCGCCTGGCGCTGATGCGCGAGACTCAGGACGGCTTCCGGCTGGCGGAGGAAGACCTCGAGCTGCGCGGCGGCGGTGAACTGCTCGGCACGCGGCAGTCGGGAGATACTCCGTTCCGCATCGCCAGTCTGGAGCAGATCACCAAGCTGCTGCCGCTGGCGCATGACGACGCGCGCCTGCTGATCGAGCGGGATGGCGGTCTGGCCGGGCCGCGCGGGGAAGCGGCGCGCCTGTTGCTCTACCTGTTCGAACGCGACTGGGGCGTGCAACTGCTTCGCGGCGGCTGAATGCCCGTCGCCGCGGGCCTTGTGCAAGGCCGCTGGCGGGGTTCGGCTACCGCTCGGCGCCTGGCCTCAGCATCCCGTCGGCGTCACGCGCCCGGCGTAAATGGGTGAGAGCGGGAAGTTCAGCTCCGCCAGGAGCGCCGCGTCGGCATGGCAATACTTCTGCGCGGCCACGAAACTACGCACCGGCGCGAAGTCGAAAGCCGCATGATCCTGCACCAGAGCGAAGGACTGTATGTGCGTGGTCGCCGCCTCATAGGGCGAAGTGCCGACATCGCGGCTGGCGATCAGCATATAGAGTGTGGACTTGCCGCGAAAATTCCCGCGCGCGAAGCGGACGGACCGGATCACGTCGTCACCCACATGGGGCATGTCGATGATTTGCTCGCGGCCTTCCAGCGTGGCGGCGATCTCTCCGACCTTTACCAGGAAGATGTGCTGGCCGCGCACTTTGTTGTTCTGCCGCCAGAGCTGCGCGATCGAGCCTTCCTGTCCGGTGCCGGCAATGTCAGGCACGGCGTTGAGGCCGGGGGAGAGCGCTAGGGGCGTCAGCGCGGCCTCCTGCCCGGATGCGAGGGCAGGGCCAGACAGCGCCGAGCAGATGGCGGCGCAAACGGCGGCGCAGACTGGCGGGATAAGGCGGAAAGGCAGGTTTCGCATCGTCACTCCTGGCGACCACGCATCCTCACAGCCGTTCTGCCCGAGCGTCGGAGGTGCGACAAGAGGGCTGGCCGAAAGAGGTATCTGCCCGTGCGAACCACGCGATTCGTGCCCTTTCACCGAGAGCAGGACCCGCAAGCGCATGGCTTCGGCAGGGTAGGATCAAGAAAAACGAGCCTGTGGAAATTTCTGTTTTTGCTGGAATTTCCTTGGTTTTCGGGTGGCGGGCAGGGGTGTTTGCGGGCTCTTTCGGGGTCATGGCGCACAAAAATCGGATTGGGCCCTTGCCACCCCCGGAGTCGCCCTATATAGGCGCGCTCCTGCCCCGGGCGCTCTTCGGAACGCCCACCCGGTCGGGGAATAGCTCAGCCTGGTAGAGCACTGTCTTCGGGAGGCAGGGGCCGGAGGTTCGAATCCTCTTTCCCCGACCATTTCACCTTCGGGTGAGGCTTAGAAACCCAGCGGAAACGCTGGGTTTTTTGCTGTCTGGGGTTCGCGTCGGACCCAGGTGTCCGGCAGCGGCGGAAGCCGGGTTCCTCGAAAGGAAACCCGCAGGAGCCTGTCCTCATTATCGAGATTGCCGACCAATGCTGCATTGCGGGGCGGGCATCCCGGCACGCTTCGTGTAACCGCCATATTTCAGTTATTGCAACTCATTCGCACATGCGTCATGCACCCGGGAACAAGATTCAGGGTGGAATTCATGACAATCAACAATCGCGAGACCTTTCGTTTTTCCGCGCTTCTCCTGGCCGGCGTGAGCGCCCTGGCGCCGATGGCGGTGCTGGCGCAGGAGGCCGATCCCGCGCCGGAAAGCGCCGCGGAAATTCTCGTTTCCGCGCAGCGCATGAACCAGACCCAGGTCAGCGGCAGCGGCAGCCTCGGCGCGCTGGGGAACAAGGCGGCGGAAGACATCCCGTTCAACTTGCGCGCCTATAACGAGGCGCTGATCCTGAACCAGCAGCCCGACACCCTGGGTGAAGTGCTGGAGAACGATCCGACGATCCGCACCACTCTGGGCTTCGGCATTGCCGGGGAAGTGTTCGTCATCCGCGGTTTCGAACTCAATTCGGACGACATCGGCTTCGATGGCCTCTACGGCATCACCCCGCGCCAGCTCGTCGCGCCGGAGCTGTTCTCCTCGGTGCAGGTCATCAATGGTGCCAGCGCCTTCCTGAACGGTGCGGCTCCCGGCGGCAGCGGCATCGGCGGCAGCGTCAACCTGATGCCCAAGAAGGCCGAGCGGGACATGATCCGCGCGACGGTGGGCTATACTTCCGATTCCCATTTCTCGGGCGCCGTGGATGTCGCACGCCGCTTCGGTGAGAACGGCGAGTGGGGCATTCGCGTCAACGGATCGGCGCGCCGCGGTGACATCGCGATCAAGGACGAGTTCCATTCGAGCTATGTCGTGGGCGCCACGGTCGATTACGACAGCGGCCCGCTGCGTGCCATGTTCAACGTCAACTACCAGCGCCTGCGCCAGTCCAACTGGCGCCCCAAAGTCGCGATCGGCGACGAGATTCCGCGCGTACCGGGCGCCGATGCCAATTATTCCCAGCCCTGGAGCCTCATCCAGACGACGGACTTCTTCGGCACTTTCAGCGCGGAATACGACTTGTCCGACAATGCCATGGTCTACGCCAAGTTCGGCGCGCGCGACGGCAAGGAAGACCAGATCACGGCCGGGATCACCCTGCTTGATCCGGCCACCGGCGCCGCTACGG
Organism: Novosphingobium sp. PhB57; assembly: GCF_004342985.1. Lineage (GTDB taxonomy): Bacteria > Pseudomonadota > Alphaproteobacteria > Sphingomonadales > Sphingomonadaceae > Novosphingobium. The sequence goes on from NZ_SMBO01000001.1 coordinate 395,922, forward strand.
GCAGTGGCTCGCGGATCCCGCGCACTGACAACAACGAATCGGCGACGGCGGGCCTTCGTGTCAAGCTGAACGGCGGCGGCGTCAGCCACGAGGTGAACGTCGGGGTGGCTGCAAGCTGGCAGGTCAACCGTAACGCCTACGATTTCTTCCAGAGCTATACGACCAACCTTTACGATACCCCCGAGGTGGCGCGGCCGGCGTCCTCCTTCTCGGGCGGCGACCTGGACGATCCGTTCCCGATCAGCCGCACGCGAGTGGCCAGCGTCTTTGCGTCCGATACGGTCGGTTTCTGGGACGATCGCATCCTCGTTACCGGCGGCCTGCGCCTTCAGCAGATCAAGACGACATCTTACGCCTATAGCGATGGCGCCAGAACCCAAGGGTATGACAAGGACGCGATCACGCCGGTGGTCGGCGTGGTGGTCAAGCCGGTCGCGGGTCTGTCGCTCTACGGCAACCGTATCGAAGGCCTTGTACAGGGCACTTCAGCGTCCAGTTTCGTCACCATCAACGGCGTCGATGTGGCCGTGTCCAACGGCGGGCAGGTCCTGCCGCCGGTCAAGTCGGTCCAGTACGAAGTGGGCGGCAAGGTGAACCTGGGCCGCTTCAATGCCGGGCTGGCGGTGTTCCAGATCGACAAGCCGAACAGTTTCTATCGTCCCGATGCGGACAACCTCGGCCTCTATGAATTCGGCAACTTCGGCACGCAGCGGAACCGCGGCATCGAATTCACCATGGACGGCGAGCCGACCGACGGCCTGCGCGTCATCGGCGGCATCACGTACAACGATGCCAAGCTGCGCCGTACCGATGGCGGCGTGGATGAGGGCAATGACGCGGTGGGCGTGCCGGACCTGCTGGCGAACGCCAACGTGGAATGGGACATGCCCTTCCTTCCCGCGCTCACCCTGACCGGACGCGTGGTCTACACCGGCAAGCAGGCGGTGAACCGGGCCAATACGCTGGAGCTGAACGATTGGACGCGCTTCGACCTCGGCGCGCGTTATGTCGCGCTGCTGGGCGGTGACAGGCCGCTGACGCTGCGTTTCAACGTCGATAACGTGGCCAACAAGCGGTACTGGGCATCCGCCTTTGCCGTGTTCGGCACCCAGCTGCTCCAGGGCGGACCGCGTACTTTCAAGGCCTCGGCCTCGATCGAGTTCTGATCCGCTTCGCGAAGGCGGCCGGACATCGCGATCGGCCGCCTTCGCACTTGCGCCATGCGGAAATACGCGGCGCCGTCTGGACTGCGCCGCCACGGGCGATATGCACGGTGGGATGACATCCCCAGGCGACCGCAAAACCCGCTCCAACCCGCGTGACATCACTAGCCTCGTCGATGCCGCCCGCAGCGTGGCGGCGGCGCGGGGGATCTCGGGCATGAGCCTGCGCACCGTTGCCGAGGAAGCCGAGACTTCGGTCGGTTCGATCAGCTATCGCATCGGCGATCGTGCCGCGCTGATCGCGGCCGTGCTCGACCGGGAGATCGAACTCATGGCCCGCGCGCGGCGGGAATGGGGTGCGCGCGTGGAGGGGCACGATGTGCTCGGCTCGGGGCTGCTGGCCGATCTCGTCTGCGAATGGCTGGACGAGGGCGCGCATGGCCGCCGCACTTCCGCGATCGTCACTTGCGAACTGGCCCTGTTGGCGGCTCGGGAGCCGAGCGCGCTGCCAGCCATCGCCTTGCTGTTCGAAGAGGCCGAGGGGCTCTGGCGCGACATTCTGCCGTCCACGCCGGAGGGCGAGCGAGTGGCGCGCTTCATCGCCTGCTATTGCCTGGATGAGCAGGTCTTCTCGATCGTCCTGTCCGACGAGACCGATTACCGGCTGCTGCGCCATTCCACGGTGCGCGGCATGTTGCGCGGCGGGCAGGGCAGCGGCGACCCGGCTGGGTCGCGGTGGCACATGGCCCTCGTGGAGCGGCTGGCCGTGCCCGCTGCCGCCGCGCTCGACGAGAGCGCGCTGCCGCAGCAGGGAACCAAGAGCACCATCGCCGAGCATATCGCGGACCTGATCGTGGGGCAGGGCGTGGGCGTGCTTTCCCACCGTGCGGTGGCGCAAGTCGCGGGCGTGGCGACGTCAAGCGTGGCCCACCATTTCCCCACCCATCGCGACATTCTCTTCGCGGGGGTGGAGGCGGTCTACTTGCGGCTGCGCGGCCAGATCCGGGACACCGGTGCCAGGCTGGGCAGCGGCGACATCATCCGCCTGACGCATGAGTGCGCGCTTGCGGCGCTGACCGATCCGGGTTTTCGGCCCTTCGCCATCGATATGCGCCGTCGCCGCGCCGAAAACGTCCATGCCCAATATGCCGGGTGGCTGGGTGTTCCCGTGGATTCGGACCGTGCGCGGGCCCAGGCGCTGGTCGTGGCCTCGATCGGCAACGGCCTGCGCAGCCTGGCCACGGGAGCGGATTGGTTGCCGGGGCCGGATATGGTCCAGCTTCTCACGAAGGGCGGTACGGGTGTTTTGATATGACGTAAAATATCGAAAAAAAGACAATACGGCTGTCCTGAAAGAGTCATGATGCCGTTCTAGAGGCGCGTCCTGAGACCCACGGTCAACAGGACGGAGCCCCCATGTCTGCTTTCCCGCGCAAGCGTACCATCCACCTTCTCTCGACGATTCTCGCCGGCGCGCTGGCGCCGTGCTGGTCCATGGCCGCGCATGCCGAAGAGGCGAGCCCGAACGCGGACGACGCCCTTCCCGAAATCACCGTGACGGCCGAGCGCCGCGCCGAAAGCAGCCAGAAAGTGCCACTGGCGATCCAGTCGATCGACGGCGAGGCCTTGGCCAGGACCGGCTACACGTCGATCACCGATCTTCAGTACACGATGCCCGGCGTGCAGTATGACCCGACCCAGGGCGCGGCCTTCCAGATCCGCGGCGTGGGCAGCACCTCGTTCGACTTCTCGAACGCCAAGTCGGTCAGCGTGGTCGTCGACGACGTGGTGATGGACGGGCAGCGCGCCAACGGCCTGACCGGCCTGGTGGACATCGCCCGCGTCGACGTGCTGATGGGCCCGCAGGGCACGCTGTTCGGCAAGAATGCCACTTCGGGCGTGATCGCGGTGACGACCACCAAGCCGCAGATCGGGGAATGGTCCCTGCGCGGCAGCGCCAGCTTCGGCGAGCACGACGAACGCATCCTCAACAGCACGGTCAACGTCCCGCTCGGCCCGATCGCGGCGCTGCGCGTCTCGGGCTTCGACCAGGCCTTCGACGGCTTCGGCCGCAACGTGACGCTGAACCGCAAGGTCGGCTCGCAGCACGAATATGGCGGCCGCGCGCGTCTTTACCTGGAGCCTTCGGACAGCTTCAACCTGACGGTCTCCGGCGACTATGCCTATCACTGGGACAGCAGCGTGCGTACTCCGGTCTCGGGCCAGCCGGCCGAAGTCACGGCTATCCTCAACGAACTGGGCGTTTACCCCGGCCCCCGGAGCGCGGACACGGCGGATTCCTCGTTCGGTGAGATCACCACGGAGGAATGGGGCGCTTCGCTGCGCGCCAATGCCAAGATCGGCGATCACGACCTGACCTCGATCACGGCCTACCGCGTCACCGGCTACGACAATTCGACCCCGGCCAGCCTGACGCCTTACGACCGCTACGCCTATATTCCCTTCAACCTGGGCCAGCTCGATACCGACAAGTTCAGCCAGGAAATCCACCTCGCCTCGCCGACCGGCGGCTTCGTGGAATATCTCGTCGGCGCCTTCTACAACCGCCTTCATGCCCGCCAGACCCAGCTCCAGTGGTCGACCGGCGGCCAGCCGCTCTACAATGCCGCCGGCACGCCGCTGCCCACGCTGATCGCGCTGACCGGCGCCATTGGGGAGGACGGCAATGCCTCGCTGTTCGATGCCGTGAACGAGACCATGGCGGCCTTCGGCCAGCTGAAGTTCAACTTCACGCCGCGCCTGAGCCTGGCGCTGGGCGCGCGCTACACACATGACAACAATTCGCAGAGCCTGGACTACGTCACCATCAACCCGGTATCGGTCGCGGGCTATACGCCCAACTTCGTGGCCTCCAGCGCCGCGCCGGCCTTCGACTTCGGCCGCGTGAAGGGTGACAACTTCTCGTTCCGCATCGCGCCGCAGTACCAGCTTGCCGACAATGTCATGGTCTATGCCAGCTATTCCACCGGCTACAAGCCGGCCGGCATCGCCTTCGTGGGCAACAAGTACGCGCCTTATGCGGACGAGACGGTCAAGGCCTGGGAAGCGGGTATCAAGTCCGAATGGTTCGGCCGCCGGCTGCGCTTCAACCTCGATGCCTTCCGGTCCGATTTCAAGGACTTCCAGGCGACGATCCTGACGCAGATCCCGGACGGTTCGGGGGGCCTGATCAACGCCACGGTGATCGGCAATGCCGGTGGCCTGCGCACCCAGGGCATCGAAGGCAGCCTGGTCGTGCAGCCGATGCGCGGCCTGCAGCTTTCCGGCGCGGTGACGTATACCGACGCCAAGTTCACCGACTACGTCTACAACGCGACGACCAACTACACCGGCACGCGCCTGACCAACTCGCCCGAATGGTCGGGCACCGCTTCGATCGACTACGACCACGAATTCGGCTCGGGCATGGGGCTGCGCGCTCACGCGGACTATGCCTATCGCAGCGAGTACTGGACCGTCGTCGGCCAGCCTGCCTATTCGAACGTGCCGGGATATGGCCTCGTCAATGGCCGGGTCAGCGTCACCCTGCCGAACAGCCGTGTGGAAGTGGGCGTCTATGCCCGCAACCTCTTCGACAAGTACTTCTCCACCGGCTGGCAGCAGTACGGCGTGCTGGGCCTGCTCCACTACACCTCGCCCAATGCCCGGCGCACGGTGGGCGGCTTCGTCAACTTCGACTTCTGACGCCAATCCGGCAAGCAGACCTGTCCCGCCGCCCCCCACATGGCGGCGGGAATTCCTTGCACCTTCCATCACGGACCATGCCATGACCACACGGCGAATGCTTCTTGTCGGTGCGCCGACGACTCTCCTGGCCGCGCCATCCGCATTGGCGCAGGCGCTCGATCCCGGCAGGGCACGGGGGGCGGATCTCGGCTCCCTCGAACAGCTGATGGCGCAGACCCTGCAGGGCGAGCTGGGCGATGAGGCCACCGCGCGCCAGCTCGCATCGCATATTGCCGACGCCGGATTTCGCTGGGAATATCCGAGCTTTCCCGTGCGCGAGGCAGAGAGCGTCGTCGCGTACAGCTTCGGCTACCGCTCGGCCACGGGCAAGGTCGATCCCAGGACCGGCCTTTCGGACGGCGAGGAAACGCCCGAGCCGGGTCCGATCAACGCCATGCTGGCCGATGCCGTTCATGCCATCAGGCAAGTGCGGGACGTGCCTGTCTACGCGCAGTGGGAAATCGCGCAGATCCTGGCCGAGAAGTACCGGATGAAGGATGTCTTCGCGATCTTTCCGGTGAAGGGCGCGGATGGGCGCAAGACCTACCTCAGCACGGACGGAGTGGCCCAGGCCGCCGTCGCCCGGGCGGGTACGGCGCAGGCTCTGGGCAAAGTGGCCGTCGTGGGCCACCGCGACCATGTGAAGCGCTGCATCCTGGTGTCGCGCAAGAACGGCATGACCGCCGCCGCCGCGCGCGAAGTGCCGCTGCCCGTGCACTACGATCCCCGCTCCGCGCAGCCCTGGACGCGCGGCCGCGAAGTCTATCTGCTGAGCGACGTGATCGCCCAGCTGACGATGGCGCAGGCCCGGCTCATCACCGAAGCCTCGGCCTGAACTCCCGCTCCCGAACGCACCGATGACCGGCAGCATTTTCGCTGCTCCGGTCATCGGGCGTTGGTCGCTTGAAAAACCACGCCTATTCAACGGCATGTGTGCCATACCTGAATGCCGACGGCAGAGGAGGCCGCTCGGGCTCGAAGTTGTCGCAGGCAGCGCTGCAACAGATTCGCAGGCCCGGACGAACAGCTAAGGCCGCTCCCTCGCAGCGCTGCGGCAAATTTGCCCGTGAACTCAGCCGATTGCTTTGTGTATTGACGGCAAGGGATTACCGCCGCGCCGGGTTCTATATTGCGCGCCTTCAACAAGACATGATGCCCCACGCGACCCTGTAGACAACGGTTCGTCGCACGGCGCGCCCGAATTACCTGCACAACCACCCGGCATGCCGGGGGTGTTCATGCGCCCGCAAGGTTAATCTGAACACCCAGAAGATCCATAGCGTTCAGGTGAGGCTCCGTGCCGCATATCATACGAAGCTAAAGGGACGGGCTTCGACAGCCGAGGGCGCATTTTGGCCCCGCCGGCAGTCGGACGAAAAGCTGCTGTACGCAGGCCCGATTGGTCGAGTTTGAAGGAGTAGCGCGATGTCTATCATGTCCAAAAGCCCCAAAGTTCTCTTGCTGCTCGCCACGCTGACCGGCGCTGCCTCGGTCAGCCTGTCTGTCCAGGCGCAGGAACAGGAACCGCCTGCGGCCGACGTTTCGGCAACCGTTTACGGCGATCGCCCGGTTGACGCGGGCGAAATGACCGAAGGCCCCGAAGTAAAGGGCATCATTTCCGCGCGCAGCGGCGCCCGCATGCAGGTGACCAGCGCGGATGGCGCCAATTCGGTCATCACCATCAACGATGCCACCAAGATCAAGGCCAGCGGCGGCTTCCTCGGCATGGCGAGCAACAAGCTGCCCGCTACCCAGTTGCTCAACGGCCTGCCGGTGACGGTGAAGACGATGCAGTCCGGCGCGGGCCTGGTCGCCAGCCAGATCAATCTTCAGAACAAGGATCTGAAGACCGCCTCGATGATCCATAACGGCACCGACCAGCGCTTTGCCGAGCAGACGGCCGCCACCGAAGCCCTGCGCGGCCGCATGGGCGATATCGACCAGTACAACGTCAAGAGCACGACCAACGTGAACTTCGACACCGGCAAGGCCGTCCTGTCGCCGCAGGCACAGCAGGAGCTTTGCGCAGCCGCCAGCTCGGCCGAGGGCATGGATAACGCGCTGCTGCTGGTCGTCGGCTACACCGACTCCACGGGCAGCCCCGATTTCAACCAGGCTCTCAGCGAGAAGCGCGCCGGCAAGGTCGTCAACTACCTGCAGCAGGCTTGCGGCTGGAAGCCCTATCGCATGCTGACGCCGACCGGCATGTCCGAAGCCGATCCCCTGGCGGACAACACCACTGCCGAAGGCAAGGCCCAGAACCGCCGCGTTGCGGTGAACATCCTGGTCAGCAAGGGCCTCGACGGCCTGTAAGGAAAACGGGGCGGGCATGGCCCGCCCCGCTGGTCCAGGGTCTGCGAACGGCATGTTCGACTCTCAAGTCGCAGCCACTCGCCGGATCCTGCAAGCCCCGTGCTTCCGATCATGCGGAAGCACGGGTTTTTTGCGCTCAGGCTATCAGAAACGATAGCCCAGGGTCGCCATGACGTTGCGCGGCGCGCCCACGAAGCAGTCGCCACGCGCCAGGCAGGAGGCGAAGTACTTGTTGTTGAGCAGGTTCGTCGCGTTGAGCGCGAGGCGCCAGCTATCCCAGTTGATCTCCGCCAGGGCGTCGACGGTGGTGCGCGAAGGCGTGACGACCGAATAGAGCGAACCGGCAGGAATGACGCTGGGGTTCAGGCCGTAAGGGTCCATCAGCCCGGTCGAAATGCTCTTGCCGCTGTAGACCACGCCGGCGCCGAGGCGCAGCTGGGCGTCGTCGGTGACGCCGAAGGTCTTGGTCGACCATACCGATGCCGTGTGGCGGGGCATATAGTCGAGGCTGCTGTTCACTTCGGATTTGAGCTGGTTGTAACCGTAGTTCACCAGCAGTTCGAAGTTGCCCGGCAGGGTATGGCTGGCTTCGAATTCCACGCCCTTCGTGGTCAGTTCGCCGGACTGGTCGATGGCCGAGCCGGGGCCATAGATGACGCGGTTGCGCTGCTTGATGTGGAAGGCCGTGATCGTCACGAGCGTGCTCGGCTCCGGCTGCCATTTCACGCCCGCTTCGAACTGCTTGCCGGTCTGGGGCTTGAAGGGCGCGCCGGGCGTGCCGGTGCTGTCGGCCAGCGTGCCGGCCAGCGGCAGGAAGCTTTCGGTATAGCTGAAGAAGGGTGAGAAGCCGGCGCCGATCTCGCCGATGATCCCTGCGCGGAATGTCGTGGCGTTGTCCTCGGTTCCTGCGGACGACGTCACGTGGTCGCGGCGGGCGCCCACCACGACGGAGACGCGGTCGTAGAAGCGGATCTGATCCTGAACGTAGACGCCAAGCTGCTTCTGGCTGACATTGGCGAAGGGCCCGGTGGGCTCGTAGGTCAGCAAGGCATCGTAGTCGATGTCGTAGAGATCGACCACTTCGTTGCCGCTGGCATTGCGCTTGCCGACCTTGTTCCAGCTGTAGTCGAGGCCGACCAGCAGCTTGTGTTCGATGTTGGCGCCGGTGTTGAAGGTGAACTGCAGGTTGTTGTCGGTCGAGAAGACGTTCATCCGCGCGTCGCTGGCATCGGCGGTCAGGCCGATGGTGCGGCCATCGGTGCCATAGACCGAGTACGGATCGAGCGGATAGGAATAGCTGTCGGCGTAGTGCGTCTTGTATTCAAGGTCGCTGTCGATGTAGCGGGCCTTGACGCTGAGGCGGACAGCGTCGGAAAACTTGTGCGTGATCGCGCCGCCGCCCTGCAGCGTGCGGCCAGCGTAGCGATCCCAGCCCGCCTTGCCCACGAACGTATATCGCCCGAGGCGGCCGGTGGGGTTTGCCGGGTTGGGGCTGAACGTGCCGACGATGGGCAGGAACTGCGAAGTCGATCCGGTATCATCCTCCTGGTAGAGGCCGGTCAGCACGATGTCCGTGTCGGGGGTGGGCTGCCAGCGGATCGACGGGGCGAACATCACGCGGTCGTCGGGGACGTGATCGACGTAAGTATCGGCATCGCGCACGCGGCCGACAGCGCGGATCGCCAGGTTGTCCGCCAGGGCCAGGTTGACGTCGCCCATGGCTTCCTTGCGGTCGAAGCTGCCGTAGACGAGGTTCACTTCACCGCCGGTCTTGAACTCAGGGGTCTTGGAGACCAGGTTCACGAGGCCGCCGATCGAGCCCTGGCCGAACAGCACCGATGCCGGGCCGCGCACGATTTCCACGCGGGAGAAGTTGTAGGGATCGGCGGTGATGCTGGCGTAATAGCTGAAGATGTCGCGCATGCCGTCGCGGAACTGCAGCGCATCGATGCCGCGGATGTTGAAGCCGTCCACGCGGGTATCGCGGCCGTAGGGATTGGCCAGGACGCCGGCGGCATATTTAACCGTGTCGCTGATCGAGATGGCGCCCTGCGAGGTGAACGTGTCGGACGTGATGACGGTCAGCGGCTGCGGGACCTGGATCAGCGGCGTTTCCGTCTTGGTACCGGTAACGCCGGCCGTGACGACGATGCTGCCATCTTCCACGCCGGTTTCGCCAGCAACGCTCGGGGCCTGATCCTCTGCACGGGCAGTGGCGGCGGTCGATACGGCAAGGAGCGCAACGCCACAAAGGGCGAGCGAGCGGGCGGATTTCATAGACTTTCCCTCATGCAAGTCATTCTCAATAACTGCGCCGTTAACGCTAATAGGAATGACTATCAATGCGCGAGGATCATTCGCCGGAAACTGTGTCCTGGATGCAACAGTGGAGGGAAGGCAGCCTTGTTCCTTTCCTTCTTTCCGCAAGCCTCGCCGCTATTTTCCTTGGCGTCGGCATTGGGCTAGGCTCCCCGGCATGACCGAGACACTGACCGCCGATTCTGCCTCTCATTCTGGCCCTGACTCCGGCCCCGATACTGGCGCCGCCCCGAAGGCTGCGCGCCACTGGGAGTGGCAATACCTCGATCTCATGCGCCGCATCTGGGAGGAGGGCGACGAGCGCGTGGATCGCACCGGCGTCGGCACGCGCTCGGTTTTCGGCGCGACCGTGCGGTTCGACTTGTCCGGCGGGGCGATGCCGCTGCTCACCACCAAGCGGGTCTACTGGAAGACGGCCACCCGCGAACTGCTCTGGTTCCTGACCGGAGAGACCAATATCCGCCCGCTCTGCGCACAAGGCGTGGAAATCTGGACCGACTGGCCCCTGGACCGCTATCGCCGCGAAACCGGCGAGGCGATCGCGCGCGCCGATTTCTCGCGCCGCATCGTCGAGGATGCGGCCTTTGCCGCGGAATGGGGCGATCTCGGCCCGGTCTATGGCAAACAATGGGTCGACTGGCCGGTCTACGAGGATGCGGGCGAGGGCCTGTTCCGCAAGCGTGCGGACGGCGTGAACCAGGTGGCGCAAGTGGTGGAGAGCCTGACGGCCAATCCCGGCAGCCGCCGCCACATCATCGAGGGCTGGAACGTCGCCGAACTCGATGCCATGGCCCTGCCGCCCTGCCACAAGACCTACCAGTTCCACGTCGCCAATGGCCGGCTCTCCTGCGCGCTCTACCAGCGAAGCTGCGACCTGGGCCTGGGCTTCGCCTTCAACATGTGGTCCCTGGCGCTCCTGACGCGGATGTTCGCGCAGCAATGCAACCTTGAGCCGGGCGAGGCCGTTTGGATGGGCGGCGATGTCCATCTCTACCTCAATCACGCGGCGCTGGTCGAAGAGCAGCTTTCGCGGGTCCCGCAAGGAGAGGCCCATCTGGATATCGCCCGCAAGCCCGATTCGATCTTCGATTACCGCGTCGAGGATTTCGTGGTGTCGGGCTACGCGCCGCAGGCCCATATCGCCGCTCCCGTGGCGGTTTGAGGCTGGTTTCGATGCCTCTCACTATGGATTGACATTGCTGGAGGTTGAAATAATATGACCTGACCGTGGAATTTTGAAACGCGCCAGGTTCGTCCCTTTTTCCTTGCGCAGTTCAGGTTTTCGCGGCCCGTAACATCGGGAGAGGATAACCAGAATGGCCGAAGGCCCGGTTCGCACAGGCAAGCCACGCGGCAATTTGCCGCCACTCGATCTCTATGTCCCCGAGCCGAAGTATCGGCCCGGCGATACGGTAGATTATACGCACCTGGAAATCCCCGAACCGGGCCTTCTGGCCCGGCCGGACGAGGCCTGCGAGGCACAGGATACCTGGCCCCTGACGCTGGACATGATCCGCGTGCTGGGCGACGACGACCGCGCGGTCGGTCCGTGGAATCCCGGTCTCGATGCCGAGACTTTGCGCCGCATGCTCGCGACGATGGCGCTTACCCGCGCCTTCGACGATCGCATGTATCGCGGCCAGCGGCAGGGCAAGACCAGCTTCTACATGAAGTGCACTGGAGAGGAGGCGATCTCGATCGCCTGCGCCCATGCGCTCGCGGCGGATGACATGGTGTTTCCCAGCTATCGCCAGCAGGGCATCCTCATCGCCCGCGGCTATCCGCTGGTGGAGATGATCAACCAGATCTACTCCAACCGCGCCGATCCCCTGAAGGGCCGCCAGTTGCCGATCATGTATTCGGCCAAGGACTACGGCTTCTTCACGATCTCCGGCAATCTCGCCACGCAGTTCCCGCAGGCGGTAGGCTGGGCCATGGCCAGCGCGATCAAGGGCGACACCCGCATCGCCACCAGCTTCGTGGGCGAAGGCTCCAGCGCGGAAGGCGACTTTCACGCGGCGATGACCTTCGCGGCGGTCTACAACGCGCCGGTCGTGCTTAACGTGGTCAACAACCAGTGGGCGATCTCCAGCTTCTCCGGCTTCGCCGGCGCGGAGCGCACGACCTTCGCGGCACGGGCGGCGGGCTATGGCATTGCCGGGCTGCGCGTGGACGGCAACGACATCCTGGCGGTCTACGCGGCGATGGAATGGGCCGCCAACCGGGCCCGCGCGAACAAGGGCCCGACGCTGATCGAGCACTTCACGTACCGCGCGGAAGGCCACTCCACTTCGGACGATCCCAGCGCCTACCGCTCCGCGCGCGAGGCGGAGGACTGGCCGCTGGGCGATCCGATCATGCGCCTCAAGCGCCATCTGATCGCGCTGGGCGAATGGTCCGAGGAACAGCACCAGGCGATGGACCGCGAATTGGCCGAGCAGGTCAAGGCGGCCACCAAGGAGGCCGAGAAGAACGGCATCCTCGGCCACGGTCTGCACCATCCGTTCCACACCATGTTCGAAGACGTGTTCGAGGATTTGCCATGGCATCTCCAGGAACAGGCCGAGCAGGCCATTCGCGAGCGACAGATCAAATGGCCGGAGTGGAAGGAGTGAGGACCATGATCGAGGAAAACCCCGTCAGCCTCCACGATGCACCGAGCCGTTCGATGAACATGATCGAGGCGATCAACGACGCGCTCGACATCATGATGGCGCGCGATCCCGATGTCCTCGTCATGGGCGAGGATGTCGGCTACTTCGGCGGCGTGTTCCGCGCGACGGCAGGGCTGCAGAAGAAGTTTGGCAGGAACCGCGTGTTCGATACGCCGATCAACGAATGCGGCATCATCGGCGCTGCCGTGGGCATGGCCGCCTATGGCCTGCGCCCGGTGCCGGAAATCCAGTTCGCGGACTATATCTATCCGGGCCTGGACCAGCTCGTCTCCGAAGCGGCGCGCCTGCGCTATCGCTCCGCCGGCGAATTCGTCGCGCCGATCACCGTGCGCTCTCCGTTCGGCGGCGGCATCTTCGGCGGCCAGACCCACAGCCAGAGCCCGGAGGCGCTGTTCACGCATGTCGCCGGTCTCAAGACGGTGATCCCGGCAACCCCCCATGACGCCAAGGGTCTGCTGATCGCGGCGATCGAGGACAATGACCCGGTCATCTTCTTCGAGCCGAAGCGGATCTACAACGGCCCGTTCGACGGCTATTACGACCGTCCGTCGCGTCCGTGGAAGGGGCTGCCGGGAAGCCAGGTGCCGGAGGGCTATTACCGCATTCCGCTTGGCAAGGCGCGCGTGGTTCGCGAGGGCGCGGCGCTGACCGTCGTGACGTACGGCACCATGGTCCATGTGGCCGAGGCAGTCCTGGCCGAGAAGGGCATCGATGCCGAAATCATTGACTTGCGCAGCCTTGTCCCGCTCGACATCGACACTGTGGAAAAGTCGGTGGAGAAGACGGGCAAATGTCTGGTGATACACGAGGCCACCCGCACGTCCGGCTTCGGCGCGGAACTGGTGACGCTCGTGCAGGAACGCTGCTTCTATCATCTCGAAGCGCCGGTGGAGCGCGTGACGGGTTTCGACACGCCTTATCCGCATAGCCTCGAGTGGGCCTATTTCCCCGGTCCCGTCCGCATTGGCGAGGCGGTCGATCGGCTCATGAAGGATTGATCCGATGGGTCGTTTCACATTCCGCCTGCCGGACATCGGCGAAGGCATCGCAGAAGCCGAGATCGTCGCCTGGCACGTCAAGGTCGGCGACACGGTCGAGGAAGACGGCCGCCTGGCCGACATGATGACGGACAAGGCCACGGTCGAGATGGAAAGCCCGGTTTCGGGCACGGTGATCGAAGTGGCGGGAGAGGCGGGCGACGTGATCGCCATCGGCTCGCCGCTGGTGGTGATCGAGGTCGAAGGCGCCGGCAACGAGGTCGACCGTGCGCCTGCGCCGACGGCTGCTGTGGTCGAGCAGCGGATCGCGGCGGAAACGCCCGATGCCGATGATGTCGCGCGCGTCGAGCAGGCGGCGGCGCCGGCTCCCGAGCCGAAGCGCGAACCGGCTCCGGCGCCCGCTCCGGAACCTGCTCCCTCTGCCGCCGGTGCCAAGGCCCCGCAGCCGCGCCCGGCCGCTCATTCGAAAGTCATGGCCAGCCCGGCGGTCCGCAAGCGGGCGGCCGATCTCGGCATCGACCTTGGCGAAGTGCGCCCCGCCGAAGACGGCCGCCTGCGTCATGCCGACCTCGACGCCTTCCTGTCCTACAATGCCGCGGGCGGTTTTCAGCCGGCCGGGCGAAAGGGCCAGGACGAACAGGTCCGCGTGATCGGATTGCGCCGCCGCATCGCCGAGAACATGGCGGCTTCCAAGCGCCAGATCCCGCACTTTGCCTATGTCGAGGAATTCGACGTGACGGCGCTGGAGGAAACGCGCGCACAGCTCAATGCGGGGAGGGGAGCCAATGTGGACGGGCGCCCCAAGCTGACGATGCTGCCGTTCCTCATCACCGCGATCTGCAAGCTGCTGCCGAAGTATCCGATGCTCAACGCCCATTACGATGACGAGGCGGGCGTGGTGACGCGCTATGGCTCCGTACATCTCGGCATGGCGGCGCAGACCCCCGCGGGCCTGATGGTCCCGGTGATCCGCGACGCGCAGGACCGCAACCTCTGGCAACTCGCCGCCGAGATCGGCCGTCTCGCCAATGCGGCGCGGGACGGGTCTGCGAAGTCTTCCGAGCTTTCGGGATCGACCATCACCGTTACCTCGCTCGGGCCGATGGGCGGCGTGGCGACCACGCCGGTCATCAATCGCCCCGAAGTGGCGATCATCGGTCCGAACCGCATCGTCGAGCGGCCGATGTTCGTGAAGGGCGCGGACGGCGCGGAGCGCATCGAAAAGCGCAAGATCATGAATATCTCGATGTCCTGCGATCACCGCGTGGTAGACGGGTGGGATGCGGCCAGCTTCGCGCAGGACCTCAAGAAGCTGATCGAGGCGCCGGCGCTTATTCTGGCGGGTTAGGCTGAGGGGCTGGAGCAGCGTATATGGGCAGGGATCCGCGTGTCGATGACTATATCGCCCGGTCTGCCGAGCCGCTGCGCCCCTTGCTCGAACAACTCCGCGACATGGCGCACAGGGCGCTCCCTGAGGCCGAGGAGGCCATCAAGTGGAGCGTCCCCCACTTTACCGTGCGGGGCAAGAACGTCGCCGGGATGAGCGCGTTCAAGGCGCATTGCGCTTTCGGTATCCACGGCGATGCCATGTCGCGCCGTTTCATCCGTGTGACATCCGAGGCTGACATGCCCCGCGAAGCCGAATTGTCGGCACTGCTGCACGAAGCGGCGGATCGTATTCTTGGCGGCCGCCCTCCTGCCGGGGCGCGAGCCGAACGAAAGCCGCGTCCGGAAATCCCCATGCCCGCAGAATTCGCCGCCTTGCTCGCAGCGGTGCCGCAGGCGCAGGCGGCGTTCGAGCGATTCGCGCCCTCGCACAGGCGCGACTATCTCGAATGGATCACCGAGGCGAAGACGGCGGCAACGCGGGACAAGCGCATGGCCCAGGCGGCCGAATGGATCGCCGAAGGCAAGACGCGCAACTGGAAGTACGAGAAGCCGCGCAAGGGCGTGTGAGGCCTCAGGGCGAGGGGTGCATCGGCTGGCGTGCCTCTCCAGGCAGCGGTGCCATATCACGTCCGACAGGGTTGGTGGGCCCGATTGCCGAAGTGCGGGGCTCAAGGATGCGGGAATCGCCCCTCGGCCAACTCGGCCTTCCGCTCCTGTCGTCCCTGATCCGGCGTTACCGGAAAGTTTTTTTCCTGCCGTTTTGTTCGCGCGAAGGCACCGGACTTTGCCTTCGGGCCATGAAACCGGCCGAAACCCGACGAAAATCCGCGGGCTATCGAAACTGTCCACAGGCTAGTCGCGGCGTCGTCGCAAAAATCTTCTTTGGCCTGGAATAGTGCGTTGACAGGCACCCGGTGCTGACATAGAGGGCGGCCTCCCAAGCGGACGCAACCGCAAGAACGCGGGTGTAGCTCAGTTGGTTAGAGTGCCGGCCTGTCACGCCGGAGGTCGCGGGTTCGAGCCCCGTCACTCGCGCCACTTGGGAATTTCCTGCCTGTGACAGGCAGGGGAAATGCTGGTAAACCAGCGACTTGAGGTAGTCTAAAAACCTCACTTACATTGCTGCGCGGGTGTAGCTCAGTTGGTTAGAGTGCCGGCCTGTCACGCCGGAGGTCGCGGGTTCGAGCCCCGTCACTCGCGCCATTTCCTTCACGGGAAGTGGTAAAGCAATGATACGAAACAGGCCGGGTTCACACCCGGCCTTTTCTTTTGCCTGCTCCGTTTCAGGGCCGTGCGCGGGGCAAGAAAAAAGCGCCGGGGAATCATCCCCAGCGCCCGGTCTCCATCCAGATCAGGAACCGCTTCAGCGGCAATATCCATACGATGCCGAGGGCTAGGTATACCGGCGTCTGCAGCAGCACATGCCAGTTGCCGATCACCGGCGGCAGGTAGCGCGCCAGCAGCAGGCCGTAGACGCAGAGCGCCGCAAACAGAGCGAGCACCCCGATGGGGATTCGCCAGGTCGGGGTTTCGCGCAAGTCAGATCTCTCCCTCGTAGATTCTGGTCGGCGTCACGATCGCGTCGAGAATGCGGTCGTGCGGCTCCAGGGGGAGAGTTTCGGCCAACTGGCAGTCCCAGGCAAGGCCGATCGCGGGAACGTCGGGATTGGCTTCGAGCCAGCGGTCGTAATGGCCGCCGCCCTGGCCGAGACGATGGCCCTGGGCCGTGAAGGCGAGCAGCGGCACCACGACGATGGCCGGGACCACCGGCTTTGCGTCGGGCAGGGGCTGAAGAGCGCCCCAGGGGCCGATCGTCAGCTGTTCCTCGTCGAAGGGATTGGCCCATTCCCGAAACTCCATCGCGCTTTCGCGCTCCGAGAACCAGGGCAGGGCGATGCGCCGGTCGTGTTCGGACAGCCATCGCGCCCAGCCGAAGGCCGGGGCTTCGTCACGCACGGGGGCGTAGAGGCCGATCGTCAGCCCCTCGGGCATCATTTCCGCGACAGGCGCGGGCGGGCGATTGAGGACGAGCGCTCGCATGCCCTGCGGCAGCGAGGCGACATGCTCCGCACGCGCGGCGCGATGCGCCTTGCGCAAGGCGCTTTTCTCGATCGTGGGGGAGAGAGGAGGCGACGAATCCACCGTGAGTCCCATTCTAGAATATCAGGCCAGAAAGTTCGGAACCGCGACAATACCACCGAAGCGCCTTCGCGGCATGTCGGAATTCGGGCATCTCGCGTGCCGAAAGGATAAGGCCGGAAGCGGGCCTTCGGGGGCCTGTGCGGAGTGGGTGACGGGTCCACCTTGGGTCGTTGCCTAGAAATCCTCTGACGCCTCGACGTCAGGTGGGGACCATGTGCGTCGGACCACGGTCCGGGCAGGGACAGACCCCATTGGATTGCTTATAGCCTCAGGGATGTTCGAACGGCTCGTGCCGGGCAGATCCCGTCATCCCCTAGTTAGGCGTTCGGAGCGCTCTGCTCAAGGAGGTCCGCAAGTTTTTCGACATGATCGGCGATCCGCGCCAGTTCCTCGACCAGCACCTCGGGAATTTCCGGTACCGGCGCGGGAGCGGGCGGCGGGGTGGGGGCCGGCGCCGCCGCGGGTTGCTGGGCGCGCTGGCGCAGCTCGTGCAGTTCGTCGGCCAGCATCAGCGAGGCGAAGAGCAGCATGCGCGGCTCGGTCTGCCCCACCGCGCCGGCCTGCGCCAGCTTTTCGTCAATCATCTCGGCCAGGCGGGTGAGGTGAGCCTCTTCGCCGTCCGCGCAGGCGAGCATGAATTCGCGCCCGCCGATCATCAGGGAGATGTTTGCCATCGGCTCAGGGCTTCTGCTGCGGGGGGAGATGCTGGGGCTGGCGGTGCTGCGCCAGCAGCGCGTCGATCTCGCCCAGCGTGTCCTCGACCGTGCCGCGCAGGCGGCCGTGGCGGTCCTGCAAGTCGCGGCTATGCGATACCGCGCTTTCCAGCCGTGCGAGTGCGGCCCGGATCCTGTCGATTGCCTGCTCTGTAGCGGCCTCGTTCGTCACCTTTTCCATTGCCGCCTGCGCTACCGTGAAAACGCCAAAAGGCAATCAATTGCCCCGCCTTGTTCACAGTGCATTCGATCAGACGAGACGAATGTGCCACCATATGATTGGCGCATCCCTGTACAAGTCCTCATGTAGGCGGCAGGCCAATCCTCCTTAGGTGAACTTGACGGGAGACGGCCTCGCCCTAAAGGGGGTCGGCAAGTTCGAATCGTCCCATTCTTTCCGTTTCCGGAGCCTTCACGATGACCCTTGCTGCTGACCGTCTCGCGCCGATGGCCAATGCCATCCGGGCGCTGTCGATGGACGCGGTCCAGGCGGCCAACAGCGGCCACCCTGGTATGCCCATGGGCATGGCCGACGTCGCGACCGTCCTGTTCTCGAAGTTCCTCAAGTTCGACCCCGCACAGCCCAAGTGGGCCGACCGCGACCGCTTCGTGCTGTCGGCCGGCCATGGCTCGATGCTGGTCTACTCGCTGCTCCACCTGACCGGCTATGCCAGCCCGACGATGGACGACATCCGGAACTTCCGCCAGCTCGGCTCGGTCTGCGCCGGTCATCCGGAAAACTTCCTGATCGAAGGCGTGGAATGCACCACCGGCCCGCTCGGCCAGGGCCTGGCCATGGCCGTGGGCATGGCGATGGCGGAACGTCATCTCAATGCCACGTTCGGCGACGATCTTGTGGACCACAAGACCTGGGTCATCGCGGGTGACGGCTGCCTTATGGAAGGCATCAACCACGAGGCCATCGGCCTCGCCGGAAATCTCAAGCTGGGCCGCCTCAAGGTGCTGTGGGACGATAACCACATCACCATCGACGGCGATACCGCGCTCTCCACCAGCGAAGACATCCCCGCGCGCTTCCGCGCCGCCGGCTGGGAAACGCTGGACTGCGACGGCCACGACTTCGCGGACATCGAACGCGCGCTGGCCGCTGCCGCCGCTTCGGACAAGCCCACGCTCGTCGCCTGCCGCACGGTGATCGGCAAGGGCGCGCCCAACAAGCAGGGCGGTCATGACGTTCACGGCGCCGCTCTGGGCGATGCCGAAGTCGCCGCGGCCCGCGAATACCTTGGCTGGACCTCGGCTCCCTTCGAGATCCCGGCAGAGATCCTGGCCGACTGGCGCGCCACGGGCGAAGCCGGCGCGGCTGCCCATGTGGAATGGTTCGGCCGCCTGGCCGCTTCCGACAAGGGCGAGGAATTCAGCCGCCGCATGGCCGGCGAACTGCCGGAAGCCGACGCGATCCGCGCCAAGCTGGCCGAATGGCTGGAGGGCGAATCCACCGTCGCCACCCGCAAGGCTTCGGAAAACTGGCTGAACGTGCTGGCCCCGGCCATCCCCGAGATGATCGGCGGCTCGGCCGACCTCACCGGCTCGAACAACACCAAGGCCAAGTGCCAGGATCCGTTCAATCCCGAGAACTACGGCGGCCGCTACGTCTATTACGGCATCCGTGAATTCGGCATGGCCGCGGCCATGAACGGCATGGCCCTGCACGGCGGCGTGATCCCCTACGGCGGCACGTTCCTGATCTTCTCGGACTACTGCCGCAATGCGATCCGCCTCTCGGCGCTGCAGCAGACCCGTGTGATCTACGTGCTGACGCACGATTCGATCGGTCTCGGCGAAGACGGTCCGACTCACCAGCCGGTCGAGCATGTCATGTCCATGCGCCTGATTCCGAACCTCTACGTGTTCCGCCCGGCCGACGTGATCGAGACGGCGGAGTGCTGGAACATCGCGCTCGAATCCGAGGAAACGCCTTCGGTCCTGGCCCTTACCCGCCAGAACCTGCCGCAGCTTCGCAGCAGCGGCGACATGCTCTCGGCCCGCGGCGCCTACACGCTCCGCCATGCCGGCGCCGACCGGAAGGTGATCCTGATCGCCACCGGTTCGGAAGTCGAACTGGCCGTGAAGGTGAAGGACGCACTGGAATCGCAGGGCATCGGCGCCGATGTCGTCTCGATGCCGTGCATGGAACTCTTCGCCGCGCAGGACGAAGCCTACCAGCACGAGATCCTTCCCCATGATGCGTCGATCCTGAAGGTCTCGATCGAGGCCGGAACGACCATGGGCTGGGAACGCTATACCGCACAGAGCCGCAATGGCGGCCTGAACATCGGTCTCGACCGCTTCGGCGCCTCGGCCCCGGCCAAGGACCTGTTCGCGCGCTTCGGCTTCACCGTCGAGGCGATCGTTCCGAAGATTCTCAACAAGCTCAGCGTTTAAAGAGGAGATTATTGCAATGGCGACCAAGGTTGCGATCAACGGTTTCGGGCGTATCGGGCGCAATGTCGCTCGCGCCATTCTCGAACGCACGGACCATGACCTCGAGCTGGTTTCGATCAACGACCTGGCGGACGCCAAGGCCAATGCTCTCCTGTTCAAGCGCGACAGCGTCCACGGTACTTTCGAAGGTACCGTGGAAGTTGACGGCACCGATCTCGTCATCAACGGCAAGCGCATTCATGTGACGGCCGAGCGCGATCCCGCCAACCTGCCGCATGCCGCGCAGGGCGTGGACATCGTTCTGGAATGCACCGGTTTCTTCACCAACAAGGAATCGGCCTCCAAGCACATCGACGCGGGCGCCAAGCGCGTGCTCGTCTCGGCGCCGGCCAAGGGCGTGGACCTCACCGTCGTCTACGGCGTGAACCACAAGGAACTGACCGCCGATCACGTCGTCGTGTCGAACGCCTCGTGCACCACCAACTGCCTGGCGCCCTTCGCCAAGGTCCTGCATGAGAAGATCGGTATCGAGCGCGGTCTGATGACCACGATCCACTCGTACACCAACGACCAGAAGATCCTCGACCAGATCCACAGCGATCCGCGCCGCGCCCGCGCCGCCGCGATGAACATGATCCCCACCAGCACCGGCGCCGCCGTTGCCGTGGGCCTCGTTCTTCCGGACCTGAAGGGCAAGCTCGACGGTTCGTCGATCCGCGTGCCGACCCCGAACGTCTCGGTCGTCGACCTGACCTTCGTGCCGAAGCGCGACACCACCACCGAAGAAGTCAACGCGCTGCTGAAGGAAGCGGCCGAGGGCGAACTCAAGGGCGTGCTCGCCTTCACCGAAGAACCGCTGGTCTCGATCGACTTCAACCACGACGCCCATTCGTCGACCATCGACAGCCTTGAGACTTCGGTCCTCGAAGGCAAGCTGGTCCGCGTCCTGTCGTGGTACGACAACGAGTGGGGCTTCTCCAACCGCATGGTCGATACGGCCGGCGTGATGGCCAAGTTCCTCTGATGCGCCTGCTCTGAGGCGTTGATGGAGGCGGGCCGCCTCATCGGTATCGCGCGGCGGAAACGGCCGCGCGCGCCGATGGAGGAACTGCGGTCCGCCGCCGTAACTGCCGCCGCGGGAGTCCAGGGGGACTTTCGCGGCGCGGTGCGTCCGGGCCGGGTGCCGCGCCGACAGGTCTCGCTGCTGGCAGCCGAAGACTGGCTGGCCGCGCTGCGCGACCTGGGATTGGCGGAGGGCGATTGTCCGCCCTGGCATGCACGGCGCGCCAACTTGCTGGTCGAAGGCCTGCGGGTGAACGGGATGCACCTTCCGCGCGAGAAAGGCTGCGTCATCGCCATCGGCGAAAGCCTGCGCATCGCAGTGACCATGGAATGCGACCCATGCAGCCGCATGGAAGACGTGGTGCCGGGGCTCATGGCCGCGCTCCTGCCGGATTGGCGGGGCGGCGTGCTGGGCACGGTGCTGACAGACGGCACGATCGCCGTCGGTGACGAGATAAGGATCGAGCAATGAGCGCTTTCAAGACCCTTGACGACCTTGGTGATGTGACGGGCAAGGTCGCGCTCGTGCGCGTCGACCTCAACCTGCCGATGAACGACGGGCAGGTCACGGATGACACCCGCATCCGCGCCGCGGCGCCGACAGTGCTGGAACTGGCCGAGAAGGGCGCCAAGGTGCTGCTGCTGGCCCACTTCGGCCGCCCCAAGGGTGAGCGCGTCTCGACCATGTCGCTGTCGATGGTGGTCGGCGCGGTCGAAAAGGTGTTCGGCAAGGAAGTGATGTTCGTGCCGGAGATCGCCGGCGACGTCGTCAAGCAGACGGTCGGCATCCTGCGCGCGGGCGACATCGCCATCCTGGAGAACACGCGCTTCTGGAAGGGCGAGGAAAAGAACGACCCCGAGCTGGTCAAGGCCATTGCCGCCAATGCCGACTTCTACGTGAACGACGCCTTCTCCGCCGCCCACCGCGCCCATGCCACGACCGAGGGTCTTGCCCATGTGCTGCCCGCTTATGCCGGCCGCTCGATGCAGGCCGAACTCGAGGCGCTCGACAAGGCGCTCGGCAAGCCCGAAAAGCCCGTCGCGGCCGTCGTCGGCGGCGCGAAGGTTTCCTCCAAGCTCGACGTGCTCAAGCACCTCGTCACCCAGGTCGATCACCTCATCATCGGCGGCGGCATGGCCAACACGTTCCTGGCCGCCAAGGGCGTGGACGTGGGCAAGTCACTTTGCGAGCACGACCTTACCGGCACGGCCAACGAGATCCTCGACGTGGCCGACCAGTCGGGCTGCACCGTCCACCTCCCTTACGAAGTGGTCGTCTCGAAGGAATTCGCCGCCAATCCGCCCAGCTTGCGCACCTGCAACGTTCATGAAGTGGCCGCGGACGAGATGATCCTCGACGTCGGCCCGCTGGCCGTCGAAGCCCTGGGCGACGTGCTCAAGACCTGCCGCACGCTCGTGTGGAACGGGCCGCTGGGTGCGTTCGAGACGGTTCCCTTCGATGCGGCCACCGTGGCCCTGGCAAAAACCGCTGCCGCGCTGACCCGCGAGGGCTCGCTGGTCTCGGTTGCCGGCGGC
The DNA here is from genome assembly GCF_004342985.1 of Novosphingobium sp. PhB57. Taxonomy (GTDB): domain Bacteria; phylum Pseudomonadota; class Alphaproteobacteria; order Sphingomonadales; family Sphingomonadaceae; genus Novosphingobium. The sequence goes on from NZ_SMBO01000001.1 coordinate 418,385, forward strand.
GGCGATACGGTTGCGGCGCTTCACCACGCCGGCGTGGCGGACGACTTCTCGTACATCTCGACGGCAGGCGGCGCCTTCCTCGAATGGATGGAAGGCAAGGAACTTCCGGGCGTGGCCGCGCTTTCGGCCTGAGTCGATTACACCATCGGTCCCGGACCTGATCCGGGACCGATGACAGGTCTTTGGGCGGGGATGCGAAGCGCGCCGCCGCGAAGGGGCCGTTCAGGGCCGGCGGTCCCGGATCAGGTCCGGGACGGCGAGAGGGGGATGCCGCAGGAATGAGCCACCGTGACCAAGTCGCGCCGCCGTGGCACGGGCGCTACGTCACGTTGGACGGCATGCGCGGGATTGCCGCGCTGGCGGTGGCGCTGTTCCACTTCAACATCTCCCAGGCACCGCACGGCTACGTCGCGGTGGATTTCTTCTTCGCGCTCTCGGGCTTCGTGCTTTGCACCAGCTACCTGCCGCGCTGGCAGGGAGGCATGGGCGCGGGCGACTTCATGACCAAGCGCCTGGTCCGGCTCTATCCGCTGTTTCTCGTCGGGGTGCTGCTGACGACCACGGTGGGCCTGGTACGCCACTATACCGGCGGTGACACTTCGCTGCGCGTGCCGACGATCGTGATCAGCACCGCCATCAATGCGCTGATGCTGCCTTCTCCGCTGACGAACACCCTGTTTCCGCTCAACGTCCCGGCCTGGTCGCTTTTCTACGAGCTTGTCGCCAATCTGGTGATGATCCTGGTGCTGTTCCGCCTGCCGCGGTTCGCCCTGCTGGCGGTCTGCGCGGCTTCGGCATGGTGGTTCGCCCCGGCGGTATTGGAGAACGGCTCGGGCAATATTGGTGCGATCTGGAACGAGTGGTCGGTGGCGCTGGCCCGCACGCTTTACTCCTTCTGCGCCGGCATGCTGATCGCGCGCCTGCGCCAGCCCGCGCACCGGCCGGCGACGCTCGGCGGGCTGGCCTGCCTTGCCGCGATCGCTGCAATGCTGCTGGCCGATCCCCACTGGCTATCGGCCAGCCACTACGACCTTGCCTGCACGCTCTTGCTGTCCCCCTTGCTGGTCTGGCTGGGATCGCGCGTCGAACCCTCGCGAAAGCTGGCGCCTGCGGCCTGGTTCGTGGGCGAGGTGTCGTTCGCGCTCTATGCCGTGCACTGGGCGCTGATAGAGCCGATGCGCTACTTCAAGGACGACCTCCACTACAACGAAGTGCTGATGGCCTTCGCGTTCCTGGGCGCGTGCCTCCTCGTCGCGTGGTTCTGCGTGCGCTGGATCGACGTTCCCGCGCGCATGCTGCTGTCCGACATGCTGCGCCGCCGCAAGCGCGCGCGCGTCTTCGCCGGAACGGATCACCCAACCGACGGATAGCCTTTTGCCGCAGTTGCGAAACGGTGGCTCGGGGAATAAGCCCGTTTCAGGTTGTCGATACAACTAGGAGGAGAAAACCATGCAATATTCGGAAATGGCGGCCAAAATGGCCGGCGGGAACGGCTTTATCGCCGCGCTCGACCAAAGCGGCGGCTCCACGCCCAAGGCCCTGAAGGGCTACGGCATCGAGGAAGGCGCCTGGTCGAGCGAAGAGGAGATGTTCGGCCTGATCCACCAGATGCGCGCCCGCATCATCGCCTCGCCGGCCTTCACCGGTGACAAGGTGATCGGCGCGATCCTGTTCGAGCGGACCATGGATGGCGAAGTCGCCGGCGTGCCCACTCCGCAGGCGCTGATCGCCAAGGGCGTGGTTCCCTTCATCAAGGTCGACAAGGGCCTGGAAGACGAAGCCAACGGCGTACAACTGATGAAGCCGATGCCGACCCTCGATGCCCTGCTGGAGCGTTCCAAGGCGCTCGGCGTGTTCGGCACCAAGGAGCGTTCGGTGATCAATTCGGCCAATGCCGAAGGCATCGCCGCCGTGGTGAAGCAGCAGTTCGAGATCGGCAGCCAGGTGCTCTCGCACGGCATGATGCCGATCATCGAGCCGGAAGTGAACATCAAGAGCGAGACTCGTGCCGAGTGCGATTCGCTGCTCCTGGCCGAGATCCTCAAGAACCTCGATGCCCTGCCGGAAGGCACGCGCGTCATGCTCAAGCTTTCGCTGCCGATCGTGCCGGGCACGTTCGACCCGCTGGTCTCGCACCCCAAGGTGCTGCGCGTGGTGGCGCTTTCGGGCGGCTACAAGCGCACCGAAGCCTGCGCCGAACTGGCAAAGAACAAGGGCATCATCGCCAGCTTCAGCCGCGCGCTGCTGGAAGACCTGCGCTCGCAGATGAGCGACGCGGAATTCGACGCCGCGCTGAGCGAGGCGATCGACGAAATCTTCGCGGGTTCTACCGAAAAGGTCGGCGCGACCACCGCCGCCTGATCCTGCCCGGGGATTTTCGCTTGAAGGAAGGGCGGTGCCGCAAGGCGCCGCCTTTTTCCGTTACGGCCTTTCGTCAGGTCCTTGGCTGCTTGGCAGCGGTCAGAGGCCGCCCATGAAGCGGAAGCCGAACTGGTAGGCGAAGGGCGCCGGTTTCCTGCCGGCAGTGGGCCGGGGCAGGGCATCCAGCAAGTCGAGCTGTCCATCCGCGATCTGCACGGGCTGTCCCAGCGTCATCTCCACTTCGCGCGGCCCCGAACCCAGGTCCACGCGAACGCGAACTCTCAGGCGGCCGGCCCAGACGCATTGGGTGCCTTCGGCGCAGCGGCTGTCCTCCAGCAGGGCGAGCGGGGTCACCTTGGGGCCGTCGACGAAGACCGTCTCGCCGATGCGGGTATAAGCGAGCGGTGGTCCCTCGTAGGGCGCGCGCGGCGGGGGGGATTGCGGGGTGTAGAAATCGGTGGCCGGTGGACCGCCTGCATGGACATCCGGTTCGGGGGCCAGCACTTCCGGGTCCGGGGCGGTCGGCGGCGGGAGCGGGGCAGGGGCCGATGCTGGTGCCGGAGTCGAGGCGGGCGCATGGGGCCGCACAGGGGAGGCTGGAATGATCCGGCAGGCAGACAGCGCGACCAACGCGGTCGCGAGCGAAAGGGCAGTCGTCAGGGCGCGGCTTCTCATGATCCTCACACGGTAGGGGGAGAGGGACTTGGGGCGGCTCCTCGCCGAGAAACCGCATCGCGCCTGAACCTTGCCCGAACTGAAGCCCTTGCGCCAATGCCTCATCGGACGAGGAAGCCTTTTCCTGAGCCCGAGGACGCGCTAGGGCCGCGGCATGGACGAAAACGAACGCGAACCGACGCAGCTTTACCTTATCTCGCCGCTCGAAGTGGGCGGCGGCTTTCCCGATCGCCTGGCGCGTGCGCTGGATGCGGCGCCGGTCGCGGCGTTCCAGTTCCGGGTCAAGGACCTCGACCAGCACGAGGCCGCGCGGCTTGCGGAACCGCTGCAGAAGATCTGCGGGGAACGGGACGTGGCGTTCATCGTCAACGATTCGATCAGCCTGGCCAAGCGTCTCGGCGCCGATGGCGTGCACATCGGCCAGGAAGACGGCACGGTGGAAGAGGCGCGCAATGCGCTCGGCCGCGATGCGCAAGTCGGCGTGACTTGCCACGACAGCCGCCACCTGGCCATGGATGCGGGTGAGGCCGGCGCGGACTACGTGGCGTTCGGGGCCTTCTTCCCTACGACGACCAAGCAGGTGAAGCACATGGCGGGCGTCGACCTGCTTGAATGGTGGCAGGCGATCTTCGAGATTCCTTGCGTGGCCATCGGCGGGATCACGCCTGAAAACTGTGCTCCGCTGGCGAAGGCCGGCGCGGACTTCCTGGCCGTATCGGGCGCGGTCTGGAACGGCGACGAAGCCGCCGCGATCAAGGCTTTCCACGAAGCGCTGACCGCAGCGAACTGATCCTGCCGGGAGGGGGCGGGGCGAAGCGGGAAACCCACAGGGTTTCCACTGTCGCTCCACCGGCTTTCCACGGCCAGTCCCCAGGCTTTGCACAGCTTATCCACAGGCTTGCCCCGCAGGGGCGAGCGGTGCAGAAGCGGCACATGGACATCGATCGTTACTTCGCCCGTATCGGCCTTTCCGAGATGCCGGCCCGCTCTTCGGAAGGGCTGGGCGCGGTGCAGACGGCGCATCGCCAGTCGATCGGTTTCGAAAACCTCGCGATACCGCTGGGACAGGGCATCCGCATCGACAGTGCCAGCGTCTTCGAAAAGCTCGTGACGCGCGGTCGCGGGGGCTATTGCTTCGAACAGAACCGCCTCTACGCCGACGCGCTTTCGGCCATGGGGCTGGTCAATCGGCCCCTGCTGGCCCGCGTGCTGCTGGGACTGGGCGAGGGCGTGGTTCCGCCTCGTACTCATACCCTGCTGCTGGTCAATCTGGACGGCGAGGCCTGGATCGCCGATGCCGGCTTCGGCGGCAGCTACGTTCCGCCGCTCCCGCTAGAAGACGGCGCGCAAGTGCAGACCGGCGACGGCGCCTGGCACAGGCTTCTGCGCGGCGGAGAACGCGGATCGCTGGGCGGTGAATGGCGGCTCGAACGCGCCGGTCCCGCAGGCGCCACCGATGGACGCGGCGCTCCCCACGGCGACTGGCAGCCGCAATATGTGTTTGATCTCGATGATGTCGCGCAGGACGACCTGGAGATGAGCAACCACTGGACCTCGACCCGGCCCGGCACGCGCTTCACCACGCTCTGCGTCGCCAGCGTGGTGCTGGAAGGCGGCTTCGCGTCCTTGAGCGACCGGCAGTTCACGATCGGCCGTCACGGCGAGAGCGAAGTTCGCCAGATCGAAACCGCCGCCGAATATGCCCGCCTGCTGGGCGAGACGTTCGGCATCACGCTCAGCGAGGAAGACGCTGCAAAACTGCCGATTTTCGCCTGAGCAGGCAGTCCCTTACGAGAAGCTCATTTTTCGCTGAGCGGTGATGGCCGGGCGGCTGAGAGCCGCCCAGCTTACTTCTCTCGCAGCCTCGGCATCAGTTCCACGAAGTTGCAGGGCCGGTTCCGGCTGTCGAGCTGCTCGGCCAGAATGCCGTCCCAACCGTCCTTCACCGCCCCGTTCGAGCCGGGGAGAGCGAAGAGGTAAGTGCCGCGCGAAACGGCGGCGCAGGCGCGGGACTGGACGGTGGACGTGCCGATGGTCTTGTACGAAAGCCAGCGAAACAGCTCTCCGAACCCCGGAATGTCGCGCTCCTTCACCCGGTCGATGGCTTCGGGCGTGACGTCGCGGCCGGTGAGCCCGGTCCCGCCGGTGGAGACGATGGCGTCCACGTTCGGATCGTCGATCCAGACGTTCAACCTTGCGGCGATCACGTCGGCATCGTCGCGCTCGATCGCGCGGTCGGCCAGGGCATGGCCGGCATCGCGAATGCGCTGGACGAGGATGTCGCCCGAAGTGTCGTTTTCGGGGCCGCGCGTGTCGGAGACGGTCAGGACGGCGATATTGATGGGCTTGAAGACACGCTCGGGATCAATGGCCACGCACGATTGCCCCGTTGGCCGTCATGCGGACGGCCTGCGAACCCGAAAGGCCGGGGAACGTCGGCCACATATCCTGCGCCAGCGCCATGCGGCTTTCGGACTGGCCGCCGGCCTGACGCTCGTACATCCAGTAATTGCGCAGCACGATGTTCACGTAACCGCGCGTCTCCCAGTACGGCAGGGATTCGATCCACAGCAGCGGATCGCCCTGGCAGTTCACTTCGGAGTTCCAGCGACGCACCGGCAGCGGTCCGGCATTGTAGGCGGCCATGACCTTGGGCAGCAGGCCCTGCGTACCCGGATCGTTGCGCAGCATCTCAAGATGGCGCTGGCCGAAGGCAAGGTTCACTTCCGGCTTGTTGAGATCGGAAGCATTGCCGGTGTAGCCGAGCGAGTTGGCATGATCGCGCGCGGCCGCGGGCATGATCTGCATCAGGCCGCGCGCGCCCGCCGGGCTGACGACGCTGGTCTGGAAGATCGATTCCTGAAGGGCATGGGCATAGACCAGTGCCGGATCGACCTTCCAGCCGCCGACCGGGTTCCACTTGGGCGTGGGGAACCGGCTTGCCGGCTCGGGCTTGCCGCCGAAGGGCGCGTTATAGGCCATCCAGAGCTGGGTGGAGGGCAGGCCGAGATCGCGGGCGAGGCGCGTGATCGAGGCATATTGGTCCGGCGTGCCGATGCGGGCCTGGTGGCGCAGCACTTCGTCGGCCAGGCTGTCCTCGCCGATTTCGGCGAGTTCCACGGCCGTGCGGATGTTGGTGTTGGTGCGCAGCACCTGCCAGTCGTTCTGGGTGAAGTCCGCCGCGGCATGCTGTTCCGGCAGCTTCATGCCCAGCTGCTCGGCGGCCAGCATGCCGTAGAGCGTCTCGTCGCGGGCGGCGGCGAGGCGCAGGGCTGCCGAAGCCTGTTCTGGCTTGCGGCAACGCACGAGCGCGCGGCCGCGCCAGTAGTGCGCCGCGCTGGTGAGTTCGGCGTTCTCGGACGACTTGGCGGTCTTGTCGAAAGCGTCGGCCGCGCCGTCGCAGTCGCCCAGACGCCAGGCGGCCAGACCGGCGGTCCACCACGCTTCGCCGACCCAGGGGCCGGTGCCCATCGCGGCAAGCTGCGCCAGCTGATAGGCCTGCGCATCCTGGTTCTCGATATAGAAGCTCCAGGCCACCTTCTGGCGCCATTCGGCCCGGGTCGAGGGGCTGAGGCCAGCGTCGATCCCGTCCAGCAGCATGCGGGCGCCGGTGGGATCGTCGGCCTTTATGCGGTCGTTGATGCCACTTGCGATCATGGCGGGCATCGTGCCGTCGTCGATCGAGGAGGGCCGCACGCGCTTCACCATGGTCGGCAGGCGGGCAAACTGCTGCTCGGCGGGAAGCGAGGGCACGTTGAGCGCGCCGCGCTTCAAAGCCAGGCGGCTGATCTGGTCTGCGCCGGGCAGGTCGGTGCCTTCGGCCAGCCACGATTGCAGCGCGGGAAGCTCGATCTTGGGAGAGCCGGACGCAAGATAGTAGGCGGCGCGCAGCTGCTGATGGAGCGGGCCCTCGGGACGGTCCGCCAGCAAGCGCTGGACGGTGGACCAATCCTTCGAGTCCACGGCGTCGAAAGCCTGCTTGTAATAGGCGCGGTCATCCTGGCTCAGCAGCGAGGGAACCGCGGTATTGTCCGCGCGCGAGCGAAAATATTCCACGGCCGCGCTGTTGGCGATGGCCGGGCTTGCGCCCAGGGCGGACATGACGGTGAGAACGGCAAAAGTGACCCCTGTGGCTGCGCTGGCGCGCCAGGGTCCCTTGCGGTTTCTCTCCATGCCGGATCTTTTCAAATTCATTCCCCGCATCGTGCGACCTAATCGCCGGCGGAAATCGGTCCTTTCAGGACTTCTGATCCTCCGGCGCGGTTGATACCGACTTGTCAGTTTCAGACTTTGACCACTCTAGCCAGGCGCTCCAGAAGCTCGCCTTCGCGCGCGGTTGTTGCATCAGCGCGGCGAGCCCCCACCCGGCCAGAAGCGGTATAACACATCCTTCATGATGAAATTGTCTTAAAACGGCAGCGCGTTGCGGCGATTCGTGGCCAATGAGCGACAGGACGTTTCCGCCCAGCACCATGAGTCGCTGCGGGGCCACAAGGTTAACGTGCCGCGCCAGCGCATCGCCAAGGCCGCGAGTCTCCGCGGCGCGCCAGTCGGGCAGGGCGTCGTGGCGGGGCAGGGCGCTGGCGAGGTAGACTTCCTCGCGCCGGGTGCCGAAGGCGGCCAGCATCGCGTCCAGCAGCTTGCCCTGGGGGCCGGTCAGCAGCGTTTCGCGGTCCTGCGGCTCGGGAGTCTCGACGACGATCATCAGCGGCGCGCCGCTTTGCCCCGAGGGCAGGATGCGCCCGGTGGACCCGCCGTCGTCCAGCAGCGATTCGCGCATCCACCAGTCGCGGAAGGCCGGAAGGTCGGCCGGTAGCAGCCCCGGATCGATCCGCGAAGGCAGGGCCGGCGGCGCGTCGACTTGCACCGGGGGGCGCCGCCGCGGGGGAATCCGGCCGCCGTTTTCGTCGCGTTCTTCCTCGGGCACGATCCACTGGCGCGGCGTGTCCAGGAAGTCGAAATCGACCCCGGCCTCGCGCCACCAGTCCAGCGCACCTGTGATATCGTCCAGAAATTGCCGATTTGAGGCCTGATCCATCGGCTGGGTCTTGACCTCTTGGCTTCCACCAATCAAGGCAATTCGAGAAAATTAATCGAGCGACTAAATTAGGGGCAGGCTCAGTGGACGCAATGATTGAACGCGAAGAGATGCCGTATGACGTCGTCATCGTCGGCGGTGGGCCTGCCGGCCTTGCCACGGCGATCCGGCTGAAGCAGGTCGATCCGGCGCTGTCGGTCTGCGTGCTGGAGAAGGGCTCGGAGATCGGCGCGCACATTCTTTCGGGCGCGACGATCGATCCCAGGGCGCTCGACGAACTGCTGCCCACCTGGCGCGAGGACGGCTGCCCGCTGGCGGAAACGCCGGTGACCGACAACTGGCACTGGCATCTCACGAAGAAGAAGAAGTTCGGTCTGCCGCATCTGGTCATGCCGCCGTTCATGTCGAACGAGGGCAATTACACCGGCTCGCTGGGCAATCTCTGCCGCTGGCTGGCCGAACAGGCCGAGGCGCTGGAGATCGAGATCTTTCCGGGCTTCCCGGCCGCCGAGATCCTCTATGACGAGAGCGGCGCCGTGATCGGCGTGCAGACCGGCGACATGGGCGTCGACCGCGAGGGCAATCCCAAGGCCGACTTCCAGCCGGGCATGAACCTGCTGGGCAAATATACCGTGTTCTGCGAAGGCGCGCGCGGCCACCTGACCAAGCGGCTCAAGGCCAGGTACGACCTGGAGGCGGATTGCCAGCCGCAGATCTACGGCATCGGCATCAAGGAACTCTGGGATATCCCCGCCGACAAGCACGTCCCCGGCCGGGTGATCCACACCCAGGGCTGGCCGATGAGCGAGACCGACAGCTGGGGCGGCGGCTTCCTCTACCACCAGGCGAACAACCAGGTGGCGCTCGGCTTCGTGACCGCGCTCGATTACAAGAACCCCTACGTCTACCCGTTCGAGGAATTCCAGCGCTGGAAGCAGCACCCGGATATCCGCGCGATCCTGGAAGGCGGCAAGCGCGTCGCCTACGGTGCGCGCGCGATCAACGAGGGCGGCTGGCAGTCAGTGCCGATGCTGGCCTTCCCGGGCGGCGTGCTGGCAGGTTGCTCGGCCGGTTTCGTCAACGTGCCGCGCATCAAGGGCACGCATACCGCGATGAAGAGCGGCATGCTGGCAGCCGAGGCGATGGCCGCGGCGATCAACGCGGGCCGCGCGCAGGACACGCTGGGCGAATACGACACGGCGGTGCGCGAAAGCTGGATCGCCAAGGAACTGAAGCTGGTCCAGAATGCCGAGCCGATGGTCGCCAAGTGGGGCGGAGAAATCGGCACGGTGCTGGCCGGCGCGGACATGTGGCTGCGCACGCTGTTCGGCTTCGGCCTGGCCAAGCCGATGAAGCATCACACCGATGCTTCCACGCTCCAGCGCGCCGATCTCTACCAGCCGATCGCCTATCCCAAGCCCGACGGCGTCATCAGCTTCGACCGCCTGACCAGCGTGTCCTACTCGTTCACCAATCACGAGGAAGACCAGCCGGTCCACCTGAAGCTCAAGGATGCCAGCATCCCGACCGCGATCAACCTGCCGCTCTATGCCGGGCCGGAAGCGCGCTATTGCCCGGCCGGCGTCTACGAATTCGTCGATCCGGACGGTGCGGGCGCCAAGCTCCAGATCAACGCGCAGAACTGCGTCCACTGCAAGACCTGCGACATCAAGGACCCCACCCAGAACATCGAATGGGTGACGCCGGAAGGCGGCGGCGGTCCGAACTATCCGAATATGTGATCGAGAAGGGGAAGGCCATGCCTTCCCCTTTTTCGTTGCCGGTCGGGTGACGGAAGCAGTCTGTCGGGGCATATTGGCGAAGAGTGATGCAGTACCGGGCCGGCGAAGCTCAACTTGCCTCTCCGCGCGCGGCGCGGCATGGACGGTGCGATGCTGACCGAAATCGCCTACGCCAAGATCAACCTCGCGCTTCATGTCCGCAGGCGGCGCGAGGACGGCTATCATGAGCTGGAAACCCTGTTCGCCTTCGTCGACGCGGGGGACGCCCTGGCTGCGACTCCAGCAGAGGCGGACCGGCTGACCACGCACGGCGAATTTGCCGGGAAGATCGACGATCCTTTCGGCAATATCGTCGCCAAGGCGCTGCTGGCGCTGCCGCATGGCGAGGGGAAGCGGGGCTGGGCGGTCGATCTCGAAAAGCGCTTGCCGGTTGCGGCGGGGCTGGGCGGCGGATCGGCCGATGCCGGCGCGGTGTTCCGCATGGTCGAGCGTGCCCATGGCCTGCCCGAGGACTGGCATGCGCGGGCGGCAAGACTGGGCGCGGACGTGCCCGCCTGCGTGCTGTCGCGGCCCTGCATCGGCACCGGCACGGGCACCGATCTGGCCGAAGTGGCGGAGAACGACCTCGAAGGCTGCCCCGTCCTCCTGATCAACCCGCGCGCCCCCGTGCCGACCGGGCCGGTGTTCAAGGCCTGGGACCAGCGCGACCGCGGGCCGATGCCGAGCGGAACCTTGCGGCAGATCGCCCTGGCCGGTCGTAACGACCTGGAAGACCCGGCGATCGCCCTATGCCCGGTGATAGCCGAAGTGCTCGCGGCCTTGCGGGACACCGCGCCGTTCCTAGCGCGCATGTCCGGCTCCGGCGCGACGTGCTTCGCCCTCTATGAGAGTCAGGCAGCCTTAAGCCAGGCCGCGGCAAGGATCGCGGCAGACCATGCCGATTGGTGGCAATTATCCGGGAAGCTGCGTTGAAAACTTCCGATATTTCAGACCCCGAAGCGGCGGGTGAAGTCTACCGGGTGCTCGGCACGCCGGCCGCAGGCGGCATTCTCGTCGTGGCGGACCATGCTTCGAACCATGTGCCGGAGGGGATCGATCTCGGTATTCCCGCCGAGCTGATGAACCAGCACATCGCCATCGACATCGGCGTGGCGGGGGTGGCGCAGCGCATGGTGGCTCCGGGCGTGTGGGGCTGGCTCGCCGGGATCAGCCGCCTGGTCTGCGACCTCAACCGCGATATCGGCATGCCCGGCATGTTTCCCGAGATTTCGGACGGCTATGCGATCCCCGGCAACATGATCGGCGATGAAGGCCGGGCAGCGCGCGTCGCGGCCTATTTCGATCCCTATCACACGGCGCTTGAACAGGCGCTGGAGCAAGCCGCTCCCGCCCTGATCGTCTCGCTTCACAGCTTCACGCCCGGGCTGGCGACTTGCGACAAGCCGCGCCCCTGGGAAATCGGCATTCTCTACAACGAGGACGATCGCGCCGCCCGTCTCGCCATTCCGCTGCTGGAAGCCGAAGGCCTGACAGTGGGCGACCAGGAGCCTTACTCGGGCCGAGTGCTCAACGCCTCGATGAACCGTCACGCCGAAAGGCATGGCCGCCCCTACCTTTCCATCGAGATCCGGCAGGACCAGATCGCCGATGCGGCAGGACAGGCGGTCTGGGCGGAACGGATGACCCGTATCTGCAGCGCGGTCGCCGACGGGCTGCGCTGATTCGTCCGGGTTGTCGCGAAGGCGCGGCGCGGATAGGCTGCCGGAGATTGATCCGGGGGCAACATGATCGGCTATCACCTTGTACGACTGGCGAAATTCTCCGGTCGTGAAACCCGCGCAGCATTCTGGCCATGGGCGGCCGTGGTGGTCGGGCTGGTCCTGCTCGGCGGCGTTGCCGCGATGACGCCGCAAGTGCTCGCGTCCATGGCGAAGATGCGCAAGTTCGCGCTGGAGCATCCCGATCAGGCGACGATCACTTCGGGGCCGGGCCATTATGAGATCAGCATAGAGGGCCATCATCCGGAACTGATGCCCGACATGGGCCCGTTCGTGCTGGCGCTGGAGGGTACGATGGCCGTGTTGATCGTGCTGATCGCCGCCGCTGCGGTGCGCCGCCTGCATGACACGGGGCGTTCGGGCGCCTGGGCGCTGCTGCCCTTGCCGTTCCTGTTTTTCGGCTTCTCCAGGATGCCCGTGCTCTTTGCCGATCCGGTGTTCGACACCCGGCTGTTCGGACTGCTGTTCCTCAACAATCTCTGCTATCTTGCAGCCCTTGGCGCGCTAATCCTGCTGCTCGCCCGGTCCGGCAAGCCCGGTGAAAACCGTTTCGGCCCGGAGCCGCGAGGCTAGTTCCGCACGATCCGAAAAGCGAAAAGCGCGTTTTTGGAAATTTTATGCCTCGCAAAAGCCAGGCACTTGTCGTAGGGGCGCGGTCGAGACGGTAGCTGTCCCGCGCCGTGCCCATGAAAAATCCCGGAGTTCGCACAATGCCCGCCTATCGTTCACGCACTTCCACTCACGGCCGCAACATGGCGGGCGCGCGTGGCCTCTGGCGCGCGACGGGCATGAAGGACGGGGACTTCGGCAAGCCGATCATCGCGGTGGTGAACTCGTTCACGCAGTTCGTGCCCGGCCACGTCCACCTGAAGGACCTGGGCCAGATGGTCGCGCGCGAGATCGAGGCGGCCGGCGGCGTCGCCAAGGAATTCAACACCATCGCGGTGGATGACGGCATCGCCATGGGCCACGACGGCATGCTCTATTCGCTGCCCAGCCGCGACCTGATCGCGGACAGCGTGGAATACATGGTCAACGCTCACTGCGCGGATGCCATGGTCTGCATCTCCAACTGCGACAAGATCACGCCGGGCATGCTGATGGCGGCGCTGCGCATCAATATCCCGGTGGTCTTCGTTTCCGGCGGACCGATGGAAGCGGGCAAGGTCGTGCTGCGCGGCAAGGAGCAGGCGCTCGATCTGGTCGACGCCATGGTTGCAGCCGCCGACGAAAGCTACACGGACGAGGAAGTCCAGGCGATCGAGCGTTCGGCTTGCCCGACGTGCGGCTCGTGCTCGGGCATGTTCACCGCCAATTCGATGAACTGCCTGACCGAAGCGCTGGGCCTCTCGCTGCCGGGCAATGGCTCCACCCTGGCCACCCACTCCGATCGCCAGCGCCTGTTCCTGGAGGCCGGCCGCCTCGCCGTGGACTTGTGCCGCCGCTATTACGAGCAGGACGACGAGACGGCCCTGCCGCGCAATATCGCCAGCTTCGGCGCGTTCGAGAACGCCATGAGCCTGGACATCGCCATGGGCGGATCGACCAACACCGTGCTCCACCTGCTCGCCGCCGCCGTGGAGGCGGGCGTGGACTTCACGATGGAGGACATCGACCGCCTCAGCCGCAAGGTGCCGTGCCTGTCGAAGGTCGCGCCGGCGAAGAACGACGTCCACATGGAAGACGTTCACCGCGCCGGCGGCATCATGGCGATCCTCGGCCAGCTCGACCGTGCGGGCCTGCTGCATACCGACCTGCCGACCGTTCACGCGCGCACCCTGGGCGATGCGCTGAACCACTGGGATATCTCGCGCACCAATGCGCCTTCGGTGCAGGAATTCTTCAAAGCGGCGCCGGGCGGCGTGCCGACGCAGACCGCGTTCAGCCAGAGCCGCCGCTGGGAAGAACTCGATCTCGACCGCGAGAACGGCGTGATCCGCAGCAAGGAGCATGCGTTCAGCCAGGACGGCGGTCTTGCCGTGCTCTACGGCAATATCGCGCAGGACGGCTGCATCGTGAAGACGGCGGGCGTGGATGACAGCATCCTGAAATTCACCGGCACCGCGCGCGTCTACGAATCGCAGGACGCCGCTGTTGCCGGCATTCTTGGCGCGCAAGTCGGCGCGGGCGACGTGGTCGTGATCCGCTACGAAGGGCCGCGCGGCGGGCCGGGCATGCAGGAAATGCTCTATCCCACTAGCTACCTGAAGTCGAAGGGCCTGGGCAAAGCCTGCGCGCTGCTGACCGACGGCCGCTTCTCGGGCGGTACCTCGGGCCTGTCGATCGGCCACGCCTCGCCGGAAGCCGCCGAGGGCGGTGCCATCGGGCTGGTCGAGAACGGCGACACGATCGAGATCGACATCCCCGGCCGCACCATCAACCTGATGGTTTCGGACGAGATTCTGGCCCATCGCCGCGCCCAGCAGGAAGCACGCGGTGCCGATGCCTGGTCGCCTGTGCATCCGCGCCCGCGCAAGGTTTCGGCCGCGCTCCAGGCCTATGCCGCGATGACTACCAGCGCCGCCAAGGGCGCGGTGCGCGACGTGACCCAGCTCAAGCGCCGCTAAGGCATGCATGCCGCCTCCCCGGATGCGATCCGGGGAGGCGGTGTCCCATTTTGGTCTGCCTTGCACATGGCGTTGGCGCCGCGCTGCTTGCGCCTGTAGCAAGGCGCATGGCCATGAAATTCCTCACCGTCCTGCCGCTTTCCCTTGCTCTTGCGGCATGCTCTGCCGGGCATGAGGTGCCGGAGCAGGCCGAAGGCGGAGAGCGCATTCCCTGCGCCGTCGCCGGTTCGGCGGAACTTAAACCGGTCTGCGCGGTAGAGCGCGTGCGCGAGCAGGACCGGTTGGTGCTGGTGGTCCATCATCCGGACGGCGGGTTCCGGCGCTTCACGGTCATGACCGACGGCAGCGGGCTGGCGGTTGCCGATGGGGCGCAAGTGGCGGTAACAAGGCTGGACGGTGATCGGCTCGACGTCAGCCTCGGGGCGGACCGTTACCTGTTCCCGGTCACGAGGAAGCCCCATGCCGCAGAGTCCAAGCCCGCACGATAGCCAGATCCTCACCGTGTCGCAGATGCGCGGCGCGGAGGAGGCGCTGATCGCGGCGGGTTCTTCCGTCGATGCGCTGATGCAGCTGGCGGGGCGCGGCGCGGCCGAGTGGATCTGGCGGATTTGCGCCGGGCGGCGGGTCACGGTGCTGTGCGGCCCGGGGAACAACGGCGGCGACGGATATGTCATGGCCGAGGCCATTCGCGAGCGCGGGGGGCAGGTCGCCGTGGTGGCCGCCGGCGAGCCGAAGTCCGATGCAGCGCGGCATGCGCGCGCGCTCTATCAGGGCCGGGTGCTGGACGCCGGACAGGCGGGCGCAGCCGAAGGCGATGTCTTCGTCGACTGCCTTTACGGCAGCGGGCTGACGCGGCCGCTCTCGGCGGAACAATTCGCGCTGCTGAACCGTCTGGCCGAGGCGCATCACCACCGGGTCGCCATCGATCTGCCCAGCGGCGTACAATCCGATACCGGCATGGTGCTGAACGAAGTGCTGCCGCGCTATGACCTCACCCTGGCGCTTGGGGCATGGAAGTTCGCCCATTTCCTGATGCCGGCGACCGCTAGAATGGGGGCTTTGCGCCTGGTGCCGATCGGTGTCGAACCGGTGTCGGGCGCGGCAACGGCCGTGAGCAAGCCTCGGATTTCGGCGCCCGGGCCTGACGCGCACAAATATCGGCGCGGCTTGCTGGCCGTGGTCGGCGGCGCAATGCCCGGCGCGGCCGTACTGGCGAGCCTGGCCGCGCAGGGAGCAGGAGCGGGCTATGTGAAGCTGTTCGCAGACAGCAAGCGCAATGTTCCCGCGGACCTCGTGGTCGACCAGGGCAAGTTGATCGACGTACTGGCCGATGATCGCAACACGGCCATTCTCGTGGGACCGGGACTCGGCCGCGACACTGCCGCGCGCGAGCGACTGGCGATTGCCCTGGCCGATTCGGCTGCGGCCCTGGTGGATGCCGATGCACTGGTGCTGCTGGGCCCGCGCCATCTGGCCGAGCGCAAGGCGGCGACCGTGGCGACGCCGCACGAGGGTGAACTGCTGGCGCTCGAACGTGCTTTCGGTCTCGACGGCACGGGCAGCAAGCCGCACCGGGCGCTGGCGCTGGCGGAAGCGACGGGGCTGGTCGTCGTCGCCAAGGGGCCGGATACGGTGATCGCCGCGCCCGATGGCCGACTGGCCTGCGCCCCGCGCGCGACGTCGTGGCTCTCCACGGCCGGAACCGGCGATGTGCTGGCCGGCTGCATCGCCAGCCGCCTCGCCGCCGGAGCGGATGGCTTTACCGCCGCCTGCGAGGGCGTCTGGCTCCACGGAGAGGCCGCGCGGCGGTGTCCGCCTGCCTTTACTGCCGGTCAGCTTGGACAAATGGTCCCGGCTGCGCTAGCGGCCTGCCTGTGACTACCGAAACCGAAGAAATCCTGAGAATCGCCTCCAAGGGCGACGGCGTAACCGCGAGCGGGCGTTTCGCCTGGGGCGCCGCGCCGGGCGACCTGCTGCGCGAAGACGGCACCCTGGAATGGGGGCCGCACCATATCCAGGCCGCGTGCACCCATTTCGGCCGCTGCGGCGGCTGCCAGCTCCAGCAGCTGGACGAGGAAAGCCTGGCCGCCTTCGTCGAAGGGCGCGTCGCCAATGCCTCGGCCTCGCAGGAACTGGGCGCGGAGACGATCTCCGCTCCTTACCTGTCCCCGCCGGGCGCGCGCCGCCGCGTGTCGCTGCGCGCCGAAAGCTCGGGCGGGCGCATCGTCATCGGCTTCCGCGAGGCGAAGTCCCACCGGCTGGTGGAGCTCGAAGAGTGCCCGGTCATGGCGCCGGAGCTTTTTGCCGTGCTCGGTCCGCTGCGCAAGCTGCTCATCATGATGGGCAAGGCGGCACCGGCGAAGAAGGGCGGCAAGCCCGGAAAGTCGGCCCGGCACCAGCAGGCGCGCATGGCCGCCGATATCGAGATGACCCTGACTGACCAGGGCGTGGACCTTGGCGTGAAGGGACTCACTGCCGAGGGGTTGGCCGCGACCGAAGCGATGCTAGACTTCTCGCGCGAACATGGCCTCGCGCGCCTTACCATGGACGGCGGCTACGGCTTCGAAACCGTGTGGGAGCCGGTGCCGGTCACCGTGAAACTCGGCGGCGTGCATGTGCCGTTTCCGCCGGGCTCGTTCCTGCAGGCGACGGTGGACGGCGAGGAAGCGCTGGTCGAAGCGGCGCGCGGCTGGCTTCAGGGCGCCGCGACCGTTGCCGATCTCTTTTCCGGGCTTGGCACTTTCGCGCTGGCATTGGCCGGACCGCAGACCAAAGTGCTGGCAGCCGAAGCCGCGCGCGATGCGCATCTGGCCTGCAAGTCTGCCGCTGACCGGGCCCAGCTGCCGGTGTTCAGCGCGCACCGCGACTTGTTCCGCAACCCGCTCCAACCCGACGAACTGAGCAAGTTCGAGGCCGTGCTGCTCGACCCGCCGCGCGCCGGTGCGCGCGAGCAGGTGGAATGCATCGCCGGGTCCACGGTGAACCGCGTCGTCTATATCTCGTGCAATCCGTCGAGCTGGTCGCGCGATGCCGCGCGGCTGATCGAGGCGGGCTTCAGATTGGTGGAACTGCGCCCCGTAGGCCAGTTCCGCTGGTCCACCCACGTCGAACTCGCGAGCTATTTCGAGCGCGCCTGAAGCTGCGGGTTACCCGAAGCGCGGATGTGTGCTGACTGAACCGGCGGCGCCGGATCAGTCAGCCTCTTGCGCTTTCGCCATCATGTCCATGAAATCCCGCGCGGCGTTGCGGTCCTCGTCATTGTCGAAAGCGACGTCGAGGTCCGGCGAGGCGTTGAACAGATAGAGCAGGGACCACAGCGCGAACCGGCGGCTCCGGTCCTTCTCCATGCCCAGATCGACGCGCATGCGATCGATGCCGGTTTCCAGCGCGGTGGGTGCGATGGTCGAAAGGTCGTCGGTGCCGAAATAGCGGCGGAGCTGATCGTCGAAATCCATGCCCCGGCCCTAGCACCGGAAGATCGGATCGCGAAGACCCGTCAGGAATCGCCGTCCTTTTCGGCCATCTGGGCCGCGACGAGCTGGTAGATCACCAGGGCCCAGGTGCTGCCGATCATGCCCACGAAGAAAGTCGACCAGCTAAGGCCCCAGTCCGCGTCCAGCAGATTATTGGTGAGCGCAGCCAGCGTGACCAGCACCAGCAGCGTTTCCAGAGTAGCGAAACCCCAGCGCATGGAGACGACCGAATATGACTCGCTGCGTGTGCTCACGCCCGTCTCCCAACCCAAAGTTATCCCTTTGAGGCAAGAATAATACGGAGAAGGGGCCTCGTCCAGAAAATACGTTCAGATGAAAGCATCTCGAAACGGGATTCCGCCAAAGGCGGAGCGCTGGGTTCAGGTGTCTTCCCGAAGGACGCGTGCGAAGGCTTCGGCATCGGTATTGCCGCCCGAGAGGATCACGGCGGTGCGATCGGTCAGGTCGACTTTGCCTGCCAGCACGGCCGCCAGCGCCGCGGCGCCGCCCGGTTCGATCACGAGACGCAGTTTGGCGAAGGCCAGGCGCTGGGCAGCGCGGATTTCGGCCGGTGTCGCCACGAGGCCGAAGGGGCAGCGGGCTTTCATGATCTCGAAATTGACGGGCCATGTCGCCGGCGTCTGCAGAGCGTCGCAGGCGGTAGGAGGGGCATCGGCGGCCACGCGCTGGATCTCTCCTGCCGCCAGACTGCGGCAGACATCGTCCCAGCCTTCCGGCTCGACCGGGACGATCCGGGCGTCCGGCAAGGCGAGGGCGAGGCCGGCCGTGAGGCCACCGCCGCCGCAGGGCGCCACCACCTGATCGGGGGCTTCAAGGCCCAGTTCCGCCATTTGCGCGGCGATTTCAGTGCCGGTGCTGCCCTGTCCCTCGATCACCCAGGGGTCGCCGAAAGCATGGACGAGCGTGGCGCCGCGGGCGGCGCAGATCCGACCGGCCACCGCATCGCGGTCCTCGCCGCCGGGGCGATTGTAGAGGATCACTTCGGCGCCCAGGGCGCGGGTGTTGTCCAGCTTCACGGCGGGCGCGTCGATGGGCATGACGATGGCAGCGGCAATGCCCAGGCGGCGCGCGGCCCAGGCCACGCCTTGCGCATGGTTGCCGCTGGAGACGCCGACGACGCCGCGCGCCCGCTCCGTTTCGCTCAATGCGGTGAGCCGGTGCCAGGCCCCGCGGATCTTGAAGGCGCCCACGGGTTGAAGGCTCTCGGCCTTGCACCAGATCGTGCGGCCCTCGACCTCTAGCGGAAGCAGGGGCGTGCGCGGCAGGATTTCCGCGACCTTGCGGGCAGCCAGGGCCACGCCTGCGGCAGTGGGGCGATAGTCGGGCGAGTGCGTCATGCCCGGGGGCATAGCCTCAGCGGATCAGGCGCACCATCTGATAATAGCCAAGCGGTCCGCGCTGGACCTCGATCCGTAGGCCATGCTCCCCCGCGAGGCGCGCAGCGACCATCGGCAGGTCCAGGCGCGGGGATACGTGGAATTTCCCCAGCCAGGCCCTGAGCGCGGCGCGCAAGGGAGAGGGCAGGCCGGAAAGATCGCCGAAATCGACCGCATGGAGGACACCGCCGGGCGCCAGCGCCGCGGCGGCCTGCGTCAGCGCCGCCTGCCAGCCGGGGATCATCGAGAGGGTGTAGGAAAGCACGACCCGGTCGAAGCCGGTTCGCCCGAACAGCGCTTGCGAATCGAACCGCGTTGCATCGCCCAGCGCCAGCTGCGCCTGCGGGCCGAGCCGGGCGCTCGCGCTTTTCAGCATCTCGCTGGAGATGTCGAAGCCGTGGCACTGCACGTCCGGCCATGCCGCTGCGATCAGTTCGAGATTGCGGCCCGTGCCGCAACCCACTTCGAGCACGGCCATTCCGGGCCGCGCATCGAGTTCGCGGATCAGGCGATCCCGGCCGAACAGGTAATATTTGCGCGTAAAGTCGTAGATGTGGCGCTGGCCGCGATAGACTTTGTCCATCAGGGCCGCATGATCCTGCGAAACGGCGGTTCCGGTCATCGTCCGGCGCTCAGCCGCGCAGCACGTAGAGGTGGACGCCGCCATAGATCGACGAGCGATCCGCCTGGGTTGCCGCCCGCGATTCATCCTCGCGATAGTCCCAGCGCGACAGGATTTCCTCGGGCACACGGCCCGGCAGGAGCGTCGGCTCCGCGGCCGTGCGGAACAGCACGCGCGAGCCGGGGCGGGCGGTGCGGGTGATTTCGCTCCAGAGTTCGGTCAGCTGCGCGTCGCTCATCCAATCCTGCGCGTCGAGCAGGATATAGCGGTCGAGCGAGGCTTCGGCGCTTTCCTTCAGCACCTGGGTGAAGTTCGCGTGGCGCAAGGTGAGCCGGCCCAGCCGTTCGCGTACCAGCTCGACATTGGCTTCCTGCAGATAGGGGGGCAGCGGCGCCTTGGCCTCACGGCCATAGCCGCGGCCGAAGGCCTGCCAGGCGAAGTAGTTGTCATCGAGCGGGAAGTGGCAGGCCAGCTTCTCCAGCCGCGCGCGCAGCACGTCGGCCATGCGGTTGCCGCCGGCCAGCGCGTCGTATTGCGCAGGCGGGATGCCGAGGCCGAAGAGCGAGGCGGGCTGGTCGGTCAGCCAGCGCACGAGCTTGCGTTCGAAAATCGGCGCGAAGCGTTCGTCGAACACCCGGCGCTGTTCCTCCAGCGTTTCCGCGCCGAGGATCTCGCTCGGGTCGATCTTGTAGAGCTTGGCAAGGACGTGGGCGGCGCCGATGAAGTGACCGAGCAGGCCCTGCTTGTAGATGCCGCGCGTAAAGCCCTTGATGCGCCGGCGGCCCACGAGGTCGCGGCCTTCCCAGTAGCGGCGGGTGGCCTCGTCGAGATGGGGCGCAAGACGCTCGCGATAAGTCGCGAAATTGCCCGGATGGTCGGCCTCGCCGATGAAGCGGCGCAAGTCCGCATAGTCCGTCAGGTTGCGGATCGCAGCGATCTTGAGGCGGCCGAGCGCGATATGCGCGGTGTTGAGGTCCACGCTGGTGATCGCGGCCGGGTCTGCCGTGAGATAGGACAATGCGTTGCAGCTGCCGCTGGAAATCGTGATGATCCGGCTGTCCGGCCCGATCTGCAGGGCTTCCATGTCGGCGACCGGGTCCTCCCAGATCTGCGCGTAGACCAGGCCCTTGAAGGCGAGCGCGAAGGCCTTGTCGAGCAGGCGCGCACCGCGCCTAGTTTCCTGGCGGACGACGGCGCCTTCGATGAGGTTGGATGCGGGATGGGCATTGGACATCGTTCGGCGGACCCCCGGGCCGTAAGAAGCTTGTGCGGCTCCAATGCCTCCGCGGCGTGACCGCGCGATGACGGGACGATGGCGGATTATGACAGTCTTTTGTTTGGTACGCCTGCGACCTCCGTCGTTTTTGCCCCGACCGCCAGTTCGGGCAAAAACTCTCACAGTTGAGTTGTCACACAGGGCCTCTATATGCGGCTGTTCGCGAGCATCGCGTTAAGGAGACAGATTGGTGAGCAAGGTTCTGGTGATCGGCGCAGGCGGCGTCGGTTCGGTCGCGGTCCACAAGATGGCGATGAATCCCGACATCTTCTCGGACATTCACCTCGCGAGCCGCACGGTCTCCAAGTGCGAGGCGATTGCCGAGTCGGTCAAGGAGCGCACCGGCGTCTCGATCAGCACTTATGCGATCGACGCTGATGACGTGGCCGCGACGAGCGCGCTGATCCGCTCGATCGGGCCGGAACTCGTCGTCAACCTCGCGCTGCCTTATCAGGACCTCGCGATCATGGACGCCTGCCTGGCGACCGGCGTGAACTACATGGATACCGCGAACTACGAGCCCAAGGACGTGGCCAAGTTCGAATATCACTGGCAGTGGGCCTACCAGGACAAGTTCAAGGAAGCGGGCCTCACCGCGCTGCTCGGCTCGGGCTTCGATCCGGGCGTGACCTCGGTCTTCGCCATGTGGCTGAAGAAGCACAAGCTCAAGACCATCCGCACGCTCGATATTCTCGATTGCAACGGCGGCGACCACGGCCAGGCTTTCGCGACCAACTTCAACCCGGAAATCAACATCCGCGAAGTGACCGCGCCGGCCCGCCACTGGGAGAACGGCCAGTTCGTCGAAACCCCGGCGATGGGCGTGAAGCAGAGCTTCGACTTCGAAGCCGTCGGTCCCAAGAACATGTACATGATGTATCACGAGGAACTGGAAAGCCTCGCGAAGTTCATCCCCGAGATGGAGCGCGCGCGCTTCTGGATGACCTTCGGCGATGCCTATATCCAGCACCTTACCGTGCTGCAGAACGTGGGCATGACCCGCATCGACCCGGTGATCTACAACGGCGTCGAGATCATTCCGCTCCAGTTCCTGAAGGCGGTGCTGCCCGAGCCGGCCTCGCTCGGCCCCACGACCAAGGGCAAGACCAACATCGGCGACATCGCGACCGGCGAAGCGCTCGATGGTTCGGGCGAGAAGACGTTCTACATCAAGAACATCTGCGACCATGAAGACGCCTATGCCGAAACCGGCAACCAGGCCGTCAGCTACACCACCGGCGTTCCGGCGATGATCGGCGCGGCCATGCTGCTGACCGGCAAGTGGAGCGGTGCAGGCGTGTTCAACATGGAGCAGTTCGATCCCGACCCCTACATGGACATGCTCAACCAGCATGGCCTGCCGTGGACGGTCGAGGAACTCGACGGACCGCTGGCGTTCTGATGGCAGGGCTGCGGACCGTCCTCGTCGCTGCCTTCGGCGCTCTCGCGCTGGTCGGCTGCGCGCCGCAGGACGGTCCGCAGCCGCCTTCCACCCCGACACCGCCGACCCAGCCGGCCGGACACAAGGGCGAGGGGCAGGACTATAACCGCGACATGAGCGCGGACGATCGCGCGGCCTGCCAGTCCGCAGGCGGCACCGTGCAGCGCCGCGGCATGCTGGGCATGGAGCAATGCGTCCATCCCTACGCCGATGCGGGCAAGCCCTGCACCGATTCCGCGCAGTGCCAGGGCAAGTGCGTCGGCAGTGCGGGCGCCGTGTCTCCGGACAAGGCGGCGAGCGGGACCTGCCAGGCCGACGACAAGCTCTATGGCTGCTATGCCGAGGTCAAGCAGGGCAAGGCGGTCAACGCCATCTGCGTCGACTGAGGCGGCCGTGAACTGGACCTTCGTTGCGCCCGTGGCCATGCTGGCGGGCTCCAATATCTTCATGAACACCGCCTGGTACCTGCATCTCAAGATGCCGGGCAAAGCCCTGTGGGTGGCCGTGGCGATGAGCTGGGGCATTGCCTTCTTTGAATATTGCCTGGCCGTGCCTGCCAACCGGATCGGCAGCCAGGTCTATTCGCTGGGCCAGCTCAAGGTGCTGCAGGAGGCCATGTCGCTCATGGCTTTCGTCCTGGTGGCCTGGGCGCTGTTCGGTCAGAAGCCGGGGTTGAACGAGATTGTCGGCTTCGCGCTGGTCGGGGCAGGGGCCTGGTTCATCTTCAAGGGCCCGTTCGGCTGACGTGTTCTTGAAGCCGTGCGCAGGCAGGGCCATCTGGTTGCAAATTCGGCTCCCTTCGCGGGGGCCATCCGAAAAGGACTGAACGAACATGGAAACCCGCGCCGGTGATCCGGGAGCTTTCGCCCATTTCGACCTGTCGCGCGTCGACAGCCCCAGTTTCGTGGTCGATGCGGCCCGGCTGCGCAGCAACCTGCGCGTGCTGGCCGATGTCGGCGAACGATCGGGCGCCAAGGTCCTGTCCGCGCTCAAGGCCTTCTCGATGTGGTCGACGTCGCAGATCGTCGGCGAATATCTCGACGGCGTCTGCACCTCGGGCCTGTGGGAAGCCCGCCTTGCCTCGGAATTCTACGATGGTGAGATCGCGACGTATTGCGCGGCCTACAAGGAACAGGATCTCGACGAGATCCTGCGCCTGTCGGACCATGTGATCTTCAATTCACCGATGCAGATCGAGCGCTTCTGGGCGCAGATTGAGGCGGCGCGCGCGCGCGGAGAGGACTTCGACATCGGTCTGCGCGTCAATCCGATGCATGCTGAAGGCGAAGTGCCGAAGTACGACCCCTGCGCACCGCATTCGCGCCTGGGCTTCCCGATCGACCAGCTCACCGAAGAGCATGTCGAGATGATCGACGGCATCCACATGCACACTTTGTGCGAACAGGACTTCGAGCCGCTGCGGCGGACCTGGGACAAGGCTTTCGATTACCTTGAACCGTTCTTCGGCCAGTTCAAGTGGATCAACCTGGGCGGGGGCCACCACATCACCCGCGCCGACTATCAGCGCGACGAGCTGGTGGAATTCCTGATCGACCTTCAGGAGGATACCGGCGCCGAAGTCTATATCGAGCCGGGTGAGGCCGTCGCGCTCGATGCGGGCATCCTGGTGGGGTCCGTGCTCGACGTGGCGCATAACGGCATGCCCGTGGCGATCGTCGACATTTCCGCCACCTGCCACATGCCGGACGTGATCGAAGCGCCCTATCGGCCCGCGATGCTGGGGGAAAAGGAAGAGGGCGAAGGCGAGCCGGTGCGGCTTGGCGGGCCTTCGTGCCTGGCCGGCGACGTGATCGGCGATTACGTCCTGCCCGTCGCGGCCGAGCCAGGAGCACGTTTCGCGTTCCTCGATCAGGCCCACTACTCGATGGTGAAGACCACGACCTTCAACGGCGTTCCGCTTCCCTCGATCTGGCTCTGGGATTCCGAGACCGACTCGCTCGAATGCATCCGCCGCTTCGGTTACGAGGATTTCCGCGACCGTCTCAGCTAAGGGAAGCCCCTGAAATCAACGCGGGACGGCTCGATCCGTCCCGCGATTCCCCCACTCGGTCCCCTCCTGGTCGACTCGAAAGAACTCGGCCGACCTCTCCTGCATTGTAGCTGTGAAACCGGCATATCCAGGTGTCCCTTTCATGACGGATGACCGGTTAGGGTTGCGCGAGCTAACGCTCTGTAAAGTCGCAGAAAAACCAAGTGGAGAGGCGGCATGATTTCACGCCCGATTTCCGATTATGACGTTTCTGTGAAACGGACCTTTTTTCACTTGCGATTCAGCTTGAGAGCCCTATATCCCGCCCCTCGCTGCCCCATGGGGACTTCCAAACCGCAAGGCAGCTCTTGTCATTAACAATTCCGTTTGGGGGTCCCTTGAGTTGCTCGAATTTCTTGACGCACCGGCTGTAGCGCGCGCAATCGCGCCCGACGAACCCGTTATTCTCAACCGCCCGCACGCTGCTGCGCGCGCGGCCCGTTTCTTCGCAACGAAGTTTCCGGGCAAGGCGCTCTATGCCGTGAAGGCGAACCCGTCGCCGGATCTTATCAAGATCCTCTGGGCGAACGGCATCACGCATTACGACGTCGCTTCCATCGGTGAAGTGCGCATGGTTCGCGGGGCACTGCCCGACGCGACCCTGTGCTTCATGCATCCGGTGAAGACGGCCAGCGCGATCCGCGAAGCCTACTTCGAACACGGCGTCCGCACCTTCAGCCTCGACACGATCGAGGAAGTCGAGAAGATCCTCGAAGCGACCACCGACGCGGAAGGCAACCGCGCGACGGACCTGCGCCTCTGCGTGCGTCTGCGCGTCTCTTCCGAATATTCGGAACTGAGCCTCGCCTCGAAGTTCGGTGTCGATCTTGCCGATGCCGGAGAGCTGCTCCAGGCCACCCGTCAGGTTGCTGACTGGCTGGGCGTATGCTTCCACGTCGGTTCGCAGGCGATGACGCCTTTCGCCTACGTCCAGGCTCTCGAGCGCGCACGCGCCGCGATTGCCGACGCCGGTGTCGTCATCGACATGATCGACGTTGGTGGAGGTTTCCCCTCGGTCTATCCGGGCATGGAGCCGCCGCCGCTGGAAGACTATTTCCAGGTCATCCACCGTCACTTCGAAGCCCTGCCGATCGCCTACAACGCCGAACTGTGGTGCGAGCCCGGTCGTGCGCTCTCGGCCGAGTACAGTTCGATGATCGTCAAGGTCGAGAAGCGCCGCGGCGATGAGCTTTACATCAACGAGGGTGCCTATGGCGCGCTCTACGATGCCGCCCACGTCGCCTGGCGCTTCCCGGTGAAGTGCATCTCGCGCGAGGCCGCCGTCGGTGGCGAGCGTTCGGACGATCTCGAAGGCTTCTCGTTCTACGGCCCGACCTGCGACGACGCGGACTTCATGGAAGGCCCGTTCATGCTCCCCGCCGACATCAAGGCGGGCGACTGGATCGAAGTGGGCATGCTCGGCGCTTACGGCGCGGCCATGCGCACGGCCTTCAACGGCTTCGGCACGGGCGAAGTGCTGAACGTCGCCGACGAGCCGATGGCGAGCCTCTACACGGGCGAGCGCAAGGATCCGCGCGTCTCCGACAATGTGGTGTCGCTGCGCTGATCTGAGGCATCCGATTACAGAAAAGCCCGCCGGGAGCAATTCCGGCGGGCTTTTTCGTGGTTGCTGCCGCCGTCCCGGATCGCGTCCGGGACGGCGGCGCTGCCTCAGGCCTGGACGAACAGGTCCTTGTAGGCGCGTGGCTGGCTGCGCAGGAACTGCGGGGCCGCCTTGACCTTGGCGCCCAGGGCCGCAGCCGCATGCCAGGGCCAGCGCGGATCGTAGAGCACGGTGCGGGCCAGCGCGATCATGTCGGCCTCGCCCGTCGCGATGATGGCTTCGGCCTGCTCGGGCTCGGTGATGAGGCCAACGGCGATCACTGGCATCGACACCGCGTCCTTGACCTTGCGGGCAAGCGGAACCTGATAGTTCGGGCCGACCGGGATCGTCTGCGCAGCGTCCAGTCCGCCGCTGGAAACGTGGTAGGCGGCGCAGCCGCGCGCTTCCAGCGCCTTGGCGAATGCGATGGACTGTTCCACGTCCCATCCACCCTCGACCCAGTCGGTACCGGAAACGCGCATCGTCACGGGCTTGTCGGCCGGGAAAGCGGCGCGAACGGCATCGTAGACTTCGAGGGGGAAGCGCATGCGGTTTTCCAGGCTGCCGCCATATTCGTCCTCGCGCTTGTTGGAGAGCGGCGAGAGGAACTGGTGAAGCAGATAGCCGTGAGCGCCGTGGATCTGCACGGCATCGATGCCGAGGCGGGCAGCGCGGCGGGCGGCGTCGGCGAAGGCGTCACGAATGCGGGCAAGTCCTTCGCGGTCGAGCGCTTCGGGCGGGTTCTCGTCGGGCAGGAACGGCAGGTTCGATGCCGAGACGGTCTGCCAGCCGTTCTCGTGATCGGGCGCGATCTGCGCGCCGCCGTCCCAGGGCTTGGCCGTGCTGGCCTTGCGTCCGGCATGGGCAAGCTGGATGGCAACCGGCATGTCGGACCAGCGGCGCACGCTTTCCAGCACCTGGCCCATCGCCTGTTCGGTGGCCTCGTCCCACAGCCCGACATCGGCGTAGGAAATGCGGCCCTCGGGGCTGACGGCGCTGGCCTCGATCGTCAGGATGCCCGCGCCGGACTGCGCCAGATTGCCGAGGTGAATGGTGTGCCAGTCCGTCATCCGGCCATTTTCGGCGGAATATTGGCACATCGGCGCGATGACGATGCGGTTGTCGAGAGTGAGGTTGCCGATGGTGATCGGCTCGAACAGCTTGGCCATGAAAGTCCTTCTGGTCACGTCGTCGCGGGGGGAAGGCGTCGGGAGAGACGCGCGGAGGCGACGGGAGGAACTTGGGGGCCGATGCGCAAATGAAAAGGGCTCCGCCGTGCGAACGGGGAGCCCTTTGCAAAAGAAAATGTTGCGCCTGCGAAAGCGCGCGGCGGTCAGGCCGCCAGGCGCATTTCCAGCCGTTCCCAGATTTCGACGAGGGCTTCGGTGAGGCTCTGCATCATCGCCTCGGTATGCGCCGGGCCGGGCGTGAAGCGCAGGCGTTCGGTGCCGCGCGGCACGGTCGGGAAGTTGATCGGCTGCACATAGGCGCCATATTCCGCGAGCAGGATGTCGCTGATCTTCTTGGCTTTCACCGGATCCCCGACCATCAGCGGCACGATATGCGTGGTCGAATCCATGACCGGCAGGCCCGCATCGCGGAACATCTGCTTCATCAGGGCGGCGGACCGCTGCTGCCCTTCGCGCTCGGCGCTGGAGCCCTTGAGGTGCTTCACCGAGGCGAGCACGCCCGCAACGAGCACCGGCGAAAGCGAGGTGGTGAAGATGAAGCCCGGTGCGTAGGAGCGGATGCAGTCGATGATCTTCTGGTTGGTGGCGATATAGCCGCCCATCACGCCGAACGCCTTGCCCAGCGTGCCTTCGATGATGTCGATGCGGTGGGCCGCTTCGTCACGATCGGTGATCCCGCCGCCCCGCGGGCCGTACATGCCGACCGCGTGGACTTCGTCGATATAAGTGAGGGCGTTGTACTTCTCGGCCAGGTCGCAGATCGCGTGGATCGGGGCGACATCTCCATCCATCGAATAGACCGACTCGAAAGCGACCAGCTTCGGCAGCGCGGGGTCGGTGGCGGCCAGCAATTCCTCGAGATGTTCGAGGTCGTTGTGGCGGAACACCTTCTTTTCGCAGCCCGAATTGCGAATGCCGGCGATCATCGAGGCGTGGTTGAGTTCGTCCGAAAAGATCACGCAACCCGGCAGCAATTTCGCCAGGGTGGAGAGCGTCGCGTCGTTCGAGACATAGCCCGAAGTGAACAGCAGCGCGCCTTCCTTGCCGTGAAGGTCGGCCAGCTCACTTTCGAGTTCGATGTGATAGTGCGTGTTGCCGCCGATATTGCGGGTGCCGCCGGAACCGGCGCCCACGTCGTGCAGCGCCTCTTCCATGGCCTCGATCACCTTGGGGTGCTGGCCCATCGCGAGATAGTCGTTCGAGCACCAGACCGTGATCGGCTTCGGTCCATTGTGACCGGCGAAGCAGCGGGCATTCGGGTAGGCACCCTTGTTGCGCAGGATGTCGATGAAAACGCGATAGCGGCCTTCCGAATGGAGGCGCTCGATCGCTTGATCGAAGATGTTTTCGTAGTTCACCTAGGCTCTATCCTGCGTTCGCCTTGAAGGGGCTGTTACCCAAGGGCTATTACCCGTTGCTGCGGGCAAATACATGATCGATCGGGACATGGCCAGAAGCTTGTCCTGCGGACTGTGATCGATCTTTTGCAAATCCGCTTGCAATCCCCGCCACGTCTCGCGGTTCGTGCCCGGAAACCACGATCATCGCCGGGGCGGCCCGCTTCAGGGCCTTGATGGTCATGAGCCAGGAGACGGTCAGGCGGCGCTCGTCGCCGTTTCGCATCGTCGCGAAAGTGCGGGCCGGCGGGCGGCCCTCCATCCAGTTGGCATCGATCTTGGCGACATCGCCGGTGAAGAGATATTCGCGGCCGTCCTCAAGCCGGATGTAGACCATCATCGCGCGGTCGGGCAGGCCCTTCAGCGGGATGGCGACCACGCCGGGGGCCACCGCGCGCGGCTCCCCGTCACCGAGATCGGGAAGCGGCACGGCATCGGGCGAGGCCAGCGCCGGATTGCCCCGGTGGAGCGGCCGATCCAGCAGCACCAGCTTCATCGTGGCGATTTCGGCCGCTTCGTCGACGCGCCTCTGGGCGGAGAAGTCGAAATCCTCCACGTCCCGCTTCCTGGCATCGACGGGCGTGGTGCCGGCATCGATCAGGATCGGGGCACGGCCCGGAACGACCAGCTCGAAAGCGCGCAGGGCCAGCCTCACCGGGCGCAGGCCGCTGCCGGCGGCGATGCGGTTGTAGAGTTCGGAATGGTAGCCCAGGACTTCCTGCCGCAAAGCGACAGGGGCAGGCCCGGGGATGCCCTCGGCCAGTTCGCGCAGGCGCGACATGGTGATCGGCAGCGGTTTGGCGCCGGGGGCGCTGGCGTCGAACTGGAACCAGTAGAGCGGCACGCCCAGCAGGAGCACCAGGATGAGCAGCAACAGGTTCAGTCGCGGCGTCAAAACCGTCCACCCTCCGGCAACCCGTAGCGAGCCAGCGCATCGCCATACGCTCCGGGAAATTCTCCCGATCCGGTGAATAACGCGCGGTCCGGTTGCTGGCGAGCGTATTCCTGGCCCTCGGTAAGCTGGGCGATGCGCCGGGCGATACCCGCGGCGCCGTGGATGAAGCGGACGCCGGGGCCGAAAGCCTGCGCGAGTTCCTCTTCGAGCAGAGGGAAATGAGTGCAGGCCAGCACCAGCGTGTCGATATCCTCGCCGCCGGGCATGGCGCGCAGAGCCTCTGCGGCCCGGACGATCGCGGAAAGGTCGACCGGCTCGCCGCGCAGCTTGGCTTCGGCGGCTTCGACCAGGCCGGGGCCGCCATAGCGCAGCAGGCGCTTGCCCGGCGCAAATTCCTGCTCCAGCCTGTCGACATAGGCCTGCCGGACGGTTGCCTGGGTGCCCAGGAGGCCGATGACGCCGGTTCGGGTCATCGCGGCGGCAGGCTTGATGGCCGGGACCGTGCCGACAACCGGCACTTCCAGCACTTCGCGCACCATGCCGAGCGCGATCGTGGAGGCGGTATTGCAGGCGATGCAGACCAGACGCGGCGCAAAGCGCTCCGTCATGCGGCCGAGCAGCCCGGCAACGCGCGCGGTGACTTGCGCCTCGCTTTTGGTGCCATAGGGCAGGCCGGCCATGTCGGCGGCATAGATCACCGGCGCCTGCGGCAGGATCTTGCGCAATTCGCCCAGAACGGTGAGCCCGCCCACGCCCGAATCGAAAAGCAGGATCGGCGCGCCCGGTTCGACGGAAGTGGGATCGACGGAAGTGGGATCGACGGAAGCGGGGGCGACGGACGTCGCGGGCAGCGCATGGGGCATTGGGGACATCGTTTTTCCTGGACCTTGTACCCTGTTAATCGCTCGGCACGGGAAAGAGCAATGTTCAAAGCTGCAAGTCCGCTCGCGATTTGCGCGTAACCGGGTAAGACTGCGCCGAAATGGAGCCATCGAACAGCGGCGCGGCGAATGCACCTCTGGCGGATTTTCACGCAGGCTCTTAAGAGGCGTTCATGGATTGGATTCTCGCCCTTTTTATGGGTTATGCCCTCGGTTCGGTGCCCTTCGGCCTGTTGATTACGCGCATGGCCGGGGCCGGCGACTTGCGCTCGATCGGTTCGGGCAACATCGGGGCCACGAATGTCCTGCGCACGGGCCGCAAGGGGCTGGCGGCCGCCACCCTGCTGCTGGACCTGCTGAAGGGCCTGGCCGCGGTCCTGATCGCTGCTCATTTCCTGCCGGAATGGACCTGGCTGGCCGCGCTCGGCGCGTTTCTCGGCCACTGTTTCCCGGTCTGGCTGGGCTTCAAGGGCGGCAAGGGGGTCGCCACCACCGCCGGCATCGCCTTCGGGCTCGCCTGGCCGGTGGGGCTTGCCTATGCCGTGACCTGGATCGGGCTGCTGCTGACCTTGCGGATTTCCTCTGTTGCGGGAATGACGGCCGCCGTCGTCGCGCCGATTGTGGCCCTGTTGCTGGGTCATGGTGAGGCGGCCGGCGTGCTCGCCGTGATCGCCGCTATCGTGGTGTTCCAGCACCGCGAGAACCTCGCCCGCCTGCGCGCCGGAACGGAACCCAGGATCGGGAGCGGCAAGAAGCCGTGACCGGGGCGGGGG
Source organism: Novosphingobium sp. PhB57 (assembly GCF_004342985.1). Taxonomy (GTDB): domain Bacteria; phylum Pseudomonadota; class Alphaproteobacteria; order Sphingomonadales; family Sphingomonadaceae; genus Novosphingobium. Next base: position 449,544 of record NZ_SMBO01000001.1, read on the forward strand.
GCGCGGAGCAGGGCGTACCGCCGGGGGAGGCTGCTGCGCTTTCGCAGGAGGAAGCCTTCGCCCGCATTCGCCTGCTGCGCTCGCCGAATATCGGCCCGATCACCTACAGGCAACTTCTCGGCCGGTTTGGGGAGGCGCGCGCGGCGCTCGGCGCGCTTCCGGATCTCGCCGGACGGGCAGGACGGCCATACGAAGCGGCGTCCGAACACCGGGTCCAGGCGGAAATCGCGGCGACGCGAAAGGCCGGTGCGCGTTATCTTTTTCACGATTCGCCGGATTATCCGCAGCTTCTCGCCCATAGCGACGGCGCGCCGCCGATCCTGACCTATCGCGGCGATCTTGCCGTTCTGGGCCGCCCGGCCGTGGCTATCGTGGGCGCACGCAACGCTTCGGCAGGTGCCGTGCGTCTGGCGCGGGACTTCGCGCATGGCCTTGCCGAGGCGGGTTTCACGGTAGTTTCCGGTCTGGCGCGCGGCATCGACGGCGCGGCGCATGCCGGCGCTCTGGCGGGCGGCTCGACCATAGGCGTGATCGCCAGCGGGATCGACATCGCCTATCCGCCCGAACATGCCGACTTGCAGGCGCGTGTCGCCAGCGAGGGCCTGCTGCTCGCAGAGCAGCCGCCGGGGACGGAGCCGCTGGCCCGTCACTTTCCCACTCGCAACCGCATCATCGCCGGGCTGGCAACGGGGACCCTGGTGGTGGAGGCGGCGCCGAAGTCCGGGTCGCTCATTACCGCGCGGCTCGCCGGAGAGATGGGGCGCGAGGTCATGGCAGTGCCGGGCTCGCCGCTCGATCCGCGCTCGCGTGGTTGCAACCAGCTCATTCGCGATGGCGCCGTGCTAGTGCAATCGGTGGAGGACGTCATCGAACTGCTTTCCGGTTTCGACGGGATACCCGGATCGCGGATGACCGCCAGCTTGCAGGAAGCCCAGTCGCAGTGGCAGGACGAGGATCGGCCGCTTGTGGCGCCGCCCGAAATCTGTGTGGCGGACCTGCTGACGAGCGCGCCGGTAGCGGTCGACGAATTGATTCGCCAGTCGGGCGCGGGCGCGCCATCGGTGCAGATGGCCCTTCTTGAACTCGAAATCGGTGGCCGTCTGCAGCGTCATGCGGGGGGCAGGGTCAGTCTGTCCTGAGCGTCCTGTTCGCGGTGAGCGGCGGAAAAGGCGGGTTTCCCGCAGCCAGGGCAGAAACCTGACCTGAATTTTGGTTTGAAATGAAGATGCCACATCTGGGCGCTTGACGAGTGCCCCAATCGCTTCCCACCCTATGCGTACACGTATATGCGCACGTAAGGCGCATGTCGCCCAGGGGCACACAGAGTCTGAAAGAATGCAGCTAGTCATCGTAGAATCGCCGGCAAAGGCGAAAACCATCGAGAAGTACCTCGGCAAGGACTACAAGGTTCTCGCCAGCTACGGCCACGTCCGCGACCTTCCGCCGAAAGATGGCTCCGTCCGTCCCGACGAGGGCTTCGAGATGGACTGGGAGCTTTACGGGGACAAGCAGAAGCAGGTGAAGGCGATCACCGACGCCGCGAAGGGGGCAGACCGCCTGATCCTCGCGACTGACCCTGATCGCGAAGGCGAAGCGATTTCCTGGCACGTGCGCGAACTTCTGGCCAAGCGCAAGGCGCTGCCGAAGGACGTGCAGCGCGTGACCTTCAACGCCATCACCAAGGATACCGTCACCAAGGCGATGACCCAGCCGCGCGAGCTGGATCAGGATCTGATCGACGCCTATCTCGCCCGCCGCGCGCTGGACTACCTGTTCGGCTTCACGCTTTCGCCGGTGCTCTGGCGCAAGCTGCCGGGTGCCAAGTCGGCCGGCCGCGTGCAGTCGGTGGCCCTGCGCCTGATCGTCGACCGCGAGCGCGAGATCGAGGCTTTCAAGCCGCAGGAATACTGGTCCGTAGCGGCGCAGATGGCGCATGACGGCACCGAGTTCGCCGCCAAGCTGGTCGCTTTCGAGGGCAAGAAGCTCGATCGCCTCAGCATCGGCGAAGAAGGCACGGCGATGCGCGCCAAGGCTGCTGTCGAAAACGGTGCCTTCACCGTCGAATCGGTCGAGACCAAGCCGCACAAGCGCAACCCGCAGCCGCCGTTCACCACGTCTACGCTGCAGCAGGAGGCGGCGCGCAAGCTCGGCTTCTCGGCCAGCCAGACCATGCGCGTGGCGCAGACGCTCTATGAAGCCGGCGCGATCACTTACATGCGTACCGACGGCGTGCAGATGGACCCCAGCGCCATCTCGGCCGCCCGTGCCGCGATCACGGACCGGTTCTCGGGCCATTACCTGCCCGAGCAGCCGCGCATCTACCAGACCAAGGCGAAGAATGCGCAGGAAGCGCACGAGGCGATCCGGCCGACCGAGTTCACCCGCGACCGTTTCGGCTCGGGCGACGAGGCGCGCCTCTACGACCTGATCTTCAAGCGCGCCATGGCCAGCCAGATGGCCTCGGCCGCGCTGGAACGCACCACGGTCACTCTCCGGGACGGCACCGGCCAGCACGAGCTGCGCGCTTCGGGCCAGGTGGTGAAGTTCCCGGGCTTCCTTGCCGTCTACGAGGAAGGTCAGGACAACAAGTCCGAAGATGACGACGGCGGCCTGCTGCCGTTCATGAAGTCGGGCGACATGCCGGCGAAAAAGGGCGTCACGGCCGAGCAGCACTTCACCCAGCCGCCACCGCGTTTCTCGGAAGCCAGCCTGGTCAAGCGCCTCGAAGAACTCGGCATCGGCCGTCCGTCGACATATGCGGCGACGATCCAGGTCATCAAGGACCGCAACTACGTCCGCACCGAGAAGAACCGTTTCTTCGCAGAGGAATCGGGCCGACTTCTCACCTCGTTCCTCGAACGCTTCTTCCAGCGCTACGTCGCCTACGAATTCACGGCGGGCATGGAAGACGAGCTGGACGACGTTTCGGGCGGCCGCCAGGAATGGAAGGCGCTGCTCGAAGCCTTCTGGCGCGACTTCAAGCCGAAGTCGGACGAAGTCATGGAAAAGAAGCCCTCGGAAGTGACCGAGGCGCTGGACGAATTCCTGTCCGACTACCTGTTCCCGCCCAAGGCGGACGGTACCGATCCGCGTCTTTGCCCGAAGTGCGGCGAGGGCCGCCTGTCGCTGCGCGGCGGTCGCTACGGCGCATTCGTCGCCTGCTCGAACTACCCGGAGTGCAAGTTCACCCGCAAGTTCGCACAACCCGGCGGCGCCGCGGATGGCGGCGATGACGAAGGCCTGGGCAAGGACCCCGAAACCGGCCTTGAGATCATGCGTCGTTCGGGACGTTTCGGTCCCTACATCCAGCTCGGCGAAGGCAAGGAAGCCAAGCGCGCGTCGATCCCCAAGGATATCGATGAACTCACGCTGGAATGGGGGATCAAGCTGCTCAGCCTGCCGCGCACGATCGGGCCGCACCCGGAAACCGGCAACGACATCACCGCGAGCATCGGCCGTTACGGCCCCTATCTTGCGCATAACGGCAAATATGCCCGCCTGCGTTCGACCGCCGAAGTGTTCGAGACGGGCATGAACATGGCCGTGACCAAGCTTGCCGAAGCGGCGGCGGGCGCGGGCGGGCGTGGTTCGCGTGCGGCAGCCGAGCCGATCAAGGTTCTGGGCGCTCACCCGACATCGGGCGGCGAGATCAAGGTGCTGGCGGGTCGCTACGGGCCTTACGTCACTGACGGCACGACCAATGCCACCCTGCCGCGCGACCAGAAGCCGGAGGACCTGACGGCCGAGCAGGCGATCACGCTGATCGACGAGAAGGCTGCCAAGGGTCCGGCGAAGGGCAAGAAGAAGGCGGCGCCCAAGAAGGCCGCGCCCAAGAAAGCGCCTGCAAAGAAAGCGGCCGCAAAGGACGCCGGGGACAAGCCTGCTGCAGCCAAGAAGCCCGCAGCCAAGAAGCCTGCCGCAAAGAAAGCCACCGCCAAGGCTCCGGCAAAGCCCAAGAAGGAAGCAGCCGAATGAGCGACAAGATCGCCAAGCACAAGCAGCCCTGGAAGCCGGAGGAACTGCAGAAGCTTCAGACCCTGGCCGGTAAGGGCAAGGGTCTGAAGGAAATTGCCAAGGCGCTCAACCGCACCGAGGAATCGACCAAGGATGCCGCGCGCCAGCACGGCTTTGCGGTCGCCAAGGCGCGCTGACCCGCCAGCCGGGCTCGCCGTTGAAGCAGTGGGCCTGGCTCAGAAGGCCGGTTTCAGCCGGTAGAGCCCGAATTTCCGGGTGCCGACGATGACGCCCTCGTAGCGCTCGTATGAGTGCGCGAGGGCTTTTCGTATTTGCGCGCGGGTCTGCAGATTGGGCAGGTTGGGACGGCTCGATTCCGAGACCACGATCACGCCGGGGCGGTTTTGCAGGATCCGGCCGACTTCCGCCTCGGGATCGACTCCCAGCGCGCCGGCCTCGTTCATTGCATTGAGATGGCTTGGGTAGGCGAAGCGCGTGGGAATGCAGGCATTGGTGGTGCGGTAGAGGGCGCTGTCGCCTTCGTAGACATAGAGGCAGCGGCCCCGCAGTTCGCGTGCGACCGCCTGGCTGGCGGCGGCAAAGTCCGCCGCCGTGCCGCGTTCGCGCACTTGCAGGGCCGGAACCACCAGAGCGCCCAGCAGGCCGAAGCCCAGCAGGAGCCGTCCGTACCAACGCTCGCCGCGAGCCTCGCGGGCGAGGGCCGGGGCCGACAGCAGGCAAAGGGGCACGAGGACCGGCCCGAGATAATGGTCGTACCAGGTGCCGAAAGCCAGGAATCCCAGCACGGCGACGAGCGCCCAGACCCGCATGCCCGGAAGCATGGCGGGACAAGTTCCGCCTGGAAGCGCATGGCGCCGCGGCGCGAGCAGGATGGCGAGCGCGAAGGGCGTCATCGCCAAGCCCTCTTTCGCCAGTTGCGCGAAAGCGTCTGCCTGATCGACGGCGCGGCCGAATATCGAGAGGAAGTTGGCCTGGACGAATGCCGCGCCGTGCCCGGCCGCGGCATAGCCGGCCCAGACGGCGAGAGTGGGGGCGAGGGCGGTTCCGGCCCAGACCGCGCCGGTCAGAGCCAGCCGCGGTAGGCCCCAGCCGTCCCGCCGCCCGCGAAGCAGCAGCATCATGCCGAAACCCACGCCCTCGAAAACAACACTATATTTGATCTGCAGGGCCAGGCCGAGCAGCAGCATGGCGGCGCATCCCCGCAGGACCAGCCTTGTATCCCGGTTTGGCGGCATGGCCCGAAGCACGATCAGGGCGGCCAGCGCGACGGGGAGATTGTAGAATACCGGCGCCTGTCCCAGTGCCACGTTGAACACCGGCTGGTAGAGCAGGTAGACAAGGCCCGCGGCCTGCGCTGCCCGGGCAGGCGCGATGGCGCGGGCCATGCGTTCGATCACCAGCGCCGTGAGAACCGAAAAGACCAGGCCGGCGAGCTGATATGCCAGCACCGGGTCGATGGGCAGGGCGAACAGGCTGCGATAGAGCAGGAACAGGCCGTAGGGCTTTCGGTCCCAGATATCGACGAAAGGCAAGGCGCCCTGCGCCATGCGCTGGCCGACCAGCAGGTAGAATTGCTCATCCGATTGGAAAGCCGGCTTGCCGAACATCATCAGCCGGAGGAACAGTCCAGCGGTCAGGTAGAGCAGGGGCGAGGCGACCGCCGGCCGTGCCGGTGCGGCATTGCCCGCGCGGGCGATCCTCGCCGCCGTCAGCCGCGCGATTCCGATCATTGCTTCGACCCTTTTTCACCCGCCCTCGTGCCCCGTTACGGCGGGCAGGCGTTGGCGCGGCCGTGTCATGCCGGGGCAAGGTTGCGGTATGGAGACACCGGCGCCACCCGCCCTTCGGATGGCTTGCGACAATTTCTTACCCGAGCCACCTTGCGACCGGAGCGGAACTCAGGCGTTGGAAGATAATGCTGCGAATGCGAGACGATGAAGGCGTGACCCCGGCCGCCTTGAAGGACGAGGACGATAGCGGCCTGCCGATGCCGCGCCGCATATGGGCGATCGTGGCCATCTCGTTCGGCACGGCGCTGTTCGTGCTGGACGGGACGATCGCCAATGTCGCCCTGCCGACGATTGCGGGCGAGCTTTCGGTGGAAGAGGGCGTCGTCGTCAACGTGGTGACGGTTTACCAGCTCGTCATGGTCATGGCGCTCCTGCCTTTCGCCAACCTGGGTGAGCGCCTGGGGCTGCGACGGGTCTACCAGACGGGGCAGGTGATCTTCATGGCCGCTTCGGCGCTGGCGTTCCTCGCCAATTCGCTGCCGATGCTGCTGGTGATCCGTGCCGGTCAGGCACTGGGTGCCGGCATGGCCATGAGCGTGGGCACCGCGTTGATCCGGCAGATCTACCCCAAGGCAAAGCTCGGCAGCGGGCTGGGCATCAATTCGGTGATCGTGGCGTCGTCGAACGCGCTGGCGCCGGTGCTGGGGGGCTTCATCGTGGCCCATGCGGACTGGCGCTGGGTCTTCGTGGCGGCAGTGCCTTTCGCGCTGATCTCGCTCGTCATCGGGCGTTTCCTGCCTGAGCCGCAGCGGGGAGAAACCCCGTTTGACTGGGCCGCCGGGCTGTGGAGTGCGGCCAGCTTCGCCATGTTGATCGGCGGCCTGGAACTCGCCGCGCATGGTGGCATGGTGGAACTGGGCATCGTCGTGGCGCTGGGCGGTCTGGGCTCGGCCCTGCTGCTGGCACGGCGGGAGCGGGGTAAAGCCAATCCGGTGTTCCCGGTAGACCTCATGGCGCGTCCGGCCATCGGCCTCTCCACGATCGCCGCCGTGGCCGCCTTCATCGGTTCGGCGGCGCTGATCGTGGCACTGCCGTTCCGGCTGGAGCAGGGCATGGGCTATAGCGCCCAACAAGTGGGTCTGCTGGTGCTGCCGTTCCCGTTGACGATGCTGGTGGTGGCGCCCGTGGCGGGATGGCTCTCGGACCATGTCTCGCCCTCGATCATGGGGCTGGTCGGAATGGGCATTGCCGTCGCCGGGCTGGTGCTGCTGGCGTTCCTGCCCGCGCAGCCGGGCGCCTTTGCGATCGCCTGGCGGCTGGTCGTCGCGGCTTTCGGGTTCAGCCTGTTCTTCTCGCCCAATGCCCGCATGGTCGTGGGCAACGCCCCGCGCGCGCGGTCGGCAGCGGCAGGCGGATTGCTCGCCACCGGGCGCCTCTTCGGCCAGACGCTGGGCGCGGCGATGATCGGGACGATGTTGTCGCTCGGCGCCGGACAAGGCCCGGCGCCGATGCTCTTGGCCGCTTCGCTGGCGGTGGTGGCGGCCCTTGCGAGCCTGGCCCGCTGGCGCCTGGCCGAGAAGGCCTAGCGCCGCGACTTGACGCCGGCCTGGCTCTTGATGCCGGGCTTGGCCGCGCTGCCGGTAGGTGCGGGCGTGGGCGTTGCCCGTGGAGCCGGCGGGGGCGGGGTGGCGATCATCGGCGCGGGCGCCGCCTGCGGCTGCAGGGTCAGCGTCGGCCGCGGCGCCTTCACGCCGCTACGGGTCAGCCACCAGGCGATGTCGTTGGCGGTGGCCTGCATGCCGGCGAAGTTCAGGTGCCATTGCAGGCCCTGGCTGCCGTCATAGCCTTCCGGCGATCCGATCATCCAGGGCAGCGGATCGCAGGGCGTATGCGCGGAGGAGGACTGGTTCATCTCGACGACGATGGCATTGTAGGCCTGCGCCACGCGGGCCGTGATTTCCGAGAGGCGCTGTCCGGTACGGCGCACCACGGCGGCGTGATCCTCGCTGACCGGTGTGACGGCGCACAGCGATCCTGCCTGGGGCAGGGGCGTGAGGTACTGCACGAAAACGAGCCGCGCGCGCGGAGCGACCGTGCGGATGCGGCGCGCGATCTCCATCATTTGCATCTCGTCGCGCGCGTAGTCGACTTCGGTGGGGACCTTCACGGCGCCGCAGGCGGCCCGCTTGCTGCCCGCCGGCATCTGGCTGGCGCGATAGAGGCAGGTCGCGGTGAACAGATTGCCGATGTAATTGAGGTCGTTGCCGCCGATCGTCACCGTCACCAGCCGTGTCTGCGGGGTGACGGCATTGATCTGCGGGCCGATCTCGCCCCAGGGGCCCAGGACGTTGTTGGTCGTGGCGCCCGAGCAGGTGCGGTCGGTCAGGATCATTCCGAAGCGCTCTGCCAGCAGCGTCGGATAGTTGTTCATGCTCTGGCCGCAGCGTGCCGGAGCGCCGGACTTGGCCGGCGGCAGCATCGGGCCGGCCGCGAAGGAGGAGCCGATCGCCACGTAGCGCTGCCCGACGAGGCTTTCCTCGACGGCTACGCTCTGTTCGGCCTCGGCAGCCCGGGCCTGCGCGGCCGATAGCGCCAGCGTGCCGGAAATCATGACGGCAGCTGACAACGCCGTCGACGTGAAACGTGCCATCACTTGACCCAGTCCAACCCCATCTCTTCGTAGAAATCGCGGGCGTCGGCCCAGTTTTCCTCGACTTTGACGTGGAGGAACAAGTGGACCTTCTGCCCGAGCACTTCGCCCAGTTCCTTGCGCGCCGCCTCGCCGATGGACTTGATCTTCGAGCCGCCCTTGCCCAGCACGATGGCGCGCTGGTTGTCGCGGGTGACGACGATCTGCTGGCGAATCTCCACCGAGCCGTCCTTGCGCTGCTCATAGGCTTCCGGGCGCACCGCGGCGTCGTAGGGCAGTTCCTCGTGAAGCTGCTTGTAGAGCTGCTCGCGGGTGATCTCGCAGGCGAGCAGGCGCTCGCTCGCGTCGGAGACCTGGTCTTCCGGGTAGTGCCAGGGGCCTTCCGGCATGAGCCCGGCGAGATGGGCCTTCAGCTCGGGCACGCCGTCGCCCGAGAGCGCGGAGACGAAGAACACTTCGTCGAACTGGACTTTGCCGGTGAGTTCCTGGGCCAGCACCAGCAGCGGTTCCTTGGCGCCGGCATCGACCTTGTTGATCACCAGGATCTTGCGTTCGGGACGGGTCGCCAGCGCTTCGAGCAGGGGTTCCAGCTCGTGGCGGCGCTTCTTGATCGGGTCTACCACCAGCAGGATGGCGTCGGCCTCCTGCGCGCCTTCCCAGGCCGCAGCGACCATCGCCCGGTCCAGGCGGCGCTTCGGCTCGAAGATGCCGGGGGTATCGGCCAGGATGATCTGCACGTCATCGGCAAGGGCGATGCCCAGCAGGCGCGCGCGGGTGGTCTGGGCCTTGGCCGAAGTGATCGCCACTTTCTGCCCGACCAGCGCGTTGACCAGCGTGGACTTGCCGGCATTTGGCGCACCGATCACGGCGACGAGTCCGCATTTTTGAGTCATTGTCATTCCTTTGGTCAGGCTCGGCGCCTGCGTGCTTTGGGTCTTCGGCGATTTTCGTTTTCGACAGGTCCAGGGCTAAACGCGGGACGTTCCGATTGGTGTCCCGGCTCGCTCCAGTCGGTCCTGCCGAAGGATCAGCCGAATTTTCTCATGAATTCTTCGGCAGCGCGAGTCTCGGCATCCTGCTTGGAATTGGCCGTGGCGCGCGCGGCGCCGACATTGTGGACCGCGACCTCCACCGTGAACTGCGAGGCATGGTCCGGGCCGGAGCGTTCGACCAGCTTGTATTCCGGCATGCGGCGGCGGTTTCCGGCGGCCCATTCCTGCAATGCGGACTTGGGGTGCTTGCGCTTGCCGGCCTTGCCGTGCATCGATTCGGACCACAGCTTGCGCACCATCACGCGCGCCGCTTCGAAGCCGCGCTCGGTGAAGCAGGCGCCGATCAGGGCCTCCATCACGTCGCCCAGGATATTGTCGCTGTCCAGCCCGCCGTCGTCGCGCGCCTGCTTGCCGAGGCGCATGTGCGGGCCGAGGCCGATCTGCCGCGCGACTTGCGCGCAGGTCTGGCGGCTGACGAGCGCGTTGAGGCGCTGCGAAAGGCGGCCTTCCGCTTCCTCGCTGTTTTCGAAAAGCCATTCGGCGACCGAGAGTCCGAGGACCCGGTCGCCGAGGAATTCCAGTCTTTCGTAATTGCGCTTCTCGCCGGTGCTGCCGTGAGTGAGGGCGGCCAGCCAGAGCGTTTCGTCGCCCGGAAGGTTGCCCGTGACTTCGGCGAGGAACTCGCGGTCCTTTGCTTCAAGCACTCAGATCACGCTCCCGATCCGGCTCCAGCGGGCGGCGGTGAACCAGGTCCAGGGCTTGAGCCATTCCGCATCGCCGTCGGTGGAGAACATCATCACCGCGGCCTTGCCCACCAGGTTGTCCTGCGGGACGATGCCGATACCCTGGCCCTCGATCGCCGGGAAGCGGCTGTCGAGCGAATTGTCGCGGTTGTCGCCCATCAGGAACATGTGGCCTTCGGGCACGATGTAGACGCCGGTGTCGTCCTGCGGGGTCTGGCCAAGGTCGAGCACGTTGTAGCTCTTGCCGTTCGGCAGGGTCTCGCGGAACTGCGGGTAGTTGCAGACCGGGCCGCCGGCGGCATCCTTGCCTTCGAACTCGGGGGCGTAGCAATGGGTGTTCGCAGTGACCGGCAGCGCGAAGTCGGGCTGCTTGACGCGCGGAACCGCCTTGCCGTTGATCCAGACCTGTCCGCCCTTCACCTGCACTTCATCGCCCGGAAGGCCGATGACGCGCTTGATGTAGTCGACATCGTTGCCGGGGGGCGCCTTGAAGATCACCACGTCGCCGCGCTCCGGCTGGCCGGCGAAGACACGGCCGGGGATCAGCGGCAGGCTGAAGGGCAGCGAATACTTCGAATAGCCGTAGGACCACTTGGAAGCGAACAGGTAATCCCCGTTAAGCAGCCGGGGCAGCATCGACTCGCTGGGGATGTTGAACGGCGAGATGATGAAGCTGCGCAGCACCACGACGCCGAGCACCAGCCAGAGCAGGAAGGAGAAGAAACCTTCATCCTTCTTGGCATCCTTCTTGGCGTCCTTCACGACCGGCTTGCCGCCGCCGCTTGAGGCAGGCCCCGATGAGGGTAGTTCAGACTTGTCGGATGCGGGGCCGGAAGTCGCGGTTTCGATGTCGCTCATGGCTCGAACCCTTGTTGCGCGCGAGGCCATCCGTCAAGTGACATACCGAGCAGAGACACATCCGTATCGACCAAAAACGTCATGTTCCTGACGTGCGTCCTGCGCAGAGATGGGTACAAGAATGACCTTGGCCTTCTGCCGCCTGCTGGGCATAAGGCTGGCCCCCAACCCGAACAAAGGAACCATGGCATGAGCGAAACGGTATGGAACAAGCTGAAAGGATTGCCCAAACCGACGCTTGCCGAGCTGTTCGACGCCGATCCGGCCCGGCTCGACCTGCTCGCCACTCGCCTGGAGCTGGGTGACGAGACCAGCCCCGGCGCCATGCGGTTCGACTGGTCGAAAACTCACCTCGATGCCGCCCATATCGCCGCTTTCGAGGAACTGGCCGAAGCCACCGACTTCGCCGGGCGCCGTGCGGCGCTGTTTTCGGGCGAAATCGTCAACCCGACCGAGGGGCGCGCTGCCGAGCACACCGCCCAGCGCGGCGTCGGCAGCGACGAGAGCGTGGCACTTGCGCATGAGTTCCACGCCCGCATGGCCGCCATCGTCGAGGCCATTCACCGCGGCGCCATGGGCGAAGTGAAGCACCTGATCCACGTCGGCATCGGCGGCTCGGCCCTCGGCCCGGCGCTGGCGATCGACGCGCTCGCCCGCGACGGCGCCATGGTGGACGTTCAGGTCGTTTCCAACATCGACGGCTGCGCGCTCGAAGCGGCCTTTGCCAAGTGCGACCCGGCAACGACGATGCTGGCCGTGGCGTCCAAGACCTTCACCACCATCGAGACGATGACGAATGCCGAAAGCGTCCTTTCGTGGATGCGCGAGAACGGCGTGGAAGACCCCTATGGACGGGTCGTCGCCCTCACCGCAGCGCCGGAAAAGGCCGTGGAATGGGGCGTGGACGAGACTCGCATCCTGCCGTTCTCGGAAAGCGTCGGCGGCCGCTACTCGCTCTGGTCGTCGATCGGTTTTCCGGTCGCCATGGCGCTGGGCTGGCCGGATTTCGCCGAGTTCCTCGACGGCGCGGCGGCAATGGACATGCACTTCCGCGATACCGACGGTCTCGCCAACCTGCCTCTGCGCGCCGCTTTCGCCGACCAGTACTATACCCGCCTGCGCGGCTGCCAGACCCGCGCCGTCTTTGCCTATGACGAGCGGCTCGCGCTGCTGCCGGACTATCTCCAGCAGCTGGAGATGGAATCGAACGGCAAGAGCGTGAAGTACGACGGCTCGCCGGTCGACGGGCCGACGGCGCCGATCACCTGGGGCGGCGTGGGCACGGACGCGCAGCACGCCGTGTTCCAGCTGCTCCACCAGGGCACCAACCTGGTGCCGGTGGACTTCATCGCCGCGATTGCCCCGGGCGACGATCTCAACCCCGCGCATCACCGCATTCTCCTGTCGAACTGCTTCGCGCAGGGCGCGGCGCTCATGGCCGGCAAGGCGAGCGAGGACTCGGCGCGGGCCTATGCGGGCGACCGTCCTTCGGCGACGATCCTGCTGGACGAAATCTCGCCGGCGACGTTCGGCGCCTTGGTGGCGTTCCACGAACACCGCACTTTCGCCAATGCCGTGCTGATGGAGATCAACCCCTTCGACCAGTTCGGTGTCGAGCTGGGCAAGGAAATCGCCAAGCAGATCGAGAAGGGTGGCACCACGTTCGATCCCTCGACCGAGGCGCTGCTGCAGCTTTCGGGAATCGCCTGAGGTAGGGGGGGCGAGACAAGGCCCCCTGAAATTACGGCTTCATGAGAAACGGGGCAGGCCGCATGGCGACCTGCCCCGTTCTCCATTCCCGGGCCTGTGCGCTTCAGGAACGGTATTCAAGGCCTTCCGACCAATCCGCATGAAGCGGCGTGTGCGCAGGCTGCGGCGAAGCGGCACCTCCGGCCAACTGGCGCAGCAACTGCTTGCCGTCCTCCCAGCTGCCGATCTTCGAATCCGCGTTGATATGGCCGGTATCGCCCGCATCCACGAACTGGCTGCCCCATTGCCGTGCCAGCAGGCGGGCGGTGGGGAAGCCGATCCACGGGTCGTTGCGGCTGGCCACGAGGATCGAGGGGAAGGGCAGTTCGTCGCTCGGCGTCGGCGCGAAGCCGTTGAGCCGGTCGTCGCGCGGGAAGAAGTCCACTTCCGGCGGGGCGACCAGCAAGGCGCCTATCACCGGCGAGGACCAGGCGGGCTGCTCGAATTTCGCCCACCAGGCCGTGAGCAGGCATCCCAGGCTATGCGCCACCAGCACCACCGGCCGACCCGCGCGCTGGACCGAGAGGTTCAGGCGGTTGATCCAGGTATTGCGATGCGGTTTTTCCCATAGGCCAAGGTCGACCATCTGGGCATTGTCCATCTCCTCGGCCCAGCGGCGCTGCCAGTGGCCGGGCCCGCTGCCGTCAAGGCCGGGGATCAGAAGCACGAGAGGCTCCTGCGGGGATGTGGGAAGTTGGTTCGTCTTTGCCATTTCGCTCGTCTCCCGAAACTAGGAGTAGGCCCGCAGTGGGGCTTTTGCCGATGTCCGCTGGCGCAGGCTGTCCTGTAGGTATGCGGAACGTGATGCGACTCCGATAAACTCAACTGTTTTAGTTGACAATATTTTTGCGCTCAACGGAGGTCGTGTTCCGACAAAACGTCCGTTGGCAATCGAAGGCACCATGCCCCATATGCGCCGTGCCCGGACGCAAGCCGGCGCAGCAGGAGCAAGTGCATGTCAGAATTCGACTACGATCTCTTCACCATCGGCGCCGGATCGGGCGGCGTCCGCGCCAGCCGGATCGCAGCGGCGCATGGCGCGCGCGTGGCGGTGGCGGAAGAGTACCGGGTCGGCGGCACTTGCGTCATCCGGGGCTGCGTGCCCAAGAAGATGCTCGTCTACGGCGCCCATTTCGCCGAGGATCTGGAAGATGCCCGCCACTTTGGCTGGGAAATCCCGGCCTGCCACTTCGACTGGGTGAAGCTGCGCGACAACGTGCTGGGCGACGTCGACCGGCTCAACGGGATCTACACCCAGACCCTGGAGAACAACAAGGTCGAGATCTTCCATGAGCGCGCCACGATCACCGGCCCGCACGAGATCACGCTGGCGAGCGGCGCGAAGAAGACTGCGAAAGTCATCCTCATCGCCACCGGCGCGCGGCCCCATGTGCCGTCCTGCCCGGGCCACGAACTGGGCATCACCTCGAACGAGGCGTTCCATCTGGACGCATTGCCGAAGCGCATCCTCATCGCGGGCGCAGGCTATATCGCCAATGAATTTGCCGGCATCTTCCACCAGTTCGGCTCGAAGGTGACCCTGATCAACCGCTCCGACCAGCTTCTGCGCGGTTATGACGAAAGCATGCGCGATCGCCTCCTGCAGATCTCGCTCACCAAGGGCATCGACTTCCGCTTCAATGCCGATTTCAGCGGCATCGAGAAGAATGCCGACGGCTCGCTGACGGTCACGATGACCAATCACGAGCCTCTCGAGGTCGACTGCGTCCTCTTCGCCACCGGCCGCGTGCCGAATGTCGAGGGGCTGGGGCTGGAGAATGTCGGCGTCGCGCTCGATGACAAGAACGCGATCCGGGTCGACGAGCATTCGCGAACCAATGTCGATCACATCTACGCCGTGGGCGATGTCACCAACCGCGTGCAGCTTACCCCGGTGGCGATCCGCGAGGGGCAGGCCTTTGCCGATACCGTATTCGGCAACAAGCCGACCACGCTCGACTATGCCTGCATTCCCTCGGCCGTGTTCAGCCATCCGCCGATCGGCGCCGTGGGCATGACCGAGGCGCAGGCGCGGCAGGAACTCGGATCGGTGGAGATCTACACCAGCGATTTCCGGCCGATGAAGAACGTCATGGCGCACCGCAACGAGCGCTCGCTCTACAAGATGGTCTGCGAAGGCACGACCGGCCGGGTCGTCGGCCTGCACATGATCGGGCCTGACGCACCGGAGATTATCCAGGCCGCCGCGATTGCGGTGAAGGCCGGGCTCACCAAGGCCGATTTCGACGCTACCGTGGCCGTTCACCCGACCATGTCGGAGGAACTGGTGCTCATGAAATAAGGCGGCCGGGCGGGCGGCTTTCCCCGCCACGCGGTCATTGCCGCAATCTGTCGGCCGATCCGCCAAGGCGGAACGAAAGGGCGTCGTCACCGTCGGTTCGGTGGCGGCGCCTTTCGTTTGCGGGGCCGGCCGGGAAAACCCCGCGGCAGCGCGATAACGCGCCGGGACGATCGAACCGCGCCCAAACACATCGGTGGGGCGAAATCCGCGCGAACCTGCCACTTTTGTCATTTAACCGATCACTTAAAACTATTGACCTTCCCCCCTCGACCTGCCTAGCAGGGGCAATAATTCGTGCCGCCAAGGTCACTTGCCAAGGGAACCCGGATGTCAGCCAATATCGCCGAAATGGAGAAGCGCCGCGACGCAGCGAAGCTGGGAGGCGGTGAAAAGCGCATCGCCGCGCAGCATGCCAAGGGCAAGCTGACCGCGCGCGAACGCCTCGACATTCTGCTGGACGAAGGCAGCTTCGAGGAATTCGACCTCTACGTCGAACACGACTGCACCGATTTCGGCATGGAAAGCCAGCGGATCCCGGGCGACGGCGTCGTCACCGGATCGGGCACCATCAACGGCCGCCTCGTCTTCGTGTTCAGCCAGGACTTCACCGTGTTCGGCGGCTCGCTGTCGCACCGTCACGCGCAGAAGATCTGCAAGCTGATGGACAATGCGATGAAGGTCGGCGCGCCGGTGATCGGCCTCAACGATTCCGGCGGCGCGCGCATCCAGGAAGGCGTGGCCTCGCTCGGCGGCTATGCCGAAGTGTTCCAGCGCAACGTACTCGCCTCGGGCGTGGTGCCGCAGCTTTCGCTGATCATGGGACCCTGCGCGGGCGGCGCGGTCTATTCGCCGGCGATGACGGACTTCATCTTCATGGTGAAGGACTCGTCCTACATGTTCGTCACCGGGCCGGACGTGGTGAAGACGGTCACTAACGAAGTGGTCACGCAGGAAGAACTGGGCGGCGCGATTACGCATTCCAGCAAGACGTCCGTGTCCGACCTCGCGCTGGAAAACGATATCGAGGCGCTGCTGGCGGCGCGCGATTTCTTCGACTTCCTGCCGCTCAACAACCGTGAGGAAGTGCCTGAGCGTCCTTGCGCCGATCCCTGGGACCGCGCCGAGGAAAGCCTCGACACCGTCATTCCGCCCTCGGCCAACCAGCCTTACGACATGCATGAGGTGATCCGGAAGACGCTCGACGAGGGTGACTTCTTCGAGGTTCAGCCGCTCCATGCCGGCAACATCATCGTCGGTTTCGGCCGGATCGAGGGCAAGACCGTGGGCGTCGTCGCCAACCAGCCGATGGTGTTGGCGGGCGTGCTGGACATCAACTCGTCCAAGAAAGCGGCGCGTTTCGTGCGGTTCTGTGATGCCTTCAACATCCCGATTATTACTTTCGTGGACGTTCCGGGCTTCCTGCCGGGCACCGACCAGGAGCACAACGGCATCATCAAGCACGGCGCCAAGCTGCTGTTCGCCTATGCCGAGGCGACCGTGCCGAAGATCACCGTGATCACCCGCAAGGCCTATGGCGGCGCCTACGACGTCATGGCCTCCAAGCACCTGCGCGGCGACCTCAACTACGCCTGGCCCACCGCCGAGATCGCGGTGATGGGCGCCAAGGGCGCGGTGGAGATCATCTTCCGCGGCCTCTCGCCCGAGGGCATCGCCGAGAAGACCAAGGAATACGAAGACCGCTTCGCCAACCCCTTCGTGGCGGCGAGCCGGGGCTATATCGACGAGGTGATCTATCCGCACTCGACCCGCAAGCGCATCGCGCTGGGCCTGCGCAAGCTGCGGACCAAGAGCCTCGAAAATCCGTGGAAGAAGCACGACAACATTCCGCTTTGATGGCGCATGAAGATCGCGGGACACCTCCTTTTTGAGAGTTCCGCGATCTCTTCCAGGCCGCGAAAGACGGCATGTGTCAGAAGCAAGATTGGGAAGTCAGGTCATGGAAGACATCTACATCGTCAGCGGCGTGCGCACGGCAGTCGGTGACTTCGGCGGTTCGCTGAAGTCGTTCATGCCGTCCGATCTCGGCGGCAAGGTCGTGACCGAGGCACTGGCCCGCGCGGGCGTTTCGCCGGAGGACGTCGGCCATATCGTCATCGGCCAGGTCATGCCGACGAGCGCCAAGGACGAGATGCTCAGCCGCGTGATCGGTATCAATGCCGGCGTGCCGTTCGAAGTGCCCTCGCTGACGCTCAACCGCCTGTGCGGATCGGGCGTGCAGGCGATCGTCTCGGCCGCGCAGATGATGAAGCTGGGCGAGGCGGGGATCACTGTCGCCGGCGGCGCGGAATCGATGTCGAACGTGCCCTATCACGACCACGGCGTGCGCTGGGGCAAGAAGATGGGCGCGAACACGCAGGAAGACGCGCTGACCGTCGGCCTGTCGGACGCCATCGGCGGCTATCACATGGGCATCACGGCGGAGAACGTGGCGGAGCGCCACTGCGTCACCCGTGAGGATATGGACGCGCTCTCCGCGACCAGCCACCAGCGCGCCGCGCGGGCCATCGCGGAAGGCCGCTTCAAGGACCAGATCCTTCCGATCGAAGTGAAGACCCGCAAGGGCGTGACCGTGTTCGACACCGACGAGCATGTCCGTGCCGACACCACGGCCGAGACGCTGGCGAGCATGAAGCCTGCCTTCAAGAAGGACGGTGCGGTCACGGCCGGCAATGCCTCGGGCATCAATGACGGCGCCGCTGCCGTGGTGTTGGCGACCGCTTCGGAAGTCGAAAAGCGCGGCCTGAAACCGATGGCGAAGATCGTCGCCTGGGGCCATGCCGGTGTCGAGCCTGCCTACATGGGCGAAGGCCCGATCAAGGCGGTTCCGGTGGCCCTGAAGCGCGCCGGGCTTTCGCTGGGTCAGATCGACGTGATCGAGAGCAATGAGGCATTCGCTGCGCAGGCTGCTGCCGTTTCCAAGGTGCTGGGCTTCGATCCGGAAAAGGTGAACCCGAACGGTTCGGGCGTCTCCATCGGTCACCCGGTCGGCGCCACCGGCACGATGCTGGCGATCAAGTGCATGTATGAGCTGAAGCGCACCGGCGGGAAGTACGGCCTCGTTACCATGTGCATCGGCGGCGGGCAGGGCATCGCGCTGGTGCTGGAGAATGTGGCGTGAAGCTCGGCCGTCTCAACCATATCGGCGTCGCCACGCCCGATCTCGACGCCTCGATCGCGTTCTACCGCGACGTGATGGGCGCTACCGATATTACCGAGCCGTTCGTGCTCGAAAGCCAGCAGGTGCGCGTCTGCTTCGTCAATACGCCGGGCGAGGGTGGCACGGCAGGTACGCAGATCGAACTGCTCCAGCCGACTGCCGCGGACTCGGCGGTGGGCAAGTGGCTGGAGAAGAACCCGCTCGGGGGGCAGCACCACATTTGCTACGAAGTGCCGGACATTCACGCCGCCAAGACCTGGTTCGAAGGCCTCGGCAAGCGCGTGCTGGGTGAGCCGCGCGTGGGCGCGCACGGGACGCTGATCTTCTTCGTCCACCCCAGGGACATGGGCGGTCAGCTCACCGAGATCATGGAAACGCCCAAGGGCGCTCATTGAGAAAAGATTGCGGCCCGCCGCAATGAAGCGGGCCGAAAGGGATGCGGACAATGGCAGACATCAATGACTGGAAGGCAGCCGCCGAGAAGGAGGTCAAGGGTAAAGACCTGACCTGGAACACGCCCGAGGGTATTGCGGTGAAGCCGCTCTACACTGCCGAGGACGTGAGCGTCGATCCCGGCCTTCCCGGCTTCGCGCCGTTCACGCGCGGCGTGCGCGCGTCGATGTATGCCGGTCGTCCCTGGACCATCCGCCAGTACGCGGGCTTTTCGACGGCAGAGGAATCGAACGCCTTCTATCGCCGCAACCTCGCGGCGGGGCAGAAGGGCCTCTCGGTCGCCTTCGATCTTGCTACCCATCGCGGCTATGACAGCGACCATCCCCGCGTCGTGGGCGACGTGGGCAAGGCGGGCGTCGCCATCGATTCCGTCGAGGACATGAAGATCCTGTTCGACGGCATTCCGCTCGACAAGATGTCGGTCTCTATGACGATGAACGGCGCGGTCATTCCGATCCTGGCCTTCTTCATCGTTGCCGGCGAAGAGCAGGGCGTCGACCGCAAGCTGCTCGACGGGACTATCCAGAACGACATCCTCAAGGAGTTCATGGTCCGCAACACCTACATCTACCCGCCTGAGCCCAGCATGCGGATCATCTCGGACATCTTCGGCTACACCAGCCGCGAGATGCCGAAGTTCAACTCGATCTCGATTTCCGGCTACCACATGCAGGAAGCCGGCGCGACGCAGGTGCAGGAACTGGCCTTCACCATCGCGGACGGCGCGGAATACGTGAAGTACGGCGTGGCATCGGGCCTCGACATTGACAAGTTCGCAGGGCGCCTGTCGTTCTTCTTCGCCATCGGCATGAACTTCTTCATGGAAGTGGCCAAGCTGCGCGCCGCGCGCGTGCTGTGGCACCGGGTGATGACGGAGCTGGGCGCCAAGGACGAGCGGTCGAAGATGCTGCGCACCCACTGCCAGACTTCGGGCGTGAGCTTGCAGGAGCAGGATCCCTACAACAACGTCATCCGCACCACGATCGAGGCGATGGCCTCGATGCTGGGCGGCACCCAGTCGCTGCATACCAATGCGTTGGATGAAGCGATCGCGCTGCCGACCGACTTCTCGGCCCGCATCGCCCGCAACACGCAGATCATCATCCAGGAGGAGACCGGCATGTGCAATGTCGTCGATCCGTTGGGTGGGTCCTACTACATCGAATCGCTGACGCAGCAGCTGGTCGACCAGGCCTGGGAGATCATCGAACGCGTGCAGGCAGAGGGCGGCATGGCCAAGGCCGTCGCCGCCGGCTGGCCCAAGGCGATGATCGAAACCGCCGCCGCCGCCCGCCAGGCGCGGGTGGACCGGGGCGACGACGTGATCGTCGGCGTCAACAAGTACCGCCTTGCCAGCGAAGACCTGCTGGAAACGCTGGAAGTGGACAACGCCAAGGTCCGCGAAGGCCAGATCGCCCGCATCAACAAGATGAAGGCCGAGCGTGACGAGGCGGCTTGTCAGGCCGCTCTGAAGGCGCTGCGTGACGGCGCGGCAGGCGTGTCCAGCATCGAGAACAACCTCCTCGCGCTCGCCGTCGAGTGCGCCCGTGCTCGCGCCACGCTGGGCGAGATCAGCTCGGCCATGGAAGACAGCTTCCAGCGCTATGGCACCCAGCCGACCCCGGTGAAGGGCGTCTATGCCGCGCCTTACGAGGGCGACAGCCGCTGGCAGCAGGTGCTGGACGGCGTGGCTGCGGTGGAACGCCGCCTCGGACGCAAGCCCAAGGTGCTGGTCGCCAAGATGGGCCAGGACGGCCACGATCGCGGCGCGAACGTGATCGCCTCGGCCTTCGGGGACATGGGCTTCGACGTCGTGTCGGGTCCGCTGTTCCAGACGCCGGAAGAGACCGTCGTGCTGGCGCTGGACAGCGCAGTCGACGTGGTCGGTGCGTCCAGCCTTGCTGCCGGGCACAAGACGCTGATCCCCGAACTGATCCAGAAACTGCGCGAAGCCGGTCGCAGCGACATCAAGGTGATCGCCGGCGGCGTCATCCCGCCGCAGGACTACGAATTCCTGCGTAACGCCGGCGTTCAGGGCATCTACGGCCCCGGAAGCAACGTCGTCGAATGCGCAGCGGACGTGCTGCGCTTGCTCGGCCACAACATGCCGCCGCTCGGTTCTTCGCTGGAAGCGGCGGAATAAGGATGGTCACGCTGGATCGACGCCGCGCTTGCCCCTATGACCGGGGTTTGGCCGCGCGTCATCCCGCGCGCTCTGCCTGAGGAATGACTATGACCGAAACCCTTTCCATCAGCCCCCGTACCGACTGGACCCGTGAGGAAATCGCGGCACTGTTCGACCTGCCGTTCACCGAACTGGTGTTCCGCGCAGCCGAAGTGCACCGTGCCAACCACAAGGCCAACGAAGTGCAGCTTTCCACGCTGCTTTCGATCAAGACCGGCGGCTGCGTGGAAGACTGCGGCTATTGCTCGCAGTCGGTTTCGGCCAACAGCGGCGTCAAGGCGACCAAGCTGATGGAAGTGCAGCAGGTGCTGCAGCGCGCCGCGCAGGCGGCGGACCAGGGCTCGACCCGCTTCTGCATGGGCGCCGCCTGGCGCAACCCCAAGGACCGCGACATGCCCGCCATCATCGAGATGGTGAAGGGCGTGCGCGCGATGGGCATGGAAACCTGCATGACGCTGGGCATGCTGACGCCCGATCAGGCGGACATGCTCTCCGACGCCGGGCTCGACTACTACAACCATAACATCGACACTTCGCCTGAGCGCTATGACCAGGTGATCACCACGCGCACGATGGATGACCGCCTCGACACGCTGTCGAACGTGCGCATGGCGGGCATCAACGTCTGCTCCGGCGGCATCGTCGGCATGGGCGAGACGCGTGCCGACCGCGTGGGCTTCGTCCACACGCTGGCGACCTTGCCGGATCACCCGCAGTCGGTGCCGGTCAACGCGCTGGTGCCGGTGAAGGGCACCGTGCTGGGCGACATGCTGGCCGACACTCCGCTGGCCAAGATCGATGACGTGGAATTCGTGCGCACGGTGGCGGTCGCGCGCATCACCATGCCGCTGTCGATGGTGCGCCTCTCGGCGGGCCGCGAATCGATGTCGGAAATGACGCAGGCGATGTGCTTCATGGCCGGCGCGAACTCGATCTTCACGGGCGACCAGCTGCTCACCGCGCCGAACGCGGGCGACGACAGCGACATGGCGATGTTCGCGCGCCTCGGCATCAAGCCGATGGCCATCGAACTGACCGAGGCGCAAGTCGAAGCCCAGCGCATGCCCAAGGGCTGCGCGAAGCTGGAAGCGGCCGAGTGACCCACGCATGATCCTGCCGATCCTTCTCCTGGCCTCGCAGCCCCCGATCGATTGCGCCAATGCGATGACGCAGACGGACATGAACGTGTGTTCGTATCGCGACTTCCAGTCCGCCGATCGGGTGATGAACGAGGCTTGGGGGAAGGCGGTGACCAAGGCGAAAGCTGCCGACAAGCAGGGACCCGTTGGCAATTTCAATCGGCTGCTCGATGCGCAGCGCAAGTGGCTCGCCTGGCGCGACGCCCAGTGCCTTTCGGAGAATGGCCCGCGTGAGGAGAGCGGCACGATCTGGCCGCTTCAGCAGAACGGCTGCCTCAAGGAATTGACCGAGGCGCGCACGAAACAGCTGCGCGCCTATGGGAGCGCGGGGAACTGATGCCCGGCGCTCTCCGCTTGCAAACCCGTCATGCTGAACGCGCTGCAGCATCCATTTCGCGCCTCGGGCCGATGGCCTGTGCGGCGCGATGGACCCTGAAACAAGTTCAGGGAGACGAACGATGAGTGTGCCGGCGGGGATGGTCATCCTCGCCGCGACGCTCTGAGCGATGGTTTTGGTGATCGACGCCGGCTTCTTCATGCACGGCGGCTGACTTGGGAGTTACGGGGTTGTTCAAGAAAATCCTCATCGCAAACCGGGGCGAGATTGCCTGCCGCGTGATCAAGACCGCGCGCCGCATGGGCATCCAGACCGTCGCTGTCTATTCCGACGCCGATGCCCGCGCGCCTTTCGTGCAGATGGCCGAT
This sequence comes from Novosphingobium sp. PhB57, assembly GCF_004342985.1. Lineage (GTDB taxonomy): Bacteria > Pseudomonadota > Alphaproteobacteria > Sphingomonadales > Sphingomonadaceae > Novosphingobium. The sequence goes on from NZ_SMBO01000001.1 coordinate 472,203, forward strand.
GAGGCGGTTCACATCGGTCCCGCGCCCGCTGCTCAGTCGTATCTGATTGCCGACAAGATCATCCAGGCCTGCAAGCAGACCGGCGCCGAAGCGGTGCACCCGGGCTACGGCTTCCTCTCCGAGCGCACCTCCTTCGCCGAAGCGCTGGCCGCAGAGGGCATCGAATTCATCGGGCCTCCCGTTGGCGCGATTGCCGCGATGGGCGACAAGATCGAATCCAAGAAGCTGGCCAAGCAGGCCGGCGTCAACGTCGTCCCCGGCTTCGTCGGTGAGATCGAGGACACCGAACACGCCGTGCGGATCTCGAACGAGATCGGCTATCCGGTGATGATGAAGGCCAGCGCCGGTGGCGGCGGCAAGGGCATGCGCCTGGCCTACGACGAAAAGGACGTACGCGAGGGCTTCGAAAGCGTGAAGCGCGAGGGCCTCAATTCCTTCGGCGACGACCGCGTCTTCATCGAGAAGTTCATTCTCAACCCGCGCCACATCGAAATCCAGATCCTCGGCGACAAGCACGGCAACATCCTCTACCTGAACGAGCGCGAATGCTCGATCCAGCGCCGCCACCAGAAGGTGGTTGAGGAAGCGCCGTCGCCCTTCGTGACCCCCGCGATGCGCAAGGCGATGGGTGAGCAGTGCGTCGCGTTGTCGCGCGCGGTGGGCTACTATTCGGCAGGCACCGTCGAACTGATCGTCTCGGGCGCGGATGCGACCGGCGAGAGCTTCTACTTCCTCGAAATGAACACGCGCCTTCAGGTCGAGCACCCGGTTACCGAGGCGATCACCGGCGTCGACCTTGTCGAGCAGATGATCCGCGTTGCCGCGGGCGAGAAGCTGGAGATGACGCAGGCGGACGTGAAGATCGATGGCTGGGCCATCGAGAACCGCGTCTATGCCGAAGATCCTTATCGCGGTTTCCTGCCCTCGACCGGCCGCCTCGTGCGCTATCAGCCGCCGGTGGACGGCTGGGACGACGACGGCGCCGAGAACGGCCGTCGCGGCATCGATGGCGTGCGCGTGGATGACGGCGTCTACGAAGGCGGCGAAGTCTCGATGTTCTACGATCCGATGATCGCCAAGCTCATCACCTGGGGCGAAACGCGTGACGAAGCCGCCGACAAGCAAGTGGCCGCGCTCGACCTGTTCGAGATCGAGGGCCTTGGCCACAACATCGATTTCGTCTCGGCCATCATGCAGCACCCGCGCTTCCGCTCGGGCGAACTGACCACGGGCTTCATCGCCGAGGAATATCCCGAAGGCTTCACCGGCGCGCCCGCGTCGGAGGAACTGAAGGGCAAGCTGGCCGCCGTCGCCGCTTTCGTCGCCACCGCGCGGGCCGACCGGGCGCGCCGGGTCGATGGGCAACTGGCGCCGCATCGCCTGTCGCCGCCTTCGGAATGGACCGTCACCATCGACAAGGCGGCCTACGAAGTCGTCATCGACGACGAGGACGTCACGGTGAACGGCGCCTTTGTCGAGCTGGCGATGGAATACACCCCCGGTGACCGGCTGATCGAAGCCGAGATCGATGGTGAGGCCATCGGCATCCGCGTCGCACCGACGCGCACCGGCCTGAAGATGACCACGCGCGGCTGCATCCACAATGTGCAGATCCTGCCCAGCCGCGTGGCTTCGCTCAGCAAGCACATGATCGAAAAGATCCCGCCGGATCTCTCGAAGTTCCTGATCTGCCCGATGCCGGGCTTGCTCGTCGCGCTTCATGTGGGCGAGGGGGACAAGGTCGAGGCCGGCCAGCCGCTGGCCGTCGTCGAAGCCATGAAGATGGAAAACATCCTGCGCGCCGAGAAGTCGGGCGTAGTGAAGGCGGTCAACGCCAAGGCAGGCGAAAGCCTTGCGGTGGACGCCGTGATCCTCGAAATGGAATAAATGCACCTGGACCACGACCCCGCCGCGCCCGCGGCGGAGCAGATCACCTTCGACGACTTCCTGAAAGTGGACATCCGCGTCGGCACCATCGTCGCCGCGGAAGTCTACGAGGGCGCGCGCAAGCCGAGCCTGAAATTGCGGATCGATTTCGGCCCCGGCGTTGGTGAGAGAAAGAGTGTGGGGCAAGTCGCCGCGCTCTATTCGCCGGAAGAACTGATCGGGCGGCAGGTGGCGGCGGTCGTGAATTTCCCCAAGCGCCAGATCGGCAAGGCCGTGTCGGAGGCGCTGACGCTCGGCTTCGCGGACGAGGAGGGCCGGGTGGTCCTATTCGCACCGGACCAGCCGGTGCCCAACGGTTCGAGGTTGTTCTGATGACGGGGTTTGCTGCGCTTCTGGCGAGCGCGGAGGAGATCGAGGGCGGTTTCGTTTTCGATATCACCGAAGACTGGCTTCAGGGCCGCACCGCTTACGGCGGGCTGACTTCGGCGGTTGCGCTGGCGGCGGCGCAGCGGCTCGATCCCGAGTTGCCGCCGCTGCGTTCCGGCCAGTTCGCGATGATCGCGCCGCTGGCTGGCCGCGTGGAAGCGCGGGCGCGGATCGTGCGCAAGGGGCGCAATGCCACCTGGGTTGCTGCCGAGCTTGCGGACGAGAAGGGCGTGGGTTTCACCGCCAGCTTCGTGTTCATGCGCCAGATCGAGAGCGCGGCGGATATCGCCGGCTATCCGATGCCGGAGGGCGTGAACCCGGTGGCCGATGCCAGGCCGGTGCCGCTGGACGTGGCGCCCGAATTTCTGAAGCGAAACTTCGATGCGCGCTTCGCCTTGCCGAAATCGGCGCTGGGCGAGGCGGATATGTGCTGGTGGGTGCGGCTGAAAGAGCGCGACGGCCTCGATCCGGCGCTGGAAGCGGTGCTGGTCGGCGATGCCTTGCCGACGGCGGTGCTGCCGCTGCTCAATTTCCGCGTGCCGATCAGTTCGATGCACTGGCACATCAATCTGCTGGAACCGGCGCCGGTCACCGAGGACGGCTGGTGGTTGCTGCGCACCACCAGCGCATTTGCGCGGGACGGCGGGGCCAGTGAGCATATTCTCCAGTGGAGCGCTGCGGGCGCGCCGGTGATTGCGGGGATGCAGTCGGTGGCGGTGTTCGGCTGAGTTGCCCAGCCCATTTCGTCACCTGCAAGGAGACGCAGCCCACGAAGCAATCCGGAGCGGCGTAAACCGCCCTGGATCGCTTCGCTAAGTGCGCGATGACGAAAGTCGGGTGGCGATCCCGCCTCGTCAGGCTGGCGCCGGCTCACCTGCCAGGGTCTTGCCCAGCGCGATCTTGAAGGCCGAGAACGCGATCAGGCCGACGGCTGCGGCAGCGACGTGGATCAGCCAGAACGACACGGTGTCCATCGAGGAATACCAGCCGCCCACTTCGCCCACGATCTTGTTGGCGCCGAAGAAGGCCAGATAATAGATGCCGACGACCGTTGCGTTGAGCGCGCGCGGCGCGATCTTGGTGAAGAGCGCGAGGCTTACCGGCATGATGTGCGCGAAGCCGATCGAATTGAACAAGTGGAACATGACCGGCCAGAACAGGCCAATCCGGGCGTCCCCGGCCGCTGCGGCGGCGATGACCAGGCATGACCCGCCGATGATCGAGAAGACCGAGCCGATGATCATCTTGCCCAGTTCGTCGGGCTCGCGGCCGGTGCGATCCGCGTACCACTTCCAGAACGCGGCTACGGCCACCAGCATCGAAAAGCTGAGGGTCGCATCCACGGTGATCATCCAGCTCGTCGGCAGGGTGGTGCCAAAGAAGGTCAGCTGGAACTTGGCGTCCGCCCATACGAGATAGGCGTTGAAGATCTCCTGGTTGGTCATCATCGCGATGGCGAGCACCGGCACCAGCACGGCCAGCGCGCCGAGGCGCGGCCAGTCTCCGCGGGCGAGCCGCGAGCGGGGCGACTTGTCGCCCTTGGCCGCGCGGTTGTCGGCGGGCAGCCAGTGCCCGGCCTTGAGATAGATGACGAGACCCAGCACCATGACGATCCCGGCCGTACCGAAGCCGTAGTGCCAGCCCACTTCCTCGCCCAGCGTGCCCGCGATCAGCGGCGCGACGATCACCGAGACGTTGATGGCGATGTAGAAGATCTGGAACGCCATGGCGCGGCGCAAATCGCCGGGCTTGTAGAGTTCGCCGACCTGGCTGGCGATATTGCCCTTGAACAGGCCGACGCCGACCACCAGCGAGATCAGGGCGAAGAGGAACATGCCCTCGAACGCCATGAGGAAGTGCCCGAGCGACATGACCACGGCGCCCGCGATCAGCGTGGCCTTGCGGCCCAGCCAGCGGTCCGCGACGATGCCGCCCAGGATCGGGGTCAGGTAGACGAGCGAGGTGTAGTCACCGAAGATCGCCGAAGCCAGCGGCTGTCCCTCCAGCCCGGCGTAGTGCCAGCCGCGCAGCCAGGACAGGCCGGCGACTTTGCCGACGTTCTCCGGCAGCAGCAGGTACTTGACCATGTAGAGCACGAGCAGGGTCTGCATCGAATAGTACGAGAAGCGCTCGCATCCCTCGACGAAGGAGAGATAGCCCAGGCCCTTGGGGTGGCCCAGGAATGCGCGGTCGTTGCGCTCGATTTCCTCGGGGAAGTCGAGTTCGGGAGTGGCTTCGGAAAGTGTCATGGCGGTCTGGTGCGGCCCGGTACTTTTGTTATCCAAGCGCGCACCATAGTGGCGCGTCATGGTAATGTCACGTCAGGCAAAGGATTGCGCGGCCCGCGAGGCCCAAGCGCCTCTCTCCAAACGGGAAAAGGCGACAGACCCGATCGACCTGTCGCCTTCCCGTACGCCCCCGGACCTCCCAAAAAAGGGTTACGATCGGCGCCACATTCCCGCGTGGCGGGACAGAATCAGAACGTGCGGAAAGGCGTCGGGTTTCGGCAGTCACCGCGCGCGAGGCACGGGACATCGGAACATTTGCGCGTGAAATCAGTCGGTCGGGCGCGGATATGCGCCGAAGGCCGATCAGTCCGGGCGGGCGAGTTCCTCGTCGAGGAAGGCGGCGACGTCCTCCAGCGACACCTGCTTGTCGAGGTAGGTCTGGCCGATTCCCTTGAGCAGCAGGAAGGGCAGGGTGCCCGCGTCCATCTTCTTGTCATGAAGCATGTGATCGACCAGGCGGGCGCCGTCGCAGTCCAGACCCAGCCGCGCAAGCCCGGCAGGCAAGCCGATCTCCCCGATATGACGGGCGATATGCTCGGCGCTGGCGCGCGGCATGAGTTCGCGGCGCGCGGAATAGCGTGCGGCCAGCACCATGCCGAGCGCCACGCCTTCGCCGTGGAGCAGGCGGTCGGAAAAGCCGGTCTCGGCCTCCAGCGCATGGCCGAACGTGTGGCCGAGATTGAGCAGCGCGCGCTTGCCGGTGGTCTCGAACTCATCCTCGGCAACGATGCGGGCCTTGCTCGCCACGGAATGGGCCACGGCATATTCGCGCAACTGGCTGTCGCCGGCGATCATGGCGGCCGCGTTGGTGTCGCACCAGGCGAAGAAGTCGGCATCGTCGATGAGGCCGTACTTCACCACTTCGGCATAACCGGCCAGGAAGTCGCGCTCGGGCAGCGTTTCCAGCGCGGAGAGGTCGGCCAGGACGAGCGAAGGCTGGTGAAAGGCGCCGACGAGGTTCTTGCCGGCGGGCGTGTTGATCGCGGTCTTGCCGCCCACGCTCGAATCGACCTGGGCCAGCAGCGTGGTCGGCACCTGGATGAACTTGCAGCCACGCTTGAGCACGGCGGCGCAGAAGCCGGTGAGATCGCCGATGACACCGCCGCCCAGTGCGAGGATGTGATCGCCGCGCTCCACTTCCAGCGAGAGCAGCCAGTTCACGGTGGCGGCCAGTTCTTCCCAGGACTTGGTGGCCTCTCCGGCGGGCAGGATGCGCCAGTGCGGCTCATGGCCGTTTTCGCGCAGGCTGGCCTCTACCACGGCGCCCCAGGCGGCGTGGACATTGACGTCGGTGATGATCGGCACGCCGCGCTTGCGCAGGAGGCCGCGGCACTGCGGGACGAGTTCGGCCAGGAGGCCGGCGCCGACGCGCACTTCGTAAGGGCGGCCGGCGATATCGACGGGGATTACAGCCATTGCGAAATTCCCTGCAGGACGTTGTTGATCGTCTGGACGTGCGGCCCGCTGTGACTGAGCACATGGATCGGGGCCTGCGAATAGTGCGGCCGCCGGTCGTCACGCAACCTGCCGAGGATCTCGTGCGGGTCGCCGCCCTTGAGCAGGGGGCGGTTGTCCTTGCGCGCGGTGCGCTCGACCAGGGTTTCCACTTCGCTGTCGAGCCAGACCGTGATGGCCTTGTCCAGAATCAGCTGCCGCGTGATCTCGTTGCAGAAAGCGCCGCCGCCCGTGGCGATCACGCAGCGTCCGACCCTGGAATCCGGCCCGGATTCGATGAGGCGGGAGATCACCCGGCGCTCGCCGTCGCGGAAGTAGGATTCGCCGTAGGTTTCGAAGATTTCCGGGATGGTCATCTGCGCGGAACGCTCGATTTCCTCATCGGCGTCCACGAAAGGACATTCGAGAAGCGTCGCGAGCCGCTTGCCCACGCTGGACTTGCCCACGCCCATCATACCCACCAGCACGATGGGGCGATCGATACGCCGCGCGAGTGCGGCAATTTCCTGCGCGGAAAACCGGGTTTGTTGAACGTCCATTGCTCCATCGCCTATAGTTGCGCTAGGTCGCAGCGCAAGCATCGGTGAAGGAAGGCGAGTGACGATACAAAAACGCAGGCGCAAGTTCTCAGGCGTGGCTGCCGTTTCCATCGTCGCTCCGGTGGCAATCCTGGGGGCGGTCCTGTTGGGCGCCTGGGCATGGTCGGACGGCGGCCGTTCGCCGGTGCGCGATATCGTCGAGCCAATTCCGGTGCCGGAGCTGCCCCGATGAGCCTGGGTGTACGGTCCTGGCATCTGCTGGCCGGCGTTTCGCTGGCGCTGACTTCGGTATGGGCAGTGGCGCAGGATGCGCCCGAATCGCTGCTGCCGAAGATGTTCGACGAACCGCCCGCGCGCGCCACACCCAGCGCCGCGCCTGCTGCGCCGCCGCGGCCGTCCAGCCGCCCGGCGGCAAGCCCTTCGGCTGCCGCACCGGCATCGCCGTCGAGCGCGCCGCGCTCGGTTTCGACCCCGGTGATCCAGGCATTGCCGGTGGAGGATGCGCCGAGCTTCCCCACCAGCGGCTTCGTGACGACCGACGCCAGCGGCAAGAGCACGCTCACGCGCATGCCCACGCTTGAAGAACTGCAGGGCATGTCGCCCGAGGCCTTCGAACAGCTCCTGACCGACAAGCTCGATCTTGACATGCCGGCGGGCGCTCGCCGCTCGATGGAGCAGATCGGTCTGGTCGACGAGAGCGAGGGCGGGATGGCCGCAGCTTCGCTCTCCGCCCAGAACCCCTATCTGGTGCAGACCGCCATCGCCGCCAATCGCGGGGCGCTGGTCTCGCGCTGGGGGCATATCCTGCTGCGCCGCGCGCTCGCCTCGCGGCTCCAGGCGCCGCCGGGCATGAGTCCGCAGCAATTCCTCGGCCTTCGCGTAGGCCTGCTGATTCGGATGGGCGAAACGGATGCCGCCCGCGCGGTCCTGCAGGGGCTGGATATCTCGAACTTCACGCCGGGTATTACCCGCGAGGCTTTCGACATCTACCAGCGCACGGCCGATTTCACCGGCATGTGCCCGGTGCTCTCGATCCAGGGCATGCAGGACGACACTGCCGAATGGAGCGCCGCGCAGTCGATCTGCGATGCCTTCCGGGGCAGTGGCGCCGCCGCGCTCGCCCGGCTGGAGCGGGCCCGCGTCAGCGGCAAGATGCCGCGGATCGATTCGCTGCTCGCGCAGAAGTACGCCGGCGCTGCGGGACGTTCACGCAAGGCCGTGACGATCGAGTGGGACGGCGTCGATACGATGACGCCCTGGCGCTACGGCCTGGCGATCGGCGTCGGCCTCACCCCGCCCGATAGCGCCATGTCCGGCGCCGGGCGGATGTACGACTATGCCACCGCGCTTGCGCCGATGGTCGGCCTGGAGCGCCGGGCCATTGCCGCCGACCGGGCGGCGGCCAGCGGCGTGCTTTCCAATGCCGCGATGGTCGACCTTTATTCGCAGGTCTATGCCGATCCCGAAGTGACCGGCGAATGGCAGAAGCGCGCAGAAAGCCTGCGCGATGCCTATACGCTGGAAGCGCCCGGAGCGCGCCTTTCCGCGATGCAGAACCTCTGGACCGGCACGACCGGGGAGGCTGCCTATGCCCGCCAGGTGCTGACCGCCGCAGCCGCAGCGCGCATCGCGCCGAGCAAGGACATGGAGGACGATGCCGCTGCGCTGATCGCCTCGATGCTCTCGGCAGGTTATGATACTAATGCGCTGGCCTGGTCGCCGATCGTGGCGTCGGGCAGCGAGGGCTGGGGCCTGCTGACGCTCGCTGCGCCGGGCCGTATCCGGGCCGTGGATTCGGGCGCGGTGGATACCTATTACGGGGCCGACGACAGCCAGAACAAGCGCCGCAGCGCTTTCCTTGTCGCCGGACTTGCCGGACTGGGCCGGATCGATGAAGGCGCGGCCTCGCGCTATTCGGGCGACTGGGGCATGCAGCTGGACAGCGCGACCCGTTTCACCGCCGCCATCGACAAGGCGGCCGCGGACGGCGATGCCGCCAGCGTCGCCCTGCTTGTCGGTCTCGGCATGCAGGGCAGCAGTTGGCAGCGGATGACGCCGCGTTACCTCTACCACATCGTCTCTGCGCTTCGCACGGTCGGCCTCGATGCCGAGGCGCGGATGATCGCCGCGGAAGCCGTGGCGCGGGCCTGACCGGGATGGCGGGCGGAAGCCACGCCGAACGGTTCCTGGCGATGCTGGCGGCCGAACGCGGGGCCGCGGCCAACACGCTCGCCGCCTATCGGCGCGATCTTGCGGCCGCCGAGGCGGTGCTGGGCGATCTTGCCGCTGCCGACGGCGATTCGCTGGCCGGGCTGGGAGAGGCCTGGACCGGGCTCGCGGCATCCAGCCTTTCGCGCCGCTGTTCGGCGCTCCGGCAATTCTATGGCTTCCTGGTGGACGAGGGCCTGCGTGCAGACGATCCCTCCGGCTCGCTGCCGCGCCCCCGCACGCGCAGGCCCTTGCCGCGTCTGCTTTCGCATGCGGAAGTGGAGCGGTTCCTGGCCACGGCCGAGGCAGAGGCGGCGGGGGAGCGCTCCGACGCGGTGCGGCTGCTGGCGCTTTTGGAATTGCTCTATGGCTCGGGCCTGCGGGCCACCGAACTCGTTTCGCTGCCGGTCGCCGCGGTGCCGCGCGATGCGCCTTTCCTGCATGTGACGGGGAAGGGCGGGCAGCAGCGCATGGTGCCGGTGAGCGGCCGTGCGCGCATGGTGCTTTCGCGGTGGCTGGCGGTACGACGCGGCACGTCGAAGTTCCTGTTCCCCTCCACCGGGGAAAGCGGCCATCTGACGCGGGTGCGCCTGTTTCAATTGCTGCGGGCGCTGGCGGTGCGCGCGGAGATCGATCCCACGCGCGTGTCACCGCATGTGCTGCGCCATGCCTTCGCGACGCATCTGCTCGAAGGCGGGGCGGACTTGCGCGTTCTGCAGATGCTGCTGGGGCATGCGGATATCGCGACGACCCAGATCTACACGCATGTCGACAGCGCGCGGCTGGTGGCGCTGGTAAACGCGCGCCATCCACTGGCGCGCGGCTGAGCGGAGGGAACCTCGCATTATCCTTCCCGTTGCTTCACGGGAGAAACGCGAAGAATTGCCATCGTCCGAGGGGAAGAAGATGTCTGCATACCAACCGGTTCGGGCGCTCAGGGGCGCTTTCGCCGCTACTTGCGCGGGCGCCGCGCTGCTGGCCCTGGCGCCAAGCACGACAGGCGTTGCCGTCGCCGCCGCGGCCCGTCCGGCCACTGTCAACGCCATCAGCCGTGCCGACAAGGCGGAAGGTGCCAAGGCGCACCCGGATCTCCTCGCCGAATTCGGCGGCGCCGTGACCGGCCCTCAGGCCAGTTATGTCGAGCAGGTCGGCAAGACCATCGCCATCCAGTCCGGCCTTTCGAACGCGCGCGGCGACTTTACCGTCACGTTGCTGAACTCGCCGGTGAACAATGCCTTCGCGATCCCGGGCGGCTATATCTACGTCACCCGGCAGCTCACGGCCCTGATGAACAACGAGGCGGAACTGGCCGGGGTGCTTGGGCATGAGGTCGGTCATGTCGCCGCGCGGCATTCGGCCAAGCGACAGGAAGCCGCCTCGCGTAACCAGTTGCTGGGCGTGCTGGGGTCCTTGCTGTCGGGTGTCCTGCTGGGGGACAGCGCTTTCGGCAGGCTGGGGCAGCAACTGGCCTCCCAGGGATCGCAAATGCTGACGCTGAAATATTCGCGCAGTCAGGAGCTGGAAGCGGACCGGCTTGGCATCACTTACCTCAAGCGGGCGGGCTACGATCCGCGGGCCATGGCGACCGTGCTGGATAGCCTCGCGCGCCAGACGGCCCTGGAGGCGCAACTGCGCGGCACATCGAATCAGGTTCCGCAGTGGGCCTCGACGCACCCGGACCCGGCCTCCCGCGTGCGCGATGCGCAGGCCCAGGCAGGCGCATCGGCGACGGGCATGACCAACCGCGACGAATTTCTCACCCGGATCGATGGTCTGGTCTATGGCGATGATCCCAAGCAGGGAATCATCGACGGCAACCGTTTCACCCATCCCGAACTGCGCCTCGCGTTCCAGGCGCCCGAGGGGTTCTATCTCGTGAACGGAACCCAGGCGGTTTCGATCAACGGCGATTCGGGGAAGGCGCAGTTCTCGGGCGGTCCGATGGGGACGGGGCTGGACGCTTATATCCAGACGGTGTTTTCCAGCCTCACCGAATCAGGACAGGCGCGGATCGTGCCGTCCAGCATCGAGCGTGCGAACGTGAACGGCATTTCGGCAGCCTATGGCGTGGCGCAAGTGCAGGCGTCCAGCGGTCCGGTGGATGTGGCGGTGTTCGCCTACGACTTCGGCGGCGGCAGGGCCTATCACTTCCTGACGATCACGCGCGTCGGCGGCGCGGGCGCGTTCAACGCGATGTTCAAGAGCATGCGCCGGATTTCCGCAAGCGAGGCGGGCCAGGTCAAGCCGCGAAGACTGGGGGTCGTGACTGTAAAGGCTGGCGACACCGTGCAGTCGCTGGCATCGCGCATGGCGTACAGCGATGGGGCCGTGGAGCGGTTTCTGGTGCTCAACGGACTGGGGAGCGGTGCGCGGCTGGCTCCGGGGCAGAGGGTGAAGCTGGTGACGTATTGAGGCGCGGTTTCAGCGATCAATGGCGGACCGTTATGCTGATGGGTCTGGAAACAAGTTTAGGATGAGGTCAGGTTTGACGCCAATTTCGGTATCAGCCTCAAACGGTTGACACATGAAAAAAGGGCGGCAGGTTTCCCCGCCGCCCTCCAACACTTGAATTAGACCAGTTACTTCACGACGTCGCTGCCCTTAGCGTCGTTGCCTGCTTCGATCGCGGTCGACGTCTTGGTGAAGGTCGTGTTGAGCTGCGAGCCCAGGCCCTGCATGGCGGCGATCGCGGCGACGGCGATCAGAGCGGCGATCAGGCCGTATTCGATTGCGGTGGCGCCTTCTTCGTTGCGGCGCAGCTTGGCGAGAAACTTCATGTCATGTCTCCTGAATGAAAGCAGTCTTGTGTACCCGGTCCGCCCCGCCAGGCACTCGCTTCGGCGCTTTGGACAGATTGGGATCTAGGCTGGAAGTGTTGAAAAAAACTTAAACAGAGAAAGTAATTATTGACCGGATGTGGCCGCTGCAGACTTATCACTGACGGATGTCCACAAGGCGATCGTTTCCGATGCAAGGCTGTTGAGCGCGACAAGTATGGCAAGCACGATCATGCCCAGAATCAGGCCATACTCTATTGCGGTGGCGCCATCTTCATCTCGAAGAAGGCGGGCAAGAAATGATGATTCTGTCATGAATACTTGCAATGCCCCCAATCATTGATTGAATTAGCGTCTTAGCGTTAAAGAGTTCCTAAAGGAGGGCGTTTCCCTGGAAAATTTCCTTACACCCTTGCTGGTCGTCGCCGTGGCTCTGCTACGCGCGGACGGGCGCGTGCTGATGCAGCAGCGGCCTCTGGCGACGCAACACGGTGGGCTCTGGGAGTTCCCCGGCGGCAAGGTCGAGGCAGGCGAGACGCCCGAGATGGCTGCCGCGCGAGAGCTCCATGAAGAGCTGGGCGTGGCGCTGGCGCCGGAAGCGCTCATGCCGGTGGGCTTCGCGAGCGGGCCGGGGAGCCTGCCGTCCGGAGACGAGGCTGCCAAGGTCGGGGCCAAGAGCGGAGGCGGCCGTGCCATCGTCATTCTTCTTTATGCGTGCCGTGCCTGGGAGGGCGAGCCGGAGGCCCATGAGGCCGAAGCGCTGGGCTGGTACATGCCCGGCGAGATCCCGGGTCTCGACATGCCGCCGCTCGACTATCCGCTTGCCGCAGCCTTATCCACAATCTTGACGCAGAACGCGATATAGGCGTTGACGGCAAGGCGAAGCGCTCCTATTGGCGCCTCTCCAACGCGCCCGTAGCTCAGCTGGATAGAGCATCAGACTACGAATCTGAGGGTCGGACGTTCGAATCGTTCCGGGCGCACCATTCTCCTTCGGGGGGTATGGTCTTTGGTTGGAGAATGACATTTGCGCCCGTAGCTCAGCTGGATAGAGCATCAGACTACGAATCTGAGGGTCGGACGTTCGAATCGTTCCGGGCGCACCATTCTCTCCTTCGGCAGGGAATGGCACTACATAGGGCAAATTGTGCGCCCGTAGCTCAGCTGGATAGAGCATCAGACTACGAATCTGAGGGTCGGGCGTTCGAATCGCTCCGGGCGCACCACTTGCACCAATGCACTAAAAACCCCGCGGAGCCTGGCTCCAGCGGGGTTTTTCGTATCCACGATTACAGGCGGGCTGAGAGGCCGAAGCAGGCTGAAACGAAAAAGGCCGGAAACGCAGCTGCGCTCCCGGCCTTTCGATCAGATTGCCCTCAGGCGATTACTGGCCGCTGGGGGTCTCGCCCGCGGCGGCAGTGGCCGAGGGAGCCGCCTGGGCATCCGCACCCGGCTGGCCGCCGGCGCTGGCCTGCAGCTGCGAGTTGAACGCCGTGGACGTCATGCCGAGCGTCAGCGACTTGTCCGCGCCGAGCCCGAAGTAGGACTTCTTGAGCTGGGCGACCGAGCCGTTGTTGAGCGCCACGAAGACGTCGTCGCCTTCGACCTTGCTCACGGTGCCGAGAACGACGCCGTCGCTGCTCTTGATCGGCTTGTCGGCCACGAAAGCGGTGGCGAGTTCGGCGCTGCTCTCAGCCTTGGCACCGTTCACGGCGGCTTCGAGATCGGCCTTGTTCATGCCGATGGTCAGGCCCTTTTCGCGCATGGCGAAAGCGGTGCCGGGCAGGCCGGCGCGGGCCGTGCCTGTGTTCACGGTGACGACACCGTTCTGGACCGCTTCCACGGTACCGACTTCGGAGCCATCGGGGGCATAGACCTTGGCACCTACCGTCGGGGCGGCGGTGGCGGCAGCAGCCGTGCCCTGAGCCATGACGGTCACCGGGGACAAGGTCGCGGCGGCGATCGCGGCGGCGATGAGAGATTTCTTCATGGCATACTCCTTCTCGATGCGGGAACCGACCCAACGGTTCCGGCTCGGAGGCTTCCGACGCGCAATCGCTGCGGAAGCGTGAATGGTGGTCCGGAAAATTCACGACCCGGACGATTTGTTCCAACCCGAAAGCTGGAAGCCCGTTCCGCGTGGGTTAGCACTGGGAAGGAACGGACTTTGACGGTGCATGTTGCACACTTGCAACGGAATGGCCGCTGAACGGTGCCGGATCAACCGTCAAAGCGGCTCTTTTTTACGGTGAAGTGGCGGAAATCGGCCATTCGCAGGTTTCAGGGGCGGCGGGGCGTGTCACATGTCGGACAAATGCCCTTCGGAACATCCCTCGATCTCAACCCTTGATCGCGGGCGACGGCTGATCCAGCAAGGTAAGTGATGATACAAAACTCGGCTAACGGGGGAGGCCAGGACCCAGCGGCTTCGCCATCGGTCTGGCGCTACGCCATGGCGAAGCGCGCCTATGTGGTGATCGACGCGGCCGACTATTTCGAACTGATGCGCGGCGTGATGGAAGAAGCACGGCAACGCATCTTCCTGATCGGCTGGGATTTCGACTCGCGTATCCTGCTCGCCTCGGGTCGCCGCTGGTGGCAACGCGGGCGGCGCCAGAAATTTCCCGCGCGGCTCGGTTCCTTTATCATCTGGCTGGTCAAGTCGAACCCCCGACTGGAGATCCTGCTGCTCAAGTGGAACATCTCGCTGGTGAAGTCGCTCTTTCGCGGGACGATGGTCTTCGACCTGATCCGCTGGGCGTTGCAGGCGCGAATCGATTTCAAGTTCGACGGCGCGCATCCGATCGGCTGCAGCCACCATCAGAAAATCGTGGTGGTGGACGATGTCTTCGCGGCGTGCGGTGGTATCGACATGACTTCCGATCGCTGGGACACGCCGGATCATCTGCCCAAGGACCCTCGGCGGCGCCGCCCGACCGGAGGGCTCTACGGCCCCTGGCACGACGTGACGATGGTGATGGAGGGCGAAGTGGCCGCCGTGCTGGGCGAATTGGGGCGCGAGCGCTGGAAGGTTGCGGGCGGTGCGGAGATCGCGCCTTGCGTGCCGCAGGACTTCAGCCCCTGGCCTGACAAGCTCCGCGCCGAATTCGAGAATGTGGAGGTCGGCATTGCCCGGACCCGCGCCGAATATGGCGAGTGCCCCCAGGTCAGCGAGATCGAGGCCCTGTTCGTGGAGCAGATCCGCCGCGCCCGCCGCTTCGTCTATGCCGAAACCCAGTATTTCGCCTCGCGCGCGATAGCCGAGGCGATCTGCGAACGGCTGCTGGAAGACGATCCGCCGGAGTTCCTGATCGTCAATCCGCTGACGGCGGACGGCTGGCTGGAGCAGGTGGCGATGGATACCGCGCGGGTCGAACTGGTGCGGACGCTGGGCGAGGCGGACCATGCCGGTCGCTTCCGCATCTACTATCCGGTCTCCGCGGACGGCACGCCGATCTATGTCCATGCCAAGCTCATGATCATCGATGAAGAAGTGCTGCGGGTGGGTTCGGCCAACATGAACAACCGTTCGATGGGGCTCGATTCCGAATGCGATGTCTTCATAGATGCGGCGCGGCCTGCCAACGCCCATGTCTCGCCGGCGATCGCGGGTTTGCGCCATCGCCTGCTCGCCGAGCATTGCGGCGTGATCGAAGAGACCATCGCCGAGGCGCTGGATCGCCATGGCTCGATGCTGGCGGCGGTCGAAAGCCTTGTGCCCACGGGCAAACATCTGGAACCCTTGCCCTTGAAACATCTCTCCGAAGCTGAAAGAGCGCTGGGTGAAAGTGCTCTGCTCGACCCGGAACGACCCGGAGAGATGTTCGAGCCGATCGAGCGGCGCGGTCTCTTCCGCCGCAAGGGGCAGCTCATGCGGCTGCGCCTCATGGACAGATTGCGAAGGAGTAAGAAGGGATGAGCAGCCTTGACGGTCCCGACGAGGACAACCCGCTGGGCAAGCCGGCCGTCCCCGACCATGTGCAGCAGGCCATCCGCACGCTGATCGAGTGGGCCGGAGACGATCCCGCGCGCGAAGGGC
This sequence comes from Novosphingobium sp. PhB57, assembly GCF_004342985.1. Taxonomy (GTDB): domain Bacteria; phylum Pseudomonadota; class Alphaproteobacteria; order Sphingomonadales; family Sphingomonadaceae; genus Novosphingobium. Next base: position 487,822 of record NZ_SMBO01000001.1, read on the forward strand.
TGATCGATACGCCCAAGCGCGTGGCCCGCGCCTGGAAGGAATATTGCCAGGGCTATGGCGAGGATCCGGCGATCCACCTCAGCCGCGTGTTCGAGGAAGTGGGCGGCTATGACGAAGTGGTGCTGCTGAAGGACATTCCCTTCCAGTCGCACTGCGAACACCACATGGCGCCGATCATCGGCAAGGCGGCGATCGCCTATCTGCCCAAGGACCACGTCGTGGGCATTTCCAAGCTGGCCCGCGTGCTGCACGGTTTCGCGCGCCGCCTCCAGATCCAGGAACGGCTGACCGCCGAAGTGGCGCAGTGCATCTGGGACCATCTCCAGCCGCAGGGCGTGGCGGTGGTGATCGAGGCCAGCCATGCCTGCATGACCGCGCGCGGCGTGCGTACGCCGGGCGTCAGCATGATCACCAGCCGCATGATGGGCACTTTCCTCGACGACGAACGCAGCCGCAAGGAAGTGCTCAGCCTGATGGGCTACTGAGCCGGGCATTTCGGCCACGCAGCGCGCGGCCTTGTCCAGTGCCAACGTTCGGGATAGCCATCCGAACCCGATTATCCCCGCTTCCGCAGCGCAGGGGGCTTGAACAGCCTCTCGCGCTGCGGTGAAGGAAAGCGCGTGCCATGCAGGTGATGGGCATGCGCGGGGCATGAGCCGGGGGACAAGGTGAGCGGACGGATCGAGACGAGCGAAGGACGGCCGGTCGCCGCCGCGGCCCCCACGGCCGAAGCCGGGACGACAGCGCAAGTGTCCTGGGCGCATTGGGCCGCGGCGCTCGTGCCGGCGGCAATGCTCGCCGTGCTGCTGCTCCGCCGGGTCTGGGATGTCGACATTTTCTGGCAGCTCAAGCTGGGCGAGATCATCCTTGCCCATGGCGGCCCGATCTCGCGTGAGCCCTTCGCCGCGCTGCATCTGGGCGAGCCGCTGCCGGCCATCGGCTGGCTGGCGCAGGCCAGCATGGCCTTCGTTCGCGCCATCGGCGGCTGGGACGGGCTGCGGATCTACGATTCGCTATGCTGGCTCGGCGGATTCTGGGCGGTCGCGGCTGCCTGCCGCCTGCGGGGCGCCTCCAGGCTGGCGGTCGCCGCCGCGCTCGTGCTGCCGTTCATCGCTGCTGTCGAGACGGCCAGTATTCGGCCGCAGAGCTACGCCTCGCTCTGTTTCGGTCTGCTCCTGGCGCTGCAGCGCCTCGAATTGCGACCGCTCCCGGCCATCGCGCTGGGCGTGCCCTTGCTCCTGCTCTGGCAGAACCTGCATCCCTCGGTCAGCGTCGGCGCGCTCGCACTGGGCATCCAGACGGTCCTCGGCCTCCTTGCCTGGCTGCGCGACCGCAGCCGTCCCTTGCCGATCGGTCCGGCGATCCTGAGCCTGGCCGCGATCGGCGCGGTCTTCGCCACGCCTGACGGCGTCTCGATCCTGGCGATTTCGGCGAAGAATGCCGAGATGAGCCTTGCGATCGGCGCCAGCGAATGGCGCCCGCTCTGGATCGAGGGCAACCGGACCAACGCCGTGCCGGTCCTGGCCGTGGCCATCGTCGCGTTGTACCTTGTCCTGCGCCAGCAGGAGCGCCGTGAGCCGCGCGAACTGTTGCTGGCGCTGGCCCTCTTCATCCTGACGGCGACCGCTTATCGCTTCGTGCTGTTCTGGGCCCTTGCCCTCGTTCCGGTGATCGCGCGGGCCATGACGCGGGCCGTGACAGGGAGCGAAGAGCGCGCGAACACCCAACGCGCCGCGCCGCGAGGGCTGGCTGCAGCCGCCGTGCTGTTCGTGGCGGCGATCACGCCGATCGCGGCACCGACGCGCTTTGCGCCTACTCTGCCGCTGGGTGCCATCGCGTATCTGAAGACGCTTGACGTACACGGCACCATCTACGCCGATTTCCCCTATGGCGGCCCTGTCATCGACGCGGGCTGGCCGGCCTGGCACGTCGCTTATGACGGTCGCTACTATCGCTACGCGCGCGAGGAGTGGCAGTACAACGGCGGGATCGAGAACGGCTACGTTCCCCTCGTCGACGTGATCGCCAAGTGGCATCCGGCCGCGTTCCTCATCCAGGAGGAGCACAATGCGCCGCTGGCAGGGGAACTCGCCCGCTCGCGGCGCTGGCAGCGGGTCTATCGCGGGCCGGACGGCGTGGTCGTCTATGTCCCCCGCCGCCCGTCGCAGCGCCGCTAGCTCTACTTCGGCGCGTGGGGCTCGCCGCCCGAGAAGGCATCGGCGATCGAGCAGGCGGCCGGGCCGAGAATGACGATGAACAGCGTCGGCAGGATGAACAGGATCAGCGGCACGGTCATGATCGCGGGCAGGCGGGCTGCCTTTTCCTCGGCGCGCATCATCCGTTCGTTGCGGAATTCGGCGGATAGGACGCGCAAGGCCGAAGCCAGCGGCGTGCCGTAGCGCTCGGTCTGGATCATGGTGGTGACGACGCCGCGCATGGCGTCGAGATTGACGCGGTAGGCGAGGTTTTCGAAAGCCTGCCGGCGTTCGGTGAGGAACGACAGTTCGATCGAGGCGAGCGAGAATTCCTCGCCCAGTTCGGGATAGGCGCGGCCGAGTTCGCGGGCGACACGGTCGAACGCGGCGTCGACCGTCAGGCCGGCCTCGGCACAGATCACCAGCAGGTCGAGCGCGTCGGGCAGGCCTTTGCGGATCGCGTCGGTGCGCTTGGTGACCATGTTCTTGATAAAGATATCCGGCCCCTTGTAGCCGGCGATCAGCATCCCCGCGAAGCCCATGAACTTCTTGAAGCTGCTCCATTGCGGAAAGTAGTCGATCCCGTAGATCACCAGAGCAGCGGTGCCGCCCATCAGGATCGGCGCGACGAGGCGGGCGAAGACCACCGCGACTGCCCATTCCTTGTTGCGGATGCCGGCCTGGGCCAGCTTCTGCTCGATGGTGCGAAGCTGGCTGTCCTGCAGCATTTTCAGCTTGCCGAGGAAGGCGCCCATGCGATCGGTGGTCTCGTTCCGGCGCACAACGCTCTGGCGCTTGCGCGGGGCGGTGGCGATCCCGGCCTTGAGCGCTTCGCGGCGCTGGTTGAGCGCCTTGACGCGCTTGGCCATGGGATCGCGCACGGTGACCGCGGCATAGATCGCCAGCAGCACGGCCGCCGCCGCGACGGCCGCGAGCAGCGTGCCGACCATGATGACGTCGAAACCGAGAAGGGTGGGACCGGCAGGTTGGTTTGGCATCGGAACGTCTATCTTTCGCTCAGATCTCGAAACTGACCATCTTGGCCATGATGAAGGCGCCGATGCCCATCCAGACCGCGCCTCCCATGCCCGCCACGATCAGGCGGTCGTCCGTGAAGAACTTGCCGATGTAGCCGGGGTTGATCCACCAGATCATGCCGAAGACGATGAAGGGCAGGGAGCCCACGATATAGGCCGAGGCCTTGGATTCCGAGCTCATGGCGCGGATCTTGAGCTTCATCTGCGAGCGCTTGCGCAGCACGTCGGACAAGTTCGCCAGTGTTTCGGCCAGGTTGCCGCCGGTCTCGCGCTGGATGGCCAGCGTGATGCAGAAGAAGGCGAATTCCGGGATGTCGAGACGGTCGGAAGTGTCCTGGAGGGCATCCTCCATGGTCTTGCCGATCTTGATGCGTTCGGTGACGAGCTTGAACTCCTCGCCCACCGGGCCGGGCACTTCCTTGGCGACGACGCCCAGCGTCTCGGTGACCGGCAGGCCCGAGCGCAGGCCGCGTACCAGCAGTTCGATGGCGTCGGGGAACTTGGCGTTGAATGCGTTGGTGCGCCGCGAGATGAGCTTGTTGAGCACGAAATGCGGAATGCCGGCGCCCATGAACAGCCCGAAGGCCAGCGCCAGGATGAGCGCCTTGGTCTTGAGCAGTACCAGCAGCGTGACGAAGAGGCCGACGCCGCCGGAAACGTAGAGGTACTGGTTCAGCGACCAACTGACGCCCGAGCGGTGCAGGCGCAGGGCCAGGGCGTCGATCCGCGAGCCCGAACCCGCGGTCTTGTGCATTTTCGGGCGGCGCGCGGCCACGGCCTTGCGCATCTGCGCCTCGACGCGGTCGGTCGTGCTCTGCGAATGGCGGTAGCGCACCGACTTCAGCCGGCGCGTCGATTCCTTAGCGGGCGAAGGGCCGGAGAAGGCGACCCAGATAAGCGCCACCGCGCTCGTCAGGCCGATCGCCAGCAGCAGCAACTGCATCATGTTCATGGCTGCTTTTCGCCCCTTTCGCGGCCCCTCAGCGAGGGGCCGTTTCCTTCTTCGCCGCGGCCTTGCCCATGAAGGCCTTGAGGTCGAGCTTGCCGAGCAGCGAAGGCTTGGCGGCAGGGCCGCCTGGTGCCGAGCGGGCCTCTCCGGTCTCTTCGAGGATCAGGCGCGACAGGTCGCGGATTGCGGCACCGGCCCGGTTGGTGCGGTTGGTGTCGGCGAATGTCTGGCCCAGCTTCGCGGCCATCGATGCGGCCTTGAGGTCGTAGGGGATGGCAATCTGCACCGGGGTTTCGATCGAGGCTTCGAAATCGGCCTTGGTGATCTCGGCCAGGCTGGGCTGGATCTTGTTGGCCACCACGAGCACGCGGGCATGCGGGGCATGGGCCTTGAGCCAGGAGAGCATGCGGATCGTATCGCGCGCCGAGGCCAGCGTCAGTTCCACGACCAGCACGACCACGTTCACATTGGCCAGAAGCTGCGGGAAGTTGATCAGCATGTTGCGCGGCAGATCGATGACCGTCATCTCGAAGGCCTGGCGGAATTCTTCCTCAAGCTGCACGAAGGCCGCGCCGTCGGTCATCAGCGGCGTGCCGATGGGGGCTTCGGCCGAGAGGATCGCCAGGTTGTCGTTGGCCCGGATCATCGCGCGTTCGATGAACAGGCCGTCGATGCGGCTGGGGTTCTCGATCGCGTCGGTCAGGCCGCGGCCGGGCTCAAGGTCTAGGCAGAGCGCGCCGGTGCCGAAATGGATGTCGAGATCGAGCAGGGCGGTCGGCAGCTTTTCGTCCGCGCTGAACAGCCAGGCAAGTGACGTCGCCAGGGTGGAGGCACCGACACCGCCGCGCGTGCCGATCACGGCCGTGGAAAGGTGGGACTTGGCCGCGCCGGGCTCATGGCCGCGCGGGGCCGAGAACACGGCCTGCGCCTGCGCCAGCGTATCGCGCACGGTGCCGGGGGAGAGGGGCTTGAGCAGATAGTCCTGAATGCCGCTGGCCAGCAGGTCGCGGTAGAGGCGCACGTCGTTCACCTGGCCCACCGCGATGACGACGGTGCCGGGCTCGCAGACTTCGGCCAGGGCATTGATGTCGTTCAGCGGGTCGCCGCTTTCCGACAGGTCCACCAGGAGGATGTTCGGGCTTGCGGTGATCGACAGCGACTGGACCGCGTTGCGCAGGCCTCCCTTGTTGCACTTCTCCGGCTGCCAGCCCATTTCGAGCGCAATGGGGCGCAGCACGTCGAGCGATGCCTCGTCGCACATATAGGCGGCGAACTGGTCGCGGCCGCCGGGGCCGCCGGATTTCCAGGGTGCGTTCATGGCTCAGTTCGCCTTGCTGGAGGTGGCGGCGACGGTGTTGCCGCCCGTGGGAGTGGCGCTGCGATAAGCCTCGATCGCCTTGGACGCGCTCATGACGGTGGTTTTGCCGGTCGACTGGGCGCCGTGCACCAGGTCTTCGGGGTTGGCGACCATGGCCGCGATATTGGCATTGGTGGCGCAGCCGTAGTTGCTGGTCAGGCCGTTGTTGGGATTGAAGTCGTTATGGGCGGACCAGTCCGGGCAACCCGGCACCGAAGCCTTGGTGCGGGCGATGACGATCCGCGCATTGCCGGCATCGACATAGCCGTCAGTGACCGGCGCGCCCTCGGTGAGGATCAGACCATAGCGTCCGGCCACGGCTTCCACGGCGCTGCGGACGGCGGGATTGCCCGAGGGATCGTCCACGAAGATGCGGTCGCCGTATTTGAGGCCCATGGCCTCGAACCAGCCGGCCAGCCGTCCCTGCTCCCCGGACCCGAGGCCCGAGCCGTCGGTGCGCACGTCCAGCGTGTAGTTGACGCGCTCGATCACGGGCTGATGCACGCTGTTCATCGAACGGTTGGTGGGCATGCCGCCGCAACCGGCAAGGAGGAGGCCGAACGAGAGGACGAGCGAGCCGGCAGCGAGACGGCCGAGGCCGGGACGACGCGCGATCTGGTTGGACATCGGGATCATCTTTCTCAGTTCAGGCTGAAGCCGGGGCGAACGGCGGTATCGGCGGCCGAACGCTTGCCGGACGTGGCGGGTGCGGTGGAGGCATCGCTCGCTCCCGGGGCGGCACCGGCGCCGCTCACGGCTTCCGAGCGCTTGTTGCCGCTGGTGCCGTCGTTTTCCATGTTGCCGAGCAGGCGCTGCAAGTCGTTCGGGGCGTTGAAGCCGTCGGTCGGCAGCGCGATCTGGGAGGCGTCGACCGGATTGACGAGGTAGGGCGTCACCACGATCACCAGTTCGGTCTCGCCGCGCTTGTAGCTGGTGGAGCGGAACAGCGAGCCCAGGATCGGCAGGTCGCCGGCGCCCGGCAGCTTCTGGATGGTATTGGTGGAATTGTTGCTCAGCAGGCCGGCGATCATGAAGCTCTGGCCGGAGCCGAGTTCCACGGTGGTCTCGGTACGCCGCACGGTGAGGGCGGGAACCTCGTAGCCGTTGAAATTGACGGCGCCCTGGCTCGACAGCTCGGAGACTTCCGGGCGGACGCGCATCGAGATGCGGCCATTGGCGAGGACGACCGGCGAATAGCTGAGGCTGACGCCGTATTTCTTGTATTCGATCGACGTGGTGCCGAGCGCCTGGCTGATGGGGATCGGATATTCGCCGCCCGCCAGGAATTCAGCCGTTTCGCCCGAAAGCGCGGTCAGGTTCGGCTGGGCGAGGGTGGTGACGAGGCCGATGGTCTCGCCGGCGTCGAGCGAACCGAGGATGTTCACGCCGAACAGCTTGCCGGCCGCAGCCAGTGTGCTGCCGGCCGTGTTGGTGGTGACGCTGCTGCCGGGAACCGTCGTTCCATCGGGCAGGGTGATGGAGACGTCTCCGCCGACACCCATGGCGCGGCCGGGATGGAATTCGTTGACGGTTCCCTGCCCGATACCGAACTTGAAACCGCCGGTGCCGTCGATGGTGGCCATGTTCACGGCCAGAGACTTGACCAGCGAGCGGCTCACTTCCGCGATGCGGACCTGGAGGTTGACCTGCAGCGGCGTCGCCATGCGCAGGCGGCTGATGACATTGGCATCTTTGCCGACATAGGCCTGGACGAGGCGCTCTGCTTCCGCGGCGTCTTCCGGGGTCTTGACGGTGCCGGTCAGCAGGAAAGTGCTGGAACCCATCGTCGAGACGCCGATCTTCGCTTCCGGCATGGCCAGGCGCAGCATGGCGTCCACGCTGTCGAGGTTCGAACCGACGCGGATGGTGGCAGACCATATCACGGCGCCTGCCGCGTTGCTGGCATAGACCGTGGTGGTGCCGCCGGCCTTGCCGAAGACGTAGAGCTGGCGCGCGGACTTGACCTGCACGTCGGCCACCGCGTCATTGGCAACGAAGACGTCGGCCATGGCGCCGGGCACGTTGATGAGCTGGCCGTTGCCGATCGACAGCGAGAGGTCCTGCGCGGGATGGACGATCGACTGCGCACAGGCGGGCGCGGCGGCCGCGAGCGGCGCCAGCGCGCAGGCCGCGATCAGCAGGGACTTGAGAAGGCGCGGTTGCATCGTGAGACCCTTCGTCGGATGGATGCGCTTTGCGGAGAATGCGTTCTGCGGGCGGGTCATCAGTGGCTGCCGACGGGTTCTTCGGTCGTGTCCTTGCCGCGCGTGACGCGCACGACGGGGCCGGTACGAACGGGCGCTGCGGAAGCGGTCTGGGGTGCGCCGATGACCGGAACGGTGCGGGCCGCCACTTCGGGGCCGGTGGCCGGGCGGCTGGAGCGCTGGAAGCGCGAGACGTCGCCGCCGGTCATATAAGTGGAGGTGCCTTCGATGGGGCGGTTCATGGCATTGCGCATGAGCTGCTCCTCCTGTTCGCGGGTGGCGCCTTCCGGCACCTTGACGTCACCGCTGGCAAGGATCCGCTCGAATTCGCCCTGGTTGTCGGCGATGGCGCGCAGCGAGAGGCTGAGCGTGCCGATTTCCTGCGCCACGGCCACCTTCTCGGCAATGCGCGGCGTCACTTCGAGCGTGACCGTGCTGAAGGCGTGGACCACCGTCTTGCCGTCCACCACTTCGTTGTCCGTGGCCTGGTCGGTGGCGAGCACGCGCAAGTTGCGCAGGATCGTTTCCGATGCGCGCAGGGCCTGACCGCCGTCGTTGCCGGTGACCTGCTGCGTGAGCACGAGGTCAACGTGGTCGCCGGGGAAGACGAAGCCGCCGACGCCGGTCTTGGCGGAGACGGGAATGGTCACTGCGCGCATGCCCGGCCCGAGGGCGGCGGCCAGGAAGCCGCGGTCCCCCGGCGCGACGAGGGCGCCCTGGGTTACTGGCTGTCCGGCGGTGATCTGGAAGCGGACCACGGTGCCGAGCAGCTTCTGCATGTCGGCCTGACCGTCGATGAAGTAGGCATCCTTCACCAGCTCCTTCGGCCAGTCCTGATAGGAGACGGCGTCGGCGGTGATGATCGTGCCCACGGGCAGGGCGCGCTGGGCGACGAGGACCTTGGGCCCGGTCGGCTGGGCAGTCGCCACGGCCTGCGCCTGGGGCGCTGCCGAACCGGCGAACATCGAGCGGGCGCCCATTGCCGTCACCACTGCTATCAGCAGCGCGGCAACCAGCAGCACCAGCTTCTTCCTATCCATGTCTAAGCGACCCCCTGAAAGCCCTGGAGCGGCAGGCGCCGCCCCGAAGGCCGAAATGCGGCGTCAGAAACGCCCTATGCGAAACCCCTGCGCCCGAAGTCACTGCGTTCGTGACTGGGCAAGTGTAAGTAGAATCGCGTAAAATGGTTAAAATCGAGTTCATCGAACGAGCGTGCTGGAAAGCACCTGCTCGCCCATCACCCAGAGCGCCGCCGCCGAGATGGCCACGCCGTAGGGAATGGGCAGGCGCGATTTCTGGCGGCGCATGATGTGGCGGAAGCCGAACAGGAACAGCGCGACCACGGCCAGTGCGATGAGTGCCAGCAGCCATGCCTGGGGAATGGCTGCGTGCACGGCGCCGAGCTGGTCGGGTGAAACCACCGGTCGGTGCATGGCCAGCGCAAGAACCACCGCGCCCGCAGCGAAGACCCAGCCCAGGGCGACGATCCAGCCAAGCGCGTCGCGCACCGCCTCGCCGGGCCGCCGTTCCATGTTGAAGGCGGCCATGGCGATCGAGGCTCCGCCGCCGATCATGGCCATGAGGACGATGACCTGGCCGAAACCGGCAGGCGCGAACCACAGCGCCAGCGCGGTCAGCAGCTTGACGTCGCCGCCGCCCATCTGGCGCAGTGCAAACAGCAGGCATGCGACGACAAAAGTGATCAGGGCCAGGCCAAGCTGCCAGGCCATGTCGGCCCAGCCCAGGCCGATCGACCACCACCAGAACGGCGCGGCTAAGGCGATCGCGAGATTGAGCGTGTTGTCGATCTCCCGGCGCTTGAGATCGGTGAAGGCTGCGACAAGCAGGGCGATTGCCAATGCCAGCAGCAATGCATACGAAAAGGCTCCGCCCGGCATTCGTGAGTTCCCCCTTGGCCCGGGGCACGATCTATCGGACATCGCTTACCAAACAGTAACCACAGTATCGAGGCCGAGCTTAGCCCCATGACTGCAAAATCGTGACCATTCAGGCAACCGAGAGCGAGCCTGTGCCCGGCGAAGGCATGCCGTCCCCCGCCGAGATCGCGCGGCTGGCGGCGAAGGCGCGGCGGGCGATACCCGAAGGCGTCGTCGAGAGCTTCTGGACCGGGCCGAGCGGACCGGAGCCGCTGCGCCGGATCGACTGGCCCGCCCATGCTGCGGGCCTGCCGCAGGCGCGCGGATCGATCCTGTTCCTGCCGGGACGCGGTGACAGCTATGAAAAGTGGCTGGAGACGCTCGAGCAGTGGCATCTGGAAGGCTGGGCCGTCAGCTCGATCGACTGGCGCGGCCAGGCGCTGAGCGGGCGCTTCGGCTTCGACGCCGCGACCGGCCATGTCCCCGACTTCGATGTGTGGATCGAGGATCTCGCCGCTTTCTGGCGCGGCTGGGCGGCGGACAAGCCGGGGCCGCATGTGCTGATCGGTCATTCGATGGGCGGGCATCTTGCCCTTCGCGCCGCGGCGCAAGGCAAAGTCCGGCCCGATAGCCTGGTGCTCTCGGCGCCGATGCTGGGCATTCACCCCGCCTGGCTGCCTGCCGGGCTGCTTCACACGGTGGCGCGCGGGATCGCCGGGCTCGGCGATTCGCGGCGCCCTGCCTGGAAGCACAGCGAGAAACCGGAACTCCTGCCGCAGGCCCGCTCGCATCTGCTCACGCATGACAAGGGCCGCTATTCCGATGAGGACTGGTGGCGCCAGCGCCGGCCCGGCATCGCCATGGGACCGGCAAGCTGGGGCTGGATCGAGCGGGCGCTCGCCTCGATTCGCCTGCTTGAGGCGCGGGGCGTGCTGGAAGCGGTCGACCTGCCGGTGCTGCTGTTGGCCACCCGGTATGACGGGCTGGTCTCCTGGCCGGCGATCCGGCGTGCTTCCCGCCGTCTGCCGCAGGCGGAACTCCTGGCTTTCGGCCACGAGGCGCGCCACGAAATCCTGCGCGAAGCCGATCCGGCACGCGATCGGGCACTCGCGGCCATACGGGACTTCCTGAACCGGACTGCGCGCGTTAGGGGCTGAAACCCTTATGGATGCGAGGTTCGATATCGTCATAGTGGGCGCCGGCATGGCCGGTGCCTCGCTGGCCGCCAGAATGGCGGACCATGCGCGGGTTCTGGTGATCGAGGCCGAGGAGCGCCCCGGCTATCACGCCACCGGCCGTTCGGCCGCGTTCTGGACCGAGAGTTATGGCGGCCCGCGCGTCAAGCCGCTGACGACGGCGTCGGGACCGGAACTGCAGCGGCTGGGCGTGCTGACTCCGCGGGGCGCGCTGACCATCGGCCGAACCGGGCAGGAGCGCGACATTGCCGCTTTCGCCGAGACTTACAGTGCCGTCGGCATCGACGTTTCCATTCTGGAAGCTCCCGAAATCGCCGCGCACATCCCCGATCTCCGTCCCGAATGGACGTGCGGCGTGCTGGAGCCGAGCACTTGCGACATAGACGTCGCCGCGCTCCACCAGCACTACCTGGTCGAAGCGCGCAAGGCGGGCGTCGCCTTGTGGAGCCGCGCCGGGCTCGCTGCCGCCGAACGGGGGCCGCAAGGCTGGTCACTCACCCTTGCCGATGGCCGCCGCCTCGGCTGCGACGTGCTGGTCAACGCTGCGGGCGCCTGGGCGGACACGGTGGCAAGCCGGGCGGGCGCCCGGCCGCTCGGCATCGCGCCTTATAGGCGCACCATTGCCCAGGTGGCGATCGAGCCGGCCGCCCCGGACACGCTGCCACTGGTTCTCGACGTGGCCGGCCAGTTCTATTTCAAGCCCGAAAGCGGCCGCCTCTGGTTGAGCCCGCATGACGAGACGCCCAGTGCGCCCTGCGATGCGGCGCCGGAGGAAATCGACGTGGCGCTCGCGGTGGACAGGTTCGAGCAAGTGATCGATCGCCCGGTTCGCCGCGTCGAGCACCGCTGGGCCGGGCTGCGCTCCTTCGCCCCGGACCGTCTGCCGGTCTACGGTTTCGATCCGGCAGATCCGGCCTTCTTCTGGTTTGCAGGGCAGGGCGGCTTTGGCATCCAGACCGCCCCGGCCGCGGCGGAACTGGGCGCCGGGCTCCTGCTGGGCCGGGCGTGGGGCGAAGTGGATCCCGCTCCCTTCGCGCCAGATCGGTTCGGACGTTAGGGCAGGGCGCCCGCCGCAAGCTTCGTTCCGGCGGGCATCACTCGTTGTTTTCCGCATCGCCGACCCGTGCCGATGCCTTGCGGCCGGGCGCGACGAAGTGCCATGCCAGCAGCACCGGTTCGAGCACGGCCATGCCCACGAAGATGCTGACGAGGCGGTGCACGGCGGGCATGATCTGCGCGTCGGCATAAGAGTCCGGCACCAGCACCACCAGCACGGCGAGCGTGAACTGGAGCCCGAGATAAGTCACGTTCGGCAGGCCGTTTTCGATATGGCGCCCGATGACGATGCCGAGGCAGGTGCCCGCCACGAGCACAGCGGTATTGCCCTGCGCGACCAGCAGGATCGCCAGCGACAGGCCGCCGCCCGCAAGGCAGCCGAGCGTGCGCTGGAACAGGCGGCGCGTCACGGGCACGAAGCCGCTCGCGCCGATGCCGCTGACCGGCACGATCATCACGGCCATGACAGTGACGGCGGCCTGCGCCATCTGCGGCAGCTGGAACACCGCGTGCAGCACCGGCAGCACGGCGATGGCGATACCCGCCTGCGCCGCGTGGCGTGCGGCGTGAGGGTGCCATTTCATCCGGTCCGGCGCGGGCTTGCGTCCCGCGAGCCACTTCCTTCCCGCCAGGGTCGCCGCCGAGAGGCTGACGATCACGCAGGCCAGGGTGCCGGCGATCACTTCCAGCAGGCGGGTCTGCGCGAAATGGATGGTGTCGAGGTCTGGATGCTCCAGCTTGTCGAGCAGGATCATCTCGAAGGTCAGGCCGAACAGCAGCCAGGCATAAGCGCGCCGCGCCGTGATCATGCCGTAGAGGCCCACGGCACCCACCAGCGCCGCGCTGGCCATGGCGAGCGGAAGAGCGTGAGCGGCATAAGGCACGATCGCCAGGGCCAGCAGCGAGCCGATGGCCGTGCCGACGATGCGAAGCACCCCGCGCAGCAAAGTCTCGGCGGTCTCGCTCTTGAGCAGGACGAAGGCGGTGAAGGCTGCCCAGGCGACCATCTGCGCGCCGATCAGGTGAGCGATCAGGATCGCCAGCATGACCGAGGCGACGCAGGCCCATTCGTCGGCCATGCGCGGGCCGGGCGTTACCAGGGCACGGGCTTCCTCGCGAAGGCGTTCGCGAAGGACGGGGAGCGGCGGAAACCGGGGCGGTTCGGAAGCAGGCAGGTCGCGCCTCCCTATTTGCCTGCCGCCACCGCCGCGTCGCTGGCCAGCTTGTCCACGCGCTCGTTCTCGGCATGGCCGGAATGGCCGCGCACCCATTCCCAGTGGACCTTGTGACGTGCAACCGCCTCGATCAGGTCATGCCAGAGATCGGCATTGCGCACCGGCTGCTTGCTGGCATTGATCCAGCCCTTCTTCTTCCAGCCGTGAACCCACTTGGTGATCCCGTCGATCACGTACTTGCTGTCGGTCTGGAGCGTGATCTCGCAAGGCTCGGTAAGGGCGTTGAGGCCCTTGATCACGGCCGTCATTTCCATGCGGTTGTTCGTGGTGTCCGGCTCGCCGCCCGACATCTCCTTCTCGTGGACGCCCATGCGCAGAAGCACGCCCCAGCCGCCCGGCCCCGGATTGCCCTTGCAGGCGCCGTCGGTGAAGATCTGAACCTGTTTCATGCGCCGAAGATGCCAGAATTGGCCGGATCGGCATAGAATTCGAGGCGCCGGGCAAAGGCCATCGGGTCCTTGGGCGTGACGAGCGCGTCTTCCGGCGTGTTCAGCCAGTCATAAGCGCGGGTCGCCAGGAAGCGGATGGCCGCGCCGCGCGCCAGCAGCGGCAGGGCGGTGCGCTCGGCCTCGGAAAGCGGTCGCACGGCTTCGTAACCCTCTATCAGCGCGCGCGAGAGTTCGGCATCGAACTGCGTGCCGTCGTTGCTGAAGCACCAGGCCGAATGGGTGACGGCGACGTCGTAGGCCAGGATGTCGGTGCAGGCGAAGTAGAAGTCGATCAGGCCGGTGACCTGGCTGCCCAGCATCAGCACGTTGTCCGTGAACAGATCGGCATGGATCACGCCGCTGGGCAGGTCCGACGGCCATTTCCCGGCCAGCTCGGCCAGTTCGCGTTCGACCAGGGCGCCGAGCGCGGGGTCGATCGATTCCAGCCCTTCGCGGCCGCAGTCGCCCAGCAGTTGCTGCCAGGCGGGCAGGTCCAGCGCGTTGACGCGGTCATGTCCGAAGTCGGCGGCGGCGAGGTGGATCTGCGCCAGGGCCGAACCGACCGCGCGGACTTGCGCCGCCGTGGGTTCGGAAACCGAAACCCCGGGCAGGAACTCGATCAGCGCCAGCGCCTTGCGGTTTTCGCCTTCGCCAATGAAGCGGTGGCTCGCCCCGTCGCGGTCATGCATGGTGCGCGGCACCGGGCAGTCGCGCGCGGCCAGATGGTCGAGCAGGTCGAGGAAGAAGGGGAGGTCGGCCACATCCGTCCGGCTTTCGTAGACGGTGAGGATGAAGCGGCGCGCGTCTTCGCCCTGCCGGGTCTCGATCAGCCAGTTGCTGTTGGACACGCCTTCCGCGATGCCCTTGGCCGAAATGAGCGTACCGACGCCGAACGTCTCGATGATCGCGGACATCTCTTCCGCGCCGAGTCGGGTATAAACTGCCATGACGAACTGGATTCCTTCAGCGGGCGAGCTGGCGCGGCAGCTTGAACGTGATGGTTTCCTCGGCGGTCACACGCTCTTCGGATTCGACTTCGCGCAGTTCCTTGATGCGCGCGACCACCTCGTTCACCAGTTCCTCGGGTGCCGAGGCACCGGCGGTCAGGCCGAGGGTGTCGATGTCCTGCAGCCATTCCGGCTCGATGTCGGTCGCGCGCTGGATCATCACGCCGCGCGAACCGGCGCGCTCGGCCACTTCGACCAGGCGCATCGAGTTGGAGCTTTTGGGTGAGCCGATCACCAGCACCAGATCGCAGTCCGGGGCGATCTGCTTGACGGCGCCCTGGCGGTTGGACGTGGCGTAGCAGATGTCTTCCTGCTTCGGCGCCACGACTTGCGGGAAGCGCGCCTCGATCGCGGCGATGATCGCCGCGGTATCGTCCACCGACAGCGTGGTCTGCGAAAGATAGGCGAGTTCGCTGCCTTCCGGCACGTCCACCGTGGCCACGTCGCCCACCGTCTCGATCAGGGTCATGTTGCCTTCCGGGACCTGCCCGAAGGTGCCGATCACCTCGGGATGTCCGGCATGGCCGATGAAGAGGATGTGGCGCCCGTCCGCGATCTGGCGCTCCGCCTGGCGGTGCACTTTGCTGACCAGCGGGCATGTGGCGTCCAGCCATTCGAGACCACGCGCCGTGGCCTTGGCCGGCACCGACTTGGGCACGCCGTGGGCGGAGAAGATCACGGGTACGCCGTCCGGCACCTGGTCCACGCTTTCCACGAAGACCGCGCCCTTGGCCTTGAGACTGTCGACCACGAACTTGTTGTGCACGATCTCGTGCCGCACGTAGACCGGGGCGCCGTAGATATCGAGCGCGCGCTCCACGATCTCGATGGCGCGATCGACGCCGGCGCAGAAGCCGCGCGGGGCCGCGATCAGAAGGCGCAGGGGCTTGCCGGCGCGGGACGGGGTGGGAGACGGAAAGGGCGCGTTCATGAATGGGCCTCTAGCGCTTTGCCGCTTGCGCCGCTAGGGCAAGCCGACGTCTTCGAGGAACCTCACGATGAATGCACGCCGCCTGACTGCCACTGTTCTCTGCTCCGCCGCCGCGGTGACCGCGCTGAGCGGCTGCGCCAAGAAGGGAGAGATCGTGGTCGATTCGGGGGTTGGCATCACTGCCGTGCGTTCGGCCTGTCCGGCCGTGGGTATTCCCGACTATACCGGCGACATGACGCTGTTCCGCGCGGCGAACGATCGCACCGCCAACAATATCGACCTCGAAGCGGCGATGACGAATGTGCGGACGAGCTGCAACGACCAGGGCACCGACAAGGTCTTCGCGAAAGTGGAGTTCGACGTTCTTGCGCGCCGCAACGACAAGCAGGGCGCGCGCCAGGTCACGCTGCCGTTCTTCGTCTCGGTGCTTCAGGGCGGCACCGCCGTCGTTTCCAAGCGCGTCGGCCATGTCACGCTGAACTTCGCAGACGGCCAGGATCGCGCGCAGTTCCACGCCAACGGCTCGGCCTATATCGATCGCGCCGCCGCCACGCTGCCGGCCGACATTCGCGAGAAGATCACCCGCAAGCGCAAGGCCGGCGACGCCGATGCCGCCGTCGATCCGCTTTCGGATCCGGCCGTGAAGGCCGCCGTTGCCCGGTCGAGCTTCGAAGTCCTCGTGGGCTTCCAGCTCGACGAGGCGCAGCTCGCCTACAACGCCACGCGTTAAGGGTGTGACGAGGGCGCTCCGGCGCCCTCGCAATCATGGGGACCGGGGGTGATGCGGCAGGAGCCGTGGCTCCTGCCTAAGGGTCAGCGCCAGGCCTGGCCCAACTCGTTTCTGGCGTTTTCGATCGCGGCCTCTGCGCTGCGGGCCATGGCCTTGCGATCCCGGCGTTCCTCGCCCTCCAGGGGTTGGAGGAAGTGCAGCGTCACCCGGACGGGCCGCAGGCGTGCGAGAATGCGCAGGGCGTTGTCGAGGCCGGGTTCGTCGCCCACCCATGCGATTTCTTCCGCTTCGCTGCCGTAATCGAGCCAGACGGGCTGCACGGTCAGGCCCGCGTCTTCGGTGCCGATGGCGGAAAGCAGCGACGATTTGAACGGCAGCAGATCCGTGCCGTTGGAGGTGGTGCCTTCGGGAAAGATCGTCAGCGCGCCGGTTTCCTTCAGCGCCGTGCGAATTTGCTCCACTTGCGCAGCGACGGTGCTGCGGCGATTGCGCGCCACGAAGACAGTATCGTTGAGCGTGCAGAGCCAGCGCAGCGGGCCGAAATCGGCGAGGCCGTCATGGGCGATGAAGGCTGTCCCGCTGGCGCCGGAGAGCGCGGGGATGTCCAGCCAGCTGACATGGTTCGCCAGAAAGAAGCTGCCGGGTGCTGGCCGGCGGCCCCGAACGGTCACGCGCAGGCCGGAGATGGTGCCCACCAGGCGCAGGAAAAACGGCGGCACCGGATTGCGCGCCGTGAAGGGCGATGCCGCATAGTAGGCGGCAACGCAGACCAGCAGCAGCGCCAATAAAGCGAAAAGGCGGATCGCGATCAGGGGCCAGCCCCAGATCGCGATCCGCCTGATCGGTTCGGAAGCCCTGGCCGAAGCCTCTGGCTTCACTTGCGCGCTTCGCCTTCCTCGCGGCCGATCCGCACGCCGAAAAGCTCCATGCGGTGATCGACGAGACGGAAGCCGAGCTTTTCCGCAATCTGGCGCTGCAGCGATTCCAGTTCGGGATCGACGAATTCGATGACCTGGCCGGATTCGACGTCGATCATGTGGTCGTGATGCGCTTCGGGGGCGGCTTCGTAGCGCGCGCGGCCATCGCCGAAGTCATGGCGATCCAGGATGCCGGCTTCTTCGAAAAGGCGCACGGTACGATAGACCGTTGCGATCGAGATGCCCGGATCCAGCGCGGTGGCGCGTTCATGGAGCTTCTCGACGTCGGGATGGTCGGTACTCTCAGACAGCACACGGGCGATGATGCGGCGTTGTTCGGTAATCCGAAGGCCGCGTTCTGCGCAGAGGGCTTCGAGGTCGATAGGTTGATGCACGTTTGACCTGTATCAATGAAAAGGCACGGCAACCTAGATAGGCGGCCGTGCCTTCAATCACAACCGGAGAACGTCGATTACGAAAATCGACGATGCTCGTGACGGTTCTGTTCGCAGCCGATCAGGCGGCGACGGTCTTCGGCTTGCGGCCGCGACGCGCGTTGGGCTTGCGACCCAGGCCGATCTTCTTCGCCAGTTCGCGGCGCTTCTCGGCATAGTTGGGGGCGACCATCGGATAGTCGGCGGGAAGGTTCCAGCGCGCGCGATACTCTTCCGGGGTCATGTTGTAGTGCGTCATGAGGTGACGCTTCAGCATCTTGAGCTTCTTGCCGTCTTCCAGGCAGACGATGTAGTCGGGCTTGACCGAAGCACGCACCGAAACGGCGGGTTCAGGCTTTTCTTCTTCGACCACGGGGGCACCGCCAAGTCCTGCGAGGGCGCCGTAGACATTGGTGATGAGGGCGGGGAGATCCTCTACGCCGACACTGTTGTTGCTGACATGAGCAGCTACGATGTCCGACGTGAGCGTGATCAACGTCTCGTTGGCATCAGCCTGGATGGTTTCCATTATTTTACGACCTCTTTTTTGCGACCATTTTGGAATCGGCGGCCATTTAAGGCCTGCACTTGTCTTCTGAACCATTTTGTTCAGGAATTCAAGGTCTATTAGAAGTCGTCCCTAATTGTGACAGTTGTAACATTAGGTATCGACATCTTTATTCAGAAGGCGGGCAACCAATGTCGCAAGCAAAGGTTAGTGCGTCGATTCTGTCACCACCAGGTGTACGGTAGTACTCCCTGCGTTCGCCGATCTGGTAGAAACCGAAGGCGGAATAGAGCAGTTCCGCAGGGTTTCCTTTTCTCATTTCAAGTAAAAGTCGTTTAGCTCCTCGCGCCGCTGCGGCAAGTCGAAGCGAGTCCAATATGGAGCGTCCAAGTCCTAGACGCCGATATTCGGGGTTCACGGCCAGAAGCAGTAGTTCCTCTTCCTCGTAGCCGGTACGGGAAAGCGAAAAACCCGCCGCCGCTTCGTCTTCCGCGACAGGCGTTCCTTGCGCGGAAATGAGGAAATAGTGGCAATTCCCGAAGGCCAGGGCATCTTCGACCTGGCGCCGGTTCCAGGCTTCACCCCAGGCGGGTTCGAAAGCCTGCGCCATGACGGCCATGATCCTGTCGAGATCGTCGATCATCGGCGCCTCAGTTTCCGGGAGCGGGAAGGCCGCCCGGCAGGCGCGCATCGGGTGCGCGGCCGTACAGAGGGCGGGTGTCGGATGTCAGGGCCGCGGCCGGCAGCAGCGGGAACGCGCGCGCATCGGGCCAGACGGGCAGGGCCGTGCCGCTTCCGCGCGCCGTGACGAGGGCTTCGGCCTGGGTGCCGGCGATCACGGTTTCGATTGCGCTTGCTGCGGCAGCTTCGGGCCGGAGCGACACGAGCGGACGGGCCACGTTGCCGTCGCCCGCGAAGCCTTCGATGAACCATTCCCCGTGCCCGCCGGTCATGGCCACGCCCACGGGGACGTTGCCCGCCTGGTCGCGCGCGATCGCGGCAACCATGGCCAGCGTCGAGTAGCCGGCTATCTCGGAGCCCCATGCGAGGGCGAGCGCGCGCGCCGCAGCCAGGCCCACGCGCACGCCGGTGAAGCTGCCGGGGCCGAGTGCCGCCACGATGCGCGGCGCGCGGCCACGATCGGGAAGGGCGGCGATCATCGGTACGAGGGCTTCGGCGTGGCCGCGGCCCAGCATGCGAAACTCGCCCGCCACCAGCCTGTCGCCATCGAAAAGCGCGACCGAGCAGGCCTCGGTCGCGCTATCGATCACCAGTGTCAGGCCGCCGAAAGGCGCATCTGTCGCTTCCGTCATGTCTGGTCAGTCGTTCCCGGGATCAGGCGGCGCGGACTTCGGTGACTTCGGGGACGTAATGCTTCAGCAGGCTTTCGATGCCGTGCTTGAGCGTCGCACTGGAGGAGGGGCAGCCCGAGCAGGCGCCCTGCATGGCGAGGTAGACCACGCCGTCGCGGTAGCCGCGATAGACGATGTCGCCGCCGTCGTTGGCCACGGCGGGGCGGACGCGGGTTTCGATCAGGTCCTTGATCTGCTCGACGATGTCGGCATCGGCCGGATCGTCACCATAGTCGGCATCCTCTTCGGCCGGAACCGAGAAGCCGCTGGCATCGCCGCCGGAAAACAGCGGGGCTTCCGATACGAAATGGTCGAGCAGGATCGAGACGACCTGCGGCTTGAGGTCGGACCACTCCGCGCCGGGCGCGGCGGTCACCGAAACGAAGCCCTGGCCGAAGAACACGCCGGTCACGTCGCCCAGGTCGAACAGCGCCTGCGCCAGCGGCGAGACTTCCGCGTCTTCGGGCGAAGTGAATTCGCGGGTGCCGGACGCCATGACCTGCCGTCCGGGCAGGAACTTGAGCGTGGCGGGATTGGGCGTGGCTTCGGTTTCGATATACATGATCCACGCGATTTAGGTGCTGCGCGGATAGGGTCAAGTCCACAAGCCGCAATTGACTTTGCGCGGCGCGGGAACAAGGCTGCGATTTGCCTCTTTCTAAGCCGCGACTTCACACGCTTGAATCCCCTGACGACCGGCGCTTCCTAATCACCGGCGCTATTCACTGGCCCTTAATCGAACCGGAACCTATACCCCTCCCGATGACGAAATCTTCGCGCGCCGCCCGCTCGCTCGCTTGCCTGCTCCTGCTGGCTCCCCTCCCGGTTCAGTCCGTTCTGGCGCAAGTGCCGAACGCCCCGGCTCCGGCGGCGGACACGCTGCCCGGAGACAGCAATCCGTGGCTCTATCGCGGCAGCGACATTCCGCGCGATCCCGAATGGCATTTCGGTGAGCTGCCGAACGGCCTCAAATATGCCGTGCGCCGCAACGGTGTGCCGCCGGGGCAGGTTTCGATCCGCATCCGTGTCGATGCCGGTTCGCTCTACGAAACCGATTCGGAGCGCGGCTATGCGCACTTGCTGGAACACATGCTGTTCCGCCAGTCCAAGTACATTCCGGAAGGCACGGCCATTGCCGCCTTCCAGCGCCTGGGCGCGACCTTCGGTAGTGATACCAATGCCGTGACCTCGACCACGCAGACCGTGTTCAAGCTCGACCTGCCCAACGCGACGCCCACTTCGCTGGACGAGACGTTCAAGCTGATGAGCGGCATGGTGACGGCGCCGACGCTGTCGGCCTCCAACCTCAAGTCCGACTTGCCCATCGTGCTGGCCGAAATGCGCGAGCGGGGCGGCGCCGCCAAGCGTGTGCAGGATGCCATGCAGAAGACGCTCTATGCCGGGCAGCCGCTCTCCGTGCGCGAGCCGATCGGTACGGTGGAATCGCTGACTTCGGCAACGCCTACCTCGGTGCGCGCCTTCTATTCGCGCTGGTATCGCCCTGACAACGTGGCGGTGATCGTCGCGGGCGATGCCGATCCGGCCACGCTGGAAAGCTACGTGAAGAAGTGGTTCGCGGACTGGAAGGCCAATGGCAAGCTGAGCCAGGCGCCCAGCTTCGGCGATCCGGTCGCGCCCAAGGATGCCGATCGCAGCAATCCCGTCGGCGAGACGAAAGTGCTGGTCGAGCCCGACCTGCCGCCTTCGCTGATGTATGCCATCTTGCGCCCGTGGCGTCAGGTTACGGACAATATCGTCTATAACCAGGGCCTTATGGTCGATTCCATTGCCCAGGCCGTAATCAACCGCCGTCTCGAATCGAAAGCGCGGGCCGGTGGCAGCTTCCTCTCGGCTTCGGTGAACCAGGACGATGTCTCGCGGTCGGCCGACGCCACTTTCGTGTCGGTGACGCCGCTCGGCGATGACTGGGAGGCGGCCTTGCGCGATGTGCGCGCCGTGATCGCGGATGCCACGACCAAGCCACCCACGCAGGCCGAGATCGACCGCGAAGTGGCCGAACTGGATGTCGCATTCCAGGTTCCGGTCGAGCAGCAGCGCATCCTGCCGGGCTCGAAGCTGGCCGACGACATGGTCAATGCGCTCGACATCCGCGAAACGGTGGCCGCGCCGAACGACGTGCTGCGCATCTTCCGCGAATCGAAGCACTTGTTCACGCCCGCGGACGTGCTCAAGCACACGCAGCAGCTGTTCAACGGAACGGTGACGCGGGCGCTGTTCACGACGCAGAAGGAAGGCGGCGCTACCGACCAGTCGCTCCGCTCCGCCTTGCTCCAGCCCATCAAGCCCGATGCCTCGATCCGCACCGCCGGTAATGAAAAGCCGGTGTCCTTCGAGAAGCTGCCCGCCATCGGCGCGCCTCACAAGGCGACCGCCCAGACCTCGACGGGACTGCTCGATATCGAGCAACTGACTTTCGCCAATGGCGTGAAGGCCCTGCTCTGGCCGGTTCAGGAAGAGCCCGGCCGCGTCACCGTGAAAGTGCGCTTCGGCGGCGGCAAGCGTTCGATCGACCCCAAGGACGCGCCCTATATCGCGCTGGGCGAGTTCGCGCTCGTCGGCTCGGGCCTGGCCACGCTTGGCCAGGAGGATCTCGACCGCATTTCGACCGGGCGCAAGATGGGCTTCGACTTCGAAGTGCAGGACGCCAGCTTCCAGTTCCAGGCGGAAACGCGCCCGCAGGACCTGGCGGACCAGCTCTACCTCTTCGCGGCCAAGCTCGATCTTCCGCGCTGGGATCCGCAGCCGCTGGTCCGCGCCAAGGCCGCGGCGAAGATCCAGTATGCCACTTACTCCACCTCGCCGCAGGGCGTGCTGAACCGCGACCTGGAATTCTACCAGCGCGGCCAGGATCCGCGCTTTGCAACGCCGAAGCCCGAAGCGATCGAGAAGACCACGGCGGCCGGGTTCAAGAAAGTCTGGAGCAAGGCGCTTGCCAGCGGCCCGGTCGAAGTCCAGATCTATGGCGATTTCGACAAGGCTTCCACCATCGCCGCGCTGGAAAAGACTTTCGGCGCGCTCAAGCCGCGCACGCCGGCGCCTTCCACCGCGAACCTGGCGGATGTCACCGTGCCCAAGCCTTCGGACACGCCCATCGTGCTGCAGCACCATGGCGATCCCGACCAGGCGGCGGCGGTTATCTCCTGGCCGACCGGCGGCGGCTCTATGGGCATCCGCGAATCGCGTCAGCTTGAAATCCTGACGCAGCTCTTCACCAACCGCCTGCTCGATGCAGTGCGCGAGAAGCTGGGCGTGGCCTATGCGCCTTACGTCTATTCGCAGTGGCCCGTGGACATGGCGGCCGGCGGTTCGATCACCGCCATGGCGCAGCTCGACCCCAAGTCGACCAAGGTGTTCTTCCAGACCGCGGACGAGATCGCGCAGGATCTCATCAACAATCCGCCGACGGCGCAGGAACTGGCGCTTGTGACCGAGCCGATGCGTCAGCAGGTGACGCGCGCGGCATCCAGCACCTCGTTCTTCATGGGCCAGCTGGAAGGTGCGACGTACGATCCCTCGCGCATCGGCACCGTTCGCACGATCCTCTACGATTATACCGCCACGACGCCGCAGCAGATGCAGGCGCTAGCCGCCCGCTATCTCGGCAAGAACAATTCGTGGCAGCTGGAGGTCATGCCGGAAGGCAAGGCTGTCGGCGCGGTCGCCGTAAAGTAGGATCAGGTCGAACGCGGGGCAGGATTGTTCGCAAGTTACGCGCGCAATCCTGCCTGCGACACCTTGTTTCGCCGCGCCGGGGCGTTGAAGGCGCAATCGATCACCGTGATCGTCTAAACCGGCTTTGCAAAAATTGCCCGGGGAGGCTATGGCCCGCCCCTTGTTTGCGGTTCTTGCCGGTTTGGCCCCATGCATTCGGCGCGGGGAGAGAGGGCGAAGGAACCGCCGGGAGTACGTAACGTGGCTAGCAATTGGACCCCGGAAAGCTGGAAGGCTCAGGAAGCCCGCCATCTTCCGGTATACGGCGATGCGGAGAAGCTGGGCGAGGTTGAGGCCACGCTTGCGAAGTTTCCGCCGCTGGTCTTTGCGGGCGAGGCGCGTGCTCTGAAGGCGGATCTCGCCGAAGTCGCCGCCGGTCGCGGTTTCCTGCTCCAGGGCGGGGACTGCGCGGAAAGCTTCGCCGAATTCAGCGCAGACAATATTCGCGATTCCTTCCGCGTGCTGCTGCAGATGGCGGTCGTGCTGACTTTCGCCAGCAAGCAGCCGGTGGTGAAGCTGGGCCGCATGGCGGGCCAGTTCGCCAAGCCGCGCTCGGCCCAGACCGAGACGATCGGCGGCATGGAACTGCCCAGCTACTTCGGCGACATCATCAACGGCATCGAGTTCGAGCCGGAAACGCGCCGCAACGATCCGGAGCGGATGCTGAAGGCCTATGGCCAGTCCTCGGCCACGCTGAACCTGCTGCGCGCTTTTGCGCATGGCGGTTATGCGAACCTGCGCCAGGTTCACCAGTGGACGATGGAGCACATCAACCGCAGCCCCTGGGGCCAGAAGTTCGAACAGATGGCCGACCGCATCGGCGAGGCGCTGGACTTCATGGCGGCCTGCGGCGTGGACCCGACTTCGGTTCCCCAGCTTCAGGGCACCGAGTTCTACACCAGCCACGAAGCGCTGCTGCTGCCCTATGAGCAGGCGCTGACCCGCCGCGATTCGCTGACCGGCGACTGGTACGACTGTTCGGCCCACATGCTGTGGATCGGCGACCGCACGCGCTTCGAAGGCTCGGCCCATGTCGAATACTTGCGCGGCGTCGGCAATCCGATCGGCATGAAGTGCGGACCCAGCCTCGAGCCCGACGCGCTGCTGCGCATGCTCGATACGCTGAACCCGGCACGCGAGCCGGGCCGCATGACGCTCATCAGCCGTTATGGCTATGACAAGGTCGAGGCCGGCCTGCCCAAGCTGGTGCGCGCGGTAAAGGCCGAAGGTCATCCGGTGGTGTGGTCGTGCGACCCGATGCACGGCAATGTCATCAAGGCCGAAAGCGGCTTCAAGACCCGTCCGTTCGACCGCATCCTGGCCGAAGTGCGCGGCTTCTTCGCCGTCCACCGCGCCGAGGGTACGCATGCCGGCGGTATCCATATCGAGATGACCGGCCAGGACGTGACCGAATGCACCGGCGGCGCCATCGCCATCACTGACGAGGCGCTGAAGGACCGCTATCACACGCACTGCGATCCCCGTCTCAACGGTGCGCAGTCGATCGAACTCGCTTTCGAGATTGCCGACCTGCTCAACCTGGAAGCGACGGAGCGGCAGAAGCAGGCGGCCTGAAACCACTGCTTTCGATAAAATTGCGCGGGCAGGAAAGTCTTGGCTTTCCTGCCCGTTTTCTTGCCGGAAGCCTGAGCGGTGGGACCGAAGCTCAGGTGCAGGGTTGGCAGGCGGCGGATCGGCTTTCCCGCACTTGCGCGCGCAGCGCTTCGATCTGGGCCGCCTGACGACGCATCACCGCGGCGGCCTGAAGCATGGTCGCCTCCGCTGTGGACCATTCCTTCACGGAACCGCCCAGCGCCGCCCACATTTCGAGCGTCTGCGCCAATGCCTTGACTTCGGCTTCGTCCACCGCCCTCATCCCCGGCGCCCAGACGGGCCGCCGTGCAAAATTGATTGTAGCGGGGCGGGACTCTTCCTTCAGCTCCGCAAAATCGATGCGAATTCTACGAAAAGCCGATAGGCTTGGACGAGCGTCGTCCGTCCTGACGGCTCTTGAGCAGCCTGTTTGGAATGCCGGGGGCAACGGATTGGCGGGATGTTTCGGTGGGGAGGGGGCGTCATGAAGAAGTTCGCGTTTCTTGCGCTGGGCGTGGTTTTCGCGGCCGGGACTCCGGCCTTGGCAAAGGGCCCCGCGGCGTCCGAAAGGGCGGCCGAGAAGAAGCCGGGGATGGACCAGGCCGATCCGATCGAATGCCGCAAGTTCCAGGAAATCGGGTCGCGCCTTAAGATCAAGCGGATCTGCATGTCCCGCAGTGAGTGGGCGGCCCAGGCGCGCGAAGACCGGATGAACATAGAGCGTTCGCAAGTGGCACGGGGACTTGGTCCCACCTGAATCCTGCCGCGCAAGTGGGATGCTCTATCCGGTGGAGATCGGTTGAGAACCCGCTTGACCGCTCGAAATGCACGGGCCACCAAACGGGTCCATGACAAAACATTTCCGGATCGCCGCGGGCCTCGCAGTTGCGCCGTTCGCTCTTGCCGCCGCATCGCATCTCTCGGCGGCGCCGCCCACCGATACGATGATGAACGAGCAGGTCGGCTCGTATGACTGGGTGCGCCCGCAGGCGGATTATATCCGCCGCGAAGTGATGATCCCGATGCGCGACGGCAAGAAGCTGTTCACGGTCATCGTCATGCGCAAGGGCACGAAGGACGGGCCGATCCTGCTCAGCCGCACGCCCTACAATGCCGGCGGCATGACCAGCCGCAACCGCAGCCAGAAGATCGAGGAAATCCTTCCGATCATGGACGCGGACTTCGTCAACGATGGTTATATCCGCGTCTATCAGGACGTGCGCGGGCTGGACGGCTCCGAAGGCGACTACGTGATGAACCGGCCGCTGCGCGGGCCGCTCAACAAGACCAAGGTCGACCATGCCACCGACGCCTACGATACCATCGACTGGCTGGTGAAGAACGTGAAGGAGAGCAACGGGAAAGTCGGCATCACCGGCTCGTCCTACCTCGGGTTCACCTCCCTGATGGCGCTGATCGATCCGCATCCGGCGCTCAAGGCTGCCGTGCCCCAGAGCCCGATGGTCGATGGCTGGATGGGCGACGACTGGTTCCATAACGGCGCCTTCCGCATGTTCGGTTTCGACTACGACCTGGTCCAGACCGTCAAGAAGGGCGGGGGCGCGGTGCCCAAGGGCACCGGCGACGAATATCAGGCCTATCTGGAAGCCGGTTCGGCCATGGATTATGCCAAGGCGTACGGCCTGCTGGACCTTCCGGTGGTCCGCAAGGTGCTGGAGCATCCCAGCTACGACGCCTGGTGGCAGGGTCAGGCCGTGGACAAGCTGCTGGGCGCGCGCAAGCTGACGGTGCCGACCATGCTGGTCGTCGGTCAATGGGACCAGGAAGACAGCTACGGCGCCCCGGCCGTCTATCAGGCGCTCAAGGCCAACGGCACGCCCAGCGAGATGGTCAGCCTGGCCATCGGCCCCTGGCGCCATTCCCAGGTCAATTACGAGGCGCGCGAACTGGGCCCGCTCAAGTGGGAAGGCGATACCGGTGCACAGTTCCGCCAGCGCTACATGAAGCCGTTCTTCGACTGCCACCTGAAGACCGATGCCCCGAAGTGCGATACCCCGCCGGTCGTGACTTACGCCACGGGCGAGAACCGCTGGGAAGTATCGCAAAGCTGGCCCGCAGGCAGCTACACGCCGCTCTACCTCGCGGCGAACTACGGCCTTTCGTGGAGCAAGCCGGCGGCGGGCAGCGACAGCTACGTTTCCGACCCGGCCAAGCCCGTGCCGCTGCTGCCGCGCCCCGTCCACATGCAGGGCGAGGAATGGAAGACATGGCTCGTCCACGACCAGCGCTTCGTCGACGGCCGCACCGATGTGCTGAGTTACAGCACCGGCGTGCTGGACAGGCCCGTCCATATCAAGGGCGCACCCAAGGTCGAGCTTCATGCTTCCACCAGCGGGCAGGACAGCGATTACGTGGTCAAGCTGATCGACGTCTATCCGCAGGAGAACTCGGCCAATCCCGCCCTGGCCGGCTATCAACTCGGCATCGGCATCGAGATCTTCCGGGGCCGCTACGTCCACGGTTTCGACAAGCCGCAACCCCTTGAGCCGGGCAAGGGCTACAAGTTCCAGTGGTCGCTGCCCAATGTCGATCACGTGTTCCTGCCGGGACACAAGATCATGGTGCAGGTGCAGTCCAGCCTGTTCCCGCTTTACGACCGCAACCCGCAGTCCTGGGTATCCTCCATCATGGAAGCCAGGCCCAGCGACTATGTGAAGGCGACGGAAACCGTGACGTACGGCGGCGATGCGGCGAGTGCCGTGTGGCTTCCGGTTGCTGGTGACTAAGCAAACGGCCTCGTTCCGGACCCGATCCGGGACGAGGTCACGCGGTCAGCTTTCTCCGAAGAGTTCGCGCTGCGAGGCTTCGATTTCCTCGAAGTAACGCCGACGTGCATGGCGCTCGGTGACGACGCCGACCACCCGGCCGACGCCGTCCACCACCGCCAGTTCGTCGGCCACGGCCACGTCGAAAGCCTTTATCATCGCGCGGATGTCGGTGGTCGGGGAAAGGGTGGTGCCCTTCAGCGAGGCGAGGGAGCCGATCGCGCTGTCCTGCGGCAGTTCGGGATTATAGGCAGAGGACGTGGCGACGATGCCGGCGTAATGTTCGTCCTCGTCCAGCAGGATCGCCTTGCTTGCCGAGCCCAGCGGAACGCGCGCCCGGAAGTCGGCCACGGACAGCGTGGCCGGTGCCGAGATCCAGTCCTTGCGCATGATGCGTCCGGCCGTAAGGCTGAGCATCCAGCCGATGTCCCGCGGGGAGCGGATGATCGAGCCGCGGATGTGCAGGCGCCAGGTCGAGAACGAATAGCCGAACATCTCGCGCGTGAAGGCGCTGGAGACGAGCGAGGCGGTCAGCACCACGCCCATCAGCGCGAAGTCGTGAGTCGTCTCCAGCATGAGCATGGCCAGCGTCATCGGGCCGCCGACGATGGAGACCGCCAGCGCGCTCATGCCGACGAGGGCGGATTGGGTGGGATCGAGTTCGATGCCCAAAGGCAGCAATTGCACGGCGGCGGCGAAGATCAGGCCGACCAGCGACCCCAGGAAGAGCGAGGCGAAGAACAGCCCGCCGCGAAAGCCGAAGCTCAGCGAAATGACCGAAGCGGCGATCTTGAGCGCCAGCACCATGAGCAGGAAATGGATCGCCGGCTGCATGGCGAGGTTGAGGTGCATCGCGCCGTGGCCCGCTGAAAGCGACTGCGGCGAGACCCAGGCCAGCGGCATCAGCAGCAGCCCGCCCACCAGCGGCTTCCAGCGCGCGAAGCGGGTCAGGCGCTGGACGTGCAATTCGGTGAAGGTCACCAGCCGCATGATGAGTATGCCCACGAGGGCACAGACCAGGCCGAGCACGGCGTAGATGAAATAGTCGCCCGTGGTGAGGTCGCGCGCGCTGGACGCGGCGATCAAGTACGGTTCGACGCCGAGTTCGCGGGTGATGAACGCCGCGCCGAGGGCGGCGGCGATGACCGGGGCGATGGCGGAGGGCGTATAGGCGCCGATCACGATCTCGAAGGCGTAGAAGGCACCGGCCAGGGGCGCGCCGAAAGCGGCGCCAACCGCGGCCCCGGCTCCGGCGCCGACCAGCGTGCGCATGTCGGCGCGGCGCAGCTTGAACCATTGGCCCAGCACCGAGGCGACGCCGCCGCCCATCTGGGCATAAGCCGCCTCCAGCCCCACCGAGGCTCCCGCGCCGTTGGAAATGATGGTCTGGGCGGAGATGATGAGATTGTCGATGAAGGGAATCCGCCCGCTGTGCAGCGCGTTGGCTTCGACGACGTCGATCGGTGCGCGCCGGCGTCTGCGAAGCAGATAGGCGATGCCGATCAGGACCAGGCCGCCGAAGGGCAGGGCGAGCAACCGCCAGGGGTGGCGGATTTCACCCAGTGCGCTCAGCCGGTTGCCGTCGATCGCGTAGAACAGCTGTTGCAGCGTATGGGCGAGAAAGCCCTGGAGGTTGGTGAGCCATCCGGCGGCTATTCCTGCCATGACGGCCAGCACGATGAACGCCAGCTCGCTCTCGCGCATGCGCTGCCGCTGGCGGATGACCAGGGCTTTCAGGGCGTTAACGGCGGGACGTCGCATCGATTGTCGATTGGGCCTGCGCATGCGCGGCTGTCAAGGCGGGTATCGGGAGGAGGGGCAAGAAAAGCGAGCGTGCAGAGCGGCGGTCACGGGACCGTCCTGCGGACGGAATCCGTGTCCGCGCCCTCGTTCTTGCGGGCGCGCGGCATGCCGCACCGGCTTGAGCCCGAGTTCTGCGCCTACCTCACTTCGGAGGCATGCGGATGCCGCCGTCGAGGCGGATGCACTGGCCGTTGAAGTACGTGTTGCGCACCAGTTCGAGCACGAAGCTGGCGAACTCGTCGGGATTGCCCAGGCGCTTGGGGAAGGGGACGGCCCGCCCAAGGCCTTCATAGACCGCCTCGTTCATCTCCTTGACGCGCAGCATCGGCGGGGTGGCGAATGTGCCGGGCAGGATGGCGTTGACGCGAATGCCGAGGTCCATCAGGTCGCGCGCCATCGGCAGCACCATGGCATTGACCGCGCCCTTGCCGCCGCCATAGGCGACCTGGCCGATCTGTCCGTCCTGCGAAGCGGCAGAGGAAGTGAAGACGATGCAGCCGCGTTCGCCGTCGGCATTGAGCGGCTCGGCTGTCGCCATGCCCAGCGCGGCGATCGCGGCCACGCGGTAGGACGCGGTGAACACGCCCTCGGCCGTCTTGGCGATCTGTTCGGTGGCCATGCGCTTGAAGCCGCCCGTGGTCTTGTCGAACGAGACGGTCTTGCCGCCGCCGGCCACGACGGCGCAGTGGACGACGACGCGTTCCTGGCCATGGGTGGCGCGGGCGCGGGCGAAGCCTGCCTCAACGCTCTCCTCGTCGAGAATGTTGACCTTGCAGAACACGCCGCCGATCTCGGCCGCGAAAGTTTCGCCTGCCTCCTCGCTGATGTCGAAGATGGCGACTTTCACGCCTGCATCGGCCAGCGCCTTCGCGCTGGCGCGGCCAAGGCCCGATGCACCGCCCGTGACGACGGCGGCCAGCGTGTTGTCGATCTTCATGGCGAAGGTGTCTCCCGCGATTCGTGTTTGGCCATGGGCTAGCGCACTTCCCGCCAGTGCCGCGCGGCCGGAATGCAGCGCGCGGCCAAGTATCGCTCTGGCGCGGTCAACCGCCGGGGAGCACGCGCCGCCCCCTCGCGGCAGGGCGGCGCGCGAAGATCAGGCGCGGGCGATCAGGCCGCGCAGGTCCTGACGGGTGGCTCCTCGCCGATCTGGAATCGCCCGGCCTGGTTGGCAAGCGTCGTCGCGTCCGAGATCAGGGTGCGGGCGGCGGCGGAGGTCTGTTCGACCATGGCCGCGTTCTGCTGCGTCGTGCGGTCCATCATGCCGACCGTGGAAATGACTTCCGAAATAGCCGTGGCCTGGGCATCGTTGGCCCGCGCCATCGTCTCGACAAGGGCGTGGACCCGGCCGACTTCGCCCGCGATGGTCTCCAGCGAACGATCGACGCGCGAGACGGTGGCGACCGCCTGGTCGATCTCGGAACGGGTGGCGGACAGGCCGTCGCGCGCCTTGCGGGCTTCTTCCTCGGCGCGCATGGCCAGGGAACTCACGAGATCGGCGACGACCGCGAAGCCGCGCCCGGCGCTTCCGGCCCGACCGGCCTCCACGGCCGCGTTCATGGCCAGGACGCGCGTCTGGAAGGCGATCTTGTCGACCCCCTCGATCACGGCATCGATGCCGCGTGCGCTTTCGTGCACGACGTGCATCGCCTGCACCGCGTCGCCGGCCACTTCGCGCCCCTGCTCGACGGAATCGAGCGCTTCCCCGGCAATGCCCAGGGTTTCCTGCGCGCCCGATGCCGTGGCCTTCACGCGTTCCTCGACGCGCAGCAGCGTCGCGGCCGTCTCCTCCAGGTTCGCGGCGCTGCTTTCCGTGCGCTGCGCAAGGTCTTCGGAGGCCCGCGCGATGGCGCCGGATTCGCCGTAGATCGCATGGGAGGCCGTCACCACCGACCCGATCGTCTCGCGCAAGTTGGCGAGGCTGCGGTTGTAGGAGGTCTTCAGCGAGAGGAACCCGGCGGGCAGGTCGTCGATGTCGTGGAGAAGATCGCCGCCCGCCAGCCGCGACATGGCGCGATCGAGGGCGGCAATGGCCTGGTTGCGCTCCGCTTCGGCTTCCTCGAAATAGATCGAGATCGACAAGTCCATGTCGAGCATGGCCGCTTTCATCAGCGCGCGGTTGAGCTTGCCCGGGCTGACGCGGCGCGTGAACAGCCGCCAGGGGCTGGCGCTGCGTTCGACGGCGGCCATGATCTCTTCCAGGATCAGCGCATAGCCGCCGATGTACCAGCGCGGTTCGAGGCCGATCTTGGCGTGGACTTTGCCGATCCGGCTGACGGCGGCGTAGTATTCGGCGTCGAACCGGCCGGTGGCGATGCCCAGCCAGTGGCCGACTTGCGCGCCTTTGGCGGCGTTGATGTGCGCATCGCTGCGGAACATGCGCGCCATCTCGGGGGTCGCGCGGACCCGCCGGTAGAAGTGATCGAGCGCTGGCTGGATGCAGGTGCGGAGAAATGGTTGCGCAGCGGTGAGAATACGGCGCTGCGCGGCATCGAATTCGAGGAACTCCAGACGTTCCTCGACGGTCTTGACTGTCAAGTTCAACTCCTGCCCGGCGGATCTTGTCCGGCCGAATGAAATCGTTTTTCCTGACCTATTATAGAACGATGCGGGCGGCTTTCGGCGTGGGAGGGCCGGGATTTTTGCGCTGTTCGGCCGATGCCGGCAGCGGCGAAGATGCCCGGCAGGGACGGGACGGCAGGCGTCAGGCGGGTTCGAAGCCCGCCAGACGCAGCGCGCCGTCAAGGGAATCGCCGAGGGCCGGGCTCAGGCGCTCGACCGTGCGCGAACGCAGCCAGGGCTGCATGCGCGGGGCCAGGCCGCCGACGAGCGTGCAGCGGGTGGCGCCGCGCTCGAAGATCGTCTCGATGAAACGCTCGATATGGCCCGCGGCATGTTCGACGATGGAGCGGGCGATGGCGTCGTCCGCTTCGGCATAGTCCATGACCAGCGGCGCGAAAGTGCCGTAGTCGCGCGGGGTGGCGTGGTCCATCCAGGCGATGGCCTGCGCCGTGTCGTGTTCGAAACGCTCGGTCACGGCCGCGCTCAGCGGGGTCTTGCGGGTGCGCCCGTCGAGCGCGCGCAAGGCGTGGCGCATCGCGCTGAGGCCGAGCGCGGCACCGCTGCCTTCGTCGGAGATCGGGAAACCGTAGCCGCCGATGGTGAAGTCCCGGCCGTCCAGTCGCACTTGCGCGGCGCTGCCGGTGCCGATGATGAGGATCGCGCCGTCCTGCCCGGCATGGGCGCCGAGGTTGGCGATCTGGGCATCGGTGGCATAGCGCACCGCGGCGAAGCCGAAGTCGAGTTCCGCCAGCGCCTCACGCACGCCGGGGCGGGTGATCCCGGCAATGCCCATGCCGGCCTGGATGGTGGCGCGCTCGGCCGTTGTAAGGCCCCCTTCGGCCACGGCCTGGTCGACCGTGTCCTTCAGCGTTTCGTAGAGTGCCTCCATCCCGATGCGCGCATTGGCGGTGCCGGACTTGCCGTGGCCGATCTCCTGGCCCTGCGCGTCGACAAGCCGGGCGCGGCAATTGCTGCCGCCTGCGTCGATGCCGAGGAAATAGGTCATGGATGTTCTCCGGTAGCCCCGATGCCTGGGTGATCTCCCCAGTTGCGGCCACGGGGGGTATGGCCGATTCCGGGGTTGAGCTGGTTGCGCGGGTCGATCTCGCGGTAGAACTGCGCGAGTTCGGGCCGGGCGACATAAAGGTGGCCGACGTTGTGCTCGGCCGGATACTGCGCGCCGCGCGCGTCGAGCAGGGCCCAGAGCGCGTGCTCGAAGGCAAGTGGATCGGTGCCCTTCTTCACGATGTAGTCCTGATGGAATACCTGGCAGAAGAAGTGCCCGTAGTAGAGCGTGTGGACCGTGCGCGCCGCAAGTTCGGCCGGCAGGCGTTCCACCCATTCGCGGGTGTTGCGGGGCAGGGCGACGTCGAGCGCGACGATGTCCTCGACCGTGTCCGGGTGGACGGCGCGGTATCGCACGGCAGCGCCCGCCGCCACGAAGCGGTGGAGGAAGGCCTTGGCGCTTTCCTGCGCCGTGCATTCGAAGTGCCCGCCGTCAGTGCCTGTATCCTCCGCGTCGCCGGGGAAGAGGTCGTGCAGCAGCCTGCGCGCGGCTTCCACCTGGTCGCGCGGCACCTTGAGGATCAGGTGATGCTCGAAGCGCGCGCGATAGTCGCGCATGCGGGCCGGGAGATGGTCGGGGATGAACCGGCTGGACCACTGCATCAGGCGGTCGCTGAGCCCGCTGCCCATTACGCCGTCGAAGCGGGACTTGGCCGCGAACAGCGCCGGGAGCCGGTCGGTGCCGAGGCGCTCGATGGCGAAGAACATGTCCTTGCCGTAGCGATCGGCCACGTCGAAGGCTTCGGCGTGCATATATTCGCCGGCGATCGGCAGCGTGTCGAAATCGCGCAGCATCGTGCGGCGCAGCGCGGTCAGGCGGTCGGCCTCGTTAGTGCCGATGTAGAACGTGGTGGTGTCGTCTTCGCGCGCGAACGTATCGAGGCGCACGGCGAAGACGATCAGCTTGCCCGCGCTTCCCGCCGCCTCGAACAGGCACCGGGGGTCGGCATTGAAGCGGGCCGGCACTTCGCTGTCGATGTCGCGGACATGGTCGGCATAGCTGTGGTCGTGCGCCCACTTGTCGCTGGCGGGATCGATGTCGGCTTCGGTGAACTGTTCGAGGTCCAGCCGGGACAGCATGGTCTCCGGGTCGTCGCCAAGGTCCATGCCGAGATGGTTGAAGAGGCGCAGCGAGCCGTCGCCCTGGACCTGGGCATAAAGCGCGAGCTGGGTATAGGCCGGACCGCGCCGGATCAGCGAGCCGCCCGAGTTGTTGCAGACCCCGCCGACCACCGAGGCGCCAAGGCAGGAAGAGCCGATCACCGAATGGGGTTCGCGCCCGAACGGCCGCAGCGCCTGCTCCAGCTTGTAGAGCGTGGTCCCCGGCAGGCACAGCACTTGTTCTCCGCGGCGGATCACTTTGAGTGCGGAAAGCCGGGTGGTGCTGACGATCACCAGGCCGCCGGGATAGTCTTCGCCATCGGGGGTGGAGCCGCCCGTCAGCCCGGTGTTCGAAGCCTGCATGATGATCGAGACGTCTGCCGCCACGCAGGCCTGCACCGCGCGCCACATCTCCACCAGGCTGCCCGGGCGGACCACCGCGATGGCCGGGCCTTCGCCGGTGCGGTAGCCCTTGCGGAAGCGGGCCGTCTCGCGCGCGGAAGTCAGCACATGGCGCTTGCCCACGGCGGCGCGCAGGGCGGTCAGTAGCGCGATATCCCGGGTCTTGGTGCTTGCTGCCATGGTTGTATCCCCGCTTACTGGGTCTGGACCTCGTCGTCGGTCATCAGGTCCTTGCCGTCCAGCCAGTTCAGGATTTCACGCGCCGCGGGATGATCGATCCCTTCGTAGCGGGCCCGCAGGCGATCTGCGCGCGCGCAGAGGCGCTCGTGGCCCACGTCCTGCAGGGCCGGGATATCCTGCTGCAGCATCTGCGCGAAATCATCGCCGAGCAGGTGCCGCGCCGCTGCGCCGAAGGCCTCGCCATAGGCATAAGTCTCTCCCTGCCGGTAAACCATCGGCAAGGTGATGGCGGGGATGCAGCCGAGGTGCGCCTGGATCGCCGGGTTGATGGCATGGCCGGAGATGTGTCCGGCGATCGCTGCCGGACGGCCGGTGAATGCCCGCAGATGGAGAAAGCGCGACATGCGGGCGCCGTCATTCACGGGCCAGTTGTCCCAGAGGCAGACCTTGCGGCCCAGTTCGCCCGCGACGCGTTCCAGATGGGCCGGGCCGATTTCCTTCGAGCAGACTTCCTCGCCGGTCCAGTAGACCTGCACGGCGGGATCGAGCAGCCGCCCGAGCTTGCCGAGATAGTCCGCCGGGCGATCCGCGAAGACGAGGTCGAGCACGGGATCGTCGGAATAATAGGTGGGGCAGGTGTAGACACGCGCGGCACCGGTGAGCCCGGCGCAGAAGTTGACGACATCCGCCTGGCGCTCGGCAAGTTCGGGCATGTCGCCGCGAAGATCGTCGAACAGCACGGCCAGGTCGTCGATGCCGATGGCGTCGAGTTCGGCCACCCGCCGCGTGAGGTCCGCGCGGGCCTCGTCGTCGAAGGGATGCGTGGAGCCGACCGGGGTGATCGCCATGCCGAAGCGCATGCCCGCGGCGCGGCACTCGGCGGAAAGGCGGGCCAGCGCTTCGGTCCGGGCCATGTCATGCGGCACCCGCCATTCGCGGCGCAGCGCGCGATCGGCCTTGGGGCCATAGTGGTAGAAGCCGTAGCCGGCCTCAGCGAGCGTCTTCACCACATGGCTGCGTTCGGCCTCGTTCCAGATGCGACCGAAGCGGCCCTCGATCAGGCCCAGTTCTGGCTGGCTTCCTTGCGTTGTCATTCGCGGTGGTCCTCGCGTGCGCCGCCGATCCAGGTCGCGCGGACCAGGCGATCATTGTCCAGATGGACGAGGTCCGCCCGCAGCCCCGGCGCGATGGCGCCGGTCTCATGGTCGAGGCGCAGGAAGCGGGCGGGGTTGCCGCTGGCCATGCGCGAGGCGGCGACGATGTCGCAGCCGATCATGTCCATCGCGTTGCGCAGGGCCTGCGCCATGGTCAGCGCGGAGCCGGCCAGGGTGCCGTCAGGCCCGGTGCAGGTGCCGTTCTCCACCTTGATGTCCTGGTCCATGAGCGTGAAGCGGCCCAGCGTCCCGCCCACCGGCGGCATGGCGTCCGTCACCAGCATGATGCCTTCCTCACCCCTGGCCGCAAGGGCCACGCGCATCGAGGCGGGATGGACGTGGAAGCCGTCGGCGATGAGGCCGAAGTGGCTGGCGCGGTCTTCCAGCGCCGCGCCGACCATGCCGGGGTCGCGGCTGAGGAACTGCGTCATCGCATTGAACAGGTGGGTGAAGCCGACCAGCCCCTCGGCAAGCGCGGCGCGGGTCTGGTCGTAGTTCGCGAGGCTATGGCCCGCGCAGACGAGCACGCCCGCTTCGGTCAGGGCGCGCACGGTGCCTGCGGGCGCCAGTTCCGGCGCCAGCGTCACCACGCGGCGGCCCGTCGTCGGTGCCGAAAGCCGGGCGATGACTTCGGTGTCCACCGGCGCAAAGCGGGTCTGGTCGTGGATGCCCTTCTTGGCGACGTTGAGGTGGGGGCCTTCGATATGCACGCCCAGCACGCCCGGAACGCCCTGCGCCATCGCAGCTTCGCCGGCGGCGATGGCAGCTTCCACCACTTGCGGGAAGTCGCTGATGAGCGTGGGCAGGATGCCGGTCGTGCCGTAGCGGCGATGCGCCTGGGCGATGGCGCGAATGCCTTCCATGCAGGGCATGTCGTTGAACAGCACGTCACCGCCGCCGTTCACTTGCGTGTCGATGAAGCCGGGCAGCAGGTAGCCGCCGTCGAGCCGCTCCAGCACGCAGTCGCCGGGCAGGGCGTCGGGTGCCACAAGGCCGACGATGCGCCCGCCGTCGAGGACCAGTGCCTGGTCTTCGACTACGCGGTCGGCAAGGACGATACGCGCACCGATAAGGGCGATCCGGGTCATAGCGTGCGCGTCACCTTGTTGAGGTGCGGAGGATTATCCGGGTTCCGTCCGCGCGCCAGCGAGAGTTCGTTGGCGAGGCCGTAGAAACTCTGGATCTCGGCAATGGCTCCAAGGACCGGATGCACTTCCGTGGCCAGCGGCAGTACCAGCGCGGCGGGAGCGACATCCTCGGGCAGGCCGGCGGCGATGACCCGGGCGCCGCGCGCCGCAAAGTCGTCCAGGCGCTCGCGAAGGCCGGTGCGCGCCACGTCGAGCGGGGCAAGCACCAGCACCGGATCCCCGTCCCCCACCAGCGTCATCGGGCCATGGGCGACTTCGGCGCTGCTGAAGGCCTCGGCATGGAGGCTGGAGGTTTCCTTGAGCTTGAGCGCGGCTTCACCGGCGATCGGCAGTGTCGGGCCGCGCCCCAGCACCAGCATTTCGCTGGCATCCTTGAGCAAGTCCACCGCCGTCGTCCAGTCGGCATTGGCGGCCGTTTCCAGAACCTCGCCCGTGGTCTCGAGAGCCGCGAGCAGCGCTTCGTCCTGGCTCCACTCGGCGACGAGATGGGTAAGCGCGACAAGGGTGCAGACGAAGCTCTTGGTCGCCGCAACACTGGTTTCCGGGCCGGCGTGGACGGGGATCACGATCTGCGCAAGCTCGGCCAGCGGCGATTCGGCATCGTTGACCACGGCGATGACGACCGCGCCCTTGTTGCGGGCGTCCTGCGCCGCAGCCAGCAGGTCGGGACTGCGACCGGACTGCGAGATCGCGATCATCGGCACGTCCAGGAACTGGGCGGACGTGGCGTGATAGAGCGAACCCACCGAAGGGGCGTGGCTCAACGTCGGGATGCGAGCATGGGTTTCCAGCAGGAACTTCGCGAACGCGGCGGCCTGGTCCGAACTGCCGCGCGCCAGAGTCGCGGCGAAGGGCGGGGCAAGCTCGCGGAGCTGGCGACCGGCCTCGCGCACGATATCTGCATTGCGGCGAAGCTGCTCGACGCAGCGCGCGGGCGCCTCGCGCGCTTCGCGGGACATCTGCGTGGTGCTGGCGGGCGCCGCTGCCGGCGCGTTCGGTGTCGCTTGGGTCATGATCTGACAGATACCAGTTTAGCTTTTTGGTACAAGTGGCATTAAAGTGGTTTTATAAATCGCCGCGTTCATGATACCGGTTCGGTTCGGCGAGGGCCGGATGTGGGAGAAGACGATGCTCAGGATCGAGATTGCCGCTTCCGATGGGCAGAGTGAAGTCAATGAGGACTGCGTCGGTCATCACGGTGATGCGGCGTGGGTCATCGATGGCGCGACCGGGATCGGTCCGGCGCTGCTTGACGCACCTAGCGATGCCTCCTGGCTGGCCCGGACCGCCAACGCGGCCCTGACGCAACTGCTTGCCGACAATTGTGAAATTCCCACCATGGCGCTCCTGCGGGAGGTGATGGGGCGCTGCCGGGACGCCCTGGCGCGCGAGCAGGTGCGCGAAGCGGAAGGGCCGCATGAACATCCCTCGGCCGCCTTCGCTATGGTGCGTGTCATTGACGGCGTGGCGGAATTCACGGCGCTGGCGGACTGCCGAATCGTGACGGTCGATGGCGCGGGCGAGGGCGACGGCGAGGGCGACGATGAGGGCGAGGCCCTGCTGTTCGGCAGCTATGCGCTCGACGCTCTCGAAGGCCGTACGGTCGAGGCCATGAAGGCGGTCCTGGCGGCGGAGGGCGACATCGGGTTCGACGCTCTCAAGGCCCGGTTGCTGCCGGGTCTCCGGGCGAACCGTAAGCTGATGAACCGGGAAGGCGGCTACTGGGTGCTCGGCACCGAGCCCGCGGCGGCCGACCACCTTTGGCAATGCCGCATGCCGGTTCGGCCGGGGCAGCGCTTTGCGATCGCCAGTGACGGTTTCCTGCGGCTGAACGAGCTTTTCGCAGTCGCCACGCCTGCCGATCTCCTGTCCATTTCCGATCAGGAAGACTGGTCGCGCTGGCTCGGCCGCCTGCGCGACCTCGAAAAAGCGCCAGGTTCTCTGCACCGTCATCCCCGGGTGAAACCGCATGACGATGCCAGTCTGATTGTCTGTAGTTGGGGGAGTGCACGCTGATGCTGGTCATGGGGTTCATGAGCGGGACGTCGCTCGACGGCGTCGACGTGGCAGTCGTGGAGACCGATGGCGAGCGGATCGAGGGTTTCGGGCCTTCGGCCATGATCGCGTTTTCGGCCGCCGAGCGCGCGGCGTTGGAAAAGGCGACGCGCGATGCGCTGCTCTGGGACGGTTTCGGCGAACAGCCGCTGTCGTTCGGGCTGGCGGGCGAAGTGATCGAAGCGGCGCATCTGCGCGCGGGGCATCATGTGATCGAAAGGCTGGGACGGCTTCCCGACCTCGTCGGCTTCCACGGCCAGACCTTGCTGCACCGCCCGGAACGGAAACTCTCCGTGCAGATCGGCGATCCGCAAGTGATCGCCGACGGGCTGGGTGTTTCGGTGGTGGCGCAGATGCGTCAGGACGATCTCCTGGCCGGCGGGCAGGGCGCTCCCCTGGTACCGGCCTATCACCTTGCTCTGGCGAAGAAAATCGGGCTGCCCCGCCCGCTGACCTTCCTCAATATCGGCGGTGTTGCGAACCTGACATGGATCGGCGCGGACGGTTCTCTGCTCGCCTGCGATACGGGGCCTGGAAATGGTCTTATCGATCAGGTCGTCCAAGCGCATGGGGCGGGTCGCTACGACGATGGCGGACGCATCGCGGCGGCAGGCACGGTGGATGAGGCGGCCCTGGCGGCGCTGCTGTCTCACCCGCATTTCCACGGCGAGGGTCCGAAGTCGCTTGACCGTTACGACTTCCCGCTCGAATGGACCGACGCCTGTTCGCTGGAGGATGCGGCGGCAACGCTGACCGCCTTCACGGCAGAGGCCGTCGCCGTGACGGCCCGCATCCTGCCGCAAGTGCCGGAAATCTGGGTGGTCTGCGGGGGTGGTAGCCACAATCCCACGCTGATGGCGGCTCTCCGTGCGCGGTTGGGCGACTGCCGGACTGCGGACGAAGTCGGCCTGCGGAGCGACTTCGTGGAGGCGGAAGCCATGGCCTTCCTCGCCGCGCGCAGCCTGCGCGGCATGCCGCTGACGTTCCCCGGCACTACCGGGGTGTCGCAGCCGCTGACGGGGGGAACGATCTGGCGGCCGGAAAACACGTTGGCCGAAGTGGTCTGATCGCGGTGAATTATTACATCACCACTTAGATACCACACCTTTACATATCCATGACAGGTATGCATGGTGAATGAGTCCGGAAAGGGCATGCCGTCGAGTCTTCGGGTCGCACCAACACACGACGGAACAGAGTTCAGGGAAGTAGTGAGGAAGTCTAATGGTTAAGTCACAACGACATACCGTGGCCGTGGCGGCGCTTGCCATCGCCCTTTCGCAAGTGCCGGTTGCTGCCTTCGCGCAGTCGGCAGGCAGCGCCGATGCGGGCGAAGCCGCAACCGGCGCCGACATCGTCGTCACCGGCACCCGCATCGCGGTTCCGGGACTGACGTCCAGCAGCCCGGTCGCCTCCACCGGCGAGGAGCAGATCAAGCTCCAGTCGGCGCTGACGGTCGAGGACTTCTCCACCAAGATCCCGCAGCTTTCGGGCGGCGTTCGCCAGGGCTCGCAGGGCAGCGACGCGTTCGGCGCCCAGGTTCTGGAACTGCGCAACTTCGGCCAGAGCCGCTCGCTGGTCCTGATCGACGGTACCCGCGCGACGCCGTTCAGCTTCCGCAACTCGGCCGACGTCAACGCCATTCCCGCCTCGCTGATCAAGCGCGTCGACGTGCTGACCGGCGGCGCCGCCGCGGTCTATGGCGCGGACGCCGTGGCCGGCGTGGTCAACTTCATCCTCAACGATGAGTTCGAAGGCATTCGCGGCACCGCCACCAGCCGTCTGTCCGAGCATGGCGGCGCGCAATACGGCGGTTCGCTGATGGTCGGTACCGGCCTGGGCGACCGCGGCCACATCGTCATCGCGGCCGACTATACCCAGCGCGACCGCATTCGCGCGGGCCAGCGCGACTGGGCGGAAACACCGAACCAGACGATCCCGAGCATCGGCGGCGTCTTCACCGACGTGGCAAGCGGCCGCAAGTTCGGCTTCACCGACAGCGGTGACTTCACCACGAACCCTTCGGCCACCTCGAACATCTCGGATACTTATCCGCTGGTCTCGCCGCTGAAGCGCATCAATGTCGCGGCGCTGTTCAAGTACGAGATCACGCCGCAGGTCGAGATCTACGGCCGCGCGATGTATACCAATTCGCGCACGCAAGAGACCGGCACCCCCGGCGCGACGCCGGCCTCGGTCAACCGCACCGTCTCGATCAGCGAGAGCAATCCCTACCTCACGGACGATATCCGCAACCAGCTGACGTTCGTGAACGGCACCGCGCGCGTGAACGTCTCGCGCTCGCTGGCCGAACTCGGCCTCATCAACTACGAGACCGAGCGCAACACGCTGCAGTTCCAGACCGGCCTGCGCGGCCCGCTGACCAATGCGGTCAAGTGGAACGTCTATGCCCAGTACGGCCGTTCGACCGAGAACACGCTCATCACCGGCGATGGCCTGGTTACCAGCCCGACCGGCGCGAACAACTTCGATTCCATCGTCAACAGCGTGAACATCTTCGGTCCGAACCAGACCGAGCTGGCCGATGCGCTGGGCAGCACGATCAACGGCTTCAACCGCAAGCGCGACCAGTTCGTGACCGCGGCCACCCTGAGCGGCACGCTGGAAGAGCTGTTCTCGCTGCCCGCCGGCCCGATCGGTTTCGCCATCGGCGCCGAGTATCGCCGCGAAACCGCCAGCATCGATCAGGACACCGCGCTCCTTACGGGCAACACCTACCGGCAGGGCGTGCAGGCTGCCTACAGCGGTTCGTTCGACGTCAAGGAACTCTACGGCGAAATCCTGGTGCCGGTCCTGCGCGACCTGCCCCTGATCCGCAAGTTCGACGTGGGCGGTGCCTACCGCCTGTCCGACTACAACATGTTCGGCACGCACGGCACCTGGAAGGTGGAGGGCAACTGGGAAGTCGATCGCAACCTGCGTCTGCGCGGCACTTACCAGCGCGTCCTGCGCACCCCGAACTTCGGCGAGTTCGCGGCCGGCATGTCCTCGCTGCCGTTCAGCAACCTCGTCACGGTCGATCGTCTGAAGCCGCGCTACGGCGGCGATCCGTGCGTGCTCGGCACCGGCGATGCCGCCCAGTGCGCCCGCTTCGGCGCGCCTGCAGTGGGTTCGGCGAACTCGAACGCGGCCAGCTACCTCACCGGCAATTACTATTACGGCGGCAACCCGGACATCAAGCCGGAGACCGGCTATACCACGACGCTCGGCGCCGTGTTCACGCCGACGTTCCTGCCCGGCCTGAACCTGACCGTCGACTGGTACGAGCTTGACCTGCGCGGCGCCGTGGGCGTGATCCAGCCGATCGCGGCGATCACCAGCTGCTATGTCACCAACCCCACGGCCACCAATCCGCTGTGCTCGCTGGTGACCCGCAATGCCGACGGCACGTTCAAGGATGCCTTCGTCAACAACCAGAACCTGGGCCGACTGCTCCAGCGCGGTTTCGACATCTCGGCCAGCTACACGCTGCATCCGGACTTCGTGCCGGGCACGGGCGTGCGCCTGAGCTACCAGGGCAATATCGTCACGTCCTACCTGATCCAGGCGAACTCCACGGTTTCGGCCGTGCAGTGCAAGGGCACTTTCGGCGCCACCTGCTCCAGCGACGGCACCACCCTGGTACAGCCTGACTATCGCCACACGGTCGGCCTCTCGTGGCTGTTCGACAAGGGCGTGATCCAGTTCGACTGGCAGCGCATCGGCAAGGTGAAGTCGAGCACGGTCGGTTCGACCGAGACGATCTCGGCCCAGAACACCTTCGACCTATCGGCCTCCTACGAGTTCACCGACGCGATCACCTTCAGCGCCGGCATCTACAACCTCTTCGACAAGAATCCCCCCTATGTGTCGACGGGCGGTGTCTTCAACACCTTCCCCGACACTTATGACATTCTCGGACGCACGATCGGCTTCTCGCTGACCGCGCACCTCTGAGGATAACCCACCCTGCGCGGCGCCCGGTCAACCTCCTCCTCCTCCGACCGGGCGCCCGCTTTTTTGTCAGGCCCTGAAGACCGATTTCAGGGCCGGGTCCGGAGACGAATTCGATGACGCTGCCTTTCTCGATGGCGGACTGGCTGGTGATCGCCGCCTACCTGCTGCTGCTGGTCGCGGGAGGCTGGATCTTCACGCCGCGCAAGACCGAATCCGCGCATGACTACTTCCTGGCGGGCGGCAGCGTTCCGGCCTGGCTCGCGGCCATCTCGGTGCTGTCCGCCACCCAGTCCGCAGCCACTTTCCTGGGCGGGCCGGATTACGGCTATCACGGCGACCTTACCTATCTCAGCGGCAATATCGGCGGGCTGATCGGCGCGATCTTCGTCGCCCATGTCATGATCCCGCGCTTCTACGCCATCAAGGCGACGACGGCCTATGAGCTGCTGACCTTGCGCTTCAACGAGAAGGCGACGCGCTGGGCAGGGGGCATGTTCCTGGTCGGCCGCGTCTTCGCAGGCGGCGCGCGCGTCTATCTGGCCGCCATCGCGCTGGCCATGGTCATCACCGGCACGGTCGAGGCCCAGGGCATCATGATCGCCGCCGCCGTGCTCATCGTGGCGAGCGTGCTCTTCACGTTCGTGGGCGGCCTCAAGTCGGTGCTCTGGAACGACCTCATCCAGTTCGTGGTCTACCTGGGATCGGCGATCGCGGTGCTCGTCTTCCTGCGCCTCTCGATCCCCGCGTCCACCGGTGAGATCATCCAGGGCCTTTCCCATACGCCCGAAGGCGTGAACAAGCTGAAGTTCTTCGATTTTTCGATGGACCTTTCGCGTCCCTTCTCGATGCTGGCCATCGTGCTCGGCCTGTCGCTGCTCTACATCGCGAATGCCGGCATGGACCAGGACACGACGCAGCGCCTGCTGGCCTGCAAGGACGCCAAGACCGGCGCGCGCAGCCTTTACCTCTCGGTCTTCGCGACGCTGCCGGTGGTGGGCATGTTCATCGTCATCGGCCTGCTGCTTTATGTCTTCTACGACCGGCCCGACCTGATGGGCGGCGCCACGGCGGCTGCCGGCAACCAGTTCGGGGGCGAGAAGATCAGCATCTTCATGCACTACATCCTCACCCAGCTTCCCGGCGGCCTGCGCGGACTGGTGACCGTAGGCATCTGCGCGGCGGCCGTCGCCACCACGAACTCGGCGCTCAACGCCATGTCCTCGGTGCTGGTCCAGGACTTCTACCGCCCCTGGCGCGAGAAGCGCGGCACCGCGCCAGAGCATCACTTCGTTTCGGCGGGGCGCGTGGGCATGGGCGTGATCGGCTTTGCCATGTTCGTCATGGCCGTGGTCTCGTTCTACTGGCAGCGCTACACCGACATGGGGCTGCTGGAATTCGCCCTGCAAGTGATGGTCTTCACGTACGCCGGCCTGTTGGGTGTCTACTTCACCGCGCTGTTCACCGG
Source organism: Novosphingobium sp. PhB57 (assembly GCF_004342985.1). Classification (GTDB taxonomy): domain Bacteria; phylum Pseudomonadota; class Alphaproteobacteria; order Sphingomonadales; family Sphingomonadaceae; genus Novosphingobium. The sequence continues at coordinate 532,238 of NZ_SMBO01000001.1, forward strand.
ACGGGGCACCACCGGATCGGTCATCGCCGCGCTTCTCGTCGGCTTCGTCACGATCCTGTTGCTCCAGCCTTCTATCGCCCATGCCATCGGCCTTCCGGCCGCTCTGAGCAGCCTGTCGTTCCCGTTCCAGCTTTGCATCGGCACGGTCATCGCTTTCGCGATCTGCGCCGCGCCGGCCGGATCGGGCAAGACGATGGCCCCTGTTGAACGTTGATCCCCGCAAGGGACAAAGGATACCATGAATACTGAAGCGCTCGACGCCCGATACCTCGATCTCGACCTCTGGCCGACCGAACTGGCCGTGGAGGCCATGCTTGAAGGGCAGATGGCGGCCATCGCCTCGATCCAGTCGCAGACCCGGGCGATTGCCCGCGCGGCCGAAGCGGCGGCGCTGCGGCTGGGCGATAGCGGCCGGCTGGTCTTCGTGGGGGCGGGCACCTCGGGCCGCCTTGCCGTGCAGGACGGCACGGAGCTTTATCCGACGTTCGGCTGGACGATGGACCGCATGGTCTTCCTCATGGCCGGGGGCATTGGCGCCCTGACCGAGGCTTATGAAGGCGCCGAGGACGATGTCGAGGCCGGCCGCGCCGAAGTGCGCGAACGGGGCATCGGCCCCTCGGACGTGGTGATCGGCGTCGCTGCCAGCGGCCGCACGCCCTACACCGTCGCCGCGATCGAGGAAGCCCGCGCCGCGGGTGCGCTCACCATCGGCATCGCCAACAATGCCGGCTCGGTCCTGCTCGACACGTCCGAACATGCCATCCTGGCCGTGACCGGCAGCGAAGTGGTTGCCGGTTCCACCCGCATGAAGGCGGGCACTGCGCAGAAGGCCGTGCTGAACCTGCTGTCGACCGCGATCATGCTCCGCCGCGGCCTGGTCTATCAGGGCCGCATGGTGGCCATGCGCATTTCGAATGCGAAGCTCTTGCAACGGGGGCGGACCATGGTTCAGGATATCGCCGGGGTCGACGCGGAAGTCGCGGCCCGCGCGCTGGAAACGGCAGGAAACGAAATCCGGCTCGGCGTGATCGTCGCGCTGGGCGTTCCTCTCGCAGAGGCGAACACGCTGCTCGAAGACAATGGCGGCAATCTGCGCCAGGTCCTGCAACTGCTGGAAAAGCGAGACTGATCGACGATGCGCGACATTGCCTGGACCCGCAGCGAAGAGGGCACGCCGCTCTATCTGCAGCTTGCCCGCAGCCTGCGCGAGCACATCAGCAGCGGTGCGATCGATCCGGGCAGCGCGCTCCCATCCGAACGGGACCTCAGCGAGATGGCAGGTCTGTCCCGCGTAACCGTGCGCAAGGGTATCGAGCAGCTGATCGAGGAAGGCGTGCTGTTCCGCAAGCAGGGTTCGGGCACTTTCGTGGCCAAGCGGATCGAGGCACCCGGCGCCAGGCTCAGCAGCTTCAGCGACGATACCCGCTCGCGCGGCGAGAACCCCGGCGTGGTGTGGATCAACAAGGCCTATGCGCAGCCGACCGAGGAAGAGGCTGCGGCGCTGGAGATCCCCGCCAACGCTTCCGTCGCCCGGCTGGGCCGCGTCCGCCTGGCCGGCGGCGAGCCGCTGGCGATCGAACATGCCGTGATCCCGGCGCAGTTCATGCCGGACCTGACCGCGCTCGGAGATTCGCTCTACCAGGCGCTCGACATTCACGGATTCCGCCCGACTTCCGGCACGCAGCGCGTCCGCGCCTCACTGGCGACCCCGACCGAGGCCGGCATCCTCTGCGTGAAGCAGAATTCCGAAGTGCTGCGCATAGAGCGCAAGACCCGCATTCCCGACGGCCGGATCGTCGAGTTCACCCGTTCGGTTTACCGCGGCGATCGCTACGAGTTCGTCACGGAACTCAAGGAAATCTGACCGCGAAGACGGGCCGCGTCCACAAGGGGCAGGCCGCTATTTCACGACGACCCTGACGCGCCCGAGGTTCTGGATGCGGGCAAAGGGCGTGTTCTTGTCGCCCTCTCGCTGCGACGTGCCGCGCAATGTGGGGAAATAGGTGCCGGGCCGGGCGAAGGTGTGAGTCGCCGTGACGGTAGCCGAATGGGCTCCGGAGCGGATTTCGGATTCGACAGGGAAAGTGCCCGCGCCGTCGAAATCCCATTGCGCCGCGACGATTGCGCCAGCGCCGGGCGGAACATCGATCTTGCCGACGAAAGTGACCTTCTGGCCCGCCTTGACCTCGGCCCGAAGGCCTCCTGCGACCTTGAGGTCGATGACCGGCTGTACGCCGTGACGATCCGCCGCCCCGGCCGGGACGACGATCTGGCCATCGTCGAAGCGGTAGCTGGTGGAAGCGGGCGGAGCGATACCTTTCTCCACCCAGAGCGCCAGGTCGCGCAGGGCCTGATTGAGCACCGGCACATAAGTGATGGTATGCGTCGGGTCTTCCGGGTCTGAATCGCCGTGGAGCGCATGGTCGGTGTACCAGAGGCGGAAATGATCGTCCGTCGCAGCACCGAAGTGAGCGGTGACGAGGCCGCGATACCAGTCGGCCGACCAGGGGAAAGCCTCGCGGTCCCAGAGGGATTCCACCAGGATCATCTTCCCATCGAAATTGCCTTTCGGCACCGAACCGGCGGTTGCCTGCGTGAAGACAGGCCCCAGCAGCATCGGCCGCTGCGGATAGAGCGGCTTGCCGTCTGCCCCGCGGAACTGGTTCCAGACCTTGAATTCGGGGCCGGGGACCTGATGGCGATGGTAGGTCTGCGCGGCCAGGAAGTTCGAATTGTCGAGACTGACTTCGTCGCCCGCTGCCAGCTTGGCGGCCACGGCGGGATCGACGATGCCCAGCACTGCCACGTCGCCTTCGATGCGGCTGACGGTGAGGCGCGCGCCCTTGGCGGCACCGGACTTGACCATCAGGTCGCCGCCCAGGAACTGAACTCTTGGCGGCGCCTTGGCGAGGCGGACGGCGACCACGTTCTTCGCTTCCTTGCCCTGCAGGGCGGCGAAACTGTCGTCCACATTGCCCTGGACCTTGCCGTCGGTGACGCCGGTGTGGATCTTGAGGCGCGCTGCTTCGGCCGCCGTGATCGGCGCCGAGATCGCCGTTTCATGCTGCAAGCGATAGCCGGCGAAACTCTCGGGATGGTCGAAGCCAAGATATCCGGGCTTCGTCCAGAAGTCGGTGAAATAGCCGGGATCGGCCATCAGCACGCCGCCGTAGAGCGCGGCGAAGCCGTGGATCCCCATCGTCTTCCAGCCGAACCACGATTTCGGCGGGAAGCCCATGCGCGTCACTTCGCGCAAGGCCGAGGCCTGTTCCGCGCTGAGCCCTACATAAGGATCGCCGCTGCCGCCCGGCTCCATGGCGTCGACAATCTGCGGGAACTTGTCCTGAAGCAGGCGCATCGCGTGCATGCGCACCGTGAACGAGTTGGGGATCGCCATGCTCGAACCCAGCACGTAGGGCACCGCGCCATCCCACACGCCGCGCGTGTTTTCCATCGAACCGACCGTTCGGTAGCCGCCGCCGCTGCCGCCATAGGCATAGCCGTAGGGCCGCTTGCCGCCGTACATCTTCACCGCAACCACGCGCGAATACTGCGCGGCTGCGGCATTGGCGCGGTAGGCGCCGATCGTGGGATCGCTCGATCCATATCCGGCGACGGCCGGACCGCCGCCATTGGTCTCGACGAAATAGGCCCCGCTCGCGATTGCGAAGGACAGCTTGTCGTTGGTGGGCGTCGTCGCCCGCTGGGCCAGGTTCTCGTTGTCAGGGGCGGGGGTGAAGTGCTGGAAGAACCGGCCCTGGTACTGATCCTTGGGCGGGAAATAGAACGAGAAGCGCGTGTCCGTGCCCTTGAAGCCGCCATGGACATAGCGATGGCGCACCGGCGCATCGCGCCATTCGTCGATGTCGATATAGGGCTCTGCGAAAGTCGCATCGGGCACGGCGGCAGGCTCCTGTTTGGCCGCTACGCTCTGGGCATTGGCAGCGGAGTGGTCGATCGCCGCCATGGCCATGGCGGCCGTTACAGTGAGCAATCCAGCCAGTTTCAAGCGAGAGGGATTTGCAGAAGGCATTCCTGTGCTCCGTGCTGCCATGATCCGGTGAGGGCGCCTTGCCCGCAGTCCAGCCAGTGTTAGTCTTGCCGAAAAGGTCGTTCGTTCGCGGCCTTGGGTGGCATAACCGAGATGGGCTGTCGCGAGGAAATTTTAGAGATTAAAATAATCGCCCGGGCGGCGCGGTTGCATGCGCATGGCGTTTGGCCGATGACAGCGCGATGCGGCTCACCGATCAGGAATTCAACCGAGTGCTCGTGCTGAAGAAGCTGCGCGCCAGCGAGCCCGTGGCCCGGACGGATCTGGTCGGCCTCACCGGCCTCACCGGCGGAACCATCACGGCCATCACTGCCGATCTGGTCCGGCGCGGGATCGTGATCGAGGAAAAGGTGGCCACCTCGGGCCCGGGCCGCCCGCGCGTGAACCTTCGGATAAACCCGCAAGGACGCTACGTCGTCGGCACCACGCCCACCAACGAGGGCGAACTGCTGACGGAGATCGTCAATCTCAGGGGCGAAAGCCTCGGTTTCGCCAAGGCCGCGCTGACGCGGGACACGACCATCGAAGGTCTCGCACGGCAATTCATCACGGCGCTGGAACAGGCCCTTGCCGAGTGGGACGTTCCCCGGGAAGAGATCTACCGTATCGGCATCGGCATTCCCGGCATCGTCAACAATCGGACGGGCATCGTCGAGCATATCATCTCGCTGGATTCCGGGCCGGTGGACTTCGGCGGCATCGTCGGCGAGGCGCTGGGCGTTGCCACTCTCATCGACAACAGCACCAATCTGCTGGCCCGCGCGGAGCATTGGTACGGCGCCGCTGCCCATGCCGATGATTTCACCCTGATCAACATCGATCTGGGGATCGGCGCCGCCTTGTACCGCGGCGGCCAGCTCGTCACCGGGGTCCACGGCATGGCCGCCGAATTCGGGCATACCAAGGTCGTGCCCGACACGGGCAGAGCCTGCTACTGCGGCGGCATCGGCTGCCTTCAGGCCTATTGCTCCGTGCAATCGATCATGGAGCAGTCCTGCGCGCAACTGGGCCGGCCCTTGCCCGACTTTGACAGGATGAACGCCGCTTTCGACGGCCTGATGGCCGAACAGGCGGCCGGCAGGATCGACATCGGGCCGATACTGGAACAGGCCAGCCACTATCTCGGCGTATCCGTTGCCAATCACATCACGATGCAGGACCCGGAGGCCGTGGTCATTCTCGGCCCGAAGTTCACCATGATCGAGGAACTGCGCAGCATCTTCTTCGATGCCCTGGAGCGAAACACGTTTCCAGCGCTGCGCCGCCGCACGAGGCTCCACTTCAAGCTAGGAGACAAAGGTGCCTACGCGCGCGGTGCAGCCGCCATGGTGCTGGAACAGATCTATCGCTGCTCCTGACGGGGCGCGGGAGGTTGCAACCGGCAATCTGGCCAAAGGGTCTGGCGCGCCTATAGCCCGAACTGTCGCAAAAACCTGAAATGCGGGCACTCGGACGTGCCGTTCCCTGTTCTCGAAACCGTGCCGCGTTTCATGGCGCGGCGCGATTGTCGCCAGAAGAAAAGGGAAAGGGTCTGCAAATGCACGTTTCATACCACACACCCGCGCGGCTGATCCGCTACGACGGCCAGTTGGACAAAGCTGGCTCGCTCGCCGCTGGGCTGGTCAAGGACGGGCCTTTGGGAGAACTCGTGCAGGAGGCAGTTGCGGATCCCGCTCATGAGCTTTGGCGCTATGCGGTCGTGGCCGAGGACGATCCCGACAACGAAGCCGCCGACATCCTGCGGCTCAGTCTGCGTTGGCCCAGTGTCAGCCACTGACCCATTCTCAGCCGCTGACCTAGTCTGAGCGGTTAACACCCACTTTTAATCGAGTGCCGCCAGCTTGCACCATGGCGGCTCTTCCTGCCGGCCCTCGGATTGAACCCTCGCCGTTCGCGCGAAAGTTTTAGGTTGGATCGAGGTAGTGTTGTGCGCGTGCTTCCAGCTGACTGGAAAGCGCTGGGGCTAGCCCAAACGGGCCACGACCGAGGGCAACGATCCGGTCGTCAGGATACCAGGCGGAGCGGCGCAGATGCTGGAAACTGCGTTGACAGGACGATGCGCCGTCAGGTTGGGTAGCGTTGTCTGGCGATCGGCGTGGGGAATGGGAAAGCCGATGCTGATATCGAGCGGCGTGTCCCCGTCGACGGTGACCCGCCACCCGTCGCCGCGCAGGTCCCAGGCGGGATCGAGTTCTTCGGTGACGAACCAGTTGCAGCGAAAACGCATGACGGGCGTTCCGCCGCGGTAGCCGGTCGTCACCATCCGCTGCCCGGCAACCGAGCCCGCTGGAATGGTGCTTTCGTGGAGTTTAACGGGACGTTTGGCGAGCGCCACTTCGCTGGAAACCTCGAAACGCTCGATGTCGATGCCGACCGCCTCGGCCAGCGCGCACAGGGAGTGGTTGAACACTTCGTCCCGCTCGTAGAACGGGCGCCGGGCGAAGGCCTCGGCCGTTTCGCCGAAGCCCATGATTCCGACCAGCATCTCTTCCGAGCAGCCGTCGATGCAGTTGGCAAATTCATCGATGGTAAGAAGGTCCAGACGCCTTGCGAGCGACAGCAGGACGAGAGGCAGGGCTTCGGTGATGAAGCCGGGGCTGCTGCCGGAACTGTGCAGCGTGGCGCCCCCGTTGCGGCATGCCGCTTCGATCCGCGCGCGGATCATGGGCTCCATGCTTCCCGGATGGAAGAACTCCGCCCGTGTGGAAGAGATGTTGATGCCGTTTTCCAGAAGGGCGCTGATGTCATCGTAGTCGGTAAGTTCGGGCATGTAGAGCACGCAGTCCGGCTTGAGCGCCAGCACCGATGTCAGGTCCCGTACCGCCTTGATGCCGGTTGGCGGCATTCCGCATAGCGCGCCGGCATCCTTGCCTTCCTTGGCGGGCGAATAGACCTTGACGCCAACAAGCTCCATCTCGGGGTGCGTGAGCACGGCGCGCATGGCTGCCGCGCCTACCGTGCCGGTGGCCCATTGCACGATGCGCAGCTTTCGAGCTTCCGATGGCTTGGTCATTGTGTTCGCTCCCAGGTGTTTCCAGGTGACGCAGTCCCGGCGGCGGACATCGGCGACTTGCCGATGGTGCGCCGCCGATGTCCCGTTATCCGATGAACATGCCGCCGTTGACGGCAAGGACCTGGCCGGTGACGTAGCTTGCACCGTCCGAGGCGAGGTATTCGCAGGCTGCTGCGATATCGCCGGGGGTACCGGGACGCGGGATGGGAATATGCTGGGAGATGACTTCCAGCGGCGGGAAAGTCCCGGCAGCAATACCGGCCTCGGCCATGGGGGTGGCAACGACCGAGGGCGGGATGGTGTTGACGGTAATGCCTTGCCCGGCAAATTCGCGGGCGAGAGACCGGGTCAACCCGATCACACCGGCCTTGGCGGCGGAATAGTGCGCGCGGTCTCCGGCGCCGGACTGCGCGGCCTGCGACGAGATCGTGATTATCCGGCCCCACCTGGCATCGACCATGTCCGGCAAGGCGGCCTGAACCGTATGGAACACGCCGGTAAGGTTGATGTCGATCATGCGCTGCCAGGTTTCGACGGTCACGTCCTGAAAGGGAATGCCCTGGGAAATACCAGCATTGGCGACCACGATCGCGATCGGGCCGAGTTCTTCGCGAACGGCTGCGTAAGCGGCGTCGATGCTGGCCCGATCGGAAACATCGACCTTGCGCGCGACGATCCTTGCGCCTTGCGCGCGACGATCCTTGCGCCTTGCGCGCGGAGAGCTTCGCTCTCGCGCTTCAGGGCGTCTTCCTGAACGTCGAGGATCGCGACAGGATGGCCCTTGTCCGCGAAAAGCCGTGCGACACCAAGCCCGATACCCGATGCTCCACCCGTGACGACGACGACACGATCGGCAACCATTCGCTCTCTCCCATTTGCGGCGCGCGGCGACTGTTCACCGTGCCTTTTCCTGTCCGGCAGCGATCTTCGACCCTGCCAGTTTATGCGATATTGTGGCGCACAACTTGAAACCTGTCCAGCCTGTAGATAGGCACGCCAGCGCCGCGATTCGATTTCGCGGTGCAGTCGCGACTGGCCTAGGCGGACATCCAGGAGCCGCAATTTCTACGGAAATGACCCAGTCAGGACACGCTCGATGGATAAGGAGAAATGGGGATGCCAGTGCCAGATGTTTCGGACCATTCGATCGATCAACTGATCTCTCTCAAGGGCAGAAGCGCCGTCGTTACCGGTGCGGCCTGGGGTCTGGGAAAAGCCGCGGCGCGGCGGCTTGCAGAGGCGGGAGCTGCCGTTCTCATTGCCGATATCGATGAGGAAGCGGCGGCCGTGACCGCAAGGGAACTGGCCGAGCGGTTCTCTGCGGATGTGACTTCGACCCGTCTCGATGCCGGCGATGCAGCCTCGATTATCGCCACTGCGGACCTGGCGGAGAACCGCTTCGGCAAGCTGGACATCTGGGTCAACAACGCGGGCATACCCTCGTTTTCACCGCTGCTCGATCTGGATGTGGAGGAGTTCGATAACGTCCTAGCGATCAATTTGCGCGGCACCTTCGTCGGCGCCAAGGAGGCTGCAAGACGGATGATCGCAAGGGGGCAGGGCGGCGTGATCGTCAACGTCGCCTCGCTGGCCGGGGTCAGGGGGATTTCCGAAGGGCAGGCTGCCTATTGCAGCTCCAAGCACGGGGTGGTCGGTCTGACCAAGCAACTGGCGATCGAACTGGGCGCGCAAGGCATCCGAGTGCTGGGCGTCGCGCCTGGCTTTTCGCTCACCGAAAAGACCATGTTCATTGCCGACTGGGACGAAGAGACCATCAAGAATTGCCCGATCCCCGGGATCGGCACCAGCCGACTGGGCCGGGTCGGCGTGGCCGACGATATTGCCCGGGCCATCCTGTTCTGCGCATCGGACATGGCGATGTTCATGACCGGCAGCACATTACTGCTCGATGGCGGAATGGCAGCGTAAATCGCGGAGGGTCCCGGGGCATAAACAGCCCCGGGACCCTCTGTAATCGCGGCCTGGGTCAGGCGAGCTCGACAAGGGCGAGACCCTCGGCGGGCAGGTCCAGGACCAGTGTGCCGTCCGCATTCAGACGGTGCGTTTCCACCACCGGACGCGAGACCTGGCGCAAATGCGCGATCTGGGCGCGCGAAGGATAGCGGGGAGACCCCATGGCGCGCCAGGCCGGCATGGGCGATCCCCGTTCCCAATCGACGAACCGGACTTCGGCGGTCCTCCGTCCTTTGAGCCCGTCGAACTGCAACGTCATCCGCTTGGCACCTCCGGTGATCTTGCGTTCCGCGGTCATGCCGGGAATTCCTCCGGGCTGATCCACTTCGGCCAGATTCCACAGGAGCACGGAAGTCCGCCCGGTCCTGTCGCGCGATGCCAAAGCAGGCCCTTGTGCGGCGAGGCGCTGCGTCCCCAGGCGATGGAGCAGCCGGTAGGTATTGAACGAGGGCTTGGCGATGCCGTCGATCATCATGCTCCAGCCCATCGAGCCTTCCTTCAGCATGTAGTCGTCGACGCCGAGTTCCTCGTACATGCCGCTCAGCGTCCATTGTGACATGCCGGCGCAATGCGCCATGCCATTGGCGATCACGTGGGCAATCATGGCAGGGCTGTCCGACGACCATTCGGACAGCCACATCGGCTTGCCGGCGAAGGGACCGGCATCGATCGTGCGGCGGGCGTTGGCAAGGGCTTCGGGAATGACGTCATTGACGCTGCGGCGCGGACCGCCCTTTCCGAAGACGTCGTCCTGATCGTCGCCGGCATAGGCATGCGTGGCGAAGAAATCGACGGGGGCATTGTTCGCTGCGCACCATTGCGCGAAATCCCCGATCCACGCTGTCTTCGAGGTTGCCGGCCCGCCGACCTGGATACGCGGATCGACCGATTTGATCGCAGTCGCCACAGCCTTGTACATTTCGAAATAGCGCTGCTTGTCACCGGTCCAGAAGAAGGAGAGGTTGGGCTCGTTCCACACCTCGAACGGCCAGCTGCGCACGGTTTCCAGCCCGTAGCGCTCTATCATGGCGGTTGTGAATGATGTGATGAAACCGGCGAACTCGGCGTCCGAAGTGGGCGGCGTGATGTTGCCGCCGTAAAAGCCGAACTGGGTTTTCCCTGAGGCGAGCTTGCCCGGCATGAAGCTGAGTTCGACAAAGGGAGATACACCCAAGTCGAGTAGACCGTCGTAAACGCGGTGGACGTTGAGCCAGTTCAGCCCGCCGTTCCTTCGCATCTCAAGAATGCTCTTTCCGAACACGCCGAGTTCGTCGTTGAAGATGCCGTGGAACCGGGCGCGCTTGAAACCGGCCTCTGCCAGCCCGAGGCGCATGTCCTGGCGCCATTCTTCGCGCATCGTGATCGCGGCGCGGTCCGAACCTACGCACTCTTCCCATACGTGAGGCAGGGGGCCGGCAATTGCGCGGGTATCGACCCGGACCGTTTCGCCCGGAATATCGGCAGCTCTCGCTCCGCTTGCCGAAAGCGCGGCCGCTGCCGCGCTCGATGCCAGAAACGTGCGTCGATCAAACATGTCTCTCTCCATGGAAATTGTGGCGGCGTCCGGCGCTCACCGCGTGATCTCGATCCCGGCCAGGGCCGCGTTGCCCGAGACGCTCGAAAAATCGAGGATCAGGCGGCCGTGGAGGACGGTCACAGGAAAGGTGCGAACCAGTTCCTTGAGAGGCGCTCCGGCCTCCTTCAGGAGATTGAGCCCTTCGATGACCGGTTGGCCATTGGCTTTCACGGCAAGAGACTGATCGGGCGAGGAGGTCTTGCGCGGTTCGAACAAGTGCAGGGTCACTGTCCACTGGCCGTTGGGCAGCGGGATGTCGTAGGAAAAGGCGGCGCCATCGCGCCAGTAGTCGAACAGCGCGGGATCGGCAGCGTCCACCTGACGGATGGGGGCCATCGAGCGTCCGCCAAAGCCGACAAGGTTAAGCACGACGGGCTTGCCGCCCGTCACGAAAGTGTCGGAGCCGAATTGCCGCGTGCCAAGATCGAGCCCGGCAAGGCTGCCGGAATTGATGCGCAGGCCGTTGCGCTCGACGTCCGGTCCGTTCCAACGGGCGGTATCGCGCAGCGTCTTGCCGCCTTCCGTGGCCGTCACCACCGCCGTATTGGCGCCGGGCCGAAGGGAGACGTTCTTCCATTCGCATACGAATTCGGCGCAAGGCGCCGTGCCGATCGGTTTGCCATCGATCGCCAGCGTCGCGGATGAGGCGGTCGAATAGGCTTTCACGTCCATGACGGGATAGGCGCGGTCGACATACCGCTTCCCCGCGAGATGCAGGGCAGGGGTATCGCTCCATGCGACCTTGTAAAACCAGAACGCGTCCTTGCGCTCCTTGCGGTCCGCGGTGACCAGCCCCTTGTCGTTGAGGTCTACGGCATCGCCTTCGTCACGCAGGTCGCTGGAGAAGTCGAACATGGCCCAGACCCAGCTGGCAAAGACGAAATCGCGCCTGGCGATGCTGGGCCAGGTCTGCTCGTGAACCCAGGCCTGATATTCCTCGGGATGGGGGCGCCCGACGAAATTGACGAAGCCGTTCCGCACATTGTCACTGTGCTGGCTGATCGCGCCGCCCGCGCCATATTCGCTCAGCGACAAGGGCAGGGCAGGGTGATCCCGGTGGAACTTGTCGAGCGTGTCGCCAAGATCGGTCCGCGCCTGCAGCGGGTTGGGATAATACCAGCCGTAATAGCGGTTGTAGCCGATGAGGTCGGCCGTCCCTGCAAGTTTTTCGCCTGCGGTCTGGACCAGCGTCAGCCCTTCGCAGCAGTCCGCAAATGTCGTCGGGCGGTGCGGGTCTTCCTCCTTGGCGATCGCATTGAGGTGCTGGAGCAACGCCAATGGCTTGGGCGGGCTGCCTTTGACGCCGAAGCCCTTGGCCGAATCCACTTCGTTGCCGACAGACCACATCAGGATCGAGGGATGGTTGTAGTTCTGACGAATCTGCTCGCGCAGTTGCTGTTCGGCATTGGTCCAGAGCGCTTCCGAACCCTGCCCGCCCGAGACGCTGGGCGTGGTGACGTATGGCAGCTCCGCCCACACGACCATTCCCGCCTTGTCCGCCAGATCGGACCACGCATCGGCGTGCTGGTAGTGGGCCTGGCGAATGGTGTTCGCGCCAAGCTCCTCGATCAGGGCCATGTCTTCGGCATGCTGTTCGGGTGTGAGTGCCCAGCCTGAGCCCAGCGCGTCCTGATGACGTGAGACGCCGTGCAGTTTCACATGCCGCTCGTTCAGGAAGAAGCCGGCATCGGCATCGAAGCGGAATGTGCGCAGGCCCAACGGCTGGGACACCCGGTCGAGCCGGGCCTTTCCGTCCGAAAGCGTGGAGGTGACCGAGTAGAGGTAGGGATCGGCCCTGCCGTTCCAGCGATGGGGCCGGGCGATGTTCACATTCGCGCGCTGCTCGCTGGCTCCGGGCGCCAAGGTCACTGGCTGAACTGAGCGGGCGACGATCTTGCCGCGCGCATCGCGGATCTCGGTCGCGAGCGTCAGGTTACGCGGGGCCGCGCCTGCATTGCGCAGCTTCGTGCGGATTTCGACGGTCGCACTTTCCGGGGTGATCTTCGCGGCGTATGCGTAAACGCCTGGCCCGCCGAAATCGAGCGGATCGATCGAGGCCGCTGGAAGCTGGAGCAGCGAAACCTCGCGGTAGATGCCGCCATGCACGAAGAAATCGCCGGACAGGGGGATCACTTCGGATGTCGAACTGCCGGGTTCTACCTTGCTGTTATCGGCACTCACAACCACGAGGTTACGCTGCCCCGGCTTCCAGGCCTCGGTGACGTCGAGGCGGAAGCGGGCGAATGCGCCCTTGTGTGTGCCGACATGCCGGCCGTTCACCCAGACCTCGGCCAGCTTGCCGACCGCGGCAAAGTCCAGATATTGGCGTTCGCCCGATTTCGCCGGCGGGGCGTCGACCCAGAGGCGGTACCAGCCCACGCCTTGCCGGTTGTCGGTTTCGGTGCCGCGCGTCAGCGCATAGGCGCCGATGTGGTTCCAGCTATGCGGGACCGAGACCTGCTCCCAGCCGCGATCGTCGAAGCGGGCATCGGTGACGGAACCAGGCGCGTCCCCGAAATGAAACCGCCAGCCCTGGGACAATGCGATCGCCGGCCTAGCGTCACCCGTTTGTGCGTCACCCGCTTGTGCGTCACCCGCTTGTGCGTCATCCGATTGGGCACTGGCGCGATCGGGCGCCGCGAAAGCAGGCGCGGCGAATGCGGTGGCTGTTATGGCCGCACCCAGCATCATCGTCGTCAGCATTCGTTCGATTTTGCCCACTCGCCGCTCTCCTGCTTGTTTCGGCCGATTTTGTTCTTCGAGATTCACCGTTGCAGCAGCAACTGCACCGGACCGAGCAGCCCCGACGGACGCAGGGGAGCGTCCTTCCGGTATGTCGGAGTTGCGGTCCAGGTCACCTTCGTCACGCCGGCCTCTCCACTCCCAGGCTGAGCGTCGCCGATGAGGCGATTGACCCAAAGGTTGGCAACGCGGATTGAGAGCCGGTTCTTGCCGGCATGCATCTGCGCGCCGATGTCGATGCGATAAGGCTTGTGCCAGGCATAGCCGGCGAATTGGCCGTTCACTTTTACCTCTGCGATCTCGCGCGCCTCGCCGAGGTCGAGCAGTAGTGGCTTGCCTTTCTTCCATCCGCGCGGGGCCACGAATTCCTTCGTGTATGTCGCGATCCCCGAGAAGTAGCGGATCGACGCCTGCGTGTTCTCATTGAGCGGGGACAGTTCGGCAAGCCGGGTCTCAGGCGCCGCGCCGCGATCCTGTTCGAATGCCACGCTCCAGGGACCTGCAAGGAGTGCGGCTTTCGTGAGTTCGACGGGCGCGACCTTGCGGCTGGTCTCGGTGGTGTCCTTGCGGAAAACCACATGCACGGATTCGTCCGAAGCGAGGGACAGGGGAATGGCTGTCACCCCGCCTTGAACCGTAAAGCTGACCGGTTCCGGCTTGCCCGTGTCGGCATGCCACAGTTCCGGTACCTTCCCGGTGACCCGGAAGCGCGCGGTGATCGTTTCGGTGCGATCCTTCTGGTTGGCGACGAAATAGATATCGCCTCCGGGCAGCCGGCGATGGACGAAGGGGAGCGCTGCGCCCTGCGTTCCGCCGTCGAACGCGAAATCCGGCGCGATGCCGGCTTGGGACAAGGCTCCGCCAAGGTCGGCCGCGGCGATCACCCGGCCTCGCCCGATTTCGGTAACAGGGGATCCCGGCCAGAGTTTTTCGAGCAGCGCCTGGTAGCGCGCAGGGTCTGCGGTGAGGCCCGGATCGCTTGTTGGGCGCGGGCCGATCACCGTCGCGCCGGCCTCCACCAGTTCGGCAATCCGGACGAGAACGGCAAGGCTCATCCTGCTGGCAGAACCTCCCAGGTAGAGCACGCGGTACCGGGCGCCTCCCGTGCTCACCAGATCGCCGCCGTCGTTGGAGAGTGCGCCGAGAAGTGCATCGGCGTTCACGAAATCGAATGCGTTGCCGGCAGGAACCTCGGCGACCGGCTTGTCCCCGAACAGGGACGTCAGCGGGGCCTCTTCGCCGTAGAAATAGGCGATGTCTGCGACATTGGTACCTTGCTGAAGCAAGTGGGAATTGCGCGCGATATAGTCCATCCATGGCCGCGCGAGTTCGGCCCAGGCCTCGTTGCGGTTGAAGTCCTGTCCGAAAATGGAGAGGCGCAGGCCAGGTTTTTTGCCCTCCACCGGAACATGGACCGAGGTGTGGATGATGGGGCGATTGATGCCGGTCGCGAATTCGAGATCGATCATCCGCTTGAGGTCGCCTGGGGCATAAGCCCAGGGCGAAAGCATGGATGTCAGCGATTCCGCGGCGACGTATTTGCGGCCATAGACATGCGCGACCGAGGCCGCGCCCTTCATGTCGGCAAGATAGCTCGGCTTGGGGCCGCGGTCGCGCTGGAACGACCACATCGCGGACATCGGCACGTCGGCCCATCTGCGCATCGCCATGTCATCACCGAGCAGAGGGCGATGATCTTCCAGCGCTTCGCCGTAGACGATCAGTTCATGGTCATGCGCTGCCTTGGCTATGGTCCCATAATGCTCGCTGGCAAGAAGGTCGGCCAGGGTTCGCCGAAAATCGTAGAGGAAGCGTTCGCTCTCCTGGCGCGATCCCACGATCGTCCCGGCGAGTGCGGGCATCCACGGGACGGGATCATACCCGCGCAGCCGCTTGAACTGGGCGATCATCTGCGGCGTCCAGTTCGCGGCGCCAACCTCGATGCTGTCGTTGAGGATTGCCCGGATACCTCTGCGCCCCATCAGATCGGGACCGACCGTCTGGCGGTAAGTCGCGAAATAGTGATCCATGTAGCGCCGGACTGCCTCGGCATCGTACTTGTCCACTTCAAGGCCGGTCGCCTCGAACGGAGCCGGATGGTTCATCGTGCCGACAAGCGAGTAACCGAAGCGAATGATGCGCCATCGCCCCGTGGGCGGCGTCCATTCCAGCGTGCCGTCTGGTCTCAGGCGATCGGTCAGGTCGAGGATCCTGCCGGGAGGCACGCCGGCGGAATCGGCGAGGCCTGCGTCGAGTGGGTAATAATCGGGAACGATGTCGAAACCTGCCTTGGCTTCGACGCGATTGACCCGCTCCTGGCCGGACAGTTCGATCTCGGTGATGCGGATCGACGTGCTCGGCTTTCCGCCTGAAAACCCGGCAGCCAGCGCTGACAGATCGACACCGGCAGGCGGCGGGGCGATGTCGGGAAGGCTGCTGACTTCCTGAAAGGAGACGCGGAAGTTCCGGGCAGTCACGGGCGCGAATGCCAGCGTGGTGGGGACACGGGCCAGCGGCACTTCGGTCACGGTGGTCCATTTCCCCGCCGAGACTTCCGCTTCGAGGCTTGCCTTGAGGTTGGCGCCGATGAACTTGCCCGATCCTCCGGGCACGAACAGGGTCATGGCGCGGATTGTCCGGGCAGTCGGATAGCGAACGGCGAGGAGCGTTGGCCCCTTCGCTGCTTTCGCAAGGTCGATCCCGGTCTCGAAATCGCCGTCCGTCAATGTTTTCGCGTCGACAGGCTTCCCTGAACTATCGGCAAATGCCGGAAGGGCTGAGCCCGTGCTTGCCAGTGCCGGCACCGCGAGCA
Organism: Novosphingobium sp. PhB57; assembly: GCF_004342985.1. Taxonomy (GTDB): domain Bacteria; phylum Pseudomonadota; class Alphaproteobacteria; order Sphingomonadales; family Sphingomonadaceae; genus Novosphingobium. The sequence goes on from NZ_SMBO01000001.1 coordinate 548,406, forward strand.
CCCTGACGTCGCGGTAGAATGGCGCCGGGACATCGGGCGCTTTCTCGTTGATCGTCGAGTTCGTTCCCGATGCTGCGGCTATTGATTGATACGGTCCGGTCACGGTGGGCGGGGCGGGGAGCGCAAGAGTGACGCGCTTTCCGCCGCCCGTTCCGCCGCCAAGTGTAACCTCGCTCCAGACCAGCTTTTTCATGCCGTCGGCGGGGGAAACCCAAGGTCCGCCGGTTTCCGACCAGCCCGGCGAAGAGGCGATGGCCAGTTCGAGACCCAGGCGATCCGCTTCGCGGGTGGCGGCCTTGAAGGCTTTTTGCCAGGCGGGTGTCATGTAGACCAGGCGCTGATCCACGATTTGCGGACTCTGGAGATTGACGTCGAACGACTGCGCGCCGCCAATCCCCACGCGTTTCATCCAGGCAAGATCCTTGAGGAGTCCTTCCTCGGTGATGTTGCCGTTGATCCAGTGCCACCACACGCGCGGGCGGGCATCCATGGGCGGATCGGAGAAATCCGTTTCGAGTTTATCCGGTGCGCTGGGCGGGACAACTGAACCGTCTTGCGCACATGCCAAGGATGAGCACGCAGAGATCGAAAGCAGCAGCAGCTTCAGCGCTGCCGCTTCGGATCGAAATCGCGTTCTCTTCGCCATAGATGTTTTCGCCTGACGTTCGCAGAAGCAGACATGCTTGCCTGAAGCGCATCTGCTCAACTCTCCCAACATCGCACTTTTGTGCGACAATGTGTCGCGTATAAATTGCGGGTGCAGACTGTCAAGCCGGTCAGACCGATGCGAAGCGCCCGTACTACCGCGTTATTTCATATGACCGGGTTTCGTTATCCAGATGTCCTGGTTGGCCCGGCGCGCGGCCGGAATAACGCTGCGGCGATCAAACTCGTGAAGCGGACCTCGAACGCGATCTCACCGCCAGCCCTGTCCCGGAATCCGGGTTGACGCTCTCCGGCTGCTGGATGTATGCGCCACTGTATCGCATAAAACGAAGCGCCGCTTTTGGGCGTCCACTGTCCGGTCGGGCAGCATCAAGCCGCCGACGGCGGAAGTCTCATCCAAGAGCGCACAACAAGCCAAACCTGGAGAGTGCTGAGAAATGGCATCAATCACCGTCATAGGGGCATCCGGAGAGGAACGAGTTCTCCGCGCAAATCCCGGACAGACCGTCATGGAAGTCATCCGAGACGCCGGCTTCGACGAGCTGCTGGCGCTATGCGGCGGGTGTTGCTCGTGCGCGACCTGCCATGTGCACATCGAAGCCGGCCCCACCGATGCTCTTGCGGCGATGAGTGAGGACGAGAACGACCTCCTGGACTCGTCCAGCCATCGCGGCAGCCAGTCACGTCTTTCCTGTCAGCTCCCGATTACTGACGCTCTCGACGGACTTCGCGTGAAGATCGCCCCTGAAGATTGACCAGACATACAATATTCGCCGGCGAAAAGTGCGGGCACGAAACAGGAGTGGGACACATGACTGAACTGGCAGATCGGGATTACTTCACCGACCACGAAATCCTCGTCGATCCTTACGCATATTTCGAAGCGGTGAGGGGCAAGGGCAGAGTCTATCAGCCCAAGGGCAAGGACTATCTGATGGTCATGGGTTTTGAAGAAACCCTGGAAATCATGCGCAATTCGGAGGATTTTTCGGCGATCATCGGTTTGCAGGGCGCCTCGGCCCCGCTGCCGTTCACGCCGCATGGGCCCGACATCACGGCACAGATCGAGGCGCATCGCGGCGAATTTCACGGTGGCGACTTGCTGGTCAATCTGGACGACAATGCGCATGTGCAGTTGCGCGCGCTCGTCAACCGGCTGTTCACACCCTCGCGGCTCAAGGCGAACGAGGAATTTATCCAGGCCTTCTCGGACGAGCTGGTGCGTGACGCGGTGGCGAATGGCGGCGTCGAACTGGTCAGGACGATCGCGACACCTTTCGTCACGCTGGTGATTGCCGACCTTCTGGGCATCCCGGCCGAGGACCGGCAGAAGTTCATGGACATCATTCAGGATGCGCCGCCTCCCGGCAATCTCGACGGCGAACTTGATCTCGATGCCGAAGATCATCCGTTCATGATCATGGGCGGCTATTTCGCTCAATACGTCGCCGAACGGCGCGCCGACCCGAAGCAGGATATTCTCTCTGAGCTGGCGAATGCCGTCTATCCCGATGGCACGCTTCCCGACGAGTTGGCCATCGTCAAGCTTGGCATGTTCATGTTCGGCGCGGGCCAGGATACGAGCGCGAAGCTTCTCGGCAATGCGATGCGCTACATCGTGGATCAGCCGGGCCTGCAGGACAAGCTGCGTGCCGATCCCAAGCTTGTTCCGGCGCTGATCGAGGAAGTTCTGCGGCTTGAGGGTTCGACCAAGCAGACGGCCCGGCTTGCGCGCCGTGACACGAAGATCGGCGATATTCCGGTACCGGCGGGGACCAAGATCATGCTGTCGATCGCAGCAGCGAACCGCGACCCTGCGCGCTGGGAAGATCCCCAGGCTTTCAAGCTCGATCGGCCGAAAATCCGCGAGCACGTTGCCTTCGGGCGCAGCGCCCATACTTGCGCAGGCGCGCCGCTTGCGCGGGTGGAAGTGCGGATCATTCTGGAGAAATTGCTCCAGTACACTGCCGACATCGATCTCGATGCCGAAGTGCATGGTCCGCGCGGAGCGCGCAAGCTGGACTTCGAGCCGAGTTTCATCATTCGCGGGCTTTCGGAACTTCACCTCAAGCTGACACCGGCGGCGGGGGTCGACCTTTCGCCTGGCGGCTCGCCCATGATCCAGAAGGCGGTACCGGCATCCGACCCGCGGGCGGTGACGCCAGCGCCAGTTTCGGGGCCAGTTTCGGTGCCGGTCGCCGGGTACTCCACCGCCTCAACCCGGTTGGCAACGCTATTGTCCGATCCCGGCGCCAAGGCCGTGCTCGATCAGCACTTTCCCGGGATAACGGCGGACAAGCGGATCGGTATGGCGAAGTCGATGACCCTGCGCGCGATTCAGAAGTTCGCGCCCGGCCAGTTTACCGACGAAGCGCTTGATGCCGTCGATCGGGATCTGGCCCTGCTGCCGGTAGATTGACCCTGCCATAGCGAAGCGGGGCCGGGGGAATCTCACGGGGTTTCCGCCGGCCCGTTTCCAATGGCCCGACGCGCCTACTTCGCCAGAGCGAACGGATGATCCGAATCCAGCAAACGGATTGACCAATGCGATAGTGTGGCGCACAAAAATCAGATTAAAACATCGATAGGGAAGGGGATTCGATGCGTAGGAAAATGGCGCTGACGCTCGTGGGAGCGAGCACGCTGGCTATGGCCGTGCCGGCGATCGCTCGGCAGGACCAAACGGCCGCACCGCCTGACCCCACCGACGCATCAGTGGCAAACGAAATCATCGTTCAAGCCCGTCGCCGTGATGAAAGCCTGCAGGATGTGCCACTGGTGGTGAATGCCGTCACCTCGGAGGCGATTTCCAAGTTGAACATCCGCAATTTCACCGAGATCAGTTCGGTCGTTCCGGGTCTTCAACTGACGCCCAACGCCAACGGCATCGGGACTTCCTCATCACTTCGCGGCGTCAATCACGACGTCAATGTGAGCGCCGAAAACGGCACGATTCAGTATTATCGCAACGATGCGCCGGTACCGTCGAATTTCGTCATGCAGACGATGTACGACGTAGGGCAGATCGAAGTGCTGCGGGGGCCGCAGGGCACGTTGCGCGGCCGGTCGACGCCATCGGGTTCAGTCACCGTAACCACGCGTGCGCCCGACCTGGTCGAAGCGGGTGGCTATCTTGCCGGAACGCTCGGTTCGGCTGGGGCGGCTAATTTCAATGGCGCCCTGAACATTCCTGTCATCTCGGATGTGCTGGGCGTGCGCGTGGCAGGCATTCATAGCAAGGATCGCGGTAACCGCGTGACCAGCCTGAATAGTGAGGAGAAGCCTGGCAGCGAGACCAATGCAATTCGGGCGGCTGTCCGCTTCGAACCGACGCAGTGGCTTCGCCTGGGCTTCCTGTACGAAGCGATGCAGACTGACGGCACGCGCTTTGACCAAGTGCGATCCGTCAGCGGGTACGATCCCGACTATGTGCCGACGACCGGTGCACCCGACTATGGCAATATCGGCTTGAGCGACCGGCTATCCGTTCAGTCCCGCCCGAGTACAACCCAGCAGAAGTTCCAGTTCTACAACTGGAATGCGGAAGTCGACGTACTGGGCCAGCGCCTCATTTACGTCGGCTCGGCTACTTCCCAGAAGTATCACAGCTATGGCGTCCGCGATCTTGCGAACTTCTTCCCGGATCTCGAAATTGCGCAGATTGCGGACACCAAGGGAACGACAAGCAGCCATGAGGTGCGCTTGCAGAACCTCGACCGGGTAGCCGGGCTGTTCGACTACGTCGTCGGATACTTCCACTATCAGGTACCTTCGCAGACCAACCTCCACGATCTCAGTATCACTCAGCTTCGACTGGCCGGCCTCGGTATTCCCATCGCCGCCCCAAGCGTGACCGACACGCCGATCTACATTGCAAAGGGGACGCCAAAGGAAGACTCGTTTTTCGGTAACCTGACATTCCATCTCACCGAATCCACCGAGCTTTCAGGCGGACTGCGGCGGATCCACTTCACGGATAACCGAGACGGCCTGTTCATCAGCTGCACGCCCGACATGTATGCCGCCGGCGGTTGCACGCGCCAGAACGGTACGGAATCGGACGTCAGCGAGAACACCACGATCTACAGCGCAAGCATCAAGCATCGTTTCACGCCGGGGCTCATGGTCTATGCCTCGACCGGCAGCTCGTGGCGCCCACCGGTTGTGGCCATCGGCGACTTCACGCATGCCGAATACACGGCGAACGAAGTCGCGCATATCTCGCTGCCTTCGGAAAGCTCGAAGTCCTACGAGGTCGGCTTGAAATCGGATTGGTTCGACCGCCGGTTGCAGTTCAACCTGACCGCCTATCACCAGGACTACAAGAATTATCCCTATCGAGCGGGCGGTGCCGGTATTGCCTATATCGACATCAACTCGGCGGGCGCCCCGACGATCGGCAACTTCAATTTCGTTAGCGCGGTTCCGATCAAGGTGAACGGGATCGAGGCCGAACTGGCATTCACGCCAACGCCGCGCTGGAATCTTGGTGCAACTCTCAACTTCGCTCGCAGCCGGATCGGCAATGCTCTGCTGGCCTGTACGGATGCGCTCAACAACCAGACCGGCGCTGTTGGCTCTGACGGCATTCCCGATACTGTTACGCCCACCCTGGCGCAAATGCAGCAGGCTTACAGCGGCGAACGTGTGGCGCAGTGCCCGGGCGGCGGTCAGTCGGCAACCTTCCAGCCCGAGTGGTCGGGTGTATTAAGGGCCGAGTATACTTTGCCGGTCGGCAACAAGATGGATGGTTATCTGCGAGGACTGTTCAGTTGGAAGGGCAAATCCAAGACGGATCCGAACAACGCGTTCGACGACGTCAAGGCTTACGGCCTGTTGAACCTGTTCGGCGGTTTGCGATCGCAGGACGGGGCCTGGGAAGTGTCTGTCTACGCCAAGAACATATTCGATACGACGAAGCTCGTCAGTCAGGATGACCGCGCCCAGTTCACCTCCGTCACCGACGTCTTTCTCAGGCCGCCGACCTTCAGCGTATCGGGTATCGGATCGACGATTTACTCCAGCCGCTATGCGGGTGTTTCGGTTACCGCTCCTCGCGAATTCGGGGTGACTTTCCGCGCAGCAATCGGCTCGCGTTAAATGATTTCCGAGCGGAAGGGCTTTGGGTTTCTGGCCCCGGCCCTTTCGACTTCGGATTGTGTCGCTCTGGCTCCGGAGTGACGCCTCCGACTAGAAACGATGCCGGGCAGGAAGGATCCGCGATCGATCTGGCCGCAGATGTACCACCGATCGATGCGATAGCGCGGGTTCTGAGGCTCATCGAGCGATTGCTCACCCCTGGTCTGGCGGATCCGGCTGCACCCCGCGGCGATCGATCTTCGAGATTTGGTCTCTGAAATGCACCGTCACCTTAAGCAACGAGCCTGGGAACCGAGCACCGATCCTGGGAACGATGTATGCCTCAATCGGGCGCCATGATCGAAGTCGAAAGGAGCCTGTAGAGGATCTTGGCGATTTCAGAGACGCTGTAGGCATCTTCCGGTTGGCCAACCCACCAAGCAAGCGTTTCGGCGATAAGCGAGGCAGCGCAGATCGTTCCAAGCTCGGTAGGGAGCCAGGCGTTGATGGGCTGCTCCTCTTTTGCCACGACCATGGATACGCGAAGCCATTCCTCGCGCATGGCACCGCCGGCTCCGCCGTTGAGGAGGATGGCCCAGAGCGCGCGGTGGTCGGCAACGTAGCCGCACAAGGCTTGAAACCCGGCCTCGTAGCTTTCGGCATCGCGGATGGAGAGCGTCAATCGGTTGAGCTGCGCGATCTCGTCTTTCGCGATGGCGCTGAGCAGGGCTTCCTTGGTCTCATGATGGCGAAAGAACGTGGCGTAATGGACCTTGGCTTCAGCGCAGATGTCGCGAACGGTGATCTGATCGAAGGGCTTGCGCTGCAGCAATGCCAGCATGGCTTCCTGCAGCGCCTTGCCCGATCGCACGGCGCGGGCATGCGTGGATCTTGATGATGCCAGCGGCCCGGCTTTATGCGATGCTGTGTCGCTCAACTTGCGATTCGGTTTGCTGTTCTCGGCCATCCTGTCGTGTGTGACGCAAGATCGCTGGTCAAAGCAAGCACTGCCGGCCGACCCTGGCAGCCCTCAAAGGGTCAAAGGGACGTTCGAAGCAGCAAAGTGCAAAATCACTGAAGAGAGGACTGCCAATATGCTTCGTAAATTTCTACTCGCCGCAACGTTTGCGGCTGCCATCACGGCGCCGCTATCGGTCAACGCGGCGGAGCCCGCAGCTGCCTCCGCTCCGGCAGCAGCCCTGTCGACTTCAACGACCTCTTTCGGGACCTTGCTAGACAATCCCACGACCAAGGCCATTGTCACGAAGTATCTCCCGGATCTTGTGAGCAACCCACAAATCGAGATGGCGCGGGGTATGACGCTCAAGCAGATTCAATCGTACTCATCCGACACGGTCACGGATGAAGTTCTCGGAAAGATCGACGCAGAACTCGCGAAGCTGCCCGTGCAAAAGTGACCCAATCAAGCCTCCGGCCACCGCGTGACCGGAGGCTGTCCCAAACGGAATGCTACGAGGGAGATTCATGGGCAGGCTTCGACGGAGGGGCCAGGGCGGTGAGCAATCGATCGGTCAGCATGATCGACACTCCGGCCTTGCCGTCGCGGATCCAAAACCTGCCGGTCCAGTTTGTTGTTTTTGAGAGCCTTGGACCCGTGTTGGTCGAATGGGTCAAACTACTGGCTGGGGCGGCAGGATTCGAACCTGCGAATGCCGGTACCAAAAACCGGTGCCTTACCACTTGGCGACGCCCCAGCAGGGATTGCGCGCTTAGCGGCTAAAGCCGGCGCTGAAAAGCCCTTATCGAGCACTTTTCCCGCGCCGGCTTCATGGGAAAGCGATCAGCCCTTCAGCACGGTGTCGATATCCGCGGGACTGTGGCGTTCGCGGACGAAGCCGTCGCCCTTGCGATTGACGATGCGGCCGCGCTGGACCGCCTCGCGGGCGCCGACTTCCTCGCCCCAGCGCACCAGGTTGGTATAGCTCGGAACGTCCAGGAAGCGCGCCGCATCGCCATAGGCATCGCCTCGCACGAAGCTGCCGAACCAGCCATAAGCGGCGATATCGGCGATGGTGTAGCTATCGCCCGCCAGGTATCGCGTTTCACCGAGACGCTTGTCGGCCACGTCGAACAGGCGCTTGGTTTCCATGGCATAGCGATTGATCGGATATTCGTACTTCTCCGGGGCATAGGCATAGAAGTGCCCGAAGCCGCCGCCGATCAGCGGAGCCGTGGACATCTGCCACATCAGCCAAGACAGACACTCTGCGCGCTCGGGATAAGCGGCCGGCACGAACTTCCCGAACTTTTCCGCGAGGTAGAGCAGGATCGCACCCGATTCGAACACGCGGACCGGCGATGCGTCCGAGCAATCCAGAAGAGCGGGAATCTTCGAGTTCGGATTGACCGACACGAAGCCCGAACCGAACTGGTCGCCTTCGCCGATGTCGATCAGCCAGGCGTCGTACTCCGCCTCGGCCACGCCTGCTGCCAGCAATTCTTCCAGCATGATCGTGACCTTCTGCCCATTGGGAGTACCCAGCGAGTAGAGTTGCAGCGGATGCTCACCGCGTGGCAGGTCCTTCTCATGCGTGGCGCCGGAGATGGGCCGGTTGATGCTGGCCCATTCCCCGCCATTGCCCTTGTCCCAGGTCCAGACGGCGGGCGGCGAGTAGGTAAGGTCGGCCATGAGCAACTCCTTGATGTGTCGGGCGCACATCTAGGAAGCGCCCCAAGGCACGACAAGGTCGCCGGTCAATTCGCTTCGGTAATGGGCAGCAGGCGACATATTCACCGGAAGAGACCTCGACTTTTCGCGAATGTCATTTTAAATCAATTGCCTAGAGTGATATTGCGGCCTTATCCGGTCGCGCCGGGAAGACAGGCAGGAAGCGAATGAGCAAGACGATCGACGCGCCGGCAGCTCCATTGGGCAGGCGTCAGCCCACGCGTCGCCGCAACAAGGGCTTCGAGGAAACCCACGCGCTGCTGATCGATACGGCGATCCGTCTCATGTCGGAAAAGGGCACGGAGGCGCTGTCGCTGTCCGAAGTGGCGCGCGAGGCGGGTGTGAACCGCACGACCGTCTATTATCATTTCGAAAGCCGCGAGGCGCTGCTCACGGCGGTGCGGGCGTGGTCGGCCAACCAGTTGGCCGCGGCTTTCGCGCCTTCGGACACCATGGAAAACCGCACGCGCTTCATCACGCGCTTCGTGATAGAAAAACCGGAAGTGATCGCGCTCTGGACCGAGGAATTCCTGGCGCCCGGGCGGGCGGGGGAACGCTATCCGCATTGGGAGGCGCTTGTCGAAGGCTTGCGCGGCGAGTTCAACGACGATGAGGATCTGGATGCCGAGGCCTTCGCCACGTTCCTGCTGACCTGGGCGATGATCGGACCGCGGGTCTATCGCAACAGCGTGCGGCCCGATCTCTCGCTGGACGAAACGATCGAGCGGCTGACCCGGACCCAGATCGCCATGCTGCGGCGTATCGGGGTGACGCCGGGCCGCTGAGGGCAGGCGAAATCGGCGGGGTGTGGAAGGTGGAGTCCGGAGGCTAACCCCCGGACTCCCGCATTATCGGCCGTCAGATGGCGGCGATCAGGAAACCTTGCGGATCCAGCCGTGAGTATCGGCAGCTTCGCCGCGCTGGATCGACACGAGGCGGTTCTTCAGCTTGGCCGTGAGCTGGCCGGGGCCGCCCGAACCGATGGTGAATTCACCGTCGCGGCCCGAAACCTTGCCGACCGAGGTGACCACGGCTGCCGTACCGCAGGCGAAGGTTTCGATCAGCTTGCCAGAATTGGCATCGTCGCGCCACTGGTCGAGGCTGTACTTGCCTTCCTCGACCTTGAGGCCTTCCTCGCGCGCAAGCTGGAGCAGGCTGTCGCGGGTGATCCCGGGGAGGATCGTGCCGGTAAGGGCCGGGGTAAGCAGCGTGCCGTCCTCGAACACGAAATAGAGGTTCATGCCGCCCAGTTCTTCGATCCACTTGTGCTCGGCGGCGTCGAGGAACACGACCTGGTCATGGCCGCGCGAGATGGCTTCGGCCTGGGGCACCAGGCTGGCGGCGTAGTTGCCGCCGCACTTGGCCGCGCCCGTGCCGCCGGGGGCCGCGCGGGTGTAGTCGGAAACCCAGATCGAGACGGCCGGAGCGCCGGACTTGAAGTAGTTGCCCGCCGGGCTGGCGATCACGATGAACTTGTACTGCTTGGCCGGGCGCACGCCGAGGAAGGCCTCGGTGGCGATCATGAACGGACGCAAATAGAGCGAGGCGCCTTCGCCGGCCGGGATCCACGCGCGGTCGATCTTCACGAGGCGTTCGATCGCCTCGACGAACAGCGCTTCGGGAAGTTCCGGCATCGCGAGTCGCTGGGCCGACTGGTTGAAACGGGCGGCGTTCGCTTCGGGGCGGAACAGCGCGACCGATCCATCGGCCTGGACGTAGGCCTTGAGGCCCTCGAAGATTTCCTGGGCGTAGTGCAGCACAGAAGCGGCCGGATCGAGCGCGATCGGCTGGCGCGGTCCGACGACGGCATCGTGCCAGCCCTGGCCTTCGGTCCACTCCACGGTCACCATGTGGTCGGAGAAGTTCGTGCCGAATCCGGGGTTGGCAAGCACGGCCTCACGTTGCTCCGCGCTGGCGGGCGAAGGGTGGGGCAGGGTGGTGAAAGTCAGGCCGGCATCGGCGAGGGTCGCCATCGAACTAGTCCTCTTGTGTGCGTTTCCGGAGCGCGTTGAACGAAAATTACGCCCAAGGCAACCGAAAAGTAATTTTGATACGCGTGCAAGGCGCTTTACTGCCCGGGGAAAGCGGTAAAGCGCGAAAGTCCGGGTGTCCGATGGACGTCCAGACTTACCGCGTCTCTGCCTTAGCTTCGGGAAACGCTGGAGGGCCAGCGGGAAATTCGCTTTTTGGCATTCAGGCCGGTCGAGCCTGGGCCAGGAGAGCGATACCGAGCTTACGATCCGCGGCGGGACGTTGCTGGCAGTCGTTCGGCAGGCGGGCGTCCAAATGAGAAGGGCCGCCCCGGTTGCCCGGTGCGGCCCTTCGCATGGTCAGCGGCCGGGAAGTGCCGCCAGCGAAAGCCTTTATCGCTTCATCAAGATTTAGCGATAATGCCTCGCGACGGAAATTGCCGACCTCTCTGCTGAACCATGAGACATCGGATCACCTCCTTTCGCGCTGTTAAGCCAGGGTTGCCACCTTGGATCTTGCACCGAGGCAGCTGGACTTCAGTAACTCCCGGGCGCGTTTCCCAGGTCCCGCCGTCCTGTGAAATTTGTGTCCGATTCCGCAGCGCACAACAAGCCTTGCAATCATCTTTTTTGCGGTCATTATCGAGGCTTCGGGCTAGTTTTCCCCAGCCTGGATGCCCTGCTGAAGGGCCGTTTCTGGGGGCTGAAAACTGCGGCCTGCAACCTTCTGAAATCGCCGCAAAACCTCCTCGAATCGCGAGGAATTCCTGCCTCAGTGGTCGGATGATTCCCGGTCACTTGTGCGCACAAGTCTGGTTCCTGCGCGGCAAGCCGCGCGGCCGTCCCGTGCCGAAGGACGCGCTTCGACACGGGACGGCCGAATCCTGCGGTCAGCGGCAGTCTTCGATGACCCTGGAAATTTCCGTCCAGCTTGGAATGTAGAGTGGCTGCATGCCCTGCGCCTGGACCGCGAAACGGCCGCGGCTGAAGGCCATCGAATCGAGCAACCGGTCGCGTGCGGGCAAGTCGACCTGGACCCCGCCGCTGACGGGATGGGCGGCAACGGCGCGAGTCGTGTCGGATGTGGTGATCGAAAGGGAAACGGGGCCGGCCGAAGTGCCGCTGCGGAACAGGGATATGGTGGAGGAGGCGCGATTGCAGCGGATGCCGAAAATGCCGTCGGCAAAGCTGGCTATTCCCGGACTGGTGATGCGCCAGTCGCCCGGCGTTGCGGGAGAATCGCGCCAGTCGGCGGGTGGCGGCGGCGGGGCCGGCGGGGCGGCCGGCGTCGGTGCCGGGCGCGGGGCCTGAACGGGGGGCTTGGCTGCCGGAACGCAAGCTGCGACAAGCACCAGCGCGGTCAGCGAAGCGGCTGTCAGCACCTTGCGGGGCAACTTGCGGGAGAACGAAAGGGCGTCGGTGCGCCGGCGCGGATTTGCCTTCATTCCCCCGGTATGGAATGAGGCGCGGCTCATCTCAAGTGTGCAAAGCCATGACCGACCCGTCCGAACCCCGCCCCGTCGATAAGAAAGCAGGCGCCGCGCCGCGCCAAGCGACTCGTCCAGCGCCCCGCATAGCCAAGTCCCGCGTCGATCAGATGCTGGTGGATCGCGGCCTGGCGGAGAGCCGCACCCGGGCGCAGGCGCTGGTACTGGCTGGGCTGGTCTTTACCGGCGAAACTAAGGTGGCCAAGCCGGGCCAGAGCTTGAAGGCCGACGCCCCGCTGGAAGTGCGCGGGCGCGACCATCCCTGGGTTTCGCGCGGCGGAATCAAGCTGGCGCATGCCATCGAGCATTTCGATCTCGACCCCACCGGCGCGGTCGCCATGGACATCGGCAGTTCGACCGGCGGCTTCACCGACGTGCTGCTGACTCACGGCGCCGAACGCGTGTTTGCCGTGGATTCGGGCACTAACCAGCTCGCCTGGAAGCTGCGTCAGGATCCGCGCGTCACCGTACTGGAGCAGACCAGCGCGCGAATCCTGACGCCCGAGCAGATCGACGCGCCGTGCAATTGGGTGGTCTGCGACGCCAGCTTCATCGGTCTGTCCAAAGTGCTGGAAGTCCCGCTTCGCCTCGCGGCGCGTGAATGCCGTCTGGTCGCCCTTATCAAGCCGCAGTTCGAAGTGGGCCGCGGCGAAGTGGGGAAGGGCGGCGTGGTGCGCGAACCGGCGCTTCATGAGCGGGTCTGCGCCGAAGTCCGCGAATGGCTGGAGGCCGATGACTGGGTGATCCAGGGCATCGTCGAAAGCCCGATCAAGGGGCCGGAAGGCAACGTCGAGTTTCTCGTTTCGGCACTGCGGGGATGATTTTCCCGGCGGCGAGCGATTGCACCGGCGGCAAGCTCGTTACACAACCCGCGCATCTTCGTGGTTTATCCTGATTCGGGAGTTGTTAAGGGAATGAACCTGATTGCCTCGTCCGGCCAGTTGCGCGCCAGCCTGCTGCGCTGGGCGCTCGTGCTCGTTCCTCTGGTCGTGCTGCTGGGCTTCGTTTCCGGCCGCGTGGCGCAGAGCGGGCCGGGCAATCCCTGGTTCGACGCCCTGGTGAAGCCCGGCATCTACCCGCCCCCGATCACGTTCCCGGTCGTCTGGACCGTGCTCTACGTGCTGATGGGCTTGGCCCTTGCGATGATCTGCGCGGCGCGCGGGGCGCATGGGCGGGGACTGGCGGTGGTCGCCTTCGCCGTGCAGTTCGCGCTCAATCTCGCCTGGAGCCCCGTTTTCTTCGGCGCGCACCGAATGACGACCGGCCTGATCGTGATCGGCCTGCTCGACCTGGCCGTCCTGGTGACGATCGTCCTTTTCGCGCGAATCCGGCCCGTCGCGGCGCTGCTGCTCGTGCCTTACCTCGCCTGGATCTGCTTCGCGACTTATCTCAACTACGCCTTCCTCCAGGCCAATCCCGCGCTCGACGGTGCGGAAGGGCCACGCGCAGTCGAGCGTTTCGAGATCTGAACGGTCCGGAAATTCGCCGGAAGCTCTTGCGCGCTTCCGCGCAAAATACCAAATAGGCGCCATGCAAAGCGAAAACCCCTTCGTCGCCGATTTCGTCAAGATGATGAACAGTGCTGCCGGCACGCTCGCAGGCGTCGGCCGCGAAGCCCGCGACAGCGCGCGCGAGCGCTTCAAGGAACTCATGGGCGACATTGACTATGTCACGCGTGAGGAGTTCGAGGCCGTGAAGGAACTCGCCGCCACCGCGCGCGGCGAAGTGGAAACGCTCAAGGCGCGCATCGACGCGCTCGAAGGCAAGTCGGGCCAGTAAAAGGCCTGGGTGACGCCATTCTGGAAACGGGCCTGGAAACAGGCATGAAGCGCGGGGGAATTTCCTCCGCGTTTTGCATGGGGCGTGCGGCGCTTGTGGTGTCCGCACCGCGCTGCCGCTAGCGGCGAGCCATGCAGCTTCGCGCACCCGCCATCGTCTGCGCTGCCCGCCCTCACGGCGAGACGGCGGTCATCGCCCGGATGCTGACGTCCGAGGCCGGGATCGTCGCTGCCTATGTGGCAGGCGGCCGGGGGCGCGAGCTGCGGCCGGTGCTGATCCCCGGCAATGCCGTGGAAGCGGATCTGCGCGCGAAAAGCGATAGCCAGCTTCCCTTCGCCCGCATCGAACTCGTCACCAGCCGAGGGCCCTGGCTCAGCGAGCCGCTTCCCGCCGCCGCGATCTCCTGGGTGACGGCGCTGACCGCCATGGCGCTGCCGGAGCGCCAACCCTACCCCGCGCTCTACGATGCGCTCTGCGCGCTTCTGGAGGCGATCTGCGTGGCGCCCTCGGCCAGGGGCTGGGCGCTGCCGCTGCTTTCCTACGAGGTTCTGCTGCTGCGCGAACTCGGTTACGGCGTACCTGTCGCCCGTCCCCAGGACGACGACTGGGGCGCGATACTCACCACTTTCGACCGCCTCGGCCGTGAGCTTTCGCGCTATCCGCTTGCCGATCGGCGTGGAGACGCTATGGGGGCGCGCGTCCTGCTGCGTGAGCGGCTGGCACGGATTCATGGCTGAGAAGCAAGCGGAGAACGACATGCGCATCGCAGTATTTGCAGGAGACGGGATCGGTCCCGAGGTCACCGAGCAGGCAGTGCGCGTCCTCGAAAAGCTTGAACTTCCGGGTCTTGAGCTTGTCGAAGGCGATGTCGGCGGCGCGGCCTACTACAAGCATGGCCACCCGCTTCCTGCCGAAACGCTGGAGATCGCGCGTTCGGCCAAGGCGATCCTGTTCGGTGCCGTGGGCGATTTCTCCTGCGACCATCTCGAACGCCATCTCCGCCCGGAGCAGGCCATCCTCGGCCTGCGCAAGGAACTCGGCCTCTTCGCGAACTTGCGCCCGGCGCAGGTTTTCGCAGGCCTTGAGGACCTGACCACGCTGCGTCCCGAAGTCGCCAGCAAGATCGACCTGCTGATCGTGCGCGAACTCAACGGCGACGTCTATTTCGGCGAAAAGGGCCTGCGCACGCTGGAAGACGGCCGCCGCCAGGGCTGGGACATGATGTCCTATGCCGAGGACGAAGTGCGCCGCATCGCGCATGTCGGCTTCAAGGCGGCGATGGGCCGCGGCAAGAAGCTCTGCTCGGTCGACAAGGCCAATGTGCTCGAAACCTCGCAGCTCTGGCGCGACGTGGTGATCGAGGTGGCCAAGGAATATCCCGAGGTCGAACTCACCCACATGTACGTCGACAATGCGGCGATGCAGCTGGTGAAGAACCCGGGCCAGTTCGACGTGATCGTCACCGGCAATCTCTTCGGCGACATCCTTTCCGACCAGGCCTCGATGTGCGTGGGCTCGATCGGCCTGCTGGCTTCGGCCAGCCTTGCCGAGGGCACGTACGGCCTCTATGAGCCGATCCACGGTTCGGCGCCGGACATCGCGGGCAAGGGCCTTGCGAATCCGATGGCGACGATCCTTTCGGCGGCGATGCTGCTGCGTCACTCCTTCGGTCTCGAAGCCGAAGCTGCGCGGATCGAGGCTGCCGTCGCCAGGACTCTGGCCGATGGCATCAAGGGCGGCGATCTGGGCGGTACGGCCGGCACGCGAGAAATCGGTGACGCGGTCGTCGAACGGCTGTAAGATCGCCTACCGTTCGGACCAAAAAGGTTTATTCAGGATTACCACCTATTACGGGGCGCATGAACATAACTCGTTCTGATCTCGCAGAGGCGCTCGACGTCGCAGCCAAGCCGCTTGAGCTGGCGATCGTCCTGCCTACCTATAACGAGCGCAAGAACATCGCGACGATGATCGAGCGACTCGATGCCGCGCTGAAGGGCGTGGTGTGGGAGGCCGTCTTCGTTGACGACAACAGCCCGGATGGCACCTCGGACGAGGCGCGCCGCCTGTCGCTGGAGGATCCGCGCGTGCGCTGCATCCAGCGCATCGGCCGCCGCGGCCTTGCCAGCGCGGCGATCGAGGGCATGTGCTCCACCGCCGCGCCGGTGGTTGCCGTGATGGATGCCGACCATCAGCACGATCCTGCGCTGCTGCCGGGCATGCTCAAGGCGGTGACCTCGGGCGAGTACGACCTGGCCTATGCCTCGCGCTTCGCGGAAGGGGCCAGCACCGAAGCCTGGGGCCGTCCCGACCGTGTGAAGGCCTCGGGCCTTGCCAACCGGATCGCCAACAAGGTGACCGGGGTGGAACTGACCGATCCGATGAGCGGGTTCTTCATGCTTCGCACCGAGACCTTGCGCGCCGATGCGCATCGTCTCTCGGGCGTGGGCTTCAAGATCCTTCTCGACATTCTCGCAACTGTCGACCGTCCGCTTCGCGTGAAGGAGTTCCCGCTCCATTTCGCGGCGCGTGCGGAAGGCGAAAGCAAGCTGGACCAGACCGTCGTGTTCGAATTCCTCGTAGGCCTTTACGACAAGTGGCTGGGGCGCATCATCCCCACCCGTTTCGCCCTGTTCGGAACCGTTGGCGCCCTGGGCGTGGTGGTGCAGTTCAGCGCGCTGTGGATCATGCTCCACCTCGTGTTCGCCGAGCGCTTCGTCTACGGCAACTGGTCGGAAAGCGCGACGTTCAACATCGCGAACTCGATCGCGGCGATCGTGGCCATGACGTTCAACTTCGTGCTGAACAACGAACTGACGTACTCGGACAAGCGCCTGCGCGGGTTCGGCCCGCTGATGCGTGGCTGGGCGCAGTTCGCCGTCGCTTGCTCGTTGGGCCTGCTGACCAACGTCGGTTCGGCGGCCGTGCTCAGGACCATTGGCATTCATGACGTGGTGGCGGTCGTCACCGGCATCGTGCTGGCCGCGGTCTGGAACTTCGCGCTGTCCTCGAAGTTCGTCTGGGGCAAGTACTAAGCCAGCTGCGATAACTGGCCCGCCGCCCTGACGGCGGCGGCGAACAGACAAAAGCGCGCGCCGGGGTTCCGGCGCGCGTTTTTCGTTTGCCCTACGTCGGTCGTCATAGGGCGTTCGCCGGATTCACTTTGTGTTCACTCGTGCAATCATGTCCAGCACCGGGGCCGAGCCGGCTTGAGGGACAATGCATGATCTTTCGCGTTTCGATAGACGCCCGCGACCCCTGCCGGGTCGCCGCGGTGCTGGCCGAACTTGTCGGCGGCCGGTCGGTGCGCGGCGGCGCGGGTTGGCGCGTGGAGGCATCGCAGGCGGCGCCGCAGATGCTTGTGGTGCCTTGCGAGGATCCCTGCACGGATGCGGGCCACTGCAGCGTGACCCTGGCGACATCGCTCGACATCGCGGGAGTCTATGCCATCGCCGGGCGCGAAGGCTGGCCGGCCCGCTACCGGCGGCGTGCGGGCGGCCTGGACGTGATCGAGCTGATGCTGGAAGGCGCACGCGCGATCGAGGTCGTCACGCCCGACATGCAGGCGGATCACTTGGGCAAACTGGCCGCGTCTGGCTAGGGGCGGGCGCCCGGCATTCCGTCAACGCCAGTTCGGAAACCACATCCAGACGTTGTAGAATTCCTTGGTCGGCAGCGGGGCGCCAGAGATGATGGGGTAGAAGCCCACGAACATAGCTGCCGAGATCGCCATGGTCGCAGTGGCCAGGTGGCGCCAGCGGTCGCGCCGGTTCCACAGGGCGTCCAGGGCGAAGGCCAGGATGCCCATGAGGAAGGCTCCGGGCAGCAGATAGTGGTAGTAGAACTGGATCGGCTTGCCGTTGACCACCCAGATGCCCAGCGTGCCCGCATAGAGCAGCACCAGCGTCAGGACGTCCCGGCGCCCACGGAACAGCGAGACCCAGGCGCCCCATACGAGCGCGAAGAGTCCGGAGATCATCGAGAAGGGATTGCCCAGCATCACGATGCCGTGCTGGTGGCCGTCGATGTTCTCGAACTGGTACCAGATCGGCCGCCAGTCGACCATCCACTGGTACCAGAGGCTGCGGTAGGGGTGCAGCTTCTTCACGCTGTCTTGCAGCGCGATCATGTGGCGGTGCTGCTCTATGAAGCCCCAGGGCGAGAGCGGACGGCTGCTATAGAACATCGCCGGAAGGTACGTCGCCCAATAGACCGTCAGGGGCAGCAGCCCGAGCCAGAACGCGGCTTCCGCCAGCGAGATGCCCGGGATGGGTCCCGCGCCCTTGCGGCCGACGAATTTCCAGCCGCTCTCCCGCACGCGCAGCGCCAGGAACCACAGCCCGGGCACCATCAGCGCCGGAGCGCTGCTCCACTTGGCCCCGAGCGAAAGCCCAAGCGCAACGCCCGCCGCTGCCAGTCGTCCCCGCGCCGCGCCGCTCGTCGGTGCATGAAGGGCGGCCGCGAACTGCCAGAGGGCGATCATGCACAGCGAGGCCTCGACCATGTCGAGCATGGAGATGCGGCTCTGGACGAACCACATGAAATTGGTGGCCAGCAGCACGGTCGCGGTGATCGTGGCCCGGCGGCGTCCGGACAAGTGCCAGACGAAGCGCGCGAAGGCGAACAGGCCGAACACGCCGAACAGCAGCGGGCCGATGCGCCAGGCGATCGGCCGGTCGCCGATGATCGAGATGAAGCCGGCGATCACTTCCTTGGCGAACATGGGATGCTCGCCATTGGCCGGGATCAGTTCCAGCAGCTTGAGCGCAGCCGGGACGTAGTGGATCTCGTCGAAGTAATAGCGGTTCGGTTCCGCAAGCCGGAACAGGGCGAGGGCCAGGAACAGGCCCGTCACGATCAGGCTCCAGCCGATCGGATCTCTCTCATTGCGCGAAGCGTTCGGCATCGGACCGGCGGAATAAGGGCGAAGTAAGGGGACTGCAAGGCTGACTGAAACTTGCTCCACCGAAGCCGCGGCGCGCCTAAGGTTGCACTGGCCGCTTGCGCTGGCCCTTTGGCGATCCTAGAGGCTTGGCCCATGAAACGCACTACCGGACAGGACCGCTCGAAGACCCGCAACTGGCGCCCGGCCACCCGCGCGATTCGCGGAGGCACCTGGCGCTCGGAAATGGGGGAGACCAGCGAAGCGCTGTTCCTCACTTCCGGCTACAGCTACGACGATGCCGCTACCGTGGCCGCCCGCTTCATGGGCGAAGACGACGGCATGACGTATTCGCGGCTCCAGAACCCGACGGTGCAGATGCTGGAAGAGCGCATCGCTCTGCTGGAGGGGGCGGAAGCCTGCCGTACCCAGGCCTCGGGCATGGCGGCCATGACCACGGCGCTGCTCTGTCAGCTTTCGGCCGGCGACCACATGGTGTCCGCCCGCGCCGCCTTCGGTTCGTGCCGCTGGCTGGGCGATAGCCTGCTGCCGCGCTTCGGTATCGAGGTGACGGTGATCGACGCCACCGACACGGCGGCCTGGGAAGCGGCGATTCGGCCCAATACCAAGGTGTTCTTCTTCGAATCGCCTGCGAACCCGACGATGGATATCGCCGACATCGAAGGCATCTGCGCCATCGCCAAGGCACACGGGATCACCACCGTGGTCGACAACGCCTTCTGCTCGCCGGTCCTGCAGCGGCCGATGGAGTTCGGCGTCGACGTGGTGGCCTATTCGGCGACCAAGCTGATGGACGGGCAGGGGCGCGTCCTGGCCGGCGCCGTCTGCGGCACCGAAGAATTCATCAACGACAAGCTCCTGCCGTTCCAGCGCAACACCGGGCCGAACCTTTCGCCCTTCAACGCCTGGGTCGTGCTGAAGGGCCTGGAGACGCTGGACCTGCGCGCCAAGAAGCAGAGCGAGAACGCCCTCAAGGTCGGCCAGTTCGTCGCCGGGCGCGTGCCGAAGATCCTGCATCCCTGGCTCGACAGCCACCCGCAGCAGGCTCTTGCGCAGAAGCAGATGGATGCCTGCGGGCCGATCTTCAGCTTCGTCCTCGATGGCGGCCGCGAACAGGCGCATACCCTGCTGGACGCGCTCGAACTGATCGACATTTCCAACAATATCGGCGACTCGCGCTCGCTGATGTGTCACCCGGCCTCGACCACGCACCACGGCGTCGGTCCCGAAGGACGCGAGGCCATGGGCGTCACCGAAGGCATGCTGCGCATCAATATCGGGCTGGAGGATGCCGACGACCTGATCGAGGATCTCGACCAGGCGCTGACCAAGGCCGGTCTCTGATTTGTCGTAAAGCGCCGCTGCCCGCCGGGGCGGCGCTTCATCTGGCTGTCCGCCATGTCATCAGCCGAATGCCTCGCGCAAGGTTCGCGCTGCGCAGTTGTCGTTCCGTCAAATCATCGTTAGGCTGGCGGATGTTATGAAGGAATTCTTCCAACATACGGCGATGACCGATGGGGTGACCGTGCGGGTCGCCGTCAACTTCCTGCCCGAGCAGTCGCGCATCGAGGCGGGTAAGTGGTTCTGGGTCTATCACATTCGCATCGAGAACGATTCGGATGAGACGCTCCAGCTCATGACCCGGCACTGGCGCATCACGGACGGTCATGGCGATGTCAGCATGGTCGATGGCGAAGGCGTGGTGGGCGAACAGCCCGTCATCGCGCCGGGCCGCAGCCACGATTACGTCTCCGGTTGTCCTCTGCCAACGCCGCAGGGCTCGATGGAAGGCAACTACACCTTCCTGCGCGACGACGGCACCGAGATAGAGGCGGCGATCCCCTTTTTCCCGCTGGCCGCGCCCGCCACGGCGCGCTGACGGAACGGGCTTTCGGCGGGGCGATGCGCAGCGTCGAAGGCGTTGCGGCAGTTCTTCATTGCCCGTGCGAAAACCAGCGCATAGGGAACTCCCATGAAGCGCACGCACCTGCCCCTCAATGCCCTGCGCGTCTTCGATGCAGCGGCACGCCACCTTTCGTTCACCCGCGCCGCCGACGAGCTGGCCGTGACGCCGGCCGCGGTCGGCCAGCAGATCCGCGCACTCGAAGACCTGCTGGGCGTGGTGCTGTTTCGCCGCACCAGCAAGGGACTGGAACTGACCGACGAAGCCGGCGCAGGGCTTGCCGCGCTGCGCACCGGGTTCCTTCATTTCGAGGATGCCGTGCAGGCCATGCAGGCGGGCCAGTCTAGCCACGTCTATACCATCGCCGCACCGCGCGAATTCTTCGCCGCCTGGCTGGCCCCGCGCCTTGCCGCGTTCCGGGCCGATAATCCGCAGGTCCGCTATGTCATCGTCGACGGCGAACTGACCGATTTCACCGAAGCCAATCTCGACCTGGCGGTGCGCTGGACCGATGGGCCGGGCGAGCTGGAAGGCGCGGCACTGGGCGCGGCGGAATGGGTCGAAGTGGGCCAGGGCGACTGGATCGGCTGGCCGGGCGACCCTGCGCCGGGCACCGAGGACGATCAGGACAATGAGGAGGCCAAGCCGCCGATCGCGGTGAGCGATGCGGGCCAGGCGATTGCCGCCGCGCGATCTGGCCTCGGCCGGGCGCGCGTTCCCGGCTTGCTCGCGCGCGGTCTCATCAGCGAGAACGACCGGGACGTGATCCAGACGACGACCCCGTGCCGCAGGGGCTACTGGTTGGTGGCACCATTGCCGCAGTGGCGTCAGAAGAAGGTCAAGGCCCTGGTCGGTGCCCTGACTGAGCAGGCGCTCACGGGGCAGGCGCTCACGGGTCAGACACCTGCCGATCAGAGCCTGGATCAGGTCCCGGCCGGTCACACTTCGGCAGACTGAGCAGGCGGAAACCGAACGAACCGAATTCGTTCGATTTCAACAAGCACCGCGGCGGGGCGGCCATGTTAGGTTCCAGTCGGATCACACTGGAGACCGCGATGTCCTCTAGCCTTCCTGTGTCTGACGCCGAAGCCGCCTGCTGCAAGACCTCGCGCCGGGAGATGCTGGGAGCCCTGGCCGCTGCCAGCGCAGCCGGTACCCTGAGCCTGGCCGCCGCGCCGCCGGCCATGGCCGCCGCACCTGGGGGAGGCGGCGAGCAAGTCACGCCGGACCAGGCTTTCAAGGAAATCATGGACGGCAATGCCCGCTTCATCGCGGGAGCGCCCACGGCCCACACCAGGGATCTGGCCATCATCAAGGCCCGGGCGGCGGAAGGGCAGTGGCCGATCGTTGGCGTCTTGTCCTGTGCCGATTCGCGCGTGCCAGTGGAAATGGTATTCGACGAGCCGATTGGCCGCCTGTTCGTCACCCGCATCGCCGGCAACATCACCACGCCGGAAATCATCGCCAGCCTCGAATACGGCGTGGCGGTGCTCGGCATCAAGGCCGTGGTGGTCATGGGCCATTCGAACTGCGGGGCGGTGAAAGCTGCCATGGAGAACCCCGAGGTTCCCGGCCAGATCAGCGCGTTGTTCCCGGCGATCCTGCCCGCGCTCTACGTCAGCCAAAGCCAGGATCCCGCCGTCGTCACCCGTCAGAACGCCGTGATCCAGGCTGCAACCCTGATCAATTCCTCGCCCGTGATCGAGGCGAAAGTCCAGTCCGGCGAACTGAAGGTGGTGCCCGCCCTTTACGATGTCGCCACGGGCAAAGTGGAAGTCCTGCCTATTCCTTCGGGCCTTCGCACCAAGACGGCAAAGTGACGTCCGAAAGCCCGCCGTGCCGGATGGTCCGGCACGGCGGGTCCTGGATCAGAACCCGAGGTCTTCGATCGGGCCGTCGAAATTGCCGCCCAGCTTGTGGATGGCCTTGGCGAGCTGCTCCTGCGGCACGCCCTTGAGGTAACCGTCGATGATCCGTTCGTAGTTGCTGATCAGCCCTTCGACTTCGTGCGACAGGCGCATGAACTCGAAGCCGCTGGCATGAAGCCCCTTCTGCTGGATCGGGATGTTCGAATAGTCCTGCCGCGGGATCGGTGGGAAATCGGGGCTGTTATAAGGCAGCACCGTGGGCTCCATCACCGTTTCCATGTCGTCGTCCTCGGAGACATATGTCAGCGACCATATCTCGAAGAAGCAGCTTTCCGGCCCCGTCGGGCGGATCCGATAAGCGGACATCGAGGTGAAGTAAGGCAGCAGGAAGTAGTGGGGGAAGAGGAACTCCACCGCTTTCACCGGATGGGTCTGCGCCACCGTGCAAAGGTCGGGCACCGGCTCTCCACGGGCCTGCAACTGCGCGGAAATCTGGTGCATGACGATGCCAAGCCAGTGGAACATCGCCATGTTCTGGTCTTCCGGCAGGCCTTCCTCGATGCCGATGAGACCGCGCGCAATTTCCACTTCCTTTTCGTGGACCATCCCCGCCATGCCTTCGCTGAGCAGAGCCATGGACTTGACCTGAAGTTCCTGGTTCTCGCGATAGGACAAGTGCGGTTCGGCCATGATCGGCACCGGGCCGCGCGGGCTGCGGTACATCGAATCGTACATCATCGGCGCCGCATGCTGGAGCTGCGGATGCGTCTGCATCACATGGTAGCCTTCCATGAAGGCTTCCATCGCCACCTTCCAGTTCGCCGGCAGCTCCGCTCCGTAGCACCATTCCGCGCGCATCTTGTCCAGGCCGCGGGCTTCCAGATTGGGTGCCAGGGGGCCGAAAGAGTCGCGCACGGAAGGCGCGTCGTCGTCATGGTTGATCCAGACGCAGCCGATGAAAGTCTCCGCACGGCAGGGGACCAGGTTGATGTCGTCCTCCTGAAGCTGCCGCTCCGAGAACATGTGCTTGCCGTAGACCTGTGTGGATTCGCCATCCATGTTCCAGCGCCAGCCGTGGAACGGGCAGACGAAGCCCGACTTCTTGCAATTGCCGTGCGCATGGCCGGTGCCGCCGGCAAAGGGCACGCCGCGGTGGCGGCAGGCGTTGTGGAAGGCTTTCACGCCGCTGGCGGTCCGCACGATGACGACGGATTTGCCGACGTTCTCGTACTCGATCCAGTCGCCGATTTCGGGGATCTGCTCTTCCCGGCAGGCCATCTGCCAGACATGCGGCCAGAGGTGGTCCAGCTCGGCCTGGTAGAATTCGGCATCGTAGTAGCGCTTGACCGGAATCCGTTCCGGATCCTCGATCGGATAGGGGACGGACCGCAGTCCGCCGTCGACAGATTTCAGCACTCCGACACCTCTCGGCTTGTTCTTCATTCGTGTTGAACGAATGTACAACCGTCGGCGGGGCAGGCAATGGCGCGCTCTATCGTGGGCGCGCTATTTGAACGGCGCGGGCAGGCGGCCCCGCGTCGGTCGCTTACCTTCGGGCCGGGTCGAGCGCGGATGCCGCGCGGCGGGGCGGCGCGCTTTCCATGGCCATCAGCGCCGCGATGCGCTTTTCGGTGGCGGGATGGGTAGAGAACAGGTCCGAAACCGAAGTGGGCACGATGTAGAGCTGCGCCGCAGCCGGATTGCGCTCCGAAGCCACGCTGGGAACCGCCTGCGCCGGCCCCGCGATCTTGGCGAGGGCGGATGCGAGCGCGCGCGGGTTGCCGCTGATCTCGGCGCCGGCCTTGTCCGCGCCGAATTCGCGGGTGCGGCTGATCGCCATCTGCACGATCATCGCGGCGAAGGGGGCCATGAACACGGCCGCGATGGCGGCAATGGGATTAGGTCGGTTTTCGCCCCCGCCAAGATGGCCCCCAAAGAACAGGCCGAAGTTGGCGATCATCGAGATGGCGCCGGCAATGGTCGCCACCATCGTCATGATCAGGGTGTCGCGGTTCCTGACATGGCCCAGCTCATGCGCCATGACTGCCGCCACTTCCTCGCGGTCCAGCATGTTCAGAAGGCCGGTCGTCGCCGCGACGGCGGCGTGCTCCGGGTCGCGGCCGGTGGCGAAGGCATTGGGGTTGGAACTTTCGACCAGGTAGACGCGCGGCATGGGAAGGCGCGCGCGGCGGGCGAGTTCGGCCACGAGGGTGTAGAATTCCGGCGCGCTGCGCTCGTCCACCTCTCGGGCATTGTGCATGCGCAGGACGATGCTGTCGGCGTTCCAGAACGTGAACAGGTTCATCCCCGCCGCGACGACCAGCGCGATCATCGCACCGCCGCTGCCGCCGAAGATATAGCCCAGCCCCATGAACAGCGCCGTGAGCGCCGCCAGCAGCATGGCCGTCTTGAAACCGTTCACTTGTCCAAACTCCTTGAAATGTCTGCCTTTGGAATCTGGGTATCACGCGGCGGCTTTCAATATCCGGAACGGCCTTTGCATCGCCCGCGCGAATTGCGGGGCGGGCCGCGCGTTCGGTGTCCTCAAGCGCGTCGATCCCCCCTAGGACCACTGCAAGGGAAGTTTCTGGGAGTTTGCAAGCAATGGCGTTCAAGACCCGCGTCACCGAGATGCTCGGCATCGAACATCCGATCGTGCAAGGCGGCATGCAGGGCGTGGGCCTGGCCGAGCTGGCCAGCGCCGTGTCCAACGCCGGCGGCCTGGGCACGCTCACCGCGCTGACCCAGCCCAGCCCCAAGGCGCTGCGGGAAGAGATCGAGCGCTGTCGCTCGATGACCGACAAGCCGTTCGCCGTGAACATCACGGTGTTTCCGACCCTGCTCCCGCCCGATTACAAGGCCTATGCGCAGGCCGCGATCGACGGCGGGGTCAAGATCGTCGAGACGGCCGGCACTCAGCAGGTGCGCGAGATCTGGGAAATGGTGAAGCCGCACGGCATCACCGTGCTCCACAAGTGCACGGCCGTGCGCCATGCCCTGTCCGCCGAGCGGCACGGCTGCGACATCATCTCGATCGACGGTTTCGAATGCGCCGGCCATCCCGGAGAGGACGACATTCCGGGGCTGATCCTGATTCCTTCGGCGGCCGACAAAGTGAAGATCCCGATGCTGGCCAGCGGCGGCTTTGGTGACGGGCGCGGGCTGGTTGCCGCTCTGGCGCTGGGGGCCGAGGGCATCAACATGGGCACGCGCTTCTGCGCGACACAGGAAGCGCCGATCCATGACAACGTGAAGGCCAAATATATCGAGAACGACGAGCGGGGGACGAACCTGATCTTCCGCAAGTTCAAGAACACGGCCCGCGTCGGCAAGAATGGCGTTTCCGACGAGGTGGTCGATATCTCCGCCCGCCCCGAATCGACCTTCGACGACATCAAGCATCTGGTGGCAGGGGCCGTGGGCCGGGAACTGCTCCAGTCCGGCGATCTCACCAAGGGCATCTTCTGGGCGGGAATGGTGCAGGGGCTCATCCACGACCTGCCGACGTGCAAGGACCTGATCGATAGGATCGTTGCCGAAGCCGAGGAAATCGTGAATGCCCGCCTCGGAAAGATGCTGGCCTGAGCCGGCGCGACGCACGGAGCGATGCCTGACATGACTTACGAGAAAATCCTCTACAGCCTGGAAAACGGCGTGGCGCGGATATCGATGAACGATCCCGCCACGCGCAATGCCGGA
Organism: Novosphingobium sp. PhB57; assembly: GCF_004342985.1. Lineage (GTDB taxonomy): Bacteria > Pseudomonadota > Alphaproteobacteria > Sphingomonadales > Sphingomonadaceae > Novosphingobium. Next base: position 574,449 of record NZ_SMBO01000001.1, read on the forward strand.
TCGGCGCAAATGGGCGAGGAGCTTTTCGATGCCGTTTCGCGTGCGGCGTTCGAGGCGCGGGCTGTGCTGCTGACGGGCGAAGGCAAGGCCTTCTGCTCGGGCGCGAACCTGGGCGATGCGCAAGGTATGCTGGATAACCCGCGCCGCGACGTGGGTACTTTGCTGGACCGGCACTTCAACCCCGTCATCATCGCCATGCGCGACATGGAGCAACCGGTCGTCACCGCCGTGCGCGGCGCGGCGGCGGGCGTTGGCGCGGGGCTGGCGATGGCGGGCGACCTCATCCTCTGCGGAACGAGCGGGTTCTTTCTCCAGGCATTCCGTCATGTCGGGCTGGTGCCGGACGGGGGATCGTCCTGGTTGCTGGCCCGCGCGGTCGGCCGGGTGCGCGCCATGGAGATGATGCTGCTGGGAGAGCGGCTCCCTGCGGAGAAGGCGCTGGAATGGGGCCTCGTCAACCGCGTGGTGCCGGACGAAGACCTCGATGAAGCCGCCATGGCGCTGGCCGGGGAACTGGCGCGCGGGCCCTGGTCACTGCGACGGATCAAGCAGGTGGCCTGGGCCGCAACCGATTGCACGCTGGAGCAGGCACTCACCAACGAGCGCCTCGGCCAGCGCGATGCCTCGCGCACCGCAGACTTCGTGGAAGGGGTGACGGCGTTTTCCGAAAAGCGCCAACCGTCTTTCCAGGGGCGCTAGCAGTCTCGAAGGCCGCCGGACCCTGAGGTGGAACCGGCGGCTGAAAGGCGGTGGGGAATCGACAAAGGCGGCCAGGGAAAGGCAGCCCGTGCGGCAGGTCAGATGATCCCGCTGGTCTCCAACTCGGCTATTCGCTGTTCGCTATAGCCCAGTTCAGCGAGCACTTCGGCATTGTGCTCGCCCAGCATCGGCGGGGCGAGGCGGATTGTCGCCGGGCTGGCGGACATCATCGCCAGCGGACTGGCGATAAGGTCCACCGTGCCGCTTTCGGCATGGGCGTGCGGCGTCGTGGCACGCAGGTTCCGGTGCTTGACCTGCTCGTCCTCCCAGACATCGGCCAGCTCGTTGTAGCGGGCCGCCGGGATGCCGACTCCGTCGAGCATGTCCTGCATTTCGGTGACGGTGAAAGCCTTGGCCCAGGTGTTGATGATGTCCATCAGTTCCGCCCGGTTGGTCTTGCCGCGCTTGAGATTGCTGTCGAAGCGCGGATCGGTGAACAGTTCGGGCCGCTCCATCAGCACGGTCAGGCGGCGGTAGTGCTCGTCGGTGCCGGCGGTGAGGTAGATGATGCCGTCCGCGCAGCGCATCAGGTCTGCCGGGCCGCCGCCATTGCCGCCATTGCCCAGGCGGGGCGGAGCCTGCCCGCTGATCAGGTAGTCCTGCATGATGTGGCTGACCATCGCGACCGAACTGTCGAGCAGGGCGATGTCGATGAATTGCCCCTCTCCGGTGCGATTGCGATATTGCAGCGCGCCGAGGATGGCGAGGGCGGTATTGTGCCCGGTCACGAAGTCGACAAGGCTGGGCCCGGTCTTGAGCGGTCCGCTGCCGGGCTGGCCTTCGGGAATGCCGGTGACGGCCATCATGCCGCCGGTTGCCTGGAACAAGCCGTCATATCCCGGCCGCGCGGCCATGGGTCCGGTCTGGCCGAAGCCGGTGACGGAGCAGTAGATCAGGCCGGGGTTGATCTCTCGCAAGGTCTCGTAATCGAGGCCGAAGCGCTTGAGATCGCCGACTTTATAGTTTTCGATCAGCACGTCGGCGGTCTTGACCAACTCGCGCAGGATCGCCTGGCCTTCCGCTTTGGAATGGTTGAGCGTGATCGAGCGCTTGTTGCGGTTGGACACGGTGAAGAAGCTGGAGTGGCGCGTCTCGATCCCGTCCTTGCCGGGCACCCACGAGAAACCGTAGCCCCGGCCATCGTCACCGACGCCCGGGCGCTCGATCTTGATGACGTCGGCGCCAAGGTCGCCCAGGATCTGGGCGCCGATGGGGGCGGCAAAGACGCGGCTCATGTCGATGACGCGGATGCCGGCCAGGGCTGCTTTATCGTTCTGGTTCGTGCTCATGATGGCGCTGACGCTAGACCCTGCCCCGGAACCGGCCAAGACGAGCAGCCCCGCTTATCGCAGCGACGATCAAGCATCGTCATCGCCCGGCCGGGCTTATCCGGCCCGCCGAAAACGCCTAGCCGAAAGCGGAAGACGATGGACGGGAGCATGCGATGAAGACGGCGATCATCACCGGGGCAGGCAGTGGCATCGGGCTGGAGACCGCGAAAATTCTCCACCGCGAGGGCTTTGCCGTGGTCGGCGTCGGGCGAAGCAGGGACAAGCTGGCGACCTTGGAGGCGGAGATCGGCAATCCCGATCACGTCCTGGCGATCAGCGCCGATCTGACCGATCCCGCTGCGCCGAAAGCCGTCGTTGCTGCCGCGCTGGAGCGGTTCGGGCGGATCGATGCCCTGGTCAACAACGCGGGCGTGGGCAGTCCCAAGCCGCTCGACGAGACTGACGACGAAGCGCTCGACGGTTTCCTCGATATCATGCTGGTCGCCCCGTTCCGGCTCTGCCGCGATGTCATGCCGCACCTTTCCGAAGGGGCCAGCGTGGTCAATGTCACCAGTACGTTCGCCCATATCGGCGGAAGGCGCGGGGGCGCCTATTCCGCGGCGAAGGGCGGCCTGAAGTCGCTCACCGAACACATGGCCTGCGAATATGGGCCGCGCGGCATCCGCTCCAACTGCGTGGCGCCGGGCGTGACGATGACCGACATGGTCCGCCACCGTTTCGAGGACGAGACGTTCAAGCGCAGCAATGTGGAGACCACGCCTTATCCGCGGCTCGCCCAGCCCGAGGATATCGCTTCGGTGATCGCGTTTCTCTGCCTGCCGGGGAGCGAGATGATCAACGGCCAGTCGATCGTCGTCGATGGCGGCTGGACGGCGACGAAATATCTCTCGCCGCGCGTCACCCGCACGACATGGGTGGAACCGGACGGACAATAGCGCAGGTGGCGCCGCTCGGCCTTTCGTGCGGGGGCGGTCAGGTTCCGGCTGTGCAGAGCTGGTTGCCGCCGCGCCGTTTCGCCGCATAGAGCGCGGCATCGGCCTGGTGGAACAGCGCCTCCGGATCGACCACGCCTGCGAGGGTGGGCGCGGCCATTCCCGCACTCGCGCCGAGCGGCAGGGAATGGCCCTGCCAGACCACCGGCGACATCAGCGCAGGCAATCGGTGGCGCACGGAGCGTTCCAGCGCGGCGGACGAACTGCTGCGGTCGAGGATCATGGCGAACTCGTCGCCGCCGATCCGGGCGATCAGGCGCGCTTCGGGGAATGTGCGGCGAAGGCGGCGCGCAAAGTCGCTCAGGCAGGCGTCGCCGGCTGCATGGCCCCAGGCGTCGTTGACCGTCTTGAAGCCGTTGAGGTCGAACAGCACAAGCGCGCCGATCTCGCAAAGACCTTCGCCTCCCGCAGGCCGATCGAGAAATTCGGAGTGAAAGCAGGCGCGGTTGGAAAGGCCGGTGAGGGCATCGTTCTCGGCCAGATGGCGCAGGCGTTCCCAGCGCAGGCGCTCTTCGGTTATGTCCTGCTTCATGCCGTAGAGGGTGGTCGCCCGGCCGCGTTCGACGCGCGTGGCAGCGGTTATTCGCATCCAGCGGACTTCGCCGTCACCGCGCAGGATCTGGGCGTCCATGGTGAAGCCCGAACCTTCCTCGATCGCCTTGGCGCGAAGCTGCGCGAGCAAGGCACGCGATTCCTCGGTGTAGAAATCCAGAGTCTCGCGCCGGTCCATCGGCCGGTCGGCCGGCGCGCCGAAGATGTTGAACACCCCTTCGGTCCAGGTCAGGGCCTGCGTCGAGAGGTCGCAGGACCAGGCGCCCATTTCGGTGAGCGCGGCGGCCTGGGCATAGAGCTGTGCCTCCTGGCTCGCGACGGGCGTGGAGGGCCGGGTCTGCGGCTGGACAGGGTCCAACAGGGATGAAACGATCGCGTGCTTCAAGAGAACCGATCCTCGGCGGAAGGCATGTCCCGGACGGGAGCCCGTAACCCGTTTAATCCCTTAGTGTAAAAGCATTGCTAACCATCCCGAGCGGCTCGGCGCCTCCCGTGAGGCGGGACGGAGTCAGACGAGCGGACGGACAAGGGTGAGAGCATGCTCTGCATCGACGCCGCGAACCGATTCGCGCACGACCAGATCGGCCGCGAAAGTATGGCGATCCGTGTCATTGCCGGTCAGCCTGCTTACGGCCTCCCGCGCGATTTCGTCCCAGGGAATGCGCATCGAGGTGAGGGCAGGTGCGGTTCTGGCCGCGATGGGCATGTCCTCGAAGCCGGCGACGGAAAGGTCCTGCGGCACTGCCAGACCGGCTTGCACCGCGGCCTGAAGGACGCCGGCAGCCATTTCGTCAGTGGCGGCGATGATCGCGCTGGGCCGGGGGCTGACGTCGAACAGGAGGTGCGCCGCGGCGCGGCCGGATTCGCACGAGCCGTCTCCCGCCACCACCAGCAGGGGTCCGGTCAGGCGGCGATCCGCGATAGCCTCGAGAAAACCCTGTTCGCGCAGGCGCCCGGATAGCGAGTTGTCGCTGTTCGAAACGAGACCGATCCGGCGGTGTCCTTCGGCCGAGAGCCAGTGGACGAGCTGCGCCATGGCGGTGCGATCGTCGCAGGCAAGACCGGGATGGCCGAGGCGCGCGCAGCCTGCCCCTGCATCGGCACATGCGCGGGCAAGATCCTCCCGAGCCGAGAGCGGAGGAAGGAAGATGGCGCCCTGAGGGCGGCGGCGTTCAAGAAAGGCCTTCAGGCCCGCGAGCGGCTGTTCGCGCAGGAGCCAGGGCGCCATGACCGGGTCATCGTCGCCCAGAACCTCCAGTATCGCCGTTTCCACGATAGCGGCGAGGGCGGGGTCGCTGCCGTCGTGGAACAGCGCGAGCGTGGCCATGGCAGGGTCGGCGGCGTGACCGGGTAGCGGAAACAGGCGGTGGTCGAAGCCCAGCTCCTTCATCGCGGCCAGGATGCGCGCGCGGGTAGCAGGGCCTACGGATGCGCTGCCATTGACGAGGCGGCTGACGGTTTTTCGGGATACGCCGGCAAGGCGGGCGACATCGTCCATGGTAAGGCGCGGCGGCGGCATTTCAACATCATGTCGCCCCGCGCATGCGCTTCCAAGCACAGTCCGATCCGATCCGGAGATGTGCCTGCGACGACCTGTTACAACCGTGTCATTGCAGAAAAGGCGCGAAATCCCTAAGTGAGCCGTGCTTCCGCAGCTGGCGGAACCGCCCACCCCACCGGAGAAAGATGAAGCTCGCCCCGTCGCAACGCCACTATGGAATGGATTGGCTGCGCATCGGCGCGTTCGTTCTGCTGATCTTCTACCATGTCGGTTTTTCGTTCACGCCGTGGGGTTACCAGACGCCCACGCGCGGTGTGGTGAGCTGGGCGGAAATTCCGCTGCTCGGCCTCAGCGCCTGGCGCCTGGCGCTGCTCTTTGCCATTTCCGGCTATGCCAGCGCCGCGCTTCTCAAGAAAGACGGCGACAATCGGGCCTTCCTCAAGAGCCGCATCCTGCGCCTTGGAATCCCTCTGCTTTTCGGCCTGACCGTGGTGGTGCCGCCGCAGCCCTACATGGGGCTGGTCAATAGCGGGTACGACCATGGATATGGTTACTTCCTGCTTTACGATGCCTTCCGGTTCCATAAAGTGGGATACGAAATTCTACCGGCCACGATGCACATGTGGTTCGTGATCTACCTGCTGGCTTACACGCTGGTGCTCTGCGCGGGACTGATGCTCCTGCCCGGAAGCTGGCGCGCGGCACTGCGCCGGGGTGCCGAGCGTCTGCTGTCGGGACCGGCCTTGCTGCCGCTGGGAATCGGACTGATCTTCGCGATCCGCATGCTTCCTTACGGCTGGACCGACATCCATAATTTCCTCCAGGACCGCGGCGCACACCTGCACTATTTCGGCATGTTCCTGTTTGGATTCCTGCTGCGCGGTTCGGACCCCATCCGCGAGGCCATTGCCCGGCAGTGGAAGCTCGCGCTTGCGCTCGGCATCGCCGGCTATGCCTGGGTGATCGGCGACACGCTGCTCTATCCCGGCAATGTGCCGACGCCCGCGGCCTGGCAGGAGCCGTTGTCCTTCGCCAAGTCCGTCCAGTGCTGGGGAACGGTGATCGCGCTCTTCGGTATCGCCGATCGCTTCTGGAACTTCGATAACCGCTGGCGTGCGACTTTGGTGGAGGCGGTCTTCCCGATCTACATCGCCCATCAGACCGTGATGGTTTTCGTCAGCTATGGCATTCGCGACATGGGCCTTGGCGCCCTGGCGGAATTCCTCACGCTCTGTGCGGCAGTGGCCGGGGGTTCCTGGCTGTTCTACCTGATCGGGCGCGAGATAGGGCCACTGCGTCCGCTGATCGGGCTCAAGCGGCAGCGCCGGCGGGGCACGGCCGAAGAGCAGAAGCCTGCGCTCGCTTCGGCAGGCTGACTCCCACCAGCAAACGGTTCCGACCTCTCGCGAGGCCGGAACCGCCAATCAGTCCCGCGTCAGCAGCAGCGCCGCAGCCATCGGACCGCCGCCGGAGGTGGCGACGGCCACTTTCGGGTCGCCGGCGATCTGTCTCTCGCCGCCTTTGCCGCGCAGCTGGGTCACGGCCTCATGCGCGAAACCGAAGCCATGCAGGCGTCCGGCGCCGAGCTGGCCGCCGAACGTGTTCAGCGGTAATTCCCCGTCGCGCGCGATCCGCGTCCCGCCCTCGATGAAGCGGCCGCCTTCGCCCTTTTCGCAGAAGCCCAGTCCTTCGAGCCAGGTGATCGGCAGGAAGGCGAAGCCGTCGTAGAACTGCACCGTGTCGACGTCGGCAGTGGTATAGTCCGTCCGCTTCCAGAGGTCGGCGCCGGTCTCGTAAGCGGCGAACTCCTCCACCTGATCCCAGGAATAGCGATCGACCGAGCCTGACATGGCGGCGATGCGGATCGGCTTGGCGGAGACTTCGTCCAGCGCGTCTTCGGCCGAAACGATCACCACGGTCGAGGCGTCCGAAAACCGGTCGCAATCGTAAAGGCAGAGCGGCGTGGTCACCATGCGCGCGGCCATGTACTTTTCGAGCGTCAGTTCTTCCTTGGTGATCGCGCGCGCGCGCGGGTTCGCCATGGCGTTTCTCGATCCGTTGATGGCGATCTGGCCGAGCTGTTCGCGCGTCAGGCCGTAACGGTGCATGTGCCGCGCCGCATATTGCGCCGTCCAGCAGGCGGCCGAAGTGGCCCAAAAGGGGCTGGTCCACTGGGAACTGCCGCTGACGGTGTCCTGCTTCGCGCCCGCCATGTATTGAGCCGGATCGGCCATGCCGCCCGCTTCGTAGACCGTGCGGAAACAGATAACATGGCGGCACAGACCCTGCTTCACCGCCATGGCCGCCACGCCGATGGCCGAGAGTTGGGCAGGCTGCTCCATCGCACCCATGTGCCATTTCGACTTGATGCCCAGAACCTCGATCAGGTCCTCGCTGGCGATCGGGGAAAAGGCGGTATAGCCGGCCATCTTGCCGGGATACGTGAAGACCCCGTCGATCTGGTCGAGCGTGAGGCCGGCATCGTCGAGCGCCTCGCGCACGGCGTCCACGGTCAGCAGCAGCGGATGGCGCGGCAGGCGCACCCCGACTTCGGATTGTCCGACGCCGGTAATATAGGCTTCCTTGCTGGGCATCAGTCCGCTTTCTCGAAGAGGGGATAGAAGACGCCGTCCTGTTCCTCGAAAACGACGCGGACACGGTCTTCGAAGTCCACGGCTTCCACTGGGCAGCCGACGATATTGGTGGTCAGATAGACCCCCGGCGCCCCGTCCAGCTTCACGCGGGCGATCACGTAGGGCACTTCCAGCCCCTTGGCCCAGGGCTGGTGATTGATCGTGAAACTGTCGATCGTGCCGGTGCCGAGCACGGCCTGCGGGGCAACGTTTTCCGACTGGCAATGGCGGCACAGCAGGCGCGGGGGATGGGTGAATTCTCCGCAGTCCCCGCAATGGACGATGTTGAGCCTGCCTTCGCCGCCGCCGGTCCAGAACGCGGTGTTTTCCTGATCCAGCCGGGGCCGGGGCCTGGGTAAATTCATGTCCGGAGCCTCTCCCTTTTAGGCGCCGAAATTCCGCGCCGCATGGGTCTGCGTCAAGCAGGGGAGGGGATTGATCGCGGGGGCGCGGGCGTTGCGCAAATGTCGCAAACCGTTGAAAATCCGATGTGGAAAAAGTTGATTTGGAGCGGATTTGCGTTGCCGCCAACATATCTCCCAAAAATCGGTAACAAGACTGTCATTGCGGACAAGTACTCGCCCGGCCGGTTTTTCAACCAATAGGGAATGCGACGTGTCCACGAAAGTCATCGCCAAAAAGGCTCTGCATCTGACCTGTGGTCTGGGTGCCATTTGTATTTCCGCCCATGCTTTCGCCCAGGACGCGGCGCCCCCCAGCGAAGGGCTTGGCGATATCGTCGTCACGGCGGAGCGACGCACCGAGAACCTCCAGCAGGTGCCGATCTCGGTGGGCGTTGTCGGCGGTGACCAGCTGCGCAGCTTCCAGGCGGCGGGCGACGATATTCTTGCGCTGTCGGGCCGCGTACCCGGCCTCTACGCGGAAACGACCACGGGCCGCATCTTCCCCCGTTTCTACATCCGCGGTCTCGGCAATATCGACTTCTATCTCGGCGCATCGCAGCCGGTGTCGATCATCCAGGACGATGTCGTGCTGGAGCACGTCGTGCTGAAGTCCAACCCGGTCTACGACATGGACCAGGTGGAAGTTCTGCGCGGTCCGCAAGGTTCGCTGTTCGGCCGCAACACGACGGCCGGCATCATCAAGATCGACACGATCAAGCCCACGACTGACCGCTGGACCGGCCGCGCCAGCGCCAGCTATGGCGAATACAACTCGGTGAACGTGGACGCCGGCGTTGGCGGACCTATCATCCAGGACGTCCTGGCCGTGCGCGTTTCCGGGCTCTACCAGCGCCGTGACGACTGGATCGACAACACCTACAGCGGCCCCAGCGCCGACGGTACCGTCTCGCCCAAGAAGGATGCAATGGGCGGCTTCGAGGAGCGCGACGCCCGCATCCAGTTGCTGCTGGCGCCCACCGGCTCGGGCTTCTCGATGCTGACGAGCTTCCATGCCCGCAAATACGAGGGCACGTCCACGATCTTCCACCGCGCCGCGTTTACCAAGGGTTCGAACGACGTAAGCCAGGAACCGCGCGACAAGATCGCCCTGGACGAGGCGCACGACAATCCGCAGGCCTACGATACCTATGGCGCCTCCAGCCGCATCGCCATGGACTTCGGCCCGGTCACGCTGACCTCCATCAGCGCCTGGGAATCGACGTCGGGCTATAGCCGCGGCGATACCGACGGCGGCGCGGCGGCGGACTATCCGGTGAACGGCGTGGCCAACGGCTATGGCCAGTCGCAGGGCAATGTGCGCGATCTCGACCAGCTGAGCCAGGAACTGCGCTTGTCCAGCAATGGCGACACCCGCTTCAAGTGGCAGGTGGGCGGCATGTGGTTCGACCAGCGCGACATCACCGAGTTCTATCAGCGCGCCTACTTCCTGACGCCGCCGGCCAACAACCCCAACAACTGGGTGCGCCTGCGCAACCAGAACACCAGCTGGGCCGTGTTCGGCCAGGCGAGCTACGAGCTGGCCGAGGGTCTGACGGTCACCGCCGGCGGGCGCTATACCAAGGACACCAAGAAGACGCGCCTGCTCAAGACCGCGGACACGGCGGCCGGCGCGGTGACTTACCGGGGGCGTCGCTACGTGCGTCTCTCGGGCGAGGAGCCGAGCTGGGATGTCAGCGTGAACTACCAGGTCAACCCGGACGTCAACGTCTACGCGCGCGTCGCGCGTGGTTTCCGCGGTCCGACCATCCAGGGCCGTTCGGCGGTGTTCAACTCGGACTTCACCACGGCGGATTCGGAAACGATCCTTTCGGGCGAGGCCGGCATCAAGACCAGCCTGCTGAACAACCGGGTGCGCTTCAATCTTTCGGGCTTTGCCTACCGGGTGAAGGACATCCAGCTGAACGGTAACGACAGCGACGGCAACGGCGTCCTGTTCAATGCCGACAAGGCCGAGGCCTACGGCATGGAAGCGGAACTGGAGGCACGTCCGATCCCCAACCTCTCGCTGACGGCCGGGCTCAGCCTGCTCCACACCGAGATCAAGGACAAGAACGTCTACGCCCAGGTCTGCGCGCTCAACGGCGTCGTCGTCTGCACGGTCGAGGACCCGACGATCACCAATGCGCGCGGCACTTTTGCGCAGATCGACGGCAATCCGCTGCCGAATGCGCCGAAGTACACCGCCAATGTCACCGCGCGCTATGACGTGCCGTTGGGCAATGGCGGCTCGCTGTTCGCGGCCACCGACTGGATGTGGCAGGGCTACACCAACTTTGTGCTCTACAAGACCAAGGAGTTCTACTCGAAGGGCGATTTCGAAGGCGGCCTCAAGATCGGTTACTCGGCCGCAGGCGGCCAGTACGAAATCGCGGCCTTCGCGCGTAACATCACCAATGAGAAGAACCTCAAGGGTGTGATCGAGAACTACATGGCCGCCGTGTTCAACGAACCCCGCGTGATCGGCGCTTCGTTCTCCGGCAAGTTCTGATCGGGACGTTCAGAGCGGTCCAATCGGATCCGGTAAACAGGTGGTGCGGTCGTCAGGCCGCACCACCTGAAGCCATCGGAACTCCTATCGCACCGCGGGCATGATCTCCTCGGCGATCCACTGGGTGTAGTCGCGGTAGGCTTCGATACCGGAGAGCGGAGGGATCGGAACCGAACTCCAGGTCACGCCCAGCCGGGAGAGTTCGCCCAGCCGCGCGATCAGCTCGTCCTTCGACTGGCCGGGCCGGGCGCGGGGATCGTCCAGGACCTTGTGACCCTCGCCCACGCGGGCGGTGGAAATACCGTAGAATACGTCTTCCAGGCAGCCGTTGTAGTCCGGCTGGGAGCGGATGAAATCCAGTCGCTCGGGGATCGTCTCCGGCCTGGTGAGGAAGGGCCACCAGCCCTGCGCATGGCGCGCGGTACGCCGCAATACGGCATCGGCATCGCCGCCGAACCACACCGGGATATGCGGTTTCTGCACCGGCTTGGGTTCGAAGGCCAGATCGCGGAAGGACACGTACTTGCCCTCGAATTCAGGGTTTTCCTGAGTCCAGAGGGTGATGATGGCCTGGATATATTCGTCCGCCATCGCGCCGCGCTCGTGGAACGGAATTCCGAGCAGCGCGAACTCCTCCTCCAGCCAGCCGACTGCAAAAGTAACCGTGACCCTCCCGGAGGAAAGCCAGTCCATGGTCGCGAGCGCCTTGGCCGTCACGATCGGGTGCTGGGCGGGCAGGATGGCGATGCAGGAATTGACCCTCAGCCGCTCGGTCGCGCCGGCGAAGTGGCTCATCGCAGTGAAGGCACTGAAATAGAAAGCGCCGGACAGGGCGACATGATCCCGCGGAATCGCGTGGTGCTCGGGCACGGCGATCATCTCGAACCCCAGTTTTTCCGCCCATTTGGCCAGCGCCGTCTGATCTGCGCCGGTCACGGCCGTCTCCCAGGGCTGCATCGTCGCCTTCAGTTCCAGCATATGCGGCATGGCGAAAGCGAGCTTCATGCGGGGTCTCCTGGTAATCGGACCATGGCGAATGGGGGAAGAGGGAAGGCGGCTAGCCTCTCCCGATGAAGCCTGCGATTTCACGGGCGATCTGCTGCGGCAATTCGAGATTGAGCAAATGGCCGGCGCCGGGATGCTCGATCCGGGTCACGTCCCTGCCGGCGGCTTCGATCAACTCGGCCATCAGGCGGAAATCCTCGATGTCCCGGCTGCCGGTCAGGAGGAGCGTGGGCAGGGCCAGCGCGGAAAGCCGGTCTACATCGGGCATTTCGGGTCTCTGGTCGTCCTGCACCCACTGGCGCCCGTGGAACGCGGCGATCCCCGCGCGCAGCCGCGCGGCGTTCGGGCCGTCGCGGGCCGTGTCGAACAGCGGATGCTGCAACCAGAGTTCGCGCGCCGCTGCCATCTCGCCCCCTCGCGCGGCGCGCCCGATGGCCTTCCAGCGTTCGATCCAGTCGGCGCTCCACGACCAGCCGACCATGAGCGGGCTCACCAGCACCAGTCGGCGCACCCGCTCGGGATGGTTCAGGGCAAAGTTGAGCACGGTGCCGCCGCCCAGCGACAGGCCGCACAGATCGGCCCGTTCCAGTTCGAGCGCATCGAGCACGGCAAGCAGATCGTCCGAGTGCGAAAAGGGCGCTCTGGCTTCGCCATGGGAGTCACCGAAACCGCGCTGGTCGTAGGCGATCAGCGGCAGGTCATCGGGGAGGGCGGCCGTGACGGGCTCCCAGTCGTGCCGGGAGCCGCCGAAGCCATGCACCAGGACGAGCGGCGTGCCCGTGCCGCTGCGTTGACCCCCTGCCAGGGTGGCCTGGCGAGGGATCGTCGTACCGATGTCGATGCTGAAGTCCTGTGTCATGACACGGAAGCTAGCGTCTTCGCCGCTGTCCTGCACTGCTCCAATCGCGCCCCGCCATCCTTATCAGGCGGAACCCATGTAGCGCCCGCCATTGGTGCTGATGGTCTGCCCGGTCATGTAGCTCGCTTCTTCGGAGGCGAGGAACGCAGCCGCCGCGGCAATGTCCGCCACTTGCCCCAGGCGCTTCACTGGCAGGGTCTTGCCGTAAGCCTCGGCATCGATGGGCGCCTGGCGCAGCATGGGTGTGTCGATCGATCCGGGCGGGATCATGTTGGCCGTGATGCCCGTGCCGCCAAGCTCCATGGCAAGGGCCTTGGTCATGCCGAGCAGGCCACCTTTCGAGGAAACGTAGTGGCTTTGCGCAAAGGAGCCGGACTGCGTGGACGAGGAAGTGATGTTGATGATCCGCCCCCACTGGGCTGCCAGCATGTCCGGCACGATCTCCTTGGTGACCAGCCACGGGCCCTTGAGATTGATGCGGATCACCTTGTCGAACTCGTCCTCGCCGATGTCCATGAACGGGGTGAAGGGCGCGATGCCGGCATTGTTGACGAGGATGGTGATCGGACCGAGCTTGCTGCGGGTTTCCTGCGCCGCAGCCTGGATCGCCGCCTTGTCCGCGCAGTCGGCGGTGAGGGCCAGTGCCTTGCCGCCTTCATCCTCGATCATCCGCACGGTTTCCGCCGCACCTTCGGGATTGAGGTCCCATACCGCGATGGCCGCCTTGTCTTCGGCCAGCCGCCGGGCAATGCCGCGTCCGATCCCCGAGCCGCCGCCGGTGACGACGGCGACTTTGCCTTCAAGCGAACGTGTCATGCATTCTCTCCCGCAAGCATCCTGCTGTGCTGAACGGGTGAACAACAGGGGCGGGTCAAGTCAAGCCGAGCGCGCCGAATTCGCCTCGGCGGATTCGGGTGCGTTTACATCCGCTCCGCGAAACCGCCGTAGCGGCCCTTGTGGAACAGCATGGGATCGTCTTCCCGCACGGCTTCCATGCGCAGGACTTCGCCCAGCACGAACCAATGGTCGCCCGCCTCGGTCACCGAATAGAGCCGGCATTCGATGGCGGCGATCGAATCGGCGATGATCGGCAGGTTGTGGTCGGAGACGATGTAGTCCACGCCCACGAACTTCTGGTCGCCCTTGGCGGTGACGGCGCGGCACACGTCGGCCTGGTCGCTGGCCAGGACATTGACGCAGAAGTGCCCGGCCTTCTCGATCAGCGGCCAGGAGGTGCTCTTCCGATCGGGGAAGAAGCCCACCAGCGGCGGATCGAGCGAAACCGAAGTGAAGGAGCCGACCACCATGCCGGTGGGCCGGTCCTCGTCGAGCGCGGTGATCACACAGACGCCGGTGGGATAGCTGCCCAGCACCTTGCGGAATTCGGCCGGATCGATGGTCGTTGTCGTCACTGGGTCGTTCATCCTGTCGGTTGGAGCCTTGGGCAAGTCAGGGCTTCAGTATCCCCTCCATGCGCAGGGCGGTTTCGTCAAGCCACTGGCGAAATGCCACGACCCGCGGCAACTTGCGGATGTCCTGATGCGTGACGAACCAGAAGCTGCGCAGGATGCGCTTTTCCGGCAGCACGGCCACCAGGCGGGGATCGGATTCGGCCATGAAACAGGGCAGCACGCCCAGTCCGGCACCGCTGGCCACCAGGCTTTGCTGCGCGGTGATGCTGGGGGAGCGGATCGCCGCCTTCAGGCCGGGCTGGATTTCGTCGAGATAGCGCAGCTCGGGGGAATAGATGAGGTCCGGGATATAACCGACCAGCGCATGGCCATCCAGCAGGTCAGCCGGCCGCGAGGGCGTACCGTGGGCCGCGAGGTAATCGTGCGTGCCGTAAAGCGCGAGCGTGTAGTCCGACAGCTTGTGTGCCACCAGCGGCCCGGTGCGCGGGCGCGACAGCATGATGGCGACATCCGCCTCGCGCCGGGTGGGACTGAGAAAGCCGCTGGAGGCGACGAGGTCGATGGCGAGCCGCGGATGCGCGGCCTGGAAGCGTGGCAGGTGGCGGGCCAGGAACCAGCACCCGAAGCCCTCGGACGTGCTGATCCGCAAGGTGCCGTAAAGCCCGTCGTTCCCGCCGGCCTGTTCGGCGATGCGTCCGGCGGCGCTGGCCATGGCTTCCACCGAGGACAGCAGCGCTTCTCCCGCCTCGGTCAGTTCCTGGCCGCTGCGGGTCTGTTCGAACAGGGCGGTGCCCAGCGAGGCTTCGAGCCGGCGCAACCGGCGGCCGACCGTCGTGGGATCCACGCCCAGCGTGCGGGCGGCACCCGCGAGCTGTCCCGCCCGGGCGATGGCGAGAAAGGCCTGGTAGTCGCTCCAGTCGATCGAGGGCATCGTCCCAAAAGGTATCGTCAAGGTATCGTCACTGCGGGAAATGGTCCTCGGGGCTGCAAATGTGCAGTTATCGATGGCGTATTTTCAGCTTGCCTGCAAATCGGACCGGGACCACCTAACGTGGAAAGCGCACCGTGAGTGCCGTCGAAGACAATGCGAAAGGATGAGGAATGCGCCTGATTGACCACGTCGTTGTCGGCGGAAGCGGCGGATCGGCCGCCCGCATGGGTGACGTCTTCAACCCCAGCACCGGCCAGGTTCAGGCCCAGGTCCCGCTCGGCGACAAGGCCCTGCTAGACCGTGCCGTGGCCACCGCGCAGGAAGCGCAGGTCAAGTGGGCCGCCACCAACCCGCAGCGCCGCGCCCGCGTGCTGTTCAAGTTCAAGGAACTGATCGAACAGAACATGCAGGCCCTGGCAGAAATGCTGGCCTCCGAGCATGGCAAGGTCGTGGACGACGCCAAGGGCGACATCCAGCGCGGGCTTGAGGTCGTCGAGTTCTGCTGCGGAATCCCGCATATGCTGAAGGGCGAATTTACCCAGGGCGCCGGCCCGGGGATCGACGTCTATTCGATGCGCCAGCCGCTCGGCGTCGGCGCGGGCATCACCCCGTTCAACTTCCCGGCGATGATCCCGATGTGGATGTTCGCTCCGGCCGTCGCGGTGGGCAATACCTTCATCCTCAAGCCCTCCGAGCGCGACCCCTCGGTTCCAAACCGCCTTGCCGAACTGTTCCTTGAAGCCGGCGCGCCCGAGGGCGTTCTGCAGGTGGTCCATGGCGACAAGGAAATGGTCGACGCGATCCTCGATCATCCCGGCATTGCCGCTGTCAGCTTCGTCGGCTCGTCCGACATCGCCCACTATGTCTATGAGCGCGGCGTTGCCGCCGGCAAGCGCGTGCAGGCGATGGGCGGCGCGAAGAACCACGCCATCGTCATGCCCGACGCGGACATGGACCAGGCCGTGAACGACATCATGGGCGCCGCCTATGGTTCGGCGGGCGAACGCTGCATGGCGCTGCCGGTGGCTGTTCCGGTGGGTGACGAAACCGCAGATCTGCTCCGCGAGAAGCTGGTCGCCGCGATCGACAAGCTCAAGGTCGGCGTGTCCAACGATCCCGAAGCGCAGTACGGTCCGGTCGTCACCGCCGTGCACAAGCAGAAGATCGAGAACTGGATCCAGACCGGTGTCGACGAAGGCGCCGAACTGGTGGTGGACGGTCGCGGCTTCTCGCTGCAGGGCTACGAGGAAGGCTTCTTCGTCGGCCCGTCGCTGTTCGACCATGTCACCACCGAGATGAGTGCCTACAAGGAAGAGATCTTCGGTCCCGTCCTCCAGATCGTCCGTGCCAAAACCTTCGAGGAAGCGGTGGAGCTGCCCTCCAGGCACCAGTACGGCAACGGCGTCGCCATCTTCACCCGCAACGGCCACGCCGCGCGTGAATTCGTCCAGCGCGTGCAAGTGGGCATGGTCGGCGTGAACGTGCCGATCCCGGTGCCGGTCAGCTACCACAGCTTCGGCGGCTGGAAGCGCTCTGCGTTCGGCGATCACAACCAGTACGGCATGGAAGGCGTTCGCTTCTGGACCAAGGTGAAGACGGTGACCCAGCGCTGGCCGGATGGCGGTGCGGGCGACAGCGCCTTCATCATCCCGACCATGGCCTGACGATACGCAGGGACCGGAGCGCGGAACAGGGTAGGGGCTGCAGGTGTTTCCTCGGGAATGTCCGCAGATAAAGGAAGGTCGTTCGATGATGAAGATCGGCAATGCACTGGCCCCGGCCCTGACCGTCTCGCTGCTTGCCCTCGGTCTCGCCGCCTGCTCGAAAGAGCCGGCCAAGCCCACGGCCGAGGAAACCGCGACCATGCTTCCGGAGCCGGCGCCCGGTGCCACGGCGCCATCCTCGGGTGCCGGCTCCGCCTCATCGGAGCCGGCTGCGGTGCCTTCGGCGATACCCGCCGCCCTGCAGGGCCGCTGGGGTCTCGTCGATGCCGATTGCACCAGCACCAGGGGTGATGCCAAGGGCCTGCTGACGGTCGATGCCGATACGTTGAAGTTCTACGAATCGGTGGCCAAGCTCGGCACTATCAAGTCTGGCTCCGCGACGGCTCTGGAGGGCGAATTCGCCTTCACCGGCGAAGGGCAGAGCTGGAACCTTGACGTGGCCCTGCGCTCGCCCGACGGCGGCAAGACCCTTGTCCGCAAGGACACCGGACCGGACGCGATGCCCGGTACGCTCACTTATGCAAAGTGCCCCTAGAAGCACCCCACCGCACCTGCCAGGAACAGAACAGAGATGACCGAACAGTTTGGGCTGACCGAGGACCAGCTTGCGATCCAGGAGACCGCACGCAAGTTCACTGCCGACCGCATCACGCCCTATGCTGCCGAGTGGGACGAGAAGCACCACTATCCGGTCGATGTCTGGAAAGCGGCGGGCGAGCTTGGCTTCGGGGCGATCTACGTGTCCGAGGAAAGCGGCGGCATCGGCCTCGGCCGCTTGGACGCGGCGCTCATCATGGAGGCCATGTCCTATGGCTGCCCGGCGACCAGCGCCTATATCTCGATCCACAACATGGTCGCCTGGATGATCGACAGGTTCGGGGACCAGCAGCTCAAGGATCGCTATCTTCCTGACCTCTGCTCCATGGAGAAGATCGGCTCCTATTGCCTGACCGAACCGGGCTCCGGCTCCGACGCGGCCGCGTTGAAGACGACCGCGCGTCTGGTCCAGGATGCCGGGGGCGATCACTACGTTCTCAACGGCACCAAGCAGTTCATTTCCGGCGGCGGCTACAACGATGTCTACGTCGTCATGGCACGTACGGGCGATCACAAGTCGCGCGGGATTTCGTGCTTCGTCGTGGACAAGGACACGCCCGGTGTCTCCTTCGGCGCGCCGGAGAAGAAGCTCGGCTGGAATGCCTCGCCCACTGCGCAGGTGATCTTCGAAGATGCCCGCATCCCGGCCGAAAACCGCGTCGGCGCCGAGGGGGACGGCTTCAAGTTCGCCATGGCCGGTCTCGACGGCGGGCGCCTCAACATCGGTGCCTGTTCGCTGGGCGGCGCGCAGCGCTGCCTCGATGAGGCGGTTCAATATGTGAAGGACCGCAAGCAGTTCGACCAGCCCATCGCCGAATTCCAGAACACCCAGTTCCGGCTTGCCGACATGGCCGCCGAACTGGAGGCAGCCCGCGCGCTGCTCTATCTTGCCGCCGCCAAGGTCACCGCCGGCGCGCCCGACAAGACCCGCTTCGCCGCCATGGCCAAGATGATGGCCAGCGACACCGGCTCCTCGGTCGTCGACCGCGCCCTGCAACTCTTCGGTGGATACGGTTATCTTCGCGACTATCCCATCGAGCGGTTCTGGCGCGACCTTCGCGTCCATCGTATCCTCGAAGGCACCAACGAGGTCATGCGGATGATCATCGGCCGCGACCTGCTCAAGTAAGGGGCACGAGGACATGACTACCGATTCGCTGTCTGGAGATACCCTCCCTGCCGATGCCGTGCCTGCTGGTGGTTTGGACGCCGAGATTCTCACCCGCCGCGATGGCGTGGCCGGGATCATCTCGCTCAACCGGCCCAAGGCGATTCACGCCCTGACTCTGGGCATGAGCGAATCGATGAGCCACGCGCTAGCGGCCTGGGCCGGCGATGCCGAGGCGAAGGCGGTCATGATCGAGCACAGCGAGGGTCGAGGCTTCTGCTCGGGCGGAGACATCAACCTGCTGCGCAGGTCGGCCCTTGAAGACCACGGGATAGAGGGGCGTCGCTTCTTCCGTGCCGAATACCAGCTCAACCACCAGCTCTTCATTTACGACAAGCCGGTCGTCGCATTCATGGACGGCGTGACCATGGGCGGCGGCGTCGGCATTTCGCAGCCCGCGCCCTTCCGGGTGGCGACGGAGCACACCCGTTTCGCCATGCCCGAGACCGGGATCGGCCTTTTCCCCGATGTCGGCGGCGGCTGGTACCTCTCGCGGCTGGACGGCAGGCTCGGCCAGTTCCTGGCGCTGACCGGCGCGCGGCTGGACGGTGCGGAATGCCTCTGGGCGGGCCTTGCGACGCACTACCTGCCCAGCGAGGCGCTTCCTGAAGCCAAGCGGCGCATCGCCGCGGGCCATGAAATCGGCGGTGTGCTCGGCGCGCTTTCCGACAAGGCGCCCGAGCCCAGGATCGCCGCCCACGCCGCGCAGATCCGCAAGCATTTCGCCTTCGACACGCTGGAGCAGGTGCTCGCTTCGCTGGAAAGCGACGACAGCGAATGGGCCGCGCGGGAACTCGCCACGCTGCGCACCAAGAGCCCGCAGGCCTGCAAGGTCGCGCTGCGCCAGCTCGCCACCTCGCTGACGCTCGACAATTTCGCGCAGAACATGGCGATGGAGTACCGCATCGGCAGTCACGTTCTGGTCCTGCCCGACTTCGCGGAAGGGGTGCGCGCCGTGATCGTGGACAAGGACCACGCGCCGAAGTGGAACCCGTCGACGCCCGAAGACGTGACCGAAGATATGCTGGACGCGATTTTCGCGCCGCTCGCCCCCGAAGACGAGTGGAGGCCGATTTGACGTTCCCGACGCCGATCGAACTCTACCACGTCGTCAAGAAATCCTGGTCCGCCGCTTCCATCCCCGATCCATTCGATCCCGATAACCCCGCGCGCAATCAGTGCGCGGTGACGGCGCTGGCCGTGCAGCACTACTTCGGCGGGGACATCTTCAAGACCGCGACCAAGGGCGGCACTCACTTCTACAACCGGGTGGACGGCCGGTTCTGGGATCTGGCTGCGGATCAGTTCGACGAGCCGATCCCTTACGACAACACGCAGACCTCGCGTGACGAGGCACACGAACATGCCAGCCCGGCCCATCTTGCCGCGCTGATCGCCGATATCGAAGCGAATACCTGAAGGGACTTCCGATGAGCTACGAAACGATCCTGGTCGAAACGAGGGGCAACGTCACTCTCATCACGCTCAACCGTCCGCAGGCGCTCAATGCCCTGAATTCGTCGGTGCTGGGCGAACTGATAAAGGCCTTCGCCGTCTTCGAGGCGGACAAGAGCCAGGGCTGCGCCGTCATCACCGGCTCGGGTGAAAAGGCCTTCGCTGCAGGCGCAGACATCAAGGAGATGGTCGAAAAGCCCGGCGCCGAGTTCTATTCGGAAGACTTCTTCGCCGGTTGGACCGCGCAGATCGTCAAGACCACCCGCAAGCCGTGGATCGCTGCGGTCAACGGCTTCGCGCTTGGCGGCGGCTGCGAACTGGCCATGATGGCGGACTTCATCATCGCCTCTGAAAACGCGAAATTCGGCCAGCCGGAGATCAAGCTGGGCGTGGCGCCTGGCATGGGCGGCTCGCAGCGCCTGGCCCGTGCGGTCGGCAAGTCCAAGGCCATGGACATGTGCCTGACCGGCCGCATGATGGATGCCGCTGAGGCCGAGCGTTCGGGATTGGTCAGCCGCGTGGTGCCGCAGGACCAGCTCCTCGGCGAAGCGCTGAAGGCCGCCGAAGCGATTGCCGGGATGCCGCCGCTGGCCGCCATGATGAACAAGGAAATGGTCAACCTCGCTTTCGAGACCACGCTCGACACCGGCCTCATCATGGAGCGCCGCCTGTTCCAGGTGCTCACCGCCACCGAGGACAAGGCCGAGGGCATGGCCGCTTTCGTCGAGAAGCGCCCCGGCGTCTGGAAAGGCCGCTAAGGCCGCCGTGGCGGGTCGGATGTCGTCCCGGCGTGACCGGGGACCGCTGGCCCAGCCGCGCAAGAATGCAGCGAGGCGCTTGGGTGCCCGGCCGATGGTAACGGATGGCCAGCGGTCTCAAACTTGGGAGAGAACGTCATGAAAATCGCCTTCATCGGTCTGGGCAACATGGGCGGCGGCATGGCCGTGAACCTCGTGAAGGCCGGGCATGCCGTGACCGCCTTCGACCTTTCGCCGGAAGCCACCGGCAAGGCGGCGGAGCAGGGCTGTTCGATTTCAGCGACGGTTTCCGAAGCCGTCACGGACGCGGAAGCGGTCGTGACCATGCTCCCCAACGGCGCGATCGTCCGCTCGGTCTACACCGCCGAAGTGTTCGGAAACGCTCCCAAGGGCGCGCTTTTCCTCGATTGTTCGACCATCGACCTCGCCACTGCGCGCGAAGTCGTGGAACTGGCGCAGGCGGCCGGATACGAAATGGTCGATGCGCCGGTCTCGGGAGGGATCGCGGCGGCCAATGGCGGCACTCTCACGTTCATGGTCGGCGGCAGCGAAACAGCCTTCGAGCGCGCCCGCGCCGTGCTGGAACCGATGGCCAAGGCGGTTATCCATGCCGGTGAAACGGGCGCAGGCCAAGTCGCCAAGATGTGCAATAACATGCTGCTGGCGATCCATATGATCGGCACCTGCGAGGCGCTGGCCCTGGCTGAAAAAGCGGGGCTCGATCCCCAGACGTTCTACGAGATCAGCTCCAAGGCCACCGGCTACTGCTGGTCGCTCAACGACTATACGCCGATGCCCGGCGTCGGCGCGACGAGCCCTGCGGACAACGGCTACGCGGGCGGTTTCGCCTCGGCGCTCATGCTCAAGGACCTGCGTCTGGCGATGGCGGGAGCCGAAACCTCCGGCGCCGCCGTGCCGATGGGCGAGCACGCCACCAGGATCTACGAGGCGTTCGTCGAGGCCGGAAACGGCGGCAAGGACTTTGGAGCGATCTTCACCACGCTCTGAATTCCGTCATGCCCAAAGCGGCCCCGGTTTGCACTCTCGCCTTGATCCCATCGCTCGCCGTGACGGAACTTTTCCGGTCATGAGGGCGAGGATCGGGAGGCGAGAAGGGCGGGGCCGCCAATCGGGGCCGGGTTGCTAGGCCCCCTCGCTCCCTTCCGCCCGCTCCAGCAGGAAGCGTGGAACCCGCATTCCCTTGGTTCGGCTGGTCAGGTGATATTGCCGGCAGAGCGGGCAGCGATAGGGCCGCAGAACGACGTCGGCCTTTTGCGCCACGTCCAGCGCCGCCGCCTCGCTGGCGTAGCGCGCCTTGCGTTGACAGACGCCGAACCGCGTTTTCACGATCAGCCCAGCAGCCGCGCGCCCAGCAGCATGAGCAGCTTCACGTCCATGGCGTAGCCTTGCGCGCGCCAGTCTGCGATGGCCTGCTCGATCCCGGCAAGCGGCACGCGGCGGACCACGATGTCTTCGCTATCGACGCCGCCGCCTTCGCCTACTTTCACCAGATCGTGCGCGCGGAACAGCGTGAAGCTTTCGCTGACCATGCCGGGGGAGGAAAAGAACTCGCCCAGATTTTCCATGCGGCCTGCGTGATAGCCGGTTTCTTCTTCCAGCTCGCGGGCAGCAGCTACGCTGGCATCTTCATCGGCGCTCTCGTCGTGATCGCCGACCAGCCCCGCCGGCAATTCAATGCAGCGCTTGCCCAGCGGCACGCGGTATTGGTCCACCAGGATGACATGGTCATGCGGATCGACGGCCAGGATCACCGCGGCGCGGATGCCTCTGGCGCGGCTGACATATTCCCAGCGGCCGCGCTTGCGGGCGGTGATGAACCTGCCCTGCCACATGATCTCATCCGCCGCATCGGCGTCCGGGGGCAGGGGCAGCGTGGAGATATCGGTCATATTTCGATCAGCCTGTCGGGAAGTTCGTTCACGTCGTCATCGGCGCGAGGGAAATGTTCGGAAAGAATCGCGCCGACTTTGCCGACGGCGACGATCATGCCGTCGCAGATCCGCCCATCGCCGACATGGGCCAGCATGGCCGCCATGGCCTGGCCCCAGACCTCGGGATCCACTTTCGCGGCAATGGCGCGGTCGGCCACGATTTCGGCCCGGTGCTCGCGCATGGACAAGTAGATGAGGACGCCGGTTCGCCCCGTCGTCCGCTGCTCCGCGCCGATGCGGAAAGCGCGAACCGCATGGGCATGGACGCGCATGGTCTTGATCTGCGGAGGCACCAGCCAGAACTTGAGCGGCGGCCAGAGCTGCAGCAGCAGCATGGCGCCGAACTTGATCGCAGCCACACCGGCAGCCAGGCCGACGATCATGCGCGGGGTCCATTCGTGCCCCCAGTCGGCCAGCAGCCGCTCGTAGAGGCCCATGTAGAATTCCGGAGCGATTACCAGCGCGGCCAGGGCGAGAAACGCTACGATCGCCGACCATGCAAGGGCCACGTCGGTATAGCCGTCCGAACGGTCTGCCAGGACGGTGACGATTTCGCCGGCGCTGTGCATTTCCGCTTCGCCCACGGCGGCGCTGATCCGCGCATGGTCCTCGTCGGAGAGGTAGATGGGTAATGCCATTGTCTCGTCCCCCTACCAGCTGCCGCTCGCGCCGCCGCCGCCGAAGCTGCCGCCGCCGCCCGAGAAACCTCCGCCACCTCCGAAGCCGCCGCCGCCGCCCCATCCGCCACCGCCGCCCCAGCGATCGTCGTCATCGTCGTTGCCGAAACCGCCGGGCATCCAGATGATCGGGCCGCCGAAGCCGCCCCGGCGCCGACCGCCGCCGCGCGCCTCGTTGACCATTGGCAGCACGACGAAGAAGACGATGATGACGATGATGACGATGAACACGATCGTGCCGATCGGGAATCCGCCGCCGCTATCCTTGCGCGCGGCATCGGCCTCGGCCGCGACTTTCTGCGCTTCCTCGGGCGGCAGCGTCAGTTGCTTGACCAGAGCGTCGGCGCCGGCTTCGATGCCGCCGGGATAATCGTCCTGCTTGAAATGCGGGATGATGTCGTTGTTGATGATGAGGAAGGAAAGGCCGTCGGTAACGATCGGCTCCAGGCCATAGCCGACCTCGATCCGCACCTTGCGCTCATTGGGCGCGACGATCAGCAGCGCGCCGCTGTCCTTGCCCTTCTGTCCGATGCCCCAGGCGCGGCCGAGCTGATAGCCGTAGTCCGAGATCTCGTAGCCCTGAAGGCTGGGAAGGGTGACGACCACCAGCTGGCGGCCCGAATTCTTCTCCAGCGCCTCCAGCTTTTGCGTGAGGCGGGCTTTGACATCGTCCGGGATGACCTTGGCGTCATCGACCACGCGCCCGGTCAGCTTGGGGAAACTGGGCGCGGCGGCCGCCTGCTGGGCAAGCAGCGCGCCGAACGCCAGAAGGATGGCCGCAAGGACGGCCTTCACGCGGATCACGATATCAGATCTTGCCTTCGAGGCTCGGCGCCACGTCCGCGCCCGGCGTTGCGGCCTGGTAAGGCACGAGCGGATCTGCACCGCGCAGCTTGGCGCCGATCATGGTCGGGAACGTGCGGACTTCGGTGTTGTAGTCCTGCACCGCGGCATTGTAGTCGCGCACCGAGATGCGAATGCGGTTTTCCTGACCTTCGATCTGGGTCTGGAGCATCTGGTAGTTCACGATCGACTTGAGATCGGGATACTGCTCGACGCTGACCAGCAGGCGCGACAGGCTCTGGCCGAACTGCGACTGGGCAGCCTGGAACTGCTGCATCTTCGCGGGATCATTCAGATCCTCGGCATTGACCTGCACGCTGGTTGCCTTGGCACGCGCCTCGACCACGCCCGTGAGGATTTCCTTTTCCTGCGTCGCGGCGCCCTTGGCGACGGCGGCAAGGTTCGGCACGAGGTTGGCGCGTTCCTGGAAGGCGGCCTGCACATCGGCCCACTTCGCCTTGGCGGCTTCCTGCTTGGTCGGAACCGAGTTGAAGCCGCAGGCGGCCAGCGACAGAGCCGCCGCAAGGGCAAGCACGGCGCGGCTCTTGCGGGCCAGGTTCGACAGGGTCATGCGTGATCCTCCTGATCGACGGGACCGATCGGCCCCGCCTCGTTCTGAATGGACGGTCTCTTGCTCAGATAGATAGCAGGCGGCGGTTCCCGTTCAAGGACAGTCGCGTCATGCAACTTCTTACCGCAACCGATTGTTAGCTAAACTTCGATGTGGCAGGTCTCCAGGGCCAGCCATGGCCTGCACAGGATCGAGGGGAAACCGACCCATGCTTCAGGAATTCAAGACTTTCATTGCGCGCGGCAACGTGCTCGACCTTGCCGTCGGTGTCATCATCGGCGCCGCATTCGGCAAGATCGTTGCCTCCCTGACTGACGACGTGATCATGCCATTCATCGGCCTCATCACCGGCGGTATCGACTTCAGCAACAAGTTCGTCGTGCTGGGCACCGTCCCGGCAGACTATACCGGCCCGATGACGTACGCCGGGCTCAAAGCGGCAGGCGTGGCCATGTTCGGCTACGGTGCCTTCCTCACGGCGATTATCAACTTCCTGATTCTCGCCTTCGTGATTTTCCTGATCGTGCGGCAGGCCAATCGCCTTCTGCCTAAGAAGGAAGAACCGGCCGCGCCGACCGGCCCGACCGAAGTTCAACTGCTTGCGGAAATCCGCGACGCCTTGAAGAAGGGCTGATCGGGCAGGGAATTTCGCGAAAGAGCGTGTTCCACAGCAATGTTCCACGAAGAGGGGGAGGGGTGAACCCGCCCCCTTTTCATTTTCGTACGGCGCCCTATATGGGGTCTCGCCAGCTTCGGTTGGCTATGATGATAAACTGCGCCGTACAATAGGCACAGCGGACCCGGGGGCGGTACCCGGCGGCTCCACCATCACCCGTCCTGCCTTTCGGCAGGGCAACCCTGTTGTCGCAGGGGTGATGACGGGGCCGAACTAGGATCGACGTGTGTTGAAAAGCGGTGTTTTCATTCGGGCTGAGTAACCCGTTCAAGGCTCAAAACTCACAAGTGCCAACGACAACGAAGCACTCGCTCTCGCCGCGTAATTCTAGGGCCTAACGGCCTGACGTTACAAAGCTAAAGCGCGGTTGGACCCACCGGGCAACAGAAGGGATTCCAGGGGTCCGGGGTGTACCTTGCAACAGAAACACCCCACCTTCATCCATCAAAGAGAATCGCCGCGAAACCGCCTGCTGCGCGGCTTTGGTCGGATGGCTGTTCGAACGACGACAGCGCTTAGGCGGCGTCGATTCTCGCCATGGAATTCTGATCGGTTTCGGATGCGATTTCGGCCTTTTCGGCAGCGCGTTCCTGCGCCTGCTCGAATTTCAGGCAGTCGAGTATTTTCGCACCGGCCATGAAGACGGCGCCCGTGCAGGCCAGGAACAGCAACTTGCCGCCCCATCCCGGAAATCGCGTGAGGTAGACGCTTCCACGCTCCACCGCGCCCAGCGCGAGGGCATAGATGATCATGAACGCTTCCCAGCGGGTCTTGATCACGAACAGGCGGCTGATCTTGCGAAGCATTCCAGTCCTTCCAGTCCTGCCCTGTGCCGATCGGCAGGAACTTCAGCGCATTCGAAGCAACATCCGGGCCAACCCGAGGTTCCCGCGATGGGCGGCGTCGACAGCAATCTTCTATGTAAGTCTTTCCGACGCAAGGTGTAAGCTGATCCGACGTGGTACCACTTTGGGACCGTAACGGAGCTTCCTTGCGAAACCGCGTTCGCGATTGCCAAGGCATTTGCGATGAGGCATAGAATGGCCGATCCTCCCCAGGACAGTCTTGAACAGATGTCACGGTCGCCGCACGCCCGAATGGGTCTGCGTGCAGGGAATGCGAGGAAAAATGACGGACAGAGTTGATCGCTCGGGCCTTCGGGTCGACGCCGCACTGGCGCGTTTCGTGGAGGACCGGGTGCTGCCACCGATCGGGCAGGACGCAGCCGCCTTCTGGCCTGGATTTGCAGCGCTGCTCGCAAACCTGGCACCGCGCAACAAGGCTCTGCTCAAGCAGCGCGACGCTTTGCAGGCGAGCATCGACGCCTGGCATCTCCAGCGCGCGGGAAAGCCCATCGATCAGGCCGAATACCAGGATTTCCTGCGGGAAATCGGCTACCTCGTGCCGGAACCGGACCCGTTTTCCATTGGCACGCGCGGCGTCGATCCCGAAATCGCGACGATGGCCGGACCGCAGCTTGTCGTCCCGGCGCTCAACGCGCGCTTCCTGCTCAATGCTGCCAATGCGCGGTGGGGCAGCCTCTATGACGCGCTCTATGGGACGGACGCACTCGACGCTGCGCAGGCGCAGAGCACGGGCTACGACCCGGTTCGCGGCGCCGCCGTGATCGCGCAGGGCCGCAGTTTCCTCGACAAGGCCCTGCCGCTCTCCGCCGGAAGTTGGAGCGATCTCGACAGTCTCGACGCCTCGCTTGCCGACCCCGGCCAATATGTGGGCGTGACACAGGCGGGACGCCTATACCGCTCGAACGGGCTTGGCATCGAGATTGTCGTCGATCCGGCCAGCCAGGTCGGGCTCGCGGATCGGATGGGCATTGCCGATATCGTGCTGGAAGCGGCACTGACCACGATCGTCGATCTGGAAGATTCCGTCGCCGCAGTGGACGCGGAGGATAAGCTCGCCGCTTACACGAACTGGCTCGGCGTGATTCGCGGCGACCTGACGGAAACGTTCGAGAAGGGCGGCGAAACCCGCACCCGCGAACTCGCCGGAGACCGGACCGTCACCACGCCTTCCGGCGACGTGCTGGCACTGCCGGGGCGCAGCCTGCTGTTCGTCCGCAACGTCGGCCATCTCATGACCAACCCGGCGATCCTGCTGCCCGATGGTTCGGAGATACCGGAAGGGATCATGGATGCCGTCCTGACCAGCGCGATCTCGGCGCAGGACGTCAAGGGTTTGACGCGCTTCGGCAATAGCCGCGAGCGGTCGATCTACATCGTCAAGCCGAAGATGCACGGCCCGGAGGAATGCGCCTTCACCAACGACCTGTTCGATGCCGTCGAGGACTTGCTGGACCTGCCGCGCTACACGGTGAAAGTCGGCGTGATGGATGAGGAACGGCGCACTTCCGCCAATCTGGCGGCCTGCATCGAAGCTGTGAAAGATCGCATCGTCTTCATCAATACCGGCTTCCTCGATCGCACCGGGGACGAGATCCACACCTCGATGCGGGCAGGGCCGATGATCCGCAAGAATGCGATCAAGGGCTCCGAGTGGATTGCGGCTTATGAACGGCGCAATGTCGCCATCGGTCTGCGGCATGGCCTTTCCGGCATTGCCCAGATCGGCAAGGGCATGTGGGCCGCGCCGGACCGGATGCGCGACATGCTGGAGCAGAAGATCGCCCATCCCCGGACGGGCGCGAACACGGCCTGGGTTCCGTCCCCCACGGCTGCCACGCTTCATGCCATGCACTATCACGAGGTCGACGTCTTCGGCTTGCGCGAGGAGATGGCAGGGGCCGCGATCCCGAGCCTTGACCTGCTGCTCCAGGTTCCACTCGCGGACGGAGCCAACTGGTCCGAAGAGGAAGTGCGGGACGAACTGGACAACAATGCCCAGGGTCTGCTCGGCTATGTCGTTCGCTGGATCGACCAGGGCGTGGGCTGCTCTAAGGTTCCCGACCTCGACGATGTCGGGCTGATGGAGGACCGCGCCACGTTGCGCATATCCAGCCAGCACATGGCGAACTGGTTGTTTCACGGCGTCTGCTCGGCCGAGCAAGTGATGGATTCGCTGCGCCGCATGGCGGCCAAGGTCGACGCCCAGAATGCGGGCGACCCGCTCTACGAGCCCATGGCCGGCAACTGGGAAGGCTCATTCGCCTTCCTCGCGGCCTGCGATCTGGTGTTCAAGGGCGTGGAGCAGCCCAACGGCTATACCGAGCCCTTGCTCCATGCCTGGCGCCGTAAAAAGAAGGACGCCGTCCGCCTGCAACTTTTTGCAGAAGTCTGACTCTCGCATTAACTTTAATTTGATCTATCGGCCCCAAAGCACTATTCAAAGGATTGTTCGCTAGGGGGGCCCGGCGTTGAAGAGACATAGAATCGACCGTGCCCACGGGCACGCTATACCCGGCACACCGTCAAGCGGTGTGCCGGATGAAGGTAACACCGCCGCACAGAGCGACCCATCCAGCGTCGTGCATCTCGATGCAGCGCGCGCTGGGCGGGAAGCCGCACGTTCGGCATCCCATGCCAATGGCAACGATGAACCCTTGCCGGTGGCGCTGGCGGTCGAAGCCCTGCGCTTTCCGCGCGATCAGGGCTTGGCCGGGGCGCTGGCGTCCGATGGACGACTGGCAGGTCGCCTCGTTCAGCTGATACTGATGACGCTTGGTGCGGCTGTTGCGATTTGGGTGGTAGCCCAGCTTGTGAAGCCGGGTCTCGGCGCCGCCGAGCCCGAACAGGCGCAGGCGGGTGCGGTTCTCTCCAAAACGGGGAACCCCGGTTCGAGCGACGCCGAACGCTAGATCAGTTCGGCGTCAGTTCCCGCGCTATGCTGACGAATTCCGCCACCGATAACGTCTCGGCACGCCGTTGCGGATCGATACCGAGCCGTTCCAGGGCATCCAGCGCGCCGATCACGCCTTTCAGGCTCTGACGCAGCATCTTGCGGCGCTGGCCGAATGCGGCTTCCGTGACGCGCTCCAGCACCCGCATCGAAACGCCCTCGGGCGCCTCGCCGGGAACGACATGGACGATCGCGGACATCACCTTGGGCGGCGGCGTGAAAGCGCTGCGATGAACTTTCATCGCCAGCTTCGGTTTCGCGCGCCACTGCGCCAGGACCGCCAGGCGCCCATAAGCCGAAGTATCCGGCTCCGCGACGATGCGGCGGGCGACTTCCTCCTGGAACATGAGGGTCAGCGAGGACCACTGAGGCGGCCAGGCCTGACCCGAAAGCCAGCCGATGAACAGCGCGGTGCCGACATTGTAGGGCAAGTTGGCCACCACCGCATAAGGCCCGTCGAACAAGTCGGCGGGCGCGAACTTCGTGGCGTCGCCCTCTATGACCTTCAGTTTGCCCGGGAAGGCCGCTTCCACTTCCGCCAGGGCGGGAAGGCAGCGACGGTCCATTTCGATCGCGGTCACTTCAGCGCCGGCGCGCAGCAGGGCGCGCGTCAGGCCGCCGGGGCCGGGGCCGACTTCCAGGACTTTCCGGCCCTCGAGCCCGCCGGGAATGGCGGCGATCCGATCGAGCAACTGCTCGTCGAACAGGAAATTCTGTCCGAGCGCCTTGGAGGCCGAAAGGCCGTGCTTGGCGATGACCTCGCGCAGGGGAGGCAGTTCGGCAGTCATGCAGTGGTCTCCGGTAGGCGCCTGCGCGCGGCGCATTCCCCGGCCATGCGAAGGGCGGCGATAGTGGCTCCGGCACTGGCCACGGCCTGCCCGGCGATGCCGAAGGCCGTCCCGTGATCGGGTGAGGTTCGTACGATCGGCAGACCCAGCGTGACGTTGACGCCGGCATCGAAGTCCAGCGTCTTGATCGGCACCAGGGCCTGGTCGTGATACATGCAGAGCGCCACGTCGAATTTGCCGCGCTCATGCGCAGCGAACAGGGCGTCGGCGGGGTGCGGGCCGGTTACGACCAGCCCCTCGGCGGCGAGCGCGGCGATGGCGGGGGCAATCGTCTCGATTTCTTCCCGGCCCATGCGGCCGTCTTCCCCGGCGTGGGGATTGAGACCGGTGATGGCGAGGCGGGCCGGCGATAGCCCGAAGTCGCGGCGAAGCGCCTGCGCGACGATGCGGGCCTTGCTCTCGATCAAGGCGCGCGTGACCAGCGCGGGTACTTGCGAAAGGGCGACGTGCACGGTCAGCGGCACGGTGCGCAAGTTCGGGCCGGCCAGCATCATCACGGCATCGCCATGGGCAACGCCGCAGGCATCGGCGAGAAATTCGGTTTGGCCGGGCTGCGAAAAGCCGATTTCCGCAAGTTTCGACTTGGCGATAGGCCCCGTGACGACGGCGCCGGCCTCGCCCGCAAGGGCGAGCTGCGTGGCGCGGGTCAATGAATGGAGGGCGAGGGCCGCGCCGTTTCGATCGGGCTGGCCGAACACGGCGGCCGTATCCTCGTCGCCCAGAACCGGCAATGCGGCACCGAACACGGCGGCGGCTTCATCGGCGCTGGCAATGCGGGCTATGGGCAGTTCGAAGCCCCGGCTCCGCGCGGCCGCCTTGAGCACTTCGGCGCCGCCGACCGCGAAGAACGGCGACAATCCTGCTTCGTGCCGATCCGCCCAGGCCTGGGCAAAAAGCTCCGGTCCGACTCCTGCCGGGTCTCCCAGCGAAACCGCGAGGGGCGGCGCGCCGTTGGTATTGGCCGCCATCGGTGCCGCCCCCTTGTTCGTCAGTTGTATTCGATCACCGCATCGCGGCGAAGGTCGCGCAAGTACATCTGCGCGCGCTTGTTGACGCGGTCGTCTTCCATCTGCGCCATGACCTGCTCGAAGTTCGGGCCGGATTCGACTTGCGGATCGTCGCGGCCGCAGAGCATCAGGATGCGCACGCCCTCGGCAAGCGAGCCGAAGGGCGGCAGGGTCTCGCCGGGCGACAGGGTCAGGATCGAGGACTGGATCGGGCCGGGCAGATCGCGGGCCTTCACCTGGTCGTTGGCAACGACCTGCGCGCCGATGGTGGCGGCAACCTTTTCCACATCGCCGCAGCCTTTGGCCGTCTTGATGGTCTTGGCGAAATTCTCGGCCTTGGCATTGGCCTGCGCTTCGCTGATACCCTTGGGGAATTCCAGCGAGATCTGCTTGAGCGCCAGCACGGCATCGCGCGGATCGGCGGTGAGGACCTGGCGCTTGTCGATCAGGTAGACGATGTCGAAGCCGCCCGGAATCTCGATCGGACCGGCAAGCTGACCCGCCTGCATGTCGCGCACCGCTTCCGAGACTTCGCTCGGAAGCTGGCCGAGGCGCACCCAGCCGAGATCGCCGCCGACCGAAGCGGTCGATGCCTGCGAGTACTGGCGGGCATAGGCCACGAAGCTGCCGCCCTGGCGCAGCTGCTGCATGATCTGGTTGGCGTTGGTTGCCACCTGCTGCTGCGATTCCGGTGTGGCGGCGAGGTAGATCTCGCCCAGACGGTATTCCTCGGTGCCCTTCGACGCCTTGAGGCGGTCGATCACTTCGTTCACTTCGTCGTCGGAGACGTTGATGAACGGTTGCACATTGCGCTGAAGCAGGCGCTGCCACGAAAGTTCGCCGCGGATCTGGCGCTTCAGCGAATCCGGCGAGGAGCCGACGCGCTTGAGATAGGCGTCCATCGCCTGGGTGTTCTGGTTGAAGTTCTGCGAAGCGACGCGGGCGTAGGACTGGTCTACCTCGGCATCGTCCACCGAGACTTCGACAGCCTTGGCTTCCTGGATCTGCAGCGTTTCGTCGATCAGGTTGCGCAGCACCTGAAGGCGCAGGCGCTTCTGTTCTTCCTCGCTGATCTTGCCCTGGTTGGCGGCAAGGATCAGGGCGAGGCGCTGGTCGACGTCGGTACCGGTGATGACCGAGCCGTTTACCACCGCCGTCGCGCGGCGCAGGTTGGGATTGTCGTTACCGAAGATCTTCACATCGTCAGGAATGACGATCTCGCCCTGGGGGGCGGACTGGGCGAAAGCAGCGTGGGCCGAAAGCGTCGCCGCCACGGCGCCGCAGGCAAGAGCCGCGCGCTTGATGAACTTGTTGCGTTGGATTGCTTTCACCTTGACCTGTATCCCGTATTCGACCCGTCCGGCCGATGCCGCTCGATGGAGAATTCGCCGAGGGAGCTTCCCGGCCCTATGTCGGCACGCGGCTTAACCGAAACTGAGCACGTCCGATAGCCGCTTTGGTCCGCGGTGCCAACGCCCGCGCCTGTGCTCCTCAGCCATGACCGATTTTACCAGGCGCCGATGTTCTTGAGCGCGAAGCCCAGCTGGAATGAGTTGCCCTTCCGCGCATCGCCGAAGGTCACGTAGTCCCGCCGCCAGGTGAACGAAATCTGGAGGCAGTCGTCTTCGTAGGCCATGCCCAGGCGCGAGCGCAGGGGCTGGAACCCGTCCGAACCGTAGATCGGATCCTCGTTCTGGTCGGTCAGGTTGACCGAAGCCGACCCGAACACGGACCAGTAATTGGCAAAGGCCACGCGTCCGGCCGCGCGCACTTCCTCGCGATCCTTCAAATCCTCGATGTCCATCGAGATGTCGCGGTTCAGCTTGGTATAGCCGAGTTCGAGGTAGGTCTGGTTGTTGCCCAGAGAGATGTCGAACTCGTTGCGGCGTACCGCCAGCGTGTCCTTGTCGACACGGTAGCGGTGGATGATGTTGAAGAAATTGCGATAGCGCACTTCGGTGCGGCCGACGATGTCCGAGGTCTTGCTGGCAAGGCCGGTGCCGTCGGGCAGGATCGAGGGCTTGTTGCTGAGGCGGATCGACTGGCCGATCGTGGACTTGATGCGCCAGCGGGGGCGCTCGAACATCCAGTCGAAACCGTAGGTGAAGCGCACGCCATCCTCGAACCGATCGTAGCCGGGGAAGCGATTGAGCGCGAAGAGGTTGGAATCTTCCAGTTCGATCGCCCGCGAATCCTCGTTCGGGATCGCGAGGTTCTTGATCCTGGGCGTGGCGACGAGCTGGACGCGAGGGGTCAGCACCTGGCTGCCGCCGAAGACCTGCCCGACCAGCGGCCACTTCACGTCGACCGCCGCCAGCGCGATGCCGCGGCCTTCCCAACCCGATTGGCCGCGATAGAGCGCGGTTGTGGACAGTTCGTTTTCGTCCGAGTGGTAGACGTCGCCGCGCACGAGCCCGGTCAAGGTCACTTCCTGGCCCATGCCCGTCAGCTTGCGCAGCGACCACTGGGTGCTGGCGAAGGCGCGCTGGGTGTCCTGTCCGTCGACGCGGGTGATCCCCAGGGTGTTGACCTGGGTCTCGATCTTGCCGCCCAGCAGCGATTCGTCGAAGCGATGGCGATAGTCGAGCACCGGGAAGGCGACCGGGATCTGCCCCTGGTCGCGGCTAGACTGCAGGGTCTGCGTCGCATAGCCCGAGAACGAGAAGTAGCTGTCCTGGTCGATCCGCTCGACCTCGATCGAGGAGCGCAGGCGGTCGTCGCGCGAAATGTCGTAGCGGCGCACGAATGTGCGGTCGGTGGCGCGGCGGATCGAGGCGGTGATGCTCCAGTTCTCGTCGAGCTGGAACTTGCCGTTGGCAAAGATATAGCCGCGGAAGGCGCGTTCGCGGTTGGGATCCGGATTGCTGCTGTTGATCGGGATGCGATTGCTGGAAGTCGCATAGCCGGTGATCTGGTAGGCGCCGATGTCGGTCAGCGCGCGGTACTGGAACGAGGCCATCGGCGCTGCCTTGGTATAGGCGTGGAGCGAGCCGGTGAGATCGCGGTTTTCCGCAAGTTTCCAGTAATAGGACTGCGCGACTTCGATGCCGTTCGACGGGCTCGACCGCAAGTCGGGCACCAGGAAGCCCGAGACCGCGCCGCCGTTGGTGCTGACGGAAAGGCCCAGCAGCGGAAGCTGGACGAGGCCAAACAGTTCGAGCCGGGCATCGCTGAAGCGGACGCGATTCTGGGTCTCGCTATAGACCACCGTCTTGGCGACCACGCGCCATGTCGGTTTCTTGGGGCAGCCTTCGTCGTTCTCGACGGCGCAGCCGGTATAGGCCGCATGCTGGAGGACGACGTCGCCGTTGGCAATGCGCTCGCCCTTGCTGGCGGCGAGGCGGCCACCCTGGCGCATGACCAGCAGCAGGTTCTCCATCATGCCGGTCTTGAGCTCGTCGGTCAGCTCGACGCTTTCGGTATAGAGCTGGTTGCCGTCCTGATCGACCATGCGAACGTTGCCGTTGCCGATGATCTGGCCGGTCTTGCGGTTCCAGGTGACTTTGTCGGCGCGAACGGACTGCCGGTCCTTGCGCAGCACGACATTGCCTGTCGCCGTCACGAATTCGTCGTTCTGGTCGTATTCGACAGTGTCCGCCTCGAAGGCGATCGGCACGTTGTCGTCCGTCGACGCCGGGGGCGCGGCAGGGGCGCCTTCGATCGGCCCGGTGTCCACGGGGCGCGAAACGTCCTGCGCCCCGGCAAGCGAAGGCGGGCCGAAGGCGGCGATTCCGAGGGCCATGACGCTCAGCGAAACGGGTCGCAAGCGGCGAATGGGGGCTTGCAGCAGGGTCGGCACGGCAGGGAGCATCACTTGCCTATCGCACCGCCTGTGCCTAACTGCAATCCGCTGTTGCGGCGAAGCGCACAACATCGGCGCTCGCCCACGTGATTCAGGAGATCCCATGAATATCCAGTTCCTTGACGCTGCTGCAGCCGCCCCGGCGCGTCTCGTCGCCCGCTTCGTGAATCAGGATTCGATTCCCGCCGACATCGAGCAGGTCCTTGCCGAAGGCGCCAAGGCATCGCGTTTCGCCGGCAAGGCCGGACAGGTGTTCGAAGGCTTCGTAGAGCGTGACGGCAAAGTCGTGCGCGCGGTGCTGGCCGGTATCGGCGCGGCCGATGCGAAAGACCGCAAGGGCGCCGTGGAGCGCGCCGGTGCGGCTGTCGTCGGCAAGTACCTGACCTCGGGCGAGACGGCGCTGACCCTGGACCTGACCGGCGCGGGCCTTTCGGCCGAAGAAGCGGCCGGTGCGCTGCTTGGCGCGGTGCTGCGCGGATGGCGTCTCGACACTTACCGCACCAAGCTGGCCGACGATGCCAAGCCCAGCCTCGTGGACATCGCCGTGATCGGCGCGCCGGAAGGCACCGAGGCGGTCTGGGCGGTCGAGCAGGCGATCGTCGCCGGCGTGTCGTTCACGCGCGAATTGGTGACCGAGCCCGCCAACGTGATCTATCCCGAATCCTTCGTCGCGCGCTGCGAGGCGAAGTATGCAGGCAGCGGCCTCAAGGTCCGCGTGCTCGACGAGAAGGAAATGGCCGACCTCGGCATGGGTTCGCTTCTCGGCGTGGCCCAGGGCTCGGTGCGTCCCGCGCGCCTGCTCGTGCTGGAGTGGCTGGGCGGAACCGCGGGTGAAGCGCCCGTGGCTTTCGTCGGCAAGGGCGTGACGTTCGACACCGGCGGCATCTCGATCAAGCCGGCAGCCGGCATGGAAGACATGAAGTGGGACATGGGCGGCGCCGGTGCGGTGGCCGGCACCATGCTCGCGCTCGCGCTGCGCAAGGCCAAGGCCAATGTGGTCGGCGTCTGCGGCCTTGTGGAAAACATGCCCGACGGCAATGCCCAGCGCCCCGGTGACGTCGTCACCTCGCTCTCGGGCCAGACCATCGAAGTGATCAACACCGACGCCGAGGGCCGCCTGGTTCTCTGCGATGCGCTCACTTGGGTGCAGCGCGAATACAAGCCGGCCAAGGTCGTCGATCTCGCCACGCTGACCGGCGCCATCATCCTGTCGCTGGCGCATGAATATGCGGGCCTTTTCTCGAACAACGACGAACTCGCCGGCCAGCTCAACGCAGCGGGCGACGCTTCGGGTGACCGCCTGTGGCGCATGCCGATGGGCCCGAACTACGACAAGATGATCGACAGCCCGATCGCCGACATCAAGAACGTCGGCCCGCGCTTCGGCGGCTCGATCACGGCGGCGCAGTTCCTGCTGCGCTTCATCGAGAACGACACCCCCTGGGCCCACCTCGACATTGCCGGCACCGTCTGGACCGACAAGCCGGGCGCGACCTGGGACAAGGGCGCTTCGGGCTTCGGCGTCCGCCTGCTCGACCGTTTCGTTCGCGACACCCTCGAAGCGTAAGGCAAAGGCGAAGCGTAAGGCAAAGGCGGGGACACGGCGATGCGCGTGGATTTCTACCAGCTCAGTCGTGACCCCGCAGAAAGCGCGCTTGCGCTGATCGCCGGCAAGGTGGCGGGGAATGGCGAGCGTCTGCTCGTCGTTTCCGCCGACCTCGGCCAGCGCCAGCGGATCTGCCAGGCGCTCTGGTCGGCCGGGCCGGAGAGTTTCCTGGCCAACGGCTTCGCGGGCGACGGCAGCGAGGATCGGCAGCCGATCCTCATTTCCGACGCGCCCGAACCGGCCAATGGCGCCAGGTTCATGGCCATTGCCGATGGCCAGTGGCGGGAAGGGGACGAGGCTTTCGAGCGCACCTTCTTCCTGTTCGACGAATCGACGCTCCAGCACGCGCGCGACACCTGGCGCGCACTGCGCGGCAGAGAAGGCGTCGAGCACTATTACTGGAAGCAGGACGGCGGCCGCTGGGTCCAGGCGGGGTGATCCCGAGCCGATAGGCTCTCGCGCCGAAGTTGATCCGGAACGACCGTAAGTTAATCGCCTGCACCTTGCGATGAAGCCGGTTCCCGGCTAGTGGCGCGCGCAAGAACCATAACCCTTTTCGCCCTACAGTTTGCAAGGAACATCCCATGGCGGTTACCCGCACCTTTTCGATCATCAAGCCCGACGCCACCCGCCGCAACCTGACCGGCGGCGTGACCAAGATGCTCGAGGAAGCCGGCCTGCGCGTCGTCGCCTCCAAGCGCATCCAGATGACGCAGGAACAGGCTGAAGGCTTCTACGCCGTCCACAAGGAACGTCCCTTCTTCAACGACCTCGTCTCGTTCATGATCTCGGGTCCCGTGGTCGTGCAGGCGCTCGAAGGTGAAGACGCCGTGAAGCGCAACCGCGACGTGATGGGCGCCACCAATCCGGCCGACGCTGCCGAGGGCACCATCCGCAAGACCTTCGCCGAATCGATCGAAGCCAACTCGGTCCACGGTTCGGACTCGGACGAGAACGCCGCGATCGAGATCGCCTACTTCTTCAAGCCGGAAGAACTCGTCGGCTGAAGCACGCGCTTCGATTGACATTGAAAAGGCCGCCCCAAAAGGGCGGCCTTTTTGTTTCGGGCTTGCCGAACCGCCAGAAAACCAAGGTTCCCGGTCGCAATCGCACCAGCGGCGGAGGTTTGTGCTTTTCGATTTGGCCTATTCCGCTTCTGCGCTAGATTGCCGCACGGAAGAGGAGAGCAGACATGCAGGGCATGGGCGATACGGGCGAAGTCTGTCCGTTCGAGTTCAATTTCGACGAGAAGACCTTCAAGGTGGGCGACACCGTGAGCTACCGCGTGGGCGGCAGTCTCGAAGGGTTTCCTTTCGTCGGCACGCTGATCGAAGTCCATGACGATTATGTTCTGATCGCGGGGGATCCTCAGGAACCCGAGAAGCGTTACCGGGGCACGCGCGAAAGCCGGCCGCAAGTCGACTATTCCGAAATCTGATGAACCCGAATTCCGAGGGGCCGCCGCTGCCTTGATCTGGCGCAAGACGGGTTCGGACGAGGGAGACTAGGTCAGGAACACGCCTTCATTCGTTTCGAATCAAGAGGAGAGCCGATGTCACAGGTCCATGGTCACAAGCCCCACGATCTTGCCTCCGAGTTTCCGGACGATCTCGAGATCCTGCGCCATCTCAAGGCGACCCGCGGGCACTTTGCCGTGCTTGCCGACCGCTATGACGAAGTGAACGGCGCGATCCAGCGCGTCGAATCGGAGGTCGAGGCCGCGTCGGACATGCGGCTGGAGGAACTCAAGAAGGAGCGCCTCTGTCTGCTCGACCAGCTTGGCCGGATGATCCGCGATGCAGGGGCGGTGGGCGCCTGAGTTCAGGTCGCAGCGGCTCTTGCCGGAGCCTTCGAAGGATCAGAACTGGTCGGCCGCGTCGATCAGGGCGGTCAGTTTCTTCGGTGCGATCGCCCGCCAGGAACGCGCCAGCCATCCGCCGATGGCATCCCAGTCGTTCTGGCCAAGGTCCAGGCGGATGCCGATCCAGCCGTCGCCGAAATAGGCCGGGCGGAAATAGCGGTCTTCGTCCCCCTCGATCAGCATCGCCTGTTCGTCGGGACCGCTGATCTTCACCAACAGCCCCGTGCGCCCGTCGGCGTGGTGATTCGACGTAAAGTAAGCGAACTTCTTGCCCTTGATCACGCCGAAGCAGGGCATGCCATGGCTCTGGATCTCATCGGCTTCGGGCAGGGCCATGGCGCGTTCGCGAATGCGTTCGAGCAGCCATTCCGGGCTCGATTCGCGCACGACCAGAGCGGCCAGGCAACGCGAGTAGAGTTGGTGTTCCGCGATCAGCACACGGGAGGCGAGCGCCTCTGCCGTGTCGCCCGGAACGATCGCGACCGGAATCTGGCCTAGGATCGGGCCTTCGTCCAGCTCGGGAATGACCAGGTGGACGCTGACTCCGCCATGGCTGTCCCCCGCCTCGATGGCGCGCTGGTGGGTGTGGAGGCCGGTGTATTTCGGCAGGAGCGAGGGGTGGATATTGACCATCCGGCCGCTCCACCGGCCCACGAATCCCTCGGTGAGGATGCGCATGTAGCCCGCGAGTGCGACCCATTGGGCGCCGGATTCGCGGATCGCCGCGTCCATCGCTGCGTCATGTTCGTCGCGGCTGAGACCCTTGTGGCTCAGCGCGAAAGTGGCGACGCCCTCGGCCGCTGCCAGGGCGAGGCCGCCCGCATCCGGCCTGTTGCTGGCGACGAGGACGATCTCGTAGGGACAGTCCTCGGCGCGGCTGGCATAGAGCAGGGCGGCCATATTGGTGCCGCTGCCCGATATCAGGACGGCGACCTTTGCCTTCTCAGGCAAGATGGACGGCCTCCCAGTCCTCGCGCGCGGACCAGACTTCGGCGGCGCCCTGCACGGTGCAGCCCTTGTCGCCTTCCTCGATGATGCCGATGACGAAGACGGTTTCGCCGGCGGCTTCCAGTTCGGTCTTGAGCGCGGCGGCTTCCTCGGCCGGCACGGCCAGAACCATGCCGATGCCGCAGTTGAAGGTGCGAGCCATTTCTGCCGGCTCGATATGGCCCTGGGCCTGGAGGAAGGACATCAGGCGCGGCTGCTCCCAGGCACCGGCATCGATGCGGGCATGGAGACCCTTGGGCAGGACGCGCGGGATGTTCTCAAGCAGGCCGCCGCCGGTGATGTGGGCAAGGGCGTTGATGCGGCCCGAGCGAATGAAGGGCAGCAGGCTCTTAACGTAGATGCGCGTAGGCGCGATCAGCGCGTCGATCAGCAGCGTGTCCGAATCGAACAGCGCCGGACGGTCGAGCTTCCAGCCCTTGTCCTCGGCCAGGCGGCGGACCAGCGAGTAACCGTTCGAGTGCACGCCCGAGGAAGCCAGGCCCAGCAGCACGTCGCCATCGGCTACCTTGTCTCCGTTCAGCTGCTCGCCGCGCTCCACGGCGCCGACGCAGAAGCCGGCAAGATCGTAGTCGCCGGCGGCATACATGCCCGGCATTTCCGCGGTCTCGCCGCCGATCAGGGCGCAGCCGGAGATGCGGCAACCGTCGGCAATACCGGCCACGACGCGCTCGGCGACGCCGTTCTCCAGCTTTCCGGTGGCAAAATAGTCGAGGAAGAACAGGGGCTCCGCGCCCTGGACGATAAGGTCGTTCACGCACATGGCGACAAGGTCGATACCGATGTGGTCGTGGCGATCATGATCGATGGCGAGCTTGACCTTGGTGCCCACGCCGTCGTTGGCGGCGACCAGCAGCGGGTCCTTGTAGCCGGCCGCGCGCGGATCGAAGAAACCGCCGAAGCCTCCCAGCTCCGCATCGGCGCCGGGGCGCGCGGTGGATTTCGCGAGCGGGGCGATGGCCTTCACCAGCGCGTTGCCGGCGGCGATGGAGACGCCGGCCTGCTCGTAGGAATAGCTCTTCGGGGTGTTATCGTCGGACATTGCGCGCGCATAGTGCGCAAACGCCCTGCTGTCACGCCCGAGGCGCGAATCCGGGCAACAAATCGGGCGGAAACTTTGTCTCCCGCATTCTTTGACGGCCTTTGTCGGCAGGCTTCCGCCAATTTGCGCATCGCTCGGCAATACAACTGTGCGAGCCTTCGGATTACGACTTGGTTTTCCGGATCGGTTTGGGCAAAAGGCCCATCGGTTTGATGATGGCGATAGCGTTTTCCCATAATATCCGGCGCGTGGCCGGCAAGGGCCTCACCTGGGGCCTGGCCTTGACCCGTTCGTGCGGCTCCGGCGACGGTTCGGTGCGCCGTATGGCCCTCATGGCCGGCGGTGCCGCGATTCTCGCTGCGGGCGCGGTGGGCGGCT
The DNA here is from genome assembly GCF_004342985.1 of Novosphingobium sp. PhB57. Lineage (GTDB taxonomy): Bacteria > Pseudomonadota > Alphaproteobacteria > Sphingomonadales > Sphingomonadaceae > Novosphingobium. The sequence continues at coordinate 615,084 of NZ_SMBO01000001.1, forward strand.
ATCGACTCGTGGCGCAAGTGGAGGGCGATCGCGGCATCGCTCCGCTCGCCAACTCCGAAGACATCCAGGTCAACGGCATCAAGGTCGACGTTACCGCCAAGACCGGTGCGGATGCGCGCCTGGAAGGCTGGAAGCAGGCCGAGAAGGAAGCCTGGAAGAAGCTCGGCGGACCGGACATGCCGGTCGAATCGATCGACGCCATGGTTTCCTCGGTCGTCATCGGCCAGGAACAGGTCGGCCCGCGGCGCTACATAGCGACGCTGGGCGTCATCTTCAGCAAGGCGCGCGCAGGACAATATGTCGGCGCGGGCGGGGCGACGATCCGTTCGGCGCCGATGCTGGTGCTTCCCGTGCTCTATTCGGGCGGCGTGCAGCAGGTATTCGAGGTGCGCGGCCCCTGGCAGCGTGCCTGGGCCGAATTCCAGGCTTCGCAGAGCCCCATCGATTACGTCCGCCCGGTGGGCGCGGGCGGAGAATCGCTGATCCTCACGGCGGGGCAGGCATCGCGCCGCAGCCGTCTGTGGTGGCGCAATGTTCTCAACCAGTTCGACGCTGCCGATGTGCTGGTGCCCTATGCCCGGCTCGAACGGCAATGGCCCGGTGGTCCGATCCACGGCACCTTCACGGCGCGCTACGGCCCCGACAACACGTTCCTCGGCACGTTCGAACTCGATGCTGCCAGCGAGCAGGAACTTCCGGCCATGCTGGACAAGGCGGTCCAGCGTATGGACGGCCTCTATCGCGATGCGCTTTCCGGGGGCGAGTTGCGACCCGATGCCACGCTGACGACCAGCGGGCAGGTGCTTGACCGCGCCTTCGCCGAACTGCGCCAGAAGCTGATGCCCAAGGGCGGAGACGCCTTCGCGCCGCTGCCTCTTCCGTTGCAGACGGAGGCGCCCGCCGCGGTGCCGTCGCTGGCGCCCACGGCCCCGGTCGAGACCGTTTCGGTACAGTTCGCCTCGCCTGACGCGGCGGCTGTCGATGCGGCGCTCGCGGCGGTTCGCGGTGTGCCGGGCGTGCGCGGCGCAGCCACGGTCAGCCTGGCCGTCGGCGGCACTTCAGTGATGCGCGTGACCGTCGAAGGCGGCGGCGAGCGGCTCGCTTCGGCTCTGCGCGGGCAGGGCTGGAAGGTGACGAGCGGCGGCGGCGCGCTGAGGATCACGCGCTAGGTCCTCCCGGTGATGAAGCAGATCGCACTTCCGCTGTCGGCCGCGAGCGACAGCCCGCCGCGCATTGTCGTCGGCAATGCCAACGCACAGGCGATCGATGCGCTGTTGGAGCCGGGCACCTGGCCGTTTCACAGCGCCATCCTGTCCGGTCCCCCGCGTTCGGGCAAATCGCTGCTGGCGCGCTGGTTCGTCGAATCGGGCCATGGCGACGCCCTCGACGACGCCGACCGCCTGGATGAGGACATCGTCTTCCACAGCTGGAATCGCGCCCAGGAACGCGCGCGGCCTCTGCTGATCATTTCCAGTCGGCGGCGCGGTTCGGGCGAGGATCGCTGGCAGGTGACTTTGCCGGACCTCGGATCGCGGCTCGGCGCGGCGCTGGAACTGGAAATCGGAGCGCCCGATGCGGAAATGCTGGGCGAATTGATCGACGTCCATGCCCAGATGCGCGGGCTGTCTCTGGATCCTTCTGCAACCGACTATCTTGTACCGCGTTGCGAACGTAGCCATGTGGGCGTCGAAAAACTGGTCGCCGCCATCGACCGTCTCAGTCTGGAGCGCAAGCAGCCGCCGACCCTGGCGATCTGGCGTGAAGCGCTTTCCGAGTTGAAGTGGACGATGGACCTCAACGGCGACGAGCCGAAAGCCTCATGACCTCATGGCTTGCTTTGCGGGCCGATTGATGGGAGATTCGCGCGATGCTGGGTAATCTGGTCCGCTATCTGGACTCTGTGGTCGCGCGTGATCCCGCGCCGCGATCGCGTTGGGAAGTCCTGCTCTATCCGGGCGTATGGGCGCTGTTCTTCCACAAGATCGCGCACCGTCTGTTCCGGGCGGACCTGTTTTTCCTGGCCCGCGTGGTGAACCACATTTCGCGGTTCCTGACCGCCATCGACATTCACCCCGGTGCCACGATCGGCCGTAACTTTTTCATCGATCATGGTTTCACCGTGATCGGGGAAACCGCCATCATCGGCGACAATGTGACGATCTACCAGTGCGTGACGCTCGGCGGCTCGAACCCGACGAACGGCAAGGGCGGCAAGCGGCACCCGACCTTGCTGGACAATGTGATCGTCGGCTCCGGCGCACAGATCATCGGTCCGGTCACGGTGGGCAAGCGCGCCCGCGTGGGTGCCAGTGCTGTCGTTACCGAAGACGTGCCGGAAGGTGCGACCATGATCGGCGTCAAGGCGCGCTCCACGCTCGTCAAGGCGGAGACTTACGCCAAGGAATTCATGCCTTATGGCACGCCCTGCAAGGAACCGTGCGAGCCGGTGGGCAGCCAGCGAGTGGACGAACTGGAAGAGCAGGTCGCGGCGCTCCGGGCGCAAGTGGACACGCTGCTGCACCGCCTCGAAGAGGAAAAGCAAGTCGAACCGGCCGTGAAGGGTGTCTGACGGGCGGATGTCTTCCATTACCGGGACCGGAAGCGTCGTCGCTTTTCCGGGACGCATTCCGCTTCAGGTGGGGTTCGACCGACTGGAGCTGCAACGTATTCTCGATCTTTACGGCCGCATGGTCGCTGCCGGGATCTGGCGCGACTACGCCATGGATTTCGGCAAGGAAGCGGCGAATTTTTCCGCCTTCCGCCGCGCTGCGGAAAGGCCTCAGGCCCGGGTCGAAAAGCGGCCGTCCCTGCGCAGCAAGCAGGGCATGTGGACGCTGTTCGGTGAAGCCGGCCAGGTGCTCAAGCGCGGTCATGAGCTGGCCGGCATTCTCAGCCCGCTGGAGCGCAAGCTGCTCAAGATCGTGGAAGACTGAGCCTTCGAACGATCTTGCGCTGCTGAGGGTCAGGCGAAGGCGTGATGCACGCTCATCTCGGAGGCCTGTGCTTTCGTGATGGCATTGGCGATCAGCAGCAGCGTGGCCCCGGCCACGAGATGGAACGCATAGCCTGTCAGATCGAGTACGGTGATGGGGCTGGTGATGTCGCCGATGGTAGTGCTGCCGTTGGCGATCAGATTCCCCAGGACCCAGCAGGACCACCAGGCGATCAGCATCCGCTCGGTCCTGGCAGGCTGGTTTTCTTTGGCGAGATGGCTGGCGTTCCACAGTTCGCGCATGGCCTGGAACGGCTTGAACCAGAACGCGAAGGGAATGAAGTACCAGCCCACCGCCATGTTCGGCTTGAACTCCAGCCCTTCGATCCCGGCGGCCAACAGATTGGCATGGGCGCGGTGGACCCAGAGGCAGACAGCGATCACACTGGCGACGAAGCACAGCGCATAGGCCAGTCCCGAGAAGCCGGCTGCCAGAACGAGCGGATGCTCTCCCTCCTGGTCAAGACCTCGGCCGATGACGGATCCCCACAGGATGAGGGTCGCCGCGGTGCAGGCCAGATAAGCACCGATGACAAAGCGGAGGCCGGTTTCCCGTCTCCGCAGCGAGATCAGTCCTCTTTCAAGCTCGTCTTCCTGCATGGCATCGTCCCCCCGAATATCCAGAGGGGAGGCCGTACAAGAGGCAGTCCAGAGGTCAACCGACTTTCGCGGATTTAATCCTGCGATTTCAGAAGCATCGACAAGGCGTGATGAGCCTGATCCATTCCCGTTTCGAGGATTCGGTCGCCGCGCCGGTCGGCTATGCGGGACCAGGCCTGGGCGAACGACTCCACGGACAGCTGTTCCGATGGCAGCAGAACGCCGTCGTTCATGGTGACGAAGGCGCTCTGGCACACGCCGCCGCCGGCGCCAACGATGGCATCGTTGGGTGCGTCCCTGGAAACGAGGAACAGCGCGGCCGGGACGACGGCTTCCGGCCGGAAGGCGTGATAGGCTTCATCGGGGAAGATATCGGCCGTCATGCGCGTGCCGGCAGTGGGCGCCAGCGAATTGACCCGGATGTCGTATTTCGCGCCTTCCATCCGCAAGGTCCGCGCCAGGCCGAGCACGCCGAGTTTGGCGGCGCCGTAATTCGCCTGGCCGAAATTGCCGCCGAGGCCGCTGGAGCTGGTGGTCATCAACACGCGGCCGTAGTTCTGCTCCCGCATGATCTCCCACACGGCTTTCGTGGCAAAGGCGCTGCCGAGCAGGTTGACCCGCACCACGCGTTCGAAATCCGCCATGTCCATCTTCGCAAACGTGCGGTCGCGCAGGATGCCGGCATTGTTGATGAGGATATGGATGCCGCCCCAGTTTTCGCGGGTACGAGCGGCCAGGGCCTCCATCTGGGCGAAGTCGGAAACGTCGCCGCCATCGGCCATGGCCTCTCCGCCCAGAGCTTTGATCTCATCGACCACGGCAAGGGCGGCCTCGGAATGGCCCGCACCGCCGCGATCGGTGCCGAGATCGTTCACGACCACTTTCGCGCCGCGCCGCGCCAGTTCCAGTGCATAAGCGCGACCGAGTCCGTGACCGGCCCCGGTGACCACGGCGACCTGGCCGGCGAAAGAGATGAATTTCTGCATGGAGAAAGAAATGGCAGGTTGCGCGAGGCGCATCAATCGCGACTTTCGCGGCCAAGTGCGTGATGGCCAAATGCATGGTGGAAGGCGTCTCGGCGCCGCATTCGCAGGGACGACTCTCAAACCTTGCCCCGGCGCGTGTCCGGGGCCATAGGCGCTGTGAAACGAATCTGCGCCGATAAGCGAAAGGCCCTGCGATGAAAGTCCGCGTCCACGTCAGCCTCAAGCCTGGTGTCCTCGACCCGCAGGGCCGGGCGATCCACCACTCGCTCGAAGGCCTGGGCTTCTCCGGCGTCAATGACGTGCGTGCCGGCCGTCTCTTCGAACTGGACGTTGCAGACACGGTCAGCGACGAAGCCATCGACGACATGTGCAAGAAGCTCCTCGCCAACATGGTGATCGAGAACTACCGCATCGAGAAGGTCGCCTGATGGCCTTCCGCTCCGCTGTCGTCACGTTCCCGGGCTCCAACTGCGACCGCGACCTGGCGGTGGCGTTGGAGAAGATTTCGGGGACCGAATGCATCCGCGTCTGGCACGGCGATGCCGAACTGCCGGAAAACCTCGATTTCATCGGCCTGCCCGGCGGTTTCTCCTACGGCGACTACTTGCGCTGCGGCGCGATCGCGTCGCGTTCGCCGGTGATGCAGGCCGTCGTCGCGGCTGCCAATCGCGGCGTGCCGGTGTTCGGCGTCTGCAACGGCTTCCAGGTGTTGACCGAAAGCGGTCTTCTGCCGGGCGCCCTGCTGCGCAATTCGGGCATTCGCTTCGTCTGCCGCGAAGTCTCGCTCAAGGTCGAGAACGCCCAGTCGCTGTTCACTTCGGGATACGAAGCGGGTCAGCACATTCGCGTGCCGGTGGCGCATCACGACGGCAACTACCATGCCGACGAGGAAACGCTGGACCGCCTTGAAGGCGAGGGCCGCGTGGCCTTCCGCTACGCCGAAGACGTCAACGGTTCGGCGCGCCAGATCGCCGGCGTGCTCAATGCGGCCGGCAATGTGCTGGGCATGATGCCGCACCCCGAGCGTGCGATCGAAAGCATCCACGGCGGCACCGACGGCCGCGCGCTGTTCGAAAGCGCCATTCGCGGGATGGTCGGGGCCTGAGGCTTCCGGATCGATGGGCCATGGTTCGCCATGGCCCAAGGTCCCCGCTGATAGGCTCGCTCGGCGTCAGGCTTTCGCTTTGCCGCCGACGCCCTTCAGATATTCTTCCATGCCCCGGATGTAATCGGGGTTGAGCATCAGCGCGCTGTTGGCCATGCGCTCGATGTGGCGCGCGCTGTCGCGGCCGACTTCGGCGCTGAGTTCGATGGCGACCTTGGCGGCGCCCATCTGCTCGGGGTTCTGCCTGGCCAGGTGGCGGCAGAATTCCATGACGTCCGCCTCGAACGTCTCGTCTTCATAGACCTGATGGACCAGCCCCATTGTGAGAGCCATGTCGGCGGGTGCGGGCTTGTTCGCCATGATGAGCCAGCGCGCCCAGTGCGGGCCGCAGATGCGGGTGAGGCGCGAGACACCCCCCGAGGCCGGAAGCACGCCGAACAGGCCTTCCGGGAAGGCATAGGCCGCACTCTTCGCGGCAAGGCGGAAATCGCACGAGAGGCTCATTTCCAGTCCGCCGCCGACGCACATCGCGTGATGTGCGACGACGAAGGGCTTCTCGATATGCTCGATCTCGTCCCAGAGCTGCTGCATGTTGTTGAGATTGAGCCGGTGGTTCTCGCGAATGCCGCGCGCGCTGCCGCCGGTGGAGACGGGCGAGACGATGTTCTGGTTGCCGCCGCGCAAGTCCGCGCCGGAGCTGAAATAGCGCCCGGCCGAGCGGATGAGCATGACTTTCAGCTCGGGCGTTTCGCGAAAGCGCAGCACGGCCTCGGTCAGGAGGTCCATCATCTGCCGGCTGATGGCGTTCAGCTTGTCAGGCCGGTTGAGCGTGGCGATCAGGATGCCGTCCACGTCTTCGGTGAGCAGGTGCGGTGCTTCGTCGGTCATGGTTTCCACCTCCTCAATTACGTGACCGCGGCAGGCCGAGGCCCTTTTCGGCGATCATCGAACGGTGCACCTGGCTGGTGCCGCCGTAAATGGTCGTCCCATGGGCATGGCGATAGGCGAGATTGAGCGCATTGGCCGCGCCCTTCCGCTTGGCCAGCGAATAGGGCGCCGTCAGATCGAGCAGATCGCGCGAGTCGGTGATGAAGAGTTCGGACGAGAACATCTTCGCCATCGGCCCATAGGCGCCGTTGCCCTTGCCGTGGACTTGCGTCCAGTTGGCGCGATAGGCGATCATTTCGGAGGCGATGACATGGGCATAAGTGCGGGCCAGTCGCATCTGGGCCTTGGGCGTATCGATCAGCTTGTCGCCGCCCGCCACCGGGATTTCCTCGCAGAGTTCGACCGCGTTTTCGAGCATCGCGCGCTGCACTTTGGCAAAGCCGCCGCCGTGTTCGAGTTCGAGGCTGGCCGCCATGGTGCGGCCTCCGGCGTTGATCTCTCCCAGGCGCCAGGTGTCCGGGATCCTGACGTTGTCGTAGAACGTGATATTGGTGCGCTCGTCCATGAACGTATGGACGGCCTGGATCGTGACGCCTTCGGCCTTGAGCGGCACGATGAACATCGTCAGCCCCTTGTGCTTGGGCGCATCCGGATCGGTGCGGCAGAGCATCAGCACATAGTCGGTGAGGTTGGCGCCGCTCGTCCACATCTTGGTGCCATCGATCCGCCAGGAGCCGTCCTCAAGCCGGGTGGCCTTGCACTGCGCGGCGAAGACGTCCGAGCCGCATCCCGGTTCCGAGTAGCCGAGCGAGCAGATCGCATCGCCCGCCATGACCTTGGACAGCACGTCGCGCTTCAGGTCCTCGGTGCCGAAGCGGTACATGATGAGCGCCACCATCTGCGCGACATTGGCGACAGGATTGTTCCAGCCCTCTTCCTCGAAAGCCTCGCGCGCGCCGGTCACTGCATAAGGGCTGAGGCCGCGTCCGCCGACATCCTTGGGAAGCTGGAGATAGGCAAGGTTCGCCTCGACCAGCTGCTTGTGGATGACCGGGTTGTGGCCTTCCCATGAGAAGTGAAACTTCTCGCGCTGTTCGTCAGTGACGTTGCTGGCGAAGAAGGCGCGGATTTCCTGCTGGATGGCGCGGGCATCCTCGCCCAGATCGAACTCGACCGGAACGTCGCCCACATCGGGAAGGCTGGCCTTTTCGTGGGCGTAGAGTCGGCGCCCGGCCTCTGCCAGCCAGTCCTCGGGGTCGCCCGCGACCAGCGGCCACGCCTTGGCGCGCAAGTTGTAGAGGTGGACGTCATGCTCGGTGGTGAGGCCGATGCCGCCGAAGGTCTGCACGGCATGGCGCACGGTGCGGCCCGCCGCGCCCGAGGCGTACCACGCAGCCAGTGACACTTGCGCGCCGGCTGCCGCATCGCCGTCGGCGATCGAGCGCATGGCTTTCCAGGCGAGGAACTTGGCGGAATCGATCTCGCAGATCAGGTCCGCCATCGGATGGGACAGCGCCTGGAAAGTGCCGATGAACACCCCGAATGCCTTGCGCTCGCCGGCATATTCCGCCGCCATCGTCAGCGCCGCCCGGCTGAGGCCGGAGAGCGCGAGTGCGATCAGGATCTTCCATTCCTCGAGACCGGCGGCGAAAGTCGCGAGCGCCGGGTCCCCGCTGCCAAGCACGGTTACGGGCAGGGCGGAGAGATCGAGTTCGGCGATAGCGGTGGAGGCCAGAGTCGGCTCCGCTATGCGCGCATCGTCGGGCACCGTGACGAGTACGATCTCGGCACCCTTGCGGGCAACGACCGCGTCGGCAACCAGACCGCCGGCGACCCATTGCTTGGGGAACTGCGCGATATCCTGCATGGCGATGGTGACCACTGCCTCGCCGCCGACCGCGCTTGCGAGCAGGTCTTCCTGGCCGCCCAGCAGGCCCAGCAGGCGCGTCGCTACCAATGCTTCGGCCAGCGGACCGGAGGCGAGCGTGCGGCCCGCCTCTTCCATCAGCAGACCGGCGTCAAACAGGCCGAGGCCCATGCCGTCCGCCTCTTCAGGCACGCGCATCGCAAAGGCGCCGAGTTCGGCAAGGCCCGACCACAATTCGGGATCGAAGCCGCCGGATTCCTGCGCCTTGCGTACGCGCGTGGAACTGGAATGTTCGTCGAGGAAGCGCGCGAAGGTGTCGCGCATCATGCCCTGTTCGTCGGTGAGGTCGAAGTTCATTTCAGGCTTTCCCCGGGGCTTTTGGTTTTCGTGTTTCCTCGTCAACATCATACCTCGTCGCCCCGTTCAATCGCCCGGCCCACGCAATCGCGGGCGCGATAGCTGGAAACGCGCGCTGGCCGCCCGAAGAGGGGAGGCGTAGCTTCCCCGGTCAAGGCGCCGATAAAGATGCGCCCGCCGGCAGCCGATCCGGCCCGGCAACTTTGGGAGTGCCGTCATGCAAATGAACGACATGGTGCTGATCAGCGTCGACGATCATATCAGCGAGCCGCCGGATCTGTTCCAGAATCACCTTTCCGGTGCCGCGCTCGACTCGGCGCCGAAGCTGATCCAGGACGAGAACGGCAAGGACTTGTGGGTCTATCAGGGGATGAAGTTCCCCTCGGTTGGCTTGAACGCGGTGGTCGGCCGGCCCTTCGAGGAATACGGCATGGAGCCGACCTCGCTCGATCAGCTTCGCGCCGGTTGCTATGACGTGCACGAACGGATCAAGGACATGGACGTCAACGGCGTCGCCTCGTCGCTAAACTTCGGTTCGGTGTTCGACTTTGCCGGCGGGCGCCTCCACCGCGTGCCCGATCGCGAACTCGCGAAAGTCCATGTAAGCGCTTATAACGACTGGCATATCGACGAGTGGTGCGGCGCCTATCCGGGACGTTTCATCCCCTGCGCGATCCTTCCGACCTGGGATATGGACGCGACGATCGCCGAGATGAAGCGCGTGTCGGCCAAGGGTTGCCACACCGTCTCGATCAGCGAGAACCCCACCTGTCAGGGCCTGCCGAGCATCCACAACGCCTATTGGGATCCGTTCTACAAGGCGATCAACGATCTCGACATGACGATCTGCATCCACATTGGCGGCGGCAATCCGGCGCCCCATGCCTCGATGGAAACGCCGATCGAGGCGTGGATTTCGACCATGCCGATGTCGATCGCCTATGCCGCGTCGGACTGGCTCCAGCTTGAGGCGCTGCATCACTATCCCGACATGCGCATCGCGCTTTCGGAAGGCTCGATCGGTTGGGTGCCCTACTTCACCGAGCGGGCGGACTTTTCCAACTGGCGGCACAAGGCCTGGACCAACTCGCGCTTCCAGAAGATGAAGCCCAGCGAGATGTTCCGGCGGCACTTCCTGAACTGCTTCATCGACGATGCCTTCGGCCTGCAGAACATCAAGTTCATCGGCGAGGACAACATCGCCTATGAATGCGACTATCCGCACTCCGACACGCTATGGCCGGAAGTGCCCGAAAACCTCTGGCCCTCGATCAACCATCTGACCGACGCGCAGATCGACAAGATCACGCACGGGAATGCCATGCGCTGGTTCCGCTTCGATCCGTTCCAGCACTTCACGCGCGCGGAACTGACGGTCGGCGCTCTGCGCGAGAAGGCGAAGGCGGCGGGCGTGGATACCGGCCCCAAGTCATCTGCAGGTGAGCGTCCGGTGGAGGAGGGCGATACCCGTCCGGTCACCTCGGGCGACATCATGAAGATGTTCATGCGGCATGAGGACACTGACCGCACGGCCCGGATGCAGAAACAGGAGGCCTGATCGCAGGCTCGATCCGGCGTTCCTGCTCGCCTGCAAGCCCTGTGCGAGATTTTGCGCGGGGGCGATATGTGCAGGGACGCCGAGCCTTGGCGTACGAAAAGCGGAATTGATCGAGCCGGTTGATGATAATTTCATCCGCGCCCACAGACCGGTTCGAACCGGCGGGGCGCAGGCCGGGCTCGATCCGGCGTTCATACCCGGGGAGAGGGTCATGACGGAAACCTTGTTTGCGCTCGACGGGCGCAACTACCGCGATTGCCAGCAGGTGTTCAGGGGCGCCCGCGACCAGGAGTACTATAGCGGCGATTTCTGGGTGGAGGATGCGGGCACTGTCGATGTCCGATCGGAGCGCAAGGCCGTGGGGGCCATGTCGATCATTCGGCAGCGCTCGGCCAGCAACCTGTTCTTCCGGCGGTCCCGCCAGCATATCCGCGAAGATGCGACCGATCTTTCGATCCTGTGGTTCGTGCGAAGGGGGGCGCTGTCCTATTCCGACCAGTTCGGCGGCAAGCTGGCGCGGCCGGGAGACTTGTTGGTGACGCGTTCGATGACGCCGTTTCTCATCGAATGCCGCAAGGACGAGGACAGCCACGAGAGCCTCCACGTCACCATGCCCACCCATGTGCTGCGCTCCTCTATCGCGCAGGACCTTGGCGCGGGGCTGCTAGTGGCGGGTGGCCGGCCGGAACTGGCCATGGCCGAGCGGATGCTGGGCGAGGTCTTCGCCGATGAAGGGCGTCTGGGCGAGAGTTCGGCGCGCCTGCTGATGGATACCGCGATCGGCCTGGTCGCCAATGCCATGCGCGCCCTATGTGCCTTGCAACCCTCTCGCCAGTCGATTGCCGACCGCCGTCTGGAGGAAGTCCTGCGCTTCATCGAGGTGCACCTTTCGGACCCGCAGCTTTCCACAGCGATGGTGGCCAGGGGCTGCGGGATTTCGCCGCGGTACCTCTCGTTCCTGCTGCGCCTGCGCGAAACCTCGTTCTCGGAACTGGTCTGGGAGCAGAGGCTGGCAAAGGCGAAGGACTGGCTGGGCAAGAGCGATCCGCGGGACATTTCGATCAGCGAGATCGCCTATGGCGTAGGCTTCAAGAGCCCGGCGCATTTCAGCCGCATGTTCAAGCGCGTGTTCGGATTGAACCCCCGAGAATATCGCGGCGAGGGCGGCGGGGTGGCTGCTTTGCCAGCACCTGCCGCGGCGCGTCCGGTGAACGAGCCATTTGCAGGTCTGCCGCGCGCCAGCCTGCTCCTTCAATAGCCGCGCAAACGCCAGAGCGATCTATGCGCAAGGGACGTCGCTGCGCTTGCACCTCGTCATGTCCGTAGTCGAAGCTGGCGGCATACCGATGCAATCGGATCGACGGGAGAGCACGACAATGCCCAAGTACAAGCTGATCGCCCTCACGACCCCCAAGGCAGGGCGCGAGGAGGACTATCACCACTGGTACGACAGCAATCACCTGCCGGAACTGGTGAACACCTTCGGCATGACCGGTGCCCAGCGTTACGAACTGGTCGCCCGGCTCGTCGGCAACGACAGCAACCCCTACCTCGCGATCTACGACATCGAGACAGACGATCCGATGGCGCTGCTGGGCGCGATCGGCAAGGCCACGGCTGCCGGCCAGCTCACGCAGAGCGACGCGCAGGACATGGGCACTTGCTACACCGCACTGTTCACCGAAAGGGGCGACCGGGTAACCCCCGCCGCCTGACTGCCGCAGCCTCGCGGCACCTGTCCGCGAGGCGTGTCAGCGGCCGCTGAACCGGGGCGGCCGTTTTTCTTTCAGGGCGGCGATCCCTTCGAGATGGTCGGCACTGCGGACGGAGACGCTTTCGTAGGCGATCCCGGCATCCATCAATGCCGCCGCCAGCCGCTTGAGTTCGAGATTGGTCAGGACCTTGGTCGCCCGGATCGCCACCATCGCGCCGGCCAGCAACTTCGCGCAGAAGGCATCCACCCGGGCGTCAAGTTCCTCGGCCGGAACGCAGTGATTGATCAGCCCGATTTCCGCAGCTCTGGCAGCCGTCAGCAGTTCGCCGGTGAGGAGGTACTCCTTCGCTCTCGTCAGGCCGATTCGCTGCGCCCAAATCACCGCGCCGCCATCGCCGGCCACCAGGCCAAGGCCGACATGGGGATCGCCGATCTTCGCGCCTTCGGCAGCGAAAATCACGTCGCAGAGCAGTGCCAGCGTGGCGCCGAGGCCCACGGCATGGCCGTTCATCCGGCAGACGACGGGCTTGTCGATATCCAGCAGGGTCGAGACGATGCGCTTCGCCACGCGGGCCTCATGGTCGAACAAGTGCGGGTTGCGGGCATTATGCTCGATGTGGTCGAGGTCGCCCCCGGCGGAGAAGGCGCGGCCGGCGCCGGTCAGCAGCACGAGGTCGGAGCCCGGATCGCCCTGGGCGAACCACAGCGCTTCTGCCAGATCGTCGTGAAGCTGGAGGTTGACCGCATTCATTGCCTCGGGCCGGTTGAGCGTGATCCGCAGCAGGCGTTCCTCGCGGGCCATGGCGATGGTGGCCAGGTTCGGCAGCGGCGGAATGGCGCTCATGTTCGTCAGGTCTCCCAATGGTTCTTGCTGTCGTCCTGGCGGTGATAGACCGCTCCGCTGGGCGAAGGCAGGGGCAATCCCATTTCGCGATCACCTTTCGCCCCGGCGAAACCTTCGCTCTTGCAAGCCTTTGTCGGCCTCTTCGCCTTGCCAAGGCCGGGCGGTTCCGTTCTACCTCGCTGAACGCCTGAACGGCACCAGCCGCGGGTCATGGAAGAGGAAGCGTAAATGGCGCAGTTCGACGAGAGCTTCGATTGGGTGGTCGTCGGCAGCGGAGCCGGTTCCATGGCCTCGGCGCTGCTGATGAAGCAGGCCGGCAAGTCGGTGCTCATCTTGGAGAAGTCGCCGTGGGTGGGCGGGACGACGGCCAAGTCGGGCGGAGTCATGTGGATCCCCAACAACCGCTTCATGGACCCGGGCGAGGACAGCTTCGAACAGGCCTGCCAATACCTTGACGCGGTCGTTCCCGATGGTGACGACAGCCCCGGGACCAGCCCCGAACGCCGCCGCACTTATGCGCGGGAGGCGCCCCGGATGCTGGACTTCATCGTGTCCCAGGGCGTGGCGATGGAGCGTGGCTCGCGCTTCTGGCCCGACTATTATGACGATCTGCCCGGGGGCATGAAGACCAGCCGCACGGTCACCGCCGTGCCTTTCGACAAGAACGCGCTGGGCAAGTCATGGGCCGGCAAGCTGCGCCAGGGCTTTGCCGAAGCGCCCATCCGTCTCGACGATGGAATGAAGCTGCCTTTCGCCAGGCATTCCTGGGCGATCAAGAAGATCCTCCTCAAGACCGCGGTGAAGATCGTCGCCGGCAAGCTGACCGGCAAGCACTGGGTGACGGCGGGCGCCGCCTTGCAGGGGCGGATGCTCAAGGCCGTGCTGGACCGGCAGGCGGCGGAGATCCGCACCGACAGCCCGGTCACGGAAACGGTGGTCGAGGATGGCCGCGCGCTGGGCGTGGTGACGGTCAAGGACGGCAGGCCCTGGCGCATCGGCGCGCGGCTGGGCGTGTTGATGAATGCCGGCGGCTTCTCGCAGAACCAGGCGATGCGCGACAAGTATATGCCCGGAACGCGCGCCGCGTGGTCGAACGGCATCGAAAGCGACACGGGCGACATGCATGCCGAACTTGAGCGCCAGGGCGCCGTGCTCGCCCAGATGGACCAGATGGTCGGATTCCAGATGTCGGAAGCCCCGGGCTGGGATACGGACTATGTCAAGCCGGGGACCCAGAGCACCACCGGCAAGCCGCATGCCATCCAGGTCGATCAGACGGGCGTTCGCTACATGAACGAGGGCGGCTCCTACGAGGAGTTCTGCGAAAACATGCTGCTGCGCAACCGCACGGTCCCCGCGATCCCGAGTTGGGCGATCATGGATCAGCAGTACATGGACGAATACGCGGTTGCCGGCAAAGGCATGGCGAAGAAGAACATGACCGCCTGGCTGACTTCCGGCTGGATGCGTAGGGCTGACAGCATCGAGGCGCTGGCAGGGCAGATTGCAGTGCCGGAGCACGCCCTCAAGGCCACTGTCGAGCGCTGGAACGGTTTCGTCCGGGGCGGGCGGGACGAGGACTTCCATCGCGGCGACAGGGCATACGACAACTGGCTGGGCGATCCCTTCTTCAAGGACGGTCCCAATGCCTGCATGGGCACCATCGAGCAGGGCCCGTTCTATGCGATCCCGGTGGTTCCCGGCGATGTCGGCACTTACGGCGGCGTCGTCTGCGACAGCGACTCGCGCGTGCTCAGGGCCGACGGCTCGCCTATCGAGGGGCTCTATGCCTGCGGTGTGAGCACGGCTTCGCCGATGGGCCGCGTCTATCCCGGCGCCGGGGCAAGTGTCGGTCCTTCGATGACCTTCGGCTGGATTGCCGCCAGGCATGCGGCAGGCTTGGGCAACCAGGTCTGACAGCGGCGTGGAGTCGGCGGTCAAGCGCCGGTCGAGAGGCATCGCCGGTGCGACGGTTGGTCGATAACGCTGCGGCGGTCTGGCCGCCCCTTGCGCACACTTGCCCTTGCGGTACTGAACTTGAGTTCAGCCCGCAAGGTTCACCTATGGGCGGAGAGGCTGCTCGAGAGAGGACACATGAGCCAGACACTGGAGAACAGGGCATCCCCGGATGCCAAGACGCAGCTCGACATTTACCGCCGGATGATCCGGATCGAGCGCAACGATGACGCCACCCGCACCCAGATCCGTCGCGGCCGCATTACCGCGCCGTACTACTCGGCGCGTGGGCAGGAATGCATTCCCTCAGCCATCTCGGTGCTGCTGAACAACGACGACAAGATCTGCACGATCTATCGCGGCATCCACGACATGGTCGCCAAGGACATGCCGCTCCGCCCGCTCTGGGCAGAAATCTGCGGACGCGTTGACGGCACCTGCAAGGGCAAGGGCGGCCCGATGCACCTCACGCACCCGGAAACCGGCGTGATGGTGACGACGGGCATCGTCGGGTCGTCCATGCCGATCGCCAACGGCTTCGGCTGGGCGGCGCTGCTGGACGGCACCAAGCAGGTTACCGTGGCCTATTTCGGTGACGGCGCCAGCAACATCGGCGCGTTCCACGAAGCGCTGAACCTGGCCTCCGTCTGGAAGCTGCCGGTGATCTTCGTCTGCCAGAACAACGGCTTTGCCGAGCATACCCGTTACGAGAACGGCACTTCGGTCGACCAGATCTCGAAGCGCGCGATCGGCTACGGCATGCCGGGCTACACCGTGGATGGCAACGACCCCGCCGATGTCTACGCCCACGCCCACGCCGCCATCGAGCGCGCGCGTGCGGGAGAGGGACCGACCTTGCTGGAATGCAAGACCTTCCGCTTCATGGGCCACGTCTTCGGCGACGCCGACGGCTACATGACCAAGGAAGAAAAGGCGGCAGCCATCGCCAAGGATCCGCTGCCGATCTATCGCCAGAAGCTGATCGACGACGGCATTGCCACTGCGGCGCAGCTCGACGCGCTGACCGCGAAGATCGAGGCCGAAGTGAACGACGCCATCGAATTCGCGATGGCCTGCGAATACCCGTCCGACGACGAACTGCGCCGCGACGTCTTTGCCGAGGAGATTCCGGCATGAGCACTGAAACTCTCGAAGCCCCCGCCGTGGAAACGGTGAAGATGAACGGCCTTCAGGCGATCAACGCTGCGCTGATGGAGGCGATGGAGGCCGATCCCAAGGTCCTCGTGCTGGGCGAGGACATTGCGGATAACGAAGGCGGCGGCGTCGTTGGCGTTACCCGCGGGCTCTCCACCAAGTTCGGCACGATGCGCGTGCGCTCCACGCCGATCTCGGAACAGGCGATCATCGGCGCGGCCATCGGCGCGGCCATGGGCGGCTACAAGCCCGTTGCCGAGATCATGCTGATGAACTTCACGGCCGTCGCGATGGACATGATCGTGAACCACGCGGCCAAGCTGCGCTTCATGTCGGGCGGTCAGAGCCAGGTGCCGATGGTGATCCGCACGCTGACCGGCGCGGGCAACCAGACTGCCGGCCAGCATGCCGACTTCTATGAGGCATGGTTCTGCCACACTGCCGGCATCAAGGTGGTGATCCCCTGGACCCCGGCGGATTTCAAGGGCCTCTACCTCTCGGCGATCCAGGATCCCGATCCGGTCATCATCGTCGAAAGCGGCAAGACGCTGTTCGTGCCGATGGACGTGCCGGTCAATCAGGGCCCGATCCCGCTGGGCAAGGCGAACGTCGTGGCGCCAGGTTCGGACATCACCATCGTCTCCTATGGCCAGATGATGTTCACCGTCATGCAGGCCTATGAGGAACTGACCAAGGCGGGCGTCTCGGTGGAAGTGATCGATCTGCGCACGATTTCTCCGTGGGACAAGGAAACCGTGCTGGCCTCGGCCGAAAAGACCGGCCGCCTGCTCGTGGTCCACGAAGCGGGCCGCAACTTCGGCCCCGGCGCGGAAATCGCCGCGACCGTGCAGGAAACGCTGTTCGGCAAGCTCAAGGCCCCGGTCGGCCGCCTCGGCGCGCCCTATTGCTCGGTGCCCTTCGCGAAGAAGCTGGAAGACGCCTTCCTCGTGCAGCCGCCCGAGATCATTGCCGAAGCCCAGCGTCTCGTCGCGATGGGCTGAACGGCACCGCCATTCACTCAAACGGAAGGGCCTCCGCAGCGATGCGGGGGTCTTTTTGCGCCATAGGGCGATGGAGCACTTCTGGCCGGGCTAGGCGTGGGGAACTTGCCGGAACCGAGTTGAAGCAGAGATCGCCGGGGATGGCTTCCTCGAAGCAAAGCCGACGTGATTTGAACTGGCTCGACTTAAGCCCCCCTCTGGCCTCGTCATCTCCGTCTTCGCAGGGGCGACGAGATAGTGAGCAGTGCGGGGAGGGGGCGCATGTGCAAGAGCTTGGGAATGAGAACGCAGCAGCGCCCGAAACGCGATACCCTTTTCAAAATTCCGTCAAGCCGCGCCGAGGCGGATCACCACACCATCGCGTCCACCCGCTTTTCCGGGCGAATGTAGATCGACGTAATCCACGGGGAGAGTGCTTTCATCCGGCACTCCAGTTCCTCGATCAGGGTTTCGGCTTCGCCCATCATCAGACTGTCGTCGAAGTCCGCGCTGATGGCGACGAAGATGGCCTGCGGGCTGGTGTGGACCGTGCGGATGTGATTGACCGCGTCGATGCGAGGGTGGCCGTTCAGCACCTCCCGAATTTGCGCGATGAGAACTGGGTCTGCCGCTTCGCCGATCAGCAATTCCTTGGATTCGCGGGCCAGCAGCATTGCCACGCCCGCCAGCACGCAGCCGATCAGGACGGAAGCGACGCCATCGATCCGCGGGTCGGCAAAGTGGATCGAGGCCCAGACGCCGACCGCCGCGATGACGAGGCCGATCAGCGCCGCACTGTCCTCGAACAGCACGATGAAGCCGGGCGGATCCTTGCTGCGGCGGATCGCCTGCCACCAGGTCTGATCGCCGCGCCCGCGATCGAATTCGCGCACGGCGAGGGCCCACGAGGCGCCTTCCATCAGGAACGCGATGCCCAGAACGATGTAATTGAGCGTCGGATCTTCGATCGCGTGCGGTTGCCGGATATGGACGAAGCCTTCGTAGATCGACATGCCCGCGCCGATCGCGAAGATCAGAATGGCGACCACGAAAGCCCAGAAATACAGCTCGCGCCCATAGCCGAACGGGTGCGTCGGGTCCGGCTTTCGGCTGGCGCGTTTCTGGCCGTAGAGCAGCAAGACCTGATTGCCGCTGTCCACCAGCGAGTGGACGCCCTCCGTCAGCATGGAGGACGAACCGCTGATCCCGGCGGCTACGAATTTGGCGATGGCAATGCCCAGATTGGCCGCCAGCGCGCCATAGAGCACGATATTGGCCTTGAAATGCGCAGCTACGCTGCCTGTCTCGCTCATCGTGGGCGGTTCCTCGCAGGACTTCGAAGAGTCCCAACCGTCACCGCCCGTGCGAGGTTGCGCAAGGGCTGTCGATTTAGCCCAGCGCCTGACGTCCCACGCGCTCGTTCCACAGGTCGGCATTGCCGCAGAGTTGCAGGTTCAGCAGCGCGCGCTTGAGGAACAGGTGGCAGGGATGCTCGTCGGTGAGGCCGATGCCGCCGTGGAGTTGCACCATCTCCTCGGTCACGAAGCGGAACGCTTCGGCGGCCAGGACCTTGGCGGCGGCGAGTTCGGTGACGCTGGCTTGCTCGTCGCGCGCGCGCTTCCACAGCAGGGCCTCGGCGACGACGATGCGCGTCTTCATGTCCGCGGCGCGGTGCTTCAGGGCCTGGAACAGCGCGATCGGCCGGTCGAACTGGCGGCGAACCTTCATGTATTCGATGGTCATGTCCAGCGCCGCGCCGGCTGCGCCGATGCAGTCTGCCGCGAGGGCCAGTTGCGCTTCGCCGGAAAGCCGGTCGTGCAGGGCCTTGGCGCCCGCTGCGTCAGTGAGCATCAGCCTGGGCGCATACCCATCCAGCACCACATCGAACAGGCGGCGGCTGGGATCCCAGATCGCGCGCTCCATCAGCGAGACGCCGGGTGCGTCGAGCGGCACCAGCGCGTAGCCACTGGGCAGTTGCGCGACCACGGCGACGGCCATGTCCGCCTCGAACACGCCCGAAATCGTGCCCGAAACAGAACCGTCCGATCCTTCGGTCAGCCTGGCGGAAAGCATCGGCAGCGGCGCATAATCACCGCCGGCCATGCGCTCCAGCCAGTCTGCACGTTCGGCAAAACTTTCGCTCGCGGCGATCGCCTGAAGGCCAAGCTGCGCCGGGATCAGCGGCATGGCGGAGAGTACGCGCCCCATTTCGAGGTGTAGCGCGGTCGAAGCCTCCCGCGTGAAGCCAAGGCCGCCGTCCTCCTCAGGCAGGCGCACCATCAGCCAACCCATCTTGGCGGCCAGTTGCCAGCTTTCATCGCGTGAGGGGGAGAGCTTTTCCGCCGGAAATGCCTTCTGCGCGGCGTCGGTGAGTTCGTTGAGTTCGATCACAGCACCCACCCCTTCGGCTCGCGCGGCATGTCCAGCATGCGTTCGGCGATGATGTTGCGCTGCACTTCCTCGCTGCCGCCGGCGATGGTCCAGGCATAGGAATTCATGAAATCGGCCATCCAGTTGCCGGTGTTGAGATCGCCGAACGTGATCGGCGCCATATATTGCTCGTCCATGCCGCCCAGTCGCAGGCCCAGCGCCGAATAGGCGCGCAGGGCCCGGCTATAGGCGTTCTTGACGATGGAGGCGTCGCCCATGCGCTCGATCCCGTTGATGCGGTTGTCGAGGAACTGGTCGGCAATCGCGCAGACGGCGTCGACTTGCGTGACGAGCGTGCCGAAATCGCGCAGCACCCCGCGATCGTCCTCGTGCCCATGCTCGCGGATCAGTTTCGCCACCCGGCCCAAAGCCCCGCGCATGCGGTAGGACAGCTCCATCAGCGTCAGCCCGCGTTCGGAAGCGAGCGTCGCCTGTGCCACAGCCCAGCCTTTGCCTTCCTCGCCCACGCGTTCGGAAACCGGGATCTCGACGTTATCGAGGAAGATCTCGGCAAATTCCTCGTCGCCCTGGATCTGGTGGATCGGGCGGACGGTGACGCCGGGCGCCTTCATGTCCATCAGCAGGTAGGTGATGCCCGCCTGCTTCACCCCATCGGAAGACGTGCGCGCCAGCAGCAGGCACTTGTCGGCGAACTGTGCCATCGTCGACCAGACTTTCTGGCCGTTGATGACGTAGACGTCGCCTTTCCGTTCGGCCCGCGTCTTGATCGCGGCAAGGTCCGATCCGGCGCCGGGTTCGGAGAAGCCCTGGCACCATGTCTCGCCTTCGAGGATCTTGGGCAGATAGCGTGCCTTCTGCTCGGCATTTCCGCATTCGTGCAGCGTGGCGAAGGCGTGGTAGGTGGACACGAACGAGAGCAACAAGCGGGGGCAATCGGCGCCGGCCAGTTCCTCGTAGATCACTTTCTGCTCGGCCAGGCTGCGGCCGCCGCCGGGATATTCGGCGGGCCAGTGCGGGATCGCATAGCCGGCGCGGACGAGCTTGCCGAACCAGTCGCGCTGGGTGCGGACGAAATCGTCCTGCGTGCGGCTGGCATCGCGCCAGCCGGTGGGCGCTTCGGCTTGGAGGAAGCTGCGGACTTCGCTTCGCAGGGCTTCTAGATCGGCAGTGTCGGTCATCCCCTGTCCTTGCCGCCCGGCCGTGGGGGCGTCCAGACAGGGGCGGGTCGCCGCGGCGATATCGAGGCGTGTCAGTCCCCGTTCGCGCTCTAGACTGCGACTTCGATGCTGTCGCCGATGACGCGCACTTCGTAAGTCTCGATCGGCATGGTGGCAGGCGGATTGATCGGAGCGCCCGTTTCAAGATCGAAGCGCGCGCCGTGGACCGGGCAGGAGATCCAGCCACCCCGCATCCGCCCGCATTCCAGCGTTTCGTAAGCGTGGCTGCACAAGTTGCGCACCGCGAACAGGCGGTCGAGCGTGTTGCACAGCAGGAGGCTGAGCCCGTTCACGTCCACCACCCGCTTCGTGCCGGGCGGCACTTCGTCCAATGTCGCCACGGCCACGAAGGTCTTCTCGGTCATCGTCATCCCGTTTCTCTTTGGGCTCCCGCTGGCGCACACGAACAGGGCAGGGGGCCTGAACAGGAAGCCTTACCGTGAGGCCGCTTTCATGGGCAAGCCGCCGCCGCGATTAAGCGGCCTGACAAGCACAGACTGCGTGCCGGAGCGCTTCCCGTGCGCTGGCGCGCCATGCCCGGGCGGTTTTCGCCGGGGCGTTGGACCCGTGCTTGTGAGCGGGGATGGCGCTCGGTAACGCCAGGGAAAGCAAAAACGAAGGATGCCATGCAGTTCGAATGGACCGAGGAACAGGATTCGTTCCGGCACAAGATTCGGGAGTTCCTGCATGCCAATCTCCCGGATGACTGGGAGAAGTTCTCCGAACATGGCCCTGCTTCGCCCGCGCTGACCGCTTTCGCGCGCGGCTTCTGCGTCAAACTGGCGGAGGCGGGGCTGCTCTTTCCGCATTGGCCGCAGGACATGGGTGGAGAGGGTCTGGGGCCGTGGGAGCAGCAGATCCTTTCCGAGGAAATGTGGATCGCCGGAGAACCGCGCGGCGGCCAGTACATGAACGTCAACTGGATCGGCCCGACGCTGCAGAAGTACGGCACGGCCGAGCAGAAGGCGCGTTACCTCGAACCGATCACGCAGGGGGAATCGCTGTGGTGCCAGGGCTTTTCAGAGCCGGACGCCGGATCGGACCTGGCCTCGCTGCGCACACGCGCGGTGCTGACCGACGGCCATTACGTCATCAACGGCCAGAAGATCTGGACATCTTACGCGGGGCTGGCCGACACCTGCTTCCTGCTCACCCGCACCAGTGACGACCGGAAGAAGGGGATCACGATCGTCCTCGTGCCGATGGACACGCCGGGCATTACCGTGCGGCAGATCCCTTCGCTGATCGGCGAGGGCGACATTCACGAGGTCTTCTTCGACGACGTGACCGTGCCCGAAACCGCCCGCTTCGGTGAGGAAGGGCAGGCCTGGGAGATCGTTGCCTATTCGCTGCGCAACGAACGTCTGGGCATTCCGCGGTTCGTGCTGGCCCGCGCCGCGCTCGACCGGGCCGTGGCCATGCTGCAGGATCGGGGAGACTTCGCCCGCGAGCACGTTCGGATCGAAGCTGCGCGCTGCGCGGCGCTCTGCGAAGGCGCGGGCACGGCCAACTATGCTGTCGTGCAGAAGCGGACGGAGGGACTAACCATCGGCGCGGAGTCCAGTTCCGCCCGATACGCTACCGTCATGGCCGAGCGGGCGGTCTGCGATTTCGTGGTCGAGTTCCTGCCCGAGGCGCTCGCCGGCGGTTCGCCTTATCTCAAGATGCACCATCAGCGCGGGATCGTTGCGGGGATCGCGGCCGGTTCGGCAGAGATCCAGCTCAATATCATTGCCAGCGATGTGCTGGAACTGCCGCGGGAGCCACGCTGATGCAGCTTGCCCTCAATGAAGACCAGAGGCAGGTGCTCGATTTCGTCGAGGCACTGGCTCGGCCTTTCGCATCCGCCCCCTTGCACGATGCCGGACTGGCACTGGAAAGCGCTGAGCTTGATGCAGCGCTGGTGGAGAATGGTTTTCTCGATGTCCTGGCCGTGGAAGAACTCGGTCCGGTGACGGCGGCCCTCGTGGTCGAGAAGCTGGCGCGCCTGCCTTTCGCAGTGGAGGCGGCGTTTTCTGCGCTCGTCCGTCCGCTGATCGATCCCGACTTGCCGCGGCCGATCTGCCTGTTGGAAGAAGGACGGACCTGCACGCCGGTGCGCTTCCTCCGGCCCGGTGCCACCGTGGTCGTTGTCGGCGCGTCCGGCGTGCGCAGCTTCACCGCTCGCGAGGAGCAGATTGCGCCGGCGCAGGAGGATACGCTCTACGCCTATCCGGTCGCGTTCCTTGCCGACATGCCCGAGACGATGACCCTGCATGCCGCCGACCCAGCGGAGATCACGCGCGCATGGCGAGTGGCCATGGCGGCGGAAGCGGCCGGACTGCTGGGAGCCGCCCTGGCCAGCACGGTGACTTATGTGTCCGAGCGCAAGCAGTTCGGCCGTCCGCTGGCGACGTTCCAGGCCATGCGCCACCGGCTTGCGGAAGCGCAAGTTCTCACGAACTGCACCTATTGGCTGGCCATGCGCGCCGCAGCGACGGGCGAGGCCGCAGATGCCGCGATGGCGCTGCTCCACGCGCAGGAGGCGGCGCGTCGGGTCTGCTACGATTACCATCAGTTCCTGGGCGGCATGGGCATGACGCTGGAGCATCCGCTGCATTTGTGGACGTATCGCCTCAAGCTGCTCACTTCGGAACTGGGCGGCCGCGGAGAGCAGGGCCTGGCCGCGGCGGCGGCGCTCTGGGGCGAATAGCCTCGCAGCGATGGGCGAACCGTCGCTGCGATATCGGGCACGGATTGGTGCTCGGTCCATCGCGCCGTGCCATGCCCTATGCGAAGTCTTCTCCTGACAACGAAATCAGGTGGAGGACGCCATGAAGACACAGGATCTCATCGATCTGGACGGGCAAGTCGCGATCGTAACGGGAGCGGGACAGAACGCGGGCCGGGCAACGGCGCTGCAACTGGCGCGTCACAATGCCGGGGGTATCGCCGTCAACGACTTCGTGCCCGAACGGGCGGAAGCCGTGGCCGAGGAAATCCGGGCGTTGGGCGTGCCTGCGCTTGCCGTGCCCTTCGACGTGGGCGACCTCGACGCGATCCGCGCCGCCAGTGCCGCCGTAACCGCGAATCTCGGCCCGGCGACGATCCTGGTCAACAATGCCGGCATGGCCGGTCCCAATGCCACGATCCGGCCCAGCCAGACCTTCTGGGAAGAAGACCCCGCGAACTGGGACCGCTATCTGCGCACCAATCTCTATGGCGTCTACAACTGCTGCTTCGCCTTCATCCCGAACATGGTCGAGGCGAAGCGCGGACGGATCGTGACCATCGTTTCCGATTCCGGCCGCATCGGCGAGCCGAGGTTGGCGGTCTATGCGTCCGCCAAGGCCGGCGCCCAGGGCTTCGTGCGGTCGATCGCCAAGGAACTGGGACGCTACAACGTGACCTGCAACGCGGTTTCGCTCTCGGCGCTGATGCCGGACATGCCCGAGGGGCAGCTCGCCGAAATCATGCAGGGCGACCATGCCAAGACCATGATGTCCCGCTACACGATCCGCCGCTACGGCAAGTCCAGCGACGTTGCCGGCCTGGTGACCTTCCTGTGCTCCGATGCAGCGGAATGGATCACGGGCCAGACTTATCCTCTCAACGGGGGTTACGCGCCGTCCATGTGAAGGTTGCCGGCGATTTCACGGCTCACGCCGTCCTGCCATTGCCGCATGACGAGGTAGCGGCCGTGAAGCGCCCCGCGGTCGCAGACCCCGAAGCCGAGCAGAGTACCCTCGCGGCCTTGCGCCGCGGGGAGCCACTTGACCCGCTCCAGCCCGAGCCGAAGCCCGTCTCGGCTTCTGTCCGGAGCCCGGGCAAGCGCTTCGGCGATCACGCGGCCGAGGTCGTGGCCTCGGGCTACGGCCGGGGCTTGCGTCATATCCATCGCCGTCTCGGCCAGCAGCCGGTTCAGGGTTCGGTTATCGTCGGATACCAGATCGAGATAGAGCCAGCCATCCAGGGCCTGTGAGAAATCGCCGTGATAGCCGCGCAGGTCGGCCGTGTTCATGATCTTCGGTCCGGTCCAGCCCGCCTCTGTCAGGACGGCGGCAGCGGCCGGGGCAGACAATCCGAGGCCCAGATAGACGAACGCTTCGGGGCGGCTCTTGAGCACGGTTTGGGTGAGAACGCCGGCGTCTCCGCCCAGGGGGGAGATGCCTTCCGCTGCGACGATCTCCAGACCCAACACGCGCGCTTCGTCCTGGAGGCACTTGAAATGCCGGGTGCCAATGGCGGAACGGTCGTGGATGACACCAATTCCGGTGGCGCCGATCGCTGCGAGATGGCGGGCGATAAGCAGCGATTCGTCTTCATGGCTGCCGACCTGAAGCTGGAACATCCAGCGCCCGCGGGCGCGTTCGGCGCCGGCCCAGTTGATCGTCGGCACCCGCAGTTGTTCGGCAAGAGGCGTGATGACAAGGGCGTTGTCGCCGATCGCCGGTCCCACGATCATCCCAGCGCCTGCGTCGACCAGTTGGCGATAGGCCGTCTCGACGGCTTCCGAGGTGCCGGAAGGCAGCCCCAGGCCGTAGGCGAAAGCGAAATTGACCGGGAAATCGATCCGGCCGGCGTTTTGCAGCGCCTGAACCTCACGTTCCAGCCATTCCCCGATGTCGCCGGGCCAGGTGCCGGGTCGGCCATGTCGTTGAGTATGCCCACCGTCACGCCTGCCATCTTCAGCTCCAAGTCCCGCGGCTGCTTTCCATTGCGGCAGACAATGGATCAGACGGGAAAAGGCTGCACGATGCTGCGGAGGCGGCCGTCCTAGGCGCGTTTGCCGCGCGCGAAGAGGGATGGGGGGCATAGGGCATAGCTGGGATCCGCCGTGCCCTGTCCCAGCGTGCCGCCGCCCGAGAAAGGACGCCGCAGCTTGAAATCGTAAGTGACGACGCGCTTGGAAAAACGCCATTTGCGGTCCGCGCAGCGCCGATAATTGTCGATGTAGCGAACGGCCATGAAGTCCTCTTCGCTGTCCCCGCCCCGTCCCGGGATGAGATGCCAGGCGAGAGCGTAGACTTCGCCGCTCGCCCGCTCACCCTCCACGGCGATCAGGTGGTTGCAGACGTGGTGGCCGCTGTAGGGCATGTGAGGGAAGGCTCTGGCGATGAAGGCGCAGTAGTCTTCGGCGCTGCCATCGAAGCTGTCTCCATGGGTATCCGTGGCCTCGGGCGCGTAGAGATCGCGCAGCAGCTCGATATCCTGCCGGTCGATGGCGCGCGAATAGAGCAGTACCAGTTCGCGGATCGCCTCCTTGTCGAGCAGGAGCTGAAGGGCCGTCTCATCGATCGCCATGGCATGTTACCTTTCTAGAGCAAGGCGCCGCCGTCGATCGGATAGATCTGCCCGGTGATGAAACTGGCCCGGCCGCTGGCGAGGAAGACGACCATGCCCGCCATTTCTTCCGGCATGGCGAAAGGACGGCCGACCACGGTTCGGCGCAGGCGGAGCGCCTTGTCCTCCTCCGACAGGGCTTCCCCGCCCCGGCTGAACAGTCCGGATTCGGGATGGAAACGGCTGCCACGGCTGAAGGCGGCGGGATCGGAAGCTATCGTGGCATAAGGCGCGATGGCGTTGACGCGGATGCCGTGCCGGCCCACTTCCTTGGCCAGCACGGCCGTGAAGCTGTGAACCGCGCCTTTGGCGGCCGAATAGACCGGCAGCATATAATCCCCGACCAGAGCCGCGGTGGAGCCGACATTGACGATCGCGCCGGCCTTGCGGGCGATCATTCCGGGCAGCACGGCGTGCGTCATGCGCAGGACGGTGCCGAAATTGAGGTCGATGTCCGCCATCCACAGGTCCGGGTCGGAATCGGCGAACAGCCCCTGGTCCACATTCCCGCCGACATTGTTCACGAGCACGTCGACCGGCCCGATCGGCGCGGCGGCAGCGCATACTTTCGATGGGGACGCAGGATCGCGCATGTCCGCCGCGACGAACACCGCGCGCCCGGCGCCGCCGGAAAGGCAAGCCTCCACCAGTCCCGCGCCCGCTTCCTCATCGCGACCCACGAGCACCAGATCAGCGCCTTCCGCCGCGAATTCGAGCGCTATGGCCCGGCCGATGTTGGCCGTGGCGCCGGTTATGACGGCAAGCCTGCCGGAAAGATCGAGATTCATGCCGCCGCTCGCCTTCGTCCCATCGTGGTGGGAAGGGGCTAGGACGGATCCTCAGGCGGGGCAAACCGCCGAGGCGATCAGGTCTCCGGCTCGTTCACGCTGTCAGCCGCGTCGAACTGGCCGCGGCTACCCTTGGTGAGGACGCACCGAATGTCGTTGTCGGCGCCGTCCGCACCGACATGGCGCAAGAAGCCCTTGGAGGTCTGGTGCATCTTCATGCCCTTGAGCGCGCCGCCGGTCATGATGACCTGGTCGCCGGTCATGAGATAGCTGCCACGCACGCCATCGGGCGTCTTGTAGTTCGATCCCGTGACGGCGCGAAAATCGTATTGCGGCAGGCGGATGCCGACAGGGCCGCCGGCCGAGCCGTCCCGCTCGCAGTTGTACTGGCCGACTGCCAGCGTGCCGATCGGCCCGCCGGGCACCGAAGGCGGCGCCGGGCTGGCGGCCAGCGGCACCGATACGAAGCCGGCGGCGAGAAGGAAAGCGACGAAAGGAGCGTTATGAAGGGCGCGCATCATGATGAACCGCTAGCATCCACGCGAAGCAATTGCCACAGCCAGTCTCCTCGGCTAAGGGCGCATGCTTTCCCGTACAGCGGCTCTTTCCCATCTTAAGGTTCATCCCATGAAGATCAGCGGCGTCGACATTCGTCCCGGCAATATCCTCGAATACGAAAAGGGCATCTGGAAAGTTGCCAAGACGCAGCACACCCAGCCGGGCAAGGGCGGCGCCTTCATGCAGGTCGAGATGAAGAACCTGATCGATGGCCGCAAGACCAACGTGCGCTTCCGCAGCGCCGACACGGTCGAAAAGGTCCGTCTCGACACCAAGGACTTCCAGTTCCTCTACGTGGAGGGCGACCAGCTCGTCTTCATGGACATCGAGACCTACGAACAGATCCAGCTTCCCGCCGATCTCCTGGGCGATGCCGCTGCCTTCCTCCAGGACGGCATGCAGGTTCTCCTGGAGCTGTGGGAAGAACGTCCGATCTCGGTTCAGCTTCCCGAACAGGTCGAAGCCAACATCGTCGAGGCCGACGCCGTGGTGAAGGGGCAGACCGCCTCGTCCAGCTACAAGCCTGCCGTGCTCGACAACGGCGTGCGCGTGATGGTGCCGCCGCACATCGAAAGCGGCACGCGCATCGTCGTCGACGTGTACGAGAAGGCCTACGTCAGGAAGGCTGACTGATGCGGACCCTGGCCTCGCTCGTCGCCGCGGCTGCTCTGGTCGCAGGGCTTTCCGCTCCCGCTCAGGCTGCCGCGCCGAAGAAGGCGCCGGCCAAGGCTGCCGCTCCGGCACCGGCTGCCGGAGCGCATGCTCCGTCGCCCGAAGTGGAGAGCGCGATGCTCTACCTGAAGGTGCTGATCAGCGGCCTCCAGTCCGACAAGGTCGAGCCCCCGGTAAAGGGCGCGCTCGTCGGCTGCATCTACAACAATTCGCTGCAGAAGATCAGCGAATCGATGGACAAGGTGATTGCCGAGAATGCCGGCAAGATCCACCGCGACAACCCCAGCGAGCTGCTGAGCGCCATGGTGGCGATCTGCGGCTACAAGCCCACGGCCGCTGCCGGCGCCGCCCCGCAACAACCCGCGCCGCAGGGCCGATAATCATACTGGCCGTCGTGCCGGTACTCGAAGGACAAGGTAAGTTTTATGGCCATCTCCGGTCTCATTCGCGTCATGGAAAAGGCCGCCCGCAAGGCGGGTAGCCGTCTGCGCCGCGACTTCGGCGAAATCGAGCACCTCCAGGTCTCGCGCAAGGGACCGGCGGATTTCGTCTCCAAGGCGGATCAGGCCTCGGAGCGCACCATCTGGGACGAACTGCGCGCAGCGCGTCCCGAATGGGGCTACCTGTTCGAGGAAGCGGGCGAGATCGAAGGCGATCCCGACAAGCCGCGCTTCATCGTCGATCCGCTCGACGGCACGACCAACTTCCTCCACGGCATTCCGCACTTCGCGATTTCCATCGCCGTGCAGGAACCGCGCCTGGACGGGAAGGGCTGGGGTGAAGTCACCGCCGGCCTGATCTACAACCCCGTGACCGACGAGAGCTACTGGGCCGAAAAGGCCCGTGGCGCCTGGCTGCAGGACAAGCGCCTGCGCGTGTCGTCGCGCCGCCATCTCGACGAGAGCGTGATCGCGACCGGCATTCCCTTTGCCGGGCACGGCGACGCGGGAGAATGGACCCGAATCTATCACGCCCTGGCCCCGCAGGTTGCCGGTATCCGCCGGTTCGGTTCGGCGGCGCTCGACCTCGCATGGGTTGCCGCGGGCCGTTACGAAGGTTTCTGGGAAGCCGACCTCAAGCCGTGGGACACGGCGGCAGGCTGTCTGCTCGTTCGCGAGGCCGGCGGCTTCGTCTCCGACTGGAAGGGCCGTTCGCAGCCGTTCCACGACAAGGAAATCCTTGCGGGCAACGACGCATTGCACTCGCGTCTCCACAAGATTCTGGCAAACGCGCTCAAGTGACTTGAGCCGAAGCCAAGGCGCGGCTAAGTCACCCGCGCCGATGCCGGTTCGTCTGACGACTCCTGTTCGAAGACAACCGGCAGCACGTGATCGTGCCCCTGTGGCGGAATGGTAGACGCGAACGACTCAAAATCGTTTGTCGAAAGGCGTGCCCGTTCGAGTCGGGCCAGGGGCACCATGTCAACCTTAATCGGTTGATTTATCCGAGAATGACAGAGTTCCGCCGTTTCTGAAGGCTCCGGTAGTCCATCCGGTAGTACAGAGGCGGCGTTCTGTGGACGTAAGTGTGAAATATCTTCGACCTAACCCGAAGACGGGCATCCTCGAATTTAGGCGCACTTTCCCCGCTCGGCTGATTCGCCACGCCCGGGATGATTCGGGTAAAAAGATTTCCGAGGTGAAGCGGTCCCTCGGTGTGCGCGTGTTCGATGCTGGACGCGACGGCCCGACCTACCGCGATCTTAATGAATTGTACGAGCGGCTGGCATGGAAGGCGGATAAGGTCGCTACCGGCTCATTCGATCCCATCACGAAACCGCTTATTGCCTATTTCGCTGAAAAGGTACGCAGCGAGGGGCTAGAGGACGACGAGGAGGTCCGGTGCCTCCGCGAGACCATCGACGTGAAGGTCCGGCGTGCGAAAGGCCTGCGTGAGACCTGCGTGGCCGACCTCGCTGAATGTCGCCAACTTCGCGCACTTCCAGACATTGAGGGCATCGTTGCAGCTTGGAAGGACGTTGCGCTCGATCTAACGCAAGGTCACGGCCTGCACGTAGACACCGGCTCTGAGGGCTTTGTCCAACTTTGTATGGCCGTCAACGACGCCCAGATCGATGTATGGGCGGGCATCCTGTCGCGGTACGAAGGCGACCTCGTTCCCACTCCTGCCTTGCCGGAGCCCCCTGCGGCCACGGTTCCTCCGAAGGCACGTCCGGGCGACCGAGGGGAAACCTTTGAGGCCATCGCGCTCACACTGATCAACAAGCGCCGCGTAGATTTCCACGAGCCGACGAAAGAGCGGGTCCGTGGCGCCTTACGGTTCCTTGAGGAAGCTGTAGGCAAGCTGACGCCCGTGGAGCTTACGCGGGAGCGGGTCTCCCACTATCTGAACTTGCTGGCCGAGCGCCCCTCGCGCCTGCCCAAGCAGCATTTCCATTGCAACCTCGAAGAACTCGCGGCGCTCTACAAGGACCGGGACGACGTCAAGCGGCTCACTTCGAAGACCATCGAGGCGTACTGCTTGGCCCTGAATGCCCGCTGGAAGGAAGCCCAGAGCGAGGGCAGTATCCCTGAGACACTCGCGAGCCCATTCAGTGGCCGGAAGTTCAGCCGCAAGACTCCTGGGCCGAAGGCGGCGAAGGGTTTCTCGCCGGAGGAACTGACCGCCTACTTTTCCATGCCTGCCTTCAAGGATGGTGAGCGCCCGAAGCGAGGGAAGGGCGAGGCCATCTACTGGATACCGCTGCTCATGCTGTTTACGGGGGCGCGGCCCGAGGAAGTCGCTCAGCTCCTCGTGGCGGACATCTTCCAGCACGAGCAGGACGGGCGCTGGGTGATTCGCTTTACCGACGAAGGCTGGCATCCGGTTAAAGGGCAACAGAGCCTTAAGACCGATGGCCAGGAGAGCGGGCGAAGGACATTCCCGGTCCCTCAATCGCTGATTGATCTCGGGTTGCTCGCGTACCGCAAGAGCCTGCAAGAGGCGGGAGAGGCTGCACTGTTTCCCTTGCTGCGTCGGAAGGGCAAGCGGAGCGGCATCTATGCGAGCTTTGGCGAGTGGATGTGCGAGTACGTCTACCGCCACGGGGTTCTCAAGGCCGGAGCGGGGCGCCAGCCGGTCCGCGAGTTTCGCCACACCTGGACGACTGCGGCGCGGGCGTCGAAGATACCGCGCGAGGCCATGGAGTATATCCAGGGCCATCGGCCTCCGGACGGCGGCAGCTCCCACGAGATTTACGGGGAACGTGATGTCCTCGGTAACTGGATTGATCAGCTTTCCTTCAAGGTGGACCCGCGTCTACTGGTGAGGTGCTGGAGGGTTTGACCCGCCTCGGTTTGAGATATTCCGCAAATGCATCAAAAATAAATCCCGTCTTATCTATTGATAAGCTGACATAAAATGATTCACATGTCCTCCTTAGAAATAGGGGGCTATGATGAGTTTGGATGCAATTGACGTGATGCTTCGGGCAAATGAGGTTCTCCTCAAGTTCATTGGTCCTCGGTGTCGCGCTAATCAGGCTCGGGCATTCCTGCACGTCGCAATCAACGGCCCTTCAACTATCGTTGAGGTTGCAAATGCGACTGACGCAACTCCCGAAGCGGCTCGTCGTATTCTGAATAATCTTGGTGATACTAAAGCCCGAGGAGGCCTTGGTCCTCGGCTGGTCGAAAAATGCCGACTTGAGGAGCGCCCGGGGCTGTTCTTCAAGCTGACGGCCCGTGGTGTCTTTGCGGTTGAGGAATTGGCCGAAGCCTGTCAGGCGCCGGTAGAGGTGGAGGGCCTGTCCTCGGTGGATGACGACGACGCCGATATGCTCGATGAATGGATGTCCAGCCGCGACTTCGTGAGGGGCTGACGGACCCGGTATTCTCAGATGCCCAAGGCTATCACAGGGGAACGCCGCAAGGCCATTGTGGACGCCCTCAAGGCCTGAGACGGCGGCGAGTGCTGGCTGTGCTTCCGCGTGATGCGGAAGGGCAAGGAGAGGCTGGAGCACCTCGTGGCGCAGCCCCTCGGGGGCCCTACGCCTTAGAGAACCTCGTCCGCTGCTGTGGGGCTGCAATCGGCAGCTATCGAACCCGCCCGGTCGCGCCGATCTCCCTTTGTTGCCGTTCACTATTAGGTCAAGACTCTGCAAGTTCTCGCGAATATCGTTCTAAATAATCTTTAGAAACTCTGGCCCCGATCTGGGTCAGCAAGGCTCTCGATATGTGATGCACGGCAGATGCTTCCTGGTCTGCCGTCATCAGTCCATCAAAGTATGTTGCGAACGTCGCGAAAATTACATCTACAGCATCGTTTCGTGCAGAATTTGCTTTTCTTGTGACAGCTCCGCGTTGCGCTAATCGCGTCATATAGACGAGATATGTTAAGGTATGGCGATAAAGAAAATGGTTAGGCCAATGCTTGCCGCGAGGCTGTCTCGGCTGGTCTGGATGCGCGTTGAAAGAATTGATTGTCAATTCCATCACTAGATCGAGAAATTTCATGGACATTGACTCTGTCCACTCGTCATCCCGTCGAATTCGTCGAAGTTCTGATTCGGTGAAGACTGCAGAGAACTCTGCAATAGACAAATGCATGCTGCCTGCTTTGGCGAGCATCGAGTCCATGTGATGGTCTGCCCACTTCCCACGCACCATTAATTGAGCTTGCAGCGCTCGATGGCCCGCCTCTGCTTCGTTTAGAAGTCTGCCAAAGTCTCTGGCCCCTTTCGTTTCGGACCTTGATTGCATTCTGTTGCCCATGCCGGGCGCACGAGGATCAATCAGCGCTGCCTCCCGCGTTCCCTTCAGCACTACTATCTGGTCTGGGAAGTCGCCTAAAACTTCCCAAGAAGATTTGACGGAGACTAAAGTGTTCCCTTTGAAAGCCTCCATTGCCGCATAGTCGGTCAAGACGGCTTTGTTGCGGTAATCGTCCGCTAAAAATTCTCGCAATTCGTCGCTTTGCATGCAGTTGCTATCGATGACGATCCTCATAGTCTTGCTTTAACGTGATCGGTCCTTTGTGGAAAGGCCTCGACTTTATCGGGCGGGACGCTCGGAATGAAGTCCTAGGCAGGTATTCTGGGCGTCAGTGCGTACAATACAGGCGGGAATGCGTGGAGTTTTACACGACGCCCCCTAGACAACCTTCGGGGCAAGAGCAAAAAAGCGGAATGAATCAATCCAATAAAAACGAACTCACCTACGCCACACTCGCGCAGGAGATCAAAGACCGTTTGGAAATGCTGGACGAAGCCTTAGGTCTGGCTGTGAACGGCGAAAATCCGGCGGCTCATTACCATGCCGAATTCGCCTATATACAACTTCGCTTCGTCTGTGAGTTAATCGCGCTCGCGTCACTTTGGGCACATCGAGCGCAAGGTTTGACCAAAAAGCTAGAAGCGGAATGGCACGCGAATGAGATATTTAAATCGTTGGAAACAATCAACGAGCACTGCTTTCCGCATGCCTGCCGACTGACTTTAGACCTCAGAGGTGAGCGGCATGTGAACCCAAATCCTGATTTTCAAATGAAAAGATCCGAATTGGCTGTGATATATGGCAGATGTGGGGATGCTCTCCATCGGGGCGCTTTGAAGCTGCTGCTATCAGGAAAGCCTAAGAAATACGACGCTGGATTCATCCAGAACTCCGCTAATGCTATTAAAAAACTTTTGAATGAGCACTTCGTTATTGTGAAGGACTTGGGCCTCGTCGTCCTTTGTAACATGGGCCCTCCGGGCGTGCCTGTGACCGTTTTCACTGCTGAAGCTGGTGGGCCTGTTTCTATGACAGCACGGAGTTATGGGCAGTGAAAGGGAAGGAAGGCTGATTGCATCGGCATGGTGGGCGTTTGGATGGCCTGGCGGGCTTCGTGCGGGGCCGACGAAAGGGCGCGGACAACGCTGGTTTGCTTTCTAGGATGGCTATCGCGGGTTTGCTATGCATGGTGAGATAACATGCACGAGGCCGTATGACTGAGCTTGATCCCGAAAAACTGCGGCTGTTCTGGTTCTTCGCAATGCCCGGTGTGATCATCCTCTATGTCCGCGCTCAGTTTCTCACCGGTCGCATGCCGTCCGCCGCTGAAGGCTTGATTGCTTATTTAGTGGTTTCGATTGTGTACCACGCCCTTTTGTTTCCCGTTGCAAGCCCCCTTTATGGCGTTGCAGTTACCTCTTTCGGAGGGGGTGTCGGGTGGTTCGCTTACATCCTTGCGGGCCCTGCTGCCGCAGGCGTGATCTCCGGACTTGCCGCGCAGCGAGGCTGGATCCGCAACATCTTGAACAGCCTAAAGTTTAACAAGCTGCCTTTGAGAACCGTTCATTCCATTCCAAGCGCTTGGGATTGGAAGTTCTCTCAATGCACCGATTGCTTTGTCATGGTAGTGCTAAAGGACGCGACGAAATGGGCGGGCTACCTTGGAGAGCAATCCTTTATTTCGTCGGCGCCTGCTGAACGAGATATTTTCCTAGAGAAAGTTTACGAAATTGATCCGGAGAACAATTGGATACCGAGAACTAGCGGGGTCTGGATTGGACACGGAGAGATTCAGTCGATAGAGTTCTGGCCGAACGCGCAGGGAGGTGACGATGCCTAAAGATCGAAATCCGCAGTTTGCTCAAGACGGTTACACGCCCATTCACAACGGTTTCCAGCCGCGCGTGTCGCAAGGTGCCGGAGAACAGGCGGGCCACATCCCGACAAGCGCTCAAGCGAAACCGGGGCCGGGGACTCCGCCGAACCAAGGGTCGGGCGGCAAGAAGTAACCGAACATGCGGACGAAATGATCTGTGCGATCCGCGAGGGCCAAAGATTTCATACACGTATGCTCTGGGGTTCCCTGAGATAACCTAAAGACCCTTTCGGACAATCTTAGGAAGGATCATTGTTGGTTTACCAATCAAGGAATTGACCACAGACATGAAGGCATCCCGCAGTGCCTCTTCGGCGTCGTCCAGCTTGCTTACAGGGACGATCAGGCTGTCGTGAACCGGAAGGCTGGGAATGCCCTCGCGCCGTAAGAGCGCCATTGCCTCCCTTATGATTTCACTTTCGATGAATTGGAGGCCGAGAGCCGTGGGGCACCCGTCGCCCCCGAGCCGCTCCAGGATCGGATGGCACTTCAAGGCTACGTGGTGGACCACCTTGAACGGATGGTCCTCTTGGAGCCGCTTTCCGGCTGCTTTGGCGTATGCCTTGGAAGCTTCAGAACCCCAACGCTTCGCATGCGCTCCATCTTTCCCCAAAGCCTGGGCGATTACGAGCTTCACTGCGTCGCGGCTGGCACCGGGGAGGGCGTAGAGGTCATCCGAAAGCTCTGCCGGTAATTCTTCAGCAAGGACGGCATACAGAATGCGGAGCTGCGAAGCACTCATGTCCACTTCGCCTACCGCCTCTCCTCCGAATTTGACGCGTTTCCGCCGCTGGTCGCCGCTCAGGACTTCATAGGCCTTGCCCATCCCCTCGGCCCTGCGGGAGTAGAAGCGCCCCCCTTTGTTCCATGCGAAATCGGGTTCGCCGCCGTCGTTGAAGATGCGCCGCAGGCCCACGAAGTCCACCCCTGCGACCCCAGCGACTTCCAAGAAGCCGTTATGGGCCTGAAGGTCCTCAATGATCGGCTGGATGGCTGGCGAGGCCATATCGACGTCCATGGACAAGCCTTGCACCTTTCGCCCCTTCACGCGGCCCGCCCGGCCTCGAAGCTCTACGAGGGGGCTTGCAGGCTGGAGCAATGTGCCGGTCTCCTGCAGGGTTTCCGGGAGGTTCCAATGGTCTGCCCATGCCTTCAGGTCCACGCCAGCGCCTTGCGCCTGCTCCAGCGCCAGCTTGGTCAATCGGAAACGCGCTTGATAGCCGCCCTGCTGGACCACGGAGCCTTGTTTGCCGGTGTCCCTGTTATCAAAGCTATGCAGGCGCTGGCGACCTGGGGCGAAGTCCAGAAGGCCCGCAGCGACAAGGGCATCCTTCACCGGCAGGAAAACGTCATAGCCGAAGCCCAATAGTTTCGCGGGGAAGTTCTTCGGGGCCATGCCGTGATAACCAGCGAGACCTTGAGGTGCCAACTGCATTAGGTCGGCCATGAGTGCCCGTAGCGCCCTCCGGCGCCTCTCGACGGTGGAAGGCTTCAACAGCTTTTTCGGATCGGGGAAGGAGAGCGTGTCGAGCAGACCTTCAATGAACCCTATTGCCTCGACAGAGTTCGCATCGCATCGCAACGTCATAGGCGCTGCCTTGGCGTAATCCTCTGTGCTGAATGCGTCCTGCTCGCTCACGCTGCTGCCCCGCGTTCCTTCATGATGTCTGCGGCCCAATAGCGGGCGACGGTGGACTTAGAGAGCCCGAAGTGATCACAGGTGCCCTTGATGCTAGCATTGTTAGCCTTGCGCCACGCGACCACCTCATGGGCATTGGCAGCCTTAGGGCGCCCCAGGCTCTCCTTGCCCCGATGGGTCTTCCCCGTGGCCGCCAGCGCGGCCCTTGCAGCCTCTCGGCCACTCTCGCAGCGCTCCTTGATCCGGTGGCGCTCAATGTCTGCCATCTGGGCCAGCACGGCCACGATCAATTCGCCTACGCCGCGTCCGATGGGTCCAAGGCCCCGGACGTCCAGCGTCACGCCGCGCTCAAGTAGGGTGCGGACCATCGCCTGAACGTCCAGGGCGTCACGGCCCAGGCGGTCCAGAGCATAGACATAGAGCGTATCGCCCTTGCGAGCATACTGCAGAAGCCGAGCAAATCCGGGACGCTCCTCGGCCTTGATGGCACCGCTCACACCCTCGTCTGCAAATTCCTCATCGAACCCGCCCCCGAGGGCTTGCCGCTGGGCCTCAATGCTCTGCCCGTCCGACGACGTGCGATAGTAAGCGATGCGTGACATGTTGCGCCCCTGGGGTGTCATAAGGTATGAAATCAATATGAGACATGTCTCTAAACTCGTCAACATACCTTATGAGACAAACTTAGCGACCGCGCTCAGCTAGTGTCAGAACCTACAAGTTTTGAGTCACTGCGCCGTGAGTAAGGGAGCAACAGCTTGGCACAGCACTGCAAGTCCCGTGAAGATCGCACCGTAGCGGCTCCACCTGCCTTGATGTCTAAGAGTCCCGTGCAGGTCGTAGGTGATGTTGCCGTCAACCATTTCGACTGAGCCGCCGATGTCGCCTCCAGTCTTTGCGACTTGCCTTCGTCGATACGCCATTTCTTTCTCCGGCGAGATGGTCTGTGCAGAGACAAACCACGCAATAGCCGCCGCCAGCGCGAAGATTACAGATACCCACGTCACCACACTCTGCATCGGTTGTCCTTTGTTGTGTCGAAGCGTTTGATAAGTGGTCGAAGCGTTGTTCGATAGGGTGCTCTATGGCCCCTCGCTGGCACCGCACGGTCTCTCCCGAGGTCTCAATCTAACATCGCGTCAGTCCTGATCTATCCCAAACCTGCCACTAATGGCGGCCTAATGTCTGGCAGGCCCGCCCGGCCCATTGCATCGCCAAATCCCCCACGATCTCCAGCGCTCTCCAGTCCCGCACCGGCTTCAGCATCCAGTGACGAACCGCAGAAACCCTAGGGGTTCGGGGAGGGTGGGGGAGTGCGGAGTGGGGGACGGATGGTCACGGGTCCCTCTGGGGCGCTGCGGGCTCCCCCTGGCCTGCTGATCCAATCGCCAATTCGAAACTGGCGCTTCGCTAGGGCGGGTACGCGAGCGGTCAGACCCTAGCTCCCGCCGCAGTTTCCCTGGAGTTTTGCGGGACCCGCAGGACCTTGAAGTCCCTCGCCGGGTCCCATTGGGTCCCTACCCGATTATTTTAGGGTCCACCTGGGCACATCAGGGACCGGTAAGGCGACCCCGGGGTGGTCATTTTGAGGCCGGGAGTCCCGTTTCCTCTAAGGATTCCTATGGGTCCCCTGCGGATCACGAAAACCGAGTAAAATCAATGGTTTCGATTTAGTCCGGATATAAGCCCGCGCCGGATCGCCGTTTTCCCGCCAAGGGGACTTAACGCATCCGCAGGCGGCAGCAGGTTTCCGTCGTGCTCCGGTCCGTCTGATGTCGGTATTCCCCCACCTCATATCCAGCGCGTCTCACAGCTACAGGTGTGCGCCTGGATGTGGCCGCACCGATAGAACGCTCCCCGTCCGTGAATGGCAGATTTCCGCCGTTTGTCGATTAACTACGGGGATATGGGCAAACCTAGGGCCAGCATGTGGCGGGCTCCTGGCTGAATTTACTGCTGACGTTGTGAAGAAGCGTTTGCTCCTCCCCCCACTCTTGCAAGGAAAACTATGTCCATTCGACCGAACGCGGATGCACTCGCCATGTACGCTCGCCTTTTGCGCCGCACGGTGTCTGAAGCGCCGCTCCGTCTTGCCGCTGCCTTCCCGTCCAACCACTCCATCGGCTCGGAAGTCGAACAGGCGGACACCCTTGTCCGGCTGGCCTCTGAAGACCTCGCTGCGGTGGCGACGCTCCCGGGGGCTGCTCAGGCTCTTGAGCGCCTTAGCGTCGTATCTGGCCTCCTGCTCTCGATCTACGACCGCCTAGCAACGGTCCAAGAGGCCCTGATGGGCGGCACCGAGCCTTCCCCAACAGCCTAGCGTCTCGACGGCACCTGCGAGTTCCGCAGGGTCCTACCCAACACATTCGGTCCTGACGGATAGCCACCGTCCCCCGCATGATCCGCGAGCCATCATGGGCCCGCATCATCCCTATCAAAACCGAAGAATGACCAATCAAAATTCGCCAGTCGCAGCCCCTGCGCCTGAAACGCTGCATTTTGGCAGCAAGCCCGTTCGCTTCGTCAAGATTGACGACGTTCCCTATTTCCTTTTGGATGACCTGTGCGCTGCGAGCGCGTGGAAATCCTTTGTTGCCGACTACGTCAACAGCCCGACCTTTCCCAGCTTCGGAAAGGCCGAGGTCCAAATAGCTGACGGCAATGAAATCCGCAGCGCGACTGCGCTTTCCTGTGTAGGCGTATATTACTGGACGGACCTCGCGGACGCCACCCGAGGCCAAAAGATCGCCGCGTGGGCGAAGCGACAGGCACACGAGCAGGCACCGGGAATCCCGAGCGATAACCCGGCTATGTTCTTGACCACCGACCATGCGGGGCGGTTCATGCCGCCAAGGCCCCTGAAGTATTCCGGCTGGAGGGCCGAATGGTTTGCCCTCAAGGACGCCCGTACACCACGCAGGCCGATTGACCCCCGGTATGCAGGTCTGGAGGCGGCAGCGGAAGCGACCCGCCAACGAGCGATCCAAGAGGCAAGCCGCGTCCGCAAACCGATCTTGAGTGTACGAGAAGCCACCTACATGAATGATGGAGGTATCGCGTAATGGCTGGCATCACGTTCGGCGGCCTCTTCGGTCACGACAAACTCTCTGCAGGAGCGTCCGGCAAATACACGGACAACGGCGAGCTTCCCGCCCTCCCAGGGCAGGCTCCGGTCTACCCGCAGACACCGCAGAACTTCCTTCAGGCGCCCCCGCAGGGCGTGCCGTCCCTGGAGGGGACCCCTTACGACGTTTCGGGCATTGCCTCGCAGCCGTTCAACCAGGTCATAGGACTTCCGAAGGCGCCCCCGCCGCGTCGAGGCGCTTTCGACAGTCAGCACTATCGCCAGACGATGCTCCAGATGGCGGCGGGCTTCTTCGGCTCCCAGAACTTCGGCGACGGCATGGCTAATGCAGCCAGGGCTATTGCCGGTGGGAACGAAGCGGCCCGCCAAGCGGAGCGCCCGACCCTCGGCGGCCCTGACGATGCCTTCGAAATCTACACGGACCCTGAGACCGGAGAGCACAGCTATCTGCCTATCCAGGCCGTTCATGACTATAATGCCCGGAAAGCCGGCCTAGTCGCCGATTTGAAGAATCGCCGTCAGCCGCCTAGCCCGAAAGATAGTTTAGACGCGTGGGGCCGCTTGGCCTCAGTTGTGGCGAAATATCCTCCGGAACAGCAGGCTCAGGCTTGGCGGGAAGGTCGCGAGCATCTTGAGGCACTCGGCTTTGAAGGGGTCCCGGACACCTATAGCGCCGCTTATCGTGAATATGGCGCTCCGGTTCCCACGATGGCACGGTCGGACACCGGGGCAGCGAACGCCAATGAAACGGCCCGCCACAACGGGGTCATGGGGGGGCATGATGCGGTCCGCGTGGCCCAGAGCGGCACCCGAGTTGGCCTTGCGGTCAAGGCGGACGGCAGAGCGGCCAAAAAGGCCCTCTCGGCCTCACATCCGAACGTTGATCCCGACGGGTACGAATGGCGCATAGTCAAAGGCCGTTATCAGCGTAGGAAGGTCCGCTGATGCCAGTCTACTCGGTCACAGGACCGGACGGGAATACCTACAAAGTCCGCGCTCCTGAAAACGCCGACCAATCGAAAATCATGGCGTGGGTTCAGGACAAGGTGTCCAAATCCCGCCAAGCCGCCAAGCCCAGCTTCCTCGACAACGCCCATGGCGCCCTGACGTCATTCCTCGACGGAGTGGTCCCAGGCGCCGGGGGTGTTGCGTCCGGCATCGCCAATGCTTGGAACTTCAACGGCTCGCCCATCAAGGACTTCAAGGAAGGCCGCAGGGCAGCCGAGCGCCATCAAGAGCGCTTCAAGCAGGACCACCCCGTTCTCAATGCGGGCGCCACGGGTGCCGGATTTGTGGGCGGCATGTTCGTGCCCGTTACGAAGGTCGGGCTGGCTGCCAGGGGCGCGGAAGTCGCGGCCCAAGGGGCTCGCGGAGCGGAAGTAGCCTCGCAGGCCGCTAAAGTAGGCCTCGGCCGCCGCGCCCTCAATAGCGGCGCTAACGGGGCCCTTTACGGTACTGCGGGAGGCGCCCTCAGCAGCCATGCCGACAGCGCCGGAGGCGTTCTCCAGGACGCGGCACGCGGAGGCCTCACCGGGGCTGCCGTAGCGGGCTCACTGCCTTACGCGGGCCGTCTCGTGTCTCCCTTAGCTGCGCCCATTGCATCCGCAGCGGGCCGCAAGGTCGCACCGGCACTCGCCGCGGCAGGCCGTGCGCTCCCCGGCCGAACCGGCAAGGGGCTTGAGCGTTCCGCCCAGGCACTCAGCCGCCCGGCCGCAGACACGCGGGCCTCTCGCTACATCGGCGGGAAACTGGAGCAGGCCGACATGGACCCCGCGGCCCTCATGACCGAGCTTAACCGCCGTCAGTCCATGGGCGTCCCTGCGGCCCCTGCGGATACCCATGAGCTTCTTCGTGACGCTTATGGCTCCGCAGCACGCCGACCGGGCCCAGCAACGGCTGCGGTCCGCCGCTCGATCGATGCCCGTCAACGGGAGATGTCGGCCCGCGTTTCTGGCCACATCGGCGAGACCTTGGGCCCCGTCACGAACGTGGAGAGGCAGTCAGAAGCTCTTCGACAAGAAGCAGCGGCGGCAGCCCGTCCGCTCTATGACATCAGCGACGCGCAGCCGATACCGCTGGTTCGTGAACTGCGGGAGCTATTTGAAACTCCCTCAGGCCGGGAGGCTATGCAGATTGCCGGACGGGAACTTTTGGACCGACGCGTTCCGTTATCTCAAATGGGACTTGTCCAAGGCAGCGACGGGGCCTTCAGTCTCGGTGATGCTCCAACGATGCCGTTCTACGATCACATGAAATCGGTCCTCGACGAGGGTGTATTCAACGGAGAAAAGTACGGTGTTCCGGTAGAAGCCTCTCGCTTCGGCAAGGGGGCCCGCGAGATTCGGCAGGACCTCCTGCGGATCATGGATGGCGACGGCTCTGGTCCCCGCATCAATGCGCCCGGTCAAGCCTCGGAAGAAATCGCCGGACAGGCCGCAGGGGCGCCCTCCTTGGGTGCGCCCGCACAAGCCGCCTTGCCGGACAGCTCCTCGCTAGGCCTTCCATCGCCGCCTCCGCACGTCGGAAGGGCGCTTGATGCCCCGCCGCAGAATGCCTTGGTTCCTTACGAGGCTCCCGGAGTTCCTGGCGCATACGGTGCCGAGCTTCCTGTGCCTTACGAGGCCCCAGGCGGCCTTGGAGCGCACGGGGCAGAAGTT
Organism: Novosphingobium sp. PhB57; assembly: GCF_004342985.1. Taxonomy (GTDB): domain Bacteria; phylum Pseudomonadota; class Alphaproteobacteria; order Sphingomonadales; family Sphingomonadaceae; genus Novosphingobium. The sequence continues at coordinate 657,003 of NZ_SMBO01000001.1, forward strand.
CCGGCGATCCCGCAGGGAGGGGAAGCTTTCTCTGCACGGCAGCCCTTCGACGAGGGCACGCGTCTCAATCCCGAAGCCGGTCCAAAGGCGCGAAAGCCGCGCCGCTCGCGTCCGGGCTCGGCCATCCCAGACAACGGGCTCAATCCTTACTGGAAGCCCGCCCGTGATGCTTACGCAGGCCCCACGCAGAACCGCAAGGCTCTGGAGCTGGGAGACCAGATGGCGAAAGACAGCGCGACCGATGCGGCAAATCGCATGGAGAACATGACGACCGGCTCCCAGCGGGACTTCTTCCGCCTCGGGCACCGCACGGGCCTCTCGCAGGACGTCAGGGGCCTTGGCGACTACGGAAACGCAGCTCGCCGGGTCGATGGCAATCTCGATGCACGGGACGCTATCTCCTACGTCCACGGCGGCGAAGCGGCGGACAATCTGTTCAACCGCCTCGCAGCCGAGCACGAGGGCTACCAGACCTTCGCGGCTGTTCGTGGAAACTCCATGACCGCAGGCCGTGAGGCCTCCGACGAAATAGCACGGCAGGAGCAGTCCCTCGCCGACACCGGCAGGGGCCTATGGGCCGCCGCACAGGGCAGGGGCATCGACGCCGCCCGCCACTTCGGCTCGGCATTCTCCGGGGAACCGGCGTTGACCAACCGCGTAAACGAGCTGACCGCCGAAGGCCTTGGCAATACCGACCTTGCAGGCGTCCGACAGATGCTCGGCAACGTCCGGCGCACCCGCGTCATGGACCGCGCAGCCGACCAGCGGGCGGACACTGCAAGCGCACAGTTCGCCAAGACTGTAGGGTCCCGCACAGGGGCCGGTGTGGCGACGCAGAACAATGAAGTTCTGCTTGGCTACCGCGAGCGCCCTGACGGCGGCTTTGAGGCGGTTTACGGTCCCATGTGGGCCGAACCCGACGAAGACCTGATCCCCGCCGACCTCTGACAAATAGGCCTCCCCCGCCGTTCCTTCGGGATCAAGGGGAGGCCGTCATGCCTCATAAGAGTATCCCATGCCCACGAAGCCCACCGGCCGCCCTCGCGAGGACTTCCTCGACGAACTGGCGGGTGACCAAAAATAACCGAATGACCCTCAGAGCCCTCGGCCCTGGGGGTTATTTTTTCGAACAGTGCCCGGCTCGTTCTTCGATGATCCGGAAGGTGGCCAAGCTCCGTGCTTCAGCCCAGGTAGCGTTTTTGGCCGCCTCTGTGACGTTCCCTTCCTCATCGGTTTCGACTTGATCGTTGGGGATAGCATCTGCGCACGCGGCAAGAACAGCGACCGCAACGTCTCGGGCCTGATCGTGCGAGGTGGACAATGCCCGACCCCATTTCAGAATGCAGGCCTTTCCGTTCTCGGTAAGGTGGGGGGCTTCAGGACCCTCAAAGGCGGAGCATCGGTCCGGGTCGTATTCGGAGCCGCAGGACGATAAGCTCGCCACGATTGCTATTGAGAGGGCAAATCCCTTCCGATCTCCTGCGATGATTTGCGTTCTTGTTCCTGACATCTGTCTCCCCCCTAAGACACAGAAAAAGCCCCGGAGAATTCCTTGGGGGCGCTTCCGAAGCCTAACCAGACAAAGCGGGGTCTGGAAGGGGCGGGGCGCTCTCGCGGTCCTCTCAGGGGCCTTAACGGCATTTGTACTTTTGCTATCTCCCCAGCAACGCCAGCAAGTCCTCGCGAGTCAGTGTAACCACCTGCCGGGGATGCCCCATCTGTGCCTTGTCGGCCTGGACGATGCACCAGAGGCCATCCCCGATCTTCTCCGCACATCCGTCTTCGAGTTGGACCGTAAATTCATTCGTATCGTTTTCAGCAAGCATTTTGAGCCTCGTTCAATCCCGCAAGCCCCCCTTGGGCTCGGGCACCGGGCGGCACGAATGATCCCTTTTAGCCACTTGTGAGTGGTACAGAGTTTGGGTACATTTGGTCGCGTCGGAGCCCTTCAAAACGTCGGAAAACCGCCATTCGTGGGTGTCGCCTCCCTAGTCGGGCCAGGGGCACCACACGAAAAGCCGCGAACCCAGCCAGGGTCTCGCGGCTTTTTCGTATCCATGGCCGGCGTGCGGGGGGCGCGCACGTCGTGCGCGGCGTCACCGTGACAATCGCTAATGCACGGGACGCCGGCCTTTATCCTCGGGAATGGACGCGATTTAACGGTGAAACACGCATGTTTCGCGCGGCAATTTTTCTACATTGGTAATAACCTTGAAATCCCACTGCCCAGCCGCAGTGGCATGTCTTTCGTCCCTCGGGCCGCGATCGATATCGAGGTCTGCTGGAAGCCTGTTCCGAGTCGAGGAAACGAGGTTCCGGGACACCGGCGGCATTGTATCGCCGGCGCTTCCAGCAGTTCCCGGCCCGGGCGCCGGCCAAAGGCCTGGCGATGAACGGATGACGAGGAAAAGGTGCCGGGCATGAGCAGGCGCCGATAACAGAGTTTTTGGAGAGCCGCTTCGGGTCGCATCAAGAAGCGCGTTTGCCAAATCGCCCCCTCCGGACTACTTTGCGCCGGAGGGGGACGACATGGAACCCAGTGCCGACGAATATCGCGACGCCCTCTCGCGCGTCGTCGCCGCCGCTACTTTCCGGTCTTCGCCGAAGCTGGCGGAACTTCTGTCCTATCTTGTCGAGCAAAAGCTGGCCGGTCATGGCGACCGGCTGAAGGGCTATCCCATCGCGCTCGATGTCTTCGGGCGAGACGAGGATTTCGATGCCTCGTCGGATTCGATCGTCCGCGTGCAGATGACCCGGCTGCGCCGCGCACTGGGCGAGTACTATGCGGGGGAGGGAGCAGGCGATCCCTTCCGTCTCGTCGTCCCCCGCGGGTCTTATGCGCCCATGCTCGAACCGGCCGCGGAACGGGGCCAGGAGGCTCGTCAGGAGCCGTTACCCGACGCGCCGGTTGACACTTCCACCTCGCCGCCAGCGCAGCAGGGGGAGGACATCGTCCGGTCGTCGAGCGCTCTGAATTTGCGCCGTCGTTCCTGGGGGCTGCTGGCGGCTCTGGCCTTGGCCGCCTCGCTCCTGATCATCTACTGGCCCGGCGGGGAGCGCGATGCCGTGCTGGTGCGCGCGGGCGAAATGCCGGACGGGCCGGTGGTCTATGTCGCGCCTTATGCGATCACCGGATCGGATCCCGCCATCGCGCGGGTGCGCGATGGGTTGCAGTTCGACCTGATCAACTATCTCGCCCAATTGCCGAACCTGGCGGTTCTTTCGCTCGACGAACGGACCGCGAAGGGCGAGCGGCAGCTCGGATCAGGAGGCGCATTGGGGACGCAGCCGAGCCGCAAGGGGTTGCGCCCGGCCTTCGTGCTCCAGGGGTCGATAGACGGCGCGGGGTCCACGCTGCGTATCAACTCCAGCCTCGTGCGCATGCCGGGCGGGGTGGTCGTCTGGTCCGGGCGCAGCGCTCCCATCGACTATGACCCTGCCCAGATACTCAAGGTGCAGTCGAAGATCGCGCTCGGCGTCGCCTCGCGCCTCGGCCAGCCTTATGGCGTGATCCACGAGACCATGCGGCAGGATCTGGAAAACCACCGCGATCTCGGCATGGAGCGCTATTTTTGCGAGTTGGAGGCCTACGAGTTCATGCGTTCGCGCCGCGAGGGGCAGCTTGGACGAGTGAAGGAATGCCTGGAGCGGGCCGTCTACGACAAGCCCAATTATTCGGACGCCTGGGCGCTGCTGTCGTGGATGCACCTCTACGAGGCGCAGGCGCACGGCATCGGCGATTCGCCTGAGGCGCTCGAGGCGGCGAAGCGTGCGGTGGCCGCCAATGCCACCAATGCGATAGGTTACGAATATCTGGCGCTCGCGCTCTACCGGCACGGAGAGGACGACGCCGCACGCGAGGCGATCGGAAAGGCGCTGGAGATCAGCCCTAACCATTCCGAAGTCCTGGCCAATGCGGGCCGGGTGCTCGGCGCGCTCGGCGAACACGAGATTGCACCTACCCTGGCGCGCAAGGCGATCCAGCTCAATCCGGGGCATCCACCCTGGTACTGGTCGGGATTGGCGCTGGACGCGCTCTATCGCAATGAGGCGGACGAGGCCCTTCGCTATGCCCGGCTCGGCGCCGCGGATGGTGGGTTGATGTCGCGCTATCTGCTGGCTTCCGCTTACGCGCAGGCGGGCAAGGGCGCCGAGGCGCGCCGGGTGCTGGAAGAAGCGGCGCGGGCCTATCCGGGCGTATCCAAGGACCGGCGGGAGGTCGTTCGCCAACTGCGCATTCCGGACTTCGCTGCCGAGCCGCTGGAGGCGCAGGGCCTGCTGACGCGCTAGGGCGCTGATGCGCGCAGGCCGGGTGAGGATCTCTATTGCCGCAAGCCACGCATCTTCATACTCTTTCCGGCATGAACGCCCTTCGCACCCGCTCCGCACTCGGCCTTGTCGCCCTTGGTCTGATCGCTTCCGCAACGGCGGTACGCGCCGAGCCGGTTCCCGATAGCATCGCGCGCGACCTGCCGGGCCTGATGACGATCTACCGCGATCTGCACGCCAATCCGGAGCTGAGCTACCAGGAAGTGCGCAGTGCCGGCGTGATGGCCAAGGCGGCTCGGGAGGCAGGCTTCACCGTGACCGAGAAAGTCGGCCAGACCGGCGTGGTCGCGGTGCTCCGGAACGGCGAGGGGCCGACCGTGCTGATCCGTGCCGACATGGACGGTCTGCCCGTGGTCGAGCAGACGGGCCTTGCCTTCGCCTCGAAGAAGCGCGGCGTTTCGACGGCCGGGGTCGAGAGCGGCATCATGCATGCCTGCGGGCACGACACGCACATGACTGCCTGGATCGAGACGGCGCGGCTCATGGCGAAGCGCAAGGCGGAGTGGGCCGGAACGCTCGTCATGATCGGCCAGCCGGCCGAGGAAGTGGGCACGGGTGCGGTCAGCATGTTGCAGGATGGGCTCTATAGCCGCTTCCCCAAGCCGGACTACACGCTGGCTTTCCACGATTCGGCCGATCTTCCGGCCGGCCAGGTCGGCGCGGCCGTGGGCTGGGCGCTTGCCAATGTCGATAGCGTGGACATTCTCGTGAAGGGACTGGGCGGCCACGGCGCCTACCCGCAGGCGACCAAGGACCCGATCGTGCTGTCCAGCGCGATCGTCATGAAGCTGCAGACCCTTGTCAGCCGAGAGATGAGCCCGCTGGACCCGGCAGTGGTGACGGTGGGTTCGTTCCACGCGGGCGCCAAGCACAACATCATTTCCGACCAGGCGAAGCTGGAATTGACCGTTCGCAGTTACTCGGACGAGACCCGCGCTCACCTGCTCGAAGGCATCAAGCGCATTGCGCGGGGCGAGGCGATCGCTTCCGGCCTGCCGGACAACCTGATGCCGGAAGTCTCGGTCAAGGATCCCTATACACGCGCCACCTGGAACTCGCCCGAGTTCACGCAGGAGGCCGTCGCCGATCTCAAGACGAGGATGGGTGACGGCAATGTGGTGATCACGCCCTCGGTCATGGGCGGAGAAGATTTCGGCGAATTCCGGCGCGCGGACGAGGACCACATCAAGTCCGTGATCTTTTGGGTGGGCGGCGCCGATCCGCAGAAGATCGCCGCGGCCAAGGCGGGCGGGCCGGCCCTGCCTTCGCTGCACAGCCCGTTCTGGGCGCCTCAGGCCGACAAGGTCATCGCTTCGGGCAGCGAAGCCCTGACGCTGACGGCGCTGCGCCTTATGCCCAAGCGCTGATCGGGTTCGTGCCCGGCGCAATGCGTGTAAGGAGCACCGACAGCGCCGGGCGGAATTCGTGGGCTTTCTCGAAAGAGGGCGGCTTCCGCCCGTTTCACGGCTGTCAGATTCACCGACAGTTTACGCCTTTCGGATAAGTCTGGCCTCATTGCCGGATTCGGCTCGGAAAATGGCGCCCCGCGACGATGATTCGTCTGTTCAAACACTACATCCCGCATGCCGTGGCCCTGCTGTGGCTGGCAGACATGTTCCTGCTGCTGGGGGCGAACGAGCTTTCCTGGCGGCTGCGCGCCGGGCAGATCGGGATGGCGCTGGGCAGTCTCGTCGACCGGATCGGGCTTCACGCCGGCTTCGCGGTCGTCATCTCGCTGTCCATGGTGGCCGTGGGCGTCTACGGCGCGGAGGCCCTGCGTTCCATGCGCTTCGCGGCCGCGCGACTGCTCGTGGCGATTTCGCTGGGCGTGATCGCGCTTTCCTTCGTCGATTTCCTGTTCGCCGCGCAGAACTTCTGGCGCTCCACGCTCGCCTATTCGATGGCGTTCGCCATCGTGCTGCTGACAGCCAATCGCCTCGTTCTGGGCGGATTTCTCGGCACTTCGGCCTTCCGCCGCCGCGTGCTCGTCCTGGGGGCCGGCGATCGCGCACAGCGCCTGCGCGACCTGGCGGAGCGGCCTGAAAGCGGCTTCGTCATCGTCGGCTATGTGGCCATGAGCGATGGCGCGCCGGTGGTGGAGGAAGCCATCTCGCGCGGTGCCATCCACAATCTCACCCGCTTCGTGGACAATCTGGGCGTTACCGAAGTGGTCCTCGCGCTGGAGGAGCGCCGCAACGCGCTGCCGCTGAAGGACCTGCTGCGGATCAAGACCACGGGGGTGCATGTCAACGAGTTCTCCAGCTTCCTCGAACGCGAAACCGGGCGGGTCGATCTGGACACGGTCAATCCGAGCTGGCTGATCTTTTCCGACGGCTTCTCTTCGGGACGGATGATCTCCAGCGTCGCCAAGCGTCTGTTCGACATCGTCGCCAGCGCCGTGGCGCTATGCGTGACGGCGCCGATCATCCTGCTGTTCGCGCTGTTGGTGAAGATCGACAGCCGCGGTCCGGCATTTTACCGCCAGCAGCGGGTGGGTCTGTTCGGTGAGAATTTCGACGTCATCAAACTGCGTTCGATGCGAACCGATGCCGAAGTGGCCGGGGCCCAGTGGGCTTCCAAGGACGACCCGCGCGTTACCCGCGTCGGGCGTTTCATTCGCAAGGTCCGCATCGATGAGCTGCCCCAGGCCTGGACCGTACTCAAGGGCGAGATGAGTTTCGTCGGCCCGCGTCCCGAACGCCCGCAGTTCGTCGCGGAACTCGAGGATGCGCTGCGCTATTATGCGGAGCGGCACATGGTGAAGCCGGGCATCACGGGCTGGGCGCAGATCAACTATCCTTACGGCGCTTCCATAGAGGATTCCCGCCATAAGCTGGAATACGATCTCTATTACGCCAAGAACTACACACCCTTTCTGGACCTGCTGATCATTCTCCAGACGCTGCGCGTGGTCCTGTGGAGCGAAGGCGCGCGATGAGCGCGGCCCGCAGCCTGGATTTCTGGACGACCGCAGGGATCGCATTCGACCTGACCGGCGCCATAGCTGTCGCCAGCCTGGCGCTCTGGCTCTGGCCTCGTCGCGGGCGCCTGGCGGGAGCCGGAGGCGCGGTCGTCGCAGCGCTTTTGGTGACGGCGGGCTGGTGCATCGCGGCGGCCGTGGGCCTCACTGCCGAAGTTCCCATGTTCGCCTCCTTCGCGGAGAGCATCCGCAATCTCGCATGGCTGGTGGCGATCTACCGGCTTTTCGCGGGCGATGGGCGTCATTCCAGCCTTGCGCCGATCCGGCCGGTGATCTTCGCGCTGGCTTTCGTCGAGACGTTGCACCTCAGCATGACGCTGGCCCTGACTTACCTCTCGGTGAAGGGCGGCCTCGCCAATCTGGGGTTCGAGATCGAGGTCATGCTGCGCCTGCTCGTCACCGTGGGCGGGCTGGTGCTGGTACACAACCTCTACGCGGGCGCACCGCGCGAAGTGCGACCGGCCTTGCGCTGGCCCGCAATCGGGCTGGCGGTCCTCTGGTCCTTCGACCTCAACCTCTACACCGTGGCCTATCTCGCGCGAAGCTGGCCGAGCGAGATCGCGGCGCTGCGCGGCATCGCGGCAATCGTGCTGGCGGGCTGCTTTGCCCTGACCGCATCGCGCAACCGCGACGAATTGCGGCTCAAACCCTCGCGCGCGGTCACGTTCCAGACTTTCTCGCTGCTCGTCATCGGCGTCTATCTGGTCGCCATGGTGTCGGTTGCGCAGTGGCTGTCCTATGCGGGCGGCGATTTCGCGCGGCTGATCGAGATGGCTTTCCTCACGTTCGCCAGCGCGATCGCCCTCGTGGTGCTGCCCTCGCGGCGCGTGCGCAGCTGGCTCAAAGTCATTCTCGCCAAGCATTTCTTCCAGCACCGCTACGACTACCGCGAGGAATGGCTGCGCTTCACCCGGACCATCGGCAAGAACGACGACGAGACCCTTCCGCTCAGCGAGCGCGTGGTGCAGTCCCTGGCGGATATCACCTACAGCCCTGCCGGCCTGCTGCTGTGCCCGGACGAGCAGGGCGATCTCATGCTCGCTGCCCGCTGGAACTGGCCCGAAGTGGATGTGCCGGCCCTGGCCTACCCGCTCGCCGCCCTCGGACCGTTCGAGCAGACCTGCTATATCGCCGATCTCGACGAGGTGCGCGCAGGCGTCGTCGCCGAGGGTTTCGAGATCGCGGCCCCCGACTGGCTCATCGCCGAGCGCCGCGCCTGGGCGCTGGTTCCGCTGGTGCATTACGAAAGGCTCGTCGGCATGGTCGTGCTGGCGCGCCCGGCGATGGCGCGCAAGTTTGACTGGGAGGATTTCGATCTGCTGCGGGTGATCGGCCAGCAGCTCGCCAGCTATCTGGCCGAGCACGCCAGCCAGGAAGCCCTGGCGGAATCGAGCCGGTTCGAGGATTTCCACCGCCGCATCGCCTTCGTCATGCACGACATCAAGAACCTGGCCAGCCAGTTCAGCCTGCTCGCGCGCAATGCCGAACTTCATGCCGACAAGCCCGAGTTTCGCGCCGACATGCTTGTCACGCTGCGCAATTCCTCGGACAAGCTCAATGGTCTGCTGGCGCGCCTCTCGCGCTATGGCGCTGGCGGCGTGGACCGGCTGCACGATGTGTGCGCCGCGGATGTCGCCCGCAGCGTGGTCGCCCGCTTCAACGGCCACCGGCAAGTCGTGCTGGGCGAAGTCCAGGACCTTGTCGCCACGGCCAACGCCCATTCGCTCGAACAGGTTCTGGTCCATCTGGTGCAGAATGGACTGGACGCCAGCCGGCCCGAGAGCCCGGTCATCCTGTCCGTCCGCGTGGACGGCCTCAGCGCCCGCTTCGAAGTGGTCGATTCCGGCACCGGAATGTCGGCCGAATTCGTCCGCAACCGGCTGTTCAAGCCCTTCGTTTCCACCAAGACCGGCGGCTTCGGCATCGGCGCCTTCGAGGCGCGCGAGCTGGTGAAGGCGATGAAGGGCCGGCTCGACGTGGAATCGCGGGAAGGGCTGGGATCGCGCTTCATCGTTCGCATACCGCTGGCCGCGGCCACCGACATGTACCTCAACCGCACTGACAAGGACCAGAAGGTAGCCTGAGAATGACCGAGACCCGACCCAAGCTCCTCGTCGTCGAGGACGATGCCGGTCTTCAGGCGCAGCTCAAGTGGGCCTATGAGGATTTCGACGTGGTCGTTGCCGGCGACCGGCCCTCGGCGCTGGCGCTCCTGCGCGCCGAGACGCCCGACGTGGTGACGCTGGACCTCGGCCTGCCGCCAGATCCCGACGGCACGACCGAAGGCTTTGCCGTGCTCGACGAGATCATGGCGCTGAAGCCCGACACCAAGGTGATCGTCGCATCCGGCCATGGCGCCCGCGAATCCGCGCTTCAGGCGATCGCGCGCGGCGCATACGATTTCTACCAGAAGCCGGTCGACATCGACGCCCTTGGCCTGATCGTGCGCCGCGCCCTTCAACTCCACCGGCTCGAGGAGGAAAACCGCCGCCTCGCCTCGCGGGTCGAGAAGGACGAGAAAGTGCTCGGGAGGCTGATCACCGCAGCGCCCGAAATGGTCCGCGTGGGGCGGACCATCGAGCGGGTGGCGAACACCAATGTCTCGGTCATGCTGCTCGGCGCGAGCGGCACGGGCAAGGAACTGCTGGCGCGCGGCCTCCATGAGGCCAGCGGACGTGCCAAGCGCGAATTCGTGGCTATCAACTGCGCTGCGATCCCGGAGAACCTGCTCGAAAGCGAACTGTTCGGCCACGAGAAAGGCGCCTTTACCGGGGCGGTCAAGACCACACCGGGCAAGATCGAGCAGGCGGCCGGCGGGACCTTGTTCCTGGACGAAGTGGGCGACATCCCGCTCCAGTTGCAGGTGAAGCTGCTGCGCTTCCTGCAGGAGCGCGTGATCGAGCGGGTCGGCTCGCGCGAATCGATCCCGGTCGACACGCGCATCGTCTGCGCCACGCATCAGGACCTCGAAGCCATGATCGGGGAAGGGCGCTTCCGAGAGGACCTGTTCTACCGCCTGGCCGAGATCGTGGTGCGCATTCCCGGCCTAGCGGAGCGGCCCGGCGATGCCACGTTGCTCGCCAAGGCTTTCCTCCACCGATACGCCAAGGAAATGAACCCCAGCGTGCGCGGTTTCGCTGCCGATGCGCTGGCGGCGATCGACGCCTGGCACTGGCCGGGCAATGTACGCGAACTGGAGAATCGGGTGAAGCGCGCCGTCATCATGGCGGACGAAAAGCTGGTGGGCGCCGCCGATCTCGACCTGGCCGCTCCCGACGAGCAAGTGATCAACGCGCTCAACCTCAAGACTGCGCGCGAGCAGGCAGACCGCAAGGTCATCCGCCATGCACTCGCGCGCAGCGAAGGCAATATTTCCAGCACGGCCAAGATGCTGGGGATCAGCCGGCCGACGCTTTACGATCTGCTCAAGCAGTACGACCTGCAGAACTGATCGCCGGCGTCAGTGCCGGCCGGGGTCAGGCCGGTTCCGTTCTGGGGGCCGGCTTACTTCGGTTGATAGGTCTGTTCCGGACCGGGGAAGCTGCGTGCGCGCACTTCCTCGGCATATTTCGCGGCAGCCTCGGAAACGAGCCCAGCCATGTCGGCATAGCGCTTCACGAAGCGGGGCACGCGGTCGAACATGCCCAGCATGTCCTCGGCCACCAGGACTTGTCCGTCGCACTGGGCCGAAGCGCCGATGCCGATGACCGGAATGTCGAGGCTATGGGTGAGCGAGATGGCGATCGGCTCGAGAACGCCCTCCACCACGACCGAGAAGGCGCCGGCGTCCGCTACGGCCTTGCCGTCCGTGATGATCTTGGCGTGCTCTTCCTGGCTGCGTCCACGCGCGCCGTAACCGCCCAGTGCGTTGACCGCCTGCGGGGTCAGCCCGATATGCGCCATCACCGGGATGCCGCGCTGCGTGAGGAACGCGATGGTTTCGGCCATGGCGACGCCGCCCTCCAGCTTGACGGCCGCACAGCCGGTTTCGGCCATGATCCTTGCCGCGGAAGCAAAGGCCTGCTGCGGGCTTTCCTCATAGGAGCCGAAGGGCATGTCGACGACGACGAGCGAATGGTAGCTGCCGCGCACGACGGCGGCGCCGTGAGCGATCATCATGTCGAGAGTGACGGGAAGGGTGGAGGGAAGCCCGTAGATCACCTGGGCCAGGGAATCGCCCACCAGCAGCACGTCGCAATGTTCGTCGAGAAGCTGGGCCTGGCGCGCCGTATAGGCGGTGAGCATCACCAGCGGCTCTACGGTCTTGCCTTCCACCTTGCGGCGCTGGATGGCAGGTACGGTCAGGCGCTTCATGGGCGCGGGCGTGGGGTTGGCGCGACTGGTCGCGGTGTCGAGCTGGAAGGTCGTAGACATGGATTCGCTTCTAGCGCCGGTTGGATGATGCGCAAAAGCGCATTTTCGTTGCGGCGCATCGGAACAAGGCGATGGTCATGGCCAGACTGCGGCCAAAGCGGAACAATCTCGGTAAAGCTGGGGAGCCGATAGCGTTAAGGCTTGCCATGCCGCCGCAGCCCGCTAGCGTCGGCGCATATAGAAATTCGGGGGTCGACCGCAATGTTCGGACGCGTAAAGCCGCTCGACGCCATTCTGGCGACAGCGGAAAAGAAATCACTTCACAGGACGCTGGGCGCGTTCCAGCTGACGATGCTTGGCATCGGCGCCGTCATCGGCACGGGCATTTTCGTTCTGACGGCGGAAGCCGCGCAGAAGGCCGGCCCGGGCATGATGTTCTCGTTCGTCATCGCGGGCTTCGTCTGCGGTGTGGCCGCGCTTTGTTACGCCGAGATGGCAGCCATGGTGCCCGTATCCGGCTCCGCCTATACCTATAGCTACGCCGTGATGGGCGAACTGGTCGCCTGGATGGTCGGTTGGGCGCTCATTCTGGAATATGCCATTGCCGCCGGCGCCGTTTCGGTCGGTTGGTCGGGCTATTTCATCGGGTGGCTCAACAGCAGCTTCGGCATGCATATTCCATACGATTTCGTGCGGGGGCCGTTCGACGGCGGCATCATCAACGTGCCAGCGATGCTGATTGCGGCGGCGGTGACGGCGCTGCTCATCAAGGGCACCAAGGAAAGCGCCACGGTCAACGCGGTGCTCGTGGGCATCAAGATCCTGGCGCTTACCCTGTTCGTGGCCTTGACGATCCCGATCATCCGCTCGGGTCACTTCACGCCTTTCGCGCCGCTTGGCTTCACGGGCATTTCCAGCGCCGCAGCCTCGATCTTCTTCGCCTATGTCGGCTTCGACGCCGTCTCGACGGCCGCGGAGGAAACCACCAACCCGCAACGCAACATGCCGATCGGCCTGATCGGCAGCCTCGCGATCTGCACCATCTTCTACATGCTGGTGGCATCGGGCGTGATCGGTACCGTTGGCGCGCAGCCGGTGTTCGGCGCCAATGGCCAGGCGCTTTCGCCGGGAACGCCCGAGCTTTCGCAAGCCTGTGCGGCAATCCATGAAAATGCCGTGGTCTGCTCCAAGGAAGCGCTGGCCTGGACCCTGCGCCAGGTCGGCTATCCCTTCGTGGGCTGGCTGGTGGGCGCCGCCGCGATCATCGCGTTGCCCTCGGTCATCCTGATGATGATGTTCGGCCAGACCCGCATCTTCTTCGTGATGAGCCGCGACGGCCTGCTCCCCGAGTTCTTCTCGAAGGTGCACCCGCGCTTCCACACGCCGCACGTCATCACGCTGCTGACCGGCCTGTTCGTCACGTTGTTTGCAGCCTTCTTCCCGGTCGGCCTGCTGGCAGACGTGTCGAACTCCGGCACGCTCTTCGCCTTCGCAGCAGTTTCGATCGCGGTCATGGTGCTGCGCAAGACCGACGGCGCACGCAAGCGCCCGTTCCGGACCCCGGCCATCATGGTGACGGCGCCGCTGGCCATCATCGGCTGCATCTACCTGTTCTTCAGCCTCTCGGTGCAGACCATCGCGCTGTTCGTCGGTTGGGCCATGCTCGGACTTCTGGTCTATTACGGCTACAGCCGTTCGCGCAGCCATGTCGGACGCGGACTGATCGAAACCCACGAGGTCGACAGCGACGCGCCGCCCCAGCCGGTGCCGCCGGTCTGAGCGGAGGCCGCGGCAACTGAAAAAATGAAAAAGGGGAGCCAGATCGGCTCCCCTTTTTTGTGCGCATCACACAGGTTTTCCGCCCATTCTCCACCGCCGATGCACCGGTTTTACCGGAATTGTCCACAGCACCTCCACGCCGCCCAGTAGGAGGAAATTTACCTGTCGCTGCCAAAATCCCGACAGGCTTATTCAAAAACCGGACACCATCCATGTCGGCCATCAAGGCGTTGATTCCAGGGTTCCTGCTCACCTGGGTCGTTTCTCTCGTCATCGGATCCCAGGGATCGCGCGGCGGCATGCTTGCGATCACTCATACCTTCTACCAGGGCCACGAACTCTACTGGTCCTGGCCGCTCTTCTGCGGTGCAACGGCGCTGGCCTGGGCGCTCTTCGCCCTGATGGACTGAGGCCCGGCCGGAGCAAGCGCCCCTCCCATGCGTTGGGCGAGGGATGTCCTTCCCATTCGACCGTTTCATCGTCGCTGCGCTTCTGGTGGCCTGCCTGCTGCTCGCCGGGCGGGCGTGGCTGCGCGAACATCCCGGCTACGACCCCTGGACGCCCCTGAGCCTGGAGGAACAACCGGGTTGGGCCACCCCGCGAAAACTCTCAGCCCTGCGCGCGGACCGGGGCTTGTGCCGGGCCTTTCTCGATCGCAGTGGTATCGACAAGACGGCCTTGGCGCCCACTGGCAGCGACAGTTGCCGGCGCGACGATCGCAAGGTGCTGGCCGCCCCCGCAGCGGCCGAGATCCGGCTCTCTCCGTCCCGCCCAGAGGCCACTTGCGCCGTCGATGCCGGTCTGGCCTGGTGGCTGCGACACGGCGTCCAGCCGCAGGCGGAGGCGATCTTTGGCAGCAGGGTGGTCAGGATCGAGCAACTCGGCACGTATAACTGCCGCCGCATAGGCAACGGCACCAAGGGCAACTGGAGCGAACACGCCACCGGCAATGCCATCGACATTTCCGGGTTCGTGCTGGCGGATGGCAGGCGGCTGAGTGTGCGCAAGGACTGGAAGGGTCCGGTCGAAGCCGCGGCCTTTCTCCACGCCGTGCGCGATTCGGCCTGCAATGCGTTTTCGACGGTGCTCTCGCCGGACTACAACGCCGCCCACGCGGATCATCTTCATCTCGATCAGGCCAACAGAACCGCTGGCTGGCGCGCATGTCGCTGATATATCGGCAATGTCGGAGAGAAAGGGGAAGTGGGCCCTGGCCCGAAATCTGCTGGTGACCCCTACGGGAATCGAACCCGTGTTTCAGCCGTGAGAGGGCCGCGTCCTAACCGCTAGACGAAGGGGCCATATGGCCAGCATGTGCCGCTGGAAGGCGGATGTAAATGGTGACCCCTACGGGAATCGAACCCGTGTTTCAGCCGTGAAAGGGCCGCGTCCTAACCGCTAGACGAAGGGGCCGTGAAGCCATTTTATCCACCTTGACGCACCAACGAGATGGTGACCCCTACGGGAATCGAACCCGTGTTTCAGCCGTGAAAGGGCCGCGTCCTAACCGCTAGACGAAGGGGCCAATCGGTGTTGCGCCGGAGGCAGGACCGGCCCTCTAGCGGGGGTCCGGAGGGGGGTCAACCCCCTCATCGCGAATAATTTGAACTCTCTATGACAAGCCGGCGAAGCGGCGGCTTTGCGGGGGAAGGGCGTTGCGCAATTCAGCCGACGAAGGCCGCGTCGTCAATGTGCAGTTCGGCCTGCGGACGGCTGCCCCAGTCGTCGATCTTGGCACGTCCCGCCAGCCAGAGGCGGCGCCCTTGTGACGCGTGTAGGAGGGCCTGCCCCATCTCGGTTTCCGCCGAACGGAAGGCCATGGCCTTGAACCGGCCGCCGTCCTGCCCACCGACGATCAGGCGAACGTGGTCGGCGCCGACCGTGTCGGCCTTGATGACGTGCACGGGTCCCACGGCCACTCTCGGCCCCGGCCAGCCCATGCCGAAGGGGCCGGCGCTTTCCAGTTTCTCCACCAGTTCAGGCGTCAATCCACGCGGCGCCAGCGCCAGATCCAGCAACATCGATTGGTTGGCGCTCGCTCGCGACACATCGGCGGCCAGCAGAGCGTCGAGCCACTCGGAGAGCGCCTCGAGCTTGTCGGGGGAGACGGTGAGGCCCGCGGCCATGGCATGGCCTCCGCCCGCCACCAGAAGACCGGCCTGGCGGGCCGCGATGATGGCTGCACCCAGGTCGACGCCGGGAATGGAGCGGCCGGAACCTTTGCCATTTCCGGCCTCGTCGGCATCCATGGCGATGACGAGCGTGGGCTTGCCCGTCTTCTCCTTGATGCGCCCGGCGACGATGCCGATGACGCCCGGATGCCATCCGGCGCCGGAGAGAACCATGACGGCGCGGTTATGCTGGCGCTCGATCTGTGCCTCTGCGGCTTCCTGAACCACTTGCTCGATGCCGCGCCGCTCGTCGTTGAGGCGCGAGAGCTGGGCGGCGATGTCCTGCGCCTCGTCGGGATCGGTGGTCGTCAGCAGGCGTACGCCCAGCGTGGATTCGCCGACGCGGCCGCCGGCATTGATGCGCGGGCCCAGGGCAAAGCCCAGGTCGGAGCACGTCGGCGCCCGGCTCAGGCGGCTTGCGTCGATCAGGGCGGCCATGCCGATGTTGTCGCGCCGGGCCATGACCTTGAGGCCCTGGGCCACGAGGGCGCGGTTAAGCCCGTGGAGGGCTGCCACGTCGGCCACCGTACCGAGCGCCACCAGGTCGAGCAGGGCGAAGAGATCCGGCTCGCTGCGCTTCTCGAAGAAGCCGCGGCGGCGCAAGGTGCGAACCGTGGCCACGGCAAGCAGGAATGCGACTCCAACGGCGGCGAGATGCCCGTGTCCGGCCGCGAGTTCGCTCTCGTCGAGGCGGTTGGGATTGACCAGCGCGGTTGCCCGGGGAAGCTCGGGCGCACACTTGTGGTGATCGACCACGATCACGTCGACGCCGGCCTGGTGCGCCATTTCCAGCGCCTCATGGGCCATGGCGCCGCAATCTACCGTGACGATCAGGCTGGAACCTTCACCGGCAATGCGGACGAGCGCCTCGCCGCTGGGGCCATAGCCTTCGAGCAGGCGATCGGGAATGTAGTAGCGGGCGTCGTGACCCAGCCCGCGAAGCAGGAGAATCAGCAGCGCCGCGCTGGTGGCGCCGTCCACGTCGTAATCGCCGTAGACGGTCATGGTCTCGCCCGTCATCACCGCTTGCGCCAGCCGTTCGGCAGCGGCATCCATGTCGCGGAATTCGGAGGGATCGGGCAGGAAAGAGCGCAGCGAAGGCGACCGATGTCGATCGAGATCCTCGCGCGGGACGCCGCGTGACAGCAGGATCTGGGTGACGATGTCGTCCTCCAGCCCGCCGCCGGAATAGCCGGAAGTGCCCTCGGACAAGTCCATGTTGCCGCCTCGCCAGCGCCAGGCCTTGCCGGTGAGCGAACGATCGATGCCGAGTACGGAAGTAACAGGTCGCGAAGCCATGGCGATCCGACTAGACTATGCGGCGAGCCGGGAAAAGGGCAGCGAGGCGATTGGAAGAGGAGAGGGTTCGATGCTGGCGATAATCTGGCACAGCCGCACCGGCGCGTCGCGGGCGATGGCGGCCGCCGTCGCGCAGGGCGCGGGCGAACAGGGCGTGCTGCTCACCGCGGCTGAGGCCATGCCAGCCATTCTGCTGGGCGCCAGGGGCTACGTTTTCGTCTGTCCGGAAAACCTGGGAAGCATGACGGGGCAGATGAAGGAAATGTTCGACCGCTGCTATTATCCCATGCTCGGCCGGGTCGAAGGCCGCCCTTACGCCACGGCAATATCGGCCGGATCGGACGGAGCCGGCGCGCTCTCGCAAATGGACAGGATCCTGACCGGTTGGAGGCTCAAGCGCGTGGCGGACTCGCTGATCGTCAATCTCGGTGCCCAGACGATGGAGGAGATCCGCGCGGAAAAGACCGTTTCGGAGGTGGACCTCGATGCCTGTCGAAACCTTGGATCCGCATTTGCGGAAGGATTGGACCTCGGTATCTTCTGAAGATGAAACCGTTTTGGTTGCATCAGTCAGTAAACAGACTCGACGTTCGCTCTGAACTGCGCCCTTATCGTTCAAGTTGAAAACGAACGAGCTGAGCATCTTGGAACAGAGCACGACTTGTCTGATCGCGCCGGATGATGGTGTGAACCACGATCCGCACGCGGCCGATCCGGCACCCGGGGACATGGAGTTGGCGCACGCTGCGCCGGGCAACGGTGTCTCGCTCTTTTTCCGAGCCGGGGAGCGTCCGACCGCAGCCGCGATCGCGGCTCTGCTGGATGCCTCGAACGGGGAAATCATGGCCAGGGTCACCCATCGGCCTGCCGATGACGAGGGGTGGCTGGAACTGCTCGCCAGCGGGCTGACTTTCGAGCTGACCGGCCTTGAACCCGCAGACGCTGCGGCCGGCGGCGACACGGTGCAGATCCATGGCTTCGACCGCGCGCCGCTTATGACGGAACTGGAGGCGATTCATCTTCTCCCCGGGCGACATATCGCCGGCGGTGCGGGCTTGCCGCCCGTTATCCGGACCCAGGCCGGACTGGCTGCCAGTCTCGCTCTGAAGCTGCCGGTCGCTGCGGTGGGCTGGCAATCGGCGCAAACCGTGATGGAGCCACGTTATTTCGCACAAATCGTGGTGAATTGGCTTGCGGGCGGTACGTTTCCCGCCCTCGGGCTGACGGCGCTGTTGCGAGGCGAGGATGGCAGCATCGCAACGCGCGGGTTGTCGCGCTTTTCGGGCTGCGAGATGCAATTGGAGGGGGCTGCGGGCGAGCCGCCCTCGGAAACGCTGAAGCTGGCGATCCGGATCGTGGATTACCTCGTTCGCCAAGGCTCGATCACCGAACCGCGCGAGATCGATACGCCGAAAGGGCGGCTGCTTCTGGAGCCTTCCCGGGGGGGACGGCAGCTTTGGGTCTGGCGGCCAGCTTGATTTTCAGCCGCACCC
This sequence comes from Novosphingobium sp. PhB57, assembly GCF_004342985.1. Classification (GTDB taxonomy): domain Bacteria; phylum Pseudomonadota; class Alphaproteobacteria; order Sphingomonadales; family Sphingomonadaceae; genus Novosphingobium. Next base: position 675,368 of record NZ_SMBO01000001.1, read on the forward strand.
CTGAGACGGCATCTTTCGTTTCGCTCCGTCAACCGGCGGGGCCTGCCCGATCATGACGAAGGGCTGCAACGGCATCACCTCCTCCCGCTGCAACTAGCCCGCAGACCGGGCTTTCAGCCCTTTCTCATGGCGCTCGGCGGCGTGCGGACCTGTTTCGAGGACTTCCGTCGCAACGGACTTTTGCTTCCCTGTTCTGAACTGGCTGGAATGCGACTGGGGCTGCCCCTTCATCGGGGACCTCATCGCCGTTACACACAGCTTGTCTGCGAGCGTCTGGGCCAGATCGAGGCTCGATGGTCGCGCGATCGGACGCGGGAGTCGGATCGCGCGACGGAAGTGGCGCGCTGGCGGATCGAACTGCTGCAACGCGCCTTGCGGCGACTATTGCTCGGGCAATCGACGCTTCGGCCGCTGCTCAATCGCAACGATCCGCTCAGGGCGGAATCCGATTTCCTTGAGCTGGACAGCCTGGTCGAGGCGCTTTGGTCGGGAACCGAACAGGCACTGCAGCCCGCTGCGTTTCCTTCGACCGTTCAGCCCATGCCGGAGCGGCTGCGCAATTCCTCGCCGGCAGCCCGGTACTGCGATTCGAACTCGGCGACCCGCTCCGCTACCGATTCGACGTTGGAGATAGCGCCGATGCCCTGGCCGGACCCCCAGATATCCTTCCAGGCCTTCGCTGCCGTGTTTCTTCCGGAGCCGAAGTCCATCTGGCTCTTGTCGCCTTCCGGCAAGTTGTCCGGATCGAGCCCGGCAGCCTTGATGGATGCGCGAAGGTAGTTGCCGTGGACTCCGGTGAAGAGGCTGGAATAAACGATATCGTCCGCGTTGCCGTCGACGATGGCCTGCTTGTACGCCTCAGCGGCGTTGGCTTCGCGGGTCGCGATGAAGGGCGTGCCGATATAGGCGAAGTCGGCGCCCATCGCCTGGGCCGCGAGAATGGAGCGGCCGCAAGCGATCGCACCGGACAGCGCCAGGGGGCCATCGAACCAGGCGCGGATTTCCTGCATCAGGGCAAAAGGAGACTGCGGGCCGGCATGCCCTCCTGCGCCGGTCGCTACCGCGATCAGCCCGTCCGCGCCCTTTTCTACGGCCTTGCGGGCGAAACGGTTATCGATGACGTCATGCATGACCTTGCCGCCCCAGCCATGGACAGCCGCATTGACCTCCGGAATGGCGCCAAGCGAGGTGATGACCAAAGGCACCTTGTGCCGTTCCAGCACTTTGAGGTCCTCTTCCAGCCGGTTGTTGCTCTTGTGGACGATGAGGTTGACCGCAAAGGGTGCGTCATAACCCTCTGTTTCTTCGCTGATTTGACACAGCCAGTCGTCGAGCTGGCTGGCCGGACGGGCATTGAGCGCCGGAAAGCTGCCGACGATGCCCGAACGAACTTGCGCCACGACCAGTTCGGGCGTCGAAACGATGAACATGGGAGCGGCAATCACGGGAAGGCGCAGGCTGTCGAAGGACGCGGGCAAGGTCATGTTCAGTCCGTTTAAGCGATCGATTAAACCGGCATAGTGCCGCGCCGATGCTCTGTCGAGAGGCGTGTCATGCCGTTCAAGCGCTGCAACGCCGGGAGGATATGAGACCGAGGACTGTGGCTTTTGAACGTAATAGACAGCAGTGTCGATCAGGAAGGCTGCGGAGGCGGCCACCAGGAGAGGGAACCGCTTATGTCTAATCAAGCGTCAGGCCAGGGATCGGATCAGGCCGTGGCAGAATTCGATTGCTCGGACATCGACCAGTATCTCGGCAAAGTGATCGATTCGTCGCCCATCCGCGAGCCCTTGGGAAACAACGACATCCGCCGCTGGGCCCAGGCCATGCATTATCCCAATCTCGTTCATTTCGATCCGGCCTATGCCGCTGAAAGCCGCTACGGAAAGCTGGTCGCGCCGCAAAGCTTTCCTATCGTCATGGACGACGGCCACGGCACGGCACCTTCCTGCGTCGGCTGCATACCGAATTCGCACCTGCTCTTCGGCGGCGATGAGTTCTGGCATTATGGCCCGCGCATCTTCGGCGGCGATGTCGTGACCAATGAACGCATTCCCTTCGATTACGTCGTCAAGAGCACCGGTTTCGGGCCGACCTGCTTCCAGCGCGGAGACAACTTCTACCGCAATCAGAACGGCGAACTGATCGCCAAGCAACGCTCGACCGCCATCCGCTACCTCGCCCATGCCGGCGGCGACACCGTCAACACGGCGGAGTTCGAGGAACCGGAATGGTCGGACGACGAACTGGAGAAGCTCGAAGCTCGCAAGTTCGCATGGATTCAGATGTTGCATGAACTTGGCCACAAGGAGCGCTGGTGGGATGATGTGAAAGTGGGCGACCATCTGCCCGAACGCGTCTTCGGCCCGCATACGGTCGCGAGCTTCACGACCGAATGGCGCTCCTTCCTGTTCACCACTTGGGGGACGCTCGACCGCCGGGAACTCGATCTTGCGGCCTTGGGCTTCACACCGGAGATGGCCGGGCATGAAAACGATCCCCACATGGAGCGGATCAATCCCGAACTGACGGATGGTGCCTATTTCGGCCCGTCGCGTGGGCATCTCTTCCCGAAATATGCGCGCAAGATCGGCATGCCGCGGGCATACGGATATGGCGCCTCGATGGGGGCGTGGGTTACCGACTATCTGGCGGGCTGGGCCGGGGAATGGGGCATGGTGGTGCACTCCACGGCCAATTACCGGGGCCCGGCACTTTCGGGAGATGTGACGATTCAGACCGCCGAAGTGGTCGATACGATGATCGATGACGAGGGACGTCATCTGGTGCAGGTCAAGCACAAGATGACCAATCAGAAGGGCACGCTCATGTGCGCGGGCGTGGCGGAGATTGCCTTGCCGAAGCGGCCCGGCTGATTACGCTTCCGTTTAGCTATGTCACCCGCGGCCCGAAACGATTGTCGCCGCGGGTTCCCGGCCAGGTCAGCAGCGCGAGGTAAGCAAGGCCGAAAGCGGGCAGAATCGCCCAGTCCACCCAGTGGAAGATGCTTTCGGCCATTGCCCTGGCGTTCCATCCGAGACTGCGCTGGAGGGTCTCCAGCAGCAGCAGGCGCAGCGCGCCGATCATGAGGGCCAGTGTCCACCAACCGCTAAGGCCGATATCGTGGAAGCGCCGTACCGCAAGCGCCGGCGCCGGCAGGACGCAGACAAGGACCAGTGCGAGGCCAATCCACGAGGCGACGGGGCCTTCCATGACCCAGGACACGAGGCCGGAAAGGAGCGCCGCGATGAGCGCGGCAGACAGCAGGTAGATCCACACCTCGCTGCGCCGCGAGCGTCCCGTCGGGATAAGGCTCAGCCGAAGCGTTCGCCCGATGGCGTGAAGGGGATGGTCCTTCATCAGGACAACGGCTCTCCGCCGTGACCGTGGCTGGCAAGATCGAGGCCGGCCAGTTCGGCGTCTTCGGACACGCGCATCGGGAAGAGGAGGGAGGCCATGAGGGCAACGATCGCTGTCGCCATTCCCGACCAGAAAATCACGATGGCGAGTGCATATAATTGTGCAATAAGCTGCGTTTTCATGGACATGTCGCCGAAATATCCGATGCCTCCGAGGCTCGGGGAAAGGAATACTCCGAGCAGCAGGGAGCCCAGAATGCCGCACGCCCCGGACACTGCGAAAACATCCAGCGTGTCGTCGACGTTGAGGGCGTCGCGGATCAGGCGGCGCGTCTGAAACCCGGTCAGCGCCCCGAGGACGCCGAAAAGCATGGCGGCGCCAGGTGAGATGTAGCCTGCCGCGGGTGCACTGACGGCCATGCCGGCTATGACGCCTTTACCCAGGCCAATGGCCGTGACCCGGCCGATGGACAGTCGCTCGAGGCCGGCCCAGGTCAGGGCCGCGGCCGCGATGGCGAGGTGGGCCGCGATCATCGCCGCCGCCGCGTCGTCATTGGCGGCAACCGCCCAGCCCCCGCATAGACCGAGAGCGCCGATCCAGACGATCGCGCTGCCGGAGAGCGCGAGCGCCGGGTTTTGCGGTCTGCCCGACTGACCCGGAAAACCCAGCCTGCGCCCCATGAGGAGGGCGACGACGAGTGCAGAGACACCCGCGCTGGTAAAGGTCACGAGACCGCCGGCCCAGTCCAGCACACCCAGATTTCGCGAGAGCCAGCCCCCTCCCCAGATCCAGTGGGCAATCGGGGCCTGCACGACCAGAGTCCAGAGCGCGCTGAAAGTGACTACCCAGCCGAAGCGGGCACGTTCTGCCCAGGCTCCGATCATCAGAGCCGGCCCCAGCGCGGCCACGGCGATCTGGAACAGGGCGAAGGCGCTTTCGGCAGTTCGGGTTCCGCCCCGCAAGTTGCCAAGCTCGATCAGCATCCAGGCATTGCCGCCACCGATCCATCCGCCGGTGATGTCGCCGAAGGCAAGCGTATATCCCACCAGGCCCCAGAGCAACGTCACCACCGCCGAGACCGCGGCGGTCTGGATGAGTACCGAAAGCCCATTGCGCGACCGCACGCTGCTGGAATTGTGGAGGGCAAGGCCGAGCCCGGCGAAAAGCACCAGACAGGCTGCTGCGATCATCCAGGCCGTATCGCCGCTGTTGGCGAAATCGGTACGGCTATCCTGCGCCATGGCGGCCACCGGCATGGCTGCCAGCAGAGCGAGAAAGGGCAAGAGCCCGCGCTTCGTCATCGATTGTCCCCATCGGCGTGCCTGGATCGTCGCGCGCCGGAAATCGGTCTAAAGCAGCAAATTGGCTGCACACAAGGGGTTGTACCTGAGGGATTTCCCGCAAAGCCGACTCGGGCTTGTTCGGATGGGTCTCGATCGTTCGCGAAAGATCGGAGGTATCACCGTCAGGGCAATATTCCGAAAGCCGTGGCTCGGTTGCGCATCGGATGTCCGCGGTATCTTGTAAATCCCCTAAGATTTACCTCGCTAATCATTGAAATAACGACATAAAAACATATCGTCATTTGCCGCTGCAAGCGCCCGAGGGCATTTGTGATCCAAACTCGGGCAACCTGTTTTCGATCCGACAGTTTAAGCCTTCCGCACTTTCCGGCCGTCCACAGGGCTGGGGTAAGAAACCTTGAAGACCTGTGCGGCTAGAGGGTATGAAATGACCATGTTTCCTCGAAAAGTTCGACAGTCGGCTTTGGCCGCTTGTGCAGTCGCTCTCTGCACCCTGGCCGGCGCTGCCCATGCGGCAGATGACGACAAAGTGCCCTATTGGGCCTCGGTGGATACCGATCTCGCGAACTTGCGCGTGGGGCCGGGTGAATCCTACAAGATCGATTGGGTCTATCGCCGTCTCCACTTGCCCGTGAAAGTGCTGCGGCGGGAAGGGCCGTGGAGACTCGTGGAAGACCCTGATGGCGCCAAAGGCTGGATGCGCGATCTCCTGCTCTCCCGCCAGCGTTCCGCGCTGGTGAAAGGCCCTGGGCGCAAGGCTCTGGTCGAAATGCATGCGGCGCCCAGTTCCGCTTCGCCCATGCTCTGGCGCATGGAATCGGGCGTGGTCGGCGTGCTGGGTGACTGCAAGGAGGGATGGTGCCCCTTCGATGTCCAGGGGCACAAGGGTTTCGTGGAGCAGGAGATGCTCTGGGGCGCGGGCGCGCCCTGAGCTGAGGCCGGTAAACAGCTGGGCATAAAAGAAAACCCCCGCCGCAAGGACGGGGGTTTCTTTTATGCTATAAGAACGGTCAGGCCAGTTCGATCGCCACGGCCGTCGCCTCGCCGCCGCCGATGCAGAGCGACGCAACGCCCTTCTTCAGGCCCTTGTCCTTGAGGGCGCTGATGAGCGTGACGATGATGCGGGTTCCCGACGCGCCGATCGGGTGGCCGAGTGCGGTGGCGCCGCCGTGGATGTTGACCTTGTCATGCGGGATGCCCAGGTCGTGCATCGCGAACATGGCCACGCAGGCGAAGGCCTCGTTGACTTCGAACAGGTCGACGTCCGAGAGCTGCCAGCCCACCTTTTCCATCAGCTTGGTGATGGCGCCCACCGGTGCCGTGGTGAACTTCGCAGGCTCCTGTGCATGAGCAGCGACGCCGACGACGGTGGCTACGGGCGTCAGGCCCTTTTCCGCGGCAACGCTGGCGCGGGTCATGACGACTGCGGCTGCACCGTCCGAGATGGAGCTGGAGCTGGCGGCGGTGATCGTACCGTCCTTGGCGAAGGCAGCGCGCAAGGTGCGGATCTTGTCGGGGTTGCCCTTGGGGGGCTGCTCGTCGCTGTCGATCACGATGTCGCCCTTGCGGGTCTTCACGGTGACCGGAACGACTTCGTCCTTGAACGATCCGTTGTTGATCGCCTCCTGCGCGCGGCGCAGCGATTCGATCGAGTAATCGTCCTGGTTCTCACGTGTGAGCTGGTATTCGTCAGCCGTCACCTGGGCGAACGAGCCCATCGATCCGCCTTCGTAGGCATCTTCCAGGCCGTCGAGGAACATGTGGTCGTAAAGCGTGTCGTGGCCGGCGCGGGCACCCGAACGGTGCTTCTTCGAGAGATACGGCGCATTGGTCATCGATTCCATGCCGCCGGCGATCAGCAGGTCGAGCGAACCGGAGGCAAGCGCTTCCGCGCCCATGATGACCGTCTGCATGCCCGAGCCGCAGACCTTGTTCACGGTGGTGGCCTGGACCGACTTCGGCAGGCCGGCCTTCAATGCGGCCTGGCGGGCAGGGGCCTGGCCGAGACCGGCCGGCAGCACGCAGCCCATGTAGATGCGTTCGATGTCCTCACCCGCAACGCCTGCGCGTTCCACCGCAGCCTTGACGGCGGTTGCGCCGAGATCGGTCGCCGAAACTTCGGCGAGAGCGCCCTGGAGGCCACCCATCGGGGTGCGGGCGTAGGAAAGAATGACAATCGGGTCCGAAGCCGAGATCTGGGCCATTATTATGATGCCTTTCACGCGTTGAAAATCAGGTATCCTTGAAGACGACGTAGTGTTGCACTGCACCAATTGCAATTGGCGAGTCCGCTCGAACAAGCACGATCATGCTTCATCCCTGTGGCGGTTCGGGGTCATCCATTGCGCCGATTTTCGCAAGTCCGATGCAGAAACTTGCATGGGTGCCTCCAAGGGGGCCTTTGCCATTGAAATTGGCCAATCTCGCGGCTTCTGCGGGTTTCGCCGTGATGCGGCACGGTAACGAAGCATGTCGCCTCCAGTGCTTGTTGCGAACGACTTGCAACACCGCAGAGTTCAGCCATTTATTCCCTTCGGACACCTTGCAGAGGGGGAGGGGCTGGCCTAAGAGCGCCCGCAACGACCGGGCACTGCTTTTGGCATGAGTCCGGCTGCCGTATCCGGTATGAGGCCAGAACCATTGACTGATCTGTCACAATACCTGCCGATCCTGATCTTTCTCGCGATTGCACTCGCGCTTTCGTCGGTGATCGTGCTGCTGCCGATGGGTGTCGCCCGTCTGACCGGCACCCACAACCCGAGCGCCGACAAGAACAGCGAGTACGAATGCGGCTTCCCCGCTTTCGAAGATCCGCGCAGCCAGTTCGACGTCCGCTTCTATCTCGTGGCGATCCTTTTTATCGTCTTCGACCTTGAAGCCGCTTTCCTGTTCCCCTGGGCCGTCTCGCTGAAGATGACCGGTTGGGCCGGATGGCTGACGATGATGGTGTTCCTCGGCGAACTGGCCATCGGCCTCGCCTACGCATGGAAGAAGGGAGCTCTGGACTGGGAATGAGCACGCTCGTCAATTCCGCCGGTCAGCCTCTCGCTCCGGCCGCTAGCCAGGGTGGCGCGATCACGCCGCCCGATCAGTCCTTTTTCAAGGACCTCAACCAGGAAGTGTCCGACAAGGGCTTCCTCGTCACTTCGACCGAGGAACTCTTCCAGTGGGCCCGCACCGGCTCGCTGTGGTGGATGACGTTCGGCCTCGCCTGCTGCGCGGTCGAGATGATCCACGTCAACATGCCCCGCTACGACATGGAGCGCTTCGGCGCCGCGCCGCGCGCTTCCCCGCGCCAGTCGGACGTGATGATCGTGGCCGGCACGCTGTGCAACAAGATGGCCCCGGCACTCCGCAAGGTCTACGACCAGATGTCGGACCCGAAGTACGTCATCTCGATGGGCTCGTGCGCCAACGGCGGCGGCTACTATCACTATAGCTACAGCGTCGTGCGCGGCTGCGACCGCATCGTTCCGGTCGACATCTACGTGCCGGGCTGCCCTCCGACCGCGGAGGCGCTGCTTTACGGCGTGATGCAGTTGCAGCGCAAGATCCGCCGCGCCGGCACGCTCGAGAGGTAAGGGCACGATGACCGTTCTGCATTCCGCCCCCAAGTTCGCCTCGAACGACGGCGTGATCGAGGCTCTTTCGGTCGCGCTCGGCGACGTGGTCGTCGCTACCAAGGAAGAGCACGGCGAAGTCGTGCTCACCGTTGCACGCGACCAGATCGAGAACGTTCTTCGCCTGCTGCGTGACCATCACGAATACCAGCAGCTGATGGAAATGGCCGGCGTCGACTATCCGTCGCGGGCCGAGCGTTTCGAAGTCGTCTACATGCTGCTTTCGGTGACGAAGAACCATCGCCTCATGGTGAAGGTTTCGGCTGCCGAGAACACGCCGGTGCCGACCGTGACCACGCTGTGGCCCAACGCGGGCTGGCTCGAGCGCGAAGTGTTCGACATGTACGGCGTGATCTTCGCCGGCAACCCGGACCTGCGCCGCATCCTGACCGACTACGGTTTCGAAGGGCACCCGTTCCGCAAGGACTTCCCGCTGACCGGCTATGTCGAGCTGCGCTATTCCGAAGAGGACAAGCGCGTCGTCTATGAGCCCGTCAAGCTGGCCCAGGACTTGCGCCAGTTCGACTTCATGAGCCCCTGGGAAGGCGCGGAATACGTGCTTCCCGGCGACGAGAAGGTCGCTCAGCAGCCGGCTCCGCCGCCCGTGGCCGAACCGAAGACGACCGAGAAGAAGGCCGATACCGGCGCCGGTGACAAGGCGAACGACAAGGCCGCTCAGCCGTCCGGCGACAAGTCCGAAAAGGGAGACGACAAGTGAGCATCCAGCTCGAGCAGTCGCCGACCACCGGCGATGAAGTCATCACCAACTACACGATCAACTTCGGTCCGCAGCACCCTGCGGCCCACGGCGTTCTGCGCATGGTCATGGAACTCGATGGCGAGATCATCGAGCGCATCGACCCGCACGTCGGCCTGCTGCACCGCGGCACCGAGAAGCTGATCGAGCACAAGACCTACCTCCAGGCGCTGCCGTATTTCGACCGCCTGGACTATTGCTCGCCGCTGGCCATGGAACATTCCTATGTCCTGGCGATCGAGAAGATGCTCAACCTCGAAGTGCCGATCCGCGCGCAGTATCTGCGCGTGCTGTTCGCCGAGCTGACCCGCATCTGCAACCACATGCTCAACATCGGCTCGCACGTCATGGACGTGGGTGCGATGACCCCGAACCTGTGGCTGTTCGAAATTCGCGAGGACTGCCTCAACTTCTTCGAACGCGCATCGGGCGCCCGCATGCACTCGGCCTGGTTCCGCCCCGGCGGCGTCCACCAGGACGTGCCGCTCAAGCTGCTGACCGACATCGCCGACTGGCTCGACACGCGCCTGCCGACGCTGTTCGAGGACGCGATGAGCCTCGTGGTCGACAACCGCATCTTCAAGCAGCGCAATGTCGACATCGCGCTGGTGAGCAAGGAAGACGCGCTGGCCTGGGGCTTCTCCGGCCCGATGATCCGCGGCGCGGGCATTCCCTGGGATATCCGCAAGGCGCAGCCTTACGATGTCTATGACCGCATGGACTTCGAGATCCCTGTCGGCACCAACTCGGACTGCTACGACCGCTTCATGGTCCGCGTCGAGGAAGTGCGTCAGTCGGCTCGCATCATGAAGCAGTGCCTGGCAGAGATGCCGGAAGGCCCGATCGCTTCCGATGACCGCAAGGTCGTTCCGCCCAAGCGCGGCGAGATGAAGCAGTCGATGGAATCGCTGATCCATCACTTCAAGCTCTACACCGAAGGCTTCCATGTGCCGGCCGGTGAAGTCTATGTCGCCACGGAAAGTCCGAAGGGTGAATTCGGTGTCTATCTCGTGTCGGACGGCTCCAACAAGCCGTACCGCTGCAAGATCCGCCCCACCGCCTTCTCGCACCTCCAGGCGATGGACTTCATGTCGAAGGGCCACATGCTGCCTGACGCGACCGCCATTCTCGGCGCCATCGACGTGGTGTTCGGGGAGTGCGACCGTTGAGCCGTCTCGCCATCGCAGAGGCCATGATCGCCGCCTACAATGCGCAGGACGCCGATCTCTACGTGACCTACATGACCGACGAAGCCTGCGAAGCGAACTATCGCGGCGCAGTCGTTCGTGAGGGCAGGGAAGGTACGCGCTCGGGTCTCAAGACGGCTTTCGCCAGATGGCCGGAAAACCGGGCCGAGATCGTTTCGCGCGAAGAGACCGACAACTACGTCGTCCTTCGCGAGCACGTCACGCGCGGGCCGGCCACGGACGGTTCCGATCTCGTCGAGCCTTTCGATGTCCTCGCTGTCTACAGCTTCGAGGGCGACAAGTGCTCGCGCGTAGAATTCATCCGGTGAGGGAGCTCGTTCGATGAAGTTCAACACGCTCGAATTGACCCGCATCTGGGCCGCGGTGACCGGCGTTTCGCTGGCGCTGTGGTACTTTGCCGCCGTCTATCTCGACCTCCAGCCTACGGCGCTGCTGCCGATGCTGGTGACCGCGATCGGCGGTTTCGAATTGTTTCTTTTCGGCCAGGACCAGTGGCTGAAGCGCAGGGGTAAGCATGGCTGACCGCTATATCGAACCCGACTCGCCCGAACTTCGGGCCCGTTGGGGCAATTTCATCTGGACCGCCGAGAACGCCGAAAAGGCGAAGGATGTCGTGTCCCGCTATCCCGAAGGGCGCCAGCGCTCGGCGGTGATGCCGTTGCTCGACCTCGCCCAGCGCCAGGTCGGCGCCGAGCTGAACACGCAGGGCTGGCTGCCGATCCCGGTGATGGAATATATCGCCGCCTATCTCGACATGCCGGTCATCCGCGTGGTCGAAGTCGCGTCGTTCTACACCATGTACAACATCGCGCCGATCGGCCGTTTCCACGTCCAGGTTTGCGGCACCACGCCTTGCATGCTGCGCGGGTCGGACGACCTGCTGGAAACCTGCAAGTCGCGCGGGATGAAGAAGGGCCACATTTCGGACGACGGCATGTGGTCGTTCACCGAGGTCGAGTGCATGGGCAACTGCGCCTCGGCACCGATGGTCCAGATCAACGACGACAACTACGAAGACCTGACGTCGGACCGCCTGAACGCGGTTCTCGATGCTCTGGTGCGTGGTGAAACGCCAAAGGCCGGCACCCAGGATCCCGCCCGTCACACGGTGGAACCGGTGGGTGAGCCGACCAATCTGGCCGCGATGACTACGTCCAATCATGACTATCGGAGTGAGTGGTAATGGCTCTCGCCGACAAGGACCGCATCTTCACCAACCTCTACGGCTATCAGCCGTGGAACCTGAAGGAAGCGCAGGCGCGCGGCGCCTGGGACAACACCAAGGCGCTGATCGAACGCGGCCGTGATGCCATCATCGACGAGATGAAGGCTTCGGGCCTGCGCGGTCGCGGCGGTGCGGGCTTCCCGACTGGCATGAAGTGGTCCTTCATGCCCAAGCAGCCGCCGCTCGACCAGGCCGGCAACCCGAAGCCCAGCTTCCTCGTGATCAACGCAGACGAATCCGAACCGGGTTCGTGCAAGGATCGCGAGATCATGCGCCATGATCCGCACCTGCTGTTCGAAGGCGCGCTCGTCGCGGGCTTCGCCATGGGTGCGCGCGCGGCCTACATCTACATTCGCGGCGAATATATCCGCGAAGCAGAGACCCTGTTCGCGGCGCGTGAAGAGGCTTACGCGGCCGGTCTGCTGGGTAAAAACGCCTGCGGTTCGGGCTACGATTACGACGTCTTCGTCCATCGCGGCGCCGGCGCCTACATCTGCGGCGAAGAAACCGCGATGATCGAGAGCCTCGAAGGCAAGAAGGGCCAGCCTCGCCTGAAGCCGCCGTTCCCGGCAGGTGCAGGTCTCTATGGCTGCCCGACCACGGTCAACAACGTCGAATCCATCGCCGTCGCCCCGACCATCCTGCGCCGCGGCGCCGCCTGGTTCTCCAGCTTCGGCCGTGAGAACAACAAGGGCACCAAGCTCTTCCAGATCAGCGGGCACGTGAACCGTCCCTGTGTGGTCGAGGAAGAGATGTCGATCCCGTTCAGCGAGCTGATCGAGCGTCACTGCGGCGGGATTCGCGGCGGCAAGGACAACCTGCTGGCGGTGATCCCCGGCGGTTCGTCGGTTCCCCTGGTTCCGGCGGCCGACATCTGGGACGCGCCGATGGACTTCGACGGCCTGAAGGCGGTCGGCTCGGGCCTCGGCACCGCGGCCGTCATCGTCATGGACAAGTCCACCGACATCGTCCGCGCCATCAGCCGCATCTCGTACTTCTACAAGCACGAGTCCTGCGGCCAGTGCACCCCTTGCCGCGAAGGCACGGGCTGGATGTGGCGCGTGATGGAGCGCCTGCGCACCGGCGATGCGGAAGTCGAAGAAATCGACATGCTGCAGCAGGTGACCAAGCAGGTCGAAGGTCACACCATCTGCGCCCTGGGCGATGCGGCCGCATGGCCGATCCAGGGCCTGATCAAGCACTTCCGTCCGGAGCTTGAGCGCCGGATCGCCGATAACGTCCGCGAGGCTGCCGAGTAATGCCCAAGGTCAAAGTCGATGGCGTCGAGATCGACGTCCCCAACGGCGCAACCGTGCTGCAGGCCTGCGAGCTTGCCGGCAAGGAAATCCCGCGCTTCTGCTATCACGAACGCCTGAGCATCGCCGGCAATTGCCGCATGTGCCTGGTCGAAGTGAAGCCCGGACCGCCCAAGCCCCAGGCTTCGTGCGCGCTTCCGGCCACCGAAGGCCAGGAGATCCGCACGGACTCCGAAATGGTCAAGAAGGCGCGGGAAGGGGTGATGGAGTTCCTCCTCATCAACCACCCGCTCGACTGCCCGATCTGCGATCAGGGCGGCGAGTGCGACCTTCAGGACCAGTCGGTGGCCTACGGTCGCGGGGCTTCGCGCTATGACGAGAACAAGCGCGCGGTCACCGAAAAGTACATGGGCCCGCTCATCAAGACCCAGATGACGCGCTGCATTCACTGCACCCGCTGCGTGCGTTTCTCGGAAGAGATCGCCGGCGTGGACGAGATCGGCGCGCTCTATCGCGGCGAGAACATGCAGATCACGACTTATCTCGAACATGCTGCGAAGCACGAGATGTCGGCCAATGTGATCGACCTCTGCCCGGTCGGTGCGCTCACCTCGCGTCCCTACGCCTTCGAGGCTCGCCCTTGGGAGCTTAAGAAGACGCTGGGCATCGACGTGTCTGACGCCACTGGCGCCAACATCCGTATCGATGCGCGCGGCCGCGAAGTGCTGCGTGTGCTTCCTCGTAACAACGACGACGTCAACGAGGAATGGATCAGCGACAAGGCGCGCTACATGGTCGACGGGCTTACCAAGCGCCGTCTCGACAAGCCGTTCCTGCGCCGTGACGGCAAGCTCGTCGCGGTCAGCTGGAACGAGGCGTTTGCCGCCATCGCCACGCTGAACCCGGGCAACTCGATTGCCGCCGTCGCTGGCGACATGGTCGATTGCGAAACGATGTTCGCCGCCAAGAAGCTGGTCGGCGCGCTCGGTTCGACGCTCATCGAAGGTCGCCAGACCGAGATGGACTACGCGACGGGCAATCTGGCCGCCGTCAATTTCAACTCCACCTTCTCGGGCATCGAGACGGCGGACGCGATCCTGATCGCCGGCAGCAACGTGCGTTGGGAAGCCCCGCTGCTCAACGTTCGCCTGCGAAAGGCGGTGAAGCGCGGCGCCAAGGTGTTCCTGGTCGGTCCCGAGTGGGAAACCACGTTCGGCGGCCAGTTCCTGGGCGAAGACCTCTCGGTTCTCGGCAATCTGCCGCAGAACGTCGTCGATGCCCTGTCGAACGCCAAGCGTCCGGCAGTCATCCTCGGCGGTGCGGCGCTCGGCCGCGGCGGTTTGGAAGCCGGTCTTGCGCTGGCAGGCCAGTTCAACCTCGTTCGCGATCTCGAAGACGGCACCAAGTGGAACGGCTTCAACGTCCTCCACATGGCGGCCTCGCGCATGGGCGGCCTGATGCTCGGCTACGCGCAGAAGGGCGGCATCGCCGACCTCGTCGCCGCCAAGCCCAAGGTCCTGATCGCGCTCGGCGCCGATGAAGTGGACTTCACCCAGTTCGCCGGTTCGATGATCGTCTATATCGGTCACCACGGCGACAAGGGCGCCCACGCGGCCGACGTGATCCTGCCGGCCTCGGCCTACACCGAGAAGGCAGGCACTTACGTCAATACCGAGGGCCGGGTGCAGTGGGCCGACAAGGGCGTGTTCGCGCCGGGCGACGCCCGGGAAGACTGGACCATCCTGCGCGCCCTTGCCGACGCCTTCGGCGTCTCGGTCGGGTTCGACAGCTTCGATCAACTGCGCAACGCAATGATCGCGGAAGTTCCTGCACTTGGCAGCGAGGGTCTTGCTGACTACGGGAGCGTTCTGCCGAACGGTGGCGGTTCCGCTGCCGGCCAGATCGCCTATCCGATCAAGGACTTCTACATGACCAACCCGATCGCCCGCGCGAGCGCGGTCATGCAGCGTTGCTCGGCCGAACTGCTCCACGGTGAAGACCTGGCGGAGGCCGCGGAATGACCGCATTCTTCCAGAATCTCGGGATGAGCTTCGAGTGGGCATGGTTCGTGTCCACCGTCTGCGGCATCCTGCTCATCGCGCTGCCGCTGATGCTGGCCGTCGCCATGATCATCTACGTCGACCGCAAGATCTGGGCCGCCATGGCGCTGCGCCGCGGTCCCAACGTGGTCGGCCCGTTCGGTCTGCTCCAGTCGTTCGCGGACGGTCTGAAGGTCTTCCTTCAGGAAACCATCGTTCCTTCGGCTGCGAACAAGGGCCTGTTCCTGATCGCGCCGATCGTGACCTTCACGCTGGCGCTGCTCTCCTGGGCGGTGATCCCGTTCAACTCGGGCGCGATCCTGGCCAACATCAACATCGGCCTGCTCTACATCCTCGCGATCAGTTCGCTGGGCGTCTACGGTACGATCATGGCGGGCTGGGCTTCGAACTCGAAGTACCCGTTCTTCTCGGCCATGCGCGCTTCGGCGCAGATGATCTCGTATGAAGTCTCGATCGGCTTCATCCTGATCTGCGTCGTTCTCTGGGCGGGCACGTTCAACATGAACGACATCGTCTGGGCGCAGAAGGGCCACGTCTTCGGCATCATCAACGGTTTCGTCGCGAACCCGCTGCTGTTCCCGATGTGGGTGATGTTCCTGATCTCGAGCCTTGCGGAAACGCAGCGCGCACCCTTCGACCTTGCCGAAGCGGAATCGGAACTCGTCGCCGGTTACCAGACCGAATATTCGTCGATGGCTTTCGCTGCCTACTGGCTGGGCGAATATGCCAACGTGCTCCTGATGTGCGCGCTCAACGCGACGCTGTTCTGGGGCGGATGGCTGCCGCCGCTCGACATTCCCGTTCTGTACCTCGTGCCGGGCTTCGTTTGGTTCCTGCTCAAGGTCTTCTTCTTCTTCTTCGTGTTCAGCTGGATCAAGGCCACCGTTCCCCGGTACCGCTATGACCAGTTGATGCGTCTGGGCTGGAAGGTCTTCCTGCCCGTATCGCTGCTGTTCGTCGTAATCGTCAGCGGCTACCTCATGGCTACCGGACACTTCGCATGACCGTCGGACAACTCATAAAGAGCTTCACGCTCTGGGAGTTCGTGAAGGCGCATTGGCTGACCTTGAAGTACTTCTTCAAGCCCAAGGCGACGATCAACTACCCCTTCGAGAAGAACCCGCTTTCGCCCCGCTTCCGCGGCGAGCACGCCCTTCGTCGTTATCCCAACGGCGAGGAACGCTGCATCGCCTGCAAGCTTTGCGAAGCGATCTGCCCGGCGCAGGCGATCACGATCGAGGCCGCACCGCGTGTCGACGGTTCGCGCCGCACCACGCGCTACGACATCGACATGACGAAGTGCATCTACTGCGGTTTCTGCCAGGAAGCCTGCCCGGTCGATGCC
The DNA here is from genome assembly GCF_004342985.1 of Novosphingobium sp. PhB57. Classification (GTDB taxonomy): domain Bacteria; phylum Pseudomonadota; class Alphaproteobacteria; order Sphingomonadales; family Sphingomonadaceae; genus Novosphingobium. The sequence continues at coordinate 691,503 of NZ_SMBO01000001.1, forward strand.
ATCGTCGAGGGGCCGAACTTCGAATACGCGACCGAAACGCGCGAAGAACTGCTCTACGACAAGGCCAAGCTACTGGCGAACGGGGACAAGTGGGAGCGTGCTATCGCCGCGAACCTTGAAGCCGACGCACCGTACCGATAGGGGGCCGCGGACATGATCCAGACTTTAGCCTTCTACCTCTTCGCAGTACTCACGATCGCTTCGGCGGCCGCGACCATCCTGTCCCGTAACCCGGTGCATTCGGTGCTGTTCCTGATCCTGGCGTTCTTCAACGCCGCCGGGCTCATGATGCTCACCGGCGCCGAGTTCATCGCCATGCTGCTGATCATCGTCTACGTCGGCGCGGTCGCGGTGCTGTTCCTCTTTGTCGTCATGATGCTCGACATTGACTTCGCCGAGCTGCGCGCGGGCTTCGTCAAGAACTTCCCGTTGGGCATGCTGGTAGCCATCGTGCTCCTGGCCGAGATGGTGCTGGGCCTTGGCGCCTACAAGGCTGGCGCGCTGAACCTCGGTACGCCGGATGGCACGGCGGTAACGCCGGCAGGCGCTTCCAATATCGAGGCGATCGGCGGACTGCTCTACAGCCGCTACTTGTTCCTGTTCGAGGCGGCCGGCCTGATCCTGCTCGTCGCGATGGTTGGTGCCATCGTCCTGACTCACCGTCAGCGCGGCGATACGCGCGGCCAGAAGGTCAGCAAGCAGATCGCGCGTCGTCCCGATGAGGCGACCGTCAACGTCAAGCCCGAAGTGGGCAAGGGGGTTTCGCTGTGATCGGCGTCGAACATTACGTGGTCGTGAGCTCGATCCTCTTCGTGCTCGGCGTCCTCGGCATTTTCCTCAACCGCAAGAACGTCATCGTTCTGCTCATGGCGATCGAACTGATCCTGCTTGCGGTCAACATCAACCTCGTCGCGTTCAGCGCAGCCCTGCACGACCTCACGGGTCAAATCTTCGCGATGTTCGTGCTGACGGTCGCTGCCGGCGAGGCCGCAGTGGGGCTCGCAATCCTCGTGATCTATTTCCGCGGCCGCGGCAGCATCGCTGTCGACGACGTCAACCGGATGAAGGGATAAGGCCTTGCACCCGATCCTATTCATCGTCTTCCTGCCGTTACTGGCAGCGATCATCGCCGGGCTGGGCAACAAACAGCTGGGCAATGTTCCCGCAAAGGTCCTGACGACCGGCGCGCTGTTCATTGCCTGCGCGCTCAGCTGGCCGATTTTCATCGGCTTCCTCACCGGTAGCGCCGAAGCCAGCGTCATTCCGGTGCTCAAGTGGGTGCAGTCGGGCGCCATGAGCTGGGACTGGTCGCTGCGCGTGGACTCGCTCACTGCAGTCATGCTCGTGGTCGTCACTTCGGTATCCGCGCTCGTGCACCTCTATTCCTGGGGCTACATGAGCGAGGAGCCGGATCAGCCGCGCTTCTTCGCCTATCTGTCGTTGTTCACGTTCGCCATGCTCATGCTGGTGACCGCGAACAACCTGGTGCAGATGTTCTTCGGTTGGGAAGGCGTCGGCCTGGCGTCGTACCTCCTGATCGGTTTCTGGTTCCGCAAGCCTTCGGCCGGCGCCGCCGCGATCAAGGCCTTCGTGGTCAACCGCGTCGGCGACCTTGGCTTCATGCTCGGCATCTTCGGCTGCTACCTGGTGTTCGGCACCGTTTCGATCCCCGAGATCCTGAACGCCGCGCCCAGCATGGCCGCATCGACGATCGGCTTCCTCGGTTACCGCTTCGACACGATGACGGTGATCTGCATCCTGCTGTTCATCGGTGCGATGGGCAAGTCGGCGCAGCTCGGCCTGCACACCTGGCTTCCGGACGCGATGGAAGGCCCGACCCCCGTGTCGGCGCTCATCCACGCGGCGACGATGGTCACCGCCGGTGTCTTCATGGTCTGCCGCCTGTCGCCGCTGTTCGAAACCAGCGAGACGGCGATGCACTTCATCGCCTTCATCGGTGCCTGCACCTGCTTCTTCGCGGCCACCGTCGGCTGCACGCAGTGGGACATCAAGCGCGTCATCGCCTATTCGACCTGCTCGCAGCTCGGCTACATGTTCTTCGCAACCGGTGTCGGGGCTTATGGCGCGGCCATGTTCCACCTGTTCACGCACGCGTTCTTCAAGGCGCTGCTGTTCCTGGGGGCAGGGTCGGTCATCCACTCGATGCACCACGAACAGGACATGCGTTTCTACGGCGCGCTGCGTAAGCACATTCCGATCACCTTCTGGACGATGACCGCGGGTACGCTGGCCATCACCGGCGTCGGTATCGCGGGCTTCGTGGGCTTCGCAGGCTTCTATTCGAAGGATGCGATCCTCGAGGCGGCCTTCGGTTCGGGCACGGCAGTGGGCGGTTTCGCCTTCTGGATGGGTATCGCAGCCGCGCTCATGACGAGCTTCTATTCGTGGCGCCTGGTCTTCCTGACCTTCTTCGGCAAGCCGCGCTGGATCCAGTCGGAGCACATCCAGCACGCCGTTCACGATGCCCACGGCCATGGTCACGACGATCATGCGCATGACGCGCACGGTCACGGTTCTGCCGCTGAAGAAGATGCGGGCGAAAGCACGGATCACCATGATGCCCATGCCCATGCAGCACCTGCGCTGGGTGTGAGCGGACCGAACTATGACACGCATGGCGACGGTACGGGTGGCTACCATCCGCACGAGAGCCCGCTGGTGATGCTTGTGCCGCTGATCATCCTTGCGATCGGCGCCGTGGCTGCGGGCTTCGTCTTCCAACACGCCTTCGTCTCCGAGGGGACCGGCGAGTTCTGGAAGGGCGCCCTGGTCTTCCACGAGCACCTGATCCACGCCATGCACGGCGTGCCGACCTGGGTGAAGTGGGCACCGTTCACGGTGATGGCGCTGGGCCTGCTGACGGCATGGTACGGCTACATCAAGAACCTCTCGTTTCCCAAGGCAGTCGCCGAACAGCTCGGGCCGGTCTACACCTTCGTGTACCGCAAGTGGATGTTCGACGAGCTTTACAACGCCATCTTCGTCCGTCCGGCTTTCTGGCTCGGCAAGGTGTTCTGGAAGGTCCTGGATATCGGCGTGATCGACAAGTTCGGTCCCGACGGTGCGGCCTGGGTCGTGGCCAGGGGTTCGACTTACGCGCAGAAGGTCCAGTCGGGCTATCTGTACAGCTACGCACTTGTCATGCTGCTGGGCCTCGTTGGCGCCATCAGCTGGGTGATCGCGGGATAAGATGATGAGTGGTTTTCCGATCCTCAGTCTGATGTTGCTGGTGCCGCTCGCGGCGGCACTGGCGTGTCTTTACCTTGATGCCAAATCGGCACGCATGGTGGCGCTTCTCGCCACCCTTGCGAACCTTGCCCTTGGCGTCGTCCTCTGGATGAACTTCGACGTCGGCGGCGCGCAGTGGCAGTTCCAGGAACGGCACGAGCTGTTCTCCGGCTTCTCCTACGCCCTCGGCATCGATGGTATTGCGTTGCTCCTGATCGAGCTTTCCGTCTTCCTCATGCCGATCTGCATCGGTGCGAGCTGGAATTCGATAGAGAAACGCGTGGGCGAATACATGGCGGCCTTCCTGCTCGTCGAAACGCTGATGATCGGCGTGTTCACGGCCCAGGATATCTTCCTGTTCTACATGTTCTTCGAAGCCGGCCTCATCCCGATGTACCTGATCATCGGCATCTGGGGCGGCGCGGATCGCATCTACGCCTCGTACAAGTTCTTCCTCTACACGCTGCTCGGCTCGGTGCTGATGCTCGTGGCGATGTTGTGGATGGTCCACACCGCCGGCACGACGTTCGTCCCGACGTTGATGACTTACGACTTCGATCCGCAAGCCCAGACCTGGCTCTGGCTCGCCTTCTTCGCCAGCTTCGCGGTGAAGATGCCGATGTGGCCGGTCCACACCTGGCTTCCGGCGGCGCACGTTCAGGCGCCGACCGCAGGCTCGGTGATCCTGGCGGGCGTGTTGCTGAAGATGGGTGGCTACGGCTTCATCCGCTTCTCGCTGCCGATGTTCCCTGAAGCCTCGGCCTACTTCGCGCCGCTGGTCTGGGGCCTGTCGATGGCCGCCGTCGTCATCACCTCGCTCATCGCGCTGGTGCAGGACGACATGAAGAAGCTGATCGCCTATTCGTCGGTCGCGCATATGGCGATCGTGACCATCGGTCTCTTCGCCTTCAATCCGCAGGGTCTCGAAGGCTCGATGCTGGTCATGCTCAGCCACGGCCTCGTCTCGGGCGCCTTGTTCCTCTGCGTCGGCATCATCTACGACCGTCTGCACACCCGTGAGATCGCCCGTTACGGCGGCCTTGCCATCAACATGCCGCGTTACGCGCTGTTCTTCCTGCTCTTCACGATGGCCTCGATCGGCCTTCCGGGCACCAGCGGTTTCGTCGGGGAATTCCTGAGCCTTGGCGGTATCTACCAGGTTTCGAGCTGGACGGCGCTGATCTGCACCACCGGTATCATCCTGGGCGCTGCCTACATGCTCTACCTCTATCGCCGTGTCGTCTTTGGCGACCAGAAGAATGCCGATGCCGCCGCCATGGCCGACCTCGACTTGCGTGAATACCTGATGGTGATCCCGCTCGGTCTCGCGGTGCTGTGGATGGGCGTCTACCCCGAGAGCTTCATCGCTCCGATGCGCGCAGACATTGCCGCGCTCGACGCCCGGCTCGCTCGCGCAAAGCCGGAAGGAGACGCCAAGTTGGCCATGGGCAAGGAAAAGCCTGCGCACGAAGAAGCCGCGCATGAGGGGGCACACTGATGGACTGGTCACAGTCGCTGCGCCTGATCGCGCCGGAAGAAACGCTGAGCATCGCAAGCCTCGTCTTGCTCCTGATGGCCGCCTGGGGCGGTGACAAGGCCGCAAAGCTGATCTCCGTTCTCGCCGTGGCGGCGCTCGTCGCCGCCGGTGTCCTCGTTGCTCCCGCGCTTTGCGGCGGTCACATGGGTGCCGACACTTCGGCTTTCTTCGGCCAGTTCCGTGCCGACGCTTTCGCATCTTACGCCAAGATCCTGATCTACCTCTCGGCCGCCGTGTCATTGGTAGTAGCCCCGGCCTACTTCGACCGCTTCAAGGCGATGCGCGCGGAGTATCCGGTGCTGGTCCTGCTCGCCTCGCTGGGCATGGGCATGATGGTTTCGGCCACCGACCTGCTGACCCTCTACATCGGCCTCGAGATGAACTCGCTCGCGGCTTATGTGCTGGCTGCCTTCCTGCGCACCGACGGCCGTTCGGCTGAAGCGGGCCTCAAGTACTTCGTGCTGGGCGCGCTGGCTTCGGGCATCATGCTCTTCGGCATGAGCCTGACCTACGGTTTCGCCGGAACCACCTCGTTCGCCGGTATCAGCGCCTCGATGGCGCAGGGCCTCTCGAACGGTGCGCTGTTCGGCATCGTCTTCGTCTTTGCAGGTCTTGCCTTCAAGATCAGCGCCGTGCCGTTCCACATGTGGACGCCCGACGTCTATGAAGGCGCACCAACCCCGGTGACCACGCTCTTCGCCACGGCCCCCAAGGTCGCCGCGATGGTCCTGACCATGCGCGTTGCCATCGAAGCCTTCGGCGACCAGGCAGCCGCCTGGCAGCAGATCGTGGTCTTCGCAGCGCTTGCCTCGATCGTCGTCGGTGCTCTTGGCGCCATCGGCCAGTCGAACATCAAGCGACTGATGGCCTATTCCTCGATCAACAACGTCGGCTTCATGCTCGTCGGTCTTGCCGTGGCAACCCAGCAGGGCGTTTCGGCCATGCTGTTCTACCTCGCGATCTACGTCGCGATGTCGGTAGGCGGCTTCGTTGTTATCCTGATGCTCAAGGATGCCGACGGCAACCCCGTTGAGGATCTCGGCAAGATGGCCGGTCTGTCGCGCACCCGTCCGGGCCTGGCCCTGGCGCTGGCGATGGTCATGTTCAGCCTCGCCGGTATCCCGCCGATGTTCGGCTTCTGGGGCAAGTTCCTGGTCTTCAAGGCCGCTGTCGACGGTGGCATGATCGCTCTTGCGGCCATCGGCTTCGCGGCTTCCGTCATTGGCGCCTTCTACTATCTGAAGGTCGTCAAGGTCGTCTATTTCGACGAACCGGCCGATGTGGTGAAGGGCGAGAGCGATGTCTGGCACAAGCTGATCCTCGTGCTGGCCTGCATCTTCATCTCGCCGCTGGGCTATCTGGCCAGCAAGTGGCTGGGCGGGCTGGCTGATACGGCCGCAGCGGCCCTGTTCTCCGGCCTTTGATAGAGGTCGTAGAAGAGACGGCATCGACCAACGCGGACCTCGTCCGGCGCCTGGGCGCCGGCGAGGGCCTGGCGGAAGGTTTCTGGCTGCGTGCGGTGCGACAGAGCGCCGGACGCGGCCGCCGCGGCCGGGAATGGTCCTCGCCCGAAGGCAATCTCTACGCCAGCACCGTCGTCGCGCTGAGAGCCGACGACCCCTGGGTTCACACCCTTGCTTTCGTCGCGGCGCTTTCCGTGCACGACCTCATGCTCTCTCAGCTGGGGGCTGGCGCGGATTGCCAGCTCAAGTGGCCGAACGACGTGCTGGTCGGCGGCGCCAAGATCTGCGGCATCCTGCTGGAGCGCAGGGGCGATCATGTGATCGTCGGGATCGGCGTCAACGTCGTCACGGCGCCGGAACTTGCCGACCGCGCGACAACGTCGGTCCGCAAGGCAAACCCTGAAAATCACAGCGCTGCACATACCGTTCTCGGCGATCTGGCGGACCGCTTCGCGGCGCGTCTTGCGCAGTGGCGCATGGAAGGACTGGCCTCGACGCTGGCCGACTGGACTCGTCATGCTCATCCTCCGGGAACGCCGCTGTTGGTGACGCTGGACGAGGAAGGGCTGCTGCCAGGTGCCTTTGCCGGGCTTGACCCGGACGGAGCATTGCGCTTGCGTCTGGCCGACGGGTCCCTACGTGTCGTTCACGCCGGTGACGTTTCGCTCGCCTGAAGGAAATTCCATGCTGCTTGCCATTGATGCCGGCAACACCAATGTCGTCTTCGCGCTGTTCGAGGGACGCACTTTGCGCGGGCGCTGGCGCATTGCCACGGACCCCCGCCGCACGGGTGATGAATATGCGGTATGGCTCATGCAGCTTCTCTCGATCCGCGGCGTAGCGGCGGAAGAGATCAAGAGCATCATCATCTCGACCGTGGTCCCGCGCGCGCTACACAATCTCGAGATACTCTGCCGGCACTATTTCGATGTCGAACCGCTGGTGGCGGGCGTCGGCAAGGCGGACTACGCGATCGACATCGACGTCGATCAGCCCAAGTCGCTCGGTGCCGACCGTGCGGTCAACGCCATTGCCGCGCATGAACGACACGGGGGCGATCTCATCGTCGTCGATTTCGGCACTGCCACCACGTTCGACGTGGTAGACTACAACGGCGCCTACAAGGGCGGCATCATTTCGCCGGGCATCAACCTGTCGCTGGACGCGCTGGTGGGCAATACGGCCAAGCTGCCGCGCATCGCCATTGCCGTACCCACGACGAAGAGCGTGATCGGTCGTAATACCGAGGACCAGATGCTGATCGGCGTGTTCTGGGGCTATGTGGCGATGATGGAGGGCCTGATCGCCCGCATGCGCAACGAGATTGGTCGCCCCGCCAAGGTCATCGCGACCGGCGGGCTGGCCGTACTGTTCGACGAGGCTTCCGATATTTTCGACGCGGTCGATCCCGACCTGACGCTCGAAGGCCTCGCCATTCTTGCCGAAAGGGCATCCAAGAAGTGATTCCAGGTAACGAACTGCTGTTTTGCGCGCTCGGTGGCTCGGGCGAGATTGGCATGAACGTCAATCTCTACGGCTGCCAGGGCAAATGGCTTATGGTCGACCTGGGCATGACCTTCGGCATGAACGAATATCCCGGCGTGGACCTGATTTTCGCGGACCTCGATTTCATCGAGGGGGAGCGCGAAAACCTGCTGGGCATCGTCCTCACTCACGCGCATGAGGATCACATCGGCGCGGTTCCGTATTTTGCCGAGGAACTGAACGTTCCGATCTACGCCACGCCCTTCACCGCGCGCCTGGTGGCGGCGAAGCTGGAGGAAGCCGGCATTCTTGACCGGGTCGAACTGATCGTCATCGATCACCTCGACCAGTTCCAGCTCGGACCATTCGGTATTCGCTACGTGCCGCTTGCGCACTCGATTGCCGAGGGCAACGCCCTGCTGATCGACACCCCGTTCGGCCGCATCTTCCATACCGGCGACTGGAAGCTGGACGACGAGCCCCAGGTGGGCACGCCCGCGACCCAGGCGGAACTGACCGAAATCGGCGAGAACGGTGTGCTGGCGCTCGTCTGTGATTCGACGAACGTCTTCAATCCCGAGGCATCCGGTTCCGAAGGCGAGGTCTATCGCGGCCTGCTGGAGGAAGTGAAGCGGCACCGCGGCCGCCGGGTTCTGGTGACCACCTTTGCTTCGAACGTGGCCCGTCTTCAGACGCTGGGCGAGGTGGCCCGCAAGACCAACCGCAAGCTCTGCGTCGCGGGTCGCTCGCTGGACCGGATCATCGAGACCGGGCAGGCCAGCGGCTATCTCAAGAAACTGCCCGAGCTGGTCGATGTCGAAACCGCGATGGATCTGCCGCGCGGCGAAGTGCTGATCGTCGCAACGGGCGGACAGGGCGAGCCGCGCGCGGCGCTTTCACGGATTTCCGAGGGCAATCACCCGATCAAGCTGGAGAAGGGCGATGTCGTCCTGTTCTCAAGCCGCCAGATTCCTGGAAACGAGATCCCGATCGGACGGATCCAGAACCGGCTCTCGGACGCTGGGATCGTCATCGTCACGGACCGTCAGAGCATGATCCACGTTTCGGGCCATCCCGGGCGGCCCGAACTGGTGGCGCTCTATAGTTGGCTCAAGCCCGAGATCCTGCTCCCGGTCCATGGCGAAATCCGCCACATGCGCGAACAGGCGAGGCTCGGCGTGGAAAGCGGCATTCCGCACGCGGTGTTCCAGAAGAACGGCGATCTCGTGCGCCTGGCGCCCGGTCGTCCGGGCAAGTTCGGCGAGGTCCATTCCGGGCGGCTGATCCTTGATGGCGATATCATCGCGCCCGCCGATGGCGACGCCATGGTCATGCGGCGCCGGATCGCCTTCAACGGTGTGGTTTCGGTTGCCGCGGATCGCCGCGGCAACGTTCAGGTCGCGGCGATCGGGCTCCCGCTCGACGAGGACTACGCCAAGTTCATCGACGAGGCGCAGCGCGATGTCGCCAATGCCCTGGGCAAGGCGAAGAAATCGGACCGCGAAGTTCGGGTCGAGGCGGCCCGCCTGGCCGCCCGCCGCGCGGCTACGCGCTGGTCGGGCAAGAAGCCGCAAGTGCAGGTCATGCTGCTGGAGGATTGAGGCGATGGCGATGCAATGGACTTCGATGGTGGCGATCTACGGCCTGTTCTGGGTCCTGAGCGCCTTTCTCGTCATGCCTTTCGGTCTTCGTACCCCGAACGAAGTGGAAGGTTTTCGCGTCGAAAAGGGCCATGCGGACAGCGCCCCGGTCAATTTCCGGCCGCGCCTGATCGCGAGGCGCGCCACGCTGCTCGCGGTCGTGCTTTTCGGGCTCTACTACGTGAATTATGCCCAGCAGTGGATCACGGTTAGCGATCTCAACTTCTTCGGGAAGCCGCCGGTTCAGGACCTCGGATACTGAGGGTCACAAAAAAGCCCGCCTGATGAAGGCGGGCTTTTTTCATGTCACATTGCCGAGCGATCAGCTGCGCAGACGTTCGATTCCCTGAGCCAGTGCGACATAGAGCTTGCCCATGTCCGACGAGAGCAGGGTGACGCCCAGCGCATTGCCGTCCCGGGTCGAGAGGACCTGTCGCAGGATCGATTCGAAGTCGTGGATGTAGCGGCTGACGTGCTCGCGGAAGGCATCTTCGCGTTCGAACAGCTGCTGGATCGACTTGATTTCCCCGGCATCGAGCAGCGAAACAGCCCGGCGCGTGAAGATCCCGCGATCGCCGCGGAGATAGGAGGCCCAGGCGGTGTCGGAAACATCGCTCGATAGCGCCGAGGCAATGTCGATGGCGTTGGAATTCAGGGACTCGGTGATCAGCGCCACGCGGCGGGCGAAATCGTTGTCGACCTGCTCCTCGGCCTGCTCGCGCGCCTGGGTGACGCGGCTTTCGAGATTGCCGACGAGGTCTTCGACCTTGGAGAGCTGTTCGCGAAGCTGGATGGTCGCTTCGCGGGCGGCGCCGGAAGCGTGGGCCACGGCCTGATCGAGTTGCCCAGTTACTTCCGCGACGCGCGTGCGCATGGAGCGATCGATGGCCTGCGCGCTTTCCGTCCCGAGGTTTTCCGCCACCTGGGCGATGCGCGCGGCGCTGTCGGTCTCGATCGCGCCGACGGAGTCCTCGATCGACTTGCCAAGCGCTGCAAGGGCGGCCTGCAGTTCGGTCTGGGCCCGGCCGGCAGCGGTTTGCGTTGCCGTGTCGATATCGGTGATGGACGTGTGCAGGACGCGCAGCAGGTCGGCGTGTGCGGCGCCGTGCTCCGACAGATCCGAATGCATGGCGGAAAGCTCGTCCGCGAAATCCTTGAGGTTGGTGCCGGACTGCTCGACGCCGCCTGCGAGTTCCTCGCCGCTTCTGGCCGATTGGCGCAGAGCCTCCAGAACGCTGGCAATACCGGCATGAAGGCGGTTGAGGCGCTCCTCGGAGACGACCAGCGCCTCGGGAAGATCGTTATGGGCAAAGCGTGCGCTGCCCTGGATCAGCTCCAGCAGCCGTACGCTCGTCTCGGTGAGCTTTTCGACTTCGCCATCGGTCGCCGAGAGCGTCGCGCGGGCGGCCGTGAGGCGCTCGGTCAATTGCGCCAGGCTGCCGCGCAGACGGGTTTCGAGGGCTTCGCTGCTGCCGACGATGGCGCCGAAACGGGCTTCATATTCGCCAAGTTCGCCGCTTACGGCCACGGCGCGTTCGCTCAGGGCGGAGGCCTGCAGGCGCTGATTTTCAAGACGTTCGGCGATGGCATGGTCGAGATTGCCAAGCATCTGGTCGATGCGCGCGACGGCGTGGCGTTCCTGTTCGGCCTGGCGGGCCTGACGCTCACCGAGTTCGCTCGCAAGCCGTTCGCGGCGGGCAGAAATCTCGCGGTCGAGGTTTTCGGCATCGTTGCCGATCGCCTCCAGGCTGCCACGCAGCGCGGACAGAGCCGTGTCCTGAGCCCGGGTGATGCCGCGCGCCACTTCGCCCTGTTCCTCGTGCAGGTCGTCGAGCGCCTGCCGCCAGGCTTCTGCGGCGCGGCCTTCGCCATCGCGCAAGGCGCGCGAGACGACGTCGCTTTCCTCACGCAAGGCCACGAGCCGGGCGCGAAGCGAAGTGAGGCTTTCTTCCTCATGACGGTCGAGCTGTCCGCGGGTCTGCGCGATTTCTTCCTCGAGCGCTTCGGCCCGGGTTCGAATGGATTCGAGCGCAGCGACTTCGTGGCCGTCAAGCTCGCTGCGGAAGGCCGTCCCGCGTTCGGAAAGCAGGTCGAAGCGCCGGTCCGCCAGGGCAGCGACCTGTTCGCCGCGTGCATGGATTTCGGTCAGCGCTGCTTCCACGGATTCCCGCAGCCGGGCAACCTGCCGTTCGCTGGCGGAGCCGAACTCGTTCAGGCGATTGAAGCCGTTGATCATGTCTTCCAGCTGGACATGGGCAGCGCGGCCGGCGTTGCCGATATTGTTAGTGACGTCCTTGGCCGAACTGGCGATGACGGGGAGCTGATTGCGCAGCTTCTCCATGTTGTCGAGAGCGGCCTGGCTGACCCCGCTGATCGATTCCACGCGCGAGCCGTTCTCGCGGATCAGGCCCTGCAAGCGCTCAGCGTTTGCGGAAAGCCGCTCGGTGGCAATGCGCCCCAGCGATTCCAGATCGCGCGACTGGGCGGCGATGAATTCCCGCGCCAGGCTGAGTTCGCGGTTGACCGTAGTCAGGCGCGTTTCAAGCTGCGCGGACTCGTTCGACAGGGCCCGGGCGACATTGCCGAAACGCCTGCTTTCGCGCGAGCTGTGGCGCAGGACCAACAGCCAGACCATGCCGACCAGCAAGAGCGGCACCGCCCACTGCACGACAAGGGCGGGGACGGTGTCGAGGCTCAGGGTCTCGAAATGCGGGGAGAGGGCGTAGAGAAAGAACGCCGTCCAGCCCAGGGTCGCGGCGCCGGCCAGCGAAGGGGCCAGCCAATCGCGCGAGGGGGCGGCAAGGGCCGGTTCCTCGGTGGCGACCCAAGCGTTGCGCCAGGCATCTTCCGAAATCGCTTCTGCGGGTTCCGGCGGCGAAACGCCCACTGCCAAGGTTTCGTTCATGCGGTCTTCCGAGTTTCCGTCCGCAGTGCGGGCCGAATTGTCTTCGCTGCCATTCGCGCCGAGCGCGACGATCCTGTTTTCCCCAGCCATGGGATCAGGATACCACGCGGGAGGCACCTATAAAGCCCACTTTAACCCTTTGGGCATTAAGCTGGGGAAATGGCTTATGAAGCAGGTGCCCTCGAAGCGACCCTCGCCGCGGCAGCGGGCGGGGATCCCGCGCTTTTCGCGGAGTTGCGCGCGTCCTATCTGGAAAGCGTGGCGCGGCAGGCCGATCTGCTGGCCCGATCCCGTTGCGATGGCAATTGGCACCTTGCGGCCATGCGGCTGAAGGGGTTGGCGGCCAGCTTCCATTCGGCCCAGCTCCTGGCCCTGGCGGAGCAGGCGCTGGACGGCGCTCCCGGCGAACCCGGAGTGATAAGGCGCCTCGATGCCTATCTTGCCGAGTTTTCCGCCAGCTGATGCAAGCGTCGCGCTTGGCACCGGGCTGCCCTTTGCCTAAGTGGCTAAGGGTCGCTGGAGGTTAACACACTGCGTATCGCATTGCTCGCCATGATGGAGCCTGCCGTGGCGGGTCAGTCCCTGCCGCGCGCCTTCCTGCGCGTGGGCGGCGCGACCCTGGCGCAGCATCAGCTCGGGCTCGCTCTTGCGCTCGATTGCCAGCGGGTGATCTGCCTCGCGAAGGGGCCCTCGCCGGAGATGATCGCCCTTCAGCACATGGCAGAGAACGCCGGCCTGCAATTCCATATCGCCACCGGCGCGAGGCCGCTTGCCGGGCTGGTGACGGCGAATGACGAACTGGTCGTGATCGGGGAAGGGCTCTTCGTCGAGGCCGCCGGCGTCGTGCCGTTGCTTGAGGGCAGGGCGCCGGCCGTGCTCGTCCAGCCGGTCGAAGGCGGGCTGGCCGCCGGGTTCGAGCGCATCGACATCAACCGGGCGAGCGCTGGATTGATGCGAATCCCGGGGCATCTGGTGGAAAACCTTCAGGAGCTTCCGGGCGATTGCGATGTGCATTCCGCGCTGACACGGATCGCGCTGCAAGCGGGCGTACCGATGCGCGAAGTTCCCGTGGCCGTGCGCAGCGGCGTCGATTGGCGGCTGATTCGCGATGAAGCCGAAGCTCACGCGGTAGAGCTGGAATGGTTGCGCGGGCGTTTCGCCGATGGCGACAGCGTCTCGCCGGGCCGGGCCGTCGCCCGTTACGGCGTGCTGACGTTCGGATCCTCGCTGCTCCATGCGGGCAATGCCAGCAACATGTTGAGCCTCGGCGTGCTCGTGGCGGTGGCGCTGGCAGGCGGCCTTGCCTGGTTCGGTTTCGTGACGATCGCCTTCCTCTCGCTGGTCGCAGCTGCGTTGCTGGTCGAGGCGAGCCGGCTTCTGCGCTCGGTAGAGCGGCAGGCGCTGGGGCAATTGCCGCCCGCGATCCCGCGCGCCGATGTGCTGCGCTGGCTGGTCGACACGCTTTTCGGGCTGTCGCTGCTGGCCGCCATTCCCCGGCTCGGGGGCGAATCGCTCATTTCGTGGATGTTCCCACCGGCCATGCTGATGATGCTTCTGGCCCTGATTCCCCGGTTCGTGACCGGCAAGGTGGCGTCGCTGGCGACAGACCGTGCCACATTGGGACTTGTGCTGGCTTTTGCCGCAGGATTCGGGCAAGTTGAGCCGTTGGTGGAAGTTCTGGCGATGACGCTCGTTGTGGTCGGCATGGCTCTTCCGCTACGTCGGAAGGACTAACCGGGGCTTAACCAGATACAGGGTATACGGGACGGATGATCGACAACGCTGTTCATCCGGCCGACGACCAGACCGCGGAGGCCTTGCTCCGTGCGGACCTGGCGCGCGGCGATGCCATGGCCGACAGCGTGCTGCCGATACTGCAGTACTTGCTCGCGGCCGAGGACAGTGCGCTTTTCAGCGACGAAATTCTTGCGCGCGTGCGCGGCGTGCTGGCGGATCTGGCGCGCCAGATCGTCGAGCCGCTTCACCTGGGCGGTGCGGATTCCGGCTCGCTTGTCGAAGACATCGAAGACATGGCACGCCTCTTCATGGCGGATCCGCTGCTTTTGTCCCACGTCCACGCCATGGCCCTGGAATGGCAGATGACCGAGCGGTTGCAGACGCGCCTGGCGCTGGATCCTGTCGTTCCCCCGCTCGTCCAGGCAATGCTGGCCTCGGCCGAAGGTGCCACGCACGCCTTGGCCGTGACCTGGCTCGCGTCGCAGGCGCGTTGGTGCCAGGCGCAGCGGCGCATGAGCCTGCCCTTGTCCGAGCTGCCGGGAGATCTGCTCCACCGCCTGATCCTCGCCGTGCGCAGCGCGATGGCGGCGCGGCCCATCATGGGCGAACGCCTCGTGCTGGTGGAAGCCGCTATCCGCCGCAGCTATGACGAAGGTGCCACCCGCCTGGGCCTGGCCTCGCGTTTGCTGACCGGGCTTGGCGGCGCCTTCCATATCGCCCTTTCCGTGAGTCACGCGGGCGCGGCGCTGTTCTTCACGGCGCTTGCGGCGGGCTCCGGCCTGCGGCGTGAGGCGGCGGTGCTCGCAACCCATGAGGCGCAACTGGCCAGGCTGGCGCTGGCCTTGCGGGCAGCCGGACTAAAGGCGGCGGACATCGAAAAGCAGTTCCTTGCCATTCATCCCGAAGCGATGCTGCCCGAGGGCTTCGAGAGGCTGGGCGCAGACGTGGCGGCTTCGATCCTGGCCAGCGGACGGCAGGGCGGCTGATGCTGATGGAAGGTACCATTCTTGCCCGCGCAGTCAGCGACGCGCAGGACAGGCTGCTCGAAGCGGACGAGCCGCTGGCTGGTCTGCAGGAGCGCTGCGGCGGCGAACTGCCCGGCACCATCGCCGTTCCCGAATTGCTCGAGCTGGTCCGCAAGGCCCGGCGTTACGGCTTCCGCCTTGCGCGCGCCGTCACCGCCCATGATGGCGGGGACGTGATCACGGCCTGGGTCGAAGTGGAACCGCAAGGTCTGAACGAAGGATGTCAGATCGTCGTCCGCAACTGGCAGGCCGCTCCCGCGCCCGTCGAGGATGCGGCTTCGGTGGAGCGGCGGCGCACAATGATCGACCGGCACCTTGCCGAGTTGAGCGCCCAGCTCGATGCCGATCAGCGCGTACTCACGGTCCTGTCGGACAGCCCGGAACTGGCCGGGGTCGCGGCGGCGATGGAGGCCGGTTTCGGCGGCCACTGGACCGAGTTCCTGCCGCCAGAGAAAGTGACTCACAAGCAGCCGCTGCACTGGCGCCTGCTCGACGGATCGCGCGTGGTCGTTTCGGGATCGCGCCGGTCGTGGCGGGTTTCGCTCGTTCCGCACATGCGGCCCGGTTTCGATCCGGCGGGCTTCGAGCTTCTGCTGGTGTCGGACACGCCCGGCATTTCGGCCGCGGCCGTTCGCGAACCGATGGAGCCGATGCTTCGCCGCAGCCTCGTCGGACACGATCTGGCGCCGGTGCTGCGTCAGCCGATCTCGCGGATCATCGCCAATGCCGAGACGATCCGCACGCGGCTCGCCGGACCGCTGCCTGACGCCTACGCGGAGTATGCGGGCGAAATCGCCGGCGCGGGCAAGCTGCTTCTGGGATTGCTGGAAGATCTCGCCGATCTCGAAGTGGTCGAGACGGAAGGCTTCAGCACGGCGCCGGATCGGGTGGACCTATCGGAGCTGGCCCGGCAGGCCGCCGGCATCCTGAATGTCCGCGCTCAGGAAAAAGGCATCGTCATAGAGGCGCCGCATGGCTCGGAAGTCCTGCCGGCAGTGGCGGAATATCGCCGCGTCCTGCAGGTTCTGCTGAACCTCATCGGCAATGCCATTCGCTACTCGCCGGAGCGCTCGCACATCTGGATCCGCCTCGAAACGCTGGGCGATCGCGCCCGGATCATCGTGGCGGACCAGGGACCCGGGCTGTCGCAAGAGCAGCAGGGCAAGATCTTCGACAAGTTCGAACGGCTCGGTCGCAGCGGAGACGGTGGTTCCGGCCTCGGCCTCTACATTTCGCGCAGCCTGGCGCGGGCTATGGGCGGCGATTTGCTGGTGGACAGCGCACCGGGGCAGGGCGCGCGCTTCATTCTCGAAGTGCCCGCCGACCTTCCGGGCTGATCAGCGGCGCCTGTTCACAGGCGTCTCCTTCACAGGCGCTCCCTTCACAAGCGGTGATCGTTGGCATCCTTGCCGCGACGCGCCAGCCACAGCAGGATGACGCCCACCGCCGCCATGACCGCGCCGCGCACGGCCCAGGAGCGATCATCCAGCATCATGCTGTCGCTCGGCCACGAGATGATCCCCGTGCCTTGGCCGACCCAGAGCAGGCCCACGACGATGCCGAACAGTCCTATGACAAAGGCAAGAAGCCTGAGGAATGACATTACAATTCCTCCTGTTTTATCTTGTGAGAAGGCCGGGTTTGCGCGGCTATCTTAGGGCGTGAAATGGGAAAGCTCCGGTAACCGCGGTCACGTTCCTGGTGCCCGGCAAGTCGGTGGACCGGCATCGATCCGAGCTTCGGCCGGGGGCGAGCAGGCGTTTGACCCATGCCTTCGGCTTCTACAGCCCCGGTTCGTGGATCTCGAGCCGGGAAAACCCCCGCCAAGCTCAGGAAAAACATGGAATCCGGCCGGAAAGCACTGAGGATCATCTGCTAACGCCCCCGTAGCCAATGCTTTGTTGCTGCCCTGAAAGCTATCGCTTGGCCTCTCTCATATCAAGCACTTGTACATAGCGGGCTTAACCAGGTGCCGCGCCGGCAGGTTGCCTGGGTGCGTGCGCACAAAAAGAAAGGCCCCCGCTTGCGCGAGGGCCCTCCTGTTATCGGTGCATTGCCTTGGTCGCGCTTGCGAGCAACGGGCTCAGCGCTGGCCGATCGGCACGAAATCGCGCTGCGTCGGGCCGGTGTAGAGCTGACGCGGGCGGCCGATCTTCTGGCCGGGATCGGAGATCATTTCGTTCCATTGCGCCACCCAGCCCACGGTGCGGGCGAGGGCGAAGAGCGCCGTGAACATCGTGGTCGGGAAGCCGATGGCCGAGAGAATGATGCCCGAGTAGAAGTCGACGTTCGGGAAGAGCTTCTTCTCGACGAAGTACGGATCGTTGAGCGCGATTTCCTCGAGGCGCAGGGCAGTCTCGAAGAGCGGGTCGGTGACCTTCAGCGCGTCGAACACCTCGCGAACGGTCTTCTGCATGACCGTGGCGCGGGGATCGTAGTTCTTGTAGACGCGGTGACCGAAGCCCATCAGGCGGAACGGATCGTTCTTGTCCTTCGCACGCTCGATGTAGTGCGGGATCTTGTCCGGCGTGCCGATTTCCTTGAGCATGTTGAGCGCGGCTTCGTTGGCGCCGCCATGCGCAGGACCCCAGAGGCAGGCGATACCGGCCGCGATGCATGCGAACGGGTTGGCGCCCGACGAACCGGCAAGGCGCACGGTTGAGGTCGAGGCGTTCTGCTCGTGGTCGGCATGCAGGATGAAGATGCGGTCCATGGCCTTTTCGACGGCCGGAACCACCTCGTATTCTTCCGCCGGCACGCCGAAGGTCATGCGCAGGAAGTTGCCGGTGTAGCTCAGCTTGTTGTCAGGATAGACGAAGGGCTGGCCGACCGAGTACTTGTAGGCCGCTGCCGCAATCGTCGGCATCTTGGCAATCAGGCGGTGCGAGCTGATCTTGCGGTGCTCGGGGTCCGAGATGTCGGTCGAGTCGTGATAGAACGCCGAGAGCGCGCCGACGACGCCGCACATGATCGCCATCGGGTGGGCGTCACGGCGGAAGCCGCGGTAGAAGTTCGCCAGCTGCTCGTGGAGCATGGTGTGGCGCGTGATGGTGTTTTCGAAGGTTGCCAGTTCGTCGGCGCTCGGCAGTTCGCCATTGAGCAGCAAGTAGCTGGTTTCCATGAACGACGAATTTTCAGCCAGCTGGCCGATCGGGTAGCCGCGATGGAGCAGCACGCCTTCGTCGCCGTCGATATAGGTCAGCGCGCTTTCGCAGCTGGCCGTCGACGTGAAGCCGGGATCGTACGTGAACTTGCCCGTCTGGGCGTAGAGCTTGCGGATATCGATGACATCCGGGCCGACACTGCCCTTCAGTACGGGGTAGTCGAATTCCGTGCCACCAGCATTCAGTTTGACCTGATCACCCACCAGTTCTTACTCCTTATATGTGCGACCCGGTCGCGGCGTCCGCCTGCGCGCCAATGCGTGCGAGGCTTTCGTCCCGGCCGAGCAGAACCAATACGTCGAAAATACCCGGAGAGGTCGTTTGACCAGTCAGGGCCGCCCGCAAGGGTTGCGCGAGCTTGCCGAGGCCCAATCCCAGATCCTCGGCCATTGCCTTCAGGTTGGCTTCCAGTGCCTCCAGGAGCCATTCGGGCTCGCTGGAAAGACGCTCGTGAATGGCGGCAAGGCGCCCCCGCGCCTCGTCCGTCAACAGCGCCTGCGCCTTCTCGCTGAACGCGAGCGGACGCTTGGCAAACAGGAAGGCCGCGCCTTCTGCAAGTTCGTTGAGGTCCTTTGCACGGACCTTCAGTACCGGCATCGCCTGCGCAAGCAGGGCAAGGTCGGTGTGTTCGTAGCCGGCCTGGACCAGGCGCGGCAGGACCAGTTCCGCCAGGCGGGCGTCATTCGCCTCACGCAAGTAGTGGCCATTGAGATTCTGCAGCTTCGCGAGATCGAAGCGCGAGGGCGACTTGCCGACGTCGGCCATGTCGAACCACTTCACGGCCTGTTCGCGGCTGATGAATTCTTCATCGCCGTGGCCCCAGCCAAGGCGCAGCAGATAGTTGAACAGCGCTTCCGGCAGGACGCCCATCTCGTCGCGGTAGGCATCGACGCCAAGAGCGCCGTGACGCTTGGAAAGCTTGGCGCCGTCCGAACCGTGGATCAGCGGCACATGGCCGTAGACCGGCACTTCCCAGCCCATGCCGTGAATGATCACGAGCTGGCGGAAGGCGTTGTTGAGGTGGTCGTCACCGCGCAGGACATGGGTAACGCCCATGTCGTTATCGTCCACGACGACGGCCAGCATGTAGGTCGGCGTACCGTCGGAGCGCAGGATGACGAAATCGTCGATTTCCTCGTTCCGAACGGTGACTTCGCCCTGGACCAGATCGGTGATCGTGGTCTCGCCGTCACGCGGCGCCTTGACGCGCACGACGTAGGACTTGTCGGCGGGCCAGGTCGAGGGATCGGCATCGCGCCATTCGCTGTCGATGCGGAACGGGCGGCGTTCTTCCTGCGCCTTCTGGCGGCGTTCGGCGAGTTCCTCGGTCGTGAGGTAGCAGCGATAGGCGTGGCCGTTAGCCAACAGATCGGCGGCCACTTCAGCGTGGCGGTCCGAACGGGCGAACTGGAACACCGCCGGTTCGTCGCCATCGAGGCCGAGCCAGGTCAGTCCGTCGAAGATCGCCTCGATCGCCGGCTCGGTCGAGCGCGCGCGGTCGGTGTCCTCGATGCGAAGCAGATACTTGCCGCCGTGGTGACGGGCGAAAAGCCAGTTGAAGAGAGCGGTACGAGCGCCTCCGATATGGAGATAACCCGTGGGCGAGGGGGCAAAGCGCGTGACGACGGCCTTGCTTGCCGCCGCTCCGCTCGATGCACTGCCGCTTGCCATTCTAATAACCTTCCTGTCCTATGCTCGCCATGGCCAGCCACGCCGCCACGACAGTTGATTTCGAGCGTCCGGTTTTAGCCGGAGGCGCTGCATTGCAGCATCGCCCATGGATCAGCAAGAGCCACTTGTCGAGCGGTTTGGCGGGTGTCGAGTGTTTTCTTTCGAACTGCAGTTTCACCAGAGCGCCGTGGCTGGCCGTGGCCTTTGGAACTGGCGCAATTGCTTGGTTTTTCCTGTCGTCTGCAGCGACATGGGCAGCCCTTTGCGTAGTATGCGTCGCGATTGCATTATTCGCATTGAACTGGCACGTGGGATCGGCTCGGTTTCCTTATATCAGACAGGCGATCCTTTCGCTATCGCTGGTCGTCCTGGCAGGGTGCCTGTCGATCTGGACCCGGTCGGAAATCGTCGGGCAACCGGCCATAGAGCGGACCATGTCGGGCATCTTCACGGCCCGGGTCCTGTCGCTCGAAGAGCAGCCGGCGCTGCAGCGGGATCGGCTGACACTGGCGTTGCGAGAGCCACGAAGCGGGCGGTCCATCAAGGTCAGGGTCAATCTGCCGACCGCGCTGCGGGAACAGCCGCTGAGCACCGGTGCGGTCATTCGGTTCCGGGGCCGGCTTACCCCTCCGGCATCACCCATGTTCCCTGGTGGATACGATTTTGCGCGCGCGGCCTGGTTTTCGGGCCTGTCGGCCACGGGCTCGATTACATCGCCGGTCGAAGTGATATCGCTCGGGCGTGGAGGCGATTGGCTCGCCGACCAGCGTGCCGCGTTGTCCCGTCATATAACGACGCATCTCGCGGGGTCGCCGGGCGGTATCGCGGCAGCGCTGACGACCGGAGACATGGGCGCGATCGGCCAGGGTGATGCCCAGGCCATGCGCGATGCGGGCCTGGCTCACCTTCTGTCGATCAGCGGACTTCACGTGAGTGCGGTGATCGGCTGCGTCTATTTCGTCGTACTGCGCCTTCTGGCCCTTTTCCCGGCACTGGCCCTGAGGGTCCGCCTGCCGATACTGGCCGCAACATGCGGAGCGGCCGCGGGGCTGGGCTACACGCTGTTGAGCGGCTCGCAGGTTCCTACCATGCGGGCTTTCCTGGGCGCTCTGCTCGTTCTCGCTGCCATGGCATGGGGCCGTGAAGCGCTGTCCATGCGCTTGCTGGCGGTGGCGGCTGTCATCGTGCTGGTCATCTGGCCCGAGTCGGTCGTCGGTCCCAGCTTCCAGATGAGCTTCGCGGCGGTGATGGTTTTGGTGGCACTCGGCAATGCAGAGCCGCTGAAGCGCTGGTTGGCACCCCGGGAAGAGGCCTGGCCGTTCAAGGCCATGCGCCACCTCACGATGATCCTGATCACCGGCATTGCGATCGAATTGGCGTTGATGCCCATCGCCCTGTTCCATTTCCATCGTGCCGGCCTCTACGGTTCTGTCGCCAATGTGATCGCGATCCCTTTGACGACGCTGGTCATCATGCCTTTCGTCGCCCTGGCGCTGCTGCTCGATGTGGTTGGGCTTGGAGGTCCGGTGTGGTGGCTGGCGAACCACGCTATCGACGCCCTGCTGGCCATAGCGCGCTTCATTGCCGCGGAACCGGGAGCCGTTCGGGTGATGCCCACGATGAGTGGGTGGCATTTTGCGTTGTTTGTTGCTGGAGGGCTCTGGCTGGGCCTTTGGGACAGTCGCATCCGGCTATGGGGGATTATGCCTATAGCTGCCGGTTTCTTCGGCTTGATGCTCATTCCGGTTCCGGACATCATGGTTTCGGGCGATGGCCGCCATGTGGGCTGGATCGATCCCGAGAGCCATCGGCTCGTGATGCTCCGCGCCGGTTCCGGCGATTACGCCCTGGACAACCTCATGGAAGTTGCCGGGACGCGAGAGGTCCCGATCAATGCGCAGACGGCGCCCGGAACGCGATGCAACGCGGACTTCTGCGCCGTCGAGCTACGTTACGGCGAGGAGGCTCGGCATGTGTTGATCGCGCGGGGGAGGGCCATCGTCCCCGAGATGCAACTGGCCGAGGCGTGCAGGTGGGCCGACGTGGTGATTGCCGAGCGCCGCTTGCCGAGGACCTGCCGACCGAAGTGGCTCAAAGTTGATCGCCAGATGCTGGATCGAACGGGCGGGCTGACTATCGATCTTGCAAGCCGCAGTGTGAGGACCGTGGCCGAGGGGCAAGGAAACCATGGCTGGTGGAAACCCGCTGCGCCGACCATGATCGAACGCAAGGGATGGTATTAGCGACCGCTGGCCTGAGGAGGGCGAACAGGGCGCTCTCCTGAGACGGATCAATGATAGCGGCGCAGCAGGCCTGCCAGCTTGCCCTGGACTTCTACTTCGTCAGGCCCGTAGATCTGCGGTTCGTAAGCGGCGTTCGCGGGATCGAGGCGCACCATGCCATCTTCCCGGCGCAGATACTTGAGCGTTGCTTCCTCACCCCGCACAAGGGCGACGACGATCTCGCCATCCCTGGCCGTGGTGGTCCGCTTTACGAGTGCGAAATCTCCGTCGAGAATGCCGGCATCGACCATCGAGTCGCCTGAGACTTCCAGCGCATAATGATCGCCTGCACCGAGCAGGGCCGCAGGCACCGGCAGCGAGGACTGGCCTTCCAGGGCCTCGATCGGCACGCCCGCGGCGATACGACCATGAAGGGGGATTTCGATCACATCGTTGGCTGGCCTGGCAACCGCCGCCGGACGGGACGGTGCGGCGTTACCGCCACGCGCCGCCGATACCGCAGCCGCGGCCTTGGCCGGCTTGCTTGTGGCGTCTTCGGGCTGGCGGAGCACTTCGAGAGCGCGGGCACGGTTGGGAAGACGGCGGATGAAGCCACGTTCCTCCAGCGCGGAAATCAACCGATGGACGCCCGACTTCGACTTGAGATCGAGCGCTTCCTTCATTTCCTCGAAGCTGGGGGAAATGCCGCTTTCTTCAAGCCGGACCTGGATGAACCGGAGCAATTCGTGCTGCTTGCGCGTCAACATCTGCTTAGCCTCATGTGTTCTGTGGCACTTGGCCTGAATCGCCCGACGAACCGGCCCCGGCCGACTTGATGTCGTTCAGGGAACTTGTCTGCGAACAATGAGGGAACAATTATGCAACGAATAGGGTATCGTCAAGCAATACCGCCATTTTGGAGCAAGAATACCTGAACGGGATCACCGCGGTCAGCGGCGAGGGCATGCGCCGACCGGTCGATCAGGACATTGCTGGCGGCAAGCGAGGACAAGGCGCCGCTATCCTGTAGCGAGAGGGCATAGACCGCCTCACCATCCCAGGATCCCCGCAGGAATTCGCGGCGCGCACCCCCCGTCCTCAAAGGTGCCGAAAGCCGGGTGGCAATCGCGCGGGGCAAGGGCTGCGCGGCGCCCAGAAATGCGCGCAGTACGGGAAGAACGAAGAAATATGCGGTTACCAGGCTGGACACGGGATTGCCGGGAAGCCCGATCACCAGTTGACGACGCCCTGCCGTTTGCCGTGTCGCCACCATGAGCGGTTTGCCCGGTTTGATCGCGACGCGCCAGAAGTCGATTTCCGCGCCCCATTTTTCCAGTGCCGGCCGGAGAAGGTCGTGATCGCCCACTGACGCTCCCCCGCTCGTCACGATCACGTCGGCATCGGCGGCCGCGTCGAAGGCGGCGACCAGAGCGTCCAGATCGTCGGGGATTGGTCCATTTCGATTTGCATCGACGGGGACGCTACGCGCAAGAGCGGTCAGCATGGCGCCGTTGCTGGCGGGTATCTGATGGGCTGCGCAGCATTCGGGATCGCCGGACAATTCATCGCCGCTATCGATCACGGTGAGCCGGGGGCGGCGGCGGACGGCGAGATGCCGGTGGCCCGCCGAAATGGCAAGACCGGCCTGTGCCGGTCCGATCAGTGCCCCGGCGGCCAGCAGCGGCGCTCCATCGGCGAAATCCATGCCGCGGAAGCGGACGTGCTTGTGGCCTGGTGAGGGCGCCTCTCCCGTGAGGGCGAGGTGATCGCCCTCACGGTCGACATCCTCCTGCAGGATCACGGCCCGCGCATTTTCGGGCAACAGGGCGCCGGTGGAGATCCGCACGGCTTGACCCGGATCGACGGCTGCACCGAAAGGCCGCCCTGCCGCGCTTTCACCGATCACCTGCCAGGGTCCGGACAAGCCCCCTTCGCTGACGGCATAACCGTCCATGGCGGAGATATCGGCGGCAGGCTGGACCCGGCGTGCCAGCAACGGAGCCGCGAGATAGCGACCCAGCGCACCGTCGATGTCGACGTGCTCGACGGGCCGCGGCTCGACCAGCGCAAGCAGTCGGGCCTGTGCCTCTTCCAGAGCGATCGGCGGGATCATCGCGGCGATGTCTCGATCTTCCAGTCGCCCGATTTGCCGCCACGCTTTTCGATCAGGCGAATGTCACCGATGACCATGCCCTTGTCGAGCGCCTTGGCCATGTCGTAAATTGTCAGCAGAGCCACGGAAACCGCTGTAATGGCTTCCATTTCCACCCCGGTCTTGCCGCTCAGCGATGCAGTGCCCATTGCCAGAACGGCGCTGTCCTCGAACGTGAAATCCAGGTTCACGGCGTCCAGCGTCAGCGGGTGGCACATCGGGATGAGGTCCGCCGTCTTCTTGGCGGCCATGATCCCCGCGATGCGTGCCGTTCCCAGCACGTCGCCTTTCGGTGCATTGCCGGCGCGGATCGCTTCCAAGGCCGAGGCGCTCATCGTGATCCGCCCGGACGCCACGGCGACCCTGCGGGTCGCGGCCTTGGCACCAACGTCGACCATGCGGGCCGAGCCTTCCGCATCGATGTGAGTAAGGGACTTGCTCAAGTGCGGGCTATCCTCAATCTGCGAAGAGGAGCTGGCGGGTTGCCGCTTGGACATCGGCCTGACGCATCAGGCTCTCGCCAACGAGGAAAGTACGGGCGCCGCAAGCCGACAGCCGTTGCAGATCGGCGTGAGTGTTGATGCCGCTTTCGCTCACGAGCAGGGTGCCGGCGGGTGCCAGCGGGGCGAGGCGTTCTGTAGTCGAAATATCGGTCGCGAACCGCTTGAGATCACGGTTGTTCACGCCAATGAGACGCGACTTGAGGCGGCTCGCCCGCTCCATCTCGTCTTCGTTGTGGACTTCGACCAGGCAGTCCATCCCGCGCTCACGCGCCGCAGCCTCGATTTCAGCCATAAGCACGTCGTCCAGCGCGGCGATGATGATCAGGATCGCGTCGGCGCCGATCGAGCGCGCCTCGGCGACCTGCCAGGGATCGATCATGAAATCCTTGCGGATCACCGGAAGCGAGCAGGCGGCCCGGGCCTCAACGAGGAAATCTTCATGGCCCTGGAAGTAGGGCGCGTCGGTCAGCACCGAGAGGCAGGCCGCACCGCCGCGCTCATAAGCGATGGCATGTTCGGTGGGGCGAAAATCAGGCCGGATCAAACCCTTGGAAGGCGAAGCTTTCTTGATCTCCGCGATCAATGCGAATTCGGTCTCCGCCTTCCGGCGCAGGGCCGCCTCGAAGCCGCGAGGTGCGCTCTGTTCGCGGGACCGGGCGTCCAGGTCATCCAGCGTCGCGAAACCCTTGCGCGTTTGCACTTCGATGCGCTTGGTGTCGCAGATCTCGGTAAGCTTATCGGACATCGGTACCCTCGAAAACACGCAGCGCCTCAAGCCCGAAGCGCGGAAATCCAGCAATTGAGCAGAGCATTGGCCAAGCCCTTGTCGATAGCCTCGGCAGCCTCTTCCACGCCTTCCCGCCAGGTTTCGACCTCACCGGCAACGATGAGGGCGCCCGCGGCATTGAGCAGGACGGCATCGCGATAGGCGCCATGCTCGCCCAGCAGCAGTCGCCGCAGGGCATCGGCATTATGGGCCGCATCGCCGCCGCGTATCGCCCCGACAGGAGAGATGGGCAGCCCTACATCCTCAGGGGAGACGCGGCGCATCGAAAGCTCGCCGTCCTTGATCTCGGCGACTTCGTTGCCGCCGGCGAGGCTGAGTTCGTCCAGCCCCTCGTCGCCGGAAATGACGAAAGAATGCGTGCTGCCCAGGTGCATCAATGCCTCGGCATAGATCGGCACATAGGCTGGGCGCGCAATGCCGACGAGCTGGCGCGTGACGTTTGCAGGGTTTGCCAGCGGCCCCATCAGGTTGAAGATCGTTCGGCGGCCGATGGCTTTGCGGATCGGCATGATCCGCCCCATCGCGGGGTGATGCCGGGCAGCGAAGAGGAAGCAGATGCCGAGGTCGCCGAGCGTTTCCTCAGCCGTTTCCGCGGCGCGATCGAGGTTGAGCCCCAGCGCTTCGAGCGTATCGGCGGCACCGGCCTTGGAACTGGCGGCGCGGTTGCCGTGCTTGGCGACAGGCACGCCGCAGGCGGCGACCACCAGCGATACCGCGGTCGAGACATTGAGCGTGTGATGGCCGTCACCGCCCGTGCCGCAGACGTCGATGGCGTTGGCGGGCGCCGAGATCGGGATCATGCGCGCGCGCATCGCCCGGGCAGCACCGGCGATTTCGCCCGAAGTCTCGCCCCGTTCGGTGAGGGCGATGAGGAAGCGGACGATCGAATCGTCATCGACCTTACCGTCGAGGATCAGCCCGAAAGCGTGCTCGGCTTCGGCTTCCTCGATGGGATGGAGCGGGTCGGGCAACGTCATCTGCAAGGTCACGCCGCGATCCGTGCGGGCAGCCGGGCGTCGATGCCGCAGAGCCTCAGGTAATTGGCCAGCATCGCATGGCCATGCTCGGTGGCGATGCTTTCCGGATGGAACTGCACGCCATGGATGGGCAGATCGGCATGGCGGAAGCCCATGACATGGCCATCGTCCGAGCGGGCGTTGACCTTGAGCGCCTCGGGAATTCCCTCGACGATCAGCGAGTGATAGCGGGTCGCCGTGAAAGGTGAGGGGATGCCTGCGAAAACGCCGGTATCGTCATGATTCACCGGCGAGGTCTTGCCGTGCATCAGCCCGCCGCGAACCACTTTGCCGCCGAAGTACTGGCCGATTGACTGGTGGCCCAGGCAGACGCCGAGCAGGGGCTTTCCGGCATCGGCGGCGGCACCGACGAGGTCGAGGCTGATGCCTGCCTCGTTGGGCGTGCAGGGGCCAGGCGACAGCAGGAAACCCTGAGCGCCGCTGTCGATGGCCTGCGCGGCGGAGAGTGCGTCGTTACGGACGACTTCGACTTCGGCGCCAAGTTCCATCACGTAATGGACGAGGTTCCAGGTGAAGCTGTCGTAGTTGTCGATGACGAGGATCATTTAACGCCTTTCGTCGCTTTCTCGACGACGATCAAGGGGCCGAGCGGAGGTCCGCCGTCCACGCGCCCGTGCTCCGGGTCCCAGAGCGAGGATACGCTGCCGTCGAGAAACAGCGCATTGGGGCAATCGAGTTTGTCGCGGAACAGCCGGGCAAGCTTGCCGAAGGACACCGGCTCGTCCGAAATCACGAAATGCGCGCGGCCTTTACGGTCGACGCCTACGGCATTGCGCAGCTTCCTCGATTCGCCGTCCGCGTCGATCTTAGGGTGAAGCTTGCCGCCGATCACCAGCATCGGTCCCGACTGCGTGCCGAAGTCGGGCCGGTTGGAGACGCTCCTGGCGAAATCGTCCGTGGCCCGGATCGCCCATTGTCCTTTCGCGTCGCCATAAAACACGCCGTTGGGCTGGAGGTGGAAATTGCCCCAGCCCGCGTTGGTGTTGAGCTTGTGGCCCCGCTCGCCCTCTTCGACGTAATAACCGATGGGCTGTCCCTTGTCGTCGAACATGCCGCCGTTCATCGCGAAGGCCACCGCATGCCGGCCGGAGGGACGGCTAGCCGCCAGTTCCGACAGGCTGCGATAGGGCGCAGCGCCCTTGGGGCCGAGCACCATGTGGATCGAATGGCGCGCAGGATCGGCCAGGCAATGCGTGAAGCTTGCGCCTTCGAACGTCGCGCCTTCACAGGACGGAGGCGGTGGGGAAACCTTGCGCTCGGGGGCGGCGTCGGATGAGCAGGCGGCGACGAGGAGCGCGAAGGCGGCAATGCTGCCGGCGCGCGTCACCATCGGCAGGCTGCTGCCCCGGACTTGAGGCCGAAGTTCCGGAGACGCAGGTTCCGAAGCCCCGGGATCGGGAAGGCCTCTATGCCGGTCACTGCCCGAAACCCGGTTCACCGGCGACGCGAACCGCTTCGCGGGCCGCGGCAAAGAGCGCGCCGGACTTGGCCTCGCACTCGCGCTGCTCGTAGGCGGGGACGCTGTCGGCAACGATGCCGGCGCCGGCCTGAACGTGAAGGATGCCGTCCTTCAGCACGCCGGTGCGCAGCACGATGCAGGAATCGACCGAACCGTCCGGGGCGAAATAGCCGACGCCGCCGGCATAGGCGCCGCGCGTTTCCGGCTCCAGCTCGGCGATGACCTCGCAGGCGCGAACCTTGGGCGCCCCGGAAACGGTGCCTGCCGGAAAGCCTGCGAAGACGGCGTCGATGGCATCGTGCCTGGCCGTGTCGAGCTTGCCCACCACGTTCGAGACGATGTGCATGACGTGGCTGTAGCGTTCGATCGTGTAGCTGTCGGTCACTTCGACGGTGCCGGCAGCCGCCACGCGGCCGACGTCGTTGCGGCCGAGGTCGAGCAGCATGAGGTGCTCGGCCCGCTCCTTGGGATCGGCCAGCAGGCTGATTTCGTTGGCCTTGTCTTCCGAGGCCGTCTTGCCGCGCGGACGGGTGCCGGCGATGGGACGGATCGTCACTTCGCCCTCGCGGACGCGGACGAGGATTTCCGGGCTCGAGCCAATCAGCGCGAAGCCGGGCATGTCGAGGAAATAGAGGAAGGGCGACGGGTTCACGCGGCGCAGCGAGCGGTAGAGCGCCAGCGGAGGCAGGGTGAATTCGCAGGTGAAACGCTGCGCCAGCACTACCTGGAAGATGTCGCCCGCCTCGATGTAGTCCTTGGCCTTGAGAACCATGGCTTCGTAGTCGGACGCGGACATGACCGGGGTCTGGACGGGCTCGGGAAGATCGCTCGCGCTGGGCAGGACCGGGGCGGGCGCGGCCAGTTTGCGCAAGGCTTCGTCGATGCGCTCGGCGGCCAGTTCGACCAGGCGCTCCGGCGTGCCGGCTTCCGGCCAGAGCGGGGCGACGCAGAAGAGTTCGTCGCTCAGGCGGTCGAACACCAGTATCAGCGAAGGGCGCACGAACAGCATGTCGGGCAAGGCGAGCGCGCTTTGCGGCGCGCGCGGCAGCTTTTCGACAAGGCCGATGGTCTCGTAGCCGAAATAGCCGACAAGGCAGGCGAGGGCGGGCGGAAGCGCGGCAGGAACGTCGAAGCGGCAGCTTTCGACCAGCGCACGCAGTTCCACCAGCGTCTCGCCGGCCAGCGGCGCGAAAGCCTCGCGGTCGTTCTGCCAGTCGCGGTTGATCTCGCAGCCCTGGCCTTCGGCGCGGAACACCAGATCGGGATCGAGGCCGATCAGGCTGTAGCGCCCGCGCGTCTCGCCGCCTTCGACCGATTCGAGCAGAAAGTCGCCGCGGCCTTCCTCGAAGAGCTTGAGCGCGACGGCGACCGGGGTTTCGGTATCGGCCACGAGCTTGCGCCAGAGCAGTGCCGGCTTGCCCTTGGAGAGCTGCGCCAATGCCGCAAGGCGATCCGATTCGCGTTCCATGACCCCGGTCTTCATCTGATTGGCCTTATTCGGCGCTGGCGGTGCCGGCGAGCTGGTCGCGCACGGCCTTGATGGCCTTGTCGTGCTTGGTCACGCCCACTTCCTTGCGGATCGCCTTGCCGAGCGCGTCGGTATAGGCCTGGCCCATCTGGCCGCCCAGCTCGCGCTGGGTGCCTTCGACGAGCTGGGGCGATTCGACCTTGCCGGGCACGACGTCCTTGAGGACGACGACGAACCAGCCGCGATCCTGTCCGGCCGACTGCACCTTCACGGTGCCCTTGGCCATGTGGAACATCAGCGAGACCGGCGGAGGCACCTGGCGGCCTGAACGCAGCGCTGCAGTCAACGTGGCGCGCGACATCGAGACCTGCTCGACGGGCAACTGCTTGCCTGCAGCGGCAACGGCCTGTTCGACGGTCTTGCCCTGGCGGATCTGCGTCTGGATCTGGAGCGCGGCGGCCTTGGCAGCAGCCCCGCCCTTGTCGAGCGCCCAGGCGGCCTTCACGTCGCCGACGATCTCCTTGTAGGGAGCCGGCGCGGAAGGCGTGATGTCGGTGACGTCGTAGACGATGAAGTTGCGCTCGGCCGCGACCTGGTTGCCGTCCTTGCCAACTTGCGCGGTCTGCGGCTTTTCCTGGTCCATGCCGAAGGCGGTCTTCAGCACCGGCTGCAGCAGGGCAGGCGCGGTCTCACCGGGCTTGCCGTAGATCTGGCCGTTTGCGGTGACCGGTGCCGTCGTCTCGACAGTGGCGCCAAGCGACTTGGCGACTTCGACGAGGCTGGCGCCATTGGCGAATTCGTCCTCGATCTTGGCGAGCAGGTCGGTGAAAGCGGCCTGCTTCTTTTCGGCGCTCAGCTTGGCGGCGATCTCGTCCTTGACGGCGGCGAGGGGGCGCTCAGGCTTCTTCTGTTCGTCCTCGACGCGGATCAGGTGCCAGCCGAGAGCGCTCTTCTGCGGCGCCGTGAGCTTGCCGACAGGGGCTGCAAACACGGCGTCGGCAACGGCCGGCGAGAACTGGCTGGAGAGCTGGTCCTTGCTGAAGAATTCGAGCTTGGCGGCGGAAAGGCTCTTTTCCTGGGCAGCGGCTTCGAGCGTCTTGCCGCCCGCGACTTCGGCGGCGACGGCCTTGGCCGCGGCTTCGGTCGGAACGATCAGCTGGGTGATCTTGCGATTGTCCTGCGCGGCGTAGATCGACTTGTCCGCCTGGTAGCGCTTGGCGATATCCGCGTCCGTGGGAGCGGGGATCGCCTTGACCGCGTCCTCGCCGAAGGTGGCATAGCGGATCACGCGGCGCTCGGGACGGATGAAGGCGTTGGTGTGGCTCTTGTAGAAGGCCTGGAGATCGGCGTCGTTCGGCTCTTTCGCAGGGAAGAACAGCTGCGAGGGAAGGGCGACGACCGAACCGGCGCGGTTCTCGTCGAGCAGGGCCGCATAGCGCTTGGCCGCGAACGTCGACATCGAGGTGCCGAACTGGGCGGGCAGCATGAGCTGCTGCGCGATCAGGCCCTGCGCGATGTCTTCGCGAAGCGACTTTTCCGAAAGACCCTGCTGGCCGAGAAGCTGGCGGAAGGTTGCCTGGTCGAACTTGCCGTCCACGCCCTGGAAGGCGGGAATGCGGGCGATCTCGCTGTCGATCAGGCGGTCACCGGCGACGACGCCGATCTTCTTGCCGAAGAACGCGGTCGCGGTGCGATCGATCAGTTCGTCGAGAACCTGCTCCAGGCCGCCCTGGGCGATGAGGACCTTCATGGTCATCGTCGGATCCTGGGCCTGCACCCGCGAAAGCGCGGACTTGGCGGCAAGGCCCAGTTCGTTCTCCTCGACCTCGTCCTTGCCGACAGTGGCGACGGACTTGCCCGCGGTGATCCCGGTGGAATCGCCCAGGCCGGTCAGGTCGCCGCCGACGAAGGCCAGCGTGATGAGCACCAGCACCGCCAGGGCAATGCCGGCACCGATCTTGGACTTCAGGAGGTTTCGGAAGAGTGAGAGCATGTACCGTGCCGATCAGCGTGTAAATTTGGGTTCAATCGGAGCGCGATGGCCTTGCCACCGCGCGAAACGGGGCAGGCTTTAGGGTGGCTTGTGTCATCCTGCAATGGCGACGTTCGATAAGGCGCTCGCGACTCGGGAAATCGTGGCTTCCATCCGCGGTTGCGACTGAACCGGGAATGCACGGATTTTGACAAGTGAGCCCTCCGTGCACTAGCAGCGCCCCGAAAGCGCGGCTTGTGATTCCCGCTCCCAGCGGGCCTTCCGGGCACTCTGCGCGCTCTGAAATCAAGGTTTCCCAATAACATGGCTGGTCTGCCTTACATCGTCGGTAACTGGAAAATGAACGGCACGCGTGCGATGCTCAATGAGGCGCGCGCGATCGACCGGGCTGCCGCACGCTTTCCGAAGGTGCAGGTGGCGGTCGCGCCGCCGGCGACGTTGCTCTACCGCGTCCGCGATGCCGTCGAACTGATCGGTGTCGGCGGGCAGGATTGCCGCGCGGAAGACAGCGGTGCCTTCACCGGCGATATCTCTGCCCCCATGCTCAAGGATGCAGGCGCGGACTTCACGATCGTCGGCCACTCGGAGCGCCGCACGCTTCACGGTGAGCGCGATGGTGACGTGAAGGCCAAGGCCGAGGCGGCGCTCGCCGCGGGCCTCGCGGTGATTCTCTGCGTGGGCGAAACCGAAGCCCAGCGCGATGCAGGCGATGCCGAATCCGTGGTCGCCGCGCAGATCGAGGGCTCGGCTCCGGCCATTGACGGCCTGCCCGAGAAGCTCTCGCTGGCCTACGAGCCGGTCTGGGCGATCGGCACCGGACGTGTGCCCTCGATCGAGGACGTGGCCGCCATGCACGCGGCAATCCGCGCCAAGCTCGTTGCCATCTACGGTGAGGGCGGGGCGGACGTGCGCATTCTCTACGGCGGCTCGGTAAAGGCGGAGAACGCCGGCGAACTGCTCTCCGTGCCCGACGTGGGCGGAGCGCTGGTCGGCGGTGCCAGCCTGAGCGCCGAGAGCTTCCTGGCGATCGTCGGTGCCGCAGCCTCGCTGGGCAACGACTGACTTTCCGATTTCGGCCGGATCGCGCGCTTTGTGGCGACGGTTCGGCTGATGACTTGCACAGAAGGCCGCGAGCGCCTATCTGCGCGGCTTGAGACGAGGGCACGGCTTCCGCTGGAAGCGTCCCCACAGAAGACTGAGAAAAACGCAAGATGCTGTTCACCTTCCTGACCGTTGTCCAGGCGATTGTCGCGCTCCTGCTCGTCGGGATCATCCTGATGCAGAAGTCGGAAGGCGGCGGTCTCGGTGTCGGCGGCGGTAGCCCTTCGGGCATCATGTCGGCGCGCGGTGCGGCCAACTTCATGACCCGTGCAACCGGCATTCTTGCGGCGATCTTCGTGATCCTTTCGATCGTGCTGGCGGCACTGGCGGTCAACGAGACCACTGGCCGCGACATCGATACTTCGCTTCAGCGCGAGACGGCTCCGGCCGCGCCCGCGCAGCCGGCCGATCCGCTCGCCGGCGCAGCTGCCCCGGCTGCCGCTCCGGCAAACGGCGCCAGCCCTGCTCCTGCCGGGACTGCGCCTGCTGGAACCGCACCGGCCAATGATCCGCTTTCGGGTGCTGCCGGCCAGTAAAACGGTCCGATCAGCAGGGTTCACCCCGGCGCATCATCGTAACAGGAATGCCGTCTGGCTCTGGCAGGCGGCATTTCATTCGTTTTGAACTGTGGATTCAGGCACAGCGCTCTTGCGCTCGTGCCCCCATGCAATTTAAGGGCCGACTCCCATGGCGCGGCATATTTTTATCACCGGCGGCGTGGTCTCCTCGCTCGGCAAAGGTCTCATGGCGGCGAGCCTCGCGGCTCTCTTGCAGGCACGCGGTTATCGCGTCCGCATCCGCAAGTTCGATCCCTATCTGAACGTCGATCCGGGCACGATGAGCCCGTATCAGCACGGCGAAGTCTACGTCACCGACGATGGCGCGGAGACGGACCTCGATCTGGGCCACTACGAACGCTACACCGGCGTTTCGGCGCGCCAGGCCGACAACATCACCTCGGGCCGTATCTACCAGGACATCATCGCCAAGGAGCGCCGCGGCGACTATCTCGGCGCCACCGTCCAGGTGATCCCGCACGTCACCGACGCGATCAAGGACTTCGCGATGACGGAGACCGAGGATCTCGACTTCGTTCTCTGCGAGATCGGCGGCACCGTCGGCGATATCGAGGGCCTGCCCTTCGTCGAGGCGCTGCGCCAGCTGCGCAACGAACTGGGCCGCGAGCAGACCTGCTTCGTCCACGTCACGCTGGTGCCCTATATCGCGGCGGCCGGTGAGCTGAAGACCAAGCCGACGCAGCACTCCGTGCGCGAACTGACCGGCCTCGGCATCCAGCCCGACATCCTGCTGTGCCGCTGCGACCGCGAACTGCCCGAGAGCGAGCGCCGCAAGATCGCGCTGTTCTGCAACGTCCGTCCGCAGGCGGTGATCCCCGCGCTCGACGCGCCGAACATCTACGCGGTACCGCTCCAGTACCACCACGAGGGTCTCGACGCCGAAGTGCTCCATCACTTCGGCATGGCGTCGGAAGCGCCGGATCTGTCGCGCTGGAACGACATCACTGACCGCTTCGAGCACCCCGAGGGTGAAGTGACCATCGGCGTCGTCGGCAAGTACGTCGGTCTGCAGGACGCCTACAAGTCGCTGAACGAAGCGCTCGTTCACGGCGGCATGGCCAACCGCGTGAAGGTCAACGTCAACTGGATCGATGCGGAAATCTTCGAGAAGGAAGATTCGGAGATCGCCGCGGCGCTCGAACCGATGCACGGCATCCTGGTACCGGGCGGCTTCGGCGAGCGCGGCACCGAGGGCAAGATCGCATCGGTGCGCTTCGCCCGCGAGCGCGAAGTTCCTTTCTTCGGCATCTGCCTCGGCATGCAGATGGCCTGCATCGAAGGCGCCCGTTCCGCGGGTGTCGAGAAGGCCAACTCGACCGAGTTCGGACCGACCGAAGATCCCGTCGTCGGCATCATCACTGAGTGGATGGGCAAAGACGGCCTGGAAAAGCGCGCAGAAGGCGGCGACCTTGGCGGCACGATGCGCCTTGGCGCCTACAAGGCCGAGCTTTCGCCCAACAGCCACGTTGCCTCGATCTACAACGCCACCGAGATTTCGGAGCGCCATCGTCACCGTTACGAGGTCAATGCCCAGTATCGCGAGACGCTGGAAGGCGATGGCCTGATCTTCTCCGGCATGTCGCCCGACGGCCTGCTGCCCGAGATCGTCGAGCGGCCGGACCACCCGTTCTTCGTGGGCGTGCAGTTCCATCCGGAATACAAGTCCCGGCCGTTCGAGCCGCATCCGCTGTTCGCAGGCTTCATCGCCGCGGCCTTGCGCCAGGCGCGACTGGTCTGATCTTCGGACAGGGTTGAAATTAAAGAGGCGGTCTCGCAGGAGACCGCCTCTTTTCGTTTGCGCGGGTTCTCGCGCGGAACGGCGGTGGGCCGCTCCTGCCTCCTGCCTCCTGCCTCCTGCCTCCTGCCTCCTGCGTCAGGCGAGCACCGAGAGCAGTACGGTGATCGTGCCGACCGACAGCACGGTGGAAACGAGAATGACCTTGGCCGTCAGCGCGCCTTCGCGGCGATGGAACTCCGCGAGCATGAACGGCCCCGTGCCGGTCGGCAGAGCCGCCAGGAGCACGGCGGCGTCGCGAAGCGGCTTGGTGAGCGGGAACACCCAGAGAGCCAGAACCAGCGTAAGGGCCGGATAGAAGAACAGCTTGAGCGCCACGAGCAGGGCGGTCTTTCCGGTTCCCCCGGCTTCCGTTTCGCGCGGTTCCGCCAGGAACATGCCGAGGCACACGAGCGCGCAGGGGCTGGCGGCCGATCCCAGCAGTTTGAGAAAGGCGTCGAGGGGCGCTGCGACGCCGATGCCGCTGGCCATCACCGCCGCGCCCAGCAGCGGGGCCAGGACCAGGGGATTGCGAAACAGGGCCTGGAGGACGCGCAGGAGGATCGTCAGAGGGCGGCCGCCCGACTGGTTGCCGAACTCGATCAGCACGATG
Organism: Novosphingobium sp. PhB57; assembly: GCF_004342985.1. Taxonomy (GTDB): domain Bacteria; phylum Pseudomonadota; class Alphaproteobacteria; order Sphingomonadales; family Sphingomonadaceae; genus Novosphingobium. The sequence continues at coordinate 727,066 of NZ_SMBO01000001.1, forward strand.
GCGACGGCGAACAGCACGCAGACGGTGTTGATCGTGGCGATCAGGGTCAGCGCCTGCGATCCGGGGCCAAGGGTCGCCAACAGAAGGGGGAAGCCGAGGAAGGCCGTGTTCGAGTAGGAGCCATTCAGGCCGTGGATCGCGGCGTTGCCGATCGGCGCTCCGGTCAGCCGGCTGACGGCCACCGTCGCGGCGAAGAAGAAAAACGTGCTCAGCCCGAAAACGGCAAGGAAGCCCGGCTGCCAGATGTCCGCCACTTGCGCCTTGGCGACAATGTCGAACAGGAGCGCCGGGAGCGCGAGATAGACGACGAAACGGTTCAGTTCGGTCGTCGACTGGGGGCTGAAGATGCCCACCCGCCGCGCCAGCCAGCCCACGAAAGTCAGCGCAAAGATCGGCAGGACGATCAACAGGATAGAGATCATGGAGCGCGGCAGCCTTCAACCCAGCAAAGTCTGCGGCTTAAGTGCTGGGTCGGTGCTGTCCATCGCTCTTTTTCCCAGGAGCGATGCGAGGGTTGCAATCGGCCATCAAAAAGGGCGGCCCGGATATCCCAAGCCGCCCCCATCTGCGAATTATCGAACTGTTCAGGCGGCGGCGGAATCGTCGCCCGCACTGCCGTCCACCACGGTCAGCGTATGGCCGCCGATGGCGATCTTCTTGGGCTTCATCGCTTCCGGCACTTCGCGCAGGAGGTCGATGACCAACAGACCGTCGGCAAGGTCCGCGCCGTCGACGCGAACGTAGTCGGCCAGCTCGAACCGTCGCTCGAAACCGCGCTGGGCGATGCCGACATGCAGCATTTCGCTGTCCGCCGCCTCATCGGGCTTGTGGCCCTTGACGACCAGCAGATTGGCCTGTGCGGTGATATCGATGTCCGCCGGCTTGAAACCCGCGACGGCCAGGGTGATGCGATAGGCATCCGGGCCGCGGCGTTCGATGTTGAAGGGGGGGTACTTGTCGCCCGGGTTCGCGCGGCCCTGGTTTTCGATCATGTCGAACAGGCGGTCGAAGCCGACCATGGTACGGCGATAGGGCGAGAAATCGATACGGTTCATGACAAAAATCCTCCAATGAGCAATCTTCGTTTCGTCGGGGCCCGGACCTTCCGGCGCCCCGTTTTCAAGCCATGCCCTTGGCGGGCCATGACTTGAATTCCTAGATATGGTAGCCGCCCCCTGTTTCAAGGCCCCGTCCGGCGGCCTTCGGAACGTGGGCTTGCCCAGGTGCAGCGGCCCGGTCGCCAAGAGACGAAAAGGAAGAATTCGATGAGCCAGCCGAAGGTGGAAATCTATACCAAGTGGGGCTGCCCCTACTGCGTCATGGCGAAGTCGCTGCTGGACGATAAGGGCGTTCCCTATGAGGAATACGATATTACGATGGGCGGGCCCAAGCGCGACGAAATGCTCGAACGCGTGCCGGGTGCCCGAACCGTTCCGCAAGTGCTGGTGGACGGCAAGCCCTATGGCGGGTTCGACGATATCGACGCCTTAAACCGGGCGGGCAAGCTCGACCCCGTCCTCGGTCTCTGACCGCCATGGGCCGCGCTGCGCTGTTCCAGATGACTTCGGGCATCGATCCCGAGGCCAACGCCGCCGCCATCGTTTCCGCCATTCGCGAGGCGAAGGCGGGGGGTGCGGCGATGCTGTTCACGCCCGAGATGTCCGGCCTGCTCGATCGCAAGCGGGAGAGGGCGGCGGCGAACATCGTCGGCGAGGCCGATGATCTCGTTCTGGCCGCGGCGCGGGAGGCGGCTGCGCGCGAAGGGATCTGGGTTCATCTCGGCTCCCTGGCCGTTCGTCCTGACCGTGATGCGCCGGAACGGCGGTATGCCAATCGCGCTTTCGTGATCGACGACAGCGGCGAAGTCCGCGCGCGGTACGACAAGATCCACATGTTCGACGTGGATCTTGCGACCGGCGAATCCTGGCGCGAATCGAACGCCTATGCGCCCGGTGAGCGGGTAGTGACGGTGGCAACGCCGCTTGGCCGGCTTGGTCTGGCGATCTGCTACGATGTGCGTTTCCCCGCATTGTTCGAAGCGCTTGGCCGCGAACGCTGCGACCTCGTGGCGATTCCTGCGGCTTTCACGGTGCCGACGGGCCGCGCCCACTGGCATCTCATGCAGCGCGCCCGCGCCGTGGAAGCCAGCGCTTTCGTGCTGAGCGCCGCGCAAGTCGGCCATCATGAGGACGGCCGCGAGACTTATGGCCATTCGCTGGCGATCGATCCCTGGGGAGACGTTCTGCTGGACCTTGGCGGTGACGTGGCCGGCCTGGGTTTCGTCGATATCGATCCCGCGCGGATCGCGGAAGTCCGCGGACAGCTGCCGAGCCTTGCCAACCGCCGCGAGATCGCCAAATAGGCCGCATGCCCATCGTCTTTGATCTCGAATGCCGTTCCGCGCACCACCGTTTCGAGGGCTGGTTCAAATCCTCGGAAGATTTTGCGCGCCAGCAGGAGCATGGGCTGGTCGCCTGTCCTCATTGCGGCTCGGCCGAAGTGGGCAAGGCCGTCCAGGCGCCGCACCTTGGCCGGAAGGGCAATCAGCGGGCCGAGCCGGCGCGGGCGCCTGCTTCGACCGCGGCCGTGCCGGCGCCACCTGCGGGCGGAGCCCCGGTGCCTCAGGCGCTGGAATTGCCGCCTCAGGCGGTCGAGGCCCTGCACAAGCTGGCGATCATGCAGGCCGAGGCCTTGAAATCGAGCCGTTTCGTCGGTGACAGCTTCGTCGAGGACGCCCGCGCCATGCATTACGGCGAGCGCGACAGCGAATCGATCCATGGCCGTGCGAGCGTGGAGCAGGCCAAGGAACTCATGGAGGAAGGCATCGCCGTTGCGGCCCTGCCGTTCCCGGTGCTGCCGCCCGAACAGGCCAATTGAATCGCCCCATTCAACAGATTGCCAAGTTCGGCACTGCAAGCTAGGACGCGCTCGAGTGCGCCCGTAGCTCAGCCGGATAGAGCACCAGATTCCTAATCTGGGGGCCATGGGTTCGAATCCCGTCGGGCGCACCAACAAAAAATGCCCGCGTTTATCGCGGGCATTTTTATTTTCGGCTGACGGAATTTCACATCCGAAAGATCAGGCGAACTTTTCCTTGAGGTCGTAGAGCGCCACGGCGGCCTTGGCCGCTTCGCCGCCCTTGTCCTTCTGGCCCGGTTCGGCGCGGACGAGTGCCTGTTCCTCGTTCTCGACGGTCAGGATGCCGTTGCCGATCGGAATGCCGTCCATCGTCAGCGCCATGATCCCGCGTGCGGATTCGCCGGCGACGATTTCGAAGTGATACGTCTCGCCGCGAATGACGACGCCGATCGCGACATAGCCGTCATAGTCGCCGGTGGCATCTGCCAGTGAGATGGCGGCCGGGATTTCCAGCGCACCGGGCACGGTGATGACTTCGGCCTGGTGGCCGGCGGCCTTCAGGGCGGCCTTGGCGCCGGCGATCAGCTTGTCGTTCAGGTGGTCGTAGAAGCGGGCTTCGACGATGAGAAAGCGGGCCATGTCAGTTCGCTCCTTCGGAGGCGGGGATGGGGCGTTCGCCGGCGATGTTCAGGCCGTAGCCTTCCAATGCGACGAGCGAGTGATGGGTATTGGTCAGCAGGATCATGTCGTGGATGCCGAGTTCGGCCAGGATCTGGGCGCCTACTCCATAATCGCGCAGTTCCTCAAGGTCCGGGTTTTCGCCGGCGCGGAACTGATGCTTGATATCCATGACGCGCGAGATCGCCCCGGTCATCTGGCGATTGATGACGACGATCACCCCGGAGCCTTCTTCGGCGATCATTTCCATCGAGCGGTGCAGCAGGGCGCCGCGATCGCTGGAATCCTCGCCCAGCACGTCCACGAACATCGACAGCGTGTGCATCCGCACGAGCGTAGGCTTGGCGGGGTCGATACGCCCCTTGATCAGCGCCATGGTCTCTTCGCCGGTGGCCTTGTTGAAGTAGCTGCGAGCCAGCCACTGGCCGCCGTAGCGGCTTTGGAAGGTGATCTCGTTCTTCTTCTCGACCATGCGGTCGTGCTTGCGACGATAGGCGATGAGATCGCGGATCGTGCCGATCTTCAGGTCATGAATGCGCGCGAAACCGATGAGATCGTCCATGCGCGCCATGGTGCCGTCATCCTTCATGATCTCGCAGATCACGCCCGAAGGATTGAGGCCGGCAAGGCGGGAGATGTCGACTGCGGCCTCGGTGTGGCCGGTGCGGACGAGCACGCCGCCGTCGCGGGCACGCAGCGGGAAGACGTGGCCGGGGGTGACGATATCGGCCTTGGTCTTGGTGCCGTCGATCGCGACTGAAATGGTTCGCGCGCGGTCGCCTGCCGAAATGCCCGTGGTCACGCCTTCGCGCGCTTCGATGGAGATCGTGAATGCCGTCTCGTGACGCGTGCCGTTGTGCTGGCTCATCAGGTCTAGGCCGAGTTCCTCGACGCGCTGGCTGGTGAGCGTCAGGCAGATCAATCCGCGGCCGTGGGTCGCCATGAAGTTGATCGCCTGCGGTGTTGCCATCTGCGCCGGGATCACGAGGTCACCCTCGTTTTCGCGGTCCTCGTCGTCGACCAGGATGAACATGCGGCCATTGCGCGCTTCGTCGATGATTTCCTCGATCGGCACGAGGACCGGACGGTCGTCGTTGGAAAGGAGGAAGCGTTCGAGCTTCGTCAGAGTGTCGGCGGTGGGATTCCAGTCAGGCTCGGTGCAATCACGCAGGGTATTGGCGTGAAGCCCGGCGGCGCGGGCGAGGCCGGCCCTGCTCATGCCGCCCTCGTTCACGAGCCTGCGGACCTGTTCGATCACATTACCAGCCATTGGAAATCCATTCTCACATTTCAATGTGATTTCCATATGAACCGATCACATCGAAATTCAAGACCCTTTGAACACCGGCTTGCGCTTTTCCAGGAACGCTTCGACCGCTTCGATGTGATCGTCCGTCGCGTGGGCAGCGGACTGCATGGCGGCGGCCATTTCCAGCAGTGTCGCCAGATCGCTGCGACGGCCTTCCCACAGCAGGCGCTTGGTCATGCGCACCGCGTGAGGCGGATTGGCGGCGATACGCCGGGCGAGGGCGCGCGCTTCGTCCATGAGGAGATGGTCGGGCACCACTTTGGAGACCAGCCCGCAGGCGAGGGCCTCGGCAGCGTCGATCATGTCGCCAGTGAGCGCCATTTCCGCGGCCTTCGACCATCCGACCACGCGGGGAAGCAGCCAGGAACCACCATCCCCTGCGATCAGGCCGATTTTCACGAAACTTTCGGCAAAGCGCGCGCTCTCCCCGGCGATGCGAAGGTCGCACATACAGGTAAGATCGCAGCCCGCGCCGGCCGCTGCGCCGTTGACGGCAGCGATCACCGGCACTTCCAGCTTGGAAAAGGCGAGGGGCAGGCGCTGAATTCCGCGCTTGTAGTTGAGGCGGGTGCGGATCGGCATGCCGCCGTTGACGTTGCCGCCCGGCTTCATCTCATTGATGTTGCCGCCTGAGGAAAAGCCCTTCCCGGCGCCGGTCAGGATCGCCACCCGGGCGGCCGGATCGCTGTCCAGCCTTTCGAGCGCCGCGAGCAGACCTTCGATCACTTCGGGATCGGAAATGGGATTGCGCATGTCCGGCCGGTTCAGCGTGAGCGTGACGATGCCTTCGCCGTCGATGTCGTACAGTACCGCTTCTTCCATGCGCTCTATCCTTCTCCGTCTGCGCATGCCTTAGCAGGTTGACGCATAGGGAAAAGGGGCCGGACGCCGCGACGTCCCGCCCTTTTTCGGTAATGCCCAAACAGATCCGCGTCAGGCGGGCTGCTTGCTCATCATCCTGGAGATGTCCACCTGACCGGTGACCAGGCCGCCCATGAACCCGCCGTCCACGGGCATGACGATGCCGTTGACGACTCCCGCAAGCTTCGAATTGACCAGCACGAGGGGACCGGCCTGTTCTTCGGGCGTGGTGTAGCGGCCCAGCGGCTCTGCGGCCGCGTCCACCACATCCTTGCCCGAGGTGGCATGGAAGGTCGCCATCATCGGCGTCTGCGTGGGCGAGGGAAGCGAGCAGTTGATGCGGATGCCCTTCTTGATGAGTTGGGCGCCCATGAACTGGGTCCAGACGATCACCGCTTCCTTCGAGAAGGCGTAACCTTCGGCCACCTGGTCGAGATTGGCGTCGCACCAGGCGAGACCCGCATCGAAGCCCTGTGTTGCCAGAAGCTGCATATGCACCGGGATACGGCGGCTCCAGCCGAGGCCGCCGGTCGACGCGATGGAGACGATGGCCCCGCCTTCGCCCATCAGCGGCACGACTTTATCGGTAAGATGGCGGGTGCCGAGGAAATTGACCTTCATCACGTCGAGCGCGGGAAAACCGCCGCCGCCCGGAAGGCCCGCGCAGTTGAACAAGGCGTCGACTTTGCCGCCTACGCCATTCACCGCCGCTTCGATCGTCGCGGGATCGCGTAAGTCGATCTGCGTGAACGAGGCCATGGGAACGGCGCTTTCCTTGAAGTCGAACCCGTGCACTTCGGCGCCGAGATCCACCAGCATCCGTGCCGTCGCTTCGCCCATGCCCGAGAAGCAGCCGCTGACGATCACGCGCTTGCCCTGGTATCCGAGAACGTCTTGCCCTTGAACCTTGGTCATCTCGCTGTCCTTCCTCTCCTGCGGGCCACTGCTGCGGACGGAGTCCGGGTGACGAAGCCTTGCGCTTCTTGCCGCGCGATATCGGGCTGTAGCTAGTCCGAGAAAGGTGCCGTCATCAACTGCCTGAAGGGCTGATCGCCGGCACGATGACGCACCGGCGATGGGGCATGACGGGCGGCCGGAAGGGAAGGTGCCTCGACTAGTCGACCTGGCCGCGAACCTGCTCGGCCTTGCGGCGCTTGTGACGATCGAGTTCGGAGGCAGAAGGGACGCGGTTGTCGATTACGTCTGCCAGAACAGCCCCGCGCTCGCCGGCGGGCAGGGAGGGGCCGGTGGTGGTATCGCAGTAGGTCTGCCGCTCGATCTCGGCATTCACGAGTGCGCCAAGCAAGACGCCGTAAGCGGACAGATAGAGCCACATGAGGAAGACGACGATGGCCGACAGCGAACCGTACGTCGCGTTGTAATCGCTGATATAAGCCACATAGAGCGAGAACCCGAACGAGACGGCGATCCATAGCAGAGTTGCCAGCAGCGAGCCGGGCGCCAGCCAGCGCCACTTCGCCGGGCTGCGATCCGGACCGTAGCGCATGATCAGCGCAAAGCCGCCGCTGCCCAGCGCCACGGCAGCGATCCACGTCAGCCACTTGAACAGGATGGCCGTGGCGTCGCCCAGGAAAACGCTGGTCTGGGTCTGCAACCAGGCAAACACACCGCCCGACAGCACGCCGGTCAAGGCGATGAGCACGGCGGAAACCGTGAGGCCCACGGCCCGCAGCGTCAGCGAGACGGTGCCACGGGTCTCGCGCTCCTCATTGATGATGTTGAGCGCGCTGATCATCCCGTTGGCCGCACGCATGCCGCCGAATATCGCGAAGAAGAGCGCGATCAGCAAGGCAAACCCGGTCACCCCGCGACTGGTGGTGACGATCTGCACGAGCTGCTGCTCCAGCATGCGCGCCACTTCCGGCGGGACCACCTCAACGATGCTCTGCATCTGGGCATGCACCGTCTCCACGTTGCCGAACAGGCCGTAGATCATCACCGTCGCACCGATCAGCGGCGTCAGTGCCAGGAAGCAGTAGAATGCCAGCCCGGCGGAAAGCAGGCCAAGCTCATGGAAGCCGCTCATCACGTAGACGCGCTTGAGGATCTTCCACCAGGCCCTGCCCGGAATCTGCCAGGGGGCGTTTGCGTCGGTTCCGAGCGGTTTCGGCGCGGACTGTGTCGACATCTCGTCCTTGACGGTTGACGTCGATGTTCCTTCGTCAGATTTCATTGCTTACCCACTTGCGGCAGGGAACTTTCGCTGTTGCAATGCGATAGGGTATTCCACGAGGGGGCCTGTTGCCCATTCTCGACAGGGGGTGTTACATCGCGCTGCTCATGCCTTGGCTAATCGATCAAAAGCCGGCTTGTTCCCTTTCGCTGCGCGACGGTGCGGGACTTGCCACGATTTCCGTTCTTCTGGCGCTGTCGGTCGCTCCGGCACGCGCGCAGGACGAGGGGGGGCGCCCATCCGTCCAGACCACGTCGCGTACGGAGGCCCAGTCCTCTGCCGAGAAAGGGGCCTCTGCTGAGACGGCCTCGGTGCCGGACGACGATCAGGTGCAGGCCGGCAAGCTCGTCATCCCGCCTCCGCCGGCCAATGTCGCCTTGCCCGAGGTGAAGCCGGTCATCCCCGACGACGAATTCAACCAGGCGATCCCGAAGCTCGATTCGCAGGACGATCCCGAACTCGACAAGCCGCTTGAATCGATCGAAGCCTTCGAGCGTCGCATGGCCTCCGACCAGACCGATGCCAAGCCGCAGGAAGGCCAGGCCGCGCCTTTGGGTGACCCCGCGCTTTCGGATGGCGATGCCAACGAGGAAATCGGCGATGCTCCGGTCCGCGATGCGGAACTGAACGCACCGCTGCCGCCGATCGACCAGTTCGAAGTGACGCCGGTCCAGTTCGCCGAGAAGAAGGACGACAACAAGGAAGTCGAGGTTGCCTACCAGACCCGGATCGACGGTCTGGACGATGCGGACGGCGATACCGAGACCGACATGCGCAGCGAATTCCGCTCGCATTCGGCGCTCAAGAAGGGCGATGGCAAGGCTGCGAACCTGGCCATGGTCAATGCGCGCCTGACCGAAGACGCCACGCTGATGCAGACGGTGCTCTCCTCCGAGGGCTGGTACTCCCCGATCGTCACCACCCGTGTCGAACGGACGCCGGACGGCACCGACGGTCCGCCGCTGGTCGCCGTGCTCAAAGTGGTGCCCGGCAAGCGCTATTCCTTCTCGGACATCGTCGTGAAGGCTGATCCCACCGTGCCCAGCGACCTCATCGCCAAGAACTTGTCGCTCAAGGTGGGCGAACCGATCGTCGCCGAGCGGGTGCAGGGCGCCGAGGCGCAAGTCGCACTGGCCTTGCCTGAGAACGGCTATGCCTTCGCCAAAGTGGGCGACCGGGACATCCTGCTCGACCAGGATACCGCCGAGGGCGTCTATACCCTGCCGGTGGATGTCGGGCCGCGGGGCCGCTTCGGCGGCTTCACGACGGCCGGAAAGCAGGCTTTCGATGCCGAGCACATTGGCGTGCTCGCCCGCTTCAAGCGCGGCGAACTTTACGACAGCCGCAAGGTGGACGACTTGCGCAAGGCCCTGGTGGCGACGAGCCTGTTCTCGACCGTCTCGGTGGAGCCGCGCAAGACCGGCGACGCCGCGCCTGACGATACCGAATATGTCACGCTCCACGTCCAGCAGACGGCCGGGCCGCCGCGCACGATTGCAGGCTCGGTAGGCTATGCCACGGGCGAGGGCGTCACTGCCCAGGCGACCTGGACTCACCGCAACATGTTCCCCCCGGAAGGCGCGCTGATCGGCAAGGTCATCGCCGGTACGCGGCAGCAGGGCGCCGGCGTCACCTTCCGTCGCTCCAACGCGGGCAAGCGCGACCGGACGTTCGAACTCGTGGCTGAGGCGTTTCATAACGATTACGACGCCTACAGCGCCTACACCGGCCGCATTGCCGCCCGTGTCGCGCGGGATTCGACGCCGATCTGGCAAAAGAAGTATACTTATGCCTTCGGTGTCGAGTTCCTGGCCACGGCGGAAACCGACTACAACCCCGCCACGGGCGACCGCGACCGCAAGCTGTATTATGTGGCGGGCGTCAATGGCCAGATCGGCCTCGATCAGACCGACAGCCTGCTCGATCCGACCAAGGGCTATCGCCTGACCACGCTGATCCAGCCCGAAGCCACCGTTCGCAACGGCTTCGATCCTTACGTTCGCGCGCGTGTCGATGCTTCGGCCTATTATCCGGTGATGGACAGCCTCGTGCTGGCCGGGCGCGTACGCTTCGGCACCATCCAAGGGGCCGGCCTGTTCGACATCGCGCCGTCCCGCCGTCTTTATGCGGGCGGCGGTGGTTCGGTGCGCGGCTATGCCTATCAGGCGCTGGGCGAACAGGCGCCGGACGGCACGGCCGTGGGCGGCCGCAGCCTTAACGAAGGCTCGGTCGAGGCGCGCTATCGCTTCGGCAATTACGGCGTCGTCGCATTCGTGGACGCCGGTCAGGCCTATCGCGAGACGATGCCGCAATTCAACAACTTGCGCTACGGCGTGGGCATCGGCGGCCGCTTCTACACCAATTTCGGTCCGGTGCGTCTCGACGTCGCCACGCCGATCAACCGCCAGCCCGGTGAGTCTCGCTTCAATCTCTATGTTTCGATCGGACAGGCATTCTGATGTCGGACAATGACACCATGATCCCGGCCGACGAACCGGAAAACACGGCAGAGACCGGCACGGCAGAGGCTTCTCCCAGGCCTTCGCTATGGCGGCGGGTGCGAATTCGCGCCCTGAAGACGGTCGTCGGCCTCGTCCTCGGCACGGTCGTGCTGGTCGCGGCCGTCATCTTCGGTATCGACACCGGCCCGGGCCACCGCTTCGTGGCCGAGCAGATCGCCGGACTGCAGTTCGAGAACGGCATGCGGATCAAGGTCGGCCGCATCGAGGGTTCGCTATACCGGCGAATGACTTTGCACGACCTTTCGGTGAGCGACCCGCAAGGCGAGTTCCTGTTCTCGCCGGAAATCGACGTCGATTGGCGGCCCTTCGCCTATCTCAGCAATCACGTCGACGTGCGCAGCGCCACCGCGCAGCGCATGGTTCTGCGCCGGGCGCCGAAATTCAAACCCACCCCGCCAAGCAACGCGCCGCTCTTGCCTGATATCGACATCGACATCGGGCAGCTGCGCATCGACCGGTTCATTGCCGAACCGCCCGTTTCCGGCAATCGCCGCATCGTCACCATCGACGGCAAGGCCCACATTTCCGACGGCCGCGCGCAAGTCACGGCGAAGGGCGGCACGATCGCCATCGAGGGCAAGCAGGGCGGAGACCGCTTCAACCTGATTCTCGACGCGGTACCGGCGAAAAACCGGTTGGCCATCGATGTCGATCTGGATGCGCCGACCGGCGGTGTCATCGCCGCGCTGGGCGGCCTCAAGCAGCCGCTTCGCCTGAAGCTGGGCGGCAAGGGCGACTGGAAAGCCTGGAACGGCAAGCTGGACGCCGATCTCGGCGGCGGCGACTTGGCCAATCTCGACCTCACCGCGCGCGACGGCACCTTCACGATCAAGGGCCCGACCCGCGTGGCCCGGCTCGTAACCGGACCGACCGCCAGCCTGCTGGGACCGATCACCAATCTCGACATAACCGCCGCGCTCGACCAGCGGCGGGCGAAAGTGACGGGGCGCGTCTGGAGCGATGCGTTCACGCTGGCGCCGAACGGCATCGTCGATCTGTCGTCCAACAGTTTCGAAGACCTCAAGCTCGATTTCGCCCTGTTGAAGCCGGCGGCCATCGCGCCCAACCTCAGCGGTGCGGGCCTGACCGCTTCGCTGGCACTGGACGGTGCCTTCACGACGCCCAAGGTCGCCTATCGCATCAATGCCGCGCGCGTGGTGATGAACGACATGGGCCTCGAACGCCTTACCGCCAGCGGTGCGGCACGGGTCGATTCGGACAAGATCCTCATTCCCGTCTCCGCGCGCGTGCAGCGGATCACCGGCCTCGACACCGTGGCGGGCGGGCAGCTTGCCAATGTCAGGCTGGACGGAGACCTCGCCATCGACGGCGCCCGTGTCCTTTCCGACAATATGCGGCTGCGCTCGGATCGCATCGATGCGGGGCTGATCCTCGTCGCGGATGTCAGCAAGGGCTTCTATACCGGCGCGATCGACGGAAAGATCGACAATTACCGGCTCGATAGCGTCGGCATTTTCAACATTCGCACCAATATGGACCTCAAGAGCGAGGGCAGCGGCTTTGCGCTCGATGGCACCGTGCGTGCCCGGTCCACCAAATTGCTGAACGACAGTCTGCAGACGTATCTGGGCGGCAATTTCGCGGCCTCGTCGCGGGTCCACTATGGACCGGACGGCGTCGTGCGCTTCTCCTCGCTGCAGTTGAATGCCCCTGAGTTGAAGGTCAGCGGCGGGCAGGGGAGCTGGTCGCCCAATGGCCGTATTTCCCTCGCAGCGCGCGGCAGTTCCAGTCGCTACGGCGCCATCGGCGTGCGCGTGACCGGCACCATCGCCAACCCCGACGCTCATGTCACGGCCGAGCGGCCGGGCCTCGGCATCGGTCTGGCGAACCTCGATGCCCGCATCACCGGCATTCGCGGCGGCTACCGCTTCGACATGACCGGCGATACTGACTACGGCCCGCTCAAGGCGGACGTATCGCTCGGCATGGGCTCGCAGCTGTCAGTCGACATCAACAGCGCAGATCTTTCAGGTGTCGCCTTCGCCGGCCGGATGGTCCAGACCAAGGCCGGGCCTTTCGCAGGCCAGTTGACCGCGACCGGCAACGGCATCGGCGGCGCCTTGCAGCTCGATGCCGAGGGCAAGTACCAGGCCGTCGATTTCAACTTGCGCGCCAAGGACGCGGTCTTCCCCGGACCGGCAAACCTCACGATCGGTTCGGCCATCGTCGACGGCCGCGCGGTGCTCTACGACAAGCCCAGCGTCGTCGCGGACGCACAATTGGCAGGTACTTCGTTCGGTGCCGTGGACATCGCCGCCGCGCGCGTCCTGGTCGATTACCGCGATGGACGCGGCAAGGCCAAGGGCTTGGTCGAAGGCGTGAGCGGCGTGCCGTTCCGTGTCGCCCTCAATGCCGATCTCACGCCGGAACTCTGGCGTGTGGCCTTGCAGGGGCGTGTGCGCGGGCTCCAGCTCAACACGCAGTCCCCGGCGCGGATCGTTCCCAAGGACGGCGGCTACGAGCTTCTGCCCACCACCATTGCCTTCGGATCGGGTACGGCCAAGATCGCCGGCACTTACGGCGCCGGCATGAAGATCCAGAGCCGGCTCGAAAATGTCGACGTCGCACTCGTGAACGCTTTCGTTCCCGGCTACGGCTTGGGCGGCAAGGCCAGCGGCAGCTTCGATTTCGAGCAGGCCAGTTCCACGGCCTTCCCGCGCGCCGATGCCCGCATGAGCCTGGTGAACTTCACCCGCACCAGTTCCAGCACGGTGAGCCAGCCGGTCGACATCAATTTCGTCGGCAAGCTGCTGCCCGATGGCGGCGAGGCCCGCGCGGTGTTCCGGAAGCAGGGCAGCGTGATCGGCCGCCTGGTCGCCAGCTTGCGCCCGCTGCCTCCGGGCGAGGGCGCCTGGACCACGCGTCTGCTGCAGGCGCCACTGGGCGGCGGCATCCGCTACAACGGACCGGCCGACACGCTGTTTTCCTTCGCGGGGCAGCCGGGGCAGACCCTCACCGGATCGGTCGGGCTGGCGGCGGACTTCTCGTGCCGCGTCTCGGACCCGTGCATCACCGGTCTCGTCAAGGGCAAGGACCTGACCTATGAATATCAGGCCTTCGGCACCCGCCTCACCAACATGACGCTGGACGGTAAATTCAGCGGCAACTCGTTCGAACTGACCTCGCTGAACGCCAATGCCGGCAGCGGCACGGTGAGCGCCAACGGACGCCTCAGCCTCGCTTCGGACGCGGGCTATCCGATGGATCTCAACGTGAAGCTGAACGGCGCGCGGCTAGCCCGCAGCGATTCGCTTTCGGCCAGCGCCACCGGCACTCTCAACCTGACCAAGCGCGCAGGCGAAACGGCACTGCTGACAGGCGACTTGCGCCTGCCGGAAACGCGCTACGAGATCGTCCGCCAGGGCGCGGTCGACGTGCCGCATCTCACCGGCGTGCGCTTCAAGCCTCGCTCCGGACCGACCCGCGTCTCGGGCGACGAGCAGGCGGCGCAGATCAGCAGCGCCTTCTCCTCCGTCAGGCTGGACTTGCGTCTGCGGGCTCCGGAAAAGCTCTATGTCTCGGGAATGGGCCTGGAATCCGAATGGAGCGCCGATTTCCGCCTGAGTGGCACGAGTTCCGCGCCCAGCATGGCCGGTGAGGTCAAACTGGTGCGAGGTACCCTGGGCTTTGCCGGCAAGTCCTTCGAACTGTCCGACGGCCTGATCTCGTTCAACGGCGGCCAGACGATCGATCCCACCGTGGCCATCACGGCCACTGAATCGATCGAGGATGTCGAAGTTACGGTCACCGTCAGCGGCCGGGCCTACAATCCGCAGATCGAGTTCAGCTCGGTTCCGGCGCTGCCGCAGGACGAAGTGCTCTCGCGCATCCTCTTCGGCAGTTCCATCGAGAACCTGTCGGCGATCCAGGCGGTGCAACTGGCATCGTCGCTCAACTCGCTGCGGGCCACCGGCGGCGGCATCAACCCGCTCGGCAAGCTGCGTTCGGCCGCAGGCATCGACCGCCTGCGCATCCTGAGCCCCGATGAGGCCAGTGGGCGCGGTACTGCGCTTGCGGCAGGCCAGTATCTGACGGACGATATCTACGTCGAGCTGATTACCGACGCGCGCGGCTTCACCGCCACCCAGCTCGAGGTCAGCGTGACGAAGTGGCTGTCGGTACTGAGCCAGGCCGGCGGTTCGGGCGTGAACAGCCTCAACATCCGCATCAAGAAGGATTACTGATGCGGCGAGGTGTGATGGCGTTGGCAGGTCTGGCGATGCTCGCCGCCTGCCACAAGGAACCGAGCTTCGAGGAACGCTACGACGCTGCCAGCGAGAAAGTCAGCCAGCGTGCCAAGGAGATCGATGCCCAGATCTCCGCCTCGGCAACGTCGCAGGCCGGCGGTCTTCAGGCAGGCACGCAAGCGTCAGGCAATCCAGAAGCCCGCTAGAAACCACTCGGGAGGCAACCTGCGGTTTACCTGTGGCTGCTAGGGGTCCTCCCTTGGCTGCCAACAGGAGTGACAATGCAGGTAAGGGACGATTGCGGAAGGCTCAATCCGCGCCATCACGTCCTGCTTGAGGCACGTTGCCGCAAGTCCAGCTGGCACGTCTTCGGCGTGGAGTTGGCCGACATCTCAGAAGGCGGCTGCTGCATCGTGGGGAATGACGGCGATTTCGTCGTCACCCAGCGCGTCGCACTGCGCATGGCCAATCTCAAGGCGATCGAGGCGGAAGTGCGCTGGGTGCGCGATGGCCGGGTGGGCCTGGAGTTCCTGGCACCGGTTCGCCGGCAATCCATCGAGGATCTCGCGCGGCTTTACGGCATCCCGGTAACGCGCCGGGCGGCATCGACAACCCAGGCGTGACGACAACACGCCGGTGTGTGACGCTGCTGTAGGGAATATCCGCTACAACCGGGCTATCGCTTTGAAAGGTGGGAGAAGGCGGTGGTGGACGCACTTGGGCTCGAACCAAGGACCCGCTGATTAAGAGTCAGCTGCTCTACCAACTGAGCTATGCGTCCACACGCGTTGCCGCGTAAGGTACGGAAATGGTGGACGCACTTGGGCTCGAACCAAGGACCCGCTGATTAAGAGTCAGCTGCTCTACCAACTGAGCTATGCGTCCACGCGTTTCCGCGTAAGGACAGGAATGGTGGACGCACTTGGGCTCGAACCAAGGACCCGCTGATTAAGAGTCAGCTGCTCTACCAACTGAGCTATGCGTCCACACTGCCCTGACCTGGGCTGCCTTTGCGGGAAGTCTTGGTGGACCTCCCCGGCGGCGGAGAGGCTCCTATAGCGTCTGTTTTGAGGATGGGAAGCGGAAAATTCGACTTATTTTACGAGATTGATCCGGGACGCCGATTCCACCGGTTCACAGCCATCAGCGTGCCGAGGCAGATCATGTTGGTGAGCATCGAGGTGCCGCCATGGCTCATGAAGGGCAGGGGAATCCCCACCACCGGGGCCAGGCCCATGACCATCATCAGGTTGATGGCGACGTAGAAGAAGATCGTCGCCGCCATGCCGGCCGCTAGCAGGCTGGAGAACCGATCGGGCGCGCGCCTGGCGACGCGCAGACCCCACGACAGCACGACTGCAAAGACGAAGAGCACGAAGAGACCGCCGAGCATGCCCCATTCCTCGGCCATCGTCGCGAAGACGAAGTCGGTATGCGATTCGGGCAGGTATTGCAGGTGGCTTTGCGATCCGTTGCCGAATCCCTTGCCGAAGAACCCGCCGGATCCGATCGCGATCTTGGACTGAGTGATGTGATAGCCCGTTCCTAGCGGATCGCTTTCGGGGTCGAGGAACACCAGTACGCGGTTTCGCTGATAGTCGTGCAGCAGGGTGAAGAAGGCGATCGGCGCGGCGATGGCGCCGGTCATGCCCGCGCCGATGAACCAGGACAGTGGCAGGCCGGCCAGGAACATCGTCACCGCGCCGCCGAAGCAGATCGCCAGGGCCGTGCCGAGATCGGGTTGGATCATCACGAAGAGCGCGGGAATGCCGATCAGGACGCCTGCCGGTACGAGACCGCGCCAACTGGCGGTCATGGCATGGGGCAAGGTCTCGTAGAAACGCGCCAGGACGAGGACGATGGCCGGTTTCATCAGTTCGGACGGCTGAAGCGTCATGAACCCCAGGTTGAGCCAGCGCTGGCTACCGCCACCAACGGCGCCGATGGCCTCGACAAGCACGAGCAGCACGACGATTGCGCCGTAGACCGGATAGGCCGCCATGCGGAAGAAATCGCGGCTGAACCGGGAGATGACGATCGCCATGCCCAGGAAGATCACGAATCGCATGACATGGCTGAGCGCGTAAGGTTGCAGGCTGCCGCCCGCCGCCGAATAGAGAACTGCCGCCCCCAGCGACACCAGCCCGGCCAGGGGGATCAGCATGTGCCACGGTTGCCGGGCGATGGCGTCGGGAACGATCGATCGCGTGATCATTGCGGATTCCCTCCGGAATTACCCGGGGCAGGGGTTGGCGAAGGCGTGGCTGCAGGCGCCGGGGCCGCGGGCTGATCGGCCGCATCGGGCTCAGGCGCGGGAGAAGCGGCATCGCGCACGATCGGCTGTGCCGGATCCTGCGGAGCGTCGTCGCCCTGGAGCTTGCGGTTTTCCTCCTCGGCCGAAACGGCGGGAGCACCTACGCCATATTGCGCGGAGTAAGTGCGGTAGCGCGCCTCGAGCCGCTCCTTGGGCGTGCCGCCCCACTTCTTCTCCAGTTCGGTCAGGACATCCATGCCCTTCTGCTTGTCGAAGACGTACGTCAGCACGTCGCGGGCGATGGGATAGGCCGATCCGGAACCGCCGCCGTGCTCCACCACGACCGAACAGGCAAAGCGCGGATTGTCGAACGGCGCGAAGCAGATGAAGTGGCCGTGGTCGCGATGCTTCCAGAGGCCGCCTTTGCCGCTGCCGACGTTGAGGCCGACGACTTGCGCCGTACCGGTCTTGCCGGCGAGCTTGATATCCGGGAACGGCAGGCGTGCGTGAGGCGCGGAGCCCGGGCCATTGGCAACATCGGACATGGCCTGCCGCACATAAGCAAGGTGATCGTCGGGAATGCCGAGCGAGGGCGCGACTTCCTGCTCGTGCCCGTGAACCAGGCGCGGCATGATGATCCTGCCGCTGGCCAGACGGGAAGCCTGGATCACCTGTTGCAGCGGATTGACCAGGAAGTAGCCCTGACCGATCGTGGCATTGACCGTATCGAAGGTCTGCCATTCCTTGCCGTATTTCTTCAGCTTCCAGGCCGGGTTCGGCACCGTGCCGTAGGACTGGCCCGAGACCGGCAGCGGGAAGTCATGGCCAAGGCCGAGCCGGCCGGCCATCGCCGCGATCGGGTCCATGCCGATTCGCTGGGCGAAGTGATAGAAATAGACGTCGCAGCTCTGGTAGATGCCCTTGGCCATGTTGACCTGGCCGTGACCGCGGTGGTTCCAGCAGTGGAACACGCGGTTGCCCACGCGCAGACCGCCGCCGCAGAACACCGATTCGTTAGGGTCCAGCCCGGCTTCCATGAAGGACAGCGCGACCATCGGCTTGACGGTCGAGCCCGGCGGATAGAGCCCGCGCAGCACTTTGTTGCGCAGCGGCACATGGTCGTCGTCCGACAGCATCTTCCATTCGAGACGGCCGATACCATCGGAAAAGCTGTTGGGGTCGAAGCTGGGCATCGAGCACATCGCGAGGATGTCGCCGGTCTGGCAGTCCATCACTACGACGGCCGCCGATTCGGGGCCGATTCGCCGGGAGGCGTAGTCCTGAATGTCGGCGTCGATGGTGAGCTTCAGCGTCTTGCCGGGAACGTCCTCGCGCGTGTCGAGATCGCGCACGATCCGGCCCGAAGCGGTGACTTCGACACGGCGGGCGCCGGGTTTGCCGCGCAAGTCCTTCTCGTAGAACTTCTCGAGCGCGTCCTTGCCCACTTTGTAGCCCGGCGTGATCAGAACCGGGTCACGGTCCTTTTCATACTCTTCCGCCGAGGCGGGGCCGACATAGCCGATCAAGTGCCCAACCGAAGGACCCTGCGGGTAGAACCGCGAGAAACCGCGCTGGGTGACGACGCCCGGAAGGTCGGGCAAACGCACGCTGACAGCCGCGAACGTATCCCAGTCGAGACCGCTGGCGACTTCGACCGGCGCGAATCGCCGGGCGCGTTCCAGCTTGTCCTCCAGGTCCTGCATCGCGATCGGCGTCAGGTTGAGCAGTTTGCCCAGCGTCTGGATCGTGTGCGGCGCGTCCTGAACGCGTTCCGGAATGAGGTCGACACGGAAGTCCGCGCGGTTCGAAGCCAGCGGCGTGCCGTGGCGATCGAGTATCCAGCCGCGGCGAGGCGGTATCAGCGACAGGTTGACGCGGTTACTCTCGGCCTGAAGCTCGTATTTCGCGTTCTGGGCAATCGCCAGATAGCCGAGGCGAGCCGCCAGCAGCACGCCGACGCCGCCCTGGATCGATCCCAGAACGATGCTGCGCCGGTCGAAACTGTTTCGAAGCGTGCCCGCGCTGACGTGGCGTTGCGGAAAGAAGCGCTTGAAGCTGATCTTCATCGCAGGAGCACGATCGGCGCGAGCCGGATCCGATCGAACATGGCAACGACTCGACCGACGAGCGGATAGGAAAGCACAGAGATAACGACCTGCGGCACGATGACACGAATGGGAGACGACGCGCCCGCGATGTTCGCGAAGGCGAGGCAGAGGAATATATAGGCGACGATCAGGCCCATGGCCATGAGCCATTCGGTCACGAAATTGCGCCAGGGAAGGCGCAGTTCCACGATCTCGAGAACGATCGCGGTGACCGACCAGAGCAGAACCGCGCAGCCGAAGGGCTGGCCGGAGAACAGATCGTCGAACAGGCCGAGCGGCAGGCCGGCCCAGATCGGCAGAAGGCCGGGGCGCAATTGCCGCCAGCCGAGGTAGATCAGGAAGCCGAGCGGCGGCATGACCGGCGCCGAGGCGATCAGGAACCAGCCCGGCACCACCGAACCCAGCATGATCGTCAGCCAGGGGAATCCCCTGGCGAGAATCCGCGAAGGCGCATGGTTGATGCGCTGCCGGGAGGTGGAGCGGGAGGCGCTGCGCTGGAACATCAGCGTTTCTTGACCGTACCGTCGTTTGCCGGGGGAGGGGGCGCGGGGGGCGCCCAGCTCTTTTCGACCATCACGTAATCGGTGTCCGAGGGATTGCTCAAGACGCGGGCGATGGCGCCGTCGCGGATCAGGTCGGTCACGATCGCCATGGGCGTGCCGGGGCGGTAAAGGCCGCCCGAGCCCGAGGTTACCAGCACATCGCCCTTCTTGAGCGGGTTGATGCCCAGGTTGATGAGGCGGATGCGCAAGGTGCCGTCGCCGTTGCCTTGCGCGAAGGCCGGTACGCCGTCGGCTGCGCGGCGGACCGGCACGACGCTTTCACTGTCGGTAACCAACAGGACTCGCGCGCTCGACGAGCCGACTTCCAGCACGCGGCCGACGAGGCCCATCTGCGAGCGCACCGGCATGCCGGAGGTCACATTGCGGTCGCGCCCCGCGCCGAGCGTGGCGTAGCGGCGCGAACTGGCGCTGGTGGAGGCCGTGAGCCGGGCATAAGTGACCGCGCCGCCGTCCTGCTCGGACAGCCCCATCAGGTCCTTCAGCCGCTTGTTCTCCGCCATCGCCGCCTTTGCTTCCACAAGGCGCACTTTGGCTTCACCGAGTTCACGCTCGACGCGCGCGTGTTCGCTTCCGGAATGGAAGAATCCGGAGAGGTTGGCCCAGGCATCGCGTCCGAGATCGCGTCCACCGGCGGAGACTTGCGCGGCCGGTTCGGTCGCGTCGTCCGCCAATCCGCGGAGGGTGGAGAAGAATTCCGGATTGACGAGCGAGATCACGACGAGCGCCAGTCCGACCACGGCGCCAAGCACGCCTGCGGTGTAACTGAGGAACGTGGTGTATTGCGCCCGACGCGAATAGCTGGAGCGCCTGTTTACGGGCGGCGCCATGCGCCATGCACTCCTTCGTAGGGGCGGCGCCGTCCTTGGACTGCCGCGCGGCCGTCAATAATGCCGACGACGAGGCCGCCGGGAATCGGACGGAGCGGCGGTGCCATGGGCACCGGCCGCTCCGCGCGAAATTCAGGCGGACATCAGCACGCCGCGATAGACCGGATCTTCCATCGCGCGGCCGGTGCCGAGCGCGACGCAGGAAAGCGGGTCTTCGGCGACGCTGACCGGAAGGCCGGTTTCCTCGCGCAAGTAATCGTCCAGGCCCTGGATCAGGGCGCCGCCGCCGGTGAGCACGATGCCCTGGTCGACGATATCGGCCGCCAGTTCGGGCGCGGTATTCTCAAGCGCTATGCGAACGCCCTCGACGATGGCGCCGATCGGTTCTGCCAGCGCTTCGGCAACGTTCGCCTGGGAGATGGTGATCTCCTTCGGCACGCCGTTCACGAGGTCGCGGCCCTTGATGTGGATCGTTTCGCCGATGCCGTCTGCGGGCATGACGGCGATGCCGTAGTCCTTCTTGATGCGCTCTGCCGTGGCATCTCCAATCAGGAGATTGTGATGGCGACGCACGTAGGAAACGATCGATTCGTCCATCTTGTCACCGCCGACGCGCACCGAAGTGGTGTAGGCGAGGCCGCGCAGCGAGAGCACGGCGACTTCGGTGGTGCCACCGCCGATGTCGACGACCATCGAGCCGACCGGCTCGGTGACGGGCATGTCGGCGCCGATCGCAGCGGCCATCGGTTCGAGGATCAGGTAGACCTGGCTGGCGCCGGCGTTCGAAGCGGCATCGCGAATCGCGCGGCGTTCCACCGAAGTCGAGCCCGAGGGCACGCAGATCACGATTTCCGGGTAGCGGAACAGGTTCTTCTTGCCGTGCACCTTGCGGATGAAGTGCTTGATCATCTCTTCCGCGATCTCGATGTCGGCGATGACGCCGTCGCGAAGCGGGCGGATGGCTTCGATGTTGTCGGGCGTCTTGCCCATCATCATCTTGGCGTCGTCACCGACGGCCTTGACCTTCTTCACGCCGTTGAGCGTCTCGATGGCCACCACCGAGGGCTCGTTCAGCACGATTCCGCGGTCCTGAACGTAGACGAGCGTGTTGGCGGTCCCAAGGTCGATCGCCATGTTCTGTGAGCCGAGTTTGAAGAATCGCGAGAAGGGCGAGGCCATCAGTAATCCGTTGTCTTTCCCGGCGCTTGTCACAGGGAATCCCCATGGAGCGAAGGGCAGGTTGGCATGGAAGGGGACCCCTTAGCCCATCGATTCGCGAAACGCCAAAAATTTGTGTCGATTTCATGGGGGAATCGTCAGAAGCCCGTCTCGAATTCCATGCGGTTCACCGCTAGTGTTTGGATCGCTTCGAGATCGCGGTGCCATGGACGCCCCGCGTCCGGGCCGGCCCGTCGGTGGCCTAGGCTCGTACCTGGATGACGCGAAGCCCAAGGCCTGAGCAAGGCCACTTGCGAAAGAGTGCCCGATGCCCACGATCCGCCGTCTTCCCGAACATCTCGTCAACCGCATAGCGGCCGGCGAAGTGGTGGAAAGGCCCGCGTCCGCGCTGAAGGAGTTGGTGGAGAACGCGATCGACGCCGGCTCCACCCAGATCACCGTGCGCTTGTCCGCCGGCGGCCTGGACCTCATTGAAGTGACTGATGACGGCTGCGGCATGGTGCCGGACCAGATCGCCCTGGCGCTGGAACGCCACGCCACTTCCAAGTTGCCGGACGAGCATATCGAGCTGGTGGCGACGCTGGGCTTTCGGGGAGAGGCGCTGCCGTCGATCGGATCCGTCGCGCGGCTGACCATAGAAAGCCGCCCGCACGAATCGGAAGAGGGCTGGAAGCGCGTCGTCGATCACGGGATCGTGACGGTGGACAGCCCCGCCGCGCTGCCGCCGGGAACGCGGATACGGGTGGAGGATCTCTTCGGCAAAGTCCCGGCCCGGCGCAAGTTCCTGCGTTCGGCGCGCTCGGAATATGCGGCTTGCCAGGATGTGGTGCGCCGTCTGGCCATGGCCCGGCCGGACATCGGCTTCGTCCTGGAGCATGACGGCCGCCGGGCGATTGCCGTGCAGCCGCGCGAAGAGCTGGCTTCTCGCGTGGCCCGGCTCGTGGCACGCGAACTGGCGGACGACGGCGTGCTGATCGATGCTGAGCGCGGGTCGGCACGGCTCACCGGCGTCGCCGGTCTTCCCACTTACAATCGCGGTGTCGCCGATCATCAATACCTGTTCGTCAATGGCCGGCCAGTGAAGGATCGCCTGCTGGTGGGAGCCGTGCGCGGCGCCTATTCCGACATGCTGGCGCGGGATCGCCATGCCGTGCTGGCGCTGTTCCTCGACATTCCGCCAGAGGAAGTGGACGTCAACGTCCATCCCGCCAAGACGGAAGTGCGGTTTCGCGATCCTGCGTTCATCCGCGGTTTTCTGGTCGGCGCCTTGCGTCATGCCCTCGAATCGTCCGGTCAGCGGAGCGCGCAACCGGCCTCCGCGGCGGCCATGGGCATGTGGCAGGTGGAGCCGGTTGCCGCTCCTGCACCTTCGCTCGGTTCGCTGTTTGCCCGGGAGTACGCTCCCTCTTCCTCGTCGTCGCCCGCCCGTTCGGAGTTTCGACCGGCAGCGGACCGGGTTTCCGAAACCGGGGCCGCATGGCGCTCTTACGAGGAGCAGGTCATGGCGCAGCCTTCCGGGCGCGCCGAGCCTGCGTCCGAGGCTGCCGATGAGGCTTTGAAGTATCCGCTCGGCGTGGCCCGCGGCCAGGTCGCGGAGACTTACATCGTGGCGGAGGCGGCCGATGGCCTGGTCATCGTCGATCAGCATGCCGCGCATGAGCGGCTCGTGCTGGAGCGGCTCAAGGCGGCCGGCGCGGAAGATGCGATGTCTCGCTCCCAGGCGCTTCTGCTTCCGGAAGTCGTGGAACTGGGAGAGGCCGCCTGCGATGCGCTGGAAGAGAAGATCGCCGACCTGGCGCAATTCGGCCTCGCGCTCGAACGGTTCGGGCCGGGTGCCATGCTGGTGCGCGCGGTGCCGTCCGTCCTGGGCAAATCCGATGTCCACGCGCTCGTGCGCGACGTGGCCGACGATCTTGCGAAAAACGGAGACGCCCTGCTTCTGGGTGAGAAGCTGGAGCTGGTGCTGGCGACAATGGCCTGCCACGGCTCGGTCCGGGCCGGTCGCTCGCTCTCGGTCGCGGAAATGAATGCCCTGTTGCGGGAAATGGAGCGCACGCCGCGCTCGGGCCAATGCAACCATGGACGCCCGACGTGGGTTAAACTGGCTCATCAGGATATCGAAAAACTGTTCGGGCGAAAATGATGCGAAAACCGATCCTTGCGCTGGCTCCTTTCGTTCTGCTCTCAGCTTGCGGACAGGAAGATCCGCAGCGCGAGGCGGTAGAGAACGCGCACGACGTGGCCATGGTCGAGCGGATGAGCAAGGAGCCGTTCAAGCCGATCATTCCCCATGCCATCACCGAGATCGACATTGCGCGTTATGGGCTGGACAAGCCGGGATGCTCCTTCCGCAAGCCGGGCGAAAAGGACCCGACCTTCATCGCCAATGCCGACGAGGGATTCCTGCGCGTCGCCGGGGACCTCAAGCGCTATGCCGCCAAAGTGGAAAGCGCGCAGTTGCCGGGCAACGCGCGCTCCACTTATGTCGGGCTGGCCAGTTGGGTCGACCTGGTGAGCCTGCCCGACAAGAGCGGCGGCTCGGATACCACCCATTGGCCGGCGAAGCTGATCTTGCACGATGCCCAGGAACGGGTCGCCTTCATGTCGGAAGGCGTGGTTACCTGCCACCGCTGAGGGGAGCTTGGTCTCTGCCCGGCTTCGCCAGAGTGCCGCGGAATGGCGCGTCGTTGCCGTCGCCGTCGGCTGCCGGGGGCAGCTTCAGGAGGTCGCGCAGGAGCGGCGCGATGTCGACATTGTCGAACGGGGCCAACTTGCCCTTCGGCCTGAAGGCCGGTCCGGCGGCGATGAAGAGCGCGGCCATCTCGGGCGCGGCATTGTCATAGCCATGGGTTCCGCCGGTCGACGCCTTCTCCGGCGGCTTGGCTGCGATCTGCCAGCCGATTTCCGCCAGGCAGAAATACGGCGCGATGCGGGGGTTGCTGCCGTAATGGAAGCGCGCCGGGATGTCCTGCTTGCGCCAGCATGACATGTGTTCGTGCGGTTTCAGCAGCGCGGCGGCCAGCCTCTGTTCGTTGCCTTCGGTCGGTGTGATGCCCGCAAACGGGCCGGTATCGCCCAGCTTGTAGAGCGAAGGGTCGGCAACCGCATCGAGGGCGATGGTCCGTTCGCTGGAAATGGCGGCCATGCCGTGATCGGCCACGACGATCAGGTTGGCGGGCTGCCCAAGTTCGCGAAGGCCCGCAAGAAGGAGGCCGATATCGCCGTCGACATCGGCGATGGCCGCGTCGGTCTGGCTGTCGCCGGGTCCGTAGCGATGGCCCGCTGTATCGACCTGGTCGAAGTAGAGGGTCACCAGCTTCGGGCGTTTCGCTGCCGGGCGGCGCAACCAGTCGATCACGGCATCGACGCGCTGGACCGGCGATACCGCGCCGTTGAATTGCTGCCAGTCGCTCGGCCGGGTTCCGCCGCTGATCGTCTTGTGCGGCTCGGTCACCAAAGTGCCGCCCCAGGCGACGTTCGATCCCGGCCAGAACATCGTTGCGGTTCGGATGCCGGACTTCTCGGCCGTCACCCAGATCGGTTCCGCCTCATCCCACCAGTAAGGTTCGTCGCTCGACATCGTGAACTTCTCGCCGGGATGAGCGGGATCCTCGAAGCCGTTGGCGATGATGCCGTTGCGGTCGGGCACTTTTCCGGTGGCGATGGCCCAGTGATTGGGGAAAGTCTTGCTCGGGAACGAGGGGCGCATGGCCGCGCTGATGCCGCTGGCCGCCAGCGCCGAGAGATGCGGTGTAATCCCGCGGTCGAGATAATCGGCCCTGAAACCGTCGATCGAGACGAGGATCACCACCGGCTCACGGACTTCCGCGGCGGGTTTGTCGGCAGGCCAAGTGCTGGCAGGTCGGGTGAGGGCAGGATCGGCGAGAACGGGGCCGGCCAGCAGGGCCAGCGCACCGAACAGGGGGACGAGTCTTTTCATGACGGCGCCACTAGCGCCGGGACCATGACAGGTCGATGTCGGCTCACGCCATCCCAGCCAGCATCCACAACGCCATGGCCACCATGAACAGGTTCTCCGTGAGCGAGACGAAGCCCAGCGGCACAGCACCCGAGCCGCCGACGCAGGCGCACTTCAAGGCACGCTTCTGAATATAGACCGCGTAGAATACCGAGGCGGCGCCGATGCCGCCGATCACGAGGCCGATCGGGATCGAGAGCCAGGGCAGGGCATGCGCCGTCATCAGCGCGCCTGCGGTCCATTCCAGCACGGGATAGGCGTAAGCGTAAGGCACGAAGCGCTTGGCCAGCAGGTCATAACCCAGGAACATCGTCGAAAACTGCTCGACATCCTGAAGCTTGAGCATCGCCAGCAGCATCATCGTCATTGAAACGAACCATTCGGCGCCGCGCATGGTGAAAGGCGTGCCGAACGAAGCCCAACTCGCCGCCAGGGCGAGGCCGAGGCCAGTGGCGAAAACGGCCAGCACGGGGCGGTAGCTCTTCGCTTTCGGATCGTGAACCTTCAGGCCGAAATGGGCGCGCAAATCGGTGTAGCCGCCGATCCGGGCGCCCCCGATGAAGGTCTGCGGCGTGGTGGCAACACCGTGCTGCGCCTTGAAGGCATCGACCTGCTCGCGCGTGGTCAGCCAGTGATCCTCGACCTCATAGCCGAGCTTTTCCAGCAGGTATTTCGATTTGAGACCCCAGGGACAAGTGTGCTTGTCCATGACCATGCGGAAGAGCGCGGCGCTCTTGTCTGACTGGCGGGATGCGGGGCTTTCGAGGGTCTGGTCTTGCGTCATGCCGAGGCTTATACCTTCCGTACCATGGTACGGAGTCAAGCATGGCATTGACGATTTCGGAGCTGGCCCGTTCGAGCGGCGTCGGCGTGGAGACGGTTCGTTTCTACCAGCGCAAGGGCCTGCTCTTCGACCCGCGCCCGGCTGCGACCGGAGGCGCCAGGGGGCAGCGACATTATGGTGAGCTGGATGTGAAGCGTCTGCGCTTCATTCGTTCGGCCAAGGCGGCCGGCTTCATTCTCGACGAGATCGCCGAGCTGATCAGCCTCGACCATACCGGAGACCGGCCGCGCGCGCGGAAAATGGCGGAAGTGCGATTGGCGGAACTGGATCGGGAGATCGCGCAACTGGAAGCCGCGCGGCAGTCGTTGCGGCGATTGGCCCGCGAATGCGCCGGCTCGGACGATGGCCCTTGCCCAATCCTCGAAGCGTTCG
This sequence comes from Novosphingobium sp. PhB57, assembly GCF_004342985.1. Classification (GTDB taxonomy): domain Bacteria; phylum Pseudomonadota; class Alphaproteobacteria; order Sphingomonadales; family Sphingomonadaceae; genus Novosphingobium. The sequence goes on from NZ_SMBO01000001.1 coordinate 753,823, forward strand.
AGGAACCGGCGTCTTCCCGGACCTGAACCGGGAGCGAAGGAACTGCCGGCGGTCCCGGATCGAGCCGGTGACCGCCGGTATCTCCGGATCAGACGTTGAACTTGAAGTGCATGACGTCGCCGTCGTGCACCACGTATTCCTTGCCTTCCTGACGCAGCTTGCCGCCTTCCTTGGCGCCGGCTTCACCGTTCAGGGCGACATAGTCGTCGTAAGCGATGGTCTCGGCGCGGATGAAGCCGCGCTGCATGTCCGAGTGGATCTCGCCGGCGGCGTCAGGGGCCTTGGCGCCCTTGTGCACGGTCCAGGCGCGGGCTTCCTTGGGGCCGACGGTGAAGAAGGTCAGCAGGGAAAGCAGTTCGTAGCCGGCGCGGATGATGCGGGCGAGGCCGGTTTCGTGCAGGCCCATCTCCTCGAGGAAGACCATGCGCTCCTCGATATCCATGCCGACCAGCTCCGATTCGATGGCCGCCGAGACGATCACCGCAGTGGCGCCCTCAGCCTTGGCCTTCTCGAAGACGCGGGCGGAGAAGGCATTGCCTTCCGCGGCGGCTTCTTCCTCGACGTTGCAGACATAGAGGACCGGCTTGGCCGTCAGGAGCTGGGCCTGGCGGAACACGCGTTCCTCATCTTCGTCCTTGGGCTGGGTGAGGCGCGCGGGCTTGCCTTCGCGCAGCAGCTCCAGCGCCTGGCCGAGCACCGAGGCGACGATCTTCGATTCCTTGTCGCCCTGGGTAGCTTTCTTCTGAGCGGCGGGGACGCGCTTTTCCAGGCTCTCCAGGTCGGAAAGAAGCAGCTCGGTCTCGACCGTCTCGGCATCGGCAATGGGGTCGACGCGCTCGTCGACGTGCTGGATGTCGTCGTTCTCGAAGCAGCGCAGGACGTGAACGATCGCGTCCACTTCGCGGATGTTGCCGAGGAACTGGTTGCCCAGGCCTTCACCCTTCGAGGCGCCGCGCACGAGCCCGGCGATGTCCACGAAGGACAGCTGCGTCGGGATGATCTTGGCCGAACCAGCGATTTCGGCCAGCTTGTCCAGGCGCGGATCGGGAACGCCGACCTGGCCGACATTGGGCTCGATCGTGCAGAAGGGATAGTTGGCCGCCTGCGCCGCCTGCGTCTCGGTGAGCGCATTGAACAAGGTCGACTTGCCAACATTGGGCAGGCCCACGATTCCGCAACGGAAACCCATGTGTAACTCCGGAAGAAATGTATGGGCCGCGCCTTAGCGCCAGTCTGCGCGCATTACCAGTTGCGCGACGGTTCTTTATGACCGGAGCCGGTGGAGAGGTGGGCTTCACGGAAATTTCAGGGCTTGTTCCTAGACGGGCGGGATGAAATCCATCGTTCGCCTCTCCCTTGTCGCCCTCGTGTCCGCGTCGCTTGCTGCTTGCGGCGGCATTGGAACGGGCAGCGGCGGGGGAGGGCTGGAAAAGGCCCGCGCCGATTTCGCCTCGCAAAGCTACCCTTCGGCCCGCACCGCGCTCTTTGCCATGCTCGAGAAGGAACCTGACAACCTCCAGGTCCTGGCGCTTCTGGGCAGGACGCAGATCGCACTGGGCGATGCCGATGCGGCCGATCGCGTCCTTGCCCGATTGAAGAAGGCTGGCGGGAAGGGCGCGGAACTTCGCCGACTGGAAGCGGGTGTCAGCCTGCTGCGCGGCAAGCCGGCTGCGGCTCTTGCGCTGATTGTAAACGATTTCGACACCGATGCCTGGCGGCTGCGCGCTCAGGCCCAACTGGCGCTGGGCAAACAGACGGACGCCTTGGCATCCTTCGAAAAGGGGATGGCCGCGGGTGACGACCTGCCACTGAGCGTAGCCTATGCGCGGTTCGCGCTGGAAACCGGCGACCTTGCCCGCGCGGGGCAGATCCTGACGCGAATGAACCGCTTTGCGCCGGGCGCCTACAACACGCTCGTTCTCGCCGGCGACATCGCCGCTGCACGCGGCGAGACGGATGGCGCGATAGCCGCCTATGGCAGGGCGACAAGCGCCTATCCCGGCAAAGTCCCGCCCATGCTGGCGCTTGCCAATGCCCTCGACGAAAAAGGCGAGGTCGATGCGGCCATGCGCGTAGTCGAGAAGGCGGCAAAGCTATCTTCCGGCGACCCGGCCCTCGAAGAGATGCGGATCCAGCTTCTGGCTGAGAAGGGCGAATGGAAAACGATCCGCCTGGCTCTGCAGGGGCGAGAGGGGCGCATCGATCCGGCATCGAGCTTGGGGCTGACGTATGGCGAGGCCCTGCTGCGTCTTGGTCACGCCGAGCAGGCCCGCGTGCTGTTCAGCCGGGCCTCGCTGCTGCTGCCGGGCAATCCGTTCGCGCGCATGATGCTCGGAGAAGCGCAACTGGCGAGCGGGGATGCGAAGGGGGCGTGGGAAACGCTGAAGCCCCTGGCTTCCGGCACGCTGGCCCAGCCGGAAATTCTCGTTTCGGCCGAACGCGCGGCCCGCGCGGCCGGTGCTCCCGAGGCGGATGTACTGAAGGCACGGCTCGATCCCGTGCGTCTGAAAGCGACGATGGCGCTGGCCGATAAGGGGCAGGCCGCCCTGTCCGCGCAGGACTGGAAGCTGGCGCTGGCGACCTATCGCGAACTGCTTCAGCGGGGCGACGATCCCGAGGTTCTCAAGCGCATGGCGCTGGCAGCGGCGGGGCTGGGGCAGGGAAGTGACGCCCTGGCTTATGCCGACCGGGCGCGCAGGCTGGTGCCGGACAATCCCGACTATCTTCACGTGGCCGGCCTCGTCCGCCTGGAACTCGGTCGCGACCTGTCCGGTGCCCGGCGCCTGCTGGAGGCTGCGGCCATCGCCGATCCGCGCGATCCCGACATCGCGCGCGATCTTGGAAAAGCGAAGGCCGCCGCCAGCTAGAGCCAGCGGCGGCCTGCCCGGCCGGAAACGGAAGCAACCCGGCCGAGAGGCGCCACCTCCCGCGATGGGCGCGGGAGCGGCGCCTTGGAAGCTACTGTCAGTCGCGCTTCTTGCGGCGGCGGGCATAGGCCAGGCCGAGCAGGCCGAGGCCCATCATGCCGAGCATGCCCGGTTCCGGCACGTCGGTGCTGCCGCCGCCGCTCGAACCACCGGAGGTGCCACCGGAAGTCGTGGTGCCGCCCGAAGTGGTCGTGGTGCCACCCGAGGTGGTCGTGCCGCCGGAAGTGGACGTCGTCCCGCCCGAAGTCGAGGTGGTGCCGCCCGAAGTGGTCGTGGTGCCACCAGAGGTGCTGCTGGACCCGCACTGCTTCTTGCCGGCCGAATGGCCGCAGTTGCAAGTGTGCTTGTGGCCGCCGCTGCCGCCCCAGCCCCAGGTCGCCTGCGCAGGCGACGTGAATGCGATGGTGCTGCCGGCGGTGAGCGCCAGGGCGAGCATGGTCTTGCGGATCATTCGTATTCCCCTTGTTGCCCGAATGGGTTGCCAAGAGGAAAAGCAAGCGTCGTGCCAGATGAGGGTTTCTGCGGAGAACGTTGGTTAACGCATGCCTTGAAGCGTTGCTTGTGTAAGCTAACCCGACGCTAATTGCGGCGAAAGACGGCTAACTTCAGGGTTCAATCCTGCTGGCGCAGAGCGACGTCGTTCATGAACCTGGTATCGTCGCCGGCCGAAAGGCGATCGGCTTCCCCTGCGACGGCGCCCAGCATGTCGGCCAGCGGATCCATGTCGGCCTTGGCGTAATTGCCCAGGACATAGCCGGTCACGCGGTCCTTGTGGCCGGGATGGCCGATACCCAACCGCACGCGGCGGAATTCCGCGCCGAGGTGCTGGTCGATGGAGCGCAGGCCGTTGTGGCCGGCATGGCCGCCGCCTTGTTTCACCTTGACCTTGAAAGGCGCCAGATCCAGCTCGTCGTGAAATACGGTGAGGTCCGCCAGCGCCAGCTTGTAGAAGCGCATGGCTTCGCCCACGGCGCGGCCGCTCTCGTTCATGAAAGTCGCCGGCTTCAGCAGCAGCACTTTCTCGGAGCCGATCCGACCTTCCTGGAGCCAGCCCTGGAATTTCTTCTGGCTCGGACCGAAGTTATGGACTTCGGCAATCGCATCGATCGCCATGAAGCCGACGTTGTGCCGGTTCAGCGAATATTGGGGACCGGGGTTACCGAGGCCGACCCAGAGCTGCATGACGAGAAATCCTGTACTGAAACGCGAAACGGCCCCTCCGCGCGCCGGACGAACCGGGGCTGGAGGGGCCGTTCCCTATCCGAAGATGGCCGGGCCCGAAAGGACCCGGAACCGAATTTACTCGGCTGCGATTACTCGCCTTCAGCTTCTTCCTTGGCCGTGTCGCCTTCGGAGCTCTTGAGAGCCGAAGGGGCAGCGATCGTCGCGATGGTGAAATCGCGGTCGGTGATCGCGTTCTCGACGCCCTTGGGGAGCTTGACGTGGCTGGAGTGGATCGATTCGCCCACGTCGAAGCCGGTCACGTCGATGACGATCTCATGCGGGATCTTCTCGGCGTCGCAGACCAGTTCCAGGTCGTGGCGAACGACGTTCAGCACGCCGCCGCGCTTCAGGCCCGGCGAAGCTTCTTCGTTGGCGAAGACGACCGGCACGTTGACGTGCACGGTCGCGCCCTTGACGACGCGCAGGAAGTCGGCGTGAAGCGGACGATCCGAAACGGGGTGGAAGGCAACGTCCTTGGGCTGCGTCCGGAACTTCTTGCCGCCGACTTCAACTTCGATGATCGAGTTGAAGAAGTGACCGGTTCCAAGCTGGCGGGCCAGCTCCTTTTCCTCGACGTGGATTGCGAGGGGTTCTTCGTTACCACCATAGATAACGGCGGGGACGCGGCCATCGCGACGCAGAGCACGGGAGGCTCCCTTGCCAGCCCGATCACGCGTCTCGGCCGGCAGGTTAAGCGTATCGCTCATGAGGACTTGCCTTTCGAAAACTGGATATATGTCGGATACAGGCCGCGTATCGGCCCGCTCCGTCCCGCCACGCCTCCAGGGATGACCATGACGGGAAGCGGGCGCCCTTAATGCGATTATCGCAGATTTGCAAGCACTGTCGGGGCCGCCGGTGGTCCAATCCCGATCAACCCGGATCGACCGCGTTCCAGCTATTCGACCCGGATGACGCGGTAGCCCTTCGCTGCCAGCATCGCCGGAATGCCCTCCGGCCCGGCCATGTGCGCCGCTCCGACGGCAACGAACGGACGCTTGCCCTCCCGCATGGCAGAGTCGATCTTTCCGGCCCAGTCCCGGTTGCGCCCCACGAAGAGCACCGCGCGCAGTTCCGGGTCGGCGAGCAGGCCCTTGCGTGTTTCGCGTTCGATCGCGGCCATGTCTCCCTGACGCCAGCGCTCGGCAAGATCGCCATCCGCGGCGGCGGCCTCGGTCACGACCGCGCCCAGGAGATCGCGCTGCTCGCGCTCCGGCAGGCTGTCGAACAGGCCGAGTTGCTTTGCCGCACCCTCCAGTTCGACGACGGGCTTGTTTCCTGCCGCCGCGATGACGGCCCGGTCCACGCCATTGCGCGCCTCATCTTCCCTGGCGCCGGCCTGGGCCAGCGTGAGGGCTGCGGCCCAGGTGTCCATCGCCGCGAAATCGCCGTCGGCATAGCCGCCTTTCGCCAGTAAGGCCGATAGGGCAGGGCGCCTGCGTGGATCGATCCGTTGGGACAACGGCGGCTGTTCCTCGTTCTTGGCGAGGCGGGCGAACGTAGCGGCGACTTCCTTTTCGTCGGCGAGATTGGCGACTTCGACCATCACCGAGTCCGAACCTTCCAGAGCGGTCCGAACTTTCGCGGTCTGCCATTGCAGCGGAGACTTGGCACTATGAATGGTTCCGAAGAGCCAGGCGGTCTGGCCGTTCGGTCCCTCGACACGCCAGAGTGCGGGATCGGCGGGCTGGGGTTTCGGTCCGCAGGCAAAGAGCGCCAGGGCCGCCAGCAGGACGATGGTCTTGCGCATCGTCTACTGCACCCGCACTGTGCGAATGCCGTCGCGTGACAGCTGCTCCTGAACACTGCCCGCCCCGGCCAGATGCCCCGCGCCGACGGCCACGAAGACCACGCCCGGCTGAGCGAGCCGACCTTCAAGCCATTTCGCCCAGGCTTGGTTGCGGTCGGTGATGAGCACCTTGCGCATGGTTTCGTCCGATTCGTCGTCATTGAGCAGTTCGGCGAGTTCCTCGGCCCGGCCCCGTCTCCAGGCATTAACCAGCTTGGCCACGTCTTCCTTCAGGGTAGGCAGCTGCTCCAGCACTTCGGAAAGGTAGGCCCTCTGGCTCGCTTCCGGCAAGGCGGCGAAGAGACCGATCTGGTATTCGGCAGTTTCCAGCGGATGCCGTGCCACGCCGCTGGCCTTGGCCATCGCATCGATCTGGTTCTCGACGCCCTTGGCCTGATCGTATCCGGCGGCTTTCAGCGGGATCAGAGAGAGCAGCAGCCCGGCGTACCAAGGCTCGAACTGATCGAATGAATTGACGGCAAGTCCAAGATCGGAGAGACTTTTCTCCAGACTGCCGCGCTGCGTCTCGTCCAGGCTTACGCGCAATGTCCGGCCGTCCCGGCGGATCCCCTTCTCCGCGAAGATCGCCTGCAGGGTCTCTGGCGAATCGGTCATCGTTTCCGTGACGACCTGATCGGCCGACTGGAAAGCGCGCTTCACCGGCCCACGGAACCAGCCCAGTTCTTCGGGGAGAATGTGGATCGTGCCGAACAGGTAGATCGTCGTGTCCCGGTCGGAGATCTTCCAAAGCGCAGGTCTGGCCTCGGCAGCAGGCGCCTCCGAAGCCCTTGCCTTCTCCCGCGCCGTGACCGGCGGCGCGGCCAGGAATATGAACAAGGCGGAGGCCGCCGCGAGCAGGCGGATCTTGCGGGACGATATCATGACGGTTTTCCGAGGGAGTACGAAAGAAACGGGCGCTTGACGGAGGTTCCGTAGCGCGGGGGATAGCCTCGCGGCGCCGGGCGCGGTAGCCATAACTGTTGTTCACGCGCGGCTTGCGCGGTTGATTTGGCCGGTTCGATCCGCCAAAGGCCGCGCAACCAAGAGATTTGACGGGATTTCGATGTCGACCGCTGACAGACAGCCGCTCAGCTTCCAGGACATGATCCTGACGCTCCACAACTTCTGGAGCGCGCAGGGCTGCCTCATCCTCCAGCCCTATGACATGCGCATGGGGGCAGGCACCTTCCATCCGGCCACGACGCTTCGCGCGCTCGGCCCGGAACCGTGGAAGGCGGCCTATGTCCAGCCTTCGCGCCGTCCGACCGATGGCCGCTACGGCGAAAACCCGAACCGGCTCCAGCATTACTATCAGTATCAGGTGATCCTGAAGCCGAACCCGGACAACCTGCAGGAACTCTATCTCGCCAGCCTCGCCGCCATCGGCGTCGATCCGCTCGCGCACGATATCCGCTTCGTCGAGGACGATTGGGAAAGCCCGACCCTGGGCGCCTGGGGCCTGGGCTGGGAAGTCTGGTGCGACGGCATGGAAGTGACGCAGTTCACGTACTTCCAGCAGGTCGGCGGGTTCGACTGCAAGCCGGTCGCGGGCGAGCTGACTTACGGTCTGGAGCGTCTGGCGATGTATATCCAGGGCGTCGACCGCGTCTACGACCTGCGCTTCAACAACGAGGGCGTCAGCTATGGCGACGTGTTCCTCGCCAATGAGCAGCAGATGTCGAAGTACAACTTCGAGATCGCCGATACCGAGGCACTTTTCGCCGGCTTCAAGGCCGCCGAGGCCGAATGCATGCGCTGCATCGAGGCGGAAATTCCGCTTGCCGCCTATGACCAGGCGATCGAGGCCAGCCATCTCTTCAACCTGCTTCAGGCGCGCGGGGTGATCTCCGTCCAGGAGCGGGCCAGCTACATCGGCCGTGTGCGCGATCTTGCCAAGGGATCGTGCGAGGCCTGGATCGGCAAGAACAAGAGCGAATGGGAAGCCAAGTTCCCGGGATGGACCGTATGACCGACTTCCTTCTCGAACTGCGTTCGCAGGAAATTCCTGCCCGCATGCAGGCCGGCGCGCGCGCCGATCTGGAAAAGCTGTTCCGCAAGGAAATGGCCGCTGCCGGCGTTGCCTTGGGCGAAGTCACCGTCTGGTCCACGCCGCGCCGGCTCGCTCTGATCGCACGCGGCCTTCCGCTGGCGACCGAGGCCGTTCACGAGGAAACCAAGGGCCCTGCAACCAGCGCCCCGGAACAGGCGCTCGAAGGCTTCCTGCGCAAGACCGGCCTGACCAGGGACCAGCTCGAAGTGCGCGACCTCAAGGGCAAGGACACCTACTTCGCCGTCGTCGAAAAGCCGGGCCGCGCCGTGGCCGAGGTGCTTGCGGAGGTCGTCCCGGCCATCATCCGCAGCTTCCCCTGGCCCAAGTCGCAGCGCTGGGGCGCCGCGTCGATCTCCACGGAATCGCTCCGCTGGGTGCGTCCGCTCTCCGGGATCGTCGCGATCCTGGGCGAGGACCTTGTCGCCTGCGAAGTGGGCGGCATCGCTTCGGGATATGTGACGCTGGGCCACCGCTTCCATGCCCCCGGAGAAATCACCATCGGCGGCGCGCACGACTATGCCGACAAGCTGCACCTTGCCCATGTGCTCGTGAACCACGAGGAACGGCAGGATATCGTTCGCACCAAGGCGCGTGAGGCCGCCACCGCGGCCGGGCTCGTGCTGGTCGAGGACGAGGGGCTGGTGATCGAGAATGCAGGCCTTACCGAATGGCCGGTGCCGTTGCTCGGCCGGTTCGAAGAGGACTTCCTTGAGGTTCCGCCCGAGACGATCCAGCTGACGGCCCGCGTCAACCAGAAGTATTTCGTCTGCGAAGACACTTCAGGTTGGCTCGCCAACGCCTTCATTTGTACGGCAAATATTGTCGCCAACGATGGCGGGGCGGCTATCGTCGACGGCAATCGCAAGGTGCTGGCGGCGCGTCTCTCGGATGCGCGCTTCTTCTGGCAGCAGGATCGCAAGACCTCGCTCTCGGCCCAGGCTGCAAAGCTTGCCCGCATTACCTTCCACGAAAAGCTGGGCTCCGTTGCCGACAAGGTCGAGCGCGTCGCCAGGCTGGCCGAATGGCTGGCAAGCGAAGGCATAGTGCCGAACTGCGATCCGGCGCTTGCACGTCAGGCTGCGGAACTCTCCAAGGCCGATCTCGTCACCGAGATGGTCGGAGAATTTCCGGAACTTCAAGGGCTTATGGGCGGATATTATGCCCGCGCCGAAGGTCTGCCCGATGCGGTCGCGGATGCCATTCGCGATCACTACAAGCCCGTCGGGCAAGGGGATGAAGTGCCGACGGCGCCCGTCACCGTGGCCGTGGCGCTGGCGGACAAACTCGATACGCTTCGCAGCTTCTTTGCGATCGACGAGAAGCCGACCGGGTCGAAGGATCCGTTCGCGCTGCGCCGTGCCGCTCTGGGCATCATCCGTCTCATCACTGACAATGCCTTGCGTTTCGGGGTCGCCGAGGGTGACCTGCTCGACTTCTTCGCAGACCGCCTCAAGGTTCAGCAGAAGGAAGCCGGCGTTCGTCACGACCTGATCGACGCGGTCTTCGCTCTTGGCGGCGAGGACGACCTCGTTCGCCTGCTCGCCCGGGTACATGCCCTGCAGGGCTTCGTCTCGACCGATGACGGTGCGAACCTGCTGGCGGGCTACAAGCGCGCTGCCAACATCCTCAAGAAGGAAGACTGGCACGGCGTCGAGGGCGAGATCGCGCGCACGGGCGAGGAAGATCCGCTGGCCGGTGTCGAGGATCCCGATCTGGCCGAAGTAATTGCCGCCAAGATGGCGCACCGTCACGCCAGCGAGCAGGCCCCGGCCTATGCGGCCGAGCCTGCCGAGCAGACCCTGATCGATGCCGTTGCCGCGGCGGAAACGGAAGTCTCGCGTGCGGTTTCCTCCGAGGACTTCGCCGCGGCCATGACCGCGCTGGCGTCGCTTCGCGCACCGATCGATGCGTTCTTCGAGGACGTCACCGTCAACGATGCCGACCCGCTGAAGCGCCAGGCCCGCCTGGCCCTGCTGGACCGCTTCCGCGCCGCGGTTCACAAGGTCGCGGATTTCTCTCGCATCGAGGGCTAATCACCAGATCAAGCTGCGGGGAGCGTCAATCGCCCCTGAAAACGAAAAGGCCGGGGCATCCCCCGGCCTTTTTCTTATTTTTTCCAGCCAGATAGAGTGAGAATCTCAAACCGCTCCACGGTCCTGCCATCGTCTCCGGCGGCGGCGAAAGCCTCACGGGCGCGCGCCAGCGCTTCCTTTCCCAAGGGTGGTGGCGCATCGGCCAGGACGCCGCCGATACCCTGGGCACGGATGTCGCCAACGAGCCGCTCCAGGCTGCGGAAACCGACCTGCAAGGAGCGCTGGTCGATCACCGGGTCCGCGAAAAGCGTGCGCTGGAGCAGTTGTCCGCCCGCGCGCACGTCGACCATGGGATGGACCCGAGCGGCCGGACGTTCGCCGTCGGCGGCCAGCATGACATCGCGCAAGGTCGGCAGGCTGCCCGCTGAAAGGAAGCTGGCGATCATCATCCCGCCCGGCGCCAGGGCCTTGCGGATGTGGACCAGGGCGCCCGGCAGGTCGTTGACCGTGTCCAGCGTGCCGAGACTGGCGATGAGGTCGAAACCTTCGAATGGGTAAGGGGCTTCCTCGTCGAAGCCTTCCGCCGGTTCCACTTGCGTCACGGCGACGCCCTGCGCGTTCAGGGCCTCGGCCAGTGCGCCGGTCCAATCGCCGATGACCAGCGCACGGGCGGGCTCGAAGCGCAGGAAGGAAAGGCGCTCGAGGACGTCTTCCACCATGTCTTCGTGAAGGTACTGCGGTGCGTCGTGCTGCTTTTGGAGCGTGAGCGCGCGGCGGCGGGCGGCGAGGCGGCGGGCGGACGAGAAGATGCGGGGGGGAGCTTTGCTGGCCATGGTCGCTCCCCTGCCGCTTTGCGCCGTCCGGTGCAATCGCACTTCGTGCAATTACAGTTCGAGATGGCGGGTTAACGCCTTGTAGCTTGCAGAGCGAAATGCGGCGGCTAGCTTCGCCGCCGATGTCTCTCGTTCGCGCCTTCGATCCGCTTGTCGACCTGATCTTTCCGCCGCGATGTCCGCTGTGCGGAGCAGGGCTGAGCGCGCATGGGGGGCTTTGCGCTTCATGCTGGGGCGAACTGGCGATACCCGGGGAACCCTCTTGCATCGCCTGCTCCCGGCCGTTCGGCGCCGGCATACCCGAAGGCGCGCTTTGTGCGCCTTGCCTGGGCGAGCCCCCGCGGCACGACGGCATCGCCGCGGGGACGCTCTACAACGATGCCTCGCGCAAACTCGTGCTCGCTCTGAAGCACGGCAATCGGATTTCGCACGCCCGGCTGATGGCGAGGCTGGTCAGCGCCAAGCTGGCTTTCGTGGACGAGACATGGCTGATCGTGCCCGTGCCGCTCCATCGCTGGCGGATCTGGCGGCGTGGCTATAACCAGGCCGCCGAGCTGGCCCGCGAGATCGCAAGGATCACCGGGGGCGTCCTTGCCGTCGATCTGCTGGATCGCCGCAAGGCGACGCCTTCGTTGGGCGGACTGGGCAAGGCTGCGCGGCGCAAGGTCCTGTCCGGCGCCATAGCGGCGCGGCCGTCCCGGAGAGCCATGTTGAAGGGCGCGAAAGTAATTCTGGTCGACGACGTGCTGACGAGCGGCGCGACGAGCGAGGCCTGCGTATCCAGCCTCAAGCGGGCCGGAGCGGCAAAAGTCGTAGTCGCCTGCTTTGCACGGGTGCTGGACGAAGCATTGGAGCCTGTGCGCCGATCGCCGAATCCGCCTGAGGTTTGAGATTTCGCCGGACAGGGCGGCAATTACCGGGTCGCCACAAACGAAAACGCCCGGAACTTTGGGCTCCGGGCGTCCTCGTGACGAAACTGTTGAGCCCTGCAAAGCAGTTCGGCGGTCCCCCTGTCGGCCGCCTGGCCCGATCCCTCATTACCTGAAACCAGACCACCCGAAAGTATTCCGGCCTTGTTCCCTGAACCGTGGCGCTTGTATCAGCGACCTGTGGGTCAGCAGCAGCCCCCAGCTGCAGACAGACATTCCTACGAAATCCCGGGGTTGAAAAGAGGCACGGCGAAGCTACGAGGATTTTGGTCAACGGCTGTGGTTATCGTGCAACAACCGCGTCCAATGAATTCAAATCGGAGAAATTTCCGTCATGTCCGAAGCAAGCAAGGCCGAACGCGAACTGGGCACTACTTTCCTGCCGCGATTCGATGCGCAGGGTCTGCTCATCGCCATAGCCGTCGACTCGCAGACGCGGGACATCCTGATGGTGGCCTACATGAACCAGGAAGCGCTCGAAAAGACGCTCGAAACGGGGCTCGCCCATTTCCACTCGCGCTCGCGCGGGACCTTGTGGCTGAAGGGAGAGACCTCGGGCCATTTCCTGCGTGTCGAGGACATCCGAGTGGATTGCGACCAGGATGCGCTGGAACTGCGGGTTCGGCCCGAAGGACCGGCCTGCCATACGGGGGCGCGAAGCTGCTTTTATAGGAAGTTGTCGGGCGATTCTTTGATTCGCGTTTCCGACTAAGCAGTTAGCAATCGATTGAGTAATTACAGTATAGGAAAAGCACCTCTTCCCTTAAGAACATGCACTTATCGGCCGATTTCAAAATTAACCAAAGAATCAGCATGTTCTACAGGTCACCATTGAGCGGACGGAGCGGACGGATCATCGCAATCGGCTCGCAAGACGTCTCTCGCCAATGAACTATCCCGGACGACAGGGTGCAAGGACCGTCTTCGGTCGTGCCCGTCCTACGAGAAAAATCGTTGATTGGCAGGGACTTTGGTCGGTGCTCCGTGCCCCATGCACCGGGTCGTGGCCCTGCCGGCTTCCGGGTCGCCGACTTTCGGAGGCGAACCGGGCGGAGATGGGTGGCCTTGTCAGGCGCCTGGGGCGCATGAATGGAAGGGAAGCATCAATGAAGCATAAAGCGTTGATTGCTGCCATGGTGGTGGGGCTCGTAGCAGCACCAACCGCCGCAATGGCAGATCAGAGGCCGAGCTCGTCCTCCAGCAACTTCCACACCTCGGACTCGTCCAAGAGTTCCAGCAAGAACTCCGGCTGGGGCCGGGGCGACAACTGGGGTCGCGGTAACGATCGCGGCAACGACCGTTGGGGCAAGCCCAGCTGGGGTTCGAACAAGCCCGGTTGGGGTTGGGGTAAGCCTGGTTCCGGTTGGGGCAAGCCCAACTGGGGTTGGGGCAAGCCCGGCTGGGGCTGGGGCCACGACAACGGTCACGGCCACGGACATGACAACGGTCATGGCCATGGTGGCTGGGGCGATGACGATGGCGGCAAGTCGCACGGCTGCTGAGCCGGTGATTTGACCACCGTGGCCGCCCTTCGGGGCGGCCACGGCTTTAAGTAGTTATCCTAGAACTTCGTCGAACAGACTGAGCATCGCGGCCCAGCTCTGACGGTCGGCGCTGGCATCGTAGCCGATGGCGGCCATGCCCCGTTCGTCGCTTCCCGGATCGGTGAAGCCATGGCGAACGCCGGAGTAGGCATGGAAATGCCAGTTCGCTTCGGCACGATCCATCTCATCCCAGAAACCGATGACCTGCTCGCGCGGGACGAGGGGATCGGCGTCTCCGTGGCAGACCAGGATACGCGCCTTGACCGCGCCCGGTTCTGCGGGTGCCGCGGTCGCAAGGGTGCCGTGGAAGCTCACGGCCGCGACCAGGTCCTGTCCGCCGCGCGCCGCTTCCAGAACGGCCTGTCCGCCCATGCAGTACCCGATGCCGAGCATCGGCAGCCCCGCCGTTTCGGGGAGGCTGCGCAGGGCCGTGATGGCAGCGTCGATACGGCCGCGGTAATGTGCATTGTCCGAACGCAGCTTCTCCGCCATCGGGAAGGACGCTTCGAAGCTGGCGACAGGCTCCCCGTAGAAGTCCGAAACCAGGGTGAGGTAGCCGAGGTCCGCGAGCATCTTCGCGCGCCGTTCCATCGCCGCGTTGAAGTTGGCGATCGTCGGGAACAGGACCACGGCCGCGCGAGGCGTGGCTTCGGGACGCGCCAGATGGCCGGTCAGGTTCTGACCGGCGTGGCTGTAGGCAATCGTTTCGAGCATGATTACTCCGGAAGGAAGTCCGGCACCGAGAGATAGCGCTCGCCGGTGTCGTAGTTGAAGCCGAGCACGCGGCTGCCTGCGGGAAGCTCCTTCAGCTTCTGGGCGATGGCGGCCAGCGTCGCGCCCGAGCTGATACCTACCAGCATGCCTTCCTCGGTCGCGCAGCGGCGCGCCCAATCCTTGGCATCGGCCGGGTCTACCTGGAGCGCGCCGTCGATGGACTGGGTATGGAGATTGGCGGGGACGAAGCCGGCGCCGATGCCCTGGATCGGATGGGGGCCGGGCTGGCCGCCGGAAATCACCGGGGAGAGCGTGGGTTCGACAGCATAGGCCTTGAGTGAAGGCCAGCTCTGCTTGAGGGTTTCCGCGCAGCCGGTGAGGTGGCCGCCGGTGCCGACGCCGGTAATCAGCACGTCGATCGGGCTGTCGGCGAAATCGGCCAGGATTTCCTTCGCGGTGGTCGCGACATGGACCGCGACATTGGCCGGATTTTCGAACTGCTGCGGCATCCACGAACCTGGGATCGTGTCGAGCAGCTCCTTGGCGCGCTCGATCGAGCCCTTCATGCCCTTCTCGCGCGGGGTGAGGTCGAAGCTGGCGCCATAGGCCAGCATCAGGCGGCGACGCTCGATCGACATCGATTCGGGCATGACGAGCACGAGTTTGTAGCCCTTGACCGCCGCGACCATGGCCAGGCCGATCCCGGTGTTGCCCGAAGTCGGCTCGATGATGGTGCCGCCCGGCTTCAGCGTGCCATCGGCTTCGGCAGCTTCGACCATGGCGAGCGCGATGCGGTCCTTGATCGAACCGCCGGGGTTCGTGCGCTCTGCCTTTACCCAGACTTCATGGTCCGGGAACAAGCGCGAGAGGCGAATATGCGGCGTATTCCCGATCGTGGCGAGAATGCTGTCGGCCTTCATTGTTCATGCTCCCATCGTGGTGCGAAGGTGCGGGCACGGCGGATCTCGGGAAAGCTCCAGGCCCAGATTGCGGTAATGACTATGGCAGCGCCGCCACCGAAAACAACAGCCCCGGTCGCGCCCAGCAGGGCCGCGGCCACGCCGGACTGCATCTCGCCCAGCTCGTTCGAGGCGGATATGGCGAGGCCGGAAATGGCCGAAACCCTTCCGCGCTTGTCGTCCGGGGTGCGAAGCTGGACCAGGGAACTGCGGATGAAGACCGAAATCATGTCCGCCGCGCCGAGCAGGGCCAGGAAGCCCAGCGACACCGCGAAACTGCGCGAGAGGCCGAAGCCCACGGTCATGGCGCCGTAGGCCGCGACCGAGAGCAGCATCTTCACGCCCACGTTCTTGGCGAGGGGGCGGAACGAGAGCCAGACGGCGACGATAGCGGCACCGGCCGCCGTCGCGGCGCGCATCTGGCCCAGGCCCTCGGGCCCGACGTGGAGGATATCCCGCGCGAATACCGGCATGAGCGCGGTCGCGCCGCCGAGCAGAACGGCGAAGAGGTCCAGCGTGATGCAGCCAAGCAGGAAGCGCTCACGCCAGATGAAATGGAAACCGTCGACGATCTGGCGGACCGGATGATCGCGGCGCGCGTCCTTGGGGACGGGCGGCAGGTTGCGGATGCTGGTGATGCTGAAGGCGGCCACGGCCATGAGCACGGCCGCGATCCAGTAGGGCATCGCGTGATGGCGCGCGAAGAGGAAGCCGAAGGCTGCCGGGCCGATGATGGTTCCGGCCTCGATGGCGATCGAGTTGAAAGCGATGGCGCGCGGGATCAGCGAAGTGGGCACGATGTTCGGCGCGATCGCCGTCATCGACGGGCTCACGAAGACGCGGGCGATGCCGTGGAGCGCGGCGAAAAGATAGAGTACCGGCAGGCTGCGCAGATCGAGTTCGGTGATCAGAGCCAGGCCGATGGCGACCAGGATGTCCACCGACATGGCTATTCCCGCCACTTTGCGCCGGTCGAACCGGTCGGCGATGACGCCGGCTACCGGGGTCAGCAGGAAGATCGGCAGGAACTGCGCGAAGCCAAGCAGGCCGAGCTGGAACGAGGCTTCGGCAATCGACATGCCGTAAACGCTGCGGGCCACGTCATAGAGCTGGTAGCCGATGATGACGACCATGCCCGTGGAGGCGAACACCACGGCGAAGCGGGCTAGCCAGAACTTGCGGTAATCCGCAATGCGCAGCGGGGAGGTGGGCTCTGGCAGCACGGAAGGGCTGGAAGTGTCGATGGTACTCACGGCTTGCTGCATGGCAGCATGTCAAAGCATTGCCAAGACATGCCGCTCATGCGCAGCGATAGCTTATGTTTGGGATCAATAAGTAAACCGCGCGGTGATCCGCACGTCACGCCCGGCGATGGGTACGAAGTCGCGCGTTTCCGAAGCGGCCAGGCGTCCGGTCACGTCCAGAAGGTTGTCCGCCGCGAGGATGAGCGAGAGCGGGCCCTGCTCGCCGAAGGGCCGCCAGGTGGCGCTGGCGTTGACGAGCGTGAACGCGCTCGTGGGGTTTTCATTCTCCGTCACGCGGGTCTGCCTGGCATTCCATTCGACCTCTCCGCGCAAGGTGAAGGCGGCCGAATCGAATTCCACGCCGCCACGGGCGCGCAGGGGCGGGATCCGCGGCACGGGGCCCATGTCGACGAGACGGGCATGGGTATAGTCCACGCCGCCATCGGCCTTGATCGCCTTGTCGCCGCCCCAGCGGGCGAATGTCACGCCGCCCTCGGCCTCGATGCCGCGGAAGCGGGCAGGGGCCTGGAGGTACTGATACACCGGGAAATCCTCGATCACTTCGCCGGTGGGCACGGCGGTGATGAAGTTCGAGAAGTTGGTGCCGAACACCGTGACCGAACCGGCGATATCCCCGCCGTTGTAGCGCACGCCAGCCTCGATGCCGTCGCTCCGCTCCACCGTGAAGTTCGGATTGCCGCGCTCGTAGGACTGGGTGGCATCGTGCAGCCCATCGACGAACAGTTCCTCAGCGGATGGAGCACGCTCGCCGTGCGAATAGTTCACCGAGAGCGTCACGGTATCGATGGGATGCCAGGCGAGGCCGGCCACGCCGGAATACTGGTCGAAATTGCGATGCTGGTCAGCCGGAACCGTGTCGATCCGCGTATTTTCGTAACGCAGTGCGCCTTCGATGTCGAACTGGCCCACTTCGAGACGCTGCAGCGTGAAGAGGGCAAGGCGGTCGGTGTTGTTGTTCGGCAGCAGCTTCTCGTCACCGGCGATGTCGAGTTGGGCCGACGAGTATTGCACGCCGGTCGAACCGCTCCAGATCCCGCGCTTGGCCTGGTCTGCCTGGAGGCGAACTTCGACGGCCTTGTTGTGGAACTGGGTGCCGATGTCGCCACCCTCGATTTCGGCATGCTCATAGTCGCCATAAGCGCCGCGCACTTCCAGCCGCTTGAGGAAACCTTCGAGATTGACGCCGGCGCGCAAGTCCACGCGGGTCTGGCGCAGCGAGATGCTGGTCGCGCTCGGATCGGTGGAGGGGCGCGGCGGGATGCCATAGTCGTTGGCCAGGCGCTGTACCGAAACGCCGATGTCGCCGCCGTCGTCGATGAAGGCGAGGCCGCCACCGAGGGTCCAGCCTTCGGTGCCGCTGTTGGCGATCTTGCCGCGACGATTGGCCTGCTGGGTCAGCGTGGCCGCGCCGGTCAGGTCCCCGGCATCGGACAGGGTGCTTGCCTGCGCCAGGGTCTCCGCGCGCAGTTCGGGCGACAGGACATAGCCGCCGACGTGGAGGTCGTCGCTGTGATAGTAGGATGCATCGAAATGGGCGACGAGGCGGCTTGCCAGCCGGACGTCGGTGGTGATGCCGCCGTTGACCATGTCGGCGGCCGTGCCGAAGGATCCCAGCGCGTCCAGGGTGAAGGCCTTGTCCGGCACCTTGCGCGGAATACGCTTGTCCACGGCATTGACCGCGCCGCCCGAAGGGTCGCTGGCATAGAGCAGGACGCGCGGGCCGTGGAGCACTTCGATGCGCTCGACATTGAGGGTATCGAGCGAGACGGCGTGGTCGGCCGAGACCGAGGAGGCATCGAGCGAACCGATGCCATCGAGCAGGACCTGGACGCGCGGACCGTCGAAGCCGCGCAGGACCGGCCGTGACACACCCGGCGCGAAACCGCTGCTGGACACGCCCGGCAGGCTGGCAAGCATTTCGCCGATCTGCGGCTTGAGGTCGCGGGTCAGCGCTTCGCCTGAGAGAACGACCGGCGCGGCGATGGGATCGGCATTGCCGGAGATCAGGCGACCGGTGACGATGATTTCCGGACCGGCTTCCTGGGGATGGCCATCGCCATCGACAGGTGCGGTCGCTTGCGCCCCGACAGCCTGCGCGGAAGCAGGCATTGCCGCCAATATCGTGGAAAGGGCGCCGGCGGTGACCAGCAGTGCGATTCGGGCGGTTGGGAGCGTCATGGCCAACCGGCTAATTGCGAGGTTATAACATATCAATTCTGAAATGTTGCCCGGCGACGAAACGAGCCATGAATGCGATGAAGCGAATGTTCGGCCGAAAGCAGGCGGTCGGTCTTCCGCCTCAGCGCCGGGGGCGCAAGCGAGGGTTCGGCTGAACGGTGTCCACCAGCTTCAGGAAGTCGTCGATGCGGATGATCCGTTCGAACTGGAAGCCCGCACGTCCTTCATGCGCCCAGATCAGATGAGCCTCGATCCGGCCGATCACCGGCAGGCGCATCACCAGACGTTCCCCGCGCTCGAGCGGAAGGTCGCCCTGGGACATGAAACCCTGGGCCGAGAGATTGACGATGTGCAGATGCAGGTCGCCCAGTTGGCGGTGCTCCGCAATCACCGGGTAATCGACGGGGTGCCGCGCCGCGCGACGTTTGTCGGTTACAGTGAGCTGCGCTCCTGCAGTCATCTCTATTGCCCCTGTTGTGACCGTGAGCAAGGACAGTGCATCAAAATGGCAAAGAAACGGTAAATTCGTTCGCTTTTTGCCAGTCACAGGCGGCAAAATGTGCCGCTCTTGCGTTAAAGCGCCCCGGTTACGGGAACCGGAGCGCTTCAGTTCAATCATGTTAGCAAACGATTACGTAGTTATGCACCCCTGAGAATTGCGTGCTTCTTCTTGCCAAGACTAAGCTTACGCGTTTCACCGGGGCCCACTTCGATCAGGAACGCCGGATCGTCCATCAGCGCATCGTCGATCTTGACGGCGCCTTCTGCGATCTTGCGCTTGGCTTCGCCATTGGAAGCCGTGAAGCCGAGTTCGGTCAGCGCCGCGCCCAGGCGGATGCCTTCGCCGGTTACGGCCAGGGTCGGCAGGTCATCTCCAAGCCCGCCGCCCGCGAAAGTGGTCTTCGCCGTCGCTTCCGCCGCCACTGCGGCATCCTCGCCGCGGCAGAGCCGGGTCACTTCGTTGGCCAGCACGACCTTGGCATCGTTGATCGCCGCGCCTTCGAGGGTTTCAAGGCGCGCGATCTCGTCCAGCGGCAGGTCGGTGAACAGGCGCAGGAACTTGCCGACATCGCGGTCGTCGCAGTTACGCCAGTATTGCCAGAAGTCGTAGGATGGCAGCATGTCCTCGTTCAGCCAGACCGCGCCGGTAGCGGACTTGCCCATCTTCGCGCCGTCGGCCGTGGTGAGCAGGGGCGTGGTGAGGCCGAAGACTTCCTGACCGTCCATGCGGCGGGACAGCTCGATCCCGTTGACGATATTGCCCCACTGGTCGGAGCCGCCCATCTGCAGACGAACGCCTTCGTTCCGGGAAAGATGGCGGAAGTCGTAGCCTTGCAGGATCATGTAGTTGAATTCGAGGAAGGTCATCGGCTGCTCGCGCTCCAGGCGCAGGCGCACCGAGTCGAAGGACAGCATGCGGTTGACCGTGAAATGCGTACCCACTTCCTGAAGCAGCTGGATGTAGCCGAGCTGCCCCAGCCAGTCGTGGTTGTTGACCATGACGGCATCGGTCGGCCCGTCGCCGAACTTCAGCAGGCGCGAGAAGATCGAGAAGATGCCTTCGATATTGGTGGCGATCGTCTCGTCCGAAAGCATCTTGCGGCTCTCGTCGCGGCCGGTGGGATCGCCGATGCGGGTGGTGCCGCCGCCCATGAGCACGATCGGCTTGTGGCCGGTCTGCTGCAGGCGGCGCAGCATCATGATCTGCACGAGGCTGCCGATATGAAGCGACGCCGCCGTGGCGTCGAAGCCGATATATCCAGGCACGACCTGCTTGGCGGCAAGGGCGTCGAGGCCCTCGGCGTCCGTCATCTGGTGGATGTAGCCGCGCTCTTCGAGCGTGCGGAGCAGGGAGGAATTGTAGGTCATGATGGCCCAGTGCTTCTTGGCTTGGATGGATCGGAGCCCGCGCGCCTAGCACGCGCGAGGCGCAAGATGAAGCGGTTGGTCGCCTTGCGGCGCGTTCCGGCCGAATCCGCATTGCCAGCAGGCGCGCGCGCCCTCTAGGCATGCGCGCATGGCCGAACTGACCTGCCACCCGGCACATCCCTCGCTTCTCGTCCGCTCCATCGAAACCCGCGTGATCGGGTTCGACGCCAGCTGGCTGCGTGTCCGCTGGCGCATTCTGGGCGCGGGCAAAGTCGTGGTTCCGCCATTTGCGGGCAAAGGCAGGGCGGACGATCTCTGGCAGACGACCTGCTTCGAACTGTTCCTGCGCCAGCCGGAAAGCCGCGGCTATACCGAGTTCAACCTTTCGCCTTCCGAGCGCTGGAACGCCTACGATTTCTCCGGCCGACGCGAGGGCATGATCGAGCGCCCGCTCCCGCGCGAGCCGGAATGCGCAATGCGCAAGGGTTCGGACATCGCTGTTTTCGACGCGGCCATTCCGGCAGCGGGCCTCCCGCAAGCCCCGCTTCGCTGCGGCTTCACGGCGGTGATCGAAGAGGAGGGGGGCGTGAAAAGCTACTGGTCGCTTACCCACAGCGCCGATGCGCCGGACTTCCACGATCCGGCTTGCTTCACGCTCGAGCTTGCGGCACCCACCGCCTCATGAAATTCGGTATCGATCGCCTCCTGGCAGACCCAGAACTGCGCGCGCCCCTTGAAGGCAAGCGCGTCGCGCTTGTCGCGCATCCCGCCTCCGTCACCGAGGACCTCGTCCATTCGCTTGATGCGCTGATCGCGGCGGGCATCAACGTGACTTGCGCTTTCGGCCCGCAGCACGGACTGAAGGGCGACAAGCAGGACAACATGGTCGAGACGGCCAATGAGCTGGACCCGGTCTACGGCATCCCCGTCTACAGCCTCTACGGCGAAGTGCGCCGCCCCAGCCCGGAGATGATGGCGGGCGCCGATGTCTTCCTGTTCGACCTGCAGGACCTTGGCTGCCGCATCTACACGTTCGTGACCACGCTGCTCTACCTGCTCGAAGCTGCGGCCGAGCAGGGCAAAGCCGTATGGGTGCTGGATCGTCCCAACCCGGCGGGCCGCCCCGTGGAAGGAACGACCCTGCTGCCGGGGCAGGAAAGCTTCGTCGGTGCGGGACCGATGCCGATGCGGCACGGGCTGACCCTGGGCGAGATGGGGCTCTGGTTCGTGCGCCGCTTCGAACTCGACGTGGAATATCGCGTGATCGAGATGAGCGGATGGGAGCCGGACGGCCCCGGGTTCGGATGGCCGGAGAGCCGCATCTGGATCAATCCCAGCCCCAATGCCGCCAACCTCAACATGGCGCGTGCCTATGCGGGCACCGTCATGCTGGAAGGCGCGACGCTTTCGGAAGGACGCGGCACCACCCGGCCGCTGGAAGTGCTGTTCGGAGCGCCCGATATCGACGCCAAAGCCGTCCTGTCAGCGATGCAGCGGATCGCGCCGGAATGGCTGGCCGGCTGCGCGGTTCGGGAATGCTGGTTCGAACCGACGTTCCACAAGCATGCCGGCACGCTGTGCAGCGGGCTGATGATCCATGCCGAGGGCAAGTTCTACGATCATCATGCCTTCCGGCCCTGGCGCCTCCAGGCGCTGGCATTCAAGGCCATTCGCCAGCTCTATCCCGACTATCCGATCTGGCGGGACTTCCCCTACGAATACGAATTCCAGCGCCTTGCCATCGATGTGATCAACGGCGGTCCGGCGCTGCGCGAATGGGTTGACGACCCTGCCGCGCTGCCTGGCGATCTCGACCTGATCGCCGGCCGGGACGAAGCCGCCTGGAAGGCCGAAATCGCCGATCTCCTGCTTTACTGAGCAGGCGCGAGGCGGGCGGGCGCGTCCGAATAAGCGGGCGGCGGGGTCATCCTGCCGTCCAGGCTGACCAGTACCGGGCAGCCCGCCACTCGCTTGTCAACGGCCTGGATCATTTCAGGCCGGATCACATCAGGCCGGATCGAGGCCGACTTTCCTGGCACAGCAGCACGCGGCGGCCGGCGACCTGCTGCCGCGTTGGCTTGCTGGATCGTCCTATTGCAGGCGGCCTGCGCCGCATCGGCGGTCTCAGGAACCTTGGCCGGGCTGGCGGCCCCTGTCATCGCAGCGATCGTCGTGATCAGAACCAGCTTGTGCATAGTCACGAAGTCCTTCGTCCGTGAACCCACCGGCGGTGTCCGCCGCTTCGGCACGATGATCTGCCCAGCGCGGCAGACAGGCAAGCGCTTTCAGCCCTTCTTGCGGGTGAGCTGCTTCATCGCCGCGTCCAGCCCGTCCAGCGTCAGGGGGAACATCGCCCCGCCCATCAGGTCGCGGACCATGCGGGTCGAACTCGAATAGTTCCACTGATGCTCCGGCGCCGGATTGAGCCACACCGTTGCAGGATAAGTCTGCGCGACGCGGCCGAGCCAGACGGCGCCCGCTTCCTCGTTCATGTGCTCCACCGAACCGCCGGGATGGCTGATCTCGTAGGGACTCATCGCGGCGTCGCCGACGAAGATCACCTTGTAGTCGTGGCCGAACTTGTGAAGCAGGTCCCAGGTCGGCGTGCGCTGCGACCAGCGGCGGCGATTATCCTTCCACACCCCTTCGTAGAGGCAGTTGTGGAAATAGAAGAACTCCATGTTCTTGAATTCGGCGCTGGCGGCGCTGAACAGCTCTTCCATCAGTTCGATATAGGGATCCATCGATCCGCCGACGTCCAGGAAGAGCAGGACCTTGACGGCATTGTGCCGCTCGGGCCGCATGCGGATGTCCAGCCAACCCTGCTTCGCGGTGCCGTGGATCGTTTCCTCAAGGTCCAGTTCCTCGGCAGCGCCTTCGCGCGCGAAGCGGCGGAGACGGCGAAGGGCGACCTTGATGTTGCGGGTGCCGAGTTCACGCGTGTTATCGAGATTGGCGAATTCGCGCTTTTCCCAGACCTTTATGGCCCGGCCATGCCTGGCTTCGCCGCCGATGCGGATACCCTCGGGATTGTAGCCCGAATGGCCGAATGGCGAAGTGCCGTTGGTACCGATCCACTTGTTGCCGCCGGAGTGACGTTTTTCCTGTTCCTCCAGACGCTTCTTGAGCGTCTCCATGATCTCGTCCCAGGAACCGAGCGCCTTGATCTGCTCCATCTCCTCGTCGGAAAAGTAGCGCTCGGCCACTTTGCGCAGCCAATCTTCCGGGATGGCGACAGGTGCTTGGCCATAGTCGCTGAGGGCACCTTTGAAGACCCTCTGGAACACCTGGTCGAAGCGGTCGAGCAGGCCTTCGTCCTTCACGAAAGTAGCGCGGCTGAGAAAGTAGAACGCCTCCGGGGTGCGTTCGATGACATCCCTTTCAAGCGCTTCCAGCAGCACGAGGTGCTCTTTGAGCGAGGCCGGAATGCCCGCCGCGCGCAGTTCCTCGATGAAGTTCAGCAGCATGTGCAACGCTCCCGAAGAGGCCGATCGCGCCCGGGGGCTGCCAGGCGGTGGCGCTTACTCACGTGGAGGGGGGTGACGGCGGGGGCGGTTGGCGCGACCAGGTTTCGAGGGTCTCGTCGAAAATGGCCCATTCCGGCGCGTCTTCGGTCCATATCACCGCTTCCGGCCGCAAGCCGTGACCGGCAGCAAGCGCGCCGAGGCGTATGGTCATCAGATGCGGACGCGCCGAGCTTTGCGCGTAAATCTGGGTGCCGCATTTCGGGCAAAAGTGGAACGTGAGTGTATTGCCGCTTGCCGCAGTCCAGACGGAAGATCCGAGTTCTCCATCCAGCGACACGTCCTCCACCTTGAAGATCGCGTTGTTGGTCGGACCGCCTGCCGCAAGCTGCTGGCACTGGCGGCACCAGCACTGGCGCGTGGCGATGGGCTCGCCCGAAACCGTCAGCGAGACGGTATCGCAGGCACAACTGCCGAGATAGGGAGCGCTCATGGCCGGTCAGTTCCCGCGGCGCGCCATGAAGGCGAGCCTTTCGAACAGCATGACGTCCTGTTCGTTCTTCAGCAAGGCCCCATGCAGCGGTGGGATCGCCTTGGTCGCGTCCTGGTTCTGCAATATCTCCAGCGGCATGTCCTCGCTCAACAGGAGCTTGAGCCAGTCGAGCAGCTCGCTGGTGGAGGGCTTCTTCTTGAGGCCGGGCACTTCGCGCAGCTCGTAGAATACTTCCATCGCCTTCTTCACCAGGGTCTTCTGGATCCCGGGGAAATGCACGTCGACGATGGCCTGCATCGTCTCGCGATCGGGGAACTTGATGTAGTGGAAGAAGCAGCGGCGCAGGAAGGCGTCCGGCAGATCCTTCTCGTTGTTCGAGGTGATGACGACGACCGGCCGCTCGGCGGCGGCGACATGCTCGCCGGTTTCATAAACGTCGAACGCCATGCGGTCGAGTTCGGCCAGGAGGTCGTTGGGAAACTCGATGTCGGCCTTGTCGATCTCGTCGATCAGCAGCACGGGCAGGCGAGGCGAAGTGAACGCCTCCCAGAGCTTGCCCTTGCGGATGTAGTTGTTGATATCGTGGACCCGCGCATCGCCCAGCTGCCCGTCGCGCAGGCGGCCGACCGCGTCGTATTCATAGAGGCCCTGGTGCGCCTTGGTGGTGGACTTCACGTTCCAGGTGATCAGCGGCGCATTCATCGAGGCGGCGATCTGCTCGGCCAGCACGGTCTTGCCGGTGCCGGGCTCTCCCTTCACCAGAAGCGGGCGGCGCAACAGGACGGCGGCGTTCACGGCGACTTTGAGATCGTCCGTGGCGACGTAGCTGCTGGTGCCTTCGAAACGCTGCATGTCCTGTCCCTTCGGCGAAATCCCGGGGCAATTCCTTAACCGCCCGGTTAATCTCTAAGTTTTGCGGCGCAACATGGCAAGCACCGAGGCGCCTACCCCCACCGCGCCATGGACTTAGCCGCCGGGGCGTTGCAGACAGGCGCGATGGGGGCTGAATTCCTGAAACGCATGGATTGGTTGAACGCGCCGCGCGTCGGCGCCTATCTGCGACTGTTTGCCGTGATCAACTTGGTCATGATCGTCTGGCTGGTGGCCACTTCGCACAACGGGGTAGATGCCAACGGCTACTTGCTCGGCAGCGATTTCATTAGTTTCTGGACGACCGGGCACATGCTGGTGGCGCATGGCAATCCCTACGACGGCGCGGCCCATATCGCGGCGCAGCGCACCTATTTCTCGGCCGAAGGCGCCTATACCGCATTCTACTATCCCCCGTCGTTCCTGCCGTTCTGCTGGCCGCTCGGCTGGCTTGCCTATTTCCCCGCGCTGGCTCTCTGGGTGGCCGCGACCGGCGCCTTCTACCTTGCTGCCGTCCGTCGCTGGTGGGCCGGAGCCGGGACGGGTCTCCCGCTCTGGCTCCTGTTTGCGGCCTTTCCTGCCGTGCCCATCGTCGTCACTCACGGACAGACGGCCTTTCTCGTGGCAGGACTGCTCGGCCTTGGCGCATGGCTGGTTCCGACCCGGCCGCTGCTGGCCGGTGCGCTGTTCGGTCTGGCGACGATCAAGCCGCAACTCGGGTTGCTGCTGCCTCTTGTCCTGCTGGCGACCGGGCAATGGCGGGTCATCGCCGCGGCCGGCGCGACGGCGATCGCGCTGGCGCTGCTGTCCGCCGGCGCGTTCGGCCCGCATGCCTGGGCGGACTGGGTGGGCGCAAGCGAGAGGGCCCAGACGGCCATGGCCTATGGCCAGATCGGCTATGGCAAGATGATGAGCCCCTTTGCGGCGCTGCGGCTGCTCGGTGCCCCCATGGCGCTGAGCTACATGGTGCAGGGCGCCGTGACGCTGGCTGCAGCGGTGCTCGTGCTCCAGGCGTCCTGGCGCCGGCAGTGGTCTGCGGGACTGGCGGCGCTGATGCTGGCGGGCGCGCCCCTCGCGACGCCCTACGTCCTCGATTACGATATGGTGATCCTGGCGTTCCCCATGCTCTGGCTTGCAGGAGAGGGCCTCCGCCGCGGTTTTCGCGACTGGGAACGCTGCGCCCTGTTCCTGGCCTTCGCCGGCCCGGCACTGGCCCGGCCGCTGGCGCTCAATCTCCATTTTCCGATCATGCCGCTGGTCCTGGCATTCTTCTTCGTCATAATCTGGCGCCGAGCCGCCCTCGCTTACGAGGCGCGCGCGGCTGTCCCGTCCTGAGGAAGGAACTGCCCCTTGCCCGAGCCAAAGCCCCGCATCGGCCGTAATATCGCTTTGCTGATCGACGCCGATAACGCCTCCCCCGCCAACCTCGACGCGGCGCTGACCATCCTGGGCGATCTCGGCACCGTCAATGTCCGGCGGATCTACGGCAACTGGAGTAAGCCCGCGCTAAAGGGTTGGTCGAAACTGGTCCATCGCCATGCGCTGGAACCGCAGCAACAATTCGACCTGACCAAGGGCAAGAATGCCACCGACATGAAAATGACGATCGACGCCATGGACCTGCTCTATGGCGGGCAAGTGGACGGGTTCGGCATCATGTCGAGCGACAGCGACTTCATGCCGCTTTCGATCCGCATCCGCCAGAACGGCACGCCGGTCTATGGCTTTGGTTCTTCCCGCACGCCCGAAGCCTTTCGCGAGGCTTGCACGCGCTTCATCGATCTCGACGCCTTGCCGGACAGCGACGCCGTGGAAACGGCAAACGAAACCGCCAAGCCCGCGATAGACGAAGAACTGGTCAAATTGCTCGGTGAGGCCTGGAAGGCGAGCAAACGAGACGAGCAGGGCTTCGCCAGCCTCTCCGAAGTCGGCCAGCGCGTGGCCAATCGCTCCAGCTTCGATGCCCGCAGCTACGGTTTTTCCCGATTGTCCGAACTGGTGCAGACACTTCCCAACTTCGCCACGGAAAAACGCGAGAGCGGATTGTTCCTCAAGCGCGTGCGGTGAGGGGGATCGTGGATCTTTCTCAAATTGACTTCCTCGTGGCCACGAATTTAGGCTCCGCTTGAGGGCATTTTTGCCTCTCAGGGGGACTATCGATGAAATCGAAGTATTTGGCAGGCTTTTGCCTGCTGATGGGGGCCGCGTGCGCAAGTCATGCACAATCCACACCGTCCACGGACGCCGCGCCTCTCGCAGCGCCGCAGCACGTGGCGATTGCGCTGGCGCCGGTATCGGACAATGTTCTTCGTGCGGGGATGGAAGTGCCGCTGATCACGCGCGAGGAACTGACGACCAAGAAAAAGGCTCTTCGCGTGGGGCAGCGCGTGCAGATGGAAGTGGCCGCGAATATCGAGCGGAACGGCGTTGTCGTGATACCGGCGGGAACCCCTGCCGTCGCCGAGATCACCGAAGTGCGCAACAAGGGCATGTGGGGCAAGTCCGGGTACATCGGTGCCCGGGTTCTTTCGCTCCGGCTCAATGACCGAAACATCAGGCTGTCCGGCACTTTCGACGATAAAGGCGTTACCGGGACCGGGGGCGTGGTCGCTGCTGTCGCCCTCGTGCCGATCGCCGGATTCCTGACCACCGGGACCAGCGCCTTCATCGCCTCGGGATCGGCGGTCAAAGGCTTCCTTGACGAAGACGTCGCTTATGCGACCGTGGCGAAGGTGATCGAGCCGGTTGCGGTTCCCGCTCCTGCCGAACCGGCCCTGTTGGCGGCGACGCCGGTAGCGGCCAAGTAAGTCGCGATGGATCGGACTGATCGGCGCCTCAGGCGTCGATCAGTTCCGGATCGATTTCGCCCGCACGGTTCTGGATGAACATGAAGCGATGTTCGGGATTGCGGCCCATCAGGCGGTCGACCAGGTCCTTCACCGCGGCGCGGCCCTCGTATTCGGGCGGAAGGGTGATGCGGATCAGCGAGCGACTTTCCGGCGCCATGGTGGTTTCACGCAGCTGTCCGGGGTTCATCTCGCCAAGGCCCTTGAACCGGCCGACTTCCACTTTCTTGTTCTTGAAAACGGTCGCTTCCAGTTCGGCGCGGTGGGCATCGTCGCGGGCATAGGCCGAAGTCGAACCGGCAGTGAGGCGGTAAAGCGGCGGCTGCGCGAGGTAGAGGTGGCCGCGCTTCACGATGTCCGGCATCTCCTGGAAGAAGAAGGTCATCAGCAGCGTGGCGATATGTGCGCCGTCCACGTCGGCGTCGGTCATGATGATCACGCGGTCGTAGCGCAAGTTGTCGGCGTTGCAGTCCTTGCGGGTGCCGCAACCGAGCGCGAGGCCGAGATCGGCGATTTCCGAATTGCCGCGGATCTTGTCGGCCGTGGCGGATGCGACGTTGAGGATCTTGCCGCGGATCGGCAGGATCGCCTGGGTCTTGCGATTGCGCGCCTGCTTGGCCGAGCCGCCTGCCGAATCGCCTTCGACGATGAAGAGTTCGGTTTCGCCCGGGCCTTCGCCCGAACAGTCCGTCAACTTGCCGGGCAGGCGCAGCTTACGGGCATTGGTGGCCGTCTTGCGCTTGACCTCGCGCTCCGCCTTGCGGCGCAGGCGATCGTCCATACGCTCCATCACCGCGCCGAGCAGGGCCTTGCCGCGTTCGAGATTGTCGGTGAGGAAATGGTCGAAGTGATCGCGGATCGCCGCTTCCACGAGGCGGGCGGCCTCGGGACTGGTCAGGCGGTCCTTGGTCTGGCTCTGGAACTGTGGGTCGCGGATGAAGACCGAGAGCATGACTTCGCTGCCGGTCACCACGTCGTCCGGCGTGATGTCCTTGGCCTTCTTGGCCTGGCCCACCAGGTCCGCGAAGGCGCGGATGCCCTTGGTCAGCGCGGCGCGCAGACCCTGTTCGTGCGTGCCGCCATCGGGCGTCGGGATGGTGTTGCAGTACCAGGAATAGGAACCGTCGGAATAGAGCGGCCAGGCGATCGCCCATTCGACGCGGCCCTGTTCGGAGCCGTCATCGCCGCGCGGGAAATCCTGCGTGCCCGAGAAGGCCTGCGTGGTCACGCATTCGCGGGTGCCGATCTGCTCGGCCAGGTGATCGGCCAAGCCGCCGGGGAACTGGAACGTCGCTTCTGCCGGAACGTCGTCCGAAGCCAGCGAGGGCGCGCATTTCCAGCGGATTTCCACGCCGGCAAAGAGGTAGGCCTTGGAGCGAACCAGCTTGAACAGGCGCGCCGGCTTGAACTGCTGGTCGCCGAAAATCTCGGTGTCCGGCGTGAAGCTGACGGCGGTGCCGCGGCGATTGGGCGCCGCGCCGACCTTCTGAAGCGGGCCAAGCGTCTGTCCGCGCGAGAACTCCTGCGCGAAAAGCTCCTTGTTACGGGCCACTTCGACGCGCGTGAGGCTGGAAAGGGCGTTGACCACCGAAATGCCCACGCCGTGCAAGCCGCCCGAAGTGGCATAGGCCTTGCCCGAGAACTTGCCGCCCGAGTGCAGGGTGGAAAGAATGACCTCCAGCGCCGATTTGCCGGGGAACTTGGGATGCTCGTCCACCGGGATGCCGCGGCCGTTGTCGGTGATGGTCAGGCTGTTGCCTTCGTCCAGCGTCACCTCGATGCGGTTGGCGTGTCCGGCGACGGCTTCGTCCATCGCATTGTCGAGCACTTCGGCCGCAAGATGGTGCAGCGCGCGCTCATCGGTGCCGCCGATGTACATGCCGGGACGGCGCCGGACAGGTTCCAGCCCCTCCAGCACTTCGATCGCGGAACCATCGTAGGATTCCCCGCCCGAAGACGGGAGCTTGTCGAACAGGTCATCGGACATGAGCGGGACTATAGGGCGCCTAAACCCGCGATCAAGCACGGGTTTAGGCTTATCCGCAAAGAGATGTTCGCTGTCTGATCCTTTCCACCGGAAAGGGGCGGAATTACTTGGCGAAACCGCTGGGCGCGGCGCTGATGACCTTGACGGCGCCGCCTTCGACCGCCCGCACTTCCAATGCGCGTTCGATCAGGCCGGTGCGGCCGAAGCGGAATGGTCCGTCCACACCCAGGAAGCCGCCGGGATCAAGCATTTCGGTCGTCGGGAAGGCCTTGCCCGGCACCCAGTCGCGCGCGACCCGCAGGGTCAGCAGCACGGAATCGTATCCCAGTGTCGCGATGCGGAACGGTGCGGCGCCGAAGCGGCTGCGATAGCTCTTGGCGAACTGCGCGAAGCGGACGTCGGACACGGTGGAGAACCACGCTCCGTTGAGGGCCGGGCTGGTCGCCAGTTCGCGTTCGCCGCCCCAGAGTTCGGTGCCGAGCAGGCGCACGCCGGCGCCGCCACCGGCCGCGCGGTAGGACACGGCGGCCTTGGCCGAAAGGCTGCCGCTGTCGGCGATGAGCAGCGCGCCATAGCCGGTCTTGGCCTTGATCCGTCCCGCCGCAGCGCTGATCGAGGCCGCCGAGCGATCGTAAGTCTCCATGGCGACGACGGAGCCGCCGCCATCGCGCACCGATGCAAGCAGGGAACTGCTCACGCGTTCGCCATAGTCACCCTTGGGAACGAGTGCGGCGAAAGTGGAGATACCTTTGCCGCGGGCATACGTCACGGTGCGGGCGATCGACTGGCCGGGCAGGTTGCCGATGATGAAGACGTCCCTGGTGGCGGCTTTCTCGTCGTTGGAGAACGAGATCAGCGGCACCTTGGCGGGCTTGGCGACAGCCGCGACCGAGGCGATGTCGTCGGAAAGCAGCGGGCCGAGAATCAGCTTGTTGCCGTCGGCAATGGCGCGGCGCGCGGCCTCGCCGGGATTGGTGCCGGTGTCGTAAGTCGTGATGCGCAGGTTCTTGGCGCCCGTGTCGAGCAGCGCCATGTTCGCTGCATTGGCCAGCGACTGGCCGACGCCGGCATTCGGGCCGGTGGTCGGCACCAGCAGGGCAACGCGGTGACGCTCGGTATCGGTGGGAATTTCGCTTTCGGAAGGCGTCGGAGCGGGCGCGGGGGCCGGCGCAGGGGCCTTGGGTACCACGGCACAGCCCGCCAGAGCTGCCATCGCTGCCGCCGCGAAAAGAGTGCGCCGGTTCAGGCGATCATAGAACATTGCTTGCCGCTCCCATAGTGCTTGGGCCATGAGTCCCTGCGATGGAACACATTCTCACCTCAGGCCTCTACATAGTGGCAACCCCGATTGGCAACCTTGGGGACATTACCTTCCGCGCCGTGGAGATTCTCAAGGGCGTGAGCGCGGTTGCCTGCGAGGATACCCGCATCACCGGAAAGCTGCTGCACCACCTGGGCATCAAGCAGAAGATGATCCGCTACGACGACCACGCGGGCGAGGGCGACCGCGAGCGTCTGCTGGCACTGATGGAAAGCGAGCCGGTTGCGCTCGTCAGCGACGCCGGCACGCCGCTGATCTCCGATCCGGGCTATCGGCTCGTCAAGATCGCGCGGGAGCGGGGCATCCCCGTCACCAGCCTGCCGGGGGCCAATGCCGCGGTCATGGCGATGACGCTCTCGGGCTTGCCGAACGACCGTTTCCTCTTCGCCGGATTCCTGCCCAACAAGGCCAAGGCGCGCGAGACGGTGCTGTCCGACCTTGCGAAAGTCCCGGCCACGCTGATCTTCTACGAGACGGCGCCGCGCCTGGACGATGCGCTGGCAGCGATCGGCGCGGTGCTTCCCGGACGCGAAGTGGCGGTGGCGCGCGAACTGACCAAGAAGTTCGAGGAATGCCGCAGCGGCACGCCTGACGAACTCATCGCCCATTATGCGGCCCATCCTCCGAAGGGCGAGATCGTGCTTCTGGTGGCGCCGCCGGGCGACGAGCCGATCGGTGAAGTCGACGTGGACGCGCTGCTGCGTGCGGAGCTGGCCATCGCCAAGCCGTCGCAGGCGGCGGCCAGCGTGTCCAAGGCCACCGGGCTCGACCGCAAGACGCTTTACGCCCGGGCCATGGAACTCAAGTGAGCCAGGGCCGCGGCAAGTCGCGCGCGGAGGCGGAGCGGCAAGGGCGCCGGGGAGAGGCGCTGGCCGCATGGTACTTGCGGATGACGGGCTGGAGCATCCGGGCGAGGCGCGTGAAGACCGCGCGCGGTGAAGTCGATATCGTGGCCCGCCGCGGAGGGACGCTCTGTTTCGTCGAAGTGAAATGGCGCGCGCGGCGTGCCGATCTCGACACTGCCATCGATCATTACCGCCTGCGCCGCGTGGCCGCCGCCGCCGAGTCCGTCGCGCATCGATACCAGAAGCCGGGCGACAGCTTGCGGATCGACGTATTGCTGCTGGCACCGCGCTGCTGGCCGCGCCGCATCGTCAATGCGTGGCAGCCGGGCGCCTGAATTCCGCCGCAGGGTTTCGGTCCGTCGGCAAAGATGCAGGACTGGCTCGAAACCATTCGCACCCGCCGCCGAATTTGATTAAGCCGCCTTTCCGAAAGATACCGCTCGGTACATATCCGCGAGGACCAGACTTTTCATGACCTTACGCATCGCCGTTCAGATGGACCCGCTGGAATCGATCAAGATCGCGGGCGATTCCTCGTTCGCGCTCATGCTCTCGGCGCAGGCGCGCGGGCACGAACTGTTCCATTACGATGTGCGCACGCTGGCTTATGACGCCTCCTCGGGTGCCGCCGGGCGGCTGACCTGCTGGGGCGCGCCGATCACGGTGCAGCGGGTGGAAGGCGCCCATTTCACACGCGGCGAATATCGCCTGATCGACCTCGTCGCCGATATCGACGTGGTGCTGATGCGGCAGGATCCGCCTTTCGACCTCGGCTACATCACCGCCACCCATCTGCTGGAACGGCTTGCCGGGCAGACCCTGGTGGTCAACGACCCCGTCTCGGTCCGCAATGCGCCCGAGAAGGTCTTCGTGCTCGACTATGCGCGCTTCATGCCGCCGACCTTCATTGCGCGCCGCATCGAGGATGTGCGCCTGTTCCAGCAGCGCAATGTCGAGGCGGGCTTCGGCGGTGACCTCGTGATCAAGCCGCTTCACGGCAATGGCGGCAAGGCGGTGTTCCGCGTGCCCGCCGATGGCAGCAATCTGGGCGCGCTGATCGAGATGTTCGAAAATGCCTG
The DNA here is from genome assembly GCF_004342985.1 of Novosphingobium sp. PhB57. Classification (GTDB taxonomy): domain Bacteria; phylum Pseudomonadota; class Alphaproteobacteria; order Sphingomonadales; family Sphingomonadaceae; genus Novosphingobium. The sequence continues at coordinate 787,042 of NZ_SMBO01000001.1, forward strand.
GGTCGAGCCGTTCATGGTCCAGCCTTTCCTCCCCGACGTGGCGGAGGGCGACAAGCGGATCGTGCTGGTCGACGGCGAATTCGCGGGCGCCATCAACCGCAAGCCCGGAGCCGGCGAGTTTCGCTCCAACCTTGCGGTGGGCGGATCGGCGGAGGCCGCCGGCCTCACTTCGGCGGAAGAGGAAATCTGCGCAGCGCTGGGCTCGGAACTCAAGGCACGAGGCCTTGTTTTCGTGGGTATCGACGTGATTGGCGGAAAATGGCTGACCGAAATCAATGTGACCTCGCCGACGGGAATCGTTGCCATCGATCGCTTCAACGGTACCGACACCGGGGCAAAGATCTGGGATGCGATCGAGGCCCGCCACGCCGCGATGTAACCCGGATTTCGCGGGTCGTCCGCAATGATGAATGCAGGCGAACATGAATGAATGGGTTATCTCGCTGATCGAAGGAGGGGGGTACTGGGGTATCCTCCTGCTGATGATGCTCGAGAACATCGTGCCGCCGATCCCCTCGGAGCTTATCATGGGCGTCGCGGGGATCGCCATCGCACATGGGCGCATGGATTTCCTGTCCGTGCTCCTGGCCGGCACTGTCGGCTCGACCTTGGGCAACTACGTGCTGTTCCTAGGCGCCGACCGCCTGGGCTACGAGCGCCTGAAACCCTTCATCGAGCGCTGGGGCCGCTGGCTGACCCTGGAATGGCACGAAGTGGAGCGCGCCGGCACCTTCTTCCGCAAGCACGGGCACTGGGTGGTCTTCCTCCTGCGCTTCATGCCGATGTTCCGGACGATGGTATCGGTCCCCGCAGGCCTTGCGCATATGCGGCATGGCACCTTCCTGCTCTATACCGCTGCCGGCGTGGCGATCTGGAACACGTTGCTGATCCTGGCCGGCCGGTGGCTGGGCCAGCGTTTTGCCCAGGCAGAGGCCTGGATCGGTTGGGCTACACTGGTTCTCGCCGCAGGTGGCGCCGTCTGGTACTTGTGGCGGATCCTCTCCTGGAAGCCTTCAGCCGAGCGCCGATCCAAGTAGATCAGAGCTAACTATTAGTCAGTTTTGTACAAGAGCCAGAGTATCGCACCTAGGTGTTATACCGTAGTCTCTGCTCGCAACCATTTGGGAGCAGGGGTTATGTCCAAGCGATTGGCAGCGGAGTTCTTCGGTACATTCTGGCTCGTCTTCGGCGGCTGCGGTTCGGCAGTGCTGGCAGCGGCCTTTCCCGAACTCGGGATCGGCTTCGCGGGCGTAGCTCTGGCATTCGGCCTGACGGTGCTGACCATGGCTTATGCGGTCGGCTCCATTTCCGGCGGGCATTTCAACCCGGCGGTCTCGCTGGGCATGGCCGTTGGCGGCCGGCTCGACTGGAAGGACCTCGTTCCCTACTGGATCGCCCAGGTGCTGGGCGCAATCCTGGCCGCGGCGGCGCTCTATGCCATCGCCTCGGGCAAGGCCGACTGGACTCCGGGAGGCTTCGCCACCAACGGCTACGGTGCACTGTCGCCCGGCGGTTATGCGCTGTCTTCGGCACTGATGATCGAAACGATCCTGACGGCCGGTTTCATCATCGTCATCCTCGGCTCGACCTCGAAGATCGCCCCCGCCGGTTTCGGACCGCTGGCGATCGGCCTGTGCCTGACGCTGATCCATCTCATCTCGATCCCGGTCACCAATACATCGGTCAATCCGGCGCGGTCGACCGGCGTGGCGCTCTTTGCAGAAACGGCCGCCCTCGGGCAGCTGTGGGTGTTCTGGGTGGCGCCGCTGGTCGGCGCGGCGATCGGCGCCCTGATCTGGCGCGGTCTGCTGGCGCCGCATGAGGGCGCGCTCTAAAACGCGCTTCGGCCAGGCAAGCTCCTGACATCCGCGGGGGGCGGGGCTGAACACGCCCCGTCCCCCGCAGCGTTTCAGCCCTGTTCGCGCGGATGGGCGTTACGATAGACGTCCAGCAGCGTCGCGGCATCGACCTTGGTATATATCTGCGTCGAACCCAGGCTTACATGGCCGAGCAGTTCCTGCAGGCTCCTCAGGTCGGCGCCCGCGCCCAGCAAATGCGTGGCGAAGCTGTGGCGCAAGGCGTGCGGCGTGGCGCTGTCCGGCAGCCCGAGCACGATCCGGGCGCGCGCGACCGCCTTCTGCACCATGCCTTGCGACAGGGCTCCGCCTTTGGCGCCCCGAAAGATCGGCTCGTCCGCCTTCATCGGCCAGGGGCATTTGTCGAGATAATCGGCCACGCCCTCGCGCACGATGGGCAGGAGCGGAACCATGCGCTGCTTGCCGCCCTTGCCGGTAACCACCAGAGTCTCGCCCAGCGGCAGCGCGGCTCCGGCGATGGACAGGGCTTCGGCGATGCGCATGCCGGCGCCGTAGAGAAGGAGCAGAACGGCACGATCGCGCGCGCCGATCCACGGCTCGCGGGCATCTTCTTCGACCATGGCGGCCAGGTTGACCGCTTCGTCCGGCGTGACCGGGCGTGGCAGTCCCTTCTTGACCCGCGGTCCGCGAAGGCGCGGCGCGGCGGCGTGAGCAACGCCGGCCTGCTCGCGCGCAAAGGACAGGAAGCTCTTGAGCGCCGAGAGTTCGCGAGCGGCCGAACTGTTGCCGATTCCGTCCTCACGCCGGGCGGCGAGGTGAACGCGCAAGTCGGCCGCCTCAAGACGCGCCAGCGAGGCCCAGTCGCAGGCCCTGGCACCGTCGATCAACCGGGCGGCCGTGGTGATATAGGCGCGTACCGTGTGGGGGCTGCGGCGGCGTCCATTGCCGAGATGGTTGCCCCAGGCTTCGAGCAGGTCCGCTTTGGTCGTGCCCGTTGGCGGGTTCACGGCTCGACGAGGTCCACGGGCACAATCTCACCCAGCAAGCCATCGAGCAGCGGCATGCCGTCCTCGGTGACGTGGAGACGCGTGCCCTCGCGGCGGACCAGGCCCTGCTTCTCGTAGAAAGCGGCCTTGCCGGGATCGCAGAGCTGCGCGGCATCCAGTCCGAATCGGGCCGCAAGCGCATCGAGGTCCACGCCTTCGCGCAGGCGCAGGCCCATGAGCATGGCTTCGCTCGCCTGTTCGCGGCGTCCGAGATCGCGGACTTCGTTGATCCCCTGGGCGTGCAGATCGATGGCTTCGAGCCAGTTTTCGGGCTTGCGGTGGCGCGTCGTAGCCACGCCGCCGCGCCGCCCGTGCGCGCCGGGGCCGATGCCGCAATAGTCCTGATAGCGCCAATAAGTCAGGTTATGGCGGCTTTCCTCGCCGGGCCGGGCATGATTGCTGATTTCGTAGGCCGGCAGTCCCGCCGCGGCCGTCATCTCGCGCGTCAGCGCGAACATGTCGGCACAGGCGTCTTCGTCCAGCGGAGCGAATTCCTGCTGGCGCACCATCGTGGCGAACTTCGTGCCGGGTTCGATGGTGAGCTGGTAGAGCGAGAGGTGGCCCGTGCCGTAAGAGAGGGCGTGGGCGAGTTCTGCCTGCCACTGGTCGAGGCTCTGGCCGGGCCGCGCGTAGATCAGGTCGAAGCTGACGCGCGAGAAGTTCTGCTGCGCCACTTCAAGCGCCTTCAGCCCTTCCTGCGCATCGTGCAGCCGGCCCAGGAACCGCAAGGTCTGGTTGTCGAGCGCCTGGAGCCCCAGCGAGACACGGTTGACCCCCGCCGCCGCAAGAGCCGCATAATTGCCGGCTTCCACCGAGGAGGGATTGCCCTCCAGAGTGATCTCGATCGCTTGCGAAAAGCCCCAGAGCTTCTCGGCCTCGTCCAGCAGTCGCGCGACGAGGGCAGGGGGCATCAACGAAGGCGTGCCGCCGCCGAAGAAGATGGAATCGAGCCGCTCGCCGCCCGCAACCGCGTGTTCGTGGCGCATGTCGGCGAGCAGGCCCGCTTCCCAGCGTTCGATCTCCACCCGCTCGCGGACATGGCTGTTGAAGTCGCAATAGGGGCACTTTGCGAGGCAGAACGGCCAGTGAATATAGAGCGCGCGGGCCATCGTGACAGATTAGCCCGGGAACTGCTCCGCGACCAGCTTGGCGAAAGCATCGGCGCGGTGGCTGATCTCGTGCTTCTTCTCTGGCGCGATCTCGGCGAAAGTCTGGTCGAGGCCGTCAGGCACGAAGCAGGGATCGTAGCCGAAGCCCAGCTTGCCGCGCGGCGGCCAGGTGAAGGTGCCGTTGGAGCGACCTTCGTAAACGGCTTCCGCCCCATCGGGCCAGGCGATCGCGAGCACGCAGGAAAACCAGCAGGAACGGTCGACATCCTGGCCTTGCTCGCAGAGCAGACCCTCGACCTTGCCCATCGCCATGAACCAGTCGCGGCCTTCCCAGGCCTTGCCGGGCTCGCCCTCGAACCACTGCCGCTCGGCCCAATCGGCGGTGTAGACGCCGGGCCTTCCGCCCAGCGCCGTCACCGACATGCCGCTATCGTCCGCCAGTGCGGGAAGCTGCGCTGCCTTGGCGGCCGCGTGGGCCTTGAGCAGCGCGTTCTCCACGAACGTCGTGCCCGTCTCCTCCGGCTCGGGCAGGCCGAGTTCGCCGGCGGAAACGCACTCGATCCCGAACGGCGCGAGCAGGGCGCCGATTTCCCGGAGCTTGCCCGCATTGTGCGTGGCAATCACGAGACGTTCGCCCTGGAGGCGGCGATTGCTCACCGGCCGACGGCCTTGGCCTGGGCGGCGAAGATCCGGTCGCAGCCGATGCGGGCCAGGCGCAGGAGGCGCAGCAGGCCTTCCTCGTCATAAGTCGCGCCTTCGGCGGTTGCCTGGGCCTCGGCGATCATGCCGCCTTCGATCAGCACGAAGTTGGCATCGGCATCGGCCGAGCTGTCTTCGATATAGTCGAGGTCGAGCACCGGCGTACCCTCGCAGATGCCGCAGGAGATCGCGGCGACGCGGGCGTTGATCGGATCTTCCTTGATCTTGCCTTCGGCCATCAGCTTGTCGACGGCCAGGCGCAGCGCGACCCAGGCGCCCGAGATGGAGGCGGTGCGGGTGCCGCCATCGGCCTGGAGCACGTCACAGTCGAGCACGATCTGGCGCTCGCCGAGCTTCTTCATGTCGACCACGGCGCGCAAGCTGCGGCCGATCAGGCGCTGGATTTCCTGGGTGCGGCCCGACTGCTTGCCCTTGGCGGCTTCGCGGCTGCCACGGGTGTGAGTGGCGCGGGGCAGCATCGAGTATTCGGCGGTGACCCAGCCTTCGCCCTTGCCGCGAAGGAACGGCGGAACCTTTTCCTCGACCGAAGCGGTGACGAGCACACGAGTATCACCGAAGGAAATCAACACCGAGCCTTCGGCGTGCTTGGTGAAACCGGTCTGGATGTCGATAGCGCGCATCTCGTCGGGCGTACGGCCGGAAGGTCGCATGGAGGTTCCTTTGGTCTAAAATTGCCTGCGCCCCCTAGAGCATTTTCCGCCCCGGTGGAAACACCTGAGCGCGTGGAAAATGCGACAATCGAGTGTATCCAAGGGAAAAAGCGCGATAGTCGCCCCGACATCGCGCCATGGGACTTGAGGCCTTGGCGGCAATCCCTAAGTTGAGGACGAATGCCGACACCACCCATCCTAGAACTGACCGACCGCGCGCGCGAGATTTTCCGCCTCGTCGTGGAGGGCTATATCGCCACCGGAAGCCCGGTCGGCTCGAAGGTCCTGGCCGGGCCGGGCGGCGTGAAATTGTCCTCGGCATCGATCCGTTCGGTCCTGGCCGACCTCGAATCGCTGGGACTGCTGGCCGCCCCCCACATAAGCGCGGCACGCCTGCCGACCGAGGCCGGGCTGCGCCTGTTCGTGGACGGCATCATGCAAGTGGCGGAACCGACCGCCGAGGAACGGCTCGCCATCGAGAGCCGGATTGCCGCGCCGGGGCCGATCGAGGCCGCGCTGGAGGCGACCAGCGCCTTGCTGTCGAACCTCACGTCGGGCGCCGGCGTAGTCATGGTGCCGCGCCGCGAGCCGCGTCTGATGCACTTGCAGATCGTTCCGCTCGGCCCCGGCCGGGCGCTGGCGGTGCTCGTGGGCGAAGAAGGCGCGGTGGAGAACCGGATCATCGAACTGCCCGCCAGTCTGCCGCCCGGCGCGCTGGAGGAAGCCTCGAACTACATCACCGCCCATCTCGCCGGCCGCACCCTGGGTGAGGCGGCCCGGGCGATGCGGTCCGACATCGCTACCGGCAAGTCGGCGCTCGATACGGCCAGCCGCGACCTCGTGGAGCGCGGCCTTGCCGTGTGGAGCGAGGATGCGACCGCCCGGCCGGTGCTGATCGTGCGCGGGCAGGCCAATCTCCTCGACGAATCGGCGCTTTCCGATCTCGAACGCGTCCGCTCGCTGCTTGATGACCTGGAAAACAAGCAGTCCGTCGCCGAGTTGCTGGAGACGGCGCGCGAGGCGGATTCGACCAGGATATTCATCGGATCGGAAAACCGGCTTTTCGCGCTTTCCGGCTCCTCGGTCATCGCTTCGCCCTATCGGGATCGCGAGGGCAGGGTCGTCGGCGTAGTGGGGGTAATCGGCCCGACTCGGTTGAATTATGCGCGCGTCGTCCCCATGGTGGACTTCACTGCCCAGAGCCTGGGCAAGCTCATCGGATAGTTGGAACCTTACAATAATGACTGACGACAAGACCCAGCCGCCAGAGGGTCAGACTGTAGATCCCGCCATCGCGGAAGAACTGAAGGGCGTGCCCGAAGACATGATCGACAGCGATAAGGACGGCGGTGAAATCGCCAAGCTCCGCGAGGAACTGGAAATCGCCAAGCAGGACGTGCTTTACGCCCGTGCCGAGACCCAGAACGTGCGCCGCCGCCTTGAAAAGGACGTGGCCGACACCCGCGCCTATGCCGCGACCGGCTTTGCCCGCGACATTCTCTCGGTGGCGGACAACCTGTCCCGCGCGCTCTCCTCGATCCCGGGCGAACTGCGCGAGGACGAGAAGCTGAAGGGCATCGTCGCCGGCATCGAAGCGACTGGCCGCGAGATCGAGAAGGTGTTCACCAACCACGGCATCACCCGCATCGCCGCGATGGGCATGCCGCTCGACCCGAACCAGCACCAGGCGATGATCGAGGTTCCCTCGGCCGATGTCGAGCCGGGCACGGTCGTCCAGGAACTCCAGGCCGGTTATATGATCAAGGACCGCCTGCTGCGTCCTGCCATGGTGGCAGTGGCGAAGAAGCCGGACTGATCCGGCTTTCCTGATCCCTGTTACCCGCCGTGCCCGCTGTTGGTCTTCAAGGTTCGTCAAGGCCTTGAGAGACGAACGGGGGCACGGTGTCGTTCGTTTGCAGGGCCTTATGGAACCCCTCCGCATCGGGGCCGTTGATCAGTCAGGCAACTGATTTTCAGCGGAGAGATCCCATGCGAATGCTCATTCTTCCTATCTTGGCCGCCGGCGCCCTGGGCGTGGCTGGCTGTGCAAGCAACTACGGCGGCGAAGGCGCCCTGGCCGGCGGCGCGCTGGGCGCGGGCGTTGGTGCGCTGGCGGGTGACGTCGGCGCCGGTGCCGCCGTCGGCGCTGCTGCCGGTGCGGCTGTCGGCTCGACCCAGAAGAAGCACAATGGCTGCTATCGTTACGATCGCCGCGGCGACCGCTACTGGGACCGCGACTGCTGATCGCGCCGGCCTGACGGGTCTGCTTACACACATTGAGAAAGGGGCGCGAGGAAACTCGCGCCCCTTTCTCAATGTGTTTGGGAGCCTAGCCTGAAATCCGGCCGAACGGCAGGATGCCGTCATAGCTGGCGAGCGGCGGTGCACCTGGAACTCGCCATCCCCGATCGAGCAGGAACGCGTGGCGCACGATCTCGGCCTGCTGCTCGATCCCGTAGCGACCGAGCGTCCAGCCCGGCCGCAAGGCATAATCGTAGCGGCAGAGCGGATGGCGCATGAGCGGAAGATACCAGCGGCCTTTGCGCTGGGTCTGCCAGACATGCGTCATTTCATGGATGAACAACCCCTGGAGCCCGATCGGCGCTCCGGCGAAATCGTCCTGATAAAGCGCGGAGCCGCGGTGGAAATGAAGGTGCCCGCAAGGCGCCATGACGACATTGGCAGGCTGGAAGGGAAACCATTTGCGCCGCCGGATGCGAACGGGTGCGCAGTCCACCGCGTCGCCGAAAACCGATTGGACCAGCGCGATCTCACCCGGTGTCAGCGGGCGCTCGGCCCCCGGCAGGCAGGCAGGGGGCGCGATTTCTTCTGGCAGGGGTTCCCCGGACAAGTGCGTGGTCAGTGGTCCATTCCGGGCATGTCGCTGCCGCCGCCCATATCCCCGCCCATGGTTTCGACCCGAAGCGGCATCGAGAGCTTGTCGCCGTCGGAGAAGGTCAGGGCTAATTCGGCCGTCTCGCTGGCCTTCACCGTCTCGCCGATGTCGAACACCATGACGTGCATGCCGCCCTGCTTGAAATCGACCTGGGCGCCGGGCGCGAGATCGAGCGAATCGACGGCGGCCATGCTGCCGCCCTCCGTCTTGTGCATCTGGGCGCTGCCGGCGCCACCGACATGGACGCCGACGAGCTTCACCGGCACCGAACCGTCATTGCGCACGGTGAAGTAGACCGCGCCGGGGCGGCCGGCCACGACCGGAAGAATGAGGTGGCCGTCGCTGGCGCTGATGCCGGGCTTTGCGGTTGGCCCGGCGTCAAGCGAGGCGCTTTCCTGCGGCGCCGGCGCCTCGCTCTGCTTGCAGGCGGCAAGCGAGACGAGCAGGGCGGAGGCACTGGTAAAGGCAAGCAGGGAAAAGGGCTTCACGGCGGCTGGATCCTCTCGGGCAGGCCCCTGATCGCGAAGAGTTTCGGGGCGCTGAAAATTTCCCCCGCGTAATGCCATCGCGACAGACTTGTTCCAAGCGAAACCACACCTATATGCGGCTCCGACGACTTTGAACGTCATCGAGCTGTGCAAGCCGCCTTGCCTTATGGAGGGAGGCGATCCGCATGGTGTCATCCACTGACGTGAGGAATGGGGATAATGGCAAAAGTAATTGGTATCGACCTCGGCACCACCAACAGCTGCGTCGCCGTGATGGACGGCGGCAAGCCCAAGGTTATCGAGAACTCCGAAGGCGCGCGCACCACGCCCTCGATCGTCGCTTTCACCAAGGATGGTGAACGCCTGATCGGGCAGCCCGCAAAGCGCCAGGCCGTGACCAACGGCGACAACACGATTTTCGCGGTGAAGCGCCTGATCGGCCGCCGCTTCGATGACCCGGTGACCAAGAAGGACACCGAGCTGGTTCCGTACCATATCGTCAAGGGCAAGAACGGCGACGCCTGGGTCCAGGCCGGCGGCGAAGAGTACAGCCCCTCGCAGATCTCGGCCTTCACTCTGCAGAAGATGAAGGAAACCGCCGAATCGTACCTCGGCGAGACCGTGACGCAGGCCGTCATCACCGTGCCCGCCTACTTCAACGACGCGCAGCGCCAGGCGACTAAGGACGCCGGCCAGATCGCCGGTCTTGAAGTGTTGCGCATCATCAACGAACCGACCGCGGCCGCACTGGCCTATGGCCTCGACAAGCAGGACGGCAAGACCATCGCCGTCTACGACCTTGGCGGCGGCACCTTCGACGTTTCGATCCTCGAAATCGGCGACGGCGTGTTCGAAGTGAAGTCGACCAACGGCGACACGTTCCTGGGCGGTGAAGACTTCGACACCAAGCTGGTCGAATGGCTGGCCGACAAGTTCAAGGCCAAGGAAGGCATGGACCTGCGCAGCGACAAGCTCGCTCTGCAGCGTCTGAAGGAAGCGGCCGAGAAGGCGAAGATCGAACTGTCGTCCACCGCGACGACCGAGGTCAACCTGCCCTTCATCACCGCACGCATGGAAGGCGGCGCCACCACTCCGCTGCACCTCGTCGAAACCGTCACCCGCGCCGACCTCGAAAAGATGGTTGCGGACCTGATCCAGCGCACGCTGGAACCCTGCCGCAAGGCGATCGCCGATGCCGGTCTTTCGGCCAAGGATATCGACGACGTCGTGCTCGTGGGCGGCATGACCCGCATGCCCAAGGTGCGCGAAGTCGTGAAGGACTTCTTCGGCAAGGATCCGCACACCGGCGTGAACCCTGACGAAGTGGTCGCCATGGGCGCCGCGATCCAGGCCGGCGTGCTTCAGGGCGATGTCAAGGACGTGCTCCTGCTCGACGTCACCCCGCTGTCGCTGGGTATCGAGACGCTGGGCGGCATCATGACCAAGATGATCGACCGCAACACGACGATCCCGACCAAGAAGAGCCAGGTCTACTCGACCGCCGAGGACAACCAGCAGGCGGTGACCATCCGCGTGTTCCAGGGCGAGCGCGAGATGGCGCAGGACAACAAGATGCTCGGCCAGTTCGACCTGGTCGGCATTCCGGCCGCGCGCCGGGGCGTGCCGCAGATCGAAGTCACGTTCGACATCGACGCCAACGGCATCGTCAACGTCTCCGCCAAGGACAAGGGCACCGGCAAGGAACAGCAGATCCGCATCCAGGCTTCGGGCGGTCTGTCGGACAACGACATCGACCAGATGGTCAAGGATGCCGAGAAGTTCGCCGAAGAGGACAAGAAGCGTCGTGAGGCCGCAGAGGCCAAGAACAACGCCGACAGCCTCGTCCACGCGACCGAGCAGCAGATCGCCGAGCATGGCGACAAGATCGACGCCGGCCTGAAGTCCGAAGTCGAAGCGGCCATTGCCGAGACCAAGACGGCGATCGAAGGCGGCGAACCCGCAGAGATCACCGCCAAGTCGCAGGCGCTGACCGAAGTCGCGATGAAGATGGGCCAGGCCATCTACGAGAAGGAACAGGCCTCGGGCGCTTCGCCGGAAGCCGCTCCGGCCGGTGCCGATGACGATGTCGTCGACGCCGAGTTCTCGGAAGTCGACGAAAACAACAAGGGCTGACGAGTCCTCATGAAAACCGCGATCGCCACCGGTGCACGACGTGCCGGTGGCGACCGGGTCGTACGCGGGGAAGTATAAGACGTGTCAGCGACTGAAATCGATTATTACGAACTGCTGGAAGTAGAGCGCAGCGCCGACGACAAGACCATCAAGTCGTCCTACCGCCGCCTCGCCATGCGGCATCATCCGGACAAGAACCCGGGCTGCGGCGATTCCGAAGCGCGTTTCAAGCAGATCAGCGAGGCTTACGACTGCCTCAAGGACCCCCAGAAGCGGGCGGCCTACGATCGTTACGGCCATGCCGCATTCCAGCAGGGAATGGGCGGCGGCGGTCATCCCGGCGGCGCCGAGTTCGGCGATATCGGGGACATCTTCGAGTCTATTTTCGGCAGCGCCTTCGGTGGAGGCGGTCGTCAGCAGGCGCGTCGCGGTGCCGACTTGCGTTACGACATGGAAGTCAGTCTGGACGAAGCCTTCCACGGCAAGCAGACCGAGATCACCATCGAAGTCTCGCAGGGTTGCGAGCCATGCGGCGGTTCGGGCGCCGAGCCGGGAACCGGCAAGCGCGGCTGCAACATGTGCGGCGGCCATGGCAAGGTCCGGGCGCAGCAGGGCTTCTTCGTGGTGGAACGCACTTGCCCCACCTGCCACGGCCGGGGTGAAGTGATCGAGAAGCCATGCCGCTCCTGCGGCGGCGAGGGCCGGGTCGACAAGCCGCAGACCTTGCAGGTGGACATTCCGCCGGGCGTCGATTCCGGCACCCGCATCCGCCTTTCCGGCAAGGGCGAGGCCGGTCCCTTCGGCGCGCCTCCGGGCGATCTCTATATCTTCCTGCATGTCAAACGGCACCGGGTGTTCGAACGCGACGGCACGACGCTGATCACGCGCGTTCCGATCACGTTCACCACGGCGGCACTGGGCGGCTCGATCGAGATTCCCGGCATGGATGGCGAGGGCCTTTCGGTCGACATTCCGGCGGGCATCCAGTCGGGCAAGCAGCTGCGCAAGCGCGGCGCGGGCATGCCGGTCCTGCAGGGGCGGGGCCGCGGCGATCTCGTCATCGAGATCAGCGTGGAAACGCCGACCAAGCTTTCCGCCCGCCAGAAGGAAATCCTGCGCGAGCTGCAGTCGACCGAAACCGGCGACGAATGCCCGCAGTCCAAAGGCTTCTTCGACCGCATCAAGGAAGCCTGGAACGACCTGACGGAATAGCCCCGTCCGGCCGAATAACCGAACAAGAACGTCGTCCCGGACCTGCTCCGGGGCCACGTTGTTTTTTGGGCCGACGGTTTTGGCCGACGTCTTTTGGCTAAACGTCAGCCGCCTCTCAGCACCTCTTCCCGCACGTTCCGCACCAGAGTGGGATCGGCCGTGAGGCGATCCTTTTCCTCTTCGAGCACGGCCAGGAAAGCCTCCCGCTTGAAGGTCCAGAGTTCGCCTTCCAGCAGGGCATGTTCGCCCTCGGCAGTTGAGGAAATCAGGTCGATCATCCGCTCGGCGCCGTGCAATCGGCCCCAGAGGTAGTCGTTTTCGCGATAGGCGCGGCTGAAGAAGGCACCGAAGTTGAAGAACTCGGTGCCGCGAAGCACCGGACCTTGCCGGATCATGTGGCAATCCTCAGGCGAAATGCGGTCGACGCGAATCGGATCGAACTCCGTCAGGCCCTCGCCGCGCAGCAGCGGCAGGGTCACCGTGTCGTAGAAAGGGAAGCCGAGGTAGGCGAGCAGCACCCGGCGCCGCAGCGCCTGCGGCATCTCGGCCAGGGCTTCCGCCAGGAGGGTATCGACCCGGGCATCGATCGCCACCAGGTCGCGAACCTTTTCGATGTGATCGATCACCGCGCCAGGATCGGTGAACACCGCTGCGGCGAGCGCGGCGAAAGTCTCCCCCATCGCAGCGACCGGCTCGCGGTCGAGATAGAGCGCAAGCGCGGCGTAGATCGCCTCCCTTGCCTTGTCCCGCTCTACTTCCGTGACGCTTTCTTCTTGCTGCCACTCCTGCGTGACGCGCCGTGCCAGCAGGCGAAGCCGCCGAATTCGGAACGCCAGGTCATGCGTGCGGAAAAAGCCGATCATCCCCGGCGAACCGTCGCCTTTCAGGCCCTTGATCCGGTCCAGCCCGACGCTGGCGAAATGATCGTGAAGCCGCAGCGCGATCGGCTCGCTGGAGGAGAGGCCCAGCTCCGGCGCGCCTTCGTAGATGAGCCGGGCCAGCTTGGCGACGATCCCGGAAAACTTGACCTGGACGTATCCGTGATAAGCGAAACCCGCCTGTTCCAGCGCCGCGCGCTGTGCCTTGTCCCGCCAGGCGGAAAGGCGCTTGGGGGTCGGCCGGTCGAGGAAGAAGGTATTGCCGAACAGACGGTCCACCGTCTCCTCGATCTCCGGCCGCAATGCCAGCACGATGGCCCGCAGCGTCGCCACTTCCTGCGAATCGCGCTCTAAAGCCTCCAGGTTGTCGCGGATCGGCTGCTCGCGCGGGATCGAGGACAGTGAGCCGAATATCGTCGAGAAGAAGCCCGGCGCCCGGCGTTCCTGGCGCATCGAGGCGCCGATACGATCCGGCGTGGGGTCGATGTAGACGAAACGGCGATCGACTTCGCGCGTCGCCGGCCGGTCGCGCAGCACGCCCATGGCATCGGCGAAGGGCGCATTGTTGAGCACCGAGCCGTCGATGAGCGCCACGTTGTCGAGGTCTCCGCGCTGGCTGTGCTCGGGCATGACGCGGCGGAAGAACGCCTCGCGCTCCGGCCAGGCGAGCCCTAGTTCCGCAATCACGCCGTCGATTTCCTCGATCTGGAGCGGCGGGAAGGCCCCCGGGAAACTGGCCGTGGCGCGGGCGGCCAGCAGGAGTTCCGGCATGGCGGCAAGGGAAGGGGTGCCGGAGCGCGACTCGAAGCCGATGCTGAGGCGATGCTCGCTTTCCAGCACGAGTTCCGGCGAGTGAAGGCGCAAGGTTTCAAGGTGTCCCTTGAAGTCCGTTGCCGTCACGAAGAGGTTTATCGGATGGCCATGAGGAAGGAGCGGCGGCCCGGCCTCGGTCTCGGCCATCGCCGTGAAGGCTCCGGCCAGCAGGCGCGAGAGACCGACCCCGCTGAAAGGCGGCTCGAACCAGCGCGAGCGGATCAGCCGCGAGAGTTTCTGCCGCACTTCCTCGCGAGTTTCCGGCGCCACGCTGGTCGTCACGGCATTGCCGGGTCGATGCAGCAGGTAGGAGACGAGCGGCCGGGCCCAGAACTTGGTCACCTGGCTGCGCGCCCTTGCTTCCGGATCGAGCAGGACGTCGACGTCGGCGTTTTCCAGCCAAAGCTCGGTCAGCGGCTCCAGCGAGTGTCCCGAATGGATCGCCTGCGAGAGGAATACGCTGTTTATCCCGCCCGCGCTGGCACCGGCGACAATGTCGGTCAGTATGCGCAGCCGCAGGTTGCTGCCGGCCTCCAGTCGCTTGAGCAGCTTGTGATAGACTCCCGCCGTTCCCGGCGGCGGTTCCGCATCGCCCTCCGCCCAGAACGCCTGGCTGGCCTGAAGCGCCTTCCAGAGTTCCTTGGTGACCCCGTGCATGTAAACGGCAAGGCTGATGCCGCCGTAGCAGACCAGCGCGATCCGCAATTCCTTTTGCCGCATTGCTCCATGTTGGCGCTATCGTTCGGGAAAGGCAATTGCGTTCTCATTCCGTTCCCGATAATCGGGCGACATGGCAAAGCCCAAGCGTCGATATGTCTGTCAGGCCTGCGGAGGAGTCTCCTCCCGCTGGCAAGGTCAATGTCCCGATTGCGGGGAGTGGAACACGCTGGCGGAAGATGCGCCGCAGACGGTGTTTTCCTCCAAGCACGATCTCTCGTCCGGGGGGCGGCCGATCCTGTTCACGCCTCTCGATGCGCCAGGCGAATTGCCGAAGCGGCGCGCGAGTGGATTTGCGGAGTTCGACCGTGCGCTGGGCGGAGGACTGGTCCCCGGCTCCGCGATCCTGATGGGCGGCGACCCCGGCATCGGCAAATCGACGCTCCTGCTTCAGGCTTCGGCGCATATCGCCCTGGCCGGCGGCAGCGTGGTCTATGTCAGCGGCGAGGAAGCCGCTGGGCAAGTGCGGCTGCGCGCGGAGCGACTGGGGCTGTCGAAGGCGCCGATCCTGCTGGCCTCCGCCACATCCGTGCGGGACATCCTGACCACGCTTGGCATGATGGACGCGCCGACCCTGCTGGTCATCGATTCGATCCAGACCATGCATTCCGACACGATCGAGGGCGCGCCGGGCACGGTCAGCCAGGTCCGCGGCTGCGCCTTCGAGCTGATCCGCTATGCCAAGGAGAACGATGTCACTCTCGTGCTCGTCGGCCACGTCACCAAGGACGGCACGATCGCCGGTCCGCGCGTATTGGAACATATGGTCGACGTGGTCATGGCGTTCGAAGGCGAACGCAGCCACCAATACCGTATCCTGCGCAGCCTGAAGAACCGCTTCGGGCCGGTGGACGAAATCGGCGTCTTCGCCATGGAGGGGGCAGGATTGGCCGAAGTCGGCAATCCCTCGATGCTGTTCCTGTCCGGCCGTGATCAGGAAATGGCCGGAAGCGCTGTGTTTGCCGCCATGGAGGGGACGCGGCCCGTGCT
This sequence comes from Novosphingobium sp. PhB57, assembly GCF_004342985.1. Lineage (GTDB taxonomy): Bacteria > Pseudomonadota > Alphaproteobacteria > Sphingomonadales > Sphingomonadaceae > Novosphingobium. The sequence goes on from NZ_SMBO01000001.1 coordinate 802,511, forward strand.
CGTGGAAATCCAGGCGCTGATCGTCCGGCTCCAGAGCGGGGCAACACCGCGCCGTGCCGTGGTCGGTTGGGATTCGGGCCGCATGGCCATGTTGCTGGCGGTTTTGGAGGCACGCTGCGGGCTCAATTTCTCCAGCGCGGAAGTCTACCTGAACGTCGCGGGCGGCTACCGCCTGGCAGATCCGGCAGCGGACCTTGCCGTGGCCGCCGCGCTGATTTCGGCGCTGGGAGACAGGCCGCTTCCGAAGAATGCGGTCTGGTTCGGGGAAGTCTCGCTCGCAGGGGAGATCCGCCCGGTTTCGCATTCATCGATCCGTCAGCGGGAATCGGCGAAACTCGGCTTTGGGCGCGCGATCGGGCCGGCAGGCGGGGCCAATGCCGAAGGTACGGCAAAGGGCATCGACTTTACCGGCCTGGCCATGTTGCCCAATCTCGTTGACCGTATCCTGACGGATGCCTAGTTCGGGGCCTTATGACCGGTTTCGATATTGCTGTTCTGGTGTTTGTGGGCGTGGGTGCCGCCACCGGATTTCTGAGAGGTTTCGTGCAGGAGATTCTCGCTTTGGGAGCGTGGATCTTCGCCGTGTTCGCCATCCGGGCGCTGCATACGCCGCTGTCGGCCTGGCTGGTTCCTTATAGCGGCGACGGAACGGCCACGCCGGTAATCGCTTTTGCGGTGCTGCTGCTGGTGCCTTTCATCGTCGTAAGGCTGATCGCGAGCTGGGCGGGCAAGCGAAGCCGCGCCTCGGTACTGGGTCCGATCGATCGTGTGCTCGGGTTCGGCTTTGGCGCGGTGAAGGGCGTTATCGTCGTGATCCTGGGCTTCTCCGTCCTGGTGCTGGGCTATGACACGGTCTGGGGCATCGGCGGCCGACCAGCCTGGATGAAGGAAGCGCGGACTTATCCCTTCGTCAACGCCAGCAGCGAGGCACTGGTGAAGATGATTTCCGAGCGCCGCCGGGAGGCGCTGAGGGCCGAGGCGGCGGGAACCTGATGTCGGCAACGGTGCTCTATACCCCTGAAGTCCTGGGCCTGACGATCAGGCTGGCGCATTATCCCTGGAGCGAGGCGCTGCCGCTGCAGGGCGAGGCACGGTCCCAGAGCTGCGGCAGCACGATCGCGCTTGGCCTTTCGCTCGGCGAACGGGGAACCGTGGAGAGCATCGGCATCCGCAGCCAGGCCTGCGCCATCGGCCAGGCCGCCGCGGCTATCTTCGCCGATGCCGTCATCGGTCGCGGTCCCGAAGAAGTCTGCGTGACGGGCGAAACGATGGCGCGCTGGCTATCCGGCGAAGGCCCGATGCCCGAATGGCCCGGTCTGGCGAAGATTGCGGCCGCACGGGACTATCCCGGTCGGCACGGCGCAGTCCTGCTTCCCTGGCGCGCCGCCATTCAGGCATTCTCGAAAGACGACTGACTGGCGGCGGGGCGACCCGCTTTCCGGCATGACGAAGATGCAATCGTTGCAAGACTGCCGGGTACTTTGGCGGTTTTCTTCGCTTCAATTCCGTCTACATGAGGGCGCTAGCAACGCCGTTTCCTTCCGAAACGGCCGTCCGCGCAATGTGGTGAAGATGTTTTCCGAGTTTCCTGCCTCCGCCCTCCGTCTCGCTTTCGACCGTGATGCCTTGCGCTCCAACTGGCTGGCGCTGGACCGCCTGTCCGGATCCGCGCGAGCGGGTGCCGCGGTCAAGGCCAACGGCTATGGCCTTGGCGCAAAGCAGGTGGTGCCGGTGCTGCACGCGGCAGGCTGCCATGACTTCTTCGTCGCGCATTGGGGGGAGGCATGGGACCTGCTCGATTGCGTGAGCCCCTCGGCGCTTTCCGTGCTGCACGGCCCCTTGACGCCGCAGGATGCCGCGTTTGCGCGCGAAAGCGGTATTACGCCGGTGATCAATTCGCTCGCCCAGGCCAGGCGCTGGACCGAGGCGGGCGGCGGCCGCTGCCATCTCATGGTCGATACCGGCATGAACCGTCTCGGCATTCGCATGGAAGAACTGGGTGACGAAGCGATAGCCGCGCTCGATATCGACCTGTTGCTTTCGCACCTGGCCTCGGCCGAGGAAGAGACCGATCTCAACGCCACGCAGTGCGCCCGGTGGCAGGAAGCGCGCCGGCAAGTGCCCCACATTCGCGCCAGTCTGGCCAACAGCGCCGGCATTGCGCTGGGCAGCGACTATCATGGCGACCTGACGCGACCGGGCATCGCGCTCTACGGCGGCACTCCGCGGGCCGGTATGGAGCAGGATTTGCAGCAGGTCGTCCGTCCCGAGGCGGCGATCCTCCAGGTTCGCGACGTGTCTGCCGGAGAGACGATCGGCTACAACGCCACATATACCGCAAGTGCGCCCATGCGGGTCGGCGCCACCGCGCTCGGCTATGCCGACGGCTATCTGCGCTGCTGGTCGGGCAAAGGCCTGTTCCGCGCCAAGGGTCATGAATTGCCGGTGCTCGGCCGTGTCAGCATGGACCTTACCGTCGTCGACCTGACTCACGCGCCGGACGTGGGCGAGGGGGACTGGATCACGGCAGATTACGCGCTTCCGCAAGCCGCGGCGGCATCCGGGCTTTCGCAATATGAATTGCTGACCCTGCTGGGCCGGCGTTTCGGGCGCTGAACGGATCTGCCCCGACAAGGCCCTGGCCTTCCGTCGGCGGCAGAGCACAGTGAAAACCACCCAGGGCAAAATAGGCAAGGCACAGTCCGGTTTTGCTGCGCAGCAATTTGTGTTGCGTTGCGACAAGGGTGGGTGGTAACCTCTTGTCATACTGGCCGGGAATTAGGCAGACTGGGGATTGGCAAATGGCTGAAACGGCGTCTCAGGACGACAACACGGTAATCATAAAAAAATACGCTAACCGTCGTCTCTACAATACGCGCTCGTCGAGCTACATTACGCTCGATCATCTTGCCAAGATGACCCGCGAAGGGGTCGATTACAAAGTGCTCGATGCCAAAAGCGGCACGGACATCACGCATACGATCCTGACGCAGATCATCATGGAAGAAGAATCGAACGGTGAGCAGATGCTCCCGGTCAACTTCCTGCGCGAACTCATCAGTATGTACGGCAATTCGATGCAGTCGCTGGTTCCGCATTATCTCGAAGCGTCGATGGACAATTTCCGGGCCAATCAGTCGAAGCTGCACAAGGCTTTCGAAGACAGCCTGGGCAATAATCCGCTGGCAAAGCTGGCCGAACAGAACATGGCCATGTTCAAGGCTGCCGCCGCGGCCTTCATGCCCGGTGCCGAAAAGCCGGAGCCCAAGGCACCCGCTGCCGAAGACACCGGAGACCTTTCCGCGCTGCGCGATCAGATGGCGGAAATCCAGAAGAGGCTTGACGCGCTGGGCAAATAAGGGTCTGCGCGGGGTGCTTTCGCGGCGCGTCATCGGCGCCGCGGCTTGCCCGGAATGCAACGGATGGTCCGTCGCATCGCTCAGTTCAGGAAGAAGCACCCGTGTCCGCCATTCGTCACGCCCTCTCCACCAAGCGCGAGGACGACTTCGCCCAGTGGTACCAGGAAGTCATTTCCGAAGCCGAAATGGCCGAGGAATCGGGTGTTCGCGGGTGCATGGTCATCAAGCCGTGGGGCTACGGCATCTGGGAGCGCATCCAGCGCCTCATGGATGACCGGATCAAGGCCGCCGGCGTCACCAACTGCTACTTCCCGCTGTTCATTCCGCTTTCGTATTTCGCCAAGGAAGCCGAGCACGTCGAAGGCTTCGCCAAGGAAATGGCGGTCGTCACGCACCATCGCCTTGTCGGCGACGGCAAGGGCGGCCTCGTTCCCGATCCCGAAGCGAAGCTCGAAGAACCGCTGATCGTCCGCCCGACTTCGGAAACGGTGATCGGCGCGGCCATGGCCCGCTGGGTGCAGTCCTGGCGCGACCTGCCGCTCATGGTGAACCAATGGGCCAATGTCGTGCGCTGGGAAATGCGCACTCGCATGTTCCTGCGCACCAGCGAGTTCCTCTGGCAGGAGGGCCACACCGCTCACGCCGACCGCGACGATGCCATGACCGAGACGCTGCGCGCGCTCGAAATGTACCGCGACTTTGCCGAGACCGAGCTGGCCATGCCGGTGATCGCCGGCGAAAAGCCCGAGAATGAACGCTTCCCCGGCGCCGTCGCGACTTACTCGATCGAAGCCATGATGCAGGACGGCAAGGCGCTCCAGGCGGGCACTTCGCACTACCTCGGCACGGGCTTCGCAGAAGCGGCCGGCATCCAATATCAGGACAAGGAAGGCACGCAGCAATACGCCCACACGACCAGCTGGGGCACTTCCACCCGCATGGTCGGCGGCGTCATCATGACGCATGGCGACGATGACGGCCTGCGCGTTCCGCCGATGATCGCGCCGCAGCAGATCGTGATCCTGCCGATGCTGCGCGACAACGACGAGGACGAGGCGCTGCTCGCTTATTGCGAAGACTTGCGCAAATCGCTGGTCACCCAGTTCGCCCTGGGCGAACCGCTGCGCGTCCTGCTCGACAAGCGTCCCGGCAAGGCCACGCAAAAGCGCTGGGCCTGGGTCAAGAAGGGCGTTCCGCTGATCCTCGAGATCGGCGGCCGTGATGCCGCCGGCGGACAAGTCTCGATGCTGCGCCGTGACAAGCTCTGGAACGAGGCTGCGAAGGCAAACTTCGTGGGCATGGCCAAGGATGCGTTCGTTTCACGCGCCGCTGCCGAGGTCGAGGATATCCAGACCGCGCTCTTCGCCGAAGCCAAGACCAAGCTGGACGCGAACATCTCGCGCGCGGACAGCTTCGACGAACTTGCCGCCTTCTTCTCGGAAGAAAAGCGCTACCCGGGCTGGGTGGAAGTCGAATGGTCGCGCCCCACCGGCGAAGCGCTCGAGGCCGTCGTCCAGAAGCTGAAAACGCTGAAGCTCACCATCCGCAACACCCCGCTCGATGCTGCGCCGGTGTCCGGCAATTGTGTGTTCACCGGCGGTCCGGCACTTGAGCGCATCTACGTCGCAAGGTCCTACTGATCTGAAGGGGAAGAGGACGTGTTGGGATCGATCAAGTACAACCTGACGAACCTGATGAACTTCAAGGGCCGGGATGCCCGGCAGACCTTCTGGTTCTACGTTCTCTTCCTCGTCGTGATCCAGTACGCCGTGGGCATGGTGATCGCCATGCCCATGATGGGCGGGATCATGAAGGGCGCCTTCATCGCCGCCCAGCAGGGCGTCTCCGGCGACGACATGAATGCCCGCGTCATGACCCAGATGGCGGGCTACATGCGCACGTCGATGACGGTCTCGACCATCGTGTCGCTCACGGCAGGCCTGCTGCTGATCGCCTCGTTCGCCCGCAGGTTGCACGATTCCGGCAAGCCTGCCTGGATCTCGCTCCTGACATTCCTGCTTTCGGTCACGTCCAAGGCGATAGTCTGGTCCAGAATGGATGAAATCGTCTCCACCATGGAGAAGGTTTCCGCGGACAATCTGGAGACGGCTTTCGCCATGCAGTCGCGGATGGTCACCGCGAGTCTGCTGGGATATCTCGCCATCCTGATCGTGATAATCTTCGGCGTCTGGCCATCCAATCCCGGCCCGAACCGCTACGGCGAGGCACCGGTTCGCTTCTGACCCTCTTGCCAAGCCGGCTATCCGGCGTGACAAGCGCCTGCATGAACAAGATTCTGGTCGCCGCAGCTCTTTCCGCCACGATCCTTTCCAGTCTTCCGGCAAGCGCTTCGGACGAAACTGGGCCCACGGCATCCGTCTCCGAAGCCCGCATGCGCACGGATGTCGCCAAGCTGGTCTCCTTCGGCACCCGTCACACGCTGTCGTCGGACACCGATCCCAGGCGCGGCATCGGCGCAGCGCGCCGCTGGGCTGCGGATGAATTCCGCAAGACGTCGAAAGCCTGCGGCGGCTGCTTCGAAGTGGTCATGCCAGAAGCGATGGTCAGCGGCACGCGCATTCCGGCGCCGGTCAAGATGGTCGATGTGGTCGCCATCCAGCGCGGCACCGAGCGGCCGAACGAAGTGGTGATCGTCGAGGCCCATATCGACAGCCGCGTAACCGATGTGATGGATGCCAAGAGCGATGCTCCAGGCGCCAATGACGACGGTTCCGGCACGGCGCTCGTCCTTGAAGCCGCCCGTGCCCTTTCCAAGCGCAAGTTTGCCGGCACCATCGTCTACGCAGCACTTTCCGGCGAGGAGCAGGGGCTCTACGGCGGCAAGCTTCTGGCGGACTACGCTAAGAAGCAGGGCTGGACGGTCAAGGCCGTGCTCAACAACGACATTGTCGGCGGCACGCATGGCTCCGATGGGCTGGTCGACGACAAGAACGTAAGGCTGTTTTCCGAAGGCCCGCGCGCCGATGCCACGGACAAGACCCGTGCGGACGCCCGGCGCTTCGGCGGCGAAAACGACAGCCCGGGACGCAATGTCTCGCGCTTCATCGCCGAACTGGCGGGCCAAGTGCAGGACGACTTCGCCGTGAGGCAGGTCTGGCGCGCCGATCGCCTGGGCCGCGGCGGAGACCAGTTGCCCTTCCTCGAACAGGGCAATCCGGCCGTTCGCTTCTCGGTGGCCATCGAGGACTACGACCACCAGCACCAGGACCTGCGCACCGAGAACGGCGTGACCTACGGCGATACCATCGACGAGATGGACTTCGCCTATCTCGCCAAAGTGACGCGCCTCAACATTGCCGCGCTGGCAGCGCTTGCCGCCGCGCCGATGCCGCCGGCCCCCAGGGTCGATGCAGCGGTGAAGACCTGGACCGACGTCACCTGGAAGCCGGTTACCGGTGCCGCGGCCTATTCCGTCTGGCGGCGGCGCACCGATGCCCCCTCCTGGGAAGCGCAGCCGCTGGTGGCGCGTACCACGGAGACGAGCGTCAAGCTGGACGGCCTGCGCGGAGACGACTGGATTCTCGGCGTTCGCTCCATCGCGACCGACGGTAGCGTCAGCCCGATCGCGGCAGCCGTACCGGGCGGAGGGTTTACTCCACTTGCCCAATTGCCTTGATCCCTTCCTTGGTTGAATTTTACCGGTGGGATAGAGGGATGGGGGACATCTTTTTGCAGATATCCGGAAGACTGCCGCTCTGCGGGCAAGTGCCATCGCCGCGAGGCTTGCTGGCACGGGGCGAAGTAAATCTTTGTTGTCGGGCAGCGGGTTGGCGTGACAGTCGCCAATCGGGAACAGCACAAGCCCACCAGTTTGGAGAACGGGCGATTTCGGGTAACGGTGGGCACATATGGCACTGACGCAGCATTTCGATTTTCTGCACGTCATTGCGGGCATGCTCGTCGGCGTGCTCGTGGGGCTGACGGGCGTGGGCGGCGGTTCGCTGATGACGCCGCTGCTCGTGCTGCTGTTCGGCGTAAATCCGCAGACGGCAGTCGGCACCGACCTTCTTTTTGCCGCCATGACCAAGATCGCGGGTTCTGCCGTCCACGGCAAGCGCGAGACGGTGGACTGGCGCATCGTGCGCCGCATGGCCTGCGGCAGCGTTCCCGCAGCAATCCTGACGCTCGCGACGCTTTCCTGGTTCGGCAAGGTCGGCAATTCGACCGAGCGCCTCATCATGGTTTCGCTGGCCGTGCTGCTGGGCGTCACGGCGCTTGCGGTCATATGCCGCAAGTGGCTGCTGAGGCTCGCCCATGACATCGATCCGATCCAGCCCCGTTCGCGGGTGCTGACGGGAACCGTGCTGCTGGGCGCCGCCATCGGCGTTGCAGTCTCGATTTCCTCGGTCGGCGCTGGCGCCATCGGCATGACCGTGCTGCTGGTACTCTATCCCAAGCTCCCCGTGGCCCGCATCGTCGGTTCCGACATTGCCCATGCGGTGCCGCTGGCCCTCATCGCCGGCTTCGGCCACTGGATGATCGGCGACGTGGACTTCCCGCTTCTGGGGGTGTTGCTGATCGGCTCGATCCCGGGTGTCGTGATCGGCAGCTACTTGTCTTCCCACGCCTCGGACCGAATTCTCCAGCCCTTGCTGGCCTGCGTTCTGGCCGTTTCTTCCTGGCAGTTGTTCCTCAAGGCCAATGCCGGCGAAAAGCCTCATGCCGTGCCCGTCACCGCGCCGGCCGTGACGATCGCGGGCGAGGCGGCGGCCAAGCAGCCCTGAACCATTCTCGCGTACCGGGCGGCGGCATCGCCCCATCGGCATGCCGCCGCCATTGCAATGAAGGCCATTCCGGCGCATGGCGGAAACCATGCCTCCCAAGAACCGGCCCGAGCCTGGCCTCCCGACGCGCGAGCAAATCCTCGACTTCATCCAGAACTCGGCCGAACCCGTCGGCAAGCGAGAGATCGCACGCACGTTCGGGCTGAAGGGTAACGAAAAGATCCAGCTCAAGGCGCTGCTGAAGGACATGGCCGAGGAAGGCCTGATCGACGGCAAGCGGACCGCGTTTCACCGCATGGGCGGGTTGCCCAAGGTTACCGTGCTGCGCGTCGTGGACGTGAGCGAGGGCGAGCCCATCGCCGTGCCGGACACCTGGGCGCCCGACGATGCCACGCCGCCGCCGCGCATCCGCCTGATCGAGAAGGGCCGTTCGGCGCTCAAGAAGGGCGACCGGGTGCTGGCGCGCACGGAGGAAACGCAGACCGGATGGCGTGCCTATCCGATGAAGAAGCTGATGCTGCGTTCCGAGCAGCTTCTCGGCGTTGTCGAGATCGATGGTGCAGGCAAGCCCTGGCTGGCGCCGGTCGACAAGCGCATCCGTAACTCCTCGCCGATTTCCGACCTGGGCGGTGCGGAAAAGGGCGAACTGGTGCTGGCCGAGCCGATCGGCCGTTCCGCGCGTCCCTCGGTCAAGATCACCGAAGTGCTTGGCGAGCCATTGGCGCCCAAGGCCTTCAGCCTGATCGCCATTCACAAGCACGGCATTCCGAACCATTTCGAGAGCGAGACGATTGCCGAGGCCGAAGCTTCGGCCAAGATGCCGCTCAGCCATGAACAGCGCGAAGACTTGCGGCACCTGCCCATCGTCGCCATCGACCCATCCGACGCGCGCGATCATGACGATGCGATCTGGGCCAAGCCTAACGCGAAGGGCGGTTTCGACGCGCTCGTCGCCATTGCCGACGTGTCCTTCTACGTCCGTCCGGGCGGTGAGATCGACCGCGAGGCACGGCGCCGCGGCAACTCGGTCTATTTCCCCGACCGCGTCGTGCCGATGCTGCCCGAAGTGCTCAGCGCCGATGTCTGCTCGCTGCGCTCGGGCGAGGACCGCGCGGCCATGGCCTGCCATCTCAAGGTGGACGGGCAGGGCAAGGTCACCGAATGGCGCTTTACCCGCGCGCTGGTGCGGATCGACGAAGTCATCGCCTATGAGGAAGCCCAGGCCCGCATCGACGAGGGCAGGGCGGAGCACCATCTCCAGGACCTCTGGGCCTGCTGGAAGCTGTTGGCCGAGGCCCGCCAGGCGCGCGACCCGCTGGAACTCGAACTGCCCGAACGCCGGGTGAAGCTGGACGAGCAGGGCCGCATCACCGAAATCGCCATCCGCGAGCGGCTCGATGCCCACCGCGTTGTCGAAGACTTCATGATCGCCGCCAACGTGGCCGCGGCCAAGGCGCTGGAGGCCAAGGTGGCCCCGGTCGTGTACCGCGTCCATGAGACCCCGAGCCGCGAAAAGCTGACCGCGCTCAAGGACTATCTGGCAACCTTCGGCCGCAATCTCTCGCTGGGGCAGGTCATCACGCCGGGCCTGTTCAACCGCATGCTCAAGGACATCGCGGACGAGAGCGAAAAGGCACTCATCATGGAAGCCGTGCTGCGCAGCCAGACCCAGGCCTATTACGGTCCGCGCAACGAAGGGCACTTCGGCCTCGCGCTCGCTTCCTACGCGCATTTCACCTCGCCGATCCGCCGCTATGCCGACCTTCTCGTGCACCGGGCGCTGGTCGATGCCTATGGGCTGGAGCAGCCCCGACCGCAGGGCGACATCCCGGCCACCTCGGGCCTTTCCGAACGCGACCGTGACGATCTGGGCCGGGTCAGCGATGCCATCAGCCAGGCCGAACGCCGGGCGATGGAAGCCGAGCGCGAAACCATCGACCGCTATGTCGCCGCCTGGCTCTCGGGCCGCGTGGGCCAAGTGTTCGACACGCGCATCACTGGCGTGCGGAAGTTCGGCTTCTTCGCCACGATCATCGGCCTGGGCGGCGACGGCCTCGTGCCGGTCTCGACCCTGGGCGACGAGCGCTTCGGCTATGACGAAAAGGCGCAAGTCCTGGAAGGCGAGAGCAGCGGCACCGCCTATGCCATGGGCCAGATCCTGCGGCTGCGACTGGCGGAAGCCAATCCGCTGACCGGTGCACTCAAGTTCGAACTGGAAGAAGGCGGCGGCCGCATCGAACCGCGCGGCCGGCCGCAGCCCCTGAAGAAGAAGGGCAAGCACTTCGTCTCGCCCCGCGGCCGACCGGGGAATATCCGGCACCAGGGGTGCAAGAAGAAGTAGCGATTCAAGGCTTGTTCGTCCCGGACCCGATCCGGGACGGCGGCCTTCTCAGGCGAACGATAGGCTTCGCGGTATCAGCTCAGGCGCTCGATCGCTTCGGCGTCGAGGGTACCGGGGATTACGAAGACCGGGCAGGGCATCTGCCCCAGTCCGGCGCCGGTGAAGTGCGTGACGAGCGGCCCCGGTCCGCCCTCCTTGGCAGCGCCGAGCACGAGGGCCGAAACCTCTCCGTGCTCTTTCAGGTATTCGCGCACGATCTTGATGTCTTCTCCCATGCGAACGGAGATGACCGGCATCTTAGCGCCTTGTGATAAAAGGTTTCCGGCAGCGGCCGTCACCAGCGTCTCGGCGCGGGCGCGGGCCTCTTCCTCGATGGTGGCCTGGACCCCTCCGAAAGCATTGAACGGCTGGGGTGGAACCACGGCGAGAAGATGCAGCGCGCCATCGGTCTTCGCGGCGCGGCGCGCGGCGAATTGCAAGGCCACCAGCGCCTCTTCCGTTTCGTCCACGATGACCAGGTAGATGCGCATGGGTTTCCTCTCGATGCGGGCTTATCGGGCTATTCAGGTCATGGTGCAAGCCATCACGAATGCGAAAAAAGGATCGTAAAGGCGCTTGTGCGCGCGCGCCAACTTGTCCAAGGAAAGGCGGACCCCGCATACCTCCCCAAGGAAAACAAGGGACACACAAGCTTCCATGCCAATCGACATCAAGATGCCCGCCCTGTCCCCCACTATGGAAGAGGGAAAACTGGCAAAATGGCTGGTTAAGGAAGGCGACACCGTCAGCTCCGGCGATATCATGGCCGAGATCGAGACCGACAAGGCCACGATGGAGTTCGAAGCCGTCGACGAAGGCACGATCGGCAAGATCCTGATTGCCGAAGGTACCGACGGCGTGAAGGTCGGAACCGTGATCGCCATTCTCGCCGGTGAAGGCGAAGACGCCAGCGCCGTTTCGGCTGCACCGGCTGCTGCTTCCGCTCCTGCCAAGGCGCCCACGGAAGCCAAGGCCGAAGCGCCGAAGGCTGCCGCACCTGCGCCTGCCGCCTCCGCTCCTGCGCCTGCCGCTTCGAAGGAAGGCCGTATTGCCGCCTCGCCGCTCGCCAAGCGGATCGCCGCAGACAAGGGCGTCGACCTCGCTGCCGTGAAGGGCTCCGGCCCCAACGGCCGTATCGTGCGCGCCGACGTGGAAGGCGCCAAGTCCGCGCCGGCCAAGCCTGCCGCCGCAGCACCTGCTCCCGCCGCCGGTTCGGCCGAAGCCAAGGCCCCGGCTGTCGAGATGGCGGCGGAAACCCGCGCGCTGCTCGACGACCGCATCCCGCACTCGGTCGAGAAGCTGTCGGGCATGCGCAAGGTCATCGCGCGCCGCCTGACGCAGTCGATGCAGGAAGCGCCGCACATCTACCTCACCGTGGACGTGCGCCTCGACAAGCTCATGGCCCTGCGCGCCGAGATCAACTCCATGCTCGAAAAGCAGGGCGTGAAGGTCTCGGTCAACGACATGTTGATCAAGGCCCTCGGCCGCGCTCTGATCGACGTGCCGGAGTGCAACGTGACCTTCGCCGGTAACGAGCTGATCAAGTATGCGCGCGCCGACGTATCGGTCGCCGTCTCGATCCCGGGCGGTCTGATCACCCCGATCGTTCAGAACGCCAACGGCAAGTCGTTCTCCGAAATCGCCAAGGCGACCAAGGATCTCGGCAAGCGCGCCAAGGAAGGCAAGCTGCAGCCGGGCGAGTATCAGGGCGGCACCGCCTCGATCTCGAACATGGGCATGATGGGCATCAAGCAGTTCACCGCCGTGATCAACCCGCCGCAGGCGACGATCATCGCCGTGGGCGCGGGCGAGAAGCGTCCGTGGGTCATGCCCGACGATTCGCTGGGCGTCGCCACCGTCATGAGCGCAACCGGCAGCTTCGACCACCGCGCGGTGGACGGTGCCGACGGTGCCCGCCTGATGGCCGCATTCCGCGAATACATCGAAACGCCGCTGGGCATGGTCGCCTAAGTGACCGAGACACGACGTGACCCGGTGATCCGGGTCACTGCCATGCCGGCCGACGCCAATGCCTACGGAGACATCTTCGGCGGCTGGCTGATGAGCCAGATGGACATGGGTGCCGGCCTCGTCGCCGCCCGTCGCTCGCGCGGACGCGCGGTGACGGTGGCGATGGACGGGATGCAGTTCCACCTGCCCGTAAAGGTAGGTGACGAAGTCTCGGTCTACGGCGAGATCCAGCGCGTGGGCCGGACTTCGTTGACCATCGCCATCGAAGCCTGGCGCCGGCATCGGCACGAAGAGGAAGAAGTGAAAGTGACGCAGGCCGTGTTCACTTTCGTCGCGGTGAACGAATTCGGTCAACCGCGCGCCATCGATCAGGAGAAGTAAGACAGTGGCTGATACCTACGACGTCATCGTCCTCGGTTCGGGCCCCGGCGGCTATGTCGCGGCCATCCGCGCCGCCCAGCTGGGCCTGAAGACCGCCATCGTCGAGCGCGAGCTGCTCGGCGGCATCTGCCTCAACTGGGGCTGCATCCCGACCAAGGCGCTGCTGCGCTCGGCCGAGGTGTTCCACCAGATGCAGCATGCCAAGAACTACGGCTTGGCCGCGGACAACATCACCGCCGACCTCGCCGCCATCGTCAAGCGTTCGCGCGGCGTTGCAGCCCAGCTCAACGCCGGTGTCACGCACCTGATGAAGAAGAACAAGATCACCGTCCACATGGGTACCGGCAAGCTGGTGGCCAAGGGCAAGCTGGCGGTGACCGACAAGGACGGCAAGACCGCCGAAGTCTCCGCCAAGCACATCATCGTCGCCACCGGGGCGCGTGCCCGCGAACTGCCCTTCGCCAAGGCCGACGGCAAGCGTATCTGGACCTATCGCCACGCGATGACCCCGGCCGAGATGCCGACCAAGCTGCTGGTCATGGGTTCGGGCGCCATCGGCATCGAATTCGCGAGCTTCTACAACGACATGGGCGTTGACGTCACCGTCGTCGAAATGCTCGACCGGATCGTGCCGGTAGAGGACAAGGACGTCTCCGCGTTCCTCGAAAAGGCCCTCACCAAGCAGGGCATGAAGATCCTGACCGGCGCCGGCGTCGAGGCGATCACCGCCAACGACAAGGGCGTGAAGGCCAAGATCAAGGGCAAGGACGGTAAAGTCGCCGAACACGATTTCAGCCACGTCATCTCGGCCGTGGGCATCGTGCCCAACACCGAGGAAATCGGTCTGGAAGCGCTCGGCATCAAGGCCGACCGCGGCTTCATCCAGATCGACGACTATGGCCGCACCAATGCCGCCGGCATCTGGGCCATCGGCGACTGCACGCCCGGACCCTGGCTCGCCCACAAGGCCAGCCATGAAGGCGTGACCGCTGCCGAATCGATCGCCAAGGAACTCGGGAACAAGGACGTGCACCCGCACGGCCTCGACCGGAACAACATCCCGGGTTGCACGTACTGCCACCCGCAGATCGCTTCGGTCGGCATGACCGAAGAGAAGGCCAAGGAAGCAGGCTACACCGTCAAGGCCGGCACGTTCCCGTTCATCGGCAACGGCAAGGCGATCGCGCTGGGCGAGCCGGAAGGTTTCGTGAAGACCGTGTTCGACGCCAAGACCGGCGAACTGCTCGGTGCCCACATGATCGGCGCGGAAGTGACCGAGATGATCCAGGGCTATGTCGTCGGCAAGACGCTGGAGACCACCGAGGCGGAACTCATGCAGACCGTGTTCCCGCATCCGACGATCTCGGAAGCGATGCACGAGTCGGTGCTGGCCGCTTACGGACGCGCCATCCACATCTGAGCCTTCGGCCCGGACGTAAAATTGAAAAGGGCGGGTCCTCGCGGGCCCGCCCTTTTTTGTGCGTGCTTCCAGTTCAAACGCAGGGAGATTCACACTTTCAAACCCATTTTCGTCATTGCGAGCGTAGCGAAGCAATCCAGAGCGGCTTTGCGCGACTCTGGATTGCTTCGCTACGCTCGCAATGACGAAGGGGAGGGGGCGCCACTTCTCTACGCCTCCACTTCTCTACGCCTCCACGTCTTTGCGTGCTCTAAAGAAAAGCGCGGACGCCGCCTTCGCGGGCATCACGAGATTTCAATGCGAGCGGGAACTTGGCGATAAGCCGCAGCGAAAAGCTGCGCCTCCCTCAATCGTAAGACTTCGACAGCAGCACCAGCGTAGGATCGCCAAAAAACGGTTCCGGAAGGAAACCCTTGTCGCGTTCTACTTCGATCGCGGCGCTGTTCTCCCGGCTTTCGATGGCGATCACCCGCTTGCACCCGCGCTTCTCCGCCTGGTTGCCCAGGAAATCGAGCATGGCCCAGCCCACGCCTTTGCCCTTGTGATCGCCGCGGACCGAGATCGCCACTTCGCCGGTATCGCCTTGGTCGTCATAAGCCAGTACGCCCGAAGCCACGATCTGCCCCTGGTCGGAGAAGCCCAGCCACGATTCGGTCTGGTAGTGATCCGCCTTGACGATCGGCGCGATCTGCTGCGGGCTCACCCGGTCCGCGGCCGCGAAGAACCGGAAGCGGCGATCGTCTTCGGTCACCTGCTCGAAGAACTGTGCCAGTGCCTCGGCATCGCTTTCCCGCGCCGGGCGAACGTCGAGGGCGATCCCGGATCGGGTGGGCAGGGTGATGGCGTCATTGAGGGACATGGATCGAGAACTCCGGCTGTATCGGGGCTGGTTCGTGTCGGATTTCTAAGCCTTTCTAGCACGCACGGCCTTGATCGAGATCATCGCGCCGCCCGGTAGACGCGCGAAGGCTAACACAGCGTGCCGCTTATGTCCCGCTGCCGAGACAAGTCGCCGGAAGACAGTGGCGCTCCGGCGAACATCGGTTAATGTGGCGGGGAAACGGCGGCTTCCAGGCCCGCCGGGAACGAAATCTGCCGGAGAGGATACCGGCAAGAGGAGAAGGACATCATGGCCGAGGCCATCTATCCCGTGCCCACCGAGTGGGCCAAGAACGCCCTGATCGACGAGGCGCGCTACCAGGACATGTACGCCCGTTCGCTGGAAGATCCCGAAGGTTTCTGGCGGGAGGAAGCACGGCGGATCGACTGGATCAAGCCGTTCAGCGTGGTCAAGCAGACCAGCTTCCACGAGGCGGACTTCGGCATCTCGTGGTTCACTGACGGTACGCTCAATCTCTCCGCGAACTGCCTCGACCGTCACCTTGCCGAGCGCGGCGACGCCGTGGCTATCCTCTGGGAACCGGACGATCCGAAGAACCCGGAACGCCGCATCACCTACCGTGAACTTCACGGGTCTGTCTGCCGCTTCGCCAACCTGCTGAAGGCCCGCGGAGTCGAGCGCGGAGACCGCGTGACCATCTACCTGCCGATGGTGCCCGAAGCCGCGGTCGCCATGCTGGCCTGTGCGCGGATCGGCGCGATCCATTCCATCGTCTTCGCCGGCTTCTCGCCCGACGCGCTGGGCGGCCGTATCCAGGACTGCGACAGCCGCATCGTCCTCACATCCGACGAGGGGCTGCGCGGCGGCAAGAAGATCGCACTCAAGGCCAATGTCGACGAGGCGCTAAAGGCCTGCCCGGGCGTGGAGACGGTCATTGTCCTCAGCCACACCGGCGCCGACGTGCCGATGGTCGAGGGACGCGACATCGACTGGGCCTCGGCCGTGGCGGAGCAGTCGGCCGATTGCCCCCCCGAGGAGATGAATGCCGAGGATCCGCTGTTCATCCTCTACACGTCCGGTTCCACCGGCAAGCCCAAGGGCGTGCTGCACACGACCGGTGGCTATTCGGTCTGGGCTTCGATGACGCACGAATACGTCTTCGACTATCGACCCGGCCAGATCTACTGGTGCGCGGCGGACATCGGCTGGGTCACCGGCCACTCCTACGTCGTCTACGGGCCGCTGATGAACGGCGCGACCACGGTGATGTTCGAAGGCGTGCCCAATTTTCCCGATCCGAGCCGCTTCTGGCAGGTGGTCGACAAGTTCCAGGTCGAGATCTTCTACGGCGCGCCCACCGCACTGCGGGCTCTGATGCGCGAGGGTGACGACTGGGTGAAGCAAACCTCGCGCCAGAGCCTGAGACTGCTCGGCTCCGTCGGCGAACCGATCAATCCCGAGGCCTGGTCCTGGTATCACGACGTCGTGGGTGAGGGGCGCTGCCCCATCGTCGACACCTGGTGGCAGACGGAAACCGGCGGCGCCATGATCACCCCGCTGCCGGGCGCAACCGCGCTCAAGCCGGGTTCGGCCAGCAAGCCGCTGTTCGGGGTGAAGCCGGTCCTGCTCGACAACGAGGGCGGCGTTCTGGAAGGGGCGGCTGATGGCTGCCTCGTCATCGCCGATAGCTGGCCCGGCCAGATGCGCACCGTCTGGGGCGATCATGAACGCTTCTTCCAGACCTATTTCTCTACGTTCCCCGGCACTTATTTTACCGGCGACGGCTGCCGCCGGGACGAGGACGGCTACTACTGGATCACCGGCCGGATCGACGACGTCATCAACGTATCGGGGCACCGCATGGGCACGGCGGAAGTCGAATCCGCGCTCGTCGCCCATCCGGCCGTGGCCGAAGCCGCGGTCGTCGGCATGCCCCACGAGATCAAGGGGCAGGGCATCTACGCGTTCGTCACGTGCAATGCCGAAATCGAGCCTGACGAGGATCTCCGCCGCGAACTGATCAAATGGGTTCGCCACGAGATCGGTCCGATCGCCACGCCCGACGTGATCCAGTTCGCGCCCGGATTGCCCAAGACCCGTTCCGGCAAGATCATGCGCCGTATCCTGCGCAAGATCGGCGAGAACGATTTCTCGAACCTGGGCGATACCTCGACCCTGGCGGATCCCTCCGTCGTCGACAATCTGATCGCCAACCGCCCGCAACCCGCGACGGCCTGACGGGCAAGTGCTGCTCCTAGGCGCTGTCAGGACCCAACATGCGGCCCTGACAGCGCCGGCAACTGGTCAATCGGCAAGCAAGCGGGGAAATCCTGGCCGCGTCGAAGCGGCACGCAGCATTTGTGTCATGGAAGGTACGTAAGGTTTCCCTCACGTAACTGAGGCGAATCCATGAACGCGACCCTAGCGGCAACCCCGGCCAGTACCCGACCCGATCTCGAGAAAGGACTGGGCGCCGCAGGAAAGATCGGCTTCGGTGCCGCCATCATCGCCGCCATCGGCTATGTCGCCTACAGCGTCTACACGGATGCGGCGGCCGTCGGCGTGGAGCCGACCACTTATCTGCCGTTCGTGTTGCTGTTCATCGCCCTGCTGATCGCCCTCGGCTTCGAGTTCGTGAACGGCTTCCACGATACCGCCAATGCGGTGGCCACGGTGATCTACACCAATGCCATGCCCGCCAATGTCGCGGTGGTATGGTCGGGCTTCTTCAACTTCCTGGGTGTGCTCGTTTCGACGGGCGCCGTGGCCTTCGGCATCGTATCGCTGCTGCCGGTCGAACTGATCCTGCAAGTGGGCTCCAGCGCGGGTTTCGCCATGGTCTTCGCGCTGCTGCTGGCGGCGATCCTGTGGAACCTCGCGACCTGGTGGCTCGGCATTCCCTCTTCCAGTTCGCACACGCTGATCGGCTCGATCATCGGTGTCGGTGTGGCCAATGCCATGATGCACGGCAAGAGCGGAACGGCCGGCGTGGACTGGAGCAAGGCGGCCGAAATCGGCCAGGCGCTGCTGTTCTCGCCGCTGATCGGCTTCGGCGTGGCAGCCCTGCTGTTCCTCGCCATGCGCGTGCTCATCCGCAAGCGCGAACTCTATGAAGAACCCAAGGACGGCCTGCCGCCGCCGCTCTGGATCCGGGCATTGCTGATCTTCACCTGCACGGGCGTCAGCTTCGCGCATGGCTCGAACGACGGCCAGAAGGGCATGGGCCTGATCATGCTGATCCTGATCGGGACGGTTCCCACTGCCTATGCCCTGAACCGCGCGGTGCCGGAACGCTACATGGCGGAGTTCCACTCCCAGTCGATCGCCGCCGAAACCGCCCTGGTCGGCAGCAGCACCGGCAGCGTCGAGGCGCAGGGCGTCAATCCGGCCGAGGCGCGCCGTCAGGTGACAACTTATATCGCCGAAAAGACGTTCACGCCGGCCACGCTTCCCGCACTTTCGGTCCTGGTCCACGACGTGGATGCGCAAGTCGGCCAGTACGGCTCGCTCGCCAAGGTTCCGGCGGCCGCGGTCAGCAACATCCGCAATGACATGTATCTCGCTTCCGAAGCCATCAAGGGGCTGGGCAAGCAGAAGCCCGAGGCGCTTTCGGAAGGCGCGCAGAAGACGCTCGCCACCTACAAGACCTCGCTGGACGCGGGCACCCGCTTCATCCCGACCTGGGTGAAGATTGCCGTCGCCTTTGCGCTGGGCCTGGGAACGATGGTGGGCTGGCGCCGCATCGTCGTCACCGTGGGCGAGAAGATCGGCAAGACGCACCTGACTTACGCGCAGGGCGCGGCCGCCGAACTGGTCGCCATGGGCACCATTCTCGGCGCGGACCACCTCGGCCTGCCGGTCTCCACCACGCACGTCCTGTCATCGGGCGTCGCGGGCACGATGGCGGCGAACCGCTCGGGCTTGCAGATGAGCACGATCCGCAACCTGCTCATGGCCTGGGTTCTCACGCTTCCGGTCTCGATCGTGATGGCCGGCGTTCTCTACATGATCTTTGCGCAGATATTCTGATAGTCTTCCGATCCGTAAAGACGGAGAGACTGCATGGCGAAAGAGGCGCCGGGACTGATCCCGGTGGAACCGGCGCATGGTGGCATGGGGCCCGGCCTGATCTGCGGCATGGATGCCACCCCCGACGGCGCTTTTGCCATTACCGACTGCGAGGTCCCGCCGGAGGGGCGGTTTCGCTGGCTTCACCTCAATCTCGCGCATCAGCGCACGCGGCGTTGGATCGAGCAGTTCGACACCCTGGCGCCGGCCGCCCGCGAGCTGCTCCTTTCCGCTGACACGCACCAGCGCGCCCTGGTCGAGGGCGAAACCGTGGCCTGCGTACTGCATGATTTCGAGCGGGACTTCGACGTGGCAGACACGGCGCGCGTCGGCGGGCTGCGCATGGCGCTGATGCCCGGGCTGATGATTACGGCCCGGCTCCATCCAATCCGCTCGGCAGACATCGTGCGCAATCGCCTGTCGCGCTGGATGGGGGACTTCGGAGAATCCCAGGCGCTTGAAATGCTGGTGGGCGCCATCAGCGAGAACATCGCCGACATCTGCCGCGCGCTCAGCGCCGAAGTGCAGCATGTCGAGGATATGTTTCTCGACGCCCGCGATCCGCCCAAGGCGCGCGACCTCATCGGCATCCGCCGCCGCCTGGCACAGATCCAGCGGATCATCTCGGGCATGCGCGGCGTGTTCCAGCGTCTCGAAAAGGACGAAGACCTTCCCGAGGTGCTGCTACCGACCGTCGAGAAGATCGCCCAGCGCATCCAGTCGCTCGACGGGGATGTGCTCGGCGTCCAGTCGCAGCTTCGCCTGCTGCGCGAGGAACTCGACATCCAGGAATCGCAGCGGACCAACCAGAATCTTTATATTCTCTCGATCATCACCGCGCTGATGCTTCCGGCGACGCTCGTGACCGGGATCTTCGGCATGAACACCGGCGGCCTTCCTTTCGCGAACGGCCCTTATGGCACCATCCACGCCACGCTCATCGCCGGCGGAGCGGCCATCGCCACTTATCTGCTGCTGCGCTGGATGGGTTTCATGCGCCGCTGAGCAGGGCGCCCCCGCCTTGCTTGCCAGGCTTTCCCTTGCGCGAAATTTCATCGTGGCGCCCGTCGCAAACCCTGTTGTGCGAACCGCGGGCCGTGATAGCCTGTCTCGAAATTGCAAGAAAGGGAGAGCTGGATGCCGCTGATCGAACGAGCCGCACAAGCGCTGGCCAAGGCGCAGCATGACGGTGACGAATTCCACCGTCTCACGCCGGATGCACAGGAACAATTGAGAGAGAACGTCCGCACCGTCATTCGGGCGCTTCGCGTCCCCACCCCCGTGATGTGCGAGGCGGGCCACAAGCTGCTGGAACACGAGCGCGGGCACTCGGTAGGGAACAGCGACGCGCATGACGCGTGGCAGGTCATGATCGATGCCGCTATCGGCAGCATGAAACCCGCCGGAAACGGCTAGGCCTCGCGCCAGGCCGCCGATGGCCGATATCGGAAGGGCCGGGTCGTATCTGGCCTGACTGTCCAGATCGGCCGGGCAGGCCTCACGGTTCGGCTGTCGCTGCACCGGGAGAGATAATGGTCCGCGGTGCCTGCGAGGATAGAGCGATGTCATGAGCGAGGCACTATCCGAAGATCCGCCTGCTCATGACGCGCCCGCTTCCATGACAGAACCTGCCGGCGTCAGGACGCGGCAGCTTTGCCTGACGGCCCTGATCGCCGTGCTGGCGATCTGGATGGCGCGTGAATTCCTGACGCCTCTTGCCTGGGCCGCCGTTATCGCCATGGCCGAATGGCCACTTTACCGGCGCGCGCTTCAGCGGTTCCCGAATCACCCTGGGTGGCTTGCGACAGGCTTTGCGGTGGTAACCGCACTGGTCGTCATAGGGCCGCTTTCGCTGGCTGCGGTCACGCTGATGCAGGAAAGCCAAGCGGCGATGCACTGGCTCCAAGAGGTCCAGCAAACCGGCATTCCGATGCCGGCGTGGCTGCCATCGTTGCCGTTGATCGGAAACCGTGCCGCGCTCTACTGGCAGCAGCATATCGGCAATCCCCAGGCTGCAAACGCCTTGCTCGGCTCTTTCAGCGCAAGCTCGATCCTCACCTGGACGCGGTCGATCGGCAGCGAAGTGGCCCGGGAATCCGCGTTGTTCCTGGTCACCTTGTTCGCCCTGGTCTCCCTGCTTTCCCGCGGCATGCTGATCGGCCGGCAGGCCCGCGAGGTGTCGATACGGATGTTCGGCGTTTTCGGGGGCGACTTCCTGGAGCGGATGGTCGGAGCCGTTCGGGCGACCGTCAACGGCACGGTCCTCGTCTCGGTGCTGGAAGGCGGCATCCTGGGGATCGCCTACGCCGTGGCCGGCGTGCCGCAGCCGCTGCTGTTCGGGACTTTCACGATTGCGCTGGCCCTGGTGCCTTTCGGCGCCTGGGCCGCTTTTGGTCTGGCCAGTCTCATATTGATCGGCACCAGCCATGTTCTGGCCGGGTGCCTGCTGTTCGGCTTCGGCGTTACGGTGATGACCGTTGGCGACAACGTCGTGCAACCGGCCGTGATCGGCAGCGCGGTAAAACTGCCATTCCTGCTCGCCATGATCGGCGCTTTCGGTGGACTGGCCGAACTTGGGCTGGTCGGGCTCTTCATCGGCCCCGTCATCATGGCCGCGCTGCTGCTCGTCTGGCGGCAGTGGGTCGAGCCGCGACCGGGCTAGGCGCCGCTGAAGGCCGCCCTGCGCCGCCGGCGAAGCTAGACCGGAGGCGCAGGGCGGCCTTTCAGGCGGGGCTCATCGCCACGTCGAAATCGGCGCAGTAGTCGGCGAAGCGCTCGCGGATTTCTCCAGCGGTGAGGCCGTAGTCGGCCAGATCGTAACTGTGCTTGCCGAAGCGGTCCTTGGGCTTGTCGTCCAGGTAGCGCTGCATGTTTGCGGCCGCTTCGCCGCTCAGTTCCTCGCCGAAATGCGCGTAGAGGCGGCGCATCGTGCCCAGCGGGTCGCGAAGCTGTTCGGTGTAGAGCACGTCATGGATCGCGTTGCGGCCATGGCGTCTGCGGAAATCGTTCTGCCGGGCGATCATGACCACGAACGTCTCCACCATGTCGCGGCCGATCGCCGCGCGGTCCACGCTCTCGCTGAACATGCGCCGCACGTTCCACACCAGGCTGCAGGCGGAGCCCACCACTTCCACCGGGTCCCGGTGCGTCATCACCGGACGGGCGTCTGGATAGACTTCGGTTAGCGCGTCCAGATAGAGCGGATGCCACGGGTTCTTCAGCGTCCAGCGGCCGGGCGCCTGCGATTGGAGAAGTTGCAGCAGGCGCTTCTGGTGGCGGAAGGCGGGCAGGTAGTCCGCCTCATCCAGAAACCAGCGATGATAACTCGGAATGTTATATTGGGAATCAAATACTTGCGATACGAAGCTCGGCGCCATTGAGAACTGGCATTCGCACGGACTGTCGCCATCCTCGTGATGAATCGCCGAAATGTGCGGCATGACTTTCAGCGAATGGTCGATCTGCGCCTGCGCCGCCTCGTAGCGCGGCCCGGCGTGGAACTCCTCCGGCCTCGGCGGCGGGGTCGAGGCGAAGGCCTCCCACCGCAGGAAACAGCGGCGCGCCGGGTCTTCGTTGAGCAGGTTGATCGTCAGGGTCGTCCCGGTGCGGGGCAGGCCGAATACGAACGTGGGCTTTTCAACCGGGGCGTCCAGGATCTCGGGATGGCGGACCAGCCAGTCCTCCACCCGCATGCGATTGGCGAGGTATTCGGTGGCATTGCGGGTGAACACGGCAAGGCCCATGTCGGTCAGGTTCGCCTCGCCCTCGATCGCTTCGGTCAGGATCCGCAGCGGCTCGCGGATTTCGGCGTCGTCCCAAGTGGTGTTCCCCGAGCGCTCGCGCGCGCCGGAGACGATCGTTTCGGCCAGTGTCATCCAAGCTCTCCCATTGCTTCGGGCACCGGTCGCCGGATAGTCGCATCGACCGGACCATGGCGTTTTGCGCCACTTCTCTTGCCGGGAAGTCTGTTGCGGCGCGGCGCCGACGGCAATCGGCCGCTACATCGCGATCTGGCCGCGTTATGGAGATCAGGCCATATTGCGCCGCTCCTGCGGGATGCCTGTGCGTCGAGAAGGTGGCTCGGTCAGCCGGAACATCGAACCGAACCGATGTCCCGGCTTCACTGGCACTTACTTGCCGCGTGCCACGCACTTGCCGCCGTCGGGGCCGACGTTGCCAAGGCAAGTCCGCACGGCAATCGTGGGCTCTGCAATGTCGATCAGGTGATTGCCGTCCGTCCGGCGCTCAAGGTCGAAGCCGTCATAGAGCTTGCCCGAAGCCGTGAAGGTGCGGAACTTCAGGGTGTCGCCTGAAACATCCACGACCTGATAGAGTTCGGTCGCTTCGGCCGTCTTGTCGGGCTGCGTGCGGGCGCGATCGTTCAGGCCGTACATCTTGGCGCCCGTTACCGACACCAGATAGACCGGCCCCTGGATTTTGCCGTCCTTGCGCATGGCTGCGGACGCCTCTCGCCCTGCTTCCGAGGTCAGGCGGCTGTAGCAATGGTCGTGGCCCTGCAGGACGAGGTCGACCTTGCGGCTGTCGAATACCGGCTTCCAGGCCTGCTTGATCTCCGAGGTGTCCTGCGGGCGAGCGCAAGTGAAGACCGGCTGGTGAAACAGCACGACATTCCACTTCGCCTTGCTGGAGGCGAGGGTCTCGTCCAGCCAGCGGGTCTGCTGCGCCATGGTGCCCAGATCGATCGCGGACGTGCCGTCCAGCACGATGAAGCGCACACCCTGATAATCGACGAAGTAGGTCGTGGCCTTCACGCCCGGCGCGCCATTCGCAGGCAGCGCGAACTGCAGGGGCCAATAAGGGCCGAGCTTGCGGCTCTCCGCCCCGTTGGGCAGTGCCACGTCGACATATTCGTGGTTGCCGGTGGCGGGCAACTGGGGAACGATGCTCCAATTGTAGCCGCCGGCCTGATTGAATTCGCCCCACTCATCGTCATGATCGAGATCGTCGCGCTGGGCGGCGAGGTCTCCTGCGTGGAGCACCAGTTCGATCTCGCCATTGGCATGGAATGCCTGACGGATCACCCGGCTGGCGTACGCCAGGATGCCATTCTGGATATCGCCGAGATAGAGGAACCGGAACGGCTTCGCCTCTGCGGAGGCGGTGCGGAACTGCATCCATTCCGTCCAGCCGGCGCTGCCTTTGAGGCGGTAGGCATAGACGGTGTCGGGCGTCAGTTTCTCGAAGCGGAGTTGGTGGTAGAGCGCCGGACCATTGGCGCTGTCCTTGGCCACACCCGGCGTGCCGGTCACAAGAACCGCTTTCTCTTCCAGCGTCGGCCCGTCCACGGCGATAGCGATCTGCGCCTCGCTGGCGGTCTGCGCGACATCGGTGCGCCAGGCCACGGCCATGCCGGTGCTGGGGTCGGCTGCGGGGGTCAACATGATCCGATCGGGCAGATTACGCGAGGCATAGGGCGTGCCTGCCGAGCGCGGAACCGCCTGCTGCGCGGCTGGAGATCCAGAGTGTACCGCCGGAGATTGGGCCATGACGGGCTGTGCGATACAAAGCGCCAGTGCGGTAGCAAGGCAGGGGCGGGGCATGGATGGCATGGTTCGATGGCTCCGGAAATAGCGGCGCGCGGCCCGGCCGTGTGACATCAGGCATGGGGCAGGGCGGCAGCGGGCCGACCTCGGCCCATCTCCAGAGGATCACGGTCCGCTCATGAGGCTGTTTGCCGACGACGCCGGCTCTCACGGGGCTACTTGGCCAAGGAAATGACGGTTGCATGACACTTGCGCCAGTTTCCTGCCATCCTTCTCGGATAACTGGGGGAACGCGCCCGTGAAACCGGCGGCCGGAGATACGCAGCGCAGGCTTCAGATCAGTCTAGGGGCTGAATGTTCCTGAAAACAACGCCGCACGGTCTTTACTTCAAGAGGCCAGTCTATTCCGCGGTGAACGATCAGGAGCGTTGTCGCCCCCGATCGTTCACGACGCTTGGATCAACCTTGTAATTCGAGATGAAATCAGGACATCGGTACATGGTCATGCCCATCCTTATTTCATCCCAATTTTTACTTGATAGCGTCTTCGCCAGCCTGACCCACGGACTGCACATCGCGGCCAGCGCCTTTGACGGTATTGCAGGCAGCCACAGACATCACGACGCTTCCCGCGATAATGGCAATGATTATTTTCTTCATCTTCATGTTTCCGGTTCTCAGGCAGCCTTCGTGGCTGCGAGAAGGATCAAACCTCTAAAATCCCCCGGGTTCCGGTACTTTCGATCGAATGTGAAATTTTGATCGGACAGTACCTTCCGCCGGCTTGAAACAGGGCAATTTCAGCTGACCAGTGCCTGAATGGCCGGCCATTGCTCCTCAACGGCGGCACGGCCCGCCTCGATCGCGCGGCGGATCTTGGCGGGATCGAACTCCAGCGTGTCGGAGAACTCTTCGCGGGGCTCGATTACCCGCACTTGTGCGAAGCGGTATCGGGATATCTGGTTGTCCAACGGAAGCAGCAACCGGGCCGCTTCGTTGGCAGGCGTTCCGCTGGCCTCCAGCGCGGTGAACATCTGGTCACGCGCCGCGAGGATATCGTTGATCAGCGACGTGTTCATGAGGTCGTTCCGGGAGACTTCGGACTGCAGGAGGTTCACGGCGCGCAGCCCGATGTCGATCAGGCCGCCGTATTTCCTTGTCGAAGGGGAACCGCTGGCAGGCGAAGCCCGAATGACGATGACGCCCGTGGGGTTGAGTTCGAGCGCCGCTCCCAGCGGGGTGACGTCTCTTACGCCCCCGTCGACCCATTGTTGTTTGTCGCTGGTCTGGAGCGGATCGAAAAACACCGGCATCGCGCAACTGGCATAGACCCAGTTTTCGATGTTCGGGACGGTCTTGTCGATCGTCCTGAACTCCCCGCTCTGAAGGTTCACCACCCCGAGCCGCAGGTCGACACCCGACGCGGCAAGCTTCGCAGGATCGGCGAACTGCTTGAGAAGGCGCCGGAGAGGTGCCGCGTCGTAGATTGCCTTCTCTCCGAACAGGACCGCGCCCGCCACGCCGCCGCGCTTCCTGAAGATATCCTGATCGCCGCGCAGTCCGAGCCATACGTCGAGCAGCCCCGGAATATCGTCCTGCGCAGCGGCAAGGGCCTGAATTGCGCCGGTGGAGGTGCCCACCACGATGGCAGGTTTAACGCCATGCTTCGTCATCAAGGCATCAAGAACGCCGACCTGAAACGCTCCCTTCGCGCCGCCGCCGCTCAATACTATCGCAAGTCTGGATGGCACCGCGTCTCTCCTGATCCGCGAGGAAGGCCGCCATGATATTATGACTGGCCGCGGGGCGCATCAGGAAAGATGGCTCGTCACCCGGCTGCGACAGCCCTCCAGACTTCCATCGACGCTTCGATATCGAGACCTTTTCCAGTCACGGCCTGAATGCAGACATGGTCCGCACCCGCGGCCCAATGGTCTTCGAGCCGCGCCTTGATCGTGGCCACGTCGCCCCATGCGAACAGGCTGTCCACCAGACGATCGTCCAGCGCATCGATCTCCGCCACGCTGAACCCGAGCCTCTGCCAGCTGTTGCGATAATTGGGGTACTGCACATATTGCGAAAGCGCGCCACGCGCCTTTTCGCGGGCGCTTGCCGGATCCTCGTCCAGAACCACACCTTGTTCAGGCGCCAGAATGCGCCCCGGACCGAGCGCCTCCCGGGCCGACCGGGTATGCTCTGGCGATACGAGATAAGGGTGGCTGCCCGCGGATCGGTCGCGTGCCAGGGCCTGCATCTTTGGACCCAGCGCCGCCAGACAGCGCGCTTCTTCAGGCAGGCCGGCGTCATCCAGACGGTCTAGATAGGAGGACATCACCGTCAGCGGCCGTACGTAAGCCTCACCCACGATATGGGAATGGCTAACGCCGAGCCCGAGAAACACCCGCTCTTTCCGCCCATCCGCCAGCCCGTTCCACCAGGCAGCGATCTCCTCGGGATCGTGCTTCCAGATATTGAGAATGCCGGTGGCTATCGTCGCATGCCGCGTGGCATCGAGCAGCCGTTCGATATCGCCCGTGACATCCCCGCCGATGCCGCCCGGGATCCACAAGGTTCCATAGCCCATTTCGTCGAGTTCCGCCGCCGCGAGGGCGGCCTGGCCAGCGTCGCCGAACCGCAATTCCATGGACCATACGCCGATCCGTCCAAGCGAAGGCATTGGCGCTCTCCCAAGCTGCCGGCGCGGAACACTGCATTGCGCCATTGCCTTCCTCATAAGGGAGATCGCGCTAGGTTCGAGGAGGGTCTTCAACGCCCGAGCGGTATCAGCGTCCCGTTCGGGAACGAGGGATGCCCGCGTCACGCTGGCGCGGCGCCTGATGGGCGGCAGTCTTGGGGGGGGATGGCGGACAGGGTGGGATTCGAACCCACGGTGAGCTTGCACCCACGGCGGTTTTCAAGACCGCTGCCTTAAACCACTCGGCCACCTGTCCTTACCGCGAGAGCGCATAGCGCAATCGGAGCGGCTTGCAAGTGTCGACTGCAGCGGTCCGGCCAATCCGTTTCCGGTGCGGCAGGTCACGCGATCGGGACGGAAGGCTGCTCGCTTGCGGTGACTGTCCACGGGGGATGCACGCCAGCCATTTGCAACGCCGCCGCATTGTGCAAGATTTGCGGGGATGACTGTCTCCCTGAAGCTACGTCCCTTGCGCCATCCTCTTCTTGTCGTCGCTCTGGCCATGTTGCCGACCGCTTCGGTGGATGCGCAGCCCGTCGTGCAGGACATCGGCCAAAGCGCCTATCAAAGCGCCGCGCCGCAGACCGTGGCGGGCCAGACCTTCCAGGCCTACCTGCAAACGGTTGGCGCGCGGGCTCGCCGCGAGGGTGTCAGCGATGCGACGATTTCGAGGGTTCTTACCGGACTGGTTCCGAATCAACGGGTTATCGAACTCGATTCGGCGCAGCCGAGCCGCTCCACCACGCCGCCTCCTGTCGCGCCTTATATCGCGCAACATGTCGGCTCCAGCATCATCGCCCGCGGGCGTTCCCGCTATGCGGAGCTTTCCGGCATCCTCCCCAGCATAGAGCGGCGTTACGGCGTACCGGCACCGGTGCTCTTCGCGATCTGGGGGCATGAAACCAATTACGGCAGCTATGTCGGCGACTTCGACCTGGCACGATCGCTGGCGACGCTTGCCTGGGAAGGCCGCCGCCGCGGGCTGTTCGAAGGCGAACTGGTCGCGCTGCTGAAGATGGTGGACCAGGGCGTGCCCCCGTATCGCCTCAAGGGAAGCTGGGCAGGGGCCTTCGGCTATCCCCAGTTCCTGCCAAGCGTCTACTTGCGCCTGGCCGTGGACGGTGACGGCAACGGCACGCGCGACATCTTCACCAGCCCGGCCGATACGATCGCCTCGATTGCCAACTATTTCCGCGATTCCGGCTGGCGTCCCGGGCAACCCTGGGGCGTTCCGGCCTCCCTGCCGTCCGGCTTCAACGCCAATGCCTACGCCAGCAAGCTCGCCGCGCCGACGTGCGACCGGGTCCACGCCCGTCACGGCCAATGGAAGACCGTTTCCGAATGGCGCGCCCTGGGCGTAACCGCGCAGCGACCGATCGGAGATTCGGTGCTGACCTCGCTGTTCCAGCCCGACGGTCCCGGTACGCCGGCCTATCTGTTAACCGGTAATTATCGGGTGATCCTCCAGTACAACTGCTCGAACTACTACGCACTGTCCGTGGGGTTGCTTGCAGATGAGATTGCCCGTTAACCATGCCCTGCCGCTCGCAGCGCTGTTTCTGACCGCTTCCCTGGCCGCTCCGGCGCAGGGCAGTGAGAGCGCACCGGCGCGGATAACCGGACCCGCTGCGGATTACCCCGTCGTCGTGGGCGAGCCGTTCACCATCGGCGCCGTCACCTGGACGCCCGTCGACCAGCTGAATTACGACGCGGTAGGCTATGCACAAGTCGGCGACGGCACGGGGGTTACCGCGGCGCACAAGACGCTGCCTCTGCCCAGCTATGTGGAAGTGACCGCGCTGGGCAGCGGCCGGACCATCCTCGTCCGGCTCGAACGCCGCGGTCCCATGACCAACGACGCGCTGCTGGAACTGGCGCCCGAGGCGGCCGCGCAACTCGGACTGGCGTCCGGCGCGCGTTCTGCCATCCGCGTCCGCAGGGTTAATCCGCCGGAAGTCGAGCGGGCCGCCCTGCGTAGCGGCACCCCGGTTCCCGCACGCATGGAGACCCCGGAAGGCCTGCTCAAGGTTCTCCGCCGCAAGCTGGCGGAGCAATCGCCGCTGCTGCCGCCGCCCTCAACGCCGCCGACGATGCCGAAAGCACCAAATCCGAAAGCGCTGACCCCAGCGGAGCAGGCTGCTCCCGCCGCCCCGCAGGTGGCTGGCGCGGAACCGAAACTGCCGCCGCGCAAAGCCGCTCCGGCGTCTCCTGCGCCTTTCGTGGCCCCCGTGCCTGCCCCGAAGCCCCGGCCAAGCGCACCAGCTTCGCGCCCAACACCTGCCGTTTCCGCACCTCCTGCAAAAGCCGTGACCACAACCGACAAGCCGGCTCGAAAGGGCAGCGAAGTGGTCCAGGTAGGGGCTTTCTCCGTCGAGGCGAATGCCCGCAAGTCCGCCAGTCAGCTTGGCGCCAGCGTGACCAAGGGCGGCAAGTTCTGGCGCGTCCAGATGGGGCCCTTCGCAAACCGTGCACAAGCTGCCGCAGCGCTGGAGAAGGCCAAGGCAGCAGGGTATAGCGACGCACGAATCCAGCGCGCGGATTGATAAAGGGTCGTTTCGCGCACGCCACCGCGCCCGTCCTGGGCGCGCGGGGAGAAGTCGCGCCTTGAAATCCTTCCTGAAGTCTGCCCTCCTGCTTGCCACTTCGGCGAGCCTTGTTTCCGGTCCCGTCGCTACGGCAGCGAATGCCGCGATCCCCACGCCGCCGGCCGAGCTGGCGCCGATCCCGGTCAGCATCCTGGTCGATATCGGTTCGGGCCAGGTGCTCGT
Organism: Novosphingobium sp. PhB57; assembly: GCF_004342985.1. Classification (GTDB taxonomy): domain Bacteria; phylum Pseudomonadota; class Alphaproteobacteria; order Sphingomonadales; family Sphingomonadaceae; genus Novosphingobium. The sequence continues at coordinate 832,643 of NZ_SMBO01000001.1, forward strand.
CCAGCGCCGTCCGGACGTGCCATTCCTGCCGGCATCGGTCACCAAGGTCATGACCGCCTTCGTCGCTTTCGAAGAGATCGATGCCGGCCGCCTCAGCCTGGACCGGCAGATGTCGGTACGCCCCGAAACGGCCAAGGAATGGTTCGCCAAAGGTACGTCCATGTACCTGACGGAAAAGGATCATCCCACCGTTCGCGACTTGCTTCATGGCGTCATGACGGCATCGTCGAACGACGGCGCCATCGTGCTTGCACAGGGCTACGCCGGCAGCGTTCCCGCCTGGGCGGCGATGATGAACGCAGCAGCGCGCCGCATCGGCATGACCGGCAGCCATTACAACACGCCCAACGGCTGGATGGACGACGGCCATACCTACATCACCGCCAGCGACATGGTGAAGCTGGCCGACGCCATGATCACCCGCCACCCGCAGCTCTACCACGAGTTCTCGGGCGTGAAGCATTACATGTGGCGCGATGTCGCCATGCGCAGCCACGATCCGACGGTGGGCGTGGTCCCCGGCGCCGACGGCATCAAGACCGGCTACACCCGCGAGGCGGGCTACAACTTCCTCGGCACGGCCGAACGCGGCGGGCGCCGCCTCGTGATGATGCTTGCGGCATCGCCCAAGCCCAAGGTCCGCGACGACGCTGCCAAGGCCCTGCTGGAATGGGGTTTCTCCGCCTGGGATGCACGGCATCTCTTTGACCAGGGTCAGCCCGTAAGCCAGGCCCGGGTGCAGGGCGGAGATGCCCGGTCGGTTCCGCTGGTGGCCAATCGGGAAGTTCATGCCACGCTGCCCAAGGGCGGGCACGAGAAGGTTTCGCTCGCGGTCCATTACAAGGGACCGCTGGTCGCGCCGATCCGCAAGGGCGATCAGGTGGGAGAACTGGAAATCAGGGTCGAAGGTCTCGCCCCGGGACACGTCCCGCTTTACGCGGGTAAAGACGTTGGCGTCGCCGGACCGCTGGACAGACTGATGAACGGGCTTATCAGCTTCTTTTCATGACCCGAGGACGATTCATTGCGCTGGAAGGCGGCGAGGGGGCAGGAAAGTCCACCCAGTCGCGCCTTCTGGCAGAAGCCCTGCGCAGCCGCGGCATCGACGTCGTGACCACCCGCGAGCCTGGCGGCACGGTCGGGGCCGAAGCGATCCGTGCGCTTCTGCTCCATGGCGTCGTAGACGAGAATGACAGTGACGCAGGTGGCTGGGGTCCCCGCGCCGAAGCCTTGCTGTTCGCGGCCGCGCGATCGGACCATGTCGAGAAGCTGATCCGTCCGGCATTGCAGCGCGGCGCCTGGGTGATCTGCGACCGTTTCCTGGACTCGAGCCGAGCCTATCAGGGCGGCGGCGGCGGCTTGTCCGATAACGACTTGCGCACGCTCCACGCCATTGGCAGCGAGGACATGCTGCCGGACGTCACCGTGCTGATCGAAGTCTCGCCCGAAGTCGCGGCAGGGCGACTGGCCTTGCGCGACATTGACGGCACGGACCGCATCGGCAGCCGCGACGCGGCCTACCACGCCCGTGTCGCCCAGGCCTTTGCCAGCTTCGCCGATGCCGAACCGAAGCGGTTCGTCCGCATCGACGGCGACGGCACGCCCGAGCAGACCTGCGCTGCCATAGTTGCCGCAATCGGCGACCTGCGATGAACGAAGACCTGCCGTTCATCGGGCAGAAGGCGGCATGGGAGGAATGGCTCGCCGCAATCGGGTCCGAGCGGATGCATCACGCCTGGCTGCTGGCCGGCGGGAAGGGGCTCGGCAAAGCCGCCTTCGCGCGCACCGCGGCAGCGGAACTCGTGCGTGCTCCGGGCGAGCATCGGCCAGACCCGAGGATGCACCCGGACATCCACATCCTCGAGCATCTTCCCGCCAACGATGACGAGGCCAAGAAGAAGGCCGAGGGCAAGCCCTACCAGACCAAGCGCAACATCTCCGTCGATCAGGTGCGAGAGATGATCCGTCGTCTTGCCACCAAGCCGACCATGGGCGACCGCCGCGCGATCATCATCGATCCGGCGGATGACATGGAAAAGGGCGCGGTCAATGCACTGCTCAAGGCCCTGGAAGAGCCGCCCGCCGGTACGTATTTCCTGCTCCTGGCCCACCAGCCCGGACGCTTGCTTCCAACCATTCGCTCGCGCTGCCGCATCCTGCGCTTTGCGGCCCTGGAAGAGCACGAACTCGATGCGGTGATCCGGCGCGACATCCCGGAAGCGGATGCGGAGACACGCCGCGCCGCCATCGATGCCGCACAGGGCTCGCCGGGGATCGCCCTGAGCTTCGTCGAGCACGATCTTGGAAGCATTCACCGTCTGATGATGCAGATCCTGCGCGAAGGCGACGCCGAGTACGATCTGCGCGGCAGTCTGGCCGAGGAAATGGGCGGCAGGCCCGCGCGCGACCGGCAACTGGCCACGCTGGAGCTTGCGCGCACGGTGCTCGCTTACGAGTTGCCGCAAGCCTCGACGGCCAGGCAGCGCCGCCTGATCGAAGCCCACAGTGCCTTGACCGTCCTGTCGAACCAGGCACCGACCTACAATTTCGATGCCGGTCTCCTGATAATGGAAATTGGCGGGTTGCTGGCATCGACGGCGATGCCTAGAGAGACGGCTCGCTAAGAAACTCCTGCAAAAGAAAGCCCGACGCCGCATGGGCGAGCCCTATTACATCACCACCGCGATCAGCTATCCCAACGGCAAGCCGCACATCGGCCACGCCTACGAAGCGATCGCCGCCGACGTCATCGCTCGCTTCAAGAAGGCGGAGGGCTTCGACGTCCGGTTCCAGACCGGGACTGACGAGCACGGCCTGAAAATGGCCCAGAAGGCCCGCGACCTTGGCACGACGCCGGCAGAGCTTGCGACGGAAATGTCTTCTTACTTCAAGGAGATGTGTGACGGTCTTGATATCGATTACGATGTCTTCATCCGCACCACCGAACCGCGCCATCACGCCGCGACGCAGGAATTGTGGCGCCGGATGGAAGCCAATGGCGATCTCTATCTCGACCGCTACGAGGGCTGGTACTCGATCCGCGACGAAGCCTATTATGACGAAGGCGAACTGATCGCGGGCGAGGGCGGTGAGAAGCTTTCTCCGCAAGGCACGCCTGTAGAGTGGACAGTCGAGGAATCGTGGTTCTTCCGCCTGTCCCGCTATCAGGACAAGCTGATCGAGCTTTATAATTCGACCGATTTCATCCGCCCCGAAACGCGCAAGAACGAAATCCTGCGCTTCGTGGAGGGCGGTCTGCGCGACCTTTCGGTCTCCCGCACCAGCTTCGACTGGGGTATCAAGGTGCCCACCGCCGAGGGTTCGGACGGCGCGCAGCACGTCATGTACGTCTGGGTCGATGCCCTCACGAACTACATCACCGGCCTCGGTTTCCCGGACGAGACCGCGGAGTTCGCGAAGTTCTGGCCCGCCGACATGCACCTGATCGGCAAGGATATCGTCCGCTTCCACACGGTCTACTGGCCCGCCTTCCTGATGAGCGCCGGCCTCGAACTGCCCAAACAGGTGTTCGGCCATGGCTTCCTGCTCAACCGCGGGCAGAAGGAATCGAAGTCCCTCGGCAATGTGACCGATCCGATCGGTCTGGCCGAAACCTTCGGCGTAGACATGGTCCGCTACTTCCTGATGCGCGAAGTGGCATTCGGGCAAGACGGCTCCTGGTCTCCGGAAGCTATCGTCACGCGTGCCAATGCCGAACTGGCCAACAGCTTCGGCAATCTGGCGCAGCGCAGTCTTTCCATGATATTCAAGAACATGGACGGTGAACTTAAGGCTGGGCATTCGCAAACCGATGCCGATGCGCAACTGCTAGCAGCAGTCGCGGAAGGCGTGGCGGGTCTTCGCAAGAGCTTCGACGAACTCTCGTTCAGCGAAGGCCTCGAAGCCTGGATGCGGGCGGTATTCGCCTGCAACCAGTATGTCGACGATCAGGCGCCCTGGGCTCTGCGCAAATCCGACCCCGAGCGTATGGAAGCGGTGCTGATGATGCTCTTCCGCGTCGTCCGCGACCTGGCCATTGCCGTTCGCCCGGTCGTTCCGGGCTCCATCGACAAGCTGCTCGACCAGATGGGCCAGAACGCCGGCGCACGAGATTTCGCGGCCCTGACCGATCAGCAATGGTTCAAGACCCTGGCCGCCAGCGGCTTCAAGGTCGAGAAACCGGTGGGCGTCTTCCCCCGTCTGGAACTTCCGGAGGATGCGGAGGCGTGATGCTGATCGATTCGCACTGCCATCTCGAATACGAAGGCCTCGTCGAAGACCAGGACGGCGTGCTCGACCGGGCTCGATCGGCCGGCATTCGCGGATTCCTGAACATTTCCACGCGCCGAAGCGAGTGGGAGAGGGTGGTCGGCACCGCAGCGCGCTATCCGGATGTCTGGGCATCGGTGGGCATCCACCCGCATGAGGCGGACCAGCACGCCGACCTCGGCGAGGCAGCCTTGCTCGAAGCGACGCAGCACGCCAAGGTCGTCGGCATCGGGGAAACCGGTCTCGATTACTATTACGACAAGTCGGATCGCGAGGTTCAGCAGGCCCTGTTTCGCACGCACATCACCGTTTCGCGCAAGACCGGCCTGCCGCTGATCATTCACACCCGCGACGCTGAGGACGATACTTTCCGGATACTCGAAGACGAGATGGGGAAGGGCGCCTTTCCCGCCCTGATCCACTGCTTCACCGCAAGCGCCGATTTCGGAAGCAAAGTGCTCGACCTCGGCCTCTCGATCTCGATATCCGGGATCGTCACGTTCAAGAACGCGCAGGACTTGCAGCGCGTCGTCGCGACCATTCCGGAGGATCGGCTTCTGGTCGAAACGGATTCTCCGTTTCTCGCACCCGTTCCCCATCGCGGGAAGCGCTGCGAGCCGGCCTATACGGCCGACACGGCGCGGTTCGTTGCCGACCTTCGCGGCATTTCGATAGAAGAACTAGGCTCAGCAACGACCCGCAACTTCTTCAATCTATTCAAGAAAGCTGCTGCGTGAAAGTGACGATCCTTGGCTGCGGCACCTCCACCGGGGTTCCCCGCCTTGGCGGCGAATTCGGAGCAGACTGGGGCCTCTGCGATCCCGAGGAGCCGAAGAACCGGCGCACGCGCGTCTCGATCATCCTGGAGAGCGACGCCGGAAGTCGCATCCTGGTCGATACGCCCACCGACTTGCGGGCACAGCTACTCGCTAACGAAGTTCACCGGATCGACGCCGTTTTCTGGACCCATGATCACGCCGATCATTGCCACGGCATCGACGACTTGCGCCCCTTGCGCTACGGCCGCGCGGGACCGATCCCCGGTTTCGCTCACTCGGAAACCGTCCGCCGGCTGCGCCAGCGCTTCGGTTATGTCTTTGCCGGGCAGTATGGTTATCCCACACTGATTTCGCTGGATAATCTCGATACAGTGCGACTTTGCGAAGGATACCGGGTGGATCACACCCAGATGCCGCATGGTCCGACGGAATCCACCGGATTCCGATTCGATTGTGACGGAAAATCAGTATGTTACCTAACAGACTTCAGTGAGATTACCCGCGGGATGGTCGACTTGTGCTACGGCGCCGATCTGCTCGTGGTGGACTGCCTTCGCCGCGAACCGCATCCGACCCATGCGCATCTGGGCATGGCGCTGGAAATCACCGAAGTCTGCCGCGTTGGCCAAGCCGTGCTGACACACCTCGACAAGAGCATGGATTATGCGACACTCAGCGGCGAAGTGCCCGAGAATGTCCGGGTCGCATTTGATGGAATGGTGATCGAACCATGAGCCAGACCGGATTGATCGTAGCCGTCATCTCCGTGATCGGTGCGCTCATTCTGGTCACCAGCAATTCCCGGTTTCGTGCCATGCCGATGGGAACCATGCTCAAGATGGCTCTGATCTGGGCCGCGATCATCATCGGTCTGGTGGCGATCATCCAGGTCAGCGGGTTCCAGATCCGGCAATGATAGCCCGTCCTGCCTCGCTCCATCATTTAACATAAGATGTATTATCGATCTCTATGACCGACGCTTCGATGACCCCCTCGATGACGCCTCAGCGTCACCAGCAGCTTGACCGCCTTCTTTCGATCATGGCGCGTCTCCGCGATCCGGTTTCCGGTTGCGAATGGGATCTCGCGCAAAACTTCGCGACCATCGCGCCTTATACGATCGAGGAAGCCTACGAAGTTGCCGATGCTATCGAGCGCCAGGATATTCCCGGTTTGCGCGACGAACTCGGTGACCTTCTGCTCCAGGTCGTATTCCACGCGCGCATGGCCGAAGAAGACGGACATTTCGTCTTCGGCGACGTGGCGGACGCCATTTCGAACAAACTGGAAGCGCGGCACCCCCACATCTTCGGTGACGATCGCACCGGAGACGCCCAGACCGAGCGATGGGAAAAGGTCAAAGCCCGCGAGCGCAGCGCCAAGGGTGAAACCAGCGCCGTTGACGGCGTCGCGATTTCCCTGCCAGCGCTGATGCGCGCCGAGAAGCTCCAGAAGCGTGCCGCACGCGTGGGCTTCGACTGGCCCGATCCCAGCGGCGCAGCCGCGAAGGTTCATGAGGAGATGGAAGAGCTGGAGCAAGCCAGCGAGGCCGAGAAACTGGAAGAAGCCGGCGATCTGCTGTTCGCCGCCGTCAACTTGGTACGCCTCCACGGGATCGCTCCCGAGGACGCACTGCGCGCTGCCAATGCCAAGTTCGAGCGCCGCTTCCGCGCCATGGAAGCCTTCGCCCAGCGCGACGGCCAGGCCTTCGAAGGCCTCCCGCTCGATGAGCAGGAGGCCTATTGGCAGGCCGTGAAAGCCTCAGAGCGCGCTGAAACGACCTAGTTCACGCTCCGCAAGGCGGACTTGCAGGCGAAGCTGGGGACCATCCGGCCCCTCGCCCGCATCCTCTTCCGCCAACACTTCGCCGCGTGCGTGAAGGAAAGCCAGACGCTGGCCATCGGCCGCCGGAATGACGAAAGAATAGACTTTCGCGTCAGCCGTCAGCGCCGCACCGACGGTTTCCAGCAGGAAGTCACAGCCCATTCCAGTGCGCGCGGAAGTCGGAACGATGATCTCTTCCGGCCGCTGCGCCATGGCTTCGCGCATTTCGCCTGCCTGCGTCGGGGTGAGCAGGTCCCACTTGTTCCAGACCTCGATGATCGGGATGGAACTGGCAAGGGCCTCCTCGTCATCAGGCTCCCCTTCCCCGCCGATCACACCGAGATCGGCGAGAACTTCGAGGACCTGCCTTTTCTGCGAATCCGTATCGGGGTTGGCGATATCGCGGACGTGCAGAATGATGTCTGCGGCGTTCACTTCCTCGAGTGTCGCGCGGAAAGCCGCGACCAGCTGCGTCGGAAGATCGGAGATGAAGCCCACCGTGTCGGACAGGATCGCCTTTTCCACGGCCGGCAAGCGGATGGCCCGCATGGTGGGATCGAGCGTGGCGAAGAGGAGGTCTTCCGCCATCACGTCGGCGCCGGTCAGGTAGTTGAAAAGCGTAGACTTCCCGGCATTGGTATAACCCACGAGCGCGACGATGGGCCAAGGGGCCTTTTCGCGGCGATCGCGGTGCAACCCGCGTGTGCGGCGAACCTGCTCCAGTTCGCGCCGGATCTTGGCCATACGATCGCGGATCATGCGGCGATCCGCCTCGATCTGCGTTTCGCCGGGACCGCCGAGGAAGCCGAAGCCACCGCGCTGGCGTTCCAGGTGAGTCCAGCTGCGCACGAGGCGGCCGGCCTGGTAGTCCAGGTGTGCGAGCTCGACCTGAAGCCGCCCCTCTGCCGTTGCCGCGCGCTCCCCGAAGATCTCGAGGATCAGACCAGTGCGGTCGATGACCTTGCGCTTGAGCTTTTCTTCGAGATTGCGCTGCTGGATGGCCGACAACGAACCGTCGACGATGATCAGTTCCGCCTCGTTCAGCTCGCAGGCGACGGAGATGTTCTGGATCTGCCCTTCGCCGAAAAGCGTGCCGGCGCGAGGTTCGCGGATCGGGATGGCCATGGCTTCCGCCAAGACAAGGCCGATCGCTGCGGCAAGGCCCCTGGCCTCTTCGAGACGCGCTTCGGGATCGAGATCCCCTCGTCCACGCATCTGCGGATAAACGACGAGGGCACGCGCGCCGCGCGTGACCTCGCCCTTGAGTTCGTCATTCAAATCAGTTCAGCTTCCGGTGTTGTCAGTCTTCGGCTTCTTCATGCGCCTGAAGGTCGACCGGAGTCACGGGCTGAATCGTCGAAACGGCATGCTTGTACGCAAGCTGGACGTAACCTTCACGCTCCAGCAGCATGCAGAACAGGTCATAGGCAGCCACGCGGCCCTGCAACATGACGCCGTTGATCAGGAACATCGTGACCTGAACGCCGGCGTTGCGGATGCTGGAAAGAAACACGTCCTGAAGGACACGCGTTTTCTTGCCATTGTCCGCGCCGCTGGAGAACTGGCGCGCATCGACCGGTGTCGACGGCATGATCGTCGAGATCGCATGCTTGTAGACGAGCTGCGACTGGCCGTCGCGGCGCAGAAGAATGGAGAAATTGTCGAACCAGGTGACAATGCCCTGCAGCTTCACGCCCTTGACCAGGAACATGGTCACGGGAGTCTTGTTCTTGCGCAGGAGGTTGAGGAACTGGTCCTGAAGGTTCTGCCCCTTCCCTGCCGAGGTCCCGGCGGAAACGGGAGGCAGTGCCACGGTTTCCGTGGCGGGGTCGGCTTCGGTTTCGGCCGCGGGGGGCGGCGTGGGTCGCGGACGAGCGGTCAGCGTACGGCCGGCCATATCATTTCTCCTTTTTTTTGGCGGCCGCTTTGCGGTCCGCGATCTGGCTTCGGAACTCCCGAAGCCGTTCTCGAATCGGAATCTACTCAGTTGCTGCAGTGCAGTAAACGCCGAAAATGTAGCACTCTTGTGACAGGTTCGCAAAAAGGGCTTGAGGCATCCGGGAAAATCCCGAGGCTATCCTCGCGAAAACCCCGGATAACCGCCGTTCCTAAAGCTCGTCGCCATCATGCTCGCCTTCGCGGCGGTCCGCCATGCCCAGCAGCTTGAGCTTTCGGTGAAGGGCCGAGCGCTCCATGCCGATGAAGGAGGCCGTCTTGGAGATGTTGCCCGAGAAACGACGGATCTGGACGCGCAGATACTCCCGCTCGAAGCTCTCGCGCGCTTCGCGCAAGGGCGCGCTCATCATCACCGAGACGCCGGCATCGCCATTTCCGCGGCTGTTGAAGATTTCCGGTGGCAGCATATCCGCCTCGATCCGGGCGAGCTTCTCACGCGGGGCCATGATGACCGTGCGCTCCACGACGTTGCGAAGCTGGCGCACATTGCCCGGCCACTCGTAAGCCTGAAGCGCGGTCATGGCCTCGGCACTGACCTGGGGCGGCGAGACGCCCTGCTCGTTGGCGTAGCGTGCGAAGAAATGGTCCACCAGCGCCGGGATATCGTCCCGCCGTTCGCGCAAGGCCGGAATCGACACCGGGACGACGTTGAGCCGGTAGAACAGGTCTTCCCGGAAACGCCGCTCGGCAATTTCCTTTTCGAGATCGCGCGACGTAGAGGAAACCACGCGCACATCGACGCGGATCTGCCGGGTTCCGCCGACGCGCACGAAAGCCTGGTCAGTCAAGACGCGCAGGATCCGGGCCTGTGTCGAAAGCGGCATATCGGCCACTTCGTCGAAATAGAGCGTGCCGCTGTCGGCCGTCTCCAGCAGGCCCGGACGGATCAGGGCGCCGTCGGCTTCCTCGCCGAACAGTTCCTGCTCGAAGCGTTCCGGGGTGATCCTGGCGGAATTGACGCTGACGAAGGCATTGCCGGCGCGCGGGCTCCAGGCGTGGAGAAGCCGCGCTGCGACTTCCTTGCCCGATCCGGCGGCGCCGGTGATGAGCAGGCGGCTCCCGGTGTTGGCAACACGCTTGAGCGTCGCGCGGACCTGGTTGATCGCGCCGCTGGAACCGGTGAATTCCTCCCCGATCGAAAAGTCGTGGCGAAGCTGGGCATTCTCGCGGCGCAGACGTTCGGTTTCCGTCGCGCGGCCGACCAGATGGAGCAGCTTCTCCGCTTCGAAGGGCTTTTCGATGAAGTCCACCGCGCCGCGGCTGATCGCGGCAACCGCGGTATCGATATTGCCATGGCCAGAGAAGATGATCACCGGCAGTTCCGGCTCGCGCGCCTTGATGGCGTCCAGCACTTCCAGACCGTCCATCGGACTGCCGTGGAGCCACACGTCGAGCAGCACCAGCGAAGGGCGCCGCGCATCAATGGCGGCAAGCGCCGCCTCGCTGTCTCCAGCAGTGCGGCATTCGTAGCCTTCGTCGCTCAGGACGCCTGCGACCAGTTCACGGATGTCGCGTTCGTCGTCGACGATCAGGATTTCGAGAGCCATGGCATTGTCTTCTTGGTGAGGGGGATGATGGGGGAAAGCAGGTTGCGACAGGCCGGCATCATTCGGCGGCCTCCTGCTTGCGGTGCCCCGGGAGCGGATCTGTGGCGATAGGATCGACGGCGAAGCGCATGGTGACGGTGGTGCCGCCGCCCGGCGTGGGCAGGAACAGCATTTCGCCGCCGTGTTCCTCGATGATCTTGTTGACGATGGCGAGGCCGAGGCCGGTGCCCTTCTCGCGCGTGGTCACGTAAGGTTCGATGATGCGTTCGCGGTCCTGCGAAAGGCCGATGCCGTTGTCGGCAATGCGCACCATGATGGCCTCCGGCAGAGCTTCCACGGCCACGCCGATCGCACCGCGGTAGTCGCCGTCAGCTTCCTTGGCCTTGGCCTCGATCGCCTCGACCGCGTTCTTCAGGACATTGGTCATGGCCTGGCCGAACTGATGCCGATCGCAATCGATGGCCCCGACGCCAGGATCGCTGGTGAAGCTGAAATCGATGTCCGGCCGGGCCACTTCCTGAAGGAACAGGGCCTGCCGGGTCAGTGCCACCGGATCTTCCGAGCGGAACACGGGCTTGGGCAGCCGCGCGAAGGAGGAGAACTCGTCCACCATCTTGCGCAGTTCGCCGACCTGGCGAATGATCGTGCGGGTCAGGTCCTCGAACAGTTCCGGATTGTCGACGATCTGCTTGCGATAGCGACGGCTCAGGCGTTCGGTGGCGAGCTGGATCGGGGTGAGCGGGTTCTTGATTTCGTGCGCGATGCGACGGGCGACGTCGGACCAGGCCGCCGTGCGCTGGTCCAGGAGCTGGCGGGTAATGTCCTCGAACGTGATGACATAGCCGGTGGCGTCGCGGCTGACCTTCACGGCGAACGTCAGGAGGTCGCCGTTGCGGTTGTACTGGACGATCCCGCCGGAGCTGCCTTGCTCGATCAGGGCGGCTATCTGCGGCGCCAGTTCGGCCAGCGGCATGTCCTCGGGCAGTTCCGCCCTTGCGGTCAGCAGCTTCTGGGCCGTGCTGTTCATCAGCAGGATCCGCCCATCGGGATCGAGCGAGATGATGCCGGAGGTCACCGATTCCAGCACGGCCTCGATGAAGACGCGGCGCTCGTGAAGCTGGCGGTTGGCGCCAAGCAGCGCCTGGGTCTGCTTTTCGATCTGCGCCGTCATTCTATTGAAGGCGCGGTTGAGAAGGCCGATCTCATCGGCGCCGGTGCGTCCCTCGATGCGGAGCGCGAAGTTGCCGCTGCCCACCCGTCTCGCCGCATCGACCAGCTCGTAGAGCGGCTTGACCTGCCGATCCGCGAAACGCAGCGCGAACCAGACCGCCAGGCCGACAAGCGCCAGCGACACCACGAAAAGGGCGACGTTGAAGCGCAGCTGCAGCACCCGCGCACGGTTGGTCAGAACTTCGTAGGCGCGCACGATGTTCTCGGCATTCTCGGCCCGCTGCCCCTGGCTGAGCGCCAGCAGTTCCGAGCTTCGCGCCGCGTAGAGATAGACCCCCGCTTCCCTGTCGATCGGCACCACCGCCACGACGCGGTCGTTGTTCGAGGCGACGACGAGTTGCTCGCCGCGGCTCAACCGTTCCTGCGTTTCCGGCGTGATCCGTTTGTCCTCGGTCTTTCCTTCCGGGTCGACGATGATCGGAGTGCGCTGGCTGCCGTCTTCGGCAACCTGGATGATGGCGGCAACCGAGAGATTGCGCTTGTAAACCTGACCGGCGAAGAAGCGCTGGAAAAAGTCGCTGACGACCGGATATTCGCTCAGGACCTTGCGGGAATCGTAGGCCATCGCCGCCGTTTCGTTCCCGACGTCGCGCTGGGTCTGCTCGTAATAGCCACGCGCCAGCTTGTTGGCGTTCTCCAGCAAGCCGCGCGAGGAATCGGAAAACCAGAACTCGACGCCGGACTGGAACTGCCAGGAGGCGAAGATCACGACCAGCAGCGTGGGTACGGCGGCGATCAGCGAGAAGATGAACACGAGGCGGACGTGCATCTGCCCGGTTCCGCCGATGCTCTCGGCAGCCCGGCGCAGCGCGATGCGGCGCCCCAGCAGGACGAGGATCGCCATGGCCGGGACGAGCGTCCCCACCAGCAAAGTGGCCGTGAGATTGGAGGGCAGCAGCTGCCCCTTGTCCCGAAAATTGAGCGCGATCCAGGTCGTCGCGGTCATGATCAGGAAGGAGGCGATCGAGAGCACTTCCATGATCGCGAAGAAATTCGCGCGGCGGGCAGCAACCTGCATGCGCCGCCACCAGCGCGGCCAGGCGCGTTTGTGGACCAGGGTCTCGTTCATCGTTGCACCGTTACAACGCCGGTGTTGCTGCTTTGCAAGGGCAAATCCATCAAGGTCGTATCATGAGCGACGAACGAATTCCTCGGGATCGAGAGCCAACTCACTGAGGCGCTTACGCAAAGTGTTGCGATTGATCCCGAGGGCCTGCGCCGCGCGCAGCTGGTTTCCCCCGGTTTCCTTGAGCACTTCGGCAAACAGAGGCCTTTCGAAGGCTGCGGCGGCGGCCTGGTAGATCGTGCCGCTGGCGGGTTTCTCCATAGCCAGCCAGCGGGTGACGGCCTGCGCGATGTCGCCGCTGTCCTCCTCAAGCATGGCCGGAGTCTCCGCGGCCAGCAGGGACTGGATGCTTTCCGGATCGATGGCATCTTCTCGCGCCAGCAGGGCCAGGCGGTAGATGAAGTTCTTCAGCTCACGCACGTTGCCCCGCCAGGGCTGACGGCTGAGCAATTCCGCCGCCTCGCTCGTCAACTGGCGGCGAGGAAGTCCCTCGTTCGCGGCATGCTGGAGGAAATGACGAGCCAGAACGTCGATGTCGTCGCGGCGGTCGCGCAGCGGCGGCATGAGGATGGGGACCACGTTGAGGCGGTAATAGAGGTCCTCGCGGAATCGCCCTGCCGCGATTTCCGGTTCGAGGTCCTTGTTGGTCGCGGCGATAATGCGGACATCGAGCCGGATTTCTTCCCGTCCGCCCACCCGGCGCACCGTGCCGGACTGGAGCGCCCGCAGCAGCCGCGTCTGGGCCTGCATCGGCATGTCGCCGATTTCGTCAAGGAACAGCGTGCCCCCGGCGGCCTGCTCGAACTTGCCGACGTGCCGGGCGACAGCGCCGGTGAAGGCGCCCTTCTCGTGGCCGAACAGTTCGCTCTCGATGAGTTCGGCGGGAATCGCGGCCGTGTTCACGGCAATGAAGGGGCCGGCCCGGCGATGCCCGAGGTTGTGCACGGCTTCGGCGACAAGCTCCTTGCCGGTCCCGGATTCGCCGAGGATCAGCACGGTCAGATCGTTGCGCAGCACGCGCGTAATCATGCGGAAGACCGTCTGCATCGCCGTGCTGCGGCCCACCAGCGGCAGGCCGTCGCCCAGCGGTTCCTCGCCTTCCACCGCCGTTCCCTGCCCCGCTCCCGCCGCCTGGCGGACGGTGCGGGCGAGTTCGTCGATGTCGAAAGGCTTGGGGAAGTACTCGAAGGCCCCGGTATCGGTGGCACGTACCGCCGTATCGAGGGTGTTCTGCGCCGAGACGATGACGATCGGCAGCGCCGGATGCAGGGCGCGAACCCGGTCGATCGTCTCGATTCCGTCGCCGTCGGGCAGCATCACGTCCGTGACGAGTGCCTGATAAGGCCCCTCCTCCAGCAGCCGGTCACGCTCGGCGATCGACTGGCAATGGACCACGCAGAAGCCTTCCGCCTCCAGCGCTGCGGTGATGACGATGGCGATCGAAAGGTCGTCCTCGACGAGCAGCACGCTCACGCTGCCGGTCTCCTTCTGTTTGATCGGCTGCGGGTTTCGCGCGCCAGCGGCAAGTGCACGCGGAAGTGCGTGAGGCCGCCCTCCTCGTCGCGCTCGTGCGTGATGCGGCCGTTCATGTCGCGCACCAGCTTGCGCACGAGCGGCAGGCCAAGGCCCTGCCCGGACTTCTTGGTGGTGACGAACGGCTCGAAAATATGGTCGCGCATGGCCGGATCGACACCCGGGCCATTGTCCGTGACGCGCAGTTCCACCGGAAGGCGCACGGGCTCCCCGGAGTCGCTGGTATGGAGCTGGAGACCGCTGGCGAAGCGGGTGCGGATCGTGACGCGGGGGTTTTCCTCGTTCCCGCAGGCTTCCGACGCATTGGCAAGCAAGTTGATGATCACCTGCACCAGGGCGTCCGGGCTGCCGAGCACGGCGGGCAGCGAAGGATCGAACTCTTCCACCAGCTTGACCCGCTCGGGCGCCGCACCGTTGGCCGCGGACAGCACGTCGAGCGCGCGGCGCGCCGATTCGTGCAGGTTGCACGGCTCTACCGGCGGCGCAGTGCGGCGGCTGAGCTTCTGCATCCGGTCGATCAGGTTGGCGATCCGGTCGACCTCAAGAGTGATGAGATCGGTCAGCGCGCGGTCCTTGTCCTCGACCTTGCGGGCGAGAAGCTGCGCGGCGCCGCGAATGCCGGCGAGCGGGTTCTTGATCTCGTGGGCCATGATCTCCGGCCCGCGCAGCACCGCATTGTCGGGGCCGCCGGAATCGTCTCCGAGCGCCTCGGTTGCCGTGTTGTCGTGGATGGTCAGCACCTGCCAGCCCGGCGTGTCCGCGATCGGCGCGACGTTCACGTCGATGCGGCGCGCGCCCTTGCCCTTGAGCGTGACCACCACTTCGCGCGCCGAAACCGGGGTTTCGTAATCGTCCAGGCGCTCCAGCAGAAGCTGGTCGGAAAACGTCAGCATTTCCTGCAGCGGCGTACCCACCAGCAGCCGCAGGGACTGGCCGAAGAACTGCTCAGCAGCCGGATTGAGCGACGCGATCCGCAGCCCCGGCTCCAGCAGGACAACCGCTTGCGGCAAGCTGGCAACGAGCCGGGACGCCGCGGGCAAAGTCGTATGCAGGGCCGTGTGCGGCGTAAAGTTCATGCAGCCTGACGGTCTGCCGATGCGGTGCCGGTCTCGCCATCAGGGCTGGCTGCTTCACTGCCGGGCATCCCGCGGAACGGCGCGTAGAACTCGGCGAGCGAACGCAGGACTTCGTCAGGATCATCGACGAAGTTGACGCGGTTGCGGAACTCGGCCGAACCCTTGATGCCCTTGACGTACCAGCCCAGATGCTTGCGCGCCATCTTCACGCCGGTTTCGCGGCCGTAGTGCGAGAGCATGTCCTCATAGTGTTCGCGGATGATCTCGTACTGCTGGCCGAAATCGGGTTCCTGCATCAGGCCGTCGCCGCGCCACCACTGCATGACCTGGGCGAGGATCCAGGGCTTTCCGTATGCGCCGCGGCCGATCATCAGGCCGTCGGCACCGGACTGCTCCAGCGCTGCTGCGGCATCGTTGATGCCGCAGATGTCGCCGTTGACGATCACGGGAATGGAGACGGCCTCCTTCACGCCGCGCACGAAGCGCCAGTCGGCCGAGCCCTTGTACATCTGGTTCCGGGTGCGGCCGTGGACGGTGATCATCTTCGCGCCGAGGTCCTCGGCGATTCGGGCGAGTTCCGGCGCGTTGAGACTGTCATGGCACCAGCCCATGCGCATCTTCACGGTGACGGGCACCTTCACGGCCTTGACGGTCGCTTCGATCAGGCGCGTCGCCAAGGGAACGTCGCGCATCAGCGCCGAACCGGCGTCACCGTTGACGACCTTGCGGACCGGACAGCCCATGTTGATGTCGATGATCGCGGCACCGCGATCCTCGACCAGCTTCGCCGCCTCCGCCATCTGCTCCGGTTCGCAGCCGACGAGCTGCATGGACACCGGATCCTCGATCTGGTCCCACATCGCCTTCTGCAGCGAAACGCGGGTCTCGCGGATGGCGGCGGGGCTGGCGATCATCTCCGTGACGTTCAGGCCCGAGCCGAACTTGCGCACCATCTTGCGGAACGGCAAGTCGGACACGCCGGTCATCGGCGCGAGCACGACCGGGCAGTCGACCGTGACGGGACCGACCTGGATCGGCGTGACAGCCGGAGGAGTGGGCAGAGTCTTCATTGCGTGAACCGGTAATTGCCTGAAAAACGAGATGTGCCTAAAAAACAGGCAGCGCATAGTGGATTGCCCTCGCCTCGGCAAGCGATTACCGGCAACGACAATGTCGCAAGACCTGTCAGAAACGCCCCAGCGTCCCGCCGAACATCCCAGCATCGCCACGCCGGTGCCTGTCTCGACCGTTGCCGCCGTCGTGGTGGCGGCGGGCCAGGGACTGCGCGCCGGGCAGCCGCTTCCCAAGCAATTCGCGCCCTGGCGCGGCAAGCCGGTGATCCGTCATTCGGTGGAAGCCCTCGCCAGCGCCGGCGTGAAACCGATTCTCGTGGTGATACCGCAAGGCGCGCAAACCCTGGCGGCGGAAGCGCTCTCGGGGATCGAAGGGATACTGTTCACCAACGGCGGCGAAACACGCCACGAGTCAGTGAGGCTGGGGCTCGAAGTCCTCGTGGGCGGCGATCCCGATTTCGTCCTCATACATGACGCCGCAAGGCCCCTGCTTCCCGCCGCCGTGATCGGCCGGCTGCTGGCTGCCCTGGACGATCACGAGGGCGCCATTCCGGTGCTGCCGGTGGCCGACAGCCTCGCCCATGCCGAAACGTCCGGAGACGGCGAAGTCATGGGCGCACCGGCGCGGCGAGAAGACTTGCGCCGGGTCCAGACTCCGCAGGCCTTCCGTTTCGACCGAATTCTCGGTGCGCACCGCGCCTGGGACGGCCCTACAAATGCCGGAGATGATGCCCAGGTTGCCCAGGCTTCCGGCATGGAAATCGCGCTCGTCGAAGGAGATGAAGCCCTGCACAAGCTGACTTATTCCTCGGACTTCGCCGCAGCCGCCCCGCCTATCCGCGTGGGCACGGGTTATGACGTTCACCGCTTGGAGGAAGGCGAGGAACTCTGGCTCTGCGGCGTGAACATCGCTCATACCCATGGCCTGTCCGGTCATTCCGACGCCGACGTGGCCATCCATGCCCTGGTCGACGCCATGCTCGGCGCCGTGGGCAAGGGCGACATCGGCCAGCACTTCCCGCCCAGCGATCCGCAGTGGAAAGGCGCGGCTTCGGACCGCTTCCTTGCCCACGCCGGAAAGCTCATCGCCGAAGCCGGTTATGCGCTGGGCAATGCCGACGTCACGATCATCTGCGAGGCCCCGAAGATAGGCCCTCACCGCGAAGCCATGCGCGCGCGGCTCGCGGAAATTCTCGTCGTTCACCCCGGGTTGATCAGCGTGAAGGCAACAACCACCGAAAAGCTGGGTTTCACGGGTAGGGCAGAAGGAATCGCCTGCCAGGCCGTGGTCAGCCTGGTACGGATTTAAGGAGCCGACGATGTCCACTCTTCGCAAGACCTGCACGCTCGCCTTGCTCTCCGCGCTGGCGATCGCGCCCGGTGTGGCCAGCGCTCAGCAGTCGTGCCTGACCAAGGCCGAGGCGCGCTCGCTGTTCGGCTATGCCCTGCCCCAGGTCATTTCCGGCACCAGCAAGCGCTGCGCCCAGGTGCTTCCTAGCGATTCCTTCCTGCGCAGCCACGGCGCCGAACTCGTCACCCGTTACGCGGCGCAGAAGGCCCGCTACTGGCCGGAAGCCAAGGCGGCCTTCCTCAAGCTGGGCGAAGGCAAGGACGCGCAAGTCGGCCAGTTCGCGCGCAATCTGCCCGACGAATCGCTGCGGCCGCTTGTCGACATCACGGTGGAAGGCCTTGTTTCCCAGGAACTTCCGCTGAAATCCTGTGACAAGGTCGACCTTGCGCTGGACCTGCTTTCCCCTCTCCCGCCCGAGAACACCGCCAGCCTGATCGCCCTGCTGATCGAAGTCACTTCCAAGGCCGATGAAGTCGCGCCCGGGAAGGCGAAGCTCGGCGGCTTCACTCTCTGCAAGGACTGACATGTCTCGCAACATCCTATTCCCGCAGGATCTTTACGACCTGGCGGAGCGCGTCATTGCCGAAAACAAGGCGATCGGACGCAAGGTGTCCGTGGCCGAGAGCTGCACCGGAGGCCTCGTTTGCGCCGCCCTGACCGAAGTGGCCGGCTCCTCCGCCGTGCTCGATCGCGGCTTCGTGACGTATTCGAACGAATCGAAGCAGGAGATGCTGGGGGTTCCCTCGGACATCATCGATACGCTCGGCGCGGTATCCCCGGCCACGGCATGGGCGATGGCGCAAGGCGCGATCACGCATAGCCATGCCGATGTGGCCGTGGCGATCAGCGGCATTGCCGGCCCGGATGGCGGCAGCGAACTCAAGCCGGTCGGCACCGTGGTCTTCGCCCGCGCCCATCGCGGCGAAGAGGAAGTTCATGCCGAGCAGAAGCTGATCGAAGGCGCCAACCGCGCGGAAATCCGCCATCACGCAGCGGTAGTCGCGCTGGAATTGCTGCTGCCGGGTACCGAACTGCCGGCTTACGCGGACTGAGCCAGGAGCACCGTCCCGGACTGGATCCGGGACGGCGTTTTCAAGTCAGACCGGCTCGCCGTATAGCTCATGCGCACGGGTTTCGAAGGCGGCCACCATCTTGCGGAAGGCCTTGTCGAAATACTGGCCGGCCAGCTTTTCGAACAGGGCGTTGCGGAAGCTGAAGCGCACGTCGAATTCGATGTCGCAGCTATGCGAATCCACCGGATGGAAGATCCAGTGGTTGTGAAGGTCCTTCATCGGACCGTCGACGTAATGGACCTTGATCTCGCGCGGATGGACTTTCTCTACGCGCGAGGTGAACTTCTCGCGCAGGGCCTTGAAGCCGACGAGCATGTCCGCGACCATTTCCGTGCCATCGTCGGACTTCACCCGGGTGGCGACCACCCAGGGAAGGAACTCCTGATAGCGGCCGACGTCGGCCACAAGGTCGAACATCTGCTCTGCGCTATAGGGAAGGCGCTGCGTTTCGTGAATTCCGGGCACTGCTACGTCTTCCGGCTCAGCGCGGCGTCTTTGCCAGCGCAGCCTTGGCAAGCTGCGCCTCGCGGGTAGCACGCATCTCGGCGAAGTCCTTGCCGGCATGGTAGCTCGATCGCGTCAGCGGCGAGGACGCCACTTGCAGGAAGCCCTTCGCACGGGCGATGGCGCCATAGGCGTCGAAGGCCTTGGGCGTGACGAATTCCTTCACTTCGGCATGCTTCGGCGTTGGCCGCAGGTACTGGCCCATCGTCAGGAAGTCGATATCGGCGCAGCGCATGTCGTCCATGACCTGGTGCACTTCCAGGCGTTCCTCACCCAGGCCGAGCATGACGCCGGACTTGGTGAAGATCTTCGGATCGTGGGCCTTCACTTCCTCCAGCAGGCGCAGCGAAGCGTAGTAGCGCGCGCCGGGACGGATCGTCGGATAGAGCCGGGGCACCGTTTCGAGGTTGTGGTTGTAGACGTCGGGACCGGCGGCGACGATCGCCTCGATCGCGCGGCGCATCTTGCCGCGGAAGTCCGGGGTCAGGATCTCGATCGTGGTGGAAGGCGTTGCAGCGCGCAGCGCCTGGATCACCTTGACGAACTGGTTCGCGCCGCCGTCCGGCAGGTCGTCGCGGTCAACCGAGGTGATGACGATGTGTTCGAGGCCCGTCTTCAGCGCCAGTTCGGCGACATGCTCGGGCTCGGAAGGATCGACGCGGCCGGGCATGCCGGTCTTCACGTTGCAGAAGGCACAGGCGCGCGTGCAGGTGTCGCCCAGAATCATCACCGTGGCGTGCTTCTTGGTCCAGCATTCGCCGATGTTCGGGCAGGCCGCTTCCTCGCAGACCGTATTGAGCTTGAGATCCCGCATCAACTGGCGCGTCTCGCCATATCCCTTGCTGGTAGGCGCTTTCACGCGGATCCAGTCGGGCTTGCGTTGACGTTCGGGCTTCTGCTCTGGGCTTGGCACGGAGGAAAGATCGTTCATGCCGTCCAGATAGTCGCAAGCTTGCCAGCTTGCCAGTGCGAATATCCGCTCTATGGATTGCGTGCGTTTCAATGGAGGCATCCCATGACCGATTCCAGCGCCCCGAACGACCAACAACGCGTCCTCGATACCCTGCTAGAAGGGTACCACCGCTTTCGCAGTAGCGGGTGGAGCCCCAATCGCGAGCGATGGGCACGCCTGAGCGAAGGGCAACAGCCCGAAGTCATGATCGTCGCCTGCTCGGACAGCCGCGTCGATCCCTCGCAGATCTTCGACGTCGATCCCGGCGAGATCTTCGTCGTCCGCAATGTCGCCGCGCTCGTTCCGCCCTTCGAGACCACGCCCGGTCACCACGGCGTTTCTGCCGCACTGGAATTCGCGGTACAGGTCCTGAAGGTGAAGGAAATCGTGGTCATGGGCCACGGCATGTGCGGCGGCTGCAAGGCGGCGCTGACTCAGGAACTTCACGGCACCGAGCCCGGCCAGGGCGGCTTCATCGCCGACTGGATCTCGATGCTGGACGAGGCGCGCGGCCCGGTCGCAGCCGAATTCGGCACCAGCGGCCGTCCCGCGGAGCGTCAGATGGAGCAGGCGGCCGTCCGGGTCAGCCTCGAAAACCTCATGACCTTCCCTTGCGTCCGCCACAAGGTGAAGGCCGGCGAACTCAAGCTGCGCGGCGCTTTCTTCGCGATTTCGGACGGAGAGCTGCACATGATGGACGACGCGAGCGGAGACTTCGCGCCGGTCACGTAAAACGCGAAATCGCAAAGCCAAAAGGAAAGGGCGACGGGTTTCCCCGCCGCCCTTTCCTTTTTTGTGCCTGAGGCAGCGGCTTACGAAGCCGGCGTGGCCTTCGAAGCGGCGTAGGCCGACCACAGCTTGGCCACCGGGCCGCGCGTGCCGCTGACCTTGGCCAGGGTAGCCTGTGCATCAGCCGCCTTGCCCTGCATGGCCTGCGCCATGCCAAGGCGCAGATTGGCCTTATTGGCGTCGACGCCGGACTTGCCCAGGGCCGCCTTGTAAAGCGTCTCGGCCTTCGCGTATTCGTCATAGCTGAGGAACACGTCGGCAGCGCCCGTCACCTGGGCTGCGGTTGCGCCCGGCTTCATGGCGTCACGCTCGGTGGCAGGCAGCGAGGCCTTGTCCGCAGCGACGCGGCCAGCGCTGTTGGCGCGGTCCTGGCCGACTTCGGCCTGGGTCAGCAGGCTCTTGGCCAGACCCTGATCCATGATCTTGACGGCTTCACCCGGGAAGGCGCGCGGATCGACATTCTGGAGATATTCCAGATAGTCGCGCTTGTCCTTCATCGCGCCGGTGACGTTCATCAGGCGCATGAGATCGAGGTTCTCGGCGTTCTGGAGCGAGGCCAGCTGGCGCACGATCGAAATCGCGATGTTCCACGAAGCCGGGCTCGGGTAGTACTGTGCCAGCATCGCCGCATATTCGGTCGACGGTGCAAGCTGCTTGGCATCGTAGGAGGCCTGAAGCGCGCTGCGGATCGAGGTTTCGCTCGGCTTGGTGCCGTTCGCCTTGGCCGCTTCCAGCTCCTTCTGGACCATCGCCAGCGCCGCCTGCGGGTTGTTCGAACGCTTGTAGGAGTCCGCCAGCAGCGGCTGGATCATGTTCTGCGTATCGCGGTAGCCGCCGTCGAACGACTGCTGCAGATAGCGTGCAGCCACGTCGTACTGACCGCTCTGATAAGCGGTGACGCCGGCCAGATACTGGACCTGACCCAGCGATTCAGGGCTGGTCTGGCCGCTGTCGAGCATCATGACGAGGCCCTTGTTCTGCATCGCCGGGTCGTTCATCAGAACGCCGACGTTGCGGGTCATTTCGCCCTGCTTCAGCTTGTCGAACGGCTGCGTGGCCTGTGCCTCGGCCGTCTGGAGCTGGGCCAGAACGCCGCCCATGGCCGCGTCGACTTCGGCGCGGGCCGCAGCCTTTTCAGCATCGGTCTTGGCGGCCTGGGCCTTCTGCGAGGCGGCCGTCACCGCGGCATTCGCCTTGGAATCCGCGATCGCCTTGTCGACCGGCGCGGCAACCGCCGCATATTCCTTGGAGAAAGTAGCCTTGGCGGGCGCCTTCTCCTTCTCCTTGGCGGCAACCGTTGTCGGTGCTGCCGCGACGGCCATTCCGCCGGTCATGGCTACGGCCAGGGCAATGCGGGAAATCAGGAACTTGCGAGCCATTCAGGCCAACTCCTCATCAAGACAAATCGAAGACACGCCGGACGGCGAAATCTCCTGAAATCGGTGGTGCCGGTGTGGCGGCGAATTGACCGCTTGGCAACCTAGAGGCGCAATTAGAACGCCGCCACTTAACGCTGTTTGAATGCAATTCGCCGCAGCCTCGGGGGTTCCCGCCGGGCGTCGGTCCGGGCTCTCCACTCCCTTCGGCCCATAAGTGTGGAAAAAAGCACGGAGGATGGAACGCCCCCTCCTGTTCATGTGGCTTTCGCCCAGCGCATGCCCTAGGGCGATCCATCACCCTTTGTCCCGCAGCAACGAACGATCCAGCGCGTGAGCGACGACACCGACATCAACGGCCCCGAACACCTCGGTCCCGAAGGCGAATATACCCGCATCGACATCGTCGATGAGATGAAGACGAGCTATCTCGATTACGCGATGAGCGTGATCGTGAGCCGCGCCCTGCCCGACGTGCGCGACGGCCTGAAGCCGGTTCACCGCCGTATTCTCTATGCCTGCCAGGAAGCGGGCTACGTTGCCGGTCGTCCCTACCGCAAGTCCAGTCGTATCGTCGGCGACGTCATGGGTAAGTATCACCCCCATGGCGACAGCGCGATCTACGATGCACTGGCCCGTCTGACGCAGCCGTGGTCGATGCGCCTGCCGCTGATCGACGGCCAGGGCAACTTCGGCTCGATGGACCCGGATCCGCCGGCCGCCATGCGTTACACCGAAGCGCGCCTGGACAAAGTGGCGAACGAGCTTCTGTCGGACATCGACAAGAACACCGTCGATTTCGCTGACAACTATGACGGCTCCGAAAGCGAGCCGACCGTGCTTCCGGCGCGCTTCCCGAACCTTCTCGTCAATGGCGCCGGCGGTATCGCCGTCGGCATGGCCACGAACATTCCGCCGCATAATCTGGGCGAAGTGATCGACGGCTGCCTGGCGATGATCGAAAATCCGGCGATCACGGTCGAGGACCTGATCCAGATCATCCCGGCGCCCGACTTCCCCACCGGCCCGCTGATCCTTGGCCAGGGCGGCGCGCGCAACGCCTATCTGACGGGCCGCGGCTCGATCATCATGCGCTGCCGCCACGAGATCGAGGAAGGCCGCGGCGACCGCCGTTCGATCGTCCTCACCTCGATCCCCTACCAGGTCGGCAAGTCGAACCTCGTCGAGAAGATCGCCGAAGCCGCCAAGGAAAAGCGGATCGAGGGCATCTCGGACATCCGCGACGAATCCAACCGCGAAGGCGTGCGCGTCGTCGTCGACCTGAAGCGCGATGCCACCCCGGAGGTCGTGCTCAACCAGATCTGGCGCAATACCCCGGCCCAGTCGAACTTCGCCGCCAACATGCTGGCGATCCACGGCGGCCGCCCCGAAGTCTTCAACCTTCGCGGCTTCCTCCAGGCCTTCATCCAGTTCCGCGAAGAAGTCATCACCCGCCGCACCAAGTTCGAACTGAACAAGGCGCGCGACCGGGCGCATATCTTGCTCGGCCTGGTCGTCGCGGTGTCCAACCTCGACGAAGTCGTGGTCATGATCCGCAGCGCCCCGAACCCGGCAACGGCACGCGCGCGCCTGATGGCCAAGGAATGGCCGATCGGGGACATTGCGCCGTATATCCGTCTGGTCGAGGCTATCGAGCCGAATGCCGAGCAGGACGGCGGATCGTATCGCCTCTCCGAAGTTCAGGTGAAGGCGATCCTCGATCTGCGTCTGCACCGCCTGACGGCGCTGGGCCGCGACGAGATCGGCGACGAGCTGAAGGAACTGGCCGCCGCGATCGAGGAATATCTCTCGATCCTGGCCGACCGGGTCAAGCTCTACGCCGTCATGCGCGAAGAGCTGGTCGCCGTGCGCGAGCTTTACGCCACCCCGCGCGTATCCCAGATCACCGGTGCCGCCGACGGCATCGAGGACGAGGACCTGATCGAGCGCGAGGAAATGGTCGTGACCGTCACCATGGACGGTTACATCAAGCGCACCCCGCTCTCGACCTTCCGCGCCCAGGCGCGCGGCGGCAAGGGCCGCGCCGGCATGGCGACGAAGGACGAGGACGTCGTGACCACGATGTTCGTCACGTCCACGCACAACCCGGTGCTGTTCTTCTCCACCGCCGGCAAGGTCTATCGCCTCAAGGTCTACAAGCTGCCGGAAGGCGGCCCGACCACGCGCGGCCGCCCCATCGTCAACCTCCTGCCCTCGCTGGACAAGGACGAGACGATCCAGACCGTGCTCCCCCTGCCGGAGGACGAGAAGGAGTGGAGCAAGCTCTCGGTGGTCTTCGCGACCGCCAAGGGCAACGTGCGCCGCAACGCCATGGACTCTTTCGCGAACATCCCGTCGAACGGCAAGTTCGCGATGAAGTTCGACGACGACAGCGACGATCGCCTGATCGGCGTGGCCCTGCTCAACCATTCGGACGACGTCCTGCTGGCGAGCCGCCAGGGCAAGGCCATCCGCTTCGCCGGCGACCTGGTCCGCGAATTCGCGAGCCGCACCTCCACCGGCGTCAAGGCCATGACGCTGAAGGAAGGCGACGAAGTCATCTCGCTGTCCATCCTGCACCGCGTCGGCGTGCAGGACCAGGACGAGCGCGAGGCCTATCTCCGCTTCGCGCCCTGGAAGGGCGAGCGCGACGGTGAGAGCACGCTCGACGGCGAACGCTTGGCCTATCTGGTCGAGAAGGAGCAGTTCATCCTGACCGTCTGCGCCAACGGTTACGGCAAGATGTCTTCGGCCTACGAGTATCGCCGCACCGGCCGCGGCGGCCAGGGCATCACCAATATCGACAATATCGAGCGCAACGGCCCGGTCGTCGCCAGCTTCCCGGCTAGCCGCGCCGACCAGCTCATGCTCGTCACTGACCAGGCCAAGCTGATCCGCCTGCCGCTCGAATCGCTGCGAGTGATTGGCCGCGGTTCGGCAGGCGTGCGCCTGTTCAACGTCTCGAACAACGAGCACGTCGTCAGCGCCGTGCGCCTTGACGAGCCGGCCGAGGACGACATCGTCGAAGGCGCTGTCGATGCGGCCATCGAGGGTGATGTGCCCGTCACGGGCCAGGCGCCTGAAACCGGTTCGCCGGAAGGCGACCTGCCCGATACCGACACGCCGGACACGGAAGCGTGACGGAGACGGTCGCTTACAAGATCCTGACCGGAGAGCAGCTCGATCGGCTGCTCTCCGACGGCACCTTCACCGGCGCCCCGATCGATCTTGCCGACGGCTATATCCACATGTCCACGGCCGAGCAGGCGCAAGAAACGCTGGACAAGCACTTCGCCGGACAGTCCGGCCTCGGCATCGCCGCGGTTGATCTCACCGTCTTGGGCGATGCGGTGAAGTGGGAAGTTTCGCGCGGCGGCGCGCTGTTCCCGCACATTTACGCCGACCTGCCGCTTTCCGCCGTGATCGCCCATGGTCCCGCCGAACGGGATGCCGCCGGCAAGCTGATCCTTCCGGGCGACTGAGCTTTCGGCACCGCTGAACCAGCGGGGCCGCACCGGCACGCCGGTTGATTGCCATACCCTGTCCTTGCGCCCTTCCCTGATGCCGCGCAAAGGTCTAGGCGCTGGCGCCATGACACAAGACGTCCACATCATCGGCGGCGGCCTCGCCGGAAGCGAAGCCGCCTGGCAGCTCGGGCGCCGCGGTTTTCGCGTGCGCCTTTCCGAAATGCGCGGCACCGGCGAGCGCAGCCCGGCCCACCAGGGCGACGGCCTTGCCGAACTGGTCTGCTCCAACTCCTTCCGCTCGGACGACGACGAAAAGAACGCGGTCGGCCTGCTGCACCACGAAATGCGCCGCTGCGATTCGCTGATCATGTCGGCAGCAGCCAAAGCGCAAGTTCCCGCCGGCACCGCGCTAGCGGTGGACCGCGACTTGTTCTCGGCCGAAGTGGAGGCCCGTCTTGCGGCGCTGCCCAATGTCGAGATCGTCCGGGAGCGCGTCGATACCCTGCCCGATACCGGCACGACCATCGTCGCCACCGGCCCGCTGACGGCCGAATCGCTCGCAGGCAGCATCGGCCGCGCGACCGGTGCCGACAGTCTCGCGTTTTTCGACGCCATCGCCCCCATCGTCTACCGCGAAAGCATCGACATGGACGTGTGCTGGATGGCCTCGCGCTGGGATAAGGGCGAGACCAAGGACTACATCAACTGCCCGATGGACAAGGACCAGTACCTGGCCTTCCACCGGGGCCTGGTCGAAGGCGAAAAGACCGCTTTCAAGGAATGGGAAGCGGACACGCCCTATTTCGACGGCTGCATGCCGATCGAGGTCATGGCCGAACGCGGCGTGGAGACGCTGCGCTTCGGGCCGATGAAGCCGGTCGGTCTCGACAATCCGCACTGGGCGACGCCGGAGCACCCCAACGGCCGCTGGCCCTATGCCGTCGTCCAGCTTCGCCAGGACAACAAGCTAGGTACGATCTGGAACATGGTCGGCTTCCAGACCAAGCTCAAGCACGCCGAGCAGGTGCGCCTGTTCCGCACCATTCCCGGCCTCGAAAACGCAGAGTTCGCGCGTCTGGGCGGCCTGCACCGCAACACTTTCATCAATTCGCCGATCCTTCTTGACCGCCAGCTTCGGCTCAAGACCGCACCGCATGTCCGCTTTGCCGGGCAGATCACCGGTTGCGAGGGCTATGTCGAAAGCGCGGCCGTTGGCCTGATGGCTGGCCTCATGACGGCGACGCAGCTCGCCGGTGGCGAGTGGCAGTCCCCGCCGCGCACCACCGCGCTGGGTGCATTGCTCTCGCACATCACCGGCGACGCCGAAGCGGAGAGTTATCAGCCGATGAACGTCAATTTCGGGCTGTTCCCGCCGCTTCACGACGTGAAGAAGAAGCAGCGCAAGGAAGCCTATACCGAGCGCGCGAAGCTGGAAATCGCCCCCTGGCTGGACGCGCTGACCCCCGCCTGATCCTCGCGGGTCCAGCCTACTCGTCGCAGACCGCTCTCCACGGCGTCATTTCGGCTTGCAGCTGCACTTCGGCCCGGGCTTCGCCTTGGCCGGAGGCGGCGCCGTCTTGCGGAATTCCTCCGGTGTCAGCGCCTGATCCTGATTCGCATCGGCGCCATCGAACCTGGTGACCGTCGCCACGGCCCATTCCTCGAACGTCAGCAGGTTGTTGCCGTCCTGGTCGAGCTTGCGAAACCCGTCCACCCGTGTCGACAGCATCTCGTTGCGGGTGATCCTGCCGTCGCGGTTCCGGTCGTAACGGCCGAAACGGCGCTGTTCGCGCGTTTGCTCCGTCGCCTCGGGCAATTCCGGCCCGTCGATTTCGGACAAGTCCGCGCTCGGCATTTCCTGCGGAGCGATCGAACTGACAGGCGCCTGCGGCAATGGCGCGCCTCTTTCCACGGCGGCACGGCCCTGCCACCAGAACAGCCCCACCGACACCATGACCAGCGCCGCCAAAGCACCCAGAACAAAACGGTTCATCTCGGCCCCCTTGCGAGGCGGCCACTTAGCCGCGGCACCCAGGCCGCGCGAAATTACATAATCTTCACCGGCACCTGAGGCAGACCGGTCTGCGGTCCTAGAACCCCAGCAAGCCCAGGCGCATGGCCTTGACGACCGCGCCCGGCGATGTCTCGCTGCCCGTGGCCAGGCGATGCTGCGCCAGTCCCTGCAGGACCAGCAGCGGACGCAGGCTGCGCGACAGGCGCGGCGATCCGGGCGAGGTTTCCCGCGCGAGGGTCTGCGCCACGACGCTTTCTTCGGGATTGCGCAAGTGCGATGCCAGATCGGCGAGCGCCCAGCGCCGTCCGATCCTACCGGCCGCCTCGGCCTCTTCGGGCCGTCCGAGCGCTTCGGCCAGCGCCGCGAACGCCGCGCCGCGCCCTTCGGCCATGGCTTGCAGCGATTCCGGCGGCAGGGGCGCCGGGCCGGTCAGCGCCTCCCAGCCATCGACAAGGGCTGCAAGCGGCTTGTGCGCGCCGTTCCAGCTCCTCAAGGCATTGAGCAGCGGTTCGCCCTCCGGCCACTCGGAAGCGTCGCGACCCAGGGTCTCCCGCCACCATGCCAGACGAATGAGCGCCAGCATCGGCTCGCGCGAATGGCGCAGCAGGCCGGCCAGTCGCTGGTCGAGCGCGAACAGCGCGAGTGTCGGCAAGCGCGAGGACGCCGTCGCGTAGGACAGCGCAAGCCGGGCGCTTTGCGTGATGGTGGGGAGAAGAAGGTCTTCGGGACCCTGGCTGGCGGAAGCCGGTGAGGCGGAATTGTCAGGCACGGAGCCTCTCTAGTCGGCCAGTCGGCAGGTGCAAGTCCCGCTTCGTGCAGAGCCCGCATTCCTGCGCGCGTGCTGCGCGCATTTCTTGTAAACAGGTTCGCGCAGGAACCGATCCAGGAAAAAGGCGGCGGAGTTTCCTCCGCCGCCTCATCTTGTCAGCGGTAGCAGACCTTGCGGACCGCCTCGACGATACGCGGCGTGTCGATCAACGCCGCCTTCTCGAGGTTGGCCGCATAAGGCAGCGGAACGTCTTCGTTGCAGACGCGGACCACCGGGGCGTCCAGGTCATCGAAGCCTTCTTCCATGCAGATCGCGGAGATTTCCGAAGCGATCGAGCAGACCGGGAAGCCTTCTTCGGCCACGACGATACGGTTCGTCTTGGCGAGACTTTCCAGCACGGTTTCCTTGTCCAGCGGACGCAGCGTGCGCAAGTCGATGACTTCCGCATCGATGCCTTCGCCGGCCAGCTGCTCGGCAGCTTCGAGCGCGAGCCCGACGCCGATCGAATAGGACACGATCGTCACGTCCTTGCCTTCGCGCATGATGCGGGCCTTGCCGATCGGCAGGACATGCTCGTCAAGCTCGGGAAGCTCGAAAGTGCGGCCGTAGATCAGCTCGTTTTCGAGGAACACCACCGGATCGTCGCTGCGGATCGCTGCCTTGAGCAGACCCTTGGCGTCGTAGGCGTCATAAGGCGCGATCACGACGAGACCCGGCACGTTGGCGTACCACGGACCGTAGTTCTGCGAGTGCTGCGCGCCGACGCGGGCCGCGGCGCCGTTCGGGCCACGGAACACGATCGGGCAGCGCATCTGGCCACCGGACATGTAGTTGGTCTTGGCGGCCGAGTTGATGATGTGGTCGATCGCCTGCATGGCGAAGTTGAACGTCATGAACTCGATGACCGGACGCAGGCCGCCCATGGCGGCGCCCGTACCGATGCCGGCGAAACCATATTCGGTGATCGGGGTGTCGATCACGCGCTGCGGACCGAATTCCTCGAGCAGGCCCTGGGTCACCTTGTAGGCGCCCTGGTATTCGGCCACTTCCTCGCCCATCACGAAGACGCGCGGATCGCGGCGCATTTCCTCGGCCATGGCGTCGCGGAGCGCTTCGCGAACGGTCGAGGTCTTCATGTTGGTGCCGTGGGGGATCTCGGGATCCCGCTTGGCCGGTGCACGGGCCGGCGCTTCAGCCTTGGCCGCGCCGGATTCGGCAGCCGGAGCGGCTTCGGCAGCGGGAGCCGCTTCTGCCTGCGGAGCCGAAGCCTGAACGCTCGATGCGTCTTCGCCTTCACCGGCCAGCACGGCGATGACCGTGCCGACCTTCACGCCCTCGGTGCCTTCGGCCACGAGGATCTTGCCAACGGTACCTTCGTCGACGGCTTCGAATTCCATCGTCGCCTTGTCGGTCTCGATTTCGGCGAGGATGTCACCCGATTTGACTTCGTCGCCTTCCTTCACCAGCCAGCGGGCAAGCTTGCCCTCTTCCATCGTCGGAGAGAGCGCCGGCATCTTCAGTTCGATCGCCATCAGTAGCGCTCCACCAGGACGTCAGTATAGAGTTCAGAGAGTTCGGGCTCGGGAGAATTCTCCGCGAAGTCCGCCGACTCGGCGACTTGCGCGCGGACGCGCTTGTCGATTTCCTTGAGCGCGGCTTCGTCCACGCCAAGCGCGGCGAGATCCTGCTTCACATGCTCGATCGGATCGCGCTTCTCGCGAACGTCCTGCACTTCCTCGCGGCTACGATACTTGGCAGGGTCGGACATCGAGTGGCCGCGATAGCGGTAGGTGTTCAGCTCCATGAGCACCGGACCATTGCCGGCACGCACGTATTCGAGCGCCACTTCCGCAGCCTTGCGAACTTCGAGAACGTCCATGCCGTCCACCTGCATGCCCGGAATCCGGAACGCGGTGCCGCGGCGGTGGAAATGCGTCTCGGCCGAGCCGCGCTTCACGGCGGTGCCCATGGCATAGCCATTGTTCTCGATCACGAAGATGATCGGCAGTTTCCAGAGAGCCGCCATGTTGAAGCTCTCGTAGACCTGGCCCTGGTTGGCCGCGCCGTCGCCGAAGTAGGCCATCGCGACGCCGCCGTCTTCGCGGTACTTGTGCGCGAAGGCGAGACCTGCACCCAGCGAAACCTGGGCGCCGACGATGCCGTGTCCGCCGTAGAACTTATGCTCCACGCTGAACATGTGCATCGAGCCGCCCTTGCCGCGGGAAATGCCCGCAGCACGGCCGGTCAGTTCGGCCATGATCACCTTCGGATCGATACCGTAGGCAAGCATGTGGCCATGATCGCGATAGCCGGTGATGACCGAGTCGCGGTTGGAATCGAGCGCGGACTGAAGGCCAACGGCTACGGCTTCCTGGCCGATATAAAGGTGACAGAAACCGCCGATGAGGCCCAGGCCGTAAAGCTGGCCTGCGCGTTCCTCGAAGCGGCGGATGAGTACCATCTGCTCGTAGAGGTTGAGAAGCTCTTCCTTGTTCGGCGTGTAGCGCCGATCGGCCGCGAGTGCCTCCTGGAGGCTGTGCAGCGCGAAGTCTTCGTCCTGTGCCGATACTACGGCTGGCTCGGCGCCGGACCCGGCGTCAGTCTTGGCTTTGGGCAACGGGGCTCCCCATCGTTGGTGCGATTGATTTCGGGCCGCTTATAGGACCCCCTGCGGAAATCGAAAGCGCGATGAAGGAAATTTGCCGTAAGTGGCACAAAAATTATGGCCATCCGCAACAGAACGGCCACAATTGGACGGTTCCGTCAGCTTTCCATCACCGCGAACCGGGTCTTGGCCCGGCGCGGAACGGAATCACTTGTTGATGAGCATGACCATTTCGTCGGGCCGGGCGACGTTCAGATTGCTGCGCAGCAACTCACCGGCGAGATCGGGGTCGACATGGTTCTGGTCGAGCAGGCCCACGCGGTTCTTGAGGTGATCGCGCGTAAGGCGCAAATCGGCCAGCTTGGCGTTGCGCTCTTCCAGCAGATGCTGATTCTCTGTCCAGGCGATCAGGCCGCTGGGACCCGCGATCACGAAAGCACCCATCAGCAGGAGCAGCGCAAGCGCAATGCCCTGGACCAGGCGTTCCTTGGCAAGGCTGGCGTCCTGACGCATGATGGGAGAGCTGGACCTCATGAAAAGCGATAGAATCATAAGTGATTCCGCGTTGCAAGTTAAATTGATAACCGATTCGCCCGGTTTTCGAACAGGCCGCTTCATCGCCGGCTGTCGCAATACTGGGCATATTGGTGTTGATAACTCTGGGACAGGCTTTCGGCGCGTTCACGGGTGAACACAGCCCCCTCGAAAACGCGCTTCGGACGCGAGCTAATAGCGCGAGTTCGGAAGATGTTTCCAACCGCGCTCAAAATCCTCTAGGCGCTGCCCCATGCTGACGATCCGCGACATTACCGTCCGCCTTGGCGGGCGCACCATCCTCGACCAGGCCGCTGCCACCATCCCCAAGGATGGCAAGGTGGGCCTCATCGGCCGCAACGGCGCGGGCAAGTCCACGCTGGTAAAGGCCATCATCGGCGAACTGGAGCCCGATGGCGGCGCCGTGGAGATGCCGCGCCGGGCACGCCTCGGCTACATCGCCCAGGAAGCCCCTGCCGGTAACCGGACCGCGCTTCAGGCCGTGCTCGACGCCGATGTCGAGCGTACCGACCTGCTGGCCGAAGCCGAAACCTGCGCCGACCCGAACCGCCTTGGCGACCTCCACGACCGCCTGATCGCGATCGACGCCTATACCGCCGAAGCCCGCGCCGCGCGCATCCTGGTCGGCCTCGGCTTCGACGAGGAAATGCAGGGGCGCCCGCTCGACAGCTTCTCAGGCGGCTGGAAGATGCGCGTCGCCCTTGCCGGCCTGCTGTTCTCGCAGCCCGACGTGCTGCTGCTCGACGAACCTTCGAACCACCTCGATCTCGAAGCCACGCTCTGGCTGGAGAACTTCCTCCAGACTTATCCGCGCACCCTGATCGTCATCAGCCACGAGCGCGACCTGCTCAACAACGTGGTCGATCACATCCTGCACCTGCAGCAGGGCAAGCTGACGCTCTATCCGGGCACCTACGACAGCTTCGAGCGCATTCGCGCCGAGCGGGCCGCACAGGCCGCCGCCGCCCGCGCCAACCAGGACGCCCAGCGCAAGAAGCTGGCCGATTACGTCGCGCGCAATTCCGCCCGCGCCTCCACGGCGAAGCAGGCGCAGTCCCGCGCCAAGATGCTGGCGCGCATGCAGCCGA
Organism: Novosphingobium sp. PhB57; assembly: GCF_004342985.1. Taxonomy (GTDB): domain Bacteria; phylum Pseudomonadota; class Alphaproteobacteria; order Sphingomonadales; family Sphingomonadaceae; genus Novosphingobium. The sequence continues at coordinate 865,539 of NZ_SMBO01000001.1, forward strand.
TCGCGGCCATGGCCGAGGACTCGTCGCTCAGCTTCGACTTCCCCAGCCCGGACGAACTGCGCCCGCCGCTGGTGACGCTCGATCTCGCATCGGTAGGCTACGAGGCGGACAAGCCGATCCTGCGCCGCCTGAACTTGCGCATCGATCCCGAGGACCGCATCGCCCTGCTCGGCCGCAACGGCAACGGCAAGACCACGCTGGCGCGCCTGCTCGCCCGTCAGCTGGAGCCGATGGAAGGCTCGCTCACTTTCTCGCCCAAGATCCGCATCGGCTATTTCACGCAGTATCAGGTGGAAGAACTGCCCTCCGGCTCGACACCGCTCGAACTGATGACCCGCGCCATGGTGGACAAGCCGCCGGTAGCGGTGCGCGGCCAGCTTGGCCGGTTCGGCTTCTCGGGCAACCGCGCGACGGCCGAGATCGCCACGCTGTCGGGCGGCGAGCGCGCCCGCCTCGCGCTGGCGCTGGTCACCCGCGAGGCGCCGCACATGCTCATCCTCGACGAACCGACGAACCACCTCGACGTCGACGCGCGCGAGGCGCTGGTCCAGGCGCTGAACGCCTTCGAAGGCGCGGTCATCCTGGTCAGCCACGACCGTCACATGGTCGAACTCGCGGCGGACCGGCTGGTGCTGGTCGACCAGGGCACGGCGGAGAACTACGACGGGTCGATGGAGGACTACATTGACTTCGTGTTGGGCCGTAACCAGCCCAAGTCGAATGGCGGCGACGGCAAGCCCGCCCGCAAATCGGGGGCCATCGCCCGCGAGGAACTGAAGGCCCTGCGCAAGAAGGTCTCCGAGACCGAAACCCGCATGAAGCGCATCCAGCAGCAGCTCGAAGCGCTCGACTCCGCCCTGGCCGATCCGTCCTCGATCAAGGGCGACCTGGCCAAGTTCAACATCGGCGAACTCGGCAAGCGCCGCACCCAGGCGGCAGAGGATCTGGAAGTGGCGGAGGCCGGATGGTTCGAAGCCAGCGAGGCCATGGACGAATACATGGGCGGCAACGCGTGAGCGTCGCTTTCCGGCGCGACGGCGACGAGGAGCACCTGGAGCCCAAGTTCGAGGTGCCGATCCCGCCCGGCCCCAATCTCGTGACGCCTGAGGGCATGGACCTGATCCATGCCCGGATCGCCGGGCTCGAGGCGCAGATCCCGACGCTGGCGGAGGAAACCGCCCTCAACACCGCGAAACGCGATCTGCGCTATTGGAAGAAGCGGCTGTCGACGGCGGCAGTCCAGCCTGCGCCCAGCGGAGAAAAGGCGATGTTCGGCCACCGCGTGCGCTTCGCGCTGAACGGCAAGCCGCGCGAGGTCCGCATCGTCGGGCATGACGAAGCCGAGCCCGCCAAGGGCGACCTCGCTTTCACGGCGCCGCTCGCCCGCGCCCTGCTGGGCGCCGAGGCGGGAGAATTCGTCGACTTCAACGGGCGGGAAGAAGCGATCGAGATTCTCGAACTCATCGCCTGACCCGCTTTTCGCGCCCGGCGGCGCGGGACCGCGCAGGACAGCGCCGGCACGAACCACGGAACCTGAAACGAAACACGGGGCCTTTGCGGGCCCCGTGTTCGTTGTTCAGCAGGCTGAAGGCGTCCTCAGTAGGACTTCTTCGGCTTCTTGTGGAACGGCTTGCCGCCGCCGCCCGGGCCACCGCGATCGTTGCGCGGGCCGCCGGTCGGACGGGGCTTGTGACGGGGACCGTCGAAACCGCCGCGTCCTTCGTCACGTGCATAGGGCTTGCGGGCGCGGCCCTGCGGACCTTCGCGGCGACGGTCGCGCGCGACGTCGCGCGGCGTGTCCGTGGCCACTTCGATGCGAATGGTGTTCTCCACGTCGCCGCTCTCGTCATGCGAGGTGCGTTCGACCGAACGGATGAACTGGTCCGCCATCGCCTTCGGGATCTGGAAGTGCGTCTGGTCCGCGCCGATGCGGATCTGGCCGACGGCATTGCGGGTAACGTGACCACGGCGGCAGAGCAGCGGCAGGATCCAGCGCGGATCGGCATTCTGCTGACGGCCCACGTCCATGGTGAACCACACCACGTCGTCGAAGCCCGGACGCTGACGCGCCTCGCGCGCTTCGGGGCTGTTGCCGATGAGTTCCTCGGGCTGCGGCATGGCGGCGCGGTGCGCGCGAACCAGTGCGGCGGCCAGATCCTCGGCGCTCACCTTTTCCAGGACTTCGCGGGCGATCTCGCGATCTTCCTCGTCAGCCTCGACCGGGGCGAGCAGCTTTTCCATCAGACGGCCGCGATCGGAAGCGCGGATGACTTCGGGGGTCGGCGCGGCAATCCACTCCGCCTCGATGCGCGCACCGCGCAGCATGCCTTCAACGCGGCGGCGGCGCGGGAACGGCACGACGATGACCGCGGTGCCCTTCTTGCCCGCACGGCCGGTACGGCCCGAACGGTGCTGCAGCGTTTCGGCGTCGCGCGGAATCTCGACGTGGATCACCAGCGTCAGCGAGGGCAGATCGATGCCGCGCGCGGCAACGTCGGTGGCGACGCAGACGCGGGCACGCTTGTCGCGCAGGGCCTGAAGCGCATTGTTGCGCTCGTTCTGCGAGTGCTCGCCCGAAAGCGCCACGGCCGAGAAGCCGCGCTCGGTCAGGGTCGAGTGCAGGTGCTTCACGTTGTCGCGCGTGGCACAGAACAGGATCGCGGTTTCGGCATCGTGAAGGCGCAGCAGGTTGACCACCACGTTCTCGACGTCGGCCGGGGCAACGGTGACGGCCTGATAGGCGATGTCGCCATGGCCGCGGTTCTCCGTCACGGTGGAGATGCGCAGCGCGTCGGTCTGGTAACGGCGGGCCAGGGCTTCGATCGGACGCGGCATGGTGGCCGAGAACAGCAGCGTGCGGCGGCTGGCCGGCGCGGCGTCGAGCAGTTCCTCAAGGTCTTCGCGGAAGCCCATGTCGAGCATCTCGTCCGCTTCGTCGAGCACGACGACGCGCAGGGCCGAGAGGTCGAGCTTGCCGCGTTCCAGGTGATCGCGCAGACGGCCCGGGGTGCCGACGACGATGGTGGCGCCGCGTTCGAGCTGCTTGCGTTCGCGCACGGGGTCCATGCCGCCGACGCACGTAACGATGCGGGCGCCGGTCGAGGCATAGAGCCACTCAAGCTCGCGGCTGACCTGCTGGGCCAGTTCGCGCGTCGGCGCGATGGCGAGCGCCAGCGGGGCCTCCGCATAAGGAATAGAGCCGTCCGCCAGCAGTTCGTCGCTCATGGCGATGCCGAAGGCGACGGTCTTGCCCGAGCCGGTCTGCGCCGACACCACCAGGTCGCGCCCACGCGCCTCGGCTTCGGCGACAGCGGCCTGGACCGGGGTCAGGTTCTCGTAGCCATGCGCGGCAAGCGCGTCGGCAAGAGGCTGGGGGAGCTGGGAAAATGTCATGCGTTTTGAATCTGTCCTGTGCCGCCGGCGCGGTCTGTATGAGTGAGCCTGGTGTGGAGTGTGCGACCCAACGGGCCCTGGTTGAGGCGCTCCATAGACAAAAAAGTCGGGTTTGGCGCGCACCAATTTCACAAAAGGCAACAATGGCCTTGCGCTAGCGCAGAATAATCGATCGCAGCCCCCCGGAAAACCCCCGAGCGTCACGGGATTTTCACGGAGCGGGTCTAGGCGCCGCGCGGGGTGAACGGAGCCGATGATGACCGAAAATACCCGCCAGAAGCGCCTTCTGGCCTCGATTCATGATGTCGGGCCGGCATCGGAACGGGCCGTCGTCCAGCTTGCCGACTTGTTCCAGCGCCGCCTGGGCGGACCCAGCTTCGCGATGCTGGTGGTGCCCAACCACTGGGGCCGCCACCCGCTGTCGGAAGACCGGGCCTTTCAACGCAGGCTGCGCGGCTGGGCGGAAGCCGGGATCGAGATGTTCGTCCACGGCTGGTACCACAAGGACGAGGTGCGCCATCGCGGTGCCGCGCAGTTCAAGGCCCGCCACATGACCGCCGGAGAAGGCGAGTTCCTCGGCCTCGACGAAGCCACTGCCCTCTCCCGCATGCTCGACGGCAAGGCGCTGATCGAGGACGTGATCGGCCGCCCGACGGCGGGCTTCATCGCCCCGGCCTGGCTCTATGGCGAGGGCGCCCGGGCCGCGCTGCGCCAGGCGGGCCTGCCCATCGTCGAGGATCACTGGCGGGTCTGGGCCGCGGGCGACGGCAACGTGCTGGCGCGCGGTCCCGTGGTAACCTGGGCCAGCCGATCGGCGGCACGCACGGCCTCGTCCCTGGCCTTTGCCGCCCTCGCGCGGACCGCCTTGCCGCTGACGCGAACCGTGCGGATCGCCGCCCATCCCGGAGACGTCACCAAGCCCGCGCTCCTGGCCAGCATCGACGCCACGCTGCGGCGCTTCACGGCTACGCATACTCCCTCAAGGTACCGGGATTTAGGCAGATTCATGGCACCGCAGTGACGCTTTCAAAGCAGTTTCACGTCTCGCCCATGACCATGCTTCCCCGCGTCACAAACCCGACATCTGGTCCCCATAGGAGCCTCCCCGCAAGGATAAGTTCGGCGGGGTCACCGCCGGTTGCTGCCCAAAGGCACACACGCCCGGCATCAAGGTCGCTTAGGGATTCGCATGAAGGACGCGCTCAGGATTGTCGTGCCCATCCACAGCCTCGATCCTGGTGGAGTCGAGCGCGTGGCCCTGGGGCTCGCAGCGCAGTGGCAGCAGGCCGGGCACGCGGTGACGATCGTCCTCGGACGCTCCGGCTGTAGCCACCTCGCAAGCGCACCGGCCCTCGATTACTGGCAGATCCCCTCGCGGGTTCCCACGGCCTCCTGGGAAACGCCCTGGATGGTCCACTGCCTTTACAGCTACCTGATCGCGCACCACGCAGATGTCGTCTTCCTACCGGGCAATACATATGCCGTGGTCGGCGCGGCGATGAAGCTGCTGCTGGGCGATCATGCGCCGCCCATGACGCTCAAGGTCAGCAATGCGCTGCATCGTCCCGACATGCCCGCTTTCGTGCGGCGAGGCTACGGGATCTGGCTACGTGCCCAGGGCCGCCTGTTCGATCGCCTGGTCGGACTGTCGGAACCGATGGCGCGGGAAATTCGCGAGACGACGGGCGCCGAGGCCGCGCGGGTCGACGTCATCGCCAATCCCATCCTGACCCGCGCCCGCCTGCGCGCGCTGGCGCGCAGCGAAAGGCGCCCCGGTTCGGTCTGGGGCACGCGCTACCTGACGGCGGGCCGTCTCGTGCCGCAGAAGAACCACACCATGCTGCTGCGCGCCTTCGCCCATGCCGCACGGCCTTCGGACAGCCTGACGATCGCCGGCGAAGGCCCCGAGCGCGGCGCCATCGAGCGGCTCGCCGCGGAACTGGGCATTGCCGACCGGGTGCGCCTGGCCGGCCACCTTGCCAGCATCGACCCGCTGATGGCCGAGGCCGACGCCTTCGTTCTCAGTTCCGATTACGAAGGGCTTCCCGGCGTCATCGTCGAGGCGCTTGCCGCCGGACTGCCGGTGCTGTCGACCGACTGCTGCGTCAGCATGGATTGCCTGGTCGAAGGCGGCCGCACCGGCTTGCTGGTGCCGCGCGGCGACGAACAAGCCTTTGCCGATGGCCTCGCCCGCATCCGCGACTTTGCAGGAGACCCCCAGCGGGCCCGCGACATCGCCGCGCGATACGAAGTCGAGGAGGCGGCGCGCCGCTATCTCGACATGATGGCGCAAGTGCGCCGTGAACGCGAAAACCAGCGGCGACACCGGCTGGGGCTGAGTGCCTGGGCGACGCACTCACCCTGGCAGCGGTCGCTTTGACCCAGAACCCTTCGCGGAGAACTTCGTGACAGAAACCGCAGCCGTCCTGGCGCCCGATACGCCCGCCATCCAGCTCACCCCGCAGGATCGCAACCCGCGCCTCGGGCGCAATGCCCTGTTCTCGATCGCCCTGTCCCTTGCCGTGATCGCGGCGGTATTCCACGAGATGGGCGGGCTCGACATGCGCCGCCTCCTGGCCATGGTGCCCGAAAGCCCGGTGTTCTGGGCCGTCTTCGCGGCGAGCTACCTTGTGACGCCTGCCAGCGAGTGGCTGATCTTCCGCCGGCTCTGGGGCATTCCCGGCGCCGGGATGCTCGCGCTGCTGCGCAAGAAGGTCTACAACGAGCTGCTGCTGGGCTATCTCGGCGAAGCCTATTTCTACACCTGGGCGCGGCGCCGGGTATCGCTGGACGCGGCGCCCTTCGGCGCGGTGAAGGACGTGGCGATCCTCTCGGCCATGGCCGGAAACGGCGTGACGATCGCCTTGCTGGCCGTGATGGTGCCGATCGTGGGCACCACCCGCCTCGGTCTCGACGCCAGTATGGTCACCCTCTCGCTGGGCGTACTGGTGGTGGTCTCCGCCATCGCCATGGTCTTCCGCCGGCGGGTGTTCACCCTGCCCCGCGCCGAACTGGCCATGATCACCCAGATCCACCTCGGCCGCATCGCCCTGACCACCCTGTTCAACGCCATGCTCTGGCACCTCGTCCTGCCCGAGGTGCAACTGTCCTGGTGGCTGTTCCTGGCAACGCTGCGCCTGCTGGTATCGCGCCTGCCGCTGATCCCGAACAAGGACCTGCTCTTCGCCGGGGTCGCCGTCCTCGCTCTCGGGCGCGAGCAGGACATCGGCGCGCTGATGACGCTGATGGCCGGACTGATCCTGGCCGCGCACCTGCTGCTGGGCGGCATGCTGGCGATCAAGGACCTGACAGCGCCGGAACAGCCGGCATGAGCCCGCTGGCGATCCCCCCTCTCCTCGCTGCCGCGCTGGTTCCTTCCACGCCAGACCTCGGCAAGGCCGAAGGTCTCTGCCGCGCGAACGAGAGCGGGCCGGCCTTCATCGTCGAGCCGGTGGGTCTCAAGGATCGCACGGGCAAGCTGAAGCTGGAGGTCTATCCCGCGAACGAGAAGGACTTCCTGGCCGACGACAACCGGCTGGTAAGCGCGGGCAAGGTCTTCCGCCGGGTGGAGGTACCCCTGCCTGCCAGCGGCACGCCGAGCCTCTGCATCCGCCTGCCCGGCCCCGGCACTTATGCCGTCAGCCTGCTTCACGACCGCGACAACGACCGCAAGTTCAACTGGAAGATCGACGGCATCGGTTTCGCCGGAAATCCGAAGCTGGGCTGGGGCAAACCCAACGTCCGCAAGGCGAGCGCCACGGCGGGAAGCGGGCTCACCGCGCTCCGCATCGTCCTCAATTATCGCAGCGGGCTGGGAGTCGCCCCGCTCAGGCAAGGAACCTGACGGCATGAAGATCGTCGATGTCTGCGCTTTCTATTCGCCCCAGGGCGGCGGTGTACGCACCTATGTGGAGCAGAAACTGCGGATCGGCCCGATGCTGGGCCACGAGATCGTCATCCTCGCCCCCGGCGACGAAGACGCCGTGATCGAACGCGGAGCCGGTGCCCGCATCGTGACCGTGAAAAGCCCGCGCTTCCCGCTCGACCGGAAATATGGCTACTTCGCCGAGGCCGAACGGCTCCACGCGGCGCTGGATGCACTGGCCCCGGATTTCGTGGAGGCGACCTCGCCCTGGCGGAGTGCCGGACTGGTGGCGGACTGGCCGGGCGCGGCTCCGCGCAGTCTGGTCATGCATGCCGACCCGCTTTCCGCCTATGCCTACCGCTGGCTTGGCAACATCTTCTCGCGCCAGACGATCGACCGGCAGTTCTCCGTATTCTGGGAGCACTTGCGCCGCCACAGCCGCAAGTTCGACCATGTCGTCTGCGCCAACAGCGATCTTTCGCGCCGGCTCGACGACGGCGGGGTCTCTCACACCGTCACCATCCCGATGGGCGTGGAAGCGGACTGCTTCTCGCCCGCTCATCGCGACCCGGCCTTGCGGGCACACCTGCTAGCAGATTGCGGCCTGCCCGAAAGCGCCGCGCTGCTGCTGGCAGTGGGACGCCTGGCGCCGGAGAAGCGCTGGCCGCTGGTGATCGACGCGGTGAGCATGGCCAGCCAGCAGAGCCCCATCGGTCTCGTCATGCTGGGCGAAGGCCGCGAACAGCGCGCGATCCTGAGGCACATCGCCGGAAATCCCCATGTCCGCCTCTTCGCGCCGGAACGCAACCGGGCCGCCTTCGCGCGAATCATGGCGAGCGCGGATGCTCTGGTCCACGGCTGCGAGGCGGAAACGTTCTGCATGACGGCTGCCGAAGCGCGGGCCAGCGGCATCCCGGTCATCGTGCCCGATGCCGGCGGCGCGGCCGACCATGCGGCAGGCGGCGCCGGACGGACTTACGCGGCGGCCGATTGCAATGCGGCGGCGGCGGCGATCCTGGACGTGGTGCGCGCACGCCCTCGCCCCGCCGTGACGGCGCGGACCATGGAAGAGCACTTCCGCGAACTCTTCGCCGCTTACGCCCAGTGCCTCGTTCGGCAGCGCAGGGCTGCCTGAGAAGCCCGGCCTTCGCCGGGCAACCTGCCCTTCCGTTTCCTACCGGGCCTGTTGTCCTGCCGGCTGCCCCGTCTGCGCTTCAGTCCTTTGCCAGCCTCCGCCAAGCGCGAGGAAGACCGCGATCTGATCGTCGACAAGCGCGGTTTCCGCCGCGGCATGATTGACCTGGGCCGTCGCCAAGGCGCCCTGGGCGCTGAGCAGGTTCAGGAAATCGCTGCGCCCGAACCGGAACAGCTTGCCGGCCTGCTGCGCGGAAAGGCCCGCGCTGTCGCTGGCACGGCCGAGGGCCGCGGCACGGTCGGTATCGCGTGCATAGGATTCCAGCGCCGTCTCGGTGCCGCGCAGGGCCTCGAGCACGGTCTGGTCGAACCTGGCGATGTCCGCCTCCACCTGGGCATTCGCCGCTTCGATGCGGGCGCGGATGATCGGGCGATTGGGGAAGGACCAACTGAGCAGCGGCCCCAGGCTGAAGCCGAAGCTATGGGTCTTGCCGAAGTTCTCCAGCTTGCCGTCGTTGATGATGCCCCCGCCGATGCTGACCGTGGGGTAGAGGTCTGCCGTGGCGACGCCGATGCGGGCGGTATCGCCGGCAATGGTGCGCTCGGCCTGGCGAATGTCCGGGCGGCGGCGGATCAGCGCGGCGCCGTCGCCGACCGGCATCGGCTGCGACAGGCGGGGCAGGGTCGCGCAGCTTTCCACTTCCCGGGGATACTCCGCCGGCGCCTTGCCGAGCAGGGTTGCCAGCAAATAGAGCGAGGACTGCCGCTTGGCATAGAACGAAGGCAGGTTGGCCTTGCTGCTTTCCACGGCCGTGCGCGCGCGGCTGACATCGAAAGCCGTTCCGCGCCCGCCGCGCTGGAGCCTTCCGGTGGCGTTCAGCGTCTGCTGCTGCAGCGTGATCACTTTCTGGACCGTGGCGATCTGGTAGTTCGCGGCGCAGACGTCGGCATATGCCTTGGTGGTGGCGGCCGCGACGCTGATCCGCACGGCATCGCGCGCGGCCTCCACCGCCTCGCGGTCGGCCAGGCTGCTCTCGATGGCGCGCTTGATCTTGCCATTGAGGTCGAGCGGGTAGGACAGGGTCAGGCCGAGATCGTAGGTCAGCACGCCCGGCAGGTTGGTACCGGCCGAAGCGGTCGAATAGTCACGCTCCAGGTCGGCGTCGGCGCCGATGGTGGTGGCAAGGGTCTTCTGGCCCGCGGTTTCCCGAAGCACGGCATCGGCCTTGCGCAAGTTCGCATCGGCCACGCGAATGTTCGCATTGGCCTCCAGCGCCTGCTCGACGAGGCCGTCCAGCTGCGGATCGTCGTAGAGCTTCCACCAGCGATCGGGCAGCTCGGCCTGCGAGAACTGCGGCCCCTGTCCCGAGACAAAGGGGCCTTTCGCGGCCGGCGTCGTCGCCGCGGAATCGGCGGGCGGCGCGTAGTCCGGTCCTGCCGTGGCGCAGCCGGCCAGAAGTGCGAGCGCCAGAAGCGAAACGCCGCTGCGGATCACGTGGTGGGCTCCCCGGAAGGCGCTGGCTGAACCGGCTGTACCGTCTGGGCAGGCTGAACCGGCCTGGCATTCCTGCGGCCTGCATCGCCCGGTTGCTCAATCGTCACCGTGGCCGTGCGGCCGGCGATCAGGCTCACGTCCCTGGGTACCTCGGTCAGCCGCACGCGCACCGGAATGCGCTGGGCGAGACGGACCCAGGTGAACGTTGGATCGACGCTCGGAAGAAGATTGCGGGAATCGCTGCGGGTCGTGTCGTTGATGCCCGCGGCGATGCTCTCGACCACGCCCTTCAGCGGACGCGCCTCACCCATGAGCACGACCGTGACCGGCGAGCCGACATGGATATTGGCGAGCTTGGTTTCCTCGAAATAACCCTCGATGCGGATGGAATCGCGGTCGATCAGCGCCATCGCCTGGTTGCCCGGCGCCACGTAGTCGCCCGGATGCAGGTCGAGGTTAGTGACGGTGCCGTTCACCGAAGCCTTCACATTGGTGCGCGCCAGGTCGAGCTTGGCCTTGTCGAGCGCGCTCAGCGCCTGGTCCAGGGCCGCGCGCGCGGTGGCGACGGCGGCGACATTCTGTTCGTGAGTCTCGGTGGCCACCAGATCGCCGAGCGCAAGGTCGCGCTTGGCTTCGCGCTGGGCCTGGCCCAGCCTGGCCTGCGCGCTTGCCACGGCAGCCTGCGCCTGCTCCACCGCCAGCGAATAGCGCGGTCGGTCGATCACGAAGAGCAGATCGCCGGCCTTGACCTCCTGGTTGTCCCTGACTTCCACCGACGTGACCAGCCCGCCGATATCGGGGGTGACGCGCACGACGTCCGCACGAACGCGGCCATCGCGTGTCCAGGGGCTGTCCTCATAATGGCGCCAGAGCCAGACCGCGATCACTGCGGCCAGGATCACGAGGATGGTGGTGGCGAGGCTGGGAGCAAGCCGGGCAAGAAAGCGCTTCATTGGCGGAAACCGATCAAGGGAGAGGCCCAGACGAGAAGCCCGAGCACGAGGATGTAGAGGCACAGGTCCACCGCCGCACGATAAGCGAAGAGGCGGTAGAAACCGATAAGATTGGCAATGCGCATCAGCACCAGGGTGATGATCGAGGCGATGACCGCAAGAACCAGAAGCGTGGGTAGGAACACCCCGTCGATGGAGACTTCGCCCCTCATGCCGGCATCTCCGAGAGCGGCGCCGCCGGCGAAGGACCAGCGGAGGGGAACAGATTGCGGCGCAGGCTGACCAGCCCCAGCGCCCCCGCACGGCTGAGCTGCGGGTCTTCGTCGTTCAGCACGGCGGTCATGGCAATGTCGATATCCTCAAGCAGGATGGGGTCGGCGGGCGCGGGGCGGTCGGGATCGAGACCCCGGTAATATTCGCCCACTTTCCGAAGCACTTCGGTGAGGGGGCCACGGCGGGACGTGGGCATGGCCAGGCGCAGTTCGCGCAGTTCGCCGATGGCCACGCCGGTCCGCAGATCGCGCAAGGCGTCGTAGAGCGGCGCGCCGGGCGAGCGGCCGGACATCGCCAGACGCGGCGCCAGAAGGGCGATCCGGTCGAGCATGCGGTTGATCCAGGCGCGCACGTCCGGCGGGCTCATCATGTTGGCGCGCTCGGCGATGTCGGCCCAGCCCGCCCGAACGGTGCGACGGATCGCGGCATGAGTGCCGGTGGAGCTGAGCAGGCGGATGACGATGATGGCGAAGATGATGCCCACCAGCTGCGCGAGCGCTCCGTTCACGAAGCCCGCAAAGCCGCCCACATAGCGGTCGGAAACGAGCACCGGCGATCCCAGGCCCAGCAGCATCGGCAGCGCGATGCCGCTCCAGCGCGGGGACTGCATCAGCGCGCCCAGCATCAGCAGCATCGGCGCCATGGCCGCGGCATATTCCAGGAAACCATCGAGCCGCGGCATGAGCACGAAGCCATATAGCAGCCCGATCAGCGTCGCGATGAGGGTTCCGGCAAAGAACGTGCGCAAGGGCGCGAGCGGGTCCGGTGCGGCCGCGAAGAGCGCGGTGAACACGCCTGCCAGCATGACCGCCGTCGCCCCTTCGTGCCAGCCGCTGCCGATCCACAGCGCACAGCCGATGGCGATCGTCAGGAATGCCCCGATGGCACCGCGCGTGGCGCCGCCGACATCGACATGCAGCTCGCGTCCGCGGCGGCCTTCCACGAGTTCGGCAGCGCGCGGGCTGACCGGCCGCGTGGTGTTGGTGCCAAGCTGCTCGGCCAGGATGCGGCAATCGCGGTGCGCCCCGATCAGCGAGGAAAGGCGCGAGAGCAGGCTGAGCAGGATCAGCGCATTCCACGAGGCATCGGGGCCGATCCGAGGCTCCAGCGCACGGCTCCGCTGCTGCAGCGCTATGGCCGCCGCCTCGCGTTCCGGCAGCGACATGGCGCCAAGGCCGCCGAACCAGTCACGCGCATCCGTCAGCAGGGCCTGAACTTCGGCAGGAACCGCGTCCACCGCGTGGAGCTGCGCGATCCGGTCGGACACGGCGGCGCCCAGCGGCATGATCAGCGAGAGCTGATCCTGAAGTGCGCGCACGGTGCGGATGCGCGGCGCGATGCGCGTGCTTTCGTAAGGCAGGTGGATCGAGAGCTGGTGCAACTCGGTGACGTCCAGCGCGAGCCGCTGGCGTTCCTTGTCGATCGCCGGATCGGTCTCAAGATGGAGCGAATCGCGCGACCAGCGCTCGGCGTCGGCCAGAATGTTGGACACGCGCTGCAGCATGAAAGCCGAAACCGATTGCGGCAGGACCAGCGCATGGACGAAGCTGCCGCAGAGGATACCGATGGTGATCTCCTGCACGCGCAGGGTCGCCACGGTGAATATCGTGTCCGGCACGTCGACACTGGGCAGCACGATGAGCACGGCGGTATAGCCCGCCAGCACGAAAGCATAAGAGCGCGGCGTGCGGTCCAGAAGCGAGACGAAGACGCACAGCGCCAGCCAGCCGCCGATGCCGATGGTCAGCAGTTCGGGGGAATTGACGAGGTTCGGCACGATGATGACGGCCATTCCCGCGCCGACGAAAGTGCCGATCACGCGGAACATCGCCTTGGACACGACGGCGCCGGCCAGGGGCTGCGCCACGATGTAGGATGTCAGGAACGCCCAGTAGGGTCGCTCCAGCCCGATCGAAAGTGCGATATAGATAGCCAGCATCGAGGCCAGGTAGGCCTTCACGGAGAACAGCGCGGCGTCCAGTCCGAAACGCTTCGTCATTGCCGGGCGGCGCTTTCCGCTATGCGCGCAGCGATGCGGTCAAGCACCCGCACGACAGTCTCGACGTCTTCGCCTGGAATGCCATCCAGAAGCGTCGCGCGCAACTCGATCAATCGCTTGTCGATGCGGCGGGCAGCGGCGGCGCCCTCGTCGGTGAGGCGCAAGTGCTTGGCACGGCGGTCGCTGTCGTCGGCGATGCGCTCGACGAGACCGGCATCTTCCAGCAAGTGCAGGGTTCGCACGAGCGAAGGTTCCGTCACGTTGATGGCGCGCGCAAGGTCGCCCTGCCGCACCTCGTTGCCGAGGCGCAGCAGGTGGACCAGCGCCCACCCCGAGGAGTTGGAAACTCCCAGCGAGGACAGCGCCGAATCGGCCAGTTGCTGCCATGAACGCGAAACCGGCCCCAACCTTGCGGCCAGAGCCTTCTCGCTCGATTGTCGATCCTGCATGGCCTGAGTAATTAGAGTGCTAACTAATCTTCGCAAGATATTTTGGCGTCGATATTGCGGCATCGGAGTTGAGTTTATTGCAAATGAGCCTGTCGGCCTTGGCGGCACGGCCGGGCCGCAATTCCATCCGATCCGAAGGCTCAGGTTTCGAGCCGATATGCTGGCGCAGCGCCGAATTTTCCTGCCGCAAGACGGGCGCCCGCCTTGCTATTGCTGACCGGCCAGAGCGACTTTGCAAAAGCTTGCAGGGGTGGCGCCTGTGAAACGAGGGCGCTAAGTCGCTGCAAATGCCCATTACCGCCCGGAGAACAACTTTGCGCCGATCGATCCTCGCCCTCGGCCTGTCTGCCCTTGTGCTGGCTGCCACGCAGCCCGCTCTCGCCCGCCAGACCGAGGCTGCGGAAAAGGTGGCAGAGGCCGCGCCGGTCACTGCTCCGGCCCGGGAGGAGCAGTCCGCCACCGCCCCCCACGCCATGGTCGCCGCTGCCAATCCGCTGGCGGTGAAAGCGGGGGTGGACGTTCTCAAGGCCGGCGGCTCGGCGATCGACGCAGCCGTGGCCATCCAGGCCGTGCTCGGCCTTGTCGAGCCGCAGAGTTCGGGCCTGGGGGGCGGCGCCTTCATGGTCTACTACGATGCGAAGACCCGGCAGGCGACAGCCTATGACGGCCGCGAAGTCGCACCCGCCGGTGCCGGCGATCATCTGTTCTTCGACGAAAACGGCAAGCGGCTGCCTTTCGTCACCGCCGTGCTGGGCGGCATCTCGACAGGCGTGCCCGGCGCCATCGCCATGCTCGACATGGCCCACCGCGATCACGGCAAGCTCGCCTGGGGCACGCTCTTCGATCAAGCCCATGTCCTCGCGCAGGACGGCTTCGCCGTCAGTCCGCGTCTAGCCCGCATGATCGCAAGCAAGGCACCCCAGGCTTCCGCGCCCGACGCCAGGCGCTACTTCACCAAGGCCGACGGCACGCCCTATCTGGCCGGCGACCGGCTGAAGAACCCCGACTATGCTCGCTCGCTGGAACGCATTGCACGGTACGGTGCTTCTGGTCTGCTGACCGGGCCGATTGCGCAGCAGATCGTCGAGCGCGTGCACCAGGGGCCGTACCCGAGCACGCTCACCCTGTCGGACCTGGCGAGCTATCGCCCGCACTCCGGCCCCGCGCTCTGCAATCCTTACCGCATCTACCTCGTCTGCACGCCCCAGGCGCCCTCGGGCGGCCCCGGATTGCAGATCGCGCTCGGCGTGCTCGAACACACCGACATCGACAAGCGCAGTGCCACTGACGAGAAAGCCTGGTTCGAATTCGCCCAGGCCAGCCGCCTGGCTTACGCCGACCGCGACCGCTACGTGGGCGACCCGGCCTTCGTGCAGGTGCCGCTCGATGGCCTGCTCGATCCGCACTATCTCGAGGGCCGCGCGGCCGAGATCGGCGACCGGGCCGGGCCGGTGACGTTCGGCATGCCCCGGGGCGCGCCCAAAGTCGGGATCGACGCCACCGACGAGCCGGGCGGAACCAGCCACATCGTCGTGATCGACGCACAAGGCGACGTCGTGTCCATGACCACCACGGTAGAGAGCATCTTCGGCTCCGGTCGCATGGTGGGCGGCTTCTTCCTCAACAACCAGCTCACCGACTTCTCGTTCAGCCCCACCGATGACGACGGCGCGAAAGCGGCCAACGCCCCCGGCCCCGGCAAGCGTCCGCGCTCCAGCATGGCGCCCGCCATCGTGCTGACGCCGCAGAAAAAGTTCGTGGCCGCCGCGGGATCGCCGGGCGGTTCCGCAATCCAGGCCTACAACCTGAAAGTGCTGGTGGCCCTGCTCGACTGGAAGATGACGCCGCAGGACGCCGTCTCGCTGCCCAATCTCGTCGCCAAGGGAGACAGCTACAGCGCCGACATGTTCCCCCAGCCGATCATGCAGGGCCTGGCCGCGCGGGGCATGACCCTGTCCACCTCGCGCGGGGAAGAGTCCGGGCTCCAGGCGATCGTCGCGACGCCGAAGGGCTATGTCGGCGGCGCCGATCCCCGGCGCGAAGGCGTGGCGCGCGGGTTCTGAACGCAGTTCGCCTTCCATCGCGTTGAAAATAGCATAATGTTCGCCTAGGGGCCGCTGCCTTCAATCCCACCGCCCCCAAGGGAGACGACATGGCAGGCGATCAGGACGGACAGAGCGCAGGTCCCGGCATCAGGTCCTCCGCAGGAAGCCTCGGGCTGACCGCCGCCATCGCGCTGGTCATGGGCAACATGATCGGCTCGGGCGTATTCCTGCTGCCGGCCAGCCTGGCGCCTTTCGGATGGAACGGCGTGATCGGCTGGGCGACCACCATCAGCGGCGCGCTGATCCTGGCCTATGTGCTCAGCCGGCTCACCCGCGCGCGTCCGGCTGCGGGCGGCCCGGCCGGCTTCGTCACTGACGCTTTCGGGCGTCCGGCGGGGTTCTTCATCAGCTGGATCTATCTCGTCTCGCTCTGGACCTCGGTCGTGACCATTGCCGTGGCCGCCGTCAGCTACCTGTCGAGCATGGTGCCCTTCCTGGGCTATGGAGAGCACGTCCCTGCCCTGGCCGCTATCGCCCTGCTCTGGCTGATGACGCTGGTGAACCTGCGCGGGACGCGCGCCGCCGGGAATTTCCAGATCGTCACCCTCGCGCTCAAGGTCATTCCGCTGCTGGTCGTGATCCTGCTGGCGATCTACATCCTGTCGAGCGGCAAGGCGCAGCTTCCGGCCTTCGATGCCGGGCAGGTCCATCTCGGCGCCATCAACGGCGCCGCCACCCTGACGCTCTGGGCGCTGCTCGGCTTCGAATCTGCCAGCGTGGCCGCCGCGCGGGTCCGCAATCCCGAGGTGAACGTCGCGCGCGCGACGCTCTGGGGCACGGCGCTGACGGGGGTGCTCTATCTCATGGTCTGTTCCGCCATCGCCCTTCTGCTGCCGAGCGATGTCGCGGCCCATTCCGCAGCCCCCTTTGCCACTTTCGTCGCCCGCTTCCTCGATGGAGACGTCGCTACGCTGGTCGCCGTATTCGCGGTCATCAGCTGCATCGGCGCGCTTAACGGCTGGACCCTGCTCGAAGCTGAAATGGTGCGCGACATGGCCGCCCGGCGCCTGCTCCCGCGCTGGTTCGCAGAGACCGACGCGCGCGGCACTGCGCGCCGGGCCCTGCTGATCTCGGCCGTGATCGCCAGCTTCTTCGCCGCGATGAACGCCAGCCGGACGATGCAGGCCCTGTTCGAGTACCTGCTGCTGCTCTCCACTTCCGCCACGCTGTGGCTTTACCTCGCTTGCGCGCTTGCTGCGCTCAAGCTGGGCATTGCCCGCATACCGGCCCTGATCGGCGCGCTCTATGCGCTCTGGACGCTATGGGGTGCGGGTATCGGCGCCAGCGGGTTGAGCTTCGTGCTGATGGTCCTGGGCCTGCCGATCTGGCTCTGGTTGAAGCGCAACGAAATCGACTAGGCCAACAGGCAGTCGAGCCACTTTTCGACGAGCCCTTCGGCCTCGACCGGCGTGAAGGGCGGTTTGCCAAGGCTCAGTTCCAGCCAGAGCCCGTCGATCAGCGCCGTCAGCGCCACGGCGGGCAGGCGCGTATCGGCAAGGTCCGGCCGCAGCGCGCGGATCAGGTCGTCCATCCCGCTGCGAAACTCCCCGTAGATCTCCTCGTGAAGCCGGGCGATCGCCGGGTCGGTCGGCGTCATGCTCCAGAACGCCAGCCATGTCGCGAGCAGTTCGGGGTCGGCGATCGGCGCCCGGAAGCTGGCGGAGAGATAGGCGAGAAGCCGCGATCTCGGATCGGCGCCTGCTTCCGCCACGGCCTCTTCCAGCGCCAGCGCCACGCGGTTGCCCGTCCAGCGATAGGCCTCGGCAATCGCTTCCCCGACACCTGAAAAATAGTGGCGGAGCAGCCCCGGCGAAACGCCGGCCGCCGCGCAGATCGATCGCACCGAAGTGCCGCCGGCGCCCTGCGCGGCCAAGCAGCGCGCGGTCGCCTCTACCAGGCTTTGCCGCCGCTCGTCGGGATGTTCCCGCGTGAAGGATTGCTGCTTGCCCATCGCCTTGTTATACGATCGTACAATAAGGAGAGACCCATGGCAACGCAGCCCCGCGACATCGCGGAGACCGACCCGCTCGATGGCTGGAGCTTGCCGGCCTGGACGTATTCCGATCCCGAATTCTTCGCCGCCGAAAGAGAACGCGTCTTCGCGCCAAGCTGGCAAGTGGTCTGCCATGAGAGCGACGTGACCGAGGCCGGCGATTGGCACACGCTGGAATATATCGGCGAAAGCGTGATCGTCGTGCGCGGCCATGACCGGCGACTGCGCGCCTTCACCAATGTCTGCCGTCATCGCGGATCGCGCTTGGTCGATGGACCGAGCGGCTGCGCCCGGAAGCTGGTCTGCCCCTATCACGCCTGGGTCTACGACCTCGACGGCCGCCTGACCGGTGTGCCCGACAGCCAGAGCTATCCCGAGTTCGACAAGGCCCGGCACGGCCTTTCTCCCGTGGGCATCGAAGTCTGGCGCGGGTTCATCTTCGTGCGGCTGGTCGATGACGGCGGCCCCACGGTCGGCCAGATGATGGCCCCTTACGAAGCCATGGTCGCTCCCTACCGTTTCGAGGAACTGAAGACCCTCGGCCGTGTCACCACGCGCCAGCGCGCGGTGAACTGGAAGAACGTGGGCGACAACTATTCGGACGGACTGCATATCCCCGTCGCCCATCCCGGCCTGACGCGCCTGTTCGGCGCCAGCTACGGGGTCGAGGCGGAGGCGCATGTCGATCGCATGTGGGGCGATCTGATGGACCGGCCCTCGGCCAACTGGTCCGAACGCATGTACCAGCGCCTGCTGCCGCCGGTTCCGCACTTGCCGGAGGATCGCCAGCGCCACTGGCTCTATTTCAAGCTCTGGCCGAACGTCGCCTTCGATATCTATCCCGATCAGGTCGATTTCATGCAGTGGCTGCCGACCGGGCCGGAAGCCTGCACGATCCGCGAGATCAGCTACGTCCTGGACGATGACCGGCGGGAGATGCGCGCCGCGCGCTATCTCAACTGGCGCATCAACCGGCAGGTCAATGCCGAGGATACCGCCCTCGTCACCCGCGTGCAGGCAGGCATGGCCTCGCGCAGCTTTTCGGTCGGGCCGCTTTCCGACAAGGAAGTATGCCTGCGCCGCTTCTGCAAGCGCATCCGCGAACTGATCCCCGAAGCCCGCCAGAACGAGCGGCCTTCATCCGGCTGGAGCCAGGCATGACCCGGAAGTACGATGCCGTCATCATCGGCGGCGGCCACAATGGCCTTGTCTGCGCATTCTACCTTGCCCGCGCAGGACTGAAGGTTCGCATTCTGGAGCGCCGCGACGTGGTCGGCGGAGCGGCGGTGACGGAGGAATTCCATCCCGGCTTCCGCAATTCCGTCGCCAGCTACACCGTCAGCCTGCTCCAGCCCAAGGTCATCGCCGACATGCGCCTGGCCGAGCATGGCTACCGCGTGATCGAGCGCCCGATCTCGAACCTGCTGCCGCAGGAAGATGGCGGCTACCTGAAGCTCGGCGGCGGGCTGGCGCGCACGCAGGCGGAGTTCCGCCGGTTCTCCGCGCACGATGCCGAAGTGCTGCCGGCCTATTACGATGCGCTGGAAGTCGTGGCCGAAGTGCTGCGCGACCTCGCCCTGAAATCGCCGCCCAATGCCGGCGACGGTTGGCGCGGGCTGATCGATGCGGCCTTGCAGGGTCGCAAGCTGGCAGGCCTCTCCATCGAAGCGCAGCGCGACGTGCTGGACCTGTTCACCAAGTCCGCCCGCTCGCTGCTGGACGGCTGGTTCGAGAGCGAGGCGGTGAAGGCCGCTTTCGGTTTCGACGCGGTGGTCGGCAACTATACCTCGCCCGATACGCCGGGCAGCGCCTATGTCCTGCTGCACCACGTCTTCGGCGAAGTGAACGGCAAGAAGGGCGCCTGGGGCCACTCGGTCGGCGGCATGGGCCAGATCACCCGCATCATGGGCGAAGTCTGCCGCAAGCTGGGCGTGGAGATCAGCCTGGAGAGCCCCGTGGAGCAAGTGCTCATCGACGGCGGCAAGGTCGCCGGCGTCCGGCTGGAAAGCGGCGAGGAGATCGCGGCAACCCGCGTGATCGCCAATGTCGGGCCCAAGCTGCTCTATGGCAGGATGATCGCCAAGAGCGACCTCACCCCCGACTTCCAGCGCCGGATGAAGGGCTTCAAGACAGGCAGCGGCACGTTCCGAATGAACGTGGCGCTGTCCGAATTGCCGAGGTTCACCTGTCTGCCCGAAGCGGGAGAGCATCATCGATCGGGCATCATCATCGCGCCGACGCTGGACTACATGGACCGCGCGTTCCTTGACGCCAAGACGCATGGCTGGTCGAAGAAGCCGATCGTGGAGATGCTGATCCCCTCCACCGTGGACGACAGCCTCGCGCCCGAAGGCCGGCATGTCGCCAGCCTGTTCTGCCAGCAGTTCGCACCGGAACTGCCGGCCAGTGACGATGGAACGCCCCGCGACTGGGACGCCGAGGAAGACAAGGCGGCCGACACCATCATCGATACGGTGGAGCGATATGCGCCGGGCTTCCGTGCCTCGATCCTCGGCCGCCAGGTGCTCAGCCCCAAGGGTCTGGAGCGCAAGTTCGGGCTTGTCGGCGGGGACATCATGCACGGCAACCTGACGCTCGACCAGATGTGGTCGGCCCGCCCGGTGCTGGGCCACGGCGCCTATCGAGGGCCGATCAAGGGCCTCTACATGTGCGGATCGGGCAGCCACCCCGGCGGCGGGGTGACGGGTGCGCCCGGCCACAACTGCGCCCATGAAGTGATTGAGGACACCAGACGCTTCGGGAATGGCTTCGCGCGCTTCGTTTCATGACTTATTTGCAAGCCGGCGCCGCTTCATCCCTTCTCTCGGTCATCTGGCCGAATAGAGACAGACCCGATTGGCCGTAATTGGTTTGAGGCAAGTAGACGAACCGTTTTTACTCGCCCGCTTCCTCGCGGGCATGTGAAAGCAGTTCGGCGGGTTGCCAAAAAGCCAGGAAAATCATTTGTCCGGAATACTCAATACCGACGTACGGCGCAGGTCCGATGCAATATCCGTTGCACGCGTGATCTGTATACTCGGGGTCGTCTATGTCCACGCCTGGACCGGGCTGACCGGATATGACCTTCAGCTTGCCCATGGCACGCCGCAGGAAAATCTGCGGTGGGTGCTGATGGACGTGTTCGGACGCAGCGCCGTGCCTCTGCTGGGCCTTATCTCCGGCTGGCTCGTCGCGGGATCGAGCCGGACCTTCGACTGGGCCAGCCATGTCGGCCGCAAGGCCAAGACCATTCTCCTGCCGATGGTGCTCTGGAACGCGCTCGCGATCCTGCTCGTGTCCGGAGCGGCGGTGGCGACCAAGCTGGCGGCGCCTACGCCGCAATCGATGGACTGGATCTTCCAGGAAATCTTCATCGCCAGCCGCAACCCGGACATCAATGTCCAGATGCCGTTCCTGCGTGACCTGTTCCTCTGCATGCTGCTTGCGCCGCTGCTGGTTCGCTGCGGCAAGCGTACGCTCTTCGCCATCGCCCTGGTGGCGGCGCTGTGCCAGATCGGCGGCTACGGTCCGCCGGTGTTCATGCGCGCATCGATCCCGTTCTTCTTCACCCTGGGCATCATTGCCCGGCGCGAGAACCTGGCCGACCGGATCGCGGCCTGGCCGCTTTCCGCTGCCCTCACGCCTTTCGCCGTGCTGACCGCGGTGCAGCTCTACTTCACGCTCGTCGTCGACTGGTCCCCGATCAGCCTGCCCGCCGCCACGCTGGACCTTGCAGTGCGGATCTCGGCCGCCCTTGCCTACTGGCGCATATCCTGGGGTCTGGCGGGAACCGTGGTGCGAACGCCGCTGCTGAAGATCGAGCCTTTCGCGTTCTTCCTGTTCTGCTCGCACCTCATCCTGATCTGGCTGGGCGGGCCGCTTCTCGGCCGCCTGTTCGGCACCCTCGGCTCGCCGCTATACCCGGTCTACCTGGTGGCCCAGCCGCTGATCGTCCTGCTGGCGGTAGTGCTTCTGGGCACCCTGCTCAGCCGCGCCGCTCCGGGGCCTGCCCGCATCCTCAGCGGCGGCAGGCTGAGCAGGAGGAAGCTGGCGGCCACCTGAGCCGCCAGCCCCTGCTTCCCCCGTTTCAGGCCGCGCTCACTTTCCCGCGAGATCGGTGTAGAGGCTGATGTAGTACGTGATGCCGGGCCGCACATTGAGCAGCGGCAGGCGCTCGTTGAGACCGTGGGCGAACTCGTCGGAGTCCTTCATCATCGAAGCGCTGGCGCCGTAGCTTGGCACGCCCAGCGCGCGATACCACATCGAATCCGAGGCGCCCGAAGCCTGCGAGGGGATGATCGGGATCGGTCCCCAGGCCGCTGTCACCGCCTTGCGCGTCGCGGCCACGAAGTCCGGCCGCATCGGCGAAGCCGGCGACATCGTCGAGGCATCCCCGGTCGCGTCGGAGAACTTGGCCGCGGGCATGTTCGCCACCTTTTCCAGTTCGGTCATGATCTCCTCGCGCGTGTGCCCGGGGAAGATGCGGCAGTTGATGTTGGCCGTGGCGCGCTGGGGCAAGGCGTTCTGGGCATGCCCGCCCGAGATCATCGTCGCAACGCAGGTCGTGCCCGTGCGGCCGACCATGGAGGGATTGGCGCGCAGCACCTTGAGCGCGGCTTCATCGCCGGGATTGGCGGCAAAGGCGCGCATGGCGCCGGCCAGGGTGGCATCGGGCTCCAGCTTGGCAGCCTCGACCCAGTAAGCGCGGGTGATGTCGTTCAGCTCGGGCTTGAAGTGATAGCTGCCGATCCGTTCCAGTGCCTGCGACAGCTGGACGATCGCGTTCTCCGTGCGCGGCGCCGAGCTGTGCCCGCCGGGGTTGGTGACCTCGATCTGGTAGTCGACGTAAGTCTTCTCGGCACCCTGCCATGACCAGAACGAGGGCTTGCCGGTCTTCTCCGAAAGCGTGCCCGAGGCGCCGTCCACGTTGAGCACGAGTTCGGCGTTCTTCAGCCGCTCCGCGATCAGCTTCGATGTCGCCATCGAGGTTTCCTCGTCGCCCGAGTAGGCGATGACGAGAGTACGCCTGGGCTTGAAGCCCTGCTTGCGCAAGGCGATCATCGATTCCATCGCCAGCACCGCTTCGAACTTGGTGTCGCTGGCACCGCGTCCGTAGAGGTAGCCGTTCTCGACCACGGGGGTGAAGGGATCGCGCTCCCAATCGGCGGGCTTGGCTTCCACCACGTCCATGTGCGCGGAGACGACCAGGGGCCGCAGCGAAGGATCGCTGCCGGGCCAGGTTGCGATCAGGTAGGCGGTGTCCTTGTGAGGGACGATCTCGATGTCCGTGGCGGTCCAGCCGTTCGCGAGCAGTTCCTTGCGGAACAGTTCGGCGACTTCGCGGGTCTTGTTACCCTCGCCTTCGACGGAGCGCAGGGCGATGGCCTGCTTCGATATTTCGAGAACCTGCTTCTCGGCCTCGGGATAGGCCTTGGGTGCGGCCTGGGCGACAGTGGCGCCCGCCAGAACGGCACCGAGCGTGAAGACGGTGGATGGGATAGCCCGCATGAATATTTTGCCCCCTGGTACTGCGATCGCAAGTGGTATTGCGATCGGAAGTGACGTTGCGATCCGAAGTGATTGAGCATGCCCGATGGAGAATCGGGCCGAACGTCAATACTCTGTCGCATTCCACGAGAGGACGCACCTCTTTTGCGCGTCCTCCCGCTTCCGCCCCCCTTCCCGGCTTTCAGGAATGGCTGCGGGCTTCGGCACGGCCGCCGCCCGCTGATCGTCAGGTGCTCAGGCCAGATCGAGCGCGCCGGTGAGGTCTCCCGGCGCCACGCCGCCCGCGGCGATCATGGCGTCTTCACGCATGGTCAGGCCCGGCAGTTTCTCCAGACCGAAGCGGCGTGTCAGGAAGCGGGCGATCGAGCCCGTATCGTAGATCGTATGGTCCACGGCGCCCTTCTTCGCATGAGGGGAGACGACGACGGCCGGAATGCGCGTGCCCGGCCCCCAGCGATCGCCCTTCGGCGGCGCGACGTGATCCCACCACCCACCGTTCTCGTCGAACGTGATGACCACCAGCATGCGTTCCCATTGCGGGCTCTCGCGCAGACCGTCGATAACCGCGGCGATGTGGCGATCTCCGGCGTCGATGTCGGAATAGCCGGCATGCATGTTGAGGTTGCCCTGCGGCTTGTAGAAGCTGACCGCGGGAAGCTTGCCGGCCTCGGCATCGGCGAGGAGGCGGTTGGTGCGTGCGGTGCTGCCCTCTCCGCCGTCGCGCAAGTGCTTGGCGCGGTCCGGCGAACCGGGCGCGAAGCGCTCGTAATAGTTCAGCGGCTGATGATGCGGCTGGAAGTTCGGCCGCGAGGGGAACGCGGCATCGTTCATCTTGCCTTCGAGCGCGGCATTCCACCCGCCCGCATACCAGGCCCAGTCCACATTCCGCGCGGAGAGCATGTCGCCGATGGTCTTGTGATGCTGGGGCACGAGCGTGTGTCCGCTGGCGGCATTGGCATAACCCGGCTTCTCGGGGTCGAGTTCATAAGTCGGCGCATAGGGCGGCAGCATCGTGTTCACGGCCCAGAAGTCGGGCGAGAGCGTGCTGGCGGAGAACATGGCCGGGCCGTCCATGGCGCTGGCCGGGGTCTTGGGATCGAGCTTGAGCTTGATGCCCTTGGGATCGCTGCCTTCGACTTGCGCGATGCGCTTGGCCGCGGGGCTCTTGTCGGCGTCGGGATAGAACGGCGGCTGGGCGCTGATCAGGTACTGGTGGTTGAGGAAAGAGCCCCCGAACGCACCCATGAAGAAATTGTCGCAGAGCGTGAATTCCCGCGCGATCTGCCAGAGACGCAATTGCGCGCGCATGTCGCCGTAATGGCCCATGACCAGCGCGCCGCTGTCTCCCCAGGCCGCGAAACCGTCGTTACGGCCGCCGTTGATCTGCCACTGGTTCTGGTAGAAGGCGTGAACGAGGTCACGCGTGACCAGGCCATGCGGCAAGGGGTCGCCCTCGGGCGTCTTCAGCGCAAAGGGACCGTTGGCGATCGGGCCGAGGTCATCCGGGCCGATCAGGTACTCGGTATGCTCGACCACCTGCTTGCTGGGGACGAGGCCTTCCCAGATCTTCGGCAGCTTTTCCATGACCTTCCCGTCACGGTCGCGCTGAGCCGTGCGCTCGGCCGGGACGGAGGCCAGCGGTTGTTCGAGACCGGGAAAATCGGCGAAGAGATTGTTGAAGCTGCGGTTCTCCGCATAGATCACGACGACGGTATCGATCGCTTCGCGCAGCCGGGCGTCGCTGACCGGAGCGGCACTGTTCTTGCGCGCCTGCTTCGTTGCGGCGGCCGCTTCTCCCGGAGATCCGGCAACGGCGGCGGCGCCCAGCGCTGCTGCCAGTCCGCCCAGAAAGTCGCGGCGGTCCGGACGCACCACGGAGGCATCGGCCTGCGGTTCGGGAAGATCGGAATCGGTCATGGAAAGTCCTTGGGGGAGAGGAATTCCCGGCTGTTTGCGACCCCGATCAAGGCGCGTCAACCAATATGATATTTTGTATCATACCTGATTTTGAACTCGACCTTGAAACCAGGGCGAGCTTGATCGGCCAGCGGGCGGGTCGGCGCATTAAACGAGCGCTCCCCTCGTGCCGTGATGGGCGGTTCGGCATGGCTGACGAACCGCCCGATCGCGTCAGGCCTTGGCGAAGCGGCGTTCGTTCCAGTTCACCGTCAGACCTTCGCTGGTCGTGCCGGCGGTGGTGTGCTGGGCGATCGTGCCCATGAAGTGCCATTCGCCGCGAACCTGCTCCGGCGTCATCTGGAGCGAGACGTAGCCGCGGCGGCTGGTATCGGCGAAAGCCAGCCCCGGGTTCGCCGCGCGCAGCGCCTTGGACAGGTCGGCCGCGGGCACCGACGGCAGGTAAGCCTCGAAGCCCGGCGAGGTGACGGAGTGGCCGGCATATTCGACGCCCGCTGCCGATCCGTCCACCGAGAGTTCGCTGCCCCAGGCATTGTGGCTGTCGCCCGCCAGAACCACGAGGTTGCAATCGGCCTGGCGCGCCGTGCGCAGCAGGCGGTCGCGGGCAGCCGGATAACCGTCCCAGGAGTCCATGTTGAACGGCAGGCCCGCCTGCGAGGCGGCGGCGATGGCCATGAGCGCCTGGCGGACCTTGGGGTCTCCGCCCGAGGGCACGAGGTCCGCCATCTGCGGCGGCGCCTTCAGCGAGCCCATGACGATCTGCTGTGCCAGGATCTGCCAGCGCGTGCCCGACTTCGCGGAATCGATCAGGCCCTTGTAGAGCCAGCTCTCCTGCTGCGCGCCCATCAGCGTGCGGTCCTTGGACATCCAAGGGCCGTCGCGGAACTGGGCCAGGGCCCGGCCGATCTCCGCTGGACCGCCCTTGGCCGCGCCCGCGATCACGGCGCCGAAGTCGAGCTGCTGCATGCGCTCGCTCAAGCGGGTTTCGGGGCGGAACAGCGTGGCCAGCGAGCCGATCTGGAAGCTGTCGTAGAGGGCGTCGGAAACCGGCATCCACTCGCGGTAAGCCTTCTCGGCCGCGGCGCGGCGGACCGACCATTCGCCTTCCTTGTCAGGCTGGTGGTTCTCCGCCCCGCCCTTCCAGGTATCGTTGGCGAATTCGTGATCGTCCCACTGCGCGATCATCGGGAAGCGCTGGTGGAGGCGGCGCAAGTCCGGGTCGAGGCGGTAGCTGGCGAAACGAAGGCGGTAGTCGGCCAGGGAGACCGTTTCGTTCTGCGGCTCGATCGGGCGGCCAGCCATCGGCTGTTCGGGATAATGGCCATATTCGTATTCGTAGAAATAGTCGCCGACATGGACGACCAGGTCGAGATCGTCGCGCGTGGCGGCATGGGCATAAGCGTTGAACCAGCCGAACGGCATGTTCGAGCACGAGAACAGGCCGATGCCGAAGCGGTCGACGTCGCCCACCGGCAGCGTGCGCGTGCGGCCGGTTTCGCTCTTCGTGCCGTCCGGCGCGATGAAGCGGTAGTAGTACCACTTGCCGGGCGCGAGGCCGGACACCACCAGCTTGGCGCAGTTGTCATGCGCGGGCGAGGCGATCGTTTCGCCGCCGCCTGCCACCTTGCGGAAGCTTTCGTCCGCCGAAAGTTCGCAGCGCAGCTTCGTGTCGCCGCTGCCGACGTAGCGGGTCCAGAGCAGCACCGAACCGGCCGCCGGCTCGCCGCTCGCCACGCCGTGCGTGAAGCCGCGCGCGGTGAGGATCTGGGCGACGCCGGGCGTCGAGAGCGCGGCGAGCCCGAAGGCGCCTGCCTGAAGCAGCAGGCGCCGATCGAGTTGAAGTGTCATGGTCTTGTCCTTGGTTATCGAGGCAGCGGCGCGGAAAGCGGTCAGTACCGCGCCGTGATTTCGATGCCGTACGTGCGCGGCTCGGCCGGGATGAAGGTCGGGTAGCCGAACGACCCGCCGGTGTTGCCCGCATCGAGCAGGTACTTCTTGTCCGTGAGGTTGCGGGCATAGCCGGCGACCTGGAACTTGCCGTCCATGAACGAAACGCCGCCGCGCAGGTTCACCAGCGTGACCGGCCCCTGGCTGATCGCTTCCCTGTTGGGGATCTCGAAGTAGATCTTGCTGCGGTAGGTCACGCTCGGCGTCAGGAACACGTTCACGCTCTGCGTCACCGGCAGGTTGAGGTTGAACCCGGCAGCCCACTGCCACTTCGGCTGAAGACGGAACTGGTCGCCGGCATAGACACCGTTGGCTGCCTTGTCGTCGATGCCGCCGCTGATGAAGCCGACATTGCCGAAGGCGCTCAGCCAGTCGGTGAAGCGCGCTTCGAGTTCAGCCTCGACGCCCAGGTTGGACGCCGAGCCCGCGCTCTCGGTACGGGCAACGCCGGTCGTCGCGTCGAGCACCGAGACCTGGAAATTGCTGTACTTGTCGTAATAGACGCCCAGCGAGCCGGAGAACATGCCCACGGTGCCCTTGATGCCCGCCTCGTAGTTCCAGACCGTCTCGGACTTGATGAGGTCCAGGTCGGCCACCGGACCTGCCGCAGCCGAGAGCTGGACCACCGGCGAGCGGCGTCCCTCCGAAATGGTCGCGTAGAGATTGAGGCCGGGGGTCAGGTGATAGAGCGCGTTGAAGCGCGGAAGGATCGCGGCGTAGGACTTGCGGGCGTAGAAGGTCTGCCCGTCGGTATCCACCAGCGGCAGCAGCGGCTGACCATAGACCGGGGCGTCGGGCTGATTGGCGGAATAGCCCGAACGGCGCTTCTCGATCAGCACGCGCGCGCCGGCGGTCAGTTCCAGTGCGGGCGCTGGCTTCCAGGTGACATCGCCGAACATCGACCAGGACTGGTTGCGGCCCTCGTTCTTGTACCAGCTGGAATAGGGCACGGCGGTGAAGGCGCCGCCGGTGAGCAACGAGGTGGCGCGCCCGGCATTGACGGTGTTGTCGGCAGCGACGCAGCCCAGGCCCGGGATCAGGTTGGCGCTGCACTGAAGGTAAGTGCCCAGCTCCGAAGACAGCGGGACGTACTGCGAGCTGTCCTCGATGAAGTAGTTCCAGCCGAACGAGGCGCGCCACTGGTCGTCGCTATACGTGAAGCGGCCCTCGTGGCTCGCCTGCCAGCCCTTGGCGCGCTCCGCGAATTCGAGATACCAGGCGGCCGAACCGTCGGCATCGAAGACTTCCAGCGCATCGAAGTGGCGGTAGCCGTTGACCGTGGTGAAGTTCCAGCCGTCCGAGAAATCCCAGCTCAGGGTGAGGTTGCCGTCATAGACGTCGCGGTTCAGCCCGAGCTTGTCGGCACCCAGCACTTCGCCGGAGAGCGGCGAGCCGCCGAGATAGGCCGCGTCGTAAAGGCCGTTCACCGAAGTCGAGCCGAGGTTCTTCGACAGGAACGGCGTGCCCGAATTGCGCTGGCGGTCGTAAGTGAACGTCAGGTCCGCGGTGAAGTCGGTGGTGGGCGTGTAGCGAAGCGAACCGCGCAGGCCGAGCTGGTCCTGCGCATAGAGATCGTCCTGGCCGGGCGCGAGGTTCTCGATATAGCCGTCGCGCTTCTTCCACTGGCCGGCGATGCGCGCCGCGATGACGTCGTTGCCCGCGTTGACGAAGCCTTCGACGCGGTAGGCATTCAGGTTGCCGTAGGCGCCCGTCAGGGATGCCGAGGTTCCGGCTTGCGGCTTGGCCGAAACGAAGCTGATCGCGCCGATCGTCGCGGCCGTGCCGAACAGGGTCGCCTGCGGCCCCTTCACGACTTCGACGCGGTCGAGATCGTAGATGCCCTGGTAGGCGCCGCGCGAACGCGAGATGTCGATGCCGTTGTAGTACAGGGTGACGCGCGGCCCCTGCTGGGCCGAGCCGCTGTCGGAGGTGATGCCGCGGATCACGAAGCCGGGGTTGTTGGCGCTCTGCACCTGCACATTGAGGCCGGGAACGTAGTTCGACAGTTCGCCGATGTCCGTGACGCCCAGTTCACGCATGCGCTCTCCGGTCTGGACGGAAAGCGTGATGGGAACATCGACGGCGCGCTGCTCGATCTTCTGGGAGGTGACGATGATGGCATTGGGGTCTTCGCCCGCGGCCACTTCGGCCTCGGCTGCGTAAACGGTTGCAGGAACGCCGGCCAGGGCCGTGCCCGCGAGAAGAGTTGCCACGCAAGTGCCGAATTTCATTGCCGTTTCCCCTGAGATCAATTGCCTTACGGCTCGGCGGGGTACGCGCGGCAGATGAAGGTTGGATGGCGGTCTGATGACGGTTTGATGCCGCCCGGCCGGGTCGGTCCCTGCGGTCAGGAACGGCGGTGATAGGCCGTGCCGGTCAGCCGCCAGGCGGCCATGGCGCCGTAGACAAGGCTCAGCACCACGAGGCCCGCAAGCTGCGGCAGAACCTGCCCGAGGCTGGCGCCCATCTCGTTGAGGCGCAGGAAGGCTTGCGCACCGGATGTCGCGGGCGAGAGGTGTGCCAGCCCCGCCACCCAGCGGGGCATGGCGGAAAGCGGCCAGGCCGCGCCGGCCAGGAAGAACAGGATGATCGAGCTGGGGATCAACACTTGCAAGGCGCGGTCGGCGCTGTCGAACAGGCTGCCGAGCAGCAGGCCCAGGGCAGAAACGGCCGCGGCGAAGAGCGGTACGGCCATGAGCAGAGCGGCCGGGTTGCCCGCTCTCGGAACGTCCTGGTACCAGAATATCCAACCGAAATAGAACAGCGCCGCCAGGCAGCCGATCAGGCTCAGCGCGCACCAGGTGCCGAGAAAGCCTTGCGGCGAGAGCGGGGGTGCCCGGCCTTCGCGCATTTCGGCAGCCATGCCCGCTGCGAGCATGGCCGTGCCGAACAGCAAGGTCTGCTGGAGGATGATCGCGGCCACGGCCGGGAAGACGTAGTCCGCATAGCCTTCGCGGGTGTTGAACAGCGGCCGCTCGACCACGGCGACCGGCGCGCGCAAGTGCAGCCCTTGCGCCAGAGGCCCGAGGCGCTCGGCAGCCACGGCCAGCGCCGCGGCCTGGATAGCCCCGCCTATGTCCTTCGCGCGGATCAGGTACGTGCCGTTGACCCATATGCCGATGCCGCCGCCTCCGGCGCTGCCCGGTGCGCCGGTCAGCAGGCTGCGGGTAAGGCCGCGCGGCAGCAGGAGTATCCCGTCCGCCTCGCGGCGGCGCACGCGCTGCTCGGCCTCGTGA
Source organism: Novosphingobium sp. PhB57 (assembly GCF_004342985.1). Taxonomy (GTDB): domain Bacteria; phylum Pseudomonadota; class Alphaproteobacteria; order Sphingomonadales; family Sphingomonadaceae; genus Novosphingobium. The sequence continues at coordinate 895,806 of NZ_SMBO01000001.1, forward strand.
ATCGAGAGCGCCTCTCCCGCCACGCGGACTTCCCGCATGTCGGACAGCTTGCGCACCAAGGCGCGGGTCAGCGTGCTGCGCTCCTCGTCCACGACCACCACCGGAAGCTGGCGCGCGGTCTGGTGGGCGTAGGGCGCGGGGTAGTAGAAACCGTATAGAACCACCGCGAGAACCACGATCGAGGCCAGCGCGAACGTCGAGAGCACCGCGCGGAAGACGGAGACGAAGCCCTGCGCGAATGTCACGCCGCCTGCTCCGGCTTGCGCAGCAGCAGCAGGCAAAGGCCCAGCGGCACGACGAGATAGAGCGACAGCACGCCGATCTGCGGAAGCGCCAGCGAAACCGGCGCGCCCAGGAACTGGTCCATCTGCAGGCGCAAGTAATGGGTGAAAGGCAGCGCCTGGCTCCAGCCCCGCGCAAAGCCGGACCCCCCGCCCAGCGGCAGCGTCCCGCCCGAATAGGCCAGCGCCGATCCGGCGTAGAGCGCCGTCGCGGAAAAGGCGAAGCTGGGCTTGCGCATGCCAATCACCAGCAAGACGGAGAGCGCCGCCGTCCCCGCGATGAGCAGGGCCTGCGCGGCCAGGGTCAGCAGCAGGCTGCCGTTCATCGTCCAGCCGCGAACGCCCACCAGCCAGATCATCCAGACCAGGCCCCAGATCGAGAGCACCCCGACATAGGGCGTGAGCTTGCCCAGCAGCGCCGGGAGCCCTCCGCCGGTCTCCGCTTTCCACTGTGCCAGCGAACGGCCCTGCAACTCGCGCCCCATGGCCATCACGGCGACGCAGCCCGCAAGAAGGTGCAGCACGGCGGGCTGGATCAGCGCCTGGAGATACCATTCGAAGCTGGTCTGGGGATTGAACAGGACGGTCGCCTGGACCACGGGTGGTCGAATTCGGATCGCCGGCAGCCCCCTCGCCCGCGCTGCGTCGAGCCCGCGCTCAGCCAGGACCGCGCCGACGGCCGAGCGGATGCCGGATTCCGCGCTTGCGCCGATGGTCAGGAAAGTGGCGTTGTAGAAGATCTGGATGGCCGGCGTGGTCTGGCGCTCCAGCCCCTCGCTCACGCCGCGCGGGATCAGCAGGATGGCCCAGACCCGCCCAGCCCGCGCGGAGCGCTCAGCCAGGGCGAAAGTCTCCGGTCGCTCGGCAATGGTCACCGCGGGGCTTGCGCTCACGGCCCGGACGATGGCGCGACTGAGGGTGCCGTTGTCCTCGTCCACCACGGCAACGGGCAAGGCGCGGGGGACGCCCGCGATCAGCATGGCCGCCACGATCAGGATCGCCAGGGCCGGAAACAGCGTGAGCATTCCCAGGTCCCAGCGATCGCGGCGCAGGTGCGCCAGTTCCCGGCGCAGGGCAGCACGATAACCGGGACCGGGAGTGCTCATTGCGGCCAGTCGAACAACACGCTCATGCCCGGACGCAGACCTTTGATCGCTTCGGCCGGACGCAGGCGGATCTCGAAGCTGCGCACGTCGAAGCCGGAGGACTGGCGCGTCGCCCGCCATGTCGCGAAATCGCCCTGCGGGCTGATGTAAGTGACGCGGAACCGCCCCTTGCGGTTTTCCAGGGCCGGAATGCGGCCCATCAGCTCCTGGCCCTTCTGCAGCGAATTGAACTGATTTTCCCGCAAGTTGAGCGCGACCCAGGGATGGGCGGTGTCGATGATCTGGAACACCGGAACTGCCGGACCGACGATCTCGCCGGGCTCGGCCAACCGCCGTGTCACTTCGCCGCCGATGGGGGCGATCAGCGTCTTTTCCGCGCCCAGCGCATCGGCAATCGAAACGCCCGCCTTCGCCACTTGCACTTGCGCCTGGGCGGCGGCCTTTTCCTCGGCACGGGCGCCGGACTGCGCCTTCACATATTGCAACCTTGCCGCCTCGGCCTGCCGGGCGCTGGCATCGCGCGCGGCGCGGGCTTCGTCCCGGCGCTGCGCGGCGATCACGCCTTCCGCATAGAGGTTGTCCGCCCGGCGCGCGGTGACGGCGGCAAGATCGGCCCCGGCCTGCGCCGCCTGCCAGACGGCGCGCAGCGATTCCACATCCTCCTTGCGGGCGCCGTTGTCGGCAAGATCGCGCATGGCTTCCGCCCCGGCGAGCACGCCTTGCGCCTGCTGCCTTCCCGCGTCGATCTCCGGGCTGGACAGGATCGCGAGCACGGTGCCGGCCGTCACCGTGGCGCCCTCTTCCGCCAGGAGTCGGTCGACCCGCGCCAGCGCCTTGGTCGCGACATTGATCTCGTCCGCATCGACCATGCCCTGCAACTGGTCCGGCGCGGGCCGCGCCGCGATCCACAGGCCTGCCAGGAGCACGGCGGCCAGCAGGACCAGCCCCGCCACCAGCAGGCGAAAACGGTCGCGCCCTTCCGGTCCCGCATCGGCTTCTCCTGCCGGAAGGATCGATGGCGCGTCGCTTTCGCTCATGGGGCGGTGATCCTGTCCGGTCGGAGGAGGTAATCGCGGAAGCTGTCCCCGCGATTGCTGGCGACCAGCAGAGCGGAAAGCGACACGACATATTCGTAAGCGGAGGCAATGCGCTGGGTCTGCGCCAGGGAGAGAGCGTTGCGCGCATCGATAAGCTGGCTCGCGGTATCCTCCCCCTCGCGGAAGCCGATCTCGTGGACGCGCAGGTTCTCTTCGGCGGCCTTCATGTTGCTGTCCAGCAGCAGGAACGATCGGCGCGCGGTCTCCACCAGGTTATAGGCGCGGCTGGTCTCGATCTCGATGGTCTTGCGCATGTCGCGCGCCGCATTCTCCGCCGCACTCTGGCGCGCGTTCGCCGCATCGAGCGTGTCGCGCCGGTCTATGTTGGACAGCAGGGTGAAGCGCAGGCCCAGGCCGACGATCCAGTCCGGGTCGACCGGGATCGCATCGCTGCGGTTGAAATTGTACGATCCGAACGCGAAAGCCTGAGGCCGCATCCGCGACTTGGCCAGGTCCACGCCTGAATCCGCCAGATGGCGCGTCGCTTGTGCCGCGCGCATCTGCGGCTGGCCCGGCCCGGTGGCGGTAGCGAGGAAATCGTCTAGCGGCTCCAGGCCGCTGCCGTTGACGAACAGGGGTGTCGTCGGCCGAACGCCGCCGCTCGCATCGAGAAGCCGGGCCAGCGAATCCGAGGCATTGTGTTCTTCCATCGCCGCGCGTTCCAGCGCGCGCTGCGCCGCATCGCGCGCCACCTGCACTTCCAGCACGCGGGACCGGGGGATCACCCCCTCCCGGAACAGGGCCTGGGCATTGCCGAGGTGCTTGTCGAAAGCGTCGCGGGTGCCCGTGGCGGAGGCCAGCAACGCCGCGGCCAGTTGCTGACCGAAGTAGCTCTGCACCAGCCGGACCTGCGAGAGATCCTGCGCGCCCGCCTGCCTGGCACGCGCCATCTCCGCCCCGGCCTCGGCGCCGTGCTGGATCGCCGGGATCGCGCCGCCCGAGTAAAGCGGCATGACCGCCGTGACATTGGGCCGGATCACCGTCTGCCGCGCGCGAAAGTCCAGTTCATCCGGAAGCTGCGAGAGCAGGCCCGGCAGCGCCTCGCTCACACGTCCCGTCACTTGCTGGACGATCCCCGAGAACTCCGGCGGAAATTCGCCGGGCAGCCCTTCGAGGAACTGGCCCGCGGCATTGCTGAAGCTGTCCTTCTGCCCGGTCAGGTCCACCGAGAGCGATTTCTGGTAGGAGATCACCGAAACCGAGCCCGAGACGATCGGCCGATTCAGCGCCTTGAGGGCATGGGCGGTGGACTCTGCCGCGCTCAATTCGTCGGAGGCAGCGCCCAGCGCGGAAGATACCCGGTCCAGCCGCTGGCGCGCGGCATCGAAAGAAAGCGTTTCCGCGGCGCCGTCGTCCTGAACAGCTTCTTTACCACCCGCCTGGGCGAAAGCTGTTATGGGTCCGGCGAGCAGGATCGCCAAGATGCCGGCCCAGCCAATTACAATTCCATTTCGAAAATCGCTGCCAGCAATCATGGTTCACCAGAAATGGGACACTCAGGAATTTACATATTTCCCCTTGAACGAAAAGCTATTTCGATCAATGTTTCGCTCGTGTTCGGGATCAATCGAATCGCGGTAAATCGCGATGTGAAAGAGGTATCCGCGTCATCACCACTTCCTGACAGATGCCGGCTTTTCGACATTGATTTGGCGCCTGCCAGATCAGAACGGTCGGTTTATTCCGTCATATTCCGGATCATGACTCAATAAAGCACGTTCGATCCGCGATTATTCCTGGTTTTACATTTTCCCGAAGCACGAACTCAACGAACAGGTCGCCAAGAACATAAAGCATGCTGTGCCCCCGGTTGCAGCACACTCATCACCGGATCGGCTGGATCACGCGATTGAGGAGCTTTTCAGATGGTATCACGTTCGAGCCTGAGACTGGCGATGCGCGCGCTTTTGGTGCGCGAAGACTTCGAAGATGTTTCCGCCGCAGGACGCGCTCTTGGCGCGCTCGTCGATGAACTGGAGCGACGCGAGATCGAGGTGATCGTGTCCGACGACGTCGAGGACGCCGTTGCCATCGCCGCCACCGACCCGTCGATCCAGTGCCTGCTGCTCGATTGGGAACTCGGCTTCACCGAGGACCACGTCGATGCACACCGCGTGCTGGACGCCATGCGCGGGCTCAATGCCGCGGTGCCGATCTTCCTCGTCGCCAATCGCAGCGCGGCATCGCAGATTCCCGTCGATGCCATGACCAAGGCGGACGACTTCATCTGGCTGCTGGAAGACACGGCGGACTTCATCGGCGGCCGCATCCGCGCCGCGATCGAGCGCTATCGCTCCACCGTCTTGCCGCCGATGTTCGGCGCGCTGGTGAAGTTCGCGCAGACTTACGAATATTCCTGGCACACCCCCGGCCATACCGGCGGCACCGCCTTCCTCACCTCGCCCGCGGGCCGCGCGTTCTTCGAGTTCTTCGGGGAGAGCCTGTTCCGGTCGGACCTGTCGATTTCGGTCGGCGATCTGGGTTCGCTGCTCGATCACTCCGGCCCGATCGGCGCGGGTGAGCGCTATGCGGCGGGAGTCTTCGGCGCGGATCGGACCTACTACGTCACCAACGGCTCATCGACATCGAACCGCGTGATCCTGATGGCCTCGGTCACGCGCGATCAGGTGGCGCTGTGTGACCGCAACTGCCACAAGTCGGTTGAACACGCGATGACGCTGTCCGGCGCAATTCCGTGCTACCTGATGCCCACCCGCAATGCGCTGGGCATCATTGGCCCGATCCCGCCCGAACATCTGACGCCCGCGCACTTGCGCCTCTTGGTGGCGGACAATCCGCTGGCGCCCGAAGGGGCCAAGCCGGTCCACGCCGTCATCACCAACTCGACCTATGACGGCCTCTGCTACAACGTCGCCCGCGTCGAGGAACTGCTGGGCGACACCGTGGACCGCCTGCATTTCGACGAGGCCTGGTACGGCTATGCCCGCTTCAATCCGATCTACCGCGAACGCTTCGGCATGCATGGCGATCCGGAAACGCGCGACAAGTCCAAGCCCACCGTCTTCGCCACGCAATCGACGCACAAGCTGCTGGCGGCGCTGTCGCAGGCCTCGATGATCCACGTGCGCGACGGGCGCAATCCGATCGACCATGCGCGCTTCAACGAGGCGTTCATGATGCACGCCTCCACCTCGCCCTGCTATCCGATCATCGCCTCCAACGACGTGTCGGCCGCGATGATGGACTCCTCGGGCGAGCATCTGACCGATGTGTCCATCCGCGAGGCAGTGGCCTTCCGCCAGATGGTCGCCCGCCTCAATGCCGAGAGCGCGGACGACAACGCCTGGTTCTTCGACATCTGGCAGCCCGACGAAGTCCACGACGCGCGCGGCCGCACGGTGCCGTTCCATGAATGCGATCCCGAGCATCTCGCCACCGATCCCACCTGCTGGCAACTGCTGCCCAATGCCGCATGGCACGGCTTCGGGGAGATCGAGCCGGGCTACTGCATGCTCGATCCGATCAAGGTTTCGGTGCTCACCCCCGGCATGGACCCGGACGGCAGCTTGCGCGCGGTGGGCATCCCCGCCAGCATCCTCACCTCCTATCTCGGCGCGCGCGGGATCGTGGTGGAGAAGACCACGGACTTCACCGTGCTGTTCCTGTTCTCGCTGGGCGTGACCAAGGGCAAGTGGGGCACGCTGGTCAATGCCCTGCTGGACTTCCGCAAGGACTACGACGCCAACGTCTCGCTGGAACGCACGATCCCCTCGCTCGTGGCCGACTATCCGGAACGCTATTCCGGCATGGGTCTGCGCGAACTGGCAGACCTGATGTTCGCGGCGATGGGCGACCTCAAGACCACCGCCACGATGTCCGAAGCCTTCGGCATCCTGCCCAAGCCCGACATGAGCCCGGTCTCCGCTTACGAGGAACTGGTGCGCGGCAATATCGAGAAGGTCACGCTGGACGACCTGGCCGGGCGCACCCTCGCCACCGGCATCGTGCCTTATCCGCCGGGCATCCCGCTGCTGATGCCGGGTGAGAACGCCGGCCCCGCCAAGGGCGCGCTGATCGGATATCTGCGGGCGCTGGAGCTTTACGACCTGCGCTTCCCCGGCTTCGGGCACGATACCCACGGCGTGGAAGTGGAGGACGGGGTCTACAACGTCCTGGTCGTCAAGAAGTCCTGAGGGGAGACCGGGAATGGCAACAGCAGCAACAGCGGGCGACGACAGCGGCAAGATCGGACTCGTTCCCGCCACCTTGATGGTGGCCGGCAACATGATGGGATCGGGCGTGTTCATGCTGCCCGCCAACCTTTCGGCCATCGGATCGATCGCGCTGATCGGCTGGCTCCTGACCGTGGTGGGCGCGGTGGCGCTGGCGCTGGTCTTCGCCAAGCTTTCCGCCATCGATCCGGCGGCGGGCGGGCCTTATGCCTTTGCCCGCAAGGCTTACGGCGACTACATGGGATACCAGACCAACCTGATCTACTGGCTGGCCAACGTGGTCGGCAACGTGGCGCTGGCCGTCGCGGGTCTGGGCTATCTCTCCCACTTCTTCCCGGCGCTCAAAGTGCCGATCGTGATGGCCTTCGGCTCCATCGCGATCATCTGGTTCTTCGCCTATGCCAATATCCTGGGGCCCAAGGTGGTGGGACGGCTGCAAAGCTTCACCACGATCTTCGCGCTGGTGCCGATCTTCGGCATGGCGCTGTTCGGCTGGTTCTGGTTCAAACCGGAAATCTTCTCCTCCGCCTGGAACGTCTCGGGCCAGTCCAGCCCCAATGCAGTGATGGCCACGCTGACCTTCACGCTCTGGGCCTTCATCGGGGTGGAGAGCGCGTCGGTCTCGGCAGGCGTCGTCGCCAACCCATCACGCAACGTGCCGATCGCGACGGTGGGCGGGGTGGTGCTGGCCTCGGTGGCCTATGTGCTCAGCTCCTCGGTCATCATGGGCATGATCCCCAACAAGGAACTGATCGCCTCTTCCGCGCCCTTCGCCGACGCCGCGCGCCTGGCATTGGGCGACTTCGCGGGCAGCACCGTGGCGCTCTGCGCGGCCGTGGGCTGCCTCGGCTCGCTGGCGGGCTGGACCCTGCTGGTCGGCCAGTCGGCCAAGGCGGCGGCAGACGACGGGCTGTTTCCCGGCATCTTCGCCAAGGTCAACAAGCGCGGCGTGCCCTCGCTCGGCCTCGTCATCGTGGCCGTCATCATGAGTGTGCAAGTGCTCGCCACGATGTCGCCCACGGCCAGCCAGCAGTTCGGCAAGATCGCCTCGATCGCTGTCATCATGACGCTGCTGCCCTACATCTATTCGTGCATCGCGATAAAGGTGCTGGGCTATGGCAAGATGCCGCACGGCCAGTACACCTTCTTCGTAGCGTCAGGTCTGGCAGGCGCCATCTACTGCATGATCGCGCTGGTCGGTTCCGACGGCGAGCAGACGCGCTGGTCGCTGATCTTCGTGATCGCCACCATCGTGTTCTACTCCGCATCGATCACCCGCAAGCGCGATCTGGATGAGAAGCACATCCACCCCGGCGGCAAGGCCCCGGTCTGGGTGCGTTATCTGGCGCTTGGGGTCACGATCGTTGCCCTTGTCGTGATGTTCTGGCTATCGGTCGGCCGCCACAACGACCTCGACCTCCGCTCGCGCGAACAAGCGCCGGCGGAGGCCGGGGAAACCGCGCAGCAGATGGCGCCGTCTGGCGTCCAATAGAGGAACGACGAGACGATGCACTGGCGGGAAATGCGCGAAGACGACGTGGCCCACGTGGCGGACGTGGCGGACATGGTCCACCTCGATTACCCCGAGAATCCGCAAGTCTTCGCCGCCTGCTTCCGGCATTACCCTTCCGGCTGCCACGTGCTGGAAGGGGATGACGGAAAGGTCGCCGGTTACCTCGTCTCGCATCCCGGCCGGCAGGACCGCCCGCCGGTGCTGGACACGCCGATGACCGGCCTTGCCGAGCCGTTCGATTGCTACTTCCTGCACGACCTTGCCCTTGGCGCTTCCACGCGCGGGCGGGGTTTTGCGGGCGGCGCCGTGCGGATCGCGCTGGACGAAGCCAAGGCACGCGGGCTCAGCCGCGTCGTGCTGATCGCCGTCGGGGACGCCCACGGCTTCTGGGAAAAGCAGGGCTTCGAACTGCTCGGCGACGGGCTGCTCGATCCGGCCAAGGGCTACGGCCCCGAAGCAAGGATGCTCGTGCGCCATATCTGAAGGGGGATATGCATGGCCCACTCTTCCGGCCGGAGCCTCGCTCTGGCCTGCGCGGCAGCCTCGGCGGCCGTCGCTCTTCCTGCCAAGGCGCAGGATAGCGACGTTGCTGCGCTGCGCGGCGAAGTGGCCGACCTCAAAGCCACGGTCGATGCGCTGAAGGCCGAGATCGCGGCGATGAAGCAGGATCGAAACGCCGGTGCGGCGCAGATCGCCGAAGCGCCCCCCACCACCTCCGCAACCGACCAGGGCGCCGGTGCCATCCATATCGCTGAAACGGGCAGGACGCCCCCGGCCCCACCGCAGACCCCCGAAGCACCGCGCTCCGCTCCTTCAGGCGCGCGAGTGGCAAGCGGGGCCAGCAGCCTCGGCGTGATGCCCTCCCCCCTGCCCGGCCGCGAAACCATCGGCGACCGCATCACCGGCGCCTCCCGTCCGGACAACGAAAGCCCGCCGAACGACCCCGAGTTGAAGGGCTTCATCCCGATCCCCGGCACCGAGACCGCCGTGCGTATCGGCGGTTTCGCCAAAGTCGATCTCATCTACGACCCCCGCTTCGTGGGGGACCGGGACCAGTTTGCCGTGCCCTCCATCCCCTTCGTCAACAAGGCCCGCAACCGCGCGGATGTCAGCGCCCGCGCCACGCGCTTCAGCCTTGAGATCCGCCGCCCGTCCACGCTCGGCAACTTGCGGTTCTACGTCGAGAACGACTTCTACGGCGACGGCACCGATTACAGCTTCCACCTCAATCACGCCTATGGGCAAGTGGGCAACACTTACGGCGGCTACGGCTATTCCGCGCTGGTAGACGCCGATGCGCTGCCCGACACGCTCGACAACTGGGGCCCCGGCGGCGCGATCTTCGTGCGCCAGGCCTCGGTTCGCCAGTCGTTCAAGGTGGCACGAGGCACTCACCTCACGCTTTCTCTGGAGCAACCCGATACCGACCTCTCGCTGGCCGACGACCAGACCGGTGCCGAGACGATGCCCGATGTCGTCCTTGTCGGGCGCTACGAAGGCGCCAGCGGACATCTGCAACTCGGCGGGGTGGTGCGCCGCATCGGCTATCGCACCGACAACGGCGGCGCCAGGGACAATGCCATGGGCTTTGCGCTATCCGCCTCCGGCTCGCTGTCGCTGGACGATGCCAATGCCTTTTCCGCGGCGGGGCTCTGGGGCAGAGGCGCCGCGCATTACGTCAACGACATCGGCGGCCTGGGCCTCGACGCCGCGCTGCGAACCGACGGCAGCCTCCGCCTGATCGAGCAGGCGGGCGGCTACGGCGCCTATACCCACAACTGGTCCACCGCCCTGCGGACCAGTATCGTCGCCGGCATCCTGGGCGTGAGCGACGGGGGACTGCTGCCCGACGATGCCTTTTCCGAATCCCGCTACGGCGCACTCAACCTGATCTGGTCGCCGGTCGCTTCTTTCTCGGTGGGTATCGAGGGACTCTATGGCCGACTGAAGCGGCAGGACGGCAGCGCGCGTGACGCCAGCCGCATTCAGGCCAGCGTGAAGTACGACTTCGTGCGATAAAATAATTTCAAGCAAAATCTTGGGAACTTAAAATTCCTCTAGCAGCACCATATGTAGAACAACTTATTTTTCGACGCTGTAGAATCAGAAAACGCGCATAGTCTCGATTAAATACCCCCCTTCCTCATCGTTAACTAAATTTCATGACGTGTTCACAAGTTGGACACTCCCATTCTGCTTGTTCCATTGCGATGAAAATTCTGTAATTGCACGGGCAATCTCTCCGATATTGATCGTATTCGGAGGTATTGGTCGAAAAAATTCCGCCCCCTTCGCGGTGCGGGTCGCAAACCCTGGTCCGGGGGCGTTCGGACCCAGTCGAGAGCCACTCTCGCCTGTCGGAGAACCAGAGTGTGAAGAGGGACGCTAATATGACTCAGTTGATCGGTGAACTTGGCTCGAAACTCGAAAAACTCGAGGAATTGGGCGCTTTCGTGGCTGCGGCCCATCTCCAGGCCGCCATCGACGCGTTGCGCGGTCAGCACAAATCCGAGCAAATTCGCTCCAAACCGGACTAGCCTGCGCAAGACGGACTTGCCCCGCTGTGGTTAACATTGGACCAGTTCGCGAATACTATTACCGTTTCAACCAGTTCCACCGAATTTGGCACTGCTGGAATCAATCCATCGCGAACACCTGTAGTAACAGCCGCGAATACGATCGTATTCCTTCGGGAGATGGTGATGCGATGTGCTTGCGGCCAGGCGCTGGTGGCACTGGTTTATGGAGAAGACCGATCAGTTGATGCGCAATCGGGCGAAGGCCATTCGTCTGATCGGCATCGCCAATGAACTTCTGGCCATGGCGCGCGAACTCGAAATCGGAGCAAGCGCCGCCACGGACATCATGGGCATCGGCATCCCCATCGAAACGCGGGAGACGACCAAGACGGCCAGCCAGGACCACCCCGTATGGGTTGAACTGGCGCGCCAGACTTACGAGGACCGTCGGCGCCGCAGCAAGATCTTCCAGTCGGAAGAGCTTTTCGGCGAACCGGCCTGGGACATCCTCCTGGACCTTTTCATCGCCGCCAAGGAACGCCGGCGCGTATCGGTCACCAGTGCATGCATCGGCTCGGCCGTGCCTTCGACAACGGCGCTGCGCTGGATCACCATTCTCGAAAAACAGAGCCTTCTCGTCCGCGAAGCCGATCCCGGCGACGCGCGGCGGGTCTACGTGAAACTGAGCGCGCGGGGCTATGCCGCGATGCTCGAGTACTTCGCCTCCGCATCCCGATCCGTGGTGCTGCTCGACGATCCCCGCCCCGGGATCCTGGCAGCCTTATAACAGATGCCTGCAACCAACCCGTTCCGCCCCACAGGGGGTTAGCCAGGCACAAGGATGGGATATGCGGCGGTGACCGGGTGGTCGATTTCTCCTGACGGAAATCGGCCACCCGGCTTTCTTCGGCCAGACCCGGCATTCCCGGGCAGCAGAACCGCAACGAAAAGGGCCCGGTCCCCATACGGAGACCGGGCCCTTTTTCATGCCGCAAGGCTGGCCCGGCCGGATATTCCCGCCGGGCCGGCCTCGCCGATCCGTCAGCGCGAAAGGCGGCCGAAGGCCGAGGCACCGGCGTAACGCGCCGCCTTGCCCAGTTCTTCCTCGATACGGATGAGCTGGTTGTACTTGGCAAGCCGATCCGAACGCGCGAGCGAGCCGGTCTTGATCTGGCCGCAGTTGGTGGCGACGGCGAGGTCGGCGATGGTCGCATCCTCTGTCTCGCCCGAACGATGCGACATGACGGCGGTATAACCGTTGCCCTGCGCGATCGAGACGGCTTCCAGCGTTTCCGTCAGCGTGCCGATCTGGTTGACCTTCACCAGGAGCGAGTTGGCCAGGCCCTTGTCGATGCCCATGGTCAGGCGCTTGGGATTGGTGACGAAAAGATCGTCGCCAACCAGCTGGACCTTGTGGCCGATCTTGTCGGTCAGGGCCTTCCAGCCTTCGAAATCGTCCTCACCCATGCCGTCTTCGATCGAGATGATCGGATAGGCTTCGGTCAGGTCGGCCAGGTAATCGGCAAAGGCCACCGGAGTCAGGCTCAGGCCCTCGCCGCTGATCTCGTACTTGCCGTTCTTGAAGAACTCGGTCGAGGCGCAGTCGAGCGCGAGCTGGATTTCCGAACCCGCCTTGAAGCCGGCCTTTTCGATCGAGGCCATGATGAAATCCAGCGCATCGCGGGTGCTGGCAAGGTTCGGCGCGAAACCGCCTTCGTCGCCCACCGCGGTGGCCAGGCCCTTCTCGTGCAGGCCCTTCTTCAGGGTGTGGAAGATTTCCGAACCCCAGCGCACCGCTTCGGCGATCGAATCGGCGCCGACGGGCATGATCATGAATTCCTGGAAATCGATCGGGTTATCGGCATGTTCGCCGCCGTTGATGATGTTCATCATCGGCACCGGCAGGACATGCGCGGAAACGCCGCCGACGTAGGAATAGAGCGGCAGGCCGCGCGCATTGGCAGCCGCCTTGGCGACGGCAAGGCTGACGCCGAGAATGGAGTTGGCGCCGAGGCGGCCCTTGTTCTCCGTGCCATCAAGCTCGATCATGCACAGGTCGAGATCCCGCTGGTCTTCGGCATCCATGCCGACCAGCTCTTCGGCGATCTCGCCATTGACCGCGTCCACGGCCTTCAACACACCCTTGCCCAGATAGCGCGACGTATCGCCGTCACGCAGTTCGACGGCCTCGTGCGCGCCGGTCGAAGCACCCGAAGGAACTGCTGCACGACCGAAGCTGCCATCTTCGAGAAGAACATCGACTTCGACAGTGGGATTGCCGCGGCTGTCGAGAATTTCGCGGCCGTGGATATCGATAATCGCGGTCATAACGGGATATTCCTCCTGCAAGGCGCCCCCTGAGACGCTTGGGCGCACTCTCGTCCGGCGTCTTAGCAGGGGAACTACGCCTGACAAGTTGCGTTGCCATTTCGACGACAAGTTGTGTTACTCATGCCGCATATCGCTCAAGACACCGAGCAGCCTCGAAATGAATACGGCGCAACGGGAAGCAAGGAAGGAATTCGCAATGTCCGAGACCACCACGAGCACCGGAAACGGCACTGACGACGCCAAGAGCCATTTCACCAAGGCCGTCGAAGAAGCGAAGGCCGGCGTTCAGGCCATGGCCGACGGATGCCATGAGAAGTTCAGCCAGACCAAGGGCGAATTGTCGAGCGAAGCCAAGGTCCGTTCGGAAGATGCCAAGGCCAAGGCCAGCGCCTTTGCCGACGACGCCAAGGTCAAGGCCGCCGATTTCGCGAACCAGGGCAAGGCCAAGGCCAGCCAGGCCATCGTCGGGCTGTCGAAGATGATCGACGACAATGCCGGCCTGATCGACGAGAAGGCAGGCGCGAAGTACGGCGACTATGCCCGCACCGCGTCGAAGTCCCTTGCCGATACCGCGACCAAGCTCGACGAGAAGTCGATCGATGAACTTGGCGAGGAGGCCAAGGAATTCGTGCGCAGGAGCCCAGTCGCCGCAGTCGGCATGGCCGTGGCAGCCGGCTATCTCTTCGCCCGTCTGTTCAAGAGCGGCAAGTAAGCGCTTATCGTTCGCACGACGATGCTGGACACCCAAGCCAACCTCGCCCCTCCCCTTCAGGAGGGCGAGGACCTTTCCCTGATTGAAGACGTGCGCCTGCTGCTGGGCGAAGCGCGAACGTTCGCGCAGGCGGAAGTCACGTACCAGAAAACGCGGGCCGCTTATCTCGGCGCCGAGACGAAGTCGATCGCCGTTCTCGGCGTCGGTGCCGCCGTCTTCGTGTTCTTCGCTCTCATGGCCCTCGTTCTCGGCGCGGTCATCGCCGTCGGCACACTGATCGGGCCGTGGCTGGCCATGGTCGCGGTGCCCGTGGCTATCCTGTTGGTTGCCCTTTTCATGGGGCTTTCCGCGCGGGGCCGGGTGAAGCGGATGATGGCGATCCTGAAGGAAAAGGAAGGTTCGGAATGAGCGCCCTCGCCCGGCAACTGGAAGTCGATCGTTCGGCCAGGGACACCGCGAAGGCCGTGTTCGATGCCCGTTACGGCGCGCTCAAGGCCGATTTCGAAGTGCGCGGTCTGGCCGGTCGCATCATCGACGAGGCTGTCGAACAGGCGGCCGACATGTTCGACGAGGCGGTCACCGTCGTTGAAGAGCATCCCGTCGCGATTGGCGGAACCTTCACTGCACTGGTGCTTTGGCTTCTGCGTAACCCGATCATGGCCGGGATCGATCGACTGTTCGGTTCCGGCAGACACCCGAAGGAGTCCGACGGTGAGCAAGACTGAAACGACCATCCCTACCCTCCCTGCAACCTCAGCCAGCGATTCCAATCCCGGCAAGGTCGTGGCGCTCAAGGCCGCCAAGGCCGAGCAACGCCCCTCGGAAAAGGTGGTGGCGTTCGTGAAGAGCCATCCGGTTCTGGTGGTGGCAGGCGGATTGGCGGCGGGGGCGCTCGTCAGCGCACTGCTGCCGCGCCGCATGACCCGTGGCGTCCTTTCGCGCGGGGCGCACCTGGCCGAAGCGGCCGGCGCTGCCACTGCCCTGCTGGGCAAGGAAGCTGCCGAGAAGGCACACGACCTGAGCGCGAGCGCGCGCAAGAAGGCCGGCCTGGTAGCCGACAGCGCCGAGAAGAACGGCGAACTCGCCGCCGAGCGACTTGAAAAATACGGCATGGCAGCGCTGGCTGCTGCAAGTGCCCTCGGCCGCGCGTCGGCAAAGCGGGCAAGCGAAGCCGGCGAAGTGGCCGCGCGCCAGGCGCACAAAATCAGTCATTCGGCCAGCGAAACCGCCACTTCCGGCGGTCACCGCATTGCCGAGATCTTTAGCGGACTGACTCAGCGCCTGCCGCATTGACACGGTCTTTTCGTTATTGAGAAGCAGTATCATTTATGAGGGCGGATCGCCGGTGCGATCCGCTCTTGCCCTGTAACCTGGCAAAACGTATGGGGTCCGCATCTCTCTTCCCACTCACGAAAGCGGTCCCATGCAGAAGCTTCACCTTGTGATGGGCGGCCGGGTCACAGATCCCCGCAGCCTTGAATTCGCCGATCTCAATGAACTCGATCTGGTTGGCGTCTACCCGGACTACGCCTCGGCAGAAGACGCCTGGCGTTCGTCCGCCCAGCGCACGGTCGACGATGCGGAAATGAAGTATGTGATCGTGCACCTGCACCGTCTGCTTCAGCCCGACCAGCCGGAAGCCTGACGAGCGGCAAGCCCTCACCGGGGCTTCACCCGCAAGTCGCGGATAACGAAAAAGGCCGGCATTTCTGCCGGCCTTTTCTTTTGTCTGCAAAACGGAAGATCGGCGCTCAGACGAACTCGATCTTCTGCACCAGGTAGAACTTGTCGCCCGCCGGAACGGTGACTTCCACTTCTTCCTCGACCCTGCGACCGATCAGAGCCTTGCCCAGCGGCGAGTTGTAGCTGATGCGGCCGACGCGGGCATCGGCTTCATAAGGGCCGACGATCTGGTAGCGCACCGGCTTGTCGTCTTCATCGAGCAGCGTCACGGTCGCGCCGAAGATGATCTTGTCGCTCGAAAGCGTGGCCGGATCGACGATCTGCGCGCGCGTGATCTTGTCTTCCAGATCCGCAATCGTCGCTTCGACCTGGCCCTGACGCTCCTTGGCGGCATGATATTCGGCATTTTCCGAAAGATCGCCGTGCGCGCGCGCTTCCTCGATCGCGTCAACGATCCGGGGGCGCTCTTCGCGCAGCGCCTTGATCTCGGCGGTAAGCTTCTCATACCCTTCCGCGAGCATGGGGAGCTTTTCGATACTGGCCATCAAACACTTCCTTCCTGCTGCCTCCCCGCTCCGCGAAACCAGTCAGGTGAGACTAGTTTCCTGTCCCGTCCCTCAGGGTTTTCCCGGGGACTGGGCCGATCTGCAGCGATGTGGGGAGGCTAGATCGATTTCAGCTATAATAATCCTGCAACGAACGCACTTCAAGCTGGCTCCCGCGCTGTGCAGAAATTGCCTGTGCAGCAGCGACACTGGCAGCCGCTGTCGTGAAGTACGGCACCTTGCCTGTGAGCGCCGAAGCGCGGATCGATTGCGAATCCTTCAGGCTCTGCCAGCCCTCGGTGGTGTTGAAGATCAGCGCGATATCGCCATCGACGATCTTGTCGACGATGTGCGGACGGCCTTCCGCCACCTTGTTCACCAGTTCCACCGGCAGACCGGCTTCGCTCAGGTACTTGTGGGTGCCTGACGTGGCGACGATGCGGAAGCCTTCCTTCACCAGCGACTGTACCGCAGGCAGGATCACCGCCTTGTCGCTGTCCTTCACCGAGACGAACACCGTGCCGCTATCTGGCAGGCGCATGCCGGCACCGAGCTGGGCCTTGAGGAACGCGGTCGGGAAGTCGGCATCGATGCCCATGACTTCGCCGGTCGACTTCATTTCCGGGCTGAGCACCGGATCGACGCCAGGGAAGCGCGCGAAGGGGAACACCGCTTCCTTGACCGCCATGTACGGCAGGTCGCGCTTGAAGGGCGGGAAATCGGCCAGCTTTTCGCCCGCCATGACGCGGCTGGCGATCTTGGCGACCGGCTGACCGAGTGCCTTGGCAACGAAGGGTACCGTACGCGAGGCGCGCGGGTTCACTTCGATAAGGTAGACCTCACCGTCCTTCACCGCGAACTGGATGTTCATCAACCCGCGCACGCTGAGGCCGAAGGCCAGCGCTTCGGCCTGACGCTCCATCTCGGCAATGATCTCCGCGGGCAGGCTGTACGGCGGCAGCGAGCAGGCGCTGTCGCCCGAGTGGATGCCCGCTTCCTCGATGTGCTGCATGACGCCGGCCACGACGACCTGATCGCCGTCGCAAAGCGCGTCGACGTCGCATTCGATCGCATCGCGCAGATACTGGTCGATCAGCACCGGGCTGTCGCCCGAAACCTGCACGGCCGTGGTGATGTAGTCGTCAAGCTGCTGCTCGCTGTCGACGATTTCCATCGCGCGGCCGCCGAGCACGTAGCTGGGGCGCATCAGCACCGGATAGCCGATGCGGTTGGCGACGTTCACCGCCTCGTCGCGGCTGCGGGCGATGCCGTTGGCCGGCTGCTTCAGGCCCAGCTTGTCGACCAGCGCGGAGAAGCGCTCGCGGTCTTCGGCAAGGTCGATCGCGTCCGGCGAGGTGCCGAGGATCGGGATACCCGCGTCCTCAAGCGCCTGCGCCAGCTTGAGCGGGGTCTGGCCGCCGAACTGCACCAGCACGCCGACCAGTTCGCCGTTCTGCTGTTCCACCCGCAGGATTTCCAGCACGTCTTCCGCGGTCAGCGGCTCGAAGTAGAGGCGGTCGGAAGTGTCGTAGTCGGTCGATACGGTTTCCGGGTTGCAGTTGACCATGATGGTCTCGTAGCCGACTTCGGCAAGCGCGAAGCAGGCGTGGACGCAGCAGTAGTCGAACTCGATGCCTTGGCCGATGCGGTTGGGACCGCCGCCGAGGATCACGATCTTCCGGCGATCCGACGGGTTCGCCTCGTTCTCCGGCTCACCGAAGATCGGCGCTTCGTAGGTCGAATACATGTAGGGCGTGACCGCCTCGAACTCGGCCGCGCAGGAGTCGATGCGCTTGAACACCGGGTGGACGCCCAGCTTCTCGCGCAGCTTGCGCACTTCGTCCTCGCTGGTGGCGCCGGCCATGGCGCGCAGCGCGTCATGCACGAGGCCCGAGCTCTTCGCCTGGGTTTCGCCCATTCCGCCTGCGACGCCCACCGAACGCACGGCGAGCGTGGCAAGGCGCTTGTCCGAGAAGCCCATGGCCTTGACGCGGCGCAGGCCCTGCGCATCGATCGGCAGGCCGTGCTTCATGATCTGCGCCTCTTCGGCGACGATCTCTTCGATGTGGCGCAGGAACCACTTGTCGTAGTGGGCGATGGCGTGGATCTCGTCGACCGAGAAGCCTTCGCGGAACGCCTGGGCAGCCACCAGCAGACGGTCCGGCGTCGCCTTGGAGAGTGCGGCGGTGATCACGTCACGCCCGGCGCCTTCCAGCTCGACCACGCGGTTGAAACCGTCAAGGCCGGTTTCCAGGCCGCGCAGGGCCTTCTGCATCGATTCCTTGATGTTGCGGCCAATCGCCATGACTTCGCCGACCGACTTCATCGCGGTGGTGAGGTCGTTCTTGGCGCCCTTGAACTTCTCGAAAGCGAAGCGCGGGATCTTGGTGACGACGTAGTCGATGGTCGGCTCGAACGCCGCCGGCGTGGCGCCGGTGATCTCGTTCATGATCTCGTCGAGCGTGAAGCCCACGGCCAGCTTCGCCGCGACGCGCGCGATCGGGAAGCCGGTGGCCTTCGACGCCAGCGCCGAGGAGCGCGAGACGCGCGGGTTCATCTCGATGACGATCAGGCGGCCGTCCTTGGGATTGACCGCGAACTGCACGTTGGAACCACCGGTTTCGACGCCGATCTCGCGCAGCACCTCGATCGAGGCGTTGCGCATGATCTGGTATTCCTTGTCGGTCAGCGTCAGCGCCGGGGCGACGGTGATCGAGTCGCCGGTGTGGACGCCCATCGGATCGACGTTTTCGATCGAGCAGATGATGATGCAGTTGTCGTGCTTGTCGCGCACGACTTCCATCTCATACTCCTTCCAGCCGAGCAGCGATTCCTCGATCAGCACTTCGGTGGTGGGAGAGGCATCGAGGCCCGAGCGGACGATCGCCTCGAACTCTGCCTTGTTGTAAGCGATGCCGCCGCCGGTGCCGCCCATGGTGAAGCTGGGGCGGATGATCGAAGGCAGGCCGGTGGTTTCCAGCACCGCGAACGCTTCGTCCAGAGTGTGGGCCACGCCCGAACGGGCCGAGTTCAGCCCGATCTTGTCCATCGCGTCGCGGAAGCGCTGGCGATCCTCGGCCTTGTCGATGGCGTCGGCGTCAGCGCCGATCATCTGCACGCCGAACTTCTCCAGCGTACCGTCGTTGAACAGCGCCAGCGCGCAGTTCAGCGCGGTCTGGCCGCCCATCGTCGGGAGCACCGCATCCGGGCGCTCCTTCTCGATGATCTTGGCGACCACTTCCGGGGTGATCGGCTCGACATAAGTGGCGTCGGCCATGTCCGGATCGGTCATGATCGTCGCCGGGTTGGAGTTCACCAGGACGACCCGGTAGCCCTCTTCCTTGAGCGCCTTGATCGCCTGGGTCCCCGAATAGTCGAATTCGCAGGCCTGGCCGATGATGATCGGGCCGGCGCCGATGACGAGGATCGAGGAGATGTCTGTGCGCTTGGGCATGGGCTGTCCTGGGGTGTCCTGTGTGTCTTGTATGTCGGACTGGCGGCCTAGGCCACCAGCTCGCCAAACGCCTTGTCCCAGTAATCCGGGCCTTCGGCTTTGGCTTGAAGAATGATCGGGTTGCTGTCCTGCTCCTCGCGGATCACCGCGCGGTATCGGTCAGCCTGGAACTGGTGCATCGAACCGCCGTACTCGCCCTCCGTGGTCGACCAGGCGCCCGTTTCGAGCATCCGGTCGATGAAGACCTTGCCGGCTTCCTTGGCGTGCTTGCGCACTTTGGGGCCGAACTTGCGAACGGCCACCGAGACCTTGTCCTCGAAGATGAGCTGAAGTTCACCGTAAGGGTAGAACCGCGGCGCAACCGTGAGTTCGGCAGCCTGTCCGGCAATATAGTAAGCGATCATGTGGTCGATAAGGTCGGTCATCGTATGGCCCCTTGCCTCTGGTGGGTTCCCGGCACCAAGGCCGGGCTCCCGACTGCATAGGCAAAGGGACATGCCGGGTCGAAAGCTCGCTGGGCCGCACCGGCAATGATCGCCGATGCGGGGTGCGGCACGAATGCCGCCAGAAGAGCCCGACCCGCCAATCCCATCAGGCCAGCATCCCCACGAACTTTTCGAAGAGGTAGAAGCTGTCCCGCGGACCGGGGCTGGCTTCGGGGTGATACTGCACGCCGAAGGCCTTCTTGCCCTTGATCGAGATGCCGCAGTTCGAACCGTCGAACAGGGAGACGTGGGTCTCCTCCACGTTCTCCGGCAGGGTCTGGTTGTCGACCGCGAAGCCGTGGTTCATCGAGGTAATCTCGACGACGGCGTCGTCCAGGCGCTTCACCGGGTGGTTGGCGCCGCGATGGCCCTGGTGCATCTTCGAGGTCTTGGCGCCGGCCGCAAGGCCGAGCATCTGATGACCGAGGCAGATGCCGAAGATCGGCACGTCACGCTCCAGCAGCGAGCGGATCACGGGAACGGCGTATTCGCCGGTCGCCGCCGGGTCGCCCGGGCCGTTGGAGAGGAACACGCCCGCCGGCTCCAGCGCGAGGATCGCGTCGAGCGAGGTTTCGGCAGGCACCACGGTAACGCGTGCACCGGCCTTCACCAGGTTGCGGAAGATGTTGTCCTTGGCGCCGTAATCGATGGCAACGACATGCGGGAGAGCGTCGCCCTCCGCCGCACCGAAGCCTTCACCGAGTTCCCAGGTCGAGCCTTCCCAGCCCTCCTGGATTTCGCGGCTGACGATCTTGGCAAGGTCCATGCCTTCGAGGCCGGGCCATTCCTGGGCGCGCTGGATGAGCGCGGGAATGTCGAACTCGCCGTCCGGGTTATGGGCGACGACGGCGTTGGGTGCGCCTTGCAGGCGGATGCGGCGGGTGAGCGCGCGGGTATCGACGCCCGAAAGGCCCACCTTGCCCTTGAGCGCGAGCCAGTCGCCGAATTCACCGGCAGAGCGGAAGTTCGACGGCAGCGTCACGTCTTCGCGGACGACGCAGGCCACGGCGCCATCGACCCTGGATTCGAGATCCTCGTCGTTGACACCGACATTGCCGATGTGGGGGAACGTGAAAG
The DNA here is from genome assembly GCF_004342985.1 of Novosphingobium sp. PhB57. GTDB lineage: Bacteria > Pseudomonadota > Alphaproteobacteria > Sphingomonadales > Sphingomonadaceae > Novosphingobium. The sequence goes on from NZ_SMBO01000001.1 coordinate 916,802, forward strand.
TGACGATCTGGCCCGCGTAGGAGGGGTCGGTCATCACTTCCTGATATCCGGTCATCGCGGTGTTGAAGCAGACTTCGCCGACTGCTTCGCCGACGGCTCCAAAGCCGCGGCCCCAGACCACGTGTCCATCGCTCAGGACGAGAACGCCTGTCGCCCCTTCAGGTTTGGGCGCAAGCGTATATGCGGCGTCGGCCATGGTGGGTCGCTCCGTTTACGGCGTTTCTGACTATGTGTGCTAAGGGCTGCCCGCTAGAGAGGGTTGTGCACCGCGTCAAGGCGCGAGAGGTGCAATTTGGCGCGCGGCTTGCTAGTTTTGCGCCACGACACTTCCCCAAACCTATCAGAACAGCAGGAAAACAATGCTTCGTGATTCGATCAAGGCCGCCCAGATCACCGCGATGAAGGCGGGCGACAAGCCGCGTCTCGCCGCCGTGCGCCTCATCCTTGCCAAGATCAAGGACCGCGACATCGAACTGCGCACCGCCGATTCTCTTCCGGACGACGATGCCATGGTGATCGACGTGCTCCAGAAGATGGTGAAGCAGCGCCGCGAATCGATCCAGCTGTTCGAGGAAGGTGGCCGTCCCGAAAAGGCCGCCGACGAGAAGGCGGAACTGGAAGTGATCGAGACCTTCCTGCCCGCGCAGCTCTCCGAGGAAGAGACCAAGGCCCTGATCGAGGCCATCAAGGCCGAAGTCGGCGCCGAGAGCATGAAGGACATGGGCAAGGTCGTCGCCGCGCTGAAGGCGCGCCACGGCACCCAACTCGACATGGGTAAGGCTTCGGGCTGGGTAAAGGCGGCGCTGGCCTGACCTGACACGAAATCGGGCGGCAGGACCGTGCTTACTCCCCAATGGCTCGACCAGCTGCGCACGCGGGTAACGCTGTCTGCGCTGATCGGTCGCTCGACCCGCCTCACCAAGGCGGGGCGCGAGTTCAAGGCCTGCTGCCCGTTTCATAACGAGAAGTCTCCAAGCTTCACCGTCAACGACGAAAAGGGCTTCTATCACTGCTTTGGCTGCGGCGCACATGGAGATGCGATCCGCTGGATGACGGACCATCAGGGCCTGTCGTTCATGGACGCCGTCAAGGAACTGGCGGCCGAGGCGGGCATGGACGTCCCTGCCCCCGATCCGCGCGCGGCCAAGGCGGCGGAAAAGCGCGATACGCTTCATGACGTGATGGCCGCCGCGCAAGCCTGGTTCGTGCAGAACCTGTCCTCGCCCGGCGGAGAGGCAGCGCGCGCCTATCTCGGCACGCGTGGGTTCGATGCCCATACCCTCCAGCGCTTCGGCTTCGGCTTCGCGCCCGATGGGCGGCAGGCGATGAAGGAAGCGCTGGGCAAGTTCCCCGAGGCGATGCTGATCGAGGCGGGCCTGCGGATCGAGGTGGAGAACCGCGATCCCTACGACCGCTTCCGCGGCCGCCTCATGCTGCCGATCGAGGACGCGCGCGGCCGCGTCATCGCGTTCGGCGGGCGCATCCTCTCCAAGGAGAAAACGGATGCGCCTAAGTATCTGAACTCCCCGGACACGCCCCTCTTCGACAAGGGCCGCACGCTCTACAACCTCCACCGCGCCGCGCCTGCCGCGCGCCAGTCGGGCCGGATGGTGGTGGTGGAAGGCTATATGGACGTGGTCGCCATGGCGGCGGCCGGGATCGGCGAATGCGTTGCCCCGCTGGGCACGGCGCTGACCGAGCAGCAGATCGAGATGCTCTGGCGCCATGTCGAAATGCCCGTGCTCTGCTTCGACGGCGATGCGGCGGGCCAGCGCGCGGCGATGCGTGCCGTCACCCGCGCCCTGCCCCTGCTCCGCCCTGCCCATTCCCTGCGCATCGTGCGCCTGCCCGAAGGTCTTGACCCGGACGATCTCATCAAACAGCGCGGCGCCCGGGCCATGGAAGAGACACTCGGCGCGGCCAGAAGCCTGATCGAAGTGCTCTGGGAAGTGGAGCGCGACGCGCAGCCGCTGACCACGCCCGAGGACAAGGCCGGCCTCAAGGCCCGGCTGATGGCGCATGTCGATGCGATTCAACACCCGGATATCGCCAGTCTCTACCGGCGCGAATTGCAGGACCGCTATTCCGAATTCGCCTTTCCCAAGCGTGAAAGCCGCTGGCAGCAGGGTGGCGGCGGAGGCGGACAGTTCCGTGCAAGCCAGCCGCGCGGCGGTCGCGGGAACTTCCAGAACGGCCGCTGGCAACCCCAGGCCGAATCGACCCCCGAATCGCTCGAACGCCTGCGCCGGGCAACCGGCGGCGGCGCGCGGGATGCGCTCTCGGCCGCAGTGCTTGCCGGGCTTATTCAATGGCCTGCGCAGGTTCGGCGCCACGCCGAGGCACTGGCCCGCACCCCCGGGCTCGATCCGCGCTTCGGGTTGCTGCTCGATTGCTGTCAGGCCAGCGGCGCGCTTGAAAGCGACCACCTCGCCACCATATTGGTCGAGAATGGCCTGGAGATTCCCGGCACCGCAGAATACTCGGGATTGCGCTTCGGGTTCCTGAACACCGATACCGGCGCGGACCAGGCGGCAGAGGATCTGGCCCAGGCAATCGACCTCCTGGTAGAGCGTCCGGTTCTGGACGCGGCATTGGCTCAGGCAACGGCAAGGTTCGAAAGCGAGTTGTCTGAAGAGGCATTTGCCGATCAGCAGCGCCTGCTCAAGAGAAAGCTGGAATTTGATAGTCGGCTCAGGCAAATGGCGACAAGACAGGCGGCTTCTTCCTGACGGTATAATCGGGTTGAATGCACGGGGATAACGGCGAAGAATGAGCAAGAACGACAACACCGGCGGCGACGACGGGACCGACGCACCGCTGATCGACCTGAACGAAGGCGCGATCAAAAAGCTGATCGCCCGCGCCAAGCGCCGGGGTGTCATTACTTACGACGAACTGAACGAAGCTCTCCCGCAAGACCAGATGTCCTCCGAACAGATCGAGGACATCATGGCCGCCATTTCCGAAATGGGCATCAACATCGTCGAGAGCGATGAAGATTCCGAAGGCCAGCAGGAAGACGACGACCGCGACAACGAGGAGTCCGATTCGGACGACGTTTCGCCCCGCATGGTGGTCGATACCAAGAAGAAGGAAACGGTCGAGCGCACCGACGACCCTGTGCGCATGTACCTGCGCGAAATGGGCGCCGTCGAACTGCTCAGCCGCGAGGGCGAGATCGCCATCGCCAAGCGGATCGAAGCCGGCCGCGACATGATGATCCTGGGCCTCTGCGAGAGCCCGATCACGTTCCACGCCATCATCCAGTGGTCCGAAGCGCTCAACAACGGCGAGATGCAGCTGCGCGAGATCCTCGATCTCGACGCCATGCTCTCGAAGGAGCCCGCGCCGGAAAGCCTGTCCGAGGACGGTGAAGGCGACGACGACGGCGAGATCAGCGAAAAGACCGCCGGCCCCTCGTTCAAGGACGAGGACGAAGTCGAGGAAGAGTCCGGCGACGAAGTCGACGAGGACGGCAATCCGATCCCCAAGCGCGAAGCCGAGGAAGAGGAAGAGGACAACACCCTCAGCCTCGCCCAGATGGAAGCGGCCCTCAAGCCCGAAGCGCTTGAGAAGTTCATGCTCATCACCGAGCTGTTCCAGGCCTTCGAGCGCCTCCAGTCTGAGCGTCTCGACGCGCTGGCGCTGGGCATCGACTTCCCGGCCGCCAAGGAAGACCAGTACCAGCAGCTGCGCGAAGACCTGACCGCGCAGGTCGAATCGGTGAAGTTCCACGCGACGAAGATCGAATATCTCGTCGACAACCTCTACGCCTTCAACCGCCGCCTCACCACGCTGGGCGGCCAGATGCTGCGCCTGGCGGAGCGTCACAAGGTGAAGCGCGCCGACTTCCTTGAGACTTATGTCGGCCGCGAGCTGGACGACACCTGGCTCACCGACATGGCCAAGAAGGACAAGAAGTGGGCGGCCTTCGCCGAGGCCGAAGTCGATCCGGTCGAACGCATCCGCGCGGAAGTCTCGGACATCGCCGCCGCCACCGGCATGGCGCTTCCCGAGTTCCGCCGCATCGTCAACATGGTCCAGAAGGGCGAGCGCGAGGCGCGCATCGCCAAGAAGGAAATGGTCGAGGCGAACCTCCGCCTGGTGATCTCGATCGCCAAGAAGTACACGAACCGCGGCCTTCAGTTCCTGGATCTCATCCAGGAGGGCAACATCGGCCTGATGAAGGCGGTCGACAAGTTCGAGTACCGCCGCGGCTACAAGTTCTCGACTTATGCCACCTGGTGGATCCGTCAGGCGATCACGCGTTCGATCGCGGATCAGGCCCGCACGATCCGTATCCCGGTGCACATGATCGAGACGATCAACAAGCTGGTCCGCACCAGCCGCCAGTTCCTCCACGAGCAGGGCCGCGAGCCCACGCCCGAGGAAATGGCCGAGCGCCTGTCCATGCCGCTCGAAAAGGTCCGCAAGGTGATGAAGATCGCCAAGGAGCCGATCTCGCTCGAAACGCCGATCGGCGACGAGGAAGATTCGCACCTGGGCGATTTCATCCAGGATACGAACGCGATCATCCCGGTGGATGCGGCGATCCAGGCGAACCTCAAGGAAACGGTCACCCGCGTCCTTGCCTCGCTGACCCCGCGCGAGGAGCGCGTGCTGCGCATGCGCTTCGGCATCGGCATGAACACCGACCACACCCTTGAGGAAGTCGGCCAGCAGTTCTCGGTTACCCGCGAACGTATCCGCCAGATCGAGGCCAAGGCGCTGCGCAAGCTCAAGCACCCGAGCCGCAGCCGCAAGATGCGCTCGTTCCTCGATCAGTGAAAGCAGCGAAATTTCAAGGAAAAGCCCCGCCGAAGCGGGGCTTTTTTTGATCTTCGCCGGTTAACCTATCGTCCGCAAGGACGCTGGTCGACCACGTCGTAGCCCTTCGCCCGCGCCATGCAGGCATTGTTGAAAGTCTGGCGCTTACCGCGCTTCACCGCGCATACCGGTGCATATTCCCGCGTGCACATCGCCGGTTGCTCAGGGCGCGGCGGAGGCGGCCGATGGGGGCGGTCCGGTCCCGGCATGGTCTCCATGCATCCTGCCATCACCAGAATACCGGCCATACCCAATGTCGACAGCACAATACGCTTCACGGTCGCTCTCCCTTCAGCGGGTCAAAACCGCCACGAGGCTGCCCGCAGCTTGCGGTAATCGCAAGACTACAGTCTTTCCTCATCCGGAATAACCCTTAGCCCTTCACCCCGAGCTTACGAACCTGGTCGTAGGCCGCCACGCTTGCTGCCGGGGCGTCCCACCGCACCCAGAGCGCGATCCCGATCGCCAGCACCAGCAGCGCCGCGGCCGCCCCACGCGCCGCCCCTTTTGGCAGCGGCCGCCTTAGCGGCACGAGCACCGGCACCGCCATCAGCAGCGGCACCAGGCAAACCATCGGAACGACCGGCCCCACCGCCTGCATCAGCGAATAGCCCAGGAGCAGCGCATAGCCCGTCACCAGGGCCGCAACGATCACGCTCGCAAGGACCGGGTCGCGCCTCGGCATCGCGCCACGCAGCAAGGCGACCACGCCGCCCAGCAGCAAGGGCACGGTCAGGACATAGGCCGCCGTCGGCGCGAAAACCTGGAACGCCGCTCCGGCCAGCCAGACCGGCAGGACCAGCCCCACCTCGCCCGATGCCGAATCGGGCCGCTGCCAGAGCAACGCCAGCCCCACCGCGAGCGAACCGCACAAGGCCACCGCCTGAAGCCTCGGGATCGCCGCCAGCCGGTCGTAATAGTTCACCGGACCGTCCGCTCCGGACACCAGGTTCAGCGCCCAGAGCAACCCGCCGGTGAGCACGACAAAGGTCAGCATCCGCACTGCCCCGCCCACCAGCGCGGGAGGATCGGGCCGCCGCATGGCCATCATGCCATAGCCCGCGAAAGCCACCGCCAGCATCGCCCAGCCCCACCGCGGCGCATAATGGAGCACGAACAGGCCGAAGACATCGAAGAACACGATATCCGGCGCCTGCCGCGGCAGTTCCGAGGTTTGCGTCAAGGCGCGCGCCAGTCCCAGGGTCTGCTCGCCCATCTGCTGAAGCGCGCCGCGATCAAGGTTCTGCGCGGTCGCCAGCGGCGAGTGATAGAGCCCGGGCCTGCCGATGAAGGCGAAGTTCCAGGCGGTGTAGCCGCGCGGCAGGGCGACGCTCAGGTCGGTGTCGTTGGGCAGAATGCTGTAGATGAACGTCGCCAGCGAAGTGCCCGCCGGATGCGGCGCGGAAGCCGCCCAGATCCGCGCCGCTTCGCCGTTCAGCGCGGAAGTCTGGAACAGATTGGCCTTCCCGCCGCCCCCACGCGTCTCCAGATTCACGATCGCGCCGATCCGCCCTGCCTCGCCCGCCTCGGCAAAGAACATCTTCGCCCCGTTCAGCCCGGCTTCCTCGCCATCGGTCAGGATCACCAGCACATCGCGTTTCCGGTCGCGATCGAGCGAAAGCGCGCGCACCGTTTCGAGAATCGAGGCCACACCCGCGCCGTCGTCCGCCGCTGCCGGAGAGCCCCAGACGCTGTCGTAATGGGCCATCAGCGCCACGGCCGGGAGATTCGGCTCCTTGCCGCGCAGCAGCCCCAGCACATTGACCAGCGGAATGCGCTGCGCCTTCGCCCCGCTGCGCCGGTTGAGCGCCGCGCGTGCGCCTTCCGGAAACTGCCCGTCCTGCGTACGCACGGTCAGCCCCAATCCGCCCAGGCGCTGCATCAGATAACCGCGCAAGGCCGCGTGTTCGTCCGAGCCGCTGGGATGCGGCGCGCGGGCAATGCGCTCGATATCGCCCATGGCCCGCATGGCCGAGAATTCCGCGGGCGGCGCGGAAACCGGCGCGGGGCGCGGCGGTGTCGTGCCCAGGATGGCGAGCACGATGGCCAGAAGGATCGCCGCCATCAGCCACTTGCCGTTTTTCATGCGATCCTCCTGAAATTCCGGTAACATTCCCCGTGCACAATGCCACTTCCCTCACGGGGAACCAGTCCCTTTCGAATCCGTTCGCGCGCAAGACTCGCAATGCGACGAAGTCACGACTAAGGGGAGGCGCAACGAATCTCCGCATCAGGACAGGCAGCCCGATCCCATGCGCATTGCGATTGCTTCAGACCACGCCGCCATCGACCTCAAGGCGACCCTGCGTGAATACCTTATCGAGCAAGGCCACGAAGTCGCCGACCTCGGCCCGGACACCGCAGACCGTGTCGACTATCCCGACTACGGCTACAAGCTGGCCTCCGTCGTTGCCGACGGTACGGTCCAGTTCGGCGTCGCGCTTTGCGGCTCGGGCATCGGCATCTCGATTGCCGTGAACCGCGATCCCGCCTGCCGCTGCGCGCTCGTATCCGAGCCGCTTTCGGCCGCTCTCGCACGTGAGCACAATGACGCCAACGTCATCGCCATGGGCGCGCGCCTGACCGGCGAAGACATGGCCAAGGCCTGCCTCGATGCCTTCCTTTCGGCCGAGTTCGGTGGCGGACGCCACGCGGGCCGCGTCGAAAAGCTTTCCAACCCCGTCTTCTGAAACGGAGAAACCCGAACATGACTGTAGATACCGCCATCCGTTCCGCCGGTTTCTTCACTGACGGCGTTGCCCAGAGCGACCCCGCCGTCGCCAAGGCCATAGGCCACGAACTCAGCCGCGAGCGCAAGCAGATCGAACTGATCGCCTCGGAAAACATCGTTTCCAAGGCCGTGCTGGAAGCCCAGGGCTCGGTGCTGACCAACAAGTACGCCGAAGGCTATCCCGGCAAGCGCTACTACCAGGGTTGCGAGCCTTCGGACGAAGTGGAAACGCTCGCCATCGAACGCGCGAAGCAGCTGTTCGACTGCGGTTTCGCCAACGTCCAGCCCCACTCGGGCGCGCAGGCCAACGGCGCCGTGCTCCTCGCCACCGTGAAGCCGGGCGACACCATCATGGGCATGAGCCTCGATGCCGGCGGCCACCTTACCCACGGCGCGCGCGCCGCGCTTTCGGGCAAGTGGTTCAAAGCCGTGCAGTACGGCGTGACCAAGGACACCCACCTGATCGACTACGATGAGGTCGAGGCCCTGGCCAAGGAGCACCAGCCCAAGCTGATCATCGCCGGCGGCTCCGCCTATCCGCGCGTGATCGACTTCAAGCGCATGCGCGAAATCGCCGATGCCGTGGGCGCGCTGTTCCAGGTGGACATGGCGCACTTCGCAGGTCTGGTCGCCGCTGGCCTGCACCCCTCGCCGTTCCCGCACGCGCACATCGCCACCACCACCACGCACAAGACGCTGCGCGGGCCCCGTGGCGGCATGATCCTCACCAATGACGAGGCGCTCGCCAAGAAGATCAACTCGGCGGTGTTCCCCGGCCTTCAGGGCGGCCCGCTGATGCACGTCGTCGCCGCCAAGGCCGTGGCCTTCGGTGAAGCGCTGCGTCCAGAGTTCAAGGACTACGCCGCGCGCGTGATCGAGAATGCGCAGGTCCTCGCGGCAACGCTCAAGGCACGCGGCGCGGCGATCGTCTCGGGCGGCACCGACACGCACCTCGCGCTGATCGACCTTTCCCCGCTGGGCGTGACCGGCAAGGACGCGGACGAGGCGCTGGAACGTGCGGGCATCACCTGCAACAAGAACGGCATCCCCTTCGATCCGCTGCCGCCGATGAAGACCAGCGGCATCCGCGTCGGTTCGCCGGCCGGTACCACGCGCGGTTTCGGCCCGGAAGAATTCCGCGAAATCGGCAACATGGTCGCCGACGTGCTCGACGGCCTTGCCAAGTGCGGCGAAGCGGGCGACGCTCAGGTGGAGCAGAACGTGCGTGCGCGCGTTGAAGCGCTGTGCGATCGATTCCCGATCTACGAGGACTGATTTCAGGAGCCCCAGTGCCATGACCGACCCGAACCGCCCCAACGACACCGGTGATTTCATGTCCGACGCCCGCCATGAGCTGGCCGGAATGCTTCAGGATGGCATGGGCCATCCCTCCACCAAGCCGGTCTTGATCTGGGGCGCGGCGGGTGCGGTCGCGGCCGCCGTGCTGCCGTTCGTGTCTATCCCGCTCGGCCTTGCGGTCGGTGCGGGATACCAGTTCTACAAGCGCGTGCGCCCCTGAAAGTCTCTCAAGTTTTGAAAGTAGCTGACTGAATGCGCTGTCCTTTTTGCGCTCACGACGATTCCCAGGTCAAGGACAGCCGCCCGACCGAGGACAATACCGCGATCCGCCGCCGCCGCCAGTGTTCCAGCTGCGGCGCGCGGTTCACGACTTTCGAACGTGTGCAGCTTCGCGAAATCACCGTGGTGAAAAGCGACGACACCCGCGAACCGTTCGACCGCGCGAAGATCGAGCAGTCGGCCACGCTCGCCTGCCGCAAGCGCGGAATCGAGCGCGAGAAGATCGACCAACTGGTCTCGGGCGTGCAGCGCCAGGTCGAGACCCTGGGGGAATCGGAAGTCTCCTCGCGCGAGATCGGGGAAATGGTGATGGAAGGCCTGCGCCAGCTCGATTCCGTTGCCTATATCCGCTTCGCCTCGGTCTACCGCGCCTTCAACGAAGCGCGTGACTTCGAGGAATTTGCCGGAACAGTCCGCGATGTCGCGGGTCCGGGCGCCATGGAAGGCAGCAAGAATGACTGACGTGAACAAGCCGGTCGTCGTGCTGGTCCGCCCGCAACTGGGCGAGAACATCGGCAAGGCCGCGCGCGCCATGCTGAATTTCGGCCTCGTGGAAATGCGCCTCGTCTCCCCGCGCGACGGGTGGCCCAATCCCTCGGCCGGTCCGGCGGCGGCAGGCGCCGACGTTGTCCTGGAGCAAGCGGAAGTCTTCGAGACGCTGGCCGAAGCCGTGGCAGACTGCGCCAATGTCTACGCCACCACCGTGCGCAAGCGCGGCGTCACCAAGCCCGTCGTCACCCCCGAGCAGGCCGCGCGTGAAATCCACGCTGCAGCGGAAGCCACCGGCGCCCGCTCGGCCTATGTCTTCGGGCCGGAGCGCTCGGGCCTGGAGACCGAGGACGTCGCGCTCGCCCGCGCGATCCTGACGGTGCCGATCAATCCCGAGTTCGCCTCGCTCAATCTGGCGCAGGCGGTTATTCTCTGCGCTTACGAATGGTCAAAGGGCGCCGCGGCGTCCGGCGAACTCGCGCAGCCCACGCAGGAGGAATTGCTCCCCCCTGCCCCGCAAGACGAATTGGAAGGCCTCATCGGCCACTTCGAGCAATTGCTCGAACCCAAGAACTATTTCTGGCCCGAAACGCGTGCGGCAGCCAACCGGCTGACCTTGCGCAACCTTCTCACGAAGCCGGGCTGGAATCACCTCGAAGTGCGCACCCTTCGCGGTGTGCTCTCTGCCCTCGGAAACAAGCGTCGCCCGCGAGATTGATTTTTTGCCCGGCTGTCGCCGGGTAGCGGCACCGGCCCTCTCCCCCACCCGACCTCCCAACAGGGTACACTCGCGGGAGGTCGGCTGGGGGAGAGGGCCGGTGCCGCTACAATCCGCTGCTGCGGATTGTCCAAAAACGCCATCTCGCTTGACATTCCTGCCCGAGCCCGTATGGGGCACCCCTTCACATGGCGCCTGCCTTCTTGACAGGTCTGTCCATTCGGCCCCGCACCCCGGTGAAGCGGCGGCCGCATTCCGCATATTAGGCGGAATGGTGCGCCCCGGGAAAACATGGACCGCTTCCACCGTGGCAGCGGCAGCAGAAAAGGAGAACGACTTATGTCGAAGCGTAAAAGCGCCAAGTACAAACTCGACCGCCGCATGGGCGAGAACATCTGGGGTCGCCCGAAGAGCTCGGTCAACCGCCGCAGCTACGGCCCTGGCCAGCACGGCCAGCGCCGCAAGGGCAAGCTGTCTGACTACGGTCTGCAGCTCCGCGCCAAGCAGAAGCTCAAGGGCTACTACGGCGACGTGACCGAGAAGCAGTTCAAGGCTACCTACCAGGAAGCCTCGCGCATGAAGGGCGACACCGGCCAGAACCTGATCGGCCTGCTCGAGCAGCGCCTGGACATGGTCGTGTACCGTTCGAAGTTCGCGCCCACCATCTTTGCGGCTCGCCAGATCGTTTCGCACGGCCACATCCGCGTCAACGGCGTGAAGTGCAACATCGCTTCGCGTCGCGTGAAGGTCGGCGACGTCATCAGCCTGGGCAACAAGGCCAAGGAAATGGCGCTGATCATCGAAGCCCAGAACCTGCCCGAGCGTGAAGTCCCCGACTACGTCGCTCAGGACGGCACCGACAAGGTGACCTTCGTTCGCGTTCCCTCGCTGGACGAAGTGCCCTATCCGGTGAAGATGGAACCGAACCTGGTCGTCGAGTTCTACTCGCGCTAAGTTTCGGGCCTATCGGCCAGAAATAGGAAGGGCGGCTCCCTCGCGGAGCCGCCCTTTTTGTTGCCCTGCGCAGTCTTATCGTTGCTGCGCCAAAACGCTGAAAAACCGCGCCGAATCGTTGGTTCTGTCAGGGAACGGACATGGAACTTGTGCATTAGACCTGCATCATGTCCCGATATCGTTTCATCACTCCCAATCGCACTGGCAAATGGTACCCCGACCTCGAAACCGCCAAGCAGTTCGCGGCCGAGATCGGTGCCGGATTCCTCGATTCCAGAACCGGACGCTTTGTGACGTACGTCGGCACCAAGCTAGAGATCGGCGCCCTTCATGAGGACCTCGAAGAAGGCCTGGAGGCCGCCTGATCTAGGGCGGTGAGTATGCGGCCTTTGGGCCTCGCTGACAGCCTTGGATCGGTGGCGCCCGGTTATTCCGGATACTCGAAGCCGCGTCCGCGCGATGCGCCACCAACGCAGTGCCGTCTGCCAACGCGATGCGATCTTCGCAAAATGTGATGGCCCTCGCTGATACTATGTCGGTTGCCCAATACACATCGTCATTGCGAGCGTAGCGAAGCAATCCAGAGTCGCGCAGAGCCGCCCCTGGATTGCTTCGCTACGCTCGCAATGACGAAGGATGTGTGGCGGCTTAGGAGAGCGACGAATTGGGTTGGCCTCTTGGGATTAGCCCCGGAACATCACCTCCGCCTCGCCCCAAGCTCCCATCATGCCGGAAGGAGACCGGCACGCCCCTTTCAGGCTACCCGTCGCGTCCGCCGAAATAATCGCGGCGGAAATCGGCCGCGAACTGCGCGAAAGTGCCTGCGGCGATGGCGTCGCGCATGCCCTGCATGAGCTGCTGGTAGAACGAGATATTGTGCTCGGTCATCATCATGGCGCCGAGGATCTCGCCGGACTTGACGAGGTGGTAGAGGTAAGCCCGGCTGTAGGTCCCGCAAGTCGGGCACTTGCAGCGCTCGTCCAGCGGATTGTTGTCCTCGGCATGGCGGGCATTGCGCAAGTTCAGCGGGCCGTTCCAGGTGAAGGCCTGGCCATTGCGCCCCGAGCGGCTGGGCAGGACGCAATCGAACATGTCGACCCCGCGCTCCACGGCGCCCACCAGATCGTCTGGCTTGCCCACGCCCATGAGGTAACGCGGGCGGTCGGCGGGAAGCTGGCCCGGTGCGAATTCCAGCGTGGAGAACATCGCCTCCTGCCCTTCGCCCACGGCAAGACCGCCGATGGCATAGCCGTCGAAACCGATGTCGGTGAGCGCATCGGCGCTCGCCTTGCGCAGACCTTCGTCGAGCGCGCCCTGCTGGATGCCGAACAGCGCCGAATTGGCCGCATGCTCGCCGCCGCTGTCGAAACCGTCGCGGCTGCGCTTCGCCCAGCGCATCGACATTTCCATCGAGCGCGCGATCACGTCGCGCGGCTGGTCGATCTTCGGGCACTCGTCGAAGCACATGACGATGTCCGAGCCGAGCAGACGCTGGATCTCCATCGAGCGCTCGGGCGTCAGCAAGTGGCGCGATCCGTCGAGGTGGCTGGCGAAGGTCACGCCGTTCTCCGTGATCTTGCGCAGATCCGAGAGGCTCATGACCTGATAGCCGCCGCTGTCCGTCAGGATCGGGCGATCCCAGTTCATGAACTTGTGCAACCCGCCAAGCCGCGCGACACGCTCTGCGCCGGGGCGCAGCATGAGGTGGTAGGTATTGCCCAGGATGATGTCGGCGCCGGTGGCGCGCACGTCCTGCGGCTTCATCGCCTTCACGGTGGCAGCGGTACCCACCGGCATGAAGGCGGGCGTGCGGATTTCGCCGCGACGCATCTTGATGACGCCGGTGCGGGCCTTGCCGTCGGTGGCGTGGATGGAGAATTCGAAACGGGGGTTCATGCGCCGCCCGTTACAGCCTTCAGAAGCCGTAGACCAGTGAGAAGCGCGAGATGGTGTCGGTCCGCAGCGATCCGTCCGGCGGCGAGGTTTCATGCTCGATCGAATAGGACATCCGCGCCTTCAGCCCTTTGGCCATGCCTGCTTCCAGGCCGGTGGCCGAGGTGAAGGTACTGTTGCCGGTCTCGATGTAGGACGAGGCATCCTGGGTCAGCTTGATCGTCGGCCCGACCTGCCAGTCGAAATCGATCGATGTCAGTCCCGACCATGTCGTTTCCTGCGGCACGGTTACGTAGCGCGTGCGGCGAAGCGCCGGTCCGACTTCCAGCGAGAGCGTCACATTGTCGCGCTTCAGGACGCGGTAGCCGAGACCGCCGGACAGCGAGTAACGGTCGAGGAAGCCCTGGATCCGGTCCTTTTCGTATTGCACGCGGCCATATGTGAAGAGGCCGTCGTTCAGCGTGTAGCGCGGCTGGTAGCTGGCCCCGTACTGTTCGCGCGAAACGACCCCGCGGTCCTTCTGATAGTCGGCATTGAGCTGCACGGTGTGCTGCCAGTTGAGCCCCTTGCGATCGAGCTTGACCGCGCCGGTATAGCCGAAATTGCTGGTATTGCCGGTCGCGCGGAAGGCACCGAGTTCGACCTTGCCGGTCCACAGCTCCAGCAGCGCGGCGCGGCGGATGCGCTCCCTTTCGGCGTTCGCCTTGTCCGCGATCTCCTGGGCGTTCGCATCCAGGAACGCCTGGTGGATCGCGCGGATCTCGTCCTTGTCATAAGGCTGCGTGGCAAGCGCGGCCTTCACCACGGCACCGACAACGGCGGAATCCTTGGTCTTGACCGCCGCTTCGAGCATCGATTTCACATTGCCCGGCAGGCGAGGCGGCGACACGGCGATGTAAGGCGGCGGAGCGACATAGTCCGGCAGTTCGAGGCGCACCGGCAGTTCCTCGACGGGGAACAGCGGCACCAGTTCCAGCTCGGGGAAAGTCTCGAAATGATAGGGCTGAAACTGAACCGACAGGGGTTCCTGGGCCTGCGCCGAGACGGCGATGAACAGAGCAGGCACACTAAAACAAACAGCCGAACGCATTGTCATGTCACGATATTACCGATTCAGGCGCGCAGGCGCCACCCCGTGCGGAAGATCCAGGCGATGAAGCTGATGCACAGCGCCAGGAAGCCCAGCGTCATGCCCAGCGACAGGCCGATCGGGAAATCGGAACTGCCATAGAAGCACCAGCGCAGTCCGTTGACCAAATAGACGACCGGATTTGCCATCGCCACCGACCGCCAGGGCTCGGGGAGCAGGTCGATGGAGTAGAAGGTGCCGCCCAGGAATGTCAGCGGCACGATGAACAGCACCGGAACGATGCCCAGCTTTTCGAAACTGTCCGCCCAGATGCCCAGGATGAAGCCGAACAGCGAGAAGCTCGCCGAAACCAGCAGGATGAAGCCCAGCGCATAGAACGGATGGGCCACCGTATAGTCGACGAAGAACGTGGCGGTGGTGAGGATGATGGCGGCCAGGATCAGCGACTTGGTGGCCGCTGCACCCACGAAGCCGATCAGCGTCTCGGCCACGCCGACGGGCGCCGAAAGCAGCTCGTAGATCGCGCCGGTGAAGCGCGGCATGTAGATGCCGAAGCTGCCGTTCGAGGTACTTTCGCTGAGCAGGGTCAGCAGCAGCAGGCCCGGCACGATGAAGGCGCCGTAGTTCACCCCGGCCATGCCCGAATCCATCTTGCTGCCGATCGCCGCGCCGAACACGACGAAGTAGAGCACGGTCGTCAGCACCGGCCCGAGGATCGACTGCATGGCCGTGCGCAGGGCCCGCATGACCTCGCGCTTGTAGATGGTCCAGGTGCTGCGTGCGTTGAAGGCGATCATGCCGCCGCTCCTTCCAGAAGGTCGACGAAGATGTCTTCGAGGCTCGATTCGCGAATGTCGATGGCGGTATAGTCGATGCCGTTCGCGACCAGGTCCTTGGTCAGCTGCGCCACTTGCGCCTTGCCGCCGCCCGAACCGTCGCCGCCGCGATAGACCAGTTCCAGCCCGTCGTCCGCGAGCGTGAGGTTGTAGTCCGCCAGGGCCGCGGGGATGGCGGGCAGCGGCACGGGAAGGCCGATATGCGCCTCGGTTCGGCCCAGCCGCTTCATCAGCGAGCGGGTGTCCTCGACCATGCGAATGCTGCCGGCCTGGATGATCCCGACGCGGTCGGCCATCTCCTCGGCCTCTTCGATATAGTGCGTGGTGAGGATGATCGTGGTGCCGCGGTCACGGAGTTGGGCGATCTGCGCCCACATGTCGCGTCGCAGTTCCACGTCGACGCCGGCGGTCGGCTCGTCCAGGAACAGCAGGTCCGGTTCGTGCGCCAGCGCCTTGGCGATCAACACGCGCCGCTTCATGCCGCCGGAAAGCGCGCGGATCTGCGACTTGCGCTTGTCCCACAGGCTGAGCGCGCGCAGGATTTCCTCGATCCGCGCGGCATCGGGCGCCAGCCCGAACAGCCCGCGCGAATAGTTGACGGAATGGAGGACCGTCTCGAACATGTCGGTCGCCAGTTCCTGCGGCACCAGACCGATGCGGGCACGCAATGCGCGCCAGCCGTGAGTCATGTCCTCTCCGAAAGCGCGGATCGTCCCGCTGCTCGGTCGGACCAGACCGCAGACGGCGCCGATCAGCGTGGTCTTACCGGCACCATTGGGGCCGAGCAGAGCGAAGATCTCGCCCTTGTTGATCGTGAGGTCCACGCCCTGGAGCGCGGTGAAGCCCCCGGCGTAAGTCTTGGTCAGGCCGCTGATTTCGAGAATGGGTTCCATGGAGCGCGTGATGCGCGAAACCGGTGACAGTTCCAAGTCCCCTCAGGGTAAAAGTAGACTGGAATCTCCGTAGGAATAGAAGCGGTAACCCTCGCTGATGGCATGGACGTAGACTTCCTGCATCCGCTCCAGTCCCATCAGCGCCGAGACCAGCATGAACAGCGTGGATTTCGGCAAGTGGAAGTTGGTCATCAGCCCGTCGATCGCCTTGAAGCGGTAGCCGGGGGTGATGAAGATCGCGGTATCGCCTTCGAAGGGACGAATCACATCGTCCTCCCCGGTCGCGCTTTCGAGCAGGCGCAGGCTGGTGGTGCCGACCGCGATGACCCGGCCGCCCGCCGCGCGCGCGGCGTTGAGACGGTTCGCAGTCTCTGCGTCGATCCGGCCCCATTCGGCATGCATGCGGTGGTCCGCGGTCTCCTCGGCCTTGACCGGCAGGAAGGTCCCCGCGCCGACATGGAGCGTGAGCGTCTCGCGCTTCACGCCTGCCGCATCCAGCCGCTCGATGAGTTCGGGCGTGAAATGCAGCGCCGCGGTAGGCGCCGCGACGGCGCCCTTTTCGCGCGCGAACATGGTCTGGTAGTCGCTGGCGTCCTGCTCGTCGGTCTCGCGCTTGCCGGCGATATAGGGCGGCAGCGGCATGCGCCCTGCCCTTTCGAGCAGGACTTCGACGGGCTCGTCGCCTTCGAAGTGCAAGGTCCAGCTGCCGTCATCGTGCCGTTCTTCGGCAAGTGCCGTGACGTCGGCAGGAAATTCGATGCGGTCGCCGGCTTTCAGGCGCTTGGCATTGCGGACGAAAGCCTGCCAGCGGCGCAAGTCCATGCGCTTGTGCAGGGTGGCGCCGATCCGCGCTTCTCCGCGGCGCCCTTCGAGCTGGGCGGGAATGACGCGGGTGTCGTTGAAGACCAGGACGTCGCCGGCCCGCAGTTCGCCGGGAAGATCGCGCACGACGCGTTCGGCCATCGGGCCTGCATCGCGCCCCTGCACCACCAGCATCCGCGCCGAATCGCGAGGACGTGCAGGACGCAGGGCGATGTTCTCAGCCGGAAGGTCGAAGTCGAAAAGGTCAACGCGCATGGAGCGCCCTCTAGGGGCGCTCACACGCGGCGTCATCCATTTTTCGCGTCAGGTCAGTTCGACTTCGACTTGCTGAGCTGGTCGGCCGTGATCGACTGCGGCGCCGGAGCGACCGGAGCAACCGGCGGCGGTGCCTTGTGCTCGGAAGCCAGCGAAGCCTGGACGATCTTCGTCGGGTTCTGCGGCGGCTCGCCGCGCTGGATCGCGTCGACGTACTGCATGCCCGAAATCACGCGACCGAAGTTCGTGTACTTACGGTCCAGCGAGAAGCGCGGGTAGAACACGATGAAGAACTGGCTGTTGGCGCTGTTCGGCTCGTTGGTGCGGGCCATCGAGACGGTGCCGCGAACATGCGGCATCGCGTTGAATTCGGCGGTGAGGTCGGGAAGCTGCGAGCCGCCCTGCCCGGTGCCCGTCGGATCACCAGTCTGCGCCATGAAGCCGTCGATCACGCGGTGGAAGATCTGGCCGTTGTAGAAGCCCTGCGCCGCCAGCGTCTTGACCCGCTCGACGTGATGCGGCGCCCATTCCGGCATGAGCCGAATGGCGACGCGGCCGCCGTCCGAGAGATCGAGCAGGAGCACGTTC
Organism: Novosphingobium sp. PhB57; assembly: GCF_004342985.1. GTDB lineage: Bacteria > Pseudomonadota > Alphaproteobacteria > Sphingomonadales > Sphingomonadaceae > Novosphingobium. The sequence continues at coordinate 934,476 of NZ_SMBO01000001.1, forward strand.
TCGGGCTGGTGCGTGACGTCGGGATCGACGAAAGTGGGCAGCGCTGCCACCGGCGGCGTCGGGGTCGGATCTTCCTTCTTCTTGGCCAGAGCAGGCGTAGCCGCCAGCGCCAGGCCGATCATCGTCGCGGTAAGGGTCAGGCGAAACGTCATCGAATACTCACAGGAAGGAAGCCGTTCAGGCCAGGGGCGATAGTGCCCCGCTGCTGACGTGACAATGAATGAATTTGTCGCAAGGACCGCGTGGAGGGTTCTGCGAGGTTCTCAGTAGTCGCCGAGGAGACCGTTGCGGGAGACTCTCGCCATCACGTCCTCGCGCACGGCGGGGCTCACGAACTTGGCGATTTCCCCGCCGAACATGGCGATTTCCTTGACCAGCTTGGAGGCGATCGGCTGGAGGCTGACGTCCGCCATCAGGAACACCGTCTCGATGGAGGGATTGAGCTGCTGGTTCATGCCCGCCATCTGGTACTCGTACTCGAAGTCCGCGACGGCGCGCAGCCCCCTCACGATGACGCTGGCCCCCTGCTTCTGCGCGAACTTCATCAGCAGCGCGTTGAAGCCTACCACGGTGACGTTCTCGATCCCCAGCGCCGCCACTTCGCGCTCGACCATGGCCATGCGTTCTTCGGGCGTGAACAGCGGATTCTTCGAAGGGTTCGTCGTCACGCCGATAATCAGGCGGTCGACCAGCTTGGCGCCGCGCCGGATGATATCGGCATGGCCCAGCGTGATGGGATCGAAAGTGCCGGGATAGACCCCGATACGTTCACCAAGGCTCATCAATGATCCCTCTCGATGATATAGCGCGCCACGGCACGCAGCAGGTCGGCTTCCTTGCCGTGCTGCGCCAGGTGGCCGATAGCCTGTTCGACCAGCATGCGGGCCTGTTCGCGGGCGCGGTCCGGGCCGAGCAGCGAGACGAACGTCTCCTTGCCCGCCGTGGCGTCCTTGCCCACGGCCTTGCCGGCGACGGAAGCGTCGCCCTCATGATCGATGAGGTCGTCCGCGATCTGGAAGGCGAGGCCGATGTCCCGCGCGTAGCCGCGCAAGTGGGCGCGACCTTCCGGCGGCAGGCGCCCGAGGATAGCCCCCATCTCCACCGCCGCGCCCAGCAGCGCGCCGGTCTTGAGCTGCTGCAGCCGCGTGACGGTCTGGAGATCGAATTCGCTGGTCTCGGCCACGAGGTCCATCATCTGCCCGCCGGCCATGCCCTGCGCACCGCTGGCATGACCCAGCGCCTGCACGAGTTCGATGCGGGTGAAGGGATCCGCGCTCGTGGCCGGATCGCCCAGCACCTCGAAAGCGAAGGCATGGAGCGAGTCGCCCGCCAGCACGGCCGTGGCCTCGTCGAAGGCGAGATGAAGCGTGGGCTTGCCGTGGCGCAGGGCGTCATCGTCCATGCACGGCAGGTCGTCATGGATCAGCGAATAGACATGGATCGATTCGATGGCGATGGCTGCGCGAATCGCCGCCTCGCGCACGACGCCGTACATTTCCGCGACCCCGGCCAGCAGCAGCGGCCGCAAACGCTTGCCGCCGCCGATCGCGGCGTAGCGCATGGCCTCCACCAGCCGTGCCCGGGCATCGTCGGGAACCGGCAACAGCGCATCGAAGGCGCCGTCGATTTCCTCGGCTATGCGGGCGAGGCCTTCGGAAAGGATCGGATCGGTCACGGCGACCTCACTCACGAATCAGCGATCCGCCGCGTCGAACGGCTGGGTTCCTGCCGGAGCCCCGTCCGGCCCGGCGACGATGCGCTCGATCCGTGCCTGCGCGGCATCGAGCCGCTTCTGGCAATGCTGGCGCAGCGCTTCGCCGCGTTCGTAGAGCGTGATCGAGTCGTCGAGCGGCACATCGCCGCTTTCGAGGCGACGCACCACGTCCTCCAGCGCACGCAGCGCATCTTCGAAACTCATGCCCGCAATATCCGGGCCGGCACTATTGGGGGCGCCAATTTCAGCACTGTTCTCAGTCATGCCCACCGCAATGGAGCGGCCGCGTTCGGCGGTCAAGGCGGGACTGGGGGACGGCACTTTGGCAAACGGCGAGGGGCACGGCGAAATGGCCTTGTTTTTACGTCTAGCGAAGCGCCACGCTCGGCGCTAAGGCGCGTCGCATGTCCGAAATCACTCCCGATGTCGTCGAGGCGCATGGCCTCAATTCCGAGGAATACGAGCGGGTCCTGAACGCGCTCGGCCGAGAGCCCAACCTGGTTGAGCTTGGCATCTTCTCGGTCATGTGGTCCGAGCACTGCTCGTACAAGTCGAGCCGCTTCCACCTGAAGCAGCTGCCCACGAAGGCCCCCTGGGTCATCTGCGGCCCCGGCGAAAACGCCGGCGTGATCGACATCGGTGACGGACAGGCCGCCATCTTCAAGATGGAAAGCCACAACCACCCCAGCTACATCGAGCCGTTCCAGGGCGCGGCCACCGGCGTCGGCGGCATCCTGCGCGACGTCTTCACCATGGGCGCCCGCCCGGTCGCCAACATGAACGCGCTGCGCTTCGGCCGCCCCGAGCATCCGAAGATGAAGCACCTCGTCCAGGGCGTGGTCGAAGGCATCGGCTCCTACGGCAACTGCGTGGGCGTGCCCACCGTTGGCGGCGAGACGAACTTCCACAAGGCTTACGACGGCAACATCCTGGTCAACGCCATGACCGTGGGCGTCGCCGATACGGACAAGATCTTCTACTCGGCCGCCACCGGCCTGGGTAACCCGATCGTCTACGTCGGCTCCAAGACCGGCCGCGACGGCATCCACGGCGCCACCATGGCCTCCGCCGACTTCGACGAGCATTCGGACGAGAAGCGCCCGACCGTGCAGGTGGGCGATCCCTTCACCGAAAAGCTGCTGATCGAGGCCTGCCTCGAACTCATGGCCACCGACGCCATCGTCGCGATCCAGGACATGGGCGCGGCCGGCCTCACTTCCTCGTCGGTCGAAATGGCCAGCAAGGGCGGCGCCGGCATTCGCCTGAACATGAACAATGTGCCCTGCCGCGAAGAGGCGATGACGCCTTACGAGATGATGCTTTCGGAAAGCCAGGAGCGCATGCTCATGGTGCTCCAGCCCGGCAAGGAGCCGATGGCCGAGGCGATCTTCAAGAAGTGGGAACTGGACTTTGCCGTGATCGGCGAAGTGACCGACACCGGCCACATGGTTCTCGAATTCAATGGCGAAGTGGTCTGCGACATTCCACTCGGCCCGCTGGCCGACGACGCGCCGGAATACGAGCGTCCTTACGTTTCGCCTGAAGAATACAAGGCCTGGGCCAAGGTTCCGGCCCTGGGCGACGTGGGGGAAAGCGCCGACATCGGCGCCGATCTGCTCAAGCTGATGGGCACGGTCGACCTCGCCTCGCGCAAGTGGATCTGGGAACAGTACGACAGCCAGGTCGGCGGCGACACGATGCAGAAGTCCGGCGGCGACGCGGCCGTGGTGCGCATCCACAACACGCCCAAGGCGCTGGCGATCAGCACCGACTGCTCGCCCCGCTACTGCTATGCCGACCCCTATGAGGGCGGCAAGCAGGCCGTGGCCGAGACTTATCGCAACATCAGCGCGGTGGGCGGCCTTCCGCTCGCCATCACCAACTGCCTGAACTTCGCGAACCCGCAGCGCCCCGAGATCATGGCGCAGATCGTCGGCTGCCTGAACGGCATGGGCGATGCCTGCCGCGCGCTCGACTATCCGATCGTCTCGGGCAACGTCTCGCTCTACAACGAATCGAAAGCCACCGGCGGCGGCTCGGCGATCCTGCCGACCCCGGCGATCGGCGGCGTGGGCATCCTGGCCGACCACGAGAAGATGGCGACTGTCGCCTTCAAGAACGTCGGCGACGAGATCTTCCTGCTCGGCGCGCCTGAGGGCAAGCTCGGTTCGCACCTCGGCCAGTCGCTCTGGCTGCGCGAGATCGCGGGCCAGGAAGCCGGCGAAGCACCCAGGGTCGATCTCACGGTCGAGGCCGAGAACGGCGCCGCGATCCGCGAGTGGATCGGCGCGGACAAGGTTACCGCGGTCCATGACGTCAGCGACGGCGGCCTGCTCGTGGCCCTGGCCGAAATGGCGCTTGCCAGCGGCCTCGGCTGCAATCTCGACGTGGAACTGACCACGGCCGAAGCCTTCGGCGAAGACCAGAGCCGCTACCTCGTCACCGCCCCCGCTGGCACCGAACTGCCCGGCGCGCGCCGCATCGGCACCGTTGCGGGCACCAAGGTCGCCGGCAACGAAGTCAGCGATCTTCGCGACGCCAACGAGGCGTTCTTCAAGGACTGGATGGAGGGCTGATCGCTCTTCCTCCCGGAACGGAACCGGAAAAAGGGCGCCCCGACGGGCGCCCTTTTTTTCTGCTCGGTCAACCGCCCCCGGTGGAAGAGGCCAGCACGTTTACCGTCAATGCCAGGATGCCGAGGTTGAAGGCGAAAGCGAACAGGCCGTGGAAGGTGGAAACCCGTCGTAGGTCCGAATCGGTGATCTCGATATCCGCGGTCTGGCAGGTCATGCCGATCACGAAGGCGAAGTTCACGAAGTCGGCAAAATCGGGCACGCAGCCGCCGGGGAAGTCCAGGCCTTCGTGATCTCCGCCGTCGCGGGAGGAATAATAGAGCCGTGCGTAATGGAAGGCGTAGATGAGGTTGGCGAAAGTCCAGCAGGCCAGCAGCGTCACCACCAGCAGCGCAATCTCGCCGGGCACGAGGCTCTTGTTGTCGAGCACCAGAGTGCCGAGCGCGGCGAGAATGATCGAGGATATCAGCCCGGTCAGCAGAAGCAGCAGAACCTGCCCCGCATCGTCGCGCTTGGCCTGACGGCGCATCACATCGGCCGTGCCGCCGCGCCATAGCGGGATGCAGCTCAGGGTGAAGACGATCACGGCCAGATCGAACGCGGTCACGACCGCCTCGACCTTGCGCATCACGGACAGCAGCGGCCAGGGCGAGAGCAGAAGCGCGGCCAGGAACAGCAGATAACGCGGGTGCGACAGCCGACTGAGAAAAGAGGTTTCATCGCCGGCCATCATCGTCGCCTTTCCTAGATGCGAACCCATTCCTGCTCGTCGATACCGAGCAGCCGCAGCACGCTGGTGAGATCGCCGCGGTCGACCCAGCCGTTCGCCGCAGCGCGCGCCTTGGGCTTGGCGTGATAGGCGATACCGTAAGTCGCGGCTTCCAGCATGGGAATGTCGTTCGCGCCGTCGCCCGTGGCAAGGCTGGTGACGTCGTCGCCCAGCGCCGCCATCTCGGCCAGCAGCGTCGCCTTCTTGACCGCGCTGTCGACGATCGGGCCGGCAAGGCCGCCCGTCAGCTTGCCGTCGGCCACTTCCAGCCGATTGCCGACCACATGCTCGAAGCCGAGCTGCGCGGCGACCGGATCGGCGAAGTGGTGGAAGCCGCCAGTCACCAGGACGGTGCGGCAGCCGAACTTCTTGAGCGTCTCCACCAGCGTGCGCGCGCCCGGCATCGGCCGGATACGGCTGGCGAGGCATTCCTCGATGGCGCCGACCGAAAGGCCCCTGAGCAGTCCGACTCGTTCCAGAAGGGCTTGCTCGAAGTCCAGTTCGCCCTGCATGGCCCGCTCGGTGATCTCGGCGATGCGCTCCTTGAGGCCCGCGAAGTCACCCAGTTCGTCGATGCATTCCTGGCCGATCATGGTCGAATCCATGTCGGAGATGAACAGTCCGGGAATCGTCGGCTCATGATCGCAGACCAGGCCGTCGGTCGGCGCGAAATGGTCATCCAGGGCCTTGCGCAGCGCGGCGGCGTCATCGTCGGGCGAGGCAAGCTGCATGGTCTTGCCGCAGAAATCGAGCATCGCCGCCGAAGCAAGCCGCACACCGCTTTCCTGCATTTCGGCCCGCGCCGCATCGATTCTTGCCGAGAGGTGGTCCGGTTCTGCTATCAGCCGCGCAATGAGCACTGCGAATTCCCTTGAAGCTGCGTATGAAAATTCCACGGGCGGCCGCGAAAAGCCACCCCTCGCGCTCATCGCAGGGCCGACCGCCAGCGGCAAGAGCGATTGTGCCGTGGCGCTGGCGCAGGAGCTGGAGCGGCGCGGTCGGCGGGCCGTGGTCGTCAATGCCGACAGTTCGCAGGTCTATGCCGACCTGACCGTGCTCAGCGCCCGCCCCACGGCGGAGGAAATGGGCGGCATCGAGCACCGTCTGTTCGGCGCCTGGGACGGGGCCGAGACCTGCTCCGCCGCCGAATGGGCCCGCGCCGCGCGCGCGGCCATCGCCGCAGTCCATGCCGAGGGCGCCGTGCCCGTGCTGGTGGGCGGCACCGGCCTTTATATACGCACGCTCCTGGACGGCATCGCTCCGGTCCCCCCAATCGACCCGCAAGTGCGCGACGCGGTCCGCGCCCTCCCCGTTGCCGAGGCCTATGCCGCCTTGCAGGGCGAGGACCCGGAACGCGCTGCGCGCCTCGCTCCCGCAGACAGCGCGCGCATCGCCCGCGCCCTGGAGGTCGTCCGCTCTACCGGCCTGCCGATTGCCCATTGGCAGGCCCGGACCAGCGGCGGCATCGGCAGCGATGTCTCGCTTCACGCCGCAATCCTGCTTCCCGAACGCCAGACCCTCTACCGCCGCTGCGACTTGCGCTTCGCGCGCATGATCGAGCGCGGCGCCGCCATCGAAGTGGAGAGGCTGCTCGCCCGCGGCCTAGATCCCGACCTGCCGGTGATGCGCGCCATCGGCGTGCCGGAACTCGCCGCCGTTCTGCGCGGGGAAAGTGTGCTGGAGGAGGCCGTGGCCCGGGGATCGCAGGCCACCCGCAACTACGCCAAGCGCCAGTTCACCTGGTTGCGCCACCAGCCCCCGCAAGATTGGGCAAGGATCGAGTTCGAATATTTCGACCAAAAAACCCTTCAAGATAGATTATTTCACGTTATAGGGTTGACGTAATATTTTCGGCCCCTTAGAGCGCCCTCACCTGCTGATGAAAGTATGCAGGGAGGAGAGGGAGGACCCGGCACGGCGCCCGTCGTGTCGGGTCGGTTTCATTATAGTTCGCCCAAGGGCGCGCTATGGTTTTTTGGTAATGCGCGACCTTCGTGGCGCGCAATATTCGAAGGGCAGCCCTTCCCTCGGGAAACGCCCACGAATCGGTAAAGGAATGTGTTGTGACTGAAGAGCGCAGCGGCGCGAACATCCTGGTCGAAAGCCTGGTCAAGCAGGGGGTCGAATTCGTATTCGGGTATCCCGGCGGCGCCGTGCTACCGATCTACGATGCTCTATTCGGCGACGAGCGACTTCGGCACATCTTGGTCCGCCACGAAGCCGGCGCGGCCCACGCAGCCGAAGGTTATGCGCGTTCGACCGGCAAGCCCGGCGTCGTTCTCGTCACCTCGGGCCCGGGCGCAACCAATGCCATCACCGGTATTGCCGATGCTTTCATGGATTCGATTCCGCTGGTCATCATCACCGGCCAGGTGCCGACGGCGCTGATCGGCTCGGACGCTTTCCAGGAAGCGGACACGGTCGGCATCTCGCGCCACTGCACCAAGCATAACTACCTGGTGAAGGACCCGGCCGAACTGGCAGGCATCATCGACGAGGCGTTCCAGATCGCCACGTCCGGCCGTCCCGGCCCGGTGCTGATCGACATCCCCAAGGACGTCCAGATCGCCTCCGCCGCCTGGAACGATGCCCCGGCGCAGCGCCGCCAGCGCTATTCGCCGCGCACCGAAGGCACGGCGGACGAGATCGCGCAGGCGGTCGAACTGCTGGCCAAGGCCAAGGCGCCGGTGTTCTATACCGGCGGCGGCGTCATCAACTCCGGCCCGCGCGCCACCGCCCTGCTGCGCGAGCTTCAGGCCAGGACCGGCGCGCCCGTCACGTCCACCCTCATGGGCCTCGGCGCCTTCCCCGCAGACCATGCCGACTGGCTGGGCATGCTGGGCATGCACGGCACGTACGAGGCCAACCTGGCGATGAACCAGGCCGACCTGATCGTCTGCGTCGGCGCCCGTTTCGATGACCGCGTGACCGGCCGTCTCGACGCTTTTGCGCCGAATTCGACCAAGATCCACATCGACATCGACCGCGCCTCGATCAACAAGACGGTTCGCGTCGACCTGCCGATCATCGGCGACTGCGCCACCGTGCTCGACCAGATCCTGACGCTCTGGGGCGACCGCAAGGGCCAGGACCTGGCGCCGTGGAAGGCCCGCGTGGAGGAATGGCGCGGCAAGAAGAGCCTGTCCTTCCCGCTTTCGAAGAAGGCGATCATGCCGCAGCTGGCGGTCCAGCGCCTGTTCGAGCTGACCAGGGACAAGGACCCGGTGATCTCCACCGAAGTCGGCCAGCACCAGATGTGGGCGGCGCAGTATTTCCACTTCTTCGGTCCGAACAAGTGGCTGACTTCGGGCGGTCTCGGCACGATGGGCTACGGCCTGCCCGCCGCGATCGGCGCGCAGCTCGGCAATCCGGACAGCCTGGTCATCGACATCGCGGGCGACGCCTCGATCCAGATGAACATTCAGGAACTGGGCACCGCCACCCAGTACCGCCTGCCGGTGAAGATCTTCATCCTCAACAACGAGTGGATGGGCATGGTCCGCCAGTGGCAGGAACTCACTTACGAGAGCCGCTACTCGCAGTCCTATTCGGACAGCCTGCCGGACTTCGTGAAGCTGGCTGAAGCTTACGGGTGGAAGGGCATCCGCATCGAGAACGAAAGCCAGCTCGATGCCGGCATCCAGGAAATGATCGACTACGACGGCCCCGTCATCGTCGACTGTCTGGTCGCCAAGGAATCGAACTGCTTCCCGATGATCCCCTCGGGCGCGGCGCATACCGAAATGATCCTCTACGGCGACACGGTGGCCGGCACCATGGACGACGAAGCCAAGGCTCTGGTCTGAGAACGCGCGCGCAGGATCCGAAAGACATATCATGATGCACATCAAGCAAGAGGCCGAGGAACGCCACGTCCTCACCATTACCGTCGATAACGAGGCGGGCATTCTCGCCAAGATCGCCGGCCTGTTCACCGCGCGTGGCTACAACATCGACAGCCTTACCGTGGCCGACATCACCGAGAACCACGCGGTGAGCCGGATCACGATCGTCACGCACGGGCCGCCGAGCCAGATCGACCAGATCCACGCCCAGCTCGAACGCCTGGTGCCGGTGCACAAGGTGGTCGACCTCACCGAGGTAGGCCCCCACGTCGCCCGCGAACTGGCGCTCATCAAGGTGGCGGGCCTGGGCGAGAAGCGCGTCGAGGCGCTGCGTCTGGCCGACATCTTCCGCGCCAAGGCGGTGGACACCACCACCGGCAGCTTCATCTTCGAACTGACCGGCGCGCCGGACAAGATCGATACGTTCGTGCAGCTGATGCGCGACCTCGGCCTCGTCGAAGTCGGCCGTACCGGCATCGTCGCGATGATCCGCGGGCCGCACGAGGCTTAACCCATATCCTCCGGCCAGAAACCGGAACCAACCGACCATGCGCCACCGGCGCAAATCAATTAGGCCCCGCCTCACGGGGACGGGCCGTCGAAAGGGTAGTACAATGAAGGTCTATTACGACGCCGATTGCGACATCAACCTGATCACCGAAAAGAAGGTCGCGATCCTCGGCTACGGCAGCCAGGGTCATGCCCACGCGCAGAACCTGCGCGACTCGGGCGTCAAGGAAGTGGCCATCGCGCTTCGTCCCGGCTCACCCTCTGCCAAGAAGGCCGAAGGCGCCGGCTTCAAGGTGCTTGCCAACGCCGAAGCGGCCGCATGGGCCGACGTGCTCATGATCCTCGCGCCCGACGAGCACCAGGCCGCGATCTACGCCGCCGACATCCATGAGAACATGAAGCCCGGCGCAGCGCTGGCCTTCGCCCACGGCCTCAACGTCCACTTCGGCCTGATCGAGCCCCGCGCCGACATCGACGTGATCATGATCGCGCCGAAGGGCCCGGGCCACACCGTTCGCGGCGAATACGTGAAGGGCGGCGGCGTGCCCTGCCTCGTCGCGATCCACCAGGACGTGACCGGCAATGCGCAGGATGTGGCTCTGGCCTACGCCTCGGGCGTCGGCGGCGGCCGTTCGGGCATCATCGAGACCAACTTCCGCGAGGAATGCGAAACCGACCTGTTCGGTGAGCAGGCCGTGCTCTGCGGCGGCACCACCGCGCTGGTCCAGGCTGGCTTCGAAACGCTGGTGGAAGCCGGCTACGCACCGGAAATGGCCTACTTCGAATGCCTTCACGAACTGAAGCTGATCGTCGACCTGATGTATGAAGGCGGCATCGCCAACATGCGCTACTCGATCTCGAACACCGCCGAATACGGCGACATCAAGACCGGCCCGCGCATCATCACCGAAGAAACCAAGAAGGAAATGAAGCGCGTTCTGGAAGACATCCAGTCGGGCCGTTTCGTGAAGGACTTCGTGCTCGACAACCGCGCCGGCCAGCCGGAACTGAAGGCTTCGCGCATCGCCGCCAAGCGTCACCCGATCGAGGAAACCGGCTCGAAGCTGCGCGCCATGATGCCCTGGATCGGCGCCAACGCCCTGGTCGACAAGGCGAAGAACTAAGCCTTGAGGTTCAAGGCAGAGAACTGATTTCTCTTACGCATTTCGCGTTTGACGAAGGTTCGGAGGCGGCGCAGAAATGCGCCGCCTCTTCTTTTTCGGGAGCATACCCAATGCGCCGCATCCATATCCCCCTCGTCCTCGCCGCCGCAGCCGCTCTCGCGGCCCCCGTCATCGCCCAGCCGGGCCCCGGCGGCCCGGGCGGCGGCCGCGAACGGATGGAAATGCTCCACGGCGCCGGCGCCCCCACGGACGTCAAGGCGGGCACTTACGCCGTCGAGCCTGCCCACACCCAGGTCACCTTCAGCGTCTCCCACATGGGAATCTCGCCTTTCGCGGGCACGTTCTCCGGCGCCAGCGGCTCGATGACGCTCGACCCCAAGAACCTTGCCGCCACCAAGCTCAACGTCACCATCCCGGTCACTTCGGTCCAGACCACCAGCGACAAGTTGACCGAGGAACTGCGCAGCGCAGACTGGCTCGACGCCGCCAAGTTCCCCACCGCGACGTTCGTCGCCACTTCGGTCACGCCGCGCGGTCCCGATGCCGCCGCGATCGACGGTACCCTCACGCTCCACGGCGTCAGCAAGCCGATCACCATCATGGCACGCTTCTTCGGCGCCGCGCAGAACCCGATGAGCAAGAAGGATTCGGTCGGCTTCCTGGCCCGCGCGATCATCAAGCGTTCGGACTTCGGCGTGACCAAGTACGTCCCGGTCGTCTCGGATGAGACGGTGCTCGTCATCAACGCCGCGTTCGAGAAGCAGTAACGCGGGCGTCATCGACCGTTCACGGCGGATGGGCCATAGTCGCGGGATCAGACACCCCGAAAGGAGACCGGCATGAAGGCCAGACTGTTCGCGACCATTGCCCCCGCCCTCACCTTTGCAGCCGCCCTTTCCGGCTGCACCGGCACGGGGAGCGACAATCTGGCCGATGCCAGCCCACCGCCGCCGTCGATGGAACCCAGCTGCGGCGCCGACCAGCTTGCCTCCTACGTGGGCCAGCCCGCCAGCGACGAAGTGATCGCCAAGATCACCGCGTGGCGCGGCGACAAGCCGATGCGCGTCCTGAAACCCGGCATGGCCGTGACCATGGACTATCGGCCCGACCGCCTGAACGTCCAGGTGGATGAGGACGGCAAGATCAAGGGCTTCACCTGCACCTGACCCATACCAAGCGATATCTTGATCCGGGCGTCCCTGTCGGCCAAGTCTCTTTCTCGGCCAGACATCCTTGCCGAATTGAAACGGCCAGGATCTGAACAGGGACGCCCGATGAGCGAAGCAGACGAAATCGACCGAGAGGACGGCCTCACCCGTGTCGAGGCCTTTTCCGACGGCGTCATCGCCATCATCATCACCATCATGGTGCTGGAGTTGAAGACCCCGGTCACCGAGGGCCTCGGCGCGCTCTGGTCGCTCTGGCCGATCTTCATCGCCTATGTGCTGAGTTATGCCTACGTCGCGATCTACTGGGTGAACCACCATCGCCTGCTTGGCCATGCGCGGCTGGTGACCAGCGGCCTGCTCTGGTCCAACATGCTGCTGCTCTTCACCCTGTCGCTCATCCCCTTCTCCACCGCCTACCTGGGAGAGCACCACTTCAGCCGCGAGGCCACGCTGCTCTATCTGGTGACGATGCTGACACCGGCCCTTGCCTATATCCTGCTCCAGGGCCGGATCGCGGCGACCGGCGCGCAAAACGTGGCGAGCCGGCGCTATCACAAGGCCTCGCATCGCAAGGGCATCGCCGCTTCGGTGGTCTATGCGTTCGGCCTTCCGCTGACTTTTCTTTCCCCCTGGCTCGGCATCGCCTGCGCGGCGCTGGTCGCGGTGTTCTGGATGCTGCCCTGGAGCGTGCTCGACCGGCTGTTCCTCGACCGCCATCCGCCCGCCGGCTCCTGACCGCGACAGTTTGTTGCGCACCGGGATAGCTGCGCGCGGGATCGGCCGTGCCGCAAGCGGGCGCCCTTTTCGCTTTACTTCGGCGGCCCGAATGCCCATAGGCAGCGCCATGACCCTTCGTCTTGGCCTAACCCTGCGACTTATCCGCCCTTGGGCGTGAGGTGACGCGTCGGTCCTGCGGCGCGCTCGGCGCTCAAGGGGACCTGCAAAGACCGGCCAAACGCAGGCCGGCAAGACGCAAGCAGGCTAGCCAATGGCAAAAAGCCAGCGACACGAAGATCATTTCCGAGCGAGATTACCCATGACCATGCTGAAAGACCCTTCGGTCAAGTACCGTCCCTTCCCGCAGATCGACCTGCCGAACCGCCAGTGGCCCTCGCAGGTCATCACCAAGGCGCCGCGCTGGCTCTCGACCGACTTGCGCGACGGCAACCAGGCGCTGATCGACCCGATGGGCGCGGAAAAGAAGAACCGCTTCTTCGACCTGCTCGTCAAGGTCGGCCTGAAGGAGATCGAAGTCGGCTTCCCCAGCGCGGGCGCGACCGAGTTCGATTTCATCAACGGCCTCGTCAGGAACGACCGCATTCCCGAAGACGTGCTGGTCCAGGTGCTGACCCAGTCGCGCGAAGACCTGATCACTCGCTCGTTCGAGAGCCTGGAAGGCGTTCACGCCGCGATCGTCCACCTCTACAACGCCGTCTCGCCGCTGTGGCGCACGGTGGTGTTCGGCATGGAAAAGCACGAGATCCGCGGCATCGCTGAAAACGGCGCCAAGATCATGCGCGACCAGGCGGCGAAGTATCCCGGCACCCAGTGGCAATTCGAATACTCGCCCGAGACGTTCTCCACCGCCGAACTCGATTTCTCGATCGAGTGCTGCGAGGCGGTGATGGAGATTCTCCAGCCGACGCCGGAAAACCCGATCATCCTCAACCTGCCGGCGACGGTCGAGGCGGCGACGCCCAACGTCTATGCCGACCAGATCGAGTATTTCTGCCGCAACCTGCCGAACCGCGCATCGGCCGTGATCTCGCTGCACACCCATAACGACCGCGGCACCGGCGTGGCTGCCGCCGAACTGGGGCTGATGGCCGGCGCCGACCGCGTCGAGGGCTGCCTGTTCGGCAATGGCGAGCGCACCGGCAACTGCTGCCTCGTCACCGTGGCGATGAATATGTACACGCAGGGCGTGAACCCGCAGCTGGACTTCTCGGACATCGACGAAGTGATCCAGACGGTGGAATACTGCAACCAGCTCAAGGTCGCGGAACGCCATCCCTACGGCGGCGAACTGGTGTTCACCGCCTTCTCGGGCAGCCATCAGGACGCCATCAAGAAGGGCTTCGCGGCGCAGGAAAAGCGCAACGACGAGATCTGGGCCGTGCCTTACCTGCCGATCGATCCGGCCGATCTCGGCCGCGACTACGAAGCGGTGATCCGCGTCAACTCGCAGTCCGGCAAGGGCGGTTTCGCCTGGGTTATCGAGCAGGACCAGGGCCTCAAGCTGCCCAAGCGCATGCAGGCGCACTTCTCGAAGCACGTCCAGGAACTGGCCGACGAACTCGGCCGCGAACTCCAGGCCGCCGACATCTGGAACGTGTTCCGCAAGGCCTATCGCATCGACGATCCGCAGCACTTCCAGCTGATCGACTGGGAAGAAGCCAAGGCCGCCGACGGCACCCGCGTCTTCGCCGGCAAGATCGGCGTCGACGGCAAGGAGCAGTCGGTATCCGGTCGCGGCAACGGCCTGATCTCCTCGGTCACCGCGACTTTGGCGGAAAGCTTCGGCGTGACCCTCGACGTGCGCGACTATGCCGAGCATTCGATGGGCAAGAGCACTGACGCCCGCGCCGCCGCCTATGTCGAATGCGTGACGCCCGATGGGCGCGTCATCTGGGGTGTCGGCATCGACGAAGACGTGGCGACCGCCAGTGTCCGCGCCGTGCTGAGCGCTGCCAACACGGTGCGTGGCTGAGTATCCCTCCACGCTCCGGCCTTTTCGGCAATGCATTGAATTAAATGAGTTGAAATCGATTGAGGCGGGGGTCTGCGGACTCCCGCCTCAGTCGTTATGTGCACAGGGAACGGAGCGAAACGACCGGCCATGGAGGTCGCACGGCTCATCTTGCGTACGCAAATTAACGATGAATTTTTAGGAACCGTTTAGAACCGTCGACAATTTTTTCCGGCAATTCTAACGAGAACCGGGATGCCTGAATGCAGTTCTACCTCGCAACGTCCTTCATATTTCCGCGCTCGCTGCGATTGCGCATCTTTGCCATCTGCTTCCTCGCCACTCATCTTCCGCTGATCGGCTATTGTGTGTGGGGCCTGTCGACCGGGCGGATCGCCCTGTTCGAATTCGTCCTGCTGACCCTGGCGACGGTCCTGGGCACCGCCCTCGCCCTGTTCGGTATAGGGGCCCTGCTTGACCCGATCCATGCCCTGGCGGCCGCCCTGAATCCGAAGGAAGAGGACGGCGCACCGCTCCCTGAAGTGGGCGACGTGATCCAGACGCTTTACGCAGGCGTCCACCGCGCAGCCACCGCCACGCGCGCACAGATGGAAGACCTCAGCATCGCGGCACTGGAAGACCCCCTCACCGGGATCGCCAACCGTCGCGGCTTCCTGGAGCAGGTCCAGGCCCTGCCCGCCCACCAGCGCAAAGGCTGCCTGGCCATCGTCGACATCGACTTCTTCAAGCAAGTCAACGACCGGCTCGGCCATGACGAAGGCGACCGGGTGCTCTGCGCATTCGCGGACCGGCTCTCTTCACAGATACGCCGCGCCGACATGGTGGCTCGCTGGGGCGGCGAAGAGTTCGCCATCCTGTTCCACGAGTGCATCGAGGACGAAGCGGACTGGACACTGGCCCGGCTCGCCGCCCGCATGCGCGAGGAGCCGATCGGCACTGTCGATGGGCACCCGATCACCTTCTCCGCCGGCCTCTGCTGCTGGAACGACGAAGACATCGAGGCCGCGTTGCACTCTGCCGACGAGGCCCTTTATGAAGCCAAGCGCTCGGGCCGCGACCGGACCTGCCGCGCCGCCTCGGTGGCCGGGCAGGAAGTCGGCTCCTGACGCAGGACGGCCGGATCCGAAGGTCGGACTTCGGTCGATGAAACAAAAAAGGGCGGCCCGAGAGCCGCCCTTTTCCTGTATCGGTCCGTTTCCCAGGCGATCAGTCGCCGGTCAGGATGCGATCGACCAGTTCCTTCACCGTCGGCGTGAAGCCGTTGGAATAGAACGGGTCCTGCTTGAACTTGTAGGCGGCATGGCCGGCAAACATCAGGTTTTCGTCGATCGGGCCGCCGTGAGCGATGTCCTGGAGCGTCTTCTGGATGCAGAAGCTGCGCGGATCGGCGAGACGGCCGGTGGTGTAGTCGTCATGGTCCTTCCACGAGGAGAATCCGCAATGCGACAGGCAGCCCATGCAGTCGGCCTGGTCCTTGCGGATATCGTCGCGCTCGGCGGGATCGACGAAGATGATCGTGTCATCCGGTGTGCGCAGGCCATCGGTGAAGCCCTGCGCCGACCACGAACGCGCACGGTCGAGATCCTTGGGCGCGACCCAGAAGTTCTTGCCCTTCACGCCGACGTCGAGACGCACGGTATGCTCGCCGGCCTCGACCTTCGAGTAAGGAATCTGGCGCTCCGAACGCGCCTCGAGATTACGCAGGAACGGGTTGCGTACCGCCGAGGAATAGAACCCGGTCGGCGAGAAACGGTGCAGCAGCACATCGCCCGGTTCGAGAGTGCGAAGGTGGTCCTTCCACGCCTGCGGGATCGGGCTTTCGTGCGTCAGCAGTGGGCGCGTGCCGTACTGGAAGGCGATCGAGCCCAGTTCCGGATTGTCGATCCAGTTTTCCCAGTCGCGCAGGAACCAGACGCCGCCGGCCATGACGATCGGCACGGTGTCGGCAATGCCTTCCGCGCGCATGGTGTCGCGCAGCGCCTTGACGCGGGGATAGGGATCTTCCGGCTTGAGCGGATCTTCGGCGTTCGACAGGCCGTTATGGCCGCCGGCGAGCCAGGGATCCTCATAGACCACCGCGCCCAGCAGGTCGGGCACCTTGTGATAGGCGCGCTTCCACAGCGCGCGGAAAGCGCGGCCGGAGCTGACGATCGGCAGGTAGTTGACGTTGAAGCGCGCCGCGATCTCGGACAGCTTGTAAGGCATGCCCGCACCGCAGGTCACGCCCGTGACCATGCCGCGGGTCTGCTCCAGAACGCCTTCGAGGATGGTCTGGGCGCCGCCCATTTCCCAAAGGACGTTGATGTTGATCGCGCCCTTGCCGCCGGAAATCTCGTAGGCACGGCGAACCTGCTCGACAGCGCCGTCGATGGCGTAGTCGATCAGTTCCTGGTGCCGCTCCTTGCGGGTAAGGGCGTTGTAGACTTGCGGGACGATCTTGCCCTCGGCATCATAGCTGTCGGCATTGACGGCGCTGACCGTACCGATGCCGCCGGCCGCCGCCCAGGCGCCCGAGCTCATGTGGTTGGTCGCGGCAACACCCTTGCCGCCCTCAACGAGCGGCCAGACTTCGCGTCCACCATAGACAATCGGCTTGAGACCCTTGAAACCCATTTTCTCTTTCGTCTTTCCCCCGGCGTGAGGCACGCCGGTTCAGCGGCCCTGTATACGCCCTGTGCTACTGACGCACTACTTTTGCGTCATGGTGTTGCCGGATATCCGGCAAGGTACGATGTTTGCCGGCTCCGGACGCGGACCGGCGACCTCGAACTGTGCGTAGTAGCCCTGGAGCTCCGGCTTACGGACAAATTCCGTCAAACGAAAGCCCATGGACGCAAATTCGCAGAAAAGGAGTTGCGGCGGAATGCCGTGGCTGTCGCTGGCGCGATCGACGTCGACGACGACCACGCGGCCGCCCTCGCGCAGCGAAGGCCGCAAATGCCAGAGGAACGCGTAAGGCTCCGTCACTTCGTGGTACATGTGCACCAGGAAGACGCGATCGAAGCTGTTTTCCGGCAGTTTCGGATCGTCCGGCGTGCCGAGCTTGATGGAGACGTTCTCCAGCTCCTCGCGCATCACGCGGTTGCCCAGCCGCTCGTTCGCCGCGCGGTCGATATCCTCGGCCAGCACACGGCCCTTGGTGCCGACGCGCTGGGCCAGGCGAACCGTGTAGTAGCCTTCACCCGCGCCGAGATCGGCTACGCTCATGCCCGGCTCGATCCTAGCCAGGTCCATGACGACTTGCGCCTCGTTCAGGCTGTCGCGCTGGACTTCGGTGCCGACGGCACCGTCGGGCGTCCTGGAAACCGGGCGGTCCGCCACCGGAAAGGCGCGCGCGCTTTCGGCCCGCGATTCGTCGACCGGCTCGCGGTGGCACCCCCCCAGAACCAGGCCGAGCGCGAGCGTCGACACCGCCAGGGCGGAGCGGCAGGAAAGGGGGAAGGACAAGCGCATGCGGCCCTTTAGCGGTTCGCCCCGCGCTTGGCAAAATCGCTGCCGAAGCGCGGGTTCGAATTCCGCTACCGATCTCAGTCGACGTCTTCCACTTCGACCTTCTCACCCGTCACGCGCTGCGAAAGCGCGGCGGCCATGAAGGGGTCGAGCGCGCCGTCAAGCACGTCACCGGGTGCCGTCGAGACGACGCCGGTGCGCAGGTCCTTCACCTGCTGGTAGGGCTGTAGAACGTAGGACCGGATCTGGTGGCCCCAGCCGATGTCGCTCTTGCTGGCGTGTTCGGCACTGGCCGCTTCCTCACGCTTGCGCATCTCTTCCTCGAACAGACGCGCCTTCAGCATGCCCATCGCGATTTCGCGGTTCTTGTGCTGCGAACGGTCGATCTGGCTGGCGACGACGATGCCGGACGGACCGTGCGTGATGCGCACTGCCGAGTCCGTGGTGTTGACGTGCTGCCCGCCCGCACCCGAAGCGCGATAAGTATCGATCTTCAGGTCCGCCGGGTTGATGTCGATCTCGAAGCTGTCGTCGATCACCGGGTAGACCCAGACCGACGAGAAGCTGGTGTGGCGGCGCGCCGAACTGTCGTAAGGGCTGATGCGGACCAGGCGATGGACGCCGCTTTCGGTCTTGGCATAGCCATAGGCGTTCTCGCCCTTGATCAGCAGGGTGCAGCTCTTGATACCCGCGGCTTCGCCCGAGTGGTAGTCCACCAGTTCGACCTTGTAGCCGTGACGCTCCGCCCAGCGCGTGTACATGCGCTGGAGCATTTCGGCCCAGTCCTGGCTTTCCGTCCCGCCGGCACCGGCATGGACTTCGAGATACGTGTCGTTGCTGTCGGCCTCGCCGGAAAGCAACGCGGTCACCTTGTCCTGGTCGGCGCGTTCGGCAAGAGCGGCGAGCGTGGCGATACCTTCGTTGATGGTATCCTCGTCGTCCTCCATCTCGCCCAGTTCGACGAACTCGATGGCGTCCTGCATTTCGCGGCCAATATCGTTCACGGCACCGATCGCAGCCTCAAGACGGCGACGCTCCTTCATCACCGCTTCGGCTTCCTTGGGCTTGTCCCAAAGCGTGGGGTCTTCGACACGCGCGTTCAGCTCGTCGAACCGGCGCAGGGCGCGGTCCCAATCGAGGAACTTGCGGACCAGCGCGAGGGCCTTCTCGATACGCGCAATGTGGGCCTGCCCTTCGGCACGCATGACTTGAAACTCCCAAGAAGCGACAGCGCGCGCATAGCGCAGCGACGGCATATGTAAAGCGCGCGAGCAAAGTGGCGCGCGGAAACGGCGCTCTTACCCGCCTATGGGGGTGCTGTTCAAGGCTGGAGTGCGGTTGTTCACCCGGTGGAGGTCCCAGGCCGCCTCAGCCCGCTGCAATCAGCGCGGCCCTCAGCCCTTGAGCTTCTTCACGGCCTCAAGGGTGAGCTTCACATGGTCGCGGTAGTCGAGTTCCGAATGAACCATGACGATGCGCCCGTCCTGCGCGATCACATAGCTGGTGCGGTCGGTCATGCCGGCCGGCACGCCTTCGCGCTTCATCGCTACATCGTAGGCCTTGGTGATCGCCGGCGTGGCCACGGCGACGGCGAACTTGTCCCGGCAGGCTTCGGTCGAGAACTTCTGCAGCGTGGGCAGGTCATCGGCCGACATGCCTACCACGGTGGCGCCCAACTTGGCGAAATCGGGGGTCGCATCGGCGAACGCATGGGCTTCCAGCGTGCAACCCTGCGTGAAGGCCTTGGGATAGAAGTAGAGCACGACCGGCCCCTTCTTCAACGCCGCCTTGAGGTCGAAGGCCATGACCTTGCCGCCCTTTGCGCCCTGCGTCGAGAACGCGGGAGCCTTGGCTCCGACGGGCAATGCGGCCTGAGCGGCACCGGCGGAAACAGCGAGGGCGAGAGCCGCGATGGCGGCGGGCAGGATCTTGCGCATGGCGGGCAATCTGAACTTCGGAAAGGGACCTGTCCAGTCCCTTCCCGGCCCCGATCGCGCCTCCGTTCCTGCCGCTTATTCGATGTAGCCGAGCACCGTGCCAACCTCATAGGTCTCACCCACCGCTGCGACGATCCGCAGGGTGCCCGAGGCGGGCGCCTCCACCTCATTGGTGGACTTGTCAGCTTCCAGCGAGAACAGCGGCTCGCCTTCGGTCACGGCGGCGCCATCGCCGACCAGCCATTCGGCAACCTGGCCTTCTTGCATCGAGAAACCGATCTTCGGGAGCAGGATTTCAACGGCCATGGTACTTCCAGTCCTCCAGGATTTCGCGTGCCCGAGGCCCCTGCCCCATCACGGCGATTTGCCATTCTGACTAGCGCAAGGCGCGGGGCAGGCAAGCCGCCCACCCCGCTATCCGCGCCGGCGATATGAGAGCCTCAATCTGGCTTGCCATCCTCATGCGCCATCCAGTGGACGAAGCGGTGAAGCGGATACATCGCATCGTGCGGATTGCCGATCGTCGAAGGCCCCGCCTCGCCCAGGTGGACCACGCGCTGCGCACCGCCGGCGGCCAGCCGGTCGCGGTAATCGGCCATGCGGTCGAAGGGATAGAAGCCCACCGTCTGCGTGGCGACATTGATCCACTTCACCGCTTCATCAAGGCTGTCCACCCGCACGACGTTGGCGGTCTTGTTGATCGGATGGAAGTCGACCGGCTCTTCGGAGCGGATGACAAGACCCTTGCCGTCGGTCCGGCCCCAGACGCCGTATTCGTCGTCCATCAAGGTCATCGTATCCACCGCCTCGCGCATGTCGCGGTCGAGCGGGCGCACGTCGCCGCTTTCCGCTGCGCGGCGGGCGATGTGGTGGTGGAGGCGCTCGCAGAAGCGGTCCACTTCCTCCTCGCTGCCCTCCACGAACTGGAAGCGGCTGGCGACGCAGGCCTCCTGGTTCAGCGTCATGACGTCAGTGGAGCAAAGGTCCGCCACGCGGTCCACCGTTGCTTCGTCCACCAGCCCCTCGCGCCCGACCATCGAGATCGAGGTCTTGGGATCGAAGGAAACGAGTTGAAAACCAGGCCCCAAATACTTGATAACATTGTTTATTGCATCGCCCCCGCCCCAGGCGACAATCTTGTCGAAATACTGCGGACGATAGAGCACGCGCTCGGTCGCATCGTCACCGCCGCGCCAGTAGACCGCCGACATGGAACGGACGATGGGATGGTTCGCATCGATATCCGCCATGGTCCGCAGGATCGCGACCATGGTGAAGGGATCGGCGCTGCTCATCTTGAACAAGTTCACGCCCTTCACCATCGATCCCTGCGCCACCGACTTCACCGCCACGCCCGGCGAATTACCCGGCAGCACGTGGATCAGACGGGGCGCGAAGGCGCGTACGAAGCTTTTGCGGCCGGTGAAGTCCTGCTTCGGCACCCACTCATCGAGCGCGCGCGGATCGGGGAAGTTCTGCTCCACCTCCGCCATCAGCACGCGCTTGTCGAGATAGGCTGCGGCATGGCGCGCGGTGTTCTCGACCACGGCACGCGGCAGGATGTGCGTGCGGCACATCCGTTCGATGCATTCCTGCATGTGGTCGTTGTCAGGAGCGATGAGGCGCTGGCCGGTCTCGACAAGGAAGTCGATGATTTCGGCCAGCGGCACGTTCAGCAGCGGCGGCACCTCAGTGCGCGGCGGCACCGCGCGGTCGAAAGGTATCCTGGGCGTCGCGAAAGTCACGCCGAGGTCACGCGACGTCTGGACTACATCGGTGCCGTGCAGTACCTCACCACGCAGGAAGAACGGAGCCGAAACGAGTTCTTCGTTTTCAGCAACTTGCGTTACGGAGTTCATGCTACACCTCGCACATAGGCGTCGACCGTGCCCGCGCAGCCGATCTTGTCGTCCCCTTCCAGATCCGCGTAGCGAACGATGTTGTCGCGGATCGAAGGACCGTGGTTGCCGCACTTGCAGGGGCCATGGTCGAGCGAGATCCGGTCACCCGTGATCACTCCGCCCCAGCGCCCGTCGAGCGAAAGATCGAAGAACGCGGCGCGACCTTCCATTTCACCTGAAGTGTGGTCGAGGGCCCCCTCGACAAGAGCATCGCCCGACTTGTCGAGCAGCACCGGAACGATCCACGGCGGCACGTGATAGCGCCCGCCCTCGCGACACTTCGGCATGCCGGAATTCAGTTCCTGCATCGAGTAGTTCTGGAAGTGGCGATCCTCAGGAATATTGAAGGTATCGAACACATACTCCTGATAATCATCGGGAAGTTGTGCGCGCTTCAGCCCGCCACCGACATAGATCGAATTGTCCGGATGGAAGTCTGCACGGCCATAGCCCGCATCACGCACCGCCTTGGCGACCTGCCAGAGGCCGCTCCACAAGCCCGAAAGCTGCAGCTTGCGATGGCGATTCTCGATGATGAACTGCGCCGTCGCCGGGATGGCATCGGCCACCGCCTTGGCGCGCGCGGCGGAAGTTTCCTCGAAAGCGGCAATCTCATCCGGACGGGCAGTGCCATCGGCGATCTTCTTGCGCATCACCACCATCGAGGTCAGCGATCCCACGGTGATCGGCGGCACCGGATAGTGCCAGCGGGGCGCCGCGGGATCGGCAAATGCCTCATACTGCGCCTGGGCGATCGTCGCATTCTTGGGCACGGTCGCCACCGGCGCACAGCCGACGATCACGCGGTCCTGCGCCGGAACCACGCCCGACCCCCACGCAAAGACGTTGACCGTGTCGATCTTCGACCAGTCCATGTCCTTCTGCGAGGCGATCAGCATGGCCGACTTGCCGGTGGTGCCGCTGGAGCAGGAGATGAAATAGCCAAGCGCCGCCAGCCGCTCGATCCAGTCGTCGATGCCCTCGACATCTTCGAGGTCCAGCCCCTCGATCGGATAAGGCGAGATCGTGCCGAGCCACTTGGTCAGCCGGTCCCAGCGCTCCTCCATCAGAAAGCTCTCGGGGTACGACTTGTAGGCGGTGTGCGGGAACAGCAGCGGCACCATGTCCGCCACGGACCCAATCTTATCGATCCCGGCATCGCGGGCACGCAGAGCCAACAGCTTGATGCGATCCTTCCGCTCCTGGAAGCGCTCGTCGAGCGCAGCAACCTGCGTTGCGCGCAGTTCCTCGGCACTGAAACTGAAACGCTGCGGATCGGCGACCAGCGCCATGAGCCTGTCGACGGCTTCACCCATTCGTTCTCTCCCGGATCGCCGTGCGCTCCGCCTCCAGTGGACAGATCCGCACGACTCGATTAATGACAACTCATGCGTATCATTATTCACGATCCTCTTGGCAGCGCAAGCGCGATCGGCTCGAATGGCCAGATGCCCGAGACGATCCAACCCAAGCGTATCGCTGCCACCGACGCCCCGCCCTCGCCCGTCCGCGCCGGTCGGCCCACCCGCGAACAGGCCCAGGCGCGTCATGCGCAGCTGCTCGACTGCGCCTTCGACCATTTTCTCGACAAAGGGTTCGAGCCGACGACAATCGAGGCACTGGCCGCCGAAGTCAGCATGACGAAACGCACCGTCTATGCCCGCTATCCGGACAAGGCCTCCCTGTTCCGCGCCGCCATCCAGCGGGGGACCGAACGCCGCGCCGCCAGTGCCGAAACCATCGCGGCGACCCGCGCAGACACCCTGGAAGAGACGCTCGTGGGCATCGCCATGCTGCGCATCCAGCTCGCAGGGTCGCCGGAGGGCGTGAAACTCCAGCGCCTCATCAACACCGAGGCCTACCGCTTTCCGGACATCTTCCAGACCTATTACGAGATCGCCGCCCTCCCCACCGTGCGGTTTCTAGCGGATATCCTGGACGAAGAGACCCGCGCGGGACGCCTGGCCATCGAGGACGCGATGCTTTCGTCCACGGTGTTCATGAGCATGGTGGTCAGCGCCCCCGTACGTTTCCTGATTTCGGGGAACGAGCTTCCGGCGCAGGATGTGGACCGAAGGGTTCGCTTCGCCGTGAGGCTGTTCCTCAAGGGCGCTCTCCCACGCTGAGAGCGCCGCGCCGAACCGGATTTCATCAGGGAGAACAGAACGATGCCGCAAGAAGACGATCAGCCCGAGGTCCGCCAGCGATGCGTCGTCGTCACCGGGGCGAGTTCCGGGATCGGCCGGGCCAGCGCCGCGGCTTTCGCCCGCATGGGCTGGCACGTCATCGGCACGGGCCGCGACCGCAAGCGCAGTGAGGACGCCGAGGCCGAAATTCGGGCGGCAGGCTCAGAAAACGCCCGCGTCGACATGCTGCGCGGCGACTTTTCGGAAATGCATGAGGTCCGCCGCGTGGCCGGAGAAATTCGCGCGCTCACGGACCGGGTCGACGTGCTCGTCAACAATGCGGGCGGTGTCCGCGACGGATATCACGCGACTTCGGAAGGACTGGAGGCGACCTTTGCGGCCAACCACCTGGCACCGTTCCTGCTCACGCGTGAACTTCAACCCTTGCTCGAACGCGCGGCCGGCGATGCCCCGCCGGGACAAGTGCGGATAATCGCCGTCTCCTCCAGCGGCCACCGGGCCTGCGCCGGCATGCGCTGGTACGACCTCATGATGAAGGCCGCCTTCGAGCCCGGCACGGCCTATTGCCAGGCCAAGCTCGCCAACCTGCTTCATGCGCGGGCGCTGCACAGCCGGCTGATCGACAAGGGAATCGTCGCCCTTGCCATGCATCCGGGCCGGGTCGGCTCCAACTTCGCCAGCCACGGGGACGAGGCCATGCAGGCCTACATGGCCGCCAACGAATGCGCCGCGCCGGAACAGCCGGCCCGCACGATCGTCTGGCTGGCGACCGATCCCGATCTGGGCGGCAAGGGCGGCCACTACTTCCACGATCTTGCCGAGGAAACGCCGGCGCCTCAGGCGCTGGACGATTTCGAAGCGGAAAAACTCTGGCAGGAAAGCGAGCGCATTCTGGAGCAAGTGCTGGAAGCGCCGCTGACTCTATGAGGCCGGGGCTTTCCGCAACGGGTCCCCCATAAAAAAACCGTCCCGCGCCGCTTCTTCGTGAAGCGGTCGCGAGACGGCTGTGCGACCCGTAAAGGGCTATCGCAGCGTGAGCCGAAAAGTTCCGGCCCGCGCGTTCTTCGATCGTGGAGGAGGAGGAACGATCGAATACGACGGCGCGCTGCTACACGAACTTTCAAACGTTTGCACTACCCGTCAGCCCTGTAGCAACATTCAAGGCGAATTTTTTCCCGGGCGCCTCCATCGCTGCGGGGGTCTCGACCGACGTCAAGCGCCGTGAGCCTTGACCTGCCTGCCCGGCTCCGCAATGCCTCCGCCAACTGCGAGGAGCCCTGCCCGATGACCGTCTCTTCCTCTGATACTGGCACGCGCCATGGCGCGGAGCGTCCCCGGCGCAGCGCCCTCTATCTGCCCGCCTCGAACGCCAAGGCCATCGCCAAGGCGCGCACCCTGCCCTGCGACATGGTCGTGCTGGACCTTGAGGACGCCGTCGCGCCGGAAGCGAAGAAGGCCGCTCGCGCCGCCGCCATTGCCGCCGTCGCGGAAGGCGGTTTCGGACAGCGCGAGGTCGCCATTCGCGCGAACGGTATCGACACCGAGTGGGGCGCCGCAGACCTGGCCGCCATCGCCGCTTCGCAGGCCGACGCAGTGCTCGTGCCCAAGGTCGATTCGCCCGAGCACATCGCACGCTATCACGCCGCCCTGTCCGGCGCGGCGCCGCGGTTGCAGCTCTGGACGATGATCGAGACCTGCGAGAGCGTCGGCAACCTTCCCGCGATTGCCGCCATGGCCCGTAGCACCCGCCTCTCCCTGTGGATCATGGGCACCAACGATCTCGCCAAGGAAATGCGCGCGCAGCTCACGCCGTGTCGCACGCCGTTCCTGCCGTTCCTGGCCATGGCCGTCGCCGCCGCGCGCAGCCACGGCCTGTCGATCCTGGACGGCGTCTGCAACGAGTTTCGCGACCTCGACATATTCGAGGCCGAGGCGCGGCAGGGCCTGATGTTCGGCTTCGACGGCAAGAGCCTGATCCACCCCGCCCAGATCGACCCCTGCAACACGGTGTTTTCTCCGAGCGAAGCCGACCTGGACTGGGCGCGGGGCGTGATCGAGGCGTTCGCCCTGCCGGAAAACCAGGGCAAGGGCGCTATCCGCGTCGAGGGCAAGATGACCGAACTGCTGCATCTGGAGCAGGCACGGCGGCTGGTGAAGATCGCAAGGCAGATCGGCGGCATGAGGTAGGAAAGCGGCGGTGCATGCGCCAAATCGGAGGCCGCGCCAGCTGTCGGAAAGTAGCGCGATCCTTGCCCTGGCGAAGATAACGAGGCCTGGACGAGATCAGCCTGGTCGATAGCGAGGCGACGATGATCGTCGCCTCGCCAAACCGTCAGCCTTCGCCCTTCGAACCTGGCACCCGCGCGATCGCGCCGGGCTCGTTGGCGATCACTTTCAGCACGGCCGTCCAGGCATCCACGTTCTGCTGAAGAGCCGCCGGATCGACCTTGTCCAGCGTATCGTCCGGCGTGTGATGCAAGTCGAAATAGTGCATGCCGTCCTGCCCAAGATCGACGACGGCCAGTTCCTGCTTGGCGATGATGCCCGAGACATCGGCGCCGCCCGTGGCCGCGCCTTCGTGATAGACGATGCCCATCGGCCAGAGCGCCGCCTTGATCCGTTCCGCCATCGCCTGGTTGCTTTCGGCGAGCGTCAGGCGGAACTGCCAGACCTTGTCCGCCCCGAAATCGCTTTCCATCGCCACGGCATGGGGCTCGTCCCCATGCATCTCTGCATAGGCCTTGCTGCCGCCGCCGGTGACGCCCATTTCCTCGTTTCCGGCCCAGAGCACGCGGATCGTGCGCAGGGTCTTGCCCTCCTTCTGCGCGGCCAGTGCCGCGGCCGTGACGATGCCGCAGCCCGAGGCGTCGTCGATGGCGCCCGTCGCCAGGTCCCAGGAATCGAGATGGCAGGCGAGCACGATCTTGGGCAGCGAGGGGTCGCGGCCCGGAAGGTCGGCGATCACGTTGCCCGAGGGGGCATCCGGGAACGGCTTGCCGAGCAGGGTCAGGTCTATCTTCATCGGCTTGCCGCGCCCGGCGATGCGCGCGATCAGGTCCGCATCGGGATTGGAGACGGCGCCAGCCGGAATGCCGGTCACACCCTTGGCAAACACGGTGACGCCCGTGTGCGGATTGCGATGGTTGTCCGTACCGGCCGAGCGGATGACGATGGCAGCAGCGCCTTTCTGCGATGCGATCGACGGTCCCCGGCGGCGCACGTCGCCATAGGGGCCGTATCCCGAGCCGTCCTGCGCCGGCCGCATCGCATGGTCCACGAAGGCCACCTTGCCCTTCAGCGAGCCGTCCGGCACCGCGCGCAGCGCGTCGAGCGTCGGGAAATAGACGAGTTCGGCCTGGAGGCCCTTGGCCGGCGTGGGCGTCGACATGCCCAGCGCGGCAATGGCCAGCGGCTGCGCGTAAGGCGCTGTGAGTTTCGCGTGCTCTTCGCCGCGCGTCCAGGCGAGGGTCTTGAACGGTTCCACCTTGACGTTCTGGAAGCCCAGCGCGTTCAGCCTGACTTCGGCCCAGGCGCGCGCCTGTCCTTCCTGCGGCGATCCGGCGAGGCGGGGACCGATCTCGGTGGTCAGGCCCTCCACGATCTCCCAGGCGACGCCCGAACCCTCGGCGGGGGTGGCTTGTGCGGGGCACGTCAGCAGCGGAGCGGCGACGAGGAGCGGAGAGACGGCGAGAAGCGCCGCGCGGGAGAATCTGCGTTGCATGACAGATGCGTAACGCGCCCTGCCGCTCCTGCCAACCGGTCCATCCCGATTGCCTGATGAGGTTCGGGCCGCGGCGGCGCAGTGGAGGCCGGGTGCGGGCGCGACCGGGCGGGCCGCCGCTTCATGACGGCTTGAAACTTCGCCGTCGCGGCACAATCTTGTTCTCATATGTAACCCGCCGCGTCACGCGCCCGGCACTGCCAATGCCTACTGCCAGGGGCGCCGGGGCCGCTGCCCTTGGCAACAGGCCCGCGCGCCTGTAGAGCGGGCCGCAAATCTATCCGATCCAGATCCTATTTCCAGAGGAAACCGATGGCTGCCCAATACGCCTTCGTCATGAAGGGCATGACCAAGACCTTCACCGGCGCTCCGAAGCCGGTGCTGTCCGACATCAACCTGCAATTCTACCAGGGTGCCAAGATCGGCATCGTCGGTCCGAACGGCGCGGGCAAGTCGACCCTGATCAAGATCATGGCCGGCATCGACACCGACTACACGGGTGAAGCCTGGGCCGGTGAGAACATCACCGTCGGCTATCTGGAGCAGGAACCGGAACTCGACCCGACCAAGACCGTCCTCGAGAACGTCAAGGACGGCGCGCGCGCGACCGCCGACATGGTTGATCGCTTCAACCAGATCGGCATGGAAATGGGCGAGGAAGACGCCGATTTCGAAGCGCTCGGCGCCGAGATGAGCGAACTGCAGGACAAGATCGACGCAGTCGATGGCTGGACGCTCGACAACCAGCTCGAAATCGCGATGGAAGCGCTGCGCTGCCCGCCGGGCGACTGGCCGGTGGACAAGCTCTCGGGCGGTGAAAAGCGCCGTGTGGCCCTCACCCGCCTGCTGATCCAGAAGCCGTCGATCCTGCTGCTCGACGAACCGACCAACCACCTCGACGCTGAATCCGTCGAATGGCTGGAAAACCACCTCAAGGAATACGCGGGCGCGGTGTTGATGATCACCCACGATCGCTACTTCCTCGACCACGTGGTGGACTGGATCCTCGAACTCGACCGCGGGAAGTACTTCCCCTACGAAGGCAACTACTCCACTTACCTAGAGAAGAAGGCCAAGCGCATGGAGCAGGAGGACCGCGAGGAATCCGGCCGCCAGAAAGCGCTCAAGGACGAGCTGGAGTGGATGCGGCAGACCCCCGCCGCCCGCCAGACCAAGTCGAAGGCGCGTATCCGCAAGTTCGAACAGCTCCAGGATGCCCAGGCCGGCCGCAAGCCCGGCAAGGCCCAGATCGTCATCCAGGTGCCCGAGCGCCTCGGCGGCAAGGTCATCGAGGTCAAGGACATCTCGAAGGCTTACGGCGACAAGCTGCTGTTCGAGAACCTCTCGTTCATCCTGCCGCCGGGCGGCATCGTCGGCGTGATCGGCCCGAACGGCGCCGGCAAATCCACGCTGTTCAAGCTGCTCACCGGCAAGGAAACGCCGGACGAGGGTTCGATCGAGATCGGCTCGACCGTACATCTCGGCTTCGTGGACCAGAGCCGCGACCACCTCGATCCGAAGAAGAACGTCTGGGAAGAAATCTCCGAGGGTCATGACTACATGACCGTCAACAAGCACGAGATGTCGACCCGCGCCTATGTCGGCGCGTTCAACTTCAAGGGCGCCGACCAGCAGAAGAACGTCGGCAAGCTCTCGGGCGGTGAACGCAACCGCGTCCACATGGCCAAGATGCTGAAGCTGGGCGGCAACGTGCTCCTGCTCGACGAACCGACCAACGACCTTGACGTCGAAACGCTGGGTGCGCTGGAAGAAGCGATCGAGAACTTCGCCGGTTGCGCCGTGGTCATCAGCCACGACCGCTTCTTCCTCGACCGTCTGGCCACGCACATCCTGGCCTTCGAGGGCGACAGCCACGTCGAATGGTTCGAAGGCAACTTCGAGGCCTACGAAGAAGACAAGCGCCGCCGCCTGGGCGATGCGGCCGACCGTCCGACCCGTCTGGCCTACAAGAAGCTGACGCGCTGACCCGCAGAGGCTCGAAGCCGACGCGCCGGTTCATGGCGCAAGGCTGAAAGATCCAAAGCCGCCGTCCGGGAAAGCCGGTCGGCGGCTTTGTTCATTTCAGCGCGATCGAACATGAACAAATAGCCACATCCCGGTTCACCATTCCGACAGTGCATTTCCCCTAGGGGTATGCATTAGGATGAACCGTCATCGCCGGGCGGCAAATCCGGTTTTGGAGACCGGAAAATGAAGAAGGAACATACACTGAAGGCGAGAAGGCTTCTCTCGGCCGGCGCATTTGGCGCCATGGCAGTCGCTGCCGTCGCGCTCACCCTTCCGGCCGCCGCCATGGCGGAACCCCGGCAGGAGCGTACCCGCAGCGAAGGCCGCAGCGGCGGAGAACGCCAGGGCGGCAACGGGGGCGCCTATCGCCCTGCGCCTCAGCCGCAACAGGCCCGTCAGCAGCCCCAGCAGGCTCGACCGGAAATGCCGCGTCCGCAGGCAGCCCAGCGCCCTTCGGCCTGGCGCGGCGGTGAGCAGCGCCAGCAGCCCCAACAGGCGCCGCAGGGTGGTCGTCCCGGCAACGATGCCCGTCCGCCCCAGCAGGCGGGCCAGTCGCAGCGGCCCGATCGCGGTGTCGTGCGCGGCAATCCGAGCTGGACTTCCGACGTTCGCTGGAACAACGGCGCCACGCCGGATAACCTGCGTGGGTCATCCCGCAACGACGACCGTCGCTGGAATGGCGGAAATCGCCCGGATCGTCCGGACGTTCGGCCGGGCGACAACCGTCCCGACGGCCGTCCCGGCTGGAACAACGACAACCGCAACGACAACCGGCCCGACCGCAATGCCTGGGGCAAGGACCGCCGCGACAACGACCGCCGCTGGAACAACAACAACGACAATCGCCCGGACCGCAACGCCTGGGGTCGGGATCGCCGCGACGACGATCGTCGCTGGTCCGGTAACGACAACCGCCGCTGGGACCGCAACGACTGGCGCCGCGACAACCGCTACGACTGGCAGCGCTATCGCGACCGCAACCGCTCGGTCTACCATATCGGCGGCTACTACGCGCCCTATCGCGGCTACGCCTATCGCCGCCTGAGCATCGGCTTCACGCTGGGTTCGATGTTCTACGGCAACAACTACTGGCTCGACGATCCCTGGCAGTACCGCCTGCCGCCCGTCTACGGTGCCTATCGCTGGGTCCGCTACTATGACGACGTGCTGCTGGTGGACACTTACTCCGGCGAAGTGGTGGACGTGATCTACGACTTCTTCTGGTAACACGATGGAGCCCCCGGATTTCGCGATCCGGGGGCTCTTTTCGCAAGTCAGCCACAGTTTCCTAAGGCAGTGCGATTGATCCGCGGCAAGGCGCCGGTACTCTCGCCGGACGATGCCGAACTCCGCCCATCCTGACTGCGACGCCCTGGCCAGGATCGGCATCTCCGTGCGCGAGCGCCTGGCCGGAAACACTGCCTTTTCTCGCTTCCCCGTGGAAGGGGCGGAAATCTACAGGGCCGCCGAATTCCTCAGCGAGGCTCATTGCCGCCATGTCATCGGCCTGATCGACGGCGTCGCCTGCCCTTCGCGCCTCGTCGACGAGGACGACTGGGACGGCTACCGCACCAGCTTCTCGGGCGACATCAACCCCCGCGACCGGATCGTCCGCTCGCTCGACGCCCGGCTCTGCAAGCTGACCGGAATCGATCCCGGCCACGGCGAGTCCACCCAGGGCCAGCGCTACCACAGGGGCGAATTCTACCACGATCACTGGGACTGGTTCGACACCGATGCCCCCTACTGGAGGCACGAAAGCCGCAACGGCGGTCAGCGCAGCTGGACGGCGATGGTCTACCTGAACGCCGTGGACGAAGGCGGAACGACGGATTTCGTCCATCTCGACCTGAAGGTCGCGCCTGCCGCGGGATCGCTGCTGATCTGGAACAACGCGCTTCCCGACGGCACACCCAACCCGCTGACGATGCACGCGGCGCGCCCGGTGGTGAGCGGGGTCAAATATGTCGTGACGAAGTGGTTCCGGGCGCGCCATTGGCGCTGAGGTCCAAGGCTCCCTTCTCTGTTGCCGATCGGCATTGGCAGGGAGATGTCGGCCGCTTTCGCGACTGTCTTCCCGCGCGGGTGGAGCCGACAAACACAACAAGAGACTGCGAGGCTGGCGCTCGAATGACTACCCGCAGGTATGGCCGCCGTCGGCTTGGGACTGACTGCCGCTCGGCGCCTGGCATTCCTTGCCATCTTCGGCAGAGCGCCGCGCTTCGAAATACTCCGCGAACCGGTCGAAACGGCGGTGCAACCGGATGATCTCCAACTGCGTGCGGAGGTTCACCTCGTAATCGTGGCGCGCCGTGATGCGATCCTTGTCGGCCTGGCGGTTCTGGCTCATCATGATTACCGGCGCCTGGATCGCGGCCAGCATCGAGAGCATCAGGTTCAGGAAGATATAGGGATAGCCGTCGAAGGGCCTGATACCCAGCGCCTGGAGGATCGCGCTGTTGAGCAGCATCCAGCCAAGCAGCACCACGGCAAAAGCCATGATGAAGCCCCAGCTGCCACCCACCGCCGCCACCCGATCGGCCAGACGGTCCGCGCGGGTGGCATGGGTCGCGGCAAGTTCGTCGGCATCCAGCCCGATCACCGTGCCCGAGGCGATGCGGCAGAGCACGCGCTGCTCCTCGCCTCCCAGTTCCGCGAAATTGCGCCCAAGCAACTCTTCGGCAAGTTCCTCGGGCGTTCGCGGATCCTTGTGCATCGCCGCCTCGATCCCTGACGTCAGCCCGCCGCGGAAAGAGCCTCGGCGATCAGCTTGCGCGTTTCCGGCACGCCGTAGAGCGCAATGAAGCTGCCCATGCGCGGTCCCTGCGAGGAACCAAGCAGCGTTTCGTAAAGCGCCTTGAACCAGTCCCGCAGGCTTTCGAACTGATAGGCCTCGTTCTTGCCGATCTCGTAGACCACGTTCTGCAGCGCTTCTGCCGTGGCTTCGGGTCCGGCCTTTTCCAGTTCGGCGTCGAGCACGGCGAGCGCTTCCGCCTCATTGGCGGTGGGCGCGCGGCGCTGGAGGGTGGGCGCAATAAAATCGCGGTTGGTGGCAAGCGCGGCCCGCACCATCTCGCCGAGTTCCGGGTGCGCCTCGGGCGTGGCGTCGGCCACATAGTTGCCAAGGTAGGACCAGACCTGGTCGGCCGTCGCATCGGCGCCCAGCACGCCCACCAGGTTGAGCAGCAGCGAGAACGTCACCGGCACGGTATCGCCCGCGCCTTCCGTGGCCTCGCCCTGGTTGCCGCCCGCCGTGCGCAGCAGGTGCCAGACCGGATTGCCCAACTGCTTGTCGAGCGCCTGTCCGGCCAGATTGCCACGGAACTGCCAATACTCGTCCACAGCCTTGGGAATCACGCCGACATGAAGCTGCTTGGCGCTCTTCGGTTCGCGGAACAGGTAGAACCCCAAAGACTCCTCGGTGCCGTACGTCAGCCACTGCTCGATGGTGAGGCCGTTGCCCTTGGACTTCGAGATCTTCTCGCCATTCTCATCGAGGAACAGTTCGTAGATCAGCCCTTCCGGCTTGCGGCCGCCCAGAACCTGCACGATCTTGCCGGACTGGGTGACCGAGTCGGTCAGGTCCTTGCCGCACATTTCGTAATCGACGCCCAGCGCATACCAGCGCATCGCCCAATCGACCTTCCACTGGAGCTTGGCCTTGCCGCCGAAGGCCGACTGTTCGACCACGGTGCCGTCCTCGTCCGTGAAACGGATCAGGCCGGTGGCGGGATCGAGCACTTCGACCGGCACCTGCAGCACGACGCCGCTGGTGGGCGAAACCGGCAGCACCGGCGAATAGGTCTTGCGGCGCTCCTCGCGCAAGGTGGGGAGCATGACGTCGAGGATGGCCTGGTTGCACTCCAGCACCCGCGTCAGCGCGGAATCGAAGGCACCGGAATTGTAGCGATCGCTGGCCGAGACGAATTCGTAGTCGAAACCGAAACGGTCGAGGAAATCGCGCAGCATCGCATTGTTATGATGCGCAAAGCTCTCATGCCCCTGCTCGCCTTCATGGCCGAAAGGATCGGGAATGCGGCTGAGCGGCTTGCCGAGATTGGCGGCGAGCACTTCGGCGTTGGGGATATTGTCCGGCACCTTGCGCAGCCCGTCCATGTCGTCCGAGAAGGCGACAAGGCGCGTGGGCGCGCCGCCCGTCAGCGCTTCGTAGGCACGGCGCACGAGGGTGGTGCGAAGAACTTCCTGGAACGTGCCGATATGCGGCAGGCCCGAAGGACCGTAGCCAGTCTCGAACAGCACGGGCGCGCCGCCGGGTTTGCCCTGAGGAAAACGCTTCAGCAGCTTCTGGGCCTCCTGGAAGGGCCAGGCCTTGGATACGCGTGCGGCTTCGATCAGGGCTTGTTCAGTCATGCAGCGCTCTTTGGCGAAAAGCGCGCATTTCGCAAGGGCGAAGGCGCAAGCACGGCCTGTGAAATTGCCGCGCCCCGGACTCGATCGGCAGCCGCCATCGGCCCGGAGGCGCCGTGCGAAGGGCAAAGCGCGCCCGGACCAGCAGCCCCGGATCGCCCCCGGGATGCGGTGTGGAGTTCAATCTTCCCGCCACCGCCAATCGTAGGCCAGCGGCGCCTCGCGGAAGGCGAAACGATCGATGTGGCGAGCGACCACGTCGGTCAAACCCTCGACATCGCTGCGGTTTTCGCCGGTGATGGCGATGGAGATGCCCTCCCCGTCGGCCGCCATGGTGGCAACGGCCGTGGGGAAGGTCACCGTGCCGGTATCGCCTTCGACTTCGGTCTGGAGCTTGTGGCTCCAGTGCTTGCAGAGCTGGCGGACGTACTTGCCGCCATTCTCCGTGGGCACGCGGGCTGCGATCGTGCTCAACCTTCGATCCTTTCGATCTTGCGGGTCGCCTCGTCGAGGGCATCGGCGATCTGCAGGATCACCTCGCGATTGGCGCCGTCCTTGGAGAGACGGTCGAACATGGCGATCTTCAGCGCATGCATCGCGCGGCGGACCGGGGCAGGATCGACCTTCTCGCGTGCTTCGGCCAGCGCCGAGAGACGCAGCTTCAGCGCAGCGGCCTTTTCAGCATCGGCATCGGTCTGGGTCCGGCCCTGCTCGGTCGCTTCATAGGACTTGCGCGAACCTTCCTCGGCAGTCGGAGCGATCAGCCCCGATTCCTCCATGTACGTCAGCGCCGGATAGACGACACCCGGGCTCGGCGCATAGTCGCCGCCGGACAGCGTCTCGATCTCGCGGATCAGGTCGTAACCGTGGCGCGGCGCCTCGGCGATCAGCGCAAGCAGGAGCACCTGGAGTTCGGCCTGATCGAACAGCCGCTTGCGGCGACCGCCACCGGGGCGACCTCCGAAGCCGCCACCAAAACCGCCGCCGAAGCCGCCCCCGAAGCCTTCCCCGCGGCCGCCACGACCCCGTCCTCGGCCACCGGGGAAGCCGTCTTCGAACCCGTCGCCATCGCGGCCGAACGGCCCGCGGGCCATGCCGAAGCCGCCGCGACCGCGCATGCCGTGTTCTTCATGGCGATGAGCGCGATGAGCGCGATGGCCGCATCGGCCGCCGCCCCGCTCCATGTCGTGTTCCATGCCGTCGCGCATGCCGCGATCACGGCCGAAGCCGCCATGTCCGTAAGGATTGTTGATGTTTCTCATTTCATCTCTCTTGTTTCTCATGATGGCCACAAGATATATCTTAAATCGATCTTCGCAAGGCGCTAAAATGTATCTTGATGTATTTTTCTGCTGTAGCGCCGGGTTTTCGACCGCGGGGCGGGTTCAGAGGTTTCCCTTTTGTCCGCGGCTTGCCTAAGACGATCACCATGGCCGCCCTGCCCCTCCCCGCCCTTCACGCCAGCCATGGCGGTTCCTGGATGCGCGACGGAGCCGGCAGAACGCGTCCCGTTTCCAAGGGTGAGGCGGTCATGTCGGCGGCGGACACGCCGCTGCTGATCCTCAACGCTCCGCTCATCGCCACGCGTCTCGGCTATCCCGATCTCTCGGGGCTCGACCTGCTGGAACTCTACGCCTTCATGCACCCGGCCCGGTTCGTGGTGCCGACGCCCAAGGGCCTTGCCCATGCGCTTGGCCTCGAAGAACCGAAGGACGATGCCGACGTGCCGCGCCTGCTTCAGGAAGCGGCCGGCGCCCTGCTCGACATTTGCGAGAGTCCCCACTGGCCCGAGCGCGAAGGCGGCTGGACCGCACTGCAATCGCTCACCCGCATGCGCTGGTCCTGGGCTACCCTGCTCAACCCGCGTGTCGCCCGGCCCGAGCGCGCCGAACGCTGGCTCTTCACGCGCCTGCCCGAATGGGAGGAGAGCCCGGAACTGCCCCAGCCCCGGCAAGTCACGCTGGAACGCGGCGAAGTGCTGCAACGCCTTGCGGAGCTGACCGGCAGCGACGCGGAGCAGAGACCGACCCAGCAGGCCTATGCTGCCGAGGCCGCCGCCGCCTTCGCCCCGCGCCAGTCCTCGGGCCGGCCGCACGTCCTCCTGGCCCAGGCCGGAACCGGCATCGGCAAGACGCTCGGCTATCTCGCGCCGGCTTCGCTCTGGAGCGGCTTGTCGGGCGGCACCACTTGGGTTTCCACTTATACCAAGGCCCTGCAGCGCCAACTTCGCAAGGAAAGCCGCCGCGCCTGGCCGGACCGGCGCGCGGATGGCTCGCGGCCCGTCGTCGTGCGCAAGGGGCGTGAGAACTACCTCTGCCTGCTCAATCTGGAAGACGCGCTGCAAGGCGGTTTCGCCGGCCGCGCGGCGATTCTCGCGCAGCTCGTGGCGCGCTGGGCCGCTTATACCCAGGACGGCGACATGATCGGCGGCGACCTGCCGGGCTGGCTCGGCACGCTGTTCCGCCAACGCGGCATCACCGCGCTCACCGACCGCCGCGGGGAATGCGTCTATGCGGGCTGCCCGCATTATCGCAAATGCTTCATCGAGCGCGCCGCGCGCGCCAGCGCCGGGGCGGACCTGGTGATCGGCAACCACGCGCTGGTCATGATAAACGCCGCGCGCGGGCGCGATCACGCCGCCCGTCCCACGCGCATCGTCTTCGACGAAGGCCATCACGTCTTCGACGCCGCCGACTCGACTTTCGCGGCAGCCCTCACCGGCAGCGAGGCCATCGAACTGCGCCGCTGGGTGATCGGTCCCGAGAAAGCCTCGCGCGGCAGACGGCGCGGCCTCTCCGCCCGGCTCGCCGATGTCGCCAGCTATGATGAAGCCGGCGCCAAGGCGATCGAGGCTGCGCGCGCCGCCGCCGAGGCGCTTCCCGGCGACGGCTGGATGCAGCGCCTGACCGAAGGTGAGGCTTCCGGTCCGATCGAGGAACTGCTCGCGGCGGTACGCGCCACCGTCTACGCGCGCGACGAAAGCGGCGGACAGGAGGCCGGCTACGGCCTCGAAACCGAAGCGGCGGGGCTGGAGGGCGGCTTCGCGGAAGTAACCGAGGCAGCACGCGAGGCGCTTGGCGAACTGCGCCAGCCCCTCGTCCGGCTAGGGCTGCGCCTTGAAGCCCTGCTGGAGGACGGACCTGACTGGCTGGACGGCCAGGGCCGCGCCCGGATCGAAGGCGCGCGCCAGTCCCTGTCCTGGCGCGTCGACTTGCTGCTCGCCTGGGAATCCATGCTGGGCCGCCTCAATGGACCCGCCGATCCGGAATTCGTCGATTGGCTCGCCCTCGATCGTTCCGAGGCGCGCGAATACGACGTCGGCATTCATCGCCATTGGCTGGACCCGATGAAACCCTTCGCCAGCGTCGTGCTGGAACCCGCCCACGGCGTCGTCATGACTTCGGCGACGCTGCGCGACGGCGAGAGCTGGGACAAGGCCATCGCCCGTTCCGGCGCCGCCCATATCGAAGTGGCGCCCCGGCTTTCGGAGCATCTCAGCCCGTTCGACTATGCCGCCCAGGCCGAAGTGCTGATCGTCAACGATATCCCGCGCGGCGATATTCCGGCGCTGGCCGGGGCCTATGCGCGGCTGATCGAATCGGCAGGCGGCGGCGTGCTCGGACTGTTCACGGCGATCCGGCGCCTGCGCGCGGTCTACGGCCGCATCGCCGATCGACTCGCCCGCGCGGGCCTGCCGCTCTATGCGCAGCACGTCGATCCGATCGACACCGGCACCCTGGTAGACATCTTCCGCGACGATCCGGCCGCTTCGCTGCTGGGCACCGATGCCCTGCGCGACGGAGTGGACGTTCCGGGAGAATCGCTGCGACTGGTCATCATGGAACAGGTCCCCTGGCCGCGCCCGACCATCCTGCACCGCGCGCGCCGGCTGGCCGGCGGCGGCTCCTCCTATGACGACAGCCTGATCCGCGCCAAGCTGGCCCAGGCTTTCGGACGGCTCATCCGCAGCCGCGGCGACCGCGGGCACTTCGTGGTACTGTCTTCGGCATTCCCGTCGCGGCTGCTCAGCGCCTTCCCGGCCGGCACCCCGGTGCTTCGCATTTCGCTGGAGGAAGCCTTGCAACGCGTGAGCTGGAATGGTTCAGGAGAGAACAGTTTAGCAGGGAGCAGTTCCGGGGGGAGCGAAAAACCAGACGAGGCAGCCGGCACCGCCGAAGCCCCGCCCAGCCAACCGCCCATTTGACCGATCAGCGAACCGAAAGTCTCGATGAAAACCCTCGGAATCCTAAGACACGCCAAATCGGACTGGCACGATGCCCGCCTCCGTGACTTCGACCGCCCGCTCAACGGGCGCGGCCGCAAGGGCGCCGCCCTGATCGGCCTGCACATCCGCGACCACGCCGTGGGCTGGAAGCGCATCCTCGCCTCCCCCGCCGTTCGCGTCACCCAGACGATCGAATTGGCCGGAGAAGCCGCGGGCGAAATGCCGCCGATCACCTGGGATCGCCGGATCTACCTTGCCAGTTCCGCCACCTTGATCGACCTCCTGCGCGAACAGGCGGGCGATCCGCGCTCGATCATGCTGATAGGACACAATCCGGGCCTCGAAGACCTGATCTTCGATCTCGTGCCGGACGACGGCAGCAGCCCGATGCGCGACGTGGTCGAGGAAAAATTTCCCACCGCCGCTTATGCCGTGGTGGAACTGGACATCGAATCCTGGGACGAGATCGCCGAAGGCACAGGCCGGCTGGTGCATCTCACCCGCCCACGCGACCTCGATCCCGAACTGGGGCCCAGCGCGCTGGATTAAGCCGGAACGCGGCGTACCGCCTCGGCCCTGTCAGGCCGCGGCCAGCGCCCGTGCCAGTCGAAGGCGAATTCCGAGCAGTTCCTGAATGAGGGAATCGGACGCGCCTGCAGGCGCCGCCTCCGCGAGTCGATCGCTCTCCGCGCCGGTCTCCGCCGATGCCGGCTCCTCAAGAGCCATGCGCGCGCCGCGCAAGGTATAGCCCTCGCGATTGACCAGTCGGTCGATCTCGGCGATCAGCAGGACGTCTTCCGGCCGGTAATAGCGACGGTTGCCGCTGCGCTTGATCGGCTGAAGGGCAGGAAACTGCTCTTCCCAGTAACGCAGGACATGCTGGCGAATGCCCAATGCCTTCGTCACTTCACCGATCGTGCGCAGCGCATCGTGCGCCTTGCCGTCGTTGAAGACCCCCGTCCCGGACGCTCCATCATTGACGATGGTCGCTTCCGGACGGTTCGCTTCGATCGCAGTCATGGCAGAATTCTCCGTATAACCAACGTGATGCCGGAACCGGATCAGTCGGTAATGCGGTCCTTCAGCATCTGACTGGCCCGGAATGTCATGACCCGGCGAGGCGTAATCGGCACCTCCACGCCGGTTTTCGGATTGCGGCCGATCCGTTCGCCCTTGTCGCGAAGCAGGAAAGTCCCGAACCCGGAAATCTTGACATTTTCGCCCTCCGAAAGGGCTTCCGACATATGCTGCAGTATAGCTTCGACCATCGCAAGCGACTCGGATCTGGACAATCCCAGCTTCCTGTGGATGGCTTCAGCGATTTCGGCCCTCGTCAATGTGTCCGTGGAGCGCATAAGTCCCGCATCCCCTCCGTGCGACAACCCCCCGGACAATATTATGAAAAAATGCGGGAAAAGCAATGCTCCCCCACATCAGTTCACCCGATCCTCCATAACGGAGCACCGAATCAGATCCGAACGACGCTTGCGCCCCAGGTGAAACCGCCGCCCATCGCTTCGAGGACGACAAGATCGCCCTGCACGATGCGGCCGTCGCGAACGGCCTGGTCGAGCGCCAGAGGCACCGAGGCAGCCGAAGTATTGGCGTGCTGGCCCACCGTCATCACGACCTTTTCGGCCGGCAGATTGAGCTTGCGCGCCGTCGCATCGAGGATGCGGGCATTGGCCTGGTGCGGCACCAGCCAATCGATATCGGAAGGAGAATGCCCCGTTTCCTCAAGGACTTCCTTGAGAACTTCGGCCAGGTTCACGACAGCGTGCCGGAAGACCTCACGGCCCTTCATGCGCAACTTGCCCACGGTGCCGGTCGTCGAGGGACCGCCATCGACATAGAGCAGTTCGTTGTGCGCGCCATCGGCATGAAGCCGCGTCGCCAGGATACCGCGCGAACCCTCTTCGCCCTGCTCCTGCGCTTCGAGAACGATCGCCCCGGCGCCGTCTCCGAAAAGAACGCAAGTGGTGCGATCTTCCCAGTCGAGAATGCGGCTGAAGGTTTCCGAACCAATGACGAGTGCCCGCTTGGCCATGCCGGTGCGGAGCATCGAATCGGCAACGCCCACTGCGTAGAGGAAACCGGAGCAGACGGCGGCGACGTCGAAAGCGATTCCGCCGCGGCAGCCGAGGTTGTTCTGGACGATCGTGGCCGTGGCCGGGAACGTCTGGTCCGGGGTGGCCGTGGCCAGCACGATCAGGTCGATCGACGAAGCTTCGAAGCCAGCCGCCTCGATGGCCTTGCGGGCCGCATCGGTGGCCAGGCTAGACGTCGTTTCGTCAGGCGCGGCGATGTGGCGATTGGAAATCCCGGTACGCTCGACGATCCATTCGTCGCTGGTATCGACGCGCTCGGCGAGTTCGGCATTGCTGACCGCGCGTCGCGGCAGGGCCGAACCCGTACCGACGAGAACCGAACGAATCATCAGGCACTCTCTTCCTGGACGCGAGGCTTGCGCAGGGACGTCCCGCCCAGACGGGCAAGGTCCGCGGAAATCCGCTCGGTCACGTTTTCCTCCAGGAGGCGCGCGGTAACCGCCACGGCATTGGCGACGCCTGCGGCGTTCGCACCGCCGTGGCTTTTCACCACGATGCCGTTGAGGCCCAGGAAAACCGCGCCGTTATGATTGTTGGGATCGAGGTGATGCTTGAGCAGCTCGGTGGCCGGCTTCGAGATCAGGAAACCGATCTTCGAGCGCAGCGAACTCGAAAAGCCGCGACGCAGCAGGTCTGCCACGAAGCGCGCCGTGCCTTCGACAGCCTTGAGCGCGACATTGCCCGAAAAACCGTCGGTCACGACGACGTCCATGTCACCGCGGCCGAGCTTGTCGGCTTCGGTGAAACCGTCGAACGAGATCGACAGGTCGGCGGCCGAGGCCTTGAGCATCGCCGCAGCGTCGCGCAAGTCTTCGGTGCCCTTGGTTTCCTCGGTGCCGATGTTCAGCAGGCGCACGCGCGGGTGCTCGCGGCCCGTGGCGACACGGGCATAGGCAGCGCCCATGATCGCGAACTGCACGAGATTGCGCGCATCGCACTCGGCATTGGCGCCGAGATCGAGCATGACCAGGTCATGATCTTCCAGAGTCGGCAGCAGGGCAGCCAGCGCCGGGCGATCGATGCCGGGCATCGTGCGCAACGCGAGCTTGGAAATCGCCATCAAAGCGCCGGTATTGCCGGCACTGACGGCGGCTCCGGCGTCACCCGCCTTCACCGCCTCGATAGCGCGTCCCATCGAGGTGCCCTTGGCCCGGCGCAATGCCTGGCTGGGCTTATCCTCGCCACTGATGACGCCTTCAGTGTGCAATATCTCGGAACTTGCCCTGAGATTCGGATGGCTTTCGAGCGCGGCCTTGATCCGCGGCTCGTCACCGACCAACAGGAACTTGAAGCGATCGTGACGACGGCGCGCGAGAGCAGCGCCTTCAATCATGACGCGCACGCCCTCGTCGCCGCCCATCGCATCGACAGCGATACGCGGCAAACTCATGGGCAACCTCCGAAAATCGTCTTGGTCTTAAGCTTCGACCGCGACGATCTCACGACCGTTGTAGTGGCCGCAAGCGTTGCAGAGGTTGTGCGGGCGCTTCAGTTCGCCGCAGTTCGGGCATTCGTGGAATGCTTCGACCTGCAGAGCATCGTGGCTGCGGCGCATGCCCCGGCGGGACGGGGACGTTTTTCTTTTAGGGACAGCCATTTCGGCACCTGTTCCTGGAATTGAATGTCAAAAAGGCCGCCGGAAACCGTGTTCGCGGACCGGCGGCTTGCGAAGGCGCGCCTATAACCGATTTCGCACGAGTTGCAACCCGTTCCTCCCCGCAGCATGAACGTGAAATCCACCTAGGGGGAATTCGAACCATGATTCTGCAGACAACTTTGTGCCTCGCGGCCGCGGCCGGCGTGATTACCTTCTGGCATATAGCGCGTATCGGCCAGATGCGCATGCGGGAAAAGGTGCTGTTCGGCGATGGAGGCCACGATCCTCTCGCGCGGCGCATGCGGGCGCAGCTCAATTTCGTGGAAAGCACGCCTTTCGTGCTGATCCTGGCCGCAGCGATCGAAATGACCGGAAAGGGCGGCATCTGGCTGGCCATCGTCGGCTCGCTCTTCATGCTGGGCCGCGTGTCCCATGGCCTGGGCATGGACATCGACAGGCCGAACCCGCTGCGCATGGTCGGCGTTCTCGTGACCGTGCTCACCTTGGCCGGACTGTCCGCCGTGGCCGTGCTGATCGCCCTGGGGTGGTTCTAAAACGAAAAGGGCGGTGCATCGGCACCGCCCCCTATAATAGCGTGAGGAATGGCACAGCCCTCAGCCCGGCAAGCCGTGCTCCAGCGCCGCGTCGCCGACATAGGGATTGCTCGCCCGCTCGTCTCCGAACGTGCTGATAGGTCCGTGGCCCGGGACGAACGTCACTTCGTCACCCAGCGGCCAGAGCTTCGCGGTGATCGATTCGACCAGATCCTGGAGATTGCCGCGCGGGAAATCCCACCGGCCGATGCCGCCCTTGAACAGCACGTCCCCCACCATCGCGAACTTGCTGGGTGCATGATGGAAAACGATGTGCCCCGGCGTGTGCCCCGGGCAATGGACGACATCCAGTTCCAGCTCGCCCACGGTCACCCTGTCACCGTCTTCGAGCCAGCGATCGGGCTCGAACGTCTCGGCTTCCATGTTCCAGCGCGGACCGTCGTCGTCCAGTTTGGATATCCAGAATCGATCCTCTTCGTGAGGCCCCTCGATCGGGACGCCCATTTCCTTCGCGAAGATTCCCGCCATGCCGCAGTGATCGAGATGGCCATGGGTGACGAGTATCTTCTCCAGCGTCACCCCGGTCTTTTCCAGAGCCTGCCGCAGCTTGGGAAGGTCTCCTCCCGGATCGACGAAGGCACCCCGCATGGTCCTGGTGCACCACAGCAGTGAACAGTTCTGCTGGAGCGGCGTGACGGGAATGATGCCGACACGCATCGACTGTTCCTGAGGCTTCTCGCTGGTTTGGGTCATGGCTGCGGAAATGGCCGCAAGCCCGGAGGAATGCAACCTTGCGCCCCCTCCCCGTCAGGCCTGCGAGCCGTTCAGATTCGCCCGCCCTTCCACACGACACGGCCGATCACCTCGATTTCCTGGAGATCGCATTCGATGGGCCGATAGGCCGGGTTATCGCTCAACAAGGCGATGCGTCCGGCCCGTCCGGCCTCCAGTCGCTTCACCAGCACCGTATCGTCGAGTCGGACGACATGGATGCCGTCCCGCAGCGGCCGCCAGTCGCGGTCCACGAGGATTTCGTCGCCATCGCGGAGCACCGGCTCCATCGAATCGCCGCTGACCACGATGGCCGAGAGCATTTCCGGGCGCAGCCCCATCGAACGCAGCCAGCGGGGGGAGAAACGGATCGTTCCGAACACGTCCTCCCCGTCCGGCAAGGCGCCCGGACCCGCGGAAGCGCCGATCGAAAGACGCGGGACGTCCACCCAGTCACCGGCGTAGGAATTTCTGTCGTTTACGTAGGATTTTTCCTTCGATTTCCCGAATTCCGATTCGTCCACTCCGAAGAACCGTGCAAGCTGGCCGCGATCCCCCTCCTCCAGCTTCCTCGGACTACCCTTTCTTATAAATTGTTGAAGATAAGTGGTATTTTTTCCGATCATTCGCGACAGGGACGAAAGGCTCGCACCGCGTTCCTCGGCAAGTTCCAGCAAACGGCGGCGAATTTCGGCGTTTTCCATAATGTAATCCTAGTCGTAGGAAATTTCCTAGACAAGTCCCATTCGGTTGGAACATATTAGGAACACGAGTCGCGAATCCCACTCACCGGAGCCCAAAGTTCCATGCTTTTACGCCAGATAGAGCGCTTCCTGCGCCTCACCCGGATGCCGTGGACCAAGTTCGGGCGCCTCGCTGCACACGATCCGCGATTCGTCGGCGATTTGCGCAACGGGCGCCGGCCCCGCGCCGGGACCGCGGCACGCATCCGACTTTTCATGACGACTTACCTGGAGAGCCCACATGCACGTTAATTTTGCCCATGACCGCGCGATGCTCGCATCGGCTCGACAGGCCCTGGGCGACGGTGCGCAGCGCTGTGCGGCGCGCGGACCATGGCTGCCCTTGATTGCGGCCCTGCTCAAACTCGCCGGTTCC
Organism: Novosphingobium sp. PhB57; assembly: GCF_004342985.1. Classification (GTDB taxonomy): domain Bacteria; phylum Pseudomonadota; class Alphaproteobacteria; order Sphingomonadales; family Sphingomonadaceae; genus Novosphingobium. The sequence goes on from NZ_SMBO01000001.1 coordinate 978,816, forward strand.
CGCGCCGAGTTCCTGCGCCACGCCGAACGCCCCTGGACAAGCGCCACTTTCGCCGGCTCTCGCCATACGGTGGCGCTGACTTTCGCGGGCGAGGACGCCATCGAGGACGGAGAGAACCTGATCGCGGCTCTGCCCGACCATGAATTCACCATTTCCGGCCACCTGGTGGCGGACGCGGTGGTGACCGAAGCCGACCACCGGGCAGGTCCGCCGCCCAGCCTGACCGTGGAGATCGAACTTCTGCTGCTCGAAGACTGCTGATCCGGAAAAAGCCACGCTGCGGGAAGGCAGGCGCGCGCCCTGCCTTCCCGTTTTCATTCAGAGGGCCAGCGAAAGCTCCCTGATTTCGCTGTTCAGGATGCGATCGTTTTCCGAATAGTCGACGGGGCAATCTATCACATGGACGCCCGGTGTATCGCGGCAGTGGGCCAGCAGTGTCTTGAGATGCGCCGCGCTCTCCACCCTGTGGCCGCTGGCGCCATAGCTCTCTGCATATTTCACGAAGTCGGGGTTGCCGTAAGTCAGCCCGAAATCGGCAAAGCCCATGTTGGCCTGCTTCCAGCGAATCATGCCATAGGCATTGTCGTTCAGGATCAGCACGGTGAGGTTGAGGCCCAGGCGAACCGCCGTTTCCATCTCCTGGCTGTTCATCATGAAGCCGCCGTCGCCGCAGACCGCGAAGATCTTGCGGTGCGGATAGACCATCGCGCTGGCCATGGCAGACGGCAGCCCTGCTCCCATCGATGCCAGCGCATTGTCTAGCAGCACGGTATTGGGCTTGGACGCGCAATAGCCGCGGGCAAACCACAATTTGTAGACGCCGTTGTCGAGGCAGACGATCGCGTCGTCAGGCAAGGCGCTGCGAACCTGCTTCACGAGATGCGGCGGGAAGATCGGGAAGCGCTCGTCGGCAGCCAGCTTTTCGGTATGCTCCACTTCGGCCTGGCGATAGCCGAGCATGGCATCGAAGTTCCATTTCGCCGAAGGCGCGATGGCTTCCTTGATCTGCCATACGGCGTTGGCGATATCGCCGATCACCTCGATATGCGGGAAATAGACCGGATCGACTTCCGCGGTCTTGGTCGAGACGTGGATCACCACGCGGTCGTTCCGCGTGCCGTCGTTATGCATGAAGAACGGCGGTTTCTCGATCACGTCGTGGCCGATATTGACGATGCAGTCGGCGTCCTCGATCGCGCGGTGAACGAAATCGCCCGAGGACAGCGCCGCGCAGCCCAGGAAGCGCGGATGGCGCTCGTCGATCACGCCTTTGCCGAGCTGCGTGGTGAGGAAAGGAATTCCGGTCTTCTCGACGAATTCGCCCAGCATCTTGCTGGTCATCTTGCGGTTCGCGCCTGCACCGATCACCAGCACCGGGCGCTTCGCCTTCTGCAGGGCTTCCACCGCCTGTGCGATCGACTTCGCGTCGGCCGTCGGCCGCCTTACCGTCGAGCGCGGAATCGGGCGCGAATCGGTATATTCGTCGGCAATGTCCTCGGGCAGTTCGACATGGGTGGCGCCGGGCTTCTCTTCCTCGGCGATGCGGAACGCCTCGCGGACGCGGCTCGGGATATTGTCCGAACTGGCCATCTGGTGCGCGTACTTGGTGATAGGCTGCATCATCGAAACGACATCGAGGATCTGGAAGCGCCCCTGCTTCGATTTCTTGATCGGCTTCTGCCCGGTAATCATCAGCATCGGCATGCCGCCAAGCGTCGCATAAGCCGCGGCGGTCACGAAATTGGTCGCGCCCGGGCCGAGTGTGGAGAGGCAGACGCCCACTTTCCCGGTATGGCGGCCATAAGTGGCCGCCATGAAGCCCGCCCCTTGCTCGTGCCGGGTGAGAATCAGCCGGATCTGTTTGGACCGCGAGAGCGAATCGAGGAAATCGAGGTTCTCCTCACCCGGAACGCCGAAGATATACTCGACGCCCTCCGCTTCCAGGCATTCGATGAATAGATCGGACGCCTTGCGCTTGTCGCTCTCTGCCATGTGCATCTTCCCTCCGCTTGATCCCGAATTTCAGGTCGTAGTGTCAGGGCATGTGGCGAAGAATTCAACGCCGGGCATCTGGCCAAAGTAGTGGCCGGTCAATAACCCCGCGACAGATCGACGACATGGTCCAGGGGCTCGCCGCGCACGAAGTGCTGGAGATTGGCGAGAAATCGCGCCGATCCGCGCTCGTACAGGGTGTCCTGCGCCCGGCCGGCCAGGTGCATCGAAATATGGATATTTTCGCGCGACCAGAGCGGATGGTCGGCCGGAAGCGGCTCGGGCTCCGTCACGTCGAGGAAAGCGCCGCCCAGATGGCCCGAGTCGATGGCGGCCAGCAGGGCGTCCTGGTCGATCACCGTCCCGCGCGCGAAGTTGAGGAAGACGGCGCCGGGCTTCATCGCGGAGAACTCCGCCTCACCGAACATGCGCTGGGTTTCCGGGGTCGAGGGCACGATGGCGATGACCCAGTCGAATCGGCCGAGTTCCGCGCGCCAGGCATCCGATGCCAGGTCGCCTGGTCCCGGACGGCGGCGCACGCCCGTCACGTCCGCACCGAACACGCGCAGGAGTTCGGCGATCCGGCCGCCGATCTCGCCGGCGCCGACCACCAGGACTTTCGAATCCAGCAGTTCGCGCTTGCCCGGCGGCTGGGCCAGCCACTGGTGCCGATCTTGCGCCCGCACCACCTCACGCCAGCCCTTGGCGACCGTCAGCATCCCCATCACCGCATATTCGGCCACCGACTGCGCATGAATGCCCGAACCGTTGGTAAGCTGGACGCCGCGCTCCGCCAGGAGCGTCAGGGGAAGCCAGTCGACCCCAGACGACAGCGCCGTGTACCAGGTCAGCTTGTCTGCGGCGGCAATGAACTCGGCCGCGATGGCAGGCGATACGGGATCGAGCCAGGCGATCTCCGCGCGCGGCGCCAGTTGCAGCAGCTGCGCATCGCTTTCGAACCAGAGCGGCTCCACGCCCACGGGCAAGCGCCCTTCAAGAAGGGCACGCGACTTGGCGTTGATCACGGCGGCGGTCATGGACGGACTCCGATTGGCGGCCTATTTCAGGCCTTTGCACCTTGATCGGGATGGCCAGCAGGGATGACAAGGGGGGCTGGCCCGCGCTTACTGCAAGCCCGGTCCCGCCCCGCTCAAGCGGTCAGCCGAGCTTCCATTCCCAGCCCAGCGGATCGCCGTCCATCACGTCCACGCCCTTCGCGGCCAGCGCGTCGCGCAGGGCATCCGATATCGCGAAATCCTTCTGCACGCGCGCTTCCTTGCGCTGGACGAGGACGCCCTCGATTTCGGCCTCGGTGATCTCGGCCGCCTTGGGCCGAAGGCGAAGATCGGCGCGGCTGGTGCCGAACAGGTCGAGGCCCAGCACCGCGTCCATCGCCTCGATCACGGCCCGCTTGGCGCCGGGATCGACTTTCTTGGCGGCCAGAACGTCTTCCAGCGCGGTGAGCGCCACGGCGGTGTTCAGATCCTCTCCCACGGCCTTCTCGAAAGTTTCGAGCATGGGCGCGAGCTTGGGATGGCCGGCATCGCCCGGCTCCACATCGCCCAGTCGCTCGATCACGATGATCATGCGCTTGAGGCGAACCAGCGCGGCGGCCAGCCCCTCCCACGAAAATTCCAGCTCCGAGCGATAGTGCGCCTGCAGGCACATCATGCGGTAGCCGAGCGGGTGGTAGCCCTTGTCGATCAGCAGTTGCAGCCGCAGGAATTCACCCGAGCTCTTGCTCATCTTGCCCGAGCGTTCGACCAGAAAATTATTGTGCATCCATACCTTGGCACCGGAATTTGCGGCCACGTCGAGGCCATTGGTGCAGCAGAATGCCTGGTTCTGGGCAATTTCGTTGGGGTGATGGATCTCGCGGTGATCGATGCCGCCGGTGTGGATGTCGAAGGGAAAGCCGAGCAAGTCGCCGGACATCACCGAGCATTCGAGATGCCATCCCGGAGCACCTTTGCCCCAAGGCGAATCCCATTCCATCTGGCGCGTCTCGCCCGACGGAGTCTTGCGCCATATGGCGAAGTCCGCCGCATTGCGCTTGCCCGCGACGGCCTCGATGCGCCCCTCCCCCTCGTCCGTGACGGCACGGGCTAGGCGGCCATAATCGGACACGGTGGAAACGTCGAAATAGAGACCACTTTCCAATTCATAGCAGTGAGTTGGAGCGATCTTCTCGGCAAATTCTATCATCTGCGGCACATAGTCGGTCGCGATCGACCACTTCGCCGGCTGACGGATATTGAGCGCCTTGATGTCGGCCCAATAGGCCTGGGTGTAATGGGCAGCGATGTCCCAGATGGACTGCGCCTGGGTGCGCGCCATCTTCTCCATCTTGTCCTCACCGGCATCGGCGTCGTCGGTCAGGTGGCCGACATCGGTGATGTTGATGACGTGCGTGAGCTTGTAGCCCTTGTGGCTCAGCGTCCGGCCGAGGATGTCCGCGAAGACATAGGCGCGCATGTTGCCGATATGGGGGTAGTTGTAGACCGTCGGCCCGCAGCTGTAGACCCGCGCCTCGCCTTCATGGACGGGCTGGAACGGCTCCAGCTGGCGGGTGAGGCTGTTGAACAGGGTCAGGCTTTGGGTTTCGGTCATGCGCCGCGGCATAAGCGGCTGGCCGAGGCGAGGTCAATCCTTGAGGACGCCGACCCGAACGGATCCGGATGGCGTGAAGCTCCCGCGCAAGCGACGCCCCAAAGAAAGGCCGGCAGTCCCGGACCTGGTCCGGGACACCCTCATTTCCTGCCCTTTTCCTCTTCGAACAGTCCGGCGAGCTGTTCGATCATGGTCCCGCCGAGTTGTTCGGCGTCCATGATCGTCACGGCGCGGCGGTAGTAGCGCGTCACATCGTGGCCGATGCCGATGGCGACGAGCTGGACCGGGCTCTTGGTCTCGATCCACTCGATCACGCGGCGAAGGTGCGCTTCGAGATAGCCTGCGGAGTTCACCGATAGCGTCGAATCGTCCACCGGAGCACCATCGGAGATCACCATCATGATCCGCCGGTCTTCGGGCCGGGCCAGCATGCGATTGTGCGCCCAGAGCAGCGCCTCGCCGTCGATATTTTCCTTCAACAGGCCCTCGCGCATCATCAGGCCCAGGTTCTTGCGCGCCCGGCGCCACGGCTCGTCGGCCTTCTTGTAGATGATGTGACGAAGATCGTTGAGGCGGCCCGGATGCTGGGGGCGCCCGTTCGACAGCCAGGATTCGCGGCTCTGCCCGCCCTTCCAGGCGCGCGTGGTGAAGCCCAGGATCTCCACTTTGACGCCGCAGCGCTCCAGCGTGCGCGCCAGCACATCCGCGCTGATCGCCGCGATCGAGATGGGACGACCGCGCATCGAGCCGGAATTGTCGAGCAGCAGAGTGACGATCGTATCCTTGAACTCGACATCGCGCTCGATCTTGTAGGACAGCGACTGTCCGGGCGAGACGACCACGCGGGCGAGCCGCGCGGCATCGAGCATGCCCTCTTCCTGATCAAAGTCCCACGAACGGTTCTGCTGGGCCATGAGGCGGCGCTGGAGCCGGTTGGCAAGGCGCGTCACCACGCCCTGCAACCCCTTGAGCTGGGCATCGAGGTAGGCGCGCAGACGGGTCAGTTCCTCGTCGTCGCACAGTTCGGAAGCGACCACCACTTCGTCGAAGGCCTCGGTGAAGACCTGATAGTCGAAGCTGTCGGGAATGTCGGTCCAGGGCCGGTTCGGACGCACGGGCATCATGCCCTCCTCGCCTTCCTGTCCCTCTTCGCCGTCGTCCATCTCGTCCGAGTTCTCGCCCTCGGCCTCGCTCTCGCCCTCGTCCTGGCCGCTCGACGGCTCGGCAGCCATCTCGGTGGACTGCTCCTCCTTGCCGCTTTCGTCGCCGGTTTCGTCTTCCTCGGTCTCCTCGTCGCCGTCCATGTCCTCGGACTCTTCGGGCGGCTGTTCGATCTGCTCGGCCTGGGTCATCTCCAGGTGCATGAGCATGTCGAGCGAGAGCTTCTGGAAGGCTTTCTGGTTCTCGATGGAATCGGCCAGCGCCTCGAAATCGTCACCCGCCTTGGATTCGATCCAGCGGCGGACCATGTCGACGCCGAACTGGGCCGATTCCGGCACTGGCTGGCCGGTCAGACGCTCTCGCAGCATGAGCGCCAGCGCGGTCGGGATCGGCACGCCGTCCGGGCTGTCCGCCCGCGAGATCGGATCGCTGGCGATGCGCGCTTCCAGCGAGGCATCGAGGTTGGCGCGCATGCCCTCGTAGTGATTGGCGCCCAGCGCCTCGTAGCGCACGGCCTCCACCGCATCGTAGCAGGCCCGGGCCGAAGGGTCGGCGGGCGCATTGCGCGTGTGCAGCCTGTCGTTGTGATGGCGCAGCCTGAGCGCGAAACTGTCGGCATAGCCGCGCGCCTGCATGGCGGCCGCCTGCGGAATCGAGCGGCCCGGCATCGGCACGCGGAACGTCTGGCCGGTGGAGCTTGGAGCGTCGGCGGTCCAGTTGACCTCGACTTCGGCATCCTGCGCGATGGCGCGCGAAGCGCCGGTCAGGGCCAGCTTGAAGCGATCGACGGGTGTTTCATCGGACATGACCGCTCAATGGCGACATAGTCCGCCGGGTGCAAGCCGGGAAGGATCGGTTGGGAGCAAGAGGTCGTCCCGGACGCGGTCCGGGACGACGATCCATGCTGCCCTGACCTCGGGCCGGAACGGCTTCAGATCAGAGCGACTTCAAATCAGAGCGGCGTCAAATCAGAGGGACTGGCCGGTCTTGGCCCAGTCGGCCATGAAGCCTTCGATGCCCTTGTCCGTAAGGACGTGCTTCACGAGGTTCTTGATGACGGCCGGCGGCATCGTTGCGACGTCGGCGCCGATGCGGGCGCATTCGAGGACGTGAACCGGGTGGCGGATCGAGGCGGCGAGGATCTCGGTCTCGAAGGCGTAGTTGTCGTAGATCAGGCGGATGTCGCGGATCAGGTCCATGCCGTCGAAGCCGTTGTCGTCATGACGGCCGACGAAGGGCGAGACGAAGCTGGCGCCGGCCTTGGCCGCAAGCAGGGCCTGGTTGGCCGAGAAGCAGAGCGTGACGTTGACGAGCGTGCCGTCGCTGGTCAGCTTCTTGCAGGTCTTCAGGCCGTCGATGGTGAGCGGCACCTTGATGCAGACGTTGTCGGCGATCTTGCGGAGGATTTCGGCCTCGCGCATCATGCCTTCATGGTCGAGCGCAACGACTTCGGCGCTGACCGGACCGTCGACCAGACCGCAGATTTCCTTGGTGACTTCCAGGAAGTCGCGGCCGGACTTGGCGATCAGCGAGGGGTTGGTGGTGACGCCGTCGAGCAGGCCGGTGGCGGCCAGATCGGCGATGTCGTTGGTGTCTGCGGTGTCGACGAAGAACTTCATGGCGCGGTTCCTGTGGGTGCGGGGCTGCGACGGGCGGCGTCGCGCTGCCCGTCGATTCTGGCGCCCCCTATAGGGAAGCGCGCCCTTCCCCGCTACCCTGCGCCTTGCGGCCGCCGGAGCGGCCGGCCGGTCAGGCCTTCTTGAACGCGCCGATCAGCACGGCATCGTTGGTATCGGCCGGATCCTGGCGGATTGCCGCCTCGGCCGCACCGATCTCGTACCAGATGCCGTTGTCGGCATCGAGCGCGAGGGCATGGGCGGTGTCCTGGACGGTCACGCCCTTCAGCGCGGCGATCGCCTGGTTCAGCGTGGGGTCCTGCGCCTCCTTCATAGCGCGCTCGATCTCGGGGATCATGGCGTTGACGAGCGCCGGCCCCATCGCGCGGCGCAGCAGCGTGGTGGCCGCGGTATTGCCGCCTGCCATCACTTCGGCCGGATTCGGGATGGCGACGCTCTGCACGGTCTTGAGCACCAGCGGACCGGCCACGCGCGCGCCGGGCGTCGCGAAGAGGTTGAGCTGGTACTGAAGCTTGTCGCGGAAGGCCTTCGACTTGAGCACGCCCGTGGTCGTGCGCCCGGGGCGGTCGAACAGCACCGGCATCGGGATGCGGGCCACGGGGCTGGTCCAGAAGCCCTCGGGCTGGCCGAGCCAGGCGAAAGCCCGTTCCGAGGAAAAGCGCATGAGGCGACGTACCGGGTCCGCGCCGGCCGAAGAGCCCGAACCCAGGCCCGAACCCGCCGCGAGAGTCGAGCAGCCCGGCAGCATCAGCACTCCGGTTGCAAGCATGCCGATGAGCACGCCGCGGCGGCTCCAGTCGGACCGAAACGCGCTTGCCGCGCCGGTTTCGACATGCATGTCCGCTTCCGCCGAAGCGCCCATGGCTGCCGAATTATCCCCTGTTCCCCAGTTCACCATCATCAACTCCTTCACGCCCCCGGACAGCAGTGCCTATATGCAACCTACATGAAACGCGTCCGAATCCTCGTCTTCAACGCCGCACTGGGCGTCCTCGACTACCGCGTCCCCGAAGGCATGGCGATAGAATTCGGCTCCGTGGTGGTTGCGCCCCTCGGGCCGAGGCAGGTCCTCGGCATCGTCTGGGAGCCGCAACGCCTGAACACGCAGGAAGTGCCTGAATCGAAACTGCGCCCCCTGCTGGAAGTCATGCCCGTGCCGCCCCTGCCGGAGCGTCTGCGGCGCCTCATCGAATGGACCGCGGACTACTACTGCGCCTCGCTTTCGTCCGTGGCGCGCATGGCGCTGGGCAGCATGGCGGCGCTGCGCGGCGGCGGCACCACCACCGAATACCGCCTGACCGGACAGGAGCCCGCCCGGCTCACCCCGCAACGCGCCGCCGCGCTGGACGCACTCCAGGGCGAGCAGGCCTCGATCAAGGAACTGGCCGAGCTGGCCTCGGTGTCGGACGGCGTTCTGCGCGGCATGGTCGGCGCTGGCCTGCTGGAGCCGGTGGTCGTCGATCTCGACCGTCCTTATGCCCGAGCCCGGCCCGAACATGCCCAGCCCATGCTGTCGGACGGTCAACAGGAAGCGGCCGACATCTTCGTCGAGGCCGTTCGCGCCGATGCGTTCGCGCCGTTCCTGCTCGACGGCGTGACCGGCTCTGGAAAGACCGAGACTTATTTCGAGGCGGTGGCCGAGGCGCTGCGGCGCGGACGGCAGATCCTGGTCCTGCTGCCCGAGATCGCGCTGACCGAGAATTTCCTGCGCCGCTTCGAGCACCGCTTCGGCGTGCCGCCGATCCTCTGGCATTCTTCGCTGAAGTCCAGCGAGCGGCGCCGCGCCTGGCGCGCCATCGTGGCGGGCGAGGCGCAAGTCGTGGTCGGGGCGCGCTCGGCGCTGTTCCTGCCTTATGCCCGCCTCGGCCTGATCGTGGTCGACGAGGCTCACGAAGTCTCGTTCAAGCAGGACGACGGGGTGCGCTACAACGCGCGCGACGTGGCGGTGATGCGCGCCAAGTTCGAAGGGATACCGGTCGTGCTCGCCAGCGCGACACCCGCGCTCGAATCGATGCAGCTGGCCGAGGCAGGCGTCTATCGCAAGGTCGACCTGCCCTCGCGCTTCGGCGGCGCACAGCTGCCCGACATCCAGATCCTCGACTTGCGCCAGGAGCCGCCCGAGCGCGGCAAGTGGCTCGCCCCGCGTCTGGTCGAGGAAATGAAGGCGCGGCTGGCGCGCGGCGAACAGTCCCTGTTGTTCCTCAACCGCCGCGGTTACGCGCCGCTGACGCTGTGCCGTCACTGCGGCTACCGTTTCCAGTGCCCGAACTGCACGGCCTGGCTGGTGGAGCACCGCTTCTCGCAGCGCCTGGCCTGCCACCACTGCGGCCATGAAGTGCCGGTACCCGCGGCATGCCCCGAATGCGGCACCGGAGACTGCCTGGTCGCCTGCGGGCCGGGGGTCGAGCGCATTGCCGACGAAGTCGCCGAGATCCTGCCCGAGGCCCGTGTCGCGCTCGTCACGTCCGATACGATGAACACGGCCGAGGCCGTCGGCGAATTCGTCGCCAAGGCGGAGGGTAAGGCGATCGACGTCATCGTCGGCACGCAGCTCGTGACCAAGGGCTACCACTTCCCCGATCTCACCCTGGTGGGCGTGGTCGATGCCGACCTGGGCCTGGAGGGCGGCGACTTGCGGGCGGCGGAGCGCACCTACCAACAGGTCGCCCAAGTCGCCGGACGCGCGGGCCGCGGCGAAAAGCCGGGCGAAGTGCTGATCCAGACGCGCCATCCGGAAGCCTCGGTGATCTCGGCGCTGGCCGCCGGGGACCGGGACGCATTCTACGCCGCCGAGACCGAGGCCCGCCGCGATGCGGGTGCGCCCCCCTTCGGACGCTGGGCGGCGATCATCGTTTCCTCGGAAGACCAGTCCGAGGCGAAAGCCGCCGCCCGCGCCATTGGCGGCACGGCGCCAAACCATCCCGACATGCTGGTGCTCGGCCCGGCACCTGCCCCGCTATCGCTGCTCCGCGGCCGTCATCGGTTCCGCCTGCTGATCAATGCCCGTCGCTCGGCCGAATTGCAGAAGACCTTGCGCGAATGGCTGGAACCGCTGCAGTTCCCCCGCGGTGTGCGGGTGAACATCGACATCGACCCTTATTCGTTCGTGTGAATTTCACCGCGCCGGATCGATGCGCGGCGAAGGCCTTCGTTCACCCCCGCTCCCGCTTGAGCAGTTCCCGCTTGATCTCCTCGCCGTAAGCATAGCCGCCGATCGACCCGTCGGTGCGGATCACTCGGTGGCAGGGAATGAGCACCGCGACATTGTTGGCCCCGTTCGCCGAGCCTGCCGCGCGCACCGCGCCCGGCTTGCCGACCGCCGCCGCGATCTGGGCATAGCTGCGCGTCTCGCCGGCGGGAATGCGCTGCAGCTCGCGCCAGACCGCCTCCTGAAATGCCGTGCCCTGCACATCGAGCGGGATCACCCGCGACTGCCCCGGCTGCTCCACCGCCGCGACGACGCTTTCCAGCAAGTGCGCAAAGTCGCTGCCGCCTTCCACCAGTTCCGCATTCGGAAACCGCGCCGCCAGTTCCTCGCACCCTTCCTCGAAGGAGAGCCGGCACACGCCCTTGCCGGTCGCCGCCACCAGCATGGCGCCGAGGCTGGTGGGAACGACGGCCCAGTGGATGGTCACGCCGCGCCCACCTTCGCGCCAGGCCGAAGGCGTCATGCCCAGCCTGCCCTCGCTTGCCTCGTAGAACCGCGAGCTGGCGCCGAACCCGGCCTCGTAGATCGCCTCGGTCACGCTCGCGCCGCTGCTCAGGGCATCGCCGGCCCGCGCGACCCGCTTCGCCCGGAGATATTCCGCCGGCGACAGACCGACCGCGCGCTTGAACACCCGCTGGAAATGCGTCGGACTATAGCCCGTCGCCTCGGCCAGTTCGGCAAGGCCCGGCGTTCGCTCCTCATCGGAATCGAGCAACCGCAGCGCAATCGTCACCGCTTCCTCGTCGCGCGAGACATCGTTGGGCCGGCAGCGCATGCAGGCGCGCAGGCCGAACTGCTCCGCTTCGCCGGCATCCGGGAAGAACCGCACATTCTCGCGCCGGGGGTGCCGCGCCGAGCAGGAGGGGCGGCAGTAAATGCCGGTGGTCAGCACGCCGGTGACGAAGCGGCCGTCGAACGTGCGGTCGCGCGACTGCACGGCCTGCCAGGCGCGGTCCTCGCTTACGGGGGTGTCCAGGACGGTCACTGCATCTCTCCATGGCGTTCGATCCGCGCGGCAAAGCAGCCGTAAGCGGCATTGTGAGCGTGAATCCCGGCAATCGCGGGATCTTCGAACAAGGCCCCGATCGCTTTCTCGATCTCGCCCGGTCCTGCCAGTCTGGCCCGGACCAGCATCCCCTCCCGGTCGAAGCCCCGCAACGAAAGCGTGCGACCGGCGAACACCGGTGGCAGCCGGTCGACATGCGGCTCGGTCTCCGCCGCGTTCTCCCTTACATATATCGCATAGGCGCTGCGATAGGGACCGGCGACATCATGGCTGACGAAATTCGCCAGGATCAGGCTTTCGCCCGGCTCGGCATCCTGCAGGCTGACACGGCATGGATAGCCCGGGCGGGAGGTCGCCATCACGCGCCGCATCCCGTTTTTCTCCAGTTCCTGCGCGTCCATCGCGAAAAACGGTGCGAACCGATCTTTCGGCAAACCGATGATTCGATAGGTCATGGCAAACTCCATTGGTTCGTTTGTCCCAACCTTGCAGCAGCCGCTGCGGCGATACTTCCCGCCCCTTGCTTTTAAAGCGCTTTCCCAACCATTGTGGTCAGGCCGCCTCCCATAGCTTGCATCGTAACACTATCGTCGCTATGCGCGCCCCGTCTGCGGGCCGGGGGGCACGTCATTGTCGTGCGCCCCAAAGTGTCCCAGCCCACCCGATGTAAGGATAGGACACGCGTGGAGAATTCCGGCGGCATCAAGGCCAGCTTGCAAGGACGCTACGCTTCGGCGCTGTTTGATCTTGCCAGCGAGAACGGCGTCGTAACGACGGTCGAATCCGACCTCGAAAAGATCGCCCTCGCCATCAGCGAAAGCGCCGATCTGGCCGAGCTGATTCGCAACCCCGAAATCAGCCGCAAGGCTGCCGGCGCGGCCATCGAAGCCGTTGCCGATGTCCTCGGCCTTGCGCCGCTGACCAGGAACTTCCTGGGCGTTCTGGCGGCCAATCGCCGTCTCGTCGCCCTTCCCGAGATCATCCGCGCCTTCGCTTCGATCGCCGCCGCCCAGCGCGGTGAATCGACCGCCGAAGTCACGTCGGCTCACGCCCTGGACGACCAGCAGGTCGAGCAGCTGCGCCAGAAGCTGGAACTGCGCGAGGGTCGCAAGGTCAAGGTCAGCACCAAGGTTGATCCGGACCTGCTCGGCGGTCTCGTCGTCACCATCGGCTCCAAGCGCATCGACAGCTCGATCCGCACCCGTCTCAATTCGCTCGCCCAGGCCATGAAGGGCTAAGAAAGGCAGAACAATGGATATCCGCGCAGCAGAAATCTCGAAGGTCATCAAGGACCAGATCGCCAGCTTCGGCACCGAAGCCCAGGTTTCCGAAGTCGGCTCGGTTCTGTCGGTCGGTGACGGCATCGCCCGCATCCACGGCCTCGACAAAGTCCAGGCCGGTGAAATGGTCGAATTCGCCAACGGCGTTCAGGGCATGGCCCTCAACCTCGAAGCCGACAACGTTGGCGTCGTGATCTTCGGCTCGGACGCCGAGATCAAGGAAGGCGACAGCGTCAAGCGCACCAACACGATCGTCGACGTTCCCGTCGGCAAGGGCCTGCTCGGCCGCGTGGTGGACGCCCTCGGCAACCCGATCGACGGCAAGGGCCCGATCGTCGCCGAGAAGCGCGCACGCGTCGAAGCCAAGGCTCCCGGCATCATCCCGCGCAAGTCGGTGCACGAACCCGTGCAGACCGGCCTCAAGGCGATCGACGCGCTCGTTCCCGTCGGCCGCGGCCAGCGCGAACTGATCATCGGTGACCGCCAGACCGGCAAGACCGCCGTTGCCATCGACACCTTCATCAACCAGAAGGAAGCGAACGCGGGCGACGACGAATCCAAGAAGCTCTACTGCATCTACGTTGCGGTCGGCCAGAAGCGCTCGACCGTCGCGCAGATCGTGCGCCAGCTCGAAGAGAACGGCGCGATGGAATACTCCATCGTCATCGCCGCCACCGCTTCGGAGCCCGCTCCGCTGCAGTACCTCGCGCCCTACACCGGCGCCGCGATGGGCGAATTCTTCCGCGACAACGCGATGCACGCCGTGATCGTGTACGACGACCTTTCGAAGCAGGCCGTCGCCTACCGCCAGATGTCGCTGCTGCTGCGCCGTCCTCCGGGCCGCGAAGCCTATCCGGGCGACGTGTTCTATCTCCACAGCCGCCTGCTTGAGCGCGCCGCGAAGATGAACGACGAGAACGGCAACGGCTCGCTCACTGCGCTTCCGATCATCGAAACGCAGGCGGGCGACGTCTCGGCCTACATTCCGACCAACGTGATCTCGATCACCGACGGCCAGATCTTCCTGGAAACCGGCCTGTTCTACCAGGGCATCCGTCCGGCCATCAACGTGGGTCTGTCGGTGTCGCGCGTCGGCGGTTCGGCCCAGACCAAGGCGATGAAGAAGGTTGCCGGCTCGATCAAGCTGGAGCTGGCGCAGTACCGCGAAATGGCGGCCTTCGCCCAGTTCGGTTCGGACCTCGACGCCTCGACCCAGAAGCTCCTCAACCGCGGTGCGCGCCTGACCGAACTGCTCAAGCAGAAGCAGTTCTCGCCGCTGTCGTTCGAAGAACAGACCGTGTCGATCTTCGCCGGCACCAACGGCTACCTCGACGGCCTGCCGGTCGCCAAGGTCACCGAGTATGAAGCCGAAATGCTCGACTTCATGCACGAACAGCATGCCGATGTCCTCGCGCTGATCCGCTCGACCAAGGACTTTGGCGACGAAGCCAAGAGCAAGACCAAGGCCGCGCTCGACGCCTTCGCCAAGCAGTTCGCTTAAGAGAAACCGTCATCCCGGTGTAAGCCGGGATCGCGGGCCATCATCGGGACCGACCTCCCTGCGAGGCACTTCCTGAAGATGGCCCACCGGTCCCGGACCATCCCGGGGAAGACGAAACGAGGAACAACGAGTGGCTTCGCTCAAGGAACTCAAGGGCCGCATCAACTCGGTCAAGTCGACCCAGAAGATCACCAAGGCCAAGCAGATGGTCGCCGCGGCCAAGCTGCGCAAGGCGCAGGCCGCCGCGGAGTCCGCGCGTCCCTACGCCGCCCGCCTCGCAGAGGTCATGGGCTCGCTCGCGTCCAAGATCACCGTCAGCGAGAACAGCCCCAAGCTGCTCGCCGGCACCGGCAGCGACAAGGTGCATCTGCTCGTCGTCGCGAACTCGGACAAGGGCCTGTGCGGCGCGTTCAACTCGAACATCGTCAAGGCTGCCCGCGTCAAGGCGCGTGAACTGGAAGCACAGGGCAAGACCGTCCTGTTCTACCTCGTCGGTCGCAAGGGCCGCGCGCCGCTGCGCCGCGAGTTCCCGAAGCAGATCGCCCACATGTTCGACACCACCGATGTGCGTGACCCCGGCTTCGACGAAGCCGAGCGTATCGCCAACGAACTGGTGGCGATGTACGAAGCCGGCAAGTTCGACGTGGCGCATCTGTTCTACTCGAAGTTCCGGTCGGCCCTGCTGCAGGAGCCCACAGACCAGCAGATCATTCCCGTCCCCGCTCCCAAGGCGGTGGCCGCTACCGCCGGTGCGGATGCGGTGACCGAATACGAGCCGGAGGAAGAGGAAATCCTCGCCGCGCTGCTGCCGCGCTACTTGCGCACCCAGCTGTTCGGCGCCCTGCTGGAAAACGCCGCGTCCGAACAGGGTGCGTCGATGACGGCGATGGACAACGCCACCCGCAACGCCGGTGACCTGATCAAGAAGCTGACCATCGTCTACAATCGCACCCGCCAGGCTGCGATCACCACCGAACTCGTCGAAATCATTGCTGGCGCGGAAGCGCTTTAAGTCATCGCAGGCAAGGAAACCGAAATGGCCACTGCACCCGTGCTCAACCAAACTTCTACCGGCAAGATCAGCCAGGTCATCGGCGCCGTCGTCGACGTGACCTTCGAAGGCGAACTGCCCGCCATCCTCTCCGCGCTGGAGACCGAGAACAACGGCCAGAAGCTGGTTCTCGAAGTCGCCCAGCACCTCGGCGAGAACACCGTGCGCACCATCGCCATGGACGGCACCGACGGTCTGACCCGCGGCCAGCCCGTGTCGAACACCGGCAAGCAGATCTCGGTGCCGGTCGGCCCCAAGACGCTCGGCCGCATCATGAACGTCGTCGGCGATCCCATCGACGAGCGCGGCCCGGTCGGCTCGGACATGTTCGCCCCGATCCACGCCGAAGCCCCGCCCTTCGTCGACCAGTCGACCGAAGCGGCGATCCTGGTCACCGGCATCAAGGTGATCGACCTTCTCGCGCCTTACGCCAAGGGCGGCAAGATCGGCCTGTTCGGCGGCGCCGGCGTGGGCAAGACGGTTCTCATCCAGGAACTGATCAACAACATCGCCAAGGGCCACGGCGGCGTCTCGGTCTTCGCGGGCGTCGGTGAACGTACCCGTGAAGGCAACGACCTCTACCACGAATTCCTCGACGCCGGCGTTATCGCCAAGGACGCCGAAGGCAACGCCGTGTCGGAAGGTTCGAAGGTTGCTCTCGTGTTCGGCCAGATGAACGAGCCGCCGGGCGCCCGTGCCCGCGTCGCGCTTTCGGGCCTGACCATGGCCGAGTACTTCCGCGACCAGGAAGGCCAGGACGTTCTGTTCTTCGTCGACAACATCTTCCGCTTCACCCAGGCGGGCGCGGAAGTGTCGGCTCTGCTCGGCCGTATTCCTTCGGCCGTGGGCTATCAGCCGACCCTGTCGACCGACATGGGCCAGCTGCAGGAACGCATCACCTCGACCACCAAGGGCTCGATCACCTCGGTCCAGGCGATCTACGTTCCCGCGGACGACCTTACCGACCCGGCGCCGGCCACCTCGTTCGCCCACTTGGACGCAACGACCACGCTGAACCGCGCCATTTCGGAACTGGGCATCTACCCGGCCGTCGACCCGCTCGACTCGACCTCGCGCGTTCTTGAGCCCCGCGTCGTCGGTGCCGAGCACTACGAGACCGCCCGCCGCGTTCAGGAAACCCTGCAGAAGTACAAGTCGCTTCAGGACATCATCGCGATCCTGGGCATGGACGAGCTTTCGGAAGAAGATAAGCTCACCGTCGCCCGCGCTCGCAAGATCCAGAAGTTCCTTTCGCAGCCGTTCCACGTCGCGGAAGTCTTCACCGGCATCCCGGGCAAGTTCGTCCAGCTCGAAGACACCGTGAAATCGTTCAAGGCCGTCGTCGAAGGCGAATACGATCACCTTCCGGAAGCAGCCTTCTACATGGTCGGCGGCATCGAGGAAGCGGTCGCCAAGGCCAAGAAGCTGGCCGAAGAGGCGTAATCGATCATGGCTCTGCACTTCGAACTCGTCACGCCGGCCAAGCTCGTCCGCTCGGAAGACGTCCACATGGTGGTCGTCCCCGGCACCGAAGGCGAGTTCGGCGTGCTGGAGGGCCACGCGCCCTTCATGTCGACGATCGCCGACGGCGCGCTCAAGGTCTACCGGACCGAGAACGCCACTCCGGAAGAAATCCGCATCACCGGCGGCTTTGCCGAAGTGGGCGACAAAGGCCTGACCGTACTCGCCGAGCACGTCGGCTGATCTCTCACGCTAGTCGGCAAAAATAAAAAAAAGGCCGCCTCAGCCGAGGCGGCCTTTTTTTTGATTTGAAGATGAAACAATATTCTTAAAGGGCAGCCCCCTGTCGTGATCGATCCAATGCTCGTCGGTTGCGAAGCATGATCCAAGGAACATGTTCTGCATCGTAGCGATTTCTAAGAGCTCGCTGGAAGAATGGTGGCATGTGATCCCCGACAATGAGAATATCGGCTTCCGGGAAATCAGGCCTCATAACTTCCTTCATGATAGAATCGGCAAGTCGCTGCTGGAGCAAGTAGGAACGACAGAGCATGGGAAACTGCTCATTCCAATTCTGATCGGCAAGCCTACAGTTGTCGGTATGAGCGTCACTATCTTCCGCCACTGGCAAATGACTGTTTAATGTAAGCCAGTAGATTAGGTTCCTTCGGTCAGGTAACGAACGCAACTTGTCCCCGATTATACTTGGTATGTCGGTATCGCAGGCACCTGGGAAAACACCCCCGCATTTATGGGCATCGAGTCCCAGTAACTCGGGCATGAAAAGCTGATCCTGAAACCCCAGTTTTGGATGCCAGGTTTGCCTCTCAAAAAAGTCTCCAGTGAAAGTGTGAATCGAGGTCGTGTGAAAACCCGCGTCCTTGAACTGCGCCGGCAGACAATGCGCATTATCGAAGTCGAAGCTCTCGAAGTCCTTCCAGACTGAGCACCACTCCCGTAATTCTGCATTTGTTGTTGAACCATAATAAGTGCTTGTACCGCCAGTGACTTCATATCGGCTGGACCAACGCGCTTTACCCCAGGCTTTATCGAACAAAGCCTGATCATGGGGGTTGTTGGGCTGCCCCAAGGACTCAACAAGAATGACGACAAGATTCCGCGCGCTAACTGTGCTCGGCGTTAATTCATTCCGGATCATGGCGGAGTCGATCGGTGCATCCGCTGGGGCGGTCATCTTATACGACCCTCGTGCTCCAGCAGTAGCGGCACCATCGACAAGGATCAGGAGCGCCACCGTAGCCAAAGCCATGATCTTGTGATCCAGCGTCGAGAGCTTTGGAACTTGCGGCGCAAATTTGATCGCAAGCACCATTGCTACCAATATGGTTCCCACGGCCATTAGATATTCGGGTGATTGCCGAAGATCGAGTTCTCTTGCAAACCCAACGGAAGCAACGACCGTCGTTGGGTTCAGATTGAACGAGATTGCGATGTACATCATCACGCTAGTCAAAAAGCAGAAAACAATACCTGCTCGCCTGATCCAAACGTTTTCAGAATGGCAAATCGCGACGGCAGCGACACCACAGACAGCCATCGGGAATGCCATCTGCGGCCCGCCAATCGGCCACATGGCAATTGCACCGATGTTCGGAATGCAAATCCACCAGAAAGTAAAACTGAGCGAGAAACTACGCAATAAAGTAAACTTACCCATCGGCACCCCACAAGCCAACGTTCATTCGACCTGACCTGCCCCGGCCGATCTTTCGCCCGGCTATCTATTGCAAGCGTAGTTAACGCATAGCTAATCAGCACTGTCCGGAAACCACCCTGACCGCTTTGAACTGCCAACTTGCGGCACCTTTGGACCTGAAGAGCCGGTGCACCGCAATATGGTTGAACTCCAGCCACCATTAGGAAGTTATCAAAGTTTCAACCTTAATCCTGCGCTCAATCGCAGGACATCGCCATGCGGCAGGGTGTGCCGGCGCTGAAAGGGTTGACGAGAACATGACTGCATTCGGGCGTCGCAACGGCATCGGCGGACTGGGCCAGGGCGCAAGGCCTGCGTTCGGCGTGGCCAAGCCGCTGAAGGTTGGCGCCGAGACTACGGCCGGGGCCGCCCAGCCTTCCAGTGATCCCTTTCCCCTGCCCGCCGGCTCCGGGACCGCTGCACCGCAAAACTCCCGCGACGATGCGATGTCGCGTCTCGCGGACCGCGCCAATGCCGTGCATGATGGCCAGTCCGAGCAGAGCGGCTTCGAGGCATCGATCCACAAGATCAAGGAGCAGGTCCTGCCGCGCCTGCTGGAGCGCGTCGATCCGGAGGCCGCCGCCACGCTGACCAAGGACGAGCTGTCCGAGGAATTCCGGCCCATCATCATGGAGGTCCTCGCCGAGCTCAAGATCACCTTCAACCGCCGCGAGCAGTTCGCGCTGGAGAAGGTCCTGATCGATGAGCTGCTGGGCTTCGGCCCGCTGGAAGAGCTGCTCAACGATCCCGACGTCTCGGACATCATGGTCAACGGTCCGAACCAGACCTACATCGAAAAGAAGGGCAAGCTTCAACTCGCGACGACCAAGTTCCGCGACGAGCAGCACTTGTTCCAGATCGCCCAGCGCATCGTCAACCAGGTCGGCCGCCGCGTCGACCAGACCACGCCGCTGGCCGACGCCCGCCTCAAGGACGGCAGCCGCGTCAACGTGATCGTGCCGCCGCTTTCCCTGCGCGGCACCGCCATCTCGATCCGTAAATTCTCGGAGAAGCCGATCACCATCGACATGCTCAAGGACTTCGGTTCGATGAGCGAGAAGATGGCGACCACGCTGAAGATCGCCGGGGCCTGCCGGATGAACGTCGTGATCTCGGGCGGTACCGGGTCCGGCAAGACGACGATGCTCAACGCGCTGTCCAAGATGATCGACCCCGGCGAACGCGTGCTCACCATCGAGGACGCCGCCGAACTGCGCCTGCAGCAGCCGCACTGGCTGCCGCTGGAAACCCGCCCACCGAACCTCGAAGGCCAGGGCGCCATCACCATCGGCGACCTCGTCAAGAACGCATTGCGCATGCGTCCCGACCGCATCATCCTGGGCGAAATCCGCGGCGCGGAATGCTTCGACCTGCTGGCCGCGATGAACACCGGCCACGATGGCTCGATGTGCACGCTTCACGCCAACAGCCCGCGCGAGTGCCTGGGCCGTATGGAAAACATGATCCTGATGGGCGACATCAAGATCCCCAAGGAAGCGATCAGCCGCCAGATCGCCGAATCAGTGGACCTCATCGTGCAGGTGAAGCGCCTGCGCGACGGTTCGCGCCGCACCACCAACATCACCGAAGTGATCGGCATGGAAGGCGATGTCATCGTCACCCAGGAACTTTTCAAGTTCGAATATCTGGACGAGACCGACGACGGCAAGATCATCGGCGAATTCCGCAGCTCCGGCCTGCGCCCCTACACTCTGGAAAAGGCGCGCCAGTTCGGCTTCGACCAGGCCTATCTCGAAGCCTGCCTCTAACCCCTGAACAGATCCTTCCCAACCACCCCCAGCAGCAGTACCGCTGCCATGAGGGCGAAGAAGAACACGGGCGTCCAGGGCATGAAGCCCACCCGGTCGAGGTCGCGGCGCTTCATGCGGCGGCGGTCGCCCAGCCAGGCCACGGCCGCCAGGGCAACCGCCAGGCCGCCGATCACGGCCATGATCTTATCGGAATCGTTCATGGCCCGCCCTTGCCTCCTTCCGCCGCCAAGTTAAAGCCCTGGCGGTGAACGCCGCCCGCCCATCATCGAAAACATCCCGGCCCGACCGCCCGATGCTTGCCATCACCCTGCGCCTGATGGCGATGGTGATGCTCTCGACGATGTTCATGCTGGTCAAGCTGGCAGGGCGCAGCGGGGTCTCCGCAGCGGAGATGGTATTCTGGCGCCAGGCCATGGCCGTGCCCCTCATCGCCGGAGGACTGTTGCTGACGGGCCGCCTGCCGATGTTGCGGACACGGCGCCTCGGCACTCACGCCGCCCGCGCGACCACAGGCACGCTCGGCCTGGTCTGCAACGTCACCGCAGCCATGCTGCTGCCGTTGCCGGTGGGCACGACCCTGGGCTTCACCGCGCCGCTCTTCGCCGTGCTCATCACTGCGCTGGTCGTGCGCGACAAAGTTGGACCCTGGCGCTGGCTGGCCGTGGTCCTGGGCTTCCTGGGGGTGCTTGTCATCACCCGGCCCGATGCGCCGGTGCAGGACCTGCCACTGGTGGGGCTGGCCGCCGGACTGGGCGCCGGCGTCATCGTCGCCGTGGTGAGCTTCCAGATCCGCGACCTTGCCCGGACCGAAGAACCCATCGCCTGCGTGTTCTGGTTCGCCTTCTTCGGTTCGCTCTTCGCCGCCGTGCTGCTCCCCTTCTACGGTCGCGCTCACGAACCCCAGATATGGCTGCTGCTTGTCGCCGTGGGGGTTACCGGAACCCTGGCGCAACTGCTCATCACCGCGGCGCTGCGCCACGGCGCGGTCGCCACCGTGGTGGTCATGGACTACACCGCCCTCATTTGGGCAACCACTTACGGATACACCGTTTTCGGCGACGCGCCGCCGCCTTCGATCTGGTTCGGCGCCCCGCTGATCATCGCTGCCGGACTCGTCATCACCTGGCGGGAGCACGTCCTGAGCAAGCGGATCTCCCCGACTTCTGCCCTGGATGAAAGCGCGATCGAAGAATCCGTGCTGCCTTCGCGCTAGCCTCCGGGAACCGGGGGCTTCACCGAGAGTTGCCTCCAACGTTCCCGCTTGAATGATCGGGATTGCGTAGAAAGGAACCTCACATGGTCAAGAATCTCGTTCTCGCGCTGGTCGCCGGAAGCATCGTCTTCTCCGCCGCAGCCTGCAACACCGTGAAGGGCGCGGGCAAGGACGTTGAATCGGTCGGCCAGGCCGGCGACGACGCCATCAACAAGTAATTCGCCCGAGGCGTCCAGCACCGCTGCTCCGATGCGGCGCAACGCCGTATCGGCGCGGCGGATAGCCTGCTGACCTGACCGCGAGCCTCTTTCTCTCCATCGGAAGATGGATTAGCGACAGCGCGAGGCATCCGCCTCGGACATTGTTCGTTGAAGGTTCAAGCAATCATGATCAGGAAAGCGGTTCTGGCGCTTGCAGTTTCGGGCCTCGTGCTCGGTGCGGCGGCCTGCAATACCGTTCGCGGCGTCGGCCAGGACATCGAGTCTGCCGCAAACGCGGTTGACCGCGCGACCTGAGGTCTCCGAAGGTAACGTGGCGCGAAACGGTCTGCCGCTTCGCGCCACAAGCTTTTCCCTCGAAGATCAGCTGTCCGAGATGTGGTTCGCCACCATGGCGCGTGCCCTCTGCCACAGGATCATGCGGCTGATCACCACCATCCCCAGCACGAAGCCGAGCATGGCATCGGTCATCAGCAGGGCATTGGCAGCCGGATGGCCCGCCCCGATCGCCATTCCGCCCGGCAAGATCATCCGCCGCAAGGCGAAGACGACCAGAATCAGCACCAGCGCCAAGGGCGACTGGCGCATCATCACCCGGGCTTCATCCCCCTCACCTTCGACATGGAGCCGCATGAGGCGCGAACGCTGCATGCCGATCCCGCCGCCGATGGCGAAGCCGGCGGCCAGGGCCATCCAGCCCAGCGCCCCCGGCGGCATGCCATAGAGCGCCAGGCTGACGGTCGCTCCGACGATCAGCGGCGCAATCCAGAGAAGGGGGAGACGGAGCGGCCGCGCCTTTTCAAGGCTGCGAAAACGCCAGGCCATCACTGCTGCGAAAATCAGCAACGGCAGCCAGGCCGCATATCCGTTTCCCCCCATAGTCTCAACTACCCCCGATTTCGCTCAGCGAAGGCGTGCCCGGCTCACCCGGGGCGCCCTGCCATACGAGCACAGGCTTGCGCGCCGCGAGCGTTTCGTCAAGGCGGCGACGCGGTGCGAAGTGCGGTGCGCTGTGAAGGCTCTGGTCGCCATCCTTGGCGCGCTGGGCCAGGCTGCGCAGCGAACCGATGAAGCGATCGAGACCGGCCTTGCTTTCCGTCTCGGTCGGCTCGACCAGCATCGCGCCCTTCACCACCAGCGGGAAGTAGACCGTCATCGGGTGGAAGCCCTCGTCGATCAGACCCTTGGCGATGTCCAGCGTGGAGAAGCCCTCGGCCAGACCCGCATCGCTGAACAGCGCCTCGTGCATGCACGGGCCGCTCTTGGCGAAGGGTGCCGGCAGCAGATCCTCGCACGAACGCAGGACGTAGTTGGCGTTGAGCACCGCGTCCTCGGCCACCTGGCGCAGACCGTCCGCACCGTGGCTGAGGATGTAGGTCAGCGCGCGGGTGAACATGCCCATCTGGCCGTGGAAGGCGACCATGCGGCCGAATGCCTGCGCATGGCCCTCGCCCGCGTTTTCCTCCTCGACGAGGTGGACGCGGCCGTCTTCACCGCGGCTGACGAAAGGCAGCGGCGCGAACGGCGCCAGCGCTTCGGACAGCACGACCGGACCGGCACCGGGACCGCCACCACCGTGCGGCGTGGAGAAGGTCTTGTGCAGGTTGATGTGCATGGCATCGACGCCGAGGTCGCCGGGGCGCACCTTGCCGACGATGGCGTTGAAGTTCGCGCCGTCGCAATAGACGTAGCCGCCCGCTGCGTGAACCGCGTCACCGATCGCCTTCATGTCAGGCTCGAACAACCCGCAGGTGTTCGGGTTGGTGATCATCACGCCCGCGACGTTCGGGCCCAGCTTGGCCTTCAGCGCCTCTACATCGACGCGGCCTTCCGGGGTCGCCGGGATCGACTGGACCTTAAAGCCCGCGAAAGCGGCGGTCGCCGGGTTGGTGCCGTGGGCGCTCTCAGGCACCAGCACCACGTCGCGCTTCTCACCGCGCGCGTCGAGCGCGGCGCGGATGCAGAGCAAGCCGCAAAGCTCGCCGTGCGCGCCGGCCTTGGGGCTCATCGCCACCGAGGCCATGCCGGTCAGCGTGATCAGCCAGTCGGCCAGCTGCTCGATCACTTCCAGCGCGCCCTCGACCGTCTTCTGCGGCTGGAGCGGGTGAACGTCGGCAAAGCCCGGCAGGCGGGCCATCTTCTCGTTCAGGCGCGGGTTGTGCTTCATCGTGCACGAACCGAGCGGGAACGGCCCGAGGTCGATCGCGTAGTTCTGGCGCGACAGGCGGGTGTAATGGCGGACGGTTTCGGGCTCGGTCAGGCCGGGCAGCGCCGGAGCCGACTTGCGCAGGAACTTCGACAGGCCGGCCGCTGCCGGACGGCTGGGCGTGTCGAGATCGACGCCGCATTTCTCAGACGAACCGAGTTCGAAGCTCAGTGCTTCTTCCAGCATCAGGCCATAATCGCCCGAGGCGGTCTTGAAGCCAGCGCCCTCACCGGCTTCACCCATGCTCGGGCGCCAGCCGCTTGCGTTTACCGCGTTCATGCCAGCACTCCTTCAAGCTCACGGGCAAAGGTTTCGATATCCTCGTCGGTCACGGTCTCCGTCGCCGTCACCAGCAGGCCCTTGTGGAGATCGCTGTTCTCCGGGAATAGGCGGCCGAGCGAGACGCCGCCCAGAACCTTGCGGTCCGCCAGTTCGCGAACCACTTCGCGGGCGTCGCGGGTTAGGACCAGCGTTGCTTCGTTGAAGTATGCCTGGTTCAGCACCGTCACGCCCGGCACTTTGGCCAGACGCTCGATCATTGCCTGCGCCTTGTCGTGGTTCACGGCGGCCAGCTGGGCCAGACCTTCACCGCCCAGCAGGGTCAGGTGAATACTGAAAGCCAGCGCACAAAGCCCTGAATTCGTGCAGATGTTGCTGGTCGCCTTCTCGCGGCGGATATGCTGTTCGCGCGTGGAGAGCGTCAGCACGAAGCCGCGCTTGCCTTCGGCGTCCACGGTCTGGCCGCAGAGACGGCCCGGCATCTGGCGCACGAACTTCTCGCGGCAGCCGAACAGGCCCAGGTACGGGCCGCCGAACTGCAGGCCGACGCCGATCGACTGGCCTTCACCCACGACGATATCGGCACCCAGCGCGCCCGGCGCCTCGATCATGCCCAGCGCGACCGGCTCGGTGACGACAGCGATGAGCAGCGCGCCCTTGGCGTGCGCGGCTTCAGCAATCGCGGCAAGGTCGGGGATGCGGCCCATCACGTCCGGATACTGGACGACGACACAGGAGGTCTTGTCGTCGATCTGGGCGATGACGGCAGCGTCATCGGGATCAGCCACGAGTTCGGCCTTCAACGAGACGATATCGTCTTCGGTGAACTTGGCCATCGTGCGCACGACTTCGGCGTAGTGCGGATGCAGGCCGCTCGACAGCACGGCGCGGGTCTTGCGGGTGATGCGGCTGGCCATCAGGATCGCTTCCCAGCACGCGGTCGAACCGTCGTACATCGAGGCGTTGGCAATGTCGGTGCCGAACAAGCGCGCGACCTGCGTCTGGAACTCGAACAGCACCTGCAGCGTGCCCTGCGCGATTTCCGGCTGGTAGGGCGTGTAGGCGGTCAGGAACTCGCCGCGCTGGATCAGGTGATCGACCGAGGCCGGAACGTGATGGCGATAAGCGCCAGCGCCGATGAAGAACGGCGCCGTTCCGGCCGAGAGGTTCTTGGCCGCAAGCGCGGACATGTGCCGTTCCACCGCCATTTCGCTGGCGTGGAGCGGCAGCCCCGCGATGGGACCGGAAAGACGGGCCTCGGCGGGCACGTCGACGAAGAGGTCGTCGACCGTGTCGGCACCGATGACGCCGAGCATCTCGGCACGATCGGCGGGAGTCAGGGGCAGGTAGCGCAAGCGGCGATACTCCGTGAATTCTATCGGTAAATCAGAGGCTTTCGACGTACTGCTTGTAAGCAGCCTCATCCATCAGCGCGCCGAGTTCGGAAGCCTTCGAAAGAGTGATGCGGAACAGCCAGCCGCCGGTTTCGGCCTGGGTATTGACCAGTTCGGGCTCATCGGCGAGCGCGCCGTTGGCTTCGGCGATCGCGCCCGAAACCGGGGTGTAGACGTCCGAAGCGGCCTTCACCGAATCGACGACCGCAACCGAATCGCCCTTGCCGAACGTGGCGCCGGCTTCGGGCAGGTCGACGAAGGTGATGTCGCCAAGCTGGCCCTGCGCATAGTCGGTGATGCCCACGGTGCCGAGGTCGCCCTCAATTTCGATCCACTCGTGTTCCTGCGAGAAATAACGGGTCATGGGTAGGTATCCTCAGCGGTGATAGCGGTTGGGGACGAAGGGCATGGCTGCGACGATGGCGTCGAGCTTCTTGCCCCGTATTTCGATGGAAAGAGCCGTGCCGTCCGCCGCCACGGCGGCGTCGACATAGGCCATGGCGATGGGGTGCTGGAGCGAGGGCGAGAAGCCGCCCGAGGTCACTACGCCCACTTCCTGTTCGCCATGGAAGACCTTGGCGCCTTCACGCGCGGCCTGGCGGCCGTCGAGCTTCAGCCCGATGCGCTTCTGCGCGGTGCCTTCGGCAAAGTCGCGCTGGACGCGCTCGGCGCCGGGGAAGCCGCCTTCGAGGCGGCGGCGCTTGTTGACGCCGAAGGCAAGACCGGCCTCGACCGGGCCGCGCTCGGGGTCCATGTCATGGCCATAGAGCGGCAGACCGGCTTCGAGGCGCAGGGAATCGCGCGCGCCAAGGCCGATCGGCTTCACTTCGGGCTGGGCCAGCAGCAGGTCCGCCACGGTGGCAGCAGCTTCGCCGGGGATCGAGATTTCGAAACCGTCCTCTCCGGTATAGCCCGAACGGCTGATCCAGGCATCGACGCCGCCCAGCGTGAAGCGGCCGCCTTTCATGAACGTCAGCGCCGACAGCGGGTATTCGCCCTCGGCCACGCGTTCCAGCGCGGCGAAAGCCTTGGGGCCTTGCAGCGCCAGCAGCGCGCGGTCGTCAAGGTGGTTGAGCGTGACGTCGTCCGGCAGGTATTCGCGCAGCGTGCCGATATCGTCCCACTTGGTGGCACCGTTGACGACGATGTAGAAACCGCCCGGCCAGCGCGAGACCATCAAATCGTCCAGAATGCCGCCGTTCTCGTCCAGCAGCAACGAGTAGCGCACCGCGCCCAGCTTCAGGGTCGAGAGGTCGATCGGCAGCGCAGCTTCCAGCGCAGGCTCGATATCGGTCTGCGCGTCTTCCTCGCCGGTGACCAGCAACTGGCCCATGTGGCTGACGTCGAACAGGCCGGCGTTTTCACGCGTCCAGAGGTGTTCGGCCATGATGCCTCCCCCTGCGACGTCGTACTGCACAGGCATCATGTAGCCGGCGAACTCGACCATGCGGCCGCCCTGATCGCGGTGCCAGCCATTGAGCGGCAGCAGCATCGGTTCGATGGGGGCTTCTTCCTGATCGGAATCGGTAATCGGATATTCGCTCAAGACATGACTCCGCACAGTTCGGTACACCATTCCAGGTGCCCCCTCTGTCACGGAAACCTGAGAGCTTCCCTTGGCCAACCAAAAGGCTTGACCAAAGTTACACCGTCGGCGGCCTCATCCCAAGGGATGAGACACTTTCCAGAGTCTCGCTATCGACGCTGCGCGGTCCTTTTGCCTGAGAGATTCCGGGGCGGTTGCTCCTTCGGCGCCTGCATGTTTCCGCATGTGCGAATCAGCAGGTCTCTCCCGCGCTGTCAGCGATACCTCGTCACTTGATTGAGCGCCGCGCCCAAGTCAACGCAATCGCGCTGCGGCGCATCATAATTTCCACCGATAGCCGCGAGGCCGACGGTGGGGCCTTCAGCGCAGGACCGCCGCCATGGAATCGTGCTCATGAACGAAAATTCCAGGTGCCTCCTCGCCGCTCAGCGCGAGAATGACCTGCGCGAGGCGCACGGCCGCGATGGAGCGGAACCGGCGCAGCCTGGCATGGAAAACCAGCAGATCTGCCAGGGGGGCGATCACCTGCCCCGCCATTTCCAGCGGACGATCCTCGATCCGCCGCCCGCGCAACAGGCCGGGCCGCAGGATATCGAGCCGCGCGAAGCCCAGTTCGCCCAGGGCCTTTTCCACTTCGCCTTTCGTGCGCAAGTAGAGGTTGGTGCTTTCGGCATCGGCACCCACGGAGGAGACCAGGATCATCCTGTCGATCCCGGCCTCGCGGGCTGCCCGAGCCGTCTCCAGCACGAGGTCATGGTCGACCGCCCGAAACGCCTCGTCGCTGCCGGCCGCCTTGCGCGTGGTGCCCAGAGCGCAGACGAGAACGTCGCCATGCGCGGCCTCGATCAGCGTCGGCCACTCGCCGGTACCGCCGACCAGGATTTCCAGCCGCGCGCCCGCCGGCAAAGGCACCTCTCGCCGCGCGACGCCGATGATGCGAACGTCCGGACGCCGGATGCTTTCCTCGATCACCGCAGCCCCGACCAGACCACTCGCGCCGACGAGGCAGAGACGCCGCGCAGCCACGATCGTATCAGACATTGCGCAGCCCTTCCGGGGTGCTGCCATAGATCTGGGCGTGGCAGGAGATGGCGTAGCGGTCGGTCATGCCGGCAATGTAATCGGCAATGTGGCGGCTGCGGGCCGGTTCGTGGCGGGGCAAGCCGTCGATCCAGCTTTCCTCCATCAGCACCGGCTCCTGCGAATAGGCCGAGTAAAGCTCCGCCAGCAGCGCCCGCGCACGACGCGCCGTTTCGAGTTGCTCGGGATGGTAGTAGAGCTTCTCGTACATGAAGCGCTTGAACTGCCGCTCGCCCTCCTCGACCTCGGGCGAGAAGGCCACCAGCTGGCGACCGGCAGAGCGCACCTGATCGATGCTATCGATGCCGACGAGCCGCTTCTGCGTCTCGTCCAGCAGGTCGTTGACCATGAAGCCGATCTGGCTTCGGATCAGTTCGGCGAGCTGGCGATCGCGCGGAACGCCCGGATAGCGGCGTTCCACGTCGGCCCAGCGCGGCACGATGAAAGGATGGGCGAGCAGTTCGTCGAGATCGAGGAAACCCGCGCGCAGGCCGTCGTCGATGTCGTGGTTGTCGTAGGCGATATCGTCGGACAGCGCCGCGACCTGGGCTTCGAGCGAGGCATAAGTGCCCAGTTCCAGGCCATAGGCCGCGTCCAGTTCCGCCAGCGCCCAGTTCGGCTCGGACACCGGTCCATTGTGCTTGGCAAGGCCCTCCAGCGTTTCCCAGGTCAGGTTCAGCCCGTCATGCTCGCAATAGGGGCTCTCGATCCGCATCAGGGTGCGCAGACAATTGGCGTTGTGATCGAAGCCGCCCGCCTTGTGGAGCGCGGCGTCGAGCGCTTCCTCTCCGGCGTGGCCGAAAGGCGGATGGCCGATATCATGCGCAAGAGCGAGGGCTTCGGTAAGGTCTTCGTCGAGGCCGAGGATCCGGGCGATCACGCGGGCGACTTGCGCCACTTCCAGGCTGTGCGTCAGGCGCACGCGGTAGTGGTCGCCATCGGGCGCGATGAACACCTGGGTCTTGTAGCGCAAGCGGCGGAAAGCGATCGAATGCACGATCCGGTCGCGGTCACGCTGGTAGGGGCTGCGCTGTCCGCGCGGCAGACCGGTGTCCACGGGGAACTCGCGGCCGCGCGAGCGAGCCGGATCGGAGGCGTAAGGTGCAAGGGTCAAGCTGAAATCTTTCCCGAAAGCAGGCTTGCTCTCGGCGCCCTACTAGCGAGCAAGACCCGTCTTGCACAAGGCCGCCGAGGAAGTGGTCACGAGAATGGCCTGGCTGTCGTTCACGGCTTTCACGCCGCGAACCCAGGCTCCCGGCGTTTTCTTGTCGCCTTCCAGTTTCTGCAGCTTGATCAGCTGCAGGATGCCCAGCCGCTTCACCATGCGCTTCGACATGCAGGTGGCCACGCGGTCCGACATCCCGGCCTCCACAAGGGCCGTGCGCAGGCGCCAGCCGGCATAAAGGTGGACGCCGAAAGAGAGCACGGCGACCAGGCCGACGAGCAGAAGGGCAGACTTTAGGAAGCGCAACATGGCAGCGCCCTATAAGGCGCCGCAATCAGTCCGCCAGCGCTTTCACGATGTCCTCGACCATCTTCTTGGCATCCGCCAGAAGCATCATGGTCTGGTCCATGTAGAACACCTCGTTGTCCACCCCGGCATAGCCCTGCCCGCCCATCGATCGCTTGATGAAGAAGATGGTCTTGGCCTTCTCTACATCGAAGACCGGCATGCCATAGATCGGCGAGCTTTTGTCGGTCTTGGCGGCGGGGTTCACCACGTCGTTCGCGCCGATGATGAAGGCGACGTCGCACTGGGCGAATTCGCCGTTGATGTCCTCCAGCTCGAAGACTTCGTCATAAGGGACGTTGGCTTCCGCCAGCAGCACGTTCATGTGGCCGGGCATGCGGCCCGCGACCGGATGGATCGCGTATTTGACGCCGACGCCGTGCGCCTTGAGCCGGTCCGCCATCTCGCGAAGGACATGCTGGGCCTGGGCCACCGCCATGCCGTAGCCCGGGATGATGATGACGTTCTCGGCTTCCTTCATCAGGAAGGCGGCATCTTCGGCCGAGCCGCGCTTCCACGGCCGGTCCGATACGGCAGCGCCGCCGCCTGCGCCGGCCTCGGCGCCGAAACCTCCGGCGATCACCGAGATGAAGCTGCGGTTCATCGCCTTGCACATGATGTAGCTCAGGATCGCACCCGAGGAACCCACGAGCGCGCCGGTGATGATCATGGCGGTGTTGTGCAGCGTGAAGCCCATCGCCGCGGCGGCCCAGCCCGAATAGGAATTGAGCATGGACACCACCACCGGCATGTCCGCTCCGCCGATCGGGATGATGAGCAGGAAGCCGATGGCAAAGCTGAGGAGCACGATCGCCCAGAACAGCGCGGGCGTGTTCCAGTGGAACAGACCGACGAGCACGACGATGGCCACCAGCGCCGCAAGATTGATGACGTGCCGGCCCGGTATCAGGATCGGCGCGCCGCTCATGTTGCCGTTGAGCTTGGCGAAGGCGATCACCGAGCCCGAGAACGTCACCGCACCGATGGCGACGCCCAGCCCCATCTCGATCCGGCTTCCCTTCAGGATGTCCAGGCCGCCCGCTGCGAGAATGCCGAAAGCGGCGGGATTGTAATAGGCCGCGATGCCGACAAGCACGGCGGCCAGGCCGACCAGCGAGTGAAACGCCGCGACAAGCTGCGGCATCGCCGTCATCTGGATCCTGCGCGCGATCACGAAGCCGATGCCGCCGCCGATGGCAATCGCGCCCAGGATCTCCGGCAGACTGGCGATTTCGTGCGTCAGCAGCGTGGTGGCCACGGCGATGGCCATGCCCAGCATGCCGTAGCGATTGCCCGCGCGGCTGGTGGAGGGAGACGATAGCCCGCGCAAGGCGAGGATGAAGCAGATGCCCGCAACGAGGTAGGCGCCGGCGACCCAGGGGTTCAAGGCATGGGCCTCCATCAGCGCTCGCCTCCTGCCTGCGCGGACGGCGGAGCCTGCTTCGCCTTGGCGGCCGGCTTGTCCTTCTTGCGGTACATCGCCAGCATCCGCTCGGTGACGGCAAAGCCCCCGAAGATGTTGACGCTGGCCAGCACCACGGCCCCCAGCCCGAGCCATTTCGCCAGGGGCGATCCCTGTGCCGCGCTCGCCACCAGCGCGCCGACGATAATCACCGAGGAAATCGCATTGGTCACCGCCATGAGCGGCGTATGCAGGGCCGGCGTTACCGACCAGACGACGTAGTAGCCCACGAAGCAGGCCAGCACGAAGATCGACAGGATCGAGACGAAGTCCATGAACTCGCTAGCCCCTTTTCAGCGCCCTTCCGGCGCGCTTCTCATCCGAGCAGCCGCTCGTGGACCACTTTGCCGCCCTGCGTCAGGCGGATCGCATTGCCGATTTCCTCGTCCAGCACGGGCTTGCCCAGATCCTTGTCCCAGAATGCCGAGAGGAAATTGAACAGGTTGCGCGCGAAGAGCGCCGAAGCGTCGGCGGGAAGCTGCGCGGGCGTGTTGGAATAGCCGACGATCCTGACGCCGTGCCGCTCCACCACCTGATCGGGAACGCAGCCCTCGACATTGCCGCCCTGCGGAGCCGCGAGATCGAAGATCACGCTTCCCGGTTTCATCGTGGCGATCTGCGCGTCGGAGATCAGGCGGGGTGCGGCGCGGCCGGGAATCAGCGCCGTGGTCACGACGATATCCTGCTTGGCCAGATGGCTGGATACCAGCGCGGCCTGCGCCTGCTGGTATTCCGCGCTCATTTCCGTGGCATAGCCGCCCGAGCCTTCGCCCTCGATGCCGCCGACGGTCTCCACGAAGATCGGCTTGGCACCCAGCGAGAGGATCTGCTCCCGGGTTGCCGCCCGCACGTCCGTGGCGGAGACTTGCGCGCCCAGGCGCCGCGCGGTGGCGATCGCCTGGAGACCGGCCACGCCCACGCCCATGACGAAAGCCTTGGCGGCGCTCACGGTGCCGGCCGCAGTCATCATCATCGGGAAAGCGCGGCCATAGAGGTTGGCGGCCACCAGAACGGCTTTGTATCCGGCGAGATTGGACTGCGAGGACAGGATGTCCATCGATTGCGCCCGCGTGATGCGGGGCATGAACTCCATCGCCAGAGCCTCCAGCCCGGCCGCGCCATAGTCCGTCACGCGCTGGCGCTGCATGAAGGGATCGAGCGCCGCCACCACCCAGGCGCCGGGCGAAACCGGCCCCAGCAGGGCGGGATCCGGCCCCTGAACCCCCAGAACGATATCGGCGCCCGCCAGAACCTGCTCGGCCGATCCCAGTTCGGCGCCGGCAGCCTTATAATCCGCATCGGCGATGCTTGCCCCGAGCCCGGCCCCGCTCTCGACGGCCAGCGCCGCGCCCAGCCCGACAAGCTTGCGGACCGTTTCCGGCGTGGCCGAAACCCGCGTTTCGCCGGATGCGCGCTCCCGTAGGACGGCGATCCGCGTGCCTTGCGCCACGGATTACCGAGCGATCAGGCTGACGACGAAAGCCACGATAACGACGATGATGCCCGTGCTCCAGGCCGTGACCTTGACGAAGCCGTTGTAGGTTTCGGTCGCCGCCTTGATGTCCTTGCCTGAAGCCATGAAACGGAATCCTCTGTGATTATTGCTGTTTGATCCGGGATATTTAGCGTTGACGGCCCTTGCGCTCAAGTGCGAAGCGGCGATGTCTTGCATTGATCAAGAAGCGCCGGGGATGCTCAAGTTCGATGCCGAACCTGCGCTTTCGAAGCGCGGCACGGCAAACTTTGCACGGACCGTCTTTTCGATGAAACGAGCGGAGCCTTAATTTCGTCTTTACCGGTATCTTCTAGATCCGGATCGTAACACCAGGGAGGCGACACGCGCGGGCATTATCATGGCGGAACAGGAACAACGCCTCCTCATGCTCATCGACGATGAGCCGGCGCAGAGCCGTCTGATCTCGGCGCTCGCGGCGCGGGAAGGCTGGCGCACGGTGATCGCCCGCGATTCCGAGACCGCCATCGCGACGCTCGGCACCCGCCAGGGCATGCAGCTTTCCGCGATCATCCTCGACCAGTGGGTGCCCGGCGACGATGCCTGCGTCCTGATCGCCGAGCTGAAGTCCCGCCGCCCCGCCCTGCCGATCCTGATGCTCACGGCCAGCACCTCGCCGCTCCTCGCCGTGGAAGCGATGCGCGCCGGAGCGGCAGACTACCTCGTCAAGCCGGTCGCGCCGGATCGTCTCATGCATGCGCTCCGCTCCGCCACGACCCGCGAAGCGCCGCGTGACGAACTGGCCCCGCTGACCGAGAAAATGCCTTCCAATCCCGATTTCGAATCGATGATCGGGGCCGCACCGAACTTCCGCAAGGCCTTGGCCGTCGCTGCCAAGGCCGCACGCGGGCATGGCCCGGTGCTGATCGAGGGCGAGACCGGTTCCGGCAAGGAAATGCTGATCCGCGCGATGCATGCGGCCAGCCCGCGCGCCAAGTCTCCGCTGCGGATCGTCAACGTTGGCGGCCTGCCCGCGAACTCCATCGAATCCGCCCTGTTCGGGCACGAAAAGGGCGCTTTCCCCGGTGCTTTCGATCGCCAGATCGGCGCCCTGCAGCACTGCGACGGCGCCACCCTGGCGCTTGACGAAGTGGACCGCCTGCCGCTCTCGGTGCAGGAGCGCCTGCTCGAATCGATCCGCAAGAGCGACGTGCGCCCCATCGGCGCGCGCCATTCCTTCCGCATCGATGCGCGCCTGATCGCCGCCAGCAACCTCCCGCTTCAGGACCTGGTGACTGAAGGCCATTTCCTGCCCGAACTGCTGGAAGCGCTTTCGCCCACCAAGGTCAGCCTGCCGCCGCTGCGCGAAAGGACGGGCGATATCCCCGCCCTCGCCCGCTTCTTCCTGGCCCGCATCGGCGAGCAACCGGGGCTGCGCGAACTCGGCATAACGGACGGCGCGCTTTCCCTGCTGGCCGCCTACGATTGGCCGGGCAATGTCCGCCAGCTCCAGGCCGTGCTGTTCCGCGCCGCGGTCTTCTGCGACGGCGACGCGCTGACTTCCGAGGATTTTCCCCAGCTCCTGAACATCCTCGGCTCCGGCCCGGCCACGGCCTCCGGCAACCCGATGCAGGAAAGCTCGGGCGTCATGCTCTACACGCCCGACGGCAACTTGCGCCCGCTGGACGAGATCGAGGCCGACGTCATCCGCCTCGCCATCGGCCTCTATCGCGGACGCATGACCGAAGTGGCGCGGCGGCTCGGCATCGGGCGCTCGACGCTCTATCGCAAGCTGGGCGAACTCGGGATCGACAACGCGGCCTGAGGCTGCCGGGAAATCGATGTCTCGCTGATGCCCACGCGAAAATGCCGGCGAGCCTCGGGCGCGCCGGCATTCCGGTTTCGGTGGAGCGAAGTTACAGGTTCTCGAAGTAGACCTGCGGCACGCGATACCCGCGCTTGCTCATATAGCTCACGTACTTGCCGCGTTCCTTGTGCAGCTCGGTGCCGTATTCCTCCCAGGCATCGCGCTGGTCCTCGATGTCGGTGGCACGGCGCAAGTCGCTGGTAAGCTCCTTCTGGCTCTCGTTCACATTGATGCGGTAGTCGTACCACTTGCTGTTCTGGACGCCGCCGATCGGATTCTGGATCACCAGCGACTCTTCGTGACGGGCGACCTGCTTCTCGTACATCATCGGCTGCACGGCCATGGCCACGGCCGGAACGACAAGAGCCGGAACGGCGACGAGCGCAACGAGAGCCTTGGTGGGGCGGATGGTGCGGGTGTTGTTGGTCTGCTTCATGGGAAGGTTCCCTTTCGCTTGACGACGCGGGCTCCATTGCCTGCGTTTGGAAGTGCAACGAGCGTACCCGCCGTTTTCCTCCCGCCCTTGGGACGAAACGGGCCGCTGCCGGGACGCATTGGTGCTTGCGTTCACGGGTTCACACTCCGCCGCAGGCCGGTTCATCGCGGAGCAAGGCGCCGTTCATCTGGCCGCCAGATTTGTCGCCGTTTTCAGCCCTCTCCGGCTGCCGGTTCACGCGCCGCGCTTTGCAAAAAGGTCATCCGGCATGGCGAGAACCCGGCCCCCGCTCCCGCGTTGAGCCGGTGACCGAGGAGACGAAGATGATGGATTTCAAGGACAAGGCCGGAATCGTGACGGGTGCAGCTTCCGGCATCGGCGCCGCTGTTGCGCGCGAACTGGTGAACCAGGGCGGCCGCGTGGTGATCGCCGATTTCGATGAGGAAGCGGCGCGCGCGCTCTCGCAGGAACTGGGGCCGGAAAGCACGGCCGTCTTCCGGCTCGATGTGGCCGATCCCGCTGCCAACGAAGCGCTGGTCGCCTTCGCTCTCGGGACGTTCGACCGGCTGGACTTCGCCGTGAACAACGCCGGGATCGGCGCGCCCTCCACGAAGCTGGCGGATATCCCGCTCGATTCCTGGTCGCGGGTGATCGATGTGGACCTCAACAGCGTGTTCTACGCCATGAAATACCAGATCCCGGCCATGGTCGCGCGCGGCGGCGGCTCCATCGTCAATATGGCCTCCATCCTGGGCGCGGTGGGCTGGGCGGGCTCCGCGGCGTATGTCACCTCCAAGCATGCCTTGCTGGGCATGACCAAGGTGGCGGCGCTCGACTATGCCGATGCCGGGCTGCGCATCAACGCGGTGGGGCCGGGGTTCGTCTCCACGCCGGCGCTGGAAAAGACCATGACCGAACAGGAAATGGCCGGTCTGGCCGGCAAGCACGCGCTCAACCGCCTGGCGCGGCCGGAGGAGATCGCCATGGTCACCAGTTTCCTGCTGTCCGAGCGGGCCTCCTTCGTGACCGGCACGTACTATCCGGTCGACGGCGGCTACCTGGCGATCTGAACCGTCACGCCATCTGCGCGAAGTCGGTGAGAGCGGCATCGCGCAGGCCCCGCCAGACGCGGGCGGCCTGGACGGTTTCCGCCACGTCATGGACGCGGACAATGTGCGAACCCGCGTCCATCGCCTTCAGCGCCAGCGTGACCGAACCGCCGAGCCGCTGGTGCGCGGGCGCCTCGTTCGAGAGCGCACCGATCATGCGCTTGCGGCTGGCCCCCACGAACAGCGGATGGCCAAGCCCATGGAACAGGGCCAGGCCGTTCATGAGCTGGAGGTTCTCGGTAAGCGTCTTGCCGAAACCGATGCCGGGATCGAGCAGGATCTTCTCAGGGGCGATCCCGGCTGCCACGGCCCTGTCACGGCAGGCGCCCAGCCAGTCGAACACGTCGAGCACGACATCGTCGTAGCGGCCGTCCGCGTGAAGATCGTCCCCATCGCCCGGCGCATGCATGAGCACCACCGGCGCGCCCGAGGCCGCCGCGAATTCGAGGCTGCGCGGATCGTGGCGCAAGGCGGAGACGTCGTTGATGATGTGAGCGCCGGCCTGCAGCGTCGCTTCCATCACTGCCGGGCGGCGCGTATCGACGCTGATCGCCGCGCCCATCGCCGCCAGCCGCTCCACCATCGGCACGACGCGCTTCAGCTCATCGCCTTCCCATACCGCTGCCGCACCCGGCCGCGTCGATTCGCCGCCGATGTCGATCATCGCCGCGCCGGATTCCAGCATGGCGGCGGCATGATCGGCGGCGATCTGCGCATCGTCGAGGAAGGCGCCGCCATCGGAAAAGCTGTCGGGAGTGATGTTGAGGATGCCCGCGATCTGGGGCTGCTCCAGCCGGATCGAGCGGGCACCGCAGATCAGCGGGGCATGGACCTTGCGCAAGTTCGACCACTGGAGTTCGGCCGCGGCGCCAAGGTCGGCCGGAAGCGCCGCCAGCGCCTCACCCGCCTCTGCCGCGCCGAAGCGCCTGCGCGAGAGCACCTGGCCGTTTTCCCGCACGATCAGCGCGAAACGGCTGGCCCATGCCATCGACCCGCCGAGACGGATCGCCTCGCCCTCCTCGCTCTGGGGGCTGTCGGCAAGGGCGATCGGGCGAATGTAAACGGTTCGGGTCATGACCGCCCCTTAGCCCGGTGGCGCCCGGCGCAGAACAGGATTTACAGGCTGCCCGATTACCTCTGGCTAATCGGGCGATAGGTCTCGGCCAGTTGCGCGGCCGAAGTCCTCATGGTTCCGTGGCGAGCAGATAGAGCTGGCGGATCGCGTCGATCGGCTTGATCTGGCCTTCGTGCTCCAGGTGCCAGTACGTCCAGCCATTGCAGGAGGGCGCGCCCTGCAGTTCCTTGCCCACGCCGTGGATCGAACCGTTAAGCGCGCCGCTTACCAGCGAACCGTCCGCACGGACCAGGGCTTCGAAACGGCCCTTCTTGTCGGTCAGCCGGGTGCCGGGAGCGATCCAGCCGGTTTCGATCAGCGTGCCGAACGCCACCTTCGGCGCGCTGCGCTTGGACTGCATGGTCTTGAGCGTCGATTCGTCGAGCGGCAGCGCCATCTCGATGCGTTCCAGAGCGGCCTCGCGGTAGTCGCCTTCGCGCTCGCAGCCGATCCACTCGCGGCCGAGACGCTTGGCGACGGCGCCCGTGGTGCCGGTGCCGAAGAACGGATCGAGCACGACATCGCCCGCATTGGTGGTGGCCAGCATCACGCGGTAGAGCAGCGCTTCCGGCTTCTGCGTCGGGTGAACCTTGCGGCCGCCCTTCTTCAGGCGCTCGGCGCCGTTGCAGATCGGCAGGACCCAGTCCGAACGCATCTGCAATTCGTCGTTGAGCGTCTTCATCGCGCGGTAGTTGAAGGTGTACTTCGACTTCTCGCCCATCGAGGCCCAGATCAGCGTCTCGTGCGCATTGGTGAAGCGGGTGCCCTTGAAGTTCGGCATCGGGTTGGCCTTGCGCCAGACGATGTCGTTGAGGATCCAGAAACCCATGTCCTGCATGATCGCGCCGAGGCGGAAGATGTTGTGGTACGAACCGATCACCCACAGCGAGCCCTCGGGCTTGAGCACGCGGCGGGCCTCGGTCAGCCAGTCACGCGTGAACTGGTCGTAGACGGCGAAGCTGGAGAACTTGTCCCAATCGTTGGTGACGGCATCCACATGGCTGCCGTCCGGCCGCGAAAGGTCGCCGCCGAGCTGGAGATTGTACGGGGGATCGGCGAAGACCATATCGACGCTGGCGTCGGGAATGGAGCGCATCGCCTCGATGCAGTCGCCCGGGATGATCTGGCCAAGGGGCAGAAGTTCCTTCGGCGTCGGCGCCGGTGCGCGCGCGCGGATCTTCTGCTTGACGAGTAGCTGGCCCATGTATGCTCCGGGAAATTTGAACTGTGGATTGACTCCCTAGTGAGTCTTCCGGGACTCGCCGTCAAGCCGCGACTCGGCGGATTCCCTTGCGATTCAGATGTTCAGCAAATGGAACAAAACGAATCCGACACAAGATGTCGAGTCATGATCGACTCGGCAGACTCTAGATATGGGGGTTGTGACTCGATGGACTCAGGGCAATTTTTATTGCGCCGGAAGAGTCAGAGCCCCGCAAGGCCGCAGTCGATCCCGGTCATCTGCACGCTCACTTCCCAAAGCCGGCGCGCTGCCTGCGGATCGCGTGCGGCAGCATTGCGGCGGGCGATGCCGGAAGGCCCGGACATGCCGCCGAAGCGCTGCGGTCCGTAATATTGCCCCGGCTCGGCGGCGGGATCGGTTGCCGCCTGGAGCGTCGGCCACGCCCCCTCTTCGGCCGTGTTGAGGACGGCGCCCGCGATCGGGAACAGCGCCCGGAATGCCAGCGAATGCCGGCCGAGATCGGTCGAGGCGATGCCCGGATGGCAGGCATAGGCGCTCACCGGCGATCCTGCGGCGCGCAGGCGGCGGTCCAGCTCGAACATGTGCAGCAGGTTGGCGAGCTTGCTGTCTCCATACCGCTGCCGCGCCTTGTAGCTGTGCCGCGCGTCGAGATCGTCCCAGTCGATGCGGCCGCGTCCATGCGCCAGGCTGGCCGTGATGACCACGCGCCCGCCGGGCGTCTCGGCCAGCTTCGGCAGGAGCAGCCCGGTCAGCGCGAAAGGCGCCAGGTGGTTCACGCCGAATTGCAGTTCGTGGCCCTGCACCGTCCTTTCGAGCGGCGGGACCATGACGCCGGCATTGTTCACCAGCACGTCGAGCCGCGGTTCATCGCGGGCGACCTGCTCCGCGCATTCGCGCACGCTGAACAGGTCCGCCTGATCGAGCGGCACGAAGGCGAGATTGGCGCCCGGCACGTCCATGCGGATATGTTCCATGGCCAGCCGCGCCTTTTCCTCGTTGCGGCAGGCCATCAGCACCCGCGCGCCATGAGCCGCGAGCACCCGGGTGGCCTCGAAGCCGAGCCCGGTATTGGCCCCGGTGACAAGGAAGCACTTGCCCGCCTGCCCGGCGACCGAGGCGGCGGTAAAGCCCTTCAAAGCGCCATCTCCAGCTGGGCGACGGGAGAGAAGCTGCGCCGGTGGTGCGGGGTCGGGCCGTGCTTGCGCAGGGCTTCCAGGTGCTGCGCGGTGCCGTAGCCGGCATTGCGCTCCCACCCGTAGTGCGGATGTGCTTCGGCCAGAGTGCGCATCATGCGGTCGCGGTGCTCCTTGGCGATGATCGAGGCGGCCGAAATGCAGGGTTCGATCGCGTCACCGCCAACGATGGCGCGGGCCTGCCAGCGCCAGTCCGCCGTGCGGCCCGCCGGAGTGAGATTGCCGTCGATCAGCACCTCGTGCGGCTCTTCGTCCAGCACGGCGCAGAGCGCGGATACGGCCCGGGTCATGGCCAGCATCGTCGCGCCGAAGATGTTGAGACGGTCGATCTCTTCCACGTCCACCACGCCCACAGCCCAGCGGCAGCGGCGCTTGATCGTGGCTTCCAGCTCGCCCCGGCGTTTGCCGGAGAGCTTCTTGGAATCGTCCAGCCCCGAGGGTCGGGGCTTGCACAGCACCACCGCGCCCGCCACAACCGGGCCGGCCAGAGGCCCTCGCCCCGCTTCATCGACCCCGATGACGAGGCGGTTGGCACCCGTGCCGGGCACGATGACAGACAGGGATGCAGTCGACATGACCAAGCCGGTGAACTCCAGATCCTTCCTTGCGGCGGTATCGCCCGTCGCTTTCGCGCTCGCAAGCTGCGGAGCGGCGGCCACGGGGGATAAGGCCTCGGCCAGCGCTTCCGAAGAAATCTCCTTCAAGACCGAACAGGTCGCCAGCTTCGACGAACCCTGGGCCATGGCGATCGACAAGGCAACCGGGGCGATGATCGTCACCGAGAAGAAGGGCGCGATCAAGCTGCGCCTCGCGGACGGCACGCTCGGCGCCGTCTCGGGCGCCCCGAAAGTCGATTACGGCGGCCAGGGCGGCCTTGGCGACGTGATCTTCGCGCCGGACCAGAAAGGCGCCTCGCTCGACGGCCGCGTGATCTATCTGAGCTGGGCCGAAGCGGGCGAAGGCGATACGCGCGGCGCCGCGGTGGGCCGGGGCACACTCTCCTGCCCAGCGCCGGCCACCTGTTCGATCGAGGGCCTCTCGGTGATCTGGCGGCAAGTGCCCAAAGTGACCGGGCGCGGGCATTATTCGCACCGCCTGGCCTTCTCGCCCGATGGCAAGTATCTGTTCGTCAGCTCGGGCGAGCGGCAGAAATTCACACCCGCGCAGGACCTCGGCACCAATCTCGGCAAGATCGTCCGCCTCCTGCCCGACGGCACGCCTGCGCCGGGCAACCCGTGGGCCGACAAGCCCGCGCCGACCAACCAGATCTGGTCCTATGGCCACCGCAACGTGCTGGGCCTCGCCTTCGACGACCAGGGCCGGCTCTGGGATCTGGAGCACGGCCCGGCCGGCGGCGACGAATTGAACCTCGTGAAGCCCGGACAGAACTACGGCTGGCCACTGGTTTCGGACGGCGACCATTACGACGGCAAGCCGATCCCGCGCCATTCCACCCGGCCGGACCTCGCCGCTCCGGCCATCAGCTGGAACCCGGTCATCGCGCCCGGCGACTTCATCTTCTACAAGGGCCCGCTGTTCCCGCAGTGGAAAGGCCAGGTGCTGATCACCTCGTTCACCCTGCCCGGCCTGGTGCGTGTCAGCATCAAGGGCGAGAAGGCGACCGAGGAAGCCCGCTACCCCATGGAAAATCGCATCCGCGAAATCGAACAGGGCGGAGACGGCACGATCTGGCTGCTGGAAGACGGACCGGCCGGCGCTTCGGGCCATCTGCTGAAGCTG
This sequence comes from Novosphingobium sp. PhB57, assembly GCF_004342985.1. Classification (GTDB taxonomy): domain Bacteria; phylum Pseudomonadota; class Alphaproteobacteria; order Sphingomonadales; family Sphingomonadaceae; genus Novosphingobium. The sequence continues at coordinate 1,020,236 of NZ_SMBO01000001.1, forward strand.
ACGCCGAAGTCCTGACTCACCAGGAACCTTGCAGCAGACGGGCAAACGGCTTGGCAAAGGGTCTGGCAGCCATCCGACCGCCGCCGAATTGAATCGACAAATGCGCGCGCCGCACCTAGTGGCGCGCGCCATGTCCGATGCTGCCACGCTCATCCCGCTCGACAATGTCGATCCCGTTCTCGTCGAGTCCCTGCTCGACAGCGCGTTCGAACCGGAGCGTCACCGCCGCACCGCCTACAAGGTGCGCGAAGGGGTAGACTGGCTTCCCGGCCTCAGCTTCGCAGCGCTCGATGGCGAGGAGATGCTGGTCGGCACGATCCAGTGCTGGCCGGTCGCGCTCAACGATGCAGAGGGCCGCGCCCATCCCATGATCATGGTCGGCCCGGTCGCCGTCATGCCCGGCCACCAGGGCCAGGGTTATGGCCAGGCGCTGATGTCGGCGGCGATGGCAGGCATCGACTCACGGGCACCCCTGCCGCAGGTCATGGTCGGCGATCCCGAGTATTACGGCCGGTTCTGGGGCTATTCCAACGAATGGACGCAGGGCTGGAACCTCCCCGGCCCGTTCGAGCGTCACCGCCTGCTGGTCCGCTGCGAGAATCCCGCCGTCCTGCCGCGCGAAGGCATGCTGGGCCCCTGGCTCCGCTAGACCGCCGGCCGAAGTCACGAGCCTGGGCGACAAGCCTGCGCGGTGAACCCGCGCGCCGGGTCTTGTCGATCTTCGTCCATCACGCTGCGCACTGGACCTTGGCGCGCGAAGCCCTATCTGGCATCGCAAGCCCATGCCTTATGAACCGCCGCCCGAACTGAACGCCCTTTCGCTCGCCCAGGTCGCCGAGCTGGTCGCCGCGCGCAAGCTGCCGCCGGTCGCAGAGTGGACGCCCGCCAGCAGCGGCGACAGCGAGATGGTCATTCGCGCCGATGGCCGCTGGTTCCATCAGGGCGGCGAGATTCGCCGTCCCGCCATGGTCCGTGCATTCGCCTCGTTGCTGCTGCGCGACGCCGAGGGTCGGCACTGGCTGGTGACACCCGCCGAGAAGCTCTCGATCGAGGTCGAGGATGCAGCCTTCATCGCCGTCGACGTGCGGCAGGACGGGGATACGCTGGTGTTCCGGCTCAATAGCGACGATCTCGTGGTGGCCGGGCCGGACCACCCCATCCGCAGCGTGGGCGATCCGGAGACGCCCGCACTCTACCTCGGCGTGCGCCATGGTACCGAGGCACGCCTCAATCGCAGCACTTATAGCCAGATCGCCGAGATCGCCCTTGCAAGCGGCGACCTCTCCGTATCCAGCCAGGGCGCGACATTCTCGCTCGTTCCCGCATGAACGGGCTGTTCGACGACGTATCGCGCCGCTTCGAGGCCGGACGTCACGGCGCGCCGGACGCGCTGTGGATCGACCCGCGCATCCACCAGATCGAAACGTTCAAGCCGGCCGCCGTGCTCATCACCTTGACCGAGCGCCCGCGCCCCGGCATGCTGATGCTGCACCGTCCCTCTACCATGCGCGCCCACCCCGGCCAGATCGCGTTCCCGGGCGGCCGCCTCGATCCCGGCGAGACCGCCGTGGAGGGCGCCCTGCGCGAGGCGCACGAGGAACTCGGCATCAGGCCTGGTGACGTGAAGGTGATCGGCACCAGCGATCTCTATCGCACCGGCAGCGGCTATGAGATCACCCCCGTGATCGGCATCATCCCGCCCGACCTGCCGATCATCCCGAACCCCGCCGAAGTGGCGCAGTGGTTCGAGGCGCCGGCCGAATTCGTGCTCGACCCGGCCAACCAGAAGACCAGGTGGATCGAGGCCGAAGGCAGCCGCCATGCCTTTGTCGAGATCACCTGGCATGACCACCGCATCTGGGGCGTTACCGGTGCGATCCTTCACAATCTTGCCCGCAGGCTGAACTGGAATGACTGAAAGACTGACTGCCCCGTGGATGGAGCGCGAAGACCTTGCCGCGCTCGTCGCCGCGCTGGGCCACGGAAACGCGCGCTACGTCGGCGGGGCGGTTCGGGATAGCCTGCTCGGCCAGCCGGTGAAGGACATCGACATGGCCACGCTCCTGACGCCCGAGGACGTCATGCAGCGCCTCTGGGACGCCGGGATCCGCCACGTCCCCACGGGGATCGAGCACGGCACCGTCACCGCGGTGCTGCCGGGCGGCCCGGTCGAGATCACCACCTTGCGCCACGATGTCGCCACGGACGGCCGCCGCGCCACGGTGGCTTTCGCCACCGACTGGCGCGAGGACGCGGCCCGGCGCGACTTCACCATCAACGCGCTCTACGCCGACCCGGCGAGCGGCGAGATATTCGACTGGTTCGGCGGGCTCGACGACCTTGCCGCGCGCCGCGTCCGCTTCATCGGCGATGCCCGCCAGCGCATTCGCGAAGACCACTTGCGCATCTTGCGCTACTTTCGCTTCCAGGCCCGCTTCGGCACCATGCCCGCCGATCAGGAAGCGGAAGGTGCCTGCGCCGAACTCGCCTCCACGCTGAAGGGCCTTTCGCGCGAACGCGTGGGCATGGAAACGATGAACCTCCTCGGCCTGCCCGATCCGGCGCCGACCGTGGCGCGCATGGCCCAGCTTGGTGTGCTGGCGGTGATCCTGCCCGAGGCACGGCCCGAAGCGCTCGCTGCCCTCGTGTCCGCGGAACAGGCGCAGGGGATCGCCCCCGATGCGATCCGCCGCCTTGCCGCGTTGCTGCCGCCGCAAGTGTCGCTGGCCGAACAGGTCGCCTCGCGCTTCCGCCTTTCGGGTGCGCAAAAGAAGCGCCTCGCCGTGGCTGCCGGGCGGGACGATGCCCTGGGCGAGCCCCGCGCGCTCGCCTATCGCCTGGGCATCGAAGGCGCGCTCGATCGCTTCCTGATCGCAGGCGCGGATACGGCTGCGCTGCGGGACTGGGACATACCGGCCTTTCCGCTGAAGGGCGGCCAGATCGTCGCGCGCGGTGTCGGCGCCGGCCCCGAAGTGGCGCGGCTGCTGCGCCGGGTCGAGGATCGCTGGATCGCGGAAGGCTTCCCGGACGAAGCACGGGTTTCCGCCCTGCTCGATGCCGAACTTGCCGGCCAAAGCTCGTGAACCTCGGGCAGCTGACCGACCTGTTCTATGCCAAGCCGCTGCTGGCGCTGACCATCCTGGCCATTCTCGTCGCGGTGCTGGCCGGGATGCTCGCGGGCCGCCGACCGCGGCTGGGCCAGTCGCTGCGCAACCTGTCGCACCTCGGCCTGGTCGCCGCGCTGCTGCTGACCGTGACGCAAGTCGCGCTTCACAACACCCGCTCCGAAGCCGCGCTCTGGCTGGACGAGACGCGCCCGCCTTCAGTCGAGGGCGGCGAGACGGTGATCCCGCTTCGTGCTGACGGGCATTACTGGATCCAGGCCAGGCTCAATGGCGAGCCCGTGGATTTCCTGATCGACACCGGCGCAACCTACACCGGCATCTCGAAGTCGGTGGCCGAACGCGCGGGGATCCAGCCCGATGGCGACGACCAGGGCGTCATGCTGGAAACCGCCAACGGCACCATCGTCGCCCGCATGGCCAGTGCCGCCTCGCTGGCGTTCGGTTCGATCGAGGCGCATGCCTTGCCAGTCGCCATCGGGCCGGACAACGAGGTGGAAACCAACGTCATCGGCATGAACCTGCTCTCCCAGCTTGCCGCCTGGCGGGTGGAAAACGGCCGCCTGATCCTGGTGCCTCGCGCGGCGGCGCCGCAGGCACCCTCGGCCTCCTCCTCGCCCAAATCGTGATCCTGTCAGCATTCCGACAGGATGTTCCTGTTATGACCTGCTGATGGACTTTCCTCAGTTCCTGTCTTTCCTCGCCGGTCAGCCGCTGCTGGCCCTGGCATTGGCGGCGATCTTCGTCACCGTGCTGGGCGGACTGCTGCGCGGCCCCTTGCCGCTGCTGGGCGGCTTCGTACGCGGGCTCGGCAACCTGGGACTGGTGGCCGCCCTGCTGCTGACCGTGGCGCAGGCGACGCGCCTGACCAGCGGTACGGACTTCGCACTACCTGGAATAGAACTGCCGGAGCTGGGCCTGTCCCGCCAGAGCGTGAGCGGCGGGGAAACCCGCGTGCCGATGGCGCGCGACGGTCACTTCTGGGTCCATGCCACGATCAACGGGGTCGAAGGCGATTTCCTGGTCGACACCGGCGCGACGCTGACCGCGATCTCCCCGCGCCTGGCCAACAGCGCCGAAGTCCGCGCGCAGCCGCTGCGTCAGAACATCGCCATGCGCACGGCCAACGGCACGGTCGCGGCGGAGCTGGGCACGGCGGACGAACTGCGCTTTGGCAGCGTCGTCGCGCGGCAGCTGGACGTGGTCGTGGCGCCGGGTCTGGAGGACCAGAACGTCATCGGCATGAACCTGCTCTCGCGGCTGGCAAGCTGGCGGGTAGAAGGCCGGACGCTCATCCTCGTGCCACATCACCCGCAGCCCGCAAGCTGAGGAAGAAACCGCGTCGCCCCGGATCGAGTCCGGGCGACGCGTTTCAAATCACCCCTGGAACTTGTTGTCGCGCGGGAAACCGACCGGCGGCAGGCGTCCTGCGGCGCCGCGTGCGACCTTCCACATGACCATGTCCTTCTCGGTCCGGGTGCGGCCGGTTTCGCCGCCCATGGTCCAGGAAAGGCCATCCTCCAGCTTGAGCGTGATGATGTCGGAAAGTCCGCCATCGCGGTAACGCTGCAGCGTGACCCCCTGCCCCTTGGCCATGACCGGCAGCTCCTCGAGGCTGAAGATCACCAGCTTGCGATTGTCACCGACGACCGCAACGTGATCGTGCTCTGCCGGGATCTCGCGAACGAAGGCCAGTTGCACGCCCGGCTTGGTGGACATGACGGCGCGGCCCTTGCGGGTCTCCGCCAGCAATTCGTCCGCCTCGGCGGCAAAGCCGCGCCCGACGTTGGAGGCCAGCAACAGCTGCGCCTTGGGCTTGTAAGGCAGTGCCGCCACCAGATGCGCATCGGCATCGATGTCGACCATGGTGCGGATCGGCTCGCCGAAGCCGCGCGCGCCGGGCAGCTTGTCCGCGCCCAGCGTGTAGAAGCGCCCGTTGTCCGCCGCGATCAGGATCTTGTCGGTGGTCTGCGCATGGAAGGCGAAAGCCGGGCCATCGCCTTCCTTGAATTTGAAGTCGCCGCCCTTCGCATCCTGACCTAGGGGCACATGCCCCCTGGCCGCGCGGATCCATCCCTTGGCCGAGAGGATCACCGTCACCGGCTCCTTCTCGATCATGGCGTCCATCGAGAATTCCACCGTCGGCGTAGCCTGCGCGATCGTGGTGCGACGGCGACCCAGAGCGGTGTCCTCGGCGTAGTCCTTGCGCAAGTTCATCAGATCGCGCTTCAGGCGGGTGCGCTGGCGGGCCGGGCTCTCGAGCAGCTTGTTGAGGTCGTCTTGCTCCTTGAGCAGGTCCGCGTGCTCCTTGCGCAGCTCCATTTCCTCCAGCTTGCGCAAGGAACGCAGGCGCATGTTGAGGATGGCTTCGGCCTGGCGATCGGTCAGCTCGAACTCGGCCATCATCACCGGCTTGGGCTCATCCTCGGTACGGATGATCTCGATGATCCGGTCGAGGTTGAGGTAGGCGATGATGTAGCCTGCCACCAGCTCCAGCCGCGAGGCGATCTTTTCCAGCCGGTGCCGGGTGCGGCGCAGCAGGATGTCGATCTGGCTGTAGACCCATTCCGACAGGAGCAGCTTCAGCCCCAGGACCCCCGGCGTGCGGTGCGAATCCAGCACGTTGAGGTTGAGCGAGAAGCGGCTCTCCAGATCGGTCAGCCGGTAGAGGCTTTCCTTCAGCAGTTCCGGATCGACATTGCGGCTCTTGGGCACGAAGACGATGCGGATCTGCTCGTCGCTCTCGTCGCGAATGTCTTCGAGGATCGGCAGCTTGCGGTCGGCGATGAGCTGGGCGACCTGCTCGATCAGCTTGCCCTTGGCCAGCATGTAGGGGATTTCGGAAATGACCAGCTGCCATTGGCCGCTGCCGAGTTTCTCGACCCCGGTTTCCTCCCAGTTGCCCGCCTCGTCCTTGCCGCAGGAAAACCGCCCGCGCACGCGGAAGGCGCCCTTGCCGGTCGCGTAGGCGTGGCTGATCGCCTCCGGGCTGTCGACCACCATGCCGCCAGTCGCGAAGTCCGGTCCGTGGAAGACCTGCATGAGCTGGTCATGCTCGGCATGGGGATTGTCGATCAGCATCATCGTGGCGTCGATGATTTCGGCGACGTTATGGCTGGGGATGGAAGTCGCCATGCCCACGGCAATGCCGGTGGAACCGTTCGCCAGCAGGTTCGGGAACATGCCGGGGAAGATTTCCGGCTCGCTTTCCTCACCGTTGTAGGTGGGGACGAAATCGACAGTGCCCTCGTCCAGGCCGGACATGAGGTGGATTGCCGTGCGCGTCAGGCGCGCTTCCGTGTAGCGATAGGCTGCCGCGTTATCGCCGTCGATATTGCCGAAGTTGCCCTGCCCCTGCACCAGCGGATAGCGCAGCGAGAAGTCCTGCGCGAGGCGGACCATGGCATCGTAGACCGAGGCATCGCCATGCGGGTGATACTTACCGATGACGTCGCCGACCACGCGGGCGGATTTCTTGTAGGCACTGGCCGGGTCGAGCTTCAGCTGCCGCATCGCCCAGAGCAGGCGGCGGTGGACCGGCTTCAGCCCGTCCCGCAAGTCCGGCAGCGAACGCGCTGTAATCGTGGACAATGCGTAGACGAGGTAGCGCTCGGAAAGCGCAGCATCGAAGGGCGCATCGACGATGGCGTCGAAGGGATCGGAGTCTTCGTCGGTCGTGGTCACCATGACCAGCAGGCCTAGCAACGCGGCGAGCCGAGCGGAACCACCGGAACGGAAGTTTTCCGCCGTTCATTCCTTTTGCAAACCCTAGACACTGGAGAATTTTCCATGACCAAGCGCGTGCTCATCGTCGCCACCAACGGTTTCGAGCAATCCGAACTCACCGGCCCGCGCGATGCGCTGAACCAGGCCGGCATCGAAACCGTGATCGCCAGCCCCGAAAGCGGCGAGATCAAGGGCTGGCAGCACACCGACTGGGGCGACAGCGTCAAGGTCGACGCTTCGCTCGACTCCGTCAGCGCGGGGGACTTCGACGCCCTCGTGCTGCCGGGCGGTCAGATGAACCCGGACGTCCTGCGCACCAAGCCGGAAGCGGTTCAGCTCGTGCGGGACTTCCTGGCCGCTGGCAAGCCGGTCGCAGCGATCTGCCACGGCCCGTGGCTCCTGGTGGAAGCCGACGCCGTGCGCGGCAAGACGGTGACCGGCTGGCCTTCCATCCGCACGGACTTGCGCAATGCGGGCGCGAACGTGGTGGACCAGGAGGTCGCCGTGGATGGCCTGCTCATCACCAGCCGCAAGCCGGACGACATTCCCGCATTTTCCAAGGCGGTGATCGAGGCCGTGCAGGAAGCGGCAGCGGACGCTTGACCCTTTGTCGTCCCGGATCGTCGTCCCGGATCTGATCCGGGACGACAAGCTAGACCTCTCAGTCTATCTGCATATCCCGCGCAAGGCCCGGAATACGCACTTCCAGGCCGTCCATCGCGTCGGTGAGCTCTATCTGACAGGACAACCGGCTGGTTCGCGCCACACCGGCAGCAAGGTCCAGCATATCCTCCTCGTCCATGGAGGCGGGTTCGAGCTTGTCGAACCAGTCGGGCGCCACGATCACATGGCAGGTCGAGCAAGCCATCTGCCCCTCGCAGGTTCCTTCCAGCGGCATGCCGGCGCCTTGCGCCACGCGCAGAAGCACGTCTCCCGTCTCGGCTTCCGCCAGGACGAGTTTTCCTTCCGCGGTCAAGAACCTCACGTTCAGCAATTCAGACTCCCTGCACCGCCGCTGCGGCTTCTATTCGTTCGCAGGCATCCACAAGCTCCCCAAGGTCACTATATCGCCCGAATCCCAGACGGATAGAGGCTTTGGCTTCTGAATCGGACAGTCCGATCGCCTTGAGGACGTGGCTCGGCCGCCCCGAGCCGCTGGCGCAGGCGGAACCGGCGGAAAAGGCCACGTTCCGAACGTCCGACATGAGCCGGGCGACATCCAGCCCCGGCAGCCGCAGGTTGAGGTTTCCGCGCCAGCGATGTTCCGGCGACCCGTTGAGCGTCCAGCGCGAGAGGATATCGCGCGCGGCATTCCACAGGGCATCGACGGTCCGGGCATCCTCCTCCATGCGCGCGGCCGCGATGGTCGCCGCAGCCCCGAAACCGGCGCAGAGTGCCGGGCTGAGGGTGCCGGAACGCAGGCCCTGTTCCTGTCCGCCGCCATGGATCAGCGGAGCAAGCGCCACGCCGTCACGCACCCAGAGCGCGCCAATTCCCTTGGGGCCGTAGAGCTTGTGCGCCGAGATCGCGATCATGTCGGCGCCGGCCGGCGGGGCCAGCTTTCCGGCGCCCTGCACGGCATCGCAAAGAAACAGCGCCCCGGCCGCATGGGCGGCCTCGGCAAGCGCCTCCACCGGCTGGACCGTGCCGATCTCGTTGTTGACCTGCATCACCGCGACAAGGCCGGTCCCCGTCGGGATAGGCCGCGCAGGATCGACCAGCCCTTGCGCGCTCACCGGCAGGATCGAGACCGCGGCATCGATCGCCCGCGCGCTATCGAGAACGGCGGCATGTTCGATGGCCGAGACGGCCAGCCGCGTGCTGCGGCTTCCCGCTAGGGCGAGATTGAGAGCTTCCGTGGCTCCCGAAGTGAAAATCACCCGCCCACCGGGCGGCAGCAGCGCAGCCACCTGCTCGCGCGCCACTTCGACTATGGCGGCAGCGGCTCGGCCTGGACGGTGCGGGCTATGCGGGTTGGCGAAACCCATGCCCTCCGGCCCGCCGAGCCAGGGCAGCATCGCCTCCCGCGCTTCGGGGGCGAGCGGAGTAGTGGCCTGATAGTCGAGGTAGATCACGCATTCACCTTCGACCAGGCCTCGGCAAAGGCGTCCAGTTCGGCGGGCGTGGTGTTCCAGCCAAGGCTGACGCGCACGGTGCGCCGGGCCAGATCCTCGTCTATGCCGAAACCCTTGAGCACCCTGCTCTGCTTGAGCGTACCGGACGAGCACGCGCTTCCGGCCGAGATCGCGAAACCGGCCGCGTCCATGCGGATCAGCATGGCCGTCGCCGCCAGACGCGGCGCGGCCACGGCAAAGATGTGCGAGCACTGCATGCCGGGCTGGAGCACTTCGCCATGCCGGGACAACGCCGCCCTGAAATCGAGGCGCTGCTCCGCCGTGGTCGCCCAACCCTCCAGCCCCATCGCTTCCAGGCCCGCCGCGAAGCCGAGAGCGCCCGGCAGGTTCTCGGTCCCTGCGCGATAGCCGCGCTCCTGCCCGCCGCTCGGTGCGAGCATGGCGAAATCCTTCACGAGCAAGGCGCCTATGCCGATGGGTCCGCCCAGCTTGTGCGCCGAAAGCACGATCATATCCGCATCGGGCAGCGCCGCCTTGCCGGCCGACTGTGAACAGTCCGCCACGACCAGCCCTCCCGCGGCGCGCACTTGCTCCACCAGCGGATTGCGAGCGTAAGGCAGGAGAACGGTGCCGGTCTCCGAATTGATCGACTGCACCGCCACGACCGCCCGGCCAGGCATGGCCAGCGCCCTTGCCAGGGCATCGCTATCGATTTCACCCTCCCGCATGGGCAGTTCCTGCGCGTCCGGCGCGGCGCGGAACACGGCATCGTGCTCCACGGCCGAGACCAGCCGCCGCTCCGCCCTGGCCCGGCCGAGGCCGATCGCCAGGGCTTCGCTCGCCCCGGACGTGAAGATCACTTCGCCCTGCCAGCCGAGCGCGTCCTTCACCCGCTCGCGCGCGTCCTCAAGGCTGGCGCGAGCGGCGCGGCCCTGTTTGTGCGGGCTGGACGGGTTGGCCCAGAGCGCCGCCCCTTCCAGCCACGCCTCGCGGGCCGGAGGCAGGAGCGGCGTGGTCGCCGCATGGTCGAGATAGATCTGTTGGGCTGACATCGCTTGAAAAGTTGTTTTTGGAGCGAAGGTTTCTATATAGCGATCTTCCCTTTTTCCACTCCCGCGATGGCTGGCGAGAAATTCGCCGCCGTTTTCGCGGGAGTTTCAACAGGTCAGGTTCGCGAAACTTATGCCCGCAGTCATCTTCCCCGGACCCGAAGGCCGCCTCGAAGGCCGCTTCCAGCCGGCGCCGCGTCCGCGCGCGCCCGTGGCGATGATCCTTCACCCGCACCCCCAGGCCGGCGGCACGATGAACGACCGCATCACGCAGCACCTCTACAAGACTTTCGTGAATCGCGGCTTCGCGACGCTGCGCTTCAACTTCCGCGGCGTCGGCCGCAGCCAGGGCAGCTTCGACAACGGCGTGGGCGAGCTTTCCGATGCCGCCGCCGCGCTTGACTGGGTGCAGTCGATCCACCCCGAAGCCTCGACCACCTGGATCGCCGGCTACTCGTTCGGCGCGCTGATCGGCATGCAGCTCTTGATGCGCCGCCCGGAAATCCGTGGCTTCATCTCGGTTGCTCCGCCGGCCAACATGTACGACTTCTCGTTCCTCGCCCCCTGCCCCGCATCGGGCATCCTGATTCAGGGCGCGGCGGATACGGTGGTGACGCCGAACGCCGTGCAGAAGCTGGTCGACAAGCTTCGCACCCAGAAGCACATCACGATCCACCACGACGAGATTCCCCGCGCGAACCATTTCTTCGAGAACGAGATGGACGACCTGATGCGGTCGGTCGACAATTACCTCGACATGCGTCTGGCACCGGATTGCCCGATCAAGTGACGGGTTCCTAGGGCCGAGGAACCAGGCCCTTCAGAGCGAAAAAGGCGTTGGTGTCACTCCGACGCCTTTTTCGTATCCCCGGCCTTGGCCAGCGTGTCGCCCTGCGAATTCGGCAAAGTCCAGATCGCGACGTTCACGGTCAACACGCCCGCCAGCACCAGCATCAAAGCGGCTTGCTTGCGGTAGCCCCCGCGCCGAAAGAGCGCGACAGCTCCCAGCACGAGCAGAACAATGGTCAGGATCATGAGAGATAGGGCGAAGTCCATGGCTTATCCCCTAACGCACTCGCCTGGCCGGCGCGAGCGGGTTTGACAGGCGGGAACGTCGCCGCCAGATTTCGCGGCCATGAAGAACCCTGACATGACGGCCGCAGCACTCTCGCGGCGCACCACGCTCCAACTCCTCGCCGCCGGAACTGCCGGCATCGCCCTGCCCGGCGTCGCCCGCGCCGCGGCGGCCAGGCCGCAGGACGCAGCCGCCCTGCTCGATTCGATCGCCTGGAGGCTGCTGGAGCACAATCCGGAAGGCGCAACCGGCCTGGGCATCGACGTGGGCGCCCATGCCGCCTTGCGCTCCAAGGCGGAGGACCGCTCCTTCGCGGGCAAGGCCGCGCTCGCCAAGACCTTGCGCGAAGACCTAGCCCGCGTGGAGGCATTCCCGGTGTCCGGCCTGGACCATGCGACGCAGACCAGCCTTGCCGTGGTGCGCAGCGCTTACAAGACCTCGCTCGACGGTTTTGCGCAGCCCTATGGCGATGTCGCCGTGGGCGGCTGGCGCAACACGCCCTATGTCGTGATCCAGAACGTGGGCGCCTATCTCGACACGCCCAAGTTCCTCGATGCCGACCATCCCGTGAAGACCGCCGCCGATGCGGAAGCCTACATCTCGCGCCTGTCGCAGTTCGACAACCAGCTCGACGGAGAGCTGGAGCGCATGCGCAAGGCCACCGACCAGGGCCTCGTCCCGCCGGACTTCCTGCTGGACCGCGCCATCGCGCAGATGACCAGCACTCTCGAGGATGCCCGCAACAACGGCGGCGGCCTCGTCAGCTCGCTGGTCGACCGCACCAAGACCATCCCCGGCAACTGGGAGGGCCGTGCGAAGGCCATCGTTTCCGCCGAAGTCGTGCCCGCGCTGGAGCGCCAGCTCGCCGAACTGAAGCGCCAGCGCGGTGTAGCCAAGGGCGACCCGGGCATGCGCGAGCGTCCTCATGGCGCGGAATTCTACGCCTGGGCCCTGCGCGCCAGCACGACCACCACGGTGCCCGCCGCGGAGATCCACCAGCGCGGGCTTGAGGAACTGGCCGCGCTCCATGCCCGCATGGACCCGATCCTTCAGAAGCTGGGCTATACCACCGGCACCGTGGGCGAGCGGATGACCGCGCTCGGCACCGACAAGCGCTTCATGTTCCCCGAGGGCGATCCCGGCCGCACCGAGATCATGGCCTTCATCCGCCACCGCATCGACTGGATCCGCGCCCAGATGCCGCGCGCCTTCCGCGATCCGGTGAAGGGCAATGTCGAAGTGCGCCGCCTGCCGCTGGCCGAGGAACCCGGCGCGCCGACCGCTTACGGCGGCGCCGGCTCGATCGACGGCTCGGTTCCGGGCAAGATGTGGATCAACTTGCGCACCACGGACCTGCACCGCAAGTACGACCTGCCCACCCTGGTCCACCATGAAGCGATCCCGGGCCACGTCTGGCAGGGCGAATATGCCAACCGCCTGCCGCTGATCCGCTCGATCCTGGCCTTCAACGCCTATTCGGAAGGCTGGGCGCTCTACGGCGAGCAATTGGCCGACGAGCTTGGCGCCTATGCCGACGATCCGGTCGGCCAGCTGGGCTATCTCCAGTCGATCGCGTTTCGTGCCTGCCGCATGGTCGTCGACACCGGCCTCCATTCCAAGGGCTGGAGCCGGGAAGAGGCCGTGCGCTTCTTCATGGAGAAGAACGGCAACAAGCGCGAGGAAGTGGCCAACGAAGTGGACCGCTACTGCTCCTGGCCGGGCCAGGCCTGCGGCTACAAGATGGGCCATTCCGAGATCAACCGGAAGCGCAGCCGCGCCCAGGCGGCGCTCGGCACCCGCTACGATTTGCGCGATTTCGACCAGGCCGTGGTCGACGGCGGCAATGTGCCGCTGGACGTGCTGGCGAAGAATATCGACAGCTATATCGCCACCGGCAAGGCCGGTTGATGGTAACGTCGTCCCGGATCGAATCCGGGACGACGATAATTCACGAGTTGGGCCGCTCGCTTACTTCTTGCCGAAGAAGCCCTTGGCCATGTCGGTCAGGTCGTCGATCACGCTGCCGTCCCCGTCCTTGTCGAGGAACGCGGTGAACTTCGAAGGGTCGCTGCCGACCAGGCTGGCGAACTGACCCAGCGAGCCTTCGCCGCCGATGGCCGCGATCACCTGCTGGATCGTGCCGACGCCGAGACCGGTCTTCTGCGCGGCCAGCTGCGCCGTGTCGCCCTCTTCCTGATGCGCCAGTCCGAGCGCGGCAATCGCCTTTTCAGCCTGCGCCGGCTCGATGCCGAGCTTGGAGGCGAGGTTCGCGATGTCGGGGTGGTCGCTGACTTGTCCAAGGATGCCGTCGAAAAGTCCCATGGTCTTTCTCCTGGAGAGAGGGGGAAGAGGAGGATGCACTGTCTTGATGACAAAACAAGGGCCTCGAAACCGAAGTTCCGAGGCCCCCTGTTTATTTCAAGCCGGAATGCCTGATTCAGGTAGAACCAAGCGCTTTCGAAGCAGGATTGTCCAAGATCAGGCCGCGACCGGCGCCGCCTTGCGCACGCCTTCGTCGACATGCTCTTCGAACTGGGCGAAGTTTTCGATGAACTGGCGCACCAGCGTCTGCGCCGTCTTGTCGTAGGCATCGCCATCTGCCCAGGCGCCGCGCGGGTCGAGCAGCTTGCTGTCGACTCCCGGAACCGCCACCGGAACCTCGAAGCCGAAGTTCGGATCTTCCTTGAACTTGGCATTGTTGAGGCTGCCGTCGAGCGCGGCATTGAGCAGGGCACGGGTGGCCTTGATCGGCATGCGCTTGATGCCTTCCATCGTCGCCATACCGCCCGACCAGCCGGTGTTCACCAGCCAGCACTTCACGCCGCCCTTGGCGATGCGCTCCTTGAGGAGATTGCCGTAGACCGAGGGATGGCGCGGCATGAACGGTGCGCCGAAGCAGGTGGAGAACGTCGCTTCCGGTTCGGTCACGCCGATTTCGGTGCCGGCAACGCGCGCGGTATATCCCGAGAGGAAGTGGTACATCGCCTGGTCCGGGGTGAGCCGCGCGATCGGCGGCAACACGCCGTAGGCATCGGCGGTCAGGAAGATGATGTTCTTCGGAACCGGGCCGAGGTTCTTCTCCGAGCAGTTCGGAATGAAGTCGATCGGGTAGGACCCGCGGCTGTTTTCGGCCAGGCTGTTGTCGTCGAGGTCGATCTGGCGCGTCTCCGGATCGATCACCACGTTTTCCAGCACCGTGCCGAAGCGCTTGGTGGTGGCGAAGATTTCCGGCTCGGCTTCGGCCGAAAGACGGATCATCTTGGCGTAGCAGCCGCCTTCGAAGTTGAACACGGCGGTATCGGACCAGCCATGCTCGTCGTCACCGATCAGGGTACGCGAGGCATCGGCCGAAAGCGTGGTCTTGCCGGTGCCGGAAAGGCCGAAGAACACGGCAGTATCGCCCTCGGGACCGATATTCGCCGAGCAGTGCATCGGCATCACGCCCTTGGTCGGCAGCAGGTAGTTGAGAATGCCGAAGACCGACTTCTTCATCTCGCCTGCATAGGAGGTGCCACCGATGAGGATCAGCTTCTCGCTGAAATTGACCGCGATCACCGTCTCGCTGCGCGAACCATGGCGCTCGGGATCGGCGCGGAAGCTCGGCAGGTCGATAATGGTGTATTCGGGCACGAAGCTTTCCAGCTCCGTCTCGGTCGGGCGCACCAGCAGCGTGCGGATGAACAGGTTGTGCCAGGCGAACTCATTGATCACCCGCACTTTCACGCGGTGTTCCGGCTGCGAGCCGCCGAACAGGTCGGCCACGTAGAGCTGATCCTTCTCGGACACGGCAGCCAGAAAATCGGCCTTGAGCGCGGCGAAATGTTCCGGCGTCATCGGCACGTTGGTCTTGCCCCACCAGACCGTATTTTCGGTCTCGGCGTCCTTGACGATGAACTTGTCCTTGGCCGAGCGCCCGGTGTGCTTGCCTGTCGCCACGACGAACGGACCGTCCGCAGCGAGCATGCCCTCGCCATTCTTGACGGCTTGCTCGATCAACGGCGCAGTGCCGAGGTTCGCGAGCACTTTCGCGCCTGTTTCTATGCCTTGACTGGCGAGCGGATAGTTAAGGGAAGCGGCCAATGTCATCTCCTCCATTTAAGGCGGGACCGGCGGGAACCAGGCACGCCCCGACATTTTTGCGCAAGAATCGGCTGGCGATTATTCGCCCAGCCCCTTTTCCGTCAAATTTTTGCAAAAATAAATGGAGCGGGGGAGGTAGGACGAATGCACCTCGACCATTCCGGGGCAAATTCGGGACGAATCGCAAAGGCGTGGACGGCCAGGCCGGCAGCCGCTAGTCACGGCGTTCGATTGCACGGAAGGAACGCAGCGCAATCCATGGTTGAATCCACGGCATCTTCCACGCCAGGCCCGGCCGGCTCCCCCGCCACGGGCAGCCCTTCCCCCGAAGAGACCCTGCCGGCGCCCGTCCGCCAGCAATCGATCGCGCTGGTGGACGACGACCGCAACATCCTGACCACCGTGTCGATCGGTCTCCAGGCCGAAGGCTTCGCCACGCGCCTCTATACCGATGGCGAAACGGCGCTGAAGGCCCTGCTGGAGAATCCGCCGGACCTGGCCATCTTCGACATCAAGATGCCGCGCATGGACGGGCTGCACTTGCTCCAGGCGCTGCGCGAACAGTCCAGCCTGCCGGTGATCTTCCTGACCTCGAAGGACGAGGAACCGGACGAGGCGCTGGGCCTGGCGATGGGCGCGGATGACTACATCACCAAGCCGTTCAGCCAGCGCCTGCTGATCGCCCGCATTCGCGCGATCCTTCGCCGCAGCGAACTGGCGAAGACGTCCAGCGAGGAGACCGTGCAGGAAAACCTGCCCGACCCGGTGACACGCGGCCGCCTCAGCCTCGACCCCGCACGCCATCAGGTGACCTGGAATGGCGAACCGGTCTCGCTGACCGTTACCGAGTTCCTCATCCTGGAAGCGCTCGCCTTGCGGCCGGGCGTCGTGAAAAGCCGCAACCAGCTGATGGACGCCGCCTATAGCGAGGACGTCTACGTCGACGACCGCACGATCGACAGCCATATCAAGCGCCTGCGCCGCAAGTTCCGCGGGGTCGACCCCGAATTCTCCGCGATCGATACGCTCTACGGCGCCGGCTATTCGTTCACCGATGGCTGAACCGCATCGCCGCCTCCGGCCCCTCGCCAACCCGCCCGCGCCTCCGCACGCCTCCGCCCGGCCGTGATGTCCAGCCCCACCCGCAAGCGGCGCAAGGCCCCTCTGCCGGTCAGGCTCGGCCTGTCCTGGCGCGTCTCCCTGACGGCGCGCATCCTCGCCGTGAACGTGATCGCCCTGGCCCTGCTGGCGGGCAGCCTGTTCTACATCGACAGCTACCGCCGCGAATTGCTGGACGAACGCTTCCGCCTGGCCCGCGCGGAAGCCGAAGTCGTCGCCATCACGCTGAACGGCGAACAGGCCGAACGCCGCCGCGATCTGATCGCCCGCATCGGCTCCGGCCAGGCCTTGCGCCTGCGTCTGTTTGACCGCAACGGCAAGCTCGCGGCAGACAGCTTCACGCTGGCCAGGCCCTCCTACACCCTCATCGATCCCGCCACGGAGCCCTGGTTCCAGGATGCCGCCCGCGCGCTGGACAAGGGCATGGACTGGGTCCTCGGCTCACCGCCGGTCGCCGATTACCACGATGCGCCCGGCGCCGGCGCCTCCGCCTGGCCGGAAGTGGCTGCCGCTCTTGCCAGCGGACGCACCGAAGTCAGCCACAAGGCCGCGCCTGACCGTACACCGGTGATCATCGCCGCAACGCCGGTCGGGCACCGCGGGGAGGCGCTGCTCGTCACCCGCAACGCGCGCGACATTACTGAAAACGTGCGCATGGCCCGCCAGACGCTCGCCATCATCGTCGGCGCCGCGCTTACCGTTTCGATCCTGCTCTCGCTGTTCCTGGCGCGCACCATCGTCGAGCCGCTCCGCAAGCTGGTCCGCTCCGCCGTGCGCGTGCGGCTCGGCCGCGACCGCAGCGTGATCGTGCCGCGCCTGCCCGACCGCCGCGACGAGATCGGCCTGCTCGCCCGCGCGATCTCGGACATGAGCGGCGCCCTGCGCCAGCGCATCGACGCGGTGGAGAGCTTCGCGGCTGACGTCGCCCACGAACTGAAAAACCCCCTCACCAGCCTGCGCAGCGCGCTCGAGAATCTCGACCGCGTCGATGAGCCTTCCTTGCGGCGCCAGTTGATCGGCATCGCCAAGGACGACGTGCGGAGGATCGACTTCCTCGTCACCGAAATCGCCGATGCCAGCCGCATCGACGCGGAACTCAGCCGCACGACATTCGAGCCGGTCGACATGCTCCGCCTCGTCCGCGCGCTCGTCGCGGAGCGTGAGCAGCGCGGCGTCAACGGCGCCTGCCCGGTCCGCATCATCCGCGAGGCCGACGGCGACCTCCTGGTTCCCGGCGACGCGTCGCGGCTGGAACGCGTGCTCCAGAACCTGCTCGACAACGCCATCTCCTTTTCGCCGGGCGGCACGCCGATCGAAGTCGCGGTGGGCCGCAGCGAGGGCCGCGTCACTCTCTCCGTGTCCGACCACGGCCCCGGCATCCCGGAAGCCGCCCGCGAGCGCATCTTCGAACGCTTCCATTCGCTGCGGCCGAACAGCGAGGAGTTCGGCAAGCATTCGGGCCTGGGCCTGGCCATCGCCCGCACCATCGTGGAGGCGCATTACGGCAAGCTGCGCGCCACGGACCGCACGGACGGCACCCATGGCGCACGGCTGCTCCTTTCGCTGCCCGCGTGGCAGGGGGAATGACGATGACCGCGCCTTTCGCCCGGCAGTCCACCTGCGTCGCCATCGCGGACCGCGCATTGCTGATCGAAGGGCCATCGGGCACGGGCAAGTCTGGCCTGGCCCTCGCGCTCATCGACCGCGGGGCCCGTCTGGTGGGTGACGACGGCATTCTGCTGCAAGCGACGAGCGGCCGCCTCTGGGCGCGGCCGCATCCCCACACACGGGGCCTGATCGAAGTGCGCAATCTCGGCATTCTGCCCTTCCCCTGCGCCGACGAGGCGCCGGTGGCCCTGCTGGTCACGCTCGACCCCGCCGCGCCGCGTTTCATCGAAGCAGCGGAGACCATCGACCTCGGCGGCATCGCCATACCCGCGCTGCGCCTTTGGCCCGATGCCGGGCCCCTGGCGCTGAAGGTCGAGCTGGCGTTGTTGCATTATGGTCTCACCGGGTGACAAACCTGTAAGATCGCCCCTTTTCTTTCCCCGCGCCGGGGCGCAAACAGCCCCGGATGCAGGACGATCTCCCCCCCGGAGCGGCTTCCCCGGCCCCTCTCGACCCGACTCAGCCCGCCCGCCGACAGAAAGTGTTGCTGGTGACCGGCATGCTCGGTGCCGGCAAGACCACGGTCCTGCGGGTGCTGGAGGATCTCGGCTGGGAAATCATCGACAATTTCCCGGTCCGTCTGCTGGAGCGCATGATCGAGGGCAAACCCTCGGACGACCCATCGCCGCTTGCGATCGGCTTCGATTGCCGTACCCGCGGTTTCAATCCCGAGCGGGTCATCGCACAGGTCAAGGCGCTGGGTGAACGCGCGGATCTGGAAGTCACCACGCTGTTTCTCGACTGTTCGAGCAAGGAGCTGGAGCGCCGCTTCAACGAGACCCGCCGGCGCCATGTGCTGGCGGCCGACTCACCGGTGGACAGCGGCATTCGGGCCGAGCGCGAACTGCTGGCGCCGCTGCGCCGCTGGGCCGACATCCTGATAGAAACCACCGAGTTCACGTCTAACGACCTGCAACGCGCGATTCGCGAGCGGTTCGTCACTGACGAGCCGGAAGACCTGACGATCACGGTGTCCAGCTTCGGCTTCTCACGCGGAATGCCCCCGCTGGCCGACTTCGTCTTCGACATGCGCTTCGTGGAGAACCCGCACTGGGATTCGGAGTTACGCCCGATGACCGGACAGGACGCCCCGGTGGGCGACTATATCCGCAAAGACCCTGCTTTCGACGAAGCATTTGCGCGGATTCGCGACCTTCTGCTGCTCCTGCTTCCGCGGTACCGCGCCCAGGGCAAGGCCTATCTTCACATTGCCTTCGGGTGTACCGGAGGGCGACACCGTTCCGTTTATACCGCCGAGCAAATGGCAGCGGCCTTGCGCGAAGCGGGTTTTTCGCCCACATTGTTGCATCGCAACCTGGGCTCGCGGGCTGCTGATCTGCTCGAGGGGGGAAATTCTCGAAGGGGTCCGGTGGCGTGAAAGAAGATTATATAACCCGGTCGCATTCGCAGGAAATTCGGAGCCTAACCCCAGCATGATCGGCATGATCCTGGTCACTCACGGCAATCTTGCCGAGGAATTCGTACACGCGATGGAGCACGTCGTCGGTGACCAGTCCGCGGTCGCCACCGTCTGCATCGGTCCCAACGACGACATGGAGCGCCGTCGCAGCGAGATTGCCGAAGCGATCACAGCCGTCGACAGCGGCGAAGGCGTCATCATCCTCACCGACCTGTTCGGCGGCACGCCTTCGAATCTCGCCATCTCGCTGATGCAGGCCGGCAAAGTCGAAGTGATCGCCGGAATCAACCTGCCCATGCTGATTCGCCTCGCCAAGGCGCGTGCCTGCATGTCCGTGCGCGACGCCGCCGCAGCCGCGCGCGATGCCGGGCGAAACTACATCACGATCGCCAGCGAATACCTCGGGCAGGACGCCGCATGAGCGCTGCGCGTGAGACGGTGCTGATCGTCAACAAGCGCGGCCTTCATGCCCGCGCCAGTGCCAAGTTCGTCAACCACGTCGCCGAACTGCCGGAATCCGTGCTGGTCACCGTCGGCAAGGACGGGACCGAAGCGGCCGGCAATTCCATTCTCGGGCTGATGATGCTCGGTGCCGCCAAGGGCGACAGCATCGAGATCGCCTGCCAGGGCGAAGGCGCGCAGGATGCGCTTGCGGTCCTCGCCACGCTCGTGCGTGACGGTTTCGGCGAAGAATGACGCCTTCCGACCGCGCGGTCTACCGCCGCACCATTACCGGATTCTCCAACCCGCTGGTCAAGTTCCTGCGCTCTCTGCGCGAGAAGAAGCACCGCAAGCGGGAACAGCGCTTCCTGGCCGAGGGCCTGCGCCTCCTGACCGATGCCCGCGAATGCGGCATCGTGCCGGAGATGCTCGTCATGGCTATCGGCCGCGAACCACACCCTCTTCTCGATGCGCTCGAACAGGCTGTCGCGGAAGCTGGCGGCGATATCGTCGAAATGGACGAGGAAATTCTCGCCAAGGTCACCGGCAAGGACAATCCGCAGGCCGTCGCGGGCGTTTTCGCCGAGTTCGACACGCGCATTGCCAATCTAGACCGCGCTTCGGCGCCGATCTGGCTGGTGGCGCAGGCCCTGCGCGACCCGGGCAACCTCGGAACGATGCTGCGAACGGGCGATGCCGTCGGTGCCGGCGGGCTGATCCTGCTCGACGACTGCGCCGATCCTTTTTCGGTCGAAGCGGTGCGCGCCAGCATGGGGGCGATCTTCACGCAAAAGATCGCGATCGCCCGTTGGGACGAATTCCAGGAATGGTTGCGGGCCGGCGAAGGCCAGCTCGTCGCGGCCTCGCTGCGGGATCCCACGGATTATCGCCAGGCGCCCTACGCCGCGCCGTGCTTCCTGATGGTCGGCAACGAATCGCAGGGCCTGCCGCAAGCTTATGAGGAAGCCTGTGACTTGCGCGTCACCATTCCCATGCGCGGGCGGGCGGACAGCCTGAACGCCGCCGTGGCGGGTGCCGTGCTGGCCTACGAAGCCCTGGCACACCTTGACGGACCCCATCGTCAGGACGGTAACTGAAAAGGGCGTTCATCCGGGCATCATCTGGGACGTGTAGAGTGCGCCGCATCATGCGTGCCGCTCTGCTATCTTTCTGCCTCCTGTCGCCCCTCGCTGCCTGTTCCATACAGGGCGACGATTCGCCCCTGGCCCGCACGACCTGGCGCTTTGCCCTGATCGACGGGCAACGCCCCGATTCAACGGATGCGCGCCTGACCTTCGAAGGACGCAAGGTGGGCGTTCAGGTCGGTTGCAACCGCATGGACGGCCCTTGGCGCATCGACGAGGAGCGCCTGATCGCCGGGCCCCTCGCCCTTACCGAAATGACCTGCACCGTTCCCGCCTGGGACCAGGAAAAGGCCGTGAACGCCCTGCTCGTCGCAACGCCCCGCTTCGCCGTCGAGGGCAATCACATGATCCTGCAATCGAGCGGGCACACGGCCGAACTGGTTCGCGAAGGCGGCCCCATCGAACGACCGACGCGCACCGCTGACGGAAGCTGAGGCCTATTCGGCCGCTTCCGACAGGGGATTATCCTCTACGGCGGGCCGGGTCTCGGCAATGGCCTCGATCTCTTCGGCCACGGCTTCGGCACCATAGCGCGGCGTCGATTCGATCTGCGGCACGTCGTCGATTTCGCGCTTGCCGATCTCGATGTGCTTGTCGCGCAGGCGGCGGCCCGAACTGAGTACGTTGCGCTCGAAGCTGCCTACGAACTTGTTGTAATTGTTCACCGCCGATTCGAGACCCGCGCCCACGCGCTTCATGTGCTCGCTGGCCGTGGCCAGACGATCGTAGAGTTCGCCGCCCATCCGGCCGATCTCGCGCGCCTCGCGCGCCAAGCCGTCCTGTCGCCAGACTTGCGCCACGGTGCGGGCGATGGCGACGAGATTGGTCGGCGTGGCCAGCAGAACACGGTTGCGGAAAGCGAAGTCCCAGAGTTCGGGATCCTGCTCCAGTGCAGCGGCCACGAAGTGCTCGCCCGGCACGAACATGACCACGTAATCCGGCGTGTCCTCGAACTGGCTCTGATAGCTCTTGGCGCCCAGGGTCTGGACGTGATTGCGCATCGAGGCGACATGCTGGCGCAGCGCGGCGTCACGAGTCGTTTCGTCCTGCGCCTCGAAGGCCTCCTGATAGGCATTGAGCGAGACCTTGGCATCGATCACCAGGCGCTTCTGGCCCGGGATGTTGACGATCGCGTCCGGCCGCAGTCGGCCTTCCTCGGTGTCGATCGAATGCTCGGTGACGAAGTCCGTGTGCTCGGCAAGACCGCATTGCTCCAGCACATTGCGAAGCTGCTGCTCGCCCCAGCGCCCTCGCGCCTTGGGGGCATTGCGCAGAGAATTGCCGAGCCGCTGCGCTTCTTCGCGCACCTTTTCCTGCCCTTCGCGCATCGACTGGATCAGGCCGGTGAGCTGGCCGAACGAATCGACCCGCTTGGCTTCGAGCGCGGATACCTGCAGTTCGTAGGACTTGAGGCGCTCCCCGACCGGCGCCAGCAGCGTGGCGATGCGCTCGGCATTGGCTTTCTCGCTCTCCTCGAACCGCGCCCCGGCGCGGCGCAGGAAAGCGTCCTGCGCCCCTGCGAGCACTTTCGCGCCCGCATTCTCGAATTCCTTGCGCAACGCTTCCTGCGCTTGCAGCAGAAGCCGCTTCTGTTCGTCGAAATTGGCGGATTTTTCGCGCAGCGTCGCGAGTTCGGAAGCCAGTTCGCGCTGCTCGCGGCGCAAGCCATCGACCAGACCGGCATGCTCGGACCGGGTGCGTTCGAGAACCTGGGTCAATTCGCCGCGCGTGCGGTCCAGGATCTGTACATGCTCGAAGCGCAGGCGCTCCACCGTCTCGCCATGGTCCTTGCGCAGCTGGTCCACCGCCAGGCCATGTTCGGCCCGGGTGCGTTCCAGCGATGCCGCAAGGTCATCGGCCCGGCTGGCGCGCTCCGTGGCGCCTGCCAGGTCGCGAATCGCTGCCCGGAAGCGCTCGTCGAGATCGCGCGCCTCACGGTCGCGCGTCTCATGCCGCTGCCGCCATTCAGCGGCAGGTCGGGACCCGAAGAACCAGCCGGCACCAAGACCGACAACGAGCGCGAAAAGTGCGGCGACAGCGATTTCCATTCCGGAAGCCTATCCGGAACGTTTCAGGAACGCCAGCCCTTATCGGGGATTTTCCACCGAAGCGGAAATCACGCCGCCTTGCGCAGCTTGTCCAGCTTCTTGAGCGCCATCTGGCGCTTCAGGCGCGAGAGGTGGTCGATGAAGAGGATGCCTTCGAGATGGTCCATCTCGTGCTGAAGGCAGGTGGCCATCAGGCCTTCCATGTCTTCCTCGTGCACGGTGCCGTCGAGGTCCTGCCAGCGGGCACGGATGCGCGAGGGGCGCTCCACGTCGGCATAGATCTCGGGGACCGAGAGACAGCCTTCCTGGTAGACGGTGTGCTCTTCCGAAGGATCGAGGATTTCCGGATTGATGAAGATCCGGGGCTCGTTCCTGGTCGGCTGGTGCGTGTGGTGATGATCACCGTGAGCGGTGCACACTTCCGGCTCGGCATCCTCGTCGTCCGGCTGAAGGTCGATCACCAGAACGCGCAGGGGAACGCCCACCTGGATGGCGGCCAGGCCGATGCCCGGTGCGTCATACATCGTCTCGAACATGTCCTCGACGAGCGTCTTGAGCTCGTCGTCGAACTTTTCGACGGGGACCGAAACCTGCTTGAGACGCGGATCGGGAACTTCGAGGATTTCACGGATAGCCATGGGGCGCAGATAGTCGCGATGGCGGTTTTTCGCAAGATGGACGCTTCGATGACAGTGATCGGCTAGCTCACAGGCCGCCGTGCCCGGATCGCCTGGGCCAGCGTACCCTCGTCCAGATAGTCGAGTTCACCGCCCACCGGCAGGCCGTGGGCAAGCTGGGTAATGCGCACCGGAAGCCCTTCAAGACGCTCGGCAATGTAATGCGCCGTGGTCTGCCCTTCGAGCGTCGCATTCATGGCCAGCACCACTTCGTCGATGCCGCCAGCCTCCACCCGCACGAGCAGCCGGTCGATCGTCAAATCTTCCGGCCGCACGCCGTCGAGCGCGGAAAGACGACCGCCGAGGACGTGATAACGCCCGGTGAAGAGCCGCGCCCGGTCGAGCGCCCAGAGGTCCGCCACTTCCTCCACCACGCAGAGCGATCCGGCGTCGCGGCGCGGATCGGCGCAGATGCCGCAAGGGTTGGTCGTGTCGATATTGCCGCAGGTCGCGCACTCTACCAGCGCTTCCTTCACGGCGCCAAGTGCCTCCACCAGTTGCACCAGCGAAGTCTCGCGCCGCTTGATGAGCCAGAGCACGGCCCGCCGCGCGGAACGGGGGCCAAGTCCGGGAAGGCGCGACAGCGCGGCCGTAAGCGTCTCGATCTCTTGCGATGCCATGGCGCCGGGGATAGGGCCTCCGGAGCCTTAGAGGAAGTGTTTCGGAGATTTCCCCACACCATGCGTATCGTCTTCATGGGAACGCCCGACTTCGCAGTGCCCGCGCTGGTCGCACTGGTGGAGGCCGGGCACGAGATCGTCGCGGCCTACAGCCAGCCCCCCCGCCCCGGTGGCCGGCGCGGCAAGGAGCTGACGCCCTCGCCCGTGCACAAGGAAGCGGAGATGCGCGGGATCGAAGTGCGGCACCCCGTCTCGCTGCGCAGCGCAGAGGAACAGGACCGATTCGCCGCGCTGGAGGCGGACATTGCCGTGGTCGCCGCTTACGGATTGTTACTGCCGCAGGCGGTGCTGGACGCGCCGCGCCTGGGGTGCCTCAACATCCACGCCTCCATCCTGCCGCGCTGGCGCGGGGCGGCGCCGATCCAGCGGGCGATCCTCGCCGGCGATCCCACCACCGGCGTCACCATCATGCAGATGGAGGCCGGGCTGGACACCGGGCCGATGCTGTCCACCTTGCGCACCACGATAGAGCGCAAGACGGCGGGCGAACTGACGGCCGAACTGGCGGAAAAAGGGGCGCAACTGATGGTCGGCACGCTACGCGACCTGGCCGTCCATCGCCACGTTTCCCAGCCGGAAGACGGCGTCACTTACGCAAAAAAGATCGACAAGGCCGAGGCCCGGCTCGACTTCACGCAGGCCGCCGAGCAGGTCGAGCGTCAGGTTCGCGCCTTCATGCCTGCGCCCGGCGCGTTCTTCGAACTTGAGGGTGAGCGCTACAAAGTGCTGGCGGCCGACGTCGCCGAAGGTTCGGGCGAGCCTGGCCTGACGCTCGACGAAGCGCTCACCGTGGCGTGCGGTGCCGACAGCGCCATCCGCGTGACCCGCATCCAGCGCGCCGGGAAGCCTGCTATGGACACGGCCGACTTGCTGCGCGGCCGGCCGATACCGGCAGGCACGCGCCTCGGCTGATCGTCACGACGGCTCGGGCGCCTGGCGCTCGGGCAACTGGCCGCCAGAGAGACGGGGAGCGGGCGGCGGCTCGTTCGCCCATCTGGCTTGCGCGTCGCGGACCCGTTCGGCGGCGCGGGCCCAGCCTGCCGGCGACTTGTCGCGCACCCGGATGTCGAAACTGTCGGTAGCGCGAAACTCCAGGACTTCCGCGCCCTCCGGTCCGGCCACATAGGCATAGGGCACCTCGCTGCCCACGAAGAAGCCGTCGCCTGCCGACAGCGTTTCGGTGCCGAGTTCGACGCTGCCCGCGACGATATAGTACAGGCAATCGCAGTCATGGCTGTGCAGCGGCAGGGCGAAGCCGCTCTTCAGCTGGAGCCGCGCCAGGCTCATGCCCGGTCGCCGATAGGGCACGTCCACCCGCTCCCCGGTCTCCGGCCCGGCGCTCGCGAAGAGCGGCAGCGCCGCGAGCATGTTCGGCGCCTCGCCTGCCAGGGTCATGCAGCCGCATTCGTCCAGCGAAAGCGCCGCGCCGCCGCGAAACGTCTCGAAGCGGGGCCGCTCGGCGATAGTCCTTTCGTCGCTCATCCTGCCTTCTCCCATGAAGCGCCCGTTAGGATGCGCCGCTTGCGACCGTGAGCCAAGGCGTTTGCAGTCCGCGCACAGTCCTGTATCGGCGGCGCGATGACCCGTTTTGCCCTCACTCTCGAATTCGACGGCGCCCCCTACATGGGCCTTCAGCGCCAGGCGCACGGTCCTTCGGTGCAGCAGAGCGTCGAGGAAGCGGCTTTCGCCCTTACCGGCGAGACCACGAGCATGCATGCCGCCGGGCGCACTGACGCGGGAGTCCATGCCCTGGGCATGAGAGCGCATATCGACATCGCCAAGCCCTTCACGCCCTTCCAGTTCATGGAGGGCATGAATGCGCGGCTGCGGCCTCATCCGATCGCGGTGGTCGCCTGCGAGATCGTGCCGGACGACTGGCATGCGCGATTCGCCTGCATCGGCCGCGCCTATGTCTATCGTATCGCCAACCGCCGGGCGCCGCTCACGCTGGAGCGCGGCAAGGCCTGGCAGGTGCCCAAGCCGCTCGACGCGGCCGCCATGCACCGCGCGGCGCAGACGCTGGTCGGGCTGCATGACTTCACGACCTTCCGTTCGGCCCATTGCCAGTCGCAAAGCCCGCTCAAGACGCTCGACCGGCTCGATGTGCGGCGCGAAGGCGAGATGGTGCTGATCGAGGCCGAGGCGCGCAGTTTCCTGCATCACCAGGTCCGCTCGATGGTCGGCTGCCTGGCGCTGGTGGGCATGGGCCGCTGGACGGAAGCGCGGGTTGCCGAGGCGCTGGAAGCGCGCGACCGGCAGGCGCTCGGCCTGAATTCGCCGCCGGACGGGCTCTATTTCGTCAAGGCCATCTACCCGGAGAGCTGACGAAGCTTTGAGGCGTCGCGATCCTAGGCGAGCATAAAAAAAGGGAGGCCGCAGCCTCCCTTTTCCTGTTTCGCAATTCGAAGGTCAGACTTTGCCGACCACGCTCTCGGGCAAGTCCTTGCCGAAGACGCGCTGGTAGTATTCGGCCACCATCACGCGCTCGGTCTCGTCGCACTTGTTGAGGAACGAGAGGCGGAAGGCGAAGCCCACGTCGTTGAAGATGGCCGAGTTCTGCGCCCAGGTGATCACCGTACGCGGGCTCATCACCGTCGAGATATCGCCGTTCATGAAGCCCTGGCGGGTGAAGTCCGCGACCTTGACCATGTTGGCGACGACCTTGGCATCCACCTGCGGCACCTTCTTGGTGACGATGTCGGTTTCGACCGGCTCGGGCAGGTAATTGAGGCCGACCACCAGGTTCCAGCGGTCCATCTGACCCTGGTTGATCTGCTGGGTGCCGTGATAGAGCCCCGAAGTATCGCCGAGGCCGACCGTGTTGGCGGTGGCGAACAGGCGGAAATTGCGGTCCGGACGGATCACGCGGTTCTGGTCGAGCAAGGTCAGCTTGCCCTCGGTTTCGAGGATGCGCTGAATGACGAACATCACGTCCGGGCGGCCCGCGTCGTATTCGTCGAACACCAGCGCCACCGGGTGCTGCAGCGCCCAGGGCAGCAGGCCTTCGCGGAATTCGGTGACCTGCAGACCGTCGCGCAGGACGATGGCGTCGCGGCCGATCAGGTCGATGCGGCTGATGTGCGCGTCGAGGTTGATGCGGATGCACGGCCACTTGAGGCGCGCGGCGACCTGTTCGATGTGAGTCGACTTGCCGGTGCCGTGATAGCCCTGCACCATGACGCGGCGGTTGTAGGCAAAGCCGGCCAGGATCGCGAGCGTGGTGTCCGGGTCGAAGACGTAAGTCTCGTCCAGATCCGGAACGCGCTCGTCGGCGACGGAGAAGGCGGGCACCTTCCAGTCGATATCGATTCCGAAAGTCTCGCGCACGTCGAGTTCGATGTCGGGAGCAGCCAGCACGGTGGCGTCTCGGTTCTCGGCTTTCATGGTCTCGGTCTCAGTCATCGTTGCACTCGCGTAGACAAGCGAGCGCTGCACCGCAACAGGCTTTGCGGCTTATGGGTAAAACCAGGGCGCGATGCCGACAGGCGCTGCTTCCGTGAAAGGTCGGGGTCGTCCGCCGCCAAGAGCATTGGTCACGCTTGCGATGGGCGACGGGCCTCAATCCCCTGCATCGTCGGCGCGCCCGAGTTTCCGCGGCAGCGCGAACAGATCGATGAAACGCGCAGCGAGCGCCGGGTCGCCCTCGATCGACAATCGCCCCCCCGCCTCTTCGGCCGAGCGCTTGCCGTAGAACACCGGGAGAAAATCGGTCGCGGTTTCCGCAGCGAAGCGCAAATCGACAGCCCCTACCTCTTCCCCGGCCGGGGCGATGCCCAGTTCCCCCCGCCCCAAAGTGCCGAGGAAAGCCTGGCCCGCCACATCGAACACCACCCGCAAGGCAAGCGCGCCGATCCGCGCCGGCTCGATCATCGTGCGCAGGGAAAGCATGAAAGCCACCGGCGTCAGCGGCAGGAAGGGGTCGTGTCCCGGCGAGCGCACCGCCCAGCGGCCCAGCTCCTGCATGACCGGCTCCAGCGCCAGCCCCCACTCCGTCAGCGCATAGACCTTGATCGAAGCCGGCGGCGGAAGTTCCGCGCGCCGCACGATGCCCGAAGCCTCCAGACTGCCCAGTCGCTCGGTCAATATTTTGGCGCTGATTCCGGGCAGCGAGGCGCGCAACCCGTTGAAGCGCCGCGGCCCGAGCATCATCTCGCGCACGATCGGCAGGGTCCAGCGCTCGCCCACGAGTTCCATGGCGAAAGCCGCGCCGCAGGCGTCGCGATACCAGCGTCCGTGCAATGCGGCCTGCGTGCTGGTATCTTCCGGTTCGTTCACCGCGCCGCCCGGCCGCTTCGACCCGGCGCCGGTTTCCTTTTTCAACTTCATAGTTGCTTTTTGTAACCTGATTGCCCAGGCTCCTGCAATAACGAATCGCCCGGTCCAGGGCGACACCGATCGGGGCCCGCAAGGGGCGCCGTTCATGGCCGTGCCGCACAGACTACGGTCATGCGAACAGGAGAGTGTCGATGCCTCGAAGCGAGACCGCTTCCACCGTCTTCACGGCCTATGCCGACGTTCCGCCGCCGGTTCGCGGGCAGGTCCGCGATCTTCGCCTGCGCTGGGCGCACGAAGAGCTGGGCCGGGACTACCGGGTAGAGGAACTCGACGTCTATCACCCGCGCCCCGATGCCTACCGGGAATGGCAACCCTTCGGCCAGGTCCCCGCCTTCGACGACGGCACGCGCAAGCTGTTCGAAAGCGGCGCCATCCTGCTCTACCTGGGCGAGCAGGACGAACGCCTGCTGCCCGCCGAGCCCGGCGCACGCTGGCTGGCGATCACCTGGCTGTTCGCCGCTCTCAACAGCGTGGAGCCCTTCGTCGCGCAGATCGGCGCGCTCGATATCTTCCACGCAGGCAAACCCTGGGCAGCCGAAGCGCGGCCAAGCGCGGTGAAGCTGGCGCAGTCGCGCCTCGCCGCCACCCAGACCGCGCTCGGCGACAAGGACTGGATCGCCGGAGATTTCTCCATTGCCGATATCCTGCTGGTCACCGTGCTGCGCAGCCTGGACCATACCGCGATCCTCGCAGAGTTTCCCGCGCTCGCCGCCTACAAGGCGCGCGGCGAAAACCGTCCGGCCTTCCGCCGGGCCCTTGCCGAACAACTCGAAAGCTACGCCTCTCCCGCCACTTAGGAGAATAGCCATGCCTTATGTCGATGGTTTCGTGATTGCCGTCCCTGCCGCCAACAAGGACAAGTTCATCGCCCACGCCCGGGAATTCGACACTTACTTCATGGAGTACGGCGCCACGCGCATCGTCGAATGCTGGGGAGACGATGTCGAGCACGGCAAGCAGACCGACTTCTTCCGCGCCGTCGCGGCGAAGGAGGACGAAGTGGTCTGCTTCAGCTGGATCGAATGGCCTGACAAGGGCACCCGCGATCGCCAGATGGGCCTGCTCATGGAACTGATGAAGACCGACCCGCGCTTCGACCCCGAGAAGAACCCCATGCCGTTCGACGGTGCCCGCATGATCTTCGGCGGATTCCAGTCCGTCGTCGTGCTGCCCCAGAGCGAACAGGGAGAATGACCGTGGCCAATCCCGTCGGAAGCTTCATCTGGTACGAACTGCTCACCAGCGACATCGAGGGCGCCGCCGCCTTCTATCGCGAGGTCGTCGGCTGGACGATCGCCACTCATGCCGATCCCGAGGCAGGAGGCCTCGACTACCGCATGATCGTTCGCGACGACGGCGGCATGGCCGGGGGCGCGATGGCCATCACCGAGGACATGGCGCAAGGCGGCGCAAGGCCGATCTGGCTCCCCTATTTCTACGTGGAGAACGTGGATGCCGCGGTGGAGGCGATCACTTCCGAGGGCGGAAAAGTGCAGATGCCGGCCACGGACCTGCCCGTCGGCCGCATCGCCATGGTCGCCGATCCGCAGGGCGTGCCGATCTATCTGATGAAGCCGGTCCCACCTGCCGACAAGCCGGATGCCGCCAGTGACGTCTTCTCCGTCACGGAGAACCAGCGGGTGCGCTGGAACGAACTCGCCAGCCCCGACCAGGCCGGGTCCATGGCCTTCTACGGGAAGCACTTCGGCTTCACGTTCGACGAGAAGATGTCGATGGGCGAGATGGGCGACTATTGCTTCATCGGGCACCACGGCCAGACGCTGGGCGCGATCATGCAGCGGCAGGAAGAAAGCCAGCCGTCGGTCTGGATGTTCTACTTCGGCGTGCCCTCCATCGCACAGGCGAAAACGGCGGTGGAGGCAAATGGCGGCAAGGTCCTGATGGGACCGCACGAAGTGCCAGGCGGGGAGTGGATCATCGTCGCGCTCGATCCTCAGGGCGCCGGCTTTGGACTGGTCGGGCCGAAAGGCGACTGATCCCCGAAAAAAGACCGGGGCGCGACAGGAACGAAAGGCCATTGACGGCGGAACGATGTTCCATGATTGTTCCGCCTTCAAGCAGGACGATGGAGTAGGATCATGGCCGACTACACCTTCTATACCAATCCCATGTCGCGCGGGCAGATCGCGCGCTGGGCGCTACACGAAGTCGGGGCCGATTATCGGCAGATCCTGATCGACTGGAAGGACAAGCCGGAGAGTTTCCTGGCGGTCAATCCGATGGGCAAAGTGCCCACCATCGTCCACCATGCCGAAGACGGGGACCGGGTCGTCACTGAAGCGGCGGCGATCTGCCTCTACCTGGCGGAAATGCATCCCGAGGCCGGGCTGCTGCCGAACGATGCCGAAATGGCGGACTATTACCGCTGGACCTTCTTTGCCTCCGGCCCGGTCGAACAGGCGATCACCTCCCGCCACCTCAAGTGCGAACCCACGCCCGAGCAGGAGCCGATGGCCGGCTGGGGCAACTTTGAGCGCACGATGAACGCGCTGGAGAGCCATTTCGACCAGGCCGACTATGTCTGCGGCGGACGCTTCACCATGGCGGACGTCTACGTCGGCAGCGCGGTCGACTGGGGGCTCACGTTCGGCACGATGCCGCCGCGCCGGGCTTTCGTTGCCTACGCCGAGCGTTTCCAGGCGCGGGAAGGCTACAAGGCCGCCAAAGCCGTGGACAACACCCTGATCGGGGAGATGAAGAAATGACCGCTGGGCGCCCTGCAAAGAACCGCGTCTGCCTCTGGTACGACGGCGCGGCGGAAGAGGCGGCGAATTTCTATGCCTCGGTCTTCCCCGACACGCACGTCACCCGCGTCGTCCAGTCTCCCACGGACTATCCGGACGGCAAACAGGGCGACGTCATCACCGTGGAATTCACGGTCATGGGTATCGAATGCATCGGCCTCAACGGCGGCCCGACTTTCCAGCATTCGGAAGCCTTCTCCTTCCAGGTCGAAACCCTGAACCAGGAGGAAACCGACCGTTACTGGGATGCGATCGTCGGCAATGGCGGGGCCGAGAGCATGTGCGGCTGGTGCAAGGACAAGTGGGGCCTTTCCTGGCAGATAACCCCCAAGGCGCTCAGCGATTCCCTTACCAACCCGGACCGCGCGGCAGCGAAGCGGGGGATGGAGGCGATGATGACGATGCGCAAGATCGACATCGCGGCGATCGAGGCCGCCGTCGCCGGTCATGCCGGGCAAGGAACCGGCGCATGAATCCGGAACCGAGCCTGGAACTTTTCGGCCATCCGTTCTCGTCCTACACCTGGAAGGTGCTGATCCCGCTTTACGCCTATGACGTGCCTTTCGCGTTCCGCATTATCGATGCCGAACACCCCGAACATGCCGAAGTCGTCCAGACCGCCGGCCCGCTCGGCAAGTTCCCGGTGCTGCGCGATGGCGAGAACCTTCTGTTCGAAGCGACGACGATCGTCGAATATATCGACCGGCATCTCATCGCGCCCGGCACGCTGGTTCCCGAGGATCCCGATGCGGCCACGGCGATCCGGATGCTGGACCGCGTGTTCGACAACTACGTCATGAACGTGATGCAGATCGTCGTGAACGAATATATCCGCGACAGCAAGAACCCCGATCTTGCTCGCTGCGCGGAAGCGCGCGCCCAACTCGACAGGGTCTATGCCTGGCTGGAAGGCTGGCTGCAGTTCTATCCGCCGATGGATCAGGTCACCTTGATCGAATGCGCGGCGGCGCCATCGCTGTTCTATTCCGACTGGGTCCACCCCATCCCGGAAGACAGGCCGCGCCTGCGGCAATGGCGCGCACATCTGCTGTCCCTGCCCTCCGTCGCGCGCTGCGTCGAGGATGCCCGACCCTTCCGCGCCTACTTCCCGCTCGGCGCGCCGGACCGCGACTGAACGATTCGCGATTGAGGAGATTGTCCGTGAACGATGCCAGCAACGAACTCTCGATCACGCGCTTCATTGACGCCCCCGTGGAGAAAGTCTGGGACGTCATGGCCAATCGCCAGGAGGAATGGTGGTGCCCTCGCCCCTGGCGGGTCGAGATTGATGAGCAGGACAAGCGCGCCGGCGGCGCCTGCCGGATGACGATGTATGGCCCCGACGGTGAGGAAGCACCGCAAAACGGCATCTATCTCGCTTACGAGGAAGGCCACCGCTTCGTGACGACCGATGCCGTCACTGCCGATTTCCAGCCCTCCGGCCCTTTCATGATCGGCATCTGGGAAGTGACAAGCGAAGGCAACGGCACTCGCTACACCGCCGCGGCTCGCCACTGGAGCAGCGAAACGAAGAAGCAGCACGAAGAGATGGGCTTCGTGGACGGCTGGTCTGCCTGCGCCGATCAACTCGCCGAAATCTGCGAGGCAGAGGGAGCCTGAGCAGGCTCACATCCGCCGCAAGTTCTCGATCCCCCGGCTGAACGCCTATCCGGCCGAAGCCATTGCCGAAGACTTTCGCAGCAATTGGTAGGCCTCCACCACGCCCTGCAGCCGCTCGGCGTGGCTGTGGTCTCCGCCGTTGTGATCGGGGTGATACTGCCGGAGCAGCCGGGTATAGCGGAGGCGCAGGGTCTTGCTGTCGATGTCACCGTCCAGGCCCAGGAATTCCAGGGCGCGGCGCTCTTCCGGCGTGAAGCGGATGTTCTGCGGCTTCATGTCGGCCTGGCGCTGCCGGACATGGGCCCTCGCCCGCCCGCTGATCGCCTCCAGCGGGTCCGCGAAATCGGCCCACCGCGGCGTTCCGTCCACGCCGGCGTCCGGCCGGAAGGCGCGGCTTTGCGCTTCCCAGCCATGAAGCGGCGACTGGGCACGGAAGATTTCCTCCGCGCTCATGCCGTCGAAATAGTCGTAGCCCGAATTGAACTCGCGAACGTGGTCGAGGCAGAACCAGCGATAGTCGCCGGGCCCGTCGAAACCCGGCAAACGAACGCCCGGCGCGCGAAACTCGCCCGCTTCCTCACATCCCGGCCAGTTGCATTCGCGTCCGCCGGATTCGACCCTGCCATGAAATCTAGAATGTCTCACCGGCTTCCAGATGGGATAAGCTGCGTCTAAATGGAAGACATGACCGGACCGATCGCACAGGAAATGCGGCAGCTTCTCGAAGCCGCCTTCGCCCCCACCCACCTCGCGGTAATCAATGATTCCGCCAGCCACGCCGGCCATATGGGCGACGATGGCACCGGCGAATCGCATTTCACCATTGAGATCGAGACCCCCGCTTTCACCGGCGTTTCCCGCCTCCAGCGCCAGCGTCTCGTCAATGCCGCGCTCGGCGACATTCCCGGAACGCGCGTCCATGCCCTAGCCATCAAGGCCCGCGCCCCAGGCGAATAACAGGCCAGGTCGTCAGACGCCCGTTATCCCCGGTTGCCCTTTGCGCAATGGCAGCCTAAATGCGCGCACCATGCCGACAACCCTGACATTCGCCGTGCCCAAGGGCCGAATCCTCGACGAGGCGCTGCCGCTGATGGCGCGCGCCGGCGTGGTGCCCGAGGCGGAATTCCACGACAAGAAGTCTCGCGCGCTCTCCTTCGCCTGCGAGAACAGCGACACGCGCCTGATCCGCGTGCGCGCTTTCGACGTGGCGACGTTCGTGGCCCATGGCGCGGCGCAAGTCGGGATCGTCGGCTCCGACGTGGTCGAGGAATTCGCCTACCCGGACCTCTACGCGCCGGTTGACCTCGATGTCGGACACTGCCGCCTCTCCGTGGCGGAGCGCGAAGGCGAAGTCGGGGGGGCGCTGCCGTCGCACTTGCGCGTCGCCAGCAAGTACCCGAACCTCACGCGCCGCCACTACGAAAAGCTGGGCGTGCAGGCCGAAGTCGTGAAGCTCAACGGCGCCATGGAACTGGCGCCGACGCTGGGACTGTCGAGCCGCATCGTCGATCTCGTTTCCACTGGGCGCACCCTGAAGGAAAACGGCCTTGTCGAGACCAGCCGCATCCTCGACATTTCGGCCCGCCTGATCGTCAATCGCGCAGCGCTCAAGACTGACGAGCGGGTGGCCGCACTGGTCGAACGCTTCCGCGCGCTGGTGGCCGAAAATGCCCGGACGCGCGAGGCGGCCGCCTGATGCTGCGGCTTTCCAGCAAGGACGCAGGCTTTGCCGAGGCGTTCCAGCGTGTCGTCGCCGACCGCCGCGAAAGCGCTGTCGATGTCGCGCGCGATGTGGCCGAGATCCTCTCCGCCGTGCGTGAGAACGGCGATGCGGCCCTGGCCGAATATACCGAGCGTTTCGATGGCCACGACCTTGACGAGAGCGGCTGGCAGATCGATGCCGAGACCTGCCGCGCCGCTTTCGATGCGCTGGAGCCGACCCTGCGCGATGCGCTCGAACTGGCTGCCAACCGCATCCGCACCTATCACGCCGCCCAGCTCCCGGAAAACCGCGACTATACCGACGAAGCCGGCGTGCGCCTCGGCGCGATCTGGCGCGCGGTCGATGCCGCCGGGCTCTATGTGCCGGGCGGCCGCGCGGCCTATCCTTCCTCGATGCTGATGAACGCGATCCCCGCCAAAGTGGCCGGCGTCGAGCGTCTCGTCGTCGTCACCCCGACGCCGAAGGGCGAGGTTAATGCCCTGGTGCTCGCCGCCGCGCATCTCGCGGGCGTGGACGAGGTCTGGCGCGTGGGCGGTGCCCATGCCGTCGGCGCACTGGCCTATGGTACCGAGCGGATCGCCCCGGTCGATGTCATCACCGGCCCCGGCAATGCCTGGGTGGCCGAGGCCAAGCGCCAGCTCTACGGCGTCGTCGGCATCGACATGGTGGCCGGTCCCAGCGAAATCCTGGTGATCGCCGATGCGAAGAACGAACCGCGCCGGATTGCCGCCGACCTGCTGAGCCAGGCCGAGCACGACCCGACTTCGCAATCGATCCTCATCACCGACGACGCGGCCTTTGCCGATGCCGTGGCCGAGGCCGTGGAGCTGGAACTTTCCGCGCTCGCCACGCAGGCGACCGCCCGCCAGTCCTGGAACGAATACGGCGTCATCGTCGTCGTCGAGAGCCTGGAACAGGCGCCGATCCTGGCCGACGCGCTTGCCGCCGAGCATGTCGAGATCGCGACCGACGATCCCGAAAGCCTGTTCCGCAAGATCCGCCATGCCGGATCGGTATTCCTCGGCCGCATGACGCCCGAAGCCGTGGGCGACTATGTGGCCGGCCCGAACCACGTCCTGCCCACCGGGCGACGCGCGCGCTTCGCCTCGGGCCTCTCGGTCCTCGATTTCATGAAGCGCACCAGCTTCATCCAGCTCGATCAGGCGGCGCTTGAGGCCATTGGCCCCGCCGCCGTCGCCCTTGCCGATGCGGAAGGGCTTCCTGCGCATGCGCGCTCCATTTCCATAAGGCTCGGCCAATGACGAATTATTCCAAGCAGGCCCGTGCGGCCGCCCGGCTCGCGGCCGTTCAGGCGCTCTACCAGTTCGAGATGGAAGCGACCCTGCTTCCCACGCTGCTGGACGAGTTCCACCGTCACCGCCTGGGTGCGGAAATCGACGAAGACCAGTACGCCAAGGCCGAAGTTCCGTTCTTCGACGACGTGGTGAAGGGCGTGATCGCCCGCCGCGACGAGATCGACGAACTGATCACCGGCAAGCTGGCCGAAGGCTGGGCGCTGCCCCGCCTCGACAAGACCATGCTGCAGATCCTGCGCGCCGGCGCCTACGAACTGATGGCCCGCCCGGACGTGCCCACGGCGGCTGCGATCAGCGAATATCTCGACGTGGCCCATGCCTTCTTCGACGCGCGCGAGGCGAAGTTCGTGAACGGCGTGCTAGATGCCGTGGCGAAGTCGGTCCGCTGACGCGCCGCGCTGCGTGTTTCGCGCGGCATGATCCTCAAGGCCTGATCTCGACAAGGGGCCCGGCGCGGCCCATGGTCTCAGCGTGAGCCGCGAATTCGCCTTCATCGACGCCTTGCGCGCCATTGCCGTCAGCCCCGCCGCGCGCGGGCTGGCGGACGATGCCGCCGTCCTCGAACTCGGCGGACAGAAGCTGGTCCTGACCATGGACACCCTGGTGGAGGCCGTGCATTTCCTGCCCGGCGATCCGCCCGAAGATGTCGCGTGGAAGCTGGTGGCGGTCAACGCCTCGGACCTGGCCGCGAAAGGCGCCGAACCGCTCGGCTGCCTCAAGTCGCACGCTCTGGGCGAAGAGGACTGGGACCGCGCGTTCCTGGCCGGGCTGGAACTCGCCTGCCGGCATTTCCGGCTGCCTCTGCTCGGCGGCGACACCGTGCGCATGCCCAAGGGTTCGGCGCGCAGTTTTTCGCTCACTGCGCTCGGCCGCGGGCCGGAAGATTGCCCCGTGCCCTCGCGCAGCGGGGCGCAAGCAGGCGATCTGTTGTGGGTCAGCGGCACGATCGGCGATTCCGGGCTCGGCCTGGAGCTGCTGACGTCGGGAGGCCGGGTCGAGACGCCCGAAGCCGGCTGGCTGATCGACCGGTACCACCGCCCCATGCCCGAGCCGGCGCTGGGCGTGGCGCTGGCACCCCTGACGACCGCCATGATGGACGTTTCTGACGGCCTGCTGGTGGATGCGCGGCGCATGGCCGATGCCAGCGGCGTCTCGATCGTCATTACTGCCGACGACGTGCCGCTGTCCAGAGCGCTGGTCGCCACAGTCGGCGATGGTCTGGAACAAAGGCTCCAGGCCATGACGGCGGGCGACGACTACGTGTTGCTGTTCACCGCGCCTGCCGTGAACAGCGCCTATGTGCGTGCGGCGGCCGCAGCGGCGGGCTCGCATGTCCGGCCGATCGGCGCCGTGGCAGAAGGCGCGGATATTGCGCTGGAGTGGCAGGGCCGGCCCACGCCCCTGCCCGAGCGCTTGGGCTACCAGCATTGAGCGCCTCGTCGTACCCGGCGACGGAAACCTTACTAACCCGGCTTATCAAGGCGCTTGCCACTAGTCGAGCTTCCCTATAGCCCTAGTCGTATCGAGCGGGAAAACCCGTCGTTACATATTGGGAAAAGGGGGCGTTTTGTGAATCCAGTCACGATCGCAATTGTCCTGGGGCTTCTGGCCATTCTCTATGGCTTCGTCACCAGCCGCCAAGTGCTCGGCTCTCCAGCCGGCAACGAAAAGATGCAGGAAATCGCCGCCGCCATTCAGGAAGGCGCACAAGCCTACCTGAAGCGGCAGTATTCGACGATCGCGGTTGTCGGGATCGTCGTTGCACTGATCATCGTCGTCACGCTCGGGACCGTTTCGGCCGTGGGCTTCGTGATCGGCGCGATCCTTTCCGGTTTTGCCGGTTTCATCGGCATGAACATCTCGGTCCGCTCCAACGTGCGCACCG
This sequence comes from Novosphingobium sp. PhB57, assembly GCF_004342985.1. GTDB lineage: Bacteria > Pseudomonadota > Alphaproteobacteria > Sphingomonadales > Sphingomonadaceae > Novosphingobium. The sequence continues at coordinate 1,058,205 of NZ_SMBO01000001.1, forward strand.
CGGCCGCCGCGCAGACCGGCCTGCAACAGGGCCTGACCCTGGCTTTCCGTGCCGGTGCGATCACCGGCATGCTGGTGGCCGGCCTCGCACTGCTCGCCATCGCCGTGTTCTACTGGTACCTCACCGGGCCGGGCGGACATACCGTGGGCGGAGAAGACCGCACCGTGGTCCAGGGTCTCACCGCCCTCGCCTTCGGCGCGTCCCTGATCTCGATCTTCGCCCGCCTCGGCGGCGGCATCTTCACCAAGGCGGCCGATGTCGGCGCCGACCTTGTCGGCAAAGTCGAAGCCGGCATTCCGGAAGACGATCCCCGCAATCCCGCCGTCATCGCCGACAACGTGGGCGACAACGTGGGCGACTGCGCCGGCATGGCTGCCGACCTGTTCGAGACTTACGTCGTCACCGTCGGCGCCACCATGGTGCTGACCGCCCTCCTCATGAAGGGCATCGACAATTTTTCCGGCCTGATGGCCCTGCCCCTGCTGATCGGCGGCGTCTGCATCGTCACCTCGATCATCGGCACATACTTCGTCCGCCTCGGCGGATCGCAGAACATCATGGGCGCCATGTACAAGGGTTTCCTTGTCACCGCCGTGCTCTCGGTGCCGGCCATCTGGTGGGCGATCGGCTATTCGCTCGGAGATATGAGCGCCCTCATCGGCGAAACGGACTTCTCCGGCCGCACGCTGTTCTACTGCTCGCTGGTCGGGCTGGTCATTACCGGCCTCATCATCTGGATCACCGAATATTACACCGGCACCGGCTACCGGCCGGTCCGCTCCATCGCCAAGGCCTCGGAGACCGGCCACGGCACCAACGTCATCCAGGGACTCGCGATCAGCCTTGAGGCCACCGCACTGCCCACCCTGGTGATCGTCACCGGCATCATCGTGGCCTACCAGCTCGCGGGACTGCTCGGCATCGCCTATGCGGCTACCGCCATGCTGGCGCTGGCAGGCATGGTCGTCGCCCTGGACGCCTATGGCCCCGTCACCGACAATGCCGGCGGCATCGCCGAAATGGCCGGTCTGGACGACGCCGTGCGCGAGAAGACCGACGCGCTGGATGCGGTGGGCAACACCACCAAGGCCGTGACCAAGGGCTATGCCATCGGCTCGGCGGGCCTTGCCGCGTTGGTGCTCTTCGCGGCCTATACCAACGATCTTAGGGAGTTCTTCCCCGGCCTGAATGTCGATTTCAGCCTGGAGAATCCCTACGTCATCGTCGGGCTGCTGCTCGGCGCGCTGCTGCCCTATCTGTTCGGTGCCATGGGCATGACCGCCGTGGGCCGCGCGGCCGGCGATGTGGTGGTGGACGTGCGCGAACAGTTCAAGGCCAATCCCGGCATCATGACTTACGAGTCCAAGCCCGATTACGCCCGGACCGTGGACCTCGTGACCAAGGCCGCGATCAAGGAGATGATCGTGCCCTCGCTGCTGCCGGTGCTGGCGCCGATCGTGGTCTATTTCGTGATCTCGGCGGCCGCGGGCACCGAAAACGGCTTCGCCGCGCTCGGCGCCTTGCTGCTGGGCGTGATCGTGGGCGGCCTGTTCGTGGCGCTCTCGATGACCTCGGGCGGCGGCGCCTGGGACAATGCGAAGAAATACATCGAGGACGGCCATCACGGCGGCAAGGGCTCCGAAGCTCACAAAGCCGCCGTGACGGGCGATACGGTCGGCGATCCCTACAAGGACACGGCCGGACCGGCGGTGAACCCGATGATCAAGATCACCAATATCGTCGCCCTGCTCCTGCTTGCCGCGCTGGCAGCAGGCTGAAACGACAAGACCCTGATGGCCGGCCCCGGCGGAGCGATCCGCCGGGGCTTTGGCATGGAAGGCGGCGTTAGCACTTCCTTGATGCCGGGGCGCTAGAGGCTGCTGAAGGATAAGCAGGCTCGCAAGCACCATGTTCGACCGCCAGGCCCATTCGGTTCGCAAGGACGCCGCTCCGGCGGCGGCGCCCTATTCGCTGCGCTGCGTCCCGTGGCGTGCGCTGGAGGCCGAGATCGCCGCCTGGGACCGGCTCGCGCTGGAAGCGAGCGAGCCCAATCCCTTTTTCGAAAGCTGGTATCTCCTGCCCTCGCTGCGTCACCTCGCGCGCGGACAGGACGTGATGATCCTGCGGTTCGAGCGGGCCGGAGAGCTGGCCGGGCTTCTGCCGATCCTGCGAACACCCCGCTACTATCGCTGGCCGGTGCCGAACCTGACAAGCTGGCTTCACGACAACTGCTTCTGCGGCGTCCCGCTGGTGGCGCGGGGCGCGGAGGCCGCGTTCTGGCGCGCGGTGCTGGACTGGGCGGATGGTCACGCGGGTCAGGCGCTGTTCCTCCACTTGCGCGGCATTCCCGTCGACGGCCCCGTTCACGCCGCCCTTTCGGCACTGCTTGCCGCAAAACCGCGCCAGTCCGAAGTGGTACACCGCGAGGAACGCGCCCTGCTCGCCTCGGACCTGACCGGCGACGCCTATCTGGAGGCCTCGCTATCGGGCAAGAAACGCAAGGAACTGCGCCGACAGGCCAGCCGCCTGGCGGAACTGGGCACCGTGGATGTCGAGCGACACTCCGGTGAGGACGGCCTGGCCGCATGGTGCGACGCCTTCCTCGCGCTGGAGGCTTCCGGCTGGAAGGGCAAGGCCGGATCGGCGCTGGCCAACCAGCCGGAAACGACCGCCCTGCTGCGTGAAAGCCTGCAAGGCGCGGCCCGGCGGGGCCGTCTCGAACGTCTCTCGCTCATGCTCGACGGCCGGCCCATCGCCATGCTGGCCAGCTTCCTGACCCCGCCGGGCGCCTATTCCTTCAAGACCGCTTTCGACGAAGGCTACTCCCGATACTCGCCGGGGGTCCTGCTCCAGCGCGAGAACCTGCGCGTGCTGGAGCGCGACGACATCGCCTGGACCGACAGCTGCGCCGCGGCCGACCACCCGATGATCGACCATCTCTGGCGCCAGCGCCGCACGGTCGCGCGAATTTCGATCGCCATTGGCGGTCCGCTCCGCCGCCGCTTGTTCCGCCACTTCGTCCGCGCGGAAATCGCGCGCCGTCCCGCAGGAGGAAACCTGTGAACCTGTTCTCCAAGACCGGAGGCGCTGCCGTCTTCTCCGAAGAGGCGCGCGCCCGCTTTTCCGCCAATTACCCCGAAGTGCCGCACAAATTGACCCATGCCCTTGGCGAGCATCCGCTGATGGCGCTGGAAGCGCTTGCCGCCCTTGCGGAATCGCTGCCGGCCGGGTCGGTGGAGTACAATTTCGGCAACCAGCCGCTCGGCATCGACGGCAAGCCCGCGCCCACCGGCATCCCCATCGGCCGCACGATCCGCGAGATCGAGACGACCAATTCCTGGGGCGTCATCAAGAACATCGAACAGGACCCGGACTACGCCCGCCTTCTGGGCGAGCTGCTGGACGAGCTGCGCCCCGCCATCGAGGCGAAAACCGGCCGCATGATGAAGCTTCAGGCGTTTGCCTTCGTCACTTCGGCGGGCGGCGTCACGCCCTATCACTTCGACCCCGAACACAACATCCTGCTGCAAGTGCGCGGCACCAAGGTCATGACCCAGTTCCCCGCCGGCGATCCCCGCTTCGCGCCGGACCGGGTCCACGAGACCTACCACACGGGCGGCGGCCGCGAACTCAAGTGGCACGACGACCTCCTGCCCGGAGGCACGGAGTTCGCCCTGAGCGCAGGCGAGGCGGTCTATGTCCCGGTCATGGCGCCCCATTTCGTGCGCAACGGCGGCGCGCCATCGGTTTCCCTGTCGATCACCTGGCGTTCCGAATGGAGCTTTGCCGAGGCCGATGCGCGGGCCTTCAATGGCTGGCTGCGAGGGTTCGGCCTCTCGCCGGGACGAACGAAGCGCTGGCCCGCGCGGAACCGGATAAAGGCTTTCGGGTGGCGCGTGCTTCGCAGGTTCGGCAAATAAGGAAGAGGCAGGGGATCCAAGCCCCTGCCTCTCCTGTTCTCCGCACTGTCCGGCAGCGCGGGATGTCGCCATTGCGAGGGCCCGGGGGTCACCCCCCGGAATTGCGCCCCCTTACTTCGTCTTCTTCACCCAGGCCGCCACCTCGACGCGCTGGCGGGGACGATTGGCCAGACGCTCCTTGAGTCCGGTCAACGCCTGCACCACCGGCTTGGCCTCATCCGCAGGAAGCGTGGCGGCATAAGCCTCTATCTTGCCGACCATGTCCGGGTTCGTGCTCGACGCGACGATGCGCGCGAAGAAACGGGCGCGGCCGGAGTGCTCGATCAGCCCGTCGATCGCCTGCTGGTGCGCGCGAACGAAGTCGAACGTCATCTCCGGATGGGCGCGGCCGACCGTGGTGATGATCTGCGAGGCGCTGGTCGCATCGGGCGTGCCGGAAATGGCGAGCGCGAGAGCGTCCTTGGCGATCGCTTCGTCCCCGGCCATGCCAAGGTCCGTATAGTAGAGCTGGCGTTCCACGAAGCCGGTGGCCTTGGCGGCTTGCTGGCGCAGGAGATCCCAGTCGGCACGGTTGGCATTGGCCGCAGCCACGCTCAGCCAGGTGGCCTTCATCGGACCGTCAAGCGACTTGGGATCGGCGGCGAGCCCCTGGAGCCGGCGGCGCGCCTCGGCAACGACACGGGCGTCGCCGATCGTGCCGAGCGTGTCGATCAGCTGCGAGCGCAGCTTGGTGTCGGTAAGCGGCTCGCCTGCGACCGGGTCGAAGCCCAGCTTGTCCAGTCGCGGCGCCCAGGTCTTCGAAATCCGCGCGGCGAGCCTGGACTTGACCTTGGCATCGTCGAGCAGGCCGTAGACGCCTTCCCACTGGCCGATGACTTTGCCCGAAAGCGTGGCATCGGCCGTCGCGGGTACGGCCGACAGCAGGCGCAGGCCCGCCGCCATGTCCTGGTAACCCGCCAGCGACAGCGAAAGGTTGTCGCGCAGGAGGCCGTACTGGTCGATCGGCGCCAGCGACGCGAAACCGGAAACCAGCGCATCGAGCGCCTGGCCATCGTAGAGCGTCCGGTAATAGCCGAGCTGGCCTGCATTCACGAGCACGGCATCGCAGCTGTCCAGCGTGACGCTGTCGGTCCTGCCGGTCATGAGATGGCGCATGGGCTCCCCGTTTCCGGCGCGGATCAGCAGCGGCATGGGCCAGGTCGGCGTCTTGCCGCCGCGGGTCGAGGGATCGAGCGAGAAGGCGTCCTGTGTCAGGTCGAGGCGCGTCTTGCCGGCCGCGCAGGCGGATACCTTGACGCGCAGCAGCGGTACGCCCGGGGTATGGGTGAACGCCTCGGCGATCAGGTCCACGTCCTTGCCGCCCGCCGATTCCATGGCCGCCCAGAGGTCCTTGCTGACCGTGTTCGAATAGGCATGGCTGCGCATGTAGGTCTGCATGCCGGTGCGCCAGGTATCGGCGCCGACATAGTCCTCCAGCATCGAAATGACCGCCTGCCCCTTCTGGTAGGTGATCGAATCGAAGGCCTGCTCCATTTCGGAAACCGTGCGGACCTTCTGCACGACGGGGTGCGTGGTTGGCAGGGCGTCGAGCGCCATGGCGCCTTCGCGGCCGTCGATGCCGCCCAGCTTCCAGTTCCATTCCGGGTTGAAGTGATCGGTGACCTTGTCGGCCATCCAGCTGGCGAAGCCTTCGTTCAGCCAGATGTCGTCCCACCAGGCCATCGTCACGAGATCGCCGAACCACTGGTGCGCGGTTTCGTGCGCCTGCACGCTGTAGATGCTCTGCTTGCCGGAAGGGCTGGTGACGGCGGGATCGAGCAGCAGGATACGCTCGAATGTCATGATCGCGCCCCAGTTCTCCATGGCGCCGAAGAACTGCGAGGAGCCGGGCGCGGCAATGTTGTCCAGCTTGGGCAGCGGGAACTTCACGCCGAAATAGTCGTCGAACCAGGGAAGGATCTGGGCGAGGCCGTCACGCGCGTAGTCGGCCTGAGCGCCGCTGCCCGCGGGCGAAATGATGCCCACGTCCACGCCGTCCGCCGCCTTTTTCGCGGTCCGCTCGAAATCGCCGACACCGAAGAACAGCAGGTAGGAACTCATTTTCGGAGTCGTGCCGAACGTGACGCGCTTGAGCCCGCCCGCCAGCATTTCCTGCCCCTTCACCGGCATGTTGCTGATCGCCATGCGGTCTGCGGGGACGACGGCGGAAAGGTCGAAGGTCGCCTTGTAGCTCGGCTCGTCGAAGCTGGGCACGAAGCGGCGCGCGTCAGGCGCTTCGAACTGGGTGAACAGCCCGCGCACTTCGCCGCGATTGCCCGCGCCGGTGCGCTTGTCGGGATAGTCGAGCGCGAAGAAGCCGGAGGGCTGAGTGCCGATCTTGCCGGCATAAGTCACATCGAGGCGGTATTTGCCGGGCGCGAGCCTCTTGCCGGCGGCGAAGCGCAAGGTCTGCGCGTTCTCGTCGGCGCTCGTCTGGAGCGGAAGGGCGACGCCGTTGGCGGCAACCAGGCTGGCGGACGAGACCGCCAGGCCATTGCCGTGCAGCGTGAGTGCGTCGGTGGCGGTGAAGACGGTGAGGTCGATCGAGGCGATGCCGCTGAAGGTCAGTGCCTTGGCATCGGGGGTCACTTCGATGCGGTAGTGGCTGGGCCGGGCGTTGCGCGGCAGGTCGCTGGGGACGGTTTCGGCCAGCGGCACGGCCTCGCCCGAGGCGGCCGGAGGAACGGCGGCAGGTGCTGCGGCGAAGGCCCGCGCGGAAACGACAAGGGCAATCACGGCGCCGGCCGTGGCGAGATTACGCAAGGAAGAACGCATGAGGGGCTGAAGCTCCGGAAATCGGCTTTGTTGCGGATGCGCAGGGTTGCCCCGCGCGCCAGCGGATGCGCGCGTCCTAGCGCGAACGTCGCCGCAGTGTCACGCGAGGCTCATGTCGTTCGTCGATGGGAATCGGCTGTTGGTCCTTCGGCGCGGAGGGTGGGGCCGCGGCTATCGGCCTCCTTCGCAGCGCCCCGTCAGCCGTTCGGATGATAGAAATCGTAGATCGTCTGTGCCACCGCCGCGCTGACGCCGGGCGCGCGCTGGAGGTCTTCCAGGCTGGCCGCGCGCACTTTGCCGGCGGTGCCGAAGTGCAGCAGCAGCGCGCGCTTGCGGGCCGGGCCGATGCCGGGAATTTCGTCGAGCGGGCTGGCGGTGATCGCCCGGCTGCGCTTGGCGCGATGCGCGCCGATGACGAAGCGGTGAACCTCGTCGCGCAGGCGCTGGAGATGGAACAGCAGCGGCGAGTTGACCGGCAGCATCTTTTCGCGCCCGTCGGGGAAGTGAAAGATTTCGCGCCCCTCGCGGCCATGGTTCGGCCCCTTGGCGATGGCGATGAGGTTCACGTCCTCGATGCCGAGTTCCTCCAGCGCGTCCTTCACCGCGCTCATCTGGCCCTTGCCGCCGTCGATCAGCACGAGGTCGGGCCACATACCGCTCTCGCGTTCGGGGTCCTCCTCCTGCACGCGCCCGAAACGACGGGTCATGACTTCGCGCATCATCGCGAAATCGTCGTTGCTCTGCGCCTCGCGGATGTTGAACTTGCGGTACTGGCTGGTCATGAAACCCTCCGGCCCCGCCACTACCATTGCGCCCACGGCCTTGGCGCCCTGAATATGCGAGTTGTCGTAGACTTCCACGCGCTGCGGCAGGTCCGGCAGTTCGAGGAATTCCGTCATCTCGCGCCAGATCTTCGCCTGAGAGCCACGCTCGGCCATGCGGCGGTCCAGCGCCTCCACGGCATTGCGCACCGCCTGATCCATCAGGCGGCGGCGGCTGCCGCGCTGCGGCACCGATATCTCGACTTTGCCGCCCGCCAGTTCGCGGAAGGCCTCGGCCATGAGTTCGGCCTCGGGCAGTTCGCGGTCGACCAGGATGGTGCGCGAGGGCGGCACTTCCTCGTAGAACTGGGCGAGGAAGCTCTGGAACACTTCTTCCTCGGACAGGCCTTCGGTATGCGTCGGGAAGAAGGCGCGGTGGCCCCAATTCTGGCCGCCGCGAATGAAGAAGGCCTGCACGCCGATCTGGCCGTTCTTGCAGGCCATGGCGAAGATGTCGGCGCTGTCCATGCCTTCGGCGTTGATGGCCTGGCTACCCTGGATGAACGTGGCCGCGCGCAAGCGGTCGCGCAGCATGGCCGCGCGCTCGAAGTCCAGCGAGGCCGCGGCTTCGGCCATCTGGCTCTCGATCTTCTTCTGTACCGCGTTGGACTTGCCGCCAAGGAAGTCCTTGGCTTCCTTCACGAGTTCTCCGTAGCCTGCCTCGTCGATCCGGCCGACGCAAGGCGCGGAGCAGCGCTTGATCTGGTAGAGCAGGCAGGGCCGGTCGCGCCGGGAGAAGAAGCTGTCGGTGCAGCTGCGCAGGAGGAACAGCTTCTGCAGGGCGTTGATCGTGGTGTTCACCGAACCGGCGCTGGCGAAGGGGCCGTAATAATTGCCCTTCATCTTGCGCGCGCCGCGGTGCTTCATGATGCGCGGGAACTCATGTTCGGACCGCAGCAGGATGAAGGGGAACGACTTGTCGTCGCGCAGCAGCACGTTGTAGGCGGGGCGAAAGCGCTTGATGAGCTGCGCTTCCAGCAGCAGCGCCTCGGCCTCGGAATTGGTGGTGACGATGGTCATGCTGCGCGTCTGGCTGACCATGCGCTGCAGGCGGCCGGGCAGCCGCTCCCACTGGGTATAGTTGGCGACGCGGTTCCTCAGCACCCGCGCCTTGCCGACATAGAGCACATCCCCGCGCGCATCCTGCATGCGGTAGACCCCGGGCTTGGCGGGCAGAGTCCGCAAGGTTTCCCGGATCGCCTCGACCCCCTGCTGGAGATCGGGCTGTTCGGAGCCGCGCAGGGTGAAAGTCGCCCGCTCCTCGTTGAAGCGTTCGGTGCCTTGGGGGTGTTCGGGAGTGCCGGCAGGTGTTCGCGCCATCAGGGCCAGATAGAGATTGAACGGCCGAAGGGGAAGCGGTCTGCGAAGGGGATTTCACCGTCGTCCCGGATCTCCCGCCGCTGGCCGATGGGCGGCGTTCGCCGCCGGGCCGATGGCCGGCAGGCCAGTCCGGGACGACGGCTTGATCAGAACATCTTGCGGAAATCGATGCCCAGCACCCTGCCCTGCGGCTCACGATAGGCCGCCTGGTAGGCGATCGGCACTTCGCCGTTCTGGTCTGTGACCTTCTGCCGCGAATCCAGCAGGTTGTCCGCCACGAGCGACAAGCGCGTGCCCTTGAGGAACGGCACTCTGGCCACGAGATCGGCATTCTTTCCCAGATCCGCGAAAATGCGGAGCTTGACGTCGAACGTGCTGCCGAAGCGCAAGTCCGAGCTGCCCGGCAGGCCGGTGCCGTCCACCCGCGTCGGCGCGTCCCATTCGGCCTTGAGGCGGAAACCGTAGCCGTTCTTGAACATGCCGCCTTCGGCCTCGATCGCATGGCGCGGGACGCCGCCCGCCGTCAGGGCCTCGCCGTTGAGCTGGTCCAGTTCCGGCACGCCGTCGGCGATCTTGACGCGGTCGGTGAAGCGCCAGGTATGATAGACCGACAGGTTCCAGCGGCCGCCCTTGCCGCCAGGGCCGCCGGGACCGCCCGGCGGTGGACCGCCGCCGCCGGGACCGGGCCCGCCGCCGCCTGCCTGGTGGCCACCACCGGAAGCGCCGCTACCGGAAGCGCCCGAGGGACGAGCGCCGCCGTCACCACCGCGCGCTGCGCCCGGAGGCGGAGGCCCGCCGAATGCACCCTGCCCGCCGCCGGTCTCCTTCTTGCCGAGATTGCCCGAGAGATTGAGCCCCCAGCGGATACGCGAACTCGTCTCCTCGTCGAAGGTCACCGCGCGCCGGTCGACGTAGACGAGGTTTCCGGAGGCATCGCGCTGCACCCGATCTGGGAACGCCGCCTCCACCGCCGAAGTCAGCATGGGGAAAGATTCGCTGACGTTCGAGGAGCGGTTGTGGAAGTATTCCAGGATGAGGTTGGAGCGCTCCATGAAGGGCAGTTCCCAGGTCGCCGAGAGCTTGATGTCGCGCTGGGTTTCCTTGCGCAGATCCTGATTGCCGCCGGTCAGCACGGTCACGAGCGCGGTGGAATTCGTGGTGAAATCGTAGACCGAGACATTGTAGGTCAGCACGCTCGGCGCGCCCAGCTGCGCCAGGGTCGGCGCTTCCTGGTCCACCAGGTAGCTTGCCTGGAAAGTCAGCTTCTCGGTGGGAGACCAGGTGAGTCCGGCGCTCCAGTCGGTCAGCGTGCCGAAGTCCGACAAGTGGTTCAGTCCAGCACTGACGTTGAGCGCGAGATCGCCGATGCCGCCGAGGAAATCGCCGCGGCTGGTCAACGGGATCGCCAGGTTGACGCCGCCCGAGACATCGCCGCGCGTCAACGTGCTGGCGGCGGAGGTATCCGAATGAGTCTCGCTCTGCACCCGGCTGAAATCGTAGCCGCCCTTGAAGGTCAGGTTGGCATCGCCTGCCGGCATGATGAAGGGCGTGCCGGAGAGAGTGGCCAAGGAACTGAGCGAGAGCGTGCGGCTGCGCGCGGTGTCCACGCCCGCCCCGGCAACCACGGGCAGCGCGCCGGCAATGTCGAGCGTACCGGCCGCAGCCGCATCCTGAAGCCCCGTCAGGTCGCGCTTGCGATCGGTGCGCGTGCCGGCATCGGTATAGCTGCCGTCACCGGTGACGTTGAACATCCAGCGGCCGACCATGGTGTTGTAGCCCAGCCCCGCCTCGAACGTGTCGGTAACGACGCGCGAGGTCAGCGGATCGGGCAGAGTGCGCACTTCCTGGCTGCCGGCAGGCGACGTCAGCGTCACCGTGTCGAGCCCCGAAAGCGAGGTCGATACTTCGTGCGTGAAGGCGCCGTTCGCGGTGATCGATCCGGCCATGCCCTTGTCGCCAAGGTTCTGCGTCATGTTGCCGCCCACCGTGAACTCGGAATCGGCGGCTGCCAGACTGCGATAGCGCGCCGGCTCGGGATCGCCGGCCACCGTGGGCTGCGATCCGTCCTCCTGCCGCACATTGCGCTCGTCCTCGGTGAGCATCGACGTGTCGGTATACTTCGCGTTGAAATTGTACCGCCGCGGCCCGGCGATCTTCACGATGCCGCTTTCCAGCTCGTAATTGTCGTAGCCGCCGCGCGTGGGATTGTTGAACTCTCCGGCGACGGTGGTGGCCGAGAACTTGTCCTTGAGGATGAGATTGACGACGCGCTGGTTCGCCGGATAGCCGAAGCGCAGCGCCACTTCCTCGGGCAGCACTTCCAGCTTGCGGATCGCCTCCGGCGGGATGTTGCGCATCTCGCGGAAGCTGGTGATGCGCTGGCCGTTGACGAGAATGACCGGCGTACCGCTGCCGCGCCCTCGCCCGCTGCCCGTCTGCGGCGAGATCGCATCGATCAGGTCTCCGATCGAGTCCACGCCGTAAGCGGCGATGTCGTCCTCGTCGAACGTGGCGATCGGCTGGTTGGGAACGTCCAGCTGGCCCAGGATGCGCGGGGCGACGACGACGATGTCCCCCCCGGTCACTTCCAGCGGATCGTCGTCCTTGTCCTCGTCCGGCGGCACCGATGCGTCACTGGGGTTCACAGCCGCGGCGATCCCGGCGCCGGCAACGGCCGTGCTGGTGGCGGCGCTGGTCATCATCGCGGCCTCTGCACCTACCGGCGAAGCCGGGACGACCTGCGCCTGGGCCAGCGCCGGCAGGCACACGCCGGCAAACAGTGGCCCAACCCATGGGACCAGATGCACGCACCGCAAATCAAACCTCCGATTGAAAAAGATATTTCCCGCCAATGAGCCTTGTTCTCGGCCCGCTGCGCTGATGCCGCGACTGCGAACATGCCGCAAGGTCGGGGCGGGTAACTTTTTGTCGCAACAGAATATGCATTTGTCGCAGGACAGTTCCGGAAGCGTTCGGCCAACTATTCGCAGGCGCATCCGCCCAAGCGACATGTCGTGTGCGGCATTTCTGAAACGACAACCGGCGAAAACGGGCTATCTGCTGGCCCCGTTCAAGAGTTCGCCAAGCAAGGCTTCCATTTTCGACGAGTCGTGGTTATGGCGCGCCCCAATCATGCAGCAGGCTTACGGGTATTGATCGCCAATGGCGAAAGAAGAACTCCTTGAAATGCGTGGCCGGGTCATCGAACTCCTGCCGAATGCGATGTTCCGCGTTGAGCTGGAAAACGGCCACGAGATCCTCGGGCATACCGCCGGCAAGATGCGCAAGAACCGCATCCGCGTGCTGGTCGGCGACGAGGTGCTCGTCGAGCTGACCCCTTACGACCTTACCAAGGGCCGTATCACCTACCGCTTCATGCCGGGTCGCGCTGGCCCCGGTCAGTACTGATCGTGGCCCCTGCCGAAAACGCCTCCGCAGCCCGGCACGACCCGCAACTGGTCCTCGCCTCGGCCAGCCCGCGCCGCCGCGAGTTGATCGCGCGGCTGGGCATCGTTCCCCACGCCATCATCGCTGCCGATATCGACGAGGCGCACGGAGACCGCGAGGTTCCTCGCGAATATGCACGCCGCATGGCGCGGGAGAAGGCACTCGCCGTGGTGCTTCCGGCCGAAGCCGGCGATGCTCATGTCCTGGCAGGCGACACCGTCGTCGCCTGCGGCCGCCGTATCCTGCCCAAGGCAGAGGACGAGGCAACCGCGCGCGCCTGTCTGGCCCTCCTCTCCGGCCGCCGCCACCGCGTGCTCTCCGCCATCGCGCTCAAATCGCCCGACGGCACGCTTCGCGAAAGGCTGTCGGAAACGATCGTGCGCTTCAAACCGCTGACGAAGCAGGAAATCGACGCCTACATCGCCGGCGGCGAGTGGGACGGCAAGGCGGGCGGCTATGCCATCCAGGGCAGCGCCGAGGGCCTCATCGCCGCGATCACCGGCAGCCATTCCGGCGTCGTCGGCCTGCCCTTGTTCGAAACCCGTGCACTGCTGCAGGCAGCGGGCTTCGCGATTGGCTGAGTGGCTCGTCGAGGACGGGATCGGCGAGAGCCGCGCGATCCTGGTCGAGAATGGCGAGGTCCTGGCTGCCCGGCTGCAATGGCACGGCCGCCTCGCCCCCGGTGAAGTGGCCGACGCGGTGCTGCTCTCCCGCACGAAGGGCGCGCGGCGCGGCACGCTTCGCTTCGCTTCCGGCGAAGAAGCGCTGGTCGACGGCCTGCCGCCGGAAGCCAGCGAGGGCGCCACGCTGCGTGTCGAAGTGACACGCGCGGCCATGGCGGAAACCGGCCGATTGAAGCGCGCGCAGGCGCGGCCCAGCGCCGCGCCGATCCGTCCCGCGCCGACACTCGCGGAATCGCTGCGCGGCGGTGGCCTCCCGGTCCGCACGCTCCGCGCCTTTCCGCAAGACCCCTGGCCGGAGCTTTTCGCCGAAGCGCTGGACGGCGAACTGGCCTTCGACGGCGGCGCGATCCTGGTGATCCCTACTCCGGCGATGACCCTGATCGACATCGACGGCACCCTCCCCCCGCGGGCCCTGGCGCTGGCGGCGATCCCCGCGATCGCGCGCGCCGTGGGCCTGCTGGACCTTGGCGGCTCGATCGGCATCGATTTCCCCTCGCTGGAGCGCAAGGAAGACCGACGCGCGGTGGACGAGGCGCTGGCCGCGGCGCTGGACCACTGGCCGCACCAGCACACGGCGATGAACGGGTTCGGCTTCGTCCAGCTGGTGGCGCGGCTGGAACGGCCCTCGCTGCTCCACCGCCTGCGCCACGAACCGGCCGGCGCCTGTGCGCGGCTACTCCTGCGGCAGGCCGAACGCGTCCAGGAGCCCGGAACGCTCCTGCTGACCGCCCATCCGCGCGTCCGCGCCAAAGTGCGGCCGGAATGGGAAGCCGAACTGGCACGGCGCACCGGTCGCGTGCTGGCCTGGCGCGAAGAGCCGGGCCTTGCACTGGCGGGCGGTTTCGCGCAGGCGATCACCTCATGAGCGACGATACAAATCCAAGCACGGCCAAAACCGCGGGCCAAGGCGCTGCCGGCAGGCCCAATCGCAAGTGCCCGATCTGCGGAAAGCCGCGCGCGGTCGAACATACGCCCTTCTGCTCCAAGCGCTGCCGCGACCGCGATCTGCTGCAGTGGCTGGAAGACGGCTATGCCCTTCCCGGCCCGCCCGCGCCTCAAAATCCGGACTCGGACCTTTATCCACAGGACGATTGAAATGATCGTGCCATTTTAGGGTTGCCAAGCCGGTTCATGTTCTTCATAGGCCCGCCACCAGCAGCGAACGGCCGCCTCGGCAGCCGAAAAATTCGCTGAAAAGCTTGGTCTCGCACGATGACCAAACTCGGTTTGGTAAGCCCGGGTAGCTCAGTTGGTAGAGCACATGACTGAAAATCATGGTGTCGGCGGTTCGATCCCGTCCCCGGGCACCACTCTCTCCGGAGGGTGGTGCCTTTTCCTTTTGGGCCTCCCCTCACATAGCCTCTGGACATCTCCGTTAGCTTTCTCGCATTAGTGAGGGGCGTACCCGCGCGCGTGTTCCAAAGTGAACATATGTATCCTCGCGGTGACAGAATTGCGGGCCGAATCGAAAAATAAACTGCGATTGCAGGATTTTCGGACCGGGATTTCACGTATAAATACGATGTTAACCATTAGTTGTCAGTCCTGTTCGGGCAACAACGGGGATTGTCATGCGCATTGATGCCAGGAATTTGCTGGACCGCTTGGGCCGCAACGAATTCGCGTACAAGGAATTCGAGGATCGCTTTTCCGACCTCGAACTCTGGCCGATCCTCGAAGCCCTGTTGCGCGATCCACGCCTTCAGACGCTCGACCAGACGGCTGCCGAAGCGCCGCCTGTCGAGACGGAAAATTCCGACCCGGAACTCGCAGCGGAGCCGCTGAAGAACCTCTTCAGCCGCTATGAGCAACATTCTGTTTCACCATCGATTGCAAAATCAGTTGTTGAAGAGCCCGTTCGCGATGTACGAGCGATGTTGCGCCATTTGTCGGACCTTGGCGCCCGGGGGGAAATCTGATGCCGATGATCGTCTGTCACGGTCCCAAGGGGGGGACCGGGAACACTTTCGTTGCCGCTCATCTGGCGATGGGTCTGTCGGCGCAGGGCGCGGACGTGACCGTGGTGAGCGTCGCCGCGCGCGATTCCCTGCCGCTTCACTTCGGCCTTTCTCCCGCCACTTCGCTTCCCGCGATCACCGCGCCGGCCGACGAGGCGGTGCTGGTGGGCGGCATCAACTTGCGTAGCTGGCGCCGCGCGGCCGAGGATCTCGACTTCGTGCCGATGCTGAACGAGCTGGGTTACTTCCAGCCCGGCAAGGAACGCGTCCTGGTCGTCGACGTGCCCTCCGGCGACACGCGCCTGGCGCGCCGCCTGATCGAACACGCCTGCGCGCACGTCTGCACCATCAATGCCCAGCCCGACACCCTGGCCCTGCTGCCGCAGGTCTTCGGCGAGGCCGGCCCCGAGGGCCTGGCGCGCACCGCTTTCGTGATCAATGCGCTCGACGAAACGCGCCGCCTTGGCCGCCACGGCGCCGCCTTCATCCGCGAGCTGGCCGGACAGCGCCTGATCGGCCGCATCCGCATGGACGAAGCCGTGCCCGAAGCCATCGCCACCTTGCAGATGCTCGGCCGCTACGCGCCGGCCAGCGTGGCCCTGGCGGACGTGAAGCAGATCGCGGAGGCCATCGCGCCCACCCTCGATTCCACCACCAACAGCTGGGTCGCGCCGGTGAGCCTCGCCGCATGATCCGAAATCTCGTTTCGCACCGCGCCGTCAGACTTCTGGCGATCGTTCCGATCGCCCTGATCGCGGCCATGGTGATCGGGGTCCCTCTCGACACCAATGCCCAGTGGATGTTCGCGGGCGTGACGATCCTGGGAACGCTGGTGATGAAGCGCTGGCCCGGCCGCAAGGGCGCGCTCGCGCTCGGGCTGCTGGCCGTGCTCATGTCCACGCGCTACATGTTCTGGCGCACGACGCAGACGCTGGCTTTCGGCACCCTGCCCGAATTCCTGTTCGGCACCGGGCTCTACCTGGCCGAACTCTACGCCTGGGTGATCCTCATCCTCGGCTTCATCCAGACGAGTTGGCCGCTGGACCGCCCGGTGATCGAGCCCAAGGGCGATCCCGAGACCTGGCCCACCGTCGACATCTACATCCCTACCTATAACGAAAGCCTGGAGATCGTGCGCAACACGGTCTTCGCGGCGATGGACCTCGACTATCCGGTCGACCGCTACCGCATCTTCATCCTCGATGACGGCAAGCGTCCCGAATTCCGCGCTTTCGCCAAGGAAGCCGGCTGCGGCTACCTGACGCGCGACAACAACCTTCACGCCAAGGCGGGCAATCTCAACGCGGCGATGAAGAAGACCGACGGCGAGCTGATCGCCATCTTCGACTGCGACCACGTTCCCACCCGCGCCTTCCTGCAGCTGACCGTGGGCTGGTTCCAGACCGACCCGCGGCTCGCGCTGCTGCAGACGCCGCACCACATGTATTCGCCCGATCCCGTGCAGCGCAACCTGGCCTCGACCATGGGTGACATGCCCGGCGAGGGCGATCTGTTCTACGGCGCGGTCCAGGGCGGCAACGACCTCTGGAACGCCACCTTCTTCTGCGGCTCCTGCGCGATCATCCGCCGCGAGGCGCTGATGGAAACCAACGGCTTCGCGGGCGAGACCGTGACCGAGGACGCCCATACCGCGCTCAAGCTGCAGCGCACCGGCTGGAACACCGCCTATATCAGCGCCCGCCTTTCGGCCGGCCTGGCCACGGAGCGCCTCGTGCTCCACGTCGGCCAGCGCATCCGCTGGGCCCGCGGCATGACGCAGATCCTGCGTATCGACTTCCCGCTGACCGGCAAGGGCCTCACCTGGCAGCAGCGGCTTTGCTACCTCAACGCGATGCTGCACTTCCAGTATCCGCTGCCCCGCATCGCCTTCCTGACCAGCCCGCTCGCCTACCTGATCTTCGGCCAGAACATCATCCAGGCTTCGGCCTCGCTGATCTTCGCCTATGCCATGCCGCACCTGTTCTGCTCCTCGATCGCCAACGAGCGCACGCAGGGCGGAGACCGCCGCCCCTACTGGGGCGAAGTCTACGAAACGATTCTGGCCTTCCACCTCGTGAAGCCCACGGTCATGACCTGGCTGCAGCCCCGCAAGGGCAAGTTCAACGTGACCGACAAGGGCTCGCTGCTCGACAAGACCTATTTCGACTGGGCGATCGTGCGGCCGCATCTCGTCTGCATCGGCCTGCTGGTGGGCGGCATCCTGCTCGCCGTCGTGAAATGGGCCTTCTTCCCCTACATGTTCAACATCCAGACCGATACGCTGGTGCTGAACTGCGCCTGGGCGACCTTCAGCCTCATCATCCTGCTCGCCGCCGTCTCGGTGGCGCGTGAGACCCGGCAGGCGCGGCAGGACATTCGTATTCCGGTCTCGCTGCCGGTCACGGCCTACCTCGCTTCCGGCCATGTCGTCAGCGCGACCACCATCGACATCTCGATGGGCGGCGCCGCGCTCTCGCTGCCGCCGGAACTGCCGCTGCGCGATGTCGAGGTGACGCACATCACCATGGCCATGGGCGACGAAGTGCTCTCGATCCCGGTCAAGACCATGCGCACCCGCTCCAGCAATGCCTACGTCCGCTTCGAACAGCTGGACATGCTGGCGAACCGCCACCTCGTGCGCGCCGTCATGGGCCGTGCCGACGCCTGGCAGCCCACCGGCCCCAACCCGCAAGTCAGCGCGCTTCGCTCGCTGGCAGATATCATTCTTGTCGACATGGTAACGATCAAGCGCATGCTGCGTCTCAATTTCTCCGAACGTCGGCAAATGGCCGAGATCGCTGCCCGTATGCCGGCCCTGCCCGCCCCCGCGGTGACGAAGGAAGCCAAGGGCATGCGTTCGCTGCTGCCGCTGGCCAAGGCGGCCGGCGTGGCCGCCGCGCTTGCGCTGGGCGTAGCCACGGTGCTGTTCGGCAGCCAGGAAGTTCACGCCGCGCCGACCCGGTCCGCAGCGGCGCCTGCGCAGGAAACCGCCGCGAACGGACCGGCCGACGCCGCCGCCCCGCCGCGCAGCGGGCTTGGGGAGCGCCTGACCTTCAAGGACATGCGCGTCACCAGCCCGATCCGCCTCCAGGGCACCCAGGGCGAAATCGGCATTCCCTTCGGCATGCGCCAGGACCGCGTCGTGACCTCGGCCGTGCTCACGCTGCAACTCTCGTGGTCCGCCCAGATGCTGGACGACATCAGCCAGCTGGTGGTGATCGTGAACGGCGAAGTGGTCCAGGCCGTGCCGCTGACCCGCGGCGAGGCCGGCGGCCACGTCCTGCGCATCCCGATCAACGCCGCCCTGCTCCTGCCGGGCGACAACCAGCTCAACATCCGCTTCCTGGGGCACTACGCGCGCGATTGCGAGGATCCGTTCCACAGCTCGCTCTGGGCGAACATCAGCAATACCCGCTCGTTCCTCGAGGTCGAATACCAGGCGCTGACCTTCCAGCCCGACCTCTCGCGCCTGCCGCTGCCGTTCTTCGACAAGGGCCAGAACGTGCCGCTGCGCATGCCCTTCGTGTTTGCCGGGCAGCCGCACAAGGGCGAGCTTGAGGCCGCAGCCGCCACGGCATCCTGGCTCGGCTCGCTGGCCTCCTATCGCGGCTTCTCGTTCAAGCCGGTCTACGGCTCGCTGCCCAAGGGCAATGCCGTGGTCTTCCTCAAGGCAGGTCAGTCGATCCCCGGCCTGGACATCGCACCCGCGACCGGTCCCAGCGCCGCGGCCGTGCGCAACCCGGTCGATCCCACCGGCACCCTGCTGGTGCTGATGGGCCGGGGCGACGCCGACCTGCGCATCGCTGCCGGTGCCGTGGCCCTGGGCCGCGGCGTGTTCGGCGGACAGCGCATGTCCTTCGACGGCGTGCGCATCCCCGCCTGGCCGCGTTACGGCGCCTTGCGCTGGATCTCGACCGACAAGCCGGTGCAGCTGGGCAAGATCATGCCCGCTTACGCACTGCAGGGCATGGGCTTCCGTCCCGGCCCGCTCACCGCCAGCTTCCGCGTCGCGCCGGACTTGTTCTTCTGGCCCCGCGAAGGCGGCCGCCTGAACCTGACCTACCGCTATCCCACGGCCGACTGGCTCGACCAGCGCGCCTCGCGCCTCGATGCCTCGCTCAATGGCCAGTACCTCAAGACGCTGCCGCTCAGCTCCACCTGGTGGACCAACCTGTTCGGCGCGCGCGGCGCCAAGAGCGAAGACTCCTCGGCCACGGTCGTGCTGCCGCGCTACAACCTGTTCGGACAGAACGAGCTGGCGCTCGACTACAACCTCATCATCGCCGACAAGAAGAAGTGCACCGGCACTCTTCCCGAGAACGTGCGCACGTCGATCGACCCCACCAGCACGATCGACCTGACTTCGGCCTACCACGCGATCCTCATGCCCGACCTGGCGACGTTCGCCGGCGCCGGCTTCCCCTTCACCGCGGCGCCCGACCTTGCCGAAACCACGGTGGTGATGGCTGCCAATCCCTCGCCCTCCTCGGTCGAGGCCTTCCTCGCGCTGATGGGCCGCTTCGGTGACTCCACCGGCGTTCCGGTGACCGGGATCACCGTCAGTTCCTCGGCCAGCGCCAGCGAGCTGCAGGACCAGGACGTGCTGGTCGTGGGCGGCGTGGAGCTGGCCTCGGCCGGCTCGCTGTTCGACAAGGCGCCGGTGCGCTACGTCGGCGGCCACCTCGAAGTGACCGAACGCTCGCCCCTGCAATATGCCACCTCGTTCTTCGGCGGCACCGAGCGCAACGACCCGATGGCCGCTGCACCGCTCGTCTACAATGCGCGGGGCTTCTCCGGGATCGTCAGCTTCCGCTCGCCCTACTCGTCCGACCGCACCGTGGTCGCGATGCTGGCCGACAACGCCGGCGCGCTGCCCACCCTGGTCGACGGCATGTCCGACGTGAAGATCAACGCCGCCATCCAGGGCGACCTCGCGGTGACCAAGGGCGACGGCATGACCAGCTTCGCCATCGGCGACCGCTACTGGGTCGGCTCGCTGCCGGTCTGGATGAAGCTGGCTTACTGGTTCAGCCAGCGTCCGATGCTGATGGGCCTGTTCTCGCTGTTCCTGGCCGCGATCCTCGCCGGCCCGACCTACCTCTACTTCCGTCGCCAGGCGCAGCGCCGCCTCGGCCACCAGGACGACAACGCATGAGTTCCGCGAAGACCCGCCTGCGCCTCGTCGGCCTGGCCCTGCTGCTCTCCACCGCGGCCGCCGGCGTAAGCCCGGTATCGGTTTATGCCCAGGCGGCCGGGGTAGACGCCCTGTTGCAGCAGGCGAAGTACTGGCGCTCCAAGGGGCGTGAGGATCTGGCCCAGCAGGCGCTGCGACGCGCCAAGGCGCTCGATCCAAACAGTGCCGCGGTGAACCAGGCGCTCAATGCCCGGCCCGCAGCCCCGAAGCCGGCGCCGCAGCCCGCTCCCAAGGCCGCGCCCGCACCGAGGCAGGCAGCCGCCCCGAAGCCTGCGCCGGCGCGCACGCCGGCCCCGCAGCCGGTGCAGCAGCAGCCCGCGCGCGTTGCCGCGGCGCCGACGCGCAGCACGCCGGCACCGACTTCTTCGGCCAATCGCGCCGGTCAGGCCCGCGTCGCGGGCTTCGACGCGTTGGAGGACGGCAATCTCGCTTCGGCTTCCAGCCAGTTCCAGCGCGCGCTTTCGGTCAATTCCCGCGACCCCGACGCCCTGGGCGGCCTGGGCCTCGTGCGCCTGCGCGAAAGCAATTTCGCCGAGGCGGCCAATTACCTCGAACAGGCCTCGCGTTACGGCAAGGCCAGCCAATGGGCCGAAGGCCTCGCCTCCGCGCGCTTCTTTGCCGGGCTGGCCGATGCCCGCAATTTCGTGGCCCAGGGCCGCCTTGCCGATGCACAGTCGGTGACCGAGGGCCTGATCCGCTCGGGCTACAAGGAACCGGCGCCCGCGCTCGAAATCCTGGCCGACATCTACGAGAAGCAGGGCCGCTACGCCGACGCCGCCGATCTCTACCGCCAGGCAGGCCAGGGCGGCGGTTCCGACGACAAGCGCCTGCAGATGCGCGCCGCCCGCGGCCGGGCCCTGGCCGCGGCCGCCAATGGCGATGACATGGGCGCCATGCGCGAGTTCCAGAACGGCCTCGTGCTCGATCCCACCGACCCGTGGATCCGCTACGAATTCGCCGAGTTCCAGATCCGCCGCGGCCGCATTCCCGAAGCGGAATCGCTGCTGCGCTCGCTGACCTCGATGGGCCAGCCCGACGCGCTCTA
Source organism: Novosphingobium sp. PhB57 (assembly GCF_004342985.1). Lineage (GTDB taxonomy): Bacteria > Pseudomonadota > Alphaproteobacteria > Sphingomonadales > Sphingomonadaceae > Novosphingobium. The sequence goes on from NZ_SMBO01000001.1 coordinate 1,079,407, forward strand.
CGCCGCCGCCCTGCTCAACAACGATCTCGGCCGCGCGCCCGAAGCCGCGCGCCTGATCGACATGATCCCAGAGGCACAGCGCACCGCACCGATGCGCACATTCGCCATCGGCGTGAAGAGCGATGCCGCGATCGCCCGCGCCAAGGCCATGGCCGCCAGCGGCCAACAGGCCCAGGCCCTCGCCTCGCTCCGCCAGCTTGGCGCCATGTCGGCCATTCCGGTGGGCAAGCAGGCCGCCGTCGCCAATGCCCTTTACGATCTGGGCGATGCCCAGGGCGCCGCCGCGGTGGCGGAAAACGCCATGCAGGGCCAGGTCACGGGGATTGCCGACTACGAGGGCCTCATCAGCGTCCTCGCCCGCGTCGGCCGCGACGATCTCGCGCAGCAGGCACTCCAGCGCGCCAGCGCCATGGCCGGCACTTCGGCCGAGGGCCAACAGGCCTATGCCCGCATGAACTCCGCCCTGCTCGTCAGCCAGGCAGACCGTTCGCGCCAGGCAGGCCGCTTCGCCGAGGCCTTCGACATCCTGCAGAGCGCCTGGAGCGCCTCTCCGCAGAACATGGACATCCTTGCCGGTCTCGCCCGCCTCTACCAGGGCGGCCAGATGCCCGCGCGCGCGGCCCAGACCTGGCAGCTCGTGCTGGCGCGCAAGCCCGGCGACAAGGACGCCCTGCTCGGGCTGGCCGAAACCGCGCAGGCGGCCGGGGACAACGATCTGTCCCGCCGCGCCCAGAACGACGTGCTCCGCGCCTTCCCGCAGGACTACCAGGTCCGCCTCTCGCTCGCCAATGTGGAGCGCGCGCGCGGCAATGACCGGGCAGCCATGAACCTGCTCAAGGATGCGCAGAACCTTTATGCGCGCGGCCAGGGCGGCACCTCGATCGAAGGTCTTGCCGGCGGCAATCCTTTCGCGGCCATGACCCCGGCCGGCGGCTCCAACCCGTTCCGGGGCCGCGCCGTCGCCGCGCCGCAGCCGGTCAACCCCTTCGCTCTGGGCGGCGGCACCCGCGTCCCGAGCGCGCCCGCCGCCAGCTATGGCTCGGCCGCAAGCTACGACGCACCTTCGAACTATGGCGCGGCACCCGCCTATGGCGCGCCCTCGGGCTACGGCGCCCCCGCCGTGGCCGCAGCGCCCTACCCGGCGGCCGGCAACGGCAGCTATGGCGGCAACACGTATGGTGGCGGCAGCTACGGAAGCGGACTGGCCGACGCGGGCATGGATGCAGGCTCGGCCACCGCTTACTCGGCCGATCCGGTCATGGCCCAGATCCAGTCGCAGATCGCCGACCTCTCCCAAGACAGCGGCCCCCGCGCCGACATCGTCACCGGATACCGCCGCCGCTCGGGCGAAGCGGGCCTCAGCCAGCTGGACGAGATCAAGGGTTCGGCCCGCTTCTCCACCGATGCGCCGGGCGGCCGGGTCTATGCCAAGGCGGAAGCCTCGGTGATCGATGCCGGACGGGCCAACCAGTCCGGTCAGGCACGGTTCGGCCTCAACGGCCTGATCGAGGCGGCGGCCATCGTCCTGGAACAACCCTCGGTCTTCCCCTCGGCCCAGACCCAGAACGCCTCGGGCGTCGCCTTCACGGCGGGTTACGAGAGCGACACCGTCAAGCTCGAAGGCGGCACCACCCCGGTCGGCATGGGCAAGACCAAGGCCACCTTCCACGCCGAAGCCTCGCCCAAGCTGTCCGAAACCGTGCGCGCCAAGGTCTTCGCGGAGCGCCAGCCCGTGACCGACAGCGTGTTGTCCTATGCCGGCACCCGCGATCCGGTGACGGGCATGCGCTGGGGCCAGGTCATGCGCTCGGCAGGCGGCGCCGGGCTTTCCTATTACGAGGATGGCAGCGGCGTCTACGCGGAAGGCCGCTACTACCGCTTCCGCGGCACCAACGTCGCCCGCAACGACGGTTTCGAGGCCAACGTCGGCGGCTACTTGCGCGCCTACCACGGCACGCATGCCAACCTCACCGTGGGCCTCAACGTGAACTACCAGGGCTACGACAAGAGCCAGAACTACTTCACCTGGGGCAACGGCGGCTACTTCAGCCCGCAGAACTTCATCAGCGTCGGCTTCCCGGTGAATTACACCATGGAAGACGAACTCTTCGATATCCGCGCCTCGTTCACGCCCGGTTTCCAAAGCTACAAGCAGGATCAGACCAACCTCTATCCGATCAACGACGAGTTGCAGGCTGCGCTCGACGTGCTGAAGGCGGCGAACAACGACGTGCGTTCCTACTACGACAGCATCAGCAAGACCGGCTTCGCCGTGTCGAGCGACCTGTCGATCTACTACAAGCTGAGCCCCACCACCCGCATCGGCGGCGAGGCCAGCTACAACACCTTCGGATCTTATGACGAGTTCCGGAGCTTATTGGGCGTGAGACAGAATTTCGGGAGCACCGGCCGATGAAACTTCACGCATTTCCCTCCCCTCGTTCCGAGGGCGAACAGAGCGGCGCAGGGGGCCTCGCGCTCTTCGCGATGATGGCCGCAGCCGAAGTCTGCGAAGGCGCACCTTCCGCGCAGGCGCAGGGTTTCTTCGCGGCCATAGGCCGGCGCATGGCGACGCTGGAGCCGCTGGAAGGCGTCAGCGATGCCGCCGTGCTCTGCGCCCGCATCAACGGCTTCTGGCAGGACCTGGGCTGGGGCGAGATCGAACTGGCCGTGGGTGACGATGCCATCGTCGTCCACCACCGCAACCTGCCCAAGGCCCTTGCCTCCGACCAGCAGGGCAGTTGGAACACGATGCTGCTGGGCTTGCTGCAAGGCGCCTACGATGCGTGGTTCCGCGTGCTCGGAAGCGGCCCGGCGCTGCACACGGTCGCCCAATGGCAGGGCGACGTGATCGAACTGCGCCACGGCCGCTGAGCCTTTCCGTCGATCAACGAAAGAGCATCGGCATGAATTTCCTTCTCGACACCGGCATCAACCGCCGCAACTTCTCACTGGGGCTGATGCTGGCGATGACGGCTGCCTGCAACACCGACGCGCAAAGCCGCGCACCCGTGCGCGACGCCAGCTGGCGCACCTGGCGCGACCTCTACGTCAATCCCGAAGGCCGTATCGTCGATACCGGCAACAACGGCATCAGCCATAGCGAAGGCCAGAGCTACGGCCTGCTTTTCGCCTACAAGGCAGGCGATACCGAGGCATTCGAACGGATCGCCGGCTGGACGCAGAGCCACCTCTCGCGCACCGACATGGCGCTCCATGCCTGGCGCTACGATCCCGCCTCGCCCAATCCGGTGGCCGACCAGAACAACGCCACCGATGGCGATCTCGTCATCGCTTGGGCCCTCGGCATGGCCGGGCAGCGCTGGAACCGGGGCGACTACACCGCCCGAGCCGCGCAGATCCGCTCCTCGATCCGCAGCCACTGCGTCGTCGAACGGCACGGCCGCCGCCTGCTGCTGCCCGGTGTCCAGGGCTTCGTGAAGGGCGAGGAAGTCACGCTGAACCTATCCTATTTCGCCTGGCCCGCGATGGACGCCTTTACCAAGCTCGACGGCCAGCAGGTCTGGGGTCCGATCATCAGCGATTGCGAGGCCATCACTCGCCTTTCCCGCTTCGGAACCCACCATCTGCCCAGCGACTGGGTGGTCATCAGCGCGCCCAACCAGGTCGCCCCGGCGCGGGACAAGCCCCCCCGCTTCGGCTACGACGCCATTCGCGTGCCCCTCTATGCCGCGCTCAGCGGCCGGCAGTCGCTGGTTCCGGACATTGCCGGCTACTGGCGCTCCTGCCTTGCCGCCAACAAGCCGATCCCGGCCTGGGTGGACGTGGTCACCGGCGAGGAGGCGAACTACGCCCTTTCGGCAGGCGGCGCCGCTGTCGTGGGCAAACTGCTTGGCAGCGCCCAGCCTTCGCAGCTCACCAACGACTATTACGCCGCCTCGCTCCAGATGCTCGCGCGGTACCAGTAGGGCGTTTCGGCCAATAGGACGTCTAGATCGGCTGGACATCTCGGACACCCCCGGAAACGGGGGTGTTTGACGTATAGGTGAGCCGAAAACGCACCAGAATCTTCGTATTTGGTCGCAAATTGTCGCACTTGCGAAAAGCCCGCTTGCGGGCGGCAACAATAGGCTGAATAGCTGCGCCGACACGACTTTTGACGGTGCGCGACTTGAAAATCACGTCTTCTTCCCCTGTGGCGGCTTCGCTGCCGCGCCTTTCCCTGCGTCTCTCTGCGAGCCGGGTGGCATTTGCCATGCTTTCCGCCGCGCTGCTCGCGGCCTGTTCCGGGGGGGAGAAGAAGGATGACAAGCGCGCAGCCCCGCAAGTGGGCTTCGTCGTCGTGGAGCCATCCTCGGTCGCCCTGGCCGTCACGCTGAGCGGCCGTACCGTCGCTTTCGAGACCAGCGAAGTCCGCCCGCAGGTCACCGGCGTCGTCGTCAAGCGCCTCTTCACCGAAGGCTCGATGGTCCGGGCCGGGCAACCGCTCTATCAGATCGACCCCAGCCTCTACCGCGCCGCCGTCAACCAGGCCGAGGCCGACCTGACCAGCGCCCGCGCCACCGCCGAAGCGGCATCCGCCAAGGCCCAGCGCTACAAGCCGCTGGCCGACATGGAAGCCGTCGCCCGCCAGGACTATATCGACGCGCTGGCCACCGCGCGCTCGGCCAAGGCCTCGATCGCCCAGAACGCGGCCACGCTGGACACGGCCAAGATCAACTTGCGCTTCACCACCGTGCCCGCGCCGATCAGCGGCCGCATCGGCCGCTCGCTCTCGACCGTCGGCGCGCTTGCCAGCGCCAGCCAGACCGACCCCCTGGCCGTCATCCAGCGCATGGACCCGATCTACGTCGACATGCAGCAGTCCGCCTCCGATCTCACCGCACTGCGGCGGAAGCTGGCGGCCGGCGGCGTCAATCCCGGCAGCACGCAAGTCCACCTCAAGTTCGACGACGGATCGCAATATGCCCTGCCAGGCACCGTCCAGTTCTCGGAAGTGACCGTCGATCCCGACACCGGCACCGTCACCCTGCGCGCCAGCTTCCCCAATCCGGACGGCCTGCTGCTGCCCGGCATGTTCGTTTCCTCGGTGTTCGATCAGGCCACCGATCCCAACGCGTTCCTCATCCCCCAGAATTCGGTCCAGCGCGATTTCGACGGTTCGGCCTATGTCATGGTCGTCGGCACCGACAACAAGGCCGCGCGCCGCAAGGTCACCGCCGATCGCACGCAGGGCGTGAACGCCGTGGTCACGGCCGGCCTGAAGAAGGGCGACAAGGTCATCGTTCAGGGCCTCAATGGCCTCAAGCAGGGCGCGGATATCACGCCGGTCGCGGCGTCGAGCGCGCAGACCATCGCCCCGCCTTCCGGCAAGTCCGGTGAAGGCAAATCCGGCGGGGCGAATGCCGGCGGCCGGCCCGCCGCCAAGGGGAACTGAGCCACCCCATGTCGCGCATCTTCATCGACCGACCGATCTTTGCCTGGGTTCTGGCCATCATCGTCATGCTGGCGGGCCTCGGCGCGCTGGCCTACCTGCCGAACGAGCAATACCCGGACATCGCGCCGACCCAGGTGAACATCCGCGCCACCTACAACGGCGCCTCGGCCGAAACGATCGAGAACAGCGTCACCCAGGTGATCGAGCAGCAGCTCACCGGCATCGATGGTCTGCTCTATTTCAGCTCGCAGTCCTCCAACCGCGGGCAAGCCTCGATCAGCGCCGTGTTCACCAAGGGCACGGACCCGGACATCGCGCAGGTCCAGGTCCAGAACAAGGTCCAGTCCGCGCTCTCCCGCCTGCCGCAGGCGGTGCAGAACCAGGGCGTCACGGTCACCAAGTCCAACCCCGACCAGCTCCTCCTCGTGGCCGTTTATGACGAGACCGACACCCGCTCCAACCAGGACGTGTCGGACTATCTGGCCTCGAACATCCAGGACCCGCTTTCGCGTATTTCCGGAGTGGGCGACGTCAACGTCTTCGGCGCGCCCCACGCGATGCGCATCTGGCTCGATCCGACGCGCCTTGCCGCCGTCGCGCTGATGCCCAGCGACGTCACCTCGGCGATCACCGCCCAGAATACCGAAGTCGCCGCCGGCGAGATCGGCGGCCTGCCCTCGCCCAAGGACCAGGCGATCGACGCGATCGTCACGGCCGGCTCGCGCCTCCAGACGGCCGAGCAGTTCCGCAACATCGTGCTCAAGACCAACAGCGACGGCTCCGTCGTCACCATTGCCGATGTCGCGCGCGTGGAGATCGGCGCCGAGAACTACAGTTCGATCAGCCGCATCAACGGCCACCCCGGCGCCGGTATCTCGATCTCGCTCTCGCCGGGCGCCGACGCGCTGGCCACGGCGGAGCTGGTGAAGACGGAAATGACCGAGCTGGCCAAGGGCATGCCCGACGGCCTCGCCTATACGTACGGCAACGATTCCACCGCTTTCATCAAGCTCTCCGTCGCGGAAGTGGAAAAGGCGCTGTTCGAGGCGATCGTGCTGGTCGTCATCGTCATGTTCGTGTTCCTGCAAAGCTGGCGCGCCACGCTGATCCCGGCGATCGCGGTGCCGGTCGTGCTGCTGGGCACGTTCGCGGTGTTCTACGTGGCCGGGTTCTCGATCAACACGCTGACCCTGTTCGGCCTCGTCCTCGCCATCGGCCTGCTGGTGGACGACGCGATCGTCGTGGTGGAGAACGTCGAGCGGCTGCTTGAGGAAAACCCGGGCATGTCCGCGCGCGAGGCCACGATCAAGTCGATGGAGGAAATCCAGACGGCGCTCGTGGCGATCGCGCTGGTGCTCTCGGCGGTGTTCCTGCCGATGGCCTTCTTCGGCGGTTCGACGGGCGTGATCTACCGCCAGTTCTCGCTGACCATCGTGGTCGCCATGGTGTTGTCCGTGCTGGTCGCGCTGATCCTCAGCCCGGCGCTGACGGCCACCCTGCTCAAGCCCAAGGATATCGAGGGCGAGGAAGTCCCCAGCTGGATCCAGCGCCGGATGCCCTGGGTCGTGAGGCCCTGGGAGCGCTTCCACACCTGGTTCAACCGCAGCTTCGAGAACCTGACCGAGGCCTATGCCCACCGCGTCGGCCGCGTCGTCGAGCACAAGTGGCGCTGGCTGCTGCTCTTCGCCATTGCCTGCGTCGCCACGTATGGCCTGTTCCAGCGCCTGCCCACCGGCTTCCTGCCGAACGAGGACCAGGGCACGATCATCGTTCAGTGGCGCCTGCCGGCCGGATCTCCGCGCACCCGCACCGAAGACGTGCAGCGCCAGGTCGAGCAATATTTCACCAAATACGAGAAGGCGAACATCGCCAGCATGTTCACGCTTTCGGGCGGCGGCCAGGGCGCGGCAGGCCAGAACACCGGCCAGGCCTTCGTCACGCTGGTGGACTGGGAACAACGCCCGGGCAGCAAGAACACCGCCGATGCCATCGTCCAGCGGGCCAATGGCGCGTTCCGCGGCATTCGCGATGCGCAAGTGTTCACACTGGTTCCGGGCGCGATCCGCGGTCTCGGCTCGTCTTCGGGCTTCACGATGGAACTGCAGAACCGCAACGGCATGGCCCGCGCCGATTTCCAGAAGGCCCGTGACGAACTGCTGGCCAAGGCCGGCGCCGACGACCGCCTCACCAACGTGCGCCTGAGCGACCTTCCCGACGTGTCGACCCTGAAGGTCAATTCCAACACCCGCGCGCTGACGACTTACGGCGTGACGGCGGCGAATGCCAATTCCACGCTGCAAACGGCCTGGGGCGGCACTTACGTCAACGATTTCATCGACAAGGGCCGCGTCAAGCGTGTCTACGTCCAGGGTGACGCCCAGTTCCGGTCGCGGCCGGAGGATCTCGCCAACTGGTTCGTGCGCGGCACGAGCGGCCAGATGGTGCCCTTCTCGGCCTTCTCGACGATCAGCTGGTCCACCGCACCCAGCACGTCCTCGCGCTTCAACGGCCTTCAGGCTTACGAATTCTCAGGCAGCCCCGGGGACGGCGTCAGCTCCGGCACGGCCATGGACGTGATGGAGGAACTGGCCAGCCAGATCCCCGGCACCGCCGTCGCCTGGGCCGGATCGTCCTATCAGGAGCGGCTCTCCTCTGGCCAGGCGCCGCTGCTCTATGCGCTCTCGCTTCTGGTCGTGTTCCTCTGCCTCGCCGCGCTCTACGAGAGCTGGTCGATCCCGATCGCGGTGATTCTGGTCATTCCGCTGGGTCTGCTCGGCGCCATCCTCGCCGTCACCTTGCGCGGGCTGGAAAACGACGTCTACCTGCAGATCGGCCTGCTTACGACGATGGGTCTGGCCGCCAAGAACGCGATCCTCATGATCGAGTTCGCCGAACAGGCCGAGCGACAGGGCAAGCGCGTGATCGACGCCGCCCTCGAAGCCGCCCGCATCCGCCTGCGGCCGATCCTGATGACCAGCTTCGCCTTCATCTTCGGCGTGGTTCCTCTGGCCATCGCCAGCGGTGCCGGCGCCAACAGCCGCATCGCCATCGGCACCGCCGTGGTCGGCGGCATGCTGACCGCAACCCTGCTGGCGATCTTCTTCATCCCGCTCTTCTTCGTGCTCGTTCGCCGCGGCGTACGCGATGGCATCGCCTCGGTCCGCCGCCGCATGCAGGAGCGCCGCGCGCGCAAGGGAGGCGCCGCATGATCCGCTCTCGTTTCACGGGCCTTTCCGCGCTTACCCTCGCGCTCGGCGCCTGCTCGATGGCACCGAAATATGTCGCGCCGGCCCCGCCCGTCCCGGTCTCCTGGCCGGTCGGAGACGCCTATCTCGCGCAGAGCGAGGCGGCGCTGCCACTGGTATCCTACGCCGAGATCTTCCGCGACCGCCGCCTGCAGTCGCTGGTAGAACAGGCGCTCACCAACAACCGTGACTTGCGGGTCGCCGCGGCCAACCTGGCCGCCGCCCGCGCGCAAGTCAGGGTGGTCCGCGCGAACCAGTTCCCGGCCGTGGGTGTCAACGGATCGGTCACGCGAACCGAAGCGGGCAGCGGCAGCACGACGAACGGATCAGGCACCAACGGGACGGGAGACCGCACCTCCTATTCCGTGCAGGGCGGTATCTCGAGCTTCGAACTCGACTTCTTCGGCAAATATGCCAGCGCCACCCAGGCCCAGCGCGACACCGCCCTCTCCACCGAGGCGGCAGCGCGCACGGTGCGCCTCGGCCTCGTCGCAGACCTCGCGCAGGCATGGGCCAATTACGCCGCCGACAACGACCTGCTCCGCATTGCCCAGGCCACGGCCGCCAATGCCGAGCGTAGCGTTACGCTCACCAGCGCCCGCCTCAAGGGCGGCGTCGCCCCGCGCACCGATCTGCGGCAGGCTGAACAAGTGCTGGAAACCGCGCGCGGCGATGTCGCGTCGCAGAGAACGGCACTGGCGCAGGATGTGAACGCGATTCGCCTCCTGGTCGGCGCCGATTTCGACCAGAGCCTGCTTCCCACCAGCGTCGACGAAGTGAACCAGTCGCTCGCCGTCCTGCCAGCGGGCACCAGTTCGCAAGTCCTGCTTCGCCGCCCCGATGTGGTGGAAGCCGAATATTCGCTGCGCGCGGCCAATGCCGATATCGGCACGGCGCGGGCTGAGCTGTTCCCCTCGATCTCGCTGACCGGCCTGCTCGGCTTCGCCAGTAATGCGCTGTCCGCCCTGTTCGACAAGGGCGCCTTCACGGCAAGCCTGGGCGCCAATGCCAGCTGGTCGATCTTCAACGCCGGCGGCCGAGTGGCCAATGTCGACGTCGCCAAGGCCCAGCGCGACGCCGCACTGGCAACTTACGAAAAGGCCATCCAGACCGCCTTCCGCGAAGTGGCCGACGCTTTGGCGGACCAGGGCACGCTGAACGAGCGGATGCGCGCTGCGTCCCGTTTCACCGCGGCCGCCTCCGATACCGCCAGGCTGACCGAGGCCAGCTACCGGCAGGGCATCACCAGTTCGCTTGAAAACCTGGACGCGCAGCGCAGCCTCTACAGCGCCAGGCAGCAGGAAATCGCGGTACGTCTTGCTGCGGCGAGCAATCGCATCACGCTTTACCGCGTGCTCGGCGGCGATCAGGCCACGCCTGCATCGGGCCAGTGAGGCAGAATTCAGGCAAGTTCGCGGCTGAAGCCTACCGCGGCTGAAGCCTGGCCAGTCCTTTAACGGGACTGCGCCTCTTCTGCGGCCGCGCGCTCACGCGTGTCGCGGATGGCCAGCTCCATCAGCCGGGCGTTGATCTCGAGCAGGCTTTCGTCCCGCCGCCCAGGCAGCGTGCCCAGGATACGCCGCAGCCTGCGGTCGGTCGCCAGCGTGATAGAACGCTCGATCCCGGTCATCAGCGTCGTGGCCATGAGCACGGCGGTATCGCCCAGGATTCCGCGCTGGTCCATCTGCGCCACGAACAGACCGATCAACGGCCGGGTGGAGTTGACGCGCTGATGCATGATGCGAACGTCGAACTGGTCCGCCATGGCATTGCGCAAGTGGAGCAGTCCGGTGTGGCGGGCCCAGAACTGGTGGTATGATCGCACGAAGGACATGGCGCGCGAGGACAAGTCGTCGTCAGGCCAATAGTCGCGGACTTGCGCGAAATATTCCTCCTGAGCGGTGCCCATGACCGGCTCGAGGATCGCCAGCAGCAATTCCGTGAAATCGGTGAAGTAGTTGTAGAGCGAGGTCATCCCCAGCCCCGCTGCACGCGCAACCGCGCCCAGCGTGACGGGTTCGTCGGTCTTCTCGACAAGTTCGATCGCAGCCGCGAGAATGCGCTCGCGCGTGATCCGACCTTTCTTGCCCAGCCGCTGTCCGTGAAGGTTGTGGCTGATCCCCGCACTGGCGTCCGTGACGGCCGCGGCCAGCAACGGCGGCAAAGCGGAAAGCCCGATCGCCGCCCCGTCCCTGCCAGTTCCGTCCCTGCCAGTCTCGTCCTTGCCAGTCTCTTCGGGCGCTATCTTCTGATTCCCGGCAGCTTCGGGCCCGGCATCCTGCGACGTGGATTCCACCGGGCCGGGCCGTTCGCCGTCAGGCTGCCTGGACCTGGCCGACCGGCCAGGCGAGGATCTTGACGTCGGTGAACTCTTCAATGCCTTCAACGCCCCATTCGCGGCCCATGCCGCTCGCCTTGTATCCGCCGAACGGAATGTCCCCGGCAATGCACATGCCGTTGTTGACGCTCATCGAACCCGTGCGCACGCGCTTGGCGATATTGATGGCCCGGTTCAGGTCGCCCGAGCTGACACCGCCCGATAGGCCATAGGAACTCTGGTTGGCAATCCGCACGGCGTCCTCGTCGTCCTCGTAGGGAATGACGACCAGCACCGGGCCGAAAATCTCTTCCTGAGCGATCCGCATGTCATTGGTAACGTCCACGAAGCAGGTAGGCTCCACGAAATAACCGCCTCCCTTGTCGGGACGGATATTGCCGCCCGCCAGCAGGGTCGCGCCTTCTTCCTGGCCGAGGTCGATGTAGCTCTTCACGCGCTCCATCTGACGCTTGGAGATCACCGGGCCCATGATGTGCGCGGGATTGGCGATATCGCCCCAGTTGTCGCCGAAGTTGCCATAGGCGCCCTTGAGGATGGCCTTGGCTTCGTCATAGCGGCTCTTGGGCACCAGCAGGCGCGACTGCACGGCGCAGCCCTGCCCGGCGTGGAACACCAGCATCGCCATGCCCACTTCCATCGCGAAGTTCGGTGCATCGTCGAGCACGATCTTGGCCGACTTGCCGCCGAGTTCGAGGAACACGCGCTTCAGCGTGGGCGCGCCCTGCTCCATGATGCGCTTGCCGACGCCGGTGGAGCCGGTGAAGGAGATCAGGTCCACGCGCGGATCGGTAACCAGCATTTCGCCCGCCAGCGCCGGGTCCGCGCCGAAGACGACATTGATCACGCCATCCGGGAAACCGGCTTCCTTGGCCAGTTCGCCGAAGATCGCGCCCATGCCCGGGGTATCAGGTGCGGGCTTCAGGATCACGGTGCAGCCGGCCAGCAGTGCGGCGACCATCTTGCCGATGTTGACGTAGAGCGGCACGTTCCACGGCGTGATCGCGCCGACCACGCCCACGGCCTCACGCACGCCGACACGCTTGTGGATCATGCCGAAGGCGGGCTTCTCGCCGTAGTCCTTTTCCCATTCCAACTGGTCGAAGACGCGCATGTAATCGTCCCAACCGTCAAGCGCCATGTCGACATGGGCGCGGTTCACCGCGCCTTGCGCCGCGCCGGCTTCGTACATCGCCAGTTCGCCCAGACGCGGGCGCGCTGCTTCGAAGAGATCGCGGTATTTCTTGACCAGCGCCACGCGCTTTTCGACATTGGTGGCCCAGTCGGTCTCGTCGAAGGCGCGGCGGGCCGCGGCAATCGCGGCGTTCACGTCATCGGCAGTGGCATCCGCGGCCTTGCCCACCGGCTCGCCCGTCCAGGGACTGATCACATCGAACGTGGCGCCGTTGCTGGCGCCGCGCAGTTGGCCGTCGATATAGAGCTTGGCTTCGGGAAGAGTGGTCATGTTCGGGTCCTTGGCGGAAACGGGTTCTTGCACGAGATCGGGAGCGTTCATGGGCGGCGCGCCCCGACCGAGACGTGCAGCACGCGCACGTCTGGCGGCAGGTCGAGCACTGAGCGGAACACGCCGGTGACGTTTTCGGTCTGCGAGATCGGCCGCGTGCGCAGGTCGATGCCCTTTGCGGCGCAACCGCCGTGGAAGCGCATGGCCGCGTCCTGATCCCAGCCCGGCGCGGTCTTGCCCGGTTCGTACATCGGCCCGGCGCGCAAGGTGGTGACGCGGATGCCCGCGGGCTCCAGTTCCTCCACCAGGGCCTCCGTAAACCGCTCGAGGCCCGCCTTGGTGGCCTGATAGAGCGAGAGCATCACGAAAGGCACGGCGATGGATTCGCTGCCCACGTTGATGATCTGGGCCCCTGCCTCCATCATCGGAATGGCCGCACGGCAGCAGTAGATCGGTCCGTTGAGGTTAGTGGCGATGATGTCGTTGATCTGCGCGTCGGTAGCCTCAGCCACCGTGAACGGCTCGTAGATTGCGGCATTGTTGATCAGCACGTCGATCTTCGGGTGCTTTTCGGCGATCGCCGCGAAGGCCTTGCGCACGGATTCGGCAGAGGCGACATCGCATTCCACGGCCATGGCCGCGCCGCCGATTTCGCTCGCGAGTTCCTGCACCTTAGACAGCGTGCGCCCCAGCAGGATCACGGTTTCCCCCTCACCGGCGAAGCGCCTTGCCAGCGCGCGTCCGAGGCCGGCCCCGGCGCCAGTGATCACGATCGTCTTACCCACGCATCCTCCCGCTTTTACGGCTATCGAGTGCCGGTGCTTGCCGACACGATTTCGCACACACTAGCCTCTCCGCAAGCCACCGCCTATCGCGGCGACGATGGTTCGACGGGAGCGTCCCCGCGATACCTTGGCCGCGAAGAAACGCGCCGATACCGCCCCCTCACCGCCCGGATCGGCATGGCTTCAAACCGGCATCGCTTCCCGGCCGTGAGGAGACTTCCCGCAATCGATGCGCCCGCCAGGCGCCGCTCTTCGAAACAGCAGTGGTCAGGAGGGCCGGGACATGTCCACGATCAGCCGGGACAACGTCTGTCTGGCGATCTTCCAGCCTTCGGCCGTCCGCACGCAGGTCTCGTGATAGTGCCCGTAGCCGGTGAGCGCGAAACTGTCCTTGATGACACGGTCCTGCATGGCCCAGATCACTTCGACCTTGCCGTCGTCCAGCTTCATTTCCGGCGAATGGATCTGATGCGCGGTCTTCGCGTCCGCCAGCGACTGGCGGACCATGGAAACGAACCTGTCCCGCCCCTTTTCCAATGTGCCGCCGGCCGGGCGCGTGTCGATCTCGCAATCTTCGGTAAAGAGCGCGGCCCAGCCGTCCCAGTCCTTGGTGTCGAGCAGGCGGCAGTAACGGGCCTTGAGATTGCAGATATCCAGCCAGTCCCCGAAATCGAGTGCCTGTGTCATGCGCTTCTCCCCTCTGGCGTCAGCTTGGCCCTGCTATCCAGGCCCGGTCAGCCTAGGCTCACTTCCGCTTCCAATCGTTCGGCGGCCAGCTTGCGCAAGTCCGCGGTCTTGATCTTGGCGCTGCCCGTGGTCTTGAGGTCGCTCTCGGCCACGAAGAGCACGCGGCGCGGCACTTTGTAGCTCGCCAGCTTTTCCTTCGCGAAATCGCGGATCGCACCGGCATCCGGGCGCGACCCGTCGACTGCGACGACGCAGGAAACCACCAGTTCCCCCAGAAGATCGTCCGGCACGCCAACGGTCTGCACCATCTTCACTTCGGGATGGGCGCGGATCACTTCGTCGATCTCGATCGGAGAGACGTTGGCACCGCCGGTCTTGATGATGTCGTTCAGGCGGCCTTCCCAGAACAGGCGGCCCTGCTCGTCAATGTAGCCGCCGTCCGCGGTGCGCAGGAAGCCTTCCCCGTCCAGCGACTCGTCCAGCGGCACGCCGAGATAGCCGAGCATCAGCGTCGGGCCCTTGACGGCGATCTCGCCGCGCTCGCCCAAGGGCATCGTCGCGCCGGTCATCGGATCGACGATCTTGATCGTGGAGCCGGCGGTCGGCACGCCGTGCGACTTGCCGGCGATCGCTTCCGCCGTGCCCGAGGCGAAGACCGAGATCAGCGTGAACGTCTCGGTATTGCCGAAGGCCTGTGCCGGCTCGCGCCAGTCGGTATCGATCGTCGGATGCTGTGCGCAGGGCGTCAGCGCGTCGATATAGTGCATCGCCGAAAGGTCGACGCTGTCGTAATTCGACGCTGCCATGAGTTGGGCCCACTGGTGCGGCCAGGCGAGCATCATCGATGCCTTCTCAGCCTCCATCAGCGACAGGGCTTCCTCGGCATCGAACCAGCGCTGGAGCACCAGCGACCCGCCGCATCCGAGCGTACCGCCCAGCGCCATCGAGAAATTGCCCGACCAGAAGAAGCCGTTGGCCGACCATGTGCGCGGCGGCACCTTCACGTCATACCATTGCGGCCAGCGCCAGAGTTGCAGGCAGACGCCGCGATGGGCGGACAGGATGCCCTTGGCCTTGCCGGTCGAGCCCGAGGAGAAGAACAGCACGCCTGGATCGCTCGGCTGCACGGCGGCGGCAGCGGCATCGACCAGCGCGGGATCGACATCGTTTCCGCGCGCGAGGAACGTGCTCCAGCCTTCTATCGCGCCGAGGCCTTCATCGCTGTCGATCACCGCGAGATGGCGCAGGAACGGGAACTTGGTGGAAGCGACTTCGCCCGGCCTGGCCGTGCCGATCTGCGGTTCGAGATCGACGAGGGTCTGCGCGAAATCCTTCTTGAGGACGCGGCGTTCGAGCAGCAGCACCGAGCAGCCGCCCATCTGCAAGACGGTTTCGAGTTCCGCCGGCGTGAAGAAGGTGCTCACCGTCATGGCGACGCCGCCCGCGAGTGCGGTGCCGAAGACGCCGGAGAGGAATTCGAGCCGGTTCGTCGCCAGCACGCCGACACGCGTGGCCTTGCCGACGCCGCAAGCGACGAGTGCGCGGGCAACTTCCATTGAGCGGGCCCAAAGCTCGTCGTACGTCCAGCGCTCGATCTTGTCGCCAAGGTGGATCACCGCCGCTTCGGACGGGCCATAACGACGCGATACCTCGCGGACGAAGCCGCCCAGCGTGAGCGGGCCGATGCCCTGCTCTTCCGCCAGCGGAATGCCGTTTGCGATGGACAAGCCTGCGGTTACCTCGACCATGCGTTCCTCATCGTCCTTGCGCGCCTGCGGCCCGCTTGTCGCATCAAAGTACAGGCGCGGCGGGCGGCTCCCTCAAGCCGCCTGCCGCGCCGGCTGCATCAGGCGTTCACGTCAACGATGTAACGGCCCGTGACCTCACCGGACATGAACTTGCGCGCAGCCTCGATGGCATCGCCCAGGCCGATGGTCTGGCCGATGGTTTCGAGTGCGGCGGGGTCCAGATCCTTGGCGAGACGGTCCCAGGCCTTCAGGCGCTTGGCCTTGGGGGCCATGACGCTGTCGATCCCCAGCAGCGAAACGCCGCGCAGGATGAAGGGCATGACGGTCGAAGGCAGGTCGAAGCCCTGCGCCAGACCGCAAGCGGCAACTGCGCCGCCGTACTTGGTCTGGGCGATGGCGTTGGCCAGCGTGTGGCTGCCGGCCGTATCGACGACACCGGCCCAGCGCTCCTTCTGGAGCGGCTTGCCCTTCTCGGAAAGTTCGGCGCGGTCGATGATCGTCTCTGCGCCCAGCGACTTCAGATAGTCCGCCTCGCCCGGCTTGCCGGTGAGCGCGGCGACCGAGTAGCCCAGCTTCTTGAGGATCGCGATGGCGACCGAGCCGACGCCGCCGGTGGCACCGGTGACGAGAATTTCGCCCTGATCGGGGGTCACGCCCCAATCCACCAGCGCATCGACGCAGAGTGCGGCGGTATAGCCGGCAGTACCGATCGCCATGGCCTGCTTCGGGGTGAAGGCGGAGGGCAGCGGCACCAGCCACTCGCCCTTGAGCCTGGCTTTCTGCGACAGGCCGCCCCAGTGCCCCTCACCCACGCCCCAGCCGTTGAGCACGACGGTATCGCCGGCCTTCCAGTCGCCATGGCTGCTTTCGGTAACGGTGCCGACGAGGTCGATGCCGGGCACCATCGGGAACTTGCGCACGACCGGCGAAGCGCCGGTAACGGCCAGGCCGTCCTTGAAGTTGAGCGTCGAAAACGCGACGTCGATGGCGACATCACCTTCGGGCAGCGCGCTTTCGTCAAGCTGCTGGAGAGCGACCGTCTGGCCCTCATCGGTCTTGTCGATCACGATAGCGGAAAACATGGCATACTCCCTCAGGGGCCCTTTCCGGCCCGACGATGCAGGCCCTAGCTGAAAGGGAATATGCGCCGCTGCGTCAATGCCGGCGCGCCACGGCATCGCCTAGGCGAAGCGGCATCACGGCCGGGGTATCCGGAGCTGACAGGAAAGCCGTCTTTTCGCGATTTTGCTCGAACCTTTTTATTCGTCATTGCGAGCGCAGCGAAGCAATCCAGAGTCGCGTAAACCGCCCTGGATTGCTTCGCTGCGCTCGCAATGACGAATGGGAGTAATGCTTGTGACGCAGCCTCAGCCACCCGGCGAAACCCCGTGGGCGGCGAGCAAATCCGCCACCTTCGGAAACGCCTTGGCCCGCATGGTGCCGTACATCGAAAGCCGCAGGATCTCGCGCGAGTAGCGGCGCGACAGTTCCCGGCGCTCGCCCTCATCGGCAGCATGGGCACGGGCTAGGATCGGCCAGAAGAACACCCCGGCCAGGTTCATCACCGAATAGACTTCGAAATCGATGCCCGGCTCCGCCAGATCTGTGCCGGCAAAGCGGCCGAGCGAGCCGCAATACTCCCGCCAGAACGGGTCCTGCGCCGGGTTGGGCGAGGCCAGGACCTGCTGGAGCCAGACGCGGCAGATGTCGGGATTTTCCATCGCGAAATCGCATAGCCGCTCGGTCAGCGCGACCACGTCGACATCCTCGACGCGGCGCTCGCCCACAGTCTCGGGATCGCCGAAGACGGCGTGGAACAGCTTGTCCGAGACCCACTGCATGGTCGCCTCGATCAGCTTCTCGCGCGTTTCGAAATGCTGGTAGGCGGTGCCGCGATTGACGGCGGCGAGATGGGCGACGGCAGAAAGGCTGACGCCTTCCGGCCCGTCCTTGGCCAGCAGGTTGGCGGCGGCATCGAGGATCACCGCGCGCGTCGCGACCGGGTCGCGCGTCCTGCGCCTGATTTTCGCCTCCATGCTCGCCCCTCTCATTATCAAAGGGCGAGCATAGCGGCAGGCTTACTAATCGACAATGTTGATCAGCTTGACCTCAGAGGAAGGCTTTCACCTTTTCGAGCACCAGTTCCGCGTGCTCCTTCCGGCAGATCAGCAAGTCCGGCATATAGACGTCTTCCCGATTGTAGACCAGCGGGCTGCCGTCGATGCGCGAGACGTGGAGGCCCCAGCCTTGTGCGACAGCGGCAGGTGCGCAGCTGTCCCATTCGTACTGGCCACCGGAATGGAGGTAGATATCCGCCTCCCCGCGCAGGATCGCCATGGCCTTGGCCCCGGCCGATCCCATCGGAACGAGTTCGGCGCCGATGGCTTCGGCCACGCCGGTCGCTTCCTTGGCGGGACGCGTGCGGCTGACCACCATGCGCAGCCGCTCAGGCGCGGGCGGCACTTCGCCCGGCTGGTCGGAGCGAAGGACTACACCCGCGCCGGGAAGCGCGACCGCCCCCAGCACCGGCTCGCCGTCCACCGCCATGCCGACATGGACCGCCCAGTCGGCGCGCTCCTCGCCATATTCGCGGGTGCCGTCGACAGGATCGACGATCCATACCCGCTCCTTGGCCAGACGCTCGGCATTGTCCTTCTCCTCTTCGGAGAGCAGCCCGTCTTCGGGCCGCTGCTCGCGAAGGGCGTGGCAGAGGAACTGGTTAGCGGTCTGGTCCCCCGCCTTGCCCAGCGACTTGCCCGAGAACAGGCCGGAGGCCCGCACGTCGAGCAGGATCTTCCCCGCCACTTCGGCCAGATGCGCCGCGAGATCGCCGTCGTTCAGGCTACCGTTCAGGCTCATCAGGCGTCTCCCAGCAGCGTGTCGACGATCAGGTTCGCAGCGTCTTCCGGCGAGATCAGCGTAGTATCCACGCGGATTTCCGGATTGCGCGGCGCTTCGTACGGGCTGTCGATACCCGTGAAGTTCTTCAGTTCGCCCGCACGCGCCTTCTTGTAGAGGCCCTTGACGTCGCGCGCCTCGGCCACCTTCAACGGCGTGTCGATGAACACCTCGAAGAACTCGCCTTCGGGCAGCATCGAGCGCACCATCTCGCGGTCCGCCTGGAAGGGCGAGATGAAGGCGGTGATCACGATCAGGCCCGCGTCGGTCATCAGCTTCGAGACTTCGCCAACGCGGCGGATGTTCTCGATGCGGTCGGCCTCGGTGAAGCCCAGGTCCTTGTTCAGACCGTGGCGCACGTTGTCGCCATCGAGCAGGAAGGTGTGCCGATTCATCCGGTGCAGCTTCTTCTCGACAAGGTTGGCGATGGTCGACTTGCCGGAGCCCGACAGGCCGGTGAACCACAGCACCGCCGGGCGCTGGTTCTTGAGGCCGGCGTGCTGCTTGCGGTCGATGTCCACGGCCTGCCAGTGCACGTTCTGCGAACGGCGCAGCGAGAAGTGGATCATGCCCGCCGCCACAGTGGCGTTGGTCATCTTGTCGATCAGGATGAAGCCGCCGAGCGTCCGGTTATCGGCATAAGCCTCGAACACGATCTGCTTGTCGGTGGTCAGTTCCGCCACGCCGATGGAGTTCAGCTCCAGCGTCTTGGCCGCCAGCTTCTCCATCGTGTTGACGTTGACTTCGTACTTCGGCTCCTGAACCGTCGCCGAAACCATCTGCGTGCCGACCTTCAGCCAGTAGGCGCGGCCGGGCACCATGGCCTCGTCGGCCATCCACACGAAAGTCGCCTCGAACTGGTCGGCAGTCTGCGGCGGATTGTCGGCGACCGAGATCACCGAACCGCGCGAGCAGTCGATCTCGTCGGCGAAGCAGACGGTGACCGACTGGCCCGCAACCGCTTCTTCCAGATCGCCGTCATAGGTGACGACGCGGGTGATCGTGCTGGTCTTGCCCGAGGGAAGGACGCGGATCTTGTCGCCCGGCTTCACCGAACCGGTGGCGATCAGGCCCGAGAAACCGCGGAAGTCCAGGTTCGGACGGTTCACCCACTGCACCGGCAGGCGCAGCGGCTTGTCGGCATCGACCGAGGACAGAACCTCCACCGTTTCCAGATGCTCGACCAGCGTGATGCCCGCGTATTGCGGCGCCTTGTACCACGGGGTCTTGTCCGAAAGCGTGGTGATGTTGTCGCCCTTGAAGCCCGAAATCGGCAGAGCGGTGAAGCTCTCGATGCCGATGTCGCGCGCGAACTCACCGTATTCCTCGACGATCTTGTCGAAGACTTCCTGGCTGTAATCGACGAGGTCCATCTTGTTCACGGCCAGGACGATGTTCTTGATGCCGATCAGGTGGCACAAGTACGAGTGGCGGCGCGTCTGCACCAGCACGCCCTTGCGCGCATCGATCAGGATCACTGCAAGGTCGGCGGTGGAAGCGCCGGTGACCATGTTGCGGGTGTACTGTTCGTGGCCCGGGCAGTCGGCGACGATGAACTTGCGCTTCTCGGTATTGAAGAAGCGATAGGCCACGTCGATGGTGATGCCCTGCTCGCGCTCGGCGGCAAGACCGTCGACCAGCAGCGCGAAGTCGATTTCCTGGCCCTGCGTGCCGACCTTCTTCGAGTCCGACTGGAGCGCGTCCAGCTGGTCCTCGAAGATCATCTTCGAATCGTAAAGCAGGCGCCCAATGAGGGTGGACTTGCCGTCGTCGACGCTGCCGCAGGTGATGAAGCGCAGCATCGTCTTGTGCTCGTGCTGGACGAGATAGGCATCGATGTCGTCGGCGATCAGCTGGTCGGTGACGTAGACAGCTTCTTTGGTTTCAACGTCGGCCATCAGAAGTACCCCTGCTGCTTCTTGACTTCCATGCCGGCACCGCCGGCGTCCTTGTCGATGGCGCGGCCCTGCCGCTCCGATGTGGTGGTGAGGAGCGTTTCCTGGATCACTTCGGGAAGCGTCTTCGCCTCGCTCTCCACCGCGCCGGTCAGCGGGTAGCAGCCGAGCGTGCGGAAGCGGATCGAGCGTTCGACGGGAACCTCGCCCGGCTGGAGCGGGAAGCGTTCGTCGTCCACCATCAGCAGCATGCCGTCACGCTCCACGGTGGGGCGCTTTTCGGCGAAGTAGAGCGGCACGATCGGGATGTCGTTCAGGTGGATGTACTGCCAGATATCTAGCTCGGTCCAGTTGGAGATCGGGAAGACGCGGATCGATTCACCGCGCGCCTTGCGGGCATTGTAGAGGTTCCACAGTTCCGGGCGCTGGTTCTTCGGGTCCCAGCCGTGCGAGGATGTGCGGAACGAGAAGATGCGCTCCTTGGCGCGGCTCTTCTCCTCATCGCGGCGGGCGCCGCCGAAGGCCGCGTCGAAACCGTACTTGTCCAGCGCCTGCTTCAGGCCTTCGGTCTTCCACATGTCGGTGTGGAGCGCGCCGTGGTCGAAGGGATTGATGCCCTTCTCGATGGCTTCGGGGTTTTGATAGACCAGCAGTTCCATGCCGCTCTCACGCGCCATCTTGTCGCGCAGATCGTACATCGCCTTGAACTTCCAGGTCGTGTCGACATGGAGCAGCGGGAACGGCGGCGGCGAAGGATAGAAGGCCTTGCGAGCAAGGTGCAGCATCACGGCGCTGTCCTTGCCGACCGAATAGAGCATCACCGGCTTTTCAGCCTCGGCGACGACTTCGCGGATGATATGGATGCTCTCGGCTTCGAGGCGCTCCAGGTGCGTGAGTGTCTTCATCAGGTTTCCTCTGCCGGGGCGCGTGCCCGTTGGCTGTTTCCTCTGGTGCTGTCCCAAACCGAATCGCAGGGATGACATTTACGCGAACCTCCCATATGGGAGGGCATGGCTCTTACCAGCAACGACGAGACCGATCTCCTGATCCCGCTCTTTCAGGGAAGTGCCGAAAATCCGCGCTTTTCGACATTTCTGGAAAGATTGCGCCGTCGCACCCAAGCCGATTACGTCAGCCTGATCCTTCGCATGGGCGATGGGCCACATGCCGTAATCGTGGAAAGCTACGCCGGAATCGACCTCAGAAAACGCGCCCGCGAGTCGGAAACGCAAGGCCCGTTCGACCTCGACCGTTACCTCTACGATGGGCTGCGACCGGGCCGCGTCTATTCGATCGGGGAGATGATCGATCACGACCCCGTCGCGCGCGCGGATCGCAACCGGCGCATGGCGAAGCTCGGCATCGGGGATGAGCGGGTGGTGCGGATCGCGGGGGGCGAGCGTTACAGCGCATGGCTGATGATGGCCCGCGCGCGCGAATGCACCGCTTCCGACAGCGCCCTGCTCTCCAGCCTGGCGCCCTATGTCGCCATCGCGGTCGAAAACCTCGTTTCGATGGACCGCGAGCGGATGGCGGCGCGGATCAACGCCATGGGGTTGGAGCGCACGGGCAAAGGCTGGATGCTGCTCGACGCCGAGGCGCGCGTAGTGGCGGCCGATCCGGCGCTATCGCAGTTCTGGCAGGAGCACTGCGGCGCCGCTCTGCGCCCCGGCGAGCGCGTGCTGGGGCTCGATCTCGTTGCCGAGCGCAAGCTGGCCGGCGTGGCGGCGGAGATGGCGCAGGATCGCTCGTTGACCGCACGACCGCTGTTGCTGCGGGAGAAGCCGCATGTCGAGGCCCTGTTGATGCCGGCCGAAGAAGCGGCGGAACAGGCCCTTGCCGCGCCGGCCCTGCTAGCGCTTTGCACCCTTCCTCGCGCACTTTCCGGTGATGGCGCGGACCGATTGGCCGAAGTATTCGACTTGCCCCGGCGCGAGGCGGAACTGGCGATGGCGCTGGCGGACGGCCACTCCATCACCGAAGCCGCCGAGCGCATGGGGCTGACTTTGGAAACGGCGCGAAACTACTCCAAACGGCTCTATGCTAAGCTGGGCGTGCGCGGACAGGCGGAATTGGTGCGGCTGGTTTACGAGAGCAGTGCGGTGATGGGGTAGTGCCGCAATATCATTCACGCCCTGACTACACCTAAGGCGACTACCACCTGAATAGTACGTCACAAGCTATCGCAACCACCCTCCGTCGTCCCCGCCTTCGCGGGGACGACGGGGTTTTAGATTGTCTGGTCGGAGGTGATGGGCCGATGGCCCATACCCAAACCATCAATCGCTGAGCTTGGCCTCCATCGCCGCAATCTCGGACCGCAGCCACATCGTCTCGGACAGGTTCTTGCCGCCGGAAGCTGCCAGCAGCGCCTCATGTGCCGCCTTGCGCACGGTGAGCACCGCCGCGTTGTCCGGTTCGGCACTGAGCGCAATATCGGTCAGATGCACGGCCTCCAGCGGAGCCCCCGCATCCAGCTTGGCCTGCGCCCGCTCCGCCAGTTTCGCCGCGCCGCCCACCAGTTCGACAAGATCGGCATCCACGCTGGAACGCGGCACGCCATAGAGCGCGGTGGTGCCGTCCTCATAGTGGAGCCAGCCCGAATACTCGCGCCAGATCGACTTGACCGCCCAGGCCGCCTTGCCGTGGAACTCGCCGATCTCCAGCCCTTCCGGCCAAGCGAATTCGCGCATCAGCGTATGGACGTCCTTGCCCGCTTTCATGCCGCCGAGCGTATAGTCGCGCACGAAGCTGACGGCCGCGTGCATCTTGTCGAGATCCGCACGAATACGTTCCGCACCGCGAATGGCCTCGCCATGGCCGGTGACGATGATCTCCGCGCCGAGATCGCGGATCGTCTCCAGCGACTTCAGGTAGTTCCGCACCAGACGCGGCTTGTCGCCGCGCAGGGTGTTGAGGAACGGCATCGAGAGCCAGACCGGACCGAAGACATTGCCGGTGAAGGCGATCTTCTCCTTGGGCATCCAGACCGTCAGCGAGTCGATCGTCTCGCCCTCGGGCGTGGAGATCAGCTCGAAAGTACGGCCGCCCAGTTCGATGGTCAGCTTGCGGTCGACCAGAATGTCGGGAACCACATTCGGCGCCGGCTTCGGCGTGCCGCCGCGCTTGAGCGTCGATCCCCAGAGCTTGCCGCTCCTCGGCCCGAAGAAGGACTGGAGGCCCATCATGTCGCCCAGCGCCTCATTGAAGCCCGGCCCGCCGACGACCTGCGTACCGTCTTCCAGGAATTCCGGCACGCCGCCATAGTGATCGGCATGGCTCTGGGTGAGGATGATGAAGGCCAGCGGCCCGGTGCGCGGCGGCGTCAGCAGGCGCTTGGTCCGCTCCGCATTGTCCATGAAGCCGGTGTTGACCATGACGTCGCCCTCCGACGTCGTGACCAGATAGGCGTTCGAGATGTCGTTCGCCTGAAACACGAAATCAGTGATCGCGATGGCGTCCGCCTGTTCGTCGCCCGAGCGGACGAGACCAGCCAGCTTCGGTCCGGCGTCTTTCACTTCGCTCATCTCAAGCCTCCTCTATGCCGATCATGACTTTGGCGGACTGCGGCGTTGCGGCGATTTCCAGGCCCTTCATGATCTCGCTGAACGGCAGCTTGTGGCTGATCATCGCTGCGATCTTGTCCTTCAGGCGCGGCATCGCGGCGATCACCTCGGGCATCTCGGTAGGATAGCCGACCGCCGTGGTAATGGTCATCTCGCTGGTGAGCATGCGACCGACCGGGAACTCGATCGGCCGCATATAGGCGGCCGTAATGACCAGTTTCGCATGGAACTTGGCCATCATGATCACTTCGGTGAGGATGTTCGGCGCGCCGGCTGCGTCGATGAAGGCATCGGTGCCCACGCCCACGCGGCCATAGCTGGGCACTTCACCGTGAAGCTTCGCCAGTTCCGCGCGCAGATCGATCTTGCTGGGATCGAGGGCGGCCTGCACGCCCAGCGCGCGCGCCCGCTCCAGCCGCTCTTCCGAAAGGTCGAGCGCAACCACGTCGGTCACGCCGCGATCGATCAGCCAGAGCAGCATGCCAAGGCCGATCGGCCCGCAGCCGAACACCACGACCTTGTCGCCGGGCTTCACGTCCGCCCGGTTGACGCCGTGCATGGCGACGGCCAGCGGCTCGCACATGGCGGCAACGTCGTAGGAGATCCCCTCGGGGATCGGCAGGATGGAATCGCCCAGCCGCGCCTCCCGCACCAGCAATTCCTGCGTGAACGCGCCCTCCGGCCCGCCCGAACCGATGTTGCTGGGCGTCATCATCGGATTGACGATCACCGCATCGCCGACGGCAATGCCGGAGACTTCCGCGCCCACTTCCATCACTTCGCCGGCGCCTTCATGGCCCAGCGCGGTCTCCACACCCGGCGGAATGCCGCCCATCTTGATGTAGGACAGGTCCGATCCGCAGATGCCGACCGACTTCATCTTGACGACCACATCCTTCGGCCCCGCCGCCGGACGTTCGTAAGCATCGACGCGGACATCGCCGACGCCGTGGATCTTGAGCAGTTCCATAGCCTCTCTCCTCATCCGGCCGCTCAGGGGCGGACCATGTAGCCGCCGTCGATGGTCACGGTCTCACCCGTCATGAACGAGCTGGCGTCCGAACACAGATAGGCGCCGATGCCTTCGAAGTCCGCCGGATAGCCGGTGCGCTTCATCGGGATCGTCGGGGCGAAGTGCGCGGCAACTGCATCGGCGCGCGCGCCGTCGCCCATCATCGGCGTCATGATCAGGCCCGGCGCGACCACGTTGGCGCGGATGCCCAGCGGGGCGAGTTCGATAGCCAGGCAGCGCACCGCCGCCGCAATCGCCGCCTTCGAAGAGGCATATTCCATCTTGCCCGGCAGCCCCTGGAACAGCGAAAGCGATCCGCAGGCGACAAGGCTGCCACCGCTTTCGTCACCCGCCTCGACCCGCTCCTTCATCAGCCGCGCACCTTCGCGCAGGGTGAAGAAAGCGCCATGGAGCGCGGTGTTCTGGAATTCATGCCAGTGCTCGGTCGGCATCTCGAACACCGAGTTATAGCGTGGGCTGGCGCCTGAGTTGGCGAAAACGCAGTCCACCCGGCCGAAATCCGCCATGACCTGCTTGTAGCCTTCGACGATGTTCGCTTCCTGCGAAACGTCCACCTGATAGGCGATGACTTTGCCTGCGCCGGCCGCTTCCAGTTCGGCCTTGGCCTTGGCGCTCTTCTCGGCATTGCGGGCCCAGATCGCCACGTCGCCCCCCATCTTGGCGACGCCCATGGCGAAGCCGAAGCCGATGCCGCCGTTGCCGCCGGTCACCACCGTCACTTTGCCCGTGCAGTCGAAAAGGCCCTTGGCCATCATTCTCTCCTCGATCCCGTTACCGGCCTTCCTGCCGGCACTTTCGTTGGCGCGATGTTTCCCGACAGCGGCCTTGTCCCGCAAGCGTGGGGGGAATAGAAATCAGGCCTTATCCAAGCGTCAGGGACACGAATTCGGGCCAGAGACCCGACAGGGACCTGAGGCGTCCGGGAGAATGAGAGATGCCCGCCAGCACGGCCGCCCCGCTGCCGACCATGACTGTCGACGCCGCGCTTTCCGCGCCGGGAATCCACGCCGAAATCGTCCGTTTCGACATTCCCGAACCCACCGACACCCGCCACGCGGTGGGCGCCGGATACCATGTGAACTTGTGCCTCACGCCCCGCCCGCTGCAATCGCGCGGCGGCTATCGAGAACGCTGGGGGCCGCACCGCTTCGAAAGGCTGGGTGACGTCTTCGTGATCCCGCCGGGCGAATCGCTCTATATCCGGGGCGGGAGCGGGCGGCAGGCATCGCTGGTCTGCACGATCGACGCAGCACTGGTGCACGAGTTGTTGGGCCGGGAACTGCCGTGGGATGATGCCCACCTGGCCGCCGCGCTGGACATCGGCAGCGCACAAGTGCGCGCGCTGCTGTTCCGCATCACCGCCGAAGTGCGCCACCCCGGCCTTGCGTCACGCCGGATGCTGGAACTGCTGGGCGGCGAACTGGCCATCGAACTGGGGCGCTATGGCCTGGAAGTCTCCGAAAGGCCGATGACCGGCGGCCTGTCCGGCTGGCGCCTGCGCGTGATCGAGGAACGCCTTGCCGGGGACCTGAGCGCGCCTCCGCTCAAGGAACTGGCAGACCTGTGCGGCCTTTCGGTGCGCCAGCTCACGCGCGGGTTCCGCGTCAGCCGCGCCTGCTCGATCGGCGACTATATCGAACAGCGCCGCATGGAAGCCGCCAAGCGCCTGCTGATGGAGGGGGAGAGCGTGAAGACCATCGCCTTTTCGATGGGCTTCGCCTCGCCGTCCAGCTTCACTTTCGCGTTCCGCCGCGCGGTCGGCGCCAGCCCCAGCACGTTCCGCCAGCGGCAGGGACGCGCCCTGGCCTCAACGTCGGTCGCGGCGTGAGGCCGCTGCCGGTCTTGGCCCGGGTTCGACATAACGGCCCGATCTGACGCGCCTGCCGCATTGCCAATCGGCCCCGCGCGCAGGCTATCTCGTATCCATGAGGCCGCCGCAGCGGCCCGCACAGAGACACGGGAAAGAGGATCACGCAATGGCCGAGCAACTTACGGCGGACCAGATCGTCGGCGACGCCCTCGTCGAGCAGGCGATGAAGGACACCGGCATCGATGCCTTCGACAACGACACCTGGCGCGAGGGCTTCGACGTCTTCGTAAACGACTTCAACGCCGGAATCGCGCGGGGACAGTACACCGAAGGCGGCATCGCCCGCGCTACCGCCGATACCCTCCACTACCTTCGCGGCCGCCTGAAAATCTCGGACTATTTGCGCCAGAACCCGGAACTGCTCACCCGCCCGGTCGAGCGTCCCGTCTTCGTGATGGGCGTGCCGCGCACCGGCACCACGCTGCTGTCCAACCTGCTCGCCGCCGATCCGGCGCGCCGTTCGCCGCTGACCTGGGAAATCGACGATCCGGTGCCGCCGGTCGCCTCGAAGGACCTGCTCACCACCGATCCGCGCGCGCAGGCCCGTCTGGCGCAGGAAAAGGCCATGCTCGAAGCCAATCCGGCCATGGGCAAGTACTATCGCGGCTCGGCCGTCTATCCGAACGAATGCGTGTTCTTCATGGCGCATGACTTCAAGACGCTGATGATCGATTCCAAGGGCAAGCTGCCGGAATACAAGGAGTTCATCTTCTCCTGCGACATGACCAGCGCCTATGAATACCACAAGAAGTTCCTCCAGGTGCTGCAGCAGAATGCCGGCGGCGTATGGAACGTGAAGAAGCCGAGCCACGCGCTCTGGCTGGAAACGATTTTCAAGGTCTATCCTGACGCCCGCGTGCTCTGGGCCCACCGCGATCCCTTCGCCGCCACCGGCTCGCTGTGCTCCGTCATCTCGCTCAGCCACATGGCGCACATGGGCAAGCCGGACACCGCGTGGCTCAAGGAGAACTATACCTGGCAGGCGGCCGAGCACGCCAACCGGATCATGGATTTCCGCGACAAGCATGGCGAGGACAAGGTGATCGACGTCCACTATGCGGACATGACCGTCGATCCGATCGGCACGATGAAGAAGGTCTATCAGCAGCTTGGCGACGAATGGACCGCCGAGGCCGAGGCCGGCATCCAGCAATGGGTGGACGACAACCCGCAGGACAAGTTCGGCAAGCACGAATACAAGCTGGCCCAGTACGGCATCGAGAAAGCCGAGCTGGATCCGCTCTTCGAACGCTATCTGTCGCGCTACGACGTGGCCCGCGAAGGCTGACCGCCCATCCGCCTACCTAAGCCCATCGCCCCCGCTTTCGCGGGCGATGGCAATTAAGGCCGGGCGCTAGATACTTTAGGAGAGACTGATGCTCGAAGGCCGTCACTACCAGAACGCCTACGTCTGCGACAATCTGGAAGCCGGGATCGACTTGTTCCGCGGGCGTGGGCTGACCCGCGAACCGATGATCATTCCGGTGGATCAGCAAGTGCTCACCCCGCAGGGGCTGAAGCGCCAGAAGGGCCGGATCTGCTTCATCTGGATCGGCGAACTCCAGATCGAACTGATCGAGAACGAGATCGATGAGGCGGGCATCTATGCAGGCTGTCAGTCCAACGGCGGCCCGCTGCGCTTCCACCACATCTGCTTCGGCGTCGACGACTGGGCCGATTTCCGTAAGCGCGTGGACACGCAGGAATTCCCGCTCGCCATGGAGCGGCCGGAAGGCGACGATCCGAACGCGCTGAAGTTCCTCTACCTCGATGCGCGCAACGTCCTTGGGCACTACATCGAATATACCTGGATGCCTGACGCCATGTGGCAGCAGATCAAGGCCATGTAAGACAACGGAAAAGCAGGGGCCATCGCCCCTGCTCCCTAGAACCGTATGCCTTGGGCTTGCAGTCTACGTCCCGCGCTCATGTCGAGTTAGGCGCTAAGAGAAGCCTGCGGCGCGGCTTTAAGCCGTTTCCAGCACCACTTCCCCATAAAGCGTGGTCCGCTGTTTCAGTGTGCGCCCCACACTCTCCGCCGCCGCGCGCAGTTCAGCGATGGTCACGCCTTGTCCGTGCGCTGCGCCCGCCGCGCGGCTGATGCTCTCGTCCATCAGCACGCCGCCGAGGTCGTTGGCCCCCGCTGCCAGCACGGCGGCCGCGCCGTCCATGCCCAGCTTCACCCACGAGCACTGGATCGAGTTGATCGCCCCGTTCAGCGCCAGGCGCGCCACCGCATGCATCATCACCGCCTCGCGCCAGGTCGGTCCCTTGCGGCACTGTCCGCGCCGGTAGAACGGCGCTTCCATGTGGACCAGCGGCAGCGGCACGAACTCCGTGATGCCGCCGGTGTCGAGTTGGAGATGGCGCAAGGCCAGCAAGTGCCGCGCCCAGTGCTCGGTACCTTCGAGATGGCCGAACATCACCGTGGAGGTCGTCGGCAGTCCGACCCGGTGAGCGGTGCCGACCACGTCGAGCCATTCCTGGGTCGTGAGCTTGCCGGGGCAGATCTGTTCGCGAATGTCGTCGCAGAGGATCTCGGCCGCCGTGCCGGGCAGTGAACCCAGCCCCGCGTCCTTGAGCATGGCCAGATAGTCCCGCACCGGCATCCCCAGCGTCCGCGCGCCCTGACTGACTTCGAGCGGCGAGAAGGCATGGACGTGAAGGCCGGGGCAAGCCTCCTTCACCGCGCGCAGGATCGCGAGATAAGTCTCGCCGGTATAGCTCGGGTGTATACCGCCCTGCAGGCAGACCTCGGTCGCCCCACGCTCCACCGCCTCGCGGGCGCGGCCGGCGACCTCGGACAGGTCCAGATTATACGGCTTGTCGCGGAAACCCGCCTTGCTGCTCGTCTTGGAAAACGCACAGAACGAGCAGGTGTGCGTGCAGATATTGGTATAGTTGATATTGCGGTTGACCACGTAAGTCACGGTATCGCCGCTGACTTCCGCCCGCAGCGCGTCCGCCGCCGCAATCACCGCTTGCGCTGCCGCACCGCGCGTCGCGAACAGCGCGACGATCTCGTCCTCGCTCAAGGTGGCCCCGCTCGCCGCGCGGTCGAGGATACGGTGGAGCGAGGCCGCAACTGGGCCTTCGTGATACCGCCCCAGCGGCGCCCGCACACTGCCCGGCGCATGTTGATCGGCCAGCCCCGGGCTCCAGACACTGTCGCGCGCCAGCCCTTCGGCATCGGCATGGCGCAGCACCGCCGGACGGATCGCCGGATCGAGCCATGACCGGTCCTCGCTCATGACGAAGCGCGGATAGACGGTCAGGCGCTCGACCAGTGGCAGGCCCTTCGCGGCGCAGATGGCGCGCAGCCGTTCCACTTCAGGCCACGGCGCTTCCGGGTTCACATGATCGAGCGTGACCGGCGAAATGCCGCCCCAATCATCGATTCCCGCGTCGATCAACTCAACCAGGCGCTCATCATTGAGATTGGGCGGCGCCTGCACGGAAACCCCGTCCGGCAGGAGGATGCGCGCGGCCGCGACAATGCGCAGGAAATCGGCCTCGCTCGCCTCGGGCGCTTTCGCCATCTTCGTGCCCGGCTTGGGGCAGAAGTTCTGGACGATCACTTCCTGCAGGTGCCCATGCTCAAGATGCAAGTCTCGCAGGGCCAGCAGGGCATCGATCCGCTCGTCCGCCGTCTCGCCGATGCCGATCAGCACCCCGCTCGTCATCGGCACCTTCGCTCTGCCCGCAGCAGCGAGCGAGGCGAGACGCAGGGCCGGTTCCTTGTCGGGCGAGCCGTGGTGGCACATGCCCTTTTCCAGCAGCCGTACCGACGTGCTTTCCAGCATCAGCCCCGCCGAAGCCGAGACCGGGCGGAGCATGCGGTAATCGTCTTCCTCCAACACCCCTGCGTTGACGTGCGGCAGCAGGCCGGTCTCTTTCAGCACCAGTTCGGCGCAGTGGCGGACGTAATCGATGGTGCGCGTAAAACCACGCTCGGCCAACCATTCGCGGGCGGCGGCGTAGCGGCGCTCCGGCGCGTCTCCCAGCGTGAACAGCGCCTCGCGGCACCCCGCAGCCGCGCCGGCGCTGGCGATCTCCAGCACCTCTTCAGGCGTCAGGTAGGGCGCCTCGAGCCGCGAGGGCGTGGTCGCGAAAGTGCAGTAGTGGCAAACATCGGCGCAAAGGCGCGTCAGCGGAATGAAGACCTTGGGCGAATAGGTCATCCGCGCCGGGCCCTTCGCATCGCGGCGGGCTCTTGCCCGGGCGGTGACCTCCTCCAGCGGAGCGGCCAGCAACCATGCCTTCAACTGGCGGGTCTCATCCTGCATCTGCTCACCCTTCAGATGCCTGCGATGGCAAGCACCTCCTTCGCGAGCCTTTCCCGATCGGCGGCTTCGCGCATCATTGTCTTCGTCACGGTGACCCGAAGGCCCCGTGCCTGCAAGCATGAGACATCGGCCTCATCGGCCTCGTCGATCAAGAGGTGGTCGAGAAGATCGCCCCAATGATCTTGGTAGTGACAGGCGATGGCCTCGTTGCTGACGCCGTGCCCGCGCTCGGCGAGCATCTTGGCAAGCGGCCCTTTGATTGCAGCCCCTCCCACCAGCGGCGAGACCGCGATCACCGGCACCCGCAGCGCCGCCAGCGCGTCCCGCACGCCATCGAGCGCAAGAATCGGATCGACACTGAGAAAGGGGTTGGAAGGGCAGATGACGACGGCGGCGAGGTCGTCCCGCGCCAATGTCTTCGTCAGACAGGGCGACGGTCTCGCGCCCGGCACCCCCTCGAAACGCACATCAAGTACAGCATCAACACATTGATTCCCCACGAACCATCTCTGGAAATCAGTCCATCCCGCATCGGTGAGAACTTGCGTCCGCACTGGATCGTCGCTCATCGGCACCACTGCATGGGCAATGCCGAGTTCCCGCGTCAGCCGCGCCGTCACCTCGGAAAGCGTCTCACCTGCGCGCAGCCGCCAGGACCGCGCGATGTGCATGCCCATGTCGCGGTCGCCAAGGTTGAACCAGCCCTCTTCACCCAATGCACGCAGCATGGCCATGGTCTGCCATGTTTCGTCCTTCACGCCCCAACCGCGCACGGCATCGTTAAGCCCGGCCAACGCATAAGTTACGGAATCCAGGTCAGGACAGATAGTTAGACCAAGATGCTCGAAATCGTCTCCGGTGTTGACGACCAAGGTGAGATCGTCGGGCGCCATGACGGCAGCCAGTCCCGCCGCCAGTTTCGCGCCTCCGACCCCGCCGGACAGCGCGAGAATGTGCTTGCCGCTCATCGAAACATATCCTGCTCAATGGGCCGTAGCCCGCTGACCGCGCCCGGCCCGTCTTCCTCGGTTACCCAGCCTTCGCAGCCCCGCACCAGAGCAGCCGGGGTACCCTCCGCCCCCTCCCCCATGGCCAGCGCCGCCATGGCCGCAATGGAGTCGGCAACACCGATCACGGTTGCCTGCAAGGTGCGGCCATATAAGTCCTGCGCACGGCCCCGACGGTCTTCCAATACGGTCAGCCCCGCGCACCCGATCGCAGTGCCCAGCGTCCCGATCCGCCAAGCCCGACCTATCGAATCCGCGATCACGACGCCAACCCTGACTTCACACAAGTTCTGAACTTCGGCCCGTAAGGCACGGGCAGAGGCGTCCGGGTCGAGCGGCCAGAGCAGCACACGGCCACTCTCACCGCCCTCGACATTGGACGCATCGATCCCCGCGTTGGCCAGTACGTGGCCCGTCCGGTGCGCTGCGATCACGGCGGCGGGCGTGCGGCGCAGGATCCGAGAGCTTTCCTCCAGTATCGCCTGCATCATCTCCGGCTCCCGTCCGGTTGCGCCTGCAAGTTCAAGTGCTTCCTCAGAAGCGGAGAAATTTGCGAGATCGCGGGCGCGGCCCTCCACCTTGGAGACGATCTTCTGCGCCACCACCAAGATATCGCCATCGCGGAACCGGTCGCCTTCAGCCGCAAGGCTCGCGCATATCGCTTGCGCAATCGACATTCCGGTAGCGAACATGGGCAATCCGGCGAGCGGTCGCACGGTCAGTTCTGGATTTCGCTTCATCGGTCTTCCCGAACGCCTTTCTAAAAACCGCCCTATCGGAAACGAAAATGCCGGGAACGACAATGACAACAATCAAGAATTCGCGGGAGAGATAATCTGATGGCAGCAATCGCGGTGATCGGCGGAACCGGAGCGCTCGGCAAGGGTATCGCGCGAAGGCTCGTCAAGGCAGGGCATCAGGTGACCATCGGCTCACGCACGGCGGACAAGGCCCGCGCCGCGGCCGAGGAACTGGGCGCGTCCGGCCATGCCGAGAACGGGGATGCCGCAAAGGGCAAGGATGTGGTGATCGTCGCCGTACCCCACGCCTCGCAAGGTGAAACGCTGCAGCAGATCGCGGGCGTGGTGGGCAATGCCGTGGTCGTCGATACCACCGTGCCGCTGGTGCCGCCCAAGGTCATGCGCGTGCAGTTACCAGCCGAGGGCAGCGCCGCCATGCAGGCGCGCGCGCATCTGGGACCGGACGCGCGGCTCGTCACTGCCTTCCATAACGTCTCCGCCCACCACCTCGACAGCGACCATGCGATCGACTGTGACGTGCTGGTCTTCTCGGACGACGTGGAGGCGCGCCAGACAGTGGTGGACCTCTGCCCCGGCATGGGCCTGCGCGGGCTTTCCGGCGGCGCACTGGCCAATTCCGCGGCGGCGGAAGCGCTGACCTCGATCCTCATCTACATGAACAAGACCTACAAGGCCGACGGCGCCGGGATACGCTTCACCAACCTCACCGCAGCGCCGCAAGTGCCGTGAGCTGCTGGGCACTCATCCCGGTCAAGGCGCCGCGTCTGGGCAAGACCCGACTAGCCTCTGCCTTGGACCCAGAGGCGCGCGAGGCGCTGGTTTCCGGGATGCTGCGCCACGTCCTCGACACGGTGAGTGCCTGCCCTGCGATCCAGCGCGTCTGCGTGTTGGGCCCGGCGCGGCCCAATCTCGGCACCGGCATCCTGCGCTTCGACGATCCCGGCCCCGATCTCAATGGCGCGCTGGAAAGCACCATGGCCGCCATCACCGCTGCCGGGCCGGAACGTATCGTCATCCTCCCGGCCGACCTGCCCTGCCTGAGCCTCGCCGACGTGGAGCGACTGGCGCGCCTTCCCGCAGGCACCGTGGGCATCGCCCCCGACCGCCATCACACCGGCACCAACGGTCTGTCCCTGCCGCTGCCCGACGGTATCTGGTTTCCCTTTTCCTTCGGCCAGAACAGTTTTCCAACCCACTGCAATCACGCCATAAATCGCGGACTTACCGTGGAGACGATCGTCTC
This sequence comes from Novosphingobium sp. PhB57, assembly GCF_004342985.1. Lineage (GTDB taxonomy): Bacteria > Pseudomonadota > Alphaproteobacteria > Sphingomonadales > Sphingomonadaceae > Novosphingobium. Next base: position 1,113,629 of record NZ_SMBO01000001.1, read on the forward strand.
GTGCGGGTTGGAGAAAGATATAGACCACCCCCTCGATCTCGCGGATGCTGTCCGCCTGCTAAGACGCGTGTTCAACGCCGGACCAGGCCGCCGACCACGCATGGAGCGCCGAAAACGGCCGGCATGATGGGAGAAGCGGTGTGGATGGCACGGTCATCGACCTGACAGGTAAAGTCGTGTTCGTCACCGGTGGCGGCGGCGGCATAGGGCGCTCGATTGCGCTCTGCATGGCAGACATGGGCGCGGACGTCGCCATTCTGGAAGCCATTCCCGAACGCTGCGATCAGGTGGCCGAACTGGTGGAGGCGCGCGGGCGGCGGGCGCTCTGCATCGCAGGCAATGCCATGGACGCGGATGTCGTCCAGAACGCCGTGGCAGAGGCCGCACGCGTGTTCGGCCGGCTCGACGTGCTGGCGAACAATGTCGGCGGCGTCTCGCGGCGGCCCTTCGTAGACCTCGCCGAGAAGAACTGGCGCCGGCACATCGATCTCAACCTGGTGTCCAACCTCGCCGCGACGCAGGCTGCCGTGCCGATCATGATCGAAGGCGGCAATGGCGGCTCGATCATCAATGTCACCAGTATCGAAGGCTCGCGCGCCGCGCCGGGATATGCGGTCTATGCCGCCTGCAAGGCCGGGCTGAACAACCTGACCCGCACCCTGGCCGTGGAACTTGCCCATCACGGCATCCGCGTGAATGCCATCGCGCCGGACTTCACCGAGACGCCGGGCACGCGGGGCCAGTTCGCGGGGCCGGTCGATCCGGCGCTCTGGCACCGGCCGACGCCGCAGCAGGAGGAAGCGATCCGCCGCCGCATCCCGCTGGGCCGAGCCGGAATCGACGAGGAATGCGGCCGCGTTGCGGTGTTTCTCGCCTCCGAACTCGCAAGCTACGTCACGGGCACGATCATCCCCGTCGATGGTGGCACATGGGCTTCCGGGGGCTGGGTCCGCAACGATCGGGACGACTGGGTCCTGCCCCCCGAAGCCGCATCGCGAACGAAAGAAAGCCAGCCATGACCTTCACGCTCAGCACCAGCCTGCCCTTCGATCGCATCGACAGGCCCGAGGAATACGGCACGCTCGAAGCCTTGCAGGAAATCGCGCGCACGGTGGAACGGGCCGGCTTCTACGCCGGAACGGTCACTGACCATCCGGTGCCTTCCGCGCGTTGGCTGGATGCCGGCGGGCACTATGCGCAGGACCCGTTCGTCATGCTTTCGATGCTGGGCGCTGTGACGACCAGGCTGCGCCTGCAGACCAACATTCTCGTCCTGCCCTATCGCAACCCTTTCGTGGTGGCGCGGGGGGTCTCGACGTTGGATCACTTCACGCAGGGCCGCGTGATCCTGGGCCTCGGCGCGGGTTACATGAAAGCCGAGTACAAGGCGCTCGGCGTCGATTTCGATGCGCGCAACGATCTCATGGATGAGTACATCATGGCCATGAAGCTGGCCTGGACCGGCGAGGAATTCACCTTCGAAGGCACGGGCTACACGGCGCTGGGCAACCGCGTCCTGCCTACCCCGGCGCAAAAGCCCCATCCGCCGCTGCTGGTCGGCGGCAATTCGAAGCGCGCCTTGCGCCGTGCTGCCGAGATGGGCGACGCCTGGCACCCCTTCTTCGTGCCCAAGTCAGTCACCGACACCGCGCGCACGGCCAATCTGGAGGGCGACGAGGACATCAGCGAAGCGATCGCCTACATGAACGCCCATGCGGAAAAGATCGGCCGCGCCGAGCCGCCTAAGGTCATCGCCTCATCGACATATTCGATCAAGCCGGGGTGGAACGCGCAGGAAGCGCTGGACCATTTCGCGCACCTGAAGTCGCTCGGCATCCACGGTGCGGGCGCCTCCGTCTACGCCGAAACCCGGGCCGAGTATTGTGACCAGGCCCTGAAGTTCGGCGAAGACGTGATTGCGCGGATCGACTTCTGACGCTCAGGTCACGACGTCGGGCGCCATGCGCCCGGTGTGGCGGGCGATACCGGCGATTTCCTGCGCGGCGGCGATCTGGGCTTCCAGCATGACGCCGGTATCCGCATCGATCTGGCCGGACGCCGGCTCGTAACGCTCCAGATAGACCCGCAAGGTGGCGCCTTGTGTGCCGGTGCCTGAGAGGCGGAAGACCACGCGGCTGCCGTCCTCGAACAGCACGCGCACGCCCTGGTTCTCGCTGACCGACTGATCCACAGGGTCGGTATAGGCAAAGCTGTCCGCATGGGACACGGTGAGCGATCCGAACCTCTTGCCCGGCAAGTCCGCAAGCGCGCCCTTCAGTTCGGACATCAGGCCAGCAGCAGCCTGGCTATCGACGGCCTCGTAATCGTGGCGGGCGTAGTAATTGCGGCCGAAGCGCGCCCAATGGGTGCGGGCGAGTTGGTCCACGCTAATGTCGCGAACGGCCAGGATGTTCAGCCAGAGCAGCACGGCCCAGAGCCCGTCCTTCTCGCGCACGTGGTCCGATCCCGTGCCCGCGCTTTCCTCGCCGCAGATCGTGACCATTCCGGCATCGAGCAGGTTGCCGAAGAATTTCCAGCCCGTTGGCGTTTCGAAGCACGGGATGCCGAGAGCTTCCGCCACGCGATCCGCAGCGCCACTGGTCGGCATCGAACGGGCAATGCCCGAAAGGCGGCCGCGATAGGCCGGTGCGATTTCGATATTGGCGGCCAGCATGGCGAGCGAATCGGAAGGCGTAACGAAGCGCCCGCGCCCGATGATCAGGTTGCGATCTCCGTCCCCGTCCGACGCGGCGCCGAGGTCCGGCGCATCCGGCCCCATCATGAGGTCGTAGAGTTCCTTGGCGTGGATCAGGTTGGGGTCGGGATGATGGCCGCCGAAATCTTCCAGCGGCGTGCCGTTGACCACGGTGCCCGCAGCGAAGCCCAACCGGTTTTCGAGGATCTCGACCGCGTAAGGGCCGGTGACCGCGCTCATGGCGTCGAAGCGCATCGTGAAGCCGCTGGCGACCGCCTTGCGGATCGCGTCGAAGTCGAACAGCTCTTCCATCAGGTCGGCATAGTCGGCGACCGGGTCGGTCACCTGCACCACCATATCGCCGACCGTGACTTCGCCCGGCGTGTCGAGATCGATGTCCGGCGTGTCGACGGTCAGCCAGAGGCTGATTTCCTTGGTCCGCGCCAGGATCGCGTCCGTCACGCCCTCCGGTGCAGGACCGCCGTTGGCGATGTTGTACTTGATGCCGAAGTCCTCATCCGGGCCGCCCGGGTTGTGGCTGGCCGAGAGGATCAGGCCGCCGCTGGCGCCGTATTGGCGGATCACGTTGCTGGCGGCCGGCGTGGAAAGAATGCCGCCCTGCCCCACCAGTACGCGGGCATAGCCATTGGCCGCGGCCATGCGGATCGCCTGCTGGATCACCGCGCGATTGTGGAAGCGGCCGTCACCGCCGATCACCAGCGCCGCGTCGGCCGAGGCAGCGCCAGACTGCGGCTTCACCACGTCGAACACCGACTGGATGAAGTTCTCGGCATAGTTCGGCTGCTGGAACACGCGCACTTTCTTGCGCAGGCCGGACGTTCCTGGCGCCTGTCCCTCGAAAGGCGTGGTCGGTACGGTGACGATGTCGGTCAAACCCAATCTCCATGCAGGCGTGCGGCGCGAATGCGCGTGTCGGTATAGATAGCCCCTAAGACAATCCGGTTGCACGTCCCTTAAGGCAAATCGCCATCTAAATCAGACCGTTGTCACTCATACTGAAGATACCCCCCCGTGCGACGACGAAATGGTCTTCCAAGCTGAATTCCAGAGCCCCCATCACCTGCCGGAAAGTCCGGGTGGACTGGACGTCGTCGGCGCTGGGCGTGGGATCGCCGGAGGGGTGGTTGTGCGCCATCACCAAGCGGCGGGCGTCGAGGTCGAAAGCCCGGCGAACCGTCCGCCGCAAGGGCAGTTCGCAGGTGGATTGGCGCGTGCCGACGTGGAAGTCCTCCGCGATGAACAGGCCTTCATGGGTGAAGAACAGCACCATCACGCATTCCTCGCGGCGGCCGAGCAGCCTTTTGGCGAGATACTGGCGGAAAGCCGGACTGCCCGTCTTCATCGGTTCGCCCAGCAGGGTTTCCCGCCCGGCAACGGCTGCAAGGTCTCGCGCCGCGACGATCACTGCCGCGATGGCGCGGCTGTTGATGCCCGATTCGTCGATTTCGTCCGCCAGCGCCTGGGCCGAAGCGGTGTAGATCGTGCTCAGCGAGCCGAAGCGCCGAATCAGACGGCGGGCAACGACCTCGCTCCCCGCGCCGACGACGGGGCGGAGTATCTGCGCCAGGACGGATAATTGCCCCGTCTCTTCTGCCGCCGCATGTGACACGCCAGGCCCAGGGCCATCGCCAGCAGCTGCACGTAAGATGGTATGATCGACATCACCTGATAGGCCGTCGTCTGGATTTCGACGAGACCCAGCCGATAGAAATGGCTCGAAAAGGCGATGATCTGCGCCCCACCTATCCATAAAGGGTAGAACCTGTTGGCATGAAGCGCGACGTAGCCGATGCCGAGCAGGCTCGACGTGTCGATCGCCAGATGGACGACATCCACCCCGTGGTACACCAGCAGGTCCGTGCCGCGGCCGAGATGATAGATCCGGTCCACCACGACCATGCCGAGCATGATCCCGGCAAGGACGCGCTCAGGTGCATCGCCGCGCCGCCAGGCCAAGAGGAAGAGTATGAGGTAGAGCCCATATTGAACGTAGGCCCGCGCGCCCCAGGTCAGCATGCAAGCCCCCCATGGCCATGCCGCCCGAAACGCGCGGAACCCGCGATCGTACCTGGGTCGCTTAGGCCGATCGCAACATGGCGGCGTCGTCCACCAGCTGGGCGCGATCCGGGCAGGCTTCCGGCTCGTCGGCAATCGCATTGATGTCGCGGCCGATGCCCAGGAGTTCCTGGTGGACGCGGATCATGTCGTTCTGGCTTTCGAGCAAAGTGCGCTGGGTCTTGGCCAGGCGCATCAGCGCGGTCTGGCCGGTGAACGTGGCGATGCCATCTGCCTGGCGTGCCAGCAGCATCGATTCCATCAGACGCGCCGAAGCGAGCAGAGCCGAATCGAGCGAAAGTTCGGCCTCGGGAAGCTGGCGCGCGATCCGGGCGGTAGCAGCGGAAATCGTGATCGACATAGTGACCCCCATCCAGCGGCATCGGCCCGTCCGATGCGCGTGTCTCAATCGTGGCAGGAGGCTGGGTCAAAGCAGGCTGCTCAGCTTGGTGGCCAGATCCAGACCGAACACCGCGACGAGGAGCAATCCCCCGGCGATGGCAATCATGGCGGCCGTGCGGCTGAGACCCGCGTTCGCTCCATCGAGCACCTCCGGAACGACCCGGGAGAAATTCTCTTCCTGCCAGGGCGCCGTCACCTTGAATGTGGCGCCGTCGGCAAGCGTGAGCCTTTCGACCAGTTCGTCCCTGCCCCGATCCTCATCGAAGAGGGAAACGGTCGGAACCTGAGGATTCTTCTCTGGTAGCGGATTACAGGCTGCTGCCAGGTCCGGCTGAACCTGTTCCGGTTGAGCCTGATCCTGTTGAAACTGCCTGTAAGCACGGGCGAGCTCGGCACGCGGCGGCGATCCGGTGCGGCTGCGAACGCCTTCGATCCGCTGGTTCACGGCGCTTTCGGAAATGCCCAGTTCCCAGGCAATTTCCTTGCTGGTGCGGTTTTCGGCGACGAAGCCCAACACCTCGTGCTGTTTCGAAGTCAGACTGGGAAATATCGCAAGAATGCGTTGAAACTGCGTCATGTCGCCGCCAGCGTCCATTCGCTCAAGTTCCATAACGCTACCGAACCACCCTCGTTCCGTCGTGCCTCATCCGCGCCACCGTTGCCACGCAGTTATAGGTTGTCTGTAAACGTACTATCAACCCGTTACAGGCGCCAATTTAACCACAATGGACTCATCGCCGGGCCACTATGACCAAGGCATGGCGTTGGAATCGATTGCTGAAGACATCGAATCGCGCCGTCAGCCATCCACGACCTAAGTCGGGAACCTTAACCAACCTTGCTCAGGCAACGAGTCGCAACCGATTTCAGCGAATTCCAAGGGGAATTGGATCGGAAATGAACTGATTTACCCCGCATCCGGTCAAGAACGGGCGCGAACCAGGGCGCAAGCATCCGGCCGCCCCGCACCGACATCTCGGTGCGGACGGACAAGCGTTTCAATGATGGAGGCGGCGGCGGTCATTCGAACCGCCGCCGGGTCAGGTGGGACCTATTCCTCGCCCATGCGCAGTGCGGCGATGAAGGCTTCCTGCGGGATCTGTACGTTGCCGTACTCGCGCATGCGCTTCTTGCCTTCCTTCTGCTTTTCCAGAAGCTTCTTCTTACGGGTGATGTCGCCGCCGTAGCACTTGGCGGTCACGTCCTTGCGCATCGCGGAGATCGTCTCACGCGCGATCACCTTGGCGCCGATGGCGGCCTGGATCGGGATCTTGAACATGTGCCGGGGGATCAGCTCCTTCAGGCGTTCCACCAACGCACGGCCGCGCGGTTCGGCCTGGCTGCGGTGGACCACCATCGACAGCGCGTCGACCGGCTCGTTGTTCACGAGAATGTTCATCATCACGAGGTCACCCTCCTGAAGCCCGATCTGCTCGTAGTCGAAGCTGGCATAGCCGCGGCTGATCGACTTCAGGCGGTCGTAGAAGTCGAACACCACTTCGTTCAGCGGCAACTCGTACGTCACCTGGGCGCGGCCGCCCACGTAAGTCAGGTCCTTCTGGATACCGCGACGGTCCTGACAGAGCTTCAGGATCGAGCCGAGATATTCGTCCGGCGTGTAGATCACGGCCTTGATCCACGGCTCTTCCATGAAGTCGATCTTCACTGGATCGGGCATGTCGGCCGGGTTATGCAGTTCCTTCACGGTGCCGTCGGTCATCGTCAGGCGATAGACCACGGACGGCGCGGTGGTGATGAGATCGAGGTCGTACTCGCGGCTCAGGCGCTCCTGGATGATTTCCAGGTGCAGCAGGCCCAGGAAGCCGCAGCGGAAGCCGAAGCCCAGCGCCGCGCTCGATTCCATCTCGAAGCTGAAAGAGGCGTCGTTCAGGCGCAGCTTGCCGATCGATTCGCGCAGCTTTTCGAAGTCGTTGGCGTCGACCGGGAACAGGCCGCAGAACACCACGGACTGCACTTCCTTGTAGCCCGGCAGGGCCTGCGTCGCGCCGCCCTTCACCGTGGTGATGGTGTCGCCGACCTTGGCCTGTTCCACTTCCTTGATCTGCGCGGTGATGAAGCCGATCTCACCCGGCCCCAGTTCCGGCAGGTCGATGCGCTTGGGCGTGAAGCAGCCCACGCGGTCCACCAGGTGATCGGTGCCGCCCTGCATAAACTTGACGTTCAGGCCCTTCTTGATGACGCCGTCGATCACGCGCACCAGAATGACGACGCCCAGGTAGGGGTCATACCAGGAATCGACCAGCATGGCCTTCAGCGGCGCGGTACGGTCGCCCTTCGGCGCAGGTATCTTGGCGACGACGGCTTCGAGGATCTCGTCGATGCCGATGCCCGACTTGGCGGAGGCCAGCACGGCTTCGGAAGCGTCGATGCCGATCACTTCCTCGATTTCGTGGCGCACCTTTTCGGGTTCGGCGGCAGGCAGGTCGATCTTGTTGATGACCGGGACGATTTCGTGGTCGTGCTCGATCGACTGATAGACGTTGGCCAAGGTCTGCGCTTCCACGCCCTGTGCCGCGTCCACCACCAGCAGCGCGCCTTCGCAGGCGGCCAGGCTGCGGCTGACTTCATAGGCGAAGTCGACGTGGCCCGGCGTGTCCATCAGGTTCAGCTCATAAGTGAGCCCGTCGGACGCGGTGTAGTTCAGGCGCACGGTCTGCGCCTTGATGGTGATGCCGCGTTCCTTCTCGATGTCCATGTTGTCGAGCACCTGGGCGCTCATCTCACGATCGGAGAGGCCACCGGTGCGCTGGATCAGACGGTCGGCAAGCGTCGACTTGCCGTGGTCGATATGGGCAATGATCGAGAAATTTCGGATCTGGGCGAGTTCGGTCATGGAAGCGCCGTTAGCAGCGCTTGGATCGTTTGAAAATGCGGTGATCGCGCATTTTCGGGTAGGGCGTCAGCCAGCCTTGCGCAGCAATCCCGCATCGCCGCCTTCCGGAGCCGATTCCGGCCCGGCGCGGGCCGGCGTGAACTGCACCCCGCCGGTGGCATCGAGTTCGAGCGGGCGGACGAATTCCACGCCCATGCGATCCTCCCGGCACCAGCGCGCGGTGGCCAGAACGACATTGTCGTCGGCGAGATGAATGCCGAACTGGGTCTCCGCGGGCACGTTCCACAACCCCTCGACCATAGCACCGGTGCTGGAGATGTTGCGGATCGTGGCGTGATAGATGTGCCCGCCGTGCTCCAGCAAGACCTTGCGCAGCATGGTCTGGCGCGGCGCGCGGGCCGAGCGCGGGCCCACGGCCACCGCGATCAACCCCCGCTCCAGCCGCGCCACGACTTCGGCGGAAGTCAGCGACTTTTCATAGATATAGCCTTGAACGTGGCTGCATCCGAGCAGGCGTACCAGATCGAGTTCGTCGAGCGTCTCCACTCCTTCCGCCGTCGTTTCCATGCCCAGCGCCTCGGCGAGGCTGACGATGGAGGAAATGATCGCGCCGTTGCGGCTGCCCTCGATGGTGGCGCCGCGCACGAAACTCTGGTCGATCTTGATCTTGTCGAACGGCGCCTTCTTCAGATAGCCGAGCGAGGAGTAGCCGGTTCCGAAATCGTCGAGCGCCAGGCGCACGCCGACGTCCTTGAGCGCGCTGAACATCGCCTCGGTGGAGATATCCTCGCCCAGGAACACGCTTTCGGTGATTTCCAATTCGAGCCGGCCGGGATCGATGCCCGAATCGGCGATCGCGCGCGCGACGATCGCCGGCAGTTCGGTATTGGCGAACTGGAGCGGCGAGACGTTCACGGCTACGCGCACCGCGTGCGGCCAGCCGGCCAGATCGCTGCAGGCCTTGCGCAGTGCCCATTCGCCGATTTCCGCCACCAGGCCGGTTTCCTCGGCCACGGGCACGAATTTGGCGGGCGAGAGATAGCCGTGCTTGGGATGCTTCCAGCGCAGCAGAGCCTCGAATCCGGTGATCTTCTCGGTCGTGGTGTGCACTTGCGGCTGGTAGTGCAGCTCCAGCGCGCCCGCGTCGATGGCGTCGCGCAAGTCCTGTTCAAGCTGCTGGCGCTCGCGGGCGTCGGAATGAAGATCGTCGTCGTAGAAGTGATGGCGCCCCCGGCCACCGCCCTTGGCGGCATAGAGCGCGAGGTCGGCATTGCGGATCAGCGTTTCGACCGTGGTGCCGTCTTCGGGGCACATGGCGATGCCCAGGGAGGCGCCGATGATGACGCGGGTGCCGTCGATCGAATAGGGCTGCGAGAGATTCTCGATGATCCGGCGGGCGAGATGGCCGAGCCCTTCGTGCTGGTGATAGCCGGGCAGGATGACCTGGAACTCGTCGCCGCCGAGCCGTCCGACCCGGCCCATGTTCGCCACGGTCACGCGCAGGCGCTCTGCCACTTGCTTGAGCAGGGCGTCGCCGGCCGGATGGCCCATCGTATCGTTGACCTGCTTGAAGCGGTCGAGATCCAGCAGGAACACCGCGCAGGCGCGGTTCTCGATGCGGGGCGAGTTGATGACCTTTTCCAGCCACTCCGACATCTGGAACCGGTTGGCCAGCTTGGTCAGCGAATCGAAGCGCGCCAGTTGAGTGACATGCTGCTGCGACTTGCGCGTTTCGGTGAGGTCTATGCCCGAGCCGCGGAAACCCAGGAAATTGTGGAACTGGTCGAGCACCGGGCGACCGTTGATCGACCACCAGCGCTCGTCCTTCTCGTTCGTCGCCGCCCGCACCGTCACGTCCTGGAAGGACGAGCGGGTCGAGAGGTGGAACGCCAGCGTCCGCTCGCTGTCATGGTCTTCCGCGCGCAGGCGGAACAGGCTCAGGAACGGCCGTCCGTAAAGCTGGATCTGTTCGGTATCGAGCAGTTCGGCAATGCGCGGCGAGACATAGGCGATGCAGCCGCGGCGGTCGGTTTCCCAGAACCAGCCCTGCCCGGTATCCTCATATTCGCGCAGGAGTTCCTCGGCACGGTGCCGTTCGCGTTCCTGCTCCGCCCGGTGCGCCGATTCCTCGGCGCCGAGCCGCGCCTGGCGCATCGCGACCACAAGGCCGATGCCCAGGCCCGCGCCCAGCATGCCCAGGGTCGCGGTAGAAGCGGAATGCGCCGCGGCGCCGGCCCAGAGACCGACGGTGGCGGCCACGATCGAGGTCAGGCGGCGGTCGAGCAGCACGGTGGCGAGCAGAACCAGAATGCCATAGCCCTTGACGGTCAGCCGCCAGTCGAGCGCGGCGGTATCCTGAGTCCATTGCGCCGCGGCGACGCCGAAGAGCAGCATGGGCATGGCCACCGCCAGCAACATCAGGGGGTAGCGTTTCCAGCTACGATGATGGAGCCTGTTCTCCACGGTCGCCAGCAGCGGCGCGCCAAGACAGAGCAGCATGGCCGCAAAGGACAGCGCCAGAGGCAGCCGGCCCGGCGCGCTGTGCGAGACGACGCCCAGCCCCACCATGATGCAGACCATGGCCGGCGCCATGAGTTCCCAGCGCCGGGCTATGAAGAAATGAAGGGGATCGCTGCTCGGTCCGCGCGGGCGCAAAAAGGCGAAATTCGGAATGCCGGGCCGGTTCTGGGCCTCGGGACGAGTCGCAGGGGCATGCGGGTTCTGCGCGTCTTCACGCGGTGCCCCCGGCAGCTTGTTGAATCCCTTCCTCGCCATCGCATCGGCTATTGCCGCGCGGCCATTGCGAAAGTGTTAAGTCCCGGCAACCAAACCCATTGTCGACCGGATATGGCACATCTCGCCCGATCTGCCGGATTTCGCTTGCCGCCGGTCCGCAGCCGTGTTTGCTTCTTTGCTGGCGGGCGCATTTGCCCAGGTTCCGCCCGCTTGGGAGAAAAATCCATGCGACACATCGCCATCGTCGGATCGGGACCGGCCGGATACTACACGGCCGAGGCAGCGCTCAAGCAATGGAAAGACGGCGTCCGGGTCGACATCTTCGATTCCTCGCCCGTCCCCTTCGGCCTGATCCGTACCGGCGTTGCCCCCGATCACCAGTCGATCAAGAGCGTGGCCCGCCGCTACGAAACCACCGCCCTCAGCGAGAACGTGCGCTTCGTCGGCAATGTCATGGTGGGCCGGGACATCTCGATCGACGAATTGCGCGGCCTCTACGACGCCGTCGTCCTCGCCACGGGCGCGCCCAACGACCGCAGGCTGGACCTTCCGGGAGAAGACCTGCCCAATGTCTTCGGCAGCGCCTCCTTCGTCGGCTGGTATAACGGACATCCGCAATTCGCCGAGCTGCATCCCGATTTCGCGCATGACACGGCCGTGGTCGTGGGCAACGGCAATGTCGCGCTCGACGTGGCGCGGATCCTTGCCAAGTCCGGCGCCGAATTCGAGGGGAGCGACATCGTCGCCCATGCTCTCACCGCCCTCGAAGCCTCGCGGATCAGGCGCATCGTCATTCTCGGGCGGCGCGGACCGCACCAGGTGACGATGACGCCGAAGGAGCTGGGCGAGCTGGCAAAGCTCTCGCGCGCCTGCCCCCGCGTCGATCCCGCGGACCTGCCGCCCCTGGCGGAAGACGCGGCGCTCGATCCGGGCATGCGCAAGACCATGGGCCACTTGCGCAGCTTCGCGATGGCGGGCGGCAGCGCGAACGACAACGGCACCGGCATGGCCGACGATGCGCCCTGCCCGGACCGCGACGTGCGAATCGAGTTCGACTTCTTCGCCGCGCCCCGCGCCATACTCGGCACCGACCGGGTGGAAGGCGTAGAGGTGGAACGCACGCGGCTGGTTGACGGCAAGCCAGTGGGAACGGGCGAGACTTATCATGTGCCGGCCGGAATCGTCGTGGCCTGCATCGGCTATCAGACCTCCCGCATTCCCGACGTGCCCTACGACGAGCAGGGTGGCCGCTTTGCCAATGTCGATGGGCGGATCATGCCCGGCCTCTACTGCGTCGGCTGGGCGCGGCGTGGACCGACCGGCACGATCGGCACCAACCGCCCCGATGGTTTCGCCATCGTGGAGAAGATCGACGCCGATGTCGGCGCCCTGGGCGAAGCCGGCAGCGGCAAGGCCGGACGTCCCGGTTTCGACGCCCTCGCCGCCGAGCGAGGGATCGATTACGTGAAGTTCACCGAGTGGCAGAAGATCGACGAGGCCGAAGTCGCCAATGCCCGCCAGGGCGCCCCGCGCGAGAAGTTCACCGAAGTGGACCGCATGATCGCCAAGGCCCACCCCTCGATCCAGGAAAGCTGAGAGCAGGCTGCCGCTCCGGGCCCAGGGCGGCCCGGACGGCGGCGGTTACGGCGGCGGTTACGGCGCCAACAAAAAAGGCCGGGGGTGCACCCCGGCCTTTTCCTGTTCGATCGAACCGTCCGGTCAGACGCGCATCGGCATCAGGACATAGAGCGCGGGGCTCTTCTCGTCCTGGCGGATCAGCGTCGGCGCGCCGGCGTCGGCAAGGTGGAGTTCCACGGTATCGCCGTCGATCTGGCCCAGGATGTCCTTGAGATAGTTGGCGTTGAAGCCGATCTCGAAACCATCCGAAGAGTAGTCCGCCGGGACTTCTTCCGCTGCCGTGCCGTTATCGGGCGAGGTGACGGACAGGGTCACGCGGTCCTGCTCCAGCGCCATCTTCACGGCACGGGTCTTCTCGGTGGCGATGGTCGCCACGCGGTCGACGCCTTCGAAGAAGCTCTTGGGATCGATCTTGAGCAGCTTGTCGTTGCCGGTCGGGATCACGCGCGTGTAATCGGGGAACGTGCCGTCGATCAGCTTGCTCGTCAGCACAACGCCGTGCTCGCCGCCCAGAGTGAAGCGGATCTTGCTGGCCGAAAGATCGACCAGGACATTGGTATCGAGCGCTTCTTCAAGCAGCTTGCGCAGCTCGCCGACGCATTTGCGGGGCACGATCACATCGGGCATGCCCTCGGCGCCGTCCGGGCGGGCCAGGGTGAAGCGCGCAAGGCGGTGGCCGTCAGTGGCCGCGGCCTTCAGTTCCTCGTCCGAAACGTGGAGGAAGATGCCGTTGAGGTAATAGCGCGTCTCTTCGGTCGAGATCGCAAAGCGCGTGCGGTCGATCAGCTGACCCAGCGTGGCGGCCGGAATCTCGAAGCTGGTCGGCAGCTCGCCCTCGGCGATCATCGGAAAATCGTCACGCGGCAAGGTGGGAAGCTGGAAGCGGCTGCGTCCGGCCTTCACGACCATGCGGTTGTCCGAAGCGTCGAGGCTCACCTGGCTGCCATCGGGCAGCTTGCGCGCGATGTCGAACAGCAAGTGGGCGGAAACGGTGATCGCGCCGGCCTGCTCGACCGAGACGACGCCAAGCGTCTCGACGACCTGCAGATCGAGGTCGGTCGCCATGATGCGCAAGGACCCGGTGCCCGAGGCCTCGATCAGGACGTTCGAGAGAATGGGAATGGTATTGCGCCGCTCGACAACGGACTGCACGTGCGACAGGCAGCGCAGGAGCGTGGAACGTTCGATGGTGGCCTTCATGACAGCCTTTAGTCCCCCTTGATCGGGCAAGGGATGCAAAACATCCCGAATTTCAGGACGAATATCTCTAGCGAACGGAAGGCATGCGGCAAGCGAGTATTGACCGGGTACCGGTGAATCTGGGGATAAATGAGGGGACTTTAGACGTTTTTCGTCCACTTCGAACGCGTTTCGTGCGCCGCCCCGTCAAATTGCTTCAATCAAGGCCTTGCCCAGGCAGATCGATTCTTTCCGGCCCGCATATCGCCCATAAGGCGCAATGGGCAGGTAGCCGTGCCGCCGATAAAAGGCCGTCGCCCGTTCGTTGATCTTGCGGGTGGAAAGGCAGACCTGCCGATAGCCATCGGCCGATGCAGCCCTTTCCAGCTTGGCCAGGAGCGCCGCGCCGCAGCCCCGCTCGGCATACATGCGCTTGATCTCGGCCGCATCGCCTTCGAGAGGCCGATAGGCGCCGCAACCGATCGCGGCGCCCGCCCCGTCCCGCGCCAGCACGAAAAGGGAGCGGGGCACGAGGACGTCGGACGGATCGAACGAGGACGTGCCGCCGTCGCCGGTTATCGCGGCGAGCGCACCCGAAAGGCGCGCCATCACCGCGACCGCATCGGGCTCGCGCGGATCGCAAGGTTCGACCCTTACCATCCGCACGACCCCGCGCGTCCTGTCAGATCATCACCATGCCGCCGTTGACGTGGATCGTCTGGCCGGTGACGTAGCCCGCTTCCTTCGAGGCGAGGAACACGGCGGCGGCAGCGATATCCTCGCCCTCGCCCATGCGGCCCATAGGAATGCGGCCGTTCAGCGCGTCCTTCTGCGCATCGGGCAGAACGTCGGTCATCGCGGTGCGAATGAAGCCCGGCGCGACGCAGTTCACGGTGACATTGCGGCTCGCGAGTTCCTGCGCGAGGCTCTTCGACATGGCGGTGATGCCGCCCTTGGCCGCGCAGTAGTTCATCTGGCCGGGATTGCCGGTGGTGCCGACGACCGAGGTGACATTGATGATGCGGCCGAAGCGCGCCTTCATCATCGGCTTGGTGACGGCGCGCATCAGGCGGAAGGTCGATTCGAGGTTGATCTTGATGACCTGATCCCACTCCTCGTCCTTCATCCGCATGGCGAGATTGTCGCGGGTGATGCCGGCGTTGTTGATGAGGATGTCGATCTTGCCGAGCGATTCGAGCGCGGCGGGAACCAGCTTCTCCACTTGCTCGGGATCGCCGAGGTTGCAGGCGATGGCGACGTGATCGACGTCCTGCACATGCTGCGGGGTGTGCTCGTCCAGCTCGTCGCGGAAGGCGCGCAGCTTGTCGGCATTCGAGCCCGAGATCGCCAGGCGCGCACCCTGCGCGGCCAGCGCGCGGGCGATCGAGGAGCCGATGCCGCCCGAGGCGCCGGTGACGAGGGCGGTCATTCCGTTGAGGTTGAACATCTTTTCAAATCTCCGTGACGCGCTCTCCCAAGGCGGGGAGCGCTGGCCCGCTGAACGGACCTTTCTTCAAGCCTCCTGCGGTCCCGGGTCAAGCCCGGGACGACGCGGATCAAAGGGTTTTGGCCAGTTCCTCGATCTCGGCCATGGTCACGGCGGAGATCACCTCCACCTCACCGGCCGAGCGCTTGATCATCGGGCCGAGCACTTTGCCGCCGAGTTCGACGAAGGTCTCGACGCCCGCCTCGCGCATGGCGATCGCGCTTTCGCGCCAGCGGACGCGGCCGGTGACCTGCTCGACCAGCAGGCGCTGGACTTCGGCAGGATCGGTGACGACCGAGGCAGTGACGTTGGCGAAGAGCGGCACATGCAGGCTGCCGGGAGGGGTCTTGCCCAGGGCTTCGGCCATGGCGTCAGCGGCGGGCTGCATCAGCGGGCAGTGGAACGGCGCCGAAACCGGCAGCAGGACGCCGCGCTTGATCCCGAAGTCCTTCACCAGCGCGACGGCGCGTTCGATGGCTTCGCGATGGCCCGAGATCACGACTTGCGTGGGATCGTTGTCGTTGGCGACGGTGCAGACCTGACCTTCGGCCGCAGCAGCAGCGAGTTCGGTGGCCTTCTCGATGTCCGCACCCAGCAGCGCGGCCATCGCGCCAAGGCCGACCGGAACGGCCGCCTGCATCGACTGGCCGCGCAGCTTCAGCAGACGCGCGGTGTCGGCAAGGCTGAAGGCACCGGCGGCACAGAGCGCGGTATATTCGCCCAGCGAGTGGCCGGCGACGAAGTCCGCCTTGTCGGCCAGCGTCACGCCGCCTTCCTTCTCCAGCACGCGCAGCACGGCGATGGCATTGGCCATGATCGCGGGCTGGGCGTTCTCGGTGAGGGTCAGTTCCTCCTCGGGGCCCTGCGTCATCACGCGGAAGAGGTTCTGGCCGAGCGCCTCGTCCACTTCCTGGAAGACTTCGCGCGCGACGGCGCTGGCTTCGGCGAGTTCGGCGCCCATGCCGACCTTCTGGCTGCCCTGTCCGGGGAAAACGAATGCACGCATCTTGGCGGCTCCTTCTGTCCGGCGGGCCCTACGGTTGCGCCCTGCCGATTTTTTGAAATTCTTGTGTGGCGCGGCGCGTTATTGACCTTGGGGCCGCTCTGCAAGCCCGAAGGGCACGATACGGTTCGCCGCGTCGTGGCCGATATCCGCGCGGCCAAGGTAGGGGATCGAATGGTGCGTGCACCAGTGACGCACGATCTCCTCGGCCTCGACGCCGAACGGGCGGTCGTTTTCGGGCACGTCGCTGACCCGGCCAAGCCGCAATCCCGCCACCCCGCCGAGATGCGCAGTCAGGTGGAAGAACAGGCGGTCCACCGCGTAGAGATACTCCGACACCTCTTCCACCAGCACGACATGCTTGGCGAGCCCCGGCATCAGCGGGGTGCCGCAGAGCATCGCCAGCGTCATCAGGTTGAAGGCGACGCGCGGATGATCGTCTCCGGTCGGCTCCAAGCCCGAGGTATCGCCGGTCAGCCAGCGGAGCGCGCGGCGCACCGCCTCCGCGCCGCCCTCGCGCCGGATGTCGGCCAGCATCGGGCCATGAACGGGCTTGCCGATCCGCGCGCGGTAGAGGCCGCCGAGCAGATAGCCGGCATCGGAATAGCCGAGGAACGTCTTGCCCTGCGCATTGTGCGTGAACTTCGCGATGGCCGCTTCGGCGACGCGGCAGGCGCCATAGCCGCCGCGGGCGAACCACACCGCGTCCACCGAGGGATCGTTGGCGCATTCCACCAGCGCCGCGATCCGCCGCGCATCGCTGCCGGCGAAGTGGCCCTCCACCTCGAAGCACTGGTCGTGGATCGCCAGCTCCACATCGGGGAACTCGGCGGCGGCGAGCGCCGCGACAGCCTCCGCATCCTCGCGGGTGATCGGGGTGGACGGTGCACAAACTGCGATACGGGTCATGGCACCTTCCTATCGAGGTTGTCAGGACGAACAAGGCCGCATACCGAAGCGTCATGACTTCCGCGCATCACGAACTCACTTCACATCCCTGGTTCTTCTGCGGCATCGGCGGATCGGGCATGCTGCCGCTCGCGCTGATCCTCAAGGGCCACGGCGCGCAAGTCGCCGGCTCGGACCGCAGCCGCGACCAGGGCCGCACGCCCGAGAAGTTCGCCTGGCTGGAGAGCCTCGGCTTCGACCTGCACCCGCAGGACGGCAGCGGGATCACCGGCGCGGAGCAGACGCTGGTGGCTTCGGCGGCCGTGGAAGACACCGTGCCCGAAGTGATCCGCGCCAAGGAATTCGGCTGCCCGCGCATGAGCCGCGCCGAGCTTCTGGCGACACTGTTCAATGCCGCACCTTTCGGCGTGGCGATAGGCGGCACATCGGGCAAGTCTACCGTCACCGGCATGACCGGCTGGATCATGACTCACGCGGGCCGCGACCCCACGATCATGAACGGCGCGGTGATGAAGAACTTCGCCAGCCCCGATGCGCCTTTCGCCAGTGCCCGCGTCGGTGAAGGCGAGGTTTTCGTGTCGGAAGTGGACGAAAGCGATGGTTCCATCGCGCTCTATCGCCCCAAGGTGGCGGTGCTTGGCAATGTCAGCCTGGACCACAAGAGCCTTGAGGAACTGCGCCAGCTTTTCGGGGACTTCCTTGCCCGCGCGGACATTTCGGCGATCAATCTCGACGACGCGGAGACCGCCGCCCTCGCCCCGCATGCCAAGGCGCTGGTGACGTTCGGCATTGCCTCACCGGACGCGCAGATCGGCGCGACCGAAGTAGTCGAAGGCCCGACTTCGCTGACTGCCACCGTGCTGGATCGCCGCGATGGATCTTCGCATGCGCTCGTACTCAAGGTGCCGGGGCGCCACAATCTCTACAACGCGCTGGCCGCCATTGCCGCCGCCAACGCGGCCGGGGTTGCCGTGGCCGAAGCGGTTGCAGGGCTCGGCAGCTTCGTCGGTCTGGCCCGGCGGTTCGACATCGTCGGCACCTCTCCCTCGGGCGTGACAGTGATCGACGACTTCGGCCACAACCCGGACAAGGTTTCCGCCACGCTGGCAACGCTCAAGGCCCATCCGGGGCGCGTGATCGCGTTCTTCCAGCCCCACGGCTATGGCCCGCTCAAGCAGATGGGCCATGAACTGGCGCGAGTTCTGGCAACCAGGCTGGGGCCGGACGATATGACGATCCTGTGCGACCCGGTCTACTTCGGCGGCACCGTGGACCGCTCCGAAGGCAGCGAACGCATCGTGCGCCTGATCGAGGCCGATGGCGGAAAGGCCGAGTACGTGCCCTCCCGCGAAGACTGCGCTGCTCGCATCGCCGAAATCGCCAAACCCGGCGACCGCGTGGTCGTCATGGGCGCGCGAGACGATACGCTGACGGTGTTCGCGAAGGATCTGCTGGCGAGGCTCTGAAACGTCGTCCCCGGACTCGATCCGGGACAGCGGCTATCCAGAATTTGGCTTCAGCCGATCAATGCGCCCCGCCGCGCGCCTTGGCGATGAAGTGCACGATCGCCGCGATCACCGCGCCCAGCGCCAGGCCCACCACGGCCGACGCCGCGGCATAGCCCAGCCAGCCGAGCGCGCCGCCGACCGGGCCGCCCAGCACGGCCAACCAGTGCTGGAACTGGTGCGCCACATGCGCAGGCGCGGGAACGCCCAGCTCTTCCAGCCCGTGCAGGATGATCCCACCGCCGACCCAGAGCATCGCCAGTGTGCCGACCGAGGCCAGCACCGTCAGCACTTTCGGCATGCCGTTCACCAGCATGCGCCCGAAAGCCTGCGTGCCCTTGCCCTGCTTCTTGGCGAGATGCAGGCCGATATCGTCCATCTTCACGATCAGCGCGACGGCGCCGTAAACGCCCGCGGTGATGAGAATGCCCACCAGCGCCAGGGCCACCGCGCGGGTGAGAAGCGAACTGTCGGCCACTTCGGAAAGGGCGATCGCCATGATCTCGGCCGAGAGGATCAGGTCGGTGCGGATCGCGCCCGAAACGCGCGCCTGCTCGAAAGCGGCCACGTCGGTGACGGGGGCCTCCAGCGTCTCGCCGTGATGGGCGCCGCCGAACTTCTCCAGGATCTTCTCGGCGCCTTCGAACGCCAGATAGCTGCCGCCCAGCATCAGGATCGGCGTGATCAGCCAAGGCAGGAACGCGCTCAGCAGCAGCGCGATCGGCAGCAGGATGAACAGCTTGTTGCGCAGGCTGCCCTTGGTGATCTTCCAGATGATCGGCAATTCGCGCTCTGGCGTGAAGTCGGTGACGTAGCCCGGCGTCACCGCGGCATCGTCGATCACGACGCCCGCCGCCTTGCTCCCGGCCTTGGCGACGCCCAGCCCCACGTCGTCGAGCGAGGCTGCGGCGGCGCGGGCGATCACCGCAACGTCATCGAGAAGAGCAACGAGGCCGGAAGCCATCTTGAAGAATATTCCCTGTTGAATGGTGGCAGCAGCCATGCGGGGGAAACCACCCGCGATCAAGCGAAAGCGGACAAAGTCGTGAGCCCCAAGCGACTTGCACCAGGAGCGCCCACGAAATCGCCGCCCTGCCCTTAACTCCGCAAGCCGGCATCCGTTCTCAGCTTCGAACGGAAGAGAGCTTCCGCCACCTGCCAACCGCCTGACAATCCGGGGATTTACGATGTCCGTCATCAATACCAATATCAGCGCCCTGCGCGCCGCAAACGCTTCCAACTCCGCCAACAAGATGCTGGGCACCGCCATGGAGCGCCTCTCCACCGGCAAGCGCATCAACTCCGCGAAGGACGACGCCGCCGGCCTCGCCATCTCCACCTCGATGACCGCGCAGGTTCGCGGCATGAGCCAGGGCATCCGCAATGCCAACGACGGCATCTCGCTCGCCCAGACCGCCGACGGCGCGCTTTCCGAAGTGTCGAACATGCTGCAGCGGGTGCGCGAACTGGCGATCCAGTCGGCTTCCAGCACCTATCAGGACAGCGACCGCGACGCGATGCAGCAGGAAGTCACGGCGCTCACCGACCAGATCGGCGACGTCCTTTCGCAGACCAAGTTCAACGGCAACAACCTCTTCGCCACCACCGGCAGCGACGTCACCTTCGACATCCAGACCGGCGCGAACTCGGGTGAAACCGTTACGCTGACCTCCAAGGTGATCGACGGCGCCAACCTCACCGCCTCGGCGCTCGATGTCTCGACCAGCACGGCCGCCTCCGCCACGCTCGACAACGTCGACGACGCCCTGGCGGACGTCAACGCCAACCGCGCCTCGCTCGGCGCCGGTCAGAACCGCCTCGAATCGGCGATCAACAACCTGACTAACAACGTCACCAACTTGTCCGATGCCAAGTCGCGGATCGAGGATGCCGACTATTCCACCGAGACCACGCAGATGGCCAAGGCGCAGATCCTCAGCCAGGCCTCGACCGCGATGCTGGCCCAGGCCAACCAGGCCCAGCAGAATGTCATGAGCCTGCTGC
Organism: Novosphingobium sp. PhB57; assembly: GCF_004342985.1. Classification (GTDB taxonomy): domain Bacteria; phylum Pseudomonadota; class Alphaproteobacteria; order Sphingomonadales; family Sphingomonadaceae; genus Novosphingobium. The sequence goes on from NZ_SMBO01000001.1 coordinate 1,134,116, forward strand.
GCTGACGCAAGACTAGCCCGGGAAGGGTCGCAAGCAGACGGCGGGCCGCAAGGTCCGCCGTCTTGCCATGCGCGGGGATCGCCTGCCGCCCCGATTGCGCCCGAAGCCTGATTGCGGTTAGGAACGTTTCCCGGCCACCGGGAATGCAGCTTTGTCTTGCGTTCCGCGCCAGATCCGCTAAGGGGCCGCCTTCCGTCTCGTGCGACATGCCGGACGGGAGGGAAGAAAGCCGGAGGGGCCCCGCAATCCCGCGGACAAGCCAGCGATCGGTTAGACTAGAGAAAAGGAAGCTGCCGTGGCTCTATATGAGCACGTGTTCCTGGCACGCCAGGACCTCAGCCAGGCGCAAGTCGACGCGCTTGCCACCACCGCTACCGAGATCGTCGAGTCGAACCAGGGCAAGGTCACCAAGACCGAGACCTGGGGCCTCAAGAATCTCGCCTACAAGATCAAGCGCAACCGCAAGGCGCACTTCGTGATGCTGAACATCGAAGCTTCGGGCGACGTCGTCGCCGAGCTCGAGCGCCAGACGCAGATCAACGAAGACGTCATTCGTTACGTGACCATTCGTGTCGACGAACACGAAGCCGGTCCGTCGGTCATGATGCGCAAGAGCGACCGCGAGCGTACTCGCCGTCGTGAACGTGAAGGGAACTGATTTCCATGGCACGTGCATTCTTCCGCCGCCGCAAGTCCTGCCCGTTCTCGGGCAAGAACGCTCCGGCCATCGACTACAAGGACGTGCGTCTGCTTCAGGGCTTCATGTCCGAGCGTGGCAAGATCGTTCCCAGCCGCATCACCGCGGTTTCCGCAAAGAAGCAGCGTGAGCTGAGCCAGGCGATCAAGCGCGCCCGGCACATCGGCCTGCTGCCCTACATCGTCAAGTAAGGAGGGCTAGCCCCATGGACATCATCCTCCTCGAACGCGTCGAAAAGCTCGGCGCCATCGGCGATGTCGTTTCCGTCAAGGACGGTTACGCCCGCAACTACCTTCTTCCCAACAAGAAGGCCCTGCGCGCCAACGAGAAGAACAAGAAGGTCTTCGAAGCCAACCGCGCGAAGATCGAATCCGAAAACGCCGAACGCCGTACCTCGGCCGAAGCGCACTCGGGTAACGTCGAAGGCAAGCAGGTCGTCCTGATCCGCGCTTCGTCGAACTCGGGCCAGCTCTACGGTTCGGTCTCGGTGCGTGACATCGTCGACGCTCTCAACGAGCAGGGCGCCGAAGTCAGCAAGCAGATGATCGTGCTCGAACGCCCGATCAAGACCATCGGCGTGTTCGACGTTCGCGTTAACCTGCACCCCGAAGTCTCGGTGAACGTCAAGGTGAACGTTGCCCGTTCGCCCGACGAAGCCGACCTGCAGTCGCAGGGCGTGGACGTGATGGCCGCGATGTTCGAACAGGACGTCTCGGGCTTCACCGAAGCCTACGACCCGAACGCCGAGCCCGGCGAAATCGCGGTCGAAGAGGAAGTTGCCGAGACCGAAGAAGAAGCCTGAGCTTCCTTTTCGCGGTAACGACCGAAGAGATTCAGGGCCCTCGCTCCAACCGGAGCGGGGGCCTTTCTCTTTTTGCAGGAAACAGACCATGATCACCGACATCCCGGCCGAGCTTCGGCACGACTACGCGGCCGACGCGGATCTGCGCGCCGCACTGCTGGCGCTCAACAACAGCCATGCCGTGGAACTCTCGCTCGCCGACGAGGCCCGCATGGACATGCTGGTGGAGCGCGCTTTCGTGGCGGCGCGGATCGGGCGACTGGACGCAGCCCTTATCGCTTTCGATCAGGACGCCGATTACGACAGCGCCAACGTCCAGTGGTTCCGCGCGAAGTATCCGCGTTTCGTCTATATCGACCGCGTCGTCACCGCTCCCCAGGCGCGGGGACGCGGCCTTGCCCGCAAGCTCTATGCCCATTTGTTCGATGAGGCCCGCGCGGCCGGTCACGACCGGGCGGTCTGCGAGGTCAATTCCGATCCGCCCAATCCCGCCAGCGAAGCCTTCCATCGCGCCCTCGGCTTCGAACCCGTTGGCGAGGCGCTGCTGGAGAACGGCAAGACCGTGACTTATCTGATGCGGCCGCTGTAGCCACCGCGCCTGGCGCCCGCAGGGTTCAGCCATCCTCGCCCGCGACTATTGCACTGCAATACGAATCGCGTAAGAGTGGGCGATGGAAACGATAGAAAACACCCTCGCGGAACTGGTCCGCGTATACGAAACTGCCGTCAGCACCCTGCGCGCAGACATTTCCGCCTTCATCGAAAACGGCACCCCGCCCCCGCTCGACCGCCGCGAGACGCGCGCCTGGTCTTATCCCGAGCTGCGCATCACTTATGCCGGCATCGAGCGCGGCACGTTCTACAGCCGATCCTTCGGCCGCCTGAACGAAAGCGGGGTCTACGTCACCACGATCACCAAGCCGCGTCTTTTCGCGGACTATCTGACGGAACAGCTCGCGCTGCTCCATGAGGATTACGAGGTGGAGATCGAGGTCGGCCGCTCGACGCAGGAAATCCCCTTCCCCTACGTCCTCGACGGCGTCGGCATGGGCAGCGTCACCCCGCAGGAACTGGCCGCGCATTTCCCGACCACCGAACTGGCCATGATCGGTGACGAAATCGCCGACGGCGTCTTCCGCCAGGGCTCCGACGAACCGCTGCCGCTGGCCCTCTTCGATGGCCTGCGCACCGACTTCAGCCTGGCGCGCCTTCAGCACTACACCGGCACCAGCGTCGAGCATTGCCAGCGCTATATCCTCTTCACCAACTACCACCGCTACGTGGACGAGTTCGTGGACTGGGCCGGCAAGCAGATCGGTTCGGACGGCTACACCGCGCTGTCGGGCGCCGGCGGCCTCTACCTCGACACGCCGGTGGACAATGCGCGCGAGCGTCTGTCCGATACGGCCTGGCGCCGCCACCAGATGCCGGCCTACCACCTGATCCGGCCGGACAAGTCGGGCATCACGCTCGTCAACATCGGCGTCGGCCCCTCGAACGCCAAGACCATCACCGATCACCTCGCGGTGATCCGCCCCGAAGTCTGGCTGATGATCGGCCACTGCGGCGGTCTGCGCGAAGGGCAGCGCATCGGCGACTACGTGCTCGCCCATGCCTATCTGCGCGACGACCACGTCCTCGATCCGGTGCTTCCGCCGGAAATCCCGCTTCCCGCGATCGCCGAAGTGCAGCAGGCACTGGCCTCGGCTGCCGAAGCCGTCAGCGGCGAAGGCGGCGCCAATCTCAAGAAGCGGATGCGCACCGGCACCGTCGTCACCACCGACGATCGCAACTGGGAACTGCGCTATACCGAATCCGCCCACCGCTTCAGTCTGAGCCGCGCCATCGGCATCGACATGGAAAGCGCCACGATCAGCGCCCAGGGCTATCGCTTCCGCGTGCCCTACGGCACCCTGCTCTGCGTGTCCGACAAGCCGATCCACGGTGAACTCAAGCTGCCGGGCCAGGCCAACCGCTTCTACGAGGAGGCCATCGCCAGCCACCTCAAGATCGGTCTCCACGCCTGCGACCTGCTTCGCGCCGAGGGTGAGAAACTCCATTCCCGCAAGCTGCGCGCCTTCAACGAGCCGCCGTTCCGCTAAGCCGCGGCGCAGCGAGACATCCGGCGGGCGCCGTTCCGAAAGGAGCGGCGCCCGTTTTGTTTTCAGAGTTTTCCGGCGAACGATCAGAATAATCCATTGCATCGACCAACGAATTCAGCAATCTTGTGATACCAAACTCCAGCGCATGATAATAATATTATTAAAACAAGAGCCATCAACAAGTTATTCCATGTAACGCGTTTGTTTCAAAATTTCGCGCTATTTTTACATAGATGTATCAGCGGTTGAAATAATAGTTGCTCATCTACAACTCGGCGATCCAACAATATATTTGAACTATTATTACATGATGACAGATAGTTCATCTTGGGAGCACACCCCCTGATCTGGTTCCGGCCTGCGGCAAATCCCGCGCCGGAAACTGCAAAGGGAGTACCGAATGACATCCGAGATGAAGCGCCTGCTGCTGGCGTCCACCCTGCTGATGGGCTTGCCCACCGTGGCGCATGCCCAAGCCTCCGCCGATGCCGAGCCCGAAGGCGGCGCCATCGTCGTCACCGGCTCGCGCCTGTCCAATCCGAACCTGGAACAGGCCGCGCCGATCATGGCCGTTTCCGCCAAGGAAATCGCGCTGACTGGCCAGGTCAACGTCGAGAACATCCTCAAGGACCTGCCGCAGATCCTGCCGGGCGCGACGGCCGCGTCGAACAATCCGGGCGGCGGCGTCGCCACGGCCGACTTGCGCGGCCTGGGCGCCGCCCGCACGCTGGTGCTCGTCAACGGCCATCGCTACGTGTCCTATGACACCAACCAGATCGTCGACCTTAACACGATCCCGACCGCGCTGATCGAGCGCGTGGACGTGGTGACCGGCGGCAAGTCCGCGGTCTATGGCTCCGACGCCGTGACCGGCGTGGTGAACTTCATCACCAAGCAGGATTTCGAAGGCGTGCAGGCCAACGCCAACTACCGCCTGACCGGCGATGGCGACGGCGCCCAGTACAATGGCGGGCTTCTCGTCGGCAAGAACTTCGCCGAAGGCCGCGGCAACATCACGATCTACGGCGACTACATGCGCCGCAAGTCGATCCTGCAGTCCGCCCGCAGCTACACCTCGATCGCGCAGACCGATGACGGCGAAGGCGGCCTGACCGGCGGCGGTTCCAGCTCGATCCCGGCCGGCCGTATCGCGCTTGACGGCAGCAACTACAAGTTCGGCCAGGACGGCAGCACCTCTGCCTACACTTCGGCCGATGCCTATAACTACGCCTCGGAGAACTACCTCCAGGTCCCGCAGAAGCGCGCGCTGTTCTCGGCCCAGGCGCACTTCGACGTCAGCGATCACCTGACGATCTACGGCGAAGGCCAGTACATCCACAACCGCGTGAAGAACCAGCTCGCGCCGACCCCGCTGACCGGCACGTTCTCGCTCGACACCGATTCCTCGTTCCTGTCGGCCGATACCCAGTCGCTGCTGGGCAGCTACGACACCGACGGCGACGGCTACACCTCGGCATCGGTCTATCGCCGCCTGTCCGAAGTGGGCAACCGCATCTCCAACCTCGACAGCAAGGCCTATCGCGGCCTGATCGGCGCGCGCGGCGAGATTTCGGGCGACTGGAGCTACGACGCCTACTTCAGCTATTCGCGCACGAAGCAGGTCGAGCACCAGTATGGCAACGTCTCGGCCAGCCGCGTCCAGCAGGCCCTGCGCACCACGTACGATGCCGACGGCAATCTCGTCTGCTCGGACACCAGCAATGGCTGCGTCCCGCTGAACATCTTCGGCGCCGGCAACATCAGCCAGGAAGCGGCCGACTTCATCTCGATCGACACGGTGAATCGCTCGACCATCACCGAGAAGGTCGTCAGCGGCGCGATCACCAACAACAACCTGTTCGATCTCGGCGCCGGTCCGGCAGGCCTGGCGATCGGCGGCGAGTATCGCAGCGAGCACGGCAGCTTCGATCCCGACGAAGCCCTCGCTTCGGGTGACGTGATCGGCTTCAACGGTTCGGAACCGATTTCGGGCGGCTACAACGTCAAGGAACTCTTCGCCGAGTTCAATGTGCCCCTGATCGCCGACAAGCCCTTCATCGACCGCCTCGAATTCAACGGCGCCGCACGCTATTCGTACTATTCGACGGCGGCCAAGTCGGTCGGCACGTTCTCTGGCGGCCTCGTCTGGGCGCCGATCAAGGACGTCAGCCTGCGCGGCCAGTTCTCGCGCGCGGTGCGGGCACCCACGGTCAACGACCTCTACAGCGGCAACGCCCAGAACTTCGAGCAGGCCACCGACCCCTGCGCGACGACGGCAGCGCTCTCGAATGCCAACCTCAACGCCAGCTGCGTTTCGGCAGGCATTCCGGCGAACCTGATCGGCACCGAATACAACGGCGGCGATTCGCAGATCGACAGCTACAACGGGGGCAACACTTCGCTGCGTGAAGAAACGGCGAACACCTGGACCTTCGGCACGATGATCCAGCCCCGCTTCATCCCGGGCCTGTCGCTGACCGTCGATTACTACCACATCAAGATCGACAACTACATCACCGCCGCCGGCACCTCGAACATCATCTCGGCCTGCTACGGCACCGCCGCGAACGGCTGGACGCCTTACGACACCAGCTATTGCTCGATGCTGCCGCGTGACGCCAACAGCTACACGATCACCGGCGCGGCAGACAACCTCTCCAACTCGGGCGGCGTGAAGACCGACGGCATCGACTTCGACATGCAGTATGCGGTTCCGCTGGCATTCGGCGTGCACGATTCCAGCAAGCTGACCCTGCGCTTCAGCGGCACGCGCCTGATGAACTTCACGTTCAAGCCGATCGCCGCCCTGTCGGACCTCACCGTGGAATGCGCCGGCAAGTTCGGCCTGCTCTGCGGCAACGTCTACGCCAAGTGGCGCCTCAACGGCCGCGCGACCTGGTCGACCGAAGGCAAGACGCTCTCGCTCGCCTGGCGTCACCTCTCGCCGGTCAAGGACGACGACGGCTCGACCACTTACAGCGTCGAGCGGATCAAGGCCTACGACTACTTCGATCTCACCGCGCAGATCGACGTGGCCAAGCGCTTCACCTGGAATATCGGCATGAACAACATGTTCAACAGGAAGCCGCCGATCCTCGGCGACAACCAGGAACAGGCCAACACTTATCCGACGACGTATGACGTCTACGGCCGCACGTTCTTCACCGGCATCACGGTGGACTTCTAAGCGTCCAAGGACGGACAGGGGGCGATCACCCCTTGCCGCGCAAACAAAAAGGGGGGCCGGTGCAAACCGGCTCCCCTTTTTCAATTCAAGGTATCTTCCCCAACCTCGTCATTGCGAGGGCCGAGGGCCCGCGGCAATCCAGGGCCACCTCGCGCCGCCCTCGACCGCGCGGGCGCAGGCGTCACCAGCCCTGCTTCTCGCCCTTGTTCTGCTCGTCGAGCCACTTCTTCAGCGGCGCGAAGTAGTCGAGCATCGGCTTGGCACTCATCTGCGGAGTGCCGGTAAAGGCCTTGAGCGCTTCCGGCCAGGGCTTCGACATGCCCATTTCCAGCATCTTGTTCAGGTTCGCGCCGACCTTCTTGTCGCCGTAGAAGCTGCAACGGTGCAGCGGCCCTTTCCAGCCGGCCTGCTTGCACGCCGCCTGGTAGAACTGGAACTGCAGGATGCGGGCGAGGAAGTAGCGCGTGTAAGGCGTGTTGCCGGGAACATGGAACTTCGCGCCGGCATCGAAACCGTCGTCGCTGCGTGCGGCGGGCGGGGTAACGCCCTGGTAGTCCAGCCGCATCTTGGTCCAGGCCTTGTTGTAGTCGGCAGGCTGGATCGAACCGTCGAAGATGCCCCAGCGATAGCGGTCGATCAGCAGGCCGAAGGGGAGGAACGCCACTTTGTCCATCGCCTGGCGCAGCAGGAGGCCGATGTCCTTGTCGGCGCTGGGCACCTTGGCCTTGTCGAGCAGGCCGATCTGCACGAGGTACTGCGGCGTGATCGACAGCGCGATGAAATCACCGATGGCCTCATGGAAGCCGTCGTTGGCGCCGTTGAGGTAGAGGAACGGCTGCTTGTTGTAGGCGCGCTGGTAGTAGTTGTGGCCGAGTTCGTGGTGGATGGTCACGAAGTCGGTCGAATCCACCTTGGTGCACATCTTGATGCGCACGTCGTCCTTGTTGTCCACGTCCCAGGCCGAGGCGTGGCAGATCACCTCGCGGTCGGCGGGCTTCACGATCATCGAGCGTTTCCAGAAGGTCTCGGGCAGCGCCGCGAAGCCGAGCGACGAGTAGAAGCCCTCCCCCGCCTTGACCATGTCGATCGGCGTGCGCCCCTGCGCCTTCAGCAGATCGCCGATGTCGTAGCCGAGATCGCCGGCACCCTTCGGCGCGACCAGCGGGTAGATCGTGCCCCACTCCTGCGCCCACATGTTGCCCAGCAGGTCGGCACGGATCGGTCCGGTCTTGGGCTGCACGGCATCGCCGTACTTCTCGTTCAGCTTATGGCGGACGTACGTATGCAGCGCGAGATAGAGCGGCTTCACTTCTTCCCAAAGGCGCTGCGTTTCGGCGGAGAACTGCTCGGGGCTCATGTCGTAGCCCGAACGCCACATGGCACCGACGTCGGCATAGCCGAGTTCTTTGGCACCCTGGTTGGCGATGCCGACCATCTTGACGTAGTCGCCCTTCATCGGCTTGCCGACATTGTCGTGCCAGGTCGTCCACATCTCGGCGAACTCGGCAGGCGTGTGCGTGAGGTTGCCCATCTCCGCCTCGATATCCGAGCCGTTGATCTCCTTGCCGTCCAGCGTGCCGCGGCCCTTGCCGTAAGTGGAGGCAAGCCGCGTGCTGATCTCGCTCAACTGCGCCGCCGCGCCCGGCGTCGTCGGCGCCGGCAGGACGATGCCCTGGCGCAGGATGCCCAGCTTGCGCGAGACGTCGGCGTCGAGGCCGGGCAGCTTGGAAAACTTCGCGGCTTCCACGGCATAGGCGACTTGCTTCTCGGTCAGCAGCCCGTTGGACTGCGCCGCCAGGGCATCGGTGTCGTCAGTGAGATACGTGTAGTTCACCCAGTTGACGCGGGCATTGTCGACCGAGAAATCGAACAGGTCCTTCTCGGCGGCGGCAATGAACTGCGCGGCGCCTTGCGCGGTTTCCGGATAGGCCGGCGCGTCTTCGGCGAAGGCCGGCGCGGCAATGCCGAACGAAAGCCCGGCCGCGAGCGCGGCAAGCGCAGTGGATGCGAATTTCATGGGGTTTGCCTCATTTTTCTCTCTGATGGCGCGGGAGACTAGTCGCCCGCTGCGTCAGATCAACTGTTGAGGCAGAAAGGGAGGAGAATAAGCAGGGGAGACACCGATGCGTGCGTTCCCTCCTACATGCCTGTACCCCTTCCCTCACTTCGTCATTGCGAGCGTAGCGAAGCAATCCAGGGCAGTCCCGCGCCGCTCTGGATTGCCGCGTCGGCTTCGCCTCCTCGCAATGACGAGGTTCAATCGAGCAGAAACGCCGCCATAGCCCGCCCCATATCCTTGAACGTCACCGAGGACATGTGATTGCCCGGCGTCTCGACATACTCGCCTTGCGGCAGCGCCTCTGCCAGTTCCCGCGCGGAACCGTTGTCGTGGTCTTCCCCGCCGCAGACGCAGAGCGTGGGCATGGTGATCCGCGCGATCGCATCCGCCCCCGTATCGTCGACCGAACCCAGCAGCAGCCGCGCGGCCACACGATCGATCTTCATCGACTTCATGAAGGCCTGCGCGACGAAAGCCTTGTCGCCGCGCTCGATGGTGCCGAAACGGTCGATGGCATCCACGAAGTGCGCGCTGCGCCGTGCCCAGCCGGACAGGCCGGTCAGGCCCATGCCGCCCAGGATCAGCTTGCGCGGCGCGAGCCCCGCCAGGACGCCGCGCACCGCCGTTCGCGCGCCGAGCGAGAAACCGCCCAGGTCGTAGTCGGCAAGGCCAAGCGCCGTGATCGCCAGCTTCAGGTCCTCAACCAGCACGTCGGCGGGATAGGCCGCCGGGTCGTGCGGCGCGCCGCTCTGCCCGTGAGCGCGAAGGTCGGGCATGAAGACCTCGAACCCGGCATCGGCAAGGATGTTCGCGTTGCCGTACTTGATCCAGTTCACGTCGGCGCTGGAAAACAGGCCGTGGAGCAGCAGCAACGGCCGCGCGCCCGTGTCGCCCATGACGTGCACGGCCAGATCGGTGCCTGCGTAACCTTCGATGACTTCCTTGCGCAGATCGCTCACTTAGGGAACCTCCAGTCCTGCCGCCTTCCAGCGTGAGGCGACGCTTTCGGTCTCCGCGCTGTAATGTCTCGGCAAGTCTTTGGTATCGAGCCACGCAGGATGCAAGCTTTCGCAGCCGGAATGCGTGGTCGGGCGGAAGAAACCGGGATCGTCGAAGCTGCCGAGTGTCAGGTCCATATTGCCGCTGCTCTCGATGAAGTCGAAGCCGAGCGGCGTTCCGCAGTGCGAACAGAACGGCCGGCGAGCGATGGCCGAGCTTTGATACCAGTCCGGTTCATGCCCCCAGGCGACACGGGCCTTCGCCACTTGCACGAACGCCGCCGCAAAGCCGCCCGTCGCCTTCTGGCAATAGCGGCAGTGGCAAAGATAGGCCTCGTCGTTCTCGACCTGGGCCTCGTAGCGAATGCGGCCGCACTGGCAGCCGCCGGTCAGGGTTCGGGTCATGGGCGCCAGACTAACCCGTCGACCACGCCCGCGCCATTGCCGTTGCAAACCGGGGCATGATAGAGCGCTGCATGGAAACCACCGACGCGCAACCGGCAGGCGAAAACCCGCCGCTGAGCAGGCCGCAGCGACGCCTGCTGAAACGAATCTACAACAGCCGCACCGAGCCGATCCTGGCCGACGGCCTGCCGTTCCTCACGTACAAAGAAGCCTCGGGCTATCTCCTCACGCTGGAAGGCGAAGCGCGCGAGGCCGCCTATGCCGAGATGAAGGCCGGCGCGGCAAGATCGGACGAGACCGAGGGCTGATCCGTCGCCCCCGCGACGGCGGAAAGGTTGAGCTGCCAATAGAAAAAGGGCCTGCGAAGCGAATGCTCCGCAGGCCCTTTTTCAATCGGTTCGAGCCAAAGCCCGCCGCGTCAGCCCTTCTTGAGGTGACGGCGGCCCAGCAGTTCTGCGATCTGCACCGCGTTGAGCGCCGCGCCCTTGCGCAAGTTGTCGGAGACACACCACAGCGCCAGGCCGTTGTCCACGGTCGAGTCCTCGCGAACGCGGCTGATGTAGGTGGCGCCATCGCCCACGGCTTCCACCGGGGTGACGTATCCGCCGTCCTCGCGCTTGTCGACGAGCATCACGCCCGGCGCTTCACGCAGGATGTCCTGGGCTTCGATCGCCGAGATTTCTTCCTCGAACTCGATGTTGAGCGATTCCGAGTGGCCCACGAAGACCGGCACGCGCACGCAGGTGGCCTGAACCTTGATCTTGGGATCGAGGATCTTCTTGGTTTCCACGACCATCTTCCATTCTTCCTTGGTCGAACCATCGTCCAGGAAAACGTCGATGTGCGGGATCACGTTGAAGGCGATCTGCTTGGTGAACTTCTTCGCCTCGACCTGGTCGCCCACGAAGATTGCGCGGCTCTGCTCGAACAGCTCGTCCATGCCTTCCTTGCCCGCGCCGGAAACCGACTGGTAGGTCGAGACGATGACGCGCTTGATCTTCGCCTTGTCGTGCAGCGGCTTCAGCGCCACCACCATCTGCGCGGTCGAGCAGTTGGGGTTGGCGATGATGTTGCGCGCCTTGTAGCCGTCGATCGCGTCCGGGTTCACTTCCGGCACCACCAACGGAATGTCCGGCTCCATGCGGTAAAGCGACGAGTTGTCGATCACGACGCAGCCCTGCGCGGCAGCGCGCGGGGCGTGGATCGCGGTCGGGCCGGATCCGGCGGCGAAGAGAGCGATGTCCCAGCCGGTGAAATCGAAATGCTCGATGTTCTTTACTTTGAGCATTTTGCCGGTTTCGCCGAATTCAATCTCGGTCCCGGTCGAACGCGACGAAGCCACCGCTGCGATTTCGTCGCAGGGGAATTCGCGCTCGGCGAGGATGTTGAGCATTTCGCGGCCGACATTTCCGGTCGCGCCGACGACGGCAACCCGGTAACCCATTTCAAGATCCTTCTAGCAAAATCCTGCGGCAAGGTGCGCGGCAGGAACGGGGGCCGTTACAGGGTGACTACGCTCCTGACAAGCGCCGTCACGCAAAAGACTTTCTTTCAGGCCCATCTGTTTAACCGAAAATTACCGCGGGACACCCTCTTCAGACATGAAAAGGATGTCCCGCAGCCTATCAGTGCGCGGTGGCAGACGGCGCCGGCGTTTGCGAAGGCGCTGCTGCCAGTTCGTCCGCCTCGGTCCACTCGATGGCCTCGAGCGGCTCGGTCAGCGCCCGGGCGAGCACTTCGTCGACATGCGCGACCGGAATGATATCCAGCCCCTGTTTCACGTTCTCAGGGATCTCCGCCAGGTCCTTGCGGTTTTCCTCCGGGATCAGCACCGTGGTGATACCGCCGCGCAGAGCGGCCAGGAGCTTTTCCTTGAGCCCGCCGATCGGCAGCACACGCCCGCGCAAAGTGACCTCGCCGGTCATGGCGACGTCCTTGCGAACCGGCACGCCGCTGAGCGTCGAGACGATCGAGGTCACCATGCCGATACCGGCCGAGGGACCATCCTTGGGCACCGCGCCTTCGGGCAGGTGGATGTGGATGTCCTTCTTCTGGATCGTCGAAGGCTTGATGCCGTAAGCGGGCGAGCGCGCCTTCACGAAGCTGAAGGCGGCCTGGATCGACTCGCTCATCACGTCGCCGAGCTTGCCGGTTGCCTTGATCTGGCCCTTGCCGGGCACGGTCACGCTTTCGATGGTCAGCAGTTCGCCGCCCACCTCGGTCCAGGCAAGGCCGGTGACGGCGCCCACCTGATGCTCTTCCTCGCCCACGCCGTGGCGGAACTTGCGCACGCCCGCGAAGTCGGAGAGGTTTTCCGGCGTGATCGTGACTTCGCTCGCCTTGCCTTCCAGGATCTGGCGCAGCGACTTGCGCGCCAGCTTGGCGATCTCGCGCTCCAGCGTGCGGACGCCCGCCTCGCGGGTGTAGTAGCGGATCAGGTCGCGCAGGCCTTCCTGGGTCAGCGTGAACTCACCCTTCTTCAGCCCATGCGCCTCGACCTGCTTGCGCACGAGGTGGCGCTCGGCGATCTCGACCTTCTCGTCCTCGGTATAGCCTTCGAGGCGGATGATCTCCATGCGGTCGAGCAGCGGCTGCGGCAGGTTCAGGCTGTTCGCGGTGCAGACGAACATCACGTCCGAAAGGTCGATGTCCAGTTCCAGGTAGTGGTCCTGGAACTTCGAGTTCTGCTCCGGATCCAGCACTTCGAGCAGCGCCGAGGCGGGATCGCCGCGGAAATCCTGGCCCAGCTTGTCGATCTCGTCGAGCAGGAACAGCGGGTTCGACTTGCCGGCCTTCTTGAGGTTGGTGACGATCTTGCCCGGCAGCGAGCCGATGTACGTGCGACGGTGTCCCCGAATTTCGGCTTCGTCGCGCACGCCGCCCAGCGACTGGCGGATGAATTCGCGGCCGGTCGCCTTGGCGATCGACTTGCCCAGCGAGGTCTTGCCGACACCCGGCGGGCCGACGAGGCAGAGGATCGGGCCCTTCAGCTTATTGGTACGCGCCTGCACGGCCAGGTACTCGACGATGCGATCCTTGACCTTGTCCAGCGCGTAGTGATCGGCGTCGAGGATTTCCTGCGCAGAGGAAATGTCGCGCTTCAGCTTGCTCTTCTTGCCCCAGGGCAGGCCCAGGAGCACGTCGAGGTAATTGCGGATGACCGTGGCTTCGGCGCTCATCGGCTGCATCGAGCGCAGCTTCTTCAGCTCGCCCGTGGCCTTTTCACGCGCTTCCTTCGAGAGACGCGTGCTTTCGATGCGCTCCTGAAGCTCCTGAAGTTCGTTCGCTTCCTCGCCGTCGCCGCCGCCGAGTTCCGACTGGATCGCCTTCAGCTGCTCGTTGAGGTAATATTCGCGCTGGGTCTTTTCCATTTGCCGCTTCACGCGGCCACGGATCTTGCGCTCGACCTGCAGGACGCCGAGTTCGCCTTCCATGAAGGAGAAGACCATTTCCAGGCGCTTGAGCGGGTCCGGCTCGGACAGCACGGCCTGCTTGTCGCCCACTTTGGCGGAAAGCTGCGCGGCGATGGTGTCGGCCAGCTTGGCCGCGTCCTCGATGTCGCCGAGCTGGTCACCGGCATCCTGCGAGAGCTTCTTGTTGAGCTTCGCATATTCGCCGAACTGCTCGACCACCGAACGCATCATCGCGGCGGTTTCGGTGCCGTCGGCCTCGACTTGCTCCACGCGCTCGACTTGCGCGACCAGCATCTCGCCCTCGGCGGACTGCTCGGAGCGCAGCGTTTCCAGCTTCGCGCGTTCCTGTCCTTCGACGAGGACGCGCACGGTGCCGTCCGGCAGCTTGAGCAGCTGGAGGACGCTGGCGATCACGCCGGTGTCGTAAAGATCGTCGCGGTCGGGATCGTCGCAACCGGGATCGAGCTGCGCGAGGAGGAAGATATCCTTTTCACCCGCCATCGCCGCTTCGAGCGCGGCCACCGATTTCTCGCGTCCGACGAAAAGCGGCACGACCATGCCGGGGAACACGACGATGTCGCGCAAGGGAAGCAGGGGAAGCAGGTTCAAGGTCATATCCATTTCAACACACACGCGGGTAGGCTGTGAGCCCCCCGGCCTTCGCGGGACGATATGGGGTCTCTGGCGCCTCACGCAATGGGATTGACGCCGAAAGACTGTGGAAGCGCTAACCGCACCACTTCACCCTTCCCCTAGATCCCGGTTCATAGAAAACACCGGGCCCCTGATCCAATATAGCGCGATTCAGCCGGAGTTTCGTCAACCCTGGTGGAAATCGCGGTTCCTGCGCCTGCGCCCGTTCGCCTGTGACGGCGTGGACCAGCGGGCGCAGGAAGGCATAGCATGGATCAGAACGGCATCTTGAAGCCGGGCGGCAGGCCCATGCCCTGCTGGGCCTTGGCCAGTTCCTCGCCGGCGACCGAGTCCGCCTTGACGCGCGCGTCATTGTAGGCAGCGGCGATCAGGTCTTCGAGGATCTGCTTTTCGCCCGGCTGCATCAGGCTGTCGTCGATCGACACGCCGATCACGCGGCCCTTGGCCGAGCAGCGGATCTTGACCAGTCCGCCGCCCGAAAGTCCTTCGACTTCCATCGCGTCCAGCTTGGTCTGCGCTTCGTCCATCTGCTTCTGGATGGTCTCGGCCGCCTGCTGGGCCGCCTTGAGCATCTCTTCCATCGACTTCATTTCAATGTCTCCAGTTCCGTCCGCCGCCGCCAACGGCAATCGGACGATCATCTTCGATAACTTCGGCTTGCGGGAAAGCGGCCTTGGTGGCCAGGATCAACGGATGCCGGTTCACGGCATCGCTTTCCGCGTTCTTCTTCGCCTCGGCCTGCTCCACCAGGGTGGGCGCGCCCTGCTCGCCGACCTTGTAGACCTCCCAGCGCTCGCCGGTGGCCTTGGTCAGGCAGGCGCGCAGGATGCCGGTGATGTCTTCGCTGAAGCCGGGCGGCTGCGAGAAGCGCAGCAGGCTGGCGCCCAGCTCGACCACCCGCACCTGCATGCGCATGGTATTGGCGCTGGAAAGCTCGCCCATATGCTCGACATCGTCGATCAGCTCTTCCCAGCGGCGCGCGATCATCTCAACACTGGGCGCCGGGGCAGGCGCGGCCGGGACGGGAGCAGCCTGTGTCATGCCCTCGCCGCCAGCGCCGCCCGTTTCCGGCGCACCGGAAGCGACAGGCATCGGCGCGGCAGCGGGAGCCCGCGCGGCCAGCTCTTCCAGCTTCTTCACCAGCGAGCCCGGGTCTGGCATGTCCGAGGCATGCAGGATCCGCAGCAGCGCCATTTGCGCGGCGACCAGCGGATCGGGCGCGGATTTCACTTCCTCGTGCCCCTTGAGCAGGAGCTGCCAGATGCGATGGACCTGCCCGGCCTTGAGCGACTTCGCCCAGCCTTCGATCGCCTCGCGCTCTTCCGCGGAATGGGCATCGTGCGCGCCGCCGGCGACTTGCGCCACGGCGATGCGGTGAACCAGGGTCATCAGCCCGCGCATGATCGCGATCGGCTCGACGCCCAGCGAGAACTGGCGCGCCACGAGTTCGAGCAGTTCGCCGCCCTGGCCGTCGAGAATCGCGGTGACGAGGCCGCGCTGCACGCTCTTGTCCGAAAGGCCGAGCATGTCGCGCACCTTCTCGGCCAGGACCTGCCCCTCGCCATCGAGATCGGCATGGGCGATGGCCTGGTCGAGGATCGAGAGCCCGTCGCGCACCGAACCTTCGGCGGCGGCGGCGACCATGGCCAGCGCCTCGTCCTCGGCTTCCACGCCCTCCAGGCCGCAGACCCGGGCGAAATGCGCGGCCAGCATCGGCGCCGGGATACGGCGCAAGTCGAAGCGCTGGCAGCGGGACAGCACCGTGACCGGCAGCTTGTCCACTTCGGTGGTCGCGAAAAGGAACTTCACATGGGCCGGCGGTTCCTCAAGCGTCTTCAGCAAGGCATTGAAAGCGTTGCGGGAAAGCATGTGGACTTCGTCGA
The DNA here is from genome assembly GCF_004342985.1 of Novosphingobium sp. PhB57. GTDB lineage: Bacteria > Pseudomonadota > Alphaproteobacteria > Sphingomonadales > Sphingomonadaceae > Novosphingobium. Next base: position 1,150,316 of record NZ_SMBO01000001.1, read on the forward strand.
TGATGTAGATTTTGTAGCGCGCCGAAACCGCGGCATAGCGCACGGCCTCGATGATCTCGCGAACGTCGTCGACGCCCGTGTGCGAGGCGGCATCCATCTCGATCACGTCGATATGGCGACCCTCGGCAATCGCCAGGCAAGGCTCGCACTGGCCGCAGGGATCGATGGTCGGGCCGCCCTGCCCGTCCGGGCCGATGCAGTTGAGCGCCTTTGCGATCAGCCGCGCGGTGGATGTCTTGCCCACCCCGCGCACGCCGGTCATCAGGAAGGCATGGGCCAGCCGGTCGCGCTTGATGGCGTTGGCCAGGGTCTGGACCATGGCTTCCTGACCGATCAGCTCGGCGAAAGTCTGCGGACGATACTTGCGCGCCAGCACCCGGTAGGGCTGCGCCGGAGCGGCCGCGGGCTTGCCGGATTCAGGCTTGGCCGGTTCCGCTTGGACCGGTTCGGCCTGGGCCGGCTCGGCCTTGGCGACAGGCTTGGACACCGCAGCCTCGGGCTTCGCTTCCGCCGGGGCCGGCGTCGATGCGACAGGCGCGGCATCGGGCGCGGATTCGGGCTCGCCGAACATCGACGCCTGACCGGCCTGTTCCAGCTCGGCCTGGGTCGGTGCGGGCGCCTCCTCCTCCTTGTCGTCCCAAGGGGGGGTATCGCCGAACATGTCGCGTGAATCGTCCATCCCGCGTAAACTAGGGACTGGGGACCGGAATGTCAGGGGAAAAGCAATTTGCTCCACAGCCCAGAGCCGAATGCCCCAACCGAAGCGCTGGGCATCGGCGGGTCCGGCAATCATGTTGCATGATGTGGGCTGAAGGAGCCGGGCGACCCGCCGCTATCCGTTGTGGCTGCTTCCTTCCGGACCTGACCAGGTTGGCGAACGCAAACGTCCACCCGACTCCCGGGCGGCCATATGGAGAGGCGCGCCCTGTTTGTCCAGCCCGGATTGTCGGGCTTTTCAACAGGGGCTTCGTGCGGACCATGACGGCGGCGAGCCGTGCCGACGCCATAACGGCAGCGGCCCGCGTATCCTTGCCGGAAACGCGGGCCGATTTGCTCAGAAACGTGCGCCGCAGCGCAGCGGATCAGCGGAAGTTGTCAGCGTAAGCCTGGATCTTGAGGCGGCGCGGCGGGGTGCTGTGCACTTCGGCGTCGATACCGTAGCGCGCGGCATAGGCCTTGGCCTCTTCCAGGTCCGGGAACCTCAGCGTGACCTGCTGCTGCATGTCGCCGGAACCGGCCCACCCCATCAGGGGATCGGGCTTCTTCGCTTCGGAAGGGGCGAACTCGAGGACCCACTGGTCCAGCAGTGCCTTGCCGGACTGCATGGCGTTCTTCGGGCGCTGATAGATGCGTGCACTCATGGCCGAGCGCTTTGCCTCCGAATCAGGGAGAGAATCAAGCGCAAATCACGTCTTCCCGGATGCTTCTCCTTTTGACCTCTCGAATGCGTTGCGCGTCTTGAGGCTGGGATCCTCGGTCCAGGGCGCGTCGGGCCAGCGATGTCGGGGATATCGCCCCTTCATATCGCGCTGCACATCGCGCCAGGATCCGCGCCAGAATCCCGGCAAATCGCGGGTTGTCTGGATCGGACGGCCGGCAGGGGACGTCAGCTTGAGAAGGAGCGGCTGAGGCGGCTGGCCAAACGTGGGATGGCGGTCGAGGCCGAACAGGGCCTGAACCCGCACTTCCACGCTTGGCCCGCCCTCGTCCTCGTAATCGATGGCATGCGTGCTTCCCGCCGGACTGCGGAACTCGGGCGGAGCCAGCTTCTCCAACGCTTGCTGGTCGTCCCAGGCCAGGCGATTGCGCAGCGATTCGGCCAGAGCGCCCTTGTCGATCGCATCGAGCCGCCGCCCGAGCAGCGGCCCCAGCCATGCGTCGAGATCGGCCAGCAGGGCCTGCTCGGAAAGCGCCGCGATCCCCGCGTAGCGCGCCCGCCGCAGCAGCGAGAGCGTGCCCTTGCCGAAAGGCACGAGGTCGAGCCCCTTCTCCTGCACCCGTTCGAGCAAGAACGCGGCGATGGCCACCGGATCGGGCGCCGGATCGGGGCCACTGGCCAGCGTGATCGCGCCCAGCCGCCGTTCGAGCCGCGCTTCCACACGCCCCTCGGCCTCGTTCCAGCGCAGGACGGAGCGGCGCTCGATCCGGTCGGACAGGCCCTGCTCCACGTCCGTCGTCTCCAGCGACGCGCCGGACAGGATCCGCGCGCCTTTGGCCTGGCCCTGGGCGTCGCCGATCACCAGCCATTCGCGCGAGGCCAGCGGCGAGGCCGGGTCGAGCACGTAGCCCCTGCCCCCGGCGGAGAGCCAGTTCTCACCACTCGTATCGCGGCGGCGCGCGACCATGTCCGGCCGCCCCAGCGCCAGCAGAACGCCGGGAGGCACGTCCTGCCTGTCGTCCTCCCCCGCGATCAGCGCGCGGGCCCGGCGCGCCCAGCCCGCCGCAAGCTTGCGAGACGCTTCCGCCCGCGGCGAGCGATCGCCATCCCAGCGCGAGAGGCGCTGCGCCAGATCCTCGCTGCGGCCACCCAGCCCACGCTCCTGCAGCAGCAGGGCGAGCCGGGCCGCGACGGGGGCGGCGCCGCACTCGGCGGCATGAAGGATCATCGCCGCCTGCGCGGGGTCCATGGGCAGTGCCGCAACCTTGCGGCCGAAAGCCGTGATCCGGTCGTCTCCGTCCAGCGCGCCAAGGGCGGCCAGTTGCCGCCGCGCGGCATCCAGAGCGGGCGGCGGCGGCGGATCGAGCCAGGCCATCGCCGCCGGATCGCCGGCACCCCATTGGGCCAGCGACAGGGTCAGCGGCGCCAGGTCGCTGGTGAGCATCTCCGGCGGGTCGAATTCGGGACGCCCGGGATGCGCCGCCTCTTCCCACAGCCGGTAGGCCGTGCCCGGCCCCTGCCGCGCCGCGCGGCCCGCGCGCTGGGCAGCCGAGGCGCGACTCGCGCGGTGAGTCGCCAGCCGGGTGACACCGGCGGCCTTGTCGAATTCAGCCCGGCGCGACAGGCCGCTGTCGACGACAACGGAAACGCCCTCGAGCGTCAGCGAAGTCTCTGCAATCGCCGTGGAAAGCACGATCCGGCGGCGTCCCTGCGAATCGCGGCGGATCGCCGCGCGCTGGGCCGCCGGCTCGCATTGGCCATGCAGAGGCAGGACCAGCGCGGCCGGCAGGCGTTCTGCCAGCCGCTCCGCCACCCGGTCGATGTCCCGCACGCCGGGGAGGAAGGCAAGAATGTCCCCCTCCTGCTCGCGCCATGCGGTGAGCACGGCGGACGTCATGGCATCCTCGATCCGCTGGTCGGGCGACCCGCCCAGCCAGCGGATCGCCAGCAGCCACGCCTTGCCCGCACTTTCGATCACCGGCGCATTCCCGCCCAGCAACCGTGAAAAACGCGCGCCGTCGATCGTCGCCGACATGACGACGATGCGCAGATCCTCGCGCAGGACCTGGCTCGATTCGATGGCAAGCGCGAGGCCGAGGTCGCTGTCGAGATGCCGCTCGTGGGCCTCGTCGAACAGCACCGCAGAGACGCCGGACAGCTCCGGATCGGATACGATGGTGGCCACGAAGATCGCCTCGGTCATGACCACGACTCGCGTCCGGGCGGAGCGCTTCACATCGAGACGGGTGACGTAGCCGATCGTCTCCCCGGCCTTCTCGCCCAGTTGCTCGGCCATGCGCTCGGCCGCGGCACGGGCAGCCACGCGGCGCGGCGAAAGCAGGATCACCGTGCCCGTGCACCAGGGCTCCGCCAGCAGTGCCGGAGCCAGTGCGGTCGTCTTGCCGGCGCCCGGCGGCGCTATCAGCACAGCGTGAGGACCGTCACGCAATGCGGACAGGACTTCGGGCAATACGGCTTGGATGGGAAGGTCGCTCACGCACGACTCCTTAGTGCGCGGGGCGGGAGCGGGAAAGGCTCCAGCCTCGCTGGACCCGGATCCGAAACGGATGAAATTGTTGAAGACGTCTACTCTTCATCAAGGAATCATACCTAAGCAAAACTCTCAGGAGTTCACGTTTTTGCCTGACGCCAATGTAATCGAATACAAGATGCACCGCGCCGGGCATTACCCCTTGCCCGTGGCGCAGTACTTGCGTCTGCGCGAACGAATCCCGCCGCTCTACGGACTCTTGTCGGTCAATGCGGCCATCCTGGCCTATACGCATCGTGCGCTGGCTCCCGGATTTCTCACCCTTACGATCCCCGCCGTCCTCATCGCCTGCTGCCTGATTCGCATGCTGGTATGGCTGCGCCCCATCGGCCAGCGCGATCTGGAAGCGGATGTCGCGCTGCGGCGCATGCGCCGGGCGATCTGGCTGGCGCTGGTCTTCGCCATGGCTTTCGCCGTCTGGTCGCTCTGCCTCGACCGTTACGGCGGCCCTTACGAACATGGCCATGTCGCGGTTTTCGTGTCCGTCACCGTGCTCGGCTGCGTGTTCTGCCTGACGTTCCTGCCCACCGCCGCCCTGCTGATCTGCCTGACGGCACTGGGCATGTTCCTCGTCTATTGCGTGACGACGGGTTCGGCGACGCTCACCGCCGTGGCGATCAACATCGCGCTGGTGGCGGCCGTGATCCTCAAGATCCTGCGCGACACGTACGATTCGTTCGTCGAACTGGAGGTCGCCCAGCGCGACTTGCGCGCCGAACGCCGGCAGGCTCAGGCGCTGGGTGACGAGAACGCCCGGCTGGCGCAGACCGACGCGCTTACCGGCCTGCCCAACCGCCGCTATTTCTTCGCCACGCTCGAAAACCTGCTGGAAAGCGGCGAAGACAGGGTCTTCTGCGTCGGCCTGATAGATCTGGACCGCTTCAAGCCCGTCAACGATACTTATGGCCATGCCCAGGGCGACCGGCTGCTCCAGGTCATCGGCACGCGCCTCATTGCGCAGTGCGATCCCAGCGTGACGATCGCCCGCCTCGGCGGCGACGAATTCGGCTTCATCGTGCCCGGCGGCCCCGACGAGGCGGAAGCGATCGCGCAGAAGTTCTGCGCCGCCATCCGCAGCCCGGCCCGGATCGGCGAAGTGACGATGGCCGTCGGCGGATCGGCGGGAATAGCGATCTATCCGGAAAGCGCGCGCACCGCGCATTCGCTTTACGACCGTGCCGACTTTGCGCTCTACCATGCCAAGAATCACCGGCGCGGCCAGTGCGTGCGCTTTTCCGATCACCTGGAAACCCTGATCCGCTCCGAGCAGGCACTCGATGCAGCGATGCAGAGCGCGGACCTCTCGCGCGAACTCTCGGTCGCCTATCAGCCGATCATCGCCACCGAAAGCAACCAGCCAGTCGGCTTCGAATGCCTCGCCCGCTGGACCTCGCCCACGCTGGGCGTGATCGCGCCGGAAATGATGATCGCCGCGGCCGAACGCGTGGGCCGTGCCCGCGAAGTGACGGCGACCCTGTTCGATCATGCGCTCGATACCCTGGCCCGCCTGCCGCACCCCATCTCGGTCTCGTTCAACTTGTCGGGCCACGACATTTCGGACGCCGAGACAATCGGCACTTTGCTCGAACGGATCGAAACGAGCGGCAGCGACGCCCGTCGCCTGCTCTTCGAAATCACCGAGACGACCCTGATCGCCGAACTCGACACCGCTCGTATCGTCCTGGAGCGCCTGCGCGCCACCGGCGCCCGGATTGCGCTGGACGACTTCGGCACCGGCTATTCGAGCCTTTCTTCGCTGCACCAGTTGCCGCTCGACATGGTCAAGATCGACCGCAGCTTCGCGCCCCGGCTCGACGAGACCGTGGGCCGCCGCCTGATCTCGGCAATCCGTAACCTTGCGCGCGCGCTCTCGCTGGAATGCGTGATCGAAGGGATCGAGACCGAAGACCAGCTCCTCAGCGCCCGGATCGCCGGGTTCTCGCTGGCCCAGGGCTTCCACATCGCCCGGCCCATGTCGCTGGATGATATGCTGGCCCGGATCGAGACCTCTTCCAAGACCTGGCACATGGCCTGACCGGGCGGCTAGGACAGGCGGCTTGGCCCGGTTCAGTCCGCCATCCGCTTTCGCGGCCCGTTCAGATGTCGCTCTTGGTCCCGTAGTCGATGCGGATGCGCACCCAGGTCCCCAGCTGCGGCTTGCCGTTGATGCGCGGCGGAAGAACCTCGAACTGCCACGCCGCATTGAGCACCGCCCGGCCGAAGCCAGAGCCGCGCGGCGATTCGCCCAGGATCTGGCAATTGTCGACCTTGTAATGCTCCATGGTCTGGCAGGCGATCATGCCCCAGCCGGTATTGGGCCGCTTTTCCGGCAAGTACCCGCCCAGCTGCGCATCGGTGGGCCGGCGGAACCAGTCCGCGTTGTAGAGCGTCGCGCCGCCGGGGCCTTCGCCGGGGCCGTAAGTCCCGCCCGAACCGCCCGGTGCCGGAGCACCCTGCGCCAGCCCCTGCCCCTTCATCTTGCCGATATCCGCCGCGGCGAAGTCCTGGCTCGACATCTTGAGGAAGGTGAAAGCCGGTTTCTTCTCCACCGGCGTTTCGACAGGTGGCGTCGGCACTTTTTCCTGCACCACCGCGGCCTGCTGCTTCTGCTCGACCTTCTTTTCCTCGCGCTGCTTGGGCTGGGCCGGTTTGTCCCCGCCCTTGTCGCGATCGTGGTCGACGACATCGAACGTGGTCAGCGCGGTCGTCTTCTTCGCAAGTTCGGGAACGAGGCCCGTCTGGTAGATGGCCAGCAACAGCGCAAGAAGGATCAGCCCCGCAGAGAGGAACGATGATACGAGGCGTTGGCGCGGCGAGCCGGGTTGATAACCCGACGGCGCCTGCTCGGATTCGGAGGGCATGACGCGGCCTGAATAGGGTGCTTCCCCTGCCACCGCAATTGCGGCCTTATTGCAACTTCATTGCACGGTGGACTGTTGCGCGAAAAGCCCACCGTGCGAGCGATGCCGGGCACCCGCCACCGCCCAACATCCTTGAAAATAGCGGAAATTCAGCCCGTCAAACCCAGGAACCGGAACGGTGCATGGTCCACGAAGTCCTTGTTCGCCTCGCCCGAGAACGTGTGATCCTGATCTGGACCGAGATCGAGCTTCTTCACTTTGCCCGTCTCCTTCGAGAAATCGATCTTCTTCAGGTCGACCCAGAAGGTGTTGGGCGTCAAAGCCGATTCGAAGAAGTACAGCTGTCGCTTGTGATCGAAGACGATGCGCCAGCGGGTGGATGAGATGTTCGGTTCTTCCGGAGTGTTGATGCCATAGGGCACCGAGGCATTGCGGATCACGCTGAACACCGCGGCGAGCGCCTTGTTGGGGTCCGGTTCCTTGGGAATGGCGTTGATATAGAAGGAAGCTCGCGCGAAGCGATCCGCCGCTCGGTTAGTGCCCGGCAACATGGTCGTGCCGCCGATGCCTTTCCAGTAAGTATTGAGTGCCAGTTGCTCGTCGTAAGTCGGCGAATTGGTCATGACCTGGAACTGGCGACCGTGGTGGATCACCTGCTTGCCGCCGATATATTCCACGATGGCGCTGTCTCCCGTGGCGTCCGACATGGAGAGGTGCACGGTCGTCAGGCGGTCCTCGCCCGGCACACTGTCGGTGACGACCGTGAAAGGCTCCTTTTCGAACGCCGCCACGGCCTCGGCAACGGTCGCGAAGTTGTCGAGCGCATATTGCGCCCAAGCCGCGATCGTCAGCCCCGGCTTACCCTTGCCATCGAAATGCGGATATTCCGATTCGACCAGCCAGAGCATATTGGCGTTGAGCCCCTTCTCGTTGACACCGTCCGTGCTGGAGACGTCATAGCCGCTGACGACGACGCTGCCGTATTTCGAAGTCCACTTGATGGAATTGGCCCCCGCCTCGCCGCTCCGCGCCATGCCCCGCGGCAGGATCCACAAGTTGGAGACGATGTCGCTCTTCCAGTCCATCGAACGGGCCGTGATGACGTTGTCGTTCGGCCCCAGATAGACTGCCCGCGTGCAGGCATCGGCGGCGACACCCGCGGTCAACAGGCCCGGCACGGCCAGCGCGCAAAGCGCCCGCCCGAATGTGATCGTCATGCGCATCGGCAATTCTCCTCGTGGCAACGGAGCAATCAGAAGAGCATCGACAGTCCCATCAGCGGGCCGCGTTGCTGCATTTCCCAGACGAACTTGCCGCGCCCGGTGAAATCGGGCTGGTCGTAATCCTCGTAGATGAAGCGGTAACCTGCCCGCAGGATCGTGCGCTGCCCGAAGACATGCGTGCGGTACCCCAGCATGGCGACAGCATTGACGCTGATGTCGGAGCCGGCGCCGAAGCCGCCCACGTCGGCCTGGGCGAAAAGATTCCAGCGCCGCGAGAGATCGGCATTCATGCGCAGACCCACGAAGGGATCGACCCAGTTCGCCCCTTTCGCCGTCTGCAGGGCCAGGGGCGCGACGGCGGCGCTGGCCTTCAGGTCGGTCCAGCGCAGGCCCACGGTCGGTTCGAAAGAGACGTTCCGGGGATTGCCGAAGGCCGTCTCGCCCGGAAGCGGAACGATCCAGGCCTTGTAGTAGAACCCGCCCGCCACGCGCGTGGTGCGGATGCTGAGATCCACGGGCAGCGACAGCACCTGCTCGGTCTGCGAGGTCTTCACATGCTGGGCATCGAGATATCCGCCCCAGCGGCCGTTCACCACTTCGACGGTTCCCATGGCCGCAAGGTCGAGATGGTGGAAGATATCGCCGAAGGGCAAATGCGCCTGAGTCTGCAACCCGGCCAGGCCAAGGTCGCCGCCAATGGAAGCGCCCCAGACATAAGGACTGACGATGAGCGTCCAGCCGGTGCCGCCGCGTCCGGCCGGAGGGGGCATTGGGACCCGCCCTTCATCGACGGTATCGACAGAAACGCCGCCGGCCTGACCGCCAGAGGCATCATCCGGAGCACCTTGCGCCCTCGCCTCGGAAAGTCCGGCAAGCCCACAAAGCAGGATGCCCGCGAGAAGGAACCGAAATGAGGATCGACCACTTCGAACCAACGACGATCTCCCGAGGCAGGAACTCGTAACGCCGCGAACCTATAGCCATTGTCCTATAGTATCAACCTAATAGATCGACGCTTTACTCATTCATCCCGGCAGCCTCGTCGCAGGATTTCCAGCGACATTAAAGTTACGCCAACGATAACTATCGGCAGAGCACATACGAAAACGCCGGACAGATGCTGCCCGGCGTCCGATAACGAAGATGGAAAAGCCCGAAGCTCAGTAGCGGCGCGCCACCGCGAACTCGACCGCTTCGCACATGGCCTCCCGCGCCGCGCCGGCGGGGAAGATCGAGAGCGAATCGATGGCCCGCTGGGCATAGAGACGCGCGCGTTCCCGCGTCGCCTCCACGCAGCCGTGGCGGTTGATGAGTTCCACGGCGTGGGCCAGGTCCTCATCCTCGGTGCGGAAACCGGCGATGGCGTCTTCCCAGAACTTGCGTTCCTCGGCATTGCCGCGCGCATAGGCCAGGATCACCGGCAGGGTCATCTTGCCCTCGCGGAAATCGTCACCCTTGTCCTTGCCCGATTCGGAGGCTTCCGAATCGTAGTCGATGGCGTCGTCGACCAGCTGGAACGCGATGCCGAGATTGCGACCGTAGGCGTCGAGCGCATGCTCCTCCGCCTCGTTCTTTTCGGCAACGATCGCCGGAATGCGCGTGGCGGCGGCGAAAAGCGCAGCGGTCTTGGAACCGATGATCTGGAGGTAGTGCTCCTCGCTCGTCTCGATCCGGCGCTGGGCGGTCAACTGATCGACCTCGCCCTCGGCAATGATCGAGCTGGCCTTGGAGAAGATCTTGAGGACCTTGAGGCTGCCGTCTTCCACCATCAATTCGAAGGCGCGCGTGAACAGGAAATCGCCCACCAGAACCGTCGCGGGATTGCCGAAGACGATGTTGGCGGCGGCCTTGCCGCGGCGCATGTCCGAACCGTCGACGACATCGTCATGAAGCAGCGTGGCGGTGTGAAGGAATTCCACAGCCGCGGCCAGCTTGTGATGGCGGGTCCCTTGATAGCCGCACAGCTCCGCTGCCGCGACCATCAGCATCGGGCGCATGCGCTTGCCACCGCCCGAGATCAGATGCCCGGCAAGCGCCGGGATGAGCGGAATCTCGCTCTGCATCCGGTCCAGAATGACGGCGTTGACGCTGTTCATGCCGGGAGCGGTGAGCGCCAGCATGGGAGCGAGGGTAGGCTGCGACCCGCGTGCGCGCAGGGGAATGACATCGGCACTCATCGACCCGCGCATTGCGCGTTCGGCGTCCGTAACGCAAGAGCGAATGCCACGGGACGGTCGAACGCCCCGACTGGAAGAGGCGGCGAACCCGTGCTAGCGGACCACGCGATGACCCAGGACACTCCCGCAGCCGACCTCGTACTCGCCGGTTTCCGTGCGAGCATCGACAATATCGACGCCGCTCTGATCCACATGTTGGCGGAACGCTTCCGGATCACCCAGGCGGTAGGCGCCTATAAGGCGAAGAACGACCTTCCCGCCTCCGACCCCGGCCGCGAGGAACGCCAGATCGTGCGTCTGCGCAAGCTGGCGGAAGACGCCCATCTCGACCCCGATTTCGGCGAGAAGTTCATCCGCTTCATCATCGACGAAGTGATCCGCCACCACGAGCGCGCGAAGAACCAGGCCTGAGCCCAGGCCTTCAGGGAATCGGATCCGTATAGGGAGCCGTCGTCCCGGGATGGCCCGGGACGGCAGCTCCTGAAGGAAAAGCTGGCCCGGAAGGTCAGTCTTCCACCAGATCCTGAAGCTTCGACATCAGCGTCTGGATACGCGTGGCCGCTTCGGTGAAGGTCGCCACGTCCTCGCGGTTGTTGTTGCCGCGCGCTTCCTTGGCAGCTTCGACATAGCCTTCGAGATCGGCTTCGAGGGCGTCGACGATGATTTCGATCTCGTCCGACGACAGCGACAGGTTGATGGAATCGGTCATGAAAGGGTCCTTGATCTGGTAAACCGCGCCAATGGGGATGAATGAACGGAGCCGCAACCGCCTCTGCGCCGGTTCCCACGAAAATCCCGTCCGAAGCCGGATACGGGAAGCCGGGCGCCGGATGGGACCGTGAACCTAGGCATCGACCCGCGGCAGCTTGAGCTTGACCAGCAAGCCGCCCAGGTCCTCGCTCTCGTCGAGTTCCACGGTGCCGCCGTAGATTTCCACGACATCGCGCACGATGGCAAGGCCCAGCCCGGTGCCGGGCTTGCCGGTATCGAGACGCGCGCCGCGATCGAAGATGCGGATACGCTCGGTTTCGGGAATGCCCATGCCGTCGTCCTCGATCCACACTTCGCACAAGCGCGAAGTGCGATCGGGGTCCACCGTCACGAACACGCTGCCGCCGCCGTACTTGGCTGCATTCTCGATCAGATTGCCGAGAATCTCCTCGAGATCCTGCTTTTCAAGGGCCACGACGGCGTCGTGATTGCCATCCAGGTCCAGCCGCGCCTGATCGTAGAGCCGCTCCACCGCGCGCAGCACGGCCTCCAGGCTCGGCCAGACTTCCGCGCGCGATTGCCCGACGGCGCGTCGGCCGACCGCCCTCGCCCGTGCCAGATGGTGATCGACCTGGCGGCGCATGACCGCCGCTTCGCGAATCACGGTGTCCGAGAGGTCGGGCGCCTTGGCCGTGGCCGCGTTCATAACCACGGTAAGCGGCGTCTTGAGCGCGTGAGCGAGGTTGCCCGCATGCATGCGCGCTTCCTCGGCCTGTCTTTCGGTATGGGCGAGCAGTGCATTCAGCTCGTCGACCAGCGGTTCCACTTCCTGCGGCAGCGGCTGGGTGACGCGGCTGGCCCCGGTCGTGCGCAGCTTCTGGATTGCGCGGCGCACATGGCGCAGCGGGAACAGGCCGTACCAGGTCTGCATGCCCGCCATGAGCAGCAGGCCGAAGCCCAGCGCGACGAAGCTGTAGACGAGAATGCCGCGCACCATCTTGATCTGGTCGTTCAGATCGACCCGGCTGGCCGCGACCGTGAACATCCACTGGGCATCGCTGCCCGGCAGGATCACCGCCCGCTCCATCACGCGCAGGGGCTCGCCGGGAAACTGCGGGCTGTCATAGACGTGTTGCTGGGCGTCGAAATGCTCGGGCGGCACGTTGATGCTGCGGTCCCAGAGCGAACGCGACGGGAAATCCTCATGGCCCTTGGCGCGAATCTGCCAGTAGAGCCCGGAATTGGGCTCCAGAAAGCGCTGGTCGCCCAGCGGACGGATGAAGAAGACTTCGCCGTCCGGCCCGATTTCCACCGAGCCGATCATGCCGGTGAGCATGTAGCCGAGCTGCTCGTCGAAATTGCGCGTGATGAGGCCGGTCAGCGTCCGGTCGAGCGCCAGTCCGCCGACCAGCAGCAGGATGAAGATCCATCCCGCCGCGATCAGCATCATGCGGCGCGCGAGCGAGCCGGTATTGGCGGCCCGCACCTGGGCGCCGCCGCTCTCTCCGGTTCCCGGCGCATGGGACCCGGCTTCGCTGGATCCCGCCGTACCGGCCCCCGCTACACCGGCAGCCGCCGCACGGGACGCTTTCGTGCCGGATCCCGCTTCCGGGAGGCCCGTTTCCGGGGCTGACACGTCAGCCGCGGCCGGGTTCTGCGGGGTCGTCGAGGCTGTAGCCAAGGCCACGGATCGTCGTGATGACATCGGCACCCAGCTTCTTGCGGATGCGCGTGACGAAGACCTCGATCGTGTTCGAATCGCGGTCGAAATCCTGATCGTAGATGTGCTCGATCAGTTCGGTGCGGCTGACCACCTTGCCTTTGTGGTGCATCAGGTAGGACAGCAGCTTGTATTCCTGCGCGGTCAGCTTGACCGGCTCCCCGGCCAGGGTGACGCGGCCCGAACGAGTGTCCAGCCGCACGTCGCCGGCGGTCAGTTCGCTGGAAGTGTTGCCCGAGGCACGGCGGATCAGCGCGCGCAGACGGGCGATCAGTTCCTCGGTCTGGAAGGGCTTGGCCAGATAGTCGTCCGCACCGGCGTCGAGCCCGGCCACCTTGTCGGACCAGGAATCGCGGGCGGTGAGGACCAGGACGGGGAAATTGCGCCCTTCCCTGCGCCACATGCCCAGCACGGTAAGGCCATCGATCTCCGGCAGGCCAAGGTCGAGGATAACGGCGTCGTATTCCTCGGTCGAACCCAGGAAGTGGCCGTCCTCGCCATCGACGGACAAGTCTACGGCATATCCGGTCTGTTCCAGCGTGGTCTTGAGCTGGTTGCCGAGCGTGGGTTCATCCTCGACGATCAGGATGCGCAATTCGGTCTCTCCCTAAGAGGGCGGGCCCAATGAAAGTGGGCCGGTGGGGGCGGAGTTCAAATGGGGCGAAAGCCCGGCAGCGTCAAGCGACGGCCCCCGCGTTGGTTCCCGCGGATCGACGGGCCTGCGCTTCTACGCGGCATCGTTCAACGCGATTGGCCGATCACCCGCCCCGTGCGCGCGTCGACATCGACGTAGTAGACTTTGCCGCTCTGGATGAACTTCAGGCGATAGGCCATGGCGGCCGAATCGTAATCCGGGCCGAGATATTGCTTCCCGGACATGCGCGGCAGAACGATCTGCTCGATCTCGCGGATGGACAGGATGTTGCCGGCCTTGCGTTCGCGGCGCACCTCACCCTGCTCGCCGCCGGGATCGGCAGCATGCGCAGTCAGCGTGGGCACGACCGACCCGAAGGCCGCAAGAGCCAGCGCGGCAGGGGCCGCCAGGAAAGAAAGAGCCTGTTTCATATCGACTTGCTGCCTAAGCCCGCCGCCTTGAACAAGTCCTGAATGTGGCAGGAAGGCAGCGCCGGATCGGAGGTGTGGCCGAAAGTCCACGCTCGCGATGCCGCGCCGTGCGGCTTGCCAGCCCCCCGCCCGGCCCTGTAGGGCGCCGAGCCATGGCAATCGCACCTATTCTCAGCTGGGAAGGCCTCGGCCTGATCCAGGGCTCCGGCTGGCTCTTCCAGGACCTCGACATCAACATCGCCCCGCGCGACCGGCTGGCGCTGATCGGGCGCAACGGCGCGGGCAAGACCACGCTGCTCAAGCTGATTGCCGGCAGCGTCGATGCAGACAAGGGCACCCGCTCGGTCCAGCCGGGCACCCGCGTCGTCACGCTGGAACAGGACCCATTCTTCACCGGGTTCGACACCCTTCTCGATTTCGCCATTCACGGCGACGATGCCCCGCCGCGCCACGAAGTCGAATCGATCGCCGACCAGCTCGGCATCGACCTCTCGCGCGAGGCGAAGAGCGCCAGCGGCGGTGAACGCCGCCGCGCCGCCTTGTGCCGTGCCCTCGCCTCCGAGCCCGACCTGCTGCTGCTGGACGAGCCGACCAACCACCTCGACCTTGCCGCGATCGACTGGCTGGAATCCTGGCTGCAGCGCTACAACGGCGCTTTCGTGGTAATCAGCCACGACCGTACCTTCCTGACCCGCCTGACCAATGCGACGCTCTGGCTGGACCGCGGCAGCATGCGCCGCAGGGACATCGGCTTCGGCGGCTACGAGGCCTGGGAAAACGAGGTCTACGCCGAAGAGGAACGCGCCGCCCAGAAGCTGGACGCCAAGCTCAAGATCGAGGCGCACTGGCTGGAACGCGGCGTGACCGCGCGGCGCAAGCGCAACCAGGGGCGCCTGGCCAAGCTCTGGGAAATGCGGGCCCAGCGCGCGGCGATGATGGGGCCGCAGGGCGCCGCCAAGCTCGCCGTCGTGGCGGACGACAGCAAGACCAAGTCCGTCATCGTCGCCGAGCACGTCACCAAGACGTTTGGAACCGGAGAGGCCGCCCGCACGGTCATCAAGGACTTCAACTTGCGCATCCAGCGCGGCGACCGCATCGGCATCGTCGGCTCCAACGGCTCGGGCAAGACGACGCTGCTGAAGCTGCTGATCGGCGAATTGCAGCCGGATTCCGGCACCGTGACGCGCGCCGCCACGCTCGACGCCACCGTCATCGACCAGCAGCGCAGCCGCATGAGCCCGGAAATGCGCATTCGCGACGTCCTGGCCGAGGGCGGGGACTGGATCGACGTGGTGGGCGTGCGCAAGCACATCCAGGGCTATCTCAAGGACTTCCTGTTCGATCCCGGCCTGGTCGAGGCGAAAGTGGGCACGCTTTCGGGCGGCGAGCGCTCGCGCCTGCTGTTCGCCCGCGAATTCGCGCGAACATCGAACCTGCTGGTACTGGACGAACCGACCAACGACCTCGACCTCGAAACGCTCGACCTGCTTCAGGAAGTGATCGCGGATTACAACGGCACGGTGCTGATCGTCAGCCACGACCGCGACTTCCTCGACCGCACGGTCAACGTCACGCTCGGCCTCGACGGCACCGGCCATATCGATGTGATCGCCGGCGGCTATGCCGATTGGGAGGCCAAGCGCCGCCAGCGCACCGCCAGCGGCAAGGCCAAGGCGAAGGAGAGCGCCAATACCGCCGCTCCGCCGCCGCCAAGGAAGGGCAAGCTGTCCTACAAGGACCAGCGCGACTACGAGCTGTTGCCCAAGCGGATCGAGGAACTGGAAGCCGCCATCGCCCGCGACGAAGCGGCCATGGCCGATCCCGCGCTCTACACCCGCGATCCGGCGAAATTCGCCAGCCTGACCGCCGCCATCGATAAGTCGCGCGGCGAAAAGGAAGCCGCGGAAGAACGCTGGCTAGAACTGGCCGAACTGGTCGAGGGATAAGGGAGCCTGGTGCCCAGGCGCGGGAGGCGGGCAAGCCGCCGCGCCCACCCGCCGTCCCTTGCCAAGACGGCTCGCCGCGGCGATGAGGGAAACCAGATCGGTTAGCCCTCCGCCAAGGCTGCGCCGGATCGGCAAGGGGCCAGCTTCTCGATGATCAACCGCATTCGCGACATCCGGCTTCAGAAGGGCCTGACCCTGGCCGATGTCGCCGCCGCGTGCCGGCCCGTCACGACCGCGCAGACCATCGGCCGCCTCGAGACGGGCATGCGCAATCTCTCGCTCGTCTGGATGAACCGGATCGCCCAGGCGCTGGGTGTCGATCCGGAGAGCCTCCTGCGCAGCGAGGCCAGCGAGCCGGTCATGGTCGTGGCTCTCCTCTCCGAAGGCGGCGCCGAAAGCCCGCGTCTCCGGCGCGAGGCGCTGCTGCCGAGCGATCTTGCCGCCGACCTGCCATGGATGGTGATGGAAGTGGAGGCGACCTGCGGCGAATACCGCACCGGAGACCAGGTCTGGCTGCGACAGACGCCCCTGCACGAGGCTTCGCGCCTGCTGAACCGCGACGTGCTCGCCCCACTCCCCGGCGGCCGATTCGCATTCGGAAGGCTGATCGAGGGCGGCGGCGATGCGCTGGTCCTGCTGCCCCCGATCAGCGGCCAGCCGCCCGTACCGGTGGAACATCCCCAGTGGCTGGCCGTTGCGGACATGCTCGTCAGAAAGCTCTAACTTTCCGCCTCTAAAGGGAAGCCATGCGCATCCTCTCCATTGCCACGCTGTTTCCGAATCCGGTGAAGCCGTCCTTCGGCGTCTTCGTCGGCAACCAGATGCGGGCGATCGTCGCCGGGGGCGAGGTGGACCTCACCATGGTCAGCCCCATCGGCATTCCGCCCTGGCCGCTGTCCCGCCGCCATCCCTACGACAAGCTCAGGCACATTCCCGAATCCAGCAGCATCGCCGGCTTCGAAGTGCACTATCCCAAGTTCACGCTGATCCCGAAGATCGGCGGCGACACCAATCCCGGCCGGATCGCCCGCGCCGTGCTGCCGCTCGTCCGCCGCCTTCATGCCGAGCGGCCGTTCGACCTGGTCGATGCGCAGTTCTTCTTCCCGGACGGCCCCGCCGCCGCGCTGATCGCGCGCGAACTGGGGCTGCCGCTCACCATCAAGTCGCGCGGGGCGGACATCCATTACTGGGGACAGCGCCCCGTTGCGCTCAGGCAGATGCAGAGGGCGGCGCAGCAGGCCGCCGGAATGCTGGCGGTCAGCGAGGCCTTGCGCAGCGACATGATCGCCTTGGGCATGCCCGCCGAACGGATCGGCGTTCATTACACCGGCCTCGACCATGAGCGCTTCCACCCCGTGGCACGCGGCGCCGCCCGGGCGCTCGTCTCGGCGATGCCCAACCTCGGGATCTGGTCGGAAGGGCCGCTGATCGTCACGCCCGGCTCGCTGATCCCGCGCAAGGGACAGCGCCTGGTGATCGAGGCACTCACTCACCTGCCCGGTGCGCGTCTCGCCCTTGCCGGCACGGGCGAGGACGACAAGTCGCTCCATGCCCTGGCAGACTGGCTGGGCGTGGCCGACCGGGTGCAGTTTCTCGGCCTCGTCGGCCATGACCTGCTGCCCCATGTCCTCTGCGCGGCCGACGTGCTGGTCCTGCCTTCGGCCAGCGAGGGCCTCGCCAATGTCTGGGTGGAAGGACTGGCCTGCGGCACGCCGATCGTCATCCCCGACATCGGCGGCGCCCGCGAGGTGGTGAAGGACGAAAGCGCCGGCCGCATCATCGCCGAGCGCACCCCCGAAGCGATCGCCGATGCCGTGCGCGACATCCTGGCCGATCCGCCGAGCCAGCAGGACGTTTCCGCGAACGTCAGCCGCTTCTCCTGGGGCGTGAATGCCCAGAACCTCGTCCGCTTCTGGCGCGACGTGCTTTCGGGCGAGCCGGTCTACGCTGCGGCCTGATATGAAAAGGGCCGCTCCCTTGCAGGAACGGCCCTTTCGTCAGCGTGAGGTGCTTCGGCTCAGGGCCGCGCGCCGCCCTCGCGGGCGAGGCGTTCCTGGCGGTCGATATCGGTTTCCGTCTTCACGAAGGAGTCCGATTTCACGCCCAGCCAGATCAGGATCGGCGCGGACATGAAGATCGAGCTGTAGGTACCGATGAAGATGCCCAGGGTGATGGCAGCGGTGAAGCCGAAGATCACGTCGGGGCCGAGCAGCAGCAGCGAGACGAGCATGATCAGCACCGAGAGCGAGGTCGCGATCGTGCGCGACAGCGTCTCGTTCACCGAGAGGTCGAGCAGCTCGCTCATCGGCATGCGGCGGTGCTTCTTCATGTTCTCGCGGATGCGGTCGTAAACCACGATCTTGTCGTTCAGCGAGTAGCCCAGCAGCGTCAGCAGCGCGGCGACGATGTTGAGGTCGAACTCCATCTGCGTCAGCGAGAACATGCCCACGGTCAGCAGGATGTCCTGCACCAGCGCGAACAGCGCGCCGGCGGCGAACTGCCATTCGAACCGGATCCAGATGTAGATCGAGATACAGATCATCGCCAGGCCGAGGGCGAGCATGCCGGTGTGGAACAGCTCGCCCGAGACTTTGCCCGAGACCGAGTCGACGCCGTCGACACGGGCATCGGCGAAGTCATGACGCACCTTTTCGGTGATCTTGCGCGCCATGCCGTCGGCCAGCTTGGGATTGTCCTCCGCACCTTCCGGCAGCTTCATGCGGACCGAGACTTCGTTCGGCTTGCCGAAAGTCTGGATCACCGGCTCGCCGAAGCCGAGCGAATCCACGCTGTCGCGCAGCTTGCCGACCGGCGCCGTGGCGCTCTGCTCGAACGTCACGCGGATCATCTGGCCGCCGACGAAGTCGACACCCAGGTTGAGGCCATGCGTGAACAGCAGCACGATCGATGCCGCCATCGCCAGCAGGTTGGTGATGAAGAACGGCCACTGCCAGCGCAGGAAGTGGATGTTCGTGTGATCGGGAATGAGCTTGAGGAGCTTCATGCGCCAGTACCTTTATACGTTCAGGTCGCTGGGACGGGTGCGACGCAGCCAGCCCGCAACCCACATCCGGCTCATCGTGACGGCGGTGAACACCGAAGTCGCGATACCGATCATGAGGACGACCGCGAAACCGCGGACCGGACCCGAGCCGAAGGCGAACATCAGCACCGCCGAGATGGCGTTGGTGATGTTGGCGTCGAAGATGGCGCGGCTCGCCTCCTTGTAGCCCAGCTCGACCGACTGCACCACGCGGCGGCCGCGATGGCGTTCCTCGCGGATACGCTCGTTGATGAGCACGTTGGCGTCGACGGCCGCACCGATCGTCAGCACGAAGCCGGCGATACCGGGAAGCGTCAGGGTGGTGCCCAGCACCGCCATCACGCCCAGGATCATCAGCACGTTGATGACCAGCGCCAGGTTCGCATAGGCGCCGAGGCGGCCATAGGTCAGGAAGATGAACACCATGAGCAGCAGCGAGCCGACGCCCATGGCGACGACGCCCTTCTGGATCGAATCGGCGCCGAGGTCGGGACCGACGGTGCGTTCCTCGACGACGGTCAGATCGACCGGAAGCGCGCCCGAACGCAGGGCGATGGCGAGCTGCGTGGCGGACTGGACGTTGAAGCTGCCCGAGATCTGGGCGCTGCCGCCCAGGATCGGCTCGTTGATGCTGGGCGCGGAGAGCACTTTGCCGTCGAGGATGATGGCGAAGCGCTTGTTGACGTTCTCGGTCGTCAGCTTGGCGAACTTCTCGCCGCCCTGCTGATTGAAGGTGATCGAGACGACCGCCGCGTTGGTCTTCGGTTCGAAGGCCTGCTTGGCATCGGTCAGTTCGTCGCCCTTGATGCCGCCCAGACGCTTCACCGCGATGGCGGGAACGCCGCCGGCAGCCGGCGAAGTGGGATCGGCATAAGGCACGATCTCGTCGCCCGGAGGCACGATGCCCTTGGCAAGATCGCTGGGCACGGCCGTTTCGTCGACCAGCTTGAATTCGAGCTTGGCGGTCTGGCCAAGCAGGTTCTTCAGCGCCTGCGGGTCCTGGAGGCCGGGCACCTGCACGTCGATGCGGGTACCGCCGAGGCGGCGGATGTCGGGCTCCTTGGTGCCGAGCGCGTCGATGCGCTTGCGGACCACTTCGACCGCAGTTTCCATCGCATTGCTGATCGCCAGGTCGATACCGGCCTGGGTCGGCACGAGGATGAAGCGCGTGCCGTCTTGTACGGTGATGTCCCAGTCACGCTGGCCGGTCAGGCCCGCGCCGGAGGTCAGCGGCAGGATGGCTTCCCGCGCGGCATCCACCTGCGAAGCGTCGCGCACGGTGAAGGCCAGCTGGCCGCCGTTGCTGGAAAAATCGCCGATGGCGATGGTCGGGCTGGCCTGGCGCAGGCGCGTGCGCACGGATTCTTCCATGCCTTCCAGGCGCTGCTGGACGACCTGCTTGCGGTCGGCCTCCAGCAGGAGGCGGCTGCCGCCGGCCAGGTCGAGGCCGAGATTGATCTTTGGCTCCGGCAGGAATGCGGGCCAGCGCGCATTGGTCAGCGAGACCAGCGACGGCACGGCGCAAAGGGCGATGACGATCGTCAGCGCCCAGTACCAGAGCTTCTTCCAGGTAGGAAATTCGAGCATAGCCTGTGGCTTCTCTCCGAAAGAGCGCCCGGTCCAGGGCGCTCCATGATATCGGGAATCGCCAGGTTCAGCCCGGCGATGCCGGAAATTCAGTCGTTTGCGGGCTTCGAGCCGGCCGGCGGGATCACATCGACGATGGTCGACTTGACCGCCTTGACGACGACGCCCTGCGCAAGCTGGATATCGGCGTAGTTGTCGTCGATCTTGACGATCTTGCCGACGAGGCCGCCTCCGGTCAGCACTTCGTCACCCTTCTTGAGCGCCGAAAGCTTGTTCTTGTGCTCCTTCTGCTGCTTCATCTGCGGACGCAGGATGAGGAACCAGAAGATCACCGCCATCGCGACGAAGGGCAGGTACTGGATCCATGCCGGCGGCGCGCCGGCAGGAGCGGCGGCGGCGAGCTGGTTGAGAATCGAGCTTTGCATTGAACTGAAGGGCCTTCTCGTCGTGTTCGTGCCGGCGCGGCAATACGCGGCATCCGATCTGCCGCACGCCTCGCCGGGAAAATCCATTCATGGACTTTGCCGGATGCGCGCGGTTAGCAACAAAGCGGAGCACTGGCAACGCGCGGCCTTCCTGCCGAAAGCCGCCATCCCCCGTGGGCCTCACCGAAGCCGTCGCCAAATAGGTATCCACAAGTGCCGTTCAAGCACCGTGAAGAAAGTGTCATTCAGACGCTTGCGCTCTCGAAAAAGGCCTCCTATAGGCCGCGCTCCGGTCGGGACGTAGCGCAGCCTGGTAGCGCATCACACTGGGGGTGTGGGGGTCGGAGGTTCGAATCCTCTCGTCCCGACCAATGAAAAACGCCGTCTCCTGCTTCGTGCGGGAGACGGCGTTTTCGTTTCAGCCCTCATTTCGTTTCAGACAGGACCGCGTCCGATTGGGATCGGAACCCAGGCTTGATACGTTGCCGAGGGCGAATCGCCTGCGACGGGTGACCAACCAGCACGGCGCAGAACGCGGGAGAATGTCGATGTCCTCTGAGAATCCTAGCTCCAGCGAAGAGCGCAATGCCGCGATCTACGTCGCCGTGATCGATGGCGCGACTTACGGCGATCTGGCCAAGCGATACGGCATCAGCCGGGTTCGCGTGCAGAAGGCCTATGCCCGCGAGCGCACCAATGCCTGGGAAGCGCGCCGGCAGGGCGAAACCACTTATCTCGACCGGCCGATACCGTCCGACGTCTGATCCGCGGGGCGGCTGGAGCAGTTCCTCCCCGCCTCACTTCCTGCGAGAACCGCCGCATGCGGCGATGACTGGCAGCATTTTCCTACATCGATCGCTTCGATTATCTGGTTGCGGGCCACCATCCTAGGGAGTGCCCGCCAATGCCCCTGTTCGATTCTATACTCGCGCCGGTCTCGAAGATCATCGACAAGGTGATCCCCGATCCCGATGCACGGGACCGCGCCAAGCTGGAATTGCTGAAACTCGAAAATTCTCAGGAATTGCAGATGCTTCAGGCAGGTCTCTCGCCGATCGTCGCAGAAGCCGAGTCGCGCGATCCCTGGACCAGCCGGGCCAGGCCGAGCTTTCTCTACGTCATCTACCTCATGATCCTGTGGTCGCTGCCCATGGGCCTGATCGGTGCCCTGAGCCCCCGGACCGCCGAAGCCATCGGCAGCAGCATGTCGGCCTATCTGAACGGTATCCCCGAGCCGCTCTACGCCCTCTTCGGCACCGGATACCTCGGATATTCGGCGATGCGGCAGTGGGGCAAGGCCAGGGGCTCGGACCGCTAGATTTTCGCCCGTTAAGATTAAGCCAAACCTTCCCCGCTAGAGATCCCGGCAGGACCGTCACTTTTGCGGTCTCACGGCGATGTCTGGCGGGGAGCCACTGCGTGTTTCGGAATGTCTTGCCCATTGCACTGGTCTTGAGCCCGGCCCTGGTGCTGGCGGCCTGCGGGCCGAGCCGCGAGGAAGAGCTGGAAAAGCAGCTTGCCGCGGCGAAGAGTTCCGCGGAACAGGAAGCCTCCGCCCGGCAGCAGGCGGAAAGCGCGGCAGCCTCCGCGCGGCTCAAGGCCAACGACGCCGAACTCGCGAAGTTCTATCAGGGCGACGCCGATGCCGACCAGTCGGAGGCGGAAACGCCGCCGGAGGGTGCGCAGGATGCTGCGCCCGACTTCGGCGGCAGCGCGCCGCAGCCTCCCGTCGGTACGCAGGCGGACGGCCGCCCCATCGGCGACCAGATGCCCGCACCCCGCTGACGCGCCCCGCTTCTTTGCCGGTTCGGCGCCTTGGGGTGTTTCCAGCGGGCCTGAAAATACTCTAGAGCCGCGCCCGGATAGCAACCGCACCGGGAAATCGCGAAATGGCCAGCAAGCTCGTCTACGTCCTCAACGGACCGAACCTCAACCGCCTGGGCAAGCGCGAACCGGGCATCTACGGTTCGCAGACGCTGGACGACATCGGCGCCATGCTGGTGGAGCGCGGCGAGACGCTGGATTGCTCCATCGAGATGCGCCAGTCGAACCACGAAGGCCACCTGATTGACTGGCTGCACGAAGCCGAGGACGAAGGCGCCCATGCGGTGCTGATCAATCCCGGCGCCTATACGCACACCTCGATCGCGCTGCATGACGCGATCCGGTCTATCAAAGTGCCGGTGATCGAGGTGCACCTCTCGAACCCGCACGCCCGCGAGGAATTCCGCCACACGTCATGGGTCGGCATGGCGGCCAAGGCGACTGTCGCCGGTTTCGGTGCGAAGAGCTATCTGCTGGCGCTGGAGGGCGCTGCCGCGCTCTGACGCGCGGGGCATTTCACCGCGCTGCCCGTGCCGTCCCTGACGGACACGACATGCTGGATCAAGACAGCCACCTCACCGCGCGGATCGGGCGACATTCCGTCCTGAACGACGGCAACATCGCAGATCCCCGCGCGGACGAGATCGAGAAAGATCGGGTGAAGCTGGCTGGGACCGGCACTCGCCTCCACCCCTATCGCCACATAGGACGTGGGGCTCCACTTCGTGACAGAATCGGAGGCGCGATAAGGGCGAATGTGATCCTTTATCGCGGTGACCGGCCGGCCGCGGGCCTGCCAGGTTCCCTTTGCGGCATCATAGCGCGGCAGTGAAGGCAGGTCCTGCGCCGCGATGCTCGCATATTCGAACGTCGCGCCCAGCACGAAGTCCGGCTCGGGCTGACTGCTTCCCCGTGTGAACCACCAGAGGTTCCCGGCTGCCAACAGCAACGCCGCGCCCAGGAGCAGGACGCGGCGCCTTTTTTTCGTCATTGCCACGCGGTGATTCGCTTTCAGGCTTCCAGCGGAACGCCCGGCACGCTTTTGGCGGTGCGGATCGTCAGCGAGGTCTTGACGCTGTCCACGTTCGGCGCGGGCGTCAGCTTGCTGGTGAGGAATTCCTGGAAGCTCTGCAGGTCGCGGCTGACGATCTTCAGAATGAAGTCGATCTCGCCGTTGAGCATGTGGCACTCGCGCACTTCGGGCAGACCCTTCATGTGGTCCTCGAAGGCGCGCAGCGATTCCTCGGCCTGGCTCTTCAGGCTGACCAGCGCGAAGACGGTGATGGTGAAGCCCAGCTTCGAAGCGTCCAGATCGGCGTGGTAGCCCTGGATGATGCCCGATTCCTCCAGGCTGCGCACACGGCGCAGGCACGGCGGAGCGGTGAGACCGACGCGCTGGGCGAGTTCGACATTGGTGATGCGGCCCTCGTCCTGCAACTCTGCAAGCAAGCGGCGATCGATGTCATCGAGATTAATCATGCGAAACTTTCCTTGCGGGCGCGCAGCGTGATCCGGCATGCAATATCCACTCGAAAACGCTGACACCCCTGTAATAATATTATCCCTTAGCGTAATCGTCCCGCATTGCAACGCCTACAATCTGCCGACTTACAGCGTCTGCACAGTTTGCTAGAGAGCGTTTTCGCATAGGCCGGCGGCCGGATTTGCGGGCCTTTCCGGCTCCTTTCCCCCATCGGCGGAACATGGAAGACCGGCAAAGCCTCATACCGGGCGGGCAGGAAACACGGGCGCTGCGGCATTTTTCGAAGTAAAGTTCGCCCCTTGGTGACCCTGACTTAACCTCTAAGGGCCTACTTCGGGTAACATTAGGGATAGGGCGGCTTCGCAAGGGCTTGCAGACCGCCTATGGAGCCGGAATGCATTTCGACGATCGCCTTGCCACGGTACTGCGCCTGCCGTCCTCCGGGGACGCGCTGGCGCGCATCCAGTACCGGCAGTTGATCGACATCCTGGGGCGCCTGCCCGAGGACGCCCGTTCCGACGCCATCGAGGCCGGCTTTGCCCGGGTCGAGGAACTCGGCGCACAGATCGGCGCGGCAGACCGTGCGCGGCTGGTGCGCCAGCCGCTCCAGCCCCTGACCAATGCCCGTCTGCTGGCCCTGTTCGCCGAAGCGGAGCCCGAGGTCGCCCTGGCTGCCATCGGCACGGCGCGGCTGGACGAAGCGGGCTGGCTTCGCCTCGTGCCCGCCCTGCCCGTGCGCGCCCGCGGCATCTTGCGCCACCGCCGCGATCTCGGCCCGGAAGTCGGCGCGCTGCTCGACCGCCTGGGCATCCAGGATCGCGGCCTGCCGCCCGCGCCGAACGCGCAAGTCCTGGAAGTGTCCGTTTCCACTTTCGAAATTCAGTTTCCGAGCGAGGCCGCGAGCGAAAGCCACGCCCCGCCTCAGACGCTCGTTGAGGGCGAGCCTTTCGACTTGCTCGACGAAGCCGAGCTTTCGGACGCCGAAGAGGAACCGGAGACGGAGCACCCGCGGGGCGCCGAGCCGATCTCCTTTGCCGATTTCGAACAGGCCGCCACCTCGCGCCGATCGGCCGCGCTGCGCAGCGGGCTGGAGGCCAGCGGCGGCGGGACCGGCCTGGAAGGCGGCGACGGCATCGGCGCGATCGTCCGCCGCATCGAGGAATTCCGCAAGGCACGCGAGCATCACGCACCGGGCATTGCCGGCGGCTCTCCTCGCCTGCCTTTGGGCGATACGCCCAGTGCCAGCGCCCCCGCCGCCATGGATTTCGCGACAGATTCGGAAGGCCGCGTCTGCTGGGCCGACGGTTCCCATGCCAGCGCGCTGATCGGCCTCAACCTCGCGGCGCTCGACCCGATGGTGAGTGAGCCGCTCGATCCTGCAGCGCCGCTGCCGTCCGTGCAGATGGCCTCGATGCATGTTCCCGGCCTGGCACTTTCCATCCGGCACCGCCAACCCCTCCGCGCGGTTGCCATCGAGATCACCGGCGCGCCCGCCGTCAGCGGTGCCTGGCAAGTGGATGCCGTGCCCCACTTCGACCCCGCGAGCGGCCGATTCACAGGCTATGCCGGGCGCCTGCGCCGCCCCGGCAAGATCGCCGCCGTCGACGCAGCCCCGGCCGCCGAACCCAGCGAGGCGGACCGCATGCGCCAGGTGCTGCACGAACTGCGCACGCCGGCCAATGCCATCCAGGTCGCCGCGGAGATCATCCAGCAGCAACTCTACGGCCCTGCTCCGCACGAATATCGCGCCCTTGCCGCGGCCATCGCCGGGGACTGTGCCCATATCCTGGCCGGATTCGAGGAACTCGACCGGTTGGTAAAGCTCGAATCGGGCGCCCTCGGCATCGAATCGGGCGAAAGCGACCTCGTCGCCGTCCTGTCCGAGACCGTTGCGCGCCTCAAGGCCTGGACCGAGCCGCGCGGCAGCGGTTTCGTCCTTCCCGAAACGGGCGGGCCGGCGCTGCCGATCGCCATCGAGCGGACCGAGATCGAGCGCATGATATGGCGCGTCTTCGCCGTACTCGCAGGGATGACCGCGCCGCACGAACTGCTGCCGGTCCGGCTCGCCGTGGAGAACGGGCGCGTGGCCATGCGGGTGACTTTGCCCTCGCTGCTGCTGGCGCGCGATGCCCAGAGCCTGTTCGAAACGCCGGTGAGCGAGCGCGGCCAGTCGCTTTCCACCGGCATGTTCGGCATCGGCTTCACCTTGCGCCTGGCAGCGGCCGAAGCCGACGCTGCCGGTGGCAGCCTCCAGCGCGACGGCGACGAGCTACGGCTGTCGCTTCCCGCTTTCGCGGCATCGGCGCTGGGCCGCGTGCAGGACGCCGAAAGCCGCGCGCTCTGAGCCGCTCGCGAAGAGGGTTCCAGACCGTGCGGGGGAAGGCTTTCGTCCCGCCCCTTTACCGAAGCGGAACACTTTTCCTCTAGTCCGTTCCTGCCGTACTTGCGGATTCGCAGGCCAGCCTGCCTGGTCCCGGAGCCGCTTCGTCCATATTGTCGTTCTGTCGGATGCGACCCGATTGAGGGAATTTTCTGTCTTGCCGGGGACCAACCTCCTCCTGCCGCCGCGCGCCGATGCCCTTGCGCAATTCAGCGAGGGATTCGGCCAGCGTTTCATCGTCACGGTCGATACCGAGGAAGAGTTCGACTGGAACGCGCCGCTCGACCGGCACGGACATGGCACGCTTTCCGTCCCGGCACTGCGCACGTTCCAGCAGTTCTGCGAGGAGTTCGGCGTTGTGCCGATCTATCTCGTGGATTATCCGGTCGCCGATTCGCCGCTGGCACCCGAAGCCATCGGCGAAGCGGTCGCGGCCGGGCGGGCGGAAGTGGGCGTCCAGCTTCACCCCTGGGTGAACCCCCCGTTCGACGAGGCCGTCACCGAATTCAATTCCTACGCCGGGAACCTGGGCTTCGAACTGGAGCGCGAGAAGTTCGCGCGCCTTCACGGCCGAATCGTCGAGGCGTTCGGCACGGCGCCGCGCATCTACCGGGCGGGCCGCTACGGGCTCGGCCCGCGCACTGCCGAGATCCTGGACGAATTCGGCATCGCCATCGACACTTCGGTACGCGCGCGGTTCGACTACAGCGCTTCCGGCGGCCCGAACTATCGCACCCATCCGCTGCAACCTTATTGGACGGACAGCGCGCGACGGCTGCTAGAGCTGCCGCTGACCACCGTCTATTGGGGACCGCTGCGGCAGCTTGGCAATACGATCTACCCCGCGCTCTGGCGCATGCCGCAGCTGCGCGGCGCCCTCGCCCGTGCCGGACTGCTGGAGCGCATCCCCCTGACGCCGGAGGGAATCACGGCCGAGGAAGCGCTGCGCGGCGTCGACGTGGCCATCGATGCCGGGTTGCCGGTGCTGGTCTTCTCCTTCCACAGCCCCTCGCTCGTTCCCGGCTATACGCCTTACGTGCGGGACGCGCAGGATCTGGACGCGCTCTACGGCTGGTGGCGCACACTTTTCGCGCATCTGGAACGCCGCGGTGTAAAACCGAGCAATGTTGCCAACATCATGTCCAGCGTAGCGCTTGCGCAGAACGAATTGCCAAGCTAACGGGCTTCTCGTCCGGCCTCGTCGATGGAGCCGGGCGTGGCAGTTGGGGCCTGTAGCTCAGCGGTTAGAGCTGGCCGCTCATAACGGCTAGGTCGCGGGTTCGAATCCTGCCGGGCCCACCAACGGCACCGGGACTTCTGGTCCCGGATCAACATCGACGACCGAAGGGTCGGGGAGTGGCGCAGCCCGGTAGCGCGCTTGCTTTGGGAGCAAGATGTCGCAGGTTCGAATCCTGTCTCCCCGACCAATTCGTTTTTTCCGCAGATCTGAAAGCATCCCTGCAAGGGGCGGGCCGCAAGGGCCTTCGCCTCAGGTGCAGAGCGACTGGCTGCCGGTTCCGGTGATGCCGTTTTTGGTGCCGCTGGGGTTGAGGCTGCGGTCGTCGCGAATCAGGAAGGCCGCCTCGTGCTTGAACACCTGGTCCTTCACGAACATCGTCCCGAACAGCGGCTGGTAGTGGTAGTAGACTTCCACGAACATCACTGCGGAATTGGGCACCGAGTAGATCTTGTGATCCTTCACACCCATGCCGTCCAGCACCGGGCCGGTCTTGTAGGGGTCCGCCTCACCATAGGCTGACTTGCGGTCCAGATCGCCGCGGCAGCGCTGCCAGTGGATGAACTGCCGCTTGGTATCGCTGTCGTATTCCAGGCTGGACAGGACGACACGGCCATTGGTTTCGAAATCGAAGCTGCTGCCCTCTTTCAGGGCGCCCCACATGACCGAATCGACTTGCGCTTCCTTGACCGTCGGGCTGACGGTGCTGTTGTCCGTCTGCCCGAGGCGGGAGGCGTTGTCCGCCACGGACGTCGCGATTTCACCGACCTGCATGTTGGTCATGGCCATCATCGCCACTTCGGTTCCGTAAAGCCCCAGGGTCAGCAGCACCGGCAGGATAAGCGCCAGTTCGATGAACGAGACGCCGCTCTGGTCCTCGCGCAGCCGGCGCAGGAGCGCGGCGCGGCGCGGCCAGTTCTTCGGCCTGTTCGGCGATGCCATCATTGGCAGGTCCCTGCTGCCGAGCCTACCGCCTGCTGAAGGGCGTAAGGCTGGTTCTTCCTGACGGCCGTGGCCGAGAGCGTGCGCTTGGTGTTCCCGTCGGTCAGTCCGGGAACGGGGAACACGGGCGTATACGTGACCTTCACGGTGTAGACGACCACGTCGTTCGCGCCGCCATTGCCGCTCTTGCCGACATCGGCGTCCCAATGGCCGTTCTTGTTCTCGTCCGTGTAGGATTCGCCATTGTCGCAGATGCTGTTGTTGTTCTTGTCGTTCCAGGCCTCCGGCCGGGCGATGTCGGTGAAGTCGAAATAGCTCGACCGCGTGATTTCCACTTTGGCTCCCGGCGCGACACCGTCGACCAGTCGCTTGACATAGGCATCGCCCGCTTCCGTCTCGGCAGTCTCCAGCGTGCCGTTGCGGGCCACTTGCTGTACGCCGCCCTGGAGCACGGCGCGGATGTAAGCCATGTGGCCCAGATCGAAGATGCCCATGAGCAGGATGATGAGGACCGGGCCCGCTACCGCGAACTCGATCGCGGTCACGCCCCGGGTATCGGCCCGGCAGTCGGCCCGGAGGCGCCGGAGCGCTCCGGCAGCCGAATGCGACAGGCGGCGCAGCATCACTCGGTGATCCTCAGTTCGCCGACCTGCTTGGCGATTTCCTGGAACGCGGTGTTGAGATCGGTGGCGTTGGTGGCGACATAGGAACTGTCGTCGGAGGCGCAGGTCTTCAGGTCGGTGGAAAGCCCCGAAGTGAAGGCGATCACCCAGACGCGGATACCCTTGGCCTTGATCGCCTCGCATACGGCTAGGAAGCGCGACGTGTGGCGCGCGTCGGCATCGCTTTCCGAACCGCCGGCCGTCGTGCGCAGGTCCCACCAGTCCATGCCCCAGGCCGTCGGCACATAGTTGGACGTGTCCATCTGGCCGTCGGTCATGAAGATGATGTGCCGGGCGACTTCACCGCCATTGGTGGGCTCCAGGTTCACCGTGTCCTTGAAGATACCGTCGGGCGAGAGCATCCGCCCACCCCAGATCATGCCGATGTCGAGGTAAGTGCCGCCCACCGCCGTCAGCGAGTTCGCGTAAGTGTTGAAGCTGGACTGGTCCATCTCGGTCAGGAGCTTCGCTTCGGCGGGGCAGTAGGTTCCGGCCGATGCGCCATCCGTCGTCGTGTTGCGTGTCCAGGTGCTGGAACTGCTGCCCGCACGGCGGTAGGAAATCTCCGGCCAGAGCGGACCCCACTTGGTCTTGGCATCCGACGTTGGCGCGCTGTCGATATCGATGTCCAGCGCCGTCGACGGGCTGAGGCCCGTGATCGAGTTGTAGCTGAAGTTCGCCGTGTTCGACGTGCTGCGCTCCTCGATGCAACCGCCCCAGGTGTAGGAAACGGACGCGCCGTTATTGCCGTTGAGCACGGGGGTCGAGCCGAACGTCTTGAACTTGGACGTATCGACGCCGGTGACCTGGCGATATTCCCAATGGTCGAAGGTAGAACCCTTCACATTTGTGGAATTCGTGGCGTTCTTGTAAGTGTCAGTGGTCACCTTTGTGCGAGCATAAGTAGTCGTATATAAGTAATACGTCCCATTATTGCTCTTGCACTCATAGGTCAGCATCTGCTGCGGTTGCTTCGTCACAACCGTGACCGTAATATTCGGCGTCGTTCCGGAAGTGGTCGTCTCGGTGGTGGACGAATTTACATTGGAATAAGCGCTTTGATTCGCAGGCTTATTGTTGTTGCATTGAGTTTGGTTCTTGTAGCTCGAACCTCGTGACGTGGTGTTTTTTTCGTCCTCGTAAGTGTCTTTCGTCCCCGTCTTCGTCCCATTTGCGACGTTCAGGAAGATCGGCACGCGCGACTGGTAGTTCCAGCTGTCGGCGATGTAGCTCTTGTCCACGGCGTTGAGCAGCTTGCCGACGTTGACCGACGAGCTGTAGGGCACGAAGCCGTAGCGCACACGGGCGTTGGTTTCCTTGGTCGCGCCGGAAACCGTGGTGTAGAAGTTCTTCATCGCGCTGCGCAGCGCGGCGATGCGGGTCGATCCGCTCAGCGATTCCGCCATCGAGCCGGTGGTATCCAGCACCATCATCACGTCGGCATTGCCGATGCCCATGGACGATGTGCATTTCACGCTCAGAGCGAAATTGTTGAACCCGAACAGGCGCATGACCACGGTGTCCAGCACGGTCGCCGCCGTGCCCTCGACGGTCTGGCCCTTGTCCGGGGAAGACACCTCGAAGTTCGTGGTGCCCGTGCCAAGAGTGGAATCGTTGAAATTGGTCTTGAAGTAGTTGTCTGCCACCGTGTGGACGGACGGCGCCAGTCCGTTGACCGGCGTCGTCGAATCCGCGTCCGTCGCCACGGTGCGCCGCGCCGCCAGCACCGCGGAGTCGCAGGCGGCCTGGAGCTGGTTCTCCACCTTGAAGTTGCGGCTGAGATCGATGGCCGATCCCACGATCGCCGCCGCCACGACCATGCCGATGGCCGCCATCGGCAGGATATTGCCGGATATGTCCTTGAGGAGGCGGTGCAACTGGTGAGTGATTCTGCGCATCGGAGGACCAGTCTTTCGGCGAAGTTCGTCGGGATTTCAGCACGCCCTACCGGAACTTACTTAATGAAACCCTCACTCACCCTGCGCCGCTGCACCTCACGAAACCTCGAAAATCTTGGGTAATACAAGATTTATCACGTTCCCTCGGGAACCGATGGAACCCTGCCTGCGTTCAACCTCCCGATCCGGGGACCGCCCTTGAAGTTTGGGGGGAGGAGCGGTCCGCCTGCAGCCGGCGTTTCCCCTTGAGATTCATAATGTCGCCCAGCAAGGCTTTCAGTCCTCACGTCCAGCTAGCGCTCGTCATTATCATCACCCTGGGGCTCTGCCTTCTGATCGACGCCACCATTCCCCTGGGAACGGGGGTGAGCGTTCTTTACCTGCTGCCCACGGTGATCGCCTTTGTCGCCCGCCGCCCGGTGACGCCGCTGCTGGCCGCCATCTCCGGCATCGGCTGTACCATCGTCGCCTATTTCATGGCGCCGCAGGGGCTGGGCCTGGAAGTGGCGATGACGAACCGCGCCTTGTCGGGCATCACCAATATCCTGCTGGCGGTCATCGGTTTCTTCCTCATCCGCTACCGTAACGACAACCGTCACCAGCAATGGCTGCGCGAGAGCGAGACGGACCTGGCGCGGGCCACGGCCGGCAGCATCGCGCTGGACGAGCTGGGCAGCCGCACCCTCTCCTTCCTGGCCGAGCGCTTCGGCGCGATCGCCGGCGCCCTCTACGTCAAGGACGATGGTGCTTTCCGCAAGATCGCCACATATGGCGTGCCGGCCGGAGCCACCGTCCCCGAGCGCATGGAGCCGGGCGAGAGCCTGCTCGGCGAAGTCATGCGCCACGGCCGCACCACCACCATCGCCCGCGTTCCGGCCGGCTACCTCTCGTTCGGAACCGCGCTCGGCCAGGCAACGCCGGCCCGGCTGGTGCTGGGCGCGCCCCACGTCGACGGTACGGTCAACGCCGTGCTCGAACTCGGCTTCCTCGACACGCCGGAAGCGCGGCCGGAAGACCTCGCCGCCTTCCTCGACCTCGTCGGCAGTTCGCTCGGCATCACCCTGCGTTCGGCCAAGTATCGCGCCCGCCTGGAACACCTGCTTTCGGAGACCCAACAGCAGGCCGAGGAACTCCAGAACCAGAGCGAGGAACTGCGCGCCACCAACGACGAACTGGAAGCGCAGAGCAAGCTGCTGCTTCACTCTCAGACCCAGCTCGAAGAGCAGCAGGCCGAGCTGGAGCGCAGCAATTCGCAGCTCGAGGAACAGGCCCAGTCGCTCGAAGCCCAGCGCGACGAGCTGACCCGTTCGCAGACCCGCCTGCGCAGCCAGACCGACGAGCTGGAACAGGCCAGCCGCTACAAGTCCGAATTCCTCGCCAATATGAGCCACGAACTGCGCACGCCGCTCAATTCGCTGCTCATCATGGCCCGCCTCCTGGCCGACAATCGCCAGGGCAACCTCTCGGGCGAGCAGGTCCGTTATGCCGAGACCATCGAGTCTTCCGGCAACGATCTGCTGACGCTAATCAACGACGTGCTCGACATTTCCAAGATCGAGGCCGGGCGGCTCGAACTGGAACCGCACCGCGTGCCGATGGACGCCATGCTCGGCAAGCTGGAGAACACTTTCTCCGCCGCAGCCTCGGGCAAGGGCCTGTCACTGACGATGCATGCGGCCGAGGGCGTGACCGAGATCGAGACCGACCCGCTGCGGCTGGAGCAGGTGCTCAAGAACTTCCTCTCCAACGCCATCAAGTTCACGTCGCAGGGCGAAGTCTCGCTTGTCGTCGCGCGGGCCGCGAAAGGCCGCATCGCCTTCGCGGTGCGCGACACCGGCCCCGGCATTCCCACGGACCAGCAGGACGCGATCTTCGAGGCCTTCCGCCAGGCGGACGGCGGCATCGCCCGCAAGTACGGCGGCACCGGGCTGGGCCTGTCGATCTCCCGCGAACTGGCGCACTTGCTCGGCGGCACCATCACGGTGGACAGCACGCCCGGCACCGGCAGCGTGTTCACTCTGGAACTGCCCGAGACCTTCACGCCCGGCGATACCGCCAGCACCCCGCTGATCCCGGGCCGGTCCAGCCCCACGCCCACCCCGGCCGCATCGCAGACGACAGCCCCCGCGACCCGCCGCGGCCCTACTCCTTCCGACGACCGCGAGACGCTTTCGGGCGATTCCCGCGTCATCCTGATCGTCGAGGACGATCCCGCTTTTGCCCGGATTCTCAGTGACCTGGCGCATGAAGTAGGCTTCGAATGCCTGATCGCGGGCACGGCCGACGAAGGCGCCCTGCTCGCCCGGCAATATCTGCCGCAGGCGGTGATCCTGGACATGCACCTGCCCGACCACACCGGGCTTTCCGTGCTCGATCGCATCAAGCGCGACACCCGCACACGCCACATCCCTGTCCACATCGTCTCTGCCGATCACGACGACCATGCCGCGCTGGCCAGCGGCGCGGTGGGCTATCTGTTCAAGCCGGTCAGCCGCGACACCCTCGTCGGCATGCTGGAGGGCCTCGAAGCCCGCATGGACCAGCGCCTGCGCCGCGTGCTGGTGGTGGAGGACGACCCCCGGCAGGCCGAGGCGATCCACCTCCTCCTCGCCTCGCGCGATGTCGAGACCGTGGACGTCCAGAGCGCCGCCGACTGCCTTGCCCGCCTTGGCGAGGAAACCTTCGACTGCATGGTGCTGGACCTCAACTTGCCCGACATGTCCGGCCTCGACCTGCTCGAACGTCTCTCCCACGACGAGAGCGTCGGCTTCCCGCCGGTGATCGTCTATACCGGCCGCGAACTCTCCGAAGAGGAAGAGATGCGGCTGCGGCGCTATTCCAAGTCGATCATCGTCAAGGGTGCCAAGAGCCCCGAGCGCCTGCTGGACGAAGTGACGCTGTTCCTGCACCAGGTCGTGTCCGAGATGCCGGACGAGAAGCAGCAGCTCCTCGCCCGCTCGCTGGGCCGCGATGCCGCGCTGGAAGGCCGCCAGATCCTGGTGGTGGAAGACGACATCCGCAACATCTATGCCCTCACCTCGGTGCTCGAACCGCACGGCGTCCACGTCCGCATCGCCCGCAACGGCATCGAGGCGCTGAACGAACTCGCCCGCGTCGCGGACAGCGATATCCGCGACAGCGGCGGGGTCGGTGTCGACCTGGTGCTGATGGACGTGATGATGCCGGAAATGGACGGCCTCGCCTGCACGCGCGAAATCCGCAAGAACCCGCAGTGGAAGGGCCTGCCGATCATCGCCCTCACCGCCAAGGCCATGGAACGCGACCATCGCGAGTGCCTGGAAGCCGGCGCCAACGACTATCTCTCCAAGCCGCTCGACGTCGACAAGCTGCTCAGCCTCGTCCGCGTGTGGATGCCGCGATGAAACCCCTTGGACGGCGCGCCGTCGAAGCGGTGGAGGATATCGAGGTAGACCTCCTCATCGAGGCGATCTGGCGGCGATACCAGTACGATTTCCGGGACTATTCCCGCGCCTCGCTGCTGCGCCGGCTGCAGCGGGCGCAATCCCATTTCGGCTATCCCCACCTCTCCAGCCTGCTCGACCGGATTCTCCACGATCCCGAGAGCCTCAACGTCCTGATCGGTTTCCTGACCATCCAGGTCAGCGAGATGTTCCGCGACCCCGAGTATTTCCGGGCGATCCGCGAACAGGTCATCCCGCATCTACGCACCTGGCCCTCGATCAAGGTCTGGGTGGCCGGCTGCGCCAATGGCGAGGAATTCTACTCGCTGGCCATCCTGTTCCGCGAGGAAGGGCTGGAAGAGCGCACCTTGTTCTACTGCACCGACATCAACCCCGCCGCCCTCGCCAAGGCGGAGGCCGGGGTCTACGAGATCGACCGGATCGCAGGCTTTTCCCGCAATTATCACGAGGCAGGCGGCCAGGGGTCGCTTGCGGACTATTACACCGCGAACTACGGCGTGGCCCGGTTCGACCCGACCCTGCGCCGCCGCGCGGTCTTCGCCGACCACAATCTGGCGAGCGACGCCGTGTTCTCCGAGGTTCAACTGGTGTCCAGCCGCAACGTGCTGATCTATTTCGACAGGGCGCTTCAGGACCGCGCGCTCGGCCTGTTCGCGCAGTCCCTTCCGCCCGGAGGATTCCTGGGACTTGGCTCGAAGGAAACCGTGCACTTCTCCGCAGAGGGCGATAGCTTCGCCGAATTCGCGCCAATGGAAAAGATCTGGCGACGCACCAAACACGACGTCCAGGAGGCCGCCTTTGCTGAATGAGCCGCTCAAGATCCTGGCCGTGGACGATATCCGGGAGAACCTGCTCGTCCTGGAAGCCGCGCTCGACCAGCCGGGTGTCGAACTCGTCACCGTCTCGTCCGGCTTCGAGGCGCTCGAAGCCATGCTGCGCGACGATTTCGCGCTGGCCCTGCTCGACGTGATGATGCCCGAGATGGACGGCTTCGAACTGGCCGAACTGATGCGCGGTACAGAGCGTACCCGCGCCGTCCCTATCATCTTCCTGACCGCGCTCGCCACCGACGAACGCCGCCGGTTCCGTGGCTACGAAGCCGGAGCCGTCGATTACCTGCTCAAGCCGCTCGACATGGTCGAGCTGAACTCCAAGGTCGCGGTCTTCGTCGAGCTCGCCCGCCAGCGCCGCGAGATCGCGCGCCAGCGCGACGAACTCGGCCTCGCGCTCGGTCGCCTGCGCGCGCACGGCGACAATTCGCCGCTCGCCGTGCTGGAGATCGACGCCAACTTGCGGATCGTCAGCTGGTATCGCAGCGCCGAGCGCGAGATCGGCTTCTCCGCGCAGGACGTGCTCGGCCTGAAAGTGGAGGAAGCCCCCTTCCTGGCCCCGGCCGACCGCGCGCGCTTCGTCGAAGGCATGCGCGCCCTGCTCGGCGGGGAAGACCGCCGCGAGACGCAGGAGCACCGCTTCCTGCGGGCTGACAAGGCTCTGCGCGAAGGCGAATGGTACTGTTCCTCGCTGGCGGGCACGGGCTCGCGCGGGGCCAGCGTGATGATCGAACTGCTCGACGTGACCGAGCGCCACCGCGCCGAGGAAACGCAGCGCCTGCTGATCGGCGAGCTGAACCACCGCGTGAAGAACACGCTGGCCACGGTCCAGGCCATCGCCTCGCAGGGTTTTCGCCATGCCCGTTCGGCGGAGGAATTCCAGCAATCGTTCGGTGGGCGCCTGCAGTCGCTTGCCCGCGCCCATTCCCTCCTCAGCGCCACGACCTGGGAACCCGCCAGCCTGCGCCGGCTCATCGCGGACCAGGTGGCGATCGGCGCCGTGAGCGAGGAACGGCTGCGCCTGGCCGGACCCGACGTGGACCTGCCGCCCGAACTCGCCTTGCGTTTTTCGCTGATCCTCCATGAGCTGGCCACCAACGCGCACAAGTACGGCGCTTTGTCCAACGAGACCGGCACGGTCGCGCTCGACTGGTCGCTGACGCGCCATGTCCTCTCGCTCACATGGAGCGAACGGGGCGGTCCGCCGGTCGTCGCGCCGCAGCGCCGGGGCTTCGGCTCGACCCTGATCGAAAGCAGCATGGCCGCCGACGGCGCCCGCATCAGTGCCGAATATGCCCCCGAAGGCGTGCGCTGGCACCTGGTGCTGCCGCTGGCCGACGATGCCGCACTCGAACCGCCACCGCTCCTGGTAACCGACACTGCTGGCGGCGCGCCCGCCGCGGCGATCCATGAGGCCGCCGGCCCTCAGTCTGCTGTCTTCCTGGCCGCTGACTCCCCGGCCGCCGGCTCCCTGGCCGTCGATGCGGCGGCACACCGCCCGAGCGCGCAGGGCCTGCGGGTGCTGATCGTCGAGGACGAGCCTCTGGTGGCCATGGAACTGATGATGGAGATCGAGGACTCGGGCGCCATCGCTCTCGGCCCTGCCACGTCCTGCGAACAGGCCATTGCCATGATCCGCGAAACCGGCCCCGACCTCGCCCTCCTGGACGGCAATCTCAATGGCGAGCGAATCGACGCCGTGGCGGACGAATTGGCAGCAAGGTCCACGCCTTTCGCCTTCGTCAGCGGCTACGACCGCCAGCACCTGCCCAAGGACCACAGCGAGCGGCCCATGCTGGGCAAGCCCTTCCTGGGCCGGGAAGTCGGCGCCATGGTCCGCCAACTCGCCGAAGAGGCCGGCGCCCTCGCCCGCTGAACCTCGGACAACGGCTCCGCGGCGCGCGGAAAAGGAAACTTTCCGCGCGTCCTAGGGTTTATTCTCAGGAATGATCCCTAGAAATGGAGCCGCCAATGGCCCTGACGCAAGACAGCACTTATCGCTCGGAACGGATCTGGACGCCGCGCGCGCCGCTCGATCCCGGCCTGCGCCGCCGCTTCCATGGCCCCATCCAGCCGATGGACCAGCCCACTTTCCTCGAACGCCTGTTCGGGCATCGCTGACCCCGGCCCACCCTCCAAACACATTTGTGATCGGCCCCGACCGCCTGTAGGCTAGGCGCCATGTCCGCAGTGCCTCCAGCGTCCTTCCTTTTCGTCTGCCTCGGCAATATCTGCCGCTCCCCGCTTGCCGAAGCGGCGCTTCGCGAGGCGGCGGACGAAGCGGGACTGGACCTCGATATCGACTCCGCCGGGACCGGCGCCTGGCATATCGGCAAAGGCCCCGACCCGCGCTCCTGCGCCGAGGCGCTCCGCCACGGCATCGATATTTCATCCTATCGTGCCAGGCAGGTCAAAGCCGACGACTTCCGCAGATTTGACCGCATCGTCGCGCTGGACGCCAGCAATCTCGCGAATCTGAGGCGCATCGCCCCTGCCGGCCATTCCGCCCGCCTTTCGCTCCTGCTGGACCATGTGCCCGGACTGGAAGGGCAGGACGTGGAAGATCCCTATTATGGCGGCCCCGAAGGCTTCGAGACGACCTGGCGTCAGGTGCGCGAGGCGGCCCGCAATCTCGTGGCGGAAATCGCCGGATCGGGCCGCTGACCCCGGCGTACGGATAGCTCTGGAGCGATCCGCCGATGAGCGCCCCTGCCGGACGGGCCCAACCGGTTTGCTTTTACCCCTGCTTCCATTATATGCCCGCTCGAACGCCCCGGCCCGCGGTCGCCCGACGTCCTACAAGCCGGGGTTTGCTCTTTATACAGTTTCAAGGACGAACACGCATGTCCCGTCGCCGCCAGATCTACGAGGGCAAGGCCAAGATCCTCTACGAAGGCCCTGAACCCGGCACCCTGATTCAGTATTTCAAGGACGATGCCACTGCGTTCAACGCGCAGAAAAAGGGCACGATCCAGGGCAAGGGCGTGATCAACAACCGCATCAGCGAGTACGTGTTCACGCGCCTGAATCACATTGGCGTGCCCAACCACTTCATCCGCCGCCTCAACATGCGCGAGCAGCTCGTCCGCCAGGTCGAGATCATCCCGATCGAGGTCGTGGTGCGCAATGTGGCGGCCGGTTCGATCTCGAAGCGCCTGGGCATTCCTGAAGGCGAGCCCCTGCCGCACACGCTGATCGAATATTACTACAAGGACGATGCGCTGGGCGATCCGATGATCGCCGAAGAGCACATCGCCTGCTTCGGCTGGGCCACCAACGAAGAGATGCAGGACATCTCGGCGATGGCGATCCGCGTGAACGACTTCATGTGCGGCATGTTCGCGGCGATCAACATTCGCCTCGTGGACTTCAAGCTCGAATTCGGCCGCATCTGGGACGGCGACTACAGCCGCGTGATCCTGGCGGACGAGATCAGCCCCGACGGCTGCCGCCTGTGGGACATGTTCACCGGCGAAAAGCTGGACAAGGACCGCTTCCGCCGCGACCTCGGCGGTGAAGAAGAGGCCTACCAGGAAGTCGCCCGCCGCCTCGGCCTGCTGCAGGACGACAACGGCCCGAGCGAAGTGCTCGACCTGTCGAAGCACCGCAAGCTGCGCGGCAAGTAAGTCTCGCAGGACCTTGAAAAGAGCCCGGCCGCCACAAGGCGCGCCGGGCTCTTTTCGTTTGCCCGTTGTCCGCCTCGCCAGGATCGCGGAAGGTCGCAGCCTCTTGTTATCAGCGACTTGGTGAGGCACTCCCGCGCGATGCGGAAGATTCTCCTCACCGCCCTGCTCTTTGCCGCGCCGCTCGGCGCATCGGCCCGAGAGGCCGTGCCGCGCGCCGAGAGAGCCGGCACCAACGACACCAGCTGGGCCTTCGAAAAGAGCGACATCCCGCTCGATTCCGAGTTCCGCTTCGGGCGCCTCGCCAACGGCATGCGCTATATCGTGCGGCGCAATGCCACCCCCGTCGGA
Source organism: Novosphingobium sp. PhB57 (assembly GCF_004342985.1). Lineage (GTDB taxonomy): Bacteria > Pseudomonadota > Alphaproteobacteria > Sphingomonadales > Sphingomonadaceae > Novosphingobium. The sequence continues at coordinate 1,189,676 of NZ_SMBO01000001.1, forward strand.
ACCGCCGTGGTGCGGATGGAAGTCGCCGCCGGCTCGCTCGACGAGCATGACGACGAACAGGGCTTCGCGCATTTCGTGGAGCACATGGCCTTCAACGGCAGCAAGCGCGTGCCCGAAGGTCAGATGATCCCTCTTCTCGAACGCGACGGCCTGGCTTTCGGCGCGGACACCAATGCCTCCACCAGCTTCGAACGCACCGTCTACAAGCTGGACCTGCCGCGCAGCGACGCCGCCCTTCTCGACACGGCGCTGATGCTCATGCGCGAGACCGCCGGCGAGCTGACGATCTCGCAAGCCGCGATCGACCGCGAGCGCGGCGTGATCCTTTCGGAGATGCGCGACCGCAACACCTTCGCCTTGCGCAACACCATCGATTCGACGCGCTTCTTCTACCCCCGCGCGCTCTATTCCAGCCGCTTCCCCATCGGCACCGTCGCCACGCTCAATGCCGCCAACGCACAGAACCTGCGCGCGTTCTATGCGCGCGAATATGTTCCGGACCATGTCACCCTGGTCATCGTCGGAGACTTCGATCCGGCAGCGGTCGAGGCAGGGATCGTGCGCCACTTCGGAGACTGGCAGGGTCCGCAGGCTGAGCTGCAGCCCGATGCCGGGCCGGTGGATGCCAAGGATCGCAAGCGGACCGGCGTCTGGGTCGATCCCGCACTGTCGGAACGGCTGACCATCCAGCGCAACGGCGCCTGGCTGGACGAGCCCGACACGATCGCCCAGCGGCAGGAGAACCTGCTGCGCTCGATCGGCTACGCCATCGTCAACCGCCGCCTGCAGCGCCTTTCGCGCAGTGCCCAGCCCCCATTCCGCGGCGCCGGCTTCGGCACGGGAGACGTTTTCGAAACCGCTCGCTCCACCCGCCTCATCATCGACAGCGTGGACGGCAAATGGGCGGACGGCGTGGCCGCCGTCGCCCGCGAATATCGCCGCGCCCTGGCGCACGGTTTCAGCGCCGCCGAAGTCTCCGAACAGCTCGCCCAATTGCGCAGCTCGCTCGTCGATGCGGCCGGTTCGGCGAATACCCGCAGCAATGCAGTGCTGGCGGCTATCGCGCTGGCGCTCGTCGACGATCGGCTGGTGCCCTCCACGCCGGCCTCCGGGCTCGAACGCTTCGAGGCTTTAGCGCCCCGGATCACGCCCAAGGCCGTGCTGGCCGCTGTCCGGCGCGAGGCGCTGGCGCTCGACAAGCCCCTGATCCGCTTCGAGGGCCGCAAGGCACCGGACGGCGGCGAACCGGCCCTGCGCAGCGCCTGGCAGCAAGCCATGCGCGGCCCCGTGCCTCGCGAAAACGCGGCCGCCGCCGCGAACTTCGGCTATACCGCCTTCGGCACGCCCGGCGCGGTCGTCAGCGATACCCGCGATCCCCTGCTGGGCATTCGCGAGCTGCGTTTTTCCAACGGCGTCATGCTCAATCTCAAGCAGACCGAACTGGAAAAGGATCGCGTGCGCGTCAGCCTCTCCATCGACGGTGGCGACATGCTGGAGACGCGGGACGACCCCCTGGCCACGGATATGGTGGGCTGGCTCGAAAAGGGCGGCCTCGGCAAGCACAGCCGCGACGATCTGGACAGCATCATGGCGGGCCATACGCTGGGCTTCGGCCTGTCGAGCGGCACGGCCAGCTTCGACGCGCAGACGGTCACCACCCCGCGCGATCTCGAACTGCAACTCCAGCTGCTCACCGCCCTGGTCACCGATCCCGGCTACCGCGCCGAGGGCGAAGTGCAGTACCGCCAGCAGGTGAACAACACTTTCGCCCGGCTTCGCGCCACGCCTTCCTCGGCGATGAGCGCGGATCTTGGCCGCATCGTTTCCGACAACGACCCGCGCTTCAGCCTCCAGCCGGTCGAGACCTATCGGCGGCTGACTTATGCCCGGCTGCAGAAGAGCATTTCGGATCGCCTTTCCCATGGCGCCGTGGAAGTGGGCCTCGTCGGCGATTTCGACGAGGACAAGGCCATCGCCTTCGTGGCCGGGACGCTGGGCGCTCTCCCGCCGCGTGAAGCTGCGTTCCAGGCTTATGACGAACAGCCGCCGCGCACCTTCACGGCAGACCGCAGCGCCCGGGTGGTTCGCCACACCGGCCCTGCCGATCAGGCCCTGTTGCGGCTGACCTGGCCCACGCGCGACGATTCGGACCCGCTCGACACGCTCAGGCTGGAAATGCTCGAGCGTGTCGTCCGCATCGAATTGACGGACAGTCTGCGCGAAGCCCTGGGCAAGGCCTATTCACCCTCGGCCGGCAGCTCGCTGTCGCATTACTGGAAGGGTTACGGCACGTTCGCCATCGCCGCCTCGATCGACGTTGCCGACGTTCCCGCCAGCCGCGAGGCGATCCGCAAGGTCCTGCTCGATCTCCGCGCCGCGCCCGTCAGCGACGACGTGCTGCAGCGCGCCCGCGCCCCCCTGCTCGAAGCCTACCAGAACGCACTGAAAGGCAATGCGACCTGGCTCTCGCTGGTCGACCGCGCACAGAGCCAGCCCGACCGCATCGCCCGCTTCACCCAGGCCCGCGAGCGGCTGATCAGGATCACGGCCGCAGACCTCCAGACGATGGCACAGCGCTATCTCGATCTAAACAAGGGCCTGGAGGTCCTGGCCTTGCCCGAGGGCGCCGAATCGCCCAGGCCTTGAGGCATCGGCTTTAAGCGCCCGCCCGAACTGCAAGGCCAGTGCAGCCCCGTCCTCTAGCGCGCGTGGTTGGGGCGGGTGGGTCGGCCGGTGCGCTCCGCCCATTCGGCGATGAGGTCATCGTAGAGGCTTTGGTCGATCAGGTCGTATTTTTCCGGGAAGTTGGTGAAAGCGTTCATTGCGCTTTTCACCGCGCCGGTTTCCATCAGCTCGCGGGCCATGGCAAGATGGCCCACTGCAGCCGAGACCCAGCCCCAGGCGGTGGAGAGGGTGAAGGCCGTGTCAGGCAGGTTGAAGCCCAGCGTGCAGACCGGGATGGTCATGTGCGGGATCACTTCGGCCTGCTGCTCGGGCGGTGCGCTGGCGAAGACGATGGCATCGGCGCCGGCCTCGGCATAAGCGTGGCCGCGGCGGATGGCTTCCTGGACCGATCCGCCCCCGCCGCCGCCATTGGCGCTGGTATAGAGTTCGTCGCAGCGCGCGATGATGACCAGACCGGAATCACCCCGTCCCTTCGCCCCGGCCTCGATCCGCAGCTGCATGTCCTCGACCGAACAGAGACCGTTCACATGCTTGGAATGCTTGGGATTGACCTCGTCCTCGACATGATAGCCCGCGATCCCGGCCGCTGCGTAACGGCGCGTGAAATGATAGGCGTCGGCCACCGTCTCGCCCAGGGTATCCGCGTCGACGATAAGCGGGATGTCGATGGCCTGCGCGATCCGGGCGGACTGCTCGATCATCTCGACCTGGCTGAACACGCCGTTGTCCGGCACCGCATAGTGAAACGCCGAGCAGGCGTGGCCGCCGAGATAGGCCGCCTTGAAGCCGACATGCTCGACGATGCGCCCGGTCAAGGCCGAATAGGCCTCGGCCGCGACGAAGTGCTCACCGTTCTCGATCAGCGCGCGCAGTTTCTCACCCGGCGTCGGCATCGCGTTTCTCTCCCGCTCTTGTCGAGCGAGGGCTCGCACGATTGCCGGTAGCGGACAAGCCGCCCGGCATGCCCAGGGCCGCCGGCGCCCCGCTTATCGGCGGGGCGTTGCGATCACACCGCTTCCGCGGCCGCGCCGATGCGTTCGAGCGTGGGGATCAGTTCGTCGAAGTGATCGATCACGGCCGTCGCGCCAAGCTCCTGCGCCGGGCAATCGTTGAAGCCGAAGCTCACTGCCACGCAGGGAATGCCTGCCGCCGCCGCCGCGCCGGTATCGTATGTGGTATCGCCGACGAAGGCCGCGCGGATGGGCCTGTCGGCGCTGCCGGCCCGCTCCAGCATGAGTTCGATCAGGTCCGGTTTCGGCTTGGCCCGGCCGGGGCCGAGCGTATCGCCGCCGATCACCGTGAAGAAATGATGCGAAAGGCCCAGCTCCGCGAAGATCTTCACGGCCAGGTGCTCCAGCTTGTTGGTCACCACCGCGATCCTGACGCCGCGCGCCGCCAGCCCCTGGAGTATGGCCTCTCCGCCCGGATAGAGCCGGGTCTGCACGGCGACATGGTCGCTGTAGAAATCGATCAGCGCCTGGTGCAGCGCGCTCAGCCGCTCGTCCGAAACCGGACCGCCGGTGACTTCCAGCCCCCGGGCCAGCATCTTCCTGGCGCCGCCGCCCACAAGCTCGCGCACGGCATCGAAGGGGATCGCCGGGCGCCCCTCCAGAGACAAGGCATGGTTGAGGGCTACGGCCAGATCGCCGAGCGAATCCAGCAGGGTTCCGTCCAGATCGAAACCGACGATATCGAAAGGGAAGTCCGTCATTCCCCGATCAGTGGCTTGTCGCTGTGGAAACCGCAACAATTTGCTGGCAAGTGATGCACATGGTCGAACATTCAACGCCCCTCGCTATCGTCGTTCTCGCTGCCGGCAAGGGCACTCGCATGAAGAGTGACTTGCACAAGGTTCTCCATCCCATAGCCGCACGGCCGATGCTGGAACACCTGCTCGAAAGTGCAGCGGCGCTGGCGCCAGAGCGGCAGGTGGTGGTGGCCGGGCACGGCCGCGACCAGCTGGAAAAGGCCCTTGGCGGCCGTGCCGCGATTGCCGTTCAGGAACCCCAGCTCGGCACCGGACATGCGGTGCAGCAGGCCGAAACGGCGCTTTCGGGATTCGCGGGCGACGTGCTGATTCTCTACGGCGACGTGCCTTTCGTCAGCACCGCAACGATGCGCGCGATGATCGACCGGCTCCATGCCGACGATTCGCCGGCTGTCGTCGTGCTCGGCTTCGAGCCGGAAGAGCCGCTGCAATATGGCCGCGTGCTCGCCCATGACGACGGGCGCATCGCGATGATGGTGGAATACAAGGACGCCACCGAAGAGCAGCGCGCCTGCCGCCTCTGCAATTCCGGGCTGATGGCAGTGAAGTCGGCAGACCTGTTCGACCTGCTCGCCCGCGTCGGCAACGACAATGCCCAGGGCGAATATTACCTGGTCGACATCGTCAATGTGGCGACGCTCGAAGGACGCGCCTGCGCGGTGATCGTCACGCCGGATCCCGATGAAGTGGGCGGCATCAACAGCCGCGGCGAACTGGCCGAGGCCGAAGCCCGCTGGCAGGCCCGGCGCCGCATCGCCGCCATGGCCGACGGCGTGACCCTGATCGCACCCGAAACGGTGTTCTTCGCCTGGGACACCGTGCTCGGCCGCGATGTGACCATCGAGCCCAACGTGGTCTTTGCCCCCGGCGTGACCGTGGCGGACAATGTCGTAATCCACGCCTTTTCGCACCTCGAAGGCGCGACTCTCGAAAGCGGTGTCGCCATCGGTCCCTACGCCAGGCTGCGCCCCGGCGCGGTGCTGCGCAAGGGTGCCAAGGTCGGCAACTTCGTCGAAGTGAAGAACGCCGAACTGGGCGAAGGCGCCAAGGCCAACCACCTGACTTACGTCGGCGATGCCACGATCGGCGCCAAGGCCAACCTCGGCGCAGGTACGATCACCTGCAATTACGACGGCTACTTCAAGCACCGGACCGTCATCGGCGAGCGCGCCTTCATCGGCTCGAACAGCGCCCTCGTCGCCCCGGTCAAGATCGGTGCCGACGCCATCGTCGCGGCCGGCAGCACGGTCACCCGCGACGTCGCTGACGGCGAGCTGCGGCTGGTGCGCGGCGAACAACTGGTCAAGCCCGGCTGGGCCGACCGTTTCCACGATGCGATGAAGAAGAAAAAAGCCGAAAAGTCAGCAAACTGATGCGAAAACGGGCGGTCATGGACCGCCCGTCGTCATGTCAGCGGAGAAACCGGCCGATCAGGCGCCGATGGCCTGCTTCTGGGCGATGAAGTCCAGTTCGCTCTTGGCGCCGGCGTTGCTCGGATCGTAATCGAGCGACTGGCGGAACAGCTTGGCGGCATCGTCCAACTGGCCCATCTCGATCTTGTTGTAGCCCATCCCGCGCAGCGCGCGCGCCGCCACCGATGCGTCAGTACCCTTGGTGTCCTTGTCCACCAGCGCCCAGGCATGGGAGAACAGATCGTAAGAGCGCTGCCATTCACGGCGCGACTTGAACAGTTCCGCATATTCGTTGGCGAAATGCGCATTGTCCGGCGCCAGCTCCGTGGCGCGCCGCAGCTCGCCCTCGGCAAGGTCGCCCCGGCCGAGATCGACGAGCGCGAAGCCCTTGCCGAAGTGCGCATCGCAGACGGCGCTGCTCACCGCGACCGCCTTGCCCGCGGCCACCGGCGCATCCGCAGCCTGGGACTGGCAGAGCCGCGGCCGGGCATCGCCGCTCAGCGCCTGCTCGCTGGCCAGGATCACCGAATCGAACATCTTAACCGCCTGCGCGGGCTTGCCGGCACGGATCAGGGCAAAGCCCTTGCTGACGCCGTTCTGGCTCTCGACATGAAGCGCCGTGTTCACCACCGCGGCACTGCCGCCGATGTCACGCGCGAAAGCAGGTCCGGAACCGGCCGTAGCGACCATCCCGACAAAAGCACCGGCCAGACCGATAGAAGTAAATGAAACCGACTTCTTGATGAAGTTCATCGGCCGATCCTCTCCAGGAACATCCTCTCCAGGAACACCGATCGTGTGCCGGTCTTTGCCGGTCGATTGTCGTCGGAACAGTGTTCGTCGAAGCCTGCAGACTATCCGACGGACGCGGTTTGACAAGAACTTTCACGAAACCCAGATATCAGGCACCGAATCTTTCCCACCTACGGAGTATCCATGTCCAACAACCCCTGGAGCCACAGCCGAAATTCCGCGATCGCGGACGATGTCGATTTCGAGATCAAGGGCCACGAGCTGCAGTTCGTGGAGATCGAGCTCGATCCCGGCGAAAGCGCGGTTGCGGAGGCAGGAGCGATGGTGTGGAAGGACGCCTCGATCGCCATGTCGACCGTGTTCGGAGACGGCTCCGAGCAGCAGGGTGGCGGCTTCATGGGCAAGCTGCTCGGCGCGGGCAAGCGGCTGGTCACGGGCGAGAGCCTGTTCACCACCGTCTTCACCCATGAGGGCCGCGGCAAGGCCCGCGTGGCCTTCGCCGCGCCGATCCCAGGCTCGATCCTGCCGATCAAGCTGGATGACGTGGACGGCCGCCTGATCTGCCAGAAGGACGCCTTCCTTTGCGCCGCGCGCGGGGTCTCGATCGGGGTGCACTTCCAGCAGAAGATCATGACCGGTCTGTTCGGCGGCGAAGGCTTCATCATGCAGCGCCTCGAAGGCGATGGCTGGGTCTTCGTGCAGATGGGCGGCACCGTGATCGAACGCACCCTGGCCGCGGGCGAGGAACTTCACATCGATACCGGCTGCGTTGCCGCTTTCACCGCGGGCATCGACTTCGACGTGATCCGGGCCGGTTCGGTCAAGTCGATGATCTTCGGCGGCGAGGGTGTGTTCTTCGCGCGGCTGCGCGGGCCTGGGCGCGTCTGGATCCAGTCCCTGCCCTTCTCGCGTCTGGCCGGGCGGATGATGGCTGCCGCCGTGCCTTACGGCGGGCAGAACCGCGGGGAGAGCACCATGCTCGGCCTCGGCGCCGTAGGCGGCCTTGCGGCGATGATCGGCGGGGACGATTGACCGCTTCGGATTACATCCGAAAACCCATCCGATTTGCACACATTACCAAGCCTTCATGGTGGCGCCACCAAACGCCAACCATTATCGGTGTAATGGCACGTCAGTTTCGGCTCGAACTAAGGTAACGCAAGCGCAATGTGTGGAATCATCGGCATCATCGGCAAGGAAGAAGTCGCGGATCGACTGGTCGACGGTCTTCGGCGCATGGAATATCGCGGTTATGACAGTGCGGGCGTCTGCACGGTCGAGAACGGCCAGCTGATCCGCCGCCGCGCACAGGGCAAGCTGGTCAATCTCGTGAACGAGCTGGCCCGCGATCCCGCACCGGGCCTGATCGGCATCGCCCACACCCGCTGGGCCACACACGGCGCGCCGACGGCCGCCAATGCGCACCCCCACGCCACCGAGCACCTGGCGCTGGTCCACAACGGCATCATCGAGAACTTCAAGCCTCTGCGCGAAGCCCTCGAATCGCGCGGCCGCACTTTCGAGAGCCAGACCGACACCGAAGTGGTTGCCCACCTCGTGTCCGAACAGGTCGAGGCCGGGCTTTCCCCGCAAGAGGCCGTGAAGGTCGTCCTCCCGCAGCTTCGCGGCGCCTTCGCGCTTGCGATCGCCTTCCGCCAGCACCCCGACCTGCTGATCGGCGCCCGCCTCGGCTCGCCGCTGGTCGTCGGCTACGGCGAAGGCGAGACCTACCTCGGCTCGGACGCCCTCGCCCTGGCCCCCCTCACCCAGCGCATCACGTATCTCGACGAGGGCGACTGGGTCGTCATCACCCGCGAAGGCGCGCAGATCTTCGATGCCGACAACAACCCGGTGGAGCGCGAGATCGTCTCCTCGGGTGCCTCGGCCGTCGCCATCGAGAAGGGCAATTACCGCCACTTCATGCAGAAGGAGATCTTCGAGCAGCCGACCGTGGTGGCGCAGACGCTGCGCAGCTACATCCACCAGGTGGACCAGTCGGTCGCCCTGCCGCAGATCGATTTCGACCTATCCGCGATCAAGCGCATCACCATCGTCGCCTGCGGCACCAGCTTCTACGCTGGCATGGTAGCGAAATACTGGATCGAGACTTTCGCCCGCCTGCCGGTCGACATCGATGTGGCCTCCGAATTCCGCTACCGCGACCCCGTGCTGGAGCCGGGCGGCTTGGCCCTGTTCATCTCGCAATCGGGCGAGACGGCGGACACCCTCGCCGCGCTCAAGCATTGCAAGGCGGCCGGGCAGACGATCGCCGTCGTCGTCAACGTGCCCACCAGCACGATGGCGCGCGAGGCCGACCTGCTGCTGCCGACTCACGCCGGGCCGGAAATCGGCGTGGCCTCCACCAAGGCCTTCTCGTGCCAGCTCGCCGTGCTGGCGGCGCTGGCCGCGCACCTCGCCGTCAAGCGCGGGCGCATGGACCGGGCCGAGGAGATGGACGTCGTCCACCACCTGCTGCAAACGCCTGCCAGCCTCAACGCCGCGCTTGCCTTCGACGAAGAGATCGCCGCCATGGCGCATCTGATCGCACCGGCGCGCGATGTGCTCTATCTCGGCCGGGGACCCGACTATCCGCTGGCCCTGGAAGGTGCACTGAAGCTGAAGGAAATCAGCTACATCCACGCCGAAGGTTATGCCTCGGGCGAAATGAAGCACGGCCCCATCGCCCTCATCGACGAAGCCGTGCCGGTGATCGTCCTCGCCCCCTCCGGCCCGCTGTTCGAGAAGACCGTCAGCAACATGCAGGAAGTGCGCGCGCGCGGCGGCAAGGTCGTGCTGATCTCCGATGCCGAAGGCATTGCCGAAGCCGGCGAAGGCTGCATCGCCACGATCGAGATGCCCCGCGTCCACCCGCTCATCGCCCCGCTGGTCTATGCGGTGCCGGTGCAGCTGCTGGCCTACCACGTCGCCTGCGTGAAGGGCACGGACGTGGACCAGCCGCGCAACCTCGCCAAGAGCGTGACCGTCGAATAGAGGCCGGTTCGGCTCGACCTTGCCGCAGGTCGAGCCGAAGCCCGGCGGCCATCATGGCGGCAGCGCGCATTTTCCCGGCTGCCGGCCATCTTGCACGACGCCTGAAAACAGCCTGATGGTTTACTCCGCGCTAACCTTCACACGATAGGCTCTCCGCGTGAGAAAGCGGTCGCAACCCACTCAACCGCTCCCGAAGGAGCTGCCAGTCTCCGCTATCCTTGGGCTGACCCAGCCGGCGGAGGGGGATTGGGCGCGCCTGCGCGGCATTCAATATTCGTGCCTCTCCCGCGCGCCTGTTGCCCGATTCGTCACGCAATTCGCCGCCATGCTGGCCGCTGCCGGACTGTTGGCGCCACGCCTCGATCCGCGGCTGATCCTGGGCTGGGCCGTGCTCGTCTGCGCCGCGGCCTGGTACGGTGCCCGAATCGACAGCGCCGTTTCCGCTGCCGAGGGACGGAACCTGCGGCCCGGCGAGGCCCGCGCCTATCTGGCGGCAACCATCGTCAAGGGCCTGGTCTGGTCGATCCCGGTCTGCGGCTTCGGGCCGTTCCTGGCTGCGGACGTGCAAGTGAAGCTCTGGACCGTCCTGGCGATGCTGATGACGGCTTTCGCAGTGCTGATCCCGGGCGTGCCGATGGGGACACTCGTCTTCACCGGGCTTGCCGGCGGTTCCGCCATCGCCTGTTTCCTCGCGCTCGGCCTCTACGACGTCGCGCTGGTCGCTTCCGCCTTCATCGCCGTGGTCGTGGCCGGCGCCATCCAGTCCGCAAGGCAGTTCCTTACCGGCAAAGTGGCCGAAGCGGGCATGGTCGAGCGGGACGAAGTGGTCTCGCTGCTGCTGCGCGAATTCGAGGAAGGCGAGGCCGACTGGCTCTGGCAGATCGACACCACCCGCCGGGTCCGCGCCGTCTCGCCGCGTTTCGCCTTCGCGCTCGGCAAGCAACCGCGCGAGATCGAAGGGATGCCATTCCTTCAGCTCATTGCCGGCGCGAACTGGGAAACCGGCGATTTCCCGGCAAGCCTTCACGATCTGGCCGAGCGATTGAAGCGCCGCGAAAGCTTCTCCAACTTGCTCATCCGCGTCACCCTGTCAGGCAAGGCGCGCTGGTGGGAGCTGTCCGGAACGCCGAACGTGGACGAAACCGGCCAGTTCGACGGGTTCCACGGCGTCGGCTCCGATGTGACCGAAGCACGCGAGAACTCCGACAAGATCGCCTGGCTCGCGCGGTACGACCCGCTGACCGGCATGCCCAATCGCCTGATGCTGGGCGAAGCCCTCGGCGAAGCGCTCTCCCACGCCTCGCAGTGGCGCATGCGCTGCGCGTTCCTGATGATCGACCTCGATCGCTTCAAGGCGATCAACGACACCCTGGGGCATCACGTCGGCGACCAGCTTCTGGCCCGCGTGGCGGAGCGCCTGAAGGAACAGATGACGGAACGCGAGGTCTGCGGCCGTCTGGGCGGTGACGAATTCGCCATCGTCATCCGCGATGCCACCGATCTAGACTACGTCAAGCGCGTGGCGCAGCGCGTGATCCAGAGCCTCTCACAGCCCTATCAGGTCGATCACCATACGCTGTTCGTGGGCGCCTCGATCGGCTCGGCCATCGGCCCGCGCGACGGCGATGCGGTGGAAACGCTGATGCGCAATGCCGATCTCGCGCTCTACCGCTCGAAAGACGAAGGCGGCAACGCCCACTTCACCTACGAACCCGCGCTTCACACCCGCGCCGAGGAACGCCGCAAGCTGGAATCGTCCATGCGCTCGGCGCTGGAACGCAAGGAGTTCACGCTCAACTTCCAGCCCGTGGTGGATACCCAGAACGAAACCGTCGTCAGCTTCGAGGCCCTGCTGCGCTGGAACAGCAAGGAACACGGCGCGGTGAGCCCGGTGAAGTTCATCCCCCTGGCCGAGGATACCCGGCTGATCATCCCGATCGGCGAATGGGTGCTGCGCGAAGCCTGCCGGGAAGCGATGAACTGGCCGGACCATGTGCGCGTGGCCGCGAATGTCTCGGGCGAGCAACTGCTCGACCCGAATTTCGTGACCAGCGTCGTCTCCGCCCTCACCGAAAGCGGGCTTCCGGCCGCGCGCCTCGAACTGGAAGTCACCGAAAGCATCTTCCTGCGCGATGCCACCCTCGCCCGTTCCGCGCTCGAAAAGATCATGGCGCTGGGCTGCAAGGTGGCGCTCGACGATTTCGGCACCGGCTATTCCTCGCTCGGCTACCTGCGCAAGTTGCGGTTTTCGACCATCAAGATCGACCGCTCCTTCGTGCAGGGCGCCGCCACCGGCAATGCCGAAAGCCTGGCGATCATCCGCGCCGTGGTCGCCATGGCCGACAGCCTCGACATGTCGACGACCGCGGAAGGCGCTGAGACCGAAAAGGAAGTCGAGATGATCCGCAAGCTCGGCTGCCGCAAGATCCAGGGCTATTACTATGGACGGCCGATGTCCGCGAAGGACGCGGTCGCGCTGTTCCGCAACCGCGCCTTCTCGGCCGTGTGATCAGGCACGCATCGGCGATTCTCGACCCTAACCGTAGATCGGCAGGATCTGCGGCAAGTCGGACGTCGTGCGGATACCCGGCGGTGCAGCGCAGACGGCGGGAATGGCATTGACCGGCCGGTGCGCCGTCAACCCCGGCGTGTAGGCGGCATAGTCTTCCTCCGCGACCGGGAACGTGATGTCCACCTTCACCGGCGTGTCCCCCTCGGTGGTGATCCGCCATCCGGATTCGCGCAGGTCCCACTCGTGCTCGATCTCGGTCGTCACATACCAGTTCGCGCGGAACCGCATGACCGGGCGGCCGCCGCTCTTGCAGGTGATCGTGGTGCGCATCGCGCCGACGGTGCCGGCCGGGACAGTGCCCGCCGCAATCGTCAGGTCCTTGAGGGTCGGCGAGAGTTCGCCCACCGCCTCGATCTCGTCCACCTTGAGGCCGACGGCATCGGCAATCTGCGAGAGCGAGCTGCCGAAATCGCCCTTGAGATGCTCGGCCCGGCGCTGGTCGAATGGCGCCATCGGCGCTGCGAAACCCATGACCTGGAACAGCATCTCGGGCGAATTGCGGCTGGAGACGTCGGCATATTCGTCGATGGTCAATAGCCCGTGCGTGCGCTGGAGCGACAGGAGCGGGATCGCCAGGGCTTCCGTCACGAAGCCGGGGCTCGATCCGGTGCTGTAGATCGAGGTCTGGCCCGAGCGGCAGGCCTCCTCCACCCGCGCGCGAAGTGCAGGGTCCATCCGCGCGGGATTGTGGAAGTCGCCGCGCGTGGTGACCACGTTCTTGCCCGATGCAAGCAGTGTGCAGATCTCGTCCCAGTCGGTGCCCTGCCGCATATAGAGTACGCAGTCCGCATCGAGCGCCGCGAGTTCGTCCAGCGAATTGGTGGCCTTCACGCCCGTGGGCGGTAATCCGCAAAGGTCGCCTGCATCCTTGCCCACCTTTTCGGGCGAGCTGACCCAGAGCCCCACAAGGTCCATGCGGGGATGCTCGATCACCGTGCGCAAGGCGCGGCTGCCCACATTGCCCGTCGCCCACTGGATGACGCGCCAGTTCCGGCCTTCCATTGCTTCTCTCCCGTTTCTTGTCTCGTGCGGACTTGGCCGCTGGTCATGAACTCCCGCAATCCCCGGATGGGAACGGCGGGTTCAGGGCGCCATCCAGCTGACGGTATCCTGCTGCGGGTCGGGCGAATCGGCTTTCCATCGCACCGAGCCAAACGGCCGCTCCAGCCGGCGTCGCACCCGGTTGCCCTGATGGGAGCGGTTGAACGCATCGGCCTGGGTCTGAAGCTCGATATCGGCCTGGGTAAAGCGGTCGCGCAGGCGCAAGTAGTCTCCCCAAGTCGGGCAGTGGTAACGCTCCGTCCAGAGCGCGGGATCGGCGATGTCCCGCGCAAGCGACCATTCGAAGCCGCCGTTGCGTTTGCGCATCGACTGCATTTTCATCATCACTGCATAGAAGTCTCGCGCGCGTTCGGGATCGACGTCGTAGTCCACCTCGATCACCACTGGCCCGGACCGCAATGTCAGGGCCATGCCCACGGCGGGCTCGTGGCCCAGCGGCACTTCCTCGGTATCGGCCTGGTCGCCGCCGATGGGCATGAGCAGTCCGAGCAGCGCGGTCGCGCCAACGGCGATGCCCGAAGCCACCAGCGCAAAGGCCACGCTCCGCCCCGCCGCCACTTCGCCCCAGGCCCAGGCACCCAGCCCGATTCCGGCGGTGATGGCCGAGGAAAACAGCGAGAGCGCCCGCGCCGTCACCCAGCGCGGCGCGGAGAGCTGCACGGTCACGTTGAGCATGGCGACGGTCAGGATATTGCAGGCGCCCACGATCAGGAATGCCGCGCAGGTCACCACGATGTCATGGCTCATGCCGATCGCAACAAGCGCCAGCCCGGTACCGATGGCGAAGGTCCGCACGGCCAGCTCGGTCGAGATCGCGTCGCGGATGCGGCTGACGAACAGCGCGCCGGCCACCGCGCCCACGCCTTGCGCGCCGAGCAGCACACCGAACGTGGACGCATCGCCGTGCAGCAGGTCCCGCGCGATCAGCGGCGCCAGGGCAGAGGCCGTCGCCGTGCTCAGGCCGAAGACCAGCACGCGCACCAGCGCCGTGCGGATCGCCGGGGCATGGAGCGCATAGCGAACGCCGCCGATGATCGCGCGGTCCATCCGCTCGGGCGGCAGCCGCGAAGGTGCATGGCGGCGGCGCCAGAGGAAGAAGGCGAACAACAGCGGCAGATAGAGCAGCGAGGTCATGCCGAACACCGCCTTGGCCCCGTAGATCACCACGATCAGACCGCCGAGGGCGGGTCCGAAGCTGCGCGCGACATTGTAGCTGATCGTCCCCAGAGCCACCGCCGCAGGCAGATGCGCGCGCGACACCTGCTCGGGAATCGACGCCTGCCAGGACGGCGAATAGAGCGCGACCCCTCCCCCGATCAGCGCGCAGAACAGCAGCAGCAGCCACGGCGTGATCAGGCCGAGGAATGCCACCACCGCCAGCACCGCCGCGCAGATCGCACTGAACGTCAGGCCGGTCATGGCAATGCGGCGACGGTCGAACATGTCGGCGATGGCGCCCGCAGGCAGCGTCACCAGGACGAGCGGGAACATCATCGCCGATTGCACCAGCGCGACCATGCTCGGCGAATTGCTGAGCCGCGTCATTTCCCAGGCCGCGCCGACGCCCAGGAAGAGCTGTCCGAAATTCGAGAACAGGCTGGCCGTCCAGATCCGCCGGAACGTGGGTTCGCGCAAAGGTGCGAAGGCGCCCCCCGATTGCTCCGCCCGTTCCAATCCCGTCATGCCCGCCCTTTCGCATTTTTCTGTCTGGAGATGATGGCGAGGGTGGCCGCAGCGTCAAGGCGGCTGACCGAACAGGCCCCTTCCTCGCACCCGGCCCCGCCCCCACGATATGCTTGGGCGCAGCGGCAATCGCCAAGGCGATAGGAGCCGTGCCGCCAATTGCAATTCCCCGGCCGGGCCAGCATCACCCCGGACAAAGCGCGCAGGCAAGCCCGATCCGCGCGGATTTTCGAGGAGAGCAGACCGTGACCGACGCCTATATCATCGACGCCGTCCGCACCCCGCGCAGCATCGGCAAGATGGGCAAGGGCGCGCTGTCCGCCATGCACCCGGAACACTTGTCCGCCACCGTGCTCGCTGCGCTGAAGGACCGCAACGGCATCGACACGGCCGATGTGGACGACGTGATCTGGGGCGTTTCGGCAGCCATCGGCCTTCAGGGCGGCGACATCGGCCGCATGGCCGCGCTCGATGCCGGCTACGACATCCGGGCTGGCGGCGTCACGCTCAACCGCTTCTGCGGCTCCAGCCTCACCGCGACCAGCCTCGCCTCCGCAATGATCATGTCGGGCATGTCGGATCTCATGGTGGCCGGCGGGATGGACATGCTCTCCTACGCCAATGCCCACGGCATGAAGTTGCGCGAGGCCGGGCTGGGCAGCGCGGGCATGGGCGCCGGCAATCCGCGGCTTCAGGCCAGGCATCCGCAGACGAACCAGGGCGTCGCCGCCGATGCGATCGCGGCGATGGAAGGCATCGGCCGCGCGGAACTGGAAGCGCTCGGTGTCGAGAGCCAGCGCCGCGCCGCGCAGGCCATCGCAGAGGGCCGGTTCGACAAGTCCACCATCGTGGTCCGCGACGATCAGGGCAATGTCATCCTGGACCATGAGGAATACCCGCGCCCGGACACCACGGCCGAAAGCCTCGCCCAGCTCAAGCCCGCCTTCGAGATGTTCTTCGACATGCCTTCCGTGCCGGGCGGCAAGACTTATGTGGAACTGATCAGGCAGGTCTATCCCGATCTCGACGTCAAGCCGATCCACCATGTGGGCATATCGTCCGGCGTCGTGGACGGCGCCTCGGCGATCCTGCTGGCGTCAAAGGACTATGCCGAGAAGCACGGCCTCAAGCCGCGTGCGCGCATCGTCGCCATGGCCGAGACGGGAGACTGCCCTACCCTCATGCTCAACGGCCCCGTGCCGGCGGCCAACAAGGTGCTGGCAAAAGCCGGGCTGACCAAGGACCAGATCGATGTCTGGGAAGTGAACGAAGCCTTCGCCGTGGTGGTCGAGAAATTCATTCGCGACCTTGACCTGGACCGCGCGAAGGTCAATCCGAATGGAGGTTCGATCGCGCTGGGCCATCCCATCGCCGGGACCGGGGCGATCCTTATCGGCACGGCGCTCGACGAACTGGAGCGCACCGGGGGCCGCTATGGCCTCATCACCATGTGCGCTGCGGGCGGCATGGCGCCGGCGATCGTCATAGAGCGCGTCTGAACGCCGGAACGAAGCAGGAGTATTGAGTGGCAACCGACGCGGAAGAAAAGCTGACCGGCAGACTGGGCGAGGCTTTCAACGACCCCGACATCAGTCCCCGTCGCCAGGTCGGCCTGCGCATGACGGTGATTTCCCGGCTTCAGCGCAGCAATTTCGACCGCAAGGTGGCCGTTCTCAACGTGACCCGCTCGCAATGGGCGATGATCGCGGTGGTTTCGCGCCATCCCGGATCGACCCAGCGCATCATCGCGGAATACCTGGAAATGTCGGAAGCCTCCGCCGGACGGCTGATCGACCGGCTCTGCGCCGAAGGCCTGCTGGAGCGCCGCGACCGCGCCGACGATCGCCGGGCACGCGCGGTCTACCTGACCGACGAGGCAAAGCCCCTGCTCGACCAGCTGGGAGAGATCGCCAATGAGCGCGAGGAACGCATGTTCCAGGGCTTTTCGGAAAGCGAGATCGAGCAGCTGCGCAGCTACATGAACCGCATCTACGACAATATCAGCCGCGACTGAGCGGCCATTTCGTCAGGCCGGACCGATCAATACGGCAGGTACAAAAAAAGGGCGGCTCGCAGGAGCCGCCCTTTTTTCTTGGCTATTGCGCCCGGCTTACTTGGCCGCGGCAATGTCCTTCTTCGACAGCGAGGTGGTCAGCTTGCCGTCGACGGCCGTCAGGCTGGCGGCAGGGACCGTGACGAGGCGGCCGTTCAGGATGACCTGCGGATTGCCGTCTGCGGCAACGCGGTAGATCGGCGCGAGACGGTAGCCATTGGCACCATAGAGCATCTTGCCGGCAGTCAGGTCGAGCGGCGCGGCGGCCTCTTCGGTGACGGCACGAACCGACTGGGTGGTTTCGGCGAAAGCGGCCGGAACGATGCCGAAGGTGGCGACAGCGGCAGCAGCGGCAAGGGCAACGAACTTGTTCATCTCAGGCATCTCCAAAAAATCGAGGTTGGTGTCGAGGTTCTCTCAACTTACTAACCTAGGTTAGGAGTTGTTGAACAGATAGTCAATTGCATTTTCAGCACCGATCAAAACTTTTTTGCAACTGCACACGGCGATCCATCCGCCAGCCGGATCATGTTGCAATGCAGCGCAGGAAGGCATCGCACAGGCGGAGGGCGCAGCAATTGGCAGGCTTGATCGTGGGCACGATGAGGCGCGGGTTGCCAGCCCCCACCTTTGCGCTCAAATCGAATGAAGCCTCGGCGGAGGCGGAAATCCGGGCCTCTCGGGCACTCTTCGCCGAAGATTTCATAGCGATAACAGAATTTTCAGCGATGAGCGGGGACAGGCAGACGATGGCAACTAAGGTGATGCAGGGGGTGCGCGTCCTCGAAGTGGCGCAGTTCACATTCACACCGGCCGCCGGAGCGATCCTGGCCGACTGGGGCGCGGACGTCATCAAGATCGAGCATCCCGTGCGCGGCGATACCCAGCGCGGCTTCCTCAACATGGGCGGCGTCCAGCTCGATCCCTTGCGCCATACGCTGTTCGAGCATCCCAATCGCGGCAAGCGCAGCGTCGGCATCGACCTCTCGACCGCGGAAGGCCAGGAACTGCTCTACGAAATGGCGAAGCACTGCGACGTGTTTCTCACCAACTACCTTCCGCAGGTGCGCCAGAAGAACCGCTTCGACGTCGAGCACATCCGCGCCGCCAATCCGAACATCATCTATGCGCGCGGCAGTGCCTGGGGCGACAAGGGACCCGAGCGCGAAAAAGGCGGCTTCGACGGCACCGCCTTCTGGTCGCGCAGCGGCATTGCCGATTGCATGACCCCGCCCGAACTGCCCGGTCCGCTCTCCCAGGGGATGCCCGCCTTCGGCGATTCGATCGGCGGCATGTTCATTGCCGGCGGCATCTCCGCCGCACTCTTCCACCGCGAGAAGACCGGCGAGGCCGCGGAACTCGACGTCTCGCTGATGAGCACCGCGGCCTGGGCCTCGGGCGCGAACATCGCGCAGGCCGTCGAGACCGGCGTGATCACCAAGAACGCGATGCCCAGCTCGGGCGGCGGTGCCAAGAATCCCTTCATGGGCAATTTCTGGACGTCCGACAATCGCACCATCAACTTGTGCATGGTCAGCCCGACCGGGCTCATTCGCGACACCTTCGAACATGTCGGCCGGCCCGAAGCCGCGGACGATCCGCGCTTCCAGGATGTGCTCAGCCTGATCGAGCACTCCAAGGCCGCCAGCGACATCCTGGTCGCCGCTTTCGCCGAGAAGCCCTTCGCCTATTGGCGCGAGCATCTGAAGACGCTGAAGGGCCAGTGGGCGCCGATCCTCAACTTGCTCGAACTGGCCAGCGACGAGCAGGCGCTCGCCAACGACATGCTGATCGAGGTCGAGGGCGCCGATGGCGGAGAGCCGCTGAAACTGGTGCGCGGCCCCGTCCAGTTCAATGGCGAGGCGCTGGAAACCACGCGCTCGCCCCAGGCCTCGGAACATACCGAAATCGTGCTCATGGAGATGGGTGTGGACTGGGACCGGATCGAGGATCTCAAGTCCAAGGGCGCGATCGCCTGATCCCGCTCCCGACAATTCGACTGCAAGGAACCTAGAAGATGAAGCCTGGAACCCGTCTCAAGAGCGCTGCCTGCGACACCGAAGTCATGGTGATCCGCGCTGCCGACGGCACGATCGAATGCGGCGGCGCACCGATGGACGAAGCCAAGCCCGCCGATGCCGCCCCGCTGGCGGCCGACTTCTCGGCCGGCACGCTCATGGGGAAACGCTACGTCGATGCGGACGGCAAGTACGAACTGCTTTGCGTGAAGCCCGGAAAGGGTTCGCTCTCGGTCGACGGCGTGGCGCTGGTGGTCAAGGACGCCAAGCCGCTTCCCGCCTCCGACTGATCCCGGCATTCTCCCGCAAGCGCTGCAAGGCCCCGCTCACCGATGAACATCGCCCTCCTCCTCGAAATGGCGGCAGAAGCCGCGCCCGACCGCGTCGGCCTCGTCTGCGAGGGCAAGCGGTGGACTTACGGCGACCTGCTGGCCGCAGCACGGGGCGCCTTCGAACTGATCCGGCAAAGCGATGCTCAATATGTCGCGCTGCTCGATGAAAGCAGCGAGGCGGCGGTGATCGCCGTGTTCGGCGCCGCGCTGGCGGGCGTGCCCTATTGCCCGCTCAACTACCGCCTGCCCGATGCCGATCTCGCCGCCCTGCTCGGCCGCATAGCCCCGGCGCTGGTGATCGGCGACGAGGAGCGCATCACCCGCCTTGCCGGGGACCAGGGCCATACGGTGCTTTCCAGAGAAGAGTTCTCACTGAAGGCTCAGGAAACCGTCCCAGCCGAGGATGCGCGCGAATACGATCCCGGCGAAGGGGTGGCGATCCAGCTCTTCACCAGCGGCACCACCGCGGCGCCGAAAGCGGCGATCCTGCGCCATTCCAACCTGCTGGGGTACATCTTCGGCACCGTGGAATTCGGCACCGCCGATGAGGGCGATGCCGCGCTCGTGGTCGTGCCGCCTTATCACATCGCGGGGATTTCCGCCCTGCTCTCCTCGATCTATTCACTGCGCCGGATCGTCATGCTTCCCGCCTTCTCGCCCGAAGGCTGGCTCTCGCTTGTCGCGGACGAACAGGTGTCTAACGCCTTCGTCGTCCCGACCATGCTCGCGCGCATCATCGAAGCGATGGAGCGGGCCGGCGCAGCAGGCATATCCAGTCTCCGCGCGATCGCTTATGGTGGCGGCAAGATGCCACTCGAAGTGATCCGCAAGGCCCTGGAGCTGTTCCCCGAAGCGGGCTTCACCAATGCCTACGGCCTCACCGAAACCAGCTCCACCGTCGCCCTGCTCGGCCCGGACGATCACCGCGAGGCGCTCGCCTCCCAGGACCCCGCGATCCGCGCGCGGCTGACCTCGCTCGGCAAGCCGATCCCCACGGTGGAGATCGAGATTCGCGGCGAAGACGGCGAGACCCTCGGCCCCGGCCAGCCCGGCGAAATCTATGTCCGCGGCGAACAGGTCTCGGGAGAATACAAGGAAAAGAGCGCGCTCGACGCGCAAGGCTGGTTCCCCACCCGCGATGCCGGCTACATGGACGAACACGGCTACCTCTTCCTGTCCGGCCGCGCCGACGACGTGATCGTGCGCGGCGGCGAGAACATGTCCCCCGGCGAGATCGAGGACGTGCTGCTGACCCATCCTGCCGTGGCCGATGCCTGCGCCTGCGCGATCCCCTCGGTGGAATGGGGCGAAGCCGTGGGCGTCGCCATCGTGCTGCGTGACGGACACGAAATGCCTGCCGAGCCGGACCTCAAGGATCTTGTCCGCGCACGGCTGCGCTCCTCGCGCGTGCCCGAAAAAATCGTGTTCTTGTCGGAGCTTCCATACAACGAAATGGGCAAGCTCCTGCGCCGCAAGGTCAAGGATGTCCTTGCCGGCTGACGCAGAGGCCAAGGTGCCCGCAATCCCGCTGGCGCGCTGGGCCGACCGGCAACTGGCGGCGCTCGCGCGCGACCATGGCCTGCCCCGCCTCCACGGCGCCGCCCTGCTTGGCGAACGCGGCGCTCATGGCGGCTACCGCGTCGGCGGCCGCATTTCCGCCGGGCTTGGTGGCAGCCGTCTCCTGCCGACCCGCGACGGCCGCTGGTTCGCGCTCACCCTGATCCGCGATGTCGACCGCGAACTCCTGCCCGCCCTGTTCCAGGACGAGGCGTTGGCGGTCTTCGATCATGCCGCCATCGCCGCAGCCGCCCTCCGGCATGACTGCGCCGATCTGCTGGAGCGCGGGCGCATGCTGGGATTGCCCGTGGCGAGCGCCGACGAGGAACCGGTATCCGCTCCGGTCGAAATCCTGGAACGCGGAGACAAGCGCAGGCGCGCCGCTGGACATCGTCCGCTGGTGGTGGATCTCTCGGCCATCTGGGCCGGCCCGCTGGCGGGTCACTTGCTATGGCAAGCCGGCATGGAAGTCGTAAAAGTGGAAAGCCTTACGCGTCCGGACCTGATCCGACGCGACGATCCCGCCACCTTTGACCGCATCAACCAGGGCAAGGCGAGCCTGCTCGTCGATTTCGCCAGCGCCGAACAGAAAGCGCGTCTGATCGGCCTTATTCGCAGCGCCGACGTGGTCATCGAAAGCTCGCGCCCCCGGGCGCTGCGCCATCTGTGCATCGATGCCGACGCGCTTGTGCGCGAGGTTCCGGGGCTGGTCTGGCTGACCGTGACCGGCCACGGCGCGCGCGGGGAGCCGGCCAACTGGGTCGGGATCGGCAACGATTGCGGCGTGGCCGGGGGCTTGTCCCGCGCCCTTGCCGAAGTCACCGGCGAAATCGGATATGTGGGCGATGCCATCGCCGATCCGCTGACCGGCATCGTCGGCGCGCGCGAAGTGCTTCGTGCGTTGCAGCAAGGGGGTGCCAAGCGGATCGGCCTGTCGATGAGCGCGATCGTCGCCATGGCGCTGGCCGAGGAACGCGCCTTCGACCGCGCCGCGCTCGACTGTGAACTTCGCAGCTGGGGCCAGGCAGTCGGCCATCCCTTTCCCGCTCTTGCCCCGCGGGTTCCGAGCGCGCCCGTCCGTCCGCTCGGCGCCGATACCGAACGTTACCTTGCCGCGGCGCTCGCATGCTGATCCGCGATGCCGAGATCCACGGCCAGGGCACGGCCGACTTGCGCCTGGAGGGGCGGCTCGTCACAGCCATCGGCACGCTCCAGCCCCGCGCGGGAGAGCCAGTCATCCTGGCTCGCGGTGGCGCCTTGCTGCCGGGCCTTCACGACCATCATCTCCACCTTGCCGCGCTGGCGGTGCGCGAGGCCTCGGTCTTTTGCGGGCCGCCGCAAGTGTCCGACCGCGACGCGTTGATCGGCGCGCTATCCCAGCCCGGCGAGGGTTGGCTGCGCGCCACAGGTTTCTGCGAAAGCATTCTGGGCGGCACGCTGCCCGATGCCCGCATGCTCGACACGATCGTCCCTTCGCGGCCGCTGCGCATGCAGCACAGGACGGGCCGAATGTGGTTCCTCAACAGCTTGGCGCTTGCCGAACTCCTCGACCGGGGCCCCGCCCCGCCCGGCCTGGAGCGCGAGAACGGGCACTTCACCGGCAGGCTGTTCGACGAGGACCGCTGGCTGCAGCAAACCCTGGGCAGCACACCACCGGACTTTGCCGCGACCAGCAGCCGTCTGGCGGCCTCGGGCATAACCGGCATCACCGATCTGTCACCGCGCAACGATCCGGCAATGGCCCGCCATTTTGCTGCGCAGCGCGCGGGCGGCGCTTTGAAACAGTCGGTGGTTCTGGGCGGCGCCCTGTCGCTCGCGTCCGCGCAGCAGCAGGACGGCTGGCGCCTCGGCCCCGCCAAACTCCACTTGCACGAAAGCGCCTTGCCGGATTTCGAGCAGACGAGCGCCTGGATCACCCAGGCGCACGACCAGGGCCGCGGCGTGGCGGTCCACTGCGTCACCGAAGTGGAGCTGGTCTTCACGCTTGCCCTGCTGGAGGCCGCGGGAAGCCTGGACGGTGACCGGATCGAACATGCCTCGGTCGTTTCGCCCGAACTTGCGGCGCGCCTCGCCGACCTGAACCTCAAGGCCTGCGTGCAACCGCAGTTCGTCGCTGGACATGGCGACCGCTATCTTGCCGAAGTCGAAACCCGGCACCATCCCGACTTGTACCGTCTGCGCAGCCTGCAGGACGCCGGGATCTGCCTCGCCGGAGGAAGCGACGCGCCTTACGGCAGCACGGACCCCTGGGCCGGCATGCGCGCTGCCGTCCAGCGCCGCACCGCCGCGGGCGTCCCGTTTACGCCGGAAGAGGCCCTGACGCCCGAGCAGGCGCTGGCACTCTATCTTTCCGATCCGCTGGACCTCTCACGCCAGCGCCGCATCGCCGTGGGCGAACAAGCCGACTTGTGCCTGCTCGACCGAACCTGGCAGGAAGCGCGCGGCCGTCTGGACAGCGGGGATGTACGCATGACGATCGCGTCAGGTCGGGTCGTCCACCAGCGCATCGACCAGACCCCAGGCCAACGCCTCGCGAGCGCCGAGCCGGCGGCCGCTTAACACCATCAGCAACGTGCGCTGGCGGCCGATCCGCCGGCTGAGCGACACACAGCCCCCAGCCCCGGGCAATATGCCCATCGCCAGTTCGGGCAACTGGAACCACGCGCGGCGGCTCGCCGTGATCCGCGCCGCGCAAGCCGCCAGTTCGAGCCCGGCGCCGATGCAGGCCCCGTCGATGTGCACTTCCATGCGGTCCGCACACATCAGCGCCTCGCGGGCGGGGAGCGTGACACAGCGGATCGCATGGGCCGTGGCCGGATCGGTCGTGGTGCCGAACTCCGAAAGGTCCGCGCCCAGGCTGAAGCTGCGCCCCTCCGCCCGCAGGCGGACCCGCTCGATGGTCCGGTCGACATTGGCCAGCGCGAAGGCCTCATGAAGCGCGTCGCGCATGGTCCGATCGATGGCGTTGCCCGCTTCCGGCCGATCCAGCGTGACGGTAAGGATGTCCCTTTCGCGCGCAAGCGTTACCCGCCCTTCGCGAAGCGCGGCGTGCACCGGGCGCCGCGCGGCGATCCAGCGCCGATGCGAGTCGCTGCCCTGCAGCACTGCATAGGCCAGCGACTCGGCGACGAGTGCTTCCTCATCGGGTAAATGATCCAGAATGCGCAGCAACTGCGTCACCACCGCCGCCGCGCTCGGCTGGTCACGCACCGCCGCCAGCAAGGCCTCGGGCGTGAAGCGCGGTTCGAGGCAGGCGTCGAGTCGCGCTGCCAGCGGATGATCGCAAGGACCCAGGCCGATCACCGGATAAGGCGGCAGCCGTAATCCGGGGGCGTCCCGGGCCTCTTTTCCCAGATCGACGAAGGCCATCGGCCAGTCCGGGTAGCTACCGGGGGCGGCCAGGTCCTGCAGGGAGAGGGTCACATCGTCTGGAGTCACCGCAGTGCATTACCTTTCCGGTCAATTGCCTGTGCCGCTTGAAACATGCCCATCCCTCTTCGCCAAGGCCAGCCCGCCGCAGCAAACTTGCGCTCCAACGCATTGTTTCGGGCATAAAATGGCAGAAATCCGCCAGTTCCTTGGCACTACCTCCATTTCGACATCATCGCATGCGCGAAGCCTATTGAAGCAGCATCGCCATGATGCTAACCCGGTTTAGCAAAAAACGAGTCAGGCTCAGTTTTTATAGAGACCGACTCGAGGAGAGAAGTGAGTTTCCATCACCACCCGGAGGGAGGAGAGACCTCATGCCTGGAAAGACGACCTCATCGAACAAGGCGAAGATTGCTCGCCGCGTCATCGAAGTGCTCGAATATTTCGACGATTCCCACCGCGAAGCGACCGTCATGGACATCGTGCGCCGCTACAATCGGCCGCAGTCGAGCACGTCGGAACTGCTTTCAAGCCTCGTGGAACTTGGTCTGCTTCACAAGGATCCTTATTCCCGCGCCTATAGCCTCACGCCCCGCGCCGCGTTGATCGGCACTTCGGGCCAGCCCGAACTCGTCCGCGACGGCCGGATCGTCCGCCTGATGGACCGCCTGGTCGCCCAGACCGGCCTTTCGGTCGCGCTCACCTCGATGGTCGGGCTGGACGTGCAGATCGTGAACTGGCGCCATGGCCCGCGTGCCCTTGCCGCAACGCGCGAACTGGCCGGCGGGATCAAGGAACCCCTCGCCCAGAACGGAGCCGGCTGGCTCATGCTGTCCACCATCGCACGCCAGCGCTGCGAGGGCATGGTCCGCCGTCTCAATGCCGAAGCCGACGAGCAGGGCAAGTTCCAGTTCGCCGACATGATGAACCGCATCGATACCTGCCGCGACCCGCGCCATGTGTTCGGCCCGGCCGGTTTCGGCAGCGGCGCCGAGGCCCTTTCCGGTCTCGTCCCGCGCCAGCCCGAGGGTCACCCGCTGGTCATCAGCCTGATCTACGGCAAGGACGACAAGGTCAATCCCGAGGCGCTGCTGCACTCCCTGGGTGACGCGATGCGCAAGTGCCTGCCCGATCCCACGCCGATGCCGGAGCCGGAACTGCTCTCGCACGCAGCTTGAAGGCAGCCTGACCGGGGGCGAGAACCGCCGCCGGAACCGGCAACGGAAAAAAGGCCTCGCGGCATGACCGCGAGGCCTTTTCCTTTGGAGCGCTTATTTCTGTCCGGCCTGCTTCTGACCGGCCTGGATCTCGTCCAGCATGGTGCGGGCGATCTTGAGGAAGTTCGCCGTATCCGTCTGAGCGGACGGGATCGCCTGCCGGAAGGTCGCGAAACCGTGGACCAGCCCGCGGCCTTCATAGAAAGCCGTCGGCACGCCCGCCTCGACGAGCTTGGCGGCATAAGCGCGGCCCTGATCGCGCAGCGGATCGAGCCCCGCCGTGACCAGAACCGTGGGCGGCAGGCCGGCCAGGCTGCCCAGGATCGGGGAGCTGCGCGGGCTCTTGGGATCGGCTGCATAGTGCTTCTGGAACAGCGCGGTCATGCTGTCGTCGAGGCCGTAGCCCTTGGCGAACTGTTGAGCCGAAGGATAGCTGCGGGTGAAATCGGCCGCGGGATAGATCGGCACTTGCAGGATCACCGGCACGGCCGCCGGCTTGTCGCGCAGGGCCGCCGCGGCGATCAGGGTGAGATTGCCGCCGGCGCTATCGCCGCTGAGAACCAGTCCCGTGACATCGCGGCCCAGTGCCTTGCCGTTCGCGGCCACCCAGCGCGCGGCAGCCTCTCCGTCATCGGGAGCGGCGGGCCAGGGATGCTCCGGCGCCAGGCGATATTCGACCGAGACCACCGGCAAGTCGAGCTGGCGCGAGATTTCGGCGGCCAGCGCGGCATGGGTATCGATGCTGCCCAGCACGTAGCCACCGCCGTGATAGAACACCACCACCGGTCCCGGTCCGCGCTCTGCGCGCGTATCGAACAGGCGCAGGGGGATCGATCCGCCCGGCCCCGGCATGGTCAGGTCTTTCATCACCGCGAGATCGCCGACGGGAAGGTCGCGGGACGGCATGGCCGACGGCGGCAGCTTGCGGATCTGCGCGATCACTTCGGCCGTCAGCGGCGGCATCGGATGCGCGTTCGACGCCTTGAGATAGGCCGCCACGTCCGGCCGCACAAAAGGCGAGGCCGTGGCTCCTGACGCCGGCGCGGGCGCCGATACCGCAGCCGCTTCCTTCGCGGCAAGGCCAAAGGGCGCGAAAGCGACGGCCAGCGCCGTCATTCCCAGCCCGAGATGTGCGAGAGTCGAAGTTCTTTTCTTCGTACCGATCACGAATTGCATCCAATCCTCCCTGTTAGAGAGGCCCGTTGTATGGCTGCAATTCGCGCTTGGCGAGCGAGAGAGACCTCCCGCCCGCCTCGCAGGCTCAATAAACGCCACCCTGTTGTTCGGCGAAGTCCTGCTGCTCGCCGGAACTGGCGGTGATCGCGGCCTGGCGGGCTTCGCGCACGCCGCGAATCTCGGCGACAAGCGCATCACGGCGGCGCGCAAATTCGTCTTCAGGCGAATATTGGCGCGGCTCGGTATCGGGCTTGAAGGCTTCCCAGATCACGGCCGCCTTCGGGTCATTGCCCGGCTCGACGCCCATGACCTGCTTGCCGCTGACGCGATCGATGCGGACCATGCGAATCCCCGCAGGCGCGACGAACGGCTGCGTGCCCCAGCGCTCGCGCGTGGCCTGGACCACCTGCTTGAAGATCGGCGCGGAAATACGGCCACCTTGCGCATATCCACCGAGCGAGCGCGGCGTATCGTACCCGAGATAGACGCCGCCGACATAGTCCTGCGTGCCGCCGACGAACCAGACGTCGGTCGGGCCATTGGTGGTGCCGGTCTTGCCGAACATCGGCATGCCAAGGTCGCGCAGGACCACGGCGGTGCCGCGGGTCACCACGCCTTCGAGCATGTGGACCACCTGATAGGCAGTGCCGGAATCGATCACCTGCTTGCCCCGGCGCACGACGCGCGGCATCGGCTTGCCGTCCCATTCGGGCATGTTGCAGGTATCGCAGCGGCGGTTGTCCGGCTTCCAGATCACCTTGCCATTGCGGTCCTGCACGTAGTCGATCGGCGACGACGCGAACTGCACGCCGTTGTTCGCCAGGGCGGAGTAGGCATTGACCATGCGCGAAACCGTGGTTTCGCCCGCGCCGAGCGCGAAGGATAAGTAGGGCTTGTAGTCCCCGATACCGACGGTCTTGAAGGTCTTCACCACGCGCTTCATGCCGGTGTCGTTGGCGATGCGGATGGTCATCAGGTTGCGGGACTGTTCCAGGCCCCAACGCATGGTGTGGCTGCCGGAGCCGCCTTCGCCGCCAAAGTTGCGGAAGCATTTGTTGCCCAGCGCCCCGCCCTGATAGACGCAGAACGTGCCGTCGAGCACCTGGGTCGCCGGCGTCATGCCGTATTGCAGCCCGGTGGCGTAGACGAAAGGCTTGATGGTGGAGCCAGGCTGACGTTCGGCCTGCACGGCGCGGTTGAAGGAATCGAGTCCGGAATCGAATCCGCCCTGCATCGCCATGATGCGGCCGGTGCCCGGCTGCTCGATCACCATGCCGCCCGAAACCTCGGGAACGGTGCGAACCGCATACGTATCCGATGAAACCGGCGCCGCGGCGACGAGGTCACCCACTTTGGCGAGGTCCGAGATATTGGTGAGCGCCGAGATATTGCCGTCGGAGAACCCGATCCGGCCGGTCGAGCCGCTGCGATCGACGATCACGCCGACGCGCCAGTCCTTGTAGTCGATCGTCTTGTTGGAAACGATCAGCTGGGACTGCCAGGTGCTCATGTCGTCGATATGCGCGATCGGATGGGCCCAGGCCCGCCCGCCCTGATAGCGCAGCAGACCCGCGCGCAGGGCATCGCGCACGGCGCCCTGCATCTGCGGATCGAGCGAAGTGCGCACCCAGAGGCCGCCGGCATAGACGCTGTTCGGCCCGTCCTCGGCCTTTTCGCCGTACTGGTCGATCAGGCGGCGGCGCACTTCCTCGATGAAGTAGCCGTTGCCGGAGGGATAAGTCTCGACGCGGCGGGCGATCAGGCCGAGCGGCTGGGCCTTGGCGGCGTCGGCATCGGCGCGCGTCGCCCAGCCGTTGGTCACCATCTGATCGAGCACCCAGTTGCGGCGCTCGACCGCCATGTCCTCATACTGCTTGCGGCCGTAACGCTCCGGCGCCTTGGGCAGGATCGCCAGGAACGCGGCTTCGTGGAGCTGGAGCTGGTCGACATCCTTGCCGAAATAGGCCCGGGCAGCAGCCTGGACGCCGAAGCTCTGGCGGCCCAGCGGAATCTCGTTGAGGTAGAGTTCCAGAATCTGCGGCTTGTTCAGCACGCTCTCGATACGGCGGGCGACCACCATTTCCTTGAGCTTGCGCGTGACCGAGTATTCGTCGCCGATCAGGATGTTCTTGGCCACCTGCTGGGTGATCGTCGAACCGCCGCGCGCGCGGCCCCCGGTGCCGAGCTTGGAGGCATAGTCCACGACCGCGCCGGCAAGCCCGGTGACATCGACGCCGCCGTGGGTCCAGAACGTCTTGTCCTCGGCCGAGAGGAAAGCGTCGACCAGCGGCCTCGGGAAATCGACGTAGCGCAGCTGGACGCGGCGCTCGCGAGCATAACTGTAGACGATCTGGCCATCGACGCCGCGCACCATGGTGGGCAAAGGCGGCTGATATTCCAGCAGCTTGCTGGCGTCGGGGAGATCGTGGGTGAAGGCAACCCAGAGCCCGCCGAGCGCGACGAGGCCGGTTCCCGCGGCATAAGTGAAGCGGCGCAGCCACTTGCGTTCGCGCCAGGCGCCCCCAAATGCAGCGAAGGGTCGGCCGAAACGACGGCCGGCACCACGGCTGATGCGATAGTGGGCGTCCTCGGGCGGCTGCTCGGAGCCGTTGTCGATGATCTCGTCGGTCATTTCGACTGCCTCTAGAGCATTTTCAGGTCAGGTGGAAACACCTGAGGACCCGGAAAAATGCCGCAACAAAGATGGATCGGAAACTGCTACGCCCCGGTTCAGCGGCTCGGGCTCTAGCACGGGCTTTTTGCGCAAGGCCAGATGCGGCGTGCTCTTTTCGTCGCAGCGACCGTTCTGCTCGAACCGCTCCTGCGCGCAGAAGAGACGGTCAGACGCCGACTTTCCGGGCGAAATAGGCGCGGATGGCCCTGGCCGCGGCATCCGCCAGAGCCTGCTGCCCCGCGCGGGATGTCAGCAGCTGAGCGTCCGCCTCATTGTTGATATAGCCGGTCTCGAACAGGATCGAGGGGATATCCGGCGCCTTGAGCACGGCCAGCGCCGCGGTCTGCACCTGGTCCCGGTGGAGGCCGAGGTTGGCGCCGCGCATCTCGCGCAGCACGAGTTCGCCGACTTGCGTGGAGCCGGCCTGGGTGCCCCGCTGCGACAGGTCGAGCAGGATCGCGCCCACCGTCTGGCTGGTCTGCGCCAGGGCGACGCCATTGACCCGCCCCGCCGCGTTTTCCCGCGCGGCGAAGCGCTCGGCAGCCTCGCTGGAGCCCTTTTCGGACAGGACATAGACGCTGGCCCCGCGCGCGGCATCGCTGTCCGCGCTGTCTGCATGGATCGACACGAAAAGGTCGGCACCAAGCCGCCGCGCCATGTCCGGCCGGTCCGGCAGTGCAATGAAGCGATCGGCATCGCGGGTCAGCGCCACGCGAATGCCGCCGTCCTCCAGCAGCCGGTTGCGCAGCGCCAGGGCGATCCTGAGTGCGACCGTCTTTTCCTTGGCATCGCCCTGCCCGGCGCCGGGATCGAAACCGCCGTGACCCGCGTCGATCACCACCAGCGGCCGGCTGGCATCGCCGGGCCCGTCGATCCGCGGCAGGTCCACCGGCATGCCCACCTCGGGCAGGTCGAAGCGCACGACATAGTCAAGATCACGCTGCGAGGGGAAGAAACGCGGCCAGAGCACCCACAATGCGATCGCCAGCGCCAGGGGCGCGGAAAGGATCATGACGAGCTGCGTGCTGCGCGACATCCCATTTGACTAGGATCGCCCAACGCTCGCCGCAATCCCGCCGAACAGCGCTTTTCCCCCGATTTCACGCGTCTGGCGGCAATCCGCACGGCGATAACGCTCACTGTTCGGCAATGAACTTGCCGTGCAGTGTCTTGAATGCTAGGCCGTTTCGACCCGGGCCCAAGAAGCTTCGGCCTTCGAAATCCGGACAGACACCACTAGGATGGTGCCGGACAGGGCCGACCAAGCCAAATCCCGGCCGTCAAAAACCGGAAAATTCGTTCCGGATCGAACAGGTTGACGCGAGAGATGAGAAGCCAATTGCCGCCTTGCCAGCCGACGCCCGAGAGGGCGGTGGCGGTGTGGGCGCAATTCTTCGCGTGTCCGAACTCGCCACGCGCACTTCCGCTCGCAGACACGCCCGCCCGTCTCCTGGCAATCCGCCGGAAGACAGCAGGCACCATCGCGGCCTCTGCCGCGACAGACAAGAAAACAGTCGCACTCGGGGCGCTGGATTGCCCCGTTTCCAACTTTACCTCCGCCCGTTTCGAGGCTGGCCTTGCCGCATCCGGCAGGCCCGACCTTCTCGCGGCGGGCACCATCGAACAGACACGCGCCGCCCTGGCTGATCCGGCCGGGGCAGAGCGCGTACGGAGAATATACAATGGCAACGCGCATGCTCATCGATGCGCGCCACCCGGAAGAAACGCGGGTGGCGGTACTCAAGGGAAATCGCATTGAAGAGTTCGATTTCGAATCGGCCGACAAGAAGCAGATAAAGGGCAACATCTACCTGGCGAAGGTCACCCGCGTGGAACCTTCGCTCCAGGCGGCGTTCGTCGACTTCGGCGGCAATCGCCATGGCTTCCTTGCCTTCAGCGAAATCCACCCCGACTACTACCAGATCCCCAAGGAGGACCGCGAGGCCCTGCTGGCGGAAGAAGCCGCGCATGCCGAGGAAGAAGCCGCCCTGCGCGCTTCGGAAGGCGATGACGAGGACGAAGAAGGCGGCGAAGGCTACGAAGGCGAAGACTTCCAGGACGGCGGCCTGACCGAAGTCGACACGTCCGAAAAGGACCATGTCGCCACGATCGAGGACGGCAACGTCGAGAACGGCTTCGAGACTTCGGACGAAGACGCTTCGGAAGAAGAATCCTCGGGTCGTGGACGCCGCGGACGCGGTCGCCGCCAGGGTGGCCGTAATGGTGGCCGCTCGAAGGAAGCCGACGAACTGCGCGCCAAGCGCATGGCGCTGCGCCGCCGCTACAAGATCCAGGACGTGATCCACCGCCGCCAGGTGCTGCTGGTGCAGGTCGTCAAGGAAGAACGCGGCAACAAGGGTGCCGCCCTCACCACTTACCTCAGCCTGGCCGGCCGCTACTGCGTGCTCATGCCGAACTCCAGCCATGGCGGCGGCATCAGCCGCAAGATCAGCTCGGCTTCGGACCGCAAGCGCCTGAAGTCGATCATCGCCGAAATGGACCTGCCGCGCTCGATGGGCTGCATCGTGCGCACCGCCGGCCTCCAGCGCACCAAGACCGAAATCAAGCGCGATTTCGACTACCTCGCCCGCCTCTGGGACGAGCTGCGCGAGATGACGATGCGTTCGGCCGCTCCGGCGCTGATCCATTCGGACAGCGACCTGATCAAGCGCGCCATCCGCGACATCTACAACCGCGACATCGAGGAAGTGATCGTCGAGGGCGAGGAAGGCTACCGCGCGGCGAAGGACTTCATGAAGCTCCTGATGCCCAGCCACGGCCGCAAGGTTAAGCCTTACGCCGATCCGGTTCCGCTGTTCCAGCGCTTCGGCGCCGAAGACCAGCTGACCGCGATGTACGACCCCGTCGTGCAGCTGCGTTCGGGCGGCTACATCGTCATCAACCCGACCGAGGCGCTCGTCTCGATCGACATCAACTCGGGCCGCGCCACCAAGGAGCACGGCATCGAGCAGACGGCGGTCGCCACCAACCTCGAAGCCGCGCAGGAAATCGCCCGCCAGCTTCGCCTGCGCGACATGGCCGGCCTCGTCGTGATCGACTTCATCGACATGGAGTACGGCTCGAACGTCCGCAAGGTCGAGAAGGCCGTCAAGGAAGCGCTCAAGAACGATCGCGCCCGCATCCAGGTCGGCCGCATTTCCAGCTTCGGCCTGATGGAAATGAGCCGCCAGCGCTTGCGCACCGGCGTCCTGGAAGCGACCACCCGCTCCTGCCCGCACTGCGACGGCACCGGCCTCGTCCGCACCGCCAGCTCGGCGGGCCTCTCGGCGCTGCGTCTCATCGAAGACGAAGCCGCCAAGGGCAAGGGCGTCGTGGTTTCGCTCTTCGCATCGACCGAAGCGGCGATCTACCTGCTCAACGCCAAGCGCACCGACCTGGCCGACATCGAGGATCGTTACGGCGTGAACGTCGAAGTGATCCCCGAGGGCGAGAACGAAGGCGCGAAGATGCGCGTCGTCTCTTCCGGCCCGCGCAACGACTTCGTGCCGCGCTTCGAACCGATCGCCGAAGACGTCGAGGATGACTTCATCGACGAAGAGGACGAGTTCGAAGAAGAAGCCCGCGAGGAATCGCGCGGCCGCGGTGAAGGTCGTGACGAGGACGGCGAAGGCGGTTCGCGCCGCAAGCGCCGCAAGCGCCGCCGTGGCCGCAACCGCGACCAGCGTGACGACCAGGGCGCCGAGGGCGAGTTCGAAGCCGAACGCGAAGAGTCCGGTGACGAAGCAGGCGAAACCGAAGGCGATGCCGAGGCTGGCGAAGAAGATTTCGCGCCCGCCGGTGAAGGCGACGATTCGGATGCCCCCCGCAAGCGTCGCCGCCGTGGCGGTCGTCGCCGTCGCGGTCGTCGCAACGGTGAGAACGGCGAAAACGGTGAAAACGGCGAGCACGCTGGCGACGAAGCCGGCGAATATGCCGCCGACGACGCTGGCACCGAAGCCGAGGAACCGGTGGAAGTGGTTGCCGAAGTCGTGGTCGCCGCGGAGCCGGTCGTCGCGGTGGAGGAAGCTCCTGCCAAGCCGAAGCGCACCCGTCGCAAGAAGGCGGATGCCGTGGAAGCCGTAGCGGAAGCGCCAGCAGAAGCCCCCGTCGAAGCGCCGGCGGCCGAAGAAGCCCCTGCCAAGCCGAAGCGCACCCGTCGCAAGAAGGCGGATGTCGTGGAAGCACCGGTCGAAGCCGTGACGGAAGCGCCGGTCGAAGCTCCGGTGGCAGAGGAAGCTCCTGCCAAGCCGAAGCGCACCCGCCGCAAGAAGGCGGATGCCGTGGACGCCGTAGCGGAGGCACCTGCTCCCGTGGAAGCACCGGCGGCCGAAGAGGCTCCGGCCAAGCCGAAGCGTACGCGCCGCAAGAAGGTGGAAACCGTCGAAGCGGCAGCCGAACCTGCTGCCGAGACGCCCGCCGTCGAAGCCGCCAAGGTGGAAGAGCCTGCAGCCGCAGCGCCCGCCGATGGCGACAGCGCGAACGACTCGGCCGAAGACCCGTCCTCGCCGCGTCGCGGCTGGTGGCAGCGTACTTTCGGCAACTGAGGATATGTGAAGGGCGGCCTGCGCGGCCCTTCACACACTCCAGGACAAAGGGCCTCGCACGGGATCGTGCGGGGCCTTTTTCTTTGTCACGCAGCCCCCTCACACAGCGCAAGTGCGCTCGGTGGTGGGATCAATGATCGCGGTGACTTCGGTGATGCGATTGGCCGGAAAGCCCGAAAGCTCGGCATGCTTGCGGATCAGATCCTCGTTCTCTGCCAGATAGATGCAGAAGGTCTTGTCGCCGGCCACGTAGGAATGCTCCCACTGGATGCCTGCTATCCTGGCCAGAGCGGCATTCGAGGTGCGCGTGGCTCCGCCCAGTTCCGCATCGCTCATCGCGCCTACCCCCGGCAGGTCGCGTTCGATCACATAGCGCTTCATCATGCTCGCTCTCCTGAAAAACAGGGCGAGCGCCCGATTGGCAATCCGATCTGTGCCTTCGTCCGGAATGCCCTCGCACGCCGCCGCCACCGACCGACCATAGCCCCGAAAGCCGGGCCATTCCACGATCGACGCCTTCCGAATCGACCGGATTCGTTCGCCTGCCGCAATCCCGCGGGACCGATTTGCAACACCATGAGGCCACGAAACCGCTCTCAGCCGCACTCTGGCCCTTGCCCCGCGCGGCTGAATCGCTAAGGGGACATTCAGTCGCGGTTCGTGCCGCAGTGCAAGATCACGGGGATTTCTTCATGGCGAGCTTCACCCTCCCGGCCAACAGCAAGATCAAGAAGCAGGGCAAGGTTCACAAGGCCGAGGGCGCCGCGCGCGTCAAGAAATTCACCGTCTATCGCTACGACCCGGATTCGGGCGAGAACCCGCGCTACGACACGTTCGAGATCGACCTCGACAATTGCGGTCCGATGGTCCTCGACGCGATCATCAAGATCAAGAACGAGCTGGATTCGACGCTGACCTTCCGCCGCTCCTGCCGCGAAGGCATCTGCGGTTCCTGCGCGATGAACATGAACGGCTCGAACGGTCTCGCTTGCACCACGGCGATCGAAGACCTCAAGGGCGACATTCGCATCACGCCGCTGCCGCACATGGAAGTGATCAAGGACCTCGTCCCCGATTTCACGCACTTCTACGCGCAGTACGCCTCGATCCGTCCTTGGCTGCAGACCGTTTCGACCACGCCTTCGGGCAAGGAACGCCTCCAGAGCCCGGAACAGCGCGAGAAGCTGGACGGCCTCTACGAGTGCATCCTGTGCGCCTGCTGCTCGACCTCGTGCCCCAGCTACTGGTGGAATTCCGACAAGTTCCTGGGCCCGGCGATCCTGCTCCAGGCCTATCGCTGGCTGGCCGACAGCCGCGACGAAATGACCGGTGAGCGCCTGGACGAGCTGGAAGATCCCTTCCGCCTCTATCGCTGCCACACCATCATGAACTGCGCCAACGTCTGCCCCAAGGGCCTCTCGCCGGCACGCGCCATCGCAGAGATCAAGAAAATGCAGGCAGAGCGCCAGGTCTGATCCGCAGGATCGGATCGCGGACCCTTCGTCGTGCAGCCTGACGCGGAATTCATCCACGAACCGGCCCCGGGTCATCCGGGCTGGTTCACCTGGACGCTCGACGACGATACCCGCTTCAACGCGGTCGGGCTGGGACCGATGATCATCAGGCGGGAAGGCGCGCGCAGTGCCCGCGTCCGCCTGCTCGATCTGGAACGCCGCCACAGCAACATGCACGGCAATGTCCACGGCGGCGTCACTCTCGCCTTCGTGGACGTGGCCATGTTCGCGACAATGTTCAGCGTGCTCGGCGCCCAGGTGTCCGGCTCGGTGACGCTGGACCTGCACAACCAGTTCATAGGCGCGGGCCAAATCGGCGAACCGCTGGACGTATTGTGCGAAGTGATGCGCGAAACGGGCCGTCTCGTGTTTCTTCGCGGCTCCGTCGAGCAGGGAGACCGTCTCGTGTCCAGCTTCCTCGGCACTCTTCGCAAGCCGAGCGTGCGATGACCGCGATGCTCGAACGCTACGAGGCCCTGGTGGCCACCGGCGAACTGCGATCCGACCCGGAGCAGGCCGCCGCTGCCGAGCGGCTCAACCAGCTCCAGCGCGAGATCTACAAGGCGCGGACCTCGACCGGCCTCTTCGGCAAGCTGCTGGGCAAGAAAGCCCCCTCCCCCCGCGGTCTCTACATGTGGGGCGGTGTCGGGCGCGGCAAGTCGATGCTGATGGACCTGTTCCATCAGACGCTCGACATCGAGGAAAAGCGCCGGATCCATTTTCACGCCTTCATGCTGGAAGTCCACGCGCTGCTGCGCGAGGAACGCCGCAAGGAAAGCGGCGATCCCATTCCGCCCGTCGCCGCCACGATCGCGCGCAACGTGCGCGTTCTCGCCTTCGACGAGATGGTGGTGAACAATTCCGCCGATGCCATGATCATGAGCCGGCTCTTCACGCATCTGATCCTCGATGAAGGCGTGACCATCGTCACCACATCGAACCGTGCGCCGAAAGACCTCTACAAGAACGGCCTGAACCGCGAGCATTTCCTGCCCTTCATCGATCTGATCGAGAAGGAACTGGACGTGCTGACGCTGAACGGGCCGACGGATTACCGGCTCCATCGCCTGGGCGGCATGGCCACCTGGCACTACCCGCTGGGCGAGGAAGCCACCGAGCAGGCCCGCGAGGCCTTCTACCGCCTTACCGACTATCCGCCCGAGGACAGCGACCATGTCCCTTCAGCGGACCTCGACGTCGGCGGCGGGCGCATGCTTCACGTTCCCAAGAGCCTCAAGGGCGTGGGCGTGTTCAGCTTCAAACGGCTCTGCGGCGAAGCCCGCGGGGCGGCCGACTACCTGGCGATCTCGCGCGCCTATCACACGGTCATTCTCGTTGGGATTCCCAGGATGGGTCCCGACCGCCGCAACGAGGCGGCGCGTTTCGTGACGCTGATCGACGCGCTCTACGAGAACAAGGTGAAGCTCATCGCCGCGGCCGATGCCTCGCCGGAAGACCTCTATCAGGCCGGCGATGGACGCTTCGAATTCGAGCGCACGGTAAGCCGTCTCAACGAGATGCAGAGCGCCGATTATCTCGCCATGGGTCACGGCGAAGACTGAAATCGTTAACGATTTGCGAATCGGTCGTTAACGCGAAGCCCCCGAGCGGCTTTCGCGAGCGGTGATGCTCGTCCGATTCGTTTGCCTCTGCAGGCATTCCCACCAATAAAAAACGCCCCACTCCATGCTTGGAAAGGGCGTCCGAATACTTGGTGCGTATCATGCTGGTAGTAAAAACCCAAGGAATTCGGCCAATTTCACCGAGCCCCAACGGAAAAGTGCGGCGCTTCTTTCGAAGCGCCGCACCCAATTGGTTATTAGCGGCCGAGGCTGCCCCAGTTCCAGCTGTACATAACATTACCCCATGTGATCCGCCGCTATTTTGCGGCTGAGGACATGGATAACAATGGGTTAAGAAGTCATCAAGACTTTTTTAACCAGTTCGCCGAGACTCTCTTCCCACGATCTGCGTCAGGAGATCCCGGAATGGGACTGGGCGGCTGACATAGTACCCCTGAATGGCGTCGCACTGCATGGCGCGCAGGATCTCCAGAGCCGCCTGCGTCTCGACGCCTTCGGCCACAACCGTGCGATCCTGCGAATGAGCCATTTCGATGATCGACTGGACGAGCAGGAGGTCTTCCTTGTTGCCTTCCATCGCCTGGACGAAGACCTTGTCGATCTTGACCTCGGTGGCCGGAAGATAGCGCAAGTAGTCGATCGTCGCGTTGCCTGTTCCGAAATCGTCGATCGACAGCCGGATGCCCGACTGCACCAGCTTCTGCAGCATCTGGAAGGTTCGGGAGCTACGATCGAGTCGGTCGGTCTCGGTGATCTCGAGAATCAGCTGGTCGGCGGGCAGTCCGTAGGCATCGAGAATTTCGGCGATCATCACCGGCAGGCCGGGGTTGCGCAGAAGCTGCGCGGAGATGTTCACCGACACTGTCATGTCGAGGCCCTGGCGGCGCAGTTCCACGGCAGAGCGAACGGCATCGTCGATCACGAAGCGCGTAATGCGCTCGATCCGGTGGAATTCTTCCGCGATGCGGATGAACTTGTCCGGGCTGATCGGACCGCGCTCCGGATGCGTCCAGCGTACGAGAGCTTCTGCGCCCATGATCCGGTTGCTCGCGACATCGAGCTTGGGCTGATAGGCCACCCAGACCTCGCCATTGTCGATGGCACGGTCGAGCTGCGTCAGCAGCGAGATTTCCCACTGCGCCTCGTGCTTGCGGCTGTCGAACTTGTAGACGAGTTCGTCGTTGCGCACTGCCTCCTCGGCCGACTGCATGGCGCTGGCGACGCGGCTGGATACCGGCCGGTCGAATTCCGAATCGATCCCGCAGTTGAACGAAAGGTCGATGTCCAGACCGCCGACCTGGATGCCATTCTGGACGATCCGGTGCAGCCCTTCGAGGTTCTCGAACAAGTCGAAAGTGCTGCGGATGGTCGAGAGCCACATGAACATGCCGCCTTCGTGGTAGACCACCACTTCGCTGTCGCTGATGCGGATGCGGCGGACGATCTCGTTGGCGACTTGCCCCTCGACATGCTCGGCGAAGCTGCCGATGATTGCGCCATAGTTCCGGATCTGAAGCGCGACCAGGATACGGCTCGAAACCGCCTCGTACTTGCGCAGAACCTGGACGCTGGGCAGGCCCGATCCCGAATTGGTTTCTCCTGCCACCTCGACGCGGTCGAGGTTCCGCATGCGGAATACCGCCACGGCCGCCACGGCGATGGCAGGTACGATATCCACCTGAATGCGGAAATGATCGAGGGCCAGAGGCGCGACAATGAGCACTGCAACCAAGCCCGTGAAACGATAGATGTCGAGCACCCTGCCTCGGCCAAGTCCCGAAAGCACCACACCCAGCACCACCAGAAACGCTGGCGACCAGCCAAGCTCAATCGGAACGCCGTCCTTCAACGTCTCCGCCGCGATGGCGTGGAAGAACGCTCCGGGCGCATAGCCCTGCGCAGGCAGAGTATGGAGGTCATGATAGACTTCCGCGCTCGGGGCGATGATGATGTCCTTGCCGCGCACCACTGCGGGGTCGAACCGACCCTTCAATATGTCGACATAGCTGACGGTCGGGATGGTGGTGTAATCGATAGCGTAGTCAGGACGGAAAACGCGGTCGCTAGGGCGGGACACGCCGGCGATTCTCGCCGCCATGCTCGGAATGACGCCGATCGGACTGTCGGACGAAAATGGCAAGCTGAGGCTCAGGTTGAACGGATGATCGAGCGCAAGCAGCGAAACGGCGCGAGCATTCTCAAGGAATGCCCGTGAAGGCACCACCGCAGCATAATTCCCGCGAGGCCCATCCTTGGCCGGCATAGCGCCCAGGAAAACGCGATCTGGAAAAGCCTTCAAAGTTTCCACGAACTGCTCGCGGCCGGGTGTCTTTCCATCGTCGTTCAAGGAACGGTCGACGAAAATTCTCTTGCCGCCTGCCTCGAGTATCCGGCGAATAACCGTAGCATCGTCCAGGCGCGAAACGTCCAGGACTTCCAACTCTTCCAGCGTCTTGCCGTCCTGCAAGACCATGACGATCTCGCCGTTGGACGGGTGAAGCCGCAGCCAGGTACGCCCGTTCACGAGCACGTCCTCCAGCGGCAGCGCGGCTCCGGTCACGCCCAGGATGACGCCCGTGAGTGCGGCCCAGAAGACGATCCGGAATCTGGCGCTCTTCCAGATCTTCGCGGCCCTTGCGCCGAGGTCAGACATGATGGCCTCGCAAATCATTCCCCTCTACGCCCTCACGCAGGACATGGCTTTCCTCGTCGGAAAGCGTCCGCAATTCAATCGTG
The DNA here is from genome assembly GCF_004342985.1 of Novosphingobium sp. PhB57. GTDB lineage: Bacteria > Pseudomonadota > Alphaproteobacteria > Sphingomonadales > Sphingomonadaceae > Novosphingobium. The sequence continues at coordinate 1,229,378 of NZ_SMBO01000001.1, forward strand.
TACTGATGCGCTGCTAACTTCATGCACACCCTGCGATGACGTTGTCGCTGCCGGGGTTAGAGCAAAGGTCCTAAGAAGAAGTTAGGTTAACTCGCCTTCACGATAAATTTCGCAGGCCGTTGTTAACCCGGCAATTCCCCGGCGAAAGGGGGAAAATTCAGGAGATCCCCAAATGGGTTAGGGAGCGGTCGAGCATGAGCAGTTGCCAGAGCAGGCGCGAATGGTCGCTTCGTCCCGCAATATGGTCTTCCACCAGGGCGCCGAGGCGCGGGGCGTCGAACCAGCCGGTGCGGGCGAGTGCGGCGCTGGAGGCGATCTGCCGGGCCGACTGCGCCAGGGGGCCGCGGAACCATTGGGCGATGGGCGTGACGAAGCCCTGCTTGGGCCGATAGAGGATCTGGTCCGGCAGGAAACGCCGCATGGTGCGCTTCATCAGCCACTTCCCCTGCCCGCCGCGCACCCGCATGTGTTCGGGAAGACTCGCGGCGAATTCGATCAGGCGATGGTCGAGCAGCGGCTCGCGCGCTTCCAGGCTGACCGCCATGCTTGCGCGGTCCACTTTCGTCAGGATGTCGCCCGGCAGCCAGTGCTTGAGATCCGCATACTGGGCGCGGTCGAGGCCGGATCGCGCCGGCGCAGCGCGCATCAGGTCCTGAACGGACCGTTCCGCGCGGTAATCACCGCGAAGGCGGCGAAAATCGTCGGAATAGAGCCTGTCGCGCAGTTCCGGCGGAGTGAAACCGATGGACCGGGCATAGCCTTCGGCACTGTCCGCCGCGAGCGAGAGCAGGGTCGATTTGGCGCGCAGCGGACGCGGCGCCCAGTCGGCCTTCGGATAGAGCCCGCCCAGCGTGCCGAACAGCGGTCCGCGAATCGCCTGCGGGATGAGCCCCCGGACGCGGTCCTCGCTGCGCTGGAAAAGATGGCGGCGATAGCCCGCGAATGCCTCGTCCGCGCCGTCGCCGGACAAGGCGACTGTCACCGATTCGCGCGCCAACTGGCAGACGCGCCAGGTCGGCAGGGCAGACGCATCGGCGAAAGGCTCGTCGAACATCGCGGCCAGGCCGTCGATCGCCTCGAAATCGTCGGGCGAGACCTGGCGGGCGCGATGGTCGGTGCCGAAACGGCGGGCGATTTCCGCGGCATAGTCGCTCTCGTCGAGAGCAGCGACGTCGAAACCGATCGAACATGTCTTGACCGGCTGCCCGCTGTTCTCCGCCATGAGCGCGACCACGCTGGAGCTGTCCACGCCGCCCGACAGGAAGGCGCCGAGCGGCACGTCCGCGACCATGCGCGACGACACCGCCTCGCGCAGGAGGTGCAGCAGTTCCGCCTCCAGATCGGCGACTCGGCCCCGGCGGCGCTCGGCAAAGGAAATGTCCCACCATTGCACCGGGCGCGGCAGCGGCGCGCCATGGCGCAGCAGCAGCGAGTGCCCCGCGGGCAGCTTGGTCACACCCTTCAGGATCGCGCGGCTATCGGGAACATAACCCCAGGCGAGATAGTCCTCGACCGCGAGCGGATCGATCTCGCGGCGCAGCAGCGGATGCGCGAGCAAGGCTTTCAGTTCGGACCCGAAGGCCAGGCTGCCGTCGCTGAGCGGTGCCAGGAACAGCGGCTTCACGCCCAGCCGGTCGCGCGCGAGGAAGAGGCTGCGCGCTTCCAGGTCATATATCGCGAAGGCGAACATGCCGTGGAGGCGCGAAACGCAGTCCGGTCCCCAGCGCTGCCAGGCGGCGAGGATGACCTCGCTGTCGCCATCGGTACGGAATTCGGCGCCGGTCTCACGCAGTTCGCGGCGCAGTTCGCGGTAGTTGTAGATCTCGCCATTGAACACCAGCATCGCCCGCCCGTCCGGCGATGCCATGGGCTGCGGGGAGCCGGCGACGTCGATGATCGAGAGGCGGCGGTGGCCCAGCGCGACGCCGGGCGCGGTCCAGACCCCGCTCCCGTCCGGCCCGCGATGCGCCAGCGCGTCGCACATGGCTTCCACGCGCAGCGGGTCTACCGGCTTGGGCGTCTCGAGATGGTAGATACCGGCGATGCCACACATATGCGAAGGGCCTAGCGGAGCTTGGTCACGCGGTCCATCCACGCATCCGGGGGGCCGGACGCCGTCAGGAAACGGGCAATGGAATCGGCCGCAGCAGCGCCCGGGCTGTCCTCGGACGAGAGAATCAGCATCGTGGTGGGACGGGCGCGCAGCAGCAGGTTGTCACCGATGACCGCCAGCTTGAGGTGGGCATTGCTCCCCGTGAGCATGTCGCCGGTACGATACCAGGTGACGGCCAGCCGCTCGATCCTGCCATTGCCCAGGAGCCGTTCGCTGCGGCCTTGCGCGAAGGCAGGCCCCGGCGACTGCCACGACCAGGCGCTGCCCGGCGTCAGCGCGCCCTGCCCGAAGCCGCCCGCCTCGCGGCCTTCGCCTTGTCCGGCATAGAGCGCCAGGAAGACATCGACGCTATGCCCCTGTCCGTCGGTGTAGCGGCCCAGCAGCCGGTGATCGGCGCCCTCGGCGCGCGGCTCCCACCAGATTGCCGGGGCATAGTCGGCCCGGCTCCAGCCGGCGACTTGCGGAAGCTCGATCCGGTCCGGCAGGGGCGCGGAGAGGCTCTCGGCGCCCAGCGCCCAGCCCTTGGCGGCCACGACCAGCAACGCGATGCCGGCAAGCGTCACAACGGCAGAAGCCCTGCCCGCTTCCAGCCGCGACAGGAAAGGCGAGCGCACGATCGCGGAGACATCGATCATCGGCGCGTCGAGCGGACGATCGAAGAAGCGCCAGGCACCCGCGATGACGACCGCCAGCACCACGGCGAAGAAGATCCAGCCGTAGACGATGTGGTCGAACCCGGCAGCCTTCTCGACGCCTACGAACTGCGCGGCGAAGATCGTGCCCCAGGCGCGCACGCCGTTGGCCAGGATCGGCACCACGAGGCACGCGAGCATCATGGCCGCCCGGCGGCGCCAACTGACGAAGCAGACATTGGCGGCCAGCAGGCCGAAGGCGATCATCGCGATCAGGAACTTCACGCCCGAGCAGGCTTCCGCCACTTCGAACAGCCCGGCCGGCGTGTCGATGAAGACGCCGTCGACCGTAGCGGGAATGCCGCTGAAATGCGTGAGCGCCACGGTGATCTTCGCGGTGATCGTCTGGAGCACTTCGACCAGTTCCTCGCCCACCGGCACCAGGAACGCCATGTAGCAGAGCGGGAACAGCACGCCGGCCGTCACCCGCGGACCCAGCAGCAAGGGGACGGCAGAGCCGAGCATCGCCACCGCCCCGGCCTGCCGCGCAAGGTCGAGACCGGAGAGCGCGCCGAGCAGCCAGAGGAAGGCGGCTCCCGCCATGAGGATAAGGCCGGGCCACCAGCAGAGCGGTTCGAGCTTCGCCAGTTCCGCCCGGCGCTGCCAGACCAGCCAGCCCAGAATCGGCGGGATCAGGACGATGTGGTTGTAAGTGGAGATATCCCACCACTGCCGCGCCATCGCCGCCCAGTCTCCGAAGAACAGGAGGAGCAGCGCCAGCATGGCGGCGCCGCAGCGAACGAGCGCCGGGCGCCAGCGCGCCGGAACGTCCTGCCAGCGCCCCTGCAGGGAAGAATTCACGGCCAGGGTCTCAGGCGGCATCGATCAGGTTTTCCGTCTGCAGGCCGATCATGCGCGGCAGGCTGGCAAGCGCCGCCTGCCAGCTTGCATGAGCGAGGATCCATTCGCGTGCGGCCAGTCCCATGGCGCGAGCGCTTTGGGGGTCTTCGGCCAGGAGGACGACGGCATTCGCCAGCGCCTCGTCGCTTTCGGCCACGAAGAAATGGCGGCCATGTTCGGCTTCGATCCCCGTGGCCGCGCCGGGCGAGAGCACCACGGGCAGTTCCATGCCCATGGCCTCCAGCACCTTGTTCTGCACCCCGCGCGCGATCTCCAGCGGCACGAGCGCCATGTCCGCGGCGGCAAGCCAGGGGCGAATATCCTCGACCCGGCCCCATACGTGAATGCCATCGCGCCCATGACGGGACAGCAGCGACGGCGGCGGGTTCCGGCCGACGACGTGCAGGCTGGCCCTCGGCAGGCGGGCGCGAATCCGCGGCAGGATGCGCGTGATCGCCCGCTCCACCGCCGCGATGTTCGGCGCGTAGTCCATCTGCCCGGTAAACACGATGCGCGGCCCCCCAGCGCCCTCCTTCACGGCCAGGCGCGGCTCCGGCAGGGTACGGGCGGGATCGAAAAGTACGCTGTCGATGCCGTTGCCCACGGCCTCGACCCGGCAGGTCGAGCGGCCGGGCATGGCCTCGTCCAGCCGCGCGGCGAAAAGCGCCGCCTCGGCCTTACTGACCAGCAGGGTGCGGTCTGCACGCCAGGCGATCCGCGCTTCCTCGGCGCGCAGGAGGCGCCCTTCCCGGCGCTCCATCCAGCCGCGAAAGCCGCTTCCCCTGGCGCCGTAAGCCTCGAACTTCGCCGAATCGACATCGACCAGATCGACGATCAGCCGACCGCGAAAATCCTCAGGGACATATTGCGCCATCTGGCCGGAGAAGACGAAGATCGTCTCGATCGGGCGGCTGCGCAGCACTTTGTTCACCCAACCCGCCATGCGCCGGTCGTGGAAGGCCGTGAGGCTGAGCGGCTGCCTTTTCGCCAGCGCCTGTAACCCGGCGATCGGCAGGGATTTCCCGCGGTCGAGCAGGATATGGCTGGCCGCCAGCGCGGCCATCTCCTGCTCGCAGGCATGATCGGCGGCATCGTCCGCGAAGCAGCCGAGGTGCACCGGGGCCAGCCGCGCCAGAGCTTTGAACAGATTGTGCGAGCGGATCTTGTCCCCCCGGTCAGGCGGAAAAGGAATGCGGTGGGCCAGGAAAAGGATCTCGCCCATCAGCCGATGCCGCGCGCGATCAGCGGTCCGAGCCGATTGGCCACGGCCAGCGGCAGACGCTGCCACAGCCTGATCTGGAGCGAGAGCTTGCTGCTGGTGGGATCGGCTTCACGCCGCGCCGCGCCCGGTGCGGTCCAGGCGGCATAAGTCAGCGGCTCCGGCTCGAAGCCCCAGTTGCGCTTGAAGTGATAGGCCCCGCTGCCGGTCTTGGAGCGACCGAAGTCGAACACCGTGCAGCCTCGCCGGCGCGCATGGAGCATCAGTTCGAAATACATCCGGTCGTTGGCGCGAAGCCGGCGCGCTTCCTGAGTGCCCCCGCCCCAGTAGGGCATGGCCGCGCCGCGGTGGTAAAGGGTGATGACGCTGGCCACCGCCCGGCCCTGGTGGCGCACGGTCAGCACGTCGGCATCGTCGCCGAACGCATCGAGCACGCTGCCGAGGAGCCTTTGCGGGAACACCGGCGTACCGAGATTGCGGTAGCTTTCCGCAAAGACGGCGTAGTGGGCGGCGCGGTCTCGCGCGCTCGTGCCGACCTCGACGTCGAGATCGTTCGCCAGCGCCTTGCGCACTTCGGCGCGCTGCTTGCGCGGCACGTCCAGAAGCTGCGCCTCGTCATCGGCCGCGAGCGGGCGGGCGAAATTGCAGTGGCTCTCGGTCTTGAGCGTCCAGCCCCGTCCCGCCTCGGGCAGTACGCCGCCGCGCAGTTCGATGGCCGGGCAGGAACGGCGCAGCGCGAGTTCCTCCAGCGCCGCGAAGATCGCTCTGCTATCCGCACCCTCGCGCGTCAGCAGACCGCCGCCCACCGCGAAGCCGGACGAGGCCAGCAGCCGGCCGAACACCGGCGAATGAATGGCGTCGAGCGGCAGGAAAGCCACGATTTCGCCCTGCCGCTCTTCGACCAGCGCCAGGGCGTGATTGCCCGTCGCCCGGGCCACGGAGACGAACCAGGCCGGGCGGTGGAACGGCGTCGCCTGCGGGTGGCGGGCGGTGAACAGCTCCAGCCGCGCGACTTCGCCGGGATCGGCGAGATCGACCAGCCTCACCGCGCCCGTGACGGGAGCGAAGGGCGCGTTCATGCAGCCAGCGCCCCGGCCGGCGCCAGGGTTCCCCCGGGCCCCATGACCAGCGTGGGCGCGCGTTCCGCCTCGCGCACAGCGAGTTCGTCCATCCGGCCCCACTGGAAGTCGCCGATCAACTGCCGCAGCTTTCCAGCCATCAGGCCGAGATTGGTGTAGTGCCGCAGACGCGAGCGCAGCGGCGCATTGGGCACGCGCGGCTGGTCGGGGTCGATCTCCCAGGGGTGGAAGTAGAACACCGCCGGTCGCCCTTCGGCATTGACCTGGCGGATCGCCCAACGGGAGAACCCGTAAGGCAGCACGCGGAAGAACCCGCCGCCGCCCGCGGCCAGACGGCGGCCGGCGAATGTCGCGGTGGTCACCGGGATCTCCACCAGGGAACTGTCGGCAAGCGGATGGAAGGCGAAACGCGGCGCTTCGCGCCAGCCATAGTGGTCGTGCGCGATCGGCGCGACGCTGGAGCTATAGGCATAGCCCTGCTCGGCCAGCACGTCGAAGGCCCAGGGCGTGCGCGCATCGATGGAGAAGCTGGGCGCGCGGTAGCCGCTCACTTTGACCCCGGCAGCATCCTCGATGGCCTTGCGGCTCATGTCGAGGTCGCGTCCGAAAGTGGCGGCGTCCATGCGGAACACCCGCTCGTGATCCCAGCCGTGGCTGGCCATTTCGTGCCCCGCTTCGGCAATGCGGCGCAGCAGCCGCGGATGGCGCACCGCCACCCAGCCGAGCGTGAAGAACGTGCCTTTCACCCCGGCCGCATCGAACAGCGCCAGAATCTCGTCGCAATTGCGCTCGACCCGGGTGCGAATGGCGGGCCAGTCGCTGCGGTCGATCACGGTTTCGAAAGCGCCGACCTGGAACCAGTCCTCGACATCGACCGATAGCCCGTTGACCGGGCCGCTGGAGGCTCTGGCTTCATCCATGGCGTCTATCCTTACGGAACCGGCTCGAAATTCAGGCTGCCTGCCGCTGGCCTTCGCCGCCTTCGAACCACTCGATCAGCATGGTGAGCGTGTGGCGAAGGGTGCGCTCCTGCTCTTCCAGGCGGGCTTCCAGGCGCGCACTATGCGCCGCGGCCTGGGCCAGTTGCTCCTGAAGCGCGGCGATCTGGGCTTCGCCGCCGGAAGCGGGTGCCTCCTTCTGGCGTTCCACATTGGCCGCGAGTTCCAGCACCGCATGCTGAAGCTCGTCGATCTGCGAATCGCGACCCGCCAGTGCCGATTCGATCAGCGCGATGGCTGCCGCCGCATCCAGCGCGTCGGGGTGAAGCACCGGCGCGGGTGCCGGCTGGCTTGCGGCCACCACCGGTCCGACCGCCTCGGCGACAGGCGCCTGCTGGCTGACCAGCGCGCGGGTGCCGTCCTCGTCCAGTTCGGCCAGGACATCCGCCAGCATCTCGAGATCGACCAGCGCGCGCTGCTCGACCGCGCCCAGCAGCAGCAGGCGGTTGACGATCTGGTTGATCCGGCGCGGAATGCCGCCGGTGGCCTCGTGCACTTCGGCGAAGACGCGGTTGTCAAAGCCCGGATTGCCCTTCCAGCCGACGCAGTTCAGGCGGTGCTCGACGTAAGCCTGCACTTCGCGCGGCTCCATCGCCGTGAGATGATGAGTCGCGATCACCCGCTGGCGCAGCTGTTCGAGCTGGTTGCTCTCCAGCAGGGTCGTGCGGAATTCGGGCTGGCCCAGCAGCAGGGTCTGAAGCAGCGGATGCGAGCCGAGCTGGAAGTTCGAGAGCATGCGCAGCTCCTCGATCGCATCGACCGAGAGGTTCTGTGCCTCGTCCACGATCAGCAGGCAGCGGCGGCCCGCGCGGGCTTCCGAATGGAGGAACGTCTCGATCGCGCCGAGCGCCGAGGCCTTGTCATGCCCGGACACCTGCAGCCCGAAGGCCTGCGCCACGACATGGACGATCTCTTCCCCGTCCAGCGCGCTGGTGACAACGCAGGCTGCCGTCAGCCGCGCCGGGTCGATCGTGGCCATGAGGTGCGAGACGAGCGTGGACTTGCCCGCGCCCACTTCGCCCGTGATCACCACGAAGCCCTCGCCCTGCGCCAGGCCGTAGCCGAGGTAGGAGAGCGCCTTGCGGTGCGTCGCGCTCTCGAAATAGAAGGCCGGATCAGGCGTGAGCTGGAAAGGCCGGCCCTCGAACCCGTAGAATTGTTCGAACATCCCTGCTCTCCTTCGCAATCAGAAGCTGTAGCGCACGCCGGCAAGGGCGGACGCGGTCCAGTAGTCGTCATATAGCGGATCGTTCCGGGTCACCCCGTCGATCCCGAGGGCCATCGTCGCGCGGAGGCGGCGGGCCAGCATGCGGTAATAGCCGAGCGTGGCGCCGTAGCCCTCGACATTGCCGGTCAGGGCATCGGTGCTGGTCAGCCAGTTGGCGTAGACATTGGCCGACCAGCCTGCATCGCGGCCGAGCTGGCCGCTGACATAGGCCGCGATCCACCAGTTCTCGTCGATCACGCCGTCCGCGGCGGCCAGGACGGTGTTCCGTCCGGCGATGAAGTCGCGGCGGTCGTAGCCCGCGCCGATCCCGGCGTTGAGACGCCCGATCTCGCGCGAATAGCTCACGGCGATGCCGCGGCCCCGGTAGACCGCCGAACGCACCGAACCCAGCGCGCCGGAAACGCAGTTGTTACCATCGAGCGAGACGACGCAGCCGCGCAGCTCGCCCGTGACCGGATCGCGCACGGCCACGAAATCGTCGGGCAATTGATCGAGCGCGCGGCCAAGCTGTCCGCCGAAACCGCTGACACTGTCGTATACGCCCACGCTCAACTGGCTGCGGTCGTCCGGCGCATAGGCCAGGGTGCCGCCGAAGCTGGTGGAGCCGTAGCGGCGGCCGATATGGGCCGAAAGCGAGGTGCGGCGGCTGGGGCGCCACATCACGGCCACGTCCCAGAGCAGTCCGCTGACATCGTAGGCCAGTTCGCGCGGTGCGCTCTTGTCCGTCACATAGCGTCCGTCGCGGCCGACCACGGGATTGCCGTCGGCATCGCGCACCGCGTCGCGGCTGGAGACTTCCACATCCTCGTAGCCGAGCGCGCCCACCACCTGCACGGTGCGGCTGACGGGAACGGTCACCAATGCCCGCGCCTGCATGTCGCGCACGCGCTGGTCGAGGTTGGAGACGTCCTCCTGATAGATGCTGCCCGCCACGCCCAGGCCGACCGGCGCGACGACATGCGGCGCGACCCCGGCCTCGACATCGGCCACTTGCGTCACGCTCTTGTCGAACAGATCGCCCGCCGCGCCGCCGGGTACGGCGACATAGGCATCGGGCTGCTCCACTTTGGTGAAACCGGCGCGGTAGTTTGCGGAGAAGTCCACATCGCCGGCGCGCGTCTTGAAGGACGGGCCGCCGTAGACCGAATAGATGTTGGTCCGCGTCCCGTCGTTGGTGAGGCCGGCGGAAAGCGCCGATCCGCCGTTCTGGACACGCGCCTGGGTGGCGAGCGCGCCCGCTTCCAGCGTCAGGCCGGGGGTGATGGTGGTATAGCCGCGCACGATGCCGCTGATGGCGTCGCCGTCCTGCGCCTTCCGGCCCCAGCCGATGTAGCGCTCGTAGCGCACCGAGGCCGAGGCGGCATTGTTGCGCCCGGAGATGCCCAGGTCCACGCCCGCCGCCAGCTGGGTATATGTAAGCACGTCATTGCCCGGCGAGAGCTGCGCGTCGACGATCTGGTCGATCTCGATATAGGGCGTCACTTCCAGCCGGCGCGTGCCCTTGCCGCGTTCGCCGCGGCCCGGCTTGCCGCCGCCGGACGGGCTGTCGGCAGACGAAGCTGCCTCGTCGGAGCCGGCGCCGACCTGGTCGTAGCCCATGGTCTGCGCCTGCACGGGGAGCGCGGCCACGGCGGTCAAGGCGGCCAGCCCCAGCGAGGTCCAGGAAGCCGACTTCATCCCTTGTATCCGTAATAAGAGCCGAAGCGGCGACCGCTCGGGCTGAACTGCGCGTCGTTGAGCAGGAGCTGGACGTTGGGGCAGGCGCCCAGCAGCGAGATCGCATCCTCCAGCGCACCCTGCCCGGTGCGGTCGGCGCGCACGATCACCACCGTCTGGCCGACGTACTTCGCCAGTTCCGCGGCGGGCGACGCTGCCAGCGCGGGCGGCGAATCGAAGATCACCATGCGGCGCGGCGCGTTCTCGGTCAGCCGCTCCAGCACGTCGGCCGTGCGCGAGGAGGCGAGGTATTCGCTGTCGTTGATCGTCGCATCGCCCGCCGGCATGATCCAGAGCCCTGGAATATCGGTGCCGAGCACGCAGGCGGCGGGATCGATGGTCTCGTCCATCAGCGCATCCATCAGCCCGGGACCGCCCGGCAGGCCGAGTGCGGAGAGGATCGAAGGCTTGGCGAAGTCGGCATCGACCAGCAGGACTTCGCTCTCCTTCTCGGCCGCGATCGACAGGGCGAGGTTGAGCGCGCAGTAAGTCTTGCCTTCGCCGGGATGGGGCGAGCTGATCAGGATGCGCTGCGAGGCGGCGCCCGCGCCCTGGCGGCGCAAGTCGGCGGCCTGGACCAGGAGCTGGCGCTTCACGATGCGAAACTCTTCGAGCAGCGCGGTGACGGTGCCTTCGGGCACGATCAGGCCTTGCTCGCGCAAGTGCTCGCGGTCGATCGGATGATGGTCGTCGCTGAAGGCGATCGGCGCGGCAAAGGGCGGCTCAGCCAAGGGCGACGCGGGTTCTTGTTCGGCAGCCAAGGGTGCGGCGAATGGCGGCGGCACAGGGGCAGGCGCGGCAGAGGCGGTCGGGCCGGCAGGCGCGGCGGCAATCGGGGCGGCCGGAGCCGGCGCCTGGCGCGCCGGTTCGACCGGCAGCGGGCCGGGACGCGCGATGATCGCGTTGAAATCGAAGCGACCGGCGGCGCGCTCGATCAGCGATTCGCCGGGGCCGCGGGTGCGCCCGGTCGGCGCCTGCTTTTGAGGCTGGTTTTCGGCTTCGTGCGCCGCGTCGTCATGCCCGGAAAGCGGGATCTTGCTGTGTTCCGTCATCGCCGTTCCTCAGGCCACCATGCCGCGCTGGATGAACTCGACCGCGAGCAGCACCACGCAGAGCGCGCAAAGCGCCGCGCCCGCACCAAAGAAATACTTGAGCCGGCGGCGGCGAAGCTGGCGCACATGGTCCGTGACGTTCTGCGAGATCGCACCGAGCACCGGCAGGCCGATGGCCCGCTCCAGCCCGGCCGTGGTCGCGAAGACCGACCGGACCTTGCCGAGGGCGAAGGCACCGGCACAGCCGCCGACGATCCCCGCCATGAGCACGCCCACGAGCAGGAGCGGACGATTCGGCGCGACGGGCTTGCGCGGGGTCGTCGGCGGGTCGACCACCTGGAACTTCACGGCCTCGCGCTCGGTCTTCACTTCGCCGCGCAGGCGCAGTTCCTCGCGGTCCTGCAGGAGCTTGTCGTACTGCTGGCGAAGCACGTCATAGTCGCGGTTGATGCGCTGGGCCTCGGTGGCGAGTTCGGGGTCCTGGATCGCGGATGCCGTGAGCGAGGCCACGTCGGACTGCAGGGCCGCCTTGCGCGAGGTCAGCGCCTGGACATTGGCGAGACGCTCGGCACGGATCGACTGGAGCGAACTGTAGGCGGGGTTAGGTGTGCCGCCGCCATTGGCCGCTTCCTGCGCGGCCGGGCCGCGCAGTGCGGCAACCTGGTTGCGCGCCACGATGACGTCGGGATGGTTGTCGGTGAGACCCCGCGCGCGCATGGCCGAAAGCTCGGCCTGGGCGGCGGCAAGCGCACCCGCGGCCCCGCCAGCGCCGCCGCCGGCGACGGTGCGCGGCGTTCCGGCGAGCTGGCCGTCGATGGCCGCCAGCGAACTCTGCGCGGCGGAGAGGTCCGCCTCAAGATCACGCAACTGAGTGCGCGAGCTTTCCAGCCGCTGCGCCACGGCGGCGCCGCCCAGCACCATTTCGGGATGCTCGGCCTCGAAAGCCGTGCGACGCTGCTCGGCGCTTTCCAGTTCCTTCTCGCGGCTGCGAAGCTGCTGGTTCACGAATTCCAGCGTCTCGACCATGTCGCCACGGTCGCCCGAAAGGTTTTCCTCGCGGAAGATGTCGATCAGCTTCTGCGCCACTTCGCGGGCCAGTTGCGCATTCTCGGCATCCGAGAACGAGGCGTAGTTGGCGGTCGCGGTGATTTCGAACAGGTTGTCCTGCTGCGCCACGACCGAGACGTTCTTGCCCAGGCCCAGGACAGCGGATTCCATCTGCTTGGGCGACTGGATCGTGTCGCCAAGCCGCGTGCCGCGCACGACCTTCTCCAGGTTCACGGCGCTCGTCAGCGTCTGGCGGATACGCTCGATATCGCGCTTCTTGTCGGCCACGCCGATGCCCACCTGTTCGGCCAGGGCATCGTCGAGCTGGATGAAAATGCGCGCGCGCGATTCGTAGGTGTTCGGGATCAGCGCCACGACCAGCCAGCCCAACAGGCAGATCGCCCAGGCAGCCGCCAGCGCGATCCAGCGCCGGTGCCAGACGCTATGCAGGGCTGCGAGCAGTTCTTCGTAGAGGCCGTTCATTGCGCCAATCCGTTCCCGTCAGGTCCGATCCTCAGAACATGCTTTCCGGGATGATGATCACGTCGCCCGGCTTCAGCATGACGTTGGCCTTGCTCTTGCCCTTCTTCAGCAGGTCGCTCAGCCGCAGCGCATATTCGGTCTGCTTGCCGCTCGCCTTGTCGAAGCGGATCAGCCGCGCACGGTTGCCGGCGGCATATTCCGAGAGACCGCCCACCGCGATCATCGCATCGAGCACGGTCATGTTGGCGCGATAGGGGATCGAAGCCGGCTTCTCGGTCGCGCCCACGACGCGGATCTGCTGGCTGTACGTGCCGGAAAAGCCGTCGACGATCACCGAAACCAGCGGGTCCTGGATATATTGCGAAAGCTGGAGGCGGATGTCCTCGGCCAACATGGCAGGGGTCTTGCCGACGGCGGGCATGTCGGAGATCAGCGGCGTGGTGATCCGCCCGTCGGGCCGCACCTGCACTTTGGCGCCAAGCTCGGGATTGCGCCAGACGAACACGGTAAGCTGGTCCAGCGGACCGATCACGTATTCCTCGCTCGGCCCTTCCTGCATCGCCACGAACTGCGCAGGCGGAAGTTCCGGCTTCGGCGCGGCATTGGCACAGCCCGAAAGCAACATGCCGGCAAGCGACATCCCGGCGAGCGCAGGGCCGGCCAGAAGTCCGATGGGGCGACGATGCGGCATAGGCTAATCCCTCAAGGCGCCCGCTTCTCCGCAAGTACGGGACTGGCGGACCGGGCAAATTTCCAGTCTCGCCTATCGCTTAAAAGGGTGAACATTGCGTTAGCCCTGACAGCGCGATTCCCATGCGGTCCCGCTATGGGACAACATGGCACCAATCGCTAACGCCGGGTCAGACCAGCATTTCCAGCGCCGGACCCTGGCCAAGGAAGTTCGCCGGGCTGGCCGAAGCGCCGTAGGCCCCGGCGCAGAACACCGCGATCAGATCGCCCACATCGGCCCTTGGAAAACCGCCCTTGTCGGCCAGCTTGTCAAGCGGCGTGCACAGACAGCCGACGATCGAGGCCTCCTCCTCCACATCGGCGCCGAAGCGGGTGGCGATGGCGGAGGGGTAGTTGCGTCGCACCACCGTGCCGAAGTTGCCCGAGGCGGCAAGCTGGTGATGCAAGCCCCCGTCGGTGACGAGGAACACTTCGCCGTGGCTCTCCTTCCGGTCGATCACGCGCGCGATGTAAATGCCCGATTCGCCAACGAGATAGCGGCCGAGTTCGATGCAGAAAGCCGTGCCCTGCAAGACCTCGGGCAGCCGTTCGAAGCGCTCCGCCAGCCGCGCGCCCACCAGTGTGAGATCGACCGGCGTGTCGCCCGGGAAATAGGGAATGCCAAGGCCGCCGCCGAGATTGCAGCGGGGCGGCACCGCACCGCTCTGCAGCGCCAGCCGCGCAGCCAGGTCGAGCGTCTGGCCCTGCGTTTCGGCAATGGCCTCGGCATCGAGCGCCTGGCTTCCGGCGAAGATGTGGAAGCCCTGCCAGTCCGCGCCGCTGGCCAGGATCTCGCGCACGAGTTCCGGGACCCGCGCGGCATCCACGCCGAAGGGCTTGGCACCGCCGCCCATCTTCATCCCGGATCCCTTGAGGTCGAAATCCGGGTTCACGCGAATGGCCAGGCGCGGCGTCAGGCACAGCGATTCGCCGATGCGAATGGCGCGCCGGGCCTCGGCCTCCGATTCGACATTGAGCGTCACGCCCGCGCGAATCGCCGCTTCCATCTCGCGGTCGCGCTTGCCGGGACCGGCAAAGCTGACGGCGGCAAGGTCGATCCCCGCGCCCCGCACGATCTCGAGTTCCCCGCCCGAGGCGATGTCGAACCCGTCCACCAGTCCGTCCATCAAGGCCAGCAGCGGCGGGAACGGATTGGCCTTGACGGCATAGTGCAGCGCCAGGCGCTTTGGCATGGCCGCGCGCAGTTCAGCCACGCGGCGGCGCACGCGGTCCGCTTCGTAGAGGAACAGCGGCGTGTCGCCCGCTTGCGCCGCCCACTGCGTCACCGGCTTGCCGCCGACCGCCAGAACGCCGTCGATCGCCGCGAACCCGGCGGGAATCGGACCGAGCGCCTTCATGCCAGGGTCTCCACGGCAAGCGCGGCGGCAAGGCCGGTACGGTCGATCTTGCCGTTCGGCCCGATCGGCAGCGCCGCGCGCCAGTGGATCACTTTGGGCTGCATGAAATTCGGCAGTTCCTGCATGAGTTTGCGGGGCAATTCTTCCTCTGCGCCTGAAGCGCCTGGCGCCGCGCGGACCACGAGATGGACCGCCTGCCCCAGCCGCGCATCCGCCAGCCCCAGGGCCACCGCCTCGGCGACGAGCCCGGTCGCCAGCGCCGCCTCTTCCACTTCCTGCGGGCTGATGCGGTTGCCGGCGCTCTTGATCATGGCGTCGCGGCGGCCGACGAAATAGAGCAGGCCCTCCGCATCGCGCCTCACGCGGTCTCCCGACCATACCGCCATGCCGCCGTAGCGCGATCCGGCGGGTGCGGGCTTGTAGCGTTCCGCCGTGCGCTCCCGGTCCTGCCAGTAGCCCTGGGCGACCAGCGGGCCGCAATGGACCAGTTCCCCTTCCTCCCCGTCCGCGGCAATCCTGCCGGTTTCCGTCACGACCAGCACTTCGGCATGGGGAATCGCCTTGCCCATCGAGGTGGGATGCGTGTCGATCAGCGCGGGGTCGAGGTACGTGGAGCGGAAGGCTTCGGTCAGGCCATACATCGCGAAGAGCCGCGCCTGCGGGAACAGGGCGCGCATGCGGCGCACGAGATCGACCGTCAACGCGCCCCCGCTATTGGTGAGACGGCGCAGGTTCGCTGCTACGGTGGCGGGCCAGTCCAGCTCGCAAACCTGCACCCAGAGCGGCGGCACGGCGGCCAAAGTGGTGATGGCATGGCGGTCCACGGCCTTCACCACGTCGCGCGGCATGAGGTAGTCCAGCGGTACCACGCAGCCCCCGGCATACCAGGTTGAAAGCAGCTGGTTCTGCCCGTAATCGAAGGACAGCGGCAGCACGGCGAGAGTGCGATCGTCGGCCGCGAGGCCCAGGTATTCGGCCACGCTCTCTGCCCCCAGCCACATGTTGGCATGGCTGAGCATGACGCCTTTCGGGCGGCCGGTGGAGCCACTGGTATAGAGGATCGCGGCCAGTTCGTCGGGATCGGCCGCGGAGGGCGGCAGTTCTCCGCCCTGCTCCGCGGCTTCGGCCAGCGCAGCGCCTTCCTCGATGATGCGGCAGGCCGGCGGGACATCGCCCTCGCCCAGCGATGCCAGGCGCGAGGGCGTGCCGATCAGCACCAGCGCGCCGCTGTCGGCCAGGATATGGGCGACCTGCGCATGCTTGAGCAGCGGGTTCACCGGAACATGGACCAGACCGGCGCGGGCCGCGGCCAGCGGCAGCAGGCAGGTCAGTTCGCCCTTCGCCGCCCACGAGGCCACGCGCGCCCCCTTTTCCGGCACCACGCGCGCCAGCCAAGCCGCAAGGCGGGAGACACGCGTTCTTAATGCCTTGTAGTCCAGTACCTCCCCGCGCAGCACGAGCGCCTCGGCCGAATCCTCCCCGCGCAGGGCGAGATGGTCGAGCGGCAGGATCGGATTTTCGGTACTGCCGGTCATGACGGGGATAGGCTCCGCAGGGGTTCGAACGGGACGTGATAAAGGTCGATTATCACCGCGATCTTAAGCAAGTGCAATCGGATGGCCAGCTAGCTGCCTGGCTTTCCGAGAGCAACCAGCGCGCGCCGTTCGACCGGTTCGCCTGGTTCCAGGGACTGGCCGAGCATTGCAGCCTTGCTCCGCTGATCGCCGTTGCGCGTGAGGAGAACGACCTGGCGGTACTGCCGCTGCAGGGCACCGGAGGCCACCTCCAGGCGCTGTCGAACTGGTACACTTTCCGCTATCGCCCCCTCGCCTCGCGCAGTGAGGGGCTGCTCCAGGCGCTGGCGGCAGACCTTGCGGGCAAGGCGCGGCGGATCACGCTGGGCGGCTTGCCTGACGAGGATCGCAGCGCCACGCGCCTCGAAACGGCATTTCGAAATGCCGGCTGGCGCGTCCGCCGCGAAGCCTGCGACACCAACCATGTCCTGCCGGTGGATGGCCGCAATTACGCGGAATACCTCGTTTCCCGTCCCGGCAAGCTGCGCACCACGCTCAAGCGCAAGTCCGGCAAAGTGGAAACCCGGGTGCTCGACCGCTTCGATGCGGACGTCTGGCGCGCTTACGAATCGATCTATGCCGAAAGCTGGAAGCCCCACGAAGGCAGCCCCGCCTTCCTGCGCGCATTTGCCGAGGCCGAAGGCCGGGCCGGGCGGCTGCGGCTTGGCCTGGCGCTGGCGGACGGCGAGCCCGTCGCCGCGCAGATGTGGACCGTCGAGCACGGCACCGCCTGGATTCACAAGCTGGCACACCGCGAGGCTGCGAAGCCGCTTTCGCCGGGTTCGGTACTCAGTGCTGCGCTGTTCCGCCACGTCATCGACATGGACCGGGTGAATCTCGTCGATTTCGGCACCGGCGACGATCCCTACAAGCGCGACTGGATGGAAATTGTGCGGCCGCGATATCGGCTGGACATGTTCCGCCCCTGGTCGCCGCTGAACTGGCCGCATTTCGGCCGCGAATTCGCCCGCGGCATTCTGGGAGCAGGTGCACAGTACCTTGCCGCAACCGCGAAGCGCGGCTAGAGGCGCGGAGACTAAAGACAATGCCCGAAGAGAGGGGCCATGCAAGACGATACCGACCTGCTGCTGCGCCGCATCCTGACGGACGTACTGGGCCTCAAGCAGGGGCAGGCAGAAACGTTCGATGCCGACACCGGCCTGTTCGGGCATCTGCCCGAGCTGGATTCGATGGCCGTGGCCGGCCTGCTGACCGAGCTGGAAGACCGGCTGGACATCATCATCGAGGACGACGAGATCGACGGCGAGATGCTGGAGACTTTCGGCGGCCTGCTGGACTTCGCGAAAGCCAAGCGCACCGCGGCATGACCCGCGCGGGGGGTATCGCCCGATGACCCCCGCGACCTGGCTCTGCCCGCTTCCCGACGGAGGCTCCCAGGAGGAACAGGCGCTCGCTTTCGACAGCGGACGCGCCTGCCGCCTGCTGATCGTGCCCGCGCTGTTCGACGAGGGCAATCGCCTGCGCCGCTTCACCGTCGAAGTCATGCGGCGGCTCGACCGTGCGGGTATGGACAGTGTGCTGCCCGATCTTCCCGGCACGAACGAGAGCCTCTCCGGCCTGCCAGGGCAAGATGCCCGGCACTGGCAGGACGCCATGGGTGCCGCGGCGCAGCACTTCCGCGCCACCCATGCGCTGGGCCTGCGCGGCGGCTGCCTGTTCACGCCGCCCCTCCCCGCGTTTCACTATGCCCCGGTGAAGGGCGCGCAGATCCTGCGCGGCATGCTTCGCGCGCGCATGCTGGCCAGCCGCGAGGCCGGGCTGGAGGAAAATCGCGAAGCCCTGACGGCCGCCGCCCGCGAGGATGGTCTCGTGCTGGCGGGATATCCACTCGGCAGCGCGCTCTTTCGCGACCTGGAGCGCCTGGAGCCTGCGACCGGGGCAAGCGTCATCGCCCAGGACCGGATCGGCGGCAGCGGCCTTTGGCTCCGCGCCGAGCCGGACGAGGACGCGGCGCAGGCCGATGCCCTCGCCGCGCTTCTGGTGGAGGCCATGCAACCATGACGCGGCGGCATTTCACGTTTTCCTGCGAAGGCGCCCGCCTCGTCGCCACGCTCGACGGGACACCGGGCGAGACCGGTCTCCTGCTGGTCTCCGGCGGCAACGAAGTGCGCGCCGGTGCCTGGAACGGCCAGGCCCGCTTCGCGGCCCGCATCGCAGCGGAAGGATACCCCGTGCTGCGCTTCGATCGCCGCGGCGTGGGCGACAGCGAGGGTGAGAACGGCGAATTCCGGTCAAGCGCCCCCGATATCCGCGCCGCCCTGGAAGCCTTCCGCGCGGAATGCCCGGGCCTTCGCCGCGTGATCGGCTTCGGAAACTGCGACGCCGCCAGCGCGCTGATGCTTGCGAAAGGGGCGGGGCTGGACGGGCTGGTGCTTTCCAATCCCTGGACCATCGAGGACACCGCCGCGGAGGCCCCGGCCGAAGTCGTGCGCGACCACTATCGGCGCCGGCTGGCCGATCCGGCTGCCATCAAGCGCCTGCTGACCGGCCAGGTGGCGGTAGGCAAGCTGGTCCGCAGCCTGGTGGCGGCCGTGCGTCCGGCCCGGCCCCAGCCCGTCGGCCTCGCGCAGGAAATCGCGGCAGGCATCGCCGGCTTTTCAGGCCCCGTTCGCCTGCTCGTGGCCGAGCGGGATCGCACCGGCCTTGCCTTCGTGGCGCACTGGCAGAAGGCGGACCCCCGGGTGCGGCGGTGTGCCGGTGCGACTCATAGCTACGTCGAGCCGGACGCGCAGGACTGGCTGCTTGCGCAAGTGCTGGACGTGCTGGCCGCAGATTAGGCGTAAGGGGTTCGAGGAAATCCCCGAACCCCTTACGCAAACCCTCAGGCCTCGACTTTCGCCGCTTCGGCAAAGTCCCGCGCGGCAAGATAGCGCTCGGCGTCGAGCGCGGCCATGCAGCCGGTTCCCGCAGCGGTGATCGCCTGGCGATAGACGTGGTCCATCACGTCGCCGCAAGCGAAGACGCCGGCGATGTCGGTCTTCGGCGTGCCCGGCTGGACCAGCAGATAGCCGGTCTCGTCCATGGCCAGCTTGCCCTTGAACAGTTCGGTCGCGGGTGCGTGACCGATGGCGACGAAGGCACCGTCGGTCAGGATTTCGCTCTGCTCGCCGGTCTTGGTGTCGATCAGCGCCAGGGCGCGAAGTTCGCCGTTCTCGCCTTCCATGAAGCGCTCTACGCGCTTGTCCCAGACGACATTGATCTTGGGATTGGCGAAGAGGCGGTCCTGCAGGATCTTCTCGGCGCGCAGGCTGTCGCGGCGGTGGATCAGGGTCACTTCGTCGGAATGGTTGGTGAGGTAGAGCGCTTCCTCGACGGCGGTGTTGCCGCCGCCGATCACCACGACCTTCTTGCCGCGATAGAAGAAGCCGTCGCACGTGGCACAGGCCGAAACGCCCTTGCCCGAGAGTTCCTGCTCGCCCGGAACGCCCAGCCACTGCGCCTGCGCGCCGGTGGCGATCACCAGGGTATCGCCCTCGTAGATGTCGCCCGAATCGCCGATGGCGGTGAAGATCGGCCCGTTCAGGTCCACCGAGGTGATGATGTCGTACATCATGCGGGTGCCGACGTGGACGGCCTGGGCCTCCATTTCCTGCATCAGCCAGGGGCCCTGGATCACTTCCCGGAAGCCGGGGTAGTTCTCGACATCGGTGGTGATGGTAAGCTGGCCGCCGGGCTGCAGACCCTGCACCACGATCGGTTCCATCCCGGCGCGCGCGCCGTAGATCGCGGCCGAGAGTCCGGCCGGGCCGGAACCGATGATGAGCATGCGGGTCTTGTGCGTCGTCGCCATGTGAAAGTCTCCGGCGTGAATGTGTCGAATATCGTTGGGGCGCGAGATAGGGCCAAGCACCCCGGTTTGCCAAGCGCCGCACGCTGTAAGGAAATATTTGATCCCCGCAAATCGGCGCTTGATGCCCCCTGTCCGGCGGGCAGAACGAGCCTCTCCCCATTGACCTCGGCGCGGGCCGGGATCACGGTTTCGTCATGAAAAGCCAGCTTGGTCCCACTTCGAACCGCTTCATCTCGCAGCGCCTGCGCCTCAACTACGTCGACTGGGGCAATCCGGACGCGCCGCCGCTGATTCTCCAGCATGGCGGGCGGGACCATTGCCGCAGTTGGGACTGGGTGGCGGAGGAACTGCGGCACGATTGGAACGTCATCTGCCCGGACCTTCGCGGCCATGGCGATTCCGAATGGTCGCCCGAAGGGCACTACGGGATGGACGCCTTCGTCTACGATTTCGCGCAACTGGTGCATACGCTCGGGCACGAGAAAGTGACGATCGTCGCCCATTCGCTCGGCGGCAATATCGCCACCCGCTTCACCGGGCTGTTCCCCGAGAAAGTGGCGAAGTTCGTCAATATCGAAGGGCTCGGCCCGCCGCCGCAGATCCGCCGGCAGATGGAGGAACGCGGGCCGGGAGAGCGGCTGAAGCAGTGGATCGAGGACAAGCGCCGCGCCGCCGGCCGCCTGCCGCGCAAATACGCCACGCGCAAGGATGCCTACCAGCGCATGAAGGAGGAGAACACCTTCCTCACCGAGGAGCAGGCCCGCCACCTCACCATCCATGGCGCCAGCCGCAACGAGGACGGCACCTGGAGCTGGAAGTTCGACAACTACGTCAACGTCTGGTCGGTATCGGACCTGCCGACTTCGGACATCGTCGCGCTGTGGCAGGCGATCACCTGCCCGATGCTCATGCTCTGGGGCCAGAACAGCTTTGCGCAAAGCCCTGCCGAAGACGGCCGGATCGACCACTTCCCGAGCGCCCGCCTGATCGAATACGAAAACGCCGGCCATTGGCTGCACCATGACCAGTTCGATCGCTTCATGGGCGATGTGAAGGCATTCCTGGCAGGCTGAGGGGCCGGCCCCGGCCGGGGCCGCCGCGTCAGGTGAGCAGGAAGTAACCGAGGCCCAGCCAGCAGCAGGCACAGAGCGCGACGGCGATCATCAACCCGCGCGCGTCATGTTCCGGATTGCCCAACTTGCCGCTCTGGGCGGCATAGACCAGGCTTGAACTGATCCCGTGATGGAGTCCGGCGAAACCTTCCGGACGGCGTTCGAACTGAAAGATACCTTCGTTCACGACGTTCATTCACAACATCCCCTAATGCGTGGCGGCTTTGCCCGCCGGTCCGATGCCGTCCGCCTTTTGGCGTGACGTCCCGAACCTTCCCGCAGAATCGGGATGCTAACATCTTCCTCCGGGCTTGCCCATACCATCAGGCCCATACCATCAGGCCCATACCATCAGGCCCATACCATCGGGCCCATATCATCGGGCCCATACCATCGGGCCCACACCATCCAGGCCACTCCGCGTCGCGCCGCATCAACGCCTTGCAATGCATGCATCCAGCCATATACGACGGAATATAGCCCAGTCCTTTCGGAGACCTTCCACCATGCGCCGGCTGCTCGCCTTCCTGACATCGCTGTTCGCGGTCTTCGCCCTGGCGGTCGCACCTGCCGTTGCCCAGCAGTCGGGACCCCTGGTGCTGGCGGCGGCCAGCCTGCAGGAATCGATGAATGCCGCGGCCGACGCCTGGGCGGCCAAGGGGCATCCGCGCCCGAAGATCTCCTTTGCCGGATCGTCCGCCCTCGCGCGCCAGATCGAATCGGGCGCCCCGGCAGACGTCTTCGTCTCCGCCGACGAACCCTGGATGGACGAAGTGCAGTCCAAGGGCCTGCTGCGCCCCAGGACCCGCGTGTCGTTCCTGACCAATACGCTGGTGCTGATCGGCCCCGCCGGCAAGGCGAAGCGCCTGACGATTCGCCCCGGTTTCCCGCTGGCGGCCGCGCTTGGCCCGAACCGACTGGCCGTGGCAGACCCGAACGCCGTGCCTGCCGGAATCTATGCCAAGCAGGCGCTGACCCGGCTCAAGGTCTGGCCTTCGGTGCAGGGCAAGCTGGCGCCCGCCGAAAACGTGCGCGCCGCGCTGGCGCTCGTCAGCCGGGGCGCCGCGCCGCTGGGCGTGGTCTACGGCACCGACGCCCGCGCCGAACCTGGCGTGCAAGTGGTAGGCACTTTCCCCGCCAGTTCGCACGACCCCATCAGCTACCCGGTGGCGGTGCTGGCATCCTCGCGCCACAAGGACGCGGAAGGCTTCCGCCGCTACCTGATCTCCGCCGAGGGCAAGGCCGTGTTCCGCGGTTTCGGCTTCGGCGCGCGCTGATCCTGCACGACCCGCTGGCGTGACGGCCCTCTCCCCGGAAGAATGGCAGGTCCTGCTCCTGTCGCTGAAGGTGAGCGGCGTCGCCATGGCCGCGATCCTGCCAATCGCCTTTGCGCTCGCCTGGGTACTCGCCCGCTGGCGCTTTCCCGGCAAGGTCCTGCTCGATGCGCTGGTGCACCTGCCGCTGGTCCTGCCGCCTGTCGTCACCGGCTGGCTCCTGCTGATCGCCTTCGGCCCGGCCGGTCCGCTGGGCCGCTTCTTCGCGGAAGGCTTCGGGCTGACGTTCATCTTCCGCTGGACCGGCGCCGCGCTGGCCGCCGCGGTCATGGCGCTGCCGCTCATGGTCCGCGCCATGCGCCTCTCGATCGAGGCGGTCGATCGCCGCCTAGAGAGCGCCGCCCGTTCGCTCGGCGCCGGGCGCTGGCGCACTTTCGCGACGATCACCCTGCCGCTTGCCATGCCCGGCGTCCTGGCCGGACTCGTGCTCGGCCTCGCCCGCTCGATCGGCGAATTCGGCGCGACCATCACATTCGCCTCCAACATTCCGGGCGAGACGCAGACCCTGCCGCTCGCCATCTACAGCGCCTTGCAGATGCCCGGCTCGGAGTGGCAGGTGACGCGCCTCGCCGTGCTGTCGATCCTCGTCTCGCTCGCCGCCCTGGTGGCGTCCGAATGGCTCGCGCGGCGTAGTGGCTCCCGATACGGCCAGGCAGGGGCGGCGCATCATGCCCTTTGACCTGGCGATCGCCCTGAAGCGCGGCAAGCTGCGGCTGGACTATGCCTTCCGGACCGAAAAAGGCGGCCTGACCGCGCTGTTCGGGCCTTCGGGCGCGGGCAAGACCTCCCTGCTCGACGCCATCGCCGGACTCGCGCGGCCCAGTGCCGGCCACATCCTCGTCCAGGACACGATACTGTTCGACAAGGCCCGGCGCATTGACCTGCGGCCCGAGCAGCGCCGCTGCGGGTACGTATTCCAGGACCTTCGCCTGTTTCCGCACCGCTCCGTGCGGGACAACCTGCTCTACGGCTGGCGCCTGGCGCCGCCGGCGCAGCGCTGGATGGATCTCGACACCGCGCTCGGCTTCCTGGGCATCGGCCACTTGCTCGATCGGAGCCCGGCCACGCTGTCCGGCGGCGAAGCCCAGCGCGTGGCGATCGGCCGCGCCTTGCTCTCCGGCCCCCGCTTCCTGTTGATGGACGAGCCGCTGGCCTCGGTCGATGCCGAAAGACGCGAGGAAATCCTCACCGTGATCGAACGCATCCGCGACGAACTCGCCCTGCCGATCCTCTATGTCAGCCACGACCGCGCGGAAGTGGACCGGCTGGCCGACCGCGTAATCGACATCCCCGCTCGAGGCTGAAGCGCTTGCCCGAAGATCTGGGCCGACGATCTAGCCAAAGATCGCGGCTGACCTCTCAAGCCGAGCCGACACCGAATAATTGCGCTCTCCCCCGATTGACAGCCTCGCGCGCATCGCCCAAACATGAATTGTAATTCTAATACACTAAGGCACTGCACAGGCAGGCCCGGGAGATGGGGTACATGTCGAAAATCCAGCGGGGCGTCAGCCTCTACAGCTTCCAGGAAGAGATGTTCCTGGGGCAGATGTCGGTCGAGGACTGCATCGCCTTCGGTGCGTCGATCGGCGCGACGGGCATCGAAATCCTGCCCGAGCAGAACATGCCGGCCTTCCCGCATATCGACGATGCCGAAGTGGCCCGCTGGCATGAGATGCTCGCCCGCCACGGCGCGCATTTCACCTGCTACGACATGTTTCTCGACACCAAGCTGCGCAAGGGCGAACTGATCTCCGATGCCGAGCAGGTGGAGAGCATCCGGCGCGATCTGGTGCTCTGCAACCGCCTGGGCATCCGCAACATGCGCGTGCTGGTCTTCGTGCGGCCCGACATCCTGGCGCAGTGCGTGCCTTATGCCGAAGAACTGGACGTACACATGGGCGTCGAAGTCCACGCGCCCTGGCATCTCGAACATGCCTGGATCCTGCGCACCATCGAGGAAGCGGATCGGCTGGGCACGAAGCACCTCGGCATCCTGCCCGACATGGGCATCTTCATGAAGCATTACCCGCCCGAATTCCGCGCCCGCTTCGAACGGCAGGGCGCCCGGCCGGAAGTGACGCAGTTCATCGTCGACCAGCACGAACAGAAGATCATGTGCGAATACACGATCTACGAAGTCGCCGTGAAGATGGGCGGCAACAAGGCGGAAATCGCCATGGCCGAGACCCTGCGCCACGCGCCTTATGCCAACCCCCGGCGGATCGGCGACTATGCCCCCTATTTCCGCCATATCCAGGCCAAGTTCTACGGCATGACCGAGGACTGCACCGATCCCACGATCGCTTATGACGAAGTGATCCCCGAGCTGGTGAAGTGCGGCTGGGAAGGCACGCTCTCCAGCGAATACGAGGGCAACCGCTGGATCCAGGACGTCTCGCCGGTCGACAGCCGCGAACAGGTCCGCCGCCAGCACGTCATGTTCGAACGCCTCATTGCCAAAGCCGACGCGGAACGGGAGATCGCCTGATGTTCGACAAGTACCTGATCGACGCCGCCACCCTGCGCAACACCGGCCCGGCCGATGCACCGACCGGCTTCGCCTTCGAGGCCCGGCTTGGCTATTATCGCGGCCTCGGCCTCTCGATGGTCGAGAAGCTGGACGTCTCGATCGACGGCGCCGCCCTGCCCCGCGAAGCCGTCCGTTTCGACGAAGGCAAAGGCCCGCTCAGCCTGGACGAAATGGAAGTGGCCTACGATCGCCGCTGGCCCTTCGGCGCGCCGGCGACCATCCTGGTGGACCATGCCGGTGGCTTCCCCGAAGGCGAGCACGAGCTTTCGCTGCTCCAGCAGCTGCGCGTCTCC
The DNA here is from genome assembly GCF_004342985.1 of Novosphingobium sp. PhB57. Lineage (GTDB taxonomy): Bacteria > Pseudomonadota > Alphaproteobacteria > Sphingomonadales > Sphingomonadaceae > Novosphingobium. The sequence goes on from NZ_SMBO01000001.1 coordinate 1,254,589, forward strand.
TACCTGCCCTTCCCCTCGATCAACAGCGACGCCAAGCGCGTTTCGCTAGCCGGATGATCGACCGGCGTGACGCCTTGCGCCTGGGTTCCCTCACGGGCCTGGGCGCGGGCCTCGCAGCGGGCTCGGGCGCGGCCTGGAGCGCGGGCCGCGCAGTGCCGGCCACGGCCTCTGCCCTGCCCGGCATCGAGGGCCAGCGGCGGGCGGATCGCGGCGACGGGACTTATCTCAATCCCACGCTGGCCGGCGATTTCCCGGACCCGACCATCCTCAAGGACGGTGAGGACTATTACCTCACCCATTCCTCCTTCGAGGCGGCGCCGGGCCTGCTGATCTGGCACTCGCGCGATCTGGTGAACTGGACGCCCATCGGCCCCGCGCTCGACAAGCCTCTCGGCACCGTCTTCGCGGTCGATCTCGTGAAGCACGAGGGGCGCTACTACATCTACATCCCGTTCATGCAGGCGCCCTGGTCTCAGGGCCTCAAGAGCTTTGCCAATATCTTCGTCATCCACGCCGACGACATTCGCGGCCCCTGGAGCGACCCGATCGACCTTGGCATCGGCGGCTTGATCGACCCCGGCCATGTCGTGGGCGAAGACGGCAAGCGCTACCTGTTCCTCTCGGGCGTCAACCGCGTGCGCCTCACGGACGACGGCCTCGCCACCGACGGGCCGGTGGAGAAAGTCTACGATGGCTGGAAGTACCCCGACGACTGGGTGACCGAGGCCTATTCGCTGGAAGGCCCCAAGCTGTTCCGCCGCGGCGACTGGTTCTACCTGGTGACCGCGGTGGGCGGCACGGCCGGTCCGCCCACGGGTCACATGGTGACGGTGGCCCGCGCCCGCTCGATCAACGGCCCCTGGCAGGACTGCCCGCACAATCCGATCATCCGCACCTGGAACCCGGCGGACAAGTGGCTCTCGCGCGGGCATGCCAGTCTGGTGGAAGGGCCGGGCGGAGACTGGTGGGCCGTCTATCACGGCTATGAAAACGGCTTCTACACGCTGGGCCGCCAGACGCTGCTCGAACCGATCGAGTGGGACAAGGACGGCTGGCCCCGCGCCATGGGCGCCGATCTCTCCCGCCCCCTGCCCAAGCCCGCCGTTCGCGGCCAGACCGGCAGCGTCTCGGCCCCGCGGGATCTTCGGCAGGGAATGGCCTGGTCCGACGATTTCTCGCGCGCCGCGCTGGGCACGCGCTGGCGGTTCTACAACCAGGCCCCCAGCGAAAGCACGCGCGCCGTGGTCAGCGGCGGCGCGCTGGCGCTCACCGCCAAGGGAGCCGGGCCGCAGGACTGCTCGCCGCTTACCCATCTCGTCGGCGACCATGCCTACGAATGCACCGTCTCGCTGGAACTGGAAGGCGGGGCCGAAGCGGGGCTGCTGCTGTTCTTCAACGATCGCCTGTTCCTGGGCATGGGCTATGACGGCACCCGGATGGTCAGCTACCGCGGCGGCAAGCCGAGCTATTGGCAGGAGCCCGTGGCGAAAGGCAGCCGGATCGACCTGCGGATCGTCAATGCACGGCAGATCGTGACCATGTACCACCGCGTGCCCGGCGGCGACTGGATCCGCCATGCCGTGCGCAGCGAAGTCTCCGGCTACCATGCCAATACGATGGACGATCTCGCCAGCCTTCGCCCGGCCCTCTTCGCCAGCGGCAATGGCCTGGCTCGCTTCCGCGACTATCGCTACCGTGCTTTCGAGGGAGGCTGAACCATGATGACGGACCGTCGCAGCGCAGTGGCAGGCATGATCGGCGCGGGCGGCGCGCTTGCCCTGCACGGTCCCCTGGCCGCGGCCGACTTCAAGCGGATCCCCCAGCGCGCCTCGGTTCGCGTGATTGCCGACAACGACTATGCCGGCGACCCGGACTCGCTGGTCGCGCTGGCCCATCAGTTGCTCAGCCCCAAGGCGCGCACCGTGCTCGTCACATCCTCGGCGCTGGATCGCAAGTTCCCCTCGCAAGGCCCTGCCGACCGGACGGCCCGGCTTGGCGCCGCGGTCGCGGTGGAACTGGCGGAGCGCCTGGGGATCGCGGCGGTTCCGACAGTCGCCGGCACCGAGAAGCTGGGCGAGCTGACGCCCTCCGCCGCCGCCAGGGCCATCGTGGCCGAGGCCATGCGCGAGGACAAGCTGCCGCTCGTCTTCACGTGCGGCGGCCCGCTCACCAACCTGGCCGCCGCGCTGCAACTGGAGCCGCGCATCGCCGGCCGCATGAAAGCGATCTGGATCGGCGGCGGAGACTATTCGTCAGGCACTGGGGCAGCAGCCAGCGGACCGTCGGGCGGCTGGGAATACAATCTCATGGCCGACCTTCCCGCCGCGCGCCGGGTTCTCGGCGATCCGGCGCTGGAACTGATCCAGGTGCCGCAATCGACCTATCGCCAGATGCAGATGTCGATCGCGGACATGGCGGCGCGGCTGCGGCCGATCTCGCCTTTCACGCAGTGGCTCTACGATCGCTTCACCTCGCCGCCCGACTTCGTCGATATCGGCGGCGCCTGGCCCATGGGCGATACACCCACGGTCGTCCTGGGCACGCTCACGCCGGAGAGCAGCCGGTTGGAGACGGTCACGGCGCGTGCCGTCAACGACGACGGCACTTACGGAGCCGAAATCGCCGGACGCAACCTGAGGGTCTGCACGAGGATCGACGCCCGCCTCGCTTTCGACGATTTCCTGGCGCTGATGATGCTGAACGCCCAGGAGCATCACGCCAGGTAGGACGCAGATCGACGGGGCGGCGGCGCACTGCGCCGCCGCCCCCGATCCTCACCCGGCTTCGGCAAGGATGGCTTTCTCTTCCGCTCCCGCCTCTGCCCGCCGCAGCTGCATCAGCCGGCGCCGCGCACGGATCGCGGCGGCATCGGTTTCCAGGATCGCCGGACGCGCCGCCCAGAAGTCCTGCTCGCCCAGCGCCTGCTGCGCCGCCTCGATCATCGGTTCGTCCTCCTCCACGAAGACCTGGCGCGCCAGGGCCTCGGCCTCGGGCGTTGCCTCGTGATCGTAGAAGTAGTGGCTGCTGGTGCGCGTCTCCGGCGTGATGATGTGCGGGTTGAGCATCGGCGGCACGACCATGTCCTTGCGCCCCGTCCCCGCGCGGGCCAGTCCGACCGCCAGCGCCATCGCCGCAGGCGCGTGCCAGCGCATGTGCAGCCACTGGTCCACCCGGTCCCCCTCGCCCAGCATCGGCGCGGCCCACATCGGCGGGGTGACCGCCTCCATGTCCCAGTTGTTCCAGATTGCCCCGCTCTCATCGGTGACGACCGATTGCCGGCCCGAGAAGATCGAGCCGTTCACGCCGAAACTGGCGACGTGGAGAAACTCCGCATGCGTCAGGTCCATCAGGTTGTCCGTCACCAGCTCGTAATGCCCCTGGATGACGAGGCGGCTGCGCTGCATGTCCGCCCGGTCGACGAACGCGAAGTCCGGGATCGACGCGGGATCGGCCTGATCGGGATCGCCGGGCCAGAACCACAGTCCGCGATGGCGATGGACGACCGGCATGGTCCGCGCGCGGGCATGCGCCGGCGGCGGCGCCGGAAAGGGATTGTGCACGCAGGCCCCGGTGCGATCGAAGCCGAGCCCGTGGTAGGGGCAATGGATCACATCCTGTTCCAACCGGCCCTTGCTCAGCGGCACGAAGCGGTGCGGGCAGCGGTCTGCCAGCATCGCATATGTCCCGTCGGACAGGCTGGCGATCAGCCACTTCTCGTCCAGCAACGTGCGAGACAGCATGCCGCCCTCGGGCACTTCGTGGTCCCACGCGCCCAGATACCAGAGATTGCGCACATAATCGGACATCGTCTTCTCCCAGTGATTTTCGGAGAGTGCCGGGACGATGTGCGCAGATATCGTGCTGCTCACATGCTGCGCCGCCACCCCCGAAGGGTCGTCCCGAAGGACAAAGCGGCCCGCAGCATGAAGGCGCGGCTCTAGCAGCGGCGCCGACTTCCCAAGCGGAGAGACTCCGCTACCAGGCTGGACTTGGTTTTAAATAGAACGCAAATTCCAGTCAAGCATCCTGCTCGGGAAAGAGCGGCGCCGGAAGCTGGAGCGCCAGCACGAAGCAGATCAGCATGAGGCCCTCGATCGCCGCCACCGCGGGCAGAACGGCGCCCACTGCGCCTGTCGCCCCCCCGGCAAAAAAGGCGGTGCCGACCACCGCGATGCCCAGCGCCATTCCCAGTTCCTGCACGGTCTTGATCAAACCGCTCGCGGCGCCGGCATGGCTGCGATCGACGCGGGCGAGGATCACCGGCGTCAGCGGCCCGCTGGTCATGCCCATGCCGGTCCCGGCCAGTGCGAGACAGGGAAGTGCCCACCAGAACGGCACGCCGCTCTCGATCCACAGCAAGGTCCCACCCGCGAACAATGCCATCAGCGAGATTCCGCCGACCAGCACCCATTTGCCGTGGCTGGTCACCAGCTTGCGGCCGAGGAACGCGATACCAAGCATCACCCCGGCACTGAACGGTATGTGCAGCAGGCCGGTCTGGAGCGGCGAGAAGCCTAGCAATTTCTGCGCGCCGAAAGCGAAGACGAACAGGAACCCACCCGTCGCCGCCCCGAAGGAGAGAGCGATGGCAAGACCGAACGAGAACTGTCGCTGATGGAACAATTCGGGCGCGAACAAGGTCGGCTCGCCCCTTCGCCGGCGGCGCAGCGTCCGGCGCCAGACAAGCGCCATCATCACCGGCGCGGCGATCAGCAGCGCCAGATGCCACGGCTGCCAGCCCAGATCATGCCCGCGCACCAGGGGATAGAGCAGCGCCGCCATCGACGCGGCGAACAGCATGGTCCCGCCCCCGTCGATCCCGCGCGCGAGCGGCGACCGCGCGTCCGGAAGCAGCCGCCGCGCGACCATGACCGCTACTACGCCCACCGGCACATTGATCAGGAACACGCTTCGCCAGCCGAGATCGAACAGGTTCGCATGGATCAGCACCCCGCCGATGATCGGTCCGCAGATCGCCGAAAGTCCGCCGATCACGCCCACCCAGGCCAGCTTCGCCACACGCTCCAGCGGCTCGAACAGCACCTGGATCAGCGCCATGACCTGCGGCGCCATCATCGCCCCCGCCGCGCCCTGCAGCACGCGCGCGGCAATCAGCTGGTCCGGGCTGGCGGACATTCCGCAGAGCAATGAGGCGAAAGTGAACCCGGCCACGCCGCCGATGAACAGGCGGTTGTAGCCGAAGGCATCGCCCAGCCGCCCGCCCAGCATGAGCAGCAGCGCAAAGGCCAGCGAATAGCCCGCCGCCACCCATTGCGCCTGCGCCGCCGCCGCGCCGAAGTCCTGCTCGATCACCGGCAGCGCGGTGTTGACGATGGTGACGTCCACGATCTCGAGGACCAGCGCCACCATCAGCGTTAGATAGGCGAGCGACTTCTGCCGCTCGGTCAGGTTCACGGCAAGCGCCGGCGCCGCAAGTGCGGTCAAATCACGCCTTCCTTCAGCATCGAAACCGCCGTCGCACAGGCGCGCGCGGTAAGCGCCATGTACGTGAGCGAGGGGTTCTGGCAGGCCGACGAACTCATCTGCGCACCGTCGGTAACGAAGAGATTCGGGATGTCGTGCGCCTGGCTGTGCCGGTTGAGCACCGAGGTTTTCGGATCCCAGCCCATGCGCGCGCCGCCCATCTCGTGGATGGAAGTGCCGCCGTGGCCGGGCTTGTCGAAGCCCATGACGACATGGCCGCCGGCATCGGTGAGCATCGCCGTCGCCTCGCGGTGGGCATCGGCAAGGGCGGCCATTTCCTCCTTGCCGTGCGCGAAGGCGATCTCAAGCTGGCGCACGCCGCGCGGGTCGGTGCGCCTGCTGAGGGTAAGGCGGTTGCTGGCGCGCGGCATCGAATCCGCGAAGACCACCAGGACCATCGTCCAGGCGCCGATCTGGTGCAGCTCTTCCTTGTAGTCCTTGCCGATGCCGCCCATCCGCTTGCCGCGCGTCCAGGTGCCTTGCAGCGCGCCGCCCTGGAACGAATAACCGCGCGTGAAGCCCTCGCCGTCCAGCTTGTCGAGATTGCGGAAGCGCGGGATGACGATGCCGGTCGGCCGGTTCCCGAAACTCGTCCGCCCTTCGAAACCGGGCACCACTGCCATGGCCGCCATCGTATTGGCATGGTCCATGATATGCGTGCCCAGCACACCGCTGGAATTGGCGAGGCCTTGCGGCATCGCCTCGCTGGCCGAGTTCAGCATCAGGTGGACCGAGTTGAACGCGCCCGCATTCAGGAACACGACGCGGGCGTATGCCACTTTGTGCTCGCCGGTCCTGGTGTCGATCCAGCGCACGCCGGTGACGCGGCCGGTCTTCGGATCGTAGTCCACCTTGTGCACTTGTGCATCGGTGACGACCTTGAGCCGGCCCGTCTTCTGCGCCGCGGGCAGCGTCGCCGACTGCGTCGAGAAATAGGCGCCGTAGGAGCAGCCCCGCGCGCAGATGCTGCGATACTGGCAATGCCCCCGGCCTTGCTCGGGCCGCGCTTCGGTGAGGTTCGCGGTGCGGCCGATGGTCATCACCCGGTCCGGGTATTTCGCCCGGATCCGTTCCCGCATCGCGGATTCGACGCAGTTCAGTTCCATCGGCGGCAGGAAGCGCCCGTCGGGAAGCTGCGGCAGCCCCTCCGCCGCGCCCGAGACGCCGACGAAGTCCTCCACCTTGTCGTACCACGGCGCCAGGTCGGCATAGCGGATCGGCCAGTCGGTGCCGAACCCGTCGCGCTTGTTGGCGCCGAAGTCGTAGTCCGACCAGCGATAGCACTGCCGCCCCCAGGTCAGCGAGCGACCGCCAAGCTGGTAGGAGCGGAACCAGTCGAAGTCCTTGCCGGGCGCCTTCTGGTAGGGCTGATCGGCATCGTTGACGAAGTGGCCCTCGGTGAACTCGTTGAAGTGCCGGTTGAGCATCTGCACCGGGTATTCCCGCGCATAAAGCTCGGCATCGCCCTGCCCCCGAAACGGCATTTCCCAAGGGGCCTTGAGTTCGGTGTCGTAGCCGGTCTGATGCTCGATATTGCGGCCGCGCTCCACCATCAGGACGGTGAGGCCCGCCTCGGTCAGTTCCTTGGCCGCCCAGCCGCCGGTAATGCCCGAGCCGACGACGATCGCGTCAAACTGGGGCGCGTCGAACTGGGGCGCATCGAATTGCGTGTTGTTTGTCATGGTCAGCCGAAATCCACTGCGGTCCAGTCGCTGGAAAATGCGCGCATCCCGGGCTGGAGGGGGATGTCCCACTCCCATTTGCCGGGCACGAGTTCGTAGCGAAGCTCCTGCGATCCGCCCGCTTCGCTGGTGTAATAGCCGGTGAGGATCAGGCCCTTCAGCGCGGTCCACGGCGAAGGCGGGGCGCCTTGCGCGAAAGCCTCGGCATCGAGCGCGGCCAGCAGGCGCGTGCGCTCGGCAAGATCGTGCCGCAGGAAGTCGCCGCCCGCCGCGCGGTCGAGCCTATGCTCCAGCCAGGGCAGATGGCGCAGCGAACCGTTGCGGCGGCGGAACGGGGCGACGGCGGCCGTTATCGTTTCCGACGCCATCGGCGCGCCGGTTCCCGAAAGCCCGTGCGCGAGGGCCAAAACCACGAAGTCGCCAACGCCGACGTCGCGCGCGCCCGGCGTATCGGTGCGCGGAATCACGAGGTCCGAGACATCCGCGATCAGTCGGCGCTGGCGGTCGCTGGGCAGGTCCGCCGCGTCGAGATCGGTCAGCTTCACGCCCGCCGCCGGGATCCCCAGAGCCAGCGCCAGCAGCGCCGCGCCCGCCGTGAACTCGCGGCGGTTCCAGCCGTTCTTCGCGCCGCTCATTCGCCGATTCCCATCAGGTGGGCATTGAGCATGCGGTCACTGCCGCTCCCGGCGAAGTCGTCGAAGGCCCGATCGGTGACGCGGATGATGTGCCGCTCGATGAACGGTGCGCCTTCCGCCGCGCCCTGCTCGGGATGCTTGAGGGCGCATTCCCATTCGAGCACGGCCCAGCCGGCGAAATCGTACTGCGCCAGCTTCGAGAAGATCTGCCCGAAATCCACCTGCCCATCGCCCAGCGAGCGGAAGCGGCCGGGGCGGTCCGCCCAGTTCTGATAGCCGCCATAGACCCCGACCCGGCCATTCGGGCGGAACTCGGCATCCTTCACATGGAAGCACTTCACCCGGCTGTGGTAGATGTCGAGGAAGGCGAGGTAGTCCAGCTGCTGCAGCACGAAGTGCGAAGGATCGTAGAGAATGTTCGCGCGCGGATGGTTGCCCACGCGGTCGAGGAACATCTCGAACGTCGCGCCGTCGTGCAGGTCCTCGCCGGGGTGCAGTTCGAAACCGATGTCGACGCCGTTCTCGTCGAACACGTCGAGGATCGGCTTCCAGCGCCGGGCCAGTTCGTCGAAGGCATCCTCAACCAGCCCCGCCGGGCGCTGAGGCCAGGCGTAGAAATAGGGCCACGCCAGCGCGCCGGAGAAACTGGCCTGCGCGGTGAGGCCCAGGCGGCGACTGGCCTTGGCCGCCAGCTTCATCTGCTCGACCGCCCAGGCCTGCCGCGCTTTCGGATTACCGCGCACATGCGGCGCAGCAAAACCGTCGAACTGCACGTCATAGGCGGGATGGACCGCCACGAGCTGGCCCTGAAGATGTGTCGAAAGTTCGGTGATGCAAAGGCCCTTGTCGGCCAGCATGCCGGTCACTTCGTCGCAATAGGTCTGGCTTTCGGCGGCCTTTTCCAGATCGAACAGCCGCGCGTCTCCGCTGGGGACCTGCAGGCCCTTGTAGCCCAGACCCGCAGCCCAGTCGGCCATGCTCTCCAACGTGTTGAACGGCGCTTCGTCGCCTGCGAACTGGGCGAGGAAGATGGCGGGGCCCTTGATGGTTCTCATGGTCTTTCTCGTTCCGATCAGGCGGGAAACTGGACCCAGCCGAGGTCATCGCGGCTGGCACGCACGGCCAGGTCGATCAGGTGCATCCCGCGCAGGCCCTCGGCCATGCCCGGAACCAGTGCGCCGGGCTCACCGCGCAGCATTCTGGCGAAATCACGGTAGAGGTTGGCGAAGGCTTCGAGGTAACCCTCGGGATGTCCGCCCGGCGTCCGGCTGGCCGCAACGGCATCGTGACCAAGGCCCGGATCGCCCGCCTGCACCAGTTCGGTGCGGCCATCGAGGTGATGGAGGCGCAGTTCGTTCGGGCTTTCCTGTCGCCAGCAGAGCCCGCCCTTCTCGCCGTAGATGCGCAAGCTCAGGCCATTGCGCTCGCCCACCGCAATCTGGCTGGCGAGCAGGGCCCCGCGCGCGCCGTTCTCGAAGCGCAGCAGGATCTGGCAATCGTCGTCGAGCACCCGGCCCGGCACCACCGCGCCAAGGTCCGAGAAGATGCGGGTGACGCGCAGGCCGGTGACGAACTCGGCAAGCTGGAAGGCATGGACGCCGATATCGGCAATGCAGCCGCCGGCGCCTGCGCGCGCAGGATCGACCCGCCATTCGGCCTGCTTGCCCTCTGCCTCGGCGGCAAGCCAGCCTTGCGGATATTCGACCACGACCTTGCGGATCGCGCCCAGCGCTCCGGCCGCGACGCGGGCGCGGGCCTCCCGCACTAGGGGATAGCCGGAATAAGTGTAAGTCAGCGCGAAGGGCAATCCCGCAGCCGCCACCAGCGCCGCCATCTCCTCGGCTTCGGCCAGGGTGGCGGTGGCAGGCTTGTCGCAGATTACCGGGATACCGGCCGCAAGCGCGGCTTTCACGGCAGACAGGTGATGGAAGTTGGGCGTCGTCACCGCCACGAAATCGATCCCGTCCTCCCGCGCCGCCTCTTCGCGCAGCATCGCCGCGAGATCGGGATAAGCCCGCGCGGGATCGATGCGATAGCTCTCGCCCGCCTGCCGCGAACGCGCGGCATCGCTGCTGAAGGCGCCCGCCACCAGTTCGATCTCGCGGTCCAGTTCGGCAGCGATTCGGTGCACCGGGCCGATGAAGGACCCCGGCCCTCCGCCCACCATGCCCATTCGCAGGCGCGCTTTCGTCATGCTTCCTCTCGTATGATTTGTAATGGTGGTTCTAATTTTATCGAAGCCCATCGGTCAAGGCCTTCGATGGCATTGACCGCGATCAAAATCACCGATAACAAAAAGAGAATAGCAATTCTAATATAGCGCCGGTCAGCGGCGCGGGCGGAGAGGCATGAACCCGGTTTCCCGATTCTTCAGCAAGCTCACCATGAAGCCGCAGGGCATGACGATCGTCATCGCGGCTTTCCTTCCGATCTTCGCGATCGTGTCGATGTTCCCGATCGTGGCGTCGATGATCGCGCACTTCCACACGGACCCGAACGCCGCCGCCAAGGTGCCGCTGATGGTCACCGCGCCGGGCCTGACCATCGCCATCCTCGCCCCGTTCGCAGGCTGGTTCGTGGACAAGTTCGGCCGCCGCCGGCTGCTGCTGATCTGCACGTTCTTCTACGGACTGTTCGGCACCCTGCCCTTCTTCCTGGACGACCTGAACCAGATCTTCGCCAGCCGCCTGGCGCTGGGCATTTGCGAGGCGGGCATCCTGACCATCGTCAACACCCTGATCGGCGACTACTGGGACAATGAAAGCCGCCGCAACTGGCTGTTCCTGCAAGGCGTGGTGGGCCCGTTCCTGGCTTCCGGCGTGATCCTGATGTCGGGCCTGGTCGCTTCGATGAAGTGGAACGGCGGCTTCCTCGTCTACCTCGTCGCCTTCCCGATCTACTTCGCGATGCTGGCCTTCCTCTACGAGCCCAAGGGCCGCGCCGCGCATGACGACGCACCTGCGGAAGCCACCGGCAACAAAGCCCGCTTCCCGCTGGGTGCCGCGCTGGGCGTCGCCGCGCTGACGCTGTTCTCCGCCGCGCAGTACTACGTCTTCATCGTCAATGGCAGCATCGCCTTCGGTGAAGTGGGGGTGACCGATCCGGGCGCCGTCGCCAAGATGAGCTTCCTGCCCAGCCTGTTCGTGATCCTGGGCGCGCTGCTGTTCCGCATCCTGTCGGGCCGTTCGAACGGCGTGCAGCTCGGGGCCTTCCTCGCCATTCTCGGCACCGGCCTCGCGGTGATCGGCCTCGCCCGCAATCCGGCCGAGATGATCGCCGGCCTGGCCATCCAGCAGACCGGCGCGGGCATGGCGGTGCCTTCGCTGATCGCCTGGGCCCAGACCAAGTTCCCCTTCGAGCATCGCGGCCGGGGCATGGGCATCTGGACCGGCTCGTTCTTCTTCGGCCAGTTCATTTCGCCCGTGCTGGTGCATCAGGCCAGCGGCGCGACCGGCTCCATGCAGGGCGCTTTCGTCACGGCCGGCGTGGTCTCGCTGGTGGTCGCCATCGGCGCGCTGACGATGGGCATGACGCGCGGACGGACGCCGCTGATGGCTTGATCCTTCAGGCAGAGCAAAAGCAGAAAGGCCCGCCGGGAGCGATCCCGGCGGGCCTTTCCTTTTCCGCAAATGCTGCGCTTCAGGTCAGCGCAGCAATCTCCATTTCGACGGCCAGTCCGGCATCTTCGCAATGCCGTGCAAGCCGCAGCGTCAGCCTGTCAGCAACCGGCTCCCAGCCCTCTGTCCCCCAGCGCTGGAGCGCGCGGGGTTCCAGCGGCACGGCAATGCGGCGGTGCTCGCCGGAAGCCAGAACGACGCGGGCGAAACCCACCAGCGCGCATTCGGGATGGTCGCGATAGACCTGCACGACATCGCTGCCCGCGCGGTCCGACAGATTGGCCACGGTGACGTGCAGCATGTTGCCCTCCACCGCAGCATCGGCCCATGCGAAGCGCGCATAGCCCATGCCCGAACCAAAGGGGTGACGCGCGGCTTTGCCGCTGGCGGCAAGGCCGCGATAGCCCAGCAAGGTGCCTTCCGCGTAAGTCAGCGAACCGTCCTCCGCAGGCTGGAGCGCGAAAGCCGGATAGTCCGCCTCGCTTGCCGCGAACGTCACCGGCAGACGGCCGCCCGGCTCGCGCGCGCCGGAGAGCACATCCGCCAGCGCCCGGGCAAAGCCCTCGCCCGGATACCAGACGGAAAGCAGCGCCGCCGCCTTCTCCTCCCACGCGCTGTCGAAGGCATGGCCGACATTGACGATCACCGCCGTGCGCGGATTGGCCGCCGTCACCGCCTCGATCAGGCGAAGCTGCTCGGCGGGAAGCAGCGTATCCGGCCGATCCTTGCTCTCCACGCTGGAATCGGAGGTTTCCCCCACGATCAGTAACACGGCATCCGCTGCCTGTGCAGCATCGACGGCGGCCTGGAGCATTTCCTCGGCGCTGCCGGGGCTGCGCAGGCCATACCAGAGGCCTTGCACGCGCCCGCCGGTCCACGAGAACTCGACCGTGATCGCCACGTCCTGCCCTTCGGCAAGATCCAGGCTGACGGCATCGGAATCGCCGCGCTTCAGCACGCCCATCACGTCGCCGGCAGGAACCTCGCCGCCCGCGCGTAGCACTTCCCTGCCATCGACGAGGATGCGTGCCGCGCCGGTCGAACCGAGGTGCAGCTTGTGCTCGCCGCTGCGCTCCGCGGTGTAGCGGCCGCTGGCGCGCACCGAGCCGGGCGCCATGAAGCGCGCCTGCTCATGCACGCCCACGAACCAGACCAGCGAATTGGTATCGCGCGTCTCGCGGGTGAGCACTTCGCCCGCGCATTCCGGCGCGGCGAAGTATTCCAGCGTCATGCCGCGCGTGCAGCCGTCGCCGATGTCGATCGCTGGCGTCACGCTCATGTTCGGCAGGCGCGGCTGCGGATCGACGCCCGGCGCGAACAGGATCTCGCAGGACTCGCCGTAAGTCTCGCGCAGCGCGTCCACCGGGGTCGGCGCATCGGGCGAGATCGAGATCTTCGCGAATGTCCCGCCCTGGAAGCACGGCGCCCAGGCATTGGGGCCGATGACCGCCAGCGTCTTCACCGATCCCGGCGCGAGCGGGAGCATGTCCCTCTCGTTGCGCAGCAGGGTGAAGCCGGCCGCTGCCGCCTCCACCAGCAGCGCCTCGGCCTCGGCTGTAGGGATCGGCGGCGCCTTGTTCGCAGTGACCCGGCGCGCGACCGAGGCGACGCGCGATGCCGCATCCTCGATGCGCGCCGGATCGACCGCCCCTGCGGATACCGCCGCCTCCAGCTTGCCCCCCATGAACCGCGCCGGCCCCGGCATTTCCAGATCGAGGCCGGCATTGATCGTGCCCTCGCTGGAATGGGTGCCGAACCAGTCGCTCATGATGAGCCCATCGAAGCCCCAGTCCTGCTTGACCACGCCGGTCAACACATGGCCCTGCTCCGAGCACCAGGCGCCATTGACCTTGTTGTAGGCGGCCAGCAGGCCCACGCAGCCCGCCTCCACCGCGTATTGGAACGGCAGCAGGTAGACTTCGCGCAAGGTGCGCGCGTCCAGGCGCACATCCACTTCGTCCCGCGCGGTTTCGCTGTCGTTGCAGACCAGGTGCTTGGCGACCGAGCCAGTGCCGGTCGACTGCAGGCCCCTGACCCATTCCGCGCCGAGCACGCCGGTCAGCACCGGATCCTCGGAGAAATACTCGAAGGCCCGGCCCGCCAGCGGACTGCGCGCGAGGTTCAAATTGGGCGCCAGCACCGCATCCACGCCGCGCGCCACGGCTTCGCTGCCCACCAGGGCGCCGATACGGCGGGTGAGATCGCGGTCCCAGGTGGCGCCCAGCAGGGTCGAACAAGGGCTGAGCAAGGCGATGTCGCGCTCATCCACTTTGCCGCTGGCGATGCCGAGCGGGCCATCGGACATGGTGAAAGACGGGATCCCCGCTTCCGGCACGGCCAGTGTCGACCACATCGACCCGCCGGCCGTGAGCGCGCAGGATTGCGCCAAAGTCACATCGCTCATGCGGCAACCTCCACCGGGCTCGGCGCCATGCGAAAGCCCATGATCTGCTCGGCCTGGGCACGCACGGCGCGGGCAATGCTTTCGTCGGCCAGCGTTCCGTCCGGCGCGAAAGGCTTCTGCTCCACCGAGTTGACTGCAACGCCCACCGGCGTCGGCCAGCCGCGCATCGCATGGACCACGTCGCGCAAGGCGGAAAGCGTGGTGCCGCAGGCCTGCCAGCCCGCCGCCGTGACCACTAGCCCCACCGGCCGCCCGTCAAAATAGACGCGCCTATCGCCGCGCAAGTCTTCCAGCAGGTCGACGGCATTCTTGACGAGGCCCGAATAGCCGCCGTGATAGCCGGGGCTGCCGATGACGATACCGTCCGCACCGCGCACGGCCTCCACCAGCGCCTGTTCCTCGGGCGTGCGGTCGGGTTTCTCGGGGTTGAAATGCGGCAGGCCCGCAAGCGCGGGCCCGTCGAACATCACTGTCTCGGCGCCCAGTGCCGCGCATTCGGCCAGCACGGCGCGCACGATCCGCTCGCTGGAGGAGGCCTGGCGGAACGTTCCGCCGAGGCCCACGATCCGCCGGGGAGCGGCGGGCGAAATCACGGTCATCGCATTCTCCTAAACCGGCGCGGCCTTCTTGCGGACCGCGCCGTCATGTCGGTATCGAAAGCTCAAGCCGGCACCGCGGCCTTGAACGCCGGCATCACCTTCTCCGCCATCAGGCGCAGCGTCTGGTCGCCATAGGCGAGGCGCTGCTCGGTCAGCGGGCCGGTGGTCGTGCCGCAGAGCACGTTGCCGATGCCGAGTTCGGCATAAGGCGCCAGATGCGCCTGCACCGTCTCGGGCGAACCGTAGAGGCACCAGGTGCCGATCCAGTCGTCGCTGAGGGCGTCGGGCGTCCTGTCCGTCTTCTTGTTGGCATCGTCGCTCTCGGCGCGGGCGTTGAATTCCGCCTCGCGCTCGATCGCTTCCTGGTAGCTGCGCAGGATCACTTCCAGTTCCTCGCGCGCCTGATCGTCGCTCTCGGCCACATGGACCACCTGATAAGTGTGCGTCGTCCAGTCGAGCGCGGACTTCACCACGGCATCGTCATGCCCGGCATCGAGCAGGAAGCCCTTGTAGATGTCGAACCACTTCTTGACGTGGACGAAGGGCTCGGTGCCGCCGATCCTGGGCGGGGTGAAGGCCGGGATGAACGCCGGCCAGCCGTTCTCTGCCGCACGGCGCGCGCTGGCTTCCTTCATCGCCACCGGCATCAGGCGTGCATGGCCCGGCGTATAAGGCGCGGGCGTGATGCGCTGGAGCACGCGGCCCTTGTAAGGCCCGTTGTCGATCACGACGGCGGGGTCTTCCATGCCCTTGGCCCAGAGCTGTTCCGCCAGCGCCAGGTTGTTCTCCGCGATCGAACCGGCATCCCGGTAGTCCACCGCGAAGCCGATCATCTCTTCCGGCGTGGTGCCCGAACCGACGCCCACCAGCAGCTTGCCGTCGGTCAGCTGGTCCAGGATGTTGATCCGCTCGGCAAGGCGCACCGGGTGGTGCAGCGGCACGGAGACGACCGAAAAGCCGAAATGCATCTTCGGCATCTGCGCGGCGAGATAAGCGGCGAAGATGAAGCTGTCGCTGGCCACCGGCATGTAGCCGTTGAAGTGATGGTCCGGCAGGAAGATGGCATCGTAATCGAGGTCGGCCGCCAGTTTCGCGTGCCCCTCAAGGTCCTTCATCAGCCTGCGATCCTGTTCGGGACCGAGCGATCGGGCGTTCAGAAATACGGAAAAACGCATCTTCCCCTCCCTTGGGGTCATTGCCGCCGCCGCGATGGCGTGCGTGCCGGTGTGAAATAAATGTGAATTAGAATTGACGTTCTGATTTCGATAGGCTGTTTGTTGCTGCCATGTCAACACGCGCAAAGCCCCGCTCGGCTGAAAAAAAGCTCGCCGTCGATTCCGTCAGCCGCAAGCCCCAGCAGGGGCGCAGCAAGGCGTCGCTCGAACGCATGGTCGCGGCGGCCGAAAAACTCATGCTCGAACGCGGAAGCGAAGAGTTCACCCTTCAGGAAGTGAGCCAGGAAGGCAGCGTCTCGATCGGGTCCATCTACTTGCGGTTCGAAAGCAAGGAGAACCTCGTCCGCGCCGTCATCGGCAATCATCTCAAGCGCATGGAAGTGCGCGAGGACGAGATGATGGCCCGCGTGCATGAGCAGTCCGACTCGCTGGTCACCGTCGTTCCGGCTTTCGTCGAGAACTACGCCGAACTGCTGCGCGAGGAAGCGCCGCTGCTTCGCCAGAGCATGGCCCGCGCCGCTTTCGACCCACTGGTCGCCGGTCCCGGCCGCCAGAGCGCCAACCGTGCCGCCGCCCTGGGGATCGGTGCCATGCTGAACTACAGCGACCAGTTCGGCGGCAGCGATCACGAGCGCAAGGCCAATGCCGCCTACCAGATCATCTTCGCCACCCTCGCCCGCCAGCTGAGCCTCGGTTCCACCGGAGAATCGGTCCATCCGCAGGACTGGAAGGAACTGAAGATCGAGCTGGGCCGGATGTGCCTGGCCTATCTCAAGACCGACTTCTGAACAGAGCCCCGAGGTTCGCGACCGGCTGATCCCGGCCGCACAAAATAAGGGGCGCGGCAGCGATGCCACGCCCCTCCCCATTTTGCGTGGGGCAGTTTGCCGCGGGCCCGCGGAGGAGAAATGCAGGCCCGCGAAGACGGTATCCGGCGTCAGAAGTTGACGCTCGCCCGCACGCCGTAAGTACGCGGGGGCTGGAACTGGTAGTTGTTGGTGTGCGAAACGAAGTTCTGCTGCGCATAGGCCAGCACGTTCTTATCGAAGATGTTGCGCACGAAGGCGATCACCTTCCAGCCGCCTACGTCCGGCTCGTAGCCGAGCGAGGCATTGGCGACCACGAAATCGTCGGTCGAGATGTCGTCGACGTTGAAGGCCGAGAAGTAGTACTTCGACGAGAACTTCGCGTCGGCATGGGCAGTGACCTTGCCGGCACCCACGACGAAGTCCTGGTCGATCGAACCGGTGACGGTGAACGACGGGGCATTGGGCAGGCGATTGCCGCTGATGTCCTGCGGATTGCCATCGCCGTCGTCGACGATGATGCCGTCCCCGAACTTGGTGTGCAGGTAGGCCGCATTGATGCCGATCCGGGTGGTTTCGCCCAGGAGCGCCTTCACTTCGCCTTCGATACCGAAGATCTTCGCCGAACCGACGTTGAAGATACCGCTGCCCTGGAGCACGTCCGAGGTCTGCGAGGCCTGGTAGCCACGGTAGTTCGAGTAGAACACGTCGCCATTGAGCTGCAGCTTGTTGCCCATCAGCGAGTTCTTGGTGCCGATCTCGAACGCGTCGAGCTGTTCGGGATCGTAAGGCACCGAAGCGGAACTGCCGTTCGAATTGAAGCCGCCGGACTTGTAGCCGCGGTCGTACTTCGCATAGATCAGCGTGTCAGGCATGGGACGATAGTTCAGGCCGACATGCCAGGTCGGCTGCCCGTCGCTCAGTCTGCCGTCGCCCGCCACCGGGAAGCTCAAGGCCGGCGCGAAGGGGCTGGACAGGGCCTGCAGGTCCAGGAACGCCTGCCCGCTGCGCACTTTCTTGTCCCAGGTGTAGCGGCCGCCAAGGCTGAGTTCGAGCTGGTCGGTCAGGTCGTAGTCGACCTGGGCGAACACGGCCTGAGAGCGCGTCTTGATCTTGTAGTCGAACTTGATGCCGTACTGGTCCGGCTGGCCGAGCGCCGCCAGGGGACCGCCGTCCGCGAACAGGCCGGTCATGTCGAGGTTGAACAGGCCGGAATCGACCGTGTTGTTCTCGCTGAACCGGAAATAGCCGGCCTGGAAGAACAGCTTCGATGCGCTGTCGTTGCTCACCCGGAATTCGTGGTTCCAGGTCTTCGGGCGCTCGTTCTGGCGGAACTGGCGGTTGGCGGGATATTCCGGGCCGGTGGCGTCGAGAACGTTGTGCCAGTTCTGGCTGTCGTAGCCGCCGGCATAGATGAAGTTGAGATTGCTGTCGGTCGAATAGGCCAGCTCCCAGCGGACGCGGTCACCCTCCAGCGTGGTCTTCTGCGCAGCATCGCCCGGGAAGGCGCCCAGGTCCTTGAAGCTGGGTTTCGGCCCGCCCAGCGTGCCGCGCAGGATGGCATCGCCGTTCACGGTGCGGGAATCGTGCTGGTAGGACACCCATGCCGAAAGACCGCCCGACTTGTACATCGCCTGGATGCGGCCCGAGGCGAAGTCCTCGTCGTCCCCGGAGGTGGTCGGTCCGTCGATCTTGCGATAGCCCTTGTGGGTCAGGTACGTGCCCGAGGCGCGGATCGCGAACGTATCGCTCACTGCCAGGTTCGCGCCCATCTCACCGGTGAACGCGCCGAAGTTGCCCACTTCGACCGCGCTGTAGCCGCCGTTCACGAACTGCGGGCGATTGGTGATGATGCTCACCAGGCCGCCGGTCGAGTTACGGCCGTTGAGCGTGCCCTGCGGGCCCTTCAGCACTTCGATGCGCGCCAGATCGTACATCGACGAGTTCAGCGAGAAAGAACGGTTGGTGTAGAAACCGTCACGCGACACGGGAACGGACGGGTCGCCGATTTCCGTCACGTCGGTCGAGGCAATGCCGCGCACCGCAACATAAGCTGCGCCTGCGGACGGAGAGATGTTCACGCTGGCGTCGATCGACGCAAGGTCGCGCACCGAAGCGATGCCGGCATCGCGCAGTGCATCACCCGAATAGACGTTGAGCGCGGTCGGCGTGTCCTGCGCGCTCGAAGCCGTGCGGTTGGCAGTGACGATGATGTCGCCAAGGCCGGTGGGCTGTTCCTGCGCCGCGGTTTCGCCGGCAGGCTGCGGCGCGGATTCCGTCTGGGCCATGGCGGTCATCGGAACGGCCAGCGCGGACGTGGAAAGAAGCACGAATGCCAGTCTCATCAAACTCTCCCTAGTCGGCGCCGCTTTGCGATCGGGCGCCTTTATAAAACCGGAATGCTTATTCTAATTAGATCACGAATCGGCACCCGTCAAGGCAGCAGAGCGCCTTCGTGAAGCACACGCGAAAGGCGGCGCGTTTCCTGGGCTCAAGAGCCGGAAACGCGCCGCCTTCGGTGCGATGCGATGGTTTTTCGGGGGGTGGTTCGGACGGCGGAATGGGCCTCGAACCTGGCCGTCAGCCGCCTTTGCGGATGTCCCTAGCGGATGGCCAGCGCCGGTATGGTCTGCACCGGACGATAGCCCAGCAGCTGCCCGGCGGTCTCGACCAGAGGCTCACGCCCGATGGCGATGGCGAGGCCCTGCGTCACTTGCCGCAGCTGTCCGCAATCCAGCCAGGGATGTCCGGCGCCGTACTGGTTCGCCATCCCCAGGTTCATCCGCTCCAGCGCGCGCTGGCCGTTCTTCGCGCCATAGGCATGGAGATAGGCGCTGCGCATGTGCCGCGCCGCGGTGTCGAGATCGCCGCGATGCTGCCGGCTGAACGTGCGGTAATCGGTATCGAAGCCCTCGCCCCGGCTCTCGCACCGCATGGCCGTGACTTTCAGCATCGCGTCCAGGCGCTGCACGCGTTCCGATCCGTCATCGCCGATCGCCGCCGGTTTCGGTGCGGCTGCTGCCGGGAGCGCTGCCAGCGCGGCCACTGCGCCGGCGATCGCCAGGAAGGATCGGCTTTTGCTTACGCGCGTTTCAGGCTTGTTGCTCATCTTCGTGCTCCTCCTCCAATGGCGGGTTTTCGTCCCGTCCCAGGGCAAGAGTTTACACGAGTTGGTTAACATCGCCTAAAGCCGGTGACGAGGCGTGCAATCTCCGGCCGCGACATTGTCGGAGCGCGCCGGCACTCTATATCTGCACCGTCGCAATCGACTTGCATCAGAAGGATTTACACGATGACCATCGCCGTTGGAGACAAGCTGCCTGACGTGAAGCTGATCAAGGCCGGCGAAAGCGGCCCCGAACCCGTGCAGAGCGCGGCGTTCTTCGCCGGCCGCAAGGTCGCGCTGTTCTCGGTTCCCGGCGCCTTCACCCCGACCTGCTCGGCCAAGCACCTGCCTGGCTTCGTGGACAAGGCCGCCGAACTGAAGGCCAAGGGCGTCGACGAGATCGCCTGCACCGCCGTCAACGACGCCTTCGTGATGGGCGCCTGGGGCAAGGCCTCGGGCTCTGCCGATGTCACCATGCTGTCCGACGGCAATGGCGACTTCGTGAAGGCCATGGACCTGGTGATGGACGGCACCGGCTTCGGCATGGGCCACCGCGGCCAGCGCTTCTCGATGGTCGTGAACGACGGCGTGGTGGAGCAGATCAACGTCGAGGCGCCCGGCGCCTTCGAAGTCAGCTCCGCCGACCACATGCTCGGCCAGCTCTGACCTGCATGTGAAAAGGCGCTGAAAGGCGCCCCGCGCGAACTGGCCGAAATGGCCTTTCGCCCGGACCAGGGGCGGCCTTCCTGCGGGACGGCCGCCCTTTCCTTTGCCCTTGCGGCATCGACGGGGCGTTGGCTTTCCGTCCAGGCCCATAGCGCCTTGCCGCGACCCGGGCGGATGGCTAGCCTCGCGCCAAAGCGAGGAGTTTTCATGGCACGTTCGGTTATCGTCACCGGTGGTTTCGGCATTCTCGGCGCGGCAGTGGCCGCCGCATTCGCCCGCACCGGCGACAAGGTGGCCCGTATCGACTTCGCGCCCGAGGCCCGTGACCCGCTGGTCGGCGCGCTCGACATCGGCGGCGTGGACCTGACCGACGCCGCCGCCACCCAGTCCGCGCTCGACCGGGTTGCCGCTGCGCATGGCGGGATCGACGTGCTGGTCAATGTCGCGGGCGGCTTCACCTGGGAAACGCTGGAAGGCGGATCGCTGGCGAGCTGGGCGCGCATGCAGGCCATGAACCTGACGACGGCGGCCACGATCACCCAGCTTGCCCTGCCCCAACTCAAGGCATCGGCGGCGGGCCGGATCATCGGCATCGGCGCCGGAGCGGCGGTAAAGGCCGGCATGGGCATGGGCGCCTACGCCGCCTCCAAGTCGGGCGTCCACCGCCTGACCGAGGCGCTCGCCGAAGAACTCGCCGGCACCCGCGTCACCGTCAACGCCATCCTGCCCAGCATCATCGACACGCCGACCAACCGGGCGGACATGCCGGATGCGGACTTCGCCACCTGGGTCCAACCCGAAGCGATCGCGGACGTGATCACCTTCCTCGCCTCCGACGCCGGCCGCGCCGTTACCGGAGCGCTGATCCCGGTCACGCGCGGAGGCTAAGGCGAAAGGCGGGCATGACGGGCCTCCGCCCGGCCCGCGCCTGTCCCGGAAGATCAGTCCCGCTCGCCGAACAGGCGGCAGGCCACGGCATCGAGCCGCGCCACCAGTGCCGGGTCGCGCGCATCGGGCGCGGTTATCAAGGCATGATCGAGCGCCCGGTCGATGGGGCTGGGTGCGCGTTCGGCCGGAAGGCTGGCCGCCAGGCTGCGCAGCATGTCGCGCGCGACTTTTGCATTGGCATGCATGACTTCCAGGACATGGCTGACTTCGACGCCGGCCTCTTCCTCGCGCCAGGAATCGTAGTCAGTGACCATGCCCAGCATGGCGTAGGGAAGCTCCGCCTCCCGCGCGAGCTTCGCTTCGGGCATGCCGGTCATGCCGATCACGTCGGCGCCCCAGTTCCGATACATCCGGCTTTCCGCGCGGGTCGAGAACTGCGGCCCTTCCATCGCGAGGTAGCAGCCGGCGCGATGGACCCTGGCTCCCGCCGCTTCAGCCGCAGCCCCTGCCATTGCGGAAAGGCGCGGGCAGACGGGATCGGCCAGGCTGACATGCGCGACCAGCCCCGTGCCGAAGAAGCTGCCCGTACGCCCCGTGGTCCGGTCGATGAACTGGTCGACCATGACCATGTGCCCTGGCGCCATCTCCTCGCGCAGCGAGCCGATCGCGGAGAGCGCCAGCACGTCGGTAGCGCCGCAGCGCTTGAGCACGTCGATATTGGCCCGGTAATTCACGGCGGATGGCGGAATGGCGTGACCCGCGCCGTGGCGTGCGATGAACGTGAAGCGCACACCGCCAAGCCAGCCGGTGGTCACCGGGCCGGAAGGCGCGCCAAAGGGGCTGGAGACCGTGATCTCCTGCGCCTCGTCCAGTTCGATGCCGGCGGCGAGACCCGATCCGCCCAGAATGCCGATGTGCCAGAAGCTGCTTTTTTCAGCGCGCAAGGATACCTGCCATGATGATGTCGATCGTGTGTTCGCGGTAGCGGTCGCGCAGTTCCTCGGTCAACGTGTCCTGGTCGAAGCAATGCTTCAGCACCAGCCGCGCCGAGAAGAATCGGTCCACCGCCCCGGTCACCGTGAAGTAGAAAAGTTGCGGATCGATTTCACGGAACACCCCTGCCCGCACACCGTCGCCAATGAGCTGTTCATAGGCGCGGTAGATCGGCGAGAGATAGCAGTCGGCAATGCGGCGCGCCTCGGTATCGTCGCTTTCGCGCACCATGCGCATGGTCAGGCGGTTCAGATAGGGAACCTCGTAGAAGGTATCGACGACCTTCCAGAGATGGCGCCGCAACTTGGCCTCGGGCGACCAGCCATCCTTGGCCACCAGCGCGTCGACGCTGGTGACGATCGATTGCCAGTCGCGATCGAGCAGCGCCTTGAGCAGCCCGGCCTTGTTGCCGAAGTAGTACTTCACCAGCGCGGAATTGAGCCCCGAGCGTAGCGACAGTTCGGACAGCGAGATGTCGATCACGTCGCCGTCGCGCATGATGGCGCTCGCCGTCTCGAGCAACTGGGCGCGGGCGCCGGGCGGCGGCGCGCCGGTCTCGCTCGTGGAATTGCCTTGCGCCATGTCCCGGTTTCCGCCCCTGTTCCCCGAAACGCTTACTTCGGACCCATGCGGATCGCGCCGTCGAGCCGGACGGATTCGCCGTTCATATAGTCATGTTCCAGCATGAAGAGAGCGAGCTTCGCATATTCGTGCGGCTTGCCCAGGCGCTTGGGGAACGGGACCATGGCGGCCAGCGAATCCTGTACCTGCTGCGGCATGCCGGTCATCATCGGCGTCTCGAAAATGCCGGGGAGGATCGTGTTCACGCGGATTCCCTCACTCATGAGGTCGCGCGCGATCGGCAGGGTCATCGCCAGCACGCCGCCTTTCGACGCCGCATAGGCCGCCTGCCCGATCTGCCCGTCCTGCGCCGCGATCGAGGCCGTGTTGATGATGGCGCCTCGCGCCCCGGCGTCATCGACGGGATCGAGCGTGACCATGCCTGCCGCCGCCTTGCTGATGCAGCGGAAAGTGCCGATGAGATTGATGCCGATGGCCTTCTCGAACAGGGCCATGTCGTGCGCGCGCGGCGCGCCGGTCTCGCGGTTCCGGCCGACGGTCCTGGAAGCGGGCGCGATGCCGGCGCAGTTGACCAGCACCCGTTCCTGCCCATGAGCGGCGCGGGCCTTGGCGAAGCCGGCATCGACGCTGGCATCGTCAGTCACGTCGACCTGGCAGAACACGCCGCCGATCTCTGCCGCAATGGCTTCTCCGGCATCGACGTTAAGGTCGAACACGGCCACCTTCACACCCTGCTCCGCCAGCGCGCGCGCCGTGGCTGCGCCCAGGCCCGATGCCGCGCCGGTAACGACGGCGGCAAGGCTGCTGTCCAGTTTCATGCTGCTTCCCCTTCCTGCCCGCGCAGGCCCGCCCCACCGAACGGCGAGGGCATGCCTGCCCGATGACCTGGACCTGATGATTCAGGTCCGACGATTTAATCAACCGGTTAAGCAGCTGAAACCGGCAGGTCAATCGGGCAGAGTGAAATCGCGCCCCGGCGTCATGGCCTGGCGCCGTCGCCTGGCGTCGTCGGCCGGCGGGGGGCCCGGCGCGGGGGCCCGCTCCGTGAGCAGGATGGCGCGCTGAATCAGCCCACCGGGTCCATGCCGCGCTGGATCTGCGAACGCTCGATGTTCGAACGATCGCCGCGGCGCTGTTCTTCCCACTGGCTCTTGCTCATGCAGATCTTCTTTGCGCGCAGACGCGAGCCGATTTCCTCCACCCGCTGGCAGATCATCGGGTCCTTCTTCTCGATGTCGTTCTTGGCGACGGACGTGGCCGGAACCGCGGCCGGCGCAACCGGTGCGACCGGTGCGGTCTGCGCCGTCGTTTGGCCCGTTACCTGCGGCGCCGGGTCGCTTGCCAGCGCGGGGGTGGCTGCCAGGACGCAGGCAGCGACGGCAACTCGTGTGATCATGTGCATCGTGTAACTCCGTGGCGCCGACCTTTGGGTTCGCGCGCCGAAAGACTGGATGAAACGAAGGTAAATCGGGACGTATCGCACTTCAAGTGCGCGCTACGTCGAAGGCGAGCGTCATGCGCTCGCCCGCGGCGAAAGGCCGGGTCCCATGCCACATCCAGGACGGGAACAGCACGAGCCGCGCCGGCTTCGGCTCCACCGAAACGCGCGGCGCAAGATCGCCCAGTCCTGCGGGCGCACCGCCCAGATCGAGCCATCCCTCGCCGGGAGGAAGGTCTTGCGGAACAGCGAGATAGAGCGCCGAACTGATCCAGCCTTGCGGGTGATGATGCGGCGCATGAAAGCCTGCGCCGGCCAGCCGTACCGACCAGCTACCGGCAAACCGCGGGCGCCGGCCTCGCTTCCGCGCAAGCGTGGGGTGGGCGGCATCGACCGGCAGAAGGCTGTCTTCGAATTTCGCGATTTCGCCGCGCAGGACTTCGCGGATGCGCGTGATTTCCGGTTCGCATCGCGCCAGCAAGACCCCGTCCGTCTGAGTCCCCCCGCGAACGGACTGATCGAGGAACCGACCGGATCGCGCATGGAGACCGCGCAGCATCGGCACGAGCGCTTCCAGCCCGATCTCGGCAGGATCGAGGTCGATCACGCGGACAAGCCCCTCCGCCTCCAACCAGGCAGACCGCGGATCGCCTGCCAGTCGCCAGGCCAGGGCCGCGTAAGGCCAGATCGCTTCCGCGCCCTCCCCGGCGAGAAGAGGCTCCATTTCCGAGACGGCCTGCGCGGCCTCCCCCCGGCGCAGCAGATGGCGCAGGCGCCAGACCGCATGGCCCTGATCGGTCGCGGCACCCAGTGCGGCGAATGCGGCGGCCGCTTCCTCGCCCCGTCCCAGTTCGTCTAGCGCAGCCGCCCGCGACAGGAGGAACGTGCGAACCGGTCCGTGAACAGCGATCGCGCGGTCCGCTGCAGCCAAGACTTCGGCATGGCGCTCGCCGGAAAGCAGCAGTTCGATGGCGAGCGCCCGCAAGCCATCGCTCTGGGGGAAGCGCTGCAAGGCCGCCTCGATGCTCGCCAGCAGCCGGCCCTCCTGCCCCACCATGACGGACAACTGGGCGAACTGGCGATGCCCTTCCATCCAGCCGGGGTTGGCCGCGAGCATCGCTTCCAACTCGGCCAGGCCGCGCGGCCCTTCCCCTTCGGCAAGCCGCGCCGAGGCGAGCCCCAGCCGGATCTCGCCTTTCGCGGGGGCCAACAGGGTCGCCTGCTCGAACAGCCGCGCCGAAGAGCGCCCCGCCTCCAGCGACACATGCGCCAGCGCATGGACCACACCGCCATTGTCCGGCGCCAGCCGCTGCGCCGCCTCCAGCGCGGCAATGGCACCGTCACGGCGGTCGAGCGCGCGGCGCAGCATCGCGGTCCAATGGAGGATGGTGACATCGGCGGGATGGCGGCGCGGATTGCGGGCCAGCCAGGCCGCCAGCCGCGCTTCGGCCTGTTCCTCGTCGCCGCGGGCGAGCGCCTGTTCCGCCAGTTCGGCCAGCGCCTGCCTCTCGTCTCCGGGCCCGGACACTAGCGCCCGTCCACGTCGCGGCCCGCCGCGGCAATCGTCGCCGCCACCGCCCCGCGCTCGGTTTCGGCAAGGCCGTAATGCCAGACGTCGAAAATCAGCACGATCCTGAGGACATCGGTGGGATTCATCGCCTCGTGCTCGATCGTATCGTCGAACGCGAAAGCCTCGCCTTCCCGCCATTCCCGCGTCTCGGCGCCAACGCGGAACCAGCAGCCCGGCGGGACGACGAGCGGCAGGTGGCAGACCAGCCGCGTATTGTCGACGCCGACATGAGGCGGGATCGCGGTGTGCGGCGCCAGCAGCGAAAACATCGCATTCGGAGAGGCACCGGCAATGTGCGGCTGTGGCAGGCGCGAGAGTATCTCCATCGTACGCGGCGCCTGCGCGGCGTTGTGCGTCACTTCCCTGCCGTGTCGCAGCAGATGGATCGCACTCCAGTCCCGGCTGCGGTTCAGCGGCCGCCACTGCGCCAGGTTCTCGCGGTCCTCGTATTGGATATAGGGTTCCAGCTCGGCGCGCTCGGACTGCATCAGCGCCAGCATCTCCGCACGGATCGCCTCGAAACCGGCCTCCACTTCCGCCAGCCACGGTGTCGCATGGCGGGGATGGAACTCCCGCTCGACCAGGCCGGGATAATGGAAATGCGTGGGTTCGCTGTGATAGACCCGCGTCTTGCGCAGGATATTGTCGCGGAACCGCCCCATCCGCCAGTCCAGATCGGCATCGGCCTCGATAGTCTCGGCCTCTTGGCCCGCCGTCCGCGCGACTTGCTCAAGGTGCTTGCCGCGCTGCTCCAGCCAGTTGGCGTGAAACGCCCTCCCCGCCGCTACGGCAGCTTCGAGCGGCGACGGCATGGGGCCCTCCGGCAGCTGCGCCAGGGCTTCGCCCCAGGCCGCGCCCGCCTGGGCATCGCCGATCCGTTCCAGCAGCCCGGCTCGCATGACCAGCGCCATGAAATCGAGCGGCGCCAGTTCCAGCGCGCGGTGGACCGCCTCCAGCGCCTTGTGCGGCTGCCGCAAGGCCCGTCGCAGACCCGCCAGCTTGAGCCATTGCGCCATGAGCGCCGGCACATCGAGCGGCGGCAGTTCGAAATCGGGCGAACCCGATTCCGATCCGGCACTCTCCAGCAAAATCTGCAGGGCCTGCGCCGCGGCCGGGAGGTTGCCCGCCGCCGTCAGCCGGTCCACTTGCGCGAAAGTCGTAGTCCCTGAGTTCATTGCCCCCCCCGAGCGTGTTCAGACCGGATCGATGTCGAGGTCCGGCGGGCCGCCCCAGGCCGGCACCCGGTCGTCCTCAAGCGAATAACCGAAGCGTTCCACCCAGGGCCGCAGGATATCCAGCACCGGCTCGAGATGCTTCTCGTACCGCCGCCAACGCCCGGCCGCGCGGGTATAGATCGCCTCGGTGACCTGAGCGTAGCTGGCCGTGCGCACCACGCCGCGCGCACGCGCGGCTTCGCGGTGGTCGAACGCCTCGCCGGCCCACGGCAGGTCCAGCCAGTCGAACAGCGGTGCCAGCTCGCGCGCCTGGTCTGCAACCAGCCTTTCGTAAACGACCGTGCGAACCGGCAGGTCGAACACCTCCCGCGCCTGCTCCCAATAGGAGAAGGTGAGATCGTAGAACCGCGCCGCCGTCTCCAGATCCAGGAAATTGCTCATGGCATTGTTGGGGCGGAAGTTGGTGATGAAGCAGCTGAGGATGACGTCGCAGGGGTGCCGCAGCGCCAGCACGAAGCGGGCATCGGGGAACAGGCGGCGGATCACCGGGACTTTGCCCAGGTGCAACGGGTGCTTATCGATGATCAGCGTGTCTGGCGCCAACCTATCCGGCCCCAGCGGCGCATGCTGGGATACACGCTCGAAGTAACGGGCCCGTGCGGCAACGATGGCCGCGGCATCCAGCCCTGCCAAAGCGTTCACGCCGCCAAGCTGCGTCTCGATCTCTCCGAAGAAAGGTTCCTCTTCCAGCACCAGGGTGTTCGGCGCCGTCATCAGCATCGTATCGAGCAACGTCGTGCCTGAACGAGGAAAGCCCAGCAGAATGACCGGAGAGGCACGATCGGCAGGCGGGGTTTCGCTCCAGCCGCCCAGCCACTGCGGCGTCACGAGCGCCCGATCCCGCGCGAGATCGCCGCGGAATCGCTCGGCCCGGACGGCAGGCTGCGACGGCTCGTCGAGATGACTGGCGTTCATGGCGGCGAATTCGCCGAAAGCCTCGTCATAGCGCTCCATGCGGTCGAGCATGATGCCGCGAAGCTGATGGCGGCGATTGGCCACGACGACCTCGCCCGACTGCTCCAGCGCCTCGAATGCCTGCCCGAAGTCCTCGGCCCGCTTGAAACGCAGGGCATCGATATAGGCCAGCGATTGCGCATCGGTTCCGCTGGCAAGGGCGCGCTCACGCAAGGGTTCCAGCTCCGCCTCGCGGTTGCTGCGTTCGTAGACGGCAGCAAGCCCGACGAAGGAAGGGCCCAGTGCCGGCTCGATGACAAGAGCGGCCTCGAACTGGCCTTCGGCGATGGCATAGTCGTTACGCCGGGCGGCTTCCTGACCGTAATCGGATTGCAACGCGGCATCGCCGGGCGCACGCCGCGCTGCCTCGGCGATGGCTTCGTACTGGCGATCCTCGATACCGTTATCGTGGTAAAAACGCGCCAGAGTCAGCATCGGCACATGATCGTCCGGGAAATCGCGCGCCGCATCGCGCAGCACGGTCTCCCCTTCCTCCACACGTTCCGCGAGGAGCAAGGCCGTCCCCAGATTGACGCGGATCGGCGGTGAATCGGGAGCCAGCGCCATCGCGCGCTGCAGCACCTCGATGGCTTCCGCCGCCTCTCCCTGCTCGCTGAGGGTGTTGCCGAGATTGTTCAGCAGCGACCAATCGTCAGGCTGCCTCGCCAAGACATGGCGATAAAGCCGTGCGGCCTTGGCAAAATCTCCGGCCTCCTGCGCCAGATGCGCACCGAGCCGGGCAAGGCGCAGGCTCGGTTCAGCGAAAGCGCAGGCTTCATCGCAGAGCGCCAGGGCCTCGTCCTTGCGATCGGTCCGCAAATAGGATTCGGCCAGATTGGTGCGCACGACCAGGTCCTGCGGTCGC
Source organism: Novosphingobium sp. PhB57 (assembly GCF_004342985.1). Lineage (GTDB taxonomy): Bacteria > Pseudomonadota > Alphaproteobacteria > Sphingomonadales > Sphingomonadaceae > Novosphingobium. Next base: position 1,283,288 of record NZ_SMBO01000001.1, read on the forward strand.
AGGGAATGGGCGCGCTCCAGATATGTCGCAGCACGCGCAAAATCGCCGCGGTGGAACTCAACCGCACCGCCGAGAGCGGCCAGCGCGGGATCTTCGGGTTCGGCTGCCACGGCCGCGACGACGGCCTGCGCCGCTTCGTCGAGCCGCCCCATGCGCGCCAATCCGGCAATCCGGCGAAGCTCATCCGAGGGATTGGGCTTTTCCGATGGCTTGGCGGTCGTGGTCATGCAGGGGTCCGAATTGCTTGGCGGACGTGTCCGCCGGAAACAGAAGCGGCGGCCCTCCGGGGAAGACCGCCGCCAAAGACTAACCGTTCGTGGGAACGATTAGAAGTTCATGGTGATGCCGGTGAACACGTAGCGACCCAGAACGTCGTACGTACCCGGATAGGCGTTGCCGTTGCAGACGACGCTGGCGCAAGCGTTCGAGGTGACCAGCGGCGGATCCTTGTCCAGCAGGTTGGTAGCACCCAGACGCCAGGTCAGGTTCTTGCCGAGGTCGGCGGTCAACGTCAGGTCGAAGTAGTCCATCGCCTTCAGCTTGTCGTCGAGCGAGTTGACATTCTTGACGATGTTCTGGTTCGGCGGAGCCAGCGACGACGATGGATTGGCATATTCGACAGTCGCGGACGACAGGTGTCGCCACTGCAGCGAAAGGCCGACGCCGTTCGACATGGTGTAGCTGACACGAGCCTTATGACGCCACTTGGGAAGCGGGGTTCCGCACGTCACGCCATAGTAGCCAGCGCAGTTATACTGTTCAGTCAGACCGTTATCGACGATGTAGTTGTTCAGCCAGGTACCCACGAAGCTAAGCGACACGCGGCCGGCATTGCCGATCTCGGTCGAATAGTTGCCGTTGAACTCGAAGCCGCGCGTCTTAACACCACCCACGTTGTGGAAGATGTCGACCACGTAGCCGCCCGAGGTCAGCCACAGCGAGCCCGAAGGGTCGCGATTCACAAGATCGCAGGCCGCTTGATTCTTCACTTCGTTAACACCGCAAGCCGCGAGGATCGCATCCGCGCCGTACTGCTGGATGGCCTGCTTCACCTTGATATCGAACCAGTCGACGCTGGCGGTCAGACCCGGAACCCAACGCGGCTGAAGAACGACGCCAAGGGTCTTGGTGGTCGACTTTTCCGGATTGAGGTCGGGGTTGCCGCCGATCAGGCCGTTATACTGGCTGGCCGGGTTGGCCGATGTGCCACCCGTCATCCCCTGTGCCGCGCAAGCAGGCGTCACGCCGGTGTTAACAGCGCAAGGATCGGTCGAACCATCGAGCGCGACGATCTGCGGAGCGAACAGTTCCTGAATGTTCGGCACGCGAACCGCGCGGTTGTAGCCGGCACGCAGACGGATGTCCGAGACCGGGGCAAGATCGACACCCAGCTTGTAGGTGCTGGTGTTGAAGGTACGGCCGTTCGAGATGCTGTAGTGCGAATAGCGATAACCGCCATTGAACGACAGGTTCTGGATGAAGCTGTCCTGGACGATCGGAATATCGATTTCGCCGAAGAACTCGGTGACCTTGTAGCTCCCGTTGGTGTCGAGCGTCGGAGCGCCCTGCCCGGTGAGATCGCCGGTGGTGAAGGCGTTGTCGGTCTTCAGTTCCAGAGAGTCGCGGCGGTATTCGACACCGAGCGCGACGTTGACGCCGTCCGACGCCCACGGCGACTTGATGCCATATTCACCGAGCATGCCGGTGAAGCTGGCGCTGGCTACTTGCTGCGAGGTCTGGCCCTTCATGAAGCCGGTCGCAGTCAGGTAGTCGAGCGAAGCCTGCGAGATGTTGCCGCTAAACACGTCGTAGGGAGCGCAGCGGGTATCTTGGCCCGTGACCGCGACGCGGCAGGCCGGACCGTTGGCGGTCTGGACGACGTCAAGCGCGTTGGCGAGACGGGCAGCCGAGAATTCGTTCGAATAAACCTGCGAGTAGTTGGTACGGCCATACTGGTAGTAGGCGTCATAGGACCAGGCCTTGCCCAGTTCGCCACGCGAACCAATGACGGTGCGGAACGAAGTGTGCTGAAGGTCGCTCTGACGCGCGCCGCCTTCCACGTTACGACGCAGAAGCTGCATGTACGCCTTGTTGTAGGTCGCACCGGTCGTGGGATCGGTGAAGGCCGTGGGGCTTCCATCAAGGTTCGACCAGTTGGCAGGATTGGTGTTGTAAGGCGCGCCAGTTGACAGCGGGAAGTTGCCCAGGAAACCGTTGATTAGGTTGGTCGGTGCGCAGATCGTAGAGCGCTGGCTGGCCGACATCAGCGGATTGTCGCAGTTGATGGTCAGCGTGTTGCCGAAGTCGCCCGAGGGAGCGATCTGCGCCACGGTGCGATCATCCATGAACATGAATTCCATGTACGGATGGATCGCGGTGTTGATCTCGTAGTCGGCAAAGACGCCGGCGGTGTAGCGTTCGTCCGGGCGCTGATAATAGTTCAGCGGCGCGAAGTTGTAGATGTTCTGCGCCTGCGGCGTGATCGTGCCTGCACCCAGCGCGCCGATCGTGGACGAGCTCGTGTTAAGTGCCGGATCGTAATACAGGACGTTGCCCGGAGCGGCCGTGGCCGAGCCGCCGCAGCTGAATTTGCCCGCAGCGTTCACGCCGATCGAGCACGACGAGTAGTCGCGCTTGCGCTGAAGAACCGGGGTGGCACGGCGATAGCCGACATAGGCAGTGGCGTGGCCACGGCCGTCGTCGAAGCTGGTGCCGAAGGCCGCGGTCAGGTCGTACTGGCCACCGTCGGCATTGCTGCCGCGCGGGTAGGCATAAGCCGGATCGCCCGCCTTGGCATCGAGCAGGTCGCCGATGAAGCCGTTCTTGTTCTTGTGGGTGTAGAGACCGTAGTTGGCGTCGATCTTGAAGCCTTCGAACTCGGTATCCATCACGAAGTTGACGACGCCGGCCACGGCGTCCGCGCCGTAGGTCGCCGAAGCACCGCCGGTCAGCACGTCGACGCGCTTCACCAGCGCAGCCGGGATGAAGTTAAGGTCAGCCGCCGAAGTGGTGCTGTTCGGGTCACCGGTCATCAGACGGCGACCGTTGATCAGCACGAGCGTACGCGACGGGCCGAGGCCGCGAAGGTCGACCGTGGCGGTGCCGGTGGCGCCGTTGGCGAGGCCCGAGCTCTGGCCGGCAACAACCTGCGGCAGCGAGTTCAGCAGGTCTTCCGTGCGGGTCGTGCCCTGCAGCTGGATGTCCTGCGACGTCACGGTGGTGATCGGCGCGATCGAAGCCTGGTTCGGTGCGACGATGCGGCTGCCGGTAACGACGATCGCCGGACCGCTGGCGGTGTCGTCGGCCGCGTCCTGCGCCTGGGCGCCGCTGCTGAGCAGGGCGAAGCCGAGCACCAGAGGTGCTGCGCCAGCCTTCAGCGCGGTGAGAGTTTGCTTGTTCACGTGTGTGTGTCCCTTTTTTCTAAGGCACGGTGTGACGCCGCCCCTTGAATTTTCCGACACGCGACCCCCCTGTAAGGATATTTCGCGCGGCGGAAGATAGGCTTTCATTACGCAAAGCAGGACTTGCTCAAAGGGCTTTGACGGTTGCCCCGCAACATTCGCGGATCCTTGTGACAAATCCGCAACAAAGGCGAATTAGACGAGCGGGTTTTACAGCGAATCCCGTTCAGCTCAGTCCGCAAATTTCTGTTCCATGTCGTGACATTGCCGCAACATCATTTCATGAACTCGTCCATCGAGAGCGGTAATGCTGCGAAAGCACAGCAGGAGACCCCATATTCTGCCGCTCGATCAGTTCGCTTGCTGCCGCACGGTTTGGCTTGCTACCAAACCGGAGATATCCGGCAGCGAAGGGAACGGGCATTGAACAAGGTATATCTGTCAGCGGCGGCCATGGCGCTGCTGGCTTCCCAGGCGGCGCTGGCCGCCGACAAGACCCCCACCGATCAACCCGAACCCTACCGGCAACTCGTCGCCTGCCGTGAAATCGCCGACGCCGCCGCGCGCCTGGCTTGCTACGACAAACAGGTTGCCGCGCTCGACCAGGCCACCAGCCGGCACGAAATCGTCATCGCCGACAAGAAGGCTGTCGAAACCGCCAAGCGCGGCCTGTTCGGATTTGCAACGCCGGTCGCGAAACTCATGGGCTTTGGAGGCAATGAAGATGCGGCCGAGGAGTTGAAGGCAGTCTCGACGACCGTCGCCGGCGTAAGAAGGACCGGTGCGGGCTGGCTGATCGATTTCGAGGACGGCAGCACCTGGGAGCAGAACGACACGCGCGACTTCGTGCTCTCCCCCAAGATCGGCAACAAAGCAGAAATAGCACGCGGCGTGCTTGGAACGTTCACCGTCTCGGTGAATGGTCAAAGACCGATCAAAATGCGCCGCGTGAAGTGACGTTTGCTTCACGACCATGACGATCGGCATGAAAAAGCCGCGAGCAACTAAAATTCTTCATCATGGGTCGCGCACGACATATTTCGTCTCGATATTGCCTAGACATTAGATTTTTGTGACAATCCGATCACAACTACTCTGAGTTATTGACGGAAATCTCCCTGAAAATGCGGAGTTTTGCTGTTGCAGCTTTGTCACAACCGTAGCTGCAATTCGGCCGAGGGCGGCGTTTACGATTGAAAGCGAACGCCCTCGGCGCGAGAAATCCCCTCATGGCAATCTTCCGCGTTCACGCACGAAGATTGCTGCATCCGGGTGCACGGCGGGTCTGGTCACGCTTCCAGCTGTGCGCGCGAAAGCAACAAGGGACACAACAACGTGCAAAACTCTCTGAAGAAGGCGGCGCTGCGTAGCGCAGCCAGCCTGCCCGTATTCGCTCTGGCCTTCGCGACGAGCGCATACGCGCAAGACCAGGCCGCAGCCGACGCCGACGACTCGGCCAGCGCCCCCGCCATCGTCGTAACCGGTTCGCGCATTTCGACGCCGAATCTGGAATCGGCCAACCCGGTCGCCATCCTGACCGGCGAGCAGGTGTTCAGCAGCGGCAACCTCTCGGTGGGCGACCAGCTGAACGAACTGCCGCAGCTGCGCAGCAACTTCAGCCAGGCGAACTCGACGCGCTTCCTCGGCACCCGCGGCCTCAACCTGCTTGACCTTCGCGGCCTGGGCACCTCGCGCACGCTCGTGCTCGTCAACGGCCGCCGTCACGTCGGCAGCGACGTTCTGGTCAACGCCGTTTCGGTGGACGTCAACACGATCCCGGCCGACCTGATCGAGCGCGTGGACGTCGTGACCGGCGGCGCTTCCGCCGTTTACGGTTCGGACGCTATCGCCGGCGTCGTGAACTTCATCCTCAAGGAAGATTACGACGGCCTCAGCGTTCGTGCCCAGAACGGCATCTCGAACTACAAGGACGGCGGCAAGCAGTTCGTGTCGTTCGTCGCCGGCAAGAACTTCTCCGAAGGCCGCGGTAACATCACCCTCGCCGGTGAATACTCGCACTCGGACGACTTCTACGCTTCCGGCCGCCCCGGCCTGCGCAACAACCACGGTTTCGTGGTTACCGACACCGACCCCGCCGGCACGCCGAACGGTTCGGACGGCGTGTTCGACCGTACGTTCTACAACGACATCCGTTCGGCCACAATCTCGCTGGGCGGCATGGTCGCGGCATACGGCAACCCGAGCGCCGGTCTTTGCGGAAGCGGCACCAATGGTTCGGCCTTCACCTGCAACTATCAGTTCCAGCCCGACGGCACGCTGGTCCCGCAGACCGGCGAACGCATCGGCATCGGCCCGAACGGCAGCTTCCAGGGTGGCAACGGCTCCAGCAACCGCGAAGGCCGGCTCATGGCACTTTCGCCTGACCTGAAGCGGTATACCGTCAACCTGACTGGCCACTACGAGATCACTCCGGCTCTCGTGCCCTTCTTCGAGGCGAAGTACAGCCGCACCGATGCCCGCGGCTCGCAGAGCGGCCCGTTCTTCTCGCAGGGCACCACGCTCGGCGGCGACACGCGCGAACGCGTCCGCCTCGACAACCCCTACCTGAACGCTGACGCCCGCCAGCTGCTGACCAACACCTTCGCGGCCTCTACCGTGAACGCGAACACGGGTGCTGCCTTCACCGACACGGTGGACGATGACGGCAACGTCACCACCAGCGCCGCCCAGAAGCTTGCAGCCCAGCAGGCCGCCATTGCCAACGGCACCTTCGGCTTCAGCCTGCGTCGCAACTGGGCCGACTTCGGCAACCGTGACGAAGAAATCCGTCGCGAGACCTTCCGCATCGTCGGCGGTCTGCGCGGTGACTTCAACGACGACTGGAAGTACGAACTTTCCGTCAACTACGGCGAGCACAAGGAACGCAACCTGATCCGCGGCAACGTCAACGTCCAGCGCTACCTGCTGGCACTTGACTCCACCACGGACGCCAACGGCAACATCGTCTGCCGCTCGCAGGTCAACCCCGCTGCCGCTCGCCCGGTTTCCGGCATCGGCGATCCGCTGAACCTGCTGGCCGGCGACGTCGCGGCCTGCGTTCCGCTCAATCCGTTCGGCCAGGGTTCGGTCAGCCAGGCGGCGAAGGATTACATCCTCACCAACAGCCTCGCTACCGGCAAGATGCGCCAGTTCGACGTCATGGGCTATGTCTCGGGCGACACCAGCGAGTTCCTCAACCTTCCGGGCGGCCCTGTGGCCTTCTCGGTCGGCGGTGAATATCGCCGTGAAACGGTTCGCTACGATCTCGACGAAGTGACGCAGGCCGGATACGCGTTCTACAACGCCATCCCGACGTTCTCGGCACCCGCCTTCGAAGTGAAGGAAGCCTACGGCGAAATCCTGCTGCCGATCCTCAAGGACAAGCCTTTCTTCGAAACCCTGAGCCTGCGCGGCAATGCCCGCGTGTCGGACTACAAGGGTTCGGCCGGAACGGTTTGGGCCTATGGTGGTGAAGCCATCTGGAGCCCCGTCCAGGATCTGACCTTCCGCGGCACTTACGCTCGCTCGGTTCGTGCACCGAACCTGGTCGAGCTCTATTCCGCAGCCGGTCAGAATTTCGCTCCGCAGTTCACCGATCCCTGCTCCGAGCGCAACATCGCGGCGGGCTCGGCAAACCGCGAAGCCAACTGCCGTGCGGCCGGCGTGCCGGTCGGATACGACTTCAACTATGCACAGTCGCTGGAAATCGTCAGCGGTGGCAACCCCGACCTTCGTTCGGAGACTTCGGACTCCTACACGGTGGGCGCTCTCATCCAGCCCCGCTGGGTGCCGGGCCTGTCGATCTCGGTCGACTATTGGGACATGACGGTCAACAACGTCATCGCTTCGGTGGCGGCGCAGGACATCGCAAACCTGTGCTATGATTCGACCAGCCTCGACAACTCGTTCTGCCCGCTGTTCTCGCGCGCAGGCGCCAACGGTGGTCCGAACGGCGAACAGGCGTATCAGATCCTCGAAGGATCGTTGCTGCAGAGCTCGCTCAACTATGCCAAGTACAAGGTCCGGGGCCTCGACACGCAGGTCAATTATGACCACTCGTTCGACTTCGGTCGCGTATCGCTGACGGCTTACTACACTCACTACTTCCAGAACGATCAGTTCACCGATCCGACCGATCCGACTTTCAAGGATCGCCTGATCAACGAGCTGAGCTATCCTTCGGACGCAGTGACCATGAACGCATCGTTCCAGACCGGCGCGCTCAAGCTGGGCTACCAGATGCGCTGGCTCGGCGGCATGTACGTCAATACCTATGAGGACTACAATTCGCTGAACGGCCTGCCGCCGCAGAACGAAGACTATGCGCCGATCAAGAAGTATCCGGATGTGTTCTACCACGACATCCGCGCCGCTTACGACATCGACGACAACTATTCGTTCTACCTCGGCGTCGACAACGTGTTCAACAAGATGCCTCCGTACGGCCTGACCGGTATCGGCGAGGGCTCGGGCGTGTACCCGAACATGGGTCGCTACTTCTACACCGGCATCACTGCCAAGTTCTGATCTTTTCGATCATAACCACTCTTCGGGGGCGGCGGGTTATCCTGCCGCCCCTTTTCTTTGGTCGTTCGAGCGTTCAAGAAAGGCGCCATGACTCAAGCCAGTGAACGTGCCCGCAATGCGCTGGACAGCGGGCGGCAGCAGGACGCCGTGGAGATCGCGCAGGAAGCCGGCGCTCGGGGGGATGCCGAATGTCTCGCCATGCTCGCGCGGTGGCGGCTGATCGGTAGTCCCCTGCCTCGCGACCTCGGCGAAGCGCGCCGTCTGCTGCGTGCGGCCACGTCCGCCGGCAGCGAGGACGCCGCGCTGATGGAGGCCGCTCTCACCGCCAACGGTACCGGCGCCCCTCAGGACTGGGCAGGCGCCACGGCCATCCTGCAGGAGACCGCGCAGCGCTACGGCGGCGCCGCCGCGCAAGACCTGGACCTGCTCGGGCGGATGGAGATCGACGCGGACGGCTATCCCCTCGCTCTGCCCGAACCCGAGCGGCTGGGCCAGGGCTATGAGGTCAGGCGCTGGCGGCAGTTTGTGACTCCCGAGGAATGCGCGCATCTCGCCATGTCCGTGCGCGACCTGCTGGCGCCCTCGATCGTCGCGGATCCCCGCACCGGCCGCGCCATACCGCATCCGATCCGCACGTCATCTGCTGCCGTGATCGGTCCGACCCGCGAGTCCCTGCCGCTCCAGGCCATCATGCGGCGGCTGGCCGCGGCCACCGGCACGCGCGTGGAACAGGGCGAACCGCTCAACGTGCTGCACTATGCGCCCGGGCAGGAATACCGCGCTCACATGGATACTCTGCCGCACGTCACCAACCAGCGTAAGGTGACGGCGCTGCTCTATCTCAACACCGGCTATCTCGGCGGCGAAACCTGCTTTCCCGAGCAGAACCTCTCGGTTGCGGGCGGCGGCGGCGACATGGTCGCCTTCGACAATACGCTCCCCGACGGTTCGCCGGACCCCCGCAGCCGTCATGCCGGCGCGCCGGTCCGGCAAGGCGCCAAGTGGGCCGCCACGCGCTGGATCCGGGCGCAGCCCTTCGACGTGTGGGACCAGGGCTGAGCGGTGACGCCATGACAAAAAAGGCCCCGGCAATGCCGAGGCCTTTTTCCGTTCGAGACGGTCGCGATCACTCCACCACGATCGCCAGTGCGCCGTCGCCATCGTCGATCCGCAAATGCGAGCCGTCGGGGACTTCGCCGGCGAGCAGCTTCTCCGCCAGCGGGTCCTGCAAGTAGCGCTGCACCGCGCGCTTCAGCGGCCGCGCGCCGTAGACCGGATCATACCCTACCCGGCCGAGCCAGCGCTTGGCGGCCTCGGTGAGGTCCAGCGTGATCTTGCGGTCCTTGAGCAGCTTCTGCACGCGCGCGACCTGGATATCGACGATCGGGCCCATGTGTTCCTGGCCAAGGCGGTGGAACAGCACGATTTCGTCCAGGCGGTTGAGGAACTCGGGCCGGAAATGCCCGCGCACCACTTCCATCACTTGCGGCTCCACGCTGTCCACGTCCTGATCCTCGTCGAGCTGCGTCAGGTACTGGCTGCCGAGGTTGCTGGTCAGGATGATCAGGGTGTTGGTGAAGTCCACCACCCTGCCCTGTCCGTCGGTCAGGCGGCCATCGTCGAGCACTTGCAGCAGCACGTTGAACACGTCCGGATGGGCCTTCTCGACTTCGTCGAACAGCACGACCTGATAAGGACGGCGCCGCACGGCTTCGGTCAGCACGCCGCCTTCATCGTAACCGACATAGCCCGGAGGCGCGCCGATCAGGCGGGAGACGGCGTGCTTTTCCATGAACTCCGACATGTCGATGCGCACCATCGCGCTGTCGTCGTCGAACAGGAAGCCGGCCAGTGCCTTGGTCAGTTCGGTCTTGCCGACACCCGTGGGGCCGAGGAACAGGAACGAGCCCAAGGGCCGGTTCGGATCCTGAAGCCCGGCGCGGGCACGTCGCACCGCCTTGGACACCGCCGAAACCGCATCCTTCTGGCCGATCACGCGCGCGCCGATCATCTCCTCCATCTTGAGGAGCTTCTCGCGCTCACCCTCCAGCATCTTGTCGACCGGCACGCCCGTCCAGCGGCTGACGACGCCAGCGATGTCGTCCTCCGTGACCTCTTCACGCAAAAGAGCGTTGCCCGCCTGGGCCTGCGCTTCGGTCAGCTTGCGCTCCAGCGAGGGGATCGTGCCGTAGGACAGCTCGCCCGCCTTGGCGAGATCGCCAAGCCGCTGGGCCTGATCGAGTTCGCTGCGCGCGGCGTCGAGCTGCTCCTTGATCCGGCCCTCGGCGGCGATCTTGTCGCGCTCGTTCTGCCAACGGGTGGTCAGTTCGCTGGATTGCTGCTCCAGATTGGCCAGTTCCTCGCGCAGATTGACGAGGCGGTCCCGGGAAGCCTCGTCGGTCTCCTTGGCGAGGGCCATTTCCTCGATCTTGAGCTGGATGATCCGGCGGTCGAGCTTCTCGATCTCCTCGGGCTTGCTCTCCACTTCCATGCGGATGCGGCTGGCGGCCTCGTCCATGAGGTCGATCGCCTTGTCCGGCAGGAAGCGGTTGGTGATGTAGCGGTTGGAAAGCGTCGCCGCGGCCACCAGCGCCGCATCGGTGATGCGCACGCCGTGGTGCAGCTCGTACTTTTCCTTGAGCCCGCGCAGGATCGAGATCGTATCCTCGACCGTCGGCTCGCCCACGAAGACCGGCTGGAAGCGGCGCTGCAAGGCGGCGTCCTTCTCGACGTATTTCTGGTATTCGTCGAGCGTGGTCGCGCCGATGCAGTGCAGTTCGCCGCGTGCCAGCGCAGGCTTCAGCAGGTTGCCCGCGTCCATCGAGCCTTCGGAAGCGCCCGCGCCGATCAGCGTGTGCATCTCGTCGATGAACAGGATGATCTGCCCGTCCGCGCCCTTCACTTCGTCGAGCACGGCCTTCAACCGCTCCTCGAACTCGCCGCGATACTTGGCGCCCGCGATCAGCGAACCCATGTCGAGCGCCATGAGGCTGCGGTCCTTGAGGCTGTCGGGCACGTCGCCATTGGCGATGCGCAGCGCCAGACCCTCGGCGATGGCGGTCTTGCCGACGCCGGGATCGCCGATGAGGACGGGGTTGTTCTTGGTGCGACGGGCGAGGATCTGCACGGTGCGGCGGATTTCCTCGTCTCGGCCGATCACCGGATCGAGCTTCCCGTCCCGCGCGGCCTGGGTGAGGTCGCGCGCGTACTTCTTCATCGCGTCATAGGCGTTCTCGGCCGAGGCGCTGTCGGCATTGCGGCCGCCGCGCAGCTCGGAAATCGCCGCCTCCAGTGCCTGGGGCGTGAGGTTGGCGGCCTTGAGCGCCTGCCCGGCCGAAGTGGTGGTGGCAAGCGCCAGCGCCAGCAACATGCGCTCCACGGTGACGAAGCTGTCGCCGGACTTGGCGGCGAGCTGCTCGGCCTGATCGAGCACGCGCACCGCGTCATTGTCCAGGCCGGGCGCGCCTTGCGCGCCGCTGCCCGAGACGGTGGGAATCTTGCCCAGCGCCTTGTCGACTTCCTGCACGGCGAAGGCCGGGTTGCCGCCCGCGCGCTGGATAAGACCGGACGCCATGCCCTCGCTATCCTCGAGAAGGGCCTTGAGGACATGGTCGGGGCTGATGCGCTGGTGGTTCATGCGGATCGCAACGGTCTGCGCCGCCTGAAGGAACCCCTTGGCCCGGTCAGTGAATTTTTCGAGATTCATGGTATGAATTGCCTCCTGATCTCGACCATATAGTGTTGCATATTTACAACACAAGGCATGCCGTGACATTTTTCGCGCCGCGGTCATTTCCGGCCGCAGATGGGAAGAAATCGTGGATTCTCAAGAGCCGGAACCGGCTGGCTACAAGATGGGAACCACAGCGCCGAATGCCACCCCAAAATCACCTGAGATCGGGCAGGATTTTCCGCGGGTTTTCGGTCAGGCCGCTTCCAAACGTCGCCCGGGCGTTGAACGCGGCGATCCGGCCGCATTCGCTTGGCGCCGCACGCCGCCTTGCCTAGCCTTCGCCAACCAGACCGGAAAAACAACGGGAAGAGGCATCAGACGTGGCGAAATTCACTCCCCAGCAGGCAGCGGACGTGCTTGCGATCAAGCAGGTCGTCTACGAATGGGGCGACGAACTGGACATTCACAACGGCCTCGAAATGCGCAAGACCGACGTGCTGGCCGAAGATGTCTCCTACAACGTCGGCGGCGCTTGGCGCGAAGGGCTGACAGAAGTGGAAGCCTTCTACAAGGGCCGGGCCGAGGCCATGCGCGCGGGCGCGGGCCTGATGACCATGCGCCACATCATCACCTCGCTGCGCGTCTCGTTCGACGGCGCCGACCAGGCGAAAGTCGGCTACCTCCTGGTCTTCTTCGCCGCGCTGGGCGACGGCCCCTTCGACAAGTATTGCGATCCGCTGGCCGTTGCCGACGTGACGATGGAATGTCGCCGCGATCCGGACGGCGAATGGCGGATCACCCGCTTCGATTCGGGGCAGATCTTCAAGCGGGGCTGAGGGATCAGGGATCCGTCGTCCCGGACTGGATTTAGGGCGACGGCATTCCGCCGATCCCGGGGCCGCACCATTGCCGCTGGCCCTTGCCGAACAACGTGCTAGACCTTCGGCCATGCGACTTGCTCCTCGTTCCAGCGCCATCGCGCTCGCCGCCGCTCTGCTCCTCTCCGCCTGCGCCAGCGGCCCGACAGCGGACCTCGCCGCGGCGCCCGCCGCGCCTGCCGACAAGGCGGGTCCGGCCCCCGCCTCCCCGGCCGAACTCGTGGCCAAAGTGGACATTCCCTACGAGAAGTTCGTGCTGGCCAACGGCCTCACCACGATCGTCCATACCGACCGCAAGGCCCCGATCGTCGGCGTGACGGCCTATTACAAGGTCGGCTCCAAGAACGAACCGCGCGGCAAGACCGGCTTCGCACACCTCTACGAGCACTTGTTCTTCGGCGGCTCGGCCAACGTGCCGGACTTCGATATCCCGCTGGAAGCGGCAGGCTCCACCCCCACCAACGGCTCGACCTGGTACGATCGCACCAACTACGTGGAAACCGTGCCCACCGGCGCGCTCGACGTGGCCCTGTTCATGGAGAGCGACCGCATGGGCCACCTGCTGCCCGCAGTGACTCAGGACAAGCTCGACAAGCAGCGGGGCGTCGTCCAGAACGAGAAGCGCCAGGGCGACAACCAGCCTTACGGCCTGTTCGAATATGCGCAGAGCGAAGGCCTGCTGCCCGTCGGCCACCCCTATCGCCACTCCACGATCGGCTCGATGGCCGATCTCGACGCCGCCACCCTCACCGATGTGCGCAAGTGGTTCACCGATCACTATGGCCCGAACAACGTGGTGCTCGTGCTCTCGGGCGACATCGACGCCGCCACCGCGCGGCCCAAAGTGGAGAAGTGGTTCGGCGACATCCCGCGCGGCCCGGACATCAAGCCGGTAACCGCGGAACCGCTGACGCTGGGCGCGCCGGTGAAGCGCGAGATCGTCGATCAGGTGCCGGTCCTGCGCCTCACCCGCAACTGGACCGCGCCCGGCCTCAACGACCGCGAGACGCTCGCCCTGCAAATGGGCATGCACATCCTCGGCGGCCTCGCCAGTTCGCGGCTCGACAACGAACTGGTGCGCGGACAGCAGCTGGCCGTGGCAGTCACCGCCTATTCGCAGGTCTTCCAGCAGCTCAGCTTCCTGACCATGGCGATGGACGTGAAGCCCGGCGTGGACCGCGCCAAGGCCGATGCCGCTTTCGACAAGGTGCTGGCGGACTACTTGCGCGACGGGCCGACGGAAGACGAAGTGCGCCGCGCCGTCGTCAGCACGCTCTCCGGCGAGATCGGCGGGCTGGAGCGCGTCGGCGGCTTCAGCGGCAAGGGCGCGACCCTGGCCGAGGGCCAGGTCTATTCGGACGATCCGGCAAAGTACAAGGAAGACCTTGCCCGCATGGCCGCGCTGACGCCGGCGGAGATCAAGGCGGCCATGAACAAGTGGCTCTCGCGCCCGGTCTATGCGCTCGATGTCCTGCCCGGCCAGCGCAAGGAAAGCGGCGATGCCATGGGCGGCTGGGGCGACGAGGCGGAAAACCCCGCGCCCGGCTCCAACCCGAAGGGCGCCGCCCCCAAGGCGAAAACCCCCACCCTCGCCGCCGGCCCCAAACGCGATATGCCGCCCCTCGGCCAGATCGGCGCCCTGACTTTCCCCGCCATCGAGCGCACCACCTTGTCGAACGGCATTCCGGTCGCGCTCGCGCGCCGCACTGCCGTGCCAAAGCTGGTCCTCACGCTCGACTTCGACGCCGGCTATGCGGCCGATGCGCTCGACACGCCGGGCACGCAGGGGCTGATGCTGGCCATGCTCGACCAGGGCACCAGCAAGCTCGACGCCACCCAGATCGCCGAAGCGCAGGAGCGCCTGGGCGCCAGCATCTCGATCGACGGCTCGCTCGATACCAGCAGCGTGACGCTCTCGGCGCTGTCCGCCAATCTGGCGCCTTCGCTCGATCTCACCGCGCAGATCGTCCGCGACGCCGCCTTCGCGCCCTCCGAGGTCGCCCGTGTCAAGGCGCAGTCGGAAGCGGAGCTGGCACAGGCGCTCTCCACGCCGAACGCTCTCGCCGCGCGTTCGCTGGGGGCGGAACTCTTCGGCACGCATCCTTATGCCCAGCCCGGTGACGGCCTGGGCGATGCCGCTTCGCTGGCCGCGTTGACCCCGGCGCAGCTCAAGGCCGCGCGCGACAAGTGGCTTCGCCCCGATATCGCCACCATCACCGTTGTCGGCGATGTGACCATGGCCGAACTGAAGCCGATGCTCGAACGCGCCTTCGGGCAATGGCAGGCCCCGGCCGCGCCCAAGCCCGTCAAGCCGCTCGGCGCCGCCGTGCCGGCGGCAGGCGGCAACCGCATCGTCCTGATCGACCGTCCCGGCTCGCCGCAGTCGGTGATCATGGCCGGCCGCGTGCTGCCGATGACCGGCCGGACGCCCGATACCGAAGCACTGCAGCTCGCCAACGACGTGATGGGCGGCGGCTTCCTCTCGCGCCTCAACAAGGACCTGCGCGAGGAAAAGGGCTGGAGTTACGGCGTGCGCAGCGGCGTTGCACAGCCTGTCGGACCGCGCTCGGTACAAGTCTCGGCCCCGGTCCAGTCGGACAAGACGGGAGAGGCTATCAAGGCGATCATCGCCGACATGGGCGCGTTCCCGGGCAGCAAGCCGGTGACCGCCGAGGAACTGCAGCGCGTCACCGAAGGCGCGATCCGTCAGCTTCCCAACCAGTTCGAAACCGGGGCGGCAGTGCAGGCCGCGATCCGCAAGAATGACCGCCTCGGCCGACCCGAAGACTACTACGTCGGGCTCGCCGCGCGCTACCGCACCATCGATGCCAAGGCGATCGGCGCCGCCGCCACCCAGTACCTCCAGCCCAAGGGCCTGACCTTCGTGGTGGTGGGCGACCGCAAGCTGGTGGAACCGCAACTCAAGGGCCTGGGCCTGCCCGTGGAAGTGCGCGCCGCCCCGGCCGCGCCTCAAGGCCAGGAATAAAGGAGAGAAATGGAATGTCGCTGCTCGGCGGAACTTACGAATGCTCGACCAAGACCCCGATGGGCCACCAGAAGGGCACGCTGACCATCGTGCCCGAAGGTGACACTTTCACCGGCCAGATCACGGGCGATCTCGGCACGATGGAGCTGCGCGGCGGCACCATCAGCGGCAACCAGCTGAGCTGGAAGATGAAGATGACTTCGCCCATGCCGATCGACCTCGACTGCAAGGCCACGGTCGACGGCACCGCGCTGACCGGCACGATCAAGGCCGGGTTCTTCGGCACCATGCCGCTGGAAGGCACGAAAACGAGCTGATCCGGGAGTGCGGCGGCGGGATGAGACCTGCCACCCGCGCCGGCCTGACGCCGGGTTTTCCGGAGTGGCCGGACCCGGCGAACCGGGTCACTGCCGAGCGGACCTCACGCCGCACAACGAAAAAGCCCCGGAAAAGCGCTCTGCTTTTCCGGGGCTTTTTCTATTCGTTGAGGCGCAAGATCAGCCCAGCTTGGCCTTGAGAATCTCGTTCACCACCTGCGGGTTGCCCTTGCCGGCCATGGCCTTCATCGTCTGGCCGACGAAGAAGCCGAACAGTGCAACCTTGCCTTCGCGGTACTGGGCGACCTTGTCAGCATTGGCGGCGAGGATCTCGTCCACCTTGGCCTCGATGGCGCCGGTGTCCGATTCCTGCTTAAGGCCCTCGCGCTCGACGATGACACCGGCATTGTCACCGGTCTCGAACATCGTTTCCAGCACCTGCTTGGCGATCGAGCCCGAGATCGTGCCCTTGCCCACCAGCGCCAGCAGTTCCGCCGCCTGCTCGTGGCTGATCGGCGAGTCTTCAAGGCTCTTGCCCTGCTTGTTGAGCGCGCCGAAGAACTCGGAGATGAGCCAGTTGGCCGCCTGCTTGGCGACTTCGGCGGGCGCCTTGCCCTGCGCCGAAGCGGTTTCCGCCAGCAGCGCCTCGAACCAGGCGAAGGTATCGACGTCGGCGGTCAGCACGGCGGCGTTATAGGCCGAAAGGCCCAGCTCGCCTTCGTAGCGGGCGCGCTTGGCGTCCGGCAGCTCCGGCAGGCTGGCACGGCATGCCTCAAGGAAGGCATCGTCCAGTTCCAGCGGCAGCAGGTCCGGATCGGGGAAGTAGCGATAGTCGTGCGCGTCTTCCTTCGAGCGCATCGAACGCGTGGAGCCGGTGGTGGGATCGAACAGGCGGGTTTCCTGCACGATCTTGCCGCCCGCTTCCAGCACATCGACCTGACGGCTCGCCTCGTGCTCGATCGCCTGCATGACGAAGCGCACGGAGTTGACGTTCTTGGTCTCGGTACGGGTGCCGAGTTCGTCACCGGGCTTGCGCACCGAAACGTTGACGTCGGCGCGCATCGAGCCCTGGTCCATGTTGCCGTCGCACGAGCCGACATAGCGCAGGATCGTGCGCAGCTTCGACAGGTAGGCGCCGGCTTCGGCGGGCGAAGTCATGTCCGGACGGCTGACGATTTCCATCAGCGCCACGCCGGAACGGTTGAGGTCGACATAAGACATCGTCGGATGCTGGTCGTGCATCAGCTTGCCCGCGTCCTGTTCGACGTGGATGCGCTCGATGCCGATCACCTTGTCGGCCGGGATGCCCGCCTTCTCGTCCGCCTCGATGGTCAGCGAGCCCTCACCCACGATCGGGTGGTAGAGCTGGCTGATCTGGTAGCCCTGCGGAAGATCGGCGTAGAAGTAGTTCTTGCGGTCGAAGCGCGACCACTTGTTGATCTGCGCCTCGATCGCCATGCCGGTACGCACGGCCTGACGGATGCATTCGCCGTTCAGCACCGGCAACATGCCCGGCATCGCCGCGTCGATCAGCGAGACCTGGCTGTTCGGCTCCGCGCCGAACGCCGTCGCCGAGCCGGAGAACAGCTTGGAGTTCGAGGTGACCTGCGCGTGGACTTCGAGGCCGATCACGACCTCCCAGTCACCGGTGGCGCCCTGGATGCGATACGTGCTCATATTACCACCACTTCTCGGGCTTGGCCGCGAACTGCGCGCGCTGTTCGAGCGCGAGACCCGCGTTCAGCACGCCCTGTTCGTCGAAAGCCTTGCCGATGACCTGAAGACCCAGCGGCAGACCTTCGCGGTTGAGGCCGGCCGGGACCGACATCGCCGGAAGACCTGCGAGCGAGGCCGGCACCGCGAAGACGTCGTTGAGGTACATCTTCAGCGGATCGTCGACGTTCTCACCCAGGCCGAAAGCGGCCGAAGGCGCGGTCGGCGCGAGGATCACGTCGCACTGCTCGAAAGCCTTGGCGAAGTCCTGTGCGATCAGCGCGCGGACCTTCTGGGCCTGCGTGTAGTAGGCGTCGTAGAAGCCGGCCGAGAGCACGTAAGTGCCGATCAGGATGCGGCGCTTCACCTCGGGGCCGAAACCGGCGGCGCGGGTCGCGGCGTACATGTCCTGAAGGTTGGCACCGTCCGGCAGATCGCGCAGGCCGTAACGCACGCCGTCATAGCGCGCGAGGTTGGACGAGGCTTCGGCAGGCGCAATGATGTAGTAGGTCGGCAGCGCGTACTTGGTGTGCGGCAGCGAAATCTCGACGATCTCCGCGCCCGCATCCTTCAGCCAGGCGATGCCGTCGTCCCACGACTTCGACACGTCCTCATCAAGGCCATCGACGCGGTATTCCTTCGGAATGCCGACCTTCTTGCCCTTCATGTCGCCGGAAAGCGCGGCTTCCCAGTTCGGCACCGGCAGGTCGAGGCTGGTCGAATCCTTGGCGTCGAAACCGGCCATGGCTTCGAGCATGATCGCGCAGTCCTGCACCGAGCGGGCCATCGGGCCCGCCTGGTCGAGCGAACTGGCGAAAGCGACCACGCCCCAGCGCGAGCAGCGGCCATAGGTCGGCTTGATGCCGGTGGTGCCGGTGAAAGCGGCGGGCTGGCGGATCGAGCCGCCGGTATCCGTGCCGGTCGCTGCCGGGCAGAGGCGCGCGGCGAGAGCCGACGACGAACCGCCCGAGGAACCACCCGGAGCCAGCGCGGCGTTGCCGCCGTCATTCCGCTTCCACGGCGAGATCACGTTGCCGAAATAGCTGGTCTCGTTCGACGAGCCCATGGCGAACTGGTCGAGGTTGAGCTTGCCCAGCATGCCCGCGCCGGCATCCCACAGCTTCTGCGAGACGGTCGATTCGTACTGCGGCTTGAAGCCTTCCAGCATGTGGCTGGCGGCCGTGGTCTGCACGTCGAAAGTCGCGAACAGGTCCTTCATGCCGATCGGCACGCCGCCCATCTTGCCGAGCGCTTCGCCGCGCGCACGCTTGGCATCGGTGGCCTGTGCGGCTTCGATCGCCTTTTCGGGCGTGGCGATGATGAAGGCGTTCAGCGCTTCCTGCGCGGCGGCGACATTGGCGTTGAACGCTTCTGCCACTTCGACGGCGGAGAAATCGCCGTTCGCAACGCCGTCGCGGATCTGCGCGACGCCGAGTTCCGTAAGAGAGTTTGAAGTATCGGGCATTATTCGATCACCTTGGGCACGCCGAAGAAGCCGTGTTCGGCGGCGGGAGCATTGGCCAGAACGGCATCGCGCTTGTTGCCGCCGGTCAGCGGATCGGCATCGATCACGTCATCGCGCAGGCGCAGCGTGTTGGGGATGACGGCGGTCATCGGCTCAACTTGCGAGGTATCGACTTCGCCGAGCTGCTCTACCCAGGCGAGAATGCCGTTGAGTTCGGGGACCATCGCCTCGATTTCAGCCTCGCTCACCTTGATGCGGGCAAGGCTGGCGATCTTCGCAACGGTTGCGGTATCGACCGACATGGCTTTCCTTCAGGTTTGACCGGCGTGGCGCACCACGCCGGGAGATCAGTCCGGGCAGCTAGCACCCGGCCGAATTTGCTTCAAGCAGGGACGCCTCCGCGAGGAGCACGCCCCGATGCGCTATTGGCAGGCGCGTTACTGGCCGGATTGACCCGGTTGCGCCTGCTCCTGGCCTTGACCTTGTTGTGCCGCGATCATCGCGTCCAGCTCGGCCTGGGTCTTGAAGTCCAGCAAGGTGACTTCGAAGACGAGATCCGAATTCGGCGGAATCGGTCCGCCGCCCTCGGCGCCGTAGGCCAGCTCCGAAGGGATCTCCAGGCGATAGCTGCCGCCGCGCTGCATCTGTACGAGGCCGTCGGCAAAGCCGGGCACGACGCTTCCAACCGCCATCGGCATCTGCTCGTTCTGGTCGAACACGGTGCCGTCCTTGAGCATGCCCTTGTAGCTCACCAGCACATAGTCCTCGCGGGTGGGCTTTTCGCCCTGCCCCGCGGTCAGCGTGGTGACGGCGACCTTGCGGGCCGGCGCGGCAGCCGTTGAGCCGACAGCCGGCGCGGCCTTTTCCTGCGCGGCGGCCGGAGCCGCGGCAGGCAGGACGAAAGCCAGCGCCAGAAGCGAAGAGCCGATCTTGCGGTTCATGAAGGACGCGATCAGCGTGCCGGGCCTTCGGCGCCGGGTACGACACCGCCCGGAAGGGCGCCGCCGGGGATGGCCGCGCCGGGTGCGCCAGGAGCACCGCCGCCCTGCATCTGCTGGAGCTGCTGCATCAGGCGCTGCTGCTGTTCGATCTCGGCGCGGCTCTTGAAGTCCAGCAGCTCGATCTCGAAGTTCAGGTCCGTGTTCGCCGGGATCTGGCCCACGGCCTTGTCGCCGTAAGCAAGCTTCGCGGGAATCTCGACGTCGTACTTGCCGCCGCGCTGCATCTTCACCAGCGCCTTGGAGAAGCCCGGGATCACTTCGTTGAGCGCCATCGGCACCTGCTGGGCCTGGTCGAAGACCTTACCGTCAGGCAGCGTGCCCTTGTAGTTGATGAGCACCACGTCCGCCACGGTCGGCGATTCGCCGGTGCCGGCGGTCAGCGTCTTGACATGGACCTGCGGCGGCAGGGCAGCATAGGCGACACCACCCGCGGCCAGCGCGATTGCAGCGACGCCGAGCCAGATCTTGCCCAGCGAGCCCTTTTCAATCGGCTGCAGCGGAACGCGAGTGATCTCAGTCATGGTCTAGGGCCTCGTTCGGGTTCGCCCGCCAGGAACACCTGCACGGCAGATGCACAAAGGGCGCGGATGGAAATTTCCGCGCCCTCATGGCTCAAGCCGGAGCGGCGTTCAAGCCGCAAGCCGAGCAATTTAAGATGTGCCAATCACAATCGTGTCATCACGATCCTGACTGTAGCGGCATCCTTGCGCGAGGCCCGCTCGGAAACGGGAACCATGCGCTGCCGCAACCCCGCCCACCGGGCGGGGCCGACGCCGATCTTACTTGGCGCCGTCACGCTCCATGCGCTTACGCTCCAGCTTGCGGGCGCGACGCACAGCGGCGGCCTTTTCGCGAGCGCGCTTTTCCGACGGCTTTTCGTAGTGACGGCGCAGCTTCATCTCGCGGTAGACGCCTTCACGCTGCAGCTTCTTCTTGAGCGCACGAAGAGCCTGATCGACGTTATTGTCGCGGACGAGAATCTGCATAAACCGACACACC
The DNA here is from genome assembly GCF_004342985.1 of Novosphingobium sp. PhB57. GTDB lineage: Bacteria > Pseudomonadota > Alphaproteobacteria > Sphingomonadales > Sphingomonadaceae > Novosphingobium. Next base: position 1,304,248 of record NZ_SMBO01000001.1, read on the forward strand.
TCACAAATCAAAAGTACGAATTCCGCATTCCGACGCGGAAGGTACCCTGAAAGAAAAACACGAATTTGCACCGAATCCCATGGCGGGGTCGGCTCGAAGTTGGGGGCCGCTAGCACTGCCAGCACCGGAAGGCAAGCAACCTTGGCTGTTTTCTTGGCCCGGATGCGCTCTCCACCGGGTTTCGAAGCCCCGATGGAGAGCACTTATACACCGATAGAAAGGATCAGGCCAGTTGATCCACGACCAGGCCCGCGGCGGAAACCGCAGCCGAGGTCGCCGCCGAAGCGGTATAAGTCGTTCCCTCGGCCTGTTGGGCCTTCAGGTTCTCCAGAAACGCCTGCACGGCTGCGAGAGTCGCGTCGGCTTCGTCGGTCTCTTCGGTATCGTCGGTCGAATCGGTTTCATCCGTTTCGTCCGTCGCCTCGGTTTCGTCGGTTTCGTCGGCCTCCTCGACGGATCCGCCGCCGGGAGGCGGACCGCCCGCGCCGCGAGGGCCACCGGGACCACCGAGGCCGCCCGGCCCGCCTGGTCCGCCGGAGCCACCTTCACCCGCTGCGCCCGCATCGCCGCCTTGCGACGGGCCTTGCGCGAACAGCGACTGCAAGGCGCTCGCCTGGTCCTCGCTGAGCGTGCCATTCTCCACTTGGTCGGAGATCAGCGAATCGATCCGATCCTTCATCTGCGAAGGCGCGAGCCGGCTGCCCGATCCGCTGGTACCGAGCGCGTCGTCGATCGAATCGAGGGCCGATTCGAGCGCCGAGGCGTCCGTATCGCTGATCGATCCATTGCCGACCGCAGTCGATATCTTGTCGTCCATGTCCTGACGTGGATTGAAAAGAGCGCTCAGCGCGCTCGTCGACGATGAGATTTGCATTATTATGTCTCCTTGCGGAGTGGGGTCGCACCCTGGAACCTTTATAGATGACTGCCCTGCCGGACGGTTCGGACGGCGACGATTGGAAAACTGCGCATTCGCGGCTAAGGCGGCGCGATGTCCCAACCTTCCTTTCTTGCCTCCTCGCTCTTCGTGGCGTTCGGCGGCGGTCTAGGCTCCTGGCTCCGGTATCTTGCCGGGCTGGCCTGGACCACCGCCATCGGACCTGTCCGCGCCGGCGCGTTTCCCTATGGCACCCTGACCGTCAATGTCGTCGGCAGCCTTGCCATGGGCGTGCTGGCCGGCTGGCTACTGCTGCGCGGCACCGAGGGCGAGAGCGCTCGCCTGCTTATCGGCGTCGGCGTATTAGGCGGCTTCACCACGTTTTCCTCGTTCAGCCTCGATACCATTGCCCTCGTCTCGCGCGGGCAGGTCGGTCTTGCGGCTTTCTATGTCGCGATCACGCTGATCGCAGGCTTCGCCGCGCTGTTTGCCGGTCTTTCCATCATGAAGGGAGTCGCCGCATGAGCCGCGACAATTCGGACACTGTCCGCCAATTTACCGTAGGCCGCGACGATGAAGGCGTTCGTCTCGATCGCTGGTTCAAGCGCCACTTGCCCGAAGTGGGCTTCGCCATGGTCTCGCGCTGGGCGCGAACCGGGCAGATCCGCGTCGACGGCAAGCGCGCCGATGTCGATACCCGCCTGACGCCCGGGCAGGTCCTGCGCGTACCGCCGGGCGGCGAGGCCAAGCCCGGCCTGGGCGGATCGCGCCCGCGCCGCGAACTGACCGAGGAAGAGATCGAACGCGCCGACGCCATGGTCCTCACGCAGGACCGCGCCGCCATCGTGCTCAACAAGCCGCCGGGCCTCGCCACGCAGGGCGGCTCGGGCATGAAGGAGCACGTCGACGGCCTGCTCGACGCTTATGCCGGAAAGGGTCCGCGTCCGCGCCTGGTCCACCGCCTCGACAAGGACACCTCGGGCGTTCTGCTCGTCGCCCGCACGCCGGGCAGCGCCGCGTTCTTCTCCAAGCGGTTCTCCGGTCGCACCGCGCGCAAGATCTACTGGGCGCTGGTGGTCGGCGTGCCGAGCATCAACGATGGCATGATCGAGCTGCCGCTCGCCAAGCAGCCGGGCACCGGCGGAGAGAAGATGCACGTCGATGAGGAAGGCGGCCAGTCGGCCCGCACCCGCTACCGCGTGCTCGATCGCGCCGGCAACCGCGCCGCCTGGGTGGAACTCCACCCGCTGACCGGTCGTACGCACCAGCTTCGCGTCCACATGGCTGCCATTGGCCACCCCATCGTCGGCGACGGCAAGTACGGCGGGCAGGAAGCGTTCCTCTCGGGCACGATCAGCCGCAAGATGCACCTTCATGCGCGCCGCCTGATCATCGATCACCCGGACGGCGTGCCGCTGGACGTGACCGCCCCCCTGCCCGAGCATTTCGCCAATTCGCTGGCCTCGCTCGGCTTCGACGAGAACGACGGTGCCGAATTGCCCGAAGCGCCCCCGGCGCCCGGCAAGGACGACGAGAAGCGCATGGCCAAGGCCCATGCCAAGCAGTACCGCAAGGAACGCCGCGGCGAACGCCGCTCACGCCGCGACGGCAGCTCGGAACGCCCCGGTTCGCGCGGCAAGCCTTCGGGCAAGCCCGGCAGCAAGCTGGGTGTCAAGCCTGCCGGAAAACCCGCGGGCAGGCCGGCGGCCAAGGCCGGACCCGGCGCGAAACCCGCTTCCAGGCCCGCTTCCAAGCCCTCTGGCAAACCCTCTGGCAAGCCCGCCGCCCGCCCCGGCGGCGCGCGTCCCTCTGCAGGTGGTCCGTCGTCGCCGCGAGGTAAGCGGTGACCACGTCCGTGAAGCTCGCCGTCTTCGATTGCGACGGCACCCTGGTCGATGGCCAGGCGCCGATCTGCGAGGCGATGGAGGCGAGCTTCGCCGAATTCGGCCTGGTCGCCCCCTCCCGCGCCCTGATCCGGCGCGCGGTGGGCCTCTCGCTGCCGCAGGCGATCCGCCAACTGCTGCCGGAGAGCGACGAGCGCCAGCAGGACGCCATGGCCGAGGCCTACAAGGTGTCTTTCCGCCAGGCCCGCGAAGAGGGGCGCGTGTCGCAACCCCTGTTCCCCGGCATCGAGGATTGCCTGCGCACGCTCCACGCCCGCGGCTGGACGCTCGCCGTCGCTACCGGCATGTCCGATCGCGGCCTGACGCATTGCCTGGCGGCGAACGGGATTTCCGATCTCTTCGTCACGCTCCAGACCGCCGACCGCCATCCCTCCAAGCCGCATCCCGCGATGCTGGAGGAAGCCTTGATAGAGGCCGGGGCGATGCCGGAAGCTGCCGTGATGATCGGTGACACGGCCTATGACATGAAGATGGCCAGGGCCGCCGGGACCCGTGCCGTCGGCGTGGACTGGGGCTATCATCACCCGCGCGAACTGATCGAGGCCGGCGCCGAAAAGGTCTGCGAAGCGCCGAACGAACTCATGGAGTACCTGCTGACGTGAGCGAGAAAGACCCCGCAAAGGCCCGCTTCGCCACGATCCAGCTCGTGCGCCTGTTCGGCGTCGCCTGCGTGATCGCGGGCATGGCGATCGGCGCCAACAAGCTCGCCGCGCCGCTCTGGCTCGGCTACCTGCTGATCGCCAACGGCCTTGTCGACGTCTTCGTCGTCCCCAAGATCCTCGCCCGCAAATGGCGCAGTCCGCGATGAAGCGCTTCTACAAGGAAGCCGGCGTCGGGGAGATCGATGGCCAGTGGCGCGTGCTGCTGGACGGGCGCCCCATCAGGACGGCCGGCGGCCGCGCGCAGATCGTTCCCACCCGCGCGCTGGCCGAAGCGCTGGCCGCCGAATGGGCCGCGCAGGGCGAGCAGATCGACGCCCAGTCCTTCCACTTGCGCGACCTGGCTGACTTCGCAATCGACGCCGTCGCCCAGGACCGGGCGCAGACCGTGCGTGACGTGCTGCCTTATGCCGAAACCGACACGCTCTGCTATCGCGGCGATCCCGAGGATGCGCTCTACCAGCGCCAGCTGGCCTTGTGGGAGCCCCTGCTGGCGCAAGCCGAACAGCGCTACGACATCCGCTTCGCCCGCATTTCCGGCGTGCTTCACAAGCCTCAGCCGGCCGAAACGCTGGCGCGGCTGGAAACCGCCCTCGCCGCCGAGAACGACTTTGCGCTGGCGGCGCTGAAGATGCTCTCCAGCCTCGCCGCGTCGCTGGTAATCGCCATGGCGGCGATTCGGTCCGATGCTGATGCCGAGGCCCTGTGGAACGCGGCCAACCTCGAAGAGGACTGGCAGGTCGAACTCTGGGGCGAAGACTGGGAAGCCGCCGAACGCCGCGCCGCAAGGTTCGAGGCGTTCAAGCTGGCGATCCGGCTGGCCGCACTGGCGCGCGCCTGAAGCTGCACGAAAAAGCCGAAAAGCCCGCCCCGGTCGAACCGGAGCGGGCTTTTTTTTATAGCCTTACGCGGCAGAGCCGCCGTGCAGAAGTCGCTCTGATCAGAACTTAACGCCAAGACCGGCAAGGCCGTAGTGGCGGCTGTAGCCCTGTTCGTAGTTCGAATAGTTGTATTCGACCTTGCCGAACAGGTTGCCACCGAAGTCATGTTCAAAGCCGGCACCAAGGCGGAAACCGTCGAGGTTGACGCCGTCGCTGTCCTTGTTGACGCCGTCGTTGTACGTCACGCGCAGCCGGGCATTGGTGTAGCCACCCAGCACGTAGAGCTTGGTCGTGTCACCGACATTGGTGCCGACGCGGGCAATCGCGGAGAGATCGCGGCCGGCGCGAACGCAAAGCTTGTCCCCGGTAGCCAGGAGATCGCTTGCGCATTCCTTGGTGGTGCTGCCCGAAATGCCCGCCTGGATGCCGAAGAACAACGCTTCGCGCACCGGGAAATCATAACCGGCGGCCACGCCGTAAGTCAGGCCTTCCGATGAACCGCCATTGACCGAAACGCTGTCGAGACCGGTCTGAGCCTGGACATAAGCCTGCGCATTGGCGGCGACGGGCGCGGCAAAAAGGGCGGCGGCGCCAAGAAGGGCGAACTTGTTCATGGTAGCTCCTGCATTCTGTTTTACCCGGCCGTTGCGGCCGCGGGGTCCGGGCCGAATACAGCGCAGGAAAATGCTTTCAATACAGCGCACTGAACAAGTCACGTCACAGAAGTGTCATTGTGATGTTTTTACAACAACACCGACCTCAAGAATGAAGGCCGCCTGCGAATTTCCGGAAAACAGAATATGAGAATAAAAATAAAAAGAGGCGTCTGAATTAAAATTCCAGACCGCCTCCTACTTATCCCGGCCCTGCGGCTGAATGCGACAATTACTTACAGAAATTGTCATGATTATTGAGGCGCAGCGCTCGCTCCGCCGCTTTTCACCCAGGTGGCGACCTGGTTGGCAACGTCATTCGCCGCCTTGTTGAGCGCCGGACCGACCGAGGCTGCTTCGGCCTTCACGCCCGGCACGATCGCCTCGAACCGCCGGGTCACGAGCGGGCCGCTGCGCTCGGTGCGGATCGCATCGAAACGCACGATGACCGACGACGTGGGGACGTCATAGCCCATCTGCAGCAGCCTTCCGCCGATCAGCGTCTTGCCGGTGACCTCGAAATCGCCGCCTTCGACGACGAGCTGGCCGGTCTGGGCCCGCAAGGTCTCTGCCAGAAGCGAGCGGAACTGGCGGCTCGGCTTTTCAATCCACCAGCCGTCCTTCAGATAGGACAGGGTCGATCCGTCCACCCTCACCGGCACGCGCAGCACGTCCAGGCTGCGATCGGCTTCGGGATCGAGCACGACAATGGCCTCGGAAATCTGCCCGGTGGACTGCGAACCGGCCGGCGCGGTCTGGTCCGGCGTCAGCCGCAGCAACAGATCGGGGGCCTTGGGCGCCAGGCTGATGCAGCCCGAAAGCGCCAGGGCTGCCGCGGCTGCAAGCGCGCCGCCGAGGATCGGGGTCTTGTGCCGGAGCTTCATCGCGGTTCCCATCTTCATTCTCGGTTCGTGCAGGCGCATGGATCGCCCGTTCATGGCTTGTACGTGGGCAGCTTCTGCCCCTTGATGAGCGCGCCTGCGCCCTGCTCGTCGATCTTTTCCGTCACGTTGCGCAGCGCCTTGCTGGTGGCGCGCAAGTCACGGATCGCAGCTTCGGCGGCGGGAAGCGTCTGCTGCGAAACCTGATCGAAGGCCGGCTGCGCATGCTGCAGGGTCTGGTCCAGCGTCTCCATCGACTTCTGCGCCGCGCCCAGCGTGTTGCGGAGCTGCTCGGCCAGCGAATTGCCCTGATCGCCCAGAAGGCTGTCGGCCTTGCCGGCCACGCCTTCGAACGCGGTCAGCGTGCGGGTCGCCTGGTTGAGCGTGCCCTGAAGTTCGGCCAGGGTCTGCTTCACTTGCGGCGTCGCCGACGAAAGATCCTTGGTCATCTTGTCGGTGTTCTTGAGAATACCGGTGATCGACCGGCGGTTCTCTTCCGAGAGGAGCAAGTTGAGGTTTTCGGTCAGCGTCGCCAGGCGCTCCAGCAACAGCGGAGCGTTCGACAGGATTTCACCCAGGCCGCCGCGCTTGGTGGGGATGACCGGCACGCCTTCCGGACCCGGCTCGGTCAACAGCGGCGCATCCTTCACGGCGCCTTCGAGCTGGATATCGGCAACGCCGGTGAAGCTGCCCTGGATCGTGGCGGTGGTGCCGACGGTGACGGGCACTTTCTTGTCCACCTTCACCCGCACGCGGATGAAGCTGGGATCCTGCGGCCACAGCTCGATTTCCTTGATCTGCCCTACCGGCACCCCCGCGTAATCGACGCCCGACCCCTTGGCGAGGCCATCCACCGATTGCTTGAAGAAGATGTCGTATTCGTTGCGCGCACCATCGTTCAGGCGCGCAATCCAGATGATGAACGCCGCCAGGGTCGCCAGAAGGACCAGCGTGACGGCTCCGACCCAGATATGATTGGCCCGTGTTTCCATGCTGATTACCCTATGCCCCGCGTCCGTTGATATCGCGCCCGTTGCTGCTGTCCACGGCCGGTCCTTCGGGAGGGGAACCGTCCTGCGCGACAAGCGCGTCGTCGTTCATCGAAATCTCGTCTTTCGCGCCCAGCGCGGCACGGCCGCGCGGGCCGTTGAAATATTCCTGGATCCAGGGGTGATCGAGCGCCAGCAGTTCCGGGATCGTGCCCACGGCGATCACCTGCTTGTCCGCCAGCACCGCCACGCGATCGCAAATGGCGTGAAGCGTATCGAGGTCATGAGTGATGAGGAATACCGTCAGCCCGAGCGTCTCCTTCAACCCGCGCGTCAGCCGGTCGAAAGCAGCGGCACCGATCGGGTCGAGGCCGGCGGTCGGCTCGTCCAGAAACAGAAGTTCGGGATCGAGCGCCAGCGCCCGCGCCAGGCCTGCACGCTTGCGCATGCCGCCCGAAAGCTCGTTGGGATACTTGTAAGCGGATTCTTCCGACAGGCCGGCGAGCCGGACCTTGAAGCGCGCGATATCGCCGCGCATCTGGTCGGTGATTTCGGGATAGAACTGCTTGAGCGGCACTTCCACGTTCTCACCCACGGTCAAGGTCGAGAACAAGGCGCCGCCCTGGAACAGCACGCCCCACCGGGAACGCAAGTCGCGGCCTTCCTCATCGGTGGAATCGCCCATGTGGTGACCGAGCACGGTGATCTCGCCCGATTCCGGCTGCTGGAGCCCGATGATCGAGCGCATCAACACCGATTTGCCGGTGCCCGATCCGCCGACGACGCCCAAAATCTCACCCCTGCGGACCTTGAGCGAGAGATTCTCGTGAATGACGTGATCGCCGAAGGCATTGCGCAGCCCCTCGACCACGATCGGGAATTTCTCATCGGAATCGGCGGCGGTTTCCGCCGGTTCCGCCTGGAGGCTTTCGCTTTCGATCATTGCCAGCCGATCTTGGTGAAGAAGATCGCGAAGAAGGCGTCGAGCACGATCACGGTGAAGATCGCCGTGACCACCGCCTGGGTGGTGCGCGCGCCCACTTCCTCGGCGTTCGAGGTCACCTGCATCCCCTGATAGCAGCCTGCCAGGGCGACGATCAGCGCAAACACGGGAGCCTTGAGCAGGCCCACCCAAACGTCAGTGATCGGCACGACTTCCTGAGTGCGCTGAAGGAAGGTCCAGAACGGAATATCGAGCGCGAAATTCGCGATGAAGGCGCCGCCGATGATCGCCAGCACCGTGGAATAGAAGCCGAGCAGCGGCATCATCAGCATCGCCGCCAGCACGCGCGGAACCACCAGCGCCTGCATCGGCGAGACGCCGATGGTGCGCATGGCGTCCACTTCCTCGGTCAGCTTCATCGTGCCGATTTGCGCCGCGAAGGCCGAGCCCGAGCGCCCCGCGACCATGATCGCGGTCATCAGGATGCCCAGTTCGCGCATCGCGAGCCGGCCGGTGAGGTTGATCGTGTAGATTTCGGCGCCGAACTGCGCCAGCTGCACCGCGCCCTGCTGGGCGATGACGATGCCGATGAGAAAGCTCATCAACCCGACGATCCACAGCGAGTTGACGCCCACATGCTGCATGTGATGCACCAGCGCCGTGCCCCGAAGCCGCGAGGGGTGCCGGATCGCCGCGCCGAGCGCCGAGATCAGCTCCCCCAGGAAGCCGACAGAGCGGACCAGCCCGTGCCCCCAGCCGACCACGAGATCACCGAGTTCGCCCACCGTGCGGACCAGAAGAGGCCGTTCCGGCTCGATCTCAGGCTGTTCGTCGGGGACGCGGCCGATCGCCGCGAACAGGTGCTTGGCCTGGTCGCTTTCGCCCACGACTTCAAGGTTATGCTCGCTTGCATAGCGGCAGACGAGCCAGGCGCCGGTGGTGTCGATATCGGTGACGCCGGACATGTCGATCCGGTCGAACGGGCCGTGCAAGGCGGCCAGCTTATGGTCGAGATTACCCAGGGAATGGACGCGCAACGGCCCCTTCAGCGCCACAGTCTGGACGCCGTCCTGGTCGCTTTCCGACAGAGTGAATTCAGCCCATTCCCGCATGTGTGCTCGTATTGGGGGAAAATGCCTGTACCGGCAAGGGGTTCCCCCGGCGCGGCGAATTGTTCATTTCGCAATCGCAACCGTATTGGAGCCATCCTTTATGCACGTCCCGCGACTATGGCGGAATCCCGTGTTGGCGGCACTTGCGAATGACGCCCCGCACTGGCAAAGCGCGGCGCCATGACCGACACTCCAGAAGCCTCCCCCGAAACCGCGCCCGAAGCCGCGCTGGACAAGACTTTCGACCCCGCCCAGATCGAGGCGAAGTGGTACCGGCACTGGGAAGGCGAAGGGCTGTTCCGGCCCGAACGCCCTGACGCGCAGCCGTTCACCATCGTGAACCCGCCGCCGAACGTCACCGGCTCGCTCCACATCGGCCACGCGCTGGACAATACGCTGCAGGACATCGTGATCCGTCACGAGCGTCTGAAGGGCAAGGACGCGCTCTGGGTGGTCGGCACCGACCACGCCGGGATCGCCACCCAGATGGTGGTCGAGCGCCAGATGGAGGCCAAGCAGGACAAGCGCGCCAACTACACGCGTGAGCAGTTCATCGAGAAGGTCTGGGAATGGAAGGCCGAATCCGGCGGCACCATCACCGGCCAGCTGCGCCGCCTGGGCTGTTCGATGGACTGGAGCCGCGAGCAGTTCACGATGGACCCGCACTTCACCAAGGCCGTGGTCAAGGTCTTCGTGGATCTGCACGAGCAGGGCCTGATCTATCGCGACAAGCGCCTGGTGAATTGGGACCCCAAGTTCCGCACCGCCATTTCCGACCTTGAGGTCGAAACGCGCGAGACCAACGGCCACTTCTGGCACATCAAGTATCCGCTTTCGGACGGTTCGGGCCACATCCACGTCGCCACCACCCGCCCCGAGACGATGCTGGCCGACATGGCCGTTGCGGTGAACCCGGAGGACGAGCGCTACAAGGAACTGCTGGCGCGCGGCGCCACTGTCACCCTGCCGCTCACCGGCCGCGAAATCCCCATCGTCGCGGACGAGCATGCCGATCCCGAACTGGGCTCCGGCGCGGTGAAGATCACGCCCGGCCATGACTTCAACGACTTCGAGGTGGGCAAGCGCGCAGGCTTCAAGGCCGGCGACATGCTCAACATGCTCGATGCCGATGCCAAGGTCTGCCAGACGCAGGACGGCCTTGTCCCCGCACAGTTCATCGGCATGGACCGGTTCGAGGCGCGCAAGGCGATCGTCGCATTCCTGGAGGATGACGGCCTGCTCGAAAAGGTCGAGGATCGCGTGATCCAGACCCCCTACGGCGACCGCAGCGGCGTCGTCATCGAACCCTGGTTGACCGACCAGTGGTACGTCGATGCGCAGACCCTTGCCGGCCCGCCGATGGAAGCCGTCCGCTCCGGCGCGATCGAGATCGTTCCCAAGACCTGGGAGAAGACCTTCTTCAACTGGATGGAAAACATCCAGCCCTGGTGCGTGTCCCGCCAGCTCTGGTGGGGCCACCGCATCCCGGCGTGGTATTCGGAAGACGGCGAAATCTTCGTCGCCGAGACCGAGGAAGAGGCACAGGCGCAGGCCGGCAACAAGAAGCTGACCCGCGACAACGACGTGCTTGATACCTGGTTCTCCTCCGCGCTCTGGCCCTTCGCCACGCTCGGTTGGCCCGATGAAGACGCGCCGCTGCTGAAGAAGCACTATCCGAACGACCTGCTCGTTTCCGGCTTCGACATCCTGTTCTTCTGGGATGCGCGCATGGCGATGCAGGGCATTCACTTCATGAAGGAAGTGCCGTGGAAGCGGCTCTACCTCCACGGCCTCGTCCGCGCCGCCGATGGCCAGAAGATGTCGAAGTCCAAGGGCAACGTGGTCGATCCACTGGGCCTGATCGACAAGTACGGCGCCGACGCGCTGCGCTTCTTCATGGCCGCCATGGAGAGCCAGGGCCGCGACGTGAAGATGGATGAAAAGCGCGTCGAAGGTTACCGCAACTTCGCCACGAAGCTGTGGAACGCCGCGCGCTTCTGCCAGTCCAACGGCATCGTCGCCAGCACATCCGTCGCCGCCCCCAAGGCGACCACTGCGGTCAACAAGTGGATCATCGGCGAAGTCGTCGAAACCGTCGCCGCGCTGGACAAGGCCATGGCCGACTTGCGCTTCGACGCTGCCGCCAATGCGATCTACCACTTCGTGTGGAACCAGTTCTGCGACTGGTACATCGAACTCATCAAGGGCAGCTTCGATGACGAGACCAAAGCCGTCGCCGGCTGGGTGCTCGACCAGATCCTGGTCATGCTCCATCCCTTCATGCCCTTCGTTACCGAAGAGCTGTGGAGCAAGATGGGCGCGCGTGAGACCGACCTGATCGTCGCCGCATGGCCCGCACCGGAAGCCACGGTGGATGCCGGGGCCAAGGCCGAAGTCGAATGGCTGATCGCGCTGATCGGCAACCTTCGCGGCGCCAAGTCCGAACTCGGCATCGCGCCGGGCGCGCGGCTCACCGCCTATGTCGCCGATCCTTCGGACGCGACCCGCTCGGTGATCGGCCGCAACGGCACCGCGATCGACCGTCTGGCCCGTCTGGATGCGATCCGCTTCGAGGCTGCCCCCGCCGGTGCCGCCATGCAGGTGGGCGCGGGCGATGCGACCCTGGCGATCCCGCTGGAAGGCGTGATCGACATCGCTGCCGAGAAGGCCCGTCTGGAAAAGGCCATGGCCGCTTCGGTCAAGGAGCGGGATTCGCTCGACAAGCGCCTGGGCAATCCGGCCTTCGTCGAGAAGGCCAAGCCCGAGGCCATCGACAAGGCGCGTGCGGATCATGCGCACCATTCGGCGGAGGCGGAGCGTCTGGCTGCGGCGCTGGCGCGGCTGGGATAAGAAAAGGGAAACGCAGGGATTAACACCCCTGCACCCCGATACTGGCGAGGTCGCGCGCGCAGCCACGCCCGTGCTCTCCTTGCGGCCGCAGGCCATTTGTCTCCCGGCTCCCAGTGGGCGCAAAACGGCCAGGCAGGGCGAGACCTCGACATTCCGAGGGTCTGGGGGATCATCCCCCAGGACTTCTCACTTTTCGTTTTCCTACATCACGCGCATCTGACACCTTCGCGCGCGTGATCACCCTGCCCCCTTGCACGCAATCAGCCGCGAGATGACACCTCTCGACAGAAGGTGACATTTTCTCCCTTGGACCGTGTAAACTGTGTCAACCACGCTCCATCAAACTGCATTCGAGAATACCCGTGACGCTTGCCCTTGCCACCACCACTCCCGGCGAACCTGAGATCTTCGCCTCGCTTCAGGGCGAAGGCGCCAGCATGGGGCGGCCGAGCACTTTCGTGCGGCTGTCGCGCTGCAATCTGGCCTGCGAGTGGTGCGACACCGCCTATACCTGGCGCTTTTCCGGCGATAACCGCTTCCACCGGGACGAGCTTGCGTTCGAGCGCAAGGCCAACCAGGTCATGGCCGAGGAAGCCGACGTGGCGCGCCTGGTGGCCGACCTTCCGCCCGACCGGCTCGTCATCACCGGCGGCGAGCCGCTGCTTCAAGGCGCGCAACTGGCGCGGATGCTGGCGGCGCTCGACGAGGCGCGACCGGGGATGCATGTCGAGATCGAGACGAACGGCTCGGTTGCGCCCCATGCCAGCCTCGACGCACGGGTGCAGCAGTACAACGTCAGCCCCAAGCTCTCGCACAGCGGCAACCCGGCGGAACTGGCGCTGGTGCCCGAGCGGCTCGATGCCTGGGCGGCCGATCCGCGCGCGTACTTCAAGTTCGTTGTGGCGGAACCTGCCGACGTGGACGAAGTCCGCGCGCTCCAGGAACGCCACGCGATCCCCGCCGAGCGGATATTCCTGATGCCGGAAGGTCGCTCCAGCGATGTCATCCGGCAGAGGTCGGGATGGCTCTCGGATTTATGCACGCAGGAAGGCTATCGCTTCACGGACCGGCTGCACATACACATCTGGGGCGATACGCGGGGAACTTGAGGGGCATATGAACGAGGCATCACCGATTCCGCACGGGGAAACCGAACCCGAGGAGGGACAGCCTCCCCGGCAGATGGAGCGGATGAAGGGCGACCTCACGCAGGGACCGATCCTGAAGACGCTGATGGTCTTCTCGGTGCCGATGCTGATTTCCAACGTGCTCCAGACGCTGAACGGGTCGGTCAACGCGATCTGGGTCGGGCGCTTGCTGGGCGAGGCCGCGCTGGCGGCAACGGCCAATGCCAACGTCATCATGTTCCTGCTCTTCGCGCTGGTGTTCGGCTTCGGCATGGCCACGACGGTGCGCGTGGGCCAGCATTTCGGCGCGCGTGACATCGACGCGGCGCGGCGCACGTTCGGCTCCGGGCTGGGCTTCTGTCTCGTTCTCTCGGGGCTTTGCGGCATCGGCGGCTGGTTCGGGGCGGATGCCCTGCTCCATTCGCTCGGCACGCCCGAGGCCAGCCGGGTCGAGGCGCTCGCCTACTTGCGGGTGATCTTCGTGACGATCCCGCTAGGCTCGATGTCGATGATGGTCTCCATGGGCATGCGCGGCGCGGGCGATTCCAAGACGCCGCTCTACGCCATGATCCTGACGGTCGCGCTCGACATCGTGCTCAATCCGCTCCTCATCATCGGGCCCGGCCCGATCCCCACGCTGGGTATCGCCGGCTCGGCCATGGCCACGGCCTTCGCGAACTTCGCCGGTCTGGTCTACCAGCTCTGGCGCATCTACCGGCAGGACCTGCCGATGCGCCTGCGCGGGCCGGAACTGGGCTATCTCGTGCCGCGCGGCCCTGAACTGGCCTATGTGATCGTCAAGGGCCTGCCGATGGGCGCCCAGATGCTGCTGGTTTCCTCCGCCGGCCTCATCATGGTCAGCCTCGTCAACCGCGAGGGGCTGGACGCCGCGGCGGCCTACGGGGCCTCGCTGCAATTGTGGAATTACCTCCAGATGCCCGCTTTCGCGATCGGCTCGGCGGTGAGCGCCATGGTCGCGCAGTCGCTCGGCGCGGGCGACCATGGCCGTGTCGGCAAAGTGACCGAAGTGGGCCTCGTCACCAATCTGGCGCTCTCGACCCTGGTGGCGGCGCTGATCGTGCTGTTCGACCGCCCGCTGCTGGCATTGTTCCTGGGCGGAGACAGCCCGGCCATGCCGATCGCCCGGCACATTCAGCTGGTCTGCACGGCCAGCTTCGTGATCGTGTCGATCACGATGATCCTCACCGGCACGATGCGCGCCTATGGCGCCGTGGTGGCGCCGCTCGTGATCATGTTCCTGGGACTCTATCCGGGACGTCTGGGCTTCTACTGGCTCGCCTATCCGGTCATCGGCAGCGACGCGGTGTGGTGGTCCTATCCCGTCGGTTCGGCCCTGACTGTCGCTCTGACGATCGGCTACTACCGCTGGGGCAAGTGGCGCGCGGCGTTCAAGGCCTGACCGCGCGCGCCTGCTGCTCCGCGATTTTGCTTACCTGCCCTGGGCCCGCCAGCGCTGGACCGTGCGGAGCACCATCTCCTCCTCGCCGCCGGATTGGCTCCAGAGTTCGATGAACGAGGGATCGGCGGACGCCGGGCGGCGGAATTCCTCCAGATCGTCGAACGAGGCGCGGATCGGGATCGCCACGCCCTCGCCGCAGATCACGCATTCGCGGTTGCGCAGCGCTGGGATGGAATCGAGGAAACCCCGCGCGCCTTCAGGCATGGCCGCGCGGACGAAGGCCTGGTCGCGGTCGTTGTTGAGACGCATCGAGATGATCGTGCCGCACTGCGAGAGCACACCCTCGGCAAGGTCGGACGGCCGCTGCGTGATGAGGCCCAGCGAAATGCCGTACTTTCGGCCCTCCTTGGCGATGCGCGAAAGGATGCGGCCGACCGACGAACCGTCGGCGTTCTTCTCGTTCGGAACGTAGCGGTGCGCTTCCTCGCAGACGAGCAGGATCGGCCGCGTCTTCTCCTCCCGCGCCCAGACCGCGAAGTCGAAGACCATGCGGCTGAGCACGGCCACCACGGTGCTGGTGATGTCGGACGGCACGCCGGACACGTCGATGATCGAGATCGGCCGTCCGCGCGAAGGCAGGCGAAACAGCTGCGAGACGAACTCAGCCATCGTGTCGCCCACCAGCATGCCCGAGAACATGAACTGGTAGCGCGGATCGCCCTTCAATTCGTCGAGCTTGTTGCGCAGCCGCATGTAGGGCGCGCTGGAGTGGCCCTTGTCGAGCTTGCCCATGTGGTTGTTCAGGATGTTGGACAAGTCGGAGAGCAGATAGGGAATCGGCGAATCGACGGTGATCTTGCCGATCTGCTCCGCCAGGCGGTTCCTCGCCCGCGCCTCCAGGAGGCACTTGCCCAGGATCTCGCAATCCAGCTGCCGCTCATCGCCGCGCGTCGTGACCAGCACCTCGCAATGTTCCTCGAAGTTCATCAGCCAATAGGGCATCTGCAGGTTCGAGACGTCGAGGATCACGCCGGTGTTGCGGAAGGCGGCAGCATATTCGCCGTGGGGATCGACCATGATGATATGGCCTTCCGGCGCCTGTTCGCAGATCCGGTGGAGGATCAGCGCGGTGCTCGTAGACTTGCCGGTGCCGGTCGAACCCAGCAGCGCGAAGTGCTTGCCGAGCAGGGCATCGATGTAGAGCCCGGCGCGAATGTCCTTGGTGGGATAGACGGTGCCGATCTGAACCGCCTGCCGCCCGTCGCTGGCATAGACCTGGCGCAAGTCGTCCGTGTCGGCCGGGTAGACCAGCGCGCCGGGCGTGGGATAGCGCGTGACGCCGCGGCGAAATCCGTGGATGCGACCCGTCAGCCGTTCCTCCAGCCCTTCGCCCAGAAAGTCGGCCTCGGCGACGATGCCGCCGGGGACGGTGGCGTCGCTTTTCTGATTGCGGATGCTGGCGAGCAACCAGCCCCGGCCCACCCGGACCTTGACCTGGCTGCCGACTTGCCCCGACATGGCGATCGAAGGATCGACGTGCTGCGCGGCATCGTTGAGGCGCGCCAGATCGAAGGCGATGCGGGCGCCGGCACCGGAAATCTCCAGGATCACGCCGATCGGCTCGCGCCCCTCTTCGCCGCCCACCCGGGGGTGCGGGGCCGTCGCAGGATCGAAGCCGTCCATTCGCATCTCGTTCATTGAGCCCTCGAAACAAGCGTTTTCGTTCGAAAGCGCTA
This sequence comes from Novosphingobium sp. PhB57, assembly GCF_004342985.1. GTDB lineage: Bacteria > Pseudomonadota > Alphaproteobacteria > Sphingomonadales > Sphingomonadaceae > Novosphingobium. The sequence continues at coordinate 1,320,280 of NZ_SMBO01000001.1, forward strand.
GTTCGGCGCGGTTAATTTCCGCCTAAGAGGGGCCGGCGATGCTGCCTAGCGGAGGGCGAAAAGCCGTCCGGCAAGCCAGCCCATGCCCACCGACACGAGGACCGCCAAGAGGCCATAAGCAAAGCCGTAGTTTTCCGAGAAGTTGGCGATCGCCCTTTCGAAGCCGAGCTTGCGCACCTGGACCTGGCTGCTGGCCGAAGCGACCACCCGCCCCCGCGAAATGGCATAAGTCTCCGCCGTATACGTGCCGATGGGCACTTGCGAGGGCAGCCGGATGCGCGCCTGATAGAGCACTTGCTCACTCACTTTCACGCCGCCCTCCTCGTCGCGATAGAGGCCGTTGCGGCGATTGAGATCGACCAGGCCATCGGAGAATCGCGCCTGCTCGGTGGGATCGATGGCCCCGATCGGCGAGAGTTGCAGCCACTTGAGGCCGAGTTCGTAGATCGCGGCCGTCTTGTCGTCGACGATGTCCTTGATCGGCCGGGTCGACGCCAGGCCGTAGTAGGACGGCGCGGAACGCAATTCCGTGCTGTCCGCATTGATCCAGATGCCGGCGACTTTCTGCTTTTCGCGCAGGACGATGGACTGGGTCGGTCCCTTGAGCACGACCACGATGTCGTAATCCTGCGCGGCGCGGGAGCCTTCCGGCGTGAGGATCGCGCCGAACAGCAGCAATTCGGTGCCGGTGAAGCCTTGCCGCAGATCCACTTCGTGCTGGGACACCTCGGGAACCAGGATCGGATCGCGTGCGCCGCCGAGCGCCATGGCCGCGGCAAGCGCGAGAAACGGGGCCAGCCCGCGCTTCACAGCGGGGCGACCGTGTAGATCTCGTCCGGACGATAGCCCAGCCCGATCGCCATGCGCCCCGCGACCAGCAGCACGATGATCGCCAGAACGAGGCGCAGCTTCACCGGGCTCGCCTTCTGGGCGAATTGCGCGCCGAGTTGCGCGCCCGTGACGGATCCCAGCAGCAGCAGCGAGGCCAGCACGATGTCGACCGCATGGGTGGTCATCGAATGCATCATCGTCGTCGCCATGGTGACGAACAGGATCTGGTAGAGCGAAGTGCCGACCACGACATTGGCACTCATGCCAAGGATATAGAGCATCGCCGGCACGAGGATGAAGCCGCCGCCCACGCCCATCAGCATCGTCAGGATGCCGGTGCCCATGCCGAGCAACAGCGGAGCAAGCGGTGAGATGTACAGCCCGGAGCGGTAGAAACGCCAGCGCAGCGGCAGGCTGGCGACCATCGGGTGATGGCGGCGCTTGCGGGCCGCGATGGGCACCCCGGATCGCTCCGCACGGATCGTCTGGATGCTCTCCTTGGCCATCAGTCCGCCGATCGAGCCGAGCATCAGCACGTAGAGGATATTGATGACCGTATCGATCTGCCCCAGCCGCTGCAGCAGGCTGAACAGCGCCGCGCCGATGCCGGTGCCGATGATGCCGCCGGCCACCATGACCGTGCCCATGTGATAATCCACCCCGCCCCGCCGGGTATGCGCGAACACGCCGGAGACGCTGGCGCCGGTCACCTGGCTGGCCGCGGAAGCAGCGGCCACGGTCGGCGGGATGCCGTAGAAGATCATCAACGGCGTGGTGAGGAAGCCGCCGCCCACGCCGAACATGCCCGAAAGCAGGCCCGTGATCGCCCCCAGGCCAACGATGATGAGACCGTTGACGGAGAGGTTGGCTATGGGGAGGTAGACATCCATTCCACCCCTCTCGCTACCGCAGCATCCGCCGCTAGGAAAGCCGGGAATCAGAAACCTGCGGATAGAGTGACGGCAGGCCCCGAGCCGGGATCGGCATCGCCGGCGATCCGGAACCGCCAGTCGACGGCAACCCTTCCGAATGCCCCGCGTCCCAGCGGCACGGCAAACGTCGCGCTCGGTCCGGCATCGAGCCGTCCGGCACCTTTTTGCACGCCGCCCCAGGCGCCTCCGCCCAGGCGTCCTACCAGGCGCCCTACCGAGAACAGCCCGCGGTCGGCACGAAACTGTCCGTCAGCAAAAGGCGTTGCGAACGTGCCGCCGACATAGCCCGCCTGCCCGTAGGCCTCCCCCCGCCAGCCTTGCGGCAAAGGAAACGGCGGAAGCTCGGTGATAGCCATGGCCGCCGGCTGGAAACGGTGCACGCCCCCCTGCTCCGTCAATCTGGCCTCGAGTGCGGCGATGACCGGCAGCTTCGGGAAAGGCCGGGCGGAAAAGCCCAGCGCGCCGGCGGTTTCGCGCATGACCGAACTGAGCGTCGTGGTCGTGCGCATGTAGCCCGTGAGGCGCCGCGGATCGTCCAGCGAAAGGCGATAGCGCAGCACCGCGCCGGTCTGGCTAGCGCCATAGGTCGCCGGCAGCGCGCCGTTGGTGATCCCCCCTGCTCCATTATGCCGAAGCAGCGCCCAGGAATCTCCGGACCAGCGCTTGGGGAACGGCCTCGGTCCCGCGACAGGGGTTACGCTCGGCGGCGGTCCGGGCTGGGCCGCAAGCTGCCAGAGCGGCGGCAGGCCCGGAGGCATGCGCGACCCTGCTGCCGTACCGGACACGAAGCGGGCCGGCGTGACATCGAAGCCGCGCGCGCCCCACTCCATCTCGCCGGGCAGGCCGCCTATCCCAGACTGCATCGGGCGATCCGGGCTCGCGGGAAAAGCCGCCGGCGCCCGGCTCGCTACTCCGTAACCCGGGCCGTTCACCCATACCGGCACGCGCACGAATACGGGATAGGGCTGGCCCGTCCTTGCCGGCATGGCATAACCCGGCCCGGCCATGCTCCGCTCCATCGCCAGGTATTCCAGGGGCGGATAGAGCCCTGAGCCGGGCGGCGACAGGGGGCCTTCAAGAGCATCATCGCTGCCGTTGCCAGCGAGGCCTTGTCCGCCGCCGGTTGCGACCGGAGAAGCATGAACGATGTCCGCCTCGATCGGCAAAGGACTTTGCCAGGTTGAGATCCGGCCGCCCATCCAGCCTGCCAGCACTGCCAGCAAGGCCACGAGCGGCTGTCCGCGAAAAGGCTGTGTCAGGCTCATGCTGCCGCCACTCCGCCAAGCGAGGCAGGATGCGCATCGTGCCGGGTCTTGTCCCAGGTGACCTCGCCGCCCCTCAGCGTGCGGATGTAGGAGGCCAAGGCATCACGCCCGGCCATGATCGCGATGTAATTGGCCACCGGAATGCGCAAGATGGCGCGGAAACCCTCGGCAACCCCATATTCGCGGGTCGTGAGTGCGGCGCGCACCACGCTGCGCCACACCAGGCTGAACAGACCGACCGCGATCATCCAGGCCAGCATCGGCGGCGGCTTCGTGGCGGTTTCCCAGCCCAGGATCCGCGGAACCCCCAGGATGCCCTCGACCAGGATGAGGGCGTAGCTGCTGGCGAGCACGATCGCGGTAAGAGGCCCGCGCCGGTCGCGGAGCGCCATCCAGGTATCCGCCGAACTGCCTTCCCAGCCGAGCCTTTCCCAGCCCTGGAAGGCGATGCCGTGGATCCAGCGCGTCTTCTGCCGGATCGATTCGCGGAACCGGGCCGGGAAATAGGCCCGCGTCGCGACGAGTTCCCCTTGCTCGTCCCGCACGCGAAGGAAGCGCGAGCGCCCGCCTTCGCGCGATACCAGAACGCCCAGTTCGTAATCCTCGGTGAGACATTCCGCCGCGAACGGGCCCGGATTGCCTTCGGCCAGGCGGCCTTGCGCGATCCGCTCCAGCATGTCGCGGCCGAACCCGCAGCCTACTCCAGCTGCCGGAATCGCCGCCCCCAAGGCATCGCGGACGACCAGCGACTTGGTATGAGCTTCGGTGAACTCATCGAGATAGTGGCCGCCCACCCAGCGCGATGCCGCCTGCGGCTCCGGCCGTACCGGAATCTGCACGAAGTCTGCCGAAGCCAGACCGGCATCGACCACGGCCAGTTCGGCAGCATGGACCATGTCTTCGGCGTCGTGAAGAATGACGCAGCGATAGGCCCGGCCGCTCTGGCGTTCATCGTCGCAAAGCGCGCGGTAGAGCCGGTTCAGACAATCCGCCTTGGTGGTCGGTCCGGCGCGTTCATGGATGATCACCCGAACGCGCGCGTCCGTGCCCGCGCCCTCCATCGCTGCGCCGACAGTGGCGGCATCGTTGCCGTAGCAACCGACATAGAGCGTGAAATCGTCCTGCCGCCAGGCGGACAAGGCATGGCGGATAGTATGGCCGATCACCTGGTCTTCCTGCCAGGCGGCAATGAAGATCGCCGCCTTGCCCCGCAGCGGCGCGCGGGCAGCGTCGCCCGTGATGCGCTGCGTCCGTGCCCGCCCCGTCATGCGGAACCATAGCCAGCAGCAATCGACCGCCACTTCGTCGAGAGTGCCGATGAGCACCCAGAAACCGGCGAAGAGCAAAAGCTCCTGCTCGATCATAAGCAGGCCTGAAAGCGCCTGCCGAACAAGTTCAACCAATCCCATGTTAGCCCCCGCTGGAGATCGGAATTAATCCCTGTCCTGGCTGTCGGAGGCACTGGCGCCAACCGATTCCCAAGACTTCCGTTGCGGGGCGGGAGGTATGTCCGGCGCCAGCGGCACACCAATGAACAAGCGTCTATTTCACAAAGTTAACTAACTTTTCGGGAACCCGTCCGAAAAGCCGCCGGGCGTTGCCCAATGCACTGAGCGAGCGTAGCCCGCACCCGGCGGCGTCGGGCTTACCAGCTGCCGATGTTCGGCATCGATGCCCAGGGCTCGGCGGGATCGAGGCGGCCGTCCTGCAGCAGCTCGACCGAAATGCCGTCCGGCGTACGGATGAAGGCCATGTGGCCATCGCGCGGCGGACGGTTGATCGTCACGCCGGCATCGGCCAGCGTCTGGCAGGTTGCGTAGATATCATCGACCTGGAAGGCGAGATGGCCGAAATTGCGGCCACCCTCGTACTGCTCGAACGAGCCGTCCTCGGCCGGCCAGTTATAGGTCAGCTCCACTTCGGACTCCTCGCCCGGCACGGCAAGATAGATCAGCGTGAACCGGCCCTGCTCACTCGAAAAGCGGCGGGTTTCCTGCAGGCCGATCAGTTCGAAGAAGCGGATCGTCGCGTCCGGATCGGTCACGCGGATCATGGTGTGGAGGTACTTGGTCACGGAGATTCCTTCAACTTATCGCATATGAAAAACGGTTCATCGCGGATACACACCTGTTCGGCCATGCTCCGCGAGACTTCAGGGAGAAGCCGCGATGCCTGACACTAGCCCATCCGACCCTCGCCACTCCACCTCCTTCTTGCGCGATCCTGTCGTCAGGGGCTGGCTGGCGGCCTCCACGATCCTGGCCATCGGGCTGGTGGCCGGCGGCTATCTCCTTGGCGACGGCATGAAGCGCGCACACCGGGCGGATCGCTCGGTGACGGTTCGCGGGCTGGCGGAGCGCGACGTCACGGCCGACCTTGCGACCTGGACGATCGCCTATTCCGCTTCCGCCGGCGATCTTTCGACGGCGCAATCGGGCGTCGAGAACGATACGCGGGCGATCGAGACGTTCTTCCGCGAACTCGGGTTCCCTGCCGATGCGCTGCAGCCGACCGGGGCCAACGTGCAGCAGAGCAAGGACAATGGCGTCGTCACTTTCACTGTCCGCCAGCGCGTCACCTTGCGCACTCAGGACGTGAAGCGCGCGCAATCGGCGGTGAGGCGTCAGTTCGAACTGGTGCGGCGCGGGGTCATCCTGGAGGAAGGTTCGGGCATGGCTTTCACTTTCACCCGCCTCAACGATATCAAGCCGCCGATGGTCGCTGCTGCTACCCGCGATGCACGGGCGGCTGCCGAACAATTCGCGCAGGACAGCGGCGCCCAGGTCGGCGCCATCAAGAGCGCGACCCAGGGCTATTTCACCATCGAAGCGCGCGACGGCGATTCGGGTGGTGGCTGGGGCGTGTCCGATACGCCCTACAAGAAGGTGCGCGTGGTCACGACCGTGGACTTCTATCTCAAGTAGGGGCAAGCCCCGCCCGGATCGCTCCGGGCGGGTCCTCCTGCAAAACGCTTGTCGATCAGAACGAGGCGGTAAGCGTGCCCACCACGGTGTCGTCCGTATAGCTGTCGACCGAGACGCCGCTGACGCCGACGTAGCTGATGCTGGCGGAAAGCGGGCCGAACAGCGTCATCGAGGCGCCGATCGAATAGTCGATGCCGGTCTTGTCGTTGAACGTCCGGGTGCCCGTGCAATAGTAGCAGGGCGAAAGGACGCCGTCGGTATAACCGAGGTGGCCGGAAACGGTGACGGGCGTGTTCGGAATGGCAACGTCGACATTGCCGTAGACGTAGAGGTTGTCCGACTTGCTGCCGTTGTTGTCGAGCAGGCCCTTCTGCTTCCAGTCATAGGCAAGGCCCAGCTTCAGCTTGGCCGGTCCGACCTGCCCGCTGATCGAGGCGTAGGGCTCCCAATAGTTCGCGTCGCCGATCTTGCCGCTGGGATAGACGTAATAGAGCAGCCCGGCGTCAAGCGTCAGGCCCGAGGTCACTTCGCCCGTCCAGCCGCCGATGAGATCGAGTTCCTGGTCGCCATAGACCGATCCGTCGCCCACGCCGTCGCCATCCACGTCCACTTCGCTGCTGTGAAGCGAGGAGGACCAGATGCTGGCGTAGAAACCGCTCTTGTGGGAGACGGTGATGCCGCCCTGGACGGCCAGATCGCCACCGGAGAGCGAGACGCCGCGGAAGCGATAGTCGCTGGTCAGCGCGACGTTGCCGGTCACGGTCACTTCGGAAGGCGCATCGGCCTCGTCAGCGAAAGCGGGAGTTGCTGCGATTGCACTGGATGCGAGCAGAGTGGCGGCGAAAGCGCCGCGGACGGACATAAACATGGTCATTCCCTCACTGAATTCTTCTTGGGGTGTCTCGTCCCAGCCTGCTTTGCCGCATCGCCTTTCTGTCTTGAAGGCGATTGCAGCTGCACAATATTGCTGCACCGCACCCAAGATGGGAACAAGAAAAATCTCATTCCAGAAACATTCGGGAAACCTTGTGTGGATTTTGGGCCACTACCCCCGAAGCCGGCACGCCTCGGCTTAATGCGTATGACGAAGGCCGCGTTGTGCTTGTGGGCATGAGCCGCGTTTCCTATAGTCGCCGCCAACGCAATGCTCGCGAAGATCAGAAACCTCCTCGGCCGCGCTCCCAGCGCCCGCCTTCCCCAACTGCCCATTGGACAGCGCATCTATGCGATTGGCGACATCCACGGCCGACTGGACCTGTTCGAGCGCCTTATAGAGGCGATCGAGCGCGACGACGCCCAACGAAACAGTGCGCATAGCCTGGTCATCCTGCTCGGCGACCTGATCGACCGCGGACCGGACAGCGCCGGGGTGCTGGCCCGCGCCCGGCAATGGGCGCGCGAACGCGATGTCGAATTCATCCAGGGCAATCACGAGGAAATGCTGCTCGTCTCCCGCGACAAGCTGGACGCCTTTCGCAGCTTCCTGAAATTCGGCGGCCGCGAGACCATCCTGTCTTATGGCATGGACCCGCAATTCGTGATGGATGCCGAACTCGACGAACTGCAGCGCGCGGCGATGGAAGCCATCCCGCAGGACGATTTCGACTTCATCGACGGGTTCCAGAAGATGATCCGCGTGGGCGACTATGTCTTCGTCCATGCCGGTGTCCGGCCTGAAACGCCGCTGGAAAACCAGCTGGGGCACGACTGCCGCTGGATCCGCGAACCGTTCCTCAGCCACAATGGGGAATTCGGCGGCTTCGTCATCCATGGGCATACGATCACGCAGGAACCGGAGATCCGGGGCAACCGCGTGGGTATCGACACCGGAGCCTACATGCACGGCCGCCTCACCGCCATCGGGCTCCAGGGCAGCGAGCGCTGGTTCATCCAGGCCTGCGAGAGCGAGGGCGGGATCACGGTCCAGGTCGCTGCGGAAGCCCCCGCCTGAGCGGTTCGGCCCCCGCCTGAGCGGTTCGACAAAGCGGGCGCGGCGGTCCGGCATCGCGCGTTGTCATGAAAATGCACCGGGGAGCCTGTAAGCCGGGTTTTGTACCTGGCGTGGTCTCCCCAAGGAGGGACCTTACGCCGCGGCGGCAGCCATTCCTCTAGGCGACGCATTGCTGCGCCGCTCAAGCGACCAACCCGGGCTGCCTGGGTCCGAAACGAACCCGCCGTTCAAAGACGGCGCGCAGCCCCTATTCGGTCTTGCTCCGAGTGGGGTTTGCCATGCCGCTTTCCGTTACCGGAAGCGCGGTGCGCTCTTACCGCACCCTTTCACCCTTACCTGCCGCAAGGGACGAACCCTGTTGGCGAGGCGGTCTGCTCTCTGTGGCACTTTCCCTAAGCTTCGCCGGGCCTGAAAACCCGACTCGCCCGGCGGGCGTTACCCGCCACCCTTGTTTCGTGGAGCCCGGACTTTCCTCGCGCGTCAAAAGACGCCCGCGGCTGCCCGGCCCCCCGGTGCGAGCGGTCACCTAGCACGGCCGCTGCCTTGCTCCAACAGCAGTTCCAAGAGAATCGCGCCGATTTCTCCATCGATCTGGCCGTCGATCAGTTCGGGCCGCCAGCGGCGCTGGAAAGCCGTGACCGCGGCGCGGCCATCGGAAATGTCGTAGCCGAACCGTTCCAGCGCGAGATAGAAGGCGCCCGGATTGTCGTAGAACAAGTTCATCTTCGCGAGCGGGATCTTCAGCGCCAGCCCCAGGTCGCCCAGCCTGGCCCAGTCGAAGAACTCGCCGGGATCCTGCTTGCGGGCCGGGGCGATGTCGGAATGGCCGACGACGTTGCCGCGCGGAATGTGATTGCGCTTGACGATATCGGCCAGCAGCGGGAGCAAGGCTTCCATCTGCGCTTCGGGAAAGGGACGATAGCCCCATTCGTGCCCGGGATTGACCAGCTCGATGCCGATCGAGGCCGAATTCACGTCGGTAACGCCCCGCCAGTAGGAGCGCCCGGCATGCCAGGCCCGCTTTTCCTCGGGGACGAGCGAGGTCACCGCGCCCGCCTCGTCGATCATGTAGTGCGCCGAGACTTCCGCCTCGGGATCGCACATCCGCTCCAACGCCTCGGCGGCGGATTTCATGCCGGTATAATGCAGCACGACCATCGAGATCGGCAACTTGCGCTCATTGAAGTTGGGCGACTTGACGATGGAATTGACAAGCCAGCGGTTCATCGTCGTCCTTCCGCCCTTCTCCGTTCAGGCCTTCACGCGCCGGGCAGCACGGCGCCGAGCACCAGCGCGTCGTCCGCCAGGGCATATTGCAGCTTGCCGCCCTGGGCATGGGCAAGTTGCTGGATCATCGCGGCCGGCGCGGTGCGGCTCGACAAGTCGCCTTCGGGCAGCGCGCCTTCGAGGGCGCGGCCGATGTCGCGGTCGAAAGCGATGCGCGGGCCGGCCGCACGCACGACGATCTCGCTCATGCCGTCGCGGAATTCCGCCGCGAGATCCAGCGTGCCGCCGCGCGGCAGTGCCTCGATGCCGATCAGGCCAAAGTTGAGCAGCGTCTTCACCGCCGGCTTGGGCAGCATATCGCTGGCGAGCGCCCAGTTCAGCACGATGCGGGCGTTGTTGGCCACCAGCGCATCGATCAGGGCGCGCGCCTCGGTGACGGGAACCATGTCGCCAAAGCCGCCCGCGGCGCCGAAGGCCAGGCGGAAGAACTTCAGCTTGTCAGCCGAAATCCGCGCGCTCTGGTCCAGCAGCTCGAAGCAGCGCTGGCGCATTTCGGGGTCCTTCTCGTCCGCGAGCAGCTCCAGCCCGTTGGTCAGCGCACCAACGGGACTGAGCATGTCATGGCACAGGCGCGAACAAAGCAGGCTGGCAAGTTCGAGCGAGCTTGTGGTCATGGAACGGGGACTTCCCTTTGCAGTAATCATTCGAGTTCAGGCCGTTGCGAAGGATCATTCGACAATACGGCTCGTGACGGCCGCAAATCCTTTCCCGGTATCGCGCCAGAAAGCAACCTGCCCGTCGGCTATGATCGCCCAAACGCGCAAATCCCCGGTGGAATGTTCGCAGTCCGTGGCGGAAGGCACGGGATCGCCGGTGGGGTGGGAGTGGTAATAGCCGATAACATGCGGCCCGCCCTGGCGTGCGGCACGGTGTGCGGCGAGCAGGACGCGGGGGTCGATCTCGAAATGGCGCGCAGGCTCCGCGGTGACGTTGGCGGCGGGAATCACGCCCGCGATCCGTTCGCCGTCATTTTCCCGCGTGCCCAGCAGGATGCCGCAGCATTCCTCCGGATGGGCACGTAAAGATTCTGCATGCAATCTTGCGATCAGCTCACTTGTCACTTCGACATTCATCCCCAAATCCTACAGGCAATGGGGGCTTACGAAAACATCATCGAAGGGTTCATCGGCAGCGAGGGCGGCCGTCTGGACAAGGCGCTGGCAGAGGCCAGCGGACTTTCGCGCGAACGCGTCAAGGCGCTGATGGGCGAAGGGCGCATAACGCTGAGCGGCAAGCCGGTCTCGCAGGCCTCGCTCAAGGTGGCGGGCGGCACGGCCTTCGCAATCGACGTGCCCGAAGCCGCACCGGCAGAGGCGGCCGCGCAGGACATTCCGCTGAATATCGTGTTCGAGGACGAATATCTCGTCATCGTCGACAAGCCGGCCGGTCTCGTCGTGCATCCGGCGGCGGGCAATCTCGACGGAACCCTGGTCAACGCCCTGCTCCACCACTGCCGCGGCCAGCTTTCCGGCATCGGCGGCGTGGCGCGGCCGGGAATCGTCCATCGAATCGACAAGGACACGTCCGGCCTGCTCGTCGTCGCCAAGACCGACAAGGCGCATGAGGGCCTGGCCGCGCAGTTCGCCGACCATTCGATCGCACGCGCCTACCGGGCCGTCGTGTCCGGGCGCCCCATCCCGATCGCGGGAACGGTGCGCGGCGCCATCGCCCGGTCGAGTGTCAACCGCAAGAAGATGGCCCTGGTGGAGGACGGGCGCGGCAAGCATGCCGTGACCCATTACAAGACACTGGAAACGCTGAAGAACGCATCGCTCGTGGAGTGCCGGCTGGAAACCGGAAGGACGCATCAGGTGCGCGTTCACATGTCGTCAATCGGGCATTCGCTATTGGGAGACCCTGTATATGGTCGTACCCCAACTGCGATTCGTCCGATCCTCCAGCGACTCGGCTTCGTCCGTCAGGCTCTTCATGCCGCGGAACTCGGCTTCGTCCATCCCGTTACTGGAGAGAGAGTCCATTTCATCAGTCCGCTGCCCGACGACATGCAGACGCTGATCGATGAACTGCGAAACTGAAATCGGATAATTGTGCTATCTTGAACAGGTGGCCGCAAGCTAAGACGCCTCGCAAGGGTCTTCGACCGCGGGCCGACCGGAAAGGACGGATATTGTGAGCAAGGAACGTAATCTCCCGGCGGTGCCGGCACTGGGCGGTGAGCAGAGCCTCAACCGTTACCTGTCCGAGATCCGCAAGTTCCCGCTTCTCGCGCCCGAGCAGGAATATATGCTCGCCAAGCGCTACAAGGAGCATGAGGATCCGGCGGCAGCCGGCCAGCTGGTCACCAGCCATCTTCGCCTCGTTGCGAAGATCGCCATGGGTTACCGCGGCTATGGCCTGCCGGTTTCGGAACTCATTTCCGAAGGCAACATCGGCCTCATGCAGGGCGTGAAGAAGTTCGAACCCGATCGGGGCTTCCGCCTCGCCACTTATGCTATGTGGTGGATCAAGGCTTCGATTCAAGAGTACATCCTGCGTTCGTGGTCGCTCGTGAAGATGGGCACCACGGCCGCGCAGAAGAAGCTGTTCTTCAACCTTCGCCGCATGAAGAAGAACCTCGACGCTTACGAGGATTCGGATCTTCATCCGGACGATGTCGCCAAGATCGCTACCACGCTCGGGGTTTCCCAGCAGGAAGTGGTCAACATGAACCGGCGCATGATGATGGGCGGCGATGCTTCGCTGAACGTCTCCCTGCGCGAGGAAGGCGAAGGACAGTGGCAGGACATCCTGGCGGACGAACGCCCGCTTCAGGACGAAACCGTTGCCGATGCCGAAGAAGCCACCGTGCGCCACGCCATGCTGGTGGAGGCCATGGACGGCCTCAACGAGCGGGAGCGTGACATCCTGATGGAACGCCGCCTGACCGAAGACCCCAAGACGCTCGAAGAGCTGAGCCAGGTCTATCACGTCAGCCGCGAGCGCGTCCGCCAGATCGAGGTGCGCGCTTTCGAGAAGCTGCAGAAGGCGATGAACCGCATCGCCAGCGACCGCAAGCTCCTGCCCGCGGGCTGAGCTTCGGCTGCAGGGAAATGAGAAACGGGCCGTCCGAAAGGGCGGCCCGTTTTCGTTTGGGCTACTTGCGCGAAACGGGTTCGGAATGACGGCGGCGAAGGACCCGAAAGGTGGGTTCTTCGGCGGCTGTCACGACCAGGACAGGCTCACCCGGCCCGGCTTGCCGTCCAGGCCGCGCGCTCGGCTTCGGTCAGTGGCAGCTCCATGCTGCGTCCTTCCGCAGCGGATCGCTCGGCCGCCTCGATCACGGCCATGACCGCGAGCGACTGGATCGGCGGCACCGGATTGGCCGCCCTGCCCCGCGCCGCTTCTGCCACCAGGCGATAGAACGCGCGCTGGTCGCCGGGCTCGGCCGGAAGACGGCTTGCCTGTCCTTCGCCATTGTAGAGCACGAGCGGATCAGGGTCCTCGCCCCACCCTTCGGCGCCAGGCGCCATGCCGGAGAGCAGCTGGCTTTCCTGCACGTCCATGCCCTGCTTGACGGCGCTGCCCCCGGTTCCGTGGACGATGAAGCGCGGCACGCCGCCCGCCACCAGCATCGAGGCATGAAGGACCGCCCGCTTCGCGCCGAACTCCAGCACCACATGGGCCCAGTCGGCGCTGCGCGCGCCTTCGCGCTGGAGTGCCAGAGAAGCCGTGACCCGGTCTGGCAAGCCCAGCAGCAGCAGCGCCTGGTCCACGAGATGAGGCCCCAGATCGAACCAGATGCCGGCGCCCGGTCCATCGTTCTCGCGCCAACGGTCACGCACTTGCGGGCGGAAGCGGTCGAAGTGGCTTTCGAGGTGCGAGACTTCGCCGAGAAGGCCCTTTTCGATGGCCTTGCAGATGCTGCGAAAATCGCTGTCCCAGCGGCGATTGTGGAACACGGTGAGCTGGCTGCCGGTCTCTTCGGCCAAGGCGATCAGCGCGCGGGCCTGGGCCATGTCGAGCGTGAAGGGTTTGTCGACGACGACGTTCTTGCCCGCGCGCAAGGCGGCCTGGGCCAGCGGGAAATGCGTATCGTTGGGTGTGGCCACGACCACCAGATCGAGTTCTGCATCGCCCAGCAGGGCCGCGGGGTCGGCATGCACCGTTGCACCGGGGAACGCGGCCAGGACCTTGTCGGCGCTCCGGCTGGCGACGCCGACCAGTTCCAGCCCTTCCACCGCGCCGATCAGCGGAGCGTGAAACGTGGCCCCGGCATAGCCGTACCCGAGGAGGCCGACCTTGAGAGCTTCGCTTGCCGGGGTCATGTCGTGTTCCTTCTCGGGCTAGAGGCCGTTCAGGCGTATTGGGCCTGCCACATGCTGGCGGCAATGCTTTCCCGCGTCAGCGCATCCGGCTCGGCCGTGGCGAGACCCTCGGCCTGTGCCTGGGCCGCCACCACGACGGCGATTTCCAGTGCCACGTCGCGAAGCTCGGTCACGGCGGGCAGCAGGCCGTCGTGATCGGTGCGGCTCAGTTCGCCCAGGCGGCGCGCGGCGACCATGAACATGCCGTCGCTGATCGCGGTCGCCCCGCTCGCCAGCGCGCCAAGGCCGACACCGGGGAAGACATAGACATTGTTGACTTGCGTGACGCCCGGCGTGCCGAAGGGACTGCCGGTGCCGACGATCGCCTTGCCGCCGGTCCACTCCAGGATGTCCGCGGGATGGGCTTCGGCGCGCGAGATGGGGTTCGATAGCGGGAAGATCACCGGGCGCTCGACGTTTTCGGCCATGGTGCGGACGGTGCGCTCATCGAAGGCCGCTTTCTGGCCCGATGTGCCGATCAGCACGGTCGGGTGGACATTGGCGACCACTTCCTGAAGCGAGATCATGTTCTGGCCGCTGACGTTCCAGCCTGCGATCTCTGCCGGATCGCGGGCGAGGCGAAGCTGCTGCGGCGGCAGGCGGGGCACGTCGGAAAGGATCAATCCGTCCCGGTCGACCGCCCAGATCCGGGCGCGCGCGGACCTGTCGTCGAGACCTTCGGCGACCATGGCCTGGACCAGCATCTCCGCCACGCCGCTGCCCGCCGCGCCCGCGCCGAAGAGCACGACGCGCTGCTCGGTCAGCGGCACGCCGGTCCTGCCGATCGCTGCCAGAAGCGTGCCGACGGCCGTGGCGGCGGTGCCCTGGATGTCGTCGTTGAAGCTGAGCAGCCGGTCTCGATAGCGGACCAGGAGATCGTAGGCGTTCTTGCCCGCGAAATCCTCCCACTGGAGCAGGACGCCAGGGAAGCGGTCATCCACGGCGCTGACGAAAGCCTCGACGAAGTCGTCGTAGTCCTGCCCCCGGACGCGCCCGGCACGCCAGCCCACGTAGAGCGGGTCTTCGCGGCGCGCATGGTTGTCGGTGCCGAGGTCGAGCAGGATCGGCAGGACTTCGGAAGGGTGGATGCCGGCGCAGGCGGTATAGAGCGCCAGCTTGCCGATGGGGATGCCCATGCCGCCCGCGCCCTGGTCTCCCAGGCCGAGAATGCGTTCGCCGTCGCTGACGACGATCACTTTGACCCGGTCATAGGCGGGGTCGGCCAGGATGTCGGAAATGCGGTCCTTGTTGGGGTAGCTCAGGAACAGGCCGCGCGGGCGGCGCCAGATCTCGCTGAAGCGCTCGCAGCCCTCGCCCACGGTGGGTGTATAGACCAGCGGCAGCATGCGCGGCAGGTCGCTCTGGACCAGCGCATGGAACAGCACTTCGTTCGAATCCTGAAGCTCGCGCAGGAAAGCGTAGCGCTGGAAGTCGCTTTCCTTTTCCTCCAGCGCCTTGCGGCGGCGCTCGATCTGGCTGTCCAGCGTGCCGACATGGGGCGGCAGCAGGCCATGGAGGCCGAACTCGTCACGCTCCTCGGCGGTGAAAGCGGTCCCCTTGTTGGTCAGGGGATCGGAAAGCAGCGCACGGGCGGCAGCGTGACGGGTGGGAGACATCGACGACCTTTCCTTCACAGCATTTTCAGGTCAGGCAGGCCGCCTGACGACTCGAAAAAATGCTTCAAACCAATGATCCAGGGCGGATTTCGCCCTAGAAACGCAGACTCAGCCAGCCCGCCAGGAAATCGGAGCTGCGGTATCCCGCATCGGTCAGCGCGGGGCCGGCTTCGAGATGCTCGTAGCGCCCGGTGAACGAGACGCGGGGCGAGATCTGCCAGACCGCTTGCAAGCGGGCGAGTTCGGCGATCTTGCGCGCCCGGCCGTTCTGGGTGCCGGCAAAGGGTTGGCCGTTGGCCCGATAGACCGCATCGGTGACACTGTCACGCCAGGCGAAGCGGTATTCGGCATTCACTTTCACGTTCTTCAGCGGCGTGAAGCTGAAAGTGGGCGCGATGGCGCGCAAGTTGCTGGGCGTCAGGTAGAGCTGGTAGCTGAAATAGACGTTGTTGCCGAAAGGCGAATAGGCATCGCGCAGCTTGCCGTCGCCATAGCCGCCCCCGCCGCTGGCATAGTCCGCGCTGAGCCCGATCCGCGGCGCGGACTTCGACGCCCCCAGCCGGTAGGACTGCGCCAGCAGCACCTGCCAGGCGTCGATCTTCTGGTCGATGAATTCGCCCCACTGGTGGTTCACCGTCCAGTCGAGGTTGATCGGCCCGGCATCGCCGTAGACGTGGACCCCGCCGTAATAGCGCGTGGCCGGGCCGATCCGCCCTCCCCAGGTACCCACGCCGTTACGGCGCCGCCAGAGGAAGGGATCCACGAAGAGCTTCGAATCGCCCAGGAACGTCTTCGGCACGGCATAACCCAGCGTCACGCCCGAAAAGCGGCGCTCGGGATCGCTCTTGTCGTCGCCGATGCCGTCCTCGCCATAAGCGGTGGGGCGCAAGTCGAAGACGTCCGCACGCACCGCCTTGCCGCGCGCCCAGGCGCGCACGCCGTTGAGCGTGTAGTGGATGGTGTTGTTGTCGCGCTGCGACGTCAGCAGGTTGGGTCCATCCACGAACTCCTGCCGCCCGTAGCGGATGCCCACGTCCAGCCCTGCCAGCCGGCCATTGGCCTCCGCGAAATATTGCTGGGCGACGAGGCCGTTGCTCATGTTGGTGGCGGGCGTGCCGATGTTCTCGCCCGCGAGGCCGGCATGGGCCAGTTCCCCGTAGAAGCGCAAATGCGGGCCGACATGGACGTCGGCGCCTACAACCATGCGGCTGATGTCCTGCCGCTGGGCCTCGGCCTCGCGCAAGTTGGGATTGGTGGTCTGGTTGACCCGCAGCCGCAGTTCGCCCGAAAGCGTGACGTAGATGTCTCCGGTCTCGTTCAGGGGCAGGAACTTGAGCCGGTCGAGAAAGTCGTCGCGCTTCTTGGTATCGGCCATCGACCGCCAGTCCTCGGCCCAGCGGGAGATGCTGTAGCCGTTAGTGAGGGCGCCGTCGCCATTGGAGGAAACCGGGTAGAGCGGGGCTTTCGCCTCGTCGGCCAGTGCGGCGGTGGGGGCTGCGAAAAGCGCCGGAGCCGGGGCGCAGCAAAGGGTGGCGGCAAGCAGCCGCGGAAGACCGGTCTTCATAAGGATGATTCCTGTGCGGGGCCGCAGCCCCGAGGGTCAGTGCCCGTTTGAAAAATGCCCGCGGGGCATTTTCAGAGCGGCACCGGCCCCAAACAATCTCGGGTCAGACGAGCGCGGGGCTCGCGGTGGCAGCGGGCTCGCGATTGGCGAGCACGGCCTTGAACCGCTCGGTGTCGAGCTGGCCTTCCCAGCGCGAGACCACCACCGTCGCCACGGCATTGCCGATGAAGTTGGTGAGGCTGCGGCACTCCGACATGAAGCGGTCGACGCCCAGGATCAGCGCCATCCCCGCGACCGGCACCGAAGGCACGATCGACAGCGTGGCGGCCAGGGTGATGAAGCCCGCGCCGGTGACGCCCGCCGCACCCTTGGACGAGAGCATGGCCACGCCCAGCAGCAGCACTTGCTGGCCCAGCGTCAGTTCCACGTTGCAGGCCTGCGCGATGAACAGCGCCGCCAGCGTCATGTAGATATTGGTGCCGTCGAGATTGAAGCTGTAGCCGGTGGGAACGACGAGACCGACGATGCTCTTGGGGCAGCCGGCGCGCTCCATCTTCTCCATCAGCGAAGGCAGCGCGCTTTCCGAGGAAGACGTGCCCAGCACCAGCAGCAGTTCGGCCTTGAGGTAGGAAATCAGCGAGAAGATCGAGAAGCCTGCCAGCCGCGCGACCACGCCCAGCACCACCACCACGAAGAGCGCGGAAGTCAGGTAGAAAGTCGCGACGAGGCCAACGAGGTTGGCAAGGCTGCCAACGCCGTACTTGCCGATGGTGAAGGCCATGGCGCCGAAAGCACCGATCGGCGCGGCCTTCATGACGATCGAAACCAGCTTGAAGAACACCAGCGACACGTCTTCCAGCAGCGAGAGCGGACGCGCACCGCGGTCGCCCAGCATGGCCAGCGCAATACCGAAGAGAATGGCGATCACCAGGACCTGAAGGATATTACCCTGGGTCATGGAGGAGAGGAATGTGTCCGGGATCATTTCCATCAGGAACCCGGTGATCGACGTTTCGTGTGCCTTCTCGGAGTAAAGTGCGACCTTCGAGGCATCGAGCGTGGCGGGATCGATGTTCAGGCCCTGGCCGGGGCGAACCACGTTCGCGACGGCCAGCCCGACGATCAGCGCCAGGGTAGAGAAGAAGAAGAAATAGCCGAACGCCTTGCCCGCCACCCGGCCGACCGAGCGCAAGTCGCGCATGGAGGCGATGCCGGTGACGATGGTCAGGAAAATGACCGGCGCGATCACCATCTTCACCAGCTTGATGAAGGCATCGCCAAGCGGCTTCAGCGCCTCACCCGTGGCCGGGGCGAAGTGGCCCAGCGTCACGCCCGCCGCGATGGCGACGAGCACTTGCACATAAAGATGTCCGTACCAGCGCTTTGGCGCGGTCGGTTCGTGCGTGTCGGACAACTGGGCGTGCATGGTAAGGCCTTCCTTCCTCTCTCGGGCACGCTCAAGACTTATGCTTATCGCGTGCCGGGCAGAAACTGTTCGATTCCACGCTGCGGCAAAAGCAGTTTTTGCATTCATTGGAAATGGCTGATTTCCGGGCCTTTACGGCGGAGAGATGCGGAGCCGAGGGGCAACAATCGGCACATTGCATTGCAGCGATGTGCAGAAATTTGCACATCGCTCCCTGCCGGTCTAGGCTGGCGCGGTGAATCGTCGCCACACGCTCTACTGGCTGTTGGCAGCCCTGGCCGCCGCGCTCCTTGCCGCGGGTCTGGCCGGCGAATTCGTGCGCCAGCGCGCCACCGCGGCGTTCTCCGCATCGGTCGCTGCCGACGCGCGGCTGCGCCAGTCCCTGCTCGACAGCGAGATCGCCCGGTTCCGCCTCCTTCCGCAGACCCTGGCGGACGACCGCGACGTGATCGCCGCCGCCAATCGCGAAAGCGGCGCGGACAAGCGGCTCAATGCCAAGCTGGAATCCTTCGCCGGCCAGATCGGCGCCTCGGCCATTTACCTGGTGGGAGAAGACGGGTTCGCGATCGCCGCCAGCAACTGGCGCCACCGCGACAGTTTCGTCGGCCGCGACTACCGCTTCCGGCGCTATTACCGCGACGCCCTGCGCCGCGGCGACGGCGCCCAGTTCGCGCTGGGCACCGTCAGCCATCGCCCCGGCCTCTACCTGGCGCGAAAGGCCGCCGGGGACTGTGTGATCGTCATCAAGCTCGACTTCGACCGGATCGAGGCCCAGTGGCGCACGGCAGGCGGCGAGACCTTCGTGACCAACCGCAACGGGGTGGTCCTCGTCGCCAGCCGCCCCGCCTGGCGCTTCGCCATGACGCGCCCGCTCGATCCTGCCCTTCAGCGGGCCATTGCCGGCGACATCGGAATTCCGCGCCTGACGCCCGCCCGCTTCTCCAGCGACGGTGACGGCCTGCTGCACATGCCCGAACGCAGCGGACGCCTGCTTCTTGCCACCAGCGCACCCAACCGCGACCAGTGGCAGGTCAACCTGGCGCTGCCGATCCGGGTAGCCGTCACCACGCCGATGCGCAGCGCCCAAGCCGTGGCCGCGACTTTGGCCCTGCTCGTCGTCGGCGCGCTCTGGTGGCTCGCCCAGAGCAACCGCCGCCGCCGTGAACGCACCGCCCAGCTGGAAGCCGCCGTCACCGAGCGGACGGCCGAACTGCGCCGCGAGATGGAGGAGCGCAGTGCGCTCGAACAGCGCGCGGCCCTGCTGCGCGAGGAACTCCGCCTCGCCAATCGGCTCGCCACGCTGGGGCAAGTCACGGCCAGCGTCGCTCACGAAACCGCGCAGCCCGTGGCCGCGATCCGCAACTATGCCAGCTCGGCCGGGCAATTGCTGGACCTCGGTGCGGCCGCGGAAGTGCGCGAGAATCTTTCCGCTATCGACCGCCTTGCCGAACGCATCGGCATCATCACCGCGCAGCTGCGCGGCTTCGCCCGCAAGGGCAGCACCGGCGAAAGCGCGGTGCCGCTGGCCGAAGTGCTCGACGGCGCGCGCCTCCTGCTCAAGGAGCGCCTTGCCGCGCTGACCTTCGAAACCCCGGCGATTCCCCCCGGCCTCAAGGTTCGCGGTGACAAGGTGCGGCTGGAACAGATCCTGGTGAACCTCCTCCAGAATGCCATCGAAGCCCTCGCCGGGCGCGCGGCGCCCCGCATCATCCTGTCACTGGCGATCGCGGGCGAAACGCTGCGCATCACTGTCGCCGACAATGGCCCCGGCATCGCGCCGGACATCGCGGATCGCCTGTTCACGCCCTTCGCCACCAGCCGCGCCGAAGGGCTCGGGCTGGGCCTGGTGATCGCGCAGGACATCGCGCAGGAGTTCGGCGGCGCCCTGCGCCTCGTGCCCAGCGACACCGGCGCCGCCTTCGAACTGCAATTGAGACTGGCCCGATGACCGACCTTTCCGCCGGCACCCGCCGCGTCGCCCTTGTCGAGGACGACGAAGACCTCGCCCGTTCGACGGCACAGCTGCTGAAGCTCGCCGGGTTCGAAGTCGAAAGCTTCCCGGCCGCCGCTCCGGCGCTGGCAGCGCTCACCGCTGACTGGCCTGGCGTGGTCGTTACCGACGTGCGTATGCCGCACGTTTCCGGCATCGACCTGTTCCGCCAGCTTCACGAGCGCGATGCCGATCTGCCCGTCGTGCTGGTCACCGGCCACGGCGACATCGAGATGGCGGTACAGATGCTCAAGGCGGGCGCCTGGGACTTTCTCACCAAGCCTTTCGCGCCCGAGGCGCTGATCGCCGCCGTCACCCGCGCCGCCACCGCGCGCGGGCTGACGCTGGAAAACCGCCGCCTGCGGGCCATGTCGCAAGATGCCGACGCGCCGCTGTTCCTGGGCGAAAGCCCCGCCATCCGCAGGCTTCGCGAGATGGTGCCGGTGCTGGCCAATGCGGATATAGACCTGTTCATCGAAGGCGAGACCGGCACCGGCAAGGACCTCCTCGCCCGCCTGATCCACCGCGCCGGCAAGCGCGCGCGCCACCGCTTTCTGCCGCTGGCCTGCGCCGGGATGCCCGAAGCGCTCGCGGAACCGCTCTTCACTGCAACCGGCATCGACGAACCCGGCCTGGCCGCGGCTCATCGCGGCACGCTCTACCTCGACGATATCGACCGCGGCCCGGCGCACTTGCAGGAGCGCCTGCTGCCCTTCGTGGAGCAGCGCGTCCTGCGCCGCCGGGGCGAGGCCATGCCCGTCGACGTGCGCGTGATCTCCACCAGCCAGGACGCGGCCGAAGGCCCGCCGCCCTCGCTGCTGCCGCCGCTGTTCTACCGCCTCGCCGCCATGCGCCTGCGCATCCCGCCGCTACGGGAAAGGCGCGAGGACATCCCCGCTCTCTTCGCCCGCTTCGCCGGCGATGCCGCCAGCCGCGTCGCCCGCGAGCTGCCGCCCGTCACCGCGGCGGTCCGCACGATGCTGGAACGCCATGACTGGCCAGGAAACGTGCGGGAACTCGCCAATTTCGCGGAGCAATTCGTGCTGGGCCTCGGCGATCCCTCGCCCACGCCCTCCCCTTCGGGCAACAAGGGCCTGACGGAGCGGGTCGACGCCTTCGAACGCGAGGAAATCGTCGCGGCCGTGATCGCCGCGAACGGGGAGATCGGCGCGGCCATCCGCGCGCTCGATCTGCCGCGCAAGACGTTCTACTACAAAGTGAACAAGCACGGGATCGACCTGGGGGCACTGCGGCAGAAGGGCTGAAGAGGCACAACACCTCCCTTCGTCATTGCGAGGAGGCAAAGCCGACGCGGCAATCCAGGAGCCGCACTAAGCCGCCCCTGGATTGCTTCGCTACGCTCGCAATGACGAGGAAGAGAGCGAGAACTTCAAACCAGCTCGGTCTCGATCGGCAGCCCCGACTTCAACGTCAAAGTCACCGGCGTCCGCTCGGCAATATCGGCAAGCCGAGCCTTCTGCTCCTCGTCGAGGCCCACGATCGAGAGCTTGCGCTCGATATGCATCTGGTCCTTCGCACCCGCGAGCCGCAAGTCGACATCGACAGATACCAGGGGCCAGCCCTTGCGACTGGCGTACATCTTCAACGTGATCGCCGTGCAGGCCCCCAGGCTGGCGAGCAGCAGGTCGTAAGGCGCCGGTCCCGCCCCCTGCCCGCCGAGCGCCTGGGGCTCGTCGGCGGTGATCGCGTGACCGCCGACCACGATCTCGGTGCGCCAGGGGGTTTCGCCGATATGCGCGGTTCCATGTGCCATGGTGTGAAGCTCCTCAGGCCGGAAGGGGGATGAATTCGCTCTCGTCGGGCACGCGGTCGAAGCGCTGGGCTTTCCAGTCGTCCTTGGCCTGCTCGATGCGGTCGAGCGAGGAAGAGACGAAGTTCCAGTAGATATGGCGCTTCTCCGGCAGTGGCTCCCCGCCCAGCAGCATCAGGCGCGTGCCGCCCTTGGCCTTGAGGATCACTTCGGCGCCGGGCTTGAAGACCACCAGTTCGGTCTCCTTGAAGCTGCCTGTCTGCCCCTCCACTTCGACTTCGCCGCCGACGACATAGATCGCGCGTTCGACGTGCTCGGCCTTCACCTGGTAGCGCGCACCGTCGAGCATGACGATATCGGCGTAGACCATGTCGGAATAGGTCTTGAGCGGCGAGGTCAGGCCGTCGGCCGTACCGGCGATCAGCGTCAGGCGCGTTCCGGCATCCTCGGTCACGGGGATCTCGTCCGCCTTGTGGTGGGCGAAGGCCGGCGCGATCTCTTCGGCTTCCTTCGGCAGGGCGATCCAGGTCTGGAGCCCGAACAGCTTGCCGCCGCTGGCGCGGACTTCGGGAGACGTGCGCTCAGAATGGACGATGCCGCTGCCCGCGGTCATCCAGTTGACCTCGCCGGGCCGGATTGCCTGGACCGAGCCGAGGGAATCGCGGTGAAGGATCTCGCCTTCGACGAGGTAGGTCAGCGTGGAAAGGCCGATGTGCGGATGCGGGCGTACGTCGAGGCCTTCGCCGCTGCGGAACACCGCCTCACCCATCTGGTCGAAGAAGATGAAAGGGCCGACCATGCGGCGCTGCGCAGTGGGCAGCGCGCGGCGGACCTGGAACCCGTCCCCAAGGTCGCGAACGGGGGGGAGAACGACAAGGTCTACACCTTCGATATCGGATGAGCGAACGGTCATGGGCAATCCTTCCTTGCGCTTCTTTTGTATGCCTGAGCGCCGGGGAAGAAGGTCGGCGCCGATCTGGTAAATTGCAATCCGGGAGATGAGGGAGCGGACGATTTCCGCCCGCTCCCCAACTCGTTTCGGCCTTGGTGTCAGGCCGCGTCGACCAGGACGATCTCGCTGTCCTCGATCGCGGTCACCCGCAGGACGTCGAGGTCGCTGATGGCCGCGCCGTCACGGGCGTTGACGCGCACGTCCTCGATCTGCACCGCGCCGATGGCCGGCACCAGGTAGGCCTTGCGGTCCTTGCCCAGCGGATATTCGGCGGTTTCGCCGGCCTTGAGCGTGGCACCGATGACGCGGGCATTGGTGCGGATCGGCAGCGCATCGTTGTCATTCTCGTAACCCGATGCCAGCGTGACGAACTGGCCCGACCGGTCGCCCTTGGGGAAGGGCTTGGCGCCCCAGCTCGGCTCTTCGCCGTCGCGGGTCGGGATGATCCAGATCTGGAAGATCTTCGTCGTCACGTCCTCAAGGTTGTATTCCGAGTGCGTGATGCCGGTGCCCGCGCTCATCACCTGGACGTCGCCGGCCTCGGTGCGGCCCTTGTTGCCCAGGTTGTCCTGGTGAGTGATCGCGCCCTCGCGGACATAAGTGATGATTTCCATGTCGCGGTGGGGGTGCGGCGGGAAGCCGGTCTGCGGCGCGATCGCATCGTCGTTCCAGACGCGCAGGTTGCCCCAGTGGACGCGGGCCGGATCGTGATAACCGGCGAACGAGAAGTGATGCTTGGCGTCGAGCCAGCCGTGGTTGGCACCACCGAGGCTGTCATAAGGGCGAAGTTCGATCATATCCTGTCTCCGGGGGCGGCGGGGTGAGGTGCCGCCCTCTCTTGAAACCCCATATAGACTTGCCTGCATTTCAAGTTCAGAGGGATAAAATCGACCTGACTGTTCTAGGAGATTGAAAAGTGAGCAACCCCGGTACGCCGACCCTGGACCAGCTGCGCATCTTCCTGGCCATCGTCGACACCGGCAGTTTCGCTGCCGCCGGGCGCAAGCTGAACCGCGCGGTCTCCGTCATCAGCTACGGCATCGCCAACCTCGAAGCCCAGCTCGGCGTCCTGCTGTTCGAACGCGAAGGCACGCGCAAGCCGCAGCTTACCGTAGCCGGCCGTGCCGTCCTGTCGGAAGCGCGCGGTGTGGCCGAGGGGATCGACGGATTGCGCGCCAAAGTGAAAGGCCTGCTCGACGGTCTGGAGGCCGAAGTCGACCTGGCGGTGGACGTCATGTTTCCGGCCGAGCGCCTCGGCGTGATCCTGCGGGCCTTTGCCGCGGAATTTCCGACCGTGCAGCTGCGCCTCCATGTGGAAGCGCTGGGCGCGATCACTGCGATGGTGCTCGACGGCACGGCGGTGGTCGGCCTGTCCGGCCCGCTTTTTGCCGGTGTCGACGGGTTGGAAAGCGTTTCGGTCGGCTCGGTGGCGATGGTGCCCGTGGCCGCGCCCGACCATCCGCTCGGCCGCATGGACCTGATCCCGCCCGGCGCCGGCCGCGAATATACGCAGCTGGTGCTCAGCGACCGCTCGCGCTTCACCGAGGGCAAGGACTTCTCGGTCATGAGCCCCAAGACCTGGCGCCTCGCCGACCTTGGCGCCAAGCACGCCCTGCTGCGCCAGGGCATCGGCTGGGGCAACATGCCGCTGCCGATGATCGAGGCCGATCTTGTGTCCGGCACCCTGATCCGCCTGTCGATGCCCGATCATCCCGGCGGCATCTACCGCTTCGGCGGCATCTGGCGCCGCGACACGCCGCCCGGCCCCGCGGCCGCCTGGCTGCTCGACCGCTTCGTGGCCCAATGCGAGATCGACGAGACGCTGACCGCCCTCCCGGATATCTGAATTAAAAGCGTAAATGGGGGAAAAGCCGGCTGGCAATAGTAAAAATCCCCCATTCCCGAAAGGAAGCAAGACTGCAATCTCCATAGACTATGAAGATGGGGCCTGATGATTCGAGCGGTGAACAGATTTTTCGTATCGAATTACTATGCGACAATCACCGTTATCGAGATTTGCCCCATCATCGCGATTGCCCCTGCCGTAGAGGTCGGATCGGTCGTCGAGCTTGGAGAGTTGGTCATGCTTCACGGAGTCCTGAGCACGACGACGACGAATACGGGACAGGATTCAAGACATTACCACGCTGAACCGCCGGCAATCCCGCAGGCCATCCCTTTGGCCAAGGCAATGGAGGCCGGCGGGGTGGGGCCCGACAGCCTCGCGCTGGCCAGAAGCCGATTGGCGGAGCACGACCTGCTGGTTCCGGTCGCGCCGCAGTCCGTCCCTGATGGCGACGCATCCGCCAAGGGCGGCCTTGCAGGCTGGCAGCTGCGCAGGGTCATCGGCCATATCGAGGAGAATCTCGGCCAGTCGCTGGCCTGCTGCGAACTGGCCGCCGTGGCGCGGCTCAGCACCGGGCACTTCTGCCGCGCCTTCAAGACCAGCGTTGGCGAACCGCCCCATGCCTACGTCATCCGCCAGCGCATTCGCCACGCCCAGCGCCTGATGCTGCGGACCGACGATGCCTTGTCCGAAATCGCCTGCATCTGCGGCCTGACCGACCAGGCCCACCTCACCCGCCTGTTCCGCCGCGTGGTGGGCAACACGCCCAGGGCCTGGCGCAACCGCTGGCGGCCGCTCACCGACTGACGGTCCCTTTCCCGACACCTGCGTTCGATCCCGGCGGCGACCATGCCGGGACCACGTTCGGCGCGCCTCCGGCGTACCCGAACTCCTCGGGACTGGCGGACCCCATTCCCCCGCCCACCGCCAGTCCCGCATTTTCGCACGCATCGAGACATTTCAGTTTCATCGAACAGAGCGGTCCATTTTATCTGGATTTCTGGAATTCGTTTTTCGAGGCATTTCCCGGTTCAACGAGGCACCCCGCAGCCGTCACGGCCGGACCCTCTCCAGACCAGCCCTAAGGGGAATGACCATGAACACTGCCACCGCTACGCTCGCTCCCGCTGCCGAAGACAAGGGAATCCTGAAGTTTCTGCCGCTTGTGGGCCGCATCCTGATCGCCGCCATCTTCATCCTCAGCGGCCTTTCCAAGCTTTCCGATCCCGCTGGAACCATGGCCTACATCGGTTCGGTGGGCCTGCCCTTCCCCGCCGTGGCCCTGGCCGGTGCCGTTGCGGTGGAAGTCATCGGCGGCGCTCTGCTGATCTCGGGGTACCGCCTGCGCAGCGTCGCTGCCGCGCTTGCCCTGTTCAGCCTCGTCACCGCCTTGTTCTTCCACGCGCAGTTCGCAGACCAGAACCAGTTCATCCACTTCTTCAAGAACGTCGCCATGGCCGGCGGCCTCCTGCAGATCGTCGCTTTCGGCAAGGGCCGCGACTGATCCAAAACCAGCCAGAACCCGCAAAACGAGGGGCTGCCGAAAGGCGGCCCCTTTTTCGTTCCAGCTCCACCAGATTACAGACATTCGTTTTACAGACTCGCGCCTTGGCCTAGACACCCCGGAGAGATGGCGCCCCGGATTCGCGGCAGAACCGCTGAAATGGCCCGAATACCTGACAATAAGGAAAGCGGCCGCAGGATCGTCTCCGCGATAACACGCCGGCGCATTGACCTCAGACCTGTCACACAAGATACATACATCCGTTTTAGCAGCCGGCATCAGACAGACATCAAGGACTCCGCCCATGCGCAAGATTGCCCCGACCGTCCTCTCCGCCCTCGTCGCGGCGATGGCCCATTCTCCCGCCTCCGCGCGCGAGCTGGCCACGCTGACGCGTCTGGACGACCAGACCGTCGTGCTGGCCCGGACGGACACGGCACCGGCCACGATCTGGATCAGCACCGACACCGCGCTCGACAAGAACGACCAGCGCTTCGCCGCCGCCAGCAAGGACGCCGCGCTGAAGCTGCCGATCCCGGCCAGCGAACGCCGCTACGTCATCATCCAGGGCAAGGGCGGCAAGACCACCGTCGTCGCCGAGCGCGTGGTGCCGCTTCAGCAGGGCAGCAACTTCCGCGACATCGGCGGCTACGTCACCAAGGACGGCCATACGGTGAAGTGGGACAAGGCTTTCCGCTCCGGCGCGATGCCGCTGCTGACCGAGGCGGACTACGCGCTGCTGGGCCAGGTCAATCTGGGCGCCGTGGTCGACTTGCGCTCGATCGAGGAACGCGAAGTCGCGCCCGACTTGCTGGACGACCGCACCGGCGCGCTGTTCCTCGCCAACGACTATTCGCTCAAACCGCTGTTCGCGAAGATGGCCAAGAGCGGCGGCGAGAACATGTATCAGGGCATGGAAATCATGCTCGTCCCGCAGTTCCGCGCGCTGTTCAATCGCCTGCTCGCGAACGAGGGCGCCGTGGTCTATCATTGCTCCGCCGGGCAGGACCGGACCGGCATCGCCACCGCCCTGATCTACGACGTGCTCGGCGTGGACCGCGAGACGATCCTCAAGGACTATCACCGCTCCACCGAACTGCGCCGCCCCCAATGGGAAATGCCCAAGGTCGACCCGGCCGACTTCCCGAACAATCCCATTCTCAAGTACTACGCCGCGCGTGCGGACGGCCAGCCGCCCAAGGCCGAGCCGCTCTACACGCCCAGCGGCGCGTCGCACCTGGCCCAGTTCTTCACGTATCTCGACCAGCAGTACGGCGGATCGGAAGGTTATCTGAAACAGAAGGTGGGCCTGACCGACGCCGACATCGCCAAGCTGCGCAAGACCATGCTCGACTGACGGGTCACGGCCATGCGCCCGCCCGGCCGATCGGGCCGGGCGGGCTGGACGAAACCACGCTTCGGGTCGCAATCGAAGCGCAGCCTCGTCAGCGGCCGGAGCAATGCCCCCCAGCTTGCTCCGGCCTTTTCGCGTACTCAGGGTTTCCGCAAGGTCACCGCGTCGAGCGGCTCTCCGGTGGCGGTATAGGCGCGGTAGGCCAGGGCTTCCTGGCTGACGTCGATCACCTGATAGGCCTGCGTGCGCGATGCCGACTTGCGCGCCCAGGGCAGGCTGCCGACTTCGTACATCTTCGGTCCGGCGACCGAGACGGCATATGTCGTGCCCGCATCGTCCGCCGCAGGGCCGTTCTTGCCGATCGCGCCGCGGGCATAGCCGTGGTCGTGCCCCTGAAGGACCAAGTCCACGCGGTACTTGTCGATCAGCGGCTTCAGCGCGGCGCGCAGCTTCGGATTGTCGCGCTCGGGCTCGCTGGAGAACAGCGGGAAGTGCAGGAACAGGACCGTCCAGCGGTTCGGGTTGTTCGCCAGCAAGCCGTCGAGCCACTTCACGATCGCCTTGCGCGCCGTTTCGTCCCGGTCGACCTGCATGGAGTCGATCGAGATCAGGCGCAGGCCCTGGTAATCGGTGTACCAGCTCGTCTCGCGGCTCGCCGGAACGTCGGCCGGGCCGTTCTCCGGCAGCGTGAACTGCCGGCGCCACTGGCTGTTGATCGAGGAACCGGCCCGCGCCGCCTCATCCTTGACGTATTCGTGATTGCCCGGCGTCGGCATCTGCGGCGTCTGGGCATAGAGGAACCCGCCCGCGGCAAACCATTCGCCCCATTCGGCATCGCTGTCATGCCGGTTGATGAGGTCCCCGGCATGGATCGTGAAGGCCGAGTCGCCCGCCTGGCGGAAGGCCATGCGCAAGGTGCGCGAGGCTTCCGACAGGATCTGGTTCTGCATGTCCCCCATGTAGATGAAGCGGAACGGCTTCGCCTCGCGTGCGGCGGTGCGGAACTGGAACCATTCGGACCAATGCGCGCCGTCGCCCACGCGGTAGGCATAGACCGTGTCCGGCTCGAGCCCCGCCAGCACTGCCGAGTGATAGGCAGCGCGGAAGGCGGGATCCTCGCGGACAGCCAGCGTGGCGTCGTCAGTCTTCGCCTCGGCCGTCAGCGGCGTTTTCACGAAGTCGGGACTGCTTGTCGCCTTCGCATACTGGACCTGGCCCGGCAGACCCGGCGCCGAACGCCAGGTGACGGCCATCTCGGTGGTCGGATCGGCGGTGAGGTTCAGGATCACGCGTTCGGGCCGGACGGTGGCAGGTGCCAGCGGCTCCTGCTGCTGCACCGGCGCATCGGCGGCGAAGGCCGGGAGCGGCAGGCACAAGGCCAGCGCTCCCAGCAGGACATGGGCTTTCTTCTTCATCGCAAGTGCCCTCAGAAGATCAGGTTGAGGCCGAGCGTGATGCTGCGCCCGTTCTTGATGTAGGCGCGGCTCGCCCCGGTCCCCGACGACACGGTTTCCCAATACGTATGCGAGTCGAAGAGGTTCTGGACCTGGAGCTGCACCGAGGACTTCTTGAGGAAGGTCTTGCGGAAGGTCAGGTCCACGAAGCTATAGGCCTGCTCATAGGGATTGTTGCCGAAGTCCTGGATGCCGCCGAGGAATTTCGACTGGTAGTTCCACGCGCCGTAGATTTCCCAGCCCTTGCGCTCCCAGAACAGCTGGAGATTGGCGATCGTCTCGGGCGTTTCCATCAGCGGCAGGGTGTAGCCCTCAGGGTGCCAGGAAAGCCCCGTAACCGCCTTCGAGCGCTGCAACGTCAGGTTTCCGCCCACGCCCAGCGAACCGAGAATGCCCGGCAGCCAGTGTAGGAGCTGCTGGCCGCTGATTTCCATGCCGTAGACTTCCGCCCACTTGCCGTTGTTCGGCATGGAGATCGCCACGCCGGTCGGATCGACGTTCTCGCCCAGCGTCCCGTCACGGATGTTGCTGGATGAGGAGCGGAACAGGAAATTCTCGATGTGCTTGTAGTAGAGCGCCACCGAATAGGCCCCGGTATTGCCGGCGTAGTGCTCCAGCGACATGTCGAGGTTGAGCGAGCGCATCGGCTTGAGGTTCGGATTGCCCTGGGCGATCGAAGTCAGCACCCATTGCGAGATCGGGTTTTCCTCGCCGTCGCCATCGGGATCGGTGTCGTAGCCATATTCGCGCGCCGAACTCATGCGGGCGATGTCGGGACGCGCGAAGCTGGTCCAGACCGCGCCGCGCAGCTTGGTGCGGCTGTCCAGTTCGTAGTTGACGTGAACCGAGGGCAGCACGTTCACGAAGCTGGACTTGTCCGAAACGAAGCGCTCGCCCTGGATCAGGTCCATGTTCCAGGCGTCGATAGTGTTGCGCGTCGCTTCCATGCGCACGCCTGCGATCACTTGCGCGCGGCCGAAGCGCGCCGTGCCCATGGCATAGGCGGAGATCACGCGCTCGTTGAAGCGGAAGCTGTCCTCGTTGGACAGTTCGGCGTCGTTGGGGTCGACCGCGAAGCCGTCGAAGATCTCGCTGTCGCCATCTTCGGCGCGCTGGAGTTCGGCCAGCATCTTGCGGTTGTCGATGGTCGTGCCCAGGCGATAGAGGCCGCTATAGGCGCCGCCGAACAGGCTGTTCACATCCTTGCCGTAGAATTCGGAGAAGTCCGCCAGGGTGCCGTCCGCCTCGAGATTCAGGAACGAGCCCTGATAAGTGCGGCGGCGCGAATTGTAGAACTTGGCGCCTGTCTTGAACGATTCCACCCAGGAATCGACCGGCTTCCATTCGAGGTTGAACTGGGCCTGCCACAGCTTCTCGCTGCTTCCGCCCACTTCGCCTTCGAGGCTGCTGAAGTCGTATTGCGAGGGGTCCTGCACCGCTTCCAGACCGGCGGAATTGAGCAGCCACTTGGGGAAGCGCGAATCTTCGCTGCTGCTGAACAGCACGCCCTGATTGCCCAGCCAGCCGTACTTGTCGCTGCGAAACTCCAGGGTGTAGCCGTCGTCGAGATTGTCTTCCGACTGCGAGTAGGACACGTCGTAGTCGATCGTCAGTTCGCCCACGCGCGAAATGCCGCCGAGGTTGGCCGAAGCCAGGCTGCCCGTCTCGCGCGAACCTTCCCAGAAGCGGCGCAGGCGGAAGCCCTGCGGGTCCCAGGTGCCTGAACCGCCGTTGAGGCTGTAGAACGACTTGCCCTTGCGGTCGGCATCGGTGATCAGCCCGTCGCCGTCCTGGTCGACGATCTGGCCGAGCGAATAGCCATAGATGCGGCCCAGCCTGGAATCGGTACCGACGATGCTGTCTTCGGGCTGGAGCAGCGTCGTATCGGCCACGTCCACCTGCACCAGCCGCGTCGAATTCTTCGCGGTGTCGTTGCGGAAGTTCAGGCGGTTGAGGAATTCGTCCTTGCGGTACTTGTTGTACTGCCCGCGGAAGTGGAAATCGTGGTCGTCGGAGCGATAGTCGATGCTGGTATTGGCGCCCCAGCGCTTCACGTCGGTCTCGCCGAAGCCCAGGTCCATGCCGCGCATCACGAAGCGGTTGGGATCCCAGCCCAGCGTCTCGCTGTTGTCGTACCAGGTGTCCGGCTGATTATCGCCGTCCACGCCGTTCTGCTCGAACTGCGACTTGCGCCGGCTCCAGCTGCCCGAGACGTAGATACCGAAATGATCGTTGAACTGGCGCGAAAGCGCGCCCGAAACCTGGCCCGACTTGCGATGATCGTACTTGTCGAGCATGCCGCCCTCGGCCGAGAGGCGAGCATACATCGGCGTCTGGTCGAAGGCGGTGGGGGTGGAAATGTCCACCGAGCCGCCCAGCGCGTCACCGTCGCGGTCCGGCGTCAGGGTCTTGTAGACGGTGATCTGCTTGATACCGTCCGGCGGCAAGACCGAGAGCCGCACGCCGCGGTAGAAGTTGTTGTCGCGCGAACCGGCACCGCCAAGGCGCACGCCGTTGATCGAATAGTTGTTCAGCTCGGTCGAGAGACCGCGCACCGTGATGCGGTCGCCTTCGCCCGTGGTCGGGCTGCGCACGGCATTGACGCCGGGAAGGCGCGCCAGCGCCTCGGAGATGTTGTTGGCGGGCAGCTTGCCCATGTCGTCGGCGCTGACCGTGTCGGAAACCGTGTCGTTCTTGCGCTTGATGTCGAGCGAACGCTGAACCGCCTCGATATAGCCGGTGACGACGATCTCACTGTCGCCGGCCCCGGAAGGCTCTTCGGCGGCGACAGTCGCGACCGGGGCTGCCCGGCGCGCCGGCGCGGGAGCGACCGCGGCCGGACGGGGCCGGGCGGCACGGGCGCGCAGGATCACGGTGCTGCCGCGAAGCTGGGTTTCGACATTGGCCCCGCGCACGAGCTGGGACAGGGCCTGCTGCGCGCTCATCTTGCCCGACAGGGCCGTGCTGCGGCGCCCCCGTACCGCATCCGGCGCCGCGGCCACCTGCATGCCGGTGACCCGCGAGAATTCCTGTAGCGCGCGGCCCAGGTCCTGTGCCGGAATGGTGAAACTGTACTGGGCGGTGGCCGCCTCGGCGACCGGCGCGGCAAGGCCGCCCCCGACCGTTGCCAGCGCTATGGCCAATGCCGAAGCATGGGCCAGGGCTTTACTTGAACGAAACATCATATCCCCCGTTGGATCAGGCATTCGGGGGGAAGACGCAGGCAGACAACCAATCCCGACAATTATTTTTTCTTACATTTTCATTACGTTATCAAGTAAACTTGATGACAGCGGAAGATAGCCAGCCCCCCCCGGCTCAGCCTTCCGCCCACACGGCGAGACGATGACATGAGCGGGCCTGGCCGCGCTGCCGCAGAACGCCCGAAACCGGCGTCTTGCAAACGAACTCAATGGGAGAGGACGTAGCGCGCCTTTTCCTTGCGCCACTGCAGATCATGGATCGCCGCCAGCGCTTCCAGCACCATCTCGGGATCGGAGGTCTGGAACCGCCCGGTCACGAGCAGCTGGCCCAATCCCGGATCGGCCAGCACCACCGGCAGGTCCGAACCGCGATTGATGCGCTGCACGAGCTGCTGAACCGAGGTGTCGTCCGCGTCGAACCAGCCGTCGATCCAGCCGGGATGATCGCCGCGCACGTCGCCCAGGCTGCGCACCCGGCCGCCGCCGACTTCGATCCCGTTGCCTGCGGGAAGCCGCCACTGCCGCCCCGCCCCGGCATCGACGCTGACCAGGCCGCGATAGACGCGCACCACCCGCGTCTGGCTGTCCACCAGGTCGATGTCGAAGGCCGTCCCCAGCACGGTCACGCGGGAATCGCCCGCGTTGACCGAGAACGTGCGGACTTTCTCGTGCGCCACGTCGAAGAAGGCCTCGCCGTTCTGGAGCGCGACTTCGCGCGACCAGGGTGTGATGCGCACGTCCATCCGGGTCCCGCCGCTCATGCGCACTTTCGATCCGTCCGGCAGCACGACTTCGCGCGAGGTACCGCGGGCGGCGGCATAGCTCGATTCGCTCACCAGCGTGCGGGCGCCCATCGAGAGCACGACCACCAGGCACAGCGCCACGGCCGCGAAGCCCGCGAACTGCTTCCACGCCTGCCCGGCCCAATTCGGCACGGCCTCATCCTCGAAGGTACCGAAATCGTCGGGCGCGGCTTCGGCGACCTCCAGGGCACTGCGCAAGCTGCCGGACTGCCAGAGCGCCTGGTGCCGCGCATAGCTTTCGACATGGCGCGGATCGCCCATGATCCAGCGATCGAACTCGGCGGCGACTTCAGCGTCGTGCAGCGGACGGTTCATCCGGTCGACCCATTCTGCGGCCTCCCGGTCGATCACGTCGAATTCCTGCCTCTGGGCCGTCATCAGGCGAACTCCGCGAAGTCCACGCCGGCGCGATCGAGCGCCGCGCGCAGATCCAGCAGGCCACGGGTGATATGCTTTTCCACTGCCTTCGCACTCATCGAGAGATCTTCGCCGATCGCACGGCAACTTTCATGATTCAGGCGCCTGCGGATGAGGACTTCGCGGCGCAGCGGCGGCATCCGTCGCAGGCAGAGCGAGAGCACGTCGAGCGCCCGGCGCGAATCGAGAATCCTGTCGAGCGAGGGATCGTCGCTTTCCCATTCGTCGTCAACGTCATCAGAGTGCTGCGTCTCCTGGCGCATTTCCCGGCGCCGCGTGTCGATCATCAGGTTGTCCGCGATCCTGAAGGCCAGCGCAAAAAGGCTGCCTATCTGCTGCGTCTGGCTGAGAGCGATCAGGCGCGCAAGCGTTTCCTGCGCCACGTCATCCGCCACGTCCGGTCGCGCCCCTCGCGCACGGAGGTAGCGCAGAAGCGTGGACCTCACTGCATTCCAGTCCTGCGGCGGCGCCGCAGGACGATCCATGGCATTCGATAACACGATTTTTTCCACCCTGCGCCCGGCCGTCCAAAGTCCGGCGCGCGCTGCCTAGGCGGGCACCATGACGGTTTGAGGAAATCCCCATGCGCAAGCGCTCTTAACGCGCGCACCAGCCCTCTCGCCGGCAGCGCGAAACCCCGCACACCCGCCCTGCCCGCCCCGCATCCTCCCATCCCAATGGCGCTTCCGCAGCCGCCTCGCCATTCTGAACCATTGACTCCGGAGCCCGCCGAAATTACCGGCCATTCTTGCGATTGATTTGCAATATCCTGCTCTCGGGGGAAGAACGAGCATGGCCAAGAGTGCCGCGAATGCCAGAACGACGGGTCCCGCAGGCCGCCGCATCGGCCGCTGGAACGTCGCGTCGCGCATCGTCGCAGCGGTTCCGGCGAACTACCTGGTCACCTCGCTGGCCACGGCCTGCCTGGCGCGGCTGCTGGCGCACGGTCTGGCGGTCAATCCCGCCGAGGCAAGCGTCACCGCCACACTGCTTTCCTTCGCCATCTTCGCCACGATCGCCCTTTTCGCGTTCGGCCTGCGCTCGGTCTCGCGGCTCTGGCTCTGGCTGGCGGTCTCCGGCGGCGTACTGGGGGCCGCTCTCTGGCTCTCGCTCGGCATGGGAGGCCGGCTGTGAAGGAAGGTCTGCGCCAGTCGATGGCGCTTCTCCATACCTGGACGGGGCTGCTGCTGGGCTGGCTGCTCTTCGCCATGTTCGCGACCGGCACTTCGGCCTATTTCCAGGACGAGATCACGCGCTGGATGCAGCCGGAGATCACCGGCAGCGCCGATCCGGTCACTTCGGCCGAGGGCGCCGTCCGCTTCCTCCAGCGCACCGCGCCCGATGCGACAAGCTGGTACATCTCGCTGCCCAACAGCCGCAGTGCCACCACGCAAGTCTACTGGCAGGCGGCCGAAGGCCAGAAGCGAGGCAAGCGCGCGGATACCAGCGCCGTGCTGGACCAGAGCGGCCGCGAAGTCTCCACCCGCGACACGCGCGGCGGCTACTTCCTCTATCGCTTCCATTTCGACCTGCACTACATTCCGGTGCTATGGGCCCGCTACCTGGTGGGCGTGGCGGCGATGTTCATGCTGGTGGCAATCCTGTCCGGGATCATCACGCACAAGAAGATCTTCGCCGACTTCTTCATGCTGCGCTTCAACAAGGGCCAGCGTTCCTGGCTGGACGCGCATAACGTCACGGCCGTGATCGCCCTGCCCTTCCACCTGATGATCACATTCACCGGCCTGGTCACGCTGGCGATCATGTACATGCCCTGGGGCATTGCCGCGAACTATGCCGACCGTACGGCGTTCCAGGACGCCGTCTTCGGCAAGAGCGTGGAGGTGGCGCGCAGCGGCAATCCTGCACCGCTCGTAGCCGTGGCACCGCTGATGCGCACGGCTTCGGCCGCGTGGGACGGCAAGCGCGTGGGCTACGTGAAGATCACCAATCCCGGCGATTCCACCGCCATGGTCAACATCGCCCGCGCATCGGAAGGCGCCATCGGTTCGCGCGGCGAGGAAATCTCCTTCAACGGCATCACCGGCCGCCCCGCGGATCACAGCATGGCAAAGGGCGCGGCGCTCGCCACCGAAAGCGTGATGATCGGCCTTCATGCGGGACGCTACGCCGAATACGGCCTGCGCTGGCTCTATTTCCTCTCGGGCCTGGGCGGCACGATCATGGTGGGCAGCGGGCTGGTGCTCTGGACGGTCAAGCGCCGCACCAAGCTGCCCGATCCCAGCCATCCGCACTTCGGCTTCCGCCTGGTCGAGAAACTCAACATCGCCACCGTCGCGGGCTTCCCGGCCGGCATAGCGGCCTACTTCCTGGCCAACCGCCTCCTGCCCCTGAGCATGGCCGAACGCGCCGATCATGAGATCAACAGCCTGTTTCTCACCTGGCTGGCGGTTTTCGTCTGGGCGGTGGTTCGCCCCTCGGCACGGGCCTGGCCCGAGGCGCTCGGCCTTACCGCCGCGCTGTTCGCAGCCGTGCCGGTGGTGAACGCCCTGACCACTTCGCGCGGACTGCCCGCCAGCCTCCTTGCGGGCGACTGGTTGTTCGTTTCGTTCGACCTGGTGATGCTGGTGCTGGCCGCCGGCTTTGCCAAGGGCGCGCGCCGCGCCGCGCGCAAGCGGGCGGAAGGCCCCCGCGCCGTTCGGCGCAAGACCCCGGAGGCCATGGCCGCATGATCCACCTTCTCGCCGTCCTCCTCTCCGCTGCTGCCTTCACCGCCCTCGCGCTTTCGATCAAGCGCCACCAGCGCGACTTTGCCGGCCGCGCCCTGACCGAGCGCGAGAGCCGCCTGGCGCGGACCGGCGGCTGGTCTCTGGTGGGACTGGTCCTCGCGATCGACATTGCTGTCTTCGGCTTCGGCTATGCGCTGGTCGCCTGGGCCGGGCAATTGACGATGGGCGCCTGGCTCAACGTGGCCTGGCTCTGCTGGAAAACCGGCGCCTCGCGAAAGAACTGACATCCCACGGGCACAAACACCGCGTCCGGACGTCCTGAAGGTATGAAGCGGCGGGCGGCAGTCCGGCGCGATCCGGGCACAAAGGGAAGCCATCCATGGGAATGCTGGTCGACGGTCAATGGCATGACGTCTGGTACGACACCGAATCCACCGGCGGCCGTTTCGTCCGCAAGGACGCCGCCTTTCGCGACCGGGTGACGGCGGACGGGGAATTCGCCGCCGAACCCGGCCGCTATCACCTCTATGTCAGCCTCGCCTGCCCCTGGGCCCACCGCACGCTGATCGTTCGCGCGCTCAAGGGCCTGGAGGAACTGGTCTCCGTTTCGGTGGTCAACTGGCTCATGCTGGAAAAGGGCTGGACCTTCGATCCGGCGCCCGGGGTGATCCCGGACCCGATCCACCAGGCCCGCTTCCTCCACCAGATCTACACCGCCGCCGATCCGGCCTATAGCGGCCGCGTGACCGTGCCGGTTCTCTGGGACCGGAAGACCGGGCGGATCGTCAACAACGAATCCTCCGAGATCATCCGCATGTTCAACCAGGCTTTCGACGGGCTGGGCGCGGCGCCGGGAGACTTCTACCCCGAGGCCCTGCGCGCGGAGATCGATGCGGTGAACGCCCGGGTCTACGACACGGTCAACAACGGCGTCTACAAGGCCGGCTTCGCGACCCGCCAGGACGCCTACGAGGAGGCCGTCCAACCGCTGTTCGATTCGCTGGACTGGCTGGAGGATCGCCTGTCGCGCAATCGCTTTCTGGTGGGCGACAGACTGACCGAGGCCGATATCCGCCTGTTCACCACATTGGTGCGCTTCGATGCGGTCTACGTCGGCCACTTCAAGTGCAACCTGCGGCGGATATTCGATTATCCCAACCTGCAGGGGTTCCTGCGCGACATCTACCAGACGCCGGGCGTGGCCGGCACGGTAAACTTCCAGCACATCAAGGGCCATTATTACGAGAGCCACCGCACGATCAATCCCACCGGGATTGTCCCGTCCGGCCCGATACTTGATCTGGACAGCCCGCATGGCCGCGGCAGCGGCCCAGCCTGAAACGGGACGGACCGCGTCGCTCGGGGAAACTGCGGTGTTTCCTGTTACGGGAAAACAGGTAAGCTGGAGGCCGATCAGCCCAGTACCCTTCCGATCTTATCCCTTCCGGAAATTCTTAGGAGGCGCCCCCCATGCGCAAGGATGCATCCCTTTACTCGATCGACGGTTCCTCGCTTCCCAATGCCTCCTCGGAAGATTCGCTGACCGACCGGCTCAATCGGGTGCTGGAAGTGCTGAGCGCCGAGTTTCCGCATGCGGTCGACATCGGCCTGGAGTTCGACGGCAAGCTCCACGCGCATATCGACGTGCGCGGCGGCGAGGAAGTCTGCGGGGTCGAATCGAAGCTGCCCAACCTGGGCGACGGGATGTTCACCCAGGTGGCCCACGGCGCCACGCCGCATCACCCCTTCTTCCACCGGATCAGCGCCATCGTCGTCGGCTGACGTCCCTCCGGACCGCTTTGCGGGAACCAACCCAGGGCCCGCGCCTTTCTCATCGGCGAGGAAGGAACGGGCCATGGCCGCACGCGCATACTGGCAAGGACAGATCAGGCTCGCCCTGGTGTCGATTCCCATCGAGGTCTACCCGGCCACCAAGTCCGGCGCCGCCATCTCGTTCCACCAGATCCACGAACCGAGCGGCAAGCGCATCCGCTACGAGAAAGTCGCGCCCGGCGTAGGCCCGGTCGATCGCGACGAGATCATCAAGGGCTATGAAATCTCCAAGGGCAACTACGTGCTGCTCGACGAAGAAGAGATCGAAGCCGTCAAGATCGAGAGCCGCAAGACGCTGGAACTGGTGCAGTTCGTGGACGCGGGCGACATCGACGTGCTCTATTATGAAAAGCCCTACTTCGTCGTTCCCGCGGACGATCTTGCCGAGGAAGCCTACGTCGTCCTGCGCGAGGCGCTGCGCCGTAGCCGCAAGGTCGGGCTTGGCCAACTGGCGGTGCGCGGGCGCGAGCAACTCGTCTCGATCAAGCCGTGCGGGCGGGGGCTGGTGATGGAAGTCCTTCGCTACGCCGACGAAGTCCACAAGGCGCAGGGCTATTTCCGCGAGATCGGCGAGGACAAGCCCGACGCCGACTTGCTCGACCTGGCGACCACGCTGATCGAGAAGAAGAGCGCGCCCTTCCACCCCGCCGAATTCCATGATCGCTATATCGATGCGCTTCACCGGCTGATCGACAAGAAGGCCAAGTCGAAAAGCAACAAGCGCGTGCTGGAAGACGTCGAGGAGCCATCGGGCGGCAGCAAGAGCAATGTCATCGACCTGATGGCCGCGCTCAAGAAGTCGGTCGGCGACAGCGGCAGCCGCACGGGGAAAGCGGCGCCTGCGAGCAAGTCCGCAGCGGACAAGGGCTCCGCGGCTAAGACGCCTGCCAAGAAGACCGAGGCGAAGAAGCCTGCCGCCAAGAAGCCGGCGGCGACGAAGAGCCCGGCCAAGACCACGAGCACCACGACCACGCGAAGCCGCAAGCGCGCCTGAGCCATGGAACTCAACCCGGCGATCCCCCTCCATGCGATCGATTCCGAGGTTCTGCTGCGGCTTGGCATTGCCGCCGTGGTCGGCCTGTTGCTCGGCCTCGACCGCGAGTGGCACGGCCATCCGGCCGGTCTGCGGACGCACGGACTGGTCTGCGTGGCGGCGGCCACGATGACCACTTCCATCATAGCCCTCTACTTCCAGCTCGACGGACCGCGCATGGACCCTCTGCGCATCTTCGAGGCGACCGGCGCTTTCGTGGGCTTCATCGGAGCCGGGCTGATCGTGTTTTCCCGCGGGCGCCTGCGCAACCTGACCACAGCCGCGCATATGTGGCTGACCGCGATCATCGGCATCGCCTGCGGCGCCGGGCAGTGGCCGCTGGTGGCCATCGGCATGTTGGTCAGCCTGGTCATGGTGACAGCGCTGCATTTCGTGGAGGCGCGCTGGGACCGGCGGCATCCTTCGCCCGGCAAGGAACGGTAAGGATGGCCAAGTCCGACCCTCTCGCCGAATACAACCGCAAGCGGGACTTCGCCCGAACCGCCGAGCCGGCCGGTAAGCGGCAGAACAGCGAAGCGGGCAATATCTTCATCGCCCAGAAGCATGCCGCGCGGCGGCTGCACTGGGATTTCCGGCTGGAAGTAGACGGTGTGCTCAAGTCCTGGGCCGTGACGAGAGGCCCCAGCGCCGATCCCGAGGACAAGCGGCTGGCCGTCCGTACCGAGGATCACCCCCTCTCCTACGCCCGCTTCGAAGGCAACATTCCGCAAGGCGAATATGGCGGCGGCACCGTCATGCTCTGGGACGAAGGCACCTGGGCGCCAATCGCGGGCAAGAGCGCGAAGGACCTGGAGGACGGACACCTCCACTTCACGCTCGACGGGGGGCGGATGAAGGGCGAGTGGCTGCTGGTGCGGATGAAGGGCCGCCCCGGAGAGAAGCGCGAGAACTGGCTGCTGCGCAAGGTCAGCGACGGCCATGCCGTCTCCGGCGATCAACTGGTCGAGGAAGGGCTGAAAAGCGTGCTCACCGGCCGCACCATGGCCGAGATCGCAGCGGACAAGGCGGGCACGCAGTCGCTCAAGGGCAAGAAGGGCAAGGCCTTTGCCGATGCCATGGACGACGCCGCGCAGCACAATTCGGAGACTGCCAAGACGGCCAGGCCCGCAGCGAAGCGGCGGCCCGGCAGCCGGGCCAAAGGCGCCCCGCCGAAGTTTCGCGCGGTCCAGCTGGCCACGCTCGTCGATGCCGTGCCGGACGGCAACTTGTGGATGCACGAGATCAAGTTCGACGGCTACCGCGCGCTCGCCGCCGTCGCCGGTGATACCGTGCGAATCTATACCCGCAGCGGCCTCGACTGGAGCGACAAGTTCGCCCCGCTGGTCGACACTTTCGCCGCGCTCGACCTTCCGCCCAGCCTGATCGACGGCGAGATCATTGCCCGGGGACCGGACGGCAATCCCAGCTTCTCCAACCTGCAGGCCGAGCTCAAGCGCGGACACGGCAGCCAGAAACCCGGCGACAAACTGGAATTCCACGCCTTCGACTTGCTCGAACTCGATGGGCGGAACCTGGCCCCGCTCCCCAATATCGAGCGCAAGGAGCGGCTGGAAGCGCTGCTGGCCTATGCCCGATCCCCGCTTTTCGTGGCAGACCATGTGATCGGCGCGGGTGAAAAGCTCTACGCGGCGATGTGCCAGGCGGGCCAGGAAGGCGTGATCGCCAAGCGCATCGACGCCGCCTATGCGGGCCGTCGCACCCGCAACTGGGTCAAAGTGAAATGTACCCGCAGGCAGGAATTCGTGGTGGTCGGATGGAGCCGATCGAGTGCGAAAGGACGGCCGTTTTCCTCGCTGCTGCTCGGGCAATACGAAGAGGGGAAGCTGGTCTATCGCGGCAAAGTGGGCACCGGATTCGACGGCGACACCCTGGGCGATCTGGCGGCCCGGCTGGCACCGCTCGTCCGCAAGACCGCGCCGGTGGAAGCCGACCGGACCGAAGCGCGCGGCGCGACCTGGGTAACGCCGAAGCTTGTCGCCGAGATCGCCTTTGCCGAATTCACCGCCGAAGGGCGTGTGCGTCACGCCAGTTTCCTGGGCCTGCGCAGCGACAAGCCGGCGAAGGAGGTCACCCCCGAAATGCCCAAGTCTGCCCCCAAGGCCGCGATCGACGTCGAAATATCCAGCCGGGACCGGGTGATCTTCCCGGAGACCGGCCAGACCAAGGGCCAGCTTGCCGACTACTATGCCGCGGTGGCCCCGCTCATGCTGCCTTTCGCCGCCAACCGGCCGATCAGCCTCGTTCGCTGCCCCCAGGGTCGCGCCCGGAAATGCTTCTTCCAGAAGCACGACAGCGGCTCGTTCGGCCCTCACGTCTCTCACGTACCGATCCGCGAGAAGGACGGCGGCAGTGAGGACTACCTCTATATCGACGACGCCGAAGGGCTGGTCGCCTGCGTGCAGATGGGGACCATCGAGTTCCACGGCTGGGAATCGCGGGCGGACGCCGTCGAGAAGCCGGACCGGCTGATCTTCGACCTCGATCCCGACGAAGGGCTGGACTTCGGAGACTGCCGTCGCGCCGCGCAGGACTTGCGCCGCCAGCTTGCGGATATCGGCCTGGTCAGCTTCGCCATGTTGTCGGGCGGCAAAGGCGTCCATGTCGTGGTGCCGCTGACGCCCGGCCATGACTGGGACAGCCACAAGGACTTCGCCCGCCGGTTCGCCGAAGCCCTGAGCACGGCCGAACCGGACCGCTTCGTGGCGACGATGAGCAAGGCCAAGCGCAAGGGCAAGATCTTCATCGACTGGCTGCGCAACCAGCGCGGCAGCACCGCCGTCCTGCCCTATTCCGCCCGAGCCCGCGCCGGAGCGCCGGTGGCGGTTCCGATCTCCTGGGACGAGCTGGACGGAATGAAGGACGCCCATCCCTTCTCGATCGACGATGCCGAAGCCCTGATCGAACACGCAGCCGACTTGCGCGGCTGGGGCTTTGCCGAGCAACCGCTGCCGAACTTCTGACGCGCGCTATTGCAGCCGAAGCCCCGCGGCTTCCGTGCTGCATGCCTCTACGGACGGCGCGCGCTTCGTTCCGCTCCTGGCCAGTTCGGCGCGCGCTGCGTCGAGGTCGGCACGAAACGCCTGCTCGGCATGGAGCCGCGCCAGCGTGGCCGCCGCCATCAGTCGCCCGGCATCGACATCGCTTGCCCAATGGACGTTGCAGACCAGCCGGCTGTCCCCGAAATCACGGCCGCGCTGGAGAATGGCATCGGCGCGATCGGGCACGAGTTCGGCCAGGATCAGCGCCCAGCCCCAGCCCAGCGCGCTATGGCCGGAGGGATAGGATCCGTCGGTGCGCAGCACGGCTTCGTCCTGCGGTGAGCAGGTCGTGTCGCCGTGAGCCACGAAAGGCCGCACGCGGCGATAGTGGTCCTTGGCCTTGTAGGTGGAGAGTCCGATGTCGATCATCGCCTTGCTCATCACGCGGTAGAGCACCGGCGTGCGCTCGGCATCCGGTGTCACGCCGGCGGCGCAGGCAAAGGCCTGGAAAGCATGCGCCGGCTTGAGATCGGCATCGCTCGTCGCCTGGATGAAGCGCGGACTGTCTTTCGGCCGGGCCATGGCCTTGTCCGTTTCCTCGTCCCGCGCGAACGCGGCCGATCCTTCTGCCGGTGGCGGCGGCAGGAGTGCCAGGCTATCCGGAAGCTGCGAGAGCGAGAGGTAGCCTTTCGGCATGCCCGGCGGCAGCTTGGCGGTGATGCTGGGCGGTCCGGCGCCGGGAGCGCCCGTCTGCACGGGCGCCGGGCCGGCAGTGGTTCCCTGGGGCGACTGGGCCGCCGCGGATACGAATATCGCGGCGGCACCCAGTGCCGAAAGGAGGATCGGAAGGCGCGCGCTCCCCATCAACTGGAACCGGCAGCGGCATCGGCCATCTTGGCGATGGCGTCGTCGATGGTGAAGCTGTTGGGACGCTGGATCGGCGGAAATTCCTTGAACGTCTCCGCGAACATCGCCGCGCCGGTCTGGGCCGCATAGATGAAGTAGGCGTTGTGCAGGAACCAGTCGTAATAGGTGTTCGAGGTGATATCCGCGAATTCGTAAGGGTCGGTCCGCAGGTTGAACATCTTGGGCAGTCTCAGCCGGGTGAAGGGTTCGGCCCAGACCTGCATGGTGCCCGGGCAGCGCTGTTCCAGGAACACCAGCTTCCAGTTGTCGTAGCGCATCGCCAGGATGTCGCCATCGTCGCTGATGTAGAAGAAGAAGTTACGCGGGCTATCCTTCTCCTTGCCGGTGATGTGACCCAGCAGGCTCTTGCCGTCGATGTGGTTCTTGTAAGTGCGGCCGATCGCCTGGTGGCCATTCTTCACTTTCTCGACGATGTCGGGTTCGCCCGCCATTTCCAGGAAAGTGGGCAGCCAGTCGTGGTGCTGGACGATGCCGTTGGAGATCGAGCCGGGCTCGATCCTGCCCGGCCAGCGCACCATCATCGGGATGCGGAACGCGCCTTCCCAATTGGTGTTCTTCTCGCTGCGGAACGGGGTCATGCCGCCATCCGGCCAGGAGTTGCGGTGCGGGCCGTTGTCGGTCGAATACATGACGAACGTGTCGTCGGCGATGCCCATGTCGTCGAGAGCATCGAGAACCTGGCCGACGTTCTTGTCATGGTCGATCATGGTGTCGTGATAATCGGATTGCCAGCGACCGGCCTGGCCCTTGCTCTCCGGCTTGGGGTGCGTGAACATGTGCATGTGCGTGGTGTTGAGCCACACGAACCACGGCTTGTCGTCCGCCTCCTGCCGCTTGATGAAATCGAGCGCCGCGGCGACGAATTCGTCATCGCAGGTCTCCATGCGCTTCTTGGTGAGCGGGCCGGTGTCCTCGATCTTCTGCTTGCCCACCTTGCCCCAGCGTTCCATCTCCGTGGGATCGTCCTTGTCGGTCGCCCAGCTGTGGATCACGCCGCGGGGGCCGAAGCGTTCCTTGAACTTGGGGTCCTTCGGATAGTCCTCCATCTCGGGCTCTTCCTCGGCATTGAGGTGATAGAGGTTGCCGAAGAACTCGTCGAAACCGTGATTGGTGGGCAGCATGTGGTTCAGGTCGCCCAGGTGGTTCTTGCCGAACTGCCCGGTGGCATAGCCCTGCTCCTTGAGCAGCGCGGCGATGGTCACGATCTTTTCGTTCATGCCGGTGGGCGCGGCGGGAATACCCACCTTGGAGAGCCCGGTGCGCAGCACGCTCTGCCCGGTGATGAAGGACGAGCGCCCCGCGGTGCAGCTCTGTTCGCCGTAGCTGTCGGTGAACTTCATGCCTTCCCTGGCAAGCCGGTCGATGTTCGGCGTTCGATAGCCCATCAGGCCGTCGGTATAGCAACTGAGATTGCTGATTCCGATGTCGTCACCCCAGATGACCAGGATGTTCGGCTTTCCATTCGGCATGATAGGCATCCTTCTGCACGATAGGACCGCAATGGTCGTGAAGGCGGGCCGATTCGGCCATCCGGGTTTCACCCGATACCAAGTTGTTTTGCATCCTAGGGGAGTGGATATTGCCTATCCGGCCCATCACTCGCGCAAACAACGTTACGAGCACGCTTCATACCGGACCTTTTATTTTCCAGTATGCTCGCTATTTCTTGGACATCCCCTCAGCATTGATGGGCGAGAGGCTCTTCAATTCGGTGAGGCCCGCAGCGCTCAGCTTGGCCCAGTGAGCGAAGAGGTCTTCGAAGTCCGCCGTGTTGGTCACGGTGTTGCGCAAATAGGCCCGGCTGTCTTCCATGCTGCGGGAATCGACCGCACGGCCGAGCAAGGCACCGGTGCGCGAATCGCGCG
Source organism: Novosphingobium sp. PhB57 (assembly GCF_004342985.1). GTDB lineage: Bacteria > Pseudomonadota > Alphaproteobacteria > Sphingomonadales > Sphingomonadaceae > Novosphingobium. The sequence goes on from NZ_SMBO01000001.1 coordinate 1,365,021, forward strand.
CCTCGATCACCAGCGTGCCGCCTCCGGCGTCGCGGGAAAAGGTCCACGACCGGCCCGCCGTCATGGGGTCCGGGGCGACCACGTCGAGATTGACGACCGCCGTGGACAGCCGCAGCACATCGGAGCCGGGCTGGTCCACCACCTGGTATCCCGCCTTCTGGTAAGCTTCCACGAACAGCTTGTGGAAGCCGGTCTTCGCCTGCTCTAGGATATCCCGCGCCTGCTCGTTGGAGACGGGGCGCCCCCTGTCCTCGGCAAAGCCATGCTCGCGCTGCCAGTTCTTGCGGAAGGCTATTTCCGCCGGGTCGATCATGACTTTGGTATAGCCGCGAAAGTCCGCATCGGGCTGAAGGTAGACCGTCTCGATCTTGCTTGATTTCACATGCATCAGCCCGTCCCAGGTGTCCGGCGCCTTGGCCGCCAGGGCGGGCACGGCGCAAGCGAGCAGAAGGGGCAGGACGGCATATCTGGACAAGCGCGCGCGCATCTTGAGTCTCCTCTGTTCCCGGTCTCGGGTCCCGACATTTTCGCAAGACATTATCCGCAGCGCGGCGGCGCGCACATCGGGACCATTACCGGCTTTGCGCGGGACTACTCCGCTCCCCGGCGACGGCCCGCTCCCGCCCTGACCGCTCCCGCCCCGTTCACCCGGGCATGCGTCGGGCAATCCGGGGGTAATCCCCGATTCAGCTCCCGGCCCGCCTGCCGCACTCTCCTCGACCTGTCAGAGGATCAGGAGCGGTACATGCCCCATGTCAATTTCCGGCACGTCTTGTGGAGTCTCCTGGCGCTGGGATGCAGCCAGGCCGCAGGCACGGCCCAGGCCTCGGAAGGCGGCACCAGCATCTATCTGCTGGGATCCGGCGGTCCGGCCGCCGCCGTTCAGCCGCCCGTCGAAGGCATCTTCGTGGACGACACGATGTATTTCTACGGCGGCGACATCGCGGCCGACAAGAGCCTTGTCGTGGGCGGCAATGTCGCGCTGGGCCTCGACTCCTTCGTGGCGGCACAGTTCACCACCCTGGTCTGGGTACCCTCCACCAAGTTCCTGGGCGGCACCCTGGCCCTTGGCGGCTCGCTGCCGCTGGCCGCGCCCTTCGTCGATGCCTCGGTGATCGTCGCCGGGCCCGGCGGACAGTCCATCACCCGCTCCCGCACCGACAATACCCTGGCGATCGGCGACCCCCTCGCCAACATGTCGCTCGGCTGGAAGTGGGACAAGTTCTACCTGCAGGTCGGCGGCTTCGTGAATATCCCGGTGGGCCACTACCGCGAAGGCGAGCTGGCGAACATCGCGTTTCACCGCTGGGCCGGCGACGCCTCGCTGGCCGCGAGCTGGCACGACACCGATTCCGGCTGGGACATCAGCGCCAAGGCCGGTGTCACTTTCAATGGCAACAACAAGGTCACCGACTACAACACCGGCAACGAGCTTCATGTCGAAGCCGCGGTGGAGAAGAGCTTCTCCGAGAAATTCTCCGCCGGGATCGTCGGCTATTATTATGACCAGATCAGCGGCGATACCGGCGAAGGTGCGGTACTCGGCCCCAACAAGGGCCGGGTCGCGGCGCTGGGCGGCACGGCTGCCTATAACCTGATCCTCGGCCGCAGCCCGGCCACCTTCCGGGTGCGCGTATTCCAGGAATTCGACGCCCGCCGCCGTCAGGAAGGGACCGCGGGCATGTTGAGCCTGACCTTGCCGCTCAAGATCTTCCCGCCGGCCGCCGCGACGAACTGACCGGACACCGATCGGCCGCGTCTTGCCGGTCGCCGCTGCGCCGCAAGACGTGTGCCCATCCAGAAGGAGAGCCGACCATGCAGCAGCGGCCGGATGCCACGCCCCCTCGGCCCCTGTCCGCGGCCCCGCTCCGGTCTGCCCCGATGCTGGCGACGCTGCTGCTGGCCGGGCTTCCCCTTCCCGCCCTGGCACAGGACCGGCCGGTACAGCAGATGGCGAACGACACCGTCATCGCGACGACTTCGCTGTCCGCCCCCCAGAACGACCGGCCTGCCACCGGCGACGCCGCCACATCGGCAGCCGCGCCGCCGGCGCCTCCCGCCGCCAAGAAGATGAAACCCGACCTGCTGGTCGTTCCCATTCCGATGTCGAACCCGACGGTCGGGGCCGGGCTCACCGTGGCGGGAGTGCTGTTCTACAACCCCAACGGCTCCAGCCAACCCTGGGTCACCGGCGGCGGTGCCTTCTATACCACCAACAAGAGCTGGGGCGCGGGCGCGGTGCACAGCATGTCGCTGGACGACGACCGCTTCAAGGTGCTGCTCTTCGGCGGCTATGCCGACATCAACATGCAGTTCTACGGCATCGGCGCCAATGCGGGCGACCGCGACATCTCGGTGGACCTGGAGGACCGGGGCACCATGATCCTGTCCCAGGGGCAGTACGAGATCGCAGACCACTTCTACGTCGGCGCGCGCTATCGCTTTCTCAAGGTGAACTCCCGGATAAAGCGCGAAAATCCGCTCTTTCCCGATCTCAACCTGCCGGGCAACCTGCTCGACAGCCAGACTTCGGGCATCGGCCCGGCCGTGACTTACGACAGCCGGGACAACCAGTTCGCACCGCGCAAGGGCGCCAATGTCACGCTCGTCGGCGTCTTCAACATGGACGCGCTGGGCAGCGATTTTTCCTATGACACCTGGCAGTTCGCGGCCAGTGGGTACTTCCCGGCGACCTCCACCGGCACGCTCGCGATCCACGGCAGCCTTTGCGCGGTATCCAAGGGTGCTCCGTTCTACGACTTGTGCATGTACGGCCAGAACGGAGACCTTCGGGGATACGAAATGGGCCGCTACCGCGACCGTGCGATGTGGACCGCGCAAATCGAATGGCGCCAACAGATGAGCGACAGGTTCGGCGGGGTCCTGTTCGGCGGGATCGGCGGGATCGGAGACAGCCTCGGAGATCTCGACCGTGGCAAGTTCCTGCCCGCCGTGGGCATGGGCCTGCGTTTCAAGGCCTCGCCAGAGACCGGCACGAACTTGCGGCTCGACATCGCGATGGGTCGGGATTCACAGGCCATCTACTTCGGAATCGGCGAGGCGTTCTGAGCGACGCCGCCTCACGGAAGAGGCGGATAGCGGCATTTCACGAGGCGGCTAGGGACTTTCCCCGATCAACTTTTGCTCCTGCCAAGGCAATGATCGCAAAGCACAACGGAAGGTGAAGACCGATGGAGATCGTGAAACAACTGATACCGTTACTGCTGACCTTGAGCCTCGGCCTGCTGGTGGTAGCGGCCGGACTGGCATCGTCGCGCGGTGACTTCGCCTATGTCCTGAGGCGCCCCCGGCTGTTGCTGCCCGCCTTCGTGGCGATCATGGTGATCCCGATCCTTGCGGCCATGGCCATCGTCGCTCTGTTCCCGCTTTCCCAGGCGGCAAAAGCCGGCATCCTGCTCATGGCCATTTCGCCGGTGCCCCCACTGATGCCGGGCAAGGCGCTGAAGGCGGGCGGTCACACGCCCTATGTCTACGGCCTCATGGCGACCGGCGCCGTCTTCGCCGTGATCTTCGTGCCGATCCTCGGCGCCCTGGCAGCCCGCTTCTACGGCGTTCACGCGCAATTCCCGGTAAGCGTGGTTGCGCGCAATATCCTCATTGGCGTGGCCATCCCGCTTGTGGTCGGGCTTGTAGTTGGCCGGGTCCTGCTCAAGGCGCCCGCTCCGCGCCTGACGAAAGCCGTGACCATTGCCGCCTACCTGCTGCTGGTGCTGGCCGCACTGCCGATCTTGATCAAAGTCTGGCCGGCAATGATGGCGCTGATCGGCAATGGCACGGTTCTGGCCATGATACTCGTCGCCGTCGTGGCCATCGCGGGCGGCCATTTTCTTGGTGGCGACAACCTGGCGGACCGAGGCTCGCTCGCCATCTCCGCCGCCATGCGACACCCTGGCATCGCCTTGGCCCTGGCCGGTGCCAATCATGCCAATGCGGCGCTTTCGGCTGCAGTCCTGCTGTTCCTGATAGTCGGGTTCCTGGTGCTGATCCCTTACCAGATGCTCCTGCGGCGACAGGAAAAGCCCGGAGATCAGGTCTGATCCCCGGGCCCTGCAGGCTCAGTCGTTCGCGTCAGATCCTGGCGATGGCCCGGAAACCGACATGGGATGTCGAGGTATCGACCGGCTGGGCATGGCGCGCCGCCGGTCGATAGCGCTGGCAGTAGTTCGGCGCGCAAAGGTGCGAGCCGCCCTTGAGCACGCGCCGGGGGATGCGCGTGGGGTCGTTCGGGTCGACACTGTCCTGCATCGCCTTGGCCCGCGCCGTGGAGCAGCAGCTCCTGACCGGCGCCGCACCGGGAGAATCGCGCCACCAGTCGGCGGTCCATTCCCAGACATTGCCGATCATGTCGTTGAGCCCATAGCCGTTGGCCGGATAAGTGCCGACGGGCGAGGTCCGCAGCCACCCGTCCTCGCGCAAGTTCGCATAAGGGAAAGCGCCCTGCCAGGTGTTGGCCTGATGGACGCCGCCCGGCACGAGTTCGGAACCCCAGGCGAATTCGGTGCCTTCGCTGCCACCGCGCGCCGCGAACTCCCACTCCGCCTCGTTCGGCAGCGAGAGTCCCGCCCAGTCGAGATAGGCCTCGACATCGACCAGCGCGACATGGACCACCGGATGTTCGGCGATCTCGTCCAGGGAGCTATCTGGTCCCATGGGATGGCGCCAGTCCGCGCCGGACTGGAAAGACCACCACTGGCTGACCGGCCCGCGCGGATCGACCGGGCGGGCGGGCGGCTGGAACACGAGCGAGGACGGTACCAGCATCTCCGGCAGGGCGCCGGGATAGTCGGCCGGGTCCGGCGCCTGCTCTGCAAAAGTGCGGTAGCCGGTTTCCGCCACGAACCGCGCGAATTCCCGGTTGGTCACCGGGTTGCGGTCGATCCAGAAGCCTTCGACCGCGGCCGGCCGCTCGGGCCTTTCTTCGGGATAATGGTGGTTGGAGCCCATGGTGAACTGCCCGCCTTCGATCCAGACCATGTCGCGATCGGATCCGGGGCGGGTCTTTGCTGCATTCGATGCCACGGTTCAGTTCATCCCCGAGATGTTGAAGACGATCCCCAGCACCGCCGCTATGCCGAGAATAGCCAGCAGCACCGCAACGACCAGGGTAAGCGAAACCGGAAACACCGTCTCGCCGTGAATCAGCCCGTCGCCCGTCATGGACGTTCGGCTGGCGCGAAGCTCCAGCGCAAACTGGACGTGCCGCGCGATGCCGCCGAACAGCAGCAATATGCCCAGCACGATAAGCGCAACGCCGAAGTTCCGGGGTGTCTGGCTTTGGCCGATGACACCCGCTTCGTGCAGCTTCGCGAAGGCCTGATAGATCGTGAAACCGAAGCCGATGAGCGACAGCGCAGTGCGTATCTCGGACATCAGCGTCCGATCGGCGCTCATCCGCGTCCGGTGGAAGGACATGCCGGTGCGGCGCATCGACATTTCCGTGCGGTTTTCGGAAAGACCCGTGCGATGCTGCGAAAGATCGGTCCGGAATTCGGACAGGTCCGTGCGGTGCTCCGAAAGGTTCGTGCGAAAGCGCGAGAGATTGCTGCGAAACCGCGAGAAAGTGGTCGAAGCCTCGTCGGAAGAGATTCCGGCAACGTCGGGCAGAGGCGGAACGGCAGGCAGGTCGATCCGCTCAGGCCTGGGGGTGGCGATGCCCCGTTCGTTCTCGAACGCTTCGCCGGTCATTTCGCCGCTCCTGCCGGCGGCGGGAAGTTGGCGAGAACCGCCGTCACCACCGCATTGACCTTTTCCTGAGTGACGCTGCTGCTGGTCACCTGCTGCGTCGCAGTGCCATGCCACACCGGCGACTTGCTCGCGCTGTCGTAGACGTCGATGGTCAGCGTCCCGTCCGTCACGTTGCGCACATCGACCTGGTTGTACCCGGCCCAGCCGCCCCAGGGACGGAAATAGGGCCCGTAGGAGCCCAGCGAGGACACTTCCACGCGGTCACGCGAACCAAGGGTAAACCCGATGGCGAAATCGCCGGTGCCGGCCTGGGTATAGCCGCGCTTGGACATCTCGCTTTCGACCGCGGTCTTGACGCGCTGGGTAAGCAGCGGGTTCACGCCTTGCGGTGCGGCAGTGTAAGCCCAGCTATACGTCCGGAAACCGGCAAAATTCGCCGTAGGATCGGCGTCGAAGGTTACTTTCGGCGTGGTCGCGCAAGATGCCGTCAGCAGTGCGCAACATGCCAGGGTCAACGCTCGCGAGTTCATGGCCTTCTCCTTGTATCGAGGCCTGAACTATTCGGCTGGCAATGGCTTTCAGCTATCGGGAATCTCCCTGATGCAGGCTGTCGGGCATCCCCATGGACAGCCCCCGAGGTTCGCCGCGCCGACTGCCCTGGCATCTCCCGAGGCAATTCCAGCGCGATCAGAGGGATTCCCCGGATGTGACGCCCGCAGGGAAACTGTGACCCTGTAACGGTTCAGCCATCAAAGGAGTGACCGATGCCCGTTTCGCGCTTCCGGCCTACCGCCGGAGCCTTCACGCTGGCGCTGCTGCTCGCGGTTGCCGCGACACCCGCTCTCGCCCAGGCTGCTGCGGACCAGACCCCGTCCGCAGCCGACGCGGCGACGACCGCAGCCACTGGGCCCCGCACGGCGACGCAGACGCTCGACCCGGTGGCCATCCAGGCGCTCAAGGGCATGGGCAACTATCTCAAGACGCTGCAGAGCTTCGAGATCCAGTCCAAGGCGACGATGGAATCGACGTTGCAAGACACCGATATCGCCGTGCATCTCGGCTATGAGGCAACCTACAAGGTCATGCGGCCCACCGCCTTCTTCGTGCAATTGAAGTCGGACCGCGCGATCCGCGAATATTACTATGACGGCAAATCACTCACCGTGAACGTGCCGCGGCAGAACTACTATGCCAAAGTGCCCGCCCCGGCGACGATCCGCCAGACGGTGGACAAGATCTATCTCGACTACGGCATCGACTTGCCGCTTGCCGATCTGTTCTACTGGTCCGAAAATCCCGTGACCGATGGCATCACTTCGGCCGTCCGCGTGGGCTTCGCGCGGATCAACGGGCAGGAAACCGACCAGTTCGCCTATCGCGGCGAGGATCTCGACTGGCAGCTCTGGATCGCCCGCGGCAAGAAGCCGGTGCCGCTGAAGGTCGTGATCATAGACCGGTCGAACCCGATCCGGCCGTCTTACGTGGCGGAACTCACCTGGAACACCGCCCCTGCCCTGACGGCGCGCGATTTCGCCTTCGTTCCGGGCAAGAACGCCACCGCGATCCAACTGGCCGCGCTTTCCAGCCTGGAGGGCAACTGACATGCGAAACCATCGGATCGCTCGGATCGGAGCCCTTGCCACGTCGCTTGCAGTCCTTGCGGCGACGATTGCTCCGGCGGAGGCCCAGCGCCGTCTCGGCGGCGGCGGAATGCATATGAGCGGCGGACGCATGAGCGGCGGGCTGGGCGGCGGCGGAGGCTTTCAGGGCCGCAGCAACTTCCATGCCCCCGGCAGCGGCGGCGGCGGCATCCGCAATCCCGACATCCCGCGCGAGCATCCCGTGCCGCATCCCGATGGCGGCGGCGGCGGAAGACCCGAACCCGGCCCCGGTCCGCATCCCGGCCCCGGACCTAACCCTGGACCTAACCCCGGCCCTGGCCCTGGCCCTGGACCCGGCCCCGGACCGCATCCTGGGCCTGGCCCGGGACCTGGACCTCACCCGGGACCAGGACCTCGTCCGGGACCGCCGCCGCCACCCCCGCCGCCCGGCTGGGGTTGGGGCTGGGGATACTACGACGATCCCTTCTGGGATGCTGCGGCCGTCGGCATCGTCGCCGGCACCACTGCAGCCGTGGTCGCCAGTTCCAGCCAGCCGGACACGGTCGTCATCCAGAGCACGACCGTCGGCTCGGTGGTCTACACACTCCCTTCCAACTGCCCGAAAGTGGTGCGCGGCGACGTGACCTACTTCAGCTGCAACAACATCTGGTATCGCCCGCAGTACCAATCCTCCGGGGTTACCTACGTCATCGTCAATCCGCCGGGGTGAGGCTCATGTACCCCCTCGGTCCCGCGCCGGTGGAGCAGGTCGCCGGAGTTGCCCTTCCCGAAGGGCGGCTCCGGCGACTACGCCGCGGCAGTCGGGCAAACCTGCCGGGAGGATCGCTGGATGAAATCGATAGCAATGTTATCGCGCGATACATTCCACCATGCGACATCGAGCAAAGCGGCAGTCGTTTTTGCCAGACCAGACATGAAAGCTTACACTAGTCCGGTAGAATGTTCTCGATTTACCTTTTGAACCTCTGGCTATTTTTCAAATATTTAATATCAATATCCGGCCCGGCTTCAAAGGCGAACCTCTCCTGAAAATTCAGGAGATCGGTTCGACTTGGAAAAGTGCCTTTGCATCTGCGTTCGCCGTTCGTCGGAATTGTGGAGAACTTATGCCGGAATGCTAGGGAAACTCCCGATTGAACGGGGTCATGACGGAACGAAGATAGACCCGCAGCCAACCGATGGCACCTGCAACGCCGCTAGAAAAAGGGGGGGTCGAATGCGCCCGATCACAAGCAGAATCCTTATCGCTGACGATCATCAGGCGATGCGCCAGGGCGTTCGGACCTTGCTGGAATCGCATGCCGATTTCCAGGTCGTGGGGGAAGCGGCCGATGGCCGCGAGGCGCTGAACCTGGCGGTGGAAACCAAGCCGGACATCGCCATCCTGGATTACTCGCTGCCGCTGATGAACGGCCTCGAACTGACCCGCGCGATCAAGCACGAGCTGCCGCGCACCGAAATACTGATCTACACGATGCACGATCGCGAAAGCATCCTGATAGATGTCCTGCGCGCCGGTGCCCGCGGCTATGTCCTCAAGTCGGACAGCGGCGTGCATCTGGTCTCTGCGGCCAAGGCCCTGGCGAAACGCAAGCCGTACTTTTCCGGCGCGATTTCGGAAACGCTGCTGGAACACTTCATCGATACCAACCACTCTACCGACAAGAGCATCATGCTCACCGCGCGCGAACGCGAGATCGTGCAGCTGATCGCGGAAGGCAAGCTGAACAAGCAGATCGCCCATATGCTGGGCATCAGCGTGAAGACGGTGGAAACCCACCGCGCCGCCGCCATGCACAAGCTGAAGCTCAGGACGACGGCGGAACTCGTGCTTTATGCGGTTCGGAACAATATCGTTGAGCCTTGACCGCGTTCGCCGCAGCATCGGTCTGGCGCCGCTGCGGGAAATAGGCGCCGATGTGCGTGCCATTGGCGCGCCGCTCCACGCAAAAGATACCGCCCAGCGCCTCCACGCGCTCACGCATCCCTGACAATCCCACGCCCATGGCCTCGCGGCGGCGTCCTTCGATGATGTCGCTGGGAATGCCGATCCCGTCGTCCTCTACTTCCAGCACGAGATGCTTGGCCACCGTCGTCAGGCGCACTTCCACGGTATGGGCGAAGGCATGCTTGCCCACGTTGACCAGCGCTTCCTGCGCGACGCGGTACAGCGCAATCTCGAGATCGGCCGAGGGCCGCAGACGCCCGGCAAGGTTCTGGAAACGAACGTCCAGCCCCGTGCGCCGCGCAAAACCCCTGACGAAGGCTCCCAGCGCCTCGTAGATGCCCCCAGACGACAGTTCCGGCGGGTGCAGGACGTAGCTGAGCGTGCGCATTTGATGCTGCGCGGTGCTGAGCGCGCTTTCGATGTCGATACAGGCTTCCTCGATGGCATCGAAAGTCCGCGCCTTGCGCACCGTCTCCAGCATGACTTGCGCCAGCGCGAGGTGCTGCGCGGTGCCGTCATGAAGGTCGCGCGCGATCCGGCGGCGCTCTTCTTCCTGCGCCAGGAGAATTCTGGCCTGCTGCGCCCGCCGCGTCAGCCGCTCCCCTGCCTTGCGGCCGGTCTTGAGCACGACCAGGATCATGCCGAAGGGCTCGGCAATGCTCGTGATCTGGACGCCCAGTTCCCCCCCGCGCGAGGTCAGCATGGGATAGCTGCGGCTGACGGACAGCAGGCTTCCGCCCAGGATGCGAACGATGTGCCCGCGAATGTCCGATCGGGATTCCTGGTCGAGAGGAAGCTGCTCCAGCACGCTCTCGAACGATGAATTGACGCTCTGGGCGAAGTCCATGCCCAGCACCGCAAGCGCTGCATCGGTAAGATTGGCAAGGACCACCTTGCCGCTCGGCGCCACTACGAAGACATCGAGCGGCAGCGCCTGGATTAACCCGCTCAGGACAGTAGCACGGTTCTCATCATAGCTGAGGTTCTTTACGAGCGGCATCTTGACTACGACGCCGCTGCAATCGATTTTCGGGTTCGTCATACGCACAGCCCCCGTGAGTACGCAGCAATTTGCGCTTCGGATCAATAGCGTAACTAAGTATGATTCTCTAGCTGTATTATTCCAAGTCCATGACTAACCACAATGGATAGGTTTTTCGCGCCTCCGTAATTACCCGTATAGCTCTTTACTTATTGTGATATTGTTTCCAACACCGCCAATTAGCTAACGTGGCAACTGAACTTTTCTGTCCTGCAGCATCGGCGCAGGCCAGGCGCATCGCCTGCAAACGTTGCTGAAAACCGGACCTCGCGGAAACCCGATCGCCATTTCCTGCCTGAAAGGGTGCGTCGAACGCCCCGGACATGCTGCAGCGCCCACACGCACGATCATCGAGTTGCGCAGCGGATCCGCGTGCCCTCGCGCCCTTCCGGGCTGTGCCCCTATGGCCACAGGGAAAGCCCCCATAGCCTCGGGGCGAGGAGTCGATAGCGTGCTGTCCTGTAGAAACTGATGCGCGAGCCAAGCCGATGTCCGAAGCTGACACCAGCGGCACAGCCCAGGACACATCGCCCGGGCGCAGAGGCTGGATCCGCGATCCGCTGGCGGGGCTGGTCGACGCGGTCGTGGCCCTTCCCGATGGCCTCGCAACCGCCGCGCTGATCGGCGTGAACCCGGTTGCCGGCCTCTATGCCGCCGCGATCGGCCCAGCAGTCGGCGGCATGCTGACGAGCAGCCGGTTGATGATCGTCGCGACCACCAGCGCTTCCGCCGTCATGGCCGCAGAGGCGCTTGCAGCGTTCTCCGGCGAAGCGCGCACCAGCGCACTGATGCTGCTGGTCCTGCTGTCCGGCGGCTTCCTGGTCCTGTTCGGACTGTTACAGGCTGGCCGGCTCGTGCGCTTCGTCTCCCATGCAGTGATGACCGGCTTCATGCTGGGCGTGGCGGTGATGCTGATCCTCTCGCAATTGCCCACGCTGATTGGCTATTCTCCGCAGCCGCCCGCCGAAGTCGGCCCCCTGCTCTCGCGGCTGTTCCATATGGGCCGGATCGCGCCTCATACCGCGATTATCGGCCTCTCCACTCTGGCGCTGCTGCTGATACTGCGCCGCACACGGCTCAGCCTCTGGTCCCCCCTCCTCGCACTGGCCGTCCCGACGCTCTCGATGGCGGCACTGGGATGGAGCGACGTTCCCACTGTCGCCAGCGGCAGCCCCATTCCGCGCGGGTTCCCGCTGCCGCGCCTGCCGGCGCTGGACAGCTTGACGCTCGACCTCGTCGGATCGGCTTTCGCCATCGCCGTGGTCGTGGCGATACAGGGTGCCGGGGTCAGCCAGGGCCTTGCCGTCGCCCACGGCCGCCGCGCGAACGTCTCCCGCGACATGATGGCGCAAGGCGCCGCCAATTGCGCGAGCAGCCTGATGTCGGGGATCGGCGTAGGCGGGTCGGTCAGCCAGACCGCCCTCAACGTCAGCCTCGGCGCCGCGACCCGCTGGGCCGGCATCAGCGCGGGGATCTGGCTGCTGGTCTTCATCCTGCTCATCCCCAATCTGGTCGGCCTGGTCCCGACGAGCGGCCTCGCCGCGCTGATGGTCAGCGCTGGAGCGAGCGCGATCAATTGGCGTGAGGCACTCTCCATCTGGCGCGTGGGAGGCGGCGCGCGGCTCGCCATCGTCGCGACTTTCAGCGCCTGCCTGGCCCTATCCATCCCCGTAGCAGTCGGCATCGGGGTACTGGTGACGATCGTCTATTTCGTCTCGTCCTCGGCCACGGACGTGTCCATGCGGATGGTGGTGCAGCGACCTGACGGACAGGCGGAGGAACAGCCCCCGCCGGCCGCCCTCGCCAGCCACCAGATCCTCGTCCTCGACGTCTGGGGCAGCCTGTTCTTCGCGGGAGCGCGGACCCTTCAGGAAAACCTGCCGGATCCCGCCGGAGCGGAAGAGCCCGCAGTCATCCTACGCATGCGCGGCCACAGCGCCGTGGACGCCACCCTGATCGAAGTGCTTGACGACTACGCCCACCGACTGTCGAAGCAAGGCGGCACGCTCTACCTCAGCGGCGTCAGCGACGGCCTGGCCGAACAATTCCGCCGATCGGGAAAACTGCTGCCTTCCAGCAACGTGCACATCGTTCCGGTCCAACCCATAATCGGCGCCGCCACCCGAACCGCCCTCGCCGAAGCACGCCGCTGGTCCGAAGACCACGACAATCGCGCCAGCTGAACGTGTGAAGCCGCTAAGGTTCGGCTAAATAAATATTTCTATGAAAAAGTAATGGTAGCGGAGGAGGGACTCGAACCCCCGACACGCGGATTATGATTCCGCTGCTCTAACCAGCTGAGCTACTCCGCCAAACCAGGGCCGCCGCGTGGGGGCCAGATCCGGTGCCTCGCATTGCTGCTGGGCAGGCCGCGTCCTCTAGGGGTAAGGTTTCCATCGGTCAACACCCAAAAATGCTTTTAGCTGCGAAAAGCTATCGAGCGGATCGGGCGCCACAATCCGTCCTCCCAGGCATGGAGGCCGAAGCCGCGGAAACGGAAGGTTACCGGGCGCAGACGCGGTTCCAGATCGGTCTGGAGCGCGCGGGCGGCGGCTAGTTCCACCTTGTTCTGGATCGTGATGTGAAGCCGCAGGGGCCGACTGTCCTGATCGGTGAGCAGCCCGTACATGCGCTCTGCGATCTGGGCATGCAATTCGACCATCTCCGGCGATTCGATGGCGATCGCCGTGCCGCCGCCTAGCTTCATCACGCCGGCGATCTGCGCTTGCGGCCTGCTTGCGCGGGCGAGCGTCCCGAGGACCTGCAGCAATTCGGCCTCCACGCGCGGCGGAAGGGCATGGAACAGAGTGACGTGGGCGCGAAGGCGGTTCCGTTCGGCAGGATAGTGCGCGCGGCGCAGGCCGTCCGCCCAGTCCAGAACATCGGCAGGCAGTTCCGCCGTGACGAGCAGCGGCGCATTCGGCTTGCGCTCCGGCGGCAGGACCTCTCCCTCGCGGTTCATGCAGTCTGCTCCTTCATTGCCGCGCCCTCCCCCGCCGTAACGGTTGTCAGGGCCTTGGCGCCAAGGCAAAATCGCCCATTCACCGTCCTGCGCGAAAGGAAGCGGGCATGAGAAAGTTCCGGGTCATCGCCGTTCTCATACTCTTGTGGAATCTTCTGGGCGATGCCGCCTATCTCATGCAGGCGACTGCCAATCTCGACGAGATTGCGCTGCGCGATCCGGTGCAGGCGCAGGCCTTTCGCGCAATGCCCGGCTGGGTCTGGGCAGCTTACGCCGTTGCCGTGTCGAGCGGTACCATCGGCGCGATCGTCCTGCTGATGCGGCGCGGCTGGGCCTGGGCGCTGTTCGCGCTGTCGCTTGTCGCCGTGGTGATCCAGTTCGGCTGGACCTTCCTCGGCTTCCACCTGCTCGGCGCCAAGGGGCCTTCCTCCGCCGTGTTTCCACTGCTGATCGTGGCGGTCGCCCTCGCTTCGACGGTCTACGCCCGCCGCAAGCGCGCGGACGGGACGCTGAAGTAGCGCCCGCGCCGTCAGATCTCGCCGCGCGACCGGCGGATCGCGAACCACTTCTTCACGTTTTCATTGTGCTCCGAAAGGGTCGCAGCGAAAACGTGCCCGCCGGTACCGTCCGCCACCATGTAGAGCGCGTCGGTCTTCGCCGGATTGAGCACGGCGGCAATCGATTCGCGGCCGGGATTGGTGATGGGATGCTTGGGCAGACCGGCCATCGTGTAGGTGTTGTAATCGTTGACGGCGCGGATTTCCGACTGGCGGATGCGGCGGCCTAGCGGCTTGCCCTTGGTGATCGGATAGATGATCGTCGGGTCGGCCTGGAGCGGCATGCCGATGCGCAGGCGGTTGGAGTAGAGCCCCGCCACCATGCCGCGTTCGGAAGGCTTGCCGGTTTCCTTCTCAACGATGGAGGCCAGGATCAGCGCCTGTTCCGGCGTCTTGACGACCAGACCTGACGCCCGCTTGGCCCAAAGCTCTGCCAGGGTCTTCGTCATGGCCCCTTGCATGCGCCGCAGCAGGGCCGCGCGCGGTTCGCCATTTTCGTAGGCATAACTGTCGGGCAGGACGGACCCCTCGTTCGGCGTCGAAACGTCGCCGCTGAGGTGCTCCTGCGCGTTCAGGCGCTCGTAGACCATGATCGAGGGCATGCCCTCGGGCACCATCACGAAGCGGCGGACCATGTCGTCGCTGGAGATGATCGCCAGCACGCGCGAAGCACTGGCATGGGCGGGAATGGCGAACTCGCCCGCCTTGATGCCGCTGCCGCCGCCGAAGACGCGGGCACGCAGCGTGAAGCCGCGCGCGCTGCGGATCACGCCCTGCTTTTCCATCCGTTCCGCCACGGCCGAGAGGCTGGCTCCGGCCGGAACGAGAAAATGCTGGTCCTTCTTGAGCGGGCCGGATCCGTACCAGCCTCCCACGAAGGACCACAGGGCGATCGCCGCCACCAGGCCGATGGCCGCGACGAGTATCCAGTTGCGCCGCGACATCATCGCCTTCAGTCCTTCTCGATCAGTCGATCTTGCGCATCACCAGGCTGGCATTGGTACCGCCGAAGCCGAACGAATTGTTCAGCACGGCGCGCACTTCGCGCTTCTTGGCGACGTGCGGCACCAGATCGACGCCTTCGCAGCCCTCGTCCGGATTGTCGAGATTGAGCGTGGGCGGCACGATCTGGTCGCGCAGCGCCAGGATGCAGAAGATCGATTCCACCGCACCGGCACCGCCGAGCAAGTGGCCGATGGCCGACTTGGTCGAGCTCATCGAAACGCCGCCGATGTCATCGCCGAACAGGCGGCGCACGGCGCCCAGTTCGATGGTGTCGGCCATCGTCGAAGTGCCGTGGGCGTTGATGTAGTCGATGTCGGCCGGGGTCATGCCCGCCTTCTTCAGCGCCATCGCCATCGAGCGATAGGCACCGTCGCCAGTGGGCTCCGGCGCGGTGACGTGGAAGGCATCGCCCGAAAGGCCGTAGCCGATCACTTCGCAGTAGATCTTGGCGCCGCGCGCCTTGGCATGCTCGTACTCTTCCAGCACGAGAACGCCCGCGCCCTCGCCCATGACGAAGCCGTCACGATCCTTGTCGTAAGGGCGGCTCGCCTGTTCGGGGCGGTCGTTGTAGCTGCTGTTGAGCGCACGGGCCTGTGCGAAACCGGCAATGCCGATCGGGCAGACGGTGGATTCGGCGCCGCCCGCCAACATGATGTCGGCATCGCCGTCCTTGATCATGCGCGCCGCGTCGCCGATCGAGTGGGCGCCGGTGGAGCAGGCGGTGACGACCGCGTGGTTCGGGCCCTTGAGGCCGTACTTGATCGAGACCTGGCCCGAGATCAGGTTGATGAGGCGCCCGTGCACGAAGTGCGGCGATACGCGGCCCGGGCCCTTTTCGGCCAGCACCAGCGATTCGCTTTCGATGCCCGGCAGCCCGCCGATGCCCGAACCGATCGAGCAGCCGGCCATGAGCTTGTCTTCCTCGCTCATGTCGGTGAGGCCGGCGTCTTCCAGCGCCTGGCCCGCGGCGTCGATGCCGTAGACGATGAAAGGATCGACCTGGCGCTGGACCTTGTGGTCGACGCGCTTGTTGGCGTCGAAACCATATTCGTGGTCGGCCGGCTTCACCTCGCAGGCGATCTGGCACTTCTGGTCCGAGGCATCGAAGCGGGTGATCGGCCCTGCCCCGCTCTTGCTCGCAAGGATGTTGGCCCAGGCGGTCTCCACGTCGGCCCCGAGCGGGGTGACAAGACCAAGTCCAGTGACGACAACACGACGCATTCATGCTCTCCGAAAAAGCAATTTGGCCGAAAATGCGGCCGGTGCAAACCAGCCTGCAGAAACGGCAACAGGCCCGCCCCCTTAGAGGTCGAGCCTGTCGAGTTCAATCCGGTTATGAACCGGGATCACAGCCGCCCGCGCGCCGACACCTGGCCGGCCTGCGCGAGAGTAGCCGAAAAGCCGGGCTCAGCCCTTGTTCTCTTCGATGTACTTGATGGCATCCGAGACGGTGCTGATCTTCTCGGCAGCATCGTCGGGGATTTCGACGCCGAATTCTTCTTCGAACGCCATGACCAGCTCGACGATGTCGAGCGAGTCAGCGCCCAGATCGTCGATGAAGCTTGCTTCTTCCGTCACCTTGTCGGCTTCGACGCCCAGGTGTTCGACGACGATCTTCTTAACCCGATCGGCGGTATCGCTCATTGAATAAACCCCTTCAAAAATTCGCGAGGTGTGAAATCTCGCCTGCCGCCCTAATGACTGGGGGCCGCGCTGGCAAGCCTCGCACGCAAGTTAGGATCACGACGTACAAGCGTCATGGCCCGATTTATCCACGACGCGTCCCTGTTTCCAGATTGTTTCCCGAAAACGGGGCTGCATCGTGACGGTTGAGGCGGCGGAGCAAACCCCGCCGCCATGCAAAAATTCGAACGAACTCAGCTCTTCTGCGGTTCCACGACACGCATGTGCAGTTCGCGCAGCTGCCTGGATTCGGCCGGGCTCGGCGCGCCCATCAGCAGGTCTTCGGCGCGCTGGTTCATCGGGAACAGCGTGATTTCACGCAGGTTCTGCGCCCCGCAGAGCAGCATCACGATGCGGTCCACGCCGGCCGCCATGCCGCCGTGCGGCGGCGCGCCGTACTGGAAGGCTCGGTAGAGGCCGCCGAAGCGATCTTCCACGTCCTGCTTGGTCAGGCCCACCATTTCGAAGGCCTTGACCATCAGTTCGGGCGATTGGTTGCGGATCGAGCCCGAGGCGATCTCGTAGCCGTTGCAGACGAGATCGTACTGGAACGCCTTGATCGTCAGCGGGTCCTGGCCCTCCAGCGCTTCCATGCCGCCTTGCGGCATCGAGAACGGGTTGTGCGCGAAATCGACCTTCTTGTTGTCCTCGTCCCATTCGAAGAACGGGAAGTCGACGATCCAGCACAGCTCGAAGCGGTCCTTGTCGATCAGGTCGAGCTGCTCGCCGGTGCGGATGCGGGCAAGACCGGCCAGCTTGGCGGCCTGCTCTTCCTTGCCGGCGGCGAAGAACACGCCGTCGTTCGGGCCGAGACCCAGCGCTGCGACCAGCGCGGCGGTCTTTTCCTCGCCGTGGTTCTTGGCGATCGGGCCGCCGGGGACGCCGTCCTTGATGTTGATGTAGCCAAGGCCCGAATAGCCCTCGCCGCGCGCCCAGACGTTCATCTCGTCGAAGAACTTGCGGCTGCCGGCGCCAGCGCCCGGAGCCGGGATCGCGCGGATCACGCCGCCGTTCGCGACGATGCCGGCGAAGATGCCGAAGCCCGATTCGACGAAGTGTTCGGTCACGTCCTTGATGATCAGCGGGTTGCGCAGGTCAGGCTTGTCCGAACCGTAGTCCAGCATCGACTGGGCATGCGGAATGCGGCGGAATTCACCGGCCGGCGTCACCGGCTTGCCCTCGGCGAAGTCGGCGAAGACGCTCTGGAGCACCGGCTCCATGGTTTCCCAGACTTCTTCCTGGGTCACGAAGCTCATCTCGAGATCGAGCTGGTAGAACTCGCCCGGCAGACGGTCTGCGCGCGGATCTTCGTCGCGGAAGCAGGGGGCGATCTGGAAATAGCGGTCGAACCCGGCGACCATCAGCAGCTGCTTGTACTGCTGCGGCGCCTGCGGCAGCGCGTAGAACTTGCCGGGGTGGATGCGGCTCGGCACCAGGAAGTCGCGCGCGCCTTCGGGGCTGGAAGCGGTGAGGATCGGCGTCGAATATTCGGTGAAGCCGATGCCTTCCATCTTGCGGCGCATGTCCGAGATGACCTTGGTGCGCTTGACGATGTTGGCGTGCAGCGTGTCGCGGCGCAGGTCGAGGAAGCGATAGCGCAGGCGGATATCCTCGGGATATTCCTGCTCGCCGGCCACCGGCATCGGCAGCTCCTCGGCGCGGCTGATCACCGTGGCGGAACGGGCGTAGACCTCGATCGCGCCGGTGGCGAGATTGGCGTTCACCGTGGATTCGGTGCGGGCCTTCACCACGCCCTCGATCGTCACGACCGATTCGACGCGCAGCGAATCGAGCAGTTCCAGCGCCGCGCTGTCGGTATCGGCCACCACCTGGGTCATGCCGTAGTGATCGCGCAGGTCGACGAAGAGAACGCCGCCGTGATCGCGCTTGCGATGCACCCAGCCCGAGAGGCGAACGGTCTGGCCGACCTCGGCAGCGGTCAGGGCGCCGCAGGTGTGGGAGCGATAGGGATGAGTCATGGCGGGCTCGCGCTTCTTCTGATCGGAATTGAGTTGCAAGCCGAGGCCCCTAGTCGAGTGGCGCGGCGATTTCCAGAAGAGATCGGACCGTCATGCGCGTCCAGCGCCAGGTGGCTTGTGGAATCCTCGTGGATTCCCGTTCCTATCTCTCGACCAGGCGCGCGGGCGCTAACCTGAAATAAACCATTGCGGGTCCATACCCATCGGCAAAACGGGTCTTGCCGATGGATCACATGGACAATGCGCAGGCTTCGGGCACCGTCACGATCGACGGTATTCCGGAGAATCAGTTCCGCACCGCGATCGAGGCCATGCTCCGCGAGGGCCGGGCCGACGAAGCCGCGCGCCGCCTCAAGGACGAACTCGTCTTTCTCTGCGGCGAAGGCCTCCCCCTGCCCGCGCGTTTCCGGTTCATCGCTGCGCAGGACGTTTCCGTCAGCGGCTGGCCGCGCCTGATCGAGCGGATCGGCGAACTCGACCGGCCCGGAGACCCGATCACCGCGATCGGCATCGACATCTGCCAGGGACCGACCGAGACCGGGCGGCCCTTCTACGAAACCGCTTTCTATACCGACCGCGCCTGGCCCTTCTCTCGCGCCGGCCGACTCGACCTGGCGGCGGCCTGCGGGGCCGACAGCCCGGCGTGGCAGGGCGCTGCGGAAGACAATGGCGATACGCTGAACGTCACCGGCCTGGAGGACCTCCACGCCGTGATCGCCGCGATAGGCAAACTCTGCGAAAGCGGCATGGCCACCATCGAGGAACAGCGTGCCTGCATCGTCGGGGCCTGCCATCTCGCGGTGCTGACTCATCAGGCCATCCGTGACGCGGCCATGGCCGAGGGCTTGCCGCGGCCCATGGCCCTCCTCGTCGGCAGCGACGGCGGCTATCCGGGCTTCGAGGCAGCGGCGCTCGCCGCCGCCGAAGGACCGCCCCGCAACGCGCCTCCCGCGGCGCCGTCCGAGCCGGCGAAAGACGCCCAGCGCCCCGCCGAACAGGCCGCGGCGATTCCCGGCGACAATTCCGAAACCTGGCCCGAAGCCTGGCACCTGCCGCCGCCGGGCCTGCACGTCACCGGCACGCAGCTTCGCCGCCGGCTGGTAACCCAGGAAAGCATCGCCGAACTCGACGCAGAGACGAGCCCGAGCCTCCTGAACAGGGTTTTCGGAGGCCTGCGGCGCAAGAAATAGGCATTTTCGTCATTTGTCGGAGAATTTGACGGGCTGGAAACATTGATCCCCCGCCCTGTTCGCGTTACCGCCACGGTCGAAATGAAAATCCACCCTCTGATAACGAAGACCGAAGACCTCGCCGCGCTGTGCGAACGCCTTGCGAAATCCGATTTCGTGGCGGTCGACACCGAGTTCATGCGCGAGAACACCTATTGGCCGGAACTCTGCCTCGTGCAGATCGCCAATACCGAGGAAGCGGCCGCGATCGATCCGATGGCAGTTGGGCTCGACATGACGCCCCTGCTCGACTTGCTGACCGACAACGAGGAGGTCCTGAAGGTCTTCCACGCCGGCGGGCAGGACGTGGAAATCATCTACAACGCCACCGGCCGCACGCCGCATCCGATCTTCGATACGCAGATCGCGATGATGGCGATCAGCCAGTCCGAACAGATCGGCTATTCGAACCTGGTCGAATCGTGGATGGGTCTCACCATCGACAAGGGCGCCCGCTTCACCGACTGGTCGCGCCGCCCGCTGACCGAGCGGCAGATCGAATATGCGATCGGCGATGTCACTCACCTCTCCAAGATCTTCCCCAAGATCCTCAAGCGCCTGATGAAGACCGGGCGCGGCGAGTGGCTCGACCAGGAAATGGAAAAGCTCGCCGATCCTGAGCACTACCGCAACGATCCCGCCCAGGCGTGGAAGCGGATCAAGGCCGCCGGCCGCAACCCGACGATGCTCGGCCGCCTCAAGGCCATTGCCGAGTGGCGCGAGCACGAAGCGCAGGGCAAGAACATCCCGCGCGGCCGTATCGCCCGTGACGAAACGCTGGCCGATATCGCCAGCCACCCGCCCAAGCAGCAGTCCGACCTCGCCAAAGTGCGCGGTCTTTCGCAGGGCTGGAAGGACAACGACATCGGCAAGCGCCTGATGAACACCATCGCCAAGGCCGAGCCGCTGGCAGACGACGAATTGCCCCCGCGCACGCCCAAGGGCGCGCCGCTCGGCAAGGAAGGCGCGCTCGTCGCTGACCTGCTCAAGCTGCTGCTCAAGATCCGCGCGCGCGAGATCGACGTTGCCGCCCGCCTGCTGGCCCGCAGCGAGGATCTCGAACTGCTGGCCGCCGGCGTGCGCAAGAAACTGCCGATTCTCGAAGGCTGGCGCTACGGCGTGTTCGGCCGCGATGCGCTGGACCTCGTTGAAGGCAAGCTCGCGTTCGCGGTCGAGAACGGCAAGCTCAAGATGACCCGCGTCGAGGACGAACCGACGGACGAGGCCTCGGACGAGCCTTCGGACGCCGCCGCAACGGAAGAATAAGGCACGGCAAAAGTCCATCGTCCCGGACCCGATCCGGGACGATGCGCCTTTCCGCCTTCTTCCGGAAGCACGTTCAACAAAAGCAAACGCTTGGCGAACCTGCCGCGTTCATGCGATAGCCGGCGCGTGACCGTATACCAGCCCACGCTCAAGCAGCTCCAGTACCTCGTCGCCCTGCACGAACACGGGCATTTCGGCCGTGCCGCCGATGCCTGCTTCGTCTCGCAATCGACCCTGTCCGCCGGCCTGCGCGATCTCGAAGCGCTGCTGGGGGTCACTCTGGTGGAGCGCACCAAGCGCGCGGTGCGCTTCACGCCGCTCGGTAATGCCGTGGTGGCCAAGGCGCACCGCATCCTGCGCGAGACCGAAGAACTCTCCGACCTCGTCCAGTCCAGCGGCAAGCCGCTCTCCGGCGAAGTGCGCATGAGCGTGATCCCCACGATCGCGCCGTTCTTGCTGCCCCGCATGCTCCCGCGCTTGCGCCGCGAGCGCCCGAACCTCAAGCTGTTCCTGCGCGAGGAGCCCAGCCAGGCCGCCATCGAATCGCTGCACCACGGCCGCGCCGACTGCGTGCTCCTGGCGCTGCCCTATGCCACCGGCGAGGTCGAGAAGGAGACCATCGAACTTGACGCCTTCTTCGTCGCCTTCCCCAACGACGATCCGCGCAATCCGCCGGCCGAAGTCGGCCCCGAGGTGATCGACGAGCACCGCCTGCTGCTGCTGGAAGACGGCCACTGCCTCAAGGACCATGCACTTGCAGCCTGCAACCGCCCGGAACTGCGCGCTTCGGCAACGATGATCGGCACCTCGCTCCATACGCTGGTGCAGATGGTCGACAACGGCCTCGGGCTGACGATGCTGCCGGAAATGGCGATCGATGCCGGCATTCTGAACGGCACCAACGTCGTGGCCCGCCCGCTGCTCTCCCCCAATGCCAACCGGGAGATCGCGCTGGTCTGGCGCAAGAACTCGCCCCGGGCCGAGGAATTCCGTTTGCTCGCGGATGAGTTGCGCGCCGGATAAGCCGCGCCCCCGCTCCCGGGCGCGCGATCCGGGAAATCAGGCCTTGCGCCGCAAGGTCTGAAGACCCAGCCCCAGTGCCGCGATTCCGGTGCCGAGCACGACGACGCCGGTCCAGCCCCAATTGTGCCACGCCACGGTCGCCGCGCCGGAACTGGCCGAGCCGGCGAAGAACATCGAGGCCATGTAGACGGTGTTGATCCGCGAGCGCGCCTCCGGGCGCAGGGCGTAGATGATGCTCTGGTTGGAGATCTGGCTCGCCTGGATCGCGAAGTCGAGAAGCAGCACGCCGACCACCAGGCCGATGATCGAGGTCCAGAAACCGAACACGAGCCAGGACACCAGCGTGAGGGCGCTGGCTGCGACGATCACCGGATGAGGGCCGCGTCGGTCCGCGATCCGTCCCGCGACGGGCGCGGCCAGGACGCCGGCCGCCCCGAGCACGCCGAACAGCCCCGCCACTTCCGAACCGAGGCCGAAACGCGGCTCCTGCAAGTGCAGCGCCAGGATCGTCCAGAACACGCTGAACACGCCGAACTGGGTGCACTGGGTGAATGTCGCCAGGCGCAGCGCGGGAAATTCGCGCCAGAGATCGCGCAGCGAGGCGATCAGCCCCAGGTAGCCGAGCCCGCCCGATTGCGGACGGCTGCGCGGAAGCTGCCAGGCCATCAGCCCGGCGGTCAGCAGCGCCAGAGGCACCGCCAGCCAGAACATCGCGCGCCAGCCGAAAGCCGCGCCGACGAAGCCGGCCAGGGTTCGGCTCAGCAGAATGCCGCAGAGCAACCCGGCCATGACCGAGCCGACCACGGCACCACGCTTGTCTTCAGGCGCGAGATTGGCGGCGAGCGGAACGATCTGCTGCGCCACCGAGGCAAGCAGGCCGACGACAAGCGAGGCCGCCAGCACCGTGCCGCCCGTGGGCGCGAGCGCGACCAGCGCCAGCGCGACCGAGAGCGCCAGGCACTGCAGCACGATGAGCCGCTTTCGCTCCAGCAGGTCCCCCAGAGGCACCAGCAGCAGCAATCCACCCGCATAGCCGAGCTGAGTCGCGGTTGGGACGTAGGTGATCGCAGCGCCGGAAAAATCGCGCTCCATCAACCCGAGCATGGGCTGGCCATAATAGATATTGGCCACGGTCAGCCCGGCGGAAACGGCCAGGGCAAAGACCATGGAGGGGCCGAACGCGCGCTCGCGGCCAGATCCGCCGCCCGGTGCTCCGCCCTGTTCCTCACCGGGCGGCAGCTTGCGAAATGAGGCGGGGTTGGAACGAGGCGACGCGGAGATGGGATTATCCTTCATGAAGAGTCCCCCCGAACCGGAGCGCCCTGCCGGGTCAGCGCGCTTGTGCCAAACGCAACGAGTTCAAGCCCGATAGCCAATTTTGCAATAGAGCGCCGCCGAAAACGAGGCAGGCGCGGGCCTTCAGTCCATGTGCTTCAGGCCGACGCGCAGATAGTCCCAGCCGGTGATGAGCGTCAACGCGGCCGCGGCCCAGAGCGTGGTCAGCCCGACGGTATGCGGGATATTGACCTCCACCGCGCCCAGGTCGACGTTCCACCATGGCATCGCCGCGCCCAGGATCAGGGCGCCGAGCGAAACCAGCTGGAACGTGGTCTTCCACTTGGCAAGGCGGCTTACGGGCACGGAAACCTGAAGCCCGCCCAGGAACTCTCGCAGGCCGGATACGGCAATCTCACGCACCAGGATGATGAGACCGGCGATCACATGCATGTCGCCGACGTAGGGCCCGGTGAGAATCCCCTGCGCCGTCAGCACCAGGATCACCGTGGCGACCATGATCTTGTCCGCGATCGGATCGAGGAACACGCCCAGTTTCGACACCGTGCCGCTCGACCGGGCGAGATAACCGTCGAAATAGTCGGTTATGCCCATCAGGCAGTAGATGCCGAAGGCAAGGCCATAGCCGAATTCCCATCGGGGCCACCACAGCAGGAAGCCCAGCAGGGGGAGCGTGACGATCCGCGAGAGCGTGAGGATATTCGGCAAGGTCAGCATGTTCTCTAGCCCATAGCGTCGATTCTCGCGTTTGAGAATTGGCTTGTGATCGGGTGCCGCGTCATTTCCGCCCGACCACCTCGGCCTTGCCTCGATCGGCGTGGCGGTGTTTGTTGCCGGGGCATTTCCACAGGGCCCGCAGGCGGCCGCACCCCGGCAAAAAAGGCCGGGTCGGCGCCTACAGGGGTTGTGCCCTCGCCCTACCGCATTAAGTGTCGCCGCAACGATGAAGCGAGGCCGCCGAATTTTTCCGACATGACCACGACCTCCCAACTCATCCGGGCAAGACGATTCCTGCCCCTCTTCGTCACCCAGTTGCTTGGCGCGTTCAACGACAACCTGTTCAAGAACGCGATGGTGCTTTTCGTCGTCTACGGCGTCTACAATTCGGAAACCGCCGAGGCCCGGTTCAGCGCGCTCGCTTCCGGCATCTTCGTAATCCCCTTCTTCCTGCTCTCCGCCCTCGCCGGCCAGATGGCCGACATGCGGGACAAGTCGCGAATCATCCGCATCGTCAAGTTCTGCGAGATCATCATCATGGTGGTCGGCGGGACCGGGCTTGCGCTCGCCTGGCAGGGTATCGCGCTGCACACGGTGGCCATCCCGCTGATGCTGCTGGCGCTGTTCGCCATGGGCATCCATTCGACGTTCTTCGGCCCGATCAAGTACGCGATCCTCCCCCAGCACTTGCGCGATGACGAAGTGCTCTCAGGCACCGGGCTGGTGGAGGCCGGGACCTATATCGCCGTACTGGCCGGCACGATCGTGGCGGGCTGGATCAGCGTGGATACCGCTGCCATCACCGTGGTGATCATCGCCGGCCTGGGCTATTTCGCGGGCCGCCAGGTGCCGCCCGCACCGCCGCAGGGCAAGCCGGAGCCGATCGACTACCACGTCATCCGCTCCTCCATCCACCTGGTGCGCACGACGATGAAGGACCGCCGGGTCTACCTGGCGATCTGCTCCATCAGCTTCTTCTGGGCGATCGGCACCGTGCTGTTCATTCAGTTCCCGCCCCTCGCCAAGAACATGCTTCATGCCAGCAAGGAAGTGGCCAGCCTGTTCTTGGTGATCTTCTCGGTGGGCGTCGCCATCGGTTCGGTAGCGATCAATGCCCTGCTCAAGGGTACCGTTTCCGCGCGCTGGTCGCCGCTATCGGTGATCGGCATGGGCCTGTTCCTGCTGGCGTTCCAGGAAGTCTGCGCGATCTGGCCGCCACACGAAGGGCCGGAAGTGCTGATGAACGTGGGCACGTTCGTGGTCCAGCCGCTGGCCGTGCCGCTGCTGCTCACCCTGCTCGGCATCGCCGTGAGCGGGGGCATGTTCGTGGTGCCGCTCTACGCCTTCCTGACGACTTTCGTCGACAAGTCGCAGACCGCCCGCACCATCGCGGCCAACAATATCGTGAATTCGGGCGCCATGGTGGTCGGTGCCATCGCCACCGGGCTCATGTCGCTGCTGGGCCTGCCCGTGGTCACCCAGCTTATGGTCGTGGCGCTGTGCTGCGTCGCTTCGGCCTGGCTGGGATACCTGCTGTACAGGGCCGAGCGCGCCGCGAGGCGTCCCTGATCTCCAGCCCGATCTGGGCCAGGCCCTTCAGGCGATGAAGGCGACCACGGCAGCCAGGCTCACGCAATAGGCCGAGAGGAAACTGCGCCAGTCTCCGCCGGTCATTTCCCAAGCGGTCCGGGCCTCGGCATTTTCCGCGGCCTCCACGGCAGGGGGCCGCATGCCCCGGAAGACATGACGAGGCAGAGAGCGCCGGAAGGGATGGCCGGCCCGCTCATGGGTGAGGACGAGTGCGCGTCTTGACATGCTCCACATGGGACGCACCTTAAGACATTGTTTACCTTTGACCACTCGCCCGAAAGAGACATCCCGATCCGGGACGGTACGGCTGCCAGGCAGGCCATGAACGACCTTTAACAGGCGAAGATTCCTCGGTTTTCTGCCATCGCGGCGATCGAGGCCCAAACGAAAAAGGGCCGCCCTTGGGCGACCCTTTTCGAACGCTTCGGCATGGAGCCGAGGCGCGTGGTCAGATCCGGTCGCCGAGGGCGCCCTTGACCTTGCCAACGCCCTGCTGAAGCTCGCCCTTGGTTTCCTGGGCCTTGCCTTCAGCCTGCTGGGCCGGGTCGTTGCGAGCCTTGCCCGCGGCCTGCTTGGCGTTGCCGGCAATCTCGTTGCCCAGACCCTTGATGGTGTCCTTCAGTTCGCCCA
This sequence comes from Novosphingobium sp. PhB57, assembly GCF_004342985.1. GTDB lineage: Bacteria > Pseudomonadota > Alphaproteobacteria > Sphingomonadales > Sphingomonadaceae > Novosphingobium. Next base: position 1,391,276 of record NZ_SMBO01000001.1, read on the forward strand.
TGATCGGTACTCCTTTTCGGTTTCGGCAGAAATCCGCCGTCTACACGAACAAGAAACCGGACCAGGGCGCTGGAAGTTGCAGGCCGCTGCGCCGAAGCGTTCCGCTGCGGCGACGAATCTCTTCGCCTGCCTTATCCGCCGGCCAGGGTCAGGATGTATTTCCAGTCCTCCGGCGTCACTTCCGCCACCGAAAGGCGCGACAGCCGGATCATTTCCATGTCGGCCAGCCTGGGATCGGCCTTGATCTGCTTGAGCGTGACCGGACGCGCCACCTTGCGCACAGGCTTCACTTTCACCGCCGCCCATTTGCCCTCCGGATCGGACGGATCGGTGAGGCCGGACTGGCTGATCGTGACGATGCCCACGATCTCCTTGCCGATGTTCGAATGGTAGAAGAAAGCCTCGTCCCCCACTTCCATGGCGCGCAAGTTGCCCGCGGCGCGGTGGTTGCGCACGCCGTCCCAGGTGCCCTCACCTTCCGCGACCAGATCGTCCCAGCCGTAGGCATCCGGTTCGGACTTCATCAGCCAGTAGCGCTTTGCCATGAATCGCCTTTCGATTTTCGATTTGGGACGGAAGCTTCTATGGGGGCGGCATAGCGATTCAATCGACGGAAACAACATCGGTGATTCGGCCTTCCGCTGGAGGCGCCGGTCACCGCCCGCTTACCACGGGCCGCCGATCCTGTTGGAAGACCATGATGAACCTTGCCCAGATTCCCGTCCTCAGCCTCGCAGACGACCGCGCCGAATTCTCGCAGCGCATCGGCGAGAGCTTCCGCACTTTCGGTTTCGCCATGGTCCGCGACCACGGCATCGACCAGGCCCTGATCGACCGCGCCTGGGAGATGACCGCCGCTTTCTTCGCCCTGTCAGACGACGTGAAGCGCAGCCACTTCATCCCCGGCCAGGGCGGCGCGCGCGGCTATACGCCGTTCCGCACCGAAGTGGCCAAGGGCGCCACCGAAAAGGACCTCAAGGAGTTCTGGCACATCGGCCGCGACCTGCCGGCCGGCTCGCCCCTCGCCGCCTCGATGCCGCCCAATATCTGGCCCGGCGAAGTCGAAGGCTTCCAGGAGACCTTCACCGAACTCTATGCCCAGTTCGACAAGGCCGGTGCGGAAATCCTTTCGGCGATCGCCGTCTACCTCGGTCTCGACGCCCGCTGGTTCGATCCTGCGATCGAGGACGGCAACTCGGTGCTGCGCCTGCTGCACTATCCCCCCGTGGCGCAAGGCGCGGGCGGCGCCATCCGCGCGGGCGCGCATGAGGACATCAACCTCATCACCCTTCTTCTCGGCGCGCAGGAAGCCGGCCTGGAACTGCTGGGCAAGAACGGCGAGTGGCTGTCGGTCGCCCCGCCCGAGGGCGCGGTCGTCATCAACATCGGCGACATGCTCCAGCGCCTGACCAACCACGTCCTCCCCTCGACCACGCACCGCGTGCGCAATCCCGAGGGCGACCGCGCGGCGCACAGCCGCTATTCGATGCCCTTCTTCCTGCACTTGCGCAGCGACTTCCCGTTCAAGACGCTCGACCAGTGCATCACGCAAGAGAACCCCGACCGCTATCCGCTGAGCATCACGGCGGACGACTACCTGCAGGAGCGCCTGCGCGAAATCGGCCTCAAGATGTGATCGATCGGTGCTCCCGGGCGATCCCGGGAGCACCGCTGCCTCACCGATTTAACCAATATTTCAGTCCACTGCGCTAAGGAACTCACCGGGGTTCAAGCAGGGGGTAACTGGAGTGACGGAAACGGAGGCCACACGATACGCCGTGGTTGGCGAGGCGACCGAAGCGGCGAACGAAGGCCCGGATAACGAGGCCAATCGCCCGGTGGACATCGTCGCGCTGGGTATCGTCACGGCCGCGATCCTGCTGTTTCTCGCCACCGGCGCGGCGATCGGTCCTTCGGTCGTGAAGTCGCTGACCGGACAAGGCCCTGCGCCCGACCGGTTCCTGGTCAACGCCTTCCTCCTCAACGTCGCCATCATCATCTTCGGATGGAGCCGCTATCGCCAGCTCTGCGAGGAAATCCAGCAGCGCAAGCGCGCCGAACGGCACGCCCGCCACCTGGCGGAAACCGATCCCCTCACCGGCTTCCTCAATCGCCGCAGCTTCCACCGCGCGGTGGACGCCCTGATCCGCGAGGCCGCGCTGCGCGACCGGGCAGTGATGCTGGCGATGATCGACCTCGACAATTTCAAGCAGGTCAACGACTACAACGGCCACAACACCGGCGACCGCCTGCTCCAGGAATGCGCGCGCCGCATTTCCGGATGCCTGCCGGACCGCGCCCTGATCAGCCGCATCGGCGGAGACGAATTCGCGGTCGCCGTGGAGTTCGACCGGAGCCGGGTCGAGCGGATCGACCGCATCGCCGCCTCGCTGGTCGAGGCCATCGGCCAGAGCGTCTCGGTCAATTCCACCCCGATCGACGTGACGGCCTCGATCGGCCTGGCCCGTTCGGATATTCCCCGTTCGGATGCTCCCCGCTCCGCCCCTTCCGGCGAGCGGGCGCCGGGGCCCGATGCGCAGGCTCTGCTCGAGATGGCGGATATCGCCATGTATCACGCCAAGCGCCAGGGCCGGAACAGCTTCTACTGGTTCGAAACGGCCATGGCCGAAGAGATGCGCTTCCGCAGCGATCTGGAGTTCGGCATTCGCCAGGGCATCGCCAATGGCGAATTCGTGCCCTTCTACGAGCAGCAGATCGATCTCCAGACCGGCGAGCTGACCGGCTTCGAGATGCTGGCGCGCTGGAACTCGCCGCTGTTCGGGATCGTCGCGCCGGACATCTTCATTCCCGTGGCCGAGGATATCGGCGCCATTGCCGAACTCTCCGAACAGCTCATCGCCCGCGCCCTGGACGATGCGCGGGGCTGGGACGCCCGGCTGACGCTTTCGGTCAATATCTCGCCCCTGCAGATGCGCGACCCCTGGTTCGCCCAGAAGCTGCTGAAGCTTTTGGTGGAGGCCAGTTTCCCGCCCCATCGGCTGGAGATAGAGATCACCGAATCGTGCCTTCACCAGAACCTCACCCAAGTCCGCACGCTGATCGCCAGCCTGAAGAACCAGGGGATCAAGGTGAGCCTCGACGATTTCGGCACGGGGTTCAATTCGCTGGCAATGCTGCGCAGCCTGCCGTTCGACCGCATCAAGATCGATCGCAGCTTCATATCGGGCCTCGCCGAGAACAAGGACAGCATGGCCATCGTCCACGCCATCGCCCTGCTCGGCAAGGGTCTCGACCTGCCCGTCACGGCCGAGGGGATTGAGACCAGCGAAGTCCTGTCCCACCTCCAGCAATACGATCGCATCAAGGGCCAGGGCTATCTCTACGGCAAGCCGCGTCCCGCCGAGCATCTGGCCGAGTGGCTGGAAGGCATGGAGATCGTGGCCGATGCCGAAGCCGTCAGCGATCTTGCCGCCTTGCGCCGCCGCATCGAAGCCGCACGCATGGACGAGCAGCGGGCCGCCGGCGCCGCGCCGGATCCGCAGGCCCGTCTGGCCTGAAGCGAGCGCCTCGCGGCTTTTTCTGGACCTCGCGCCCCGCAGCGCATAAATCGCCCGCCATGCGGATCGACTTCACCAAGATGCATGGACTGGGCAACGACTTCGTCGTGCTCGATGGACGCACCGCCGCGCTGCCGGTCGTGAACGCTGCGCTCGCCGCCGCGCTCGCCGATCGCCATACCGGCATCGGCTGTGACCAGCTCATTGTCCTCACGCCTTCCGATCGCGGCGACTTCCGCATGCGCATCTTCAATGGCGACGGCAGCGAAGTGGAAGCCTGCGGCAATGCCACCCGCGCGGTGGGCCTGCTGCACGGCCGGCCGGCCACCGTGGAAACGCTGGGCGGCATCGTCTCCACCACGCCCAGGGGCAGCGGCATCAGCGTCGAGATGGGCAAGCCCCGCTTCGACTGGAACGCGATCCCGCTTGGCTATCCGATGGACACGCGCAGCCTGCCGGTGGCCTGGGAGGAACTCGTCAATCCCATCGCCGTCAATGTCGGCAATCCGCACGTCATCTTCTTCGTCGACGATCCCTACGGCATCGACATGGCCCGGCTCGGACCCCTGATCGAAAACGATCCGCTGTTTCCCGAGCGCATCAACGTGAACGTCGCAGCCGTGACGGCGCGCGACGCCATCACCCTGCGCGTCTGGGAGCGCGGCGCCGGACTGACACGCGCTTGCGGCACGGGCGCCTGCGCCACCGCCATCGGCGCCATGCGGCGCGGCCTGGTCGACCGCAAGGTCACCGTCACCCTTCCCGGCGGCCCGCTGGCCATCGAATGGCGGGCGGACGACGAAATCGTCATGACCGGCCCGGCCACCGAATCGTTCCGCGGCTCGTTCGAAACGGCGGACTACGGGATCCCAGATTGACTGTCGAAGTCCATTCGCTCGGCTGCCGCCTCAACATTTCCGAGAGCGAAACGCTGCGCGGCTTGCTGCGCGGGGCCGAGGATCAGCCGGAAGGCCTGGTGGTCGTCAATTCCTGCGCCGTGACGGCGGAAGCCGTGCGCCAGACGCGTCAGGCGATCCGCCGCGCCCGCAAGGCCCACCCGGACGCGCGCCTGATCGTCACCGGCTGCGCGGCTGAAGTGGAACGCGCGATGCTGGCCGCCATGCCCGAAGTCGACGGCATCGTCGCCAACACCGCCAAGCTCGATCCGCGCGCCTGGAACGTCCCGCCAGCGCCTATTGCGCCTTCCCCCGGCCTGACCGCGCGGCGCGCCTATACGCGCGGTTTCGTGCAGGTCCAGAACGGCTGCGACCACGCCTGCACTTTCTGCGTGATCCCGCAAGGCCGCGGGCCCAGCCGCTCACGCACCGTGGCCGAAGTCCTCCACGACCTGGCCGTCCACACCGACGCCGGCGTCAACGAGATCGTGCTGACCGGCGTGGACCTCACCTCCTGGGGCGGCGATCTTCCCGGATCGCCCCGCCTCGGCACGCTCTGCGAAGCGATCCTCGCCCGCTTCCCCGGCCTGCCCCGCCTGCGCCTGTCCTCGATCGACGGCGCCGAAGTGGACGAGACGCTGTTCGCGCTGCTGGCCAGCGAGCCGCGGGTCATGCCGCATGTCCATCTCTCGCTCCAGCACGGCCACGACCTGATCCTGAAGCGCATGAAGCGCCGCCACAGCCGTGCCGATGCGCTGGAACTGGTCTCCGGCCTGCGCGCGCGCCGCCCCGAAATCGCCATCGGCGCCGATCTCATCGCCGGCTTCCCGACCGAGGACGAGGAAGCCCATGCCGCCAATCTCTCGATCATCGAGGAACTGCAGGTCGTCCACGGCCACGTCTTCCCCTATTCGCAGCGGCCCGGCACCCCGGCGGCGCGCATGCCGCAAGTGGAGGCCGCCACGATCCGGTCCCGCGCAGGCGAACTGCGCGAGAAGATCGCCGGAACCAGGGCGAACTGGCTCACGGGGCTCATCGGCCAGCCGCTATCCGTGCTTGCCGAAAGAGGCGCGAAAGGCCATGCGGAAAACTTCGCGCCGGTACGTCTCCCTGGGCGCCTGCCCGACCATGTGCAGCCCGGCACGCTAATCCGCGTTACGCCCGCAAGGGTAGTCGAAGGAATACTGGAATCATGAGTACCGATGGCCAGCAGGCTGACCGCGACTGGTCCGACCGCCTGTTCGGCGGCTTCCGCAAGACCTCGGAACGCCTGAGCGAGAACCTTTCCGGCATCGTCGGCAAATCCAAGCTGGACGATGCCCAGCTCGACGCTCTGGAAGACGCGCTGATCATGTCGGACCTCGGCCCCCGCGCCGCCGCCCGCATCCGCGCCCGCCTGGCCGAGGAACGCTTCGAGCGGGACGCGGACGAACGCGCGATCATGGAAGTGGTCGCCCGCGAGATCGCGGAAATTCTGCGCCCGGTCGCCAAGCCGCTCGACGTCGTGGCCTTCCCCCGCCCGCAGGTGATCCTGGTGATCGGCGTCAACGGCTCGGGCAAGACCACCACGATCGCCAAGCTGGCGCACTTGTTCCAGGAGCAGGACTACTCGGTCATGCTGGCGGCGGGCGACACGTTCCGCGCCGCCGCGATCGGCCAGCTCGGCGTCTGGGCCGACCGTCTGGGCGTTCCGCTCATCAAAGGCCCCGAGGGCGGCGACCCGGCCTCCATCGTCTTCGATGCGGTGAAGGCCGCGACCGACCAGGGCATCGACGCCCTCATCGTCGACACCGCCGGCCGCCTGCAGAACAAGCGCGAACTGATGGACGAACTGTCCAAGATCCGCCGCGTGCTGGGCCGCCTCAACCCCGAGGCGCCGCACGACGTGGTGCTCGTGCTCGACGCCACCAACGGCCAGAACGCGCTTTCGCAGATCGAGATCTTCAAGGAAGTGGCGGGCGTATCCGGCCTCATCATGACCAAGCTGGACGGCACGGCCCGCGGCGGCGTCCTCGTCGCGGCGGCCGAGCAGTACGGCCTGCCTATCCACGCCATCGGCGTCGGCGAGAAGATCGACGACTTGCGCCCCTTCAACCCGGATCTGCTCGCGCGGGTCATCGCCGGGATCGCCTGATGAACAGCCAGACCACGCCTGCCGAGAAACCCAAGAGTTCCTGGGTCAATCTCGTCGTCGATTTCGGCCCGCTGCTCGTCTTCTTCCTGGCCTATCGCCATTTCTCGCCGACCGGCGAGGGAGACACCATCGGCACGGTTTCCGCCGTGATCAAGGGCACCGTGGCCTTCATGGTCGCCACCGTGATTGCGCTGGGCATTTCGAAATGGCGCCTCGGCCACATCTCGCCGATGCTCTGGCTGACCACGGTGCTGATCGTCGGCTTCGGCGCGCTCACCGTGGTGTTCCACGATGCCTTCTGGATCCAGATCAAGCCCACCGCCGTCTACCTGATGTTCGCGGGCGTGCTGTTCTTCGGCCTCATGCGCGGCAAGCCCATGCTGAAATACCTCCTGCAATCCGCGTTCGAGGGATTGAACGAGGAAGGCTGGATGAAGCTTTCGCGCAACTGGGCCTGGTTCTTCCTGCTCCTAGCCGTGCTCAACACCGCGCTGGTCTTCACCGTCAGCTTCGACACCTGGCTCCAGGCCAAGCTCTGGGGCTTCACCGTGCTGTCGTTCGTCTTCACGTTCTCGCAGCTGCCCATGGTGCTCAAGCACGGCATGGGCGAGGCTGCGAAGGAAGAAGTGATCGAGAACCCGCCGCACGACTGAGCGAAGCGGGGGGGGCAGCGGCAAGGCCGCCGCCCCCCGTCAGCCGACCGAGCGACAGTCCTTCAACAGGAGGATGTGGTCGGTGGGGCTGAAATTGTCGTAGACCCCGCTCATGCGAATGGTCTTGCCGGGCTTGAGCTGCAGGGTGAACGCGGCCTGCCCTTTGGCCATGACACAGGCGATATCGGTCTTGAATGCCGCCTGGCCCGGCAGGCGGATGGCCTGCTCGTAAGGCTGGGGGATCTTGTAGGTGACGATATAGTCGCCCCGATCCTTGGCGATCTCGCCCACCATGCCCTTGATGATGAAGCTCTTGTTTTCATAGCGCAGCGGAATGGCCGCGGCATTGCGTTCGGTATCCTTCGAGATCTGCTGCGACAGCGAGAGCGCGTCCATTTCGAGCGGCGGCGCGGTGCTGACGGCCTTCATGCCGCTGCTGGCCGCCGCCAGACCGGCCTTGCCGCCCTTGAGGCCGCCGAGCATCTCGCACATCTCGGTCTTGGCCGCCTCTGCCGGCACCGTCTGCCCCCCGCGCAGCTTCGCTTCCATCTGCACGGTGCCCTGCCCGCCGGCATTGGTGGCAGTGATCGTGATCGGGAAGGCGCGCGCCTTGCCGGTCTGCGGCTGCTCGATCAGCATGGATCCGTCTTCCGGCTCGGCGACGATCACGTCGTAGCCCTTGGCCGCGACGATTCCCCGCATCTGCCCGATGGCGCTGGCCGGTGTCAGGTCGGGAACGGTCACCGTGGCCGTGAAGCGCATGCCGCTGAGAATGGAGCCGGCCTTGGCGAACGTCTCGTCGCAAGTCGCCGCTTTCGCGCCCGAGGACAGCGCCAGCGCCGGAAGGATCAGGGCCGCACCGGCCGAGAGGTAACAGGAACGCATCTCACCCCCTTGTTGGAGAAGTAAAGTTGCGTCCTATCAGACCGTTGTGTTTGAAACTGATGACAAATACCGTCAACAGGGCCGCAAGGATGCCGCCCGTGCCTGCATGGCTCAGATTTCCAGCTGGCTGCCCAGTTCGACCACGCGGTTGGTGGGCAAGCGGAAGAACTCCATCGCGCTGGCCGCATTGCGCATCATCCAGGCGAACAGCTTTTCGCGCCAGATCGCCATGCCGGGCTTGGCCGAGGGAACCAGGGTCTGGCGCGAGAGGAAGAAGCTGGTCTTCATCATCTCGAACGGGCCGCCGCACATCTCGGAATGCGCGAGCGCGGCCGGAATGTCGGTCTCTTCCATGAAGCCGTAACGCAGCGTCATGCGATAGAAGCCCTGCCCCAGGTCGGTGACCGAATAGCGTTCGGCCGGCTCGACATAGGGCACGTCCTGAACTTCGACCGTCAGCACCACCACGCGCTCGTGCAGCACCTTGTTGTGCTTGATGTTGTGCAGCAGGGCCGAAGGCACCCCGGCATTGCTCGATGCCATGAAGATCGCCGTGCCCGGCACCCGCGCCGCCGAGCCATGCGCGCTCTTGGCGAAGACGTTGAGCGGCAAGGCGGCCTCGGTCATGCGAACGCGCATGAGGCGGCGACCCTTGTTCCAGGTCGTCAGCAGGGTGAAGGCGATGCCGCCGATCAGCAGGGGGAACCAGCCGCCGTCCGGCACCTTGGTGGCATTCGCCGCGAAATAGGCGCCGTCGACGACGAAGAAGGTGACGATCACCGGGATCGCCATCCACAGCTTCCAGCGCCAGAGCACGATCAGCAGCACCGCCATGAGGCAGGTGTCGATCAGCATCGCGCCGGTCACCGCGATGCCGTAGGCCGAGGCGAGGTTCGACGAGTTCTGGAACACCAGGACCAGCACGATCACGCCGGTCATCAACGCCCAGTTGACGAAGGGAATGTAGATCTGGCCCACCTCGTGCTCGCTGGTGTGGCGAGTGGAGAGACGCGGGATGAAGCCGAGCTGCATAGCCTGGTGAGTGATCGAGAAGGCGCCCGAAATCACCGCCTGGCTGGCGATGAAGGTGGCGCAAGTGGCCAGGATCACCAGCGGCAGGCGCAGGTTTTCGGGCGCGAGGTTGAAGAATGGGTTCTTCATCGCCTCTGCCGCGGCCGAATCGTCGAGCCCGAGGATCATCGCCGCCTGGCCGAAGTAGTTGATCAGCAGGCAGGGCATGACGACCCCGAACCACGACAGGCGCAGCGGGCCGCGGCCGAAATGGCCCATGTCGGAATAGAGCGCTTCCGCGCCGGTCACGGCCAGCACGACCGAGCCCAGAGCCAGGAAGCCCAGGACCTTGTCGGTCATGAAGAACTGGATGGCGTACCACGGGTTCAGCGCCACCAGCACTGACGGCATCTGCACGAGATGGTAGATGCCGAGAATGGCGAGCACGGCGAAATAGACGATCATCACCGGCGCGAAGAGCGCGCCGACTTTGGCGGTTCCGCTCTTCTGGATCACGAACAGTGCGATCAGCAGCACCAGCGCGATCGGCAGCACCAGCGGCGCCAGTCGCGATTCGACGACGGTGAGGCCCTCGACCGCGGACAACACCGAAACGGCGGGGGTAATCATCGAGTCGCCGTAGAACAATGAGGTCGCGAAGACGCCCAGCAGGACCACCAGCGAACCGTAGCGCGACTTGCGGATCGCGCCCGAGATCAGCGCCACGAGCGCCAGGCTGCCGCCCTGCCCCTTGTTGTCCGCGCGCATCAGGATGCCGACGTACTGGACCGACACGACCAGCGTCATCGACCAGAAAATCAGGCTGACCACGCCGAGAACGTGCAGTTCGTCGATCGCCAGCGGGTGCGGGCCGACGAAGGTTTCCCGGAAGGCGTAAAGCGGGCTGGTGCCGATGTCGCCGAAGACGACGCCCACGGCACCGAGCGCGAGCTTGGTTATGTTGCCGGAACCATGTCCACCCGCGGCGGGGGCTTTATGCCCCGTCGCCGGATCGATCACCGTCGGAACGACAGCCGTGTCCGAACTTGCATCACTCATTCCAGCGCCCCGTAATGGCTTTGCCGCGTCGGCATTTCACCCCCGCAACAAGCGCCCGCCGTTAGCAGCATGATCGGAGCCTAGCAACGACCGTTAGTTGAAGGTTCATCGACGCGGCGGCATGGGCTGGGGATTCCGCGATGGCGGCGTCCGCTCTTTCATGGGTTCAGGCCCGGATTCCTGGGCCTGAGGTTCTTGAGCCTGAGCATCTTGACCTTTGGCATCCGGTGCCTGCCCGGTCTGCTCCTCCGCCTGTACGGCCGAGGGCGATTGGCTGGCGATGAAGACATCGAGCCGCTGAAGCTGCTGCGCCACTGACACCCGCCAGTCCGCATTCTTCGGCGCCGTCTTCAGCAGATCGGCCCATAATGCCCGCGCCTGCGTCAATTGACCGGACTGAGCCATGGCCAGCCCCAGGAAATAAGGCGGCCCGGGCGCCTTCGGATCGGCCTTGACGGCCCGCCGGTAGGCATAAAGCGCGGGCGGCGTCAGCACGCCTTCCGAATGGGCGACAAGGACGTTGCCCAGCGCCAGCCAGGCTTCGGAATCCTTGGGATCGTCCTCGATAGCCCCGCGCAGGAGCTGCGCGGCGTCGGCATAATGGCCATTGCGGGCCAGCCCGTCGGAAATGATGACCCAATGGTTGCTGGTGGGGATGCCCTGGTCGCGCAAGCGGGCACGGGCCTCCACGAAGAATTGGCCAGCTTCCGGATTCTGCGCGTCCGTGGCTTCCTTGGGCGCTCCGGCTTCGCCGGGCCGCCCCTGGGCGGCATAGCCTGCCGCCCCCAGCATCAGTGCCGCCGCCACCGCCTCTCGGCCGCCTTTCGGCGCCTTGAACAGGAAGACGATGGCCAGGAAGGACAGGATGGCCAGCAAGGCGACAAAAACCCAGGTCATCGCGCTTCTCCCCGGCGAAAACGCTTCCGCAGGAGCAGCGCGGCCAGCCCGATCAGCACGACCGGCAAGGCGAACAGCGGCCAGGTCAGCGAGGTAAGCTGCGGCGCATAACTGACGTAGTCGCCATAGCGCTCGATCAGCCAGCCGCGAATCGCCTCGGGCTGTTCGCCGGCAGCGATTCGCTCGCGCACCAGCGAGCGCATGGACCCGGCGATGGGCGCATCCGAATCAGCAATCGACTGGCCCTGGCATTGCAGGCAGCGCAGCGTTTCCATCAGCGCCTGCGCCTGCTGTTCCTTGGCGGGATCATCCAGCTGGCGATAAGCGAATGGCGCCGTGGTTTGCTCTTCCTGCGCGGCCGCGGGCACGGTCAGCCAGAGCGCCATCGCCAGGGACAGGGCCGTCAGGGACAAGGCTGCCGGGCGCCGCGTCACTGCGACGCCTCCTGCAGCTTTGCCAGGATCATCGCGACATGCTCGGGGCGGATCTCACCGATGTGCTGGTAGCGGATGACGCCCCGCCCATCGATCACATAGGTTTCGGGCACGCCGGACGAGCCCAGCGCCAATTGCACCTTGCCATCGTCGTCCGCGCCGATCCGTTGATAGGGATCGCCGTTTTCCTTGAGAAAACCGGTCAGCGCCTCGGTGCTGTCGCGCACCGAAATCCCCACTATCGGCACCCCCGCTCCGGCCAGAGCGCGCAATTGCGGTGCCTCGACCCGGCAGGGAATGCACCACGAGGCGAAGATATTGACGAGATGCGGCTTGCCGGTGGCGATGTCGGCGCTGCCCAGGCCAGGTCGGTCAGGCAGGGCGGGCGGCAGCGCGAACGCCGGCATCGGCTTGCCGATCAGGGTGCTGGCGACCGTCCGGTCCGCCGGCCGGAGGAGGCCGATCGTGACCAACGCCGCGAAAGCCAGGAACAGCCCCAGCGGCAACCAGATCGCCCAGGCAGGCGCCTTGGTTCGCACAGGCGGGCTCATGGCTCCTCGCCCTCCTGCGCGCGCTGCAGATCGGCCATGCGGCCCCGGCGATAGGCGATCTTCTCGCGCGCGAAAATGCGGCGCAAGTCGCTGGCAACGCGGCCGAGCAGAGCCAGCAAGCCGCCCAGGGCGATGAGCACCCCGCCCAGCCAGATCAGCGGCACGAAAGGCTTCCACCACAGGCGCAGCTGCCAGCGGCCGTCATCCGCCTCGCCGCCGAGCACCGCGTAAAGCTGGCCATTCCAGCGGGTGAGCAGCGCCGATTCGCTGGTCTGCTGCGGCGGCGCCCAGAAACTGCGCGATTGCGGGTCGAGCTGCGTAACCTTCCCGTAGTCGCCATAACGCACCAGCAGCCGGGCTTCGAGAGCGGTCCAGTTCGGACCTGCCATGGGCTCCACCGCGTCCAGCTTGATCTGCCACGGCCCCACGGCCGTCGCGTCGCCGGCTTTCACCGCCACCAGCTTCTCGACCGAAAATGCGCTCTCGCAGCTCATCCCGAACAGCGAGACGGCAATCCCGAAGTGCGCGAGAACCATACCCCAGATCGGCAGAGGCGTGCGGCGCAAGTTGCGGCCCTTGAGCGGCAGCACGCTCGCCCAGCCAAGCCCCAGCGCCAGCGCAAAGCCGAGCGTGGGCAGAAGGCCGACGCCGCCGACCACCACCATGGCGATGATGCCCGCCGCCACCAGCATCGCCGGAATGACCAGCGACCGGCCGACCCGGGCGAACGAATCGCGCCGCCAGCGCAGCATGGGGCCGACGGCCAGGATCACCAGCATCGGCACCGCGAAAAGCGCGCCCATCGGATTGAAATAGGGCGGTCCGACGGAGACTTTAGCGCCCATCGTCTCAGCCACCAGCGGGTAGAGCGTACCGAACAGGACGATGCCCAGGATCGCCGAGAGCATGACGTTGTTGAACACCAGCGCGCCCTCGCGGCTGACGAGAGCGAAACGCTCGCCTTCGGTGACGGTCCCGGCCCGCAGCGCGAAGAGCGTCAGGGCGCCGCCGATATTGATCGCCAGCAGAGCGAGAATGAAAGAACCGCGCTGCGGGTCCACAGCAAAAGCGTGTACGCTGGTGAGAATGCCGGAGCGCACGAGGAACGTGCCGATCATCGACATCGAGAAGGCCACCACGCCCAGCATCACCGTCCAGGCCCTCAGCGCATCGCGGGATGCCAGCACGCTTACCGAATGGAGCAGCGCCGTCGCCGCCAGCCAGGGCATCAGGGAAGCATTTTCCACCGGGTCCCAGAACCACCAGCCGCCCCAGCCCAGCTCGTAATAAGCCCAGTAGGAGCCGGCCGTGATGCCCAGCGTCAGGAAAATCCAGGCGCCCAGCACCCAGGGGCGCATGGCACGGGCGAAAGCCGGGCCGACCTGCCGCGTGACCAGCGCGCCGATGGCGAAGCTGAAGGCCACCGAAAGACCGACATAACCGAGGTAGAGCGTGGGCGGATGGAACGCGAGCCCAAGATCCTGCAGCAGGGGATTGAGCCCATTGCCTTCCTCCGGGACCGGGGAAAGGCGGTCGAACGGGTTGGAGGCGATCAGCAGGAAGGCATAGAAGCCCAAGCTGACAAAGGCCTGTCCGGCCAGGGTCGCCAGCATGGTCGGCTCCGGCAGCCGCCGTTCCACGAGCGCGACGAAACCACCGGCCAAGCTCATCACCATGACCCAGAGCAGCATCGAGCCTTCGTGATTGCCCCAGGTTCCCGCCACCTTGAAGATCAGCGGCTTCAGCGAGTGCGAGTTCATCGCCACCAGCTTCACGGAAAGATCCGTCGTCGCGAAGACGGCGATCAGGCAGAGGAAGGCGATCAGCGCCAGGACGCCCTGCACCGCCGCCACCGGCCGCACGATCCCGCCCAGCGAGGCGCCGCGCCCGGTCAATGCCAATATGCCTGCCAACAATTGCAGGCCGGCCAGCGCCGCGGCCATCCAGAGGGCGGCAAGTCCGAGTTCGGCTATCATCGCGCGTCGCTCATTTCGTCTCGCGCATCACTTGCTCGGCCTGTTCCCTGCTCATGTCCTTCATTTCGCGCGGCACATAGTTCTCATCATGCTTGGCCAGGAGATTGTCCGCCTGGAACGTGCCGCCGGAATCCAGATGCCCTTCGGCCACGACGCCGGAGCCTTCCACGAAGAGCGAAGGGACGATCCCTTTGAAGCGCACCGGAACGCGCGCTTTCCCGTCTTCCACGACAAAGGCGATTGTCACGCCGTCAGCCTCGGTCTTCAGGGAGCCTTGCGCGACCATCCCGCCCAGCCGCACGGCGCGGCCGGGCTCGGGCGGTTTCGCCACGATCTCGGCCGGTACGTAGAAATAGCTGGCCTGGTTGCGCAGGGCCCAGGCCGCCAGCAAGGCAGCGCCGACGAGAACGGCCAGCGCCACGGCCAGGAGGACCAGCCTCTGGTGCTTCGCCTTGATCCCGCCAGGGCGGACATTGGCCGTCTGCGCCATGCTCAGCGCTTCCTCGCATCGTCGCGGCGCTTCTCTGCACGACGCATCGACAGCAGCGACCATGCCGCCATCGTCACGGTCGCACCGATCCCCACCACATAGGCCGCGGCCACGAAGATCCAGGGGTCCATCGCCTCGCGCATCAGTTCCTCTTATCCGGCATGACTGTCACCAGGCCTCGCTCAGGGCCTTGCGCCGCAAGCGGGCTTCGGCTTGCTGGTTTGCCAGGATCGCGCGCATCCGCGCCAGGACGCAGCCTGCGAAAAGCAGTGTGAAACCCAGCATTGCCAGAAGCAGCGGCCAGAGGAAATCGCCGGCCATCGCCGACTTGCCCAGGCTGATGCTGGGTGCCTGGTGCTGGCTGTTCCACCAGATGACCGAGTAGTGAATGATCGGAATGTTCACGGCGCCCACCAGGCCGAAGATCGCGGGTGCGCGGTTCTGGCTGCCGTCGGCGGCCTCGCTCGCCTGCGAAAGCGCCATCCAGCCGAAGTAGAGGAAAAGCAGCACCAGCATGCTGGTCAACCGGCCATCCCAGACCCACCAGGTGCCCCAGGCCGGCCGTCCCCAGAGCGATCCGGTGATCAGGCAGACCGCGGTAAACACCGCCCCGGGCACTGCGCAGGCACGCGCGGCTATGCCCGCGAGCGGGTGGCGCCAGACGAGTTCGGTAAAGCTGGCGGCCGCAATTCCCATCCATCCCGCCATGCCGAGCCAGGCGGCCGGGACATGGAGATAGACGATGCGAACGGTTTCGCCTTGCAGACGCTCTGCCGGGCCGAAGAACAGGCCCCACCCCAGAGCCCCGAACGCCACGGCGAATCCGATGCCCATGCAAAGCGGCATCAGCCATCGGGCGATGCGCAGGAACCGGGCGGGATTGGCAAGGCCGTGCATGGTCGAAGGCGTTCTATCGTCCGCAGGGAAAGGAGCAAGTGGCCTACGTCAAAGCATCGGGAATTTCACCCGGCATTTGATCCATATGGCGATAGAAGAAGGAGAAATGGGGCGATTGATGGGGTTCGAACCCACGACCTCCGGTACCACAAACCGGCGCTCTAACCAACTGAGCTACAATCGCCACACGGCAAACGCGGTTTGAAACGACGCGTCTTCCGAAGTCCGCTCCGTTTCGCTTTGCAGCGACCGTTGCGGAGGGCGCCCTTTGCACAAGGTTTGCCCTCTTGCAAAGCAAAAAATTGGATCAGGCCGAAACTCATGCAATTTTCTCGCCCGGAGCGGCCCGCTAAGGGTGCAGCATGAAGTCTCCCGGCGAATCATCTGCTGACATCCTGCTCTCGCGCCATGGCGTGCAGCGCTTCCCCTCATCGCGGCTGGACCTTTTCGTCCTGCGCGCGTTCCTGTCCGGGGAGGAATGCGACGCCCTGCTTGCCATGATCGAGGCGCAGCATCGGCCCTCAACGATCGCCAACTACAACGGTGACGATGCCTTCCGCACCAGTTCGACCTGTGATCTTTCACCCGAGGATCCCGCCGTGGCAGCTCTGGCGGACAAGCTGGCGCAGTTGTCGGGTATCGACATCGCCCACGCGGAGCCGCTCCAGGGCCAGCGCTACGAGGTGGGCCAGGAATTCAAGGCACATACCGACTACTTTGAGCCCAACAACAGCGACTACGACAAATACTGTTCGGTCGCGGGCCAGCGGACCTGGACCTTCATGGTCTACCTCAACGATGTTGAGGCCGGCGGCGCCACGCGGTTCAAGGTGATCGACAAGCTCATCCAGCCCGAGCGCGGGAAGCTGATCGCCTGGAACAACCGCCGCGCCGACGGTACGCTCAATGCCGCCACGCTCCATCACGCGATGAAGGTGCGCAAGGGCTACAAGTACGTCATCACCCAGTGGTACCGGGAAAAGCCCTGGGGCTGAGCGGGGAGCAGCCCAGCGAGCGCGCCCCGCTCGCCAGGATCACTTCGGAGCGCTGATCACCGCGCAGGCAATGCGGCCACCGGCGTTGCCGGCAGGCTGGCTGGTATAGTCGTCGGGATCGGCGTGGATGACCAGCGCCGAACCATCCGCATCGGCCAGTGACTTGGCGCCTGCGGCCAGCGTCACCCCGGTATTCAGAACCTGCGCCTTCAGCACGCCGTCCGCGCCGACGTGCTGGTTCGGCATGTCGCCGCCATGCGGACCGCCCATGACCATCAGGCCGTGCTTGTGGTCGCCGCCCGTGAAGTGACCACCGGCCGTGGTGAACTTCTGCGCCGGTTCGCACACGCCCTTCTCGTGGAAGTGGAAGCCATGGTCGCCGGCAGGAATCCCCTTGAGATCGGTGGTGACGAGCACGCCGCCCGCCGTGTCCTGAAGCATGACAGTCCCCATCGGCTTGCCGTCCAGGCCGATGACATCGGCGTGAACCATCGGCGCAGCCGCTGCGGTGTCCTGAGCCTGCACCTGTCCGGCGAGAGCGGCACTGGCCACGAGTGCGGCGCCACAGGCGGTCAGGATACGGAAGTTACGGTTCATTGCGCTTCTCCATCTGCAAGCCGGCAAACCGGCATCTGCCTCATTCCATCAGGACCGGCCGGAGATTTTGGTTCCGATCGCCCCACGGTGACTGTCCGTTAACGGTATTGACGGAAATTGGCTCCGAATTTTCAACGGTACGCCAAGGACATCGCACAGTGAACGCATCGCTCGCAAGGCTCATGCCCAGCCCCGCGCGGGCTCGCGACGACCGGCGCCGCGAACACCGGCACGTCACTTGCTACGATGCCACGCTGGAATCGGCCCGCGGCGGCTCCGCATCGGTCCAACTCGCCGACGTCTCGGCCCATGGTTGCAGCGTTCGGGGCGACGCGGACTGGCTGCGCCCAGGCGCATTCGTTTCGATCCGACTGGAAACCGGCGCGCCCGCGCTGCAGGCAATCGTCCGCTGGGTGCGCGGGGATGCCGCCGGAATGGAGTTCCTCCGCCCCGTCCCCGCCGAGCGGCTGGACTGGCTCGATCTCATGGATTTCGGCTTCGAGACCTGACCAGGACGCCTCCGACACGCTGCCGCGCGAATCGGATAAACCTGAATCGGACAACAAAAAAGGCGGCCCGAAAGGACCGCCTTCTTTGTGTTCGAAGCTGTCTGCGCTCAGTTTTTCTTGAGCGAAAGACCGCCGAAACGCTTGTTGAACTGGGCAACACGGCCGCCGTCCTGCAGCTGGGCCTTGCCGCCGGTCCAGGCCGGGTGCGACGTGGGATCGATGTCGAGGACCAGCGTGTCGCCTTCCGAGCCCCAGGTCGAGCGGGTCTGGAAAGTGCTGCCGTCGGTCATCTGGACGGTGATCATGTGGTAGTCGGGATGCGTATCGGCCTTCATGTCGTATCTCTCTTCGCATATGGCCGGTTCCGACCGGCCTGCTTCGGAAAGCGGCGCCCTTACACGGACGCCCCCGAAAATGCAAGGGTCAAGGGGAAGGCTGGCCCTCCCCTTCCCGTCAGGCGTCGGCGATCATGGCGGTGAAGTTCACTTCGCAGGTCACCTTCTCGCCGATCGAGGCCTTGCCCCAGAACTTGCAGACGCGCGAGCGCTTCTGCACGAAGCCGGCCCGCAGGTCGAGCAGGTTGCCCGGCGTCACGGGATTGCGGAACTTCGCTTCCTCGATCGCCATGAAGTAGACCAGCTTGCCGGTTCCGGCGAGCCCGAGTGCTTCGATCGCGAGGATGCCGGCCGCCTGCGCCAGCGCTTCGATCTGAAGCACGCCGGGCATGATCGGACGGCCGGGGAAGTGGCCCTGGAAGAAGTCCTCGTTGAAGCTCACGGCCTTGACCGCATGGATCTCGTTCTCGTCGAACGAGACCACGCGGTCGACCAGCAGCATCGGGTAGCGATGCGGCAGAGCCGCGAGGATCTTCGCGGTGTCGTAGACGAACTCGGTCGGCTCGCTCATCGCCTTACCCGCCGCTGCCCTTAGCGGCCCGAGGCCGCGGGAGCAGGCTGCTGCTGCTGCTGCGCCGGAGCCGTGGTGTTGATCGAGGTGAGCGCGCCGTTAAGCGCGGTCAGCACGTCGGTGGTCACGTCCAGGCCGGGATCGTAGGCCAGCGTCTGGCCCATTTCGACCAGCATGTTGGCGCCGCGCTTCTGCATGGCGGGCTTGTAGAGGTTCTGCAGCTGCGCCTGGATCTGCTGGCCGACATAGGCCTGGTTGCGCTGGATCTGCTGCTGCTGGCCCTGCAGTTCCTGGCCGGCCTGCTGTTCCTTCTGCTGGTAGGCCTGGATGCGGGTCTGCAGCGCGGCGTCGGGCTGCTTGCCGTTCAGCGCCTTGACGGCGGTTTCGAGGCCCTGGGCTTCAGGCTGGAGCGAGGTCTGCAGCTGGTTGCGGCGTGCCTCGAAAGCCTGGATCTGCTGCTGCAGCGACTGGTTGGCAGTCTTGCAGGCGTTGCACTCACGCGCAACGCGGTCGAGATCGACCACGGCCACCTTCGACGCGGGCACAGCCTGCGCGAGCGCGGGCTGGGCCAGAGCGACAAACGCCAGGCCCGAGGCCAGAGCGGCGGACTTGAGAAGCATGTTCATCAGAATTGAGTTCCCACGTTGAAAGTGAAGGTCTTGGTATTGTCGCCGTCATACTTGAGCAGCGCCTTGGAGATATCGATACGGAACGGCCCGAAGGGCGAGTTCCAGTTCACGCCGAAACCGATGGCAACGCGCGGCTTCCAGGTATTACCCTCGAAGGTTTCGGTGAAGTAGCTGGTGGTCCCGATGGCCGTGTTCGCGTCACCTGTGACCGAATTGGTCTTACTGGTCGTAGTCGATGTCGTGCCGTCGGAAGCCGTCTCGGTATAAAGCTGGTTACCGCTCGAATCACGCGACCCAATAAAGCAGCCCTTCTCACAGTCGCTCAAAGTCGGCGACTTGATGGCCCAGACCGCACCGGCGTCCACAAAGATGGAAGGGCGCAGACCCATTTCGCGTGCGCCCGAGCCCAAAGGAATCTCGAGTTCTGCGCGGTTCATGTAGTAATACTTGCCGCCGAGAGCGTCGTCCGAATCCTCGCCCTTAACGGTATAGTTCCCGTTACTGTCTGCCGTAAGGTACTGACGCACGACGCGCGGTCCGACGCCGCGAATGCCGAAGCCGCGGATCTGGGGCTCACCCAGATAGAAACGGTCGGTCAGGCGGACATCGTCTCCGCCCCAGCCCTTGATCAGGCCGCCTTCGCTCTGGATCGAGAAGATGAAGCCCTTGCCGAGCGGCCAGTACTTCGCCGCATTGGCACGCAGGCGGTAGTACTTCACGTCGCCGCCGAGGCCCGCCACGTCGACGTTGGCCGAGATGGTTTCACCGCGGGTCGGACGCTGGCGGTTGTCGAGGTTGTCGTAAACCACCGACATGCCGAGGATCGAGCTGAGACGCTTGCCGATCGCATCGCAGAGATAACGGCCGGCACGCAGCGGGTCGCAGGCGTAGTTACCGTTGGAATCGACCGAGTAGTACGTACCCTTGTCCAGCGACACATCATCGTAGTTGAGCGTGTAGCGGCCGATGGCGGTCAGGTATTCGGTCAGCGGCACACCGGCACGAACCTGGAAGCCCGTGGTCGACTGCTGGTAGGTCGTGTTGCGGTCCGAATTCGTGTAATTGAAGCTGTTGTAATCGCGGCGATAGATATCGACGCCCAGCGACACGTTCTTGTCGAACAGGTACGGCTCTACGAAGCTGGCTTCGACCGACTTCGAGTAGGACGAATAGCTGCCCGACAGGCCCACCGTCTGACCGCGGCCGCGGAAGTTGCGCTGGCGGATCGAAGCCTGGAAGATGAAGCGCTCAAGGCTGGAGAAACCGGCCGAGAGCTGGAGTTCGCCAGTCGGCTTTTCCTCGACGTTGGCTTCGAGGATAATGCGATCCTCGGCCGTACCAGGCTTCTGCTCGACTTCGAACTTCTCCTGGAAGTAGCCGAGCGACTTGATGCGGTTGGTCGAACGCTTGACCTGCAGCGAGTTGAAGGCGTCGCCTTCCGCAAGACGGAATTCGCGGCGGATCACCTTGTCCTGAGTCAGGGTATTGCCGTTGATGTCGATCTTCTCGACATAGACGCGCGGCGCCTCCTGGATCACGAAGGTCAGCCCCATGGTGAGGTTTTCCTTGTCGCGATCGTACTGCGGGCGCACGTCGGCAAAGGCATAGCCAAAGGCGCCGGCGGTGTCGTTCAGGCCCTCGATCGTGTCTTCGACGAGCTTGGCGTTGTACCAGTCGCCCTTGTGGAGCGCGAGGTTCTTGGCCAGCTTGTCGCCATCGAAATCGCGCAGCTGGCTCTCGACCTTCACGTCGCCGAACTTGTACCGCTTACCTTCCTCCACCACGTACGTGATGATGAAGTCCTTCTTGTCCGGCGTCAGTTCGGCCACGGCCGAGACGACGCGGAAATCGGCATAACCCTGCGTCAGGTAGAACTGGCGCAGCTTCTGCTGGTCGAAGGCCATGCGATCGGGATCGTAGCTGGTGCCCGAGCTGAACAGGCGCGTGAAGCGGGCCTGCTTGGTCACCATCTGGCTGCGCAGTTCGCCGTCGGAGAACTGCTCGTTGCCCAGGATGTTGATCTGGCGCACCTTGGACTTGTCGCCCTCGGTGATCTCGAAGACGATGTCGACGCGGTTCTGGTCGAGCATGACCATCTTCGGCTCGACAGTCGCGGCGTAACGGCCCTGGCGCTTGTAGAGTTCGATGATGCGGGCCACGTCGGCGCGGATCTTGGAACGGGTGAAGATCTGGCGCGGAGAGACCTTGATCTCGGGCAGGATCTTGTCGTCCTTGATGCGCTTGTTGCCTTCAAGGATGATGCGGTTGATGACCGGGTTTTCCTTGACCGTGATGGTCACGACGCCCTTGTCGTTGTTGACCTGCACGTCCGAAAACAGCTCGGTTCCGTAGAGGTCCTTGAGCGCGGCGTCGCCGGCGGACTTGGTATATTGCTGGCCGACGCGCAGCTGGATGTACGAAAGTACGGTCTGCGCTTCGAGGCGTTCGGCGCCGGTAACCTGAATCGTCTGGATCGTTTCGCCGACTTCGGCGGGGGCCTGAGCGGGAGCCGAGACGGGAGCGGCGGGGGCAGGTGCATTCTGCGCAAGGGCAATGCCGGGGGCGCCCGCGAGGATCGTGGTCCCCAGGAGCACTACGGCAAGCTGCGGCGCACGGCGAGCTTCAGTGCTGCGACCCATTTCCAATCCGATCATTCTACGCAAATTCCTGTATTCGCTTTCGCGAGGACTTCGACCGACCCGCCAGGCTGCCCGTCATGACGACGGGTAATCGCGCCCATCTGCCCGATGGACGACGTCCAATCAAGCAGCCAATCCCGGCGGAAATGTGATGGCTGATGAATTCTCCAGGCTATCCCCCGAAAATCGGGAGCGATGCCAGATCGTTGACCGTGACGAACACCATCAGGGCAAGCACGAGTGCCACCCCGGTGCGGATCGCCCATTCCTGACTGCGCAGTCCCAGCGGCTTGCGACGGACCAATTCGGCCGCATAGAAAGCCAGGTGCCCGCCGTCGAGGCCAGGAATTGGCAGGAGATTGATGAATGCCAAGTTAATCGAGATCATCGCCACGAAGCCCACGAAAGGCTCCCATCCCAGCGAGAATTGCTCGCCGGAATACTTGGCGATCTTGATCGGGCCGCCCAGTTCTCGGACGGACCGGTCTCCGGTCACGATCTGCCGGATCCCGGTGACTATCGTGCCCATCAGCGCGAAGCTGCGATCGACGCCGATACCCAGTGCGGCGACCGGCCCAACAGGCTCAAGCCGGCCGAAACCGGACTGGACACCGATACGCCCGACGGTTTCCTGGCGGCCTTGCGCGTCCTTCTGGATGGCGCTGCCGATGGTCATGGGCAGGACATGCGCCTGGCCCTCGCGCATGACGGTTATGGTCGTTCTGGCACCCGGCATGGGCATGATCAGCGGCGGCACTTCGCGGAAGCTGCTGATCGGAGTCTCGCCGACGGCAACGATCCGGTCACCCACTTTCATGCCTGCCTGCTCGGCCGGGGAATCGCCCATGAAGCCGCTTACGACCGGGACGGCGAAATCGAGGCCGAGGTCGCCGATCCGGGCCTTGTTGCCGAAATCGTCACTCACTTCGTCGCCGGCCAGGGTCACCGGCAGAACGACCGAGCGCCCTTCCCGGTCCACGACCAGTTCCACGTTCTTGCCCGGGAAATAGACGGTGTGTTCGGGAATATCGGTGACGCTGCCGATGCGGTTGCCGTCGATGGCGACGATGCGATCGCCGATCTGCACGCCCGCCACCTTCGCCGCGGAGGTTTCCGAGAAGCCGACGACCTCGGGATCCGCGATCAGACGGCCGTGAGCATAGACGAAGCCGGCCAGGATCAGCACGCAGAGGACGAAGTTGGTCAGCGGGCCCGCAAAGACGATAAGCGCACGCTGCCACAGCGGCTTCACATGGAAGGTCCTGGTGCGTTCCTCGGCCGTGAGGCCGTCCTCCCCGGCGCGGGGCGCCGAGGCCGGGTTCATGTCGCCAGCGAACTGGACGTAGCCGCCCAGCGGCAGGGCCGAGAGCTTCCAGCGGGTGCCGCGCCGGTCGGTCCAGCCCGCGATCTCCTTGCCGAAACCGATCGAGAAGGCATCCGCCTTTACGCCGAACAGCCGTCCCACCAGATAGTGGCCAAGCTCATGGATCAGCACGAGCGGCCCCAGCACCAACAGGAATGCAAAGATCGTCGTCAGCAGGTTGGGCGATCCGGTCAATTCAGGGAATCCTTTTCGGACCGCGTGCCGTCACGCAGTCCCGGCCAGCATGCTTGCCCTTGCTCTTGCCTCGCCGTCAACCGCCAGAACATCCGACAGGCTGGAGGGCGCGGGCGGCGCATAGGCCCCGAGCACGTCCTCGACTTGTGCGGCAATGCGCGTGAACGGAATCTGACCGCCAAGGAAAGCGGCCACGGCCACTTCGTTTGCAGCGTTGAGCACGGCCGGAATGGCACCGCCCGCCTCGGCCGCTTCCCTGGCCAGACGCGTGGCGGGAAACCGCACTTCGTCGGGGCGGCGGAACGTCAGTTCGCCGATTTCGGCCAGGTCCAGCGGTGCGCAGGGCGTGTCCATCCGTTCCGGCCAGGCGAGCGCAGAAGCGATTGGCACACGCATGTCGGAAGGCCCGAGCTGCGCCAGAGTCGACCCGTCCCGATACTCCACCATCGAATGAACGACGGACTGCGGGTGAACGATGATACGCAGCCGGTCCAGCCCGACCGGGAAGAGGTAGTGCGCCTCGATCAGTTCGAGGCCCTTGTTGAACATCGTCGCCGAATCGACGCTGATCTTCGCGCCCATATCCCAATTCGGATGCTTTACCGCCTGTGCCGGGGTCGCCAGCGTCAGCCGGTCGAGCGACCAGTCGCGGAACGGACCGCCACTGGCCGTCAGCGTGATCCAGCGGACGTGATCGAGGCTGTTGCCCTGCAGGCACTGGAAGATCGCATTGTGCTCGGAATCGATGGGCAGCAGGGTTGCGCCGTGACGCTCCACCGCTGCGGTCATCACTTCGCCCGCCGAGACGAGCGCCTCCTTGTTGGCGAGCGCGATCACCCCGCCCTGCTCGATCGCGGCCATGGTGGGCGCGAGGCCGGCACAGCCGACGATGGCGGCCACGGTGACGTCGGCGCCGCGCGAGGCGGCTTCCACCAGCGCGGCAGGGCCGCCGGCGGCTTCGATCCCGGTTCCGGCCAGAGCCTCCCGCAAGGCGGGCAGGCACGTCTCATCGGCGACGACCGCGACTTGCGCGGACAGCTCGATCGAAAGCCGGGCCAGTTCCGGCACGTTGCCGTTGGCGGTCAGGGCCACGACGCGCCAGTCCGCCGGATGGCGGCGAACGAGGTCCAGCGTCGAGGCGCCGATGGAGCCGGTGGCTCCGAGAACGGAAATGGTGCGCATCATGGTCATCGCGGCTGGAAAAGGATCATCAGCCCTAGCACGAAAAGCACGGCCAGCAAGCCGTCGAGACGGTCGAAGAAACCGCCATGGCCCGGAATGAAGTGGCCCGAGTCCTTGACCCCGGCCCGGCGCTTCATCCAGCTTTCGAAGAAATCGCCGGCTTGCGCGCAGACGGCCAGCAGTATGCCGGTCATCAGACAGGTCGCGAAAAGCGGCACCGCATTGGCCGTCAGGTACCAGCAGGGCTGCATCCCGAAGCAGGCGGGGCCGTCCGCCGCATTGCCCTGCGGATGGACCGAGATCAGCCCCTCCTGCCAGAAGCGCGCGGCGCCGAACAGGACCAGCGTGGCGCCAAGGACGCCGCCGAGCAGGCCGGACCAGGTCTTGGACGGACTGATGGAAGGTGCGATCTTCGGGCCGCCCAGCGAGCGTCCCGTGAAATAGGCGCCGACATCGACGCCGATCACGGCCAGCAGGATCGTCAGCAGCGGCGCAAGGCTGAAAGCCGGGTTGCGCAGGAACAGCAACATCGCGGCGCCGATACCCACATAGAGCATGCCGCCGAAGTTGAAGGCCGCGCGCTCGCCGGGATGTTGCGTGCCGCCGCGGGCCAGCTTGACCCATTCCCAGAGCACGCCGAGCGCCACGGCACAGACGAAGGCGGTCCAGACCACCCCGCCCAGCCACAGCGCGCCGCCGGCCACGACCAGCATGACCACGGCCGAAGCCGTCCGCACGCCCAGGTCGGACTTTTTCCTGCCGGGGTCAGCGTCCGCCATAGCGTCGCTCGCGGGAGGTGAAATCTTCCAGGGCCTGGCGCAAGTGCTCGGCGGTGAAGTCCGGCCAGAGCACTTCGGTGAACATCATTTCCGCATAGGCCGCCTGCCAGAGCAGGAAATTCGACAGCCGAACTTCGCCCGAAGTGCGGATCAGCAGATCGAGCGGGGGCATGTCCGCCGTATCGAGTTCGGCAGCGATGGTTTCGGGCGTGATCGGGCCCTTCGCGGCTGCCTTGCTGGCGGCGCGGGCGATCTCGTCCTGCGAACCGTAATTGAGCGCCACGGCCAGCGTGGTGCCGGTGTTGCCGGCCGTCCGCGCGACGGCACCTTCGACCAATTCGACCACATCGGGCTTGAAGGCCTTGTAATCCCCGATGATCTTCAGCCGGACACCGGCCGCTGCAAACTCGTCCAGATCGGAGAGGATGAAGCGCTTCATCAGGCTCATGAGGTCGGAGACTTCTTCCTCCGGCCGCCGCCAGTTCTCCGTGGAGAAGGCGTAGAGCGTCAGCGCTTCCAGCCCCATCTCCCGGGCGCCGCGCACCACGCGGCGAACCGATTCGACGCCGCGCTGGTGACCCAGCGCACGCGGCAAGTGGCGCTTCTTCGCCCAGCGCCCGTTGCCATCCATGATGATGGCAACGTGGCGCGCCACGACTTTCGCAGGTTCTTCCTTGGCCATCAGGTCTCCCTCGCGGCGAGGCTAAGCCTCACTTGCCGAGGATTTCCTTCTCCTTGCGGCCGAACTCCTCGTCGAGCAACTTGATCATGTCGTCGGTCAGCTTCTGGACTTCGGTTTCGCCGCGCTTGCGCTCGTCTTCCGAGATTTCCTTCTTCTTTTCGTCCGCCTTCAGGTTCTCGATACCATCTCGGCGCACGTTGCGCACGGCGACGCGGGCCTTTTCGGCGTAGGAGCCGGCGAGCTTGGCCAGTTCCTTGCGGCGTTCCTCGGTCAGGTCGGGAATCGGCAGGCGCAGGGTGTTGCCGTCATTGATCGGGTTGAGGCCGAGACCGGCCGAACGGATCGCCTTTTCGACGGGACCGATGTTCGTCTTGTCCCAGACCTGCACCGAAAGCATGCGCGGTTCGGGCGCCGAGATCGTGGCGACTTGCGTGATCGGCGTGTTGGCACCGTAAACGGTGACCATGATCGGCTCCAGCAGCGCGGTGTTGGCGCGGCCGGTGCGCAGGCCCGAAAGGTCGTGCTTCAGTGCTTCGATCGCGCCGGTCATGCGGCGTTCGAGATCCGCCTTGTCGTACTTGGCCATTGTTCAGGCTCCCTTCTGGACGATCGTCTTGGTGCCGCCACCGGCAAGAACGGTGGCGAGATTGCCCTTCTCGCGGATCGAGAACACGACGATCGGAATGGAATTGTCGCGGCACAGGGCCACGGCGGAGGCGTCCATCACCTTCAGGTTGTCGGCGAGGACAGTGTCGTAATCGACCGAATCGTAGCGCTTGGCATCCGGATTGGTCTTGGGGTCGCTGTCATAGACGCCGTCGACGCTGGTGCCCTTCAAGAGAGCGTCGCAGCGCATTTCGGCGGCGCGCAGGGCAGCGCCCGAATCGGTGGTGAAATAAGGTGCGCCAACGCCGGCGGCGAAGATCACCACGCGGCCCTTTTCCAGGTGACGCTCGGCACGGCGGCGGATCACCGGCTCGCAGACCTGGTCCATCTGCACGGCGGACTGCACGCGCGTCTCGACGCCAAGCTGCTCGAGCGCATTCTGCATCGCCAGGGCGTTCATGACGGTGGCCAGCATGCCCATGTAATCGGCCTGCGCACGGTCCATGCCGCGCGCGGCGCCGGCCATGCCGCGGAAGATGTTGCCGCCGCCGATGACGAGGCAGACCTCCAGGCCGGTTTCCTTGGCCGCCTTCACTTCCTTGGCAAGTTCGGCGACGAATTCGGGATCGATTCCGAACTGCTGGCTTCCCATCAAGACCTCGCCCGACAGTTTCAGCAGGACGCGCTTGTAAGGGGAAGAACTCATGGCCGCACAATCTCCTCTGGGCAGGACCGCCCGGCTTTAGGAGCGCGCGGGCCGATTGCCAAGGGGCGAGCTTGTGGATGACCGCGCCCGGTCTGCGCGGCGGCCCCTCCTACCCCTTCATAGGTAGCGCATCCACCAGGCGGGACTGGCGCGCTTGACCCCGGCGAACCAGCGCGTGGCGAACCAGCAAGGGACCGCGGTGAGCGCTGCCAGCGCCCAGATCCAGCCCACCGAAGGCACGCTCGTCAGGCCCTGCGCCCCCATCACCGCACCGGCCGCGCGGTTGGCCGCGTGGAGCAGATAGAGATGGACGAGGTAGAAGAACAGGGGCGCCCCGCCCAGCACGGCCAGCCACCGGATCGCCGCACCGGCGCCGCGGTGTTCCGCGCGTTCGAACAGGTTGAGCAGCGAGGCACCTATGCCAAGGGTCAGCAGCAGGAAACAGGCGGAGGCCGGATACTTGGTGAGGTTCACGAAGGCCATGGCATCGCGCGGCATGTTTCCGCTGACGGTCCAGGCCTGGGTGTCACCGTATCCCGTCGCTGCGCGCAGCAGGGCGAAGAGGGCCAGACTTCCGGCCGAAAACAGAAGGAGCGCCCTGCCCCGCATCTTCGGGTTCGCCTCGCGGCCGAACCACGGTCCGGCGGCATAGCCGATCGCCATCGCCCCGATCCAGGGCAGAACCGGATAGGAGGTGCGCGCCGCCGCGCCCCAGGGCAGCGCGATCAGGTCGCGCTGGTGGAGAATCGCCCAGAGGGCATGCCCGGGCGCGTCCGGCGCCAGCGTGATGCTGTCGAGGAGGTTGTGTCCCAATATGAGCGCCCCGCCCAGGCCCGCGACCCAGGCGCGTGGCAGATGGACGAGCGCGGCCAAGGCCAGCATCGACAGGCCGATCGCCCAGATGACCTGGAGAAAATAGGTCTCGGGCGCCGGGTCGAAAGTCCAGGCGAAGTTCACCAGAGTCACTTCCAGCACGATGAGGAACAACCCGCGCTTGGCCAGGAAAGCCCCGGCCCGCGCCGCATCGCCGCGCGCATGGAGCCAGGCCGATACGCCGGTCAGTACGACGAAAACCGGCGCGCAGAGATGCGCCGCCAGTCGCGTAAGGAACAGCGCGGGATCGGTGACATCGAGGTTCATCGGATCGGTGACCTGCCGATCGAGGTAGAAGAACTCGCGGGTATGATCGACGAGCATCAACAGCATGACGAGCCCCCTCAGGGCATCGATAGCCATGATCCGCGGACCCGAAACGGGACGCACGGCTTCGTTCTGCGGCAGGGATAGGAGATCGGCTCGGCTCATGCCTCGCGCAGTACAGTAACGTTATATCATTTCAACCCTGCACTGCAGATCGCATGCGATCCTGGCTTCTTACAGAGCCAGGCCCGCCAGTTCCTCTTCGCGAACGTCGTAAGCAAGCTGCGCCAGCCTTACGTCGGCCATGCGCCGTTCGGCCCAGTCGATCATGGCCTGAAGCGCGGCGAGCAATTCACGTCCCAGCGGCGTGATGGCGTAGCTGACCGTCACCGGCACCGTCGGCACGACCGCGCGCACGACCAGTCCGTCACGCTCCAGCGAGCGGAGGGTCTGGCTCAGCATCTTCTGGGAAATCCCGTCGATCCGCCGTTTCAGAGCGTTGAACCGCATCTCCCGAGAACCCAGGGTGGTCAGGATCAGCACGCTCCATTTGTCGGCAATGCGATCCAGCAATTGCCGGGTCGGACAGTTCGCCGCGTAGACGTCGGGGAGACGGTCACCGGTTCCCTCGGGGTAACCCGGTGCGCTGAAAGTGCCTTCTTGCATGGCCACGCTCCATGACACACTTGGTCACTATTGGAAACCAGTGGAGTATCCGGAAATGAAGATTGCAGTCCTCGGCGCCAGCGGCCGCGCCGGATCGGAAATCGCCAGGGAGGCCGCCGCGCGCGGCCATCAGGTTCTCGCCATCGCGCGCAATCCTGCGAAGATTCCGTCGGTAGAAGGCGTGACCGCCACGGCCGGCGACGCCTCCGACCCCGAGGCGCTCGCCCCGCTCATCGCCGGCAGCGATGCGGTGATCAGCGCGCTCCACTTCGATGTCTCGGCCGACACACTGCTTGCCGCGCTCCGCAAGGCGGGCGTCCACCGCCTCCTCGTCACCGGCGGTGCCGCCAGTCTCGAAGTCGCGCCCGGCAAGCGGCTAATCGATTCGCCGGATTTCCCGGAAGAGTGGAAGCCATTTGCAACCGGCGGCATCACTTTCCTCGACGCGCTCAGGCAGGTCGACGACGTGGACTGGACCTTCTTCTCCCCCGCCGCGCTGATCTTCGAAGGCCCGCGCACGGGAGCCTACCGCACGGGGGGCGACCTGCTCCTCACGGACGAAGCCGGAGAGAGCAAGATCAGCTTTGCCGACTACGCCATCGCCATGGTCGACGAACTGGAAGCACACCGGCACAGCCGCGCGAGGTTCACCGCCGCCTACTGACCCTGCACCGCGCAAAGAAAAAGGGCCGGGAAGCCTAAGCTCCCAGGCCCTTTTCTTATTTCGGTGTCCGCGAAGGATCAGCCGGCGACAGCAGCAGCCACTTCGGCTGCGAAGTCGGTGACTTCCTTCTCGATGCCTTCGCCGAGCTGGAAGCGGACGTAGTCCTTCAGCACGATCTTGGCACCGGCTTCCTTGCCGGCCTGGTCGACGACCTGCTGGATCGGGGTCTTGTTGTCCATGACGAAGACCTGCGAGAGCAGGGCGTTTTCCTTGGCGTACTTGGCGATCGCGCCTTCGACCATCTTGGCCTGCACGGCTTCGGGCTTGCCCGATTCGGCGGCCTTTTCCTGGGCGATCTTGCGCTCGCGCTCGATCAGCTCGGCGTCGAGGTCGTCGGCGTTGAGGGCCAGCGGGAAGGCAGCGGCGATGTGCATCGCGATCTGCTTGCCGAGGGCTTCGAGAACGTCAGCCGAAGCTTCCGATTCGAGCGCGACGAGAACGCCGATCTTGCCGAGGTTCGGCGCGGCAGCGTTGTGCATGTAGGGGATGACCAGGCCCTGAGCGACTTCGACGGTCTTCAGACGGCGAACCTGCTGGTTCTCGCCGATGGTCGCAACATTGTTGGTCAGCGCGTCGCCAACGGTGCCGCCGGTCGGGTAGGCAGCAGCCTTGAGCGCTTCCACGTCGTCACCGGCAACGCCGAGGGCGACTTCGGTCGTGTTGCGGACGAAGTCCTGGAACTGGTCGTTCTTCGCAACGAAGTCCGTTTCCGAGTTCACTTCGACGGCAACGCCCTTGGTGCCGGTGACGGCAACGCCGACCAGACCTTCGGCAGCCGTACGGCTGGACTTCTTGGCTGCAGCAGCCAGACCGCGAGCGCGCAGCGCGTCGACGGCAGCTTCGAGATCGCCACCGGTTTCGTCCAGGGCCTTCTTGCAGTCCATCATGCCGGCGCCAGTGCGCTCGCGCAGGTTCTTCACGTCAGCGGCGGTGTAAGCCATCGCTCAAATCCTCTTGCTTGGTGGGACCGTGTAGCACGGCCTTTAAAATCCTCGGATCGCGATGCGACCCGAAAATGCCCAGGTCGCGTTGCGGCCCATGAAATGCCCGGGTCGCACAGCGGCCCATAAAATTAACGCGCGCCAGGCCCATTGGACCCGGCGCGCGACAATTCCATGACGAAAAAGTCGTCGCCGGACCTATCAGGCCTCGACGGTCTCTTCGGCAACCGGCACGTCCATGGCGCCGAGATCGGCACCGCTGTTCACGAGCGCGTCACGACCACCCTTGGTGGCGGCCTGAGCAACGGCTTCGCAGTACAGACGAACGGCACGGCTGGCGTCGTCGTTGCCCGGGATCGGGAACGAGATGCCCTGCGGGTTCACGTTGGTGTCGAGCACGGCAACGACCGGAATGCCAAGGACGTTGGCTTCCTTGATGGCCAGCTCTTCCTTGTTGGCGTCGATCACGAACATCACGTCCGGGATGCCGCCCATGTCGCGGATACCGCCAAGCGACAGCTCAAGCTTGTCGCGCTCGCGGGTGAGCTGAAGGACTTCCTTCTTGGTCAGACCGGTGGTGTCGCCGGCAAGCTGCTCTTCAAGAGCCTTGAAGCGCTTGATCGAACCCGAGATGGTCTTCCAGTTGGTGAGCATGCCGCCCAGCCAGCGGTGGTTGACGAAGTGCTGACCGCAAGCGCGGGCGGCCTGGGCGATCGGCTCCTGAGCCTGGCGCTTGGTGCCAACGAAGAGCACCTTGCCGCCGGCCTGGACAGTGGCCGAAACGAACTCGAGAGCGCGGGCCATCAGGGGCACGGTCTGCGAAAGGTCGATTATGTGGATGCCGTTGCGCGCACCGAAGATGTACGGCTTCATGCGCGGGTTCCAGCGGTGGGTCTGGTGGCCGAAGTGCGCGCCGGCTTCGATGAGCTGCTGCATGGTGACGACGGGAGCCGCCATAATGTAATTCCTTCCGGTTGAACCTCTGGAAAGCAGGAACCAAGCGGGGATATCGATCCCTGGCCGCCTAGCACCGGTATGTGCGCTTTCCATGTGGATTGCCCGAGTCGCGGGTGACGCGAATTCGACACCTTTCGCCGAGCGGGGCCGCCCTTAGCGCCGTTTGCCCGAAAACACCAGCCCCAATCCGGCGTCCCGACAAGGCATTTCGTCGCAGAGCGCGAGACTTGGCGGCCAAGGCCGGAAACTACAGGGCTTCCACTGCTTTTCCACAGGGTAATCCCCAAGCTGCCGGCGCTTCTGGCGCAGTTCCATCCGGCGCCAGCGATCGGCACAGCAGAAGGGATCTTTCAAGGACAGCGCCTGAGGGGGTCGCGAATTCAAGGACGCAATCGATGACTGTCGTTTCATCCATCCTGTTCGGAATCGGCGCCGCCCTGGCGCTCATGACGATCTGGAAGAGCTACCGCGCTGCCCTGCCCGCACTGCGCAACCTGAAACGCCAGATCGATCTTGAAGCCGGAGACGCCGTGTGCTGGAGACGGGGTGCCGTATTGCCGGGAGATCGTGCCCCGCGCCGCCCCCCTGCAGCCCGTCGCCGCCTGCTCGCGCCAAAGGCCGCGCCGCATGTTCCGCGCCGCCTGACCCATCGTCGGGCGGCCTGACCTGACATCGGCGAATCAGTGCAGGCGCCGCGAGCCTTCCAGTCCGAACGCCTGGTCGATGGTCCGGTCATCGGCCTCCATCTCGCGCTCGATGACATCCTCCAGCAGTTCGCTCGTATGATCGATGATTGCCTGCATCTGCATGACCGCCTCGCCGATTGCCGCAGCGGTTCGGCAGGAGGGCATGAGATCGACGATGATGATGAGGCCTTGCTGCGCGTCGACTGAAAACCGGCAGCCCAGCAACCGGTCATGCAAGCGCGCGAGAGTCAGGCATAAGGCCGATCCCGGTTCGACTTCGTCCAGAACCAGACCCTTGATCTGGATCCAGTCGTCGACGCCGAATACCGACCAGACGCTCCCCGCTTCGCGATCGGTCAGGACGAGTTCGCTCGAATCAATTTCCTCCAGATCGAACTGATTGCTCTCGCACCAGTCGCGCAAGCCCTCCAGCTCGGCCAGACGATCGACGGCTTCTCCGCTCATGCCGCCCCCCGCAGCGCGCGCTTTACGCTCAGCGAAGGTCTGGACGATTCCTGCTTGACAGCCGGAGAACAAATTGAGAACAACGAGATCACAGGAACATTAATAGAACGATTCTGGATTTTCCACAAGGTGTCCACAGGCGCTGCTCTTCGGCAGACCAGGGAGGCCATGGATGATGGTTCGAAAGGAACGGTCATGACTGCTTTTGCTGCCTGTATCTTCGCTGTGGCCGCGATTGTTTCGGCCCATGTCATCGCCACGAGCTGGCTGCGCCACGCGGATGCGGCGCGGTCCTTGCCGGCGCAGCTGCGTGGCTGCCCGGACAGCACTCTTCTGGTCTGGAAAGCGATCGAACGCGTGCCCCTGCCCGCGCTCGCCACGCTCAGAAAGGACCGTTCGGTCCGTCCTCGCCGCCAGTCGCAGTGGACTGCGGCGGAACGCCCGGGACTGGAATGGCCGGGGATGGAACTGCCGGCGACGGACCTCGCCGCCTGATCTTCATGTAAGTGACGATGCCGATGGGAATCAGCGCCAGATAGGCAATGGTAATCACGGCCAGCGTGAACCAGGGCTCGGTCAGCAGCGCCGCCACGGTCAGGCCGACCAGCGCGATCAGTCCGACGCGAAGGCTTGGCGGCGGACTCATGCGGGACCAGCTGAGCGTCGGCAGGCTGGAGATCATCAGGAAGGCGATCACCACCATCCAGACGCTGACCGCGATGGGATTGGCGAATTCCGGCACCCCGCTCGCGATCCACAGATACATCGGCAGGAACGCCAGCCCCGCGCCGATCGGCGCCGGAACACCAGTCAGGAAACCGGCGTCTTTATGCGGCTGATCGATCTCGTCGAGGCGGGAATTGAAGCGCGCCAGACGCAGTACGCAGCAGATCGCGAAAGCCAGGGCGGCAATCCATCCCAGGCTGGGCAGCTGGTGAAGCGTCCAGAGATAGACGATCAGCGCCGGGGCAACACCGAACGAAATCGAATCGGCCAGACTGTCCAGCTCGGCGCCGAAACGCGTCTGCGCCTTGAGCAGGCGCGCCGCGCGGCCGTCGATACCGTCGAGCAGGCCCGCGAGGATGATGGCCTGCACGGCGCGCTCATAATCGCCGCCGATCGCAAAACGGATACCGGTAAGGCCGGAGCAGAGCGCGGCGGCCGTGATGGCATTGGGAACGAAAACGCGCATCGGCAGCCCGCCGGCAAGGCGGCGGCGCACGCGAAGGCCATCGCCCTCGAACTCGCCGCCCTGGATTCCGTCGGGCTCGCCGGTCACTGCGAGATACCCTCGATCACCGGCGCCGAACCGAGTTCCGCCAGCACGGTTTCACCGGCGACGATCCGCTGGCCCATGAGCACCTTGGGCTCCGTTCCTGCGGGGAGATAGACGTCGACGCGGCTGCCGAAGCGGATCAGGCCGATCCGCTGGCCGGAGGCGATCATGTCGCCCGGCTTCACGAACGGAACGATGCGGCGCGCGACCAGACCGGCAATCTGCGTAAAGCAGACGCGCAGTCCATCACCGCGCTCGACCAGGATGTGCTGACGCTCGTTTTCCTCACTGGCCTTGTCGAGGTCGGCATTGAGGAACTTGCCGGGGATGTAGATCACCCGGCGCACCGTGCCGCCGATGGGGCTGCGATTGATGTGGACGTCGAAGACGCTCATGAAGATCGAGATGCGGGTAACCGGTTCGGTCGACATAGGCTGCGAGCCGCTGCCATCCTCGACCGTCAGTTCGCGCGGCGGAGAGACTTTGCCGATAAGCGTCACCAGGCCATCGGCCGGTGCGACGATATAACGGTCGTCCTGCGGCGTCACGCGCACGGGGTCGCGGAAGAAGGCCAGCACGCAGACCGTGAGCAGCGCCAGCGGCCAACCGACCAGCGGACCGAACACGATCCAGCCGATCAGGGCCACGACGCCGGCGATAGCGCCGAACTTGCGGCCTTCCGGGTGGATGGAAGGCCAGCTCCAGGACGCTTCGCCGCGTCCCTGATTATCGAGAATTTCTCCGGGCATCACCATCCTCTAGTCAGTGTCCACCCCTCCCGCAATGCCGGGAAGAAGGGCATGTTCCCATCCACGCCGACGGCCGGGGATAGTTTCCAGCGCGATACGCCACATGGCACCCTGTCCGCCGCGATACGCGACACGGCACGGTTATCTCGCGCGATGCTGTAACTGGAGGGGAGCCCCGAAGGGAATGTCCTGTTAGGGAAGCCGGTGGTGGACAGGGCTGGATTCGAACCAGCGTACGCTTGCACGGGCAGATTTACAGTCTGCTGCCTTTAACCACTCGGCCACCTGTCCACACCAGTTGCTGGCGGGGGTTCTTCTTTCGAAAAACCCGTTGTGTTGAAGCTCCGAAACCAGAGCCTCGC
This sequence comes from Novosphingobium sp. PhB57, assembly GCF_004342985.1. Classification (GTDB taxonomy): domain Bacteria; phylum Pseudomonadota; class Alphaproteobacteria; order Sphingomonadales; family Sphingomonadaceae; genus Novosphingobium. Next base: position 1,426,431 of record NZ_SMBO01000001.1, read on the forward strand.
TGCCGAGGAGCGCGCCTATGTAGAACGCGGCCTTGCCTGTCAATGGGGGTAATGGCAGGAGCGGCATAGTTTTTCCAAAAAGGACAGTTTTCATGACCAATCGTAGCGACCGGCAAGAAGGCGACCGCGAAGGCGGACGCTCCGGGAAGGCGCTGCGCGGCCGCGCAGGCCGGATGAAGAACGGCCGTGGCAGCGGCAGAGCGAGCACCGGCATGGTTCGGCTCTGGGGTCGCCACGCCGTGGAGGCCGCGCTCAAGAATCCGAATCGCAGCCATCGCAAGCTCTGGGCGACTCGCGAGGGCGTGGAATCGCTCGACGGCGAATTGCCGGCCGACTTCCCCGTCGAATGGGCCCAGCCAGCCGATCTCGCCCGCCTCGTCGCACGCGACGCTCCGCACCAGGGCCTCGTGCTCGAATGCGCACCGCTCGATGATATCTTCATCGACGACGTGCTGGATGGCGATCCCTCGCGCCCGGTCGTCGTGCTCGACCAGGTAACCGACCCGCACAACGTCGGCGCGATCATGCGTTCGGCGGCGGCCTTCAATGCCTGCGCCATCGTCACGCAGGACCGTCACGCACCGCCCGAATCGGGTACCCTGGCCAAGAGCGCTTCCGGTGCGCTGGAAGTCCTTCCCTGGGTCCGCGTGGTCAACCTGGCCCGCGCGCTCGAGGAAATCGCGGAAGCCGGCTACTGGCGCATCGGCCTCGACGGCGGCGCGCAGTCGACTCTCGGCGAAGCGCTTCCTGCCGGACCGGTCGCGCTCGTGCTCGGCGCCGAAGGTGACGGCATGCGCCACAACATCGCCCAGCATTGCGATTCCGTCGCCAAGCTGCCGATCAGCGATGCGATGGAAAGCCTGAATGTCAGCAATGCCGCTGCCATCGCGCTTTACGCCGCGGCGACCCGCGGCTGACGATCCGAACGCAAGAGGGGCACTCATCATGAACCAAGTCGAACGGCGCCCCCTGGGGCGCCGCTTGCTGGCAGGGCTGGGCGTCACCGCCCTCGCCCTGCTGGCGGCAGCGTGCATCTTCGCACCCGGCAAATTCACCTCGACGCTGGACTTGCGCAAGAACCGCACGTTCACCTTCCGCTATGCCGGCGAAATCGTGATGGTGCCTCTCCAGGCATCCAAGCCCAAGGTCTTCGCGCCGGAAGCGTGCCACGACGAAGACTACAACGAGCACCCCTGCACCGAGGAGGAACTCGCCCAGCAGAAGACCGATTGGGAGAAGTCCAACGAGGACAAGAAGAAGAGCGATGCCCAGGCCGCGCAAATGCTGCTGGGCGGGCTGGATCCCAGCGATCCGAAAGCCGGGGAGCAAGTGGCCGAGAAGCTCCGCCGCCAGGTTGGTTGGAACAAGGCCGTCTACATAGGAGACGGCAAGTTCGATGTCGATTTCGCGATGACCGGCCGGCTCGACCATGATTTCGCATTCCCCACCATCGAGGGCTTTGCGATGAGCAATCGGTTCGTCCAGCTCTCGCTGCGCCGGGACGGCTCGGTGCGCGTGGATGCCCCCTCGTTCGGCCCTCAAGCCGGCGCGACGGGCATGGGCGCCATGATGAGCGGCCTGGCCAATGAAAAGGAGGGCGATGCCATGCCCGGCACCACCGAGGCCGACGGCACTTTCACCGTGACGACCGATGGCGAGATCCTGGCCAACAACACCGACGAAGGCCCTCAGGCGGCTGCCAATGGCAAGGCGCTCATGTGGAAGATAGACCCCCGAACGCCCGCCGCACCGACGGCTCTGGTCAAACTGATGCCCTGAACCGGAGAGGGCCGGCGCCTCGGCGCAGGTCCTGCCTGGCCTGGGTCCCGGCGGCATCCTCCGGGAAACAGACCGCTACAACGAAAAACGCCGCGCCAACCCAAAGTTGGCGCGGCGTAATCTTTTCAGCCCGCGAGGCGTAGCAGGCTACAAGGATGCTTAGTTGACAGCGTCCTTGAGGCCCTTGCCGGCCTTGAACTTCGGCTGAGCCGAAGCCTTGATTTCCATCGGTTCGCCGGTGCGCGGGTTGCGGCCGGTCGAGGCCTTGCGCTTGGCAACCGAGAAAGTGCCGAAGCCAACGAGGCGAACTTCGTCGCCGGACTTCAGCGCGCCGGAGATGGCGTCGAACACGCTTTCGACGGCCTTGGTGGCATCGGTACGGGTAAGTCCGCTCGAGTCTGCTACGGCGCTGATAAGATCGTTCTTGTTCATTATGGGTACCCCCTAACCTTTCTGTTGAATCGGATGTGTCGGGATATTCGGACTCGCCTCTAAACGCGACGGAATTGAGCGGTTTTTGCGCGCGGTGTCAAAGGCTAAACAAAGCCAAAACTGGCACTTTATCGCGTTTTTCCGCCATTCAGATGACGATTCCTGAATTGTGCAACGCAGCATGATCGACCGTGCGACGCCTGCCCTCTTTCCGAAAGGCGTTGCGTCGAACAACAGAAGGGCCGCGCGGGTTCATTTTGCCGGCGTGGACTGATTCGCTTCGCGGAATCAAGTCGATAACCGTAATTGTCATCCAGGCGGAGACACAAAAAAGGCGGTTCGAAACCGAACCGCCTTTCAAGTTGTCCAGCCTGCAAGCGGCGGACACGATGCCGGAGCTTAGCCCTGGACGTCGTTGATGCGACGCTCGGCGATGCGAGCGCGCTTGCCGGTACGACCGCGCAGGTAGTACAGCTTGGCACGACGCACGACGCCGCGGCGAACCACGGTGATCGAGTCGATGTTCGGCGAGTAGAGCGGGAATACGCGCTCGACGCCTTCGCCGAAGCTCATCTTGCGAACGGTGAAGTTCGAACCCATGCCACGGTTCGAGCGCGCGATGCACACGCCCTCGTAAGCCTGGACGCGGGTACGGGTACCTTCGACAACCTTCACGCCGACGCGGACGGTGTCGCCCGGACGGAAGGTCGGGATTTCCTTGGCGGCCTTGGCAATTTCCTCGGCCTCGATCTGCTGAATCAGGTTCATGAACCTAAGTCCTCGTTTTTGCGCCGCGCACCAGAGGCAGACTGGCCCCGAACGTCACTGCGACGTTCCCAAAGGTCCGGCCTGCGTGACCGTGTATCTTCCTCCGCCTGTTGTTTCCGCCAGGCGGCGATCTTCGCATGATCCCCCGATCGCAGCACTTCAGGGATCGTGCGCCCTTCCCACTCGGTGGGTCGGGTATATTGCGGGTATTCGAGAAGACCGTCCTCAAACGATTCCTCGGTCCCGCTGGAAGCCGCGCCCATTACGCCGGGAAGCAGGCGAATGCAAGCGTCGAGAAGCAGGATCGCCGCGGGTTCGCCGCCGGAAAGCACCGCATCGCCGACCGACATCTCCTCGACGTCGCGGCCCTCGAAAATGCGCTCGTCGAAACCTTCGAACCGGCCGCACAGGATGGTGACGCCGGAGCCCTCCGCCAATTCGCGCACACGGGCCTGCGAGATCGGCTTGCCGCGCGGTGTCATGGCGATGACCGGCGCGGCCGGATTGATGCTGCGGGCATGGTCGATGGCCGCCGCCAGCACATCCACCTTGAGCACCATTCCCGCACCGCCGCCTGCGGGGGTGTCGTCCACGGTGCGATGCTTGTCGGCCGCGAAATCGCGGACATGCACGGGGTTCATGGCCCATTTGCCCTCGGCAAGCGCCCTGCCCGCCAGGCTGACGCCGAGCGAGCCAGGAAACATCTCCGGATAGAGGGTGAGAACGGTGGCGTTGAAAGTCATGCTGTCGCGCAAAGCCCAATTCGGCGGCGGCGACAAGAGGCCGGGCGGGATTTTGTGTCGCTCAGAAGGGTTCCCATACTTCTGGCGGCAGGAAATCCCGGTCGCGCATCACTTCGTCGCGCAGCCATTCCCGAAAGCGTTCCAGCTTGCGGACGCCCACGCGCTGTTCCGGGTGGACCAGCCAATGGCCGGTGCCGGGCAGGAACATCGTCGCGAACGGCTGGACCAGACGTCCCGCCGCCAGGTCCTCGCGCCAGATCAGCGGTGTCATCAGGGCTATGCCGAAGCCTTCGCGGGCCGCGCTGCCTTCCTGGAGCTGGTTGTCGAACATGAAGCCGCGCCGGGACGGCGGCGGCGGCGTTCCCACGCCGGCGGCTGCGAACCAGGCCGCCCACCAGGGATCGTTAGGGGCGAAGCGCTCCACCGCCAGCAGGTCTTCCGGCCGCGTGATCCTGTGGCGCTCCAGGAAATCCGGTGCGCAGATCGGCGAATAGTGCTGCCGGAACAGGAATTCGCTGCGCAGCCCCTCCCAACGTCCCGCGCCGCCCCGGATCGCGGCATCGTAGTTCGAAGTTGCGAAATCGATCACTTCGTTCGAAAGCGACATGCGGACGGCAATGTCGGGATGGCGGAGCTGAAAGCGGCCGATGCGCGTGCTCAGCCAGCTTGCGCCAAGCGATACCGAAGCATTGATCGCCAGCACGTCCTCTTCTTCGCTGCGAACGGCGGCGAAAGCATCTGTCATCGCGGCAAACGCACCGGACAGCGCGGGCAGCAGCCTGCGCCCGACATCCGATAGCCGCGCCCGGCCCTTCTCCCGCACGAACAGCGGCTTGCCGACCCGGTCTTCCAACTGCTTGATCTGATAGGAAATGGCCGCCTGACTCATGCCCAGTTCCTCGGCGGCACGGGAGAAATTCTCGTGCCGGCCCGCGGCTTCGAATGCGCGAACGGCGGTCAGGGGCGGCAGGCGGTCCATGGCCCGACGATAAGGCAGCCTTATGGCTGCCACCAGAGGGTTTGTTGGCAAAGAGGCGCTGCAACGCGCAGATTCCGGATATCCGAAGGAGGAACCGGACAATGCAGGACGAACATTTCATGCGCCAATGGAACGCCGGCCATGCCCGGTTTTCCGAAGATGCGGATCGCGGCCTCGTAACGCTCGCCGCCAAAGCCACACGCCTGCCCGGTTGGATCGGGCGCAAGGCGCGGCTGGAAACTGCGCTGGCACGGAAGGCGAGGCTGACGACCATCGCCATTCTCGCCGGCGTGCTGGCCGGCTCCAGTCTGGCGGCCGTAACGCCGCTGATCGCCCCGACCGATGGCAGCCAGGCCCCGCGGCAAGCCGCACAGCCCTGCACCGACCCCGCGCTCGCCTGAGGAACCCTCGCCTGAGAAACCAAGGCCCCTGACGCAGAAAGGCCGCCCGGAGGCGGCCTTTCCTTATTCTTCCGCAAAGGCGGCGTTGACCACCACCCGTTCGTGATCCCATTCGGGCACCGCGGCCGGGCTCATCGGCACCATGAAGCGGCGCCGCTTGCCGTCCTCGCCTGCCGGACGCTCGATCTCGATCACGTCGCCGGCGCCGAAGTTTTCGACCGCTATGCAAGTGCCCAGTTCGTCACCCGCATCGGAAACGGCGCGCAGGCCCAGCAGGTCGGCGTGATAATACTCGCCTTCCGCCAGTTCCGGCATCTGCGAGCGCGGAACGGTGAGCGCGGTACCGCGCAGCTTTTCCGCCGCGTTACGATCGAGCACTTCTTCGAAGCGGGCGATCGCGCCGCCCTTGCCGTCATCGCGCACTTTGGTGAGCGTGAGCGTGGAATCGGTGAAGGCGCGGTAGCGCTTGAGCGCCGCCACGCCTTCACCGAACAGCTTGAGGCGAACCTCGCCCGTCACGCCGTGCGCGCCGGTTACGGCAGCAAGCGTGACGGGGCGGTCTTGACCAGCCATCTGGATTCAACCTGAAGCTTAGGCTTCGGTCGATTCCTCAGCAGCTGCTTCGGCAGGCGCTTCTTCAGCGGCCGGAGCGGCTGCAGCAGCAGCGGCAGCTTCTTCAGCTTCACGCAGCTTCTCGGCCTTTTCCTCGGCGCGGTCCTTGGCCTTCTGGCCGGGCTCGCCCTTCTGGGCGTTCACGGTTGCGGCGCGTTCCTTGATGCCGGCCTTGTCGAGCAGACGGGCAACGCGGTCGGTCGGCTGGGCGCCAACGCCGAGCCAGTAACGCACGCGGTCTTCGACCAGGCGCACGCGGTTCTCGTCTTCCTTGGGGAGGACCGGGTTGTAGGTGCCGACCTGCTCAAGATACTTGCCGTCGCGCGGAGCGCGCGAGTTGGAGACGACGATCTTGTAATAAGGACGCTTCTTCGCGCCACCGCGCGACAGACGGATCGAAACGGACATTGCTCTACCTTTCCTTCAAATCTTCGAGAATTACTTTTTCAGAAACTTGCTGAGATCGGGACCACCGAGGCCCGGCATGCCGCCGGCGCCCCCACCCATGCCGCCACCAAGCCCGGGCATGGCGGCATCGAGGCCGCCCTTTCCGAACATCGCGGCAAGGCCCTTGAGGCCGCCCATCTTCTTGATCTGCTTCATGGCCTTGGACATCTCCTGGTGCATTTTCAGGAGCTTGTTGACGTCCTGCACCTGGGTGCCCGAGCCGTTGGCGACGCGAATTTTGCGCTTGGCGTTGAGCAGCGCGGGATTGACGCGCTCCTTCTGCGTCATCGAGCCGATGATCGCATCCATGCGCAGCAGCACGCGGTCATCCATGCCCGAAGCCTGCATCGCCGCCTTGGCCTTCTTCATGCCCGGCATCATGCCGGCCAGCGCGCCAAGGCCGCCCATCTTCTGCATCTGGCCCAGCTGCATGCGCAGGTCGTTCATGTCGAACTTGCCCTGCTCCATGCGCTTGGCCAGCGCTTCGGCGTCCTCGACCTTGACCGCTTCGGCGGCCTTCTCGACGATGGAGACGATGTCGCCCATGCCGAGAATGCGGTTGGCAACGCGGCTGGGGTGGAAGACCTCAAGGGCCTCCATCTTCTCGCCGGTGCCTGCGAACTTGATCGGCTTGCCGGTGACGGCGCGCATCGACAGCGCCGCACCGCCGCGCGCATCACCGTCCATACGAGTGAGCACGACGCCGGTGAGATCGACTTCGCCGGAGAACGACTGCGCGACGTTGACCGCGTCCTGACCCGTCAGCGAGTCGACCACGAGCAGCGTTTCACGCGGAGTCGCGATGGCGGCAACCGCCTTCATCTCGTCCATGAGCTGCTGGTCGACGTGGAGGCGACCGGCCGTGTCGAGCATCAGCACGTCGACGGCCTGGAGCTTGGCCGACTGCATCGCGCGGGTGGCGATCTCGGTCGGCTGCTGACCCGGGATGATCGGCAGGGTGGCGACGCCGACCTGCTCGCCCAGGACGCGAAGCTGTTCCTGCGCGGCCGGACGGTTGACGTCCAGCGAGGCCATCAGGACCTTCTTGCCCTGCTTCTCACGAAGGAGGCGGGCGATCTTGGCCGTGCTGGTGGTCTTGCCCGAGCCCTGGAGGCCGACCATCATGATGACGACCGGGGGAGCGGCATTGAGGTCGAGTTCAGCGGTCTCTTCGCCGCCAAGCATCTCGATCAGGGCATCGTTGACGATCTTGACGACCTGCTGGCCGGGCGTGACCGAGCGCAGCACCGAGTGGCCCACGGCCTTCTCGGTAACCTGGTCGATGAAGCGGCGCACGACGGGAAGCGCGACATCGGCTTCGAGCAGCGCGATGCGGACTTCGCGCATGGCATCGCGAACGTCCTGCTCCTTGAGCGCGCCGCGACCGCGCAGCTTGTCGAAAACGCCACCAAGACGATCCGAAAGGGAGTCAAACATTCTCGCTCCTAACGTCACTCGCGGCGAACATGCCAAAATTCCTCATCGACGGGTCGAACCGCCAGAACGCCAAAAACGCCGGTGGGCGAAACCTCGCTGACCGGCGTGACGGGACGTTATGCGAAAAACGCCGGCGGACGAAACCTCGTCAGCCAGCGTGTCGCGTTCCCGCGAAACTGCAATGTTGAAATGGTGGAGCCTAGCGGGATCGAACCGCTGACCTCCTGCATGCCATGCAGGCGCTCTCCCAGCTGAGCTAAGGCCCCAATCATTTCATCGGATCGATCCTGGGAGGTCCGATCCGTTTCCGTCACGGCGACTTGCGCCTCCGCTTGGGAGGCCGCCCTCTAGATTGGGTTCACCGGACTGGCAAGAGGAAATTTTCACGGGCCTGTCATTTTCCGGAAAGCGGCCCGAAAGCGCACCCCCGTCCCTCTGCAGTGTCCTTCGCTTCACAGCCTTTGCCCTTCGTCATTGCGAGGAGGTGAAGCCGGCGAAGCAATCCAGAGCGGTGTAAGGCGCCCCTGGATTGCTTCGCCATGCTCGCAATGACGAAGGATGGAATCGAATCTGGCGGACCAAAACGAGAAAGGGCGCGGTCGCCTGAGCGCCGCGCCCTTTCCCTTAATGGATGCGTATCGCGGCTTACTCGTCGCGGTCGCCGTCGTCGTCGCCGGCACCGATGCCGAGATCGTCGTCACCGCCGAGGTCGACGTCGTTGTCCGGCGAATCGCCGTCGTCGTCGATATCCAGATCTTCTTCAGCCAGATCCGAATCTTCGGTCTCGACCACTTCCTTCTTCTGGATTTCCTCATAGGGAATCGGCTGCTTGGACTTCAGCACCGGCTCCGGGTGCCACGAATGGCCGCACTCGATGCAGGTGACCGGGTCGTCCTTGCCCAGGTCGTAGAAGCGGGTGCCGCATTTCGGGCAGCCGTGCTTGGCGCCCCACTCAGGCTTTGCCATGAAATGTCCTCATATTGCCCGCTCGAAAGGAACGGGCGTGAATTTCGTATCTTGATGGGAGGGCCGGCGCGCAAAATCAAGCGTCCCGGCACCATCAGGGCGCGCGCCTTGCCATAGGCCGCACCCGCTGTCAAAAGCCCGGCGATTTTGCGCCCCTCCAGTATCGAGAGAAGCACGCCCGTGAGCCACGACGACACCACCCCCATGCGCCCCCGCCGTTTCCTGCCCGCAGGACCGCTCAAGGGCAAGATCCGCGTGCCGGGTGACAAGTCGATCAGCCACCGCTCGATCATGCTGGGCGCGCTGGCCGTGGGCGAAACGCGCGTGACCGGCCTGCTGGAAGGCGAGGACGTGCTGGCCACCGCCGCCGCCATGCGCGCCATGGGCGCCACGGTGGAACGCGTGGGAGACGGCGAATGGCGGGTGAGCGGCGTGGGCGTGGGCGCCCTGCTCCAGCCCGAGGGTCCGCTCGACATGGGCAATTCCGGCACCTCGACCCGCCTGCTCATGGGCCTGGTCGCCAGCCACCCCATCACTGTCAGCTTCACGGGCGACGGCTCGCTCTCCAAGCGCCCGATGGGCCGCGTGATCGATCCGCTCTCCGAAATGGGTGCGAGTTTCGAAGCCAGCGAAGGAGGCCGCCTCCCGCTGATCGTGCGCGGCGCCTCGCCGGCCGTGCCGATCACTTACCGCCTGCCCGTCGCCTCTGCACAAGTGAAGAGCGCGATCCTGCTCGCCGGCCTCAACACCCCCGGCACCACCACCGTGATCGAGCCGGTGCCGACGCGCGATCACTCCGAGCGCATGCTCAAGGGCTTCGGCGCCGATCTTGAGGTCACGGTGGAGGCGGACGGCACCCGCGTCATCACCATCAAGGGCGAGGCGGAACTGAAGCCGCAAGTCATCGACGTACCGGGTGACCCCTCCTCCGCCGCTTTCTTCATCGTTGCTGCCCTCGTCACGCCGGGCAGCGAAGTCGTGATCGAGAACGTCGGCCTCAACCCGACGCGCGCCGGCCTTGTCGAAGTGCTGCGCCAGATGGGCGGCCAGATCGAATTCCTGAACGAGCGCGAAGTCGGCGGAGAGCCGGTGGCGGACCTTCTGGTGAGGCATTCGCAGCTCAAGGGCATCGAAGTCGATCCCGCCATCGCGCCTGCCATGATCGATGAATTCCCCGTTCTCTTCGTGGCGGCCTCGCTTGCCGAGGGCGTCACCGTCACCAGCGGTCTCGACGAACTGCGCGTGAAGGAATCGGACCGCCTCACCGCCATGGCCGTCGCGCTGACGCTGGCGGGCGCCCGGATCGAGGAACGCGAGGACGGCCTCGTCATCACCGGCACCGGCGGCAAGCCCCTGCCCGGCACGGCCAGCGACGCGCAAGTCGTCACCCACCTCGACCACCGCATTGCCATGTCGATGGCGATTGCCGGCCTCGTCAGCAGCGGCGGCGTGGAAGTGGACGACACGCGCCCGATCGCCACCAGCTTCCCCAATTTCGAGGACCTGCTGGCCACGCTGGCCGGATAAGGGCATTCTTGCAGGCTGGCGGCGCCGCGTTCTTCCACGCGGGCGCCCCGCCTGACAGGAGTGTGCATGATCCTCGACCTGCCGCAGTGGCTCAGCAACATCCTCGGCTTCGTGGGCACCGTGTGCTGCGTGATCGCCTATGCCTATGTGACATACGAGAACAATCCGAACCGCTACCTTCAGCACGGACTGAACTTCGTCGGGGCCGTGCTCCTGCTCATTTCGCTGATGGTGAACGTCAACCTCCCCTCCATCGCGATGGAGGGGCTTTGGGCGATCATCGCCGGCTGGGGCCTCCTGAAGGCCCTGCGGTCAAGGCGCAGCGCGGACCGGCCATCCGACGAAGCCCGCCTGCCTTGACCTTCGCCCAGACCTTCGCCCAAACCTACGGCGCCGGCTCGACCAGCCCCTTGCCTTGGCCGCGCCAAGCCGCCAAGAGCCCGCGATGATCATCGCCGTCGACGGACCCACCGCATCGGGCAAAGGCACTATCGCCAAGGCCCTCGCAGAGCATTACGGCCTGCCCCACCTCGATACCGGACTGCTTTACCGCGCCGTCGGCCGCCAGTGCTTCCTCGACGGCGGCAATCCCGACGATCCGGTGGCCGCCCTTGCCGCATGTGCCTTTCCGGACGCATTCCTGAGCGACCCGGAACTCCGTTCGGAAGCGAGCGGCGGCCTTGCAAGCCGCGTCTCGATCCACCCCGCGGTGCGGCAGGCCCTGTTCGAACGCCAGCGCAGCTTCGCCACGCAGGCCGGCGGTGCCGTGCTCGACGGGCGAGATATCGGCACGGTGATCGCGCCCGAGGCAGAGGCCAAACTCTTCGTGACCGCTTCGGTGGAAGCCCGCGCCCAGCGCCGCCATCTCGAAATGGAGGCGCAGGGCCGCGATGTCTCGCTGGATGAGATCGCCGCCGACTTGTCCGCCCGCGACGCCCGCGACCGCGGCCGCAAGGACGCCCCGCTCGTGGCGGCAGATGACGCCGTGCTGCTCGATACGTCCGACCTCGGCCGCGACGCAGCAATCGCCGCGGCCATCGCCGCGGTCGAAGCGCGCGCGCGCCGATCGCCAGCTCTTTGACATCAAGGCCCTCTGGAAGGCGGGCCTTCAATCCCGCGCGCGGTTGCGCCAGCGCTCGACCCCGGCCCGGGCGTCCTGCACGAAGCGCGAACGCCGCACGCCTTCCAGGAACAGGTTGCCCACGATCCACCCCACGGGACCGACCGGGCGCTTGAACTGCACGAGCAGGACGATGCGCGTTTCTTCGCTGTCATTCCTCACTTCGTGGTTGAAGACATCGTCGAAAACCAGACACTTGCCTTCCTGCCACTCCAGCCAATCGTCGACCACGCGCATCCGGCACTCCCCGGATTCGCGCGGCACCTGGATGCCGAGGTGGCACGTCAGGAACGCTTTCGAGACGCCGGTGTGGGCCGGCAGGTGCGTGCCTGGAACGAGCACGGAAAAGAACGCCGAATTCAGGCCGGGTATGCGCGAAATCAACTCGGCCGTGCGCGGACAGGCCCGGCAATTGGGCTCGTCCCGGTAGCGATAGCCGACCAGGAAGTAGGACCGCCAGCGCCCGGCCGGAGCGATGCGCCGATGGTCGGGTGAAATCGTCGCCAGTGGAGGAACTTCCTCCAGGTCCTGGAGCACGGCCGCGGCTTCCTCACGGATGGCCTCCCAGTTGTCTTCCAGCAGGCGGGTCCAGCGGAAATTCGCCGGATCGTGAACCGGCACGTCCGGTACGCGCGAACTGCGGGCAATCCAGCGGTTCGTCCTGGGCTGCATCCATTTCCCGAAACGCAGGATCCAGTTCGGCTTCGGGACCAGCGCCTTGCTGGGGGCCATCGTTGCATCGAGTCTGTCTGGGATCGGTGACGTAGCGTGCTCGGCCATGAAGGCTCCTCGAACGAAGTGTCCCGCGCTCCCCCATATCTCAGGCCGAAGGTCAGGACAGGGCGGGACAATGGCGCTTTTCCGAGGCGGCCACAAGACGGCCGCCCTGCCCGGTTCCGACGGACCGCCGCCATCCGTCGGCGAACCGGGCAGGCCGGCATTTTCCTTGCATTTTGGCGCTCCGGCGCGTAGGGGCCGCCGGTCTGGAAAGCCCTTGCGCTGAAAGGACGCTGCGGAAGGCATCCGGCCCCCGTGGCAGTACGGCCCTTTTGGCCCGCCGCCCGCATGGTGCGGACGCGCGGAGGAAAGACCGGCGGATTCAACCGCCTGGCCGGAAATACGTGAACAGGAAAGACCTTTAATGGCTAGTTCTGCCAATCCGACTCGCGACGATTTCGCGAAAATGCTCGACGACCAGCTCGGCGGCGTCGCCGACGACGGCTTTGAAGGCCGCGTGGTCAAGGGCACCATCACCGCCATCGAAAACGACAAGGCCGTCATCGACGTTGGCCTCAAGAGCGAAGGCCGCGTGCCGCTGCGCGAATTCGCGCGCGGTGAAGGCGAGCACGGCCTGAAGGTCGGTGACGAAGTCGAAGTCTACGTCGACCGCGTCGAAAACGCCGACGGCGAAGCGATGCTGTCGCGCGACCGCGCCCGCCGCGAAGCCGCGTGGGACAAGCTCGAAAACGAATTCGGTGAAGGCAAGCGCGTCGAAGGCGTGATCTTCGGCCGCGTCAAGGGCGGCTTCACCGTCGACCTCGACGGCGCCGTTGCCTTCCTCCCCGGCTCGCAGGTCGACATCCGCCCCGTGCGCGACGTCACCCCGCTGATGGACGTGCCGCAGCCCTTCCAGATCCTGAAGATGGACCGTCGCCGCGGCAATATCGTCGTGTCGCGCCGTGCCGTCCTCGAAGAAACGCGCGCCGAACAGCGCAGCGAGCTGATCGACAAGCTGAGCGAAGGCCAGGTCATCGAAGGCGTCGTCAAGAACATCACCGACTACGGTGCGTTCGTTGACCTCGGCGGCATCGACGGCCTGCTCCATGTCACCGACATGAGCTACAAGCGCGTCAACCACCCGAGCGAAGTGATCGCCATCGGCGACACCGTGAAGGTGCAGATCATCCGCATCAACCAGGACACCCAGCGCATCAGCCTCGGCATGAAGCAGCTGGAAAGCGATCCGTGGGAAGGCGCAGCCGTCAAGTACCCCGTGGGCGCCAAGCTCACCGGCACCGTCACGAACATCACCGAATACGGTGCCTTCGTGGAACTGGAAGCCGGCATCGAGGGCCTTGTCCACGTTTCGGAAATGTCCTGGACCAAGAAGAACGTCCACCCCGGCAAGATCGTCTCGACCTCGCAGGAAGTCGAAGTGGTCGTTCTCGAAGTCGATTCGGACAAGCGCCGCATCTCGCTCGGCCTCAAGCAGGCTCAGCAGAACCCCTGGGAAGCCTTCGCCGAGAAGCACCCCGTCGGTTCGCAGGTTGAAGGCGAAGTCAAGAACGCCACTGAATTCGGCCTGTTCATCGGTCTCGACGGCGACGTCGACGGCATGGTCCACATGTCGGACATCGCCTGGGGCATCTCGGGCGAAGACGCGCTGGCTCTGCACCGCAAGGGCGAGCAGGTTTCGGCCGTTGTTCTCGACGTCGACGTCGAGAAGGAACGCATCAGCCTCGGCATGAAGCAGCTTGAGCGTGGCGCTCCGGCCGCTGGCGGCGTTGCCGCAACCGGCGGCAGCTCGCTGCGTCGTAGCGAAGTCGTCACCGTCACCGTTCTCGAAGTTCGCGACGGCGGCCTGGAAGTCCAGGCTGGCGACGATGGCGCCACCGGCTTCATCAAGCGTTCGGACCTCGGCCGCGACCGCGACGAGCAGCGCCCCGACCGCTTCCAGGTCGGCCAGAAGCTCGACGCCATGGTCACCGGCTTCGATCGTTCGAAGAAGCCGAACTTCTCGGTCAAGGCCCGCCAGCTGGCCGAAGAGAAGGAAGCCGTGGAACAGTACGGTTCGTCGGACTCGGGCGCTTCGCTCGGCGACATCCTCGGCGAAGCCCTCAAGAACCGTTCGTAAGAACGCTTCCGGGCTTCACCGCAAGGTGAACCATCAAAGGCCCGTCCGGAGCAATCCGGGCGGGCTTTTGCTTTTCCGGCGGTCGCCATCGCGCGCGCGCCTTGCTTCCAGGCTCTTTCGCGCACCGCTCCGAAGGCTTACATCGCCCGGCAAGGAGACGCCCGATGCTCGAAGTTCACCAGTTCCCCTGCCTCAGCGACAATTACGGCTATCTGCTGCACGATCCCGTCAGCGGGGAAACCGCCTGCATCGATACGCCCGATGCCGATGAGTACCTCCGCCAGGCCGGGCACAAGGGCTGGCAGATCACGCAGATCTGGAACACGCACTGGCATCCCGACCACGCCGGCGGCAATGCGGCGATCAAGGCCTGCACCAATTGCACCATCACCGCTCCGCTGGACGATGCCGGGAAGATCGAAGGCGTCGACCGGACCGTGTCTCAGGGAGAGGTCGTCATGCTGGGCAACTGGAAGGCCCATGTCATCGACGTAGGCGGCCATACCATGGGCCATTGCGCCTACTACCTACCCGAGGCGCAGATCGCTTTCGTCGGCGATTCGGTCTTTGCGCTGGGCTGCGGGCGCATGTTCGAAGGTCAGCCCGCGCAGTTCTGGGCGAGCCTCCAGCGCATCAAGGCGCTGCCGGTGGACACGATGCTCTACTGCGCCCACGAATATACCGCGGCGAATGCCCGCTTCGCGCTCCATGCCGATCCGGACAATGCCGAGTTGGCCGCTTATGCCGAAGACATCGCGCGCGCGCGCGCAGCGGGCCTGCCGACAGTCCCCACCAAGCTCGGCCGCGAGCTGCTGACGAACCCGTTCCTGCGCGCGGACGCCCCCGCTATCCAGGCGCGCTGGGCGCCGGAGGGCGAGGCCGGAGATGCCGTGGCGACCTTTGCCGCTCTGCGCGAGGCCAAGAACACCTTCTAGCGGCTGTTTCGCGGAGGCAGGGATTTCCCCTGCCCCGCATAGTGCTATTCGTAGACGATCCGCAGTTTCGCGGCGGCTTCTGCAGCGATCCGCCGCGCTTCATCGGTGTCGCTTGCCAGCGCCAGGGCGACACCCATGCGGCGATAGGGTCGCGTCGTGGGCTTGGCGAAGACCCGCAGGTCCACCTCGCCGCCCGGCGTCGCCAGGACATCCGCCAGCCCCTCGTAGGCGAAAACCTCGGCCTCGCGGTCGGCCAGGATCACGGCCGAGGCACTCGGGCCGCGAAGGGTGACTTCGGGGACCGGAAGGCCCAGGATGGCCCGCGCGTGCAGATCGAACTCCGAAAGGTTCTGCGAGATCAGCGTGACCATGCCGGTGTCGTGCGGGCGCGGCGAGAGTTCGGAGAAGATCACGTCTTCGCCTTTCACGAAGAACTCCACCCCGAAGATGCCGTAGCCGCCAAGATCGTCCACGACTTTGCGCGCCATGTCCTGAGCCGCGGCGATCGCCGCGGGCGCCATGGGCGTCGGCTGCCAGGATTCCTGGTAGTCGCCGCGTTCCTGCCGGTGGCCGATCGGCGGGCAGAACGACACGCCCTCGCGGCTGCGCACGGTCAGCAGCGTGATTTCGTAATCGAAATCGACGAACTCTTCGACGATCACCCGGGCCCGGTCGCCGCGCATGTTGGCGACGGCATAGTCCCAGGCCTTCTCCAGATCGGCCGCATCCCGCACGGTGCTCTGGCCCTTGCCCGAAGAGGACATGACCGGCTTGATCACGCAAGGCAGCCCCGTGTGCTCGGCGCCGGTCAAGACTTCGCCCAGGTTCTCGGCATAGCGATAGCGCGAGGTGCGCAATCCGAGTTCGGTCGCGGCCACTTCGCGGATGCGGTCGCGGTTCATGGTCATCTGCGTCGCCCGCGCCGATGGCACCACGCAGAAGCCTTCCGCCTCCACTTCCGCCAGCACTTCGGTGCGGATGGCCTCGACTTCGGGCACGATGAAGTCCGGCCGGTGCTTCTCGATGGCGGCGCGCAGCCGCTCCCCGTCAAGCATCGAGAAGACTTCGAAAGCATCGGCCACCTGCATCGCCGGCGCGCCCTCGTAAGCATCGCAGGCCACGACCTCGCAGCCGAGCCGCTTGGCCGAGATCACGAATTCGCGCCCCAGTTCGCCCGAACCGAGCAGCAGGATCTTCGCGGTGAATGGCATGGCGGCCGGTCCTTTCGTTTGGCTTTGCGCCCTAGAGCAGCGTCCCGGAGAGAATCGCAAGAGCGATGGTGAAATAGATCACCAGCCCCGTGACATCGACCAGGGTCGCGACGAATGGTGCGGAGGCGCTGGCCGGGTCGAAACCGAGCCTTTGCAGCAGGAACGGCAGCATGGATCCAGCCAGGGAGCCGAAAGTGACGATCCCCACCAGCCCCGCCGAAACGGTCGTGGCGATCAGCATCCAGTGGCTGCCGTAATCGTAGAAACCGAGGGCCTGCCAGGCCGCGATCCGGGCGAAGCCGACCGCGCCGAGGATCGCGCCCAGCACTAGCCCTGCAGGGAGTTCGCGCAAGGCGACGCGCCACCAGTCGCGCAGGCGGACCTGCCCCATGGCGAGCGCCCGGATGATGAGCGACGTCGCCTGGCTGCCGCTGTTACCGCCCGAACTCATGATGAGCGGGATGAACAGCGTGAGCACGACTGCGCGCGCCAGCTCGTCCTCGAAATGCTGCATCGCGCTGGCCGTGAGCATTTCCGAAAGGAACAGCACGCTGAGCCACCCTGCCCGCTTGCGGATCATCTCGAAGAACCCGGTCTCCAGATAGGCCCGGTCCAGCGCCTCGACCCCGCCGAACTTCTGCACATCCTCTGTATGTTCGGCGACGAGTGCGTCAAGCACGTCATCCACGGTGACGATGCCCAGAGGTCGTCCGGCATCGTCGACCACCGGCAGCGCCAGCAGGTCATGACGGCGGATCAGATCGGCCACGACCTCGCGGTCGGTGTCGGGCGTCACGGTGACCGGCTCGCGGTCGCGGGCAAGGTCGATCGCGGGCGAATCGGGCGCCGCGGCGATCAGACGGCGCAGCGAGATCGTGGCTTCGAGGCGGCCGGCCTCGTCCATGAGGAACACCGAGTAGACGGTCTCGCGGCTGCGTTCGACCGTGCGGATGAGATCGAGCACATCGGCCACGCTGGACGAAGCCCGCGCCGCGACGAACTCCGTCGTCATCATGCCGCCTGCGCTGTCCTCGGGCCATGCCAGGAGGCTGCGCAGCGACGAGCGCACTTCCGGGGCCAGCGCCGCCAGGATCTGTGCGGCCACGCCCTCGTCCATCTCGGCCAGGACGTCCGCCGCGCGGTCCTCGGCCATTTGCGCCACCAGATGAACCGCACGCGGCAGCGGCAGCAAGGCCAGAGCTTCGGCAGCGCCGGTGAATTCGGGGCGGTCGAGCGTCGCCACGGCGCGCACGTCGGCCATGCGGCCAAGCTTGGCGGCGGCCGCCTCGGGCGGCAGCGCCTGAAGCATCTCGACGATATCGGCAATATAGAGCCCGCGCTTGGCGGGACGGGCACCGGCAGTCATGCCGGCGAGGAGGTCGTTCACCATCATCACACCTTTCGTCCGCACGACCCGGGCGGACGACGGCCAGCGAGAACTAGCGGACGACCTCCGGGCGTGCGGTCCTACTGGAACTGTCGCTTGACATGTCCTCGCTTCCTGAAACACCGCAGCAACACTGGCTGCGCGGTCGTCGCTCTGATCCCAAATGCGCGGGGCGTCAACTGCCGATCGGCGCTATGCCGACCCCAGCGTGACCGCAATCGGGACACAAAAAAGCCCCCGCGCAGCGCGCGGAGGCTTTTTTGTTCGATAGCGAACCGGCGGTATCAGATACCGGCGATCGCCTGGTCGACCAGCGCCTTGTCGGCATCGACCGAGTGGTTGGCGCGGATCAGCCCGCTGGCGGCAGCCGCCGCAGCAGCAGCAGCCTGCTGGCGCAGTTCGGTAACGGCCGCGCGTTCGACGGCGCCGATCTTGTCCTGCGCCATCTTTTCGCGGCGGGCGATCACGTCCGTCGTGTCGGCCTGGGCCTTGGCGACGATCGTTTCCGCCTCATGACGGGCATGCTCGAGCAGAGCCGCGGCGTCCTTTTCGGCACCGGCGATCTTGTCGGCATATTCCTTGCGCAGGGCTTCCGCCTCGGCGCGAAGGGTCTTGGCCTCTTCGAGCTGCGCCTTGATCTCGGCGATCTTGCCGTCCAGACCGCCCGAAATCATCTTGGGCAGGCCCTTCCAGACCATGATCGCCAGGAGCACCAGCATCGAGGCGCTGACGACCGCGACCGGCGGGGCGACGCCCAGCAGCAGCGGTTCGGCATGATGCTCGACGCCCTCGTGGGTCTCGGCACCCTGGGTTCCGGCCATCTCGGCAGCCTCGTGCGAGGTGCCTTCGGCAACGACGGTGTCCGTGGTGGACAGCTGCGTGTTGTCAGCCATGGACCAGGTTCTCCTTCACGGCGGAACGAACCGCGCCATCGTCGAGAGTCAGGCCGGCGATGCGGCTGACGATCTCGCGCGTGGCGTCGGCGGCGACGTCCTCGATCTCCGCGGCAGCCGAACGGCGAGCCTGGGAAATGCGGGTTTCGGCTTCGGCGAGCGTGGCGTCGATTGCAACCTGTGCGGTCGCGAGACGCTCCGTCGTGACGGCAGCGGCCTTGGCGCGGGCTTCCGCGATAAGGGTCTGCGCCTCGGCGCGGTTGGCGTTCTCACGCGTGCGCCAGGCTTCCTCCTCCGCATCGGCCTGAGCGCGAGCGCGTTCGGCGGCGGCGAGGTCGTCGGCAATCTGCTTGTCGCGCTGCGCAACCGTATCCATGACCTTGGGAACCATTCCCCGTCCGACGACGAAGAACGTGAAGCCGAAGAAGATCAGCATCCAGAAGATCTGGCTGGAATAGGTCGCGGCTAGCTGTGCGATCTGAGGCATGGGTCAGCCCTGTCTCGAAGTGGCCGGTAGAATTCTTGCGTCCTCTCCGGCCGCCCAACCAAAGGGTTCGGGCAGCCGGAGGGGATCAGTGCGCGCGATCAGGCGAAGATCAGCAGCGCGGCAACGACGAACGACAGCAGGCCGAGAAGTTCGGCGCCGGCGAAGCCGATGAAGAGGCGGCCCTGCTGGGCGTCCGCGGCGCCCGGATTGCGCAGTGCGCCTTCGAGGAACTTGGCGAAAACGCTACCCACGCCGATCGAGGCGAGGCCGCAACCGATAGCAGCGAGACCGGCACCAAGCAGCTTTGCAGCTTCTGCGTCCATTTCAAAAACTCCCTTTGGAAAACTCGAGTGAGACTGAAAATCAGTGAAGGTTCTCTGCGTCGTTCAGATAGACGCAAGTGAGAAGAGCGAAAACGTAGGCCTGGATGCCGGCGACGAGCAGCTCGAGAGCGCAGATGCCGACCATCAGGATGAAGCTGGGCAGCCCGGCGATGGCGAAGAGGCCGATACCGGCATTGCCCGAGCTGATGACGAAGCTCGAAAGAACCTCAAGAAGGACGTGGCCGGCCATCATCGCAACAAAGAGACGCAGGCCGAGGCTGAACGGGCGCACCAGGAAGGAGATCAGTTCCACGCAGAAGATCAGCGGGATCATGATGACCGGGGTGCCGTGCGGCACGAACAGCGAGAAGAAGTGCAGCTTGTGCTTCGCGAAACCGACGATCAGGACGATTGCGAAGGAAAGCACCGCGAGAACGCCCGTGGCCGAGAAATGGCTTGTGAACGTGAAGGCATGGAGGCCGATCACGCCCAGCGGCAGCAGGCCGAGGAAGTTCGCGAAAAGAATGAACATGAAGAGCGAGAAGATGTACGGAACGTACTTCTTGCCGCCGGGGCCGACGTTGGCAGCCAGCATGCCGTCGATGAAGCCGGTGAAGCTTTCGACTGCCATCTGCCAGCGGCCGGGAACGAGCTGGCGCTTCATGCCGCCAGCGACGAAGAACGCCAGCGTCACGGCGGCGATCGCCATCCACAGCGTGCTGTTGGTGAAGGCGATGTTGTAACCGGCGATGCTCCAGCCTTCCGAGCCGAACAACGGCTGGATGCTGAACTGGTGCATCGGATCGACCTTCGCTTCGGCTGCCACGCGAATATCCCTGTCGCCAATGAACGACAGCGCCCTTACTCACCCCCCTTGGGTCAATCCGGGCGCCGGTTCGAATTCCTGATAATATTCCTGAAGGCGACGAATATTCCTGCGAACATCATCACCATCAGACCCCAGGGCGATGTTCCGGCGAAGTGATCGATCACCCAACCAAGGAACAGACCACCGGCAACCCCGCCGAGCAAGTCGGCCAGGACGCGGTTTCCGGCACGATAGGCATCGTCCGTTTCCGCACCCGCGACCGGCCTTTGACGCTTCACCTCGCGCTCACGAAGGGCTTTCAGCCGATCGTCCAGCGTATCGAGGCGCGCATCTTCGCCAACAGGTTCCCGTGCGGACGGCTCGTCGTTCATGTCAGGTTCCTCCTCCAGGAAAGGATGACGCGTTCAACGGCTGCCCGCCGAGGGCGCCGACCCCTTAGGGTGGGGCTATTCCCGAGTCAACCATGGCAGGACGCGCACGGCAACAGTTGTTCACACGGATACCCGTATGCCCAAGTGCCGAACAGGGCTGGAAAATGGGGCTGGGCCGGCAATACCGCAAGGACGATACCGAAGAAATTCCTCGTAAAAGCCACAGCCGCGTCCCGCCCCGGTCAAGCGGCGCGGCGACTTGTCGGTTCAACGTCGCAGCGCCGTCGTGAAAGAGACACACGAAAAAGGGCGGCTGGATGTCCAACCGCCCTGTCGGGTTCTGCTTTTGGGCCTTCGGCCATGCTCGCTTTCGCCTGGCGCCATTCGGAGGCCGCGCAGGCGCCGCCGATCACGGGCAGCGGGCGTCGCGCTCGGGCGCTCCGGCGCCGCGGGTTTTCCACGTTCCGTCGGGCGCCTGGTACTTCTCACCAGGCTGGGTCTGCGAGATCAGACGGCACGCGGTGGCGAAGGCATATTCCTCGATGGTGCTCTTGCCCGCGGCCTTTTCCGTGTAGATGGCGCGGCGCTTGTTGTTCAGGTCGCGTACCATCGCCTGGACCGCCGCGGACTGGCCGCCGATAACGCCCAGATAGCCGTCCTTCTGCTCACCGACCTGGCCCGCAGAGCGCGCTGCCGCATATGCGGGATCGCGGCCTTCCTGTGCCAGCGCCATGCTGCCGCCGCCAAGAGCCAGGGCCATTGCGCCGATCAGGCCGACGGGTCTGCTGAAAACGGTCTTGCTCATCAGAATACGCCTTCGTTTTCCTTGATCGTGTTCTCCGCATCCTGGGAGAGACGATAGATCACTTCCTGCCTGATGTTGATGTTGAGCTCTATCACGATCGGCTTGTCGGGCGCCGTCACGTTGACGCAGCCGGCAAGGGCCGATCCCAGGCCCGTCATCATCATCACGGCGCATGCGGCGCGCCGGCCGGACCGGGAAGCAAGCTGCTGCGCGAAATATCGTACCGGACTCATCATCGCCGGGCTTGTCGCAGCCGGAGTGCTTCCGGTCAATTCCAGGGCCTTCATGGATTATTCTCGCTGACTGGAGGCTGAATGGTGGCTGGCGCGGGACGAATCGAGTTCGGGTCATTCGAGAGCTGGCCCTGCGCCGGAAGCTGGTTGGGGATCCCCAGGGTGCGCGGATCGGTCAGGTAGGTCGGATCGTAGAGCGAGCGCATCGAGCCGAAGAGGCTGAAGAACGGCGCCTTGATCTTGACGATGAACCGGATCGGCAGCTTCGCCACCTGCCGCGTGAGGAAATTCTTGTCTGCGGACGAGCCCTGGCTGAGCCCGTCGAAAGCGATGCGCGTCAGGATGTCACCCGAGATCGAGCCGTTCAGGCCGATCTCCATGTGTTTGTAATCGACCGACTTGAGCGCGCCGAAGGCGAAGTTGCCCATGGCCGACAGGTCCTTGTAGGTCAGCGCGCCGAGATAGCTGACATTGCCGCCCGGATCACGCGAGGCCAGGTAGCCGTCGACGATGCGGCCGCCCTGCTCGTCGAAGACGATCGGCACTTCGCCGTCGAAGACGCCGCTGGCGTTGATATTCGTCAGTTCGAGATGCTGCACGAACGTCGCGGCGTCGAGGCCGCGGACGTTGAGCTTGTAGTGCCGCGTCTCGGAGGCACCGATTCGCATCGTCGCCGGATCGAGCGTGAGCGTGCCCGACATGAAAGGCCATTTCGCGCCGTTGATCCGCAGCAGATAGCCCGGCTCCATCTGGAAGCCGACGACGCCGTCATTGACTTCGATGCCCGGGTTGACCGAGGCGATCCTGAGCTGCTGGTCCGGCGCGGTGACGAAACCGAGCAGGTCGGTGAAAACCACGTCGCCGCTGAGGCCCTTCACCGGGCCGAAGGCGGCGGCGAAGTCCAGGCCGTCCGAGGAGAACCGGCCGGTGCTGGTGACGCCGCGCTCGTTCCAGTCGATTCGACCCGTGCCATGAAGCGAACCGCGCAAGTCCGAAACGATGCCGAGCAGCAGCGGAGAGAGCGCTTCGGCCTGAAGGTTCTTGTCGAAAGTGATGCCAGCCACGCTCAGATCGGCATGGCCGCTGGTCTTGCCGAGGTCGTGGACAATGTCGGCGCGAACCACCTCGTGGTCGCTGCTGGGCTCACGCATGACGGCCTGCGCGGTGATGACATTGTTTTCCAGCCGCAGGCTGCCGTCACGGGCGATCAGCGGCTGGAAGCGCGGCACCGCCTGCCGGTCGACCAGAGTGAAGCGTGCCCGGTCGATCGTGAGGATACCCCCGGCATAGCGCCAGTTGCCCGCGGTCTGGCGCAGATCGAGCGGGACGGCCGCTAGCCCGATGTCCGCTTCGTCGAAAGTGCCGCCGATATCCTTGCCCACTTGCGCGTCGAGGCGGGCGAGCTGGAAACGCGACGGCGCATCTGCGGGACCGAGAGCGACATCGATGCCCTTGGCGGTCAGCGCGCCGGGCCGACCCGCCAGCTGCGCATAGCCCAGCGGCCCGCTGGCGATCCGGATCGGCGTCTGGCCGAGCCGGCCCGACACGTCGAGATTCGGGACGCCCAGCGCAATGTCGAGTCCGCTGCCGCGGCTGCGCAGGATCGCGCCGCCGGGCGCGGGGCAGACTTGCAGGCTGCGCCGCTCCAGCGTCAGGTTCGCAAAGGCGAGGCTGTCGAAACCGATTTTCGTGCAGGCGTTCCAGACCGCCAGCGCGCCGTCGGCGCCCCAGCGCCCGTCGACCGGCAGGACGAGGCCCTTCGCGGCGCCGCCCGGCAGGGCGCCGGAGAGCCGCGCCTCGCCGGCAAAGCGCATGGCGCCATCAGGTGATTGGGTGAGCGCGAGGTGCGGCACGGCCAGGCGCGAATCGCCGGCGGCATATTCGGGCATGGCCACCTGCAGCGCGAGGCGTCCGCGCGCATCGCTTTCCATGCGCCCGGAGATCTGTGGCAGGCCCTGCCCGCCGCTCGCGAAATTGCCGGTCACGACCGGGCGGCGGCCGCTGTCGGTCTCGGCGCCGAACTGCGCCTGCACGCGCGAGAGCGTCAGCAGCGAGGCGCCGCTGGTGCCGTGCAGATTGCCGCGCGGCACCACCAGGGTCAGGCCCTCCTGCCCGCGGCGCAGCACCAGGTTGGCGGAGAGCGTGCTGGCGCGGGTTTCGCGTGCCAGGGCGGTGCGGAATTGCCGGGCCAGTGGCGCGGCCAGCGTGCCCTCCCCGGACTGGACTGCCTTGGCGAGCAGCGAATCGACCGATTCGCCGATCGCCAGCCGCTTGCCGCCAATGTCGCCCTCCAGATCGAAGCGGGCGAGGCCGTGGCTGGAACGCATCCGGCCATCGAAGCCCAGCTCCCCGATTCGGGCCTGCGAAGTGGCGACATCGCGCGCGGCGGCCTTGAAATTCGCGTTGAGCGCCTCGCCCCGATACGTGAAGCGGCCCGATCCGGTGAGCGCGGCGAGGCGATTTCCCGCTATCCGCAGGGCGCCGCCTTCAAGGCCGAGGCGGCCCTCCCCACCGTCCAGCCGCCGGTCGAGCACGACATCGAGCTGCATCCCGCTGGCGGCGAGTTGCAAGTCGCGCGCGCGGCAGGTCACGCCGCCGGTTCGCAGCGGCCCCTTGAAGCGCGGACGCTCGCCGGAGATGGACAGCTTGCCGTAAAGCGTGGCGAGCCCGGTCTCGCAGCCATCGACCGCGAGGCGAGGGGACACCACCGCCAATTCACCGCCGAAACCGCCGCGCAGTCCGCCCGCGCCGGTCAATTTCGCGGCCAGGCGGCCATAATCGCTTTCGATCAGCGCGCGTCCGTCCACCACGGCCACGTCGAGGTCGGGCAAGGGGTGGTCCTTGTCACCGCCGCCGCTTGCCAGCGCCTTGTCGAGCGCGCCCAGGCTCAGCTTGCCCTGATGGAGCGCACCGAACAGACGCGGGCGAACGACGGTGATCCGGCCGATGCCCGGCCAGCCCCAGGTCAGCCGGGTGGCGACGCGCAGTTCCTCGATCGTGAGGTCCGGATGCTTCGGATCGCCGATCACGAGATTGCGAATCACCTGCTCCGAAGGGCCGATGCGAACGATCCGGTAAGTGGCCGGCAGGCCGAGCTTGTGCAGCTGGTCGGCAATGATGTCGTCGGCGATGTCCTTGCGCCAGGCCCAGGCGCCCGCAAGTCCTGCCCCCACCACGGCCAGCATACCCAGCGCCGCCACGCGCCGCCCGAGGCGACGGGCCGGCTGCGGCAAATCCGCCGGTACGGTAGGTTGGTCCTGCTGCTGCGACATCCGGTCCATCACTTGCGCTTGCCTTCCGGGAAAGGCAATTGTCTGTACGCGTTATGCCCGAGCAAGACCGTCTCTTCGATGAACCTGTAGCCCCGGCGGGCCGCGATTCCGTGTCCGTCGTCGCGGCGGTCGGCCCCGATGCCGGGAACGACCCCAGCGGTCACCGTGCAAGGCTGAGGAAGCGGTTGGTCGAAGGCGGGGCGGAAGCTTTGGGCGATCACGAGGTGATAGAACTCCTGCTGATGCAGGCCGTTCCCCGCCGCGACATGAAGCCTCTGGCCCGCAGCCTGATCCATCGCTTCGGCTCGCTCGCGGCCGTGCTTCAGGCCGATCCGCGCACGTTGGGCGGCCATCCGGGCATGGGCGAGGCCAGCGTGGCCGCGCTGCGCGTGGTGACCGTGGCGGCCACCCGCCTCGCTCGGCAGACAGTGCGCGAGAAGCCGGTTATCGGCTCGTGGCAGGCGCTGATCGACTATCTGACGATCGACATGGCGCACCTGACGCTGGAACGCGTTCGCGTGCTTTATCTCAACACTAGAAACATGGTTGTGCAGATAGGAGCCCACCAACGTCACTGCTTGCTGAACAGTGACCATGAAAGCCTCCACTCAGTTGCGTAAATTGCATCGAAATTTCGGCAGAATTGCAAAGAATGATATCGTCAAATTGGGGGCTCGGCGCGGATACGATGTCTATGCCTTGTTCCAATTGCCCCCTGACAAAAGTGTGTAGCCTCGAATTTCCCCTCCCGACCAACGTCAGCGCGCTTCGTTCAAGGCGCGGCCGTCCCCTCCCCGTAGGCGAATACCGCTGTACGTTCGCCTGTGCGGGCCTGACGGTGAGAAAGTTGGTTGTGCATGGAAGCCATGCTCACTGCGTGAACTTTCATCCGGATTGATAGCACCCGCTATCTTTTGAACATACGAAAAATTCCTTCTTCGATACGAGAACGCTGATGAGACCTGAGTCTCATCAAACCGAGGACGTGCGCGTCCTCGATGATAAATAAGTTAAAACAAGCATGTGATCTCTTGAAAATTCAAATTCCGACTACGCGCGATGCGCTCCTTTCCTACTACGACCTCAGTGATGAATTTCGACGCCGCCTTGATAGCTGCGGTACTCCGGCAAATTGGGGCTGGGTTTTTTGCAAGACTTTCGCTTGCCAGCGCTGCCGGAAATATCGCGCGCGCGACTGGGCTGCCGAGGCATCTGCACTCTTCAGCGAGAGCCGGGCTGAAAATCTGCACTGGGTAACAATCATGCTGGAGCCGATCGCTGATCTCACCCGAATTCGCCCGCAGTTGAAGAAGGCCCGGAAGGATCTGCGCAATTTGATAGCGCGATTTCGCGCCCAGGACGAACGAGCGACGCAACTGCGGATGTATGGCGCTTTTGAGACCGACTGGTACCCCACCCATCACGTCCCCCGGCTGAGCGGCTACAAGCTGACGCAGCTTGCCAAAATCGGTTTCGACTACACGGCTTCGGAGGTGTGGTTTCCGCACTTGCACGTCTTGGTAGACCTGGGCGGCGCGAGCGAGGCTGGATTCCGCGATCTTTTGACTCGAAAATGGCCAGGGCACCGACGCGTCCATTTTCGGAACCTTGATGAGACGAGATCGCGGGAAACAAATATCGCCAACCTGATGTCGTACGTCCTGAAGTGCAAGCACTACTACCGGCTGGACCCTTTCCGCGATGAGACCGCGTCGGTCTCGAGGTGGCCCGCACACGTCGTTGCCCGGTTCCATGAAGAAATCTTCGCTCACGGCAATTTCGCCTTCGTCCGCTTTCATCTTAAACCGGTTGAAGATAAATCCTTGAGCGAAATCGATGAACTCGAAGCAGAAGACTCGTCTTTCTACTTCACCTCGTCAATAAGTCAAAACTCGTATTCTTTATATATTAACTAGAGGAAATCATGATTAACTACGAAAGGTCACTTTATAATCTTCACCTACTTGCCGTACAACTTGCGCGTGAGCTTGGCGAGGCCATCCAGGCGGAAGGCAGCCTTCCTGAAACGCACCTTGATGAAGATGCCGCAGAGGCGGCGCGCAAGGCGCGTGAGCAAATCGCTAGCGCCGATCACAAGAAGTCGGCGGCGGCGGACCGGTACCGTACGGCCGTGAAGAAAGCCGAAGGCAAGCCGGAGTTCGGGCGGAAAGCATCTGATGCGAGCCAGAAATACCAGGCGTCGATGAAACGTGCTGACACCAGCATACGGAATGCCCGCTCAAAGCTGCGGAACGATCGATGAGGAGGCACATGTGGGCGGCCGCATTAACAGCCTCGCTTCCGCTGGAGCCGTCCACCGCAGGAGCGGTGGTGACCCGGTCAATCCACTGGTGCGAAAATTTCTGTGTTGGCCGGTGGTCCTATCATCGGGCGCGCCCAGATCGCGCTTTCCTCGCCTTCGAGTATGAAGAAGACTGCGACGGGTTCATGGGACAATTGTGATCTGGAGAACGGCGCAGCCATACTGGATCGCAGCCAACGCCCGCGCCTGCGCGATGTCACGGGCCACCAGTTTCGTCTTTGAAATTCCTGCCTTCGTGCGCAGCGTGATGGTGAAAGTCGTCACGAGGCGCAACAACGTTTGACAGTCGCGGGGCTGATGGAAAACTGCTTCGCAGTTTCACGAATGCTCGCCCGGTTGTGTCGTCGCCAAGATGCCACCTCAGCCGGATCCGCCGCTTTCGGCCTGCCCAGGGAGGATTTACCGCGATGCGTTTTTCCCGTGACCGCAAGCGCGGATCTCGCAGCACTTCGCCCAGCTTCGCATCTCTCCCGAATGCGTGCACGCTCCATGTCAGCAACCTGAGCAAGGACAGCGAGGATTAGCTCGCCAACCCCGGTCCCTATGCTGCCCAGGCCGTAAACATCGACCGTGACTCCCCGCTTGAGCAATCCCCGGACGGTGGCTTGAACGTCGAGCGCGTCACGGCCGAGCCTGTCCACCGCGAAAACACAAACGGTATCTCCGGAACGGACATAGCGAAGCAGCGCGCTGAAACCCGGGCGCTGCGCGGCTGGCACCGCTCCCGAAATCCCCTCGTCCGAAAACGCTTCATCGCAGGATCCGAGCGCCTCCTTCTGCGCTTGGATCGATTGGTCAGATCCCGAGACTCGATAGTAGTTGATACGGCTCATCATCATCGACCTATGGATCAAAAGATACATCCCATTAATGAGCCATGGCTCAATTGTAAAACGTTATCTTTTGATACAGCTTCATCCCGCAAGATTGCCAGGGTCCAAAAGGATCAAGTTGTGAGCCGGGCGCGTCCATGTGCAGCGGCGGCGGATCGACCGTTGTAACCGCGTGCTCCGAGTGGTTCGGCTACAGCAGAACCGCACGGTCGGACACCAGTCACTATCCGGTCGGGCGATGCTGGAGCGACCGCACGGCCAGGGCATAATGCATCGCGCCGCTCACGATGCTAGCAGTTCGCCCAGGTCACCTTGAATTCCAGCGGCTCGCTGGCGTTAGGCATTGTGTAGAGATAGCGATATGTGATGCCGTAATCTCTCAACATCCGTTTCGTGTCAGCTTGCGAACAGACGTTCGGGCGAATGGTTTTTTCGAAAAACCTTCGCAGCGCGTCATCACTCGCATCGCGGCGGATGATCGAATAGAAGTAGGTGAGCGTTCTGCCGTCCGCCTCCGCACGATCGACTCGCGTGACCTGATCTAGCATCTTCGGCTTCACCTGCGCTGCACCCTCAGCAAGCTCTGCTGCGATGGGGTCATCGGCCTCCACCCGAGGTGGAGCAATCACCGTACCGGCCGTTTCGTCATACTCGATCGTCTGAGACGCCGTGCGCGCCTGGTTCCGCTCGTATGCATCAAGCACCCGGTCGCCGATATTCAGGCCGACGAAAAGCAGTGCTACCATCCACACCCGCGCGGGGTTGCACTGGATGTCGTATACGCGAGTTGAAAGCACGTCGTCCCACGCGGTCTGATCTCCACGGCTAACCCGCGCGTGATTGCGAGACATCGTAATTAGCGCGATCAACGGAAAGCCGATTGCCAAACCGAAGAACCACACACGGAAGTTGCGCCGCAGAGCAGTGCCAAAGTCTAACCGCGCGTGCCACATCGTCTCAACGCGAATGCCCATGAGGGCACGACCTGGCGTATTGCCGAATGCCGTTAGCACCGCAGCATCGATCACCATGCCGACCGGGATCAACATCATGGTGAACAATCCTGCCCCGCCACCTTGAAAGGCTTCGTTACTAGCTAGAGCGGGAAAAAAATACGCGACCAAGAACGCTAGCGGCAAGTTCCAGATCAGCACGTCCAGCATCCGCGACCAGTAACGCGGCCACGCCCGCGCTTGTTCACGTACCACCTCGCCGGATAGTTCGAATTCGCGATCGTCAATTGCAAGTGCTGTCATCGTGCCCCCTTTATTCGCAGGCCCATAGTGCCGTGATTTCGTTTGGCAACTCTTTCCAAAATCCAGCCTCGGCGGGAACGTCGTGTCGCGACTAAACCTTTTCTGAATTGCTGTTCCACGGACGTTCCGGGCTCCGAAGCGATCCCGATTACATCGCCTCATCGATGGAGAGGCTCACTTAGAGGCTGCCCGCCCGATGTCGGATGGGTATGGTCGCGTCGGGCGGTTGCTCATTCTTCTCATGACGGCCGCATCTGACCACACACCACTAATCCTCTCGCCTTACATCGAGGCAAACGCCGGTCGATATGTCGAAGCGCTGAAGTCGGCGCAGCAACGCTTGGAGTGGGCTGAGATCATCGGTTTCATGGCTGATGCGATCACGGGAATGGGTCGCGACCTTCCTCTTTACCGTTTGTCAAACCCTGAACCTTAGCTTTTCCGCCATGGCAAGACATCACCCGTTCCACACGATCCGTCGTCAACGTCAGCCGCGAAGGCGCGAGGGTTGGGGGATGATCGCGGATTATCTCATTGGCGCGGTGATCATCGGTGGAGCGGCCGGTCTCGCGCTGAATGCCTGGGATGGACATCAGGCAAGGAAGGCGAAACTCGAAGCGTTGCCCGCTGGCTATCAGTTCCCCGGATGCGATGCCGTTCGCGCACAAGGCCTGGACCCGCTGAGACGCGGTGAACCCGGCTATGGAAAGCACATGGACGGTGACGGTGACGGAATCGCGTGCGAACCCTATCCCTGACGGTCTTTTGCCAATTGGGTAAGCTGAAGGTTCACACCAGCGTAACTACTAAAGGGCCAACGCCTAACCTGAGCGGTCTCGCCAGTTTCGAAGATAGCTCGATCACGGTCTCCGCTCGCATCCGGCGAAACAGGACGACGCAGCGACATTCCGCTCGCAGACCAGCTTGACCGGCTTGGTAAATCGAGATTGCTTCAACCGGGGCATCAACCAGACCGTCAGAACCGACAATGCAACAACGACATCCGATAGGCCTGCGATCGCGGATTGCGTTTCGAATTCACGAGGTTAGATGTTAGGCTATGGAGGGGGCATGTCCATAGCTTATCGTGCGGGCCGCATCTGGCGGAAAATCTGGAACGGGCCGTTTCACATCGGCCATCTCTCTCAGCCGGTCACGGTTGGCGACGTTCTCATGAAGGTGCTGGAAACCGCGTGGCGGACGGCCGTCGTCGCAATCACGATTGTGGTGGTGATGGTCGCCTGCGGCGGCGTGTGGTTCACCTACCTCAGCCCCGTGATATTCCCGCGCGCGGAAACGAAGCTTGTGGTGGAAGCGGTTTACGATAACGGCAAGCGTACGATACCGGCACCTCCGCCGCTCGTTAAACCAGGGCAGAAAGCGCCTCCGGTGTTTCGCTGCACGCCCGATTATCCGATCAAGGTGAGTTTCTGGAACAAGAGTTCGCGGCCGATCACCGATGTTTATTTCGACATTGAAGCCTACAACCTCGGCTACACCAACAATCTGGTAGACGGCGGCGCGTTTCGCGAAAACCATCGAGTTGTTGAGCCTCACCATATCTGGACTACGTGCTACGCCTCCCCTGCTCTGGAAGGCGTTGATCCTATGGAGTTGACCTACAAGGCCAACGTCTCGACGGCGTCGTACGCTGACGAATGACCGCGTTACCCGGTTTTGCGGGATGCTAACCGGAAATGGCGGGCGTAGGGCTAACCGATTGAAATCGGCACCGGTTCAAATTTCGATAGGCTGGCTCCTCCTGACTTGTGATGCCAGAACCTCTACCGCATCGTCGGCGACGCCATACCTCAGAATTCGCGAGAACGCGCTATCGGGCTCATTTGCAAACACCTCCAGGTGATCGCGCTTCTTGACGACGTTGCCGTTGCCATCAAACCAGACCATGAAGTGACCGCCCACAAGGCGCATAGCGATCAGCCTTGTATATTTCCTGTGTCCGACTTTCGCGCTTTTGAACCGGATCGACTCGATCACATTCTGGAACGCTGTCCGAACCATCCGTCGAGCCTGCTGTCCAGTTTCAGGATCATCGCTCGTGATCGCCTCCCGAACCTCCATCACCCGCTTGATGTGATCGGCCGGGCTCACCTGCCCGCGAGCAAGCTGCAAGGCAGCTTCCGCCTTCGCTAGATCGGCCTCAGCCCGTGCCACTGAGTCTTCGCGCTGAGCGATCTTCGTTGCAACAGTGCGACTGTCCAGTCCATCCTCCACCATCGCGACAAGAGAGTCGAGTTTCCGTTGCTCAAGCTCGATCTGCTTCCGAAGATCGGCAATGCGGGCGATGATCGGGCTAGTTTCTTCGGTCTTCGTGAAGTGCTTGCTATCGAGGCTGAGATAAAGAATCTCCCGCACCGCAGCCTCCTCGAATTTGTCGTAGCGGAATTGAACGTTGTTTTCGCAAGAGCCCCCCCTCGCTGCGCGACAGATGATGTAGTAGTACCGGGAACCTCGCTGGTTCAGGTTGACGATCTTCGCCATTGTGCCGCCGCACGACCCACACGTCATCAAGCCCGTGAAAAGATTCCGACCTTCGGGCGCGTACCGGCCACCAGTTTTCAAACGAGCGCGTTTCGCTGCCCTCGCCTGCTCAACCAACTCCGCCGCCACGACTCGCGGATAGTAGCCAGTAATGACCTCTATCCGATCTTCGCCTGCGGCTTTGCGATGATATTCGCCCTCGACACTTGGGCTGTGTAGTATGTCGCGGACATAGCCGATTTTCCATTCCGCCCGATCGGTCTTCCACCCCCGCGTCCACGGCTCATAAGTGGCGTTCAGTTTCTTGCAGATTGCTGCGTAGCCGAGTCCATCGGCCGACCACTCGTATATTTGCTGCACTATCGGCGCACGGTCAGGCGACGGATACCACTTCCCATCGTTCCCAACCAACCACGCTGGCGCTCGCGCGGTAATGATTTCGCCCCGCTTCGCTTTCTCGATGTGCCCTTCATTGACCTTCTGCCGAAAAGATGAACGGCGCTCTGACTCCGCGTGAGCCCGCTGCGCTTCCATGAGGTATTGCATCAGGTCGAGGATGTTTTCGCCCGACAAGCTTTCTTCCGTGAAGACCTTATTCAAGCTAGCCACGGCCACAGAGATACCTGCCTCGGTCACTTCTTCGATCCAGCGCCGGGCGAATCGGACCTTTTGGCGGGAAAGACGGTCAAGATTCTCGATAACGAGAACCGATCCCGGTTCGATCTCGCCTGCATCAATCAGTTCCTTGAACTTGCCTAGCTGCCCCACCTTGAGGTGGTCACCTCTCCATGCCGATCGGCCTTTATCTTCTAAAGGACCTCCCGGGGCTGGGGTCCAATGGTTGGAAAGTATCATCGCCGTGGTGGCGGCGGCTTGCCGCTCGATCGAGGAGCCTTTGTCTTGAGTTTTTGTCGAAAAACGGTGGTATGGATAAGCGATTGTCATGGCTGAAATGTACGGGAATCTCCATGTCAGCACAATACTGCTACATCTTAATGCCAAGAACATGCTGATCCTCGACGACCTGGTGGGCGACGGCTCGATCGACGAAGCGGCGATTCACCCGCGCGAAGTGATTCGCCGCGCGCTGGACATCGGCGCCACCGCCCTCATCCTCGTGCATAATCATCCCTCGGGTTCCCCCCAACCCAGCCGCGCGGACATCGAAGTCACCAACCGCATCGCCGAAGCCGGAAGGCTGCTGGGGGTCTCGGTGCACGATCATGTCATCATCGGCCGCGAAGGCCATGTCAGCCTGCGCGCCAAGGGCCTGATCTGAAATGTGCGTTGCCGCCGTCGCCTGGCAGGCCCACCCGGACTGGCCGCTCGTGGTCGCCGGCAATCGCGACGAATTCCACGCACGCCCCTCGGCGCCGCTTTCGCCTTGGCAGGACGGCAGCGGAATCCTGGCCGGTGCCGACTTGCTGGGCGGCGGGACATGGCTGGGCGTGACGCCATCGGCGCGCATGGTGCTCGTCACCAATTACCGAGTGCCGGAAGGCTCGGTTCCGGGCCGCCCTTCGCGCGGCAAGCTCGTCACCGACCTGCTGGAAGGCCGTGAGCCGGAACCCGTCGAGACGATGAACCCGTTCAATCTCGTCGAAGTGAACGGCACCAGCGCCCGGTTCCTGACCAATTATCCGCATCGCGAATCGCGGCCTCTCGCCCCCGGCATCCATGGCCTGTCCAATGGCGGCTTCGACCGGCCCTGGCCCAAGACCCTGCAAGTGGCGCAGGCGGTTTCCGCATGGCTGGCAGACGGGCAAGCCGATCCCTCCCCCCTGCTCGGCGCCTTGCAGGCGGAGACCCCGGGCATGGCCCCCGGCCATGCCGAAAACGGCCCCGAGCCGCGCTTCGCCCCGGTCTTCATCCGCGATCCCCTCTACGGCACCCGCTGCTCCACGGTCATCGCCGTGAACCGCACCGGCGCCGGCATGATCGTGGAGCGCAGCTTCCACCCGGACGGTTCGGCCTCGGGCGAAGTCCGTATCGATTTCGACTGGTCGCCGGTGCTCTCGCAAGGCCCGAACTAGGCAAGGGCTCCGGGCAATCCCGCGCCCGCTCTTCGCGCGCGCCGGGCCTGCCGATCTTCGCCGCATCATGGACTTACCGGCGCCTTTTGCATAAGTTGGGCCGGTCTCCGGCGGTTCGGCGATCGATTGCGACAGGGATTATCCAACCGCATGACGCTTCAAGGTTCGGTTCTGCTGCGCGCCCTGCCCTTTTGCGCGGCGCTGCTGGCGAGCGGCTGCAACACGATGGCCCCCCCCGTGGCGCAAGTGGCTTGCACGGCCACGCAGCAGCCCCGCGTCGCCCTGTCCGCCGATGGACGGAGCGCCACCACCACGCTCTCGGTGCTCACTTTCAATATCGAAGGGCTGTCCTGGCCCGCGCGCAGCGGGCGCAAGCCCTCGCTTGAGGAGATCGGCAGGCATCTGGCCAGGATGCGCGCCGCCGGCACCGCGCCCGACGTGGTGCTGTTCCAGGAGATGTTCAGCGACGCCGCCAAGCGCGCAGTGGCCTCTGCCGGCTATCCCGCGCTCGATTCCGGCCCGCGCCGGACCACCCGCGCACGCGGTTCCACCAAGGAACGGCTGCCCGGCAATTCCAGCCTCAAGCGCGGCGAGATCGGCATCCACGTCTTCGGCAGCGGCCTTGCCATCGCCTCGCGCTACGCGATCGTCGATACCGAGCGCCGGGCCTATGGCCGCAAGTCCTGCGCCGGGTTCGACTGTCTGTCGAACAAGGGCATCGCGCTCGCAAGGATCGACGTGCCGGGCGTGCCCACCCTGATCGACGTCTACGACACGCACATGAATTCGCGCGGCGCTTCCGGCGCGCCCGCGGCGCGCAACCTGGCCGCGCACGACCGGCAGGCCCTGGAAGCCTCGGAATTCATCGACCGCACCCATGACGATGCGACGCCGGTGATCTTCGGCGGCGACTTCAACATGCGCCACTCCGAGCCGCGCTGGGAGAATTTCTCGCGCTATCAGTCACTGAACCTGGTGCACCGCACCTGCTCGCACCCTGGCTCGGGCTGCGACGTGCAGATGTCGTGGGACGGGGACGAACCCTGGATGGATACGCAGGACCTGCAGTTCTACTGGAACGGACAAGCCGTCGAGATCCGCCCCATCCGGGTGCAGGCCCTGTTCGACGGGCGTCCGGACAGCCCGCAGCTGTCCGACCATGACGGCTTCCTCGTCACTTACGAACTGCGCTGGAAGGCTTCCGAGACCCGCGCGCCGGGCTGCCGGACGATCCCCGGCGCGCTGGCTCCGAATCCCCGATAGGACCTTCGCGCCAGCTCTTCTTCAGGGTGCCGGCGAGGACAGGATCTCCAGCAGCCGGGCCCCGAACACGTCCGGCGCTTCCACCTGCGGAGAATGCCCGTAGTCGGGGAATTCGACGATCCGTGCCGAAGGCATGGCCGCCGCCGCTTGTGCCGCGATCTGCGGGATGGGTTTCAGCTTGGCCTTGATCTCGGCCGGGGCCTGACCCTTGCCGAAGACCGTCGTGTCCCGCATGCCGATCATCAGCGTCACGGGAACGCCGAGACGGCCGAACTCGTGGCTCACCGGCTGGGTCAGGATCATCTCGGAGGTCTTGGCCTGCGCCAGTTCCGCCGCATCCTGGTCCGGCGTGGCATATTGCCCCGCCAGCATCTTCACCCACCGATCATAGCGCGGGTTCCAGTCGCCATGATAATAAGTGTCGAGCTGATACTGGCGCATTTCGGCATAGCCCTTGGCGCGCTCGCTGGCCAAGAGCT
The DNA here is from genome assembly GCF_004342985.1 of Novosphingobium sp. PhB57. Taxonomy (GTDB): domain Bacteria; phylum Pseudomonadota; class Alphaproteobacteria; order Sphingomonadales; family Sphingomonadaceae; genus Novosphingobium. Next base: position 1,461,931 of record NZ_SMBO01000001.1, read on the forward strand.
TGTCCAGCGGCGCGTAAGGCACGCCTTCCGCCATGCGGTCGACCAGCCCCAGCGGATTGACCAGCACCAGTCGCTCCACCGCTTGCGGGTACATCAGGGCAAAGCGCATCCCCAGCATGCCGCCGGTCGAGTGCCCCAGCACGATGGCCTTTTCCAGGCCCACTTTCTCCATGAGCCGGTGCGTGGTGTTCGCCATCATCGCGAAACTGTATTGCGCGGAGGCCGGCTTGGAGGACTTGCAGAAACCGAGCTGGTCGGGGATCAGCACCCGGTACCCCGCGGCCAGCAGCGTTCGCGCGGTGTCTTCCCAGGTCGCGCCGCAGAAATTCTTGCCGTGCAGCAGGACCACGGCGTGGCCGTTGGGCTTGTCGGGCTGCACGTCCATATAGGCCATGGCGGCTTCTTCGGCGCCCAGATTCAGCTCCATGGTCTCGACTTTCCAGGGATAGGGAAAGCGTTCGAGATTGGCGCCGAATTCCTCCAGCTTGATGTCCTGGGTGCTCAGGACCGGCGCCGCCAGGGCCGAGGGGACGGCTTTCGGGTCGGCGGCGTCCTGGGCATGGCCCGCGCCGATGCCGGCGCCGAAGAGACAGGCCGCGGCAAGAATCGTCGAGAGCGCGCGAGGCATCGCTGGTCCTTTCGTGATCGACAGGGTGCCGCATGAAACCGATGCGACCATAGCGCCTGACGGATCGGATGGCTCCTGAGAAATCGGAAAACCGTGGTTCTACAATCGCTCCGCCGCCAAACTTATCGTCTGCGGGATGCCGCTTCGCCTTGCCGGCTTTCAATTCGTGCAAGCGGCGGTGCCGGGCTCAGTATTGCCTCCCCTGTTCCCGCAACGCCCCGAATTCCGCCAGCTTCGCCGTCCGGCCCGGCGGATTCTTTCGGCCTTTCCCGGCCGCGCACCCTTGCCTTTGTCGCAAGCCCGCCGTAGCGGCACCGCCATGAGGCCGGGTCAGCGCCGGGTCGAGTCAGGTCACTCAAGGAGTCGAACATGGTCCCCCGTTACGCCCGCCCCGCAATGACCGCGATCTGGGAACCCGAAGCCCGCTATCGCATCTGGTTCGAGATCGAGGCCCACGCCGCCGTGAAAATGGGCGAGATGGGCACCGTGCCGAAAAGCGCCGGCAAGGCGCTGTGGGACTGGTGGGCCACCAATCCCGTGATCGACGTTGCCGCCATCGACGCCATCGAGGCCGTGACCAAGCACGACGTCATCGCCTTCCTCGACTGGGTGGCCCAGCAGGTCGGCCCTGAAGCCCGCTTCATGCACCAGGGCATGACCAGCTCCGACGTGCTCGACACCACGCTGAACGTGCAGCTGGTCAAGGCTGCCGACATCCTGCTGGCGGACCTCGACGCCCTGCTCGCCGCGATCAAGCGCCGCGCCGAAGAGCACAAGTATACCCCCACCATCGGCCGCAGCCACGGCATCCACGCCGAGCCGGTGACGTTCGGCCTCAAGATGGCCGAAGCCTATGCCGAATTCGCGCGCTGCAAGACGCGCCTGATCGCCGCCCGCGAGGAAGTCGCCACTTGCGCGATCTCGGGCGCCGTCGGTACTTTCGCCAATGTCGATCCCGCCGTCGAAGACTATGTTGCCGACAAGCTGGGCCTCGCGGTCGAGCCGGTCTCCACCCAGGTCATCCCGCGCGACCGCCACGCCATGTTCTTCTCGGTGCTGGGCGTGATCGCCAGCTCGATCGAACGCCTTTCCATCGAAGTGCGCCACCTTCAGCGCACCGAAGTTCTGGAAGCCGAGGAATACTTCTCGCCCGGCCAGAAGGGCTCGTCGGCCATGCCGCACAAGCGCAACCCGGTGCTGACCGAGAACCTCACCGGCCTGTCCCGCGTCGTGCGTTCGGCCGTGGTTCCGGCCATGGAAAACGTGGCGCTCTGGCACGAGCGCGACATCTCGCACTCTTCGGTCGAGCGCTTCATCGGCCCCGACGCGACGATCACCCTCGACTTCGCACTGGCGCGCCTCACCGGCGTGATCGACAAGCTGCTCGTCTATCCCGAGCGCATGCAGAAGAACCTCGACCGCATGGGCGGCCTCGTCCACTCGCAGCGCGTGCTTCTCGCCCTTACCCAGGCCGGCCTCAGCCGCGACCAGTCGTACCGCCTGGTGCAGCGCAACGCGATGAAGGTGTGGGAATCGGACGGCCAGCTCTCGCTGCTCGAACTGCTCAAGGCCGATGACGAAGTCACCGCCGCGCTTCCGGTCGAAGTGATCGAGGACAAGTTCAACCTCGACTATCACTTCAAGCACGTAGACACGATCTTCGCGCGCGTTTTCGGGAACTAAGCTTCCAGCCGACACTTCCCATGCCTCGCAATCGCGCTTAGCATCCAGCGCGATTGCGAAAGGTCTTGGTGCACGAATTGCCGGAGGGAACATGAACATAGTCCGCACGGTGCTGTGGATCGCGATCACCGCGATCCTGGTCGCTTTCATCGCCATGAACTGGACCAGGGTGCCGGTGAACTTCTGGCCGCTGGACGATGCCAACTACGTCCATTTCGAATGGCCGGTCGGCGTTGTCGCACTCGTCTTCTTCGTGCTGGGGATGGCCCCCGTCTGGCTGTACCTGCGCGCCGTGCGCTGGCGCCTCCAGCGCCGCATCGCCAGCCTCGAAAACTCCCTTCGGGCCAACAGCGTGCCTTCCACGGTTCCGGCCGTCCCGGAATCGGCACAGGGCGCGCATCTTTTCACGCCCGAGGCCACCTCACCTTCCAAATCCTCTCCGGAACTCTGAGATCATGAACAGCAATCCCGTCTACCTCGCCCTCGACCTGCCCCGCCTCGACGCCGCCGAGGCGCTGGCGCGAAAGGTCGCCGGGCATATCGGCGGGATCAAGCTGGGTCTCGAATTCTTCTGCGCGCACGGTCATCATGGCGTTCACGAGCTGCATAAGCTCGGCCTGCCGATCTTCCTCGACCTCAAGCTGCACGACATCCCCAACACCGTGGCCGGCGCCATGCAGGCGATCCACGTCCTGGAGCCTTCCATCGTCACCATCCACGCCGCCGGCGGCCGTGCCATGATGGAAGACGCCAAGGCCGCCGCGGGTGAGAACTGCAAGGTCGTGGCCGTCACCGTATTGACCAGCCTGGACGGCGGCGACCTCAACGCCATCGGCGTGAACGCGGAACCGCACGAGCAGGCGCTTCGCCTGGCGGACCTGGCCCATTCGGCAGGGCTCGACGGCATCGTCTGCTCGGGCCATGAAGTGGGCGCGGTCCACCAGCAGTGGAAGGACGGCTTCTTCGTCGTCCCCGGCCTTCGTCCCGACGATGGCCGCAACGGCGACCAGAAGCGCATCATGACCCCGCGCGCGGCGCGCGATGCGGGCGCCAGCGTGCTCGTCATCGGCCGCCCGATCAGCCGTGCCGAAGATCCCCTCGCCGCCGCGATCGCGATCGAAGCGACGCTCTGATACTAGAGCGGTGCGGCCGGTCGAATGCCGCACCGCACCTGACCCAGCCGGACACCGACAAGAACTGACTTGGCCCGTCAGCCCGCTTCTGCGGGAGTACGGAAAGACAAAGGCCGTGTCCGTTGCCCACCGGGATCGCAAGCCACCGGCGCAGCGGCACACCTCCTGCTCCAAACCTTTCACGGCGCAAAATGCACGGTTCAGCGCCGGGCAACCTCCCTCCCTCCAGATCGTTGAACCGATCAATTGGACGGAGAGTGCGACCTCATGAAATCCCTGAACCTGCTTGCCGTAACGACTGCCGCGCTGGCCTCGGCCGTGGCTGTGCCCGCCATGGCCCAGGACACGGGCCTCGTGCCTACCATCGCCGCCGGGCATACCCTGCTGACCGTCAACGCGCAGGGTTCCTCCACCCGCACGCCCGACATGGCCGGCTTCTCGGCCGGGGTGACCACGCAAGGCGCCACGGCCAGCGAGGCGCTCAATGGCAATTCCACGCGGATGAACCAGGTCATCGCCTCGCTGAAGCGCGCGGGCGTGGCGGACAAGGACATCCAGACCAGCAATCTCAGCGTCAATCCGGTCTACGCCCAGCCCAAGCGCCAGCCCGACGGCAGCTATGTCGACGGCCCGCGCGAGATCGTCGGCTATGAGGCCAGCAACACCGTGGGCGTGCGCCAGCGCAAGCTCGACGACATGGGCAAAGTGATCGACGCGCTCGTCAAGGCCGGCGCCAACCAGGTCAACGGCCCCAACTTCTCGCTGTCGCAGCCCGATGCCGCGCAGAACGAGGCGCGCGTCGCGGCCATCAAGGAAGCCCGTGCCCGCGCCGAACTCTATGCCGGTGCTGCAGGCATGCATGTCACCCGGATCGTCTCGATCAGCGAGAGCGGCGGCTATTCGCCCGCCCCGGTGATGTACCGCGCAAAGGCGGCGATGGACTCGCTGGCCTCCGCGCCCCCCGTCGCAGCCGGAGAGCTGGAAACCAACGTCAACGTCACCGTACAGTTCGAACTGGCGCCTTGATTCGCACAGGCGCCTGCCCGGCTCAGTTGAGCATCATGTCCTGCGACTGGATGTTGTAGCCGGTCAGCGCCACCTGGCCTTCGTCACTCTTGCGATAGACGAACTGTTCGACGCCCGACCCGCGTTCGAACTGCGTCTCGTACGTCAGGGTGACGAAGGTGCCGCCAGTGGTGGCATTGGCGTTCCAGCCCACCTGCTTGGTCCCCTTCACTTTGCCGAGCTTGCGCTGCACGGCTTCCAGCGCCTTGGCGAGCTGGTCGTGCTCCGGACCCTTGCGCAGCGCCGGATCGGTCTGACGCCAGATCGGCTGCAGGTTTCCGGCGTCCATCGCCTGGTGGAATTTCGCCACTTCGGCTTCGGCGTCCTTGAACGACTCCTTCACGCCGCAGCCCGCCAGCATTGCGGCGGCGACAAATGGCACTAGATAGCGGCCGACCCGTCTCGACATTTGGCGGTTCATCCTGTCCCCCTTGGTTCCGGGACGCAATCTAGGCCGGAAAAACGACATGCCAACTGCCGCGATCAAGATCTGCGGGATAAGCACGCCCGACGCACTCGACGCAGCGATCCGCGCGCGCGCCGCCCATGCCGGCTTCGTGTTCTTTCCCAGGAGTCCGCGCAACGTCACGCCGGCGCAGGCAGCGCTCCTGTCGGAGCGGGCGGAAGGGCGGATCGGCCGGGTGGGCCTGTTCGTCGATGCCGACGATGCGACGATCGGCGAAGCCGTCGCCAGCGCACGGCTCGATGCCCTTCAGCTTCACGGCAGCGAAAGTCCCGCCCGCGCAGCGCAGCTTCGCGCGCAGTTCGGGATTGCGGTGTGGAAAGCGCTTTCGGTCGCCACGGCGGAAGATGCGGCCAGGGCCGCCACTTATGCCGGAGCCGTGGATCTCGTGCTGTTCGATGCCAAGACACCCAAAGGCAGCCTGCCCGGCGGCATGGGCCTGAGCTTCGACTGGAATCTCGTGGCGAACTGGAAGGGCCCCATCCCCTGGGGCCTGGCGGGCGGCCTGAACCCGGAAAACGTCGCCGAGGCCGTGCAGCTGACCGGCGCTCCGCTGGTGGACACCTCTTCGGGGGTCGAGAGCGCACCGGGCGTCAAGGACCTTGACCGGATCGCCGCTTTCGCGCGCGCCCTGCAGGCGTCCTGACCGCAAGCTGCCGGATCGCGGCGCGGCCTGGCGCGGCGCGATCACGCGCGGAGGGCATGCAAAGAGAAAGGGCGGCCCCTCATAGACCGCCCTTCCCTGGCTTACGCTCCTTGCAGAGCGAATTCCCTGTGCCGGCTCCGGCCTGACGAACTCGGTAGCTGCGTCAGGCCGGAAATCCGATCAGAACTTTACGCCAACGCCAACCAGGCCGACGTCTGCGTCGGGGGTGTTGTCGCCAACCAGCAGGTGCTTGTATTCGACCTTGCCGTAGAAGCGGTCGTTGAGCGACTGCTCGAGACCACCGCCAACGGCAACGGCGCTGTTGCCGTACTTGGCGAACTTCGACTGCCAGGTCGAGTTGGCGTAGAGCTTGGTGGTCGGGGTGACCTTGAAGCCGGCGCGGCCGCCAACGCCCCACGAAACGCGGGTGTCGTCGGTCAGGATCTTGTCAGCCGAACCTTCGACGCCCACGAAGAACTTGTTGCCCAGGTCGTAGTCGTAGCCGACTGCGACGCCTGCAACTGCTTCGCTGTCGCTGCCGTCCCAGATGATGCCGGTGCGGGCTTCGACGCGCGCTTCGTTGGCGAGAGCGGGGGTGGCGGCGGCCACGGAAGCAACCGCAGCGAGCGAAACGAGTGCAATACGCATATTTTTAAACTCCAGAATGTCCCGGCCCTCACCGGGAGCCGCCCCGCTGCTCCCCCCAACCTTTCACCCAGATGAACGAAATAATTCATAATTACCCCGAAACGTCACGAAACTGCCACTTACAGACATTATCTTGCCATTGAAGGTGCGCCTGTTGCATGATTTGCAATTGAAAACGGGTTGGCGCACCCCAAGGAAGCAAGGCGCTGGACTTGCAGGTCGCGCTCTGCCAATCGCCCGTTTCATGACCGCACCGACGCCCGTGAACAGTTTCCGCTCCCTGCCCGACGAAACCGGCCATTTCGGCCAGTTCGGCGGTCGCTACGTTGCCGAAACGCTGATGCCGCTGATCCTCGATCTCGAGAAGGAATACCGCAAGGCACAGCAGGATCCGGCGTTCTGGGCCGAATTCGATGCGCTGATGAAGGACTTCGTCGGCCGCCCCAGCCCGCTCTACTATGCCCCGCGCATGACCGAGCATTTCCGCGGCCTCGCGCCGGCCGGAAAGGGCCCGAAGATCTACTTCAAGCGCGAAGAGCTGAACCACACCGGCGCGCACAAGATCAACAATTGCATCGGCCAGATCCTGCTGGCCATCCGCATGGGCAAGAAGAAGATCATCGCCGAGACCGGCGCCGGCCAGCACGGAGTCGCCACGGCCACCGTCGCCGCACGCTTCGGCCTGCCCTGCAAGATCTTCATGGGCGCCAAGGATATCGAGCGCCAGAAGCCCAACGTGTTCCGCATGAAGCTGCTGGGCGCCGAAGTCGTCTCCTGCGAAAGCGGATCGCAGTCCCTCAAGGACTCGATGAACGACGCGCTGCGCTACTGGGTCGCGAACGTCCACGACACCTTCTACATCATCGGCACCGCCGCCGGCCCGCACCCCTATCCGGAACTGGTGCGCGATTTCCAGTCGATCATCGGCAAGGAAGCGCGCGAGCAGATGCTGGAGAAGGAAGGCCGCCTGCCCGACATGCTGGTGGCGGCCGTGGGCGGCGGATCGAACGCGATCGGCCTGTTCCACCCCTTCCTCGACGATCCCGAAGTCGCGATGACCGGCATCGAAGCCGCGGGCCACGGCATCGAGACCGACAAGCACGCCGCCTCGCTTACCGGCGGCAAGCCCGGCATCCTGCACGGCAACAAGACCTACCTGCTCCAGGACGAGGACGGCCAGATCACCGAGGCGCACTCGATCTCGGCCGGTCTCGACTATCCGGGCCTCGGGCCGGAGCACTCCTGGCTGCACGAGAGCGGCCGCGTGAACTACGTGCCGATCACGGATACCCAGGCGCTGGAAGCGTTCCAGCTCTGCTGCGAACTGGAAGGCATCATCCCGGCGCTCGAAAGCGCGCACGCCCTCGCCGCGCTGCCGCAGCTGACCGCCGAGATGGACGAGGACAAGCTGCTCGTCGTCAACGTCTCCGGCCGCGGTGACAAGGACATCTTCACCGTCGCCGAAGCGCTGGGCGTGGAACTCTGAACATGACCACCCGCTTCGAAACCGCATTCGCCAAGGGCCCGGCGCTCGTCTGCTTCATCACCGGGGGTGACGGCAACACCGCCGCCAATCTCGACGCGCTTGTCGAAGGCGGCGCCGACGTGATCGAACTCGGCATGCCCTTCACCGATCCCATGGCCGACGGCCCGGCGATCCAGGAAGCGAACATCCGCAGCCTCGATGCCGGCACCAGGACAGCCGACGTGTTCCGCATCGCCAGTGAATTCCGTGCGCGCCACAGCCAGGTGCCGCTGGTGCTGATGGGCTACGCCAACCCGATGATCGCGCGCGGCGCGGACTGGTTCGCCGGTGAATGCGCGAAAGCCGGTGTGGACGGCGTGATCTGCGTGGACATCCCGCCTGAGGAAGACGCCGAACTCGGCCCTGCCCTGCGCGACAAGAGCGTCTCGCTCATCCGCCTCGCCACGCCCACCACCGATGCGGCGCGGCTTCCTGCCGTGCTCGAAGGCTCCTCGGGCTTCCTCTACTACGTCTCGGTCGCAGGCGTCACCGGCATGCAGCAGGCGGCACAAGGCTCGATCGAGGATGCCGTGGCCAAGCTCAAGGCCGCCAGCACCATCCCCGTGGCCGTCGGTTTCGGCGTGCGCACCCCCGAACAGGCCAGCGCCATTGCCAGAGTGGCGGACGGGGTCGTCGTCGGCTCTGCACTGGTCGACCTGGTCAAGCAGCACGGCACCGACGCTCCTGCCCATCTGCGCGCCCTGACGGCCTCGCTGGCCGAAGCGGTCCACACCGCGCGCTGACCCTTCTGTTTTTCGTCATTGCCAATTGCATGACGACAACGCAATTCCAGCATCGCGGCAGCCTCTTGCAGGTTGCCGCGATGTGCTTTTCCGGACGGGTGCCATGAAAGACTTCGCCGTTTCCGAAGACCCCCGCGTCCAGGCCCAGCTCAACCGGCTGGAGGCGCTGTCACTGCCGCAGGGGCGTTTCGGGCTGGAGACCATCCTGACCCTGCTCGACCGAGTCGGTAACCCGCAAAAGCGCCTGCCGCCGACCTTTCATGTGGCCGGCACGAACGGCAAAGGTTCGACCTGCACTTACCTTCGCTTCATGCTGGAAGCGCAGGGCCTGAAGGTCCACTCGGCCACCAAACCGCACCTCGTGCGCTACAATGAGCGTATCCGCCTTGGCGGCAAGCTGATTTCCGACGGGATGCTGGCCGACCTGCTCGCCGAAGTTCTCGATGCGGGCGAGGATCTCCAGCCCAGCTTCTTCGAAGTGACGACGGCCGCGATCTTCCTCGCTTTCGCGCGGGAACCTGCGGATGCCTGCGTGGTCGAGGTCGGCCTCGGCGGGCGGCTCGATGCCACCAATGTGCTGGAACACCCGGCCGCCTGCGGTATCGTGACGCTGGGCATCGACCACGAGGCGTTCCTGCTCCGCCCGGAGCCTGGCGCGCCCGAGGACCCGCTCGCCCGCATCGCCTTCGAAAAGGCCGGCATCGTCCGCAGCCCTGCCCCCGTCGCCACCCTGGCCTATCCCGAAAGCGCAGCGCTGGAGATCGAGCGCGCCGCCATGACCGCCGGCGCTCCGCTGCACATGCGCGGGCGCGACTGGGACGCGGGCGTGGGCGACGTGATCGAATATTCGGACCGGCACGGCGAACTCACCCTGCCGCTGCCGAGCCTGCCCGGCCTGCACCAGGCGGAGAACGCCGCGCTGGCCGTCGCCATGCTGCGCCATCAGGACCGCGTGACCGTCGCGCCAGAGGCCATGGCGGAGGGGATACGCGCCGCACACTGGCCCGCGCGCCTGCAACGGCTCTCCCAAGGTCCGCTTACCCGTCATGCCGGAGGGCGCGCCGTCTGGCTGGACGGTGGCCACAACCCCGACGCCGGGCGTGCCATCGCCCGTCATTTCGCCGGGCAGCGGCTGCATCTCGTGATCGGCATGCTGGCCAACAAGGACCCGCGCGCGCTCACCCAGCCGCTGGCCGAAAGCATCGCCAGCATTCGCGCGGTGCCGGTGCCGGGCCACGACTGCCACGGTGCCGCGAGCTTCGGCCCGGGCGCGCTCGGCGCCGAAAGCGTGGCCGATGCGCTTGCCGCGCTGCCGGACGATGGCCTGCCGGTATTGATCGCCGGATCGCTCTATCTGTCCGGCGTGGTGCTCAAGGCCAACGACGAAGTGCCGGACTAGGCCTCAGGCCAGGCGCGCGCGCCGCGCCTGGCGGGCCACGCGCCACCATTCCAGCAGGCACAGAACGATGGCGATCGTGCCGATCCAGGTGACGAGCACGAACATCCGGTAATAGCCCTGCTGCTGGATGAGCTGTCCCAGCGCGCCGCGCCCCAGTGTTCCCACCAGCAAGGTCAGCGAGGAGAGCAGCGCATATTGCACCGCGCTGTAGCCCTTGGAGACGATGGACGAGAGCCAGGCGATATAGGCCGCGCCGGCAATGCCCGTCGCCAGGTTCTCCGTGCCGATCGTGACCATCAGCGTGCCCAGGCGCGGCTCTCCGCCAAGCTGCTCGACCAGCCAGGTCACGCCGAGCATATCGCTCACCATGGCCATGCGCGCGCCGCCGAGGGCGAGGTCCGCATAGAGCAGGTTGGTGACCGCAGCGAGGATCGCGCCAAGCGTCAGCGTGGCCATGCGGCCGATCACCGTCAGCAGCGTACCCCCGAGCGCGAGGCCCAGAACGATGGCGCCCACGCCGAAGAACTTGGAGGCGATGGCCACTTCGTCCTTCGTGTACTTCAGTTCGCCCAGGTAGAAGGGATAAGCGAAAGTGCCCCAGATCGAATCGCAGATGCGATACGTCAGCACCAGCGCCAGAGCGAGCACCAAGCCCCAGCCCATGCGCCCCACCAGTTCGGTCAGCGGCAGGATCAGGGCGCGGTAGAGGTGGTCCGCCACGCGCGAACCGGTCCCGTCGTGCGGCACGGCCTGCGTCAGGAGATGACGTCCACTGCGCTGCAGATAGACCAGCACCGCCGCGATGGAGGCAGGCAGGATGATGGTGGCGATGACGATGAGCGGGCCGGTGGTCGACACGAAATCGACGGCATCGGGCCGCGCTCCCGGATCGCTGCCCAGCGAGCGGACCATGAAGATTCCCACGGTGACCAGCGCCCAGCCCCACAGCAGGCCCACCAGCGCCAGCGCAATCGTTCGCACGCGCGGGCTCAGCTGCCCCGCCTCGCGCAGTTCCAGCAGTTCGTCCCGGTCTTCGGCGCTCGGCGCGACAGCATCCGCATCGGGCGCGAAGAGGCAAACCACACCCGCAGCCACGAGAATCAGCCCCATGACCAGGAACACCGAAGTCCAGCCGATCCGCTCGGCCAGGATCAGGGCCAATGCCCCGCCGACGAGCGCGGCGATGCGATAGCCCATCTGGAATACCGTGGAGAGCATGTCGATGGTCGCCACGTCGTCCGCCACGTCGACGCGCCAGGCGTCGATGGCGATGTCCTGCGTGGCCGAGGCGAAGGCGCCGATGCCCGCCAGCAGCGAGAACAGGCCCAGCGCCGCGACCGGATCGAGCTGCGACAGCGTCACCAGAATGATGCCGAGCAGGACCTGCGCCGTCACGATCCACTGCTTGCGGCGGCCAAGGCGGCGAAGGCCGGGCAGGTCGATGCGGTCGAGCGCGGGAGACCAGAGGAACTTGAACGCGTAAGCCAGCCCGATCAGCGAAAATACGCCCATCGTCTCCAGATCGACATGGGCATCGGACAGCCAGGCATAAAGCGTGCCGAGCAGGAGCGAGTAGGGCAGACCGGCCGCGAACCCGAAGACCGCCATGAACCCGGTCTTCCGATTGCCCAAAGCGCGAATCACCGTCCCCAAGCCGGGCTTCGGGGCAGCAGAGGCTTCAGACATCCAATATTCTCCGTTGGCAAACTCCGGGGACGGGCCCTGCGCGACCGTAACGCGTGGTTTCCCGAAGGGAAGGCTGGATGAAGCGGCGATCAACAGGTATGGGCGGGCGAATGTCCAAACCTCCTTTCAAATCCGGCGGCCCGAAGCGTGGCGGCTCTTCCCGCGATGGCGGCTCCTCGCGTGGCCCCTCGCGCACCACTTCAGGCACCTCGGGCCGGCGCGGCGCCGACCGGACGGCACGCGACGGCGCGACCCGGAGCGATGCGGGACGGGAAGAAGGCGGCCGGGGACGCGCATTTCGCGATGGCCCCGCACGGGATGCGCGCGACACGCGCAGCGCCCGGGATTCGCGGGACGGCCGCAACCCCCGCGATACGCGATCGACGCGCGACGAACGCCCCGCCCGCGGCGGCCGCTCAGGGCGCACCGGCCGTGACGAAAAGCTCTTCGGTCGTAACGAACGCCCCGTGCGCGATGAACGTCGTTCGCGCGATGATCGTCCGGCCCGCACCGAACGCCCTGATCGTGGCGACCGCCCTGCCCGCACCGACCGTCCCGTACGCGGAGACCGTCCCTTCCGCGAGGATCGGCCTTTCCGCGAGGATCGGCCATCGCGCGATGGCGCGCCGGCACGCGGCGAGCGCTCTGCCCGCACCACCGCTCCGGCGCGTGACGCTGCGCCGCGCCGCGGCCCCGGCGCTCGTTTCGGCGAGCAGGAATCGCGCGGCAGCGCTTATGCGCCGCGCGGTCCCCGTCCGTCGGATTCCGGCCGCTTCGACAGTGAACGCCCGCGTCGCAAGCCCCCCCGCTCGGCGCCCCAGGCGGCAGCGCCCACGCCCAAGTCTGCCGGGTTGCCCGTGCGCGAGGGCGAACGCATCGCCAAGCTGCTGGCCCGTGCCGGCATCGCCAGCCGCCGCGAAGCCGAACGCCTGATCATCGAAGGCCGCGTGAAGCTGGGTGAAGACGTGATCGAAACCCCCTCGACCGTGCTCGCCAACCTCAAGGGCGTCACCGTGGACGGCAACCCGGTCCGCGAGGCCCAGGAAACCCGCCTCTTCGCCTTCCACAAGCCCGCCGGCCTGCTTACCGCCGAGCGCGATCCCGCCGGCCGACCGACGATCTACACCGCCTTGCGCAATGCCCTGCCCGAAGGCAGCGGCAGGGTGATGCCGATAGGCCGTCTCGATCTCAGTACCGAGGGGCTGCTGCTGCTGACCAATGACGGCGAGTTCAAGCGCGAGCTGGAACTGCCCGCCACCGGCGTGCCCCGCACTTATCGCGCCCGTACTTTCGGCGACATCAGCCAGGGCCAGCTCGAAGACCTGATCGAAGGCATCGAGATCGAAGGCGTGGTCTACGGCAAGATCGACGCCAACATGGAGCGCCGCACCGGGCGCAACCAGTGGATCGAGATGACTCTGACCGAAGGTAAGAACCGCGAAGTCCGCCGTGTTCTCGAACACCTCGGCCTGCAGGTCAGCCGCCTGATTCGCACGTCTTACGGACCTTTCCGCCTGCTCGACCTGCCCAAAGGCATGGCCTTCGAGGTTAGCCAGCGCGATCTCGAAAACTTCCGCAAGACCCTGCCGAGCATCAAGTCGTGAAGGGGCCCGCGGCCAAGGGCCCAGCCGTGAAGACGGGCCTGCGCATCGTCGCGGGCGAATGGCGCGGCCGCAAGCTGGCAGCGCCCGAAGGCGATACCACCCGGCCGACGGCGGACCGCACGCGAGAGACGCTGTTCTCGATGCTGGCCAGCCGGCTCGGCACATTCGAGGGTCTGAAAGTCGCGGATCTCTTTGCGGGATCGGGTGCGCTGGGCCTTGAGGCGCTGTCGCGCGGCGCGGCCCATTGCCTCTTTGTCGACCAGGACCCGGCAGCGGTTCGCGCGATTCGCGCCAATATCGCCAATCTTCAGGCCCAGGGCCGGAGCGACGTCCGCGCCGGATCGGTCATGGCACTCGGCCCCGCCAAGGGGACACTCGACCTCGTACTGCTCGACCCGCCTTACGAGACGGGCGCCGGCGCAGTCGCGATCGACAAGCTCGCGCGGCTCGGCTGGATCGGCGAACAGACCTGGGTCAGCCTGGAGACCGCCAAGACGGAAGCCGTTTCCATCAAGGGCTTCGAACTCGAAAGCTCGCGCGATGTCGGCAAGGCCCGCCTGCATCTGCTGCGGCCCGTCGGCTAAAAGGCAGCACCGTCCCGGACAAGGTTCGGGACGGTCTCGCCCGGCTTACTTGCCGCCGCGATTGCGACAGCCATCCTTCACGGTCTTGCTGCAGACCGGATAATCCTTGTTCATCGCAGTCGCAGGCGGCGGGGTCATTGCGCCCTTGTAAGGGCCGCCCTGATAGGTCTGGTCCGCCGGCATGGCCGGGCGCACCGTCTGGTCGGCATATTGCGGATCGGGAACGCCGGTCGTCGGCATGCCTTCACCCGGAGGGTTCGCCTGTGCCGGGGGCGTCGTCGGTGTCTTGCCGGCCATCTGCTGCGAAATCGAGTTCCATGCGATCGCCTGCTGCTCCGGGGTCATCTTGTAGATTTGCCCGCGCTGGTCCGGGGTGAGCGCCCAGTAGCCCTTCTGCTGCGGCGCCGTGAGGCTCCAGTAATAGGCTTGATACTCCGGCGTCCACGAATCGTAGTCCGCGCGCTGAGCGGCCGGCCAGGCGTCGTACACGGACTTCTGGTCGGGTGTCATGGTCGAGGAGGTGATGGGCTTGGCCCCGGCCATGCCCGAGGGCATGCTCGAATCGGAAGGGGTTGCGGGCGGCGGCGGGGCTTCCGGCACAGGGGGCATCTCGCCGGCAGAATCCGTTGTGGTATCCCCAGCGGTGTCTTGGGCCTGGACGGCGCCGGACATGCTCAGGATGGCCAGGGCTGCCGCGCCCGAAAGGAGATATTTGTGCATGACTCACTCTCCATCTGCTCGTGTTTCTGGTTATTCTTTTCCGTGACTAGGCGACTCCCGGCGCCGGGGGATTGTTCCGGGGCTGCGACGAACCGGCCTTGCGCCACGACATCCCGTTCCCTAGATGTTCACGGGTGAACGATCTGCAATCCTCCCTGCCCGAAGCCTCCTCGGACCCCCTGCTGGAAGGGCTCAACCCGCCGCAGCGAGAGGCCGTGCTGACCACCGAAGGCGCGGTGCTGATGCTGGCCGGAGCCGGCACGGGCAAGACGGCCGCGCTCACCCGCCGCCTGGCGCATCTGGTGCGCAGCCGCCTCGCCTGGCCGAGCGAGATTCTCTGCGTCACGTTCACCAACAAGGCCGCCCGCGAAATGCGCGAGCGCGTGGGGCACCTGATCGGCCCGGCCGTGGAAGGCATGCCCTGGCTGGGCACGTTCCACGCCATCGCCGCCAAGATGCTGCGCCGCCATGCGGAACTGGTGGGGCTGCAACCCAACTACACGATCATCGATACCGACGATCAGTTGCGCCTGCTCAAGCAGCTCATCCAGGCCGAAGGGCTGGACGAAAAGCGCTGGCCCGCCCGCCAGCTTGCGGGTTGCATCGATCGCTGGAAGAATCGCGGCCTCAACCCGGCCGACCTCGATGCAGGCGAGAACGAGGCCTATGCCAATGGCCGCGGGCAGAAGTTCTACCAGCTCTATCAGCACCGCCTGAAGGCCGTGAACGCCTGCGATTTCGGCGACCTCCTGCTGCACATGCTCAACATCCTGCGCACTCACCGCGAGGTGCTGGAACAGTATCAGCAGCGGTTCAAATACGTGATGGTGGACGAGTACCAGGACACCAACCAGGTCCAGTACCTGTGGCTCCGGCTCATCGCGCAGGAGCGCAAGAACATCTGCGTGGTGGGAGACGACGATCAGTCGATCTATTCCTGGCGCGGCGCCGAAGTGGCGAATATCCTCAAGTTCGAAAAGGATTTTCCGGGCGCCAAGGTGATCCGGCTGGAGCAGAACTATCGCTCCACCCCGCAGATCCTCGCCGCCGCTTCGGGCCTGATCGGCGAGAATACCCAGCGCCTCGGCAAGACGCTGTGGACCGAGCGCCATCCCGGCGACAAGGTCCGCGTGATCGGCGTCTGGGATGCCCCCGAGGAAGCGCGCCGCGTGGGCGACGAGATCGAGCGGCTGGAACGCGAAGGCGCCCCGCTCGACCAGGTGGCCATCCTGGTGCGCGCACAGTACCAGACCCGCGAATTCGAAGACCGGTTCATCTCGATCGGCATGAAATACCGCATCGTCGGCGGCTTCCGCTTCTACGAACGCGCCGAGATCCGCGATGCCCTCGCCTATCTGCGCGTGATCGCGCAGCCGGCGGACGACCTTGCCTTCGAGCGCATCTACAATGCCCCCAAGCGCGGCCTGGGCGCCAAGGCGCTGGAGGCGCTGCACACGCTCGCTCGGCGCCGGAATATTCCGCTTGCCATGGCCGCGATCGAGATCGCCGACAGCGACGAATTGCCGGCCCGTCCGCGCAACACGTTCCTGTCGCTGATGCGCGACTTCGCGCGGTGGCGGGACCTTTCCGGCACCGAGAACCCAGCCGATCTCATGCGCACCGTCTTGGATGAGAGCGGCTATACGGACGCGCTCCAGGCCGAGAAAACGCCCGAAGCCAGCGGGCGCCTCGAAAACCTCGTCGAACTGGCGCGGGCCATGGAGGAATACGAGACGCTCGGTGATTTCCTCGAGCACGTCAGCCTCGTCATGGACAACGACGCTGCCTCCGACGAGGAAAAGGTCACGATCATGACCATGCATGCGGCCAAGGGACTCGAGTTCGAGCATGTGTTCCTGCCCGGCTGGGAGGAAGGCGTGTTCCCCTCGCAGCGGGCGATGGACGAAGGCGGACTGGCCAGCCTGGAGGAAGAGCGCCGGCTCGCCTACGTCGCGATCACCCGCGCGCGGCGCAAGTGCACGATCCTGCACGCGGCCAATCGGCGGATCTACGGCCAGTGGACCAGTTCGATCCCCTCGCGCTTCATTGCCGAACTTCCGGACGATCACGTCGAGAGCGAAACCACGCTGACCGGCGGCGCTTCGCTCTGGCGGGCGCAATGGTCCGAAATGGCGGATCCCTTTGCCGAAGTGGCCCGCGCCCAGCCCGCCCGCACGGTAACGCGCGGCCCGGGGTGGCAGCGCGCCGCAGCCCGGGAATTCGATACCACGCCGCGCAAAATCGCCGAATCGACGCGCAGTGCGGCCAGCTTCGCCGCCAAACCGCGCACCGACATCGAAATCGGCAGCCGCGTGTTCCATGAGAAGTTCGGCTACGGCGCGGTGATCTCCCAGGAAGGCAACAAGCTGGAGATCGAATTCGAACAGGCCGGGCTCAAGCGCGTGCTCGACAGTTTCGTCAAACCGGCAGGCTGACGCGGGCCAGCCTGCCAGCTTGATGCCATTTCAGAGGCCGGCCTTTACCGGCGCCGCGCGAATCTGCTCGATCCACGGATCGCGCTCGAAGCGCGCCGTGCCATCGGCTGCAAAGTCGAGAAGATCCCCGCCCTCCCCGGCGCGCGGCGACCACTTCGGCAAGGAGGTGCCGTTGGGATCGCCGGTCCGCGCGAAATTCACGAGATAGGCGCTGACGATCCCGCCCATCGCCTTGTCCCGCGCACTGGTCCGGTCTCCATATTTCACCGCCTGGGTATCGAGGAAGAACGGGATGTCGGTAGCGTGGCCGGCGCCCTTGCCGCCGCCTTCCAGCGAGGACGCAACGTAGGAGAAGCGGTACTCGTAGACCGCAACGCCCGCCTTGGCGACAAGGTCGGAGATCTGCCGCGCGCCGGCTACCATGCCGCCACTGACGCCGCCGATGTCGTCGCTGGTCGCGCCGATCATCATCGGAACGTGGTGGAAACGGCTGGTTTCATAAGCCTTGCGCTGGTCCACCGCTATGCGGCCATCGGAGAAGGGACTGGCGAAGGTCCGCAAGCCCCCGGGCGGCGTGAACAGCGCCGCGAGATTGAGACCGTCGATCACTTGCTCGGCCGTCAATCCGCGCAATTTCGCCAGAGCCTCCGGGTCGCCCGGAGCGATGCCCTTGGACTGCCCGAAGCGGCCACCGATCTCTTCCGCCGCGGCAAGATCCGGATTGGCCAGGCTCGTGCCGTTCCCGCCCGACATCACGACCGCTTTGTGAAACAGGCCATCGGCCTCGGGCGAGGTCACGAGATTGTTCACCGACATGCCGCCGGCGCTCTCGCCGATGATGGTGACATTGGCCGGATCGCCCCCGAAAGCAGCGATGTTGCGCTGAACCCAGCGCAGCGCGGCCAGCTGGTCCATGTAGCCGTAGTTGCCCACCATGCCGCCGTCCTCCGCCGCCCGGGTAAGCGCCGAATGCGCGAAAGTCCCGAAGCGACCGATGCGGTAGTTGAAGCTGAAGAACAGGACGCCCTGCCGCGCCAGTTCCGCGCCGGAATAGGTCGGCGGCGAAGCGCCCCCGTTCACGAAGCCGCCGCCGTAGATCCACACGACCACCGGCAGCTTGCCCTTGGCTGCGGCAGGACGCCAGACATTGGCGTAGAGGCAATCCTCGGCAGGCGGCGTGCCGAGCGGCGCCGCGTCGCCGTCGAAGGGCTTCTGCATGCAGTCATGGCCATAAGTCGTGGCCTCGCGGGTTCCCTGCCAGGCGGCGGCGGGTTGCGGCGCGCGCCAGCGCAAGGGACCGACCGGCGGCGCGGCGAAAGGAATGCCCTTCCAGCTGTCGACGCCGTTCTCGACGCGGCCGGCCAGCTTGCCGCCCTCGACGACCGCTTCCGGCCGGGGACCGGCCTGCGCGCCGCAGGAGGCAGCAAACACGCCTACGAACGCCAGCATGTACCTGTATTTCATCGGATCCCCGCTGCAGACAGCCTCTTCGAAAGCAGTCTGGCATGCGGCCGTGCAGCCACGCAAGCGAGATCGCCCGCGCTCAGGCGCAACGCAAAAACGCCCCGCTTCCTCCGAAGAAAAAGCGGGGCGTCTTGGAATTATCTGGAAAAACACCCCTCAGGGCATTCTCCCGACCGTGCGCTCAGGCGAGCGCCGAAACGTGGAGGAATTCCGGGATCGGGCCGTTCCAGCCGTCGTCAGCCGGCTCCTGATCGCGGCGGCGCGACCGGTTGCCATCCGAACGGCGCTCGCGGCGCTGTTCTTCCCCGCGGCTTTCGCGGCGCGGTGCACGGTCTTCGCGGGCAGGCCGCTCTTCGCGAACCGGCGCGCGCTCTTCACTGGCGACTCGCTCTTCACTGGCGACTCGCTCTTCGCGCACCGGGCGCTCCTCACGGGCCGGGCGCTCTTCGCGGGCCGAAGACCGCTCACGCTTTTCACGGCGGGGCTTCTCTTCACGGGCCGGAGCTTCAGGGGCCTCCTCATCCGCCATCTGATAGACCGGGATCTTCCCGCCAGTGAGCTTTTCGACATTGTCGATCGCCTCGGCATCTTCCGGGGTCACGAACGTGAAAGCACGGCCCGATGCGCCGCCACGGCCCGTGCGGCCGATGCGGTGCACATAGTCGTCCGGGTGCCAGGGCGTATCGAAGTTGAAGACGTGGCTTACACCCTTCACATCCAGGCCGCGGGCAGCGACATCGGACGCGACGAGGATGTTCACCGCACCATCCTTGAACCGCTGCAGCTCTGCCAGACGGGCGGGCTGGTCCATGTCGCCATGGATCTCGCCGGCCGCGAAACCGTGCTGTTTCAGGCTCTTGGCCAGTTCGCGAACGGTAGTCTTGCGGTTGGCGAAGACGATCGCGGTGGAGACATTGTCAGTGCGCAGCAGGTCGCGCAGCACTTCGCGCTTCTTGCGCGACTGCACCGCCACCTTGTGCTGGACGATATTGGTGTTCGCCGTCGCCGGGCGGGCGACTTCGATATATTTCGGGTTGGTCAGGAAGCGGTCTGCCAGCTTCTTGATCACCGGCGGCATCGTTGCCGAGAACAGCAGCGTTTGCCGGGTGGTGGGCAGCTTGGAGCAGATCGTCTCGATGTCGGGGATGAAGCCCATGTCGAGCATGCGGTCCGCCTCGTCGATGACGAGCAGTTCGCAACCCGTGAGCATGATCTTGCCGCGCTCGAACAGGTCCATCAGGCGGCCCGGAGTCGCGATCAGCACGTCGACGCCGCTTGACAGCGCCTTGAGCTGATCACCCATCTGCACGCCGCCGATCAGCAGCGCCATCTTCAGATCGTGGTTCTTGCCGTACTTCTCGAAGTTTTCGGCGACCTGCGCAGCGAGTTCGCGCGTCGGCTCGAGAATCAGCGAACGCGGCATCAGCGCGCGGCGTCGGCCATGCGCGAGAATGTCGATCATCGGCAGCACGAAGCTGGCCGTCTTGCCGGTCCCGGTCTGGGCGATGCCGATAAGGTCCTTCATCATCAGGACCGGCGGGATGGCTTGCGCCTGAATGGGAGTCGGCTCGCTATAGCCAGCGGTTTCAACCGCTTGCAGCAGTTCGTCAGACAGGCCGAGATCGGCAAAGTTCATAGACAGACAGGTCTCATAGGCAGGAGTCTTGCGAGAATGCAGGGTACTTCGATTATGTCGCGGCGCGGCAGCGAGACCCGAATCATATGATTCACGCGCATGCCAATCGTACACCTGCGCGCCGCCTAGGCGGGAAATACCGCAGAAGTCAAGGAAATCCACGCCCTGCCCGCTTCAGGCTGCAAGATTCGCCTTCGCAAAAGCCGCGCGAAACGCATCTGCCGCCCCGCGCGCGTTCCGTGACAGCCTATCGCGCCACCACAAGCTGACGGATGCGTGACAGCTTGCAGGTCGTGCCGCTGCGCGAAAGCAACTCGTCACGATCGATGCAAAGCTGGCCGTCGGACGTGCGGGAAAGCAGGAAACCCGAGTAAAATGCGCCTGCCCGACACCCGCGCTCCAGGTCCGCGCCCACCACGCGGCGATCGCGCATGAACAACAGCAGGCGGCTCTGACCGTCGGGCTGGACCCCGGCGATCCCGGACATCGGCAGGCACTTGCCGATCTTGCGTTCCGAATAACGCGGCCGATCGTCCTCGCGCCCCGGCATGCCCATGAGCATTTCCGGCGGAGCGGGCATCTGCGCGCGCGGGCTGATTCGGATGGTCATGCGCTGCTCGATTCGCACCTGCCAGGCACTGTCCGGCTCGACATGCTCGAAAGCCTCGGCGGCGAAGCGCCAGGCGCTGGGCGAATCGGGCAGTTCTTCCGGCCAGACGTAGCCCTGCTCAGCCGGCGCGGCCGTGGCAGCGGGCGTTTCCGGACGATCTTCGTGCTTCGCGCGCCCACCTCCGCCCAGGCCGACTGCGGGAAGCAGCAGCGCAAACGGATAGAGCAGGACGGAAGCGAGATTCATGAAAAGGAACGGTCCCCGGGCGCGCTTTAACCGTCGCCATAGCGCAGGAGCTTGAACCAGCGCTTAACTCGGCGCAACGCCAACCGCCTTCCTATCCCGCGAAGAGTGCTGCCTATCTTGCGAAGAGTGCTGGTGAAACCTGTTCGCGCCTGTGCCATATCGCCCCCATGACCCATACCGACAGCTTTCTCGCCGAAGCCGCCGACCTGCTCGGTCCGCGTGGATTCACCACCGATGCGGAACTCGTCACGCCCTGGCTGACCGACTGGCGCGGCCGTTACACCGGCGCGGCCATGGCGCTCGCCTCGCCGGCCGATGCCGAGGAAGTCTCCGCGCTTCTGCGGCTCTGCTCGAAGCACGGCGTGCCGATCGTACCGCAGGGCGGCAACAGCGGCATGTCCGGTGGCGCGACCCCGGACGCCACCGGTTCGGCGCTGCTCCTGTCGCTGCGCCGGATGAATGCGATTCGCGCGCTCGATGCCGAGGCCCGGCAAGTGACCTGCGAGGCGGGGGTCGTTCTCCAGACGCTTCACGAAGCCGCCGAAGCGCAGGACTTGCGTTTCCCCCTCTCGCTCGGCGGCAAGGGCTCCGCCACGGTCGGCGGCCTGATCTCGACCAATGCCGGCGGCACCCAGGTGCTGCGCCATGGTTCGATGCGGGCCTTGGTGCTGGGGTTGGAAGCCGTCATGGCCGATGGCCGGATCTTCTCGATGCTGACGCCGCTCAAGAAGGACAACCGCGGTTTCGATCTCAAGCAATTGCTGATCGGATCCGAAGGGACGATGGGCGTGGTCACCGCCGCAACCCTCGCCCTGCTCCCGGCCGTCGCCGAACGCGTGGTCATCTGGGCAGGTGTTCCCTCGCTGGGCGCAGCGCGAAAGCTCCTGCTCCACTGCGAGGCGGCGGCCGGAGAAGCGCTCGAAGGCTTCGAAGTGCTGCCGCAAGCCTGCCTCGAAGCCGTGCTCGACCACTTGCCCGATGCGCGCGCGCCGCTTGCAGACGCGCATGCCTGGCACGTCCTGATCGAAGTGGTGGCGGACCGCTCGGCAGCCGCGACCTTGCGGGACCGCTGCGAAGCGATGATGGCCGATGCCTTCGAGGCCGAACTGGTGGAGGACGCCGCCATGTCCGCCAGCGAAGCCCAGGCTGAGGCAATGTGGCTCCTGCGCGAATCGATCTCGCCCGCCGAGCGGGCCCGCGGTCCGGCGGTCCAGCATGACATTTCGGTGCCGGTCGAAAAGATGCCCGACTTCGTGGAAACGACCATCCCGATGATCGAGGCGAAATGGCCCGGCACCGAAGCCATCGCTTTTGGACATCTCGGAGACGGCAACGTGCATTACCACGTCATCGCCCCCAGCGTGACCGACGGCCCCGCCTGGCAGGCCGGCGAGGGCAAGGCGATCAGCCGCTACGTCCACGACCTCGTCACCGAATGGGGCGGCTCGATCTCGGCCGAGCACGGCATCGGCCAGCTCAAGCGCGACGAACTGGCGCGCCTCGGCGATCCGGTGGCCCTATCCATCCTGCGCGCGGTGAAACAGGCACTCGACCCGCAAGGGCTGCTCAATCCCGGCAAGCTGATCTGACAGGATAATATCGCCGAACACGCCGCCGAAGGCCGACTCGCGCAATATCCCCGTTCCGGCGGGGCCGGCGCTTGCGCCCGCCCCGCGCAGCCCCTAAAGCGACGCCTTCAAAATTTCCCTGTCTTGCGGAGAGTATCGCAATGGCCACCGCGCCGCAGAATCCTGCCCTGCCCCTGTTCTACAAGGACCTCGTGCCGCTCAATTCGCAGCAGCACACCACCTGGAAGACCCGCTCGACCGATAAGGCGACCTGGCTCGTCGGCGTGAATTCGATTCCGCTGACCGTCGAGGAATTCCCGCAGGCGCAGCGCAACTTCCCGATCATCTTCACGGCAGGCGAAAATCCGGTCCCGCTGGTGCTGATGGGCATGAACGAAGGCGTGAACGTCTACGTCGACGAAGACGGCACCGTGAACACCCCGGTCTACATCCCGGCCTACGCGCGCCGCTATCCCTTCATGCTGGCACGCCTGCGTCCCGACGCCGAGGAACTGTCGCTCTGCATCGATCCGACCAGCGACCTGGTGGGTGAAGGCGACGAGGGCGAAGCCCTGTTCAACGGCACCGAGCCGACCGAAGCCACGACCAACATGCTCAAGTTCTGCGAGAACTTCGAGATCGCCGGCACCAAGACCGCCAACTTCATGGCGGAACTGGCCAAGCACAACCTGTTGATGGACGGCGAGCTGAACATCGATATCGGCACCGGCCAGCCCTTCACGTATCGCGGCTTCCAGATGGTCGACGAGAACAAGCTGCGCGAAATGCGCGGTGACGTTCTGCGCCAGTGGAACCAGAACGGCATGCTGCCGCTGATCTACGCCCACCTCTTCTCGCTCGACCTCGTACGCGAGATCTTCGGCCGCCAGGTTTCGCAGGGCAAGGGCCCGCAGATCCTGCCGAGCGCCTGAGAACCAGCGGCTAAACCCGCTCGGAGCGGAGGTTTATGACAAATTTGTCACACCTCCGCTCCATTATGCGACGCTATCCAAACGCGCTCTTGCAAAACATATGTTGCGTACCCCATTCTAGGGGTTGAATGTGCGATCAGGCTTGCTATGTTAGGGCTACCTGATCGGCGCTACCCTCATGGCCCGGTCAGGCTGGTGCACATCGTGCACCTCCTCCCTGAACCTTGGCCACCTCGCGCATTGCGCGAGGTGGTTTTTTATGGGCTCAAGCGGTTCTGAAGACCGCATCGCCTGCGGGCATTTTCCAGATCCCAGATATACGCGATTTCGAGCCGCGGCCGGGCTATTCGGCCGCCTGCGCCATACCCCTGCCCGAATCCTGCGCCAGCTCGCAGACGGTCGCAGCCAGCTGGCGTACCAGCCCTGACAGCAGTTCTATCACCGCCTCCATGCCCGGACCCGGCTCCAGCAGACGCGAATCGAGGTAGCAGCTGCGGTCGATCTCCAGCTGCATGGCATGGATCGCCTCGGCAGGCCGCCCATGTCGCTCCAGCACATATCCGCCCGCGTAGGGACGATTGTGCGACGCTTCCCACCCATGATGCGCAAAGTGCGAGAAACAGGCTCCCACGAGGCTACCGTGGCAACTGGCACCGAACTTGTCCCCCACCACGAAACGCACAGGCTCGGAGCCAAGCCGCGCCGCCAGCGGGGGCATGGAATGGAGGTCGAGCAGCAACGCCGCCCCCCAGCGCTCACGCAGGCCGCTCAAGGCGCTCGCCAGGGCCGCATGGTAAGGTTCATGCACCCCGTCGATCCGAGCCCTGAGATCGCTCTCCTCGAGCCGGCCGCGCCAGATTTCCCCGACACCGGGAAGGCGGCGCGGTATCAGCCCCAGTCCGCTTCGCACCCGCCGACTCGGCAATCCGCGATGCCCGGCAGGGCGCGACGCGCGCGAAAACATGTCCCAGTCGACATCGTCGGGCGCGCGGTTGAGATCGATCATCGCGCGCGGCGCCTGGGCGAACAGCAGCGATGCGCCCGTCGCCCGCGCCACGCCCTTGGCGATGCGATCGACAAGGCGATCCTCCAGCCTGATCGAGACGGTTTCCGGCTGCCGCATGTCCTTGAGAAGCGACGAAGGATAGGCCCGCCCGGCATGAGGCGCAGCGATCAGGACGGGAATGGCCGAAGGCTCGGGCGCTGAAAGGACGAAAGCGGGAATGCCGGGAGCGCCGGGAATGCGGCCTCCGGCACCTTGTTGCGAATCATTCGCGCCCAATGGATCGATCATGCCCACTACGCTGGCCCTTTCCAGTCCCGCTGTCAAAGCGTCCCGATCCCGATCACTTCGTAATCCTAGCGAGAATTTTAACCAGACAGGGGTTATGGCTTGGAGCATAAGAGCGTGCGACGCGCCACCCGACGAATCTGGCCGTGGTTTGGCCCCGAATCTGGATATGAAAACGCGATGATCCGCATCCTGCTTGCCGAAGACGACCAGGCCATGCGCACTTATCTTGCCCGCGCGCTGGAAAACGCCGGCTATGATGTGCTGGCCGTCGATCGCGGCACCGAGGCCCTGCCTTATTTGGAAAGAGACCACTTCGACCTTCTGCTTTCGGACATCGTCATGCCCGAAATGGACGGAATCGAACTGGCGCAGCGCTGCGCCGAAGTTTCTCCGATGACCAAGGTGATGTTCATCACCGGCTTCGCCGCCGTGTCCCTGCGCGCCAGCCGAGAGGCGCCGCACGCCAAGGTCCTGTCCAAGCCTTTCCATCTGCGTGATATCGTTATGGAAGTTCAGCGCGTATTCGGCCTTTCGGAGCACGCGCGGCTCTGATCGAAACTATCCACAGGGCTATCGACAGGCCCAAAGAAGTTTTTTGAAAAAACCGGTTGCCAACCCTCGGGACCACCGTTAGAGGGCCACTCCACCGAGCGGCACACAATGCCGCAACGGACCGACCGAATGGTGTGGGCGTATAGCTCAGTGGTAGAGCACTATGTTGACATCGTAGGGGTCGCAAGTTCAATCCTTGCTACGCCCACCATTCGGACAGTCGGCCAGAACTAGGGCCGACCTTCCCCAAATCTCTACAATTTGACGGAACGCGGATTGCCGCGGCGGCGGCCAGTTTGGTTCCCCCCCGGACGATCGCCAGCGCGTAATGCGCGGCGCGCAACTCCGCCCCCGCGCAAAGCGGGTGCCCTGCCCGACAGCGCCTTGCCAGCCGTGCCCCGCCTGCCTAAGAGACCCCCAATTTCTCACCTCCAGGGGAGTTTTCCGGAATGGCAAAAATCAAGGTCAAGAATCCCATCGTCGAGATGGACGGCGATGAAATGACGCGGATCATTTGGGAATGGATCCGTGAACGACTGATCCTCCCCTACCTCGACGTCGACCTCAAGTACTACGACCTCTCGGTCGAAAAGCGCGACGAGACCGACGACCAGATCACCGTCGACGCCGCGAACGCCACCAAGGAACATGGCGTTGCCGTGAAGTGCGCGACCATCACCCCCGATGAAGCCCGCGTCACCGAATTCAGCCTCAAGAAGATGTGGAAGTCGCCCAACGGCACGATCCGCAACATCCTGGGCGGCGTCGTCTTCCGCGAACCGATCGTGATCTCGAACGTGCCCCGCCTGGTTCCGGGCTGGACCGACCCGATCGTCGTCGGCCGTCACGCCTTTGGCGACCAGTACAAGGCCACCGACACCCTGATCCCGGGCGCCGGCAAGCTGCGCCTCGTGTGGGATGGCGAAAACGGCGAGAAGATCGACCTCGACGTGTTCGATTTCCCGGCTCCGGGCGTCGCCATGGCGATGTACAACCTCGACGAATCGATCCGCGACTTCGCACGCGCCTCGTTCAACTACGGCCTCAACCTGGGCTGGCCGGTCTACCTCTCGACCAAGAACACGATCCTCAAGGCCTATGACGGCCGCTTCAAGGACCTGTTCCAGGAAGTCTTCGACAACGAAGGCTTTGCCGCCAAGTTCAAGGACGCCGGCATCACCTACGAGCACCGCCTGATCGACGACATGGTCGCCTCGGCGCTCAAGTGGTCGGGCAAGTTCGTCTGGGCCTGCAAGAACTACGACGGCGACGTCCAGTCGGACACCGTTGCACAGGGCTTCGGCTCGCTCGGCCTGATGACCTCGGTCCTCCTCTCGCCCGATGGCAAGACCGTGGAAGCGGAAGCCGCTCACGGCACCGTGACCCGTCACTACCGCCAGCACCAGCAGGGCAAGGCCACCTCGACCAACCCGATCGCCTCGATCTTCGCCTGGACGCGCGGCATCGCCTACCGCGGCAAGTTCGACGAGACCCCGGAAGTCGTGAAGTTCGCCGAGACGCTGGAACAGGTCTGCATCGAAACCGTCGAAAGCGGCAAGATGACCAAGGACCTCGCGCTGCTGATCGGTCCGGACCAGAACTGGATGACCACCGAGCAGTTCTTCGAGGCTATCGTGCAGAACCTCGAAACCAAGATGGCTGCCTGGGCCTGAGCCTTTCGCATCCAAGCCCCGGGTCTTCGGACCCGGGGTGCAAAAAACCCTCCGCCTTCCCAGGCGGAGGGTTTTTTCTTGTCCCGGGCAGGCGGCACCCTGCCTAATGGAGCACGCCTTATTCGAAGGGTTCTTCGCCTTCGAGCTTGGTGCGATGCATCATGCGGCCGCAAGTGGGGTCATAGGCCTCGGCCCGGTGCATGGTGCCGGTGTTGTCCCACATGACGAGATCGCCCACTTCCCACTCGTGGCTGTAAGTGAACTCCGGCCCCGTCGCCCATTCGCGCAGGCCGTGGATGATCATCGCGCTCTCCAGCGCGGACTTGCCCACCACTTGCGCCGAAGTGCAGCCGATCACCAGGCTCTTGCGGCCGGACTTGTGCTTCCAGACGAGCGGCAGTTCCTGCTCACCGATCTGCGCATAGCCCTGCAACTTGGCGAGGCTGGGCTCGGGCTCGTAATAGAAGAGGCTGGCCCAGGGGCCGTGGATCATACGGTACTGCTCGTATTCAGCCTGCTGGTCCGCCGGCAGTTCCTCGAAAGCGGCGTAAGTGTTTGCGAAGCCGGTATTGCCCGTGCCGCGGGGGCTGGGCACGCGGCAGGACAGCAGCGAGGCCAGGATGGGCACATCGTTGCGGGTGCCGTCGATGTGCCAATAGAGCGAGCCCTTGAGGTACTCGGCGCTCATCGGGTTTTCCTTGGCGTCGAGGGTAATCTTGGAAATCACCTCCTCGCCGCCCTTCCGCTCGGGCGCGAACGTGCCGAGCGTCTTGGTGAAGGCGACCTGTTCCTCGTCCGTGAAATTCACTTGCGGGAAGACGAGTACGCCGCGCGCTTCCAGCAGCTCGCGGATTTCGGTGGCCACCGTTCCGACGAGCAGGTCTTCCCTGCTGTTGAGTACGCGGCTGCCGATCTTCGGCTTGATCTCTTCGGCCTTCAGCCTGGTCTGGGTCTCGACCGACATCCTGGAATTCTCCCGTCATATTGGGCCCGCTGAATCAGCGGCTCACGAGAGTTCCAATATCACGGCCTGAACGCCTGTTCAAATCGGCGCGAGCGCGTAGCGGCGATGGATCGCCCTTGCGAAAGTCAGCCCGCGCCCTGCAGGCGGTCGAGCCAGGATTCGACGATGCGGCGCGCCTGTTCGTGGCCCATCTCGGCGCCCAGCCCTTCCTCCATCACGATGCAACGGCCGATTCCGGCAAGGATCACGGTGAGCCCGGCCGGGTCGAAGCCCTCCACGGCCTTCAGCCGATCGCCCAGCAGGCGCTCCAGGAGCTCGACCTGGCGGCGGCGCATGGCGATGCTGTGCTCGGCCATCTTTTCGCGCACGGCCGGGCGATGGTTGGCCAGGGCCATGAATTCGACGGACATGGCCGTGCGGCTGGTATCCACGAAGAACCCCCAGAGCGCCCGGACGGGATCGGCGGAGGCCAGGGCTTCCTCGATCATCTGGTCGCTGTCCGCCGCGCCCTGGCGGCACACTTCCAGAAGCAGATCGTCCGTGGTGGGGAAATAATAGTGCACCAGCGACGGCTTGAGCCCTGCGCGCGCAGCCACGCGGCGCGTGCTGGCGGCGGCATAGCCTTCGTCCCGGATCAATTCCACGGTCGCCGTGACGATGCGCGCTCGCGTCGCGGATGTCTCGGCCCCTATCCTGCGCGCTGCGCCTGCCATCGGATTTCCTTTGCTTGTCGGGCCTGCCTAGGGGCTGGCCGGAGCAATATCAACCGAACGGCTTTGGCTTGTATTTTGTTCTCTTTTTGTTCATACGAATCGCATGCGAGTTCCTGGGCCAATCCAAAAGGGAAGAGGTGCCGTCAGCGGCCAGGCCAGTCGGCGTTTCAACCTGCCGCAGCGGGAGAGCGACGGGGACTGGATGGATGCCGCGCAAGAGATCGACGGTCCGGCGCGGCACCCGGCCACGACGGTTACCGAGGAGCATCCTCGCTCAATCCTGTCGTTCAACAAGTCTCCGGACATCCCCTTCGACCGCTCGATCAACGCTTACCGGGGATGCGAGCATGGCTGCATCTACTGCTTCGCGCGGCCGACCCACGCTTATCACGACCTTTCCCCCGGGCTCGATTTCGAAACGAAGCTCTTCGCCAAGCCGAATGCGGCACGGCTGCTGCGCCAGACTTTGGCGAAGCCCGGCTATCGCCCCGCTCCCATCGCCATGGGCACCAATACCGACCCCTACCAGCCGATCGAAAGCCGCTATCGGATCACCCGCAGTGTGCTCGAAGTCTGCCTGGAAACGCGGCATCCGGTAACGATCACCACCAAATCGGACCGGGTTCTGCAGGATCTCGACCTGATCGCGGAACTGGCCAGGCTGAAGCTGGTGGAAGTGGGCATATCGGTGACGAGCATGGATCCGAAGCTTTCCCGCCTGCTGGAGCCGCGAGCGGCTGCGCCTGCCAAGCGCATCGCCGCGCTGGGGCGTCTGGCGGACGCGGGCGTGCCCGCCCACGTTTCGATTGCGCCGGTCATTCCCTCGATCACCGATCAGTTCCTCGAAGACATACTTCATGC
Organism: Novosphingobium sp. PhB57; assembly: GCF_004342985.1. GTDB lineage: Bacteria > Pseudomonadota > Alphaproteobacteria > Sphingomonadales > Sphingomonadaceae > Novosphingobium. The sequence continues at coordinate 1,491,406 of NZ_SMBO01000001.1, forward strand.
CGCGAAGGATAAGGGTATCGACCGCGCGACATGGATCATGGTCCGCCTGCCCCACGAAGTGGCGCCCCTGTTCCGCGAATGGCTGGATGTGCATTTTCCGGATCGGGCAGGCAAAGTCATGGCCACGATCCAATCTCTGCGCGGCGGCCGCGACAACGATCCGGATTTCTTCACCCGCATGCGCCCCACCGGCGTCTGGGCCGATCTGTTCCGCAGGCGATTCAAGGTGGCAATGACCCGCATGGGATTCTCGAAACCGGCGATCCTGCTGGACAGCACGGCCTTCCGCCGGCCGTCGCTGGACGGTCAACTTTCGCTGCTATAGCCTTCGTTTCGAAATACAGGTGGAGGCTGATCCCATGTTGCTGGCAACTCTCGCTCTTTTGACCGCCACCGTCGCGCCTGCGGCTTCCACCCCAGCCGCCCCGCCTGCCTCTGCCCCCGCCGCCGCCAACCCTGTCGAGACAACTCGCACCGCAGCCGCACCGCCGGCCTTCCGCGCGCTTTCCTGCGCCCGGGGATGCCTTTCCGCCATCGAGGCGGTAACGTATGCCTCCTATCTCGGCGAAAAAGCCGGGGTGGCCGGCATGTTCGAAATGCCCGTCGTCGAAGTCGGGCAGCAGAACGGACTGTTCTACCTCAACTCCGAAGACGACTACCGCGACCGCAATTGCCTGACCGTGGCCATGACACCTGCGGCTATGCAGGCCTTCATCGGCACGGTGGATCTCGACCAGGTCCGCAAGCGGCTTCAGAAGCGCCGGATCGTGGTGCGCGGGGTTGCCCAGCAGGTGCGGATCAATTTTTCCTCCGACGGCAGGCCCTCCGGCAAGTACTATTACCAGGTCCATGTCCGCGTCGGTGAAGCGAGCCAGGTGCGCGTGACCGTCTGAGGCGCTCCGCAACCGAAAACCATCCTCGCGCGTTCCCTGCCCAACGATAAAAATGGACAGGAGGCTGTCATGGCCGATGAAACCGTAACGACCGAACGCGCACCCGAAGCTCCGACCACCACCACGACGATCATCCGCGAACGCGGATCATCGGGAGGAGCGACGGGCATCGTGATGGCGCTGATCCTGCTGATCGCGGTTGTCGGCGGCATTTACCTCTTCAGCAAGGGTACGCAGAGCGAAACCGCCAAGGACGATGCCATCACCGAAGCGGCCAACAATGTCGGCTCGGCCGCGAACAAGGTCGGCAACGCGGCAGAGAACGCTGCCGACAACGTCCAGAAGAACGACGGTAACTGAGCGGGCCTGCTGAACGGTCAATCCGGCAGGCGATAACCCCGGAAACGTTCGCGCAGGTCTTTCTTGCTGATCTTCCCGCTGCCGGTGTGGGGTATGTCGGACACGAATTCGATCGCGTCCGGCAACCACCACCTGGCCACCCGGCCCGCCAGGAATGCCAAAAGCTGACGCTCGTCGATCGCGCTTTCCGGTCTGCGGATGACGACGAGCAGCGGCCGCTCGTCCCATTTTGGATGCGAAATGCCGATGGCCGCCGCTTCCATGACATCGGGATGCGCCACGGCGGCATTTTCGAGTTCGACCGAACTGATCCACTCGCCGCCGGATTTTATGAGATCTTTGGTGCGGTCCGTGATCCGCAAGGCGCCGTCGGGCTGGATTGCGGCCACGTCGCCGGTATCGAACCACTGATTGCTGTCTACGCAGTCCTCCTCGGCACCGAAATAGCGGCGTACGGTCCAGGCACCGCGCACTTGCAGGGCGCCGGACGATGCCCTGCCCTCCGCTCCGATGCCCCCTACCTCGATGCCGTCTGCCTCGCCGCCTGCCTTCTCCTCTCCGGCGAGAGGGACGATGCGGACTTCGCTGCCGTAGAGCGGGCGCCCCTGAAAGCTCTTGACCAGGACCTGCTCCTCGAAGGTCATCTCGTCCCATCCGGCCGGTTCGTAAGTGACCGTTGCAATCGGGGAGGTTTCCGTCATGCCCCAAGCCTGGACCACGCGCACGCCGGCACGCATCAGCCGCTCGACCACGCTCGGCGGTACGGCGGCGCCGCCCGACAGGGCCTGGCGGATAGGCGGCATCTCCCTGCCCGTGCTGTCGAGGTGCGCGAACATCGAGAACCAGACGGTCGGTACCCCCGCCACATGGGTAACCGCTTCGTTTCGCAGGAGATTGCAGAGCGTCTCAGCCTCGCTTGTCTGACACCAGACCATCTTCGCGCCGACCGCCGCGCAGGCCCAGGGCAGCCCCCAATCGTTCGCATGAAACATCGGCACCACCGGCAGGACGCAGGATCGCGGCTCGAGGGCGAGGCAGGACGGCGCGATGATCGCCAGGGTGTGAAGCACGTTGGAGCGGTGGGAATAGAGCACCCCTTTGGGATGCCCGGTCGTGCCGCTGGTATAGCACAGCATACAGGCGTCGCGCTCGGCTCCCGGCGTCCAGAGCGCCCGGCCGTCCTCCAGCCCGATCCAGTCATCGAAACAGGGCCCGAATGCCGCCGAATCGAAGCAGATGGCATGGGCGATGGAGGGGCACCGCGGCAGCAGGCGTTCGACGATGGACTGGAACGCCGCGTCGTAGATCAAGACGCGGTCGGATGCGTCGTTGACGATCCAGGCGAGTTGGTCCTCGAAAAGCCGAGGGTTGAGGGTGTGGAGCACACAGCCCGCGCCGGTCACCCCGAACCAGGCCGCAAGGTGCCGCCCGTGGTTCATCGCCAGCGTCGCCACGCGGTCTCCGGGATAGATGTCCAGCCGCCGCAGCGCCTGCACCATCTTCAGGGCATCGTGCCTGATGCCGGCCCAGTCCGTTCGGGTTTCGCTGCCGTCGACCCAGTGCGTGACGATCTCGCGCGTGCCGTGCTCGCGCGCGGCGTGATCGAGCAACCCCGTCACGCGAAGGTCCCATTCCTGCATCGCCCCAAGCATCGGGTGCCTCCCCTCTTCCTGCAGCTTCCCCCGTGGAGGAAGCCCCGCCAAGGCAAAAGGTAGGTGCAGTTTGCCCCTGATAGCAAGCTGCCGCGACCGGCCGCGCGGCGGACGGACGGATCGAGGGGATATGCGGTCAGGCCGCGCGGCGAAGGCCTTCCGGCCCCCTTCGTGCGATCAGCGACACGTTGGAGATCCCTGCCACACTGGCAAGGTGCTCGGCGAACTCACCGTCGAGCGCGAAATCCCGTCCCAGCCGGACTTTCTGCCGGCGCCCCTCGCCCAGATCCAGCACTGCCACCACTTCACCGCATCCGGGCGCTCCCGGCCGCATGAGCATCGCCAGTTCCTGCACGGCTTCCACCCGGTCTATGTCGAGCGTGAGCAGCATGCGGGCCCCCGCCTTCACTTCGTTGAGCGGCCGCGCGCCCCGCACCGTCACACGCGGCGGTTCGTCCGGGCTGGGGCTGTCGAGTTCGACGTTGAGCAGCACGCATGCGCCCTCTTTCGACCATCTGACGAAGTTCTCGACCAGGCTTTCCTCGAAGCAGGAGGCAGAGAAATTGCCCGACTGATCGGAGAAGTCGGCCATGACGAAGTCCTTGCCGCGGCGCGTCTTCCGTTTCTGCACGTTCTCGACCATGGCCGCCATGACCGCATCCGTGCGCCCTGCCCCGCCGCCGTTCATGAGGCTGGAATAGGTCCGCGCCCCGTTGGCCGAGGCCACGGCGCGGAACTGCTCCACCGGATGAGCGGCGAAGTAGAAGCCGAAAGTCTCCCGCTCCTTGGCCATCTGGTCCATGCGGTTCCAAGGGTCCGCATCCACGAAGCGCAAGCCCTGCTCGACATGATCGTCCCCGCCGAACAGGCCATGCTGGGCGCTGTTCCGCTCTCGCGAGGAGCGATCCGCTTCCGCCAGCAGGGTATCGGCATTGGCCAGGACTTTGGCGCGATTCGGCTCCAGGGCGTCGAAAGCACCGGCAGCGGCCAGGCTTTCGAGCTGGCGGCGATTCATCGAGCCGGCAGGGGCCCGCCTGAACACGTCGTCGAGGCTGACGAACTTGCCGTTCGCTTCGCGCTCGGCGACGATGGCGTCCATCGCCTTCTCGCCGACATTGCGAATACCCGCGAGGGCATAGCGCACCGCGTGGCTGTCCGGCGTTTCCTCCACGCAGAATTCGGCTTCCGACATGTTGATGTCGGGCGCTGCGAGCTGAATGCCGTTGCGCCGGGCGTCATCGACGAAGATCGCGAGCTTTTCCGACTGGTGCATGTCGAAGCACATCGAGGCGGCGTAGAATTCGTGCGGGTAATGCGCCTTGAACCAGGCGGTGTGATAGGCGAGCAGCGCGTAGGCGGCGGCGTGCGACTTGTTGAAGCCGTAGCCGGCGAACTTGTCGATCAAGTCGAACAGTTCGTTGGCCTTGCCCGCCTCGATCCCGGAAACCTCCTTGCAGCCATCGACGAAGCGCTGGCGCTGCTTGTCCATCTCCGCCTGGACTTTCTTGCCCATGGCGCGGCGCAGAAGGTCGGCATCGCCGAGCGAATAGCCTGCCAGGATCTGCGCGGCCTGCATGACCTGTTCCTGATAGACGAAGATCCCGTAAGTCTCGCCCAGGATACCGGCCAGCTTGTCGTGCGGATACTCGATCGATTCGAGCCCGTTCTTGCGCCTGCCGAACAGCGGGATGTTGTCCATCGGGCCGGGACGGTAGAGCGAGACGAGCGCGATGATGTCGCCGAAATTGGTGGGCTTCACGGCCGCCAGCGTGCGGCGCATACCTTCCGATTCCAGCTGGAACACGCCCACGGTGTCGCCGCGCTTCAGCAGTTCGTAAACGGCCGCATCGTCCCAGGCGAGCGTCGAGAGGTTGATCGTGATGCCGCGCCGTTCCAGCAGGTCGCAGGCCTTCTTCAGCACCGAAAGCGTCTTCAGGCCGAGGAAGTCGAACTTGACGAGGCCGGTATCCTCCACCGACTTCATGTCGAACTGCGTCACCGGCATGTCCGAGCGCGGGTCGCGGTAGAGCGGCACCAGTTGCGCCAGCGGACGGTCGCCGATGACGACGCCCGCCGCGTGAGTCGACGAGTTGCGGGGCAGACCCTCCAGCTGAACCGCCAGGTCGACCAGGCGCTTCACCTCGCGGTCGACATCGTATTCGCGGCGGAATTCCGCGACCGGCGGATCCTTGGTGACGCCATGCTGCTTGCGGCCATGCAGCGCATCGGTGAGCGTCCACGGGTCGGTCGGATGGTTCGGCACCATCTTGCAGAGACTGTCGACGCGGCCGTAGCCCATCTGAAGGATACGGCCGCAGTCGCGCAGCACGGCGCGGGCCTTCATCTTGCCGAAAGTGATGATCTGGGCGACGTGATCGTGCCCGTACTTGCGCTGGACGTAGCGGATCACCTCGCCGCGGCGGGTTTCGCAGAAGTCGATGTCGAAGTCCGGCATCGAGACGCGTTCCGGGTTCAGGAAGCGTTCGAACAGCAAGCCCAGCTTCAGGGGATCGAGGTCAGTGACGGTCAGCGCCCAGGCGACCAGCGAGCCCGCGCCTGAACCACGGCCCGGTCCTACCGGAATGTCGTTGTCCTTGGCCCACTTGATGAAGTCGGCAACGATCAGGAAGTAGCCGGGGAAGCCCATGCCGACGATGATCTGCACCTCGAAATCGAGGCGCTTGGCATAGTCGAGGAAATCCTCGGTGACGCCGCGCTCGGCCAGTTCCCGATAGGCGGCTTCGCGCTCTTCGCCCTGAAGGGCCATGGCGGCATCGAGTTCGTCTTCGGTAACGTCCGGCCAATAGGGCGCGAGACGGCTGGCAAGGCCGGCGCGGGAATTGTCCGCCAGCATCCGCGCCTCGCCCTCAAGGTCGCCGGCAAGGCTGGGCAGCAGCGGCTTGCGGCGCGGCGGCATATAGGCGCAGCGCTGCGCGACGACGAGGGTGTTGGCCAGCGCCTCGGGCAGGTCCGCGAACAGCTCCTGCATCGTCTCCGCAGGCTTGACCCAGCGTTCGGACGAGGACCGGGGACGCTCCGGCGCGTCGACTTGCGTGGAATTGGCGATGCAGAGCATGGCATCGTGCGCGGCGTGGAACTGCGCTTCGGCATATTGCGCGGGGTTAGTGCCGACGAGGGGAATATCGCGCACATAGGCCAGCGCGATCAGGTCTTCCTCGCTCTCGTCCTCGACTTGCTCGCCGGTGCGGGTGATCTCGATATAGAGCCGGTCGCCGAACAGGGCTTGCAGGCTGTCGCAATAGCTTTCCGCGGCTTCGAACTTGCCCGCCGCATAGAGCCGGGTCAGCGCGCCTTCGCTGCCTCCGGTCAGGCAGATCAGGCCATCGGTGTGGCCGCGCAGCGATTCCAGCGTGACATGCGGGTCGAGCTCCAGTGGACGCTCCAGGTGCGCGCGGCTGACGAGATCGCACAAGTTCAGCCAGCCGGCCTCGCTCTGGGCGAAAAGCGCGAGCCAGTCGATCGGCAGGTCCTGTCCCTGTGCCACCACCCCCGGCCGCGCGACGGCGAGGAAAGTGCCGACGATGGGCTGGACGCCGGCTCCCTTGCAGGCCTGCGCGTAAGTGGGGGCACCGTAGAGACCGTTACGGTCGCAGATGGCGGCGGCGGGAAACTTGCGTTCCTTGGCCAGCTTTGCCGCGGCCTTGGGATCGATCGCGCCGTCCAGCATCGTGAAACTTGAGAAGATGCGCAGAGGTACGAAGGATGCATGGGCCATCCGGGGAATTTAGGCATTGCCCTATGCCCCGATCAAGGCGCGTCTGGGGATAAGCCGGGGGAAAGGGATCGCGATGGCTCCGAAACGGTCCGGTCTCGCGCCGGATGGCTGGATTCCGGCGAGCGGGTACGGGCCCTGCTGCTGTCGGAGCGCCTTGAAAGTCGGGCGGAATCGCGTCATGTTCGGCCCGTTCCTGTCCTTGCCGGAAGTCCCGACCCGGTGTCTTCAAGAACCATTGATTCATGCACAACCCACGCCGTTTTCGGCGTTTTCGTCTTATGCCGGATCGGCCGTTCTGGAGACGTGTGAATGAAGTTCGCCTATCTCGCTTTCGTTCCCCTGCTGCTCGCACCGGAAGGCCTGCTGCCTCTGGAGTTCGCAGCCATGGCACAGCAGAATCGTCCCGGCGGATCGCAGGGCCAGGGCGCGCGGCCACCGTCGGGTGGTTCGAATCGCCCCTCCGGCCCCGGCCAGCCCGGCGCGGGAGGAAGCCGCCCGCAACCGCAACCGCAGCCTACCCGCCCCGGCGGCAACCAGACGCAGCCGAGTCGGCCCGGTGGCGGCAACGACAATCGGCCGGGGCAACCGGGTGGCGGCAATCGACCGGGGCAACCCGGTGGAGACCATCGCCCCGGCCAGCCCGGCAATGGCAATCGCCCTGGGCAGCCGGGTGGCAACTACCGCCCGGGACAGCCGGGCAGCAACTATCGCCCGGGCCAGCCGGGCAGCGGCAACCGCCCCGGCCAACCGGGCTATCCGCGTCCGCCCGTCGTCTCCCAGCCCCATCGTCCGGGCGCAGGAAGGCCGAGCACGTTCCGCCCGATGCGCGCGCCGCCGTACCGCTATCCGCGGGGCTACAGCTATCGGCGATGGACGGTGCGGATGGTCCTGCCGGCCATCTTCCTGTCCTCGGCCTATCTGTTCCAGGACTACTCGATGGTCGGCGTCGGCCCACCGCCCCCGGGCTATTACTGGGTGCGCTACGGCCCCGACCTGCTGCTGGTCAACCGCACCACGCGCCGCGTGGTCGATGTGATCTACAACGCCTTCTACTATTGAGCCGGATGGCAGGACGAAAGAAGGCGCTGCTCGTTCAGAGCAGCGCCTCGATGTCCTTTTCCAGGCTCTCCGGCTTATCGGTGGGAGCGTAGCGACGCACGACCTTGCCGTCGCGGCCGATCAGGAACTTGGTGAAGTTCCATTTCACGGACTTGCTGCCGAGCAGACCCGGCGCTTCACGCTTCAACCATGTCCAGATGGGCGCGGCATCGTCTCCATTGACGTCCACTTTGCCCATGAGCGGGAACGAGAGGCCGAAGTTCACTTCGCAGAACGAGGCGATCTCCTCGGCCGAGCCCGGTTCCTGCCCGCCGAACTGGTTGCACGGGAAGGCGATGACCTCGAAGCCGCGGTCCCGATATTTCTGCCAGAGTGCTTCCAGTCCGGCATATTGCGGCGTGAAACCGCACTTGCTGGCCGTGTTGACCACGAGCAGCACTTGGCCGAGCCTGTCGGCGAGACTTACCGTCTCACCGCCGGGCAAGGCGACTTCGAAATCCGCAATCGTTCGGAGATCAACTGGTGACGCCATGGGGGAAGTCCGTCCTTCGATAAAGACGGCGTATGTCCCCGATTTCCAGCAGCCTGTCACCGTCCTTCTGAACGGAATAATTCACCTGATCCGCCTCTGGGAGGTGCATCACGTAGCGAATCAGATTGGCCACCGTATCTCGGCGTATCGCCTTGAATACGTTGAACAGACCACTGCCATCAGTGGCCTTGTGCAGTTCCGCACCGTCGTTCCATCCGGGGCTGTCGCCAGCCGGAATGCCTTGGATGGTGGTGGGAAAGTCGCTCATATGTTGCTCCTTTCGCGCGTCTTGCCTCGGCCCATGAAACGCGCAGGAATCGCGCAATGTTCCCTGAGCTTTATCCCGGCCGGGTCAGGCCAGCACCCCTTCGTGGAGTCTTACCACCCGGTCCATGGCTGCAGCCAGCCGCTCGTTGTGGGTAGCCACAAGCGCCGCGCTGCCCTGTCCGCGCACCAGTTCGAGGAACTGCGCGAACACAGTGTCGGCGGTGGTCTCGTCGAGATTGCCGGTCGGTTCATCGGCCAGCACGAGGCGCGGCTTGTTGGCCAGGGCACGGGCCACGGCGACGCGCTGCTGCTCGCCGCCCGAGAGCTTGCTCGGCCGGTGTTCGAGGCGCTGCCCCAACCCCAGCGCGCTCAGCAATTCGCGCGCGCGCTCCTCGCACTCCTCGCGCGGCTTGCCGGTGATGAGCTGCGGCAGGACCACATTCTCGATCGCGTTGAAGTCCGGCAGGAGGTGGTGGAACTGGTAGACAAAGCCGATATGGTCGCGCCGAACCGCCGCGCGGCGGTCCTTGCCGAGCTTCGACGCATCGATGCCGGCAATCTCGATTCGCCCGCCGAAACCGCCTTCGAGAAGGCCGATGGCCTGGAGCATGGTCGACTTGCCCGAACCCGAAGGCCCGAGCAGGGCAACGATCTCTCCGGGGCGAACGTCGAGGTCCACGCCGCGCAGGACATCGATGGTCACGCCGCCCTGCTCGAAGCTGCGCGTCAGCTTGTCGAGGCGGACGACCGCTCCATTGGCGGAAGCATGGGCAGTGTCATTCATAGCGCAGCACCTGCACGGGATCGGTGCTCGCCGCCTTGAAGGCGGGATAGAGCGTGGCGAGAAAACTGAAGATCAGGGCCATCACGCAGATCACCGCGATTTCCACGGGGTCCGGGCGCGAGGGCAACTCGGTCAGGAACCGGATCGAGGGATCCCAGAGGTTCTGGCCGGTCACGATCTCCACGAAATGAACGATCGGTTGGCGGAAGTAGAGGAACACGATGCCCAGCAGCACCCCCGCCAGCGTTCCCAGCACGCCGATGCAGAAGCCGGTCGTCACGAAAACCTTGAGCAGCGAACGCCGGGTCGCTCCCATCGTCCGCAGGATCGCGATGTCGCGCGTCTTGGCGCGCACCAGCATGATCAGCGAGGACAGGATGTTGAACACGGCCACCAGCACGATGATCGAGAGCACGACGAACATCGCCACGCGCTCCACCGCCAGCGCCTCGAACAGGGAGGCGTTGATGGTCTTCCAGTCAGTGACAATGGCGCGGCCCTTCAACTGCCGTTCAAGCGGCGCGATGATCTCGCCCACGCGGTCCGGGTTGGTAGTCGTCACCTCGATCATGCCGATGGTGTCGCCCGTGAGCATCAGCGTCTGTGCGTCCTTCATCGGCATCACGACATAGGCCTTGTCGTAATCGTAGATGCCGATCTCGAAGATGGCAGCGACGCGATAGGCGATCTGGCGCGGGACGGTGCCGAACGGCGTCGAGCGGCCGAGCGGGTTCATCACGGTGATCGTATCGCCGACTTGCGCGCCGAGATTCTGCGCGAGCTGCGACCCGATCGCTACGTTGTCGCTGCCGGGAACCAGTTCTCCGAGATTGCCTGCCTGCACCTTTTCACGCAGGCGCGCGATATCCTCATTGGTGTTGCCCCGCACCAGCACGCCTTCGACGCGGCCGTTGAAGGTGGTCACCAGCGGCTGTTCGATCAGCGGCGAGGCCTTGACCACGCCCGGAGTCGCGCGGACATCCTTCAGCACGCTCTGCCAGTCGTCCAGCCGGCCGCCATAGGCCTGGATGATCGCATGGCCGTTCAGCCCCACGATCTTGTCGAACAGTTCCGCGCGGAAGCCGTTCATGACGCTCATGACGATGACCAGCGCGGCGACGCCCAGCATCACGGCCACCAGGCTGATGCCGGCAACCAGGGCAATGAAGCGCTCGCCCTTTCCGGGCAGCATGTAGCGCTTGGCGATGGTCCATTCGAAAGGGGATAGGATCAAGCGACGGGTCCGTCTGTGATCGGGCAGATGGCCCGGCATTAAGCAGAAGTAGGAAGACTGGCAAGCTGATCGCCTGCCCGAGGTGACGCGGTGCTGAACGCGCAGGCAAAAGTCCAGAGAGCCCCAACGGTCGATCACAATGCTTCTGAGAGGCGCCGGTTCCCGTGGATCGGGGCTGTCATTATGCCGTCACGAAGCTGGCGCAGACGCCCTTGCCGAACCGGAGGCGTTCGACCCCCTTGCATTTACGGGCAACACGCTCCAAATGCGCGGGCGATTTTGGCGCGCCAGCAGCCCGGACGACATCCATGAACATGACACATCCCTTTCGAGACGCCGACGGGGACAAGCTGCGCGAAGAGTGCGGCGTTTTCGGCGTAATCGGCTCCAAGGACGCGGCGAACATCGCCGCGGCCGGGCTTCACTCCTTGCAGCACCGCGGCCAGGAGGCCGTGGGCATTACCAGCTTCAGCGGCGAGGAGTTCCACTCCCACCGCGGCCTCGGCCACGTGGCGCAGGTGTTCTCCCAGCGCGAGCTGGATACCCTGCCCGGCACCATGGCTTCCGGCCATGTCCGCTATGCCACGACCGGCGGATCCGGGCTGCGCAACGTGCAGCCGCTCTTCGCCGATCTGGCCGCGGGCGGTTTCGCGATCGCCCATAACGGCAACATTTCCAACGCGATGACGCTGAAGCGCGATCTCGTGTCGAAAGGCTCGATCTTCCAGTCGACCTCCGACACCGAGGTGATCATCCACCTCGTCGCCACCAGCCGCTATCCCACGCTGCTCGACCGGTTCGTAGACGCGCTGCGCATGGTGGAAGGCGCCTATTCGCTCATCTGCATGACGGCAGAGGGCATGATCGCCTGCCGCGATCCGCTGGGCATCCGCCCGCTGGTCATGGGCCGCATCGGTGACGCCACCGTGTTCGCCTCGGAAACCGTGGCCTTCGACGTGATCGGCGCCGAGTTCATCCGCTCGATCGAGCCGGGCGAACTGGTCCAGGTCGATCACAAGGGCACGATCTCCAGCCACCGCCCCTTCGGCAATCCGGCCCCGCGCCCCTGCATTTTCGAGCACGTCTACTTCAGCCGACCCGATTCGGTGATGGACGGCCGCTCGGTCTACCAGGTGCGCAAGCAGATCGGCATGGAACTCGCCAAGGAAGCGCCGGCCGCCGCCGATGTGGTGATCCCGGTTCCCGACAGCGGCGTGCCTGCCGCCATCGGTTATGCCCAGCAATCGGGCATTCCCTTCGAGCTCGGCATCATCCGCTCGCACTATGTCGGCCGTACCTTCATCCAGCCGGGTGACGCAGCCCGCCACGCGGACGTGAAGCGCAAGCATAATGCCAACCGCGCCATCGTCGAAGGCAAGCGCATCATCCTGATCGACGATTCGATCGTGCGCGGCACCACCTCGATGAAGATCGTCGAGATGATGCGCGACGCAGGCGCTGCCGAAGTGCACATGCGCATCGCCAGCCCGCCGACCGAGCATTCGTGCTTCTACGGCGTCGACACGCCGGAGCGTTCGAAGCTGCTGGCCGCCAACATGGACATCCAGGCCATGGCGGACTTCATCAAGGCCGACAGCCTCGCCTTCGTCTCGATCGACGGTCTCTACCGTGCGGTCGGCGAGGAAAAGCGCAACAAGAAGCGCCCGCAATTCTGCGATGCCTGCTTCTCGGGCGAATATCCCACCAAGCTGACGGACTTCGCCGAGCGCTTCTCCGGGGAGCTTAACGCAGCGTGAGCGAAAGTATTGGCGGCAAGCCGTTCGAAGGTCAGGTCGCGCTCGTCACCGGCTCCAGCCGGGGGATCGGTGCGGCCACCGCGCTCGCACTCGCTTCGGCGGGCGCACACGTCCTGCTGACGGGGCGCGACACCAAGGCGCTGGAAACGATCGAGGACCGGATCTACCAGGCCGGCGGCGCGGCGACGATCGCGCCGGTCGACCTCGTCGAATCGGACGGCATCGCCCGCCTGGCGACCGCCGTATCGCAGCGCTGGGGCAAGCTCGACATTCTCGTCGCCAATGCCGCGGTCCTGCCGGAACTGACGAGCGTGGCCGATATCGACCAGCGCGCCTTCAACAAGGCGCTCACCACGAATGTCCTCGCCACGCAGGCGCTGATCGCCAATTTCGATCCGCTGCTCCGCAAGAGCGACGATGCGCGCCTGATCGGCATGACCTCCACCGTTGCCACCGCGCCCCGCGCGTTCTGGGGCGCCTATGCCGCTACCAAGGCCGCGTTCGAGGTTCTGCTGGATTGCTATGCGCAGGAAAGCCGCAATATCGCGAAGCTGCGGGTGGCCATCGTCAACCCCGGCGCCACCCGCACGGCGATGCGTGCCCGTGCCTATCCTGGCGAAGCGCCGGCATCGGTGAAACCGCCCGAAGCCGTGGCCGAAAGGCTTGTCTCGCTGCTGGCGGAACCCTTCGAAAGCGGCCACCGCGAGACCATTCCCGCCGATTTTTAACCACATGATTTAATGCGGTGGTAACTCTTTCCTGATTTCTTCCCATTGACGGCGTATCATGCACGCCGCTCCAATGTACGGGTCTCGGGACAATGACGACAAAATCCCCGCAAGACATCTACGAACTCGCTGCCCAGGAAGACCGCAGCGCGATTCGCCTGCGAATCTCGATTCCGGCCGGTTTCCGGGCATCGGGCACCAAGGGTTTCCAGACGGCCGTGCGCGATCTCTCGCTTTCCGGCTTCTCGGCCACGGCGATCAGCCGCATTCACCCCGGCACATACTGCTGGCTGACGCTGCCCGGAATGGAAGCCCTGCCCGCGCGAGTCATCTGGTGGGAAGACGGGCTGGTCGGCTGCGCGTTCGAGCAGCTGCTGAACCCGATCATTCTGGAAAACGTGCTTGCGCGCTGGCGCGGCCAGGGAAGCTGAGCGCTTCTTCAGCCCGGCTTGACCAGGGTAACTTGCGCGACGTCGATGCCGCCGCCCATGAAGCCGCCCTCGCAATACATCAGGTAGAAGCGCCATAAGCGTACGAACCGCTCGTCGAAGCCGGCGGGGAGCCGCCCTTCCGCAACGGCGGCCTCGAAGTTCCGGCGCCATTCGTGGAGCGTCCGGGCATAATCCAGCCCGAATCCCTGCCGGTCCTCCCACGAAAGTCCGCGCTCCTCGGCCAGGCGGCGGAATTCCGGTTCGTGAATCAACATGCCGCCGGGGAAGATGAAAGTCTGGATGAAGTCCGCGCTGCGGGCATAGGATTCGAAGATGTCGTCGCGAATCGCGATGTACTGGATCGCAGCGCGGCCGCCGGGCTTGAGGTTCCGCGCCACGCAGTCGAGGAAATCGGGCCAGAATTGCCGCCCTACCGCCTCCACCATCTCGACCGAGGCAATGGCGTCATAGGCGCCTGCGACATCGCGGTAGTCCTGCTTCAGGAAATCCACGCGCCCGCCTGCGCCTTCCACTCGCCCGGTCCAGCGATCCCGCGCATAGGCGAGCTGCGCGTCCGAAAGGCTGATGGCATCGACATGCGCGCCCTCGGTTTCAGCGAGGAAGGCGGAGAGCGTGCCCCAGCCGCAGCCGATTTCCAGAACACGACCGTCTTCGGGAATGGCAAGCCGGTGGGCGATGGCGCCGATCTTGTTCGACTGCGCGAGGTCAAGCTCGGTGACGAACTGGCTGAGCGCATTGGGGCCGCCCCCGGCGCGCGGATAGATCCCGCTGGAATAGAGCATCGTCTCGCCCAGCCATTGTTCGTAGAAGTCGTTGCCGAGATCGTAGTGGACGTGGATGTTCCGCAGCGAGCCGGATCGCGTATTGCGGTTCAGCCAATGCAAGGCCTTGGCCGCGATCCGCCAGGGTCCGCGCGCGCGGCCGACATTTCCCAGGCCCGCGGCATTGTCCATGAACAGCGCGAAGATCGGCACCGGATCGGGGCTTTCCCATTCCCCTTCGTCCCAGGCCTGATACCAGCCGACCGAGCCTGCCGTGGCGAGGCGCAGCAGCGCGCGCCAGCTATTGATCTGAACCACGGCTTCGAATCCCGGCGCCCTTCCGCCGAGAAGGCGAGTCTCGCCGCCGGGAAGGGTCGCCTCTATCGATCCGCGCTGGAGACCCTGGTCGATCTTGTCGAGAACCCTCGACACACCGCCAGACCAGAGTTTTGCCAGCCACTGCGGGCCGACGCCAATGGAGCGGCCGCCGTCGACCAGTTCCTCACCCCTGCCTGGCGCCTGTGCGTTCATATCCGGGATATTATCCGGAAATTGGCCGCGGGCAATTGCTTAGAAACCCGCTCTCACCGGTCTTTCGCCTTCGCCCAGGCGGCCAGGGCCCGCTCACGTCCCGCCCGGTGCTCGACGAGCTTGGCAGGATAGCCGCGAGGGCGCTTGTCCGACGCGGGATCATGGATATCCGCGTCGTCCAGGTCCGCAAGCTCGGGCACCCACTCGCGAATATAGGCGCCCGCGTCGAACTTCTCCGACTGGCTGAGCGGGGCCATGATCCGCACGAACATCTGCGCATCCACGCCCGAACCGGCGGCCCACTGCCAGTTCACCGCGTTGGAACCGTAGTCCGCATCCACCAAGGTATCCCAGAACCATTTCTCGCCTTCCCGCCAATCGAGCAGGAGATGCTTGATCAGGAAACTGGCGACGATCATCCGCACCCGATTGTGCATCCAACCGGTGTGCCAGAGCTGGCGCATGCCGGCATCGACGATCGGATAGCCGGTCCTGCCTCGCTGCCAGGCAGCAAGATCCGATTCGGCCTGCTTCCCGGTCCGCCAGTGCAAGTGCGAAAAATCCTCCTTCGCGGAACGGCTCCCATATTCGGGGAACTGCAGGATCACGTTCTGCGCATAATCGCGCCAGCCCAGTTCGCCGAGGAAGGTCTCCACCGAGCCGCCGGCATCGGCCACGGCATGCCAGACTTGCGCCGGGGAGATTTCGCCGAAGTGAAGATGCGGCGAAAGGAAGGAAGTGCCGTCGACCGATGGCAGGTTCCGCTGCGCTTCATAGGCGGAGGCTTCCTCTACGAAGGCATGGAGCCGCTTCTTCGCCCCATCCTCGCCCGGTTCCCACATCTCGCGCATGCCGCCAGCCCAATCGGGCTTGGCCGGAAGCAGCTTCCAGTTCGCGAGCCGATCGGACTTCGGCCAGTGCGCCGGTGCCTCGATCCTGGCGGGCCGGGGTTGCGGTTCGACCGGCGGCAGGCGTTCGTGCAGCGCCCGCCAGAACGGCGTGTAGATCTTGTAGGGCCGTCCCGAACCATTGATCACCGACCCGGCCGGCGCCAGGTAATTGCCATGATGAAGGTGCAGATCGAGCACTTGTCCCACGGCCTTTTCGGCATTGCGCCACCAGGGCTCGTAGTGGTGCAGGGCGTGAACCGACGTGGCCCCCACTTCCTCGGCCACTTCCTTCAGCACGTTCTCGCACTGCCCCTTGCGCAGGATCAGACGCGAGCCTTTTTCCCGCAGCGCGGCGTCCAGGCTTTTCAGCGAATGGTGCAGCCACCAACGCGATGCACCGCCCATGCTGCGATGCCTGGGCGTCTCGTCATCCAGGACGTAGACCGGGACGACGGGGCCCTGGCTGGCCGCTTCGGCGATGGCAGGCTGGTCGGACAGGCGCAAGTCGCGCCGCAGCCACACGATGATGGGGGGATTCATGCTGCCGGAACGCTTGTCTGCCATGGGCGTTCCCTAAGCCAATGGCAGCCTCTTCCGAAAGACCGAACCTGCTGCGGCATCGCATCGATCCGCGCAAATCCCTCATCGCCGCCGCGACCTGCTGGACGGCTTTCGCCTTTTTCGCATGGGCGGTGCCGGCGGGACGTACGACGCATTTCGACAGGATCGGCGTGATGTTCTGGCGCGCGCAGGATTTACGGCCGCTCGGCCCGACCTGGCTGCTGGAATGGGTGCGGGATCTCACCGCAATGGGCGGATTCCTGCAACTGAAGCTCTACACGATCATGGCGGTCGTGGCGCTGTTCTGGCTCCGCTGCCGGCGCGAAGGCGTTCTCTTGGCATTGACCGTCATCAGCGCCAGCCTGGTCAATCTGGGGTTCAAGGCGCTGTTCGGCCGCCCTCGCCCCGAAATCGTGCCGCACCTGACCTCGGCCGGCGGGGCCAGCTTTCCAAGCGGGCACAGCTTCAATGCCGCTTCTTCATATATCGCGTTCGCCTTGGCTTTTGCCGCATTGAGTCCGCGGGCCTCGCTGCGCCACACGCTCATCGCCTGCGCCATGATCCTGAGCCTTGCGATCGCCTGGAGCCGGGTATGGCTGGGCGTCCACTGGCCGAGCGACGTCATGGCCGGATGGCTGGGCGGCGCAGGCTGGGCCTTCCTGGCCAGCGCGCTGCTCTATAGACCGGCGGTCACCGTGATCCATGCCGCCGACGATCTCGCTGACGCCAAGAGCTGAGTCCCTGGCTTCAAGGCACGGTCCAGGTCTGCCCGCGGGCTAGCAATTTGCCGAGATCCGCCGTCTTGCCCGCGATCAGCCCCTGCCTTTCGGCCACGACCGCGCTTTCGAACGTGGGCGCTGGATCGTCGAGAATCACGCCCAGCGCCATCGGGAACGGACCGAAGGGCATTTCCACCAGCATGTGGGCCAGCGTGCGGTTGCGCACATTATGCCGCAAGACCCCGGCGCCCTGCCAATCGCCGTCGACTACGTCGACAGCTTGCAGCGACAGCGTCTCGGGATCGAGCGCAAGGCCGCGGGTCTCCTTTGCATAGAGCAAGGGCTCTCCATCCCGGCACTGTACCTGCATATCCGCAGCGACAGCCTTGTCGGTGAAGTCGTCGAAACGATCCTTGTTGTAGACGATGCAGTTCTGGAAAATCTCCATGAAGGCCGCACCCTTGTGGCGATAGGCGGCCATGAGCACCTCGGAGAGATCCTTGGAGACATCGTAGCTGCGCGCCACGAAACGCGCACCCGAACCCAGCGCGAAGGCGCAGGGGCTGGCGGGCCGATCGACCGATCCCGCTGGCGAGGTCGGCGAAGGTGTGCCGGGACGACTGGTCGGGGAATATTGCCCTTTCGTCAGGCCGTAGATCTCGTTGTTGAACAGCATGATCTGGCAATCGAGATTACGCCGCAGCACATGCATGGTGTGGTTGCCCCCTATCGACATGCCGTCGCCGTCGCCGGTGACCAGCCAGACGTCGAGCTGCGGATTGGCCAGCTTTATGCCGGTTGCCACGGCGGGTGCGCGGCCGTGGATCGAATGGAAGCCATAGCTCTCGACGTAGTAGGGAAAGCGACTGGAACAACCGATACCCGAGACGAAGACTGTGTTCTTCGGGTCTGCTCCCAGCATGGGCAGGGTCCGTTGCACGGCCTTCAGGATGGCATAGTCGCCGCAGCCGGGGCACCAGCGCACTTCCTGGTCGGTCTCCCAGTCCTTGAGCGTAGTCTCGATCGGGGTCATGTCGTTCATGAGGGCATCTCCGTTCGAAAGTCTCAGGGCTGCTCGATCTCGGGAGCGGGAAGCTGGGTCTCGTTGACCTCCACTTCGCCGCCTTCGTTGCCGGCGATGCCGTCGAAGAACCGGGCGATGGCCGCCTCCAGTTCGGCGATGGCAAAAGGCTGGCCGCTGGTCTTGTTCAGCGGCACGGCGTCGACCAGAAACCGGTCCCGCAGCAAGGTCTTGAACTGACCCGTGTTCATTTCCGGCACGAGCACATGGTCGAAGCCCGCCAGCAGTTCGCCGAGATTGCCGGGCAGCGGCCAGATATGGCGAACCTGGGCATGGCTGACGGCGTACCCTTTTTTTTGCGCGCGGCGCACGGCCTGATGGATCGGGCCGAATGTGGAGCCCCAGCCGATGACGAGCAGCGTGCCCTGCGCTTCGCCCAGGCAGATTTCCTGAGGGGGAATGCCCGCCGCAATGCCGTCGATCCGGGCCTTTCGCGCATCGGTCTGGGCCTGATGGACATCCGGAGCGTAATCGATGTTGCCGGTATCGACGGCCTTCTCGATGCCGCCGATGCGGTGCATGAGACCGGGCGTGCCCGGCCTGATCCACGGCCGCACGCCGCGCTCGTCGCGCTTGTAAGGCAGCACCCGCGACTCGCCGTTGGGCTCTTCCAGAAATGCCACGGGGAAAGGCGCAAAGCCGGCCGGATCGGGGACTTTCCAAGGTTCGGAGGCATTGCCGATATAGCCGTCCGTCAGCAGGATGACCGGCGTCATGTAGCTGGTGGCAATGCGGCAGGCCTCGATGGCGCATTCGAAGGCGTCGGCCGGGGAGCAGGCCGCGATCACTGGCAGCGGCGCATCGCCGTTGCGCCCGTAGACCGCCTGGTAGAGATCGGACTGCTCGGTCTTGGTCGGCAAGCCCGTCGAAGGCCCGCCGCGCTGCGAATTGACGATGACCAGCGGCAGTTCGGTCATCACCGCCAGTCCCATGGCCTCTCCTTTCAATGCGATCCCGGGCCCGGACGAGGAGGTCACCCCCAATTGCCCGGCGTAACTCGCGCCGATGGCGGAGCAGATCGCAGCGATCTCGTCTTCGGCCTGGAAGGTGGTGACCCCGAATTCCTTCATCTTGACCAGATGGTGCAGGATCGCGGAGGCCGGTGTGATCGGATAGCCGCCGAAGAACATCGGCAACCCGGCAAGCTGGCATCCCGCGACAAGGCCGAGGGAGATCGCCTCCGCGCCGGTGATCGTCCGGTAGAGCCCCGGCGCGCTCGGCACCGGGTCGATGTGCTGGCGCTTCAGCGGACCGGCCAGTTCAGCCGTCTCTCCGTATGCATGCCCGGCATTGAGCGCGGCTATGTTGGCCTGCGCCAGGACCGGGTTTTTTGCGAACTTGGCGTTAAGCCAGTCGATCAGCGGCTGCCGGTCGCGGTCGAACATCCAGAGCGCCAGGCCGAGCGTCCACATGTTCTTGCAGCGCAGCGCTTCCTTGTTGCCCAGGCCGAAGGGCTTCACCGCCTCCAGCGTCAGCGCGGAAATGTCGAAGGCCAGCACGTCCCATCGCGCAAGGCTGCCATCCTCCAGTGGATTGGCCGCGTATTTCGCCTTCTCGAGGTTGCGCTTGCCGAATTCCCCAGTGTCTACGACGACCATGCCGCCGGGCTTGAGCGCATGGATATTGGTCTTGAGCGCGGCGGGGTTCATGGCGACGAGCACATCCGGCGCATCGCCCGCCGTGGTGATCTCACTGGAGCCGAAATTGATCTGAAAGGCCGATACTCCGAACAACGTGCCTTGCGGGGCGCGGATTTCGGCCGGGAAGTCCGGGAAAGTCGCCAGGTCGTTTCCGGCCAGGGCGGTGGAGAGGGTGAACTGGCCTCCCGTCAACTGCATGCCATCGCCCGAGTCGCCGGCGAACCGCACGACCACGGCTTCCAACGGTGGTGCCTCCACCCCAGGAACGCCCCCTTCCAGCGGCGCGCGTTGCCGCGCCGAATCGTCAACCGATGAGATCGTTGCCATCATCGTCTCTCCCGGGATGGCCGGTCTGACGCCGGCAGCATTTGTTTCCCGTTCACCAGACTATGCTGGCTTACTATCGGTGCAAACCGGAAAAATGCCCGGCGCGGCAGACCGCGCGCGGCGGCGGATCAGATCCCGGATCTGGGGCCGATCATCGGTTAGCGGACTGGGAACCATAGATCGCGCTGGCATTGCGCGAGCGCTTGGGCCATTCTACGGCCATGCGCTCCGGTAATCCCGCCGCCGATTTCCGAACCTCGCTTCTCCCAACGATCATGGAATACCGTTCACCGATGAAAGACTTCGCGTCCCTGCCCTACCGCCCCTGCGTCGGCGTCATGCTCGTCAATTCCGACGGCAAGGTCTTCGTCGGCAAGCGGATCGACACCAAGGAAGGCGACTGGTGGCAGATGCCCCAGGGCGGCGTCGACGATGGCGAAGACCTCAAGGCCGCCGCCCTGCGCGAGCTTTGGGAGGAAACCGGCGCGACCGAACAGCACGTCACCATGCTGTCCCAGACCCGCGAAGAGCTGTTCTACGACTTGCCTGACGAACTCATCGGCAAGTTGTGGAAGGGCAAATATCGCGGCCAGCGCCAGACCTGGTTCCTCGCCCGATTCGACGGCAAGGACGCCGACATCGATCTCGAAGCCCATACGCCGGCAGAATTCGCCGACTGGAAATGGATCGAGCCGGAATTGCTGCCCGACCTGATCGTGCCGTTCAAGAAGCGCGTCTATCGCGCCGTTCTGGAAGAATTCCGCGCGCTGATCTGATTCGCAGGTCTATCGATCGGGCTGACCGGCCCGATCGAACCTGCTCCTGCCGAAAAATCAGTTTTCGGAAACGACCGGCTTGGGCGCCGTCGCTTCGGCAGTCATGACCCGAGTCGCGGGAACTTTGGCGATGGCGGCGGCGAGCTTTTCGGTTTCGGCGCAATCCTTGCCGCAAAGCGTCTGGAGCCGCGCCAGGTTGCGGCTCGCCTTGTCGGTCGCGCCCTTTTCCGC
The DNA here is from genome assembly GCF_004342985.1 of Novosphingobium sp. PhB57. Lineage (GTDB taxonomy): Bacteria > Pseudomonadota > Alphaproteobacteria > Sphingomonadales > Sphingomonadaceae > Novosphingobium. Next base: position 1,512,377 of record NZ_SMBO01000001.1, read on the forward strand.
CAACGCCATGCCTTCGCCCGCCAGAGCCGCGACATTGCGCGGATCGCTGGTCAGCGCGACGCGATAGTAATGCAGCGCCTTGCCCTGAAGCCCCTGCTTGCGCGTGGCATCGGCCAGGGCCAGCAGGACGGGAACGCTGCCGGGTTCCACGGTGAGAGCGGCTTCATAGGCATCGATGGCGCCATTGACGTTGCCCGCGTCGACAGCAGCGCGCCCTTCGGCCATCAGGGTCGCAGCGCGGGGATCGAGCGCCGCGGCGGGCTCGGACAGGATGGCGCTGGAAGAGATGGCAACAACAAGGGATAGAGCAATCGCGGCAGGCGTGTAACGCATCAAAATGTCCTTGGCCGAGGGCTTCGTCCTCATCATGACGCCGACGCTATCACAGCCGTTCGAAGCGCGCGACGAAAAAGCCATCGGTCCCGTCGTGCCACGGCGACAGCCTCAGCCCGGCTCCGCGCTGCGTACCGACTGGCAGGACGGGCGCTGCCGCCTGCCATCCGGGATTGCGCTTCAGGAAGCCATCGGCCTGGTTCGCGCCTTCCTCGTCCAGCAGCGAACAAGTGACGAAGACCAGCCTTCCTCCCGGCCGCACCAGCTGCGCGGCCACGTCGAGCAGACGGGCCTGCACGGCCGTGTAGCGGGCCAATTGCGCTTCGGTGAGCCGCCAGCGCGCCTCGGGATTGCGGCGCCAGGTGCCGGTGCCCGAGCAGGGCGCGTCGACCACGACCGCATCCGCCAATTCCGCGAAGCGCTGGAGAGCCTGCATTTCCTTGTTGGGATCGAGGAGCACGGTTTCGATCCCGGTCGCCCCGGCGCGCTCGGCTCGCGGGGGCAGGCGCGAGAGGCGGGCCCGGTCGGCATCGCAGGCGATCAGAACACCGCGATTTTCCATGGCCGCTGCCAGAGCCAGGGTCTTGCCCCCTGCCCCGGCGCAAAGATCGATCACCGTTTCGCCGGGCCTTGCGGCCACGACTTCGCAGGTCAGCTGCGAGCCGGTGTCCTGAACTTCGATGGCGCCCTGGAGATAGGCCTCGGTCTGCTCGATGCGGGTTTCGGGAGGATAGCGCCAGCCGTGGGCCGCTTCGGAGCGTTCCCCGCCCTCGGGAAGATCCAGGTCACCCTGGCGGAGCGTATTCACGCGGATGTCCAGCGAAGCGCGGCCCAGCAAGGCTGCCGCGTCGCGTTCGGAGACGCCGCTGCCGGCAAAGCGATCGACCAGCCAGCGCGGGGCGAGCCCGGCTTCGGCCACCGGCTCGTCTGCAGCGATAGCGGCGGGCCCATGCCCCTCCCCATCGAACAGCGCGGCCAGTCCCGGATCTTCGGCCGCGACGCGAAGCATGGCCGCGCGCCCGGACTCCGGAATCTCACCGCATACGCGTATCGCCCGGTACGCCAGTTCGCGCACGGCACGGCGATCCTTGCTGCCGGCAAAGCGCCGCGCGCGAAACCAGTCTGCGATCAGTCGGTCGGCCGGCGCTCCGCCGGCACGCGCGGCGTCGATCACGAGATCGAGGATCTCGATCGCCGCCTGAACGCGCGCGCCCGGTGTCATGCCCTTGTGCCGCCCTGCGCGATCAGCGCGACGGGTAGTTCGGCGCCTCACGCGTGATCGTCACGTCGTGGACGTGGCTCTCGCGCAGGCCGGCATTGGTGATGCGCACGAACTGCGCGCCCTTGCGCAGATCCTCGATCGTGGCCGAGCCGGTGTAGCCCATGGCCGCCTTCACGCCGCCGACGAGCTGGTGAATGACGTCCTTGGCGGGACCCTTGTAGGCAACCTGGCCTTCGATGCCTTCGGGAACCAGCTTCATCTGGTCCTTGATGTCGCCCTGGAAATAGCGGTCGGCCGAACCCCGGCCCATCGCGCCCACCGAACCCATGCCGCGGTACGACTTGTAGGCGCGGCCCTGGTAGAGGAACGTCTCGCCCGGCGCTTCCTCGGTGCCGGCCAGCATCGAGCCGACCATGATCGTCGATGCCCCGGCGGCGAGCGCCTTGGCCGCGTCGCCCGAAGTGCGCAGGCCGCCGTCGGCAATCACGGGGACGCCCGACTTGTCGGCCTCTTCGGCGGCATCCATGATAGCGGTCAGCTGCGGCACGCCGACACCGGCGACGATGCGCGTAGTGCAGATCGAGCCCGGCCCGATGCCCACCTTCACGCAGTCCGCGCCCGCGTCGATCAGCGCACGCGCCGCTTCGGCGGTGGCGATGTTGCCGGCGATGACCTGGGCCGAGTTCGACAGCTTCTTCACGCGCTCGACCGCGAGCGCCACGTCCTTGTTATGGCCGTGGGCGGTGTCGATCACCACGACGTCGCACTCGGCGGCCAGCAGCGCCTCGGTGCGGGCGAAGCCCTTGTCGCCCACCGTGGTGGCGGCGGCGACGCGCAGGCGGCCGGCGGCGTCCTTGGTGGCGTCCGGGTAGGTGACGGCCTTTTCGATGTCCTTCACGGTGATGAGGCCGACGCAGCGGAAGTCGTTGTCGACCACCAGCAGCTTCTCGATCCGGCGGGCGTGCAGCAGGCGGCGCGCCTCGTCCTGATCGACGCCGAGCTTCACCGTGGCGAGATTCTCATGCGTCATCAGCTCACGCACCGGCTGTGCCGGGTTGGCGGCGAAGCGCACGTCGCGGTTGGTCAGGATGCCGACCAGCTTGCCCGAATTCTCCACCACCGGGATGCCGCTGATCCGGTTCGCGAGCATGATGGCCTGCGCTTCCCCAAGCGTGGCATCGGGCGAAATCGTGATCGGGTTGACGACCATGCCGCTCTCGAAGCGCTTCACGGCACGGACCGCCGCGCACTGTTCCTCGATCGTGAGATTGCGGTGCAGCACCCCGATGCCGCCCAGCTGCGCCATGACGATGGCCATGTCGGCCTCGGTCACGGTGTCCATCGCGGACGAGATGACGGGGATGTTGAGCGCGATGTCGCGCGTGAGGCGGCTGCGGGTATCGGCCTGCGTCGGGACGATGTCGGACTTCGCGGGACGAAGCAGTACGTCGTCGAAAGTAAGTCCGAGCTGGATATCCATGAGCGCCACCATAACCTTTACCGGGGAGAATCGTGGCGGCCCATGTAATCAAAGGGGGGCGTCAGGGCTAGAGCCTTTTCAAGCGCGGCTTCGGGCCAGGACGAAACGGCTCACTTGCGCTTCTTCTCCCCGCCCGTGACGGGAGGCCCTACCGGATTGACCGGCACGCGGCGCAAATCGCCGAACCACCTGCCGAGCGCCGTCAGCATCTTCACGTCATCCACCGCCCCGCCCAGTTCGAGCGGATGATCCATATGCGCCAGGTCGTCGCTGGGCCGGTGGTAGTCGCCATCGAAAAAGGCGCGCATGCGGGCGATGTCGCCATAGGCCGTCGTCACCATGACCGCCGGAATGTCGTGCTGGATCAAGGCCCAGCCGTCCTGCCGCTTGAGGTATTCATTGGCGTCGTCACCCGCGCGCAGCTTGAAGCGCTCGGCCTTGGCGACCTTGGCGATTTCCCCATCCAGTGCCGTCATGCCCCGCCCGACGATGGCGAAGGGCGTGCCGCGCGGGGCAATGGCGATCGAGTCTATATTGAAGGCGGCAACGATGCGCTCGGGCGGCAGCGGCGGATTTTCCGCAAAGGCGTGCGCGCCGAGCAGACCGAGTTCCTCGGCCGTGGTGGCCAGGAAATAGACGTCGCGATCGAGCTGCGGCCCGCGCGACAGGCGGCGTGCCACTTCGGTAAGCGCGGCCACGCCGCTGGCATTGTCGATCGCGCCGTTGCAGATCACGTCCTCGGCGGGTGCCTCGCCGCATTCGCCGAAGTGATCCCAATGCGCCAGGAACAGCACGGCACCCGAATCCGGTCTTCTGCCGGGCAGCTTGCCGATCAGGTTGTGGGTGTGGATCGTGGTTTCGCGGGTTGTCGCCTCCAGCGAGGCGGTAAGGTCCAGCGTCAGCGGCACGAAGTCCTCCTTCTCGGCAGCCGCTTCGAGACTGGCGAGCGAACGGGAGGTACCCTTGAGCAACGCCGCCATGGCCTCGCGCGTGATGAAGGCTTCCAGATCACCGCCCAGCGCATCGTCGGACAGCGCATAGCCCGTGCGTTTGCGCCGCGCCGCGACCTGCTCGAGGCTGCGGTCCCCGTCGAGCACGGTCAGCACCGCCGAAGCGCCGAGCGCCAGCAGGTCGTTCTGCCGCTCTCCGTCGGGCGTGTCGCCATCGAGCACGACGGCGACGCGGCCCGCCAGTTCGTTGCGCGTATAGTCCCGGCCCCGCCCCTTGCCCAGGAACAGCATCGGCACATTGCGCACGAGGCTCCGCTTGCCCGAAGTCAGCACCAGCACGCCCTCGGGCGAAACGGTGCTGCGCGCGCCCTTGCGCAGGAAGCGCGCCATCGAAGAGGAAGGCTCGCGCGCGACAAGGGTGACCGGGGCGAACCATTCGTGACCCGGGTCGTTGGTGCCCGAAACCAAGCCGATGTCGAACCACTGCTTGCCAAGATAGCGCAAGGTTTTCGCCTCGCCGTCCGTGCCGGGCTCGCGGCCGTCGAAATCGTCGCTGGCCAGAACCTCGATATGGGCGCGCAAACGCGAGGCCAGTTCCTGGTCGGCGCGTGAGATCGCGGAAAGCAGAGGATTGCTGCTCAACAGCAGTGCGCCGAGCGCCACCGCGCCGGCCGCACGGGCCAGTGCCGCCCGATATCCCCTGTCGTGTCCCCTGTTCATCGCGTCGCTGCCTATACGATGGAAATCGGCCGGCTGTTACATTTTCTCGCAAGTGTCCGAACAGGAAGACACTTTTGTGGCCGCAAGGCAACGCCGGAACAACTTGCCCGAAATTCGATTGAACAGGCCTTAGGCCTATGGCTAGTCTGGAGCGCCCTGCTCCGGATCTGCGTGCAAGGCGGCAGGCCTCTTCGGAAAGGATCACATACGATGCGGCTCGACGAGTTCGACCCTGACAATATCCGGGTCAGCCAGGGTGGTCGCAGCTTTCCAGGAGGACGCGGCGGCAAGATGGGCTGCGGCTCGCTGGTCATCGTGCTGATCGGCGCACTGGTCTTCGGGGTCGATCCCGGACAGATGCTCGGCACTCTGGACAGCGTCCAGCAGCAGCAGGCGCCCAGCCAGATCGAGCCCGGCCAGCCGAAGGATACGTCCTCCATCTGCCGTGAAAACGCCTATTCCCTGGAATCCTGCAACGCCCTGTCCTCGCTGAACAGCACTTGGCAGCCCTTGTTCCAGAAGGCCAACACCGCCTTCGACCAGCCAAACCTGCACTTCTACAACGGCTCCGACCAATCGGGCTGCGGCGCCGCACAAAGCGCGATGGGCCCGTTCTACTGCCCCGCAGACCAGGGCATCTACATAGACACCAGCTTCTATGACGAACTCGACCGCAAGCTGGGCGCCAAGGGCGATTTCGCTCGGTACTACGTGGTCGCCCATGAGTACGGCCACCATATCCAGCACCTCCTCGGCCTCGATGCCCAGGTCCGCCGCGCCCAGCGCCAGAACCCGCAGCAGGCCAACGCCTTGCAGGTAGGCATGGAGCTTCAGGCCGATTGCTATGCGGGCGTCTGGGCAGGCCGAAACAAGGACCGCATCGAGCCCGGCGACATGGAAGAAGGCCTCACCGCTGCCAGCGCCATTGGCGACGATACGTTGATGAAGAACGCCGGGCAGCGCGTAAGCCCCGAGAGCTTCACTCACGGCTCCAGCGCCCAGCGTATGCAGTGGCTGCGCCGCGGTCTGGAGACAGGGAACGAGGACGCCTGCGACACGTTCAACCAGAAGTAAGACGAACCGAGGCTGGCGTTTCCCTCCTTCCCCGTGGGTGCGACCGCGCCGCCCGGGGTAACAGGAGGAAACTATGCGCCCCATTCTGATCATGGCCGCCATGGCCGGAACGCTGGCGGCCGGCGCCGCCGAGGCGCGTCAGGACAAGCCGATCACCAGCAACGAACCCAGCGCGGTGGATATCGCCAAGACGCCGGTGACCGACCTGAATCTGGAAAAGACCGACATTCCCCCGGTCCTCATCACCGCCATCAAGAAGCCCTACGATCTCAGCGCTATGCGCTCCTGCAAGCAGATCGGCGCGGCGGTGACCGAGCTGGACGGCATCCTTGGCGATGACATCGACCTGCCGCAGGACGCACGCGACCGTGTCAGCACCGGCCGCATGGCGAAATGGGTCGTCAGCTCCTTCATCCCCTTCCGCGGTCTGATCCGCGAAATCTCCGGCGCCAACGCGCAGGAGCGCGCGGTGCTGGCCGCCGTCCAGGCCGGCGTTGCCCGTCGCGGTTTCCTCAAGGGCGTAGGCGCCGAGCGCGGCTGCAAATATCCAGCCTCACCTGCCACGGCCGCGGTCATCCAGGCCAAGGAACTCAAGCAGCATCAGGAAGACGCCAGGAACGGCGACAAGAAGGATGCCGCGGCTGACGACAAGACGGCCGCAAAGGACGGTGTCGCCTACACGGCGCAGCCGGTGGTCCAGAAGGTTCCGTGAACCCGGAAACGGCGCAGCGGCGGCGGATGGCCCGTGAAGCCTCCGCCACCGGGCGTGTTCAATCCGCCTCGCCGATCATCCCGGCCCGGGTCGCGGCCATCTCCTTGTCGAGCTCCGCAACGATCTGATCGCGCACCATCGCGTCGAGCGCGCGGTTCGACGCCACCGAGGCACGCGCCGAGGACATGGCCTGGATCGCGGCATTCATCGCCTGGCGCGGCGCGCCGGTGCAGACGTGCTTGCTCGTCCCTTCCGGATTTCCCCCCGATGCCGGCTTACGATCGGCTGGGCAGGTGCTGTCGATCGTGATCGTCTTCTGCACCTGGCGGCGACCGCCCTCGGTCTTGTGCAGGATGCGAATAGTCTGGATCCTGCCGTCGGCGCTGGTGGTCTGCTCCACCACCGGGACGTTGCGCATGCGTTCGGCCATCGCCGCCCGGTAGTCGCCCGTCGCGGCCCGGCGAACCGCGTCCATGCTCTCGTGCGAAGGCGGGGCGGGCGGGGCTGGAGGAACGGGCGGTGCAGGCGGCGCAGGCGGCACGTCCAGGCGGCCGAACTGCTGGGGCGCCGTTGCAGCGGACCAGGGGACCGGAGGGGCCTCCGGAACGCTCATGGTCTGCGGAGCGGGCGGCTGCGGCGGCTCGGGGGGGACCGGCCAAGCCTCGGCCTCGTGGGATGACGGCACAGCCGGCGCGGCGGGGACCGCGGGCACAGGCGCGTCTCCCGGAACGTAGAGCGCTTCCGTGGGCGCTTCCGGTACTACCGGCACTTCCTGGTCATCCATGGCCGCATAAGTGACGGTTGCCGTGCAAGGCACCGCGACGACCGCAAAAGCAAACAGGCTTCGCGCCATCACGCGCCGGGTCGGCGAGACGTCCATGGTGCTTAGCGCCTTGAGGCGCTGGATGATCGGCTTCTCACCTGCCAGGGCTCCGGCGATCGGCGCGGCCAGTGTCAGGCGCGTACCCGCGGTGAACGATGCGATCACGCGGCCATAGCGCGCGCGAACTTCACGGTCGCACCCGGCCATGACACGCGCATCGCAAGCCGCTTCCTGGTCGGCGCGCAGCGCGCGCCAGGCGGCCCAACCCAGCGGATTGAACCAGTGCAGCGCGAAGAGCGGTTGCAGCACCATGAGCGCCAGAAGGTCGTTGCCGGCGTGATGCTCGAGTTCATGGGCAATGGCGAAATCGGAGCTTTCCGAATCGACCGTCGCCAGGAAACCTTCCGGAAGGGCCACGATCCGGTCCCGCACCCCGAACGCCAGCGGTGCGGCGGCGGCCGGGGTCTCGACGATACGAATATCCCCGGCGTGGGCCACCTGGCGCGCATCGGTCAGCAGTTCCGCGCGCATCAGCCGATAGTTGCGAAACCGCTGCACCAGGAAGATCGCTGCGCCTGTCAGCCAGATCGCCAGCAGCAGCGAAACCCAAGGGATTTGCGTGAGCAGGCCGGGATCGACGGAGCCGGTTGTCGCATCGGAAACGGGCATGTCCAGCATCGTGGCGGCCGGATCGATGACAGGCGCCGGCATCATCGGTTGGGCTGCCGCCGTCACGGTCTCGATGGGAACCTCCGGCCGAGCGAATATGCTGCGCGGGAGGGCGAGCGGCGGCAAGACCAGTCGCAGCACCGGCAATGCCCAGAGTGCATAAGCGGCCGCGGGGCCGAACCAACGCGAAACCGGGCGGCGGACCAGCAGGACCAGCGCCATCAGCGCGCCGGTCATCACAAGCGTATCGGTAAGCCATTCGATCATGACTTCAGCTCCTTCAACAGGGCTTCGATCTCGGCAATGTCATCTTCGGTCAGGGCGTCGGATTCGGCAAGATGCGCGAAAAGCGGTGCGGCGCGGCCGCCGAACAGGCGGTCGACAAGGCGGCGGCTTTCGCTGCCGACGTAGGATTCGCGGGCGACGCGGGGGGAGTAAAGAAAGCGCTTGCCGTCAGGCTCGGTGGCGAGAGCCTGCTTCGCCACGAGGCGGGACAGCAGCGTCTTGACGGTGGCCAGGCTCCAGCCGCGCGGGGTGCAGACCTGTTCGCATACTTCGGCGGCGGTAAGGGGGCTGCGCTGCCACAGCACCTCCATCACCGCATGTTCGGCATCCGAGATACGCTCGGGCTGCTCAGGGGACTCGGACACCGGGGCCTCCATCGTTTACATACGTAATCGACTACGCTTGTAAACATGAACGCCAGGTGAACGTGTCAGCGCGACAGCTTGCGGAGCGACATCGCCAGCATGATCAGGAAGACGCCGCGAACCACGAGGCTGATCATGATGATCACCGCCAGAAACGCCAGCCCGGTCGCCGGGTTCGAGAACAGCAGGATCAGGCCGAGCACCACGTCGAGCACGCCAAGGAACAGCCGCCAACCGCGATCCATCCGCGCCTTCAGCGCGAAGGCGATCTGGAATCCGCCCGAAACCACCAACCAGGCGCCGATCGCCCAGACCAGCGAAAGGGCACCGGCCACGGGGTTGAGAATGGCGAAGATGCCCGCGATCAGCGCCAGAAGGCCGAGCAGGACTTCCACCCAGCGGGCGCGCTGCGACAGGGAGGTCCAACCGGAGGCAATCGCCGCAATCCCGTAGATCACCAGGACTACGCCGATGAGCAGTCCGGTCGCCACGCCGGCGACAAGTGGATTGGCAATGACGATCAGCGCGATCAGCAGCAGAAGCAGGCCGTAGGCGAGCACCCAGCCCCATGCCTTCCCGCTGGCCTGGGCCAGAGTATTGACCAGGGGATCGTTCTCGACGTGCGGTTCGAGTAGCGGATCCATTTCGGTGCGAGTCATGCCCCTGCCTCCAGCGTTGTCAGGTATTCCCGCTGGACAATGCACGAAACCCGGTTCGGTTTCGGCACCAAGGTGCAATTGTGAACGCAAAAAGGGCGGCGCACCTTCCGGTACGCCGCCCTTTGCAAGTCATTCCGACGAAGCGGATCAGTACACGCGAGCCTTGGGCTTGATGTACTCGATGTCGTCAGTGAGCGTATATTCATGGACAGGACGGTAATCGAGACGGACTTCACCGCCCTTGCCGCCCCAACCGTTGAACCAGCCCACGGTGTGCTTCATCCAGTTCGCGTCGTCGCGGTTCGGGAAGTCCTCGTGCGCGTGAGCGCCGCGGCTTTCCTTGCGTGCCTGCGCGCCATGTAGCGTGACCGAAGCCTGCGAGATCAGGTTATCCAGCTCCAGCGTTTCCACCAGGTCCGAGTTCCAGATCAGGCCGCGATCGGAGACCTTGATGTCCTGCATGCGGTCATAAGTCTTGGCGAGCTGGTTCTTGCCTTCGACCATGAGTTCGTCAGTGCGGAACACGGCGGCGTGGCCCGACATCGTGCGCTGCATCTCGGTGCGTACTTCCGCCGTCGACGAACCGCCGTTGGCATTGCGGAAGTGATCGAGGCGGGTGAGCGCCAGATCGGCCGAATCCTTGGGCAGTTCCTGCTGGGCTGCGCCCGCCTTGACGATTTCCTTGAGGCGATGGCCGGTGGCGCGGCCGAAGACCACGAGATCGATCAGCGAGTTCGAGCCCAGGCGGTTGGCGCCGTGGACGGAGACGCAGGCCGCCTCGCCCACCGCGAAGAGACCGGGCACCACGGTGTCCGGATTGCCGTCCGGACCGATGGTGACGACTTCGCCGTGATAGTTACAGGGAATGCCGCCCATGTTGTAGTGCACGGTCGGGACGACCGGCAGCGGCTGGCGGGTAAGGTCCACGCCTGCGAAGATCTTGCCGCTTTCGGTGATGCCCGGCAGACGCTCCGCCAGCACCTTGGGATCGATGTGATCGAGGTGCAGGTAGATATGGTCCTTGTGCGGGCCGACGCCGCGGCCTTCGCGGATTTCCAGCGCCATCGAACGCGACACGACGTCGCGCGAGGCGAGGTCCTTCGCGGAAGGCGCGTAACGCTCCATGAAGCGCTCACCTTCGGAGTTGGTGAGGTAGCCGCCCTCGCCGCGCGCGCCTTCGGTGATCAGCACGCCCGCGCCGTAGATGCCGGTGGGGTGGAACTGCACGAATTCCATGTCCTGCAGGGGCAGGCCGGCGCGCAGCACCATGCCGCCGCCGTCGCCGGTGCAGGTATGGGCCGAAGTGGCGGTAAAGTAGCTGCGCCCGTAGCCGCCGGTGGCAAGCACGACGGCCTGCGAGCGGAAGCGGTGGATCGAGCCGTCATCCATGCAGAGCGCGATCACGCCGACGCACTTGCCGCCGTCCATGATCAGGTCGATGGCGAAGTATTCGATGAAGAAGTCCGCGTCGTACTTCAGCGACTGCTGGTAGAGCGCGTGCAGCATGGCGTGGCCGGTACGGTCCGCGGCGGCGCAAGTGCGCTGCACCGGCGGGCCTTCGCCCATGTTCTGCATGTGGCCGCCGAACGGGCGCTGGTAGATCGTGCCGTCGGCATTGCGGCTGAAGGGCACACCGGCGTGCTCCAGCTCGTAGACCGCCGCCGGGGCTTCGCGCACCATGTATTCGATGGCGTCCTGGTCGCCCAGCCAGTCCGATCCCTTGACGGTATCGTACATGTGCCAGGTCCAGTGGTCCGGCGTGTTGTTCTGCAGCGAGGCGGCAATGCCGCCCTGCGCCGCAACGGTGTGCGAGCGGGTGGGGAACACCTTGGTGATGCACGCGGTCTTCAGGCCGGCTTCGGCCGAGCCCATCGTGGCGCGCAGACCCGAGCCACCGGCGCCGACGACGACGGTGTCATAGATGTGGTCGATAATCTTGTAGGCAGGGGCGGACATCAATGGGCTCCCAGCGCGAGGCGGATGACGCAGAACGCGCCGAAGGCGATGCCGCCGCAGGCAGCAAGGTTCAGCGCGGCAATGCAGGCGAACTTGTTGGCGTGATCGTGGACGTAGTCCTCGACAAGAACCTGGAGACCGATGCGCGCGTGCCAGAACGTCGTGACGACGAGCAGGATCATCATCACGGCCGGGACCGGGCGCGCCATCCATTCCGCGACCGACGCATAGGTCAGGTCAGGAAGGAGAAGGATCGAGACGGCCAGAAACAGCACCGAAAGCAGGTTGCCGATGGCGGTGAAGCGTTGCATCAGCCAGTGATGAACGCCGGTCTTCGCCGAGCCGAGGCCGCGAACGCGGCCGATGGAAGTTCCGTTACCCATGTTTCCCGTTCCTCAGCGAAGCAGCAGGATCGCCCAGAAGGCGACGGTGGCGAGCACGCCCAGGATCGGGCAGACGATCGACCAGGTCTTGTTCGTCTTAAGTTCGAAGCCGCCGCCCACGTCGAGCACGAAGTGGCGCAGGCCGCTCATCATGTGGGTGAAGAACGCCCAGGAGATGCCGACGAGGACGATATAGCCGATCGGCGTCGTCATGACCTTGCTGAAAGTCTCATAGGAGGCCGGGCCGCCCGCGAGAGCGCCGAGCCACCACAGCAGAACGCCGAGTCCGGCGAACGCCATTCCGTCACCGGTCACGCGGTGCAGAATCGAGACGAACATGTGAGGGCCCCAACGCCAGATCTGGAGATGGGGCGAAAGCGGACGGTTCCTGGTGCCGTCTTTGGCCATGGCTCTTTCGAATCCCTTTTGCCTTGTGCAGCAGCCCGAGGCTGCCCCTGTCGAAAGTCCCCTTAGACAAATCACCGCTTGGCGCAAGTTCTGCGAAGCACATCGCGGATGCATCGCACACAACAGCCTGCTACCCCTCTCGCTCGCCGCGCGCTCGGCTCGTCGTGTGGCCGAACCGCGGGCCGCGCCTGCCACTGGCCTTGCGCGCATCTCGGGATTAAAGCGCAAGACCATGACCCGCCTGCCAATCATCCTCGCCGCCGCGCTTTCGCTCATGGCATGCACCTCCTCCCCTGGCAGCGCGGACGCCCCGGCGACCTCGGATCGCCGGGAAGCGTCAGGCGCGCCGCAAGCCGCTGACGGCGCCCGACTCGCCGCGGCCTGCAAGGGGAAGGAAGGCTGGGGCGATCCCGCGCCGCCTGCGCATCTGTTCGGCAACAGCTGGTATGTGGGTACATGCGGAATTTCGGCCATTCTCGTCACGGGCCGTGAAGGGCATGTCCTGATCGACGGCGGAATTCCGGAAGCCGCCTCCTTGGTGCTCGCCAATATCGCCGCGGCCGGCTTCAAGGCGAAGGACGTGCGCTGGATCCTCTCCAGCCACGAGCACTTCGATCATGCCGGCGCTTTGGCGGCTCTCCAGCGCGCTACCGGGGCGCGCGTCGCGGCCCTGCCCGCGGCCGCCGAGGTTCTGGAAACCGGCAAACCCCCTGCCGCCGATCCGCAATTCGGTCAGCTCGATGCATTTCCTCGCCTCCACGTCGACCGCCGCCTGGCCGACGGGGAGCGCGTGACGCTCGGCGACATCACTCTGGTCGCCCACGCCACGCCGGCCCATTCCGCTGGCTCGACCAGCTGGACCTGGCGGACCTGCGATGACAACCGCCAGTGCTTGACGATCACCTATGCCGACAGCGTCAGTGCGATTTCCTTCAAGGGCTATCGCTTCAGCGACCATCCCGAGCGCATTGCCGGGGTCCGTCAAGGCCTCGCGCGGGTCGCCGACCTTCCCTGCGACTTGCTGGTCACCCCGCATCCCGGCGCGAGCGACCTGCTTGCGCGGTTTGCCGGCACATCCCTGCTTGTCGATCCCACCGCCTGCCAGCGCTATGCGGCCGGCGCCACTGCCCGCTTCGATCAGCGCCTCTCGCAAGAGGCCGCGGACGAAGCGAAGGAGACCCGTTCGTGAGTTGGAAAATCACTGCCTACGCCCCGCGCACCGTCGTCGAAGGCGCTCTTGTCGCGCATGAGGACGCATTCGACTGGGATCCGGACATCGTGCTTTCGGGAAGCGAAATCGCGGAAGACAAGCCGGACGACTGGCAACTCGAAGCCTGGCTCGGCCATGAACCCGGCGAGGCGGACCGCGCGGCGATCGCGGCGTTGTTCCAGGGCGAAGTGCCGGAATTCATCGTCGAGGAACTGCCGGACACCGACTGGCTGGTAACCAGCCAGCAAGGGCTGGAGCCGATCCGCGCCGGCCGTTTTCATGTCCATACGCCCGATCACCCTGCCCTCGACGAGCCCGGCGTAGTCGATTTCACGATCCCCGCCAGCCAGGCTTTCGGCACGGGCCAGCATGCGACCACGGCCGGATGCCTCGCCATGCTCACGCACATGAAGGCGCAGGGCCTTATCTTCCGGAATCACGCCGACATCGGCACCGGCACCGGTCTGCTGGCCTTCGCGGCCATGGCGCTCTGGCCCCGCGCCCGCGCCACGGCCAGCGATATCGACCAGGTCTGCGTGGGCGTGGTGGAAGACAATGCTGCGGCCAATGGCGTGAAGATGGGCCCGCGCGGGGGCGAACTGGTCATGACCATCGCTGACGGCATGGATCATCCACTGATCGCCGCGCGCGGCCCTTACGACCTGATCATGGCCAACATCCTGGCGGGACCTCTGGTTTCACTGGCCCCGGACTTTGCGCAGTCGCTGGCGCCGGGCGGCAGCCTGGTCCTGGCAGGGCTGCTCGAGACCCAGGAAGACGCGGTGCGCCGTGCCTGCCGCCGCGCGGGACTTCGGCTGGCCGGGCGCTTGGTGAATGGTGACTGGTCAATCCTCTGGATGCGCGCGCGCCGCAGGTGACGCGCAGCTGATCCGAATGCGCGGCAAATTGTCCTCTGCCGCGCGGGGAACTGCGTCCCCTTCAGAGCATTCCTGGATCCGCCGCGCGAACCCCACCCATCCGAAAGAGCCAAGAGCTACCCCTGAAAGTTAATATGGATAAACCGGCTATGGATAGTGCAGTAAGAATTGGTTTTTCGGTTTATTGTGTAATTTCATAAAATTACGTACATGCGCGTAATTTCGCGTTAACCATGCCTGGTTACGTCGAATTAAGGGTTTGCACCAAGAATTAACGCCAAGGGGGGCTGGTAACAACAGCTCAAGAGGCCAACATGCTTCAATCTGAACTCGATCGGCCCAAGGCCGTCGTGGGACCCCTGGGGGAAGCTCTCGACAGGGGCAGCTTGCCGCCGCGCAGTACGTCACGATGGGTCGTTCGCCGCAAGGCGGAAGTCGTTGCGGCGGTGAACGGCGGACTGCTCACGATCGCGGAAGCCTGCGACCGCTACGACCTCACGCTTGAGGAACTGGCGTCCTGGCAGCGAGCGGTCGAACGCGAGGGCATGGCGGGGCTGCGCGCCACCCGGGTACAACACTATCGGCACCTGCACGAACAGCAGGCTCGCCGCATCTGATCAGAAAGGGGAACCGGCGGCTTCTGTCCACCGGTTCCCCTTTCGATTCTGCCCGGTTTGCGCCCCGGTCCGCGGCGATTCATTAGCTAGCCGGCCGCCTGCACGATCCGCGCCCATTCGGCTTCGTCGATCACCTGGATCCCCAGGTCCGCGGCCTTCTTCAGCTTCGACCCGGCCCCCGGCCCCGCCACCAGCAGGTCGGTCTTGGCGGAAATCGAGCCAGCGGCCTTGGCCCCGAGCCTTTCGGCCTGGGACTTGGCTTCATCACGGCTCATGGTTTCCAGCTTGCCGGTGAACACCACCGTCTTGCCGGCCACTTCGCTGTTCACCGTCTCGACCACATAGGGCGGCGGAGAAACTTCCGAGAGCAGGTCCTCCCAGACCGCACGGTTATGCTCCTCGTGGAAGAAGTCTCCAAGCGCTTCGACGACGGCAGGGCCGATGCCGTCGATCGAGACCAGTTCCGAATAGGCGTCGCTCCCGGCGGCCGCCGCCTCCTCCCCGTCCCGCACCTGGATCGCCTCGGCAACGATCCGAAGGTCCGGCAGGGTCTCGAACCGCTTCATCAGGTCGCGCGCCGTTACGGCGCCGATATGGCGTATGCCCAAGCCGAAAAGGAGCCGCGCTGCATCGGGGCGACGCTTGCTTTCCACAGCCGCCAACAGGTTGTCCACAGACTTGTCCTTCCACCCGTCGAGCGCGAGAATATCCTCGCGGCGCTTGCGCAGGCGGAAGATATCGGCCGGGCTTTCCAGCCAGCCTCTGGCGAAGAACTCATCGATCGTCTTTTCGCCCAGACCCTCGATGTCGAGCGCCCCGCGGCTGACGAAATGCTTCAGCCGCTCCGTCCGCTGGGCCGGGCAGATGAGCCCGCCCGTGCAGCGCACGTCGACTTCACCTTCTTCGGCCACCGCTTCGCTGCCGCACTGCGGGCAGTGATCGGGGAACCGGAACGCAGGGCGTTCCTCATCGCGAGTCGCGTTGTCGACCACCTGGGGAATGACGTCGCCGGCACGCTGCAGCACGATCCGGTCGCCGGGGCGAACGCCGAGCCGGGCAATCTCGTCGCGGTTGTGCAAGGTCACGTTGGTTACGGTGACCCCGCCGACCAACACCGGCTTTAGGCGGCCGACCGGGGTGAGCTTGCCGGTACGGCCGACCTGGATATCGATCGATTCCAGCAGTGTCTCGGCTCGCTCGGCCGGGAACTTGTGCGCCAGTCCCCAGCGGGGCGCCTTGGCCACGAAGCCGAGGCGCTGCTGCCAGTCGAGCCGGTCGACCTTGTAGACCACGCCGTCGATCTCGAACGGCAAGGCCGCGCGGCCGTCACGAATGGCGCGATAGGCCGTCAACATCTCCTCCACCGAATGGCAGAGGCGGAATTGCGGCGAGACCGGCAGGCCCCAGGATTCGATCTTGCGGATAACCTCGTGCTGGCTGGCGCCGGGAACGTGACTCGCCGCCCCCCAGCCATGGGCCCAGAATCGCAAGGGCCGCTTGGCAGTGACACCGGCATCCTTCTGTCGGAGCGAGCCGGCAGCGGCATTGCGCGGATTGGCGAACTGGCGGACCTTGCTCTCGTCGAAGGCTTCGCCCTTGGTTTCCGCCAAAGCGCGCGCCTCGGACATCAGCGTCTCGTTGAGCGTCCGGAAAGCCGCCTTCTCCATGTAGACTTCGCCGCGAACTTCAAAGACCTCCGGCACGTCGTCGCCCCGCAGTTCCTGCATGATATCGGCGATATGCGCGACATTGGGGGTCACATCCTCGCCCACTTGTCCATCGCCGCGCGTCGCTGCGCGCACCAGCTTGCCGTGCTCGTAGCGCAGCGAGCAGGACAGGCCGTCGATCTTGTCTTCCGCCGTCAGCAGCACCGGCTCCTCGGCGGGCAGCGACAGGAACCGCCGCACGCGGCCGACGAAGTCGGCCACTTCCTCGTCGGTAAAGGCATTGTCGAGGCTCATCATGCGAACCTCGTGCGTTACTTTCGAGAGCGGCGAGGCAGCCACTTCGTGACCGACCTTGTTGCTCGGACTGTCCGGACGCGCGAGATGCGGGAACGCCGCTTCGAGTTCGGCATTGCGGCGAACCAGCGCGTCGTACTCCGCGTCCGAGATTTCGGGCGCGTCCTCGGCGTGATAGAGCCGGTTGGCACGGCTGATCTGGCGCGCCAGGCGCATCAATTCGTTGGCGGCTTCGGCTTCACTGGTCTCGGACTGGGTCATGCCCGTGTGATAGGACAGACCGGCGCGGGTTGGAATTCCCCCTCCCCGCTTAATCCCCCTCGATCGGATCGAACTCCAGATGAAGGCTGGCGAGCGCACGCAGGATATAAGTCGGCTCGTAGCTGAAGCTCAAACTGCCGTCGGGCCGCTGATGGGCGGGAGCCAGGCGAATGTTGCCCATGCGGGCCAGCAACCGCTCGATACTGGTCACGACCTCCCGGCGGGCGAGCGGGGCCCCGATACAGGTATGGGCGCCGCGCCCAAAAGCCAAGTGCTCCTTGATCCTGGGACGATCCATGTCGAACCGATCGGGCTGAGCGAACCGCGTGGGATCTCGGTTGGCGGCCATGTGCGAGAGGAGGATCGCCGTCCCGGCCTTGATCTCGACACCGCCGAGCGTGGTCGTCTTCTGGCATATCCGTCCGCCACTCTTCACCGAGCCATCGAAGCGCAGCACTTCCTCGACAAAAGCGGGGATGCGGCCGGGATCGTCCCGCAGCTGTTGCTGGATGTCCGGCCTGGTCGCGATGATGCGGAAGGCGTTGGCCAGCAGGCGATTCGTCGTATCCTGCCCGGCCCCGAACAGAAACGCGGCCAGGCTGGTAAGATCGACCAACGAAGGCTTCCTGCCATCGGGATAACTCGCCTGGGCCAGTTCATTGAGAATGTCCTCGTGGGCTAGCAAACCGCGCAAGGGGCGCATCAGCGGGTGGGCCGACATGCGCCGCTGCGCGATCAGCTTGAACAGGTCCTTCCCCACGCCCACGAGCGGGTTCTTCAACATCTCCTCTTCGCTGGCGTCCATGGGCACTGGAATCGCGCCCTCCAACAGGACGCGGAACTTGTTTCGCGTCCGCTCCGACAGCCCCAGCAAGTCGGAAATCACGAGAGCGCCGTAAGGACCGCCATATTGGCGAACGAGGTCCACATGGCCGTCGGCAGCGAACTCGTCGATCAGCCCTTCCGCCGTCGCCAGCAGCTTGGGCTGAAGTTCCTTCAGGCGGCTAGGCGTGAAGAGTCGGGCAATGATCGACCGCAAGTCGGCATGGCGCGCCCCGCCCTCAGTGACGATCTGGTCGCCGAAAGCGATCTGCCCGCGATGGGACTCCAGCTCGGCGGAGATGTCGTCTCCGGTCGGCTCGAACGGGAGGGAGGCCACCGGGCCCGTCACCGCGTTGATCGAGGAAAAGTGCTCGGTATCGAGCATGACCTGAATGGTCTCCTCGTAGCCCGTCACGGCGACGGCATTGCGATAGGGCAGGCGCACGACCGACCCCTTCGCGCGGAGAAAGTCGAAATAGGCGTGCGGATCGTCGACCAGCGAGACATCGGTGTACCAGTCGGCCGTCTCGTAGGCCGAGGGCGCCGGATGAAGTGCTGGACTGGACACGGACTTGATCTCCCGATTCTTATGATCCTTTGTGTATCACAAATTCGGAAGCGGTCAATCGAAGGCGGGACCCGACCGGCAACAGCTTTCGCTCCCGTTTTTCCAGAGGCACGGCTATGAACCGGCAATGCCGACGATCATTCCGCCCGATGCCCCTGCCTTGCCTGCTGCTTTCGACATTCTGGGCATCGCGGTTTTCGCGCTGACCGGAGCGCTTTCCGCGGCGCAGATGCGGCAGACTTTCGTCACGGTGGCGTTTTTCGCGCTGATGACCGGCGTCGGCGGCGGCACCTTGCGCGACCTTCTGATCGGCGCGCCGGTCTTCTGGGTGCGCGATCCTTTCGTGGTCCCGGTGTGCCTCGCCGTGGCGATCCTTGCCTGGTTCACACCCGTGCGGTGGTGGCAGGGTCGCTTGCTGGAGTGGGCAGACGCGATGGGCCTGGCGGTCTATTCCGGATTCGGCACGATCAAGGCCATGGCCTGGGGCGTACCACCGGTGCCGGCCATGGTGATGGGCGTCGTCACCGGCTGCGTCGGCGGGATCGTGCGCGACGTCGTGGCGGGACAGCCGTCGATCCTGATGCGGCCGGAGCTTTACGTGACGGCAGGTGCACTTGCAGCAGCCGTCGCGGCGACCGGACTGGCCCTGGGCTTTGCGCCCGTGCTCACCTGGGCTATCGCCGCAAGCGCCGGCTTTGCCTTGCGCGGCGCCGCAATACATTGGTCGCTCGGCCTCCCTGCGCACGAGGGGGCGGACTGAGCGGCAGGCAAGGCCGCGTCCGGACCGCTAAAGCCCGGGAACGTCGTCGAAGCCGAGATCCACGATCATTCCGCGAACGATCTCGCATTCGAATGAGCCGCGCGCAGGAGCATTGTCGCGCCAGGCCGGTCCGCCCCCGCCTACGCGGACCCACCCTTCGATCTCATAACCTTCCGGCTTTCGCTCGACGCTCTTGAGCCCGATGACGTCGACACCGGTGAATTTCGCTGTCTTCGCCGCGTCCTCGGCGGCGGCCACGCACTTGTGGGCCGCCTGCCGCGAACTGACGCCATAAGCATCGGGCTTGTTGTCCAGCCTGGGATCCGCCGCGAAGCGATCGGTCTGAGCCAGTACCGGAGCCGCCATCACGGCTCCTGCAAGAAGTGCGCAGCGAGACAGTGTCCTGAAAAGGTTCGGCATGGTTCGTCGCTCCCTTGCGGTCGGCCGCCCAGGCGGCCCGCGAACCATGCCATAGTCTGGCTTTCAGCGCCGAACGCAACCCACTCTCATGCCCGCTTGGCGCGGAACCTCACTTCGGAACCGACAGCCCGGTCCACTCCGCCACGAAAGACAGCACATCCGCACTCTCCTCGATCACCTTGTCCGTAGGCTTGCCCGAACCGTGCCCGGCGCGCGTCTCGATACGAATGAGGTGCGGCTTGTCGCCCAGCGGCGCCGCCTGGAGGGCCGCCGCATACTTGAAGGAATGCCCCGGCACCACGCGATCGTCTGTATCGGCCGTGGTGACCAGAATGGCAGGATAATCCGTGCCCGCCTTGATATTGTGGTAAGGCGAATACGCGCGCAGCACGCGGAAGTCCGCCTCACGGTCAGGATAGCCGTAATCGTCGACCCAATAGCGCCCGGCCGTGAATCGGTCGAAGCGGAGCATATCCATCACCCCGACTTGCGGCACGCCGGCAGCAAACAGGTCGGGCCGCTGGTTCAGTACCGCACCGACCAATAGGCCGCCGTTCGATCCGCCCTGAATCGCCAATCCATCCTTGGCGGCGATGCCCTCTGCCTTGAGGTACTCTCCCGCAGCGATGAAATCGTCGAAGACGTTCTGCTTGTTGGCCCGGCGCCCGGCATCATGCCAGGCGCGGCCGTATTCGCCGCCACCGCGCAAGTTCGCCATCGCGAAGGCGCCGCCCGCCTGCACCCAGGCCATACGGCTCGCCGAGAAACCCGGCGTCAGCGAAATATCAAACCCGCCGTAGCCGTAGAGCAGCGTCGGCACCGGCTTGCCTGCCTGCGCTACGTCCTTGCGGCGTACCAGGAACATCGGCACGCGCGTGCCATCCTTCGAGACGTAGAACCGCTGCTCGACTGCGATTTGCGCGGGATCGAAGTCCATCGCCGGTTCCGCGAAGGGCTCCGAAGCGCCGGTATCGAGATTCATGCGGAAAATCGACGCGGGACGGTTGAAGCTGGTGAACGAGTAGAACGTCTCTGGATCGCCCGGTTTACCCCGGAAGCCGGAAGCGGTGCCGATGCCGTTGAGAGCAAGCGCCCTGCCCGGCTTGCCGTCCAACCCGACGAACTCCGCATGGCTGGCGGCATCGCGCATATAGTTGAGAACCAGCTGGCGGCCGACGATGCCGGCCTTTTCGAGGATATCCTCACGTTCGGCCACGACTTGCGTGAACACAGGATCGCTCGCCGCCAGATCGATGCTGACAAGGCGGTAGCGCGGAGCACCCTCGTTGGTCACGAACCAGAGCTTCTGCCCGGCCCCTTCCACAAGCCGCCAGTCATCCTTGAAGCCGGTGACGATCGAGCGAGCGTGCCATCCGGTCTTGCCGCGCTTAGAAAGATCGACCACCCGCACGTCGTAGCGGGAATCCGTGCCGATGTGCGACGTGATGACCGCCAGGCGGCCGTCCTGCGTAACTTCGGCGGTATGGCCGTAGTCAGGATGGTCGGGTGTGGAATAGACAAGCTCGTCCGCGCTCTGGGGTGTGCCCAGACGGTGATAGTAGACGCCCTGATTGTAGTTCCGGCTCTGGAAAGCCGCGCCATCCTCCGGTGCGGGGAAACGGGAATAGAGGAAGCCTTCCTCCCCGATCCAGGCCAGCGCGCTGAATTTCACCCAGCGCAGCTCATCATCAAGGACTTTGCCGCTGGCGGTGTCCATCACATGGAGAATGCGCCAGTCGCTGCCGCCGTCCTGTACGCTGTACAGCAGATAGCGGCCCTGCTGCGA
This sequence comes from Novosphingobium sp. PhB57, assembly GCF_004342985.1. Lineage (GTDB taxonomy): Bacteria > Pseudomonadota > Alphaproteobacteria > Sphingomonadales > Sphingomonadaceae > Novosphingobium. The sequence continues at coordinate 1,533,699 of NZ_SMBO01000001.1, forward strand.
CGGCTCCCAGGCGTCCAGCGCGGTCGCGCCATCCTTGGCCCAGGCATTGGGATCGAGCAGAAGCCGCGCCTTGCCGTGCAGGCCGTCGCGCACGAAAAGCTGCGACTGGTTCTGCAAGCCGGTGTTGCGCGTATAGAAATACCGGGTGCCAGCCTTCGTCGGCAGCCCGAAGCGCTCGAAGTTCATGAGCGCACTGATGCGTTGCTTGAACCACGCCCGCTGCGGCAAAGTCTCCAGGTATTCCTCGGTGTAGCGCGATTCGCGATCCACCCAGTCGGCCACTTTGGCGTCGTGGCGGACGTCCGCCTCCAGCCATCGATAGGGATCCGCGATCTTTTCCCCGAACAGGGTTTCGACCACATCGTCTCGGCGCGTTTCTGGATAGTTCATCGTGGCCACCGTCTGCGCCGAAACCGGCATGGCTGCAAGCAGCAGGCTGAAAGTCATCGCACAAGCCGTCGCAATATGAGCCCCGCCGAGCCCGCCCTTCCAAGGCATTCCATTCCCCTGATTTCAAAAAACAAAAAGCGGCCGCGAGCCTAGCACTCGCGACCGCTCTTGCAATGTCTGGTCCGCCTCCTTGTGGAAAGCGAGCCTTCAGAAGCTATCAGGCTTCTGCGTATTCTTCGGTTTCGGCAGCAACCGGACCCGAATCCTGGCCCTTGGCTTCCACGTCACGATCAACCAGTTCGATGATCGCGATCGGAGCGGCGTCCGATGCACGGATGCCGGCCTTGATGATGCGGGTGTAACCGCCTTCACGGTTCTTGTAGCGCTCTGCGAGCACTTCGAAGAGCTTGGCTTCCTGCGTTTCGTCGAGAAGGCGCGCGTGCGCGAGACGACGGTTCGAAAGGCCGCCATGCTTCGCCAGCGTGATCAGCTTCTCGATGTAGGGACGCAGTTCCTTCGCCTTGGGCGTGGTGGTCTTGATCTGCTCGTGCTTGATGAGCGCGGCGGCCATATTGCGCAGCAGCGCGGTACGGTGGCCAGACTTGCGCTGCAGCTTGCGGCCGCCCATTTTGTGACGCATGGTTTCTTCTCCGTTCGTCAGGCAGCCGTCTCAGGTACTGCCTGCCGGGCGATGTGGTGCGGCCACCGCCCAAAACCGGCTCACGTATCGTGAAGCGCTGCCCTCAAGACGATCTGACTTAAAGAGTCAAGCGCGAAGGGCGGAATTCCGCCCTCATTAAAAGAAGAAGGGCCCCGCATCGCTGCGAAGCCCTTCTTCTTTGCATATCGGAAAGACCGATCAGCCGAGCAGTTCCTGCTCGAGCTTCTTGGCCATTTCTTCGATGTTCTCGGGCGGCCAGCCTGGGATGTCCATGCCGAGGCGCAGACCCATCGAGGAAAGAACTTCCTTGATCTCGTTGAGCGACTTGCGGCCGAAGTTCGGCGTGCGCAGCATCTCGGCTTCGGTCTTCTGAACCAAGTCGCCGATATAGATGATGTTGTCGTTCTTGAGGCAGTTGGCCGAACGCACCGACAGCTCCAGTTCGTCGACCTTCTTGAGAAGGTAACGGTTGAGCTGGTTGGTGTCGCTCTCCTCCGAAGCAGCAGCGCCGCCAGCAGCCATGCCGATCATCGGCGACTGGCCAACCGGAGCGATGTCCTCGAAGTGGACGAACAGCGCCAGCTGGTCCTGGAGAATGCGCGCGGCATAGGCCACGGCGTCTTCAGGGGTGACGGTGCCGTCGGTTTCGACCGCGAGGCTCAGCTTGTCGTAGTCGAGTTCCTGACCGATACGGGCATTGTCGACCTTGTAGCTGACCTGACGGACCGGCGAGTAGAGCGAGTCGACCGGGATAAGACCGATCGGCGCGTCAATAGGACGGTTCGACACGGCGGGGACGTAGCCCTTGCCGGTGTCGGCGGTGAGTTCCATGTTCAGGACCGCACCCTCGTCGAGGTGGCAGATCACGAGGTCCTTGTTCATGACCTCGATATCGCCCGAAACGGCGATGTCGCCCGCCTTCACTTCACCCGGGCCAGTGGCCGAGAGCTGAAGACGCTTCGGGCCTTCGCCCTGCATCTTGAGAGCGATCTGCTTGACGTTCAGGACGATGTCCGTGACGTCCTCGCGCACACCGGCAAGCGACGAGAATTCGTGCAGCACGTTCTCGATCTTGATCGAGGTGATCGCGGCGCCCTGCAGCGAGGAGAGCAGCACGCGACGCAGCGCGTTGCCGAGCGTCAGGCCAAAACCGCGCTCGAGAGGTTCGGCGACGAAAGTCGCCTTCAGCTTGGGGTCGGGTCCCGGCTTGATCTCAAGGCTGTTCGGCTTCTTGAGTTCCTGCCAGTTCTTGATGTTGACAGTCATGGACTTCCCCTGGGAGTGATGGCGGTTACGCCCCGAAGCCTGGTGGAAAGGCTCGGGACGTTCCGAAGCCGGACAGCGACCGGTTCGCCGTCCGGATTAGCTCGATCAGACGCGGCGACGCTTGGAAGGACGCACACCGTTGTGCGGGATCGGCGTCACATCGCGGATCGAGGTAATGGTGAAGCCGACCGCCTGGAGAGCGCGCAGGGCGCTCTCACGGCCCGAACCCGGGCCCTTGACTTCGACTTCGAGGGTGCGGACGCCGTGCTCGGCGGCCTTCTTGCCGGCATCGTCAGCTGCAACCTGTGCAGCGTACGGGGTCGACTTGCGGCTACCCTTGAAGCCCATCATGCCGGCCGAGGACCACGAAATCGCGTTGCCCTGGGCGTCGGTGATGGTCACCATGGTGTTGTTGAAGCTGGCATTCACATGCGCAATGCCGCTGGTGATGTTCTTGCGCTCGCGGCGCTTAACGCGCTGAGGTTCGCGTGCCATGTTCGTGTATCCTGTCGAAAAATCGCTGGGGGAAACCGGTTGGGTCGATTGCTCGACCCAATCAGCTTACTTCTTCTTGCCGGCGATCGGCTTGGCCTTGCCCTTACGGGTGCGCGCATTGGTATGCGTGCGCTGGCCACGAACCGGCAGACCCTTGCGGTGACGCAGGCCACGGTAGCAGGCGAGATCCATCAGGCGCTTGATGTTCATCGCGGTTTCGCGACGAAGATCACCCTCGACCGTGAGGTCGGCGTCGATCGTTTCGCGGATCTGCAGGACTTCGGCGTCCGACAGGTCCTGTACGCGACGGCTGTGATCGATGCCGAGCTTGTCGGCGATCTCGAGAGCCTTGGTACGACCGATACCATGGATGTAGGTGAGCGCGATGATAACGCGCTTGTTGGTGGGGATGTTTACCCCGGCAATACGAGCCACTTAAATCTCCATGCTCCACAGGGAGCGCCCTAGGGACGACCCCTATCTCAACGCTTACTCACCCGAAAGGTGAAATGACAACAGCGCCCGGTCGGCAGCACACTTGGTGCCATCGCCACCCGGACTTGCCGAAACCTTTTGAGTGAAGGGCGCGCATAGAACGATTCGCAAGGGCTGTCAACGCCCGCGAACCTGTTGCCGCTCGATCGCCATCGCATGTCGGAGCGGGGAGAGTGACTTCGCGATCTGTGTATCGCATCCAAGGGCGTTAGTCAAAGAAACGACCGGGTTCCAGGCGGATGCGCTGGCATAGAAGGGCCGGTCGCCGACAGGCCGCCTTCTCCATACCGCCCCTCGGCCGGAAAGACGAAGCCCCGACCCTCTGCGGCTCGCACCGTCAAAGGATCAGGGCTGTCGGATCAGCTCTTGTCGGTCGAGGGGGCGATACACCCCCTGGATCAGGTCCTCAGCGCGCCCTCGATGGCAGCGGTAACATGATCCATGTCCGCCATGCCATCCACCTTGGCCACGATGCCGCGCGCCTCGTAGATAGGCAGGATCGGCGCTGTCTTGGCGCGGTACTCTGCCAGGCGGGTGCGCACGGTTTCTGCATTGTCGTCTGGACGACGCTTGAATTCCGTCCCTCCGCACTTGTCGCAGACGCCGTCGACCTTGGGCCGCTCGAACGTGTCGTGATAGCCCTTGCCGCAAGTCGCGCAAGTAAAGCGCCCGGTGATCCGCTCGACCAGTGCCTCTTCGTCGACCTCAAGCTCGACCACATGATCCAGCTTGCGGCCACGAGCGGAAAGAATCGCGTCGAGCGATTCCGCCTGCGCCGCGGTACGCGGATAGCCGTCGAAGATCGCGCCGGTATCGGCGCCCATCGCGTCCAGTTCGTCGCCGATCAGCGCCGAAACGATGGCGTCCGAAACCAGCTCACCGCGTTCCATTACGGCCTTGGCTTCAAGTCCCGTGGGCGTGCCCGCCTTTACGGCGGCGCGCAGCATGTCGCCAGTCGAGAGCTGGCGCATGCCATGCCGTTCGACCAGACGCTGCGCCTGGGTGCCCTTGCCCGCCCCCGGCGGGCCCAACAGGATGATATTCACGCCTTACCCCTCATCTGTCCCTGAATGCGCTATCAGCGCATACGGCCCTTCAGTTTCGCCTTCTTGATCAGATCGCCGTACTGGTGCGCCAGCAGGTGCGACTGAATCTGAGTAATCGTGTCGACGGTGACGTTGACGACGATCAGCAGGCTGGTCCCACCCATGAACAGCAACGGCAGACCGGTCATCGAGAGGAAATACTCGGGAACGGTGCAGACGATGGTCAGGTAGATCGCGCCGATCACGGTCACGCGCGTCAGCACATAATCGAGATAGTTCGCGGTGTTCTTGCCCGGACGGATGCCGGGAATGAAGCCACCGTTCTTCTTCAGGTTCTCGGCCGTTTCCTCGGGATTGAAGACGACGGCGGTGTAGAAGAACGAGAAGAAGATGATGCCGGATGCGTAAAGCAGCATGTAGAGCGGCTTGCCGTGGCCCAGGTACTGGTTGAGCGCGACGACGATCTTGCCCCAGGTCGATTCGGGGTTCAGCGACTTGCCCGCGAACTGGGTGATGGTGAGCGGCAGCAGCAGCAGCGAACTTGCGAAGATCGGCGGGATGACGCCCGCGGTATTGATCTTCAGCGGCAGATGGCTGCGATCCGCCTGCATCATTCCGCGCTGCGTGGCGCGCTTGGGATACTGGATCAACAGGCGGCGCTGTGCGCGTTCTGCGAAGCAGATCATCAGGATCATCGCCACGATCAGCACGATCAGCGCGATGATCAGGAACGAGCCCGTGTCACCGGCGCTGTAGGCCTGCCCCACGTTGCTCGCGAAAGTCGGCATCTGCGCGACGATACCGGCCATGATGATCAGCGAAACGCCATTACCGATACCGCGCGACGTGATTTGTTCACCCAGCCACAGCAGGAACATGGTGCCGCCGACCAGCGAGATGACGGCGCCGACGCGGAACAGAAGACCCGGATCGACGACGGCCTGCAGGCCGCTCGACGCACCGTAGGCCTCGAGGCTGACGGCCAGGAACCAGCCCTGGATGGCGCAGAGCAGCACGGCGCCATAGCGGGTGTACTGGTTCAGTTTCTTGCGTCCGGCTTCGCCTTCCTTCTTCAGCGCCACCAGCGCCGGGTGAAGCGAAGCAGCCAACTGCACCACGATCGAGCTGGTGATGTAAGGCATCACGCCGAGCGCGATCAGGCTCATTCGCGAAAGCGAACCGCCAGAGAAAGTGTTGAAGAGGTCGAGAATGCCGCCCTGGGTCTTGCTGTAAAGCTGCGAGAGAATCAGCGGATTGACGCCGGGCAGCGGAACGAAGCTCAGGAAGCGGAAAACGATCAGGGCGCCGATCGTGAACCAGATGCGGTTCTTGAGCTCGGTCGCCTTCGAGAAATTGGCCAGGCTCAGAGTGCTGGCGATATTGTCGGCGCGTGAAGCCATGACGTTTTGTAAAGCCTCGATAGTCGGTTCGGGTCCAGCCTTAGCGACTGCAAGAAGGCTTGTCGAACACCGGTTCTGGTCCGCTCATATAGACATTCGTACCGGGTCTGGAAGCCCTGTCGCCCCGCGCCCCATCGAATCCGCCATGTTCAAGGCCGATCCAAGTCAAGGCACCCGTTGGAATGAAGAGAGGGCGAAGCGCATGGCGCCCGCCCTCCCTTTATGAGCATATCGCGGTTGCGATGCCTCAGGCCTCAGCGGCTTCCTTGACAGGAAGGATCACCGAACCACCAGCCTTCTCGACTGCGGAAACAGCGCTCTTCGAAGCACCGGCAACGTTGAACTCGACCTTCTCGGTCAGTTCACCCTTGGCGAGGAGGCGCACGCCGTCCTTGCCGCCACGGGCCAGGCCGGCGGCCTGGAGAACAGCGTGGTCGACGACGCCCGAGATGTCGAGCTTGCCGGCTTCGATCGCCTTCTGGATCATGCCGAGGTTCACTTCAGCGTAGTCCTTGGCGAACTTCTTGTTGCTGAAGCCGCGCTTCGGAAGACGCATGTGAAGCGGCATCTGGCCGCCTTCAAAGCCGTTGATCGAGACGCCCGAACGAGCCTTGGCACCCTTCTGGCCGCGGCCAGCAGTCTTGCCCTTGCCCGAACCGATGCCACGGCCGACGCGGATACGACGATGACGGGCGCCATCGTTGTCGCGGATTTCGTTCAACTTCATAGTCTGCACTCGCTTTCGCTTTTGGTCGCGCTAATGGGAAAGCGGCCCCATAGGCGAACCGGCCGGCCTTGTCACCCCTGAATTCGCGATGTCGCGGCTTCAGCTGCCCCGCATGCGAATCACCAGCTGCGCATCGCCCGGCATCGTTCGCCCTTCGGCGTTGCGTGCGGGCTTCCAATGCAGTTGCTCCCGGCCGAGCCGGCAAATGTCGGCGTCGAACGCCGTCGAAACGGTTTTTGGTTCAAAACTGCAAGATTTGATCTTGCCCTTGGAATCGATGGCGAACTTCAACTCGTGCCGCGTCATCGTGTCCTTGTTGAACACGGTACCGTAAGTGTCGCCCAGCTTGGCCAGTTCGGCGTTGAAGGCCGCCTTGTTGCCGTCCGGAAGCGCCGGCTCTTCCGCAAGCGCGTTATATTCCTGCTCCGTTACCAGCGACTTCATCCGAAGAACCAAGGCAGTCCAGGACAGCGCCCGCGCGATCTGCATCGGCGAATCGCGGTCGACCAGGGCCTGGCACTGGGCACCCGACGGACTGGCATGCTGCGACAGCAGGAATCGCGCGGCCGCCTCGCGGCGATAGGCGATGGCCCAGGCGAGCGGAGTCATGCCGAAGAGATCGGGCGAATCGATCGTCGTCAGTCCGTCCAGCGCGTCGCCGGTTGCATCGACAGTGGGCGCCTCCAGCAGCTTACGAAGCACAGCGACATTCCCCCGGCGAGCAGCGTCGGCCAGTGTCGGGCTTTCCGACAAGGGCCCGAGGTTCGCATAGCCATAGTCGCGCCCGTTACGCTTCACGGCTTTCCTCTCCGCCGTCTTGCCCGGAGCTGCGGCATCCGCGGGCTGCGCACTTGCGCCCTTCTTGTCGGCCTTTACCGGCTTGGCGTCTTTGACGGCCTGGTCCGACTTGCCTTCGCTCTCAACCGCCGGAACCACGCGGCAGACGTCACGATAGGGATAGGCATCATCGGCGATTAGCGTCTCGTTGAAGCTACGTGCGAAATCTCCCAGAGGATCCTCCCCCTCTTCGCCGGCACCCTCGGTGCCCGTGGCGATCGGGATGGGAGCCGGCGTGGGCAGCGCATCATCGCCGAAATAAGTCACGACGCGTGCCATGCGGGGCGAAAGACCGCCGCGAAGCACGCATTGGGCCCCAAACTCAGTCGTGTCGATGCCGTCCAGCGTGACCGCAGCGACAAGACGAAAATCCCCGGAAGCGGCCGCCTTGTGCGCCTCTGCAACGGGATCGGCCTGTCCAGTGGCGAGCAACGCCTTCAACGCCTTATCTGCGAGCCGGTCACGCTCGAGCGTCGCCGGATCCGCGAGCGGATCGTTACAGGCCGGTTCGGCAGCCGGGCTTTCCTGCACATAGGTTTCGCCGTTGTCGCTCGGTTCGCTGCCCTCGCATCCGGAAACGGCGAGAGCGGCCAGGCACAAGGATGAGGCCGCGATGGTCCTGCGAAGCAATGTATCCCCCGGGGAAATCCAAATCCCGCCGCGCTTAGCACAAGTCATGGTCGATTGGGGAGCCGGACACGCAGCCACACACAGATTTCGCGCGAGCGCGTCTAGCCTCGCCCTTTCCCTAGCCCCCAGCGCCCTGCCCTTCGCCAAAACCAGAAAGGCCCCGGTGTTTCCACCGAGGCCTTTCCGAATATCGTGCCTGAGGCAGGTCGATCAGTCGACCACCGCAACCATGTGCGGCAGCTTTGCGATCGCACCACGGACTTCCGGGGTGTCTTCGCGCTCGACGACCTTGTGCATCTTGCCGAGGCCAAGACCGATGAGGATCTTCTTCTGGCTCTCGGGGCGACGGATCGGCGAACCGATCTGCTTGATCTTGATCTTCGCCATGAGACTTACTCCACGATGGCTTCGGCAGCGGCTTCAGCCTCTGCCTCGGTGGCACCACCGCGACCAAGCAGGTCAGCGACCTTCTTGCCACGACGCTGTGCAACCGACTTCGGCGAAGTCTGGTTGACGAGCGCGTCGAAAGTAGCGCGGATCATGTTGTACGGGTTCGAGGTACCGACCGACTTGGTCACGACGTCATGGACGCCGAGGCTCTCGAACACGGCGCGCATCGGGCCACCGGCGATGATGCCGGTACCGGCCGGAGCCGAACGCACATTCACCTTGCCGGCGCCAAAGTGGCCCCGACCGTCATGGTGAAGCGTGCGGCCTTCCTTCAGCGCCACGCGAACCATCTTCTTCTTTGCAGAAGCAGTGGCCTTCGTGATTGCCTCGGGAACTTCGCGAGCCTTGGCATGGCCAAAGCCTACGCGGCCCTTGCCGTCACCCACGACGACCAGCGCTGCGAAGCCGAAGCGCTTGCCGCCCTTGACCGTCTTCGAAACGCGGTTGATGTGGACGAGCTTTTCAATCAGCTCTTCGCCCTGCTCTTCCTCGTTCCGGCCACCACGGCGGTCGTCGCGACGGCCACGGCCGCCACGCTCACCGCGTTCGCCACGGCCACGGCCACGGCCACGACCTTCACGAGTCTCCTGCGCGTCGCCACCCTGGGGGTGCTCGGCCGCGATCGGTGCTTCGTTGATGTTTTCGTCAGCCATGATCAGAACTCCAGCCCGCCTTCACGGGCGGCTTCGGCCAGCGCCTTGACGCGGCCATGGAAGAGGAAACCGCCACGATCGAACACGACCGAGGTGATGCCCGCCTTCTTGGCGGCCTCGGCGAGTTCCTTGCCCACGCGGACTGCGGCATCCGTATCGGTGCCCTTGGCGCCAAGCGTGTTGGCTGCAGCCACGGTGTGACCCTGCGCATCGTCGATGATCTGCGCATAGATGTGACGGCCGGTGCGGTGCACCGACAGACGGGGACGACCACCCGCACGGGCCTTCAGGGCGGTGCGGACGCGCCGGCGACGGCGCTCGAAAAGGGAAAGCTTGGCCATTACTTCTTCTTCCCTTCCTTGCGGAAGATGAATTCGCCGCGGTACTTGATGCCCTTGCCCTTGTAAGGCTCGGGCTTGCGCCAGCGACGGATTTCGGCCGCGAGTTGGCCGACCTTCTGCTTGTCGACGCCAGAGATCTCGACCGTGGTGTTGTCCGGGGTCTTGACCTCGATGCCTTCCGGCACAGCGATGTCAACGTCGTGCGAGTAGCCGAGCTGCAGCTTCAGGTTCTTGCCCTGAGCTGCTGCACGGTAGCCGACGCCCTTGATCTCGAGGACCTTGGAGAAGCCGTTGGTAACGCCTTCCACCAGGTTCGAGACGAGGGTGCGCTGCATGCCCCAGTGGCTGCGGGCAGCCTTGGTCTGGTTGGCGGGCTGAACGGCAATCGAACCGTCCTCGACCGCGTAGGTCACGAGGTCGGACAGACCCATGGTGAGAACGCCCTTGGGCCCCTTCACCGTGAGGACACCGTTATCGATGGCGGCAGTGACCCCGCCAGGGATCACAACCGGCTTCTTGCCGATGCGGCTCATTAGAACACCTCCGCCAGCACTTCGCCGCCGACGTTCTGCGAACGTGCTTCGGCATCCGAGAGCACGCCCTTGGGCGTCGAGACGATGGTGATGCCGAGACCGTTGCGCACCACCGGGAGTTCCTTCGAACCCGAGTAGACGCGGCGGCCAGGCTTGGAGACGCGAGCGATGTGCTTGATGGCGGGCTCGCCTTCGAAGTACTTCAGCTCGATGCGAAGCTGCGGGTGTGCGCCGGTTGCATCGTCGCTGAAGCCACGGATGTAGCCTTCGCGCTGAAGCACCTCGAGCACACGGGCACGAAGCTTGGAAGCCGGCGAGAGGACGGTGTCCTTCTTTGCCTGCTGTCCGTTGCGGATGCGGGTGAGCATATCACCCAGGGGATCGGTCATAGCCATTGCTTCGTACCCTTACCAGCTCGACTTGGTCACGCCGGGGATCATGCCCTTGTTGGCAAGATCGCGCAGCTCGACGCGGCACAGACCGAACTTGCGGTAGTAACCGCGCGGACGACCGGTGGTCGCACAACGGTTACGAACCCGGGTGGGGTTACCGTTGCGCGGGATCTCGGCCAGCTTCAGGCGGGCGATGAGGCGCTCGGTTTCGTCGAGCGATTCGTCATCGGCCACTGCCTTCAGGCGCGCGTACTTGCCTGCATACTTCTTAACGAGCTGCTTGCGGCGCTCGTTCTTGTTCACGGAACTCAGTTTCGCCATGGACTTAAGCTCTCTTCCTCAGCGGCGGCTCACGCCGCTTCCTTCTGTTCCGACTCTTCAGCCGGGAACGGGAAACCGAACAGACGAAGCAGCTCGCGCGCTTCCTCGTCGGTCTTCGCGGTGGTGGTGACGATGATGTCCATGCCACGCACCTTCTCGATCTTGTCGTAGCTGATCTCCGGGAAGATGATCTGCTCCTTGAGACCCATCGCGTAGTTGCCACGGCCGTCGAACGACTTCGGGTTCAGACCACGAAAGTCGCGAATGCGGGGCATTGCGATGGTGACGAGACGATCGAGAAACTCGTACATGCGCTCACGACGCAGCGTCACCTTGCAGCCGATCGGCATGCCTTCACGCAGCTTGAACTGCGCGATCGACTTGCGGGCCTTGGTAACTACGGGCTTCTGACCGGCGATGGCTTCCATCTCGGCAGCGGCAGTCTGGACCTTCTTCTTGTCCTGGCTGGCCTCGCCGACGCCCATGTTGAGCGTGATCTTCTCGATCTTCGGCACTTCCATCACGTTCTTGTAACCGAACTTCTCGGTCATCGCCTTCGCGATTTCAGCGTCGTACTTCGAGCGCAGACGCGGAGTATACTTCTCAGCCATCGATGGTCTCCCCGGACTTCACGGCCACGCGGACCTTCTTGCCGTCCTTGGTTTCGAAGCGAACGCGCGTCGGCTTGCCGTCCTTGTCGGCAACAGCGATCTTGCTGATAGCCATCGGGGCCGGAATGCGCTCGATGCCGCCCTGCGGGTTCTGCTGGGTCGGCTTGCGGTGACGGGTTGCGACGTTCACGCCTTCAACCACGACCTTGCCGTCCTTCGGGAGAACCTGAAGCACGGTGCCGGTGCGGCCCTTGTCCTTGCCGGACAGGACGACGACGGCGTCACCCTTCTTGATCTTCGAAGCAGCCATTACAGCACCTCCGGAGCGAGCGAGATGATCTTCATGAAGCCCTTGCCGCGCAGCTCGCGAACGACGGGGCCAAAGATACGAGTGCCGATCGGCTCCTCGTTCTTGTTGATGAGCACCGCCGCGTTGCTGTCGAAGCGGATAACGCTACCGTCTGCACGACGGACGTCCTTACGGGTACGCACGATCACCGCACGGTGAACGTCGCCCTTCTTGACGCGAGCGCGGGGCTGCGCCTCCTTCACCGACACCACGATGATGTCGCCGACGCCTGCGAAACGACGCTTGGAGCCACCCAGTACCTTGATGCACTGGACGCGCTTTGCGCCGCTGTTGTCCGCGACGTCGAGATTGGATTGCATCTGGATCATCGATCCGAGTCCTTCTCAACTGGCTTGCCGGAACAAGTCCGGCAGTTCCTAAAAAGACAGGCCCACGAGGGGCCCGAGTCGCCCCGACGGGCGAAGTGCGGCCATTTGCCGCATTCACCCGCGAAGGTCAACACTCTTGTCCGGCCTTGAGGCCGAGGTCCTTAGACCTCGGCTTCGAGTGCCGTACCCTTGCTCGCCTGAAGACGGTCAAGAACCTTCCAGGTCTTGGTCTTCGAGAAGGGCTTCGTCTCCTCGATCCGGACGCGTTCGCCGGTCTTGAAGGCGTTATCTTCGTCGTGAGCGTGGTACTTCTTCGAGCGACGGATGATCTTCCCGTAGAGGGGGTGCTTCACCTTGCGCTCGACCAGTACGGTCACGGTCTTGTCGGTCTTGTCGGAAACGACGGTCCCGATCAGAATACGCTTGGGCATCGTGTTTCCTCCTTAGGCCTGCGCCGAACGCTCGGCCTGGAGCGTCTTGATGCGGGCGATGTCACGACGCACCTGCTTGATACGCGCGGGCGCTTCAAGCTGGCTGGTCGCGGCCTGGAACCGCAGGTTGAACTGTTCGCGCTTCAAGTCGGCGAGGTCAGCAGTCAGCTGATCGTCGGTCTTGGCACGAAAGTCTTCGATCTTGTTTGCCATGATTCGACTTCCTTACTCGCCGCCAAGGTGCGAGGTGTCGCCGAGGCGAGCCACGACCTTGGTCTTGATCGGCAGCTTCATCGCAGCGCGGCTGAAAGCCTCGGCTGCGAGCGGGCCAGCGACGCCGTCCAGTTCGAACAGGATACGGCCGGGCTTGACGCGGGCCGCCCAGTATTCGACCGAACCCTTGCCCTTACCCTGACGGACTTCAGCAGGCTTCTTCGAAACCGGCACGTCGGGGAAGACGCGGATCCAGAGACGACCCTGGCGCTTGATGTGACGCGTGATCGCGCGGCGAGCCGCTTCGATCTGGCGGGCGGTGATCCGCTCCGGCTCGAGGGCCTTAAGGCCGTACGAGCCGAAGTTCAGGTCGGTGCCACCCTTGGCATCACCCTTGATCCGGCCCTTGAAGGCCTTGCGGAACTTGGTCTTCTTCGGTTGCAGCATGACTCTTAGTTCCTGCGGTCATCGCGTGCCGGACGCACGCCGGAGGTCTGCGCCTCCATCATCAGGCGGTCCTGCGCCATCGGGTCGTGGCCAAGGATTTCGCCCTTGAAGATCCAGACCTTGATGCCGATGATGCCATAGGCGGTCAGCGCCTCGGCTTCGGCATAGTCGATGTTGGCACGCAGGGTGTGAAGCGGCACGCGGCCTTCACGGTACCATTCGGTACGCGCGATTTCCGCACCGCCAAGACGACCACCACAGGTGATCTTGATGCCTTCGGCGCCAAGACGAAGAGCCGACTGAACGGCGCGCTTCATCGCACGGCGGAAGGCAACACGGCGGATCAGCTGATCGGCAATGCCCTGAGCGACGAGCTTCGAATCGATTTCCGGCTTGCGGATTTCGACAATGTTCAGCTTCACTTCGCTCGAAGTCATCTTCGCAAGCTGCTTGCGCAGCTTCTCGATGTCCGCACCCTTCTTGCCGATGATCACACCGGGACGGGCTGCGTAGATCGAGATGCGGCACAGCTTGGCCGGACGCTCGATGACCACCTTCGAAACCGCAGCCTGGGGCACGGTGTCGATGATGAACTTGCGGATCTTGAGGTCTTCCTCAAGCAGCTTGCCGTAGTCCCGGCCTTCCGCAAACCAGCGGCTGTCCCAGGTACGGTTGATCTGCAGACGCAGACCGATCGGATTGCTCTTATGACCCATGGATCAGGCCTCCTCGACTTCGCGAACGACGATCCGCAGGCGCGAAAACGGCTTGAGGATGCGGGTGGACTTGCCGCGACCACGAGCGTGGAAGCGCTTCATGGTGATCGACTTGCCGACCGACGCCTCGGCGACGACCAGAGCGTCGACGTCGAGGTTGTGGTTGTTCTCCGCGTTCGCGATTGCCGAAGCGAGGATCTTGCGAGCGTCCTGAGCCATCGCCTTCTTGGAGAAGGTCAGGATGTTCATGGCGTCCTCGGCCTTGCGGCCACGGATCAGGGCGGCGACGAGATTGAGCTTCTGGGCGGAACCACGGATGGTGGTGCCGACCGCAAGAGCTTCCTTCTCGCCAACGCGGCGGGGTGCTGCCTGCTTGCTCATTAGCGCTTGCCCTTCTTGTCGGCGGCGTGGCCGGGGAACGTGCGCGTAGGCGCGAATTCACCGAGCTTGTGACCGACCATGTCCTCGTTCACCGAAACCGGGATGAACTTGTGACCGTTGTAGACCGAGAAGGTCAGACCAACGAACTGCGGGAGAATGGTGGAGCGACGCGACCAGGTCTTGATCGGACCAGCGCGGTTGCCGGCATCCTGCGCGACCTCAGCCTTCTTGAGAAGGTACAGGTCGACGAAGGGGCCTTTCCAGACGGAACGTGCCATCGTGTCTTACCTCTTCTTCTTGGCGTGGCGCGAACGGATGATCATCTTGTCCGTCTGCTTGTTGTTGCGAGTGCGAGCACCCTTGGTCGGCTTGCCCCACGGAGTGACCGGGTGACGGCCGCCCGAGGTACGGCCTTCACCACCGCCGTGCGGGTGGTCGACCGGGTTCTTGGCAACACCGCGGGTCAGCGGGCGACGGCCCAGCCAACGGCCGCGACCGGCCTTGGCGAGGGTCTGGTTGGCGTTGTCGGGGTTCGACACGGCGCCAACGGTGCCCATGCAGTCGCCACGCAGGTAGCGCTGCTCGCCCGAGTTCAGACGAACGATGACCATACCGCGGTCACGACCGACGACCTGAACGTACGTGCCTGCCGAACGAGCGATCTGGCCGCCCTTGCCGGGCTTCATCTCGACGTTGTGGCAGATCGTGCCGACCGGCATCTGCGACAGGAGCATGGCGTTGCCAGGCTTCACGTCGGTCTTTTCGCCGGCAACAACGACATCGCCAACGGCGAGGCGCTGCGGCGCGATGATGTAGGTCAGTTCGCCGTCGGTGTACTTCACGAGCGCGATGAAGGCGGTGCGGTTGGGATCGTACTCGATCCGCTCCACGGTCGCTTCCATGTCCCACTTACGACGCTTGAAGTCGATGAAGCGGTACTTCTGCTTGTGACCACCGGCGATGCCACGCGAAGTGACATGACCCTTGTTGTTGCGGCCGCCGGTCTTGCTCTTGCCTTCGGTCAGCGCCTTGAGGGGCTTGCCCTTCCAGAGCGACGACTTGTCGACGAGGACCAGGCCGCGGCGGGCGGGGCTGGTCGGGTTGTACTTCTTAAGTGCCATCGGATCAGCCCCGCACGCCTTCGGTGATGTCAATCGACTGGCCTTCGGCCAGCGTGACGATCGCCTTCTTCACGTCGCTGCGACGGTAAGCCTTACCGCGCCAGCGCTTGGTCTTGCCCTTGACGACCAGCGTGTTCACGCCGGTGACCTTGACGTCGAACAGAGCTTCGACGGCAGCCTTGATCTCGGGCTTGGTCGCCTTGTCAGCCACCTTGAAAACGACCGCGTTCTGCTCGGAAAGCAGGGTCGACTTCTCGGTGATGTGCGGCGAGAGGATCACGTCGTAATGACGGATGTCCACGTTGCTCTTAGCCATTGAAACGCGCCTCCAGCTTCTCGACCGCGGCGCGCGTCAACACCAGCGTATCATGCTTCAGGATGTCGTAGACATTGGCGCCGACAGCCGGAAGCACATTGACGCCGATGATGTTGCGGGCAGCCAGGGCGAAGCCCTCGTTGACCTGCTCACCGTCCATGACGAGAACCTTCTTGCCGAAGTTCGCCTTGGCGAGCTGACCGGCAAGCACCTTGGTCTTGGCATCAGCCACGTCGAGCGAGTCGACGATCACGAGGCCGTTCTGAGCCTTGGCCGAAAGGGCCATCTTCAGACCGAGTGCACGGATCTTCTTGTTCAGCGAGATGTTGAACTCGCGGCGACGAGCACCGTGAGCCTTACCACCGCCGATGAACACCGGAGCCGCACGGTCGCCGTGACGGGCAGTACCGCCGCCCTTCTGGCGACCGAACTTCTTGCCGGTGCGTGCGACTTCCGAGCGCTCGCGGGTCGCACGGGCGATGCCGCGGCGATTTTCGAGCTGCCAGGTGACGACGCGGTGCAGGATGTCAGCGCGCGGCTCGAGGCCGAACACGTCGTCCGAAAGCTCGATGTCGGCGTTAGCGGCCGAACCGTCGATATTGAGGACCTGAACCTTCATGATTAGCCCTCCTGGCCTTCGGTCGCTTCGGGAGCCGCGGCTTCAGCCGGGGTCACGGCAGCGGCCGTATCATTGGTGTTGCTGGCCGACTTGATGCCGGCGGGGTACGGAGCCTCGGCGTGACGATCGACCTTGACGGCGTCCGAAACGGTGAGCCAGGCGTTCTTCGAACCCGGAACCGAGCCCTTGACGAAGATCAGGCCACGCTCGTCGTCCACGCGGACGACTTCGAGGTTCTGCTGGGTGCGCTGACGGTCGCCCATGTGGCCGGCCATCTTCTTGTTCTTGAACACCTTGCCCGGATCCTGACGGTTACCCGTCGAACCGTGGGCACGGTGCGAGATCGACACACCGTGGGTGGCGCGCATACCGCCGAAGCCCCAGCGCTTCATGGCACCCTGGAAGCCCTTGCCCTGGGTGTGGCCGCCTACGTCGACCAGCTGGCCGGGCACGAAGTGCGAGGCTGCGATCGTGGCACCGACTTCCAGAAGGGCGTCGTCGGCGACGCGGAATTCCGCGACGCGCATCTTGAGGGGAACCTGAGCCTTGGCGAAATGTTCGCGCTGCGGCTTGGCAACGTTCTTCTGCTTTGCTTCGCCCGCACCGAGCTGAACCGCGACGTAGCCGTCACGATCAGCAGTACGAACCGAAACCACCTGACAGTCTTCAAGTGCCAGGACAGTGACGGGCACGTGGCGACCGTCCTCCTGGAACAGGCGGGTCATCCCGACTTTCTTGGCGATCACGCCTGTACGCATGACCTTTCTCCTTACAGAGGCGCACGCAGGACCATCCCTCGTGCGCGTGTCCAACCCTATTTGTGATACGAACCCCGTCCGGGTCAGGTGTTCCCTGCATGCCCATCAAGGACAGCGGAAACGAGACGGGGGACGCATTCCCGACACTGCCCGAAGGCGGCGGCGGAGGTATCCCTTGTGTCCCCTTTCGGGGCGCTGTCTCTGCGGGTTTCTCCCCGCAAAGCCGGCCTCTCGGCCGACAAGGACAATTTGGATCCGAAGATCCGAATTTCGCCTCGATCGTTTAAAGTCCGATCGGAAAGGACTTTCGGGGCAACCTTTCGGTTACCCCGCAAACCGGCTTAGGCCAGCTTGATCTCGACGTTCACGCCGGCAGCAAGGTCCAGCTTCATCAGAGCGTCGACGGTAGCTGCGTTCGGCTGCACGATATCAAGCAGACGCTTGTAGGTGCGGACTTCGAACTGCTCACGCGACTTCTTGTCGATGTGCGGACCACGGTTGACCGTGAACTTCTCGATCTTCGTCGGCAGGGGAATGGGCCCACGAATCAGAGCGCCGGTGCGGCGAGCCGTGTCAGCGATTTCGCCAGTGGCCTGGTCGAGCACGCGATGGTCAAACGCCTTGAGGCGGATACGGATGTTCTGAGCTTCCATTACCTACTACCGATGAGAAAGAGCCAAAGGGCCGAAGCCCCGTCAAATTCGAACCGCGCCACTACACGTTGACGCCGAGTCGGGCAAGCCCTGATTTCACCAAGTCCGGCAGGTTCCTCGGCGCCGCCGATGCAGTTCATCGCATCCCCTCTTCCCTGCCCCCGATCAGCATCCTACCTTGGCATGGCGACGCCTAACAGAAGGCGCTTTCAATGCCCTCCACTACCACGATAATTTCCCGCGCACTTGCCGCGCTAACACTGGCATGTCTGACACCCGAGCTCGCCGCAGCCGGCAATTCCCCCTACGGCCGCAGCCAGACGGGAGTTCCGATCGACCTCGACGATACCGACGTGCTCACCGCTCACGCCGCCATGCCCGATGCCGGGAATGGACGCGTGGACGACGCATGCCGTGAGGCCGCCCGCGCCAGCAATGGCGGCAATGACGGCACGATCGTTGTCTGCTTCCATAACGGCGACGGCACGAACCAGCGCGTCCCAGCGTCAAAATCCGTCGACGAAAGCACGCGCACGGGCGCAGCCTACCCGCCGGGCCTCTGGGACCTGCCCGGCTGCCTAGGCCCCTGCATCACCATACCGTTCGGCCGCGTGCCGGCGCCCGTCTACTATATCGACCTCGCGTCCATTCCCGAAGCACCCAAGGGCTCGGATGCATGGAAGATCGCACAGGGCGATTTGCGGGCCCGATAAAACTGCAAGCCCGGGCTTTGCGCCCTTTAAATCCATTCGGCTCTATAAACGCGAAAAGCCCGGCGTCTCTCTCGAGACGCCGGGCCAATCACGTTAGCCGAAGCCGATCAGCGAATTACTTCGTGATCGTGGCAACGACGCCCGAACCGACGGTGCGGCCGCCTTCGCGGATTGCGAAGCGGAGACCTTCGTCCATGGCGATCGGAGCGATCAGCTTCACGGTCAGCGAAACGTTGTCGCCCGGCATGACCATCTCGGTGCCCTCGGGAAGGATCACTTCGCCGGTCACGTCGGTGGTGCGGAAGTAGAACTGCGGACGGTAGTTGGCGAAGAACGGCGTGTGACGGCCGCCTTCGTCCTTCGACAGAACGTAGACTTCAGCCGAGAACTCGGTGTGCGGGGTCACGGTGCCCGGCTTGGCGAGAACCTGGCCACGCTCAACGTCGTCGCGCTTCAGGCCACGAACCAGTGCACCGATGTTGTCGCCGGCTTCACCCTGGTCGAGCAGCTTGCGGAACATTTCGACGCCGGTGACGGTGGTCTTCTGCGTGTCGCGGATACCAACGACTTCAACTTCTTCACCAACCTTGACGATGCCGGTTTCGACGCGGCCGGTAACAACCGTACCACGACCCGAGATCGAGAACACGTCTTCGACGGGCATCAGGAATGCCTTGTCGGTGGGACGCGGGGGCTGCGGGATGAAGTCGTCGACTGCCTTCATCAGCTCAAGGATCTTTTCCTTGCCGATGTTGTCGTCGCGGCCTTCAAGGGCGGCCAGAGCCGAACCCATGACGATCGGAATGTTGTCGCCGTCGAAGTCGTACGACGAGAGCAGTTCACGAACTTCCAGCTCGACGAGCTCGAGGAGTTCCGGATCGTCGACCTGGTCGACCTTGTTCATGAACACGACAAGCTGCGGCACGCCGACCTGGCGGGCAAGCAGGATGTGCTCGCGGGTCTGCGGCATCGGGCCGTCAGCAGCGTTCACAACCAGGATCGCGCCGTCCATCTGGGCGGCACCGGTGATCATGTTCTTCACGTAGTCAGCGTGACCCGGGCAGTCGACGTGTGCGTAGTGACGGGCTTCCGTCTCGTACTCAACGTGAGCGGTCGAGATGGTGATGCCGCGCTCGCGCTCTTCCGGAGCCTTGTCGATGTTGGCGAAGTCAACGGCTTCACCGCCGAAAGCTTCCGACATGACCTTGGTGATGGCGGCCGTCAGGGTCGTCTTGCCGTGGTCGACGTGACCGATGGTGCCAATGTTGCAGTGCGGCTTGTTCCGCTCGAATTTTGCCTTCGCCATTGTTCAAACCTTCTTTTCGCTTGAAATCGAATCTGCGGGAATGGACGGCGCCCGCTGAAACAGGCGCCGCCCGTAGTCTGATCTTGCCTTTTAAGCAAGCTTCTCCTTGACCTCGGCCGCGACGTTCGCCGGGACCTCGTCATAGTGGGAGAAGAACATCGAGTAGTTTGCACGGCCCTGGGTGAACGAGCGGAGCTGGTTCACGTAGCCGAACATGTTGGCCAGCGGGACCATGGATTCGACGACCTGGGCATTGCCGCGGCTGTCGGTTCCCTGGATCTGACCACGACGGCTGTTCATGTCGCCGATGACGTCGCCGAGATATTCCTCGGGGGTGACGACTTCAACCTTCATGATCGGCTCGAGCAGCTTGATGCCGGACTTCTGCGCGACTTCACGCATGGCACCGCGACCGGCGATTTCGAAGGCCAGGGCCGACGAGTCGACGTCGTGGTAGGCACCGTCGTAGAGGACGATGTCGAAGTCGATGATCGGGAAGCCGACCAGCGAACCCGAGGCAGCGGTTTCGCGCATGCCCTTTTCGATCGCGGGGATATATTCCTTCGGAATGTTACCGCCCTTGATCTCGTCCTTGAAGGTGATGCCCGCACCGCGCTCGCCCGGCGTGACCTTGATCTTCACGCGACCGAACTGACCGGTTCCGCCCGACTGCTTCTTGTGGGTGTAGTCCACATCGACAGGCTTGGCGAGGTATTCGCGATAGGCGACCTGCGGAGCACCGACGTTGGCTTCGACCTTGAACTCGCGACGCATACGGTCGACGATGATGTCCAGGTGAAGTTCGCCCATGCCCTTGATGATCGTCTGGCCCGACTCGTGGTCGGTGGTGACGCGGAACGAGGGATCCTCAGCCGAGAGACGGTTGAGCGCGACGCCCATCTTCTCCTGGTCGGCCTTGGTCTTCGGTTCGACCGAGAGTTCGATAACCGGCTCGGGGAATTCCATGCGTTCGAGAACGATCGGCGCCTTTTCCGCGCAGAGCGTGTCGCCCGTGGTGGTTTCCTTCATGCCGGCCAGCGCGACGATGTCGCCCGCGAAGGCCTCGTCGATGTCCTTACGGTCGTTGGCGTGCATCTCGAGGATACGGCCAACCTTTTCCTTCTTGCCCTTCACCGAGTTCAGGTAAGTGCCCTTGGCGAGCGTACCCGAGTAGATGCGGATGAAGGTGAGCGAGCCCACGAAGGGATCGTTCATGACCTTGAAGGCCAGCGCCGAGAACGGTGCGCTGTCTTCCGGCGGACGGCTGTCGGCTTCGTCGCTGTCGACCTTGACGCCCTGGACGTCTTCGATGTCGAGCGGCGAAGGCAGGTAGTCGACGACGGCGTCGAGCAGGGGCTGCACACCCTTGTTCTTGAACGCCGAACCGCAGACGACCGGAACGAACTTGTGGTTCAGCGTGCCCTTGCGGATCAGCGCCTTCAGCGTGGTGACGTCGGGCTCGGTGCCTTCGAGGTAGGCTTCCATGACCGCATCGTCCTGCTCGACAGCGAGTTCGAGCAGCTTTTCACGGTATTCGGCAGCTTCGTCAGCCAGTTCAGCCGGGATTTCTTCGTAGAAGAATTCGGCGCCGAGCGATTCGTCCTTCCAGACGATTGCGCGGTTGTGAACCAGATCGACCAGGCCCTTCAGGTCGGCTTCGAGGCCGATCGGAATGTAGAGCACGGCAGGCGTCGCACCGAGGCGGTCGATGATCGACTGCACGCAGTACTTGAAGTTCGCGCCGGTACGGTCGAGCTTGTTGATGAAGCACATGCGCGGAACGCCGTACTTGTCGGCCTGGCGCCACACGGTTTCCGACTGCGGCTCAACGCCGGCAACGCCGTCGAAGCACGCGACCGCACCGTCGAGCACGCGCAGCGAGCGTTCGACTTCGATGGTGAAGTCGACGTGCCCGGGGGTGTCGATGATGTTGATGCGGTATTCCTGGCCCTCGGACGTCCAGAAGCAGGTGGTCGCAGCCGAGGTGATGGTGATGCCGCGTTCCTGCTCCTGCTCCATCCAGTCCATGGTCGCAGCGCCGTCGTGGACTTCGCCGATCTTGTAGGACTTGCCGGTGTAGTAGAGGATTCGCTCGGTCGTGGTGGTCTTACCGGCGTCGATGTGCGCCATAATACCGATGTTACGGTACATATTGAGCGGATGGCTGCGTGCCATGGTGAAAATCCTTAGCAGGAGTGTTTGGGAGCGGAGCGGCCTTCAGATAAGACCTCGCCCCCTGAAATAAAAGTGTGACGCCCGGATGACCGCCGAGAGGCAATAGATCCGGGCGACACCACGCACATTACCAGCGGTAGTGCGAGAAGGCGCGGTTCGCGTCCGCCATGCGGTGCGTGTCTTCGCGCTTCTTCACGGCATTGCCGCGGTTGTTGGCAGCATCGAGCAGCTCGCCCGAGAGACGCGCCGACATGGTGGTCTCGGGACGGTTGCGGGCTGCGGTGATGAGCCAGCGGATGGCGAGAGCCTGGGCGCGCTCCGGACGGACTTCGACCGGGACCTGGTAGGTCGCACCACCGACGCGGCGGCTGCGGACTTCGATCTGCGGCGCGACGTTGTTCAGGGCGTCGTGGAACAGCTGGACCGGGTTGGCCTTGGCGCGGGTTTCCATGGTTTCCATGGCACCGTAGACGATCGCTTCAGCGACCGACTTCTTGCCGTCGTACATGAGGTTGTTCATGAACTTCGACAGGATGAGATCCCCGAACTTGGGATCGGGCAGGATAATCCGCTTCTCGGGACGACGACGACGTGACATCGTTGATATTCCTTGTTCTTTCGGGCGGGAGCGTGAGCATCACCGGCCGGTAAATCTTGTACCGTGCGAGGCGCGAAGCCCCGCGGGCCGGCTTACTTCGGACGCTTGGCGCCGTACTTCGAGCGGCTCTGCTTGCGATCCTTGACGCCCTGGGTGTCGAGCACGCCGCGCAGGATGTGGTAGCGAACGCCGGGAAGATCGCGGACGCGGCCGCCGCGGATGAGCACGACCGAGTGCTCCTGCAGGTTGTGGCCTTCACCCGGGATGTACGAAATGACTTCGCGGCTGTTGGTCAGGCGCACCTTGGCGACCTTGCGGAGAGCCGAGTTCGGCTTCTTCGGGGTCGTGGTGTAAACGCGGGTGCAAACGCCGCGCTTCTGCGGGTTCTGCTCCATCGCAGGAACCTTCGACTTGGCCTTCTGCGGCTCGCGACCCTTGCGGATCAGCTGGTTGATAGTGGGCATCTATACTCTTCTTTCAAATGGGAGTGCGATGGATCCGGGCCGGAGCGATGCCTGCAGCAGCAGGCGCACCGGCGCGAACCCTTCGCACCCCAAGGGACCGATCGACATCGGAGCCCGGAGCATCTGAAAGGGACGGAATATTTTCGAGAGTTCACGCGAGACGAGCCGGATATCGGAACCAGCCCTTTCACCCCGATCCGGAGTTACTGGCGGTTCGCCCATGGCAACCGTCGAACGTGAGCCGAAAAACACTCCACCCGGGCAAATGCACCGGATTACTTTGCCATGCGCCTTCCCGGCAAGAACCACCCCGCGACTCGCGCAAGGCGTTCCCAAAGCGGCTTTTCCGGCAGCAAAGCTGCGGGAAAGTCCCGGAAATGCTGACATGACAATGTTCAGCTCTATGTCGTTTCCTGCGAGAACACTCACAGGAGATGGGCGCCCTTAGGAGATTTGGGGCGGTGGGTCAAGGAGAGCGGTAGCAACGGCTATGGGCCGGTAGGCGACTGTCGCGTCATCGTTGGTGAATGGTAGTTAGCGGCCCGTCCGCTGTGCTGAGCAGTTCATGACGGCAGGATAGAAATCTGCCAGTCTGCCAACGCCGACATTGCAGATGTTATAATTGTCGCTTTGGAGGCTGGCGCACGATATTGCTCATGATCTACTTGAATGACCTCTCAGCGCACCGGATGAAAAATGGGCACCTCCTACGACATTGAATATCTACAAGAGATTGCGAAAAAAATTCTCAGATTTTCTCCAGTTGGTGCTTCAAAGATCGTTTTCAAAGCCGAAATTAATCTCGAAGGCGACGTGGCCAGCTTCGAATATGATTATGAAGATCAAGACGGATCGTCAGGGTGGTTCACTCCTGATTCTGCACTTACACAAGAAGAAATATTCTCGCTTCTGAAAGAGCATAGGACTTTATTTGTCTCTAAGGGGCAAAATCTCTGGCTCGAGTGCATGTTAAGCATTGATGTAAGTAGTGGAAAAATTTCAATGGCTCTAAAATATGATTGAGCCATTTGTCCGAATTAAAATCATGGCGGCGTGATCTTACCTATCCGTCAACGGACTGTAGGCCCCAGCTAGCTTTCCTGAATAGACGGCATACCACCCATCACAGTCGCGGCGGCCTTCGTTTCGAGAGGCCCTAAACCGGTCCGACTGCTGTGCGCTGTGGCTCATGCCGTTGACCGCCTGAAATGGCTATCAGGGGTGGAAAGCGGAATAGGAACTTTCAACGTAACGGAGGGCGAAACGGACGCTACCCGCCCAACATTTCCACTCGCTCGTCCTCTGTAAGGAGCGCGATAGTCCCTATCGTATGCTGCGCTTTGGCATGAGCGACGACGGCCAAGGCACCCCTGACGACAAGGTCGTCCTGCGCTTCCGCAAGGTCTCGTAATGCTACCGGGAGGATAGCGGCCCAAGCGTTTTCGTAATCCTGCTTGAGTTCGGAAGGGATAGGCGGATTTCCTTCGGCCAAGCGCGCTTCCTCGATTGACGCGACCAGCGAATAGGCGTTCCAATCAGGCTTCGATTGCTCCTGCATCATCATAACGATTTCGCGAACCGCTGCATATGAGGCCGAATTGACCGTCCCCTGATGGTAGAGCTGATCCCATAGTTCCTGCGTCGCGTCCTCGACTTGCCCGGCGCGCCAAATTTCTATCGCAGGCCGGGGGTCATAAGGTTCACCAAATGCGCTTAGCCACTGATGGTCGTGCACGTCTCGCTCCTGCTACGAACGTCCGCTTCTACCGCCAAAGCGCAAGCTGCGGAATGGCTAAGACGCGGCGAGTCCGGTCAGGCAGCTTCCCGATTAAAATCGTGCAATCTTGCCATTCCGGTTTCGGGAGCGCGGCTGCGCACCGCCCATGACCGAAATGGGCGCAAAGCGGCTGTTCTGCCCCATGCCTTCCATGCGCGTGACAAACCATTTTCCTACACGTCCCCGCTCGCGTTAGACCGGCCTGCCATTGGGAACACAGGTCCATCAGCGCGAGCGAGGTTGCCTTATGTCTTCCGGCAGAAAATCTCCAAATCCAGGTTCTTCGAAACGGCGTCGCGGCGAGCGGCTTCCTCGACAGGCGCGGGATGAGCGGGCGCGAGGATCCTTCGCGTCTCCGTCGGCCGGCGTGGAATCCTCGGCCCCGGAGGCTCGCTGCGAAACGGCTTGTGCCAGTTCCTCTGCGCGGGTTGCCGCGGAAACGGCGGTGCGCTGCGCTTCCGTGCGGCCGGGGCGGCGGACTTCGCGAACGGCCTTCTTCGAGGATGCCATCGACCCCGAAGATCCGCTGCTGGGCTTCGCGCCCTATCGGCACAAGGCGCCGCGCGCCAACTCGATCACGCCGGAGCGGCAGCGGGCCTTCATCGCTGCGCTCGCGGCCAGCGGCATCGTCACGCAGGCCGCGCGCAGCATCGGCGCCTCGATGGAAGCGCTCTACAAGCTGCGCCACCTGCCCGGCGCGGAGGGGTTCGCGGCGGCATGGGACATGGCGATCGGCCGGGGAATGATGCGGCTGGAGGACTGCGCGCTCGAACGCGCGATCCGGGGCGAGGAGCGTCCGGTGGTGAGCCGCGGCGAAGTGGTGGCCTCCTGGACGCGCCACGACACGCAGCTCATGCTGTTCCTGCTGCGCCAGCGCCTGCCCCATCGCTATGGCGACAGCCGCCGCGATCCCCGGCCGGGCGATCCGCTCTACGAACGCATCCGGGCCGAGATCGAGGCGGAATATCCCTCTCTGGAGGAAGTCCGCGCCTCGATCCGGGCCAAAGTCGCCGGACTTCGCGCGCAAGTCGAAGCGCGCGCGGCGACGGGGAATGGCGCCCTCGAAGAGTAGCGCCCCTCGCCTTCCCTCGCCGCCCGCTTCCCGGTTCCGATCAGAACCGCAGGCGGAAGGAGACGCCGACCTTGAGGCGGTCGAATTCCTGAGTCGCGTCGTCGCTGTTGCGCTTGCCGAAGTTGGCGTAGCCCGCGACCGACATGTTCCGCGAGAACAGGTATTCCACTTCGCCCGAGACCGTGGGCGTCTGTTCCTTCACCCCCGAGCCGATGTAGCGCGTGCTTCGGTAGCCCGCGCCCACCGAAGCGAAGAGATTGTGGCGGATCTCCTGCTGGAGCGAGAGCTTGACCGTGGTGTCGGTTCGCGACTGGGCGCCGCTGCGGAACGTGGCGACATCGCCGTTGAAGGCGTCCAGCATGATCGCCGTGCGCTCGCGAGGCCGGTAGGTCAGGCTGCCCGAGACAGAGAGGCCGGTGCGATCGGGCACGGCCTTGTCGTCCGGCGTGAAGCGGAAGAAACCGGCGGAAAGGTTGCCTTGCAGCACACCACCGGGTTCGAATTCCACGCCCAGGCGGCCGCCCCAGGTGGTGGTGTTACGCTTGTCTCCCGCGGGGGTATATTCGATGCGGAAGTCGCGCCGCGCGACGAAGGCGCTGGCGGTCACGAAAGTGATGCCGGTCACGCGCCAGCCCACGGTGGCCACGCCGTTCATGCTGTTGAAGTCGCGGTTGTCGTCCACGGTGGAGACGGCATCGTACTTGGTGAAGTTGCCCTGGAGGTCGAACAGCAGGCGGCGGGTCATGTGCCGGAAGCGCAAGTCGGTGCCGAGGCTGTCGATCTCGCGCGGTCCGGCGTTGGGGTCCTGCCGCGATTCCGGGCTGCCGCGCTCTTCGACCGTGCGCTGCCAGAAGGCGCGCCCGACCAGCGAGGTCGTCGCCTCCGGGGACCAGCGCAGGGTGCCGTCCAGCGACCAGGCCTCGGTGTTCTCGGTCTTGAGATTGGCGAAACGGCGGACCGTGGCCGAAGCATGCGCCTGGCCGCTGAGCGTGCCGGGGCCGGTGTTGATCTGCAGTTCCGGCGTCAGTTCCAGGTGGACGTCGTCGCGCGCGTTGTTCTCCTGGGCGTAGACGTTGGTGTCGTATTCCACCCGCGCCTCGCCGCCGAGGCTGACGTTGAGCGAGCCGAGGTGCATCGGCAGCTCGCGATAGTCCTTGTCGTTGGGATAGACCGCCGAGGCGGTCGAGCCGATGTCGCGGGCCTGGGCCAGTGCCTGCTGCGGCATCGCGAGCAGGAACGGGACCGGCGCGGCCAGTACGATTGCCCCCCGCATGGCCTCAGAACCACCGCTCGTAGACGCGGATCCGGTCGCCGGGCTGGATGGTCGCCATCTCGTCGGCGCTGGCGGTGACGTCCTTGCCGCTGACCACGCGGGTCACGGCGACCTTGCCGGTCTGCGCGCGGTAGGTATAGCCCCCCGCGGCCGAGATCGCCGCGAGCACCGTCATCCCCTGGCGATATTCGAACTGGCCGGGCTTGTTCACCTCTCCCACCACGTAGAACGGGCGGAGTTCGACCGGGCCGACGTTGACCACCGGATCGCCGGTCATGATGCCCTGGCGCAGCAGCGACGCGGCGATGCCCTGCTCGATCTCGCGATAGGTCAGGCCGGCGACGTCCACCTGCTTGATGTAGGGCAGCGAGATCGCGCCGCTGTCCTCGACGATGTAGTCGCCGTTGGCGCTTTGCAGGTCCTGCACCACGATGTGGAGCTTGTCGCCCGCACCCACCTTGTAGGCTCCCGCCGGGGTGGATGCGAGCGTGGGCAACGATGCGGTGGGCGACGAACATCCGCCAAGCATCGAAGTGGAAATGAGCGAAACGGCCAGTGGGACCGCCAGAAGCGGCCGGAACCGGAACAGGCTTGCGAGACCATGTGACATTGGGTTGCCCTCCCTTGCAGAAATTGAGGCCCTTGCGAAATCGAGCCCGGCCCGCCCCCCGCGCGGCCCCTCGAAGCAGCGCGGCCCCAGCGAAACCGTCGTCCGACACGTTGACGCAAAGATCGGCGGAATGCCTTGGTTATTAAGGGTTATCCGGGGGAATACTCGGGCGATGAGAGCTAATCCTCGTGGGGGGAGGATGGGTTTCCTGTCCGATATCGCCAGGCAAAAACGGGGGGAGGATTTGGTTGGAGCGCCTTCGACGGATGTCGAAGGCTTGCGGCACCAGCCCGCAAGCTCGTCACGGACGTGACGAGCGCACCAAACAAAAACTCATCCCGGCACCGCGACCACATCGCGAAAAACGACGAGCGCACCGCCAGACCAGCCCGGTCCGGCGCGGGCGCCCTACCCTCGCGCCAGTTCCTCATAAGCGGCGGTGACCTGGCGGACGTGGTTTTCGCGCGAGAAGCGGCGGCGGGCTTCGCCTCGGGCGCGGATGCGGATGGCGTCGAGGCGTTCGGGGTCGGCGAGCAGGCCCGCGGCGGCGCGGGCCATGGCCTCGGCATCGTCGAGCGGGCAGAGCACGCCGCAGCCGCCCTCCAGCGCTTCCGGATTGCCGCCCGAATCGGTGGCCACCACCGGCGTGCCGACCAGCATGGCCTCCACCAGGGTCCGTCCCAGGGGCTCGCGCGCGGCGGGAACCAGCAGGAGGTCGCAGCCGGCCAGCCATTCGTGGCCGGGCGTGCGGAAGCCCATCATGTGGACGGCGGCATTGCCCGAGACCCGCGCGATCCGCTCCGGCAGGGCGTCGCCCACTTCGGTATTGCGGGGATCGCCGAACATCAGGCCGACCACCGGCTTGTCCAGCAAGGCCCCGAGCCGCTCCACCGCATCGACGAATTCGAGCGGCCGCTTGCGCTGTACGAAGTTGCCGAACCAGCCGCAGAGCACGGCGTCCGGGGCGCAGCCGAGTTCCTCCACGAGGGTACGGCGCATGGCGGCCCAGTCGGCCGTGACGCTGGTGTCGAAGGGGCTGTAGACCACTTGCGCGGCCCGCGCCGCCCCGCGGCTGCCCTGCGGGAGCGAAAAGCGCGACACCGTGAAGATGCGGTGCGCCAGAAACGGCGCCACATAGCGCAGGCCGCGCGCGTCGGGATCGCCGCGGTGGTGCCAGATCAGCCGGACGCCTGCCAGCCGTGCCGCCAGTGCCCAGCTCGCATGGCTGCGCCCGTCGTTGCTGTGCACGACATCGATGGCATTCTCGCGCAGGAACCGCACCCGGCGCGGCACGCCGGCCATCGCGCGCAGAACCTTGCCGAAGCCGAAGCGCGCGCCGGGAACGAAGGAGCGGCGCGGCCGGGCCGGGTCGGGCACCTGGGCAAAAGCGGAGAAGAACTGCGCGATCGTGCCGCCCGGCACTTCTGGCACGACCAGAAGGCGATAGTCGGCGGGATCGAGCTGCTCCATCAGCCCGCGTGCGGAAACGTGGCTGCCGCCCAGCTCGTCCCCGGCGAAGGGATAGCAGATCCGCAGCGGCGCGGACCCGGCGGCCACGCGGGCGGTCCCGCCTTCGATCCTGTCCAGCTCGGCCCTCTCGAATTCGGCGCTTTCGAATTCGGCCCTCTCGAACTTGGCCCCAAGCGGCCCTGCCAGACTGTTCAAAGACCGAACCCTTTCTCTCGGTAGCTCAGGAATTCCTCGATATTCTCGATGCCGTTGCCGTTCTTGTCGCCCCAGGCGTCGTTGCGCGTGGGGTCCAGGCCATTGGCGCGTTCCCAGGCATCGTCCATGCCGTCCTTGTCGTCATCGACATAAGGCGTGCCCGATGCCTGGGCCGGCAGTGCCGGAACCGGTTCGCCGATGCGGCCGGTGCGGTTCTTGACGTCGGCCACCACTTCCTTGTCGAGGGCATCGCGCGGGAAGGCCCCGGCACGGGCGAGGACAGAGGTATAGGCGGCCGCGGCGGCCATCGGCTGGACGGTCAACGGGCACGGCGCCTGCTGGATCTGGGCCGGCACCACTTCGGGGCTGACATGCTTGAAATTGCCGTCGAAGGCATTGTCCCAGAGGTAGATCGAGGCCGTGCCGGTCGATCCCTGGGTCTCGCGGGCGACGCCGCGGCTCTGGGCATTGGTATTGGTGCCGGCGATGAAGCTGTTGCCCACGATCGAGACCGGGCTGCCGCCGTAGCTTTCCCAGACTTCCGCGAATTCCGACATGGCGTTGTAGAGCACGTTGTTGATCACTTCCACGCAGGATCCCTTGGGGAAGTTGATGTCCGGATTGCGGTCTCCGTTATGGGCGCAAAGGTTGCCGATGAAGCTCAGCTTCTGCTTGTCCACCGGATCGCTGGCGAGCAGCGCGCACTTGTCGTGCTTGGGCACGCCCCAGGCGAAGATCGAATTGCTGATGGTGATCTCGTCGTTGTCGTCATAGCCGTTGATCAGCTCGTCGCGCGCCCAGGAGGCGCTGACATGGTCGATCACCACGCGGCTGCTCTTTTCTATGGTGATGCTGTCCTCGGCCTCGCGGTTGCCGCCCACGCGGTCGTTGCGCACGCGGATGCCGCGCACCACGACGTCATGGGTGTTCTTGATGACCAGCGGGGTCAGCCCGTTCTTGCCGCCCGAATGGGCCAGGGTGATGCCGCCGCCCGGCGCGGTCTGCCCGGCGATGGTCAGGTAGGGCGTCATGATCCACGGCGGGCGCTGGGTGAAGCGGATCACGCCGCTGACCCGGAACACGCAGACGCGCGGGCCGCTGGCGGTAACGCAGGCGCGGTAGGATCCGGTGCCGGAATCGGCCAGGGTGGTGACATAGATGATCCGCCCGCCCCGTCCGCCGACGCTGGTGGCGCCGTAGCCGATCGCGGCGGGGAAGGACTTCTTGCCCGTGGGAATGCGAACCACCGGCGCTGCGGCCATGACGCGCTCGCTGACCGTGCCGGCCAGGCCCAGCACCAGGGCCAGCACCGCCAGACCCATCGCCGCCAGCACTATCAGCGCGCGCAAACGGGTCGTTCGGGAACGCGCTGTCTTGGAAAGCTTTGCCGCAACCATGCCGATTCTCCAGCCGAGGACCGGGCCAAGCATCGGAAATGGGCCCGGGAAACATGCGCGCGGCGAAACGTGATCCTTCGGCCGAACGCGCACAAGTTACCAATTGGACTTAGCGCGGCCCGCGCCCTCCCCCTTTTGCGCTAACATCTATGCGCTTGCCTATTGCCCGGACTGGCCTTTGCCTTGGGCCGATCCCCTGCCCATGATCCCGGGCCATGGCCGCTATCCTAACCCAGCTTCCCGACGACGGGGTGCAGCAACCGGCGATCCTGCGGGGCCCGTTCCGGATGGCGGGGGGCTATCGGCCTGCCCGCGCACCGGAATCCCCTTACGACCGCGTCATCGGCTTCCTGCTTCCGGCGGCCGCCTTCTTCCTCAGCTGGTGGCAGGTAGGGCGCATTCCCGCCTTCAACCTGACCATGTCGGACATGATCCTGATCGTCTGCACATTGCTGATGCTCGTCTCGCGCGGGCTGAACGCGCGGATGATGGGGCGCATGTCGGTGCTGTGGGTGGGCGGGATCGTCATGCTGCTGGGCGGCATGCTGGTGGGCTCGACCGTCCACGGCGATTTCACGCGCTGGCCGGTGGTGGCCGGGCAATATGCTTTCGCCCTGGTGCTGATCCCGATGGTCCTGGCCAATTGCTCGCTGACGGCGCTGCGCCGCAGCGGCCTGGCCTATGTCTGGGGCGTGGCGGTATCGCAGGCGGTGGGCGTCGCCCTGGTGAACCTGTTCAGCCGCGACATGATCAACCAGTACGTGAACAAGTACGTGGTCACCGGCAATGGCCGGCTGGGCGCCTTCACCGGCGAGCCCAATTCGAACGGCGCGGTCTGCGTCTTCGCCCTGATCTTCCTGCTCCATGCGGTGATCGAGAAGCGCCTGCGGCCGGTGATCGCCGTGCCGCTGGCGCTCGTGATCGTCGCGGGCCTGGTCTATTCCGCCAGCTTCACCGCCTTCACCGCCACCATCCTGGCGATCGGCTTCATCCTGGCGCTCTCGCGCATGCGCACGGTCGTCACCATCGCGCTGCCGGTGGCCCTGGCGGTGGGCGCCTACGTCGGCCTGGGCGGACCGGTTCCGGCCGTGTTCGAACAGCGGGTGGGCGACGCGGTCGTCTCCGGCGATCCGACCAAGGCCGGCACGTTCGTCGGCCGCTCGGTGCTGATCCAGGAGGCCTGGCAGATGTCGGGCGACAACCTGCTGATCGGCCTGGGCAGCGACGGATACCGCAAGGCCAGCGTCTACGGCATGCCGGTGCACCAGCTCTATCTCCTGGTGCTCAACGAAGGCGGGCTGGTCTCCTTCATCGGGCTCAGCGTGATGTTCGCCGCCATGTTCGTGCAGGGCCTCTTCATCGCCGGGCGAAGTCGCACCGACGGGGTCTGCGCGCTCGCGATCCTGGGGGTCTTCTTCATGTACGCGATGTCGCTGCCGCACATGTTCGCGCGGATGTGGAACGGGCCGGTGATGCTGATGTTCGCGCTGTCCACGGCCGGAGCCGGAGTCGCCGCCCTCACCGCCACGCGGCGCCCGCAGTGGTACAATCAGGCCGGCCACCGGGATGCAGAACCGGCGGCTGACACAGAACGGACTTCGGAAGCAGGATGACTCCCATCGACAGCGCCAGCAAGGCCTCGTTCCTTCCGCGCCTGCTTTCCCGTTGGCGCGGCAGCGAGATGCTGAAGCCCCATCTGGTCAGCATCGGCCATTTGCTCTCGGGCAATTTCGGCGGCGTGATGATCATGATGGCGAGCCTCGCCATCGCCACCCGCGCGCTTGGACAGGAGCAGTTCGGCATTCTCGCCGTGGTCCTGTCGATCGGGCGCGTCTGCGAACGCCTGATCCGCTTCGAATCCTGGCAGCCGCTGGTGCGCTTCGTGGCCGTGGAGGAGGAGAACGGAGACGTCTCGCGGATGTCCTCGCTCTATGCCTACGGGCTGTTCCTCGATGTCGGCAGCGCTCTGGTGGCCGCGGTCCTGAGCGTGATCGTGGCATGGACGGCCGGCGGGCTGATCGGCATCGGCCATGACAACGTGCACCTCGTGGCGATCTACGCCTGCGCCATCGCCTGCAACCCGCGCGGCATGGCCAGCGCGGCGCTGCGCCTGGCGGGCAGGTTCCGGGTGCTGGCCTATGTGCAGCTTGCCTCCTTCGTGGCCCGCTTCGCCCTCTCGGCGCTGCTTTACGGACTGGGCGGCGGACTGATCTGGTTCGTGCTGGTCTGGACGGTGAGCCAGATCTTCGACTCGGCCCTGTTCAACTACCTCGGCTTCCGCGCCCTGGCGGAGACCGGCATCCCCAGCCCGCTCAAGGCCGACTGGCGTGACCTGCCCGGTCGCTTCCCCGGCTTCATGCGCTTCGCCATATCGACCAACCTGTCCTCCACCCTGCGCACCATGACGCATGAGATGGACACGCTGCTGGTCAGCACTTTCGCGGGCGCCAGCGCGGCGGGGCTCTATTACCTCTCCCGCCGCATCGCCAAAGTGGCGCAGACCGCCGGGGACATGATCCAGACGGTGATCTACCCCGACCTCGCCCGGCTGTGGCGCAAGGTCGGCCCGGCGGCGATGGGGCAGCTGGTCTCGGTGCTCCAGGCCTCGCTGGCGGCCATCGCGCTGACGGCGGTGGGCGCCTGCTGGCTGATGGGGCGCCAGGCGATCGAGATCGTGTTCGGGCCGGGCTTCGCGGACAGCTACCAGCTCCTGCTGGTGCAGCTCTTCGCGGTGCTGCTGACGCTCCATGCGACTCCGGCCCGCGCGGCGCTGCTGGCGATGAACCGGCCGACCTACGTGCTGGCCGCCAGCTTCACCTCCACCGCCTCGTTCTTCGCCGTCGCCTTCGTGCTGATCCCCCGCTACGGCGCGCTGGGCGCCAACTACGCGCATATCGCCTTCGGCGTGGTCACGGTGATCCTGCTCGACATCGCGTTCTGGCGCGGCCTCCGCAGCGCCGATCACAACCCGCGCGAAACGGGGCCGGAAGCGGCGCCCAAGGGCCCTGCGGCATCGCCCAAGGCCGCCTTCGCCCTGGAGTCCGAGGCGTGACGGCCCACGCCCCCGCCGGAGACTTCGCCCGCGACGGCGAATTCCCGGGCGGCGACGGGGCGCCGAGGCCGCTGCGGGTCAGTTCGGTCATCACCAGCCTGACCTCCGGCGGGGCCGAGATCCTCGTCACCAACCTCAACGGCGCTTTCGCCGCACGGGGCGCGGCCGGCACCGTCGTCGCCTTCTGCGACGCCCCCACGCTCGGCAATTCGCCCGAGATGGAGGCCGAACTCGCCGGACAGATCGCCGAGAGCGGCTGCCGTTTCGAATCGATGCAGCTCACCCGCCGACGGGGCCTGCTGCGCGGCGCGCTCGCGCTGCGCCGCCACCTGGCCGCCGCCCGGCCGGACGTCGTCCACGTCCATACCGTGCGCGCGGTGGCCATGATGGCCTTCACCGGGTTCGCCGGCCCGGTGGTCTTCACTTACCACAACAGCCGCCTGAGCTTCCCGCCCGGCCTGTTCGCCGCGGTCGACCGGGTGGTGCATCACTATGTCGCGATCAGCAACGACACCGCGGCCATGTACCGCCGGCTGTCCCGGCGGCCCTATACCCTGATCCAGAACGCGCCCTCGGCCCGCTACAAGGCCAAGGCCCCGCGCGTGGCCGCGCGGCGGCCCGGCAATGTCCTGAGCGTGGGCGCCGTGTCCGACCAGAAGAACTATCCCCTGCTCATCGAGACCGCCCGCATCCTGCGCGACCGCGCCACCGAGGCGATGCCGCCGCCGGTCCTGCGCGTGGCGGGCGGCGGCGAGGGGCTGGAGGACCTGCGCGCGCAAGTGCGGACGCTGGGCCTGGAAGGGGTGGTCGAATTCCTCGGGGAGCGGCGCGACGTGCCGGACCTCATCGCCCGCAGCGACTTGTTCCTCAATACCTCGCACTACGAGGGTTTCTCGGTCGCCATCCTGGAGGCCATGGCCATGGCGATGCCCGTCGTCGCCACCGACGTTGCCGGCAACCGCGGGCTCGTGCGTCCCGCGCAGAACGGACTGCTCTGCGCGCCGGACAAACCCCAGGCCCTGGCGGCGGCTATCATGCGGCTGATGCAGGACAATTCGCTTTACCGGCAGTTTTCCGCGGGCGCGCTGGCCACGAGCCGCGAATATACCATCGAGAATGCCGCCGCCCGGCACCTCGAACTCTACGCGTCGCTGCTGCGGCTGCGCGCTCCCCAAAAGGACTAGTCTCTATTAGGGCGCGCCCGTCCCGGATGCCCTTTTTGCGCGTCCCGGCTTTGATCGCATAGTCCAGACTGAAGATCGCCCCGCGTGGGCGGTCCCGCACCAGGCCCGTCCCGAGGGGGGGCGGCAGGTATTACAGGGCCGCCCTGTGGCGGCGAACTTCACCTCGCTGGAGGGGCACACATGTCAACTGCAATCGCGCCAAGCCCGATCGGCGGCGCGCCGGCGCATTATCGCGGACCGGCGCTGTCGCGGGATGCTTCATCACCATCCGAACAACAAGTCGGGCCACGCGACCTTCTTCGCGTCATCTACCGTCACCGAACGATGATGGCGCTGGTCGTGGGGGTCATCACCCTGGGTGTGCTGGTGCAGCAGTTGCTCTCCCCCACCCAGTACCGGGCCTCCTCGACCGTGCAGGTCGAGCTGATCGACGAGGTCGGCACCAACCAGGCGGACGTGAACTCCCGCAATGCCGAGCGCGTGGCCAATGCCGTGCGCCTGCATCGCTCGCGCTCCGCGGCCGAGCAGGTCGTCAACGACCTTCACCTCACCCGCGACAACGACTTCCTCAAGGAACTCGGCAAGGTTCCGGCCGACCGCCGGGCGCTGCAGCAGGCGGCGACCAACAAGGTCCTGTCGATGGTGACGATCAATTCCGAGGCCGGTTCCGACCTTGTCGAGATCGCCGTCACCGCCCGTTCGCCGGTCGTCGCCGCCGAAATCGCCAACCAGATCCCGATCTCGGTCCGCTCGCTGCGCACGATGAAGACCAACGAGCGCCGCTCCGAGCTGCTGGCCTCGCTGGAGCAGGAACAGCAGTCGCGCGCCACCGAAGCCGAGGAGACCGCCCAGCGCGTCGCCGACTTCCGCGGCCAGCACCAGATGCTGACCGGCGCCGGCGGTGAAGAGGACCTGGCCCAGATCAACCGCATCGCCGTGCAGAGCGCATCGGCCATGGCCGCGCGTGACGCTGCCGCCGCCCGCAGCGCCGGCATCGCCCGCGCCAGCCGGATGCAGAGCACCGCGCTCGCCAGTTCCGGCGTGCTCGACCAGCTCGAACGCACCCGCGGCGAACTCATCGCCGAAACCTCGAAGCTCTCCACCAGCCTCGGGCCGAACCACCCCGACGTGAAGCGCCTGAATTCCCAGCTTGCCACCGTCAACGAGGGCATCACCAAGGAACAGGCCCGCGTCCAGGGCGCCGCCCAGGCCGACGCTTCGGCCAAGGCCTCGCAGATGACCGAGATCGCCCGCAGCGAAGCCGCCGGCGACAGCGCCCAGGCCAACCGCCTGGAAGGCATCGTCGCCGGGCTCAGCTCGACCGCCTATCGCAACACCGCCAATGCCGTGCAGCTCGACAAGCTGGTGCGCGAATCGACCTTGGCCGACGATGCCTACAAGGCCATCGCCGGCCGCGTGGAGCAGGTTCGCGCGCAGATGCAGATGGAGGGCGTGTCCTCCTCGGTCGTCTCGCCCGCCGTGCCGGACTACGACCCGGTCGCCCCGGCGCCGGTCAAGATGGCCATCACCGCCCTGCTGGGATCGAGCGTCCTGGCCTTCCTGATCGCCTTCGCCCGCGACTTCCTGGACGACCGCCTGCGCACCACCGCGCAGATCCGCCGCCTCTTCGGGCTGCCGACCCTGGGCATGCTGCCGCTGCTGAACAACAGCCTGTCGGAAGACCCCAAGGACAGCCCGGTCATCAAGGAGCCGCAATCGCTCTTCGCCGAAGTCGCCCGCTCGACTTATACCGAAGTGCGGGCACTGGACCGGCGGCCCGCCGCCGCGCGCGGGAATTCGCAAGTGGTGCTGGTCACCTCGCCGCTGCCCGGCGACGGCAAGTCCACCGTCTCGCTGACGCTCGCCGCCGCCGGCATCGCCATGGGCGACCGCACGGTGATCCTCGACCTCGACTTGCGCAAGCGCGGCGCGCTCCAGCGCCTCCAGAACGAGATGCACATGCCCGACCTCGTGGACATCGTCTGCGGCCGGGCCGATCTCGACAGCCTGGTGGGCCCGCGCTCGGCCCATCCCTATGACGGTTCGCCCAATGCCGGCACGATCGTCACCGGGCCCGACGGCAGCCAGATCATCGAGCCGGAAGGCGCGAACCAGATCGTGCTGCTCAGCGCCAAGGATCCGGTGGCCGAACCCGCGCTGCTGCTCTCGTCCAATCGCCTGAAGACCCTGCTCGAACAGCTGCGGGAGCGCTTCGAACTGGTCATCATCAACGCCCCGGCAGCCCTTGCCGTGCGCGATGCCCGGGCCATGTGCCACTTCGCGGACCAGACCGTGCTGGTCGCCCGCTGGGGCCACACCACCGGGGACCAGATGCGCGCCGCCCTGGAAATGCTGGACGACAGCGTCAGCGGCGTGATCTTCGACCAGGTCGACTACGTCGAGCACGCCCGTCGCCGCTATGGCGACTCGGTCCAGTACTACGCAGACTCGGCCAGCTACTACTCGTCGCCGGTCCCGGCCCGCGACGAATGGGCCGCCAAGATCCGTCGCTTGTTCCGGGGCCACTCCTGGCGCCCCGTGGAAGCGTGAGCAGGAGCGCGCGAGTGGCCTTCGCTTCCCTTCGATTGCTCGCCTCGCTGCTCCTGCTCACCCTTCTGCCGCTGCTCCTGCTGTTGGGGCTCGGCGTCCTGCTCTCGATGGGTCGCCCGGTGCTGTTCCGACAGCGCCGGGCGGGCCGCGAGGGGCGGGATTTCACCCTGCTCAAGCTGCGCTCCATGCGCGAGGCGACGGGGCCGGATGGGCAGCCGCTGCCGGACGAAGCCCGCGTCACCGCCTTCGGCCGCTTCCTGCGCCGCAGCCGGCTGGACGAACTGCCGGGCCTGTGGAACGTCGCTGCCGGGGACATGACTTTCGTCGGCCCGCGCCCGCTGCTGCCCGAGACCATCGCCGGTCTCGGACCACGCGGCGCGGCGCGGGGTCGGGTCCGGCCGGGGCTGACCGGCTGGTCGCAAGTCAACGGCAATACCCTGCTCTCGCTCGACGAGAAGATCGCGCTGGACTTGTGGTACGTGGACAATGCCTCGCCGCTGCTGGACTTGCGGATCGTGGCGCTGACCCTCTGGGTCATGGTCGGCGGCGAACGCCGTTCGCAGGCGGTGGTTCTCGCGGATTGAGGGAGCGCGCGGCGCCGCGGGCGCCTGCTCTTCCTGCGCGTGACTCTTCTGAAAACCCGGAACCAGATCAGGCGCCCGATCAGGCCAGCCTCAGTTCGTCCAGCGAAACCACCACATGGTGCGCCGCATGGCCGGGCGTCGGCGCGGTGCAGGCGTGGATGCGCCGCTCGCGCAGGATCTGCACGGTCGTCCACCCTCGGGCGCGGGGCGTCACGAAGTCCTTGGCGGCATTGTCGGCAATATAGACGTGGTCCGCCGCAGGACGGCCGGACCATTGCTCGACCATCTCGTACGCCATGGCATGGGGCTTGCCGCAGCCTTCGGGCAGCAGGCCGGTGAGGATCACTTTGCCGATCCGGTCGTGGAGGCCCAGCGCCGCCACTTTGTTGCCCTGGGTCTGCGCCGGGCCGTCCGTGATGATCGCGCTGGCCCGCGCGCCAAGCCGGTCGAGCAGGCGTCCGGCGTCTTCGGCCAGCGCGATCTCGGGCGCGTGGCCACGGTAGAGCGCCACCAGCGGCGCGACCTCGATCGCGGCAAGCCCCATGGCCGCCAGCGCCGCGTCGAACACGGTGCCGCGGTGCCCTTCGTCCAGCAGCCGCGCGCAGTGCTCGGCATAGCCGGTCAGGCCGTGGCTCTCCTCCAGGTGGCGCCCCACGGCCGCAAAGCCGCTGCGTGCGAAGTCCCGTTCGAGATAGAGCGTGTCGTCGAGATCCAGCACCACGACCGGATGCGGGATATCAACCACGGAACACGGCGCTGTCGTAGCGCACCATGGTCACGCCCTCGCGCCAGTGCTCGCTGGCGCATTCGGGCAGACCGGAGACGCGGGCGAGCAGGCTTTCGGCAAAGCGGCCCCCGGCCTGGTCGGCCAGGGGATAGCCGCCGCCGAAGCGGGCGTTGATCTCGAAGACGCGGGGACCGCGATCGGGATCGTCGATGAGCTGGAAGCAGAGCACGCCCTCGGCGCCCGGCCTGCTCGGAGCCGGGGCAGCGAGATCTCCGGCGTTCGGGCCACGCGCATTCAGGCCACGCGCATTGAGGGCAGCGGCGATGTCTGCGGCGATGGCGATCATGCGCGGATCGCGCACGGTGCGCCCCTTCTCCACTTCGCCGGCCCGGGTCGAGATGCGCAAGTGCGGGATCGCCGATCGCATCCGCCCGCGCGCATCGAGGTACATGTTGATCGTGTATTCCGGGCCGCGCAGCAGTTCCTGCACCAGCATCGGCTCGGGATAGTCCGCGCGGATGTCGGCCGCCGCGTGCAGCACGCCGATGCCGCGGCTGGCACTGCCGCCCACGGGCTTGGCGAAAAGCGGGAAGGCCCAGCCCGAGGGATCGGCGCGCACATCCTCGATCCGCGCGGTGCGCGGCACGGGCACGCCCGCCTCTGCCAGCACGGCGATCGTGCGTTCCTTGTCGCGCACGACGTCGATCACTTCGGGCGCGCTGACGTGGACCAGGGTGCCCACTTGCGCGAAGCGGTCCCGCGCCCGCGAGAGCAGGTCCAGCTCGGTATCGATGGTCGGCACCAGCAAGGCGATCTTCTCGCGCGCGCAGTGCTCCAGCAGGCGTTCGACATAGTCGGGCGCCGTGCAGCGCGGCACCGCGAAGGCCACTTCCGCCTCCAGGCAGGCGGCGCTCAGTTCGGGCTGCAGGTCGCAGGCGTGGACTTCCGCGCGCAGGCCCAGTTTCTCGGCCGCGCGGCGGAAGCACCGCGTCAGTTCCACCCGGCGCCCGGCCGACGTGAAGAGTATCCGTACCACCCTGTTTCCCCCGTTCATGCCTTAGGCCCCATGGCTCCGGCGCCCCTCAACCTTCCGCCCCGGCCCTGCGCCCGGCCGGACCGGACACCGTGACCGACCGCGCACCACGATGCCGCGGCGAGACGACTTGCGCCAGGACCTGGTCCCATTGCTGGAGTATCCGCGCCGGTTGGAACCGCGCCATGGCCTCTGCGGCCTCGGCGCCCATGCGGCTGCGCGCCAGGGGATCCGCGATCAGGCCCGCCATCGCCTGCGACAGCGCGGCCGTGTCTTCGCTTGCGACCAGCAGCCCGCTGCGGCCATGCTCCACCATGTCGGCCGGGCCGAAGTCGCAGTCGGCAGCGATCGCGGGCAGTCCCGCGGCCATGGCCTCGCCCAGCACATTGGGAAAGCCTTCGTAGCGGGAGGACAGGACGAAGATCCCGGCCTCCTCCACCCAGGCGCGCGGCCGGGGGCTGAGCCCGCGCAGCAGGACCCGGCCCTCCAGGCCGAGAGCGCTCACTTGCGCCTCCAGCGCGGCGCGTTCCGGGCCTTCGCCCCAGATGTCGAGCCGCCAGTCCGGCCAGAGCGGCGCCACGGCGGCGAAAGCCTGCACCAGCAGGTCGAAACCCTTCTGGTGCGTCAGCCGGCCGACCGCGCAAAGGCGCTTCACCTCGCCCTCGGCCCGCATCACGTCAGGCGCGGGCACCGGGTTGGCGATCGTCACCAGCTTGGCCAGCACGGCGGCGGGAAAACAGCGCCTTACTGCCGCCGTCTGGCAGACGATGGCGTCGGCGCGGCGATAGAGCAGGCGCAGCAGCAGGTTCCACAAGGGATGCGTGCCCTGCCGCTCGGGATTGTTGCGCTCGGCACAGACGAGGCGCGTGGGCGTGCCGAGCGTGGCCAGCGCGGCGATCAGGTTGTTCTTGGTCAGGAACGAGACGAACACTTGCGGCTGCCGCGCCTGCAACACCCGCCGCAGCGCCGCGACCCGCCCCGCCATGCCGGCAAAGCCGCTGCCCCCGCCGAGCCGGTGCAGCGTGACCGGCTGCGGCAGGCGGTGGAACACGGGATCCTCCGGCCTGTCGAAGGCGATCACGTCCACCGTATGTCCCGCCGCGCACCAATGGTGCGCGAGCTGGGCGATCACCTGCTCCGCCCCGCCGGCGCCAAGGCCGGAGGCGAGGATCGCGATGCGCATCGTGCTGGTTGGAAGTACCAAGGCCCCCTCTTCCGCCTGCGTGAAAACCTGCCTGCGTGAAAACCGCTTCGTCAATTGCCCCAGAACCTAGCGAAAGCCTGCCGCGCAGGCAGGCGTTCATGCGGTCTAACCCTTTATTGGAGCGGGCGATTTGGGAGCAATGCGGGAGGGCGACCCGGCAGGATCGGGACCATGATGGACCGGGCGCCCGCCGAAACATCACGATGAGCCTCCGGCAGGCCCCGGCACCCCCACCCGGCGGTCCGCCGTCATCCTGAGTGGGTACGCCCTAATCGCGCTCACGGTCGCTGGCGGCATCGGCCACACTCCCGTGTCAGGGGTGAGGCCAGGCTGCTGGCGCCGCAGGCAACAGGGGATCCCGATGATGGAACGCGACAGGCCGCAGAACGCGGGGCAAGCCGCGGGGCAGGGTTTGGGCCAGAACGCAGGCCAGAACGTGGGTCAGGCCGCAGGTCAGGGCCGGGACTATGCCGCGCCGCAATCCGCGCCGGACCTCGGCGCCGAACCCGCGGGACTGTCGGCCGCCTTGCCGCAAGGCCTGAGCGACGGCCCGGGCAATACCGCGCGAACCGCCCCCAGCCCGGCCATCGTCGCCGCGCTCGGCCTGCTGGCCGTGCTGTTCCTGGGGCTGGCCGGACGGATCCTGGCCTTCCCGATCGGACGGGACGAGAACCTGTTCATCACCGTCTCCCGCCTCTGGGGCACCGGCGATATCTACCGCGATTTCGGCTATAACCACTTGCCTTACCTGCCCTATATCCTGGGCGGGTTCTACTGGCTGACCGGCACCGGGCACGTCCTGCTGCTGGGCCGCATGCTGATCGTGGCCGCCTGGGCCATGGCGATCGGGGCGCTCTGGCTGATCGCCCGCCGTCAGCGAACCGGCTTTCCGGCCTTCTTCACCGCCGCCATGCTGCTGATGGGCAATGTCCTCCTGATCGGCCCCCCGGGCATGATGGTGAGCAACAACTTCCTGCCCATTCCCTTCGCGCTCATGGCGATCCACTTCCTGCTCTGCGGGCTGGACCGCGAGCGGCCCTCCTGGATGTGCTGCTTCGTGGCGGGCGTGCTGGTCTCGGTGGCGGTGGGGCTCAAGGCCAACTACATCTTCATCGCACCGTTCCTGGCCGTGACCACGCTGCTGGCGCCGCTGGCCCATCCGCTGCGCCAGCGCCTGACCTGCGGCACCGTGCCGCTGGCGCTGGGCGGGCTGACCGGCGGCATCCCCGCGCTGATCGCCATCGCCTCCGACCCCGACGCCTTCTTCGCGCATACGATCCGCTACTTCACCCAGCTCCAGCCGGTCTACTGGATGCACTCCACCGAGCCCAAAGTGATCGGCGTGGCCCAGAAGATCCTGCTGGCGGAAGACATCTGGACCTCGAACGCCACGCTCCTCGCCCTCGTCGGCGCGGTGGCCCTGGTCGCCCTCCCCCTGCGGCGGCGCGGCTGGCGGGACGGGGTCCTGGCGGTCTGGTCCTGGCCGGTGGTGCTGGCCGCGGTGC
Organism: Novosphingobium sp. PhB57; assembly: GCF_004342985.1. GTDB lineage: Bacteria > Pseudomonadota > Alphaproteobacteria > Sphingomonadales > Sphingomonadaceae > Novosphingobium. Next base: position 1,576,169 of record NZ_SMBO01000001.1, read on the forward strand.
TGGCGCTGATGGGCGTGGTCGTGGCCTTCGTGCCCAGCCCGTCCTTCCCGCAATATTTCGCGCCGCCGATCCCCTTCCTGATCCTGCTGGTGGTGCTGCTGCGCGCCCGCACGCTCAGCGAAAACCGGCTGGCGGCGGACGCCGTGCTGCTCTCGCTCGCTTTCGTGGCGCTGCTCTGCGCGGGGTCCAGGCTTGGGCCGGGCCTGATCTCCCTCGCCCGGCCGACGTCGTGGGAAGGCGTGAAGATCCACCGCGAGATGCGCGCTCTCGCCCGCAGCGCCGGGGCCTCCTCGGGCGACAGCGTGGCCACGCTCTCTCCGGTGCTGGCGCTGGAGGGCGGCTTCTCGCTGCCGGGCGAGTTCGCCGCCGGCCAGTTCGTCTACCGCGTGGCGGACTACATGCCGCCGCAGGACCGCACTTACTGGACGACAACCTCACCCACCCGGCTGGTGTCCTGGCTCGATGCCAATCACCCCTCGGCCATCCTGATCGGCGGGGAAGAGCCGCTGGAGCAGGCTTTCGCGGACTATGCGCGCAGCCACGGCTACCTGGAATTCGCCAGCCGCCGCAACGGTACCGGCCCGGTGCTCTACCGCCGCCCGCTGGACCCGGACGAGGCTTCGCAGTGATCGCGCGGAAACCCGGCGCAGAAGGCGTGGCCGATCCCTCGGCGGAGCCTACCCGAATGGTTCCTTCGGCCATTTGCAGAGCACGGGTTAACCCTTTGGCACCCCTGCTGGCTAAAGCTGCCTAACCCCGATGAACACTTCTCCGCCGGACCGCTCTGCCCTTAACCTTCCCTCATCGACCGGAGAAATTCTCCAGAAAATTCCGACACCGGAGGTGCGGTTATGAAAGTCGTCCTGCTCGCCGGGGGCCTTGGGTCCCGCCTTGCCGAAGAAACGGTCCGCGTCCCCAAACCCATGGTGGAAGTGGCGGGCCGCCCGATCATGCTTCACGTCATGGATATCTACGACCGCTGGGGCCACAACGACTTCATCGTCGCCTGCGGTTACAAGGCCATGGCGATCAAGAGCTTCTTCCAGGACCTCCACCTCATGTCGAACGACTTCACGGTCGGCATCGGCAATGGCGAGATGGCCCTGCGCCCCACTTCCAAGGTCGACTGGCGCGTTTCGGTGGTGGACACCGGCCTGGCCACGATGACCGGCGGACGCCTGAAGCGCCTGCGCTCCTGGCTCGACGACGAGACCTTCATGGTCACCTATTCGGACGGCGTCGGCAATGTCGACCTGGACGCGCTGCTGGCGTTCCACCGCTCGCACGGCAAGCTCGCCACCGTCACCGCGGTCCAGCCGCCCGCCCGCTTCGGCAACCTGGAGCTGGGTGAGTGCGACGGCAACGGCGGCCAGGTGGTCGAATTCACCGAGAAGGTCGTCAAGTACGAGACCTGGATCAACGGCGGCTTCTTCGTCTTCGAACCGGGCGTGCTGGACTATCTCAGCGGCGACGAGGAACCCCTGGAGCAGGCGCCGCTGACGCGCCTGGCCCATGACGGGCAGCTCATGGCCTACAAGCACAAGGGCTTCTGGCACCCGATGGACACCGTGCGCGACCGCGACACGCTGGACAAGCTGGGTACCTCGGCGATGCCGCCCTGGATGGATTTCGAGAACGGCCAGCCGGTGCTCAGCACCGACCTGCCCGCGAAGTTGCAACATGCCTGAACAAGGCACACTGAATCAGGCGCTTGTTTCGGCATATCGGGGCAAGCGGATTCTGGTGACCGGCCACACCGGCTTCAAGGGTGGCTGGTTATGCCTCTGGCTCAGGCAACTGGGCGCAGAGGTCACCGGGGTCGCCTTGCACCGCCCCCCGCAAGGCCCTGACATGTTTCATTCGGTCGACCTGGGGGGGCTGGTCGACCACCGCATTGCCGACATCCGCGACGCCGCCGCCTTCGATGCGGCCTGTGCGGACCTGCGGCCGGACCTGGTGTTCCACCTCGCCGCGCAGGCGCTGGTGCGCCCGTCCTACGACGATCCGGTCGAGACTTTCGCCACCAACGTCACCGGCACCGCCGTCGTCCTCGACGCGGTGCGGCGCATGCCTTCGGCGCGCGGCGTGGTCGTGGTCACCAGCGACAAGTGCTATGAAAACCGCGAGTGGGAATGGCCCTACCGCGAGACCGACGCGCTGGGCGGGGCGGATCCCTACAGCGCCTCGAAAGGCTGCACCGAGCTGGTCGCCGCGGCGTTCCGGCGGTCGTACTTTTCCAGTCCCGACGGCTGCCAGCTGGCCACCGTGCGTGCGGGCAACGTGATCGGCGGGGGCGACAACTCGCTCGACCGCCTGCTGCCCGACGTCGTGCGCGCCACCATGGCAGGCACCGCCGTGACCATCCGCAACCCGGCCAGCGTGCGCCCCTGGCAGCATGTTCTGGAGCCGCTGGCGGGATACCTGATGCTGGGTGCGCAGCTTCTTGGAGAGGATGCGCCGCGCTTTGCCGAGGCCTGGAACTTTGGCCCCAGCGCCGATGGCTTCATCGACGTCGAGGAAATCGCGCGCCACTTCCAGCGGGCCTGGGGCCCGGGCGTGGCGCAGATCGCCTTCGGGCGCCGTCCCGACGACCCGCACGAGGCGGGGCTGCTCACGCTCGATTCCAGCAAGGCCCATGCCCGGCTCGGCTGGCGCCCGCGCCTCTCGACCGAGGAAGCGGTGACGATGAGCGCCGAATGGTACCGCGCCTACGCGCGCGGCAACGCCGACATGCGCGCCTTCAGCGAGGCGCAGATCGCCCGGTACTCCGATCAGCTCTCCGGCTCGGAAACCGGGATCACTGAAACTCTCCAGGGGGAAACAGCAATATGCGCGTGAATTATGGTCAGACCGTCCACGGCGAGGAAGAAATCGCCGCCGTCCTCGAAGTGCTGCGCACCTCCACCCAGATGGGCCCGAAAGTGCGCGCCATGCAGGAGCAGGTCTCGGCGCTCTTCGCCAAGGACCACGGCATCATGGTCAATTCCGGCTCCTCGGCGAACTACCTCGCGATCGAGCTGCTGAACCTGCCCGAAGGCAGCGAGGTCATCACCCCGGCGCTGACGTTCGCCACCACCGTGGCGCCGATCGTGCGCTCGCGCCTGGTGCCGGCCTTCGTCGACTCGGCGGTCGGCACTTACAACATCGACGTCGAGAAGATCGAGGCGATGATCGGGCCGAACACCAGGGCGATGATGATCCCTTCGCTGATCGGCAACCTGCCCGACTGGGACCGCATCCGCGAGATCGCCGACAAGCACGGCCTGATGGTGGTGGAAGACAGCGCCGACACCCTGGGCGCCACCTTGCGCGGCACCAGCACCGGCACCCGTTCGCACATCTCCACCACCAGCTTCTACGGCTCGCACGTCATCAATGCGGCGGGTAACGGCGGCATGCTCTGCGTTTCGGACGAGGACCTCGCCCGCCGCGCGCTGCTGCTGCGTTCCTGGGGGCGGACCAGCTCGCTCTACGTCGATTCCGAAAGCATCGAGAAGCGTTTCAACGTCGCGCTCGACGGTATCGACTATGACGCCAAGTTCCTGTTCGACGAGCTGGGCTTCAATGTCGAGCCTTCGGAAATGGGCGCCGCCTTCGGCCTCGTCCAGCTCAAGAAGCTGGACAACAACATTGCCGCGCGTGAGCACAACTTCGAGCGGCAGTACCAGTTCTTCAAGCAGTACGAGGACTGGTTCGTCCTGCCCGAACAGCTGCCGGAATCGCGCACGGGCTGGCTCGCCTTCCCGCTGACCATTCGCGAGGACGCGCCCTTCACCCGCACCCAGATGCAGATCTGGCTGGAAGAGCGCGACATCCAGACCCGCCCGGTCTTCACCGGCAACATCCTGCGCCAGCCGGCCATGAAGGACGTGACGCTCAAGGCCCCGCCGGAAGGCTGCCCGGTCGCCGACGCGGTGATGAAGGGCGGCATCCTGCTCGCCTGCCACCACGGCCTGACGGAAGCGCATATCGACTTCATGCACGAGACGTTCGAAGGCTTCGTCCGCTCCCTGACGACAACGTCCTCGCGGGAGGCGGCGAATGCTTGAAATGTCCATTCCCAAGCCGGCCGATGCCGCCGATTCCGCCTCGAAGCTCAGCGAATGCCGCGCGTGCAAGGCGCCTTCGCCCTATCTCTTCCTGCCGCTGGGAGACCATGCCCCCGGCCAGATGCTGATCCGCCCGGAAGACCTGGGCGCGGAGCAGCCGGCCTTCCCGCTCAACACCCAGGTCTGCCTGGAATGCGGGCTGGTGGAGATCGCCGACCAGATCCCGGCCGATTTCTTCCGCCACTACCTCTATGTCCCCTCGGGGGCCGCGCGCATGCACACGCACTTCTCGGACTTCGCCGAAGTGCTGGCCGCGCGCGCGGGTGACGGGCTGATCGTCGACATCGGCAGCAACGACGGCCTGCTCCTGGCCGCCTGCAATGCGCTGGGCTGCCGGACGCTGGGCTTCGACCCGGCCGAGAACATCGCCGCCATGGCCGCCGAGCGCGGGGTCGAGACATATATCGACTACTTCACGCCCGCCTCCGCCGAACTGGTCCGCTCGCAGCGCGGCCCGGCGAAAGTGATCGTCACCACGAACACCTTCAACCACATCGGCGACCTGCACACTTTCATGGCGGCCATCAGCATCCTGCTGGCGGACGACGGCACCTTCGTGATCGAAGTGCCCCGCGCCAAGGAGTACATCGACCACACCGAATTCGACAATATCTACCACGAGCACGTCTCCGAGTTCAGCCTGCTCTCGATCGTCAAGCTCGCCGCCTTCTTCGACCTCGAAGTGACCGACGCGCTCTCGCTGCCCGACATTCACGGCGGCTCGATGCGGGTGTTCCTGAACCGCAAGGCGGCCGGGATCGGCCCCTCGCAGTCGGTCGGCACGATGCTGCGCGACGAACTGGCCGGCGGCATGCTGGTCCAGGAGACCTATGACGCGCTCGCGCTCGAAGTGGAGGATATGGGCCGGGACATCCGCGCCATGCTCGACGAGATGAAGGCCCAGGGCCTGAAGATCGCCGGCTACGGCGCCTCGGCCCGCGGCAACACCCTCATCACCCATTTCGGGATCGACACCGATTACCTCGACTTCCTGGTTGACCGGAATCCGCTGAAGCACGGCCTCTATTCGCCGAACACGCGCATTCCGATCCGCCCGGTCGAGGCGATCGAGGAAGAGAAACCGGACGTGCTCTTCGTGCTCGCCTGGAATTTCTTCGACGAGATCTTCGAGCAGCAGGCCGCCTTCCGCGAACGCGGCGGCCGCTTCCTCGTGCCCCTGCCCGTGCCGAGGATCGTCTGCTGAACCGATCAAGCCGGGCCGGAGCGTAATTTCCGGCCCGGATCTTTTGCGGAAGGCCGGATTGTCGTGGAAGGCCGCAATTCTTGTAGAAGGGTCGCCAAGTGGCCGAAGGCGTAACGCTGCTCACAGGTGCCGGCGGCTTCATCGGCGCGCATCTCGTCCGCCGCCTTCTCGATGAAGGCGGGGACGTCCATGCCATCGTGCGCCCCTCCACCGAGCTGGGGCGGCTCTCGCCCTTTGCCGAACGCCTGACGATCCACCGCATCGACTTGTCGGACCGGCTGGAGATCCGGCGCTGCATCCGCGGCATCGCGCCCCGGCGCGTGTTCCACCTGGCGGCCGAGACCCGCCTGCCGCCCCAGCCCGATTTCGCGGCGGCCCGCGCCTCCCACGCGATCTACCTCCAGCCCGCGCTCAACTTGCTCCAGCCGCTGGCCGAGCTGCCCCGGCCCCCGGAAGCGGTGGTGCGCGCAGGGACCATCGCCGAATATGGCCGGGCCGCGCTGCCCTACCGGGAAGACGCCCGCGCGGTGCCCTCCACGCCTTATGGCGCGGGCATGCTGGCGACCACCGAGGCCATCGCCATGCTGGCCCCGCGCCTGCCCTTCCCGGTCGTCACCGCGCGCCTGGCGCTCTGCTACGGCCCGGGCCAGGCCCCCAGCTTCCTGATACCCGCGCTGATCGACGCCTGCCTCTCCCGCCAGCCGATGACGATCCGCCGCCCCGCCGACCGGCGCGACCTGATCCACGTCGACGATGCGGTCGACGCGCTGCTGCAGATCGCCCGCCAAGCGACGCGGCAGGATGTCCCGGACTGCGTGAACATCTGCTCGGGCGACGCGCCGACGATGGAGGAGGTCGCCTGCCGGATCGAGGCCATGACCGGCTGCCCGGAGAACTTCCTGCCGCGGGCCGAGCCCGAGGACGCGCCCGTGGAGCTTTGCTCCAGTCCCGACCTTGCCGCCGGCGTGCTCGGCTGGCGCCGCCGCATCGAACTCGACGAAGGCCTCGCCCGTACCATCGCGGGCGAGCAACTCATGTGCACGAAAGCAGGATAGATCCGTGAACGCCGAGCCGAAGACCCTGGTTTCCATCCTCGTTCCCGCCTTCAACGAGGAACTCAACGTCGTGCGCTGCTACGAGGCGATCGTGCGCGTCTTCGAGAAGCTGCCCGAATACGCCTACGAGATCATCGTCACGGACAACCATTCCACCGATCGCACTTTCGAGCTGCTGGAAGACCTTGCCCGCAAGGACCCGGCGCTCAAGGTCATCCGCTTCTCACGCAATTACGGCTACCAGCGCTCGCTGCTCTGCGCCTACAAGGCCGCCACCGGCGCCTGTTCGATCCAGCTCGACTGCGACCTCCAGGATCCGCCCGAACTGATCCCCGAGATGCTGGGGCTGTGGCGGGTGGGCCACCAGGTGGTCTACGGCATCCGCCGCTCGCTCAAGGACGGCTTCGTCATCGCGACGCTGCGCCGCGCCTTCTACCGCTTCATTTCCTGGACCAGCGACGACGACCTTCCCGTCAACGCCGGGGAATTCCGCCTGGTCGACCGCCGCATCCTGGTGGAACTGAACAAGGTGGAGGACGCCTCGCCCTATCTGCGCGGGCTGATCAGCGCGATGGGCTTCTCCCAGGTGGGCCTCGAATACGACCGCGGCGACCGTATCGCCGGAGAGAGCAAGTTCCCGCTCAAGTCGATGATCTCGCTGGCGGTGGACGGGGTGCTCAACCACTCGCTGATGCCGCTGCGGATCGCCTCGATCTCGGGGATCGTGATCGGCGTGCTCAGCATGGTGCTGACCTTCATCTACCTCGTCGGGCGGGTGTTCCTTGGGCAGGCCTGGCCCGCCGGTTTCGCCACGACCACGATCCTGCTGCTCATGTCGATCTCGATCAACGCGGTCTTCATGGGCATCCTGGGCGAATATGTCGGCCGCCTGTTCCTCCAGGCCAAGCCGGGCACCCGGCCGATCGTCGAGCAGAAGATCAACTTTCCCGAAGTGATCTCGCTGGTTGCGCGCGAAAGACAGTGATGCGGGTGAGCACGAAGAGCACACCCGCATAAGTGCAGATCGCCAGGCCCTGCACCAGGGCGCTGCGCTCGAAGCCCGCCGCGCGGCCCAGCGCGATCACCCCCAGGTTCGCGGCATAGGACACCAGAAACGCCGCGCCGTAGCGCAGGGCCTCGGCCGTGGAGGCGCGGTGGCGGGCGCGGAAGGTGAGGTGCCGGTGAAGGGCGTAGGAGATCGGCAGGCCCATGGCGAAGCCCGCCAGGTTGGCCGCATAGTCGCCCAGCCCCGCCCGCAGCCAACCCAGGATCAGGCCGTAGCCGATCGCCGTATTGGCCAGCCCCACCAGCACGAAGCGCGCCAGCGTCGCCGCCTCGCGCGCCAGCGCCGACCTGTCCAGTGGGGGCCTGTCCACGGGCCGGCGTTTACGCGGAATATCGGTCACTCCGCCTCCTGAGACTGCAGCGATTCCACGTCGTAGAACTGGCGATACCAGTCGGCGAAGCGTTGCAGCCCTTCTTCCAGCATGACGCGCGGGTGGTAGCCGCAGATCGCCTGCAGCTTGCTCACGTCGGCATATGTGGCGGTGACGTCCCCCGGCTGCATCGGCCGCATGATCTTCTGCGCCTTGCGGCCGAGCGCCGCTTCCAGCGCCTCGATCATGTCCATCAGCCCCACCGGGCGACTGTCGCCGATGTTGAGCACCCGGTGCGCCCGGGCTTTCACGCCGCCGGCGCCCGGCACATTGTCGAGCGCGCCCAGCACACCGTCGACGATGTCGTCGATATACGTGAAGTCCCGCGCCATGCGGCCCTCGCCATAGACCTCGATCGGCTCTCCGGCGAAGATCTTCCGCGTGAAGCCGAAGTAGGCCATGTCGGGGCGGCCCCAGGGTCCATAGACCGTGAAGAAACGCAGCCCGGTCTGCGGCAGCCCGTAGAGGCTGGCGTAGGACTGGCTCATCAGCTCGCAAGACCGCTTGGTGGCGGCATAGAGCGAGACCGGCTCCGTGGCCGGATCGTCCTCGGAGAAGCCGCCCGCACCCCCTTCCTTGCAGGCCTGGCCGTCCGGCCCGGCCAGCGGCCGCTCGCCGTAGACCGAGCTGGAGGAGGCATAGACCAGATGCTCGAAGCCTTCCGCATGGCGGCAGGCCTCCAGCACGGCGAGATGGCCGGCCAGGTTGGAGCGCTCATAGGCGAAGGGGTTCTCGATGCTGTAGCGCACCCCGGCCTGCGCGGCGAGATGGACCACCCGGCGCACGCCCCGGCTGCGGACCAGCGCGGCCACGGCGGCGGCATCGGCCACGTCCAGGCGGTGGAACTCGAACTCGGGCAGGCCCTCGAACGTGGCGAGGCGCGCATGCTTGAGCGCGGGGTCGTAATAGTCGTTGACCACGTCGAGCCCGATCACCTGCTCGCCCCGGTCGAGCAGGCGGTGCGCCACGGCATGGCCGATGAAGCCGGCCACGCCCGTGACGAGGACGGGTCCGGTGACGTTGGCGGCAGCGAGTGCGGGATCGGTAGGGTTCAAGAGCGGCTTCCTGTTGCGACGGGTTCCGCCGCAAGGTTGGGCATCGCCGGGCGGGCCGACAATCACCCGGAAGCATAGCGCGCCCGGTCATTGGGGCCGCACCGCGACCCAAGGGATTAGCCCCTCGCAGGAAACCGGCGATCCCGCATCGCAGGGGCGCGGCTCGGGCGCGGAAACGCGCCGGAACCGGCTGTATATATCGATCCACCCTAGACTTTCGGAGGACCATCCGGGCGATTCATGGCAATTGACCCGACCCGCCCCGGCATGGTCTCTCGTTTGTGTTCAAGGTGTTGTCCTGAACGTGACAAACGATGTCCTCGCGGCCTGACCTTCCCCGGCATGCACGCGCGGAGGAGCCAGGGAGCGCGACGTGAAGGAGCCGGGTACAAGACCACTTGTCCATATCGGATTCCACAAGACTGCTTCAACGCTGCTCCAGAACGCCCTGTTCTCGCGGCGCGAACTCGGCTTCGAGCGGCTGGAGAACGATCGCTATCACATCCAGCTGGACTTCGTGAAACAGGGCGCCTTCGACGACCTCTCTCCCCACCGGATCGAGAGCTATCGCCGCCGCAGCCGCGAGGCGCAGGCGCGTGGCAATACCCTGGTAGTCTCGCACGAGCGGCTGTCCGGCTATCCCGCCTCGGGCGGATACGACGCCAAGCTGATCGCCGACCGCATCAAGAACTGCCTGCCGAACGCCCGGATCCTGGTCTTCGTGCGCGAGCAGCGCTCGATGATCTTCTCGTACTACCTGCAATATATCAGCGACGGCGGCTCGCTCTCGTTCCGCCGGCTGACCACCCCGCTGCAATGGACCCTCTCGCGCAAGCCGGACTTCGACTTCCGCTCCTTCGCCTATGTCCAGTGCATCGAATATTACCGCCAGCTCTTCGGCCCCGAAAACGTGCTGGTGCTGCCTTACGAGGCCCTGCGCAACGACGCGTCGCGCGTCGCGCGCGAGATCTCGCAGTTCTGCGAGCACGACGCCTCGCTGATCCCGCACGACATCTTCGGCGCCCCCGCCAACGAGGGCATGCCGATCCTCATGCAGGCCCTGCGCCGTCCGCTCAACGCCCTGTTCAACCGGAACCAGCTTTCGCCCCAGGCGCCGGTGGTGTTCCCCCCGTTCGACCGCTACTACCGCAAGCTCCGCCCGATCTTCGCCTTCACCGCCATGTTCGACAAGCCGCTCCGCCGCCGCCTGATGCGCCAGATCGAGCAGTCGGTCGGAGAGCGCTATGCGGAAAGCAACCAGCAGCTCCAGCGCATGACCGGCTACGACTTGCGCCGCTTCGGCTACAGCCTGCCCAGTCCGGCCGCGCCGATGCTGGAACCCGGCATCAGGGGCGCGACGGCCGCCGGCGTCCCGCGCAAGACCAAGCGCTCGCGCGCCGCCCTCCACGCTCACGGCCAGGCGCACAATCACACAGGCGGGTCGCGCACGGCATGACATCCTTGTGACCCGGAGCTGCGCCACTGCCCTCCCGCTCGAGCGCGAGCCGGGCGGGTCGCCCGCGCCTGCGGCCGATGCCGCAAGGACGGGTGGCGGCAAGACGGGTGGCGGCAGGGCGTCCCGATCCGGCGCAGGCTTCAACCCCACCGTCCATGGCCTGCGCGGCGTCGCGGCGATGATGGTCTTCCTTGCCCATGTCCTGGGCGGCCTGGGCGAGAACATCTACCCGCACGACGCCGCCTACCTGGCCGTCACCGAGGCACCGTGGAACTTCGGCCGCTGGGGCGTCTGGCTGTTCTTCGTCATCAGCGGCTACGTGATCCTGCCCAGCGTCATGCGCTATTCCGCGCGCGAATTCGCGCTGCGGCGATTCTTCCGCCTCTATCCGCTGTTCCTGGCCTTCTCGCTGCTGTTCATCGCGGTGAACGCGGCGACGGGCACCATGCCCGAACTGAACACGCTGGAATCGATCGTGCCGGCGCTGCTGCTGGTCAACCTGCTCACCCATACCGAGCAGCTCACGCCCAATGCCTGGAGCCTCAGCTACGAAGTGCTGTTCTACGCGATGGCCTGCCTGACGGTGCACACCGCGCTGCGCCGCGGGGACCGTGTGCTGACCGTGCTCCTGGCCCTGACCGCGGCCGGCCTCGTCTACCGTTTCCCGGCCATGGCCTTCTTCCTCACCGGAATGGGCGCGAGACTGCTCGACGAGCGGGGCCTGCGCCCGCCCGCCGCCTGGCGCCCGGCGCTGGAGGCCCTGGCGTTCGCCGGGTGCCTCTATTTCGGTTCGATCCAGCACTACGATTTCATGCTGAAGAACATGGGCGACCCGCGTAACTACGCGATGCTGTTCTTCACTTCGGCCTATTTCTACATGGCCATCGCCCCGGGCAGCGTGACCGGCCGCCTGCTCGACCGGCCCTCGGCGTTCTACCTCGGCACCGTCAGCTACAGCCTCTACCTGGCTCACCCCTACACTTACCTGACGACGCGCCTGCTCTTCGTGCGCCTCGGCCTGTTCAGCGCCCACTGGGCACTGTCGCTGGCCCTGTTCCTCTCCGTGGTGATCCCGGTGACGCTGGTCTTCACCGAGATCGTCTACCGCCTGCTCGAACGCTACCCCTACCAGTGGTACTTCCACGAACGCATCTTCCACCGCCGCAACCGCGAGCGGCTGGAGTCGCAGTAGAAGCCTTCTAGCGGTTCTTCTTCGTAGTCGTCTTCTTGCCCGTGCTCTTCTTGCCCGTGCTCTTCTTTCCAGTGCTTTTCTGGGGCGCGCTTTTCGTTGACGAGGCGCAGGGCCAGGCCTTGCGGGTGGCCTTGAAGACCTGCTCCGAGGCCGAGCCCTTCCGGTCGTTCGGGTTGCGCGCCAGGTAGTCCATGGTGACTTCCTTCAGCTGGCCGATGGTCACGTCCGCCGGCAGGCAGCTGTCGAGCTTGTTGGTCTTGCGCGTGGTGTTGAAGGCATCGACGGCGCCGGTGATATAGGCGATGCATTCGTAGCTCTTCTCGACATAAGTATTGCTGCCGCGCTCGGTCATGCAGGCCGCATAGAGGTCGTCGCCGGTGTAGAAACTGGCGTTCGCGGCAACGGGGAACAGGCCAAGCGGAGCGATCAGGAAGACGCAGGCCAGCTTTACGGATTTCATTCTCGAGTCTCTCCAACCAATTCGCGAACCCTTGGGACAAATCCCCGGCGCGTCAATCGCTGCCGGCCGCCTGCTGCAAAAGCGGGCAGCGACCCCCGTGCGTCGCCGGCCGGTTCCGCCCTAGGCCGCCGGCAATGCCGCCGCGCGTTTCGCATGCTGCATCACCACCAGCGTCTTGAACGCGCGGACGTGTTCCTCGCCGTGAAGCACCCGGCGCGAGAAGGCATCGTAATGCGCCATGTCCTGCGCCGCCACCTGCAGCACCAGGTCGTGGTCGCCGGTGACGTACCAGACATCGATCACCTCGCGGGTCTGCCGAAGCCGGGCGACCAGGTCGTCCACCACGCGGCCCTTGTCGGTCTCCAGAGAGACCAGCACGATCATCGTCACCAGCCAGCCCATCGTCCGGGGCGAGACCAGCGCCATTTCCCGCTCGATCGCGCCTTGCTCGCGCAGCGTCCTGACGCGGCGATAGCAGGCGGGAGCGGAAAGCCCGACCGCCTCGGAGAGGTCCGGCATGGAAATCCGCGCGTCGCGCTGAAGCTCGGTAAGGATGCGCAAGTCGAACGCATCGGGCATGGGGCTGATCTCCGATAAATATTATCGCCGCGCGGCAATCATAGACCGCTTTTATCGCCGTCCCCGGATAAAAGCATCGCCGATTCCAGCCGAGGGTTCCATGGTCATTCGCCGCATAGCAACGCGTTCCTCCTCCAATGACTTCGCGCCGCTTGCCGCGGTGGCGACGGCCATGGTCTCGATCTGCTGGGGCGCCTCGGTGGCCAAGTCGCTCTTCCCGGTGACCGGCCCGGCCGGCACGACGGCGCTGCGCCTGGCGCTGGCGGCGGGCATCCTCTGCGGCGTGTTCCGCGTCTGGCGAAAGCCGCTGGACCGGCAGATGCTCCGCGCCGCCCTGCCCTATGGATTGGCGCTGGGCTGCATGAACATGCTGTTCTACTTCGCGATCCAGCGCATCCCGCTCGGCATCGCCCTCGCCACCGAGTTCACCGGCCCGCTGGCCGTGGCGACGTTCTCCTCGCGCCGCCGCATCGACCTCGCCTGGATCGGGCTGGCCATCGCGGGCCTGGCGCTGCTGGTGCCGATCTCCGCCTCGCCGGAGGCCGCCGCCGCCGCCGCCCCCCGGGCCATCGACCATGCCCTCGACCCTGCAGGCGTGCTGCTCGCTCTGGCCGCCGGGGTGTTCTGGGGCGCCTACATCCTCATGGGCAAGCGCGCGGGCGAGGCCCTGGGCGCCGCCGCGCCGGCTTACGGCATGACCGTGGCCGCGCTCGTCGCCCTGCCTTTCGGCATCGCCCAGGCCGGCATGGCCATGATCCAGCCGCATGTCCTGGCCATAGCGCTGGTCGTGGCGATCTTCTCCAGCGCCATCCCCTATTCCCTGGAGATGTTCGCGCTGCGCCGCCTGCCGACCAAGAGCTTCGGCATCCTGACCAGCGGCGAACCGGCCGTGGGCGCGCTGACCGGCGCCCTGCTGCTGGGCGAAGTGCTGCCCCTGGCCAAGTGGCTGGGCATTGCCGCGATCGTCGGCGCCACGATCGGCACCACGCTCACCGCGGGCACCGGCGCAGCCTCCGGAGAACCAGGGAATTCCGGGGCCGGTACGAAACCTGTCGGTAGCGAGGCCTGACCGGCCCGGCGCCGCTTGCGCACGGCGCCGATTACGCCCATGCCTCCCCACATGCCGCAAGCCTCCGATATCCAACTCGCCATCTTCTCACAGGCCGTCGACGCCCTTGGCGGCCAGCGCGCGCTGGCCCGGCACCTCGGCATCGCCGAACGCGACGTGCGCGAATGGATCTCCGGCGAAGCGCCGCTGGACTATGCCACCCTGCGCGAGACGGCACGCGCATTGATCGCCCATTCGGACATGTGCCGCCGCCTGGAACGCAAGCTCTCGCCCGCCTTCAGCGAAAACCTGACCGAAGCGCAGATCGAACACCTCGGCAATCCCGAAGGCAAGCGCCCCACCGCGCTCTGATCCCGGCGCTCCCGGGCGCTCTGATCTCAGTGCCCTCGGGCGCTCTGATCCCGCTGCCCTCGGGCAAAAAGAAAGGCCCCACGGAAAATCCGCGGGGCCCGAAGGATTGGGTCCAGTCCGAAATGCATTCCGAAAGTGCACGATGGCGACCGACGGGAAGCGTTCCTAAATTGCCGCGCGCGCATCCCGTGGGTGCGGGATAGGGTTCGCAACTGCGCCCGGCAGTGACTTAAGTCATTGGCGATGTCTTTGTTCCTGCGCGCAAAAATAAATCTCGCAGTTGCGAGATCGCACTGCCGCAAAGTCTCCCCGAATGCGCGGGAGACCTCTGCTTGTCTGGGGCCACCAGACCGGGCCGTTACTCCATCCGCTGCTGCGCGAAGGGCATTTCCTCGGCGGGACCGAGCTTCTCCGCGCCGGAGAAAATCGCGTCCAGACGCGCGCAGACATCCCGGCGAAAATCCTCTCGCAGGATCGGCCGCGGCGCGGTGAGAGCGATCTCGTTGGCGATCGCTTCCTTGACGCGGCTGACGGCGGCATCGCCCAGCACGCCCACGGCCTGCAACTCCTTGCAAAGCTGCACCAGCCCCGCCGCCGTCGCCTGCGCACGAAGCCCCACGTTCTTGAGGTCCTGATGCAGCCTCTTCTGTTCCACGCCGATCGACATCGCTCTCTCCTTTTCTGGCCGTTATGAATCTAACGCACAAATGCCGGAGAGTTCCGAAAAAGAACGATATATCGCGCTCGATCGCAGGGGCGCCGCAAGGCAGCACCGAGGCGAAGAGCAGCGACGTGGAAAGCCGCCGGAATGTCCGGAAAGCGGCAAAAACGGTGGTGAGCCCTGCTGGGTTCGAAAACGCGCAAAAAATATCCTAGAGATTCCAAATCCCCTTGATTTTACACGGTTCTACGAGCCAAGCTGTGAGTCATTTTGTGAGACAATCAAGGTGAAGGAAGAGCTTTTGGCGGCGGCGGTTAGGTATGTTCGGGAGCGTGGCCCCAACAAGGTTTTCCAATACGAAAGACGTGTTCCAGAAAGTGTAAAGCGCCAGCCCGCAAGCTACGCTCTTCATTTCGATTCCAAGCCGCTGTTTCGGCGGTCCCTGCGGACAAGTGACCAAGGGGAAATGCATACGGCTTGCGTCGCCGTACACCTTGAATTCGAACGGAAGGTCGCCGCAGCAACCGGGCAAGCTTCCATCATCCCAACGACAGCGCCAACTGCCGCTATCGTGGCGCCACGGAAGGTTACACAAACCGATCTGGACGAGCTTTCTGACCTGTATCGACGCCTAGTTGTCGAACCGCTTGAGCGCGCCCATGTTCGCGCCGACGCTGATCCTACCTATGCCGAAGAGTACGAGCGACTAATTTACGATATCGAGCTTCATGCCGAGGATGAGAACGAAGCGATTCACAAACGCGGCGTGGGAAATGGTCAGCATGAGACCCCAGCCGAAACTGCTGTGTGGGTAGTCGAAAATCGGGGCTGGGATGCGCCTATTGGTTCGCAAGAATTTGGCGCTGTTGTAGGAGCTATCCGTTCCGGCACTCTACGTGGTAGACGGGAGGCACAGGCCCTTATTATGGGTGAAGCTGCGCCCCAGCTCCTAAATGGAAAAAGTAGGCAAACAAAAGCAGCTCCAACGCTTAGAGATACCGTTGAAGCATACCTCTTGCAAAGAAATCTCCCGGCTCGCACCGCCGTGGAGGTAAAATCCTCCCTGCGTCAATTTGAGGAATTAATAGGAAACAAGCCTCTTGATGCTTTGACCCGTGGAGATTTTCAAACTTATATTATACATCTTGCCTCGCAATCGATTGGCGGAAAAACTGTTGGTAGTATAACTAGGCCTGCCAGCCCTTCCACATTGCGAAAAAAGATTGGCCTTCTTCGAGCGGCAATCAATCACGCTATCGACACTGACAAATTTACCGGCAAAAATCCTGCTAGCGGCATAAAGGTCGATCGATATGCAGCGCCCCCGAACAAGGCGATTATGCCCGAGAAACGGCGGTTCAGGGTCGATGAAATGAACCTCATTTTCCAGCACCCGTGGTTTACAGGTTGCGCTTCGCCTTCGCGGTCGCATCAACCCGGAAACTACCGGCTCACGGGATCTGAATATTGGGTTCCCGTCGTGGCGGCATATACCGGTTGCCGAGCAAGCGAACTCGGCGGCGTTATGCTTGATGAAGTCCGCCTGGATGGACACTATCCCCATTTTGTCATTCGCGATAACAAATGGCGTCGGACTAAAAAGGGCGAAGCTCGCAATGTGCCGGTTCTCGATGGGCTGCTTGAACTCGGTTTCGCCAGTTATGTTGAACGTGTGCGGAAGAGCGGAGCGGAAAGATTGTTTCCTGATTGGGAGCAGCCCAGCGGTAAGGGCACTGATCGCAATGACGACAACCAATGGTCGAATGGACGGGTGATCCGGTCCTTTAATCGAACCGTGATACGCCAGATGCTCGGAGATCGGTTGTCTTCGGAAGCTAGGCAGGAAGTAACGTTTCACGGGTTCCGTGGAGCGTTCAAAGCGATGCTCGGGAATAGCGAATACAAGCTACACCCCAACATCATCCATGAGATAGCTGGGCACGAGAAGGGCGGCATGGATGCTATTTACGTTGGCGAAATCCCTATTGAAGAGACGTACCCAGCCGTTCGGGGTTGCCACTACAAAGGTCTAACCATCCCCAAAATCATTTAACAGTGAGATAATTACATCTCTTTTTTAATGTAGTATTATTTCTTGATTTTACAGGTATAGATAATACTCAGAAACAATATTACGTCAAGACTTGAACCTTGCCTGCGGTCGGCGCAAATCCCCAACCTGTCCGACTGGCAGCAAAAGGGAACAATTATGACGCTAACGGAACTTAAGGCCGAAGAACTGCTTGCCGAGCAAGAGCTAATGCTTTTCAATTTTGACGGTACTCACGCCAACATTATGAGCCTGTCCGCCATTATACTTCACCTCCGAAGAGTTCGCCAAACCATATCAATGGTAGAGTTGGAAACGTGGAAAAACAAACAATCCCTCTGCCACGGGATAAACGTCGATGAATTTATCGAATTCACCGACGATGATGGCATCTTCATTCGCTAGCCCTACATCTGCGGCATAAAGCATTTAGCTGCTTCAAATACGATACAGAAACGACCCGAATTCGATGGTGAGGCATCTCAGATGCGTAAGGCAGGCCATAACCGTCGGTCTTGTCGGTACATCATTAGGCCTAGATTGAACCGAAAAAACTCCTCTTCTCGGTGTGAAGAGTGCGTTTCGCGTTCCAGCCGATTTCGATGAGCCGTTTCCCTCGCCATATTTCAATACAAATGGTCGATACTAACGGCTTTCAATTTGCACTCCCATTAATGGGTAAACAAAAATGAACATAGAATTCCGATTATTAAGCGATGAAATCGGTATATTTCTAAACAAAACTAAACATAGATTAATTTCAGAGAGTTTTTATGTCGGTAGATATTCACTCCCAAGAAGGGGTGCGCGAGACTGAAAGCCTTTATTCTAATAGCATACCCTTGTCCCTTCGGCAGCAGCCCTTGTCCGTGGAAGCTGTTGAGTTTGTAAGGCGGGTAGCCTCGGAGATTTCCGACCGGCGTAAGCCCCTGCGGAACCACGTTAAGATCGTAGGTGCGGTCATCGGTGACCTTTTGCGAGGTCAATCCTTTGTACCTGCACACTCCTGCTATCGGGCAGTGAGCAACCCTTCATTCACCCGTTTCCATTACGGATATAAGCCATTCGTTGCCGTCCGTGATAATCTTGTCAAAGGGGGCTATCTTCGGTTCGTGCGAGGGCAACAGCCCTTTGATGACGTTCCGGGCGTAGTTTCCCGTTTCCACGCCACTGACAAACTGATGTTGGCCCTTGCAGCGGCTGGCATTACCCCTGCGAACTTCACCAAGCATTTTGCCGTCCGAACCGACATTCCGTTGGTGCATGACCCTGTCCGTTTGAAAACGGCTTCCACGCGCCGTTACGGGCCGAAAGTCGATGGCAAACCGATGACGGTTAAGCGGACTTCGAAGGTTGTCAGGCTTGAAGAGGAAGTCCACCAGATAAACGACTTCCTGTGCCACCAATCCTTTGAAGGCATGACATTCGACGGACTATTCCGAGGCTTCAACGAAGGTGTTCGGGATGGCTATGGCTGGGATAAGGGGGGTCGGTTGTATGCCGTTGGTGGCGGCTTCCAAGCTCTAGATAAGTATGAAAAACGCCCCTTGATCCGCATCAACGGAGAGGAAACCGTTGAGGTTGATATCTGCGCCAGCCACCTGACAATCTTCCATGCCCTGATGAAAGCTACTTTGCCGGGTTCTGGCGATCCTTATGCCACCGGAGAGATAGGCAGGGATGGCATAAAGCTGTTCAGCGCCATCACCCTTGGCAACGGCAGCATTCCTTCACGGTGGTCGTCAAAGGCATCCGAGAATTACCTAAAGGCCTATAATAAAAGAATTAAACTTGGCCTTCCTGTCCCGGGAATGACGGGTGATCTTCGAAAGGATTATCCGTTTCAGCAGGTGAGAGACATTGCCATCCAGCATATTCCTTTGCTGAAAGCGGTTGAAGGTAGTGGATACACTTGGGCTGACTTCCAATTCATTGAAAGCCAAATCCTCATTGAGTCTATCAAAACCTTGATAGGAGAGGGAGTAGCAACCCTACCCCTACATGATTCACTTATAGCTAAAAGAAGAGATTCTAATAGGGTCGCAGAAGTGATATCAGATAGGTTTAATGAAGCATTGAAAGTAAGGTGCTATACTAAGATTAAGTAAAATATATATATTGAGATTATATTATCATACCAGTTCCATTTTTGATTGATCTGGATCGACTGTATTTATACGGTTGTCGATTTAAGGTCTGTACAGCGCGCTGATATTTGGAGGGGTAGGTTGGGGCCTTTTTCTCCATCTTCGCGCTGTACGGAGCCTTTGCGGGCAATTTAGAGCATATTCAATGCTGCAGGCGCTGATCACCCGCGATTTAGTCACCGTTATTTCCGTTTTTCGGGCAACCGGTGTGACGTTAGAGGCAATCGGGGTTGGGAGTAGGAATGGACTCGTTTTAGCCCTCCTGACCATTTCTAAGGGTTACCCCCTCCCCCGAGCACTCATGATTGAAGCCTAAGCTCTAGAACGTTTCATCCACTACGACTTTATCGCCATCCATGGAGTACGTCACCCGTTCATCGGCTGGATCGTCACGCCACCTTCCCGGACCAGAGCCAGGATTGATATCGACGGCACGCCACAAGATTCGATTGCCTTCCAGCCGACAATCATTCTTCCACAAGGTATTGTCCGAAGAGCGGCGATAGGAAACCCGGATGATCTCGCCCGCCATCGGCACGGCCTTCATGGAAGCAACAGGCTGTTGAAACAGCTTTGCTATCCCTGCCTTGCAGATGAGAGCCGCTTTAGCTGGATCGATGACCGCTGACGGCACTGGCATTGCATTAACTTCCACGACGGCGGAGGTAGGCACATCAGACGCCACCTGAGTTGGTCTCTCGCACCCCACAAGGGAAAGCGAACAGAGAAGGGGAAAGTATATCCCTTCCTTCATCGCAGCTTCCTCGTTTCGCCGTAAGGATCGGTAACCTCAAGGGATACAATGGTGTCCGTCTTGGAATTCCACTTGCAGGTGTAGCGGGAGGTAAGCTTCGCGCCGAAACCGTTAGTGGAGTCGAACTTCTTCGAAACGACTCCGATGTCACCTTCCGCATGGAAAGACCCACCCCACTCAGGGTCGAATGGGTCTTCCGACACCAAGACGCTTTTGACCGCCAAGTCGCACATAGCGTTGGTGTTGGTTTCGCTGGGGCCGCGTGTTGCCCTTTCCACTTCGGCAGCTTGTTCATCCTTTACGTGCTGAACTGCTGATTGCTGGAAGGAATATACTGTGTAACCGAAGAGCGCGAGCGCCCCCACGCCGAGGACGGTCAAGCAGCCGAAGCATCCCCGCTTCGCCGCCGGTCCATCATCAAAGACACCATCCCACCAATCGCGTTGCCTTTTTCCTCCAATTTCATCACTCATGCTGCTGGCACCGCCGCGCAAACCAGCGTTCCGATCAACTTACCATCTTGGTCGAAATCATCGGCAATCTCGCACCCGGTCACCTGCTTTGCTGCTTGGCGCATCCGGTTTCGAAGCTTGTAGCTGTACCCCGGAACGATCAGGCCAGTGCCGACAACCTTTACGCTATCGTTGTCATAACGAATGATCTTGAATGCCTGCCCTTCGACTTCGGTCTTATAGCGTGCCACCGCCTTTGCACCGGCGATGGCAGGCGATGCCAATCCATACACCGGCAGCAGAATGGACATTGTGAACGCAATACGTCGCAAACGCATATGATTCCCCCATGTTCACCGCGCCATCCCGCCAGCCGGGACGGTTAGTCGCACGTGAACACAGGGACACGCGCCCTGCGTATTCCCCGAAGGTATTTTATTCAGCAGGCCGCCCGACCTGAAAAGGCCGAGTACCTGTGTTCACCGCGCGAATGCGGGCTGACCCTCACGACTAAGATTAGGCCAACGATCAACCTTTAGATTGTACGAGCCGTTGAGTCTACGAGGTAATCCGCGACACCGTGACCCTGCTTTCCCACCGGGCGATACCGAAGCCGTTGGCGAGGCTCACAACTTGTAGGTATTGAGCCCGCCTTCCAACCAGCACTCTGCTTGGATCATAAGATATAACCTTGCATTATGATCCATGGCTCATAATAATATGGCATCTTATGAGCGACTCGAAGGGACATTTATGAGCAGGCTGGCATATTTTCGGGTTTCTACTGGCGATCAGTCCATTGAAGCGCAGCGCTCTTCATTGCCGGGGCCGTTCGACAAGGAGTTTGCAGACGAGGGCATTTCCGGTGCGATCCCAGCCGAAAGCCGTCCAGGATTCGCCGCCATGCTCGACTATGTTCGAGAAGGGGATACCATTCACGTTGCCTCTATCGACCGGCTTGGACGCGACGCCCTTAATGTCCAAGCGATTGTGCGGAAGCTCATCGAAAAGGGCGTCACCGTTGAAGTGCTTGGCCTTGGCGCTATCGCAAAGGGCGTAGGCGAACTCATTGTCGCCGTTCTCGCTCAAATTGCAGATATGGAGCGCAGCCGGATCAAGGAGCGCTGCGATGCAGGCAGGGAAGCCGCCAGGGCATCGCTAACGACAACAGGGAAGACCCATAGAGGGAAGGCAAGCCTTGGACGACCAATGGCAAACGATGCATCAACCGTTGCGCGTTGGCGCACCGAACACGAGGCGAGCATCCAAGTGACGGCTACTCATTTCAATTTGTCACCAGCAACGGTGAAACGGTACTGCGCATCTACTAATAAAATTAAGTCGAAATCTTAAAGTGTATGCACTAACCCTTGCTGCATTAACCTACGAGATGCTATAGACGGATTTACCTTGCACCCGGCGAAGGGCAATTCAGCTATTCCCGTAAAAAAAGGAGAATATTAGGATTATTGAACTTGACCGATACGACACCCAAAGAGGCCATTGGCCTAAAATGCTACGATTGTAATTATGACGAATTATCTGCCGGTACATTTTTACAGCAGACCGCTGCCTGTATAAATACCAGTTGTCCACTCCATGAACATCGCCCCCTTCCTCGATCCTGTCGAGTTCGCGGCGAAGTAGATGCCGATGCTATACGAAAAATTCGAGAAATGATTGATCGGGTAAATCGGGAGCGAAGCAACCGATAATGCCCTTCAAACGACCGGAAAACCCAGTCGTTTTGAGCGCCACAGCGCGATGAGGGCCTTCCCGTAAGGGAGAGGCCCTTTTCATTGTCGAAAGCCTGCGACGCGCCAATTGACAGTCTTTTCACGCCCATCTCTGCACGAATCCAACCCGCACATTGAAATCAACACAGATCATTACAGGCGCTAGATTTCGATACGGCGATTCGGGCCGAATCGGAACCGACAATTTCCGATGCGATGAATGCACTCACAAGTTGAGCGTCATTTTTTCCTGGGTGAAATAATGGCCTACAAATTTCACATCGCTGCGAACTGCCGGCGACAAGTCTGCTGTTGCTAACAGGATTTGCCAGTCTCCATTTAGTGCCTGCGTTCGCCGGACTATCGTCTCATGCAAGCGATAGTAGCGCGCAGGCTCCATTCCTTTATCCTCAAGGTTTTCGAGCATAAGAAATTGTAGATGCCGCATCGTTTTAAGCCAGTTTGCAGCGAACATTTCACCCATGAAAATTGAGTTACGCGCATAGCTTGTTGAACTAGCCGAAAATGAAGTTTTTCCACTGATTGAGAAAACGTTAGATCGATAGTCAATCTCGACACGCGGCTCGTTATGGAATTCAGATTGGCGGTCTAAGTCGGCATCGAGGATTTTTTCCGCCTCCCCGCCCACGGCAGAGAGGGCAGACCCAAGTCTAAGAAGGGCACTGTTGCGGGCTATGTCCAAACTTTCCTTGAGTGCAGCGGCAGAACTGGAAAGCCGATCACGGCCTTCTCGTAGATCTTCAAGCTTCTGCACAACCTTTTTGTCTCGACGAATTCGTTCCTTTTCGCCCCCGATGAAGCCCATTCTGTTTTGAACTTCTGTTAATTCGGCTTGCACCTTGCTAGAGAACACAGCCTTCTGACTATCTATATCAATCATTGTGATATCTATAGATCGATTAATTTCTCTAATTTTACGTTGGATACCAGCGAGTTTTTCCTCGCGAATCTTTTGAATTCGTTCGGATTGCTCAATTTGGGAATTAGTCGAATTTAGCAATGAAATGAAGCGATCGGACGAATGGTTCTCTGAACTAGGGCTATGACAGAGGTGGCAATGATCTGCCTCCGGCTCTTCAACAATTGGAACTCCGCAAGCTGGACAGGCATCAAAGTGAAGCGTCCCTAGCTGGTCAGCAGCATGAATTGCTTGCACGAGAGCGCCCGTTCGTTGACGCAGTGAGCGTATGAAGTCAGCCGAGTCCCCCGCCTGCAGTTCAATTTGAACCATTTCTCGTTCAGCGTCTGCCAGCTGAGCCTTTTTCTCAGTAACGAGTCGCGTGAGTTCCACCAGGCGGGAGCGATCAATATCCGCGGACGTAACTGGCTCGATAAGCCGGCTTTTCAATTCCAATGAACGATCTTCGAGTGCATCGAACTCATTGTTCAGCTTTATTTCAGCTTCCGCCAAGGCTATGGAGTTAAGTTGCTCGTAATCGGAACCTAACAGAGCGTTCCCTGCAGCCACTGCTCCTAACGCCTGAGCCAATTGCTTCTCGGTTTCCCGCAACTCGGCTTCCATTGCGCTGATATGGTGATCAGTACCCCCTAAAAGAAAGTTGCCTATGGCCTCTCTCGTAGAAGGTTTATCCCATTGAGGCTCGTGCCGGAGTACGGTTGAATTGGGGCTTTCTTGGTCGGCATAATGAGCGCGAAGAAATTGATTGAATGTAACGAAGTCGCCTGTTTCACCAAAAGCCTCAGGCATTTGGAGCAGATTGAATAAATACTGGCTGAAGCTCTGTTTATCAGTAGCGCGGCTATACGGAATTTCTATCCAAGCATCCATAGGAGCTACGAGCGCAGCACTTAATGCACCATCAATCACAATGGTCGGAGGGAATCCCGTCTCAACTATCTGACGAGAAATCGTAAAAATCGATTTGCCGATCTTGATTTCAAGAAAAACTCTATCGCATGATAATGCGGCATCTGTCCATTGCCTTACGGGAATAGTGCCACCTAATCCGTGATAGATAATTTTGAATAGCGTCGATTTCCCTGAAGAATTTTGCCCTTCAAATACGTTGATGCCATTTGACAGAGTTTCATCAAATGCAACTTTGCCTCGCGCGGCAATTCTAATCCGATTAATTATCAAAGGCATCAGACATTATATCCCGCTGAAACTCCATCAAACCCGTTCGGTCCTTAAGCCCTCCCGCTCCTTTTAAGCCATGCGATGTCAGCATTTCGCGCAGATAGTTCCATATCGGCGCCCTACTTTCCTGGTATTCTGCCATCGACATGCTCAATGTCTCGTTAGGAACAAAGTCATCGCTGAGCTTGATCTGCATCCGCTCAAATGCGGTCCGTTCAAGAACCCTTTCGTAGACGAGGCTATTGAGCGCCGCATTTTGATAGCCGTGCATATTAAGAAGCGTTGCTGCTGGCTCCGCTACCAAATGATAAGGACGTTCCGCCTCATAGCTTTCAGCTAATCGTTTCGGCACCTTGCCCCGGATTCGAAATGAAGCAAGTTCAAACGGGAATACCGAATAATAATCGAAAATTCGGTAAGCATCGCGCTCAAGTTCTCCGCTATATCCAATGATAGAAATCGCCCTAAACGCGGTATGATAAACATCATTTTCAGGATAGAAGGCTAGGTGGAACATTTTGCATACTCAATGAAGCAATTGTCTGCCAAGAAGAATAGCAATCCCAGCGCCTCCATTCGACCGTCGAAATTTGGAAGGCCAATTAGATTATCGGATAGGAAGTTTATTACCTTATCATCGAACAATGAAGCCTGAACATCGAACGTAATTTCATCGATTCTTGGGTAAATTTGCTCTCTGAACACACTGTAAGCGTGCTTAAATGCAGTAACCAATATTGCCTGACCGGACCTGTGCCGCCCCATCACCTCATAAAATTTTGCAAAACTCTCTTTGGCTTCTATAGCAAAATCATAATACTTAGAATTACAGCCCGCTTCGGTAAGTTTCGATTCCAAATTTCGTTCTGTTGGTACTCGACCGTAATGTGCGAGTTGTTCTATGAAAGTATCTAACGTTTCGCCTTGATCGATCTCGTCTAGGCAAGCCGCGACAAGTTTCTGGAGCGATGGATTAACCGTAGCTCCAGAAAGTATGATGTTTGTCTGATTTCCAGCGGAAACGTTCGTCGCAGTTATATCGCGAAGCCCGGTCGATGGCCCGGTGAGCAGCCCCAAGATTAGTCTTTCTTGCTCGAATCACGGCCCACCACATCCCCGAGTGTATTAACATCGCGGATGGTGACCTTGTTGCTGCTATCAGATTTGTTTTGTCGGCTAATTTTAACGGTAAGGATCGCGCCTCCCGCAGCACCTAAGCCCGCGCCCACTACAACCCCAACAACGAACGAATTAGGATCAATCATAACCAATCACCCCCCAAGCGATTGATTTACTCGCATATCTATAAAAAACGCTCAAGAGCTTCAATGCGAATTCATCGCTAGCCCCCCCCCCTAAGCGATCTGCGGTTTGCAACACCACCAACGCATGTGTGCGACCAGAGGTTGTGCAAAATAGAATTTTTCGAGGCAAGATTCTTCCCGCCTATTCACCCATCAAACAAGCCGTCGATTTCCCTGACTGAAACGTGGGACTGATCCGCCGCCCTCAACGCGTGCAGGTGACGGACATGCACCATGTGCTTGTTATCCCTTGCCGAATATCGAGCGAGCGCCTTAACCGCCGAGAACACCCCGTAATAGCATTCTGTCCATTGCCCGTCCGGCTCGACCTTGATCACAAGCAGGAGGTCCGCCTCCCCTCTAAAGCCGATGGTTGAAGCCGCGTGGTTCGCTTTAATTTGGACCGTCTTACCATCCGGCGTAGTCGCGTCATACCCGTTCGATCCCGCAGGAGCTTTTACAAGCCCATAGTGCTTGATCGCGACAAACTCGCCATAGTCTCCGAGTAAGTTCCCTAGCCCTGCCCACCGAAACTCAGGCGCAAGCTCGCGAAGAGCATTTTGTGCAGAAAACAGCGTTGCCATGATGTGCTGGACGGCACGAACCTTTGACTCCTCGGACACCCCTTGCCCCCATGCCTCTCAAATTGGATCGGAGACTTCATTGGCCACAGCAGGGCCAAAAATCACGAAAAATTTGTCGGTGTGCGCTACGGCTGAGATGTGAGACAAACTGAGAGACATTTGCCCTCTGCAACCACCTAAGTGCTTGATTTTACTTAGGTGGTGAGCCCTGCTGGGTTCGAACCAGCGACCTACTGATTAAAAGTCAGTTGCTCTACCGACTGAGCTAAGGGCCCCCGTTGCCGGGCGCAGGCCGGCGAAGCGGCTGCGGAAGGGGTCACCTAAGGGCAGGGCGAGGCTTGGTCAAGCGGGCATGAAGCTGATTAATGGTGAGACCCGTCAAAGGATCACGCCAGGGCCCCGCAATCCGCCGCGCCGGGCCGAGCACGAAATCGCGGCTGCGGAAGGCGGGGTGCGGCAGAATCAGGCTTTTCTCGCCCTCGCCGCCCGCCCAGGGGCCGCCGCTCCAGAGCACGAGGTCGAGGTCCAGCACCCGCGAGCCCCAGGCCTGGCCCATGCGGCGGCGGCCGAACTTGTTTTCCAGCTTGTGCAGCTTGTGCAGCATCTCGTCGGGTTCGCGCTTGCTGCGCACCAGCGCCACGCCATTGGCATAGCGGCGGCGCGAGGGGCCGAGCGGCGCGCTCTCGATGATGGGCGAGGCAGCCAGCACCTCGTACTTGCCGCTATCGAGCGCGGCCAGCGCCGCGGCGAGCACCTGACGGGGGCCGCCGTGGCGCGGATGGCGCATGTTCGAGCCGAGCGCGACGAGATACTGGTGCTTGGCCAAGGCCGATGTCCCCCGATGATGTCGTAACTGTCGAGGGTGTATCAGATATCCTGCGCAATGCGCGTGTAGAGTTGCGGACGGCGATCGCGGAAGAAGCCCATGCCGGCACGGTGCTTCGCGGCACGGGCAAGGTCGATCGTGGAGACCAGCACGCCGCTTTCCTCCTTGCCGAATTCCGCGACGTAATCGCCCCATTCGTCGGTGATGAACGAGTGACCGTAGAAGGTCTGCTCGGTGCCGCATTCGGTTTCGACGCCGATGCGGTTGGCGGCGATCACCGGCATGCAGTTGGACACCGAGTGGCCCACCATCGCCCGGCGCCACATGCGGCTGGTGTCCAGCGTCGCGTCATAAGGTTCCGAGCCGATGGCCGTGGGATAGAACAGCAGTTCCGCGCCCATCAGCGCCATCACGCGCGCGCATTCGGGATACCACTGGTCCCAGCAGACGCCGACGCCGACCTTGGTGCCGAGTACGTCCCACACCTTGAAACCGTCGTTGCCGGGGCGGAAGTAGTACTTTTCCTCGTAGCCGGGGCCGTCGGGAATGTGGCTCTTGCGATAGGTGCCGATGATCTCGCCGTCGGTGCCGATCATGGCCAAGGTGTTGTAGTAGTGGTGGCCGTCGCGTTCGAAATAGCTGGTGGGGATCACCACTTTCAGCTTCGCCGCCAGTGCCTTCATCGCGATCACCGAAGGATGCTCGGCGGTCGGGCGGGCGAGCGCGAAGAGTTCCTCTTCCTCGACCTTGCAGAAGTAGGGGCCGGAGAACAGCTCGGGCGGCAGCACGATCTGCGCGCCCCTGGCGGCGGCTTCCTCGACGAGCGCGGAGACGGCGGCGATATTCTCGCCCTCGTCCGCGGAATTGAGCGCGAGCTGAAGCGCGGCAACGGTGATTTCGGTCATGGAGGGGGCCTCTATCAGTCCCGCTTGCGGAACAGAAGGGTCATGCGGTCGCTCTCGCCGATGGCGAGGTACTTGTCGCGGTCCTTGTCCTTCAACGCCAGGCTGGGCGGCAGGGTCCAGACGCCGTCCGGCCAGTTCGCGGTGTCCTTGGGATTGGCGCTGATCTCGGACTGGGCGACGAGATCGAAGCCGTTGTCCTTCATGAAGCGGATCACGTCCGCCTCGCGCAAGTAGCCCTTGGAACCGTCGGCATAGTCGGCCGGGGCGTCCGGGCGGGCGCGGTGCTGCTCGATGCCGATCAGGCCGCCGGGCTTGAGCAGGTCGCGCATGGCCGCGAATTCGCTGCCGGCGATGTTCCAGCGCAGCAGGTTGTGCATCATGCGCGGGACGACGATGACGTCGAATGTGCCCTTCTCTCCTTCCGGGATCGCGCCGAGGGTATAGGCGGCGAACTTGTCGGCCGGCATGCCGGTGAACTTGGCCACGTCTGCCGGGTAGTTCGCAGCGCCCTTGCGGATGCCCTCCCTGGTTTCGGGCTTGAAGGCCGGGGCCTCGGGGTTGAAGTAGAGGCCGACGAGGTGCCCCTGCTGGCCGAGGTAGAGCCCGAGCAGGCGCGAATACCATTCGCCGCCCGGTGCATATTCGCCCACTTTCATGGTCGGCGCGACGCGGAAGAAGCTGAGCGTTTCCACCGGATGGCGATACTTGTCACGCGCGCGGTCTTCCTTGCGCGAAGGATTGGAGGCGGCCAGTTCGAGCAGCGCCTCGCAGCCCTTGCAGGATTCCGCCTCGGTGGTTTCGTCGGCAGCGGTGGCGGCGCCGGGCATGGCGATGACGCCGAGAAGGGACGAAAGGGCGATGAGGGCGCGGCGCATGCGATTCTCCCGTGGAAGCTGGTCAGTGCTGAACCTAGTTTCCGACGCCCCAATGACAAGCCGTCCCAGTGTACCTATCTAGCGACAAATTCCCCCTCATGAGGACATTCAAGACAATGGAAACGGCAATCGTTGCAGGCGGGTGCTTCTGGTGCACCGAAGCGGTGTTCCGCGACGTCATCGGCGTGGACTCCGTGGAAAGCGGTTATATCGGCGGCACCGTGGCCAACCCGACCTACAAGCAGGTCTGCGGCGGCGACACCGGCCATGCCGAGGCGATCAAGGTGAACTACGACCCCTCCGTGCTGTCCTATGGCGACCTGCTCGACGTGTTCATGGGCACCCATGACCCGACGCAGCTCAACCGCCAGGGCAACGACGTGGGCACGCAGTACCGTTCGGCGATCTTCCCGCTCGACGATGCCCAGGCCGCCGAGGCCGAAGCCGCGCTCGCCCGTTCGAACCAGGACAACGCCGGCAAGGTCGTCACCACGATCGAGGGCTTTGCCGAGGGCAGGCAGAACGAGGCGTGGTATCCCGCAGAGGACTATCACCAGGAATACTGGGACGGCGAAGGCCAGCGGAATCCCTATTGCCTCGCGATCATCCCGCCCAAGCTGATGAAGCTGCGCAAGAGCTTCCAGAACAAGGTCAAGGGCTGAAGCGCCTGCTCTTCGGGGCTTCGGACTGTGCGGCGACGGACGTGGCGGAAGCCATCCCGTCCTTCGTCATTGCGCGCGTAGCGAAGCAATCCAGGGGCAGTTCCGTGCCGCTCTGGATTGCTTCGTCGGCTTCGCCTCCTCGCAATGACGAACTGGGTGGCTCTACCCACTTCGCGTAAGGCATTCGCTTTCGCCGTGTCTCACCATGAGACACGGCGAAACGAACCATATCCAAACCTTCCCGGACAAGTACTTAGCTCGCCTATCGATCCGTTC
Source organism: Novosphingobium sp. PhB57 (assembly GCF_004342985.1). Classification (GTDB taxonomy): domain Bacteria; phylum Pseudomonadota; class Alphaproteobacteria; order Sphingomonadales; family Sphingomonadaceae; genus Novosphingobium. The sequence continues at coordinate 1,605,489 of NZ_SMBO01000001.1, forward strand.
CATTGGCGAGTCCCATCATGTCCCGTCTCCGCAAGCTGTCGCTTTCCGTCGCTGTTGCCGCCGTCGCCTTCGCGGCCAGCCCCGTGCTCGCATCCTCGGGCATGATCGCCGGGATCGACGTGCTGAAGACCTGGAACCTGGTGGTGCTGGGCGACCTCACCTCGTCCTCCGAAGTCGAGGGTCGCACGTTCGTCGGCGGCAATCTCGAAGGCAATGCCTCGAACTACCAGATCACTGCCCTTCCCGCCTCCAGCACCGGAACGCCGGGGCTGACCGTGGTGGGCGACGTCAATGGCGGCTACAAGAACCTCAACAACGGTTCGGGCGCGATCGTCGGCGGCAACGTCAACAGCGGCCTCAACCTCAACGGCGCGGCGCAGACGGTGCTGGTGGGCGGCACGATCAGCAACACCAACGTCAACAACAACACCGTCACTTCGGGCCTGGCTTCCAGCGATCCGCAGTTCGCCCAGAACCTCACGCAGCAGAAGAGCCTCATCGGCACCTCGATGGAGGGCCTGAGCCATTCGATGAGCACCGAGACGGCAAACAGCCAGCTCTCGATCAGCGGCAACACCGGCACTTTCAATGCCCAGCCGGGTGCGGGCGGCGTGGCCGTGTTCAACATCTCCGCCGCCGACCTCGACAAGATCGGCGAGATCAAGTTCAACCTGAACGGCGCGGACACCGCGATCGTCAACGTCTCGGGCACCTCGATCAAGCTGGACGACAACTTCCTCGGCGGTACCGCGAACCTGGGCGAGCACGTCGTCTGGAACTTCTACGAGGCGGAAAACCTCGCGCTCACCACCGCCTGGGGCGGCTCCGTGCTGGCGCCGGGCGCCAATGCCATCACGTCGAACTACATCCAGGGTTCGGCCGTGTTCGGCAATCTCGTCCAGAACGGCGAGATGCATGTCGGCACTTATACCGGCGGCTACACGCCGGGCGATCCGGGCAGCTCGACCACCTCGGGTGGCGGCAGCAGCTCGGGCGGCAGCACCGATGTGCCGGAGCCGGGCATGATCGGCCTCTTCGCGCTGGGCCTCGGTGCGCTGGTGTTCTGGCGTCGTCGGCGCGCCGTCGCGGCCTGAGAAGCAGGGGCCATCGTCCCTGCACCCCAGTAATGTCGAGGTCACGCACCGCTTATTCGTCGTGCGCCCATGGCCGCGTCGGTAGGCTCAATGGCTGCGCCGCCAGGAGCGCTCGATAGCCAGGCAGCGCGCCACGCCGACATTTCCAGGGGTCTGGGGGATCATCCCCCAGAACTTCCCCTTACTTCTGCCACCTTCCGATAAAGAACCCGTCCAGCCCGCCGACATCGGCCAGCATCCCCGGATCGGTCCGCACCCAGCCCTCGGCCGTGGGCGCAAGCCCTTCCGGCAGTTCCGATGCCGTGACCGGAACCGGCGTCAGCGAGACCTTGTCCGCCTGTTCCTCGCCCTCTTCCGGTTCCATCGAACAGACCGCATAGACCAGCCGCCCGCCCGGCTTGAGCCAGCCCGCGGCGCGTTCCAGCATCTTTTCCTGGATCGCGGTCATGTCCTCGATCTGGCGCCCGGCGATGCGGTGGAGCACGTCGGGATGGCGGCGGGCCGTGCCGGTGGCGGTGCAAGGGGCGTCGAGCAGGATCGCGTCGAACTTTTCCTCCGGCTCCCAGGTCAGGACATCGGCCTGCACCACTTCGGCCTCCAGGCCGATGCGCCTGAGGTTGTCGCGCAGGCGTTCGAGGCGGCGCTTGGAATTGTCGATCGCGGTGACCTGCCAGCCCGCCGCCGCCAGTTGCAGCGTCTTGCCGCCCGGCGCCGCGCAGAGATCGAGCGCCTTGCGCCCCTCACCCGCGCCCAGCAGCCGTGCGGGCAGGCTGGCGGCAAGGTCCTGCACCCACCAGGCGCCGTCGCGGAAGCCTTCGAGATGCTCGACCGCGGTGCCGCGTGCCAGGCGAACATGGCCGGCCATCAGGGAAGTGCCGCCAAGGCGCTCGGCCCATTCGGCGGTCTGCTCGGGATAGCGTAGCGCCAGATCGAGCGGCGGCGGCTCGGCCAGACCGGCAGCAATCGCCTCGGCGCGCACGCCCCAGCGCCCGGCCACATCCTCGGGCAGGGTCGGCACGTCGGGAAGCGTGACGCCGTTCTTGGTCAGGGTGGAGAACACGCCATGCGCCAGCCTGCGCGGGCCGCCCATCAGCAGCGGCAGGCCGGTGGCGATCACCGCGTGAGCGGGCGTTTCCAGCCGCAGGACTTGCGCCAGCATGATCTGCAGCACGGCGCGCGCCTTGGCATCGGGGGCGAGCGGCAGACGCGTGGCGCTGTCGATCAGTTCGTCGAGGTCGGTGCGCCAGCGCAGCACTTCGCCGGCAATGGCGCGGGCGAGCGCCCGGTCGGCATCGCCGCCGACACGGGCCAGCGCGGAGCCACCCGCCTGGTCAAGCGTTTCACCCCGCCGCAGCACGGCATCGATAAGGTTGAGCGCGGCACGGCGCGCCGGAAGGCCGGGAATGTCCATCGCCTGCCCCTATAGCGGATTGCGTTTTGACGCTACCTCCACCACATGGGCTGAATGACACAGCGCGCCACCCAACGTCCCGAAGGCTTCACCAAGCCCACCCACTGGACGAACGACCCCGCGCCCCAGCCCTCCCCGCCGTCCGCAGAAACGGCAGGGGCCGCGCAGGAGGAGCAGGACCCCGACGGGATTTCGCCCACCCGCTACGGCGACTGGGTGCGCAACGGCATCGCCATCGACTTCTGATTCCCCGCTACCGGGGACGGCCTACCAGTCCCGCGCCATCGGCGGCAGGCGCTCGACCAGGAAGTCGATCCAGGCCCTCGTCTTCGCTGCCGGCCGCCGGGTGCGGTGCGTGACGGCGTGGACCGCGCCGAGGTCGAGCAGTTCGGCGCCCAGGTCCAGTTCCACCAGCCTCCCTGCGGCGATGGCGCGGTCCACGAAGAAGCGCGGGCCGTAGACGAGTCCCATGCCCGCCTCCGCCGCCTGGGCCAGAACCTGCCCGTTGTTGGCATGCAGACTGCCCCGCACCGCGACCGCGCGGCTGCCGTCGCGGCCGAAGCCCCAGCGCGTGGCGCCGGTCTCGTTGCCCAGAGTGTAGCCGAGGCATTCATGCCCTGCGAGATCCTCGACGGATTGCGGCCTGCCGTGCCGTGCGAGGTAGGCGGGCGCGGCGCAGATCGCCATGCGCACCGGCGCCAGCTTGCGCGCCACCAGGTTGCTGTCCGCCAGTCGGCCGATGCGCACGGCAACGTCCCAGCGCTCTTCGAGCAGGTCCACCACCCGGTCGTTGAGGCCAAGCTCGACCGTGACGGCCGGGTAGAGCGCGTGAAATTCCGTGACGAGGCGCGCCAGATAGGCGCTGCCGAAAGCGGCCGGACCGGAGACGCGCAGCAGGCCCTCCACTGCGGCGGACTGGGCCATCGCCTCGGCATCGGCATCCTCCAGTTCGGCCAGGACGCGCTCCGCCTTGTCGAGATAGGCCGCCCCCACTTCGGTCAGCGCCAGCCGCCGCGTCGTGCGGTTCACCAAGGTCGCACCCAGGCGCTGCTCCAGCGCATTGAGGTGCTTGGCCGCCATCGCCGGCGACATCGAAAGGTCCCGCGCCGCTGCCGAGAGGCCGCCGAGCCGAATCGCCTTCACGAAGACTTCGATGCCTTTCAGCCGGTCCATTCAACACCCCTGGTAGAAAGTCATTCAACGTATGGCATGATTATCACCAGCGGGGCGAAGGTCTAGAGGAGTCTTCGAAAGGAAGCCCCCCATGACATCTACCCCTTCCACCAGCCCCTACGGCGCGTTCATCCTGCGCGTCGCGCTCGGCGTGCTGTTCCTGGCGCACTTCTCGCTCAAGATGTTCGTCTTCACCCCGGCCGGCGCGGCCGGCTTCTTCGGCAGCCTCGGCCTGCCGCCGGCGCTTGCCTATGTGACCATGGCGGCGGAACTGCTCGGCGGTCTGGCACTGATCCTGGGCATCTACGCCCGCGCCGTGGCGCTGGCCTTGATCCCGCTGCTGCTCGGCACCATCGTCATGGTGCATGGAGCCAACGGCTTCTTCTTCGATGGCAAGGGCGGCGGCTGGGAATATCCCGCCTTCTGGTCCATTGCCCTCCTCGTCCTGGCCCTGATCGGCGACGGCGCCCACGCGCTCGTGCCGACCCGGCGCTGAGGCTTCCGCTCTGAAAGGAACGCGATCCATGACCCGCCAACCCACCTTCTTCATCCCTCACGGCGGCGGCCCCTGCTTCTTCATGCCCGACCCGCAGGGCAACTGGGCCTCCATGGCCGCGTTCCTGCAAGGCCTTCCCGCGCGCCTGCCAGAGGCGCCCAAGGCGATCCTGGTCGTCTCGGGACACTGGGAAACCGAGGGCTTCGCCTTCACCGGCGCCGAGCAGCCGCCGCTGCTGTTCGACTACTACGGCTTCCCCCAGCACACCTACGAACTGCGCTTCGACGCGCCCGGATCGCCTGCCCTGGCCGCCCGCGCCAGCCAGCTCCTGCGCGAGGCAGGCTTCGCGGCCGCCCCGGACCCGCAGCGCGGCTATGACCACGGGGTGTTCGTGCCGCTCAAGGTGGCCTGGCCCGAGGCCGACGTGCCCGTCGTCGAGATGTCGCTCGACCGCTCGCTCGACCCGGCCCTGCATCTTGCCGCCGGACGCGCGCTCGCCCCGCTGCGCGATGAAGGCGTGCTGATCCTGGGTTCGGGCATGAGCTTCCACAACATGCGCGGCTACGGCAATCCAGCCTCCACCGAGCCCTCCCAGGCCTTCGACCAATGGTTGACCCGGGCCGCCGGATCCGGCGCCGAAAACCGCGCCGAGGCGCTGTCGCACTGGGCCGAAGCACCCGGCGGGCGCTTCTCCCACCCGCGCGAGGAACACCTCCTGCCGCTGATGGTCGCCGCTGGCGCGGCCGAAGGTGCGGGCGAGAAGGTCTATTCGGACCTCGTGCTCAAGACCGCGATCTCGGCGTTCCGGTTCGACTGAGACAAGGGAAGTCGCGGGGGTCCGGGGGCATTTCCAGCGTCCGGGCCCCGGATCCTCGCTCTTTCCTCAATGCAGCAATTCGCAGCGGTTCCGCCCGCCGCGCTTGGCGGCATAGAGCGGGCCGTCCGCCGCGGCGAGCCAGTCCTCAACGCTGCCGATCGCCTCGCTCAGGGGCGCGATGCCGAAGCTGGCGGTGACGCGGATGCTCATGCCGCCGGGCAGCGGAATGTCATGCTCCGCCAAAGTCTCGCGGAATCGCTCCACCGCCGCGAGCGCTTCGCCGGGGCCGGTTTCCGGAAGGAGCACGGCGAACTCCTCCCCGCCCAGCCTGCCGAGAAAGTCGACGGGACGCGTGGAGCCGACCACCGTGGCCGCCATTTCCCGCAGCACCGCATCGCCCGCAGGATGGCCGTGCGTGTCGTTGACCTGCTTGAAGTGGTCGAGATCGATCAGCACCAGGCAGCAAGGCCGCCCATAGCGGCGGAAGCGCGCGATCTCCTGCTTCGCCTTGTCCACGAAGCCGCGGCGCGTGAGCGCGCCGGTCAGCTGGTCGCGCTCGGCGATGCGGCGCAATTCCAGCTCGTTCATGACGATGCGCGCGAAGTTGCCGAGGATGGCGACTTCCGCCTCGTTGAAATCGCGCACTTTGTCGTCGATCGCGCAGAGCACGCCGATATTGTAGCCTTCCGGCGTCAGCAGCGGGATGCCCGCGTAGCTGCGCACGCCGGGGTCGGTGGCGACGAAGGGATTGTTGGCGAAGCGCGCATCGAGCCTGGCGTCGGAAATCAGGAACGGCGCGGTCTGCTGGATCGCATGGGTGCAGAACGAGACATTGCGCGGCGTCTCGGCCACATCCAGCCCGCTGCGCGCCTTGAACCACTGCCGATCCGCATCGACCAGGGTGACGGCCGCCATCGGCACGCCCAGCACGGCCCGCACCAGCGAGACGACATGTTCGAACGCTTCTTCCGGTTCGGTGTCCAGCACGTCGAGATTGCGCAGCGCCGCGAGGCGGCCCTGCTCGTCGTTGAGGATGGTTTGGGGGAGCATAGAGGCGTTCCGACCGCGCCATGGCCGCAAGGGCCCTGGCGATGTTGATCCACTGACCGAAAACCGGCGGTTCGACCTGCCGGCACCCGATCTCGAAAGGGCGCTTGAGCCACGCGCAAGGCATTTGTGCCGATTCCCGGCGGCGGCTCCCTGTCCACGTAGACATCCCTAGAGCAGGATTGAATTCCTAAAAACGCCCGTCGTCGTCCGTGGAATGCAATCTACATCAATTTTCGGGAGCGGGCGGCAGGTGTGATCGCAATATCAGGGGTTTATCTCGATCGGCGTGCCATCAGGCACCGTTTCGTAGAGCGCCTCGATCTCCGGGTTGGAGACGGCAATGCAGCCGTCCGTCCAGTCACCGCGCACTCGGCCGGTCTCCAGGTCGTTGGGCTGGCCGTGGATCATGATCATTCCCCCCGCCGAACGGCCGCGAGCCTGGGCATAGGCCCGGTCCGCGGCATTGGGGTAGGAGATGTGGAGCGAGAGGTGATAGGCGCTTTGCGGATTGCCCCAGTCGATCTCGTAGCGGCCTTCGGGGGTGCGCTCGTCGCCTTCGAAGCGCTTGGGGCCGATGGGCGCGTCGCCGAGCTGGATGTGCTCGATCACATGGACGAGCCGGTCGCCGGACCAGAGTTCCATGGTCCGCGCCGCCTTGCGCACGCGGATCAGGTCGATTTGGGGGAGCTGGAGAGCAGGCTCGGCTTCCGCAGCGCCCAGCAAAAGCAGGAGCGGCGCGAGTTTGAACCCGCGCCGCACCGCATCAATCCAGGAAGGGATCGCGCACGAGGATGGTATCCTCGCGCTCGGGGCTGGTGGAGACCAGCGCCACCGGGGTCTCGATCAGTTCCTGCACACGCTGGATGTACTTGATCGCCTGTGCGGGCAGATCGGCCCAGGAACGGGCGCCGGCCGTGGTGCCCTGCCAGCCGTCCATTTCCTCGTAGATCGGCTCGACATTGGCCTGGTCGGCGGCGTGGCTGGGGAAGTAGTCCAGCACTTTGCCGTTCAGGCGATAGCCGGTGCAGATCCGCACCTTCTCGAAGCCGTCGAGCACGTCGAGCTTGGTCAGCGCGATGCCGGTGACGCCGGAGATCGCGCAGGACTGGCGGGTGAGCACGGCGTCGAACCAGCCGCAGCGGCGCTTGCGGCCGGTGACGGTGCCGAATTCATGGCCGCGTTCGCCGAGGCGCTGGCCGGTCTCGTCCTCCAGCTCGGTCGGGAACGGGCCCGAGCCGACGCGAGTGGTATAGGCCTTGACGATGCCCAGCACGAAGCCGGTGGCCGAGGGGCCGAGGCCCGAACCCGAAGCCGCCGTGCCCGAAACCGTGTTCGAGCTGGTGACGAAGGGATACGTGCCGTGATCGACGTCGAGCAGCACGCCCTGCGCGCCTTCGAACAGGATGCGGGCGCCGGCCTTGCGGACCTTGTTCAGGCGCTTCCACACCGGCTGCGCGAACTGGAGCACGAACGGCGCGATCTCGCGCAGTTCGTTGATGAGTGCCTCGCGATCGACCGGCGGCTGGTTGAAGCCGGCACGAAGTGCGTCGTGATGCGCGCAAAGGCGGTCGAGCTGCGGCTCCAGCGCATCGAGGTGCGCAAGGTCGCAGACGCGGATGGCGCGGCGGCCGACCTTGTCCTCGTAAGCCGGGCCGATGCCGCGGCCGGTGGTGCCGATCTTGCCCGAACCGGCAGCAGTTTCGCGCAGCCCGTCGAGGTCGCGGTGAAGCGGCAGGATCAGCGGGCAATTGTCCGCGATCGCGAAGTTGTCCGGATTGATCTCCACGCCCTGGCCGCGAAGCTTCTCGACTTCGGACTTGAGGTGCCAGGGATCGAGCACCACGCCATTGCCGATGATCGACAGCGTGCCGGTGACGATGCCCGAAGGCAGCAGGCTGAGCTTGTAGACCTGCTCGCCCACGACGAGCGTATGGCCGGCATTGTGGCCGCCCTGGAAACGGACGACGGCGTCGGCGCGGCTTGCCAGCCAGTCGACGATCTTGCCCTTGCCCTCATCGCCCCACTGGGCGCCGATCACGGTTACGTTGGCCATGGATATACTCCTCCACCCTGCCACGGTGGATCCTATAACGCCCTTCGACAGGTCTCGGCGATATGGATTTTCATTGGGGCGGAAGCGCCCCGGCTTTTCGTCCGCGCCCTAGTGGCAAGGCGCATGGCTAGTCAAGGGCCGTGATCCCGGACCCGATCGGCCGATATCAGAGCGCGACAGCCTCTGCGCCGTCCAGCCGGTGCGAGCAGCCGAGCGCGACGGGATCGTCGCTTTCGGCCAGCGCCGCCACGGTGGTCCAGCCGATGGCACGCTGCTGCCCGGCCACGCGCGGGTCGTGGCCCAGAGGCAGGAACAGCTTGCGCTGCGCCTGCGGCTCGGCAGCCAGCAGGTCCACCAGCGGATCGGGATAGAGCGAGAAACCGGTCGCCGCTTCCGGGTGGTGCCCGGTCTGGCCGAGGATCCGGTAAGTGCCGCCCCGGCCGAGGCTGCCGGAGATGCCCTCGGCATAGATCGTGAAGCCGAACCACGACTGATATTCGAAGCCGTGACGCTCCGAAGGGTCGAGCGTGATGCGGGCCTTGTCGCCCACACGTGCGGCGATCTCGCGCAGGCCGGCGATGCGGCTGGCGAGCGCCCCGGCACTGCCGACGACGCCGGCTTCACCGGGCGTGTCGAAGGCGGCAAGACGCTCGATCGCGCTGGCGAAAGGACCGACCGCGTAGAGCAGCGGCAGATAAGCCTCGCCGCCCACGTCGACGAGGCCGCCGGCATCCTTGGCGTCGAGCATCTGGCGCACCGCGCCGATCCGCGCTTCCGGCAGCGGCAGCGCTTCTGCGGAAAGGGTGTCGACGATATCGGGCAGCGTGAAGTCCACCGAGATCCCGGTAGCCCCGGCCGCGCGCAGCGCTTCGATCGCCAGTTCCACCACTTCCCCGGCGGCAGCGACCGAATCGGTGCCGATCAGCTCGGCGCCGAGCTGGAGATGCTCGCGGCGCGGATCGAGGCCGTCGCCCTTGATGGTGCAGACTTGTCCCGAATAGGACAAGCGCAGCGGGCGCGGCGCTTCCGCCAGCCCCGTGGCGGCAATGCGGGCGATCTGCGCGGTCATGTCCGAACGCAGCGCCAGCATCCGCATCGACACCGAATCGACGAAGCGGAACATGCGCCGCACCTGCACGCCGGCCATGCGGCTGGCCAGCGCTTTTTCGAATTCGATCAGCGGCGTTTCGACACGCTCGTAGCCATGGCCCTGGAGCACGTCATGCGCCATTCGGCGCACTTGCTGGGAGGCCCAGGCCTGCTGCGGAAGACGGTCGCCCAGTCCTTCGGGCAAGAGATCGCGGTCGTTGTCCTGCATGATGGTGGCGCCCTTAGCGGGGTGGGCGGGAAATGTCGAATGACACCTGCCCCCTGCGATGCATCTGTCGCCAGAAAGCGAAAGCCTGCGACAATTTGCGTGAAATTTCCTGTCAACAAACGCCGGCCATGACGCTATCCCGCCGGCATCGTCTGGCGGGACGACACATCCAGTCACAGCCCATCCCTGCATGGGCCGGACCGCCAGGCATGCGCCCTGCTCGCGACCGAGCCCGGCTGTCCTGCCCGCTGCGTCCTGCCCTGCCCTGCGAACAACGGTCGAGGTCCATGCGCAAGATTTCCCTGCTTCTCCTGCCCCTGCTGCTCATCCAGACGCCTGCCCATGCCCAGATGGGAGGCGGCGACGACATGGGGGGAATGGGCGGAATGGGCGGCGGCGGCGGAATGGGCGGCGGCGGTGGTCCGGGGGGCGGCCCTCCCGGGGGATCCGGCGGCGGCGGAAAGCCCCGCGCCCCGAAGCCGATCTCCCGCGCGCGCTATGACAAGATCGTCACCGCCATGTTCCGCGAGGCCGATACCAACCGCGATGGACTGGCCACGCTGGAGGAATTCCACGCCCTGGTGAACGCCCGGCGCGACGCCGCGATCAGGGGCCGCTTCGCCAAAGTCGATGCCAATGGCGACGGCACGATCTCGATGGCGGAGTTCACCGCCTGGCAGCAGCAGATGGGCTCGCTCGCCACTGACGAACGCGGCGCGGTGGGCGATCGCGCCGGCCAGGTCCTGGAAGTGATCGCCCCCGACCTGGGCTCCGGCAGGGACGATGAAGATGCCCTGCTCGGCAACCTGATCGAGCCAATCTCCGGTACGCTGATCGCCAGGGCCAACACGAATTACGACGCGGGCGTCTCGCTGGAGGAACTCCTGGCTTACGAAGGCGCGAAGTTCGAGGCCGCCGATACGGACAAGGACGGCTATCTCTCGATGCAGGAACTGCGCCCCAGGGGCAGCGGCCGCGATGGCCCGGGCGGCATGGGGCCGCGCGGCGGCATGCCGCCGATGGGCCCGCCGCCGTCAGGCCAGTAAAGCACCCGGGACACAGAAAAGGGGCCGACATCCGAAGATGCCGGCCCCTTTTTGCGTCAAGAGCCTTGAACGTGAACGATCAGGCGAACTTGAGCGCCTTGACCGTCTTCACGCCGGGAAGTGCGGTGGCCGCCTTGAGGACGTCCTCCGACACGGCGCTGTCGACCGAGAGCAGCAGCACGGCTTCGCCGCCGGTGTCACGGCGACCCAGGTTGAACGTGCCGATGTTGATGGCGTTCTCGCCCAGCAGGGTGCCGATGCGGCCGATGAAGCCGGGCGCGTCTTCGTTGACGATGTACATCATGTCGCCGGCCAGCTCGGCCTCGACCTTGATGCCGAACATTTCGACGAGGCGCGGCTCGACGTTGTTGAACAGCGTGCCGGCCACCGAACGCTCGCCGGCTTCGGTCTTCACCGAAACGCGGATCAGCGTGTGGTAGTCGCCCTCGCGCTCGGTCTTCACTTCGCGCACTTCAAGGCCGCGCTCCTTGGCGAGGAACGGGGCATTGACCATGTTCACCGTGTCCGACTGGACGCGCAGGAAACCGGCCAGCACGGCGGCGGTGATCGGCTTCTGGTTCAGTTCGGCAGCGGCGCCCTCGACGTGGATCGAGATGCGGGGAACCGAGTCGCGGGTCAGCTGGCCGACCATCGAACCCAGCATTTCGGCCAGCTTCATGTAAGGCTTCAGCTTCGGCGCTTCCTCGGCCGAGAGCGACGGCATGTTGAGCGCGTTGGTGACGCCGCCATTGACCAGGAAGTCGGCCAGCTGCTCGGCCACCTGAAGCGCCACGTTGACCTGGGCTTCGGTGGTCGAGGCGCCGAGGTGCGGGGTGCAGATGAAGTTCGGCGTGCCGAACAGCGGCGAGTCCTTGGCGGGCTCGGTCTGGAACACGTCGAGCGCGGCACCGGCGACGTGGCCGTTGTCGAGCATAGTCTTCAGCGCGGCTTCGTCGATCAGGCCGCCGCGGGCGCAGTTGACGATGCGCACGCCCTTCTTGGTCTTGGCCAGGTTCTCGGCCGAGAGGATGTTGCGGGTCTGGTCGGTCAGCGGCGTGTGCAGCGTGATGAAGTCCGCCCGTTCGAGCAGGGTGTCGAGATCGACCTTCTCCACGCCCATTTCCACGGCGCGTTCCGGCGTCAGGAACGGATCGAAGGCGGCGACCTTCATCTTCAGGCCAAGCGCGCGGCTGGCGACGATCGAGCCGATGTTGCCCGCGCCGATCAGGCCCAGCGTCTTGCCGGTGACTTCAACGCCCATGAAGCCGTTCTTCGGCCACAGGCCTTGCTGGGTCTGCGCGTTGGCTTCGGGGATCTGGCGCGCGAGGGCGAAGATCATGGCGATGGCGTGTTCGGCGGTGGTGATCGAGTTGCCGAACGGGGTGTTCATCACCACGACGCCCTGGGCCGAAGCGGCCGGAATGTCGACGTTGTCGACGCCGATACCGGCGCGGCCGATCACCTTCAGGTTCTTCGCGGCGGCGAGGATTTCCTTGGTGACCTTGGTCGACGAGCGGATGGCAAGGCCGTCATAATCGCCGATGCGGGCGATCAGCTGCTCGGGGGTCTCGCCGGTGATGACGTCTACGTCGCAACCGCGGATCTCGAAGATACGGGCGGCATTGGGATCCATCTTGTCCGAAATGAGGACGCGGGGCTTGGTCATGGAATTATTCCTTCACTCGTCATCCCGGACCTGATCCGGGATCGGTGGAAGTGTTGACGGAGCTTCGCCGGTGGTTTGGCTTCGGCTCCGTCAGCGGTCCCGGATCAAGTCCGGGACGACGTGGAATGGTTTAGCCGGCCTTGACGGTCGCGTAGGCCCAGTCGAGCCACGGTCCCAGCGCCTCGACGTCGGCCGTGTCCACGGTCGCGCCGCACCAGATGCGCAGGCCCGGAGGGGCATCGCGGTATCCGGCGACGTCGTAAGCCGCGCCTTCCTTTTCGAGGAGGGCTGCGAACTTCTTGATGAAGTCGGCATCGGCGCCTTCGACGGAGAGGCAGACCGAGGTCTTGGAGCGGGTGCCGCTGTCGACTGCCAGATGGCTCAGCCAGTCACGCTCGGCGACGATCTTGTCCAGCGCATGGGCATTGGCGTTCGAACGGGCCTTCAGCCCTTCGAGACCGCCCAGACCCTTGGCCCATTCCAGAGCGAAGATCGCGTCCTCGACAGCGAGCATCGAGGGAGTGTTGATGGTTTCGCCCTTGAACACGCCCTCTGCCAGCTTGCCCTTCGAGACAAGGCGGAACACCTTGGGAAGCGGCCAGGCCGGGGTATAGTTTTCAAGGCGTTCAACGGCACGGGGGCCGAGGATCAGCACGCCGTGGCCGCCTTCGCCGCCCAGAACCTTCTGCCAGGAGAAGGTGGCGACGTCGATCTTCGACCAGTCGATGTCGTAGGCGAAGACCGCCGAAGTGGCGTCTGCGAAGGACAGGCCCTCGCGGTCGGCCGGGATCCAGTTGGCGTCCGGAACGCGCACGCCCGAAGTGGTGCCATTCCAGGTGAAGAGCACGTCGTCGGACCAGTCGATCTTGTCGAGGTCGGGCAGCTGGCCGTAATCGGCGCGGAACACGGTGGGTTCCAGCTTCAGCTGCTTGACGGCGTCGGTAACCCAGCCCTCACCGAAGCTTTCCCAGGCCAGCGCGGTCACACCGCGGGCGCCGAGCATGGTCCACATGGCCATCTCGAAGGCGCCGGTGTCGGAGCCGGGGACGATACCGATGCGATGCGTGTCGGGCAGCTGCAGAACTTCGCGCATCAGATCGATGCAATACGCAAGGCGCGTCTTACCGATCTTGGCGCGGTGCGAGCGACCGAGTGCTTCGGTGTTCAGTTTTTCGGGGGCATATCCGGGCGGCTTGGCGCAGGGACCGGAAGAGAAGTGCGGACGCGCAGGTTTGCGCGCGGGTACGCTAATAATATCAGTCATTTCTGACTCTCCTTACAGAGAGCACGCGCGGCGTTGGGACCGCGTGGCCCGGCGCTGCGTCTAAAGAGGCCGGGAAATTTGTCAAACGATTCTCCGGCCGCTTGCGCCAGATCGTTTCCCGTTTTCGATCTTTCCCAGTGCTTCCATGCGCAAAACCAGCGGAATTCCGCGCATTCGCTATTCGGTGGAAAACCGCGCGCCGCGCGTTTCCCGCCTCATGGCTGGCCGGGTAAGCTCCCGTTCACGCCAGTCCCGGATGCTTGGACGCGATGATGACGCCCCGGATTACGACGCCGCCGCACCGATTGCTGCCTTCACGGTCTTCGCTGGGCCTCTCGCTGCTGCTGCCGCTGGCGGCGGTTCTGAGCGGCTGCATCGATCGCGCGGAACAGCCGCGCGGACGAGGCGCCCGCCCCTCGGCCCAGTCGCGCCCCGCCGCGCCGCCGCCTTCCCGCGAACTGCGCCAGTGCATGGCAACGCTCGGCGCGCAGAACGCCGTCTTCACGCCCGTGACGGACCGGTACTATGGGAACGGCTGCTCCACCCTGGGCACGGTGAAACTCTCGGCCCTGAACACCGACCGGGCGACCGTATCGGTGACCAACCTCGGCCCCGTGACCTGCACCACGGCCACGCCCTTCGCGGCCTGGGCGCGCTACGGCGTCGACCGGGCGGCGCAGCAGATCCTCGGCAGCCGCATCCTGAGCATCGAGACTTATGGCAGCTACAACTGCCGCAACGTCGCCGGCACCGCGCGCCGCTCAGGCCATGCCACCGCCAATGCCATCGATGTGTCCGGCTTCGTCCTGGCCGACGGCCGCCGCATCACCGTGCTGGGCGACTGGAGCAACGGCACCCCCGCCGAACGCCGCTTCCTGCGCGTCGTCCACGACAGCGCCTGCAAACGCTTCGGCACCACGCTCGGCCCCGATTACAACGAAGCCCACAAGAACCACTTCCACCTCGAAGCGGACGGCGCGAACTTCTGCCGCTAAGGCTTCGCGTTCATTTTGGAGGTCAGGTCCATCGTCATCAGTTTCGGCAGGCCGGCCTTCAGGTTGAGCCGCGTGTTCGTGACTTGCGCGGTATCGGCTACGACCATGAAGCGCTCCCGGCGCAGCATACCGGTGGAGTCGGCCGGAAGGTCAAGCGGCGCATAGCGGCGCCCGACCAAGGCCTTTTTCATGATGCCAATCAGCCCTGAGCTTACTTTGGGGGCCTGAGACACGATCTCCACATCCCGAACCGCCCCGTCCGGGCCGATCCGATAGTTGAAATCGACCCACTGGTTAGACCCCGCGGTCGGCATGACATAGCCGAGTTCGGCGGACGAGCCCGCCCCCAATTCGACCGAAGGCGCATAGATCAGGAGCGGCGTCGAAACCTTGACCCCGGCCAGCCCCCGCATGACCTCATCCACGTCTGCATCCTTGTCCGAAAGGAGCTTGAGCCTGGCGGTCAGGGCATGTGCTGCATCGCGCATGGGCTTCATGGCGGGATCTGTCGTCTCGCGCAAAGCCGCGTAGCGCTTTCGGCTTTCATAGGCATAAGCCGGATTGACGCTGGCAGCCATGGCATAGAACCGCAGCGAGCGGAACATGGCGGCACCCTGCACCGCCGGCCAGCCCGATTCCTCCGCGCGCCGCGCCACGGCATCGTACATGTGAACGGCCGCGGAATACTTGCCTTGTCGCAGGAAAACGTCAGCTACCGTCAGGCGTTTGGCGGCAATGGAGGGATCGTCGGCCGGCAAGCCTGCCTTCAAGGCATCGATCGAATCGAAAGTCGCTATTCGCCCATAGTCCGGCATGCCCAGCAGCAAAGCCACGTCCGCGTCGAACTGGAGCAATCCGCTTACTTCCCGGGGCAGGCTTTCGGCATAGCGCTTATTGCGGGAGCGCGACTTTATGAGCGTTTTACGCGCGCCCTGGATCTCACCGGCGACGAGCTGGTTCTCCGCATGCTCCATGGAGGCAGCGATGTCTTCGGCGGGCGTGCAACGCCGGGCGAGGCACTGTTCCAGCGAGGCCGCCGTGGAGCGCAGGCTGCGCCCGGTGACCGTTACCATCGAATCCGCGAATTCGTCCTGGGCCGGCGACACCCGAACGGGGGGCGCCTTATTCGCCGAGTCGGCGGCTTGCAGCAGCAGAAGCGGTAGAATGAGCATCACGATCTCCTCCAGGGGCGAGGATGGAACGAGGACCGGAACGGGGCACGATCCAGCGATTACTCATTAGCATGTAGTAAAATACAAGATTATCAAGGCTTCGTAGCGCGCCTGCGCGCGATCGCCGCATGAGAAACAACCAAACCGGATTGAACAGTGCCGGAGCGACTGCTCGCCCCGGCACGGCTTCAGGCTTTCGATCTACTCAGAACGGCAGTTTGTAGAAATTGACCGCGTTGTCCTGGAGGACCTTCTTCTTCACCGCGTAATCGTAGCCGCCCAGCACGTCCTTGATATGCGCCTGCACGCCCGGATAGAGCGAGGTCGGGTGCGGGAAGTCGGTTTCGAACATCACGTTGTCGACGCCGATGGTTTCCAGCAGCAGCTTGGGCGCGATCTTCTCGAACCAGAAGGTGCACTTGAAGTGGTCGCGGAAGTAGTCCCAGGGCTGCTTCTTCAGCACGTTGCGCTTGCTGGGCAGCATTTCCTGGAACTGGTGTTCCAGCGCTTCCACGGCGAAAGGCACCCAGCCCATGCCGCTCTCGATCAGGCCGATCTTGAGGTTCGGGTGACGGTCGAGTCGGCCCGAGACCATCCAGTTGCCCAGCGTCGCGGCATTGCCGATGGAGAACATCGTCGCGACCACCGAAAGGGTCTGTTCGAAAGCGAAGCCTTCCCAGGTCAGGGTGTTCGGGTCGATCGCGGCGTTGAGGTGGAAGTTGAGCGAAATGCCTTCCGCGTCGATCATTTCGAGGAACGGCGTCCAGTATTCATGGTTGAAGCTGGGCACGCCGACGCGCTCGGGCGTATCGGGCAGCACGAAGCCGCGCAGGCCCATGTCGATGCAGCGGCGCGCTTCCTTTTCCATCTCCGCCTTGTTCCAGAACGGCAGGTGCGCCATCGGGAACAGGCGCTCGCCCGAGTCGCGCTGATATTCGGCGTTGAAATCGTTGAACACTTTCATGATCGTGACGGCGAGATCGTCGTCGCCCAGCGTCATCAGCATGCCCGCCTGGGTGATGCCCGAGTTCTGGAAGCAGATCTGCGCATAGACGCCCATGTCGTCCATCGCCTTCAGGCGCGGGGCGATCTCGTGACCACCCGGATGGGCTTCCTCCAGGGTGGGGAAGGCCAGGCGGCCGAGCAGCTTGTTGTTGTCCTTGCGGATCACGTTGCCGCCGAGCGAGCCGCAGTTGCGGTCCCCGATGTACCAGCGGTCCACCCCGTCGGCATCGCGCTTCACGAACGGCATCTTGGCCTTCAGGCCCACCGGCGCGCGGTCCGTGAACAGCGTTGGCGGTTCGCTGAGGTGCGTGTCCGTATCGACGATCTTGATGCCTTCCAGCGTCGGATCGAGGCCGCCGGACTGGGTTGCGTAGTCAACCTCGCGGATCACTCCGCCCTTGGTGTAGCCTTCCGCCGACCAGTACTTGCGCGCAGATTCCTGCATTTCCTTCGTGTCGCCATCAGCCATGGCCTGTCTCCCAAAACAATTGGGGCTCATGTCGCAACCTCGGGGGCTGCGGGTCAATCGAGAGCCCAACGCCGAGACGATGAATGGCCGCAAGCCCTGCCGGGAACGGCGCGCGCGCTGCGCTGCGCCTTGCCGCGCGGGGGATGCCCGGGCATCCATGGCCTCGGGAGAGAACATCATGCCACACATCCGAACGCTCGACGACATCCGCGTCGATTTCGATGCCGCCCCGGACAACGTTCCGAAGGATCGCATCGTCGACCTGGGCTTTGCCATGGGCACCGAGCCCAACGACCTCCTGGATCCCTATGAGCCCTGCGGCTGGCTTTCCGGCCCGGAGATCCCGCGCCTGCTCTACGCGCCGCCGGCCCGGCACGGCCTGGGCGCGATCAGCGGGCGGCAGCAGGGCAACTGGGTGGTCAGCCACTATGAGGACATCGAGCGCGTCTATACCGACAATGCGCATTTCTCGAACGCGGGCACGGCCGAATTCCAGCGGCTGATCGGCGAGACCTTCAAGTCGATCCCCCTCGCCATCGATCCGCCCGACCACCAGAAGTACCGGCTCTACCTGATGCCCTATTTCTCGCCCGCCCGGATCACGCGCGAGCTGGAACCGCGCATCCGCGACGTGGTGACCGAGATGATCGACGCCGTGGCGGGCAAGGGCGAGGTCGACATGGCCTGGGACTTCGCACGGGTCTATCCGGTGCGGATATTCATGGGCCTGATGGGCTTTCCCGACGAGAAGTTCGAACAGTTCCTCGACTGGGAATGGGACATCCTCCATTCCGGCAGCCTCGAAAAGATGCAGGCCGCACTGCGCGGCGTGCTCGAATTCCTGCGGGGCTTCATCGCCGAGAAGGAAGCGGAACCCGACGAGCACCTCGTCTCCGCCATCGTCCACGGCAGGATCGGCGGCCAGGCCGAAGGTCGCCCGCCGACCGAGGACGAGAAGATCGGCATGGTGTGGTTCCTCTGGCTGGGCGGCCTCGATACCGTGGCGGCCACCATCGCCCAGATGTTCCGCCGTCTCGCGCTCCAGCCCGACCTGCAGCGGCGCATCCGCGAGAATCCGGCGCTGATCAACTCGGCGGTCGAGGAATTCCTGCGCACGCAGCCGATCCTCTCATCCGCCCGCACCGCCACCCGGGACTTCGAGTGGCATGGGATCCAGGTGCGCCAGGGCGATTCGTTCTCCTGCCTCAACCCCTCGGGCAATTTCGACCCTGCCCATTTCGAGAACCCGCGCACCTTCGATCCCGAGCGCAAGGCCAACCGTCACTTCACGTTCGTGGGCGGGGTGCACATCTGCCTCGGCGCGCACCTGGCGCGACGCGAGCTGCGGCTGCTGCTGGAGGAGTGGTTCGCGCGCATTCCCGAATTCCGGGTGAAGCCGGGCGCGGACACGGCCGTGTTCCCGGGGCTGCTGTCGATCCGCAACCTGCCGATCGTCTGGGACGTGACGTCACCGCCAGCGTCGTAGCCGAAGCGGCAGGTGGCCGCAGGTTCCGGGGACATCGCCCCCGGAACCTGGCCGTCAAGTCCGGCGCTCTCAGACTTTCGCCGGTGCCAGCCTCGGGCTGAGCAGGTGGACCACTGCCAGCGCCAGCAGATAGGCCCCCGCGCAGATCCCGAAGAGCACCTCGTAGCTGTGCGTCGTGTCGAGGATGTAGCCCGCGAAGAGCGCCATGCCCATGCCGCCGAAAGCGCCGACGGTGCCGCCGATGCCCACCACCGATCCCACCGCGCCGCGCGGGAAGACGTCGGACGGGAAAGTGTAGAGATTGGCCGAGAAGGCCTGGTGTGCGGCCGTGGCGATACCGATTACCAGCACGGCGGCCCAGACGCTGTCCAGCGACTGCGCGAACCAGATCGGCAGCACGCAGAAGGCGCAAATCAGCATCGTGATCTTGCGCGCGAAGTTCGGCGTCTTCCCCGCCTTGATGAGCCTGGAGGAAAGCCAGCCGCCGCCCACGCTGCCAAGGTCGGAAATCAGGTAGATCGCCGCAAGCGGCAGGCCGAAGGTCTTGAGGTCGAGGTTGTAGCGCTCGAACAGGTAGCCCGGCAGCCAGAACAGGAAGAACCACCAGATCGGGTCGATCAGGAACTTGCCGAGGGCGAAGGCCCAGGTCTCGCGCACGGTCAGCAGCTTCGACCAGCCGATCTTCTCGACCGGGTCGGCCGGGTCCTGCTGGATCCAGGCGAGTTCGCCGCGCGTGACGCGGGCATGCTCGTTGGGATGGCGGTACATCGCCCACCAGGCGATCAGCCAGAGAATGCCGAAGATGCCGGTGACGAAGAAGGCCACGCGCCAGTCGAACCAGAGCACCAGCAGCGGCACGATCAGCGGCGTCAGGATCGCGCCGACATTGGCGCCGGCATTGAACAGGCCGATCGCGAAGGCGCGCTCCTTCTGCGGGAACCAGTCGGTGACGGCGCGGATGCCGGCGGGGAAATTGCCCGATTCGCCGATGCCGAGGCCGAAGCGCGCCATCGCGAAGGAGGTCACGCCGCTGGCGAAGCCGTGCGCCATGTGGCTGATGGTCCAGATGACCAGGGCGATGGCATAGCCTATCCGCGCGCCCAGGACGTCCACCACTTTGCCGAAGGAGAGGTAGCCGATCGCGTAGGCGAGCTGGAACCAGAAGACGATTCCCGCGAAGTCGGACTCGGTCCAGTGGAATTCGGCCTCGAGCGTGGGCTTGAGCACGCCGATCATCTGCCGGTCGATATAGTTGATCGCCGTCGCCGCGAAGAGCAGCGCGACGATCACCCAGCGATAGCGCCCCGCGGTGGGATGGATTCCCTGGCGGTCGGCCCCGGAACCGTCTGCTCCCGGAACCCCAATTCCGGATTTGGCGCTTCCGGAGTTGGCGGCTCCGGAACCATCCGTGAGATGGCTTTCGGGAATGCCTGCGTTCATCTGATCCTGCTCCCTCTTCGGCGGCACCGTTTTCGGGCCTGCCGATGCATTCTTCCTATGCGGGCACCGCCGCCGCGATCTTGCAGCCTATGCTGCCATGTCCCTCGAAATGCGCCAGAACCCTTTGCCCCGGCACCACCGGATGGACCCCCGTGACCGCGCCGGTCGAAACCCAGGTCCCGCCGCTGCAGTCGATACCGCGCGAGGCAAGGTTCGCAAGCAGGAACCGCACCGCGCCCAGCGGGCCGTCCAGCATGGTCGCGGTGGTTGCCGAGGCGATCTCCTGCCCGTCGATCTCGAAGCGCACGGTGATCGCCTCGAAAGTGGCGGTCTCCCAGCCTTCCAGCACCGGACCGATCACCATGCCGGCGTTGTTGCCGAAATCGGAAACGGTGACCGGCGGCCCATCGGCGTTGATGCCGGGGTAAGGCGAGCTGGCCACTTCGATGCCGATGTGCACGGCGTCCAGCACCTTGCGGGTGGCCTCGTCATCGGCGGGCACGACACCGTCCCAGCCCGGCGCGACATGCAGCAGGAATTCCGCTTCCGCCGCGGCGAAGCCCCGGGCGAAGACCGGCATTTCCGGCGCCTCGGCCGCAGCGACGGTGACGACGCTGTCCGTGAAGATCGGCCCGGTCAGCCGGTCGGCGCCCAGGCGCGTGTCTTCGGGGACGTTGATCCTGCCCACTTTCCAGCCCGCGACCGTGCGGCCGTCCAGCCCGATGGCAAGGTCCTGGATCGCATAGGCGGCGGCAAGATCGGAAGGTGCCTCTCCGGGGTATTCGGCCAGCGCCCGCATCTCGCGCCGCGCCGATACGAATGCCCCCGCAATCGTTCTGGCCTGCTCGTTGGAACTCATCCCAAACCCTTCGTTGTTCTGGTTGCCGTCGTTAAAGGAAACCGGTGTCATAGGCAAATCAAAAGCGCGATGCCTCTCGATCCCGTGGCCTTGTCAAAGGGTTGCATTGCCGGGGCAGCGGGTGGAGCGGAGGGCGTGTACGCCGCAGGGGGCGGTAACGCGAAATTGAGGGCTTCCAAGATATGGAAACCGGTGTCATCTTGCCTTTCCGCGCGCAAGAAGGCAAGCGGCTCACAACATATCGGGCGAAGCCGCAAGCGGTGCCGCCAAAGGGGCTAGGATGCCGGACGAATTCAGACGCGACACCAAGCCGACCATCAACGACGTCGCGCGCCTTTCCGGCGTCTCCAAGAAAACCGTCAGCCGCGTCATCAACAAGTCCCCGCTCCTGGGCCAGGCCACGCGCGAGAAAGTGGAAGCCGTGATCGCGGAGATCGGCTACGTGCCCAATCCGCAGGCGCGCGCACTGGCGCTGCGCCGCAATTTCCTCATCGGCCTGATCCACGACAACCCGAACGCGCAGATGGTGCTGGGCGTGCAGGAAGGCATTCTCGAAGCCATCCGCGACACCGAATTCGCCCTCGTCGTGCGCCCGGTGGACCGCCACTCGCCGACGATGCTGGAGGACATCCGCCGCTTCATCGAACAGCAGCGGCTCTACGGCGTGCTGCTGCTGCCGCCGATTTCCGAGAACGACGGACTGGCGGCGGTCTGCCGCGAACTGGGCTGCACGCTGGTGCGCATGGGTTCGGCCCGGCTGGACGACGACAGCCACCTCGTCGCCTCGAACGACCGTCATGCCGTGCGCGAAGCGGTGTCGTGGCTGACCAGCCTGGGCCATCGCCGCATCGGCTTCATCGCCGGACCGGAGGGCTTCCGCTCGGCGCATGAGCGCGAACTGGGCTTCATCGACGGGCTGGCCTCGGCCGGGCTCAAGCTCGATCCGAAGATCGGCGCGCGCGGGGACTATCGCTTCGAATCGGGCCTGGCCGCGGGGGAGCGCCTGCTCTCCGCCGATCCGCGCCCCACCGCGATCTTCTGCAGCAATGACGAGATGGCCGCCGGCGTCCTCCATGCGGCGCGGGCCAAGGGCATTTCCGTGCCCGAGCAGCTCTCCATCATCGGCTTCGACGATACCGCCATCGCCGCCCATATCTGGCCGCCGCTCACCACCGTGCGCTGGCCGATCGTGCCGATGGCCACGGCCGCCGCGCACAAGCTGATCGACCCGGGCGGCGCGGCCGACCAGCCTTCGCTGTTCCTCTCCGACCTGGTGCGCCGCGCCTCGGTAGCCGCGCCCGAACGCACGGCCTGAGCGCCGACCGGACACCCGGCCCGTTGCCGGGGCCGAAAACGGACGCGCCGGAACCGGGGAGAAACACGCCCGGCGGAACATTGACACCGGTTACCAAGACCGGATAAGACTTGACCTGAAGCGTAATAACGTCCCACCATACGGAACTGAATTCCACAAGGGAGAGCCCCCGTGTTCTGCAAGACCTACCACGCCACCCATCCCGACATGATGGAGTGCGTCTCCAACGAGGAACTGCGCGATCGCTACCTCGTCACCGGCATGTTCGAAGACGGCAAGGTCAGCCTCAACTATTCGCACAACGAGCGTTTCGTGATCGGCGGCGCGGTGCCCTCGCAGGGGCCGCTCAAGCTGCCCGCCCAGACCGTGCCGAAAAGCGCGGAAGGCCACCCCTTCCTTGAGCGCCGCGAAGCCGGCATCGTCAACATCGGCGGCCCGGGCGCGATCACGGTCGACGGCCAGCGCTTCGAAATGCAGAACAAGGAATGCCTCTACGTGCCCATGGGCTCGACCGAGGTCACTTTCGAGGGCGAGACCGCCCGCTTCTACATCGCCTCGGTTCCCGCCCACAAGACGCTGCCGATCAAGCACATCACGCTTGACCAGGCCAACCCGCTGGCGCGCGGCGATCTTGCCAATTCGAACCAGCGCACGATCTACCAGCTGGTGATCCCCGGCGTCTGCGAGAGCGCGCAGCTGCTGCTGGGCCTGACCGTGCTGGAAGAAGGCTCGGTCTGGAACACGATGCCGCCGCACCTCCACGACCGCCGCTCGGAAATCTACCTCTACTTCGAGCTGCCGGAAGAGAACGACCGCATCTTCCACTACATGGGCGAACCCGACCAGATGCGCCACATCGTGATCGCCAACGAAGAGGCCGTCATCAGCCCGCCCTGGTCGATCCACATGGGCTCAGGCACCAAGAAGTACGCGTTCATCTGGGCCATGGGCGGGGAGAACCTCGACTATACCGACATGAACGTGCTGGATATCTGCCAGCTTCAGTAAGGCAGCAGCCTTTCGGAACTTGCCTCGTCGCTCCCCTACCCTCGTCTTTGCGAGGAGCGGAGCGACGAAGCAATCCAGGGCGTCGTGGACCACCGCTCTGGATTGCTTCGCTACGCTCGCAATGACGAAGTGGCGGCCGAAGAGGAGCGGGGGCCGAAGATGGGTTCGGGGGATTTCCGGGCCACGAACGAGATTGGGACAGGACTTAACTTATGGCGATTTCCTTCAGCCTCGAAGGCAAGGCCGCGCTGGTGACCGGCGCCAACACCGGGATCGGGCAGGCCATAGCCGTTGCGCTTGCGGAAGCGGGCGCGGACGTTGCCCTCGCCGGCCGCAGCGAACCGGCCGAGACCATCGCGCTGATCGAAGCGACCGGGCGCAAGTGCGTGAACATCAAGGCCGACCTCTCCTCGATCGAGCCCGTGGGCCGCGTGATCGACGAGGCGGTGGCCGGGCTGGGCAAGGTCGACATTCTCGTCAACAATGCCGGCATCATCCGCCGCGACGACTTGCTCCAGTTCTCCGAGGAGGACTGGGACGCGGTGATGGACACCAATCTCAAGACGCTGTTCTTCCTCAGCCAGGCGGCGGCCAGGGGCATGGTGGAGCGCGCCCGGGAAGGCACCAGCGCCGGGAAGATCGTCAACATCGCCTCGCTGCTGACGTTCCAGGGCGGCATCCGCGTGCCCAGCTATGCGGCGGCGAAGTCCGGCGTGGGCGGCGTGACCAAGGCCATGGCCAACGAACTGGCGCCAAAGGGCGTGCAGGTCAATGCCATCGCGCCGGGCTACATCTCCACCAACAACACCGCCGCGCTGCAGGGCGACGAGACGCGCAACCGCCAGATTCTGGAGCGCATTCCCACCGGCCGCTGGGGAGATCCCAAGGATATTGCCGGCGCCGCCGTGTTCCTGGCTTCCCCGGCTTCGGACTATGTGACAGGACACGTCCTCGCCGTAGACGGCGGTTGGCTCGCGCGCTGAGGAATTTCTAGACTATGACTGGCCACGTTACCTGCTTCGGCGAAGTACTGATCCGTTTCGCCACCCATGACGCGCGGCTGGTGGTCCAGTCCGATGCGCTCGACATGGTCGTGGGCGGGGCCGAAGCCAATGTCGCCTCGGGTCTTGCCTCGCTCGGCCACGATGTGCGCATGGTGTCCCGCCTGCCCGCCAACCCGCTGGGCGACAAGTGCCGCGCGGCGCTGGGCGCAGCAGGCGTGGGCCTTTCCGGCGTGACTTCCGGGCCGGGCCGCATGGGGCTCTATTTCCTGGAGACCGGCGCGGGCCTGCGCCCTTCGGCCATCACTTACGACCGCGCCGGCAGCGCTTTCGCGCAGTCCGCCGTGGACGATTTCGACTTTGCCGCCGCGTTGGACGGCGCGCGTTTGCTGCACTTGTCCGGCATCACCCCGGCGCTCGGACCGGGCGGCGTCTCGCTGGCCAAGGCCGCAGTGCGCGCCGCGCAGGAAGCCGGCGTGCCGATCTGCTTCGACGGCAACTACCGCGCCCTCCTCTGGGAAAGCTGGGACAGCAACCCGCGCGAGATTCTTACCGAGATGGTTTCGGCCGCCACGGTGATGATCGGCAACCACCGCGACATCTCGCTGCTGCTGGGTGAGACCTTCTCCGGCGACGGCGCCGACCGCCGCCGCGAAGCGGCCGAGGCGGCCTTCGCGGCCTTCCCGAACCTGCAGGTGATCGCCTCGACCGCGCGCCATGTCGTCAATGCCGGCCACCACCGCATCGCCGCCCGCGTCGACGGCCGGGACGATGCCGTCCAGACCGCCGAAGCCGACGTGACCGGCATCGTCGACCGCATCGGCACCGGAGACGCTTTCGCGGCCGGCGTGCTGCACCAGTGGCTGGAGGCGGGCGACTTGTCCGCCATGGCCCATGCGGGGCTGGCCTATACGGTGCTTAAGCACTCGCTGCACGGCGACATGAGCCTCATCGGCCGCGCCGAACTGGACGCCTTCTCGATTTCCGGAGGCGATGTCAGGCGGTGAGCCTGGGCGCACTCTGAGGCCGGCCGGATCGTCGCCCCGGACCCGATCCGGCACGACCTGGGGGAGAGGGAGCATATGACGGCACCGCGCATCACTCGCCGCACCCTGGTGGCCTCGGCAGCGACCCTTGCCGCAGCCCCCGCGCCGCTTCTGGCACGGCCCTCGCCGGGCTCGGCCGCCGCGCCGGTCGTTGGCCGCTACACCGGCCTTGCCGAACAGGGCGTGCTCGCCTTCAAGGGCATCCGCTACGGCCACGCCGCGCGGTTCGCGCAGGCAGTGGCCGAACCCTGGGCCGGGCCGCCGGTCAAGGCCCAGGCCTCCGCCCCGATCTGCCCCCAGCGCGGCCTCGACAGCGAGCGTCAGGCCGAGGACTGCCTTTTCCTCAACCTCTGGACGCCCGAGGCGAACCCGGCCGCCAAACGCGCGGTCATGGTCTATTTCCACGGCGGCGCCTATACCACCGGCTCGGTCACCGACCCCCTCACGCACGGCGCCCGGCTGGCGGGCAGCGGCAACGTGGTGGTCGTTTCGGTGAACCACCGCCTCAATGCCCTCGGCTATGCCTGGCTCAAGCCCTTCGGCGCGACGTATGCCGACAGCGGCAACCTGGGCCAGCTCGACCTCATCCTCGCGCTGCAATGGGTCCGCGATCACATCGCCCGGTTCGGCGGCGACCCGGCGCGCGTCATGGTGTTCGGCCAGTCCGGCGGCGGCGCCAAGATCGCCACGCTCATGGCCATGCCCGCCGCACGGGGACTGTTCCACAGCGCCGCGACCATGAGCGGCCAGCAAGTCCAGGCCAGCGGCCCGATGCACGCCTGGGCGCGCACGCAGGCGCTGATGGCCGCCGTCAAGCTCGCGCCCGGCGATGTCGAGGGCCTGCGCAACCTGCCGATCGAACGGCTGGTGGACGGCCTTGCCGCCACCGATCCGGTCATGGGCAGCGGCCCGCTCTACTTCGGCCCGGTGCTGGACATGACCAATCTGCCGCGCCATCCCTTCTGGCCGGACGCCGCGCCGCAGTCGGTGTCGGTGCCGATGATCCTGGGCAATACCCACGAGGAGACGCGCGCCTTCCTCGACCCGCGCGGCCCCAGGCTCAAGGGCCTCGACTGGAGCAACCTGGCCGAGCGCGTCGGCCGCGAGGTCAAGATCGACCTCGATCCGCAGTGGATGATCGACCAGTACCGCGCCCGCCAGCCGGACTGGACCGCCGAGCAGATCTACTATGCCGCCACCACCGCGGGCCGCTCATGGCCGGGCCAGGTGATCGAGGCGGACGCGCGCGCCAGAGCCGGGGCCGAGGCCACCTGGGTCTACCAGCTCGAACGCCCCTCGCCCGTCGATCCCCTGCGCGGCGCGGCGCATACCGACGACATTCCCTATGTCTTCGGCACGCTCGACGCTCCGGGCAGTTTCTCCGGCACGGACGACAAGGCCCGGGCGCTGAGCAAGACGATGATGGCGGCCTTCACCGGCCTTGCGAAAACCGGGCGTCCCGGCTCCGGCGATCGGGCGGCGGACTGGCGCCCTTACACCGTCCCCACGCGGGCGACGATGGTGTTCGGCGAGGAGACGCGGATGGAGGACGACCCGCGCGGCTGGCAGCGCAAGCTCTGGGCTACCGCGCCTTATGTCCAGCCCGGCACCTGATCGTCAGGCCCAGGCGGCCCAGATCAGGCCCGCCACCACGCCCGCCTGAACCGTCACGATCCAGCGCAGCCGGTCCACGAACGGCTGCTTGCGCGTCTTGTGCCGCAGCACGCGGCGCGCCAGCAGGGCGCCGGGCGAGCCGCCGAGCGCGGCGAACGCCAGCAGGCGCCGCTCCGGCACGCGCCGTCCGCCCGCGATCGCCCGGCCCTTGTCGAAGGCGAAAGCGAAAAAGGCGATGAGGTTGGCCAGGGCGAGATAGGCGGCAACAAGGGTGGGAATGTCCATCCCCGCCGCCATTCCAGCAGAGCGCGGCTCCGTCCAGCCGAAAGAACCGGCAAACCGCCCGTAAGACTGGCCAGACTGCCCGCAAACTGTCATCGTGGCATGCAAGTGCAGTGACTGACACGGAGCAGATGTGAAGAGCCAGGACATGCTCGAAATTACCGAGACCACCGAAGCCCCGGAAATCGTCGAGGTCGACGATATTTCCACCCAGCCCGCGCGGTTCTTCAACCGCGAGCTGAGTTGGCTCGCCTTCAACGAGCGCGTCCTCGCCGAAGCCACCAATCCGAACTATCCGGTGCTCGAACGTCTGCGGTTCCTGTCGATTTCCGGCAGCAACATCGACGAATTCCTGATGGTGCGCGTCGCCGGTCTCGCCGGGCAGGTCCGCCGCCAGATCGAGGAAATCTCGATCGACGGCCTCACTCCCTCGCAGGCGCTGACCTCCACGCACGAGAAAGTGATCGAGCTGGAGCAGATCCAGCAGGAAACCTGGAAGGACCTCAAGCTCCAGCTGGCCGATTGCGGCATCCGCGTGGTGGGCGACGCCCGCCTCGACGGCGACCGCGAGGCCTGGCTGCGCAGCTACTTCCTCGAACACGTCATGCCGGTGATCACCCCGCAGGCGATCGATCCCGCGCACCCCTTCCCCTTCGTGGCCAACCAGGGCATCGGCGTGCTCTTCGCGCTGACCCGCCTGGCCGACGATGCGCCGGTCATGGAAATGGTCCTGATCCCCGCCCCGCTGCCGCGCTTCGTGCGGATCCCGGGTGAGGACGCGGCCTGGATTTCCATCGAGGACCTGATCTGCCGCAATGCGGACGAGCTGTTTCCCGGCTTCGGCGTGAACGGCCACGGCGTGTTCCGCATCCTGCGCGACAGCGACATCGAGATCGAGGAAGATGCCGAGGATCTGGTGCGCTACTACCGCACCGCGATCCAGCGCCGCCGCCGCGGCCTGGTGATCGTGCTCCAGCTTCAGGGCGCCTTCGATCCTTCCGCAGAGGAACTGCTGCGCAACCAGCTCGGCCTCGACAAGGCGCTGATCATGAAGACGGAAGGCCTGATCGGCTTCTCCGGCCTTTCCGCGATCTGCGACGAGGATCGGCCCGAGCTGAAGTTCGAGCCTTATTCCCCCCGCTATCCCGAACGCATTCTCGAACATGACGGCGATATCTTCGCCGCCATCCGCGAGAAGGACATCGTCGTCCAGCATCCTTACGAAAGCTTCGAGGTGGTGATCGACTTCCTGCGCCAGGCCGCGCGGGACCCGGACGTGATCGCCATCAAGCAGACGCTCTACCGCGCCGGCAAGCAGTCCGCGATCATCTCCGCGCTGATCTACGCCGCCGAACAGGGCAAGTCGGTGACGGCGGTGGTCGAGCTGAAGGCCCGCTTCGACGAGGAGCAGAACCTGCTCTGGGCCAGCCAGCTCGAACGGGCCGGCGTCCAGGTGATCTACGGCTTCGTGGACTGGAAAACCCACGCCAAGACCTCGATGATCGTGCGCCGCGAGGGTGAGGGTTACCGCACCTACTGCCACTTCGGCACCGGCAACTATCACCCGATCACGGCACGCATCTATACCGACTTGTCCTACTTCACCGCCGATCCCGCGATCGGCCGCGACGTGGGCCGGCTGTTCAACTTCATCACCGGCTATGTCGAGCCCAAGGTGACGGAGTGCCTGTCGATCTCGCCGATCTCGCTGCGCTCGACGATCTACGCCGGGATCGACGGCGAGATCGAGAATGCCCGCAACGGCAAGCCGGCGGCGATCTGGGCCAAGCTCAATTCGCTGACCGATCCCGACCTGATCGACCGCCTCTACGCCGCCAGCCGGGCCGGGGTGGACATCGACCTGGTGGTGCGCGGCATCTGCTGCCTGCGCCCCGGGATCGAGGGCCTGTCCGAGAATATCGCGGTCAAGTCCATCATCGGCCGATTCCTCGAACACTGCCGCATCTGGGCCTTCGCCAATGGCGCGGAACTGCCCAACCGCAAGGCCAAGGTCTACATCACCTCGGCCGACGCGATGAGCCGCAATCTCGACCGCCGGGTCGAGGTCATGGTGCCGATCACCAACAAGACCGTGCACGACCAGGTGCTGGACCAGGTCATGCTGGCCAACCTGCTGGACACCGAACAGTCCTGGATTCTCCATCCGGACGGCACTTCGGAGCGCGTGGGAGAGAGCGACAACCCGTTCAATCTCCACCGCTATTTCATGACCAACCCGTCGCTCTCCGGGCGCGGCGCATCGCTTGCCAGTGGACGAAAGGTGCCAAAGCTCTCGCTAAGGCGCGGCAATATCTGACATAGGGAGCGCAGGCAGCCCGCTCCCGGGCGATTCGTCTGAACGGAATGATCGGCATTAGCCACAGCAGCGAAAAGCGCGCGATTATCGACATTGGTTCGAACACCGTGCGCATGGTCGTCTACAACGGGCCGCCGCGTGCGCCGGTCGTCATCCTGAACGAGAAGGTCAATGCCCGGCTCGGCCGCGATCTGGGCAAGACCGGCGCGATCAACGACAAGTCGATGAAGACCGCGCTGGTGGCGCTGGCCCGGTTCTCGGGCCTTCTGCGCCTGCTCGACGTCAAGGACGTGGAGTGCGTGGCCACTGCCGCCGCGCGGGACGCCTCCAACGGCAAGATCTTCCTCGATGCCGTGCGCCAGTTCGGCCTCTCCCCCCGCCTGCTTTCGGGCGAGGAAGAGGCCCGCGCCAGCGCCACCGGCGTGATCGCCGCCTTCCCCGGCGCGCACGGCGTGGCCGCGGACCTTGGCGGCGGCAGCCTGGAACTCGTGGAAATCGCGGAAGGCCGCAGCACCGGCGGCATCACCCTGCCGTTCGGCACCCTGCTGCTGCCCGACTTGCGCGCCGCGGGCGAGAGCAGGTTCTCCGAAACCGTGCACAAGGCCCTCGACAAGGCCGGTTGGGGCGATCCCCATGACGCCAAGGGCCGCGGCCAGCCGCTCTACATCGTCGGCGGATCCTGGCGCGCCCTGGCGCTTCAGGCGATGCGCGCGCTCGACTTCCCGGTGGACGATCCCCACGGCTTCGAGCTTCCCGCCTCCGAAGCGCTGCGCCTCGCGCGGATCTTTGCCAAGGGCAAGCTCAATGACGTGGATCCGCGCATTTCCGCCAGCCGCCTCGCCACCCTGCCCGATGCCGCCGCGCTGATGGTGGAAGTGATCGCGCGGCTCAAGCCGTCGAAGCTGGTGTTCTCCTCATGGGGCCTGCGCGAAGGCCTGCTTCATGCGCAGCTCCCCGCCGAAATCCAGGCGCAGGACCCAATGCTCGCCAGCGTCGCCGGTTTCTCCGCCTCGGCCCGGGTCACGGCGGACGACGCCATGGCCCTCGCCCGCTGGACCGCGCCGGTCTGCCGCGAGGAACCGCAGGATCGCCAGCTTCGCCAGGCCTCGGGCCTGCTCGCCCTGGCCGCGATGCGCACCGAACCGAACCTGCGTACCGAGGAAGCCATGACCTGGGCCCTGCGCAAGCGCTGGATCGGCCTCGACATGCACGGACGCGGCATGATGGCCATGACCGTCTTCGCCAATTCCGGCCAGACCGAAGTGCCCGAACAGTTCACCCGCCTCGCCGTGCAGGAAGACCTGGACCGGGCGATCGGCTGGGGCCTGGCCGTGCGCCTGTGCCGCCGCCTCACGGGCTGCTCGGCGCAGGGCCTTGCCCAGAGCGCCGTCCGCAGCGAGGACGGCAAGCTGGTGCTCACCCTCTCTCCCGCCATGCGCCCGCTCTACAGCCCCGGCGTCGCCAAGGACCACAAGGCGCTGGCCGATTGGCTGGGCCTGGCCTGCGAGGTTCGCGATTCCAGCGGGCTGGCCTTGGTGGATTGAACGCCGCCGGAAGCTGACCCGATAGGTGCAGCCGGTCGCCGAACAGGCCACTCGGCGGTCACGAACGGATCCTGAAACACGTTCACGATGACGGGGGTGTTTGCGCGCCTCTGGACGATCGCGGGCTCGCTTTGGGGAGCGCTCGAAGGTCGAGCGCTCCGTGCTATCCCACCAGGGTCGCGCTTTCGGCGATCTGGCTGATGCCGCGCTTGCCGCCCTGGCGGTCCAGCTGCACGACGATGTCGATCACGGACGCCGCATACTCCAGCGTCTCCGCGCGCGTGAGGCCGATGCCGGTCTGCATGGACATCAGCGCGATCTGCTCCAGCGCGCCGCGCGGCGTGTTCGCGTGGACAGTGGAGAAGGAGCCGGGATGGCCGGTGTTGATGGCGCGCAGGAACGAGACGGTCTCGCTGCCGCGCAGTTCCCCCAGCACGATGCGGTCGGGGCGCAGGCGCAAGGCGGCCTGGAGCAAGTCGTTGGCCGAAACCTTGGCCTCGCCGAGTTCGCCCTTCACCGCGATCAGGCCGACGCCATTGGCGCCCGGCAGTCGCAGTTCGGCGGTATCTTCCACCACGACGACGCGCTCGTGCTGCGGGATTTCCGAAAGCATGGCGTTGAGGAAGGTGGTCTTGCCGGTCGACGTGCCGCCCGAGATCAGGATGGTGCGGCGGCGGCGGATGGCATCGCGCAGGAAGGCGATCGGCTCGGCCATGGGGTCGGGCGTCGGCTCTTCCACCAGCGGGGCGATCGGCCCGCGGTCGTAAGCGTCCAGCGGCAATTCGAGCAGACGATGGCGACGGATCGCCATGGCCCAGTTGGAACGCGTCGCCGGCGGCCCGACGAGCTGGATACGCGCGCCGCCGCCGCTCTGGCCGGAGTGGCTGCCGTAGCCGGGCAAAGTGGCGGAAAGCAGCGGATGTTCGCGGTTGATGCCCTGGTGGCTGATCCGCGCCACCTGTTCCGCCAGGCGCTGGAGCAGGCGGTTGTCCATCTCCGGCAACCGGATATGCTGCATCCCCGGATGCGCCGCGTCCTCCACCCAGATCTCGCCAGGGCGGTTGACGAGGATCTCGGTCACCGTCTCGCGGTCGAGCCACGGGCGCAGCGGCGCCAGATAGGCGTCGAGATAGACCGATCGCGCCGCGGAAAGGCCGGCCCCGGCCTCGGGGTCAGTCACGGGCTTGCCGATCGCGGAGCGCTCGGGCTGAAGGGAGAAGACGTCGGCGACCATGTTGCAACGAGACCTGGATCACTGGACCTGGCTGAAATCCAGGTCCTTGGCGGTGAAGACGCGGATCGGTTCGCCCTGGCGGACGCGGATCGTCGGACCGACGCTGCCGCTCTGCTGGACGGCGGCTGCCGCCGCGGACTGTCCGCCGCCGACCACCACGCTGGAGCCGCTGGTGGCGAGCGTGGACAGGCCGCCGACGACCGAAAGCAGCATGGCCGAACCGAAGCGTTCGAAGAAGTGGCTATTGACCTTGCCCGGAAGGCCCGTCTCGCCGCCGAAGGCGATGGCCGGAGAGCCGAGGTTGACCGAGACGCCGTCCGGACGGATCAGGCGGCTCCAGATCACGTAGGCGCGCTTCTGGCCCGCGGTCAGGCCGCTCTTGTACTGGCCGATCAGGCGCGAGGAGCGCGGGACCAGCGTGCGCTTGCCGTCGAAGCTGCGGACGTCGGCCGAGACGATGGCGCGGACGTAGCCGGGCACGTCCGTGTCGATCGCCGTTTCCAGCACGGCCGGGATCAGGGTGCCCTGGGTGACCGTGGTGGCGGGATCGAAAGTATGGGCCGCGGCGGCCGTGGTGCCGGTGCCGCCGATGCGCGCGGCGAAATCATCGTTGGGATTGGCCGCCTTGCCTTCTCCGGCTGCGCCCACGGCGGGGATCGTCACGGCATTGCCGCCGGCATCGAACACCACGGTGGGGTTGGCGAAGGGATTGGCCTCGGGCGCGGGCGCAGCGCCGGGAGCGGCCGCCAGGACCGGAGCGGGCGCAGGCGCCGGCAGCGGGGCGGGCGTCGCTTCGGGCTGCGGCGCAGCGGCGACCGGCGCAGGAGCGGGCGGCGCGATCGGCTGCGGCGCGGCGGGCTGGGGCTGGGCCGCCGGTCCATTGCGGACCGAGTCCATCGACCAGAGGGTCAAGCCGCCCAGTGCGGCCACGATCAGGACGCCGGCGGCCAGGCCCAGGCCATCGGCCTTCTTGCGCTGGCTGACCTGCGGCATGACGTTGCGCGTGGCCAGGTCGATGACCTGAGCGCCCTCGCCGTCACGCGGATCGGCGCCGGCCGTGCTTTCGAACTTCTCACGCAGTGTGGAATTGGGCGCCATGTGTCAGTTCCCGTTCGATGAAGCGAGGTTTGCGGCAGTCGCCACCGGAGCCGCGGCGCTGGCACCCGAGCCGGCGGGGGCGGGCGCGTCGGGCCGCTGGTTTTCCAGCGTGGCGCTGGCCTTGCCGGAGCGCAGGATGATGAGCTTGGGCACTTCGCCCAGCACGATCGTCTGGCCGCGCACCGCGTAGTTCACCGGGCCTTCGTCGCCCTTCTCGTTCTGCACGAGAATGGCGGGCACGGCCGTGTTGTCCGGCCAGAGCAGGTACGTGGAGATCCCGTCGTCATAGACGCGCGCGGGTTGCAGCTTGGCGATGCCGGCGCGCTTCCATGCAAAGTTCAGGGCCGAGGCGTCGACCGGCGTGGCCGCCGGATCGCCCGCCGCCAGCGCCTGTTCGGCAGGGTCGAGCGCAGCCGTCCGCGCGGCACCGGGGGCACCGGGCACGGTCTCTGCCGGCTCGTCCTTGTACGTGAAGCGCAGCATGTAGAGCGGGCGCGCCTTGGGCGAGGCGACGAGGTCGAAGAAATAGGTATGGCGGTTGGTCACCACCGTCATGTTCGTGCGGCCACTGGCGTCGAGCGGCTTCACGAACAGCAGATCGGCGCGCTTGTTGGGCGTGATCTGCCAGGTCTGCGAATCGCCGACCGCCACGTTCTCGATCGCCTCGTTCTTGCCGAAGGCGATGGTCGCCTGGACGCCGGTGCGGCCGTCGATCCGGACGACTTCGTTGTCGGAATAGGCGTGCTGCACCAGTCGCTCATCCGCCTGCGCGGGCGCGGCCAGAAGTGCAAGCGCCGGGACGGCGGTCGCGGCCAGGGCGCAAGCGTAGGCACGGGCGTAGGCGCGGGCGTAGGCGCGGGCCGGGGCCTGAAGCCGAATCATGTGAACTTCTCCTTGGCCGGAGCGCGGCCCGTATTGCCGGACGCGCCTTTTCCGGGCCCGTTTTGACTTTGGCCGTTATGAATTGCCGCGGTGTCATTGGATGCGCGGAAGCGGCTGCCGATACCGCGTGTGCGCGAGGCCTGACTCGCGCCCAGGGGTTCGATCCCGCCGCCCGAGACCTGGGTGATGACGGTGCGCCGGTCGCCCGAAGACGCGCCGCCAGCCTGATCGTGACCGGGAACGGGCGCCATGGCGGCCGCACTGGCAGCCGAAACCGCCGCGGTGCGCGACTGGGTGGCGGTGTTGACGAAAGGCTGGACCTGCCCGCCGGAAGCCGGGGCCGAAGCGGCCGGCGCCGCGGCGCCGCGTCCGCCGCGTCCGCGCTCGGCATTGGCCAGACCGAAGACCCGCCAGCCGGACACCAGCGTTCCCGCGACTTTAAGAACCATGCCCATCAGCGCCAGATGCACCGCCGCTACCACGAAGAGCGCCATGGCGGCGCGTCCGTCGATCTGGCCGAGCTGCGCGCCCTGCACCAGCGCCGAGACGATCGGCACCAGCAGTTCCAGCGTGATCCCGCCGCCAAGCACGACGAAGAGCGGGGTGGTCGCCGTCAGCACGACGCCGCGCAGCCAGCCCGCGGTAAGGCCCCGCGTGCCGCCGAACAGCGCCATGACCACGAAGATCGGGCCGAGCGCCAGCAGGATGGCAAGGGCGATGCGTGCCGTCAGCAGGACGCCGACAGTGCCGAGCAGCAGCATGAGCGCGCCCATCCACATCACGCTGTCGGGCGAAAACAGACCCGCCGCGCCGCCGCTGGCGGCAACCGACTTGGCCGCACCGGCCGTCTGCGCAGCGCCTTGGGCCGCGCCCTGTGCCACTTCGCCGCCACCACTGCCCTGCCCCGCGTTCTGCGAAGCCTCGGCAATGGCGTTGAAGACCACGTCGATGCGGTCTCCGAACAGCTGGGTTGCCGAACCCTTGGCACCCATCAGCAGCGAGGCGATCCAGTCGGGTCCGCCCACCGCAAGGTTCCAGACGACGCCCTGATAGGCGATCCAGCTCGTCGCGAACGTGAGGACGAGGCCCAGCGTCAGCATGCGCGGCGTAAGCGCCGAAATGCCAAGGCTGGAACGGCCCGTCAGCAACGAGGTCGCGAAGAAGGCTATGTAGAGCGTGAGCAGGATGGTCAGCACCGGGGCCATGGCCCCTTCGGCGCCGAACAGGCGGCCGAAGGCGGCCGAAGCCATCTCGTTGGCCACGCAGTCGACCGCGCGGAGCGCCGGGGCGACACCGCCGCTGGCGACTTCCGTAAGCTGTTCGCAGGCGGTGCTCATCGCCCTTACTCCGCCGCCTCGATCCAGGCGGCGTCGTCATCGCTTTCACCGGGCCACTGGAAGCCGGTCAGCACCGGATACCAGGCGGCTGGGTCATCGCCGTAGCGCTCGCGCAGCTGGTCGAGCTTGCGCACGGTGCTCTCGCGGCCCGAAAGCACGGTGAGCACCTCGGGCATGCCCGAAAGGTCGAGGCGCACCACGACCGACGCGTCCGACTGACGGATCAGGAAACAGCGCGACTGCGCGGGCAGCGTCTTGATGACGTCCAGTTCGTGCTGCGAAAGGCCGAAGCCCTCGCAGTAGTCCTCATAGCGGGCGCGGGCATTGGGCATGAACACCATCGTCGCTGTCTGTTCGACCAGGGCCGTGGCGATCTTGCTGTCCAGCGCGTCGCGCGCCGACTGGGTGGCGAAGCCCACCAGCGCGTTGCGCTTGCGCAGCGTCTTGAGCCAGTCGCGGATGCGGGCGGCGAAGACCTCGTCGTCGAGCGCCTTCCAGCCCTCGTCGATCAGGATCATCGTCGGCTCGCCGTCCAGGCGCTCGTCGATGCGGTGGAACAGGTACATCATGACCGGCGTGCGCAGGCGCGGGCTTTCGAGCAGCGCCGTCATGTCGAAACCGAGCACGCGGGCCGAAAGGTCGAGCTTGTCGTACTGGTTGTCGAACAGCCAGCCATGCTCGCCGCCCTGGATCCAGGCATCGAGCCGCGATGCGAGATCGCCGGGTTCGGGGCGGCGCGCGCCCGCCAGCAGCTCGCGGAAGTGCGAGAGGCGGCGCAGCGACGGGTCGTTGTGATAGGCGGCATCCACTGCGCCCGCGACCGTTGCCAGTTCCTCAGGCCCCTTGGCATCGAGCAGCACGCCCAGCCAGTCGCGCAGGAAGGCGC
Source organism: Novosphingobium sp. PhB57 (assembly GCF_004342985.1). Lineage (GTDB taxonomy): Bacteria > Pseudomonadota > Alphaproteobacteria > Sphingomonadales > Sphingomonadaceae > Novosphingobium. The sequence continues at coordinate 1,641,867 of NZ_SMBO01000001.1, forward strand.
GGTTGGCGGCGGTGTCCGGCAGGGAGAGCGGGTTGAAGCCCGTCGGATGTCCGGCAGCGACGCGGCTGTAGGTGCCGCCGATGCCGCGCAGGAACACTTCGGCGCCGCGGTCCTTGTCGAACAGCACGGTGCGCGGATTGAACTTCTGCGCCTGCGCGGCAAGGAAGTTCATGACCACGGTCTTACCGGAACCCGACGGACCGATGACAGTGAAGTTGCCGAGGTCACCCTGGTGGAAATTGAAGAAGAACGGCGTCGAGCTGGTCGTCGCCAGCAGGGTCACTGCATCGCCCCAGTGGTTGCCGCTCGCCTGGCCCATCGCGAAGCCGTGGAGCGAACCGAAGCAGGCCATATTGGCGCTGGAAATCAGCGCGCGGCGGACGATGAAGGCCTCGTTGCCGGGGAGCTGGCCCCAGAACGCCGGCTCCATGTTGACGTCCTCGCGCACGGCGACCGCACCGGCATCGGCAAGCGAGGCCGCGCAGAGCGCCGTGACTTCATCGAGGGCGTCGAGCGAATCGGCGCGTACGAGAACCGAGAGATGATGGTCCCCGAAACCGACCGCGCCGGTGCCGAGCGAATCGCGCGCGGAAGACATCTCGCGGCGTTCCGCCATCGCTTCCTCGTCGGCCGAGCGCAGGCGGCGGATGGCAAGGTCGATGCGTTCGCGGGCGATCTGGCGGTCCGAAGGCGCATACGTCTCGGTCAGCACCAGTTCGCAGGGCAGGCGCAGCAGTGCGTCCGTCAGGCCCGGCGCCGTGCTGTCGGGATAGTCCTTGAGGCTGACGAGCGAGCCGAACGAAGCGCTGGCGGCGCCGCGCAGTTCGAGCGCGTCCATGCCGAAGTTGATGCGGCGATAAGGCAGCATATGGCCGATGTCGGTGCCGTCCACCGGACGGCGCACCGGGCGCATCTCGCCGTTATAGAGCGCCGAAAGCAGTTCCAGCACTTCCGAGCACTGGCCCGCCTGGCCCTCGTAGTCGCCCAGGAGGCGCGCGCCATAGGCGCCCAGCGACGCGACCATGGCCGAAGCAGCGGCACGAAGCGCGCGCACGTCGGCGGGATCGGCCTCGGCCGGGGCATTGCCCTTGTTGCGGAGCATGCGCGAAAGCTTGTCGGGCCAGCCCGCCTTGCCGCGCGCCGGGCGGCGCACCAGGGTGACGAACTGGTCGTTGACGAAGAGCGCGCCCGATCCGGTGCGCGCACGCCAGCGTGCATCGATATGCGCGGCGAGCGAGTCCTCGAACTGGCCCTCCATCGCGATCTCGACGCGGCGGCGGATGACGTGATGATAGAGCACGAAGCGCGCATCGAGCGCGGAACGCAGCAGCACTTCGCGGGTGGCGACGTGGGCGTTGAGTTCCTCGCTGTCGGCGGTTTCGAAAGCGAAGCCCGGCACCATCAGCGAGAGCATCACCGAACCGTCGCGCAGCAGCACGACGTTTTCGTCCACCAGTGCCTGATAGGGCAGCCGGTCGCCGACCAGCGTTTCCTTGGCGCCCCAACCCCCGAGCGCACTCTTGAGGACCGATTTCCTGTTCTTCGCCATCGTCATTTCCCCCGCGTCCCTTGTTATTCGATCAGGGCGCGTAGCTGTTGCAGCCCCATCGCTGCCAGTTCGGCACGCGCGGGCATTTGCTGACCTTGGCGATCCACAAGTCGAACACCCGGGGTTCGCGAAGACATGCGAGGTATCCGGCGCCGTGGATCGCGAGCGCTGCTGGCAGCGCCCAGAAGCTCTTGGTGATGAGGAAGATCTCCGTCGTCACCGCGGCATTGATGATGAAGAAGCTGTACGTCACGCCCGCAAACATCTGCGGGCGCGTGAGCGCGCGGTGCACGGGATAGCGTGCGAGGCTCATGGACAGCTCCTGGACCCGGGGGCCGGCATCAGCCGGCGGCCGACTGGATGCCCGTCACGATCGCGCCGGCGCCGAAGAGCACGAAGCAACCAATGATGACGGTGGCGCCGAAGCGCCAGTTCATGCGGCCGGTCAGCATCATGAAGCCCACCGCGGCCACCGCCATGACGGCCACGGCCGTGGCGACATTGCCGAGCAGCGTGCCCTGCAACCATCCGAGCGCGGCCACGATCGGGCCGGATCCGGCCGGATCGGCACGCGTTACCTGCTGGGCCTGCGCCGCCATGGGCGCGAAGCCCAGCGACGCGGCAACCAGGGTCGCGAAAATCGAGAAATATCCCCGTACCTTGCGGGTTTGAAGCTGTGCGTACCGAATCACCATGCCCTCCGTATGAGGGCGCAGTGCTCCATCTGGATGACAGCAATGTGACGACGAGACGGCCAATCTGGCAGTCCTGTTGCACGCGTCACAGAAATTCAGGTCAACTCAGAAGGGGCGCCGCAACCCACCACACCCTTTTTTGTGTGGGCGTCTTATAATTCAGGTGCGTCCCGAAAGGCCAGCGCCGCTTGATTCATCGGGGAGGGAACGATCCCTCCCCGCATTACAGAGACTTGATCGTACAAACGGCGTTCAGCGCGATGCGCGGGCCGTCGTACGCAGCAGGTTATTCAACGCAAGACGGGCCGCGGCGCGCGAATCGACCCACGATCCGTCCGCCAGTTGCAGGTCGTAGCGATCGGAACTGGCGACGGCGGCGCGATAGGTCGCCAGCGCCTTTTCGGTCTGGCCATTGGCGGCATAGGCCGACCCCAGGTTGATCAGCGTTGCCGGATCTTCGGACTTCGTGGCTCCGGAGGCTTCCAGCTTGCTGACGGCGGCCCCGGCCTGTCCGCTCGACAATTCGGTGTAGGCCACGTCGATCCTGTCGTTCAGCGGCGTTGCGGGTGCGGCCGAAACGGCGGCCTGGCTGAGCAGGAGAGTGGCGGCGAGGGCAGTGAAGGACATGGCAATCTCCCGGTTTTTCGATCTGTTGATGAAATGCAACATCCGCGCAAAAACCGTGTCTCACAAGAAAATGACGCAATTGTCATAAAACTGCAATCGACGTGTGAATCCGGGCAGAAACGCGAGTCGCCCCTACCTCTTTCGAGGTAATGCCGGTCAATTGTCACATCACCGTCGCATAACTGCAGATTAGTGTCACGTTAGCGCCAACAAACTGTCACTCCCCCCTCCTAGACCCCGCGCTCAGCGAAGGCGGACTCGCCGCCTCGGCTCGACCTGACAAACGGGGGAATTCACGTGAAGACCATTCATGGCGCGCTGCTGATCGGTTGCAGTGCTCTCGCTCTCGCCGGCTGCGGCGCCGACGACATCTCCTCGCCGGGTGCCGGCAGCATCGTCATCAACAATCCGACGCCGACTCCCGCTCCGACCCCCGCCCCGACCTCGGGCACGGTCGTCGCGGCAGCCAGCTGCCCGACCTTCAACGCCACCGGCGGCCTGACCGACAGCGGCACCGTTTCCGGTCCTGAAGGCTCGTGGCGCGTCTGCACGCTGCCCGCGCTCGTCGACGTCAACGCCAGCCTCCCCAAGGTTGCCGGCGTTCTCTATCGCATCGCCGGCCGCGTGGACGTAGGTTGCGATGGCGGTTTCGCCGCGCCGACCTCGGCCGCGACGTTCACCACCACCACCGCCAGCTGCAACGGCCGCGTCCTCTCGGCCGACACCAACGTCACGCTGACGATCGATCCGGGCGTGATCATCTACGGTGAAAACGGCGCCGAAGCCGCCTGGCTCGCCGTCAACCGCGGCAACAAGATCAACGCGACCGGCACTGCCGCGAAGCCGATCATCTTCACCAGCCGCGAAAACGTCGTCGGCACCAACAACGACAGCTCGATGGGCCAGTGGGGCGGCGTCGTGCTGCTCGGCCGCGGCAAGGTCACGGACTGCAACTACGGTTCGACCGCTGCCGGCACCTGCGAGCGCGACACCGAAGGTGCGGTCAACAAGGCCGTCTTCGGCGGCGCCGACAACACCTACAACGCCGGCACCATGAAGTACGTGCAGATCCGCTACTCGGGATACATCCTGAGCAACGGCAAGGAACTGCAGTCGCTCACCACCGAAGGCACCGGCACCGGCACGACCCTGGACTACTTCCAGTCGGTCAACAGCTCGGACGACGGCGCCGAATTCTTCGGCGGCGCCGTGAACTTCAAGCACTACATCTCGGTCAACGCCGACGATGACAGCCTCGACATCGACACCGGTCTCCAGGGCAACTTCCAGTACGTCATGCTGCTGCAGCGCAGCGGCGGCGGCGACGCCCTGGTCGAAGCCGACTCGAACGGTGCCGAAACCGATACGCCGCGTCAGGTCACCAACATCGCGAACTTCACGATGGTCCAGCCTGCCGCCAGCTCGAACAACGAAGCCAACGACCTGGCCTCGCTGCTCATCCGCGGCAACGCCGACGTGACGCTGGCCAACGGCATCATCGTTTCGCCGGCCAACGAATGCCTTCGCCTCAACGGCTCGGGCACGGTTCCTGCCACGCTCAAGGCCTTCTCGGTGGTCATGAGCTGCAACGCGACCAAGTACCTGGGTTCGGGCACCTACGCGCCTGCCAACACCCAGACCCAGTTCGCCACCGGCACCAACAACAACAGCGACGCCTATACCTCGACGCTGACCAGCACCTTCATCAACGGCGCCAACGAAAGCGGCGTTGCGGCCTACGACGTGACCACCCTGTCGAGCTTCTTCGACAAGGTGACCTACATCGGCGCCGTCTCGGGTGCCAGCGACACCTGGTACAAGGGCTGGACCTGCGACAACGCGACCGCGAACTTCGGTTCGAACGCAGCCTGCACCGCGCTGCCGACGACCTGAGCGGACCGCCCGTGACACCGGGGGGCGGTCCTTAGCGGCCGCCCCCTTTGTCACATCCGATGCTTCGTAACGAAATCCGTGTTCCAGGGGGACCAACCATGACCAAGCCGCGGCTCGCATCGCTGCTGCTGCTCTCCACGACGATTCTCACGCCGGCGATGGCGTGGGCGCAGGACAGCACTTCGCCTACTACCGATCAGGGCTCCGCGGCACCGTCCACGCCGACGAACGACGTCGCGCAGCCGGCCGACGAAGCGGAAGCACCGGACGTTTCGCTGCCCGGCGGCGCGATCGTCGTCACCGGCCAGCGCAACCGCAACATCATGCGGACAACCCCCCAGGTCATCTCGATCCTGTCGAGCGAGGAAATCGCGCGCACCGGCGAGGGCGACATCGCCGGCGCCCTGGGCCGCGTCACCGGCCTTTCGGTGGTCGGCAACGGCTACGTCTACGTGCGCGGCCTTGGCGACCGTTACTCGCTGGCCCTGCTCAACGGCTCGCCGCTGCCCAGCCCCGAGCCGCTCAAGCGCGTGGTTCCGCTCGACCTGTTCCCCACCAGCATCGTCGCCTCTTCGCTCGTGCAGAAGAGCTATTCGGCGAACTTCCCGGGTGAATTCGGCGGCGGCGTCATCAACCTGACGACCAAGGCGATCCCGACGGAAAGCTTCCTCACCATCGGCGGCGGCATCGGTTGGGATACCGAAACCACCAACCAGATGGGCTACACCTACTACGGCAGCAAGACCGACTGGACGGGCTGGGACAACGGCAACCGCTCGGTGCCTTCGGCGCTGAAGGACTATTTCAACAGCGACACGGTCATCAACCCGACTTCGGACCTGGCCCAGCAGCTTGGCGGTCTCCTGGTCAACGGCCGCAACGCCGTCGTTCAGCGCGACGACCACGTCCAGCCTAACTTCTCGGTGGATGTCTCGGCAGGCACGAAGTGGGAACTCGGTGAATTCACGCTCGGCGTGATCGCCGCGGGCGGATATTCCAACAAGACCCAGACCAAGGCGATCACGCAGCAGCGCGCCCAGGGCCTGACCGCCGACCCGAACCAGCTGTTCGAAAACTTCCAGGCGGTGAACACCGACAACCGCGTGGTCGCCAACGGCCTGCTCGGCCTCGGTCTCGAATGGGGCGAGAACTCGGTCCGCTGGACCAACGTCTACATTCACGACACCGACAAGCACGCCAGCCTCCGTCTCGGCAAGCGGGAGAACAACCCGAATGCCGATTACATGGAGCAGACGACGGCCTGGTACGAACGCCAGCTGATCGACACCCAGTTCGTCGGTGAATTCCACCCCGCCGACAACACCGAGATCGACCTGCGCGCCGGTTACGCGAACTCGAAGCGCCTCGCGCCCTTCGAAATCAACGCCGAGTACCTGCGCACCAACACCGCGACCGACGATTACGGCAACGACTTCGTCAACCGTCTCGGCAACGGCAACCAGGACCCGACCACGATCACCTTCTCGCGCCTGAACGAGGATGTCTGGTCGGCCGGTGCCGACGTCTCGCATCAGTTCTCGCCGGGCTGGACGGGTACGGTGGGCTATGCCTACCAGATCAACACCCGCACCAACACGCGCCGCTCGTTCTCGATCTACGCGAATGGCGACCAGACGCAGATCTCGAACTTCGGCCTGCTGCGTCTCGACGTGCTGCTCCAGCCGGGTACCTGGTACCTGCAGGACAACGGCGTCAACTACGGCCTCGAACTGCGCGAACCGGATGCCAGCACGGCCCAGTTCGACTCGCGCCTGCTCAACCACGCCTTCTACGGCAAGCTCGACGGCAGCCTGACCGACGCGCTTTCCTTCGATCTCGGCGTGCGCTGGGAATATGCCAAGGAATCGACGATCCTGCGCCCGATCGGCCAGCCGGCGACCAAGGCGACCGACCTCAAGAACGAATACTTCCTGCCTGCGCTCACCCTCACTTACGAGATCGAGCCCGGCATGCAGGTTCGCCTGAACGGTTCGAAGACGATCGCGCGCCCGCAGTTCCGCGAGCTGCTCTATCAACCCTACTTCGATCCGGACACCAACCGCACCTATCAGGGCAACCCGTTCCTGATCGACAGCCAGCTCTACAACGCCGAAGCCCGCTACGAGTGGTACTTCGATCGTGACCAGCGCGTGGCCCTGGGCGCCTTCTTCAAGCGGATCGACAACCCGATCGAATCGTTCCTGACCGGCACCGAAACCTTCGTAACGTCCTATGCGAACGCGCCGAAGGCAGACCTCTACGGCGCCGAATTCGAAGTGCAGAAGTACGTGCCCCTGGAAAACATGGGCAAGTTCTTCGAAACCCGCCGCCTGCTACTGCTCGGCAACTACACCTTCACCAAGTCGAAGCTGAAGGTGCAGGACGGCGACACCGTGCGCATCTACGGCGCCGGCACGGGCACCTCGCTGGCTACCGACTACTTCCGCGACGGCGCGCCGCTCACGGGCCAGTCGGAGCACATCGCCAACGTGCAGATCGGCCTGGAGGACACGGCCAACCTGTCGCAGCAGACGATCCTGTTCAACTACGCCAGCAAGCGCGCGGTCAGCCGCGGTCTTGCGAACTCCGGCCAGCCCGATCTGTTCGAGTATCCCGGCCTGACGATCGACCTGGTGGTTCGCCAGGGCTTCGTGGTCGCCGGCAAGGAACTGGAACTGAAGTTCGAAGGCCGCAACCTGACCGGACGGAGCCATCAGGAGTACCAGCAGATGGTCGATGGCCGCGTCAACTACAACACTTACGACGTCGGCCGCACCTTCTCGCTCTCGGCTTCGGCGAAGTTCTAACCCACTCACCAGGGAGGCTTCCTGCCCTCCCGACGGCAACTCAAGGGCCGGTCGCAGCAATGCGGCCGGCCTTTTTTTCGCCGACCGCCCGTTTCGCAGCCGCTTTGTCACCGGCCGTTTTTTCTTTGCCAGCGGCGGCCGCACGCGCTAAGGGCGCCGGGTCATCTGGGGAGTAGCCGCCTGCGCCCCCTTGCCTTGGGACTGTTCCCGGCAAGATCAGCAGGACCTGTCGTCAACACACTTGGTCGAGAGACCATGGCGCACAGGAGCGCGGGAAACCGCTCGGGCGAGACCAATGGCGTTGCAGCTCCGTCCGGCCGGGCGGGTTCTGCCGCGCTATTGTCTTGTCTGTCGCCCGGCCCGGAGAATTCAACTTGCCAATCCTGTTCTCGTCGGCCCTGCTCACCTCCACGGCGGTGGTGGCGCTTGCCGAAATCGGCGACAAGACCCAGCTCCTCGCCATCGTCCTCGCCACCCGCTTCAAGCGCCCCTGGCCCATCGTCGGCGGGATCTTCGTGGCGACACTCGCCAACCACTTCCTTGCCGCTCTTGTGGGCGAACAGGCCTCGGCCTTCCTCGACGGCCAGTGGTTCCGCTATCTCGTCGCCGTCAGCTTCATCGTGATGGCCGGCTGGACCCTGATCCCCGACAAGTTCGACGAAGACGACGAGCCCAAGCCCAGCCGCTTCGGCCCCTTCGTGGCCACCGCGATCGCCTTCTTCCTGGTCGAGATGGGCGACAAGACCCAGCTCGCCACGATCGCCCTCGGCGCCCGCTTCCAGAGCGTGCTTCCGGTCATGGCCGGCACCACCATCGGCATGATGCTGGCCAACGTGCCGGCCGTTTTCCTGGGCAACGAGATCATCAAGCGCGTGCCCCTGAACGTGGTCCGCACGATCGCCGCGCTGCTGTTCCTGGTAATCGGCCTCTGGCTGCTCGCCCAGACCGCAGGCCTGCTGGGCTAAGACCCTGTCTCAACGCAAGGTGACGCCGTGTTTGCCACGATCAGGCAAGAAGAGCGTCACCTTGCGCGCGGCACCCAGCCCATAGCGCTGCTGGAAACGACAGTGATGGGAGCGATGGAAGGATGGAGTTCGCCACGCCTGCCAGGCAGGAAATTGGGAAGCGGACTGGCTGGAATCGCCGGTGGGTTCAACGGGTGGCGGCAACACAAGCTTGAAAGCGCTCGGCGGGTGTTTGGTATTCGAGCGTTTTCCTTGGCCGTTCGTTGAGTTGCCGCGCAACGGCACTCAGCTTGGCCTGGCTGTATAGCGACAGATCGGTTCCTCTGGGAAAGTATTGTCGCAGCAGGCGATTGGTGTTTTCGTTGGAGCCTCGTTGCCAAGGCGATTGTGGATCGCAGAAATAGACTTCGACATCGGTGGCGAGGGTAAGGCGCGGATGATCGGCCAGTTCCTTGCCGCGATCCCAAGTGAGCGACTGGTAGAGTTCGCGCGGCAGGCGCTGCGTCTGCCGGATCAGTGCCGACACGACGCTCCTGGTATCTTTGTTGGCAACTTTGACCAGCATCACGTAGCGCGAATGGCGTTCGACCAGCGTCGCGATGTAGCTGTTCTTCGTGCCTCCGATCAGATCGCC
>NZ_SMBO01000002.1 GCF_004342985.1 Novosphingobium sp. PhB57
CGATCTCGATACCCGTTCGCATGCCGCATCGTCGCACGGCACCGAAAGAATGGGAATCCCTCAAGCGGACTCATTCGTTCCGATCAATCCACTAGTTTTAGCTGAGGATTTTACGAAATCCTCGGTGTTTTCGGCTCACTACGCCGATATACTCGAGTTTGAATCTGATTTGGCTCAAATCACAGAGTTGATTATCTTGTTCTGCGAGAGTGTAGGAAGTTTCACTGAGCTTGGATCATTTGCGACGGTTGATGAAATAGCAAAGCGCCTGCTTGTTGTTATTCGCGATTTCTATGTCGAAGCTAACTCTTTTATCACCCTTGGCCCAATTACAAGTCTCAGAAACAAGCACGATCATTCGGTTTATGTTATAGAAGACGAAGTCGTCGGCATTAAAGATAATTCGCATGAAGGTATGGATTTAAAAGCTTTCCGCGATACCTTGAATATTCCTCTAAAACTTCGTTTTGAAAAAGATAGAGAACCCACAACTTTCAATGCTGAACGGCCAGGCCACATAATCAAATTGGCTGTCGGCCTAATACAAGAATACGGCGCGTTGAAATTTGACGAAATATCCGAGACTTTAAAATTGTTCAGCGTCGATGTGACGGACGAACGGCTTCGCGCATTTCTTCTCTGTGCAAAGACTGTGGGGTGGATAACCTCGCGAGTGAAAGGCTTCGATGAATTTTACGTCGCTTTAGACGGCGACGATGCCGCAACTTTCACTCTCACGGAGAACGCTCCAAACAAGAATCGGCGGCGGCGGCGATCCATGATCCGAGAGCATTGGGAACGTAACGAACCTTCCCGCTTCCGTGCAATCACAGCGAGGCCCGACGGTGAGTAAGATTATCAGGCTTCTGACGGCTGAAACGGGCCTACCAACGCACGATGTCCGCGCCATCATCAATCGCGCGCCGATCAGCTACAAGCATTATACGATTAAAAAGCGCTCAGGCGCAGATCGCCCCATTGCCCAACCCGCGCGAGAAGTGAAGCGACTTCAAAAAATATTGATGGGCTTCCTGTCAGACTTGCCGGTACATTCGGCTGCTACCGCTTACGCTCCGGGTGCATCCATTAAAGATAACGCCGAACGTCATGCGAAAAACGGCCCTATTTTAAAATTTGATTTCACGAATTTCTTCACTAGCATTCGTGAACGCGACTGGAAAAATTATTGCGCAAAGTACAATTTGTTCGATGATCCCGATGACGTCACCTTAAGCACTAAGTTATTCTTTTGCAGAGTTCCTGGAAGCACTCTTCTTAGGTTGGCTATCGGTGCCCCATCATCTCCATGGCTATCGAACGTTTTAATGTATGAGTTTGATGATCTAATATCACGAAGGGTTAGGCAAGATCAGGTAACTTACACGCGATATGCTGATGATCTAACTTTCTCCGCCAGACGGACAGGGTATCTGACACGTGTGGAGAAAATTTTAAATCGTACGCTGTCAGAAATGGAAAATCCGCGCCTTACCTTAAACCAAGAGAAAACCGTACTTGCTACGATGAAGTACAGGCGTGTTGTAACTGGTTTGGTCCTGGCCAATGACGGGCGAGTGACACTCGGCCGTGAAAGGAAAAGGCGAATTCGTGCCGCGCTACACAGCGCCTTCGCTGGGAAGCTTGACGCGGAAGCTATGACTCGATTGGCCGGGATGCTGGCGTTCGTTAAAAGCGTTGAGCCTGAGTTCTTTGAGCAAATCGCGGCGCGTTATGGCGAGAATGTCATCTCAAAATTAGCTGGATCACAGTCCCAACTTTGAACGGCTTTGATCGAGCGTGACATTGACTCATCAGCACTCGTTTGATTTTTCTCATCAATGCACTTGGTTTACATAGATGATTCCAAAGATGAGAAGACGTGCTGTTTCTCAGCTATCATTCTTCCAGCGGCTCTGTGGGTAGATGCTCTAGATCACCTGCTCGCTTTCAGACGGGCGATCAAAGCATCTCACGGGGTTTATATGCAGTTGGAGATGCATGCCACTGACTGGCTGGGAGGCAGAGGCAATGTTGCTCCCCAAACCATCGTGAGATCAGAGCGTGCGATCATTTTTCGCAAAGCGCTTGAGCATATAGCCCTTCTGCCTGAATGTAGGATCATCAACGCCCATGGACGCCGCAGTCAGGAGCTAATGCTCTTTGAACGCATGTGTAATCGGATTCAGCGAAATATGCAGGTCCGCGACAGCCGAGCCATGCTCATTTCTGATGAGGGCAAAAACTTCGACAGCCTGGTTCGCCGTTTACGCCGATACAATCCTATTCCAGGGAGATTCGGCGGTACACTCGCGCGTCCGCTAGATCGCATCATAGAAGACGTAGTTTATCGCGATTCGAAAAAAAGTTTGTTCATTCAGGCAGCAGATTTCTGCGCATTTTCGCTTCTACGCTTTGAATCTCCAACTCCAAAAATCGAGAAGCTTGGGCTAGCTGACTCGTTTTTGGCGCTCGATCACGTTCTAGAGAAAAGGGCATTTGGCGGCGATCCAAGGAAGCTTGGCATAATACGCTGCTGACGAGCGGGGCGCACTCTGGCATTCACCAGCGCAACCCCGCTTGACAAATATAGCTACTTGAGTCCGCGACTCAAGCGTGAATCGTTTAAACTTCTAGCCCAGCATGATGGATCGAGTCGAAACGTGTTTGCGATTGCGCTGAAACTGACGCGACTACGATTCGAAAACACCCCGAACAAAGCAGGCGTGCTACCCCGGTGATGCCCGCAGACACCGGCTGTGAGAGGCCAAACGACTAAGCTATTGAGAGAAATGGTGCACCCGACAGGATTCGAACCTGTGGCCTCTGCCTTCGGAGGGCAGCGCTCTATCCAGCTGAGCTACGGGTGCAGTGCCCGCGGCGACTAGCAGAGCATGAGCGGTGTTGCCAGCGCCAAATCACTTCGATCCATCATGGACTTGGGAAAAACCTGTCGGCCGTTCTGGCTGGGCCAGCGCTCCAGATGCCTTGCGGCTTGAAAGTTCCCTCTATGTTCCTATTATGCCGCGATGGCCGAAGCTGATTCTCCGCTCGTTTCTCCCGCTCTTTCTCTCGTCGCCGCCGATGTGGCGCGCGGAATAGGGCGGCTTTTTGCTCGTAACGACATCTGGTGCCTGCCGGAAATGTCGCTGCGCTGCGGGCGCCGCGCCGATCTCATGGGCATCGACGCGAAGGGGCATGTCGTCATCGTCGAAATCAAGGTCTCGCGCGCGGACTTGCTGGGGGACGGCAAATGGCCCGACTATCTGGACTATTGCGACCGTTTCTACTGGGGGCTGCCCCCCTCGCTGGACCGGGCGCCGCTGGAAACCGAGCCGTTCCTGCCCGACCAGTGCGGCGTGATCGTTGCCGATGGCTACGATGCCGAGATTCTGCGCCCGGCGCCGCTGCGCCAGCTTGCCGCGGCACGGCGCAAGGTGGAAACCGAGCGTCTGGCCCGCGCTTCGCTCCGGCGTCTGGTTACCCTGGGCGATCCGCAGACCCTGCAATGGGGCAGCGAAAGCTGACGTGCGGGCGAGACGATCCGGCGCCGAAGCACCGGATCGGCCCGAAACTCAGGCGATCTCCTTCTCGATCCATTCCGGATAGAACGACGGTTCGCGCTCCGACCAGCCAGATGCCGTGGCCGCCGCTTCACTGATCGAGTGAAGCAACGTCTTGCGGCGATCGGGGCGGATCTGGGGAAGCGCGGCGGCTCCGCAGAAGGCGCCGGGCAGCCAGGGCCTTACCCAACCGCCAAGCAGGCGTTCGTAAAGGAACCGGAAGGCCGGGAACGATTCGATGCGTTCCTGGGCGAGATCGAAGGCGGCGACGTAAAGCAGCTTGCCCATGAACGCGGCAATGTCGTCGAAGCCGAATTCGTCAGGCCGCATCTCGCGCAGCGCAGCGAGATCCGCGTAGGCTTCGTATTGCTTGCGGATCGAGGTGGCTTCGACGCCGTCCCGCGCCCAGAGACCCAGAGCATCCTGCCGGCCCAGTCCCACGTCCAGGCTGCGCCGGATGTAGCGCTGCTCGCAGGGCGTGAAGCTGGCGAATTCCCGCAGCTCCCCGATGGTGATGGTGGCCTTTCCCGTGTGAGTCATGGTCCTGATCCTCGTGACACGGAAGGACAATCCTCCCTGTCACTAGAACCAATCTCCGCCTCTTCGGTTGCTACAGCCTTAACCGGATAATGGTTTCAACCCGATAATGGCCGCAAGATTCTTGCAGCATTTCATTTCGGGACGCTTTGAAAATGGCCGTCCGCGGCACTTTTCCGTCACAATCGGCCATGCTGCAGCAGAGCTATCGGCCATCGTGAAGAAAAATGCCCCGCGGCCGATTTCTCAGATCAGGCCGGCGAGCGGGCTGGAGGGATCGGCGTAGCGGCGCTGCGCCATGCGCCCTGCCAGATAGGCATCGCGGCCAGCCTCGACCGCCAGCTTCATGGCGCGAGCCATGCGGATCGGGTCGCGGGCTTCGGCGATCGCGGTATTCATCAGCACGCCGTCGCAGCCCAGCTCCATCGCCACGGCGGCTTCCGAGGCCGTACCCACGCCAGCATCGACGAGGACCGGCACTTTGGCCCCCTCAACGATCAGGCGGACGGTCACCTTGTTCTGGATGCCCAGGCCCGAGCCGATCGGCGCGCCCAGCGGCATGACCGCCACGGCGCCGGCATCCTCAAGCTGCTTGGCCGCGATCGGATCGTCCACGCAGTAGACCATCGGCAGGAAGCCTTCGTTCGCGAGGATTTCGGTGGCCTTCAGCGTCTCGCGCATGTCGGGATAAAGCGTCCGCGCCTCGCCCAGAACTTCCAGCTTCACCAGATCCCAGCCGCCCGCTTCGCGCGCCAGCCGCAAGGTGCGGATGGCGTCTTCGGCGGTGAAGCAGCCGGCGGTATTAGGCAGGTAGGTGATTTTCCGGGGATCGATGAAGTCGGTCAGCATCGGCGCCTTGGGGTCCGAAACATTGACCCGGCGCACCGCCACCGTGACGATCTCCGCGCCCGAAGCCTCCACCGCCGCCGCGTTCTGTTCGAAATCCTTGTACTTACCGGTGCCGACGATCAGGCGCGAACGGAAGGTCCGGCCAGCGACAGTCCAGGAATCGGTGGTCGAGGAATCGGAGACGGTATCGGTCAAGGTTCGCGTCCTTTCGGGGAACGGGTATGTCAGGGATCGGTCCGGCGAACAGGTTCAGCCACCGCCCACGAAGTGGACGATCTCCAGCACGTCGCCATCGGCCAGCAGCACATCGGCCAGGGTCGAGCGCGGGGCGATCTCGCCATTGCGCTCGACGGCGACCTTGCGGGGATCGAGGCCGATGCCCGACACGAGATCGGCAATCGAGGAACCGGGCGCCACGCGGCGCGGTTCGCCGTTCACGGTGAGGGAAAGTTCTTCAGCCATGGGCCGCAGATAGCGCGGAGAAACGATTTGGAAAGTGCCCAATCGGCACTTTCAATGCGCGCGGTGCAAGTTCCGGATGTGTGCGAAGGCGACAAGCGCGACGCCGAAAATGGTCAGCACCGATTCTGCCAGGCCATGACCGACGACGATGGCCGTGGCCATGAGCGCCAGGCCCAGGCCGCCGATCACCAGGGGTCCCACGCGGCCATGGCGCACGACGCCGAAGCCCAGGGAGATCACGCCGACCACCAGGGCCAGCCCCAGGCCGACGCGGTGAACCTCGGGCGAGAGCAGAACTTCGCCGCCAAGCCCCAGGAAACCCACGAAAAACACGCCGAGAATACAGTGAATCGCGCAAAGACCGCTGAGGACGATGCCTGCCCGGTCCAGCCGGTTTCGAATCGCGATGATGGCGGTGCGCATGACTGCCCATGTATGAGACGTTGTAACATTCATCAAGTCCTGACTGTGTCATGAAACATTCGGTCGACGTGCCCCTTGCGCATTTCGTCGCAAGATCGCAGGGATTTGCGTCATGAGAGTCCCTGACGGTCGCCCCCTCCTCGGTACAGCCGACGATATCGCCCCCATGGTTCGCTGGCTGCTGATCGTTGCCGCGCTGGTCATCCTTATCGTCGCGGTCGGCGGCATAACCCGGCTGACCGAATCCGGCCTGTCGATCACCCAGTGGAAGCCGCTCACCGGCGCCATTCCCCCGCTGACCGACGCGCAGTGGCAGGCCGAGTTCGCCCGCTACAAGCAGATCCCGCAATATATCGATGTCAACGGCCCGGCGGGCATGACCCTGTCCCAATACAAGTTCATCTACTTCTGGGAGTGGGTGCACCGCCTGCTGGCCCGCGTGATCGGTCTGGCCTTTGCGCTGCCGCTGGCGTGGTTCTGGTACAAGCGCACGATTCCCCTGGGCTACAAGCCGCGCCTGGTCGCGCTGTTGGCGCTGGGCGGGCTGCAAGGCGTGGTCGGCTGGTGGATGGTCTCTTCGGGCCTCTCCGCCGAGGCTGCGGACCGGGTGAGCCATTTCCGCCTTGCCGCGCACCTGCTGGTGGCGCTGACAACCCTGGGCGGTCTGGTCTGGACGGCGCTGGACCTTCGCGAACTGCGACGTGGCCAGGCCCCTGCCCGCCTCAACCGCTTCGGCGCCCTCGCCCTGGCCATGCTGTTCATCCAGCTCTTCATGGGCGCGATGGTGGCAGGCCTGCGCGCCGGCTATGTCGCGGGCATGGGCTGGTTCTCCATGGACGCCTGGCCGCTGATGCAGGGCAGCTTCTTCCCTGACGGCGTGGAATGGGCCGGCGGCGCGCTCCATGCGCTGGTCAACGACCCGTTCCTCACCCACTTCGTGCACCGCTGGTGGGCCTGGGCCGTGGTCGCCGTGCTGATCGTGATGGGCCGCAGGCTCAAGGCCCGCCATGCGCGTCTCGCTTCGATCGCCGTCCATTCCGCGTTCGGCACTCAAGTGCTGCTCGGCATCTTCACGGTGTGGTCTGGCGTGGCGCTCTGGCTTGCCGTGGCGCACCAGCTCTGCGGCGCGCTGCTCGTTGCGGCCACGGTCTGGGGCGCGCATTGCCTGGGCCGCCGCGACCAGGTCGGGCTTGGCATGTGACGGACCATGTGACCGGGCAGGCCAACGGCCCGGCGCTTACCCCCGCGCTCATCTGGTGCCCCTTCCCCGATGAGGAGAGCGCGCTGAAGGCTGCCAATGCCCTGCTCGACGAGGGCCTGGCCGCCTGCGCCAACCTGCTCCCGGCGATGACCTCGCTCTTCGTCTGGAACGGCGAGAAGGGCACGAGCCGCGAGCAAGGCCTGCTGGTGAAGACCAACGCCGCCCTGCTCGATGCCGCCACGGCGCGGCTGGCCGAAATTCATCCTTACGAGGAGCCCGCGGTGCTGGGCTGGCGGTGCGACACTGCCGCGCCGGCTACTACCGCCTGGCTGGCCGCGATCGGCAGCACGCAACCTTAGAGGTATTATTTTACCTCTCTGGAATGCCGCGCTCTGCTTGACTTGCCGGCCCTTTTCGACGATTTGGCCGCCTTCCCGCGGTGCCGGAGATTCGTGAAAGCGATCGATTCGGCCTCCGCGACATGAACATTAGGGATAGACCAGCCATGAAGGCGCTTACGAAGGTCACCCGGTCGATCAAGCCGGCCGAGGTGGAAAAGAAGTGGCATCTGATCGATGCCGAGGGTCTGGTGGTTGGCCGTCTCGCGGTCGTTATCGCCGACCTCCTGCGCGGCAAGCACAAGCCGAGCTTCACCCCGCACGTCGATTGCGGCGACCACGTCGTCGTGATCAACGCCGAGAAGGTGAAGTTCACCGGCAAGAAGCTGGGCGACAAGACCTACTACAAGCACACCGGTTATGCCGGCGGCATCAAGGAAGTGACCGCGGACAAGGTTCTCGCCGGTCGTTTCCCCGAGCGCGTGCTTGAAAAGGCTGTTGAGCGCATGATCCCCCGTGGTCCGCTCGGCCGTGACCAGATGCGCGCCCTGCACCTCTATGCAGGCACCGAGCACCCGCACGGTGGTACCCAGCCCGAAGCGCTCGACGTCGCTTCCATGAACCGCAAGAACAAGGTGGGCGCGTAATGTCCGATACCGAAACCGTCCAGAGCCTGTCCGACCTCAAGGACCTCGGCGAAGTCGCTACCGCCGTTGAAACGTCGGAAGAGACCTTCACGCCCGTCGTTTCGAACGCGCCCCTGCGCGAGCAGCAGCTCGACGCCTATGGCCGCGCTTACGCCACCGGCCGCCGCAAGGACGCCGTGGCCCGCGTGTGGGTGAAGCCCGGCACCGGCAAGGTCATCATCAACGGCCGCGACCAGGAAGTGTACTTTGCACGTCCGACACTGCGTCTCGTCATCAACCAGACCTTCCAGGTTGCTGGTCGTGACGGCCAGTACGACGTGATCGCCACCGTCAAGGGCGGCGGTCTCTCGGGCCAGGCAGGCGCCGTGAAGCACGGTATCGCCCAGGCACTCTCGAAGTACGAGCCCGCCCTGCGCGCCGCCGTCAAGGCTGCCGGCTTCCTTACCCGCGACCCGCGCGTCGTCGAGCGTAAGAAGTATGGCCGTGCGAAGGCACGTCGTAGCTTCCAGTTCTCGAAGCGTTAATTCGCTTACCGAGAGCTTCGGCTTTACGAAAAGGGGTCGCGGGCAACCGCGGCCCTTTTTTGTTGCTTTGTTGCACGGCCTGTTTTGTTTCTAAGCCGTGAGATAGCCGGATGCGCGTCCGGATTGCGCCGAGGGAAACGATGGACCATGCCCTTTCCCGCCGTCACCTGATCGCTGGCCTCGCCCTGGCTGCACTCGCCTGTCCCGCCCAGGCAGCGTCCGATCTGGAAGAAATCGAGCGACAGCACGGCATGCGCATCGGCGCGGTCATGCGCGGCAGCGATGGCAGGATCCATTTCGCCCACCGCGCGGACGAGCGGTTCCGGCTCTGCTCCACATTCAAGATCTTCCTGGCCGCCGAAGTGTACCGCCAAGCGGCCACTAATCCGCACCTGCTGCAACGCCCGGTCACGATCCGCGATACCGACCGGCTCGGCAATTCGCCGGTGACCGCCCGGCAGCGGGACGGCAGCACATTGTCTGCCGAGATGCTGTGCAAGGCCGCCGTCCAGTACAGCGACAATTCGGCAGCCAACTACCTGCTCGATCTCGTCGGCGGCCCACCGGCCGTGACCCGGCTGTTCCGCACCCTTGGCGACAACATTTCGCGGCTGGACCGCATGGAGCCCGCGCTGAACCTGGGCGCCCCCGAAGACTTCCGCGACACCACCACACCCGCCGCGATCGCCCGTTCGCTGGGAACCCTGCTGCTGACGTCGACCGTTCTGGGCGACCACCAGCGCGCGACGCTACTGGGCTGGATGCGGAACGAACAGAACGGCACTCGGCGCATTCGCGCGGGCGTGCCCAGGGGTTGGACCGTGGCGAACAAGCCGGGGACCAACGATGCGGGCGCGGTCAACGATATCGCCATCATACGGCCCCCGTCGGGCGGCTCCTTCGTCCTGACGGTCTACACCGCTTCGGCGGAGAATCGCGTTACCCAAAGCGAAAGCGTGATCGCCGCAATCGCCGGCATGGCCGCGCTGAAGATCCCCAGGCGCTGAATCGAAAAGGGGCGCCGCAGGAAAGCGGCGCCCCTTGTCTTGCAGGGCTGACGGATCGGCCCGAGACTCAGCTTTGGGGCAGGGCGTAAGCGACGAGGTAGTCGCCGGTCTTCGTGCCCAGGCCGCCATGGCCGCCTGCGGCGATCAGGACGTATTGCCTGCCGTCCACCGAATAGGTCATCGGCGTGGCATTGCCGCCGGCCGGGAGACCGGCCTCCCACAACGTCTTGCCGGTCCGCACGTCCACCGCGCGGAACATGTTGTCTGCCGTGGCGCCGATGAAATCGAGGCCGCCGGCGGTCATCATGTTGCCGCCGATATTGAAGATGCCGGTCGGCAGCGGCAGGTTGGTATGGGTTCCGCCCAGGCCCGTGGCGCGGGTGTCGCCGATGGGGCGCTGCCAGACGATCTTGTGAGTCACCAGATCGATGGCAGTCAGGGTGCCCCACGGCGGCGGGTTACAGGGCACGCCGATCGGGTTCAGCCAGGGGTGGACCATGCCGACGTAGGGCGTGCCGTACTGCGGCGCGATTCCGGGACCGATCCTGGGCTCGTTGCCCGAACCGTTCCAAGGCGGCACCGCGCCCGACTTCTCGAAGGGCTCACGCGGCTTCATGGTAATCATGAAGGGGATGTAGTTCGAGTTTGCGATCAGCAACTTGCGCTGCGGATCGATGGTGGCGCCGTGCCAGTCGATCACCCCGTCGAAGGCCGGGTAGACGATGGTCTGCTTGAGCTGGGGCGGCGTGAACTGCCCTTCGTAATGCGCCTTTCGGAACTGGATGCGGCACATCATCTGGTCGATCGGCGTCGCGCCCCAGAGGTGGTTCTCGACGAGGTCGGCGGGCGTCAGCGACGGCATGCCGACGGGGTAGGACTGGGTCTTTGCCAGGGTCTCGCCCGGAACGCCGTCCTGCGGGACCGGCTTTTCGATGGTTTCGACCACGGGCTTGCCGGTGCGGCGATCCAGCACCCAGAATTCACCGCGCTTCGACGATTGGACAAGGGCAGGGACCGTCTTCCCGCCGATGGGCAGGTCCACCAGCGAAGGACCGATCGGCAGGTCCATGTCCCACACGTCGTGGTGAGTGGTCTGGAAGTGCCACTTGGGCGTCCCGGTGGTGATGTCCAAGGCGACGATGGAGCTGGAATATGCCTCGTCGAAAGGACGGCGTCCGCCGCCGAAGTAGTCCGGCGTGGCGTTGCCCAGCGGCAGGTAGACCATGTTGAGGTCCGGATCGGCGGTATAGACGCCCCAGGCATTGGGCGTGCCGCGCGTCAGCACGGTATCGTCGCCGGGATGCACCACCTGATCGGGATGGCCGACGTCCCAGGCCCAGATGATCTTGCCGGAGACCGGATCGAAGGCCCGGATCGCGCCCGAAGGCTCGTTGCGGGACTGGTTGTCGTAGACCCAGCCGCCCAGGATCATGCGGTCGTGAACGACCAGCGGCGGCGAGGTGACGAAGTGGAAGCCCGCCGGAACGTGGCCGAGGTACTTGGCCAGGCTGATGAAGCCATGGTCGCCGAAGTCCTCGCAGGGCTTACCCGTCTCGGCATTGAGCGCCATGATCCGCGCGTCCAGCACGGGGGCCAGGATGCGCGTGGGGCAGACGCTGCTCTTGCCTTCCGGCGCACGGTAATAGGCGACGCCGCGGCAGGCCAAGTAGACGTCGGCGTCGGTATTGGCCTTGGGGTCGAACTTCCACTTCACTTTGCCGGTGCGCGCATCGAGCGCCTCGACCCAGGAGTGGCCGGTGCAGACATAGACCGTGTCGCCGACCTTGATCGGCGTCACTTCGAAGTTGAATTCGTGGCCGGCATCGGTGCCGCCGATATCCTCGCCCGGGCGCATCGTGTCGCCGGTCTGGGTGGTCCAGGCCACCTTGAGGTTCTTCACGTTGGCCGTGTTGATCTGGTCCAGCGGAGAAAAGCGGTCTCCCTTGGCGGTGCGGCCGTAATACCACCAGTCCTCGGCGGGTACCGAACCGTCCACCTGGCCGGCGAAGAGGCGGTTTCCGGCGTCTCCCGCCACGCCCACCGGCTGCGCGAAGCCGGCGATCAGCACCACGATCGCCAGGCCGCTGGCCAGGGCAGGGGCCAGGACGGCATGGCGGGCGAGGGGCCGCCGATCGGTTGCCGGCACGATCCCGCGCCGCACCCAGGGCAGCGACAGCCACAGGCCCAGCACGGTGGGCGCCACCAGCCTCGGCTCCAGCCCCCAACCGTTCAGTCCCACCTCGTGAAGCGCCCAGAGCACGGTGCCCACCAGCAGCGCGCCATAGAGCCACAGCGCCTCCGGTCTTCGTCGCAGCGCCAGGATCCCGGTGGCGATCAGGGCGAGCCCGGCGACGAGATAATAGAGGGAACCCGCCAGCGTCGCGAGATAGACGCCGCCGGCCGTGAACACGGCGCCGACCGCAAGGAGGACCAATGCGGTGAACCAGGGCTGGCGATGCGGGGAGGGGAATCGAGAGGGGGGCTGTGTCAAAGTGTTTCTCCTTGGCCACTCCCGACAATTCACGGCTCGGCGCGTGGTTGCAGCGAAACGGCGCAAAGGCGCGGAACAATTGGAATTTCCTGCCGCCAAGGCTCGGCAAGGCGGGGCCAAGGCGGGTTTACACGGTGCCAGATACCTGGTCATAGCAAGGTACCTTGCCACGCCCCGTACTAATCTTGGCAAGGTACCTTGCGTTACACGGTAGCTTGCAATATACACTCCTCATTCGCAGGAGATGATTCGATGTCCGAAATCGAAGTGCAGCTGAAAAAGGGAGTGCTCGGCCTGTGCGTGCTCGCCCTGCTGTCGCGGGGGGACAGCTACGCCTACGAGATCGCCAGCCGCATGGCCGCGGCGGTCGATATGGGTGAGGGCACGATCTATCCGCTCATGCGCCGCATGCAGTCGGATGGCCTCGTGGCGACCTATTTGGAGGAATCCCCCTCGGGTCCGCCGCGCAAGTACTACCGCATCACCGAAACCGGCCGCAGCCGCCTTGCCGAACAGGTAGAGGAATGGCGCGGCTTCACCGCCGCCGTCGACGGGCTGATCGAAGAGGCTGCCGCCCCTTCGCCCGATGCTCCGATGGAAGGCCCCATCGCAGAGGAGCCGAGCCATGACGCGTAACGAATTCATCCGGCGCCTGAAGGCCGGTCTCAAGGGCATGCCGCAAGGCGATGTCGCCGAGATCGCAGCCGACTACGAAGAGCACTTCGAAGCCGGCGCCGCCGAAGGCCGCAGCGAACAGGAAGTGGCCGCCGCCCTTGGCGATCCCGGCCGCCTTGCCCGCGAACTCCGCTTCGAGGCAGGCTTCCGCAACTGGGAAAGCGGACGCTCGCCGTCCTCCGCCTGGGGCGCGATCCTGGCCTTCATGGGGCTGGCGACCATCGACATCCTGATCCTGCTGCCCATCGTCTTGCCGGTGCTGGGCGTGATGTTCGGCCTCTACGTCGCGGCCATCGCCGTGTTCGTGGCAGGCGGCTTCATGCTGATCGCCGGGCCGTTCAGCGGCTTTCCGGGCGGCATCCTCGTCGCGATCCTGGGCGGCCTCGGCACGATGAGCGCCGCCGTGGCGATCGCCGCGCTGCTGACATTGGTCAGCATCTGGATCATCAATGCCCTCATGTGGTTCGGCCGCCTTCACTACCGCGTGATCGAACCCGCCATCCACCCCGAAAACTGAGAAAAACGAGAGAAAGGAACCAAGTGATGTTCAGGAAACTGCTCATCGTATTCGCCAGCGGCGTGATCCTGACGATCGTCGCTTTCAGCGCGGCCTGGTTGATCGGCGGGGACAAGTTCCGCCAGGACATCCACAGCGGAGACTTCAACTGGACCATGGACGGTGACGATACGGACAGCCCGCAGATCACCCGCAACTTCCAGATCCAGCCCGGCGCCCGCCTGGCCATGGACATCCCCGTCCAGCTCGTCTTCACCAAGGGCGACAAGGCCGAGATGGTCGTCACCGGCCCGCAAAAGCTGGTCGACCGCCTGACCTGGGAAAACGGCCGCCTGGACGTGAAGGGCAAGTGGCACGGCCGCAAGGGCCTGAAGGTCCGCATCTCCGCGCCCGAGATCGAAGGCCTCGATTTCGAAGCGCCGGGCGACGTGACCCTGACCGGGCTCGACCAGGACAGCCTGACCGTGAACGGCAACGGCGCTCTCAGCCTCGAAGCCTCGGGCAAGGTCCGCAAGCTGGCCGTGACCGCCGAAGGCGCGGGTAACCTGGACTTCGGCAAGGTCGAAGCCCGCGATGCCCTGATCCGCGTCAATGGCGCAGGCAATATCACCATCGGTGCCACCGGCACGGTCGACGTTGCCATCAACGGCATCGGCAATGTCAGCCTGGTGCGCAAGCCCGCCAACCTCAAGACCGAGATCAACGGCATCGGCAACGTCGATCACGACTACAAGTAAGCATTCCCAGAGCCGTCGCCGCGGCCCTTCCCGCAGCGACGGCAGAAATGAAAAGGGCCGCACCGTTTCGACGGTGCGGCCCTTTCTCTTTGTCGTTGGCCAGACCTCGGACGATCAGTGCACCGGCGGATCGACCGGCGGCACCGCGCCCACCGGCGCCACCGGCTCGCCCGGTTCGCGCGGGGGCAGGGCGTTCTCGGGCACCTGGTCGATCTGCATGGCCGATGTCGGCAAATGATCGAGATTGCGGGCGACCACGTTGATCCGGTCGCCCTCGATGGTGATTTCGTTGAAGCTGGGCGGGGTCGAGCGAATCCGCTTCGACAGCGTGCCCGCGCCGATCATCCGCAGCGGCCCGGCCGGAGTCTCGGCGGTGAGGTCGAAAGCATCGTGAATGTGGCCAGACAGCACGGCCATGACCTTGCGGCCTGCCAGCACTTCCATCGTCCGGGTGCCGTTGATCGTCAGCAGCTTGTTGTCCTTGGCGCGTCGCTCGGTCAGCGGGTGATGCGCGGCGATCAGCACGCGGGTTCCCGCGGGCAGGGCATCGATGGCGGCCAGAGTTTCGGCCAGCGCCTTTTCCGTCACCCATCCGTTCGACCAGGGGAAGCGCTGCCACTGGGCGCGCGTGGTGGTCTTGAGCGGAACGATGGCCAGGCCCGGCAGGTGAAGCTCTGCCTCCACCATGCTCTCGATGGCGTGGAACCGCTTGTAGGGCGCGAAAAACCGTTCGTAGAGGTTGAAATAGGGGATGTCGTGATTCCCCACTTCGACCGTCACTGGCACGTCCAGCCCCTTGATCCACGTCGTCGCCGCGTCGAATTCGGGATGACGTGCGCGCATGGTCAGATCGCCGGTGATGGCGACGGCATCGGGCTTTTCACGCGCGATGCAGGACTTCGCCCAATCGATGGCGCGTCTGTCCTCCAACCCGAAATGGATGTCGCTCAAGTGGAACAGGCGGATCGGATCGCCCGGCGAGAGAGAGTTTTCAGGAAGCATTGCGGGTCGTTACCAGATCGACTTCGCAAGTTGCGAGGTAAAACTCCTCCTCCGCGCCGCCATCGAAAGGTTCGCCGTCGATCAGCAGGCCCATCGGCTCGCCATCGGGGCAGACCAGCTTGAGCCGGCGATGGCTGCCGAGCGAATCGTGCGGTCCGTCGCGAAAGTCGCGGTTGAGCAGGGCGATGCCCTGGCCGGCATAGTCCGCCAGCGATTCGGCGTAATAGCCGTTCGCCTCCAGCCCGCTTTCGCCGGGCGTGACGGTGATGGCGGCATATCCGTCCTCGCGGCCGCAATCCGATTCGGCGCAGAATACCTTGGGGCCGTTCGCGGACCAGGAGATCGCCTGCCGCGCGGTGTTGACGAATTCGACGATGTTCACCGCGCGCATGGCCTCGCGCACCTCGTTCCAGACGGTGCCGGGTCCGGCGAGCACGCCGGTCAGGCCGATTCCGTGGCGACTGGCGATGACGGTCGGCCGCACCGTGTCGAGCGGGCCGCCGGCGAGGCGGGCGACGATCTCTTCCACGGGGACATCGCCGTGCAGGCGCTTGGGCAGCATGTTCATCGTGCCGCCGGGCAGCACCAGCACCGCGCCGCTCCAGCCGCTGGCCGCCGCAACTACCGAATGCGTGGTGCCGTCACCGCCGAAGGTGACCAGCAGATCCACTTGCGCGGCATCGAGCACGGCCGGTGTCGGCGCATCCTCTTCGGGAAAGCGCAAGGTGCGGACCACCGGAAAGCCGGCATCGGCCAGGTTTTCCTCGACCCGGGAAACGGAGGCATCGTCATTGCTGCCGCTGGCAGCGTTGCAGACCAGCCATACCCGGGGCAGCGGCGCGGCGGACTGCGGGATTCCGGCCTGCTGGCCAGGACGAGAGCGGGGATGTTCCGTTTGCGTCATGCCGCCAGAAACCTGCCTCGCCCCGCCGGGTTCCCGATCAAAGCCGTCCGCTGGAGATCAGCCAGGCGGAAAGGCCGTTGAGACCGGAGTAGAGGATGTAGACCCAGGCCCAGCCCGCCGACCCGCCGGCCACGGCGATCATCGCGCCCAGCAGCATCACGAATTCGACGACAAGGCTGAAGCGCCCGCCCAGGGGCTGGAAGAACCACGGGATCTGCGAAAGCATTCGATGGCCGCTTTCGAGCACCGCCTTGTGCGCGGCGAAGTTGAATATCCCAAGGAAGAAGACGAGGATCAGTCCCATAAGTACATACAAATGGTACCGTCAAACGGCGAGGAAAGCCAGCTTTCGAATAGACCGCGATTTTCGCAGTGCTGATTCGCCGTAGTTCTTTCGCGCAGCCCGGATCGCAAGACGTCGTTCGTCGACACCCAATGTCGTTCATCCCCACCACCCGGCCTTCGTCGACCTTGAACGGGTGACGGTCGAGCCTCGCGTGAAGCTGCGGCGATTCGGCTGCAAACAGGTTTCACCGAGCCGGTTGCGACGAAACTCTCTGCACACGGCTCCCCTGAGGAGGAAGAGACGATGTTCAAGACCAACATGATCGCCGCCGCTGCTGCCGGGCTTGTCCTTGGTGCCGTGGTTGCCGCAACCGCCCCGGCCCCCGCTTTCGCCAAGAATGTCGAAGTGCGCTATTCCGACCTGAATCTCTCGACGCCGGAAGGCCAGCAGAAGCTGGAACGCCGCATCGATACCGCCGCGCGTGAAGCCTGCGACTACAACCGCGTCACCACCGGGTCGCGCCTGCGCAGCTCCGATGCCACCGAATGCTACAGCAAGGCCCGTGCCGACGTCAGCGCGCAGGTTGCCGGCGCTGTCGACAAGGCCGGCGCCGAACGGCTCGCGGTCGGCCAGTAAGTCCGATCTTGGAGACGCCCCACACCCTATCCCGAAGTCCCTTAAAAAATAACCGGATATGACCTGGCGGGCCCTAGCGGCCCGCCATTTTTTTTACGGTCGGCAGATAAGTCCGGCCGATACGCAAGGCATCGCCGCTGGCGGTTTCCACCGACCACACCCCCAGCCCTTCGTGCCGAAGGCCGGTGACATGATCGCGGCGCAGGATGCAACTGCGGTGGATGCGGATGAAGCGTTCGGGATCGAGCCGCTCCTCCAGGCTGGTGATGGTCTGGAGCAGAAGGTAGCTCTGGCCCCGCACATGCAGCCGCACATAGTCGCGCTCGGCATCGATGCGCTCGACGTCGGCCGCCGGCACGCGCACCAGTTCGGAGCGATGCGGCACCCAGAATTCCTCCAGCCACTGGCTGGTCGGCGCCGTGCGCTGGTCTCCGCGCCGCGACATCACCCGGCCCACGGCCCGCTCCAGCCGGTCCGGCGCCACGGGCTTGAGCACATAGTCGATGGCATCGAGGTCGAAAGCCTCGACCGCGAACTCGTCATGCGCGGTGACGAAGATCACCGCTGGCGCATCGGGCTTGCCCGAGAGACGCCGGGCCACGGTGAGTCCGTCAGTTTCCGGCATGGTCAGGTCGAGCAGGACGAGATCCGGCGTCAGCGCGTCGATCAGGCGCAGCGCGGCCTGGCCGTCGCTGGCCGTGCCGATGACCGAGACGCCCTCGATCCGCGAGCAGATGACCTGCATGCGTTCCACCGCCAGCGGCTCGTCGTCGACGATCAGCGCACGAAGCGGCGCCGCCTCGGAAAGTTCAGGGGAAATGTCAGGCAAAACCAGCCTCCAGGGGCATTCTCAGGACCGTGGCAAAGCCGCCCTCGGGGCGTTTGCCGAACGCAATGGTGGCCGCAGCGCCGTAGCGGGCGCGCAGGCGGTCCCGCACATTGCCGAGGCCGATCCCGAAACCGCCGCTGTTTTCCGGGCATCCCGGCCCATCGTCCACCACGCTGATCTCCAGCATGTCGTCATCGCGGCGCGCGCGAACGGCGATCGTCACCGGCCGCTGGGTGGCGGCAACGGCATACTTCACCGAATTCTCTACGAGCGGCTGCAGGATCATGCCGGGCACCATTGCACCAAGAACGGAATCGTCAACATCAATCGTCGTTAACAATCGATTCGGAAACCGCACCGCTTCTATTGCGAAATAGAGCTTCTGCATCTCGATTTCGTCGACAAGTGCAAGATCGCTGGTGGGATCCCCGGAAAGTGTTCGCCGATAGAAGGTCGAAAGATTCTGGATCATCTTTTCGGCATCGTCCTGCTTGCCGATCATGACCAGTGCGGAAAGCGAATTGAGCGTGTTGAACAGGAAGTGCGGATTGACCTGATAGCGCAGCGATCGCAGCTCCGCCGCCGCCGCCGCCCGGCGATATTCGCCCTCGCGCCATTCCGCGGCGCGGGCTTCCTCCGCCTTGACCAGCGCGAAATAGAGAGCCGCCCAGGCCAGCACCAGGAAATAGCGGCCGAAGGCGGTGTCGGCCATGTTCGCCCAGCGATCGTAGGCCTGACCGAACATCTTCTCGGCATCGACGCTGATTTCCGAACGGGTTTCGGTCGTCGTCTCCGACTTGCGCTCACCATCGCCGGCCTCGGCAACGGGAGATTCGCTGGTCTCCGATTTCGGCGACATGCTCTTGGGAAGATCGACCAGGATATTGCCCGCATCGTCCCGGCTGATCCGCACATTGCTGGGGCCGTCGACGGAATCGTGCTGGTACTGCTCGTCCTTGTCCGAATTCATGTCGGCAAAGATCGCATCGTTGATGAGCGAGAGCGCGATCGCCAGCGGCAGCGCGCTGACCAGCACCACCACGAAGCGCGTACCGGCCGAGCGGCGATCCAGAAGTTGCAGCAGAGGCCAGACCGCCGCCATCAGCAGCATGGACAGGACACAGATCGTCAGCCGCCGCGACACCATCGGCCAGAACATGTCGTAGCCCATCGCGACGCCGCGCAGCGTGGCGACGACGAAGTAGCAGGCCCAGAGGGCGGCAAGGGAAAGCAGGACGAGCCGCGCAGGCACACGCGGCTGGGTGGAGACGGGAGTCATGGGGGTCGTCATCTGCAGGGGATAGCGCAAAAAATCCCCCGCGCGCCAGTTCCCTGATCGGGCCGCGACCGACATTCGTCGAAGCGGCGCCGAGGGAAGGTCCGGTCCGACGGAAAAGCCGCCGGACCGGGCTTCATCACGCCGGAAGCAGGTGTTCCTTGGCGATCTTTTCCTTCCACACCAGCGGCGCCAGCTGGTGGACGTTCTTGCCTTCGGAATCGACCGCCACAGTCACCGGCATGTCCCTGACGGTGAATTCGTAGATCGCCTCCATGCCCAGGTCCGCGAAGCCGACGACCTTGGCTTCCTTGATCGCGCGGGCGACGAGGTAGGCGGCGCCGCCGACGGCCATCAGGTAGGCCGACTTGTGCCTGGCGATGGATTCGGTGGCGGCGGGGCCGCGCTCCGACTTGCCGATGCTGGCGAGCAGGCCAAGATCGAGCATGGTGTCGGAGAACTTGTCCATGCGGGTCGCGGTGGTCGGGCCGGCGGGGCCGACAACTTCCTCACGCACCGGATCGACCGGGCCGACGTAGTAGATCACGCGGCCCTTGAAATCGACCGGCAGTTCCTCGCCCTTGGCCAGCATATCGGCGATGCGCTTGTGCGCGGCATCGCGGCCAGTGAGCATCTTGCCGTTCAGCAGCAGGCGATCGCCCTGCTTCCAGCTCTGGACGATCTCGGGGGTGAGGGTGTCGAGGTCGACGCGGATGGCGCCGGCGTCGGGCGCCCATTCCACTTGCGGCCACTCGTCCAGATTCGGGGTTTCGAGGTACTTCGGGCCGGAACCGTCCAGCGTGAAGTGCGCGTGGCGGGTGGCGGCGCAGTTGGGGATCATGGCGACGGGCTTGCCCGCAGCGTGGCACGGCCAGTCCATGATCTTGACGTCCAGGATGGTGGCCAGGCCGCCAAGGCCCTGCGCGCCGATGCCGAGCGCGTTCACCTTGTCGAAGATCTCGATGCGCAGCGCCTCGATATCATTCTGCGGGCCGCGTGCCTTAAGCTGTGCCATGTCGATCGGCTCCATCAGGCTCTGCTTGGCGAGCTTGACGCAGTGCTCCGCAGTGCCGCCGATGCCGATGCCCAGCATGCCCGGCGGGCACCAGCCGGCACCCATCTGGGGCAGCATCTCGATCACCCAGTCGACGATGGAATCGCTGGGATTCATCATCTTGAACTTCGACTTGTTCTCCGAACCGCCGCCCTTGGCCGCAACGTCCACCGAGACCTTGGAGCCGGGGACCATGCTGACCGAAAGCACCGAAGGGGTGTTGTCCTTGGTGTTGCGGCGAGTGAAGGCGGGGTCGGCCAGAACCGAAGCGCGCAGCTTGTTCTCGGCATTGTTGTAGGCGCGGCGCACGCCTTCATCGACCACTTCCTGCAGCGACTTCTCGGATTCGAGGCGGCAGTTCTGGCCCCATTCGATGAAGACGTTGACGATGCCGGTGTCCTGGCAGATCGGGCGATGCCCTTCCGCGCACATGCGGCTGTTGGTCAGGATCTGGGCGATGGCATCCTTGGCGGCGGGGCCTTGCTCCGCCTCATAGGCGTCGCCCAGCGCGCGGATGTAGTCCATCGGGTGGAAGTAGCTGATATACTGAAGTGCGTCGGCGACACTGTCGATCAGGTCGTCTTCGCGGATGGTCACCATTTCTGTCATGGATTAGGCGCTCCCGTTTTTTGCGGATCACGTGGTTTTGCGCGCTCCTTAGACCCGCTTTGACATTTGCGCAAAAGCGCATTTCGCGCGGCGATTCTTGTGTTCCACGCGCAGCGGGTTGCATGTTCGGGAACGGCATCGTCAAAGCGTCACGATTGATCGACCAAGGTATTTCAAACTGCTTGGCCTGCATCGCCGCTTCGCTTAGAAGGCCCGGCATAAAGTCCGTATTTGCGGGGTACAGGCGTCTGCCGTCCTTTCCCGCGCCAGCATGAGGAATAGGCCGCAATGACCCTGACCGAGGATCGGTCCGCCACCGAAGCACGCCACGCGATGATCGTCAGCCAGCTGCGCACTAGCGGGGTCAACGAACCCTGGGTGCTCACCGCAATGGCCCGCGTCGCCCGCGAGGACTTCGTTCCGGCCGCCATGCGCGACGCCGCCTATATCGACCGCGCGATCGCGCTGGAAAACGGCCGGTTCCTGGCCGCTCCGCTCGTTCACGGCAAGATTCTGGCCGAAGCGGCTCCCACTCAGGACGACAAGGTCCTGCTCGTGGGCGAAGCCAATGGCTATCTGGCTGCACTGCTGCGTCCGCTCGCCGGTTCGCTGACCGTGGTGGACCCTGCCGAAGCCGCCGCTCTGGCGGGTGAGGGCGGCTATTCGCTCGTCGTGATCGACGGCGCGATCGAGGAACTGCCCGCCGCTCTCGCCGCGCAAGTGGTCGACGGCGGCCGCGTGGTGACCGGTCTGGTCGTGCGCGGCGTCACCCGCCTCGCATCGGGCGTGAAGGCCGCCGGTGCGGTTTCGCTGCTGCCGCTGATCGAGATGGGGATTCCGGTTCTTCCCGAATTCGCTGCTCCCAAACACTGGAGCTTCTGAACGTGGCCCGGTTCGCAAAGCGTGCCGGGCTGCTCGCGGGGGGATGTCTGACACTGGCTCTGACCGGCGCTCCGGCGCTGGCAGATACCCTGCGCGATGCGCTTGTTGCCGCCTATCAAACCAATCCCACGCTCGAATCCGCGCGCGCGCAGCAGCGCGCCACGGACGAGGGCGTGCCGATCGCCAAGGCCCAGGGGCGGCCGAACGCCAGCGTCAGCGGCACCTACACGGAGTTCCTGAAGCAGAGCGAGAATTCGTTCAACGCGCCTGCGCGCACTTTCAATGCCGGGGCGGACCTGGGCGTGCCGATCTATTCGGGCGGTGCGGTGAAGAACCGCATCAAGGCCGCGAAGATCCGCGTCGACGCCGGACAGGCAGACTTGCGCGCCACGGAAGCCTCGATCTTCTCGCAAGTGGTCGCGGCCTACATGGACGTGATCCGCACCGAGGCGATCGTCGGGCTCAACCGCAAGAACGTCAGCGTTCTGCAGACCAACCTGCAGGCCACCAGCGACCGCTTCCAGATCGGCGACCTCACGCGCACCGACGTGGCGCAGTCGCAGTCGCGCCTGGCCGTCGCCCAGAGCGACTTGCGCACCGCCGAAGCCAATCTGGCCGGCGCGCGGGAGACTTACATCCGCCTCGTCGGCCATGCGCCCGAGGCTCTGGAGGCGCCGCCGCCCCTGCCGAACCTTCCGGGCAATGCGGATGAAGCCTCCGCCATCGCTCTCGATTCCAACCCCGATCTGATCGGCGCGCGAGAGCGTACCAAGGCTGCGGAAAAGGACATCGACGTCGCCGGCGCCAGCCGCCTGCCGACGCTGCGGCTGTTCGGCCAGGGCACCTACAACAACTACTTCAATACCCTGGCACGCGGCGTGCCCAGCTCCGGCGTGTCCCAGCACGATACCGCCGCGCAGGCCGGGGCGCAGTTGTCGATCCCGATCTTCCAGGGCGGATTGCCCGCCGCGCAGCGCCGCCAGGCCCAGGCCACGGCCTCCGCCACGCTGGAACAGGAAATCGCCGCCGAACGCGACGTGATCGCCCAGGTGCGGTCGTCCTTCACGTCGTGGAACGCCTCGAACGACCTGATCCGCTCCTCACAAGTGGCGGTGGACGCCGCCTCGCTCAGCCTGGAAGGCGTCCGCGCCGAGAATTCGGTAGGCAACCGCACCATTCTCGACATTCTCAATGCCGAGCAGGAACTGCTGAACGCCCAAGTCACCCTGGTGACGGCACGGCGCAACGCCTACGTCGCGGGCTTCACCCTGCTGGCTGCCATGGGCAAGGCCGAGGCCCGCGATCTCAACCTGGACGGCGGGATTCTCTACGATCCCGAGATCAATTACGACCGGGTGAAGGGCAAGATTCTCGACTGGGATAACGATCCGGCACCCGTGGCCAAGTCCACCCGGACCGTTGACACGCAAGTGCAGGACGGGAACATTCCGCAGCAGTAATTGGCTGCTCCGATTCGGAGCAGGATTTTCGTCGCGTCCGGTGGGCCTTTGAAGCAGGCAGCCGGACCAGCGAGCAGGGGCAAAGTGGCATGCGTCAAAGCGGTGAACCTTCGGTCGAGGAGATTCTCCAGTCGATCAAGCAGGTGATCGCCCGCGACATGCGTGTCGATTCGCGGTCCGATGCCCGGGCCGAGCGGCACCGCCGTTCGGTGGAGGATCTGCGCGCGGTCATGCTCGAAGACGAGGATGACGATGTGCTCGATCTGGCGGAAACCGCGCAGCTCGCGCCTGACGAACCTGCCGACGAGCCCGCTCTGGTTCATGACGAGAAGCGCAATTCGATGCGCGAATCGCTGGCGGCGCTGGCCATGATCTCGGAACCCGGCGTGCCGCCGCAGATCGTCCGCTCGGGAGAAACTTCGCTGGAAGCCCTGACTCGCGAATTGTTGCGCCCGGCGCTTGCCGAATGGCTCGACAAGAACCTGCCGCCGATGGTGGAGCGGCTCGTCGCTGCCGAGATCGCCCGGATCGTGGGCAAGAAGGGCTGACAGCGCCCCGCCGGTGAGACATCGGCCGGCGGCCTGCCGGCACGTTCGCACTGGACCATCCGGCCGCCGCTTCCTACTTCCCGGAACATGGCTAAACCCGATCCCGCGCTGCTAGACGCCGCGCGCTACCCGTTCTCCTGTCAGATCGAACCGCGGTTCGGCGATCTCGACGTGAACATGCACATCAACAACGTCGCCATGGCCGGCATTCTGGAGGACGCACGCGTGCGCTTCTTCCGCACGGCGGGCGGCCTTGAGCACCTCGCCGGGCTCTCGACGATGGTGGCCAGCATCGCCATCGATTACCTGGGCGAGACTCACTATCCGGAGGCGGTCACCGTGCACGGCGCGGTCGAACGCATGGGACGGACCAGCCAGACCGTGCTTCAGGTGGTGATGCAGGAGGGCAAGCCCGTGGTTTTCGCCCGCACCGTAATCGTCATGGTCGGTCCAAGCGGCCCTGCGCCGCTGACCGAAGCCTATCTGGAAAGCGCCCGGCAATGGATGTTCCGTGCATGAGCGCCACGGCCGAAGACATCGCGCGCGCCGCCGATGCACTGGCGAAAGCCGGAGGCGACGGAATCCAGCGGCACATCTTCATCTGCGCCGAACCCCAGAAGGGCGAGTGCTGCGCGCCGCAGCAGGGCGCGGCTTCATGGAAATACCTGAAGAAGCGGCTCAAGCAGCTCGGGCTCGACGGCCCCCTGCGTCAGGACGGGGGCGGCGTCGCCCGGACCAAGGCCGACTGCCTGCGCATCTGTTTCGCCGGTCCGGTCGCCGTCGTCTGGCCGGACGGCGTGTGGTACCACTCCTGCACCGAGGATGTGCTGGAGCGGATCATCCAGGAGCACCTGATCGGCGGCCACCCGGTCGAGGAATTCCGCCTGAGACCTGCGGCAACCTGATTCGTCCGGCGCCTGGCGTTCCGCAGCCGAAAATTCAGAACCGGTGATCGTCGTCCAGCGGATCGACGACCGCCTCGTCATGGCCGGTGCCGCTGGACAGGAACACCAGGCCCATCAGCGCGGACGCCAGCAGCATGGTGAAGCCGATGCCCAATGCCGCGGCGATGTAAAAGTGCACCGAGACCATCCCGTTGGAACGGTAGAGCAGAATCACCGAAGCGATCACCAGGGCCACCGTCACTGTCAGCATATAGCGCATGATGCGGCGATAGCGCGCCCAGGCGTGGGCGGCCTTTTCGGGGTCATCCAGGGGCGAGCGCGGTATCATCCGGCCCATGTGCGCCTTCGCGCGCCGGCTCGCAAGGGACTCGTGGCGGTGCCGGGCCTGTGTTACTCTCCCTGGAACAAGCCCCGACAGAGGGCGTGCGAGGAGCGGGTCGAGGACCCGATTACGGGAGATTGAAACGATGACGATCGAGCGGATCATCACCGGCCGGGAGGCCGTTATCACCTGCCAGGCCGATTGCACCGTCAGCGAGGCGGCGTCCCTTCTGGCCGATCGCCGCATCGGCGCACTGCCGATCTTCGAAGGCGACAGCCTCGTCGGGATCTTTTCCGAGCGCGACGTGATCTACCGCCTGCGCGAATTCGGGCCGAGCGTGCTGGGCATGCAGGTCAGCGAAGTCATGACCTCTCCGCCCGTCACGGTGGACCCGTCCGCCTCGGCCCTGGCGGCGCTGGCGTTGATGACGCGGCGGCGCATTCGCCACCTGCCGGTGACCGTCGGCGATCGCATGGTCGCTTTCGTATCGATCGGCGACATCGTGAAGTACCGACTGGAAAAGGTGGAATCCGAAGCCGCCGCCATGCGCGACTATATCCAGATGGCCTGAACCGGCTCCGGCCGCCGTTCGGGCACTCCCTTCCGGCCGCGCGAGGCCGTCCGAACGATCCGCCAGAGTGCGCGGGCGGCGCCGCATGGCGACGCGCCGCCGCACAGGCTTCCCGCCGCAATCGCCCTACCAAGCCGGACAGGATTCCTCTGCCCTCCGCGCCTTGCCGCGGGGGGCGGGGAAGCCTACATCGCGGACATGGACCAGCAAACCGTCACTCTCAGCCCCTCGGCGGCCTCGCGCGTTGCCGCGATTGCCGAAAAGCAGGGCAAGCCCGCGATTCTTCGTCTCTCGGTCGAAGGCGGCGGCTGCTCCGGCTTCCAATACAAGTTCGGCCTCGCCGAGGCGCCCGAGGCGGATGATACCGTCGCGGAAACGGACGGCGTGCGTCTGGTCGTGGACTCGATGAGCCTCGATCTCGTGAGCGGCTGCGTGGTGGACTACGTGGAATCTCTTGGCGGTGCGGCCTTCAAGGTGGAGAACCCCCAGGCTGCGGCCGGATGCGGATGCGGATCGAGCTTCTCGGTATGAGGAAGATCGCCACGTTCAACATCAACGGGGTCAAGGCGCGCCTGCCCCGCCTGCTCGAATGGCTGGAAGAGACGCGCCCGGCCGTCGCCTGCCTGCAGGAGATCAAGAGCCAGGACGAAGGCTTCCCAATCGCCGAGTTCGAGAAGATCGGCTACAAGGGCATCTGGCACGGCCAGAAGGGCTTCAATGGCGTGGCCATCCTTGCCGATGGCGAGATGCCGGTGGAAGTGCAGCGCGGCCTTGAAGGGGAGCCTGAGGACGAGCATTCGCGCTATCTGGAGGCGGACGTCTTCGGAATGCGCGTCGTTTGCATCTACCTGCCCAATGGCAATCCGGTGCCCGGCCCCAAGTTCGACTACAAGCTGCGCTGGATGGATCGCCTCCGCCGCCGCATGGACGCGATCAAGGCCGAGGAAGTTCCCGCCATCGTCACCGGCGATTTCAACGTCATCCCCACCGATTGCGATGTCTGGTCGCCGCCGGCCATGGCGGCCGATGCCCTGATGCAGCCGGAATCGCGCGATGCCTATTTCCGCCTGCTCGGAGACGGCTGGACCGACGCGATCGCCACTCACAACCCGCGCGGCGGCGTCTGGACCTTCTGGGACTATCAGGCCGGCGCCTGGCAACGCGACCATGGCTTCCGCATCGATCATGCACTGCTCTCGCCCGAGCTGGCGGACAGGCTCGTGGCCTGCGGCGTCGACAAGGCCTACCGCGGCCGCGAGAAGGCCAGCGACCATACCCCCGTCTGGGTCCATCTGAGAGACTGATTCCGGCGGGACCGATGACGGCACGAGAAAGGGGAGCGAAAGCGGTGCATGGCGCACCGATTTCGCTCCCCTTCTCATGTTCCGCTACAGGGGCTGCAGCGCGCCCCCATACCGATCACCGCCGGATCAACGGTAGAAGATGTGATTGTCCACGCGGGCCAGGCGCGTCAGGCGCCAGTTCGGTTCCACGCGCGTGGCGTGGAAGAACAGCGCACCCTTGACCGGGCTCTTCCAGCTCTTTTCCATGGCGATCTTGGCGACGGCCACGGCTTCGCGCCAGCCGCTCGACTGTTCGCGCACCTTGGGCATCTTCTTGCCCTGGATGAAGGAGAACTGCGCCGGCTGATAGACGACGCCGCAGTAGCTGGCCGGGAAGCGACCCGATTCCGCGCGGTTGATGATCACGCGGCCAACAGCCAGCTGGCCTTCCAGAGTTTCACCGCGCGATTCGAAGTAGATCGCGCTCGCCAGGCAGCGCATTTCGCTGCTCAGACGGCCAGGTACGGACTGCTGGGCAACAAGCTGCGCCAGCGTGTCTGCATCGACCGGGTTGTCCTGCGAAGCGTCCTGATCTTCTGCGCCTGCTGCACTGTCGTCATCCGTCGCGTCTACCCCGTCTTCCGAGGGGAGGGACTGGACGACCGGCTTCGAGACGAAGATCGGATCGAGGTTCGATTGGGCCTGGACCAGGACTGGTGCCAGAGCCGCGGCGCCCGAACCCTGTGCGCCGAATAGGGTGGTCAATATCGTAGCGGCCAGCGCCACTGCGCTTGCCCACTGAACTTTGCTTCGCATCAACTTTAGATCAAGGGCGGTGAACCAATCCGACGCAGGCGGGAACGGAATGCCTTTTAGAGGCGTTCACCTTCCAACGATCCTGCCGACGATTCCCCGTCTGCGTGCTAGCCGGGTTGGCCGAAATGCTACCCGAGCCGCTTCCGCGTCTGCGAAGAGGCCATTAACTTGCATGCCGTGCAAGTCAACCCGGTTATACACCAAGCCCGATGAAGCGTTCGGGCTTCGCGACATCCAGTTCCACGACCCAAAGGTCGGGGTCCTGCGTGCCGCGTCTCTCCACATAGTCCGAGAACGCGAGTCTCGCCGTTAGCGATTCGCCGAAATCTGCCGATTCTTCCTGGCGGCGAGTGCAATGCCAGGCGCGCGTGCCATCTAGGCCCGGCATGCGTTCATAGGCGCGCGCACTGCCTCCATTCTCGAGCAGGACGAGCATGATCGTCCCGGCGTCGCGCTCACCTTTGCTGAGAACCATGCCGAATCCGCCTTCCGCTTCCACTGCGCGTATGAGGCCGGAGACTTCCAGATGGGCGGGCAGGCGGTCGTCCATGTCAGGCCGTACCGGTCGGGCCGGGGCCAGTCGGGCCCGGGGCAGTCGGGACGACGTAACCGGGCAGGCCGGAAAGCGCGATGCGCGAGCGCATGAATGTGCCGGTGCCGCGGCCCACTTCGTCGCCCTC
Organism: Novosphingobium sp. PhB57; assembly: GCF_004342985.1. Taxonomy (GTDB): domain Bacteria; phylum Pseudomonadota; class Alphaproteobacteria; order Sphingomonadales; family Sphingomonadaceae; genus Novosphingobium. The sequence goes on from NZ_SMBO01000002.1 coordinate 28,032, forward strand.
TTCATCCACCAGGCGCGATTCCGCCACCAGCACGCGGCGGCGGCCGCTGACCCAGCGACCTTCGGCCACGATGGTGCCGCCCTTGATCGGCTTGCTCAGCAGCAGGTTGAACGAGGTGGTGAGCAGGAAGCGATCGGTGACGAGCGTGTTGGCGGCATAGAACGCCGCATCGTCCAGCATTTTGAAATAGATCGTCCCATGCGCCGCGCCGGCGGCGTGGAAACTGTCCGGCTCCACATCGAAAGTGATGCGGGAATGCCCCTCGCCGACGATATCGAGGCGGGAGCGGAACATCTGGTTGATCGGCGCCGAAGCATAGAGGCCTTCCAGCGCACGCCAGTGCAGGCCGGCGCCGGACATGTCCGGAGCGCCGGAGTCCGAAGTCTCAGGCGGCATCGCGATCGATGACGTTGCTGAGCAGGCTGTAGAGCGCCTCGGGGCCGGGCGCATCGATCAGCGCGGAATGCATGCGTTCATCGCGCATCATGCGTGAGATCGCGGCCAGGGCGTGAAGGTGAGTGGCGCCGGCATTCTCGGGCGAGAGCAGGCCGAACACCAGATCGACCGGCACGCCATCCGCGGATTCGAATTCCACGGGAGCGTCGAGCCGCAGCACGACAGCCACGGGCCGCCCAAGACCGGACATGCGGGCATGCGGTATGGCGATGCGGCGGCCGAAGCCCGTGCTGCCCAGTTCCTCGCGCTCGATAATGCGCGCAAGCACGACTTCGCGATCGAGGTGGTAAACCTCGGCGAAAAGGTCGGCGAGTCGGCCGAGAATCACGGGCTTGCTGTCTGCGCTGGAAGTCACGACGGCATCTGGCAACAGGGTAAAAAGACTGCTCATCTGCGTTTCTGGTTCTGGCCCAAGATGGGTTACCTAGGACTAAACGTCCATAACCCCCGGAAAACCGGGGGTTATGCTTTGTCCTTCGAAAAGAAGTATAGACGCCTATTCGGCGCTACGGTCGGCGTCAGTGCGGCTCGACCCAGCCAATCGAACCGTCGCCGCGGCGGTAAACCATATTATGGCGCCCCGTGCCAGCGTTTTTGAACAGCAGCGCCGTGGTGTTGCGCAAGTCGAGCATCATGACCGCGTCCGAAACGGTGGCCTCAGGAACGTCCACACGGGTTTCCGCAATCACGACAGGTGCGTCGATTTCCTGCTCTTCTTCCTGCTCGTTCGCGCGTTCTTCGAAGATCGTGTAGGCGGCTTCTTCCACCGCGACGGCATGAGCCGACTGTTCGTGGCGATCCTTGATCCGGCGCTTGTAACGGCGCAGCTGCTTGTCGATCTTTTCGGCGGCCTGGTCGCAGGCGATATGGGCATCCTGTGCCATGCCGGTGCCCTTCAGCACCAGGTTCTGCATCACATGCATCACGATATCGCAGCGGAAAGCGCCGGCCGGGGCGCGTCCGAAGGTGACCTGGGACGACAGCGCTCGGCTGAAGTACTTGTCTATGATCGCCGTCAGTCGCTCGCTGGCGTGGTTCTGGAGGGCTTCACCGGTGTCGACCTGATGGCCGGAAACGCGGATGTCCATGGACGATTACTCCTCTGCTGTGAATCAGGCGCCCCAGAGCGGGGCATCGACCGACTTGAGAAACTCTGCGTGAACAAGAAGTTCCTCGTCGGTAGCCGCGTGGGGACGCGGCTGACGAAACGGGCGATCCTTTCGAATGAGAATGCGCGCCTCCGTCGTGATTTCGGCGGTTTCCGCGAGAAGCTCCAGGCCGATCTGGCGACCGCCCCTCAGCTCCACATAGACCTGCGCGAGCAGCTCGGCGTCTAGCAAGGCGCCGTGCTTGGTACGATGACTTCGATCAATTCCGTAGCGCGTGCAAAGCGCGTCCAGAGACAGCTTGGCGCCGGGATGCCGCACTTTGGCGAGCGCCACGGTATCGACCATCCGCGTCAGGCAGACTTCGGCAAAGCCGCACTTGGCGAGTTCGAAATTGATGAAGTTGAAGTCGAAGCCCGCATTGTGCGCGATCATCGGCGCGTCACCGATGAAGTCCACGAAGGCCTGGGCGCAGCTGCCGAACAGGGGCTTGTCGGCAAGGAAAGCATCGGACAGGCCGTGCACCGCTTCGGCTTCGGCGGGCATCGTGCGTTCGGGGTTGAAATAGGCGTGGTAGGTTTGGCCGGTGGGCACCCGGTTGACCATCTCGATGCAGCCGATCTCCACCATCCGGTCCCCGTTCCTGGGGTCGAAACCTGTAGTCTCGGTGTCGAAGATGATCTCTCTCATCCCTCTCCATATCTGCCTGCCCGGCCCACTTCGCAAGGCCCTGAGGCGATTATTCTGACCCGGCCAGCGCATCCACGATGCGGCTTACCTGCCAGCGGGTTTCCTCCAATGTGGTCCCGGTATCGATGACGAAATCGGCGCGCGCGCGCTTTTCAGCGTCCGGAACCTGAAGGGTCAGTATCTGCTGGAATTTCTCCGCCGTCATGCCCGGCCGCGCGAGCACGCGGGCACGCTGGGCCTCTGCCGGAGCGGAGACCACCACCACCCCGTCCAGGCCGCGATCGCCCGTTTTTTCGTAAAGCAGGGGTATGTCGAAAACGACCAGCGGCGCGCTGCCATGCGTCGCCATGAAGCGGCGCCGCGCCTCTGCGACGGCGGGGTGGACGATGCCCTCGAGTCGCGCCAGTTCCGCCTTGTCTCCGAACACGGCCGCGCCCAGCTTCTGGCGAATGACTCCCTCCGGACCGGTGGTGCCCGGAAAGGCCGCCTCGATCGCTGCGACCAGCAACCCGCCCGGGCCCTGCAATTCGTGAACGGTCGCATCCGCATCGAAGACCGGCACGCCGAGAGCGCGGAACATCCCGGCCACGGTGGACTTGCCCATGCCGATCGAGCCGGTGAGGCCCAGGATCTTCGGGGCCGCGGCGCGATTCATGCCAGAAGCCGCGCGCGCAGTTCCTCGTCATGCTCGCGGGGCGGCTTCACCCCGAAGAAACGCGTGAAGGCGACGTCGGCCTGGCCGATCAGCATCGCCAGGCCGTCGACCGTTTCCAGTCCCGCCTTGCGGGCATCCTGAAGGAACGGCGTCTCCAGCGGACTGGTGACGATGTCATAGGCCACGCTGCGCGGCGGCGCATGGCTGAAATCGAAGGCGAGGGGCGGCTGCCCGGCCATGCCCAGCGGACTCGCATTGACGATGATGTCGAGGCAGTGCTCGCGGTCGTCGAAAGCGAAGTCGGTGGGATCGGCGAAATGCGCCAGGTCGATGGCGTGATGGTCCTTCTGCACGGTCAACTCGTCCAGCATGGACCGCGCCTTGGCGGGATCGCGCCCGGCCAGCACGATCACGAAGCCGCGCTCCGCCAGGGCCGCGACGATCGCCCGCGCAGCGCCGCCGGTACCGAGAACGCGCGCCATACGGAACAAGTGAGTCTGGTCGAGCAGCGGCTGCAGCGGCTCCAGAAAGCCCGGAGCGTCGGTGTTGTAGCCTGTCAGCGAGCCATCCGCCTCGCGCACCACCGTGTTCACGGCGCCGATCCTGGCCGCCAGCGGATCCAGCCTGTCGAGCAGGGGCACGATCGCCAGCTTGTGCGGCATCGTGACGTTGCAACCCCGCCAGGCGGCATCGCCGCGGCGTTCGTCGAGATAGCCGGTCAGGCCTTCAACCGGAACGAGATGCCGGTCGTAGCGACCCTCAAGGCCGAGCTTCTCCAGCCAGAATCCGTGAATCACCGGGGACCTGGATTGTCCGATCGGATCGCCGATCACTTCGGCATAAGGCAGAGTCATTGCGCGATTTCTCCGAGACGACGCAGCGCCGCCTGCACTTTGAGCAGCGGCATGCCGAGAATGGTGAAATAGTCGCCGTCGATCTTCTCGAACAGCTGCACGCCCCGGGCTTCGATACGAAAAACGCCGACGCAGCCCGCCACTTCAGGCCATTCGGCATCGAGATAATCGGCAATGAATGCCTCGGAAAGCGTCGTGACCTGGAGCGAGGCCACGGCGTCTTCGGCCCACAATACCTCGCCGTCGCGCACGAGGGCGGCGGCGCTGTGGAGATTCATCACTTTGCCGGAGAAGAAGCGCAGATGTTCGGCGGCGGCCTCGCGATCGGCGGGCTTGTCGAAACGGCGGCCAGCGCATTCGACCAGCGAGTCACTGCCGAGCACCAGCTCTCCAGGCGCCTGATCGGATACCGCCAGCGCCTTGGCCCGCGCCAGTTGCAGGGCGATCTCGGCGGGCGGCCTGCCGGAAAGCCCAGCCTCGATGGCGCGCTCGTCGACGTGCGCGGGCTGCGCGCGAAACGGAATGGCTGCGGCTTCGAGCATGGCACGCCGCGACGCGCTTTGAGATGCCAGGACGATCATGTCGATTTCCCGTGAAGTCAGATCGGCTTGGGGCCGACCGGACCTTGCGTTCCTTCGGCCTTGCGCTCGTTATAGAGATTGATGATCGCCGCGGCCGTTTCCTCGATCGACCGACGCGTCACGTCGATCACCGGCCAGGAATTGTCCGCGAACATGCGGCGCGCGTATTTCAGCTCGTTCTCCACCCTATCGGACTTCACGTAATCGGTATCCGGCGACTGGCTGAGGGAGAGCAGACGGTTGCGGCGAATCTGAATCAGGCGCTCCGGCGCGGTGGTCAGGCCCACGACCAGCGGTCGCTTGAGGCCGAACAGCAGCGGCGGGGGCGGGCTCTCCACCACGATGGGGATGTTCGCCACTTTGTACCCGCGGTTAGCGAGGTAGATCGACGTCGGCGTCTTGCTGGTGCGCGAGACTCCCGCCAGGACGATATCGGACTCTTCCCAGTCCTCCCAGGCAATGCCGTCGTCATGAGCGATGGTGAACTGAATCGCATCGACGCGCGCGAAATAGGCGTCGTCCAGGCGGTGCTGCCGGCCCGGACGCCCCTTGGCCTCCTGGCCGAGCAAGGCTTCCAGGGCATCGGTGACACCGTCGAGCACGGCAATCGCCGGCAGCCCGAGCTGCTGGCAGCGTTCTTCCAGCCTGCCGCGCGTTTCCTCGTTCACGAGAGTGAAGAAGACGAGTCCGGGATTGGCGGCGATTTCGCCCATGATCCGGTCGAGGTGCTGCTGGGATCGCACCATCGGCCAGAAGTGCCGCAGGACGTCTGAATCGTCGAACTGGGCGAGGGCGGCCTTGGCTATCATTTCCAGCGTTTCGCCAGTGGAATCCGAGAGCAGGTGGAGATGAAATCGCGCCATTCGAGGCTTTTCCAGAGTCTTCGCGAGGGAGCCGCCAGACCTCCCGGCGGCTTGTGGATATGTCCCGGCATAAACCACGGGACTAGTCCGGTGACAACTCGGATCCCGGTTTTCCTCCCCGTTGAACCGATTCAATCTCTAGAGTCGTAAACATGATTCAATTCGCGCCCACACCCTGTGGGTAACCGGGATAAAGAGTCTTTGACTCAGACTCCTCGGAGAGTCGCCGCACAGATTTGAACCTGTTCACCGTGGAATAATTCGGGCAAGATTCAATCGTCCCCGATATCCACAGGACCAACAGACTCCATCATCCTTCTAAGAATCTTTATTTTTTTGATCGGACCTGAATCTCGATGCCTGGCCTCCTTCTCGAAAACCTGCGCGGAACGAACACGAGCAAGCGCCCGGTCTGGCTGATGCGCCAGGCCGGAAGATACCTTCCCGAATACCGTGCCCTGCGCGCCGAAAAGGGCGGATTCCTGGCCCTCGTCTACGATACCGACGCAGCCGCCGAGATCACCCTGCAACCGATCCGCCGCTTCGGATTCGACGGTGCGATCCTGTTCTCGGACATCCTGATCGTGCCTTACTCCATGGGGCAGGACCTCCAGTTCCTGGCCGGCGAAGGTCCGCGGCTGACTCCGCGCCTGGTCGACAGCGCGCTGGAGAGTCTCTCTGCCGTGCCCGATCGCCTCTCCCCGATCTACGAAACCGTGCGCAAGGTTCGCGCCGCACTCGATGCCGACAAGACGATGCTGGGCTTTGCAGGAAGCCCCTGGACGGTCGCCACGTACATGTGTGCAGGCGAGGGCAGCCGGGATCAGCATGAGACCCGCGCCATGGCCTATCGCGACCCTACGGCGTTCCAGGCGATCATCCAGGCTATCGTGGGGGTGACTGTCGACTACCTCAGCGGCCAGATCGAAGCCGGCGCGGAAGCCATCCAGCTTTTCGATTCATGGGCAGGGTCGCTCTCTCCCGCTCAGTTCGAGCGCTGGGTCATTGCTCCCAATGCGCAGATCGTCGCTGCGGTGAAAGCGCGCCATCCCGAGACTCCGATCATCGGATTCCCCAAGGGGGCCGGCGAAAAACTGGCATCCTATGCCCGGGAGACCGGTGTCGACGCGGTCGGAATCGACGAGACCATCGACCCGATCTGGGCGGCGCGGGAATTGCCGGCGGGCCTGCCGGTGCAGGGGAATCTCGATCCGCTGCTGCTGCTTTCGGGCGGTGAGGACCTCGAGAGTCAGGTCCACCGCGTGCTCGATGCCTTTGCCGACCGGCCGCACGTCTTCAATCTCGGCCACGGAATCGGCCAGTTCACGCCGATCGAGAACGTGGAGAAGCTGCTCGGCATCGTCCGGAACTGGTCGCGATAGGCCCATTCCGGCGGCGGCCCTCAACAGGCATCCCTCCCGCACCCTGCCCAGCGATCGACCGCCCGGAAGCGGATTAATCGGCTGATTCACGGACGGAATCGTCTTGCCCGAAGCAGGGCAAGAGTGCAGGAGGGCCGCCCCGGAACCATCAGACTCGTGGGACTCATGCAGGAAGTGCTTTCCATGCTCTATCTCTGGCTCAAGGCCGGACATGTCATCTTCGTGATCTTCTGGATGGCCGGGCTGTTCATGCTCCCGCGCTATTTCGTCTATCACCAGGAAGCGGAGCCAGGCTCGGCAGAGGAAGCACGCTGGATCGATCGCGAAGCCAAGCTGCGCAAGATCATCCTGACGCCTTCGCTGATCCTCGTCTGGGTGCTGGGCATCGCCACCGCCACTGCCATGGGCGCGTGGGACCAGGGCTGGCTTCACGCCAAGCTGCTCTTCGTCCTAGGTCTCTCGGGCTATCATGGCTGGCTGGTAGGCTACGGCAAGAAGCTGGCGCGCGGCGAGCGTCCGCTGACCGGCCGAAAGCTGCGCCTGCTGAACGAGATTCCGGGGTTGGCCGCTGCCGTGATCGTGATCCTGGTGGTCGTGAAGCCGTTCTGAATCGGTTTTAATCCGCACCACGGCTTTCGTTCGCACCCACGCCGTCGGCAGCGGCCGGTCCGCAGGAAAGCGACTCAAGAACTCTCTGCGCTCCCCCGTTACGACCCAGAGGACTCGAACGGCTTCATTCGCCGCCGCATCCAGGCCCGATCCATTCGGCCCGCCCACACGCCGCTTGGCGGATTGACTCGTTGACCGAGGCCCGGCGAACGCTTATCTGGGCCCTGTTCCGGCATAGGGCGGCGAGCCCATTCTCCTGCCCGGATCCGCTTTCCCCAAGCCCTTCGATCCCGCCGGCCGACACACCATTTCCATCCGGAATCCAGACAAATGCATCTTAAAGAACTCAAGAAGAAATCATCGGCCGAACTGGTCGAAATGGCTGAGGAACTGGGCGTTGAAGGCGCTTCGACGCTGCGCCGCCAGGACCTCATGTTCGCCATTCTCAAGGAAGTGGCCGAGGACGGCGAGGAAATCATCGGGCAGGGCACCATCGAAGTGCTCACTGACGGTTTCGGCTTCCTGCGCAGTCCAGAGGCGAACTACCTCGCCGGACCCGACGACATCTACGTTTCGCCGAACCAGGTCCGCAAATGGGGCCTGCGCACGGGCGATACCGTCGAAGGCGAAATCCGCGCCCCGAAGGACGGCGAGCGCTACTTCGCCATCACCAAGCTCATCAGCGTCAACTTCGATGATCCGGACGTGGTGCGCCACCGCGTCAACTTCGACAACCTGACGCCGCTCTATCCCGATCAGCGCCTGAAGCTCGATTGCCTGGACCCCACGGTCAAGGACAAGTCGGCCCGCGTGATCGATCTCATCTCGCCGCAGGGCAAGGGCCAGCGCGCGCTGATCGTGGCGCCGCCGCGCACGGGTAAGACCGTGCTGCTGCAGAACATGGCCAAGGCCATCACTGACAACCATCCGGAAGTCTTCCTGCTGGTCCTGCTCGTCGACGAGCGCCCCGAGGAAGTCACCGACATGCAGCGTTCGGTGAAGGGCGAGGTCATCTCCTCCACCTTCGACGAACCCGCCCAGCGCCACGTCCAGGTCGCCGAAATGGTGATCGAAAAAGCCAAGCGCCTGGTCGAGCACAAGCGTGACGTCGTGATCCTGCTGGACTCGATCACCCGTCTCGGCCGCGCCTACAACACCGTGGTGCCCAGCTCGGGCAAGGTGCTGACCGGCGGTGTGGACGCTAACGCCCTGCAGCGCCCCAAGCGCTTCTTCGGCGCCGCGCGCAACATCGAGGAGGGCGGTTCGCTCTCCATCATCGCCACCGCGCTGATCGATACCGGCAGCCGCATGGACGAAGTCATCTTCGAAGAGTTCAAGGGCACCGGTAACTCGGAAATCGTCCTGGACCGCAAGGTGGCCGACAAGCGCATCTTCCCGGCACTGGACGTCGGCAAGTCCGGCACCCGCAAGGAAGAGCTGCTGGTTCCCAAGGACCAGCTCACCAAGATGTGGGTCCTTCGCCGTATCCTCATGCAGATGGGCACCGTCGACGCGATGGAGTTCCTGCTCGACAAGATGAAGGACTCGAAGACCAACGAGGACTTCTTCTCGACGATGAATCAGTAAAGGGGAGCTTGGGAGACTTTGGGGGGCTTGAGCATCCTTCAGACACTGGTGGCGACGTCCTCCATGGGCGGTCCGGCAGAGATCTGGCAGCACATCGTCAACGACTTCTCGAACCTGGGGACGCCGGCCGCTTTTTCGGCGTTCCTCCAGGTCTTGATGATCGACGTGGTGCTGGCGGGCGACAACGCCATTGTCGTGGGTGCCCTGGCCGCCGGTCTCCCGGCCGACCAGCGCAAGAAGGTCATCGCCCTGGGCGTGATCGCTGCGCTGGTCATGCGCATTGGCTTCGCGCTGATCGTCACCTGGCTGCTCGGCATCGTCGGGCTGGTGTTCGCGGGTGGATTGCTGCTGCTGTGGGTGGCGTGGAAGATGTACCGCGAGATTCACGGCGGCAATCATCCCGGCTCGCCCGAGATCGAGGGTGACGAAAACTCCGGCGTGCGCCCTGCCAAGAGCTTTGCCGGAGCGGCCATCTCGGTCGCGGTGGCGGATATCTCGATGTCGATCGACAACGTGCTCGGCGTCGCCGGGGCGGCGCGCGATCATCCCGGCATCCTCATCGTGGGTCTCGTCTTCGCCGTGGCGCTCATGGGCGTGGCCGCGAACTTCATCGCCCGGTACATCGAGCGTTATCGCTGGATCGCCTGGGTGGGGCTGGCCGTCATCCTCTACGTGGCGGTGAAGATGATCTACGAGGGCTGGGTGGATCCGCAGCTCGGGATCGTGACCCTGATCTGATCTGATCGAGCGTGAAACGGAAAAGGACCCGGAGGCTTCTGCCTTCCGGGTCCTTTTCCGTTCTGGGGCATTGAGTGCGCTGTCCGGTTTCCTGCCGCCTTGGGGTGACCGTCGAGAGGTCGGGCCTTACGGACCCAGGATCGGCCGTGGAGCCTTGTCAGGGCACCAGGATGGTGGAACCGGTGGTTGCCCTCGATTCCAGCGCGCGATGCGCTTCTGCGGCCTCTTCCAGGCGGAACGTCTGCCCGATGTGCGGCTTCAGGATTCCTTTGCCGATGCGGTCGAACAGTTTCTTTGCGCTGATCGCCAGCTGTTCGGGCGTGGCGACGTAATCGGCCAGAGTCGGGCGCGTGAGATAGATCGATCCGGCCTTCATAAGCTCCAGCGGCGCGATCGGGGGTACCGGGCCCGAGGCATTGCCGTAAGTTACCATGAAGCCGCGCTTGCGCAGTGACGCGAGCGAGGCCGTCCACGATTCTGCGCCGACGCCGTCATAGACGACATGGCACATCTCGCCCCGGGTGATGTCCCGTACGGCTTCGGGCAGTTCCGCGAAGGGGCAGTGGAGCACATGATCGCCCGGCACTTGCGCCGCCTTCTCGGCGCTGCCGGTGTGGGCGATGACGGTCACGCCGCGGTCGAGCAGCCAAGGGACCAGCAGCGAACCGACTCCGCCCGCCGCGGAATGCACCAGGGCGACGTGGCCCTTGTCGGCCGGGAAAGTGTCCTCTGCCAGATAGCAGGCGGTCAGGCCCTTGAGCATGACGGCGGCCGCGATCTCGGGAGCGATCGCTTCGGGAATGCGCATCGCCTGCGCGGCCTTGATCAGGCGGTGGCTGGCATAAGCACCACCCGCATGAGTCGTGCCCACGCGTTCTCCGATGGAGAATTCCGAAACGCCGTCACCCAGCGCGACGATCCGGCCGACGCTTTCGGAGCCCAGCTTGATCGGCAGCGGATCGGCGTAAAGACCTTTGCGGTAGTACGTATCGATGAAGTTGAGCCCCACCGCCTCGGTTTCGATCAGCACTTCGCTGGGGCCGGGGGAGGGAACGTCGAAATCTTCCCGCTCGATCACTTCGGGACCGCCGTGCGTGCGGGCGATCATCCTGTATCCGGTGGTCATGTCGTCAGGTCCTTGAAGAGGGCGATCAGAAGATTCTTCTGAACGTGTCCGCGCGCGAGACGCGCCAGGCGCGGGCGTATGGGGTGGATTCGGGGTCGGCGAGCAGTTCGCCCGGCTTGAGGAAGCGGTAGACCTCATCGAGCGGCCCCGCCTTGGCGCTGTCTATGCGCTGGTACATGTCGTGCTGGCTGAGGCCCCAGGGGTCGTCGTAGCCCATGGCCACCACGATCTCGCGCAGGGACTTCAGGGTCTCGCTCTGGAAACGCATGACTCGCTCTGCCTTGTCCTCGACCACGAGGCCGCGCTGGCGCCAGGCAACCTGGGTGGCCACGCCGGTCGGGCATTCGCCGGTGTGGCACTTCATCGACTGGACGCAGCCCAGCGAGAACATGAATGCCCGCGCGGCATTGCACCAGTCCGCGCCGAGGGCAAAGGCGCGGGCCATGCCGGCGCCGGAGTGAATCTTCCCCGAGGCGCCGAGCCGCACCCGGTGCTTGAGGTTCGCGCCGACCAGGGCGTTGCGCATCAGGGTCAGGCCTTCGCGCATCGGCATGCCGACATTGTCGGTCAATTCCTGCGGGGCTGCACCCGTGCCGCCCTCGGCGCCGTCGACGACGATGAAATCCGGGGTGATACCGGTTTCCAGCATCGCCTTGATAAGCGCCATGACTTCATGGGGCTGCCCCACGCACAGCTTCATGCCCGCGGGCTTGCCGCCGGACAGTTCGCGCAGCTGCTCCAGCCACTGGAGCAATTCGATCGGGGTGGAGAAGGCCGAATGGGCGGCGGGGGAGAGGCAGTCCTCTCCGACTTCGACCTTGCGGGCCTCGGCAATTTCGGGCGTGACCTTGGGTCCGGGAAGTACACCGCCGTGGCCCGGCTTGGCGCCCTGACTCAGCTTGATCTCCACCATCTTGACCTGATCGTCCTGCGCCTGCCGCGCGAAGAGTTCGGGATCGAAGCTGCCGTCCTTGTGGCGACAGCCGAAATACCCGCTGCCGAGTTCCCAGATCAGGTCACCGCCATAAGTCCGATGGTAGCGGCTGATCGAACCTTCGCCGGTGTCATGTGCGAAACCGCCCATGGCCGCGCCCTTGTTCAGGGCTTCGATGGCATTGGCCGAAAGCGAGCCGAAGCTCATGGCGGAAATGTTGAGCAGGGCGCTTTCATAGGGCTTGGCGCATTGGTCTCCGCCGATCTTCACGCGCCAGGATTCAGGGGCTTTTTCGTTAGGGGCGATAGAGTGGCCGAGCCATTCGTATTCTTCCGAATAGACATCCAGTTCGGTGCCCATCGGGTGAGACGAGACATCGCCCTTGGCACGGGCATAGACCAGACCGCGCTCCTCGATGGTGAAGGGCCGGCCTTCGCGGTCGCCTTCCACCAGATAGGCCCGCAAGTAAGGGCGCAAGTCTTCGAAGAGCCATCGGACCCGCGCGATCAGCGGGTAGTTCCGCCGCAAGGCATGCCGGTTCTGCAGGAAGTCCCAGACGGTCAACAGCAGGACCGGCACCATCAGGATCAGCGCCCAGCGCCACGATGGAACCAGCCAGCAGGCAGCCGTGAGAATCACGACCGCAAGCGGCACGGCGTAGCGCGGGGCAACCGTCATCGGCTTAGCCGACATGCTCCGCGAAGAACGCCTCGGTTCGGCCGTCCGCCAGTTCCGCGCCGGCCTCGTCGCGGCGTGCACCGATCTCGGCGGCGAAGCCATGGTCGAGGCCCTCGTAGTCCCACAAGGTGACGCGGGGATGGTCGTCGAGACCGTCGTGGATGGCCTTCTGCGCGGCCGCGTCCACGAAATGGTCGGCCATCGGGATGTGCAGCATGAGCGGGCGGGCGATGGCGTGCTTTTCGCCCAGCATCTGGTCGATCATCACACCATAGTAGCCCACCGAAGCATCGATGTCGGTGCGCGCCGCCACCATGTAGGCGATACGGCCGCCCATGCAGAATCCGACGAGGCCGACTTTCGGCACGCCTTCCTCGCGGCGGATCCAGTGGATCACCGCTTCGATGTCGCGAATGCCAAGATCGAAATCGTGCGCAGACATGTGGCCGATGGCCTGCTTGAATTCTTCCTCGACATAGGGGCTGAGTTCGATGCCGGGCTTCTGGCGCCAGAAGCTGTCGGGCGCGACGGCGAGGTAGCCCTTGGCGGCCCAGCCATCGGCCTTGCGGCGAATACCGGCATCGACCCCGAAGATCTCCTGCTGGACGATGATGGCGCCGCGCGGGGTGCCTTCGGGACGGGCGACATAGGCCGGGATCATGCCGTCACCGTCGAGAGTCGGGATTTCGATATTGGTCATGGGTGTCTCCTGCGGAAGAGGGGCCTGGCAGCCTTTTGGCCCGGTCAGACGTTGCCGGGAGGTTAGGCACGAGCGATGGACTTTGCCAACGCCATGTGTCAGGCAGGATGCAGAAATTCCAGATGGGAGGCCGTGATGAAGGTCAATGTCGAGGTCGAATGCTCGCCTGAAGAGGCAAGGCGGTTCCTCGGTCTGCCTGACGTCACCAAGGCGAACGACGTCTATGTCGATGCGCTGGCCAAGGCGATGCAGGGCGTCGGCAATTTCGACCAGCTTCAGGAACTGACCAAGCAGGTTGCCCCCATGGGCCAATACGGGCTCAAGCTGTTCCAGCAGTTGATGGAAAGCGGCGCGGCCATGGCCATGAGCGGCGCCACCGGCGGCACCAAGCCCAAGAAGACCGACTGAGCGATCGCAGCCGAGGGCGCATGATGCCAGGCGGGGTTCACCTCTCGCCCGCGCTCCTGTAGCGCGTTGCTCATGGCTCAAGACATCCAAGACACGATCTTCGCGCTCTCCAGCGGCGCGCCACCGGCTGCCATCGGCGTCGTCCGCATCAGCGGGCCGCGCGCCGGAGCGGCACTGGAAGCCTTGAGCGGATCGCTGCCGCAGGCTCGCCATGCCAGCTACCGTCCCTTGCGCGACGGGACCGGAGCGGTTCTCGACCAGGCACTCGTTCTCTGGTTTCCGGGGCCTCGCACGGCAACGGGAGAGGATCTGGCCGAACTCCATCTGCATGGGGGAAGGGCCGTGGTTTCGGCCGTGGAGACGGCTCTTGCGGAGATTCCCGGCTTGCGCCGCGCCGTGCCAGGCGAATTCACGCGGCGTGCATTTGCCAATGGCCGGATCGATCTCGCCGAAGCGGAAGGGCTGGCCGATCTGCTTTCGGCAGAAAACGAACTGCAGCGCCGCTCGGCGCTCGCCATGGCTGGCGGCGCTTTCTCGCGGCAGGTGGAGCTATGGCGTGACCATGTGCTCAGGGCATCGGCTTCCGTAGAAGCCGTGCTCGACTTTGGCGACGAAGACGACGTGTCCGATCTGCCGGCCGACTTCATCCAGCGCCTCGAAGGTCTCCGCGGCGAACTTCTGGCATGGATGTCCCGGCCGCGCGCGGAAGCGCTGCGCGAAGGCTTTCGCGTCGTCCTGGCCGGACCGCCCAATGCGGGGAAGAGCACGCTCTTCAATGCATTGGTGGAAGACGAAGCCGCCATCACCTCGCCGCTGTCCGGAACGACGCGTGACGTCCTGACCCGCGCCGTGTCCCTCGGCGGCATACCTTTCCTGTTCGGCGACACCGCAGGTCTTCGCGACGAGACCGGCGATGAGATCGAGGCCATCGGCATTTCGCGCGCTCTGGCAGCGTTGGACAAAGCCGACCTCGTGCTCTGGCTGGGACCGGAAGGGGAGGCCCCTGAAGCGGCTTGGGAGATCGCGGCGCAAGAGGACTTGTTCCACGTGGAACAGAAGCAGGCACCGCGTCACCGGGTGTCCGCAGTGACAGGTGAGGGGCTGGAAGCGCTGCGGCACGACCTAGTGGCGACCGCTTCCGTTGCCATGCCGAAGCCGGGTGAGGCAGCGCTCAACCGGCGGCAGCATGCTCTGGTGGCCGAAGCGGAGCGGGCTTTGGCCATGGCGGTCCTTGAGCGCGATCCTTTGCTGGTTGCAGAGTCGCTGCGGCTGGCGCGCGTTGCCTTCGATACCCTGATCGGGCGCGCCACCACCGAAGACATGCTCGACGCGCTGTTCGGCCGTTTCTGCATCGGCAAATAGCGATGTTCCACGTGAAACACTTTTAACGACTTTGACGGGACTCGTCGCTTCGGCTAAGCGCATCGTCCATGCATTCCTTTGATGTGATCGTGATCGGCGGCGGCCATGCCGGCTGCGAGGCGGCGGCGGTTGCCGCGCGTATGGGCGCGCGTGTCGCTCTGGTGAGCTTCGATCTCGATGCGGTGGGGGCCATGAGCTGCAACCCTGCCATCGGCGGGTTGGGCAAGGGGCACCTCGTGCGCGAGGTCGATGCCTTCGATGGTCTCATCGCGCGCGCCGCCGATGCGGCTGCCATCCATTACCGCATGCTGAACCGCTCGAAAGGCAGCGCGGTTCAGGGCCCACGGGTCCAGGCCGATCGCAAGCTGTTTCGGGCGGCTATCCATGACCTGCTGCAGCAGCAGGGCGATCTCACCCTGATCGGCGGCGAGGCAGCGGCGCTCGTTATCGAACAGGGCAGGGTGGTCGGCATCGAGCTGGGTGACGGCACGAAGGTCGCCGCGCGTGCCGTGATTCTCTGCACGGGTACTTTCCTTGGCGGCACTTTGTTCCGGGGCGAAGAACGGCTCACCGGCGGTCGCATCGGCGAGTCTTCCGCGCAGCGTCTGGCAGCACAGATGCGCGACGCCGCCTTGCCGATGGCGCGACTCAAGACGGGAACACCGCCGCGTCTCGATGGCCGCACCATCGATTGGGGCCGGCTCGACGAGCAGCCTTCCGATGGCGAGGACTGGACGATGTCGGCCATGGTGCCCAAGGACGGCGCGGCGCGGCGACGCAAGGTTCCGCAAGTCTTCTGCGCCATCACGCGGACAAACCCGCGCACCCATGACGTGATCCGCGAGAACCTCCATCGCTCCCCGCTGTTCACCGGCGCGATCGGTGCTTCCGGTCCGCGCTACTGCCCCTCGATCGAGGACAAGATTCACCGCTTCGCCGATCGCGACGGGCATCAGATATTCCTGGAGCCGGAAGGTCTCGATAGCCCGCTGGTCTATCCGAACGGCGTGAGCACCTCGCTTCCGGCGGATGTGCAGCTTGCGATGCTGCGCACCATGGAAGGCCTGGAGCGGGTGGAGATGGTCGTTCCCGGCTACGCCGTTGAGTACGACCACATCGACCCCCGGGCGCTTCGCACGAGTCTGGAACTGCGTGACATGCCGGGGCTCTACTGCGCCGGCCAGATCAATGGCACGACCGGCTACGAAGAAGCCGCCGCGCAGGGCCTTGTCGCCGGGATGCATGCCGCTGCGGATGTGCTTGGACGCGAGGCCCCGGCGCTGGACCGGGCCAACAGCTACATGGCGGTGATGATCGACGATCTCACCCTTCACGGCGTGAGCGAGCCCTATCGCATGCTCACGGCGCGGGCCGAGTATCGCCTCCGTCTTCGCGCGAACAATGCCTTGACACGGCTGACTCCGCTGGCCATCCAGATCGGTGCAGCCGGCCCGGAGCGCAAGGCATGGTTCGAACGGCGGCTTGAGGATCGGGCCAAAGTGGACACGGCATTCGGCATCGAAGTGACCGGGCATGAACTGGCGCAGGCCGGTCTCCCGGTGCGCGCGGATGTCGGGCGACTTCCTATTCGCGAGTGGCTGCGGTTCGGCGGAGTCGATGTGGCTGGCCTTTCCCCCTGGCTTGATCCGGCCCTGCTGGAAGACGCGGACTTGATCGAGGAGATGGTGGAGGACGCGGCTTACGCGCCTTACCTCGAACGGCAGGAACGCGAACTACGCGACCTTCGGGCCAGCGAGGGCCTGACGTTGCCCGATGATTTTCCATATGCCGACATTCCCGGCCTCTCGCGAGAGATGGTCGAGAGGTTGAGCCAGGCCAGGCCAGCGAGTCTCGCAGCGGCCGGGCGGATCCCCGGAATCACTCCGGCAGCGCTGGCGGCGCTGCTGGTCCATGCCCGCAGGGAGGCGGCATGATCACGACGGAAGACGAAGCACGCGAATGGCTGCGGAAACTGCCCGAATGCGATGAGGACGCCTGGGTTCGCCTGGAGACCTTGATCGCCATGCTGATCGAGGAGAACCGCCAGCAGAACCTCGTTTCCGCTGCGAGCCTGGAGCAGGTCTGGCTGCGGCATATCGTCGATAGCGCGCAGCTTCTCCCTTATGTTTCACGTGAAACATCTTCCCCGTGGATCGACCTTGGTACCGGCGCCGGTTTCCCCGGCCTCGTCATCGCGGCGCTGAGACCCGAGTGCGAAGTGGTCATGGTCGAATCGCGCACGCGGCGAGTCGAGTGGCTCGATCGGGCGCGCGTGGCCATGGGACTGGATAATGCGCGTATCGCCGGGCAACGTCTCGAACTCGTCGAGAGCTTCCCCGCAAGCGTGATTTCCGCGCGCGCTTTTGCGCCCCTTGAAAAACTTCTGACAATTTCCGCACGTTTTTCCACAAGCGACACGGTTTGGCTGTTGCCCAAAGGGCGGTCGGCAAAGCAAGAACTGGAAGACCTTCGCAAGTGGCGGCACATGTTCCACGTGGAACAGTCCCTGACGGACCCGCATGCAGGCATCATTGTCGGTAAGCTGGCCGACAGGAAGGGTATGACCAAGTGATCCGTATCGCTATCGCCAACCAGAAGGGCGGGGTTGGAAAGACCACGACCGCGATCAACGTCGCGACCGCGCTTGCTGCGACTGGCTGGAATACCCTGCTGATCGACCTCGATCCGCAAGGCAATGCCTCGACGGGAATCGGCGTTTCGGCCTCCGATCGGGAACGCACTTCCTACGAAGTGCTGGTCGACCGCGCACGGGTAGCCGATTGCGTCATGCCCACCAGCATTCCCGGCCTCGATCTGCTGGCAGCCACTGTCGATCTCTCCGGTGCCGAAGTGGAACTGGTGAACGCGGACGACCGCGCCAACCGTCTCCGTTCGGCGCTGCGGGTCGACCTGGGTTACGACGTCTGCCTGATCGACTGCCCGCCTTCGCTGGGTTTGCTGACGCTCAATGCGCTCACGGCGGCCGATACCCTGCTGGTGCCGCTTCAGTGCGAGTTCTTTGCGCTGGAAGGACTTAGCCAGTTGCTCCAGACGGTGGAGCGGGTGCAGCAGCGGTTCAATCCGGACCTTGGCATCATCGGCATTGCGCTGACCATGTTCGATCGGCGCAACCGCCTGACCGATCAGGTCTCCGAAGACGTCCGCTCGTGCCTGGGCCAGCTCGTTTTCGAGACTACCATTCCGCGCAATGTGCGCCTTTCCGAAGCGCCTAGTCACGGCGTGCCCGCCTTGATCTACGATCATGCCTGCGCCGGTAGCCGCGCCTACATGGCCCTGGCGCGCGAACTTATCACCCGACTGCCCGAGAAGAGGAAAGCGGCATGAACGACAAATCGATCGTCCGCCTCAGCATACGCCACGTCAAGGATCCGACCGCTCAGGAATCGGCCGCGCCCGGACCCTCGGCCTCTGCCTCGAAGGCGAAACCGAAGGGCCTTGGACGAGGTCTGGGTGCCCTGCTGGGCGAGACCCGCCGCGAGGAACCTCTGGCCGCTTCCGGCCTGTCGGAAGGTCATAGCGGTTTACCGCGGGCAGGGGGGCTTGCCGTCCTGGCCATCGCCGACATCACCCCGCACCCGGATCAGCCCCGTCGGATTTTCGACGAGGAGGCGCTGGAAGAGCTGGCAGCCTCGATCGCCCATCGCGGTGTGATTCAGCCGATCATCGTGCGGCCGATGGACAACGGCCGGTACCAGCTGGTCGCAGGCGAGCGTCGCTGGCGCGCGGCGCAGAAGGCGCAGCTCCACGAGATTCCTGCGCTGGTGCGGGAGCTTACCGAGCGCGAGGTCATGGCACTGGCCCTGATCGAGAACCTGCAGCGCGAAGACCTCAACCCGATCGAGGAAGCGCGGGCCTATAACCGCCTGGCGGAATTCGAGGGCATGACTCAGGCCGAGATCGCCCGCATGGTCGACAAGAGCCGCAGCCATGTCGCCAACTTCCAGCGCCTGCTCGCGCTGCCGGACGGAGTGATCTCGATGGTCGAGAAGGGCAGCCTGTCCATGGGCCACGCCCGAGCGCTCATCGGTTGCGACGATGCCGAGGAGATCGCCGACGCCGCGATCACCAAGCAGATGTCAGTGCGCGAGATCGAGAAGCTGGTTCGCAAGAAGGCGCGCGGAGACGTTGCTCCGCGCCGGGCGCGCACTGCTCGCAATCCGCATGAGGATGCCGACATCGTCGCGGTGCAGAGCCACCTTGAGGAATTTCTGGGGTTGCCGGTGAAGATCAACGCCGATGCCGATCCCAAGTCCGGCACGGTAACGATCCGCTATGCCACGCTCGACCAGCTCGACCTGATCTGCCAGCGCCTCACCGGCGGATCTATCTGAGCGGCCGGTTTCGGAAAGATTGGGCGGCGCCTGAACCTCGGTTCGGGCGCCGCTTTTCTTTGGCTTATTGCGCTTCGTAAACCTCGCCGGAAGCCTCGGCCGCGGCGGGATTGCGGCGCGGGATCGTTCGGCGAGCGGGGCGAACGCCGGCTTCCTCGGCATAAGCGATAGGTTCGCCGCGTCCGTCGATGGCCTGGATTACGGGGATCGATACCATCCGCATCGACTGAGCTGGATAGACGTAAGCATAGCCGGGAGCCGCATAGCCATAGACCGGCACCGCGACCTGACCCTGCCGATAGCGGGCGAGATAGTCGTCGAGATACGCTTCGCACTCGCCGCTGGCGCCCTGGTTTTCACGGTAGGTTCCCGAGCGGGGCCGGCGGCTCTCTGCGACCTTGCCATGGCAATCGGCCAGCCAGGCATCGCGCTGGGCGGGGTCGAATTCGTAGCGAATCGCGTGGGTGCCGGCGGAAGAGCCCTGCGGCGTGCCCCGAAGATAATCCGCGCCGGCCTGGTCGTCGGCGGCAAAGGCAACCGAGGTGCTGGAAAGCAGGGCAAGGGCGAGACTCGCGGTGCTGAGGGTCTTACGCATTCGCTGGGCCTTTTCACGGGATCATGGGCATTAGCCGCGTCTGTTAACGGACTGTTTAGCACCATGAGCCGCGAAAGGCCAAGCTTCCCGCTCTGGCCGGCCAGTCCCGTCGAGAGACGGCAGGAAAAAGCCCCGGCGTGAGACGGCAAGAATCAATCCCGTCGAGAGACGGCAGGAATCAGATCGAAGATGCGATGATGGCCGCGAGCGCTTCGATGCCTTCGGCATCCTCGCGGTCGAAGCGATTGGCAATCGGGCTGTCGAGGTCGATCACCGCCACGACTTTGCCATCGCGAATGACTGGGACCACCAGCTCGGAGCGGCTGTCGGCATCGCAGGCGATATGGCCGGGGAAAGCATGGACATCGGGAACGACTTGAGTCTCGCCGCTGGCCGCCGCCGTACCGCAGACGCCTCGGCCCAAGGGGATGCGGATGCAGGCGGGCTTGCCCACGAAAGGACCGAGCACCAGCTCGTCCGCGATATTGCGATAGAATCCCGCCCAGTTCAGCTCGGGCAGGAACTGCCAAATCAGCGCCGCAACGTTGGCCATGTTGGCCACGCCGTCCGGTTCGCCTTCCACCAGGGCCTTCGCGGCCGAGGTGAGGTCTGCATAGAGTTCGGGCTTGGGCTGATCGCCCCGGGGAGCAAAGTCGTACATGACCCTTCCGTTACTCCAAGTCCCTGTTGCCGCATAGGCGGGACCGGCTTATTTCAGGGGCATGCGCTCCATTCTCACGAAAGTCGCCCTGGCCCTCGTCGTGGTCATTCTCGCCGTCGTCGGCGTGATCGCCTGGTCCCAGTACTCCAACACATCCGACCTCCCGTTCGACGACACGGTGGGCAAGGATCCCAAGCTGGTCGAGCCGGACCCGCAATGGATTCCCAGCGTCAAGCTGCTGGAGCCCGTGGGCTGGGCTGCCAACGAGGCGCCCAAGGCAGGGCAGGGGCTGGCCGTGGCCCGCTTCGCCGAAGGTCTCGACCATCCCCGCACCATGCTCACTCTGCCCAATGGCGACGTGCTGGTGGCGGAAACCAATGCGCCCGCCGGCAACAAGCCCAAGGGCGTGACCGGCATGGTGATGGGCTGGATGTTCAACAAGGTGGGCGCCGGTGAGGCCTCGCCCGACAAGATCGTTCTGCTGCGCGATGCGGACGGCGATGGCAAGGCGGAACAGCGTTTCGATTTCCGTGCCGCCGACATGCATTCGCCCTCGGGCATGGCCTACCAGAACGGCAAACTCTACATCGCCAATCACGACAAGGTTCTCGAATTCGCCTTCCAGCCCGGCGCCACCAAGCTGGACGGCAAGCCGCTGCGCACGATGATGGATCTGCCACCGGCCGGAAACCACTGGATGCGCAACCTGCTGCTCAGCCAGGATGGCAAGCATCTCTACGTCACGGTCGGTTCGGCCAGCAATATCGCCGATGATGGCATGGAAGCGGAAACGGGCCGCGCCGCGATCTGGGAGATCGACATCGACACCGCCCGCCGCCGCCAGTTCGCGGCCGGCATGCGCAATCCCAACGGCCTTGGCTGGAATCCATCTACCGGAGAGCTGTGGGCGACCGTGCAGGAGCGCGACATGCTCGGCCCGGACCTCGTGCCCGATTATCTGACCAACGTGCCGGTGGGTGCGCAGTATGGCTGGCCCTGGGTCTACTGGAAGACGACGTTCGACGAACGCGTGCAGTGGCCGATGCAGACTTACATGCTCGAATATACCCGCAAGCCGGAATACGCGATGGGCGCGCATGCCAGCGTGCTCGGTATGGTCTTCGCCGGCGGCGGAAACCGCATGGGCAGCAAGTTTGCCAATGGCGCCTTCGTCGCTCGCCACGGTTCCTGGAATCGCCGTCCGGCGGTGGGCTACGATGTGGTCTTCGTGCCCTTCGATGCCAATGGCAATCCGCAGGATGTGAAGCCCATCCCCGTGCTCTCGGGCTTCCTGAAAGACGCGTCGCATACGCGCGGCCGCCCCACCTGGCTGGCCTTTGACAAGACCGGCAGCCTGCTCGTCACGGACGATACCGCAGGCGTGGTCTGGCGGGTGCAGGCGCCCGGAGCGGCGCCTTCGGCAGCGATCAAGGCGGTGGAGACCGAACACATGAAGCCGCTGGAAGAGATCAAGGATCCCACGGTTCCCGGCGCTACCGGCAACCTCGAAGCCGGGTTCACCAAAGGACCGGACAAGATGCTGCCTGCGGGCCACTGACAAGGAAAAAGGGACCTTCGGGTCCCCTTTTTTGTAGATCGGTACGTGAGGCCGGAGCCAGGGCCTGAGAGCCGCTATTCAGGCATCCGGATGCTGTCCGCGCCGGGGCCGCCCGGACCCCTTGCTCAGACGATCTTGCCGGCCCGGCCGGCGACTTCGGTTACGTACTGCCAGGCCACGCGGCCCGAACGGGCGCCACGGCGGCGCGACCATTCCAGCGCGTCATGCTCGTCGAAGGCCAGCCCGAACTGATCGGTATAGCCGGCGATGATCGCGAGGTAGGAGGGCTGGTCGCAGTTATGGAAGCCGATCGAGAGTCCGAAGCGGTCGGCCAGAGCGAGCCGGTCGTCCACGACATCGCGCGGGTTGATCGGGTCATCCTGCTCCGACATCGAGCGCGAGACGATCGCGCGGCGGTTGGCGGTGACGGCAAGGCGGACATTGTTCGGCCGGGCTTCCACCCCGCCTTCCAGCCAGGAGCGCAGCAGGCGCGGGCCGGCGCCATCATGCTCCTCGAAGCCGAGATCGTCGATGAAGACGAGGAACTGGCGGTCCACTTTCCCCAGCAGGGCGAAGAGAGCGGACACCCCGTGCAGGGCTTCCTGGGCCACCTGCACCAGCGCGATGCGGCCGGGATGGGCAGCCTGGGCAGCGCGGATGGCGGCGCGCATCACCGCGGACTTGCCCATACCGCGCGACCCCCAGAGCAGCATGTCGTGCGCCGCGTAGCCGGCGGCGAGGCGCTCGACATTGCCGACCACGCGCTCCTTCTGGGAATCGATGCCTCGCAGAAGATCGAGCGGCGGCGCGAGCAGTTCGGGAACGCCGCGTGCTTCCGCCCCGGTCCAGACATAGGCGGGATGGGCCAGCCAGTCGACTTGCGCGGCGGCGGGCGGTGCCAGGCGTTCAAGGGCTTCGGCAATGCGGCTGAGGACTTCGATCTGGTCGGTCATGCTGTCAGTTCTTCGCTCGTCAGTTCGTAGAGAAGGCTCGCACCCTTCTGGGCCTGGGCGAGGTAGCCCATGGCTTCGGGCACCAGATGCTCGATAAAGTATCGCGCGACCACCTTTTTCCGCTTGGCAAAGGCATTGGACAGGCCTGCGGAGGGCAGGGCGTCAGCCTGCCGGTGAAGCTGCCAGGCGGCCACGGCGATGGCGCAGCCGGCCAGCAAGGGTACGCTGGCACCGAGTCGGTTATCGAGGGATCGGCTATCGGCGCGCTCGTCTCCTTGGGGTGCGCCGATGAGATGCTCTGCCGTCTGGCGGCAGCATTCGGCAAGTTCCTGTAGCGAGAGGCAGTCGCCTCCGGTGGCATAGGCCTGGATCTCCTCCATCAGCGAGAACAGGACCTGGCCGCCTTCGAGAGCGAGTTTGCGAGTCACGAGGTCTGCGGCCTGGATGCCGTTGGTGCCTTCGTAGATCGGGGAGATGCGGGCGTCCCGGTAGTGCTGGGCGGCGCCGGTCTCCTCGATGAAGCCCATGCCGCCGTGGACCTGCACGCCGATGCTGGCGACCTCGACGCCCATGTCGGTGCACCAGGCCTTGACCATCGGCACCAGCAGCTCCGCCCGCAACCGCGCGGCTTCGTCATCCAGGGACCCGCGATCGAGCTGGCCGGCCGCATAGTAGAGCAGGGCGCGGCCGCCTTCGGTAAGCGCCCGCATCCGCAGGAGCATGCGGCGGACGTCCGGGTGCTCGACGATGGCGACGGGCTGCTTGTCGGCCGATCCGGCGCGGGCGGATTGAATGCGATCCGTAGCGTAGGCCATCGCTTGCTGCATGGCGCGTTCCGCGATCTGGACGCCTTGAGCGCCGACGTTGACCCGGGCGTTGTTCATCATCGTGAACATGCAGCGAAGGCCCTCGTTCTCGCGCCCGATCAGTTCGCCGATGCACTCGCCGTTGTCGCCGTAACTCATCACGCATGTGGGGGAGGCATGGATGCCGAGCTTGTGCTCAATGCTGACGACCTTCAGGTCGTTTCGGGCACCGAGCGACCCGTCATGTTCCACGTGGAACTTCGGCACGATGAAGAGCGAGATACCACGCGACCCGGCCGGCGCGCCGGGCGTGCGGGCCAGAACGAGGTGGACGATGTTCTCGGCCAGATCGTGCTCGCCCCAGGTGATGAAGATCTTCTGTCCGGCGATGCGATACTTGCCCTTATGCGGGCCATCCGCAATGGGCGTGGCGGTGGTGCGCAGGGCGCCGACGTCGGATCCGGCCTGCGGTTCGGTGAGGTTCATCGTCGCCGACCATTTCCCGCTGACGACATTCGGCAGGTACATGGCCTGCTGCGCTTCGGTGCCGTGATGAATCACGGCTTCGATCGCGCCAAGGGTCAGCATCGGCAGAAGCGAGAAGCCCATGTTGGCACTGCCGAGGCACTCCATCGCGGCCATCGCCAAGGAGAGAGGCAGGCCCTGTCCGCCGAATTCTTCCGGTGCGGCGATGGCGTTCCATCCGGCATCCACGAAAGCGCGATAGGCCTGCGCAAAGCCATCGGGCAGCACGACCCTGCCATCGGAGAGGCGCGCGCCCTCGGTGTCGCCCTTGCGGTTGAGCGGGGCCCATTCGCCGGCGGCAAAGGCGCCCGCGCCCTCCACGATGGCTTCGACAAGGTCGGGACTGGCCGCGGAGAAGCGCTCATGCGCCGCGAGTTCGTCCAGGCCGGCATTGACCCGCAAGGCCAGGATCTGGTCGGTGCTGGGGGGCGTGTAGGTCATTCGGAAGCATCCTCTGCGCGGTTTTTCTTGGCTTTCGGGGGCGTGGGCTATAGCGGCGGAGTATGGAGCGCAACCTTCGACCCGAACTTCTGGCGGCCGGCGTGGCCGGTGTCGCGCGCGCCGCCGAGCTGCTGCGCGGTGGCGGACTGGTCGCCGTTCCCACCGAGACGGTCTATGGCCTCATGGCCCGTGCCGACCGGGATGCCTCGGTGGCGGCGATCTATCGCGCCAAGGGTCGCCCAAGCTTCAATCCGCTGATCGTCCATGTCGCGGATCTTGCTGCGGCGCACCGTCTTGCAGTTCTCGATGCGCGCGCGGAGAAGCTCGCCGCTGCCTTCTGGCCGGGTGCCCTCACTCTGGTGCTGCCCTTGCGCGAAGGTGCGGAGGTTGCCCCCGCCGTCACCGCAGGGCTGCCGACGGTGGCGCTGCGCTGCCCGGCGCATCCCCTGATGCGCGCCGTCCTTGCCGAATCCGGGCTGCCGCTCGCGGGTCCTTCCGCGAACCGAAGCGGCGGCGTGAGTCCGACGCGCGCGGAGCATGTGGTTGCCTCGCTGGGTGCCAATGTGGATGCGGTGCTGGATGGCGGGGCTTGCGAGGCCGGTGTGGAATCGACCATCATTGCGCTGCGCGATGACGGGCGTTGGCAGGTTCTGAGGCCGGGTCCGATTCCGCAGGAGGCCATACGCGCCATTCTCGGCGCCGACTGCGACGCCGTGACGTCACAGGAGATCGAGGCCCCGGGGCAGCTCGCCAGTCACTATGCGCCGGGCAAGCCGGTGCGGCTGAATGCCGAGACCGCGGCGGAGGACGAATTCCATATCGGCTTCGGCAATGTCGCCGGCGAGGCAAGCCTTTCGGCCTCGGGCGATGTGATCGAGGCGGCCTCGCGGCTCTATGCCTTGCTGCATGAGGGCGCGGCCGCGAGTCAAGCGCGCATAGCCGTCGCGCCGATTCCGCAGGACGGTGTTGGCGCGGCGATCAACGATCGATTGAGCCGGGCCGCGGCCTGAGACACGTCATCGCCGATCGGATCCGGTAAAACGTGTCGGCACTGGCGGTTCAGCGGCGCTGCGGTACGGCGCCGGGCATCAGATACTGCATGTCGGCATAGTCATCGCGGGCCTTGTTGCAGGCCTGGCGGTCGCCCTGGTCGCACTGGCGCAAGTGCTTCTGGTACTGGCGCTGCATCTTGCCCAGCTTCTCTTCCTGTTCGCGCATCTGGCGGCCGCGCTTTTCGTCGGCTTCGGACTGGCTGGTCGTGACCGCGTCCACGGCAGAGCCCGCGATGCGCACCGGTGCGGTCACGATCTTCCCGGCCGTGCTGAGACAGCCGGTAAGGAGCAGCGCGGCGGCGGGTGCCAGAAGCGAGGGGGCCGAAAGCGAAGGGGCGAGCTTGAGCAGGGTGCGTGGGTTCATCGTGCCGCGGAACCTGTCACGAAGCGGGTTTCCGGGCAATGAACATCTGGGCGAACACGAACATCCGGCCGGGCAGTCGACACCGACCCGTCAAGCGACGACTGCTCACAGGTGACCACAAGCGAAAGGGGCCGCTTCCGGTGTGGAAGCGGCCCCTTTGCGTGCGATCTGCGCTGCGTCTGATCAGACTGCTTCAGCGCTCTCGTAATACTTGGGAGCGTATTCGTTGAGGATCGCGAGGATCTTCTTCAGAGCCGCCGGCTCGTCGGTCTTTTCCATCGCCGCGAGTTCGCGGGCCAGGCGCGACGAAGCCGCTTCGAAGATCTGACGTTCCGAATAGCTCTGCTCCGGCTGATCGTCGGCGCGGAACAGGTCGCGAGTCACTTCGGCGATCGACACGAGGTCGCCCGAGTTGATCTTGGCTTCGTATTCCTGGGCGCGGCGCGACCACATGGTGCGCTTTACCTTGGGTTTGCCCTTGAGCGTATCGAGAGCTTCACGCAGGGTCTTGTCGGACGACAGCTTGCGCATGCCGATCGATTCGACCTTGTTGACGGGAACCCGAAGAGTCATGCGCTCTTTTTCGAAGCGCAGAACATAAAGATCGAGCTGCATCCCGGCAATTTCCTGCTTCTGGAGCTCGATGACACGACCTACGCCGTGCTTAGGGTAAACGACGTAATCTCCAACATCGAAGGCATCGGCCCTGGTTGCCATGTATCGTCCTTTCACCTGCAGTGGTCCGTTGCCATACTTACGGTGAGAGAAACCCGGGTGGATGCGACGTGGAAAGGACAATAGCCTCTCCGCCGCCCGGTCAGATAACTCTCCCAGCCGTTTGCTTTTCGAACCCTGCCTCGCAATGAAAATGCCTGCCGAACGGGCAGAGGGCCCGGGCAGTTGTCGGATTATATAGCACCGATGTGACAAAATTACCAGAGGCGAGCTAACGTTTAACCGTCGCTCGCCTCAGGATGTGCCGGTGCGGGTCATTTCGACCCGCCAAGTGCCTCTGCCTTGGGGGAAACCCGGCGGAAAGCCGGAGGTTTCCCAAGGCCGATCAGTCGCCCTCGCCGGGCTCCGGGGAGAAATATTTTTCCAGCTTGCCTTCCTCGCCGCGCATCGCGTCCGCGTCTTCCGGCGCGTCCTTCTTGGTGGTGAGGTTGGGCCATTCGGCCGAATACTTGGCGTTCAGCTCGAGCCATTGCTCAAGGCCGCTCTCGGTATCGGGCAGGATCGCTTCGGCGGGGCATTCCGGTTCACAGACGCCGCAGTCGATGCACTCGCTGGGGTTGATGACCAGCATGTTCTCGCCTTCGTAGAAGCAGTCCACCGGACAGACTTCGACGCAATCCATGTACTTGCACCGGATGCAATTGTCGGTGACGACATAGGTCATGGCTGCGTATTCCTCTTAGAAGGCCTCGTTTCGGTTGGCCGCTGCTATGGGAACATCTGCCCCCGCGTCAAGCACTCTGTAGCAGGCTTGCGCTTCTGGGGCAGGGCCTCGGCGCTCCGGAAGGCAAAGGATTTCTATCACCTGCACGCCCTGAGCTGTCGGCAGGGTGAGAACATCGCCGACCGCCACCTTCTGATGCGCCCGCTCGACCCGGCGGCTGTTGAGCCGGATATGGCCGTCTTCCGCCAGTGCCTGGGCCAGGGGACGCGTCCTGGTGAGGCGCAGGAACCAGAGAAGCTTGTCGATCCTCATCCGCGCTCTTCCTCCCCGCTATCTGCCCAGCAGTTCGCCCAGCGCCGCGAAGGCGCCGTCCGTGCGCTGGGGTACCTCGCGAACTTCCTCGGCCTGGCGCCGCGGCGGACGCCAGCGCCAGCGCACCGGCGCGAGCGGTCCGTGCGCGCCTTCCGCCAGGGGCCGGGGCATCATCGCCTGGAACCCGCCGAAGCGCAGCAGCCGTGCATAGCTGCCCGTGGTGAGTCCCATGGACACGGCCCTTGCGGGATCGATCGAGAACGAGCGCGACGGCCCGCGATTGCCGCTGCTGTCGCTGCCGACACGGGCCTCGTGCGCCTCGCGCAGAAGCTTTTCCACGATATCCAGTCGGACCAGCTGCTTGCCGAGGTTCCTGTAGCCGGGTGCCTTGTGGCGCTTGGTGGCATCCATCGTCGGCGGCATGGCAGCGTCCGGTTCGCCGCCGGGCACGGAATGGCCGGTGATCCGCGCCAGTTGCCGCCAGAGTGCGATGGGCGCGGGCCGCAGCATGGCCGGCACGAACAGATCCAGCGCGCCCACGCGAACCCCCAGCTTGGCCAGAAGAGTGCGGCGGCCCTTGTCGAGCCGGTCGACGCCCGAATCCTCGCGCGCGATCATGCCGCCGCGATCGACCAGGGTGATCAGCAGGGCGCGCAAGTCCGGTCCGGCATCCTCGGAACGGCTTGCCTCGTCCAGCTTGGCCAGCGGAGCCAGCGGTTCGAGCGCGCTTTCCACCCAGGTCTCGAGCGCTGCGACCAGCGCCTTGCGGGCAGGGGCGGGAACCGCGTCGAGCAACCGGTCCGGCACAAGCACCGGTGCAAGCAGCGAGCGGCCGGGGGTGAGGGCGGCGATGCGCGCGCCTTCCCAGTTCAGTGCGCCGTTCTCGAGCGCCAGCGGCGCCACGCCTTCGTGCACGGCGGCGGTCAGGGCATCGGCGCGAGACTGGAGAAGGCCCGGCAGGTGCCGTTCGGCCGCGGCCAGCAGGAGCTTGCGGTCGGACAGCCGGGCTGCAGGATCGACCTGGAAGGCGAAGCCGTGGAGGGAGCCGATATGCTCGCCTTCGACCAGCACTTCCTCGTCTTCGAGGCGGACCGAGAGCAGTCCGGCATCGGGGCCGAGTTTCTTCATGAGCACAGCCGTCCTGCGGTTGATGAATCGTTCGGTGAGTTTGCCATGGAGAGCATCGGAAAGGCGAGCCTCGACCGCGCGTGCGCGTGCAGCCATTTCGTCGCGGGCCAGCACCCAGTCCGGCCGCTGGGCGATATAGGCCCAGGAGCGAATGGCGGCGATGCGGCCCTGCAGGGTGTCGATATCGCCGCCGGTCAGGTCCAGCCTGGCGATCTGCTGGGCCATGTAGTCAGCGCCGAGTTCACCGCTGCGCAGATCCTGCCAGAGCCGCGCGACGAAGCGCGAATGCGTTTCCACGCCCTGCTGGCGGAAGTCCGGCAGGCGGCAGACTTCCCAGAAACGGCGGACCATGGCGTGTCCGTGCAGGCTGTCCATGACCGTGCCGTCATCGGCAAGGCGCTTGAGCACGGCCAGGTCGATGGCTTCGGGCGCCAGCACCAGGCCGTCCCGGTCGGGCGGAGTCTCCAGATCGGCGATCAGGGTGGCGACGCTGTCGAACCGGGGTTCGGGATCACGCCAGAACAGCTTGGTCAGCGGCGGGAAGCGATGTTCCTCGATCGCATAGACTTCGTCGGGCTCGAACTCGGAATCGTGTCCGCCGGACCCGGTGAGGGTGCCGAAAGTGCCGTCCGTCTGGTGGCGCCCGGCGCGCCCGGCGATCTGGGCCATTTCCGAGGTCGTGAGTCGCCGGTGCCGCTGGCCATCGAACTTGGAGAGACCGGCGAAGGCGACATGCTCCACGTCGAGGTTGAGGCCCATGCCGATGGCATCGGTGGCGACGAGATAGTCTACCTCCCCAGATTGATAGAGTGCGACCTGGGCATTGCGGGTCTGCGGGCTGAGCGCGCCCATGACCACGGCCGCGCCGCCCCGGAAACGGCGCAGCATTTCGGCAATGGCGTAAACCTGCTCCGCGGAAAAGGCGACGATCGCGCTGCGCGGCGGAATGCGCGAGAGCTTTCTGGCGCCGGCATGGGTGAGGGTGGAGAAGCGCGGCCGGGTGACCACTTCGACGCCGGGGACCAGCGCTTTCACCATGGGTTCGAGCGTGGAGGAGCCCAGGATCATCGTCTCCTCCCGGCCGCGGGCATGGAGCAGGCGGTCGGTGAAGACGTGGCCGCGTTCGCGGTCTGCGGAAAGCTGCGCTTCGTCTATGGCGATGAAGGCCAGGCTGCGCTCCGTCACCGGCATGGCTTCCACCGTGCAGAGCAAGTAGCGCGCGTCCTTGGGCTCGATCCGCTCTTCGCCGGTGATCAGGGCGACGCTCTTCTCACCCTTGATCTTGCAAACCCGGTCATAGACTTCGCGCGCAAGGAGGCGGAGCGGAAAGCCGATGGCACCGCTGGAATGGGCGCAGAGACGCTCTATCGCGAGGTGAGTCTTGCCGGTATTCGTGGGACCGAGCACCGCCTTCACCCCGCTGGGGGCGTCGTTTCGCGACGAGGCATGCCGGTCGTGAACCATTATGCGGAGGAATGTGGCACCCCCTCCAGCCCCCCGCAAGTCTCGGCTCATCGAAAACAGGGGTGAAAATCCACAGTGTTAGCTGCAGATTAACCTTGAAGGGGCAGAACGTCGCCACTTAGCCATGCCGCCTGCGGGATCGGGCCGGCGCACGCAGGCGATTTGCAGCACTTCCGAGGGTATGCCGGAAGTGGTCGCGGGGAAGACTCGATTTGTTCAAGGCACTCGATCAGGCCGGGGATCACGCTGGAGGAGCAACCGCGCGCGTCGCGGCCCTTTCGCACGACCAGATGATTGCCGAGGCACCGGCCAGGCCGCCCGTTCTCGCGCGGTGGAAGCGCGGGATTGAGCGTTGGTGCCATGAAGTGGAGATCGCTCCGGACCTCGCATCGGACATCGGCAGTCGCCGTTGGTATCGCGGTCTCGCCACGATGCTGGGGCTGAGCGCAGCCGCAATTGCGCTCTGGCCGGACTTCTCCGCAGTGGAAGCCGCCACTACGTCGCCGATCGCGGCGCGCAGCCGGGACGAATTTCGCAGCCAGACCATTTCTCCCTTGGCACTCGGTGCCGACAGCGGCCGCCACATGGGTGCCAGCCCGCTGGTGCGGCCGCTGGCGAATGTGCCGGAGCGGCCCTCGATCCAACTCGTCTCGACCCTGGGACAGGGCGACAGCTTCGCGCGCATGCTGGAACGTGTCGGCGTGGGCAGCGCGGACGTCTCGCAGATTTCCGGCCTGATCGGCCAGGCCGTTCCGGTCGGGGATCTCTCCTCGGGAACCCGATTCGACATCACCATGGGCCGCCGTCCGGCGCCGAACGCCCCGCGGGCGCTCGATTCGATGGATTTCCGCGCCCGCTTCGATCTCGACCTTTCCATCGAGCGCGGCCCGGCCGGGGCCTTGTCGCTCGTGCGCCATCCCATTCGCGTGGACGAAACGCCGCTGCGCATCCGCGGCACCGTGGGTTCCAGCCTCTACCGCTCGGCGCGCAATGCCGGGGCTCCGGTGGGCGCGATCCAGGATTACCTGCGGGCGATAGACAAGTATCTCAGCCTGGAACGCGACATTTCCGCGCAGGACCAGTTCGACATCGTCATCGGCTACAAGCGCTCTGCCAAAGGCGAGCGCGAAGTGGGCAACTTGCTCTATGCCGGGCTCGACCATGGCGGAAAGCCGCGCGTCCAGCTGCTGCGCTGGGGCAAGGACGGCGAGATGATCGCCTCGTCCGCGCTCACCCAGCCTCAAGGCGCGCCGGGGGGCATGCCGGTGGCCGGACACATGACGTCGCCTTACGGCAAGCGCCGCCATCCGATCCTCGGTTTCGTGCGCATGCATGCGGGCATCGACTATGGCGCGCGCTATGGCTCGCCGATCTATGCGGTGGCGGACGGTGTCGTGAACTTCGCCGGTCGGCACGGCGGCCACGGCAACTACGTTCGCCTGAGTCACAGTGGCGGGCTGGACACCGGCTATGGCCACATGAGCCGGATCGCGGTGAAACGCGGAGCCCGGATCAAGGCGGGGCAGGTGATCGGCTATGTCGGCTCGACCGGCCTTTCTACCGGACCGCATCTTCATTTCGAAGCCTATCGCGGCGGCCATACGATCAACCCCGCCGGCCTCCGCTTCGTCTCGCGTCCGCAGATCGACGGCAAGGAGAAGGACGCCTTCAGGGCCAGGCTGGCCGCGCTCATGGGTGTTCAGCCGGGCGAGGCGCTCGGCACGATCGAGGGGCCCGTCGAAGCGTCTCCGGATATGCAGCGCGAAATCGACCGGCTGGCGCCCAAGCCCGCCGAGTGAGCAGGCGGCCCATGACAGGTCGTCTCGCCTAGGACAGTCCGTCTCATTGAACCGGCTGGGCTTTTGCGGCAATCACTCCGGCCATGACCGGAGCATATCCCCACACCCGCCTGCGCCGCGCGCGCGCCACGGCCTGGAGCCGCGCCATGCACCGCGAGACGGTGTTGACCCCCGCCGACCTGATCTGGCCGGTTTTCGTGACCGAGGGCGAGGGCGTCGAACAGCCCATCGCTTCGCTGCCCGGCGTGTCGCGCTGGTCGGTGGACCTCCTGGTCGAGCGGGCGAAGGAAGCTGCGGACCTCGGCATTCCCTGCCTGGCGCTGTTCCCGGATACCCAGCCCGAGCGTCGCAGCGACGACGGCGCCGAGGCGCTCAATCCTGACAACCTGATGTGCCGCGCCTTGCGCGCCATCCGCGCGGAACTCGGCGATCGCATCGGCCTGCTGACCGACGTGGCCCTCGATCCCTATACCAACCACGGGCAGGACGGCCTGCTCGGCGATGACGGCTACGTGCTGAACGACGAGACGATCGAAGTGCTGGTCGGCCAGTCGCTGAATCAGGCGCGCGCCGGCGCGGACATCATTGCCCCCTCCGACATGATGGACGGCCGCATCGGCGCCATTCGCGACGCCCTTGAGGACGAGGGCTTCGTCAATGTCCAGATCATGAGCTACGCCGCGAAGTATGCCTCGGCCTTCTATGGCCCGTTCCGCGATGCCGTGAACACGCGCGGCTTGCTGAAGGGCGACAAGAAGACCTACCAGATGGACCCGGCCAACACCGAGGAAGCCCTGCGCGAGGTCGAGCTGGATCTGGGCGAGGGTGCGGACAGCGTCATGGTCAAG
This sequence comes from Novosphingobium sp. PhB57, assembly GCF_004342985.1. Classification (GTDB taxonomy): domain Bacteria; phylum Pseudomonadota; class Alphaproteobacteria; order Sphingomonadales; family Sphingomonadaceae; genus Novosphingobium. The sequence continues at coordinate 61,018 of NZ_SMBO01000002.1, forward strand.
CCGGGCCTGCCCTATCTGGATATCGTGCGCCGGGTGAAGGACACCTTCGAGGTTCCCGTCTTCGCCTATCAGGTCTCGGGTGAGTACGCGATGATCGAGGCGGCGGTGGCGGCCGGCGCGGCGGACCGCGATGCCATGGTGCTGGAAACGCTGCTGGCCTTCAAACGGGCCGGCTGCTCGGGCGTGCTGACGTACCACGCGGTCCATGCCGCGCGCCTGCTGCGGAAATGACGTCATGACCGATTTCCGCCTGGAAACGGATCGCCTCGTGCTGCGCAACTGGCAGGCGGGCGATATGGCGCGCTTCGCCGAAGTGACCAATACGCCCGGCGTCATGCGCTGGCTGGGCGGCGTGATGGACGCGGAGCGGCTGGCTGCCTCGGAAGCCCGCATGCTGGGCTTCCACGAAGCATATGGCCACACCTTCTGGATCGTCGAGCGCTTGGCCGACGGCGGCGATCTCTCGGGCGAGATGCTGGGCTTCTGCGGGCTGAAGAAGATCGACGCCCCGGGCGCCTCGTTCCTCGGAGCCTTCGAGATCGGCTGGCGTCTGCGCAGCGACGCGCACGGAAAAGGCTATGCCAAGGAAGCCGCCCTGGCATCTCTCGATGCCGGGTTCGGCACTTTCGGGGCAGAGGAGATCTTCGCGATCACCGTGATCGGCAACGAAGCGAGTTGGGGCCTGATGCGCCGGCTGGGCATGCGCCGCCGCGAGGATCTCGATTACGACGATCTGCGTTTCGAGCCACCCTTGCGCCATACGATTGTTTATTCGATCACGCGCGAGGAATGGGCCGCATAGACGAGCCCTATCGAGCGCGGGGGAGAGAGCATGATCGACAGCCGAACCGATATCACCGTCGCCGCCATTCACGGCAAGGCGCCGCGCATTCATTCGAGCGCGTTCATTGCCCCCGGCTGCCGCATCATCGGCGATGTCGAGATCGGCCCGGACGTCAGCATCTGGTACAATTGCGTGATCCGCGCGGATGTGAACCGGGTGGTGATCGGTGCGCGGACGAACATCCAGGACGGTTCCGTCATTCACTGCGACAGCCCAAAGCCTGTCCGACCGGAAGGCTATCCCACCCTGATCGGCGAGGACGTGCTGATCGGGCACATGGCGATGGTCCACGGCTGCATCCTGGAGGATCGCGCATTCGTCGGTCTCGGGGCGATCGTCATGGACGGCAGCCACATCGAATCCGACGGCATGCTGGCGGCGGGCGCGCAGCTTACCGGCAAGCGCATCGGCGCGGGGCAACTCTGGATGGGACGACCGGCGAAGTATCTGCGGGACCTCGAACCAGAAGCTATCGCTGCGAACCAGGCCGGCGTGCAGGGCTACGTCGTGAACGGCCGCCTCCATGCCAAGGCGCTGGGTCTTACGCCCTGATGGCCAAGCCAAGGATCGCCTTGCCGCCGGCCGCGGCGCTCCGCGACCTGGTCGATTCCGAAAGCCGGCTTGCCGTGCGGGTCACGCCGGGCGCGAAGATGGAAGGACTGGAGATCGCGGAAGGCCGTCTGCTGGTAAAAGTCCGGGCCAAGCCGGAAGATGGCAAGGCGACCGAGGCGGTGCGGGTTCTGCTGGCGGCGGCCCTGGGCCTGGCGCCGTCCCGCCTGGCCTTGTTGCGCGGCGCAACTTCGCGCGAGAAGCAGTTCCACGTGGAACTTTGACGGCTTCCATCGCGAAAAAACCGCGGCAACACCGCTAGCGCGCCATGCTCCGGGCCATGCGGGTCAGCACGTCCGTCATGGCATTTGCGACATTCTCGGGCTGCGGCGAGACCTCGGCGATGGCGCGGGCCATGGCCTCTGCCCATTGATCGGCGGTGGTGCGGTCGATCGGGAAGTCCCGGTGCAGGCTCATCATGCATTTGCCGGGATTGGCTTCGAACCAGTCACGCGGGCCGCCGGCCCAGCCTGCCAGAAAACGTGGGAGAGACCGGCGCATCGGCGCGAGATCCTCGGCATGCATGGCGCGAAGCTGCGCATAGGCCGGGTCCTGCTCCATCAGGTCGTAAAAGCGATTGGCAATTGCCTCGAACGCCGGAGCGCCGCCGAGCAGATCGTGCGGTGTTGCAGGGGCCTCGGGTTGTTTCGTCATGATCGGCTCTTTCGGCGGCTTGTCCGGGGGCAGGGGAGAGCCGCAGGATATAGCCGATCTGTTCCACGTGGAACTTGATCGCGGTCAATCGCGGACCATTGCCTTCAGAGTCTCGATCCGGTCCGCCTCATGCGCGGGCTTGTCCATGCGAATCCGATGAATTCGCGGAAAACGCATGGCGAGCCCGGACTTGTGGCGCTTGCTGAGGTGGACCGAATCGAAGGCGACTTCCAGCACCAGCGACTTGTCCGTCTCCCGCACCGGGCCGAAGCGATTGACCGTATGGTTGCGCACATGCCGGTCCAGCCATTTCAGCTCCTCGTCAGTGAAGCCGAAATAGGCCTTGCCCACCGGGAGCAGTTCGGCGCCGGCATCCGGGTCGCCGTCCCAGCAGCCGAACGTGTAGTCGGAATAGAAAGAGGATCGCTTGCCGCTGCCGCGCTGGGCATACATCAGCACACAGTCGATCAGCAGCGGATCGCGCTTCCACTTGTACCAGAGCCCGGTCTTGCGCCCGGCGACGTAAGGGCTGTCGCGCCGCTTGAGCATGACGCCTTCGATGGCATCATCCCGCGCCCGCTCGCGGATCGCGGCGAGTTCCGCGAAGTCGGCAGCCGGGATGACCGTGCTCAGGTCGAAATGCTGCGGGTCAAGCCGGGCCGCCAGGGTTTCGAGTCTAGCCCGGCGATCGCGCCAGGGGAGGGTGCGCAAATCCTCGCCTTCGACGATGAGCGCATCGTAGAGACGCACGAACGCGGGAGATTCCGCCAGCATCTTCTTCGAAACGGTCTTGCGGCCCAACCTCTGCTGAAGCGCATTGAAGCTGGCCGCGCCGCCTTCCTCGCCGCCCTGGTGGATGCCGCGCACCAGCAACTCGCCGTCAAGCACGGCGTCGAGGTCGAGCGCAGAGGCAATTTCGGGAAAAGTGCCGGAAATATCGTCGCCGGAGCGGGAATAGACCCGGGTATCCCCTGCGACCCGCACCACCTGCACGCGAATGCCGTCCCATTTCCATTCGGCCGCATAGTCCGCAAGGTCGAGCTGGGCATCCTCCAGCGGATGGGCCAGCATGAACGGCCGGAACAGCGGTAGGTCTTCGGAGGAAGGCGCGGCGGCGCCATGGGCCGCCCAGTCGAACAGGGCGCTGTAAGGCGCCTGCTGACCATGCCAGTGCTCCTCGACATCCTCCACCGAGACGTCGAAAGCCTGCGCGAAGGCGGTCTTGGCCAGACGGGACGAAATCCCGATCCGCATGGCTCCCGTCGCCAGTTTGAGCAGGGCATAGCGCCCCTCGGCGTCGAGACGGTCGAGCAGGCGCGGCAGTTCGGCCATGACATTGGCGCGAGTCATGCGGGTGAGCGCGTCGACAGCTTCGCTTACGGTCGGCGGATCGGGCGGAGCATCCGGGGTGGGCCAGAGCAGGCTGGCGGTCTCCGCCGAATCGCCCACGTAGTCGCGGCTCAGCGTCCAGAGCACCGGATCGATCCGCTCGCTCATCAGGTTGCGGATGGTCGAGCTTTTCACGGCGGGGAAGTCGAGCCCGTCGGTGAGCGCCGCCAGGGCCCATCCGCGGTCCGGATCGGGAGTCTCGCGCAAGTAGTCCGCCAGCAGCTTGAGCTTGGCGTTGCGGCTGCGGGTGTAGACCAGCGAGTCGATAAGGGCGGCGAAGCGCTCCATTTATGAAGGCACGCGGAAGCGCGGTGGTGCAGCGAAGAGAGCGCCCCGTTCGCGCAAAGGCGCAAAGGCGCGAAGAGGCAACGTTCGCGGGGAATCCACTCTCGGAGCATGTGCCTGCGCGTGGCGCGATGCCAGAAAGCGGAAGCATGCCTGCGACGCGGGGCATCCTCCTGGCGCCTCTGCGGGAGTCCCGTCAATCATCTTCATCCTCGTATCCCACCAGCGCCAGTGCCCGCGCCCGCCGCTGGTTGAGCTGGCACCAGCGCAGCATCGCTTCCTCGCGGCCATGCGTTATCCAGGTCTCGGCCGGATTCACGTCGATCACCGTCTGAGTCAGTTCGTCCCAGTCCGCATGGTCGGAGATCACCAGCGGCAGCTCGACCATGCGCTGGCGGGCGCGCTGGCGTACCCGCATCCATCCCGAAGCCATGGCGGTGACGGGATCGGGCAGGCGGCGGCTCCAGCGGTCGTTGAGCGTGGAAGGCGGCGCGACCACCACTCGGCCGACGAGGTCTGCCTTCGTGACGTCACTGACGAGCCGCAAATCGCCGAGATCGACGCCCAGCTCTTCATAAAGGCGGCACATGCGCTCCATCGCGCCGTGGAGATAGATGACGTCATGATGTCCCGCGCGGCGCAGCTCGGCGATCAGGCGTTGGGCTTTGCCGAGAGCGTAGGCGCCCACCAGCACGCAGCGTTCGGGATTGGCGGCGAGGGCGGCCAGCAGCTTGGCGATCTCATGTTCTACGGGCGGGTGGCGGAACACGGGGAGGCCGAAAGTCGCCTCGGTGATGAGGACATCGCAAGCCGTCACTTCGAAAGGCGGGCAGGTGGGATCCGCCCGGCGCTTGAAGTCGCCGGTGACGATGATGCGCTCGCCCGCGTGCTCCAGCAGGATCTGCGCGGAGCCCAGCACATGTCCGGCCGGGATATAGGTTGCGGACACGCCGCCGCGCAGGCTCAGGGTCTCGTGATAGGCCACTGGAACGGCGCCTTCGGAAGTTGCGTAGCGCAACTTCATGATCGCGAGGGTCTCGGGGGTGGCGACGGTCTCGCCATGACCGCCGCGGGCGTGGTCGGAATGGCCGTGAGTCACCAGGGCGCGGTCGACGGGGCGGGATGGGTCGATCCAGCAATCGGCGGGGACGACGTGAATTCCCCAGGGTTCGGGTCTGATCCAGGAGAAATCGCGGGCCATGCATGAAAAATGGGGCGGGAACCGCGTGGTTCCCGCCCCCTCTATTTCGTCATCCCGAATCAGGTCCGGGATGATTGGCCGTAGCGACCCGGTTCAATCGTCGGCATTGGCTTCCGACGGCGGCCCGGGCTTCTTCGCCGACTTCTTGGCGGCGGGCGCCTTGCGTCCCTTCACCATCTTGGGCGCGGCGGGCGTCAGTTCGAAGTTCAGCCCGTCATCCTTGACGGAAACATGCACTTCGCCGCCGTGGTTCAGCTTGCCGAACAGCAGTTCCTCGGCCAGCGGCTGCTTGACCTTCTCCTGGATCACGCGGCCCATCGGACGCGCACCGTAGAGCTTGTCGTAGCCGCGATCGCCCAGCCAGGTGCGGGCGTCGGAGTCGAACTGGATATGGACGTTCTGGTCGGCCAGCTGAAGTTCCAGCTGGAGGATGAACTTGTCCACCACCCGGCTGATGGTGTCCTTGGCGAGATAGGCGAAGGGCACGATGGCATCGAGACGGTTGCGGAATTCCGGCGTGAACATCTGCTTCACTGCCTCGTCCCCGGCATCCGCCTTGGACGTGTCACCGAAGCCGATGCCCTGGCGCGCCATGTCGGATGCGCCCGCATTGGTGGTCATGATCAGGACCACGTTGCGGAAGTCGACGGTCTTGCCGTGGTGGTCCGTCAGTCGGCCGTTGTCCATCACCTGAAGCAGGATGTTGAACAGGTCCGGGTGGGCCTTCTCGATTTCGTCCAGCAGCAGCACGCAGTGCGGATTCTGGTCGATCGCATCCGTCAGCAGGCCGCCCTGGTCGAAGCCGACATAGCCCGGAGGCGCGCCGATCAGGCGGCTGACCGAGTGACGCTCCATATATTCCGACATGTCGAAACGCTTCAGCTCGATGCCCATGATCGAGGCGAGCTGGCGGGCGACTTCGGTCTTGCCGACGCCGGTTGGGCCGGAGAACAGGAACGAGCCGATCGGCTTGTCCGGATCGCGCAGCCCCGCGCGGCTGAGCTTCATGGCGGTGGCGAGCACGCCGATGGCCTTGTCCTGGCCGAACACGACGCGCTTCAGATCGCGTTCGAGATTCTCGAGCGCCTTCTTGTCGTCCGAGCTGACCGACTTGGGCGGGATGCGCGCCATCGTGGCGATCACCTGCTCGATTTCGCGGGCGGTGATCGTCTTCTTGCGGCGGCTGGGGGGCACCAGCATCTGCATCGCGCCCACTTCGTCGATCACGTCGATCGCCTTGTCCGGCAGCTTGCGGTCGTTGATGTAGCGCGCCGAAAGCTCGACGGCGGTCTTGATCGCGTCAGGCGTGTACTTGACCTTGTGGTGCTCCTCGAAGGCCGTGCGCAGGCCCTTGAGGATCTTGATGGTGTCTTCCACCGTGGGTTCGTTCACGTCGATCTTCTGGAACCGGCGCAGCAGGGCGCGGTCCTTCTCGAAGTGGTTGCGGAACTCCTTGTAGGTGGTGGAGCCGATGCAGCGGATCGTGCCGCCCGACAGCGCGGGCTTGAGCAGGTTCGAGGCATCCATCGCGCCGCCGCTGGTGGCGCCGGCGCCGATCACCGTGTGGATCTCGTCGATGAACAGGATCGCGTGCGGCATCTTCTCCAGTTCGGAGACGACCTGCTTCAGGCGTTCCTCGAAGTCGCCGCGATACCGCGTGCCTGCCAGCAGCGAGCCCATGTCGAGTGAGTAGATCACCGCTTCGGCCAGCACTTCCGGCACGTCGCCCTCGACGATCTTGCGGGCCAGACCTTCGGCGATGGCGGTCTTGCCGACGCCGGGGTCGCCCACGTAGAGCGGGTTGTTCTTGGAGCGGCGGCAGAGGATCTGGATCGTGCGGTCCACTTCGGGGCCGCGGCCGATCAGCGGGTCAACCTTGCCGTTCAGCGCCTTCTCGTTGAGATTGACGGTGAACTGGTCGAGCGCCGAATCCTTCTTGCTGGCGTTCTTGGCTTCGGCCTTTTCCTCGGGCGTGGGGGCGTGTTCCTCGGACCCCTTGGAATTGCGTTCTTCCACGCGCTTGCCGCCCTTGCCGATGCCGTGGCTGATGTAGCTGACGGCATCCAGGCGGCTCATGTCCTGCTGCTGCAGGAAATAGACGGCATAGGAATCACGCTCGGAGAACAGCGCGACCAGCACGTTCGCGCCGGTGACGGTGTCCTTGCCTGAGGACTGGACATGCAGGATGGCGCGCTGGATCACGCGCTGGAACCCGGCGGTCGGGGCGGGATCGCCCTTTTCCTCGGTCTTGAGCGACTGGTATTCCTGGTCGAGGTACTGACGGACCACGTCGCCGAGGTCGCCAAGTTCCACGCCGCATGCCTGCATGACCTGTGCCGCGTCCGGATCATCGATCAGGGCGAGCAGCAGGTGCTCCAGCGTGGCATACTCGTGGCTGCGCTCGGAAGCGTGCGACAGGGCCGAGTGCAGTGTCTTTTCCAGGCTTTGCGCGAAACTAGGCATCTAGAAGACTTTCATTTGGGAGGGGGACTCTCCTTGCGGCGGTTTCTGGCCTTGTAGGGGAGTTTGCTGGCCTTGCGAATTTGGCCGGGCTTCGTTTCAACTCATATATAGGGACGCTCCGGGTCCTTGCGAGGTTACCGTGAAGGAGAGTGACGCCGATCATGATTGCTTCGGCCTGAACAGCGCCTCTGCGGCCTGCATATGCGCGGAGGCCTGGTGGCGATGCGCCTTGATGCGGGCTATCTCTGATTCGAGCAGGGCAACGCGTGCGTCGAGTTCGTCCAGCGAAAAGCGATCCAGGCTTTCGCTGGCGAGAAGGCTGGCAGCTCCGAAGTCACCTTCGGGCGACCGCCGCCGCGGTCGATCGTCCTCGTCCATTGCACCGCAGCATCGGACTGTACTTTGGGACTGTCAATGGCCAGAAAATATGTTCCACTTCAAAGTGGGACTGTGGCAACAGGATATGTATGTTAGCTAACTCACCCACAATGATGACCGCGATCGGCTTCGAGGCGCCCGGCGGTCCCGAGGTTCTCCAGCCCGTAACCGTGCCCGTGCCGGTACCTGGAGCGGGCGAGGTTCTGGTCAAGGTCGCCTTTGCGGGCGTGAATCGGCCGGACGTCGTGCAGCGCCAGGGGAAGTACCCGCCGCCGCCCGGCGCATCGCCGCTGCCGGGGCTGGAGGTCTCGGGCCAGGTGGTGGCGCTGGGCGAAGGGGTGACCGAACTCGCGCCGGGGCAGAAGGTCTGCGCGCTGGTGGCTGGCGGTGGCTATGCCGAATACTGCATCGCCAAGGTCAGCACCTGCCTGCCGGTCCCCGATTCGCTCGCCCTGGATGAAGCAGCCGCCTTGCCGGAGACGCTGTTCACCGTCTGGCACAATGTCTTCGAACGCGGCTGGGCGCGGGAAGGGGAGACCATCCTGATTCACGGGGGCACCAGCGGCATCGGCACGATGGCGACGATGCTGTGCCGCCAGTTCGGCCTGACCGTGATCGTCACTTGCGGCTCTCCCGACAAATGCGCCCGCGCGCTGGAGATCGGCGCCGATCACGCCATCGACTACAAGGCCGCCGATTTCGTCGAGGAAGTCGCACGGATAACCGAGGGCCGGGGCGTCGACCTGGTGCTGGACATGATCGCGGGCGATTATGTCGCGCGAAACCTCAAGTGCCTGGCGCCGGACGGCCGCCACGTCACCATCGCCGTGCAGGGCGGCGCGAAGGCGGAGATCAATATGGCCGTCGTCATGGCGCGCCGCTACACCCTGACCGGATCGACCCTGCGGCCCCGCACGGATTCCTTCAAGGCGCTGCTCGCCCAGGAAATCCGCGCCAATGCCTGGCCGCTGGTGGAGGAGGGCGCGCTGCGTCCGGTGATGGATACCCGCTTCCCCTTGCGGGAGGCGGCTGCGGCCCACGCCCGGATGGAAGCGGGGGATCACGTCGGCAAGATCGTGCTGGAGGTCTGAGCGGCTCCGGCGCGCCTGCCTGGAGGCGTCCGGGCACGAATCGTGCTCGCGGTCAGTCGAGCCGCATGGATAATAGAGTTGCCGAAAGCTAGGCTTTTGCTTGCCGAATGCGCAAAGTTTCCCTAAATCGGCTCTGTACGGCCGCTCCGCGAAGGGGCGGCCCTTATTGTTTCCGCCGGAGATAGAGACATGAGCCAGCCCACTCCGCTGATGCCGCACGCGACCGCCTCCTGGCTGGTCGACACCACTGCGTTGACCTTCGAGCAGATCGCAGAGTTCTGCGGCCTGCACATGCTCGAAGTGCAGGCGATGGCCGACGATCTGGCATCCAGCAAGTACACCGGCCGCGACCCCGTTCGTTCGGGCGAGCTGACGATGGAAGAAATCGAAAAGGGGCAGGCCAACCCCGAATACAAGCTGCGCATGCACAAGGTGCCGGTCACTTCGAACCGCACCAAGGGCCCGCGCTACACCCCGGTGTCCAAGCGCCAGGACAAGCCGGACGGCATCGCCTGGATCCTGCGTAACCACCCCGAGGTGTCGGACGCGCAGATCGGCAAGCTGATCGGCACCACCCGCAACACGATCGCGGCCATCCGCGACCGGTCGCACTGGAACATCGCCAACATCACCCCGAAGGACCCGGTTACGCTGGGCCTCTGCTCGCAGCGCGAACTCGATGCCATCGTGTTCAAGGCCGCGAAGAAGGCAGGCATCCAGGATGACGGCCAGAACGACGAGCGTCTGACGGACGACCGCGAAGCCCTGATCGAGGAACTGCGCGCCGAGCGTGAGGCCGCATCGCGCGCCGCCAGCGAAGCCGCGCAGGAAGCCGAAGTCGCTGCCTGGCTCGAAGCCAAGCGTGCCGCCGAGGCGGCGGGCGAAACGGGCGGAGACCGGGGCGAGTAACCGATCCCGTCGACGCGGTGCGCCGGAGCGATCCGGCGCGCAGCGATCCTTCACCGGAACGAAAAAAGGCCCGCGACAGTCATCTGTCGCGGGCCTTTTTGCTGTCTGTCGTCCCCGCCTCGGGGATGCGGGCCGCTTACTCGGCGGCCAGCACTTCCACTTCGGCTTCCGCGGAAGCGTGCGGCAGGCGCGCGAGGGCCGGGGGCATCTGGCCGCCATTGGGGCTGAGCCGGCCTTCGAGGCGCGCGCCCTGCTCGATGGTGAGGGCATCGTAGGCGATGTCGCCGATGATCTGCGCGCTCTTGAGGATCACCACTTCGCGGGCGGCGATGGTGCCGCGCACGATTCCGGCGATGCGGACCGATTCGGCGGAGATTCCGCCGGAGATCTCGCTCTCCTCGCCCTGGACGAGCGCTTTGCAGGTGATGTCGCCGATCACCCGTCCGTCGATATGGAGATCGGCGGAGGCTTCGACATTGCCGGTGAGCGTGATGTCGTTGCCGAGCATCGAGAAGCCCGAGGTCGGGCCGGTGCGGTGGCTGGTGAAGTTCTTGACCATGGTGTTATCGGGCTTCTTGCTGAACATTGCGGGCGGCCTCCAGGAAGGGGCGCGGATTCATCGGGCGATTGTTAACGCGCACTTCGAAGTGGAGGTGCGAGCCGGTGGAGCGGCCAGTGCTGCCCATCGCGGCGATGCGGGTTCCGCCGTCCACTTCCTGCCCGACGCGAACGCCGAAAGCGGAAAGGTGGCCGTAGCGGGTCATCAGGCCATTGCCATGGCTGATCTCGATGCAGTTTCCGTAGCCCTGGCGCTGCCCGACGAAGGACACCTTGCCCTTGGCGGCGGCGTAGATCGGCGAACCCATCGGGCCCGGGAAATCGAGCCCGGCATGGAACGCGGCGCCGCCGGTGAAGGGGTCGGACCGGTAGCCGTAGCTGGAGGAGACGTAGGCGACATGGGCCGGCTGCACCTGCGGGATCGAGGCGAGGCCGTTCTCCAGCGCGTCCATGCGCGCAAGGCTGAGGCCCAGGCGCTGGAAGCGGGGGTCCAGAGATCCGTCGGCCGCGGTGGCGAGGCTTTCCAGCGGACCACCTTCCGCCACCTTGGAGCGGGCGCGGGCCATGATCGGGGCAGGGTTCAGGCCGAGCTTGCGGATCGTGTCGGAAGCAAGGGCGGCGCGGTGGTCGGCATAGCGGGTCAGCCGTTCCACGAGCGCGATCTGCCCGGCTTCGAGCTGGGCCAGCTTGCCGGCCTCGGGCAGGACGGCGCTGATCTTGCTGGCGGGCTCGCCGGCCTTTGCCGGGTCAGCCTGCGCCGGATCGGCCTTCGCTGCGTCCTCGGCGGGGGTTTCCTCGGGAAGCTCGCCGATGTGCGCGTCGATCATCTTCTCGATGAACTGCTGGCGGCGGGCGAGGTCGGCCACCGTGCCGTCCAGATTGTCGCGATACTTTTCGACGTTGCTGGCCGCGGCGGCGACACGCGCCTCACGCGTGGCCAGGGCGGCGGATTCGCTGGTTGCCGAAAACTGCGAGAAGGCCAGGGCGCCCATCGAGACGCACCAGGCGCCGAGCAGCGAGACGGCCACGCCGGCGGCGGCCTTCTGCATTCCCGACGAGATACGGATGAAGCGGACCTGCCCCTGCGATCGCACGATCAGTTCGCGATCCGGGAACGCCGCCTTGAGACGCCGCTTGAGCGTCCCGGCAGATGTTGATTTCAAAACGACCCCGCGTAGTTTCTCGGCGTGAATTTTTGGCTTGAACCCGGGCCGGCGAGCTAGCAGGGGGCGGGCGGCAAGGCGAATCGACTTGCCGTGAGTCCTTGCGGAATCCCGCTGAGTCGAACTGTGCTTGCGATAAACGGAGGAACCCGTTTCGATTGCGCGCTGGGCCGTTCATCTCCCGTTTCGGGTGATTCGTCGAAAAACTTCGGTTTTTCAATCTTATTGTCGGGATTGCGCTGGATCGGCGTTCGGACCATGTCCGGTCGGTGACAGCCCCTTCCAACGGTGCTAGGCCGCTGGCCATGAACCTGCAGACCACTCCCGTCGCCGAGAAACAGGCTCCTGTCGATGAGACGCCTGAGGCGCTTGTAGCCCGCCTGGCCACCGATGGCCGCGCCGCGCAGCGCCTGCTGGCCCGGCTCACCGATGCGCAGAAGGCCGATGCCCTGCGCGCCGCCGCCGATGCGCTGCGGGCCGCGGAGCCAGCCATCCTGGAGGCCAATGCGCGGGACGTGGCAGCGGGAGAGGCCAAGGGGCTGACGGGCGCCATGCTCGATCGCCTGCGCCTCGATGCCGGTCGCCTTGCCGCCATGGCTGATGCGGTCGAGCAAGTGGCCGGCCTGCCCGATCCGGTGGGCGAGATCATCTCCGAAAGCGCGCGCCCCAATGGCCTCAAGCTGTCGCGCGTGCGCATTCCGATCGGGCTGATCGGTATCATCTACGAAAGCCGCCCCAACGTCACCGCCGATGCGGCGGCGCTCTGCCTGCGCTCGGGCAATGCCGTGCTGCTGCGTGGCGGCAGCGAGGCCTTGCATTCCAACCGCGCGATTCTGGCAGCGATGGTCTCGGGCCTGGAACAGGCGGGCGTTCCCGCCGCGGCAGTCCAGCTCGTACCCACCCAGGACCGCGCCGTGGTGGGCGCCATGCTGACTGCGGCAGGCCTGATCGACATGATCGTGCCCCGCGGCGGCAAGAGCCTGGTGGCGCGGGTTCAGGCCGATGCCCGCGTGCCGGTGCTCGCCCACCTGGACGGTATCTGCCACACTTATGTCCACGCCTCCGCCGACCCGGAAATGGCGCGCGGCATTGCCGTCAACGCCAAGCTGCGCCGCACCGGCATCTGCGGTTCGATGGAGACGCTGCTGCTCGATACGCAGTTCCCCGGTTCTGCCGAAGTGGTGCGCGCGCTGGCGGATGCGGGCTGCGAACTGCGCGGCGATGCCCGCGCACAGGCGCTGGACCCGCGGGTTCTGCCTGTCGGTGACGAGGACTGGGACACCGAATATCTCGATGCCGTGCTCTCGGTGGCGGTGGTGGACGGGCTGGACCCGGCGATGGACCATATCGCCGCGCATTCCTCGCACCACACCGATGCCATCGTCGCTGCCGATCCGGCCGCGGCCGAGCGCTTCCTGGCCGAAGTGGACAGCGCCATCGTGATGGTCAACGCCTCCAGCCAGTTCGCCGACGGCGGCGAATTCGGCCTTGGCGCCGAGATCGGCATCGCCACCGGCCGGCTCCATGCGCGCGGCCCGGTCGCGCTGGAGGGACTCACGACGTACAAGTGGCTGGTCCGCGGCACCGGGCAGGAACGGCCCTGACCGTCCCGCGCACCGCGAATCCCTTGCATGGCTGACCGCAGGACCCGCCTCGGCCCGATCACCGGCCTGCTTGGCGGCAGTTTCAATCCGGCCCATGGCGGGCACCGGCGCATCAGCCTGTTCGCGGCAGAGGCACTGGGACTGGACGAGGTCTGGTGGCTGGTCTCGCCGGGAAATCCGCTGAAGCCCAGGGCCGGGATGGCGCCGCTGGCCGCGCGGGTGCTTTCGGCCCGCCGGCAGGCCCGCCGTGCGCCGATCCGGGTGACGGCGATCGAGCGTGAACTGGGTACGCGCTACACCGTCGATACGCTGAAAAAGCTGGTCCGGCGCTACCCGAAACGCCGCTTCGTCTGGCTCATGGGAGCGGACAATCTGGCCCAGTTCCATCAGTGGAAAGACTGGCGCGCCATCGCGAGACTCATGCCGATTGCGGTTATCGCGCGTCCGGGGTATGATGGGGATGCCTTCGCGAGCCCCGCGATGGTCTGGTTGGGGAGGTTCCGGAGGCCCCGTCCTAGTCTTCGTGGTCCGGAAAGGTGGAGCGCACCCGCGCTGGTGACATTGCGATTCGACCCCGATACGCGGTCGGCCACGGCTCTACGCCGGGCTGATCCGGAGTGGGCCCGGAAGCTGATGAACAGGCTTCCGCAGGCAGGCTCCGATACCGTGGAACATTGGGGCATCGATTCGCTCAGAGACGATGTCACCCACCGCCCGATACCCGGAGATGCAGCGTGAGCAGGCTTGATGCCTCTCGTTCGCATGCCGGAAATCCAATGATCAGATCGAGTGCGGCAGGGCATTTCATGCCCGGCCCGGTCGGTCGCTGAAAGGAGCAGACCCTACTTAAGATGCCACAGGCACAGATACAGCCGGCTTCAACCGGCGCAACGCCCCCGGCCATGGTCGAGTCAGACGACCCGCAATTGGCCCTCGTCCTGCAGTCCCTGGATGACGACCAGGCGCAGGACATCGTGACCATCGACCTCGCCGGCAAGTCGACGATCGCCGAATTCATGGTGATCGCTTCGGGCCGTTCGACCCGCCAGGTGGCGGCCATGGCCCAGAAACTCGGCGAACGCCTCAAGCAGGGTGGCTTCGGTCATTCCCGCATCGAGGGTCTGCCGGCAGCCGACTGGGTTCTGGTCGACGCAGGTGGCGTGATCGTTCACCTCTTCCGTCCGGAAGTACGCAGCTTCTACAACCTTGAACGGATGTGGGGCTTCGACGGACCGTCGGGCGCGGCCTGAGCCGAATGCGGCTTGAGCCTTCATGGGCTCAGGCGGTAACGGCCCCGGGTCCCGATCGGAACGGACTGGGATCACCCGGCCGCTGAGTGCGGCCGGGATCCGGCTGAACCTCGCGGCGCGCCGCCCAGGCTGCGCCGGTGGTTGCCGCATTTCGCGTTTTTTGCGCCTGAGATTGGGCACCCATGCTTCTGCATATCATCGCCCGCGGCAAGATCGCGCGTTCGCCGGAGGCGGAACTGCTCGATCGCTATGCCAAGCGGCTCACCTGGCCCTTCCGGCATAGCGAATTGCCGGACGTGGGCGGTAAAGTGCCGCCGCCGGTGCAGACCCCCTTCCGCGAAGTCCTGCTGGACGAGCGCGGCAAAGTCATGAGTTCGGAAGAATTCGCCGCGCTGCTCGGGCGCTGGCGGGATGAAGGCGTGCGCGAATGCCGCTTTCTGATCGGCGCGGCCGACGGTCACGGTGACGAGGCCCGCGCCCAGGCCGATCACCTGCTGTGCTTCGGCAAGATGACCTGGCCTCATCTGATGGCCCGCGCGATGCTGGCCGAACAGCTCTGGCGCGCGACCGCGATTCTGGCGGGGCATCCGTACCACCGTTCGGGCTGAGCGAGAGGCACGGCGGCGGCCATCGGTTTCGGTCGTCGCAGGCCGAATATCTCCCAGGAAAGCGCAAGGTTTCCTCTTTCCGCGGGACTCGCGCTGCCCTAATCATCCCCGCGTGAAGCCGGGACCGCGCACTTTCATCGTCACTGCCTCCGCTGCCCTGGCAGTCGGAACGGCCGTGCTTGCCGGACAGGGGCTGACCCAGTCCGGGGCGCTGGCCGTGCTCGACCCGGCGGTGGACGCGACCCAGGCACAGCGCGAGATGCTCGTCGCCCGAAAGGAGGGCGATGCGGCGCGCCGCCGCGCGGAAAAGCTGGAAGCCCGGGCCCGCGATGTCACTGAGCAGGCCGAACGGACCGCGCGGGAAACCGCCGCTGTCGCCGCGCGCATTCAGGAAACCGAAGCGGGAATCGCTGCGCAGCGCGCCCAGGTCCGGCTCATCGCCATCGAGCGCATCGACTTGCGCGAGCGTCTGGCGGAAAAGCAGGCCCCGCTGGCGCGGCTGACGGGTTCGCTCCAGCGCCTGTCGCGCCGTCCGCCGCTCCTGGCCGTGCTGCGGCCGGGTTCGGTGCGCGACGCGGTCTATCTGCGCGCCTTGCTCGATACCATGCTGCCGGAAGTCGAGCGTCGCACCCGCGGGCTGCGCAGCGAGATCGAACGGGGCCGTGCGCTGGAGCAGCAGGCGCGGGCGGCCGGACGGCAGCTTGCGGAAATGGAGGGCGAGATGCGCCAGCGGCGCAAGGCCCTGGCCATTCTGGAATCCCGCCAGCGCCTTGCCGGGCGCGAGGCCAGCGGCATTGCCGCGCGCGAGGGCGAACGGGCGCTCGCCCTGGCGGAGAAGGCCCGCGATCTCGGCGATCTGGTGGACCGGATGGGCGAGCAGGGCGCGCTGCGCGAACAGCTCGCGGCGCTGCCCGGCCCGACGATGCGCCCCTTGCGTCCGGAAGAAACGCGGGTGATCGAGGCTTCGCAATTCGTGCCCGTTCCCGAAGGCTTGGCCAGCTACATGCTGCCGGTGACGGGGCGGCTGGTGACAGGTTTCGGGGAAGTCCTGCCGGGACAGGCGCCTTCGCGCGGACTTTCGCTGGCGACACGGGGCAGCGCGCAAGTGGTGGCACCGGCCGCCGGGCGCATCGCATTTGCCGGTCCCTATCGCGGCTATGGGCAGATCGTCATCATCGAGCATCGCGGCGGATGGACCTCGCTGATCACGGGGCTGACGCGGCTCGACGCGGACGTGGGCCGCCAGGTGGTGGCCGGGGCGCCCATCGGCACGACGGGGCCGCGCGATCCGCGCGTCATGGTCGAACTGCGGCGGCAGGGCGAAGCGGTGAATCCTCTACAATATATCCGTTCGCTATGAACGTTCCTTCGCGGCGCGCGGCAGCCTCTCCATTCCTGCCGCGTTCATTCTCGATCCTCTAGCCTCGCGACAGGTTTGCGCGTTCTTGGCAATTGTGCGCGCGGTCCTGTAGGATTACAGTCAGGAATTCCCCGGCCCCCGGCCGGCGTGACCCACGAAAAGGCCCCTAAGCCCGATGAAATTCGCACCCCTGATGCGCGCTGCCCTGCTGGTGTCGGCCGTTGCCGTCCTTCCTGCGGCGACGTCCGGTCTTGCCGCGGTGGACAGCCGCGTGAATCCAGAATTCAGCAAGCTTTTCACGATCTACGAACTGGTCAAGGCGAACTACGTAGACCAGGTTGACGACGACAAGCTCATCAAGGGCGCGATCGACGGCATGCTGGCCAGTCTCGACCCGCACTCCAACTACCTCGACGGCCCCTCGCTGCAGCGGCTGGAGACGATGATCGACGGCAATTATACCGGACTCGGCCTTTCGGTGGTCGAGGACGACGGCGCCGTGAAGATCGTCTCGCCGTTCAAGGGCAGCCCCGCGGAAAAGGCCGGGCTCAAGGCGGGCGATTACATCACTCATCTCGACGGCGTGCTCTATTACGAGCGCGACCTGGACGAGGCAGTGTCGAAGATGCGCGGCCAGGCCGGCACCTCTATCCGCCTGACGATCTACCGTCCCGGCCGCGACAAGCCTTTCGACGTCACCGTGACGCGCGGCGTGATCGAACTGGAACCGGTGACCTGGGAACTGAAGGACGACGTGGGCGTGATCTCGGTGAACGAGTTCTCGCGCGATGTCGGCAACTTCGTGAACAAGGGCATTGCCGATCTCAAGAAGCAGGCCGCGACCAAGGGCACCAAGCTCGATGGCTTGGTGCTCGACTTGCGCTCCAACCCCGGCGGTTCGCTGGACGAGGCCGTGGCGCTGTCCGACCTGTTCCTCGACAAGGGCGTGATCGTGTCGCAGCGCGGCCGCATCGCCAGCGAGAATCAGTATTACCGCGCGGAAACGATGTTCAAGGGCGATGCCGTGAAGGGCATGCCGATCGTGGTGCTGGTCGACGCGGGTTCGGCTTCGGCTTCCGAGATCGTCGCCGGCGCGCTCCAGGACCAGCATCGTGCCGTCGTCATGGGCGAGCGTACGTTCGGCAAAGGCTCTGTCCAGTCGTTCATCCAGCTGGACAAGAACAGCGCCGTGAAGCTCACCACCGCGCGCTACTTCACCCCTTCGGGCCATTCGGTTCAGGAGGGCGGCATCCTGCCCGACATCAAGGTGCCGCAGCTGTCCGACCCGGATGCGCGTTTGCGGGCCGAACGGGCGGTGCGCGAATCCGACCTTCGCGGCCACCTCATCAACGAGGCCTCGCTGGACGACAAGGAACTGGAGACCGACAAGGCGGACGATCCGCGCTTCAAGGCCTCTGCCGAAGAGCTGAAGAAGCAGGGCATCGACGACTTCCAGCTGACTTACGCCATCGACACGCTGCGCCGCACCGCGGGCAAGCCGGCGCTCGCCCGCTATACCGCGCCGCCCGCCACGGTTCCGCCCGTGCCCAAGACCGCGCAGAAGGACTGAGGCCGTCGTCATGACCGTTGCCGTTGCCGCTCCCTTGCGCGCCGCCCGCGCGCTTGCGCTGGCCGTACCCGTGGTCCTGCTGGGCGGGGCCTATGTCAGCCAGTATGTCTTCGGACTTCATCCTTGCGAGATGTGCTGGTGGCAGCGCTATCCGCACATGTTCGCCATCGTCTTCGCGGCGCTGGCGTTCTTCTGGCGTCCGGTCCGTCCGCTGGTGGCGGTGGCCGCGGTGGGCATCCTGACTTCGGGCCTGATCGGCGGCTACCATGCCGGCGTGGAATATGGCTGGTGGCAGGGCATGACCGCCTGCACTTCCACGCCTTTCGCGGCCGGGGTGGACCCGATGGATGCGATCCTCAATGCGCCGGTGATCCGCTGCGACGTCGCGCCCTGGACCCTGGGCGGCATTTCGCTGGCGGGCTTCAACTTCCTCATTTCCACCCTGGGTGCGCTGGCCGTGTTCGGCCTCGTCGCCCGCAGCCGCAAGGTTCCGTCATGACGTCATCGAAGGCCGCGCGGATGATTCGGGTCGATCAGGCCGGTGAATTCGGCGCGACGCGCATTTACGCGGGCCAGTTGGCGGTGATGGGCGCGCGCGCGCCGCACTCCACCGAGATCGCCGGCATGGCCGAGCAGGAGGCGGAGCATCAGGCCCGGTTCGACGCGATGATCGCCGAGCGGGGCGTGCGGCCTACCTTGCTTCAGCCCGTCTGGTCGGCGGCCGGCTATGCGCTGGGCGCCGCGACGGCGCTGATCGGGCCGGAAGCGGCCATGGCCTGCACCGCCGCGATCGAAACCGAGATCGACCGCCACTACAGCGAGCAGATCGAAGACCTGGGCGACGAGGATCCCGAACTGGGCGACGTGATCCGCAAGTTCCGGGACGAGGAACGCGAACACCGCGATGCCGCGCTGGCGGCAGGCGCGGAAAAGGCACCGGCCTATCCCCTGCTGTTCAACGCGATCCGTCTTGGTTGCCGGGTGGCGATCAAGCTCTCGGAAAGAATCTGAAATCCGCACGTTATACTGTCGACCAAGAAGGGCGGCATGTTACCTTGGAGCGTTCTCCAATCAGGTGGAATCACCCGATGACTCGGAAAACGCGACAAACCAGGAGCCTGGTGCAGTGGATCCGATGCATTCGGATCGGAATTGCTCCAGGATACCGTTCAAGGCTGCCGCGGCCATCTTGTGGCACCGCGAAGCCATCGACCAAAGCTGGAGCAATTCCATGACGCGCCTCCTGACGACTGCCGCAGCCCTGGCCACTTTCGGCGCCGCCTGCGGGCTGACCATGGGCGCGATGCCCGCCTTGGCGCAGGCGCCCCAGGTTGCCACGGACGATCTGGGTTCGGGCGACGAGAAGGTGAACCAGCTCATCGTCTACGGCGAAGACCCTTGCCCTGCCTCTTCCGGCAACGAGATCACCGTCTGCGCGCGCAAGGCGGAGGCGGAGCGCTTCCGCATTCCCGAGCCGCTGCGCGGCATCGATCGGCCGCAGTCGGAAGCCTGGAGCAACAAAGTGCAGGCTTATGAGACGGTCGGCGCTTTCGGCAACATGAGCTGCTCGCCGGTCGGCGCGGGCGGCGCTTCGGGTTGCACCCAGAAGCTGATCAACCAGGCCTATTCCGAAAGGAAGAACGGCTCGGAAGTGCAGTTCAGCAAGCTGATCGAGGCCGAGCGCGAAAAGCGCCTTTCCACCATCGATGAAGATGCCGCCGCCCAGCAGAAGCGCGTCGAGGAAGCCGAGAAGGCCTATTTCGACCAGCAGCGCCGCCAGCAGGCCGACGCCGACGCCAAGGCAGATGCCACCGACGTAGCCCTGCCGCAGCCGAAATCCCGGAAGTGACGACGGCCCGGGGCGGGGCGCGGTAAGCTCCCCGGGCCCCGGATCTCTCATCCGGCATGAGCGGCTGACGATTGCCGCTCCTCCCTCAGGCCGGCTCGAACGCGGTGGAAAGCGAAAGCGTTTCCCAAGCGTCCATCTGCTGTCCCACGAATGCGATCTGGTCGCGGGCGTAGTGCAGCGCGTCTTCGCCCAGGAACAGGTGGAGCGGGGGCTCCTTTGCGTCGAGGGCGGCCAGGATAGCCTCGGCCCCGCGCGCGGGATCGCCCTTTTCGGCGCCAGCGCCCGCGGTGAGGCTGCGGCGCGCGAAGTGAGCGCCGTCCTCGTAATCGGCGATGTCCTTCGCCGCGACCTTGAGGCCCGAGGCCGCGAATCCGGTGCGGAACCCTCCGGGCGCGACATTGGTCACGCGGATGCCAAAGGGTGCCACTTCCTGCGCAAGGGTTTGGCCCACGCATTCCAGCGCATATTTGCTGGCCCCGTAGACGCCGGTACCCGCCCAGGGCGCATGGCCGGACACTGAAGTAGTGTTGACGACATGGCCCGCCCGCCGCGCCCGCATGGCGGGGAGCACTGCCTGGATCATGCGGATCGCGCCGAAGACATTGATTTCGAACAGATCGCGCGCCTCGTCGATGGAGACTTCCTCGATCGCCCCGACCAGGCCGTAGCCGGCGTTGTTGAGCAGGCGGTCGATACCGCCGGTCAGCGTCTCGGCCCGGGCGACGGCAGCGCGAACCGAAGCATCGTCGGTCAGGTCCACCGAGAGGACATGGGCGCGGCCCGGTGCCAGCGCCTCGAACGCCGCGTCTCCCACGCTGCGCGTGGTGCCGACCACCGAGTCTCCACGCGCCAGCGCCGCCTTCGCCACGGCCCGCCCGAGGCCGCCGCCGATGCCCGTGATGAGCCATTTCGTCATCTTCGATGTCCTTCAGGATTGCGCCGATCATGCTTTGCGGCGAGGATTGCTGCAGGCCGGTGCGGCCTCGATCAAGCGCATTGTAGGATCCGGGCCAATCCGCGCTCTTTGCGCTGGCAACCGCAATTGTTGCGGCAGCGCGCACGGCGGCGGGTGGCGCTTGACCTGTCCAAAGGCGCCATGCAGCCCATGAGGAAAGCAAGGGCGCGGAACGGCTTGGCGCCGTGAGCAAGTTGGGGTGGCAGCTTTGGCAGTTCACATCTTCGGTTCGATCAATCTCGATATCATCACGTCGCTGAACCATCTTCCACGGCCCGGCGAGACGGTCATGGCCACGGCAACGGCACGGTTGCCCGGCGGGAAGGGCGCGAACCAGGCGGTGGCGGCGGCGCGGATGGGCGCACAGACCCGCATGGTGGGCGCCGTGGGGGAGGGCGATTCGGGCAGCTGGATGCTCTCGCGCCTCAAGGCGGACGGCATCGATGTCAGCGGCGTCGCCACGCTGCCCGGCGTCGATACCGGCACGGCCTATATCGCCGTGGACTCGCTGGGAGAGAACCAGATCATCGTCGTGCCCGGCGCCAACGCCCGCCTGCGCGATGCCCTGCCCGTGGCCGAAGGCGTGCTGCTGGCCCAGCTGGAAGTGCCGGTTTCGGCGCTGCTTCCGGTCTTTGCCCGTTCAAAGGCGCTCCGCATCCTGAATGCCGCCCCGGCCGTGATCGAGGGCAGGGCGCTGTTCGAGCATGTCGACATCCTGATCGTCAACCAGCACGAGATGGCGGCATTCCTCGGCCTGGATGCGGCGCCGGTCAACGATGACATGGTCGCCGTGGCCGAGACCGCGCGCGGCCTGCTCTGCCGCGAGGGGCAGACCGTCATCGTCACGCTCGGCGCCGGGGGCGCGCTGGCCGTGCGCGCGGACGGGCAGCTCCACGTCCCCGCCCTACCGGTGATACCCGTAGACACCATCGGCGCGGGGGACTGCTTCTGCGGCGCGCTGGCGGCCTTGTTCGACGAGGGGCGCTGCCTGGAGGAAGCCCTGCCTTATGCCACCGTGGCCGCGGCGCTCTGCACCCTGGGCCAGGGCGCGGCACCGGCCATGCCGATGCGCGCGGCGGTGGAGGATCTGATCGGGCGGCCGGCAACAGAACATGCGCTGCCAATCAAGAAGCCTTCGGCGGCATCCCTAAGCTGACTTCGAGCGGTGCCGGACCAGATCCGGATCCGGGGGCCCGCCCCCAGACGACAGGCCAACAAGAGGACGCGATGAACCAGTTTCCCATGACGCCCTTCGGACTTCCTTCGGACAACGGCGGCAAGGACCTTGGCCTGTTCCTGCCGGTCGCCAACGGCGGCTGGATCCTGTCGAAGAACAAGCCCGAGCTTGACGGCTCCTATGCCTACAACCGCCAGTGCGCCGTGCTGGCCGAGGCGGCCGGCATGGACTTCATCATGTCGATGTCGAAGTTCCGCGGCTATGGCGGCGAGACGAAGCACTGGGATTCCTCGCTCGATCCGATCGTGCTCATGGCCGCGCTCAGCGAAGTGACGCGCAAGACCCGCATCGTCACCACGCTGCACACCCTGCTCCAGAATCCGGCCGTCGCCGCCAAGATGATGGCGACGCTCCAGCAGGTGAGCGGCGGCCGGGCGGGGCTGAATGTCGTGACCGGCTCCTACAAGGGTGAGTTCGCGCAGATGGGCGCCTGGCCTGAGGACGTGAATCACGACCAGCGCTACGATCTCGCCTATGAATGGGTCCGCGCGGTGAAGGCGCTGTGGAGCGAGGATTCTGTCACCATGAAGGGTGACTACTTCACTCTGGAAGATTGCGAATCCTGGCCCAAGCCGGAGCAGCGGCCATTCCTGGTCTGCGCCGGATCTTCCGAGATCGGCATGCGGCTCACCTCGGAAGAGATGGATGCGATCTTCCTGTCGGGCGGCACCGCGCCGGAACTGGCCAGGAACAGCGACCGCGCCAAGATCATCGCCGCCGAATATGGCCGCAACATCCGCACGTATTCGATGATGACCCTGGTGATCGACGACAGCGATGCGGCGGCCAAGGCCCGCGCCGAACACTATGCCGCCGGGCTCGACGAAGGCGCGCTGGCGGGCATGATGCGCGCTTACGGCTTCCTCGATGCCGAGATCGGCAAGGAGAACGACTTCACCCGCAAGGCGCGCAGCTCGTTCATGTCCGCCCAGATCGTCGGCAGTGCGAAAAGCGTGACCGAACAGCTCGGCGAACTGCTCGAAGCCTCGGGCACCGACGGCCTCATGCTGATTTTCGACGATTACCTGAAGGGGCTGCCGGTGTTCGGCGCCGAGATTCTGCCGGCCCTGCGCGAACGCTTCCCCGGCAAGGTCGCCGCGCCGGTGGCGGGCTGAGTCGATGGCCCAGATCCCGCCCCAGATGCCGCACTCGTGCACCGAAGACCTGCCGCATGTCGATCCGGCCGCACTGGCGGCGATGATCGATCCTGCGAAGACGGCCCTGGTCGTCATCGACATCCAGGTCGATTTCGCGGCGCCGCACGGCCTGCTCGGCGGCTACGGCGTCGACCTCTCATCCGCCGATGCGGCGATCGACAATTGCGAGAAGCTGGTGGCGGCGGCACGCGGCGCCGGGGCCACGGTTGCGCTGATGCGCGTCGTCACCAGCGCCGAAACGGATTCGCGGGCGCTCAAGACGCTGATGGTCCGGCGCGGCCAGCCGGGCGGAGAAGCGATCTGCCGCGCCGAGGACGGCGGCGCGGACTATTACCGCATCTTCCCCCAGCCCGGTGACATCGAGATCGCCAAGCTGCTCTACGACGGTTTCCACGGCACCGACTTCGATGCGCAGCTGCGCGCGCGGGGCATCGAGACGCTGGTGATCTGCGGCCTCTCCACGGATTGCTGCGTGGACCAGACCGCGCGCTCGGCATTCCACCACGACTACGACGTGTTCCTCGTTTCCGATGCCAGCGCCGCCTACGAGCCGGGCCTTCACGAGAGTTCGCTCTCGGCGATGGAGAAGAACTGCGTCCTGCTGACCACCACCGGCGCGGTCGAGAACGCCTGGCGGGTCTGAGTCGCTTCACCGAGCCCTGCCGCCCCCATCCCAATCAGGAGCCGCCGCCCATGACCGTGACCACTCCCCCCCGCGGATCGAAGGGCGGCGTGCTGTTCGCCTGCACGCTCGGCAATTCCGTGAGCGTGACTCCGGCCGTCCACGCGGTCTTCGGGCTGTTCCTGGTGCCCTTGTCGGAGACGTTCGGCTGGAGCCGGGCGAGTATCTCGGGCGTCCTCGGCATCCTCGCCCTGGTGGGCGCGGTGACGTATCCATTGATCGGCCGTCATATCGACCGGGCCGGCGCGCGCACGACGCTGCTCGTCGGCACCTTCGGGCTGGCGCTTTCCATCGCGGCGCTGGCCCTGACCAACGGCAGCCTCTTCCAGTTCTACGCCACGTTCACCGTGCTCGCGGCCTTCGGGGCGATGGCGGGGACGCCGATCTTCCAGAAAGTGATCGCTGACTGGTTCGACGAGAATCGCGGCACCGCGCTCGGCATCAGCGCGGGCGGCGGCTGCGGGATCGGCTCGGTGGTGCTGCCGGTCATGGCGGCGGTGCTGGTGCAGACCTGGGGATGGCGTGCCGGCTACCTTGGCATCAGCGCCTTCATGCTGGTGGTGGCCCTGCCGCTGTTGTTCGTGCTGCTGCGCGATCGGGCCGCTTCGGGCGCGGCCGATACCATGCGCCTTCGCGAGGGGATGACCCTTGGCGAAGCGGCGCAGACGCCGATGTTCTGGCTGATCCTGCTGGCACTGGCGGCCGGGGCGGGCGGCACCACGGCGGTGTTCAGCCATGTCGTGCCGATCCTCTCCGACCGCGGCTTCTCGGTGGCGGCGGGCACGGCGGTCGTCAGCGTCTTCGCGCTCGTCACATCCGGCTGGCAGATCGCCACGGGACGGATCATGGACAAGATCCAGACCCCGCGCGTGGCCGTGCCGATGTATCTCATGGCCGTTGTGGGCCTGGTCCTGCTGGAAACCGCGCAAGGCATGCCGCTCCTGATCGCGGGCGGGGCGCTGCTCGGTATCGGCCTCGGCGGCCAGTTCGGCGCGCTGCCTTACTTCATCGCCCGCTATTTCGGCACCAGGCACTTCGGTTCGGTGATCGGCGCGATGTATTCGGCGGTCATCGCCGCGCAGGGGACGACGCCGATCCTGCTCGACCTGGTTTTCGACGCGCGCCATTCCTACCGCCCCGCGCTTGTCGGTGTCGGTGCCGCGCTGCTGGCAGGGGCGCTGCTGCTCATGCTGCTCCCCCGTTACGGCCGGGAGGCGGAAGGCGCGGATGCGGATGGGCCGCTTTTCGCCGCCGCGCACTGATCATACACGGAGCCCCGACTTTGGCCGACATGCCCGATCCCGTCCCGACTTTCGCCGATCCCGCCAAGGCGCCTTACGCCGTGAGCGAGGCGGAACGCGCCGCCATCGCCGCCGCCATCGACAGCGACGAGCTGGTCGAACTGGCGCTCACCCTTGGCAACATCCCCAGCCGATCGCGGGAGGAACTGGCGGCGGCCGAATTCGTCCACGCCTGGATGGCGAAGGAGGGCTTCAACCCCCGCAAAGTCGGGGCCACGCCGGAACGTCCCAATGTGATCGGCGAGTACGGCGGCTCGGTAAGGGGAGGGGGACGCGGGGCGAACCTGCTGTTTACCGCTCACCTCGACACCGAATCGCCCAGCGGCCTGCCCGAGCACGACAAGTTCCGCTACCGCGATTCCACCCTGGCCGATCCCGAGTGGACGCAGTGCTGGCTGGACGAGGACGGCCGACTTCGCGGCTATCCGATCAGCAACGATCGCGGCCCGATGTCCTGCTTCCTGATCGCCGCCAAGGCGCTGAAGAAGGCGGGGATCGGCCTTTCCGGCAAGACCTGGCTCACCGCCTGCCCGGGAGAGATCGGCCCTGAGCCGATCGAGGAGTTTTCCGGCATCGGCTGGAACGGCAAGGACATCGGCGCGCATTACCTGTTCCACCACGGCGGCGTCGCGCCGGACTATGTCATTGCCGCGGAAGGCACGGACTTCGGACTGACCTGGCAGGGCTGCGGCTATGCGCTCTATCGCGTGCGGATCTTCGGGCAGGGCGTGTTCTCCCCGATCCTCGACGCTCCCGTCGATCCCCGCGCGCATCCCAACCCGATCTACCGCCTTGGCGCGGTGATCGAGGCGCTCCACGCCTGGGGCCTGAAGTTCGAGGCCGATTCCATCATGGAAACCGCCAGCGGCGCGATCCACCCCAAGGTCCAGATCGCCTCGGTTCGCGGCGGCATGCCGATAGACTTCGGCGCGGGCACGGAAGTCTGCGCGCTCTACATCGACGTCTCGCTCAACCCGCGCCAGAAGGCGGCCGATGCCTATCACGGCATCATGGAGGCCATGCGCGGCGTGGACGTGCAGGACTTCGACGTGGAGCCCATGGTCGTGCGCCACGGATTCGAGGCGCGGCCTTCCGAAGTGGCGCCGCTGGTCGGTGCCGTGGATGCCGCCACGCGGCTGGCGCGCGGCACCGCGCTGGAGCCGGCGCACCCGGTGTTCTCCAGCATGTGGCGCGACCACAACGTGTTCAACATGCACCGGGTACCCGCCGTAACCACCGGCATGCCGCGCTGGCGGCCGACGCCGGCGGACATGGCCTCCAGCGCGCTTGTCTATGCCCTCACCATGCTGGCCGTCTGCGGCCGCGGCGAGGCGCCCGCAGCGGCGGGAGGCACCAGCGTGTACGGGAATGAGACTCCCTTCGAATAGCTCTTTCGCGCACTCTTGCCGAGGGGGGCGGCGGCCGATAGACCTTTGTCATAAAGGTCGCCAAAGCCCCCGAAATTGGTCGCCCGACAGGGAAGGGTGCCACCCGCTTCTAGGTGGTTTCCGCTTGCGTATAACGACGAATGTCTATCCCAAGGAGCAAAGGCGCGACGCCTGGCGTTTTGCGCTCAAGCGGCTTTCGCTGACGCTGGACGAGGCGGACGACGCCACCCTCTACGGCGAACTGATCCAGTTTCGCGCCAGCACCGGCATCGACTTCATCCGCGTCACCGGCACGCCCCAATCCTGGACCATCGACTTTCGCGATCGCCCTGCCACTTATTGGCTGGCCCTGGTGCTGGACGGCACCGCCACCGTGCGCGATTCCGAGCAGGAACTGCGCCTTTCCGACGGCGAGATGATCTGCGGCCGGGGCGACAGCCCGGTACACCTGTCGTTCTCGGGCGACAATCGCAGCCTGATCGTGCAGGTGCCGCACAGCGAACTCAGCGCCCGGCTTAAGACCCCGATCAGCGGCCCGCCGCGCAAGATCGCAACGGAAAGCGGCACGGCGCGGGTGTTCTCGGGCATGTTGCGCTCGCTGGCGGACACGATCTCGGACATCACCACCGACCAGGCCCGACCGATCGAGCTGGCCTTTCCCGAATTCCTCGTCACCAGCCTGCTCGACAACGCCCCCGCCAAGGCCATGGGCGGCGCCGCGGGCATGCGCGCTGCGTTGCTGGAGCGGATCTTCCAGACCATCGAGATTCGCCTCTCCGACCCCGAGCTGAGCTATCAGCAGGTCGCCGCCGAGCACGGGATTTCGCCGCGCTATCTCCAGAAGCTGTTCGAATCGATCAACGACAGCTTCGGGCACTATGTGAAAGTGCGCAGGCTCGAACGCTGCCGGCTCGACTTGCGCAGCCCGCTGCACGTCCAGAAGTCGATTTCGGACATCCTGTTCGAATGGGGTTTCAACGACAGCGCCTCGTTCTCCCGCGCTTTCCGCGAGCAGTACGGCATTTCGCCCCGCGAATACCGCAAGGCGCCGCCGCAGGAGCAGGAGGCGGTCGAGCTGCTGCGCCGCGGTCGCCCCGGCCGCAAGGAGCGGGCCGCGCGGGTCGAGACCATGGAGAGCGAGCCGGAACTGACGGGTGAGGGCGAGGAGGCCGCCGGGCTGGCGGAAGCGCCGATGGGGCCGGCGCTGCTGGGCGATACCGGCATTTCGCGCCACCATCACTTGCCCGCCACGCCCGAGACCATTCACTGGGGCTATCTCAGCAAGGACCTGAAACCCGCCCTGCACATCCGCTCGGGCGATTTCGTGACGATCGAGGCCCTGACTCACCATGCCAACGACGATCATGAGCGCATGGTGGAGGGGGATCCGGGGGTAGAGAGCGTCTACCGCTGGGACGAGACCGGCAAGGCGGTGGACCGGCGCGGGGCAGGGCCGATGGATGCCAGCGCGGTCGGCCGCGGTCCGGGCGAGGGCTTCGGCGTGCACATCTGCACCGGGCCGATCCACATCGAGGAAGCCATGCCCGGCGATCTCGTCGAAGTGCGGATACTGGACCTCAAGCCCCGCCCCAGCGGCAATCCGCGCTTTGCCGGCAAATGCTTCGGCTCCAACGCGGCCACTTATTGGGGCTTCCACTATAACGACCTGCTGACCGAGCCGAAGATGCGCGAGGTCGTGACGATCTACGAAGTGGAAGCCGCAGGAGGCCGCCTGCCGACCGCGCACGCGGTCTACTCCTATCGCTGGACGCCGCAGGTGGACCCCTCGGGCGTGACTCATGCGCGCTATGACTATCCTGGAGTCCCGGTCGATCCCGCCTCCATCGAGCGCAATTACGACGTTCTGCGCAATGTCGAGATTCCGATCCGCCCGCATTTCGGCGTGATCGCGGTGGCGCCTGCTTATAACGGCCTCGTCGATTCGGTGCCTCCGGCCAGTTTCGGCGGCAATCTCGACAATTGGCGGACCGGGCCGGGCGCGCGGGTGTTCCTGCCCGTGCAGGTGCCCGGTGCGCTGCTGTCCCTGGGTGATCCCCATGCGTCGCAGGGGGACAGCGAGCTGTGCGGCACGGCCATCGAATGCTCGATGACCGGGCTTGTCCAGGTGATCCATCACAAGGCGGCGGGGCTGATGGAGCAGCTCAGGGATGTCGACTATCCGCTGATCGAGACAGAGACCGAGTGGGTGGTGATGGGCTTCAGCCACCCGAACTACCTGAAGGAACTGGGCGACGATGCGCAGAGCGAGGTCTACAAGCAATCCTCGATCGACGCCGCCATGCGCGATGCCTTCCGCAAGGCCCGCCGTTTCCTGATGACGGCCAAGCAGCTGACCGAGGACGAGGCGATCTCGCTGTTGTCGGTCGGCGTGGACTTCGGGGTGTCGCAGATCGTCAATGGCAACTACGGCGTTCACGCGGTGATCCGCAAGGCGCTGTTCACCAGCTAAGGCCCCTGTACCGCGCTATCGGCGCGGGGCCGGGGCCGCGGTCGGGACCGGGGAAGAGGCAGTAAAGCAATTATCTTGCGTTTTCCCGAAACATGCACTAAATGCACCCCGACAACCGGCGCGTAGGGTTCTTCCCTGCCGCAATCCGTGAGCAGCGTGAGGTCCCGATGCGGACCGGCCCGGACGAGCGGTTGTCCCTTTGAACCAGCTTCCTTCTTCACGCAGGGTCGCCCGTAACGACACCTTGCTGTGTGCGCGGGCCAAGTACCTTCCGCGTGCCCCGCACCTTGTGAAAGTGACACATGTCCTATTTTTCCGAACTTGGTCTGGCCGAGCCGATCCTCCGTGCGCTCGCGGCCAAGGGCTACACCGATCCTTCGCCGATTCAGCGCCAGGCCATTCCCGCGCTTCTCGAAGGTCGTGACATCCTCGGCATCGCGCAGACCGGCACCGGCAAGACCGCCGCGTTCTCGCTGCCTTCGCTGCACCGCCTGGCGAACGACCCCAAGCCGCGCACCAATGCCGGCTGCCGCATGCTCGTGCTCTCGCCGACCCGCGAACTCGCGGCCCAGATCGCCGAGAACATGCGCGGTTATGCCAAGTTCCTGAACCTCTCGGTCCAGTGCATCTTCGGCGGCGTGCCTGCCGGCAAGCAGGCACGTGCGCTCGAGCGCGGCACCGACATTCTCGTCGCCACCCCCGGCCGCCTGCTCGACCTGATCGACAGCCGCGCCCTGACGCTGCGCCATGTCGAGATCTTCGTGCTCGACGAAGCCGACCAGATGATGGACCTCGGCTTCATCGTTCCGCTGAAGCGGGTCGCGAACCTTCTGCCCAAGCAGCGCCAGAGCCTGTTCTTCTCGGCCACCATGCCGCAGGCGATCGCCGAACTGGGCAAGCAGTTCATCAACAACCCGGTGAAGGTCGAAGTCGCCCCGCAGTCGACCACGGCCGAGCGCGTCGAGCAGTATGCCACCTTCATCAACCAGGCCGAAAAGCAGGCGCTGCTGACCATCAGCCTGCGTGACGGCCTGGCCGAAGACGCTGCCGAGAAGGCCGAGCACGGCGCGATCGACCGCGCACTGGTCTTCACCCGCACCAAGCACGGCGCCGACCGCGTGGTCCGCCATCTCGTCGCGGCCGGCATTCCTGCCGCTGCGATCCATGGTAACAAGAGCCAGGCCCAGCGCACCGCCGCGCTCGGCGGCTTCCGCCAGGGCACCGTGCGCGTGCTCGTGGCCACTGACATCGCCGCCCGCGGCATCGACGTCAGCGGCGTGAGCCACGTCTACAACTTCGAAATCCCGAACGTTGCCGAACAGTACGTCCACCGCATCGGCCGCACCGCGCGCGCCGGCGCCGATGGCGTTGCGATCAGCTACGTCGCGCCGGACGAGAAGCCCTATATCCGCGACATCGAGAAGCTGACCCGCGTCAAGCTGGCCGCTCTCAGCCTGCCCGAGGACTTCCAGAAGCAGGCTGCGCGCCTTCCCGCGCCCTCGCGCCAGGCTCCGGCCGCGCCGCAGGGCAACGGTCGTGGTCGTCCGGGCGAAGGCCGCCGCGACGGTGGCCGTGGTGGCAACCGCAGCCAGCAGCCGCGCGGTGACCGCCGCGACCGTCCGCATGGTGATCGTCCGCATGGTGATCGTCCGCATGGTGACCGCCCCCAGGGCGACCGTCCCCAGGGCGAACGTACCGAGCGCCGCGGTGACGAGCGTCGCCGCGACGATCGTCCGCGCAGCGATGCACCGCGTGGCGATCGCCGCGAGCATGGTGGCGAGGAAGGCGAGCGCAAGCGCAGCTTCCGTCCGCGTGGCGGCAAAACCGTCGGCACGCACAAGGGTGCCGTCCGCCGCGCCAGCTGATCCGCGAATGAAAAAGGCCGGCCCCCATGCGATGACATGGGGGCCGGCCTTTCAATTCATCGAAAAGGGCCCCCTGCCTTTGGCACGGGGCCCTTTTCCTTATGCCTCTCCGGCAATTCCATCGGCGCCGCCATCTTCGTCGATGCGGGAGACGAGTATCTTGTCGATCTTCAGGCCGTCCATGTCGACGACCTCGAAGCGCCAGCCGCGGTCGGCGAAGAACTCGCCCTCGCGCGGGACTTTCTTGAGCGCGGCCAGGATGTAGCCGGCGGCGGTCGCATATTCGCGGTCGTCGGGCAGGGTCATGGCCAGGCGGTCGGCCAGGGCGTCGGCCGGCATCGCGCCGGAAACGAGCAACGAACCGTCCTCGCGCTCCACGACCATCGGCTCGTCGCCCTCGTCCTGGTGGCCCACGAATGTACCGGCGAGCGCGGCCAGCATGTCGGAGGTGGTGACCAGGCCTTCGAGATGGCCGTATTCGTCATGGACCACCGCCATCGTCACTTCCGCCAGCTGCAGCTTGCGCAGGGCGTCCATGGCGTCGAGCTGGTCCGGAATCACCTCGGCCTTTTTCATCATCGCGGCAATCGCGACCGGGCGCCCCTCGACGAGCGCGGCCAGGGCCTCGCGCACCTTGAGGATACCCACGATATTGTCGGGCGATCCTTCCTCGGCCACCGGCAGCATCGAATGCGGCGAGGATTCGATCTTGGCGCGCAGCGCTTCCTCGCTGGCGTTGACGTCGATCCAGTCGATCTGGTTGCGCGGCGTCATCAGTTCGCGAACCGGCCGTTCGGCCAGGCGCATGACGCCGGTCATCATCGCGCGCTCTTCCTCCTCGATCACGCCCGAACGGGTCGCTTCGGCGAAGATCATCTGGAGTTCCTCGGCGGTGAGCTGTTCCTGGCCGCCGCCGCGGATGGAGAAGAGGCGCAGGATCAGGCCCGAGGACTTGTCCAGCAGCCACACGAAGGGCGCCATGATCCGGGCCAGCCAGGCCATGGGCCGGGCCATGACGATGGCGACCGGCTCGGCCATGCGCAGCGCCAGCTGCTTGGGCACCAGTTCGCCCACGACGAGGCTGGCGAACGTGGTGGCGATGATGACCAGGGTGAAGCCGGCTTCGCCCGCGAAGCGCGCCGGAACGCCCATCGCGGCAAGCCGTTCGCCCACCGGACCGCCCAGGCTGGCACCCGAATAGGCGCCGGCGATGATGCCGATCAGGGTGATGCCGATCTGAACGGTGCTGAGGAACTTGCCGGGGTCCGCCGCCAGTTCGAGCGCGGTGCGCGCGGCGCCGCTGCCCTTGTCGGCGGAGACTTTCAGCCGCGCGGAGCGTGCGGACACGATGGCCAGCTCGGACATGGAAAACAGGCCGTTGAGCAGGATCAGGCCGGCGATGATGAGGAGGTCGGTCCAGGGAAATGGTGTCACAGTACCTCAGCGCTAGCAGAAATCGCCGCAAGTGCGAAGCGCGTGTTGCGCTTGGACATAATCGTCACGGGCGGGAAACACCGCTTGGACAGAAACGATGGAACCGACGCGGGCGGGAACCCAAGCGGACAGTGATCGTTTCGCCGGGATCAGCCATCTGTTATTCATGTGCACTATAACACAGACGTGCCTGGAAGTGTTTCTGAACAGGAGGGAAGACCATGAAGAAATCACGCCTGATGACCTCCGCCCTTGCCGCGCTTTCGCTTGTCGCGGTTTCGGCTTGCGTCACCGATCCGAACACGGGTGAGAAGAAGGTGTCGCGCACGGCCATCGGCGGCGCTGGCGGCGCCGGCCTCGGCTACCTCCTGGGCAGCGTGATCGGCGGCAAGACCGCCCGCATCGTCGGTGCCGGCATCGGCGGCGTGGCCGGCGGTGTCGTCGGCTACCAGATGGACAAGCAGATCAAGGAACTGAAGGAAGACACCGCCGGTTCGGGCATCGACGTCACCCAGGAGGGAGACGGCATCCTGGTGAACCTGCCGGACGTGACTTTCGCGGTCAATTCCACCGAGATCAGCCCCTCGTTCCAGGCCGCGCTCGACAACGTGGCGCAGAGCATGACGAAGTATCCGGACAGCCTGATCGACGTTTACGGCCACACCGATTCGACCGGGTCCGACACCTACAACCTCGATTTGTCCAAGCGCCGCGCCGATTCGGTGGCACGCTACCTGATCATGCGCCGCGTGGCCTCTTCGCGCATCCAGACCCAGGGCATGGGCAAGAACTACCCCGTGGCGGACAACACCACCCCGGAAGGACGCGCCAAGAATCGCCGCGTCGAAATCAAGATCACGCCGGTCACGCAGGACGAAGCTGCCGCCGCGCACTGATAAGGGATTTCCGCGAAAGCGGGATCGGGGAAGGGGTCGGCCGCAAGGTCCGGCCCCTTTTTACATGCGGGCGCCCGGCACCGGCTCCGGCCTGAAAGACTACGCCGAGTAGCGACGCGCGCGGTCGGCCAGCCGCTCCACCGCCGCCTCGTGAATCGCCGGAGAGCTTACCATCACCCCGAAAGCGCGAGGGTCGTGCTTGTTGTAGTTGAGCGGCTTGCCGAAAGCGTCAGTGACGGAGGCCCCCGCTTCGCGCGCGATCAGCCCGGCGGCGGCGATGTCCCATTCGTAGCCCCATCGCAGGGTCGTCAGGAGATCCGCCTCGTCGGCCGCGACCATGGCCATGCGCAGGGCGATGGAGTTCGGCTGGTCCACCAGGACGAGATCGGCATCCTCCGGTGCCAGCTTCTTTGCCGGAACCCGCGCACCGGCCAGGGCTGCGCGGTGGCTGGCCCGCAGGCGTTCGCCGTTTCGCCAGCTTCCCTTGCCGGCCTCGCCGTACCAGAACTCGCCCCCGGCCTCGCGCGCCCGGGCCGGTGCATGGAGCAAGCCGATCAGCGGGCGCCGCGTATTGACCAGCGCCACGGACACCGCCCAACCGGTGCGACCGGCGATGAAATCGCGGGTCCCGTCGATCGGGTCCACCAGCCAGACAAGCTCGTGCCCCTGTCGTGCCGGCGAATCCACCGTCTCTTCCGAGAGCCACCCGGCCGAGGGCAGCAGGCCGGACAATTCCCGCTTGAGGAAGGAATCCACCTCGATGTCGGCGACGCTCACCGGGCTGCCGGGGGTTTTTTCCCAATGTTCCAGGACGTGGCCGTCGCCGGGCCAGCCGGCCATGGCGATCCGGCCCGCTTCACGGACAATGGCTTCCAGTCTGTCGCGATCGATCATGCGCGAGTCGTTCTCGTTATTCGGGCGATCTGAGTGCTCGCGCGATCCCATTGCGCAGGGAACGGGACTTTTCAAGCGCGCAGGGATGTGCTTATGCGGCCGGGATCAAGTTCGGGGTCCCTCCCGCGCTTTTGGACAACTCCTTTCCTCGGACACTCCAGCAGAAAGCGATTTCAGCGATGAACATTCACGAATACCAGGCGAAGGAACTGCTCGCGAAGTACGGCGTCGGCATTCCGGCCGGCATTGCCGCCCTCACCGTCGAGGAAGCGGTTGCAGCTGCCAAGCAGCTCCCCGGACCGCTCTATGTCGTGAAAGCCCAGATTCATGCCGGCGGCCGC
This sequence comes from Novosphingobium sp. PhB57, assembly GCF_004342985.1. GTDB lineage: Bacteria > Pseudomonadota > Alphaproteobacteria > Sphingomonadales > Sphingomonadaceae > Novosphingobium. Next base: position 95,423 of record NZ_SMBO01000002.1, read on the forward strand.
GGCAAGGGCAAGTTCAAGGAACTCGGCGCCGACGCCAAGGGCGGCGTGCGTCTTGCCAAGTCGGTCGAGGAAGTCGAAGCCTTCGCCCAGGAAATGCTCGGCAACACCCTCGTCACCGTGCAGACGGGTGATGCCGGCAAGCAGGTGAACCGCCTTTACGTCACCGACGGCGTCGACATCGCCAGCGAATACTACCTCTCGATGGTCGTCGACCGCGCTTCCAGCCGCGTCGCCATGATCGTCTCGACCGAAGGCGGCATGGATATCGAGGATGTTGCTCACAACACCCCCGAGAAGATCACCACCGTCACCATCGACACCGCCGCCGGCTTCCAGCCGCACCACGGCCGCGCCGTTGCCTTCGCTCTCAAGCTGACCGGCGACCTCAACAAGCAGGCGCAGAAGATCGCCAAGCAGCTTTACGAGGCCTTCGTCGCGCTTGACTGCGACATGCTCGAAATCAACCCGCTGGTGGAAACCAAGCCAGATTCTTCCGGGGCCGCCAACCTGCTCGTCCTCGACACCAAGATGAGCTTCGATTCGAACGCGCTCTACCGTCACCCCGACGTGCAGGCCCTGCGCGACGAGACCGAGGAAGATCCGGCGGAAGTCGAAGCCTCGAAGTACGACCTGGCCTACATCAAGCTCGATGGCGACATCGGCTGCATGGTCAACGGTGCCGGCCTCGCCATGGCGACGATGGACATCATCAAGCTCAATGGTTCGTTCCCGGCCAACTTCCTTGACGTTGGCGGCGGCGCCACCAAGGAAAAGGTGACCGCGGCGTTCAAGATCATTCTGCGCGATCCGAACGTGAAGGGCATCCTTGTCAACATCTTCGGCGGCATCATGAAGTGCGACGTCATCGCCGACGGCATCGTTGCCGCCGCGAAGGAAGTGAACCTCTCGGTTCCCCTCGTCGTTCGCCTCGAAGGCACCAACGTCCAGCAGGGCAAGGACATCCTGGCCAACTCGGGCCTGCCGATCGTCCCCGCCAACGATCTGGGCGATGCCGCCAAGAAGATCGTGGCAGAGGTCAAGAACGTCGCCTGACAGGGCCCCGTTTCTTGGATCTTGCACGATCCCGTGATGGATAATGCAGCGGCGGGGGTTTCCGGACCCCCGCCGTTTGCGTTTGAAGCGCGCAGGAAGCCGGCCTTTTCGGCTTCATAGTAATTCTGGGCCTCCGATTTCTGCCGGGGCGATGCGCAATCTCGCGGATTTGCGATATGGCGCGCTTTGTAGCCCACGCTGGGCTCATCTCGCTGCGGCAGGTCTTGACGCTTACGTCAATTGCCTATTAGGCGGGCCTTGAGTGGATTTAATCGAGCGGCTAAACACGCCGTGCCTGAAACTGAGAGGACCCGATCAGATGAAGATCCTCGTGCCCGTAAAGCGGGTGATCGACTATAACGTGAAGCCCCGCGTGAAGGCGGATGGCACGGGTGTTGACCTGGCCAACGTGAAGATGAGCATGAACCCGTTCGACGAGATCGCGGTGGAAGAAGCCATCCGCATCAAGGAAGCGGGCAAGGCGGAAGAGATCGTCGCCGTCTCGGTCGGCCCGGCCAAGGCGCAGGATACGCTGCGCACCGCGCTCGCGATGGGCGCCGACCGCGCGATCCTGATCGAGACCGATACGGAAGTGGAGCCGCTGGCCGTCGCCAAGATCCTCAAGGCGATCGTCGCCGAAGAGAATCCCGGCCTCGTGATCCTGGGCAAGCAGGCGATCGACGACGATTCGAACCAGACCGGCCAGATGATCGCCGCGCTGCTGGGCCGCCCGCAGGGCACTTTCGCCAGCAAGGTCGAGATTGAGGGCGATCACGTTGCCGTGACCCGCGAAGTCGATGGCGGTCTGGAGACCGTGAAGCTGTCGCTGCCCGCGATCGTCACCACCGACCTGCGTCTCAACGAGCCGCGCTACGCTTCGCTGCCCAACATCATGAAGGCGAAGAAGAAGCCGCTCGATGTGAAGACCGCCGCCGACTACGGCGTCGACATCGCCCCGCGCCTCAAGACCCTGAAGGTCTCGGAGCCGCCGGTGCGTGTCGCCGGCGTCAAGGTCGCCGATGTCGACGCGCTGGTCACGAAGCTCAAGGAACTGGGAGTCGCCTAAGATGAAGACGCTCGTTTGGGTCGAACACGACAACGCGTCGGTCAAGGACGCGACGCTCCACACCGTCACTGCCGCAGCCAAGCTGGGTGAAGTCCACCTGCTGGTTGCCGGTGCGAACTGCCGCGCCGCTGCGGAGGCCGCTGCCAAGATCGCCGGCGTCGCCAAGGTGCATCTCGCCGACAACGCCGCCTACGAACACGCGCTGGCCGAGAACGTCGCGCCGCTGATCGTGGACCTCATGGGCCACCACGACGCGTTCCTGGCGCCCGCCACCACCACCGGCAAGAACGTCGCCCCGCGCGTCGCCGCGCTGCTCGACGTGATGCAGCTGTCGGACATCCTCTCGGTCGAGGGCGAGAAGACCTTCACGCGCCCGATCTACGCCGGCAACGCCATCGCCACCGTGGAATCGAGCGATGCCAAGCTGGTCATCACCGTGCGCGGCACCGCCTTCGAGAAGGCCGCTGCCGAGGGTGGTTCGGCTGCGATTGAGGATGTCGCCGGTGCCGGTGACGCGGGGCTTTCGAGCTTCGTGGGTGCCGAACTCGCGAAGTCCGAGCGGCCGGAACTGACGAGCGCCAAGGTGATCGTCTCGGGCGGCCGCGCGCTGAAGGATTCGGAAACCTTCGAGCAGGTGATCATGCCGCTCGCCGACAAGCTCGGTGCTGCCGTCGGCGCCAGCCGCGCCGCGGTCGACGCGGGCTATGTGCCCAATGACTACCAGGTCGGCCAGACCGGCAAGATCGTGGCGCCCGAAGTCTACATCGCCGTCGGCATCTCGGGCGCGATCCAGCACCTTGCGGGCATGAAGGACTCCAAGACCATCATCGCCATCAACAAGGACGAAGACGCCCCGATCTTCCAGGTTGCTGACGTCGGCCTGGTGGCGGACCTGTTCACCGCCGTGCCGGAACTGACCGGCAAGCTCTGAGCGGTTAAATAATGGGAATACCGAAAACCCCGGTCGGAAACGGCCGGGGTTTTTTGTTCAGGTTGGAGATGACAACCGTCGATTCATCTTGCCATGTTCGGCCGGGCCCATAGTTTGCGCGAAGAATTCACGCACGTACAAGGACTTGGCATGAATAGGACACTATCCGTTTCCTTGGTTGCAATCGCCGCTGTCGCTGGAACGTCCACGCCTGCCAACGCCGAGACTGTCGTACTAAAGGCAAGTTCGCCTTGGCAGATGGACAACGGAACCGATTCCTGCAGTCTGAAGCGCGGTTTCGGGACGTCAGAGAATCCGGCATTGCTTGAGATCGAGCGCCTCGGTCCGGGCGACCGCTTCTATGCCACGATCACGGGCAAGGCTTTCAACGGTCTGGGCGAATCGACACATCTCACGCTCAGGACCGGCCCTGAAACAGTGGATCCTATCGCCGACCGTTTCACGGTTGCGGATGCGCCCATCGAAGGGGGCGGCAAGCTCACCGCCCTCATGTTCTCGGCCACCACCTGGAACGGTTTCGGGCACGATGGTCGACCGCCCGCTCCGGTGACCCCGGAACGTGAGACGGCCATTACTTCCCTTATCCTATCCTGGGGAGACAAGGCGGTTCAACTGGGGACGGGTTCGCTCGGCAAGGCGATGGCTGCAATGCGCGAATGCACGGATGGGTTGGTCCGATCTTGGGGGCTGGATCCTGTGCAGCAGGCTCGTCTTTCCGTCCGGCCGATGCCGAAGAGTTCGCCCGACACCTGGATCGCAGCCAACAGCTATCCCTTTGGCGCAGACAAGCGCTATCGTCCGGGACTGACGCGGGCGCGGTTGCTTGTCGACGCTTCTGGCGCGGTGAGTGGATGCAAGGTCGTGGACAATTACGGAGACTCGGCATTCGCGGCAGCAGCCTGCGAGCAGATGACGACGAAAGCGACCTTTTCTCCCGCGTTGGATCAAGCCGGAAAGCCCGTCGCATCTCATTATGAGGCCAGCATTCGTTGGAAGGTGCGGCGGCCGATGAAGCAGGTGGGGCAACGCCGCCGCTAAGTTCGACACTGTTGCGCAGGAGTGGGAAGAGTTTCCAGTCCTGCGTGGCTTTTCAGCCGCCACGCTCCAGCAGGTTCACGATGACTGACTTGTCGCTGTCGCCAAGGTCGTGGCTGCCATAGGCGACGAAGCCCAGGGCGGCGGCGACGCGCTCTGAGGCTTGGTTGCCCTCTTCGATCATGCAGGCGATGCGGCGCTGGCCGTGGGTCTTGTCGAACCATTCGAGGGCGGCGCGCATGACTTCCTTGGCGAGGCCCTGGCCCCAATGGTCGCGGCGCACGATCCAGCCTGCTTCGGGTACGTCGTCCATGCCCTTGCCGAAGCCGCGCCAGGAGTGGAAGACCCCGCAATTCGCGACGATCTCATCGCCGCCGCGCCGGCGCACCGGGAAAGTGCCGTAGCCGCGCAGCGACCAGGATCCGGCGTTGCGTTCCAGCCTTTCGAACACGCCTTTGGGCTCCGGCTGCGCCTGGCCCAGGAAAGTGCGGGTCTCCTCGTCGGCAATCAGGCGAATCATGTCGTCGAGATCGCTCGCCTGCGGTTTCCAGAGTTCGAAGCGCTCGGTCACGAGAGCCGGGCCATCCAGCGCTGCGACGGTCACAGGAACTGGTCTACAACGTGGATGCAGACGCCGAACAGTCCGCCGACCAGCGTGCCGTTGATCCGGATGAACTGCAGATCGCGGCCCACGGCGCCTTCGATCCGGTCCGTCACGGTGCGCGCATCCCAGCGCTTTACGGTTTCCGACACCAGCCTCACGATCTCTCCCCCATAACGCGATACGACGCCTACGAGCGTGCGGCGTGCGAAGCGATTGACCATGTACTGCAGTCGCGGGTCTTCGCCCAGAGCCTGGCCGAGTTGGGCAAGGCTTTCGCCGAGCGCACCGGCGAGCGCCTGATCGGGATTGCGCACGGCCTTGAGCAAGGCCCCGCGCGCGCGTTCCCACATGCCGTCGAGCCACGATGCCATGGCCGGGTTGTCCAGCAGTTCCCCTTTGATGCGCTCGACCTTGGCGCGGGTCTCGGGCCGATGCAGGAGGTCGTCGGCCAGCTTGGCGAGCGCCTCGTCGATGCGGGCGCGCAGGGGATGGTCGGGCTGGACAATCACTTCGGCGAGCAGGCGATAGGCCCCATCGAGCACGCCATTGGCCAGCCGCTCGTCGAGTCCGGTCCAGCGCATGACGGTATTAGCGCGCTGGTGGATCATCTCGCGGATCATCGGCTCGTTCGCCTCGATCGCTTCACCGATCTTGCGCAGCAGGCTTTCCAGGACCGGGAGGTGTCGCCTGTCGGCAATGGCGTTGGAGAGCATCTGGCCGAGCAGGGGGGCAGCGTCGATCTTCTCGATCTGCCGCCGCAGGCCGGCCTTGACCATGCCGCCCATCTGTTCGGGATCGAGCGATTCGAGCACGTCACCCAGCAGGTTGGCGGCGCCCGCGCGAATGCGGGACTGCTCATCGCGGGCCGGATCGGCCAGGAAGCCCCCGGCCGCGGCAGCTAGGTTGAAGCCGCGCAGACGGCGGGCCACGACTTGGGGCGTCAGGAAATTGTCGCGCAGGAAAGTCGCCATCGAATCGGCGATGCGATCCTTGTTGACCGGGATGATGGCGGTGTGGGGGATCGGCAGGCCGAGCGGATGGCGGAACAGGGCCGTGACCGCGAACCAGTCGGCCAGTCCGCCCACCATTGCCGCTTCGGTAAAGGAAATCGCGTAGCCGAGCGGCACGCTCCATTCCGGATGGAATACGGCCACGCGGCGGAGCACGACGAAAGCCGCCGCCATGAACAGCAGCAGGCCGCCCGCGAACATCCGCATGCGGCGGGCCCGATCGCCAGGGACCGGACCCGGCTGGAAAAAGTCTTGCCGTGCCACGGGGATGCTACGCTTGGGGGCCGGCAATGTTCCTCCCTATCCCTTATTCCGCCGCGATCGGCTGAGGCATGGGCACGGCACCATGGGCGGTTTCCTGTGCATGATGCGGCTCGTACGTGAGCAGCTTGCGGCGCAGCCAGGGGCCGAGGCGCTTTTCGAAACCGTCTGCCAGGCTGAAGGCGGCCGGAACGATCACCAGGGTGAGCATGGTCGAGAGCAGCAGGCCGCCGATCACGGTGATGCCCATCGGCGCGCGCCAGGCGGCGTCGCCCGAGAGCGAGATCGCGGTGGGCACCATGCCCGCCGTCATCGCGACGGTGGTCATGATGATCGGCTGGGCCCGCTTGTGCCCCGCGTCCATGATCGCCGTGAGCTTGTCTACGCCCTTTTCCATTTCCTCGATCGCGAAGTCGATCAGCAGGATGGAGTTCTTGGCGACGATGCCCAGCAGCATCAGGATGCCGATGTAGACCGGCATCGAGATCGGCTGGCCGACGATCACCAGCGCTAGCAGACCACCAAGCGGGGCCAGCAGCAGCGAGGCCATGTTCACCAGCGGCGAGACGAAGCGGCGATAGAGCAGCACCAACACCGCGAAGACCAGGAAGATGCCGCTGATGACGGCGATGACGAAGCTGTTCACCATCTCCGCCTGCCACTTGTCCTCGCCGACGGGGGCGTTGGAGACGCCGGTCGGCAAGTCCTTCATGATCGGCAGCTTCTGGATCTGCTCCATGATCGGGCCCTTGACCTGGCCCTCGCCGAGGTCGGCACCCACGAAGATGCGGCGCGACTGGTTGTAGCGCTGGATCTGGGTGGGCCCGGCCCCGAAGCGGATTTCCGCCACGCGCTTGAGCGGTACGGAACCGCCGCTGGCCGTGGTGACCGGAAGATTCTCGATCGTCGAGAAATCCCGGCGCGAGGCGCGGGCCAGGATCACGCGGATCGGCACCTGACGGTCGCTCAGCGAGAACTTGGCGGCGTTCTGGTCGATTTCGCCGAGGGTGGCGATGCGGATGGTCTGGCTGAGCGCGGCCGTGGTCACGCCGAGCTGTGCCGCAAGGTCGAGCCGGGGCACCACGACCAGTTCGGGGCGCTGAAGATCGGCGGCGATGCGCGGGGCGATGACGCCGGGGATGGTGCGCATCTGATCGGCCAGCTTCTGCGCCGTCTTGCGCAGCAGTTCCGAATCGCTTCCCGAAAGCATGACCGAAATGTCGCGGCCGCTGCCGAAGCCGCCCGACTGCGTGGCGAAAGTCACGCGGGCATCGGGAATGTCCTGAAGCTGCGGCGCCATGCGGCGTTCGAATTCGATGCTGGTCGCCTTGCGCTGGTCGGCAGGCTTGAGCGCGATGTAGAGCGATCCCTTGCCCTCGCGCGAGGCTTCCAGGATGTGCTGCACTTCGGGCTGGCTTTCCAGCAGGCGGGTGACCTTGTCGGCCACGGCGGCGGTCTGTTCGATGGTGGTGCCGGGCACCATCTCGAGATTGACCGTGCTGGTGTCGTTATTGGTGTTCGGCTGGAACTGCGAGGGCAGGCCGGCGAGCAGGGCGAACGTCAGCACCAGCGCGTAGATACCCGCGCAGAAGGCGTAGAACCGGTGGTCGCGCATGCGGGCCGCGAAACGGTCCGAGAAGTAGCGATACCACACGCCAAAGCGGCCGATCGCGCCCAGCAGGATCTTCATGCCCGCTCCGAGCAGGAAGATCACGACCGGGACCGCAAGCGGTGCGACGACCGCCGCCAGCACCAGGGCAGCCTTGTCGAGACCGGCCTTGGTCAGGACTGCCTTGACGCCCATGAAGAGCAGGGACGCGGCGAAGAGACCGCCCGCCAGGATGGCGATGACGGCCACGGCGGCGACCACATAGTACCACCAGCGCGCCGGGCTCTTGACGAGGCGTGCCTTCAGCCGGTGCGCTTCGCTGGAATCGAGCGTCCAGGCCAGGATCTTCAGATAGAAGTCCATCGCCCGCCCGCCGCCATGTTCGGCATGGCCGTGTGCCTTGAGGAAGTAGGCCGCGACCATCGGCGTGATAAGGCGCGCGACGGCAAGGCTCATCAGCACCGCGGCCACGACCGTCAGGCCGAAAGCCTTGAAGAACTGGCCGGGGATGCCGGGCATCAGGCCGACCGGCAGGAACACCGCGACGATCGAGAAGGTGGTGGCGACGACGGCCAGGCCGATCTCGTCCGCCGCGTCGATCGAGGCCTGGTAGGCGGATTTACCCATGCGCATGTGGCGCACGATGTTCTCGATCTCCACGATCGCATCGTCGACCAGCACACCTGCCACCAGGCTGAGCGCCAGCAGCGAGAGGAAGTTGAGCGTGAAGCCCAGCATGTCCATGAACCAGAAGGTCGGAATCGCGGAGAGCGGGATGGCGATGGCGGAAATCATCGTCGCCCGCCAGTCGCGCAGGAACAGATAGACGATGACGATGGCCAGGACGGCGCCTTCGACCAGCGCCTCCATCGAACTGGTGTACTGCCCCTTGGTGTAATCCACGTCGGAGAACAGCCGCGTGATGTGGATGTTCGGGTTTTCCTTGCGGATCTTGTCCAGCGCCTTCTCGGCCCCGTCGTAGACGGCGACGTCAGAGGCCCCGAGGGCGCGGGTGAAGCCGAAAGTCACCACTTCGCGGCCGCGCAGCTTGGCGATGCGGGTCTGCTCGGAATAGCCGTCGTAGACTTTGGCGATGTCGGACAGCTTGACCTGCCGGCCGCCGCCCACGTTGATGCGGGTCTGCGAGAGCTGGAAGGCGTCCTGGGCATTGCCGAGCACGCGGACCGACTGGCGCGAGCCGGCGATTTCCGCCTGGCCGCCCGCCGCGTCGGTATTGACCTGGCGCAGCACGCCGTTGATGTCGTTGGCGGTGAGGCCCAGCGCGATCAGGCGCTCGGGATCGACGACGACGCGGATCTCGCGATCGACGCCGCCGTTGCGCTCTACGGAGGCCAGGCCTTCGATCGAGAGCAGGGTCTTGGAGATCGTGTCGTCGACGAACCAGCTGAGCTGCTCCATCGTCATGTCGTCGGCGCTGACGGCATAATAGGCGAGATTGTCGCCATTGGCCTCGATCTTGGTGACCATCGGCTCGAGAATGCCGTCGGGCAACTGGCCGCGAACCTGATCGACCGCGTTCTTGACCTGGTTGGTCGCGACATCGGGATCGGTGCCGACCGTGAAGAAGACCAGCGTGGTCGAGGTGCCTTCGGAGGCGGTCGACTGGATTTCCTCGATTCCCGGCACGGAGCGCACGGCGCCCTCGATGATCTGGGTGATCTGCGTCTCGATCTCGGTCGGGGCGGCGCCCGGCTGCGAGATCATGACGTGGACGCCGGGGAATTCGACGTCCGGCATGTTGTTCACGTCCATGCGCATGAACGAGACCACGCCGGCGATCATCACGCCGATGAAGAAGACGATCGGAATGATCGGATTGCGGATCGACCAGGCCGAGATATTGCGAAGGCTCATCGCGTATTTACTCGCCCGCGTTCGGTTTGGCGGCGGCGGTCAGGCGCGGCTTGACCTTGTCGCCCTCGTTGAGGAAGCCGCCGGCGCGCAGCACGACCTTCTCGCTGCCGTCGAGGCCCTGCTTCACGGTGATTCCCCGTGCGGTGACGATGCCGGTCTGCACGGCGCGGCGGTGGACCACGTCCTTGGCATCGACGACATAGACGAAGGCGCCCTTGTCGTCGTTCTGGATTGCGGATTCGGGCAGCACCGGGGCCACCGTCTGGCCGCTGTTGATCACGGCGCTGGCGAAGCCGCCGGGGCGCAGGGCGGAATTGTAGGCGAGGGCGATGCGGGCGATGCCCTGGCGGTTGGTGGCGTCGATCACCGGGGCGATCTGCCATACCTGGCCGGTGAAGCTCTGGTTGCTGCCGGTAGGCGTCACCGTGGCTTCCACGCCCACTTTCATGCGCGCAAGGTCATCCTCGCTCATCTGGGCGAGCAGTTCCATTTCGCCGCCCTTGGCAAGGCGGAACAGCACCGAGCTGCCGCCGCCCACGACCTGGCCCAGTTCGACATTGCGTTCGAGCACGAGGCCGGAAGCCGGCGCGACGATGTTGAGGCGGGCGGTCTGCGCCTGGAGCTGGCCCAGCGTGGCGCGCGCGACCTTGACCTGGGCATTGGCCGAATCGCGCGTCGCAGTGAGACGGTCGACATCGGCGGCGGAGATGAAGCCGCGGTCGACAAGCTTGAGGGCGCGGTCGAGATTGGCCTGGGCCAGGCGGGCGTCGGCCTGGGCCACCGCGATCTGCGCGGACTGGCTGGCCTGCTGCTGCGACTGGACCGAGCGATCGATGACAGCGAGCACCTGACCCTGGGAAACCCAGTCACCCGGTTCGACCAGAACCGAACGGACCTGGCCGCCTTCGCCGACCGAACCGACCGGCATCGGGCGGCGTGCGGCCAGCGAGCCGGTGGCGGTGATCTCGCCTTCGACGGAGGCACGGCCCGGCACGACGACGGTGACCGCGGGCATCTGGATGTCCGCGGCGCCGGCCTTTTCGGTCTTTTCGCCGCCGCGCACGGCGAACCATATCCCGGTGGCCAGCACGATCGCGGCAACGATGGCGATCAGCCACCAGCGGCGCGATGCGCGGTCCTGCTCATTGTCGCTGTCGAGCGGATTGCCGCCCAGTCCGCTTCCGGTGGCCGCCAACCCCTCGTTCTCCGTCACGTCGATCCTGCTGTCGTAATTCATCGTGTCACCGCAAAAATTGCGATTGCCCCCAGTCCCGAATGCCTCGTCCGGATGCCCTTGCCCCGCGAAAGCGATGTCGCCCCTGGGGTGGCCGGAAGGCACGATCTGCCGCCGGAGCGCGGACACGTCGGTCCACGCCGCTGCGACGGCCAAATTTCCTGCGAAACGACATATACCTGCGGCGGACGGGTGGCAATCAGCAGTCGCCGTGTCGCCGACCCGGATCGACCAGCGTCGACGACAGTATCCGGCGGTCAGGCCCCTGCTATCTTTCGAGAATTGCCCGGAGATATACGAAAAACGGCGACGAACCGAGGTCCGCCGCCGCTTTCAGGTCCTTTGGGGACCAAATAGGTAGTGCGCTCAATACTTCTGCTGGCGCTCGTAGAGATCGCGGTAATGCTGAATACGCGTGACGCGCAGGCCCTGCATTCCCGAACGGTCCACGGCACGCTGCCAGGACGCGAATTCCTCGAGCGTGAGCTGGTAGCGATCGCAGACCTCGTCGATCGACAGCAGGCCGCCGTTCACGGCCGCCACGACTTCCGCCTTGCGACGCACGACCCAGCGGGTGGTGTTCGCCGGGGGCAGCGATTCCAGCGTCAACGGCTCGCCGAGCGGCCCGATTACCTGGGCAGGACGGATTTTCTGGTTTTCGATCATCATCACCCTCGTACGCCGGTGCTTGGATTGCCGGCGACGGAAAGGACCTTGGCCTGCGCTGGCTTGCGATTGCCTGAAGCATTTGGGTTAACAGTTCTTGAGACTGTCGCATATGTATGAATCACATAAGCGACCGACCCGGCGAAACTGCCGAAGCGGTGGAGGCGCGGCGAGGCGGACGTCTCGGCAAAAGCCGCACGCAGATCGTGCGCGGCGAAGAGCCGGGAACGCAAGGAAAACCAGTCGATTGGAAAACGGACCGGCATGAACTCCTCGCTGTCGCGACCCGACGCATGCCCCGCTTTGCAGGTTTCATGATCATGAGCGATGTTCATGTCGATCGCTTGTAACGGCGCTTGGTCAAGGGAGAGTAAAGGCCGGACTTACCTTTTGTTAAATATTCTTAACACCGGCTTCGCCATGACCTTTAACCGAGCGCCGTGATCCTTGGCCTGGCGAAGGCCCCGCCGTGGCCGACGGGATGAAAGCGGGTGTCTTGCCGGCCCTCCATCGTCAAAGGTAGGAATCCGGCGCGTTCGGCTGTATGGGGCGGCGCATGACCTCCCTTTCCGATCTTGAAGGACTGTTGGCCGGCCTCGACCCCGCCGCCCTGTTCCAGCTGCCTGCGCCGCTTTCGGCCCGCCGCATCGTCGTCGCCATGTCAGGCGGTGTCGACAGTTCCGTCGTGGCCGCGCTGGCCGCAGCCACCGGCGCCGAAACCATCGGCGTGACGCTCCAGCTCTACGACTACGGCGCCGCGACCGGCCGCAAGGGCGCCTGCTGCGCCGGCGACGACATCCGCGACGCCCGCGCCGTCGCCGACCGCCTGGGCATTGCCCACTATGTGTTCGATCATGAGAGCGCCTTCCGCGAGGAAGTGGTGGAGCGCTTCGCCGACGACTACATGGCCGGGCGCACGCCGATCCCCTGCATCCGCTGCAACATGGGGCCGAAGTTCACCGACCTGCTGACGATGGCCCGTGACCTCGGGGCCGACTGCCTTGCCACCGGCCACTATGTGCGCCGCGTCGAGGGACCGGCCGGCTCCGAGCTGCACCGCGCCTTCGATCCCGCGCGCGACCAGAGCTACTTCCTTTACGGAACCACCGAGGCGCAGCTGGACTTCTTGCGCTTCCCGCTGGGCGGGTTGCCGAAGAGCGAAACCCGCCGCCTGGCCGAAGCGGCAGGTCTGCGCGTTGCCGACAAGCCGGACAGCCAGGACATCTGCTTCGTGCCGGATGGCGACTATGCCAAGATCGTGCGCGCCGTCCGTCCGGAGGGCGAAGCGCCGGGCGAGATCGTTCATGCGCTCACCGGCGAAGTGCTGGGCACGCATCGCGGCATCATCCACTACACCGTCGGCCAGCGCCGGGGGCTGGAGATCGGCGGCCAGCCCGAACCGCTCTATGTCGTGCGCATCGATGCGCCGGGGCGCCGCGTCCTGGTCGGCCCGCGCGCGCTGCTGGGCGTTGCCGCCGCCCTCGTCACCGAGACCAACCGTATCGGCCCGCTTCCCGATGCGTCGCTGACGGCCAAGGTGCGCTCGCTGGCGAAGCCGGTGCCGATCACGCTCGAAGGCGACTTCGGCGGCGGCGCGGCCGTCACGATCCGTTTCGCGAACCCCGAATATGGCGTTGCGCCGGGGCAGGCGGCGGTGATCTATGCCGGCGACCGGGTGGTGGGCGGCGGCTGGATCGAGGGGACCGAGTCCGCCGTTCCGCTGGACTGAAGGTACGTAAGGGGGCCCGGCGCCCGATGTGAGAAGCGCCGTGGCCCGTCAGTTGGCCCAGGGTTCGAGCTGGCATCCGCGATCGGGTGCGAACGTGGCGGTCTGGCTGGCCAGCAACGGGACGCTGGCCTTGACCGAGCGATTCTCGGCATCTTCGGAAAGCATCATCAGCGACGCGGTGCGGCCCAGCCCGGCGATGGCGATCTGCCCCTTGCAGGTGCCCAGGTCCTGCTGCGAGACGAAGCGGCAGGCGCAGGCGACGCGGGCGCCGTAGGACGTGCCGACAAGCGCCTGTTCGCGCAGGCCGCGCCACGACATCGCCATGACCAGCACCAGCGCCAGCAGGGCCAGCAGCAGCGAATTGCGGATCCAGCGCGAGGGCTGGCGGCTGCGATGGGTGCTTCCGGAGGAGCCGTTATCGGCAGGCCCGTTTGCAGCAGGCCCATCTCCTGGGGGGCTTTCCCCGGTCGTGTACCTCGTGCCTGTTGCCATATTCCTGCGCCTCGCACATCACACCGCGCGTCATGCCGGTGCGCCGTCCCCCCCTTATCCTTGCCCTTTCCGTCCTGCCAGCCCTGGCGCTGAGCGCGCTTGCCGGCTGTGGACAGGATGCGCAGCAGGGGCCGCCGCCGCCGAGCGCGGAATCGCAGGCGGCGATCAAGGACGATGGCGGTGCGCCGCGCGCCGCCTTCGGCCGCGCCATCGACGGACTGTTCGACGAGGATCTCGGCCGGACCCAGGCACTGGTCGTGATGAAGCGCGGCTCCGTGATCGCAGAGCGCTATGGCGCCGGGGTCAAGCCGGACACCCGGCTGGACGGACTGGGCATGGGCCAATGCGTCACGGCGCTGATGGTCGGGCAGCTCGTCAGCGACGGACGGCTGCGCCTCGCCGAATCGGCCCCTATCCCTGCATGGCAGCGCCCGGGCGATCCGCGCGGCGAGATCACGCTCAAGCAGCTTTTGCAGATGCGCTCGGGCCTGCGCCATTCCGAAACGGCCACATCGGCCACCGGCGGTCCGGCCCGGCAGTCCGACCGGATGCGGATGCTCTATCTCGACGGGCGCGACGACATGGCGGCCTATGCCGAGGCCCAGCCCCTGGAAGCCCCGGCGGGCGCGCGGTTCGTGGACAGCGCGGCAACCTCGGTCATTCTCTCCGACCTGGCCGCGCGCGTGCTTTCGTCCGATCGCAACCCCGATCGGCGCCGCAAGGCCGTGAACGACTATCTGCGCAACCGCGTCTTCGCCCCGATCGGGATGGATTCGGCCACCGCGGGCTTCGACCGTGCGGGCACGATGGTCGGCTCGGCCATGGTCCATGCCTCGGCGCGCGACTGGGCGAAGCTGGGCGAATTCCTGCGCCATACCGGCTCGATCCAGGGCGCGCAGATCCTGCCGCGCCGCTGGGTGCAGTTCATGCTGGAATCCTCGCCGCGCAATCCCGGCTATGGCGCCGGGGTCTGGCTCAACAAGGCCAAGGCGAAAGCCGGGGCAGGGGGCGAGGAAGTGCTGTTCCCGGGCATGGCGCCCGGCAACGTTTTCGCGTGCGTGGGCGAATATGGCCAATACGTGATCGGCTCGCCCGATCAGCTGCTCACCATCGTGCGCCTTGGCGAAAGCGATCCGCAGCAGGAACGGCTGGTGCACGACCGGCTGGGCAAGCTGCTCGCGATGTTCCCGGGCGGGATCTGACGGCCTTTCGGGAAAATTCCCGAAAAGGATATTCTCGCGTGCCGCCGTCATCCGCCCGCGTCGGATTTTCAGACAGAGCGGGCATGAAAAAGGGCCGGAGCAGCCATGCCGCTCCGCCCTTTTTGCGTTCGTCGAAGAGGGGGTCAGCCCTCAATAGTCGTCTGCGCGTCGCGGCCGTCGCCTTCCGGGGCGGCGAGGATCGCGCGGGTCACCTGGCCCTTGGCGACGGTGTACGTGCCCGGATCGCCCACGGTGGAGCGGATCGAGGGCGCGGCCGGGCCGGCCATGCTCAGCGTCGACTTCTCGATTTCGCTGCGGGCCTGCGGGCCGCCGAACAGCGCGTCGAGGGTTTGCTGCTGCAGATTGTCGTCATTGGGGCGAGGCTGTCCCTGCTTCGGCGGGGCCAGCGAGAAATCGGGCGGCACCACCAGCGGCGACTGGCGCTGCACGGCGAATTCATCGGGGCGGTTGTGGTTCAGCAGGCCGCTGCTTCCGCAGCCGGACACGAGCACCGCACCGGCGGCGACGAGAATCAGGGCTCCGGTCTTCTTCATGGGCATCAACTCAAATCTCCGGGGCGGCGTCGGGCGCCGTGTCATGTCCGCCATTCGTTTCCGGCTTGTCGCGCGAAAGCAATGAGCGGGCAAGGATAATCAGGACGCCGACGGTTATGGCGACGTCTGCGATGTTGAAAATGAGGAACGGGCGCCATTCACCGAAGTGAAGGTCGGCATAGTCGATCACGTAGCCCATGGTGAAGCGGTCGCGGATGTTGCCCAGCGCACCGCCCAGCACCATGGCCAGCGCGGCGATTTCGCCCAGCTTGCGTTCGCGAAGCATCCAGATGAGGACGAACAGCGCGATTGCGCCGGTCATCGCCACCAGGGCCCAGCGGCCCTCCGGCGAATCCGCGGTGAACAGGCCGAGCGAGACGCCCAGGTTCTTGGTCCAGCGCAAGTTGAAGAACGGCGCCAGCTCGATCACGCCCACGTCGCGCAGCTTCAGTCCGGTGACGACCCAGGCCTTGAAGCCCTGGTCCACCATGAAGACCACGGCGGCGATCAGAAAGCCGATGAGGCGCTTGCGGCCAACGGTCATCTCGGCGCTCATGCCTCGGTCTCCAGCGCGCCGACCACGTCATCGCAGCGGTCGCACAGGGCGCCGTCTTCCGAAACTTCGGGAAGATGGCGCCAGCAGCGGCCGCACTTGTGGTTGGTGGAAGGCGTGACGGTCACGTCATCCCCCTGCCCACGCGCGACTTTCGCGGTGATGAACAGTTCGGCCAGATCTGCGTCGGAGGCACTGGCCGGCGCAGAGGCGGGAACCGTAACTTCGGCGGCCAGGCTGGAGCCGACGATCTTCTCGCGGCGGAGCGGTTCGATCGCCTCGGTCACCTTCACGCGCAGGGCGCGCAGTTCGGACCAGCGGGCAGCGTCCGCTTCCACGGCCGGGACTTCCGGCCATTCGAGCAAGTGCACGCTCTCGCTGCCGGGGAAGCGGCTCTGCCAGACTTCCTCGGCGGTGAAGACGGTGACCGGCGCGGCATAGCGCACCAGTGCGTGGAACAGCGTGTCCAGCACCGTGCGATAGGCGCGGCGCTTCGGATCGGCAGGGCTGTCGCAGTAGAGGCAGTCCTTGCGGATATCGAAGAAGAAGGCCGAAAGGTCTTCGTTGCAGAAGTCCAGCAGGGTGCGCACGTAGGTATTGAAGTCGAAGTCCGCGACGGCCTGGCGCAGCGCGGCGTCGACGCCGGCCAGCAGCGAGAGCACGTAGCGTTCCAGCTCGGGCATCTCGGCAACCGGCAGCTTCTCCTCGTCGGAGAAACCGTCCAGCGCGCCCAGCAGGTAGCGCAGGGTGTTGCGCAGCTTGCGATACTGGTCGGCCACGCCCTTCAGGATCTCGTCGCCGATGCGGTGGTCTTCGGTGAAGTCCACCGAGAGCGCCCAGAGACGGATGATGTCGGCGCCGTTGGTTTCCATGACCTTCAGCGGGCTGATCGTGTTGCCCAGCGACTTCGACATCTTGAAGCCCTTGGCATCCATCGTGAAGCCGTGAGTCAGCACTGCCTTGTAAGGCGCATGGCCGCGCGTGGCGCAGGATTCGAGCAGCGAGGACTGGAACCAGCCGCGATGCTGGTCGCTGCCTTCCAGATAGAGGTCCGCCTTGGGGCCCTGGTAGCCTTCGGGGCGCAAGAGGTCGGGCCAGCGCCCCGATTCGAGCACGAAGGCGTGAGTCGAGCCGGAATCGAACCAGACGTCGAGAATGTCGGCAACGCGCTCGTAGTCGTCGGCGCTGTAGTCCGGCCCGAGCAGGTCCTGCGCGGCTTCATCGGACCAGGCGTCCACGCCGCGGGCGAGGATGGCATTGACGATGCGGTCGTTGACGGCGGGGTCGACGAGGTATTCGCCGGTCTTGCGGTCGACGAACAGGGTGATCGGCACGCCCCAGGCGCGCTGGCGGCTGAGCACCCAGTCCGGGCGGCCTTCGACCATGGCGCCGATGCGGTTGCGGCCCTTTTCGGGAACGAAGCGGGTGTCGGCGATGGCCTGGAGCCCGGCTTCGCGCAGCGTGGGCGCGTCGTCCCGGTTTTCCTCGGCGGGATCGATGGCGCCGCCTTCGTTCTCCCAGCGGGTATCGGCGCGGCTCTTGGGCGAGATGTGAGTCATCGCCTTGTCCATCGGCACGAACCACTGCGGGGTGCAGCGGAAGATCACCTTGGCCTTGGAACGCCAGGAGTGCGGATAGGAGTGCTTGTAGTCGGCCGAAGCCGCCAGCAGCGCGCCAGCCTCGCGCAGGTCCGAGCAGATCGGGCCGTCGGGGGCATTGAACTTCGGGTTGATGACCGAACCCTGGCCGCCCAGCCAGCCCCAGTCCTCGCGGTACTTGCCGTCGGCTTCGACCACGAACTTGGGATTGATGCCATGCGCCTTGCACAGCAGGAAGTCGTCCTCGCCGTGGTCGGGTGCCATGTGGACGAGGCCGGTGCCGCTCTCGGTGGTGACGAAATCGCCTGCCAGCAGCGGACGCGGTTCGGCGAAGAAGCCGCCCAGCGCATGCATCGGGTGGCGGGCGAGAGTGCCGGCGAGGTCGGCGCCGCGATAAGTGCCGAGCGCGTATTCGGACAAGTCGGCATCGCCGATCATGTTCTCGGCCACGGGGCCCAGGCCGGTGCGCGCGAAGAAGGCTTCGAGCAAGGGCACGGCGATCAGGAACCGGCGGCCGTCATGCGCGCGGTAGTGGTGGTATTCCACCTCCGGCCCATAGGCGAGCGCCTGGTTGGTCGGGATCGTCCAGGGCGTGGTCGTCCAGATCACGGCATGGGCACCGACCAGTTCCGCGATGGGCGATTCGGTGATCTCGAAGGCCACGTCGATCTGGGTCGAGACGATGTCCTCGTACTCGACCTCAGCTTCTGCCAGCGCGGTCTTTTCCACCGGGCTCCACATCACCGGCTTGGCGCCGCGGTAGAGCATCTGGTTCTCGGCAAACTTAAGCAGTTCGCCGACGATGGTGGCTTCGGCCTGGAAGTCCATCGTCAGGTAGGGATTGTCCCAATCGCCATTGACGCCGAGGCGCTTGAGCTGCTCGCGCTGCACATTGACCCAGTTCTGGGCATAGGCGCGGCATTCGGCGCGGAATTCCTCTGCGGGAACCTCGTCCTTGTTCTTCTTCTTCTTGCGGTACTCTTCCTCGACCTTCCACTCGATGGGCAGGCCGTGGCAGTCCCAGCCGGGGACATACGGGGCATTCTTGCCCAGCAGGGTCTGGGTGCGGACGACCATGTCCTTGAGGATATGATTCAGCGCATGGCCGATGTGCATGTCGCCATTGGCGTAGGGCGGACCGTCGTGCAGCACGAACATGTCGCGGTCGGCCCGCGCTTCGCGCGTCTTGCGGTAAATGTCCTGTTCCTGCCAGCGCGCAAGAATACCCGGCTCCTTCTGGGGGAGCCCGGCTTTCATGGGGAAATCGGTCTTCGGAAGGAAGACGGTCGCTCTATAATCGCGCTGTTCGGTCATATGCGCTGCGCACTAGAGCAATTGCGCGCCTGTTGGAAGAGTTCGCAGGCATGGCGATACGCGGGTTTCGATCGCACCCGGCGGACAGGACGGTGCGGGCGGAGGAATGGATCCTGAGACGCGTTCAGGGCGATGTCGTTTTTTGAGGCGAGCGGGCTTTGCTCAGCCGATGTGCGACAGCAGCTCACGGGCCCGGTCGCAGTCGCGGCCCATCTGCGCCACCAGGGCGTCGAGCGAATCGAACTTGGCTTCGGGACGCAGGAAGTGGTGGAAGGCCACCTCGATCTCCTGTCCGTAGAGATCGCCCGAAAAGTCGAAGAAGTAAGGTTCGAGCAGTTCGATCGGCGGCTCGAATGTCGGGCGCACGCCCATGTTGGCGGCGCCGGGCAGCACGCGTCCGTCCGGCATGCGTCCGGTCACGGCGTAGATGCCGTAGCGCGGGCGCAAGTAGTTGTGCATGTCGATATTGGCGGTGGGGAAGCCGATGGTCCGGCCCAGCTTGCCCCCGTGCTGCACCACGCCGCGCGCTGCGAAAGGGCGGGTGAGCAGGCGGGTGGCGGTCTCGCACTCGCCCAGCTTCAGCGCGTCGCGGATGCGGCTGGAGGAGATGACGCCCCGCTCGTCGTGGACGGCGCCGACGGTGCGGCCGATCAGGCCGATGCGCGCGCCGACCTCGCGCAGGACCTGCGGATTGCCGCCACGGCCCTTGCCGAACGTGAAGTCCTCGCCGGTGACGACACCGACGCAGCCAAGCTGCCGGCCGAGCACCTGTTCGATCCAGTCTGCCGCTTCCATCGAGGCCATGGCGCGGTCGAAATGGAGCAGCAGCATGGCGTCGGCGCCGGCCGCCTCGAACAGGTCCTGCCGCTGGTCCAGCGTGGTCAGGCGGAAGGCGGGCGCGTCTGGCTGGAACAGGCGGACGGGATGGGGATCGAACGTCGCGACGATGGCGGGCCGGCCGAGTTCGCGGGCCCAGCGGATGGCCTCGCCCACCACGGCCTGGTGGCCCTGGTGGAACCCGTCGAAGTTGCCGAGCGCCAGAACGGCGCCGCGCATCGATTCGGGAACGGGTTCGCGGTTGTCGAGACGAATCATGTCAGATCAGGCCTATAAGTCCCGGACCAGCGTGACGAAAGCATGCGCGGGAAAATCACCCGCGGCGGGATGCTCCTCGCGCGCGGCTTCGCGCCATTGCGGGCCTGCCGCGGGCATTTCGGTATCGCCGGGATAGTCGGCGTGGATCTCGGTCAGTTCGATGCGGGGGGCCAGCGGCAGGAACAGGCGGTAGATTTCCGCGCCGCCGATCACCGCCACTTCGCCGTCACCCGCCAGGGCCAGCGCTTCGTCCACCGAATGGGCCACTTCCGCGCCCTCGGGCGTCCATGCCGCGTCGCGGGTAAGCACGATATGGCGGCGGCCGGGAAGCGGGGAAGGGAAGCTGTCGAACGTCTTGCGGCCCATGATCATCGGCTTGCCGAGGGTCATGGCCTTGAATCGCCGGAGATCGGCAGGCAGGCGCCAGGGCAGGGCGCCGTCGCGGCCGATCACGCCGTTGGCGGCGCGGGCGTAGATGAGGAAGAGGTCCTGCGCCAAGGCTCTGGGTCAGTCGCGCTGGAAGGAGAGGCGGGTGACATGGCCCATCTTGCGGCCGGGACGCGAAGCGCCCTTGCCGTAGAGATGCAGATGGTTGGCCGGATCGGCCAGGATCTTGGCCCAGTCGTCCGCCTCGTCACCGATCAGGTTGCGCATTTCCACGGCATCGGCGGCCAGGCCGGTTTCGCCCAGCGGAAGGCCGCAGATCGCGCGGACGTGGTTCTCGAACTGGCTGGTGACAGCGCCCTCGATGGTCCAGTGCCCGGAATTGTGCACGCGCGGCGCCATCTCGTTGAAGACGGGTCCGTTCTCGGTCGCGAAGAATTCCAGCGTGAGCACGCCGACATAGTCCAGCGCTTCGGCCACTTTGGCGGCCAGCGCGCGCGCGGCGGGAACCTGGTCGAGCAGGCGCTGCGGGGCAGGCACCGTGCTGACCGAGAGAATGCCGCCCTCATGCACGTTGTGGGCGGAATCGAAGTAGCGGATGTCGCCGTCCGCGCCGCGGCACAGGATCACCGAGAATTCGGCGAAGAACGTGACGAAGCCCTCGTAGATGAGCGCCTGGTCCGGAAGATCGAGCCCCTCGGCGTCTTCGGGCATCATGATGCGCCACTGGCCCTTGCCGTCATAGCCGTCGCGCCGGGTCTTGAGGATGCCCGGTGCGCCGATCGCGGCGACGGCCTTTGCAAGGTCCTGGGCCGAGTCCACCGGCGCGAAGGGGGCAGGGGTGCCGCCCAGTTCGGTGACGAAGCGCTTCTCGCTCAGGCGATCCTGTGCGGTTTCGAGCGCGCGGGCATGGGCCAGCAGCGGTACCTTGCCCAGCGCCGCGAGCGGCGCCACCGGCACGTTCTCGAACTCGTAAGTCACGACCGCGCAGCTCGCTGCGAAGCGGGCCATCGCTTCGGCATCGTCCCAGGCGGCACAAGTGAATTCCGCGCTCACTTCGGCGGCGATGGAATCGGCCTCCGGTGCGTAGATGTGGCAGCGATAGCCGAGCTGGGCGGCGGCCATCGCGATCATCCGGCCGAGCTGGCCGCCGCCGAGTATGCCGATGGTTTCGCCGGGAGGGATCATCTTCAGGTGCTTGCTCGATCGGTCAGGAGGGACGTTCGGCGACGCTCGCCGTCTGGTCTGCGCGGAACGTCTTGAGGCGTTCGGCCAGGGCCGGGTCGGACGTGGCGAGGATCGCGGCGGCGAGCAGACCGGCATTGGCCGCGCCTGCCTCGCCGATCGCCAGCGTGCCCACCGGAATGCCGGCGGGCATCTGCACGATCGAGAGCAGGCTGTCCTGTCCCGAAAGCGCCTTGGACTGTACCGGCACGCCCAGCACGGGAAGGTGGGTCATCGAGGCGATCATGCCGGGCAGGTGGGCGGCGCCCCCCGCACCGGCGATCACGACCTTGAAGCCTTCGCCGTCCGCACCCTTGGCGAAATCGACCAGCCGCTCCGGCGTGCGGTGCGCCGAGACGATCCGCGCGTCGTAAGCGACGCCCAGCTTGTCCAGCATCTCGGCAGCGCGCTGCATGGTCGGCCAGTCGGACTGGCTGCCCATGACGATGGCAACAGGAGCCCCCACCCCGCTCATGTCAACGCTCCGACAGGTAGTAGCGGTCGAGCACCGCGAGATCGTCTGCCAGTTCGTAGACGATCGGCTGGCCGGTGGGGATTTCCAGACCGGTGATCTCGTCGTCCGAGATGCCCGAGAGGTGCTTCACCAGCGCGCGCAGGCTGTTGCCGTGGGCGGAGACGAGCACATCGGCACCGGCCTTGAGGTGCGGGACGATCGAGCCTTCGTAATAAGGCAGGACGCGTGCGATGGTGTCCTTGAGGCTTTCGGTCATCGGCACGTCGATCCCGGCGTAACGCGGATCGGACGAGAGATCGAACGCGCTGCCGCGCTCCAGGACCGGCGGCGGCGTGTCGAAGCTGCGGCGCCAGATCTTGACCTGGTCGTCGCCGTGCTTGGCCGCGGTTTCCGCCTTGTTGAGGCCGGTGAGGCCGCCGTAGTGACGCTCGTTGAGGCGCCAGTCCTTGGTCTCCGGGATCCAGAGCAGGCCCGCGGCTTCGAGCGCGAAGTGCAGGGTGCGGATCGCGCGGGTCTGCAGCGAGGTGAAGGCGACGGTGGGCAGGATGCCCTTTTCCTTCAGAAGCGTTCCTGCGGCGCGGGCTTCTTCCTCACCCTTTTCGGTAAGGTCGACGTCCCACCATCCGGTGAAGCGGTTCTCGAGATTCCATTGGCTCTGGCCGTGGCGGACGAGGATCAGGCGAGGCAAGGCGTACTCCCAGGTCTCAGCGGCGATCCCCTCGGGAAACGCCCGTTGGCAGACTGACTCTATGTCTGGGCGCAGCCCCTAGCTTTCCGGGGCGGGTTTGGAAAGACCGGCTGATTCGTTTTCAGCGTTCGATTCGCCCGCAGCGGCGCTATCCGCGTCCCCTGCCGACGCTTCGCTGGCGGAGGCAGGGGCATCGGAAGCCAGTGCGCGTGCCTGGACCTTGCGGCGGCGAAGATTTTCCCGAAGCTTGGCGGCGAGCCTTTCGTCGCGGGTTTGCTGGGCTTGCGTCATGGTCAGGCGTCTTTCGGAACGGTCTTCGATGGGTCTGGAAATGGCTTTCTGAAAAAGAATGCGCAAGAGGCGCTTGACAATCAGGCCGGTCACGGACATTAGCCCGCCCCTGCCCCGGGTCGCCGGGACACAGCCTTTCCGGACACGGAAAAGAGCGCTGCTGTAGCTCAGTGGTAGAGCGCGTCATTGGTAATGACGAGGTCGGGAGTTCAATCCTCCCCAGCAGCACCATTCTCCCCTTATCGAGATTCGGTGAACCGCAAGCAAGTTGCGGATGTTCCACGTGAAAACGCGCGGACTGTGGCTTTTTTGCTGCACTGCAGCGATGTCACGAAAGTGCCATGACATTGGCACGTAACTGTCACGAACCCTGCCTAGACGCGCCGCAATTCGTCGCAAAACAGGGTTCCAGTACATGAAAACCTCCTTCCGGATCGCAGCCGGCCTGCTCGCCTCGGCATCGTTCGCCACGATCGCGCACGCCGGCGAAGTCGCCGGCAGCGTTCATGACGCGTCGGGCGTGCGTCCGTTGCAGTCGGCTTCGGTTCGCATCGTCGAACTGAACCGCTCGGCCGAGACCGACCGGGGAGGCAACTTCATCTTCGGTGACGTGCCCGCTGGTACCTACACCCTGGAAGCGCGCTATGTCGGCGCCGAAGTGACCACCCAGAGCGTCTCGGTGGCCGCCACCGGCCGCATCGCCAGCAACTTCGACCTGCCTGCGATCGGCGGCGGCGACATCCTCGTCACCGGCCAGACCGCGAACCTCACCAGCGCCCTGTCGCGCCAGAAGGCTGCCGACGGCGTGGTCTCGGTGCTGACGCGTGACGCCGTGGGCCAGTTCCCCGACCAGAACGTCGCCGAATCGCTGCGCCGCCTGCCGGGCGTGAACATCCTCAACGACCAGGGCGAAGGCCGCTACGTTTCGGTTCGCGGCCTCGATCCCGATCTCAACGGCACCTCGATCAACGGTGTTCGCATGCCGGCGCCGGAATCGGACGCCCGCTCGGTCGCGCTCGACGTGGTTTCGTCGGACACCATCGAATCGGTGGAAGTGAAGAAGTCCTTCACCCCCGATATGGACGGCGACTTCATCGGCGCCTCGGTCGAGATCAAGACCACCAGCGCCTTCGATTCCAAAAAGAACCGCTACTCGCTCAGCGCCGAGGGCAGCTGGAACGACTATTCGGGCAAGGTCACGCCGAAGGGTTCGTTCGACTTCACGCAGAAGCTGGGCGACGATTTCGGCATCGCCGGCTCGGTCAGCTACTACAAGCGCAAGTTCGAGACCGACAACGTCGAGACCGGCGGCTGGAACGTCGACGATAGCGGCAATGCCTGGGCCGAATCGGTTGAATACCGCGACTATGACGTGGAGCGCACCCGCATCAACGCCGCGCTCTCGGCCGACTGGCGCGTGTCGGACACGACCAAGGCCTACGTGCGCGGCAACTGGGCGCAGTTCGACGATCACGAATATCGCCGCCGCACCACGCTCGACTTCAGCGACTTCGACGGTCCGAGCAGCAGCACGGACTCCAGCGCCACCTTCGATTCGGATGACGAGCGCATCACCGTCG
Source organism: Novosphingobium sp. PhB57 (assembly GCF_004342985.1). Taxonomy (GTDB): domain Bacteria; phylum Pseudomonadota; class Alphaproteobacteria; order Sphingomonadales; family Sphingomonadaceae; genus Novosphingobium. The sequence goes on from NZ_SMBO01000002.1 coordinate 119,967, forward strand.
AGCGCGACCTCAAGGATCGCTTCGAACGCCAGCGCATCCGCAGCGTCGCCATCGGCAGCGACACCGACACCGGTACGTGGAAGTTCAACTGGCAGGCGAGCTATGCCAAGTCGAGCGAGAAGGAAACGTTCTCGATCGACCCGACCCGCTTCCGCGCCCGCTTCAACGAAGGCGTGGTGGTCGCCACCGACTACGCGAACAAGTACTATCCGACTTACGCGGTCACCGCCGACCCGGACAGCGAGTTCAACGACGCCTCGGCCTATGAATTCAACAAGACCGAGCTGACCACCCTGTCCGATAGCCAGGATGAGGAATGGGCCGTCAAGGCGGACCTCGCCCGCACCTTTGCCGGCGACAATGGCGACTTCACCGTTCAGGCCGGCGCCAAGGCGCGCTGGCGCAAGAAGTCCTACGACTTCAACATGAACTACTACGAACTGGCCGACGGCGCGCCGGACTACACGCTGGCCGACGTGCTGGGCAAGCAGACCTATCGCCTGGTCGACATGGGCCCGGTCGCCAGCAAGACCGGCCCGGCCGACTACCTGCTGTCGAACCCGGACTCGTTCGTCATCAACGACTACGAAAGTGCCCTGAACTCGGCCGTCAGCGATTATTCGGTGCGTGAGGACATCCTGGCCGGCTACGCGATGGCCCGCTGGGATAGCTCGACGCTCCGCGTGATCGGCGGCGTGCGTATGGAGCGCACGCACAACGAACTCAACGGCAGCCTCGTCACCGACAATGGCGACGACACGATCACCATCGATCCGCTGAACTACAAGCGCAACTACACCAACTGGCTGCCCAGCCTGACGCTGCGCTTCAGCCCGCAGCAGAACCTGGTCGCCCGCGCGGCCGGCTACAAGACGATCGTGCGCCCCAAGCTCTCGCAGCTGGCCCCGCGCAACACGATCAACGACGATCTTGAGCTGGAAGTCGGCAATCCGGAGCTGAAGCCCTACCAGGCCTGGAACTTCGACGCCGGGTTCGACTACTACTTCACGAACAACGGTGCCCTCTCGATCGGCGGCTTCTACAAGTCGGTCAAGGACTACACCTATAGCTACAACTCGAAGGAAAGCGGCGTCTACAACGGCATCGCCTATGACGAGCTGACCGTTCCGGTGAACGGCGACACCGCCACGATCGCCGGCCTGGAAGCTAGCTTCAGCCAGGTGTTCTCGATGCTGCCCTCGCCGTTCGACGGGCTGCTGACGCAGATCAACTACACGTACACCTATGCCCGCGGCACCGTGTTCTCCGACGATGACGGCACGCAGATCGCTCGCCGCATCGCCCTGCCGAACGCGTCGAAGAACACCTTCAACGTCGTGCTCGGCTACGAGAAGGGCCCGGTCAGCCTGCGCGCCGCCGGTACCTTCCGCGACAAGTACCTCGACGAAGTGGGCGACGACGCCGAGACCGACCGCACGGTCAACCAGCACTTCCAGCTGGACCTCTCGGCCAAGTACAAGGTCACCGAGAACATCCGCCTCTTCGCGGACTGGGTGAACGTCAACAATGCCAAGTACTTCGCCTATCAGAACCTCGGCGGCGCCAAGCGCGTCCTCCAGTACGAGGAATATGGCTCGACCGTGAAGTTCGGCGCGCGGGTGACCTTCTGATGAAGGCAGCCTTCACGAACCTTTCGGGAATCGTGAAGCAGGGGTCGGGAGCATTGCTCCCGGCCCTTCTGCTTGGCGCCCTTGGCGGATGCGCGACGACGGGCGGGGCGCCTGCCGCCGCCATGCTTCCAGCCACGGATGTTCCCGCGCAGGCCGAGACCGACCCGGTCGGCACGGCCAATGTCGATGCTGCCGACGATCCGGCGATCTGGCGCAATGCCGCCGATCCGGCCGCCAGCCTGGTGCTGGGCACCGACAAGAAGGCGGGGCTCTACGTCTACGGCCTCGACGGCAAAGTGCGGGATTTCGCCGCGGCAGGCGCGCTCAACAATGCCGACTTGCGCGAAGTGCGCTTCGCCGACGGTTCGCAGCGGATCCTCGTGGGCGCGAGCGACCGCACCGACCGCGCCGAGCCGCGCATCGCGCTTTTCGCGCTGGACGGTGCCACCGGCAAGCTGGCGGCGCTCGGGTCCGAGACGTTCCTGCCCGCCGGCCATGCCCCGGCCGAAGCTTACGGCTTCTGCATGGGCAGCCCCCTGGCGCGTGACGAACTGGCCCGCGCCTATGTCGTGCTCAAGGACGGCTCGGTGGCGGAGAGCCGCCTGGTCGAAAAGGACGGCCGGATTGCCGCGGACTACGTGCGGCTGGTGAAGTTCGCGACGCAGTCCGAAGGCTGCGTGGTGGACGATGCCGGCAAGGTGCTGTTCGTGGCCGAGGAAGACGTCGGCATCTGGAAGGTGCCGCTGGCCGGCGCCACCCTGGTGGCCGAGCCCTTCGCCCGTGTCGGGGCGCAGGATGGCCTCGTCGCCGATGTCGAGGGGCTGGCGATCGCGCGCGAGAGCGGGGGCCGGGCCTGGCTCGTGGCTTCCAGCCAGGGCGACAATGCCTATGCCCTGTTCGACTTGTCTTCGGGCACGCTCTCCGGCCGTTTCCGCATCAATGGCGGTCCGATCGGCGGAACCAGCGACACCGACGGCATCGAAGTCGCGCTCGGCGATTTCGGTCCGCAGTTCCCGGAGGGCCTGATGGTCGCGCAGGACGGGGACAATGCCCCGAAGGCGCAGAACTTCAAGATGCTGTCCTGGCGCGCGATTCGCACGGCTCTGGGCATTCAGTGATGCGTGCCGCCGCCCTGCGAATCTCCGGCCTTGAGGGGGTGTACCGGGCTGGAGTAACAGGGCGGCGATGACGCGGATCACGAATCGCATGATAGGGATCGCCGGCGCGGCCGTGATGGCTGTGTCCGGCTTCGCTTGTCCGCAGGCCGCCTTGGCCGATGTCCTCCAGGTTGGCACCGGCGGCTACCAGTGGGTGGCCGGCGGTCCGGCGGGGCAGGGCGGTGACACCGTGGGCGCGCAAGTGGCCGAAGTGGAGCCGGTTCCGGCCGGACTGGAAGCCTCGCAGCTCCATCCCCAGTCGATCACCCAGGCGCTCGATGCTGCGGGTCCCACCCGCTGGCGGGCGCGGGTGGCGGAACTCGCGGCCAAGTACGACATCAGCCCGACCCTGTTCGAAGCGGTGGTCTGGCAGGAAAGCCGCTGGAACGAGGCGGCGCTCTCACCCGTCGGCGCGCGCGGGCTGACTCAGCTCATGCCCGGCACGGCGGCGCAGATGGGGGTCAATGCGGGCGACCCGATGGCCAACCTCGAAGGCGGCGCGCGCTATCTGCGCATGCAGCTGGATGCTTTCGGCGGCGACATCGAAAAGGCGCTCGCGGCCTATAATGCCGGTCCCGGCCGCGTGCAGAAGGCGGGCGGAATCCCGCGCATCCGCGAGACCCAGGCCTATGTCGCCTCGATCATGGCGCGCCTGACGGACCCGGTTCGCCACTGACAACGCGCCGATCGGTGTGATCGCTCTCCGGCGGACAGAACGCCGGAGCCAGCGGTTCGACGGCGCTCTTCCGATCATTCCCGCCCAAGAAAAAAGCGCGCCTTGCGGGGCGCGCTTTTCGTCTGAATCACAGGGAAGAAAGGCTCAGCCCAGGAGCTTCTTCGCGATGGTCCGCACTTCCTCGCCGATATCCGAGCGATCGAGCGCGATGGCGAGCGTGGCTTCCACGAAGCCGACCTTCGAACCGCAGTCGAAACGCTGACCGGCGAAAGTCACCGCGTGGAACGGCTGCTGGCCGATCAGCTTGGCCATCGAATCGGTGAGCTGGATCTCGCCGCCGGCGCCCTTGCCCTGGTTCGCCAGGAGATCCATGATTTCCGGCTGGAGGATGTAGCGGCCCGAAACGATCTTGTTCGAGGGCGCTTCGGCCACCTTGGGCTTTTCGACCAGGCCCTTCACTTCGGTCAGCGCACCGCCCAGCACGTCGAGCGTGGCGCCCGGCGCGATCACGCCGTAGCTGGAGACTTCTTCCTGCGGCACTTCGAGCACCGAGACGAGGTTGCCGCCCACTTCGTTATAGGCTTCGACCATCTGCGCCATGCAGCCGGGCGAGCCGTACATCAGTTCGTCGGGAAGGAAGATCGCGAAAGGTTCGTCGCCGATCACGGCGCGGGCGCACCAGACCGCGTGGCCCAGGCCGAGTGGGACCTGCTGGCGCACGGTCACCAGGTTGCCGGGCTGGATGCGGGTCGGTTCGAGGGGGTCGAGCGACTTGCCCCGCGAGGACATGGTCGCTTCCAGTTCATAGGCCGTATCGAAATGTTCGACGATCGCGGTCTTGCCGCGGCCGGTGACGAAGACGAACTCCTCGATCCCGGCTTCGCGGGCTTCGTCGACCGCGTATTGGATCAGAGGCCGGTCGACGACCGGAAGAAGTTCCTTCGGAATCGCCTTTGTGGCGGGAAGAAAGCGGGTTCCAAGTCCTGCTACCGGAAATACGGCTTTTCGGACGGGCTTTTTGAACTGTGGTGCAGACATGGGTAAAGGTCTGACTCCGTTTGGTTACAATGCGATTAAAGCCGCTTCGCAGATGCAGCGCAACAGTCTATCCATCTTTCTCCGAGGTGTGCTTGCTGCACGGCCAAATCCCGTTAAAGAGCGGGCCATGGACAAGATCATCATCCAAGGCGGCAAGCGCCTCTCCGGCACCATCCCCGTTTCCGGCGCGAAGAACGCGGCGTTGACGCTCCTGCCCTGTGCCTTGCTGACCGAAGAGCCGCTGACCCTGCGCAATCTGCCGCGCCTGGCAGACATCGACGGGTTCCAGCACCTGATGAACCAGTTCGGCATCTCGACGATGATCGCCGGCAGCCGTCCCGAAGATTTCGGCCGGGTGATGACGCTCCAGGCCACCCGCATCACCAGTTCGGTGGCGCCTTACGATCTCGTGCGCAAGATGCGCGCCTCGATCCTGGTGCTCGGCCCGATGCTGGCCCGCATGGGCGAGGCGACCGTGTCGCTGCCCGGCGGCTGCGCGATCGGCAACCGCCCGATCGACCTGCACCTGAAGGCCCTGGAAGCGCTCGGCGCCCAGATCGAGATGGCGGCCGGCTACGTCCGCGCCATCGCGCCGGACGGCGGCCTTCCCGGTGGCCGCTATTCCTTCCCGGTGGTCTCGGTCGGGGCGACCGAGAACGCGTTGATGGCCGCCGTGCTCTGCACCGGCAAGTCCACGCTGCACAACGCCGCGCGCGAGCCCGAGATCGTCGACCTCTGCAACCTGCTGGTCGCCATGGGCGCGCAGATCGAAGGGATCGGTACTTCGGACCTCACCATCCACGGCGTGTCCCGTCTTCACGGCGCGACCTACATGGTCATGCCCGACCGTATCGAGGCCGGCTCCTATGCCTGCGCGGCGGCGATCACCGGCGGCGAAGTGACGCTGAAGGGCGCGAAGATCGAGGATATGGAAGCCACCGTGCAGGCCCTGCGCGATGCTGGCGTCCATGTCGAACCGACGGCTGACGGCCTCCATGTCGCGGCCGACGGTCCGCTGAAGCCCGTCACCCTTTCCACCGCGCCTTACCCCGGTTTCGCCACGGACATGCAGGCCCAGCTGATGGCCCTGCTGTGCCGTGCCGAAGGCTCCAGCGTGCTGACCGAGACGATCTTCGAGAACCGCTACATGCACGTTCCCGAACTCAACCGCATGGGCGCGCATATCGAGACCAAGGGCCGCACCGCCGTGGTCCACGGCGTGCAGAAGCTGACCGGCGCGGAAGTGATGGCAACGGACTTGCGCGCGTCGATGAGCCTGGTCATCGCCGGCCTGGCGGCCGAGGGCGAGACGCAGGTACACCGCCTCTACCACCTCGATCGCGGCTACGAGCGGCTGGAAGAAAAGCTCGCTCTGGTCGGCGCACAGATCGAACGGGTCGGCGGCGAGTAACGCAACCTATCGGCGCGATGGCGCGTTGCTCCCCCGAATACCCGAAAGGGTCCGGACACCCCAGGAGGAGCAACGACCATGGGCTTGATCAAATTGGCCGCAGCCGGAGCCATCGGCTACGCGCTTTACAAGTATGCCAATCGCGACGGCCAGCAGGCGGCAACCGCCGGCGGGTCCGAGAACTATAGCGTGCGCGATGCCGGGCCGGAGAACATGACTCACAAGCCGCCGCGCTGGTCCAAGACCGACGAGGCGATCGACGAGAGCTTCCCGGCCAGCGATCCGCCGTCCACCTACTGATTTCCTGCGGGAACACGATCTCCTGCGAGCCATCGCAGTGTACCCAAGGGGCGGGACCGCAAGGTTTCCGCCCCTTACCGTTTGGCGCCTCATCGCTTTGTATCGCAAGGCCGGGCGTTCAGGCCTGCAGGGCCGCGACCAGCCATACGCGAATGGCGCTTGCCAGACCGGGCGGGGTTTCCGCTTCCAGCCGCTCGGCATCGATCCGCGCCACGAGCGCGTTGATCGGAATCCCCCCTTCCGCGGCAACCTGGCGCAGCAGGTCCCAGAACACCGGTTCGAGGCTGATCGAGGTCTTGTGACCCGCGATCTCGATCGAGCGCTTGACCGGCGGGTGGTAGATCGACGTCATTGCCCTTGCCTAGCAGGCGGCGCGACCCGGGTGAATGGCCTGGACTCGCGTCAGGCTGACTTGCGCCGCTGTTTCCGGGACGCCGGCGCTTTCGTCGCCCGCTGCCTCGCCCTTGCGCCATGGCCCCAGAAGCCGGGAGACAGGCTGCCCGCCCCTCGCTATCGATCGGGAATGCAGAGCGTTATCATCTACATCGGCGCGGCGCTGGCCGAAATCGGGGGCTGTTTTGCGTTCTGGGCCTGGCTGCGGATGGGGAAGTCTCCCCTTTGGCTATTACCGGGCTGCGCTTCGCTCGTGCTTTTCGCCTGGCTGCTGACGCTGGTGGACAGCAGCAATGCCGGGCGGGCCTATGCCGCCTATGGCGGAATCTACATCTTTTCGGCCCTGTTGTGGCTCTGGATCGCCGAGGGCGTTCGCCCGGATCGCTGGGATCTCGGCGGAGTAGCCGTCTGTCTGGTGGGCGCGGCCATGATTCTCTTCGGGCCGCACAAGGTCTGAACCCAAAGGTCAGAAGAGCAGGGCGGACCGACCCGACGCGCGGGCCGGTCCGCCGATGGCTCAATACATGTGCTGGCCGCCGTTGATGCTCAGGGTAGAGCCGGTGACGAAGCCCGCATTGTCGGAGCAGAGGAAGGCACAGCCGCGCGCGATCTCGTAGGCGTTGCCGAGGCGGCCGACGGGGATCTTGGCGACGATCTTCTCAAGGACCGGCGCCGGGACGGCGGCGACCATGTCGGTATCGATGTAGCCGGGCGCGATGGCATTGACGGTGACGCCGTACTTGGCGCCTTCCTGGGCCAGCGCCTTGGTGAAGCCGTGGATGCCGGACTTGGCCGCGGCATAGTTCACCTGGCCGTACTGGCCGGCCTGGCCGTTGATCGAGCCGATGTTGACGATGCGGCCCCAGCCGCGCTCGCGCATGCCGGAGAACGTGGCCTTCGCCATGTTGAAGCACCCGCCGAGGTTGATGCGCATCACCTCGTTCCAGTCATCGAAGCTCATCTTGTGAAGCACGCCGTCGCGCGTGATGCCGGCGTTGTTGATGACGATATCGACGGGGCCGACTTCCTCGGTCACCCGCGCGACGCCGTCGAGCACGGCTTCATGGTCGCCTACGTCCCATTTGTAGGCGGCAATTCCGGTCTTGTCCGTGAAAGCCTTGGCCTTCTCGTCATTGCCTGCATAATTTGCAACTACGGTGTGGCCCCTCTCCTGGAGGGCCAGCGACACAGCCTCCCCGATACCCCTGGTTCCGCCGGTAACGATAGCAACGCGCGCCATTCAAATAGCCTTTCGCTTAGTGAGCATCCACCAAGCACAGGCTAGGAAATGCCGTGCGCAAGGGCAAGCGGAAGCCCTCCCGCAGCAAGCTTTAATTACGCCATGTCGGATTGAGAGAAATGCAGCCTGAGTTGCAAAAATCAGAACTTGAACTGCGTGCCCACATAGACTGCCTGGCTGTCCTGCCTGCCGTCGGTCAAGGGCACCAGACGTTCGCGATCCTGCGAGTAGCGAACGCCTGCCGTCAGATCGAGATTGTCGGTCACGCGGTAGGCTCCGGCTAGGTCGACCTCACCCGCTTCGCCCACGAAAGTGTGCGGTGCGCGGCCAGGCGCGCGCTTTTCGTCGATCGACAGGCGCGTGGTGAACCGCGGTTCCTTCTGCGAAGGCGTTCCGGCCTGAAGGCTGAACTTCTTCAGTTCCGGCGCATCGGCAAGGCCGCGGGCAGGGGGGGCGGCCGGGGTGATGTCGGCCGCGAAGTTCTGATAGCCGCGCGCCACGCCCAGGTTGAAGGCGGCGGGCGCGATCTTCAGGCCGCCGACGCTGGCCAGCTCGCTATGCGGTATCGGGTTGCGATTGCGCACGATGATCGCCTGCGCGGCTTGGGGATCGACGCGCACCGCCACCGTGACGGCGCGTTCGCGGCGGCCCGCGGCTCCGGCGGGGGTGAACGGGAAGGCATCGCCATTACCCAGCGAGCGCATGGCAATGGCGCGGGACAGGTTCTCGGGCGAAGTCTCGGCATCGAGCGCATCGAGGGCGCGATTCGAGGGATCGGCCTTGAACGTGGTGGTGAAGGCCAGGACGGCGCTGGGCAAGGCGAGCACGGTCACGCAGCAGGCCAGCATCATGCTGGTCCTCATGCCGCTTTTCGACGCGTGATTGCGCTCGCTTTCCGTCACTTCAAGTCCCAGTCGTCTTCCATGCCGGCCGGCCCCAATTCCGCCTTCCGGCGCCAAAACACCCTGTCCGGCCATGCCGGCCTGCAGGATGGCGCGGCGAAAGGCTATAGCCGGTAGCTCCATTCTGGCCGCGGCATCTTAACACAGGCTGATCCACGCGGGGAAGGGGCAGAAAGGCGCTTTCCCGCGCCGCGCCGCCGTTCAGCAAGCGTTTAGCCTTGCAGGGGTTATGGCCGCAAGCTGAAGAAGCCGCACTTGCCGCCGGGCAATGGCGGCTATAGAGGCGTTTCACGGCAGGCGCGCGGAAAGTCCGGCGCCTTCGCCAAGACAGGAACTGGGAATTACGATGACAGGCAGCACCCATACCGGCCTTCTCTCTGCTCGATCGCTGGCAACCGCGGGCTTCTGCGCCGTGGCCGCGCTTGCACTGGCCGGCTGTGGCGGTGGCCGCAAGCAGGTGAATTCCTCGATCGCGCCCTCGGCGGTGACTACGATCGGCGTGAACAGCTACCTGTGGCGCGCCAGCCTCGATTCGCTCTCGTTCATGCCGCTGCTCCAGTCGGACAGCGCCGGCGGCGTCATCGTCACCGACTGGTACGTGAATCCCAAGCAGCCGGGTGAGCGCGTCAAGGTCACCGTCATGATCCTCGACAAGGACCTGCGCGCCGACGCCCTGCGCGTAACCGCGCAGCGCGAAGTCTCCGCGAACGGCGGCTGGGCTGCGGCACCGGTGCAGGCTGCCACCGTGCAGAAGCTGGAGGACATCATCCTCACCCGCGCCCGCGACCTTCGCCGCGATTCGATCGGCGGCTGATTGTTTTTTGAACGCGGCACCGGCCGGTGCCGCGACTGTGCGGGGGCTTACCCGCAGGAGACTCGATTAAGATGACCGAGCGGTTCGATCCGGCTCAGGCGGACACGCGCTGGCAGGCTGCGTGGGACGACGCGCAGTGCTTCAAGGCGGACGACACTTCGTCCAAGCCGCGCAGCTTCGTGCTTGAGATGTTCCCCTATCCTTCGGGGCGCATCCATATCGGCCACGTCCGCAACTATACGATGGGCGACGTGCTGGCGCGCTATAAGCGCATGACCGGCCACGAAGTGCTCCATCCGATGGGCTGGGACGCGTTCGGCATGCCGGCCGAGAACGCGGCGATGGAAAAGGGCGTCCATCCCGGCGGTTGGACGCGCGAGAACATCGCCAACATGAAGGCGCAGCTGAAGCGCCTGGGCTTCGCGCTCGACTGGAGCCGCGAAATCGCCACCTGCGAGCCGGAATACTACGGCCACGAGCAGGCGCTGTTCATCGATCTCTACGAGAATGGCCTGGTCTACCGCAAGGAATCGGCGGTCAACTGGGATCCGGTCGACCAGACCGTGCTCGCCAACGAGCAGGTGATCGACGGGCGCGGCTGGCGCTCGGGCGCACTGGTGGAGAAGCGCAAGCTCTCCCAGTGGTTCCTCAAGATCACCGACTTCGCCGACGAACTGCTGGACGGTCTCTCCACGCTCGACAAGTGGCCCGAAAAGGTCCGCACGATGCAGGAGAACTGGATCGGCAAGTCGCAGGGCCTGCAGTTCAAGTTCGACCTCTCGGCTGAAATCGGCGGCATCGGCTCGGTCGAAGTCTACTCGACCCGTCCGGATACGATCTTCGGCGCCAGCTTCGTCGCCGTCGCCGCCGATCACCCGATCGCCCAGGCGGTTGCTGTCGGCCGTCCCGAGGTCGAAGACTTCATCGCGCTGTGCAAGCAGGGTGGGACGACCGCGGCCGAACTGGAAACCGCCGAGAAGCTGGGCTTCGATACCGGCGTCAAGGCCAAGCACCCGTTCACGGGCGCCGACCTGCCGGTGTTCATCGCCAACTTCGTGCTGATGGACTACGGCACCGGCGCGGTCATGGCCGTTCCCGGCCACGACCAGCGCGACTTTGAATTCGCCACCAAGTACGGCTTGCCGATCCTGCGCGTCGTCGCGGCGAGCGAAGCCGATGCCGACAAGTCGTTCGACGGCGAGTCCGAGGCCGGTGATGGCGTCTGCGTTCATTCCGACTTCCTCAACGGCATGGCCGTGAAGGAGGCCAAGGCTGCCGTCATTGCGCGCGCCGAGGCGGAAGGCTGGGGCGAGGGCAAGACCGTGTGGCGCCTGCGCGACTGGGGCGTCTCGCGCCAGCGTTACTGGGGCACGCCGATCCCGTTCATCCACTGCGAGGTTTGCGGCGTGGTGCCGGTGCCCAAGAAGCACCTGCCGGTCACGCTGCCTGAGGACGTCGATTTCACGACTCCCGGCAATCCGCTGGTGCGCCACCCGACCTGGAAGCATGTCGATTGCCCGCAGTGCGGCCATGCCGCGCGCCGCGAGACCGACACGCTCGACACGTTCGTCGACAGCTCGTGGTATTTCCTGCGCTTCGCCAGCCAGCCGGAAGACCGTCCGTTCGACCCGGCCAAGATCGCCGAATGGCTGCCGGTTGAGCAGTACATCGGCGGTATCGAGCATGCGATCCTGCACTTGCTCTACGCCCGCTTCTGGACGCGCGCGCTGGCCCGCATCGGCAAGATCGAGGTGAAGGAACCCTTCGCCAGCCTGTTCACGCAGGGCATGGTCACGCACGAAACCTATTTCCGCATCAACGATGCCAATGGCCAGCCGGTCTATTTCTCGCCCGGCGAGATCGAGCGCGGCGCCGAAACCGCCACGCTCAAGGCCGATGGCGCTCCGGTCGAGATCGGCCGCGTCATCAAGATGTCGAAGTCGAAGAAGAACGTCGTCGACCCCGACGAGATCGTGGCGACTTACGGTGCCGACGCGATCCGCTGGTTCATGCTGTCGGACAGCCCGCCGGAACGCGACCTGCCGTGGTCGGAAGCCGGCATCGAAGGCTGCGGCCGCTTCGTGCAGCGGTTGTGGCGCCTGTTCGCCCAGTACGATGCCTCGGCAACGGGGGACGACAAGGCGATAGACCGCAAGGCGCACCAGACGGTGGCCGCGGTCGCTTCGGATATCGAATCGCTGGGCTTCAACAAGGCCGTGGCGCGCATCTACGAACTGACCGGCGCGGTCGAGAAGGCGGCCCCTTCGGCCAGCCGCTCGAACGCGATCCGTACGCTTCTGCTGCTCGTCTCGCCGATGATGCCGCACTTGACCGAGGAAGCTTTCGCCCAGTTCGGCGAAGGTCTCGTCGCCCAGGCGGCCTGGCCTGCCGTCGATCCGGCGCTGCTGGTCGAGGACGAAGTGACCGTGGCCGTCCAGGTGAAGGGCAAGCTGCGCGACACCCTGACCGTGGCCAAGGGCACGTCCAAGGAAGAGCTTGAAGCGCTTGCCCTTGCCAGCGAGAAAGTGCAGCGTGCACTGGATGGAGCCGAGGTGAGGAAAGTGATCGTCGTTCCCGACCGACTGGTAAATCTCGTCGCGTGAAGGGTTTCCTGCGCCCTCGTTTCCTGCGTCTCGTCAGCCCGGCTCTTCTCGGGGCCGCTGTGCTGTCCGGATGCGGTCTCCAGCCGATGTATGCGGGGGGCGGCAGCGGTGCCGTCGCGCGCGGGCTTCAGGGCGTGCAGGTCGCGGCGATCGAAGGGCGTGCGGGCTGGCTGGTCCGCAATGCCGTGGTCGATCAGCTCGGCGCGGAAAAGAGCGGCGTAGCGCCGCGCTACCGCCTCGACATCCGCCTGGACGACAAGCTCGAAGGCTTCGCCCTGCTTTCGGACGATACCATCGGCCGTGAACGCCGCACGCTTCGCGCGCGGTATCAGCTGGTCGACATGTCCAGCAACGAGATCGTGCTCGACGCCACTGCCGGATCGGATGCGGGCATCGACGTCGTCTCCTCGGACTATGCGACGATCGCGGCGGAACAGACCGCGCTCGAAAACATGTCGAAGGACGTCGCCACCCGGATCGTCACCGCCGTCGCGCTGCGCCTGCGCGGCGACACCAAGCAGTAACCGGGCCGATGCGGCCCAGAGAAATGAGGCCAGCGCTCGTGCGTCCTTGCGGAGCGGGGGCGTGAAGGCCACCCAGAAGGACTTCGGCGGCCTTGCAGCCCGCGCCGCACAGCAGGCGCGGGTTTTCTTCTTCTGCGGCCCGGACGAGGCCGGCGCGAGCGACGCCGCGGCGAAGATCCTCTCTTTCCTGCCCGAACCGGGCGAGAGGGTGGAAATCGCCGGCTCCGAACTGCGCCGCGACCCGGTCAAGCTGGGTGACGAGGCGCGCTCCAATTCGCTGTTCGGCGGCACCTCGCGCCATATCTGGGTGCGCGCCCAGGGCGACGAGGCGCACGATGCCGTCCAGATCCTGCTCGAAAACGAAGTGGACGCCTGCCCGGTCCTGATCGTGGCGACTGGCGCCACCGACAAGTCGCGCACCGCCAAGCTTCTGGCGAATCGGCCCGACGGGCTGGTGGCGATGTTCTACCCGCCGGACCTGTCATCGGTGACCAGCGCAGTGCGCACGATGGCGAATGGCGCCGGCCTGAAGATGGGCAGCGACCTTGCCGAGCGAATCGCCCGGGCCTCTGGCCTGGATACCCGTCTGGCGCGCTCGGAAGTGACCAAGCTGGCGCTCTATCTCGATGCCAGCGCGGAGACGCCCCGCCCGGTATCCGCCGCGGATCTCGATGCCGTGGGCGCTGCGACCGAGGACGACGATTTCGGACCGCTGGTTGACGCGGTGCTGGGCGGCAAGCGGGATGCGATCGGCCCCGAACTCAAGCGCTTGCGCGACCAGGGCATCAATGCCGTTGGCCTGCTGCTCGCCTTCGAGCGGCGCACGGCGCAGCTCGCCGGGCTGAATTCGCGGCTTGGAAGAAGCGGCGACGTGGCCGCCCTGATCGATTCGGAAGCGGCTTCCCGCCGAATTTTCTGGAAAGACAAACCAGCACTTGGGGTGCAATTGCGGATCTGGCGTGGTAATCGTTTGGAACGGCTGGTTGCCCGTCTTATTGCAATGCACCAAACCCTTTTGGGTAATAGCCAGGATGCTGACCTTCTTCTCGCGGAAGGGTTAGTCGAAATAGCTAGAATTGCTACGCTTGATGGCAAACAACGGATAAAAAGAACAGCTTAACTGAATCGGCTTTCCCGCGCCGATGGAATGTTCATAAGGACATTCGCCTATTGCAGTGCAGCACGGACTTTCATTCGTGGCATTGGTGGTAGGACAGGACGAGGGGATCCGGGGGGCATGAGTTCGACAATTCGGGAGTGTTGAACGCATGAATGCGCCATTTGCAGTATCGACCCAAGCCGTTCAGCGCTCCGAAGCAGACGAACTTCTCGTCGCACCTTCGCTCGAACGTAGACGGCTTCAATGTTATCTTGCCTTGCTGGTTGGGGACCTTGTGGCCCTGCTAGCTGGCTTCGCACTGGCTGGCTGGCTTTATGATACCGGCCGGGGATTTCAGATGGCACTCGTCTACGGACAAGTGCTCTTGCCGATTTTCCTCACATTGGCCTTGTACAATGCCGCCTACTCCACCGACGCGCTTCGCGACGGCTGGCGAGGTATCTTTCGTGCGGAAGTGTCGATGGTGGTGGCGGTCGTCGTCGTCGTCTTCGTGCAGTTCCTCATGAAGTCCTCCGCCGAACTGTCCCGCGGGGCGTTCAGCGGCGGGGTGATCTGCGCCATGGGCTTTATCGCCTGGTCGCGGCTGCAGCTTCGCAGCTTCGTCCACTGGCGCTGCGGTGCCAATGTCATCAATGAGCTGATCATCGATGATGGCGGTCCGCAGCTGCGCATGCCGGGCGCGATCCGCGTCTCGGCGGCAGCCATGGGGCTGCGGCCCAACCTCAAGGACCCCGATTCGCTCGACCGCGTCGGCCTCGTGCTGCGCAACATCGACCGGGTCGTGGTGAGCTGCCCGGCCGACCGCCGCGCGGAATGGGCCATGGTGCTCAAGGGCGCCAATGTCGACGGTGAAGTGCTGGACGACGAAGTCGCCCGTCTGGGTGCCCAGGGCGCGCGCGTCACGGGTCAGCACGGCCTGCTGCTCGTTTCGGCAGGGCCGCTCGGAATACGCGAGCGCGCCATCAAGCGCATCTTCGACGTCGCCTTCTCCGGCGCGGCGATCCTGGCACTCTCGCCGCTGCTGCTGGTCGTGGCACTGGCCGTGAAGCTGCAGGACGGCGGACCGGTGTTCTTCGTCCAGCGCCGGATGGGCCGCGGCAACCGCTTCTTCAACATGTACAAGTTCCGCAGCATGACGCAGGCCTTGTGCGACACGAACGGCAACGTCTCGGCCTCCAAGGAGGACCAGCGCATCACCCGGGTCGGCCGCTTCATTCGCGGCACCAGCATCGACGAGCTGCCCCAGCTCTTCAACGTGCTGCTGGGCGACATGAGCCTGGTTGGGCCGCGTCCCCACGCCACGGGCTCGCTGGCGGGCGAGAAGCTGTTCTGGGAAGTGGATCGCCGCTACTGGCAGCGCCACTGCCTGAAGCCGGGCCTGAGCGGCCTGGCGCAGGTGCGCGGCTATCGCGGCGCCACGGACCAGGAATCGGACCTGATCAATCGCCTCCAGTCCGATCTCGAATATCTCGAAGGCTGGACCATCATGCGCGACCTGCACATCATGTTCCTCACCCTGCGGGTTCTCGTCCACGATCGCGCCTTCTGACCCGGCGGGAGCGCGGCCTTTCCCGAAGGCCGCCTCCGCCCGGAAGAAGGTCCAGGCACAGCAAAAAGGCCGGTCATGACCCCAGGGTCGTGACCGGCCTTTTTGCTGTGCCTGCTGAATGCGCTTTCGTCCTGGGGGGGTGCCCTGAGACGTATCGACCCTTCGGCGTCAGTTGGTCTTCTTGGGGACGTTGAAGGTGCCCTTGACGCGGCCGCCCGAGGCCGAGGAGACGCCGCTCTTGAGGTCCATCACGAAGCGGCCGCCGTGCAGGGTATCGCCGGTGCCGCGCTTGAGGCTGGCATTGCCGACCATCGTGATGATGCGCTGGTTGAAGTCGTAGATGGCGGTATCGCCGGTGGCCACCTGGTCCTGGCGGGTGACGACGACATTGCCGCTGGCGGTGATGCGCTGCACCTGGGTCTGGTCGCCCTTGGTGAAGTCGATCACCGTGCGCGCGCCGCGCAGGCGCAGGTCGGCCTGGGTAATGTCGACATTGCCGGTCAGCACGACCCGGTTCTGCTTGTCCTGCAGCTCGATGCGGTCTGCACCGAAATCGACGGGCGCATTCGAATTGTGGCCCGAGATCGCCTGCGCGCCCAGCTGCTGGCCGGCGGCGAACAGGGCCAGCCCGGCCACCGGGGCCGCGATGGCGGCGCGGAACAGGCGGGACTGGAGCAGGCCCGATTTGGGCAGGCTGGCTCGGAAGGTCATTTTGGCGCGGGGGGTCATTGCGGCATCCTCAGCTTGCCGGGCGTAATGCGCATCCGGGCATTGCCTTCGAGCGTAATATTGCGGGTGTCGAGATCGGCGTGCATCTTGTCGGCTTTGAAGGTGCCGGAGGGCACGGTGCCCTGGACACCGCCCGATGCGACCGCCGTCTTCTCCTTGATGTCGACGTCTACCTTGCTGGTGGTCATCGTATAGCCGTCGGACGACTTGAAGTTGACCGGGCCGTCCACCGCCATGGTGTCATTGTCGAAATTGTAGGCACCGCGCGGCGCGGCGATGTCGGCCGGGCCGTCGCGCAAGTTCATCCTGGCGATGAGCTTCTGCATCTCGACGATGGGGATTTCGGGCGAGCGCTGCACCGCGGTGCCGGCCGTGACCACGAAATCGCGGCCCTGATTGTCCTGGCCGCGATAGGCGGCGTTGTCGACGGCGATACGCTCGCCGGTGGTCGCCACCTTGTTACGGTCGAGCAGGAAGCTGATCTCGCCCCGCGGGGAGAGCGGCACCAGGATCATGACGGCCGCCACCAGCCCGATGCCCGCGGGCAGGGCCTTGGCAAGGAAGGCCACCATGCGATCGTGCGAGCCGCCGGGCGCGGCAAAGTGCCGGCGGCGGTTGCGGACCTGGTTGGCTTCGACCGACATGCCTGTTTACGCTCCGATCAGGCGGCTTCGTGGCTGAAGATATCGTGGTCCGGCCAGCCGGCCAGGTCGAGCCGGGCGCGGGCGGGCAGGAAGTCGAAACAGGCCTGGGCGATGTCGCTGCGATTCTCGCGGGCAAGGCGCATCACCAGGATCTGGTGCATCGCATGAAGGTATCGCACGTCCGAAGCGGCATAGTCCTTCTGCGCCTCGGTCAGTTCGGCGGCGCCCCAGTCGCTGGACTGCTGCTGCTTGGAGACTTCCTTGCCCAGCAGTTCGCGCACCAGGTCCTTCAGCCCGTGTCGATCGGTGTAGGTCCGCACGAGCTTGCTGGCGATCTTGGTGCAGAATACCGGTGCGGCGGTGACGCCCAGGTAGTGCTCGATCGCCGCGAGGTCGAACCGCGCGAAGTGATAGAGTTTCAGGCGCGCCGGATCGGCCAGCACCGCTTTCAGGTTCGGCGCGGCAAACTCGCTGCCGGGCGCAAAGCGGACGAGATGCTCGTCGCCCTGTCCGTCGGAAATCTGGACCACGCAAAGGCGGTCGCGCGGGGTGATCAAGCCCATCGTCTCGGTGTCGACGGCGACGGGTCCCGGCGCAAGTACGCCTTCGGGGAGATCTTCTTCGTGGAGATAGACAGCCATGGTCCGGAAATGCTTAGGGACTGGGCCTGAGTTAGGCAATGGCCAAGGCGGCCGGAGTTTGATCCGAACGCACAAGTCCGGGATGCCGATGGCCGCCGACAGATCGGGAGTAAGCCGCAAGTGGACGCTTCAGGAGCCATGCAGGGCGTGCCGCCATCCTGGCAGGCCGCGCTAGGTCCGGTGCTCGATTCCCCCGAATCGCGCCATCTCGGCGGCTGGCTTCAGGCCGAGGAAGACGCCGGAAAGCGGATATATCCGCCGCGCGGCAGCCGCCTCAGCGCCCTGGAACTGACGCCGCTGGACGAAGTGCGCGTGGTCATCCTGGGGCAGGATCCCTACCACGGCGCCGGACAGGCGCATGGCCTGGCCTTCTCGGTGGCGCATGGCGTGCGGGTGCCGCCTTCGCTGGCGAACATGTACAAGGAACTGGCGACCGATTGCGGCGTCACGGCGCCGGGACACGGCAACCTGGAGCACTGGGCGCGGCAGGGCGTCCTGCTGCTCAACAATGCGCTGACAGTAGAGGAGGGCCAGGCCGGGTCTCACCAGAAGAAGGGCTGGGAGGCGATCACCGATGCTGCCGTGGCCGCCGTCGCCGCGAAAGCGGAGCCCTGCGTGTTCCTGCTCTGGGGCAATCACGCGAAGAAGAAAGCCATGCGGGTGCCGGGTCTGGCCTCCAGCCATCACCTCGTGCTGACCGCGCCGCATCCCAGCCCGCTGTCTGCCCATGCCGGATTCTTCGGCAGCCGGCCCTTCAGCCAGGCCAATGCCTTTCTGGAGGCCAACGGTCGCGGCCGGATCGACTGGTAGGCTGCTGGCGGCGCGTTCAGGCGGAGACGCCGGATATGGCCTCGTCCATGACGTAATGGCTCATCGCCCCGCCCACGCCCATGTCGCCGAAGGCGGCGCGGAAGCGGGTAAAGCTGTCCAGCGCGCGGGCAGCCTCGTGGGCTTCCATCGATGTCCACACGACGTTGAAGGTGAATTTCGACGGATTCTCCACGCCCCGGCCGAATCGGACGGAGACGACGCCTTCGCAGGCGGCGAGCTGGGCCAGCCCGTCTTCGTTCATGGCCGCGGCGAAAGCGTCCTCGGCGCCCGGACGCACTTCGATCTCGGCGATTTCCAGCAGCATTCGGGCGTTCTCCGGGGGACAGGGACGAGCGAGCCTCGCCGCGTCCCGGCCTTGGGTCAATCGCCGGCCGGGAGTGATCGCCCGGACGGAATGCCGGCATGAAAAAGGGGCGCTCCTTGCGGAACGCCCCTTTTCAATTCAGCGGACCGGCCAGCGTCAGCGCGGCAGTTCGGAAGCGCCCATGAGTGCTTCGTCCACGGCGCGGGCGCACTGGCGGCCTTCGCGGATCGCCCAGACCACCAGCGACTGGCCGCGGCGCATGTCGCCGCAGGACCAGATGGCCGGGTCGCTGGTGCGGTAGTCGACCATGGTGGCCTTGACGTTGCCGCGTGCGTCCAGATCGACGCCCGACTGGTCGAGCATGCCGGCCTTGCGGGGGCCGACGAAGCCCATGGCGAGCAGGATGAGGTCGGCCTGGAGCGTGAACTCGCTGCCTTCCACTTCCTGCATCTTGCCGTCCTTCCACTCGACGCGGACGCATTCGAGGGCCCGGACGTCGTTGTCGCCGACGACGCGCTTGGTCAGCACCGCCCAGTCGCGATCGACGCCTTCCTCGTGGCTGGACGAGGTGCGCAGCTTGAGCGGCCAGTTCGGCCAGGACATCGCCTTGTTCTCGTGAAGCGGCGGCTTGGGCATGATTTCCAGCTGAGTCACCGAAGCGGCGCCCTGGCGGTTGGAAGTACCGACGCAGTCCGAACCGGTGTCGCCGCCGCCGATGACGATGACGTGCTTGCCGGTGGCCGAGAGCGTGCCGCGCGGAGCGGCGCGGAGTTCGTCATCGCCGGCATTGCGCTTGTTCTGCTGGGTCAGGAATTCCATCGCGAAGCGCACGCCCGGCAGTTCGAAGCCGGGGATGTTCAGCGGACGGGGATCTTCGGCACCGCCGGAGAACACGACAGCGTCGAAGTTTTCCTTGAGCGAGGCGACTGAGACCGTCACGCCCACTTCGGTGGAGGTGCGGAATTCCACGCCTTCAGCCATCATCTGCACCAGCCGGCGGTTGATGAGGTGCTTTTCCATCTTGAAGTCGGGAATGCCGTAGCGAAGCAGGCCGCCGACGCGGTCGTTCTTCTCGAACAGGGTCACCGAGTGGCCGGCGCGGGCCAGCTGCTGCGCGCAGGCCATGCCTGCCGGGCCGGAACCGACCACGGCCACCGACTTGCCGGTCTTCTTCTCGGCAGGCTTCGGCGTGATCCAGCCTTCCTGCCAGCCCTTGTCGACGATCGCGCATTCGATCGACTTGATGGTGACCGGCTGGTCGATGATATTCAGCGTGCACGCGGCCTCGCACGGGGCGGGGCAGATGCGGCCGGTGAACTCGGGGAAGTTGTTGGTCGAGTGGAGGACTTCCAGCGCGTTCTTGAAGTCGTCCTCGTAGACCAGGTGGTTCCAGTCGGGGATGATGTTGTTGACCGGACAGCCGGTATGGCAGTGCGGCACGCCGCAGTTCATGCAGCGCGATGCCTGGTCTTTCAGCGCTTCCGTCGACAGCGGGACGACGAATTCGTTGTAGTTCTTCAGGCGCTCGGTGGCGTCGCCGTAAGTGCGATCCTGGCGGTCCAGTTCGAGGAAGCCGGTTTCCTTGCCCATCTTGATACGTTCCTAGATCTTATTCTGCTGCGACCGAGGCGGCTTCGAGGCGTTCCGCCTCCTGCTGGCGCAGAGCCTTCGCATAGTCGCGCGGCATCACCTTGACGAACTTGCCCAGCGCGTTCGACCAGTCGTCGAGCAGCGCGCGGGCTCTTTTCGAGCCGGTGTGCAGGTGGTGGCGTTCGAGCAGGATGCGCAGGCGCTCCGCATCGTGGCGCAGCATGTCGCCCATGCCCAGGTCGCGGACCGAGACGGTGCGCTGCTGGGGACGGCCGGTTCCCTCTTCGTCTTCGTCTTCGGCCGAGATGCGGATGAGATCGACCATCGCCGGGTTCACCAGCTTCTCGAACTCGCCGTCCTCGTCGTAGACGTAGGCGATGCCGCCGGACATGCCTGCCGCGAAGTTGCGGCCGGTCTTGCCCAGCACCGTGACGACGCCGCCGGTCATGTATTCGCAGCCGTGGTCGCCGCAACCTTCGACGACCGCGATCGCGCCCGAGTTGCGGACTGCGAAGCGCTCGCCGCCGACGCCGTTGAAGAACGCCTCGCCGGAAATCGCGCCGTAGAGCACGGTGTTGCCGACGATGATGTTCTTGAGCGGATCGCGGTTCACATGGCCGGGCTGGCGCACGATCACGCGGCCGCCGGACAGGCCCTTGCCGACATAGTCGTTGGCATCGCCGGTCAGGTCGAGCGTGACGCCGTGGGCAAGCCAGGCGGCGAAGCTCTGGCCGGCGACGCCGGTGAGCTTCACGTTGATCGTGTTGTCGGGCAAGCCGTCATGGCCGTAGCGACGGGCCACTTCGCCCGAGAGCATCGCGCCGACCGTGCGGTTGACGTTGATGACGCTCTTTTCGATGCGAACGGCCTGGCGGTTGTCCAGAGCGTCGCCCGAAGCGGCAATCAGCTCGTTGTCGAGCGCGTTCTCAAGACCGTGGTCCTGCGCTTCGCTCCAGCCCAGCGAGGGGCTGTCGCCCAGCGGTGCCTGGTAGAGCACCTTGGACAGGTCGACACCCTTGGCCTTCCAGTGCTGGACGGCCTTCTTCATGTCGAGCTTGTCGACCCGGCCGACCATTTCCGCGATCGTGCGGAAGCCGAGTTCGGCCATGATCGCGCGCAGTTCCTCGGCGACGAAGAAGAAATAGTTGACCACATGCTCGGGCTGGCCGGTGAAGCGGGCGCGCAGGAGGGGGTCCTGGGTGGCGACGCCGACCGGGCAGGTGTTGAGGTGGCACTTGCGCATCATGATGCAGCCGGCCGCGATCAGCGGCGCGGTGGCGAAGCCGAACTCTTCCGCGCCGAGCAGCGCGGCCACGGCAACATCGCGCCCGGTACGCAGCCCGCCGTCGGCCTGGACCACCACGCGGCTGCGCAAGTTGTTGAGCAGCAGGGTCTGCTGGGTTTCGGCCAGGCCGATTTCCCAGGGCGAACCCGCGTGCGTCAGCGAGGTGAGCGGCGAAGCGCCGGTGCCGCCTTCGTAGCCCGAGATCGTGATGTGGTCCGCGCGCGCCTTGGAAACGCCCGCGGCAACCGTGCCCACGCCCACTTCGGACACCAGCTTGACCGAGACGCGGCTGGTCGGGTTCACGTTCTTGAGATCGTGAATGAGCTGCGCGATGTCTTCGATCGAGTAGATGTCGTGGTGCGGCGGCGGCGAGATCAGGCCGACGCCGGGCGTCGAGTGACGGGTGGCGCCGATGGTCTTGTCCACCTTGTCGCCCGGCAGCTGGCCGCCTTCGCCGGGCTTGGCGCCCTGGGCCATCTTGATCTGGATGTCGTCGGCGTTGACGAGGTACTCGGTGGTCACGCCGAAGCGGCCCGAGGCGACCTGCTTGATCGACGAACGCATGGAATCGCCGCCCGGCAGGGGCTTGAAGCGCGAGGGATCCTCGCCGCCTTCGCCGGTGTTCGACTTGCCGCCGATGCGGTTCATCGCCATCGCCAGCGTGGTATGCGCTTCCCACGAGATCGAGCCGTAGCTCATCGCGCCGGTGGCGAAGCGCTTCACGATCTCGCTGGCAGGTTCCACTTCGGAAATGTGGATCGCCTGGCCGGGAACGAACTCCATCAGCCCGCGGATGGTGAGCATCCGGGTCGACTGGTCGTTGATGGTGCGGGCGAATTCCTCGTACTTGGCGGGGATATTGCCGCGCACGGCGTGCTGGAGCGCGCCGATGTTCTCGGACGTCCAGGCGTGTTCCTCGCCGCGGACGCGCGAGCCGTAGATGCCGCCGACGTCGAGCATGCTGGCGTAGATCGGGTTGTCGCCATAGGCCGCATCGTGGCGGCGGACGGCTTCTTCCGCGATTTCGGCCAGGCCCGCACCCTCGATGGTGGTGGCGGTTCCGGTGAAGTACTTGTCCACGAAGGCGGTCGAGAGGCCGACCGCGTCGAAGATCTGCGCGCCGCAATAAGACTGATAGGTCGAGATGCCCATCTTGGACATGACCTTGCGGATGCCCTTGCCGACGGCATAGACGTAGTTCTTCGCCGCCTGCTCCGCCGAAACCGGCAGGTTCTTGCGAACGCGCACGGCCTCGATGGTCTCGAAGGCGAGATAGGGGTTGATCGCTTCGGCGCCGAAGCCCGCCAGCGCGCAGAAGTGGTGGACTTCACGCGCTTCGCCGGTCTCCACGACGAGGCCGGTCTGCATGCGCAGGCCCTGGCGGACGAGGTGGTGGTGGACGGCGGCCGTCGCCAGCAGGGCCGGCATCGGGATACGGTCGGGGCCCTGGGCACGGTCGGACAGGACGAGGATGTTCTTGTCCGCCAGCACCGCTTCGGTCGCGGCCCAGCACATTTCCTTGATCGCCATTTCGATGCCCGCGGCGCCGGTCTTGGCGTCCCAGGTCATGTCGATGGTGGCGGTACGGAAGGCGCCGTCAAGCGCGGCTTCCACCGAACGGATCTTGGCGAGGCCAAGGTCGGTCAGGATCGGCTGGCTGACTTCCAGGCGCTTGTGCGTGCCGGCATCGTGGCCGAGCAGGTTCGGGCGCGGGCCGATCATCGAGACGAGGCTCATGACCAGTTCCTCGCGGATCGGGTCGATCGGCGGGTTGGTGACCTGCGCGAAGTTCTGCTTGAAGTAGTCGTAAAGCAGGCGGGCCTTGTTCGACAGCACCGGGATCGGCGTATCGGTGCCCATCGAGCCGAGCGGATCGTCGGCGGCGACGGCCATCGGCTCCAGGAAGCGGCTGACGTCTTCCTGGGTATAGCCGAAGACCTGCTGGCGATCGAGCAGCGTGCCCGTGGGGGCGGGCAGCTCGGCCAGTTCGGGCTCGATCACGTCGAGATCGGCCAGCTTGTACTGCGCCTGGTCGAGCCACTTCTCGTAGGGCTCTTCATTGGCAAGCTGGGTCTTGATTTCCTCGTCCTCGATGATGCGGCCCTGATCGAAGTCGATCAGGAGCATCCTGCCGGGCTGGAGGCGCCACTTGCGGACGATATTGTCTTCCTTGATCGGAAGCACGCCGGATTCCGACGCCATGACGCAGATGTCGTCGTCAGTGACGAGGAAGCGCGCGGGGCGCAGCCCGTTACGGTCGAGCGTGGCGCCGATCTGGCGGCCGTCCGTGAAGGCCACGGCGGCCGGACCGTCCCAGGGTTCCATCAGGGCAGCGTGGTATTCGTAGAAGGCGCGGCGTTCCGGCGTCATCAGCGGGTTGCCCGCCCATGCTTCCGGAATCAGCATCATCATCGCGTGGCTGAGCGAATAGCCGCCCGCCAGCAGCAGCTCGAAAGCGTTGTCGAGGCAGGCGGTGTCCGACTGGCCATGCGGGATCAGCGGCCACATCTTGTCGAGATCGGCGCCGAGCAGCTCCGATTCCATGGTGCGGCGGCGCGCGTTCATCCAGTTCACGTTGCCGCGAACCGTGTTGATCTCGCCGTTATGGGCCATGAAGCGGAACGGATGCGCCAGCTTCCAGCTCGGGAAGGTGTTGGTCGAGAAACGCTGGTGCACGAGGCCGAGTGCCGAGACGAACTCGGGGTTGCGCAGATCGTCGTAGAACGAGCCGACCTGGGTCGCCAGCAGCAGGCCCTTGTAGACGATCGTGCGGCTGGAGAAGCTCGGCATGTAGAGCTCGGTCAGGCCGGGCAGCTTGTGCTTTTCGGCCATGGCCTTGAGCGGGTTCTGCGTCTGCTTGCGGATCGCCAGGATCTTGCGCTCGAAAGCGTCCTGGTCGGCGCAGTTGTCGCCGCGGCCGACGAAGCACTGGCGGATCACCGGCATCGAGTTGATGACGGTCTTGCCCAGGCCATCGAGCGTGACGGGCACGTCGCGCCAGCCGATCAGGTGCTGGCCTTCCTTGGCGATGAACTTTTCGAAGGTCTGCGTGATGAGGTCGCGGCTGGCCTCGTCCTGCGGCAGGAAGCACATGGCGACGGCATAGTCGCCCGGCTGCGGCAGTTCGACGCCGGTCGCGGCGGCCCAGCTGCGGAACAGGCCATCGGGAAGCTGAGTCAGGATTCCTGCGCCGTCACCCAGCAGCGGGTCGGCACCCACCGCACCGCGGTGGTCGATATTTTTCAGGATTTCCAGCGCCTGAGTAATGATAGCATGCGTTTTCTGGCCTTTGATATGGGCTACGAAGCCCACACCACAGGAGTCGTGTTCGTTACGCGCATCATAAAGGCCCTGGGGCTTAGGAAATCCCATCGATATAAACCCATCCTGTCATTTTTTGCCGGGGACCTGTCCACGCCCCGCCGCGCACGAATCGTGCGGCGCCGGTGCGCGTCATGGTGGTCCCTCGCGCCCCCATGACGATTGCGGGACGCTTTTGCAATGGTGAAGGCAGGGGTGCGCGCAAAATTTAGTGCGTGTGCGCGGGAAAAAAGGGAATTTTGTTATGCGAAAACGTGTTTCAGTTGCGTGGAACGCGTTTTGGCAGGGGCCGGCCTCTCAAAGCCCAGCTCCCGGGACCGACCGTTCAGGCGGCCCCGCTCATGCGCTGGAGCGTGGCAAGCGCGGCGCGCAGGGCCTTTTCTGTTTCGCTGGGATCGGGGCGCGCGGGCGGGTCGAACGGGCGGTGCCCACCGTCCTCGGCAAGGTGCGCCTCTTCCACCGGGCCTGAGTCCTCGCCGAAAGCCTCGGCGGGGGCGGCGTTCTCGTCGAAACGCACGAAGTTCTGGCGGGGCGCCTGGCGCGAGAGGTTGAGCAGCGAGGAGTAACCCTGCTCGAGCACGGCCTCCTGTTCGTCGTCCTCGGGAGCCTCGGCATAGTCGAAGTCCTGCGAGAGCGGGTCGAAGGCGGCATATTTGCCGAGATCTTCGGCCTCGGCCTCATCACCAAGGCGTTCCGCCTCTTCGGCATCCGCCAGGGTGCGGGCCAGGACCGAGATCGGGCGGGCCGGCGCCAGGCCGATGTGGCGGGGCGGGACGTAGCCGGGCAGTGCGTCCTCGGCTTCGTCATGGCCGAAGGCATCGAAGCCCACCGGACGCAGGGCCGCGGGGATGCGGGTGGTGGCGGAAGGGACGATGTCCTGCTCCGGCGATTCCCGATCCGGCGATGCTTCGTCCGGGACCGGGCGCAGGGGCGCCGTGAACGGCGCTACCGAGGCAAGGCGCGGGAGCGTGGAGAGGGAAGTGGCAGGCGCGGGGAAAGCGATGGTCTCGGTGCCCGGCGATGCGGGATCGAAAAGCGGCGCCGGCATTTCGGCGGTTGCGGTGCCTTTGGGCGCGGTGATTTCTGAAGCCGTGCCGTCGGACGGCGCGCTGTCAGGAGTGGCGGCCTGAAGACGGCGCCTGCGCTGCTGCTCCATGGCCAGCGCCAGGCGTTCGAGAAGCTCGACTTGCGAAAGGTCTTCAAGGTCGGCGCCGGCAATCCGCTCCGCGGCCTGCGGCAGCTCTTCTGCGGCCCGGAAGGACACGGCGATATCGGCCGTCTCCGCCGCTTCGGAGGAAAACAGCGGCCGGCCTTCGGAAGCCGGCGTTTCGGCCACTTCGGACAAGGAGCGCGAATAGGCTTCGAACAGGCGGTTGTTCAGGGTTTCGGGCGCCGGTGCGGATGCGGCAGGCTCGGGGACTTCGTCCTGCGAGACAGCCCAGGCGGCCGGCGAGAAGGTGTGGGTTTCCTGGCGCGGTTCGAGCCATTCCGGGATGCGGCCGAAGGGACCGTGATCGTCTTCGGCAAAACCGCCCTGGCCAGGAACGTCCGGGCCGATGGTTTCCGGCGCGACATCCTCAGCGCGGGCCTCGGAAGCGATTTCGGCTTCGTCCTCGTTCGCGACAGACCATTCGGCAGCCAGCGATTCGGGCATGTGCGATTCGGGCATCTCGGCGGTTTCGAGAGCGCCGGCCGTGTCCAGGTCGCTCTCGGCCAGGGTCGGTTGGCGATAGGCGTGCTGCTCAGGCGGGAGCGCCGGGTCGGTCAGGCCGGCGGCCTCGATGCCTTCCAGGTCGAGATCGGAGAGGTTGAGAATCGGCGGCTGGCCGTTCCCGGAAACTTCGGCGTCGGTTTCGGCTGCGGCATCGGCCTCTTCCAGCCGGGGGACTTCCTCGGCCACCAGCGCGAAAGCACGGCGGCGGCGCGGCATGGCGGCGGACTTGCGGTCCTGCGCCGGGTCGGCTTCGGGTTCGAGATCGGTTTCCGCAGGTTCCAGCCCGGCGAACGGCATGCGCGCCGTGCCGGTTTGCGAGGTCTGCGCTTCGGCGGTCTGGGCCACGCGGCGGGCGGCCACCAGGCCGATCAGTCCGCCCAGGCCGGTAAGCCCCAGGGCGAACAGGATGCGGGCGGTCGTCCCCAGCGGGGGCGCGGCCATGGGCACCAGCTTGGCAATGCCGGTCGACAGGACGATATGCTCGATCAGCGCCGGACTGACGATGATCGAACCCAGGCCGAACAGGGCCGCGAACCACAAGGCCACGATGGCGGGGAACAAGGGATGACGGCTGATCGGCTGGGGCTTCCTGTTCTCTGGTTTCGCCACGTTTCTAAACCCCGTTCTCAGATCTGTTTGAGCGGAAGCCGCCAGCTCAGGCAGCGGTTTCCAGCCTTTTTCGTGCATCGAGAGGTGCCACCATTTGGTAAACGTCTCGATAACGACCGGCATTGACGGCCCAATCGTGCCGTTCCCGGACATGTTGGAGCCCGGCCTGGCGGTAGGCATCCCACGATTCGCGCGCGTCCAGCAAGCCCGCAAGTGCGGCGGCGCAGGCGGCGGGATCGTCTGGTGCGAAGAGAGTGCCGGTCTTGCCGTGAGTGACCAGTTCGCGGTGTCCGCCCACGTCGCTGGCGGCCACGAGCTTGCCCTGCGCCATGGCCTCCAGCGGCTTGAGCGGCGTGACGAGGTCCGTCAGCCGGCTCTTCTTGCGCGGATAGGCCATCATGTCGGCCAGCGCGTAATAGCGCTCCACGTCCTGATGCGGCACGCGGCCGATGAAGCGGATCGCGCCGGCAGCGGGAGAAGCCAGCGCCTGCGCCCGCAGCGCCTCCTCGCGCGGGCCTCCGCCCACCAGCAGCAGCCGCGCCAGGGGCTGGCGTTCCAGCAGCAGCGGCATGGCGGCGATCAGGTCGTCCAGCCCTTCGTAGTCGTAGAAGCTCCCGATGAAGCCGATCACCGGGCAGGCCAGGGCGCCGGCGGGGCCATCCACCTCGAACCCGAGTTCGCGGGCGAGCGCGGGATCGCGCGGGGGCGGCGCGCCGAACAGGCTGAGGTCGACACCGTTGGGCATGAGCGTGATCTTCCCCGCCGGCACGCCGCGCGCGACGAGGTCTTGGCGCAGGCCGTCGCAGATCGTCACGACGGCATCGGCGCGCGACACCACGCGGTTCTCCAGCGCCCGGGTCAGGCGGTACTTCAGCGAGCCTTCGCGGCCCGTGCCGTTGCCGACCGCGGCATCTTCCCAGAAGGCGCGAATTTCATAGACGAGGGGAATGCCGTGGCGCCGGGCGACGCGCGCGGCGGCCGCGCCGCAGAGCGAGGGCGAGTGGGCATGGAGCACGTCCGGCCGCCATTCGTGCACCACCCGCTCGATGGATTCGGCGAAAAGCCCGATCTCGCGCCATTCGCGCAGGACTGGCGGGCCGTCGACCGATCCCGACGTGCGATGGAACACCAGGCCATCGGCTTCCTCCACCGCGGGGCCGGCCGCCTTGTGGCGTATGCCGGTGACGCCCCGGACTTCGAAGCCCATGGCCTCCTGCGCCTTCAGGATCGCGCGGGTGCGGAAGGTGTAGCCGCTCTGCATCGGCAGCGAATGGTCGAGGACGTGAAGGACGCGGGTCATGAGCCAGGTCGTAAGTCTGCAAGGCTTAACGCCGCGTCAACTCCGCACTGCTAGGCCCGGCGCCGATGGTCGACATCCTTGCCCTTGCCCTGAGTCACGGACTGCTGGCGCTGGCCGCCTGGCGGCTGCTGATGCGGCCGGATCTCGATGTCGAATCGGCGCGCGGGAACGCATCCTCTCCGCCCGACACGGCGCCGGCTGCAGGCGGAAAGGCCCCGGCCTCGCGGTCGAGAACCGCGCCCGTCCGCCGCGAGATGCGCTGGCCCGGCGGAGACGACCCGCGCGAGGACGGCGATGCTTGACCTTGCGCTGACGGGCTTCGTCGCCTGCTTCCTGCTGATCGGCTTCCGGCGCCCGTTCCTCTGGGTGCTATGCTATCTCTACGTGGACATTGTCTCCCCGCAGATCATCTCCTGGGGTATCCTGGCCCATCTGCCGATCTCGCTGATGGCTTTCGCGGCAGCGTTCCTGGGCTGGGTGGCCCTGGACGACAAGCGCGATTCGCGGTTCACCTGGCGGCAGGGCATCCTGGTGCTGCTGCTGCTCTATTGCGGCTTCACCACCTGGACCGCCGTATATCCGGCCGAAGCGGCGGAAAAGTGGGCCTGGGTGTGGAAGGCGCTGGTCTTCGCGATCTTCCTGCCGTTCACCCTGCGGACCCGCCTGCGGATCGAGGCGGTGGCGCTCGTGATGGTGCTGGCGGCGAGCGCGCTCATCATCGACGGCGGGCTCAAGACGGCGGGCGGCGGAGGCGGCTACGGCACGCTGCGCATCTTCGTGGAGAACAACACTGGCCTTTACGAAGGGTCGATCCTCTCGGCCGTGGCGATCTCCATCATTCCCATCATCCTCTGGCTGGTGAAGTACGGCACGGTCTTTCCGGCGGACTGGCGCGTCTATCTGTTTGCCGGAGCGCTGATCTTCGCCGCTTCGCTGATCCCGGTGGGCACGCAAGCCCGCACCGGGCTGGTGTGCCTGGGCGTGCTCTGCCTGTTCTACCTGAGGACCGCGAAGCACAAAGTGCTGATCGCCGGGGGCATGGCGCTGGCGGTGATGGTGGTGGTGCCGTTCCTGCCACCGGCCTTCCTGGCGCGCATGGGCACGATCGAGAATCACGAGGCCGACCAGTCCGCCAGCACGCGCCTGGGCGTGTGGAAATGGACCTGGGGCTATGTGAAGCAGCATCCCCTGGGCGGCGGCTTCGTGGTCAACCAGTCCAGCCGCGTCGAATACGATACCGTGGCCAAGACGACCGTGGACGGCAGCACCGAGATTCGGCGCACTCATGTGGTGGAGGAGGGCCGGGCCTTCCATTCGAGCTACTTCGAGATGTTGGGAGAGCAGGGCTTCCCCGGTTTCGGGCTATGGATCCTGCTCCAATTGACCGGCCTGCTGCAGATGGAGCAGATCCGCCGCCGCTGGCGCAAGCGCACCGGTCCGGACGAGGCCTGGGTGGCGCCGCTGGCGGTGTCGCTCCAGCTGGCCCAGGTGGTCTACCTGATCGGATCGCTGTTCGTGGGCATCGCCTTCCAGCCGTTCATCCTCATGCTGATCGGGCTGCAATGCGGGTTCTGGAGCTATCTGAAGCGCATCGACGTGCGGCTGCCGCAAGCCCCGATTCGCCCCGCCAAGACGGCCATGCGAACCGCCTGACCCGGCTTTCGGACATCGCGCACCGGTTTTCCGCGATGAAATATTCCTAACACCCGCGGATTCCCTATCGCCCTGAAAATGCCCGGGCATTCGCATTTACGGCAAATTAACCTTTAACCTTCATTGGTCCTATGGTTAATACATGGAAATATCCGTTCCGGCTGGGGATTTGGGCCGATGGACGGGGGGCGAAAGGGAATTCCGATGCGAGTGCTGCTGATCGAGGATGAACCGACTACTGCGCGGGCCATCGAACTCATGCTGACGGCCGAAGGTTTCAACGTCTACTCCACCGATCTCGGTGAAGAAGGCCTCGATCTCGGCAAGCTCTACGATTACGACATCATTCTGCTCGACCTCAACCTGCCGGACATGCATGGCTATGACGTGCTGAAGAAGCTGCGCGTGGCCAAAGTGCAGACGCCGGTTCTCATTCTTTCCGGCATCTCCGAAATGGATTCGAAGGTGCGCTCGTTCGGCTTCGGCGCCGACGATTACGTGACCAAGCCGTTCCACCGCGAAGAACTGATCGCGCGTATCCACGCCGTCGTTCGTCGTTCGAAGGGCCACTCGCAGTCGGTCATCCGCACCGGCAAGCTGGTGGTGAACCTCGACGCCAAGACCGTCGAAGTCGACAGCGCCCGCGTGCACCTGACCGGCAAGGAATATGCGATGCTGGAGCTGCTCTCGCTGCGCAAGGGCACCACGCTGACCAAGGAAATGTTCCTCAACCACCTCTACGGCGGCATGGACGAGCCGGAACTGAAGATCATCGACGTCTTCATCTGCAAGCTGCGCAAGAAGCTGGCCCACGCCTGTGGCGGCGCCAACTACATCGAGACGGTCTGGGGCCGCGGCTATGTGCTGCGCGATCCGGACGAGCTTCAGGAAGTCGCGTAAAACCTACCCCTTGCGCGCCCCTTGCGGGGACATGACGCGTGAACGGAACGGCCTGCCCCTTGGGGTGGGCCGTTTCGTTTTGCAGGCCATGTTTGTGGGGCTGGGCTGGGCACCGGCGCGTTCCGGGCGCATGCTTGGCACATGCCGATGTTTGTGCCCGCCCCGCTGGGCACCCCGACCCTGATCGATACTCGCTCTCACCACCTCCTTCGTCATTGCGAGGAGGCGAAGCCGACGTGGCAATCCAGGGCGGCGTGGAACTGCCCTGGATTGCTTCGCTACGCTCGCAATGACGAAGGTGGGGGTGGGTCGGGCATACGGTGTCAAGGTGCCAAGGTGCCAAGGTGCCAGGGTGCCAGAGTGCCAGAGTGCCAGAGTGCCAGAGTGCGAGGCACAGGGCGCGCAGGACCGGACCGAAACCTTACCCCCAATCACACACAAAAGGCCCACGAAACCCCACCCTCGGCCGGTAAATCGCCGCCTTCACGGCCCCGTCAGCGGCTGCCACGTTGACCTTGCCCCGCATCGGTGCCAGTGGCCCGCGCCATGACGGCTCACAAATCCGGCGATCCGACCACGCTCAACCGCCTTTACGGCCGCGCCAAGGGCAAGCCCCTCCGCGCGGGCCAGCAGGCGCTGGTCGACAACCTGCTGCCGCGAATCGCGGTTCCCCTCGAAGGTCCGGTGACGGCCGAGCTGCTGTTCGGCGAGAATTGCCCGCTCCATTTCGAGATCGGCTTCGGCGGCGGCGAGCACCTGGCTTTCCGTGCGGACCTGCTGCCGGGGCATGGCTTCATCGGTGCAGAGCCCTTCATCAATGGCGTGGCGCAGGCGCTCACCCATGTCTCGGGCGAGAATCCGGTAGGCGGCGGGCCGGCGCAGCCGCCGCTCGGCAACGTCCGCATCCATCACGGCGATGCCCTGGAAGTGCTCTCGCGCATTCCGGACGGCTCGCTCTCGTTCCTCTACCTGCTGCACCCGGACCCCTGGCCCAAGGCGCGCCACGCCAAGCGGCGCATGATGAACGACGGCCCGGTGAACATGTTCGCGGCCAAGCTCAAGCCCGGCGGCGAATTCCGCTTCGGCACCGACCATGCGGTCTACGTGCGCCATGCGCTGATGGTGATGCAGCGCCATACCGACCAGTTCGAGTGGCTTTGCAACAAGCCGCAGGACTTCCAGGTCCGTCCCGGCGGCTGGCCGGAAACGCGCTACGAAAACAAGGCGCGCACCGTCTATGGGCATGAGGTCTGGTATTTCCGCTATCGCCGGAAGTGAGCGGGAAGTGACGTCGTGGAGATGACGTCGTCCCGGACTTGATCCGGGACCGCGGGCCATGACCAGCCCAAATCGCGGGCAGGCGTTCTTCCGAACGGTATGTCTGAAAAAGCGGCGCCCGGCATGACCCGGGCGCCGCTTTTTTCGTTACCCGGCGATTCCGGCCGCAGCCAGTACCGCCAGCGTCAGCACGTCGGGTGCCAGTGCGGTCATCGGCACGATCTGCACCGGCTTTTCCGCGCCCAGCAGCATCGGCCCGATCGAGGTGGTGCCGCCGATCTCCTTGAGCAGCTTGGCCGAGATATTGGCCGACTGCAGGCCCGGCATGATCAGCACGTTGGCAGGCGCCGAAAGGCGGCTGAAGGGATAGAGCGCCATGATCTTCGGGTTCAGCGCCGCGTCGGGGGCCATTTCGCCTTCGTATTCGAAGTCGGGCTGTTCCTCGTCGAGGATGCGGATCGCCTCGCGGGTCTGTTCCAGCCACTTGCCCGACGGATTGCCGAACGTGGAGTAGCTGAGGAAGGCCACGCGCGGTTCATGGCCCAGGCGGCGGGCGACGGCCGCGGTTTCCTTGGCGATCACCGCGAGCTGCTCGGCGGTGGGGCGCTCGTTGATGGTGGTGTCGGCCATGAACACCGTGTGGTTCTTGCCCACCAGCATGTGGATGCCGAAGGCCAGCTTGCCCTCGGCCGGATCCAGCACGCGGCGCACTTCCTTGATCGACTGCGCGAAGGGGCGGGTCATGCCGGTGATAAGGCCGTCACCCACGCCCAGCTTGAGCAGGCCGGAAGCGAAGATGTTGCGATCGGTATTGACCATGCGCTGCACGTCGCGCTGCAGGAAGCCGCGACGTTTCAGGCGTTCGTAAAGCATCTCCACCATCGGGGCGACATGCTCGGAGACCATCGAATTCTCGATATGGAAGCTCTCCGGGTTGGGCACGCCCAGCTCGGCCATCTTGTCGAGGATGACCTGGGTGCGGCCGACCAGCACGGGTTCGCCATAGCCGAAGTCGCGGTACTGGATCGCCGCGCGCAGCACCACTTCGTTGTCCGCTTCGGCGAAGATCATGCGCTTGGGATTGGCGCGGACCTGTTCGTAGACGCGGGTGAGCACCGAAGTGGTGGGATTGAGGCGCGCCTTGAGCTGGTCGCGGTAGGCCTCGAAGTCCTCGATCGGGCGCTTGGCGACGCCCGAATCCATGGCTGCCTTGGCCACCGCCATGGGCACGACTTCCATCAGGCGCGGATCGAAGGGCGCGGGGATGATGTAGTCGCGGCCGAACTGCTGCGATTCGCCGTAAGCGACGGCCACGTCCTCGTGGACCTGCTCGCGCGCCAGTTCGGCGATGGCCGTGGCGGCCGCGATCTTCATCTCTTCATTGATGGCGGTGGCGCTGACATCCAGCGCGCCGCGGAAGATGAAGGGGAAGCCCAGCACGTTGTTGACCTGGTTCGGATAGTCCGAACGGCCGGTGGCGACGATGGCATCGGGGCGCACGGCCTTGGCTTCGGGCGGGGTGATTTCCGGGTCCGGGTTGGCCATGGCGAAGATGATCGGCTCGGGCGCCATGGTCTTGACCATCTCGGGCGTGATCGCGCCCTTGGCCGAGAGGCCGAGAACGACGTCCGCGCCTTCGAGCGCTTCGGCCAGCGTGCGCCGGTCGGTCTTCACTGCGTGGGCGGACTTGAACTGGTCCACGCGTTCGCGGCCCGGATAGATCACGCCGCGCGTATCGCAGACGAGCACGTTTTCGTGGCGCACGCCCATCGACTTGATCAGCGCGGTGCAGGCCAGCGCCGAAGCGCCTGCGCCGTTCACCACGACCTTGACGTCCTCCAGCTTGCGGCCGGTGATGAGGCAGGCGTTGATCAGGCCGGCGGCGGCGATGATCGCGGTGCCGTGCTGGTCGTCATGCATGACCGGGATGTTCATCCGTTCGCGCAGGGCCTGCTCGATGATGAAGCATTCGGGCGCCTTGATATCCTCAAGGTTGATGCCGCCGAAGCTGGGCTCCATCATGGCGATGGCCTCGATCAGCGCGTCGGTATCCTCGCTGGCGAGTTCGATATCGATGGAATCGACGTCGGCGAAGCGCTTGAACAGCACTGCCTTGCCTTCCATCACAGGCTTCGATGCCAGGGCGCCGAGGTTGCCCATGCCCAGGATCGCGGTGCCGTTCGAGATCACTGCAACGAGGTTGCCCTTCGCGGTGTAATCGTAGGCCGTGGCGGGATCGTCGGCGATGGCCTGGACCGGAACGGCGACGCCCGGCGAATAGGCAAGCGAGAGGTCGCGTTGCGTGGCCATGGGCTTTGACGCAATGATCTCGATCTTACCGGGGCGGATGGTGTTGTGATAGAACAGCGCTTCGCGCTCGGTGAACTGGATCTTCGACTTTTCGGACAAGCGATTTCTCCCGATTTGGGAGTGGCCCTAACGAATGTTCTCGCCACGCGATAGGGGAAAGGCGGCGCCCCGGCGCTTCACAAAAAGGGACGCGCGGGGCTAACGCTCACAGCCATGAGCACAGCGTCCGAGAAAGCGGGGGTGACCCCGATGATGGCCCAGTACCTTGCCTTGCGGGAGGTGGCGGGGGACTGCCTGCTGTTCTATCGCATGGGCGACTTCTTCGAGCTGTTCTTCGAGGATGCAAAAATCGCAAGCCAAGTGCTCGACATTGCACTTACCACTCGCGGCGAACACGGCGGTCAGCCGATCCCGATGTGCGGCGTGCCGGTCCATGCGGCAGAGGGTTATCTGGCCCGTCTGATCAAGGCGGGTTGCCGCGTGGCGATTGCCGAACAGACCGAAACGCCGGCCGAAGCCAAGGAGCGCGCCAGAAAGGAAGGCCGGGCTTCCAAGGCGCTGGTCGCGCGCGATATCGTGCGCTTCGTCACGGCCGGCACGCTCACCGAGGAATCGCTGCTGGAACCGCGCCGCGCCAATGTGCTGGCGGCGGCCTGCGATCTGCGGGGCACGGTGGGGATCGCGGCCTGCGACATCTCGACCGGGCGCATGGAGCTGGAAGAGTGCCCGCCCGAGCGGCTGGGCGCGGCGCTGGCGCGTCTCGGTGCGCGCGAACTGGTGGTGCCGGAGGGCTGGGAGCTGGCGCCGGACGGCGCGATCTCGCGTTCGGGGCACGAGTTTTCGTCCGACGGCGGTGACGAGCGGCTGAAGCTGGTTCACGGCGTCGCCACGCTCGACGGCTTTGGCACCTTCACGCGCGCCATGCTGGCGGCGGCGGGCGGCTTGATCGCCTATCTCGACCATGTCGGACGCGGCAAGCTGCCGCTGCTGCTGCCGCCGGAAGCGCGCGCGGGCGATGCGGCGCTGGCGATGGACGAGGCGACGCGCGCCAGCCTGGAGATTCTCGAATCGTCGCAGGGCGGCCGCAAGGGCAGTCTGGTCGAGGCGATCGACCGCTGCGTGACCGGCGCCGGTGCGCGGCAGCTGGCCGAAGACCTGTCCGCGCCGCTGACCGATCGCCACGCGATTGCCGAGCGGCTGGAACTCGTCGAATGGCTGCACGACGACCCCCTGCTGCGCGAGGACATGCGCGCCGCGCTGCGAGCGCAGCCGGATATCGGCCGGGCGCTGGGCCGCGTGGTGGCCGGGCGCGGCAGTCCGCGCGACCTGGGGCAGCTTCGCGACGGTCTGTCGGGCGCGCGCCGGATCGGGGAGCGACTGGCGCAGATGGATGGGTTGCCGGTGCTGCTCGACCGGCTGATGCCGGAGCTTGGCGGAAGCCAGGATCATTGGGCCGCCCTGGTCGATCACTTCGCGCAGGCGCTGGTGGAAACCCCGCCCACCGAGCGCGGGCAGGGCGGCTATATCGCCAGCGGCTACGATGCCGGGTTGGACGAACTGCGTGTCACCTCGGGCAATGCCCGCCGCGCCATCGCCGCGCTGGAAGCGAAATACCGCGAGGAAACCGGCGTCGCCGCGCTGAAGATCAAGCACAACAACGTGCTCGGCTACTTCATCGAAGTGCCGCAGCGCCATGCCGACAAGCTGCTGGAGCCGGACAGCGGATTTTCGCACCGCCAGACGATGGCCGGGGCCATGCGCTTCAACGCGCTCGCCCTGCATGAGGAAGCGAGCCGCATCACCGAGGCAGGTGCCCACGCGCTCGCCGCCGAGGAAGCGCATTTCGAGGGACTGGTGGCCGAAGCCGTCGCCGCCCGCCATGCGATAGCCCGCACCGCCGCGGCGCTCGCCCGGCTCGACGTCGCCGCCGGACAGGCCGAGCGCGCGGCCGAGGGCGGCTGGGCGCGGCCCGAAGTGGTGGACGGTCTCTCGCTGGATATCGAGGGCGGCCGTCATCCGGTGGTCGAGGCCGCACTGAAGGTTCAGGGCGAGCGCTTCGTCGCCAACGACTGCCGCCTTGCCAGCCATGACCGGCTCTGGCTGATCGGCGGCCCCAACATGGGCGGTAAGTCGACGTTCCTGCGCCAGAACGCGCTGATCGTGCTGCTGGCGCAGGCGGGCGGCTTCGTGCCGGCCAGGTCTGCCAAGATCGGCATGGTAGACCGCCTGTTCAGCCGCGTCGGCGCTTCGGACAACCTGGCGCGCGGCCGGTCGACGTTCATGGTCGAGATGGTGGAGACCGCCGCGATCCTGGCGCAGGCGACCGATCGCAGCTTCGTCATCCTCGACGAAGTGGGGCGCGGCACCTCGACCTATGACGGTCTGGCGCTGGCATGGGCCGTTGCCGAAGCGGTGCACGAAACCAACCGCTGCCGCTGCCTCTTCGCCACGCACTATCACGAGATGGCGCGGCTGGGAGAGACGTGCGAAGCGCTGTCGCTCCACCACGTCCGCGCGCGCGAGTGGAAGGGCGATCTGGTGCTGCTGCACGAACTGGCCGAAGGTCCGGCGGATCGCAGCTACGGCCTGGCCGTCGCACGCCTTGCCGGGGTGCCGCCCAAGGTGATCAGCCGCGCCAAGTCGGTGCTGGACAAGCTGGAGAAGGGCCGCGCCGAGACGGGCGGGCTGGCAGCGGGCCTCGGCGACCTGCCGCTGTTCGCGGCGGCGCACGATGCGCTTGAAGAACAGTGCGACGCCCTGCGCGACAAGCTGCGCGATATGGACATCGACGCGCTATCGCCGCGTGATGCGCTGGAAATCCTCTACGATCTGAAGCGCGAGGCGGGTACGGACTCTTAACCCTGCGCCGCTAGTCTGCGCGGATGTTCGGGCCCAAGATCAGGAATGTCTTCAAGAGCCGGTGGCATGCGCTGTTCTGGTCTGCCAGCATGTTGCTGACGGCCTATTGCTCCGTGCCCTCGCCGGACGAGGGCGGCGATGCGAATGACGCTGCCCAGTTGGCTGGCACCCTGGCGGCGCATGCCGATAAGCAGCCCCCGGCGCACCGGAATCCTTGGGCCTTGGACAAGCCGGCGAACTAGCGGGGCTGGAAGCCCGGCTTGCGCTCCTGGCGAAGGCCGATTCGCCGGCCCGACTCTGTCGAAATGCGCGGGTCCCATGGTTTCAGGCCGCGCGGCATCTGACGGCAAGGAGCCGCCCCCTGTGCAGGGAGCGGCCCGCGTCCGTTAAAAGCGCCCCGGAACCTGGCTTTCCGCTTCGGTCCCGGCCTTCAACGCCGCGTCAGCTGTCGTCGTCTTCGAAATCCTCGTCGGCGGCGTTCTGGGCGCCGTAACGGTTTTCGAGGTCGTCCATCGTCTCTTCGCCGCGATAGGCGGACATGTCGATGACGCCGCTGGTGTCCATCTGGTTCATGTGATCGACCAGATCCTCGACGTCATCCTCGTCGTCGATGCCGCCCTTCACCTTCTCGCTGTCTTCCAGGCCGAAAGGCGCGGTGGCGCGATCCTGTGCCTCTTCGGCGACGGACTGGGCCTGCGCTTCTTCGTCATCCTGTTCGGGGTTGAAGGTTTCGGGCGCGGAATCGTCGGGACGTTCGGTCATGGCGTGTCTCCTTTGCCGGGATAACGGCTAAGGGAACACGCGGGTTCCGGTATAGGACGAACGCGACGGGAAACAGCTTTCCGTCGCGTTTCCTGTCCGCGCGCCAGACCTGTCAGCGAGTAGGAACCGGCACTTCGCCCGAGTAATCGTAGAACCCCCGGCCGGACTTGCGGCCGTACCAGCCGGCCTCGACATATTTCTGGAGCAGCGGAGCCGGGCGGTACTTGGGATCGCCGGTGGTCGCCAGGAACACCTTCATGATCTCGTAGAGCGTATCGAGGCCGACGAAGTCGGCAAGCGTCAGCGGGCCCATCGGATGGTTCGCGCCCAGCCGCATGCCGGCGTCGATGTCCTCTACCGAGGCCAGCCCCTCGCCCAGCACGAAGATCGCTTCATTGAGCAGCGGGCAGAGGATGCGGTTGACCACGAAGCCGGGGGCATCGCCCGCCAGCACCACGGTCTTGCCCAGGGCCTCACCGAAGGCTTTCATCCGCGCGGTCGTTTCCTCGGAAGTGGCGAGGCCGGGGATCACTTCCACCAGGCCCATGACCGGCACGGGGTTGAAGAAATGCAGCCCGCAGAAGCGCGCCGGATCGGGCGAACTGACGGCCATGCGGGTGATCGGGATCGAACTGGTGTTGGAGGCCAGGATTGCGTTCGCGCCCAGCACTTCGCCCACGGCGGCAAAGATCTTCAGCTTGATATCCTCGCGCTCGGTCGCGGCCTCGATGATGAGGTCGCAGTCGCCCATTCCCGAGTAGTCTCCGTCCGTGGTGATGCGGGGCAGCAGCGCGTCCACGTCGGCCTGGGCGATCTTTTCCTTCGCCACCAGCCGGGCCAGGCCCTTGGCGATGCCGGCCTTGCCCTTCTCGGCGATGTCGATCGAGATGTCGGACAGGACGACGTCCATGCCCTTGCTCGCCACGGTCTGGGCGATGCCCGAGCCCATGATGCCCGCGCCGATGATTCCGACTTTCCGCACTGCCAAACTCCTCTGGTGATCCCTTTGCGCCGGAAGGATTATCATCGGCGCTCGGCGAGGGAACCTAGCGATTCTGGCCGGGTACCCAAAGCACGTCGTCGGCCCCATGGCCATTCACCGCCCGGGCGAGGACGAAGAGATAGTCGCTGAGCCGGTTGAGATAGCCGAGCGCCGCCGGATTGGTGGGCGTTTCGGCGGCCATGGCGACGGCCGCGCGCTCTGCCTTGCGGGCGGAGGCGCGGGCGATGTGGACACGCGCGGCGGCCTCGCTGCCGCCGGGCAGGATGAAGCTGCGCAGCGGCTGGAGATGGGCGTTGATCGCGTCGATCTCCGTTTCCAGCCACGTCACTTGCGAGGGGACCACGCGCAGGGTCATCTCGCCGGGCGTGAAATCCTCGTCACCAGGGGCCTTGGGCGTCGCGAGATCCGCGCCAAGGTCGAACAGGTCGTTCTGGATACGGGTGAGCACGGAACCGTGCGGAGTTTCCGTCAGCGCGCAGACGGCGAGGCCGATGGCGCAGTTCGCTTCGTCCACCGCGCCGATCGCTTCCATGCGTGCGGCATTCTTGGGCAGGCGGGAGCCGTCGACCAGGCCGGTCGTGCCGTCGTCACCGGTGCGGGTGTAGATCTTGTTGAGACGGACCAAGGTGGAATCCTTTGAAAATCCGCCCAAGGCGGATTTTGGCGGCGAAAGCCCTAGCGCGCCATGGCCAGCAGGATCGCGCAGACGATCACCGCCGCGGCCTGATACTTGATGCGGTTGAACATCATCTTGTTCTGGAGGAGCTGGTTCGCCGTGGGCTCCGTGGAGGCGGGATCCCGATTCAGATCTTCCTTCGCGCCCTGCATGAAGGCCACGATACCGCGCACGAGGCTGACGACGACCATGATCATCAGCAGGATGATGATGGGGATGAGAATGGTGCTCATGGGCTTTGGTGTAGGCCCGCCGAAAGCGAAATGCCAGCAGGGAAGCGGTGCTGCCGAAGCGCCTCGGCGATGGCCTTGCCGTCCTCTCCTGCGCGCCGCCGGTCACCCAGCGAGGGCGCGCCGCGACGCTTGGCGAGTTTGCGCCCGTCCGGCTCCACCAGCAGGGCATGATGATGCCACAACGGCACCGGCAGGCCGAGCAGCGCCTGCAGCAGCCGGTGGACATGGCTCGCCGGAAACAGGTCCATCCCGCGGGTGACGAGGGAAATGCCGTCGGCCGCGTCGTCCAGCGTGGCGGCCAGGTGATAGCTGGCTGGCAGCTCCTTGCGCAGCAGCACCACGTCACCGAAGATTTCGGGGGTGGCGGGCTGGAGCCCGGCCCGTTCGTCCGTCCATTCGAGCGGGCCGGTCAGGTCCAGCGCGCCTGCGACGTCGAGCCGCCAAGCCGCGCCTTCGGGGTCGATCTCCCGGTGGCGGCAGGTGCCTGGATAGACCGGGCCGTCCGGTCCCATTGCGGTGGCTGCGGCGGCGATCTCGGCGCGGGTGCAGCGGCAGGGATAGAGCAGGCCCAACGCCTTCAGGCGCTCTCCCGCCTCGGCATAACTGTCCAGGCGGCGGGACTGGAAGCGGACGTCTTCATCCCAGTCCAGGCCGAGCCATTCGAGGTCGCGGAAGAATTCCTCCACGAATTCCGGGCGGCTGCGCTCTCCGTCGATATCCTCGATCCGCAGCAGGAACGCGCCGCCCCGCGTGCGGGCAAGGTCATGCGCCATCATGGCCGCATAAGCATGGCCGAGGTGCAGCGGGCCGTTGGGGCTGGGGGCGAAGCGGGTGCGGATCATCGCTGCTGCTCCTAGCCGCGCTGCGGCGTGCCGCAAGGGCAAGTGGCGATAGGCGTTTCCGTTTCGCGCTTCCGGCGGGGTTCTGGCTGTGCCTTCGCCTCTGCCGGTGTCCCCTGGCCTTGCCCTGCCTTTGCCTCGACCGCCGCCCCCCCTTCGTCATTGCGAGCGCAGCGAAGCAATCCAGGGCGGTTCGGGGCGGTTCGGGGCGGCTCTGGATTGCTTCGCTGCGCTCGCAATGACGAAAAGTAGGGCCGAAAGCGGCAGGACTTCACGCACACCCAGGCGTGTGGATAAGCCTGGCATAACCTGTGCGCCGGGCGTTGGCAGCCTGAGGACATCCTGTGGAATGCTTGTGGCGAACCTGTGGATTGTTGTATGGCGCGAACCCGGTCCCGGCTTGACGGCGACTCGCGTAAATGCTGCAAAGAAACTCATGCGTTGCCATGAAACCGCAATCAGGGCCTGCGACAGGAGGCCATGCTCAAGTCGGAGCTGATCGAGCGCGCGGCCCGGTTCCGCAGCGCGGAGGATGACCCCTCCCGAAGTCTTTCCGACTGTCCTGCCTTAGTGCTCAATGCGGATTACACGCCGCTTTCTTACTACCCCTTGAGTCTCTGGCCCTGGCAGACCGCGATCAAGGCGATCGTCCTGGAAAGGGTGGACATCATTTCCAGCTACGACCGGGTGGTGCACAGTCCCAGCTGGTCGATGCAGATCCCCTCGGTGATCGCCCTGAGGCAATATGTCCGGCCTTCCGAATTCCCCGCCTTCACCCGCTTCAATCTTTTCCTTCGCGACCGCTTCAGCTGCCAATATTGCGGCTCTCCCCAGCAACTGACGTTCGATCACGTCGTCCCGCGCCGTCTGGGCGGAAGGACCAGCTGGGAAAACATCCTCACCGCCTGCGCGCCCTGCAACCTCAAGAAGGGCGGCCGTACCCCCAAACAGGCGAACATGCCGCCGCTGGTGGCCCCGATCCGGCCGACGAGCTGGCAGCTCCAGGAACGCGGCCGGGCCTTCCCGCCGAACTACCTCCACGAAACGTGGCGGGACTGGCTCTATTGGGACATCGAGCTGGAGGCCTGAGCCCCCCGATGCCGCCCCACGCGGGCGCGCCTCCCGAACTCAGCGCTTCCCCGTTCCGCGACGGCACCGGCTGGCCTCGGCGGCCTTCAGGTCGGGATCGACGCGCACGTCGGCGTAGGACCACGCTTTCATACCCGGCTTGAAGAAGGCAACTTTCCCGTCTTCGGTCTGGAAAAAGTAGGCGCCGGCCTGGGCGGCATAAGTCTTGCCCCCCACCGTGATGGCCGGACTCTCGAGCCGGGTGTCGATGACGACCTGGCCGTAGCGCGCGAAGTGGCAAGTGTAGACGGCGGCGCGCTGGTCCGCGAAAGCGGCGGTACCGCTCACGAAGACGAGCGCGGCGGCGAGTGCCAGGCACGGCCCTGTCCGCATCAGATGCCCAGCATTTCCGGCTTGAACAGCCTTTTTCGCGACACCCGCTTGCCGGACAGCATGAACTGCCCGTCACCCAGGTAGTGGACGAATTGCGGCGCCTTCGGGCTGGTTGCGGCGCGGATGCGCAGGACTTCGAGGATGAACAGGTCGTACTGGCCCACCATGGCGTCGTCATGGAGACGGCATTCGAGCTGGGCGTGGCATTGCGGAAGGAGGGGGGCGGCGACATGGGCGGCCGGTTCCCGCTCGATGCCGAGATCGGTGAACTTGTCGCAGTCCGCGCCGCTGCAATTGCCGATCCGCACGACCATGTCGAGCAAGTCGGCGGTGGGTACGTTGATGGTGCACTCGCCGCTCCGTCGCAGCAGCGCATGGCTGTGGTTTCCGCGCGAAACGAGGCAGGAAATCAGCGCAGGCGTGAATTCCAGCACCTGGTGCCAGCCCATGGCCATCACGTTGTCCGCAGACGCGCCGGCATCGTGCGTCGCCAGCAGGACGACCGGCCCGGGTTCGAGGAACTGCCGGGCGTGGGACGGCGGGACTTCGCGCCAGTGAGTCATGCAGGGCTCCTTTCCTTTCGGATCAGGAGCGCCTCAGGGCCGGCGCGGTTCCGCCGGCGCAGCTATGGTCAGTGCAGGGTCTCGACCGGGGTTTCGGCTTCCTCCCCCTCCACGCCGCGGCCGACGGCGGTGGTCAGGGCCACATCCATCGTCACGTTGCCCACGGTGCGCATGAGGTCCGGCAGCACTTCCACGGCCACCAGCACCCCGAGAGGCCAGAGCGGCGTGCCCATGGCCGCCGCGATCGGCCCGATAGAGGATACGAAGCTGATCGTGCCGGGCAGCGAGACGGCGCCGAACGTGGTGGCGAAGGCCACCAGGGCCCCCGCCACGAGCGCGCCGGTCGTCAGCTCCATGCCGGCGAGCCGTGCGGCGTAGACGGCCACGGCCATGTTCATCGCCGGACCCGTCGCGCGGAACAGCGTGACGGCCAGCGGCAGGACGAATTCCGCGGTCGTGCCCGAAACGCCGAGGCGGCGGCTGGAGGCGAGCATGGCGGGCAGTGTGGCGATGGAGGACTGGGTGGAAATGGCCACGACTTGCGCGGGCAGCACGGCCGCGGCGAAAGCGGAAAGACGGCGCCGCCCGGCGAAAGCGGCGATCAGGTATCCGGCCACCATGACGACGGTTCCGACCGCCGTGACCAGCACGATGTAATGGGCGAGCGCGCCCAGCGCGGCCCCGCCGCTGCGCACGCCCAGGCCGAAGCCGAGCGCGAAGACGCCGATCGGCGCGAGCGCCAGCACCCAGCCGATCACCACCATCATCGCGCCGGCAACCCCTTCGAACAGCACGGCGAGCGCGCGTCGCGGCTCGTCCGCAAGCCGGGTCGAGGCGACGGCGAACAGCGCGACGAACACGATCACCGGCAGCATCGCATTGGCGGCGGCGGCGGAGATGACGTTCTCGGGCATGAGCGAGGAGAGGAAGTCGGCGATGCCGGGCACTGCGGCAGGTTCCTCGCCGTGAGTGAAGCGCACGCCGGGAGGGACGGGGAACAGGTCCAGGAGCAGGGGCATGGCCACCGCGCCCAGCGCGGCGCTGAAGGCCAGGAAGCCGATGATGATCCCCAGCGTGCGCCGCGCCATGGCGCCGGCCTGGGCGACGGCGATGGTCTCGACGATGCCGCTGAACAGCAGGCCCGCGACCAGCGGCAGGATCGTCATCTGCAGCCCCTGCAGCCATAGTGAGCCGATCGGTCCGGCCACTTTCAGCACCGGAATGGCGCGCGGATCGCCCGCCAGCACGAGGCCCAGCACCAGCCCCGCGACGAGTCCGGCCAGGGTCAGCTTTCCAGGAACGCGAATATCCGGAATGCGCGAGGAATTTCCGGGCTTTGCGGGACTTGGGGTGCTCATCGGGCTCCTGGGAGATATGGCCGCGCGGGGGCCTGCGGGGTCGGCCTTGCTCATAAGCGGTGCCGCCGCTCTTGGCAATTTGG
Organism: Novosphingobium sp. PhB57; assembly: GCF_004342985.1. GTDB lineage: Bacteria > Pseudomonadota > Alphaproteobacteria > Sphingomonadales > Sphingomonadaceae > Novosphingobium. Next base: position 164,271 of record NZ_SMBO01000002.1, read on the forward strand.
CGGCGCTGCGGCTAGAGGATGGGCGAGGGAGCCGCGCGAGCGGGCTGCGGACGTCATCCGGTATTCACGAGACAGTCTCCAAGGGGCAGGTCATGAGCAGACAATTCTTCGGCACCGACGGTATCCGCGGCCGCACCAACCAGGGCGCGATGACGGCGGCCATCGCCATGAAGGTCGGCCAGGCGGCCGGCACCCGCTTCCTGCGCGGCAAGCACCGGCACCGCGTGGTGATCGGCAAGGATACCCGCCTCTCGGGCTATATGCTGGAGAACGCGCTTGTCGCCGGCTTCACCAGCGTGGGCATGGACGTGGTGCTGCTGGGGCCGATGCCGACCCCGGCCGTCGCCCTGCTGACCCGCGAGCTGCGCGCCGACGTGGGCGTGATGATCTCGGCCAGCCACAACCCTTACGAGGACAACGGCATCAAGCTGTTCGGCCCCGACGGCTTCAAGCTCTCCGACGAGGACGAACTGGCGATCGAGGCCATGCTGGCCCAGGATCTGGCGCTCGCCCCGTCCGAGGACATCGGCCGCGCCCGCCGCATCGACGATGCCCGCGGGCGCTATATCCACGCCGTCAAGCGCTCGCTGCCCCATGACATTCGTCTGGACGGGCTCAAGATCGCGGTCGATTGCGCCAATGGCGCCGCCTACCAGGTCGCGCCCTCGGCCCTCTGGGAACTCGGTGCCGAAGTCGTGGCGGTGGGCGTCACGCCCAACGGCCGCAATATCAACGACAAGTGCGGCTCCACGCATGTCGACCTGCTTCAGGAAACCGTGGTCACGACCGGGGCGGATATCGGCATCGCGCTTGACGGCGATGCGGACCGGCTGCTGGTGGTGGACGAAAAGGGCAAGACCGTGGACGGCGACCAGATCATGGCGCTGATCGGCACCCAGCTGGCCGCGCGCGGCGCCCTGCGCGGCGGCGGCGTGGTGGCGACGGTCATGTCGAACCTGGGCCTCGAACGCTATCTGCAGGGGCAGGGTCTCACGCTCGAACGCACCAAGGTGGGTGACCGCCACGTCCTCGAACGCATGCGCGCGGGCGGGTTCAACGTGGGCGGCGAGCAATCGGGCCACATGATCCTGCTCGACCATGCGACCACCGGGGACGGCACCGTGGCGGCGCTGCAGGTGCTGGCGGCGCTGGTCCAGTCCGGCAAGCGGGCGAGCGAACTGCTCCACCTTTTTGACCCGGTCCCGCAGCTGCTGCGCAACGTCCGCTTCTCGGGCGGGCAGCCGCTGGAGGCGGCCAGCGTGAAGACTGCCATTGCCGAGGCGGAGGCTTCGCTCAACGGCAGCGGCCGCCTCGTCATCCGTGCCTCGGGCACCGAGCCCCTGATCCGCGTCATGGCGGAAGGCGACGATGCCGGGCAAGTGGAGGCCGCCGTGGCCTCGATCTGCGCGGCCGTGGAAGAGGCGGCAGCCTGATGGCCCTCGAAATGCGCCCCGACTGCGAACGCTGCGGTACCGACCTTCCGGCCGATGCCCCCGGCGCGTTCATCTGCAGCTTCGAATGCACCTACTGCGCCGAATGCGCGGACGACCTCGACGAGCTTTGCCCCAATTGCAGCGGCGAACTGCTCGACCGGCCGACGCGGGCCAAGCGGCATTTCGATTCCGCACCCCCGTCGAAGGAGCGCAGGTTCAAGGGCTGATCGGCTCCCGCAAGGGCGCGAAGCGGGCAGGGCGGCTTAGCCGGCTGCGCGACGTCTTCGCGCATCGGCGGCTTTGCGCGATCCCATCCGGCGCATGCTTGCCGAACGACACCCCGGGTGCCATCAGCCCGTCATGACCACACCGCCCCGCATCCTTTCCATCGCCGGCTCCGACAGTTCGGGCGGTGCCGGTATCCAGGCCGATATCAAGACCATCACGATGCTCGGCGGCTATGCCATGACCGCGATCACCGCGATCACTGCGCAGAACACGTGCGGCGTCACGCATGTGGTGGCGCTCTTGCCGGAAATGGTGGCGGCGCAGATCGACGCCTGCGTAAGCGACATCGGCGTGGACGCGGTGAAGATCGGCATGCTCGGCAGTCCCGAGATCGCCCATGTCGTGGCGGAACGGCTGGAGCGGCTGGGCGTGCCGGTGGTGTTCGATCCGGTGATGATCTCCACCAGCGGCTCGGTCCTGGCGGATGCGGCCACCATTGCCGCTTTCGAACGGCTGATGACCCTCGCCACGCTGACCACGCCGAACGTCCCCGAACTGGAGGCGCTGGGCGGGGACCGTGCCATGGCGGCGCGCGGAGTGGCCTATATCGCCAAGGGCGGCGATGCGGAGGGGCCGATCGTGGAAGACAGGCTGCTGAGGCCCGGCGAACCGCCGATGTCGTGGACCGCGCCGCGCATCGAGACGCGCCATACCCATGGCACCGGCTGCACGTTCTCCAGCGCCATCGCCACGTTCATGGGGCAGGGCGCCGGCCTGGAAGCGGCGATCGTCAGCGCGCGCGACTATGTGCGCGCGGCGCTGCTCAATGCGCCGGGCTTCGGCGCGGGACATGGCCCGCTGGGACACCACGTTCGCGGCTAGGCAGCGGACAGTCCGGGCAGGGCGTGCCTCAGAAACGCAAGAGAGCCGAAGAACTCGGCCGGCCGAAGCGTGTGCGTCCGGAAAAGGGGCGGCCCGGAGGCCGCCGCCCTGACCTCAGCAGCAGTCGAGATCGTAGAACTTCTGCACGACCTTCCAGCCTTCCTCGCCGGTTTCGCACCAGTGGAACAGCTTGAGGTCCTGCCGGTTGATGACGCCTTCGTCGGCCAGGGCCTCGAAATTGACGACGCGTTCCCAGAATTCCTTGCCGTAGAGCAGGATCGGGATCGGCTTCATCTTGCCGGTCTGGATCAGGGTAAGCAGCTCGAAGAATTCGTCGAACGTACCGAAACCGCCCGGGAACACGGCCACGGCGCGGGCGCGCAGCAGGAAGTGCATCTTGCGCAGCGCAAAGTAGTGGAACTGGAACGAGAGCCGCGGCGTCACGTAAGGGTTGGGCGCCTGCTCATGGGGCAGCACGATGTTGAGGCCCAGCGATTCCGCGCCGACTTCCGAAGCGCCGCGATTGGCGGCTTCCATGATCGACGGGCCGCCGCCCGAGCAGACGACGAACTGGCGCATGCCCTTTTCCACCACCGAGCACTGGCTGGCCAGCTTGGCGAGGGTCTTGGCTTCCTCGTAATACTTCGCCTTGGCGACGAGCCGCTCGGCGACTTTCTTCTCTTCGTCGGTCTTGGCCTGGGCTAGGACGCTTTCAGCATTCTCGGGCGCGGGGATGCGGGCGGAGCCGTACATCACCATGGTCGAGCCGATATTGGCTTCTTCCAGCAGCATCTCGGTCTTGAGAAGCTCAAGCTGGAAACGGACGGGGCGCAGTTCGTCGCGCAGCAGGAACTCGGTGTCCTGGAAGGCCAGGCGATAGGCCGGGTTCTGCGTCTGGATCGTGCCTTCCTGCGCGTCTGCGAAGTTGGCTTCCTGCTCGGCCTTGTAGAACCGGCGGTTGGTGACTTTCTTGTCTTCTTGTTCGGTCATCTGCATTCCATGGCCGCTGGGAGGCGCGGCGTCGAGGGATAAGGATTTAATTATGATATGCTTGCGCGCAAGCACGGCATGCGGTTGCGCGCAGCCCCGATGCACCAGTTTCACGGTTGGCCGCGTTTTCCGGGTCATCAGGTGATTCCCCCTGATGGGAAAACGCTCTAGGCTGCACGACATGTCGAACATGACCATGACACGCCGCGCCGCGATGGCCGGTTTCGGCGCCGTGGCCGCAGGCTCCGTGCTGCCGGTACTCCCCGCTCTTTCGGCCCAGGTCCGCAGCCCCGCGCGCAAGCTGGTGAAGCCCCCGCGCCTGAAGGAAGGCGACGTGCTGGGTCTGGTCGCGCCGGCGGGCTTCGTGGGGGATCGCTTCGGACTGGACCAGATCATGGCGACCGTGCGCGCCATGGGCCTGGAGCCGAGGCCGGCGCTGCACATGCTCCAGCGCGAAGGCTACCTGGCCGGCTCCGACCGGACGCGGGCAGACGATCTCATGGCCATGTTCGCCGACGACAAGGTCCGCGCCATCATGGCCGTGCGTGGCGGTTGGGGCTGCGCACGCATCCTGCCCTTGCTCGATTTCGACAGGATCGCGGCGAACCCGAAGCTCTTCGTGGGCTTCAGCGACAATACCGCGCTTCATCTGGCTTTCGCGGCGCGGACGGGCGTGGCCAGCATCCACGGGCCGAATGCTTCCGCCTCGTGGCCGCCGGCGGCCTGGGCCTCGTTCCATGCGCTGGCTTTCGAAGGCGCGACGCCGACCTGGCAAGTGCCCGAGGGGGCGGGCGTCAATCTTTCGGGCCGGGGCAAGGACTTGCGCACGTTCCGCGGCGGCAAGGCGCGCGGCCGGCTGCTCGGCGGCAATCTCAGCGTGCTTTCCGCCCTGGTGGGCACACCCTACCTGCCGGACTTCACGGGGGCCGTGCTGTTCATCGAGGACACCAACGAATCCGAATACCGCATCGACCGCATGCTCACCCAGCTTGCCCTGGCGGGGATCTTCGACCGGGTGGCCGGGGTCGTCTTCGGCCAATGCACCGGCTGCCAGAACCCCGACGGCGGCTATTCGAACTTCACGATCTACGAAGTGCTCGACCGGCAGTTTTCCGGCCTCAGGGTTCCCGCGTTCCAGGGGCTCCAGATCGGCCATATCGCCTCGCAGCTCAGCGTGCCGGTGGGCCTGCCGGTGGAGATCGACGCCGATGCCGGGACGATGCGCCTGCTGGAAGCGGCGGTTGCGTAAGCTGACGCAAGTCGGCCTGCCCTGCACTTGAGACATGGCGAAGCGACTGTTATCGCGGGCACATGTCCAACTGTGACCTGTGCGTCGTTCGGAACCGGGCGATCTGTTCATCCCTCGATGCGAAAGAGCTGGAAGCGCTCAACGCCATCGGGCGTACCCGCACGATCCAGCCCGGCGAATCGCTGATCTGGGAAGGCGAGGACTCGGTTCTCGTGGCCAACGTGATCGACGGCGTGCTGAAGCTTTCGACCAATACCGAGGACGGGCGCGAGCAGATCGTCGGCGTGGTCTATCCTTCGGACTTCATCGGGCGTCCCTTCGGCGGCACCACCGGCCACGGCGCCACGGCCCTGACGGAAGCGACCGTCTGCGTCTTCTCCCGCCGCGATTTCGACGCTTTCGCCCGCGAGCATCCGGCGCTGGAACACAAGCTGCTGGAGCGGACGCTGGGCGAACTGGACCGCACGCGCCGCTGGATGCTGCTGCTCGGCCGCAAGTCGGCCTCGGAAAAGCTGGCGAGCTTCCTGCTGGAAATGGCCGAGCGGTTGCAGCCCCCCGGCTGCGCCTGGAATTTCGAGGATGCCGGCCCGCGCCGCATCACCCTGCCGTTCTCCCGCCAGCAGATCGCCGACGTGCTGGGCCTCACCATCGAGACCGTGAGCCGCCAGTTCACCCGCTTCAAGAACGAGCGGCTGATCGACCTGCCTTCGCGCCGCGACGTGATACTTCTGGACCACGAGGCGCTGACCGCCGAGGCGGGCTAAGGGGGGCATCGATCCCCCGGATCAGCCTTGATCCCGATCTCCTGGCAGTAATGCAGGCGAGCCCGCCGTCCCCGCTTTCGCGGGGAGGGCGGGCATCCGGCTATGGCCGAAGTGCCTGCCGGAACCGGACCGTCTCTCAGAAGCGGTAGGACACACCTGCGCTCAGGACCCAGGGATCGAGATCGTGGCGCGTCTTCAGCGCCAGCACGCCATCCTCGTAGAACGAGGCGGTGGGCTTCACCCAGTACTTCTTGGCATCGAGCGAGAGGCCCAGCCCCTTGTCGTTGATGGCAATGTCCACGCCGCCCTGCAGCGCGAAGCCCACCTTGTTCGACATCTTCACTTTGTCCACGCCCAGCGCGCGCGCCGTATCGCCCGGCTTCTCGTCGAACACGAAGAACCAGGCCGGGCCGGCGCCCACATAGGGCTTGAAGGGCGTTCCGGTGTCGAGATGCGCCTTGGCGGTCACCGTGGCCGGCAGGATGAGAACGTGATCGACCAGGCTGGCGCCCGCCACGTCGCCGGTGCCGCTGACATGGTGCTGGGTGAAGCAGCAGATCGTCTCCACCGAGAAGGCGTTGCTGAAGAAATATTCCACCGCCAGCGTGGGCACCACGTTGTCGTTCGCCTTGGTGCCTACGGTTTCGAGCCCGGCGAGCGTGCCGCCCAGCGCGGTGTCGGTGTCGATCGACCTGATCTTGTCGATCTGGCCGTCGGGCAGCACGGCAGTGCCCAGAACCTTGACCTGCCACTTGCCGTCCGGGCTTCCGGCCTGGGCCGGGGTGACGATCGCGGTGGCGGCGGCGGCCGTCAGGACAGCGGCCGCGAGCATGGACATCTTGCGCATCTTGGGTCTTTCCTGCGCCGCCGGGGCCGCACCGTGCGGGTCCCCCCTCTTGAGCGGCAGCAGGGCCGCTTTGGTCCTCCCGCGCCGCGGGGGCATTGATCGCGCGCAAAAATCGGCAGATCGAGCCGGTTTCCGGCCCGTTGATCGAGCGCAATGACGCGGCCGCCTCCAGGCGCAATGGGTCTGCGCATGTGGACCTATCACCCCGAACTGCTTGCGGTGCCCGTGCCGCGCTACACCAGCTTCCCCACCGCCGCCGAATTCGACCAGACCGTCGGTGCCGAGGCTTTCGTGCAGGCGCTGGAGGCGGTGACCGGGGAGGTCTCGCTCTATGTCCATATCCCGTTCTGCGAGAAGATCTGCTGGTACTGCGGCTGCAACACCAGCGTCGCCAACCGCACCGACCGCGTTTCCGGCTATCTCGATGCCCTCCACCGCGAGATCGGCCTTGTCGCCGAACGCCTGCCCCAAGTCGCCCGGGTCACGCGCATCGCCTTTGGTGGCGGCAGTCCCAACGGCATTCCCCCGGTCGACTTCGTGCGGCTGGTGGACGCGCTGACGCTGCAGTTCCCCGCATCGCGCCCGGTCCTGTCGATCGAGCTGGACCCGCGCACGATGGGCCGCGAATGGGCGGCCGTGATCGGCGCGGTGGGGATCACGCGCGCCAGCCTGGGGGTGCAAACGTTCGCGCCGGGCCTTCAGCAGGCCATAGGACGGGTGCAGCCGGCGTGGATGATCGAGGAAACGACCGCGATGCTGCGCGTGGCAGGCATCGATTCGCTCAACTTCGACCTGATGTACGGGCTTCCCGGGCAGACCATGGCCGATCTGGAAGACTCGCTGGCGCGAACCGCCGCGCTGGGGGCCGACCGGATCGCGCTGTTCGGCTATGCCCATGTGCCGCACCTGATCGCGCGCCAGCGCAAGATCGATGCCCATGCCCTGCCCGATGCGGAACAGCGATTCGCCATGGCCGCGCGCGGCCATGCGCTTCTGGTCGAGGCCGGTTATGTGCCCATCGGTTTCGATCACTTCGCCCGGCCCGGAGACGCGCTGGCGCAGGCGGCGCTATCGGGAAACCTGCGCCGCAACTTCCAGGGCTTCACCGAGGACAAGGCGCCGGTGCTGCTGGGTCTGGGCGCTTCGTCGATCAGCGGCTTTCCCGAGCTGCTGGTCCAGAACGAGAAGAACACCGGGCGCTATCGCATGCTGCTCTCGCAGGACCGCATCGCCGCCAACCGCGGGATTCGCCGCAGCGGCGAAGACCGGCGGCGCGGCGCGGTGATCGAGGCGCTGCTGTGCCGGGGCAGGGCGCCGATCCCGCGCGACCTGCAATGCGAGGCCTGGCCGCTGCTGCTGCCCTATTTCGATGCCGCGCTTTGTGACAGCGACGGAGAGGATCTGGTGATCCTGCCCCAGGGCCTGCCCTATGCCCGCTCGATCGCAGCGCGCCTCGATCCCTATCGCAAGGATTCGCTGCGACGGTTCAGTTCGGCGGTCTGACGGCGACTTGCTCCCTCAGGGGCGAATGTCGAATTCCACGCCGAAGAGATTGCCGTCCACCCAGCGCACGAGGCCCCACAGTTCGCGGCCATCGTCCATCGCCGCGCGCACGACTTCGTTGCAGGCAGGCGGCTGGCCTGCCGCCGCCGCGCTCAACCCTCGTGACGAGACATTGCGCACGATCACGTCGATCGGCCGGCCGTGCGAATCCATCAGCGTGACATGGGCGCAGCGGCCACGGCGGCGTTCACGCAGGATCGGTGTGGGCCTGAAATGCGGATCGTCCATTTTCGGCAGGACGGCGAATCGGCGAAAAATTGAAGGCCGGGGCAGACGCGAATCGGTCGATTGACCACGATCAATGCAGTGCGGAGCGGGGGCTGGCAGATGAGCCGTACCGGTCGTGCACCGCCAAGTCGAACCTTGCCGGCGGTGGCAACCGCTTCTCCCCGACTTCGGGCGGCTCTTCCCCGCGAAGGGCCGCCCCTCTTTCCGGGCGGGCGCCAACTCCAGACATGAACCGGAAAACCGCCGGGATCCGGCACGATTCGCACGCCGCCAGGGCATGCGAAAGCGTCCGGCGATGCCAGACGCGCTTCCCGAAGAAGAAGCGGATTTCAGCGATTTAGGGAGAATTGGATGCCCCGCGAGGATTCGAACCTCGATAGACGGAATCAGAATCCGTAGTCTTACCATTAGACGACGGGGCATCGGGAGGCGCCCCTCTAGTAGGGCTTCTGATTCGCGTCAAGCACCCTTTTTGCAGTCAGGGTTGCCCCTTGGCCCGGGGGGCGTTAGCATCGCCCCAGGTATCCGCCGCGCACGGCGGTAAGATTTATTCGAACGAGATTACATATCATGGCGGAGCAAGATCCGCCGGCAGCAAGAGTCGATGTGTCGGGCCGCACTGGAAGGCGGCGCAAGGCGAGGAAGGGCAAGTCACGCTCGTCCGGACCCGACACGGCCAAGGCGAAGGCGCGCCCTCCGGGCGGCGCCGCCGAGGCAGGCGGAGCGCCGCGCGAAGAGAAGACATCCGGCTCGCAGGCGTCGCCCCGCCAGCCGGAATCGCGCCGGGCAGCTGCCCGGAAGCGCGGCTCCCGCAAGGGCGCAGCGCGTTCCTCCAAGAAACCGCGCGCCCAGGGCGAAGCCGTTGCCGCCAAGACGGTGCCGGCAGAAGCGAAGACCGTTGCACCCGGCTTCCCGGCCGCCAGCTTCGTGCCTGCCGGCTTCACGCCCGTCCTTCCGGGCGCGAACGGGCCGTCGTCGCGCCCGTCCTACCGGCAGTCCTACGCCGCCATCGACCTCGGCACGAACAATTGCCGTCTCCTGATCGCTCGGCCATCGGGCGAGAATTTCACGGTGATCGATGCGTTCAGCCGCGTCGTGCGGCTGGGAGAAGGCCTGGCGCAGTCCGGCCGTCTGTCCGAGGCGGCGATGGACCGGACGCTGGCCGCACTGCGGGTCTGCGCCGAAAAGCTGATGCGCCGCAATGTCTATCTCGCCCGCTCGGTGGCGACCGAGGCCTGCCGCCGCGCGGAGAACGGCCCGGAATTCATCGAGCGCGTGCGCGAGGAAACCGGCATCGCGCTCGACATCATCAGCGCGCGCGAGGAAGCGCGGCTGGCCGTGCTCGGCTGCCATGTGCTGCTGGAGGAAGGCTTCGGCCCGGCGATGATCTTCGACATCGGCGGCGGATCGACCGAACTCGTCCTGATCGAGAGCACCGGCACCGTGCCGCGTATCCTCGACTGGCAATCGGTGCCCTGGGGCGTCGTTTCGCTGACCGAGAGCTGCGGGCCGGAAGGCACGACGCTGGAGGAACGCCTCGCGCGTTATCGCCACATGCATGGCCTGGTCTCGGAAAGCTTTTCCGCTTTTGCCAAGCGCGTCGGCCCGGCGCGCGGCAGCGCGGCGGAAACGGGTCCGCTGCGCCTGCTGGGCACCAGCGGCACGGTGACGACGCTGGCCAGCCTCCACCTCGAACTGCCGCAATACGACCGCCGCATGGTGGACGGATTGATCGTTCCGGCCGAATCGATGCGCGACATCAGTTCCCGGCTCTCCTCGATGTCGATCGAGGAGCGGCGCGAGGTGAACTGCATCGGGCGGGAGCGTGCGGACCTGGTCGTGGCCGGCTGTGCGATCCTCGAATCGATCCTCGACCTCTGGCCCGCGGCGCGGCTGGGCGTGGCCGATCGCGGCATTCGCGAAGGCATCCTGCGCAGCCTCATCGCATCCCATTCCAGCGGCAGGCCCACGGTAGCCCCCGCGCCATCACACCTATTGGAGAACCGGCCATGAGCCGTTCCGGACGCGATCCCAACGAGCGGCTTCGCACTGGCAAGAAGCGCACGACCAGCTCGGCGCGCTGGCTGACCCGCCAGATCAACGATCCTTACGTGAAGCAGGCCAAGGCCGACGGCTACCGCAGCCGCGCCGCCTACAAGCTGCTGGAACTCGACGAGAAATTCGACCTGTTCAAGAACGTGACCCGCGCAGTCGACCTCGGCATCGCGCCGGGCGGCTGGAGCCAGGTGCTGCGTCTCAAGGCCCCCAAGGCCAAAGTCGTGGGCATCGACCTGCTGCCCACCGACCCGATCGAGGGCGTGACCATCTTCGAGATGGACTTCATGGCCGACGAGGCCCCCGCGGCGCTGGAACAGGCCCTGGAAGGCGCGCCGGACCTCGTCCTCTCGGACATGGCGGCCAATACCGTCGGCCACAAGCAGACCGACCACTTGCGCACCATGGGGCTGGTGGAAACGGCAGCCGATTTCGCGATCCAGTACCTGGCGCCCGGCGGTACTTTCGTTGCCAAGGTCTTCGCGGGCGGTACGGACACCGAGCTGCTCGGCATTCTCAAGCGGCGCTTCACCAGCGTGAAGCACGCCAAGCCGCCGGCCAGTCGCAAGGGTTCGTCCGAGTGGTACGTGATCGCCAAGGGGTTCAAGGGGCCGGCGGACAGCGGCGAATGAGCGCCTATCTGGTCCTGCCCGGCATTGGCGGTTCAGGGCCGGAGCACTGGCAAACGCGGTGGGAAGCCGCCGAGCCGGAGATGCGGCGGTTCGCGCCCGAAAGCTGGGAAGCGCCGCAGCTCGATCAGTGGATCGCCGCGCTGGACGCGGCCGTGGCCGCGTGCTCCGAGGCGCCGATCCTCGTCGCTCACAGCCTGTCCTGCCTGCTCGTCGCGCATTGGAGCGCGCGGTCCGACCGGGCGGTGCGAGGCGCGTTCCTGGTGGCGATGCCGGATCCGCAAGGCCCGGATTTTCCGCAAGAGGCGGCGAGCTTCGGCAATCCGCCCGAGCTTTTCCTGCGGTTTCCGGCGGTGGTCGTGGCGAGTTCGGACGATCCCTATGGTCCGCTCGCCCATTCCCGTGCGCGCGCCCGCCAATGGGGCGCGTCCTTCGTCGAGGCCGGGGCGCTGGGGCACATCAATGCCGCAAGTGGCCTGGGCGACTGGTCGTGGGGCCGCGAACAGCTCCGCCGCTTCGAAGATGGTTTGACGGGCAGGATCGAAGGCTAGAGCAGTTTCCGATCTGGATGCATCGGATCAACTGCTCCAGGCTTCTGGTTTGCCGCGTTTTTCCGGGTCATCAGGTGATTCCACCTGCTCGCGAAGTGGTTCGCGATCGGGGGCGAGGCCGCCTCTACGTCCTGACGAAAACGGCCCGCAAGGCGACTCGGTGGCGCCCGCGGGACCGTTTTCTGCCGGCCTGGCCGGATTCCTGGACCGGGCGGTCCGCCCCGACAGAGTCAGGCCGGACCGCTACCGGAAATGGGGTGTTACTCGGCAGCCGCGGCGGCTGCGGGCGCGGCTGCGGCTTCGCTGCTGGCGGCGGCGGGCGCATCGCCGGCTGCCGGTGCTGCTGCTGCCGCAGGTGCGGCGGGAAGCGGCAGGTTCGAACCCTGGGCGTTGAGATAGGCGATCACGTTGGCGCGATCCTCACCCTTGGGCAGGCCGGCGAACGTCATCTTGGTGCCGGGCGCGAAAGCCTTCGGGCTCTTCAGCCAGTCGTTCAGCTTGTCGAAGTCCCACTTGCCGCCAACGCCCTTGAGCGCGTCGGAGAAAGCGAAACCGCCGACGCCCTGGCCGATGCCTTCACCGACCACGCCGTAGAGATTGGGACCGATGCCGTTGGTGCCGCCCTGGTTGATCGTGTGGCAGGACTGGCACTTGGCGAAAGTGGCTTGTCCCTTGGCCGGGTCCGCGCTGGCAAGGAGAGTGGCGATCGGCGCTTCGGCGCCTGCTTCGCCTTCCTGTTCCACGCCTTCGATGGCGTAACCCATCGTCTCGGGACGATGCGGCTTGTCTGCACGGAAGTAATGAGAGCTGACGGTGGTCAGACCAAGACCGACGATACCGGCGAACAAAGCCCAGCCGGCAATGGTGTTGAAACGATCATCCATTTCTTGTTTGCCCTTGCCCCACGGGTGGAGTTTTTTCTCATCCTCTTTGGGTTGAGGCTCTAGAGTTGCCAGCAGGTTAGTGCAAGAGCCATTGCGGACATCGCCTTTGCGGCTTAATCGCGCGGACGCTATGCATTCCTATCCCGAACCCGCTCTCGACCTGGTCGCCCGCATGAACGAGGCCGCTGCGGCCGATCCCTCGCGCGCGGCGGCCTTCCAGGGCGCCCCCGGATGCAATTCGCACCGAGCGGCGTTGGAACACGATCCCGACTGTCTGCCGCTGCCGTGCTTTTCCTTCGAGGATGCGCTGGATGCGGTGAAGGACGGGCGGGCCGACCGGGCCATCATCCCGATCGAGAATTCGCAGCACGGCCGCGTGGCGGACATCCATTTCCTGCTGCCGGAAAGCGGGCTGTCGATCGTGGGCGAGCACTTCATGGGCATCGAGCATGCGCTGATGGCACTGCCCAATGCGGACGGCACCATGGGGCCGTTCTCGGGGGCCTACAGCCACCCGCAGGCGCTGGGCCAGTCGCGTCACTACTTGCGCGAGCGGGGCATCGTGCCGATGGCCTATGCCGATACCGCCGGCGCTGCCGCCTTCGTGCGCGAGCAGGGCGATACCGCGGCCTGCGCCATCGCCCCGAACCTGGCTGCGGAACTCTACGGCCTCAAGATCGTCGAGGAGAATGTCGAGGACGCGGCGGACAACACCACGCGCTTCGTCGTCCTCTCGCGTGAGCCGCTCGATCCCTTCGCGCTCAAGGGCGAGAAGGCGGTGACGACTTTCATCTTCGAGGTGAAGAACATCCCGGCCGCGCTCTACAAGGCGCTGGGCGGCTTTGCCACCAATGGCGTCAACATGACCAAGCTGGAGAGCTACCAGATCGGTGCCAGCTTCGCGGCCACCACTTTCTACGCCGACATCGAAGGCGCCCCCGGCGAGCCCCGCATCGACATGGCGCTTCAGGAACTTGCATTCCATTGCAAGTACGTGCGTCCGCTCGGCACCTACAAGCAGGCACGCTCGCGCGGATAGGCGATCCTGGTTCGGTCCGGCACTGCGCGCGTCCTGGCCGGGCGCGCGCCGTGCCGTCCATGATGGGCAGGCGGCCGCAACCCCTCCTCGATCGCTATCCAATCCTTTCATCGCAACGGCTTGCGCCTGCTCCCGGCCCATGCCAATCATCGGCGGGTAATGGCTGCTAGGGGTCAGATGGCGGGTGCGGCCCGGGACGCCGCGAGCGACTGGGAAGCCGTGCGTGGCGCGGCCGATATCCAGTACGCGCCGTTGCCGCCCTTCAAGCCCGATCCTCCGGGGCAGGTTCCGGAATGGCTCCAGGCGCTCGGCCGCATGCTGGAGGCGATCTTCGCGCCGCTTGGAAGGTTGCTGGGCATGTCCTGGCCGGTGTTCTCCAACATATTGATCGCGCTGGCGGTGCTTCTGGCGCTGTTCATCCTCTGGCGCCTGGTAGGCCCGGCCATCGAGGCCTGGCGCGGCCGCAGCCGCGAGGAGGCGCCCGAGGCCTGGGTGCCGGCCGAGGCCGAGGCGCTGGCCCTGCTGGAGGACGCGGACCGTCTTGCCGGGGAGGGCCGGTTCGACGAGGCCACTCACTTGCTCCTGCGCCGCAGCGTGGGGCAGATCCGGCAGGCGCGGCCGGACTGGCTGCACCCGGCCAGCACCGCGCGGGAAATTTCGGTATTGTCCTCGCTCCCGGACAGCGGCCGCGAGGCGTTCGCCACGATCGCTGCCCGCGTGGAGCGCAGCCGCTTCGCGCTGCGCGAACTGGGCGCCGACGACTGGGCCGCCGCGCGGGAGGCCTATGCCCGCTTCGCCCGGCTGGAACTGCGCGCATGAGCGAGATGGCAGCAACAGCGCCCGCCGATGCGATACCTGCTGCGGAAGCCGGTATTCCTGTCGGCGCCAATCCGTTCTCGCGCTGGGCGGTGCTGGCGCTGGTGCTGATCGGATCGGCGCTGTTCCTTTCGCTCTTGTGGATGATCGGGACCGGCACCGGCTTCGGCTCCACTAACGACGGCCAGTCCCACGCGGACGGGCGCGGCCTCAACGGCTATGCCGCCATGGCGCGCTATATCGAGAAGCGCGGGCACCCGGTGGTTCGCGCGCGCAACGTGGGCGCGCTCGACAAGCCGGGCCTGCTGGTGCTCACTCCGCCTGCCGGGGCCGATGGCGAGGATATCGAGAAGATCGTCTCGAAGCGGCGCTACATCGGGCCGACGCTGGTGATCCTGCCCAAGTGGATGGCCTTGCAGCCCGGGCGCGAGCAGGAAAAGGCCAAGACCGGCTGGGTCAATCTCCAGGGCATGCGGCCGCTCGAATGGCGCGGTTTCCTCGATGACGTGACGGTCGTGCAGGGCGAGGTCGACGCCAACGGCGCGAAGGCCCGCTGGCACGGCTTCGGCCTGGAGGGCGCGCTGCCCAGCCGCAAGGCGCTGCAATCGGGCAAGGGCGATACGCTGGTGCCGGTCGTGGAGGAGCAGGACGGGCGCGTTCTCGCCGCCTTCATCGACGACGGCGGCAGCTATCCCGCGCTCGAGGACGCGGCGCTGACAGGCATGAGCAGCGACCCGGAGGACGAGGACCTCTACCCCCTGGTCCTGGTGTTCGAACCCGACCTCGTCGACAATTGGGGCATGGCCGACCGCCGCGCCGCGCAGTTGGTGGACGCGCTGGTCGCGGCCAGCGAAGTCGAGCCTCGTGGCACGGTGACGTTCGACCTCACCATGAACGGTTTCGGGCGCGCGCAGAATCTGCTGACCCTGGCTTTCACCCCGCCATTCCTGGCCGCCACGCTCTGCCTGCTGCTGGCCGCCCTGGTGCTGGGATGGCGCGCTTTCCTGCGCTTCGGGCCGCCGCTGGCGGGTGAACGGGCCATCGCTTTCGGCAAGCGCGCGCTGGTGGCCAATTCTGCGGGACTGGTGCGCCGCTCGCATAGACTGCACCTGATCGGCGGGCCTTATGCCGACCATGCCCGCGACCGGTTGATCCGTGCTCTCGCCCTGCCGCGCACGCTCCCGCCGGAGCAGGCCGACGCCGCGATCGACCGCGCCCTTGCCTCGCGCAGGGCCGATGCCGAACCCTTTTCCGCGATTTCCGCGCGCCTTCGCCATGCGCGCAAATCGCACGATCTCGTCAAGGCTGCGCGCGATCTTCACGCGCTCGAAAGGATGCTGACTCGATGACCGATGCCCACTCCCCGAATGCCGAAGGCGATTTCGCTCGGGGCGATTTCGCGGTCGATCTCGCCGGGGTCGCCGCGCTTGCGGAAAGCATTCGCGAGCAGATCGGCAAGGCGGTGGTCGGCCAGAGCGCGACGGTGGAGCATCTGCTGATCGCCCTGCTGGCGCGCGGCCATGTCCTGCTGGAAGGGCCTCCCGGCACGGCCAAGACGTTCCTGGCGCAGTGCTTCGCCGCGACCCTGGGCCTGGATTTCGGCCGCATCCAGTTCACGCCGGACCTGATGCCGGGCGATATCCTGGGCTCGAACCTGTTCAACTTCCAGACCAGCCAGTTCACGCTGACTCATGGTCCGATCTTCTGCGACCTGCTGCTGGCGGACGAGATCAACCGCACGCCGCCCAAGACCCAGGCCGCGCTGCTGGAAGCCATGCAGGAGCGCCGCGTCACGCTGGATGGCACCGCTCATGCCCTGCCGGAGCAGTTCATGGTGGTGGCCACACAGAACCCGATCGAGAGCCAGGGCGTCTATCCGCTGCCCGAGGCGCAGCTCGACCGGTTCCTGTTCAAGGTGAGCGTCGATTACCCCAGCTTCGAGGAAGAACTGCGCATCGTCGCGCGCTTCGGCGAGAATCGCGGCGCGCCCAGCCCGGCCGCCTGCGGGGTGGAAGCCATTGCCAATCACGCGGTGATCGAGGCGGCGTCCCGCACGGTTTCGCAAGTGACCCTGGCCGAGAGCGTGACCGACTATATCGTCCGCCTCGTGCGCGCCACGCGGGAGAGCCCGGACCTTGCGAGCGGCGCCAGCCCGCGCGCGGCCGTATTGCTGGCCGGCGCCGCGCGCGCCCGCGCCGCGTTGGACGGGCGCGACTACGTGGTGCCCGACGATGTCAAGGCGCTTGCCGGGTCGGTCCTGCGTCACCGCCTGCTGCTGAGCCCCGCCGCCGAGATCGAGGGCAAGCAGGTGGAGGCGCTGGTCGCCCAGCTGGTCGAGCAGACCGAGGCGCCCCGGTGATCCTGCGGTCCTGATCCGATGAGCCTGCGCTCCGCTCCCATGGTGCCCACCGCGCGTGCGGCCGGGCTACTGGCGCTGGCCGCGCCGGTGGCGTTGGTGATCGGCGCGACGCGGCCCGAAGCCTGGGTCGTGGCGCCGGTGTTCGGGCTGGCGGTGCTGGCGTTGATCGCGATCGACGCGCTTCTGGCGGGGCGCCTGGGCGACTTGCGGATCGCGGTGCCGGCCGATGTCGAAGTGGGAGAGCCGGCCGAACTGACCGCCGCGCTGGATCTTTCCGCTGCGCGGGCCTCGCGGGTCGAACTCGCCCTGGAATGCGATCCGCGCCTCGTTCCCGGCGGACGGGCCAGCCTCACTCTGGCGAACCGGGGCGAGGAAGGCTGGCGCGGCACGCTCGCCTTCCGCCCCTCGCGCCGCGGTACCGGCCGGATCGCGCGGACCTGGCTGCGCTGGACCGGGCCTATGGGGCTGGGCGCACGGCAGTTCCGCGGTGAACTCGGCCGGGAAGTGCGCGTCTGGCCGAACATTGCCGCCGTGCGCTCCCCGGCGCTGCAGACCTTCCTCAAGGATGCGCAATATGGCCTGATCGCCCGCCGCATCCGGGGCGAGGGCACCCAGTTCGAATCGCTGGCCGAATACGAGCCTGGCATGGACCGCCGCCGGATCGACTGGAAAAGCTCGGCGCGGCATGTCCACCTCTACGCCAAGGAATACGAGACCGAGCGGAACAACCAGATCGTCTTCGCCTTCGATTGCGGACAGACGATGTGCGAGCCGATCCAGGGCATGCCCCGGCTCGACCGCGCGGTTTCCGCCGCGCTCGCCACCAGCTACGTGGCGCTCAAGGGCGGCGACCGCGTCTCGCTGTTCGGCTTCGCCGCGCGGCCCGAAGTGGCGACGCCTTTCGTCACCGCATCGCGCGACTTTCACCGGCTGCAACGCGCGGCGGCGGGGCTGGAATATCGCTCCGAAGAGCCGAATTTCACGCTGGCGCTGGCCACCCTGGCCGCGCGCCTGCAGCGCCGTTCGCTGATCGTGGTGTTCTCCGACTTCACCGACCCCACCAGCGCCCAGCTCATGATCGAATCGATCGGCCGGCTCGTCTCGCGCCATGTCGTGCTGTTCGTCACCATGGCCGACGACGAGCTGGAGGCGATCTCGGGCGCGGCGCCGGACGACCTCGAAACGCTGTCCATGGCGGTTTCCGCGGATACCCTGCTGCGCCAGCGCGCGCTGGTCACCCGGCGGCTGCAACAGCTGGGCGTGGACGTGGTGGAAGCGCCTTATCACACGATCGGCACCCGGCTGATCGATGCCTATCTCGAAATCAAGCGATCGGGAGCGATCGGATGAACGCCGCCACTCTGCCTTCAGGTACGGGGCGCTCCGATACCGGGCTTCCCGATTCCGTCTCCGCCATCGAGAGTGCGGCGCTGCGCTCCGACCGCTTCCGCCTCGAACGCGAGGCCGACTGGCAGCGGCTGGAAGCGATCGTCACCAGCATGGAGAAGGGCCGCCTCCGCCGCCTGTCGGATGAAGACCTGCTGGCCCTTCCGGGGCTGTACCGCACCGTGGCCTCCAGCTTGTCGATCGCGCGGGAAACCTCGCTCGATGCCGCGACGCTGGCTTATCTCGAAGCGCTGGTGCAGCGCGCCTGGTTCGTCGTCTACGGCCCGCGCAGTTCGCTGTGGGACTGGCTGCGCGGCTTCCTGGGCGGCGGTTGGAGCGCGGCGGTGCGGGCGATCTGGCTGGACATCCTGGTGGCGCTGGCGGTGATGGTGGCCGGAACCGCGGTGGGCTGGCTGCTCGTGGCGCACGACGTGGACTGGTACCATGCCCTTGTCGGCGGCGACATGGCGGGCGGCCGCGTACCCGGGGCGACGCGCGAAGCCCTGCGCCACACGCTGTTCGGCGATAGCGGCCGCAACGGCATGAGCCTGTTCGCCACCCAGCTGTTCAGCAACAATTCGCAGGTCTCGATCCTGGCCTTCGCGCTGGGTTTCGCTTTCGGCATCCCGTCGCTGCTGTTGCTGGTCCATAACATGGCCATGCTGGGGGCGATGCTCTGGCTCTACCATGGGGCCGGGCTGCTGACCGATTTCGCCGGATGGCTCGCCGTCCACGGTACGACGGAACTCTTCGCCATCATGCTGGCGGGGGCGGCAGGGCTGCACATCGGCCGCTCGCTCGCCTTTCCCGGCAACCGGCCGGTGCTTCAGGCGACGGCGGAAGCCGGGCGGCGCGCGGCGCTGGTCATGACCGGGGTGGTGCTCATGCTGATCGTCGCCGCGCTGCTCGAAGGCTTTGCGCGCCAGCTCGTCGACCAGACTTTCGGACGATTCGCTATCGGCGGCTTCATGCTGGCGGCCTGGTGCGCCTATTTCTTCGCCTTCCGGGGCAACCGCGGCAAAGTGCGCGCGGCATGAGCGTGGTGCCGACCCGCTACCGGCGGACCTCGCGCGACCGCGTGCTGGTGACGCCGGAAGGCATCTCGGTCCCGGTGACGGTGGCCAGCCGGGGATCGCGCGTGGGCGCGCTCATGCTCGATTTCCTGGTGATCCTGGTGCTCATGGGCCTCACGACCTGGGGGCTCATCGAAATCGCCGGCGGGTTGACCGGGATCGATCGCAATCTCGAACAGAAGAATGCGCTGGGCCATGCCCTGCAGTTCCTCGTCATCGTCTGGCTGGTGGCGATGTTCCTGTTCCGCAACGCCTATTTCCTGTTCTTCGAACTGGGACCGCGCGGCGCCACGCCGGGTAAGCGTATCGCCGGCATCCGCATCGCCGCCCGCGATGGCGGGCGGCTGACGGCGGACATGGTGATCGCCCGCAACCTCCTGCGCGACATCGAGCTGTTCCTGCCGATCGTCTTCATCCTGCAGGCGGGGGCGCAAAGCGGCATGGGCTGGCTGACGGCCACCGGCTGGCTGGCGATCTTCCTGCTCATGCCCTTGTTCAACCGCGACGCCCTGCGGGCCGGCGACATGATCGCGGGGACCTGGGTGCTGGAGCGTCCACGCCAGAAGCTGGAGGCGGCGATGTCCCTCGCGCGCGCGCCGGCGGCAAGGCATGAGGACGAGGTCGCGCTCGATGCCGGCGCAGCGCCGGCGCGGCGCACCTATCGCTTCGAGGAAGCCGAACTGGCGGTCTACGGCGAATACGAGCTGCAGGCGCTGGAACGCGTCCTGCGCGACGACCGGGCGCAATCGCTCGAAAGCGTCTACGAAACCATCGCCCGCAAGATCGACCGCAACGACGGCTGGAACGACGAGCGGGCCTTCCTGGAAGACTACTACACCGAGTTGCGTGCCCGCCTGGAAGCAGGCATGCGCATGGGCCGCCGCAAGGCAGACAAGTTTTCCGGGAGCCAGGAATGACGCTTCATCTGACGATCGTGGAAGATGACCTGACGGGCCGTGACGTACTCGATCTGCTGCAGTTCCATCTCGACGAAATGCACCAGTGGTCGCCGCCGGAGAGTGTCCACGCCATGCCGGCCGCCCGCCTGCGCCAGCCCGATGTCACGTTCTTCTCCGCCTGGGATGGCGAGCGCCTGGCCGGGTGCGGGGCGATCAAGCGTCTGGACGAGGGCCACGGCGAACTGAAATCGATGCGCGCGGCACCGGACTATCGGGGGCGGGGCGTGGGCAAGGCCATTCTCCTGCGCCTGATCGAGGAAGCCCGCACGCGGGGCTATCACCGCGTCAGCCTGGAAACCGGGCGGCCGGAGCCGTTCCACGCCGCCCATGCGCTCTATCGCGCGCACGGCTTCACGGAATGCCCGCCTTTCGGCAGCTATGAGCACGATCCCTTCTCCATGTGCATGACCCGGGAACTGACATGAATCTTCGCCCCGCCAACCCTGCCGATGCCGCGGCCCTGGCCGAACTCGGTGGCCGCAGTTTCGTCGCGAAGTTCGGCCATATGTACACGCCCCAGGATCTGGAGGATTTCCTGGCCGATTCGCACAGCGAGGCGAAAGTGGCCAAGGAGATCGCAGACCCGGCCATGCGCGTGCTGCTGGCCGAAGAGGACGGCGCGCTGCTGGGCTTTTGCAAGCTCGTCATGGCCTGCGGCTGGCCCGAACATGCGCGGCACGAGCGGGTGGTGGAACTCAAGCAGCTCTACACCGATCCGGAAACGACCGGGCGCGGCATCGGCGCTGCGCTGATGGACCGCGCGCTGGAGATCGGGCGCGAACATGGCGCCGGGGAAATGCAGCTTTCGGTATGGAGCGGCAATGAAGGCGCGCAGAAGTTCTACGCCCGCTACGGCTTCGGCAAAGTGGCCGACATCCATTTCATGGTCGGCGAACAGCGCGACGAGGAATTCCTCTACGCCCGGATGCTGTGACCGGCGGCGCCGGACGGGCGCCGTGAACGCGCCTCTCCGGTGCCGCTCTATCGGCCACCCGAAAGGGGATTGCGCACCCCTGCGCAATGGTGCTTCAAACCGTCACTGCAAAGGCCTATAGGGGGCGCATGTCTTCCGTACGTCCCTGGCGCGATATCGAGCGCCGCAAGAGCCGCCAGATCATGGTCGGTAATGTTCCCGTCGGCGGCGATGCCCCGATCACGGTGCAGACCATGACCAACACTCTGACTTCCGACGCCAAGGCGACGATCGACCAGATCCGTCGCTGCGAGGAAGCCGGGGCGGACCTCATCCGCGTTTCCTGTCCCGACGTGGAGAGCACGGCGGCAATGAAGGAAATCGTGCGCGCCGCGAACGTCCCGCTGATCGCGGACATCCATTTCCACTACAAGCGTGCGCTTGAGGCCGCCGACGCCGGCGCTGCCTGCCTGCGTATCAATCCCGGCAATATCGGCTCTGACGACCGCGTGGCCGAAGTCGTGCGCGCGGCAAAGGCCAACGGCTGCGCGATCCGCATCGGCGTGAACGCGGGCAGCCTCGAAAAGGACTTATTGGAAAAGTACGGGGAACCTTGCCCCGAAGCGCTCGTCGAATCCGCGCTCGACCATATCAAGCTGCTCCAGGACCACGATTTCCACGAATACAAGGTGGCGGTGAAGGCCAGCGACGTGTTCCTGGCCGTCGCCGCCTACCAGGGCCTTGCAGACGCGGTGGACTGCCCGCTGCACCTGGGCATCACCGAAGCGGGCGGCCTCATCGGCGGCACCGTGAAATCCTCGATCGGCATGGGCATGCTGCTCTGGTCAGGCATTGGCGACACCTTGCGCGTCTCGCTTTCGGCCGAGCCGGAAGAGGAAGTGCGCGTGGGCTTCGAGATGCTCAAGGCACTCGGCCTGCGCACGCGCGGCGTTCGCGTGGTGTCCTGCCCGTCCTGCGCCCGCCAGGGCTTCGACGTGATCCGCACGGTGGAAGCGCTGGAGGACCGGCTGCAGCACATCAAGACGCCGCTCTCGCTCTCGGTGCTCGGCTGCGTGGTCAATGGCCCCGGTGAAGCGCGCGAAACCGATATCGGCCTCACCGGCGGCGGCAATGGCAAGCACATGGTCTACTTGTCCGGCGTGACCGACCACGTCGTGCAGTCCGAAGACATGCTGGACCACATCGTCAAGCTGGTCGAAGCCAAGGCGGCCGAAATCGAAGCCGCGAACGAGGCGCAGGCGCAAGCCGCGGAATGAATCCGGGCAGAGCGCCGAAGGCGAAAGCCCTGCGCGCGTCCGCGCGGAGGGCGGCGCACGCGCCTGCGGCGATGGAAGCGGGGGTGGGGGCGCCGATGGAGCGGCTCCGCGCGGAGGCCCGCGGCTTCTTCGCCTCGCTGCGAGACAGCCTTGTCTTGTGGAAACTGGCGCCGGTAATCCCCGCGCTCGCCGCCATTCCGGAATTCGCCCAGCATGTCGTCGAGATCCGCCTCGGCATGTTCGCCAGCCGCGATGCCTTCGCCGCCCTGGGCTCGGACCCGGCGCGACTCTCGCTGGGTCCGGTCAAAGTCGCGGGACTGGTTTTCGCGATGCTGCTGGCGGCGCGCTTCTGGGCCAACCGAGAGGCGGGCCTGCGCAGCCTGAGCCTGGCGGGGATCGGCTGGAAGC
Organism: Novosphingobium sp. PhB57; assembly: GCF_004342985.1. Lineage (GTDB taxonomy): Bacteria > Pseudomonadota > Alphaproteobacteria > Sphingomonadales > Sphingomonadaceae > Novosphingobium. The sequence goes on from NZ_SMBO01000002.1 coordinate 186,804, forward strand.
AGGTCCTGACCGGATTTCTGGTCCAGGTTGTCTTCACGCTACCGGGCCTGATCGACTTCCGGATGCCTGCGGCGGCCTTCGCCATCTCGATCCTCGCGACGATCGCCAGCATGCCCGGCCTCGTCCTCATGGTCGGCGGATTGCTGGGCGACCGCGAGGCCGGGCTGGCCGATGCCTATCGGCGCGGCTGGGGCAAGGCGCTGCGGATGCTGATCTACATCGCCCCCGCGCTGGCCGTCCTGCAGCCGCTGCACCGCTGGGACCATATGGTTGTCCTGGGACAGCCCCAGGGGCTCGTCTGGGCGCTGATGGCCTGGGATGCCCTCGTCGTCGGAGTCATGGCGGCAGTGGCCGGTACGGGCCTGCACCGGGGCTATACCTTCTGGCAGAGAGCGGGCTGACAAGCCGAGTCCGGGCTTTGGCCAATCCAGCATGATTCGCGTGGCGGCTTCCGAATGAGGTCAGTCACGAGGCCATAGGGGCGCAGTTGAGAGCCCGCGGCTAAAGGCGGCCGTTGGCAGCGATCGTTGCTGTGCCCTGCGCACGGTGGCAACCCCTGACGATCCGGAAAACGGGATGGATCAGAAACGAGAGCCGTGGATCCGGCGTAATCGGATCGAGAGCGGCTCTACCTCTCCGCGATCGGACGTCGGCGTCCCCTGAAATGCCTATCCAGCAGGAATGGGCGTCAGGCGAAGGCGCTGAATCCCGCAAGGCTGGACCAGACTGCGAGCGCAGCCATGGCGATGACCGAAGCCATCGCGGCAGGTACGATCTTGGACTCAGGGTTGCCCATCCGGAACCAGCCTTGCGAGAGAGCGGGGGTGCGGTCGCTATGCCCGTAAAGGCGCCCGCGAGCCATGTCGCCCGTCGAGCGCGGTAAGCCGCCTATCGAAGTCGCCTCCTGGCCGCACCGTCCTGCGCAGACCCGTCACGCCCAAAGCAAAAGGCCCCGCCGGATCGCTCCGGCGGGGCCTTCATTCTGCCTGTCAGGCGGTAGCGGGGAGACTTACGCCTCGTCGCCACCTTCCGGCTGTTCGCCTTCCGACTGGTCGTCGCCCTTGATCAGGTAATCGCCGGCATCGGCGTCCAGACCATGGGTTTCACCCTCGACCGCGGCAAGCGGATCGTTGCCGATCGCGGCTTCCGGGCCCTGGGCCAGTTCGGCTGCATGCTCTTCTTCCGCCGTGTTGGCGGCGATCAGAGATTCCTGCAGGCGGCGGTAGGACGCGCGCAGGGCGGCATCGCGGCTGGTGGCCGCCACGCGGACGCGGTTCATGCCGGCACCGGTACCCGCCGGGATGAGGCGGCCGACGATGACGTTTTCCTTGAGGCCGATGAGCGAGTCCTTCTTGCCCTCGACAGCCGCCTGCGTGAGCACGCGGGTGGTCTCCTGGAACGACGCCGCCGAGATGAACGAGCGGGTCTGCAGCGAGGCCTTGGTGATGCCGAGCAGCACCGGCTTGCCTTCCGCGGGCATCTTGCCCTCGGGAAGCTTGCTGTTGATCTCGAACATTTCCTCGTAGTCGACCTGTTCGCCCGGCAGCAGGGTGGTATCGCCACCGGCCGTGATCTCAACCTTCTGCAGCATCTGACGAACGATCGTCTCGATGTGCTTGTCGTTGATCTTCACGCCCTGCAAGCGGTAGACTTCCTGGATTTCCGCCACGAGGTATTCCGCAAGTGCCTCGACGCCGAGAACTTCCAGAATGTCGTGCGGATCGGGCGAGCCCGAAATCAGGTTGTCGCCCTTCTTGACGAAGTCGCCTTCCTGCACGTCGATCACGCGGCTCTTCGGGATCAGGTACTCAACCGGATCACCCTCTTCCGGGATGATCGCGATCTTGCGCTTGGCCTTGTAGTCACGCACGAACTCGATGCGGCCGGAGACCTTGGCGATGATCGAGTTGTCCTTCGGCTTGCGGGCCTCGAACAGTTCGGCAACGCGCGGCAGACCGCCGGTGATGTCGCGGGTCTTGGCGGCTTCGCGCGAGGCACGGGCGATGATGTCGCCGGCCTCGACGGTCTGGCCGTCTTCCACCGAGAGGGTCGTGCCCGGCGCCATCATGTAGCGCGCGGATTCGCCGGACGCGTCGTCGAGAAGGGTGATGCGCGGACGCAGGTCCTCCTTCTTCTTCGCGGTGCGCGACGAACGGTCTTCCGTCACGACGCGGCTGGTCATGCCGGTCGCATCGTCGACATGCTCGGTCAGCGTGCGGGTGTCGATCAGGTCCTGATACTTCACCGTACCCGAGGTTTCGGTGATGATCGGGAGCGAGAACGGATCCCACTCGGCCAGGCGTTCGCCTTCCTTCACCTTCGCGCCATTGGTGTGGAGCAGCACGGTGCCGTAAGGCACGCGGTGCATGGCGCGCTCGCGGCCTTCGGTGTCCATCACGACGATTTCGCCGTTACGGGCCAGCGAGAGGCGACGGCCGCGCTTGTCCACGATCGTCGGGATGTCGCGATATTCGACCGAACCTTCGCAGATCGATTCCAGGTGGCTGGTTTCGTTCAGCTGGGCGGCGCCGCCGATGTGGAAGGTACGCATGGTGAGCTGCGTGCCCGGTTCACCGATCGACTGTGCGGCGATGACGCCGACAGCTTCACCGATGTTGACCGGCGTACCGCGTGCGAGGTCACGGCCGTAGCACTTGCCGCAAACGCCCTGCTGGGCTTCGCAGACCAGCGGTGAACGGATGCGGGCAGCCTGCAGGCCGGTCGCCTCGATCGCAGCCACGGCGGCTTCGTCCAGGAGCTGGCCCTTGGCGGCGATGACGTTGCCTTCCTTGTCGGCAATGTCCTCGGCCAGGGTACGACCCAGGATACGCTCGGCGAGCGAGGCGATGGTGGAACCGCCCTGCACGATCGAACGCATTTCCAGCGCGCGCTCGGTACCGCAATCCTCGATCACGACGACGCAGTCCTGCGACACGTCGACCAGACGGCGGGTCAGGTAACCCGAGTTCGCCGTCTTGAGCGCCGTATCCGCCAGGCCCTTACGAGCACCGTGGGTCGAGTTGAAGTATTCAAGAACGGTCAGACCTTCCTTGAAGTTCGAGATGATCGGCGTTTCGATGATCTCGCCCGACGGCTTGGCCATGAGGCCGCGCATACCGCCAAGCTGCTTCATCTGCGCCGGGCTACCACGCGCACCGGAGTGGCTCATCATGTAGATCGAGTTGATCTGGGCCATGCGGCCCGTCTCGGGATCGACCGGCTGAGCCTTCAGCTCTTCCATCATGGCGTTCGCCACCTGGTCGCCGCAACGGCTCCAGGCGTCGATCACCTTGTTGTACTTTTCCTGCTGGGTGATCAGGCCGTCCTGGTACTGCTGCTCGTAGTCGGCAACCAGTTCCTTGGTTTCGCCGACCAGGGCTTCCTTCGAGTCCGGGATGATCATGTCATCCTTGCCGAAGGAGATGCCCGCCTTGAACGCGTTGCGGAAGCCGAGCGACATGATCGCGTCGGCGAACAGCACCGTGTCCTTCTGGCCGGTGTGGCGGTAGACCTGGTCGATGACGTCGCCGATTTCCTTCTTGGTGAGAAGGCGGTTGACGACGTCGAAGGGCACGGTGTGCGACTTCGGCAGGCATTCACCCAGCAGCATGCGGCCCGGAGTGGTCTCGAAGCGCTTCATGTACTGCTCGCCGTTCTCGTCGGTCTGCGGCACGCGGGCCTCGATCTTCGAGTGCAGCGTCACGGCACCGACGTGAAGCGCCTGGTGCACTTCCGCCATGTCCGCGAACTTCATGCCTTCGCCCGGCTCGCCGATGCGGTCCATCGACAGGTAGTACAGGCCGAGAACCATGTCCTGCGAAGGCACGATGATCGGCTTGCCGTTTGCCGGCGAGAGGATGTTGTTGGTCGACATCATCAGCACGCGCGCTTCCAGCTGGGCTTCCAGCGAGAGCGGCACGTGGACGGCCATCTGGTCACCGTCGAAGTCGGCGTTGAACGCCGAGCAGACGAGCGGGTGCAGCTGGATCGCCTTGCCTTCGATCAGGACCGGCTCGAACGCCTGGATGCCCAGACGGTGAAGCGTCGGCGCGCGGTTCAGCATGACCGGGTGCTCGCGAATGACTTCGTCGAGGATGTCCCAGACTTCCTTGCGCTCCTTCTCGACCCACTTCTTGGCCTGCTTCAGGGTCATGGAAAGACCCTTGGCGTCCAGACGGGCGTAGATGAACGGCTTGAACAGCTCGAGCGCCATCTTCTTCGGCAGGCCGCACTGGTGCAGCTTGAGTTCCGGTCCGGTCACGATGACCGAACGGCCCGAATAGTCGACGCGCTTGCCGAGCAGGTTCTGACGGAAGCGGCCCTGCTTGCCCTTGAGCATGTCGGACAGCGACTTCAGCGGACGCTTGTTGGCGCCGGTGATGACGCGGCCGCGGCGGCCGTTGTCGAACAGGGCGTCGACCGCTTCCTGCAGCATGCGCTTTTCGTTGCGGACGATGATGTCCGGCGCACGCAGCTCGATCAGGCGCTTCAGGCGGTTGTTGCGGTTGATGACGCGGCGATAGAGGTCGTTGAGGTCCGAGGTCGCGAAGCGGCCACCGTCCAGCGGCACCAGCGGGCGCAGTTCGGGCGGAATGACCGGCACGACGTCGAGAATCATCCACTCGGGGCGGTTGCCCGAATCGATGAACGATTCCACGACCTTGAGGCGCTTGATGATCTTCTTGGGCTTGAGTTCCGACTTGGTCGTCTCAAGTTCCTGGAGAAGGTCCGCACGCTCCTGCTGGAGGTCGAGGTTGATGAGCATGTGCTTCACCGCCTCGGCACCGATGCCGGCGGAGAACGAATCCTCGCCGTACTCGTCCTGGGCGTCGAGCATCTCGTCTTCGGTGAGGAGCTGGTACTTCTCGAGCGGGGTCAGGCCCGGCTCGATCACGATGTAGCTTTCGAAGTAGAGAACGCGCTCAAGCTGCTTGAGCTGCATGTCGAGCAGCAGGCCGATGCGCGAAGGCAGCGACTTCAGGAACCAGATGTGCGCGACCGGTGCGGCCAGCTCGATGTGGCCCATGCGCTCGCGGCGCACCTTGGTGACGGTGACTTCGACGCCGCACTTTTCGCAGACGACGCCCTTGTACTTCATGCGCTTGTACTTGCCGCAAAGGCATTCGTAGTCCTTCACGGGACCGAAGATGCGGGCGCAGAAAAGGCCGTCACGCTCAGGCTTGAACGTACGGTAGTTGATGGTTTCCGGCTTCTTGATCTCGCCGAAGGACCAGGAGCGGATGCGCTCGGGCGAGGCCAGACCGATCTGGATCTGATCGAAGGTCTCGGGCTTCGCCATCTGGTTGGTGAACTTGGTCAGGTCGTTCATGTTTCAGTCCCTCTGGGGGTGAATTCTCGAGGCGGAAGGAAGGGAAGGCGGGGCCGTGCGGGCCCCGCCCGATCCCGTTATTCCGCCGCCAGGGCCACGCCGTCGTCGTCCTCGTTGTCGTCATGGCTGGTAAGCTCGACGTTGAGGCCCAGCGAGCGCATTTCCTTGACGAGCACGTTGAAGCTCTCGGGGATGCCGGCCTCGAAGGTATCGTCGCCCTTGACGATCGCTTCGTAGACCTTGGTGCGGCCGACCACGTCGTCCGATTTCACCGTCAGCATTTCCTGGAGCGTGTAAGCCGCGCCGTAGGCCTGGAGAGCCCAGACCTCCATTTCACCGAAGCGCTGGCCACCGAACTGCGCCTTACCGCCCAGCGGCTGCTGGGTGACGAGCGAGTAGGGGCCGATCGAACGCGCGTGGATCTTGTCGTCGACAAGGTGGTGCAGCTTGAGCACGTACTTGCAGCCGACGGTCACCTTGCGGTCGAAACGATCGCCGGTGCGGCCGTCGTAAAGGTCCACCTGGCCCGACTCGTCGAGACCGGCGAGGCGGAGCATGTCGGTGACGTCCTTCTCGACGGCGCCGTCGAACACCGGCGAACCCATCGGCACGCCCTTGCGGACGGACTGAGCGAATTCGACGATCTGCTCGTCACTGCGCGCCTCGATCTCGGCGGTGTAGTTGGAGCCGTAGACTTCCTTGAGCAGTTCGCGGACCGCTTCCGGCGGTTCGCCGGCCACGGGATCCGGGTTGGCTGCGCGCCAGTCGTCCAGAGCTGCGCCGATACGCGCGCCCAGGCCGCGAGCGGCCCAGCCGAGGTGCGTTTCGAAGATCTGACCGACGTTCATGCGCGAAGGCACGCCCAGCGGGTTCAGCACGAAGTCGACGGGGGTACCGTCCTCGAGGAAGGGCATGTCTTCCAGCGGCAGGATGCGGCTGATGATACCCTTGTTGCCGTGACGGCCGGCCATCTTGTCGCCCGGCTGAAGCTTGCGCTTCACGGCCACGAAGACCTTGACCATCTTGAGCACGCCGGGCGCGAGTTCGTCACCGCGTTCCAGCTTCTCCTTGCGGTCCTCGAACTTCTCCTGGATCGCCTTGACGGTGAGGTCGTACTGGGTCTTCACCGCTTCGAGCTGCGACTGCATGTGGTCGTCCGCAACGGCGAACTTCCACCACTCGTGACGCTCGACCTCGTCCAGCACCTCGTCGGTGATGTCCACGCCCTTCTTGATGCCCTTGGGCGCCGAAGCGGCGACCTGGCCGAGAAGCATGTCCTTCAGACGGTTGTAGGTGGCACGGTTGAGGATGGCGCGTTCGTCCTCGCGGTCCTTGGCGAGGCGTTCGATTTCCTCGTTCTGGATCGCGCGGGTACGGTCGTCGACCTCGATGCCGTGGCGGTTGAACACGCGCACGTCGACGATGGTGCCCGAAACGCCCGGCGGCAGACGCAGCGAGGTATCGCGGACGTCCGAAGCCTTTTCGCCGAAGATGGCGCGGAGGAGCTTTTCTTCCGGCGTCATCGGGCTTTCGCCCTTCGGCGTGATCTTGCCGACCAGGATGTCACCCGGGTGCACTTCGGCGCCGATGTAGACGATGCCCGCTTCGTCGAGGTTGCGCAGGGCTTCCTCGCCGACGTTCGGGATGTCGCGCGTGATGTCTTCAGGACCCAGCTTGGTGTCGCGGGCCATCACTTCGAACTCGTCGATGTGGATCGAGGTGAAGACGTCTTCCTTCACGATCCGCTCGGAGATCAGGATGGAGTCTTCGTAGTTGTAGCCGTTCCAGGGCATGAACGCGACGAGCACGTTGCGGCCCAGGGCCAGTTCGCCCAGCTCGGTCGAAGGACCGTCGGCGATGGTGTCGCCAGCCTGGATCACTTCGCCCACCTTCACCAGCGGACGCTGGTTGATGCAGGTCGACTGGTTCGAACGCTCGAACTTCTGCAGACGGTAGATGTCGACGCCGGACTTGCCGGGTTCGATATCGCCCGAGGCGCGGATGACGATACGCGTTGCGTCGACCTGGTCGACGATGCCGGCGCGCAGCGCCGAGATCGCGGCGCCGGAGTCACGCGCAACGGTTTCTTCCATGCCGGTGCCGACGAACGGAGCGTCCGCCTTCACGAGCGGCACGGCCTGACGCTGCATGTTCGAGCCCATGAGCGCGCGGTTGGCGTCGTCGTTTTCCAGGAACGGAATGAGCGAGGCGGCCACCGAGACGAGCTGCTTGGGCGAAACGTCCATCAGCGTGATCTGGTCGCGCGGGCTCATCACGAATTCGCCGTTCTGGCGAGCCGAGACGAGTTCCTCGACGAACGAACCGTCGGTGTTCAGCTCAGCCGACGCCTGCGCGACGGTGTGCTTCTGCTCTTCCATGGCGGAAAGATAGACGACGTCCTTCGAAACATGACCGTCGACGACGCGGCGGTAGGGGGTTTCGATGAAGCCGTACTTGTTGACGCGCGCGAAAGTCGACAGCGAGTTGATCAGACCGATGTTCGGGCCTTCCGGCGTTTCAATCGGGCAGATACGACCATAGTGCGTCGGGTGAACGTCGCGGACTTCGAAGCCGGCGCGCTCACGGGTGAGACCACCCGGGCCCAAGGCCGAAACGCGGCGCTTGTGAGTGACTTCCGACAGCGGGTTGGTCTGGTCCATGAACTGCGAGAGCTGCGAGGAACCGAAGAACTCGCGAACGGCGGCCACGGCAGGCTTGGCGTTGATGAGGTCGTTCGGCATGACCGTCGACACGTCCACCGACGACATGCGCTCCTTCACGGCGCGCTCCATGCGGAGCAGGCCGACGCGGTACTGGTTCTCGAGCAGCTCGCCCACCGAACGCACGCGGCGGTTGCCGAGGTTGTCGATGTCGTCGATCTCGCCCTTGCCGTCCTTCAGGCCGACCAGTTCCTTGACCACGGCAAGGATGTCCTCGACGCGCAGCGTGGTGACGGTGTCCTCGGCATCGAGGCCCAGGCGCATGTTCATCTTCACGCGGCCGACGGCCGAGAGGTCGTAGCGATCGGCGTCGAAGAACAGGCCGGCGAAGAGGGCTTCGGCGGTTTCCTTCGTCGGCGGTTCGCCCGGACGCATGACCTTGTAGATCGCTTCCAGACCCATGTCGCGGTTCTCGGCCTTGTCGGCCTTGAGCGTGTTGCGGATCCAGGGACCGGTGTTCACGTCGTCGATGTCGAGCAGGTCGATCTGGTCGATGCCGGCCTGGTCAAGCGCCTCGAGGTTCTCGGGCGAAACTTCGTCGCCGGCTTCGATGTAGATGCGGCCGGTCGACTCGTTGATGAGATCCTTGGCCGAATAGCGGCCGAAGATTTCCTCGGTCGGGATCAGCAGCTCTTCAAGACCGTCCTTCTGTGCCTTGTTGGCGGCACGGGGGCTGATCTTGGTGCCGGCCGGGAACACGACTTCGCCCGACTTGGCGTCGACGATGTCGAAGGCGGGCTTGGCGCCGCGCCAGGCTTCCGACTGATAGGGCAGCTGCCAGCCGCCCGAACCGCGCTTCCAGGTGACCGTCTCGTAGAAGTAGTCGAGGATCGCTTCGTTATCGAGGCCGAGGCCGAACAGCAGCGAGGTCACCGGCAGCTTGCGCTTGCGGTCGATACGGACGTTGACGATGTCCTTGGCGTCGAACTCGAAGTCCAGCCAGGAACCGCGGTAGGGGATCACGCGGGCCGCGAAGAGGAACTTGCCCGAGGAGTGGGTCTTGCCGCGGTCGTGGTCGAACAGGACGCCCGGCGAACGGTGCATCTGCGAGACGATCACGCGCTCGGTGCCGTTGATGAAGAAGGTGCCGTTCTCGGTCATGAGCGGCATGTCGCCCATGTAGACGTCCTGCTCCTTGATATCGAGGACCGAGCGGGTCTCGGTCTCGGCATCGACTTCGAACACGATGAGGCGCAGCGTGACCTTCATCGGGGCCGCATAAGTGATGCCGCGCTGGCGGCACTCGGTCACGTCGTACTTCGGCTCTTCCAGCTCGTAGTGCACGAAGTCGAGTTCGCTGGTGCCGGCGAAGTCGCGGATCGGGAAGACCGAACGCAGGGTCTTTTCCAGGCCCGAGACGTAGCCCGTCGCAGGGTTCGAGCGCAGGAACTGCTCGTAGCTCTCGCGCTGGACTTCGATCAGGTTGGGCATCTGGACGACTTCGTGGATGTCGCCGAAGATCTTGCGGATCCGCTTCTTTGCAGAGCGGACGCTTGCGGGCTTGGTGGCCATGAGCTGGTCTTTGCCTCTTCGCTTCAAAGGACCGATTCGCGTGAATCGGGCCGGAAAAATTCGTCGTCGCGAGTGACGTTATCCCTGCGTGGGCAGGGCATCCGAAACGCCAAAAGGCCGCCCGGCACGCGCGGAAAACCTGGAGTTTTACCGATGCGGCCAGCAGCCTTCTGCGTCAGATGAAACCCGTATCGCTTCCTTCCCGGGCCTGTCCCCGCGCATGGACAAGCCTTGCTCGAAGCGATCGAGCGAGGGCGTCATATAGAAGTGGAGGGGCCTGGTGTCAAACCGTCTGGCGATGGCGCGCAGAAAGATTCGCGAAAGCGGAGGGCGCGCGTCAATCCAGAAGCGATAGTATCGTCAATTTTCGCGTGAACGCCAAATTAACATCCGGCGGCGTCAATTTAATAGAGCGCGGCAGAGTCGAACGGATATGTGTATAAATGCGTAGATGTGTGCATTTCGTCCGGCTTTTCATTTCCTTTCGTCTCTTGGCAAGTCATTTCGGCGTAACTTCATCGTCTCCCATGCATTGAGCTTGCATGGAAAAAGATCCCGCCCCCCGCTCGTATGGCGCGGTAACGGCGATTGCCGCCGTTTTCGTGCTTTCTGCAACCTCGGCTCTGGCCCCCGCTCAGGCCCAGGACATGACGTCCGGTACCACCTTGCCGACCCAGCCGGGCTCGGCGCCGGTTCCAAGCACGGTCGTGGTGCCTGCTCTGCCCAGCGCGGTGCCGCCGGCGCCCGCTCCGGTGGCGCCCCAGGTCGTGCTGCCCGATTTCAGTCCAGCACCGGCCGTGGCTGCGCCGGAAGCGGCCACCCCTGGAGCGGCCTCGAGTGCAAGCAATGCGGCGCCGCTGCCCGCAGCGCCTGCCGAGGCGGCCAGCAGTACCGCTCCGTCGCGCGCTATCGCTCGCTCGGCTCCCGAACCGACCCGCGTGCCCACGGCGGCCGATGCCGGCGCCGCGCGTGACGGGGCGCTCGCCCGCGGCGATGCTCCGCCGCCCGTCGCTGCGACGCCGCGTGCTGCATCGTCTGCTAGCCCATCCGCAGCCGCGCTGGCTGCGCCCGCTGCCAGCGCGCCAGCCGGCAATGGACCGGCTCGGAACGAGGGTCTGCCGGTCGAGGGTGTCCTCGGCCTGCTGGCGGCCCTCGGTGTGGCCGGCGCGGGTATCGCGGCGATGATGATGCGCCGCCGCAAGCCCGAACCGGAGGCCGATTCCTATTCCGAGCCCTGGGCAGCGACCTCCGTCGACGACAGGGCCTATGTGCAGCCGCTGGAACCCGCCGCGGAGGCGCGCCCTGCCGAGGCCGCCGTGCCGATCGCGACCGCGGCCGTGATCCCGCCGCCAACAGGTCCTTCGGCCGATGCGATGGCGGAAGGTCCCGTGCCCTTGCAGCAGGATCGCCGGGCCTTGCTCGAAGCCATGGTCGATGCGCCGCCTGACGCCGCCAATCCCTTCACCTCGCGCAAGGCCCGCATGCGCCGCGCGCGCCTGATCCTGCAACGCCGCGAGCATGCGCAGACCGAGGGCAAGCCCTTCGACTGGCGCACTTACAAGCCAACGACCACGCCCGCCGCGCCGGCAATTGCCGGGCGCAAGGAGCCGGTCGAGGTCTGACGCCGCGCTGCCGTAACCCCTACGCGGCAAGCCGGCGTGTGCGGGGCGGTTCCTCAGGGAGCCGCCCCGCTTTTCGTTGTCTGCGCGATTCGCAGGTCCGGACCTGACAGACCTGGCACGGCCCTCGCTTCCCGCGCGGCCATGGAACCGGGTGTGGGGGCACTCGGGAACTGGATCCAGAGTGGCGGATTCTCGTGCATTTTCGACGGTGCTTCTCGAAAAGCAACGAGCCTCATATTGTTTTTCAATATTATTGTTTGACGATATGCCGAATTGAGTTTATTGAATTTCGATATCAGGCATATCGGAGAACGAACAATGATCTTCTCGACTACCCAGGTCGCCAGCCGACCTTTCGCCATTGTCCTTTCCCTGGCTTTCGTTGCCGGCTTCTGGCTGCCGACGATATCCGCGCCCGCGCTTGCGGCCGATACGGTGGTCCATGAAACGGCCGCCCGCGACGGCGCCGTCACGCGCATCGTCATCGCCGCGCCCGTCGCGCCGGCCTTGATGTAAGCCGAACAGAAAAGGGGCAGGACGATGACTTCCACCATGCACGCGCTCACCCGCGATCCGCTGCTCGCCATTGCCAAGGGCATGCTCTGGTTCCTGATGGGCGCGATGGCCCTCGCCATCGGCGCCTGCCTCGTTGCGATCCCGGCGATGCTGGCGTTCCAGAACGAGATCTCGGCGGAAATGGCCAAGGAAATGCCGCTGCTGCTGCCGCAGTTCTATTGGGTGGTCAGCGGGATCCTGGTCCTCGCGGCGGTCCTCTGCGGGGTGCTGTTCCGGATATTCCAGCTGCTGAAGCGCATCGTCGGCACCGTGGGCGACGGCGACCCCTTCGTCCCCGAGAACGCCCGGCGGCTGACGCAGATGGCGTGGCTCAGCCTTGTCGTGCAGCTTCTCGGCCTGCCGCTCTCGGCGCTGGGCGCGCTGATCAACAAGATCGGCAAGGGCGAGACTCATCTGGATTCGATCGGCGGCATCTCGGGCAATGGCCTGCTGCTCATGCTGATCCTGTTCATCCTGGCGCGGGTCTTCCGCAAGGGCGCCGAGATGCGCGCCGAACTGGAAGGGACCGTCTGATGGGCGAAGACAGCACAGAAGGAGGCAATATCGTGGTGAAGCTCGACGATCTGCTCCATGCCCGCCGCATGACGCTGACCGAACTGGCGGAGCGCATCGGCATCACCCTGGCCAATCTCTCGATCCTCAAGACCGGCAAGGCCAAGGCCATCCGCTTCTCCACGCTGGAAGCGATCTGCCGGGAACTGGATTGCCAGCCCGGAGACCTGCTGGGCTACGATGCCGCCGGCGAGACCATCTGAGATCGATTGACTCGCGAAACTTGACTCGGGCCGCGCTTTCAGCCAAAGGCGCGGCCGAACCACATGGGTCCCGGCCCATGGTTCATCCGTCCGAGACAGTTGGTGCCCTCGATTTGCGTTGATCGTGATGGGGGGCTTAATTTCCAGCCTAGACGGGGAACAGGAAAATTTCCGGCCCGGCATTCCTTCGCGGAATGTGGTGCCAGGTTCGTGTTTCGGCACGAAAAACTCCTTCCCCATCGCCAACGGACTCGCCCGAAGTGCATTTGCGCTTCGGACAAACGTAGCCGGCCGTGCGGGATGCAAGTCCCAAGCGGTCACATGTGAAGGAGTAAGGCATGGATCGTTTGCAGAAAGCCGATTCGGTCGCCCAGCTCAACGCAGTCTTCAACGAGGTCGGCGTGGTGGTCATCACCCGTAACCTCGGCATGTCGGTGGCCCAGTCCACCGCCCTGCGCGGCAAGATTCGTGATGCCGGTGCTACCTATAAGGTTGCAAAGAACAGTCTTGCCAAGCTTGCCATCGCAGACACCGACTATGTCGGTATCGGCGACTTCCTCAGCGGCCCGACGGCCATCGCCACCTCGGTGGACCCCGTCGCAGCAGCCAAGGCCGTCGTCGACTTCGCCAAGACGACCGACAAGATCGAGATCGTCGGCGGCGCGATGGGTTCGCAGGTTCTGAACGCCGATGGTGTCAAGGCTCTCGCCTCGATGCCCTCGCTCGACGAACTGCGCGCCAAGCTCATCGGCCTCGTTCAGGCTCCGGCGACCAAGATCGCACAGCTTCAGACCGCTCCGGCGGCCAAGCTGGCGCGCGTCTTCGCTGCCTACGCCGACAAGGCTGCTTGAGCTCAGGCCTGAGGCGGTCTCTCGCAGATCGCCAAAGGGCAAGCCTAAGCAATTCTATTCGTTTCGATTTATCCCGGTGGACCGCATCCAGCACCCCGGGACCACAGATCAGGAGTTATTATCATGGCCGATATCGCCAAGCTTGTTGAAGAACTGTCGCAGCTGACCGTCCTCGAGGCCGCTGACCTCGCCAAGGCCCTTGAAGAAGCATGGGGCGTTTCCGCCGCTGCCGCTGTTGCCGTGGCTGCTGCCCCGGCCGGCGACGCTGGCGCCGCTGTCGAAGAGAAGACCGAATTCGACGTCATCCTCACCGGCGACGGTGGCAAGAAGATCCAGGTCATCAAGGAAGTCCGCGCCATCACCGGTCTGGGCCTCGCTGAAGCCAAGGCTCTCGTCGAAGGCGCTCCCAAGGCTGTCAAGGAAGGCGTCAACAAGACCGAAGCCGAAGACATCAAGAAGAAGATCGAAGAAGCCGGCGGCACCGTCGAGCTCAAGTAATCCGCTGCGGGTTTCGGCCCGCAAGGATTCTCCCGGATTCGCTCCGGGATCGATCTCTCGGTTCTTCCGAGCAGACAGGGAAGGGCGGCTCTCCGGAGCCGCCCTTTCTTTTTGCCCGCTTGACGGTCCGGGCTTATCTCCATAACGCGATATATAACGTGATATGGAGTTGAATGCATGACCGATGTGATCGCCCGTCTCGGCGGTGTCTATCTCGGCAGCCGCCTCAAGCGCCTGGCCGAGCGGCTCCAGGGCGATGCCGCGCAGATCATCCAGGCGGCGGGGATTCCCGCGCAGCCGGGCCAGATGCCGCTGCTGACCGCGCTTGACGATGGCGCCAGGACGATCGGCCAGCTTGCCGAGGCCGTGGGCTCCAGCCAGCCCGGCGTCACGCGCGCGATCGGCCAGCTCGCCGCACAGGGACTGGTTCAGACAGCCCAGGGCAGCGACCTTCGCCAGCGGCACGTATCGCTCACCCCGGCCGGCGAAACGGCGATGGCGCGGACGCGCATGCATGTCTGGCCCGGCATCGGGCTGGCCGTGGACGAGATGTGCGGCGGCGACACCGCGGCCTTGCTGGCGCTTCTGGAGCGGGTCGAGAACGCGCTGGACGAATCCTCGATGGTGGCGCGCTACGATCGGCTGAAGCCGCCCGTCCTGCGCATTCGCGAATTCGAGGATGGCCTTGCCCAGGATTTCCACGACATCAATGCGGAGTGGATCGCGGCGATGTTCCGCCTCGAACCCACCGATCGCGAGGTTCTGGAAAACCCGCGCCAGCGGATCGTCGATCCGGGCGGGGCGATCCTGTTCGTGGAGGCGGAAGGGCTGGGGATCGTCGGCACTTGCGCGTTGCAGAAGACGGGCGAGCGGTCGTTCGAACTCACGAAAATGGGGGTGCGGGCTTCTGCACGCGGGTTGAAGGCCGGGGAATTCCTGCTCGATGCCATGATTGCGCGGGCAGGGGAGATGGGGGCCGATCCGCTCTATCTCCTGACCAACAGGCACTGCGAGGCGGCGATCCATCTCTACGAAAAGCTGGGTTTCCGCCACGATGCCGGGATCATGGCGCAGTACGGCGCGCGCTACGAGCGATGCGACGTAGCCATGCTCCACAGGCGACGAGCTGAGCCTGCGCGGGCCTGAAGCGAAGGGGCGCCGTCATCCGGCGTTCAGCTTGGCGAGCGCAGCTTTCGCCTCCGGAAGGGCTGCACCGACGGCTCGCTTTCAGGAGTTGTTTGCCCATGCGAATGCCTTCGAGGCCATATCTTTTCGGCGCTGCCGCGCTGGCCCTGCTGGGCGCGGGCGTGGCCGAAGCAGCCACGGCCAGGCTGCACACGATGAACGTCGCTGCGCCGGACGGTTCGCAGATTCAGGTTCGCTACTTCGGCGATACCGCGCCGCAAGTGGAAGTCGTGCCCGTGGAGGCCGCCGCCGAGGTCGGTGATGCCGGTGATGCCAGCGATGCCAGTGACGGTGGGGTCATGGCCGATCCCTTCATGGCAATGGCGCGGATCTCGGCAGCGATGGATGCGCGCATGGATGCGATGATGCAGCAGGCGGCGCTCGTCCAGCGGCATGCCGCGCAGATGCAGCAGCAGGCGGTGGCCGGCGGCCATGCGCAGGGTGCACCCGGCGTGATCCTGGCCGGAGACATGCCGGCCGGCTCGCATGTGACGTATTATTCCTCGTCCACCGACGCGCGAGGCTGCACACGCTCGGTCTCCTACAGCTCCGACGGCTCCGGCGCGGCGCCGAAGATGACGCAAGCCGCTTCGGACGGCTGCGATGCCGCCGGGGCCACGACCCGTGCCATCCCGGCCGCCCTCCCCGCCCGGATCGAGCCCACTGCCGAGCAGCAGGTCCCGCCCGGCCGCAAGGTCTGATTCCCTTTCCCGGTCCTGGCTCCGGCCGCACCTTCGGCCTCACCCCCCGCAAGGACCGGTGGAAAGAAGGGCGCCGCGCGTACCCGCGGCGCCCTTCATTTCGCAACCCAAGTCAGCCGGCCAGGCCAAGTCAGCCGGCCAGGCCGATGACGGCGCTCCCCTGGAAACCGCCCGCCGCAGAGCCGCCGACCTCCAGTGTCATCACCTTGATCCGCTCGGCGCCATTGTCGCCGAAAACCATGTCGCGCGCGATGTCGCGGGACTGCGCCCAGGTTCGCGCCGAGCGCGCGTAGACCGAGGACGTGTAGGCCGCGTCGCAGGTCTCGGCGGGGACGGCGAGCTGCGAGGTCAGGCGCGCGAATTTCCCCGCCGTCGCGATCGGCAGGCTGGTGAAGGCTTCGAAGTGGATATGGGGATAGCGCCCCATGTAGCACCCCGGCACGATCGTGCGGAACCGGACGAGGCCGTTGTCGTCAGTGACCTGCAATCCGCGCAGCCAGCTGCGATCCGGCTGATCGTAGAGCGAATACTGGCCGTTCGGATCGCAGTGCCAGAGATAGATGGCATGGCCCGGAAGTGGCATGCAGCCGGTGTTGACGTCGACGAGGCGCAGCGAGAGGTCCAGCGGGATGCCGGGCGCCGCGTTGCCGCCGCCGATGTCGCTGCGAATGTCCTGGCGTTGCAGGCCCGAGCGGCCGAGCACGTTGGCCACCTGTCCGCGCGCCGTGTTGGACCCATCCGCAGGATAGGGGCCCTCGGTCTCACGCGCGAAGGCCACGCAGCGCGTGCCGTTGGATGCGGTGCCGGTGACGACCGGGCCGTTGTCGATCTGCGGCGGCGGTCCTCCCGGGCCATGATCGCCGAAGCCGCCGGGCGGGGGACCGCGCCTGCCGCCGGGCGGTGGGCCGCGCATGCCGTCAGCTGGCGGGCCGGCCCAGCCGCCGGACGGCGGCCCGCTCCGGCCCGCAGGCGCAGCGCAGCCGGCTAGCGCGGCGAGTCCGCCGATCGCGCCCAGCGAAAGCATTCGCCGCCGGCCGAGATTCATCTGTTCGATCCGCGTCAGGTCCGCCGCGAGGCCTTCCCGTTCCTGTCTGTCCATCCGTTCTTCTTCTGCTGGAAGCCATGTCGCACCATGGCAGGCCCTAGCAGCGTGAAGCGGCGGATCGCGGTCGTAAATTGTCGCCGATGGTAACCCGGCCGGGGCCGGGCGACGGTCTCACTTCAGGGATTCGAGGTAGTCGATCACGTCCTGGCGCTTCTTCGGATCGGGCACGCCGATCACCATCTTCGTGCCGGGCACCATCTTCATCGGACCCTGGAGCCAGGTGTCGAGCGACTGCCGGTCCCAGGTCACGCCCGAACCCTTGAGCGCGGGGCTGAAGTTGTAGCCGGGTACATCGCCGGCCTTGGTACCGACAATCCCGAACAGCGAGGGGCCGACGCCGTTGCGGCCCGGTTCCACCGCGTGGCAAGAACGGCAGACGGCAAAGGCCGCCGGCGCATCGGCGGCAGCCTGGGCACTGCCGGGGGCGGGGCTGGCGGACGTTCCGGCATCCGCGGAAGTCTGCGCGGTTTCGGACTTATCCTGACCCGATCCGCCGCAAGCGGTGAGGACGAGCAGGGGGGCGATCAGGGAAGCAACAGTAGTAAGGCGTGCAGGCGTCATGGTTCCTCCGGCGCTGCGGTGGTGCCTATTCGACCGGGCGTGGGATGGAAAGCCATGATGCAGCGCAAATCGGCCTTTGAAGCCGCAGGAAATCGGCAGGAATTTCCTTTCGCTTGTCGGTCCGCTCCCGTATCGCCCTGACCGATAATGGCTTCGCACCTTCTACCTTCGACTTTTCGCGCCGAATTGGGCGCCACCATGCGTCTTGCCGGGCCGCTGGCGCTCGCCAACCTGCTGCAGATGGCGGTCTTCGCGACCGACGTGATTTTCGTGGCGCGCCTGGGGCAGCAGGCCCTGGCGGCCTCAAGCCTGGCGATCGCGATCGTCGCGCTGATGATGATGGGCATCAATGGCGTGACCGGCGCGGTTGCCCCGCTGATCGCTGCTGAAATCGGCCGCCGCCGCAATTCCGTGCGCGAAGTGCGCCGCTCGACGCGCATGGCGCTGTGGGTGGCGGTCCTGTTCAGCCTCGGCGCCATCGCGCTGTCGCAATTGGGCAACCTGCTGATGGAAGCCACCGGGCAGGATCCCGAGGTTTCCGTGACGGCGTCGGCCTTCCTCAGGCTGGTGAGCATCGCCGTGCTGCCGATGACCATCGCCAACGTGCTGCGCACCTTCGTTTCCGCGCTGGGCCGGCCGTTCTTCGCCACGGTGATCACGGCGCTGGCGATCGGCGTCAATGCCACCGGCAACTACGTGCTGGTCTTCGGACACTTCGGCTTTCCGGCGCTCGGCCTCATGGGTTCCGCGCTGGCCAGCATCACCACGGCCTGCGTGATGGTGCTGGCCTATATCGTGGCCATCCGCAGCGACCGCCGCCTGCGCCGCTATCATGTGCTTGGGCGCATCTGGCGGACCGAATGGCAGCGCCTGCGCCAGATCCTCTCGCTCGGCCTGCCGATCGCGGCGACGCTCATTGCGGAGGGCGGACTGTTCAGCGGCGCCGCGTTCCTGATGGGGCGCATCGGCGAAGCGCAGCTTGCCGCCCATACCGTCGCCCTCCAGATCGCGGCTTTCGCCTTCCAGGTGCCGTTCGGCGTGGGTCAGGCCGCGACGATCCGGGTCGGCTATCACTACGGCGCGGGCAACCGCATCGGCGTGGGCCTGGCAGGCTGGGCTGCGATCACCGTGGCGATGATCTTCATGGTCCTCTCGGCATCGACCATGCTGCTGGCGCCGCGGTTCATCCTTTCCGCCTATGTCGACGTGGAGGCGCCGCAGAACGCCGTGCTCGTGGGTTTTGCGCTGCATTTCCTGTTCGTGGCGGCGATATTCCAGCTGACCGACGGGCTCCAGGCGGTGGCGGCCGGCGCTCTGCGCGGCATCCAGGACACCCGCGTGCCGATGGCCATCGCGCTGTTCGGATACTGGGTCACGGGCTTCGCCACCTCGGCCCTGCTCGGCCTGTTCACCCCGCTGGAAGGCGTGGGCGTGTGGATCGGCCTGGCCGTTGGGCTGACCGTGGCGGCGGTGCTGCTGCTGGCGCGCTGGCACTGGCGCGAAGAGTTCCACCTCGACCGGGTGTAACCGTCTCGTCTCATCCCGCGCCCATACCGGGTGAGAAATTTTTGGAAGCGATGCGCTTGACGTCGCCTCGGGCCAGAACCATATCCACGGCCGTTGGCACTCTACAACCATGAGTGCCAATTCCAGTTTCTTGCCCTTTAGTTCGTAGGATTAGGGAGATCCCCATGACTTTCCGCCCGCTGCACGACCGTGTTCTCGTGCGCCGCGTCGAGGCCGAAGAAAAGACGGCCGGTGGCATCATCATCCCCGACAGCGCCAAGGAAAAGCCGGCTGAAGGCGAAATCGTCGCCGTCGGCACCGGCGCCCGCGCCGAAAACGGCACCATCACTCCGCTCGACGTCAAGGTCGGCGACCGCGTGCTGTTCGGCAAGTGGTCCGGCACCGAAGTCAAGGTTGGCGGCGAAGACCTGCTGATCATGAAGGAATCGGATATCCTCGGCGTTATCGGCTGAGAATCGACGATTTCCGCATTTTCCAGATTTTCTAAAAGGAATTCAAAATGGCAGCCAAGGACGTAAAGTTCGGCCGCGACGCGCGTGAACGCATTCTCGCCGGCGTCGACACCCTCGCCAACGCCGTCAAGGTGACCCTGGGCCCCAAGGGCCGCAACGTCGTGATCGAGAAGAGCTTCGGCGCTCCCCGCATCACCAAGGACGGTGTCTCGGTCGCCAAGGAAATCGAACTCAAGGACAAGTTCGAGAACATGGGCGCGCAGATGCTGCGCGAAGTGGCCTCGAAGGCCAACGACAAGGCCGGTGACGGCACCACCACCGCGACCGTCCTCGCCCAGGCGATCGTTCGCGAAGGCATGAAGTCGGTTGCCGCCGGCATCAACCCGATGGACCTCAAGCGCGGTATCGACCTCGCCGTCCACAAGGTCGTCGAAAACCTCAAGACCCGCTCGACCCCGGTCGCCGGTTCGGCCGAAATCGCCCAGGTCGGCATCATCTCCGCCAACGGCGACGTCGAAGTCGGCGAGAAGATCGCCGAAGCGATGGAGAAGGTCGGCAAGGAAGGCGTGATCACCGTTGAAGAGGCCAAGGGTCTCGAATTCGAACTCGATGTCGTCGAAGGCATGCAGTTCGACCGCGGCTACCTCTCGCCCTACTTCGTCACCAACCCCGACAAGATGACGGTCGAGCTCGAAAACCCCTACATCCTCATCCACGAAAAGAAGCTTTCGTCGCTCCAGGCGCTGCTTCCGATCCTGGAAGCCGTGGTGCAGTCGGGTCGTCCGCTCCTCATCATCGCCGAAGACATCGAGGGTGAGGCTCTTGCCACGCTCGTCGTCAACAAGCTGCGTGGCGGCCTGAAGATCGCGGCCGTCAAGGCTCCGGGCTTCGGCGATCGTCGCAAGGCCATGCTGGGCGACATCGCCACGCTGACCGCCGGCGAGATGATCTCGGAAGACCTCGGCATCAAGCTTGAGAGCGTCACGCTCGGCATGCTTGGCGAAGCCAAGAAGGTCACCATCGACAAGGACAACACCGTCATTGTCGACGGCGCCGGTTCGCATGACGAAATCAAGGGCCGCGTCGAGCAGATCCGTTCGCAGATCGAAGTCACGACTTCGGACTACGACCGTGAAAAGCTGCAGGAACGCCTGGCCAAGCTGGCCGGCGGCGTTGCCGTGATCAAGGTCGGCGGTGCCACCGAAGTCGAAGTGAAGGAACGCAAGGACCGCGTCGACGACGCTCTCCACGCGACCCGCGCTGCGGTTGAAGAAGGCATCGTCCCCGGCGGCGGTACCGCGCTGCTCTACGCGATCCGCGCTCTCGACGGCCTGGCCGGCGCGAACGAAGACCAGACCCGCGGCGTGGACATCGTCCGCAAGGCGATCTCGGCTCCGGTGAAGCAGATCGCCGAGAACGCCGGCAGCGACGGCGCCGTCGTTGCAGGCAAGCTGCTCGACCAGACCGACGAGAACATCGGCTTCAACGCCGCGACCGACGTCTACGAGAACCTCAAGGCTGCCGGCGTGATCGACCCGACCAAGGTCGTCCGCACCGCGCTGCAGGATGCGGCTTCGGTCGCCGGCCTGCTGATCACCACCGAAGCGGCGATCAGCGACAAGCCGGAAGACAAGGCCTCCATGCCGGCAATGCCCGACATGGGCGGCATGGGCGGCATGGGCGGCTTCTAAGCCACTCCCGTCACCGACGCGAATTGGGGCCGGAAGGAGCAATCCTTCCGGCCCTTTTTCTTGGCCGGGTAAACGGCAACGACATTCGCTTACTCCTCTCCAAAGGATGGGAGCGGTTTTCAGCCAGCCAGTGTTACTTTCGCTCAACGGATTCGTTCATCTGGGCGAAAGGATTGTACGATTCCGAGCAATTGCCCGCATGGAACATGCAGTTCGTCGCGCCGGGCTGGCGCTTTATCTCGTTACCGTTAACTCTGTAGGAACATGTACAAGTACAGGGTGGGATCTGCATGATCGGGGCAGAGAAACTCGTTGCGCAGTGCCGCAAGGGCACGGGGCGCTTCCTTCAGATTGCGGGCTTGGTCGCCGCGGGCCTTTCGCTGGGCAGCTTGTCGCTGGCACCGGCGCAGGCGCAAGTCCGGACGCAGTTCCGCGCCCATTCGGGTGCCGTCAATGCGTCGGGTTCCAGCTATCAGGCCGGGGCCATCGGCGATGTGCAGGATTCGTTCGATTCGGTGTTCGGCACCGAGGAACGGGCGCCGCGCACCTATTCCAGCGATTTCGGTAAGCAGCTCGCTTCGGTGGCGAACGCCTCGCAGGGCCGCATCGGCGTCGCGGCGGTGGACCTGTCCACCGGTCGCATGGTCGACGTGCTGGGCAACCAGCGCTTTCCCATGGCCAGCACCAGCAAGATCGCCATTGCCGCGACATTCCTGGAAGGCGTGGACAAGGGCAAATGGACGCTCTCCAGCGAGTTCCCGCTGATGGTTCCCGTGCCCTCCGCGCCGTTCTCCAGCGCCGTCGCGCCGGTGCGGGCCGGCACTTACATGAGCGCTCGCCAGCTGATCGAGCTGATGATCACCCGCTCGAACAACTACGCCACGGACGCCTTGCTCAAGGTGGTGGGCGGGCCATCGGCCGTGAACGCCTGGGTCCGCCGGACCGGCATCGATGAGTGGCATATCGACCGCGACATCGCCACCCTGGTCCGCGACGATGGCGCCATCGATCCCGCCAAGGTCGTCGACAAGCGCGACAGCGCGACGCCGATCGCGGTGGTCGAACTGCTCTCGGGCATCTACCAAGGCAAGTGGATGAGCAAGCAGGGCCGCGACGTCCTGCTCGGCGCCATGAGCCGCACCGTCACCGGCAAGCGGCGCATTCGCGCGGGGCTTCCCGCCGAAGTGTCGGTTTCGCACAAGACCGGATCGCTCAACAACACCTCCAGCGACATCGGCATCATCGAGACGCCGGATGGCCGGGCCTATGCCGTGGCGATATATGTCACCGGACAGGGCACGCGCCCGAACCGCGAGGCGCGTATCGCCAGCATCGCCCGCGCCATCTACGAGGGCTACCTGGCGGAAGGCTCTTCCTACCGCACCGCCGTGCGCTGAGCCTCCGCACGGCCCCGGCCGCGCAGAAGGCCACGAAAAAGGCGCTTCGGACCGGGTCCGAAGCGCCTTTTTCGTAATCGCAACCGGGCGGCGGGCGCCCGGTCCGCGAGGATCAGTGCTGATCGGCGGTGTCGTGCGGGGTGCTTTCCGCATCGGTGACGTCGGCGGCGGCCTTCTCGGCATCGGCGGCGATGTCGTCAGTGGTCTTTTCGGCCTTCTTGGCAGCGTCGGCAGCGGCATCCTTCACGCCGTCGGCAGCGTCGCCCGCAGCGTCCGAAGCCTTGGCGCCGAGATCGGTCATGGCATCGCCCACGTCATCGGCAGCGTCCGACACGTCGCTGGCAGCCGAAGTGGCGGTGTCCGATGCGGCGTCCTGCGTCTTCTCGGAGCAGGCGGCGAGCGACAGGGCCGCGACGGCGGCAGTGGCGGCGATAACGATCTTGCGCATGTTCTCGGTATTCCCTCGTTTGCTGAAAGCGTTTGCTGAAAAGACAAACCCAGTGAGCCCATCCGCGCGGATGCGGGCGGCTTCCCCCCGTGGAAGGAGAAACTAGGCCGCTCGGACGCGCGATTCAAGCAGTCGCGGGCAAACGACGGGGGAGCGAATTGGTTCCATCTATTCCGCCGGGTGATTTCACCCGCCTCTTTCCACTGCCCTGCTGACGGCCCGCGCCCGCGCTGCTAGTGGTCTTGCCATGGATTCCAAGCAGCATCTCTACCTCGTCGACGGCTCGGCCTACATCTTCCGCGCCTATCACCGTCTGCCGCCCCTGACGAACCCGGAAGGGACGCCGGTGGGCGCGGTCTACGGCTATACGACGATGCTGTGGAAGCTCGCGGACGACCTGAACAAGGCCGACGGGCCGACTCACCTGGCGGTGATCCTCGATGCCGGCAGCCATTCGTTCCGCAACGATATCTACGACGACTACAAGGCCAACCGTCCCCCGCCGCCCGAGGATCTGGTTCCCCAGTTCCCGCTGATCCGCGACGCCACCCGCGCCTTCTCGCTGCCCTGCATCGAGGAAGCGGGCTTCGAGGCGGACGACCTGATCGCTTCCTACGCCCGCGTCGCCACCGCGCAGGGCTGGGACGTGACCATCGTGTCCTCGGACAAGGACCTGATGCAGTTGGTCGGCAAATGCGGGATCGGTGGGGGCTGCGTCGACATGCTCGATACCATGAAGAACCAGCGCATCGACATTCCCGAAGTGGTCGAGAAGTTCGGCGTCCCGCCGGAGAAGGTGGGCGACGTGCTGGCGCTGATGGGCGATTCGGTGGACAACGTGCCCGGCGTCTACGGGGTCGGCCCCAAGACCGCCTCGAAGCTGATCCAGGACTATGGCGACCTCGAATCCGCGCTCGCCGCCGCGCCTGCGATGAAGAAGTCCAAGCTTCAGGAGCGCCTGATCGAACAGGCCGATCAGGCCCGCCTGTCCAAGGTGCTGGTCACTCTGAAGGAAGACTGCACGCTGCCGATGGCGCTGGAGGACTTCAAGCTGGACGCGATCCCGCCCGCGCCGCTTGCGGAATTCCTCGGCAGGCACGGCTTCACCAGCCTGCTCAAGCGCCTGGACGGCGGCACCGGCAGCCCGGACCGGCCGACCCAGCTTCACCCGGCCAAGCCCGTCACCGCCGCCAGCGGCCCCACCGAGGGCGCGGCGCGACAGTCGCTGCCGGAATGGCCGGCGGTGGATTATGCCGCCTACGAATGCGTGCAGACGGTTGAAGCGCTGGAGCGCTGGGTGGCGCGCGGGCTGGCCGCTCATGTCGTGGCCATCGACACCGAGACATCGATGCTCGATTCGATGAAAGCGGATCTGGCAGGCGTCAGCCTTGCGCTCGGCCCGAACGATGCGTGCTACATTCCGCTCGGCCATGGCGGCACCGACATGTTCGCCGAGAAGCCGCAGCAGGTGCCGCTGCAGACTGCGCTGGCGCTGCTCAAGCCGCTGCTGGAGAGCGATGCGGTGCTCAAGGTCGGGCAGAACATCAAGTACGATCTCAATGTGCTGGCCCGCCACGGCATAGACGTGGCGCCGGTGGACGATACGATGATCGTCAGCTTCTGCCTCGATGCCGGCCGCCAGATCGAAGGCATTGGCGGCGGGCACGGCATGGACGAACTGTCCGAACGCCATCTCTCGCACAAGACCATGGCCTTCAAGGACGTCTGCGGCACCGGCAAGAAGGCGATTCCCTTCGGCGAGGTGCCGCTGGACCGCGCCACGCCTTATGCCGCCGAAGATGCCGACGTGACCTGGCGCCTCCACGCCCTGCTCAAGCCGCGCCTTGCGGATGAAGGCGGCACGCGCATCTACGAGCGGGTCGACCGCCCGCTGATCCCGGTCGTGGCGCAGATGGAGCGCCACGGCATCAAGGTGGACCGCGAGAAGCTGGCCGGTCTCTCCAGCCAGTTCGCCGAGGCGATCGGCGCGCTGGAAGGCGAGATCTACGGCAAGGTTGGCCAGGAATTCACCATCGGCAGCCCCAAGCAGCTCGGCGATATCCTGTTCGAGAAGCTCGGCTACAAGGGCGGCAAGAAGGGCAAGAGCGGCCAGTATTCCACCGACCAGTCGGTTCTGGAGGGCTTGGCCACCCAGGGCGCGGAAGTTGCCACCAAGGTGCTGGAATGGCGCCAGCTTTCCAAGCTGCGCTCGACTTATACCGAGGCCCTGCAGGCGGCGATCAACCCGCGGACCGGGCGCGTCCACACCAGCTACAGCCTTGTCGGCGCCCAGACCGGGCGTTTGTCCTCCACCGATCCGAACCTCCAGAACATCCCGATCCGCACCGAAATCGGCCGCCAGATCCGCGACTGCTTCGTGGCCGAGCCGGGCCATGTCCTGCTGGCCGCCGACTATTCGCAGATCGAACTGCGCCTGGCCGCGCACATGGCCGACGTGCCAAGCCTCAAGGAAGCGTTTGCCGAGGGCGAGGACATTCACTCGCGCACGGCGATGGAGATGTTCGGCACCGTGGACCGCGACACGCGCGGGCGCGCCAAGACCATCAACTTCGCGATCCTCTACGGCATTTCCCGCTGGGGCCTCGCCGGCCGTCTCGGCACCGAGGCGGACGAGGCCCAGGCCATGATCGACCGCTACTTCGAGCGGTTCCCGGGCATCCAGCGCTACATCGTCCACACCCTCGAACAAGTGCGCGAGCGCGGCTATTCGGAGACCCTGTTCGGCCGCAAGACCTGGTTCCCGCGCATCACCTCGAAGAACGGCGCCGAGCGCCAGGGCAGCGAACGCGCGGCCATCAACGCGCCGATCCAGGGCACCAGCGCCGATATCATCAAGCGCGCCATGGTCCGCATGAACCCGGCGCTCGCGGCAGCGGGGCTCGGCCATGTCCGCATGTTGCTTCAGGTGCACGACGAACTGGTGTTCGAACTGCCGGAAGCCGATGTCGCGGCCGCGTCCGACGTGATCCGCAGCGTGATGGCCGGCGCGGCGGCGCCTTCCGTCAGCCTCGATGTGCCGCTGGGCGTGGAGATCGGCTCGGGCCTGAGCTGGGGCGCGGCGCACTGACGGCTGGCGTTGGGGTAGGCGCCGGCGGCAAGTGAGCCGCGGCGCCGATCCTCGGGCAGCGCCTAGGTTCCGCTTTGGCCCTGTCGGGGAGCTTCCGCCGCCCCAGGCCATTCCCGTCAGGCGACGGGAGAAAGGTATCCGCTATCCGGGACATCGGTTCCTCACCGGCCGGGCATGAGGCGGTATGCCGCCATCTCGCGCCATATGCCCTCGAAATGGCCTGCGGAATGACGGGCGATGGCCTCCGCTTCGCGCGAAACGCCCTGCAACACCGATGAATCGAAGCCCGGGATGAAACTGCTGCGATGCAGCATTGTTTCAGCACCATGATCCAGTTCATCGATCGCATCCTCGACGGGTTGCCCGATTGGGCGGAGCGGCCGCTCATGGCGGTGCTGGCCGCGCTGATCGGGCTGGTGCTGGCACTCGCTGTGCACACTTTGCTGTTCCGCATCCTCAACCGCATTGCCCATCGCAGCGCGAGCGAGGCGGACGACCTGGTGGTGAACCGGCTCAACCGGCCGACGCGCTGGGCTTTCCTGGCGATGGGCGTGGTGCTGGCCGCGCGCGAGACCCCGGCGCTGGAATCGGTATGGGAGCGGTTCGCGCCTTTCGTCATGCCGCTCCTCACCGGCTGGGTCGCCGTGGCCGTGCTGCGCGCCTTCGTCGAAGCGATGATCGTGCGCGCCGACATCTCGGTGGAGAACAACCGCAATGCCCGTCGCCGCCGGACCCGGCTGGCGATCTTCAGCCGTATCGGCACGTTCCTCATCGTGTTCCTCACCGTATCCGGCATGCTGGCCTCGGTGCCCGGCGTGCGGGAGATCGGCGTGACGCTGATGGCTTCGGCGGGACTGGCGGCCCTGGCGGTCGGCGCGGCGGCGCAGCCCGCGCTCAAGGCGCTGATCGCCGGCTTCCAGATGGCGATGACAGAGCCCATCTCCATCGACGACGTCATCATCCTCGACGGCGAATGGGGCCGCATCGAGGATATCCGCACGACATACGTGGTCGTGCGGCTGTGGGACGACCGGCGCCTGGTGGTACCGTCCAACCGCTTCCTGGAGGACACCTTCCAGAACTGGACCAAGACGACCTCGCAGCTCTTGGGCACGGTGTTCCTCTATCTCGACCAGGGCACCGAAATCGGCCCGATCCGCGAGGAATACAGCCGCCAGATCACGGCGCACCGCCTCTGGGACAAGCGCGCCCAGGTGCTGCAAGTGACGGATTGCAAGGACGAGGCCATCGAAGTGCGCCTGCTCATGAGCGCCAAGGACGGCCCGACCCTGTTCGACCTGCGCTGCGAGATCCGCGAAAGCATGATGGACTGGATCCGCCGGAACCAGCCCGAGGCGCTCGTGCGGCGGCGGACCCTGCCGGTCGGGCCGGTGGAAATGGGTGCCACCGCGGGTTTGGCCGAACTTGTCGCCGCCTCAGCGAATGGCGAGGCCAGGAAGGCGAACTGACCGGGCGGCCGGGACGTGGCCACTAGCCCAGCGCGATCTCTTCACCCAATTCCAGCGCCGCGCGAAAATCCGCGTCGTGGCTGACGCAGAGGATGGCGCCGTCATAGCCGCGCAGGGCCTCCTCCAGCATTTCCACGGAGGCGAGATCCAGGTGATTGGTGGGCTCGTCCAGGATCAGCAGCCAGGGGACGTCCCGGCGCGTGAAGAGGCAGGCCAAAGCCAGCCGCATCCGCTCGCCGCCGGAGAGGGTGGCGACGTCCCGCTCGGCCCAGGCGCTGCGGAAGCCGAAGCGGGCAAGGGCGGCGTGGGCGGCGTGGCGGTCGGCATCGGGGTTGAGCCGCAAGTAGGCGTCCAGCACGCTTCCGCGCTCGCCCAGCAGGGAGACGTGCTGGTCCAGGAGGGCGATGCGCGCATTCCCGGAGTGAAGATCGCCGGTTTGGATATAGCCAGCGTCGGGCCGGTCGAGCCCGGCGAGGATGCGGATCAGGCTGGTCTTGCCCGAGCCATTCGGCCCGGTCACGGCGATCCGGCGCGGGCCGCGCAGAATGAGGTCGAGCGGACCGAACAACCGCCGCCCGCCGCGCTCGCAGCATAGGCCCCGCGCCTCGATCAGGGTATGGCCGGCAGGCAGTCCGCTCGGCGGCAGGTCGATATGGATCGGCGCCAGCACTTCGACTTCGCGGCGGGCCACGTCGAACTGCTCTTGGACGCGGCCGACCAGTTCGTCGCCCAGCTTGCGCTGTCGCCCGCCCGTTTCCTCGGCCCGCTGCTTGCGCGCGCCGAGCAGGATCTTCGGATCGCCGCCCTTCGCAGCGTCCTTGCGGCCCTTGCTGTCGCGGCGCGCCTGCTTCTCGGCTTCCTGCTGCTTCTCGCGCCGGGCCTGCCGCAGGGCGTCCTCGCTGCGTTCGAGCGCCGAGGCCGCGCGGGCGCGTTCGGCGCTGCGCTGTTCGTCGAATGCGTCCCAGCCGCCGCCGACCATATGGATGCCCACGCTCGTCAGTTCGACGATGCGGTCGGCGCGGCGAAGCAGGTCGCGGTCATGGCTGGCGACGAGGGCGCCGCCGCTCCAGGCACCCAGCAAGTCGGCCACGGCCTGGCGTCCGGCATCGTCGAGATTGTTGGTCGGCTCGTCGAGCAGGAGCACGTCGGGTTCGCCCAGCAGCAGCCCCGTCAGCATGAGCCGGGTACGCTGCCCGCCGCTGAAGCTGGCGAGCCGGCGCGCGGGGTCAAGCTCCGCGAAGCCCGCCAGGGCGGCGGCTTTCTCGAAACGTTCGGCAAGGGTCCAGTCGGCGAGGTCGAAATCGTCGTCCTCGAACCGGCCTTGCGTGATGCGGTCGAGCCGGTCGAAGTGCGCGGCAAGGCCCAGCGCCTCGGCGACGCTGGCGTTCTCATCGGGGGGAAGTTGGCGCAGCAGCCCGATCCGGCCCTGGCGCGTGATCGTGCCTTCGGAAATTGGAACTTCGCCGGCAATCGCGCGCAGGAGCGTGCTCTTGCCCGCGCCGTTGCGGCCGACCAGCCCCAGGGTTTCGCGGCCGAGCGCGAAAGTGAGATCGCGGAAGAGGGGAGAACCGTCGGGCGCCGAGCAGGCAACGCGGTCGAGAGTCAGAAATGTCATGGTAACACCGGCAGATAGCGTTTGGGAAAAACGGGCTATGTGCTCAGATGTCCATCGATCCATTCCTTCGGTTGCGACGGGTTCCTTACCTCAACGCGCTTCCATGGGCAAGTCAGGCGCCTTTGGTGCAGGCCGGGGTGATCTGGAATATCTGGTTCCAGTTCTTGCCGGTCACGAAAATGCGGCGGCCTGGCGCGTCCCAGGCGATACCGTTGAGCACGGCATCGACACCGGCGCCGCCCGCCTGCTCGCGCAGCCCGGCAAGGTCGAGCCAGGACTTCACTTTGCCTGTCTTCGGGTCGATGCGGGCGATGCGGTCCGTCATCCAGACATTGGCCCAGATCTCGCCGTCGATCCATTCCAGCTCGTTGAGATTCTCGACGGGCTTGCCCTCGGCCGTGACGGCGAGGCTGCCGGTCTGGCGCATGGTCGCCGGATCGCGGAGGCGCAGGGCGGCGGACCCGTCGCTCTGGTAGATCGTGTTGCCGCTGCGGGTCATGCCCCAGCCTTCGCCTTCGTAATGGAAGGTTCCCAGCGGCTTCAGCGTGGTGCGATCCCAGCGATAGCCGATCCCGTCGCGCCAGGTCAGGCTGATGAGCTGGCCGTTCCAGTCGATCAGCCCTTCGCCGAAGACCGCAGGATCGATCTCGATCTGCCCCACCGGCTCCAGCGTTTCCAGCTTGCGCACGACGATGCGGGAATCGCCCTTCTGGCCGGTGCTTTCGTAGAGCAGGCCCCGGTCGAAGAAGAGGCCTTCGGTGAAGGCGGCGGTGTCATGCGGGAAGGCGTTGTCGATGCGGTATCCGCAGACCGGCACGTCCTTCGCCTGCGCGGCAGGGGCAGCGGTGAGGGCGAGTGCGGCGGCGAGCAAGGCGCGGACGGGAGAATTCATGCGATGCAGGTGCCGCAAGGGCGCGGCCTCCGCAAGAGGCGATGGGATGGGGAGGGGCCGTCGTCCGGACCGGGTCCGGGACGACGTACCGCTCAATCGCCGTGCTTCTTTTCGCGGCGGGATTCGACCATGCCGGGGGCGATGAAACCGATCGGGATCACTTCCATGGCCCGCTTTTTCAGTTCGCCCTTCATGCGCTCGTACTCGGCTTCCATTTCCTCGGTCACCGTGGCGCGGCTGTCCTCGAGTGCATCGTCGAAGTCCTCGCGGCGAACCTGTTCCACTTCGGCACCGCGCTTGCGGATGGCGATCAGACCGGCGCGGCGCACCACGTCCTCCAGGTCCGCGCCGGTGAACCGCTCGGTCCGCGCGGCGACATCGCGCAGCGAGACATCGTCGGCCAGCGGCATGCGGGCGGTGTGGATGCCCAGGATGTGCTCGCGCCCGGCCTCGTCAGGCGTGCCGACATAGACCAGCTCGTCGAAGCGGCCGGGGCGCAGCAGGGCGGGATCGACCAGCGCCGGGCGGTTGGTCGCGCCGATCAGCACGACCGACTGCAGTTCCTCCATGCCGTCCATCTCGGCAAGGATGGTGTTGACCACGCGGGAGGTCACTTGCGGTTCGCCGCCACCGCCGCCCATGCCGCGGGCGGGCACGAGGCTGTCGATCTCGTCGATGAAGATCACGCAAGGCGCGACCTGGCGGGCGCGGGCGAAGAGGCGGGCGATCTGCTGCTCGCTCTCGCCGTACCACTTGGACAGCAGGTCGGACGACTTGATCGAGATGAAGTTCGCCTCCGCCTCCTTGGCGACGGCCTTGGCGAGCAGGGTCTTGCCGGTGCCCGGCGGGCCATAGAGCAGGAAGCCCTTGGCGGGACGGATACCCAGCTTGTGGAAGGCTTCCGGGTTCTTCAGCGGCAGTTCCACGCCTTCCTTCAGCTTGAGCTGCGCATTGTCGAGGCCGCCGATGTCGGCCCAGCCGATGTTGGGCACTTGCACCATGACTTCGCGCATGGCTGAAGGCTGGACGCGCTTGAGCGCGGCCACGAAATCCTCGCGAAGGACCTGGAGTTCTTCCAGCACTTCGGGAGGGATGGTGCGGGCTTCGAGGTCCAGCCGGGGCATGATCCGGCGCACGGCCTCGATCGCGGCCTCGCGGGCGAGGGCGGCCAGGTCGGCGCCGACGAAGCCGTGGGTGGTGCGCGCGAGTTCGTTCAGATCGACCTTGCTGCCCAGCGGCATGCCGCGGGTGTGGATGCCGATGATCTCACGGCGGCCGGCTTCGTCGGGCACACCGATCACGATCTCGCGGTCGAACCGGCCGGGACGGCGCAGGGCCTCATCAATGGCGTCGGGCCGGTTGGTGGCGGCGATCACCACGACATGAGCGCGGCTGTCGATGCCATCCATCAGGGTGAGCAGCTGGGCAACGAGGCGCTTTTCCGCCTCGCCATGAACCTGGCTGCGCTTGGGCGCGATCGAATCGATCTCGTCGATGAAGATGATCGCCGGCGCGGCCTTGGTGGCCTGTTCGAACACCTCGCGCAGGGCCTTCTCGCTTTCGCCATAGCCCGATCCCATGATCTCGGGACCGTTGATGGTGAAGAAGTTGGCCTCGCTCTCGTTGGCAACTGCCTGGGCGAGGCGCGTCTTGCCGGTGCCCGGCGGGCCATGCAGCAGCACGCCCTTCGGCGGGGCGACGCCGAGGCGGGTGAACAGTTCGGGATAGCGCAGCGGCAGTTCCACCATTTCGCGCAGCTGGCGGATGGTATCGCTCATGCCGCCGACATCGTCGTAGTTGACGTCGCCGCGCGCGTCGTGGGCTTCCTCGAAGACCTCGCGCAGTTCCACTTCCGTGTTCTCGTCGATGTGCACGATGCCGCGCGGCGTGGTGGAAACGACGTTGAGGCGGATCTGGGTCAGCGCATAGGCCGGTGCATCGAACATGCGGCGAAGCTGCGGGGGAATATCCGCGACCTGCTGCTGGCCGGTGGTGGCGACAAGGTCGCCCTGCACCATCGGGCGGCCGAAGAAGTTGCGCTTCAGCGCCGCCGAGGGCCCCTGGAGGCGCATATCCTTCTGCGCGGGCGCGAAGACCACGCGCTGCGCGGGGCGCGATTCCGCCTTGCGCACGATGACGTGATCGCCGGATCCGACTTCGGCATTGCCGCGCTGGAGACCGTCCAGGCGAATGACCTGAAGGCCTTCGTCTTCGTCATAGGCGAGCACGGCGCGTGCGACGGTGGCGGCCTTGCCGGTGATTTCCAGCACGTCGCCTTCCATCGCGCCGATCTCGGAAAGCGCCGCGCGCGAGAGGCGGGCGATTCCCTGGCCGCTTTCTTCCTGTCGGGCAGCCGCGACTTGCAGCTTCACGGTCCGATCGTCGACGTTGGTCTGGGCGTCCGCCATGAGTGTCCTTTCATCCTCCCGATGCCGGCACGCACCGCTTCGTGCGTGCCGTCCGGGGTGTGGATCAGGAACTAGGTATCGGCTTCCCGGATTTCAAACCAACCAACGGTCACTGCGGATGTTTCCGATGGAACTCTTTGAGAACGTCGTTCTCACATAAGCAAAAAGAAGGCCCGGACGTTGCCGGCCGGGCCATGAAAGTTTTGGGAGAGGATGCCTGAAAGGCAGCTTCTATATGCTCCGAATCGGGTTTTTGTGCAAGTGCGAAAACACCGATTTGAGATTGCGAAACGCGCAAGCAACGTTGCGCGACTGGTAACTACCCCGGGTATACGACCTGCATTTTAAATAAAACAATGACTTATGAAATGAATCACCTTTCATGTCGGTCTTGACGCAATCGTCAAGGCGATGCGCCTGTCCGCCAGAATGCAAACGTTGACTGTTGCGTCGCGCCATTTGCTCGCCGTGCTGAGTATCTAGCGGAAAAGGCGCCCGATCATGCGAAAGGGCGCCGGTGCACGGCCTGAAGCCGGCACCGACGCCCTCGATACGATTTACCTGCGCGCCTTGCGGGAACTCGTCAGTGCGAGAACAGGACCGCGGGGG
This sequence comes from Novosphingobium sp. PhB57, assembly GCF_004342985.1. GTDB lineage: Bacteria > Pseudomonadota > Alphaproteobacteria > Sphingomonadales > Sphingomonadaceae > Novosphingobium. The sequence goes on from NZ_SMBO01000002.1 coordinate 219,815, forward strand.
CGCTCGCTTCGGACAGGAAGTGGGCGGTGACGCCGCCGAAGAGGAATTCGCGCAGGCGGCTCTTGCCGTAGGCGCCCATGACCAGGAGGTCCGCGTGGTTCTGGTTCACGGCCAGCGCCAAGGTTTCCTCGGTGGAACCGCGCCTTTCGTATTCCTCGTACTCCGCGTGAAGCCCGTTGCGCGACAGATAGCGCAAGGCATCGGTTACCGGAAAGCCGCCGGACTTCTCGATCACGGTCACCAGCTTGACCGTCTGCGCGCTCTGCAACAGCGGCACGGCAGCCTTGAGGGCACTGGCGGCTTGCTCGCCGCCGTCCCAGGCGATGACGGCGCGGCGGATCGGCAGGGCCAGCGTGCGGCCCTCGGGCAGGGCCAGGACCGGCGCGCGGGCCACCATGGCCAATTGCCCGGCAATGCCGCTGGACCGCGAGACGACCACCAGGTCGGACAGGCGCGCGGCGCCGGCAAGGGCGGGAACCGGGTCTTCCTCGCTGCGGATCACTTCGAAGGGAATGTCGCCGCGCGTCAGGCGTGCCTCGATGGCCTCGGCGGCGCTGTCGTCCTCGCCGCGCGCCTTGTCGAGCGCTTCGGAGATGACATAGCTGCCGCCCATCGGGTCCATGGCGATGTAGCGCGAGACCGGGGTATCGACGAGCACGGTTACGTGGCCGTCCATGTGGCGGGCGAGTTCGAGCGCGGTGGCGACGCGGCTGTCGCTATCGGGCTTGCGGTCGGCGTTCACGAGTATCGAGCGCATGGTATTTCTCCCGTTGATGGCAGCTAACCTATGGCCCGGTAACCTATCGTAAGGTCATGGAATTGCCATGACGAAGATCAAACTTCCGCTTCTCCGGCCGTTTCTATGGAGAGGCGGGTGGCGCGCTCGAACAGGTCCATGATCATGGGATCGCGCTCTCGCGTGCGGATCGCGGCTTCGAAATGGACCCTGTGCTGCGGGCGGGGGAGCACTTCCACCAGGATGCCGCGTTCCAGCTCGCGGCGGACCATGGTTTCGGGCAGCACTGCCGCGCCCTGGCCGCGCGAGACGATCTCGATCAGCATGCGCACGTTGTTGCAGGTGTTGAGCGTGCGGGGCGCGATCCGGTGCTGCTCCAGGGTCTCCAGCGTAACTCCGTGGAGCGGGGAGTGGTCGGGCAGGGACCAGACGGGAAAGGAATGAGCGCCCGGCGTCCCGTTGCGGCGCAAATCTGCGGATTCGGCCAAGGCGGGGCTGGAGGCCCAGACCAGGTCGACGGCGCCGATCGGCGTGGTCCGCAGGCCGGGGCTGGCGACGGGGCCGGCCAGGAACACGATGTCGCGGGTGCCCGAGAGAAGCTGCTGGAGCAGCCGGGCCGTCAGGTCGAGTTCGATTTCCAGTGTCACGCCGGGGCGTTCGCGCGCAATCGCGCCGATGAAGCCGGGCAGGCAGGTGGCGGCCGCGATCTCGCCCGAGCCGATCCGCACGGTGCCGCTGGCCCCGGCGAAGTCGCTGGCATCGAGCAGCACGCGCTCCAGACCCTGCCGCAGCGGCTCGCAATCCTGCACCAGGCGGCGGCCGCGTGCCGTCAGCACCATGCGCCGTCCGTCGCGCTGGAACAGCGATACGCCGAGTTGCTCCTCGATCTCGCGAACCCGCGCGGAGATGGCGGGTTGGGTGGTATTGAGTCTTTGCGCCGCGCCTGCGAACGTCCCTAGCCGGTCAATCCACATCAGCGTTTCGAGATGGAAAAGGGCGATACGTTTCATAACCGTGTCTTATCCATTCCGATAAATAACAATCGCTATTCGTAATGGAATTGCCTGTCTAGGCTCGCTTGCCGGAGCGATTTTCCGAGCCGACCAGAACGGCCCGGATGCTCCAAGATTTTGGTTTGCCGCGTTTTCCGGGCCAGAGGGTGATGCCACCCGATCGGAAGACGCTCTAACGGGAGAATGGCATGAACAAGGTCTATCCCAGCGCCGATGCCGCGCTGGACGGATTGCTGAAGGATGGCCTGCTGATCGCCGCCGGTGGTTTCGGCCTTTGCGGCATCCCCGAGCGCCTGCTCGATGCGGTGCGCGATTCGGGCGTGAAGAACCTGACGTTCGCCTCCAACAATGCCGGTATCGACAATGAAGGCATCGGCAAGCTGCTGCGCACCAAGCAGGTGAGCAAGATGATCTCTTCCTACGTCGGCGAGAACAAGGAGTTCGAACGCCAGTTCCTCTCGGGCGAACTCGAAGTCGAATTCTGCCCGCAAGGCACTCTGGCGGAGCGCATGCGCGCCGGCGGCGCCGGGATTCCGGGCTTCTACACCAAGACCGGCGTCGGCACCCAGATCGCCGAGGGCAAGGAAGTGAAAGTCTTCCGCGGCGAGGAATTCATCCTGGAGGAAGGCATCTTCGCCGACCTCAGCCTGGTGAAGGCGTGGAAGGCGGACGAGACCGGCAACGTCGTGTTCCGCAAGACCGCCCGCAACTTCAACGTGCCGGCCGCCACTTGCGGCAAGGTCTGCGTGGTCGAAGTGGAGGAGATCGTCCCCACCGGCTCGCTCGATCCGGACGGCATCCACCTGCCGGGCGTGTTCGTCCAGCGCCTGGTCCTCGGCGCGCCCTACGACAAGAAGATCGAATTCACGACCACGCGCGAGAGGGAGACCGCCTGATGTCCTGGGACCGCAACGAGATGGCCGCGCGCGCGGCAAAGGAACTCCAGGACGGGTTCTACGTGAACCTCGGTATCGGCATACCGACCCTGGTGGCGAACCATGTGCCCGGCGGCATGACGGTGACGCTCCAGTCGGAAAACGGGATGCTCGGCATCGGGCCGTTTCCTTACGCCGACGAAGTCGACGCCGACCTCATCAACGCGGGCAAGCAGACCGTCAGCGAACTGCCGCAGTCGGCCTATTTCGACAGCGCCACCAGCTTCGGCATGATCCGCGGCGGACACATCGACCTGGCCGTGCTGGGCGCGATGGAGATTGCCGAGAACGGCGACATCGCCAACTGGATGATCCCCGGCAAGATGATCAAGGGCATGGGCGGCGCGATGGACCTCGTGGCCGGCGTGAAGAAGATCATCGTCGTGATGGAACACAACGCCAAGAACGGCGATCCCAAGTTCATCCCGGCGTGCACTCTGCCGCTCACCGGCAAGAACGTGGTCGACATGATCGTCACCGATCTGGCCGTGTTCCAGCGGCCCGACCACCAGAGCCCATTCAAGCTGATCGAACTGGCTCCGGGCGTGACGGCCGACGAAGTCGCCGCTAAGACCACGGCGCACTACACGACCTGATGTCCCGCGAAGGAGAGTTCCGGATGGCCTATACCTTGATCACCGCCAATCGGAACTACTCCAGCTGGTCGCTGCGGCCGTGGCTGTTGATGAAGGCGCTCGGCATCGATTTCGCCGATCGGATCGAGCCCTTCACCGCGCCTGCGAACTACGACGCATTCCGCAGCTTCTCGCCCACCGGGCAAGTGCCCGCGCTGATCGACGGCGACCGTACCTTGTGGGATTCCCTGGGCATCACGCTCTATCTGGCGGACCGCCATCCCGGCATCTGGCCGGCCGACGAAGCGGCACGCGCCTTCGCGCAATGCGCGGTCGCGGAAATGCACGGCGGCTTCTCGGCCCTGCGCAACGACTGCACGATGAATGTCGGCGTCCGCGTTCGCCCAAAGCCGATGCGGCCGGGGCTGGTCCGCGATGTGGCCCGGCTGCGCGAGCTGTTCAGCGAGGGGCTCTCGCGCTTCGGCGGCCCCTGGCTGGCCGGGGCCAGCTTCACCGCCGTGGATGCCTTCTTCGCCCCGGTCGCCTTTCGCATCCGCACTTACGGCCTCGATGTCGGCACCTGCCAGTCCTGGGTCGATGCCGTGCTGGATCACCCCGCGATGAAGCAGTGGGAAGCCGAAGCCCTGGCCGAGACCTGGCGTGAGGAAGGCCACGAGGCGGAACTGGCCGAATGCGGCGACGTGATCGCCGACTACCGCAACGCGGATTGATCGCGCGCAGCCTTGCCGCCAATGCCTTGCTTGCGTCACCAAGCTGACGCAGTCTCCGTCCCCGAACCTATTCCCTCGCTTCCCTTGGAGAGCCTCGAATGTCCGATATCGCCCAGATTCCGCTGACCCGCATCGATGGCAGCGCCGACAGCCTGGCCAATCACGAAGGCAAAGTCCTTCTGGTGGTCAACGTCGCCTCCAAGTGCGGACTGACGCCGCAGTACGAAGGGCTGGAAAAGCTTTACGAGGACTACAAGGGCAAGGGCTTCGAAGTGCTGGGCTTCCCGGCCAACGACTTCGGCGCGCAGGAGCCGGGCACCGACGAGGAAATCGTCGAGTTCTGCCAGCTCAACTACGGCGTCTCGTTCCCGCTCTTCACCAAGGCCGACGTTACCGGCGAAGCCAAGCAGCCGCTCTATGCCGCGCTCACCGCAGCCATTCCCACCAAGCAGGGCGATGTCGATGGCATGAAGGAGCGCTTCAAGGGCTATGGCATGACCCCGAACGACGATCCCGAAGTGCTGTGGAACTTCGAGAAGTTCCTGGTCTCGCGCGAGGGCGCCGTGGTCGGACGTTTCGCGCCGGGCACCACCCCGCAGGATCCGCTGCTGGTGGATGCGATCGAGGGCGAACTGGCCAAGTAAGGCGAACTGGCCGAGTAGGGCAGGGCGGGCCGGACGGGGAGGTTCTCCGGTCCGGCCACCTGCTCATTCGCCGACGAGGACGAAAGGCGCCCATGTCGCGGGGTGGGCCCCGCCAGCCACATGGGTGTCCCCAAGCACGGTCATCTGCGCGCGTCTCAGCGCCTCGGCGCGGCTGGTCCGGCCATGCGCCGCCCGCACGGTACGCAGCGTCATGCGACTGGCGACATCGTCGCGGACGGGCCAGTGCGACAGCAGGAGCGCGCGGGCTCCCGCCGAAACGAAAGCGCGGGCCAGGCCCGAATACGTCGGGGCATTCTCGCTCTCGCCCGCGCTGGTGTCGCAGGCCGAGAGAATCACCCAGTCCGCATCCAGGTTCAATCGCGCGATTTCCGAAGCGGTGAGCAGGCCATCTTCGGAGCCATCCGAGCCGGGGGCGGGCGTGAGCACCAGGGCAGGCTCCACCAGGTTGCGGTACGCGCCGCCGACGAGGCCGTGAGTGGCGAAGGCGATCACCCCGGCGGCTGAGAGCGGGGCTGCTTTCACGGCCGCCTCGGTCGCCCCCGCTCCCACGAGAACCTGGCGCTCGCCATGAAAAGACCGGGCCATGGCCTGAAGTTCCTGCGCCGCACCCGGCAGTTCGGGCAGGCCGGCGAGCGTGGATTCGAGGGAGTTCGTCCAGCTTTCCGTTCCGCCCCGGGGCAGAAGCGGCGCACCGATCCCGGCAAATCCGCGCGGGCGGGCATGGCGCTCGCCGGGGCGGGCGAGCGGCGCTGCGGTCACCAGCGTGCTCACGCCGTGATGGCGGGCGAGCCAGTCGGTCTGGCGCAGCGCCTGCGGATCGGCATCGTCGCCAGTCGGGGGCTTTGTCACCAGCGCGCCGAAGGGCAGGGCGGACAGCATGCCCGGCGCCAGGATCGCGACATCGCGGCTTTCCTGCAGCGCCCTGGCGATCGGCTGGGGGAACAGCAGCCGGTAGAGCTGGTAGGCCGAATCGCGGTCGAAGGCGGATTTGCCGTCGGTGAGCACGCCGTCCTCGATCGAGGCGCGAAGCCGCCGCTGCAATTCGGCAAGGCGGCGTCCGGGGATCGGCGTTTCCGCCGCCGTCACTGCCTTGCGGGTGACGGCCATGATCACGAGGCCCTCCGCGTCCTGCCCGTAGAGCAGGAGCGCCTGGCCCGGCGCCAGTCGGGACCGGGCGGCGGCCAGGCTGGCCGGTTCGAAACCCGTCAGCGAGGCATAGCCGGGCACCAGTGCGCCGATACGTTTGTCCAGTGCGCGGAGGTTTTCCTCGGCTGCGGCGATCCTCTCGGCGGTCGTGTCGGGGCTCTCGTTCGGGCTTGCGCCGGTCCGGTCCCGGGTGAGCGCGCGGTCGCGCTGCTTGTGCAATTCGCGCAGTTCGGCGCTGGCGGAGAGATAGGCGCGGATCGCGGCATTGGCCTCGGGACCATAGCGATCGGCAATGGCGTCGACGGAAGTGAACGCGGTCTGGAGATCGCCCATCCCCGCCATCTGCAAGGCGTCGAATGCGGTTTCCCGGTCTCCTGCGGCGATGGCGATCCGGGCTTCGAGGACGAATGTGCCCGCGGCCTGGTCGCGAAGGCGAATGGTGCCGGTGGCGGCGCTGGTGCGATCCAGCAGATGGCTGCGCAGAGGTTCGAGCGCGGGTTTTGCCGCAGCGAGCGCCGCTGCCGGATCGCCCCGGCGGGCGTCGACGGCGGCGCGCAGGGCCAGCGCGGCCACCCGGTCGAGATTGGTCGGCAGCGCCCGGCGCGCATAGGCTGCATTGACATGGTCGAGCAGCGCCTGCGCCGCATCGATGTCTCCGGTGGCAAGGAGCAGTTTGGCCAGGCTGAGTTCGGCGCGGAGCACTTCGGGATCGTCGGGCGAGGCGGCGATGCGCCGCGCCATGCCCAGTGCCTTGCGGTCGAGCGCGAGGGCGCGGTCGATCTGGCCGTCGTCGCGGACGATCCGGGCGATTTGCCCGAAGACATTGGCGCCGGACATCGGCTGGTCCGAAGCGGGCAGCTTTTCGAAAATCTCCGCCGAGCGCTCGTAGAAACCCAAGGCGTCCTCGGAAAATCCGGCCAGATCCAGCGCATAGGCCACGGCATTGAGCGAATAGCCCAGATCGCGCGGGTCGGGATCGCTCTTGGCCATGCGCAAGTCCAGCGCCCGCCGCAGGATCGGCGTGGCCTGGGCGTAAAGCCCCGCATCGTTGAGCGCGGCGCCCAGCGCATTGAGCGTGGCCAGCGTCAGGCGGTGCTCCTTGCCGAGATGCGAGTCGGCCCAGATCGCGGCGGCGCGGGCGGCGGCGATCGCGGACGTCGAATCGCCGGCCTGAATCTGCAAGGTGCTGAGGGTTATGCCGTAGACGGCGGGACTCTCGTTGTTCCGGCCCGTCCGCGTGCTGGCCAGGGTGGCCACGGTCACGGCCTGCTGCACTTTGGGAATCGCTTCCAGAGGCAGCCCGCGGCGGTAGTCGATCAGCGCCAGCCCGTAGAGCGCGGCGGCATATTCGCTGCTGTCGCGCCCGGCGAGGGTCTCGCTCAATTCCAGTGCGCGCAGCTTGTAGGTTCGCGCTTCGTCCAGCTTGCCCATGCTGGAGAGTGCGGATCCGATGTTGTTGACGATTTCCGCCCGGCGCGGCGTCATGGGTTGATTCCGCGCGGTCATCTCCGCGTCGAAATCGCGAAAGCCCGCCAGCGCTTCCTTGTAGCGGCCCATCCAGAACAGCGCTTCGGCCCGGGTGGCTTCGGCCATGAGGCGGTCCACGGGATCGACGGCGCCGGCCTTGCGGGCACCGGCAAGCGCGGCATCGATCCGGCGGAGCGCGGCCTTGGGATCGCCCGAGGTGTCGTAGTCGGCAAGGGCGCGAAGTTCGGCCACGGCGGAAACTGGCCCGGGCGCTGCCGAGGCTCCTGCCGCAGTCCGGGCCGAAGCCAGCGCCGCCGGAACGCCCACCGTCATTTCCGCCAGAAGGCCCGCTGCCAGGCAGGCCCAGAGCCGAGTCTTCATGCTTGCCCCCCGCCGTAAGTCGATGGCCGGGGCGAATCCCCTTCATCGAAACCGGCAACGCTCATTCAAGGGCAGAAATCCGGGCTTCGAGCAAGCATCCAATTGTTCTGACAGCGCAAACCCTGCTTCAGTAGGGGCGCTCAGGCGTCTCCGGTGGCGACGGGCCGGGCCGGGTCGGCGATCCATTCGCTCCATGATCCGGGGTAGAGCCTTGGCTGCGGCAGGCCAGCCACAGCCATCGCCAGGGCATTGTGACAGGCTGTCACACCCGAGCCGCAGGAGAGCAGGGCCGGCTGCTCTCCCAGCAGGGCGGTGAAGGCAGCGCCGAGTTCGTCGGCCGGGCGGAAACGTCCATCGGCGGCGAGGTTGTCGCGGAAGAAGCGGTTGCGGGCGCCCGGGATATGCCCGGCTACGGGGTCGACGGGGTTGGGATCGCCCCGGAACCGCGAAGGGTCGCGCGCGTCCAGCACCTGCGCCGCGCCTTGCTCGATATTGGCCAGGACTTCCCGCGCGGTGGCCGGCGAGGGGACGAGCGGATCGCCGGCGACGAAGTCGCCCGGCACGGCAGGTGCGGCGTCGCCGGTCTCCAGCGGCAGGCCGGCGACCGTCCAGGCTTGCTTGCCGCCGTCGAGCACGGCGACCCTGGCGTGGCCTATCCAGCGCAGCAACCACCAGGCCCGCGCCGCCCAGGCGCCGCCGCTGGAATCGCAGGCCACCACCTGCTGGCCCTGCTTGAGTCCCTGAGTCCGTAGCCAGGCCGCGAAAGCGACGCGCGCGGGCAGCGGATGGCGGCCGTTGCTGCCATCGGGCGGGCCGGCCAGATCCTCGTCGAGATGGGCATAGCGCGCGCCCGGCAGGTGCCCGGCGCGATAGGCGGCACGGCCCTTGTCCGGCATGCCCAGTTCGAAATCGCAATCGAGCACCAGCACGTCCGCACCGTCCGCGAAGAGCGCGTGCAACTGCGGAACGGATATCAGCGTGTCGTAAGCCATCGGGAATGCCTCGGAGAAGAGATCGGAAGCCATTAGGCTAAAGCCGGGCGTGCTGTCGACGCCGCGCATCGCGAATAGCGCAGCACCGGGCGCAGGCGGATGACAGTGGGGAGAAAAGTCCGAACCTGGCTGGACGGAACGAAAACGGGCCGGGTTCCCGCGTGGGAAACCCGGCCCGCTTCAAGGCCGTCCGCCGAATTCCGGGATCAGGTCCCGGATCGGACTGCGGTTCAGGCCAGAGCGGCCTTCAGCGCGTCGGCAAGGTCGGTGCGTTCCCAGGGGAACAGGTCGCCTTCGGGCTTGCGGCCGAAGTGGCCGTAAGCAGCCGTCTTGCCGTAGATCGGCTTGTTGAGGCCAAGACCCGTGCGGATGCCGCGCGGGGTCAGGCCGCCGAGCTTGTCCGCAGCGACCTTGGCGATTGCCACTTCGAGATCCGCGTCGCTGGCCGAGCCGGTGCCGTGAGTATCGACATAGAGCGAAAGCGGCTCGGACACGCCGATCGCATAGGCGATCTGGATCGTGCAGCGCTTGGCGAGGCCGGCTGCGACGACGTTCTTCGCGAGGTAGCGCGTGACGTAGGCGGCCGAACGGTCGACCTTGGTGGGGTCCTTGCCCGAGAAGGCGCCGCCGCCATGCGGAGCCGCACCGCCGTAGGTGTCGACGATGATCTTGCGGCCAGTCAGGCCGGCATCGCCGTCAGGGCCGCCGATTTCGAACTTGCCGGTGGGGTTGATGTGGAACTTGGTGTTTTCGGTGACGAAGCCGGCGGGCAGGATCTCGCCCACGGCCTTCTTCACGTATTCCTTGAGTTCCGCGTCCTTGCCGCCTTCGTGGTAGCCGGCCTTGTGCTGGGTGGAGACGACCACGGCGGTCGCTTCCACGGGCACGCCGTCCTTGAAGCGCAGGGTGACCTGGCTCTTGGCGTCGGGTTCGAGGAACGGCGCGGCGCCCGAGTGACGGTCGGCCGCGAGGCGTTCGAGGATCTTGTGGCTGTAATCGAGCGTGGCCGGCATGAGGTCCGGCGTTTCGTCGCAGGCGAAACCGAACATGATGCCCTGGTCGCCGGCGCCTTCGTCCTTGTTGCCGGCCGAGTCCACGCCCTGCGCGATGTCCGCGCTCTGCGGGTGCAGGTGGTTCTCGAACAGCAGGTCCTGCCAGTGGAAGCCGGCCTGTTCGTAGCCGATGCGCTTCACGGTTTCACGGACGATGTGCTGGATTTCCTCCTGCGCGCCGTCTTCCCAGTGACCGTCCTTGTCGATCATGCCCTTGCCGCGCACTTCGCCGGCAAGGACGACACGCTGGGTGGTCGTCAGGGTTTCGCAGGCAACGCGGGCTTCCGGGTCCTTCGAAAGGAAGAGATCGACGATGGCGTCGGAAATCTGGTCCGAAACCTTGTCGGGATGGCCTTCCGAGACGCTCTCGGAGGTGAAGACATAGTCATTTCGCATCGTGACACCACATATAAAGAAATCTTTATGTGGGCACTGGTCTAGCGACGACGACGGCGGAGCGCAATAACGGAAAGCGCAAGCGTCCAGAAAGCCGTGGCAAGTGTCAGCGGCAGCAAGTTTCCGAATATTGCGAAAGGCGTCGGTTCGCGGGGCGGCGGGATGCGTCCGTCCAGCCTGCCCGCGCTGTGCCAGGGCACATAGGCGCGCACCAGGCCATCGGCATCGATCACCGCGCTGATCCCGGTGGTGGTGGAGCGCATGACCGGAAGCCCCTCCTCGATCGCGCGAAGCCGGGCCTGGGCGAGGTGCTGCGGCGGGCCCCAGCGTCCGAACCAGCCGTCGTTGGAAGGATTGAAGATATAGTCCGGCCTCACGCGCGGGTCTGCCACCTGACCGCTGAAGACGATTTCGTAGCAGATCTGCACCCCCGCCTTGCCCCAGGCGCCGAGGTCGAACGTGCGCGGACCCGGTCCGGGCCAGAAATCCAGCGCGCCGGGCACGAGGCGCGTCGCGCCGAGCGGTTCCAGCAACCAGCGCAGCGCGAGGTACTCGCCATAGGGGACGAGATGGGCCTTCGAATAGCTCGCCAGCAGATTGCCGTCGCCATCGATCATGGAGACCGAATTGCGTGCGGCGATGCCTTCGCCGTCCTTGATGACAAGGTCGACCGCGCCGGTCATCAGCACGGCGTAAGGGCCGATGACCCGGCCGATACGCTCGCGCGCCAATACGGGGTCCTCCGCATAGGTATACATGCGGTAGAGGAACTGCGGATAGCCATCGCGAATATAGTCGCCCAGGCCCGATTCCGGCCAGAACACCACCCGCCGGTCACCCGGCGCGCGAGGCAGGGACAAGCGCGCCAGCTTGACGAAATTGGCCTCGTAGAAGCGCGGGTCGTCGATGAATTCCTGGCGAATGTCGGGCTGGACAAGCGTGTAGCGAACGGCGCCTTCGGTGCGCGCGGCCCAGGGGTCTGGCAGGGTCATCAGCGCCGCGAGCGGCCCGAACAGGGCGAGGGCAGGGAGTGCCCAGGCCCAGCGTGCGCCGCCGCGCGAGCTGCGCGAAAGCCGCCAGAGCAGGCCGGGGACACAGGCGATCAACGCGAGGAACCCGGACAGCCCATAGGTCCCCACCCAGGGCGCCAGCAGGGCCAGTCCGCGGGTATCGTGACCGCCGAGCATGGCCACGCCAAGCGGGTTCCAGGCAAAGCCGGTGAAGACCCAGGCCCGCAGCCATTCAGTGACGATCCAGGCCGGGACAAAGGCCAGCGCAAGAAGCAGGAAAGCGCCGGGACCGGCGGCATTCGGCGGGCTTTCCGGGGCTCGGCCGCGGTCCAGCCGCAGCAGCAGCCAGGCGCCCAGCGCGGCGAGGCCCGGATATACCGCGAGATAGAGAGAGATAAGGCAGACGGCGATCATGCCCAGCCAGGCAGGCATCGAGGCCTGATAGGTAAAGGCCGTCGCGATCCAGTTGTCGCCGAGCGTGAAGTGACCGAGACCGAAGAACCAGCCGATGAAGAACGCGCGCTTCCCGCTGGGCGCCCGCGCGATGAGTTCCACCAGCACGGCCACCCCGAGCAGGGTCAGCGGCCAGAGGCCCAGGGGTTGGAAGCCGCAGGCGGCGATGACGCCGGCCAGAATCGCGACAAGTCCGGCCGCAAGGCGCGGGCGGCGATCGAGGAAGTCCATTACGGGTTTCAGAGCCGGGCCTCGCGCCGATGGGAATCCAATGGCGCCGCTATGTAGGGGCCTGTCGTGGGAGGCAAGCGAAGTTCGTGAAAAGAGCGGATTTGCCTGCGCCGTGCCTGAACTTGCTACGCATATTGCCGGGCCGGAAAAGCGACGACCCACGTCCTGCCTTGCGGCGAGACGTGGGTCGCGAAATGCTGGACGTTTCCGCCCGGCCGGTCAGGCTCTTACGAGTTGACGGCTTCCAGCGGGTTTTCACCGCCCTCGTCCGACGACGGCGCAGCCTTGCGGGTGCGGCGGCGACGGGGCTTTTCCTCGGCGGCCTCGGCCTCCTCGGTGGGCTTTTCAACCGGCTTTTCCGCAGCCTTGGCGGCGCGGGGTGCGCGCTTGGCCGGAGCGGCGGCGATGGCGGGCGGCAGGATCGCGGGATCGAGGTTGCCGGTCGGTTCGGCTTCCACGGCGGGAGCCTCTTCACCGGCATTTTCGCCCGCTACTTCTTCGTCACGGCGGCCGCGCGGCTTGCGCTGCTTCAGGCCACGCGAGGCGCGATTGTCGCGAACGAACGGGTTTTCCGCCGGTTCGTAGACCATCGGATCGCCGGTGACTTCCGCCTCGTTGCCGGGTGCGGCAACCGCCTCTTCCTCGACCGATTCGGGGCGGGGAGCGCGCTCGTCGCGGCGGTTGTCGTCGCGACGGTTGTCTTCGCGGCGGGTATCCTCACGACGCCCATCCTCACGGCGGGTATCGTCACGACGGTTATCGTCACGGCGCGAATCTTCGCGGCGGGGCTGGCGCTCCTGGCGCTGCTCCTGCCGATCGAAGTTGCGCTCCGGACGCTCCTGGCGTTCCGAACGTTCCTGCCGTTCCGGGGCGGGCGATTCGTAGTCGCCGTACTCGTCGACTGCGTAATCGTCGCCATAGTCGGAACCGCGATCGTCGCGGCGCGGCTGGCGCGAATCTTCTTGGCGTTGCTTTTGATCAGCAAGGACGCGGAAGTAGTGGTCTGCGAACTGGAGGTAATATTCCTCCTGCACGCGGTCACCATTCAGATGCGCGTCATGGGCCAGCTTCTTGTACTTCTCCAGCAACTGCGGCGCATTGCCGCGAGCCCTGCTGTCGATCCGATTGATCTGCTGACCGCCCTGCTGGCGATTGTTACCGCGGCCACGCCGACGGTTATTACCACGATTATTATTCAAGGATTATTTCCTCAAAAACCCAGGGCATCGGCCTGTTCCCGTCGGGCCGATCTGCCACACGTCACATGATCACGGATCGCCCCCGAGTGCCGTGAACTCCACCGTTGCCGGGTCGTAGCCACTTCAGGCCGCGACGATCTGCAAAGGTTGGAGGCGAACCACCCACATGGGAAATTCCATCCATGTGCTGGTTCGCCGTAATCCTTAGGCATTCCGGGCCGGAATTCCAAGTGAAAACTTACGCAGCTGTTGAAAACTCCAGCACCCTGGGACGATTTCCCAGATCGCGATGGAGGCGGCTGGAGAGGCCGCACTCGCTGCCGATCGCGGCGACGGGCTCGGCCTGTTCGTGGCCGATCTCTACCAGCGCGGCGCCGCCCGGGGCAAGCAGGCCCGGCAATTGCGGGATCAGCACGCGATAGTCGTCCAGCCCCAGTTCGCCCGCGTAGAGCGCGCTGGCCGGCTCGTATCCGGCGACGGAGCGGTCAAGCGTCACGGTCGTCTCGACATAGGGAGGATTGGCGAGAATCAGGTCGAACGGCCCGCCCAGCGCATCGGCCCAGCAGGGCGCATGCCAATCGCCCAGCGCCATGCGGGCGCGGGCGCCAAGGCCCAGCGCTTCGGCATTGCCGGTCGCCACCGCGAGCGCGCCGGGAGAACTGTCCACGCCCACGCCGCGCGCTTCGGGCAAGTTGGCGAGCACGGCCAGCAGCAGGGCGCCGGATCCGGTCCCGCAGTCCAGGACGGCGCGGGCCGCGGGCCGGGCGGCCAGTGCCGCCTCGACGAGAATCTCCGAATCCCCGCGCGGGATCAGCACGTCCGGCCCGACCGTGAACGGCAGGCCGAAGAACTCCTGAGTGCCGGTGATATAGGCGACGGGTTCGTGCTCCGCGCGGCGCGCGACCAATGCGGCGAAGCCTGCGGGCGCAGGATCGCGCATGCGCGAGAGCAGCAGCGACGAGCGCGAGCAGCCGATGGCGTGGGCCATGAGCACTTCGGCGTCGAGACGGGCGGTGTCGCTGGTCGCGGAGAGAAGTCCGGCGGCTTCGCGAATCGCCTCGCCGGCCGTGAGCGCGGGATCAGTCATGGTTGGGCGCGTTCAGCAGGCGCGGGGCGCTTGGCCGGCGCCCGGCGCGAAGGCCAGTTCCTCAAGCATCCATGGCCGCGAGGCGCTTGGCCTCGTCCTCGGCCAGCAGGGCGTCGACCATTTCGGCAAGGCCCGGACCTTCGAGAATTTCGGGCAGGCGGTGCAGGGTCAGGTTGATGCGGTGATCGGTCACCCGGCCCTGCGGGAAATTGTAGGTGCGGATGCGCTCCGAACGGTCGCCCGATCCGACCATCGCCTTGCGGGCCTCGGCCTCGGCGCCGTGGGCCTCTTCGCGCATCTTCTCGTAGAGACGCGCGCGCAGGACCTGCATGGCCTTGGCCTTGTTCTTGTGCTGGCTGCGCTCATCCTGGCAGATCACCACGAGATTGCTGGGCAAGTGCGTGATGCGCACGGCCGAATCGGTGGTGTTGACGTGCTGGCCGCCCGCGCCCGAGGCGCGGAAGATGTCGATCTTGAGGTCCTTGTCCTCGATCTGGACGTCGACTTCGCTCGGCTCGGGCAGCACCGCGACGGTCGCCGCCGAAGTGTGGATACGGCCGCCCGATTCGGTGACCGGCACGCGCTGGACCCGGTGGACGCCGCTCTCGAACTTCAGCTTGGCGAAAACGCCCGCGCCGGCGACATTGGCGACCACTTCCTTGAAGCCGCCGAGATCGTTGGCGTTGACGGAGATCATCTCGACCCGCCAGCCCTGTTCCGCGGCATAGCGCTCGTACATGCGATAGAGGTCGGCCGCGAAGAGGGCGGCTTCGTCACCGCCGGTGCCGGCGCGGATTTCCAGCATGGCCGGGCGCACGTCCGCCGCGTCGCGCGGGAGCATGGCGATGGCCAGCTGCCGCTCGGCCTCGGGCAGTTCGGCCTTGATCCGGTGGATTTCCTCCTCGGCCAGGGCGCGCATGTCGGGGTCGGGGTCTTCCAGCGTCTGGAGCGATTCCATTTCCCCGCGCATCGACACGACTTCGGCAGCGACGCGCGCCACCGGTTCCAGCTCGGCATAGTCGCGGCTGGCGGTGACGAAGGCGTCGCCTTCCAGCGTGCCCGAGGCGAGACGCGCCTCAAGCTCGGAGAAACGCGCGGCGATCTGCGCCAGACGGGTGTCGGATATGCTCACGGATGGACCGACTGGAGGACCTGCTCGACCGCGAGGTATTCGGCGGTCGGCTCGGCCGCGCGCAAGTTGGCGCTGGGCTGGCCGTCCTTGGCGCCGAACGAGACGAGCACCTTGGCGCCCATCTTCACGGCCTTGTCGAAGCGCTTGCGGGGGCTGCCGGTGGCGACCATCTCCGCGTCGAGGCCCTGGAAACGCAGCGCGGTGATGACCTTCTGGGCATAACCCAGCGCGGCATCGTCCTCGACCGCAAGCACCACGGTCAGCGGCGCTTCGGTGAGCGTGCCGGCATCGGCCACCAGCATGGCGAGCCGCTCGATCCCTGCCGCCCAGCCCACGGCCGGGGTGGCAGCCCCGCCGAGGCTTTCCATCAGTCCGTCATAGCGGCCGCCGCCGAGCACGGTGCCCTGCGCGCCGAGGCGGGTGGTGACGAATTCGAAGGCGGTGTGGCGATAGTAGTCCAGCCCGCGCACCAGCGACGGCGCGCGCTCATAGGCGACGCCGGCGGCATCGAGCCCGGCGGTCACCGCGGCGAAGAAGTCCTGCGCCTCTGCCGAGAGATAGGCGTCGATCTTCGGCGCGTCGCCGACGAAGACCTTGTCGCGCGGGTCCTTGGAATCGAGGATGCGCAGCGGGTTGCGTTCGAGGCGGTCCTGCGAATCCTCGGACAATTCCGCCTTGTGGGCGCGGAAATATTCGATCAGCGCCGCGCGCCAGGCATCGCGGCTGGCAACGTCGCCCAGGGTGTTGAGCTGGAGCGCCACGCCGTCGGAAATGCCGAGTTCCTTCAGCAGGTGGTCGGCCATGGCCAGCAGTTCCACGTCGGCCAGCGGTTCGGGCGAGCCGATCAATTCGGCGTCGATCTGGTGGAACTGGCGGTAGCGGCCCTTCTGCGGGCGTTCGTAGCGGAACAGCGGGCCGTGAGTCGCGACCTTGAGCGGGGCGAACTGCTTCCAGCCGTCGGTCAGGTAGGCACGGGCGAGCCCGGCGGTGAATTCGGGGCGCAGCGTCAGCGATTCGCCGCCGCGATCCTCGAACGAGTACATTTCCTTGGACACCACGTCGGTGGTCTCGCCGATCGAACGCGAGAACACTTCGGTCTTTTCGAAGACCGGCATCTCCACCCGGCGGAAACGGTAGAGCTTGCGGACACGCTCGAACGTCGCGACGACATGGGAGAAAGCCTCGGCATCGGTGCCGAAGATGTCCTGGGTTCCGCGAATAGCCTGTGGTGTGGTGCTCATGACGCGCGCGCTTAGCCCGATTGCAGCGGCGGGGAAAGTGGCCCCGGCCGGTTTAGTGGATTGGACGGTTGCCAAATCGGGCAACTGTCGCAAAGAATGACGTAATGAAATATCGTTCCGCGGTCGTCACGCTCCTCGCCCTTCTCTCCGTATCAACCCCGGCCCTCGCGCAGGACACGGCGCAGCGCAGCCGTCCTGCGGCCCCCGCGCTGCCCGCACCGCTTCCCGCCGCGCAGGACAAGGCCTATCCCGGCACGATCGCGCTCGACATCGATGCCAGCGATGTCGTCCACGGCGTCTACCGCGTCATGCAGCAATTCCCCGTTGCGGCCGGCACCGACAAGCTGATCCTCGTCCAGCCGAGCTGGCTGCCGGGCAACCATTCGCCCACCGGCCCCGCGGCGCTGCTCGCGCAGGTCCATTTCTTTGCCGATGGCAAGGAGATCAAGTGGCAGCGCGACACCGTGGCCGTGAACGCCTTCCATCTGGAGCTGCCGGCAGGAACGCAGGTCGTCACGGCCAGGTTCATCCACACCTCGCCGGTGCAGGCCAAGGAAGGCCGCATCACCATGACGCGGGAAATGCTGAACCTGCAGTGGGAAAAGATGAGCCTCTATCCCTCGGGCTACTACACCCGCGGGTTGACCGTGAAGCCCACCGTCAAGTTCCCGGCCGGCTGGACCGTCTACACCGCGCTCGATGGCAAAAGCCAGCAGGGTGACACCGTGACCTGGGCGCCGACCGACTACGAGCGCCTGGTCGACGAGCCGATCTTCGCGGGCAAGTACGCCCAGCGCTGGGACCTTGGCCATGACGTCAGCATGGACGTGGTGGCGGACGAGGCCAAGCTGCTCGGCATCAAGCCCGAGAACATGAAGACCTACCGCAACCTCGTCTCGGAAGCGCTGCTGACGTTCGGCGCGCGCCACTTCGACCACTACGACTTCCTGCTGGCCCTGACCGACCGCATGGGCGGGATCGGCCTGGAGCACCATCGTTCGAGCGAAAACCAGATGGAGCCCAAGGTCTGGACCGAGTGGGACAAGATGGACTTCGATCGCAACGTGATCCCGCATGAATTCGTCCATAGCTGGAACGGCAAGTATCGCCGCCCGGCCGATCTCTGGACGCCGGACTACCAGCAGCCGATGCAGAACACGCTGCTCTGGGTCTATGAGGGCCAGACCCAGTTCTGGGGCTATATCCTGGCCGCGCGTTCGGGCGTGCAGACCAAGCAGACCATCCTCGACACGCTGGCCGGCGCGGTCGCGCGCTATGCGGAAGCGACGCCGGGGCGCGGCTGGCGTTCGGTGGAGGACACCACGTTCGCGCCGGTCCTCAACATGCGCCGCCCGCTGCCCTACACCTCGGTCACCCGCACCGAGGACTATTATGTGGAAGGCGCGCTGACGTGGCTCGAAGCGGACCAGATCATCCGCCAGGGCACCGGCGGCAAGAAAGGCCTCGACGATTTCGCCAAGGCCTTCTTCGGCGTTCGCGACGGCGATTGGGGTGAACTGACGTACGACTTCGACGAAGTCGTCAAGACGCTGAACGGCGTCTACCCTTACGACTGGGCCAGCTTCCTCAAGACCCACATCTACGACACCAACCAGCCCGCGCCGACCAAGGGCGTGGAGATGGCCGGGTACAAGCTGGTCTGGAAGGACACCCAGAACGGCTACGAGAAGGGCGTCGCGGATTCGCGCAAGTCGCTGGACCTCAGCTATTCGCTGGGTGTCTCGCTGGACAACGAGGGCACCGTGACGGGCGCCGTGTTCGATGGACTGGGCTACAATGCCGGTCTCGTCAGCGGGGTGAAGGTCATGGCGGTGAACGGCACCGCCTATAGCGGCGAGACCATCAAGGACGCGATCACCGCGGCCAAGACCGCGAAAGAGCCGATCTCGCTGCTGGTGAAGCGCGGCGATGCCTTCAGCACCGTGACCATCGACTATCACGGCGGCCTGCGCTGGCCGTGGCTGGAAAGCACCACGCCGGGCAAGGTGAACGGGCTCGACCGCCTGCTGGCGCCGCGCAGCAAGTAACGCTCCGTCCGCGCGGGGGTCATCGCGCAAGTTAGCCTTTGCAGGCAACGAGATAGCCCGGAAGCGGATCCCCGTCCGCTTCCGGGTTTTTTCGTGCCGGGCCATCAGTGTCTGAGGGGATTCGTCTATCGCAGCAGCGCATGTGTCGCAAACTGGCTACATCTACCACGATAAGGCAGTTGCGGTGCATAAGTTGCAAGGCTAAGCCCCGCGGTCAAAGACTAACCGGCACTATTGACCCGTGCCTGTAATGAAGGACCAACATGCGCATCGACATGATTCCTGTCGGCAAGAACCCGCCGGAGAGCCTGAACGTCATCATCGAGGTCCCCATCGGCGGTGAGCCCGTGAAGTACGAGTTCGACAAGGATTCCGGCGCCCTGTTCGTCGATCGTATCCTGCACACCCCGATGCGCTATCCGGCGAATTACGGTTTCGTGCCGCACACCCTGTCGCCCGACGGTGACCCGCTCGACGCGCTGGTCGTCGCGCGCTCGCCCTTCGTCCCCGGCGCGGTGGTGCGCGTTCGCCCGATCGCGGTGCTGAACCTGGAAGACGAACACGGCGGCGACGAGAAGCTGGTCTGCGTGCCTGACGACAAGACCTTCCCTTACTATTCCGACGTTCAGGAAAAGGGCGATCTGCCGCCGATCGTGTTCAGCCAGATCGAGCACTTCTTCACTCACTACAAGGATCTCGAGGCCGAAAAGTGGGTCCGCGTCGGCACCTGGGGCGGCGCTGAGGAAGCCCGCCGCATCGTCGTCGAGGCGATCGAACGCTACGAGACCGAGGGCAAGAAGGCCGAGGCCTGATCTTCCTCCAGTAATTCCACCACCCCCCATGTGGAACGAAGGGCCGGCGGTGCAAACCGCCGGCCCTTTACATTTGTCCGGGCAAGCCTGGCCCCATAGGCGAGGCTGCGGCCCGCCGGTCTGGCCTGAGCCCTGACCGGGGGGAAGACCCTCTCAGGTCACCACGCGTCCGCCGTTGACGCCGATGGTCTGGCCGGTGACGTAGCCCGAATCCTCGTGGCAGAGCCAGGCGCAGGCATTGGCGATGTCGTCCGGTTCGCCAAGGCGGCGTACCGGGACCGACTGCAGCAGCACCTCGGTCGGGATCTGGAAGCGGTCGCGGTTCGCTTCCGACATGATCGTCCCCATCACCGATCCGGGCGGGATGTTGTTCACGGTGATCCCGTAAGGCCCGAATTCCTGCGCCATGGAGCGGGTCATGGTCACCACCGCGCCTTTCGAGGACGAATAGGGGATCATGTTTATCGCCCCGGTCTGCGCGCTGGAGGACGATATATTGACGATCCGGCCCCAGGCCGCCGCCTTCATGTCGGGCAGGCACTCCTGCGTCATGATGAACGGACCGCGCACGTTGACGGCGTAGATGAAGTCCCAGCGCTCGTCCGTGAGTTCCTCGAACGGCGTGAAGTCGGTGACGCCTGCATTGTTGACCAGGATGGAGATCGGCCCCAGCGCCTCGCGCACCTGTTCCACGGCGGCCTGCACCGAGGCACGGCTCGACACGTCGGCCCCCACGGCCAGGGCCGTGCCGCCCGCCTCGCGAATGGCAGCGACGGTATCGGCGCAGCGCTCGGCGTCGAGGTCGAGCACGGCGACGGCCACGCCCTGTCTGGCCAGCCGCCTGGAGCAGGCCGCGCCGATGCCGGCGGCGGCGCCGGTGACGATGGCAACCTTGTAGGACACACGCATTCTCCCGTTGCGGCGCCTGTCTCGGCCTGGATCGATGGCCGGGCCCGGCGCGCTTCCCCACTGGGCTAGACCGAAACGGCCGCCATCAGAAGAGGGGTGCTGAACGGGTGTTCAAGAATTCGCCGGAGCGAAGCGCCACCATTTCCTTGCTCCGCCCCGGTGTCAGCTGGAGTCTCAGCTGGAAATGCGTGGCGACCGCCAGCCCATCCAGGCGCCCAGCCGGGGCGCCAGCCGCTTGCCGGCCCCTTCCAGCGCCGCCGCCAGGGCGAGCGACAACCCGAACAGCGGCATCGCCAGCGCCAGTGCGAAGACCAGCGCGACCAGCAGCCAGCTATGTCGCAGCGGCGCGAAAGCGGCGGGCGCGCCCAGCACCCGATCCGGCCGCCTACGCCACCAGAGCACCACGCTCGACAGGCATAGCATGACGAGGCCGAGCAGGACGGCGAGGTTGACCAGTTGGTTGGCCAGTCCCCACCACGCGCCCTCGTGCACGGCGACGCCATAGCCGACTGCGCGGTCGATCCAGTGGCGCTGGCCGAAGCGCTGCACGCCGACCAGTCGGCCATCGCCGGAAATCTCGGCGCTGTCGCGGGCGGGGCGGTTCTCGGCCTGGCTGCGCACTTGCCACAAGGCGCCCTCGGCCATGGGCGGGCTCACTTCGACCGGCGCGGCAAAGTGAAGGCCCTGCGCCTGCGCCACGACGGCATCGAGCGCCTTCTCTCCCGGCGCCGTCATCGCCTCTGGCGCGGCCATCATCATTCCCCCGGGCATGGTCATCGCACTCTGCGCGCCATGCTCGGCATGTTCCGCCATCATCGCCCGCATGCCGGCATCGGCGATGGCGCGGCGATCGGCATCGGCAGCGGAGCCGGCGGACCAGTCCTGCACCCCCTCCAGCGTGCCGGTGACCGCGCGGATGTCCCGGAAGTAGTCCCCCCAGGCATTGGCCCAGGGCAGGCCGGAAGCGATCAGGAACAGCGCACCGAGCGAGATCCACAGGCCGGTCACGGCATGTATGTCGCGCCAGAACAGCGCGCGGCCGCGGCGCAGGCGCGGATAGACCACGCCGGCCAATTTCCCTCCCGTCTGCCGGGGCCACCAGAGGAACAGGCCGGTAAGCAGCATGACGATGGTCCAGCACGCGGCCGTCTCGACCAGGGCCGATCCGCGATTCCCCGCCAGCAATTCGCCATGAAGGCGGAAGACGACGCGCATCAGCCTGTCCTCTTCGGCCACCTGGTGAAGGACCCGGCCGGTCTGCGGATGGACCCAGACCCGCACCTCGTCCGTGCCCTGGCCCACCAGCACTTCCACGGCATCGCCCTTGGCCTCGGGCAGGACGTACTTGTGGAGCACCGACCCCGGCACCGCGGCAACGGCGCGCGCCGCGATCGTCGCGGGCGCCAGCGCAGGGGCCGGGCCGCTCGCGACATCGCGGAAAGGTGCATAGAGCAGGCCCTCGATCTGCGGCTTGAACAAGTAGATGCCCCCCGTCACCGACAGCCACAGCACGAACGGCAGGCAGAACAGCCCGGCATAGAAATGCCAGCGCCATACGGCACGATACCAGCGTTCGGTGCGCGGCGCGGCAGCGTTCACGGTTCGGATCGTCGTCACAGTTTCCATCCCGCTTCCACCAGGAAGCTGCGCTGCGGATAGGGGTGATAGACCCAGGCCCGGTCGTTGGTGAGATTGTCCACGCCCGCGCTGAAGCGAAGCTGGTCGGTAACGTCCCAGCTCACCTTGGCGTCGAGCGCGAAAAGTTCGGACGTGTAGCCGTAAGTGTCGCCGCGCTGGAGCCCGAACAGGTCGGTGTTCGGGCGGCTGGCATAGCGCACCCCGATCGAGACAAGGACCGGCGGCGCCACGCGGTATCGCAAGTTGCCGTTGAGGCGCCAGCGGGGGATGCGGGGGAACTGCACGCCTTCCGCTGCTGGCGCGCTGTCGTTGCGCAAGGTGGCCGAATCGATCCAGGCCGCATTGGCATCGAGGTCCAGGCCCTCCAGCAGCACGCCGCGTGCTTCCGCGATCAGCTCGAAGCCATATTGCCGGGTCAGGTCGATGTTCTTGTACGTGGACGTCGTTACCCCGTTCTGGTTGAATCCGGTAAACGAGAAGATCGTGTTGCGCACCCGCTGCCAGAAGGCGGAGCCGGTGAGCTTCACTTTGCCGAACTGCCGCGCCAGCACCAGATTGGCATCGGTGGATCGCTCCGGCTTCAGGTTCGGATCGAAGCTCTGGGGGTCGAACAGGCCGTTGCCGTCCAGGCTGCCCTGAAACAACTCGCCCACCGTGGGAAACCGCGTGGCCTTGGCGAGGCTCAGTTGAAGTCTCGTATCCCCGTCGATGGACCATTCGGCCGAGGCCTTGGGCTGGAAGGCATCGGCATGGCGGCCGTCATACCGGTTGTCCACGGCAAGGCCGTTCGAACCGATCCGGCCGAGCCCGCCATCGAAGGCGTGCCAGTCCTCGAACCGGCCGCCGAGGGTGAGTGTCACGGCCTCGACCGGCACCCGCAGTTCGGCCCAGGCGGAAAGCGTGCGGGTCTTGCCGAAGCTGCGGGTCGCGAATGTCCGGCCCGTGTCGCGGCGCCAGTTGGCCAGGCCGTAAGTGATGAGGTCGGTGCGATAGAGGTTGGCCGCGGTGCCGCCCGCCAGTTCGGCGCCGCCCAGCCGGGCCGTGGCCGCAAGCTCTCCGGTGTACCATGCCGTCGGCCCCTGCCGTGCGAGCGTCCCCGCGCCGTCCTGCGCGCCGGCATTGTAGCCCTTCGAGGTGAAGGCGTCCGAGCGCAGGATCTGGTAGGTCGAGACATTGGCCGTCACCGTCACCGCATCCGAAACCGGCGCGGAAAGCTTGATCCCTGCCAGCAGTTCGTCGCGGATGGTGCGGGACCAGTTGGCGCCGCTGGCAGTGTAGGCCTGCCCACCGAAGGTCACGGTGCCGTCGCAGACCGTGCCTCCCGCGGCGTCGCGCAAATAGCAGTCGGGCGCGGTCTGGCTGTCGAGATTGTGCCAATAGGCCAGCAGCGCCTCGCCGGTCACGCCGGAAGCGCCATCGTAGCCGAGGCGGAGCTTGGCCTGGTCCTGGGTGATGATCGCCGGGCTCTGCGCTGCGAAGATCGGGTTGGTCGCCGTGCCCGGGGCACTGGTCATGTGCTGGCCCGGATCGACCACGGCGCCGGTCACCGCCGGAAGGGCGGAGGCGCCGACGCTCGCCGTGCTCGGAGGGAGCCCGTAGAACATCTGCGGATGGCCCTCGTTGCGGAAGTGGCGGCCCGACAGGCGGATCGACCAGGGACCGTCTTCCTGCCGGAAACCCATGCCCGCTTCGGCCGAATAGCCCCAGTAGCTGTCATGGGTGCCGTACTGGTCATAGGGCTGGTTCATGCCCTGGACGGAGACGAAGGCTTCGGTCTTCTCGGGCGAGCGGGTGGTGATATTGACCACTCCGCCCATCGAATTGCCGGCATAGCGGGCCGAGTAGGGGCCATAGACCACGTCGAACTGCGAAACCTCGCCCGGGCCGACCACGCCCCATTTGGGCGCATAGGCAAAGGAGTTGCCCAGGAAGTTGGAGACCGTGAAGCCATCCACCATGACCAGCGTCCGGGCGCTCTGGGTGGAGTGCGTGCCGCGAAACCCGGGGACGCCGTTGGAATCGCCGGCGTAGCGGGTGCGCACGAAGAAGTCGGGCGCGTATTTCATCAGGTCCTCGACGTTGCGGGCATTGACGCCCGCGAACTGTTCGTTGCCGAGGCTGACGGAAAGGCCGCGGGCTTCCAGGCTGATGGGCGCGTCGCGCTGGCCGACGACGAGGATGGTCGAGCCGGGCGCCGCATCGGCGTCCTCGGCAAGGGCTGCCCCGGAAAACAGGGCAAGCGGCGTCGCGCCAAGCGCGAGCAGGAATCTGTACATGGGGATATTCACCTGATCGGCAGGCCGTCCATTAGGATCGGCATGCGCGCGTCATGTCGTGCCGCAGGCTCGGGACCGGCAGCGTCGCATCGGGATCAGGCGGGGAGGGGCGGCCCTCTCAGGGGCGGACGGATCTGCGCGCGAAGGCGGCGAAGCGCCAGCGGACGGTGCAGGACGGCCGCGACGAAGACGAACAGCAAGGCCGCCGCGACGAGCGCCGGAAGCACGGCATCGAGCGCGGCCGCAGAGTGCGAGGAAAAGGCGCAAGGGTGATCGGCGGTGTTGGACGCGTCGTGACTGCCGCCCTTGCGCTCGACGTGGATCAGCACCTTGGAGCCGGCCGGTGCCGAGCCGGAGCAAAGCTCCACCGTCAGCGCGCCGCCCTGGGCCGAAGGCATGTAGCCGGTGGGCACGAAGATCTTGAGGCACAGGGCCGCGGCCAGCAGCATTGCCGCAAGGCCGGGACGGGCCCGGAAGAACTGCCTGAGAGTGCCCACGGCGGATCGTCTACCCGCAAAGACCGGGTGCGTCATCAGGCGAAAATGTCCCAGGTGGCCCTGAGGGGCTTTTCGCGGCGGCGATCAGTCGACGACCAGGAAATAGTTGGCCTGGCTCTGGCCGCCGTTGCGCACTTCGATCAGGTAGCGCTGGGTGAACACCGGCACCCAGCGGCAGGCGCGGCGCTGGGCGTCCGCCAGGCAGACCGGCTTGTGGTCGGCATCGACGACGCGCAGGCTCAGCGGCTCGCCGCCCACGGCGGAAAGGGCGATGCTGGCCTTGCGGCCCGAAAGGAACACCTGCTGGAAGGAATCGCTCTTGCCCGCGCCGATCTGGCCGGAGCGGTAGCCCGGTCCGAGCGGACTGCCGCGCAAGGGCGAGCCTGCCGCCGCCGGCACCAGCGCGCGCCAGGCGGGGACCGGATCGGCGCCGGTCCAGCCTTCCATCGGCCGGGCGCCGGAACGGTCGATCACGCGCAGCGCATCGCCCAGCGCCGCCGCGTCGGCGGAACCGGCGGCTTCCTGCGCGGCAAGCAGGGCCTGGACCACGCGCTCGTCCCGCGACGGGGTCAGGGCTGGTGCGGCTGAGACTGGGGCAGGCACGCAGAGCGCCGGCGTGCCGACCAGCAGCGCCGCGCCGGCCAGGACGTTCAGGGCGGATCTGGGCGCATTCATGGTTTCGACTCCGGTGCAATCGTGAAGCAGGCGCCTTTTTCGGTGGGCGCGAGAGTGATTTCAAGATGATGGCGCTCGGCAATCGCCTTGCAGAGGGCAAGACCCAGCCCGGCGCCGTTCTGGCCGTCCCGGTTGGCCGCGCGGCCGAACTTCTCGAAGATACGCTCCCGCTCTTCGGCCGGAACGCCGGGGCCGTCGTCGCGCACGGTCAGCAGCGGCCCCTTCTCCAGTTCCAGCCTGACGTTTCCGCCCGGGGGGACGAACTTGAAGGCATTGTCGAGCAGGTTGGTGATGAGCCGGGTCAACTGCATTTCCTCGCCTTCCACCACGACGCCGGGGGTGATGGCGAGTTCGAACCCGTGGCCCGATTCCTCGGCACTGTCGGCATAGAGTTCGCCCAGTCGCTCGGCGAGAAGGCTGAGGTCCACCGGGGCCAGGCCATGGCGGTCGCCGCGGCGGGCCTGGCTGGCGGCGATGTCCAGCAGCGATTCGAGCATGCGGATGATGCCGCGGATCTCCAGCCGGGCATCGACGATCCGCGCCGACGTTTCGCCGTCGGGCGTCGCGGCCAGCGCCCGCACCAGGCGGTTGTCCAGATGCATGAGCGGGGTGCGCATCTCGTGCGCGACCTGGTCCGTGGTTTCGCGCTGGGCGCTGGCGAGGCGGCGCAGGCGGGCGAGGGCATCGCCGGAGTGGCGGGTCAGCTCGTCGATCTCGTCGCGGTCCTTGGAGCCTTTGGCGAGCTGGGCCAGCGCTGCATCGTCGGGGTGGCGGAAGGCGGCGTTGATGCGCTCGATCCGGCCGGCCAGGCGGCGCGCGGCGAACCAGCCGGCCAGCGCCACGGCACCCACCGCCAGCAGCCCGCCGGCCAGGAAGGCCAGCGCGACTTGCCGCAGCAGCAGGCCGAGGTCGCGGTACTCGTGGGCAACCAGCAGCCGCAGGTCCGGTCCGAGCTGGGTGGCGCGGCCCAGCGCGCGCTGGCCATCGGGCAAAGTGACGTCGCCGGTTTCCGAGACGCCGGCGTGGAGGCCGGGCCATGCGCGAAGGTCGCCCGCGAGCGGTGCGCCCCTGGCGTCGGCCAGAAGATAGTGCGCCGGGTTGGCATCGCGCGGCTGAAGCGCGAGGCGGTCGTTGATGCGGTTGGAAAGCTCGACTGCGCCGCCGCTGGCGAAAATGTCGACCATGCCCGCAAGGTCCACGTCCACCGCGCGTTCCAGCGCCAGGCGGTTGGTGCGCTGGATCGTGGTATCGGTCAGCAGCCAGAGGCCGAACGTGATCATCGCCGCGATCAGGATCGCCCAGGCGACGATCTGGGTAAAGATCGACCTGTGAATTTCCACGAGGCGCGCCATGGCGTCTAGCGCCCGTCGAGCAGGCGGTAGCCCGAGCCCCAGATCGTCTCCAGCGCAGGCGTATCGAAGCCTTCCTCCAGCTTGCGGCGGAGGCGGCCGATATTCACGTCGACGACGTTGGTCTGCGGGTCGAAGTTCATCTTCCACACATCGCGCAGCAGCATCTCGCGCGTCAGCACTTCGCCGGCGTTTTCCATGAAATAGCGGAAAAGCTCGAATTCCTTGGGGCTCAGCGCGAGGTGGCAATTGTTGCGGAAGGCGGTGCGCGCTTTCACGTGGCACTCGAAGGCGCCGTAGAGGATCACCGCGCTATGCGCCCGCCCCGAGGCGCGGCGATGAAGCGCGCGGAGCCGGGCGAGCAGTTCCGGCGCTTCGAAAGGCTTGGCCAGGTAGTCGTCCGCCCCGGCGTCCAGCCCCTCGGCCCGGTCGCTGGTGCGGCCCAGCGCGGAAAGCATCAGCACGGGCGTGCCGATGCCGCTTTCGCGCAGGCGCGAGAGGATCGTCAGCCCGTCGAGATCGGGCAGCATGCGGTCGAGGATGATGACGTCGAAATGCTCGAAGCCGGCCAGCTTCAGGCCTTCCTGTCCGCTTTCGGCCCAGACGAGCGGGATGCCCGCCTGCGCGGCCAGCTCCTTCACTTGCGTTGCGGCGCGGACGTCGTCTTCGATATAGAGGGTTTTCGGGCCGCTCATGGCGCTGTTCGCTGCTGCGTCGTACCGGCCGGGAAAAGGCCCCGGCCGGTCATTCCGCAAGATCGTGTCGATCAGTGGGCCTGGGCGTTGGTGGCCTGCGGGGCCGCCGCCGAGGCGCTTTCGGGCAGGCCGCCGAGCTGGGTGACCAGCTTGGTATAGGCATCGAGATAGGCGAGCACGATGATCTGGCCGATCTGGGTGTTCTGGTAGCCGCCGCCGCCGGCCGCGCCGAACGTGCCGCCGAAGAAGCCGCCACCGCCGCCGCCGAAGCTGACGTCCGACTTGCGGGCATAGCCCTCGGTCAGCGCTTCCTCGACCGTGGTGCGCGCGTTGACGATGGAGAGCGTGACGTTGGCCTCGCCCTTCTTGACGTTGAGGCCGCCGGCGATCGCGCCGAAGCCGCGACCGAACAGGCCGCCCACGCCGCCAAGCGCGGCGCCGAGACCGCCGCCGCCGGAATTGTTGTTGGTGGAGACGATATCGGGCTGGATGAAGTAGTCTGCCGCCTTGATCTGGCCCTTGCCGATGTTCGAGCCCTTCTGAAGCTCACCCTGTTCGGCCAGCGCGCGTTCCATCGCGCTGTTCTGCAGCGAACGGCCGCGGTTCACCATGGTGAAGCAGCCGGACTTCTGCACGAAGACGCGCAGGATCGCCTCGGGGCTGCCCAGGCTCAGTTCGCGCCACCACTGGTTCTCGGGCTCGACGATGGCGACGGTGCCGAGGTTCTTGCGGCACACCGGGATTTCCTGGGTGCCCTTGTCCTGGACCTTGCGTGCGGAAGAGCGGTCTTCGGCGAAAGCCGAGGGCGCGCCGGCCACGACGGCAAGTGCGGCGAGCGCACAGGCGAATTTCTTCATGATGACTTCCCTCTGTTGCACCGGACGCGGGGCGACCCGGCCTTCCCAACCCGGTTCGACCTTAAGCCGGAATTCCCGGCACGCAAATGACTATTGCTGTGAGATTTCCCGAAGGAAAAATCGGGATGGCGCAGCGGCTATTCCGGCAAGACCGCCATGTTGTCGATCAGGCGGGTCGTGCCGATCCGCGCCGCCACCAAAAGACGCATCGGCGCGGTCCCGCGCGAATCCAGCGGGGCAAGGCTGTCGGCATCGCGAAGCTCGGCATAGTCGACCGAGGAGAAGCCGCCTGCCAGCAAGGCGTCCTTCAGATGGCCGATGCAGGCCGCTACGGGCTCGCCGTTCCGAATGCCCGCGATCGCGACTTTCATGGCCATCGGCAGGGTGACGGCCTGCAGGCGCTGCTCGGCCGTGAGGTAGGCATTGCGCGAGGACATGGCGAGGCCGTCCTCCTCGCGGACGGTGGCCACGCCCAGCACGGCGTCGGCGTGGGGCCTGGTCAGGTCCAGATCGCGGGCCATGCGGCGGATCACGGCGAGCTGCTGCCAGTCCTTCTCGCCGAACAGCGCCACGTCGGGCAGGACCTGGTGGAACAGCTTGCACACCACGGTGGCGACGCCGTCGAAGTGACCGGGGCGCGATGCGCCGCAAAGGCCGTCGCTGACGCCGGTGACGGAGATATTGGTGGCAAAGCCCTGCGGGTACATCGCCTCCACGGTGGGTGCCCAGACCAGGTCCACCCCTTCCGCTTCCAGCAGCGCACAATCGCGCTCCAGCTGGCGGGGATACTTGTCGAGATCCTCGTTCGCGCCGAATTGCAGCGGGTTCACGAAGATCGAGACGACGACGTGATCGGCCTGCTTCCGCGCTTCGCGCACCAGTGTCAGATGGCCTTCATGGAGCGCGCCCATGGTCGGCACCAGGGCGACGGTTTTCGGCCCGTCGGGCGACTGGCGCAGGGCGGCAACGGCACGGCGCAGTGGATCAAGGCTGTGGAGGGTTTGCATTGGGTGTCACTGCTCCGATAGGATGCACTTGACCGGTGGTCGCGCCTGCCCTTAGCCGCACCGCGCCCCGGGCGGCAATGGGTTTGACCCGCTTCGGCGGTTAAGGATTTGATTTCGCTTCCCGGGCTAAAGTCCGGGGGCAGCGAATCCGGGCTAGGGCCCGGGGGCAACAGGGAAAGCGAACAGGGTCCGTGACAGCGCATCGCATCGTCTTCGCCAATGAAAAAGGCGGCACCGGCAAGTCCACGACAGCCGTCCACGTCGCCATCGCGCTCGCCTATCAGGGCGCCAAGGTCGCCGCGATCGATCTCGATCCGCGCCAGCGCACTTTGTACCGCTATCTGGAGAACCGCGTCGAAACCGAGCGCCGCCGCGAAATCGCGCTGCCCGGCGCTCGCTTCTCGGTCTACGACGGCGAGGATATCGGCGAGCTGGACGATCTGGCCGAAGCCATCGCCGATGGTTACGACTTCCTGATCTTCGACACGCCCGGCCGTGACGACCAGTTCGCCCGCCACGTCGCGGCAACGGCCGATACCCTGGTCACCCCGCTGAACGACAGCTTCATCGACTTCGACCTCATCGGGCAGGTCGAGAGCGAATCGTTCAAGGTGAAGAAGCTTTCGTTCTACGCCGAACTCATGTGGGAAACCCGCAAGAAGCGCGGCCTCAAGACCATCAACGAAGGTCGCCGCGAACTCGACTGGGTGGTGGTGCGCAACCGCGTCCAGCACGTCGAGGCGAAGAACATGCGCCGCCTGGAAGGCGCGCTGCTCGAACTGTCCAAGCGCGTCGGCTTCCGCATTTCCAACGGGCTTTCCGAGCGCGTCATCTTCCGCGAGCTGTTCCCCTCGGGCCTGACCCTGCTCGACAAGGGGCATCTTGGCGAACTCGGCACCAGCCATCTCGTGGCGCGCCAGGAACTGCGCCAGCTGGTGGCGGGGCTCAACCTGCCGATGCCGACGAACCGTGAGCCGGATCTCCAACTCGCCGGCGACGAATGAAACTGCTCTGGCTCATCGCGCTCGGCTGCATTGCCTGGCGGCTGATCAAGGGGCGCTGGCCGTGGCAGGGCAAGGCGCTGCCCGGTCCCTCCTTCGCGGACGTTCACGCCAGCGCGCAGGCGCGGGCGCTGCTGGGCGTGAGTGAAGGCGCGGACCGCCGCGAAATCCTCGACGCGCACCGCCGCGTCGTCGCGCAAGTCCATCCCGACCGGGGCGGCACGAACGAGAAAGTTCACGAAGCGAACGCGGCGCGCGATCTCCTGCTGGCCAGGCTGAGCAGCCCGCAGGCCTGAACATGGGCCACAGGTTCGATCCCACCATCCTGCGCGAATACGACATTCGCGGCGTGGTCGGCCGGGATCTCGGGCCGCAGGACGCTCATGCGATCGGCCGGGGCTTTGCCACCGTGCTGCGCCGCGCCGGGGGGCGCAAGGTGGCGGTGGGCTACGACGGCCGCCTCAGTTCCCCCATGCTGGAAGCGGCGCTGGTCGAAGGGCTGCGCGCCAGCGGCGCGGACGTGGTCCGCATCGGCCTGGGGCCGACGCCGATGCTCTATTATGCCGAGGCGACGTCGGGCGACGTGCAGGGCGGCATCCAGATCACCGGCAGCCACAATCCCGCCGATCACAACGGCTTCAAGCTGGTGCTGGGCGGGCGGCCGTTCTTCGGCTCCGATATCGTCCGCCTGGGCGAGATGGCGGCGGTGGGCGACTGGGACGAGGGCGCCGGGCAGGTCGAGCAGCGCGAGGTGCTGGAGGCTTATGTCGATCGCATCGCGCAGGGCGTTTCGGGGCTCTCGCACGAGGGTCTTGCCGGTCTGCGGATCGGCTGGGATGCCGGCAACGGCGCGGCCGGACCGGCGCTGGAGCGGCTCGCGGCGCGCCTGCCGGGCGAGCACCATCTGCTGTTCACGCAAGTGGACGGTACTTTCCCGAACCACCATCCCGATCCCACGGAAGAGCGGAACCTGGCGGACCTGAAGGCGCTCGTCGCCGCGAAGGGCCTGGACTTCGGGGTGGCTTTCGACGGCGATGCCGACCGGATCGGCGCCGTCGACGGCCTGGGCCGGGTGATCTGGGGCGACCAACTGCTCGGGATCTTCGCGGAAGACGTGCTGGCGCGCATGCCGGGGGCGACGGTGATCGCCGACGTCAAGGCGTCCGGCGCCGTGTTCGACACGATTGCGCGCCACGGCGGGCGCCCGCTCATGTGGAAAAGCGGCCATTCGCACATGAAGGCCAAGATGAAGGAGACCGGCGCGCTGCTGGCAGGCGAAACCAGCGCCCATGTCTTCTTTGCGGACGAATTCTACGGTTTCGACGACGGTCTCTATGCGGCGGTCAGGCTGATGGCGGCCACGGTCCGGCTGGGGCGCTCGGTGACCGAACTGCGCGGCGCGATGCCGGAGATGCTCAATACGCCGGAACTGCGGTTCCGGGTGGACGAGGCGCGCAAGTTCGCGGCCGTCGCGGAAGTGCGCGCGCGGCTTGCCGAGGCGAGGGCGGTTTTCGTCGACATGGACGGCGTTCGCGTCACCACGCCCGATGGCTGGTGGCTGCTGCGCGCTTCCAATACGCAGGACGTGCTCGTCGCCCGTGCGGAAAGTCACTCGGCCGAGGGGC
The DNA here is from genome assembly GCF_004342985.1 of Novosphingobium sp. PhB57. Taxonomy (GTDB): domain Bacteria; phylum Pseudomonadota; class Alphaproteobacteria; order Sphingomonadales; family Sphingomonadaceae; genus Novosphingobium. The sequence goes on from NZ_SMBO01000002.1 coordinate 251,646, forward strand.
TGGAGCGGCTGGTGGGCGAGATCGACGGGCAACTGGCGGCCTCGGGCCTGCAACGCGGGCCGCAGGCGGGGCACTAGCCGCCCTTAGCGCAGGACGAGCCAGGCAAGGCCCACGGCCAGGGCGCTGCCGACCAGGGGGATCACCCCGTCGCGGCCTTTCTCCCATCCGGCCACGCTGGCGACCACGCCGGCCTTGAACAGGGTGTTGAGCGCCACCGGCACTGCCAGGACCAGTCCGGCGGTACGCGGATCGAGCGTCTGGCCGGCCAATCCGCCCATGGTGATGATGGCGGAATCGACGTCCACCGTGCCCGAGATCGCTAGGACCAGCGCAAGGCCGCGGTCCCCGAAATTCTGCAGCACCCATAGCGAGGCGACGGTGAGCACCATGACCAGACCGGCGAGCATCAGCGCGGGGGCGACGTCGAAGGGATTGCGGATCGTCATCTCGTGGCTGGTGTCGCCCACTTCGGCGAAGCGTGTGCGGTGGAGATACCAGGCGGCCAGCGCGAGGCTGACCGTGAGGCCCGGGGCGATGAGCCTGACCAGCATCGGCAAGGCGGCCGGCGCGAGCAGGCCGGTCAGGACCATCACGCGCAGGAACATGACGACGGAGGATACCGATACCGCAGAGGCCAGCACGGGCGCCGGTATGGCGCCGTCCTTCATGCGGTTGGCGATCGAGGCGGTGACCGCGGTCGAGGAGACCAGCGCGCCGGCCGCGGCCGTGGCGATGACCCCGCGGGCCGCGCCGACGATGCGGGTGGCGAAGTAGCCCGCGAAGGAAAAGCCGGAGACCAGCACCACGATCAGCCAGAGCTTCCGCGGATTCCACGCGCCGTAAGGGCCGAAATCCTGGTTGGGCAGGAGCGGCAGGATCACCAGCGCGATCAGGGCGAACCGGGCGATCGAGAGCACCTCGCGGTGGCTGAGGCGATCTATCCAGCCGTGCAATTGCTCGCGCATGGCGAGCAGCAGGACCATGACCACCGCGATCACGGTGCCGATCAGCCGCTCGCCCAGGCCCACCATCAGGCCGCTCGCCAGAGTCAGCAGCGCGACGACGCCGGATGTGCCGCTGACGCTGCTGTTCAGCCGCGCGTCCCGCCAGTAGCCCACGATCACCAGCAGGGCGGCGGCGCCGAGCAGGACGGTGGCCGGGCCGGGGGCGGGGGCGAAGAGAATGCCCGCAAGCCCGCCGGCAAGGCCCATCAGGGCAAAAGTGCGGATGCCGGCGAAGCGCGACCCGTCGGCCTGTTCGCGCGCGGCCCAGCCGCGTTGCAGGCCCACCAGCAGCCCCAGTGCGAGGCTGACGGCCAGGGCGATCAGGTGTCTGAGATCGAGATCCGTTGGCATCGTCACCCTGGCCCTCGCTGCTGGGAACCGGCCGACCATCCGCGAAGGGGCACAAGTACGCAAGAAGATTGGCGCAACCGCGCCGCATGCTCGGGCTTTCCTGTTGTTCGCCCCCATGCTTCAACGGAGCCGTGCTGCAACCACCTGAGCGATGACCGTGCCGAGATCGACTTCATGACGCCGGCAACGGCCGTCCCTCCCGAGCTTGGCGACTGGTTCGCCGGGCGCGGATGGCGCGTGCGGCGGCACCAGCTGGAGATGCTGGAAGCCTCCGACCGCGGACTTCACGCCTTGCTGGTGGCCGATACCGGCGCCGGCAAGACGCTGGCGGGCTTCCTGCCCACCCTGGCGGCGTTCTGTCCCTCGCGGCTGGACGGCGGGCCGCTGCCCGAGGGCCTGCACACGCTCTACGTCTCGCCGCTCAAGGCGCTGGCGCACGACGTTCAGCGCAATCTCCTGACGCCCGTGGAGGAGATGGGACTGCCGATCCGTATCGAGACCCGCAGCGGCGATACCCCCTCGGACCGCAAGGCCCGCCAGCGCGCCCGGCCGCCGCATGTGCTGCTGACCACGCCCGAATCGCTCTCGCTCCTGCTGAGCTATCCCGAGGCGCCCACGATGTTTGCCGGGCTTCGGCGCGTGGTCATCGATGAAATTCACGCCTTCGCCACCGGCAAGCGCGGCGATCTCCTGGCGCTGGCCTTGTCCCGGCTGCAGGCGCTTTCGCCGGCGCTGCAACGCGCGGGCCTGTCGGCGACGCTGGCGGACCCTGACGCCTTTCGCGGCTGGCTCGCGCCCTGGGGCGAGATCGATGCCGTCCAGCTCGTCGAAGGCGAGGCCGGCGCCGAGCCCGAAGTGTCGATCCTGCTGCCGCAGGAAGAACGCATCCCGTGGAGCGGCCACGCCGCCACCTGGGCGATCCCGCAGCTGATCCAGCAGGTCAAGGCCCACCGCACCACGCTGATCTTCACGAACACGCGCTTCCTGGCGGAATATATCTTCCAGGAGTTGTGGAACGCTAACGAGGACAACCTGCCGATCGGCATCCACCATGGCTCGCTCTCCAAGGAGGCGCGGCGCAAGGTGGAAGGGGCGATGGCGGAGGGGCGGCTGCGGGCCCTGGTCTGCACCGCCAGCCTGGATCTCGGGGTGGACTGGGGCGACATCGACCTGGTCGTGCAGATGGGCGCGCCGAAGGGATCTTCGCGTCTGCTCCAGCGCATCGGTCGCGCCAATCACCGGCTCGACCAGCCGAGCAAGGCGCTGCTGGTGCCGGGCAACCGGTTCGAGTTTCTCGAGGCTTTCGCCGCGCAGCAGGCCGTTCACGAGGGCCAGCGCGATGGCGAACCGTTCCGGCCCGGCGGCCTAGACGTCCTGGCCCAGCACGTCATGGCCGTCGCCTGCGCGGGTCCGTTTCGCGAGGATGCGCTGCTATCGGAAGTGCGCTCGTCGCTGGCCTATGCCTGGGTGGACGAGGCTATTTTCGCGCGCGTGCTCGATTTCGTGGCGACCGGGGGGTACGCGCTGCGCTCCTACGATCGCTTCCGCCGGATCGTGCGCGAGAAGGACGGGACCTGGCGGCTGACCCACCCAGAGCATGCCGCACGCCACCGGCTCAACGCCGGGATCATCGTCGATTCAGAGATGCTCGACGTGCGCTTTCGCAACGGCCGCTCGCTCGGCAAGGTCGAGGAGGGGTTCGGGGCGAGCCTCAAGCCGGGGGACACTTTCCGCTTCGCCGGAATGGACCTGGAAGTGGAGGCGCTGCGCGAACTGGAGCTGGTCGTGCGCGCGGCGCGGCGCTCGGCGACGATCCCCAGCTACATGGGCCAGCGCATGCCGATCTCGACCCATCTTGCGGACCGGGTGCGTGCCATGCTGTTCGACCGCGCCGGCTGGTCGCGTTTTCCCGACGACGTGCGCGAATGGCTCGAAGTGCAGGACTGGCGCTCGCACTTGCCCGCGCCCGGGCGTCTGCTGGTGGAGAGCTTCCCACACCAGGGCCGCGCCTACACCACCTATTACACCTTCGAGGGCTGGCCGGCGAACCAGTCGCTGGGGATGCTCGTGACGCGGCGGATGGAAGACCGGGGGCTGGGGCCGCTCGGCTTCGTGGCGACGGACTATGCGCTGGTGGTCTATGGTCTCAAGCCGGTGGACGATCCGGCCTCGCTGCTCTCGCCGGACATCCTGACGCACGAATTCGTCGACTGGGTGCAGCAGTCCTATCTTCTGCGCCGGGCTTTCCGGGAGGTTGCGGTGATTTCCGGCCTTGTCGAGCGGCAGCAGCCGGGCAAGCGCAAAACCGGGCGGCAGGTGACCTTCTCGACCGACCTGATCTACGATGTCCTGCGCAAGTACGAACCCGATCACCTCCTGATCGAGGCGGCCTGGGCCGATGCTCGGGCGCGGATGACCGACGTGGCGCGCGTGGCCGATGTGCTGGACCGCGCGGCGAAGGAAGTGGACCATGTGCGGCTGGAGCGGATCAGCCCGCTCTCGGTGCCGGCGATTTCGATGATCGGGCGGGAATCGCTGCCCTCGGGATCGGCCGACGAGGATCTGCTGGTGGAGGCGGAAAGCCTGGCCTCCATGGCCATGCGAGTGGACCCGGTGGCCGAGCCTGAGGAAGACTGAGCCAGACAACCATTTGGCCTGAATAGGACTGGGCCGGCTCCAGACTAAGGCCGCTCAGACAACAAAAAAGGGGCGGATCGCTCCGCCCCTTCATTGGTCCTTGAGAGACCGGTTCCGTTCGTTCGGCTTACTTGCCGAAGTCGCGGAACTGTTCGTTGCCGACGAAGCCGAACTTCGTGACTTGCGCCGCCTTGATCACCTGCAGCACCTGGGCCGAGAGATCGTAGCTGGCGTTCGCTTCCGGCTGGTACTGCAGCTCGGGTTCGACCGCGTAGCTCAGCGACTGCTTGAGCAGATTCGCGAGGCCCGGGCCGTCGACCGGCGTACCGTTCCAGAGGATCTTGTCGTCCGCGGTGAGAACCACCTTGTTGCGGATCGGATCGACCGGAGGAGGCGTGCTCGTCGGAGGGGTTGCAACCGGAAGATCGATGTCGATCGAGTGGGTCGCAACCGGGATGGTAATGATGAACATGATGAGGAGAACGAGCATGACGTCGATCAACGGCGTCGTGTTCATTTCCATCATCGGCTCGCCATTTTCCTTGCCGCCTGACATTGCCATGGAAAGTTACTCCTGTTCCTGCCTGAACGTCAGCCGTTCGGGTCGACCGGGTTGGTGATGAAGCCAACCGTGGGGTAGCCCGAGATCTGAACGTTGTAGATCGCACCGGCAACGCAGCGCCACGGGGCGTTGACGTCACCACGGATGTGGACCTGCGGCACGAGATCGGGGTTGGCCTGAAGGGCCTGCGGGCCGCCTTCGCGCTTCACGATTGCATCGAGACGCTTGAAAGCCTGGTCGCGCAGTTCCTGCGAGGTCACCGGCGTGATGTTGTTGAAGTAGACTCGGCATTCGCCGTTGCGCGAAGCGCCGACGTAACCGGGTTCACCCGCTGCCTTGCCCGCATCGTCGGTGGTCGAAACGGTGAGGAGAAGGTTTTCGACCTTGTCCTTCGATTCAACGGCCTCGACGACGGGGATCTTCAGCTTTTCGATCGTCTGGATCGCAACCGGAACCGCGATCAGGAAGATGATCAGAAGCACCAGCATGACGTCGACGAGCGGCGTCGTGTTGATGTCGGACATCGGTGTCTCGGCACCGCCTCCGCCCGAGGATATCGCCATAGTTTTATCCTAATCCTTGCGTTGCCCTGGGCAGGCGACGGACGCGCATGCAACGCACCGCCGCCTGAGTCCCTCGGATGTGGCCTGCCGTCCTGCGACAGGCCCATCCCATGCTGCTTACGGCTTGGCCGGAGCAGCAGCCGGCTTGGCCGGAGCAGCGGCGGGCTTCGCCGGGGCAGCAGCAACGATCGGCTTCACGGCGCCGCGCGAGTTGATGTTCGCGAGAACGTCGCTGGAGAAGCCGGTCAGGTTTTCGGCGATGCGCTTGTTGCGGCTCTGGAGGTAGTTGTAGGCCAGAACTGCAGGAACGGCGACGATCAGGCCGAGCGCGGTCATGATCAGCGATTCACCGACCGGACCAGCGACCTTGTCGATCGAAGCCGAACCGGCGATGCCGATGGCGATCAGGGCGCGGTAGATGCCGACCACGGTACCGAACAGACCGATGAACGGTGCGGTCGCGCCGACGGTGGCGAGGAACGGCAGGCCCTGAGCAAGGCGAGCGTTGATCGAAGCTTCCGAACGCGCGAGCGAAGCGTGCATCCAGTCATGGGCTTCGAGCGAATCGGTCATCTTGGCGTGCTGGTCTTCGGCGGCGATGCCGTCGTCGACGAGCTGGCGCCATGCGCTGTTCTTCTCGAGCTTGGTGGCGCCTTCACGGAGGGTCGGAGCCTTCCAGAAGGTGGTGCGCACAACGTTGTACTGGCGCATGATCTTGGACTGTTCGAACCACTTGGTGAACAGGATGTAGAACGAGCCGAAGGACATGATGCCCATGATGATCACGGTGGCGTACGAAATGAAGCCGCCAGCCTGAAGGGCTTCCATGAAACCGAACTTGTTCTGGGGCGCAGCTTCGCCCGCTGCGGCAAGGATATCAACGATAAGCATGCGATTTACCTCTCAAGAAGAATGCAGGGACTGATTCCGGCCGGGGTGTGGGCCTAACCAGTCTTAAAAGGAGTTAGTTCAGCTTGTAGACGATGGCCGTCGAGAACTGGCCGCTCGTCGGGTTGCCGGCATCGTCGAGCGCCGGGTTGAACCGCGCGTAGCGGGTCATGCCGTCGCAAGCTGCCTCGTCAAGGTCAGGGCTGCCGCTCGATGCGGTGACCGAGCAAGCGGTGACCTTGCCGTCCGGACCGATTCCGACGCGCACACCGACACGGCCTTCACGCTCTTCACGAGCGGCGCGGGTCGGATAGTTCGCCTGAATGCGGGCGGCCCAGCTGCCCTGACCCTTCGGCGAAGCGCCGCGGGCCTTGGACGGACCCGGAGGTGCCGGAGCCGGAGCCGGGGGTGCGGGCGGAGCCGCGGTCGTGATCACCACCGGCGGCGGCGGCGGAGCCGTCACCACGGTTTGCACCGGCGGCGGGGCCGGGGCAATGTTGATCGGCGGCGGAGGCGCGACGATCGGCGGCGGCGGAGCTTCTTCCTGCTTCGGCGGCGGCGGCGGCGGCTCTTCCTCCTTCGGTTTCTCTTCCTTGATGTCGACTGTGGTCACCTTCTTGATGACCTGTTGCGCAGCCTGATAGGCCAGGCCCGTGACGAGCGCATAGCCTACAAAGACGTGGATCAGCGCAACAATGACAAGCGCGGTAATCTTGTTACCGCTCATTTGCTGGTCAGCGTAAGCCATTCAAACGCATCACTCCATTATCTAGCCCCGGGAAAGCCCGTGCCGGACGTGTCCAAGGGCGCCCATGGCCCTCACCCTGAGGCAAGGTCCATGACGAAACTCCAACTTACCCACCCTGACGGCTGACAGTCAGCCCATCCGTAAACTTTTAACGGGAGGCGAACCGCGGGGCTTATTCGTTTTTTTGCCCCAATTTGCGAGTTTCCTTAGCCCGACAGTTGCATGTGTGCAACGCCTTATCGGCACGTCAACGGTTAACGGTCAATTCAGGGCGGATAAGTTCCAATCGGAAAAGGGGGATTTTGTGGCCGGGCCCCAAAGCCGCTATAGGCTGGCCTTTTTCCACGGAGAGTGTCCCCCATGTCATCCCATCTGCACCGACTTGTCGCGAATCTGGCGGGGGTTGCGCTGGCCGTGCAGGCTGTTCCGGTCCTGGCCCAGGGGGTAACCGGTGGCAATTCGAACGAAGCCGGCGCGCGTGACTTGACGAGCGCGGGCGGACCGACATTTGCCGATATCGCCGACTTGTCCGAATCGGCCGGGCTGGTGGTCAAGGCACAGATTCGCAAGATGGTGCGCGTTGAGGATGCGCGGGCCCCCGGCCTCGCCCAGGGCATGGCGCGCTTCTACATGACCGCGCAGACCCAGGCGCTGATCGCCGGCAAGGCGCCGATCGGCGAATCGTTCGTCTATCTGGTGGACCTTCCGCTCGATTCCCGCGGCAAGGCACCGAAGCTGAAGAAGCAGGACGTGCTGCTCTTCGCCCGCGCCGTTCCCGGCCGCCCCGGCGAGCTGCAACTGGTGACGCCCACGGCCCAGCAGCTCTGGAGCGAGCAGGCCGAGGCGCGCGTGCGCGGCATCCTGCGCTCGCTGCTCTCCGGCAATGCCCCGGTCAAGATCACCGGCGTGCGCGAACTGCTCTATGTTCCGGGCAATCTGGCAGGGCAGGGCGAGACGCAGATATTCCTCAAGACCAAGGACAATTCTGCGGCCTCGATCACGGTGCATCACGAGCCGGGCGCGGCGCCCGCCTGGGGCGTTTCGTTCTCCGAGCTGGTGGCCGACACCGGGAATCCGCCGCAGCCCGAGACAGTGGAATGGTACCGCCTGGCCTGCTTCCTGCCCAATAACCCGCCGCCGGGCACGAATGTGGCCGAGGGCATTGCCGAGCGCCGCCAGGCCGAGGCCGATTATCGCACGGTGATCGGACAGCTCGGTGAATGCCGCCGGACGCTCAACCAGGGCACCAAGGTTTCCGGCTGATTCCCGGCGCCGGGGTCCTCGCGCCCGAAGTTTCGGGACGGACCCCGGCGAAGGTACTGGAATTTCACCGTGGGCTCCCCTAGGGCCCGGACCCGAAAGGGTTGTCCATGGTTGAACCGCTGAATATTGCGCTGGCCGGTCTCGGCACTGTCGGAACGGGCGTCGTCCGTCTTATCGAGACCAATGCCGAACTCATTGCCCGCCGCGCGCGCCGGCCGATCCGCATCGCCGCCGTCAGCGCGCGCGATCGCACCAAGGATCGCGGTGTCGACCTGTCGCATTACGACTGGGAAGACGATCCCGCCGCGCTCGCGGCCCGTCCCGATGTGGACGTGGTGGTGGAAATGGTCGGCGGGTCTGACGGACCGGCGCTGACCCTGGCGCGCAATGCCATCGGCCAGGGCAAGGGGCTGGTCACCGCCAACAAGGCGATGATCGCGCACCATGGGCTGGAACTGGCCTCGGCCGCTGAAAAGGCAGGCGTGGCGCTCAAGTTCGAGGCCGCCGTCGCGGGCGGCATCCCGGTCATCAAGGGGCTCAGCGAGGGTGCGGCGGCCAATGCCATCGACCGCGTCTATGGGATCCTCAACGGCACCTGCAACTACATCCTCTCCACCATGGAGGATACCGGGCGCGATTTCGGCGACGTTCTGGCCGAAGCCCAGCGCCTGGGCTACGCAGAGGCCGACCCCACGTTCGACGTGGAAGGCATCGATGCCGGCCACAAGCTCTCGATCCTGGCGGCAATCGCCTTCGGTTCGCGCCTGCGCTTCGATGCGGTGGAGACCACCGGCATTTCGCGGGTAAAGGCGGCCGACATCGAGCAGGCCCGCTCGCTCGGCTACGTCATCCGCCTGCTGGGCATGGGCGAGATCGACCGCACCGGCGGCAGCGCCCGCCTGTTCCAGCGGGTCCATCCGCATCTCGTGCCTTTCGACCATCCGCTCGCTCACGTCGACGGTGCCACCAATGCCGTCGTCGCCGAGGGCAATTTCATGGGCCGCCTGCTGTTCCAGGGCGCGGGCGCCGGTGACGGGCCGACCGCCAGCGCGGTGGTCGCCGACATCATCGACATTGCGCGCGGAGAGAAAGGCGCTGCCTTCTCCATGCCGGAAGGCGAGCTGGAAGCCATGGAGCCGGCCGAAACCGGCCACCGCCGTGGCCGCAGCTATATCCGCTTCGCCGTGCCGGACCGTCCGGGCGTGCTGGCCGAGATCACGGCCGCCATGCGCGATGCGGGTGTCTCGATCGCCAGCATGATCCAGAAGGGCGAGGATGCGCAGACCGGCGAGGTGATCCTGGCCATGGTCACGCACGAAGGGCCGGAATCGGCGGTGACCGAGGCGCTGCGTATTCTCGACGGATCGCAGAGCCTCGCGGCGCGTCCGCTGGTGATGCAGATCATCGAAGGCTGACAGGGGTCTGGGCCGGCGGCTTTTGGTCAGCGGCGCGGCGTGTTCCAGATGGAAAACGGGCGCAGCGATGCGCCCGTTTTTCGTATCAGTGCGCGCGCATTTCGCCCCTGGCGACCTTGTCCGCGTCCGAGCCGGCAGGCGCTTCGGGGATGGCCGACAAGTCGATCAGGTAGGGCTTTTCCACTTTGCCGAACGTGGCGGTGGCTTTGCCCTTGAAGATGCCGTTGCCCGCGACGTCGGGCGGCGTCAGCCGGCCGTCGTTCAAGGCCTGGTCGGACATCGGGTCTTCCTGAGACGTGGACTGGACGCGGAACTTGTCCTCATCCGGGGCACAGACGACGATCTCGCCCGGGCGGGCGCTGCGGGTGTCGCTCAGGCATTTCTGCCGTGCGGTTTCCGGCGTGACCCTGCCGGCGCCGGACATCATGCGCTGGGCAATGGCCCTGTCTTCCGCGGAAACCGAGCCGTTTCCATTACTTGCCGAAGTGGATTTCGTCTGGCCGGCCGTACCGGCAGAAGCGCCAGCCGATTGCTGGGCAATCGCCGGAGCGGGAGCTAGTAATGCGATTGCGAATAGGATCCGCCCTCTTCTCGACAATTGAAAATCCTCTGTCTAAGCCGCTCCCAGAACCTTTCCTCCTCGGATTAATCCGGAGTGAACATGCCTGAAAACAAGACGCCTGCAAGTAAAGTTCTCGACCGTGTCCTCGTCCTCGAAATGGTTCGCGTAACCGAGGCCGCGGCCATTGCCGCATCGCGCCTCGTCGGCCGCGGAGACGAGAAGGCGGCAGACCATGCCGCAGTCGAAGCGATGCGCAAGGCCTTCGATACACTTTACATGGATGGCACCGTGGTTATCGGTGAAGGCGAGCGCGACGAAGCGCCGATGCTGTTCATCGGCGAGAAGGTGGGCGGGGCGCCCGGTCGCGGGCCGAAGATCGACATCGCACTCGATCCGCTGGAAGGCACCACGATCACCGCCAAGGCCGGGCCGAACGCGCTGGCGGTACTGGCCGCCGCGGAAGAGGGCTGCCTGCTCAACGCACCCGACGTCTATATGCAGAAACTGGCCGTGGGCCCCGGCTATCCCGAGGGCGTGATCGACCTCAACCGGACCGCGACCGAGAACGTCGCATCCGTGGCGGCGGCCAAGGGCGTGAAGCCGGACGAGATCATCGTCTGCGTGCTCGATCGCCCGCGCCATGCCGATCTCATCGAGGAACTGCGCGAGATCGGCTGCGGCATCCACCTGATCCCCGACGGCGACGTGGCCGGCGTGATCGCGGTGACCGACGAGAACACCACGATCGATATCTACATGGGTTCGGGCGGCGCCCCGGAAGGCGTGCTGGCCGCTGCGGCGCTGCGCTGCGTAGGCGGCCAGATCCAGGGCCGCCTGCTGTTCCGCAACGAGGACGAGCGCAGCCGGGCGCGCAAGTGGGGCATCAAGGATCTCGACAAGATCTACACCCTCAGCGACCTGGCCAAGGGTGACTGCATCTTCGCCGCCACCGGCGTGACCGACGGCTCGCTGCTCTCCGGCGTCAAGCGCCTCAAGGGCGGCAAGATGACCACCGAAAGCGTCGTCATGCGCGCCAGTTCCGGGACGGTGCGCTGGATCAAGGGCGAGCACCGGGACCGGTGACGTGCCGCGGCGCACGCGCGTCCCGCAGCGGGACTCGTCTTTGCGCTCAGATGGTTAGTCCATCGAACCGCCGGTTCCGGAACCTCCGGAGCCGGCGTTTTCACATCCGGGTCACGGTGACAGGCTGACGCTTTCTGTTGCAATCCGATGACTCATGGCTAGAGGCGACCGCGTCCAGCCACCCATCACCTCAAGCCGTCTCGGGGATTCGCAATGAAGATCATGTCCGGCAACAGCAACCTTCCGCTCGCACGCGCGATCGCGGGGTATCTTGAACTGCCGCTCACCGATGCGGCTGTGCGTCGCTTTGCCGACGAGGAAATCTTCGTCGAAATCCACGAGAACGTCCGCGGCGAGGACGTCTTCATCGTGCAGCCCACCAGCTACCCGGTGAACGACAACCTGATGGAACTGCTGATCGGCATCGACGCCCTGCGCCGCGCCTCGGCCAAGCGCATCACCGCCGTGGTGCCCTACTTCGGTTATGCCCGCCAGGACCGCAAGCCCGGCCCGCGCACGCCGATCTCGGCCAAGCTCGTGGCCAACCTGATCACCGAAGCCGGCGCCGACCGCGTCCTCTGCGTCGACCTGCACGCAGGGCAGATCCAGGGCTTCTTCGATATCCCGACCGACAACCTCTTCGCCGCGCCGGTGATGGCGGCCGATATCCAGGCCCGCTACGGCGACCAGTCGCTGATGGTGGTTTCGCCCGACGTCGGCGGCGTGGTCCGCGCCCGCGCGCTCGCCAAGCGCCTCGACAACGCCCCGCTGGCGATCGTCGACAAGCGTCGTGACCGTCCCGGCCAGTCGGAAGTCATGAACATCATCGGCGACGTCAAGGGCCGCGCCTGCATCCTGATCGACGACATCATCGATTCGGGCGGCACGCTCTGCAACGCCGCGCAGGCCCTGATGGACGAGGGCGCCACCAGCGTCACCGCCTACATCACTCACGGCGTGCTGTCGGGCGCGGCGGTTTCGCGCGTGACCAACTCGGCGCTGAAGGAACTGGTCATCACCGATTCGATCCAGGCCACCGAAGCGGCCCAGCAGTCGGACAAGATCCGCATCCTGACGATCGCGCCGCTGATCGGCGAGGCCATCCGCCGCATTGCCGACGAAAGCTCGGTCTCCAGCTTGTTCGATTGATCGGCCTCCCGGACCAGCGCCGGGCCGCCAGACAGCAAAAAGGCGCGTCCTCCTGGGAGGGCGCGCCTTTTTGTTTCATGTGGAACGTTTTTACGGCCCGCGCTCTTTCCGGGCGGGGACGGTTATTCCCAGGGCCGCGTCTGGCCGGGCTCCAGCCGGTGCAGCGCTTCCAGCCGCCGGGCCTGGCGCGATTCCAGCGACAGGGTGAGGATCGGCTGCGGAGTCTGTGCGAACTGGCGGGGCGAGATGCCGAACAGTTCGGTGAACTCGTGGATCAGGTGGCTCTCGTCATAATAGCGCAGGGCCATCTCGTCGGCTTCGTCCTTGTCGGCCACGCCGCGCAGGAAGCTGGCCATGTCCAGAGCGCGGGCGCGGCGCAGCACCTGCTTGGGGGCCATGCCGAAGTCGCGATTGACCACCCGCTCCAGCTTGCGCCGCTCCACCCCGCAGGCCGCCGCGGCATCGGCGATCGACATGGCGGGGTCGCGGTAGCTGATGTCCTCGAACCGGGCGCTGATCGGGTCGGGCAGGGGCGCGCCCATATGCTCGACCCGCTTGCGCATCATCGCTTCCAGGGCGTGGAACCATTCCTCCGGCTCGGCATCCGGTTCGAGCATGGCCAGGATCCGGGCGGAGGGTATCCCGACGAGATCGGTGGAGGCCAGACGGTCGAGATGCTCGCCCACGCGCGGCCCGCGCAGCGCGGTGCAGGCGCCGGGCCGAAAGGCCAGGCCCACGCTGATGAAGCTGCCGGTGACGCGGATCGGCATGCGATGCGATTGCGGGCCGCAGAACATCGCGGCATTGCCTGCCTCTATCCGGCCGCCGGCGGTCTCGGCCTCCCAGAGACCGGCCAGCTGGATGCGCAGGAAGGCGGTGTCGTTGAACAGGCCGCACTGCAGCGTGTAGTCCGCCGGTGCCGCCACCTTGGTGACATAGAGCCGCCCGATCCAGGGCGCGAGGTCCGGGGCGGGTGCTCTGTTGTAGCTGAGCGGTTGTCCGCCCTTGGTCGTTCCCTGTTCCGGCACGATCGCACTATCGATGGCCGGCCGCACTTTATGGTACATGTACCCTGCTTCCGTTCTTCTGCATTCGCTGCGGCCCCAGCCATGGAATAAGTGCGTGTCCGGAGCGCTGCAATGTGGGAAAAACCCATAGAGTTTCTCCACAGGCCCGGATTGCGGCCAATCTGGCGGTTTTTCCGATGGTCCCTTGACCTGCCATCGCCGTGGCGGGCAGAGCAGGGGGCATGAAACTCGACAACGACATCGCCCTCGCCCTGCGCCTTGCCGACGCCGCCGGGGACGCGATTCGCCCGCACTTCCGCTCCGGCGTCGGGGTGGAGCGCAAGGGCGACGCCTCGCCGGTCACTGTCGCGGACCGCGCCGCCGAGGAAGCGATGCGCCGGATGCTCAAGGCCGAAGTCCCGCGCGACGGTATCATCGGCGAGGAGTTCGGCAGCGAGGAAGGCACTTCGGGCCGGACCTGGGTGCTCGATCCGATCGACGGCACCGTCTCCTTCATCGCCGGCCGCCCGATCTTCGGCACGCTGATCGCGCTGCTGGTCGATGGCTGGCCGGTGCTGGGCGTGATCGACCAGCCGATCCTGGGCGAACGCTGGGTCGGCGCGAGCGGCTTCCCCACCACGTTCAACGGCAAGGAAGTGCGCACCCGCCCCTGCCGCGAACTCTCCGACGCCATGCTGGCAACCACCGGCCCCCACTATTTCGACGACCACCAGGGCGAGCACTTCATGACCCTGGCGGCCAAGACCGACCACAAGCGGATGGTCATGGGGGGCGACTGCTACAACTACGGATTGCTAGCGAGTGGCCATCTCGACGTCGTTTGCGAGGCCGGTCTGAAGCTGCACGACTGGGCCGCCCTGGTCCCCGTGGTCGAAGGGGCGGGCGGGACGATGTGCGACTGGAACGGCGAACCGCTCCATGCGCAGTCGGATGGGCATGTCCTGGCCATTGGCGACCCGGCACGGCTGGAAGACGTCGTGGAAGCGCTGGACTGCCACCACTGACCCCGGCGTAGAAGCCCGCAATGCGCAAGGTCCGGCTGTTCGTCTATGGAACGCTCCAGCCCCACGCCGGAACCCGCATGGGGCGTTGGGTCGCGGCGCGGATGGTCTCGGCCGAGCCGGCCAGCGTTCCGGGGAGGATCCGGGCGATTCGCGGCGGGGACGGCTGGTTTCCCGCGCTCGTGCCGGCCAAGTCCGGAGCGCGGGTGCAGGGAACGCTTTGCGAACTGGCGCTCCATCCGGGCGACCTTGCCAAGCTCGACCGCTACGAGGGGCGCGAGTACCGGCGCCGGACCATGCCGGTGCGCGGCGCGAACGGCCGGCGGCGCCAGGCGGAAATCTATCTCTGGCGCATTGCCTTGCCCAAGGGCTCTCCGCCGATCCTGACCGGCGACTATCTCGCCTGGCTGGAACTGACGGGGCGTCAGGCCTTTACCACTCCGCGCAATGGCGCCTGAGAGGGCGCCCGAGGAGATGGACATGACGGACAGGACGGCAATCGTGACGGGCGGCGGGGCGGGCATCGGCCGCGGACTGGTCCTGCACTTCGCGGGTCTCGGTTGGCGGGTCGCGGCGCTGGACCGCGATGAAGAGGCGCTTGGCGAACTGGCGGCGCTGCTGCCGGAAGACCGTTTCCTGCCGCTGACGTGCGACGTCGGACAGGAGCAGCCGGTCCGCGCCGCCTTCGCCCGGATCGGCAAGTGGACCGAGGCTGCCCACCTGCTGGTCAACAATGCCGGAATCGCCGATCCCTATGCCGGCCCGCTGGAGGACCTTACGCTGGAGGCGTGGCAGGGCTGGATCGATGCAAGCCTCACTTCCGCTTTCCTCTGCACCCGCGAGGCGCTGGGCCTGCTTCGCAGCGGCGCCCCGGCAAGCGTGGTGCATATCGCCTCCACCCGGGCCTTGCAGTCGGAGCCTCATACATATGCCTATGCCGCTTCGAAGGGCGGGCTCTGCGCGCTGACCCACGCCATGGCGGTGGGACTGGGGCCGGCGATCCGGGTGAATGCGGTCCTGCCCGGCTGGATCGAGACGGGCCCCTGGCAGAAAGCGGCAAGGCGGGAAGAGCCGCGGCATTCGGCCGAAGACCGCGCGCAGCACCCGGTGGGACGCGTGGGGGTGGTGGAGGACATCGCCGCCACCGTCGAGTGGCTGGCGGGAGAAGGCGCCGGTTTCGTGACCGGCCAGCAGATCGTCGTGGACGGGGGCATGACCCGCAAGATGATCTACGCGGGGGACTAGGCGGGGTCGGGCGCATGTGTGCCCGGGTCGGGCTGGCGCTGGCGCTGCCCGGAACGCCCGGCGGCCGTTTTTGCAGACCACCGTGTCTGGCAACGCGCTCACCCCTTGCCTTCCGCCGATTCTCTCACTAAAGGCGCCCCCTTCAATCGACACGGTTGAGTCTTTAACCAAAGAGATTCGCGCGTCCGCCTGGCGAAAAGGGCTGCCATGGCTGACCGGACGTGTCCCTGTGAAAGGAGACGAAAATGCCCAAGCTGAAGACCAAGAGCGGTGTGAAGAAGCGCTTCAAGCTCACCGCCACCGGCAAGGTGAAGCACGGCGTAGCCGGCAAGCGCCACCGCCTGATGAGCCATAACGGCAAGTACATCCGCCAGAATCGCGGCACCGAAGTCATTTCCGACGCCGATGCCAAGACGATCAAGAAGTGGGCGCCCTACGGGCTCAACTGAGGAGTACTGACCTATGAGCCGTATCAAGAGGGGTGTTACCACCCGCGCCAAGCACAAGCGTCTTCTGGAACAGGCCAAGGGTTACCGCGGCCGTCGTAAGAACACGATCCGCGTTGCCCGCCAGGCCGTCGAAAAGGCCGGCCAGTACGCGTACCGCGACCGCAAGATCAAGAAGCGCACCTTCCGCGCTCTCTGGATCCAGCGCATCAACGCTGCCGTCCGCGCCGAAGGCCTGACCTACTCGCAGTTCATGCACGGCGTTAAGCTCGCCGGCATCGAACTCGATCGCAAGTCGATGGCCGACCTCGCCATGAACGAAGGTTCGGTGTTCTCGGCCGTGGTCGCTCAGGCGAAGGCTGCCATTCCGGCAGCCTGAACCGTCGAAGCCGGGGCCTAGGCGCCGGTCTTCGCGGATCACGCGAAACACATTCGGGGCGCGGGTGCTTAAGGCATCCGCGCCCCGAATTGTTTGTGCGGTAAATTATCCACGCCTTCGAAAAGTTTGCACTCCCCTGCAAGTCCTCGTACCAAAAGGACAGGGGTAAGGCGTGACACGAAGAATAGACAGGGAATGACAGCTAGGCGGGTCGTCATACAGTATTGTCCCGTACCAGCGGGCCTCGATCGCTACCTGTCGGTGCTGTTTTACTGTGAAATCGAACTGGGCGAGAACGAGCGTCTCCATGACGTCCTGTTTCCCGACTGGGCCAGTCTGCGCTTCCATTTCGGGTCGACAGGCGATGGCGAGATTCGCGCCGGATCTCGACTGGAAAGCTGCCGCTTCTCGGTCACCGGCCCGCGCTCGCAGGAAGTGCGCTTCTCCATGGCCACGGCGCGGGAGTGGGGCTTCGGCCTGACCCCGCTCGGTTGGGCGACGTTCCTGGGCGTGCCGGCCGACCGCTATGCCAATGTGCTGGTCGATGGCGACGCGGATCCGGTCTTCGCCCATTTCAAGCCGCTTCACGATGCCCTGGCGGCCGAGGATAGCCCAGGCGATCAGCTCGATCGGTTGACCGCTTTCGTCGCCGCCATGCCGCGCCGCCCGGTGGTCCACGAAGACCTCATCCTGGCCATCTGCGAAGCGCTCGCCAATCCGGAAGTGCGCTCCGCCACCGACCTGGCCGCCCGCGTCCGCGCGCATCCGCGCATGGTGGAGCGCGTCTGCCGCGCCGCTTTCGGTTTCCCGCCCAAGCTCCTGCTGCGCCGCCAGCGGTTCCTGCGCAGCATCGAGCAGTTCACGCTGGAGCCCAAGCGCAAGTGGATCGGCGCGATCGATTCCGCCTATCATGACCAGGCCCAGTTCGTCCGCGATTTCCGGGCCTTCATGGGCATGACCCCGCGGCAATACGCCAAGCTGGACAAGCCGGTGACCGGGCCGCTCATGCGCGAAAGGGCGCGCCACGCGCGTCTCGCCTTGCGCTAGTCGGGGCCGGCGACATGCCGTCCGGATGAGTGTCATCGCGATTGCCGCCGTTGCGATTTGCCGGCCGGCCCCTTAAGGACCGCGCTTCCAGATATCAGCAACAGTCAGGCAGACCACCAGTGGACTACGCAGCAACCGGCCAGGAGGCGCTTTCGCGGATTGCGGAAGCATCCGATCTCGATACGCTGGAGGCGCTGCGTGTCGAGTTTCTGGGCAAGCAGGGTTCGATCTCCGGCCTGCTGAAGACGCTGGGCAAGCTCGATCCCGAAGAGCGCAAGGTCGAAGGGCCCAAGATCCACGCGCTGCGTGAAAGCGTGAGCGACGCGCTCGCCGCCCGCAAGGACGCGCTGGAGACGGCGGCGCTGAACGCCCGCCTCGCCGCCGAGACCATCGACCTGTCGCTGCCCGCACCCGAAGCGCCGCGCGGCACCGTCCACCCGATCTCGCAAGTGATGGACGAGATTGCCGAGATCTTCGCCGACCTTGGCTTCTCCGTCGCCACCGGGCCGGAAATCGAGGACGACTGGCACAACTTCACTGCGCTCAACATGCCGGAAAGCCACCCGGCGCGCGCGATGCACGATACGTTCTACTTCCCGGACCGCGACGCCCAGAACCGTGAGATGCTGCTGCGCACCCACACTTCGCCGGTGCAGATGCGCACGATGCTGGCGCAGGGCGCTCCCTTGCGCATCATCGCGCCGGGCCGCGTCTACCGTTCGGACAGCGACGCCACCCACACGCCGATGTTCCACCAGGTCGAAGGCCTGGTGATCGACAAGGACGTCCACCTCGGCCACCTCAAGTGGACGCTGGAGACGTTCCTGAAGGCATTCTTCGAGCGTGAGGACATCGTCCTGCGCCTGCGCCCCAGCTACTTCCCCTTCACCGAACCCTCGGTGGAAGCGGATATCGGCTTCACCCTGATCGACGGCAAGCGCGTGATCGGCGGCGATCCGTCGAAGGGCGAGGGCGGCTGGATGGAAGTGCTCGGCTCGGGCATGGTCAACCGCCGCGTCATCGAATTCGCCGGACTCGATCCCGACGAATGGCAGGGCTTCGCCTTCGGCATCGGCATCGATCGCCTTGCCATGCTGAAGTACGGCATGGACGACCTGCGCGCCTTCTTCGACGGCGATGTGCGCTGGCTCTCCCACTACGGTTTCTCCGCCCTCGACGTGCCGACCCTTTCGGGCGGCGTTGGCACTCCGGCCTGAGCGCGGGAAGGATCTAGAAAATGAAGTTCTCGCTTTCCTGGCTCAAGCAGTACCTTGAGACCGACGCCTCGCTTGAGGATATCGCGCTGAAGCTCAACGCCATCGGCCTTGAGGTCGAAGGCATCGAAGACCCCGCTGCCAAGCTGGCCGGTTTCCGCGTGGCCAAGGTGCTGGCGGCGGACAAGCATCCGCAGGCGGACAAGCTGCAGGTCCTCACCGTCGATACGGGCGAGGGCGTGCTCCAGGTCGTCTGCGGCGCACCCAATGCGCGTGCGGGCCTTGTCGGCGTGCTCGGCCTTGCCGGTGCCACGGTGCCTGCCAATGGCATGGTGCTGAAGGTTGCCGCCGTGCGCGGCGTCGAATCGAACGGCATGATGTGCTCCACGCGGGAGCTGGAGCTGGGCGAAGACCACGAGGGCATCATCGAACTGCCCGAGGACGCGCCGGTCGGCACGCCTTTCGCGGACTATCACGGCGCCGATCCGGTGATCGAGGTGGCCATCACCCCGAACCGTCCGGACTGCATGGGCGTCTACGGCATCGCCCGCGATCTGGCCGCCGTTGGAATCGGCACGCTGAAGCCGATCGAAGTGCTGGACATTCCCGGCAGCTTCCCCTGCCCGGTGGACGTGCGCACCGACGATGCAGAGGGCTGCCCGGCGTTCTACGGCCGCGTCATCAAGGGCGTGAAGAACGGTCCCTCGCCGCAGTGGCTTCAGGATCGCCTGAAGGCGGCAGGGCAGCGTCCGATCTCGGCGCTGGTCGATGCTACCAACTATCTGATGCTGGCTTATGGCCGCCCGGCGCATGCCTATGACCTGGCCAAGCTGAACGGCGCGGTCGTGGCGCGCCGTGCGACGGACGGCGAGACGGTCATCGCGCTGAACGAGAAGACCTACACGCTCGACGCCGAGATGACCGTGATCGCCGACGATTCGGGCGTGCACGACATTGCCGGCATCATGGGCGGCGAGCATTCGGGCTGCGGTGAAGAAACCACCGACGTCCTGCTCGAAATCGCCTACTTCGATCCGGAGCGCATCGCCAGGACCGGCCGCAAGCTCAACCTCACCTCGGACGCGCGCAGCCGTTTCGAGCGTGGGATCGATCCCAACTTCCTCGACACCGGCCTCGACCACCTCACCCAGCTGATCCAGACGCTCTGCGGCGGTGAAGCCTCGCAGGCGGTGCGCAGCGGCGCGGCTCCGGCCACGCCGAAGATCGTCCACTTCGATCCGGCGCTGACCGAGAAGCTGGGCGGCGTGACGATCGAGCCCGGCGAACAGCAGCGCATCCTGGAGAGCCTGGGCTTCTCGGTCGTCGCCGAGCAGGCAAACTTCGACAAGTCGTGGGCCATCACCGTTCCCGGCTGGCGTCCGGACGTGGACGGCGCGCCCGACATCGTCGAGGAAGTGGTCCGCATCAACGGTCTCGACAAGGTGACCAGCGTCGCCCTGCCGCGCGCCGATGGCGTTGCCCGCCCGACCGCCACGCCGACGCAGGCGCTGGAGCGCCGCGTTCGCCGCGCCGCTGCCGCGCGCGGTCTGCACGAGGCGGTTACCTGGTCGTTCCTGCCCACCGCCGAGGCCGATGCCTTTGCGGACGGCAATGACCTGTGGTCGCTGGCCAACCCGATCAGCGAGGATATGAAGGTCATGCGGCCTTCGCTGCTGCCGGGCCTGCTGATGGCGGCCAAGCGCAACCTCGATCGCGGTGCTTCGTCGCTGCGCCTGTTCGAACTCGGCCGTCGCTATCTGCGCGGCGCGGGCGGTGCGAGCGACGAGCGCCTTGCGCTCGGCTTCGTCCTGGCGGGCGAGAAGGTCTCGCGCGGCTGGGCGACGGGCAAGGCGACCACGTTCGACGCCTACGACGCCAAGGCCGAAGTCACCGCGCTGCTGGCCGAGGCCGGCGCTCCGGTCGAGAAGCTGCAAGTGATGGGCGTTGACGACTCCGGGCATGGCCCGCAGTTCCACCCCGGCCAGTCGGCCACGCTGCGCCTCGGCCCCAAGAACGTGCTGGCGCGCTTCGGCATGCTGCACCCTACGGTCGCCAAGCAGTTCGACATCGAAGGCCCGGTGGCCGTGGCCGAGATCTATCTCGACGCCATCCCCGGCAAGAAGGGCGCCGCCACTTTCGCCCGCACCCGCTATGCGCCCCCGGCGCTTCAGGCGGTGACGCGCGACTTCGCGTTCCTCGTGCCGGTCGAGCAGGCCGCAGGCGATCTCGTCCGCATGGTGGCGGGCGCGGACAAGGCGAACATCGTCTCGGTCCGCCTGTTCGACGACTTCCGGGGGCAGGGCGTGCCCGAGGGCCAGAAGTCGCTGGCGCTCGAAGTCACGCTCCAGCCTCTGGACAAGAGCTACAAGGAAGAAGACCTCAAGGCGATCAGCGACAAGGTGACCGCCGCCGCCGCCAAGCTGGGCGCGGTTCTGCGGGGTTGATGCAATACGTCGTCCCGGACTTGGTCCGGGGCGACGAATCCTTTCGGAGATAGCCGGTGACCGACATGGACTTCGTGACGATTTCTTCCGGCGACCTCACGGCGCGAATCGCGCTGTTCGGGGCCGAACTCTGGTCGCTCACCGACTATGCCGGCCTCGAATACATGACCGATGCCGACCCGGCGTTCTGGACCGGCCATGCTCCGATCCTGTTCCCCATCGTCGGCGCGTTGAACGACAATCGCTATCGGCTGGGTGACCGCGAATACGAACTGCCCAAGCATGGTTTCGCGCGCCATTCGCTGTTCGAACTCGTGGAGATTGCGGGCGATCACGTCCGCCTCCGCCTTCGCGACAGCGACGAGACGCGCAAGGTCTATCCCTTCGCGTTCACGCTGGACCTGGACTTCCGCCTGGAAGGCATGAGCCTCCACACCCAGGCCACGGTGACCAATGCGGGCGGCGAGGTCATGCCGTTCAGCTTCGGCTATCATCCCGCCTTCGGCTGGCCGCTGCCGGGCGGCGCGGCCAAGGCCGATCACACGATCGCCTTCGAGCAGCCGGAACCCCAGCCGATTCGCCGCATCGACATGCCGACCGGCCTCGTTCTGCCCGAACCGGTGGCGACGCCGGTCGAGGGACATCTGTTGACGCCCGAGCCCGCGCAGTTCGAGACCGACGCGCTGATCTGGGACCGGCTCGCCAGCCGGGCGCTCACGTTCGGCGCACCCGGCGGCGGGCAGCTGGCCGTTGCTTTCCCGGACACGCCGATGCTCGGGATCTGGCAGAAGCCGGGGGCGAACTATCTCTGCATCGAACCGTGGCAGGGCATCGCCGATCCCCTGGGCTATACCGGCGAATTCCGCGCCAAGCCCGGCGTGCTTTCGCTCGACCCCGGTGCAAACCGCAGCTTTCGCATGGACGTTACCGTCCTGACCGCCGACTAGGAGACCTTTCCCGATGAAGACCGCACTCGTAACCGGCGCCACTTCCGGTATCGGCGAGGCCTGCGCCCGCGCGTTCATCGACGCCGGCTGGCGCGTGGTCGGCACCGGCCGCCGGGCCGAACGTCTGGACGCGCTGAAAGCCGAACTGGGCGCGGACACGTTCCACGCCGCCGTCTTCGACGTGCGCGACGAAGCCGCGCGCGACGCTGCCCTTGCCGCGCTCCCGGCCGAATTCGCAGGCATCGATTGCCTGGTGAACAATGCCGGTCTCGCCCTCGGCACCGAGCCTGCCCAGAGCGCCTCGCTGGAAAGCTGGAAGACCATGATCGACACCAACGTCACGGCGCTGGTCTCGCTCACGCACAAGCTCCTGCCCGCGCTGGTCGAGCGCAAGGGCGCGATCGTCAATTTGTCCTCGGTGGCGGCGACTTACCCCTACACCGGCGGCAACGTCTACGGCGGCACCAAGGCCTTCGTGCACCAGTTCTCGCTCGGCCTGCGCTCGGACCTTGCGGGTACGGGCGTGCGCGTCACCTCGATCGAGCCGGGCATGGTGGAGACCGAGTTCACCCTCGTGCGCACGGGCGGCAACCAGCAGGCCTCGGACAACCTTTATGGCGGCGCGAATCCGATGACGGCCGCGGATATCGCCGGAACCGTGCTCTGGGTGGCGACCTTGCCGGCGCACCTCAATATCAACACGCTGGAACTGATGCCGGTCAGCCAGTCCTTCGCGGGCTTCCAGGTCGCGCGGGAGGGCTAAGCGCGGCTTCTCTCCTAGGTTCGTCATTGCGAGGAGGCGAAGCCGACGCGGCAATCCAGAGCGGCGCGGAACTGCCCTGGATTGCTTCGCTCCGCTCGCAATGACGAAGGTGGGCTGGGTAGCGGCGGTGGGCCGTGTCCCCTTTCCGCCCTTTCCATCTTGCCCCGCGCCCACTAATAGCGCGCCGATGAGCAATGTCCCCCACCAGTCCCGGCGCACCTTCGCGATCATCTCGCATCCTGACGCCGGTAAGACCACCCTGACCGAGAAGCTGCTGCTGCAAGGCGGCGCGATCCATCTGGCGGGGCAGGTCAAGGCACGCGGCGCCGCGCGGCGCGCGCGGTCGGACTGGATGAAGATCGAGCAGCAGCGCGGCATTTCCGTGACCAGCTCGGTCATGACCTTCGAGCGCGACGGGATCACCTTCAACCTGCTCGACACGCCGGGCCACGAAGACTTCTCGGAAGACACGTACCGCACGCTCACCGCCGTCGATTCGGCGATCATGGTGATCGACGCGGCCAAGGGTATCGAGCCGCAGACCCGCAAGCTCTTCGAGGTCTGCCGCCTGCGCTCGGTGCCGATCATCACTTTCATCAACAAGGTCGACCGCGAAGGCCGCGCCTGCTTCGACCTGATGGACGAAGTGGCCGACATGCTGGCGCTGGATGTCTGCCCGATGTCCTGGCCGGTCGGCATGGGGGGCCTGTTCGAAGGCATTCTCGACATCGCCACGGGCAAGGTCAGCCGTCCGGAAGGGCCGAGCAAGGAGTTCCTCGGCAAAGTCGACGAGAACGTGACCCTGCCCGAAGCCGTGGCCGAGGAACTGGAACTGGCCCAGGCCGGCTATCCCGAATTCGACGTCGACGCCTATCGCGGCGGCGACCTCACCCCGGTCTACTTCGGCTCGGCGCTCAAGAACTTCGGCGTCACCGAACTGATCGACGCGATCGAGAAGTTCGCACCGCCGCCGCGCCCGCAGCCTTCGAATGAGGGCACGATCGAGCCGGAGAACAAGGAAGTCACCGGCTTCATCTTCAAGGTCCAGGCCAATATGGACCCCATGCACCGCGACCGCATCGCCTTCATGCGGCTGGTCTCGGGCACCTTCAAGCGCGGCATGAAGCTGACGCCCTCGGGCCTGGGCAAGCCGATCGCGGTGCACTCCCCGATCCTGTTCTTTGCGCAGGACCGCGAGATCGCGGACAATGCCGAGCCGGGCGACATCATCGGCATTCCCAACCACGGCACCCTGCGCGTGGGCGACACCCTGTCCGAGAAGAACCAGGTGCGCTTCACCGGCCTGCCGAACTTCGCGCCCGAAATCCTGCGCCGCGTCGCCCTGAAGGATCCGACCAAGACCAAGCAGCTGAGGAAGGCGCTGGACGACCTTTCGGAAGAGGGCGTGATCCAGGTGTTCTACCCGGAGATTGGTTCGCAATGGATCGTCGGCGTGGTCGGCCAGCTCCAGCTCGACGTGCTGATCAGCCGCCTCGAAGCCGAGTACAAGGTCGAGGCCGTGCTGGAAGGCTCGCCCTTCGACACCGCCCGCTGGATCAAGGGCGACGACAAGACGCTGCGCGACTTCGCCGAGTTCAACAAGATGAACCTCGCCAAGGACCGCGACGGCGACCCCGTGTTCATGGCGCGCTCGGCCTGGGACGTCAGCTATCAGCAGGAACGCAACCCGGACCTGACCTTCAGCGCCACCAAGGAGCGTTGAGGATCTCGTCGTCCCGGATCAGGTCCGGGACGACGAACCGGGAACCTCATGCTATTCCGGCGGATTGCTACGCTATCCCCTTGGCCGGAAAGTCGTTCGTTGCAGATCAAGTTCGCCAGCTACAACATTCACAAGGCCGTCGGTCTCGACCGGCGGCGAGACCCTGAGCGCATCCTGACCGTCCTGCGCGAGATCGATGCGGACGTTGTGGCCCTGCAGGAAGTGGACCGCCGTTTCGGCCGCCGGATGAGTGCGCTTCCCCTCGATGCGATCCATACCACCACCGATTATGTGCCGGTGCCGCTGTCGATGAAGCCGGACAGCCTGGGCTGGCACGGGAACGCCATCCTGGTCCGCAAGGGCATCGAACTGCTCGCGGCGGAGCCCGTCCCGCTCCCGGTGCTGGAGCCGCGCGGGGCGATCCGGGCCGATCTCTCGCTGGAGGGGCATCGTTTCCGGGTCGTGGGCATGCATCTCGACCTTTCCGGACTGCGCCGCCGGTTGCAGGTGCGAAGCGTCCTCGACCATTGCGCCCGCTGCGATAGCGCCGTGCCCACCGTGATGATGGGCGATCTCAACGAATGGTCGGCCAATGGCGGCTGTTTCCGGGAATTTCACGCGCCCTGGCATGTTCTGGTGCCGGGCCGCAGCTTCCCCTCGCGCAGGCCGATGGCCAGGCTGGACCGTATCATTGTGTCCGAGCAGTGGTCTGTCCTGGGAACAAATGTGCACCACAGCGCGCTCTCGGCGATAGGATCCGATCATCTGCCCGTGTTCGCCTCGCTGGAGCTGCCTAAAAAATAGGCAAGTGCTCACGAATCGAGCGACGCATCATGCTGCACTTGCGTTCGGCTGATTAAATTCACGCCGAATTGAGCCAATCGAAGAATTGGCACGCCCTTTGCATATCCTGTTTTCAGCCGGCGCGGGGCCGGTACCAAACAGGGGATAGGCATGAAGTTCATCATAGCCATCATCAAACCCTTCAAGCTCGACGAAGTTCGGGAAGCGTTGGGCGCAATCGGTGTCGCCGGAATGACCGTGTCCGAAGTGAAGGGCTTCGGGCGCCAGAAGGGTCAGACCGAAATCTATCGTGGGGCCGAGTATTCGACCAACATGCTCCCGAAAGTGAAGATCGAAGTGGCCGCGCCGGACGATCTGGCGCCGAAGATCGTGGAAACGATCCAGCAGGTCGCCAGCACCGAAGCAATCGGCGACGGCAAGATCTTCGTCCTCGATCTGGCCGCAGCCGTGCGCATCCGCACCGGCGAGTCCGGGGATACCGCGCTTTGACCGGCGCTTTCGACAGGAGGGAAACCACGATGAACCGCAAGATTCTTTGCGGCGCCGGCGCACTGGGTGCGTCGTTGTTCGCCGCCATGCCTGCCTGGGCGCAGGACGCCGCCGCCACGCCGACCATCGACAAGGGCGATACCGCCTGGATGCTGACGTCGACGTTGCTCGTCTTCCTGATGATCCTGCCTGGCCTCGCCCTGTTCTACGGCGGCCTGACCCGCTCGAAGAACATGCTCTCCACCATGACGCAGATCGGCGCAGCGGCCAGCTTCGCCATGCTGATCTGGGTCATGTACGGCTACACCATGGCCTTCGGTGATGGCGGCAACGCCTTCGTCGCCGGCTTCGGCAAGGCCTTCCTCAAGGGCATCACCCCCGATTCGGTTTCGGGCACCATTCCCGAATACGTCTTCGTCTGCTTCCAGATGACTTTCGCGGCGATCACCATCGCGCTGGTCCTGGGCTCGACGGTCGAACGCATCAAGTTCTCGGCAGTCATGGTCTTCGCGGCCATCTGGCTGACGATCGTCTACTTCCCGATCGCGCACATGGTATGGGCACCGACCGGCTACTTCTTCGGTCTCGGCGCGCTCGACTATGCCGGCGGCACCGTGGTCCACATCAATGCCGGCGTTTCGGCACTGGTGGCCGCGCTGATCCTGGGCAAGCGCAAGGGCTACCCCAACGAACCGATGCCGCCGCACTCGCTCACGCTGACTTTCGTCGGCACCGGCCTGCTGTGGGTGGGCTGGTTCGGCTTCAACGCCGGCTCGGCTCTCTCGGCCAACGGCGCCGCCAGCCTTGCCATGATCAACACTTTCGTCGCCACTGCCTCTGCCGGCCTGTTCTGGATGCTCGCCGAGCGTCTGGCCGGTCACAAGGGTTCGGCCCTGGGCTTCTGCTCGGGCGTCGTCGCCGGCCTCGTCGCCGTCACCCCTGCTGCTGGCAATTCGGGACCCTTCGGCGCCATCGTTCTCGGCGCGGTCGCTTCGATCATCTGCTTCTTCGCCGTCAGCAAGCTCAAGCCCATGCTCGGCTATGACGACGCGCTGGATGCCTTCGGCGTCCACGGCATCGGCGGCATCGTCGGCGCCATCGGCACCGGCATCGTCTGTTCGCCGGCGCTCGGCGGCCCGGGCAAGGCGGACTTCTCGATCGGCTCGCAGCTCGTGATCCAGTTCGAAGCGGTTCTCGCCACGATCGTGATCTCCACGATCGGCACCGTCGTCGCGATCTATGTCGCCAAGGCAGTCACCGGCCTGCGCGTCGCTCCCGAAGTCGAACTGGAAGGTCTCGACATCGGCGAGCACGGCGAGCGCGCCTACAACTGAGCTTCAAGTTTGGCGGCGGCGGGTACTTCCTCCTCTCCTCTCACCTGTCGCCGCCTACAGATGTTCCTCCTGCGAACACAAACTCAAGGGCCGGAGCCAGCCGCTCCGGCCCATTTTTCGTGCCAAATCGCTTTGTGGTCGCGCCCGGATGTGGGATGCTCGCCCTGCAGCTTCCGCGCAGGAGCCGTCGGGTACTTGAACCGGCCTTTCGGGGCTTGAACCGGCCAGGAGAACGGGCGTGAAGTACATCATCGCGATCATCAAGCCGTTCAAGTTCGCCGAAGTCAGGGAGGCGCTGTCCGCCGCCGGAATTTCGGGCCTGACAGTCTCTGAAGTCAGCGGCTTCGGCCGGCAGAAGGGGCAGAGCGAGATCTATCGCGGCGCGGAATACGCCTCGAGCATGGTGCCCAAGCTGAAGCTGGAAATCGCCGTTTCGGATGCTTTTGCCGGCACGGTGATAGAGATCATCCGCAACACGGCCAGCACCGAGGAAATCGGGGACGGGAAGATCTTCGTCTTCGACCTGGCCGATGTGCTGCGCGTCCGCACCGGCGAACAGGGCGAAATCGCGCTCTAGCGCGCGAAAGCCCCGAAGCGCCGTGCAGCCGCCAGGCTCAATTGCCGGCGGCGAACATATCGATAAGCTGGCGGATCGGCGAGACGTCGTAGCCCGCTGCGGCGGCCTTCGATGCGATCACGGAAGGGTTGTCCCCCGCCTTGGCACGGGCCAGCGCCCAGAGCAGGGTCGATCGCGTTCCCGAACGGCAATAGGCCAGAACCGGACCATCGGCAGTATCCAGGGCCTTGGCCATGGCATCGACCTGGGCCTGGCTGAAACCGCCATGGCCTACGGGAATGGCCACATAGTCGATCCCCGCGGCGCGCGCTTCCGCCTCGATCGCATCGCCCGGGGTCTGATCGTCGCTCTCGCCCTCGGGGCGGTTGTTGACGATCCGCACGATTCCCATTTCCTTCGCTTCGGCGATGGCTTCGGTGCCGATTTGCGGGCTGGCGAAGACGGAGTCGGTGATCTGGCGGAACATGAAAGCGAGTCTCCGGTATGAAACGGGCTGTTTGCGCCCCGGTTCGGCCTGAAATTCGTCCACGTCAAGCGCCCTGTTCCCGCTAAAAGCAAGCCGGAACGTCGTGAAAATGCGTTATTTCGTCGATTGGACGGGATTCTGGACCGTAATTGTGTTCGCCATGTGGCAGAACCTCGTGTATGACTGGAGATCGCAGGTAGGATCCGGCTTGTCCCGGCTGTCTTGCTTGCCTCCCGGCGCGGTTCGTCCACGTGACCGGGTTTATGCTTTTTGGGGCGCAGCGAAGGTACGTTCGTAGACATGGGTTTTGACAGAGGTCGTCGCGGAAGGGGACGCGACAAGCGCGATGGTGGTTTTGGTGAGAACGAGTTCGATCCGTTCTTCGCCGGCCAGGATCGTTTCGGTGGCGGTGACCGTTTCGGTGGCGGCGGCGATCGCTTCGGCGGTGGCGGTGGTGACCGCGGTGGTTTCGGCGGCGGTGACCGCTTCGGCGGCGGCGGCGGTGATCGCGGCGGCTTCGGCGGCCCGCGCGGCGGCGGCGGTGGCGGCTTCGGCGGACCCCGCGGTGGCGGCGGTGGCGGCGGAATGCCTGCCCAGGTCGTCGGCCAGGGCAAGGGCGTCGTAAAGTTCTTCAACGGCGCCAAGGGCTTCGGTTTCATTCAGCGCGATGAAGGCGGCGAAGACGTCTTCGTGCACATCAGCGCAGTGGAACGTGCCGGCCTCGAAGGCCTGGCTGAAGGCCAGCAGCTCGAATTCCAGCTCGTCGACCGCGGCGGCAAGATTTCGGCCAGCGAACTCGTCGTCGTCGGCGACGTGATCCCTGTCGAAAAGCGCGAGCCTGCGCCGCAGCGTCAGCTGACCGGCGAAAAGGCCACCGGCACCGTGAAGTTCTTCAATTCCATGAAGGGCTTCGGCTTCATCACCCGTGATGACGGCCAGCCGGACGCATTCGTTCACATCAGCGCTGTCGAGCGTTCGGGCCTTGGCGCCCTGAACGAAGGCGATCGCGTTGAGTTCGACATCGAGGTCGATCGACGAGGCAAGTACTCGGCGGTCAACCTGGCGCCGCTCCAGGGCTGATCAGCCTGCAACGCTTCCGGTGTTTGACCGGGAGCCTGCAAACACCTAAAAGCGCGCAAATGGCGGTCCGGATAGGGCCGCCATTTGTCGTTTGCGATTCCCGTTTTCACTTCACTGTTTCGTTATCGAGGAATTCCGTCATGTCGATCACTCCGCTGATGCCCGTGTACCCCCGGTGCGGCGTTCGGCCCGTTCGCGGCGAACACTGCCACCTCATCAGTGAAGACGGTCGCCGATTCCTCGATTTCGCCAGCGGCATTGCCGTCAACCTGCTGGGCCATTCGCATCCCGGCCTGATCGGCGCGATCCAGAAGCAGGCCGAGACGCTGATGCATGTCTCCAATCTTTACGGCAGCCCGCAGGGCGAGGCGATTGCCCAGCGCATCATCGACCTGACTTTCGCCGATACCGTGTTCTTCACCAATTCCGGCGCGGAAGCGGTGGAATGCGCGATCAAGACTGCGCGCGCTTATCACCAGCACGTCGGCAACGACCACAAGTACGAGCTGATCACGTTCAACAACGCCTTCCACGGCCGGACCATGGCGACGATCAGCGCCTCCAACCAGGAAAAGATGCACAAGGGCTTCTTGCCGCTGCTGCCTGGTTTCAAGTACCTGGACTTCAATGACCTGGAAGCGGCCAAGGCTGCGATCGGCCCCAACACGGCCGGTTTCCTGGTCGAGCCGATCCAGGGCGAAGGCGGCGTGCGCATCGCCTCCGACGAATTCCTCCAGGGCCTGCGCCAGCTTTGCGACGAGCATGACCTCATGCTCGTCCTCGACGAAGTGCAGAGCGGCGTCGGCCGCGCCGGCACGCTCTATGCTTACGAGCAGTTCGGCGTGGTGCCGGATATCATGTCCACCGCCAAGGGCATCGGCGGCGGCTTCCCCGTCGGCGCCTGCCTCGCCACCGAGAAGGCCGCGCGCGGCATGTTGATCGGCGCGCATGGCTCGACTTATGGCGGCAATCCCTTCGCCATGGCCGCGATCGGCGCGGTGCTCGACGTGGTTTCGGACGAGGCCTTCCTCGCCGATGTCCGCGCCAAGGGCGAACGCCTGCGCGCACGGCTGGAACAGTTCATCGGCAATTATCCCGAGCTGTTCGAATCGGTCCACGGGCGCGGCCTGTTCATCGGCATCAAGCTGAAGAGCGAACCGCGCGCCTTTGTGGCCCACATGCGCGACAATCATCAGGTGCTGACCGTTTCGGCGGGCGACAACGTCGTGCGCGTGCTGCCGCCGCTGGTGATCGACGACAGCCACATCGACGAGTTCATGGACCGGCTTTCCGCGGCTGCGGCAAGCTACCAGCCTGAAGGGGTGGCCTGATGAGCCGGGATTTCGTAGACCTGAGTGACGCCGGCGGCCCCGTCCTGGCGGCGATGATCAACGATGCCATAGACCGCAAGGCGGCACGCAAGGGTTGGCCTAAGGGCAAACCCGATGCCGACGCCCCGCTGGACGGTCATGTGCTGGCGATGATCTTCGAGAAGAACTCGACTCGCACCCGCGTCTCTTTCGACATGGCCATGCGCCAGCTCGGCGGCAGTGCGTTGATCCTCGAATCGGGTTCGACGCAGCTCGGCCGCGGCGAAACGGTGGCGGATACCGCCCGCGTGCTCAGCCGCATGGTCGATGCGATCATGATCCGCACCGACGATCACGCCAAGATCGAGGAACTGGCGCGCCATGCCGACGTGCCGGTCATCAACGGACTTACCGACCTTTCGCACCCCTGCCAGATCGTGGCCGATCTGCTGACCATCGTCGAGCGCGGCTTCTCGCTGCCCGGGCTTCAGCTTGCCTGGCTGGGCGATGGCAACAACGTGGCCAACTCGCTGATCGAGGCGGCAGGGCTGATGAAGTTCACCATCCGTATCGGTGGTCCGGCAGGCTATGAGCCCGATGCCGGCTTCGTCGAGCGCGCCCGCGCAGCGGGCGGCGAAGTGATCTTCACGCAAGATCCGGTCGAGGCCGTTCGCGGCGCGCAAGTGGTCGTCACCGATACCTGGGTCTCGATGGGCCAGGCCGGCGGCGAGGTGCATGTCGCGGCGATGCAGCCCTACCAGGTCAACCCGGCGCTCATGGGCGCTGCGGCCGACAATGCCATGTTCCTGCACTGCCTGCCCGCGCACCGCGGAGAGGAAGTGACGGACGATGTGATCGACGGACCGCAGTCCGGCGCCTGGGACGAGGCCGAGAACCGCATCCATGCCCAGAAATCCGTCTTGCTCTGGGCGCTGGGCAAGCTGTGATCGACGATACGCTGCGAAGCGACGACACCGGGTTCGATCGCGTCCTGGCCTTCACGGTTCCCGCGCGCCACGCGCGCGGGCGTGTCGTGCGGCTGGGGCCGGTGCTGGAAACGGTGCTTTCCGCGCATAGCTATCCCAAGGTCGTCAAGCACGTCCTGGCCGAGGCGCTGGTGCTGACCGCGTTGATGGGCTCTCTGCTCAAGGAGGACGGCGCGCAGCTGACTTTCCAGGCCCAGGCCGAGGGCGGCGCGGTGGATCTGCTCGTCTGCGATTATCGTAACGGGGAACTGCGTGGCTACTTGCGCCACGATCCGGACCTGGTCGAGCGGCTTGAGGAAGATTGCTCGCTGGAGGCGATCTTCGGCGCCGGTTACCTGGCGATCACTTTCGATCTGGAAGCCTCGAACCAGCGCTATCAGGGCGTGGTGCCGCTGGAAGGCGCCTCGCTGGCGGAAGCCTGCGAGAACTATTTCGCGCAGTCCGAGCAGTTGCCTACCGTCATCCGCGTTTCGGTTCGCTCCAATGAACTGCGCTGCGTGGCCGGCGGACTGCTGGTGCAGCACCTGCCGGACGGCGAGGAAGGCAAGGAGCGGCTCCATGCCAAGGAGACGCATCCGGATTGGGAGCATGTCTCGATCATGACCCAGAGCGTCCAGCCGGCCGAACTGGTGGATCCGGTGCTGAATCTGGAGCAGCTCGTCTGGCGGCTTTTCCACGAGGAAGACGAAGTCCGGGTCGAGCCGCTGGAGCCGCTGGAGCGCGGCTGCCGCTGTTCGGTGGAATACTATCGGAACATCCTTGAACGCTTCCCCGAAAGCGAAAAGGCCGACATGCGAGACGAAACGGGTATGGTTCCCGTGGATTGTGCTTTCTGTTCCAAGATCTTGCACGTCCCCGTGTAGTAATTTTCATCCCGCCGACCGGCTTGTCTTGTCGGCGGGGAATGACGATATGGGGCCCATGACCAAGCCCCAGGCACGAAATACCTCCCGTTCGGCCCGCAAGGGCTCCCCTGTTTTACAACTGCGGATGCGGACGGCCCTTATCGTCCTGACTGTCGGCGCGGCGCTTGGCGCCGGGTCGGGGGTGATGGGACAGAAGCGGTCTCTGGACATGCTGGACCAGCTGGAGTCGGGCTCCTGGGAGCTGCGCGAGCGGGGGCAGGGCGGCTCCGTCAACGATGTCTGCGTTCGCAGCGGGCGTCAGTTGATCCAGCTCCGCCATGCCGGCCTGGCCTGCAATTCCGTGGTCGTCGAAGATTCGCCCGCCGAAGTCGTGGTGCAATATACCTGCGCGGGCCAGGGTTACGGCCGCACGCGCATTCGCCGCGAGACCGATGCCCTGGTGCAGATCGACACCCAGGGCATCGTCAATGGCCTGCCCTTCGCTTATGCGGGTGAAGGTCGCCGGCTGGGTGCCTGCCGCAACTAGGGTAAGCACATGGTTGTCATCGCTCCGGCGAAAGCCTAGCGCAGGGCCATGCAGCTTTCTCAAAATACCGAAGGCCGGAAGGCGGTCGTGCTTCTTTCCGGCGGTCTCGACTCCATGGTGGCGGCCGGCATAGCCCGCGAAACGGGTTTCGCCGTGAACGCGCTGACCATCGACTACAACCAGCGTCACCGCTGCGAGATCGACTCCGCGCGGACGATTGCCGCGTTCGTCGGGGCAGAGCGCCATGTCATCCTTCCGCTCGACTTGCGGCAGTTCGGCGGCTCCGCGCTGACGGACGATATCGATGTGCCCAAGGACGGCGTGGGCACCGACGTGCCGGTGACTTACGTTCCGGCGCGCAACCTGGTGTTCCTTTCACTGACCCTGGCATGGGCGGAAGCGATCGGCGCCTCGGATATCTTCATCGGGGTGAACGCGCTGGATTACTCGGGTTATCCCGATTGTCGGCCCGAGTTCATCGCCGCGTTCGAGGATATCGCGAAGCTGGCGACCAAGGAAGGCGACCAGGGCACGAACTTCCGCATTCACGCACCGCTGCAGTACATGGGCAAGGCGGACATCGCGCGCGAGGCGGCGCGGCTGGGCATGGATGCCGGAATGAGCTGGTCCTGCTACGATCCGCAGCCGGGTGACCTGGCCTGTGGTGCGTGTGACAGCTGCCGTTTGCGCAAGGCCGGTTTCGCCGATGCCGGGCTCATCGATCCGACGCCTTACGCGATCTGACCACTCTTTATTTCTGGAAACACACGAACGCCCCGCGCAAGCGGGGCGTTTTTTTGTGCCCTCAATAGAGGGCTTCATCCGGACCAGCCGTCTGAAGCAGGCAAAAGAAAAGGGGGCCGGATTGCTCCGACCCCCCAATCTGTAACCGTTGCCGGTTCGCTTACATGCCCGAACCCGGACCGTAAGTGATTTCGACGCGACGGTTCTGCAGCTCGCGCACGCCGTCAGCAGTCGGAACGCGCGGGTTGGCTTCACCGAAGGCCTGGCTCGAGATCGAGCCGTCCGGAATGCCGTGGCTGGTCAGGTATGCACGAACCGAGTCGTTACGGCGTGCCGACAGACCCATGTTGTACTTCGGGCTACCCGAACGGTCGGTGTAACCGGCCAGCATGATCGGAACGCTGTTGCAGTTGCCATAGGCACTGACGGCGCTGTCGAGGATGGTGGCGGCTTCCGGCGTGATGTCCGACTTATCCCAGTCGAAGAACACGATGTACGGACCCTTGTTGCATTCCACAACCGGCGGCGGCGGCGGCGGCGGCGGCGGCGGCGGCGGCGGCGGCGGCGGCGGCGGCGGCGGCGGCGGAGCTGCCGGTTCGCCGAAGTTGTAGCCCAGGGTCGCCATCAGCGAGTGCGAGCGCCAGCGGGTGCTGATCTCGTTGCCGGCAACATCGACGAAGTCGAGGTTGTTGACGTTGCTGAAGCGGTACTTCAGGCCGACGTCCACGTGGCTGCTGATCGGCGCGCGGATACCCGCGATTGCCTGCCAGGCGAAGCCCGTGTCCGAATCGTCGAAGATGTCGTAGTGAACGCGGCCAACGCCGGCGCCACCACCGACGTAGCCCTGAAGGCCATCATCGGGACCGAAGTCGAGCAGACCGTTGACCATGAAGGTCAGGTTGCTGGCATCCGGGCCATTGCTGCCCATGAACGAAGCCTGGCGGTAGCTGGCTTCGGTTTCCAGACGGAAGGGACCGAAGTCGTAACCGAGAGCAACGCCACCGTCGAAGCCGGTGCCGAATTCGGCGGTCGCGACGTTGTTCACGCCGTTCACGTCGAGATCGGCGTCTTCGACGATCATCGCGCCGGCGTCGAGTTCAAGATACCACGAGTTGTCGCGCGCAAGCGCGGGCGTGGCGATAGCTGTAGAAGCCAGCGCCAGGCCAAGGACGAGTTTCCTCATATGTTTCCCCTACTAAGAGATTTGGAGCCACCGAGTGCCTCGAGTGTCTACCCCCTCAGCTTTACGTGTGCAAGCGCACATTGAACGCGACTGTTGCAGAAATGTCGCGTTTTCGGGGGGTTGGTGAAGCGTGTGACCCCTTTATTGGAAATCGACTGCACCGTATTACCCCTGTTCAATGCCACTCATTATGCTGAAGGAACGATACCCAAGGCTTGCAGAACGACAATCACTTCAGCGATCGCCGCCCGAGCCTGAACATCAACTGTCATTCCGCCAAGTGGTTCCACGGGAAGGGAAGCTTTTCTCCAAAAAATGTCGAAGAGGCGTTCCTGGCGGGTGGATAAGTCGTAAATCCTGAGCCCTTCGCAGGGTTGCGCGAAGAGCCAGTTGCCGCCGTGAAAGCCGGCCAGACAGCCCTGCTTGCCGGACCACTCGCCCGTTGCGCCCTCCGCAACCAGCCAGGTCTCTCCCGCGGCGGGATCGCCGGGCGGATCGGCACGCTCGCCCGACACGGTGCCGTGCAGCATCATGTCGCAGCGCGACAGCGCTTCGTTGACGAACGCTTCCTTCTGGGCCTGACCCACCTGGAGAAGCGGCAGGGCGAATCGCGGGGTGGTGTTTTCGAAGGTAATGGAATCGCTCATCTAATGAGTCCTCGTACTCTGGTAGGGGCGGTGTTCAGGGCAGGCGGAAGAGAGGGAGCGGATCGGACAGGGCGTAAGTCCCCTGCTGGCGCACCCTCAGGATCTCACCGGGGGCAAGCGCCGCGAGATGGGCAAGCGTGCCGGGCGGAATGTCGAGGCGGGACGAGGATACGGTCCAGCTCGCCAACGGTGCTGCGAGGGGCCCGGCAGTGACCAGGTAGCTTTCCGCGTGTTCCATGAGAGGCACGTCGATGCCGTCCTGCCACACCCAGTTCCCTCGCGCGCGCCGGGTCCATTCCAGGCGCAGTGTGCCGTCCTGCAGCATGGCCGGGCGGGGATGGACGGGCGCCAGGGGGCGCAGGGTCAGGCCGCTTGCCTGTAGCGGAGCCGTGACAGGTCCCGCATCGCCGCGCCCCAGCGCAACGACTTTCCGGTTCATCGCCGTGCCGACCAGCGCGGGATCGAGCGCGACGGCGCTGCCGTCCAGCAGGACGAAATTCTCGCCGGCGACATGGCCTGACACCGCCCCCTCGGTGCCGCCGCGCCCGCGCAGCAGGCCCTCCAGGCGCCACCGGCCATTGCCGAGCGACGTGGCCCGGGCGAACTGGATCATTTCCTCGCCGAGGAATGCGAGGTTGGCCCCTTCTGCGAGCTGGCGGGTCGTGGCGGCAACAAGCTGCATCGCGGCATCCACCAGAGTGACCTCCAGGCGCGAGCGGCGATCGAACAGGAGCGGACTCATCGGCGGCAGCGCGTCTGTCGCCCTGCCCATAGTCGCCCGCTTGCGCCCGCTCGGTCCCAGCGGGTGAAGCGCGCCGTCGCCCCGGTCGGCGAACAGGGCCGCGCCGCTCCAGTTGCTGCCGGCCGAGGAAAGCGCGGCGAAGAGACGCGCCTCGCCCGTACCTGCCGTTGCCGGATCGCAGGGCAGTTCGAAGGCGGCCAGGACAGTGGGCATGGCCGGCAGGTCCTGCGGAGCATTGAGCCGCCCCGGATCGGCGGCCGACTGCTCCGGATTGTCGGCCCGGCCCGGCGCCAGCCGCTCGGCCGAGAGTTCGATATGATCGCAGCCTTCGCGCAGGAACGCCCGTGTGCCGGGGGGTGGTTGCCGGTCGAGCGGATCGCCGAGCGTCAGGCGGTCACCCATCCACCCGGCGATCTTCATCGTCATGCCGGCATAAGGACCCTCCAGCCAGCGCAGGCTGCCGCCTGCGAACAGGGCGGGATCGACGGTGGTGCCGAGCAGAAGCGAGGTGTCCTCCGCGTCCACGGCCGCGATGCTGACCTCGCGGGTGAAGCGCTGGGGATCGAGATTGCAGCCCGGTCCGCAGAAGGATGCGCGGCACGAGGGGCTGGTGCGCGGCACGGGATCCCGCGCAAGCTCTTCCTTGCGCGATGCCAGTTCGGCCGAGAACGTGCCGTCCTCCTGCGACACGGCGCCGATCGTGCCGGTGTAGAGCGTGGTGCGCTCCCGCGTTTCCCAATCGACCAGGCCGATGCGGACGAAGGCACCATCGAAGCGGCCCCCGGCCAGGTCCTCGGCCGAGATCGCCTCGTGAGTGAGCGTGCCGCGCACTTCGGCGCTATCGGCCTCGAACCCGGCGGACTTGCGGATCGACGAGGGCACCATGCCGGGCGCGGCCCGGTGGAGCAGCCCGTCGAACCAGAGGTCGGCGTCATGCGTGGTGAAGCCCAGCGTCACGCCGTCTCGGCGGTCGATGCGCCAGAAGGCGGCGGCGGTTTCGAGGTCGCCTGAAAACCAGATGCGGCTCATGACGCCTCCCGGATCTCTACGACAGGCACGCTGGGTGCTTCACCGGCGGCGAAAGCAGAGCCGGTGATTTCGAGCCGATCCTCGGCGAAGCGCACCGGGACGTCGAACAGATATCCCGCGCGGACGACGGCGCCTGCAGCCGGGGCATCGTCGAACAGCACGATACCCATCGGCTCCAGCGACCAGTTCCCCTCCTGCTCCGTGCCGCCGACCGAGACGCGCAGGGTGCCGGGCTGCGGCCGGGTGATGCGGCGGACCTGGCCAAGATCCTCCTGTCCTTCCGCGTCTCCGTAGCGCTTGACCAACGGGAAGCCGGCGCGGGCGCCGTCGCCGGTGCCCAGGTACTGGTCGTGCGGCGTCGGCGCGGCGACCATGTCGTTCGAGCTGAAGTCGCTGGGATCGCGCAGGCGGAAACCGCGTGCGGGGCCGCGGCGAGCGCGGAAGAAGGCGATCAGCGCGCCCAACTCGGCCTCGGATCGGACGCCCGGCCCCACGTCGAAGCGCAGGCGGGCGTTCGACCACAGACTGTTGCGCCGCTCGAAGCCGGAGGCAGTCACGGAGATCGAGGTGGAGAATTCGGGAATGACGGCAGCATCCCGGCCAAGCGCGAGGGGGTAGGGCACGTCGTCGAAAGCCTGCATGGGTTCGGCTCCTGAAGGCTGGAACGGTGGGGGGAGGCGGACGAAGCCGTCGCGGGCGACTTGCGGCAGAGCCCAGACGACCACCTCGTGCGGGGACCGGGCCAGGGCCTCGTCGATGCCCGCGTCGATCCGCCGCCAATGGTCGCTCTGCGCGGCGGTCAGCACGAAGCCGGCGAGATAGTCCTGGTCCTCGGGCGGGTAGCCGAGGCGCTCGTTCACCGTGGCATAGGCGCGGCGGCGCAAGACGTCGGCACCGGCGGTGAGCCAGTCGTAGTCCTCCACCTGCAGCCGGTCGAAGGCGGGCGCGGCCCAGCCCACCGGCAGGTTGGCGCGCCGCATCTCGGGCATCGCGGCGTCGAGCACGGTGGGCGTGAAGACCAGCGCCAGCGCTTCGGCCGCCGCGGGCGCCGCGGCGGCGCGCACGGCGGAGACCAGATCGGCGGTGGACCTGGCCAGCACCGCGCCGGCCGTGTCGAGCAGGGCCTGCTGGGCAGCGTCCAGCGGCGCGCGCATGTCGGGAATGACGGCGGGCGTGCCGCCAAAGGTGGCGAGAGCCTCGGCATCGTAGAGACAGATGCGGCCGTCCGCGAAGCACCACCACCAGGGCTCGCCCACCTGGAAGCGCACCGGCGCACCGGCCTCGATCATGATCCGCGCAAAGGCGGCGCCGACCGATTGCAGCCAGGCCATCGCCGCGCGGTTCGCCGGCGAGAGCAGGGTGGAGGGCGGTTCCCATCCGGTGAGCGCGGGATTGCCCAGATGATCGCGCTGCTTCCATGCGGGAGGGCAATGCTGGTCGAGCAGTTCGTAGGACAGCGAGGCCACCGGGCTGAAGCCCAGGTCCATGCATTCCCGGAAGAAGGCGCGGTGCCAGTTGCGCGTCGGCGCATTGAGCGGGTCGGCGGCCGCGCCGGCCAAATAGCCGCCATCCGCCGGGGCAAGCCGGAAGTAATGGCTCATGCCGACATAGTGGATCACCGAGCCCCGGTAGCCGAGCTGGCGCACGTTTCGCAGTAGGCGCGCGGGCGTCTGCACGCCCTGATCGTCGAAGCCCGTCGCCATGGCGAGGCCGTTGGGCGGCAGGATCACGTCGCCGATTTCCAGCATGGCCCGCGCGCCATCGGTGCGGATCTCGCTCAGTTCGATCCAGCCTTCGGCCTCGGCCGGCAGGGGTTCGGCGCTGCCGTCATAGCCGGGCGGGCAAAACGAGATGAACATGCGGTCGATCGCATGGGGCCATACCCGGTCGGCAGAAGGCAGCGAGAAACCGGCATCGAGTTCGGAGAAACGCAAGTCGATGCGGGCGTCCTCGCCGGTACCTTCCGCATAGTTCCAAAGGCGGACGTACCAGACGCGCGCCGCGCCCGCGGCGTCCTTGCCCTCGACGGTCAGGGTGGGGCCGATGCCGGAATCGAGCGGGATCACGCCCGATGAGCGCCAGCGAAAGCTCAGCGCGGTATGGGCGTAGTCGCGGTCGGTCCGGTAGGCGAGAAGCGGGTGGTCAAGGCTGTCGACACTGTCCCAGATCAGCCCCCCGAGATCGCCCTTGCGCAGGAACGCTGCGTCGAGACGCAGCGAATCGGGGCCTGTCGATATGAGGGAGGCCATCATCGGTCGCGGAAAGTTGACGGTCCAGAAACGCGGGTCGAAGCGCTTGATCCAGTCGCTCGCCTGTCCGTTGCGCTTGCTTGCAAGCCAGAATGCCATGTCGGTTGCTCCGGTGGTGTCAGCGGGCGGCGATCGCGCGGCGAACGGCGCTGGCGACCTGGCGCGAGGAGCGCTGAAGCGATTGGGGTGCGCTGGATCCGCGCGGGGCGTTGAGGTGGATGGCGACTTTCACGTCGCGCGCGGGGGCGCCCGGCATTGCCCGATCCGGCATAGGCCTGGGTCAGCTCGGTCTTGAGCCGGTCGAACTGGTCACCCGTGAGCGTATTGCCCTCGCCCGCCTCGTAGACGAGCGCCCCGGACGGACGGGCCGCATTTTCCAGAAGCTGGCGGTTCCACTGCGAGGCGGCGTTGTGCGTGGCGATCGCCTCGTCGGCGGCGGCCAGGCACCCCGCGCCGTAATGGTCATCCGCCGGGTGGAAATGGCGGATGTGGATGACGTTGGGCGCGGCGTCCTCGTCAAGCAGCGGGATTGTCAGGCGCCGCCCGGCCACGTCGTAGGCGAAAGCAGCGGGCCAGCCGTCCTCGCCCGCGACGATGGAGACGCGCTCGGGCCGCAAGGCAAAGAGTTCCACCGGACGGCCGCGCGCGTCCTTGAGCACCTGCACATAGGCATTGCCGTGGAGCAGGAGGTGGCAGGCGAGCGTCTCCAGCAGCGACTGTCCCGCGCTCGTTTCGGTCACGAGAGAGACAAGCCGCGGATCGGCAGGGCGCAGCGGCGCGCCGCCGATGCCTTCCGCAACCAGACGCACCGCGCGCTGGGCCACGGGATTCTCAAGATAGGCCCGGCGCACGGCCGAGCCATATTCGAAGGGAGCACGCCCGCCGCCGCTCTCGGCGAAAAACCATGGCGAGGCCGGTCCGCGCGCCAGCGGCACGCGGGCACTCTCACCCTTGAAGGCGGCGACGAGCGTTTCGAGGAAGGACACTGCAGGGTTTCCTTTCAATGGGTTTTCACGAGCGGATCGCTCCGCAGGCCGCTGAGGCCCGAAATGGCGCAGGGAGGGTTCTGCCTGGCGTCCAGGATGTCCGCGCAAAGGCGCGCAGATCCCCGGTTCGATGCGGGAAGCTCAGGCCAGCCGCACGCGAGGCTCGCCGTTCCGGCCGAGCATCAGTTCGCTCAAGGCCCAGACCAGGGCGTCGGCGCGGTCCGGCGAGCGTCCCGGGCCCTGGTAGGCACCTCCGGCGATGAGGCCGCACATCTCGTCTTCCAGCGCGGGAAACAGCCCGGCATGGCGGACCCGCCCGGCCTCGTATAACGCGGCGACCGGCTCGGCGCGGGCGACTTTGCCGCGGCTGGCGTGGACCAGCCGCAAGGGCAGAGAGAGCTGGGCCGCGCGCAGTACCGAGGCGACCATGGCGCCGCCCTGGTTGGCCTCCGCGATCACCCGGTCGGCATGCCAGGCCTCGGCGGTGCCGGCGACGGCGCGGGCCCAGCGTTCGGGACCCGCCTTCTCCACCGAGGCATCGGCCATGACATGCGCCGTGCCGTCCTGCCCCATGCCCACGACCACGATCCCGCAGGCATCGCCCCCGGCCGAGGCCGGCGGATCGACGCCGACGACCACGCGGTCGCATGCGGGCGCGGCGTCCTCCCGGCAGCCTTCCAGCAGGGCACGGCTCCAGAGCGCGCCTTCGACATCGGCGATCAGTTCGCCGTCGATCTCCTGCCGTCCCAGCAGGC
The DNA here is from genome assembly GCF_004342985.1 of Novosphingobium sp. PhB57. GTDB lineage: Bacteria > Pseudomonadota > Alphaproteobacteria > Sphingomonadales > Sphingomonadaceae > Novosphingobium. Next base: position 292,881 of record NZ_SMBO01000002.1, read on the forward strand.
TTTGCGAAAACGTCCGGCGCATGGCCCTGAGGAAACGGGCGGGCAGGTTGGCCGCATTGTCGAAGGTGCTGCCGCGCGTCACGGCGACTTCGCCGTCCTGGCTTTCGGCCAGCAATCGCGTGACCAGGGGTACGCTTCGGGGCGTCGTCGTGGCCACGACGCGGGGGTCATGGCCCAGCCGGAGACCCATGAGCAGGTTGTCCCAGCTCGCGACGGCCCTGCCCGAGGCATTGTCCCATTTGGCCACTTCGTCGCACCAGGCGTGGCTGTGCTGGGGGCCGCGCAGGGCTTCCGGCTCGGCCGCGCAATAGAGCGTGGCCTGCGCGCCGTTCGGCCATGTCAGACGGCGCAGCGAAGGTTCGAAAAGGGGCCGTCTCCAGGGCGCGCCTATCGACAGCAATCCGCTTTCACCTTCCACCATCACCGAGCGCGCCTCGCCGAGATGCGCGGCGACGAGCGCGATGCGGGCATCGGGATGATGCTCGGCAACCTCGTTCACCCATTCGGCGCCGCAGCGCGTCTTGCCGAAGCCGCGCCCGGCCATGACCAGCCATACGCGCCAGTCTCCGGCGGGGGCGATCTGCGAGGGCCGGGCCCAGAGACGCCAGTCCCAGCGCCATTCGCGCTGTCCGGAGGCACCAAGACCCGTCATGAAGGATTCCAGTTCGCCGTCTTCGGCTTCGGCCAGCCAGTGCAGGGGATCGGCTTCAGCCATGATCGGCCTCCTTGCCGGTTTCGAGCGCGCGGCGCGCCGTGATCTGCTGGCGCAGCTGCGCCAGCTTGGCGTGGATCGAGGCGCGCACGGCGGCCAGATCCTCATTCTCCCGCGCCGCCCGCTCGCGCGCCACGGTTTCGCGGTGGAGGCCGAGGAGGCGAAGGGCGGTGGCGTTGTCGAACTTGACCTCGCCGTCCCGGGGATCGCCGAAGCGCAGCCGATAGAGCACTTCCATCTCGAGGTTCTCGTAGCCTTCGAGCAGGGCGACGTGCCAGTCCCGGGCGAATTCCGGGTCTGTCCGGCGCAGTCTATAGGCCTTGCCCGGCAGCACTCCGGCGGCGGTGCTGGCGGCACTGACGTTCGAGGTCTCGGCCAGCGCGGCGAGGAAATCCGCACGCCACCGCCGGTTGTTGATGGGGCGCTCGTCCCCGGGCTCATGCGCCGTGGAGACAGGGCTGATCGTCTTGCCACGCCGGCACCGTGCAGCGCCGGACGTAGCCCGTTTCGGCTCGACCATAGGGGATCATCCCGGAGTTGATGTGGTGCGGATCGAAAGGAGAGCCGGACGAATCGGCTGCTTCCCTTGTTCCTGTTTTGTACCAATCCAGCGCCGTAATGTCAAGCAGATATAACCAAATGGGTTATAGCTTGCCGCCTCCGCGCCGGCCTACTAAGCACGGCACGCGTGCCGCCTTCTTGCGGCGCCCGATCTCATGACAGCCGGAGAACTCGATGCTGCGCCGCCTCTACGACTGGACCATGGCCAAGGCGGCGCACCGCCATGCCGAATGGTGGCTGGCCCTGTTCGCCTTCATGGAAGCCAGCTTCTTCCCCGTGCCGCCGCATCCGCTGCTGGGGCTGATGTGCCTGGCCGAGCCGAAGAAGGCGATTCGCTTCGCGATGATCGCCACGCTGGCATCGGTCGTGGGCGGCCTGCTGGGCTATGCCATCGGCCACTTCGCCTATGCCGCTTTCGGTGAGGCGCTGCTTCACGCGCTGGGGCTGGCGGACAGCTTCCCCAAGGCGGCCTGCTACTTGCGGGAATACGGCGCCGAGATCATCGTGGTGAAGGGCGCGACGCCGATCCCGTTCAAGCTGCTGACGATCACGGCCGGCTTCATCGGCATGAACCTGGGCGTGTTCATCGCCGCCTCGGTCGTCTCGCGCTCGATCAGCTTCATGATCGTGGGCGTGCTGTTCCGCTTGTTCGGGGCGCCGATCAAGGCCGTGATCGACAAGCACCTCGGCAAAGTCACGGCGGCCTTCGCCATCGCCGTGGTCGCGGGCTTCCTGGCGGTCGCCTTCCTGGGCGGCGGCACCAAGGAAGCCAACCAGAAGTGCGACTTCGCCGCCGCTGCCAGGGCCTGACCCGGCAGCCGCGCGCGGGGGAAATGACGGCGCCGTCCGCGACGGCGCCCTTATCGGCCTAGCCCTCGATCACCCGCGCATGGGGGTGATGCTTGGCGATATGCTTGCGGACGATCTTCAGGTTGCGGCTGTTGGAGCGGAACACGAAGTCGAACAGATCGCCGGCCACCGGAACCGCGCCCAGCAGCGTATCGACGCCGACATTGACGGTCATCCGGGCAAGCTGCCACTTCGGCATGCCCAGCCGCCGGGCTTCCCACACGATATACATGCCGAGCGCCGCCGAAACGAGATCGCCGGCCACGGGAACCAGGCCCATCACCGCGTCCAGCCCCACCTTGCGGCGGATGCCGGGAAGCGAGATGGCGCGCTCCAGCACGTGCTCGAGCATTTCGATGCGGCGGGAGATGGAAACCGGATCGGACCCGAGCGGAAGTTCCAGGTCCATGCGCCGTGCGGAAGTCTGTCCAGTCGCCAAAGTCGTACCTCTCCTCGAAAGGGATAGGCGAATTATCTGGGGACCCAGGCCAATGGCATCAAGGGGTGCCAGCCCCAGGTATTGGGTGCGAAGCCCGCGACGCTGCCGCGTACCAGCGACCAGCGGATCGGAGTTCCGAAGGGAATGAACACGTTGGCGGCCGTGAGTTCGGCCTCGGCCTCGGTCAGAAGCGCGGACCTTTCCTCGGGCGTGGTGGCCGTGGTGGCTTCCTTCACCCGCGCATCGGCCTCGGTGGAACAGAGGCCCTGTCCGTCGCTGCAGGCCAGGCGGTTGAGAAACCAGGCAGCGCGGGGATAGCGGGCGACATCGTCCACCAGCCGCAGGTCCGCAGCTTCGATGTCGCTGCTGCGCAGGAGATGGACGCCGATGGCCGCGAAGTCTGCGGCGAGCTTGCCGAACAGGGTATCCGATCCGTCGCCGGCCGGGAGCCAGATCGACAGATGCGGGCCGTTGGCGGCGGGCGGAACCGGCGCGGGGGCTGCGCCGCGCGTTGCCTTGGTCGCCTGCTTCGGCGCGGCACCTGGTGGCTGGGCGGCGGCCGGAGCGGCCGGAGCCGGGGCGCGCTCGCCGGTCGATCCGCTTGCGCCCGATGCCCAGCGGCGCACGCGCGCAGCGGCCACCGCGCGCCGGTCGTCGAGCGACTGTTCGCTCCACCGTTCGCCGATCGTGCCAAGGTCGCCATCGAGGCTGGGCGAAACGAGCCGGGTCGTGGGCGACCATCCACCGAGGCTGAACGGCGCGATCAGGCCCTCCCGGTCGATCGCCATGGCCAGGGCCTCGCGATTGGCGGGGTCGGCCAGGAAACCCTTGTCGCGCATCACCTTGAGGCCGAACAGGCCGACCACGGGATCGAGCTGGATCGTCCCGCGCAGGATGCCGACCGAGCGGGTGAGGGGGAAGTCCTGGATCTCGCCGCCCATCACGATATCGACTTCGCCCGCGTTGAACGCCTCGACCGCGGCTGGACCGTCGAGCACCCGCAAGTCGATGCGCCGGCTGCGCTGCGGCCAGTTTTCCACCGCAGGCAGCCCCAGGCTGGCGGGATCGATGGGCACGAGGCGGGCCGCGCTACCGGCGCGTTCCAGGCGCATCGGCCCGGCACCGCGGTTCTTGAAGGCCAGGCCGAGTTCCGGTTGGGCCAGCAGTTGCAGCAGATAGGGCATCGGCCGGCCGAGCCGGATCTCGACGACCCGCCCCGCCATCGTGCGGATTTCATCGATACCGGCCAGATCGCGCGCGAGCGGCGTGCCGTCCAGCGCATCGAGCGCGGTCTGCAGCGCCTTTTTGGCCGATTCCGCCGTCAGCGGCTCGCCCGATGGCCAATCGCCGTCGCGCAGCCGGAAGATGTAGCTTTGCCCGTCGTCGGTGACGATCCAGCGATCCGCGAGCGCGGGAATGACGCGGCCCTTCTCGTCGAAGGCCACCAGGCCCTCGGTGGTGGAGGCGCGCAGGAGCTGCCCGGCCAGGGTGGTGCTTTCGCCAATGTCGAAGGGCGCGCCCGAAGTGCCGCCGGACCTGCCGAGCACGGCGACGCTCAAGGCCGAATTGTCCGGAGAACCGCAGGCGGCAAGCGCCAGCGCAGTGGCCAGAGGGATCAGGCGGAAGGGAACCGGAGTTCGAAAGGCATGGCGCTTGGCGAACATGGCCTTGGGACTAGTCGATTTGCGGCAGAGCGCAAATGGCTGGCGCGCCGCGGGGTCGATTTTTCGCCGGGCGCGCAGAAATCAGAGCTTGCGCAGGTTTTTCGCGGGCGTTGTGGGGGGCGAATATTGCGCTTCGTACGTGCGCACGAAATTCGGCTTGTCGTCCGGGACCGGGGTTACGGCGGCACGGGCCAACTTGGGGTCGATTTCCTCGGTGAAGGCCACGCCGAAGCGGTTTTCCTGCACCCAGGCGACCGAGCCTGCGACCCAACCGATGTTACGGATGTTCACCGCGACCAGCGTGCCGCGCATGACCTGGATTCCGCCTTCGCCCATCATGCCGCCGGCGGAGAGGTTGCGGACCTTGATCCGGTATTCGCCGTCCAGCCCGTCGATGCGCAGATCGGCCATGAGGAACAGGCTGTCGCGCGCAATCTGGCGATTTTCGATCTCGGTCATGCGTTCTCGTCCGGCATTCGGTCAGGCAGATGATATCACGAACCTTGGCCCGCGATAGCCATAGCCTCACGCGCGAAGCGTGCTTACCGTCGATACCTAGAGGCGAGTGGCAAAGAAAGCCTTAACGCCCCGTCCGCTGTGGAAGGCCCGGCTTTTCATCAACCGGGCATCCCGTTCGGGCGGGGCGAAAAAGCTGTATTTGCGAGGGGATCACTCCTCGCGGGAGACCTTTTCGCGGCGCTCGTGCGCTTCCTGTGCCTCCACGGTCATGGTGGCGATCGGACGCGCCTCGAGACGGCCGAGGCCGATCGGTTCGCCGGTCACTTCGCAATAGCCGTATTCGCCTTCCTCGATCCGCCGCAGGGCGGAATCGATCTTGGCGATCAGTTTGCGCTGGCGGTCGCGGGTACGCAGTTCGATACCCCAATCGGTCTCGCTGGAAGCGCGATCGTTGAGGTCCGGCTCGCGGATCGGACCGTCCTGAAGCTGTGCCAGGGTGCCGGCAGAGGCGTCGAGAATCGATTTCTTCCAGGCCAGCAGAAGCCGCCGGAAGTAGTCTTGCTGAGCCTCGCACATGTAGGCTTCGTTCTCTACGGGAACATAAGAACCACCAAGCATGCGCTTGGCTTTGGCGAGGACATCAATTTCGTCAGCTAGGGCCGTTGCCATCCAGAGAATCTCCGCACGAATCCCCCCGGTCTGCCTACGCCCTGCGACCCCGGATTTTTCCAGTGGCCTCCCGGCAAACCGCGGTGCGGCGGCCTATAGGGCCGCCCCTCACCCTGCACAAGGCTATAACCATGGCAGTCCACAAAAAACCTGAATGCCGTTTCGGACAGGCACAAGTTTCTCCCGCGAGCTTGTAGCGTAAACTTACAGGGAATGTTTCAGATCTATCCTTAACGCTTTGTTGACCATGTCGGTGCCAGCCTTGCAGCACTGGACCGAAAGGACCGTAAACCGGGGGTTAGCTGACTATGGACCATGTCTGGATATCTGGAGAACACTTCACCGAAGTAACGGAAGGTCTTTCGGGGGCCGCCGAGGACCTGTTCCTGGCAGAGCGCCTGGCCGCTGCTGCGATCGGTGATTTTTCCGCCTGCTTCGATCTGGGCGTGGCCTTTTCCACCGGCAGCCACGGCGCGGCTTGCGATCTCATCGAAGCGCACAAGTGGTTCAATCTCGCCGCGGCCCGGGGCGACGAGGAAGCGGCGACCTGCCGCACCGAAGTGGCCGAGGACATGACCGCGCGCGAAATCGCCGAAGCCCAGCGCCGCGCGCGCCAGTGGCTCTGCGCGGCAGGACGAAAGGCGGCCTGAGGCCCTTTCCGGCCTAGCTCTTGCGGAAGGGCGTCCGTCCGTCCAGCAGCAGCTGGTCGCCCGCGATGCCGGAGCGCTCCTGCGTGAGATAGTCCGCGATGGCGGCGCGCAGCCCCGGATGGACGATGTAATGGGCCGAGATCGTGCGCACCGGCTCATAGCCGCGCGCAAGCTTGTGCCCGCCTTGCGCCCCCGCTTCCACGCGCGAGAGGCCGAGCGCGATGGCCGCGTCGATCGCCTGGTAGTAGCAAAGCTCGAAGTGCAGGAAGGGCTTTTCCACCACGGCGCCCCAATAGCGGCCGTAGAGCGCCTCGCTGCCGATGAAGTTCAGCGCCCCGGCCACGGGCGTCCCATCCATATAGGCCAGGACCAGCAGGATGCGGTCGGCCATGGTCCGGCCCATGAGCGAGAACGCCTCACGCGTCAGGTAGGGCTGGCCCCATTTGCGGGCGCCGGTGTCTTGGTAGAATTCCCAGAACGCGTCCCAGTGTTCCTCGCGCAGGTCGTCGCCGGTGAGCCTGCGGATCTCGACGTCTTCCTGCGCCTTTTCGCGTTCCTTGCGAATGTCCTTGCGCTTGCGCGAGGAGAGGGCACCGAGAAATTCGTCGAAGCTGGCATAGCCCCGATTTTCCCAGTGGAACTGGATGTCCTCGCGCAGCAGCCAGTCGGCCGCCTCGAACAGCGGCACTTGCGCAGGTTCGATGAAAGTCGCGTGGGCAGAGGACAGGCCATTGTCGCGGCAGACGGTTTCGGCGGCGGCGATCAGGGCCGGGGCCAGTTCCGGGTGCGGCGTGAGCAGGCGCGGGCCGGTGGCCGGCGTGAAGGGCGCGGCGATCTGGAGCTTGGGGTAGTACGATCCGCCGGCCCGGTGCCAGGCATCGGCCCAGGCATGGTCGAAAACATATTCGCCCTGGCTGTGTTCCTTGAGATAGGCCGGAAGCGCCGCGGCCAGTTGTCCATCGGGCCCGGCGATGGTGATCGGCACGGGCGTCCAGCCGCTATCGCCGCCGACGCTTCCCGATTGCTCCATGGCTGCCAGGAAGGCGTGGGAAACGAAGGGGTTGCCGCCGCCCGTCAGGGCATCCCATTCCGCTGCCGGAAGTCCGTCGACGCCGCCGTGGATCCGGGCGACGAATTCGCCGCCGGGCTTGCGCTTGTCTTCCTCCTCGCCGGACCCGGCGCTCATGCCGGTTCTTCCGAAGGGCGCTCGAAAATCACGGCGTCCGCATGGATGCCGGCGCGCTCGCGGTGGTCCGGCCTGCGCACGGTCCAGGTTGCGACCGGCAGGCCGCGGCGGCGCTGGGCAGCGGCAAAGCGGCTGGGCAGGTCGCGGATGTCGTAGGCCAGGAAGTCCGGCCGGGCCTGCCAGAGCGCGAGTCGGCGGCGGATTTTTCCGGCCAGGGCGCGGTCCTCGCCCTCGGATACGATAAGCCCGCGCACGGTGTGAGGCGAATGGCGCCGGTACCAGCGCGAGACGCGCGGGTCGAAGCTCATCACGGCATGGGGGCCGGTATAGCCCTCCAGCACCCGCCGCACCGCCAGGCAGAGCGCGGCGACCCGGGTCCCGCGCGAGGATTTCAGCTCGATAAGCACCGGCTTGCGGCCGCCGATCAGGGTGAGCGCCTGGCGCAGGCTGGGAATGCTCTCGGCCGTGCCGCCCAGGGTGAACGCGGCCAGTTGCGCCGCGCTATGCCGGGAAACTGCGCCGGCCTCGTCGGTCAGGCGCTCCAGCGTGGAATCGTGGAACACGACGGGTGTGCCATCCCCCGCGCGCTGCACGTCGAGTTCGATGCCATAGCCTTCCTCGATCGCCAGCCGGAAAGCCGCGAGCGAGTTTTCGGGAATCACCGCGCCGTGCAGCCCGCGATGGGCATAGTCATGCCCGCCGATCCACCCGACCTTGCGCGGATCGGGCGGCGGCGAGCACCAGCGGTCAAGCAGGGCGAACGGCAACGATGGCGTCCACTTCGACAGCGGCACCCAGCGGTAGGACCGGCACGCCGACCGCGCTGCGGGCATGCTTGCCCGCTTCGCCGAACACCGCGACCATCAGTTCCGAAGCGCCGTTGGCGACTTTCGGCTGGTCGGTGAAGTCGCCGGCCGAATTGACGAAGGCGCCCAGCTTGACCACGCGCTCCACGCGGTCGAGCGAGCCGAGCGCGGCCTTGAGCTGCGCCAGGATCATCACCGCGCAGGCCTGCGCCGCCTCGACACCGGATTCCAGGTCCACGTCTTCACCCAGGCGGCCGGTCACCAGCTTGCCTTCCACGAAAGGCAGCTGGCCAGAGACATGGGCGAGGCCGCCCGCGACCACCACCGGCACATAGGCCGCGACGGGGGCGGCGGGTTCGGGAAGGGTCAGGCCCAGTTCGGCCAGGCGGGATTCGATAGCACTCATCGTCGGCGTCTTCCTTGTGAGAGGAGCGGGATCAGGATTCGGTCTTGGTAGCGTCGCTGCGTGTCAGCCAGTCGATCAGCCAGGGCGCGGCGTCCTGCCAGCGGTCGATTCGCGCATGGGCATGGCCGGCGACATGGGCGCAGGCGATATGCGGGGCGAGCAGCGGTTCGGCGCAGAGGTGCAGGCGCCCGATCTCCGGCGCCACGCCTGCCACGGAGCCGTGGTGCTGGGCCAGATCGTCCACGAAGACCGCCCGCGAAGGCGCGTACTCGTCGAGAATCGCCTTGAGAGCAGGGCCTTTCGGTCCCTGGTTGGTGAAGACGCGCACGTCGATCCCGTGCTCCAGCAATTGCTGACGGCGGGCTTCCTGGCGGAAATCCATGAGGTTGGTGAGCACCACCACGTCGGCATGATGCGCGATCTCGCGAATCGCCGCGACGGCGCCGTCCACCGGGGTCTGCCGATGCATCTGGCCGTCGAAGAACTTGTTCAGGAGCGACCACATTTCCGCCTGTTCGAGCAGGTCGCCGCCTTGCGTGCGCCGCATCGCGCCGGAAAATTCGCCGCGCTCCATGGCGAAGGTGACGCCTTCGTCCTCCGCCAGCCAGTCCCGGAAATGCGAGATCATGTAGAGAAGCACTTCGTCGCAATCGGTGATGAGCAGCGGCCTGCCGGTGCGATTCGTCATGTGCCGAGCCTTTCCCTTGCGCGGACCAGCATTTCCGGCGCGACGTCCAGCGCTTCGGCCGCGGCGACGAGGTCCGGTTCGTGCGAGCAGAGAAACTCCAGGACCGCCGCCATCGTGGCCTGCTGTCCCAGCGAGGCGCGTAGGACATCGGGCGTCAGGCCGGTCAGCGCCAGGAAACGCTCGGCGCGGTCCTGGTCTGCCAGCACCCAACCGAGGGCATTGAGCGCAAGGGCCTGCGGGTCCTGCGATGGGGATGGCGACTCTCGAAGAATTGTCAGTCTCGCTTGCCTGTCATAGAGCGGGTGTCCCCGCCCTTAGATGGTGATCACGCGTCGAATGGCAAAGCGTATCCTAGTTGTCGAGGACAACGACCTCAATCGGAAGCTCTTTTGCGATGTGCTCAGGAGCCAGGGCTTCGCCGTGGAGCCGGTGGCCGATGGCCTCGACGCGCTGGAGCGCGCCCGGGAATTCGTGCCCAATCTCGTTATCATGGATATCCAGTTGCCCAACGTATCGGGCCTGGACCTGATCGAGGCGGCCAAGAAGGATCCGGTGCTGCGCACGATCCCGGTGCTGGCCGTCACCGCTTATGCCGGCAAGGGCGACGAGGAGCGCATCCGCGAGGCCGGCGCCGAAGGCTATCTGGCCAAGCCGGTGTCGATCGGCCCGTTCATGCGCGCGGTCCGCGACTTGCTGTGATATGGCGGCGATGTCGCAACCGTCTTCGCGGCGGAAGCGACAAGTGTCGCGCCTGTGCTTGACTTTACCCCCCGTCGCCGCTTTTGCGCCGCAATTATCGGCCAGAGCGCCGCCCGAAATTACCGGAGTTGAAATGACCATGGACCGCGCAGAGACCTCGGCCCGCATCGCCGCGCTGATCGAGCCCTTCAACAAGAAGGGCATCGAAGTCGCCGACGCGACCCGCTTCACTGACGACCTCGAGTTCGACAGCCTGACCGTCATGGACTTCGTGGCCGCGATCGAGGACGAATTCGACATCATCATCTCGATGAACCAGCAGGCCGAGATCGAGAACTACGGCCAGCTCGTCGATGCCGTGGTCAAGCTCCAGGGCTGAGGGATCCATCGCGATGACCGATATGCTCAGCGAAAACGAAACCCAGGGCCACGCGGACCTGTTCAGCAAGTTCGATCCCCTGATCGAAATGCGCCGCGATCTGCTGTCCACCGGCGTCACCGATCCGTTCGGCCTCGTCATGGAAAAGGTGATCTCGCCCACCGTCGCCCTGTGCAACGGGCGCGAGACGATCCTGCTCGGCACTTACAATTACATGGGCATGACCTTCGATCCGGACGTGATCGCGGCCGGCAAGCAGGCGCTGGACGATTTCGGCGCCGGCACCACCGGCAGCCGCGTGCTCAACGGCACTTACGCCGGGCACAAGGCGGTCGAGGAAGCGCTATGCGACTTCTACGACATGAAGCACGCCATGGTGTTCTCCACCGGCTACCAGGCCAACCTGGGCATCATCTCGACGATCGCCGGCAAGGGTGACTACATCGTCCTCGACATCGACAGCCACGCTTCCATCTGGGACGGCTGCAAGATGGGCGACGCCGAAGTCGTGCCGTTCAAGCACAATGACATCGAGGCGATGGAAAAGCGCCTGCGCCGCATTCCCGAAGGCGCGGGCAAGCTGGTCGTGCTGGAAGGCGTCTACTCGATGCTGGGCGACATCGCCCCGCTCAAGGAGATGATCGCGGTTGCCAAGAAGTACGGCGCCATGGTGCTGGTGGACGAAGCGCACTCGATGGGCTTCATCGGGCCCAACGGGCGCGGCGTGGCCGAGGACCAGGGCTGCCTCGAAGACGTGGACTTCGTGATCGGCACGTTCTCCAAGTCGGTCGGCACGGTCGGCGGGTTCTGCGTTTCGAACCACCCCAAGTTCGAGATCATGCGCCTGGTCTGCCGTCCCTACGTGTTCACCGCCAGCCTGCCGCCGAGCGTGGTCGCCACCGCGACGACTTCGATCCGCAAGCTGATGACGGCCGCCGAAAAGCGCGCCCACCTCTGGGAAAGCTCGCGCACGCTGCACAAGGGTCTGACCGATGCGGGCTTCCAGCTCGGCACCGAGGAACCGCAAAGCGCGATCATCGCCGTCATCATGCCCGATCTCGAACGCGGCGCGATGATGTGGGAAGCGCTGCTGCACGAAGGGCTCTACGTGAACCTCGCAAGGCCGCCGGCAACGCCTGCCAACATGACCCTGCTGCGCTGCTCGCTCTGCGCCGAACACTCGGCCGAGCAGGTCCAGCAGATCATCGGCATGTTCACCCGCGCGGGCAAGACGGCCGGTATCCTCTGACAAGAACGTCGTCCCGGATCGAAGTCCGGGACGACGATCTGCCTCAATCCCGGTGGCGGTCCACCAGCGCGAGGAACGCTTCAAGCCAGCCGCCGACGAACCCGGCCGACTGCTCGCCCACGGTGCCGTCCGGGGTGAGCAGGCCGTCCTTCCACTGGATGAAGGCTTCCGGCGCGCCCAGGGTGGGCATGTCGAGGTAGGCCAGCACGTTGCGCAAGTGCTGCTGGGAAAGCGCGGTCCCGATCGCACCGATCGACACGCCGATCACGCCTGCCGGCTTGCCCGCCCAAGCGCTGTCGCCATAGGGACGCGAGGCGTTGTCGATGGCGTTCTTGAGCACGCCGGGGATCGAGCGGTTGTATTCCGGCGTCACGAAGATCACGCCGTCGCTGCTGCGCACCAGCGCCTTCAGATCCTTCACCGGCTGCGCCTGGTCGCCATCATGGTCCTGGTTGTAGAGCGGCAGGGACCCGATATCCGCGAACACGAAATCGTGGCCCGAGGCCGCCGGCAGCCGGGTCAGGGCTTTCGCGAATTGGTGGTTGTACGATTCGGCGCGAAGGCTTCCGACGACGACGACGATCTTCGACATGACGACTCCTCATGGCTGGTTGCTGCCGACGACAGGTATCGGGGCAAACGGTGTCAGTGGGAAGTCCGGGGAAGCCTCAGGGTTGCGAGGGTCCTGGTGCGATGCTTGATTTCAGGCGTTTGAGATGGCGGCCGCGCTGGGTTAAGCAGCCTTTATGAGAACGCTCTGCTTCCTGATCGCAACCCTGTCCCTGGCGGCTTGCGGACAGTCCGATCCGCCGGGCCCGGACGGCGTCACGGTCGGCGAGGCGCGGGCGCTGGACGAGGCGGCGGAAATGTTCGATGCCCGGCCCGAACCTGCCTCGACCTCGGCGCCCACGGGCGCTGCCGCCACGCAGGCCGAGTGAGCGTCAGTCGAAGCTGACCTTGCCCCGCCCGGCCTTCACCGAGCCGCGCAACTTCTTGCCCTTGAGCCGCTGCTCCTTGCCGACCCGGTTGAGGCGGCTCTTCGCGCGCTTTTCCGGCAGCTTGTGAGCATCGCGCAGCATGTCCGCCAGGCGGTCACGGGCATCGGCGCGGTTGGCTTCCTGGGTGCGGAAGCGGCGGGCGGTGAACATCAGTTCGCCCGCCGCGGTCATGCGGCTGCCCGCCAGTTCCTTCAGCCGCGCGAAGACCGGCGGCGTCAGGCGCAACGCATAGACGTTGAGCCGCAATTGAACGGCGGTCGCGACTTTGTTGACGTTCTGCCCGCCCGGCCCGGTCGAAGCGATGAAACTCTCGCTCGCCAGGGCCTGGGCGCGGCCGATGGTCTCCTCAACCTCGCTCATTCATCGCTGAAGCCGAAAGCGGCGAAATCGGCCGGGAGCGGCGCGACGGCCACGATCGGCTCCTTGTCGCCGCGCGGCACGGTGAGGCCGGCCGCATGAAGCATGGTGCGCGGTGCGCCCTTGCTGCTGCCGTAGACCGGATCGCCGAGCAGCGGCAGGCCCAGGCCGGAAGCGGCGTGGACGCGGATCTGGTGGGTACGGCCGGTTTCGGGGCGGAATTCCACCAGGGTCAAGCCGTTCTTCTCGTCCAGCTTGCGCCAGTGGGTGACGGCGGGCTTGCCCTTCTTCGCCGGGATCATGCGCCAGCCGTCCTTGACCGTGCTGACCTTGGAGAGGTTGAGCGCGATCGTGCCTTCCTCTTCCGACAGGGTGCCGGCGACGATGCCGAGGTAGCGCTTCTTGACCAGCTTTTCCTCGAAAGCGGCGGAAAAGCGCTTCAGGGCCTTGGGATTGCGCGCCAGCAACAGGCATCCCGACGTGTCGCGGTCAAGCCGGTGCACCGGCATGGGCAGCCGCTGGAAGCCCAGCGTCAATTCCTCGAGCCGGTCTTCGAGGCTGCGACCGCCCGCGCGGGGCGTGTCGAGCGGAAGGCCGCCGGGCTTGTCGATGACCAGCGCTTCGCCGTCCTCGAAGAGGATTTCCAGTTCCATGTTACGTCAATGCTTTCTCTATGCGCCGAAGCGCTTCTTCGAGCCGCGCGTCGTCCGCGGCGAAACTGATGCGGAAGCCGTCACGCCCGCCGAAGGCGGAGGCGGGAACCAGCGCCACGCCGTGTTCCAGCAGGTGCAGTGTGAGCTTCATGTCGTCCCCGAAGCGGCCCATCAGCGGGGCGGCGTCGATCATGCAGTAGAACGCGCCGTCCGGGGTCGGGGTGGAGAGGCCGGGGATCGCGTTGATCGCGGCCACCACCTTGTCGCGCCGCTGGCGGAACCGTTCCCGCCATTCGGCCAGGAAGTCCTGCGGCCCCGCGAAAGCGGCGACGGCGGCGGCCTGGCTGATCGAACAGGGATTGCCCGAGGAATGCGACTGGAGCTTTTCCATCGCCTTGATAAGCCACTGCGGGCCGGCCGCCACGCCGATGCGGAAACCCGTCATCGCGTGGCTCTTGGACACGCCCGAGACCGTCAGGATGCGGTCGGCAAGATCGGGGCAGAGGTTGGCCAGCGTGGCATGCGGACGGCCGCCATTACTGTCGATGGCGTAGTTGATCGGCGCGTAGATATCGTCGGACAGCACCATCACGCGCGGATGACGGCGCAGCACTTCGCCGATGCCGCGCAGCATCTCCTCCGGGTAATAGGCGCCGGTCGGATTTCCGGGGCTGTTGAGCAGCAACCAGAGCGTGCGCGGCCCGATCTGCGCTTCGAGATCGGCGGCGGTGAAGCGGAAGTTGTCCTTGGCCGAAGTCAGCAGCGGAACGACTTTGCCGCCCGCGAAGCGCACGATCTCGGGATAGCTCACCCACCAGGGCGAGGGCACGATTACTTCGTCGCCTTCGCTCACCGTGGCCAGCATGGCATGGAAGATCGCCTGCTTGCCGCCCGCGCTGACCGTCACTTGCGAGGCGGGAACCTCGATCCCCAAGTCGCGCGCGAAGTGCAGGGCGGCGGCCTGCTTCAGCTGCGAGGTACCACCGACCGCGGTATATTTCGTCTGGCCGGCATCGAGCGCGGCCTTGGCGGCTTCGATCACATGGGGCGGAGTGGGGAAGTCGGGCTCGCCCACCGAGAGCGAGATGATGTCGAGACCGGATTCGCGCAGTTCGATCGCGCGGTCGGTCATCGCGGTGGTGCCGGAAGGGGCGATGCGCGCAAGGGCGGCAGAACCGTGCATGGTGCCGCCCGTCACGCCAGCAGCCGCGCGGGGAGCAGCCCGCGCAGGGAATTGCCGATGAAGAAGCCTTCCGCCAGATCGTCCAAAGTCAGTTCGGCTTCCACCGCGCGGTCTTCCTCGATCAGCGAGCGGCGCAGCACGCCGGCGAGCAGGCCCAGCGCCAGTGGCGGCGTCAGCAGCCGGCCATCGCGTTCGACGAAGAGATTGGTGAAGGTGCCCTCGGTAACCAGCCCGTCGTCCCGCAGGAACAGCGCTTCCTGTGCGCCGGCGGCCTTGGCGGCGGCCAGGCCCGCCTCATAGAAGCCGCGGTCGCTGGTCTTGTGGCGCAGGCGCCAGTCGCCGCTGTCCACCGGCAGGCGCAGCACGCCCACGCTGACCGGCTCGCCCATCGGCTGCGGCAGTTCGGACAATTCCAGCGCATAGGCGCCGCTGCGCGAGGCGACGAGGCGCAGCTTCGAGGGGCTTTCCGCATCGAAGCAGAGCGCCTGGATGGCATTGCGCACCGCATGGCGATCGAAGCTGAAGCCCAGCGTCTCGGCACTGCCGCGAATCCGCTCGAGATGATGTTCGAGCAGCGGGATGCCCTTTTCGGGCGTGAAGCACATCGTCTCGATCAGGTCGAAACTGGCGGGCGAGGATGCCCCTGCCGACTCTCTCACGAAACCCCCTTTGATCAGGCATTCCCGCCATTCGGGAAGCGCTTTTGAATCGGCGACCACGGCCGAGCCGACGCCGAGGACCGCACGGCCGGCCCCGTTCTCGCCCGGCGCCAGGCGCCCCGTTAGATGCAGAGTGCGAATTGCCACATTGAAGGCGGCATCGCCAGTAGGATCGATCCGGCCGATCGAGCCGCAATAGGGGCCGCGGGCATGGGATTCCCCTTCGGCGATCAGCTCCATGGCGCGGATCTTCGGTGCGCCGGTGATCGAGCCGCAGGGAAACAGCGCCCGCAGGATATCGACGGCGCCCTTGCTCTCCGCCAGATCGGCGCGGACGGTGGAGACCATCTGGTGGACGGTGGGATAGCTCTCGATCGCGAAGGCATCCTCCACGCGGACACTGCCGGCTTCGGCCACGCGTGAGAGGTCGTTGCGCATCAGATCCAGGATCATGAGGTTCTCTGCCCGGTCCTTTGCGGAGCCGGCGAGTTCCGCGCGCAGGGCCTGGTCCTGCGCCGCATCCTGGCCGCGCGGGCGGGTGCCCTTCATCGGGCGCACCGTCACCCGGCCGTTTTCCAGCGCGAAGAACAGTTCGGGCGAGAAGCTCAGCAGGTACTGCGCACCGTCGCAGACCACGCCGCCATAGCCGGCCGCGGCGGAAGGCCGGATCGCGGCATAGAGCGCCAGTGGATCGCCATGCCAGGGACCGGCCAGCGGGAACGTGAGGTTCGCCTGATAGATGTCCCCCGCCTCGATGGCGCCGTGAATCCGGGAAAAGACCCGGTCATAGTCGCCGGTCGTGATCTGCGGTTCCAGCGGTCCGATGCCGACGCGGCCCGGCGGGGCATGGCGGGCGAGCCAGTCCGGCACGTCCAGCGCGGCGATCGTCTCGTATCCGGCAAAGGCGCCGAACCACACGAGCGGGCCGGTCACCCCGGTGCGTCCGGGCAGGCGCCCCGCCAGCCGCGGTTCGAGGGCCAGTCCGGCCTCGTAGGCCAGGTAGCCCGCCAGGTGCAGCCCTTCCGCGGCGAGTTGCTCGATCCGCGCGAGCGCCGGCACCACCTCTTCGGCGCTGCGGGCGATCACGATCTCGCTCGGCGCGCGGTAGAGCCGGGCGTCGCCGGCGCCTTCGCGGCGGGCATCATCGAGGAGGACGAATATTTCGGACATGGTCTTGCCGCGCCTTTAGCGAGGGTTCGGGAACCGCACCAGCCCATGCGGCGCGGACGGCCGGGGCGATGAGCGCGCGCGTTCCCAGAATCCCTCTCGCGCTGGCGCCAAGGCCGCTCTATCACCATGGCGGGTGCAAGGAGCGGTGAATGGACGAGATTTTCCTGGGACTCGGGGCCAATGGTGAACGTCAGGTGCTGCGGCTGGACCGCGCCAACCGTCACGGGCTGATCGCGGGTGCCACCGGCACCGGCAAGACGGTGACCCTGCAGACCATTGCCGAGCAGTTTTCCGCAGCCGGCGTGCCGGTATTCCTCGCGGACGTGAAGGGCGATCTTTCGGGCATCTCGATGCCGGGGAGCCCGCAGTTCAAGAACGCCGCCGTGCTGGAAACCCGCGCGCGCGAAATCGGCATGGCGGACTATGCCTATTCGGACAATCCCGCGATCTTCTGGGACATCTACGGCGAGCAGGGCCATCCCGTCCGCACCACGATCTCGGAAATGGGGCCGCTGCCGCTGTCGCGGCTGATGGACCTCAACGACACGCAGGAAGGCGTGCTCAACGTCGTCTTCCGCTATGCCGACGAGCAGGGGCTGTTGCTGCTCGACTTGCCCGATCTCCAGGCGATGCTGGCCCATGTGGCGGAAAATGCCGCGGCGCTCTCGGCCAGGTACGGCAATGTCACCAAGGCGAGCGTCGGCACGATCCAGCGGCAGGTCCTGGCGCTGGACAGCCAGGGCGCGGCGCAGTTCTTCGGCGAGCCGGCGCTGGAAATCGCCGACTTCATCCGCTGCGACGACAAGGGGCGCGGCTTCATCAACGTGCTCGCCGCCGACAAGCTGATGCGCAGCCCCAAGCTCTACGCCACCTTCCTGCTATGGCTGTTGTCCGAGCTGTTCGAAGTGCTGCCCGAAGTGGGCGATCCCGAAAAGCCCCGGCTGGTGTTCTTCTTCGACGAGGCCCACCTGCTGTTCGACGATGCGCCCAAGGCGCTTCAGGACAAAGTGGAGCAAGTGGTGCGCCTCGTCCGTTCGAAGGGCGTGGGCGTCTACTTCGTGACGCAGAATCCCATCGACATTCCCGAGGACATTGCCGGACAGCTCGGCAACCGCGTGCAACATGCGCTGCGGGCCTTCACCCCGCGCGACAAGCGGGCGATCAAGGCGGCGGCCGATACGTTCCGCATCAATCCCGCGCTCGACGTCGAAACGGCGATCACCGAGCTGAAAGTGGGCGAGGCGCTGGTCTCCACGCTCGACGAGGAAGGCGCCCCCACCGTGGTCCAGCGCACGCTGATCGCGCCGCCACGCTCGCGACTGGGGCCGATCGAGCCCAAGGAGCGGGCGATCATCCAGTCGATCAGTCCTTTCGAGGGCAAGTACGACAGCCCCGTAAACCGCGAAAGCGCCGAGGAAGTGCTTGCCGCCAAGGCCGCCGATGCTGCGGCGACGGCCCAGGAAGTGGCGGAAAAGGGCAAGGAGGAAGTCGGCCGGCAGGAGCGCAAGAACCCCAGCCTGTGGGGCGGGCTGGGCGGCAAGGTCGCCAAGGCGGCGGCCGGCGCGGCGGCTGCCAGCGCGGGGTCGATCCTGGCGCAGTCGATGCAGGGCAAGAAGAGCCGCGCGGATCCCAAGGCCTCGGCCGCCAGCGCGGCCGCCGGCACCGTGGGCGACGCCTTCGGCAAGGCCATCGGCTTTCCGGGGCTGGGCCGCTTCGCCCGCAACCTTATCGGGGGCCTGATGCGCTGACCCGATGAGGGTCGGTCTCCGCCCGGTCGTGTTTGCCGCGCTGCTGGCAGCGTCCGGGGCGGCGCGCGCGCAGGATGCGGCATCGGGGCCGGTCGCGGAAGCGTCCGGCATCCTCGTCTCGGCGGAAAGACCGGACCTTCCCTTCGGCCGCCTCGACGATTCCGTCAGGCCCCTGGCCTATCGGCTGGACATGACGCTCGATCCCGCGAAGCCGCGGTTTTCCGGCCATGTCGAGATCGACCTGACATTGGCCGCCGGAACCTCGCGGATCTATCTTCATGGCCGCGATCTCGATGTCACGCGTGCGGAAGCGCGGATCGGCGCGCGCGGTGTCTCGGCGCACTGGCGTCAGCTCGATGCGAACGGGCTGGCCGAAGTGCGTTTCGACGAGCCGCTGCCCCCCGGCCGGCTCACGCTTTCCTTCGACTATTCGGCGGCGTTCGGTCAGGGCCCCGCCGGTCTGTTCCGGGTGGAAGTGGAAGGCGCGTGGTATGCCTGGAGCCAGTTCCAGTCGATCGACGCGCGCGCCGTATTTCCCGGTTTCGACCAACCGGGCTTCAAGACGCCTTTCGCCGTCACCTTGCGCACCCCGCCGGGCCTCATGGCGATCAGCAATGGCCTGGAAGTGGGTACCGCGGCGATCGAGAATGGCCTGGCCGTTCACCGCTTCGCCCCCGGCCCGCCGCTGCCGACCTACCTGGTGGCGATCATGGCCGGGCCGTTCGCCAGCGTGTCCGGCGAAGTGCCGCCTTCGCCCCAGCGGGCAGAACCCTTGCCGCTGCGGATCGTCTCCACCCGCCAGAACGCGGCGAACCTCGCCTTCGCGCTGGAGGGCAGCAAGCGCATCGTCACCCTGCTGGAGGACTATTTCGGAGAGCGCTTTCCCTTCCCGAAGCTCGACCAGGTGACCAGCCCGATCCTGCCCGGCGCCATGGAGAACCCCGGCGCCGACCTCTACCGCGACGACATCCTTGTCATGGACGAGAACGCGCCGGTGGAGCAGCAGCGCCAGTTCGGCATGATCGTGGCGCACGAACTCGGCCACCAGTGGTTCGGCGATCTCGTCACGCCGGACTGGTGGGACGATCTCTGGCTCAACGAGAGCTTCGCCAACTGGATCGGCTACCGCGTGGGCGAGCAGTGGCGGCCGGACCTTGGCATTGCGGGCGATGCACTGGGCACCGGGTATCAGGCGATGGACATCGACGGCCTGCTCGCCGGCAGGCCGATCCGCCAGCCCATCGAAACCAGCGAACGGATCGATTCCGCTTTCGATTCGATCACTTACGGGAAAGGCGGTCATGTCGTGGGCATGATTGCGCAGTGGCTGGGAGAGGAGCGCTTCCGCCAGGGTGTGCGCCGCTACATCGACGCCCACCGGCAGGGTAGCGCCACCAGCGCCGATTTCTTTGCCGCCCTGGCCGACGTGGCCGGAGACCCTCGCCTGGTGCCGGCCATGCGCAGTTTCGTGGAGCAGCAGGGCGTGCCGCTGCTCGCCATGCGCCAGGCCGGGGACCGGGTCACGGTGACGCAGCTTCGTTATACCACGGCCGGTGTGGCGCCGCCCGAGGCGCGCTGGACGATCCCGCTCTGCTTTCACCGCGGGCCGCAGCGCCTGTGCACGATCATGGACCAGGGCACGCAGGCCTTCTCGGTGCCCGGAGAAGGGCCGGTGTTCCCCAATGCCGGAGGCAGCGGCTACTATCGCTTCGAACTCACCGCCAACCACTGGAAGGCGCTGATCGCCGAGGCCGACCGCCTGCCCGGCGGCGAGGCCCTGGCGCTTGTCGATTCGCTCGATGCCTCGATCCGGGCCGGGCGCGGCAACGTGGCGGAAATGGCGGGGCTGGCCCGCAAGCTGATCCGCCATCCGGACCCTCACGCCGCCGATGCGCCGGACAAGGCACTGGCCCGCTACATGATGGAAGGCTTCGTCGGCACTCCGGCGCGGCGCAGCTTCGGTCTCTTGCGCGAGCGACTCTATGCGCCGCTGCTCAAGGAACTCGGCTTCGACCCTCGCCTCGGGGTCTATGCCCATGAGGCGCCGGCGCGGACCCAGCGCCGCGTGCAAGTGGTGGCCGCCCTGCTCAACACCGGGCGCGGCGCGCGCCTGCGCGACCAGCTCGCCGATGCCATGGCGGCCTATCTGGCCGGGGACCATGCCGCGCTCGACCCTGCCTGGCTGGACCATGCGCTCGATCTCTACCTCTATCGGCGGCCTGCCGAAGCGGCGCGGGATCTGGTCGACCGGGCGCTCGCCTCGGAGGACCCGGTGTTCCGGCCCGCGGCGCTGGCGGCCGCCTCCCGCACCGGAGATGCCAGGCTCGCGGCCTGGCTGCTCGCCATGGACGACCCGCGTCTGCGTGAAAGCGAAAGACGCGACCTGCTGGACGGCGTGATGGCGCGCAGCGCCACGCGCGAACTGGGTTACGATTGGGCGCTCGCGCATCTGGACGGGCTGCTGGACGGCAGCGATGGGCCGTTCCTGGTCCGGCGCCTGCCGCAGATGCTCGGGCGGTTCTGCTCGGTGGATAAGGCCACCCGGATCGCGCGCGACTTCAAGGCGCGGTTGGCGGGAACGCCCGGAGCCCTCGAACTCGACCGCGCTATCGAGCGCGTGCGCAATTGCGGGTTGCTCGACGACATGCTGGGCGCTCAGATCGACGCCGAGTTCGCCAAGCTGAAATGACGGCCTGAAGCGCCGTCCGCTGTCTGGAATTAACCGCCTGCGCCGCGAACGTCAGCCCAGAGGCAGCTCCAGCCGGGCGTTCAGGCCCTCGACGGCGCCGCTTGCCGAGAGCCGGTTGGACAGAACCAAGGCGCCGCCGTGCTGGTCGGCAATGGCGCGGGCGAGCGCGAGGCCGAGCCCGGCGCCGCCCGTGGCGCTGTTGCGCGAGGGGTCGCCGCGGGTGAAGGGGTTCATCATGTCCGCGATCGCATCGTCGGGAATGCCGGGGCCATCGTCCTCGATCAGGATGACGGCGCGGCCCTCCGCGCGGGAGAGCGAGACGCGGGCGCGTTCGCCGTAGCGCAGCGCATTGCCGATGAGGTTGCGCAAGGCGCGGCGGATCCAGGTGGGGCGCAGTTCCAGCGCCATCCGCGCGGTGTCGCCCACTTCGACCGGCTCGCCCATGTCCTCGTATTCCTCGATCACCGAGAACATCAGCGCGGAGAGTTCGGTGCGTTCGAGCGGATCGCTGGGTCGGCCGACGCGGGCGAGGGACAGGATGTCGTCCAGGGTGTGGACGATGTCCTCGATAGTGGCTGCCATGCGGCCGCGCTCGACATCGTCCGTCACCGATTCGATGCGGACGCGCAGTGCCGCCAGCGGGGTCTTGAGATCGTGGCCGATGGCGCCCAGCATGACGTTCTTCTCGTCCAGCAGGGCGGCGATGCGCGATTCCATGGCGTTGTGGGCGATGATGAGGCGCTGCATGTCCTCCGGCCCGGAAGGGGCCAACTGGCCCTCCACGTCCTGCGTGGCGGCGAAGCGTTCGAGGCGGCGCGTCAGGGCGGCGAGCGGCCGGGTGATGCGGCGCAGGATCAGCGCCACGGCGGCCATGACGACGATGTAGATGATGATCGTCTGGACCAGCACCGGCGTCAGCAGGACGTTTTCCGGCCTCGGCGCGCGCACCCGCGAGATGATCCAGCTGCCGTTTTCTTCCGTGCGCACGCCGACCACCAGCAGGTTGGCCCGCATGATGCGGTCGGTTTCCTCACGCGCGAGGCCGTAATTGGCGGCGCGATCCAGCGCGTTGCGGCGGGCGACGCGGTCGCGGCCGACGTCGCGGTGGACCACGACGATGTCGCGCACCGGGAATTCCTGGTCGGCCAGGATCTTGGCCAGGCCCACTTCCGCTTCCCGGTCGCGCGTTTCTCCGGGACCGGCGGGGGAGCGGGTGCTGTATTCGAGGTGATAGCCCTTGGGCGGCGGGCCGGAGAGCGGCACGCGCGGCCCGTCATGCCGGCGCGACAGCGCGCGGGGGCCGCGCGTTTCCATGATGAGGCGGAACGCGGAGGCATTGAGCATGCTCGCCTCGTAGCCCTCGCGCTGGGCGCGATAGACCAGGAACGCGCCCAGGCCCTGCACGAGCATCAGCGCGACGGCCACTGCCAGCAGCATCTGGCCCATCAGGCTATGGGGACGCGGCATCTTCAGGCTCGACATCTTGCGGGTTCCGCTCAGTCCGCGTCCAGCGGCACGCGCCGGACGTCCGTGGCCAGCATGTAGCCGCCGCCCCACACGGTCTGGATCAGCTGCGGGTTGCGCGAATCGACCTCGATCTTGCGGCGCAGGCGGCTGACCTGGTTGTCCACCGCGCGGTCGAACAGATGCGCTTCGCGGCCCTGCACCATGTCGAGCAGCCGGTCGCGGTTGAGCACCTGGCGCGGGTGTTCGAGGAAGGCCATGAGCAGGCGGAATTCGACCGAGGAAATCGGCACGGTCGCGCCTTCGGCATCGGAAAGGCGGCGCTTGAGCGGATCGAGCAGCCAGCCTTCGAAAGCGAAGGCCTCGTTCTCCGGCGCCTGCGCAGGCATGCGGGCGGCGCGGCGCAGGACGGAGCGGATGCGGGCGACCAGTTCGCGGGGCTCGAAAGGCTTCACGACGTAATCGTCGGCGCCGATCTCCAGCCCGACGATCCGGTCGGTCGCCTCGCCGCGCGCGGTGAGGAAGATCACCGGAATGTCCTGCGCTTCCACGAAGTGGCGGCAGAGCGAGAGGCCGTCCTCGCCCGGCATCATGATGTCGAGCAGGACGAGATCGGGCCTGTCGTCGCGCAGCTTGCTGCGGGCTTCGGCTGCACTCGTGGCCGGGGTGACGGCAAACCCCTGGCGCGACAGGTAGTCGGCCAGGGGCTCGCGGAGTGCAGCTTCGTCGTCGACCAGCAGGATGCGGGCGGGCGAGATGTCGTTCATTCCAATCCTTTTCCGTCCGGTCGCGCGGGCGGGGTCTCGGGTTACTTCGTCGCGGGTGCAGGGGCCGGGGGCGGCGGCGGGGTATCGCCCCGGCCGCGCCGGGCCTCCCCACGCTCGCCCTTGCGGGCCTGCCACTCGGCACGCATCTTGTCATGCGCGGCACGGCGTTCCTCGGGGGTGACCTTGCCGTCCTTGTTGGTGTCCGCGGCATCGAAGCGCTGGAGGGCGGCTGCGACGAATTCGGCGCGGGTCACGGAGCGATCGCCATCGGCGTCCGCCTTGCCGAAGCCCATCATCGGACCCTTCATGCCGCCGCGCGGACCGTCGTGGCGGCCATGGCGATCCTTTCCAGGGCGCCCCGTGGGGCCGGCCATGTCGGGGGCACCGGGAGGCGGCGGCATTGCGCCTTCCGCGCCGGGGGGCGGTGGGGGCATGTCGGCCAGTCGGTCACCATGGGGTCGGTCACCATGGGGCCGGTCACCATCGGGCCGGTCGCCATCGGGTCGGTCGCCATCGGGTCGGTCGCCGTCACCGCGCGGTCCGCGATCGGCCATGAATTCGGCCTTGGAGATCGATCCGTCCTTGTTGGTGTCGAGACGGTCGAACGCGGCTTCGCGCATCTGCTGGCGGCGGGCCTCGCGGTCTGCGCGGTCGAGCTTGCCGTCCTTGTTCACGTCGAGACGCGCGAACATTTCCTCCGCCCGGCTCTGGGCTTCGGCGCGCGTTTCGGTGCGCGTTTCGGGACGGTCGCGCTGCGGACCGGCAGGAGATTGGGCAGGAGATTGGGCCGGAGATTGGGCACAGGCCACCCCGGCAACGGCCAGCGCAGCGGCGGAGATGCCTACGGCGATCTTGCTGAAGCGGTTCATCCTCTGGGCTCTCTTTCTTCGGGCGAATAGGGCGAAAGCCGGGGGACGGGGAAGGGAGGGGGAAGAACAGCCCCGCGGCTTTCTGAGATCCCGTCTAACGACCGCTTGTCGCGCAGTTGTGCCGCCTTGCGGCTTTATTGTCGCCAATTGTCACAGGCTTGGCACTCTATTCATGCGGAGGCAAGCCTTGCGCCGTTTCATCGCGGCCGGTGCTGCGTTCCCATCCCCGCCGTCACGAACAGCGCCGTCGCCCGGCCGTCGACATCGGCGGTATGCCAGGCGCCGGGCGGGTTGATGGCATATTCGCCGGGCTGGAGCGACACGGTGCGCGCCGTGCCGTCCGCCAGTTCCTGGTGCAGCGTGATCGCCCCGCCCAGGCAGACCACGAGTTCGTCGCCGGCGGGGTGCATTTCCCAGCTGTCCCAGCTTTCGTCGAAATCGTACATCGAGACGAGGCGGCCCTCGGCCCCGTCGGCGGCACTCCGCTCGATATAGTCGGCGTACCATTCCATCCCGGTGAAAGCGGGCTGCGCCCTGGCCACCGCGCCGAGGCCGAGATGGACCGGATGGGTCCTGAGATCCTGCACTGCGTCCGTCATCGGGCGACTCCTCCCGGCCAGCCTGTTTCCGGGAGGAGGTTACGCCTGAGCCCGCAGGCTCACAACATCGGAAGCCGCGCGCTCAGAACGGGCGGCACTGCGCGTCGAGCCAGTGCTTCACTTCGCCCTCGACTTGCGGGCCGATCACCTGGAGCACTTTGGCATGGTAGGCATTCCACCAGGCCACTTCCTCCGCGGTAAGCAGCGAAAGGTCGACGAGGCGGCGGTCGATCGGCACCAGGGTCAGCGTCTCGAAGCCGAAGTATTCGCCGTCCGCTCCGGCGAACTGGCGCGGTTCGACGAGGATCAGGTTCTCGATGCGGATGCCGTATTCGCCGGCCTTGTAGTAGCCCGGCTCGTCGCTGAGGATCATGCCCGCGAGCAGTTCCTGCGATGTGCCGGCCTGGCCGCCCGCCGGCTTGCCGATGCGCTGCGGTCCTTCGTGAACCGAGAGGAAGCTGCCCACGCCGTGGCCGGTGCCATGGGCGTAGTCGAGCCCGACGGCCCAGAGGAACTGACGTGCCAGCGCGTCGAGCTGGCCGCCGTTGGTGCCCTTGGGGAAGACCGCGCGGTCGATGGCGATATGGCCCTTGAGCACGCGGGTGAAGCGGTCCTTCACTTCGGCCGGCGGGGCGCCGCTCTCATTTTCCGGGTTGCCGATCCACACGGTGCGGGTGATGTCGGTGGTGCCGCAAGGATACTGCCCGCCCGAATCGACGAGGTAGACGCTTTCCGGCGCCAGGGTCAGGCTCGATTCGTCCGAGACGCGGTAGTGCGGGCTGGCAGCGTTGGGGCCGGCGCCGGAGATCGTGTCGAACGAGAGGTCGCGAAGATCGCCGCATTCCTGGCGGAAGGCGTGGAGACGGTCCGAAGCGCTCATCTCGGTCACTTCGCCCTTGGGGCCTTCGACCGAGAGCCAGTGCAGGAAGCGCGTGACGGCCACCCCGTCGATGGCCTGGGCCTTGCGGTGGCCCTGCTGCTCGACCGGGTTCTTCACCGCCTTGGGCAGGATCGTGGGATCGCGTTCCTCGACGATCGCGGCGCCGGCGGCGCGCAGTGTTTCGAACACGGCGGCCACGGCATTGTCGGGATCGACCGAGACGCGCTTGCTCGCCAGCTTCCCGAGGCCCGCGACGAAGGCATCGCGCGGCTGGATGCGAACGGCATTGCCAAGGTGCTGGCGCAGTTCGGCCGTCACCTTTTCCTCGGCGATGTAGAGATCGGCCGTGCCGTCGGCATGGGCGACCACGTAGGAGAGCGCCACGGGGGTCCGCTCCACGTCCGTGCCGCGCAAGTTGAGCAGCCAGGCAATGGAATCGAGCGCCGAGATCACGGTCGCGTTGAGACCGCGCGCGGTCAGCCATTCGGAGACGGCGGCGCGCTTGGCCTTGCTCGATTCGCCGGCGAAGGCATCGTCATGGACGATCGCCGCAGCGGGCGAGGGGGCGGGCTGGTCCTGCCAGACGGCATCGATCGGGTTGCCGTCCACCGCCACGAGCGTGCCGCCCTTGTGCGAAAGCGCGGCCTGGGCGGCTTCCACCCATCTGGAGCCGTGAAGCCAGGCGTCGTAGCCGATCTTCGCACCCTTGGGCGCATTCTCGCCAAGCCAGCGGGCGGCGCTGGTCTGCGGCACGCTTTCATAGGCATAGGCCTTGCCGTCCACCTGCTCGCGCACCTGGAGGGTATAGCGCCCGTCCACGAACATGGCGGCGGCGGGAGAAAGCGTGGGATCGGTAAGCACCACGGCCGTTCCGGCCGAGCCGCCGAAGCCGGTGAGCCAGGCGAGGCGCTGTGCATAGGCGCCGACGTATTCGCTCATATGCTCGTCGGAAATGGGGATCACGAAGCCGTCGAGGCCGCGCGACTTGAGTTCCTGGCGCAAGGCATCGAGCCGCGCTTCGTGGGTATTCATCAACATGAGGTGGGTATCCGGCTTGCGGGGGTCATGTGTGCAACATAGATGGAGGCAATGGCAGATTCCACCCAGGCCCTTGCAGGTCCTCCACAGGCGGCGAAGAAGCCGCATTCCTTCACTCACCACGGCCTGAGCGTGGAAGACGACTACGCCTGGCTGCGTGACGCGGGTTATCCCGAGGTCACCGACAAGGCGGTGCTGGACCATCTCGAAGCGGAAAACCGCTGGTTCGAGTCGCGCATGGAAGGCCGCCAGGGGCAGATCGACGCGCTGTTCAAGGAAATGCGCGCGCGCATCAAGGAAGCCGACAAGTCGGTGCCGCAGAAGGACGGCGATTTCCTCTACTGGATCGAATTCGAGGAAGGCGCCGAATACAAGAAGTGGTGGCGCCGCCCCGTGGGCGCCAGCGAAGACGGCAGCGCCGACGAGCTGATCCTGGACGAAGTGGCCCTGGCCGAGGGCAAGGAATACTTCAACCTCGGCGCGATCTCCACCAGCGCCAACGGCAAGCTGCTGGCCTATGCCTATGACGACAACGGTTCGGAGCGCTTCACCGCGCGGATCAAGAACCTGGAGACGGGCGAACTCCTGCCTGACGAAATTCCCGGCACGCTCTCGGCGCTGGTCTGGGTGGCGCAGGACAAGGGCCTCGTCTACTCGCTGGCCAACGAGCAGTGGCGTACCGACAATGCCCGCCTGCACTGGCTGGGGCAGCCGCTGGAAAGCGATGTCGAACTCTATCACGAGGACGACGAGGGCTTCCGCGTCGGTTCTTCGCTCTCCTCCAATGAGAAGTGGCTGCTGATCGGCGCCAGCGATCACGAGACCAGCGAATGCCGCATGGTCCTTGCCGACGATCCGCTGGGCCCGCAGATCCTGGTCAAGCCGCGCGTCAAGGGCGTGGAATACGACGTGGATGAGCGCGAGGGCGTGCTCTACATCCATACCAACGACAGCCACGAGAACTTCCGCCTCGCCACCGCGCCGCTGGATAATCCCGGCGAGTGGAGGACGCTGATCGAGGGGGCCGATGCCTTCTACCTCACGGGCGTGGACCTGTTCCGCGACTTCTACGTGGTCGAAGGCCGGAAGACGGCCGGGCGCGGGGCCGGGCTCGACCAGATCGAGCTGCGCTACTACGACGATTCCTCCCGCGTCGAGCCGATCGTCTTCCCCGAGGCCAGTTACTCGGCCGGGCTTTCCAACAACCCCGAATGGCACATGGACGTGCTGCGGGTGACGTACGAATCGATGGTCAGCCCCTCGTCGGTCTACGACTACGACGTGAAGGACCGCACGCTGGAGCTGCTGAAGGTCCAGGAAATCCCTTCGGGCTACGACGCCTCGCTCTATGCCACCGAGCGGCTGGAAGTGACCGCGCGCGACGGCACGGCGATCCCGGTCTCGGTCGTCTATCGCCGCGACCGCACGAGTGCCGGGCCGCTGCATCTCTACGGCTACGGCGCCTATGGCATCTCCATCGATCCGGGGTTCTCGACGGCGCGCCTCAGCCTCGTCGACCGTGGGTTCGCTTATGCCATTGCCCATATCCGCGGCGGCGACGATCTGGGCCGCGCCTGGTACAAGGCCGGCAAGCTGGAGAAGCGGGCCAATACGTTCAACGACTTCGTCGATGTGGCCAAGGGCCTGATCGAGCGCGGCTTCACCGAGGCGGGCAAGATCTCGATCTCGGGCGGCTCGGCGGGCGGCGAACTGATGGGCGCGGTCATCAATTCCGATCCCGACCTGTTCGGCGCGGTGGTGGCGCATGTGCCTTTCGTGGACGTGCTGAGCACCATGCTCGACGACACATTGCCGCTGACTCCGGGCGAATGGCCGGAATGGGGCAATCCCATCGAGGACCGCGCGGCCTTCGAGCTTATCCGCAGCTACTCGCCCTACGATCAGGTCAAGGCCCAGGCCTATCCGCCGCTGATGGTGACGGCCGGGCTCAACGATCCCCGCGTGACGTATTGGGAGCCCGCCAAGTGGGTCGCCCGTCTGCGCGAATTGAAGACGGACGGCAACGAACTGATCCTCAAGACCAACATGGGTGCGGGCCACGGCGGCAAGTCCGGCCGGTTCGAGAGCCTGAAGGAAACCGCGGAGGAGTTCGCGTTCATCCTCTGGCAGCTCGGCGTTTCCGAGTGAAGCCGCCCTTCACCCGGACATTCACGGCGCAGGCCCATGACATCGACGTCATGGGCCACGTCAACAATGCGGTCTGGGTGCAATGGATGGAAGCCATGGCCACCGCGCACTGGGAAGCGGTGGCCCCGCCCGAGCACCAGGCGCTCTACGCCTGGGTCGTGACCCGGCACGAGATCGATTATCGCGGCAATATCCGCGAGGGCGAAAGCGTGACGGGAGAGACCTTCATTCCCGAAGGTCCGAGCGGCGCACGCTTCGTGCGCCGCGTGGATTTCCGCAACGAAACGGGCAAAGTGCTCGTTTCCGCCCGGACGACCTGGGCCATGATTGACATCGCCTCCGAACGCCTCATGCGCGTGCCACCCGAGGTCGCGGCGCCCTTCTGGGACGGGTCTGACTGATCCCGCGCAACGTTCCGCTGAACCCTTGGTATGGTCCCGTAAGTTCGGGCGGCTCTCGTCCCGGGACAAGGCCGGGACGAGAGCCGCCAGATCATCAGCCCAGAACGTCGCTCACCGGCACGTAGTCGTACCCCAGCTCGGTCGCCACGGCCTCGAAAGTCACTTTCCCGGCGTGGACGTTGAGGCCCTCGGCCAGGTAAGGATCGGCCTGTAGCGCGGCCTTCCAGCCGAGGTTGGCGATCGCCAGGGCGTGGGGCAGGGTGACGTTGTTCAGCGCGTAAGTGCTGGTGCGGGCCACGGCGCCCGGCATGTTGGCCACGCAGTAGTGGACGATGCCGTCGACCACGAAAGTCGGCTCGGCATGGGTGGTGGCATGGCTGGTTTCGAAACAGCCGCCCTGATCGATGGCGACGTCCACCAGCACGGCGCCCAGCTTCATCGTGCCGAGCATGTCGCGGGTCACCAGCTTGGGAGCGGCCGCGCCGGGGATCAGCACCGCGCCGATCACCAGGTCGGCATCGGCCACGCTTTCCGCCAGGTTGGCGGTGCTGGCGAAGCGGGTCTTGGCGCGGGCCTCGAAATAGATGCCCAGCCGTTCGAGCACGTCGGGGCTGCGGTCGAGGATGGTGACGTCGGCGCCGAGGCCCACGGCCATCTGCGCGGCGTTGAAGCCGACCACGCCGCCGCCGATCACTGCGACTTTGCCCGGCATCACGCCCGGTACGCCGCCCAGCAGCACGCCGCGCCCGCCATGGGCCTTCTCCAGCGCGGTGGCGCCGGCCTGGATCGACATGCGCCCGGCCACCTGGCTCATCGGCTTGAGCAGCGGCAACTGGCCGCCGGGGCCGGTCACGGTTTCATAGGCGATGGCGGTGACGCCGGACTTCACCAGGTCGGCCGTCTGCTCGGGGTCGGGGGCGAGGTGCAGGTACGTGTAGAGGATCTGGCCTTCCCGCAGCATGGCGCGTTCGCTCGCCTGCGGTTCCTTGACCTTCACGACCATCTCGCAGCCTTCGAAGATCTCCCGCGCGGTCGCCACGATCTTCGCGCCCTGGCGGGTATAGTCGGCGTCGCTGGCGCCGATGCCCTGGCCGGCACCGCTTTCCACCCAGACTTCGTGCCCGTGAGTCACGAGTTCGCGGGCACTCTCCGGCGTCAGGCCGACGCGATATTCGTGGTTCTTGATTTCCCTGACCGTACCGACACGCATATTATCGACTCCGCGAAAAACTCTCCTGCCGATGAGATACACCCGGGCCCCTGCAATGTTTCACCGAATTGGGGCTTGTCAGAAAGCGAGGCAGGAATATTTCCCAGTCCTGAAACAAACGACAAGAGAATTTTCCATGGACCGGGCAGACCGCGCACTCCTCGAAGCGTTGCAGGCCGATTCCTCGCGCTCGATCGCCGAACTGGCGGCTCTGGTGAACCTGTCGTCCTCCGCCTGCCACCGGCGCATCCGCGCCCTGGAGGAGCAGGGCCTGATCCTGGGCTATGCCGCGCGGGTGGATGCCCGGCGGCTGGGCCTGTCGATGGAAGTCTTCGTCGAGATCACGCTGACCAGCCAGAGCCGCGAGGCCATGGAGCGTTTCGAGCGGGCGGTGGGAGACTTCGACGATATCCTCGAATGCCACCTGATGTCGGGCGCGGCGGATTATCAGCTGCGCGTCGCGGCCTCGGACCTGGATCACTACGACCGCATCCACCGCGACTGCCTGGCGCGGCTGCCGGGCGTATCGTCGATGCGAACAAGCTTCGCGCTGCGGCGGATCAAGCGGTTCGAGGGCTATTCGGTGCCGTGAGCGCCCGCGGGCAAGGCGTCCCCCGAAGGGGGCGTTTCCCGGATGGATGCCGCCCGCCAGCGTCAATGCGCGTCGCGCAGGTCCTGGGTCAGGATGCGGTCGCGGGCGGCGCGCAAATCGCCGGTCTCGTGCTGGATCGACAAGCGCTCCCGGTCGCTGGCGCGATAGGTTTCCTCGGCATTGTCGATCTGCTCGATGGAGAGGCCAAGGTCGTCCAGCGCCTCGCGGGCCAGGGCGACGGCCGATTCCATCACTTCGCGGACCATGAAGGTGACGGGGGCATCCATCAGCCGGATCATCGCGCGGCGGTCATAGACACGGGCGAGGATGCGGGCATCGGGGAAAGCCTCGTGGACGTTCTGGAGGAAGCTGTCCGAGAGCTGGTCGCCGTCGATGCAGAACACGATCATCTGCGCGCCGCCGGCGCCGGCCTGCCGCAACAGGTCGATGCGGGTGCCGTCCCCGAACCAGACTTTCGCGCCGAAACCGCTGGCGACGTCGATCATCTCGATGTCGGTATCGATCAGCGTCACCTGGATTTCGGCGGCGATCAGCACTTGCGCCACGGTCTGGCCGAAGCGGCCGTAGCCCACCAGCAGGGCCTTGGCGCCGTCCTTGCGGGGCCCTTCGCGGGTTTCCTTGCTGGTCGGCATTTCGCGGATGCGCGCGGTGGCCATCATCAGGAACGGGGTGGTGACCATCGACAGGGTGACGATGGCGCTGAACAGGCTGGCGGCGCGCGGTTCGATCAGCCAGGCGCTCTGCGCCTGCGCGAAAAGCACGAAGCCGAACTCGCCGCCCTGGCTCAGCAGCAGGCCGAGTGCCAGCGCACTGCGCCAGTTCATGCGGAACAGCAGGCCCAGCCCGAAGATCACCGAAGCCTTCACCGCGATCAGGGCCAGCGCCATGGTGGCGACGAACAGCGGGCGCTCGGCAATGGCGGAAAGGTCCAGCATCATGCCGACCGACATGAAGAACAGGCCGAGCAGGATCGAACGGAACGGCTCTACGTCGGCCTCCAGCTCGTGGCGGTAAGGCGTATCGGCGAGCATGACGCCGGCGATGAAGGCACCCAGCGCGGTCGAAAGGCCGAGCGATTGCATCAGCGCGGCAGAGGCGATCACGGTGAACAGCGCGGCGAAGACGAACATCTCGCGTTCGCCCAGATTGCCGATCAGGCGGAACAGCGGGCGGATCACGAAGCGCCCGGCCAGGATCAGGCCGGCGATGGCGGCCAGGGTCTCCAGCACCAGGATCCAGCCCGGAGGGCCTTCGGGCAAATGCGGGTTGCGGTTCATCGCCGCGATGATCGTGATCAGCGGGATGATCGAGAGGTCCTGGAACAGCAGGATTGCGAAGGAGCGTTCGCCGAAAGGCGTGTTCAGACGCCCGGCGCTCTGAAGCATCGGCAGGACCTGCGCGGTCGAGGAGAGCCCCAGCGGCAGCCCCAGCGCCAGCGAGGCGGCCAGGCTGAACCCGGCCGAATAATAGATCACCGCAGAGACCGCGAGGCCGCAGAGCGTCACTTGCAGGAAGCCGAGGCCGAAGATCTCGTTGCGCATCCGCCAGAGCCGCCGCGGCGCCAGTTCCAGGCCGACGATGAACAGCAGCAGGGTGATGCCCAGCTCGGCGATGCCCAGCTTGTTCTCCGGATCGCCGACCAGGCCCAGCGCGTAAGGCCCGAGGATGGCGCCTGCGAGCAGGTAGCCCAAGGTCGCACCCAGGCCGAGGCGGCGGAACAGCAGGACGAAGGCAAGCGCCGTGCCGAGCAGCAGGAAGCCGTCGCGCAGGAGGAATGCCTGGGTATGATCTTCCATCGGGGCCTTTCGGGCGGGAAGCGAAAATTGCGTGCGGACGGTCTTCTTAGGGCGTCACGCTGCGGTGCGGAACCCTAGACGAAGGGAGGGGCCAGAAAAGCCCAACCGATCCGGGTGGCGCCAACCGGGCCGCGCCGGACTGGGCGCGCCGATCGGGGGGCGCGCCTATCGGGGGCCGGGCCTGCGATGGCTCAGCGCGGGAGCACGCCGGTGCAGACATATTTCAGCACCAGCCCGTCCTCGCCCGCCCATTGCACGCCGGAGACGCTTGGGCTGGCATCGCTCCAGTCCCGCAGCACCGTGCCGTTCGGGCGGACGATGCGCCAGTGATAGGACAGGGCGCGGCTGCCGGTGCAGTCCACCGCGCGCTCGGTGTAGAGCACGGTGCCTTGCGGATAGCCGGCATGGGCGCGCAGCAGGACCTGCATCTGCCGGAACTGCCGCCCGATCATGCCGGCCTTCACGCTGGCCTTGTCGACATAGACGCTGCGGCCGAGCGTGTTTTCCACGCTGGGCACGAACAGACGCTGCCATCGCGCCGCCACGCCCGTCGCCGCCACGCCCGTCGCGGCCCCGCTGGTCGTGGCCAGGGCGGGCGCGGCCAGCAGGCCGAGCAGGGTCAGACCGCGCTTTCCGGCCCGCATCAGAGCGGGCTGCCGTTCTCGTCGCGGTAGATGTCGCGGCGGCCGACGTGGTTGGCGGGGCCAACGTAGCCGTCGTTCTCCATGCGCTCCACCCACTTGGCGGCGGTGTTGTAGCCGACGCCCATCTGCCGCTGGAGCCACGAGACCGAGACTTTCTGGTTCTCGAACACCAGCTGGCAGACCTGCCGGTACTTGCGCTCTTCCGGCTGGTCCGACGCGGTGGCGTCGAGGTCGTCGAAGCCGAACGAGCCTTCCTCCGGCTCCTCGGTGACGGCATCGACGTAGTCCGGCTTGCCCTGGCCGCGCCAGTGATCGGCAACGTGCTCGACTTCCTCGTCCGAGACGAAGGGCGCGTGGACGCGTTTGATCGGGTCGGTGCTGGGCTTGTAGAGCATGTCGCCCTTGCCCAGCAGCTGCTCGGCGCCCTGTTCGCCAAGGATGGTGCGGCTGTCGATGCGGCTGGTGACGGCGAAGGAGATACGGGTGGGCAGGTTGGCCTTGATGACGCCGGTGATGACGTCGACCGAGGGGCGCTGCGTGGCCATGATGAGGTGAATGCCCGCCGCGCGGCTCTTTTGCGAGAGGCGCTGGATCAGCACTTCGATTTCCTTGCCCACCGTGACCATGAGGTCGGCCAGTTCGTCGACGATGAGGACGATCTGCGGCAGCGTCTCGTAATCGAGCTGGCGGTCCTCGTAGAGTTCCTCGCCCGTTTCCGGGTCGAAACCGATCTGGATGCGGCGACCGAGCGGCTTGCCCTTGGCGGCGGCGGCGCGGACCTTCTCGTTGAAGCTGGCAAGGTTGCGCACCGAAATCTCGCTCATCTGGCGATAGCGGCGCTCCATTTCCTCTACCGCCCACTTCAGCGCGCGCACGGCCTTCGGCGGTTCGGTCACCACCGGCGAGAGCAAGTGCGGAATATCGTCGTAGCTCTTGAGTTCGAGAACCTTGGGATCGACGAGGATCAGGCGGCACTGCGCGGGGGTGAGGCGGTAGAGCAGCGAAAGCAGGATGACGTTGAGGCCGACCGACTTGCCCGATCCGGTGGTACCCGCGACCAGCAGGTGCGGCATGGTTGCAAGGTCCGCCACCACGGGCTCGCCGGCGATGTCCTTGCCCAGGATGATCGGCAGCATGCCCTTGTGGTTGGCGAAAGCCTCCGAGGCGACCATTTCCTTGAACGAGACCATCTGGCGATCGGCGTTCGGAAGCTCGATGCCCATGACCGTGCGGCCGGGGATCGAGGCGACGCGCGCGGAAATCGCGCTCATGTTGCGGGCGATGTCGTCGGCCAGGCCGATCACGCGGCTGGCCTTGATGCCGGGAGCAGGCTCCAGCTCGTACATGGTGACGACCGGGCCGGTGCGCACGGCCGTGATCTCGCCCTTGACGTTGAAGTCGTCAAGCACGGTTTCCAGCAGCCGCGCATTGCGCTCCAGGCTGAGCTTGTCGACCTTGGGCTGCGAATTGGGCGGCGGATCGGCCAGGATGTCGAGCCCGGGCAGTTCGTACTTGTCGAACATGTCCTTCTGGCGGTTGCCCAGGTTGAGCTGCGCAGGGGCGGCGCTGGCCTTGGGATCGCTGATTTCGGGTGCCTTGCGCGGCTTGTCGGCCGCGGCGTCGAAAGCGGCGGCGGGCGCACCGATGCGGGGCGCGGGCTTGGCCATTTCCTCGCCCGTGTCGCGCGCGCTTGTATCGCGTGCCCCCTTGTCGCGTGATTTGGTCTTTTCGGACATGGCGGGCGCTGCCTCGCCTTCGCCGCGCAGGCGGCCGATCCGGCCCGGCAATGTCAGCAGGCGCACCCAGTCGACCGCGAAGACCTGTCCGGCCAGGGCCACGCCGGCCAGCGCGCAGAGCAGCGCCAGCACGAGCTTGATCCAGCCCTGGACGACTTCGGGCGCGAAGGCCGCGATGCCGGTGATGCCCTTGGCGCCCAGCAGGCCGGTGATGCCGCCCATCGAGGCGGGCAGCACGCCGCCCGGCGCCGTGAAGACCAGCGACATGACCGTGGCGATCAGCGTCATGGCGATCGCCAGCACTGCCACCGGGCGCCACCAGCGCTGGTTGGAATGCTCGATCTCGTTGTCGTCCTCTTCCACCAGCAGCCAGAGCTTGCGGGCGAAGACGTAGAGCAGCGGCACGAACAAGGCCGAAACCGGGCCGAACAGCACCAGCGCGCGCTCGGCCACCCAGGCGCCGACGGAGCCCATCCAGTTCTGCGCCGGCCCCCCTGCGGCCGTGGAGGCGGAAGGGTCGGTCTGGTGATAGCTGACGAGTGCCAGGGCCAGGAATGCCATGGCCGCGAACAGCGTCAGCGCGCCGCTCAGTTCGGAGGCGCGGCGCAGGGAGCGCTTGAGAACGGCGCGCCAGTTCGGCTTGGCGATCCGCCGTCCTGGTGCGATGGGCCGGGTGGCCATTAAGAATTCCCCCTGGAAATCGGGCCTCTGATCAGGCCCGGATAATGCGCTCTGGCGGGACTCGCCGTCAAGAATGGATCGGGAACAGCCCTGTGGGCTAGCGGGCAAGGCCCTGAATCGCGGCCCATTTCCTCGACGGCAAAGTGCGCGCCCGATGCACTGTCATGCCGCCCAGCGCAATCACTGGAACGGCGGAACGGGCGGCGAGCAAGTGAAAATGCACGCGGCCGAGCGTCGCCCCGCCGGGATGAGAGCGGGTCGGGAAGACCGGCGAGAGCAGGATGGCGTCGGCGCGGGCGCGGTGAGCCCGGCCCAGTTCGCGCAGGGAATGGACGGTGACGAGGCGCGGGCAAGCGGGCCCCCGCGCCAGCCTTGCGGGCGCGCCATAAGCGCCGTCTGCACCCCAGCCCCGCGCCTCCCGTGCCGGGCCCGACAGGAACACTCTGTGTCCGAAGCGGCGGGCCGCGCGCGCAAGCGCTACAAACCGGGCGCGGCGCGCGGCAGGGGCCAGGTGATAGTGCCGATAGACCAGCCCCGATCCCCGCGGCAGGCGGGCGAGGGTGCGCTCCAGGGCTTCGTCGTTGCGGGCGTCGGTGATGAGCCAGATGTCGGGAAGAGGCGGGTGGCGGTTCGGCACGAAGCCGCTATAGCAGCGCGCCATGGATCAGCCAGTATCTCCTCTCGACGACATCCGTGCCCGCATCGCCCAGGCTGCCCGCATTGCCGGGCGCGAGGCCGAATCGGTGGAACTCGTCGCCATCTCCAAGACTCACCCCGCCGAGGCCATTGCGCCCCTGATCGCCCAGGGCCAGCGCGTCTTCGGCGAAAACCGCGTCCAGGAAGCCGAGGCCAAGTGGCCGGCCCTGCGCGGCGAGCACGAGGGCGTTTCGCTTCATCTCGTGGGGCAGCTCCAGTCGAACAAGGCCGAGGATGCCCTGAACCTGTTCGACTGCATCCATTCGGTCGACCGGCCCTCGCTGGTGTCCGCGCTCGGCAAGGCGATGGACAGGACCGGCCGCCGGGTGCCCTGCTTCGTGCAGGTCAATATCGGCGCCGAGGAGCAGAAGGGCGGCTGCGCCATTGCCGAAGTGCCCGCATTGCTGGCTTCCGCGCGCGAGGCCGCGCTTCCGGTCGCGGGCTTGATGTGCGTGCCGCCGCAGGGCATCGAGGCAGCGCCG
Organism: Novosphingobium sp. PhB57; assembly: GCF_004342985.1. Classification (GTDB taxonomy): domain Bacteria; phylum Pseudomonadota; class Alphaproteobacteria; order Sphingomonadales; family Sphingomonadaceae; genus Novosphingobium. Next base: position 329,778 of record NZ_SMBO01000002.1, read on the forward strand.
TTCTTCGCGCTCCTGGCGAAGATCGCGGCGGACAACGGCCTGTCGCAGCTTTCGATGGGCATGAGCGAGGACTTCGAGACCGCCATCATGCTCGGCGCCACACATGTCCGCGTCGGCAGCGCCCTGTTCGGCGCGCGGGGCTGATCTGAACTTTAAAGCGGGCGCGTCCCGGACTTGATCCGGGACCGCTGGCGGCTTGTGACGCGCGAACTCTCCGTCGCGCGGGATCGGTCTAAAGTCGCGGCGACTTGCGCGTTTTGAGCGAGGGAAGGCGGCTGGCGACTTGTTGTTCCAGCAGCCCGTCCAGCAAGGCCGCGATGGCATTGTTCGGATTGTCGCCGCAGAAACCGCTGAGCCAGTGAGCCCGGCCTTTCGTAAGGCGTTCGGTCACGAAGCCGGGCCCGTCCATGCAGATCCAGCGAACCTGCCCTCGGCTTTCCGGAGTGCCTTGGGCGAGCAGTTCGTCGATCGTCCCTGCAAGATCATCGTAGGCATCTTCGGAAAGAGCGAAACGCATTTCACCGTCCGGATCCCATCGGTCGATCCCATGGCGGAAGAAGCGTGCAAGGACTTGAGGGCCCTGATCCCGCGTCTTGCCGTGCAGTTCGATGATGTATCCGGGCGCGCCCAGGGCGGGCGTGGAGCTGAAACGGATGACGTCGTCCGCGATTTTGCGCAGCGGTCTGCTTCCGGTTCCGTTCAGGACATCGCGATGTGCGGCGTAAATTCCTTCGCCCAGGTTGAGCGCGCTGGGCGTTTCCGACGCCGACGAAGGGCTTGCTCCGGCTGCAAGCGGCGAACCCAGAAATGCGAAGAACGCCAGCAACGCGGCGGTGCGGTGCGGCTTTCTTCGCATCTCCGGATCGAACCTCAGTTCGGCGTTTCCAGCTCGTTGCCGGTCAGCGTCACCACATGCAGCAGGTTCGTCGAACCCGGCGTGCCGAAGGGGACGCCGGCCAGTGCCACCAGGCGCGTGCCGGCGGCGCCGAAGCCATGGCGCAGGGCCATGCGCTTGCCCTTGGCGATCATCTCCTCGAAGCTGCCGATGTCTTTGGTAGTCACGGCATGCGCGCCCCAGAGCAGGGCCAGGCGGCGGGCGGTCTTCTGCGAGGGCGTGAGCACCAGCATCGGCGCGGCGGGACGCTCGCGGGCGACGCGGCGGGCCGAGCCGCCCGAACCGGTGAAGACGATGATGCCTTCGATCGGCAGGGTGTCGGCAATGGTGGCGCAGGAGGCGGAGAGCGCGTCGGCCGTGGTGGCGTCGGGCGGGGTCTGGGCAAGGTGGATGCGCTCGCGATAGGTGGAGTCGGTCTCCACCTTGATGGCGATGCGGTCCATGATCGTCACCGCTTCCACCGGCCACTGGCCCGCTGCCGTTTCGGCCGAGAGCATGACCGCGTCGGCGCCGTCATAGACGGCATTGGCCACGTCGGACACTTCGGCGCGGGTCGGCGAGGGGCTGGTGATCATCGATTCCAGCATCTGCGTGGCCACCACCACCGGCTTGCCGATGGCGCGGGTCTTGGCGATGATGTGCTTCTGGATCGGCGGCACTTCTTCAGGCAGCAGTTCCACGCCCAGATCGCCGCGGGCGACCATGATGCCGTCCGAAAGCTCGATGATCCCGTCGATGGAATCGACCGCCGCGGGCTTTTCGATCTTCGACATGAGCGCGCAGGCACCGCCGATCAAGCGGCGCGCTTCGGCCACGTCTTCGGGGCGCTGGACGAACGACAGGCCGATCCAGTCGGCGCCCTGCTCCACCGAGAAGGCGAGGTCGCGGCGATCCTTGTCGGTCAGCGCGGGCACCGGCACGATCGCGTCGGGCACGTTCACGCCCTTGCGGTCGGAAATGAAACCGCCGACTTCGGCGGTGCAAAGGATCGAATCGGCTTCCGGCTTGATAACCACCAGGCGCAGCTTACCATCGTCGATCAGCAGGCGCTGGCCCTTCTGGAGAATGCCGAAGAGTTCGGGATGCGGCAGGCAGACGCGGTTCTCGTCACCCGGCGTGGGATCGCGATCGAGCGTGAAGTGAGCGCCGTGGCGCAGGAACACCTTGCCCTCGGCGAAAGTGCCGACGCGCAGTTTCGGGCCCTGAAGGTCGCAAAGGATCGCCACGGGGCGCATCAGGTCCTTTTCGACCGCGCGGATATTGGCGATGGTTTCGCGATGGGTCTCGTGATCGCCATGGCTCATGTTGACGCGGAACGCATCGGCGCCGGCCTTGAGCAGCTTGGCGATGGTCTCCTTGTCGCGGCTGGCCGGCCCCAGGGTGGCAAGTATCTTCACCTTGCGCTGGCGCTTGATGCCGCGATGGTGCGGCGAACGACGAAACGGAGGGGTGGTGGCCAAAATCTGTCTGCCTCTCTTTCGATATTTCGGCGACATATGGCAAAGGCGGCATGACAAACCAAGGACGATTGCCAGAAATATGAACGGAAACGACCAGATCGACCAACTCGACGACGCTGTGGCGGCTGCGGCGTTCCGTCGCCTCGTGCGGCACCTCCAGACCCGCCACGATGCGCAGAACATCGATTTGATGGGGCTGGCCGGCTTCTGCCGCAACTGCCTGGCGGACTGGATCCGCGATGCGGGCTACGATGGCGACAAGGCCGCGGCGCGCGAAGTGATCCACGGCATGCCCTTTGGCGCCTGGAAGGATGCCTATCAGAGCGAGGCCACGCCCGAGCAGATCGCGCGGATGGAGGAAAGCCTGAAGAAAAACGGCGGATCGCACTGACGCCCCGGGGCGATGTCCCGGGGCCGGTTTCGGGGGCGTGCCAGCGCCCTCAGGAACTCGCGAGCTTCATCATGACCAGCCCGGCCAGGATCAGCCCGGCCGCGGCGAGGCGCATGGCGCTGGCCGATTCCCCGAGCAGGACGATGCCGACGATGAAGGCGCCCAGCGCGCCGATGCCGGTCCAGACCATGTAGGCGGTGCCCAGCGGCAGCACGCGCATCGCCCAGGACAGCAGGCCGAAGCTTGCCAGCATGGCCGCGATCGTGACGATGCTGGGCCAGAGGCGGGTGAAGCCGTTGGACTGCTTCATCGCCGAGGCCCAGACCACTTCGAACAGGCCGGCAATGACGAGAACGATCCAGGGCATGGCAGTGGGCATTGGGGGGCAACCTCCTGAAATGGTTGCCGGGCCGTCCCGGTCTTGATGCTCCCGGGCGCGAGGTCGGTTCGGCCGGGGAGGCGGGAACGTGGTCGCCGCTCGCGGGGCGAATAACGCGGGCCCGTCGGGGATGCAACGGGGAAGGGCCGGGCGCCCTTGCTGCGGATTACACACAGGATTTCCACAGGTCGGCGCTTTGCCCGAATCCGGCGCAGTCGCTATCAGCCGCCGCCAAACCGATTCACGATTCCTATTGGAGCACTACACCGATGGCCGAAACCACCGACGATCGCCTGCGCCTGCTGATCGAGCGCGTCGAGCGCCTCGAAGAGGAAAAGAAGGGCATCTCGGACGATATCCGCGACGTCTACAACGAAGCCAAGGCAGTCGGCTACGACGTCAAGATCATGCGCCAGATCGTGCGCATCCGTAAGATGAAGCCGGATGACCGCCGCGAAATGGACATGCTGCTCGACACCTACAAGACGGCACTCGGCATCGATTGATGCCGCGCGCCTTCGACATCCGTCGAAGTCGCACCGAACAAGGATTTGGGCCGGTGCAGCAAGCTCGTCACTTTCGTGGCGAGCGCACCCGGCGAAGACTCCGGCGTCTCGCCCCGCCCTTGCGGCCGGGCAGAAACGCGCGTCACGTCCCGAAATGCACCAGCAGCATGGTCGCCGCATTGGCGCCGGCGTGCTGGAGCATGGCGGCGTGCAGGCCCACGCGCTGGCGGGTGAAGCCCAGCAGCAGCGCCGCCCACAATTGCGGCAGCACCAGCGGCAGCGTCAGCACCGAGACGGCAGGGTAGTTCGTCAGGTGCACGCCTGCGAAGACCAGCGCCACGATCCAGAATACCGCCGGATAGGCCGCAAGGAATCCGGCCATGGGCGCGCGCCGCTTGCGCAAGGCGATCCAGCCGCCCAGCGCCGCGAGGGCCAGCGCCGCCAGCGCGCCTGCCAGCACCATCGGCGCCATGCCTTTCGCGCAGACCACCAGGATCGCCAGCACCACGGTGCAGGCCAATAGCCAGAGCGCGCGGGGGCGCCCCGTCTGCCAGCCGCGGAAAAGCGCCTCTTCAGCAATCGGGGCAATCAGGATCGTGAAGGGGAGCAGCCAGCCTCCCGGCAGCTTGTCGAAAGCATCGGGCGGGGAAAGGTGCATGGCCTGCTGCCAGATCCCGATGAGCGGCAGCACCACCAGGAAAAGCCCGGCGATGTGAACCGTTTCCAGCACGCCGAGCGCCGCCCAGCCTTCGCGCCTGCGCAGGCCGATCGGCGTCAGCACGGCGGGCCGCCGCAGGAAAGACGGCAGTTCGCGCAGCATGCCCAAGGGTGCGAAGGGCGGCGCGGAACGGGCGGGCGGGTGGGTTCGGGTAGCCATGTCCGTTCCTGATAGCCCCGTCATCCTTGCCAATTCGTTGTGCGATGCGGCGCATGATCGGCGTGCGGAGCGGGCGGTTGCCCTCGGGTGCCGGCCTGTTGTAAGGCGCGCCCTGCGTCAATTGGCACACAACATTCACCGGACCTCATTCTCCGGGCCTCGCGGATCAGTCCGCAGGCAGGCAGACGAGCGAAGCAAGAGCGGACCCATGGCAGGCCATTCCAAATTCAAGAACATCATGCACCGCAAGGGCGCGCAGGACAAAAAGCGCTCGGCGCAGTTCAGCAAGCTCTCCCGCGAAATCACCGTCGCGGCCAAGATGGGCATGCCTGATCCGGACATGAACCCGCGCCTGCGCGCCGCCGTCAACGCGGCCAAGGCGCAGTCGATGCCCAAGGACAACATCCAGCGCGCGATCGACAAGGCGAGCAAGGGCGATGCCGAGAACTACGAGGAAGTGCGCTACGAGGGCTACGGCCCCGGCGGCGTGGCCCTCATCGTCGAGGCGCTGACCGACAACCGCAACCGCACTGCCACCAACGTGCGCACCGCCTTCTCCAAGAACGGCGGCAACCTTGGTGCTTCGGGCGCGGTTTCGCACGGTTTCGAACGCCTCGGCCTGATCGAATACCCCGGCAGCGTGGGTGACGAGGACAAGGTCCTCGAAGCCGCCATCGAAGCCGGCGCCGACGATGTCGAAAGCGATATGGGCGATGGCGACGAGAATCCCGGCAGCCACCAGATCTGGGTCTCGGTCGATTCGCTTCACGAAGTCGCCCGCGAGCTGGAAAAGGTCCTGGGCGAAGCCGAGGGCGTGAAGCTGGCGTGGAAGCCCAACCTCACTGTCGACGTCGATGCTGACACTGCCGGCACGCTGATGAAGCTGGTCGACACGCTCGAAGAAGACGACGACGTCCAGACCGTCTGGGGCAATTACGACATCTCCGACGAAGTCATGGAAAAGCTGGGCTAAGCCCAGCCGTGATCATCATCGGCCTCGATCCGGGGCTTACCTGCACGGGCTGGGGCGTGGTCGCCAAGAGCGGCAGCCGCCTCAGCCACGTTGCCAACGGGCAGATCCGCACCGACGCGAAGGCCGGCATGGCCGAGCGGCTGGTCGAGCTCGATGCCGCGCTCACCGACGTGATTCTCCTCCACCGGCCCGATGCGGGCGCGGTGGAGGAGGTCTTCGTCAACGTGAACCCGCAGTCGACGCTGAAGCTGGGGCAGGCGCGCGGCGTCGCCATGCTGTCGATCGCGCGGGCCGGTTTGCCGGTGGCCGAATACTCCACCAAGGTCATCAAGAAGGCGCTCGTCGGCACCGGCGGCGCCGACAAGAAGCAGATCCAGCACATGCTGAAAGTGCTGCTGCCCGGCGTGAAGCTGGCGGGCGAGGACGCCTCCGACGCCCTGGCCGTGGCCATCACGCATGCCAACATGCTCGGGAGCCACCGTTAGGTCGGCGCGTTGTGCGCGTCATGGAACCGCACGGCGAAGAACGAGGCAGCGATGAAGACCGGGCCGATGCCCGCTGGATGGCCGAGGCGATCCGCATCGCCGTGGCCGAAAAGGGCACCGATCCCGCCGACACCCCGATTGCCGCACTCGTCGTGCGCGATGGAAAGCTGATCGCGGCCGGGGTCAACCGCACGGCCGAGCGCTGCGACGCCACCGCCCATGCCGAGATCGAAGCCTTTCGCCTTGCCGGCCGGGCCGTGGGCGCGATGCGCGTGGAGGGGGCGACGCTCTATTCCACGCTGCAACCTTGCGGAATGTGCACGATGGCGGCGATCTGGGCGGGGGTCGGCCGGATCGTCTACGGTGCCGGCCGGGCGGACGTGCATGCCATGTATTTCGAGGATCGCCACCTTTCGACACTCGATTTCGTGACCGACGCCTGGAAGGACGACCTGTCGGTGACCGGCGGCGTGATGGCGCAGGCCTGCGCAGCGCTCTATTACCGCCCGTGGGACCAGGTTTCCGAAGATCAACAGGCAAACACCTGAAGGCGCCCGGCGGGGCTGGCGTCGCGCGATCGTTCCTGCCATAGGAACAAACCATGATCGCCAAGCTTACAGGTCTGCTAGACGACACCGGCCCCGACTGGGCGATCATCGACGTGAACGGCGTCGGTTATCTTGTCCATTGTTCGGCGCGTACGCTCGACCATCTCGGCATCCGGGGGGACAAGGTCGTCGTCCATACCGAGATGCAGGTTTCCGAGACCGACCAGCGCCTCATCGGCTTCACCAGCGGTGCGGAGCGCAACTGGTTCCGCCTGTTGACGGCCGTGCAGGGCGTCGGTTCGAAAGTGGCGCTGGCGATCCTCTCGGCCCTGACGACCGAGGAACTGCAGCGCGCCTGCGCCGGCGGCGATTCCGCCATGGTCGCGCGCGCCAACGGCGTCGGGCCGAAGCTGGCCAGCCGCATCGTCAACGAACTCAAGGACAAGGCGGGCGGCATGCCCACCGCACCGGGCACGCCCGGTCTGGCCTCGGCCGCCGCACCTGCCGGTTTTTCCAGCGCGGATGCCGTTTCCGCGCTCCAGAACCTCGGCTTCAAGCCCGCGGTGGCCAGCATGGCGGTCGGCAAGGCCGTGGAGGAACTGGGCGAGGATGCGGGGCTCAACGACCTCGTTCGCGTGGCGCTGAAGAAGGCGGCGGGGTGATGGCTGCAATCCGCCAGGCGCGGCTCCGTAGAGAACTTCGTCACCCTGCACCCGTTTCAGGTTCCATTCCTCGTCAGATGCCCAACCCATGACCGATAACCCTATCCTTACCCCAACCCGCCAGCCCGAGGACGCAGATGCGGCCCTGCGGCCCAAGACTCTGGCGGAATTCGTCGGGCAGGCGGCGGCGAAGGACAACCTTCGCGTCTTTATCGAGAGCGCCAAGTCGCGGCGCGAGGCGATGGATCATACCTTGTTCTTCGGGCCTCCCGGCCTCGGCAAGACGACCCTGGCGCAGATTATTGCGCGGGAACTGGGCGTGGGGTTCCGCGCCACCAGCGGCCCGGTGATCGCCAAGGCGGGCGACCTGGCGGCGCTGCTGACCAATCTCGAGCATGGCGACGTGCTGTTCATCGACGAGATCCACCGCCTCAATCCCGTGGTCGAGGAAGTGCTCTACCCGGCGATGGAAGATCGCGCGCTGGACCTCATCATCGGCGAGGGGCCTTCGGCGCGCTCGGTGCGGATCGACCTGCCGCCCTTCACGCTGGTGGGTGCCACGACGCGGCAGGGCCTGCTCCAGACCCCGCTGCGCGATCGCTTCGGCATTCCGGTGCGCCTGCAGTTCTACTCCGTGGAGGAGCTGGAGAAAGTCGTCACGCGCGGCGCCAACCTGCTGGGCATCGGCATGGACAAGGGCGGGGCGACCGAGATCGCGCGCCGCTCGCGCGGCACGCCGCGTGTCGCCGGGCGCCTGATGCGCCGTGTGCGAGACTTTGCCCATGTCGCCGGCTCCGACGTCATCACGCACGAAATCGCCGACGATGCCCTGACCCGGCTGGAAGTGGATTCCATCGGTCTCGACGCGCAGGATCGCCGTTACCTGCAGATGATCGCCGGCATCTACAAAGGCGGCCCGGTGGGCGTCGAAACGCTGGCGGCGGGCCTGTCCGAACCGCGCGACACGATCGAGGAAGTGATCGAGCCCTACCTCATCCAGCTGGGCCTCATCGCCCGCACGGCAAGGGGCCGTTGCCTCAACGACCGGGGCTGGACGCACCTGGGCATGACGCCGCCGAATGGCGGCAGCGGACAGGGGCCGCAGGGGGCACTGTTCGATTCGGACGGGGACTGAACGCGCACGCGTTCCGCGCAACAAACTGTCGGGGGCGTTTACAGATGGGCCTTCGGATAGTCCCGGTTCGGTACAGCTTGCGCGTTACCTCCGAAAACTAACGCATTTTCTGCCTCGGCGCTGTCGAATCTCGGTAAATGCCATTGTTCCGTTAACCGCTCTCTGCGTTTGTTCAGGGCAAGTCGGCTCCCGTGTTCCCCTTTGGGCATATTCCCGAACGGGCAGGGCCGAACAGAACGAAGAGAGAGACGATCATGTCGGTTCGTATGGCCCTCGCTAAACTGTCTGCCTGTGCGGCAGGCTGCGCTATCATCGGCGGTGGCGCGGTCCATGTGGCCGAGACGCAGCGCAAGTCGGTCGAGTACCGCAAGGTCAAGATGGCCAAGACGGCGAAGCCGCGCCATCCGGCCAAGCGGATCGTCCGCAAGGATCCGCCGCGCGAAGTGAAGCGCGCGCGCCGCATCATCCCGCGGCCCGACGTGCCGCAGATGGTCTCCGTCCCGCTTCCCCCGCCCTATATCCCGCCCGCCCCGGCGCCGTCCTATGCGGGTGGCAGCGGCGGTGCCCCGGTGGTGGTCGGCGGCGGTGGCGGCGGCTTCGGCGGTTTCGGAGGCGGCTTCTTCGGTGGTTTCTTCGGCGGCGGCGGATCGGGCGGCGGCAACGTCATCATTTCGTCCACTTCCAGCGGCGGCTCCACTTCGGGCTCTTCGTCCACCGGCGGCCTGACCACCACCACGACGGGCGGTTCCACCTCGTCCTCCAGCTCGACCGGCGGCCTGACGACCACGACCACCACCGGCGGACTGACCACGACGACCGGGGGCATCACCTCTACGACGTCGGGGGGAATCACCTCCACGACGACATCGTCCAGCTCGGGTGACGTCTCGACGAGCACCAGCTCTTCCAGCTCGGGCAACGTCTCGACCAGCACAAGCTCGTCCAGCTCCACGTCCTCGTCGTCGAGCAGCTCCAGTTCGACGTCGTCCTCGACCTCCAGCTCTACCTCGACATCCTCGGGCGGCGACAATCCGCCGCCGACCACGCCGCCGACCGACGTTCCCGCCCCGCCCATGCTGATCCTGTTCGGCGCGGCTGCGGCAGCGGTAGTCGGCCGCCAGCGTCTGGTGCGCAAGAAGTCCGGCTGAGGGCAGCCAGCCAGCGCGCTGCGATACGCGGCCAGCTGGAGACGGGGGTGAGCGTCGGGGGGCGCTCACCCCTTTTTCGTGTGCGGGGCGGGCGTGTGGAAGCAAGCCGCTTCGCGCGCCGGAAATGCTCTCTGCGGCCTGGCGGAGAGGCCGGACATCTTCTCCCAAAAGAAAACCCCGCCCCGCGCGAACGCGGGACGGGGTTTTTCTCAGCCTTGCGGCTGGCTGCTTTTTAGGCGGCCAGCTTGCGCAGCACGTACTGCAGGATGCCGCCGTTGTTGAAGTATTCCACTTCGTTGGCGGTATCGATGCGGCACAGCGCGGTGAAGGTGAAGGTCGAGCCGTCCGGACGGGTCACTTCCACTTCCACGTCCTGGCGCGGCTTGAGGCTGGCGACGCCCTTGATCGTGAAGGCGTCGTCGCCGGTCAGGCCAAGCGACTGGCGGCTGTCGCCGTCCTTGAACTGAAGCGGAAGCACGCCCATGCCGACCAGGTTCGAGCGGTGGATACGCTCGAAGCTCTCGACGATCACGGCGCGGACGCCCAGCAGGTTGGTGCCCTTGGCCGCCCAGTCGCGCGACGAACCGGTGCCGTACTCCTTGCCGGCCACGACCACCATCGGCGTGCCCTGCTCCTTGTACTTCTGCGCGACGTCGTAGACCGGCAGAACCTCTTCACCGAAGCGGCTCATGCCGCCTTCGATGCCGGGGACCATTTCGTTGCGGATGCGGATGTTGGCGAAAGTGCCGCGCATCATGACTTCGTGGTGGCCACGGCGCGAACCGTAGGAGTTGAAGTCCGCCTTGGCGACCTGGTGCTCCATCAGCCACTGGCCCGCCGGGCTGTCGGCCTTGATCGAGCCGGCCGGCGAGATGTGGTCGGTGGTGATCGAATCGCCGAGGATCAGCAGGGGCTTGGCCTCGATGATGTCGTTCACCGGCGCCGGGGTCATTTCCATGCCCTCGAAGTAGGGCGGGTTGGCGACATACGTCGAACCGGCGCGCCACGAGTAGGTGTCCGAACCGACGACGTTGATCGCCTGCCAGTGCTTGTCGCCCTTGTAGACGTCTGCATAGCGGGCCTGGAACATGCCGCGATCGACGCAGGCGTTCATCGTGGTGCTGACTTCGAGGTTGGTCGGCCAGATGTCCTTGAGGAACACGTCCGTGCCGTCCTTGCTGACGCCGATCGGGGTGGTGGTGAAGTCTTCCACCACGGTGCCCTTCAGAGCGTAGGCGACGACCAGCGGCGGCGAGGCCAGGAAGTTGGCGCGCACGTCGGGGCTGACGCGGCCTTCGAAGTTGCGGTTGCCCGAGATCACGGCGCTGGCGACCAGGCCGTTCTCGTTGATCGCCTTCGAGATCGGCTCTGCGAGCGGGCCCGAGTTGCCGATGCAGGTGGTGCAGCCGTAACCGACGAGGTTGAAGCCGATGTTGTCGAGGTGCGACTGGAGACCGGCCTTTTCGAGGTAGTCGGTGACGACCTGCGATCCGGGAGCGAGCGAGGTCTTGACCCAGGGCTTGGGCTTCAGGCCCAGCTCGTCGGCCTTCTTGGCGACGAGACCGGCGGCAACCAGCACGCCCGGGTTCGAGGTGTTGGTGCAGCTGGTGATGGCGGCGATCATGACGTCGCCGTCACCGATGTCGAAGTCCTTGCCTTCCACGGGAACGCGGGCGGCGGTCTTCTTGTAGGTCTCGGCCATGTCCTTGTTGAACACGTCGTCGACGTCGGGAAGCGCGACCCAGTCCTGCGGACGCTTCGGGCCGGCGAGCGAAGGCACGACGGTCGACATGTCGAGTTCGAGGGTCGAGGAGAAGATCGGGTCGGCGGCGGCCGGGTCGATCCAGAAGCCCTGCTCCTTGGCATAGGCTTCGACGAGGGCGATCTGCTCTTCCTCGCGGCCGGTGAGGCGCAGGTAGTCGATCGTCTTGTCGTCGATGCCGAAGAAGCCGCAAGTGGCGCCGTATTCCGGGGCCATGTTGGCGAGCGTCGCGCGGTCGGCCAGCGACAGCGAGGCGAGGCCCGGGCCGAAGTATTCGACGAAGCGGCCAACCACGCCGTGCTTGCGTAGCATGGCGGTGCAGGTCAGCACGAGGTCGGTGGCGGTCACGCCTTCCTTCAGTTCGCCGGTCAGCTTGAAGCCGACGACTTCGGGGATGAGCATCGAGACCGGCTGGCCGAGCATCGCGGCTTCCGCCTCGATGCCGCCGACGCCCCAGCCCAGCACGCCCAGGCCGTTGACCATGGTGGTGTGGCTGTCGGTGCCGACGCAGGTGTCGGGATAGGCGACCAGTTCACCGTTCTGGTCTTCGCTGGACCACACGGTCTTGGCGATGTTCTCCAGGTTGACCTGGTGGCAGATGCCGGTGCCCGGGGGAACGGCATAGAAGTTGTCGAGCGACTTCGAGCCCCACTTGAGGAAGTCGTAGCGCTCCATGTTGCGCTGGTATTCGATTTCCACGTTCTCTTCGAACGCCTTGGGGTGGCCGAATTCGTCGACCATGACCGAGTGGTCGATCACCAGGTTCACGGGGACCAGCGGGTTGATCTTGCTGGTGTCGCCGCCGAGCGTGGCGATGGCGTCGCGCATCGCGGCCAGGTCGACCACGCAGGGCACGCCGGTGAAGTCCTGAAGCAGAACGCGGGCCGGGCGGTACTGGATTTCCTCGCCCGTGGCAGGGTTCTTCTGCCAGTCGGCAATCGCCTGGATGTCCTTGGTGGCAACGGTGAAGCCGCCGTCTTCGAAGCGCAGGAGGTTCTCGAGAAGGACCTTCATCGAGAAGGGAAGGCGCGAAACGTCGCCGATCTTTTCGGCGGCTTTCTTGAGGGAGTAGTAGGCGATCTGCTTGCCGCCGACTGTCATGGTGCTGCGGGTGCCGAGCGTGTCCTGTCCGACCTGGGTCATTTGGGTATTATCCCCTTCTGTATGGAGCGTGCCACGAGAAGAGCGGCTATTTCGCAACCCACTAGCCCAGGTTCCGAAAATGATCGCCGTGCTGCATCGCGACAAGCGGATTCTTCGGCCCCGCCGATGCGCGCTCGCGGCCCTCAGGTCAAGGGGGGCTTGCGTGGTACCTGGGACTCGACTCTTGCGTTGCGTGCACCTGTCCAGCAGCCGATAACGATCAGTATCGTGCCGGCAACAGTTGCGAGATCAAGGCGCTCTCCGAACATCAGCCAGCCAAGCAGGGCGGCCCAGAAAAAGCCGGTATACTCGATCGGCAGCAGCACTTGCGTCTCGGCGCGGGCATAGCCCCAGGACAGGAACAGCAGCGCGCATGTCGCCAGCACGGCGCCGGCCAGGATCAGCAGCAGGCTGCGGGGATCGGGCATGACCGCAAGCCAGGGGGAAAACACCAGGAAAATCAACGTTACCAGCAGGTTCTGGAACTGCGCGATCTCTACCGGCCTGGCCAGAAGCGCCTGCTTGCGCTGGAGCACCAGGTTCATGGCGTAGAACACGGCCGAGAGGAGGATCGCCGCCGTGCCCGCTATCGCTTCGTCAGAATAGGCGCCCGATCCGAGCCGGCCGGCAGTGATCACCAGCACGCCCAGAATGCCCAGCAGCGAAGCGACGACGGCGCGCGGCCGGATCGTCTCGCCCAGGAAAAGCGCTGCGAAATAGAGCGCAATGATCGGGGACACGAAGGAAATGGCGATTCCCTCGGCCATAGGAATTCGTACCAGGCCATAGAAAAAGAGTGCGGCCATGGCCGAAGTGATCGCCGCGCGCAGGGCATGGACCTTCAGCACCGCGCGGGAAGGCAGCGGTCGCCCCGCCGAGAGCCAGAGCGGGAACGTCAGGACCGTGCCGAAGAGATTGCGCAGCAGCAGCGCCGTATAGACGCCCACCGCGAGCCCGGCGCCCTTTATCATCGCGTCCATGGCGCTGAACGTGGCGATCCCGGCAATGACGGCCAGCACCGGCAGCGCCGAGGGGCGACCGGCGGGGTGCAGGCCGAGCGGCGAGCCGGGCGAAGACTCTATATCAGGGGCGGCAGGAGCGCTCATCAGGCCCCGGCTCTCGTCTCCCGCGCGGCCCCGCGCAAGCGCCAATGCAAGCAATTCATCGCAGGGACAGGCGAAATCCTTGAAGAAGGCACTATATGGGGGCAAAGCGGCAAGGTCTGCAGCCAGTTATCCTTGGCTGCGTTTCCCTCGATATCATTCCAGCATCACCAAGGGCAGGTTCAGATCACAATGGCGAGTTTCATGAGGTTCGGTTGCAGCGTGCTGGCGGTCATGGCGGCGACGGGTCTTGCAGCGCAGCCGGCTCTGGCCCAGAAGTCGGACGGAAAGACGGATACCAGGACCGCGTCCTCCAAGACCGATGCGGCGAAGAAGAAGACCGTCTCGGCGCCCACCTCTATTCTGCCGACCACGCAGGCGACCCCCACGCCCACACCAACGCCCAAACCCACGGCGACTGCGAAGCCCGCCGCCAAGACGGCCACGCGCCCGGCAGCGGTGCAGCCGGTGGTCCAGCCTGCCGTGGTTCCCACCGCGATCCCCACGGTTTCGCAGCCGGTGGTGCAGGACGTCGTCGTGGCCGAGCCGGTCATGGCCTGGTCCATGGCGGACGCCAAGGCCCTGCTCGCCACGGTCGAATATATCGGCAAGGAAGGTCTCGTGCCGGCCGACTACCAGCCCTCGGCCTTGCGCGCCGCGATCGCCAAGGGCGAAGGCGACGAGCTTGACGCGCTGGCAAGCCGCGTGTTCGGCTGGCTGATCGAGGATCTGCGCGACGGCCGCACCCCGATGAAGGCCCGCGTGCAGTGGTTTGCGGTAGACCCCGACCAGGACGTGATGCCCACCGCGCAGATCATGGCGCAGTCGCTTTCCGAGCATGACGTGGCCGGCGTGGTGGACAAGCTCGCGCCGACCAACCCCGACTATGCCGCGCTCAAGGCCGATCTCAACGCCACGCCCATGGCCAACAAGGCGCGCCGCGCGCTGATCCAGGCCAACATGGACCGCTGGCGCTGGCTCGCCCGCGACCTCGGCGACGTTTACCTGATGACCAACATTCCGGAATTCCAGCTCCGCCTGGTGGTCAAGAACAAGATCATCCGCAGCTACAAGACCGTGGTCGGCAAGCCCGGCCGCACGGCCACGCCGCAGTTGGCCGAGACGGTGAGCGCAGTGGTCTTCAACCCCACCTGGACCGTGCCGCAGTCGATCGTGAAGGGCGAAGGCCTGGGCGCCAAAGTGCTGAACAACCCCGGCTGGGCGCGTTCGGCAGGCTACAAGGCCACCAAGAACGGCGACGGCACGATCACCGTGGTCCAGCAGCCGGGCGCCAACAACTCGCTCGGCCTGATGAAGATCGACATGCCCAACCCCCACGCGATCTACCTGCACGACACCCCGTCGAAGCAGTATTTCAACTCGGACGTGCGCGCCTTCAGCCACGGCTGCATCCGCACCGAGCGCGCCGTGGAACTGGGCATGACCATGGCGATCCTCGGCGCCAAGAAGACCGCCGCCGAAGCCGCCGAGATCTCCCGCTCGGGCGACTATACCAAGGTCGAGATGACGCGGACGTTCCCGGTCTACCTCACCTATTTCACGTATGCCCGCTCGATCGACGGCCAGCTCAAGCCGTTCGACGATCTCTATGCCCGCGACAAGCCGGTGCTCGACAGCTTTGCCGGCCCGCGCCAGCTCAAGACGACCCAGCGTGCCAGTGAGGAAGAGATCATCAAGCTCGACAATCCTCTCTGACCTGAGGAATCCGCGTCGATCGCGGAAAGACGTTCCAGGGCCCCGGTTACCGCGAGAGCGATTGCCGGGGCCTTGCCTCTCTTGGTCCCGGTGGCCACCTAGTCGTCAGGCGACAAGAACTATCCGGGCGCGGGAGACCAGAGCATGAGCGAACAGGCCAGCGAAGAAACCGGCGGCGGCGCCGGCAGTTCTTTGGGCGGCAACTCCTTGGGCGGCAGCTCCTCGGGTGACGGCGCTCACGGCGATCGTATCGCGGAAGCCACCTCGCGCATTGCCGAGCTGGAAGCCGAACTCGAAGCATCCGGCACCACGACCCGCGAAGCCTCCGAACTCGCACGCGCCAAGGCGCTGCTGCACGCTTGGGTGGACAGTGTCGTCGCCGTTGTGGCGACGCCGGGCGTCGGACGGGCCGTCCTGATCCACGACAACGGCACGGAATCGCGCATCGCCTCCCCCGACCTGCCATTCCGCCTGGCCGTGCCGGTTTCCTTCGACGGCCGCGAGGACTAGGCCGTGACCGCATAAGCGGCGCAATCTTGGCGGGCGGTCCGGATTTGCCCGAAAAGGTCTCTCGCCACGCCGGGAGCCTCTGAACCACCGGGTTATTCCTGCGGCTTGCCGCCTGGCACCGAACCATTTCACCTCAAACCTCGATGGCGCTATTCATGCGATCACGACCTTGGACCGGTTCGCGGTTTCTTGGGGAGGCCGATCATGGTGTGGGATCTGCGGCGGGCGCTGCTACGCAAGGAAGAGTTCGAATCCGGCCGCCTTACCGATTTCGAATTTCGCGAAACCGTACGCACTCTCAAGTTGATGGCGCGGGCTTTCGAAACCGATGAAGCGGCGGTGCTGGATGCGCTCGTCGAACACGGATACGAGGCGGCGCTTCGCGGATTTCCCGAAAGGCTGGGCGAAGAGGCCCGTGAAGAAGTCTGCCTGCGCCTGCGCAAGGAAGCACGGCAGATGCTGATCCGTGAACGCGGCGATCCCACGCCCTACCGGCTCGGCTAGGCGATCGTTTTCCAGCCCGCGTACCGGCCGCCGCGAAGCGCGGACCCGGGGCGGGTAGCCGTCTCCCGGTGGTCCGTCATGAGCCCGCGCGGCCTAGAACTGGCGGCGCTGCAATCGCACCAGCGTCTCATCCAGACTGGAGAGGAAGCGCGATCGGTCGGTCTTGCTGAAGGGCGGCGGGCCTCCCACCACGTCGCCACCTGCCCTGAGGTCGGCCATGATCGCCCGCGTGGCGATGGCGCTGCCGATCGAGGACGTGGTGAAAGGCTTGCCGTTGGGCGCGACCACTTCGGCGCCGAGCTTGAGGCAGCGGTCGGCCAGCAGGATGTCGGCGGTGATCACGACCGCGCCCGGGCCGGTGTTCTCGACGATCCAGTCGTCAGCGGCGTCGAACGCGTCGCTCACCAGCTTGCGCGAGACCAGCGGGCCTTGCGGAACGCGGATGGGGCTGTTGCTGACGACGACCACTGGCACCTTGTGCCGGGCTGCGACCTTGTAGGTCTCGTCCTTCACCGGGCAGGCGTCGGCATCGATCAATATGCGGATCATGTGGGCCCTTTAGCGCTTTGGGCGGCAAATGGCGACCGGAGGCGCGATCGAACTGGTTCGGCGCGGAACGGGAAGGTTCAGAACTGCCGCAGGACTTCGAGGAAGGCCTCGCCATAGGCTTCCAGCTTGCGGGCGCCGACGCCGCCGATCTCTCCGAGCTGTGCCAGCGACGATGGGCGCGCGGCGGCCATTTCGCGCAAGGTGGCGTCATGGAACACGACATAGGGCGGCACGCCCGCTTCCTGGGCGAGATCGCGGCGCAAGGCGCGCAGGGCATCGAACAGGGGATCACCGACCGGGTTGGCGCCGCCGTCCGCCGCGCCGCGTCCACCGCGGCGCTTCTTCTCGCGCTTGGGTGGGACGACGATCTGCACCGAAGCCTCACCCTTGAGGATTTCGCGCGCGTCTCCGCCCAGCGAGAGGCCGCCGTGCTCGGTCGGCAAGAGGCTGCCGCGGGCCTGGAGTGCGCGGGCCAGCGGCTTGAGCAGCGGCTGCTCTTCCTCGGTGAGAATGCCGAAGACCGAAAGCTGGTCGTGCCCGCGCTGCAGCACGCGGTCGTCGCTGGCGCCGGTCAGGACCTTTTCGAGATGGCCCAGCCCATAGCTCTGGCCGGTGCGATAGACGGCCGAAAGCAGCTTGCGCGCCACTTCCGTCACGTCGATCACGCCTGCCGGCTCCAGGCAATTGTCGCAGTTTCCGCAGGAAGGCGCGGGCGTCTCGCCGAAGTGGCGGAGCAGGACCGCGCGGCGGCATTCGGCGGTTTCGACCAGACCCGCGAGGGCATCGAGGCGCTGGCGTTCGCTTTGCAGCCGGTGCGGTTCGATCTCGGAGAGGCGCTGGCGGGCGCGGGCGAAATCGTCGGCTCCCCAGAACATCATCGCCACCGAAGGGTCGCCATCGCGCCCGGCGCGGCCGGTTTCCTGGTAATAGGCCTCGATCGACTTCGGAATGCCGGCATGGGCGACGAAGCGCACGTCCGGCTTGTCGATGCCCATGCCGAAGGCGACCGTGGCCACCATGACCATGTCTTCCGAGGCCACGAAGGCGGCCTGGTTGCGGGCGCGCACTTCGGGATCGAGCCCGGCGTGATAGGGCAGTACGCGCCGCCCGGTGGCGGAGGCCAGAGTCTCGGCCAGTTGCTCCACGCGGGCGCGGGTGGGGGCGTAGACGATGCCCGGGCCCGGGTTCTCCTCCATCACCGCTTTCAGCTGCCGCATCGCATTGTCGCGCGGGCGGATCGTGTAGCGGATGTTCGGACGGTCGAACCCGGCGACGATCAGCCCTTCTTCGGCAATGCCGAGCTGGGCGAGAATGTCGGTGCGGGTATGATGGTCTGCCGTGGCCGTCAGGGCGAGGCGCGGCACTTGCGGGAAAGCGTCCAGCAGGGGCCGCAGCAGGCGGTAGTCCGGCCGGAAATCGTGGCCCCATTCGGAAACGCAGTGTGCTTCGTCGATGGCGAAGAGAGCGACGCGCGACTGTTCGAGCAGCTCACGGAAATGGGGCTGGCTCGCGCGTTCGGGGGCGATGTAGAGCAGGTCCAACTCACCCGCGCGGAAGCGGTCCATGGTGAGGCCGCGATCGGCATCGGCGCTGGTCAGCGTGGCGGCGCGGATGCCGTTGGCAGTGGCCGAGCGCAACTGGTCGTGCATCAGCGCGATCAGCGGCGAAACCACCACGCAAGTGCCCTCCAGCATCACCGCGGGCAGCTGATAGGTCAGCGATTTGCCCGCGCCGGTCGGCATCACCGCCAGGGTGGAGCGGCCCGAAAGCGCGCGCGTGACCACCTGTTCCTGCACGCCGCGAAAGGCGTTGAAGCCGAATGTGGCATGGAGCGCTTCGTGCGCGTCAGGCAGGAGATCGGCAAGAGGGTCAGCGTCTGGCACGGGGCGCTTATGGCAGAGCGATGGCAGGTCTGAAAACCGCCGAACCGATGATTTCCTCCGTTTCCGGCCCAATCGCTTGCGGTTTGGCCGCGCGAGTAGTCGAAATGGCGGCAACGAGAAGCGAGAGGAGCGTGAAGCATGGGGTCTGGAGCAGAATCAGGGCGCGTGGCGGTGGTGACGGGCGCCAGTTCGGGCATCGGCCTGGAGACGGCAAAGGCTCTGGCGCGGCAGGGCTTTCGCGTGATCGGCGTGGGCCGCGATGCCGGGCGCTGCGCCGAAGCCGCGGCGGCGCTTGCGGCCGAGATCGGCGCAGGCGGCGGCGAAGCGGAGATGCTCCGCGCCGATCTCTCGTTGCTGGCCGACGTGGACCGTCTGGCGGACGAGATCGCCAGAAAGGTCGACCGCGTGGACGTGCTGGTTAACAATGCGGGCGGAATGGCGCGCGAACAGGCCATCACGGCCGAGGGTTTCGAGGCGAACTACGCGGCGAATTTCCTGGGGCCTTTTGCCTTGACCGCAAGACTGCTGCCGCTGCTGCGCCAGGCAGCGGCCAGGAGCGGCGGGGCAGGGGCCGGCAGCGTCCGGATCGTCAACACCGCCTCGGACGGCAGCGAGATGATTCCCGCGATCAATCTGGAAGACCTCCAGAACCTGGACAACTGGAGCCCCGGCGCGGCCTATTGCAGCGGCAAGCTTGCCAATGTGCTGCACGCGCGGGCTTTGGCGCCCCGGCTGGCGAAGGATGGGATCGTCGCGCACTCGGTCCATCCCGGCACGGTGGGCAGCAACTTCTTCTCCCACACGCCGGAAAGCGTCCAGGCCGCCTATGGCGACGCGCCCAAGCTGTCGCCGGCGCAGGGCGCCGATACGGTGATCTGGCTGGCGACGGCGGCAGAACCGGGCGAATCGAGCGGCGATTACTGGTTCGAACGGGCGCGCCGAAAGCCCAATCCCCTGGTCGAGGACGCGGCTTTCGTCGAGGCGTTCTGGCAGGCGGCGGAGAAACTGTCCGGCCGGGAAGGCGTGGGCCAGGTCGTCAACGGCCCGGGGTGAAATCGGCTTCCGGTCAAACGGCCCCGTCCTGCCCCATCCGGGCAAGGCGGGGCTTGACGATGGGCACGGTCAGCATGGTGCTCATGACCGCCATCAGCAGCAGGGCGGTGAAGGTCTCGGGCGTGATGATCCGCTTGTCGAGCAGCACGTTGACGAAGATGATCATGATCAGGGCCTTGGTCTGGAGCATCCAGCCGATCACCGTGGCATCGCCCTTCTTCCATCCCAGCAGGCGGCCGGCCAGGTGTACGCCGGCCAGCTTGCCTGCCACCGAGGCCAGCAGGAACAGCAGCGCCGCGCCCATGACCAGCAGGCCGCCCATGCCCCAGTCGGTGCGAAGCCCCGTGCTGAGGAAGAATACCGGCATGACCGTGAGCAGCAGGAATTCGCGGAACAGGTCCAGCTTCTCGCGGCTGAACCAGCGGGCGTCGAGCACGACACCGGCGAGGAAGGCGCCGACCATGAAGTGCAGGCCGGACCAGTCTGCGGCGAAACTGACCAGCGCCAGCCAGATCAGCGATACGAACCACCGGTCCTGTTCGCCCAGGCGCTTGAACAGGGCGCGGACCAGGAACGAGGCCGCGGCGAAAGCGAGAAGGAACAGGCCCTGCCGTCCCACGCGCTCCCAATCGACGAGGATCAGGGCGAGCACGCCCCAGATGGCGATATCGTCCAGGCTGGCATAGCGCAGCAGCCGCTGGCCGAGCGGTTCGCGGAACACGCCCAGCTTTTCCATCAGCAGCACCAGGATCGGCAGCGCCGTGACCGCACAGGCCATGCCCACGCCGAGCACGGCCTGCGGATAAGTGCCCTTCGGCCCGATCCATCCGGGCGTGCGCAGCAGCAGGGCCGCGGCGATCGATCCGAACAGCAGCGGCGTCAGCAAGGCGCAGGCGGCGGTGAGCGTGGTCTCGCCGCGGTGCTTCCAGGCGTCGGAAAGATCGAGTTCCACTCCGGCGACGAAGACGAACATCATCACCGCCCACCATGCCACGCCGTTAAGCGCGGTCATGACTTGCGGATTGAAGACGAAGGCATGGAATGCGGGCGCGGCATGGCCGAGCACGCCGGGGCCGAGCAGGATGCCGCCGATGATCTGGACGACGACCAGCGGCGCCCAATGTTCCGTGCGGAGCAGCCGCCATACCAGGTACGGCGCGCCGAGGATGATCGTCAACGCGATCAGATAGATTTCGGTCGTCCCCATCGGGTCCCCATTCCCATGTTTCTTATCGGGGGGATGGATGCCTCGCCCGGTCGGAATGGACAATCGGGACCGCCGGGTTTTTCCGGGAGTTTTCCGGATTGCAATCGAATGAGTGTGTTGCCGGCCGCCCTCACGCCTCATTTCCTGGAGCGTGAGACCCCCATTTCGTCGGGCGACGAAAAGAAGGTCTCCCGCTCATGTAATTCGGGCGATGCCCTACCTTGTTGTCAGTCGAGGTTGGGGCGCAGCCAGCGTTCAGCCACGGCAAGGTCCACGTCGCGGCGTTCGGCATAGTCTTCGAGCTGGTCGCGGCCGATGCGGGCCACGCCGAAATACTGGCTTTCCGGGTGGCCGAAGTAGAAGCCCGAGACGGCAGCGGTGGGCAGCATGGCCTGGCTTTCGGTCAGGGTGATGCCTGCATTGTCCTGCGCCTTCAGCAGGTCGAACAGCATCGGCTTCAGCGAATGGTCCGGGCAGGCCGGATAGCCGGGCGCCGGGCGGATGCCGCGATATTCCTCGCGGATCAGGGCTTCGTTGGTGAACTGCTCGTCCGGGGCATAGCCCCAGAGCGTCGTGCGGACATGCTGGTGCAGGCGTTCGGCGAAGGCCTCGGCGAAGCGGTCGGCCAGCGCCTTGAGCAGGATGTCCGAATAGTCGTCATGCGCGGCCTGGAAGCGTTCGAGGTGCGGTTCGATGCCGTGGATGCCCACCGCGAAGCCGCCCAGCCAGTCGCCCGCCGGATCGACGAAGTCGGAAAGGCAGTAGTTGGCGCGGCCGCGGCTCTTCTTGAACTGCTGGCGCAGGAACGGCAGGCGGACGAAGTCCGGGCCTTCATGGACGCCCTGCTGGATGGCGTCGTAGACGACCTGCGGGTCCATACCGCCGGCGCCGACGATCACGTCGTCATCCTTGGTCGCGGCGGGCCAGAAGGCGCAGACGCCCTTGGCGGTGAGCCACTTTTCCTCGACGATCTGCGCGAGCATCGCCTTCGCGTCGGCAAACAGGCTGCGGGCGCTTTCGCCCACCACGTCGTCCTCGAGAATGGAAGGATAAGTGCCCGCCAGTTCCCAGGCGCGGAAGAACGGCGTCCAGTCGAACACGTCGACCAGTTCGTCGAGGCTCCAGTCCTCGAAGACATGGAGGCCGGGCTTCACCGGTGCACCCGGCTTCTGCGCGAAGTCGGCGGAGAAGCCGTTGGCGCGGGCGTCGGCGATGGAGAGCAGTTCGCTTTGACCCTTGCCTTCGCGGGCCACGCGGACTTTCTCGTATTCGTCCGCCGTCGAGGCGATGAAGCCGGTGGCCTGGGTGTCGGACAGCAGCTGCGAGGCGACGCCGACCGCGCGGCTGGCGTCGAGCACATGGACGACGGGGCCTTCGTAAGCCGGGTCGATGCGCAGGGCGGTGTGGACCTTGGAGGTCGTGGCGCCGCCGATCAGCAGCGGAATGGTCATCCCGGCGCGCTGCATTTCCTCGGCCACGGTCACCATCTCGTCAAGCGAGGGGGTGATGAGGCCCGAGAGGCCGATGATGTCCGCCTCGTGCTCGTTGGCGGCCTCGAGGATCTTGCTCCAGGGCACCATGACGCCAAGGTCGATCACTTCGTAGCCGTTGCACTGAAGCACGACGCCGACGATGTTCTTGCCGATGTCATGGACGTCGCCCTTGACGGTGGCCATGATGATCCGGCCCTTCGCCTTGGTCTTGGCGTCCTTTTCCGCCTCGATGAAGGGGATGAGGTGGGCCACGGCCTTCTTCATGACGCGGGCCGACTTCACGACTTGCGGCAGGAACATCTTGCCCGAGCCGAACAGGTCGCCGACCACGTTCATGCCGCCCATCAGCGGGCCTTCGATCACTTCGATCGGGCGGCCGCCGCGAGCCGCGATCGCGGCGCGGGCTTCCTCGGTATCCTCGACGACATGAGCGTCGATGCCGCGTACCAGCGCGTGTTCGATGCGCTTGACCACGTCCCAGCCGCGCCATTCCTCGGCGGCCTTTTCGGCCACGGCGTCCTTGCCCTTGAAGCTCTCGGCCAGTTCGATCAGCCGTTCGGTGGAGGTCTTGCCATCCTCGCCCACGCCGGGGCGGCGCATCATGATGACGTCTTCGCAAGCCTCGCGCAGGGCGGGGTCGATCTGGTCGTAGACGTCGAGCTGGCCGGCGTTGACGATCGCCATGTCGAGCCCGGCGGGGATCGCATGGTAGAGGAATACGGAGTGCATCGCCCGGCGCACCGTCTCGTTGCCGCGGAACGAGAACGAGAGGTTGGAAAGCCCGCCCGAGAAGTGGACGTGCGGGCAGGCCTTGCGGATTTCCACCACGGCCTCGATGAAGTCCAGCCCGTAGCGGTCATGCTCCTCGATGCCGGTGGCGACCGCGAAGACGTTGGGGTCGAAGATGATGTCCTCGGGCGGGAAGCCGATGCCGGTCAGCAGCTTATACGCGCGCGAGCAGATCTCGATCTTGCGTTCGCGGGTGTCGGCCTGGCCGGTCTCGTCGAAGGCCATGACCACGACGGCGGCGCCATAATCCATGCACTTGCGGGCCTGGGCCAGGAACGGTTCGACCCCTTCCTTCATCGAGATCGAATTGACGATCGGCTTGCCCGACACGCACTTGAGCCCGGCCTCGATGACTTCCCACTTCGAACTGTCGATCATCACCGGCACGCGGGCGATATCCGGCTCGGCGGCGATCAGCTTGAGGTAGGTGGTCATGGCCTCAACCGCGTCGAGCAGGCCTTCGTCCATGTTGACGTCGATCACCTGCGCGCCGTTGTCCACCTGCTGGCGGGCCACGTCGACGGCGGTGGGATAGTCGCCGGCCATGATGAGCTTCTTGAACTTCGCCGAGCCGGTGACGTTGGTGCGCTCGCCGATGTTGACGAAACGGGCGCCGGAATGAATCGAGGTCATGGTGTGTGGTTCTCGTTGAATCAGTTGGCCAGCGAATCAGTTCGCTAAATTGAGCGCGAGCACGAAATCGTCGTAGGTCTTGCCGCCCACGTCGAAAGTCCGGGTGCCGATCGTTTCGAAGCCGTGCTTGGCGTAGAAGGCGAGGGCGCGGTGATTGTCGTTCTTCACGCCCAGCAGCAGCCGGGAGTGGCTGGTCGCGGCAGCCTCGCGCACGATCCGCATCATGGTGCCGGCCATCATCGAACCCTGGAAGCGCGAGAACAGATAGATGCGCTTGAGTTCGAGGTCGCCTTCACCCGCCAGTTCCAGTTCGGGCCGGCAGAGCAGGGCATAGCCGACCGGGGCATGGCCCGGTTCGACTTCGGCCAGCCAGGCCCGCGCGCCATTGGCCAGGTATTTGCGGTAGTTCTCGGCCGAATGCTGCTTGAGGCAGTGGGCGACGATGCCCGCGCCGTCGACGAGGCCGGCGAAGCTCTCGAGGAACGTCGCGGCGGCCACGAGGGACAGCGCATCGGCATCGTCGGCGCCCGCCGGGCGAATGCGCCAGATCGGAAATTCGGTCATCCCGTTAGCCGACCATGGTGAAAGGTTCAAGGCCGGCAAGGCGCGTGACCGGGGCCAGGGCGGGCAGGTGGCGCGGGGGCAGGCCCGCCACTGTCCGCGCCATGGCGGCGATGTGGTCCGGCGTGGAGCCGCAGCAGCCGCCCAGCACGTTGACTTGTCCCGCCACGGCCCATTCGCCCACGAAGCCCGCGGTGGCCTCGGGCATTTCGTCGTAGGCGCCCAGTTCGTTGGGCAGGCCGGCGTTGGGATAGATCATGATCAGCGTGTCGGCGAGTTCGGACAGCGTCTTCACATGCGGGCGAAGCTGGGTGGCGCCGAACGAGCAGTTGAGTCCGATCGTCACCGGACGGGCATGGCGCACCGCGTGCCAGAAGGCTTCCACCGTATGGCCGGAAAGGTTGCGGCCCGACAGGTCGGTCAGCGTCATGGACATCATGATCGGCACTTCGCGGCCCAGTTCGGCTTCGAGGTGGCGCACGGCCATGATCCCGGCCTTGGCGTTGAGCGTGTCGAACACGGTCTCGATCAGGATGAAGTCCGCGCCGCCTTCCACGAGGGCCGCGGCCTGTTCCTTGTAGACGTCGACCAGCTCGTCCCAGTCGATCTCGCGGTAGCCGGGATCGTTGACGTCGGGGCTGAGCGAGAGCGTCTTGTTCGTCGGCCCGATCGCGCCGGCCACGAAGCGCGGGCGGCCGTCCCTGGTCTGGTACTCGTCGGCCAGGCGGCGGGCGAGCTTGGCCGATTCGACGTTGATCTCGCGCACGAGGTGCTCGGCGCCGTAGTCGGCCTGGCTGATGCGGTTGGCCGAGAAAGTGTTGGTCTCGGCAATGTCGGCCCCGGCCTCGAAATAGGCGCGGTGGATCGATTCCGGCACCTCGGGCTTGGTCAGCGCGAGGATGTCGTTGTTGCCCTTCTGGTCATGGGTAAGGCCGAGGTTGCCGGCATAGTCCGCTTCGCTGAGCTTCCAGCGCTGGATTTCGGTGCCGAAGGCGCCGTCCGTGATGAGGATGCGCTTGGCGGCTTCGGCGAGGAACTGTTCTCTGGCACTCATGGTTTTCGTCCTTACTCACCCGCACTCGGGGCCGGTTGTTCCGGGTCCGCTTCGGGCCGATCGCGCCTTGCTGCACGAACGGCCCGGAGACAAGTCTGCATGCTCGTCCGCGTTCAGGCGCCCGGTTTCGGACGCAGGCCGAGGAGCTGGCAGATCGCATAGGCCTGCTCGGCGCGGTTGAGCGTGTAGAAGTGAAGATCGCGCACGCCGCCTTCATAGAGCCTGCGGCACAAGTCTGCAGCGGCGACCGCGGCGACCAGCGCGCGCGGGCCGGGGCGCTCGTCCAGGCCCTCGAACATGATTTCGAGCCAGCCCGGGATCTCCGTATTGCCCGACATGCGGCGGATCGCGGCGAAGCTCGTCACCGGCATGATACCGGGCAGGATCGGCGCGGAGATGCCTGCGGCCAGCACTTTATCGAGGAACCGGAAATAGGCGTCGGTCGAGAAGAAGAACTGTGTGATCGCGCGATTCGCACCGGCATCCAGCTTGCGCTTCAGGTTGTCGAGGTCGGCATCGGCGCTTGCCGCTTCCGGATGGACTTCGGGGTAGGCCGCCACCGAAATGTCGAAATCGTGCCGTGCCTTCAGGCCCGCGACGAGGTCGGCGGCGCCGGCATAGCCCTGCGGGTGCGGGGTGAAGACACCGCCGCTGCTCGGCGGCGGATCGCCGCGCAGGGCAACGATGTGGCGTACGCCGGCCTCCCAGTACTGGTCGGCGATCTCGGCGATCTCGTCCTTGCTCGCGCCCACGCAGGTCAGGTGGGCGGCAGGGACCAGCTGCGTCTCGCGAACCAGCCGGGAAACGGTGGAGTGCGTGCGCTCACGCGTGGAACCGCCGGCGCCATAAGTCACCGAGACGAAGCTGGGGTCGAGCGGCGCAAGCTGGGTGATCGCGTCCCAGAGCTGTTCCTCCATTTTCTCCGTCTTGGGCGGGAAGAACTCGAAGGAAACGGAAATGTCGCCCGGCAGGTCCTCGAAAAGCGGGGCTGAGACCGGTCGTTCGGCGAAAGTCATGGGAGTTCGGTCTTTCTGTCTTGAGTCTCGGGATTCTCGAAGGGTTCGGCAGCGGGCAGGCGCCGCGCCGTCCAGATCTTTACGGTCAGCGCATCGCTGGGCAGCGCCACCGGCGGTTCCGGCGCGAAGCCCGCGTCGGCCAGCAGCGTCTCCATTTGCTCGTCGGCGAAACCGAGGCGGGCGTGGGCGTGGCGCTCGCGCAGATCTTCGCGTTCGTGCGCGGCGAAATCGACCACGGCGATGCGGCCGCCCTCGCGCGTGACGCGGGCGGCTTCGGTCAGGACGATGCCGGGGGCCTGTGCATAGTGGAGCACCTGGTGGAACAGCACGGTGTCGAAACTGGCGGGTACGAAGGGCAGGGCGGTGAAGTCGCCCTGCAGCAACGAAACCTTGTCCGCTGGCAAAGATTGCAACCGTGCACGAGCAATTCGCAACATGTCCGGGCTCTTGTCGAGCGCGGTGACATGGCCGGCCTTGCCCGCGAGCAGCTCGGCCATGCGTCCGGTGCCGGTGCCGACATCGAGCAGGGCACCCAGCTTCTGGCGTCCGAAGGCGGCGAGCAATGCCGATTCGACCGGGCCGTCCGCGCCATGAAGCTGGCGCAGCGAATCCCATTCCTCGGCATGGCTGGCGAAGTAGGCCTGGGCGCTGGCCTCGCGGGCCTCGCGAATCGCGGCAAGCTGGCGGCGATCCTCGTTGCAGCGCGCCGAAAAGGCCGGATCGTCGCGTTCGGCAATGGCAAGGAGCTGCGCGGCGGCGGCGCCCATCGGCGGCTCGCTTTTTTCCTTCACGGCCGTGCGCAGGAAGACCCAGCTACCTTCCTTGCGGCGCTGGGCGAGGCCCGCGTCGCACAGGATCTTGACGTGGCGGGATACTCTCGGCTGGCTCTGTCCGAGCACTTGCGCCAGCTCTCCGACCGCCAGTTCCATGTGTGCGAGCAGACGCATGATGCGTAGCCGTGTCGGCTCGGAAAGAGCCTTCAGAAGAGGGTCGATTTGCATGGTCTGGCATATAAAGATATCTTTATATGTGTGCAAGCCCTAGGATTTCTGCGGATTTCCGGTCCCTTACTTCCCGTTTGCGTTGCACCATTGTCTCGTCTAAAGAATGGCACCGCAGGCTTGCCTGCAAGCGTTGGCCTGTGCGCCAAACAATGCAAGGGGATTCGCATGAAGAAGATTGCTTTTGCCGCGTTCGCGTCGGCTGCCGCTCTGTCGCTCGCTGCTTGCGGTGGCGAAAAGCCCACCGAAGCTGCTACCGAGTCGGTTGAGACCCTGCCCGAGGAAACTCTGGCTGCTACCACCGAAGCGGCTACCGAAGAAGCCACCGCGGCTGCCGAGTAATCGGTTCGGGGGCCGCGCACCGACCTTCTTGGTCTGCCGGCCCCCAGTTGCTTTCCGCCTTTCTTGGAAATCAAGAGGGATCACGGAAAGTCCGTCCGAGACGGAAAAAGCCCTCCCCTCCGGGAGGGTTTTTTATTTGCCCGCACCGCGAAGGCGCGTTTGCCCCGGACGATAGGCATTTTGCACAGCATTATTTGCATGGCTGCGCTGCCCGATTCGTGCACGCCTTATTCCATTTCGCCCGATTTTCCAGGCAGACGCTCGGGAGCCCCGCAGCGCAAAACCCGCCTTGGAAACTCCCGGCGACATTCAGGTCACGGGCACTTGGTGAACTGACCCTTCTTGGCGCCCGAACTGAAGCGGCACTTGCCGTCCGTGCCCTTGACCACGCCGGGCGTGACTTTGGCTGTGGTGACTTTGGTGGTGGTCTTCTTGGTCGTCACGGTCTTGCAGGGCACGAACTTGCCCTGCGCATCGCGGCAGGAATTGGCTGCCAGTGATGGGGTGGCTGCCAGAACGCCGATTGCCGCGGCGACGGTCATCAACTTGCGAATCATGATCGCTCTCCCTTTCGCACCTTCGCACAATGCCTCTGTACTTGCCTGCGCCGGGCGAGATGTCGCCCGTATGAACCTGGCCATCTGAAGCTTTACGTGCTGCCGGACGGCTGTGCCCGCCCCGCTGCCGGTCGGCGCTTCCGCGCTCTTCGTTTCATGACCATTCGAACAACTTTCGAAACCCGTGAATGTTTCTCTTGTCAGATCGAAAAAGCCGATCTAGAGGGCTGCCTCCCACGCCGCTGCGCGCGGGACCGGATCGCCCGCCCAGGTGCGATCCGCTGAAATGGACGGGGCCTTAGCTCAGCTGGGAGAGCGCCTGCATGGCATGCAGGAGGTCAGCGGTTCGATCCCGCTAGGCTCCACCATTTCCCCGCGACATTCGCGAACTTCCCGATTTATCAGAGAGATGCTGTCAGGCGCATCGCCTGTCCGATGCTCATTGCCTGCCAGCTTCACGAGAAGTGCGAACGGGGTGCAGGCCATCGGGGTCCGGCAATGGCGCTGCACTGCAGGGCCGGGCCCAAGGTCTTCCCATCCCGGACAAACCTGCCCATAGCACCGCCATGCTTTCCCGTGTTTCTGCGTCATTGCCGCCGCTCGCTTCCTGGACTTCCGCGTTGATCGCCGCTCTGATCGGGTTCGGGGGCACCGTTGCCCTGGTGGTTCAGGCCATGCAGGCGCTGGGGGCCGAGGCCGGGCAGGTCGGCTCGGCAGTGACGGCGCTCTGCCTCGGCATTGCGGTGGCCGGGGCGATTCTCTCGCTGTGGACGCGCATGCCGGTGGTGCTGGCGTGGTCCACGCCGGGCGCGGCTCTGCTCGCCGCGAGCAACGGCGGCGCGGCCTGGCCGGTCGCGATCGGTGCCTTCATGGCGGCAGCGGCGCTGATGTGCCTGCTGGGGCTGGTGCCCGCACTCGGCCGGCTGGCCGCGCGCATTCCCGCCTCGGTGGCGTCGGCCATGCTTGCAGGAGTGCTGCTGCCGTTCTGCCTCCAGCTGTTCCGCACCCTGGAAACCGACGCGCTGCTGGTCGTGGTCCTGCTGCTGGTCTTCGTCATCGCCCGACAGCGTTTTCCGCTCTATGCCTTGCTGCTGGTGCTCGTCTCGGGCGTGGCGGTCGTACTGACGCGCGGTGATGTTGCCGGATTCGCGCCTCGCTCGCTGATCGGCGGGCTGGAGCCGGTCATGCCCGCTTTCGACCTCAAGGCCGTGGCCAGCATCGGCGTTCCGCTGTTCCTCGTCACGCTGGTCTCGCAGAACCTGCCCGGCCTCGTCGTGCTGCGGACCGCCGGTTACGAGCCTCGGCCGCAGCCCCTGCTGCTGGGCACGGGGCTGGCGACGATGCTGCTTGCGCCGTTCGGCGCTCACGGCGTCAACCTGGCGGCCATCACCGCGGCGATCTGCACCAGCTCCGACGCTCACCCGGATCAGGCGCGCCGCTGGACGGTGGGGTTGATCTACGCCGGATTCTACCTGGCCCTGGCGCTGTTCTCCGCGCCGCTCGTGCAGTTTTTCCTGACCATGCCCAAGGCCTCCATCGCCGCGTTCACCGGCATTGCCCTGATCGCGCCGCTGTCGGGGGCGGTCGAGAACATGCTCATCGAGAAGACCGAGCGCGATGCCGCGATCCTGACTTTCGCGGCGACGGCGTCCGGCGTTTCGTTGCTCGGCATCGGCTCGGCGTTCTGGGGGCTGCTGGCCGGCTTTGCGGCCCTGGCGGCCAAGGCGGTTTTCGCGCGCCGAAATTGACCTCCCGGCCGGCCCGCCGTAACGCGCGGGACATGACCGTAACCCGCTTCGCTCCCTCGCCCACCGGGCACCTCCACGTCGGCAACATCCGCACGGCGCTGCACAACTGGCTGCTGGCACGAAAGGGTGCCGAGGGGCAGGCGGGCGGCCGGTTCCTGCTGCGCATCGACGACACCGACGCCGCGCGCTCGAAGGAGGAATATGTCGAGGGCATCCGCGCCGACTTGTCCTGGCTCGGCATCGCGTGGAGCGGCGAGGAGCGCCAGTCGGCCCGTTTCGCGCTTTACGAGCGGGAATTCGAGAAGCTGAAGGCCGCCGGGCGCGTCTATCCTTGCTGGGAAACGCCGCAGGAACTGGAGCTGAAGCGCAAGGTCCTTCTCGGCCGCGGCCTGCCGCCGATCTACGATCGCGGCGCCCTGGTCTTGTCCGAAGCGGAGAAGGCGGCGCGAATCGCCAGCGGCGACCTGCCGCACTGGCGCTTCCTGCTCGACCGGGACGAACCCATCGTCTGGGAAGATGGCATTCGCGGCCCCCAGAAGTTCGATGCCGCGCAGATGAGCGACCCGGTGATTCGCCGCGCCGACGGTTCCTGGCTCTACATGCTGCCCTCGGCCATCGACGACGTGGACATGGGCGTCACCCAGATCCTGCGCGGCGAGGATCACGTTTCCAACACCGCGGCGCAGGTCCAGATGTTCACCGCGCTCGGCGCGCCGGTCCCCGCTTTTGCGCACGAGGCGCTGCTGGTGGGCACCGAAGGCAAGCTGTCCAAGCGCCTCGGCTCGCTGGGTGTCGCGCATTTCCGGGAAATCGGCATCGAGCCGCAGGCCGTCGTGGCGCTGCTCGTGCGCCTTGGCACCAGCGATCCGGTCGATCCCGCGCTGGATGCGGAAGCACTGGCGGCGGCCTTCGATCTTTCCCGCTTCGGACGCGCGCCCGCCCGTTTCGACGAGGTGGAACTGCAGCGGGTCAATGCCGCCGTGGTCCATGCGCTGCCTTTCGAGGCCGTCTCCGACCGGCTCCCGGATGAAATGGACGCCGGGGCGTGGGAAACGATTCGCCCCAACCTGTCATATGTCCACGAGGCGGCCGACTGGTGGACCGTCGTGATCGGCCCGATCGAGGCGCCCACGCTGGCCGGGGAAGACCGCGCCTATCTGGCCGAGGCCGTCGCCGTACTGTCGAAGCTCGAATGGAGCGACGGGGTGTGGAAGGCGCTGACCGGGGCGCTCAAGGATGCCACCGGGCGCAAGGGCAAGGGGCTGTTCCTGCCGCTGCGCCTGGCGTTGACGGGGATGGAGCATGGACCCGACATGGGCGCGCTCCTGCCGCTGATCGGGCGCGAAGAGGCTCTGGCGCGGCTCAAGGTCGTGGCGGGCTAGAGAAATAAAGAGGGTCTGGGGGATGATCCCCCAGACCCTCGGAATGGGTTCGCCGCGCGCCGCCTGACGCGGTGCGCTTCTTGCCTTACTCCATGAACCATCCGTGGCTCGCCACCAGCGACTGCCCGGTGAGCGCGTTGGTCTGGAACCCTGCGAAGAACAGCGCGACTTCGGCGATGTCGTCCACGGTGGTGAATTCGCCGTCGACGGTCTGGCCCAGCATCACCCGGCTGACGACTTCGTCCTCGGAAATGCCGAGTTCCTTGGCCTGCTCGGGGATCTGCTTGTCCACCAGGGGCGTGCGCACGAAGCCGGGGCAGATCACGTTCGAACGGACGCCCTTCTTGCCGCCTTCCTTGGCGATCACGCGCGCCAGGCCGAGCAAGCCGTGCTTGGCGGTGACATAGGCGGATTTCAGCGGGCTCGCTTCCTTCGAATGGACCGAACCCATGAAGATGATCGAACCGGAATTCTGCGCATACATGTGCGGCAGCACGGCCTTGGAGGTGAGGAAGGCGCCGTCGAGGTGGATGGCCAGCATCTTCTTCCAGTCGGAGAAGGCGAACTGGTCCACCGGATTGACGATCTGGATGCCGGCATTGGAAACCAGCACGTCCACGGTGCCCCAGGCCTCTACCACCTTGGCGACGCCGGCATTCACCTGATCCTCGCTGGTCACGTCCATGGCGACGGCGAGGGCGGCAGTGCCGTACCTGGCTTCGATCTCGTCGGCCGCCTTCTGCGCGGCGTCTATGTTGAGGTCGGCGATAGCCACTTTCCCGCCCTCGGCCGCGTACTTGTGGGCGATGGCATTGCCGATTCCGCTGGCGGCGCCAGTGACGATGCAGGCCTTGTCCTTCAGTTTCATCTACCTACTCCTCGTTGTTCGATCCCTGGGGGTGCCTGGGCCGGCGCTTGCCTGCGAGGTCGAACGTCATGATTTCGTCGGGCTTGAGGCGGCGTCCGGTCCAGCGGCCGTCACGCAGGGAAAAATGCGCGTCCGCCTTGCCGGCTTCCCAGTGCTCGGTCACCGTCATGCGCGAGAACTCGTAGTCCTTCGACATGGTTTCATAGCCGCGCGGGCGGTTGATGAGGTGGAGGACCGCCACCGCGCCGGCGGGGCGGCAGCCCAGCAACTGGCGCAAGTCCGGGTCGTCCTGCAGTTCGGGCGGCAGCTTGTGGCAAAGCCGCTGAGCGGCAGCGCGCATGTCCTGGAGGCGCTTGGACAAGTCCGTGTTCAGGCGCGTGCGGCTGGAGAAGCGGATGTCCTTCTCGCGCTGGGCGATGTCGGCCATGGTCTTGGGCACCGCCCCGCGCGAGGGGAAGAGGTCGACCTGGAACACCGTCATTTCGCAAGGGCTGCGATTGTCGAGCACGTATTGCAGCGGCGTGTTGGAGACGAGGCCGCCGTCCCAGTACCACTCGCCGTCGATCTCCACCGGGGGGAAGCCGGGAGGCAGGGCGCCGCTGGCCATGATATGCTCGGGGCCAATCTTGCGGTCGCTGGCGCCGGATCCCCTGGCATTGTCGAAATAGGCGAAGTTGCCCGTCATCATGTTCACGGCGCCGACCGAGAAGCGGGTCTCGCCGTGGTTGATGCGGTCGAAATCGACGAGGTCGAGCAGGGTCTGCCGCAAGGGGGTGGTGTCGTAGAAGCTGAGACGGCCGATTTCGTCAGGCCATTCCGGCAGAGGCGTGGGAATGCGCGGCGTGAAGAAGCCGGGGACGCCGAACGTCGCGGCCCAGGCGGCCGCAGTCTCGTTGAAGGCGCGGCGGGCGAAGCCGTTGCCCACGTCCAGCCGGTAGAGCAGCTCGTGGCTTACCCCGTCCCAGAAGCTGCGCAGTTTGCCGACCCGCTCTTCGGGCGCGTTGCCGGCGATGATTGCCGCGTTGATCGCGCCGATCGAGATGCCGGCCACCCAATCCGGCGCGTGGCCCTCTGCGGCCAGCGCCTCGTAGACACCGGCCTGGTAGGCCCCGAGAGCGCCCCCGCCCTGCAGGACGAGCACCGACTGCGGGGCGTCGGAAGACGAAGACGAAACGGCAGCGCTTTCGGCATTCATGGGCAGGGTCCTGCGCATGGGGATGTTGCGATGCAACAAGTGGGACCGTTGGGCCGGGCTTTCAATAGTTTATTCGGGGAGGATCTGGTGAGCGCCGCAACCTCGTCACGCCGCCACTTCGCTCAGGCTCCCTTCGCTCGCCGCTTCGAGCAGGCGGCGCTCCAGGGCCTTGATCCGGCTGGATGACGTCAGTTTCTCGCCGAGCAGATCGGTGACGTAGAAGGTATCCGCCGCGCGCTCGCCATACGTGGCGATGTGTGCGGAGTGGACCATGAGCTTCGATTCGAACAGCGCATGGGCCAGCCGGTTGAGCAGCGCCGGACGGTCGCGGGCGTTCACTTCCACCACGGTGAGGCGGTTGGAGGCCTTGTTGTCCACCAGCACGCGCGGGCGCACGTCGAAGGCATCGGCGCGGGGCCGCGCATCGGGACGGGCCACGAGTTGCGGCAGGATCTTGATGCGGTTGGCCAGCGCGTTCTCGATCGAGGAGCGCAGGCGGGCGAGCTGGGTCTCTTCCATGAAGGGCCGGCTGAGCGGGTCCTGCACCAGGAAGTTGTCCACCGCGCGGCCGGTGCGCGTCGTGTGGATGCGGGCATCGATGATGTTGCCGCCGGCCAGGTGGATGCCGCCGGCGATGCGGTAGAACAGGCCGGGATGGTCCGAGGCGATGACGGTGACGAGCGTCGCGCCGCGCGCCGGATAGTACTCGGTCGCGATCGAAAGCGGCTCTTCCTGCGAGGCGTGGAACTGCGCCAGGTTCTTGATGATGACGTCTTCGGGTTCGGCGATCCAGTAGGCGTCGGCGAACTGGGTGCCGAGTTCGTCGACCAGCGCGGCATTCTCGGCGGCGCTGTCGGCGACGATGGCCTTCTTGGCGGCCACGCGCTTTTCGCGGCCGAACTCGACGTGGCCAAGGCGCAGGCGTTCCTCGGTGGCACCGTAGAGTTCGCCGATGAGCTGGCGCTTCCATGAATTCCAGGTGCCGGGCCCCACCGCGCGAATGTCGACGATGGTGAGGAGCGTCAGCTGGCGCAGGCGGTCCACCGATTGCACGAGTTCGACGAAATCGGTGATCGTCTTGGCGTCGGACAAGTCGCGCTTGAAGGCGGTGGCGGACAGGATGAGGTGGTGCAGCACCAGCCAGGACACCAGTTCGGTCTCCTCCTCGTCCAGCCCGAAGCGCGGGCAGAGCTTCAGCGCGATCTCGGCGCCGATCTCGGAGTGGTCGCCCCCGCGGCCCTTGGCGATGTCATGCAGCAGCACCGAGGCATAGAGCGCGCGGCGCGAGCGGACCTTGTGGATGATCTCGTGGCTGAGCGGATGGTCCTGCTTCAGCTCGCCCTTCTCGATGCGGGCGAGCAGCCCGATGGCGCGGATGGTGTGTTCGTCCACCGTGTAGTGGTGGTACATGTCGAACTGCATCTGCGCGTTCACGCGGCCGAATTCGGTGACGAAACGGCCGAAGACGCCCGCCTCGTTGAACGAGCGCAGCGCCACTTCGGGATTGTTGCGGCTGGTGAGCAGTTCCATGAACAGCTCGTTGGCGCGCGGGTCGCGGCGCACGTCCTCGCGAATGAGGGCGGCATCGCGCGATACCAGGCGCATGGTCTCGGGATGGATCTCCAGGCCTTCGCGGTCGGCGATGACGAAGATCTCGATCAGGCGCACGGGATCGGCCTCGAACCAGGTCTCGCCCGGCGCCATGATGCGGCCGCCGAAGACCTTGTAGCCCTTCAGCGTGCGCGGACGGGCGCGGAAGCCCGCCAGCAGCCCGCGCGGCTGGCGCTTGGCGAACTGGTCGTCGAGCTGGGCCAGGAACACGCCGGTGAGGGTGCCGACCATCTTCGCCTGGAGGAAGAACATCTGCATGAACCGCTCGACCGCGCTCTTTCCGGGGCGGTCGGAATAGTTCATCCGCGCCGCGACCTCGCGCTGAAGGTCGAAAGTCAGGCGGTCCTCGGCGCGGCGGGTGATCGTGTGGAGGTGGCAGCGCACCGCCCAGAAGAAGTTCTCGGCCCGGCGGAAGGCGCGGTATTCCTTGTGAGTGAGCAGGCCCACGTCCACCAGTTCGCTGGGGTCGCGCACTTTGTGGATATATTTGCCGATCCAGTAGAGCGTGTGCAGATCGCGCAGGCCCCCCTTGCCCTCCTTCACATTGGGTTCGACCACGTAGCGGCTGTCGCCCATGCGCTTGTGGCGTTCCTCGCGCTCGGCCAGCTTCTCGACCACGAACTGGCGCTCGGTCCCGGCGACGACATCCTTCCAGAACCGCGCGCGGACTTCCTCGTAGAGGTCCTGGTCGCCCCAGACATAGCGGCCTTCCAGCATGGCGGTGCGAATGGTGAGATCCGAGCGGCTCATGCGGACCATGTCGTCCACCGAGCGGCTGGAATGGCCGATCTTGAGCCCCAGGTCCCAGAGGAAATAGAGCATCGCCTCGATCACCTGCTCGCACCAGGCGGTCTGCTTGATCGGGGTGAGGAAGGCGAGATCGACGTCGGAATGGGGCGCCATCTCGCCGCGTCCATAGCCGCCCACGGCGATGATCGACAAGCGCTCGCCCTTGGAGCGGTTCATCGCCGGATAGACGTGCGTGGAGACGTGATCGTGGATCACCCGCAGCAGCTGGTCGACCAGATAGGCCTGCGCTTCGGCCACCTCGTGCCCGGCGGAGGGCTTTTCCACGAGGCGGCGGGCGATTTCGGCCCGGCCCTGCTCCAGCGCCTCGCGCAGGAGTTCGACCACCTGCTTGCGGCCCTTGGCGGCCCCCGGACCGGCAACGACGGCTTCGATGGCCTCGACCAGCGCGCGGCGGTCGATCACGGAACGGGGCGAGGGAATGCGGATTACGCTCATGTCGGGCGATATCTAGACATTCAAAGGCTTGGGGGGAACAGCGACGTGTCGCATCCAGCAGATTTTGCGGCGTCCTGGGGGCGGCGACGCAAAATCCGGCCTACCATCGCCCCGCAGCCTATGCCAGAAGGCGCACAGCACGGGCGCCCAGCACCGCTGCACAAGCACGGGCGCCCAGCACCGCCGAGGCCGTCCGGCCCGGCGACCTTACGAGATTTACGAGGTCGAGCACTTGTCCCTGACAGCACTTGCCGCAGCCGCCGCCGCCGAAGTTCACCAGCCGATCTACTGGGTCAACCTGGGCCTCAAGAACTACCTGTTCCGGATCGGCAGCTTCGAGCTGCGCTGGTATTCGCTGGCCTATCTGGCGGGCATCATGCTCGGCTACTGGCACCTTTCGCGCATGATCAAGGCGCCCGGCGCGCCGCTGGCGCAGCGCCATGCCGACGACCTGTTCTTCTATTGCACGATCGGCATCATCCTGGGCGGCCGCCTGGGCTATGCGACGTTCTACACCGGCGGCGACACCGGCATTCCCAGCCTCTGGTCGGATCCGGGCGCGCTCCTGTCGCTGTGGCACGGCGGCATGAGCTTCCACGGCGGCCTGATCGGCGTGCTGCTGGCGATGGCCTGGGTATCCTGGCGCGGCAAGCTCGATTTCCTGCGAGTGGCGGACTATATCGCGGTCTGCGTGCCGTTCGGCATGATGTTCGGCCGCCTTGCCAACTTCGTGAACGGCGAACTCTGGGGCCGCGTGGTCACTAACCCGAACCTGCCCTGGGCCATGGTCTTCCCCGATGCCGGCCCGCTGCCGCGCCATCCCAGCCAGCTCTATGAAGCCGGCCTGGAAGGCCTGGCGATGATCGTCATCATGCTCACCCTGTTCTGGAAGACGCGGGCACGGTTCCGTCCGGGCCTGCTGGTCGGCGTGTTCACCACCGGCATCGCCTGCGCGCGCTTCACCGTGGAGTTCTTCCGCGAGCCCGACGCCCAGCTTCAGGACTTCGCCGCGCGCACCGGCCTGTCGATGGGCCAGTGGCTGACGATCCCGCTGATCCTGCTCGGCCTGCTGCTGGTCGCCCGCGCCCTGGCGAAGCCGGCGCTGGCCACCGTCCGTCCGGTCACCGCCTGATCCCGGCGCGATGACCGCAGACGATACCGGGGCGAGCGCCGAACCGCTCACGGCCATTTTCCGGCGCCTGATCGGGACTTACGGGCCGCTCTCCCTGCTGCACTACATGGGCGAATCGAACGCCCGGTACTATGCCGACAAGGACCCGCTCGGCACGGCGGGGGACTTCATCACGGCCCCCGAAATCAGCCAGATGTTCGGCGAACTCGTCGGACTCTGGCTGGCCGACGTCTGGATGCGCGCGGGCAGCCCCGTGCCGGTCCATTATGTCGAGCTGGGTCCGGGCCGCGGCACCCTGGCGCGCGACGCGCTGCGCACGATGAAACGCGTGGGCCTCGATCCGCAGGTGCATTTCGTCGAAAGCTCCCGCGCGCTCAAGGCGCTCCAGGCCCAGGCCGTGCCGCAGGCGCAATGGCACGACGACCTCGGCACCGTTCCCACCGACGTGCCGCTGCTGGTGGTCGGCAACGAATTCCTCGATGCCCTTCCGGTTCGCCAGCTGGTCAGGACGGCCAAGGGCTGGCGCGAACGCATGGTCGACTGGGCCGAGGACCGCTTCCGCCCGGTCGCGGGGGAAAAGCCGATGGACGCCGCGGTTCCGGGCGTGCTGGCCGATGCCGAAGAAGGCACGCTGCTGGAGACATGCCCCGGGGCCGCTGCAGTCATGCAGGAGCTTTCCGGGCGGCTTGCGAGCCAGGGCGGCGCAGCGCTGCTGATCGATTATGGCTATGCCGAGCCGCAGACCGGCTCGACGCTTCAGGCGCTGCGGGCCCATGCCAAGGTCGATCCCTTCACGGCCCCGGGCGAGGCTGACCTTACCTGTCTGGTGGACTTCGCCGTCCTGGCCGAGATCGCGGTGAAAGAGGGCGCGACATGGCAGGGCACCGTGACGCAGGGCGCCTTCCTGCGCGCCTTGGGGATCGATCTGCGCGCCGCCAAGCTGGCCGCCGCGGCGCCGCATCATGCCGATACTATTCAAAGGGCGAAGGATCGGCTTATCAGCGATGAGCAGATGGGAAGCCTGTTCAAGGTCATGGGCGTAAGCGGGCCGCAATGGCCGCAAGGCGCCGGATTCTAGAACGCGGCAGTGCTTCGCAGGTCCGGCGAAGGGGGACGCCGGGCCGATGACGGCCGGGCCCGTCGCGGAGTAAGATCGGAACAGGGGTTCAACAGGGAAACGGTCATGGCAGTGCAGGGGGCAGACATGGGCGAGGCGGCGATTGCGGGGGCAGGGCCTAAGCCTCCCAGAGGCCTGACGCCGCAGGACTTGCGCGGGCCGGACAGGCTGGAACGCGTGCTGGGCCTGCTGGCGCTGGTCATGCTGGGCTTCATCTTCGCTGCTCTGCTGCGCGGCCGGGACGAATGGGCGCGCGTGCCCTCGGTGGTCTGGGTCCATCTGGCCACCATCCTCGTCGCGCTGGTGCTGACGCCGGTGCTGCTGTGGCGCCGCCGGGGAGACGCACGGCACCGCGTCTACGGCTATGTCTGGAGCGGGGCGATGATGCTGACGGCGCTGGACAGCCTTTTCGTGCATTCGGGCGGGCCGGGGCGGTTCAGCCTGATCCACGTCCTTTCCGTGTTCGTGCTGGTCATGGTGCCGGTGCTCGTGCTGGCAGCAAGGCGGCACAACGGCGTCCGTCACCGCCGGACCGTTCGCGGCCTCATCATCGGCGCCCTGCTGATCGCGGGCTTCTTCACTTTCCCGTTCAACCGCCTGCTCGGCCACTGGCTGTTCGGCTGAGAAACGAAAAAGGGAGCAGGCATGGCCCGCTCCCTCTCGTTTTCCTGGACCCGGCCTCTGCCTCTCAGCGGGCTTCCGGCGTCCGGTCGTCCTCCGGCACCTTGCGCAGCGGCACGGCCGAGAGCCAGTCCTCCAGCGCTTCCAGGTCGATGGCCCCGCGCGTGCGCTCCGTGCCCTGGGCGAAGCCGCTGAAGCCGTCGCCGCCTTCGGCCAGGAAGTTCACCACGCTGACGCGGTAGCTCTTCGCCGGGTCGAGCGGCTTGCCGTCCAGAGTGATGCCGGTGATCCGCGCACCGGAGGGGCGGCGCATGTCGAAGGCCACGCGCATGCCCTGGCTGGGTGCCAGGATCTGCTTGTCGCCGCTATCGTCCAGCCCCTGCTCCAGGGTCGCGCGGATCTGCGCGCCGGTCAGCGACATCGTGACGATCTCGTTGTTGAACGGCTCCACCGCGTAGATCTGGCCGAACGTCACGGTGCCGTCGGCGGCGGGGATCAGCGAGGTGCGGATGCCGAAGGGATTGAGGAAGGCGATCTGCGCGCCGGCCTTGCGGGTGGCGGCAAGCTGCGAATCCGCGATCAGGTTGCCCAGCGCGCCGCCCTTGCCGACGCCGTTTTCCTCTTCCTTGGCGAGCGGGCCGGAAAGGCGGCCGACCGGACGCGCGACCAGATGCAGCGAAGCGTCCTTGTAGCGCTGGATATAAGCGGCCACGTCTTCCCGCGGCTGGAACCGGGGGAAGGCGTCGGAATTCGGGACTTCGCCCTTGGCCGACTTGTAGGCCGGCGACTGGACGATGAGATTGCTCGCCCGGCGGCCGAGCAGCTTGTGCGTCACCGGATCGAACCGCAGCGTGATGTCGGTCACCAGCTTGCCGTAGACGCCCGCGCTGGTCAGCAGGATCGGGCCGGTCCGGGTATTGGCGCCGTAGTCGCAGACATAGGCCCAATGCGTGTGGCCCGAGACGACCACGTCCACGCCGGGGTTCAGGCGATCGAGGATCGGCTGGATATCGCCGGTCATCTCGTTGCAGCCGTTGGGATCGGGCGTGCCCGCCGTGCGGCCGCCCTGGTGGATCAGCACGACCACGGCATCGGCGCCGGCAGCCTTGAGCTGGCCCGCCGCGCGGTTGATGGTATCCGCCTCGTCCGCGAACTTCAGCCCGGCCACCCGGTCGGGCGCGACGAGGGTGGGCACGGACTTGAGCGAGAGGCCGACGAAACCGACGGTGATCCGGTCCTTGCCTTCTCCGAAAGTCTTCACGCCGGTGGCGGGGAACAGCGGAGACCCGTCTGGCAGAGTGGTGCTGGCGGCCAGGTACTTGTAATTGGCGCCCTTGAACGGCTCCAGCTGGCACGGCTGGAGGCGCGTGTTCTTCTCGCACCCGCCGTTCTGCAGGCGGCGCAGTTCCTGCCAGCCGCGGTCGAATTCGTGGTTGCCCACCGCGTTGAATTCCACGCCGACGCGGTTCATCACGCCGACGGCCGGCTCGTCGAGATAAAGCGAGGAGGCGAGCTGCGAGGCGCTGGTGAGGTCACCCGCGGCCACGACGACGTTGTTGGCGTGACGGGCCTTGAGCGAATCCACGGCAGAGGCCAGCCAGGCGCCGCCGCCTGCGGGCACCGAGACTTCGTTGCCGTGGCCGTCGGGCGCGTCGACCGACTGGTTCGGCGGTTCGAGCGCGCCGTGGAAATCGTTGATCGCGATCACGCCGACTTCGATCGGCCCGGCCTGGCCGGAGGAGGCTGCCGGAGAGGCGGGCTGGCGGGTTCCGGGCGTGGTGGCGCAACCGGCGAGCAGGGCGGCCATCAGCGAGGTGGTCAGCAGCGGAAGGCTGCGGGTGAAGGGGAGAGTCATGGCAGCGTCCTATCGGATCGTTTCATGACGGGGCAATGGCTTTTCCTCTCCCGCAGAGCAGATTACGCTTCATCCTCCAGCCCGTGCATGTCCTCGTCCGAAAGGCCGAAATGATGGCCGACTTCATGCACCACCACATGAGTGACGAGGTCTTCCAGCGTCACCCCCGTCTCGCACCATTCGGCCAGCAGCGGTTGCCGGTAGAGCGTGATGCGCGGGCGGAATTCTCCGGCGACCCAGACCGATTCCTCGTCGAGCGGGCGGCCGTGGTAAAGGCCGGTCAGTTCCCAGGCGTCCTCCAGCCCCACGGCATGGAGGGTCTCCTCGTCCGCGAATTCCTCGACGTGGACGGTGATGCCTTCGAGGTGCCGGGCGAAGGGCTCGGGAATGCGCGCGAAGGCGGCATGGGCAAGCGCCTCGAACACGGCGGGGCCGGGGGCATTGCCGAAACGGCCCGGGGTGGGAGAAGACATGGCGGGGTTACTCCTGTGCTGCCCCCGCCGCGACGATCCGCGCGATGCCTGCGGCGGTGGAGGGATGGTAGGTCGGCCGGGCTTCCTCGAAGAAGGCGCGCGCCTTCGGCTGGCCCCATTCGTCCTGCTTCATCAGGCCCTTGTAGAGCGGATAGACCAGCAACCCGCGCCCGATCTGCGAAAGGTAGCGGCGCAGGAAGGGGAGGGCAGGATCGTAGCGGTTGGCGATGGCCAGTTCGAACCAGGCCGACTGGATATAAGCATTTCCCGAAGCGGAAAGCCCCAGCGTCTTGTCCAGTTCGGCCAGGCGCGCAGGCGTCTGCCGGCGGTCGATGCCGTTGAGGAAACGCAGCCATTCCTGCGTGGTCCAGCCCTTCGTCTCGACGGCGCTGGCCGGTCCGCCGCCATTGAAGGCCGCCAGCCGCGCGTCGACTTTCGCCAGCGTCTCGCTCTGCACATGGACCGCGTTGTCGGGAAGGCCCGCACCATAGGACCAGCGGTCGAGCTGGAGCGAGAGTTCCAGCTCCGGCTGGCCTTTCAGCAGGCGTTCGCGCAAGTCGGCGAGGAAGCCCGCAGTGGTCTGGGGCTGGAAGGCGTGGCGGTCGAAA
Source organism: Novosphingobium sp. PhB57 (assembly GCF_004342985.1). Classification (GTDB taxonomy): domain Bacteria; phylum Pseudomonadota; class Alphaproteobacteria; order Sphingomonadales; family Sphingomonadaceae; genus Novosphingobium. The sequence continues at coordinate 371,968 of NZ_SMBO01000002.1, forward strand.
TAGGAGGTGAGATAGGCATCCCACTTCGCGCGGCCCACGGTATGCTCGATCATGCGCAGGAAGTTCGAGCCCTTGGTATAGTCCACCTCGCCCGCGCCGGGATCGCCGTGAAGACGAGTGACGGCGCCGGTCTGGCCGCCACCGGCCGCGATTTCGCGGCTCATCACGTCCCAGTCGAGGTCGGCATACGTGGCGGCCTGCTCCTTGCCGTAGAGCGACTCCATGATCCGGTTCTCGAAGTAGGTGGTGAAGCCTTCGTTCAGCCAGGAGTCCGACCAGGTCGCATTGGTGACCAGGTTGCCCGACCAGGAATGCGCCAGTTCATGAGCGACGACGTCGGTGTTCGAACGGTCGCCAGTGACGATCGTGGGGGTCAGGAACGTGAGCATGGGATTTTCCATGCCGCCATAGGGGAAGGCCGGGGGCAGCAGCAGCATGTCGTAGCGGCCCCAGCGATACGGGCCGTAGAGCTTGCTGGCGGCGTCGATCATCTTCTCCACATCGACGAATTCCCTGGCCGCCTTGTCCAGCATCGGCGCCTCGGTCCAGACGCCGGAGCGGGGGCCGAGTGTCTTGAACTTCAGGTCGCCCACGGCGAAGGCGATGAGATAGGGCGGCACCGGCTTGTCCATGCGGAAGCGGAAGGCGCGCCGGCCGTCGGAGAGCAGTTCGCCCTTGTCGCCCGAGAGCTTTTCCGCGCTCATCACCGCCACGAGATCGCCGGGGACGCGCAAGGTGGCTTCCCAGGTCTGGCGGATGCCGGGGCTGTCCTGCGTCGGCACCCACGAGCGGTTGAGAATGGCCTGGCCCTGGCTGAACAGGAACGGCTTCTTCTTGCCGAAGGTCATTTCCGGCGGCAGCCATTGCAGCGCAGTCGCGCCCGGCATGGAGCGATAGGTTATACGGATCCGGCTGGCCCCGGCGAGTTCGACGGTCAGTGCCGAGCCGATGTCCGCATTGTCCGCGTCCTTGCGGCCGAGCGTCCACCGGAGCGGCTTGCCCGCCTCGTCGGTGATCGCGGAAATATCGAGATCCCGTGCATCGAGCACGATCCGGGTGGCGCCCGGCGCCGCCAGGATGTCCAGCACGGCGCTGCCGCCCAGCGTCTTCGTCGCGAAATCGACGTCCAGGTCCAGCGCGACATGGGTGACGCGGGCCACTTGCGGCTCGGCATGCGTCCACACGTCCTTCGCCTCGGGCGTGGTGAGGATCGGGGCGGGCGGCGTGCCGGCTCCCGTTACGGTCCCCGACGCCTTCATCGGCGCATCGGCATTCGTGACGGTCTGGGCGAAAGCGGGGGCGGCGGTTCCGGCGAGCAGCGCGGCGACAAGAAGAATACGCATGGCCGCGACTTATGGTCACGCCCATGGCACTGTGCAAGCGAACCTGTCGTGCAAAGGCGCAAAGGCCGAACCTGCTAGAGCTTCTTGAGAACCCCGGTCACGGGAATGGCGATGCTCGATCCCCCGGTCACGGGATCGCCGTCGAAGCTGGCCTGGGTGCCGTCTTCGGCTGAGACGTTGACGATGCCGCCGGCCTGCGTGAAGGTCAGAGTGCCGCCGCCCAGGGTGGAGATCAGGACTTTGCCGTCCTTGCTGGACTTGATGGCGGCGGAGATGTCCTGCGGGGTCATGTAGCCGGTGAGCATGTGGTCCTTGAGCAGCGCCGCCAGTGCGGCGTGATCGTCGGCCTCGGTCAGTTGCTTGCCGGGATCGCCCAGCTTTGCGAAGGCGTCGTCCTCCGGGGCGATCAGGGTGTAGCTGCCCTTTTCCTGGAACACGCCCTCGATGCCGGTTTCCTTGAGCGCTTCGGCCACGGTCTGGAGGCCGGCGGCATTGTCGAGCGCCTGCGGCAGGGTCTCGGACACGGCGGCAGCCGCATCGGCGGTGGCGCTGGCCTGTCCCTCCGGGCTGTTCCTGTCGGAGCAGGCGGCCAGCGAGAGGCCGGCGGCGGCCAGCAGCGTGAGTGCGAGATCGGTCTTGCGCATGAATTCCCCTCCTGACGCCGTTCAGGCGATCAGTTCGATGGCGGCCCGCACCAGGCGTGTGGCGGGTTCGAGTTGGTAGATGTAGCCGTCGCTATATCGATAGAGTGCGTCAGGACCGTCGCGGTACTGGTCGCGGTAGCGGCCGGGGACATTGTAGACGTCGTAGCCGCCCGGCATGGGCTGGCCGATCCGGATCGTCTCGCCCAGCAGCAGGGCCGCTATGCCGGTGATGGTGGGATCGGCAGCGGCCGCATCGCCCGCATTCACGCGGTAGATCGTGTTGTCGTAGTAGCGATAGGAGCCTTCGCCGCCGAGCCCGTAGTAGCGGGTGTAGTAGCCGGGCAGCGCGACAGGCCGGTAAGTGCCGGGCCATGCGCGGCCCACGGTCAGCGCGCCGCCGAGCAGCGGCGTGTAGCCGACCACGGCGCTGCTTCCGCCGGGGGCGCCGCCACTCGCTCCGCCCAGGCGCAGCAGGTAGCCTTCGCTGTAGCGATAGCGGGTGTCGTCATCGAAATCGCGGGAGAACCAGCGCGGGTCGTGCCAGGCCTTTTCCGGCGGGTGCGTGCGGGGTGGCAGGTTGCAGCCCTGGTACTTGCCGGAAATGACGGCCGGGCAACCCTCGATCGCCTGACTCCTGCCCGGGGCGGTCCAGCTCGCGTCCTGCCGGCCGGTGACCACCTTCACGCGGTCGTTGGTGGGGACGCGGAATTCGTGGCCGCGCCCGTCCCTGTAGCTTACCTGCCGGACATCACCGCGCGGTGCGGGCGGGGTCAGGCCGGGATCGACGCGGGTTTCATGCGGGCGACCCTCGGGCGAGTCGGCCGGCGGCGTGCTGCCGCGCTCCTTCGGTGGGACCTGAGGCCGATCGGCGCGCCGGGCTTCGGGATCCTGCTGGGCGGGACGGTTCCCCTCTGCAGGCCGATCACCTTGTGTGGGCGCACGGCGCTCCCGGTCGCCCCGGTCCTGCTCGCGGCGGGCCGCTTCCTGCTGGCGCTGCTCGCGCTGGGCGGTTTCGCGGTTCTGGGCTTCGGCATGCGGCGGGACGCGGTCGCCGCCCGTCTGACGCTCCGGCTGGGTGCGCCGTGCCTGTTCGGCATGCTGCTGCTCCGACCGCGGCTGGTCGCCCTGGGGACGGCTCTCGCCGGGCCGGTCCTGCGCCGCTTGCGCGCTTGCCATGTGGCCGCCTGCGATGCCGATCGCCACGGAGGCGAGCAGGGCGGTTACCCCGGTGACGATCTTGCCGGTGCTTGGCTTGCGCGTACTGGGCTTGCGGGCACTGGGCCTGCGCGTACTGGGCCTGCGAGTCCTAGGCATCGCTGCTTCTCCTTTGCGGGGGCAACGCGGCGGGATGATAGCTGTTCCTGTCACGATTGTCGCCAAGCGTCGCGGCGGAACGTCGCGCGGCAGGAGCGGGCTGTCCGCCCGGTTTCGCACTGAGCGCAAAGGTTCTTTTTCGTGCGGGGTGAGGCGCGGTCGGTCGAGGGAGCCGGTCTCCGCCTGCTGCGGATGCGCTCGGACGGCCAACGAAAAGGGCGCCCGGATTGCTCCGGGCGCCCCACTCGGCGAACTGATGCTCCTTCCCCCTTTCCGAAGAAACGGGAGGAAGGAAGCGCGATCAGGCGCTGTAGTACATGTCGAACTCGACGGCCGACGGCGTGGTTTCCCAACGCAGCACTTCCGGCCACTTCAGTTCGAGGTAGGATTCGATCTGGTCCACGGTGAACACGCCGCCTTCGAGAAGGAAGGCATGGTCGGCCTGGAGCGAGTCGAGTGCTTCACGCAGCGAACCGCAGACGGTCGGCACTTCGGCGAGTTCGGCCGGCGGCAGATCGTAGAGGTTCTTGTCCATGGCTTCGCCCGGGTGGATCTTGTTCTTGATCCCGTCGAGGCCGGCCATGAGCAGCGAGGCGTAGCAGAGGTAGGGGTTGGCCATCGCGTCGGGGAAGCGGAATTCCACGCGCTTTGCCTTGTCGCCCGCACCGTAGGGGATGCGGCACGAGGCCGAGCGGTTGCGGGCCGAGTAGGCCAGCAGAACCGGGGCTTCGTAGCCCGGCACCAGGCGCTTGTAGCTGTTGGTGGTCGGGTTGGTGAAGGCGTTCAGGGCCTTGGCGTGCTTGATGACGCCGCCGATGAAGTACAGGCACATATCGGAAAGACCGGCATAGCCGTTACCAGCGAACAGCGGATTGCCCTTGTCCCAGATCGAGATGTGGGTGTGCATGCCCGAGCCGTTGTCCTTCATGATCGGCTTCGGCATGAACGTGGCGGTCTTGCCATAGGCCTGCGCGACCATGTGGACGACGTACTTGTAGATCTGCATGCGGTCGGCGGTGGTGACCAGCGTGCCGAAGGTCAGGCCGAGTTCGTGCTGGGCAGCCGCCACTTCGTGGTGGTGCTTGTCGCAGGGCAGGCCCATTTCGAGCATGGTGGTGACCATCTCGCCGCGGATGTCGACGGCCGAGTCGACCGGAGCGACCGGGAAGTAGCCGCCCTTGGCGCGCGGACGGTGGGCCAGGTTGCCCGTGTCGTACGACTTGTCCGAGTTGCCCGGCAGTTCGATGTCGTCCAGCTTGAAGCCGTTGCCTTCGTAGCCGTCATAGAACTTCACGTCGTCGAACATGAAGAATTCGGCTTCCGGGCCGACATAGACGGTGTCGCCGAAACCGGCCGACTTGACGAAGGCCTCGGCGCGCTTCGCGGTCGAGCGCGGATCGCGGGCGTAGAGATCGCCGGTCGAGGGTTCCACGATGTCGCAGAACAGGATGAGCATCGGGGTGGCCGAGAACGGATCGACGTAGACGGCGTCGAGGTCGGGCTTGAGGATCATGTCCGACTCGTTGATGGCCTTCCAGCCTTCGATCGACGAACCGTCGAACATCAGGCCGTCTTCCAGCTCGTCCTCGCCGAGGATCGAAGCGACCATGGTGAGGTGCTGCCACTTGCCCTTGGGGTCGGTGAAACGCAGGTCAACCCACTCGATCTCTTCGTCCTTGATCCTCTTGAGGACGTCCTTTGCACTAGCCATTAGAGTAGTCTCCAGTGATGCTCTTCCGATCCCGAAAGAGGCTTTGGTGTTGCATTGTCCACGGGAAGACCCGGCCCCCGCCGGTTCGTCCCGATCCGGCCCGGAGGATCATTTCGATCCTGCCGAAGCCGGGCAATCGAATTCCGGCACACGCCGGCTTGGATGCGACAGGCGGCGGGAAAGCCCGCCCTTCTGGTCCTGCGCTCTCGAAAATCCATCGCGGGCGAAGCCTTTTCGCTTCCCGTGATTTACAGGGCGTCGTCGTCCCGCTCGCCGGTGCGGATGCGCACGGCGGTTTCGACCGGCACGACGAAGATCTTGCCGTCACCGATGCGTCCCGTTTGCGCGGCGTCGGCAATGGCTTCCACCACGCGTTCGGCCAATGCGTCGGGAACGACCACTTCGAGCTTCACCTTGGGCAGGAAGTCGACGACGTATTCGGCGCCGCGATAGAGTTCGGTATGGCCCTTCTGGCGGCCGAAGCCCTTGGCTTCCGTGACGGTGATGCCCGAAACGCCAACTTCGTGCAGTGCTTCCTTCACTTCGTCCAGCTTGAACGGCTTGATGATAGCTTCGATCTTTTTCACGCCTGTGTTGACCCCTGCATGGTCCCGGATCTTTTTCCGAAGACAATTCCGGTCCGGGAACCAGATGCCTCGCGCGCGATTCCCATCAAGAATCGTGCCAATGCGGATGGCCCTCTCGTAGGCCAACTGTGCAGCCGCGAAAAGACCGGAATCGTAGGTTTCGACATCCCAAATGCTCTGAGTCATGCGAGCGGCGCCAGGTTGGCGACATTATGTGTTCAAGTTTCGGGCACGCCCTGCCTCAAAATTGTGCACGGGTGCTGTGGGGGCGAGGGAAGGCTTGCTTCGAACCCGTCACCCCCGTGCTGGCCCATGCCTACCTGCTCTGCGAGTGCAGCACCCACCTTCGTCATTGCGAGCGCAGCGAAGCAATCCAGAGTCGCGCCGCGCCGCCCTGGATTGCTTCGCTGCGCTCGCAATGACGAAGAGGTGGGGAAAGCTGGAGGAACGAACGGGGGAAGGGGCACGGGAAGGGGCAGGCGAAAAGCGAGGCCTATAAGCTAACGCAAGAAGGCGCCGGAAACCGCTGGGGCTTCCGGCGCCTTCTTTGCGCGGTCGACGTATTGGGGTTTAGAGTCTCAGCCCGGCGGTCTCGGGGAGGCCCGCCATGAGGTTGAGGTTCTGCACCGCAGCGCCGCTCGCGCCCTTGCCGAGATTGTCGAGCATGGCGACGAGGCGCGCCTGGGAACCGTCGCTGGCACCCAGTACGCGCAGCGTCAGCGTGTCCACCGGCGCCATCGAGGCGCGCAGCAGCAGCTCGTCGGGCTGGTCGTCGATCACGGAGACGATCGTGCTGTCCGCATAGAAATCGGCCAGGGCGGCGCGAAGATCGGCCGGCGATCCGGCCTTGGGCATGGCGGACAAGTGCAGCGGCACTTCCACCAGCATGCCGCGGTGCGCGGGGACGACGGCCGGCGCGAAGATCGGTTCGATAGACAGGCCGACATGAGCGACCATCTCAGGCACATGCTTGTGGCCGAGCGCCAGGCCATAGGCGCGGAAGGCCACGTCGCGGTCTTCCTCGAAACGGGCGATCAGTGCCTTGCCGCCGCCGGAATAGCCCGAGACGGCGTGGCAGACGTAAGGCCAGTCGGCAGGCAGCAGCCCCGCCTTCACCAGCGGCGCGACGAGGCCGATGAAGCCGGTCGGGTAGCAGCCCGGATTGCTGACGAAGCGGGCGGCTGCAACCGCGTCGCGGCCGATCACTTCCGGGAAACCGTAGGTCCAGTCCGGCGCCACGCGGTGCGCCGAGGACGCATCGATCACGCGGGTGGTCTCATTGCGGATCATGCCCACGGCAGCTTTGGCGGCATCGTCGGGCAGGCAGAGGATCACGAAGTCAGCCGCGTTCAGCGCTTCGGCGCGGGCCGTGTCGTCCTTGCGGCGCGCTTCATCGAGGACGATCAGTTCGAACTCGGCGCGGCCGGCAAGCCGTTCGGCGATCTCGAGCCCGGTGGTTCCGGCGGCGCCGTCGATGAAGACCGTCTTCGTCATCAGCTATGTGCCTTCAATGCGTCGAGCGCGACATAGCCGACCTGGCCGTCTTCGCCCAGCTGGCCCCAAGCCCAGTTGCCCGCCATGTCGAGCACGTTGAACGTGTCGCCCGAGGGCAGGTCGCGAATCGCTTCGGCATCGGCGCGGCTCATCACCTGCAGCACGGCGCCGTCCAGCACCACGTGCGGCATCGGCACGGCATAGTGCGGCACGAAGTAGAGACCGGCCAGCTTGATGTGCGCCAGATCGCCGCGCACGGGAAGGCATCCGGGATCCGCGGTCACACTCGGTCCGGTCATGGCCAGCAGTCCATCGATCCGGGGAGGGCGGGTATAGGAATCCTCAGTGGCCAACGCGGGTGCTTCTCCAAATGCAAAGATGCGCGCGCTTAGCGGGGGCATGGCCAAGACGCAAGTTCAGCGGCCGTCGCCGGTGTAGCGCCGCTGCAACATCAGCCACGCCGCCCGCAGGCCGAGGGCGTCTCCACCCTTGGGACGGCCGGGCTTGGCGGCGGGACGCCAGGCGAACGTGTCGAAGTGGGCCCAGTCCATGCCCTTCGGCACGAAACGGTCCATGAACAACGCCGCCGTGCTGGCCCCGGCGAAGCCGCTGGAGCCGGCATTGTTGATGTCGGCAATGTCGGACTTCAGGTATTCGCGGTAGCCATCGTAGAGCGGCAGGCGCCAGCAGGGATCGTCCACGGAAAGCCCGGCATCGAGAATGTCCTGCGCGGTCTTGTCATCGCGGGCGAACAGGGCGGGCAGGTCCGGGCCGACGGCGACGCGCGCGGCGCCGGTGAGCGTGGCGAAGTCGATCACCAGTTCAGGCTCCTTCTCGCCGGCGCGGGTCAGCGCGTCGCCCAGGATCAGGCGGCCTTCGGCATCGGTATTGCCGATTTCCACGGTGATGCCGGCGCGGCTGCGCAGCACGTCTCCGGGGCGGAAGGAATTGCCGGCGATGGCGTTCTCCACCGCCGGGATCACCAGATGCAGGCGCACCGGCAGGTTCGCGCCCATGATCAGGCGGGCGAGGGCAAGGGCGTGAGCGGCGCCGCCCATGTCCTTCTTCATCAGCAGCATTCCCGCGCCGGGCTTGATGTCGAGGCCCCCCGAATCGAAACAGACGCCCTTGCCGACGACGGCGATCCTGGGATGCTTGGGATCGCCCCATTCCAGCTCGATCAGGCGCGGTGCATGGGCACGGCCAGCCGCACGGCCGACGGCATGGACCATCGGGTATTCGCGCTCCAGCATTTCTCCGCGGGTGATCTTCACCTCCGCGCGGAAGGCCTTGGCGAGCGATTCCGCCTCGGTTTCGAGCTGGCCCGGGCCCATGTCCTCGGCCGGGGTGTTGACGAGATCGCGGACCAGCTCGATCGCCTCGCCCTCGGCGATCATCGCGTCGATCGCCTTGACCTCGGTGGTCAGGAGAATGCGCGGACCTTCCTCGGACGGCTCGGAGCGGTAGCGGTCGAAACGGTATTGCCCGGCGATCCAGCCCAGCGCGGCCTTGCCGATCTCGGCCTTGGCGCCCTCGCCGCCGGCGCGGCGATAAGTGCCGGCGGGCAGGACATCGGCCAGTTTCGCCAGGCACCAGGTGGTGAGCCTGGCCGGATCGGATACGCCTGCGGCCACAAGCCAGCCGTCACCATCGGGAAGGATCGCATGGCTTCCCGCATCGCCCACGAATTTCTGCGCTTCGAGCGCGGCGCGCTGCGAAACCGACAGGCCCTTGATGAATTGTTCCAGTCCATCCTTCTCCCCGTCCTTGGAAACGAGGTGGATGGCGACGGCCTTCTGGCCGCGATCGGGCTGAATCAATGCGTTCTTGTCGGTCATGGTCCCATTCTCTAGCCTTGCTGCGAGCATGAGCCGAGAGGAAAAATGATGCGATCTGGTGCCTGGTGTCTTGTCTCCGCTGCAACTGCGGCCCTGCTGCTGAGCGGCTGCAAGGGCGAAAAGTCCGCTCCTGCCCCGTCGGAAACCGCATCGGCCGGGATTTCGGCCCAGACCGAGAGCGCTACCGAAACGACGACGGAGACCAGCACCGAGGCCGGTGACCTCGTCGTGGGCGGCGGCCGCGCGGAGAAGACCGAGAACGATCTTTACGAATTCTCCTATTCCTATCCCGATGCCGCAGGCGCCATTCCGGGGCTCAAGGCCAATCTTGACCAGCAGCTCGACACGTCCCGCGCGGATCTGGTGAGCAGCGCCAGAGAAGGGCAGGCCGAAGCGAAGAAGAACGACTTCCCTTACCACGCCTACAGCTACGGCGAGGACTGGAAGGTCGTGACCAGCCTGCCGGGGTGGCTCTCGCTGTCCTCGGAATCCTACGTCTATTCGGGCGGCGCTCACGGCATGACCGCTTTCGACGGGCTTCTCTGGGATCGCCATGCCGAAACCGCGCGCAAGCCGAGCGACCTCTTCACCAGCAAGGAAGCCCTGTCCAAGGCGCTGCGCACCCCGTTCTGCGCCGCGCTCGACAAGGAGCGCGTCAAGCGCCGCGGGGGCCCGATCGACAAGAGCGACGAGATGTTCTCAGAATGCATCGATCCGGTGGAGCAGGTGGTGATCCTGGGCTCGACCAACCGGCAGACGTTCGACCGCATTGGGCTGCTCGTGCCGCCCTACAATGCCGGCCCTTATGCCGAGGGCAGCTATGAAGTGACGGTGCCGGTTACGGGCGCGGTCATGGCCGCTCTCAAGCCGCAGTATCGATCCAGTTTCTCGGTGGCGAAATAGCGAGGCGGAAAAGGCAATAGCGCGCGCTCACGCGTGATCTCGCATTTTGCGCGCGCAATTGTTATGTAGCCCTCATGACCGAATACCAGACCGTCGAACCCGGAAGCGAAACCGTCCTGCGCGACGGCACCATCAAGCTGCACGGCCCCGAGGGCTTCGAGGGCATGCGCAAGGCCGGCCGCCTTGCCGCCATGATCCTCGACGAGATCGCACCGATGGTGCAGCCGGGCGTGACCACGGCCGCCATCGACGACAAAGTGCGCGAACTTACGCTGGACGGCGCCGCCGTGCCCGCCACCCTGGGCTACCGCGGCTATGCCCATTCGTGCTGCATCTCGATCAACCATGTGGTCTGCCACGGAATTCCCTCCGACAAGGCGATAAAGGACGGCGATATCGTCAATATCGACGTTACGCCGCTGCTGGACGGCTGGCACGGCGACACCAGCCGCATGTACCTGGCGGGCGATGTCTCGCTGAAGGCGCGTCGCCTGGTCGAGGTGACGTACGAATGCCTGATGATCGGCATCGAGCAGGCCCGGCCCGGCAACCGCGTGGGTGACATCGGCGCGGCGATCCAGGCCTATGCCGAGTCGTTCCGTTACGGCGTCGTGCGCGAATTCTGCGGCCACGGCCTCGGCCGCCTGTTCCACGACGCACCCGAAGTCGTGCATGCCGGCCGCCCCGGCACCGGGCCGCTGCTGAAGCCCGGCATGTTCATGACCATCGAACCGATGATCAACCTGGGCAAGCCGCCGGTAAAGCTGCTGTCCGACGGCTGGACGGCAGTGACGCGCGACAAGTCGCTGTCGGCGCAGTTCGAGCATTCGATCGGCATCACCGAAACCGGCTGCGAGATCTTCACCACCAGCCCCCAGGGTCTTCACAAGCCGCCCTACGCCTGACGAGTCATCGCCCCGGCGTACGCGCCCGGGCGTGACCTGACGTCTTCGCCATGACAGCCTCCTTTCCCGACACAGGGAAGGGAGAGCCATGGCCACCGCAGCATTCGATCTCACCGGCGGCGTCCCGGAAGAACGCGAGTTCGTCGTCGCGGAAAAGCCCGATGACGGGCTGCGCGATGCCGTGAACGTGTGGATCGAGGAGGAGAACGGCCTCTTCGCCATGCGGATCGGCGTCGAGGCGGTCGGCAATGCCTGGGACAGGCACGAATTCTGGCTCGACGTTGCCTTTGCCGATGGCCGCCTGCTCTCGAAACGCGGGGACGGAGCGGTTCATGCACCTCATGGTGCCGATGGCCGCCCGACGGTGCGCGGTACCGGCCCGGTTCGCTTCGAATGCGAGGACCCCTTCCGCCGCTGGACCGTCTCCTACCGGGGGCAGGCGGCGGAAACTTCGGCACAGGCCATAATCGACGATCCCGATTTCAAGGAAACCCGCTGGAGCGACCTGGAGATCGCGGCCGAAATGGACATGGCCGCGCCGCCCTGGGTGCCGGGATCGCTCCTGCCCGAAGCGGCCGCAGCGCTTGGCGGCGAGCAGGGCAGCTTCATGAGCCCGCGCTACGAGCAGCTCTTTCGCTGCAGCGGCACGGTCACCGTCGACGGCGTGGGCCGCCCGTTCAAGGGCAACGGGCTGCGCATTCGGCGCACCGGCTTTCGCGCCTTCGCCGGCTTCTGGGGCCATTGCTGGCAATCGGCGGTCTTTCCGGATGGCCGCGCCTTCGGCTTCAATATCTATCCCCCGCGCGAGGATGGGGAGCCGAACTATGCCGAGGGCTGGATCATCGATACCGACGGTGTCCACACCCCGGCGCGCCCGGTGGAAGTGCCGTGGCTGCGCCGCTTCGTCACCGGCGGCGAGGATGTGTCCTGCGTGCTCGAAACCGTCGACGGCCGCCGCGTGGCGATCGCGGGCACGACATTCGTCAATGTCCGTTCGCGCGGCGGGTTCGCCAAGCCGGTGGATTGGCCCGCGGACTTCCCGCTCGTCCAGCAGAGCCACGCCTTCTATACGTGGGACGGGCAGAGCACGACCGGCATGATCGAGCGCTCCAGCAAGCCGAGTGTGATGGAGTCGTAGAGATGCATGAAGGTGGCGTGTTGCGGCTCTCGGCCGAGGGTTGCTGCCCCCGGGCTTCGCTCACGGCGGCGCGGCCTGCACCGGCTTGCTCAGAAGCGCGAGGAGCGAGATGCGGTTGAAGAACCACATCCTCTGCAATTCCAGGCCGCTGTATTTCCGCAGGGTATTGGCGAAAGTATAAGGCGTATACCAGACGTTGTGGTCCGGGTGGACGGCTTCCAGGAACGTCTCGGTTTCGGCCACGTAGTCGAAATGGCGCGACCGGCACTGGAAGGCGTCGGGCACGGAAATGAGGAAGAGATTGGCGTCCACCGCCGCGATCTCACCGAGGAACGCCTCGACATCCGCGACATGCTCCATCACTTCGGGAACGAGCACGACATCGTAGCTGTCAGTGACTTGCGCGAAGTCGGTGAACAGCCGTCCTGTCACGAACGGCCGCAGCTGTTCCAGCGCCTCGCCATGGGGATCGAGCCCATCGAGTTGCCGGCAATGCGCTTCAAGCTGGACATGAAGCGAGGTTCGCGGATCGGTAATCGGCCAGTCCGCGCAGCCCACATGCAGCACCCGCTGACCGGCGAGCAGGCTGGCGAGAACCTCCATCCTGCCGAGCGAGGCCAGTTCGGCGCCCACTTGCACGCGCTGCAGGAAGTACGGGGCGTGGATGCCTTCGAGCGGAGATGCGCGCGGCGGGGGTGGTGGCGATGGCATTGCCGGAGTGGGTGCTGTCACTGCCGGCGACGATGAAGGCGTCGTTTCCGGGGGCTGCCGGGACTGGCTTGCCATGGCGCCGATGTCGGTCCTGTGCATGTCCTCGTAAGTGCGCAGGGTGGAACCCCAGAGTTGATGGGCATAGACCGGGTCGCTGCCGCCATACGTCACGCCCGTGAAGTGGCGCGGGATGAACATGTGGCTCGGATAAATGCGCAGCGGGGTATAGGCGAACTTGCGGTAGCAGTCGGTCAGGCGCTGCGGACCCACGGTTTTCCAGGCCATGTCGCCGATAACCGAGGGGCTGGCGGCGATGTCCTCGACGATTTGCCGCACGAAGCCATTGCCGGCCTCGCATCCGAAATAGCCGGCGGCGATCAGGCCGGGACGGGCGATTTCGCTTTCCCAGCAGGCGAACGCCTCGCAGTCGAGCAGGGCTTCGTCGAGCGGGCGCAGGCAGATCGAATCGGCATCGAAAACCAGGCCGCCATGTTCGAGCAGGATTTCCCAGCGCATCATGTCTGCCACGCCGTTGAGTTCGCGCGGGGCCATCTGCCGCATGTGAGCCGCGTTCACCCAGTTGCGCCCGTCCAGTTCGGCATTGCCCCAGAGGCGGAACTGCCAATCGGGATGGGCCGCGCGCCAGGTCTCGATGCAATTGTCGGGGCGGCGGGCCTCGTCGCCCACCCAGATAAAATGGAAGCTCTTCGGAATCATCAGGCGGCTCCCGGCGGAAAAGGGCGTTGCTGCCGAGAGCTAAAGCGATGCGGTGTATCAAGTCCGAAGGGGGGCTAGGGAATTGTCCCGAGAAGGACCGGTCCGGGCCATGAGACAAGCGGGTAATGAAAGAAGCGGGCCTGCTCCGCGACATGCGAAGCAGGCCCATCCCCCACCGAGGGCGGGAGCATCAGCCGGAGCGGCACACAAAGTGCGGAAGCGGTGCCGCTCCGGGCGGGTGACCTCTGGGGGTTTCGAGGTCAGTCCCGCGGGATGATCCAGCGGATCGTCCCCAGGTAACTACCGGAGGCGGCCTGGCCTTCGGCATTGGTGGCCGGTTCGAACCGGGCACGCCTGCTGACGTATTTGCAGGTGGCCTCGTCGAGGCCGGTGAAGCCGCTCGACGCGACGATGGCGCATTGGCTGACGCGCCCGCGCGCATCGATGTCGAGCCTGAAATGGACGCTGCCCTGGTGTTCGGCGCGCAAATCCGCGGTGGGGTAGTCCTGCGTGGTGACCCAGCCCGATGCGGCATTGCTGGGAAGCGCCCCGCGCGGCTGGAACCGGGCCGGGGTCTCGGTTGGCGTGGGCAGCGCCACCGCGACTCTCTCCGTGGGTTCGAAGGAACTGGGCGTGGCCGTGGGCACCGTGGTGGAGACCTGAACCGGATCCTGGGCAGGAAGCTGGATTCGCGGCGTCGGGGCGGTCAGCAGCGGCTGATCCACGGGCCTATCGGGCTGCGCCTGGGGTTCGGGCGGAGGTGGAACCGGGATAGGTTCCAGCCTGATCTGGGTCGCTTCGGGGTTCTTCGGCGGATCGCTCCTGAGCAGGGTGACCGCGAAACCGTTGACCAGGGCGAGAACGAGTCCACCCTGTATCAAGGCCACGATGCCGCCGGTGAGCGCCTTCTGGCTTCCGTTGGCCAGACTTTTTGTGGAATGTCGATCGACGTAGGACATCGGCAATCCTCTCCATGGGTACACCGCGTTCTTGCGACGTCACGAGCTTGCGGTTGGTCGCAAGTCCGGTGCACTTCATGGAAAGAAGGCTATCACGAATCGAAACAATTCAAATAAAATTATACTAAGCACAACAAGCATTTAACATGTCTTGTTTATCATCTGCTTGCTTAGTTCTTACCGCACCGCAGCAATAGCCTTCTGGCGGCGGCGCTGCACCGAACTGCCCAGCCCGATGGCCTCGCGGTACTTGGCGACGGTGCGGCGGGCCAGTTCGAAGCCTTTGTCCTTCAGCAGGTCCACCAGGGCATCGTCGGACAGGATGGCTTTGGGATCTTCGGCGTCGACAAGGCGGCGGATGGCCGCCTTGACCGCTTCGGCCGAAGCGCCTTCCCCGCCGGCGGCGGCGACGCCCGAGGTGAAGAAGAACTTCAGTTCGTAAGTCCCGCGCGGACAGCTGAGATATTTGTTCGAGGTGACGCGGCTGACGGTCGATTCGTGCATGCCGATCGCCTCGGCCACGGTGCGCAAAGTCAACGGCCTGAGCTGCGATATGCCGCCGCTGAAAAAGCCTTCCTGCTGCTTCACCAGTTCGCTGGCGACTTTCAGGATGGTCTTCTGCCGCTGGTCCAGCGCCTTGATCAGCCAGTTCGCATCCGCCAGCTTTTCCGAGAGCCAGGCGCGCGAGCCCTTGTCGGCGCATGTGCCTTTCAATTCCACGTAGTAGCTGCGGTTGACGATCAGGCGCGGCAGGCTGGCCTGGTTGACGGCGACATTCCAGCCGCCGTCGCTGCGCGGCGTGACGAGGATATCCGGGGTGACCGCAGCGCTGGGTTCGCCGCCGAAGCGCAGGCCGGGTTTCGGGTCGTAGCCGCGCAGCTCGGACAGCATGTCGGCGAAATCCTCGTCGTCCACGCCGCAGATGCGCTTGAGCCGGGCCAGTTCGCCGCGCGCGAGCAAGTCGAGATTGTCGATCAGCCGCGCCATCAGCGGGTCGAGGCGGTCGGCCTCCCGCGCCTGGAGAGCGATGCATTCGGACAGGGTTCGCGCGCCGACGCCGGTGGGATCGAGCGAATGGACGACGGCCAGTGCCGCCTCCGCCTCGGCCTGATCGATGGCGAGGTCTTCCGCGATTTCCGCGAGCGCAACCGGCAGGTAGCCCGCTTCGTCCAGTTGCCCGATCAGGTAGCGGGCGATCCCGGCCAGCAGAGGGTCGCCGGTGGCAGCGCCGACTTGCGCTTCGAGGTGCTCCACCAAGGTCGCTTCGCCCCGGCCGCGTTCCTCGATGGCGGGCAGTTCCTCGCCGCCGCCGAGGCGCAGGTCGGCGGACCATTCCCCGGTGTCGCGGTCGCGATCGAGCGCGGAAGCGTCGATATCGAGCGGGCGGTCGTCCTCTCCCCGTCCTTCGCCGATGAGCCGGTCCACTGGCGATTCCTCAAGCGTGGTGCGGCGCGCTTCCTCGGGCACGTCGACGGTTTCGGAGGCCGGTGCAGCCGGTTCGCCGCCCACGTCGAGCAGGGGGTTGGCCTCCAGCGTTTCGCCGATGAAGGTTTCCACTTCGAGGTTGGACAGCGCCAGCAGCTTGATCGCTTGCTGGAGCTGCGGGGTCATGACCAGCGACTGGCTTTGCCTGAGGTCCAGGCGCGGTCCCAGGGCCATGGCCTAGCGGGCCTGCGTGAGCGGGCCTTTCGACAGGCATGAGCCTGCCGCGAGGGTCACAGCGTGAAGCCTTCGCCGAGGTACAGCCGGCGCACGTTTTCGTCCGCCACCAGGGCTTCGGGGCTGCCGGCGAACAGGACCTGGCCGCCGTAGATGATGCAGGCACGGTCGACGATGTCGAGCGTCTCGCGCACGTTGTGGTCCGTGATGAGCACGCCGATGCCGCGCGTCTTGAGATCGCGCACGAGGTCGCGGATGTCGGAGATGGACAGCGGGTCGATGCCGGCGAACGGTTCGTCCAGCAGCATGATCGAGGGCTTGGCCGCCAGCGCGCGCGCGATTTCGCAGCGGCGGCGCTCGCCGCCCGAAAGCGCCATGGCCGGGCTGGAGCGCAGGCGGGTGAGGCCGAATTCGTCAAGCAGGCGTTCCAGCTCGCTGGCGCGGACGTTCTTGTCGGGCTCGTTGAGTTCGAGCACGGCGCCGATGTTCTGTTCCACCGTCAGGCCGCGGAAGATGGAGGTTTCCTGCGGCAGGTAACCGAGGCCGAGCACGGCGCGGCGGTACATCGGCAGGCGCGTCACGTCGACGCCGTCCATCAGGATGCGGCCCGAATCGGGGCGCACCAGGCCCATGATCGAATAGAAACAGGTCGTCTTGCCGGCGCCGTTGGGGCCGAGCAGGCCGAGAACCTCTCCCTTGGCGACGGACAGCGAGATGTCGGTAAGCACCGCGCGCTTGTCGTAGCTCTTGGCGATCGAGATCACTTCGAGTCCGCCGGCTTCGGCGACGGTTGGCACGTGGTGGCCTGCACCTTGGCGGTCCGGCCCGGAGTCAGCCGGGTGCGGGGGGAGTTCGGTGGTTCCGGTCATGTTCAGAGCGGTTTACGCATGCCCCCGTTGCTCGGCAAGCGGGCAATTCCCGGATATGGAGGCAAATGGCAGGTTTCCTGCATGGTTCGGCGCATTTGCGGAACCGGGCAAGATTGTTGCGGGTTGTAGGGTAAACTTGAAATCCACGCGCTCAAGTGATCTAGTGGGTTCCAGGATAGATCAAAGGTCGCAGACAAGACGGGACAACCATGATGGACAGGATCGGCAAACAAGATACGGCGCCTCGCACCGGGATCCTGCCCCGGAACCGAACCCTGGATGCGCGCGGTTCCCTGCCCGATCCGCTTGCCGCATCGCGCGGCGGCCATCTTCCCGACAAGCCCGTGGCGCCCGAAGGCGGTTCCATGCACGACTGGTCGAAGACCGACTGGCGCCGCAAGATGAGCGACAACATCGCCTATGCCCTGCTGGTCTACACCGCATTGCAGATTTTCGTGACGGTGGGCGCGCTCAAGGCCCACGGCGAATCGCTGCTGCCCTATCTTGCGCTGGTGATCCTGGTGGTCGCGATCATTCCGGCCTGCCGCCGGTTCGAGGCGCGCTGGAACCGGCTGGACGACGAGCAGGCCCACGATCCCGTGCTGGGCCCTTATTTCCGCCGCGACCGCATACTCCTGTGGGTGCTGGCGATCGGGCTGCCTTTCGCGATCACCGGGCTGTTCAAGGGCCTTTCCCTGCTGACGGCGTGAACGATCCTCACGCGAGATTTGCGCTCGGCCGCCGCGGAGTTTAGGGCTGCGCTCCCCCTGTGCCGGTATCGCGCCGGTCTCGCAGGGCATGGAGACCCGAAGAGATGCTCAGCCCCCAGGAAGCGCTCGACCGCGCCCAGGACCTCGCCGACCGTGCACGCAAGGCCGGCGCCGATGCCGCCGACGCCGTGTTCGGCGCCAGTTCGTCCGAGGGGATCCAGGTGCGCCTGGGCAATCTGGAAGATGTCGAAAGGTCCGAAAGCGAGCATATTTCCCTGCGCGTCTTCGTCGGCAGGCGTTCGGCCAGCATCGGATCCTCCGATCTTTCCCCCCAGGCGCTCGACGAACTCGCCGCCCGCGCCCTGTCCATGGCCAAGGCAGCGCCCGAAGACGCTTTCGCGGGGCTGGCGCCTGAAGACCTGCTGACCCGCGCGCCCTGGCCCGAACTCGACCTGCTGGACCCGGCCGAGCCCAGCCCGCAGGCGCTGCGCGCCGCCGCGCTGGAGGCGGAGGAAGCCGCCCGCGCGATTGCCGGCGTCTCCAACTCCGATGGCGCCACCGCCAGCGCCGGCAGCGGTGTCTTCGCGCTCGCCACCAGCCATGGCTTTGCCGGCGCCTATGGCTCCACCAGCCACTCGGTCAGCGTGTCGATCGTGGCGGGAGAAGGTTCGGCCAAGCAGCGCGACTATGCCTGGCGCTCGGCGCATCACCGCGAGGATCTGCCGCCGCCCGCCGAGATCGGCGCGCTGGCCGGCGAACGCGCGGTGGCCCGCCTCAATCCGGGGCGCATGGCCAGCGGGCCAATGCCGGTCGTCTTCGACCCGCGGGTGGGCGGCTCGCTGATCGGTCATCTCACGGGCGCCATTTCCGGCAGCGCCATCGCGCGCCGCTCCAGCTTCCTGCTCGACCGCCTGGAAGAGCAGATCTTCGCGCCGGGCATCGTCCTGGTGGAGGAACCCCACACGCGGCGCGGCCTGCGTTCGCGCCCGTTCGACGGCGAGGGACTGGCCACGCGGACGCGCAACCTGGTGGAAGACGGCCGCCTGACCGGCTGGCTGCTGGACAGCGCCTCGGCCCGCCAGCTCGGGCTTGCGCCGACCGGCCACGCCGCGCGCGGCGGCGGCGGGGCGCCGGGCGTCTCGGTGGGCAACCTGCATCTCCAGCCCGGCACGGCGACGCCGGAAGCGCTGATGGCGGACATCGAGGACGGGGTCTACATCACCGAACTGATCGGCCACGGCGTCAACGGCGTGACCGGCGATTACAGCCGGGGCGCTTCGGGCTTCCGCATCGTCGGCGGTCAGATTGCAGGACCGATCGCGGAGTTCACGGTGGCGGGCAACCTGCTGGCGATGTTCGCGGGCCTCAGCGCCGCCAACGACCTGGAATGGCACCGCGCCATCAACGTGCCGACCTTGCGCGTCGACGGGATGACCATCGCTGGAGATTGAGCGGGCCGCAGGGCGTTTTCCCGTCGCGCGCAACTGGCCTGGCTAGGCGTCCCGATCCTTGCGGATGTGGATTTCGCGCTGGGGGAAGGGCATCTGGATGCCTTCCTTGCCGAACCGCTGGGCAATCGTGAAGCGGAGCTGCGAGGCGATCGCGGAACCATCCGTCGCATCGGGCACGAAGACGAGCAGGCGCAAGTTGACGGCGCTTTCCGCGAAGCCGTCCAGCGTCACCGTGGGCGCGGGCGATTGCAGCACGCCCGCATGGGTGGCGGCGATGTCGAGCAGGACGATGCGCACGTTCTCCAGGTCCGAGCCGTAGGCTACGTTCACCGGCACCACCACGCGGGCCAGGGCCGCGCCCAGGCTCAGGTTCTTGACGCTGCCGGTGATGAGCTGGGAATTGGGTATGATGATCTGGTGGCGGTCGAAGCTCTCCAGATGGGTGGACCGCACCGAGACCTTGCGCACGATGCCCGAGAAATTCCCGACCTCGATCCAGTCGCCCTCGCGGATCGGCCGTTCGACCAGCAGGATGATCCCGCTCGTGAAGTTCTCGACGGTGGACTGGAGGCCGAAGCCCAGCCCGACCGAAAGCGCCCCGGCCACGAACGTCAGGCTCGACAGGTCCAGCCCGGTACTGGCGATGGCGAGCACGGTGGCGAGCACGACGCCGACATAGCCGATCATCGTCACGATCGAGGCCTGCGAGCCGCGGTCCAGCCCGAACTGCGGCAGCACCGTCAGGTCCAGCACGCGCTTGAGCCAGCGGGTGATCGCGTAACCGCCCAGGAAAACGAAGAAGAAGGTCAGCACGTCTCCGGCAGAGAGGTTGACGCGGCCGATGGTCACGCCGCTGCGCAGCGCCACGATGCCGTCGCCGATCTCGCGGCTGTTGTAGCCCCAGGTCACGGCCAGCAGCGGCAGCGTGCCAAGCGTGAGCAGCAGTCCCGTCACCATCGGGATGATGTGCAGGGTGCGGTGATAACGCTTGAGCCGGCCCTGGGCGAGCATGTCCAGCACGGCGGAGATCAGGCGGTGGAGGAAGATGGCGATGGCGATGATGGCGATGGAGGCAACGACGTCGGAAAAGATCTCGCGCGCGAGCACGATGTAGCCGATCGCGGCGGCGCTCACGCTGCCGATCACCAGGAGCTTCAGGACACGGCTGAAAGGGGCGGCGAAATCGAGGGCATCGCCAACGGTGTGCTTTTCGTGCGCCTCTTCCTGGCGGCCGTCGCGCAGCAGGTTGGCCAGGGTCCAGATCAACCAGCCTCCGCCGATCAGCAGCAGGGCGGAGATCAGGTCGATCACGGTGCCGGAGGCGAAGCCGCCCTGCTCCAGCCCCTCCACCACGGCCTCCAGCGCCATGACGATGCCGATCCAGCGGACGGTCGAGACGCCCTTGTCCACCAGTTCCGGCCGCAATTGCACCAGTCGCAGTTCCGTGAAGGGGGATCGCAGCGTGCTGCGGCCCAGCCAGTGGGCGATGGCGACCATCAGCGCCGCCAGCACCAGCAGCACGCTCAGCGTGACCAGCGCGGGCATGGCCATGAACGGCTTCAGGACGAGGACGAATGCACCGATGGTGCAGCCGATGCCGAAGAACAGCACGATCGCGCCGGTCACGTCCTCCAGCACGACGAGAGGCAGGCGGCTTGAAAGCTGCTGGCTGGTGGGAATGCGCTTTTCCAGCGCGCGGCTGCCCGCGCGCAAGGCCCAGGTGGAGGCGAACGGCCCAAGCAGCACCAGCGCCGCGGCGCCCAGCAGGCGGCCGACCAGGCCGCCGAAGCCTTCCCTGGCGTAGGCCGCGGCCACGTTGTGAGCCACCAGGCTCATGCCGCGCGACACGTCCCAGGCAAAATCCACCCACAGCCGCGGGTCCAGCACCGAGCGGGCCCGCTCCCCCTTGCGCAGGCGTTCGATGGTAGAGATCCGGTTGTCGAGATCGGTCACCAACGTTGCCGCGCGCGCCTGCGCCTCTCGGGCGCGCAGCACCGGGGCGAGCGCTACGGAGAGCTTTGCGTCCAGTACCTTGCGCTGCTGGGTAATGGCCGAGGCCTCGGTCTTGCCGGTTTCGGGCAGCGGGCCGAGGGCATTGATCTGGGCCTGGATGATCCGCGCGTCCAGGTTGCTGCGATCGGCCAGTTCGCGCGCTAGGTCGCGGTCGGCGGCCAGACGGTCGCGCAGCAGGTTGAGCTTGTGCACTTCGTCGTAGTCGAAGCGGCTGGGGGGCTTGCGCAGGATGGCCTTGGCGCTGGCGGCATCGTTCTCGAAGCCGGCGGTGAGGGCGGGGTCGGAGGCGTCGTCGGCTTTGGGCGGCGGAGGGGGCGCGTCCTTCTGGCGCACGGCGGGGACGGCCGAGGCCAGCACTTCCGGGACGGAAGGGTGCTGCGGCGGCGCGGCACCGACGAGACAGCAGGCTGCGGCCAGCGCCATGCAGATGCGCGCCAACCAGGCTCGGCCCTGTCTGCGATCGGTACCGAAAGTGCGGGATGTCACGCCGGGCGGCTCAGAGCGGCGCGAGTTCGAAGATGCCGCCATCCATCTTGAGGGCAAGGAACAAGTGGCCGCCGCGCAAAGTATAGCTGGCCACGTCGGGCAGGCGGGCGGCAAGGGTCTGGCCGATGTCCGGCTGCGGGCAGAGCGCGCGCGTGGAGGCGACTGGACCGATCGACAGGGTGCCGCCTTCGCCGTTGGGCGCCGCCGTGTAAGTGGCGCGCCCGCGATTGCAATCCAGCTGCATCCCCAGCGCGCCGTCGGCGGCGAACTCCAGGGTATAGGTCCGACCCTCGCCCGGCGTACTGGTGCCCTGGGCGTCATCCGAGGACTGGAACTGCACGAGCTTCCAGGAGGTGCCTGCCAGAACGGCGGGGCTGGCGGAAGGCGTGGGTGCCGGGCCTGCAGCCGGCGGCGGGGCGCCGTCCGCCGCGCAGCCGGCGAGCGTGGCCAGCCCGGTCGCCAGGACCAGGGCGGCGGTTGGGGCGGTAACGGCGGTAAACCTGTTCATTGCCTGGCTCCCGGTGCTGTTGCGGTCAGTTGGTAAGGCCGATGTTCCAGCGAATGCCCAGACGGCCGACGAAGCGCTGGTAGTCGCGGGTCGGCACGTTGGAATCGATATCGGTATAGCCTGCAAAGCCATAAAACGAGAAGCGCTTGTCGATCGCGTGTTCCAGCCCGCCCGGAACGTCTTGCGGTTCGGGGGCAGCTGTTGATCGGAAACGTCCGTACCGATTCCCGTGCGTACCAAGGGTGCGGGCCTTGGAAGACGGCTTACGAGAGCAGCGCGCGCCGTTCCGGGGCCTGTCGTCCCGCCCGTAAAAGCCAGGCTCTCCGCCCTTCGATGGCCCCGGCTACCGCGCCAGGGGGCGCGTGCCGGTGAGGGGGAAGCTGCCGAAGGGGCCGTTGGCGTTTTCGCCGCTGAGCTTGCCTTCGCGCACCGTGACGTCGTAGCTCACGGTGATCGGCATGGGCATCGAGGCCTTGCCCTGGAATTTCGCGCGGCCGTCCTTCACGCCCCCCGCGACTTCCACCGTGCCCTGGTCGGCGCTGACTTTGCCCGTCACCACATTGCCCGCCACCTTCAGGACCATGACCGCCTTCTGCGCGCCGACCGGGGTCTGGATCACGATGTTCCAGGTGCCCGCGAAGTCCTGCGGCTTTGCATGGCTGGCTTGCGCGGTCCTGGCCTTGTCCAGCAGCGCCTTCTGCTCGGCCGGGGCGGCCTGGGCCCTGGCGCGCAAGTAGAAGCGCATGGTTTCCAGTTCCTCGTCGGTGAAGGCGGAGAACGGCGGCATGCCGTTCATCTTGAGGGCACCTTCCTTCACCACCTGCCGGAACGTGGCCGCATCGGTGATGATCGGGGAATAGCGCAGGTCCGGCGCGGCGCCGCCGCCCACGGCGTTCCAGCCGTGGCAGACCAGGCAGGCGCGCGTGCCGAACAGCATGGCCCCGGCCTGGGCGCGGGCGAGGTCCGGCTTGAAGTCCGGATCGGTGGGCGGGACGAGGTCCGGCATGACGAAGGGCGGGATCGTGTCCTGGCCGTCCAGCGCGAAAGTGAGGACCCGGCGCGGCAGGCGATAGTCGGTACGGAAGGCGGCGTTGCCGGGCGAATTGATCCCCGCGCCGTTGCCCCCGCTGCCGGTGATGACGGTGACGTATTGCCGCCCGTTCATGCGATAGGTAATCGGTGCGCCTACGATCGGGCTTTCGGTCTTGAACGACCAGAGCTGCTTGCCGGTCCTGGCGTCCCGCGCCACGAACCTGCCGTCGATCTGGCCCTGGAACACCAGGCCGCCCGCACTGGCCATGACGCCGCCCGGCCAGTTGCCCGGCAGCTCCACTTCCCAGGCGAGCGACTGCGCGACGGGGTTCCAGGCGCGCAGGAAGCTCTTGTGGCTGCCCGGCAGTTCCACTTCGGGGATCAGCGTCACGCCCATGCCTGCCGTGATCTCGCCGCCGCCCTTCTGGCCGTCGCCGATGAGCGCGCCCTGTTCGATGACCGGGAGATAGACCAGCCCGGTGAGCGGACTGTAGGCCTGCGGCATCCAGGAGTGCGCCCCGGTCGGTCCGGGCCAGAGTTCGAACAGGCCGGGCTTGCCGGCATAGCGGATTCCAGGATTTTCCACCGGGCGTCCGGTCTTGCCGTCGATATGGTCGGCCCAGGTGACCTTGGCGATCTTCTGCGCCGAGATGAACTGGCCGGTCGCGCGGTCGATCACGTAGAAGAACCCGTTCTTCGGCGCCTGCATCAGCACCTTGCGGTCCTTGCCGTCGATCTTCAGCGTGGCCAGCGTCATGTCGGTGGTGGCGGTGCAGTCCCACTGCTCTGCAGGGCAGACCTGGTAGTGCCACTTGTAAGCGCCGGTCTTCACGTCCACCGCCACGATCGAGGCGAGGAACAGGTTGTCCCCGCCGCCGGGGCTGCGCTTCGCCTGATTATAGGGAAAGCCGTTGCCGATGCCGAGGTAGATGAGGCCGAGTTCGGCATCGTAGCTGAAGGCGTTCCAGGCCGTGCCACCGCCGCCGCGGCGCGTGCCGTCGGGGTTTGTCCAGCCGCCGGGCCAGGTCTTGCGCATGACCGCTTCGGCTTTTTCGTTCCCGGGCGTCACCGGGTCTCCCGGCGTGGTGTAGAACCGCCAGGCGAGCTTGCCGGTTCGCGCATCGTAGGCGGAGACGAAGCCGCGCGCCGGGCTGATGTCCGCACCGCCGAAGCCGACGATCACCTTGCCGCCGAACACCCGCGGGGCGCCGTTGGAATTGCGCGGGGAATCGTCCGGGAAGTCGTATGTCTTCCAGACTTCCTTGCCGGTTCTTGCATCAAGGGAGATCACGTAGCCGTCAGTGGTGACAAGGAAGACGTGGCCCGTCCCGTTTTCGCCGGCCTCATAGGCGATGCCCTTGTTGCCCCAGGACATCTGAAGCGCCGAAGTCGCGCGCTCGCGCGTGCCGCCGTCGTATTCCCAGAGCTGCTTGCCGGTCACCGCATCCAGCGCGCGGATGTGGGAGTGGCCGGATGTGAGGAAAACCTTGCCCTCCGCCATCAGCGGCGTGCTGGCGGTATAGCCGGGTTCGAGGTCGAAGTGCCAGGCGAGCTTGAGCCGGCCTACCGTGTCGGTGTCGATCGCATCGAGCGGGGAATAATGGGCTTCGCTGCCGGTGCGGCCCCAGCTCGGCCATTCGTCCGGGTCAGTGACCATGGCCTGTTCGATCGGCTGGGCCGGCTTGTCGCAACTGGTCAGGGCGAGCGGCAGCAGGGCCGCGATCAGGAGCCGCAGCGCGGCAGTGCTTGGGCGTGCAATCACGGCTCTTCCCCCGTTACCTGTTATTCTGGCCCGTCTTCTGTTCTTGTTGCACGGGCTATCAGCCGCGCGCGGGCTTGGGAAGAGTTGCTAGCCTTTGTGTATCATAACTTGCGCGCCCATCGCCCGAGCGAAGAGCGGCGGCAGACGCAGGAACCCCGGCCGTCCGGGGGCGGGAGGCCGGGGTTCCGTCGGGAAGCGGGCGCGCTTCCCTTATCTGTCATCGAGGGACGAAGGCGTCAGTTGGTGCCGGCGCCCATGGGAATCGGCGTGCCTTCCTTCAGATAGACGCGGTTGTCCTCGATGCGGTCCACGTTGTCGAAAGCGATGAAATGATGGGCGCCATCGGAACTGTCGGACCGGGTCAGCTTGAGCTGGTCGTCCTTGACCTCGTCGATGGTCCCGACATGCTTGCCGGTATAATCGGTGACTTCCATGTGCTCACGGATGCGAAGCTTCTCGAACATGAGGGGTTCTCCTGTGCGGGTGAGAGTATCTGCCTTTCTAACGGCCCGCTTCGGCGCTTCGTTCCGGCATTTGGTCCCGTAGGCAAAACGGCTCGTGCGAGGCTGCGGCAGGGCGGATCAGGGTTCCCGCGCCCGGCGCGCTCAGGGCTCGGCCCCTAGCCCGAAGGTGGCATCGCCGCGCGGGGAGAGGAGGATCCTGTCGCCGTCGACACCGTCGATCTCCGACACCGCGATGAAGGACGAGCCTTCGCCTTCCAGCACCACTTCCTGCCCGTCGACATGATCGACCGTGCCGATCGCGCTGCCGTCCGCCGCGATCACCGTCATACCCTTTTTGACGACGCCCGATTCGGTGGGCCAGGAGGTCTGGACGGGGTCGAAGTCCGATGGTGAAGGGGGCATGGCTTATTCCTCCGTGAAGGGCGGGACGGGCTTGTCGATAAGGGAGAAAGCGCTGCAAACCGGCCCGGTTCCACGATTCGCCACTTACCGCTGGCCCACAAGCCCTTGCGTCCCCATATTGGTCAAGGCGCAAGATGTGCCTTTTTGCTGTGCAAACTTTTGCCAACCCGCTCCAAAAACGATCAAATTTGGGTATCGTGGCGGGCATCGGCCCCGGAGCTTGCTCCGGGCCTCCAAGATCATGCGCCGGGAAAGGCGCGAAAGGCCGCATATCGGCCTTTCGAATCGCCCGGCGCCCCATGCGAATCGAACCCCCGGAGTTGTCCGCCCATGTCCCTTCTCGAAGCCCGCAAGACCTACAAGCCCTTCGAATACCCCTGGGCTTACGACTTCTGGAAGACGCAGCAGCAGATCCACTGGCTGCCCGAGGAAGTGCCGCTGGGCGAGGATTGCCGCGACTGGGCGCAGAACATCTCGGAGCATGAGCGCAACCTGCTCACCCAGATCTTCCGCTTCTTCACCCAGGCCGACGTGGAAGTGCAGGACTGCTACCACGAGAAGTACGCGCGCGTCTTCAAGCCGACCGAGATCAAGATGATGCTCACTGCTTTCTCCAACATGGAGACGGTGCACATCGCCGCCTACTCGCACCTGCTCGACACCATCGGCATGCCCGAGAGCGAATACGGCATGTTCCTTGAGTACGAGGAGCTGAAGGCCAAGCACGATTACCTGCAGAAGTTCGGCGTCGACAATGACGAGGACATCGCGCGCACACTGGCCATGTTCGGCGGCTTCACCGAGGGCGTGCAGCTCTTCGCCAGCTTCGCGATGCTGATGAACTTCCCGCGCTTCAACAAGATGAAGGGCATGGGCCAGATCGTTTCGTGGTCCGTGCGCGACGAATCGCTGCACTGCGAGGGCATCACCCGCCTGTTCCACGCCTTCGTGCAGGAGCGTAACTGCCTGACCAAGGCCGTGAAGGACGACATCGCCGACCAGTGCCAGACCACGGTTCGCCTGGAAGACGCCTTCATCGACCTGGCCTTCGAGATGGGTCCGGTCCCCGGCATGACCGCCAAGGACATCAAGAAGTACATCCGCTACATCGCCGACTGGCGCCTCAGCCAGCTGGGCCTGAACCCGATCTACCTGATCGAGGATCACCCGCTGCCCTGGCTCCAGCCGCTGCTGAACGGCGTGGAGCACGCGAACTTCTTCGAAACCCGCTCGACGGAATATTCGAAGGGCGCGACGCGCGGCAACTGGAACGACGTGTGGTCGAACTTCGATTCGCGCCGCAAGGTGAAGGCCAACGACGAAGTGCTCGTGGCCGACGGCACCGAACCCGACATGTTCGGCGCGACCGAAGCGGCCGAATAAGCCGGTTCACAAAGAAACAGGAAAGGGCCCGGGAGCAGCGCTTCCGGGCCCTTTTCCATGCCGGTCCGTTTCCTGGGGGTGTGCCGATCAGCACCAGCTGCGGCGATGCCCCTGCCACTGCTCCGCCAGGCCTTCTTCCACCAGCGTCGCGCCCAGGCTGCGGCCTTTGCGGGTGACGATGCGCAGGGCGCGGCCGTAGCGGTCCTTGTCGCGGCCATCGCCGCCGGGCTGGAGCGTGAAGGGACCGGCGTTCAGCAGGGCGATCAGGCGGCGCGTCGCCTCCGCGCCGAGTTGCGCCTCGTCCCGGCACTCGGGCGTGCTGGTTTCGGGGGTGTTGATGTCGGCGATGCGGATCTTGGTGCCCTGGTACCAGAAGGTGTCGCCATCGACGACGCAGGTCTTGCGCACCGGACCCGAGCAATGGGCGAAGCGCGCGGTCTCGGTATCGGGCGCGGCGGGAAACAGGCCGCCGCCCAGCGTGGGCGCGCCGCTGCGCTGGTCGTGCCAGAGATAGAGCCCGGCCACGAGAACGAGCGGCAGCAGCAGCCAGATCGAAGCCGGGTGCCAGCGCCGGTGCGAGGGCCGGCGGTAAGGTCTTGGCATGGGGGAAGAAGTGTCCTCAGGTTCCGTATTCGCGCGCATCTGGGGCGTCGAATTCGCCCCGGCAAGTGCGAATCAGCCTGTCCAGCTCATGATGGTGGAAAGCGCGCAGGAGACGGAAGCCCAGTGTGCCGTTGCCGCTCCAGCGCACCCGCGCCTCGAATGGCTCCGCGCCATCCGGGGCGATGAGCAGCACTTCGCCGTTCTCGATGGGGTCGGGCAGCAGGTCGGCAGGCATGACGCAGCCGATCCGGCAGCCTTCCTGCGACACTTCTACAAGAAGGCCGGTGCCGATCCGGCGTGACCCACGCAGGATGCTCGCTTCGCGGCGAAGGGCATAGCGCTGATGCGCACGTATTCTGAGCATGTTCACAGGCAGTCGCCCCCCGGCATCCCTCTAAACGATATATGGCGTATCATTCTTATCATTCGGTTACCGACGCCGGCGGCGTTCAGATCCACAAAGTCGATGGATCGGGCATGGGCTCGTGCTTCTGCGCGTTGAGCAGGCTCATCACGCTGCGCACGATCACCAGCACGGCCACGGCCATGAGCACCAGGAAGCCGATCACCACGACCAGGAGCAGCACGCCCAGGACCGAGCCGACGAGGCCGATCCAGAATGTGTTGATCTGGTACTGGTAATGCGATCGTTCCCAACCGTCCCCGGCTTTTCCGCGCCAGACGTAGGCAAGGACGATGCCCACGATCGCCGTGACGCCGGTGATGCAGGACGCCAGGTAGAGCAGGCTGATGATCGTCGGGTGATTGAATTCGAAGCCGGGAGTCGTGCCGGGACCCCGTTCGGTATCCGGGCCGGAATTCGCCTTCATGCGGTCCAGGTCGTCCATGGCTTTCCTCCATGCTGTTCCCGGACCGGGATGCTGCCCGGTTTATGACAAGCGTGCAAGACTTGGATTTTCCCGCGTTCCCCGGCTGGGAGGACGCAGGTAGCTGGAAGGGGAAGGCAGGATCGGGCGCCGGGCCGCCATGGGCCCGGTCGCGCCCGGAATGCGGATCAGGCTGCGCGCTGGTCGGCGGGGCCGTTTTTCAGGACGAAATGGCGGTCGCAATAGCCGCAGTCGACATAGCCCTTCTCGTCGATCTCCAGCCACACGCGCGGGTGGCCGAGGGCGGCGGGCACATAGTTGCCGGCGGCGCGGATGTCGGTGGCCCCGTCGCAGGAAACGCGGTGGGAATCGGTGTAGACGGTTTCGGGCTGCGTGCTCATGGATCGGCCGATTACCAAGCCTTCACGGGAATTTCCAGCAAGTCTTTGCTTGGTGGGCTCATCACTTCCGAATGGCTTGCGGCACCGGCCCGGGTCAAACCCGGGCCGGTGCCGCTCAAAAACGGGCGGGCGCCCGTTTGTGCCCGGCCGCGCGGCCGGAAGTTGCCTTGGATGTCAGGCCGGGACAGCCAGGGTGCCGGCTTCGGCAAGGGCGTCGGCAAGCGCCTTTTCACGAACGTCGGGGCCGATGGCGATGCCTTCGGCGAGCACGAAGATGGGATCGGTGATGCCGATGAAGCCCAGGACCGCGCGCAGATAGCTCTCGGCATGCTCGACCGCGGCGCCGGGCTGGCCTTCGCCGTAGTAACCGCCGCGCGAAAGGGCGATGTAGACCTTCTTGCCGCCGGCCAGGCCCTGCGGACCTTCGGCAGTGTACTGGAAGGTCTTGCCGGCCACGAGCACGCGGTCGAACCAGGACTTGAGCTGGCTGGGGATGGTGAAGTTGTACATGCCCGCGCCGATCACGACCACGTCGGCAGCGAGGAATTCGGCCAGCTCGGGCGTGCCTTCAGGATTGCCGAGCACGTCGAGGGTGAGGTGCGGCAGGGCCTCGGCGGCGAGATCGCGGTAGGAAACCTCCAGCGAGGGATCGGCCTTGGTCAGCGAGGCGGTGATCGCGGCCGAAACGGCGCGGCTGACGGAATTTTCGCCGAGGATGCTGGAATCGAGGTGGAGAAGCTTCATGACGTTTGGCCTTTCTGGAAGGGCAGTCTGGAAAATGGCGTTGGTCTGGAATAATGACTGGCTCTAGCTATGTTGCACTGCGAAGAACGCCAAGAGCGCATTTTTTCAGGACCAGGTACCATGAAGATGACTACCCTTGAGAAGCCGGTTCCCGAAAAGCGGGCCTCCGAAAATCCGGTCTCTGCCGCCGCGCCGGACATGGTGCATTCCGCCGGCGCCTGCCGGGTGATCGGAGATATCCTCAGCCGGGTGGGGGACAAGTGGTCGATGCTGGTGGTCATGACGCTGCTGGAAGGCGACCGTCATTTCAACGAATTGAAGCGCGCGATCGACGGCATCTCGCAGCAGATGCTTTCGCGCACGTTGCGGGCGCTGGAGCGCGACGGGCTGGTGCTGCGCACCGTCCATCCCAGCGTACCCGTGCGCGTCGAATATGCGCTCAGCGATCTCGGCCGCTCGCTTTCGCTGCCGGTGAAGGAACTGGGAGCCTGGGCCTTCGCCAACCGTCCGGAGATCGAGGCGAGCCGCAACTTCTTCGATAGCCGCAGCGCGGACAGCTGATCCGGGCGCCGAGGGGACAGGACAAGGGGGCTCCATGGAAGCATTCGTCGTCCTGGGCACGGCGCTGGTTCTGCTGATCGCCATGCCGGCGCTGATCGGCCGGATGATGCGGCGCGCGCGGCGCAAGCGCCAGGACCGTGCGATCGGCATGGGGTTCGAGGGTGCTTTCGATGTTTTCGATCCCGCCCGGGCCCGCGCCTTGCAGACGATCCGGCAGCACCAGGAAATCGGCGAGGCGGACGAGGGCAACCAGGGCGAACTGATCGACCCGCCCCGGCACTGAGCGGCCGTTTTTCGGAACTTGAAGGGCCGGGCAGCGCATGCCGGGCCTTTACTGGGACGCCGTCCTGCCCCACATGCGGGCCATGACCAGCACGACGTCCGCCGCCATCTCGATCCGCGACCTCAAGAAGCGCTACGCCCCCGCCGGAAGCGGAGAGGGCAAGCTGGCGCTCAAGGGCGTATCCTTCGACGTTCCGGAAGGCGGGATCTTCGGGCTGCTCGGCCCGAACGGCGCGGGCAAGTCCACGCTGATCAACATCATGGCGGGGCTCGTGCGCAAGACCTCGGGCTCGATCGATATCTGGGGCTTCGATATCGACAGGAACCAGCGCAACGCCAAGCGCTCGATCGGCATCGTTCCGCAGGAAATCGTGTTCGACCCGTTCTTCACGCCGTTCGAGGTGCTGGAGAACCAGGCCGGACTCTATGGCATCACCAAAGCGCTGCGCCGCTCGGAAGAGCTGCTGCGCGCGGTGCACTTGTCCGACAAGCGCGACGCCTATGCCCGCACGCTTTCGGGGGGCATGAAACGCCGCCTGCTGATTGCCAAGGCGCTGGTCCATCAGCCGCCCGTGCTGGTGCTCGACGAGCCGACCGCCGGCGTGGACGTGGAACTGCGCCGCCAGCTCTGGGAACTGGTGAGCGAACTCAACCGCGAAGGCGCGACCATCGTGCTCACCACGCATTACCTCGAAGAGGCCGAGGAACTGTGCGACCGGATCGCCATCATCAATCACGGCGAACTGATCGCCAACAAGCCGACCCGCGAACTGGTGGGCATGGCACGCGAGAAGATCCTGGTGCTGACGCTGGACCGCGACGTTTCGGCGCTGCCCAGCCACCCCGGCTTCCTCAAGTGCGAGATGACCGGGGAGCGCGTTCTCCAGATCACTTACGACAAGGACCGCAGCAACGCGGGCGAGATCCTCTCGGCCGTACAGGCGCAGGGCTTCGCCATCATCGACGTGACCACGCGCGAGGCGGACCTGGAGGACGTCTTCGTCAGCCTCACCAGTTCGGTCGCGGCGTGATCGCGCCGCCGGTAGGGTGCTGCCGTCAGGGATCGGCCTGGTGAGCTACCTCTACCTGGCGGTCGCCATCGTCGCCGAAGTGATCGCCACGTCGTTTCTCAAGCAGTCGAACGGGTTCACCCGGCTGGTGCCGACGCTGATCATGGCGGCGGGCTATATGGTGGCGTTCTATTGCCTGTCGCTGGCGCTGCGCGGCATGCCGACCGGCGTGGCCTATGCGATCTGGTCCGGGGCGGGGATCGTGCTGATTGCCGGGATCGCGTGGATATTCCAGGGGCAGAAGCTGGACTTGCCGGCGATCCTGGGCATGGCGCTGATCATTGCCGGGGTGATCGTGATGAACTTGTTCTCCCGGGCCGCAGCACACTGACCTCAGGCGCGGCCTTCGGGGAATTCCTTCCAGACCCTGTGTGCATGGCGGCGGATCGTCCGGCTGCAGAGGCTGCAGATCGCCGCGTAATGCGTGCCGTCCCAATGCACGGAATCGCGGTCCGGCGCGTGCCGGTCGAAACGGCAGAACATGGTCTGGAGGGGGTGTCGGTAAAAGGCAGTCATCCCGGCATGCTCCCTACAGAAGCTTCTTGAAGAATGCGGATCCGAAAAACGCGGGCCCGGAGAAGCTGACCTTGAAGAAGTCGGTCGAGAAACGGTCCGGCTTTCTCTGCGCGGGCCGGTTTGGGGCGACGTTACCCTCTTAATGAATATCCGGCGAGTTTAGAGACTGTAACGCTGCACTGCAACATGATTGCGGGCGGGCTTGGCGGGCAAAGCTAAATATTGCGTGACGCGCCCAGTCCCGGCATGGAGCCGGAATGGTTACGAATATTGATCCCGTCCCCGCGCAAGACCCTTCCCCGTCCGATTGGCCGCAACACGATGTGATCGTGATCGGCTCCGGCGCGGCTGGGCTGACCGCGGCTCTGGAACTGGCCGACAAGCTGAAGGTCCTGGTCCTGGCCAAGGGCGGGCTGACCGGTGGCTCCACGGCCTGGGCGCAAGGCGGGATCGCCGCTGTGCTCGATGCGGGCGATACGTTCGACGAACATATCGAGGATACCATGGTGGCCGGCGCGGGTCTCAACCGGCGCGAAACGGTGGAGTTCGTGATCGAGCGCGCACCCCATGCCATCGAGCGGCTGGTCGAACTGGGCGTGCCGTTCAACACCGAGGGCAGCGAGCTTCACCTCACGCGCGAGGGCGGCCATTCGCATCGCCGCATCGTCCATGTCGCCGATGCTACCGGCTGGGCGGTGCAGAGCGCCTTGCTCAAGGCCGCGGAAGACCATCCCAACATCACGCTGCTGCCCGGGCAGTCGTGCATCGACCTGATCACCGGCCGGCACGAACTGCGCTATTCGGGTTCGGGGCGGGTCTGGGGCGTCTACGCGCTCGACGAGAAATCCGGCCGGGTCGCGGCGCATACCGCCCGCGCGACGATCCTGGCGACAGGCGGCGCGGGACGCGTCTACCAGTTCTCCACGGCGCCGCGCGGGGCCACGGGTGACGGGATCGCCATGGCCTGGCGCGCGGGTGCGCGCGTCTCCAACATGGAGATGATGCAGTTCCATCCGACCTGCCTCTACAATCTGGAGGTCAAGAACTTCCTCATCACCGAGGCCGTGCGCGGGGAGGGCGGGCACCTGCTCCACCCGGTCACCGGCCACCGCTTCATGCCGGACTACGACGAGCGCGCCGAACTGGCCCCGCGCGATGTCGTGGCCCGCGCCATCGACGACCAGATCAAGCGCTCCGGGCTGGACTACGTTCACCTCGATATCAGCCACCAGCCCGAGGAATTCATCCGCGAGCACTTCCCGAACATCTACGAGAAGCTTCTGGGCCTGGGCATCGACATGACGAAGGAGCCGATCCCGGTCGTGCCCGCCCAGCACTACACCTGCGGCGGCGTGCTGATCGACCTTGACGGCAAGACCGACCTGCCGGGGCTCTATGCGGCGGGGGAATGCACCGAGAGCGGGCTTCACGGCGCCAACCGGCTTGCGTCCAATTCGCTGCTCGAATGCTTCGTCTTCGGCGAATCCTGCGCGGCCCATATCCTGGACCACTGGGACGCGTTCGACAGTCCGCCCCCCGTCCGCGCCTGGGACGAAAGCCGGGTGATCGATTCCGACGAGGAAGTCGTCATCAAGCAGAACTGGACGGAAATCCGCCGGTTCATGTGGAACTATGTCGGCATCGTGCGCACCACCAAGCGGCTGGAACGCGCCATGCACCGCATCCAGATGCTCAACGGCGAGGTCGAGGAATACTACCGCCACTTCCGCGTTTCGACCGACCTGATCGAGCTGCGCAACCTGCTTCAGACGGCGGAACTCATCGTCCGCTCGGCGCTGCACCGGCACGAGAGCCGGGGACTTCACTTCACGCTGGACTATCCCCGGGCCGAGGCCGAGCCGCACGATACCGTGCTGGTGCCCTGAAGCGGCAATTCCGGCATGCCATGACCAAGGGTCAGGACGAGAAAGCGGCTCGGAAACGAGCCGGCCAACGCCGTTTTTCCGCGGAGCAAGGGACCGGCACCTCCTGCAGGAGGTCCTGGACCTTCAGCCCTCGACAGGTGCCGTCGTGACGCCAAGATCGGGCAGGCCTACCGAGCGCTTGCCGGAGAAGTCCGTGCGGACCACGATCAGCCCATCCTTCTCCAGGTAGTCGAGCAGGCGCGCGACGCGGCGGGGGCTGCTGGTGCCGTAGATCCGGGCCAGGGTCATGTCGTCAGGGCAGGGCAGCCCGTCCATCGCGGCGCGGGCGATCATGTAGAACGGCGCCAGCGCATCGTCGGGGACGTGCTTGGCCAGGTTCACGAGATCGAACCAGCGCTCGTCGTCGGGATCTTCGATACCGGCCATGGCGGCCGCGAAGCCGCGGCGGAACATCGTGGCGTCCACGCCGCGCACCGAGATGCCCTTCATGCGGCAGCGGATCGTGAAGTCCTGGAACAACGTGGTCGAGGACTGGAACGTGCATTCCGGGTCCTGGGCCATGGTGTTGAGGATTTCGAGCATCGCCGCGCGGTTTTCCTCGGGCTCGGGTTCCGGGCGTTCGAGGCGCGGGGGCGCCGCGGCGGATGCCGGCTGGCCATGGGCGATCGTTTCGCTCAACGCGTCGACGTCCACTGCCGGGCGCGGTGCGGGGCGGGCGAATTCGGGGCGGTCCGGCTCGACGTGCAGATTGTCGTGCAGCAGTTCGCGCAGCTCGTCGGTCGAGGCGGTGGGCAGCGGCATCAAGCCGGGCGTGACCGACTTCGCGCCGGTCAGCACGGAGCCGATGTTGACCGCCACCGGGCGGCGGCTGATCGCCGGGCCGAGGCCGAGGAACTGGCCGCGTGCGAGGTCGCGGATCGATTCCGCCTGGCGCCGTTCCATGCCCAGCAGGTCGGCCGCGCGCACCATGTCGATGTCGAGGAACGTGCGTCCCATCAGGAAGTTCGAGGCTTCGGCCGCCACGTTCTTGGCCAGCTTGGCGAGGCGCTGGGTGGCGATCACGCCGGCCAGCCCGCGCTTGCGTCCGCGGCACATGAGGTTGGTCATGGCCGCCAGGCTGACCCGGCGCGCTTCTTCGGACACTTCGCCGGCCGCGGCGGGCGCGAACATCTGCGCTTCGTCCACCACCACCAGCGCGGGATACCACTGCTCGCGCGGGGCATCGAACATGGCATTGAGGAACTGCGCGGCGCACTTCATCTGCTGGTCGATTTCCAGCTCGTCCAGTGCCAGGACGACAGAGGCGCGGTGCTCGCGGATGCGCGCGCCGAGGCGGACGATCTCGCTTTCGGCATAAGCGGCGCCGTCGATCACGACATGGCCGAATTCCTCCGCAAGGCTGACGAAGTCGCCTTCCGGGTCGATCACCACCTGCTGCACGACCGAAGCGCTCTCTTCGAGCAGGCGGCGCAGCAGATGCGACTTGCCGGACCCGGAATTGCCCTGCACCAGCAGGCGGGTCGCGAGTAGTTCCTTGATGTCGATCTCGATCGACTCGCCCTGCGGGGTCTGGCCGATCACGATATTGGCGCTCACGTCTGCTGCCTTGGGCAAGCGGGCGGCGAGAGGCAAGCCGAAGCGGGCGCGTTATCCATAGCTTGAACATGCGGCGGCCGATCCGCCTGCGAGAATCGCGGAGTTCTGCGGCCGGCGCGCGGCAGGGCGGTGGCCGAAGTCACGGCGCTGTCACAAGTACGGGGCATAGCGTCAGGGATCATGACTCCTCCGGTTTCTCCCGATATCGACGACATCGAACACCCACCCCTCCGCCTGGTCGTCCTGGCCGGTCATGGGCTGGGCCCGGCGGGCGTCGACCCTCTGGCGGAACGCTTCGGAGAGAAGCACCGCTGCCTGATCCCCTTGGCGGGTCGGCCGCTGATCGCCCATGTGCTGCAGACCGCCGCGCAGCATCCGCGCGTCGCCAGCCTGGCCGTCTGCGTCGAGCGTGAGGCGTTCGATCCGATCTGGGACGTGCTCACCCGCCTGCCGGGCCGGGGCACCATTGCGCTGGTCGAAGCGAAAGAGGACATCGCCGAAAGCGTGCGCGCCGCGGCGGAAGACTGGGACGGGCCGCTGCTCGTCACCACGGCCGATCATGCGCTGCTCAGCCCGGAATCGATCGATGCCATGGCCGACATGCTGGTGGGCTGCGACGTGACGTTCGCGCTTGCCCGGCGCGATGCGGTGGAGGCGGCGCATCCCAGCGCCTTGCGCAACTATATCGCGCTGCGCGACGGCGAGTTCGCGACATGCGATCTCTACGGCATGGCGGGGGCCCGCTTCGTGGATGCCGTGGACGTGTTTCGCGGCGCCCGCATCGGCGGACGGGAAAGCGCTCGCATCCTGCGGGCGATCGGCCTGGTCGGGCTGGTGATGATAAAGTTGGGCATGGAATCGCTGTCCGGCGCCGTCGTGCGCGCGTCGCGCCGCATGGGCCTGCGGGTGCGCGCCGTCATCATGGCCGACGGCACCCAGGCCATCGATGTCGACAACGACCGGACTTACGCGATCGTGCGCGACCTGCTGGGCGACAGCACGCCTGTCTCTCCCGACGAACTCGGCAAAGGCGTGGCGCGCGCCGTCGCCTGAGGCATCCTGCTGCACTGAGGGCAGCGGCGCCGCGATCTGCTTATAGAGAGGGAATGGAAGCCTGGACGGGCAGTCCGCCATGTCGGCTACGCGGCTGGCGAGGCAACGATTCTCAGGAGCCCAAACGACTTTCGGGCCCCCTTGCGGGGGCCCGAAGGCTTTGTCCAATCTTGATCTACAAGAGTGATGGTGCGGTCAAGAAGACTCGAACTTCCACGGGCTTTCGCCCACAACGACCTCAACGTTGCGCGTCTACCAATTCCGCCATGACCGCTAAATCACCGGGGGGCTTCGAAGCCGCCCCTTGGCAGGAGCGCGCCACTAGCAAAGGGTTCCGAACCCGGCAAGTGGCTTCCGCCAATTATTTTCAAAAAGATCGAATTATTTTGCAGGTCACCGATTTTGTGGCGGATTCGCGTGACCATGCAGAAACGCGCCCAGGCCTTGCGGCCGGGCGCGCTGTAAAGCCGGCAGCGGAGTGCCGGCCGATGCTGCGAAAATTATTCGGGCTTCCAGCCGATTTCGGCGGCGGCAGCGGCCTTGGGAATGTCCGTCAGGGCCTCGTTGACGGTGATCGCTTCTCCGGGGGCCAGCTTCCGCTTGGAAGGGACCACTTCCTTTTCGTAGACGATGCGGTCCCGCTTGTCGCGCAGCACCACCAGCAGGGAGGGCACGTTGCGGGCCACGCTGCCGATATTGCTGATCGTGCCGCTGACCGAGAAGAACTCGGTGCCGTCGGGCAGGGGCTTGCGGTCCTGCCGCTTGCGCGGAAAGTCCAGCTGGAGATCGGGCTGGGCCTGCGAAAAGGTCTGGTGCGGGATCGGCAGCCAGTCCGGCAGGCCGCCCCATGCCACTGCGCCCGTCAGCCCCAGGGCGACGACGGCAAAGAGCGCCGAGCCGAACGTGGCGATCCGCGTCCAGTTGCGGCGCGGGCGGAACGGCGGGGCGAAGTCGAAGCTGGAATGGCCCTCGTCCGCATAGTGGACGGCGGTGGTGTCGTCGTAGACCGCGCCGGACTTGCGGGTGCTCCGTTCACTGTCGCCGGCAACGGCGGCGGGCGGCGATACCGGTTCGGTCTCGCGGGAAGCCTCGCCCTGGCGGCTTGCCGATGTGGGGGGCGGTGCCGGTTCCGGCGCGGCTTGGGCGGCGGTGCGACCCGGAACGCGGATCGCTTCGCGCGGCGCGGCCGGCTGCACGGGCACGGCGGGAGCCGGTTGCGCGGCGGGGGTCGGTCGCGCGGCAACAGGCGCGGGTTCCGCGGGCCAGGTTTCCGCGGGCGGCTGTTCAACCGGCCGTTGTTCAACTGGCCGCTGTTCAACTGGCCGTGGTTCGGCGGGGCGGGGCTCTGCCGCGTAAGTCGGCGCGTCCTGAACCGGGGCGGGTTCGGCCGCAGCCTCGGGGCCTTCCTGGAACCAGCTGTGGCGGCACTTGGCGCAGCGTACCGTGCGGCCGTCGATGCCGATCGCGCTGTCCGGCACGGCATATCGTGTAGAGCAAGCTGGGCAGGCAATGATCATGATAACAAGCTAAAGCACGAGTGACTCTCTTACGACAAGGCATCGACCTGTGGGCACAAGCCGGAACGCCCTTTTTTCCACATTCAATGCTCGCTATAGCGCATCGGGTCGCCCGTTCGGACCAGACGCAGCATAGATTATACGAGCATGATCGCCGACGGGGAAATCGTTCATTTCGACAATGTCGGCTTGCGCTACGGTACGGAGCGCGAGGTGCTGTCCGATTTGACCTTCACGCTTTTCGCGGGGCGGTTCTATTTCCTCACCGGGGCGAGCGGCGCGGGGAAGACCTCGCTGCTGCGGCTGCTCTATCTGGCGCAGCGGCCGTCGCGCGGGGCGATCCGCATGTTCGGGACCGACGCCATAACCCTGCCGCGCAGCCGTCTGCCGGGGCTGCGGCGGCGGATCGGCGTGGTGTTCCAGGATTTCCGCCTGATCCCGCATCTCTCGGCCTTCGATAACGTCGCCCTGCCACTGCGTGTCGCCGGCCATCAGGAGCGCGACATCGGCGGCCCCGTGCGGGACATTCTCGAATGGGTCGGCCTGTCGGACAAGATGGACGCCCGCCCGGCGACGCTTTCCGGCGGTGAGCAGCAACGCGTGGCCATAGCCCGCGCGGTGATCGCGCGCCCGGCGATCCTGGTGGCGGACGAGCCGACCGGCAACGTCGATTCCGAGATGGCGCTCAAGTTGCTGCGCCTTTTCGAGATGCTCAACCGGCAGGGCACGACCGTCGTCGTCGCCACGCACGATCTCGACTTGCTGCGCAAGGTGCCGGACAGCCTGATCATGCGGCTGGACCGCGGACGCCTGGCCGATCCCACCGGCGCCTTGCGCTATCCCCCACGGCGGCCGTCATGAGCGGGGACGACATCTCCGGGGCGGGTCGGTCCCGCCGAGGGGGTGAACAGGGTGCGGGTTCCCGTTGGAGTTGGGGCTGGCGGCGGCTGGGCGTCCGCGGCGCGGAGCTGATCCCGCAGACGCGCATGTCCGGGCCGATGCCCTGGGTGATCGCGATCATGGTGGCGATGACCGCCATCGCGCTCGCGGCCGGGCTTGCGCTCGGCAATGCGATTTCCTCGGCCCGGGCCGAGATCGAGGGCGGAGTCACCATCCAGGTGATCGAGCCGCGCGACGATATTCGCGCAAGGGAAGCCGCCGCGGCGGTGGAGGCGATCAAGCGCCTGCCGCATGTCGCGGGCCTGCGCCAGGTGCCCCAGGCCGAGCTGGACGCCCTGATCGAACCCTGGCTCGGCACCGGCATTGCCGCTGCCACCGGCGCGGCGATTCCCGTGCCTTCGCTGATCGACGTGCGGCTCAAGGGGCCGGCGACGCCGCAGCAGCTCGGCGCGATCGAACAGGCCATCGCCCGGGTCGCGCCTTCGGCCAAAGTCGATGCCCAATCCACCTGGCTGAAGCCGGTGTTCGACGCGATGGTATCCTTGCAGGTGCTGTCGATCTCGCTGGTCGTGCTGCTCGCCGGCGCCCTGGCCGCGGCGGTGTTGCTGGCGGCGCGCTCGGCGCTGGGCGCCAATCGCGATGTGATCGAGATCGTCCACTTGCTGGGCGGAACGGATACCCAGGTCGCCCGCGTGTTCCAGCGCTCCATCGGCTATGACGCGGCGGGCGGCGGTACCGTGGGACTGGCCCTGGCGATGGTGGTGATCCTTTCGCTGGGCCGTCGTTTCGCGAGTCTCGGCGCCGGGCTGGTGGACAGCGGCGCCCTGGTCTGGAGCGACTGGCTGCTGCTGGCGCTGGTCCCGCTGCTCTCCACCCTGCTCGCCATGCTGACGGCACGCCTGACGGTGCTGCACGCATTGCGCAAGATGCTATAGTCTACGCAAGTCGCTATAGATCGCTCATGTTCCGTCGCACCGCCGCCTTCCTCCTGCTGATCTGGCTTTTCGGGTTCCTATGGTTCGCGGTGACGCTTCCGGGGCCGCTGGACGATGCCGTGCGCACGGATGCCGTGATCGTGCTGACTGGCAGCAAGGGGCGCATCGAACGGGCGCTGACCGTGCTCGATGCGGGCCGCGCGCCGCGCCTGCTGATCTCCGGGGTCGACCGCGAGGTGAAGCCGCGCGAACTGGCGGCGGAGTTCCGCATCCCGGACCGGCTCATGAAATGCTGCATCACGCTGGGCTACGAAGCTTATGACACGCGCTCGAACGCGGTGGAGGCGGCGAACTGGCTGGCCCGGCGCAAAGCGCGTTCGGTGCGGCTGGTCACGGCCGACTGGCACATGCGCCGCGCCGCTTACGAGCTGGCGCGCGAACTGCCCGACCATATTGCCATTCTCGAGGATGGGGTGCCCTCCCGTCCGAGCCTGAGCACGCTTTTCCTCGAGTACCATAAGTATTTTGGGCGTATGGCACTCGACCTCTGGAACCGGCCCCCCTGGAAAGCCAATTGATGCGCGCTACCCCGCTCGACGTCGTTCGCAGTCTTCTGTTCTACCTGGTGTTCTATCCCGGAACCCTGTTCTTCGTCACCGGAGTGGGGCTGACATCGCTGATCGGCACCGAGCCGATGCGGCGCACGGTGCGCGGCTGGAGCCAGTTCCACCGCCTCTGCTGCCGGTACCTGCTGGGGATACGGCTCAGGATCGAGGGCACGATGCCCGAGGAAGGCGTGCTGGTGGCATTGAAGCACGAGAGCTTCTACGAGGCGATCGACTTGCCTGCGCTGATGAACTTCCCGGCGCCTTTCCCGAAGGCCGAACTCGTCGGCCTGCCCGGCTGGGGCTGGGCGGCGCGCAAGTACGGCGTGGTTTCGGTGGAGCGCGACCAGGGCGCCAAGGCCCTGCGCGCCATGGTCAGTTCCGCGCGCGGCTTCGCGGCGCTGGGGCGGCCGCTGGCGATCTTCCCCGAAGGAACGCGCATTCCCCATGGCGAGCAGGCCCCGCTTCAGTCTGGCTTTGCCGGGCTCTACAAGCTTCTGGCCCTGCCCGTGGTCCCCGTGGCGGTGGACAGCGGGCGGCTCTATCACCGCCTCTGGAAGAAGCCGGGCACGATCGTCATGCGCGTCGGCCAGAGGATCGAGCCGGGCCGCCCGCGCGAGGAAGTGGAAGCGGAAGTCATCACGGCGATCAACGCGCTCAACACCTGACGTTCAGGGAACCTCGCGCACTTCCACCGACTGGGCCTGCAGTGTGACCGGCTCGTAGCTGGTCAGGAAAGCGACGCCGGCGGCGTCCGGCCCGACGCCGATCTTCGCCATGGCTTCCGGCCGGGTCATCCCGGTCGCGTCGACGAGGTGCCAGGCCCCGTCGAGGAACACTTCGGCCACGGCATGAAAGTCCTGCGGCTCCACGCCCAGCCCGTAGACGCTGACGAAGCGCGCGGGGATGGCGCTGGCGCGGCAGAGACTGATCATCAGGTGGGCATAGTCCCGGCAGACGCCTTCGCCCGAATCAAAGCTGTCCGCCGCCGTGGTCAGGGAATTGCTGGAGCCGGGGACGTAGCGCATGTGGCCGCTCACCCAGTCCCGCATGGCCGCGACCCGCTCGCCGCCAGCAAGAGTGCCGAACATGTCGAGCGTGAACTGCAGGAACGTGTCCGAAGGGCAGTAGCGCGAGGGCAGGAGGTAATCCACCGTCTCGCCGGGCAGCAGATGCGGCGGCATGGCGGGCAGACCTTCGATCGGCGCGAGATACCGCCGCGGCTCGACGACGGCCTCGTAGCGGACGGTCAGCCGGTCGGTGACGTGGAGCCAGATGCGGTCGCCGATCTGGTCATGGCCCGGCAGGCGCGCGAAATGCTCGAAAGGCGGCAGGGTGATATGGGCGCGGTGCACGATCTGCTCGGGCAGCAGCGCCGCCTCCAGCTGGAGGAGAACGTCGGTGGGACCGGCCAGGGAGTAGTCGAGCAGCGCGGAGATCGAGAGCTTCATGAGGCGTCGGAAGTCCCTTGCGCCGGTTGACGCGTCTGAACGAGGAGTGGTGCCTGAACGAGGAGTGGTGCCTGAACGAAGATTGGTGCCTGAACGGAAATTCGCGTTCGAACCGCATTCCGATCAAAGCGCGAACCGGGCCTTGGCTCCCGCCCGGTCGTCACGTCTTCTGTTCGCCCTCATGGTCGCCGCGGCCGAAGTCGGGGCGGGAATCGTCCTGGCCTTCCTCGATAATCGAGCGGCGGATGGCCCGGGTGTGCGTGAACTGGTCGAACAGGGCCTGCCCGTCGCCCACGCGGATCGCGCGTTGCAGCGCGGTCAGATCCTCGGTGAAGCGCTGGAGCATGGTCAGCACCGCGTCCTTGTTGGACAGGAAAACGTCGCGCCACATCGTCGGGTCGGAGGCGGCGATACGCGTGAAATCCCGGAAGCCGCCGGCCGAATACTTGATGACTTCGCCCTGCGTCACGTCCTCCAGGTCGGACGCGGTGCCGACGATGGTATAGGCGATGAGGTGCGGGACATGGCTGGTGACGGCCAAGACGAGATCGTGATGCTCGGGCGTCATGATCTCGACATTGGCGCCCAGCGCTTCCCAGAAGCCGACGAGTTCGCTGAGCTTGACCAGATCGGTCCGCGCCGCGGGGGTGACGATGCACCAGCGGTTGCGGAACAGATGCGCAAAGCCGGCGTCGGGGCCGGAGTTCTCGGTGCCGGCCACGGGGTGCGCGGGGATCACCATATGATCGGGCAGGGCCGTGCCGAGGGCCTTGGAGATGGCCTGCTTGCTGGAGCCGACATCGCTGACCAGCGCGTTGAGCGGCAGGGCTTCGCGCACTTGTTCGGCGGCGATGCCCATGACGCCCGGCGGGACGCAGAAGATCACCAGGTCTGCCGCGGCCACCGCTTCGGCTGCCGTGTCGCAGACTTTCGCGACAAGGCCGCGCTCGGCGGCGCGCTGGCGGTGGGCGGGGCTGAGGTCGTAGCCGGTGGTCGCCACGCCGGGCAGGTATTCCTGCACCGCAAGGCCGATCGATCCGCCCTGCAGGCCCAAGCCGATGATGGCGACGTTCTGGAAGCTCATTGCGCGGCTTCCGCCATTTCGCGCAGGGCCTCGGCGATCGTGTCCATGTCCTGCGGCTTGCCGATGGTGAAGCGCAGCGCCTGGGGC
The DNA here is from genome assembly GCF_004342985.1 of Novosphingobium sp. PhB57. Taxonomy (GTDB): domain Bacteria; phylum Pseudomonadota; class Alphaproteobacteria; order Sphingomonadales; family Sphingomonadaceae; genus Novosphingobium. Next base: position 415,089 of record NZ_SMBO01000002.1, read on the forward strand.
AGGCCCTGCCCCGGCAGCCAGCGAACGATATAGCCGCGATCGGCCAGACCCTCGAAAGCGGCTTCGGCCGTCAGCGCGCCTTCGAACAGCACCAGCACGAAATTGGCCTGGCTCGGCAGCGGCCGCAACCCGTGGTTGCCCAAGGTGTCAAGCTTCGCGACGAAGCGGGCGCGTTCGTCCCGGTTGTGGATGCGGCTGGCCTCGACGAAGGCGGCATCGCCCAACGCGGCCAGCGCCATGGCCTGTCCGGTGTTGGAGACGTTGAAGGGCCCGCGGATGCGGTTGAGCGTGGCGACGATGCCCGGCGCGCCGGTCGCCCAGCCGATGCGCTCTCCGGCGAGGCCGAAGATCTTGGAGAACGTGCGCGTCACCAGCACGTTGTCATGCGCTTCGGCCAGGGCCAGCGATCCGTCGTCATCCTCGGGTGCGACATATTCGCCGTAGGCCTGATCGAGCACCAGCAGGACGTCGGCGGGAAGTCCGGCGTGGAGCCGCGTGATCTCGCCGCGGGGCAGGTAGGAGCCGGTGGGATTGTTCGGGTTGGCGACGAAGACCACGCGGGTGCGCTCGGTGACGAGGGCCAGCAGCGCATCGACATCGGTGCCGTAATCGGCGTCCGGCGCCACCACCGGCACGGCGCCGCAGCGGCGCGCGGCGATGTCGTAGACCGAAAAACCGTAGCGGACGTAGATCACCTCGTCGCCCGGACCGGCGTAGCCCTGGGCCGCAAGGTTGAGCAGCTCGTCGGAGCCGGTGCCCATGACCACCCGCGCGGCGGCGAGCCCGTGCTTCGCCGCGATCGCTTCGCGCAGGGCGGTGCTGTCGGGATCGGGATAGAGCGCGGGAGCCTGCGCGCGGGCCGCGAGGGCGTCCTCGCTGGTGCCGAGCGGGTTCTCGTTGGCCGACAGCTTGATCAACGGCCGCCCGTCCTTGCCCTTGGACTTGCCCGGAACATAGGCATGGATCGCCTCGATCCATGGCTTGGGCTGCGGGGCTTGCTTGCTGGTGATCTGGCTATCGGTCATGACGCGCCGGCCTTAGAGCATTTTCAAGTCAGATGGAATCATCTGACGGCTCGGAAAATGCGGCAAAGAGGCGCTGCATTTTCAAGTCAGATGGAATCATCTGGCGACTCGGAAAATGCGGGAGAAGGACGCTGCATTTTCTTCCCGGATGACCTCCTTCCTGCGACCGTCCTGACGATCAGCCCGCAGGCAGGGAACTAACCTCACCGGGGCGGGCACGATTGACAGGTCTGCGCCGCTCCCCCACCTCTCTTCCTGCACTATGTCTACCAGCACCGACACCAGCCAGTTCCTAGACCTTGCCCAGCCGCTGGCGCTCGACGGCGGCCAGAGCCTTCCCGGCGTGCGCATCGCCTACGAGACGCAGGGCACGCTCAATGCGGCCCGCGACAATGCGATCCTGATCTGCCACGCCCTGACCGGCGACCATCATGTGGTTTCCGACCACCCCAAGACCGGCAAGCCCGGCTGGTGGGTGCGCATGGTCGGGCCGGGTAAGCCGATCGACACCGACCGCTTCTTCGTGATCTGCGCCAATGTCATCGGCTCCTGCATGGGTTCGACCGGGCCGGCCAGCCTGGCCGGGGACGGCAGGCCCTGGGGCATGCGGTTCCCGGTCATCACCATTCGCGACATGGTGCGCGGCCACGTCGCCCTGCTCGATGCCCTTGGGATCGAGAGCCTCCATGCCGTCGTCGGTGGGTCCATGGGCGGGATGCAGGCGCTGAGCCTGGCCTCCAACTTCGCGGACCGCACCCGCGCGGCACTGGTGATCGCCTCCACCGCGCGGCATTCGGCGCAGAACATCGCGTTCCACGAAGTCGGCCGCCAGGCGATCATGGCCGACCCGGAATGGCGCGAGGGGGCCTATTACGAAGCCCGGGAAAGCGGCGGGAAGGGCCCCGAAAAGGGCCTCTCCGTGGCGCGCATGGCGGCGCATATCACTTATCTGTCGGAAGCGGGGCTGACCGAGAAGTTCGGCCGCCGCCTGCAGGACCGCGAGGAAAAGACCTTCGGTTTCGACGCCGATTTCCAGATCGAAAGTTACCTGCGCTACCAGGGGCTCGCCTTCACCGACCGCTTCGACGCGAACTCGTACCTCTACATCACCCGCGCCATGGACTATTTCGACCTGGCCGAAGAGCATGGCGGCCTGCTGGCCCATGCCTTTGCCGCGTCGAAGGCGCGCTTCTGCCTGGTCAGCTTCGATACCGACTGGCTCTACCCCACCGCCGATTCCCGCAACGTCGTCCACGCGCTGAACGCGGCGGGCCTGCCGGTGAGCTTCGTCGAGCTTTCGGCGCCCTATGGGCACGATTCCTTCCTGCTGGACGTGCCCGCGCTGGACCGTGTCGTCGAAGGCTTCCTGGGAGAAGGACATTGAACGCGGCGCCGATCCAACTCAGCGACGACGCTGCGCGTCTGGACATTGCGCGCGTCCACGGCTGGCTGGCGTCGAGCTACTGGACGCCCGGAGTCGAGCGTGCGCAGGTCGAGCGCCAGATCGCCGGTTCGCATTGCCTGGGCGCCTATCTGGCCGATGGCACGCAAGTGGGCTTCGCGCGGGTCATCTCCGACCGCGCGAGCTTCGCCTGGCTGGCCGATGTATGGGTGGACGAAAGCGTGCGCGGACAGGGGCTGGGGCGCCGTATGGTCAATTGGTTCCTCGATAACCCGGACTATACGGACATTCGCCGCTTCATGCTGGCCACCAAGGACGCGCACGGCGTCTATGCGCGGCTCGGCTTTACCCCGCTGGTGCGGCCGGACCGGCTAATGGAGAAGCTGTCGGGGCCGTTCGCCGCGATCCTGGAGGCGGGTTCGTGAGCCTGCTGCGGCCCGATCTTGCCGTCATCGCCGCCAATGTCGCCCCCGGATCGCGCGTGCTGGACGTGGGCTGCGGCGACGGCACGCTGATGCTGGCCTTGCGCGACAAGGGCTGCGACGCGCGCGGCATGGAACTCGATTCCGCCAATGTCGGCCTTTGCGTGGGCAAGGGCCTCTCGGTGATCCAGGGCGATGCCGACAGGGACCTTGCCTTCTATCCCGACCAGTCGGTGGACTATGCGATCCTGTCGCAGACCCTGCAGACGACCATGCGACCCGACAGGGTGCTGGAGGAACTCCTGCGGATCGGCCGCCGCGCCTTCGTCAGCTTTCCGAATTTCGCGCACTGGCGCGTGCGGCTCTCGCTGCTCTGGGGCGGGCGAATGCCGGTGACGCGCCTGCTGCCGGTCGCCTGGTACGAGACGCCGAACATCCACCACCTGACGGTCGACGATTTCCGGGAACTGGTGCGCTCGCGCGGGATCACGGTGGAGGGCGCGTGGTTCCTTTCAGGCGACCAGACCTGCAGTCCGGCAGCGGCCAATTTCCGCGCCGAGCATGCGGTGTTCCTGCTGACGCGCTAGGCCGGGGGGGCGTTCCGAGGCGCCCGTCCCGGCCGCGGTCACTTCCGCGGCCCGGTTACCGTCGCCCCGGTCAGCCGCCCATCGTCAGGCCGCAGTAGATGCCGAGCTTGTTGCCGTCCGGATCGCGCATATAGGCGCCGAAGGCATTCCGGGCCTGGGGCTTGGGTTCCGGCTGGCCCTCGCTGGTGCCGCCATTGGCAAGGCCCGCTGCGTGCCAGGCGCGGACGGCGTCTTCGTCGGGCGCCTCGAAGATGATCGTTCCGCCATTGGCATGGGTGGCGGGCTGGCCATCGCGGGCGGGGCCGAGGAGAAATTTGAAGCCGTCGAGGTCCCACAGCACGATCGGATATTCGCTGGACGCGGCGCAGGGCGCGACGCCCAGAGCGGCGAACGTCGCATCATAGAAGGCACGGGCTTTGCCGAGATCGTTGGTGCCGAGGCGCAGGCTCTTCAGGATCATCTTCTTCCTCCTCCGATTGTCGCACCGAGCCGGGTCGGTGCCGCCATTTGGGCCTTTTCACCCTGAACTGGCCTTCCGCCCGGCCGCGTCACGATGGGCGCGGTGCAGCGAACGCCAAGGGTGTGGATCGCGGCCCGCGCCCGGTCAATCGCGGCTTCTCCGCCGCCACGATGATTACGGGAGATGCGGCGAAGGCGGGACTTATCCACGCGTTTCGCCCCCCTCTCCGGGCGGGGCCCATGCTTCGGGTGGACGCTCGCGGGCAGGTTTGGCATTCGAAATCGCCATGTGGCACATCTTCCAGTTTCCGCTCTGCCCCTTCAGCCGCAAGGTCCGGCTGCTCATGGCCGAAAAGGGCATCGCCTACGAACTCCAGACCGCGCGTCCCTGGGAAGGCGAGGACCGGCTGTTCGAGATGAACCCGGCAGGCCGCACGCCGGTGGTCAAGGAAACCGAACGCGGCACCGTGGTCGTCGACAGCCGCGCGATCTGCGAATATTTCGAGGAAACGGTCGATCGTAACCCGCAGATCAGCGGCACGGCCGTCCAGCGCGCGGAAATCCGCCGCCTGATCGCGATGTTCGACGAGAATTTCTACAACGACGTGTCCGGTCCGCTGCTGCATGAGCGGATGAAGAAGCGTCTCGTGCTGCGCCAGTCGCCGGATGCCAAGATCCTGCGCGAATCGATGAAGCTGGCGCACGACTACCTCGACTACATCGATTACCTGATCGACAACCGCCCCTGGCTGGCCGGTGCGACCATGACGCTGGCGGACCTCGCCGCCGCGGCGCAGATCTCGGTGGCGGATTACCTGGGCGGGCTCGACTGGTCGAGCCACGAACAGGCGCGGGGCTGGTACCTGGTGATGAAGTCGCGCCCCTCGTTCCGGCCGCTGCTGAGCGAGCGGATGGAAGTGATCCAGCCGCCCAGCCACTATGCTGAAGTGGATGCCTGAGGCTTTTTGCTACCGTCGTCCCGGTTCAAGTGCGGGACGACGGTAGAATTATCCCTCAGGACGCGGCGCGGTAGCTTTCCAGAATGTCGCGGCGCAGGGCTGCGCCGCTGTCGGTGCGGGAATAGAACATGTGCCCGCCGGGATAGACGTGCAGGCGCACGCGGTCCGGGCGGCCGAACTGCGGCATCTGCGCCATGATCAGCCGCGAGCCGAAGTAGGGGCACGAAAGGTCGTCCCAGCCGTGGACGATGTCGACGGTCATCTTCGGGTCGATGGAGATCGCCTGGCGCAAGTCCTTGACCGGGTTGTCGCTGTCGTCGCGGGTCCAGGCCTCGTTCACTTCGTAGGACAGCGCATTGTAGCGCGCGTCGATCTTCCAGCCGACCTGCCGGGTCACGAAATCGACCATGGCCGAGGTCGTCGGCGCGATCAGCGTGGTCAGCAGCGGGTCGCTGTACTGCGGACGGGCGCTGGCCGGGAAAGGATCGTAAGCGGTGTAGTTGGAATCGTAGACCGACCCCACGAGGCCCTGATCGCGGCGGATCTCGCGCAAATACGTCGCGATGTCGACGCGGCCGTCCATGCGGCGCACCAGCGCGGGGTCGAGGCCGGTCAGTTCCGCGACTTTGGCGGAAAGGCGGTCGGTGGCTTCCTTGTCCTGCGGGCCGGCGAGGAAGTCCTGCACGTATTGGGTGCGGATATACTGCTCGACCGGGGCCATGCTCGCCTCGCTCAGGTTGCCCTGGCGCTCGAAGTGGCCGGCGACCATGGCCGGCAGGTTGATCATCCAGGGCAGCGGCGAAAGCGCATCGTCCTCGCCGATGGCCGGCGGATCGAGATAGGGCGAAACCAGCGTCATGCCCGAAATGCCCACGCCCATCTGCGTCTGGAGATTGTAGGCCAGGCGCGGCACGCGGTAGCCGCCGTAGCTTTCGCCGGCGAGATACTTGCGGCTGGTCAGGCGGCCGTTCTGGTTCAGCCAGTCATAGACCACGCGGCTGAGGTACTTGATGTCGTTCTCGGAGGTGTAGAACGCCTTCTTGGTCGCCTCGGCATCGACGCGGCTGCGCGAGAAGCCGGTGCCGATCGGGTCGATGAAGACGAGGTCGGTGAAGTCCAGCCAGGAGTTCGGATTGTCGCGCAGCACCGCCGGGTCGGAGGGCGCGTCGCCCTGTGCGCCGAACTGCACGCGCTTCGGGCCGATGGCGCCGAGGTTCAGATAGACCGAGGCCGCGCCGGGGCCACCGTTGAAGGCGAAGGTGACGGGCCGCGCGGTGGGGGCGCCGGGCACGGTATAGGCAGTGTAGACCACCTCGCCGATGGTCTTGCCCTTCTCGTCCTTGATGGGCAGCGCGCCGACGGTGGCGACGTAGTTGACGGTCTTGCCGCCGATCACCGCGCTCTGCTTGATCGACTTGGCCGCGGGCAGCAACGGGATTTCGTCGCCCTCCGCGTCCTTCTTCGCTTCGGCGCTGTCGGCAGGCTTGTCGGCGGCGAAGGCCGGAACGGAACAGGCGGCGAGCACCATGGCCAGGCAGGCCAGCGAAACTTTGCGCATGGAAGGAACGACCCCTTTTATCGATGCGTCCGAACGGACGTCAGGGGCGATCAGTAGAACCTTGAAATAGTATACGACAAGGGTCCGAGCGGGAAAAAGGTGCCTGGCCCGTCCTGCCTTCCGGAGATCGGGCCATGGGAATGGTCCATCGGAAGGCAGGGCAGGTCAGGCGTTCGGACGGCTCGGGGGTGCCGCCCGAATTCTTCAAGGCAGCATCGAACCCGTATCGATGAAGCGCTGGTGCCAGGACAGCGCCTCGCCCGGCAGCGAGGGCGACTGCAGGCCGTAGGAGCCTTTCAGCGCGCGGGCGTAGTAGTCTTCCAGCAGCGGGCGATAGTCCGGGTGCGCGCAGTTGGCGATGATGACATGCGCGCGTTCCTTGGGGCTGAGGCCGCGCAGATCGGCCAGGCCCTGCTCGGTGACGATCACCTGCACGTCCTGGTTGATGTGATCGACATGGCTGGCCTGAGGCACGATGGCCGAAATCTTGCCGCCCTTGGCGGTGGAGGGCGTCATGAAGATCGAGATATAGGCATTGCGCGCGAAGTCGCCCGAACCGCCGATGCCGTTCTGGATGCGCGAGCCCATGACATGGGTGGAATTCACTGCGCCGTAGATGTCCGCCTCGATCAGTCCGTTCATGGCGATGCAGCCCAGGCGGCGGATCAGTTCGGGGTGGTTCGAGATTTCCTGCGGGCGCAGGATCATCTTGTCGCGGTAGCGGTGCATGTCGGCATTGACGCGCGCGGCGGCCTCGGGGCTGAGCGAGAAGGCAGTGGCGGAGGCCATGCGCAGCTTGCCGGAATCGAGCAGGTCCAGCATGCCGTCCTGGATCACTTCGGTATAGGAGGTCAGGCTGTCGAACGGCGAGTCGACCAGGCCGGTCAGCACGGCATTGGCGATATTGCCCACGCCCGACTGGATCGGTAGCAGCGCTGAGGGCAGGCGGCCCAGCTTCACTTCGTGGTTCAGGAATTCCAGGATGTGGCCGGCGATGGCCTTGGCCTTCTCGTCCGGCGGGCTGAAAGGCGCGTTGCGGTCTGGCCGGTCGGTTTCGACGACGGCGACGACCTTGGCGGGATCGACCTTGAGGTAAGGCTCGCCGATGCGGTCATCGGGCTTCACCAGCGGGATCGGCACGCGCGAAGGAGGCAGGGCGGTGCCGTAGTAGATGTCGTGCATGCCCTCCAGCGCCTCGTTCTGCCACGAATTCACTTCGAGGATCACCTTGGAAGCGCGGTCCAGCCAGGTCTTGTTGTTGCCGACCGAGGAGGAGGGGATCAGGCTGCCGTCGGCGCGGATGCCCGAGACTTCGATCACCGCCGTGTCGAGCGGACCGAGAAAACCCTGCCAGGCCATCGGCGCCACCTGCGAAAGGTGCATGTCGAAGTAGTTCATCTCGCCCTTGTTGATGCGTTCGCGGGCGATGGGATCGGAGTTGTAGGGCAGGCGGAATTCGATGCCGTCGGCCTTGGCCAGCGCGCCGTCGAGTTCGGGGCCGGTCGATGCGCCGGTCCACATGCGAACCTTGAAAGCGCGGCCGGCGGCGTGCTCGGCCTCGATCTGCGCGGCCAGAGCCAGCGGCACGGCCTTGGGATAGCCCGATCCGGTGAAACCGCTCATGCCCACGGCGGTGCCGCTTTCGATCAGGCGCGCGGCCTCTTCTGCGGGCATGACCTTTGAACGAAGCTCAACACTCTCGATGCGCATGGCAACCTCATCCTTTCTGACTGACCTTTGCTGCGCCAGTCGGCCTCCGGGGGCGGCGAATCCAGTGCAAAGTCCAACCAGACGGTTGCGGCGGATGCATGACAAAATGGCCCTGCGGCCGATGCTCCGCGCCCTTTTCCGGCCTTATCGCGAGGCCATTTCTATCACCGTTCGGGCGATCGCCACCAGTTCCGCCTCGCGGTTGACGCCGCACTTCTGGAAGATGGTGCGCAACTGCGCGACGACGGTCTGGACGCTGACCTTGCGCATCTGCGCCACGGTCTGGCGCGAATGGCCCTGGGCCAGCAACATCACGACTTCCGCTTCGGCCGTGGTCAGGTGCAGTGCCTCGGCCAGTCTCCGCGCAGGGACGTGGCTGGCAGCAAGCGGTGCGCGCAAGGTGACCAGCACCCGCGGGGCGAAGCCGAAGGACCAGTCCTGCCGCGGCAGGGTGCGCACGTCGATGAGAATCAGGCTGTCCTCGCTCCGCAGCCACAGATCGGCGGGGCCGGTGTCCAGACCGGCCAGCGCGGCGGCGATCCGGGCCTGGAGCCGCTGGTCGATATCCTGCCGCACCGCATGGAGCGCGGCGGAGCGGACCTGGAGCGTCCAGGGCCCGAGCAGGGCCTGCGCGGCGGATGTCATGCCGCAGACCTTGCCGACTGCGTCGAGCAGGATGGCCGCGCTGCTCATCGATTCGAGGGAGCCCTTCAACAGCGCGGCGCCCTGGTGCTCGATCGCGTCCTGCAGCCGGATCGCATCGAGCACGGTTGGTCCGATCCGGCGGAATACTTCGCGCTGGGTCTCGGTCGTATGCCCTTCGGCCTGGCCATGAAGCGCGGCAAGCCCGAAGAGCACGCCGGGGCGCTGGCTGAGCACCATCTGCACCCCGAATTCGGCATCGTGGCGGCGCACGTAATCGAGGTAGGCCTCGTTCGTCGAAATGGCGCGTGCTGCGGTGTAATGAACTTCCCAGGTCAGTTCCAGCGGCGCGCGCGTGGTGGCGACCCGGTAGTTAACGTCAGGCCGATATCCCCCGATCGTGTCGAATTCCGTCAGGAATGTGGGATTGGCGTCCGTCACCCAATTGAATGCGGCGTGCCGTTCGCCCAGCGCCAGCAATTGCGCGCGGGCCGAGCCGGTGTGGCTGGCGAGCGCTTTCAGCGCCGTGTCCCAGCCATTGGCCTCGAACGGCGCGCGCGCGAAAAGGCCAGCCAGATCGTCCGCGCGCGTCTCGTCCCTGTCCCTGCCCACGAATCCGTCATGGAACGGCCGGGCGTGCTTAACAAGTCCTGTTATCGAACGCAGCTTCCGGGCGGCTACCATGAACATGGTATGCCCTTGATCCGAAACGGGTCCACAACCGAATCGCGACCCGAGGGATCGGCGACAAGCCATCCTGAGATAACTGCCCGAGGCCTGCACCGCAGGTCTCGGGCTTTTCTTTTCGCGGGGACGGGCGCGAGGCCGCCAGATCGGCCGGCCGCGTGGATGGACGGGTGGCAGCGCGGCTCGGGGATCGGCATGCCGTGTTCGGCCGAAGCCTTCAGGCAGCCTTTGGCAGCCAGCTCGACATCTGGAGCTGATTTACGCCTGGAAGCCGGTTATTTGCCCCACTTTCGCTGCACTTTCCCATAGCGCGTCTTGCGGGTTCCCGGCTTGCCTTCGTTGCTGCGGCCGACGATCGGCGCTTTCTTGTGCTCGTCGGGGATGCCCAGTTCGCTGGCTTCCATCTTCCTGATCTCGTCGCGCAGGCGGCCGGCTTCTTCGAATTCCAGATCGGCAGCGGCAGCGCGCATCTTCTTTTCGAGGTCCTCGATATAGGCGCGCAAGTTGTGGCCTACGAGGTTGTTCTGGCCCTCTGCGTCGATGTCCACCAGCACGCCGTCGCGGCTGGCGGTGTCTGCCACGATGTCGGCGATGCGGCGCTTGATCGTCTGGGGAGTGATGCCGTGCTGGGTGTTGTATTCTTCCTGGCGGGTGCGGCGGCGGTCGGTTTCCGCGATGGCGCGCTCCATCGATCCGGTCATGCGGTCGGCATAGAGGATCACCCGGCCATCGACGTTGCGCGCGGCGCGGCCGATGGTCTGGATCAGCGAGGTTTCGCTGCGCAGGAAGCCTTCCTTGTCGGCATCGAGAATGCAGACCAGCCCGCATTCCGGAATATCGAGACCCTCGCGCAGGAGGTTGATGCCCACCAGCACGTCATAGACGCCCATGCGCAGATCGCGGATCAGTTCGATGCGCTCCAGCGTCTCGACGTCGCTGTGCATGTAGCGCACGCGCACGCCGGCCTCGTGCATGAACTCGGTGAGATCCTCGGCCATGCGCTTGGTGAGCGTGGTGACGAGGGTGCGATAGCCCTTCTCGGCGGTGGCCTTGCACTCGACGATGCAGTCCTGCACCTGGTCCTCGACCGGGCGAATCTCCACCGGAGGGTCGATCAGGCCGGTGGGGCGGATCACCTGTTCGGCGAAGACGCCGCCGGACTGGTCCATTTCCCAATGGCCGGGCGTGGCGGAGACGGCGATGGTCTGCGGCCGCATCGCGTCCCACTCGTTGAAGCGGAGCGGGCGGTTGTCGATGCAGCTCGGCAGGCGGAAGCCGTATTCGGCCAGCGTGATCTTGCGGCGGTGATCGCCCTTGGACATGGCGCCGATCTGCGGCACCGTCTGGTGGCTTTCGTCCACGAACAGCAGCGCGTTGTCCGGCAGGTATTCGAACAAAGTCGGCGGCGGTTCACCCGGCAGACGGCCGGTGAGGAAGCGGGAATAGTTCTCGATCCCCGCGCAGCTGCCGGTGGCGGCGATCATCTCAAGGTCGAAATTGGTGCGCTGTTCCAGCCGCTGGGCTTCCAGCAGGCGGCCCTCGGCTTCCAGCTCCTTCAAGCGCTCGGTCAGTTCGAAGCGGATCGCCTCGCTCGCCTGCTTCATCGTCGGGCCGGGCGTCACATAGTGCGAATTCGCATAGACCCGCACCTTTTCGAGCGCGGAGCCCTTCTTGCCGGTGAGCGGATCGAACTCGGCAATTTCCTCGATCTCGTCCCCGAAGAACGAGATGCGCCAGGCGGTATCCTCAAGGTGGGAAGGGAACAGTTCCAGATTGTCGCCGCGCACGCGGAAGGTGCCGCGGGTGAAGGCGGCGTCGTTGCGCTTGTACTGGAGGGCGACGAGTTTGCGGATGATCTCGCGCTGGTCCTGCGTGTCGCCGGTCTTGAGGTCGAAGATCATGGCCGAGTACGTCTCGACCGAGCCGATGCCATAGAGGCACGAGACCGAGGCGACGATAATCACGTCGTCGCGTTCCAGCAGCGCGCGCGTGGCCGAGTGGCGCATGCGGTCGATCGCCTCGTTCACCGAGCTTTCCTTCTCGATGTACGTGTCCGACCGGGCGACATAGGCTTCCGGCTGGTAGTAGTCGTAGTAGGAGACGAAGTATTCCACCGCGTTCTCGGGGAAGAAGTCCTTCATCTCGGCATAGAGCTGGGCGGCCAGGATCTTGTTCGGCGCCAGGATCAGCGCCGGGCGCTGCAGTTCCTCGATCACCTTGGCCATCGTGAAGGTCTTGCCCGATCCGGTGACGCCCAGCAGCACTTGCGTCTTCTCCCCGTCGCCCGCCGTGGAAACGAGATCGGCGATGGCCGTCGGCTGGTCGCCGTTCGGTTCGTATTCGGAAACGACCTTGAAGGGCCGGCCGGGCATCGACTTGTCGGGTCGCTGCGGCTTGTGGGGGACGAACGTGCCCGAGGTGTCCGGTTCCTCAAGGCCCCGGCGAATGATCAGCTCTGCCATGGCAGAACATATGGGGTATGTGCCACGGGCCCGCAATGGGAGTCGGGTTCTATGGGGATCCGGCCCGGCAGTCGGGCGAAAACGGCGGTTCGGCTGTTTTTGTACGGCACCGGCGCGCGCCCCCACCCTGCACCCCCTCCGGTATGGTGGCGGGGACGGGCCGGTGATACGTCTTGGGTCACGAAACGGTGCGAAGGAAGGTGCTGATATGAAGCCATATATGACCCTTGCAGCGATGGGCCTGGCGTTTCTGGCGGCCGGCTGCGGATCGAAGGATAAGTCCGGCGAGGCGGCGGGCGCACCGGGCAAGTCGCAGGAAGAAGTACGACAGGAAGCCGCCAAGCTCGACAAACCGCGCCCTGGACAGTATGCGCAGACCAGCGAAGTGAAGCAGATCGACGTTCCAGGGCTGCCCAAGCAGATGGCAGACCAGATGAAGTCGACGCTTCAGAAGTCTCAGGTCAGCAACTTCTGCCTGACGTCCGCCGAAGCCGAAAAGGGCTATCGCGACATGTTCCACGATGTGGGGCAGGGCCGGGAATGCACTTATTCGCGCTTCGACGTTGATGGCGGGAAGCTGGATGCCCAAATGGAATGTGCGTCGAAGGAAGGCGGCAAGGCCGTTCTGACGCTCGACGGCACGGTGGCCGAGGACAAATCGGACATCACCGTGAAGATGGATATGAGCGGTGGGCCCCAGATGGGCTCCCAGCCCGGTGGGCAGATGAAGATGACGATGCATGTCACCACGAAACGCATCGGAGATTGTCAGGGATAAGGCCCCGTTTCGGCAGGGCCCGACCGTACAGGAGTTAGAAGGGTAAAGTGAACGGTCAGGCCCCGCGCCAACTCGACATGATGCGCAGCGCCATCGTGCGCCGCGCTGCGCTTGCGCGCGAGCCGCATCCGGAGGGTGTCCGCAAGCCGTCGCTGCGGCTGTTCTTTGCCGAACTGGCCTCGCTGCGCCGGGGCGGCAAGAAGCTGCTCGGGATCGAGACCGCGCTTCACCCGCAGCCCGTCATGCTCCTGCCCGGTTTCGGCGCTCATCCCAACCGGATGAAACCGATGGCCGAGGCGCTGACCCAGGCCGGGCACGAAGTTCACGAGTGGGGCCTTGGTTTCAACTTCGGCCCCAACCAGCACAATTTCGAGTTCCTGATGCGCCGGGTCGGCGCGCTGGCCCGGCGGCACCGCGCCCCGATCACCCTGGTGGGCTGGAGCCTCGGCGGGCTGTTCGCGCGCGAAATCGCCCGTCGGCAACCCGCAAGCGTGGGCAAAGTGGTGACGATGGGCACGCCGTTTTCCGGTGATCCCAGGGCCAACAATGCCTGGCGCGCCTATCAGGTGGTGACCGGGCACTCGGTTGACGCGCCGCCGATCGACTGCGACTTCGCCGAGAAACCTCCGGTGCCGACAGTGGCGTTGTGGAGCCCGCGCGACGGGGTGATCCACCCGCGCTCGGCCTGCGGCTGGCCGCATGAACGCGACCGGGCCGTGCCGATCCGCTGCTCGCACCTGGGTTTCGCCAGCGATCCGCGAGTCATCGCCGAAGTGCTCCGGCAACTCGACATCGAGGACTGAGCGGGTCGACGCTGGCTTGCGAATGCCCCGATGCGGGCTTCCGTTCAGGCCATCACGTCGTCGCGCGCCTTGGCCACTGGCGCTCTTGCGCCGAGGGAGCACCCGGCGCTTGCCGCGATCATCATCGCCACGGCCAGCCATTGCAGCGCCGTCAGCCGCTCGTCCAGCACCATGAACCCCACTATGGCGCCGAGCGCGGGCGCCATGCTGCTCAGCAGGCCGACGATTCGGCTGGAGAGCTGCCCCATCGCGCGCATCTCCAGCATGTAGGGCAGGGCGCTCGACAGGATCGCGACGACGATGCCCAGGCCGAGCGCGTGAAGCGGAAGGCTCGCGGGTGCCGAGGCGATCCCAAACGGCACGGTGACGAGACAGGCCACGGTCATGCCGATCGAGACCGCCGTCGTGCTGCCCACTTCGGCGGCGCGCTTTCCGCAGAGAATATAGAGTGCCCAGCAAGCCGCGGCGGCCAGGGCGAAGCCGATTCCCGCCAGGTCGAGCGGCTGCGCCCGGCCGGGCCAGGGTATCAGCAAGGCCAGTCCGCCAAGCGCCAGGGCGAGCCAGAGGAAGTCGCGCAGCGACCGCGAGGTCGCCAGGACCACGGCCAGCGGTCCGCAGATCTCGATGGCGACGGCGATGCCGATGGGGATGCGGCGGAAGGCCCAATAGATCATCAGGTTCATGCCGCCGAGCACGAGGCCATAGACCAGCAGCCAGCGAAGCTGCCGCCCGGTCACGCGGCTGCGCCAGGGGCGGGCAAGGACCAACAGGATCACGGCCGAAATCGTCGTGCGCAGGGCCGCGACGCCTTCCGGCCCCACGACCGGAAACAGGCTCTTGGCAAAGGCCGCGCCCAGATTGATCGAGGCTTGCGCCACGACGATGGAGAGGCCGGCAAGAAGTACGGTGCGGTCGGTCGTCGCGGTCATGCCCCGCGCGATGCCTGCACTGGCGACGCGGGGCAAGCCGATAGTGGGGAGGGCAGGATTTCCGCTGCTCTCTTTGTGGTGTTGCCTATCGCTGCTCCGGTGAATCCGCCCGAACTTGAGGCGCAGACCCGTGGACCGATCCCAGCCAGAAAAAGCCGTCAAAGCCTGCTCTCGGCGCTTCTCCCGGAAAGGCTCCCAGTTGCATGAAGGGCGCGCGTTTCAGATCGACGTCGCTTTCGGCGGGATGGTTGCCGCACTCGATCGCGTCCTTGGGAATGGCCTGTCCAGGTTCGAAACGACTGCCGGGCTTGGCCATGCAGTTCCATGCGCTGCCGGCAGCGAAGCGCATTTTCAGGCTGACCACGCGGCCGGTCCGGGCGAGGCGTGCTGCCATCGGGTCGAAGCTCTTTGCGCCTTCGCCGTAAGGAACCGTTTCGGCATGAAACCCGCCGACCAGAACCAGGACGCGGTCATAGCTGCCGTTGCTCGCGGCATTGTGAATATTCTCCGCCTGGGCGGCCTCATGCGGACCTTGCCCCGCAAGATGGGCGAAGCGCTTGCGCTGGGATTCGTCGCGCGGGCCGTTGAACGCCGCCACGTCGATCGGGCGGCCTGCATCCTTCAGCCGGTGAAGACGAACCAGCATGGCGAACATCGCCTCGCTGGCGACGCCATCCGTGCGGCCCTTCCATCCGAACTTCTGCAAGGCTTGCGCGAACTGGTTCGCAGGTAATCGCCAAGCGTCCTGCAAGGCGGCATCGGCGCCCGAGTCAAATTCGATGGCAAGGAGAACGCGCTGGTCTTGCGCGGCGAGCGCGCACGCCAGATCACCGACGAATGCAGGGCTTTCCTGCGTTCCATGAAGCTCCCCGAAGACGATATAACGCGGCTGCAGATTCGCGATTTCGGCCCAACCTTCCGGCACCGGGCAGGTCTCGGCAGCAGGTGTGATCGAGGGCGGTTCGCTTCGCCCGGGCGTTGCTCCGAGCGATAGGGGCAGGCAAGAAACCAGGATTGTCGGCATCGAAGGCATGCGTCATCCTCCTGCTCAGCCCGTCGGTGGCCGCCGACGATAGCTGAGCGCCTCCGCAACGTGGATACGCTTTACCTGTTCCTCTCCCGCCAGATCGGCGATCGTGCGCGCAACCCGGAGGATGCGCGTGTAGCCTCGTGCAGAGAGATGCATCGCCTCGGCCGCCTGCATGAGCAGCTTGCGGCCGGCCTCGTCCGGCGTGGCGTAAGTCTCCAGAAGGTCGCCGTCGAGTTCGGCGTTGGTGCGGTTGCCTGTTCCCGCCAGGCGTGCGGTCTGGACCGCCCGGGCCTGGCCGACCCTGGCGGCAACTTGTGCGCTGCCCTCGCTGGGCGGAGGAAGCGCAAGGTCTACCGCGCGCACCGGGTCCACTTCCACATGAAGATCGATACGGTCGAGCAGGGGGCCGGAGACCTTGCTCTGGTAGTCGGCCGCGCACTTGGGCACGCGGGAACAGGCGAGCGCGGGATCGCTGAGATATCCGCAGCGACAGGGGTTCATGGCGGCAATCAACTGGACCCGGGCCGGATAAGTGACATGGGCATTGGCCCGCGCGACGGTGACTTCTCCGATCTCCAGGGGTTGGCGCAGCGAATCGAGCACGGCGCGCTGGAATTCCGGCAGTTCGTCCAGGAACAGCACGCCGAGATGGGCCATCGAGACTTCGCCGGGGCGCACTTTGAGGCCGCCGCCGGTCAAGGCCGCCATCGAGGCGGAATGATGCGGCGATCGAAACGGCCGGGCGCGGCTGATGCGGCCTTCCTCCAGCGTCCCCGCGACGGAAGCGATCATCGAGACTTCGAGCGCCTCTGCGGCCGTGAGTTCGGGCAGGATTCCGGGCAGGCAGGCGGCGAGCAGCGACTTTCCCGCGCCCGGAGGGCCGCTCATCAGCAGGTTGTGCGATCCGGCCGCAGCGATCTCCAGCGCCCGGCGAGCGACCTCCTGCCCTTTGACCTGTTTCAGGTCCGGTCCGCGCTTGGGCGGATCGGCACGGCCGGGTTCGGGCTGCGGCAGCACTTGCGTGCCCTTCAGGTGATTGAGCAGGCTGACCAGGTTGGGCGCGGCCACCACCGGAATGCCGTCGGCCCAGCGTGCCTCGCTGCCCTGCGCCGCCGGGCAGATCAATCCGAGGTCGCGCTCACTGGCGTGAAGCGCGGCTAGCAGGACGCCGGGAGAAGGGATCACCCGGCCATCGAGCGCGAGTTCGCCCACCGCCACGAAGTCGGCCAATTGCTCGCTGTCGACGATGCCCATGGCCGCCAGCAGGGACAGCGCGATGGGCAGATCGTAGTGCGAGCCTTCCTTGGGCAAATCGGCCGGGGACAGGTTGATGGTTATACGCTTGGGCGGCAGGGCCAGGCCCATGGCCGTCAAGGCCGCGCTCACGCGCTGGCGGCTTTCTCCCACCGCCTTGTCCGGCAGTCCGACCAGCGCGAAACCCGGCATTCCGGGCGCGACCTGGCACTGGACCTCAACCGCACGCGCTTCCAACCCCAAGTAGGCGACAGTGGAAACGAGAGCGACCACGCAAGCAATTCCTTGATGCAATCGTAATCAGAGCGGCGGCCGTAATCAAAATATTAAGCGCGTTGTATAACGAAATTTGACCCAAGTAATTGCAGTTGCCCATTAGGTTAAAGTGTTTTAACCTTAGCTCTAGTGACTTGAGTAAGCAGATGGACTGCATCTCATGGACATGCGCGCATTTGCCTCCATTTCCGCTCTGGCGATCCTGACCTCCGCCTTGTTCGGAGCAGGCCCGGTCGCGGCGCGGGATGGCAGGATTTCCTACGAATTGGTGGAGGCCGGGACCGGCTCCGGCCCTGCCGGGCTGGTCGATCCCAGCTATGCCGAACAAGTCGCTCTGGCGGCGGCTGACAAGGAACAGGGCCTTGCGCAGGATGCGCAGCAGCAGGCTGCGTTCTGGCAGTCCGCGCCTGCCGGCATTCCGCGCGGGATCGCCCGCTACGGCCCGTTTCGCGTGATCGATGGCACGCATGCCGCACTCGTGGATGCCACGGATTCGCGCAGCCCCGAACAGTTCGCGGCGCTGCTGTGGGACTATCCGAATATCTCCGAACTGGACATGATTGAGTGCCCGGGGACCGAGGACGATCTTGCCAATCTGCGGCTGGGACGCATGATCCGGGCGCGCGGGCTTACGACTCATGTACCCACCGGTGGGTCGGTGCGATCCGGCGCCGTGGAGCTGTTTCTGGCTGGGCGGCTTCGCTATGCCGATCCGGGGTCGGAATTCGCCGTTCATGCCTGGCTCGACGATACCGGGCGCACCCCGCGCGACTATGCGGCCAATGCACCGGAAAACCGCCGATATTTGGACTATTACCAGCAGATGGGAATGGATCTTCGCGAAGCGCAGGCATTCTACGCGATGACCAATGCCATTCCTTTCGAATCCGCGCGCTGGTTCGGGGCGGAAGAGATGGCGCGCTGGGTCAGGCTGGACCGGACGCGCAGCTGGACCTCCACGCAACTTACCCTGTTGCAACGATAACGGACCTGTCTTCCTTTGGAGGAGAGCTGATATCCGCATCATGATCGATCCGTTGCGCGGGCGGGGGGCTGGCGCGGAATGCGGGTCGATGCAATGGATTTGGGGGAGAACGGCGCGGGCAACCGACACGGGCAAAAGCGTCTGAACAGGACCGACGCGGCCGATGGCGGCGCTTCGGGTTCGCTGGTCGGGCTTCAGGTGGCAAGGGCGCTGGCCGCCCTGTCAGTCACTTTTCACCATGCTCTGGAAACGTCGAATGGGGTCCCCGGCGCTTTCAGTCCGGACTGGCTCACTACGGGGGGAGCCGGCGGAGTCGACATCTTCTTCGTCATCAGCGGCTTCATCATGGCTCATACCAGCCTTGTTCCAGGGCGCCCCGCGCCTTCGCCAGCCGCTTTCCTGCAAAGGCGCGCCACGCGGATCTATCCGCTCTACTGGCTTGCCTGCCTGGCGATGCTGTCGCTCATGGCCCTGGGGTTCTTCCAATCGCGCACGCTCTCGGCCGGAGACATCGTGGCCGGCCTGGCGCTGCTCCCCGGCGGACAGCCGATCATCGGGGTGGCCTGGACGCTCGTCTACGAAGTGTACTTCTATCTGGTCTTCGCGGTCTGCCTGATGGCGGACTCTCGCAGGGCCACGCTGCTGGGGGCGGGCGGGATCATCGTCTCGGTCCTGCTGCTGGCTCATGGCCTGCCGGAAAGCGAGATCCGGCGCTTCCTTACCGATCCGATCCCGCTCGAATTCCTGCTGGGCCTGGGGTTGGCGCAGTTTCATTCGGGGCTGATCGCGGGCCTGCGCGGCACCCGGCCCGCGGCCTTGCTCGTCCTTTGCGGTTTCGCCCTGCTCTATGTCGCTCCGCTGTTCGTAGCCCACGAGACGACGCATGGCCTCAGCGGATGGGGCAGGGTTGCTACCTGGGGCACGGCGGGAGCGGTGATCGTTGCCGGCCTGCTGGGAGTGCGAGCAAGTAGTGGCCGCGGCTGGTTTGGGCGCGTCGTGCAGCCGCTCGTTGCCTTGGGCAATGCTTCCTACGCCCTCTATCTGTCTCATTTCTTCGTCTTGATGGCTTACGGCCTGGCCCTGAGATCTCCGGAAGTGGCGCGGATACCGCAGTATCTGCTGGTGCTGCCCGTGGTCGTCCTTGCCTGCTTCGTGGGCGGCGTGACGCACCTCATGGTCGAGCGGCCCCTGCTGCGATTCTGCCGCCGCCTGACGGGATCTGCAGAAGGAAAGAGGGCAATGCCCTTCTCACGCCGGAGCGAATCGAATCCCTTTGCCCAAGCGCCTTGGCGCTGACCGTTCGCGCGCAAGGGGGCGGATCCGGGCAAATTGGCAGAAGGTGCGGCCTGCGAGGCGTTCTATTTGAAGAGCGAGCCGAGCCAACCGCTGCGCCGCGCGGGCCGCTGTGCCCCGCTGACCTGAAGCAGGTGATTCGCCAGGACCGCGGCCTGGCTGCGGGTCAGGAAGAATCGGGCGTTGTCGGGCTCGTCGCCGGAGTCCCAGCCTTCCTTTTCGAAGGTTTGAAGTTCGAGCAGGATGTTCGGGCCAAGGTCGCGCGAGGCCCATCCTACCAGCACGCTGATACGCTCTTCCATCGCCATCGCTTCGCCGCACCCACCGTTTCTGCCGCCGAAAACCGGCCTTCGGCCGCGATGCTAACATGGATGGAGAGGCTCGGGACGTGGCGCTCCAGTAGACGCGCGGGGGCATTGTGGGTAATGGCGAAGGCGATCCAGGCAGGGCAGCCTCGGTGCGCCGGAGGCATCTTCGGATCTGCCGTTTCATGTGCCTTTGCCTTGACTCTCCCGCACCGGTCCAGTAACGGCGCGCTTCTGTTTTGCGGTCGACCTTCTTTGGGCGGCCCTTTTTGTTCGGGTCCTTCGGGGCCGTATTTGAATTTCGAGGACCGTCATGAAGCGCACTTTCCAGCCCAGCCGCCTTGTTCGCGCCCGCCGTCACGGCTTCCGCGCCCGCACGGCGACCGTCGGCGGCCGCAAGGTGCTTCGTGCGCGCCGCGCTCGCGGCCGTTCGAAGCTTTCGGCCTAAGTCTTCCAGCCTCACGGCTGGATGCGGCACGGCCCGTGCCGCCATCCGAGTTCCCCTGCCTTCGGGGATTCGGGTGGCGGCACGGGCCGCCGCCGTATGGGGCGGCCGCAATCCGGCGCCGCGCGCGGCTCACGATCGCTTGTTCTGGCGATCCCTGCCATTTGCGAAGGCGCCGTTTGTGATCGAGAGCCGTCGCCCCTATCTTCGACCGCAATGACCAGCGCCTATTCCACGATGACCAGAAGGGCCGACTTCGTTGCGGCCAACGGCGGTCTTCGAGTCGCGCGCGCCGGTTTCGTGCTCCTGGCCAAGCCGAATGGTGGGCAGGGCATGCGGGCGGGGATTACCGTCACCAAGAAGATCGGCAATGCCGTCGTGCGCAACCGCATGAAGCGGCGCTTTCGGGCGTTGCTGCGCGAGATGCTGCCGGAGCACGGTCTGGCCGATACCGATCACGTCCTGATCGGCCGCGAAAACGGCGTCGAGCGGGACTTCACCTTGCTTCGCGACGAATTGCTGGCGGCGCTCGGCCGCGCCCAGGCCGGCAAGGGCGATCCGCCCCGTAGCCATCGCGGCCGCAAGCGTGGCCCGGGCGGCAAGGGCAGCCCGCCCAAAGGCGGTCCCGGCAAGATTAATGGACACGGCACTGGCGGGGGCTCCGGAGCCTCGAACAAGGATGCGCGGCCGTGAAAAGGGCGCTCGCCATCCTGGCTTCCGTGCCTGGGCTCCTGCTGATTCTGGTGGCGCGGGCCTGGCAACTCGGGCCCTCGCGTCTGATGCCGCCGACCTGCCGCTATGCGCCGTCCTGCTCGCAGTACGCCATCGTGGCGGTCCGCAAGCATGGTGCGATTAAGGGTGGCTGGCTGGCGTTCAAGCGTATATTGCGCTGCCAACCTTGGGGTGGGCACGGCTACGACCCCGTCCCTGACTGAATGAAATCGAGGCAGCCCTGGTCGCTGCCGCGGACGCGAATACGACAGGAAAACCTTCGTGGATAAGCAGCGCAACATCATCCTGGCGGTCGTCCTGACCGCGCTCGTGCTCTTCGGCTGGGAAGCCGGGATGGGGTACTTCTATCCGCAGGCCAACAAGCCGGCGCCGGTCGCCCAGAATGCTGGAAACCCGACCGATGCGGCCGCCAGTGCCGGCAAGCCCACTCGTGAAGGCGGCCTGCGCGATGCGGCCGACCTGGCGCTGGAGCAGAAGGACCTGAAGACCGCGCTCGCCGCTCCCGGCCGCGTTCCCATCGCCGCGCCCGGCGTCTCGGGCTCGATCAACCTTACCGGCGCGCTGCTCGACGACCTCGTCCTGAATCGCCACCGCGAAACGGTGGAGAAGGATTCGGGTCCGGTCCGCATGTTCTCGCCTTCGGGAACGCCGGCGCAGCAGTATGCCCAGTTCGGCTGGGTCGGCGAAGGTGTGGCCGCGCCGACCGCGCAGACGGTATGGACCGTGGCGCAGGGCGCCCGGCTCACGCCGTCGACGCCTGTCGTCCTCACCTGGGACAACGGCCAGGGCCAACTCTTCTCCATCACCCTCAAGGTGGATGAGAACTATCTGATCACGGCCGACCAGCAGATCCAGAACCGTGGCTCGGGCGCCGTGGCGATCCAGCCCTTCGCGCTGGTAAACCGTACGGACCGCACCGCGGCGGCCTATGCCTGGACGCTGCGTACCGGCGGCGTGGGCGCGTTCGACGGTTCGGTCGCTTTCGGTCCGAAGTATGACGCGCTGGCCAAGGACGGCACGATGCCGCAGCCGGGCAACACCGACTGGATCGGCTTCACCGACGTCTACTGGATGTCGGCCGTCATCCCGGTCAACGCCAAGGCCCAGGGCACCTTCCGTTCGCAGGGCAACGGCATTTTCCGCGCCGACGTCGTCTATGACAAGTCGGTGATCCAGCCGGGCCAGAGCCTGACCCGCGAAACCAAGCTGTTCGCCGGCGCCAAGGAGCACAAGGTGCTCGACGCCTACGAGAAGTCGGGCATCGCCAACTTCGGGCTGGCGATCGACTGGGGCTGGTTCCGCTGGTTCGAAAAGCCGATCTTCTGGCTGCTCACCAAGCTGTTCAGCCTGGTCGGCAACTTCGGCGTGGCCATCATCCTGCTGACTGCGATCGTTCGCGGCATCATGTTCCCAGTGGCCCAGCGCGGTTTCGCCTCGATGGCCGCCATGCGCGCGATCCAGCCGAAGATGAAGGCGATCCAGGAGCGCTACAAGGACGACAAGCAGAAGCAACAGCTTGAGATCATGGCGCTCTACAAGCAGGAAAAGGTGAACCCGCTTGCCGGCTGCCTGCCCATGTTCCTGCAGATCCCGGTGTTCTTCGCGCTTTACAAGGTGCTGATGCTGGCGATCGAGATGCGCCACCAGCCCTTCGTGTTCTGGATCAAGGACCTTTCTGCGCCCGATCCGCTGCACATCCTGAACCTCTTCGGCCTGCTGCCGTTCAACCCGCCGGGCTTCCTTGCCATTGGCGTGCTGGCCCTGCTGCTGGGCGTGACGATGTACTTCCAGTTCAAGCTGAACCCGGCCCAGATGGACCCGGCCCAGCAGCAGGTCTTCGCGCTGATGCCGTGGTTCATGATGTTCGTGATGGCGCCGTTTGCCTCGGGCCTGCTGGTCTACTGGATCACCTCGAATATCCTGACCATTGCGCAGCAGCAGTTCCTTTACAGCCGTCATCCGCAGCTGCGGGCGCAGGCCGAAAAGGACGCGCAGGACAAGGCGCGCACCGCCGGACGCAAGGCCTGAGACTGACATGGAAGAAGAAAACACAGAATTGATGGAGCAGGCGCGCAAGCTCTTTTCGGGACCGGTAACGTTCCTGAAGAGCGCGCCGGCGCTCAAGTTCCTCCCCGATGGCGATTCGCCGGAGATCGCCTTCTGCGGACGGTCGAACGTCGGCAAGTCGTCGCTGCTTAATGCGCTGACCGGCCGCAAGTCGATCGCGCGCACCTCGGTGACTCCGGGGCGCACGCAGGAGCTGAACTTCTTCGAAGTGGGCGAGCCGCTGCAGTTCCGCCTCGTCGACATGCCCGGCTACGGCTTCGCCAAGGCGCCGCCTGCGGTCGTCGAGACCTGGCGGCGCCTGGTGCGCGATTATCTGCGCGGCCGCGTGGCGCTGAAACGCACGTTGCTGCTGGTCGATGCGCGCCACGGCGTGAAGACCGTCGATGCCGAAATGATGAAGATGCTGGACGAAGCCGCCGTCGGCTATCGGATCGTCCTGACCAAATCCGACAAGATCAAGGCGAGCGAACTGGAAAAGGTTCACGCCGAGACGATTGCCGAGGCGCGCAAGCACCCGGCGGCCTATCCCGAAGTGCATGTCACTTCTTCGGAGAAGGGGCTGGGCATCGCCGAGCTTCGGGCTGCAGTGCTCTCCGATTCGCAAACCTGAACCGTATGGGCGGGATCGGGGCCTTCACGGCGCCGATCCCGCCCGCTCTTGTCGATACCCCTCTGTCGCCCGGCTTGTTTCGCGGCAGAGACAGGCGTGATCCGCGGGGCGCAATAGGCGCCCGCCGATGCCCTGGTCCCGCTTCGGGACGTGCGGCGATAGCTCCGCAATGACCCTTTTCTCCTTTGATATTCACGGCTTGCCGGGCGATGATCGCTGCGGACCAGACGGACTTGCACGAAGCATCCGGAAAAGTGCGAATGTGACGATTGCGTGACGGTGATGGTTCGCCTAGAGGCGCTCGGTCGCGTCAATGAGAAGAAGGAGTCTCGCCATGCGCCAGATTGCCGTTCTTCCCTATCGCGCCACCGGGCCTTCGGTTGATGCGCCGATTCAGATTCTTCTGATTACCTCGCGCCAGACGCGCCGCTGGGTCATTCCCAAGGGCGGGCTGATGAAAGGCCTCCCTCCGCACGCGGCGGCTGCCGTGGAAGCAGAGGAAGAAGCCGGCGTTCGCGGCGCGGCCTGCCCCATTCCGCTGGGCTCCTATCGCTATCGCAAGCGGCGCGCCTCGGGCGCATCGGTGTGGGCGGATGTGGATGTATTTCCTTTTGCAGTCACCGAGGAACTTGACTCCTGGGACGAACAGCATCAGCGCGAACGCCGCTGGTTCTCGATGGCGGAGGCCGCTAAGGCGGTCGACGAAGAGGACCTGCGCGCGCTGATCCGTTCGTTCGGCGCGCGCGAGTTTCGCGCCGCGGCCAGTCCCGCCCGCCTCATCGGCGCGGTGGCTGACCGGATGGCGGACAAGACAGGGATCAATACCATGTTTGCCTGGTTCCAGAAGTTGCTGCCGCAGCAGGGCGACTTCTTTGAGTTGTTCGAGCGGCAGGCCGCCACGCTTGTGGCCGGTGCCGACGCTCTCGCCCGCCTGGCGCAGGGCGGGGCCGGCCGCGCCCAGCACATCCGCGAAGTGGGTGAGCGCGAGCACGATGCCGACGAAATCACCCGCGAAGTGCTCCAGACGGTGCGCCGCACGTTCCTGACCCCGTTCGACCGCTCGTCGATCACCAGCCTCATCACCACGATGGACGATGCCATCGACGAGATGCAGCAGGTGGCGAACGCCGTGAACCTCTATGAGGTCGCGGAGTTCGAACCGGAGATGATCGACATGGCGGCGATCATCGTCGACGCCGCGCGTCTGACGGCAGAGATCATGCCGCTCCTGCGCAAGATCGCGGACAACGGCAATCGCCTGCACGAGCTGACCGAGCGCCTGGTGCGCATGGAAGGCCATGCCGACGAGATCCACGCGGCCGGCCTGAAGCGGGTTTTCAAGGCCGATACCGGCCCCAATGGCGAAAAGGGCGATGCCCTGCACTTCATCGTGCGCCAGGAAATGTTCCGGCGCCTCGAACGCGTGGTCGACCGTTTCGAGGACATCGCGAACGAGATCGACGGTCTCGTGATCGACCACGCCTGACCGGCGGCCTTTCACCATGGATCATACGCTCGCACTGCCGCTGTTGATCGGCCTCGTCGCGCTCGCGCTGGCGTTCGACTTCCTCAACGGCCTTCACGATGCCGCCAACGCCATCGCCACTGTCGTGGCGACGCGCCTGCTTTCGCCGGTCGTCGCCGTGCTGTTCGCCGCATTCGGCAACTTCGCGGCTTACTGGATCATGGGCCTTCATGTCGCCGAGACGGTGGGCAAGGGCATCATCGACAAGGACGCCGTGACGCCCGCCGTGGTGTTCGGAGCGCTGGTAGGCGCGATGTTCTGGAACGTGCTGACCTGGATCAAGGGCATCCCTTCCTCGTCCAGCCACGCGCTGATCGGCGGCCTGCTGGGCGCCGGTGTAGCGGCGGCGGGGCCGGGGGTCATCGAATCCGAAGGCACGGTGAAGACGGTGATCGCCATCGTCGCCTCGCCGGTGCTCGGCTTCCTCATTGCCATGGCGATGATGCTGCTGACCTCCTGGCTGTTCAAGGGCACCACGCCGCGCGCGTCCAACGGGATCTTCAAGACCCTGCACTTGTTCTCCTCGGCCGCCTATTCGATCAGCCACGGCGGTAACGACGCCCAGAAGACGATGGGCATCATCGCCGTCCTGCTCTATTCGACGGGGCATCTGGAGGGCGGTTTCCACGTTCCCGATTGGGTTGTGATCAGCTGCTACGCGGCCATTTCCATCGGCACGCTCTCGGGCGGCTGGAAGATCATCAAGACGATGGGGTCCAAGCTGACCAAGCTCAACCACCACTCGGGCTTCTGCGCCTCGACCGCGGGCTCGATCGTGGTCTTCGGGGCGAGCGCGATGGGCATTCCGGTCTCGACCACCCATGCCATCACCGGCGCCGTCGTCGGCACCGGCGCCGCGCGCAGGGCCAGTGCCGTGCGGTGGTCGGTCGCGAGCCGCGTGATCGTGGCCTGGTTCGTGACGATCCCGGCCAGCGCGATCGTCGGCGCCCTGTTCTTCGAACTGACGCGGCTGTTCTGACCGGACAGGAGCGGTCCAGGGGGATGACACCCAGGCGCGCGGAACGCCGATGCTGCTTGGCGCCCGGCGCCGTGGGCCTCTTACGGGGCTGCCGATAAGTCCTGCGGTGCAAGGCGCGAGACTAAGGTATTGGCGGCGCAGGAGGTCGGCGATCTCCGGCCGTCATGCTCGCTCTCCTGCGACATCTTGCGACGCCGTTCATCCTCGACTTTGCCAGTCTGAACCGATAGGCCCGATGATCGACCTACGGGGAACTGCGCAGTGAAGCTTATTATCGGCAACAAGAACTACTCGAGCTGGTCGCTGCGCGGCTGGCTGGCCTGCAAGCAGTCGGGCCTGGCCTTCGAGGAGATCACGGTGCCGCTGTTCGGCGACGACTGGGAGGCCAAGCGCAGCTCCGACGATCTCGCGCCCAGTCACGGCAAAGTGCCGATCCTGTGGGACGGCGAAGCCGTGGTCTGGGACAGCCTGGCCATCATCGAATATCTTGCCGACAAGGTCGGCCGCGACCGGTTCTGGCCCAAGGACGATGCCGCGCGCGCCATGGCCCGTTCGATGGTGGCGGAAATGCACTCCAGCTACATGCCGCTGCGCCGGGCCTGCCCGATGAATATCCGCAGCCGGGTTCAGGGCGTCTCGCTGGGCGACGACGTGCGCGCCGACGTGGTGCGCATACTCACGCTCTGGGCCGAGGCGCGAGCGCGGTTCGGCAAGGGCGGTCCCTTCCTGTTCGGCACGTTCGGTGCGGCCGACATCATCTATGCGCCGGTCGTCAGCCGGTTCCTCACGTATGGCATCGGCGTTCCCGGCTTCGCGCAGGCCTATATGCAGGCGGTGTGGGAGCACGAATGGATGCAGCAGTGGATCAACGCTGCCGAGGCCGAGGACTGGGTGATCGAACAGTACGAGAACCCGGTCGAATAGCCGATCAGCGGCCGATCAGCGGGGGCGAGCCGTGCGATACGGCCTGCCGTCCCGGTGATGATAGCCCTCGGCATCGAACGTCATGTCGATGTCCGGATAGGCGCCGGAACCGTCCGGGTTGCCGGCGCTGATGGCCACGAACACGCAATCCGCATCGCTCTCGTTGATGAGGTGATGGCCGTTGCGGACGCCTTTGGGCCAGGCGCAGATCTCGCCCGCCCGGACCGGGGTGCGGCCGCCGTCCTCCACCAGCACCGCTTCGCCGGCGATCATGACCAGAAGCTCGTCCTCGTCTTCGTGCCAATGGCGCTGGCTCGACCAGGCGCCGGGCTTGAGGACGACATGGCTGGCGCCCATCTCGCTGAGTCCGCCGGCCGGAGCGAGCCGCCGCCACCATCGTCCTTCAACCGCCGCATCGAACGGCTCCGGATATCCGGTGCGATTGGACGCGGCGATGGTCTCGACATCGATCTTGGGCATGGCGATCACTCCCCGAAACGGCCGTTCCGCTATGGTCTTGGGCGCGGTCCTGTGCAATGGCCCGCGGCATGACCGAAGCCGTTGAGACCCCCGCGAGTGTCCTGGCACTCACCGAAGCCCTGCTTGCCTGCCCCAGTGTGACGCCCGCCACCGGCGCGGTGTTCGATTGCCTGGAGGGCCAGTTGGCGCCGCTCGGCTTCCACGTCCACCGTTTCCTGGCGGGAGAAGCGCCGGACGGTCCGGTCGAAAATCTCTTCGCGATCCGCAAGGGCCCCGAGGGCTCGCGCCACTTCGCTTATGCCGGGCACCTCGATGTGGTGCCCCCGGGCGAGGGCTGGAGCAGCGCGCCTTTCGCGCCCGAAGTGCGCGGCGAACTGCTCTACGGCCGCGGCGCGGTGGACATGAAGGGGTCGATCGCCGCGATGGTCGCGGCGGCCGCGCAGATCCCGGCGGATGCGGGCACGATCAGCTTCATCATCACCGGTGACGAGGAAGGCCCCGCGCGCTTCGGCACCCTGGCGCTGATCGATCATATGCGCGCGGTGGGCGAAATCCCCGACCTCTGCCTCGTCGGCGAGCCGACTTCGGTCCACCGCCTCGGCGACATGATGAAGATCGGCCGCCGCGGTTCGGTGAACATCTGGCTGGAGGTCGAAGGCGTGCAGGGCCACGTCGCCTATCCGCACCTGGCCGACAATCCGATTCCCAGGCTGGTCGCCATGCTGGCCGAACTCGATGCCCTCGTACTCGACGAAGGCACCGACTGGTTCCAGGCCAGCAATCTGGAGGTGACCGACCTCACCGTGGGCAACGTTGCCACCAACGTGATCCCGGCCCGGGCCTCGGCGCGTATCTCGATCCGGTTCAACGATCTCCACACTGGCGAGAGCCTCTCGGCCCGCGTGGCCGAGATTGCGGAGCGCCACGGCGGCACCGCGCGCCCGGTGATCTCCGGCGAGGCTTTCCTCACCGAGCCCGGCGCCTTTTCCGCCATGCTCGCCGAAGCGATCCGCGCCGAGACCGGGGTGGAGCCCGAGCTTTCGACCAGCGGCGGCACCTCCGACGCGCGGTTCCTCAAGGACCTATCCCCGGTGATCGAGTTCGGCCTCTCGAACGCGACGATGCACAAGCGCGACGAGGCCGTGGCGATCCCCGATCTCGAAGTGCTGGTCCGCATCTTCCGCCGCGTGACCGAAGCGGCGCTCGCAAAGGGCTGAACGCCGGCTCCTGCGGGAGCAGCCCGGTGGCTGGAACTGACGGTAAGTCCGGCCGGCGACGTTGACCGCACGGGTCACGCTGTTAGTCTTGCCAGCAATTTTGTTGCGAGGTGGGAATGGGCAGGCGCCTGACGCTTTATATCTTGGTCGGCATGGTGCTCGGCATTCTCGTGGGCTGGGCGCTTCATGCCACCCTGGCTGCCGACGATCCACGCCTGTTGCAGTGGTCGGACTACTTCCGGCTGCTGCCGGACGTCTTCCTCAAGCTCATCAAGATGATCATCGCGCCGCTGGTCTTCGCCACGATCGTCACCGGCATCTCGGGCATGGGCGACAGTGCGGCACTGGGCCGCATCGGCGGCAAGGCGCTGGGCTGGTTCATCTCGGCCAGCCTGATCTCGCTGGGCCTCGGCCTGGTGCTGGTCAACCTGTTCAAGCCGGGCGTCGGCGCCGGGCTGGATACCGGGGCCGACCTCGGCAAGCTGGACGTGGGCGAACTGACGCTGCGCCACTTCATCCTGGAGATCTTCCCGAGCAGCGCCGTCGACGCGATGGCCGAAAACAACATCCTGCAGATCCTGGTCTTCTCGCTCTTCGTCGGCGTGGGCCTCACGGCCATCGGCGAGCGCGGGGCTATCATCGTCAAGGTGAGCGAAGCGTTGTCCGAGCTGATGTTGCAAGTGACGGACTACGTGATGCGCTTCGCGCCTTTCGCGGTGTTCGGCGCACTGGCCAGCGTGATCGCCACGCGCGGCCTTGGCATCATCGTCACCTACGGCGTGCTGGTCAGCGAATTCTACTTCGCGATGCTGCTGCTGTGGCTGCTGCTGTTCCTGATCGGCGGGATCTTCCTGCGCGGGCGGATCGTCACGCTGTTCCGCTATATCCGCGAGCCGCTGCTGCTTTCGTTCTCCACCGCCTCTTCCGAAGCCAGCCTGCCCAAGCTGTTCGAGCAGCTCGACCGCTTCGGCGTGCCGCGCCGTATCTCGGGCTTCATCCTGCCGCTGGGCTACAGCTTCAATCTCGACGGCTCGATGATCTATATGAGCTTCGCCTCGATCTTCATCGCGCAGGCTTACGGCATCCATGTGCCGATCGGGACGCAGATCCTGATGCTGCTGACGCTGATGGTCAGCTCCAAGGGCATTGCCGGCGTCCCGCGCGCCAGCCTGGTGGTAATCGCGGCCACGCTCACGCAGTTCGGCCTGCCGGTGGAAGGCATCGCGCTGCTGCTGGGCATCGACACTTTCCTCGACATGGGCCGCTCGGCCACCAACGTGGTGGGCAATGCCGTGGCAACGGCGGTGATTACCCGCAGCGAAGGCATGCTGCAGCCCCTGGTCGATCCTGAAGAGGAAATGCCCAGGGCGCCGACGCATTCGTCGTCCGAAGGGCGCCGGGGCCTGAATATCGACCCCGAGCAGTACGAAGGCTGACGGGGCGCGGAGGGACGCGGTTTGCGTCCCCCCGCACGTCGCCGCTCTACTGCGCGAGCTTCACAGGGGTGAAGGGCGCCAGTCCGCACCCGGCTCCGCGCTGGAATCCGCCCCCCACGCGGTTGAGCGGATAGACGATGTCATTCCGGCAGAGCTGCGAGAGCGAGGTCGCATACGTAAAGCTGTCGGCGGATTTCAGGCCCGAACAACGGTTCGGCAGCGTCACCCGCCAGACGCGGTTGCCGGCGCCGCCGATGAAATCGATGGTCCAGTCGTCGCGGATGCGGGTGTTGGAGAACTGCACGAGCGACAGGCAGTCCTGCGCAGGGCCGATCGCCTCGGCCGCGGGACTGACCGGCGGCGGCGGTTTGGCCGGTTGCTGCGAGCAGGCGGCGAGGGCGAGCGGCGCGGCGGCGAAAGCGAGGGCAGGGGCAAAGCCAATGCGACGGCGGAGCATGTACGTCCTCCCGATCAGGCAGCCTTGCGAGCGGCTCCCTTTTGCAGAACCTTGTCCTTGTAGTCGCACAAGTCAACGACCGGGCAGCGCCAGCACTCCGGCGTGCGCGCCTTGCAGATGTAGCGGCCGTGCAGGATCATCCAGTGGTGCGATCCCACGCGGAACGGCTGCGGCACGCGCTTCTCCAGCTGCTTCTCCACCGCCAGCGGGGTCTTGCCCTTGGCGATGCCGGTGCGGTTGCCGACGCGGAAGATATGGGTGTCCACCGCGAAGGTCTCCGCCCCGAATGCGCAGTTCATCACGACATTGGCCGTCTTGCGGCCGACACCGGGCAGTTCGACCAGCGCGTCGCGGTCTTCAGGCACTTCGCCGTCATAGCGCGCGACCAGAATCTCGGAGAGGGCGATGACGTTTTTGGCCTTGGAATTGAACAGGCCGATCGTCTTGATGTGCTGTTTGAGGCCTTCCTCGCCCAGCTCGACCATCTGCGCGGGCGTCTTCACCTCGCGGAACAGCGCGCGGGTGGCCTTGTTGACGCCCACGTCGGTGGACTGCGCCGAAAGCACCACGGCGACCAGCAGCTGGTAATTGTTGCCGAATTCCAGCTCCGTCTCGGGCGAGGGATTCAGCTCGGCGAGACGGCGGAAGAACTCGAAGATTTCGGCCTTGTTCAAAGGTCCAGAACCTCGGGCATGGTGTAGCGGCCGGCGGGCTTGTCCTTCAGCCACTGCGCGGCCTTGACCGCGCCCTTGGCGAAGATCGTGCGGTTTTCGGCCATATGCGAGAACGAAAGCCGCTCGCTGTCGCCCAGGAAGTGCACGGTGTGATCGCCTGCCACGGTGCCGCCGCGCAGCGCCGCGAAACCGATGGTCCCGGCTTCGCGCTTGCCGGTGATGCCGTCTCTTGCGCGCACGGCGGTTTCGGCCAGGCCGACCTCGCGGCCCTTGGCGGCGGCTTCGCCCAGCAGCAGGGCGGTGCCGGAGGGGGCGTCCACTTTCATGCGGTGGTGAGTTTCGACGATCTCGATATCCCAGTCCTCACCCAGCTTGCTGGCGGCTTCGCGCACGAGATGGGCAAGCAGCGTGACGCCGAGCGAGGTGTTGCCGGTCTGAAGCACGGGAATGTGCTGCGCGGCCGAATCGATCAGCCAGTGATGGCGTTCCTCCAGCCCGGTGGTGCCCACGACGATGGGAATGCCCGCATCCACCGCCGCATCGAGGTTGGCTTCGAGCGCGACGGGGGTGGAGAAGTCGATCAGCACGTCCGAATGGGCCGACAGTGCGCCGAGGTCTCCGTCGCGGCCGATACCGCCGGAAAGGTTCTCGCCGGCAGCCTCGATGGCCTGTGCGATCGCCTGTCCCATGCGCCCTGCGCTGCCGATAATTCCGATTCGTGCCACTTGCCGTCTCCGTTGAAGGCTGGTCTCATGGCGGGGATGAAGGACATCCGCAACATCGTCATCCTCACCGGCGCGGGCGTGAGCGCCGAAAGCGGCATCGATACCTTTCGAGACGGCGGCGGGCTGTGGGAGCAGCACCGCGTCGAGGACGTGGCGACGCCGGAGGCTTTCGCGCGCGATCCCGATCTGGTGCTGCGCTTCTACGACATGCGGCGAGAGGCGATCCAGACCAAGGAACCCAACGCCGCCCATGTCGCGCTGGCGCGGCTCGATCGCGAATGGGAGGGCGAATTGCTGATCGTCACGCAGAATGTGGACGACCTGCATGAGCGGGCCGGGGCCAAACGCGTGCTCCACATGCATGGCGAGCATCTCAACGCCTGGTGCACGGCCTGCGACGTGCGCTCGCCTTGGACCGGGCCGCTGCTCGATCGCCCCGCCTGTCCCCAATGCGGCGCGGCGGAACTGCGGCCCGACATCGTCTGGTTCGGAGAGATGCCCTACCGCATGGACGAGATCTTCGAGGCTCTGGAGCAGGCGGACCTGTTCGTCTCCATCGGCACGTCCGGCGCGGTCTATCCCGCAGCCGGTTTCGTGCGCAATGCGCGCGAATTCGGGGCGGAGACGCTGGAGTTGAACCTCGAACCTTCGCAGGGGACCGCTTGGTTCGATGCGGCGCGCCATGGGCCGGCCACCGCACTGGTCAGCGCCTGGGTAGATGAAGTGCTCGGCCTATGACGATGCACAAGGGGAGCTGTCACTGCGGCGCGGTCACGCTGGAACTGGCGGATCAGCCGCACGAGGTTTGCGATTGCAACTGTTCGGTCTGCCATCGGCTGGGGGCGCTATGGTCCTATCACAGCCCCGCGAAGGTGCGGATCGAGGGTCCGCTGGCGGGCTACCAGACCGGCGATAAAGTGCTCACCTTCTGGCACTGCCCGCACTGCGGTTGCACCACGCACTGGAGCCCGGTCGATCCCGCGCAGGACCGGATGGGCGTGAACATGCGCCTGTTCGATCCCGCACTGCTCGCGCGGCTATCGGTCTACACTTACGACGGCAGATCGGCCTGAACGGGCGCTGCGGTCCCGCAGGTGCGGCAGCCGGGATCCTTGGCGATCCTGAGCGGCCGTAGCGAGGGCGCCATGCCGTCGATCAGGTGAAGCGTGCCATATTGCGGAACACCCAGCGCGGCCTTGCCTTCCAGCAGGACGCGCATGGCATGCATGGCCGCAAACGTGCCGACCATGCCGACCATGGCCCCCAGCACACCGTCCGCCGCACAAGTATCGCAGTCCTGCGCATCGAAGGCATCGCCCACGAAACAGCGGTAGCAGGGCTGCTCCGGCAGGTGCCCGGCGAAATTGGCGACCTGGCCCTGGAATCGGCCAACCGCCCCGCTGGTGAGGGGAATGCCGAGTTTCACACAGGAATCTGACACCAGCAGCCGAGTCGCGAAGTTGTCACACCCGTCCAGTACCACGCTCGCGCCGGAGAGAATCTCTGCCGCGTTGTCACCCCCGAGACGCGTTACGGTCGGCAGGACCTCAAGGCCAAGATCAAAGCGCCGCACCCATTCGGCCGCCGCTTCCGCCTTGGGCTTGCCGATATCAGATGGCGTATAAATCGTCTGACGTTGCAGATTGCTGACGTCCACCGTGTCGTCATCGATCAGTGTCAGCCGTCCTATGCCGGCTGCGGCGAGATATTGAAGGGCAGGACTGCCTATCCCGCCGCAGCCGACAAGCACCACATGCGCCTCCGCCAGGCCGACCTGGCCGGCGCCGCCCACTTCGGGCAGCACGATGTGGCGCGCAAAGCGCTGGAGGCGTTCCGGGGAAAGGCTCATTCGCGGCCTGCTTCGCCGCCGGTCGCGCCGCCCGACACCCCATCGGGCTCGGCCGGGATCGGCAGGGGTTCCGGCCGTTCCTTGCGGAAACCGTGCATGCCGAACCACCACTGGGTAGCGATTACCGCGCCTTTGGCGGGCTGGAGCATGCCGATCATCATCGCCACGGCCAGGGGAATTAGGATCGCGAACATGGCCGCGGGGCCAAGGTGGAAGTCCTTGGACAGGGTGATGATCAGCGGCGCCATCAGGTGGCCGGTGACGATCATGGCGATATAGGCCGGAAAGTCGTCCGCCCGCTGCGGCGTCAGATCCAGCATGCAGACCGGGCAGCGTTCCAGCGGCTTCAGCCATTTGCGGAACAGGCGGCCTTCGCCGCAGCGCGGGCAGCGGCAACGCACGCCGCGCAGGGCGGCTTGCGAATAGGCTGCGGGAAGGGCGGGGCTCATGGCCGGGGCCTACAGCATCGGGGCCGGGTGGGGCAAGGCGGGCCGGCCTGTCTGAAATGCCTTGCCGGGCCGGCCGCGACCCGGCTTTCGCGCAGCGGCTATTCGTCCTTGGAGATCTGCACCCGGTTGCGCCCGCCGTTCTTGGCGGCATAGAGCGCGCCGTCGGCATTGCGCGTCGCCTGGTCGAGATGGGCGAAATTGCGGATCGGGGCGAGTCCGCAGGAGAAAGTCACCGGCCATTCGTCCCCGCGCAGGGTGGGGTCGAGCGCGATGCTGGCGCGCAGGCGCTCCATCACCACGCGCGCTTCTTCCAGCAGGGTATCCGGGAAGAGAATCGCGAATTCCTCGCCGCCCCAGCGGGCCACCACGTCCGACCGGCGCACGCCGTGTTCCAGCCGCAGCGCCACTTCGCGCAGCAGTGCGTCGCCGGTGGCATGGCCGAAGCGGTCGTTGATCGCCTTGAAGCGGTCGATATCGACCATCGCGAAGACCGAATTGCAATCGGCCGCGAGGATCCGCCGCGCCGAATCGAGGAAGCCGCGGCGATTGCGCAGGCCGGTCAGTTCGTCGCGTTCGGAAGCCTCGATCAGGCGCTCGATCCGTGCCGCCGATTCGTTGGCGGCCACGGCCACCCCGTGGAGCAGGCGGCCGACGAGGTCCTGGTTGCCCACGGGAACCATGCCCACGCGCTCCCCGGCCTGGATCGACCGGAGCATCTCCGTCGCGGTGGTGATGGGGCTGAGCAGCGCATGGATCGCCGCGATGCCGAACAGGGTCCCCAGCAGGGTGGCGGCCAGCAAAATCAGCAGGATCGCCGGCTGCCACTGTCCGGTAGCGGCCTGATAGGCGACGCAGGCGAGCAGCGGAACGTGCACCGCCCCGAAGCAGACGAGGAGGATGCGCCATTCGTAGCGCCGGGGGAACAGGAAAGTCGTGGCCTGATAGAAGCGCATGGGGAGCCTCTTCCGTCGGGCGAAGGCCGCCCGGGTCGCATGGAGACTACATCACTACGCTTATTCAGTGGTTAAATTTTTGCATCCCAGCCGGATAGAGCAGGTTGCGGGCCGAGGACGACAAGTCGGCAGTGCCGCAAGCCAAGACCGGCAGGCCCTTGTCTTCGTGGTTTTACTTGTCGCTCGTCATCGCGGAGGAAGTCCGGGTGAGGCAGCGCCTGTGCGTCTTTGCCGCGGCGGCCTGTGGGCAAGTTTGCGGACAAGCCCGCGGACAAGTTGGTGAGGCGCCGGGGGATAAGCCCCCGGCCACCTCTCATGCTTCGGACCGGATCAGGATTCGAGCTGGCGCAGCAGTGAGCGGACGTCGCCGTCCATGTCGGCATCGCGCGTGCGCAATTCTTCGATCAGGCGCACGGCGTGAATCACGGTGGAGTGATCCCGCCCGCCGAACTTGCGGCCGATCTCCGGGTAGGAGCGCGGCGTCAGCACCTTGGCGAGATACATGGCCACCTGGCGCGGACGCACGACGGCGCGGGCGCGGCGCTTGGAACTCATCTCGGTCCGGTCGATCCGGTAGAACTGGCAGACCGTGCGCTGGATCTCGTCGATCGTGATGCGGCGGCGGTTGGCCGAGAGGATATCGGTGAGCTGTTCCTCGGCAAGCTGGAGCGAGACGGCCTGCCCGGTGAGCTGGGCATAGGCGATCAGCTTGTTCAGGCCGCCGACCAGTTCGCGCACGTTGCGATTGATGGTGCGGGCCAGGAACTCGATCACATCGGCCGGCACATCGACCGAGGCGAAGCGGCCAAGGCGGTTTTCGAGAATCGAGCGGCGCAGTTCGATATCGGCCGGCTGGATGTCGGCGACAAGGCCCATCGACAGGCGCGACAGCAGGCGCGGTTCGACACCGTCCAGCGCCTGGGGCGCGCGGTCGGCGGCGAAGACCAGCCGCTTGCCTTCCTGGAGCAGGGCATCGATCGTGTAGAGCAGTTCTTCCTGCGCCGATGCCTTGCCGATGATGAACTGGATGTCGTCGACCAGCAGCAGGTCGAAACCGCGCAGGCGCGACTTGAACTCGATCATCTGGTTCTGGCGAAGGGCCTGGACGAATTCGACCATGAAGCGCTCGGCCGAGCAGTAGAAGATCCGCGCGTGCGGGTGGTTCGCCAGATAGGCGTGGCCGATCGCGTGCAGCAGGTGGGTCTTGCCCTGTCCCGTCGCGCCCTTGAGGTAGAGCGGCGAGAACTGCGGCGTCTCGGTGGCGGACATGCGCTGGGCGGCATTGCAGGCCAGCACGTTGCTCTGGCCGGTCACGAACGAGGTGAACGTCTGCGAGGCGTCGATGCCGACCGGGCCCTGGCCGAGCGCGGCGAAAGCCTCGCCCTGAAGGACGGCCGCGATCGAATCCGCCGAACCCTGGGCCGAATCGTTGGCCGGCGCGCTGTTCGGGCGGCCGCCGCTGCCGAGGCGCAGTTCGGGCAGCTGCCGGCGACCGGGGTGCACCAGGATGCGGACGTGGCGGACGTCGGGACGGGCGATCTTCCAGGCCAGCGACAGGCGATCGGCAAAGCGATCCGCCACCCAATTGGCCGAGAACTCGGTGGGCAGGTACAGATCGAGCGTACCGGTTTCCTTGCAGTAGTTGCCCGGCTGGATCGGCTTGATCCACTGGCTGTGCGCCTGATGGCCGAGATCCTTGCGCAGGCCCTGGCTGATGTCAGCCCAGTCTGCCGCCAGATTCACGGCTTCCTGATCCTCTTCCATCGCCACTCGTACCGCCTTCGATTTCTTAATCACGCCGTTTGCGCCCTGACTTGCCGGAGACCGACCCGCTGTTGAACCTGACACTGGACCAACTCCCCTCTGTTGGCAGCTACCCCGAATGTGGCCCAGCGGGCCGCGAAAATTGAATGCCATGCGTGGAACCGGTGCCCACGGGAGGTGAATCCCGATGTGAGCCCCCGTACGGAGCCGGAAAACGCGGACAAAACGACCCTCGACTGCAGGAGTGCCTGCAGCAGGAGTCTCGTCGCTGTCGATGTTCCCCAGCCGGTTTCCGCTCCGGCCTGTGGACTTCTTTTAGGAACGGGTTTGGCCGCCGTGCAAGACAGCACTCCCCAAATAAAAAAAAATATGGCGGTTGACTCGGCTTCAGTGCCCAATTTCCGTCATGATCTAAATTATCACATAAAAACAGATAGTTAGCGACGCGTTGCGATTCTCTTGTATGCGAATCGCAACGTTTCCGCGCCTTTCGCCCGCAAGGCGCGCAGCACCCTGTCAGGGTCCCGAAATGGGGCGCCCATGGCCTCGCTCCGGGCGTTCCTGTTACGTACTCACCGAAGCGGCAACTCTTGCCGGGCAGGGGGCGAATCGCTCCCGCGAATCCCTTCTGTGACATCCGCACGACTCACGCGGGCGATTCTGGATCAGCAGATCGGGCCGGCAGATCGGGGGCAGCAGAGTGAGGTCAGCAGAGTGGGTCGGCAGGCCGGCCATGAACTGGCCGGAGGGCACGGGAGGCCTATGCCGCTTGCTCTAAGCGAGGGGCGTGCTGGGCCCAAACGGGCGCGGCCCGCGCGGCTGCCTGAAATCTCGTCCGGCGGGACGGGAGTTCAGATAGCTGCGCGGGCCGGTGCCGCACGGTGGGCGCGCCTCAGGGGCGCGCCTGCCGGGTATGATCAGCCGAGCGAGGCGACGCGCTTGGTGAGACGCGACATCTTGCGCGAAGCCGTGTTCTTGTGAAGCACGCCGCGAGCCACGCCGCGAGCCAGTTCAGGCTGGGCTTCCTTGAGAGCAGCCGTCGCGGCGCCCTTGTCACCACCGGCGATCGCCGTCTCGACCTTCTTCAGGAAGGTGCGGATGCGGCTGATGCGGTTCGTATTGATCTCCGCGCGGCGCTCGTTACGGCGGATGCGCTTGCGGGCTTGCGGCGTATTGGCCATCGAATTTCCTCTGTCTGGCCCCCCCACAGCGGTGATGGCGGCCCAATTGCCTGATCGAATCTCTAGGCGAGCGGACTCGCCGGAAAGCGCGCCCCTTAACGGTGAAGCGCCGTTCCGTCAACCCGTGAGAGGCGCTGAAAACGGCCCGTTTCCGGGTTTCCGGGCGCGGAAAGGCGCTGTTTGAGCCATGCGGGCCCCGTCTATCTCTGGCAGCAGGCGCACCAGAACGTGCTGCGCCCGCCCTGGGCGAATCGCTGGACCGGGGCGCCGCAGGTACAGTCCTGCCCTTCGCGCCCGTATACCTGCCATGCGGCGGCGAAATATCCCAGTTCGCCGTTGGGCTGCGCGTAGTCGCGGATCGTCGAGCCTCCCGCCGCGATCGATTCTGCCAGGACCTCCCGGATCGCCGGCACCAGCTTGCGCAAGGCAGGCAGGGTGACGAGCCCGGCCTGCTTGTCGGGCCGGATGCCGGCCCGGAACAGCGCCTCGCATACGTAGATATTGCCTAGGCCCGCCACGATCGACTGGTCGAGCAGCATCTGCTTGATCGGCGCAATGCGCCCGGCAAAGGCCGCCTTGAGGTGCGCGGCGGTCAGGTCTTCACCCAGCGGCTCGGGGCCGAGCGCCGCGAAAGGACCCCAGGTATCGAGCGCCGGGGTGGCCACGAGGTCCACCGAGCCGAACCGCCGCGCATCGTTGAGCGCCAGGACATGGCCGGCCCCGGTTTCCATGACGAGGTGGTCGTGCTTCTCGGCTGTTTCGGGTTCGATGCGCCAGCGGCCGGACATGCCCAGGTGGAAGACCATCGTCTGTTCGCGATCGGTATGGATGAGGCCGT
Source organism: Novosphingobium sp. PhB57 (assembly GCF_004342985.1). GTDB lineage: Bacteria > Pseudomonadota > Alphaproteobacteria > Sphingomonadales > Sphingomonadaceae > Novosphingobium. Next base: position 453,960 of record NZ_SMBO01000002.1, read on the forward strand.
ACTTCGCGCGGCGGCCGAGACCGGTGACCGTGGCGCCGGTGAGCACTTGCACCAGGTCGGGCGGAAAAGGACGGCGCAAATCTGCCCGGTTGAGCGTGATGCGGGCGATCCGCTCACCCTCCAGGTAGCGGGCGAGGCCGCGAACGGTGGTTTCTACTTCGGGAAGTTCTGGCATCGTGGAAGGGAGATAGGGGATGGGGGGAGGAAGAAAAGGGGAAGACCTGCAGGTAAGCACGGCGCCTGCATTTTCCCTTTTCTTCCGTCCGCTTCCGAAGCAAGCCAAGCGCATGGAAAACAACAGGTCTCACACGCGCGCGTTCCTTATGCTGGGGCTGGTCATGCTGTTCTGGGCAGGCAACTCGATCGTGGGACGGGCGGTGCGGGCGAATGTCCCGCCTTTCACCCTGGCCTTCGGGCGCTGGATGATCGCGGTGCTGATCCTGCTCCCCTTCGCGGCGCGCCAGCTCTGGAAAGAGCGGGCCGAGGCGCTGGCCGCCTGGCGATGGGTGCTGGCGCTCGGCTTCTTCGGGGTCGTGTGCTTCAACGGCTTTATCTACAAAGGGCTGCATTTCACCACGGCCGCCAATGCCCTGCTGCTGCAGGCAGCGATTCCGGCGACGGTCATGCTGCTGGACTTCGCGATCTTCAGGGGGCGTCCGGGGCGGATGCATGTGCTGGGAGTGGTCGTCTCCACGATCGGGGTCGCGGCCATCGTGTTCCGGGGCGATCCGGCGGCACTGGTGCAGCTGCGTTTCGGACCCGGGGACGGTCTGATCTTCTGCGCGGTAGCGGCCTGGTCGCTCTACACCGTGTTCCTGCGCAAGCGCCCGGCGATATCGGCCCCGAGCTTCCTGCTGCTGACGTTCACGATCGGCGCCTGCGCAATGGCGCCGCTGGCGGCGATGGAAACCATGCAGGGGCAGGTCGTGGCCTGGAGCCCGAAAGTCCTGGCCGCCTATGCCTATATCGGCGTGTTCCCATCGGTGATCGCGTACTTCATCTACAACCGCGCCACGCATGAGCTGGGCGCGGCGCGGGCGGGGCAGGCGATCACGCTGATGCCGCTGTTCGGCGCATTGCTCTCGGCCCTGCTCCTTGGCGAGGCGCTGCATCGCTATCATGTGGCGGGCATGGCCCTGATTCTGGGCGGCATCGTTCTTTCGGCTGTCGCCGCGCGTAACGCGGCCATCAAGACCGACCCGGTGCGCAAGAGTGCAATGGGCACCGATTAGGCGTGCCGGGCGGCGCAGCCGGCGGACACCCCGCGCAACGCGGCCCCCTCGGCAAAATAACCAAATCACCGGGTGGCGCAGGCGCGGCCGGACGGCTAGAGGACTGCGCCATGAGCGAAACGGTTTCCTTCGGCTACGAAGAGGTCAGCCCCGACGAGAAGGAAGGGCGCGTCGGCGCCGTCTTCTCCAGCGTCGCACGCAAGTACGACGTGATGAACGATGCCATGTCCGTGGGCATGCACCGGCTCTGGAAGGACAAGTTCGTGCGCCGCGTGAAGCCGCGCGAAGGCGAACAGATTCTCGACATGGCCGGCGGCACGGGCGACATCGCCTTCCGCATGGCGGCGGAGGGCGCCTCGATCACCGTGTCGGACATCAACCAGGACATGCTGGACGTCGGCATCGAGCGCGCGATGGAGCAGGGCATAGATGGCCTGGTCTGGTCGCGCCAGAACGCCGAGGTGCTGTCTTTCGGGGACCGGTTCTTCGACGCCTACACGATCGCTTTCGGCATTCGCAACGTCACCCATATCGACAAGGCGCTGGCCGAGGCGCACCGCGTGCTCAAGTTCGGCGGACGTTTCTTCTGCCTCGAATTCTCGACCACCGAATGGCCCGGCTTCAAGGAAGTCTACGATGCCTATTCGCACCATCTGGTGCCGAAGATCGGGCAGGCCATTGCCGGTGACGCCGAATCGTACCGCTACCTGATCGAATCGATCCGCCGCTTCCCGCCGATGCCGGAATTCGAACGGATGATCCGCGCGGCTGGATTCAAGCACACCAAGGTCGAGCCGATCATGGGCGGCCTCGTCGCGATCCACTCGGGCTGGAAAGTGTAACCGGACAAGTGACGGGTTCCACGACGCACGTCCTGCGCCTCCTCAAGTGGGGGCGCGTCCTCGCACGCCATGGCGCGCTGCGCGGGATCGAGAACGACCGCAATGCCCCGGCCCAGGTCAAGCGCCTCTCCCGGATCGCCCGCTTCGGCACCCGCCAGCCCGCCGAGCCGGACTATGCCGGCGCCTTCCAGGAAATCGGCCCGGCCGCGATCAAGCTCGGCCAGGCGCTGGCGACGCGGCCCGATCTCGTGGGCGAGGGGCCTGCGCGCAATCTGCTGACCCTGCAGGACAGCCTGCCGCCGGTGGCTTTCTCCGAGATCCGCCAGGTGATCGAGAGCAGCTTCGGCCGCCCGCTGGAGCAGGTCTTCGCCTCGATCGAGGAAGACCCGGTCGGCGCCGCTTCGATCGCCCAGGTGCACCGGGCGATCACGCCTGACGGCCGCACCGTGGCGGTGAAAGTGCTGCGCCCCGGCATTCGCGAGCAGTTCGCCCGCGACGTCGAGACGTATGAATGGGCCGCCGCCCATCTCGAGGCGCTGGGCGGGGAAGCCTCTCGCCTGCGTCCGCGCGCGGTCGTCGCCAACCTCAAGCGCTGGACCCTGCGCGAGCTGGACCTGCGGCGGGAAGCCGCCTCGGCATCGGAACTCTCCGATGCGATGAAGGGCATCCACGGCTACCGCGTGCCGCACATCGACTGGGACCGCACCAATGGGCAGGTCCTGACGATCGAGTGGATCGGTGCCACCAAGATGAGCGACCTCGCCGGTCTGCGCGCGGCGGGCCACGATCTGCCCCGGCTGGCGCACAAGCTGGTGATCACGTTCCTCACCCAGGCGATCTCCAGCGGCTTTTTCCATGCCGACATGCACCAGGGCAACCTGTTCGTGGAGAACGACGGCACTATCGTCGCCATCGACTTCGGCATCATGGGCCGCATCAACCGGCAGGCCCGGCTCTGGCTGGCGGAGATCCTCTACGGCCTCACCACCGGCAACTATCGCCGCGTGGCCGAAATCCATTTTGAGGCGCAATACGTCCCGAGCTACCACACCGTCGAAGAGTTCGCGACGGCGCTGCGCGCGGTGGGCGAGCCCATGCGCGGCAAGCCGGTTTCCGAACTGTCGGTCGGCCAGATGCTCGACGGGCTTTTCGCGATCACGCGCGATTTCGACATGGCGGTGCAGCCGCACCTGCTGCTGCTCCAGAAGACCATGGTCATGGTCGAAGGCCTGGCCACCGCGCTCGATCCCGACATCAACATGTGGGACGTTTCGGCGCCCTTCGTGAAGAGCTGGCTGCGCGACGAACTCGGCCCCGAGGCGGTCATTGCCGACCGCCTGCGCGAGGATCTCGGCACGCTGCTGCGCCTGCCGGCGCTGGTGCGGCGGATCGAGGAGAAGTTCCCACCCAAGGGCGGCGCGCCCGAACAGGCGCCGCTGCCCGATGTCGACCTCATCTGGGAGCGCCGCAGCAAGCACAAGCCCGAGGGCAACCCCTGGCTGGGCCGCGGCCTTGCAGCGGTGCTGGGCGGTGCGGCGGCCTGGGGGCTGACATATTGGGCGCTGATGGGATGATGCGCCGTTTTTGAGGCCGGCATTCCCAAACTGATTGCGCCCTCCGGCGCGGTGTTGCACAAGCCCCGAGCATGAGTGGACCACGCATTCTCCTGGTCGTGGGCGGCGGTATCGCCGCTTACAAGTCCTGCGAACTCGTCCGGCAGATCCGCAAGGAAGGCGGCGAAGTCACTTGCGTCCTGACCGAGGGCGGAGCGCACTTCGTCACGCCCATGGCGCTTGCGGCCTTGTCCGAAAAACCGGTCTACACCACGCTCTGGGACCTCAAAAACGAAGCCGAGATGGGGCATATCCAGCTCAGCCGGGAGGCGGACCTCGTCGTGGTCTGCCCGGCGACGGCGGATCTTCTGGCCAAGATGGCGTCGGGCATTGCCGACGATCTCGCCACGACCATGCTGCTGGCGACGGACAAGCCGGTCATGGCGGTCCCGGCGATGAACGTGCGCATGTGGCAGCACGCCGCCACCACGCGCAACGTCCAGGTGCTGCGCGATGCCGGGGTGGACGTGATGGAGCCTGACGAAGGCACCATGGCCTGCGGCGAATACGGCCCCGGCCGGCTGCCCGATCCGCTGGCGATCTGGCAGCGCATCGCCTGGGCGCTCGGCCTCGGCCCGGTGGAAGTCGCGCCGTTGCCGGGGGGCGATCCTTTCAGCTGGCAGCCGCAGTTCGCGACGCCTGAGCCCGAGCATTCGGAACCCGACGATATCGGCCTGGGCGGCCTTTCCGGCGGCCTGATCGCGCGCGGGCGGCAGAAGGGCAAGCAGGCCATCACCTTTGGCGACGGCGGAGGCGGCGGCCGGGACGCAGGCCTTGCCGCCAGCCATGAAGATCTCGGTTTCACGCCGGAAGAAGCCGCGCTGGCGGCCCGCAAAGGCGAGGCGCGCGCCGCGCCCGCCACCGATCCCGAAGCGCTGCAACTGGCGCAGGCGCCTTTCGAGGGGCCGCTTTCCGGGCGCCACGTCCTGGTCACTGCCGGGCCGACCTGGGAGCCGATCGACCCGGTGCGCTACATCGCCAACCGTTCCTCGGGCAAGCAGGGCTTCGCAATCGCTGCCGCCGCTGCCGAGGCGGGCGCGCGGGTCACCCTGGTGGCGGGGCCGGTCCACTTGCCCACGCCGCCCGGTGTCGACCGCGTGGATGTGGAAAGCGCGTTGCAGATGGCCGAGGCGGTGAAGCGCTCCATGCCGGCCGACATCGCCGTCATGGTCGCGGCCGTGGCCGACTGGCGCGTCGCCCATACGGCCGACCAGAAGCTCAAGAAGCGCGGCTCCGCGCCGCCGGCCCTCTTGCTCACCGAAAATCCCGACATCCTGGCCACGCTCGCGACCAGCCCCGAACGGCCACCGCTGGTGATCGGCTTCGCTGCGGAGACGCAGGACGTCATTCGCTACGCCACCGAAAAACGCAAACGCAAGGGTGCCGACTGGATCATCGCCAACGACGTGTCGGGCGATGTCATGGGCGGCGATGTGAATGCGGTCCACATCGTGCGCGCGGACGATGTGATCAGTCTTCCGGAAATGCCCAAGGAGGACGTCGCGCGCGCCCTCGTCGAAAGGTTCGCAGATGCACTCCCCCGCTGACGTCCCCGTTCCCGTCAAGATCCTGCCTCACGGCGAAGGGCTGGACTTGCCCGCTTACGCCACGAACGGTGCGGCGGGCATGGACGTGGTCTCTGCGGAAGACGTGACGCTGGCACCGGGCGGCCGTCATGCCGTTGCCACCGGCCTGGCCATGGCGATTCCGCCGGGCTTCGAGATCCAGGTCCGTCCGCGTTCGGGTCTGGCGCTCAAGCACGGGATCTCGGTACCGAATTCGCCGGGCACGATCGATTCGGACTATCGCGGCGAACTCAAGGTCATCCTGATCAACCACGGCGCGCAGGCTTTCGAGATCCGCCGCGGCGACCGTGTGGCACAGCTCGTGCTGGCGCCGGTGACGCGCGCCGCCTGGCTGACGGTGGATGAGCTGGAATCCACCGAGCGCGGTGAAGGCGGATTCGGTTCGACCGGCGGGGTCGTCGCCCTGGGAAGCTGAGGGACGTCCCGGGGGTTATACCCCGGACCCTCGATATTTCAGCTTTCTTGCGCGTTTCCTGCGGCGTGCCGGTCGGTCCCTGGAGGATGCGATGGGCGCGCCGGCGCCTGACTTCGGCCGTTTTGAAGGGGCAGGGGCAATGCTCCCCTGTTTTCCGTCAATCCTTGCGATCGAGTCGCGCGCGCTTGTCGCGGCGGCGCTTCAGCGAATACCAGCCCACTCCGCCGATCCCGGCGATCGCCGCGAGCCCTTTGGCAAGCGTTGAAAAGGCTGCGGAAAGAGCGCCCACGGTCACGCCCCAGAAGAGCTGCGACATGATGGCCATGAAGGTGTTCATTAGGCGGCGAGCATTCCCGTGCGGTTGGCGGCGGTCAACCGGAGCGGCTGCGATACGGGCCGGACCGGCAAAAAGAAAGGACGGGCCCGCATATTTCAGCGGACCCGCCCCTCGGTGCCTCCCTCTTCGCAGGGGGAGCCAATCAGCTCATTTTTCTAAAGATCACTTCTTTTCCGGCGCGACGGTAATGCGCACGGTCTCGCCCGAGTTCCCGGGGAAATTCGTGAACATCGATTCGACGAGGTTCGGAATGAGGTACTGCAGGTGGTTCGAAGCCGAAACGGCCTCGGCCTTGCCTTCGAACAGGCGCTGGTTGTCGGCCGCACGGTCGATCTTCAGCGTGATGCCGCTGGTGTAGACGGTGTAGGAATCCACGCCGCCATCGAAGAACGGATCGTACCAGCCATAGCGCCACGGGCCGCCCCAGCCCCAGCCGCCGCCCCAGCCACGACCGTAGTAGCCACGGCCGCCCCAGCCGCCGCCATACCACGGGCCCCAGTAGCCGCCGCCCATTGCGGGCGTCGAACGGACGCGCTCACGGCCGGTGTCGACGCCGTAGTCGAAGCGGGCGATCAGGGTTGCCTTCGAAGGATCGTCCACGGTGGCATAGCCCACCTTCTGCAGGCGATCGCTGACCAGACGGGCGTAAGTTGCGAATTCGAGGCCGCCCGCAAGCTTGGGATCGTCCGCCACGACGGCGACGGTCTGGCCGGACGGTGCCGGAAGCTGCGACTGGAAACGCGAAACGTCGGCCTTGAAGGGCGTTGCGCAGGCGGCGAGGGCCATCAGCATGAAAGCCACGGCTGCTAGCCTCAGCTTTCCGAGATGGGTTCCGGGATGTTCTGTCATCGGTTTCACTCCACGAACCTGCCAGGTCCGAAACGCCCTTCCCAAGCGCGGCCTGTGATTCCTTGCGACTCTGCCTTAATATCAATGCCCTGAATAGCGGTTGAATGGAGGCTAACCGGCGATAAGCCGTTTGATGTGGCCTTTGTCCATTCAGCCGTGAGTCACGGCCTGAGATCAGGGTAATCATGTAGGAAGCGCCGGCGATGTTGAACAGTTCCCCCGAGACGAATTCCATCGCGATTCTCTCCGTGCAATGCGGAAAAGTCAGCCCTTTTCGCGGCGCGGACGAACCCAGCGCCATCGGCAAGCTGGCGGTGGAGGGAGCGGTTCGCGTCCGTCGGCTGGGACTGGAGGGCGACGAGCAGGCGGATCTTGCGGTCCACGGCGGGCCGGACAAGGCGATCCATCACTATCCGCACGATCACTATGCCTTCTGGCGCGACTCGATCGGCGCCCATCCGCTTCTCTCGGACTATGGCGCTTTCGGCGAGAACATCGCCACCGAGGGCCTGACCGAGGACATGATCTGCGTGGGCGATCGCTGGCGGCTGGGCACGGCCCTGGTCGAGGTCTCCCAGGGGCGGCAGCCCTGCTGGAAGCTCGATCACCGCTTCGGCGGCTCGGCCGTCAACGCCGGCGTGGTGAAGTCGCGCCGGTCGGGCTGGTACTACCGGGTTCTGGAGGAGGGCGAAGTTGCCGCCGGGGACCGCATGGTGCTGGCCGAGCGGCCTTGGCCCGCATGGAGCGTCCGCCGGGTCTTCGGCCTGCTGATCGCCGGCGAGCACAAGAAGGACCGCGAGGGGCTGGACGCATTGGGCGAGGTAGGCGCACTCGCGGCGACGTGGATGCGGCGCCGGGCGAAGCTCCTGGGACTGGATTCCTGAGCGAAGCGTCGTCCCGGACCGGATCCGGGACGACGCCATGCTGTCCTCAGCGCACCAGGCCGAGCGCCTCGTAAGCCTTGTCCAGCGTCGGCACGGCGAGCGCGCGGGCCTTTTCCGAACCCTTGCGCAAGATGGCGTCGAGCGCGCCGCGGTCGCTGCGCAGTTCCACGAAGCGGGCGTTGATCGGTGCCAGCTTTTCCACCAGCAGCTCGCCCAGCGCCGGCTTGAATTTGCCGAAGCCCTCGCCGCCGAAGTCGGACAGGACCGCCTCCATCGTGGTGCCGGCCATCACCGCATAGATGCCCACGAGGTTGCGCGCCTCGGCGCGGCCTTCGAGGCCTTCCTTTTCGGAAGGCAGCGGCTCGGGGTCGGTCTTGGCCTTCTTGACCTTCTGCATGATCGTGTCGGCATCGTCGGTCAGGTTGATGCGCGCCATGTCCGAGGGGTCGGACTTGCTCATCTTCGACGAACCATCGCGCAGCGACATGATGCGGGCGGCCTCGGGCGGAATGATCGGCGCGGGCAGGGTGAAGACGGGGACGTCTTCCCCGTTTTCGTCCTTGGGCGCGAAGTCGTTGTTGAACTTCTGCGCGATGTCGCGGGCGAGTTCGAGGTGCTGCTTCTGGTCCTCGCCCACGGGGACGTGAGTGGCCTGGTAGAGCAGCACGTCGGCGGCCTGGAGCACCGGATAAGTGAACAGCGCCACCGAGGCGCCTTCGCGGTTCTTGCCCGCCTTGTCCTTCCACTGGGTCATGCGGTTCAGCCAGCCCATGCGCGCGGTGCCGTTGAGCAGCCATTGCAGTTCGGCATGCTGGGGAACCTGGGTCTGGTTGAACAGGATCGAGCGGTCGGGATCGACGCCGCAGGCGACCAGGGCCGCGACCATCTCGCGCGTGTTGGCGGAGAGGGTGGCCGGGTCGTGCGGCATGGAAATCGCGTGGAGATCGGCCAGGAAGTAGAGGCTGTCACCGCCCTGCGCGGCGACTTCGTCCTGCATCGAGACCCAATTGCGGATCGCACCGAGATAGTTGCCGAGATGCAGGTTGCCGGTGGGCTGGATGCCGGAGACGATACGCATGGACGCGTCCTTCGCGAGTTGTGAGTGGTCGGGGATCTAAAGGTGCGCCCGGGAGGGCGCCGATGCAGGCGGTGTCGGCGCGGCAGGCGCGCCCCGGTTCAGCGCGTCTTGCGCGCAGCGCCCCCCCATCGCCACGAGAGGCGACGGGATTCGGCAGACTTCGTGTGCGAAAGGCCGTGCATGGGCAGGGCTCATAGCACAGCTTTGCCGGGATGGAAGAGGGGGCCTCGGTCCCGGCGCGCCGCTGCTTGCCCGCGGGCGGCGGCGCTGGATTCGCGGATGCTGCGGCCCAGGGCGCCCATCGCCGGCTCAGCCAGCCTTGCGGCGGCGCAGCAGGGCGAGATCGTCTCGCGTGAAGGCGCCGGTCGCCAGGGTCGCCAGCGCATAGACCAAGCCGCCCGCCGAAACGAGCGCGGCCAGCGCGAGACCGCGCACCAGCCAGGTGCCGTGGAGATAAGGTGTCAGCAGGTCCTGCCCGAACCAGAGCACCACGCCCATCGCTCCGGCCGCAAGTGCAAGGCGCGGGGCGCGGCGCTTCAGGCGGGCATCGGACTGGAAATGCCCGCGCTTCACCAGCGTCCAGTAGAGCATAGCGACATTGGCGGTGGAGGCGATCGCGGTCGCCAGCGGCGGGCCCATGTGCTGCAGCGGCACGATCAGCGCGAGGTTGAGGACGAGGTTCACCGCCATCGACATCATCGCGTAGCGCACCGGCGTTTTCGTGTCCTGCCGGGCGTAGAAGCCGGGGGTGAGCACTTTCACGAGGATATAGCTGGGCAGGCCGATCGAGAAGGCGGCGAGTGCCTCCGCCGTGCGCGCCACGTCCACGGCGTCGAACTTGCCGTAGCCGAACAGCGCGGCGGCGATCGGCTGGCCGCAGACGATCAGGGCGACCGCCGCGGGCAGGGTGAGCAGCAGGGCCAGTTCCATGCCGCGGTTCTGGGTATCCATCGCCGCGGCCTCGTCACCGCCGCCAAGCTGGCGCGAGATCGTCGGCAGCAGCACGGTGCCCAGGCCGATGCCGATCAGGCCGAGGGGAAGCTGGTTCAGGCGGTCGGCCATGTAGATGTAAGTGACCGAGCCGTGCGCCAGCAGCGAGGCGGCGAGCGCAGTGGAAATCACGAGGTTGATCTGGACGGCACCAGCGCCGGCCGCCGCGGGCAGGATCAGCTTCATCAGCTGCTTCACGTCGGCATTCCACACCGGCATGCGCAGGCGCATCGACACGCCGTTCGCGCGGCAGGCCCACATCAGCCAGAGCAACTGGAGCGCGCCGGACACCGAGACGCCGATGGCCTGGTTACGCGCGGTCACCAGCGCATCGGCGGAATGGAAGCCCAGCAGCGCCACGATCAGCGTCAGGTTCAGCAGGATCGGTGCGGCCGCATTGACCCAGAACTTGTTCAGCGAATTGAGGATGCCGCCCAGAAGCGAGACCAGGCTGATGAGCGCCAGATAGGGAATCGTCAGGCGGCTGAGCTGCACCGCGAAAGCGAACTGCTCCTGCGAAACGCCGTTGAAATTGCCCGAAAGCAGGAACGTCACCGGCCATGCGAAGACTTCCAGCACCAGCGTCATCGCCAGCAGGATGGGCAGGAGCACGGCGAGCGCCTGTTCGGCGAAGGCGATCCCGGCGGGCAGGCCCGGACCGTCCCGGTTGGCGACCTTCTGGTTGAACATCGGGATGAAGGCCGAAGCGAAGGCCCCTTCCGCGAAGAGGGCGCGGAACATGTTGGGCAGGCGGAAGGCGATCAGGAAGGCGTCCGAGGCGAAGCCTGCCCCCACGAAGCGGGCGAACAGGCTGTCGCGGACCAGACCGAGCACGCGGCTGGCCAGAGTGAGGCCGCCGACACTGGCGAGCGCCTTGGTAAGGTTCATGCCCGGAACTTCCCGATGATCGCCTTGGTCCCGGTTCCAGAAATGCCGGTCCCGGAAAAACCAACGGCCCACGTCTCCAGGTCGGAGGCGCGGGCCGATAGTGCAGAAACGCGCGTCATGCGCCTTTCAAGCTGTGGCCTCAGGCGTGGCCGACCGGCTCGCCCTGGGCGGCGTCGGCCTGCTGCTGCGCCTGGATCTGCTGGATGTAGAGACCGTTGAAGTCGATCGGCTCCAGCATCAGCGGCGCGAAGCCGGCATCGCGCACGGCGTCGGCAACGACGCGGCGGGCGAAGGGGAACAGGATGCGCGGGGCTTCGGCGTAGAGGAACGCGTGGGCCTGGCTCTCTTCCAGGTTACGCATGCCGACGAGGGCGGCATAAGCGAGATCGACCACGAAAGCGGTGCCCTGCGGGCCCTTCGAGGCGCAAGTGATCTTCAGTTCGACTTCATGCACTTCGCCGTCGATCTGGCGGGCGCCGATGTTGAACTGCACTTCGATCTGCGGCTCGTCCTGCCAGGAGAAGCTCTGCGGTGCGTTCGGATTCTCGACCGAAAGGTCCTTGACGTACTGCGAGATGACGCCGGCGGCCGGCGCGGAATCCTCGCCGTTGCCGAGGTTGAGATCGGAGATGACGTTGCCTTCGTCGGCCATTTGGTGATTCCCGATAAATTGGCCCGTTACGGGCGCACGGATTGAAGTCTGGCCGCGCGCCTAAAGCATTTTGCGGGCCGGTGGAACACCCGAGAAGGGGTAAATTGTTGCAAACCGCCCTTGAGCGGGGGTGCAAAGGCACGCCGCCGGCCGATTCGCAGGCATAGCGGCATAACCGGGCATAGGGCGCGCGCGGGGGCGGCGCAGGGAGGACAGGGAACGCTTGCGGGCCGGGGGCGTTGGTCCGGTTGTAGCACTCGTAACGGCGGAAAAATCCCAGATACCGTTGCTCACGCGTTGTTCATTTGAAAACCGTACCTATCTGGGTCTATGATGGCGCCTTCGGGCGGATGGCGTGAAACGCTCCACCCGTATCCCAGAAGCGTCCAACACAAGGATGGACAAAGGAACGTGACACCGGAAATCGTGATCCTGGCCATGATCGCAGCCTTCCTTGGCCTGCGGCTCTATTCGGTACTCGGCCGCCGCGCCGAGCATGAGGAAGAGCCGATCCAGGGGCGCTTCGAAGGCCGCCAGGGCCAGCCCGGTGCGCCGCGCGTCCCTGCCCCCAAGGCGGACGGCAAGCCCGATGCGAAGGGCGATGCCAAGGGAGACGAACGCGGCCGGGTCGGCCAGCCCCAGCGCCTGCGCGAAAGGCCGCTTGCGCCGCCCTCCGTGGAACGCGGCCTGGCGGAGATTTCCGGCGCGGATCGTCGTTTCGACGCTTATGCTTTCCTGGAAGGCGCGCGCAGTGCCTATCGCCTGATCCTGGAGTCGTTCTGGAAGGGCGACAAGGCCGAGCTTCGCGCCCTCTGCGAAGGCGATGTGTATGACAGCTTCGCCGCCGCGATCGACGCGCGTGTTGCTGCCGGCGAGACCATGGACAACCGCCTCATCCGTATCGAGGATGTCGCGATCGTCTCGGCCGGGGTGGAAAGCGGCCTTGCCCGCATCACCTTGCGCTTCCGCTCCGATATCGCTGCCGTCACGCGCGACGCCGAAGGCCATGTGATCGCCGGTTCGCTCGACGATGCGATCGAGGCGGTGGACGTCTGGACCTTCAGCCGTCAGCTCAATTCGTCCGGTCCCGACTGGCTGCTCGACGAAACCGACGCCGGTTGATCGCCCCGCGCGGTTGATTTCGCGCCGATGATCCCACAAGGATCGACAGGCCGGGCCGAAAGGTCCGGCCTTGTTGTTATCAGGTTTCGGAGATCGATTTTGCGGGGAGGGAGCGTGTCGCGCCATCGGGAGTCGCGTTTTCCATGGCGCCGTATATCTGCCTTCGTATTGCCGGCGCTGCTGGCCGCCTGCGTGCAGGTCGTGCCCGGGCCCAAGGGGCCTTCGCGTCCGCCCGCCCGGCCGCCGGCACAGCAACCCCGACCGACCGCCCCGGCCCAACCGGCTGTGCCGCAGCCCGCCAGCGCTGTCGCTGCCGGGGTCAAGCAAGGGCCTTCGGTTTCTTCGCTGCCGATGAACGCGACCGATGCCGCCGCGGCGCTGGCCTCGTTCCGCGAAAGCTGCCCGCGCGTCACCGTGCGCGCCGATGCGAGCGGGCTGACTCGTCCGGCCGACTGGCGCCAGGCCTGTGCCGCCGCTGCGGCGTGGAGCGGCAAACCGGCCGCGCAGTTCTTCGCCGCCTATTTCGAAACCGCACGCGTGGGTGACGGCAAGGGCTTTGCCACCGGCTATTTCGAGCCGGAGATCGCCGGCTCCCGCTTGCCCGTTCCAGGCTATGCCGTCCCGGTCTATTCGATGCCGGGCGATCTGGTGCGCGCGAAGGCGGGCGATGCCGCGCCGACCTCCAGCGGGCGGATGCCGCTGGGGCGCTACGATGTCAGCGGTGTCTTCGTGCCCTATTACGACCGCGCCGCCATCGAGCAGGGCGTGCTCGCGGGCAAGGGGCTGGAGATCGCCTGGGTCGCGGATCCGATCGAGTTCTTCTTTCTCCAGGTCCAGGGATCGGGCCGCCTGCGCGCGCCGGACGGCAGCGTGATGCGGATCGGTTATGCCGGGCAGAATGGCCTGCCCTATACCGGGATCGGCGGCGTCATGCGCGATCGCGGCCTCGTTGGTTCGGCGCCGGGGCAATATTCGGGATCGATGCAGGGCATCATCCAATATATCCACGACCGGCCCGCCGATGGCGCGGCGCTGATGCGCGAGAACAAGTCGTGGGTGTTCTTCAAGGAACTCAAGGGCGATGGTCCGCTCGGCGCGCTGAACGTGCCGGTGCGTGCCCATGCCTCGGTGGCGGCCGACCCGCGCTTCGTGCCGCTGGGCGCTCCGGTGTGGCTGCGGCTGGACCGGCGCGAGGCGACCGGCCTGTGGGTGGCGCAGGACACCGGCGGGGCGATCAAGGGCGCCAACCGCTTCGACACGTTCTGGGGCTCGGGTGAGCAGGCGCGGCTTACCGCCGGTGGGATGAGCGGCCGGGGCGAGGCGCTGATCCTGGTGCCGAAGGGCACCCTGTCGCGCCTCGGCGTGCGGTAGAACGGCGATGCGGCGACCGGGGCGGCGACTGACAGCGGATGAAGCGGAAATCTGGGCGCAAGTCGCCCGGACCGTGACGCCGCTCGAAAAGCGCAGGCCCGTCGCCATTCCCACGGCTCTCATGGCGGCACCGGTGCGGACGGTGGTGCTTCCGCCCGCCTCTCCGCCCAAGAAAGTGAAAGGCCGGATACCGGCTCCCCTGCCGCCGAAGCCGGTTGCGACCAAGCCGAAGGCGGACGCGCCGCTGCACCTCGATGGCTCGTGGGAAAAGCGCATTTCCAAGGGGACGCTGGTTCCCGACTTCAGCCTGGACCTTCACGGTTCCAACCTCGACCAGGCCTATGTGCGGCTGATGCACGGGCTCACGCAGGCGAAGGCCATGGGCGCGCGGGTCGTGCTGATCGTCACGGGCAAGCCCCGGCCGGTCGATGCGATGGACCGCGCCACTGCGCGGGGCGCGATCCGCGCCAAGATCACGGACTGGCTCGCAGCCAGCGACCACGCGCTCGACATCGTCGCCATCCGCGGCGCGCACCGCCGCCACGGCGGACAAGGGGCGATCTACGTCGTTCTCAAGAAACGCAGGTAGCGTTCGCAGGCGGCGTCCCGAGGTTCAGGAACGCCTGCTCAGCGCCGGCAGATCGGCCCGATCAGCCGCATTGCCCCCGGTGCAGCAGCTTGTGATCCGCCAGGACCAGCGCCATCATCGCCTCGACCACCGGCACGCCGCGAATGCCCACGCAGGGATCGTGGCGACCCTTGGTGAGCAGTTCGGTGGCCTCGCCTTCGCGGTTGATCGTCGGCTGCGGGGTGAGGATCGAACTGGTGGGTTTGAAGGCCACGCGCACCACCACCGGCTGGCCGGTCGAGATGCCGCCAGCGATGCCGCCCGCGTGGTTGGCGCTGAATTCGGGGCCACCAACGCCCGGATGCATGGGATCGGCATTCTGCTCGCCGGTCAGGCGCGCGGCGGCGAAACCGTCGCCGATCTCCACGCCCTTTACCGCGTTGATGCCCATCATCGCGGCGGCAAGGTCGGCGTCCAGCTTGCCGTAGAGCGGCGCGCCCCAGCCGGCGGGAACGCCGGTGGCGATGCATTCGACGACCGCGCCGACCGAGGAGCCGGCCAGGCGTGCATCGTCGACGATCTTTTCCCAGCGCTTCGCGGCTTCCGCGTCGGGGCAGAAGAACGGGTTGTTGCCGATTTCCGCGGCATCGAACTGCGCCATGTTGATCGCATCGCCGCCGATCTCGGAGACATAGGCCAGGATCTGCACTTCGGGGATCACCAGCCGCGCCACGCCGCCGGCCGCCACGCGGCTGGCGGTTTCGCGCGCGGAACTGCGCCCGCCGCCGCGGTAGTCGCGGAAGCCGTACTTGGCGTCATAGGCATAGTCCGCATGGCCGGGGCGGTAGGCCTTGGCGACATCCGAATAGTCCTTGGAGCGCTGATCGACGTTCTCGATCATCAGGCTGATCGGCGTGCCCGTCGTGCGCCGCACGCCATCCTGGCCCTCGAACACGCCCGAAAGGATGCGGACCTGGTCCGGTTCCTGGCGCTGGGTCGTGAACTTCGACTGGCCGGGGCGGCGCGCGTCGAGGAAGGGCTGGAGCGTGCTTTCGTCTATCGCCAGGCCCGGCGGGCACCCGTCGACGACGGCGCCGATGGCCGGTCCGTGGCTTTCGCCCCAGGTGGTGAAACGGAAAAGGCGTCCGAATGTGTTCACGCTCATGGAGGCGCTTTGTCGCGCAAGGATCGGTTTGTCCAGCCTCGCGCACGCGACAGATGACATCTCGCGCACGGGGCAGATGACGTCCCGCGCACGGGACAGATCGCTCTTTTCGGATCGTGCCGATCCCTCCGCGGGGGCGAAATTCAGCAGAAGTGGTTGTTCCTGCGCTTGAATGGCGCGGGCGGACGGCTAGGAGCGGGGAAAATCGATAAGGGGTGCGCCATGTTTCTCGTCGTCTTCCGCAACCGAAAACGCGTCGACATCGATGCCGAGGCCTATGTCCACGATGCCGACCATATGGAGGAGCTCGCCCGAAACCAGCCGGGCTTTCTCTCCTTCAAAAGCTACCTCAGCGACGACGGGGAAGTGATCGCCATGTCCGAATGGGAAGACGAGCCGTCCGCACGGGGCTGGGCGCGCCATGCCGAACATATCGTCGTGCAAAAGCGCGGCCGGGAAGGCTACTACGAGAGCTATACCCTCTTCACCTGCGATTCGCCGCGGGTGCACCGCTTCCAAAGGACGTGAAGACGTGAGCCTCGAATTCTACGGCATTCCGAATTGCGACACCGTCAAGAAGGCAAGGAACTGGCTGGACGCCCGAGGCAGCAAATACACTTTCCACGACTACAAGAAGGAAGGCGCCGAAGCGGCCCGACTCGAGCGGTGGGTGGCGCAGGCCGGCTGGGAAAAGCTTCTCAATCGCGCCGGGACCACATTCAAGAAGCTGCCCGAGGCCGACAAGGCCGACATCGATGCCGCCAAGGCGGTTGCAATCATGGCGGCCAACCCAAGCTGCATCAAGCGGCCGGTCGTGGAATATCCCGGCGGACTGCTGGTAGGGTTCAAGGCGCCCGATTGGGAGGCGGCGCTGGGCTGACGGGCCGGCGGTGATGACCATGATGCAGGCCGGCTGAAGCGTCGCGATGGATCCGATCGAATGGGCAGCGGCGGCACTCGGGCTCGCCAATATCGCGCTCCTCGTGCAGCGCAGCGTGTGGAACTATCCGTTCGGCATGGCCATGGTCATGCTCTACTTCGTCGTGTTCTGGGACGCGAAGCTCTACGGGGAAGCGGGGCTGCAACTGTTCTTCTTCGCCGCGCAGATCTGGGGCTGGGTGCTCTGGGTGCGCGCGGGGGGCGGCGAAAGCCGGGTTCCGGTCCGCCGCCTGGGCAATTTCGCGCGGCTGCTCTGGCTGATGGGCACGGCGGCGCTGGCGCTGAACCTGGGCTGGGTCATGCACAAGTTCACCGACGCGTCGCTGCCCTATGCGGATTCCGCCATCGCCGGGGCCAGTATCGCCGCGCAGATCCTGCTGGGCTTCCGCCGCATCGAGAACTGGGTGCTGTGGATCATGATCGATGTCGCCTCGATCGGGGTCTATATCTACAAGGGGCTTTGGCCGACGACGGCGCTCTACGTGGTGCTGCTGGCGATGTCGGTACTGGGCCTGCGCGAGTGGATCGCGGCCGAGAAAGCCGAAGCGGCGTGATCACCTTGTGCCTCCACGGCGCGGAAAGCACCGGGAAGTCGGTGCTGGCGGAGCGGCTGGGCTATCCCTGGGTGCCGGAATACGGCCGCACGTATTGCGAGGAGCACGGCACCGACCTGACGATGGCGGACCTTCTTGCCATTGCCGAGGGCCAGGCCGAGGAAAATCGCAAGGCCATGGCCGCGCGCCCGCCGGTCCTGCTCCTCGATACCGACCAGCTCATGACCGCCGCCTGGGCGCAGATGCTGTTCGGCGACGTGCCGCCGGCGCTGCTGGCCTACCCCAAGGCGGACCACTACCTGCTCTTCGCGCCCGATGTGCCATGGCGTGATGACGGCACCCGTTTCTTCGGCACGGACGATAGGCGCGCGCGCTTCGCTGCCCTCGCGGAAGAGATGCTGGTGCGCGCAGAGGTGCCCTTCACGCGGATCGGCGGGTCCTGGCAGGAGCGCGAGGCGCAGGCCCGGCTCGCCATATCGGCTTTGGCGAGGACGCTCTAGCCGACATGGCGTCCTCGCCGGAGCGGCCGCCTATATCTTCCGTGCGGTCGCGATGAAGTTCAGCGAGAGATCGTCCGAAAGGTGCAATCCTGCCGTCGGCGACCAGGCGATGCCCTTGGGCTCGCCCAGCACCAGCCCGGCGCCTGCCGCCAGATCGCGCAATTCGTCGGGGGTGGCGAATTCCTTCCAGTCGTGCGTGCCGCGCGGCACTTTGCCCAGCCGCTCGGCCGCCTCGACCAGCAGCAGGCGCGAGGCCGGGGTGCGGTTGGGGCAGGAAAGGAACATCAGCCCGTCGTCCGCCATCGCCTCGGCAAGCTGGCCGATGAACAGCGCCTTGTCAGTGACGTGCTCGATCACTTCCAGCGAGCAGACGAGATCGAAGCCAGAGAGGCCGAGCTGGCCGAGTTCGCCGTGCCGGTACGCGATGGGTAGCCCCATGGCTTCGGCATGGCTGCGTGCCGAAGCCACGTTCTCGGCCGCTGCATCCACGCCCGTCACGGCCGCGCCCAGGCGGGCGAGCGGTTCGCAAAGCAGGCCGGCGCCGCAGCCCGCGTCCAACGCGCGCTTGCCCGCAAGAGGCCGCAGCATGCGCGAGTCGGTGGAGAAGTGGCGGTCGATCTCGGCGCGGATGAAGGCCAGGCGTACCGGGTTCAGCTTGTGCAGCATGGCCGAGGAACCCTTGGGATCCCACCATTCCGCCGCCATCGCGCCGAAGTGAGCGGCTTCCTTCGGATCGATTGTTGCGCGAGAAGGCGTGTTCGAAGCAGTTGCATTATCCATGACTCCCCCCTAACAGCCCGGCCGACTCTTATCCACACGCGCATCTCTCCTGCGCACAACCCGAAGGGGGCAACGGCACCTTGGCACGTATCGTGATGAAATTCGGCGGCACCTCGATGGCCGGCACCGAGCGAATCCGGCGCGTGGCGGGTATCGTCAAACGCCAGCAGGAAGCGGGCCACGAAGTCGCGGTCGTCGTTTCGGCAATGGCGGGCGAGACCGATCGCCTCGTCAACTTCTGCCGCGAGGCGAATGCGCTCTACGATCCCGCCGAATACGACGTTGTCGTGGCTTCGGGCGAGCAGGTCACTTCGGGCCTGCTGGCGCTGACGCTGCAGGCGATGGGCTGCAAGGCACGCTCGTGGCTGGGTTGGCAGCTGCCGATCAAGACCGACGACGCCCATGCCAAGGCCCGTATCGAGGAATTCGATTCGGAAGCGCTGCTGGCCTCGATGGCCGCGGGCGAGATCGCGGTGATCCCCGGTTTCCAGGGCGTTTCGCCGGACAATCGCATCACCACGCTGGGCCGTGGCGGTTCGGACACATCGGCCGTGGCCGTGGCGGCGGCGGTCAAGGCCGACCGCTGCGACATCTACACCGATGTCGACGGCGTCTACACCACCGACCCGCGCATCGTCGCCAAGGCGCGCAAGCTGCCGCTGGTGACTTATGAGGAAATGCTCGAACTGGCCTCGGTCGGTTCGAAGGTCCTGCAGACCCGTTCCGTCTCGCTGGCCATGAAGGAAAACGTGCGGGTTCAGGTGCTGTCCTCGTTCATCGACGAGAATGCCCCGGCCGCCGATACCTTGCCCGGCACGATGATCGTGAGCGACGAGGAACTGGCCAATGCCGAACAAGAAGGAAGCGACATGGAACGCCAGCTGATCACCGGCATCGCCGCCGACAAGAACGAAGCCAAGGTTACCCTTACCCGCGTGCCGGACCGTCCGGGTGCCGTGGCCGCGATCTTCGCGCCGCTCGCGGAATCGAACATCAACGTCGACATGATCATCCAGAACGTCGCCAAGGACAAAGGCGAGACCGACGTCACCTTCACGGTGCCGCAGGCCGATCTCGTCCGCGCGCAGGCGCTTCTGGAAGAACGCAAGGAAGCCATCGGTTACTACCGCATGATCGCCGACAGCAATGTCGCGAAGATCAGCGTCGTCGGTGTCGGCATGCGCAGCCACGCCGGTGTGGCCTCGACCATGTTCAAGACTCTGGCCGACCGCGGCATCAACATCATCGCCATCTCGACCAGCGAGATCAAGGTTTCGGTCCTGATCGACACGGACGAGACCGAACTGGCCGTGCGTGTGCTGCACACCGCTTACGGGCTCGACGCCGCCGCCTGAAGGCCCAGCACGACGGCCCAGCGCCGACGGCGCACCCGATTGGGTGCGAGACATCGAACAGGAAAAGGCGGCGCGGCGAGCGCCGCCTTTTTCGTTTCAGTCTTCGGCGCGCGGCTGGACGAGTTCGAGCACATGGTCCCTGAGGTCGGCAGGCCACGGCGCGAGCGCTGCGGCCAGTTCTTCGAGCTTGTCCGCGAAAAGTAGGCGTGAGGCTTCCTCGAAGCCGGGCAGGTCGCCGCCGAGCGCGGACATCACGCGGTAGGCCCGCTCCTGCGCTGTGCGGCGCGCGGTACGTCCGCCGTCGGCCTTGCGCGCTTCGTCAACGAGACGGCGCAGCGCCTGCGAGGCCCCGCCCGGCTGGCGGGACAGCCAGTCCCACTGCCGCGGCAGCAGGGTCACTTCGCGGGCGGTGACGCCCAGCCTGGGCCGGCCACGGCGCCGGGGCGCCTCTTCCTGCGCAAGCGCGGGAACGCCGCGCCAGTCGAGATCGACGGCCCTGCCATCCGCATCGTCGAACACGAGCAGTCCATCCTCGCGCCCGCGCAGCGCGGCGACGAGTTGGTCCGGGCTGCCGCGCGCTATGCGGGTCATGCCAAGAAAGGCAGTGCAGTTCCGTGTCATCGAGCCATCCTGAATGATTTTTACCCGGATAATTTGATTTTGCGGCCAAGTCAATTTATCCGGGTGAAAATATCGGGACTCGAGAAAGGGAAATCATGGATCGCAAGGCGGCAGTCGCGGCATATCGCCAGCGCAAACCGGAGCGGGGCATCTACGCGGTGCGCTGCGAGGCGGCGGCCCTGGTGTGGGTGGGCCGCGCGCCTGACCTTGCGACGATCGGCAACCGGATCTTCTTCAGCCTGCGCCACGGCGGTTCCCCGCATCCCGGCCTGCAGGCGGCGTGGGATGAACACGGCGCGGAATCCTTGGCCTTCGAAGTGCTGGAAGTGCTCGACAGCGAGGAAATCGGGCTCGGTTGGCAGCGGGAACTCAAGAGGCGTCATGCGGACTGGATCGTGCGACTGGGCGCGGCGGCGATCTAGGCTCCGGTGCTCCGACATGGCGCTGGATCGAATTTCGCAGCCAAGATCGCGGCGCGGCCTCAGGCGCGTCCTGCGGTGTGGGCGTTGACCGCGGCCTCTCTTGACGGCTCCCGTCAAAGCGCCTTGGCGAGTTCGTCCCGGAATCGAGGGTCCGCCAGGCCGATCAGCAGCGCGGCCCGTTCGCGCAGGCTCTTGCCGCGCAAGTTGGCGGCGCCGTGCTCGGTGACGATCCAGTGGACGTCGTTGCGGGGCGTCGTCACCGGGCCGTCGAGCCGCGGGACTATGCGGCTGACGGTGCCGCCTTTCGCCGTCGAGCGGCAGGCGATGATCGAGAGGCCGCCTTTCGATCCATAGGCGCCGCGCACGAAATCGAGCTGGCCGCCCGCTGCCGAGAACTGCCGCCCGCCCATGAATTCCGAATTGCAGGCGCCTTGAAGGTCGACCTGGATCGTCGCGTTGACGGAGACCACTTTGTCGTTCCGGGCGATCTCGGCGGCGTCGTTCACCACGTCGACCGGCAGCGAGTAGAGTTGGGGATTACCGTCCATCCAGCGGTAGAACGGGGCGTCGCCCATGGCGAAAGTATAGACGCTGCGGCCGGGATGAGTGGCCTTCAGCCGGTTGGAGACGGCGCCGGCATGGACCAGCCCCGCCATCGCCGGGGTGAGCAATTCGGTATGGATGCCAAGGTCGCGGCGGCTTTCGATGCGGCGGCAGACCGCCGCGGGAAGGTTGCCGATGCCCATCTGGAGGCAGGCGCCGTCGTCGATCATGTCGGCGATGCGCGCGGCAATGGCCTCGTCCTCGGGTGCGGAAGGCGCTTCGCCAAACGATAGCAGCGGGACGGCGTTCTCGACGATGGCGGCAACCTGCGAGACGTGGAGCGGCGTCGAACAGGCCACGCGGGGCATGGCCGGGTTCACTTCGACGATCACCGTCCGGGCGCAGTGCGCGGCAACGGAGGTATAGTCATTGGCCGCGCCGAAGCTGAAATAGCCGCTTTCGTCCATCGGCGAGACGGTGAGCACGCAGGCGTCCAGCGCGCATTCGTCGCGCAGCAGCCGGGGGGACCCGCTGAAGGCGCACGGCACGAAATCGATGAGCGCTTCCGCCGCGGGATCGGCCTTGACGAGGGCGCGCTCGACCCCGCCCATGAACAGGCAGCGCGGCCGGATCCGGTCGAGCAAGTCGCGGCGCAGGATCGTCGTTCCGGCATGGGTCTGCGAGAGGAGATACCAGACCCGCAAGTCGCGCAGCGTTCCGGCTTCGGCGCGCCGGGCAAGCGCGGCGAGGATCGCGGGCGGCTCGGCGACAGCCATGCCCATGGCAAGGTCGCTGTCGCTGGCGATGGCCAGGACCGCCTCGTCGGCAGAAGTCAGTTTGGCGGCGTAGATCTGCTTGGCGTCCATGATCCCACTCTTTCTTCTATGGGTCCGGGTGTGCCATCGGCAGGAAGCAAGGGGAAGACCGGAAGCGGGGCCTGCGCGCGACATGGCCGCGTCCCGCCGGGATTGCGTCTCGTTCTGCAGAAGAAAGATCCCGCCCCCTCGGGGGAAAGGGGGCGGGATCGGGGCCGTCGCAGGGCCGGGCGGGGGAACGTGCGACGGCCGGGAGGTCAGTCGGCGGTTTCGGGTACCGGCGAAAGCGCGGGGTTCACGCTCATGCCCAGTGCCTTGGCGACGCCCAGGCCATAAGCCGGATGGCAGCGGGTGCAGTTGTCGATGTGCCGCTGCTTGATGAAGTCCGGCGCGTCGCCCATGGCGCGGGCGGTGTTGTCGAACAGGCGCTGCTTCTGGTCGGCGTCGATGAGTTCGAACAGGGCGCGTGGCTGGCTGTAGTAGTCATGATCGTCCTCACGGAAGTCCCAGAAGTCGGCCCAAGAACCGCCAGCGCCGTCGATCTTCATGGGCGGCTCGCGGAACTCGGGCTGGCCCTGCCACTGGCCGAACGAGTTCGGGTGGTAATGCGGCAGGCCGCCATAGTTGCCATCGACCCGGCCCTGGCCGTCGCGGTGGTTGGTGAAGACCGGGCAGCGCGCGGCGTTCACCGGAATCTGGTGGTGATTGACGCCAAGGCGGTACCGCTGCGCATCCGAATAGGCAAAGAGCCGCGCCTGGAGCATCTTGTCAGGCGAGACGCCGATGCCGGGGACGAGGTTCGAGGGCGAGAAGGCGCTCTGTTCCACATCGGCGAAGAAGTTGTCCGGGTTGCGGTTCAGCTCCATCATGCCGACTTCGATCAGCGGATAGGTCTTTTGCGACCAGACTTTGGTCAGGTCGAAGGGATGGAAGCCGCAAGTTGCCGCTTCTTCCTCGGCCATGATCTGGACCATGACCTTCCACTTCGGGAAATCCCCGCGCTCGATGGCGTCGTAGAGGTCGCGCTGGTTCGATTCGCGGTCTCCCGCCACCACTTCGGCCGCCTCGGCGTCGGTCAGGTGGGCGTGGCCCTGCTGGGTCTTGAAGTGGAACTTCACCCAGAACCGCTCGCCCGCCTCGTTATAGAACGAATACGTATGGCTCGAAAAACCGTCCATGTGACGGTAGCTCTTGGGAATGCCGCGGTCGCCCATGACGTAGGTGACCTGGTGGAACGCCTCGGGCAGCAGGGTCCAGAAGTCCCAGTTGTTGGTGGCGCTGCGCATGTTGGTGCGGGGGTCGCGCTTCACGGCCTTGTTGAGGTCGGGGAACTTGCGCGGATCGCGCACGAAGAACACCGGCGTGTTGTTGCCGACCATGTCCCAGTTGCCTTCCTCGGTGTAGAACTTCACCGCGAAACCGCGAATGTCGCGCTCGGCATCGGCCGCGCCGCGTTCGCCCGCCACGGTGGTGAAGCGCGCGAAGATCTCGGTCTGCTTGCCGGCTTCACCCAGGAACTTCGCGCGCGTGTACCTGGAAACGTCGCCGGTGACGGTGAACGTGCCGAAAGCGCCCGAGCCCTTGGCGTGCATGCGCCGTTCGGGGATCACTTCGCGGTTGAGGTTGGCCAGCTTCTCCAGCAGCCACACGTCCTGCATCAGCAACGGACCGCGCGGACCGGCGGTCAGCGAGTTGGAATTGTCCACCACGGGCGCGCCGAAGGCGGTGGTGAGGGGGGTAGGAGTGAGCGAGGTCTCGCCATGGGCAAAGGGGCACTTGCCGCCATTGGGTGGGGTCTCGGTCATGGTCTCACTCCTTGTCTCATCGAAATCGGGTCGATTTTCTCGGCTATGCGAAGGGCTTAACGCCTGCATGGAGATCGGTGAAACTATACGAAGATGTAAGTGTGATCGGTCCAGGCGATTAGTTAGAGGGAAGCGTGCATCGGCGGCGGCGCTTGTGCACGGCCTTCCGCCCATCTATGGCGCACGCTCATTATGGAATTGCCGGCTATGGGAGCATCGATGGCCACCTCAAAGACCTCCGCACTGATGACGCGCGGACGCGAATTCTTCGGCACCGAATATGCCATCCTGTGCGGCGCCATGTCCTGGGTGTCGGAGCGTAATCTCGTGTCGGCGATCAGCAATGCGGGCGGCTTCGGCGTGATCGCCTGCGGTGCGATGAACCCCGAACTCCTCGACAAGGAGATCGCGGCCACCCGCGCGCTGACCGACAAGCCCTTCGGCGTGAACCTCATCACCATGCACCCGCAGCTGTTCGACCTGATCGCGGTCTGCGCGAAGCACAAGGTCGGCCATGTCGTGCTGGCCGGCGGCATTCCGCCTAAGGGCAGCCTGG
The DNA here is from genome assembly GCF_004342985.1 of Novosphingobium sp. PhB57. GTDB lineage: Bacteria > Pseudomonadota > Alphaproteobacteria > Sphingomonadales > Sphingomonadaceae > Novosphingobium. The sequence goes on from NZ_SMBO01000002.1 coordinate 478,442, forward strand.
AAGCGATCAAGGAATCGGGCGCCAAGGTCATCTGCTTCGCGCCGACGCTGGCGCTGGGCAAGAAGCTGTTGCGCTCGGGCGCGGACGCCCTGGTGATCGAGGGCATGGAAGCTGGCGGCCACATCGGCCCGGTCTCCACTTCGGTGCTGGCGCAGGAAATCCTGCCGGCGCTGGCCGAGGAGCACCTGGTCTTCGTGGCGGGCGGCATCGGCCGCGGCGAGGCCATGGCCGGCTATCTGGAGATGGGCGCTTCGGGCGTCCAGCTTGGCACGCGCTTCGCCTGCGCGAGCGAATCCATCGCCCATCCGGCGTTCAAGAAGGCCTTCTTCCGCGCCTCTGCCCGCGACGCCGTGACCTCCGTCCAGGTCGACCCGCGCCTGCCGGTGATCCCGGTGCGCGCGCTCAAGAACAAGGGCACCGAGGAGTTCACCGCCAAGCAGATCGAAGTCGCCAAGCGCCTTGACGCCGGCGAGGTCGACATGGGCGAAGCCCAGCTGGCGATCGAGCACTTCTGGGCGGGCGCCCTGCGCCGTGCGGTGATCGACGGCGACGTCGAGAGCGGCTCGGTGATGGCCGGCCAGTCGGTGGGCATGGTCAGCAAGGAAGAGCCGGTGACGGAGATCATTGCCGCGCTGATGGCCGAGTCCGAGGCCGCGCTTTCCAACCGTTCCGCCTGAGGACCGGGTCGATGGCCGAACCGCTGATTTTGGCATTGTCTTGCGCCGACCGTCCGGGGATCGTCGCCCGCGTCACGGGCTACCTTGCCCAGACGGGCGGCAATATCATCGAGGCGCAGCAGTTCAACGACCTTGAAGAAGACAAGTTCTTCATGCGCGTGGCCTTCGATCCCGGCTCGGCCGACCGCGAGGCGTTCGGCGAGGGCTTCGGGGCGATTGCCCACGAATATGGCATGGCCTGGTCGATGACGCGCCGCGACCGGCCGCGCCGCGTGCTCCTGCTGGTCAGCAAGTTCGACCATTGCCTGGCCGACCTGCTCTATCGCCAGCGCATCGGCGAAATGCCGATGGAAGTGGTAGGGATCGTCTCCAACCACCCGCGCGAGGCGATCAATTCGCTGATGATCGGGGACTTCCCCTTCCATCACCTGCCGATCACGCGCGAAACCAAGGCCGAGCAGGAAGCACAGATCCGCGCGCTGGTGGAGGAAACCCGCGCTGAGCTGGTGGTGCTGGCGCGTTACATGCAGATCCTCTCGGACGAGATGGCCGCGTTCCTCTCTGGCCGGTGCATCAACATCCACCACTCGTTCCTGCCGGGCTTCAAGGGCGCCAAGCCCTATCACCAGGCCCATGCGCGCGGCGTGAAGATGATCGGCGCCACCGCGCACTACGTGACCGGCGATCTCGACGAAGGCCCGATCATCCACCAGGATGTCGAAGCCGTGACTCACGCGGACACGCCCGAGGACATGGTGCGCAAGGGCCGCGACATCGAGCGCCGCGTCCTGGCCGAGGCCGTGCGCCTGCACCTGGAGGACCGCGTGCTGCTGAACGGTTCCCGCACGGTGGTCTTCCGCAGCTGACCCTTGCGGCGGGGCCCGCATCGGCCGATGGTGTGTGCGTTTACGAGTCTTTGTCCGAAAATGCCCGAAGGGGCCTTTTCGTGGGCGGGTGCCGCCAAATTCGCTTTCGGCGAATTGAAACCAGGGAGAGCGGCCATGCCTGTCAGCGGCGTCGATCACGTCAATATCCTCACTGACGATCTCGAGAAGACGGCCTCGTTCTACGAGCAGGTTCTCGGCCTCACGCGGAGCGACAACCCCACGATCGCCATGGGCATCGCCGGTTACTGGATGCGCGACGGGCAGGGCAGCGCGATCGTTCACCTGGTCGACCGCACGACGGCCGGAGACCGCTACGAGGCCTATCGTCCCGGCCAGCCGACCAATGCGCTCCACCACTTTGCCCTGCGCTGCACCGGCTTTGCCGAGACTGCGGCGAAGATCGAGGAACTAGGCCTTGCCCACCGCGTGAGCGACCATCCGAAGCTGGGGCTGCGCCAGATATTCCTGGTCGATCCCAATGCGGTGAACCTGGAACTCAATTTCCCGGGCGATTGAATCTGTCCCGCCCGGCGTAGCAAATGCTCGCCTTCCCGGTCCCGGTTGGGTAGCCTTGCCGCAACAACCTGATTTTCCAAGGACCGGAGCGCCTTTCGATGTGCGATGACTTCACGGCCGAAGCTGAAGATGGCAACCTCGCGCGCCGGGGATTGAACCGGCGCGAGTTCGCGGCGCTTGGCGCCAGCGCCGCGCTGGCAGGCTGCAGCACCAGCATCATGAAGACTCATCCTGCCAATTCCGTGCAGGAGCGGATGGTCTCGATCACGACGGCGGACGGCGTGGCCGATGCCTTCTTCGTCCATCCCGCCAAGGGTAGCCACCCCGGCGTGATCATGTGGCCGGATATCGCCGGCCTGCGCGAAGCGAAGAAGATCATGGCCCGCACTCTGGCCGCGGAAGGCTATGCGGTCCTTGTCGTGAACCCCTATTACCGCGGAGAGCCCGCCCCGGTGTTCGAGAGCTTCGCCGCATTCCGCACCCCGGAAGGGCAGGCCAAAGTCGAGCCGCTGCGCGCCGCGCTGACGCCCGAGGCGATCTCCCGCGATGCCGCCGCCTATGTCGCCTTTCTCGACGAGCAGAAAGCCGTGGACCGCAAGCGCGGCATCGGCTCGAACGGGTACTGCATGGGCGGCCCGTTCACCGTGCGCGCGGCCGCGGCCGTGCCGACGCGCGTGCGGGCGGCCGCCTCTTTCCACGGGGCGGGGCTGGTGACCGACAAGGCGGACAGTCCGCATCGCCTTCTGGCGCGGACCCAAGCGTCGTTCCTCTTCGCCATCGCCCGCAACGACGATGCCAAGCAGCCGGCGCAGAAGTCCGAGCTGAAGCAGGCCGCCGCGGCCGCGAGCCGCCCGGCGGAAGTCGAAGTCTATCCAGCCGATCACGGCTGGTGCGTGCCCGATTCCCCGGCGTGGGACCCGGATGCCGCGGACAAGGCCTGGCAGCGGATGCTGGCGCTCTACGCCACGCTGTGAAGCGGCGGCTCCATGGGCGGATGTCCAGATCGTCATTTGCCCGTTAACGCCGGGTTACAATAGGCGCGTCCACGGTGTAGGAAGCGCTCGGGCCGCTTGGCCCGCTTAAGGGATTTGTACCTAGAAAATGGCCAATGATTCCGGCCGGCGCCGCTCCACCAGCGGGCCTTCCTCTTCTGCCAAGAAAAAACCCCTCTGGCGCCGAATCGTTCGCGGCGTGTTGATATGGGGCTGCGCGCTTGTCGTCCTGGGCGTGATATTCCTGGGCACCGCCGTCGTCTTCACGATGAGCGAGCTGCCGGAATACAACGCGCTCAAGAGCAGTCAGAACGGCCAGATGATCGTGGTCCGCGCGCGCGACGGCACCGAACTCGTCTCGCTCGGGCCGAGCTATGGCAAGTGGCTGAGCTACGACCAGATTCCCGAAGTGATGAAAGGCGCCATGATTTCCGTGGAAGACCGTCGCTTCCATGAACATATCGGCGTCGACGCGCTGGGACTGCTGCGCGCCGTCTATGTTTCGACCACGACCGGCGGCCGGGCCAAGGCAACCTCGACGATCACCCAGCAGCTGGCGCGCAACGTCTTCCTGAACAACAGCCGCTCCTTCACGCGCAAGGCGCGCGAAGCGGTGCTGGCGCTGGCGCTGGAGCGCAAGTTCAACAAGGACCAGATTCTCGAACTCTACCTCAACAAGGTCTATTTCGGCGGCGGGGCCTATGGCATCGACGCGGCCAGCCGCAAGTTCTTCGGCCACCCGGCCACCGAGCTTTCCACCGGCGAGGCGGCGATCATCGCCGGCCTGGTGAAGGCGCCCTCCAACTATTCGCCGACCGCGGATGTGGAAGCGGCGAAGGATCGCGGCGAAGTGGTGCTGGGCCTCATGGTCAAGAACGGCGCCATCAGCCAGAGCGAGGCAGACCAGGCCGACATCGCCGATGTGAAGGTGGTGAAGGAAAAGGGCCAGAATGCGGTCCGCTACTTCACGGACTGGGCGCTGCCCCAGCTCGACATGCTGCTGCCCGACACCAACGAGCCGATCGAGGTCTGGACCACGCTCGACCCGAAGATGCAGCAGGCCGCGACGAGCGCGATCACCGCCAATGCCCCCAAGGGCGCACAAGGCGCGCTGGTCAGCCTGGACCGCGACGGCGCGGTGCTGGCGATGGTCGGCGGCACGGACTACGTGAATTCGAACTATAACCGCGCCACCACCGCGCTGCGCCAGCCCGGCTCGGCGTGGAAGCTGTTCGTCTACCTTTCGGCGCTGGAAGCGGGCTACACCCCCGACGACCGCGTGGTGGACGAACCGGTGACGATCGACGGCTGGAGCCCGCAGAACGATGGCCGCAACTTTGCCGGCCAGATCGATATCCGCACCGCCTTCGCCTATTCGAAGAACACCGTGGCCGCGCAGCTCGGCAATGAAGTGGGCTTCGGCACCGTCGCCTCCATGGCGCGCCGCTTCGGCGTTACCACCCCGATCAACACCAAGCCGGCGATGGTCCTGGGCACGTCCGAGGTCCACGTCATCGACATGACCCGCGCCTTCGCGGCGATCTCGGCAGGCGGCACTTCGGTGGAGCCTTATGGCATCGTCAAGGTGACGGCAGCCTCGGGCGACGTGCTCTACGAACACAAGTCCGCGCGCGGACAAGTCCTGGTGCCGCCCAATGTCGCGGCGGGCATTACCGACCTGCTGCAGACCACGGTGGCCACCGGTACCGGCCGCGCCGCGCAGATCGGCCGTCCCGTGGCCGGCAAGACCGGCACCACCAGCTCGAACAAGGACGGCTGGTTCCTCGGCTTCTCCAGCGGGATCACCACCGGCGTATGGATGGGCCGTGACGATGCCCGTCCGGTGCCCGGCCTTTCGGGCGGCCATGCCCCGGCGCGCGCTTTCTCGGACTACATGAAGGTGGCGGTGGCCAAGCGTCCGGTCGAGCAGTTCCAGACGGAAGTGAAGCTTCCCGAATGGCAGCTCGAACCTGACGACGAAGCCATGCAGGGCAATCCCAACGACTATTACTACGTCGATGAGAACGGCAACATCGTGCGCCCGGAAGACGGCGCAGGCGGCCAGGTTCCGGGCGCGCCGGGACCGGATGGCCAGCCGCGCTACGAGGATGGCTCGGTAGGACCCGGCGCCGGCCCCGGCCAGCCGCAGATGCCGGACTACGGCCCCGGCCAGACCCCGCCGGCAGCGAACGAGGACTTCCTCGACCGCGCCACCGGCCGCTCGCGCAGCGACGATCCGGGGCTTCGTGCCGGGCAGGGCCTGGGCAATGCTCCGGGGCAGCGGCAGACGGCGCCCGGCGCGCGGCCCGTCCCCGCCGGCCCGCGGCCCACGGCGACCCGCACGCCGGGCGACTGACCCCGCTTCCCGTAAGAACGAAAGAGCCCGCCGCGCGTTTCGGCGGGCTTTTTTGTGGCTGCGATGTCTGCCCACCGGCTCAGGACATGTCGCTGGAAGGAAGATGGAGCGCGGGCCTCATAGAGCCTGCCATCCGCTGCAGCGTGCTCACCGGATCTTACGCTGCCCTTCCTTCCCCCGAACGAAGCGCCCGAAGGCTAACGCGTCCTGCCCAAGAAAAAGCCCGCCGGATCGCTCCGGCGGGCTTTTCTGTTTTCGGCGGGGCCGGGTCTCAGCGCAGGCGCACCGGGACGTAGGCGGCGGGCTGGCCGCGGGGCTGGACCCGCAGCAGGATCGCGCTGCGACCGTCGGCCTTGGCGGCCTTGATCGCGTTCTCCAGGTCCGCCTGGGTGGTCACCGGGGCATTGTTGGCCGAGAGGATGATGAAGCCGCGGGCAAAGCCCTTCTGGCCGGCATCCGAGCTGGGATCGACGCCGACGATCACCAGGCCGCGGGTGCCTTCCGCCGCGCCGATCTGGCGGGCGATCTGCGGCGTCAGCGGGGTGACCGAGAGACCCAGCGACTTCTGCACCGCGCTGTCGGCCTGCTTGGGCGAATTGCCCAGCGGATCGCTGTCCTGGTCGGTGCCCGGATCGAAGGTCTGCTGAAGCTCGTCGTCGGTCGGGCGCTTGGCGACGGTGGCGGTCACCGTCATGCGGCGGCCGTTGCGGATCAGCTCGACCGGGATGCGCGTGCCGGGCGCCGTGTTGGCGACCAGGAACGACAGCGTCTGGTCGCGGGTCACTTCCTTGCCATTCACCTTCACCACGACGTCACCCGCCTGGATGCCGGCCTTGGCGCCGGCACCATCGGGAACGACGCTCTGGATGAACTCGCCCTTGTTGTGTTCCAGGCCCATCGAATCCGCGAGGTCTTCGTTGAGCTGCTGGATCGTCACGCCGAGATAGCCACGTTCGATCGCCTGGCCCTTCATCAGCTTCTCGACGATGGGCGAGGCGATCTCGGCCGGGATCGCGAAGCCGATGCCGACGCTGCCGCCGGTGGGCGAGAAGATCGCGTTGTTGATGCCGATCACCTGGCCCTTCATGTCGAACATGGGGCCGCCCGAGTTGCCGCGGTTGATCGAGGCATCGGTCTGCAGGTAGCGGTCGTAGGCGCCGCCGGCGCCGGTGTTGCGATAGACGGCCGAGACGATGCCCGCCGTGACCGTGCCGCCCAGGCCGAAGGGATTGCCGATGGCGATCACCCAGTCACCCACGCGCGCCTTGGAGCTGTCTCCGAACTTGACGTAGGGCAGGGCCTTCGGGGCGGTGATCTTGAGCACGGCCAGGTCCGATGCGGCGTCCTTGCCGATCAGCTTGGCGGGATATTCCGTACCGTCAGGCATGATGACGGTGATGGATTCCACCTCGCCCTTGCCCTCGGCCGTGATCACGTGGTTGTTCGTGACGATGAAGCCGTCCGCCGACACGATGAAGCCCGAGCCGAGCGACTGCGCTTCACGCGTCTGCGGGGTGGATCCGCCACCGCCGCCGAACAGCCCCTCGAAAGGCGTGCCCGCGAAGGGGTTGGCGCCGCCGCCCGCCACCTGCACGCGCTGGCGCGTGGAGATGTTGACCACGGCAGGCTGAAGCTGCTCGGTCAGGTCGGCAAAGCTGTCCGGCGCGCCGGCGCGGGGCACCACGCGGGCCATCTGGCTGGCTTCGTTCTGGGCAACCTGGGCTCCGGCGGGGAAGCCTGTCACCAAAGTGGCGGTCGCGCCCCCCAGCAGGAGCGCTGTGGTCAGTCCATAAGCGTATCGCACGGGCTTCACGTCCTTTAATTCCTCCGTCTTGGCGGTGCAGCGTCACCATCCGCCGACTTGTTCCGATTGAACCTGTGAGAGCTTAACCGGGTTTGAATAGGCGGCCTTTCAGCGCTTCGCGCCGGTCAGGGTTCCCTGAAGTGGTTCAGATAGGCGTTGTCGGGCGAAAGCAGGATGGTCTTCCCGTTGTCGCCCTTGGCGAATGTCACCGAATAGCTCTGCATGGAGCGGTAGAAGTCGTAGAACTGCGGATCCTTGCCGAAGCTGTCGGCATAGATCTTGGAAGCCTGCGCTTCGGCTTCGGCCTGGATGATCTGGGCGTCCTTCTGGCCCTGCGCGGCGATCGTACGCGATTCCTCGGTACGGGCCGCCTGCATGCGGGTGAAGGCGCTTTCCAGCGCGCCCTCGGGAAGGTCAGCGCGCTTGATCCGCACGTCGACGACCTGGGCGCCATATTCGCGGGCCTCGCGGTCGAGCCCGTCGCGGATGTTCTCCATGGCCTTGCCGCGCTCGGCCGTGAGCAGCGATTCGAACGTGCGCTTGCCCAGTTCCTGGCGCAGGACCGAGGAAAGGATCGGCTCCAACTGCTGCGTGACGTTTTCGGTCGTGCCGGCGGTTTCGACCATCTTCACCGGATCGATGATGCGGTAGCGGGCATAAGCATCGACGTTCAGGCGGAGCTGGTCGGTGGAGAGCACCTGCTGCTGCTGCATGTCCACCGAGAGCAGGCGCTTGTCGATGCGGATCACGCGGTCGACGAGGGGGATGCGGAAATGCACGCCCGCCCCGGTCTGCCCGTAGTCGGCCTTGGGCTTGAAGGGGTTGTAGACGGTGATCGGCCGGCCGGTGCGAACCACCACGGCCTGCTCGGTTTCGGGCACCACGATCATGCTCATCATGAGCGCGACCACGGCCACGCCGCCCAGCATGAGGGGAAGCTTGAAGTCCTGCCAGAAGCTGTTCATCACTGGCCTCCCTTGGTGGCGGGGGTCGCGGAAGCGGCGGCAGGGCCGGCGGGCACGGTCACGACGGTTTCGTCGCTGGCAGGCGGACGGCGCCGGACTTCGGGAAGGGGAAGGTAGGACGTCATGTTCTTGGAATCGCTGACGACCACGTCGTTGTCGCGCAGCACGCCCTCCATCGTTTCGTAATACATGCGGCGGCGCGTCACTTCGGGCGCCAGCTTGTACTGTTCGTAGACCTTGTCGAACGAAGCCGCGGCGCCTTGCGCGCGGGCCAGGGTCTGCTGCGCCCAGGCGCGGGCCTTGGACCGGTCGCGGTCTGCTTCCTGCTGGGCGACGTTGACCTGGTCGAAGGCCTCGCGGGTCTTGGCCGGCGGATCGGCCTTCTTCACTTCCACACCCTGGATCGAGACGCCGGAGCGGTAATAGTCGAGGATGCGCTGGGTGCGTTCGCGCACGTCCTGCTCCACGGTGGCACGGCCGGCGCCCGAGAGCGCCTGGTTCAGCGTGACTTGCGCGATCGAGGCGCGCATCGCCGCTTCGGCCACTTCGCGCACCGTCTCTTCCGGGTCGGCGAGACGATAGCTGTAGTCCTTCAGGTTCTTGATGTTCCAGCGGACCAGGTAGCTGAGGTCGACCAGGTTCTTGTCGCTGGTCAGCATCAGCTTCTCGCCGTCGCCGTCGGGGATCGAATAGACCTTGAAGCTGCGCACGTCACTGACGTCCACGGCCTCGATCGGCCAGGGCAGGCTCAGCGAGAGGCCGGAATCGATGGTCCGCGAATAGCCGCCCAGCCGGGTGACGATACCCTGGTCCTTGGGGCCGAGCATGTGGACGCTGCTCATGGCCAGCAGAGCGACCACGGCCACGCCGATGCCGAGCGGCAGCCACGACTTGCCGTCGGCGCGGCGCGGAATGTTGGGAAAGCCGCCGCCGGGACCGAACCCGCCGCCGCCACCGCCGCTGGTGCGGCGCGGTTCACGCGGGCGGAATATGTCGTCGAGACCGGCGGAGCGACGCGGCGGGGTATCGCCGCTGGGAAGCCAGGGATTGCGCGGGCCCTTCTTGTCGGCCGGACGGTCGGATGGGCGGGGCGGGGTGTCGCCGCGCGGACCTTTCGCCGCTTCGCCGTCTTCAGGGGCGCCCTCATCGGAGCCGCCGTCGTGGCCTTCGCCGGAATTGCCGGCCGGACCGTCGCCGGATCCGCCTTCGGACCCCTCCCGCGGGCCGTCGCCCGAGTTCCCGCCGTCACCGCCCCAGGGGCTTTGACGCCCGCTCATGGCAAGACCTTCGGGCGAGATTGCATCACCAATAGCTTTCATGCCCTTATCTATAGGTGCGCTATTCGCACAAAAACAGTGCCTCTCTTGCCCTTTTTCGCCCAGTGCTCCACCTGAACCGCAAATTCCCCCAAGCTTTGGAAAAGGATGAGATGACAAGTCCGGACGCCGATCGACTGAAAGCGCTCCTGCCGGCGGAGGTCGCCCAACGCGTCCAGTCGCTGCGGCTGGCCGAGGGCACGGCCAGCGTCGTGATCGATGCCACCGGCCTTTCGGTGCAGGACCGTGCCGGGCTGGAAGCCCGCGTCGCAGAGGCGCTGCAGGGCGCTCCCGGCGTTGCCGACGTGCGCGTGGCGGTGATGGCGGACAAACCCTCGCGGCGCATCCTGGCGGTGGGATCGGGCAAGGGCGGGGTCGGCAAGTCCACCCTGGCCGCCAACCTCGCGGTCGCGCTGTCCCGCATGGGCCGCAAGGTCGGCCTGGTGGACGCGGATATCTACGGTCCTTCGCAGGCCCGGTTGCTCGGCACCGAGGGGCAGCGGCCCGTGGCCCATGAAAGCCGGCTGGTGCCGGTGGCCAGCGCGTTCGGCGTGCCGGTGCTGTCGATGGCCAATCTGCTGGAGCCCGGCCAGGCGATCGCCTGGCGCGGGCCGATGGTGGCCGGGGCGCTGACCCAATTGCTGGAAGGCCACTGGGACAATGCCGAGATCGTCGTCGTCGACCTGCCGCCCGGCACCGGCGACGTCCAACTGACGATGCTGCAGAAGTTCAAGCCCGCCGGCGCGGTGATCGTCTCTACGCCGCAGGACTTGGCCCTGATGGACGCGACCCGCGCGATCGAGCTGTTCGAAAAGAGCGGCGTGCCCATCGTCGGGGTGGTGGAGAACATGGCGGGCTATGCCTGCCCCCATTGCGGAGAAGTGAGCGATCCCTTCGGTGCGGGCGGGGCCGAGGCGGCCGCGCGGGACATGGGCCAGGCTTTCCTGGGCCGCATCCCGCTCGACATCGTCATCCGCCGCGACAGCGATGCAGGCACGCCCCCGGCCGCCGGAAACGGACCGCAGGCGGAGGCGTTCGCCGCGCTTGCCGCGCGCGTTTCGGATTGGCTGGACAGCCACTGATGGACGGGCCGCGCCTCTCTGTTTCCGGGGGGCATGCTTCTGAGCGCTCAGTGTCCGGCGCGCGGATCTCGCGCCGGGGGATCCTGATTGGCGCGCTCGCGGGCGGCGGGCTGGCGGTGGGCTACCTGCTGCGCCCCCGCCGCTTTCCGCTGCCGCTCGAACCCGGCCGCGACGAATATGCCTTTGGCGCCTGGATCAAGATCGCGGCGGACGGCGTGGTCAGCGTGGCGGTGCCGCAAGTGGAGATGGGGCAGGGTGTCACGACGCTGCTGCCGCAGATCGTCGCGCACGAACTCGGCGCGGACTGGCGGCAGGTGGCGGTCGAACCCGCGCCGGTCAGCGCGCTTTATGCCAATGCCGTGCTGGCCGCGAAGTGGGCACCCTTGTGGATGCCCGCCATGCCCGGGCTGGCCGAAGCGCCGGACAGCTTCGCCGCGCGCCGCTGGGCCGAGGATCACCGCTTCAATGCCACGGCAGACGGTACCGCGGTCGCCGCCTATGAAGGCCCCGCCCGCGCCGCTGCCGCTTCGGCCCGCGCCTTGCTGGTCCAGGCCGCTGCCGCGCGCTGGAACGTCGCGCCCGAGGCGTGCGAAGTGTCCGGTGGCCTCGTCCTGCACGAGGGCAAGCGTCTGAATTTCGGACCATTGGCAGCGGAAGCGGCGACTTTCTCGCCGCCCGACCCGCCCCCGCTGCGGGCCGAGGCCATGGCCGAGAAGCCCGGCGAATTCCTGCCCGGCGCCCCCTTGCGCTACCCGCGGCTCGACCTTCCCTCGAAAGTGGACGGATCGTGGACTTTCGCCGGCGACGTCCGCCTGCCGGACATGGTCCGCGCCGCGATCCGTCAGGCGCCGATCGGCAAGGCGAGCCTCTCGGGCCTGGACGATGGCGCGGGCAAGGACCTGCACGGCTTCCTCCGTTTCGTCAAAGGGCCGGACTGGGTGGCGGCGCTGGCCGAGGACTGGTGGACGGCCGAAACGGCGCTGACCCGTGCCAGCCCCCGTTTTCGCGTCGCCCGGGGCAGCGACAGCGGCGATGTCGACAGTGCGTTGGACGAGGCGATGGCGATGGGCTCGCCCAACCGCCTCCATATGGTGGGCGATGCGGACGCCATCGCGGGCGCGCTGCCGGTCCAGATCCGCTACGAGGTCGCTCCCGCCGTCCATGCCACGATCGAGACGGCCAGCGCGACCGCGCGCTACGAGAATGGGCGCCTGGAACTCTGGATCGGCACTCAGGCGCCTGAGGCCGCCCGCGTGGCTGCGGCCAGTGCGCTGGGTCTGCAGGCGGTCGATGTCGTGCTCTATCCGATGCCGATCGGCGGCAGTTTCGACCGGCGCCTGGAATGCGCCCATGCCGCGCAAGTCGCGGTTCTGGCCCGCGAGGCCGGGCGGCCGGTTCAGCTTACTTTCTCGCGGCGGCAGGAGCATTTCACCACCTTGCCGCGGGCGCCGGCCGTTGCGGTCATGGCTGCCCGCCCCGATGCGGAAGGGCGGCCGACCGGCTGGCGCGCAAGGATCGCCGCGCCGGCCACGGCGCGCGCGTTCGGTCGGCGCTTCTTCTCGGGAGAGTCCGCGTTCGATGCGCTGGACGCCGTGGCCGAGGCTGCCGATCCGATGGCGGTGGAAGGGGCGGTTCCGGCCTATGCGGTACCGAACCTGGCCGTCGACCACATTCCGGCCGCGATCGACCTGCCGACCGGCCGGATGCGCGGCAACGCCCATGGCTACACCGCGTTCTTCAACGAGAGCTTCGTGGACGAACTGGCGCACCGGGCCGGGCGCGAGCCGCTGTCGTTCCGCATGGCGATGCTGGGGCATGACCCGCGCCTGGCCGAATGCCTCCAGCGCGCGGCGGGCCTGGCGCAGTGGGGCGGCGGCGGGGACAACAGCGGGCAGGGCATTGCCTGCCACGTCATCGGCGAGGGCCGGATCGCAGTGGTCGCCAGCGCCCGGCGCGACGAGAACGGCGTGCGCGTGGACCGGCTGAGCGCCGTGGCGGACATCGGCCGCATCGTGAACTACGATGTGGCCCGCCAACAGGTCGAGGGCGGGCTCGTCTTCGGCCTGGGCCTCGCGCTGGGATGCAGCCCGAACTACGCGGGCGGCCGGCCCGATGGGGAGCGCCTCTCCGACCTTGCCTTGCCGACCCTTGCCGATTGCCCGGCGATCGAGGTCGACTTCATCGAGAGCACGGAAGACCCCGCCGATCCGGGCGAACTGGGGGTTGCCGTGGTTGCCCCTGCGGTGGCCAATGCTCTCTTTTCGGCGACGGGGCTCCGCTTCCGCCGCCTTCCGCTCTTTGCCGAGGATATGTAATGGCCACCAGAGACCGGCAATCGGCCGAACCGCGCCGCGCCGAACAGGCCGATGGCGGGATCGGCGTGCTCCTCGTGAACCTCGGCACGCCGGATGCGCCCACTGCCCCGGCGGTGCGGCGCTACCTGGCCGAATTCCTGTCCGATCCGCGCGTCGTGGAGATTCCGGCCATCGCCTGGAAGCCGATCCTCCACGGCATCGTCCTGCGCACCCGTCCGGCCAAGTCCGCCCATGCCTATCAGCAGGTCTGGACTGCCGACGGCTCCCCGCTGGCCGCGATCACCCGGGCCCAGGCCGGGCGGTTGCAGGAGCGGCTGGGTGCGCGCGCGCGCGTGGACTGGGCCATGCGCTACGGCAATCCGTCCTTGCCCTCGCGGCTTGAGGCGATGACGCAGGCCGGCTGCGAGCGCATCCTGATCGCGCCGCTCTATCCGCAATATTCCGGTGCGACCACGGCCTCGGTCATGGACAAGCTGAGCGAGGCGCTGGGCACGATGCGGGCGCAGCCCGCGATCCGCACCCTGCCGCCCTATTTCGACGACCCCGCCTATATCGATGCCCTGGAGGCCGACCTGCTGGGCCAGGTGGAGGCGTTGGACTTCCGGCCCGAAGTGCTGTTGCTCTCTTTCCATGGCATGCCGCAGCGCACGGCCGACCTGGGCGATCCATACTATCCGCACTGCCTCGAAACCGCCCGCCTGCTGACCGAGCGCCTGGCCCGGCGCCGTCCGGACTTGCGGATCGAGACGAGCTTCCAGTCCCGCTTCGGCCGCGCCCGGTGGCTGGAACCCTCGACCGAAGACGTGCTGGCGGCCGAGGCGAAGGCCGGAACACGGCGCCTTGCGATAGCAGCGCCCGGCTTTTCGGCAGACTGCGTGGAAACGCTGGAGGAACTGGCGATTCGCGGGCGCGAAGTCTTCGAGGAAGCGGGTGGGGAGACGATGGCCGTGCTCGGCTGCCTGAACGACGGGGCCGCGGGCATGGACATGCTCGAAGCCCTCGTCAGGCGCGAGCTATCCGGCTGGTAACAAGGATTTAACCTTAGTTCGCGTTGACTCCCCCGGGCTTCGACCTACCCGTTGTCGGCAGGTTTCGGAGCGGGGGCGAACGAAGATGCGGGATAGGGACTTCGCCGATTTCACCTATGGCGGGCAGCAGGACGCATCCGGCGGCCGGGCGGTCTCGCTGGCGATCTTCGCGGACCGACCGCATCTGCGCGCGACCATGCGCGAGGATGCCGTGGGTGCCGGGCTCGATGTTGCCGTGGCCGCCCCTCTCGATGCGCTTTTCGGCAATGCAGGAAAGCCGCAGGCCGACGTGGTCCTGCTCGATTGTCCCCTGGTCGATGCCGCTACGATGGCGGCGCTCGCCCGGCTGGACATGCAGGCGGCCGGCGGGGGTACGCGGCTGATCGTCTCGACCTCGGTGGACGCGCTCGACGACGTCTTCGCCTGCATGGACATGTCGGCGCCCCTGCTGCTGGTCGATCCCAACCGCGCCGAGCGGGTGATCGCGCTGGGGCAGGTCCTGGCCGGTTTTCCCGCCGCGCGCCTGAGGGAACTGTCCGAAGACGACAGGCTGATGCTGCTGCGCCTTACCGAACAAGTCGGCCAGATCGCCGGTCATATCGACCGCCTGGCCCCGCGCGAGGCCGAATCGCCTTTCGCGAGATCGTCCGGTTCCGCGGGCGCCGTCACCGCGCCGCGCGGCGCGGCGCCGTCAGGCCAATCACCGCGCGACATGGCGGCAGGACGCGCGATCCCCCTTGCCGGCACGGCGGCGCTGCCCGAGGCCCGGTCGATCCGCCGCGTGATCCGCCAGCGCCAGCTGCGTTCGCGATTCATCGACGGCGAGTTCTTCGCGGACCCCGCCTGGGACATGCTGCTCGATCTCGCGGCGGCGCGGGTGGAGGGCAAGCAAGTCTCCGTCACCTCGCTCTGCATCGCCTCGGGCGTTCCGCCAACTACGGCGCTGCGCTGGATCGGGGCGCTCGTCCAGGCCAACCTGTTCCAGCGCGTCTGCGACGAAAACGACCGCCGCCGCGCCTTCATCGAACTCACGGGCGATGCCGCAGACCGCCTGGCCGCCTACTTCGGCGAGATCGCCTCGATGGGCGCGCTCCCGGTCTGAAGCCGCGGCTTTCGTTGTTTCGAAGGATGTCGGGAAGTGGTGCCGGCTACAGGATTCGAACCCGTGGCCCCCTGATTACAAATCAGGTGCTCTACCAACTGAGCTAAGCCGGCCCGGCGCATCGGCATGGGCGATGCGCGCGACAAGTCCGGCGCCCTTACCGCGAGGGAGGGGCGCCGGTCCAGTTGCTTTTATGAAATATCCGCTCAGAAAATCGCGTGGGGCGCATCTTCCTGCATCATCGCCTGCCGCACGAGGGGGATCGGCGGGCCGCCGTGGCTCAGGAACTGGTCGTGGAACGGCTTCCAGGCCGCGCGGCCACCGCGCGAGGCGGTCCAGTCGTCGCGCAGCTTGCGGATCATCAGCTTGCCCAGCGTATAGTTGAGATAGGCCGGATCGTAAGTGCCGCGCGCGGCCTGCTGCTCGGCCGTGCCTTCGTCCTGATAGCACTCGTCCATGAACATGCGCTTGGACTGTTCCTGCGTCATGCCGCGCGCGTGGAGACCGATGGCCGAGAGGTAGCGGCAGTTACGCAGCAGCGCGTTCGACAGCTGGCCGACATGGACGCCGGCATCACCGTTGCCCAGGCCCGCGTCCCACATCATTTCCTCGGCATAGTGCGCCCAGCCTTCGGCATAGGCGTAGCCCACCCAGAGGCGGCCCACCCAGGAGGGCGAGCGGTTCGAGTGGAGGAATTGCAGGAAGTGGCCGGGCATGACTTCGTGCACCGAAGTGAACAGCAGGTCATTCTTGCCGGGGATGTAGTCCTGTTGCATCTGCTGCGACCACGCAGGGTCCGGCGGCGAGATGTAGTAGACCGAGGAAATGCCCTTCTCCAGCGGCCCGGCGGGATCGATATAGGCCGAGTTCTGGCGGTTGTAGGGCGGGCTTTCCTCCACCAGCGCCTGTTCGGTGCCGGGGATCGTGGCGATGTCATGCTGGCGCACGAAAGCGGTCAGTTCCGGGATCTGCAGGCGCGCGGCGGCGACGGGGCCGCCTTCCGGCTTGTCGGCGCGCATCTTGTCGAAGCAGGCCTGGATGTCCTTGCCGGGGGCATATTCGGCGCAAGCGGCCTTGAGCAGGTCCTGGTTGCGCTTGAGGTCGGCGCGGCCCACGGCTTCCAACTCGCTGAGCGGGGCATCGACGGCCTCGGTGGCGGCGAGCATGCGCGAGAAGCGCTCAGCCCCCATCGCGAAGTCCTGGGTGGGCGTGGCCTTGCCGAGCCAGTCGGAAAGGTCCTGCATGGCCTTGGCCGCGCTTTCCGAGCTGGCCTTGAACTCGGCCTGGAGCGCGGCGTCCTTCACATCGGCAAAAGCGGTGCGGGCGTCGCCGCGGTAATATTCCGCAAAGCCCGAGAAGCCCGCAGTGCCGAGCTTGATGAAGCTGGCGGGCATCGCCGTCTTCAGGTTGCCGCGGATCTGCGCGGCGGCGGTGGGCACGGCCTTGAAGAAGGCGATCATGGCCTTCATGCGCGTCGGCTTGTCGGCATAGGCGCGGCTGACGTAGACGTTCGGGTCGAGGCCGTTCTCGATGTAGAAGCCGGGATTGTTGTGCGGCTTGTCGGCGTCTTCCAGCCAGAACAGCTGGCCCTTGGCGACTTGCACCAGGTAGTCGCGCTCGAAGCGGTCTTCGGCGGAAAGGCTGGCGAAGGCGCCGGCATCGGCGATCACCTTCTTCAGGAATGCCCCGCGCGCCTTGAGCCCGGCGGGGCTCCAGTCGGGCAGCTTGCCGTCGAACTGGTGCGCGCCCTGATAGACCGCGAAGGAGGGATCCTGCGCCATCCAGCTCTCTATCGTCCGGTTCACGAAGCTCTTCCACGGCGTGGCCGGCTTGCCGAGCGCGACCGATACCGGGGTGGCGGCGGGAGCGGATGGGGGAGCGGATTTGGGCGCGGGGGCCGCATTCGAGACGTGTGCTCCCAGACCGAGAGCAAGGCAGGCGATCCCCGCCAGCAGTGCATGTTTCATAGCCGAACTGTCCCTGTCAGTCATGTTGGAGGCCGGTTGTTCACGGCCTCAATGGGGACAGGTTCTGGGCTATGGCGCGCCGAAGGTCCAGCCCTCGGTCCTGGCCAGTTCCGGTGTGAGATCAAGGGGTTTCCACAGGTCTTCGCGCGGGGCCGCCGTGCGCAGCCAGGCCGCGGTGAGGAGGGCATCCGCGCTGTGATCGTCGATCGGGCCGGTTCCCCCTGTCGGCGGCGAACCCAGTGCGGCGAGCGCGGTATCGAGCGCGGCATGGTCGGTCATTTTCGCCCGCCCGGCAGAGCGGCCCGCCGCGACGGCGGCAAGCGTGGTGTAGATCTCGGTCACGACCGAGCCGGATACGGGGAGGGGATCGATCGGCCAGACCGGAACCGCGCCGCGCAGGCGGTGCAGCAGGCGCATACCGGTGAGGCTGGACTTGCCCACTTGCGCGGCGCCCACGAGGTTGAAGTTGGAATAGGGTCTGCACCCGGCGCGGGCCTGCGCCTGTTCGGTCACGCGCAGGCGTCCGCGGCGGTGGCCTGCGCCGGGAAGGTGGAAACGCAGGCCTTCGCGGCCGCCGTGACGCCGGAAGTAGGCACTGATTTCGGGATGGTCGACGAAGCTGGCCGCGGCCAGATGGGCGTCTTCGGCGCAGACCCTATCGATCAGTGCCCAGAGCGCGCGGGCGTCCTGGGGACTGGCCGGCCAATCGGGGAAGAAAGCCCCGGCATCGGCGAAGGGCAGCGAGATGCCGAGGTCCAGCCCCACCAGCGTGTCCTGCGGCAAGTCGTCCCGCAGCAGGTGCAACACCGCCTCACGCGACCAGTGGCGATGATCCGCAGGGTGCAACAGCCGCGGCGCGCCCTCCAGCCCGCAGAGAGCGACGGCGATGCCCTTCTGGCGCGGGCCGAGGGCGCCGGACCAGTCGATGGCCATGAAGTGCCGGAAACGGGCCGGGGCGCCGGACAAGTGACGGGGCAAGGCCTAGACCCGTTCGTCCATCAGGTCTGCCCCTGCCGCTCGGCCCGCTTGCGGTCCCACCATTCGAGGCGCTTGCGAATCTCGCGTTCGAAGCCGCGCTCGACCGGCTCGTAGAAGCGTTGCGGCTCCATGTCCTCGGGCCAGTAGTCGTCGCCGGAGAAGCCGTCCGGCGCATTGTGGTCGTAGGCGTAGTCCTTGCCATAGCCGATGTCCTTCATCAGCTTGGTCGGCGCGTTGAGGATATTGGCCGGCGGCATCAGCGAACCGGTCTCGCGCGCGGAGCGGGCCGCGGCCTTCCAGGCCACATAGGCGGCATTCGATTTCGGCGCGGTGGCGACATAGAGGCAGGCCTGCGCGATCGCCAGTTCGCCTTCGGGCGAGCCGAGGAACTCATAAGCCTGCTTGGCCGCCAGACACTGCGCGAGGGCCTGCGGATCCGCCAGGCCGATGTCCTCGCTGGCCATGCGGACGAGGCGGCGCAGCAGGAACAGCGGCTCCTCGCCGGCGGTCATCATGCGTGCCAGATAGTAGAGCGCGGCCTGAGGGTCCGATCCGCGCACCGCCTTGTGAAGCGCCGAAATCAGGTTGTAGTGCCCGTCGCGGTCCTTGTCGTAGACGGCCACGCGCCGCTGCAGGAACTGGCCGAGCCCGGCCGGATCGAGCGGCTCCGGGATCTGCGCGGCGTAGAGTGTCTCGGCCTGGTTGAGCAGGAAACGCCCGTCGCCGTCGGCAGAGGCGACCAGGGCCGCGCGGGCGTCGTCATCGAGGGGCAGCGGGCCTTCCAGCGCCTCGGCCTTGCCGAGCAGCGTGTTCAGCGCCTCTGCGCCGAGGCGGTGCAGGATCAGCACCTGGGCGCGGCTGAGCAGGGCGGCGTTGAGCGCGAAGCTGGGATTCTCCGTCGTCGCGCCGACCAGGGTGACGGTGCCGCGCTCCACGAAGGGCAGGAAGCCGTCCTGCTGGGCGCGGTTGAACCGGTGGATCTCGTCCACGAACAACAAGGTCCGCTGGCCGGCGCGGGCGGCCAGGTCGGCCTCGGCGAAAGCCTTCTTGAGGTCGGCCACGCCCGAAAACACCGCCGAGACCGCCGTGAAGCGCATGCCCACCGCATCGGCCAGCAGCCGCGCGGTGCTGGTCTTGCCCGTGCCGGGGGGCCCCCAGAGGATCATCGAGGAAAGCCGCCCCGCCGCCACCATGCGGCCGATCGGGCCTTCCGGCCCGGTGAGGTGCTCCTGTCCGACCACGTCCTCCAGTGTGCGCGGGCGGAGGCGATCGGCAAGCGGGGCATCCTCCCGCGGGGTGTCGGGCGTGGGGGACGGGGGAAGGTCGTCGGCAAAAAGGTCGGCCATGGGACCTATCTAGCCATTGTCCCGCAGAATTGCATCGTCTGGCCGAGGCGCGTATCCTTGCGGGCTTGAAGCAGGCAGGGAGGCACAGCGATGATCGGAACCTTGCGCGTCAGGGCCCCGCGCCACCTGTGGATCGTCGGCGTGCTGGCGCTGGTGTGGAACGCCTTCGGTTGCACCGATTTTTCCATGACGGTGACGCGCAATCCGGCATGGATGGCGCCGCTTTCGCCCGAGATGATCGACTGGCTGGACGCTGCGCCAAGCTGGACCGTGGCGACCTGGGCGCTAGGGGTCTGGGGCGGACTGGCGGGATCGCTGCTGCTGCTCCTGCGCTCGCGCTGGGCGGTGGCGGCGTTCACGATTTCGCTGCTGGGGCTGGCGGTGAACCAGATCTATCCCTTCGTCTCCCGGACGCCCGCCATGCTGACCAGCCCCGCCAGCATCGGCATTACCCTGGCGATCTGGGCGATCGCGGTGTTCCTGCTCTGGTACGCGATCCGGCTGCGCCGCAGCGGCGTGCTGCGCTGAAGGGCGAGCGGAAAGAGGCTGAGCGGAAAGAGGCTGAGCGGGAAGAGGCTGGCCGGGGACGCGCTCAGCGGCGCAGGCGCTGGCGCACGAGGCGCAAGTAGGTATCGGCCACGTCCTGGTTGATGCGGTCCCAGCTGAAATCGAGCGCCCGGTTTTCGCCTGCCAGGCCGTTGCTGGCGCGCAGGGCCGGGTCTTCGATATAGGCCTTCAGCGCTTCGGCGAACTGGTGGATGGCGCCCGGCGGGATCAGCCTGCCCGAGACATGGTCGTCGACCAGGCTCTGGCTGCCGGTGGCCGCGGCCGCTACCACCGGGAGGCGGCAGGCCATGGCCTCCAGCGTGACATTGCCGAACGTCTCGGTGACGGAGGGGTTGAACAGCACGTCCATGCTCGCGACCGCGCGGGCGAGACCCTCGCCTTGCTGGAAGCCGACGAAGGCCGCCTGCGGCAGGCGGGCCTGGAACCATTCGCGCGCCGGACCCTCGCCCACGACGAGGACCCGGTGAGCGACATTGCGGCGGCGCAGGTCGTCCAGCGTGTCGGAGAAGACGTCGAGGCCCTTTTCCATGACCAGGCGGCCCAGGAAGCCGACGACCACTTCATGGTCCGCGATGCCCTGTGCGCGGCGCCAGGCCAGGTCCCGCCGTTCGGGATGGAAGATGTCGCGGTCGACGCCGCGCGACCAGATCGAGACGTCGTAGTTCATGCGCTGTTCGCGCAGGAGCTGGGCCATCGATTCCGAAGGGGCGACCAGGGCGTCGCAGCGGCGATAGAAGCGGCGCAGCATCGCTTCCACCACCGGTTCGCCCCAGGCCATGTTGTAATAGCGCAAGTAGGTTTCGAACCGGGTGTGGACCGAGGCGAGTACCGGCAGGTTGCGCGCGCGCGCCCAGGACACGGCCTGATGGCCCACGGGGTCGGGCGAGGATACGTGGACGACATTCGGCGCGAAGGCCTTCAGGTCGCGCCGCGCCTTGAACGAGATGGCCAGCGGAACGCGGTATTCGGGGCGGTTGGGGATCGGCAGCGAATGAATGCCGATCAGGTCTCCGGTCGGCTCGAACGCGGGCTTCTTCACCACTGGCGCATAGACGCGCACTTGGGCGCCCTGGCGCAGCAGATAGCCGACGAGGCGGTTCAACGCCTGGTTGGCGCCGTCTCGGACATAGTTGTAGTTGCCCGAAAACAGGGCAATGCGCAGGTCGGCGGTTTCCATGGTGGGCAGCCCCATAGCGTTCCCCGCCGAGATTGGCGAGTGGGCTTCACAGATGCCGCGCCGTTCCTGAGGAAAACCGCTGCTTCGGCGCGCCGGATAGGCGCAGATGGCCGATAAACGGTCTTCTGCGCCGAAGGCAGGACGCCGCCGGACTGCGGTTCGGCAGTCCGGCGGCGTCCCCTGGTGGATGGTCCCGTCTTCGGGGTCAGCCCTTAGCGACGCCAGTCACGGCGGTGATCGTCGCGCCGGTGGTCGTCGCGGCGGTAGTCGTCATGGCGGCGATCGCCGCGCCAGCCGTCACGGCCGCGGTCCCACCGGTTGCGGTCGTCGCGCCAGCCACGGCGGTCGTCGCGCCACGCATGGCGGCCATCGCGCCAGCGGTCACGGCCGCCCCAGCGCTCGCGATAGTAGGGCGCATAGTACCGGTCGTAGTAGCGATCGCGGTAGTAGCGGTTCGGCGCGCCCTGGTAATAGTAGTAGTAACCGGGCCGGTCGCGCACGGTGACGTAGCGGCGGGAGCCGTAATAGCCGCGATCGTAGTAGCGGCCGTCGTCGCGGTCTGCGAGCGCGGCGCCGAGCGCCAGGCCGATCACGCCTGCACCGATGGCGATGGCGGCATCGTTACCGCCCCGGTCGTAGTAGTCCCGCGCCATGGCAGGCGCGGATGCCGAGAGGGCCGATGCGGCCAGAGCCGTCGCCAGCCCCAGGGACTTCCAGTTCAGTTTCATCTTATCGCACTCCTATCCGGGCCAACCAAGTTACGGCGGAATCGGCGGGCATGTCGGACCCCGAGATTTCGCCCTGGCCAGTGAACTTCGCGTGAACTTGACGTCACATGCGACGAGCCGCGCGGCGCCGTCGCCATGATGCTGCCGCCGAAACAAGGACGCCCGGCCGTAGGGGTGGCCGGGCGTCTCGGTTTCCCGATTTCCCGGGGCCAGGCGGAGAGGGGTTTATCCGCGAGGCCCCGATCGTCGGGGGCTTTCAGCGATCAGTAGCCGCGGCGGTAGTCGCCGCGATCGTGGTCGTAGCCGCGGCGATAGTCGCCGCGCTGGTAACGGTCGTAGTCGTCGCGGCTGTGGCGGCCGCCATTGCCGTCCCAGTACCAGCCGTCGCGGTACTGCCAGTTGCTGCTATAGGCCGGACCGTAAGAGTAGCCGCTGTTGTAGTAGCGATCGTCGTTGCGATAGCGGTCGTTGTTGCTGCTGGAAGCGATGATCGCGCCCAGGGCCACGCCGATCACGCCGGCGCCGATGGCCACTGCGGCGGTATTGTCATTGTGGCGATAGTGGTCGCGGGCCATGGCCGGAGTTGCCGTGGCGAAGGCGGTGGCAGCGAGGGCAGTGGCAAGCGTGGCGTTGCGGAAGAATGTCATTGTACGAAACTCCTTGCTGGGCAGGGGCTCCGGTGGGGCCGGGGTCTCGTCCCTTGTTGAGTTTCTTCTACGCCTGCCTGGCTGAACCGCATCGAAGCGACATCGGCAGATTCCGTTCAGGTTTGTACGACTTTGTATGAATCGATTGGAACGCCCCCGCGCCTTTTGCTCGGCCCATCGGAAAGCGCTCCTCACTTCATCGCAGAAAAGGAAACAAAAACGGCAGCTTGGACTTCGGGGAGGGCCAAGTACGAAATTTGACAGGGAAATTACCAAATGAACACTGCCCGCCTCCTCTCGTCGGCGATCGGCCTCGCGGTCGCCGTCGCGGCCTTCCCGGCCATGGCGCAGGACAGCGATGCTCCCATCGCCACCGACACCCCCGCTCGCGACAGCCACTTCGACGGCCCCTATGTTCAGGCCTTCGGCGGCCTTTCCACCCGCGGCAACGATGGCGGCGACAGCCTGCGCTTCGATACGGACGGAGACGGCCGCTACGACAACACCGTGAACACCGCGGCCGGCGCCAATGCCTTCAGCCCCGGCTTCTGCAACGGCCGCGCCCTGGGCGCCACGCCGGACGGTGGCTGCCGCAGCGACAAGGACGGCGCCGAATACGGCGTGCGCTTCGGTTACGACAAGCGCATGGGCAACAACTTCGTGCTCGGCGGCCTCGTCGAAGGCGTGAAAAGCGACGCCAAGGACGCGACCTCGGGCTACAGCACCACGCCTGCCAGCTACACGATCCAGCGCAAGCTGGACTACGGCCTCTCGGCCCGCGTCCGCGCCGGCTATACCCCGGGCGGCGGCGCGCTGTTCTATGTGACCGGCGGCGGCGGCGTGGCCAAGCTGGACCACAGCTTCCTCACCACCAACACCGCCAATTCCTTCGACCCCCAGCGCAACAACAAGCTGGTCTGGGGCTGGCAGGCCGGCGGCGGCGGCGAGATCATGGTGGCCCGCAACGTCAGCCTCGGCCTCGAGTATCTCTACAACCGCTACAACGACAACAAGTACAACGTGGAAGTCGGCCCCGGCACTGCGCCGGCGACCAACCCGTTCCTGATCGATTCGGGTTCGACCAACATCAAGGGTTCGAACAAGGACTTCTCGTATCACTCGCTGCGCGCGACGGTGGGCTTCCAGTTCTGACCGCGCATTCTTGAGATTGCCCGAGATTGGGAGAGGGCCGGCACAAGGCCCCACATAAAGAAAGGGCGGCAACCGCGAGGTTGCCGCCC
This sequence comes from Novosphingobium sp. PhB57, assembly GCF_004342985.1. Taxonomy (GTDB): domain Bacteria; phylum Pseudomonadota; class Alphaproteobacteria; order Sphingomonadales; family Sphingomonadaceae; genus Novosphingobium. Next base: position 502,133 of record NZ_SMBO01000002.1, read on the forward strand.
TTTCCATGTTCGTCTCAAGAGAGCCTGAACTGCGGCGCCGAAGCGCCGAGGGATCAGGAATCCTTCTTGCGGCTCTGCTTCTTGCGCTCGTTCGGGTCGAGGAAGGCCTTGCGCAGACGGATCGACTGCGGGGTCACTTCGACCATTTCGTCGTCGTCGATATAGGCGATCGCCTGCTCCAGCGTCATCACGCGGGGCGGGGTGAGGCGGATGGCGTCGTCCTTGCCGGTCGAACGGAAGTTCGTCAGCTGCTTCGACTTCATCGGGTTCACTTCGAGATCGTCGGGCTTGGCGTTTTCGCCGATGATCATGCCCTCGTAGATCTTTTCCTGCGGCTTCACGAACAGGATGCCGCGATCTTCGAGGCTGTTCAGCGCGTAGCCGACGGCTTCACCGGTGCCGTTCGAGATCAGCACGCCGTTCTGGCGGCCTTCGATCGGACCCTTGTGGCTGTCGTACTTCTCGAACAGGCGGTTCATGATGCCGGTGCCGCGGGTGTCCGAAAGGAACTCGCCGTGGTAGCCGATCAGGCCGCGCGAAGGGGCCGAGAAGGTGATGCGGGTCTTGCCGGCGCCCGAAGGACGCATGTCGGTAAGCTCGGCCTTGCGGCGCTGCATCTTCTCCACGACGGTGCCCGAGAACTCGTCGTCCACGTCGATCACGACGGTTTCGTACGGTTCGGTGCGGCCACCGTTCTCATCCTTGCCGAACAGCACGCGCGGGCGGCTGATGCCCAGCTCGAAGCCTTCGCGGCGCATCGTTTCGATCACGACGCCCAGCTGAAGTTCGCCGCGACCGGCGACTTCGAAGCTGTCGCGGTCGGCCGATTCGGTGACGCGGATGGCCACGTTGGTTTCCGCTTCGCGCATCAGGCGATCGCGGATCATGCGGCTGGTCACCTTGTCGCCTTCACGGCCCGCGAGCGGCGAATCGTTGACGGCAAAGCGCATCGCCAGGGTCGGCGGATCGATCGGCTGGGCCTGGATCGCCTCGGTGACCGAAGGATCGGCGATGGTGTTCGACACGGTGGCCTTTTCGAGGCCGGCCAGCGCGATGATGTCACCGGCGCGGGCTTCTTCCACGGGCACGCGGTCGAGGCCGCGGAACGACAGCACCTTGGTGGCGCGGCCGACTTCGATGACCTTGCCGTCCATGTCGATGGCGCGGATCGGGTCGTTGACCTTCAGCTTGCCGGACTGGACGCGGCCGGTGAGGACGCGGCCCATGAAGTTGTCACGGTCGAGCAGGGTGGCGAGGAACGAGAACGGCGCGTCCTGGTCGAGGTCGGGCGCGGGAACGTGCTCGACGATCTTTTCGAACAGCGGCGTCAGGTCGCCTTCGCGGGCGTCCGGATCGTAGCCGGCGTAGCCGTTACGGCCCGAAGCGTAGAGGGTCGGGAAGTCGAGCTGCTCGTCATTGGCGTCGAGGCTGACGAAGAGGTCGAACACTTCGTCCAGCACTTCGGCGTGACGGCCGTCGGGACGGTCGATCTTGTTGACGACCACGATCGGCTTCAGGCCGAGGCCCAGCGCCTTGCCGGTGACGAACTTGGTCTGCGGCATCGCGCCTTCAGAGCTGTCCACCAGCAGGACGACGCCGTCGACCATCGAGAGGATGCGTTCGACTTCGGCACCGAAGTCGGCGTGGCCGGGGGTGTCGACGATGTTGATGCGGTAGCCGTTCCACTCGATCGAAGTCGGCTTCGCGAGAATCGTGATCCCGCGCTCCTTTTCGAGGTCGTTCGAGTCCATGGCGCGCTCTTCGATGCGCTGGTTGTCACGGAAGGTACCGGACTGGCGGAAGAGCTGGTCGACAAGAGTGGTCTTGCCGTGGTCGACGTGCGCGATAATCGCGATATTGCGCAAGGGAAGCGGGGCGGACATGCAGTGCCTATCGGTTCGAGGAGTTGGCCAGCGGCGCATGCTGCACCGCAAAATTGGCGCGCCATTAGCCGATCTATGCAAATCCGGCAAGCGCGGAGCGGCCCTGCGCAATTGTTGCGCCTGTGTCACAATCGAACGGGAAGCGGAGGATCAGCCGCATGAGTGATTGTTTTGCCCGCTTTATCCTTTTAGGGTCGGCTTTGTAATCAGGGTGAGACGGTGACCGAAAAGAGCACCGCCGCCGGGAGAGGAATGCCGAAGGCTCCCCCAGCAAGGGCGGCTTCGCCAGACCGACGATAAGGAATCCAGCTGCGCCTCTACGGGCGCGGCGGCGCGTTACCGGCACACAGCCGGAGCGTGACAAGGCGAACCCGTGCGGCAGGGAGGAGACGCAAGGGAACGCAAACTCAGCCAGGGGCGCCGGGTCTTGCCCGAGCGCCCCTTTTCCTTTGGCGTTCCTTGACCGCAGCGGCTGTTCGCAGGGCCTGCCATGCGCGGCTTGCCGTCCCGAAGCGGGCGTCTATAGTGCAAGTCCTTGAACACGCTGTCGAACCTGAGGGGGAAAACATGTTCGAATACATGATCATGCCATTCAAGCGTTATGCCGACTTTTCGGGCCGTTCGCTTCGCATCGAATATTGGGGCTTCGCCTTGCTCAATTTCATCGTCTTCGCGGTGATTTTCGGCATCTCGATGGGGCTCGGCCTGTCCTTGGGCGCGTTCCAGCAGATCGAGCAGGGCGGCGATCCCTCGTTGCTGTTCGGCACCGGATTTTTCGTCCTGATCGGCCTGGCCGGTCTCTACAGCCTTGCGGTCTTCATTCCGAGCATCGCCGTTGCCGTGCGCCGATTCCACGACCGTGACATGAGCGGCTGGTGGTATCTCGGCTTCATCGTGCTGGGGCTGATTCCCTTTGTGGGCTGGATCGCGACCATCGCTTCTTTCGTAATCACCTGCCTGCCCGGCACGCCCGGTCCCAACCGTTTCGGCATGGATCCCCGCGATCCCACCGGCGCCGAAGTCTTCGCCTGAGGCGGCGCCGGTCGTCCGGCGCTAAAGCTCCCTCAGGGCCCGTGCCGGTTTCGCTCGCAACAGCGGCAGCGAGCCGGCCAGGGCGAAAGTCAGGATCACGATCAGGCCGGCGCCCAGCACCATCAGGATGCGCGGCCAGTCCGGCAGCCAGTCGAACTCGAAGAGCTTGACGATCACCGCCCAGGCCATGGCGCTGCCCGCGGCCAGTGCCACAAGCGCCAGCACGGCGGCGATCAGGCCGTATTCGGCAAGCTGGAGCAGCAGGAGCTGGCCCCGGCTGGCGCCCAGCACGCGCAGGATCACGTTGTCGTAGGTCCGGCTGGCGCGCGCCGCGGCGATGGCGCCGAACAGCACGGCCAGCCCGGCCAGCACCGCCACCGAAGCGGCCGCGAGGATGGCCAGGGTCATCTGGTCCAGCAGTCCGCGCGCATCGCGCAGCAGGGTGCCGGTTTCGATCACCGAGCTGGACGGAAAGGCACGGGCCAGTCGTGGCAGCAGCCCGCGCGTGGAATGGCCCGGCGGCACTTCGATCGTCGCGGCCAGGTTGTGCGGCGCTCCGGCCAGGGTATTGGGCGAGAAGACCAGCACGAAATTGAAGCCCAGGGTGTCCCAGTCGATCCGGCGCAGTGCAGCCACCCGCGCGGTCCGCTCGACACCGAGCACGCCCACCGTCACATAGTCACCCACCTTCAGCCCCACGGTCCGGGCGAATTTCTCGTCGAGCGACACGAGCGGCTCGCCGCGGTGGATCTCGGGCCACCACCGGCCGGACGTGACGGTGCTGCCTTCAGGCACGCCGACCGAATAGGTCAGCCCCCGCTCGCCCTTCAGCGCCCAGGCGTCCTCGGGGATTTCCTTCAGGTCGGACACGCGCGTCATGTGGTCCCGGGGGCCATAGGCGAGGATGCGGCCGCGCAAGTTTGGAACCATCTTCACAACTGCGCCGGGAACCTGCTGCGCGACGATGTCCTGGAATGCTCCGGCTTTGTCCTTGGGCACGTCGAGCACGAAGAAGTCCGGCGCGCGGGCGGGCACGGTCTTGCGGATATTGGCGTCGAGGCTGGTCTGGACGGCGGCGATCAGCACGAAAGCGGAGAGGCCGAAGCCAAGGGCGGTCACCAGGGCGCCGGTCTGGGCGCCGGGGCGATAGAGGTTGGCGAGGCCGGCGCGCAGCATCGGGTCGCGCGGCCTGGGCAAGTGCGCGGCGGCCCGGCGAATGCCCAGGCCGATCAGTGCGAGCAGGCCGAGCATGAGCGCGGCGCCGCCGAGGAAGCCCAGCGTCACCAGCGGCTGCGCGGCATTGAGCAGGGCGAGAGCGACGATGGCGGCGAGTCCCAGTCCGACGGGGAGCAACCAGGTCCGGCGCGGGGCCATGAGCGGCGAGACTTGCGCGCGCATCAGCGCCATGGCGGGGAAGCTGCGCGCACGGGCCAGCGGCGGCGCGGCGAAGACGAGCGCGACCAGCAGGCCGTAGCCTGTCGCTGTCAGCAGGGCCGCAGGAGAGACCGTGAAGCCCGTGTCGACAGGCAGGAGCGAGCCGAGAGAGCGCGCCAGCAGCGGGGTTACCAGCACGCCTGCCAGCAGTCCGGCCAGGCTGCCGACCAGCGCTGCCGCGCCGACTTGCAGGAGGTAGATGCGGGCAATGTCGCGGCTCGTCGCGCCCAGCACCTTGAGCGTGGCGATCGAGGCGCGCCGCGCTTCGAGATAGGATGACACGCCGCCGCCGATGCCGATCCCGGCGATGACGAGCGCGGCCAGACCGACAAGCGCGAGGAACTGGCCCATGCGGCTGACGAAACGCTGGGTGGAGGGCGAAGCGGCCTTGCGGGTGCGGGTGTCGAAGGCATCGTCGCCGAAACGCTTCTTCAGTGCATCGACCACGGCGTCCGGGTCGCGCATCGCATCCGCGAACCGGACGCGCGTGGCGCTGCGGTACATGGCGCCGGGGGCGGTCAGCCCGGCGCGCGAGGGCAGGTCGAGCGCGGAGATCGCGGTGTCGCCCAGCGCGAAGCCTTCCGAAAGCTTCTCCGGGTCGCTGGCGATCACCCCGCCCACCCGCTGCTCCACGCCCCCGATCGAGACGCTGTCGCCCCGGCTTACGCCCAGGCGCGCGGCGGTTCCTTCCGAAAGCCAGACCGATCCGGCAGGCGGTGCGCCGACCTTGCGGCCGTCCTGGAGTTCGAGCCGGCCATAGAGCGGCCATTTTGCGTCGACGGCCTTGAGCGCGACCGGGGCCGTCAGATCGCCCTTGCGGGCTATGGCCTGAAGGCGAAAGCCCGGCGAGACCTGGCCGTAGCGGGAAAGCGCATTCAGTTCCTTGTCCGAAAGGCTGCGCTGCCAGGTCTTCAACTCGATATCGCCGCCCAGCACTTCGCGGCCGCGCGTCGTCAGTTCGCGCTCGATCGAACCGGTGAGAGTGCCGATCGCCGCGATCGCGCCAACCCCCAGGAACAGGCAGACGAGCAGCAGCCGCAGGCCCTTGAACCGCGCCGAAAGGTCGCGGCGGGCGAGTGTCCAGGCGGTGCGCCAGGGCAGCGTCGGCGCGGAGGCGGGGTCAGGCAAGACCAGCGCTCGCGCCTTGCGCCCGGAACCGGTCGCTGGCGATCCGGCCGTCCGCCAGCGTCACCACGCGTTCGCAATGGTCGGCAAGGCTTTCATCATGAGTGATGATGAGCAGGGTGGCGCCCGCTTCCGCGCGGCGGGCGAACAGCAGGTCGACGATGGTGGCGCCGGTGGCAGCGTCGAGATTGCCGGTCGGCTCATCCGCGAAGACGAGTGAAGGGCGCGGCGCCAGCGCGCGGGCAATGGCCACGCGCTGCTGCTCGCCGCCGGAAAGCTGGGCCGGATAGTGTGACAGGCGGTGCCCCAGCCCCACCGCGGCAAGTTCCGCCTCGGCGCGTTCGCGGGCATTGTCCATCCCGGCGAGTTCCAGCGGCGTCGCCACGTTTTCAAGCGCCGTCATCGTCGGCAGGAGATGGAAGGCCTGGAGCACGACACCGATCCGGCCGCGCCGGGCGCGGGCGAGGGCGTCCTCGTCCATGGCCGAAAAGTCCTGCCCCGCCACGCTCAGCGCACCGCTGCTGGCACGCTCCAGCCCGGAAAGCACCGACATCAGCGAAGATTTGCCCGAACCGGACGGGCCAAGCAGCGCCAAGGTCTGTCCTTGCGGTACGGAAAGGTCGATGCCCTTCAGGATTTCGACGGCGCTGTCGCCGCTGCCGAGGGTCAGGCGCAGGTCCTGCGCAAGAATTGAGGGGGCGGGGGGCTGGGAAGGATTGCTCACCGGTCCCATATGGGTGGGCAAAGCCCCGTAGTTCAAGGAGAAAGCCTTGCGCGTTCACGCGAAAGCCCTGCTCGTCCCTTCGCTCTTGCTGCCACTCCTGCTCGGCGCCTGCGACAAGGCCGCGCCGCCCGCGCCTGACCGGACGCAGAGCGCCGTCGATGCACCGCCGCCGATTCCGGCCATGGGCCCGGAGCGGCCGATCCTCGCCTTCGGGGATTCGCTGCTGGCAGGCTATGGCCTGGACGACGGCGAAAGCTACCCGGACCGGCTGGAACAGGCGCTGCGCGTGCGGGGCGTCAACGCGAAGATCGCCAATGCCGGGGTCTCCGGCGATACCACCGCGGCGGGTCTGGAACGGCTGAACTTCACGCTGGAAAGCCAGTCTCCCAAGCCGGAACTGGCCATCGTCAGCCTGGGCGGCAACGACATGCTGCGCTCGCTGCCCCCGGCGGAGACGCGCAGGAACCTTGAGGAAATCCTGAAGCGCCTGAAGGGCGACAATATCCGCGTGGTGCTGCTTGGCATGATGGCGGCGCCCAATCTGGGCAAGGACTATGCCGCGACCTTCAACCCGATCTATCCGCAACTCGCGCAGAAATACGGGGCGACGCTGGTGCCGTTCTTTCTCCAGCCGGTGATCGACAAGCCGGACCTGATGCAGAAGGACCACGTCCATCCCACTGCGCTGGGCATCGATGCCATCGTCAGCGCGACGGTGGACGACGTGGTGGATGCCTTGCCGAAGCAGGGCGGCTGACGATACCCGCAGCGCAAGGGGCGGGGGGCTATCCCCACGGGGGCTATCCCAGCAGGGGCTAACCCAGCCGGTGCACCGCGCCCGAACGCACTTCCCAGATGGCGGCCTCCCCGGCGATGGCGTCGAAGGGGGCGAGTTCGGTACCGGTCAGCCAGACTTGCGCCGAGCCCGCGCGCAAGCGGTCGAACAGGGCTTCGCGGCGCACGGGATCGAGATGGGCGGCGACTTCGTCCAGCAGCAGCAGACGGGGACGCTGTTCGGCCCCGGTTTCCAGCAGCTGCGAATGGGCCAGCGTAATCGCGATCAGCATCGCTTTCTGCTCGCCGGTGGAGCATTCGGCGGCGGCCTGGCCCTTGCCCGGCCCTTTGCCGGCCATGGTCACCAGGATCTCGTCGCGATGCGGGCCGGTCAGAGTGCGCTGCGCGGCGCGTTCGCGGGCGCGGCCTTCGCGCAGGGCACGGGCGAGGCCCTCGGAAGAGATCGGTCCACCCGGCTGATAGGCCAGCGAAGGACGCGCGAAAGGCGAATCGGGCAGGGCGGCAAGAGTCTGCTCCAGTCGCTCGACCAGTTCGGCGCGGGCGGCGGCGACCATCGATCCGGATTCCGCCAGTTGCAGCTCGATTGCGTCCAGCCAGCGCCGATCGGGCGGCATGTCGTCCGAGAGCAGGCGATTGCGTTCGCGCAGCGCGTTTTCGAGCCGGGTGGCATGGCTGGCGTGGTCCGGCCGCACGGCGAGCACCAGCCGGTCGAGGAAACGCCGCCGGGCGCCGGCCCCTTCCACGAAAAGCCGGTCCATGGCCGGGGTCAGCCAGCCGATCGACATCCATTCCGCCAGGCGCACGGCCGGGGCTTCGGCGCCGTTGATCTGGACCAGGCGGCGGCCGGGACGCTCAGGCAGGACGCCGGTTCCCAGCTGCACCGGCTCCTCGTCCGCCACGAGCAGGGCCGCGCTCACCGCGAAGCCGCCGTCGAAATCCTGCCCCGGCATGTCGGCAAGCCCGGCACGGCGAAGACCGCGGCCAGGCGAAAGCAGCGAGATCGCCTCCAGCACATTGGTCTTGCCCGCGCCGTTCTCTCCCACCAGCAGGTTGAACTGCGCCGTGCCTTCCACCGCGGTCTCGCGGTGGTTGCGGAAACGGGACAGGAGGATGCGATCGAGCATGGTCGCCGGCGGGCCTACCGGCGCGGGCCGGTCATGCCAAGCGGGAGGCGCGGTTTATTCGGAGCCTTTATTCGGCGTGTGCCGCCGCCCTGCGGGTCTTGGCGAAAGGAGAGAAGTCCACGTTGCTGTCGAACACATCCACGCCTTCGCGCCGCTTCAGCCAGCCGACGACCAGGTACGTCACCGGGGTGAGCACCACTTCCCAGCCGGTCTTGATCAGCCACTGGGTCAGCGCGAGCAAGGCGATCGAGTGCGGGGTGAAGCCGGCCACGCCGAGGAAGGCGAGGGGGTAGAACAGCGCGCTGTCCACGCCTTCGCCGAAGATCGTCGAGCCGATCGTGCGGGTCCAGAGATGCTTGCCCTGAGTCATGACCTTCATGCGCGCCAGGACGAAGGAATTCACGAACTCCCCGGCCCAGAAGGCGCAGACGGAGGCGAAGACGATGCGCGGGGTCTGGCCGAAGATCGCGTAGTAGGCCGCCTGGTTCGGTGCGGTCACCTGCTTGCCGGCGACGGTGTAGGTCGCGGAGGCGAGCGCCCAATCCGGGCTGGCAGGAATTTCCACCACGACCACGCTCATCACCACCATGAACAGCAGCGCGAAGAAGCCTGCCCAGATGCAGCGGCGGGCATTGGCATAGCCGTAGACCTCCGTCAGCACGTCGCCGATGATGTAGGAGACCGGGAAGAACAGCACGCCCGCGCCGAACGTGACCGGGCCGATGACGGGGAAGGAGACTTCCGCCTGCTTGGCTGCGCCGATCAGGTTGGAGAGCAGCAGGATGACCACGAAAGCCACCAGCATATAGTCGAAATAGCGGAAATGACGCCGGGCGCCGGCCATCCCGTCGATACGCGAGAGGCCCGCGTCGGAAAATGCGGGGCTGGAAGAGGCTGGGCTGGAAAGGTCTGCTTCGCTCATCGGCTGTGCGTAACCTGCCGCCGCAACGGGGCAAAGCACAAGTTGCGCCCATAGCGCGGTTTGCCTCCGCGGCGAACCGCGCTATGGGGAGCGCGACGCGCGCCCGTAGCTCAGCTGGATAGAGCACGAGCCTTCTAAGCTTGGGGTCACAGGTTCGAACCCTGTCGGGCGCGCCATTTCCGTTCAGCTTTGGGCACCATGGCCCCGAGCGTCTGCGAGGCCACAAGCGCGCGTTGTAAAGCTGAATTTTGCCCGGATATCCGGATATCGCGATCCCCCACCTCGACGCGGTCGACCAGCAGGTGGACATATTCGCGGCGGAGTTTGGGATCGGGACCGGACAGCTTTCGGCGTAGCAATTCACCAAACTGGGAGACGATGGCTGGCGTGATTCTCCGGTCGCCGATTTCGAGCTGCCTCTCCAACACAGCGATGTCGGCCTCTGCGCTGGTGCGCTGGGCTCGGATGTTGTTGAGCTCAGTCGCTATCTGGGGATCGTCTGGACTGCAAATACCATTCCGCACCAACTTGATGACACTCGCGCTCTCGCCTTCGAGCTGAGTGATGCGTGCACGGAGCCGCTTGAGCTGATCTTCGCGCTCCGCAACGGCGGTGGCGGAACGATCCAACCAGGATTGCAGAAGGGCATGAAGCCGCTCCGGTTGGGTCAGCTGCTCGGCTACGGCTTCGAGGACGATACCGTCGAGCAGTTCCATAGGCACTCTGCGGCCCTGGCAGGCATCGGGCCCCTGTTTCACCCTGGCGGCGCAGCCGTAATAGGCGTAGCGACCAGACTTCCCAGTGACCGTCATCATGCCCGCTCCGCAACCGTCGCCGCCACAGCCGCAGACGGCGAGTTTGGTCAGCAGCCTGGTGTTTGTTTTGACCGCGGCCTCGCCCATGCGTGGATCGCGGTCCGCCATCTGTTTGCGCGCGGCATAGAACACATCCTCTGTCACGATCGGCGGGACGGGAATGGGTACCCATTCGCCCTCAGGACGGGTTTCGCCGGTGCGGGAGTCGCGCCGGTTGAACATCACATAACCGATGTAAGCGGTGTTGGTGAGGATCGCATGCAGGTTTGAAATGCTGAACCGCTTGCCGCGAATGCGCTCGCCGCGCTCATTGAGGTACTGCGCGAGCCCGGTAATGCCGATCGGCCCCTCAGCAGTACCATGCAAATACGTATCGAAGATGAGGCGCACCAGATCGACGGTTTCAGGATCGTGCTCAAGCTTCTTGCGATCCTTGCCGCGCGGTTGAGGCACCACGTAAGTGCGGAAACCCAAGGGCGGCGTCTGTCCGTTCCAGTAGCCTGCTGCCGCATTCGCGATCATTGTTCGGCGGACGTGCTTGCCGTTTTCGGCCGAATGATACTCGTCGAAGAGGGCGAGCATGCCCACGGCCATGTCGGCTGCGGGATTGTCGCCAAAGGCCTGGGTAATCGAAACTATGCGAACTTTACGGCGCCGTAGACGCTCGCGATACTGCATAAAATCGAGCGCGTTCCGAAACAAGCGCGACAGTGAGTGGACGAGAATAATGTCGACCGGGTGCTCGTCGGACTCGGCGAGCGCGATCATTTGGCGAAAGGCGCGTCGATCATCATCGGTCGCGCTGCCGGCCTCGGAAAAGACGCGCACGCAGGCCGCGCCGTTTTCGTCGATCCAGCGTTCGGCACTGGAAATCTGATCGGGCAGCGAGAGGTCGTTTCGTTCCTGGCGGGTCGTCGAGACGCGTGCGTAGACGAAGACCTGCTTGCCTTCAAAATCGTTTTGCATGCGTCCCCCTTGTGGTCCGCTGCGGTTCAACCGTTGAAGAGAGCGGAGATTTCAGTGCCGAGAAGACGGTCGATCAAGGCGACTTCTTCATCAAGAACGAACATAGAACAAGAGAGAGGTTTGCACCCGATATTCTCGATGCCTGCCTAGGCCGACCAGTGCCTTCCTCATGCCGGGAAGGGGAAAGCTATCTGTTTCCTGAGAAAGATCGGGCGGTGTTGGCATGGATCATTCCATGCTCATTTCGCGCCTCGGCTGCCTCGCGACCCATGTGCACTTTGTACCGCGGTCTTACATCCTAGCGCGATTTAGGCGCAGTTCGGGCAGCACATCGAGAAGATGAAAGGTGCGACGCTCACAATTGATGTCGCCCTCATCGTCGCGCGTCAATCGCGCGCCCATGAGTGTTAGCCAGGCAATAGCGGCGTTAACTTCATTTTTGCCCTGATTGTCGAACCTGGCGATTTCTTCTTTACGTCCTGACTTTGATCCGAACGCCGCATCTTCCAAAATGACACGGCGAAAAGAATCGAGCAGCATAATGATATGGGTTTTCGACCCGGCCGGCATTTTCGACATATCGAAGGCGGGCAAGTGTCCACCGAAATTGTAAGGCAGCCTCCCATGGGCCTCGTAAGCCCGCTCAGCCCTTTTGAATTGTTCCGACAGCCAACCAGCCGACTGCACGAAGCGACAAATGCTGACAGATGCGCATTTCAGCGGTCCCATTCCTGAATAGCGCGCCGCCGCCGCCAGCTTGGAGGTGGTTTCGATTTCCGTTCTGGGCTCATTACGCTGTGAGGTTCCCAGAATGGCCTTAGGCATCGTCTGCAAATGATTCGGCTCGTTTTCGAGCGCGGTGCGAGCGAAGTCGGTAAAACGGTCAACTTGCCGGCGGAGTTTGACGAGCTGGCGAGGCGGTAGTTTCTCGAGCCGAGGAGATATCAAATGCTCCACGATCTTGGCGACGCTGCCGGACACCTTCGCATATCGAGGTGGCGCGACCGGCTTTCCCGGCGTCCTGGCCGCGATCCGATCGCGGCGATGGGCGTTTCGCTCGGGTGAATTCATATATCCGCTGAAGCAGGACCGGGCAGTGTCCGCGACCTTCGCAAAAATCCGGTTTAGGCCGCTCGCCCTGATATAGCCGTCCATGTGGGCAACCAACCCATGCGCGGGCTCAGTCAGGCTGAGCGAAAGGTCAGCAATGGTGGCCTGCACCTCGCGCGCGTTGAGTATCAAAGTCTGCACGAGGACAAGATCCAGGCATTGCTTCATCGTCAACTGGGCGGGCGATACACGCTGCCGGTTGTCTCAAGCTCAGTGCCCACCGCCATGAAAGCGTGCGACAGAACGAAGTGCGCCGCCATTTTCTGGCGAGACGTTCCCTCAAAACGGTGACGACGCGCGTTGCTGAATTTCGTTCCAGTCTTGCCACATGGCGTGAAATTGGAACCGAGATCGGACGCGTCGCAGCGTTTAGGATTGCACTCGCCAATCATTTGGTACTGTTTCCACACGCGAAAAGCGCCTTGGTAATTCACCGTGACAAACGGCGGAAGGCGGAAATGGCCGCCATCAACAATCTGAGGTCGATGGACCCCGAACGCCGCGCGGCAATCGAGGACGCTGTTCGAGCTCTTGAACGACGGACTTACGTTCCGCTGGTTCGCACTGATGTAGGGCTGTCCATTCATCCGGCGCATGAGCACGACCCGCATCTGCGCGCGGCCAGCCTCTTTGAAGCCGAGCCGGTCATACAGGATGCATTTCGCCAAAAATGGCAGGCCCTCATCTCAGCACTATCCTGTCTCAAAACAGACCGCCCGGATGGTCCTGTCGTCCTGAGGGAAAAGGGGCTGGCGCCTGTGAACATCTCACCTGACATGCAGGCTGCGGTAGAGCCGGTAATCGCAGAGGCCGATGTCCAGGCAGCATTACAGCAGGCGAGCGAATCGTGGCGAGCGCAAAATCTGGCGGCCGAGCGAGATTGGCAAAACCGGGCAGAGGAAAAACGCCGGAAAAAGGCCGAGCGCGTCAAAGCCATTAATCAGGCGCTATCTGAAATTCGCAGCCGCGTCGCCAACGATCCCCGCTTCCGCCAGGCGGTGGAGCCAATCTACACCGAAATCAATGTGATCGTGAAGGCCTTGGCAAACTCGGCTCTCACATACCGACGCGACGAGGGCGGATTTGTTTTTCGCGCACCCGATGTCAGCGTCCGCTTTGCGACGGGAGCACTGGCATCGACGCCGGCGGGAAGGCTTGTGTTGAATCTTCTGCATAAGTGCGTCCAGGCGCCTGATGATCTCGGCTTCGGTTGGGCGTCCTGGCAAGTTGAAATACCTTCGCGCGCTATTTCGAAAGGGCCCTCCGCTGCTCCGATCGAGTGGCCGCCAATGGATCGCGGCAATGGCCGCGAATGATAGCCATACGCGGACTCTTGGTTTCCGATTGCGTCGTCAGCGGGCCCACCTCTGAGCCAGGGAAAGCTTGAAGAGCAGCAGATGGCTGCAATTTCTGAAATGAAAAAACTCATCCTCACCCTGACGGCCGCAGCCGCCGCAGGGCGGAGAGAAAGACCCAATCTCAAATGATCTACGTCAGTGCAGAAGACCGCAAGCGCAGCGCGCTTGCGAAGCAAGCCGCTCGCCCATTAGCGCGAATGGTCGACTGGACACCCGAGCCTTGCACATCGATCATGCCGCCTGCGTTGACCGGCTTCGAATATGTGGACCGCGTTAACATCGTGATCGCGCATTGGCACAAGAGGCTGTCGCTCGCGGCTCTCATCAGAGCGGTTGCCGAATGCCGGTCCGATCTCCTCCTCGTGGAGCAGCCCCATGTCGTTGATCCGCAAGCGAACATCTACATGACCCTCTTGTTGTGCCGCGACGGTGAGGTTCAGGTCTTTACGGCCTCCGCCTCTGGCTCCACAAGCCTGATACTTCAATTCACCTCATCACGGATCCCGAGAGCGGCGACGAGGTGCGGGCATTTCTGGTCGATCAACGCGGCCTCCATCAGTGACCTTCGCTGCCCTGGGCGACGACAGAGATGGAAAGGATCGGCTCTAGGGCAGCCCCGCGCCGTTGGCAGTTTGTCGGTCGGAGGCGATTTTGCATGACCAAGTACGATAACCTCTATTGGTTGGACAATCTGCCGACCGGATGGGCGCAGCTCTATCGCGATCTTCTCGAAGATCTGGCCGCGGACGGCATCAGCGTCCGCGTAGCGGAGGCCAAAGAGAAATTCGGATCGCTCCGAATCTATCTCCAACCCGGAACTCCGGAAGCCAAAGCCTATATCGCTGCCGCCGAGTTGCGGTCGAAGGCGACCTGCCAACATTGCGGCGATGCCGGCGAGCTTCTGGTTCGCGACCATCTCTACGCCACACTGTGCCCGGTGCATGGCCAAGGCTTTTCCAAGCCTTCTGGAGAACCAGTCGTTTCGCTGAACATCCGATTTCTTGATCTCAGCGGCGAAGGCGAAGTTTGAAGTAGCTCAGGTAGCTGAGCGAATTGGAATGAAAAATTGGGCAAGGCGCGGCACCGCTCGGCTGCCGCGCGGCCTCAACGCGAAAGTCTCTCACATGCAGCATCTGAAAATACCGCGCCCCGCCGGGAGCGCGGACGGCTTGCCGTGGACAAAGGCTGCGACGCATCGCGCCGCCATGATGCTGGCGGTCGACATCGGCGGGCCTATCGATCTTTTCCCTGAACAGCGCTTTTCGGGTACACGTCATACGGTTCTTCTGGAGGTGCCAATCTTCTGATCGCGGCGACAAGGACGGGGTCCGCAATCGGACTGTATGACTACCAGCAGGTCGCCAGACAGCATGGCAGGGACTTGCTGCTAGCGCGCATGGCTGCTCCTGTTGCGAAGTGTGACATCTACCTGTGCCACGACGACCGGTGGGTAACCGGCTATCAGCGCGCGTGGTCGGAAGACCGCTTCTGGTTCTGCCCGCCAGACAACGCCGATAAGCCGTTCATCCGCGTGAGCAGGCACGGCCTGCAGTTCACCACACATTCGCCTCTCGCCGATGCCCGGGGGTTGGATGGTGGGCTTTATCTGGCGAACCCGCCCCACGCGCAATGGCAGGAGGCCGCATGAGCAAGGTTAAAATGAAACCTGCCTCGGCAGACAGGCCTGAGGCGCTGTCCTGCTTCACACTGGATCCTGCCGACGACGGCAGCTTCAAGTATATTCGCTACTTCTACAAGCAGGACGCTCATCGTGATGGCATCACAGACATGGTGATAGCGAAGCTGACGCCAGCTGGACACAAAGCGGCGCATCATGACCTGTTACTGCCCGAAGCAGCCAGTGGTGAATATATGGATCTCAGCTATCTGCTGCAGCGCTATGATGCCATGCTGCCTGGCTCAGAGCGCACCGGCTATGCCCAGTTTACGCTGACGCTACCGTCAGAACAGCCCCCGCATGTAGGCTGGGAGCAGGTTCGGGCCTGGGTCCGGTCCTACTTTGTCCGTCAGGAGCGCTTGGCCGCTTTGATGGTTCTCCATCTGCCCTACCTGGCAGGCTCCTCGAATGCCAATCACATCCATGTCGTGATACCGGCACGCAGGCTATCGGTGAACGGCTTCACCGGGCATGCCAGAGACATTTGCTCGGACAGCGGCTGTCATGACGCGTCGGCCTCGTGGCTCAGCTTTCAGAAGGAGGAGGGTTCATGCGCAAAGTGACCATGATCGATCCGCCCAGTGGCTGGCGCTATGGCTTTCCCAAGCCTCTCCTCCTTGGGGAGGGGCAGAGCCTGCAGGACTGGTTGATCGAGAACGATTATCCGCAGGCTGAAATCGATCTCTTCGGAAGAGACAATCTCCCTTGCCGGCGATGGAAGCGGGAAATTGAAGAGCCACCAACTAATGAACTCAACGCACATGACATCGTTGAGAGGATGAAGCTTATCCTTGCTCGCCGCCATGTTGCAGCAATCCGCGCCGATCCGAGCCTCATCATTCAGGCTCAGTCGGAGAATGAACGTCAGTTAGCCAGCCACCGTGCGACAATCGGGAATAGGGGATGGCGCTTGCTACTTCAGCGCTCAGTCGTTGAGATCATCGCCTATATGCTTCAGAAATCACCAACTGAAGCGACGCTGCGCTCCACCAGCCCATTCTCGATGATCCTGCCGCCCGAGCCAGAGGCAGAACGCAGGCGGATGTGGAGAGCAGCCAAAGCTGAGTTAATAGCAGAAACGGATGCGCAGTTTGGGTGATTCCTCCACCAAGTGGCTGAAGGTTTCAATGCTCCTCGTTTTTCCACCAATAAGACATTCTTGCCACTTCCGCAGAAATCCTCATTCATACCGAAGGAAGAAACCGTGGGGACGTCAAAGTACGCAAAAAGAACCCTCCATCTGCGATGAACCCCCGCCGCACGGAAACCTTTCGGCAGGGGGTTCAAAACAACTGGAATCCTGAATTGTAATCGACTGTTGTCGCTTTACGCTTTTACCGTTTGCGCCAGATACCAAGGGATGGCGACACCGATACCTTCTCCGATGGTGTGCGTGGGATGATAGCCCAAAAGTGCTGCAGCGCGGTCGATGGACGCCAGCGAATGGCGAACGTCGCCGCGCCGAAATTCAGCATACATTGCGTCTTTATCATAATAACACTGGTGTAACGCCAGCCGTTCTTTAATCAATGCAAAGAGTTCATTAAGCGACGTTTGTTCGCCAACAGCGACATTGAAGACCTCGGATTGCTTTTTATTTTGCGCAATACCTGCACGTAAGTTCGCCTGCACAGCATTGTCAATGAAACAGAAGTCGCGGCTCGTAAGCCCGTCGCCATTAATGGTTACAGGCTTATTAGCGATTATCCGATCGGTCCACTTCGGGATAACTGCAGCGTACGCACCATTCGGATCTTGCCGCGGTCCAAAAACATTGAAATATCGAAGCCCGATGGACCCAAAACCGTAGGTACGGGAAAATATCTCCGCATAAATTTCATCAAAAAGCTTAGTCCCTGCGTAAGGGGATAATGGCCGGCCGATACGTTCTTCTATTTTTGGTAAATTCGGTTCATCGCCATATGTGGAGCTAGAGGCAGCATATACAAAATTTTCCACATTTCGACGGCGCGCTTCGTCTAGGATATTGATAAATCCGGTTACATTCACATCATGGCTTGTTCTGGGATCTTCAATTGAACGGGGTACTGACCCCAGTGCCGCCTGGTGCAATACGATCTCGACCCCGTCCATGATATCGGCGCAAGCATCGCGATCGCGAATATCACCTTCCAAAAAGGTGAATGCACCATCTGCAGCGGCAGTCTTGGCGACAATATCTTCAATATTCCGCGGATGACCCGTTGAAAAATTGTCAAAACCGATCACCTTTTGCCCTAAGTGAAGAAGCGATTCGGCGATGTTAGAACCAATAAAGCCCGCAACACCAGTCACAAGCCAAGTTCTTCGTTTAGAAGTTATAAGTTTTTTTAAAATTTTCTGAGATTCATGGTCAAACCAATATGACATGCTGTAAATTTTGCCTTTATTGAAGAATTTTAATTATATGGATTAATTTACAAGAATGCAGTGTTTGGTAAGCCCCGTCTTAATGATCATTAAGCCACTCAAAATGTGGGTAAGTTCTCCAGCCTTCGGCAAAACCTGCATGGGAGTTGCGATTTGCAAGCTGCCCAGAAGGCAACGAAATCGCCCATGACAGTTTTTGGTTATCCCGACCGCTCGGATCGCCTATGCTCCACGAAATTATGCGGTGCAAGAAAGTTAATTGCAATTTCTGTTTGAGGCGGTATGGCCCTTGCGGGGTTTTGCGGATCACTATATTTCTTTTAATTATATAATGTTGCGCTGCAAAAGATTGCTGAAATTGCGGCATTCTAGATTTATTCTAGCTACGTTAGGCTATTCGAGCGATAAAATGATCCAGCAATTTGACTAAAAAATTAACTAAGTTCGAAAATTTACCGTTAACATTGTTGAGGTGCAGTACTAATCGTGTCGTCATCAATATGCGTTGTGGGCCTCGGTTACGTAGGTCTTCCGGTCGCCCATGCTTTTGCTGGAAAGTTTGAAAAAGTCATCGGATTCGACGTCTCTCAGCGAAGAATTGCCGAATTACGTGACGGGCACGATAACACGGGGGAATTGACGTCCGAGCAGCTGGCCAACGTCAACATAGATTTTACTGACAACCCGGAACATATCAAGGCAGCAGACTTCATCGTTGTTGCAGTGCCAACGCCAGTCGATCACAATCGGGCTCCAGATTTTGCCATTTTGCGCGCTGCGTGCCGTACTGTCGGGGCGAATCTTCAGTCAGGTGCT
The DNA here is from genome assembly GCF_004342985.1 of Novosphingobium sp. PhB57. Classification (GTDB taxonomy): domain Bacteria; phylum Pseudomonadota; class Alphaproteobacteria; order Sphingomonadales; family Sphingomonadaceae; genus Novosphingobium. Next base: position 520,285 of record NZ_SMBO01000002.1, read on the forward strand.
ATCGTGGTATTCGAATCTACTGTTTATCCCGGTGCCACCGAGGAGATATGCGCCCCTGAACTCGAAGCGGCTTCCGGCCTAAAAGCTGGCACCGATTTCAAACTGGGCTACAGCCCAGAACGCATCAACCCAGGTGACAAGGAACATCCGATCGAGGCCATCGTTAAGGTGGTTTCCGGTCAAGACAGCGAGACGTTGGAAATCGTCGCCGCCAAATACGAAGCCATTATCGATGCAGGTGTGCATCGGGCCTCGTCAATCAAGGTCGCCGAGGCGGCAAAGGTCCTCGAGAATACGCAGCGTGACGTGAACATTGCGCTGATGAACGAACTGGCGAAAATCACTCGACTAGCGGGAATCCGAACGGCAGACGTACTCGAAGCAGCCGGCACGAAATGGAATTTCCTTCGTTTCAACCCCGGACTCGTCGGCGGTCACTGTATTGGCGTTGATCCTTATTATCTGACTTCTAAGGCAGAACAGCTTGGATACCATCCTGAAGTAATTCTTTCAGGTCGGCGCATCAACGATGGCATGCCACGCTATATCGCCACCGAAGTGTTGCAATTGCTAGCCACGCACGGTTTTCCCATCCGTCGTGCACGCATCGGAGTGCTGGGCGCAACCTTCAAGGAAAACGTTCCTGACGTGCGCAATAGCAAAGCGGCAGAACTTGTTCTCGAACTCAAGAAGTTCGGCATGCAAGTAATGGCCAGTGATCCCCATGCCCCCATAGAGCAGATGCATGAGGAATACGGCATCGAGTTGGTCGATTGCGATCAAGTCAAGGATCTCGATGCAATCATCATTGCGGTGCCGCATCACGCCTACCTCAACGACCTGCCGGCGCTCATTCGCTCCAAATTAAATCCGCGCGGCCTGCTGGTCGATCTCAAGTCGGCGCTCAACCCGGCAGATTTCCTTGGAGAGTATCAGTACTGGTCTCTCTGATGAGAGACCCTGGCAGATGACGTGATGATCCATCCTAACAGGTCCGACGTGCAGCGCGACGGACCTGTCAGGTGCAAGCAGGTTCAGTAGCCGAAAAAAGTCTGATAGGTCGTGCATTCGGCTGCGATGCGTTCCGCAAAAGCACGTTCGAGAGGGTGAAGCGTGCGCTCCTCCCACCGGCGGGAAGCAGCATTGATGGCGTTCCCGTGGCGTTCAGTTTCGAAACCGCGACCCAACTGTGTAAGATGGCGGCCAACTTCGCCTCCCCCGGGCCAACCGACAAACTCCGCCAATGATGCCCGATCCGCGTCCGATCTTATGAAATCTTCATACCGTACCACGCGCCACCGAGTCCCTCTGCTACTGAGGAATTCACACAATTCGACGATCTCTTGCGCTTCGCGCAGGCAATAGGAAAGCACCCACGTATCATCAAAGCGGTGAAGGTTGTCCTGAATGCGATGCTTTTCCATGAAGCTTGCAGCAATGTCCCGCATATCGCGAACAGTCACGACTACGCAGGGGGGGGCAAAATACTCAAGCACAGGGCGATGTTCAGCCGCAAGGACTTCCTTCAATGCCCATCGGCGGCCAGCAAGGCGCGGAGCAAGCAAGCGGCGGAAGCGGCCCCGCCAAGTGGTGTCAGCGAAACCCCATTCCGCGTCGGTAGCGCCAAGGCCGAGATTCTCCAGTTGAGTACGCAGCATCGTCGGGTTCTTGAGCGCGAAAAGGAAGGGTTCGATGAGTACAATCTGCTCGGGCGGCAGGGTCAGCCAGTTGGCAATCATGGTGCTGCCGGTACGGCCCATCGACGCGATATAGAAATCCGGCCGAGGCAGGTCACTACCCAGATCGTCACCGGTTACGGCGTTCAATTCAGCGATGTGCATCGACGGCCTGCTGCATCCATTCAAGGTCGCGCGGAATAACCAGCGCCTGCGCGGATTGTGCACGGACGCGCGAAGCTGCAGCGCGGCTGCGCGCCAGAAAGACCTCAGGCTGATCGATCATGCAGGCAATTTCATCGGCCATACTTGCCACATCTTCGGGAGCGGCCAGACCAGCGCACGTGCCGTCGACAAATTCCGGGATAGCATGAATGCGGTTGGTGACGGGTACAAGCCCAGACGACATCGCTTCGTCGCGTGAAACCCCTTGCGTGTCGAGCCGAGAGGGAGCCAGAAAGACACCGTGCGTGGCATGTTCCAACGGGATATCCTGCTGCCGCAGAAAGCCACGCCTAATAGTAACATTAGACAAGTGCTGCAAAGGAGCAAAAGTTTCATCAAACAGCGGGCCATCGCCCACGAAAGTGAAACGCATCTCGGTAAATCGAGAGTGCCGCTGCAGTACAAGTACGACCTTCACCGCCAAGTCGTTTGCATAAGCCCAGGAATCGTGCGGGCGGATCGAAAGAATGCGCAAAGCATCTTCCGGCATCTTGCGCTTTGCGGGAAACAGGATGGTGTCTATTGGATTTGAGATTACTTTTGTTCGATCGCCTCTCATCCCCGCCCCGACATCTTCGGCGAAAAGTGCTGCCGCACTCTGGGAAGGGAATGCGAAGCGCAGTCCAGAAGGCCAGGGGGAAAGGGCAGCCTGCCAGAACACAGTACGTTTTCTGGTCAGTTCCAGCGCGTGCTCGCGTTCGACCTCTTCTGTAAGCAGCAGCGCCTTGGCGCGCAGGATGCTGGGGATTTCCGATCCATGCAGCCATGCGCAAACTGGCAAACGGCCGTTCAATGACGCGATCGCCGGCCATTGCATTTCGTCGAGACCATGAACGGCTACGACATCAGGGGCAAACCCGAATACCGCAGAGTCGAAATCGACAGGGCGTACGGTAAGGCATTCAACGCCTTCGAAGACATGCACAGATGCGGCCGCGCCCAACCGCACGACCCTCACATCATGGCCCGCTGCCTTGTAGGCCAGCACGCGGCGATGAACGAACGGATATTTATAGAGATCGTCGTCCGCAGGATAGGACCGGGTCAATAGGGCAATGCGCAAAGGTCTGGCCTCTATCGGATGTGGCGCCAAATGCCGCCAGCAATGCGTAGGTTCTCAGGCTTGGTCGCAAGGAAGGCACGCAGGCAGCGGAGATAAGCGCTACGCCAGCGCTGCGCGTAATCATCCGCAGTCTCGCCATCATCAGGCATCGGGAGATGCTCCAGAACAAAGCCGAGACGGTTGTCGTCCCGCCAAACCGGCGCGACGAACGCGGAAGAGGAGCCCATCCGGTGCGCAGTACGCGCTGCAAATTCCGAAAAGGTGATGTCCCATCCTTCAAACGTAATACGCGGCGCAGCAAGATTGATGGCGCCATCAGCCGCGATAACCACGATGTAGTCCTGGCGAAGGGATTGCATAAATGCTCGGGCGACTTGGGTGTCTGTCTGATCGCTAGTAGAGATCAGGTTCTCCGTATAAGCGGTACGAGCGACACTGGGCGTCGATGCAACCCACCGCGATCGGGCGCCAATGAGTTCCAGAGCCAGCGGTCCGAAGTACATGGCGCCGACATGGGCGGAGGCGAAGACCACGCCCTTGCCTGGAGCACGGGCACGCGCTTCGATAATGAATGCTTCGACGTGCTCAAGCTCTTCCGAGAGGTGCTGCATCGCCTCATCGACTTGGTCGTCCCGACATTCCAGCCAGTCGAGTAGGTAGAGGTCGGCCAGATGCCCCCATTTCGCGCGACGGTCGAATTCAGCCCTATCATGCGGGCAATCGGGGGACCGCAAGCCCCAGGCCCAGTTCAAACGCGCTTCGGGAATGTGCACATCATCCACTCTGTTCCACAAGGCTGCGAGGCCGGCATCGAAGGATGCAGGCAAGGTAGCAGAGCGCTGCGCTACCCAGGCATCGAACAGATCGCCCGCTTCTTCAACGCGGCCAGCCTGTGCCATGGCCCCGGCGACATACCGGTGCCACCGCCCGCTGCTTTGAGGACTGTTGCGCATTACAGCTTCGAACTGTTCGGCTGCGGCCATGTAGTCGCCAAGCTGCTTGAGCGCACGTGCATAGAGCGCGCGAAGTTCGGCCATGGCGGGCTGCATCGCTACGGCCTGCTCCAGATAAGGCAGAGCACGACGGGTATTGCCATTGCGCAACAGAACCTGGCCCAGCAAGGATACCATCCTGAGGTTTTCGGGCTGCTGCCTGACGCCGACCTCAAGGTGTGCGATGGCCTTGCCGAAACGTTGGTCGCCTTGCTGCCCTTCGTACCAGGCCTGTGCCAGATGGCTACGGAGCACCGGCCCATCAATGCCAAGCAGGACAAAGGCTTCTCCTGCCGCTATCGCCGCGTCATAGTGGCGTGCTCGGAACAGGGCCTGTACGATGTTTCCAGCAAGCAATGGACTCTCGATCCGAGACGTATCGAGGCGCGTTGCCAGTGTCGCAGCGCCATCGTAATCGCGCTCGCGCAGAAGCGAAAGGAGCATGACGTTGACCAAGCGTTCATCGCCTGGCACGTGTTCCATCGCGCGCGTGATAGCGCCAGCTTCTTTCTGTCGACCGGCGGAAAGGCGATATTGTATCTGAGAAGTGCGCAGGGAGATATCGTCTTCGCACTCCACCAGAAGGTCGTCGATCAACGCGATCGCCTCGTCCCAGCGCGACACGCGGGCCAGCAACCCAGCCCTCTGTTGGCGTTCGGCCCGAGCAGGGGGCAAAGCAAGGGCGATCGTGGCAAGGACGTCGGCAGCTTCTTCGAGGCACTGGTTTTGGATCAACGGCGTAACCAGAAGGCGTCGCAAGTCCGCTGATTGCCCTGCAGCGCGAACCATGTCGGTGTTGATGCTGGACACGGTAGCTTCACCCAGCCTTATGCGGGCCAGCGTTAACAACACGAAAGTCTCGGGACCCGGGCCCACATCCGGCATAGACAGCGATGCCGCAAGATCGAGCCCTTCCCTCCACCTGCCTTTGCGAATGGCATTCGCTGCCTGCGCAAACCTTTGCGCGGCCTCATTCGGTAATAGGGCAATGTCCATCAGCCAGCGGCCTTGCAAGCCACACGCAGGAAAGTTTCGAGCATTCCGGAAACAGCGAAGTTCTTCTCTAGAAAATAGCGTGATGCCGGTTCAAAAATCGCTGGATCTTGTGCCCGCCCGCGCAAAGCCGCAACCTTCTCGCACGCCTCTTCGAGATCGGTTTTGTTGGCAGAGCCCAGAAGATGGCCGGTGACGCCTTCGATGAAGCACTCCGAGGCACCCCCGGCAGGGGTAGAGACGACTGGCACGCCCAGATACTGCGCCTCGATCAGAACGTTGGGCAGGCCTTCGAAGCTGGACATGAGGACGAGCACATCCATCCGCTTCATCCAGTAGCCAACGGCCACAGACCTCCCGACAAAATGGATGCGGTCCGCAACGCCCAGCCCGCGAGCCAGATCCACCGCTTCATCAAGCAAGCGGCCACCACCCACGAGCAAGAACCGCGCATCAGGATATCTGCGGATGTAGCGGGCGGCAAAACGGATCCAGGTCAGCGGGCGTTTGTCTGTGTCGAAGCGAAACACGCCACCGATAGTATGGGTCGCATCCGCCGTCTTTTCTGCGAAGTCCTGCCATTCGGTCTCAAGATCGGGCGTGCCTGTCGTGTCCATACGTGGCACGCCGTTATAGACGATCTCGAAGCGTTCGAGAGGCTGATCCAACCAGTGTGCATAAGCGGCAGCCGCCGCTTTGCTGTTGCTCACGAATTCAACGCCGGGAATTTCCGCCAGCGCACGGTACATAGTTTCGTATTCCGGCTGGAACATGTGCTTGCGCACTACCGGTGGCAGGCCGCGAATGACCAGTTGTATCCGGGGGATACCCGCCACGACCGCCGCCAATCCGGCAAACAGGCATGCTCCATCCTGCCAAATGGAAACCACATCCGTGTCGCGTTGACGAAAATGAGGCACCAGACGGCGAAGGCCGTAGGCTACCTTTGCCGGAAGATAATCCAGCAGCAGGGCAAGGTCGGCATCGTCGATTGCGAGATCGGCCGCTGCCGTAGGGTCCATCTGATCAATCTGCGACAGTTTGACGCCTGCGGCGACAAGATCGGGCAAATAGAAATCGTGCTGACGTTCGGGGCCATGAGAGCGGACGATAACTTCGACCTGCGCGTCGATAGGTATTCCGCCGACATGTCCATCGCGGCAGCGCGCCAGTTCCAGTTCCGCCGCCGTACGCGAAAGCTGCCGTTCGGCGCCGCCCGGACCAAGGCTGCCGGTTATGAGTGCAAGCCGGCCCATGCGATCTTTCGGCAATGCGCGCACTGAACGGTCGCGATAGCTGATGATGGCATGCTTCATAGCCAAGATCCGGCAATCTTCATCGATGCCAAGTTCGCGCCCTTCATGACGCGAAATCAAATCGATCATCCGGAAAACCCGTGCAGCAAATGCGTTTTGTGCAAGGTTTCGAGCGGGAACCGGAGCTTCCCGCAGGACTTTAGCCGCACGCATCAGAAGCCCACGACCATTAAGGCGACGCGCATACGTAAAGAACAGCTTGCGCTCGCTTGGGTGATGGCTCATCAGCCGCTCGAACAATTCATCGGCAAGTTTGTAGGGCGGCATCTTTGCCAACGTTTCCGCCCACCCGATTGCCAGTTCGACGGGGGCGTCAGCGGGCAGGAATGTCAGATCAAGCCAACGTTCCGCCTCGTCAAACGCTCGCCGTGCCAAGGCATCTTTTGCGAGCACGAGCCTATCCGCTGTCGGCATAGGACCGACCAGCATTTCCATTTCGTGGTTGGAAGCGGGAGCGACATCCTCGCTCGGGACTTCAAGCACAAAGGGGTCGGCGAGGCTCTGGTCTGCCTCGACCGTATCCTTGTAGTTCATCGGCACTTCCTTCAAGGGATTGCTGGTGTGGTCCGTCAAGTCGCCAAGGACGGCGAACTGGCTTGGCGCCGCGCTGCACGCGCCGCCTGCCTCCCTGCAAGGACGTTACAGCGTTCGATATTGGCGGCAGTGCTGGGAATGCCGGGAGAGACCTGATCGAGACGCTGCCATTTCGCGACCGCTTCATCGAAGGCTTCAGCGCGCATGGCTTCAAGCGCCGCACGGCGCAGAACCGACGGCTGATCGGGGTTAATCAGCAGCATGAGCTTCACGATCTCGTGAGGCGGCTCAGATTCACCACCTTCGGCGTCAATTTCGCGCAGACGGGTGCGTAGGCGGCTCATAATCCGCAGCGCTTCTGTATCAATCACATCAAGCCGGTCGGAATATCGCCGCAAAAGCTGCCAGACATCAACGGCATTTGCATAATGACCTGACCCAAGCAGATTGCGGATATGCCTGACACCCACGGTCGGAGCTTTTTTCAGGAAACGGGTCAGTCGAACCGAATACCGCTCAATGTCGGCTTCGCGTTCTTCGGAAAGCGCACCGTAAGTCCCCAAGGCCAGAGCGAACTCTCCTGCCAGTCCGGCCATATGCGCCAGATCGGCGCGCAGGCTTAGATCATCAGGGTAGAGCGCCACGGCGCGTTTCAATACCGACAATGCCTCCGCATGGCGATCCAGCGCGCCAAGTGCGCGGGCATAGAGCAGTACGGTAGCTTGCTGCTCAAAAACTGCTTCGCCTGCATCGCGACATACTGCGACGACGCCCGCGTCATCGGATGCATCCCGCGCCTTCTCCCTGAGACTATTGGTAGCCATGCGCTTCACGCGAACGGCCTTGCGCAAGTCCGGCGTTACTGCGAGCGACGCCCTGGCAAGACCGAAGGCCTCGCCCAGCAGTTCCTGCTGCAGCAACAGTTCGGATCGTTCGCTCCATTCAGACGCGAGCAAACGCAGCGCCTTCACCGTCTTGTCGCTGAGATTGGGCATCGCCATGATGACTGGGGCGATATTTGCCAGCGCCATTTCCATCCCGTTGTGGACAGCCTCGTCAAGCAAAGCGGGAACCGAACCACTGTCAATCCGCGCCAAGGTCGCCAAGGCCCGAGTGAGGGCTTGTGCATCACGGTTGGCAATTGCCCATTCCGACACCGCACGGCCCAGCCCCGGAGTCTGGCGGCTGTCGAGGATGTCCAACATCTCCTCCAGCCAGCCTGCTGCCTGATCAGTGTTACCTAAAGTCCCATATTGATCGAGCACCCACACGCCTGCGGCATGGTTAGCGGGATCGAGGCGAAAGGCCAGCTTGCGGTAACGCAGGGCCTCTTCCATTCGCCCAAGCCTATCAGCCGCGAGACCAGCGATATGATAAATATGTTCATTTTCGTATTCGTTGGTCAGTAACTGGTATGCAAGGTTTAGCGCCCCTTCCCAATTTCCGGTTTCGAGCAGAGCTTTCGCAAGAGCCTGGCGAATTTCGGGGGTCATTTCAGGAGAGTCGACGTGCCGGAACAGGGTATTGGCTGCTCCTTGATGGTCACCGATTTGCGAAAGCACCATGCCGTGCAACAATTGCAAAGCGACGCTGTCACCATGCTTCTTCAAGGCGGCGAATAATTGGCGCGACGCTAAAAAGAAGTCATCATATTCGAAGGCTGCAGCGATATTCTCTGCAAGAAGCGTGGCTTCCGATGCACCATCGTCAGTGGCATCGAGATCGCCTTCTGCAATACGCGGAAGCACATGGTGCTGTTGGACCCAGCCATACCACTTATCGCTGAAAGGGTTGGTGAAATGCGTCAAGTCGAGGCCATCACGCTCCATGGCGCGTTCTTGTCCAAATTCGCGCATCAGTTCGGTGGGGTCGAACAGCGCCGTGTCTAGATGCTGCGCAGCCTTCTTAACCCAGCGGATGAGCTGGTTTCGAGCCGGCACGATGTTACCATCGGGCAGCACTCCATTGACATGGGTTACAAAGAGCAGGCGATCTTTGCCAACGACATCTACCAGTCTCGCCATGTCGGCCAGTATTTCATCGTAGCCTTGCTGCGTCACCGAAAGGCGTTCGAGAAGGCTGCGATCGTTTTCGGACAGATGACTCACTGCACGATCGCGGCTCAGGAAAACGCGCAGAGCCTCGCGATCTGCCCCACCTGCAAGGCTCCAGAACTTACGCGCGCGGGCCGCCGATGCGAAAATATCGCCAAAATGCCGCATTAGGTAGTTCGCCTGAACCGCCACGCCATCGATGCGATAAGCCTTGGCAGAACTGATTTCCACAATGGTTAGGTCTGCCAAAACGGTTTCTGCAGCAGTGGCGCTACGCGGTCCACCTGGCCTGAACAGGATCGGCTCGACTTCTTGAGGAAACGTGCGCTCACCAAGTCGATAGCTAAGCTGCTGTACGGCTTCTTCACTGGTATGGGTAAAACCATAGATCCGCTGCAGGTCCAAACGAATGGGATAGCGTGCTGCACCACGTTTCAAAGGCGTGTTGATGCGGCAGGTACCAATCGGAGTAATGGAAATTTTACTTGAGGTCATAGTTTCGCAGTTGAATATATTCAAATCAAAATCAGATTACCGTGGCATTTCCTTGCAGGAAATGCGGAGGAAATATCACGAGGCCCACCAACAAAGGGTTTGGATGTAGGACATGGCGCCACGCAAGCGCCATCGTTCTTATCCGTTACTACTTTGTTTAGCTTCTCTAGCGAGAGCTAATAGGGTCATCGCGTCGATCGTCAAGGAATTTCACTGCCAACTAGGCCTTCGCTCGAATACCTTGCCTCATAAGCGGAACTGGCACCCAGGGGGACTTGAAGGGCTACCTTCGCCCGCCACGAAACAGGCTGAGACCAAGCATCAACAGAAAAGTCAGCACACCCCCTGCCAGTAATGCTTCGATCGCGACCATCGGCAAATCGGGGCTTGTTGGCCTATCGGAAGCCACAGGACGAGCGATGACAGTCAGGTAGCGACGGAGGCGCGTCGTTTCACGGTAGGCCTGCTGATAGGCGTCCCTGGCCGCGGCAAGATTGTTGTCAGTAAAGGTCTGGGCGTTCTTGAGTTCTGTATATGTCCGCAGCCGCGCTGCCTGCGAAGTGCTGCTACCCGCCAATCGTTGGCGCGCCTGCTCCAGTTGAGCCTCAAGTGCTGAAACCTGCATTCGCGCAGTCTGGAGCATCGGATGATCAGGATTGTCGAACGCCTTCACCTTTGCATAGTTGATGCGCGCAGTATTCAATTCCTGTTCGATTTGACCGATCATGGTCATTACCATGGAGGCTTCGGCTTCGGGGTCTATATTGTGATTTTCTGCTCGCCATGCCGCAACAGCATTGGCTGCGGCAATCGCCTTGTCCTGTGCTGCACCCAATTGCCGAGCGTCGACGTCTAAAGTATTTTGCACGCCCTGATCGTCCATCCGGGATACGAATAGCTGTGCCTGGGCAAGAAGTGCCTCTGCCATACGACGAGAATCACCTGGCGAGTAGGCAGAAACTTCGACGACGTTCTCCTGCTCCACCATTTTGAATTTGACTGATACTGCCTCGCCGTAAGCACGGTAAAGCACATCACTTCCCGCGGCAGGATCCACATGCAAGATGCGGGGCAAATCAACGCGTTTTGCAAGCTGTAGCATACTATCGCGAGACTTAAGAAAGTCATTGACGGCGAAACCGTCCACAAAGCCCGCACCGGCTGCCCCCGAACCCGTGGCAAGGAAGCCGGTCGCACCAGCTGCACCGGCTTGCATGACGTTGGTGCCGCGAACCGAGAAACGTGATTCTGCGGCAAAACGCGGCTTTTCAATCAATGTTGCCCATCCCATCGCCGCCACAAACGTCCCGATAAGGAGCACCCCGATAAGGCAGTTCCGATTACGCCGCTCGCGCGAGGCCCTTGCACGAACCTCATGGGCCAGAACGAGAGCGCGTGACTGGGCTGGAGTGGCAACTTCCTGCCCGTTAGAAAAAGAATTCTGCGTCATCGCTGCTTCCTGCACTCGCGCTCGTCCCCATTTCTTCCCTGACCGAATGCGCAGGATAGCGTTCTATGCATGATTCAAGGTCATCATCGACGGTGAAATCCATGCCATCGTAAATTAAAGCTTTCGTGCAATAGTCCAGCATTTGCTTTTGCCTTGGCGTCGACAGGATCAAAGACTTGCCGACCAGCCTATCTTCAAATAGCGACTGCCACATTCGAGTAAATCGTGATTCCTCGAATGGAATTGCTCCATCAATCACATAAAGATCAAATTGCGGCAATAACCCTAAAGCGAAATTAAACTCCTGCTTTACGTATTGCGGCCAAGTATTGAATGGCTCATCGAGATAGTCAGGTCTGGGCACCAACAAGCTCACCAATTCGCAGGCTCGGGGATATTCCAAACCATGAATTGCGCTGATCAGTTCGATGGCGTCTTGCCCGGTGGCCTTACCGCTGGCGATACCATTGCGCCCGATCGGCCATGATACTGAACCCGTGCATCGTACATGGCCCCGGCGCGGCGGCCGAAGACCGGCCAGCACATCCAGTACGGAACGGCGAAGCTCAGGCGTGGTTGAAAGCAACGCATAGCGCCCTGGCTCCAGATGGAAATCCAGATTGTCGAATAAATGAATCGATCGACCATGAACGGTGACGTCGTCCGATAGGGAAAGCAGGTCTATCATGATCAGGCCGGGACTACCCGCGAACGCACGATCCATTGCGACATGAAGGCGATCAGAATCGTTATTGCCAATCCTGTAAAGAAGTAGACGGGACTAGCATCATCAGAAGTGTAGTTCTCAAAATAGGCTTGCCGCATGAGTTGCATTGCGTGAGCGAGAGGAGAACCAAGAGCGATGGGTCGATAGCTGTCGGGTAATTGTTCAGATACTAGGATGACACTGGAGAATATTTGCATACAGCGTTCGATTGCCGGAGCGAAACGGGGAAAATAGTGCCAGACTACGGCAAGGGCGCCGAAGATAATTCCGATCGCTTCGGCAGCGATCCCCATACAAACGATCCAGAACGCAACGGCCAGTGGTTTATGGGGAAGGCTAAACAAACCGGCCAAATATCCTACGCCGATCAGGACCACGAATGCACCCGCGTAGGCCAGCATCTGCACCAGGCCCTGCATTAATCCGATCATCGATGGCGTGATCGGGTGAATGTTCAGCAAAGCTCGATGAGCGTGAAACGACATTGAACTGCGGAAAATCACCGTTCGGAACATGATCCACGTCGTAGCCCCGGTCATGGCAAAGGTCGCGACATCCATGTTGAGGACCGAAGATATTCCGCTGAGGAAATAGCCTGCAGAGATCAAGCCCATGAGTACTGCTGGCCCCACCATCGTCCACACGATTGCAAGACGGCTTTCTGCCCGCAACAATGCAAATTGGTAACGTAGCACGGCGATCCATGCGCGCATCTTCATGTGCATGGGGTGGCTGGATCGAGGCGCCCGCGCGGCATCGATGCGGACCATCAGGTCGCGGAGATGCATGAGGTCACCTTCCTCGTCCTCCGGAATGGCGATAGTATAGGCTTCGTCCGCCAGTAAGGCTTCACGCCGCGCGCGGCTGATCTTCTCCGCATCGCTGCGTACTTTACGCCGCTGGTAGCCGGTCAATAGCGGCGTGACGCCTTCAGTAAAACCAGTCGGACGGAAGCCTGCCACATAGATATCGATTCCACTGCGCGTATCCGCTTCCAACAGACGGATGATGGTGCGCAATTGCCGGCGGCGCAGTTCGGCATAATCCGGGTGAGGATCTATCTGCTCAATCCCACGCTCGATACCGCGCGCGATCGCATCGTAGATCTGACGGCGGTCCCCCACCGTTTCATGCGGAAGGCGCCGCAGGCTATCCAATGCAAACGTGAGCACTGTGTCGGATTCCAGATCGCCGCCGGACACGAGAGGTTCGGCAGTCGCCGCCACCAACGCCAGTTCCGTAGGCAGATCGCCGTGAGTGGCTTTAGCAGCCCTTTCCGCTTCGCGGCGGGCACGCCACTTGGCTATGCGGTCGTCATTGCTCACGGTGCCGAACTCAGGGCGCTACGTAGGTCGCTGACCGTGCGGTGCTCATGACGCTGCTGAACGCGGACAGGATCTTGTGAGACTGCGCGAACGGTGCGTTCGACAACAGCAATGCATCGCCATCACGGACAGCAAATGCGCTCGCCACCGCAATCTGCGCCGGGTCGCGAAAATCAAAATGATAGACATGAGGTATCATCGTGGTTGTGCCAAACGCTTCTCCCAACCGCATCAGATAGACGCCCCCTGGACTTGCCGCCGAGTCGTTCAACCCCCGGGCATCGGCCACCGCATCCGCTAGGCTGTAATTGCGCCGCGTGATCCGCACGCGACCCTGCATTCCAGCTGCACCTAGCACGTTCACCATGGCCGGAGTGTATCGAACGATCACGACATCACCCGATTGCATGGCGATATCCTGCGCAGGTCTTTCATAGATGTCTACCAGCGGAACAGAGCTGCTAACAGAACCTCGGCGCACTGTGACCGTTGCCAATTCCTGGTTGGCCGGAGCAGCCCCTGCTATACTGAGCAATCGGCTCAGACGAGTGGTTTCCGGCCCGAGCGGCACTATTCCGGGATGCGTCACGTCGCCCTGCACGGAAAGCAGGCGGCTGTGCCTTTCCTTCACAACGACGGTCACGTCCGAACTCAACACGATGCGGCGAAGTCGCTTCAGGATTTCCGCTCGGGCATCCAGTGGGGTCAACCCGGCAACACGCACCTGCCCAACATAAGGCAACTGGATTGCACCAGACGGATCGACCGGCAAGCCATCAAAGCGAAACGTGCCTTGCCCGTTGGACGGGAACAAGTTGAGTCCATCATTTTCCGATAAGCCAATCGACAGCAGATCCCCAGCACCGATAAGATCGGTTTGCGCTTCTGGCGCCGCGATCCAATCAGGAACGAAGCTCGCATCAACATTGCTTTGGCTTGCGGCGGCGTCTGCCATGGTCGCTTCGACGAGACGAATAGAGCTTTCACGTTCGGCGCGGGCGAAATCGGCGGAGGAGGGTCCACTGCGCGGGAGGGCACAGGCTGCAAGCAGAATTGTCAGCGCGACAATGACGCTCCAACACATTCTGCGAGTTTTCACCTGCGCGCCGCCCGTTGGCCGCATGATCGGCAAGGAGGCTTGAGGTAATGTACGGGGAGTGGCTGTGGCGACACAATCGAAACGCGCAGACATGTGAATTGTATCAGAATCCCGGGTTGATCGAGCCACGGCCCTCACAGGTCCAGCCGTATCCGCTGCAGAAAATTGCGTTGCCGCATCGCAAGACCAGCCCCATAACCACGACAAACCCCTTGCGCAATGGACAAGGTGCATCAAGTATGCCCGCTCAAGGGCAGGCTTGGAGGGATCAGGGCCAATGATCAATTCGACGATTGGCAAGATCGGAAACGGCAAATAGGCAATCAGCTATATTCGAGTTTCCTTCCGACATTCGGCAGAAACCGTCGAGGCCCTTTAGGCAGTCCGTCAGAAATTTCGAAAGCCAAGATCAAGGTGTCGCGAAGGTTTGCTCTTATTAGCCATGCGATGATGATGCTGGCCGGTTTTTGCATATCGCCTGCTGGCGCCAAACAAACTGCCAATAGCGCCGAAGATCGGCTCCAGACGTTGCCCACAGAATGGATTTTGCCGTTACCGACACAGGATGGTGTGACATTCGCCCAGATAACGGAAAAAAGGCCTATAGACCTTACCCGTAGTGGTGGCAGCATAGCATTCATTTGGGGCGGGAAGAGCGGCAAAGGGTGGCTCGGCAGCAGATACTACCCAATGGATCGGGATTTAAATCGAGACCACGATATAACATGGTTCCAAAGTAACCTTGCAGATGCCGTGGCCTATCGGTGTGATGGAAAGACCCCTGCAACGACCTACACTTATAGATGGGGTAGTTACATGCCGGTTGATGTCACGAACCCCCGCGTCCGCGATTATCTGTTCAAAACGTACATGATGCCTGCGCTTGCAGGAGGGGAAAAGGTTATTGCGCTCGACAATGTGAGCCTACGCAACCTGGGCGGCCGTTGCGGAGCCTACCGAGAAGGACACTGGTCACCGTTTTTTAGCGGCAAAACCATCGATCCTGACTATGCGACCTCCGTGCTGGATTGGGTTGCATGGCTACGCGACCGGCTCCATCGCGAAGGTGGCAGATTGGCTCTCAACGCAAAGATCGACGGCGACGATGCCAGAAGCGTCCGGCAGCTGGTGGCGTCGGCGGACATATGGCTGCTGGAAGCGGGCTTCACGCGAAATTGCAAGGAGCGGGTAAGCGATGATCGTTGGCACAGCAGAATGGATTTGGCACGTTGGGCAGCAGCGCGCATACCATGGGTGGATCTCGACAAAAGCTGTGCCCCCCCGGATCTGCTGGACGATGACGAGGCTCAATGGATCGTCGCCAATTTCCTGCTGGCGAAAGGTTCGCAGAGTGTTCTGGGCGTGATTCACGATGGCGATCCCAGTCGGCAGTTACGTTATCCTGCTACTCTCAATCCGCCCGTCGGGCATCCGGTGGCGGAGGCGGTACAGATAAACACCGCCGCAATGATGCGAATGTACAGCAAGGGGTTGGTAGTTGTGAACGCTTCATCCAAAGCTGTGCTGCGGTTTAAATTACCTCAAGGTGTTTGGACCGACATTCACGGGAAACCAATATCCCGCACTCTCATTCTGTCGCCGACAGCAGCGGCGGTACTTCTGCACTAAAAGATGCTCCTTACAGATCGCTGAGGTCTTGTGTCGGATAATCAAAGGCAAAATGCCCGCCCCTTCACGCTTCAGATATTCTCAGAGCCTCAGAGGCCTCTCTGATTGGGGCCTAGTGGATCAAGCTACTTTTGCGACTTTTTGATCATTCCCATGGATCACTGGCTTCTCTCCGCAGTCAGCTCAAGGCCGTCGCTTAATGGGGTCATGGAGAACAAGACGTCTCAATCTGCTTCGCGACCTTCAGCTAAGCTTAAGTGTGCAGGGCGGTGACAAACTAGGCCAATGGAGCGCCAGAAAATTGCTGAGCGCGGCGGGGTAAAACCCAGCCATTGGTAAGGTTGGCCTTTTGGAGCGGCCGAGGATGTTTGCTGTGGAGAGCTATGCAGCGGTACGCCGCTTTGTGTTTGTCGAAGGGAACAGTTAGCGGGATGCAGCGAAGGTTATCGGCTTGACCCGAGAGATGATCGCGAAGATGTACCGTTTCTCGCTGCCGTCGGGCTACACGCGCTTCAAGTCTGTTGCCAAGCCGAAGCTGGGATCGTTGCTGCCGGTGATCGACCGAATTTTGGCTGAGAATTATGTTGCGCCGGTAAATCAGCGCCACACGGCCAAACGCATCTTTGAGCAGTTGCGCGATGAACATGGCTACGGCGGCGGTTGTACGGTGGTGAAGGATTACGTGCGCCGGAGCCGTGTGCGCAGCCGTGAGACGTTCGTGGCGCTGGCGCATCCGCCCCGAGCACGCACAGGTGACTTTGGCGAAGCGGTGGGCGTGATCGGCGATGTGCGGCAGAAGGCGCATTTCTTCTGTATGGACGTTCCGCAATCCGATGCCTGCTTTGTGAAGGCCTATCCTTCCGAGACGATGGAAGCCTTTCTAGACGGGCATGTTTGCGCGTTTGCCTTCTTTGGCTGGGTGCGGCTTTCGATCCTGTACGACAAGACGAGGATCGCGGTCGCCAAGATCTGCGGGGATGGCAAGGGCAACGACGAGGGGAAGGTCGAAGAACTGGTGAAGTGTGTGCGCTCACACTTCATGGTGCCGATCCCGCGCACTGCAACCTATGACGACTTCGACGCAGAGCTGGAACGGCGGTGCCGGGCCCGGCAGGAGGAGCGAGCCGGGCATCATACAGAGACGATCGGAGAGCGCCTTGCAGCCGATCTGGCGGGGGACTGTCAGGAACTCCGTGTACAGAAACGCCTGTGGTGTCGCCTCAATGAATGGCGACGCATCGCAACCCGTTACGACAAACTTGCCACCAACTACATGGCCGGCGTCTTCCTAGCCGCAACGATTATCTTCTGGTGCAATTGAGTCCGGACCCTTAGCACGTTATCGAGCCAGCGAAATTTCCCAGCAATCTGAGTGCCCATCGCTTTCATGTCGGGCGCGCCAATTCCTCCCTCTTCACGCATGCCTTGCCGGGGTCAGGCCGGTACCAGGGGAGCGTTCTCAAGTTTTTGTGCGTCCACGGCGCACTCCGGGGGCTTTTGCCGCGCGGCCTGCCGCCCTAGAGAGGGCGGCATGAACCGCCTTCTCGCCCGCCTGAACCTCGACCCCTATCTTCTCATGCTGCTTGCGACCGTCGGCCTGGCCTCGGTACTGCCGGCGCGCGGCATCTGGGCGGGCATTGCCGGCGGCGTTGCCGACGCGGCCATCGCGCTGCTGTTCTTCCTGCACGGCGCCAAGCTTTCGCGGGAAGCGATCCTCGACGGCGCGCGGGCGTGGAAGCTGCACCTGACCGTGGCGAGCCTGACGTTCGTGATCTTCCCGCTGTTGGGTCTGGGCATCCGGGCCATTCCCGGCCTTGAGCCTTCCCTGGCGACCGGCGTGCTGTTCCTGACGTTGCTGCCCTCCACCGTGCAGTCCTCGATCGCCTTCACGGCCATTGCGGGCGGGAATGTGGCGGCGGCCGTGTGCAGCGCCTCGTTCTCGAACCTGGCGGGCATCTTCATCACGCCGGTGCTGACGGCGCTGCTTATCACCGGCAAGGCGCAAGGTTTCTCCACCGACCCGATCGTCTCGATCTCGCTGCAGCTCCTTCTTCCCTTCGTGGCAGGACACTTGCTGCGGCCGTGGATCGGCGGCTTCGTGCAGCGGCACAAGAAGATGCTAGGCTACACCGATCGCGGCTCGATCCTGCTGGTGGTCTATACCGCTTTCGGCGCCGCGGTGCTCGACGGGCTTTGGCAGAAGGTGACGCTGGGCGAACTGGCCCTGATCGCGCTGCTCTCGCTGGGCCTGCTCGCCGCGATCATGGTGATCGGCAACCTGCTGGGCCGGATGCTGGGCTTTTCGCACGAGGACCGGGTGGTGATCCTGTTCTGCGGCTCCAAGAAGAGCCTGGCCACCGGCGTTCCGCTCGCGGGCGTGCTGTTCCCGGCCGCCCAGGTTGGCGCGATCATCCTGCCGCTGATGTTCTTCCACCAGATCCAGCTCATGGTCTGCGCCGTGCTCGCCCGGAGACTGGCGGCGCAAGGACAGGAAGAAAAGCGCGGCGTCGAGGCTCCGGCCTGAGGCGATTTAAGGGTTGATCAACCGGTTTGCGCCATAACCGGATGATGAACCGCCCCTTCCTGCAGCGCCGATCCAGACGACAGCCGATCTCGCTGGCAGCACAATGCCGCACTGCCAATGGCTTGCGTGACGAAGGCGAGATTTCGGACATCACGGCAGAGGGCTGCTGCGTGGCGACGACGGGGCTGCTTTTCCGCGTGGGCATGCGCGTGGTGATTCGTCCGCAGGCGCTGGAAGGGCTGACCGGCATCATCCGCTGGATCAGCGGAGACTGCGCCGGCGTCGAGTTCGACCGGCCGCTCCACGGGCCGGTGGTGGACCATCTGGTGCGTCTGCACGCCACTTTCACGCCGGAGTGGCGCGCCGTCGGCTAACCGCCGCTTTTACCCTCGCCGCCCTTTTCCGACTGTCTCTCTTCAAGCGGGCAGGCCATCACCTTTTCGCCGGGGCGGTATTTCCCGGCGGCGCGGCCAATCTCCTCGCCAGCGTCCCGCACCCACGTATCCTCCCGGCAAAGACATGCACGGCGAAAAGCCGGCACATCGCCATCCGGGAGAGAACCATGGCCCATGCAGCCGGCAACACGCCGGATATTCCCAACCACCCCAAGGCCGTCCGAATGGGCGTGATCGCAGGGGTTTCGCATAATCTGGTGATCGGCACCGTGATGGGGTCCTTCGGCATCCTGCTGGCGTCGGTCGAGCAGCGCCTGGGCGTCAGCGCAGAGGCGGCGGCGGCGGGGATTCCGCTGGTCCTGGTCGGCTCGTCGATACTCGCGCCTTTCGTGGGCGTGCTGATCGCGAAAGTCTCGCTGCGGCTGCTCCTGCTGGTGGGCGCCCTGCTGACGGTGGGCGGCTATCTGCTGCTGGCCTTCACGCAGAGCTATGCGCTCTACCTCGTCGCCTACGGCCTGTTCTTCGGCCCCGCCCTGAGCCTGGCCGGATCGGTGGGCCCGGCCACCCTGGTGACGCGCTGGTTCCATCGCAATCGCGGACTGGCGCTGGGCGTCGTGCACTTGCCGGTGGTGATCGCGATCATGCCCTGGCTGCTCCACGAGACGCTCGACGGCGTGGCGCCCACCACCATCTACCTCGCGATCGGACTGGTGGCCGCGGCGGTCATGATCCCGCTCAGCCTGATGACCATCGACCATCCTCCCAGCGGGGAGACCGCCGCGCCCGCCGCCGGCAGCCGGCGCACGTCGGACGGCTCGCTCAGCGTGGCGCAGCTCCTTGCCAGGCCGCGCTTCTGGGCGCTGTGTCTTGCGGGAATCGCCAGCATGACGAGTTCGGTGATGCTGGGTTCGCTGCTGGTGCCCATGGGCGAATCCTGGGGCTTCACCCGGGCCGAGTCGGCGCAGCTCCAGTCGATCATGTCGCTGGCCGGGATCGCCGGATCGGTGATGTTCGGCTGGATTGCCGACAAGCTGGGCGGCGGACGCTCTCTGGCGCTGATCGGCTTCGATTGCGCGCTGCTGTGGCTGGTCCTGCTGCTGCACCCGCCTTTTGCCATGACCGCGGTGGTAGTGGCGCTGATCGGCATGCACGGCGTGGGCGCGATCCCGACGCTGGGCCGCGGCTTGTCAGACAGCTTCGGCCAGGCCAGCTACAGCCGGGGCTTCGGGCTCAACACGCTGATCGGGCTGCCGTTCATCGCTTCGGCGGTGATCGGTTCGGCCAAGGCCTTCACACTTACCGGCAGCTACGATGCTGCGATCAAGGGCATGGTGGTGTTCTTCGCACTCGCGGTCGCTTTCGGGCTCTACGGAGCGACCGGCCCGAAAGTCGAAGGCCCGCGCGCCTCGCTGGAACCCGAGCCGGAGCTGGCCTGAGCCTGCCTGAACCGGGCCTCTGGCCGATCGCGGATCAGCCGCGGTCGGCAGCGGCCTTGAGTTGCCCGCGCACCGGATAGCCGTGGCCGTCGGGGATCATCAGCCATTCCTCGCCCTCGATCGTCTCGATCCGGGGGTGGATGCGCTCCACGGGATGGCGCTGGATATCGGCTAGCGCCTCCGCGTGACTGGCAAAGCGGGCAAGGCGCTCCAGATTGCGGCGGGTGGGAAAGATCACCGCGATCTCGCCGCGCGCGGTCATGTCCAGCGCCTGGGCCGCGCTCGTCCAGAACAGGCGGGTATTTTCGGTGGCATCGACCGTGACGTCCACCGCGCCGGTGCCGAGGTCGGTGACGAAGAAGCGCGTGTCGAAGCCCTTGTCCCACGGCGGACACCAGTGCGCGTAGAGCACGAGGCGTTCGGGGGCGAGGTCCCAGCCGAAATGTTCCAGCACCGGCGCCAGCGTGCCGCGTTCCAACAGGAGCAGGCGGCCCTGGGCGGCTTCCTCGGCACTGACGGGCCGGTGCGTGGCGACCATCAACCCCGTCTCTTCCAGGGTTTCGCGAATGGCGGCGATGCGCGCGGAGGCGAGTTCGATGGGTTCTGAGGGCAGGAGCGCGGCGGCCAGCTCGCGGTCGGCCGGGTCGACGCGGCCGCCTGGAAACACCGCGGCCCCTCCGGCGAAACGCATTTCGCGGGCGCGCTGGACCATCAGCAGTTCCGGTGGGCCGCCGTCGGCCGCGTTGCGGAAGATCACCAGGGTCGCTGCCGGCACCACTTTGGGGCCATCCGCCGGCATCGGATCATTGCTGGGAGCATAGAGAGTCATGCCCGCGAGTTTGCGTGCCCTAGGCGGAGAGGCAAGCGGAATTGTCATGCCGGCCTTGCGCGGCGATCCGGCTGAAAACTGTCGGGCGGCTTTACACTTGCAGGGTTCCTGGAAGGCGCGGGTGCATGGTCATTGGCGGAAAACCGGGAGATTTGCCATTTGGCACGGCTCATGCTCATAGGATAACGTACCCTCGAGTAGTCTCGAACGAGACGGGGCCGAATGTCTCCCGGCCCCGTCTCCCCGAGCCCTCCACCCCCCGAAATCGCCCCTCCGAAGTTTGCACGCCCCGGGCGGGGTGCATCTGCGAAGGGAGGGCGCGCACGAAAAAGCGCCCGGAGTTGCCCCCGGGCGCCTTTGGCATTCGATCGATCCGGGATCAGCCCTGGGTGGCGAGGCCGGTATCGATGAAGAGCTGGTGCAGTTCGCCAGCCTCGTACATTTCCATCATGATGTCGCTGCCGCCGACGAATTCGCCCTTTACGTAGAGCTGCGGGATCGTCGGCCATTCCGAATAGGCCTTGATGCCCTGGCGGATGTCCATGTCCTGCAGCACGTCGACGCTCTCGTAAGGCGCGCCGAGCTGTTCGAGGATGGCGATCGCGCGGCTGGAGAAGCCGCACTGCGGGAACAGCGGGGTGCCCTTCATGAACAGGACGATGTCGTTGTTCTTTACAATCTCGTCGATGCGCGCGTTGACGTCGGACATTTCAATAAACCTTCAGACTAGACCATGAACGTATCATGCTCTGCGTTTCTTTTGTTCGCCGCATTTTCCGGGCCGTCGGGTGATTTCACCTGACTTGAAAATGCTCCGATGCCGGCTTCAGTTGGGGACGGCGGTGGTGAGTTGCAAGGCGTGGAGCACGCCGCCCATGCGGCCGCCCAGGGCTTCGTAGACCATCTTGTGCTGGGCCACGCGGGGCTTGCCCGCGAAAGCGGCGCTGGTGACGCGCGCGGCATAATGGTCGCCGTCACCGGCAAGATCCGTGATCTCGACCGATGCGTCGGGCAGGGCGGTGCGGATCATGGCTTCGATTTCGCTGGCGGACATGGCCATGGCCTGGTTCCTTTCGTTCGGCTCTTGGCCGGGGCATCTTCAGGCCGGACCGGAATGTCCGGCGCGGCCCGAAAACGACTGTTCAGCCCAGGAAGGCGCGGCGCGCCTCGACCTGCTTGGCTTCGAGTGCGGTGCGGATTTCGTTTTCGGACGCGTCCACACCGGCAGCAATGAGATCGCCCAGCAGCTTGCGGATCACGTCCTCGTCGCCGGCTTCCTCGAAGTCGGCCTGGACGACGGCCTTGGCGTAAGCCTCGGTCTCGGCGGAAGAAAGCCCCATGCGCACGGCGGCCCATTCGCCCAGCAGGCGGTTGCGGCGCGCCTGGATGCGGAACTGGGTGTCTGCGTCATGCACGAACTTGGCCTCTTCGGCGCGTTCGCGGTCCTGGAAACTCGTCATCGGATAACCTCGATCTAGGGCTTATCCTGCCGATAGGGCGCGAAGCGGGTCGGGGCAATGGCGATTTGCGATGCGTCGTCCCGGACCGGGTCCGGGACGACAGCCGGTTCAGGCGCTCGCCGGAGTCTTCGCCAGGAACGGCAGGTCGCTGCGTGCCCTGGCCTCGTGGGCCGAGATGGCATCGCCCTGCGCCATGGTCAGGCCGACTTCGTCGAGCCCGCCCAGCAGGCAGTGCTTGCGGAACGGGTCGATCTCGAAACCGTAGCGATCCTGGAAGCGCGTGGTTACGGTCTGGGTCTCCAGGTCGATGTCGATCGGATCGGTCTGCGCCACTTCCATCAGCCGGTCGATCGCCGCCTGCGGCAGCGCCACGGTGAGGATGCCGTTCTTGAAGGCATTGCCCGAGAAGATGTCCGAGAAGCTCGGCGCGATCACGCAGGTCACGCCCATGTCGAGCAGCGCCCAGGCGGCATGTTCGCGGCTGGAGCCGCAACCGAAGTTGTCGCCCGCGATCAGGATCGGCGCGCCTGCGAACTCGGGGTCCGCAAAGACGTTGTCCGGTTCCTTCTTCACCGCCTCGAACGCGCCCTTGCCAAGGCCTTCGCGGGTGATGGTCTTGAGCCAGTGGGCCGGGATGATGACGTCGGTGTCGACGTTCTTGCGGCCGAACGGGATGGCCCGTCCGGCGACGTGGGAAATGGCCTGCATCAGTCGGTCTCGGGCGCCTGTTCGGGGTGCAGCGGCTTTTCGTTCGCGCGGGCCTTGCGGCGCTTCACGAAGAGCAGGGCCGCGGCGATCGCGGCCGAGCCGATGGCGGCGCCGGCTGCCAGAGCGGCGCGGCCGGCGAGGTTGTTTTCGGAATCGTTGGACATGTCGTTCTTATCCTACCAGTTCGCGCACGTCGGTGAGCTTGCCGGTCACCGCGGCGGCGGCGGCCATGGCCGGGCTCATCAGGTGGGTACGGCTGCCGGGGCCCTGGCGGCCGGTGAAGTTGCGGTTGCTGGTCGAGGCGCAGCGTTCGCCTGCCGGCACTTTGTCGGGGTTCATGGCGAGGCAGGCCGAGCAACCCGGTTCGCGCCATTCCAGGCCCGCTTCGATGATGATCCTGTCGAGCCCTTCGGCCTCGGCCTGGGCCTTGACCAGGCCCGAGCCGGGGACGACGATCGCCCACTTCACGTTGTCTGCCTTGTGGCGGCCCTTGAGCACTGCGGCGGCGGCGCGGATATCCTCGATGCGGCTGTTGGTGCACGAGCCGATGAAGACGTTCTGCACTTCCACTTCGGTGAGGCGGGTGCCGGGGGTGAGGCCCATGTAGTCGAGGCTGACCTTCACCGCGTCGCGCTTGGAGGCGTCGGCGAAGTCTTCCGGCGCGGGAACGACGCCGCCGATGGCCGACGTGTCCTCGGGGCTGGTGCCCCAGGTGACGGTCGGCTGGATATCCTCGGCGCGGATCGAGACGGTCTTGTCGAACGTCGCGCCTTCGTCGGTCGCCAGGTTCTTCCACCAGGCCAGGGCCTTGTCCCAGTCATCGCCCTGCGGGGCGTAAGGGCGGCCTTCGACATAAGCGAACGTGGTCTCGTCCGGAGCGATCAGGCCGGCACGGGCGCCGCCCTCGATCGCCATGTTGCAGACGGTCAGGCGGCCTTCGACGGACATTTCCTCGAAGACGTTGCCGCGGAACTCGATCACGTAGCCGGTGCCGCCGGCCGTGCCGATCACGCCGATGATGTGGAGCACCACGTCCTTGGGAGTGATGCCCGCGCCCAGCTTGCCGTCGACGCGGACTTCGAAGCTCTTCGACTGCTTGAGCAGCAGGGTCTGCGTGGCGAGGACATGTTCGACCTCGCTGGTGCCGATGCCGAAGGCCAGCGCGCCGATGCCGCCGTGGCAGGCCGTGTGGCTGTCACCGCAGACGATGGTGGCGCCGGGCAGCGAGAAGCCCTGCTCGGGTCCGACGACGTGGACGATGCCCTGCTCGGCATCGGTGGCGTCGATATAGCGAATGCCGAATTCCGGCGCATTTCTCTTGAGCGCGGCCAGCTGCTGCGCGCTTTCGGGGTCGGCGATGGGCAACACATGCCCCTGCGCATCCTTGCGCGCGGTGGTCGGCAGGTTGTGGTCGGGAACCGCAAGGGTAAGATCGGGGCGCCGCACCGGGCGGCCGGCCACGCGTAGGCTTTCGAAGGCCTGCGGGCTCGTCACTTCGTGGACGAGGTGCCGGTCGATATAGATGAGGCTGGTTCCGTCGTCTCGCGTGTCGACGACGTGGGCGTCCCAGATCTTCTGGTAGAGGGTGCGCGGTTTCGTGGTCATGGTGAAAGCGCGATTAGGCCCGCCCGCCCCGCAATTCAAGGGGAACGGGCGTGCCTTTTCGCGCAACATTATTCGCTAAGCGGTCAACCGGGGCTTCTCGCCCCGGCTGCCTGCGCGTCGCGGTCTTCAGCGGCGGTGGCCGTTGCGGTCGTTGCGTTCGGCATGGAGCGCGGCGTGGACGCGGTCGATCCGGCCCTGCAGGGTCTGCATCTCGCGCGGGCTCAGGCCGCCGCGGGCGTAAGTCGAATGGAGGCGCTGGATCTGGACCGCGTCGTTGCGCAGGCCGGTGGCTTCACGCTGGCTGATCGTGCGGCGGGCGGCGGCGCGATCGATCTCGCCGCGCAGTCCGGCGATGTCCGAGCGGATCTTCGCTTCGCGATTGGGCGTGATGCGCGCGGCTTCGCGGTGCGGCGCGGCCGCTTCGGCAATGCCCGGCGCGACGGCCGAGAAACCCAGGGCCGCGACAAGGGCGGGAGCGATGAAACGGGTGATCTTGCGCATGGGACTTTCCTTCTTTTTCCGGGATTTGTTCCGTGCATTCAGATTTAGAAGTCTCAACATGAACGGCAGAAGACTCACCGGTCACAGTCCTGTCGGCATTTGTAACTAAGTGTCGCAGCCACGAGACTGTAGACGGCCTCTGCGACCCGACGGGAGAGGCCGCCTGAAAGATAAGGAATGCAGGGCAGCCGTACCGGCCCCGCGCCTCTGCGGCTGCATCTGCATTCCAAACTTTCCCCTCCTGGCTGCCCGCCGCGCGGCACATTCTGCCGACACCGTCATTTGACCATCCTCGGCACCTGACAAGGCGCAGCCAAGCGACTAGAACGGGGATCATGTCGTTTCTCTCCGCCGCCCTGATCGTGCTCGCTTCTGCCGCAGCGATGGAATTCGTCGCCTGGGCGAGCCATAAGTACATCATGCATGGGTTCGGCTGGGCCTGGCACCGCGACCATCACGAGCCGCACGACAACCTCCTCGAAAGGAACGATCTCTACGCGCTGGTCGGCGCGGCGATCAGCATTTCGATGTTTGCGCTGGGTTCGCCGCTGGTCATGGGCGCCGGGGCATGGGCGCCGGGAACCTGGATCGGGCTGGGCGTACTGCTCTACGGCGTGATCTATACGCTGATCCACGACGGTCTCGTCCATCAGCGCTATTTCCGATGGGTGCCCAAGCGCGGCTATGCCAAGCGGCTCGTACAGGCGCACAAGCTGCACCATGCGACCATCGGCAAGGAGGGCGGGGTGAGCTTCGGCTTCGTGATCGCGCGCGATCCGGCCGTGCTGAAGCAGGAACTGCGCCGCCAGCGCCAGCAGGGAATCGCCGTGCTGCGGGACGCGGTGGAGTAGCGCTGCGAGACCCTCTTCCCGGATCAAGTCCGGGGCGACGTCGTGGCTATTCCGCGCGCGTCCAGATCCAGGGGCCGATCACCAGCAGCACTCCGGCCGGGATCAGCACCCAAGGCCAGCCCACCGTGAACCATGTGAAGGGTATCGAAGCGCTCATCGCCAGGATCGCGGAGACCTTGCCCTTGCGGCTGATCGCGCGCCGGTCGCGCCAATCGCGCAAGTGGCGACCGTGGGTAGGGTGGTTGTAGAGCCGCTCGGCCCATTCGGGATGGCTCTTGCCGAAGCACCAGGCAGCCAGCAGGTAGAACACCACGGTCGGCATGACCGGGAGGAAGATGCCGATCGTTCCAAGCGCGACGAAGAACAGCCCCGCTGCCATCCAGAGCGGGCGGCTGGCCTTCTTCAAGTCGTGCTGCCTGCGTTCTGTCCGGAGGCGTAGCGGGCGGCCGTCTCGCGGATCAGCGCGATCATGTTCGGCACGCCCTGCGTCCGGTTGGACGAGAGCTGGTTCTTGAGGTCGAACGGCGCCAGGGCGGCGGCGATGTCGGTTTCCGCGACTTCGGCGGCGGGTCGGTCCTGCACGGCGGCGATCACCAGCGAGACGATGCCCTTGGTGATTGCCGCATTGCTGTCTGCCAGGAAGTGCAGCGTGCCGTCCTCCCGCGCCATCGGATAGACCCAGACGCTGGCCGAGCAGCCGCGCACCTTGGTGGCGTCCGTCTTCAGCGCGTCGGGCATGGGATCGAGTTCGGCGCCAAGGCCGATCAGCAGGCGATAGCGTTCATCGCCTTCGGAAAACTCGTATTCTTCGCGGATGTCGTCGAGGCTGCGCATCTCTCGCCATTTAAGCGCGGCACGGGGGAGGGCAAGGGGAAGTTGCCTCACGTCGCGGTTCCTGTCAGGGATTTGCCCATGAGTGCACATCCTTTCTACGCCCTGCACGAACACGGCTTCGTGCGCGTCGCCGCCTCCACGCCCAAGGTCCGCACTGCCGATGTCGCCTTCAATCGCGACGCCGTGCTGGCGGAGGCGCAGCGCGCGCATGAGGCGCATGTCGACCTGGTGGTCTTCCCGGAACTTTGCATTTCCTCCTACGCGATCGACGACCTGCACTTGCAGGGGGCGATGATCGAGGCGGTGGAAGCGGCCGTGGCGGAGATCGTGCGGGCAAGCGCCGATCTCTCCCCCGTGCTGCTGGTCGGCGCGGCGCTGCCCAACAAGGGGCGGCTCTACAACTGCGCGCTCGCCATCGCGCATGGACGGCTGCTGGGCGTAGTGCCCAAGTCCTACCTGCCCAATTACCGCGAGTTCTACGAAAAGCGCTGGTTCGCCAGTGGCAAGACGATCAAGGGCCAGACCATCCGCGTGAACGGGCAGGACGTGCCCTTCGGCGTCGATCTCGTCTTCGCGTCCGAAGTGCTGCCGAACTTCCGCTTCGCCGTGGAGATCTGCGAGGATATCTGGGCCGCCACCCCGCCAAGCTCGCTGGGTGCGCTCGCCGGGGCGACGATCCTGTGCAACCTCTCCGCCTCCAACATCGTGATCGGCAAGTCGGACGAACGGCATCTGCTCTGCCGCTCGCAGTCCGCCCGCGCGACGGCGGCCTATATCTATTCCGCTGCCGGGCATGGCGAGAGCACGACCGACCTGGCGTGGGACGGGCAGGGCATCGTCTACGAACTGGGCGACCTGCTGGCAGAGAGCGAGCGCTTCTCGCTGGAAGCGGAACTCTGCATCGCCGATGTCGATGTCGATCGCATCATGATGGACCGTATCCGCGTACCCACGTTCAACGACGCGGGTGAAGTGGCAGGCCGGCCGGACGAGACCTTCCGCACCGTGCCTTTCCGCCATGCCCCGGCGGGCGGCGATATCGGCCTGATCCGTCCGGTCTCGCGCTTCCCCTTCGTGCCTTCGCGCGCCGACAAGCTCGATGCCGACTGCTACGAGGCGTTCAACATCCAGGTGGGCGGGTTGATGCGCCGCATCGAGGCGACGGGCGCCAGGTCAATGGTCATCGGCATCTCTGGCGGGCTCGATTCGACTCACGCGCTGATCGTTGCCGCGCGCGCCTGCGACCGGCTGGGCCTGCCGCGCACGTTCATTCGCGGCTACACGATGCCCGGTTTCGCCACCAGCGAGGGCACAAAGTCCAATGCCTGGACGCTGATGAAGGCGGTGGGCATCCACGCCGAAGAGATCGACATTCGCCCCGCCGCCACGACGATGCTCAAGGATATCGGCCATGCCTTCTCGAATGGCGAGCCGGTCTACGATGTGACGTTCGAGAACGTGCAGGCGGGCCTGCGCACCGATTACCTGTTCCGACTGGCCAACCAGAACGACGGCTTCGTGATCGGCACCGGCGACCTCTCCGAACTGGCGCTGGGTTGGTGCACGTACGGCGTCGGCGACCAGATGAGCCATTACACGGTCAACGCCGGCGTGCCCAAGACGCTGATCCAATACCTGATCCGCTGGTGCGCCACCACCGACCAGTTCGGCGCCGCGACCGAAGAGGTGCTGCTGGCGATTCTCGGCACCGAAATTTCGCCCGAACTCGTGCCGGCCGGGGCGGACGGCGCGATCCAGAGCACCGAGGCGAAGATCGGGCCTTACGAACTCAACGACTTCTTCCTGCACCACATCGTGCGCTTCGGGCAGAAGCCGTCGAAAGTGGCGTTCCTGGCGCTCCACGCCTGGCAAGATGCGGCGGCGGGCACCTGGCCTGCGGGCTTCCCGGACGATCGCAAGAACGCGTACGACCTTGCCACGATCCGTTCCTGGCTGGAGAAGTTCCTGCGCCGCTTCTTCGCGTTCAGCCAGTTCAAGCGCTCCGCCGTGCCGAACGGGCCGAAGGTGTCCTCCGGCGGTGCGCTGTCTCCGCGCGGAGACTGGCGCGCGCCGTCCGATGCCAGCGCGGCGGTGTGGCTGGCGGAACTGGATGCGAAGGTGCCGTGAAAGAAGGCTTCGTCCCGGCCTTGAGCCGGGACGACGTACTCTCAATCCCGCAGCGACTCGATTTCGCGTGCGAGATCCTTTTCGCGGCGCTCGTCGGTGGCGATGCGTTCGAGCACGGCGATGCGCTTGCGCAATTTCTCGACTTCGGTTTCCAGTTCGTGCTCGCGCTCGCCATGGCCGTCCAGTCGGAAGCCCGGCTTTTCTCCGCGCAGTTTCTGGGCACGGAGCCAGGTTACCGCGGCGATCGCGAAGATGACGACTACGGCAGTCCAGAAGCTCATTGGGTCACCTCGCGGCGGGCATCGTGGCGAGCCTCTCGCAGGCTCTCGATCTGACGGGCTACATCATAACCCTGATCCGTGACAATCCGCTCCACGCTGGCGAGACGGTCCTTGATCGAACCGATCTCTGCGCGAAGCTGGGCGTTTTCCTGGGTGATCAACTGGACACGGGCCTGCGCTTCGGCGTCGTCCTTGGGATAGACGGCCTTGCCCCAGGAATTCTCCAGCGGATAGCCGTGGCGCATGCGCAGCCAGTTGTTGAAGATCCAGCCGCCGATGCCCAGCGCCGTGGCCGTGACCAGGACGGGCATGAGCATTTCGAGCGTTGAGTAATCCATGTTCTTCCGGCCCCCCGTCAGTTCGCGCGCGGCTCGCCGTCCGGGGCGCGCAGCGATTCGATCTGGCGCGCGGTGTCCCAGGCGCCGTCGGTGATGATGGTTTCCAGCACGCGCAGGCGGTTCTCGATCGCGGCATTGGGGGCGGCGTGGCGGGCGGCCTTTTCGGCCGTTTGCCCCGCCGCGATCTCCAGCTTGCGTTCGAGGAAGGCAAGGCGGCGCTTGTAGGCTCCGGCCAGGATCGCCGCTATCGCGACCATCCCGCCCATGAAGGTGGCCAGCCCGACGAAGTCCCCGAAGCTCATTGCCGGGTCGCCTTGTCAGTGGGGGCCTTTTCGGTTTCGCGCACGTCGCGCAGGGCCTCGATCTGGAGCGCGGTATCGTAGCCGCCGTCAGTGATGATCCGTTCGAGCACCCGCACACGCTCTTCCAGCTCGCGGGAGTGGGAAGCGTATTGCGCGGCCTTTTCGGCGGTGGCCGTCACCTGCAGTTCGGCCATGCGGCGCTGGTGCCGGGTCCAGATCGCGAAGCCCGCAATCATGAACGGGGCCAGCGGGATGAGGAGGGCGAGAGTGTGAGAATCCATCTTGGGCTAATCCCTGTTACCCGGTGTTGGCAGCCTGCGTATCAGCGGAGGCTGTCGATTTCGGCGGCGAGGCGCGAATTGCTGCTGGTGTAGTGCGCTTCCATCTCGGCGACGCGGCGGTCGATGTCCGAAAGTTCGCTGCGCAGGCGACCAGAACGGTTCGGTGCCGAGCGCATCAGGTTGTGTCCGAAGCCCTGGCGATTTCGGCGGCGTTCCATCCGGCGCAGCAGGCGCTCTTCCTCGTCCTCGCTGTAAAGACTCATCGGCCGCTTGTCCGCCATGAAGGCGACGGCGATGTAGATCGGGATCGTCACGAAGGAGACGAAGAAGGTCAGCAGCACGGCTGCGATGCGAATCCAGAGCGTGTCGACGCCGGTATAGTCCGCAATGCCGGAGCAGACGCCGGCCAGCTTGGCGTTCGACTTGTCGAGATAGAATTGTCCGCGTGACACTGGTTGTTCCCTTTCCCTCGGGCTGCCCGGCGTGGATCCGGGCTTGCCCGTTATGACAGTGGTCGGGTCGGCAGACCCGGGTTCCCGGTCATGGCCCTTCGCGGGCGGCATGTACGTTTCGGCAAGACACCTGCCGGGATGTCAGGTGTGCCGCTGTCATTCCGGCGTCGACTGGCCTGCGGTCGGCTGGCCTGCGGTCGATTGGCCATTCCCCATCGCGCGCTTCATCTCGGCGAGTTCGGCGTCGATCGTATCGCCGTCCTGCAAGGCAGCGATTTCCTCGGCGAGCGTCGGCTGGCGGCTGTCGCCCAGGCTCATCGCCTCGGCACGGCCTTCGGCATAATCGACGCGCCGCTCGAGCTGGTCGAAGCGCACCAGGGCCTCGTCCACGCGCTCGCTCGACAGCAAGGTCCGCAGTTTGACGCGATTCTCGGCGCTCTGCAAGCGAGCGGCGATCGAGGATTGGCGGCTGCGGGCCTCGCGCAGGCGGTTCTGCAGCTTTTCGATGTCCTCCTCGTAAGCGCGCAGGGCGTCGTCGAGCACGGCGATCTCGGCACGAAGCTGCTCGGCCATGTCGCCGGCCTTCTTCTTTTCGAGCAGGGCGGCGCGGGCCAGGTCCTCGCGGTCCTTGCTGAGCGCGAGCTGGGCCTTGTCGCCCCAGTCGTGCTGAAGCTGGTCCAGCTTGCCGACATGGCGGCGCAGTTCCTTCTGGTCGGCAATGGTGCGCGCGCTGCTGGTACGCACTTCGACGAGGGTTTCCTCCATCTCCAGGATGATGAGGCGGATCATCTTCCCGGGGTCTTCGGCCTTGTCCAACATGTCGTTGAAATTGGCGGCGATGATGTCGCGGGTGCGGGAGAAGATGCCCATCCTGGCGGTTCCTTTGATCGAGGTGGGATTGAACTTGCGGGCCTGGCTGAAGCGCGGCTCCCGGAAGAAGGAGCCTTCGCCCGAACCGGAGGCGGTGTCGAACGGGCGGGCGCGCCTTTCCTGAAAGCGAGGAGCGTCCTGCTCCGATGCTTGCAGGATTTCGATTTCCGCGTCGAGCCTGCTCACTGCAGCGGTGCTCCGCAAACGGGAGCGGCATGGGCCGGCGGGGCGATGCGGTCGCTCATGGCGAAGAGGTTCAGCGTGCCCATGGCGAGCACCGCAGCGATGATCGCCCAGTCGAGCTTGCTGCGTTCCCGCCCATTGGCCTGGAAGCCGGCCGGCTGCTTGCTCGGGTGGCTGCTGGCAACGATGCTGGCGTTCTGGAAGGACATCCTGGTGTTCCTCTGTCGGATCTCGTGAATTTGCCCATGTCATCGCAAGGGGCGTGCCAAACTCGAAAACATGCGGTTTTCTGCGATTTCAGACGCTTGGTGGGGGAGGGCGCAAAAGATGAATTGCCAATGAATGGTGAAATTCGCTAAGAGTTGGGAATGGAGCGAGACGTTCAGTTCATCGGTCAATCCACCGCCTTCCTCGACGCGGTGGAGCGCGCCAGTCGGGCCGCGGCGGTGCGGCGCCCGGTGCTGGTCATCGGTGAGCGCGGGACCGGCAAGGAACTGATCGCCCAGCGGCTCCATCACCTCTCGCCGCGCTGGGGCGAGCCGCTGATCACCATGAACTGCGCCGCCCTGCCGGAAACGCTGATCGAAGCGGAGCTGTTCGGGCACGAGGCCGGGGCTTTCACCGGCGCGGTGCGGGCAAGGGCCGGCCGGTTCGAGGAAGCGGATCGGGGGACGCTGTTCCTCGATGAGCTGGGCACTCTGTCGATGGCCGCGCAGGAGCGGCTGCTTCGGGCCATCGAATATGGCGAGATCGCGCGAATCGGTGCCTCGCGCCCGGTGCAGGTCGACGTGCGCGTGGTTGCCGCCACCAATGCCGATCTGCCGCGCATGGCCGAGCAAGGCACGTTCCGCGCCGACCTGCTCGATCGCCTGAGTTTCGAGGTCATCAACCTGCCGCCGCTGCGGGCGCGGGAAGGCGATGTCTACGAACTGGCCGACTATTACGGGCGGCGCATGGCGAGCGAGCTGGAGTGGGATACCTGGCCCGGTTTCTCGCCGCAGGCCATGGCGGTGCTGGAGGCGCATGACTGGCCGGGCAATGTGCGCGAGCTGCGGAACGTGACGGAGCGGGCGGTCTATCGCTGGGCTAACGAGCACGCGCCGATCGCCGAAATCGTCTTCGATCCTTTCGAGAACCCCTGGATGCCCACCGCCGCTGCCGAGCCTTCCCCCGCGCCGATTCCGGTGGCCGCCGTCCCGGCCAGGCCGGCGCCGGCTGCGCCCGTGGAAGCGGGCGCCGGGCTGCGGGCTTCGGTCGAGGCTTACGAACGCGGGCTATTGGTCGAGGCGCTCGACCGGCATCGCTGGAACCAGCGCCGCGCGGCGTCGGCTATGGGATTGTCCTATGACCAGTTGCGCCATTGCATGAAGAAGCACCGTCTGTCGGAAGGCGGGCAGGCACCCTCCGCGCCGCCATCGGCCCAGTCACGGCCGCGAAATCTCGGTGAATAACAAGCATTAAGTGGCCGTTTAGGAAAGCCTGTCTGCCGTTTTGCTTTAATTTTCCCTAGTGGGATTTGCCGTTATAGTGCACGGAAGGCGCGAATGAGGGCCGATGTGCAAGAGATAACCGACATTTCCGAAGCAACAGGGTTGTTGGAAAACTTGACGTCCAAGCAGGTCGAAGTTCTCGACCTGCTGCTGATGCACCGTACCACCAAGGAAATCGCCCGCGAAATCGGCATCGCGCCGAACACGGTGGACCAGCGCATCAATGCCGTGCGCGACAAGTGGGGAACCCTCAACCGCAAGGATACGGCGCGCCTTTATGGGCAGCTCGTGGAGCTATGTGGCAAATCCACATATGGCTTTTCCCGTATCGACGCGGGGTCGGGAGAGGGGGATGAGAGCGATCAGGATCTGACGGCGGATCCGGTCTTCGTCCTCTCCGATGCACGGCCCATGGCACGGCATCCCGATTGGTTCGATGCCCGGGTTGCCGAGCCGGCAGGCCTGGAGGCATTCGATGCAAGGTTCGGAAGGGCGGGGCGCGTAGGGGCGGTTTTCTTGCTGGCGTTGATCATGGCGGTGACCCTTGCGGCCACCCTGGCGATCGCCGAGGCTCTGGAAAAACTGCTTTAGCGGCGCGCTGGTCCACCGATCCGGCCCACCGACCCGGTGGTCCTTCTTGCCGGATGCCTTCGATCTCGGAATTCCCAGTGGGAGGCGACGAATATGACACCGGATATTGTCGGAATGCGGATCACCCGGAGCATCCAGTCGGTCGAGAACGACATGGATGAGCTTCTCGCCAAGGCCAGCGAACTCATGGCGGAAATCGCTCGCGGTCGCCTTGCGATCGTCGATAACGCCCATAGCACCCAGCGCCCGATGGCGCGCGTTGCAGCCATGCAGCGCAGCCTGATCGAGGCCCGCTCCGAACTGGTGCGTGCGCATAGCGACCTGTCGAAGCTGGCAGAGACGATGGATATTCCGGTCCGCTGCCCGGACAAGGCCGAAGGCGAGCATCAGCCGCTCGCCGAAATCGCGGCCTGATCGGGGACTCGTTCGAAATGGGGAGCGTCCTTGGGAAACTCTGAACAGCTTGCTTTCTTCCTGCTGCTGGTCGTCGCCGTGGCGCTGGCCTTCTGGCAGGGCGGCGCGCCCGAACGGTGGGGCGCCGCGATCATCCTGACGATGGTCCTGCTGCAAGTCGGCGGAGAAAGCCTGCTGCCCAGTCGTTTCAGGAGCGTGGATCCCACGTCGCTGCTGACGGATGCCGTGGGAACGGCCGGTTTCGGCTATCTCGCGCTCCAGGCCCGAAGGATTTGGCCGCTATGGGCAACCTCGTTGCAGTTGTTGAGCCTCAGCGCGCATTTCGCACGATGGGCGGACATCGGAATTCCGCCAACGGTCTACGCCGTGATGCGGGGGACGCCCACGTTCCTGGCGCTTTCGGCGATAGCGATCGGTACGATCCTGCATGTCTGGCGCAAGCAGCGGCTTGGCAACGATCCCTCGTGGCAGGACTGGTCCCGGGTTGCAGTCGCATCCGGCCGCTCTCGCGAAGTCTCCTCGAAACGCTGGTAACCCACCTGGGCTGCCTTCGCCGCGAGGTGATGCTTGAACTGCCTTTCGATGCCGAAGGGCGGCTGGTGGGACAAGTGGCCTGCACGACAGGCTGCGAGGCCACGATCAGGGCCGGCTCCCGGTCGCTTTTGCAACGTGTGCTGGAGCATCGGGCCGTCGGCCTGGTGCTGGTGCACAACCACCCTTCCGGCGATCCGCTGCCCAGCCGGGCGGACGTGATCGCCACGCGCCGGCTCTCCGCCTTGTGCGAGACCGCGCGAATCGAGCTCCACGACCACCTCGTGGTCGGAGGACGCAGCGCGGTCTCCATGCGACGGGCCGGGCTGATGAGTCGCGCCGTGACGTGACTCCCAACTTACCGGCGGGCGGCCCTCCCCCCGCTGGACGCAGGCCGGGCGAGCCCCCCCCCACCCGAACACTCGCCCGGCCTGCACTTTTTAATCGACCTTTCCGATCGGCAAGAACGGGCGCCCGTCCGTTTTCAAGCGGCACCGGCCCACGCCCCGGCAATGCCTTGGCCCGAAGCCGCGGACATCGGTTTCGCCCGACCGGCAGGCCGGAATCCTCTCTCTTGCTTTTTACCGGCGATGCGCTTATCTGCGCCTCATCCCGACATTGGTGACACAAGGTTCGGGCTGGCGCCGGAAGGGGCCGGCGCGAAACTGCGTTGCCGAACAGCACGATTTTTACCGGAGATACGGCTTGGCCGACATTGCACGCATTACCGAAGTCATCGAACCTGAGGTCAACGCCCTCGGTTTCGACCTGGTGCGCGTGCGAATCTTCGGCAAGAGCGAAGTGGGCGACGATGAGATTGCCCTGCAGATCATGGCCGAGAACCCGGCCACCGGCCAGCTCGTGCTGGATGACTGCGTGAAGCTTTCGCACCGCATCTCCGACCGCATGGACGCGCTGGAAGAAGCCGGCGAAACGCTGATCGAGGAAGCCTATCGCCTCGAAGTCAGCTCGCCCGGCATCGATCGTCCGCTGACCCGCCCGAAGGATTACGCCAACTGGGCCGGGCACGAAGTGAAGGTAAGCCTGACCGCACCCGTGGAAGGCAACCGCAAGGGGCTGACCGGTGACCTGGTCGGCATCGACGGCGATCAGATCACGATCGACGACAAGAAGTCCGGCCGGGTGACTTTCCCACTCGGCGACATTCATTCCGCAAGGCTGGTCCTCACGGACAAGCTGATCGCAGCAACCCGCCCGCTGGATGACAGCGGGGCCGACGAGATTGTCGAGGAACAGGAAGACTAAGCCATGGCCAGTGCGATTTCCGCCAACCGCGCCGAGCTGCTCGCGATCGCGAACTCCGTCGCTTCGGAGAAGATGATCGACAAGTCGATCGTCATCGAGGCGATGGAAGAAGCCATCCAGAAGTCAGCCCGCAACCGTTACGGTGCGGAAAACGACATTCGCGCGAAGCTCGATCCGCGCACCGGCGACCTGCGTCTGTGGCGCGTCGTCGAAGTGGTCGAAGAAGTTGAGGACTACTTCAAGCAGGTGGACCTCAAGCAGGCCGACAAGCTTCAGAAGGGCGCGGCCCTGGGTGACTTCATCGTCGACCCGCTGCCCCCGGTGGACCTCGGCCGCATTGACGCGCAGTCGGCCAAGCAGGTGATCTTCCAGAAGGTCCGCGATGCCGAGCGTGACCGCCAGTACGAAGAATTCAAGGACCGCGCCGGCGAAGTCATCACCGGCGTGATCAAGTCGGTCGAATTCGGCCACGTCATCGTCAATCTCGGCCGCGCCGAAGGCGTGATCCGCCGCGACCAGCAGATCCCCCGCGAAGCCGCCCGCGTCGGCGAGCGCGTTCGCGCGCTGGTCATGCGTGTCGAGCGCCAGAACCGCGGGCCGCAGATCTTCCTTTCCCGCGCGCACCCGGACTTCATGAAGAAGCTCTTCGCGCAGGAAGTGCCCGAAATCTACGACGGCGTGATCGAGATCAAGGCTGCCGCCCGTGACCCGGGTTCGCGCGCCAAGATCGGCGTGATCAGCCATGATCACTCGATCGACCCGGTCGGCGCCTGCGTCGGCATGAAGGGCAGCCGCGTTCAGGCCGTCGTGCAGGAACTGCAGGGCGAAAAGATCGACATCATCCCCTGGAGCGAAGACACCGCGACTTTCGTGGTCAACGCCCTCCAGCCCGCGACCGTCAGCCGCGTCGTCATCGACGAGGAAGAAAGCCGCATCGAAGTCGTCGTGCCCGATGACCAGCTTTCGCTGGCGATCGGCCGCCGCGGCCAGAACGTGCGCCTTGCCTCGCAGCTGACGGCCTCGCAGATCGACATCATGACCGAGGCCGAGGCTTCGGAGAAGCGCCAGAAGGAATTCACCGAGCGCTCGAAGATGTTCGAGGAAGAGCTCGACGTGGACGAGACCCTTTCGCAGCTGCTGGTGGCCGAAGGCTTCAGCGAGCTTGAGGAAGTCGCCTATATCGACCTCAACGAACTGGCCGCCATCGAAGGCTTCGACGAAGAACTCGGCCAGGAACTTCAGAGCCGCGCCCAGGAAGCGCTCGAGCGCCGCGAAGAAGCCTCGCGCGAGGAACGCCGCGGTCTCGGTGTCGAGGACGCCCTTTCCGAACTGCCGCACCTCACCGAGGCGATGCTGGTGGTTCTCGGCAAGGCCGGCATCAAGACGCTCGACGACCTGGCGGATCTCGCCACCGACGAGCTGATCGCCAAGAAGCGCTCAGAGCAGCGCCGCCGCGACGGTTCGGTGAACCGCCGTGCGCGTGACGAAGACAAGGGCGGCGTGCTCGGCGAGTACGGCCTGAACGAAGAACAGGGTAACGAAATCATCATGGCAGCCCGCGCTCACTGGTTCGACGAAGAACCGCAACCCGAGGAGGCCGCCGATGCGGAATCCTCGCAATGAGCGCGTAAGCTCCGACATCGACGGCGCCGGGCCGGAGAGGAAATGCATCCTCTCCGGGGAGGTCGGTGCGCGTGAAGACTACATCCGTCTGGCGATCTCGCCGGACGGACTCGTTCTTCCCGACATCCACGCGCGTGCCCCCGGGCGCGGCGCGTGGATCGGCGTTTCTCGTGACACTCTTGAAAATTCGCTCGAGAAGGGCAAATTAAAGGGAGCGATGGCGCGCGCCTATAAAGGAGCCGCGCTCACGATCCCGGAAGACCTCGCCGAACGGATAGAACAGGCGCTGATCCGCGCACTGACTCACCGGCTGGGCCTCGAACTGAAATCGGGCAAGTTGCTTATGGGCTCCGACCGTATCGCGCAGAACGCGCGAGAGGGCCGGGTCACATGGCTTGCCCATGCCGCCGATGCGAGCGAAGACGGCTCGCGCAAGCTCGACCAGGCCTGGAGAGTCGGGAGCGAGGCGGAAGGAAGCGGTCTCAAGGGCACACGCTTGCCTCTGGACCGAGAGACGCTGTCTGTGGCATTGGGCCGCGACAACGTCGTTCACTTGGCGCTGAATGATCGTGGCGCGGCTCAACGAGTCGCTTCGCTGCTGCAGCGCCTTCTGCATTTCCAGGGGCAGCCCCGCACCGAGACGGACGGGGACGGTATGGATGGTAGCAACGGGCCGGCACGCAGCGCCGCGCCCGAGGCGACGAATTGAGACTGAAGGGCACGACGAGAGATATGAGCGAGACCGACAACAAACCGACCCTGGGCCGCAAGCCATTGGGGCTTAAGCGTTCCGTGGAAGCGGGTGAGGTCAAGCAGACCTTCAGCCACGGCCGCACCAACAAGGTGGTGGTCGAGGTGAAGCGCCGCAAGGTGCTCGGCAAGCCGGGCTCCGAAGGCGCTGTCGAGGCCGCTCCCGCGCCCCAGGCTCCCGCCCCGGCTCCGCAGGCCGCTGCCCCGGCCCCGTCGGCTCCCCAGCCCGCACCGCAGCGGGCTGCGCCGCCGCCGGCCGCGCCCCGCAAGCCGATTCCGTCGAACGAGACGCCGCAGGAGCGCGTCGCCCGTCTTCAGCGTGAGGCCGAGGAAGCCCGACTCGCCTCGCTTGAGGAATCGAACCGCCGCGAGCACGAGGAAAAGGTGCGCGCGATGGAAGAAGAAAAGCGCCGCGCCGAAGAAAACCGCGCCCAGGAAAGCAAGCGCGCCGAAGAGGAAGCTGCCAAGGCTCGCGAAGCCGAGGCTGTCCAGAACGCTCCGGCCCAGAACGCTCCGGCCCAGGATACTGTGGCTCCCGTGCAGGAAGCGCCTGCCGAGACGCCTGCCGCTGCCGAACCGGCTGCGCCTGCCGCCGAAGCGTCGGCTCCAGAAGCTGCCGCGCCTGCCGCCAAGGCGGCTGAAGCCGCTGCGAAGCCGGCTGCTGCCGCGCCCGTGGCCGCTCCGGCTCCCGCGCCGCGCCGCTTCACCCCGGTTGCACGTCCTCAGCCCCGCAAGCCCGAGGCTCCGGCCGCCGCCGCCGGCAACGCTGCCGCAGGCAACGCCGCCGCTGGCAATGCCGGTAATGCAGCTGCCGCAACCACCGGCAATGCCGGCCCCGCCAGCAGCGGCACTGCCGCCGCACCCAAGGGTCCGGCTGCAGCCAAGAAGGGCGCTCCGCCGCCGCCGCCGCGCAGCACGCCGGATCGCGACCGCAAGGGCGGCGACCGCCGCCAGTCGGGCAAGCTCACGGTCAACCGTGCGCTCAACGACGACGAGGGCGCCCGCGCCCGTTCGCTCGCCGCGCTCAAGCGCGCCCGCGAGAAGGAACGTCGTGCCCACTTCGGCGGCCAGTCGCAGCAGCGCGAGAAGCAGGTCCGCGACGTGATCGTCCCCGAGGCGATCACCGTTCAGGAACTCGCCAACCGCATGGCCGAAAAGGGCGCCGACCTGGTGAAGGCGATGTTCAAGATGGGCATGATGGTCACCGTCAACCAGACGATCGACCAGGATACCGCTGAACTGCTCGTCACCGAATTCGGCCACAACATCCAGCGCGTGTCCGAAAGCGATGTCGACATCGACACCTCCATCGACGTCGATGCCGAAGAGACGCTGAAGCCGCGTCCCCCGGTCGTCGCCATCATGGGCCACGTCGACCACGGCAAGACCTCGCTGCTCGACGCGCTTCGCGGCACCGACGTGGTGCGCGGCGAAGCCGGCGGCATCACCCAGCACATGGGCGCGTACCAGATCAAGACCAAGGGCGGTGACCTCGTCACCTTCCTCGACACGCCTGGTCACGCCGCCTTCACCCAGATGCGTATGCGCGGTGCGAACGTCACCGACATCGTGATCCTGGTGGTCGCTGCCGACGACGGCATCATGCCGCAGACGATCGAGGCCATCAATCACACGAAGGCCGCGGGCGTGCCGATGATCGTGGCCATCAACAAGATGGACAAGCACGAGGCCAATCCGCAGAAGGTGCGCGAGCGCCTGCTGGAGCACGAAGTCATCGTCGAGGCCATGTCGGGCGATGTCCAGGACGTGGAAGTCTCGGCCAAGACCGGCGCGGGTCTCGACGATCTGATCGAGAAGATCCTGCTCCAGGCCGAACTGATGGAACTGAAGGCCAACCCCGACCGCGAGGCCGAGGCGACCGTGATCGAAGCCAAGCTCGACAAGGGCAAGGGTCCGCTCGCGACCGTGCTGGTCAACCGCGGCACCCTGAAGGTCGGCGACATCTTCGTCGTCGGCACCGAGAGCGGCCGCGTGCGCGCCATGCTCGACGACAAGGGACGCCAGGTGAAGGTCGCTCCGCCCTCGATGCCGGTGGAAGTCCTCGGTATCGGCGGCGTGCCGATGGCCGGTGACCTGCTCAGCGTCGTGGACAGCGAACAGCGTGCCCGCGAGGTTTCGGCCTACCGTCAGGAACAGGCGACTGCCAAGCGCACCGCCATGGCGCCGGCCAGCATCGACACGATGTTCTCGGCGCTTGCCGCCAAGCAGAACGTCATCGAGTACCCGGTCGTGGTCAAGGCGGACGTGCAGGGTTCGGTCGAGGCGATCAACGCCGCGCTCCATGCCCTCTCGAACGACGAGATCAAGGTGCGCATCCTGCACTCGGGCGTCGGTGCCATCACCGAGACCGACGTGGCCCTGGCTTCGGCCTCGGGCGCGCCGATCGTGGGCTTCAACGTCCGCCCGAACGCCAAGGCGCGCGAGCAGATCGAGAAGACCAAGACCCCGATGATGTACTACGACGTCATCTACGAGCTGACCGCCGAGGTCGCGAAGCAGATGGCCGGCATCTGGGGTCCGGAGCGCATCGAAACCGTGGTCGGCCGCGCCGAAGTCAAGCAGGTCTTCCCGGCCGGCAAGCGCGACAAGGCCGCCGGTCTGCTGGTCGTCGAAGGCTTCATCCGCAAGGGTCTCAGCGCGCGTCTTACCCGCAACGACGTCATCGTTTCGGCAACGACGATCTCCTCGCTGCGCCGCTTCAAGGACGACGTGGACGAAGTCCGCGCTGGTCTGGAGTGCGGTGTGGTCCTGGCCGACACCAACGACATCAAGGCGGGTGACCACCTCGAAGTCTTCGAAGTCAGCCACCGCGAGCGTACCGTCGGCTGATAGCTGCCGGTTTCGGTTGAAAGACCATGAAACGGCCATCGTCGGGGAAACCCGGCGGTGGCCGTTGCCGTTTGTGCCGCCTCGTCGGATGACGGCGCCTTGCGGCGACAGATGGCGGCTCGCGGGATGACTTGCAGCCTCTCCGCGGCTCGTGCAGGTGAGGAAGCGCCGGGCAGACATGCCCGGCAGCCATTCAGCTTATGGAATCGATGACCCTGCCATGACCCGCTATTGCGCCTTTTTCGAGTCCCTGATCGTGGGCGGCGATCGTCTGTCGATGGCGGACTTGCGCTACGCCTTCGCGCGCGAGGAACTGGAGAATGCCGAAACGGTGATCTCCAGCGGCAATGTCCTGTTCGATTACGAGGACCGTCCGACCGAGGGTCTGGAAGACCTCCTGGCCTACCTGATGCGCGATCGCTTCGACATGGGCGCCTTCGTCGCGGTGCGCAGTCGCGCGGAGATCCGCGCGGCCGTGGAGGAAAACCCGTTCGTGGGCAGCGAGGACACTTTCGTCCATAGCGTGCTGCTGGAGCGGCAACCGACCAAGCAGCAGTTCGGCCGCCTCGTGGGCGACCACGGCAGCATCGGCGCCGAGCGACTGGCGCTGGGCGATCGCTGCCTTTTCGTGGATTTCGGCGGGCCGATGAGCGAAAGTCCGCTGACGATGGCCTTCATCGAAAAGCGCCTCGGCAGCCGGGGTGCGGCGCGCAATGTGCGAACGCTGGCGCGGATCGTCGCGAAGATGTGATGCGCAAAGGGCGCCGCGCTCCGCCAAGCGCGACGCCCCATTGGCCGGTTTCGTCTATCCGGGAGGTGTCAGCGGAACATGCCGCTCGTCACGGCGGCAACGATGCCGCTGGTGATGCCGACGAGCAGCAGGTCATTACCCGAACGCACGTAGTGATAGCCGCGCGGCGGGGCCTTCACATTGCGGTACTTGCGGTAGTCCACGGCCTGGTAGTGCGTGGCGCGGCTCTGGTCGAACTTCTCGCCCTTGCGGAACTGGTGCGGGCTCTTGTCGGCATGGCCGTTACCCGAATGAGAAGTGTCCGCATGCGAAGAGGTGTGGCGGTCCGGCGCGGCCATGGCCGGTGCGGCGACGGTGGGGGCGACGAGCGCCGCAGCAAGCAGGGTGGCGGTGAACTTGTGCATTTCCGGTTCCTCGAAATGGTGGTTTCACAGGGCTAAACCACACAAATGGGCCTTGGAGCCGTAATCAATTGTTGCAAATTGTCGTCGTCCGCCCACATGGAACAAAGCCATGGTACGCCAGCAAGTCACATCCGAACAGCACTCCGTCCGCCTCCTGAAGGTGGGTGAGCAGGTGCGCCACGTCCTTTCCGAGATCCTCACGCGCCAGCAGGTTCACGACGATACGCTGAGCACGCATTCGGTCTCCGTCACCGAAGTGCGCATGACGCCGGACCTGCGCATCGCCACCGTCTTCGTGAAGCCCCTGCTCGGCGAACATGAGGAAATCGTGCTGAAGGCGCTGCAGACGCATACCGCGTTCTTCCAGCGCGAAGTGGCGCAGCGGCTGAAGCTGAAGTTCGCTGCCAAGATCCGTTTCCGCACCGATGATACTTTCGAAGAGGCGAGCCGGATCGACGCGTTGCTCAACGATCCGCGGGTCAAGCGCGACCTCGAGGACTGATCCGCCCGGTCAGCCGGGTTCGAACGTCAGCGAAACCCGGTCCCATCGGCGCCGCGCCAGATCGGGCGGGCTGATCCAGAACTGGTAGAGCCCCGAGGCTCTCCCCGTATCGCCTCCCGACTCTCGCCAATGCCATCCCATCATGTCGTCGCTGGCGAGCTGCAGCAGCAGGATCTCGCCCCGATGGTCGTCGCGCGCCGCACGGTGGCAGCCGCCGGGGCCGAAGACTTCGTGCTGGTGGGCATTGGCGAGCCGGTAGCCGGCATTGATCCGCGCGAGTTCCGCATCGGACACTTGCGCCAGAGCTTCCGGCGGCCCTGAAACCATCGCCCGCAGCGAGAATGCGGAGAGTTCCGCCATCGTCGCCGGCGCGCGGTTCCGCACGAGGTCGGCGCAATCACGAGCCACATGGGCCAGGACATCCTGAAGCACGGCGAATTCGTCGTGGGTCAGCGGCGTCCAGGGATCCCGCTCGCTGGTGAAGCCGTCCATGGCCTGCGTGACTTGCGCGAGCGCGGCCTGCTGCTCACATGTGGCGTGGAGTTTCGCGTCCTCCCGGTCGAAGGCGCGCTGGGCGGCTTCCAGGCGCAGCGACGTCGTGCCCGGATCGGCGCCCAGCAGTTCGACATCCTCGCGCGCGTCGGCGGTCCTGTCGGTACGTCTGTCCACCAGACGCGAGGCTTCGTTCATGGCGGCATGGAAACGCGCGGCCAGGTGGATCGCGCCATGCCACCAGACCCGCTCCACCGGCTCGCGCACGGTCAGCGGCCCGTCGCGCAAGGGATAGCGCATGGCGAGCCACTCGGTCATCGCCTGCTCGACGGCTTGCTCGTTGCCGAGTTCGTGCCGGTCGCGCAGCTCTTCGGGCAGCGGGACGGCAACGGCTTCCACCGGCCAGAAGGGGTAGAACGCGTCATCCGGGGCCTGGTCCGCCGCGGCCAGTGACAGGCCGCCCTCGCTGCCTGCGGGAGGATCGGTGAACTCGTGCGCTCCGGCCGGGACCGGCACGACGGCGCCGGTCCCAACGAAGAAAGCCAGGGAGCCGGACTTCGGCAGCGGCGTCTCCGGGCAGGCGGCGGCGATCTCGGCCAGGTCGATCTGCGCGGCGAAAGGCAGCGCCGCACCGCCGCTGCCGCGCGGCCAGGGAATGCCGGCCAGCTTCGGCAGGCCGCCGAACCAGCTGGCATCGCCGAACCAGTCCCGCGATCGCGACCGGGCCTTGCGGATCAGCACGACCGGGCGGGGCAGGGGCGCTTCGGGGTCGAAGATGTCGGCGCCCATCGGCTGTTCGACGCTCAACGGGTCCGCGGTCAACGGCTCGGGCCGCCAGACCGGGCCGGGGAGCGCCTTGAGCGCCGGCGTTCGGGGCCAGAGCAGCAGTATCGGCGCGCAGAGCAGGGCGCCCAGCACCAGCGGGGCAGCGATGGCGCCGCCGCGTCCCAGAGCGGCGACCAGCGCCGCGGCGGCGCTATCGAACAGGGCGGCGGTCTGTCGGGAGGAGGCGGCGACGTGCGGGGCGAAGGGGGCATCGACGACATATCCGGCCGCCGCTCCGGCGAGCGCGATGATCACGACCAAGGCGATCCATCTCTTCATGCCCAACTCCCTGCCTAGAACTTCGGGCCTCTCGAACTTCGGGGCCTTCTAACTTCGGGGCCTGTCTAACTTCGGGGCTGTCTAACTCCAGCTCAGCCTGTTTCCGGCCCTGCCGAGACTCCAGATGCCCGGACGCCGGTTTCGGCTGACGGGATTAGATAACGGCAGGGGCTTTCATTCAAGCGGGGAC
This sequence comes from Novosphingobium sp. PhB57, assembly GCF_004342985.1. Lineage (GTDB taxonomy): Bacteria > Pseudomonadota > Alphaproteobacteria > Sphingomonadales > Sphingomonadaceae > Novosphingobium. The sequence continues at coordinate 564,798 of NZ_SMBO01000002.1, forward strand.
AATCGCGAGGGACGCCGTGCGGGCGGCCGAGGGGCATGTTATCCCCAACTCCGATGGCTAAACTCTATTTCTACTATGCCAGCATGAATGCCGGCAAATCGGCGACTTTGCTTCAGGCCAACTTCAACTATCACGAGCGCGGCATGCGCACGATGTTGTGGACTGCGGCGATAGACGACCGCAGCGAGTCCCGCGGCGGCGACCATGCGATCGAAAGCCGCATCGGCCTGCACGCATCGGCGCACCGTTTCCTGCCCGATACCGACCTCGTCTCGCAAGTGAGAGCGGCCCATTCGGTGGAGCCGCTGTCCTGCGTTCTGGTGGACGAAGCGCAGTTCCTCACCCCGGCGCAGGCCTGGCAATGCGCCCATGTTGCCGACCGGGAAAACATCCCTGTGCTCTGCTACGGCTTGCGCACCGATTTTCGCGGGGAGCTGTTCCCCGGGTCCGCTGTCCTGCTGGGCATTGCCGATGCCCTGATCGAGCTGAAGGCGGTGTGCCACTGCGGCCGCAAGGCGACGATGAACTTGCGCGTCGATGCCGCCGGAGCGGCGGTGCATGAAGGGGCGCAGACGGAAATCGGCGGGAACGATCGCTATGTCGCGCTCTGCCGCAAGCATTTCGGCGAAGCCATGGCCCGGTGATGCCGGGGCCCCGAATTGGCCGGGCGAGATGGCCTGCACAATGCCCTTGGGTGGATTTTCGTAGCGGCATCCGCCTCGCCCGGTCCTGCTCCATTGCAGGCGGGGGCGCTCGCCCCTAGATCAGCGCCATGAACCAGACCCTGCTGCAGGCCGCGGCGCTCATCATCCCCCTCATCATCGCCATCGTCTTCCACGAGGTGGCGCACGGATGGACTGCTCTCGCGCTCGGCGATCCGACCGCGCAGGAGCAACGGCGGCTGTCGCTCAACCCGCTGCGGCACGTCGACCCGATGGGTACGATCGCGCTGCCGGGGTTCCTGGCGCTGACCGGGCTGCCGATCTTCGGATGGGCCAAGCCGGTGCCGGTCAACCGCTGGCGGCTCAACGATCCGCGCCGGGGCATGATGGTGGTCGCCGCCGCCGGACCGGGCACCAATCTGGTGCTCGCCGCTGTCGGCGCGTTGCTGCTGGGGCTGCTGGTGCGCTTTGCCGGGAACGCCGAAGGCGCCGGACTGACCTTTGCGGCGATGAACCTCAACAACTTCATCACCATCAACGTCTTCCTGGCCCTGTTCAACTTGCTGCCGATCCCGCCGTTCGACGGATCGCACATCGTCGAGGGCCTGCTGCCGCGCGCCGCAGCGGCGCAATACGAGCGGTTCCGGCCCTACGGTTTCCCGCTGCTGATCGTGCTCCTGCTGGTGGTGCCCTACTTCTTCCCGCAATGGGGCGTGGTGCGGCGCCTGGTCCTGCCGCCGGTGATCTGGGCGACCGATCACTATTACGCGCTGGCGCAGTTCGTGGCCGGGGCCTGAGCACCCGGCCGTCCGGGCGTTGACAAACCGGCCTCGCGGGCCTTGGGGGATGCCATGAATTCCACCGTTCCTCCCCGCCCGGCCCCTCATGGCTGGATCGTCCTCGACAAGCCGCTCGGCCTTGGCTCCACCCAGGCCGTCGCCGCCGTGAAGCGCAACTTGCGCGAGGCGGGTTACGGCAAGAAAGTGAAGGTCGGGCATGGCGGCACGCTGGACCCACTGGCCACGGGTGTGCTGCCGATAGCGCTGGGCGAGGCGACCAAGCTGGCCGGACGCATGCTCGATGCCAGCAAGACTTACGAGTTCACGGTTCAGTTCGGCCGGCAAACCGACACGCTCGACCTTGAAGGCAAAGTCGTGGCTATCAGCGACGTCCAGCCGGGTTTCGGCGCTGTCGAATCGATATTGCAGGAGCGCTTCACGGGCGAAATCGACCAGGTTCCACCCAGCTACTCCGCCATAAAAATCGATGGCGAGAGGGCTTACGATCTGGCGAGGGCGGGTGAGGACGTGCAACTCAAGTCCCGCAGAGTGACGATTTTCGGCTGGGAGTACCTTGCCGAGGGCTTCGTCGGCGAGTGGGATGCAAGCGAGCAATACGTTACTTTGCGGGTGAAAGTTTCTAAGGGAACCTATATTCGCAGCCTTGCCCGTGACATTTCATTGGCCCTCGGCACCGTCGGTCATGTGACCATGCTACGCCGCTTGAAGGCCGGCCCGTTCGACCTGTCGCGGGCGATTTCGCTGGACAAATTGAACGAAATCGGCAAGGGCGCGACGCTTGAACAGATACTCTTGCCACTGGAGGTGGGGCTGGACGACATCCCGGCCATCGACCTCGGTTCGGAGCAGGCAAGGGCGGTCCGACAGGGCCGCGTTCTGACCGAACTGCCCCACGATGACGGGCTCTACTGGGCGCGGGAGGGAACCATTCCCGTCGCGCTCGTGGAGCTTTCGAGCGGAGAAGTCCGCGTTGTCAGGGGGTTCAACCTATCGGATGTCGCGGAGTAAAGTACTATGTCGGTTACCGCTGAAAAGAAGCAGGACATCATTTCGGATAACGCACGCGTCGCTGGCGACACGGGCAGCCCGGAAGTTCAGGTCGCGATCCTCACCGAGCGCATCCGCAACCTGACCGAGCACTTCAAGGCTCACCACAAGGACAACCACTCGCGTCGCGGTCTGCTGGCCATGGTCAACAAGCGCCGCTCGCTGCTCGACTACCTTAAGAAGAAGGATGTCGCGCGGTACAACTCGCTGATCCAGAAGCTGGGTCTGCGTAAGTAAGAACTAACGGGAAGCGGCCCCTAGCGGGCCGCTTCTTGCATTAGAGCGTCTTCCAATCGGGTGGGATCACCTGATGACCCGGAAAACGCGGTAAAACAAAACCAAGGGTCCGTCCGCAATTCGGCGGCAGACCCAGGAGCCCCGAAACGGCTCCACACCGGACCGGGACGGCATACCCGGCAGTAAACCCCGCTGTTGCAATAGGGCCGGCGGGCTGAGGAAAACCTCTTATGTTCGACGTCAAAACCGTAAGCATGGAGTGGGGCGGCAAGACGCTCACTCTCGAAACCGGCCGCGTGGCCCGTCAGGCCGACGGCGCCGTCCTTGCCACCTACGGCGAAACGGTCGTGCTCTGCGCGGTGACCGCCGCCAAGTCGGTGAAGGAAGGCCAGGACTTCTTCCCGCTGACCGTGCACTACCAGGAAAAGTTTTCGTCCGCAGGACGCATCCCGGGTGGCTTCTTCAAGCGTGAACGCGGCGCCACCGAAAAGGAAACGCTGACCAGCCGCCTGATCGATCGCCCGGTCCGCCCGCTGTTCCCCGAAGGTTTCTACAACGAAATCAACGTTATCTGCCAGGTCCTGAGCTATGACGGCGAAACCGAGGCCGACATCGTTGCGATGATCGCCGCTTCGGCCGCGCTCACCATCTCGGGCGTGCCCTTCATGGGCCCGATCGGCGCCTGCCGCGTCGGCTTCGTCGACGGCGAATACACGCTGAACCCGAAGCAGAACGCTGCTCTCGAAGACGGCCGCCTCGATCTCGTCGTCGCCGCTACCGGCAACGCCGTGATGATGGTGGAATCGGAAGCCAAGGAACTGACCGAGGAAGAGATGCTCGGCGCCGTCATGTTCGCGCATGACGAATGCCGCAAGGTCGTCAACCTCGTGATCGACCTGGCCGAGCAGGCCGCCAAGGAACCTTGGGAAATCGACCTGTCGGACAACACGGCCGACATCAAGGCGAAGCTCAAGAAGGCCGTCGGCAAGGACGTTACCGCTGCCTACAAGCTGACCGACAAGTCGGCCCGCTCGAACGCGCTGAACGCAGCCCGCGCCAAGGCCAAGGAAGCCTTCTCCGGCGAGACCCCGCAGCTTCAGATGGTCGCCATCAAGACCATGAAGAAGCTGGAAGCGGAAATCGTGCGCGGCGCCATCCTCAAGGACGGCAAGCGTATCGACGGCCGCAAGCTCGACCAGGTCCGCCCGATCGAATCGATGGTCGGCTTCCTGCCCCGTACCCATGGTTCGGCGCTGTTCACCCGCGGTGAAACGCAGGCGATCTGCACCACCACGCTGGGCACCAAGGACGCCGAACAGATGATCGACGGCCTCGAAGGCCTGTCGTACTCGTCGTTCATGCTGCACTACAACTTCCCGCCCTACTCGGTCGGCGAAGTGGGCCGCTTCGGCGCTCCGGGCCGCCGCGAAATCGGCCACGGCAAGCTGGCATGGCGCGCGCTGCACCCCGTGCTGCCCGCCAAGGAAGACTTCCCCTACACCATCCGCATCCTGTCGGACATCACCGAGTCGAACGGCTCGTCCTCGATGGCGACGATCTGCGGTGGCTGCCTTTCCATGATGGACGCGGGCGTTCCCGTGATCCGTCCGGTTTCGGGCATCGCCATGGGCCTGATCCTGGAAGGCGAAGACTTCGCCGTCCTCTCGGACATCCTGGGCGACGAGGATCACCTCGGCGACATGGACTTCAAGGTGGCTGGCACCGAACTCGGCATCACCACGATGCAGATGGACATCAAGATCGCCGGCATCACCAAGGAAATCATGGGCAAGGCGCTCGAGCAGGCCAAGGCCGGCCGCGCGCACATCCTGGGTGAAATGACCAAGGCCCTCGGTTCGGCTCGCACCGAACTCTCGGCCCACGCTCCGCGCATCGAGACGATCCAGATCGACAAGTCGAAGATCCGTGACGTCATCGGCACCGGCGGCAAGGTCATCCGCGAGATCGTCGCCGAAACCGGCGCCAAGGTCGACATCGACGATGAAGGCGTGATCAAGATCTCGTCGTCCGACATCGCCCAGATCGAGGCCGCCAAGAAGTGGATCCTCGGCATCGTCGAGGAAGCGGAAGTCGGCAAGATCTACGACGGCAAGGTCGTCAACATCGTCGACTTCGGTGCTTTCGTGAACTTCATGGGCGGCAAGGACGGTCTCGTCCACGTCTCCGAAATGAAGAACGAGCGTGTCGAAAAGCCGACCGACGTCGTCAAGGAAGGCCAGCTCGTCAAGGTCAAGGTCCTCGAGATCGACCCGCGCGGCAAGGTTCGCCTGTCGATGCGCGTCGTCGACCAGGAAACCGGCGCCGAGCTGGAAGACACCCGTCCGGCCCGCGAACCGCGCGAACCGCGCGGCGATCGTGGTCCCCGTGACGATCGTGGCGGCGACCGTCGCGGCCCGCGCCGTGATGGCGGCCGTGGCGGCAACGATCGTGGTCCGCGCGGCGAAGGCCGTGGCGATCGCGGTCCCCGCGGTCCGCGTGACGGCGGCAACGGTGGCGGCGATCCCGACCACCTGCCGGCCTTCCTCAAGGAAGACTGATCGGCTCGGGTCTCGCGACCTGAACGAAAAGAAGAAGGGGCCGCAGCGATGCGGCCCCTTTTTTCGTGGGGTTTATGATCCGGTACGGGGGTGAGACGGCGGGCTGCCATCGATCGGCATGGCGTCTTCCTCGTTCTTGTAGGGCCTCGTTCGCGTCAGGCGTCGCCATGTGGAGGCGCGACGCAGCCATCCTGCACGGCCAGACGCGACATCGGATGGCAATGACCGGAAGCTGGAAGGCTGTCCCGCTCGTCCTAGGGCCCGGCAGCGGTGAGCAGCGGCATGGCCTTGTCGTCGCTGCGGGCACGGCGCGGGGCGGTGACCACGCGGTTCTTGCCGGATTGCTTTGCGGCATAGAGCGCGCTGTCCGCCATCGCCACCACGTCGCTTGCGCCGGTCGCGGTCTCGGGCACCGTGGCGATGCCGAAGGAGGCGCTGACCGGGGTGCCGTGCGCAGCCGAGAGCGCTTCGACCCGCTGGCGCAGCAGTTCGGCCTTGGCCGCGGCATGGTCGAGGCTGCACTTGGGCATGATGACCAGAAGCTCCTCGCCGCCATAGCGCGCGATCACGTCGGAGGGGCGCAGGGTTTCCACCAGCTGGCCCGCGACATCGCACAGCACGGCATCGCCCTTGGCGTGGCCGTGATCGTCGTTGAGGCGCTTGAAGTTGTCGAGGTCGATCATCAGCACCGAGATCGGCGTGCCGGTGCGCTGGGCCAGATTGATGTAACGCTCCAGCGCGTCTTCCATGTAGCGCCGGTTGTAGAGCCCGGTCAGCGGATCGCGCAGGGACTGGGTGCGCAGCTTCTCGCGCAGGGCGATGTTGGACAGGGCCAGCGACATCGAATCCGCCAGGGCGCGGACCACCCGCGTCACGTCCAGCAGCCTTGCCGAGGCATCTTCCGCCTCGCTGGCGATGACGAGCAAGCCGAACACCTGGCCGCGCGCCATCATCGGGACTTCGATGGTGGAAGCGCCGCCGATCGCGTGCTGGCAGCACAGCGATCCTCCCAGCCTGTCGTTGACATGGGGCTTGCCGCGCTTGAGCGCCCAGCAGCTCCCCGGGAACAGCGTGGCGGGCGGCGCGAAGCCGTCCTTCCGGCTCCACGACCGCGCGAGGTCGAGCCGGTCGCGCGAATTGTTGAAGACATAGAGTGCGCCGTCGAATTCCGGCAGCAGCCGTTCCGCGCTGGCCATGAGCACGGCGCCGGCATCCTCGTGGTCGTCTGCGGCCTGGAGCATGTCCGCCATGGCGAAGAGTTCTTCAACTTGCGCGCGGGCGGCGCCCGTCTGGGCGACCAGTGTGAGATGCCCGTCGAGTTCGGCCACTGCGCGGCGTCCGTAGCGGATGCCGACGCCCAGCGTGAACAGCGCCGTTGCCGCTGCCATCCCCGCCAGGATGCGGGCGGTCGTGCCCTCTGCCAGAACGCTGGACACCGCGCAGACCGCGCAGCAGGCCTGAACGGCATGGACCGACAGGCGCCGTGCTGCTGTCATCGCCTTGTTCGGCGAAAGTATACTATCGCGCTTCTGCATCCGCACCCTGCTTCGTCGAAACACGCAAGCTAACGCGTGACGACTAAGGAAGCGTAACAAACACCATTAAGATGGCGTTATTGCCTATTAACTTGAAGTAATTACGTGGAAAAATCGGCAATGCGATCCGGCACGCCCCGGCAGCGTTCCCGCAACATGCGCAAGGACGCCCGCCTTGCCGCAGCAAGTGGTGAAAGGTGTGGGATCTGGGAAGATGCTGCGCCTGGATAACCAGGGAGCAAGATGGAGGCCCGAGCCGGAATCGAACCGGCGTGCAAGGATTTGCAGTCCTCTGCGTCACCACTCCGCCATCGGGCCATCCGTGTGGAGAACCGCGCCCCTAACAACGGATCGGGACTAGCGCAACGCCCATTTTCCGATCCGGCGAATTTAATCGACAAGTTCGAAGGACAAGGCGCCCTCGGCCGGGTCGGCGCGGACGAGACGCAGGGTGACCGGGCTTCCGGGAAGCACATCGGTGGCGGGGGCAGGGGGAATGGAGATCGAGGCGATCACCGGCAGTTCGCAAAGCTGCACTTGCGCCTTCTTGTCCCGCACATCGGTGATCACGGCCGGGAAAGCGGTGCCTTCCTGGCCATGAAGCATGGTCGCTTCGGCCAGATCGATCACCGAGCGGTCGACCTGGGCATCGCGGGAAGCGGCCCGAGCCATGACGCGGGGGATTTCCGGGAAGGCGGAAAGCACCGCTTCGGGCACGGCCTCGCCCTGTGCAAGGGCCAGCACGGTGCGCAGGACGTAGCGGTCGGCCAGGCGGCGCAGCGGGGCCGTGGCATGGGCGTAGGGCGCCGCCACGGCGGCGTGCCATGGCAGTTCCGCCTGATCGGCCCTGGATGGGTCGTAAGGGCGATAGCTCGCGCCGGAGCCCGAGCGGCGGATCGCCAGCATGAATGCCGCTTCGGCGGCCCTGCGCGGATCGAGCCGCCGCTGGAACTGCGCGAGCGGCATGGTGGCGGGCCATTCCAGCCGCAGGGCCAGGGCCGTCGCCCGCAGGCGTTCCTCGGCCCTGGCATCGGGCATGGCCATGACGCGGAACAGCCCGGTCTGCGCGTCGAGCATGGTTTGCGCCACCGCGAGATTGGCGGCGAGCGACAGGGCGGCATTGCGGCGCTCGGAGGGGAGCTGCGGACGGAAGCCGAGCGAGAAACGACCTGCCGCGTCCCGTTCCACGACTTGCTCGGGCGGATCGACGCGCTGGGCGCCGCGGCGGTCCTCGGCCCGCTCGATCCGGCGGGCGATCTCCAGGAAGCCGTCCGGAAGATCCTCGTCCCTGACCGTCTCGTAGGCGAGCTTGGCCTGGCTGCGGATCACGGCGCGCTCCACGCCGTCGAGGCGCGAGAGGCCCGCCGGGTCGATGCGGACACTGAGAACGACTGCGGGGCGATCGACGTTCGGCAGCAGGCTGGCGCCGCCTTCCGACAGGACGGGCGGATAGAGGCTGGCCTTGCCGCCTGGCAGATAAGTCGTCGTCCCCCGGCGCCAGGCTTCCTTGTCCAGCGGATCGTCGTCGGCGACGAACCAGGCGACATCGGCAATGGCATAGCGCAGCAGCCAGTCCGCTCCGCTCGCCTCGATGGCGAACGCCTGGTCGAGATCGGTCGAGCTTGCCGGGTCGAGCGTCACGAAGGGCAAGGCAGTGCGGTCGGCATGGCGCTCCGGCGGGCGCCTGACGGCTTTCTCGGCGGTATCGAGCACTTCGGGCGGAAAGGCCTCGGGGATGGCGAAGCGGGTGCGCAGACGGGCGAGGCCCTGGTCCAGCAGGCGATCGGGATCGACAAGCGTCTTCATCGGGCGGATTGGAGGGCAGGTCGCCGCGAATTGCAAGCGGCGCGGCCCTCCGCCATCATCCCCGCGAAACGACCGCTTGCCCGAGGGTAGCGGAACGCGTCCAGGCGAGGATCGTTAGTCATCCCGATTGTTCGAAAAGGTCACAGCATGATTCTCGGAGCCGTTCTTGCCGGTGGACTGTCCAGCCGGTTCGGAAGCGACAAGGCCCTGGCCGAATTCGGCGGGCATACGCTGATTTCGCTGGCGGTGGACGCGCTCTCGGGCTGGTCCGAGAAAGTCGTGGTGGTCGGGCGGGAAACCGCGCCAGCGCCCACCCTTCCCGACTGGCCGCGGCCGGGCATGGGGCCGCTGGGCGGATTGGCGGCCGCGCTGCATGCCGCCCTCGACGAAGGCTATGACACGGTGCTGACTTGCGGCGTCGATGCGGTGCTGCTGCCGGATGACCTGCCGGGCCTGCTGGGACCGGCACCGGCCTGTCTGGCGCAGCAGCCGGTGATCGGTATCTGGCCCAGTTCGGCCGCGACGGCGCTGGAGGCGCTCCTCCACAGCGATGAGAGCCATTCGGTGCGCCGCTTCGCCGAAAGCCTGGGCGCGCGTCTGGTGGAGATCCCGGCGCTGGTCGCCAATGTGAACACCCCCGGCGATCTGGCCGCGCTCGCGGGCAGGCGCCCGGCCCGCGACTAGCGGAGCCGGGGCCGGTTCGGGGAGGGGCTAGTGCGCCAGAGAGGCGTTACGGCCATCCCCCGGGCGGGGGGCCGAGGAGTCGGCGGTGAGAAGGGTACGGTCCGCCAGCGGCACGTCGTCCGGCATGTGGAGGCGATAGCCGCCGGTGGGCGAGGTCTCGATGATCCCGGCAAGCCCCACGAAGGCCAGCTTGCGGCGCAGGCGCGACATATGGACGGCCACGCTGTTGGTTTCGGGCACAAAGCCCATCCGCCAGACATCGTAGATGAGCGCCTGCTTGCTGACGAACTGATCGATGGAATCCGCCAGACGCCAGATCAGCGCGAATTCGCGCGGATTGAGATTGAGCGGCTTGCCATCGCCGAACGCCTCGCGCGAAAGCAGGTCCAGCGTCAGCCGGCCGACGCGGCGGGTGCGGGGCAACCAGTCGGTGAACTGCGCGAGGCGACTGGCGCGTGCACCGAGTTCCTCGATCCCGATCCGCTCGGTAACGACGTCTCCGAATCCGATCTGCAGCAGCGACGTGCGATCCTGCGCTTCGCCCACGCCGGCCACCAGGACGCAGCGCCGCGCTTCTGACGGCAGGAAGGACAGGACCTGCATCCACCCCACGCTGTCGAGATCGGCAGCGTCGATCAGGCCGACGCAGTTCGTGGCCGGCACGCCTTCCGGATCGAGGATCCAGCCGCAGCGTTGCAGGTCAAGCCGTTCGGACATCTTCTCGGGTGCCAGCCATCGAAACCGTGGTGCGTGGCACTCGCTCTTTCCCAGATAGGTCATTCCCCCCCCCAATCTGTTTCGCCAGTGGTGAAAACATGGCCTATATACTGGGACATCCCCCCTAGGGGACAACACCTAAATTCTTACAGGCGGGCTATGAAATGTCTGTAATAGCCCGCCTGGAAGCCTGAATTTTACCCCGCAGGCGTATTCACGCCTTTGGAAACGAGGAAGCGCTTGATGTTACGGGCGGCCTGGCGAAGGCGCTGTTCGTTCTCCACCATGGCGATGCGCACGTAGCCTTCGCCGTCCTCGCCGTAGCCCACGCCCGGTGCCACCGCGACTTCGGCCTCGGTCAGCAGCTGCTTCGAGAATTCCAGGCTGCCCATTTCCTTCAGCGCCGGCGGCAGAGGCGCCCAGGCGAACATCGAGGCCTTGGGGCTCGGGATGTCCCAACCGGCGCGGCCGAAGGCTTCCACCATCACATCGCGGCGCTTCTGATAGAGCGCGCGGTTCTTCTCGACGATGTCCTGCGGGCCGTTGAGCGCGGCGCAGGCCGCGGCCTGGATCGGCGTGAAGGCGCCGTAGTCGAGGTAGGACTTCACGCGCTTCAGCGCCGCGATCAGCTTGGCATTGCCCACCGCGAAGCCGACGCGCCAGCCGGCCATGGAGAACGTCTTCGACATCGAGGTGAATTCCACCGCCACGTCCTTGGCGCCCGGCACTTCGAGGATCGAGCGCGTGGGGTTGCCGTCGAAATAGAGTTCCGAATAAGCCAGGTCGGACAGGATCCAGACCTTGTTCTCCTTCGCCCAGGCGACGAGGCGCTCGTAGAAGGCCAGGTCCACCGTCTCGGCCGTGGGGTTCGAGGGGTAGTTGACGATCAGGATCGAGGGGCGCGGCACCGTGAAGGCCATCGCGCGGTCCAGCGATTCCCAATAGCGTTCGTCCGGCGTGGTCGGCACCGAGCGGATCGTCGCGCCGGCGATGATGAAGCCGAAGGTGTGGATCGGGTAGCTGGGGTTGGGCGCCAGCACCACGTCGCCCGGCGCGGTGATCGCAGTGGCGAGGCTGGCAAGCCCTTCCTTCGAACCCATCGTCATCACCACTTCGGTCTCGGGATCGAGATCGACGTTGAAGCGGCGGCCGTAGTAGTTGGCCTGGGCGCGGCGGATGCCGGGAATGCCGGAGGAGGCCGAATAGCCGTGGGCGTCTTCCTTGCGGGCCACTTCGCACAGCTTGTCGATGACGTGTGTGGGCGGCGGCAGGTCGGGATTGCCCATGCCGAGGTCGATGATGTCCCTACCCGCCTGGCGTGCCGCATGACGCATCGCGTTGACTTCGGCGATAACGTAGGGCGGCAGTCGCTTGATGCGGTAGAACTCGTCTTCCATGACCTCTGTGAATCCATAAAACACGCGGCGAAAGTGCCGCGCGGGTTCCTGTAGGGGAATAAAGCCCGAGCGCAAATGGCCGATGCGCAATTGTGAGAGGCGCGCGCGGTGGAATGCGCAACTTTTGTCTGGTTGGCGATTGCCCGGGCAGTCGATAGGAATGAGGCAATAGGAAAAGGGAGCGGGGATTCGTCCGGCTCCCCTGCACGCAGCGGAGTTGCACTGCCCATGGCGACCGATGCCACCGAACTGTTCACCGAAATGTTCCGCAACCAGTCCCAGCAGGTCATGGGCCAGACCATGGAGCAGATCACGGGCCTGTTCGGCCAGCTCGTTCCCGGAAAAGGGTCTCCCGAGGCGGAAAGCGCGGTACAATGGGCGCAGATCGCCAGCCGGATGCACACGATCTGGACCGAGTATCAGGTCGAGCAACTCGGCAAGACCCATGAGAGTCCGCCGCACTATGCCGATCCGATGAAATGGATCGCCACGGGCGAAGGGGTCATGCGGCAATTGCCTTTTGCCAGTCCCGAAGTGCAGCAGCGGCTGTGGAACGGGATTTCCGCCCTGATCAACACGGTGCTGGGGCAGTATGGCCTGGGGCCCCAGGCCGGCCTGCAGGCCGCTGCCGGCGATACTTCCGAGGCCGGACCGCAGCTGCCGCTGCGCGACCGCCGCTTCGCCGATCCCGAGTGGCGCCGCCAGCCGTTCTTCGCGGTGCTGCATCAGGTCTATCTGCTGCTCTCGGCCGAGATCATGGGCTTGGCCGAAGCGACCGAGGGGCTGGAACCCGCGAAGAAAGCGCAGCTTCTTTTCGCCACGCGCGCCATCGTCGATGCGCTGAGTCCGGCGAATTTCCCGCTCACCAACCCGGTGGCGCTGGAAGCGGCGAACCGCACCCGCGGCGAAAGCCTGGTCCGCGGCTTCGAGAACCTGCTCGACGACATGCGCAAGGGCCAGCTCACGCACACCCGCCCCGGCGCCTTCGTGCTGGGCGAGAACATCGCCGTGACGCCCGGCAAGGTGGTGTTCGAAACGCCGCTCTATCAGCTCATCCAGTACACGCCGACCACCGACAAGGTGCTGGCCACGCCGCTGCTCATCTTCCCGCCCTGGATCAACCGTTTCTACATCCTCGACCTCAACGCCAAGAAGAGCTTCGTGCGCTGGGCCGTGGAGCAGGGGCTGACGGTGTTCATGGTCTCGTGGAAGTCCGCCGATGCCTCCATGGCCGACATCGTGTGGGACGATTACATCGCCGCGCAGATCGAGGCGATCGACGCGGTTCGTGCGCGGCTGAACGTGCCTTCCGTGCATACTATCGGCTACTGCGTCGCGGGAACGACGCTGGCGGCCACGCTCGCCGTGCTCGCGCGCAAGGGCGAGGCGGACAAAGTCGCCAGCTCCACCTTCTTCACCGCCCAGGTCGATTTCGAGGAAGCCGGAGACCTCAAGAACTTCGTCGACGACCAGCAGATCGAGACGCTCGGCAAGCTCTCTCCCGAGGGTTATCTCGACGGGCGCTACCTCGCGGCGACGTTCAACGTGCTGCGCGGCAACGACCTGATCTGGAGCTACGTCGAAAAGAACTACCTCAAGGGCGAGGACTATCCGGCCTTCGACCTGCTCCACTGGAACGGCGACGTCACCAACCTGCCTGCGCACTGGCATCGCGCCTACTTGCGCGATCTCTACCGCGACAACCGGCTGGTCGTGGCGGATTCCATGCACGCATGCGGCGTGCCGATCGACCTGCACCGGATCGCCACGCCGGTCTACATCCAGGCCGGGCGCGAAGATCACATCGCGCCGCCGCAGAGTGTGTGGAAGCTCACGCATTATCTGGCCGGGCCATGGACGTTCCTGCTGGCCGGTTCCGGTCACATCGCCGGCGTCGTCAACCCGCCCAGCTCGAACAAGTATCAGTACTGGGTCAACGACGCCCGGCCCGACAGTCTCGATGCCTTCGTGGACGGTGCCCAGGAGCATGCGGGAAGCTGGTGGCCGCATTGGGCGGAATGGATCCGCAAGCTCGACGCTGCCGAAGTGGCGGCACGGGGCAAGCGGCGGCCCGGCGGCCGCGGCGACAAGGTGATCGAGGACGCCCCCGGCCGCTACGTCGCCATGCGTTGAACCCGGCAATACTTGCGCCGAAAATTTGTCTCCGGATCGGTGGTTTCCAAACGGCCGATCCGGACATGACGCCGGCCATGGAGGGCCTGTGTCCGCAGCCGGTGCGAGGCGCCGGTGATTTCGCGACTGCCGCAAGAAGGGCAGGCGCCTTCAGGTTTTTCCGTATTTTCCGGAACTTCCGCAAGCGCTAAGGCGTTGGGGGAAAGGGGCGCTACCTCTTTCGGGAAGGATGGCCGTCACGGCGCGCAAGCCTAGGTTTGCGGCAGGAGGAGCGCTTGCTCGACTATGTTGCAGTGCAGCATAAGCCCGTTGACTTCGCTTTTGCAAACCCATATTGTGCATCGCAGCAAAGACGAATTCCGAATCGCAGACGGGTGGGGATGAACTGAACGCGGAACGACAACGTCCGCTCGTCCCCCTGCCCAGCCTGCGATCCGCCCGAGACACGATTGCCAGCAGAAAGCAGGAAGTCACATGGCCGGCCAGGAAGAAACGAAGGACGAAGCGCTCGCTGAAAAGGCCTATGAGGCTGCAGCGGCGAAAACCCCGGTTGCACCCCTCAAGGCTGCCGACGCGAAGGCGGACGACGCAGCTGAAAAGGCCTCCGATTCCAAGCCCGCGGTCGCTGCGGCCAAGCCGCTTCCCGGCCTGCCGCAGCCTGTGAAGGCTTCGGCGCCGGCTGCCCCGGCGCCCGTATCCAAGCCGGCCCCGATTTCCACGCCGTCGGTCAAGCCGGCTGCCGGCAAGTCGATCAAGCCCAAGGTCGCCCAGTCGGCGATCAAGCCGGCGATCAAGTCAGCTCCGGCCGCCAAGGCTCCGGAGGTCAAGGCGCCTGTGGTCAAGACCACCGCGCCCAAGGCCGCCGCACCGAAGGCCAGCGTAGCCAAGGCGCCTGTCCCGGCCGCCAAGCCGCCGGTGATGGCCAAGCCCGCTCCGGCTGCGAAGGCAGCCAAGCCGGTGCCGGCCAAGAAAGTTGTTCCAGCTTCTTCCGTCTCGGCCAAGGCTGCCACGGCGAAGCCGGTCATCGATGTTGCCACGCCTGCCGCGGCAGCCATGAAGGCGGCAGAAAAGATCGCCGACCCGAAGACGAATACGTTTGCAGGACTGTTTAATCCCTTCATCCTCGAGGAAAAAACGATGGACATTAGCGCTAACTTCGCCGGTTTCCAGGGTGCCGTGACCGAAGCCCAGGCCAAGGCCAAGGCCGCTTTCGAAAAGAGCTCGGTTGCATTCGGCGAAGCCGGCGATTTCGCCAAGGGCAACGTGGAAGCGGTTCTCGAATCGGGCAAGATCCTTGCCGAGGGCCTTCAGGGCTTCGGTTCGGAAATGGTCACCGAAGGCCGTACTGCCTTCGAAACCTTCACCGGTGACATCAAGGAACTCGCAGCGGCCAAGTCGCCGACCGACTTCTTCAAGCTCCAGGGCGACATCATGCGCAAGAACTTCGACAGCGCCGTCGCTTACGGTTCGAAGAACAGCGAAGCCGCTCTCAAGCTCTTCAGCGACACGATGGCGCCGATTTCCGGCCGCGTCAGCGTTGCCGTCGAGAAGGCCCGTCACGTCGCGGCCTGAGCCGCACCGGACGGTCCTGACGGACTTTCCTGACGTCTAGCAGACGGCCGGGTGGATCTCCCACCCGGCCGTTTTGCCGTGATCGGGACCTGTTCCGTCCTCAAAACTACCCCCGATCTGGACAGGGCATCTTGTTTCCAGGCGCTGCAATACGATATTCTGTCATCATGCTATCTCTCGCTGCCGATTCCAGACTGCCCCGTCCCATGCTCGCTCGAAGCGCATATCCGTGCCTGTCGCAGGCTCCGGATGCTTCCATCCGTGCGGCTGGCGACCAGGATTCCGACGATGGGGGCAACCATGGCAATGACGGCGGAACCGATGGCGACGACCAGCTCGGGGTCGCCACCAAGACCCGTGCCAAGCCCAAGAAGCCCAGCCAGTTCAAGGTGCTGATGCTCAACGACGACTATACGCCGATGGAGTTCGTCGTCCTCGTGCTCAAGCGCTTCTTCCATATGGACCTGGAGCAGGCGACGCGCGTGATGCTGCACGTCCACCAGAAGGGCGTCGGCGTCTGCGGGATTTTCCCTTATGAAATCGCGGAAACCAAGGTGAACCAGGTGATGGACTTCGCCCGGCAGAACCAGCATCCGCTGCAGTGCACGCTCGAAAAGGCCTGAGCGCTAGCTGATGATCGAGGCCGCCATCGCGGCCCGCACTGCCAAAGGCCTGGACCCGAGCCTCGGCCAATTCACGATCTCTATATCGCACCAAGGCCATAGGGTTCGAACCTCGATGGCAGCGGCCGTGAATTCGCGCCTCAGCGCTGAATTTCAGGCTCTTTCGCCCGCTCGTCTTTCCCGTTCACGGCCTCGCCAAGCCGGATGGCTTGCGCGATGGCTTGCAGCTGTGCGGAAACCAGCGCCGCGGCGATGGAATGGGCGGTCGCTTCGGTCCTGATGCCCAGTTGAGGCACCGTCACACTTGCCCAGTCATGCAAGGGGCTGAGAGTCTCGACCTCATAAGTGACGCCGCGCGGCAGCAGCGTGACCGCGGCGCGTCCGCAAATCCCGTCGTTCAGCAATTGCGTGGCCCGCTCTTCGCGCGCCTGCCAGCAACAGGCATCGATCGCGCGGCCCCAGCGGCCAAGTACCAGCAGCGCCTCGCGCACGATCCTGGGGGCTTCGCCGCGCGTGGCGGCGCGGGCGCGACGGGCGAAGCTCAGCAATTCCCGTTCGAGCAGCGGATCTGCGAAATCGGCGATATTCCGGCAGGCAGCCAGCAGCGCCTGCGCATCAGGTTCTTCCAAGAGGGCAATCTTCTTCGAGGGAGCCAGGGTTTTCGGGGGGCCGAGGCTTCTTTCGGGGGGAGGGTCCGGCGCCCGCATTCGGTGTTCGCGCCATGTGACCGTCTTTCGCCATGCAGGACGCGGCGCCGGGAAGGCAATGGGTGCACGGCGCATGTAACTGTGACATAGGGTGAAACGGCGGCGGTCCCTCAGCCTGGGCCTCCGGTCATTCCCGCACCTTTCGGCGCGGCCCGGCTCCGGCTGGTCGTTTTGCCGGGGATGACTTTCGCGCAAGGTGGAACCCGGCAAGACAATTCGCTTTGCCCCTAGGCGCCAAGCCGTTAAGGGCTTGTGGAGCACGGTTTTATGACGACGCCCCCGGTGAACCTTTCAGCGTGAAATTCCTCAGCGCCATCGATCGCTACATCTTTCGCCTCGTGCTGATGCCGATGCTCGGCATCTTCGTGCTCGCGGCATCCCTGCTCGTGCTCGACAAGATGCTGCGGCTCTTCGACTTCGTGGCGACGGAGGGGGGGCCGATCGGCGTGGTCTTCAAGATGCTGGCCAATCTCCTGCCGGAATACGCCAGCCTGGCGATTCCGCTGGGCCTGATGCTGGGAATCCTGCTCGCCTTCCGCAAGCTGGCCACCTCCAGCGAGCTGGACGTCATGCGCGCCGTGGGGCTCAGCTACACGCGGCTCCTGCGCGTGCCTTATATCCTGGCGATCCTGCTGGCGGGGCTGAATTTCGCGATCGTCGGCTATCTCCAGCCGCTGGCGCGCTACTATTACGAGGAACTCAACTACGAGCTGAAATCGGGTGCGCTCGGCGCCTCGATCAAGGTCGGGGAGTTCACCTCGCTCAAGGACCGCATCGCCCTGCGCGTGGACGAAAGCCGCGACAACGGCCGCAGCCTGATCGGCATTTTCGCGCGCGTCGCGAATGAGAAGGGGCAGGTGCTGTCCATTTCCGCGCGGCAGGGGCAGTTCCTCGCGCTCAAGGGCGCGCCGGACACGATCATCCTGCGACTCGACCAGGGCCAGATCATCCAGGACATGCCGGGCAAGCAGCCCCGCGTGTTGTCCTTCACGCGGCATGACCTGCCCATCGAGCTTCCGCAAATCGAGAAGTTCCGCAAGCGCGGCGGCACCGAGCGTGAATATCTGCTGCCCGAACTCGCGAACCTGGGCTGGAACAAGAACCTGCCCAAGGAAGAGCGCATTTCGAGCCAGGCGAATTTCAATTACCGCATGGTCGAAGTCATCATGATGCTGCTGCTGCCGCTGATGGCGGTGGCGCTGGCGATCCCGCCCAAGCGGTCGACTTCGGCGCTGGGCCTGTTCGTCTCGATCGTCATGGTCGTCGCCTATCACAAGGTGAACCAATACGCGGCCGACGTGGCCTCGCTCGGCAAGATGAACCCGATTCTCGGCCTGTGGGGACCTTTCTTCGTCTTCGCCGCGCTGATTCTCTGGATGTACTGGCGCGTCGCCTACGTTCCGGGCGGTCAGGCAATCGGCTGGCTGGAGAAGGGCGCAGAGATCGTCGTGAAGCGTTTCAAGTCGCTGCTCAAGCGCAGCAAGCGCGGGCCGCTCCTGCCCGAACCGGCGGACCCTTCCTGAGATGCAGTTCGAATTCTTCCCTTCGCGCACGCTGACCTGGTATCTCGCGCGGCTGTTCATCACGCGCATCCTGGCGGTGCTGCTGATGCTGGTCCTCGTGCTCCAGATGCTCGATCTGCTGGGCGAAAGCGGCGACATCCTCGCCTATCCCGGCAATGGCCAGGAGCAGCTGCTCTACTACGTGACCTTGCGCGTGCCGCAGCTGATCGCGCGGTTCCTGCCCTATTCGGTGCTGCTGGCGACGATCATCACTCTCGCCACGCTGAACCAGAACAGCGAGGTCATCTCGATGAAGGCGGCGGGGCTTTCGGCGCATCAGGTGCTGGCGCCGCTGATCCTGACGGCGCTGGCGATCTCGCTGGCCAGCCTCGCCTTCAACGAGCGTGTCGTCACCCGGTCCACCGCCACCCTCAATGCCTGGCAGGCGGTGAAATACGGGCCGATCCCCAAGGACCCCGGCGTCAAGGCCAACCTCTACCTGGCGGACGGGCGGGACCTGCTGTTGGCCTCCAGCCTGGAAGGCCAGAACAACCGCATGGTGCTGCGCGGGGTGACCTATTACCGCCGCGATGCCAACGGGATCATCGTCGAGCAGCTGCGGACCGACCGCGCGGCTTTCGCCAATCCGGGCTGGCGTTTCGAGAATGCCACCCGATTCGACGTGGCGACCACGAGCACCACCAAGCTGGTATCCGCCACGGTCGCTCCCGGGATCACGCCGGCGAAGATCATGATCTCGAACGTCGATGCCGATTCGGAGAACCTGTTCCAGCTTTCATCCTCGATCGAGGCGATGAAAGTGGCCGGGCGGCGTACCAGCGAACTGGAGGCGGCATGGTGGCACAAGCTCTCCGGGCCGTTCTCCTCGATGCTGATGCCGCTGCTGGGCGCGGTTGCGGCCTTCGGCCTGGCGCGTTCCGGCCAGCTTCTGATTCGCGCCGTGATCGGCATGGCGCTGGGCTTCGCCTACTTCGTGCTCGACAACGCGGCGCTGGCGATGGGCAATTTCGGCGGTTATCCGCCGCTGGTCGCGGCCTGGGCGCCTTTCGTGCTCTTCGCCCTGATCGGCGAGACGGTGCTGATCCGCACCGAGGAATAGATCTCGGGATCCGCAATCCGCTCTTCCGGACAAACGAAAAAGGGCCCGCGTTTCCGCGGGCCCTTTTTCGTTGTCGAATTGTCGCGGGCGCCGTCAGCGGCTCCGCATGGTGCTTTCGATCAGGCGGCCGACCAACGGCAGGAGGCCGGGATAGTTGGCCTTGGCATATGTCGAATCGGTGCCGAGATGCCGGGCAAGGCGGCGGTGAGCCTCTGCCAGCGAGTGATAGGGCACTGATGGCAGCAGGTGGTGCAGCGCGTGGTAGCGCAGGCCCACGGGGGCCCAAAGCTCCGAGAAGCGAGCCGGCGGCGGCACGTTCACCGAATCGAGGTACTGCGCCGTCACCGTCATGGCGTCGCCGTCGTTCTCCCAGAGGTGAGCGACGAGGGTGCGGACCTGGTTGAGGAAGGCGGTGAGCGAAACCACGCAGAGCGCGATCAGCAGGGGCCGCCAGCCATAGACATAGCTCGCCGCGAGCACCGAGATCGCCCAGACCGAGCAGCCCAGTTCCTGCCAGAACACCATGCGGGCGAAAGCGCCTTCGGGCGGACGGCGGCTGAACTGGGGGTTGATGGCCAGCGCCGAGGCGCGGCCCCATACCAGCTTGCGCAGCGGCGGGATCAGGGCGCCGAGCGGTATCAGCACGGCCGAGCGAATCAGCAGGGCCACCGGCAGCAGGATCGCGGTGAGCGCGAAGACCGGCAGGCTCCATGGCTTCATCAGCGCCAGGGGCAGGTATTCCGGGTCTTCCACCGTGCCGTAGCGGGTGCGGGTGTGGTGGATCGTGTGAACCCCCTCATACATCAACGAAGGGATCAGCATGGGAATGCCGACCAGCACGTTCCAGGCGAAGCGGAAGCCGGGCAGGGCATCGCGGTGGATATGGGTCAGTTCGTGGATGAACAGCAGTGCGCGATAGAGCGCCAGGGCCGAAAGCAGGCCGAAAGCCACGCTGGCCCAGACGCCGTCGACGAGAATCGCGGCCGCCAGCGCGGCATAGCCGACCGCGGCCGAGGCCAGCATGTCCGGCCAATAGATTTCCGGACGGGCGTGCGAGATGTCGCGCGTCAGTTCCACCGCGGCGCGCAGCATCGCCTTGTCGTCGGGAATGTCCGACGAACGCGGGCGAGCCGCTTCTCTGGCGAAAGCGGCCGGACGGGTCGCCGAGGGCGACAGATCGATGGCTTCCTGGGCAGTCATACTCTTCAAGTCCAAAGTCCCCGGGCATAAACGGCCCGCTGCGTGTGTTGTGGGCGGCCCTGCCACGCGGTCCGGCTTGACAAGGTGCCGGGACCGACCGCAGGTCGCGATCCAGCAATTCCCATAAAGCGGAACAAAGGCAGGATCGTGGCCAAAGCCGAACTAGTCATCACACCCGTGTCCAGCAAGGCCGACAGGAGCGCCTTTGTCGATTACGCTTATCGGCACAATGCGTCAGATCAAAACTGGGTGCCGAACTTGCGCTCGGAAGAGATCTCGAAGTTCACCCCGGGCAAGAATCCCTTCTGGGACCATGCCCGCGGCCAGCTTTTCCTCGCCAAGCGGGGCGATCTCATCGTTGGACGCATATCGGCCCACATCGATGAACTGGCGCTGAAACAGCCGGCGGAGCAGGGCATGGGTCCCGGCACCGGCAATTGGGGCGCGATCGAGGCCGAGGACGAAGACGTCGCCAGGGCCCTTATCGCCGCGGCCGAACAGTGGCTTCGCGAAGAGGGCATGACCCGCGTCCTGGCGCCGATGAACCTTTCGGTATGGGAAGAGCCGGGCCTGCAGGTTAGCGGATTCGACCACGCGCCGATGGTGATGATGGCGCACCACGATTCGGCCTATCAGCCGTGGATCGAGGGTGCCGGATACGACCGGGTGAAGACGCTCTACACCTACGACATCGACGTGCGGAAGGAATATCCGCCGCTGATCCAGCGCATCATTTCCTCGGGCGAGAAGAACGCCAAGATCCGCATCCGCGAGGTCGATCCCAAGCGGTTCGACGAAGAAGCGGCGCTGATCTGCGACATCCTCAACGATGCCTGGTCGGACAACTGGGGCTTCGTGCCCTTCACCGACCGCGAGATCGAATATACCGGCAAGGCCCTGAAGCCGCTGGTCCATCCCGAACTGATCCGCATCGCCGAATATGAAGGCGAGCCGGTGGCCTTCATGATGACCTGGCCGGACCTCAACCAGGCGCAGAAGCGTTTCAACGGACCGAAGGGCAAGCCGTCGATCCTGGGATTGATTCGCCTGCTGCTCTGGCTGCGCAAGCCCAAACCGGCGGACATGCGCGTGCCGCTGATGGGCGTGCGCAAGAAGCTGCAGTCCTCGCGTCTCGCCAGCCAGCTGGCTTTCATGATGATCGAATATATCCGCCGTGCGGCCGTCAGCAAGTTCGGCGCCAGGCGCGGCGAGATCGGCTGGGTGCTGGAGGACAACCAGGGCATGGTGGCCATTGCCGGCGCCATCGACAGCAAGATGAACCGCGAATACGCGATCTACGAAAAGGCGCTCTGAGCGGCGCGAGCGGCGCGAGCGGCCCCCGGGGGGGGGCGTTCGGGCGGGAGCGATCCGGGCCGCGACTTCGGTCGCGCCCGGATCCTGCCCCGGTCAGGGTTGCGGGGAAGGCTGCGCGGCTGCGGCCTCGACATCCGCTGCGGCCGCCGCGGCGGCATCGGCAGCGGTGTCTTGCGGCAGTGCCGCCTCGCTGGCACTGCTGCTGGTTGCGGACCGGCCGCTGCGCGTTTCGGCCACCGGCGCTGCCATCGGCGATTGCGAGCGGACCGTATCGTACGGCAGCATGTCGTCACTCACCGAGCGCGGCAGGATCTTCGCGCCGGTAGCCGCATTCTGGGCCGGAGCCTCTTCCTTCTTGCAGGCGCCGAGCGACAGGCAGGCGGAAGCGGCGAGCAGCAGGGTCAGCCTGGTGGCGTGGCGGGCCGGGGTCATGCGGGCTTCTCCGGGGGGCAGGGGCGGTCGAGCGCCGCAAGAAAGGCAGGGGCGCGGGCGATCAGCGCCTCGTCCCAGGTTTCGAATTCGACCTGGCGGCCAAGGCGGGCGAGGCTGGTGACGCCGAATTCCTCGATCCCGCAAGGTACGATGCCGGTGAAATGCGCGAGGTCCGGCCGGATGTTCACGGCGAATCCGTGCATCGTCACCCATTTGCGGATGCGCACGCCGATGGCGCCGATCTTCGCTTCGCGGCCGTCGACATCCTGAGTCCAGATGCCGATGCGGCCTTCGCTGCGGAAGCTGTCGACACCGAAATCCTGGAGCGTGTCGATCACCCAGCCTTCGAGGCCATGGACGAAGCCGCGCGCATCGCGTGCCCGCTTGCGCAAGTCCAGCAGGACATAGGCAACGCGCTGGCCCGGCCCATGGTACGTGTAGCGCCCGCCGCGTCCGGCCTCCACCACTTCGAAGCGGGGATCCAGCAATTCGCCGGCCACCGCGCTGGTGCCGGCGGTATAGACGGGCGGATGTTCGAGGAGCCAGATCAGTTCGCGCGCCTCTCCGGCGGCGATGGCGGCATTGCGCTCGGTCATTTCCTCGAGCGCGGCGCGGTAGGGCACCGGTTCGGCGCTGACGCGCAGTTCGATATCACCCGGAAGCGTGGAGGGAACAGTCATGCCGCGTTGCGTGGCGTCATTCCCTGCGGTTATCAAGTCACTTTGAGGGTCGTCTTTCACTTCGGCTCTCACTTGGCCCCTCATTTGGCGGCATCAGGAGCAGTTATGAAGTTCGACAGCAACAGGGCCTGGAGCCAGGCGTCCCAGGCGGTCTCCGCGAACAGGGAGGTTGTCCTGGCGCTGGCGGGGGTGTTCTTCCTGCTGCCGCAGCTGGTTTTTGCGATCTTCTTCCCGCAGCCGGACATGGGCACCGGCATGAACGAGCAGCAGGTCATGGCGGCGGTGAAAAGCTATTACAGCTCCATCCTGCCGATCATGATTCCCATCGCCCTGCTTCAGGCGCTGGGCACATTGTCGCTGCTCTGCCTGCTGGACACCGACCGTCGGCCCACCGTGGGGGAAGCCATCCGGGCGGGCGTGAAGGGGCTGGTGCCCTATCTGGTCGCGCAGATCGTGATCGGCCTGGCGCTGGGGCTGTTCGCCCTGGTCGTCGCCGGAGGCCTCGGCGCGGCGGGCGGCGCGATCGGCGCCACCATCGGCCTCTTCCTCGCGCTGGTGCTGGGTCTCGTCATCTTCGTGCGCTTTTCGGTGACGGCGCCGGTCGTGGCCGTGGAGAAGACGCTCAACCCGATCTTTGCCCTGGGCCGGTCGTGGACTCTCACCAAGGGCAATACGGCGCGGCTCCTGGGCTTCTATGCCTTGCTGATGCTGGCGATGATCGTGCTGATGATCTTCGGCAATATCCTGACCCTGCCGGTCACGCTGCTGGCCCCCGGAGAAGTGGTGCGGGTGGTTGCGGCCATTGTCGAATCGGTCATGGCGACGATCATGGCGCTCTATTTCGTGGCGGTCGTGGCGCAGGTCCATCGCCAGTTGGCGGGCAGGGGCGAGGAAAGCCCGGCGCGGCCTTTCGAATAGGACCGCCAAGCGAATCGCGCCGGGTCTGGGTCGATCCGGCCCTGGCGCGTTCGGACTCCCGGCGGATCGGGACGCACAACGAAAAAGGCCGGCGCTGGGCGCCGGCCTTTTTCATATAGGGAGACGTGAGAAGGCGTCAGCGCCAGCTCAATCCTCGTCCTTCCAGCCCCAGAACAGGAAGCAGGGCGGGACGTTGATCGGCTCCATGCCGTTGTCGATCCGCTTGAAGTGGCGCGCCATGAATTCGCGCGCCTTGGGCGTGAACTGGTAGACCAGGAACGCGCCGCCCTTGCGAATGACGCGGTAGGTGGCGGAAGCGATTGCCGGGCCGACGCCGTCGGGCAGCGTCGAGAACGGGAGGCCGGACAGGACATAGTCCGCCTTGTCGTGGCCATGGGCACGCACGATGTCCTCGACATCGGCCGCCGAGCCGAGCACCGCGATGAAGCGGCTGTCGGTGATGGTGCGGCGCAGATAGTCGATGAACAGCGGGTTGGTGTCGATCACGATCAGCTGGCCGTCGCGACCCAGACGGTCGAGCACCGGGCGGCAGAACGTGCCGACTCCGGGGCCGTATTCGACGAAGAGCTTGCAATTGGCCCAGTCCACCGGGCCAAGCATGCGATTGATCGTGAAGCGCGAGGACGGAACGATCGAACCGACCATCACGGGATTGCGCAGGAAGCCTTCGATGAACACGCCCCAGGGTCCAAGGCTATGTTTGATCTTCCGCTTGATCCGCTGGGGCAGCGCCTCTCGGGCAAGCTCGGTACTGGTCATGCTGGAGGAAGCTCTCGCTTTTGTTGTCGTCCGGCGAAGGGCGATTCGGTGACAGATCGAGGCCGACAATGCAAGCGAGCGTCGGCCAATGTTACGTGGGGATTACAGAATCTCGTGGACCTTTTCCTGAGGACGACAAAGCCTGGCGCCCCTTTCGGTTTCCACGAGGGGACGTTCGATCAGCGCCGGCTCGGCGGCCATGGCCGCCAGGACGGTGGCATCGTCGGCATCGGGAAGGCCGCGCTCGGCCGCATCGGTGCCGCGCAGGCGCAGGCCCTGCTGCGGCGTGATGCCGGCATCGCGGTAGAGTTGCGCCAGCTTTTCCGCCGAGGGCGGGGTCTTGAGATATTCGATCACCGCGACCTCGACGCCCGGCGTTTCCTCAAGGACGGCCAGGGTCTTGCGCGAAGTGCCGCATTTCGGGTTGTGCCAGATGGTTGCCTTCACGGGCGCTTCTCCTGTTGTGCCTGGGATGTCGGTGTGGACGCCGGTTTCAGGGGCGCCATGGCCGGAACCGCCCGCGCGGCATCCCGCGGGGCGATGCCGGGGGCCGGGGCGGCGCTGATGGTTTCCTCGCGCCGCATGACCCGGCCGGCGCGCTGGACGGCGGCGACGAGGCGCGGATAGACGCCGCACCGGCAGAGATTGGGGAGCGCCTCGCGAATCTCCGTCTCGCTGGGATTGGCATTGCGGGCGAGCAGCGCGGCGCCGCCGATGACGATGCCGGGCGTGCAGAATCCGCACTGGATCGCCTGTTCGGCGACCATGGCCTGCTGCATCGGGTGCGAGCGGTCGGCCGAAAGCCCTTCGATGGTGGTGACGAAGCGCCCCTCGCACTCGCCCAGTGTCACGAGGCAGGCGCGCAAGGCGCCGCCATCGACCAGGACCGTGCAGGCGCCGCAGTCGCCCACGCCGCAGCCATATTTCGTGCCGGTCAGATTCGCTCCGTCGCGCAGCGCCCAAAGAAGCGGGGTCTGCGGGTCCATGGCGATTTCGACCGGGTGATCGTTGACGGTCAGGCGCGGCATCCGGCCTCCTTATGCGTGCAGGCGCCGCTGCGCCAGTGCGCGCCGTGCGACGGGCCGGTGCTCATGCACGGCCTGTCGTGCCGATTGCGAATCGCGCCGCACCGATCGCCTTCAACGAAGCGCCACGCGGACACCCGCCCAGAACGTGCGCGGGGTGCCGAGATCGATCGAGCCGTCCTGGTTGCGGGTGACGATGGTCTCGTCCGTCAGGTTCTCGGCGCGCAGCACCACGGAGACGGGACCGGCCACGGGCAATTGCACATAGCCGTCCAGCGTGGTCGCGGCCGGAAGCACGTATGTTTCCAAATCGTCCTCGTACTGCGCGCCGACATGGCGCAGCGTCGCCGCCAGGCGCCAGCCCTCGCGCGGGAGCCAGGCGAGCGTGGCGCTGGCGGCGAATTTCGGGGTCTGGGCGGGCCGCAGGCCGTCGAGATCGGGATCGTCCGCCCTGACCTTGGCGTCGGTCCAGGCCAGCGAACCGTCGAAACGCACCGTGCCGAGATCCAGCGCCGCGCTGGCTTCCAGCCCGCGTGCCTGGACCGCGTTCACGTTCTGCCGCTCGCGCGTGTTGGTGGCCACGGTGACGTTGGCGACGGCGTCCTTCACCTTGTTGTCGAAGGCGGTGAGCGACAGGGTCAGCGCCGCAAGCGGCTGGATGTCGATCCCCGCTTCATAACCGCGCAGGCGTTCGGGCTTGAGAGCCGCATTGGCCTCGGTGGTGACCGGGAAGACCACGAAGGGGCGGTAGAGTTCGTTGAGCGTGGGCAGGCGCATGCCGGTATAGGCCGCGGCGCGCAGGCTCACGGCCTTGCTGGCGTGCCAGACCAGACCGGCGCGGCCATTGCCCATCCAGCCGGAGCGATTCGCATAGGAATCGTTCTCGGTCACGGCGCCGGTGGGGCTGACCGAGCGGTAGAACCCGTTGCGGATCGTCCAGCGGTCGGCGCGGCCACCCGCGGTGAGCACGAGCTTGCCCAAGGTCCAGTCGTCCTCCGCATAGAAGCCGAGGTCGGACTGGTTGCCGCCGGCGCGGCGCACCGCCGTGAAGGCGCCGCTGGCGTTATAGGGCAGTTCCAGCAGCTTGCCCTCGGTCAGGCGCAAGTCGCTGCCGATTCGCAGGACGTGATTCTCGCCCACCGGCGGGCGCAGTTCGGCCTTGCCGCCGATGGCCGTGGTGGGGGTGCGATGCTGGTCGAGCGTCTTGCGATAGGTGCTCGAACTGATGACCACGTTCGAGAAGTCCTGCGCCTGAACGTAGCCGATCACGTCGAACTGCCACGCGCCCCGGCCGACCAGCCGCAGCGAGGCCTGCTGGCCGTCCGAGGTGGAATCCGCCCCCTTGAAGCGGAGCGTGCGCGCATCGCCATAGGCCAGCGCGGCGGCCTGCAGTTCCACCGTATCGCTCATCGGCGTGACGGCGCGGAGCGAGGCGGACCAGCTATCATAGGCGGCGCGGGCGGAAGCGGGGACGCGCTGGTCGCGGGGCGTGGTCCAGAAGCCTTCGCCCCGGTCCCACTGCACGCTGGCGACGAGGAAGCCTGCGCCCAGTTTCGGTGCGACCGTGGCCGAAGCCTGGGTCTCGCCGCGATCGTTGACGAGCGCCGAGCCCTGGAACATGCCGATCTGGTCGGGACCCGCACTGGTCATCTCGATGGTGCCCGCCACCGCGCCCGATCCGAAGGCACCCGATCCGCCGCCGCGCGTCACCCGGATCGCGGAGAGCCGCTCGGGTGCGATGGCGCTGAAGGGAATATAGCCGAAGAACGGGTTCGCGATCGGTACGCCGTCCAGCAGCACGAGCGTGCGGCTGGAGGCATTGCCGCCCAGCGCGCGCAGCGTGGCGCCTTGCGAGGAGGGATTGGCCGAGCGGCTGTCCGAGCGGCGGAACTGCGCGAAACCGGCGACCGCGTTCAGCACGTCCTCGATCCGGCCCGACGCGCTGGAAATCACCGCGTCGCGCTCGATCGTCTCGACATCGTAGGCCGGGGTCGCCGGCCCCGATTCGAGGCCGTGGCCGGTGACGACGATCGGCGTGCCGGCCGTCTGGCCGGCGTCGGCGGCCTCTTCGGCCATGGCGGGGGCGGCGAACAGGACGGCGCAGCCCGCCAGCCATGCGGCGCGGTGGTGAGGACGGGTCACGTCAGGCGGGATCGATCGCGAGCACGACCGGCTCCAGTCCCTCGACGCGGCCTTCCAGCCGGTCGCCCGGCGCGACGGGGCCGACACCGGCAGGGGTGCCGGTGTAGATGAGGTCGCCGGGGGCGAGGTGATAGAGGCGGGAGAGGTCGGCGATCAGCTCGGGCAGGCTCCAGATCATCTCGGAGAGCGGGGCTTCCTGCTTCGTCTCGCCGTTCTTCGCGAGCGAGATGCGCTGCTCGCCCGGTTGGCCGAAGGCGTCGGCGCGGGTGATCGGGCCGATGACGGCGCCGTTCTCGAAGTCCTTGCCGGTATCCCAGGGATAGCCCTTGGCCTTGGCGGCGTTCTGGAGGTCGCGCCGGGTCATGTCGAGGCCGCAGGCATAGCCGTAGACCAGGTCCATGGCCTGTTCGGCCGCCAGTTCGAAGCCATGGCCGCCGATGGCGACGACGAGTTCCATCTCGTAGTGGCAGTCCTGCGTGCCGGGCGGATAGGCGATGGCCGTGCCGGAATGGCAAAGCGCGGCCGGGGCCTTGGTGAACCAGATCGGCGCCTCGCGGTCCACGGCATTGCCGAGTTCGCGCGCATGGGCGGCGTAGTTGCGGCCGACGCAGAAGATGCGGCGCACCGGGTAGCGGGCTTCTTCCCCGAGAACGGGGACGGCGGGGACTTCGGGCAGTTCGAACAGCAGGCTCACTCGCGATTTCCTCCCTTGCTTGGCGGCGAGGCATAAAGCGCGATTCCCGCCGGGAAAAGTGCAAGCGGCTTGCCGTCCCCTGCGAAGGGCTTACATTTGCCCCTGTGACCGAGAAACAATTCCTTGCCGGGCGACTCCTTCTGGCGATGCCGGGCATGTTCGATCCCCGCTTCGACCATAGCGTGAGCGTACTTTGCGTGCATGACGAGAACGGCGCACTGGGCATCGGCATCGGCCGGCTGCGCGAAGGCGTCCGCTTCCACGAAATCCTCGACGAACTGGGCATCGACCCTGGCGTCGCGCCGGATTGCGAAGTGCACGAGGGCGGACCGGTGGAGCCGGGGCGCGGGTTCATTCTTCATTCCACCGAATGGGGCGGCAGCGATACGATCGAGGTGCATCCGCTCTGCGCCTTGTCCGCCTCGATGGATGTGCTGCGCGCGATCGCCGAGGGGCGGGGGCCGGAGCGCTGGCTGATGTCCCTGGGCTATGCCGGCTGGGCGCCGGGCCAGCTCGAAGGCGAGATGCGGCAGCACGGCTGGTATGCGGCCGATCCGCATCCGGAGATCCTGTTCGATACCGCGGTGGATGACCGCTGGACCGCGACCTGGCGGGCCGAGGGTATCGATCCCGCGCTGCTGTCGAGCCAGACCGGCAGCGCCTGACCATGGGATGGCGCGGCCTGATCCGCGCCGTTCCCGTATCAGGTGCCGTATCAGGTGCCGGGTGAGGGCCTGACCGGCCGGCTCGTCAGCGCCGAAAGATCTTCCGGGCGATCGATGTCGAGATGGATCGCGGCATCGTCGCTCTCCACGAACACCACGTCGTCGAGTCCAAGCCGCAACCGGTCCCGCAGCAACCGGCCAGCGCCCTGATCGCCCGTAAGCGCGGCGATTTCGGGAAACAGGCGGGAAGACAGCAGCGCCGGATGACCGGGCCGACCGCCGTGACGGGGCAGGGCGGCAATGCCCCCTCCGATCGCCGATGCCAGTTGCGATGCCGTGCCGTGAGGCACGCGCGGCATGTCGCCCAGGAACACGAAGACCTGCTCGGCCTCGTCCAGCGCGGCGATTCCCGCCTTCAGCGATTCGGACAGCGCGTGGCTGTCGATCCGCAGCACTTCCACCGGCGGTCCTTCCGGCCAGGCGCCGCAGTCCAGCCCCGGTCGCGCCACGACGAGGACGCGGGCCACCGGCGCGGCGCGGGCGGCGCGGATGGCGTGGAACAGCAGCGGTTCGCCATCGAGCGGGGCCGAGAGTTTGTCGCCGCCGAACCGGCGCGAGGCCCCGGCGGCCAGCACCAGTGCCGCCAAAGTGCCGGGGCGCTTCACGCGCGTTCGTGGGCGGGGTTCAGCGCCTGCATGATTTCCGCGACGATCCCGGTGGCCACTTCCCAGGGCGATTTGCCGAGCCCGGCGACCCCCGGCGAAAGGTTCAGCCTTGCCAGTTCCCCGGGCGTTGCGCCTGCCGCTTCCAGCGCGGCCAGACGCGCCCCGGCGCGGGACCTGGCGCCGATCATGCCCACATAGCCGGCCCCGCCCCGGAGCGCAGCAAGGCAGCCGCCGAGGTCGTGATGATCCTCGTGCGTGGCGCCGAGATAAGCGGTCCAGCGGTCCACCCCAAGCTCGGCCAGTGCCGCTGCCGGCTCGGTGCGCAGATAGCGGGAGACCGCGAAGGGCGGCGGTTCGTGCGGGCCGTCCGGGCGCAGAAGGATCGTCTCGAACTGGGAAAGTGCGGCCAGTTGCGCCGCGGCCAGGGCGCCGGGGTCGCCGCCGGAGACGATCAGCCGGCGTGGCGGATCGTAGCGGCGCGCCAGCGAGAACGGGGCCTCGTGCAAATCGAGCAGGGGGCCGCGGTCCGGCGTGACCTGCTGCGTCTTGCCGTCGCTGTGCCAGCGGCAGGCGCTGCGCGCTTCGGCATGGTGCAGCACATCGCCGGCCGCGGCCGAGTCCGGCGCGAGCCGCTCGACCAGGACGTGGAGGGCGCCGCCGCAGCGCAGGCGAATGTCGATCCAGGGGCTGCCCGCCCCGTAGTGGAGGTGCCGGGGCATGCCGTCCGCCAGCACATGCGCGGCATGGCTGGCGACATCGCCTTCGATGCAGTCTCCCGAGAAATAGCCGCTGGCGGCGATCGCCTCTTCCGGTCCGCCCGGCTCCACGAACAGCATCTGCGCGCCGGGACCGCGCGGGGCGCTGCCTTCGACTTTGTAAAGCGTGGCGAGGGCGGCCGGGCGGCCGCGGCGGCGGGCTTCCGCCAGCGGCGCGCG
This sequence comes from Novosphingobium sp. PhB57, assembly GCF_004342985.1. Lineage (GTDB taxonomy): Bacteria > Pseudomonadota > Alphaproteobacteria > Sphingomonadales > Sphingomonadaceae > Novosphingobium. The sequence continues at coordinate 595,348 of NZ_SMBO01000002.1, forward strand.
GATATCGTCCACCCAGCCGAAGAGCGGCCAGTCCGCGCCTTCGATCTCGCCGCTCATGGGATCATCCCAGTGTCGTCATTCTGCTGCCGCCGCCGGGCGCGCCCGTGTTTCGACATGGTCGCCGACCAGCGGGGCGATGACCAGCCTGTGCAGGATGCGGCCGACATCCGCGGCGCTCTGGTCCTGGCCCTTGGTGAGCCACCAGGCGAGAATGTCTATGGTGGAGCCGGTGCCGTGCACCACGCCCAGGTCCTGCGGCAGCCAGTCGGCCGGGCGGGCCACGCCTTCGATCAGGCCGCGCGCCTGGCGAATGAATTCGTCGCGCACGATGGCCGCCGCGCCGCCGCCCAGGAGGGCAGACCACAGCGCCTTGTGCTCGCCGACGTAAGTGCAGAGCGCCAAGGTGGATTCGTAGCTGTTGGCATTGTGAAGGAGCGGGATGGAGAGTGCCAGCAGACCGGCGATCTCCTCGGAGGCGACATCGCCCAGCAGCGCTTCCTTGGTGGGGTAGTGCCGGAAGAAAGTGGCGTAACCGGTTCCCGCCCGCGCCGAAATCTCGCGGATGGTGATCTGGTCGAAGGCCTTTTCCTCCAGCAGGCACAGCATGGCTGCGTTGAGCGCCTTGCGTGAGCGCACCTGCCGCGCATCGGTGGGCGCGTCTTTCCTGAATCCCGCGAGATTTCCGTCCATGAACGACCCGTAACACCCTGCCTCAAGGGTGTCTAATCCACCGCACCCGACTTCGGTATGGCGGATTTCGGCATGCCGTGATGAACGGGATTCAGTATTCGCCGATTCGGTCCGCGAAGAGCAGGCGGCCGCCCGAAAGGTGCCAGAGCGCCTCGTTGAAGTCGGTATTGCTCATGGCGAAGCAGCCCTCGCTGCGGCCGAGCTTGCCCCACTTCTCGATCATGGCGGCATCGACGTACCAGGCCGGATGCATCACGATCGCGCGTTCCAGCGCCATCGAGTTGTCGTTGTCCAGCCCCTTGAGGCGGATCGAGGTGCCGTATTTGCCCGAATACCACTCGCAAGTGAGGAAGGCCCCGCGCGAGGTGGCTTCGGAGCCGGGCATGTTGGAAAAGCTCTGCAGCCAGCCGCTGTGCATCGGGTCCGAGCCGCGGCCATGGGCAAGCAGGAACGAGCGCACGGTGCCCGCCTCGATATTGGCGAAATGAAGACGCGGCTTCCAGGAGGGCTGGGCGAAATCGGCGATGCCGACCAGGTCATGGCGCCAGATCTGCGTGCCAAGGCGCTGCACCTGGCGGGATGCCACGTCCAGCACGCGGCGTTGGTAGGGCGTAAGGGCGCTCGGCACTGCGCCCATGCCGATCGGAGCTGCTCCCGCAGGGCCGATTTGCACTCCGGCAGGACCGATCTGTCCTGTCGCTGTTCCTACCAGATTTTCTGCTGCCAGCACACGCGATGGCAATGCAAGGCTTGCGCCTGCCACCAACCCGCCCATGAGGACAGCACGCCGACCCAACGTCTGTTCCATACTGGTAAGTTAACCTAATCGCGGGGAACTTTCCAGCGCGATTGTCGGATCGGTTCCCGCCAGGGGTGCGGGTTGCCGCAAGCGCCAACCGCCTTGTCGTTAAGGACGATTCGCGCTGTGGATAGGGCGGGGAACCGAAGTCCCCCGCCCTTCAAACGTTTTGAACGGGTTCGCGAACCAGCCCTGAAAGCGGGCCCGCGAACCCGCGATTCGTCAGGCTGCGGTCTTGGCCGGCTTGCGCGCGTGCTGGCGCATCCAGTCTTTTAGCACCGGGGCGATGCGGGTGCGCCACTTGCTGCCGTTGAAGATGCCGTAGTGGCCGACATTCTCGGCCAGCAGGTACTTCTTGCTGTCATCGGGCAGGTGGGTCGCCAGCTTGAGCGCGGCCTTGGTCTGGCCGATGCCGGAAATGTCGTCGCGCTCACCCTCGACGGCCAGCAGCGCCGTGTCGCGGATTGCCGAAGGATCGATCCGCTCGCCGCGATGGACGAATTCGCCCTTCGGCAGCGAGTGCTTCTGGAAGACGTGCTCGATGGTCTGGAGATAGTAGTCGGCGGTCATGTCGCAGACCGAGCGATATTCGTCGTAGAAGGCCTTGGTGGATGCCGCGCCTTCGCCGTCGCCGGAAACCAGGTGTTTGAACATGCCGTAATGGCTCATCATGTGGTTGCCGAGGTTCATGGCCATGAACCCGGCGAGCTGCAGGAAGCCCGGATAGACCCGGCGTCCGGCGCCCGGATAGTTCAGCGGAACGGTGGCGATGACGTTGTTCTCGAACCACGAGAGCGGCTGCTGCATCGCCACGTCGTTGACGCTGGTGGGCGCCTCGCGGGTGTCGACCGGGCCGCCCATCATGGTGAGCGTGGCGGGGCGGCAGGGATGCTCCTGCTTGCCCATGATCGCCGCGGCCGCGAAAGCCGGAACGGAGGGCTGGCACACGGCGAGCATGTGCGCGCCGGGGCCGATGTGTTCGAGGAAGCCGATCACATAGTCGATGTAATCGTCCAGATCGAAGCGGCCGGCTTCGGCCGGCACCAGCTTCGCGTCGGCCCAATCGGTGATGTAGACCTCGCAGCTTTCCAGCATGCGGGCGACGGTGCCGCGCAGCAGGGTGGCGAAGTGGCCGCTCATCGGCGCGACCACCAGCAGCTTCGGGGCGTCCTTGGCGAGTCCGGGGTGCGTGAAGCGGATCAGGTCGCCGAAGGGGCGGCGCAGCACGATCGATTCGGTGACGGGGTAGGACTTGCCCCCCGTGGTCACGTTCTCGATATCGAAGGCCGGCTTTCCGCGCGGGGCGGCGGCATGGGCGAAGACGTCCAGCGCCGAGGCCATGACCGGGCCGAACCCGAAATAGCCCATCGGCAGGGCGGGGTTCGAGAGAAGTTCGGCACCTACCGAAGCCCAGGCGGCGGCCCCGCTCAGCATGGTGCGCTGCAATTCGTAGGCGTTGTAAAGCAAAGTGCGTCTCCCGGACGGCGAAGCGACCCCGGCCATCCTGCGTGGTTATCAACGCCATTTGATACCGAATCGTTGCTTGTGCAATGCGGCATAAACGAAATCGCGCGCAGCCAGGTGGCCCGGCGCGGCGATCATGCTGATCGTAAAGGCGCATTTCATACACCTTTTCCTCAAGCCGGGGACGCGATAAGAGCCCGTTCGACCATTCCGGCACCTGCCGGTCCGAAAACGCTCCGGTGGGGACGTTTTCCAAGGAAAAGTTAAGGGCGCGCATGGATGCCAACGCGGGGCAGGCACGGCCGCCCGAGAACGAGAACGCTGCAACGGGCCAGGCGACCCCCGCCGCAGGGGCCGGCAGCGCCGAAGCGCGCGGTCCGGAGGCAGGCAAGCGCCCGCGCAGTCTGGGCGCCTTGCGCATGGTCTGGCGCGAACTGTTCCACTACCCCGGCCGCATGGCCGTGGCCGGGCTTTCGCTGCTGACCACGGCCACTTCGACTCTCGCGATCCCTTACGGTTTCCGCCAGATCGTCGACCAGGGTTTCGCGGAAGGCGCGGATCCGGCGGCGATCCGCTGGTGGTTCATCATGCTGCTGGGCGTGGTGATCGTGCTTTCCGTGGCCACGGCGGTGCGCTTCTACAGCGTCTCCTGGCTAGGCGAGCGCGTCGTGGCCGACGTGCGCCTGCGTGTGCAGCGCCATCTGCTGACGCTCTCGCCCAGTTTCTTCGAGGAAAACAGCCCCAAGGAAATCGCCTCCCGCATGACGGCCGATACCGCCATCGTCGAGACGGTGGTGAGCACAACGGTCTCGGTGGCGCTGCGCAATGCGATCATGGCAGCAGGCGGAGTGGCCTATCTCTTCGTGCTGGCCCCGCACCTGACGCTGGGCCTCGTCGTCGCGATCCCGGTGGTCATCCTGCCCATCGCCGCCTTCGGCCGCCGCCTTCGCGCCGTCGCCCGGCAGAGCCAGGACCGCGTGGCCGATATCGGCGCCACCACCAGCGAAGTCTTCGGCGCCTTGCGCGTGGTCCAGGCCTTCAACCAGGAAGGGCGCGAGATGGAGCGCTTTTCCGGCGCGGTTGAACGCACGTTCGAAACCGGCAAGCGCCGCATCGCCTTGCGCGCGGTGATGACGGCGGTGATCATGTTCCTGATCTTCGGTTCGATCACCGTCATCATGTGGCGCGGCGCGATCGGCGTGGCCGAGGGGTCGATCACCGGCGGCACGATCGCCGCCTTCGTGGTGACGGCGGGCATCGTGGCCGGCGCTTTCGGCTCGCTCACCGAAGTCTACGGAGACCTCGTGCGCGGGGCCGGAGCGGCCAGCCGCCTGGCTGAGCTGCTGAGCGAACATCCCACGATCTCGGCGCCCGCGCGTCCGCTGACGCTGCCTTCGCCGGGCCGCGGCAAGCTCGCCTTCGAGCGCGTGACTTTCCGCTACCCCTCGCGCCCGGAAATGGCGGCGCTGCACGATTTCACCCTGTCGATCGAGCCGGGCGAGACCGTGGCCATCGTCGGCCCCTCGGGCGCCGGCAAGTCGACGCTGTTCCAGCTGGCCGAGCGGTTCTACGATCCCCAGAGCGGGGCCATCAAGATCGACGGCGTGCCGCTGACCTCCGCCGATCCCTCCGAGATCCGCCAGCGGATCGCGCTGGTGCCGCAAGAGGGCGTGCTCTTCGCCGCCTCCGCACGGGACAACTTGCGCTACGGCAACTGGCAGGCCGACGATGCGGCCATCTGGCAGGCGGCCGGCGCCGCCAATGCGGAAGGCTTCCTGCGCGAGCTGCCGCAAGGGCTCGATACGTTCCTGGGAGAAGACGGCGCGCGCCTCTCCGGCGGCCAGCGCCAGCGCATCGCCATCGCCCGCGCGCTCCTGCGCGATGCGCCGATCCTGCTGCTGGACGAGGCGACCAGCGCGCTCGATGCCGAAAGCGAGCGGCTGGTGCAGGACGCGCTCGAACGCCTGATGGAGCACCGCACCACCCTGGTGATCGCGCATCGCCTGGCCACGGTGCGCAAGGCCGACCGGATCGTGGTGATGGACGGCGGGCGCATTGCCGAGCAGGGCACGCACGAGAGCCTCAGCCAGGCCGGCGGCCTCTACGCCCGGCTGGCGTCGCTCCAGTTCGATTCCGACGCAGTGGCCGCTTTCTCCCGTTCGACGAACGGCTGACTCACCCCGACGAACTGCATTTCAGGGCTGGCGTTGCCGAATATGGCAATTATGTTGCGCCATCATCGGTGGGCCGTTCCGGCCTGTCGCCAGACCGTTCGTGTCATGCAATTCAGAAAGGGTGGGACCATGACCCGCATTCTCGGCCGGGTGCTCGCTTCGACGGCGCTCGCTACCGCACTCAGCTTTTCCGCCATGCCGGCCCTGGCCGATGCACCGGCCTCCTCGGATCCGATGCAGATCGATCCGGCGAAGATGGACTGGGGCAAGTCCGGCATCCAGACCCAGTGGCAGGACCCTGCCGCCAAGGCCGGCGCGGACTTCGACAAGTTCGTGAACGGCAAGTGGGAAGCCGCCGTCGTGCTGCCGGCAGACCGCACCAACTGGGGCTCGTTCACGGCGCTGCGCGACCTTTCGGAACAGCGCGTGCACGGCATCATGGACGGCCTGATCGCCTCGAAGCCCGCCGCCGGCACCGATGCCGCCCGTGTCGAGGCAGCCTATGCCGCCTTCATGGACGTGGATGCCATCAACAAGGCCGGCCTCGCCCCCGCGCAGCCTTACCTTGAGCGCATCTTCGCCGCCAAGACACCTGACGACCTGATGAAGATCTTCGCGGCGCCCGGCTATGCCTCGCCGCTCGGCGCCTATGTGACCGCCGATGCGAAGCAGAGCGACGTCAATGCCTTCGAAGTCGGTGTCGGCAGCCTCGGCCTGCCCGACCGCGACTACTACCTGAAGAACGATGCCCGCTCGCAGGACTTGCGCGCGAAGTACCTCGATTACCTGACCTTCGTGCTCGGCAAGGCCGGTTATGCCGACGCCGGATCGGCCGCGAAATCGGTGCTCGCGCTCGAAACCCGCCTGGCGAAGGCCCAGTGGGACCGCGCTGCCAGCCGCGACCCGGACCTCACTTACAACAAGCTGACGGTCGCCGAATTCGAAGCGCTCGCCGCGCCCGGCCTGATGCGCACTTTCGTCGAGACCATGGGCGCCGGCAAGGCTGCCTATATCATCGTCGACCAGATGCCGCCGACGGCCGAAGAGCTGAAGGCCGCCCGCATCGATCCCGCCAAGGCACAGACGCTGTTCGGCGGCGGCGTGCCGGAAGTGGGCAAGCTGATCTCCGAAGTGCCGGTGGCCACCTGGCAGGCCTGGCTCGCCGCGCATTTCCTGCGCAGCAATGCCTCGGTCCTGCCCACCGACATCGATGACGCCACTTTCGCCTTCTACGGCAAGACCATGAGCGGCCAGCCGGAGCAGCGGGCTCGCTGGAAGCGCGGCGTTGCGGCGGTGGAAGGCATGGCCGGCGAACTGGTCGGCAAGATCTACGCCGAAAAGTACTATCCGCCCGAAGCGCAGGCGGCGATGACCGACCTCGTCTCCAACTTGCGCAAGGCCATGGCGGTGAACCTCCAGAGCCTCGCCTGGATGGGCCCGGAAACCCGCAAGGAGGCCGAAGCCAAGCTCAACGCCTTCACGCCCAAGATCGGCGCCCCGGCGAAGTTCAAGGAATACGAAGGCCTGACCTTCTCGGCCACCGATCCGCTCGGCAACGCCATCGCCGCGGGTTCCTGGGAGAACGACGACCAGATGAAGCGCATCGGCCAGCCGGTCGACAAGACCGAATGGTTCATGCTGCCCGAGACGGTCAACGCCTACTACAACCCGCCCTATAACGAGATCGTGTTCCCGGCCGCCATTCTCCAGCCGCCGTTCTTCAACGTCTCAGCCGACCCTGCGGTCAACTATGGCGGCATCGGCGCGGTGATCGGCCACGAAATGGGCCACGGCTTCGACGACCAGGGCGCCAAGTCCGACGGCACCGGCAACCTTCGCGACTGGTGGACCCCGGCCGACAAGGCCAACTTCCAGAAGCTGCAGGACAAGCTGGAAGCCCAGTACAACAGCTTCTGCCCGTTCGACGATGGCAAGACCTGCGTCAACGGCAAGCTGACCATGGGCGAGAACATCGGCGATCTCGGCGGCCTCAGCCTGGCCTACCGCGCCTACAAGCTCTCGCTGAACGGCAAGGAAGCCCCGGTGATCGACGGCCTGACCGGCGACCAGCGCTTCTTCATGGCCTGGGCGCAGGTATGGCGCAGCAAGTACCGCGAGGAATCGGTACGCCAGCAGCTCATCACCGACCCGCATTCGCCCGCCCATTACCGCATCAACGGCATCGTTCGTAACTTCGACGAATGGTACAAGGCCTTCGGCGTGAAGCCCGGCGACGCTCTTTACCTCCCGCCCGCCGAGCGCGTGCGCATCTGGTAAGGAAACTGTAAGAAAACAGGGCTCGGTCGGATAGCGACCGGGCCCTGAATTCTTCTGGCGAACTTCGCCGTGCGCTGCATTTGGTCCAAAACGCGCCAAACCGTATTTTCTGAACGACTATAGGTACTAGAGAGCCGCGCAGCGGGTTGACTTGGCCGGTGCGTCCGGCATGACCTGCGGCCCATGAGCCTCACCCTTACCGCGATCCTCCTCGGCATTGTCGAGGGCCTCACCGAGTTCCTGCCCGTCTCCTCGACCGGCCATCTCATCCTCGCCACCCGCCTGTTCGGCTATGACGCCTCGCAGTGGGCGACCTTCAACATCGTCATCCAGCTCGGCGCGATCCTGGCGGTCATCGTCCAGTTCTGGCGCACGTTCTGGGCCGTGGGCATGGGCCTGCTCAAGCTCAATCCCAACTCGATCCGTTTCGTGCGCAACGTGCTGCTGGCGTTCATTCCCTCGGCCGTGCTGGGCCTGCTGCTCAATAATTACATCGAGGGACTGCTGGGCGAACCTGCCGTGGTCGCCTGGGCGCTTATCATCGGCGGCATCGCCATCCTGGGGATCGAGAAAGTGGCCAAGCCCGGTCCGCTGACCGGCGTTTCCGAGCTTCCCGCCATCAAGTGCATCGGCGTAGGCTTTGCGCAGTGCCTGGCGATGGTTCCGGGCGTCAGCCGTTCGGGCGCGACGATCATGGGCGCGCTGTCGATGGGTATCGAGCGCCGCACGGCGGCCGAGTTCAGCTTCTTCCTTGCCGTGCCCACGATGGTCGGCGCGACGACGCTGGAACTGCTCAAGCACCACGAGGAGCTGATGGCCGGCACCGGCCCGGTGGGCTGGGGAGAGATCGGCGTCGGCTTCGTCGTCTCGTTCGTGGTGGCCCTGGTGGTCATCAAGGCCTTCATGGCTTTCGTGAGCCGCTCGGGCTTTGCACCGTTCGCCTGGTATCGTATCGTGGCGGGCGCACTCGCACTCTTCCTGCTTTCGCGGGTCTGATCAGGGATTTACGCCATGGCCGAGGACGATCACAAGAAACTCGGCCAGAAACTGGGGCGCAAGGACTACGAAAGGCAGCTTGAGCCGATGCTGGAGGAGCTGGTGGGCATGGCCCGCTGGGCGTCCGCCACCGGCGCCCGCATCGTCGTCCTGTTCGAGGGACGCGATACGGCGGGCAAGGGCGGGGCGATCAAGGCCGTCGGCGGCCAGCTCAATCCGCGCCAGTGCCGCACCGTGGCGCTCACCGCGCCCAGCGAGCGCGAGCAGGGCCAGTGGTACTTCCAGCGCTATGTCGAGCATCTGCCCACCCGCGGCGAGATCGTGCTGTTCGACCGCAGCTGGTACAACCGCGCCGGCGTGGAAAAGGTCATGGGCTTCGCCACCGGCTCCGAAGTGAAGCGCTTCCTCAAGCAGGTCCCGGTGTTCGAGCGCATGCTCGTCGACGATGGCGTCCTGTTGTTCAAGTACTGGCTGTCCTGCGACCAGGAGAAGCAGGAGGAGCGACTCCACGAACGTCTCGACGATCCGCTGAAGCGCTGGAAGCTCTCGCCGATCGACGTCGCCGCGCGCGAAAAGTACGAGGAGTACACCAAGGCGCGCGAGGCGATGCTCAAGGCCACGCACAAGAAGCACGCGCCGTGGACGGTGGTGGACTTCAACGACCAGCGAATCGGCCGCCTCACCCTCGTGCGTGACCTGCTGGACCGGCTGCCGGACACCAAGGTCGAGCCGCAGACGATCAAGATGCCGAAACTGAATCACGCGCCGTATAACGAGAAATTTGGCGTTCTGAAGCCGATCGAGCCGTTCGACACGGAGTGAATCAAGCCTCTTCCGCTTGACTTTGGCCTGTCACTATCGCATGGGCCGCAACCTTGAGGGGCGGCGCTCGATTGCCGCCCTGAAATTTTTCAACGGAACGCCGGCCGGCCAGGGCGGCTGAAACGAGAGATACAGGAAACCGCCATGGCGAAGCCCGCAACCGTCAAGATCCGTCTTGTCTCGACCGCCGACACCGGCTTCTTCTACGTCACGAAGAAGAATCCGCGCAACACGACCGAGAAGATGAACTTCCGCAAGTACGATCCCGTCGTGCGCAAGCACGTCGAGTTCAAGGAAGCCAAGATCAAGTAAGGTTCTTCGGAACCTTACAATTCAGGGGCGGTTCAAGCCTGCAAACCCAATGGGAGCATTATGAACCGCACCTTCAAGATCTTTCGCTCTTGCGTAGGCGCGGCCAGCCAGGTTTTTCTTGGCGCGGCCGCGTTTTCCGTTCCTGCCCTCCTTCCGGCGACGCCCGCGCTTGCGGCTCCGTCCGCCGATGCGGCGCAGTTGAGCCAGGCCGTCGAAGCGCTGCGCGCGATCTCGACGATGAAGGCCAACTTCGTCCAGACCGACCGTAACGGCCAGAGCCTGACCGGCGAACTGACGCTCATGCGTCCCGGCAAGATCCGCTTCCAGTACGAGAAAAGCGCCCAGATGCTGATCGTCAGCGACGGCAAGGCGCTGACCATGATCGACTACTCGGTGAAGCAGGTGCAGCGCTGGCCGATCAGCAACAGCCCGCTCGGCGCGCTGCTCGATCCCAAGCGCGATGTCGCCAAGTACGGTTCGGTCAAGCAGACCGGCAATCCCAATGTCGTCAGCATTGAGGTCCGCGATCGTTCGCATCCCGAATATGGCGTCATCACTCTGATCTTTACCCGCAAGGCGTCCGCGCCCGGCGGGCTTGAGCTGACCTATTGGGTCTCGCTCGATTCGCAGAACAAGCGCACCACGATCTCGCTGTCGAATCAGCGCTACGGCGTTCCGGTCTCCGACAACGATTTCCGCTGGAACGATCCGCGTCCCCGGACGCGCCGATAGCTCTCGTCGATAAGGGGGAACGCTTGGTCGCGAGTTGCCCGCTGGCTGCGACGGAATGCGACACTTTTCTGAATTCCGTTCACTTGGCAGCAAGCCAACAGCGCCTAGATTGAAATGGTCAGAGCGGCTCGAGGCGGGTTTCCCCCCTGTTGCCCACGCCTCCACAAGGGTCCTCTGATTTAGCGTGACGAACGCTTACATGAACCCTCGGTCCTCTGCCCCCGGACCGAGGGTTTTTGTTTTTTCGGGCTGCCTTTTCCGCCCGGCGGGGCTGCGAATGCTACCGCTCTGCGCTTCCGGTGCTCACGGCCATTAAGGCCGCTGCGCTCCGGTTCTCGATCGGCAGCATTCTCGCTCCCGCCGGACGAAAAAATCAGCCCGAAAAAGCGACGCAATTTTCTCTTTCGATGGAAGGCGGCAGCAGTGTTTTCGCTGGCGCCTCTGGCAATTGCGGGGCGCCATGCCTAAAGCCTGCGGCATGAAGATTGCCACCTGGAACATCAATTCGGTCCGCCTTCGCATCGATCAGGTCGAGCGGTTTCTGACCGAACAGTCGCCCGACGTGCTCTGCCTTCAGGAGATCAAGGTCGCCGAGCACCTCTTCCCGCACGATATGTTCGAGCGACTCGGCTATACCCACCGCGCGATCCACGGGCAGAAGGGCTACCACGGCGTGGCCACCGTCAGCCGCGTACCGTTCACAGAGTTCAGCCGCTACGACTGGCAGGACAACGGAGAGGCGCGCCATGTGGGCGTGGAGCTTCAGGGCGCCGGGCAGGGCATGATCCTGGAGAACGTCTACATCCCCGCCGGCGGCGACATCGCCGACCGCGAGGTGAACCTGAAGTTCGGCCAGAAGCTGGACTTCCTCGAACGCATGACGCGCTGGGCCGACAAAGTGGACCGCCCCACGCTGATCGTGGGCGACTTCAACATCGCCCCGCTCGAATCGGACGTCTACAACCACAAGGCGCTGCTCAAGGTCGTCAGCCACACGCCGATCGAGGTGGAGACACTGGCCCGCTTCCGCGATGCCCATGGCTGGGTGGACCTCGGCCGTGAATTCATTCCCGCGCCCGAGCGTAACTACTCCTGGTGGTCCTACCGCAGCTACTGGCGCCAGAAGGACCAGGGCCGCCGGCTCGATCACATGTGGGCCTCACCCGACCTGGCGAAGCAGGCCCGCGCGCACAGCTTCGTCGAGGAAACGCGCCGCTGGGAGCAGCCGAGCGACCACGTCCCGCTGATCACCGAGTTCGAACTCTGAGCGCCGACGCACCCGGGAAGGCGCTGCCTTCCGCAGGTGCCCGCCGCGTGGCGCTGGCGCTCGATGCGCTGCGCCATGGCTGGCCGGTGCGGATGGGGCCGGAAGGCGAGGGAAACGGCGCCGTCCTGCTTCCCGCCGAGACCGGCTTCGCGCCGGGTGTCACGGCGCCGCGCATGCTGATCTCCGCTGCCCGCGCCGTCACGCTCAAACTGGCGAACCAGCGCGAAGCGGCCGTGCCCGAGGCGCCGGTGCTGATCCGCGCGGCAGAGCCCTTCGATCTCGAGACCGCCCGCGCCGTGGCCGACCCCGCGCTTGACCTTGCGCATCCCATGAAGGGGCCGTTCGCGGCCGAGCACATCGGCGACATGGACATGGCGCGAACCGCCATGGAGCTGGCGCGACTCGCCGGCATCCTGCCCGCGTTCCTCGTGGCGCCCGACATCGGGGGGGAAGCGCAGACGGTTGCTCCCGCCGACCTGGCCGAGTGGAAGGACACCAGCCGGCTGGTGGTGGCCTCGCGCGCGCGCCTGCCGGTGGCGGCCTGCGAAGAGGCGGAGATCGTCGCATTCCGCGCGCTGGATGACTTGCGCGAGCATGTCGCCTTGGTGATCGGTACCCAGGACGGCGACCGGGCACCGCTGGTCCGGCTCCACTCGGAATGCCTGACCGGCGACATTCTCGGCAGCCTCAAGTGCGATTGCGGCCCGCAGCTGGACGCCGCGCTGCGCGCCATGGCCGAGGAAACGAAGCAGGGCGGTTGGGGCGTGCTGCTCTATCTGCGGCAGGAAGGCCGCGGCATCGGCCTCGTCAACAAGCTGCGGGCCTATAGCCTGCAGGACCTCGGCTACGACACGGTGGACGCCAACAACCGCCTGGGCCTGCCCACGGAGGCGCGCGATTTCCCGGTGGCGGCCCGGATGCTCGAACTGCTGGGCGTCTCGGCGATCCGGCTCATGACCAACAACCCGGCTAAAGTCGCGGCGCTGGAAGGTGTGGGCGTTGAGGTGGTGGAGCGCGTACCGCACCAGCTGCCGCCGAACCCGCACAATGCCCGCTACCTCGACACCAAGCGGGACCGGACCGGGCATATATTGTAAGCGTCCGGAGCACGCGCTCCGTTACCTGCGAACGGAACCTGGGCCAGCGGCCAGCACAACCCGACGCGCTCGAAAATGACGGATCGAGGCGCGCGCTTGTCCGTCCGGTCGCCGGTCCAGCGCAGATGGCGTTCAGCGCTTCTCGAACCCGGCGATTCCCGTGCCCAGGGTGTTGCGGCCGATTTTCAGCGGCTCGCCGGACCAGTCCGCCACGAAGGCGCTGTTGCGGTCGATGCCGGGCGCGAAACGGGCGTTGTTTCCTTCCACCGTCAGCCCCGCCGAAGGGTGGCTGCGGTGCTCCGCGGCTACGGCGATGAAGGCGGAGTAGTTCTCCTTGTCGCGCCCCTGCACGAACCAGTTGCCGGCAATGCGCCCGGTGGCGCCTTCGGGAAGGTCGATCATGTAATTGGTCGCGCGGCCGGCGGCATCGTCGAAGCTGGAATCCGTGATCTCGACGTGCGCCGCGCGGCTCTTGACATAGTGGCCGCCGGTTCCCGCCTCGAAGCGGCTGCGGGTGATCGTGAGCGCGCCGTAATTGCCGATATAGACCGCGTGCGCGCAGCCCGAACCTTCGCAGGTCCCGAGGCGGGTGAACGTGGACTTGTCGATACGGATCGAACCCTGGGGATCCTCGCCGCTGAGCAGGCCCTGTTCGCTGTCGCGGAACCAGGCCTGCGACACCGAGAGGTCGCCGTGTTCGAGCCGCACGCCCGCGCCGTTCTTGTCCGGCACGCGGATATTGGCGAAGACCATGCCCTCGATCCGGGCGCCGCGCCCGCGCAGCACCAGCGCCGCCTTGTCTTCGCAGGCCTTGCCGTCGAGCACGGACTGGCCGGGGACCTGGGCCTGGTACGTGATCTCGCCCTTGCTCTGCACCGCGCAGTCGGAAAAGCGCAGCGAGGCGAAGCGGATCGTGCCGCTGCCGTCGCCGATGGCATCGACCGCGTCCTGCAGGCGGGTGAAGCCGCGCCCGGTTTCCGCCACCGTATAAGGCGCATGGTCGGCAGCCTGCCCGAACGAGACGGCGGCGGGAGCGGCTGCGAGCAAGGGGATGCCAAAGGCGAGGGCGAGTCGGGCGGAACGGTTCATGCGGGAGGTCTAGCGTCTTCGCGGGGCAACGCAGGCGCCCGTTTCGCTGCGTCCCACAGCGGGACAAGCCCCGGGGCTATCGTTGCCCCGGTCCGCGCTTGCCCCGGCGGGGTGGTTTCGGCAGCGCCTTCAGGTCGATCATCTCGCTGCGACTGAGGATCCAGAACACCATGACCGCCGACCAGAACAGCACGATCAGCGAAAAGCCGATCCCGATCGGCAGGACGCTTTCCGGAAAGCGCAGGAGCAGCCAGGCCAGGCAGAGGCTCATCGGCAGGAGGGGAAGCGTCCAGGCAGCGAGTGCGAACCATCCGGCCCGGCCGCGCGGCTGGCAGGTGAATTTCAAGCCGCTTCGATAGCACAGGAACAGCGTGTCTTCATCGGATGTCCTCGCCGCCTCCGCCAGCCTGGCCTCGGCCGTGGCTGAGACCGTCCTGCGGCGCGTATGCCGGTGCGACACGACCAGGAAGACGGCAGTGGCGGCCAGAAACAGCGCGAAGGCCATAGGCCGGCTGCCAGCCAAACCGGAATGCATGAGCACTTTAGTCCCCGCCAGCGCCCCGAAATAGGTGGCCAGCAACAGCCAGCCCTGCCAGGCGATCGGCAGGCCGACTCCGATGCCGAAGCGCTTGGGTGCGAACCAGGCGCCGTCGTCGAGCGATTCGTGCATCATGCCTCGTCCTCCGTTTCTTCCGTCGCCGTCGGCGGGCGTCCCCGGCGTGCGGGCTCGCTGACATCCACTTTGAGACCGCGCCGGGACAGCGCCTCGCGCAGGAGCACTTCGACCTGGGCGTTGACCGAGCGGAAATCGGCCGCGGCGCAGCGTTCCAGCGCTTCGTGAAGCGCTGGATCCAGCCGCAGGGCGAACGCTTTCTTGCCGGGACTCGCCATCCGCCCGGTCGCCTTACTGGTAGAGCGTGCCGGTATTGACGACCGGCTGGGTGTCGCGCTCGCCGCAGAGCACGACCATCAGGTTCGAGACCATGGCGGCGCGGCGCTCGTCGTCGAGTTCGACCACGTTCTTTTCTGAGAGCTGCGAAAGCGCCATCTCGACCATCGAGACCGCGCCTTCCACCAGCTTGCGGCGCGCGCCGATCACGGCTTCGGCCTGTTGGCGGCGCAGCATGGCGCCGGCGATCTCGGGCGCGTAGGCCAAGTGGGTGAGGCCGCATTCGTCCACCGTGATACCGGCCACGCGCAGGCGTTCGATCAGTTCGGCGCGCAGTTCCGCGTTCACTTCGGCATGGCTGCCGCGCAGGGTGATCTCGGCATCCTCGACATCGTCATAGGCATAGCGCGAGCCGATCGAACGCACGGCGGCCTCGATCTGCACGTTCACGAAGGCCTTGTAGTCGTCCACGTCGTAAAGCGCCTGGGCCGTGTCGGCGACGCGCCAGACCACATTGGTGGCGATCTCGATCGGATTGCCGCGCAAGTCGTTCACCTTGAGCTTTTCGGACACGACATTGTTGGCGCGCACGGAGATCTTGCGCTTTGCCATCCATGGCCAGACCCAGCGCAGCCCTGCAACCCGGTCCGTGCCGCGATAGGAGCCGAACAGGGTGATGGCCGCCGCCTGATTCGGCTGGATCATGTAGAAGCCCGCGGCGATCAGCACTTCGGCGGCGATGGCCGGGACGATGAAGGCGAAAATACCCAGGACTCCGCCCGGTGACGGGTCGATGCCGGCCAGCGAGAACAGCGCCAGCAGGATCGCGGCCATGATCCCCAGGAAGATCAGCAGCATGAAGTAGCCGTTCATGCTGGAGCCTGTGGATTCCCGGGAGGAATTCATCGGAAGGTGCGACTCGGCCATCGGGCGTGTCCTTGTTTAAAGTGATATCACATTAATATCAAAAGCGCACAATTGGTCAAGCAGGGTTGAAAATCGCCCGGGCGGCGTCTATGTCGGGATTGCGGGCCGGGCCCCTCTGGCGCGGCGTTCCTGTCCTGGAACGCCTCGTGATGTCGGACCGCATCGGGTGAAACCGATGCAGGTTCCAGGGGCTCAATCCAGCCCGTACAGCTCAGGCAACAGGATACCTGTCAGGCTCACCCGATCGAACCCATTTCCGTTCGATAGGGATTTTACGATGACCGACATTATGTTCCGTATGCTCGAGCGACACCAGAAGCTCGACGCCCTGCTGCGCCTCGCGCAGGGCAGACGCTCTCCCGATCCTTTCGAGATCGCGAAGCTGAAGAGACTGAAACAGGAGTTCAGGGGCAGACTCGCGCGGTTGCTACTCCCCCCAGCAACCGTTGCAGGCAGTCTGTAACCCTCGCGCCGGCGCGTTTCCCCCCATTTTCGCGCCGGCGCTTCCTGTTTTGCCCAGGTTTGGGCCGCGTTTCGGGAGTGTCCCGTGGATTTTCTCTTTTATGACCTGCTGGGTACGCCGGCGTGGTTCTGGCTGGCATTCGCCGGCCTCGTTTTCGTACTGACCGCCTTCGACCTCGGCTTCCTGCACAAGGAGGACCGGGAAATGGGCATTGGCGAATCGCTGAGGCTCTCGGTGTTCTACATCGCCATCGCCATGGCTTTCGGCGGCTGGGTGTGGTGGGCCAAGGGTTCCGAGGACGGCATCGCCTATTTCACCGGCTATTTCATCGAGAAGGCGCTTTCGATCGACAACGTCTTCGTGATCTCGATGATCTTCGGTTTCTTCGCGATCGCGCCCAAGTACCAGTACCGTGCCTTGCTCTGGGGCATCATGGCGGTGATCGTGCTGCGCGGCCTGATGATCGCGGGCGGCGTGGCGCTCGTTTCCCAGGCGCACTGGGTGATGTATATCTTCGCCGCTTTCCTGGTGTTCACCGGCGTGAAGATGCTCTTCGCCAAGGAGCAGGACCCGGATATCGGCAACAACCCGGCGATCCGCTGGATCTCGCGCCACATGCGCGTGACCAAGGCGCATCACGGCGAGCACTTCTTCGTCCGCGAGCACAATGGCGCGGGCAAGCTCGTCTGGGCCGCGACCCCGCTGTTCCTGGCGCTGGTGGTGATCAACCTGGCCGACCTGGTGTTCGCGGTGGATTCGGTGCCGGCGATCTTCTCGATCACCACCGATACCTTCATCGTCTACACGTCCAACATCATGGCGATCCTGGGCCTGCGCGCGCTCTATTTCGCGCTGGCGGCGATGGTGCACCGCTTCCACTACCTGAAGTATGCGCTGGCCCTGGTGCTGGTGTTCATCGGGGCGAAGATCCTGGTTGCGGACTTCGTGCTGGGCGGGGCCAAGTTCCCGCCGCTCATCAGCCTGGGCGTGACGCTGGCGCTGATCGCGGGCGGCGTGGGCTGGTCCTTGTGGAAGACACGCGGCGAACTGCCGAGCGCCTAGTCCGGATGGTCGGATCCCCGCCGGCCGCCGTCGGCCGCATGGTCGGCCGTATGGTCGGCGGGGCCGGTTGGGGGGCGGGGCAGGGTGCCTTTTGCGAAGGACTCCGGCCCCGCTCGCTGCTAGAGCGCCGCGATGGCCCGCCTCATTCTCTTCAACAAGCCTTATGATGTCTTGTCGCAGTTCACCGATGCCCGCTCGCCCACGCCGCGCGCGACGCTGTCTGACTTCATCGACGTGCCGGGCGTCTATCCCGCCGGGCGGCTCGACCGCGACAGCGAGGGACTGATGCTGCTGACCGACGACGGCCGGCTCCAGTCGCGAATCTCCGATCCGCGCTTCAAGATCACCAAGACGTACCTGGCGCAAGTCGAAGGCGAGCCCGATGAGGCCGCGATCGCGGCGCTGTGCAAGGGCGTGATCCTGAACGACGGTCCGACTCGGCCCGCGCGGGCGCGCCGTATCGATGAGCCGCAGCTCTGGCCGCGCAATCCGCCGGTCCGGTTCCGCAAGACGGTGCCGGACTGCTGGATCGAACTGACCATCGCGGAAGGCCGCAACCGCCAGGTTCGGCGCATGACCGCCGCGATCGGCCATCCCACGCTGCGCCTCGTGCGGGACAGGGTGGGGGACTGGGCGCTTGACGGCCTGGCGCCGGGCGAGTGGCGCGAAGTCACCATTTGACGGTTGGTGTTGCAATTTCGCCGATATAGTCTATATCGGCCGAGCTACGTCGCCTGCGACGGGAACTTGCGGCTGCATTCCGGCAGCCACTCCTCCCCTTTACAGCTGCCTGGCCCTCAAGGCCGAAGCGTGCTTCGCGCGCGGCAGACTTGGGGCAACCCTTTTTTCGGACAGGATGCATTGGCCAAGGAAGAACTGCTGACCATGGAGGGTTTCATCGAAGAAATCCTTCCCGACGGACGTTTCGCTGTGGTGCTCGATAATGAGCATCGCATTATCGCTTACACCGCGGGCAAGATGCGCAAGTTTCGCATCCGCTCGGTCGTGGGCGATCGCGTGCACGTTGAAATGACGCCCTACGATCTGACCAAGGGTCGGATCGTGTTCCGCGAACGTACGCCTGGTCAGACCGGCGGCCCGCCGAAACGGCGCAGCAATTTCAAAAGATGACAGATGCGGCAGTGAGCCGCGAACAAGGAATACATGAACTACCATAAAGCGGACGCATTTGATCGCGTCCAATCCGTACCCCACCGCTTCTCGCTTCCTACCGTCGGTTTCCGGCGTGACGTGGAACCGGGAGCGCTCTCCAGGCAGGACCTGCGGCGCCTCGTCGCCGCCATGGTGGACTGACACCGCCCGACCTGGAGCACAGGAAAAAACCCCCGCAGGCCGAAGCCTTCGGGGGTTTTTCATGTCTGGGGGGGCATGTCTGGGACAGGCGTGCGGGCAGGGGAGAGAACCGGCTCCGCGGTCTCAGGCCGAGGCAAGGCTCTCGGATTCGTTCGAGCGGGTGTCCGCGCGAATCCTGCAGAGAGGCGGACGCGCAAGGCCGCGAACCGATATTGCCTGCCGCTTTCGAAGTGCGTTCGCTTCGAGGCGTGTTCAAACGACAGAGCTGGCATCTGCTGAACCTCGCGCGACGGCGCTGTCAGGTCGGCCGGTCAGAACGCAGGTTTGCGCCCTTCCTCGATGCGTCGGATCTGGTCGGACATGGCGCGCCAGGCGGCTTCGGAGCGAAGCTCGCGATCGCGCACATTGGCGAGTTTCGCGATGGAGGCGGCCTCGGCTGCCTCCTGGGCGCGCGATTCGCAGAAGTCACGGGTAAATGCCATCTGCTTGCTCGCTATGTATCGGCGCCTTGGGGCAAGGCACCGGGAAGAAGCGCGCGGCGGCGGACCGAAGCCCGGCCGCCGCGCACCTCTGAAAATCAGGCCGACTTCAGGTTGACAGCCGATGCCTTGCCATTGCGGCCGACTTCGACGTCATACGAGAGGCGCTGTTCCTTCTCGAGGGTGTGCATGCCGGCGTTCTGAACGGCCGAGATGTGGACGAAGCTGTCCTGGCCGCCGTCTTCCGGAGCGATGAAACCGTAGCCCTTGTCGGTATTGAAGAATTTCACGGTGCCGATCGGCATATTAGGTTCCTTTCAAGAAACGAATTTTGGATCCTGCGAAATTGCGGGATCCGGTCGTGCGTCAGTTCGTCAATTGAAAGGAAATCGTCCCAACCCGTTCTTGCGCGGAAAAATTTCCGAACCCGAACGAAGATTGGCGACACCCGTCGCAAATTCGACATCAGCCACGCCGATATAACACGCTCCGTTGCGAATACCTAACGGCAACGGGATGGAGGCGCGAAACGGCGGCATTGCGCCATTGCCGGGGCTATGGCGGCAGTGTGCAATCGTGAACAGTCGGGGGTCGGGCGCGCTCAGCGCGTGCCCAGATCACCCTTGCCCAAGGTTCCGCTTGCCATGTCCAGCATGCGGTCGAGGCTCTTCTTGGCATCGAGGCGCAGCTGCTCCTCGATCTCGATCCGCGGCTCCAGGTCGCGCAGGGCGACATAGAGCTTCTCCATGGTGTTGAGCGCCATGTAGGGGCAGATATTGCAGTTGCAGTTCCCGTCCGCCCCCGGCGCGCCGATGAAGGTCTTGTTCGGGATCGCCAGCTGCATCTGGTGGATGATGTGCGGCTCGGTGGCGACGATCAGCGTGTCGGCATCCGTGGTCTTGGCATATTGCAGGATGCCGCTGGTCGAACCGACATAGTCCGCGTGATCGACGATATGCGGCGGGCATTCCGGGTGCGCGGCGATCGGCGCGGCGGGATGCTGGGCCTTGAGCTTGAGCAGCTCGGTTTCCGAGAACGCCTCGTGCACGATGCAGACGCCGGGCCAGAGCAGCATCTCGCGGCCGAACTTGCGGCTGAGATAGCCGCCCAGGTGGCGGTCCGGGCCGAAGATGATCTTCTGGTCGGCAGGGATTTGCTGGAGGATCGTCTCGGCGCTGGAACTGGTGACGATGATGTCGGACAGTGCCTTCACCTCGGTCGAGCAGTTGATGTACGTGAGCGCGATGTGATCGGGATGCGCCTCGCGGAAAGCCTTGAACTTTTCAGGCGGGCAGGAATCTTCCAGGCTGCAGCCGGCTTCGACGTCGGGCAGGACCACGATCTTGTTGGGCGAGAGGATCTTGGCGGTTTCCGCCATGAACTTCACACCGCAGAAGGCGATCACTTCGGCGTCGGTCTCGGCGGCCTTGCGGCTGAGTTCCAGGCTGTCGCCCACGAAGTCGGCAATGTCCTGGAGTTCCGGGCGCTGGTAATAATGCGCGAGGATGACCGCATTGCGTTCCTTGCGCAGCCGCTCGATTTCGGCGCGCACGTCGATACCGGAAAGGTCGGCGGGCATTACGGTCATGGTGTCCCTCTGTCTGGTCGCTCCGGCGTTTTACCGGCCTTCCCCGTCTGGGGTTGGCCGGCTGCCGGGATTTGGGGCCTATCTAGGGACGCTTGCGGCAATGCCCAAGGAAAATATGCGCCGCGTTCAGGCGGCCGAGGCCCTTGTCGCCAGATCGATCCACCAGGGCGTGATCGCCAGCAATTCGGTCAGGACATGGGTGAGCAGCAGGGCGATCGTCGCGGCGATGGTGGCGGGGTGGGCATGGCCGATGGTGCGGCGGTCATGACGCAGGATCAGCGCGACGAAGCCCAGCTGAACCACCAGAGACACCCATTCGCCCCAGGGCATGATCAGCGGCATCGGCAGCACCCGGCCCAGCGCCGGGTCGGTCAGCAGGATCGTCGAGCCCAGCATCAGCCGGCGGTGCCAGTCCGGTTGGCGGCGGTGGGACACCGCCAGCGCCACCAGCAGCGCGAAGAACGCCGCGCCGATGTGCACGGTGGCCAGGAAGTAGGCGGGCGTGAAGAACGGCGGCTGGGCGTGGGCGCGCAGGGCGGTGATGCAGAGCGCGCTCATCGAGACGACCATGAGCGGCACCATGACCGCGCTCGCCCAGCCGAGCCGGCGGTGGATCGCCAGTCCGCCCCGTCCGGCCAGCAAGGATTGAGTCACCAGCAGCCCCAGCCATGTCAGCATGATCAGGCCGTGCAGGTGCATGACGAGCGGCGCGCCGCGATAGTCGACAAAACCCCGCATTGCGAATTGTCCGAAAGCGAAGACGATGAACAGCGAAAGGCCGATCGCCATCTTCTGCCAGAACGATAGCGCGCCAAGGCGGGCCAAAGGCAATGTTGCCATGAAAAATCCCCTCACCCCATGAGTGGGGCGGGGTATACTCTTCATCGCCAAGTAGAGATACAGTAATTCGGTAAATTATTGTTCCGTAAGGGCCAGTGACCAATCGTCATCATGCCGCGTTACCAGGCTTCTTCTTTCCAGATCAAGAAGATGAGCCAATACCGATCGGCCCGCGGCAGGCCAGAGCCGCTTGTCCACGCCTTTGTACATTTGCGGCACCATAGCGGCCACGGTGCCATGGCCTGCCTCGATCTGCTTCAGGATCTGGCGTTCGCGCTGGCGGCGGTGGCCGATCATGCCGCGCACCAGCTGGCGCGGTTTCTCGACCGCGGGGCCGTGGGCCGGGAAATAGACGCTGTCCTGTTCGCGCTCGTAGAGTTTCTGCAGGCTGGCGAGATAGTCCGTCATGTCGCCGTCCGGCGGGGAGACCACGCTGGTGGACCAGCCCATGACGTGGTCGCCGGTGAACATCGCCCCGGTTTCGGGCAAGGCGAAGCAGACGTGGTTGGAGGTGTGGCCGGGCGTGACAACGGCTTCGAGCGTCCAGCCGTCTCCGCCGATCGTCTCGCCGTCTTGCAGCACGCGGTCGGGGCGGTAGTCGGGATCGAAGGCTGCATCCGCGCGGGGGCCGTCGTCCTCCAGCGTCAGTGCCGCGCAGCCGACCACCGGCGCGCCGGTCAGGGCCTGCAGAGGCGCCGCGGCGGGCGAATGGTCGCGGTGGGTATGAGTGCAGCAGATCGCGGCGATTCGCGCTTTGCCGACCGCGCTCAGGATCGCGGCGATATGCTCGTCCTCGGCCGGGCCAGGATCGATCACCGCCACGTCCGCGCCGTCTCCGACGATGTAGGTCTGCGTGCCGGTATACGTGAACGGCGAGGGGTTGCGGGCCAGCACCCGGCGGACGAGCGGCGCGATCCGCTCGGCTTCGGCATAAGGCTTGTCGATGTCTTTGAGCGCGTCCATTCGGCCGATATGGGCATTCGCGAGGGGCCTGTCGAGCGCGGCCTTCCAGGCAGGCGCGTGCGCGGAGCCCCTGTGCTTCAGCTCGCCAGTCGCCGCTCGATCCGTTCGCGCAGGCGTTCGATCGCGCTTGGCTGAATGTCGTCGCGCAGGCGCCAGCGGCCGTCGATCCGGAGCAGGCGGTCGTAGAAGCGCTGCGTCGTTTCCACCAGGTCGACGATCTCCGGTTGCAGGCGGGCGAGCTGCGCGACTTCCGAATGGCGCAGGAGCGGCGAAAGACGGCCATTGCGACGAAGCTGGAACTGGCTGATCTCGCCCATGATGAAGGCGCGCTGGTTCAGCAGCCAGGCGATCGCATGCATCATGCGCGTGGTCGTGCGCAGGCCCTCGCTCGACAGGGCGATACGCTCCGGCTCGTCACCCGTTTCCAGCGTCTCGCTCAAACCTGCTTCCGCCGCGGCTTCCCGCGACGGGCCGGGCAGGGCGAACGCCTCGCGCACCTCGTCCGCGAGCAGAAGCGCCTCGCAATAGAGCGCCTCGACGATGCGCGGGTTTATGGTCGCGGAGTTGGGCATGCGCTGCCCATATTTCTTACCGGCGAGTCCGCGGCAACTGCCCTTAAGGCATTTTCCGAAACGAATCCGGTGCTTGTCCCCTATCGGTACGTTTTACGCGGACGTGCGGTCAGGCAAAAGCGGGGGTGCCGCAAGCTCGCCGCGGACGTGACGAGCGCACCCGGCACTCCTGAAGCACCATCCTGCGCAAGAAATCAGGCGATGATATCGGGGATCAGGAAGTCCTGGATCACCGCGATCTGATCCTTGAGTTTCAATTTGCGCTTTTTCAGGCGCGCGATCTGCAACTGGTCGCCGGCGCCGGGCACGGTGAGCGCATCGATAGCCGCATCGAGATCGCGGTGCTCGATCTTGAGGATTTCGAGGCGCTTGCGCATTTCCTCTTCGGTCACGCCAGGATTTCCTACTCTCGAATGACAGTCTGCGGATGCGAAATTCACATGCCCCGCTCGACGCAGCAGGCACGCGATTCACCGATATGAACCATTCGCGGTCTTCGCAAGATGGGCAGGATGTGGTTCCATCCGTTTTGCGCCGGATTGCCCATGCCGAGTCGCCAAGAGAGGTCGCAGGCAAAGGGGCCGGCCCACCCCCCGAACAAAGAGGAGAACCGTCCATGGATAGTTCGCACGTCAGCGCTTTGCAGCTCAAGCATGCCGGAATTGAAAGGCAGATTCATGACGAATTGTGCCGTCCGATACCTGACGCAGCCATGATCCAGGCCCTCAAGAAGCGGAAGCTCAGGATCAAGGAAGAAATCTCTCGTCACTGACCTGTCGCTGACTGGGTCAGTACCAGAGCAGCCATCCCCCGTGGCGATCCCTCGGTCTCCCTTGCATCGAGGCCGATTTCCCGGGCGGTGAAGCCGCTCCCTCAGGCGCCCTCGGTGCGGCAACGTGCCGGGGGCGGCCTTGGAGGTATCCGCTTTTCGCGCGGACGTTTTTCCCGACACATCTTTTCACAACGGCCGCGTTTCCAAAGCGCTCGCTTTGGGTTACTCGGGTTTCATGACCAGCGGAGCCGTAGAAGCAGCACGAACCATCCTCACCCGCCTCCACGAGGTCATGGCGTCGCGAAATCACGCCCAGGCCAAGCTGAATACGGTGGTCGAAGTGATCGGCGAATGCCTCGATAGCGAGGTCTGCTCGATCTATCTCCTGCGCGAAGGCATGCTGGAACTGTTCGCGACGCGCGGCCTGGCGCAGGAAGCCGTCCACGTCACCCGCATGGCGGTGGGCGAGGGCCTTGTCGGCAGCATCGCCGACCGGATCGAGACGCTGAACCTGGCCGAAGCGGCCGCCCATCCTGACTTCTCCTATCGCCCGGAAACCGGCGAAGACCGCTTCCACTCCTTTGCGGGCGTGCCGATCGTGCGCCGGGAGCGGGCCGCCGGCGTGCTCTGCGTGCAGCATGTCGAGCCGCGCCGCTATGAGGAAGTGGAGATCGAGGCGCTGCAGACGGTGGCCATGGTCCTGTCCGAACTCATCACCAATGCCGACCTGATCGACGAAGTGGACGTCCATGCCCTGGGCGCCGCACAGACCGGGCCGGAGCAGCTTCGCGGTCTGACGCTGGTGAAGGGCCTGGCCTCGGGCCAGGCGGTCTATCACCAGCCGCGCGTCAATATCGAGCATATCGTCGCGGAAGACACCGAGGCCGAGCGCCAGCGCGTGATCCATGCCTTCGACAAGATGCGCGAGCAGATCGACCGCATGGCCAGCCAGGCCGAATTCGGCATGGGCGGAGAGCACGAGGAAGTGCTCGAAACCTACCGCATGTTCGCTTACGACGAAGGCTGGACCCGCCGCATCAACGAGGCGATCGATTCCGGCCTCACCGCCGAAGCCGCCATCGAACGCGTGCAGCAGCGCACCCGCATGCGCATGCGCCAGATCGACGATCCCCTGCTGGCGGATCGCATGCACGACCTGGAGGATCTGGCCAACCGCCTGCTCAGGATCGTCTCCGGCCAGATGGGCACGGCGGCCTCGCTGGGGCTGCGCAACGATGCGATCCTGATCGCCCGCAACCTCGGCCCGGCGGAATTGCTGGAATACGACAAGCGCCGCCTCAAGGGCGTGATCCTGGAGGAAGGGTCGCTTACCAGCCATGTCGTCATCGTGGCGCGGGCGATGGGCATTCCGGTGCTCGGGCGCGTGCGTGGTCTGCGCGGCGTGGTGCGCGAAGGCGACCAGCTCCTGCTCGATGCCGACCAGGCCACGGCGATGGTGCGCCCGCCGGCCGGCGTGATCGAGGCTTTCGAAGCGCGTTTCGCCAAGAGCCGCCAGCGCCAGGCCGCCTATGCCGCCCTGCGTGAAGTGCAGCCGACCACGCTGGACGGCACCCGCATCCAGGTCATGATCAATGCCGGCCTGCGCGACGACATCGCCAACCTCAGCATGACCGGGGCGGACGGCATCGGCCTGTTCCGCACCGAATTCCAGTTCCTGGTCTCCGCCACGCTCCCTTCGCGCGAGCGCCAGACCCGCCTCTACCGCGACATCATGGAAGCCGCGGGCGACAAGCCGGTGAAGTTCCGCACGGTCGACATCGGCGGCGACAAGACCTTGCCCTACTTGCGTCACGACGACGGCGAGGGTGAGGAAAATCCGGCGATGGGCTGGCGCGCCCTGCGCGTCGCTCTCGAGCGCGAGGGCCTGCTCAAGGTGCAGGCGCGCGCGCTGCTGGAAGCGGCGGGCGGGCGCACGCTCCACGTCATGTTCCCGCTGGTGGCCGAGCCCTGGGAGTTCGACCAGGCCAAGGCGGTCTTCGAAAAGCAGTTCGCATTCCTGCGCAGCCAGAAGAAGCTTCTTCCAGAGGCGATCCACTACGGCATCATGCTGGAAGTCCCGGCCCTGGCCGAGCAGCTCGACCTGCTGGCGCCGAAGATCTCCTTCCTGTCGATCGGCACTAACGACCTGACCCAGTTCCTCTTCGCGGCGGACCGGGCCAATCCCAAGCTGGCCGAGCGCTACGACTGGGTGAGCCCGGCGATCCTGCGCTTCCTGCGCCGGGTCATCCGCAGCGTCGATGGCCACAATGTCGAGATCGCCGTCTGCGGCGAGATGGGCGGGCGCCGGCTGGAGGCGCTGGCGCTGCTCGGCCTGGGTATTCGCCGCCTGTCGATCACGCCCGCCTCGGTGGGGCCGACCAAGGACCTGGTCGGCCAGGTCGACTTGCGCGAAATCGGCGCCGCCATGGACCAGTGGCTGGCCCATCCGCCGGCGGACATGCGCGCCGCGCTGACCGCCTGGGCGGCCGAACGCGACATTGCAGTGGATTGATCCCCGTGTTTTCGGGGATCGGGCGTTTCAGCCCCGGCGCCCCGATTGACATAAAGCAGACTTGCGCGGATGTTACTCGCCGTGCACGGGGTCGCATCCGCCGCAAAGTATTCGAGTTATCTGCCTTGTCGTGATTGACTTTGGATTCTCGCGCGGTTTGGTGGATTCCCGTCAGGTTCAGTTACCATCCCTTCGGGAGCGGAATGGAAAACGTTGAAAATCAGGGGCCGTCCGAAGGTTTGGCCAATGCTGCGGCCGGAAGTTCTTCGTCCACGGTCGGTGCGACCTTGCGCCGGGCGCGTGAAGCTGCGGGGCTGAGCCTCGCGCAGATCGCCGTCCAGACGAGAATTGCCGAGCGCCATCTCTCCGCCATCGAGGAAGACCGGCTGGGTGACCTCGCCGCGCGCACGTATGCGGTGGGCTTCTCGCGGACTTATGCCCGGGCATTGGGGCTGGACGAAAAGGCGATCGCCGAACAAGTGCGCCGCCAGCTCGATGCCGAGGGTGCGCGCGAACCGGTGGTGGTCCCGCATTTCGAGCCCGGCGATCCCGCCCGCGTTCCGTCGCTGCGCCTTGCCTGGGTTGCCGCGGCCGGCGCGATCGTGGTGATCGCGGTGCTGCTGGTGTTCTGGAGCAACTACCTCTCGCCGGAGGGCAGGCTGCCCGATCTCACCTCCGATACGCCCAGCGCCGCGCCCAGTGCCGCCGCGCCGCAGGCTCCGGCGCCCGCGCCGCAGCCGACGAACGGCCCGGTCGTGTTGACGGCCACGGTCGACGGCGTCTGGCTGCGCGTCACGGATACCACCGGCAAACTGGTGGAAAAGACCCTGAAGCAGAACGAGAGCTGGACCGTGCCCCAAGGCGCGCAGGCGCCGCAGCTTCGGCTCGGCAGGCCGGACGGTCTGGCGATCACGGTCGGCGGCAAGGCCATCGCGCCGCTCGCCACCAAGCCGATGGTCATGTCCGGCGTTTCGCTGGTTCCGGCGGACCTGCTGGCGCGGGGCCAAACGGGGGCAGGCGCGCCTGCGTCGGGAGCACCCGCTCCGGCAGCACCCGCGACGGTCCCCACGGCCGGGGCTTCGGCTCCGGCGCCGCTTTCCACCACTTCCAACTGAGCCTGCCTCGACAAGGGGGCAGCGTTTGCGGCAATTCCGCCCGCAAGGCATTTCTGGTTAACACGCGGTTCCGTTTCTCCTGTCCATGGCGTCCCGGAACCCGAGAGGGCGCACGGCGCGCCCTGGCACGGAGTAGACTTGGCGATGAACCGTTTTTCCATGGAAGTGCGCCGGATGCGGCTGGCCGCAACGGCTGTCGTGGCCCTGGCGCTGGTCGGCGCGAGCATGCCGGCCCAGGCGCAGGACAATACCGGTGCCCGCCTGAACAAGGTGGAATCCGAAGTGCGCGCGCTGCAGCGCAAGGTTTTCCCGGGCGGTGACGGCAAGTTCTTCGAGCCCGAAATCAAGCCGGCCACGCCGACGCCCACGCCGGCCCCCGGCCAGCCCGCCTCGACGCCGATCAGCGACATGCTGCTGCGCATCGATGCCGTAGAAGGCCAGCTTCGCCAGTTGACCTCGCAAGTCGAGCAGAACACCAACCGCATCAACCAGCTTGAGGCCCGCCTGGCGGCGAGCGCTCCGGCGGCGGCGATGCCCGGTGCCATGGCGCCGGAGCAGGGCCAGCAGCCCGGATCGTTCTCGCCGTCTCCCGGCAAGGCACAGACGCCCGGCGCGACCCCGGCGCCCACGGCAACGCCCGTCGCCGCCACGCCCGCGCGCCCGGCCGGACCGTCGAATTCGCGGATCGAGGCCGTTCGCGCCATCGTCAAGCCGCAGACCGCCGATGCCGCGGATGACGAATACAGCTATGGCTACCGCCTGTGGGAAGCGAAGTTCTACCCCGAGGCGCAGCAGCAGCTGAAGCTCTACCTTGAGAAGTATCCCAAGCACGCCCGTTCGAGCTGGGGCCGCAACCTGCTTGGCCGCGCTTATCTGGACGATGGCAATCCGCTGGAGGCGGCCAAGTGGTTCGTCCAGAACTACCAGACCGACAAGCGCGGCGATCGCGCGCCGGACAGCCTGCTGTACCTCGCGGTGTCGATGAAGCAGCTCAAGGACAACAAGCGGGCCTGCATCGCGCTGGCCGAATTCAGCGAAACTTATGCCAGCGAGGCCGCCGGCCGCCTCAAGGGCACTTACGATTCCACGCGCAGTGGACTGGGCTGCGCCTGATCCCGAGCTGACGCCCGCGCCCGAAGCCGTCGAACGGTTCCGGGCAGGGCTGTCGGCGCTCTGGCCCGAAGGCGTCGACGCGCCGGAGGCCCGGCTCGCCGTGGCGGTGTCGGGCGGGCCTGACAGCACGGCGCTGCTCCTGCTGGCCCAGGCGGCCCTGCCGGGGCGGGTGGAAGCGGCCACCGTCGATCATGGCCTTCGCCCCGAAAGCGGGCAGGAGGCGGACCATGTCGCCGCGCTCTGCCTCCGCCTGGGTGTCCCGCATGAAACGCTGAAGGTGTCGCTGGCGCCCGGCAATGTCCAGGCCGAGGCCCGCGCGGCGCGCTATGCGGCGCTGGCGGAGTGGATCGAGCGGCGCGGTCTTGCGGCCCTCTCTACCGCCCACCATGCCGACGACCAGGCCGAAACCCTGCTCATGCGCCTCAACCGCGCCAGCGGCGTGGCCGGGCTGGCCGGCGCGCGCAGCCGCGGCCATGTGCCGCTGACGGCGATACCACTGCTGCGCCCTGTGCTGGACTGGCGGCGCAGCGCGCTTGCCGAAGTCGTCGCGGGGATCGGCACGGTGCAGGACCCGAGCAATGCCAATGACCGTTTCGACCGCGTGCGCATCCGCAAGGCGCTGGCCGGGGCCGACTGGCTGGACGTGGCTGCGATCGCGCGCAGCGCCGAACATCTCGCCGAAGCCGATGCCGCGCTGGACTGGATGGCGGCGCTCGAATGGCGCTCCTGCGTGAGCAAGGAGCCGATGGGCCTGCGCTATCGTCCCCAGGCTCCGCGAGCCGTCGCGCTGCGGGTGCTGGCGCGCTGCATCACCGAACTCGGCGGCGAGGAACCGCGCGGCAGCGCCGTGGCGCGCCTGCTGGAAAGCCTGCGCGAGGGACGCCCCGCTTCGATCGGCGATCTCGTGGTTCGCCCCAATGCCGGGGGCTGGAGTTTCGCCCGCGCGCCGGTTCGCGCGGCCCGCAAGACCAGGCCCTAGCCTCCCGGTCCTTGCGCCGCCCCAGGACCGCGAGGGCATGTCCGGGCGGCGCTCTCGCTCCGCCGCTCCGCAAACCCGTGGCGTCGCGGCGCGAACGGGTATAAGGGCGCGCGGATGCTACGCTTGTCCGACCTTGCCCTGCCGCTCGACCATGCTCCCGAGGATCTCGATGCCGCCGTCTGCGCGCGGCTGGGTCTGGAGCCCGGCGAACTCGAGCGCGTCACCGTGGTGCGCCGCGGCAATGACGCGCGGCGCAAGAACGCGATCAAGCTGGTCTATACTCTCGACGTGGCGGTCAAGGACGAGGCGAAAGTCCTGGCCGCACACCACGGCGACCAGCACGTCCGCCTGACGCCGGATACCTCCTACAAGTTCGTCACGCATGCGCCCGCAGGCTTCGACGGCCCGCGCCCGGTGGTGATCGGGGCAGGGCCCTGCGGCCTGCTCGCGGCGCTGGTCCTGGCGCAGATGGGCTTCCGGCCGATCATCGTCGAACGCGGCAAGGCCGTGCGCGAGCGGACCAAGGACACGTTCGGCCTCTGGCGCCGCTCGGTGCTGGATACCGAGAGTAACGTGCAGTTCGGCGAGGGCGGCGCGGGCACGTTCTCGGACGGCAAGCTCTACAGCCGCATCAAGGACAGCCGCCACCTCGGCCGCAAGGTCCTGACCGAATTCGTGAAGGCCGGCGCGCCGGACGACATCCTCACCGAGGCCCATCCCCATATCGGCACGTTCCGTCTGGTGACGATGGTGATGTCCATGCGCGAGACCATCGAGCAGCTCGGCGGCGAATATCGCTTCGGCACCCGTGTCGACGACTTCGAAGTCGAGGAGGGCGCGGACGGGGAACGCCGCATCACCGGCCTGCACCTCTCCACCGGGGAGCTGCTGCCCGCAAGTCACGTCATCATGGCGGTGGGCCATTCGGCGCGCGACACTTTCGAAGTGCTGCACAAGTGCGGGGTCTACATCGAGGCCAAGCCCTTCGCGATCGGCGTTCGCATCGAGCACCCGCAAAGCTGGATCGACACCGCGCGCTACGGCGACAATGCGGGCAACAAGATCCTGGGGGCGGCGGCCTATTCGATCGCGCACAAGGCCTCGAACGGCCGCACGGTCTACAGCTTCTGCATGTGCCCGGGCGGGCGCGTGGTGGCGGCGGCCAGCGAGCCGGGCCGCGTCGTCACCAATGGCATGAGCCAGTATTCGCGCGCGGAATTCAATGCCAATTCCGGCCTCGTCGTCGATATCGATCCCGATAAAGACTATCCGGGAGACCCGCTGGCCGGCATCGCCTTCCAGCGCAAGTTCGAGGAGCTGGCCTACAAGGCGGGCGGCGAGAACTACAAGGCGCCGGGGCAGAAGCTGGGAGATTTCCTTGCGGACCGGCCTTCCACCGAATTCGGCGAAGTGATCCCAAGCTATCAGCCGGGCGTTCACCTCACCGAGTTGAAGACCTGCCTGCCGGACTTCGTCGTCGACGCCATCCGCGAGGCGCTGCCGGTCTTCGGACGGCAGGTGCCGGGTTACGACCATCCCGACGTGGTGATGACGGGCGTGGAGACGCGCACGTCCTCGCCGGTGCGAATCACCCGCGGCCGGGACCTGCAGAGCCTCAACACGCGCGGGCTCTATCCCGCGGGCGAGGGCGCGGGCTATGCCGGCGGCATCCTCTCGGCAGCGGTGGACGGCATCCGCGTGGCGGAAGCGCTCGCGCTGGAGCTGGCTCCGGTTGCGGCAGGGGATGGGGGCAAGGCCGGCCAGTGATCCTTTCGCACCCGGCGCAGGAGCGGGCTTTCTCCAAGGCTCCCGCGATCCCCACTGCTCGTCCGCTGTCAGCCGAAAGGCCCATGCCTTGAAAGACGCCTACGACGCCATCGTCCTTGGCGCAGGAGCCGCCGGGCTGTTCTGTGCGGCCTCCGCCGGGCAGCGGGGCAAGCGCGTGCTGCTGCTCGACCATGCCGACCAGCCGGGCAAGAAGATCCTGATTTCAGGGGGCGGGCGGTGCAATTTCACCAATCTCGACACGGCGCCCGATCGCTATCTTTCCAGCAATCCGCACTTCGCCAAGTCGGCGCTGAGCCGCTACACACCGGCCGATTTCCTCGAACTGGTGGAGGCCTACGGCATCGCCTGGCACGAGAAGACGCTGGGCCAGCTGTTTTGCGACGGATCGGCGCGGCAGATCGTCGACATGCTGCTGGAAGAATGCGCCAGGGGCGGGGTCGAGGTGAACTGCGGCGATGCCCTGGGTGAGATCGCCCATGCCGACGGCCTCTACCGCGTGGCCTTCGGCGGCCGCGTCGCCGAGGCTCCGGCGCTGGTGATCGCCACCGGCGGGCCTTCGATCCCGAAGATGGGCGCCACCGGCTTCGCCTACGATCTTGCACGGCAGTTCGGCCTCAAGGTCGTGCAGCCGCGCCCGGCCCTGGTACCGCTGACGCTGGCCGGGGACGAGGCGCTGTTTCGCGAGCTTTCGGGTGTTTCGACGGAAGTGATCGCGCGGGTCAGCGGCAAGGAGGCGGGGAAGGCGGCCTTCCGGGAAGCGGCGCTGTTCACCCATCGCGGGCTGTCCGGTCCGGCGATCCTCCAGATTTCGAGCTACTGGCAGCGCGGCCAGACGGTGACCACGCAGTTCATGCCCGGTCGGGCGGAAGGCTGGCTCAAGGACGCCAAGCGCGAACGCCCGCGCACCAGCTTGCGCAAGGTTCTCGCCGAGGCCTTGCCGGACCGCCTGGCGGAAGCGCTCTGCGAGAGGCTGGCCCTCCCCGGCGAACTCGGCGCCATGTCCGACAAGGCGCTGGGCGCCGCCGAAGCAAAGCTGGCGCGCTGGCCATTCGTGCCGGACGGTTCGGAAGGGTTCGCCAAGGCCGAAGTGACGGCGGGCGGGATCGATACCGGCGCGCTTTCGTCCAAGACCATGGAAGCGCGCAAGGTGCCGGGGCTCTACGTCATCGGCGAGGCGGCCGACGTGACGGGCTGGCTGGGCGGCTACAACTTCCAATGGGCCTGGGCCAGCGCTCGCGCCGCCGGACTGGCACTCTAGCGGCCTCGGGTGTCTCTGGCGCGGGCCTGGCGAAATTCTGCCCGGGCACCGCGTCACAGCGTCATCAGGATCTCGCGGCGGTTCGCGCCCTTCCAGGCCAGGGTGCGGTCCAGCAGAGCGATCGTGACGGCGCAGCCGGTGGCATCGTCGCCCTTGCCCGACATGGCCTCGCGCACTTTGTCATGGCTCAGGCGAGTCGTGTCGACCACTTCGTCGATCAGTTCGCCGGGCACCATGGCGGTCCGCTCGCCGTGGTCCTGCGGGCGACCGAGCTTGCCGGTTTCCGCGAGGTGCGCCGCGAACTCACGCTCTTTCCCGCGCAGTTCGGGCGGGACCGGGGTGATCCCGTCGAGCACGCCGGAATTGCGCAAGTGGATGCAGGCCGCATCGCTCTGCGCCCGTGCCGCGCGCAATTGGGCAAGGCGCAGGGTCATGGCGGTGTCGAGGTCTGCGCCCGGCAATTCGCGGCCATTGAGGAAGCTGCGGCCGCGCACGATCTCCACGGACTTGCGCACGACGGCGGACTGGTCCTGCCCGTTCTCCAGCAGATCGCGCGCCTGCGCATTGAGCAGCCCGGCCAGTTCCGGCTGACGGTCCCATAGCCAGGACGGGTCGTGGCCTTCTCCGAAGGTCTCCTCGACGGCGGCCTGCATGGCGGCCCAGCTATCGTGCTCCAGCGTGGAGCGACGGCCCGAAGGGCTGTCCGCCAGTGCCAGTACGACCCCGAGGGCGATCACGCCCAGCAGCACCAAAAGACCGGCGGCGAAAGGATTGCCGCCCTCCCAGGAGGCGACGCGGTCCGGCGCGAAATGGGTTTCCAGCTCGGGGAAGTTCTTGCGCACGCCGCGCAGCAGGCCGTCCACGTCGCCTTGCGCGGGCTTGCGGAGCATGCGGAACAGGCCGGCCTTGCCGGGTCGGGCCAACTCGTTCCACGCCTTGTGATAGCGGTGGCCGGGCTGGAGCACGTTCTGCTGGAAGCGATAGCCCCGCAGGCGCGCGCCGAGGAAGGCGACGCCGGGGCGCGCGTCGTGAGCGGCCCATTCCCGTTCCCAGCCGAAGGCGGCATTGGCATCCTCCAGCAACGGCGCCGAGCGGGGCCATCCGCGGGCGAGGACTTCGGCCAGCCAGTCCTCGATCTGCTGGGCGCGGGTGATATGGGCCTGCGCGGCATCGTCCAGGATCTTGCGCAAGGCGCGCGTGGCTTGCCGTGCCTCGGTTTCGGAGAGCGGCTCGCTGGCTGCCGCGCTCTCGGGATCGAGCAGGATCGCCAGTCGCTCGGCAGGGCTTTCGCCGGGCCGCAGGCCCAGCGCATCGTCGGCGGCGTGGTTGCCCGGCAGGAAGGGTGCGGTGAACGGATCGATGGTGGTAAGCGGAATGCCCGCGCCGCTCACGCCCTCGCGCGCGGCGGCGGCGGCCCAGGCCATGCGGCCGAGCATGGTGGTGTCGTCCGGCTCGCCCGGGCGGGCGGCCAGCGGCTGGGCGCCGCTCCATTCGCCCGGCAGTTCCGGCGCGGCGTAAGTCCAGCGCGCGGGCGCTTCGGGAGAAGGTCCGAATTCCGGCTCGAACTCCGCATCCTCGTCGATCGGTTCCGCCTCTTCGGTCGCGGCGGCGGCCATGCCCCGCGCCAGGCGCAGCGCGTGGTCGCGGGCCTCGCGAAGCTGCGCGAATCCTTCGACGTCCCGGTCCACGTCCATGGCCTTCAGCCGCGCGGCATAGGCCTTGCGGATGGCGGCGGTGTCGGCCGTCATGCCGATGCCGAGGATCGACCAGGGGGCGCTCATAAGGGGCTGCTCCCTTCGACTTCGTCCAGCCGGGCGGCGAGCACGGCGCGGGCATCGGCGATGCTTCGCGGGTCCTGGGTATCCAGCGCACCGGCGAACAGCGTGATCCAATGGCCGATCGCCTGGCGGACGTCGCCGATGTGATCCTCGTAGCAGCGTTCGGCGCGGGCCATCAGCGCGACGTGAGCGGCATCCTCGCGCGGATGGAACTTGAGCCTGGCCAGGGCCGCGCGGCGCTCGTCCAGTTCCTTGCGACCCGGCCGGTCCTCCTCGTCGACGATGACGAGGTTGCGCTCGGTGCCGTTGACCGGGATGTGGACGTCGATCTCCAGCAGCCCGGAACTGTCGTAGGAGAAGCGCACTTCCGCCGAGACTTCGCCGGCCGGGCGCGGCGGCACGGGGATGGCGATGTGGCCCAGCTTGACGTTGCCGCGCACTTCGCGGGCTTCGCCTTGGTAGATGCCGAATTCCAGCGTCTTCTGGTTGTTGCCCAGAGTGGAATAGGTATTCACTCGCGAGACCGGCACCGGCGTATTGCGCTCTATCACCGGCGAGAACAGCCCGCGCTGCAAGCCGCCGTGGCCGTCCTGCTCCGCCACTTCGACGCCGAGCGTGAAGGGGCAGACGTCAGTGATGCGGATCTCGTCCAGCGCGGCGTCGCGGCCCAGCAGCGCGGCCTGCATCGCCGCCCCCAGCGCGACGGCGTGGTCGGGATGGACCGAGGCATTGGGGAACCGGCCGAACAGGCGGGTGATGGCCCGGCGTATCACCGGCATGCGCGTTGCCCCGCCGACCAGCACGATCTCGGAGAGTTCCGAAGCGTCGATCGCGCAATCGCGCAAGGCCCGGACGACGGGTTCGCGCAGCCGGCGCAGCAGCGGTTCGCAGGCGCTCTCGAACTCGGCCTCGGTAATCGTGCCGGTGAGGCGTTCCTCGCCCAGAACTACTGCGAATTCCGCCTCGGGCGCTGTGGTCAGGGCGCGGCGGCAGCTCTCGGCCGCGCGTTTGAGCAGCGCCTCGCGCCGGTCTGCGGGCAAGGCGTCCAGCCTGGCTTCCGGATCGATGCGCGGCTTGGCGAAGGCGGCCAGGGCATGGTCGAAATCGTCCCCGCCCAGCCGGTTGTCCCCGGCCGAGGCGCGCACTTCGACGATGCCGTCGAACATCTCGACCACCGAGACATCGAACGTCCCGCCGCCGAGGTCGAAGACGAGGAACGGTTCGCGGTCGCCCTTGTCCTGAAGGCCGAAGGCAAGAGCGGCGGCGGTCGGTTCGTTGATGAGGCGGCGCACGGCAAGCCCGGCCAGTTCGCCCGCACGGCGCGTCGCCTTGCGCTGGCGGTCGTTGAAGTAGGCGGGGACGGTGATGACGGCCTCGGTCGGGCGTTCGCCGGTCAGCGCCTCGACATCGGCGGCGAGCGCGCTCAGCACCAGCGCCGAGAGATCCTCGGCAGCGTAGTCCTTGCCGCCGAGCTGGCTTCCCAGCCGGGCGGTGGCGGCGGTGCCCATCAGGCGCTTGAAGCTGGTGGCGGTATCCTGCGGATGCGCGGCAAGGCGGTCCAGCGCGGAACGGCCGATCCATGCCTGGCCGCCGGCTGCGACGGAGACGGCGGAAGGGGTCAGCAATTCGCCCAGGGCATTGGGCACGAGCACGGCTTCGCCGTCCTGCCAGATCGCCACGGCACTGTTCGTCGTCCCCAGATCGATCCCGATCAGCATCCCGCCGTGCCGCTCACTTCCCGGACCACCGAAAAAACCCCCTCATCTTCGCACTTTGTCCCGCCGGGCGTGATTCCACCGGCGAGGCAATCGTTGCCTAGAGCATTTTCGGCGCAGGTGGAATCACCAGAAGGCCGGGAAATGCCCAGGCAGGAAAAAGAGCGGGAAACGGGCGGATGGAGACGAAAGCCGGCGGCGATCAGCTCTGCGTGGTCTGGCGCACGACGAGGCGGGGCGGCATGACCAGGCTCTGCGTGGGCAGCCCTTCGATCCGGGCCCTGAGCTTTTCGACCAGCGCCCGCGCGCCCTCGGCGATTTCCTGTCGGATCGTGGTGAGCG
The DNA here is from genome assembly GCF_004342985.1 of Novosphingobium sp. PhB57. GTDB lineage: Bacteria > Pseudomonadota > Alphaproteobacteria > Sphingomonadales > Sphingomonadaceae > Novosphingobium. Next base: position 631,536 of record NZ_SMBO01000002.1, read on the forward strand.
GCGGCGTGGTCTGCGCGGCCAGCGGCAGGTCGTCGAAACCGACGATCCGCACCTGTCCGGGAACCGCGCGGCCCATGTCGTGCAGGATGCGCAGGGCCGACATGGCAATCAGGTCCGACGCGGCGACAATACCGTCTATCGGGCCATCGATCGCGCGACCGGCCGTGGCGAGCGCCTGTTCGATCTGTGGTCCCATCGATTCGTCCGCCAGTTCGACCGGGAGATGGACGAAGGGCGCGCCGGCCGCCTCGGCCGCCATGGCGGCGCCGCGATAGCGGGTGGCGATCTCGATCCCGCCGGTCTGGCCCAGGAAGGCGAGATTGCGGGCGCCCGCAGCCAGCAGATGCTCCACGGCGATGCGGCCGCCCAGTTCGTTGTCGGTGCCGACCACGCAGTGGCTCTGGCCGCTGCGATAGTGGCCCCAGACGACCATGGGGCGGTAGGTCTGCGACACCTGTTCGATCACCGGGAACTGGTCCGACTGGCCGATCACGATGATCCCGTCGACCATGCCCGACCCGCTGAGACGCTCCAGCCAGTCCGTCGAGCCGTCCGGCATCGCGCGGCTGAGCATGACGTCGTAGCCGCTCTCGGTCAGTTCGTCCGCCAGATGGCCCAGCAGCGTCAGGAAGAACGGGTCGGAGATGTGCTGGCGCTTTTCATGGCCGAGCGGAATGACCACGCCGATCACCCCGGTACGCCCGGTGCGCAGCTTGCTGGCCATCTGGTTCGGCTTGAATCCGTGCTGGCGGGCCAGCGCCTGGATGCGATCGCGCGTCTCGGCATTGACCAGGGCCTTGCCGGCCAGGGCGCGCGAGACGGTTCCTGCCGAAACGCCGGCGATGCGGGCGAGATCGGCCAGGGTGCGGACATGGGGGCGGTCGTCATGCCCAGCCCCGCCATGCCCAGCCCCGCCATGCCCAGCTCCAGCATGCAGGCCCCCTTCTAGCAGGCCACCCTCATTCGGCGCGGCTTCGGTCCCTTCAAGCGGGCCGGGCGCCGGCATGTCCATCAGCTGATCGTCGTTCCCCGCCATCCATCTTCCTTTTTCCGGCCGGCTAACTGTTCGAATCCCGCGGCGGAAACGGGTGGTCCGTTTGATATCTGTGTGTTCCACGCTGCGGCCGGCGCGGACTGCCAGAAGCGTCGCGCCTGCACCGGCCAGCATCAGGAACCCGGCCAGGACCAGCGCATTGCGCGGATCCGAAGCCAGCAGCGATTTATAGATCAATGGCATCGTCACCGTCTCGATCAACATGGGCGCCACGATTAAAATATTGAAAAGACCAACGTAGAGCCCGGTCCGTTCGGGAGGGATCGCGCTGGCGAGAATGATGTAGGGATTTGCCATCATTCCGGCCCAGCCGAGGCCAAGCCCGATCATCAGGGGCGCCAGGGCGGCCATCGAATTGGCCTGGGGTATCAAGCACATGGCCAGCCCCGAAGCGGCGAGGCAGGCCATGTGAATCCATGCCGCGCCGAATCGCCGCACGAGGGGGATGAGCGCCAGCGCCGCGGCGAAGGCGATGGCGTTGTAGAGTGCGCCGAGTTGCTGGGTCTCCAGGATCGCCGCGCGATAGGCGGGCGTGGCGGGGTCGGACGTGCCGTGGATCGAACGGGCCAGCGCGTCGGTTATGAACTGCCAGTAGACAAACATCGCATACCATTGGCAGAGCATCGAAGGCGCCAGCCGCCGCATCGGCGTCGGCATTTCCCGCAAGGCCGCGCCAAGCTCGCGCAGCAGTGCGCGCGGGGCCAGGGAGGTCGCGGTTTCGCCGCCGGTTTGCAGCGCGCCATCCGCTTCTGCAAGCGGCAGTTCCGGCACGCGCAGGAGCGACCACACCACGGTGGAAAGCGAGAGCACGGCGCCGATCGCGAAGGCCACGCGCACGATGGCGGGAATGCCGTTGGCGTCCAGCAGGTCGCGGTCGATCGTGGCGGCCAGCAGCGAAGGCGCAAGGTAGGACAGTGTCTGGGCAAGGCCGGTGAAGGCGCTTTGCGTGAGAAAGCCGGTGGCCCGCTGCGCGGGACGCAGCCGGTCGGCCACATAGGCGCGGTAGGGCTCCATGGTCACGTTGTTGCCCGCGTCCAGCAACCAGAGCAGGGCCGCGGCGGCCCAGAGCGAGGGCGAATAGGGCATGGCGAGCAGGCACAGCGAGCAGATCACCGCGCCGATCAGGAAGTAGGGCGTGCGCCGCCCGAAGCGGGACCGGGTACGATCGCTCATTGCGCCGACCAGGGGTTGCACGATCAGCCCCGTCATCGGCCCGGCCAGCCAGAGCAGCGGCAGGATCGCCTCGGTAGCGCCGAGCGTGCGGTAGATCGGGCTCATATTGGCCTGTTGCAGACCGAAGCTGAACTGGAGACCGAAGAAACCGAGGTTCATTTCGCAGATGCGCAGCAGCGAGAGTTCGGGCTTTGCGCCTGGCTTCATGGGCTCCTCCGAACTTGCGGCCGTGCCTCGTTCTATCGCGAAACCGGTGCGCTTCAAATCCGTCGATCTACCGCCCTGGCATGGGGCCGGGGTTTTAGCGGCGATTTCCTAGGTTTAATTGCGGAATTGACGAAAAGTCACGGATACCCTGCAATCCATTGCTCGCTGCCGAGCCGTGAAGCTCCGAGTCTAAAGTCCTCGATTGCAGGGATATTCGCGCATGCCCGAAACCGAACTGGCCCTCTCGCCGCTGCCGTGGACGGCCCGCGATCTCGCGCGGCTGGAAGCAGGCGCTTTCGACAGGGCGCCGCGGCTGGAGGACGCGGACGTCCGCCGCATTTCGCGCGATCTGGACGTGTGGGATGCCTGGCCGCTGGCCGATATCGATGGTACGCCGCGGCGTTGGCGCAGCGGCGAACTGTGGTTCGCACTCGCCGCTCCGGCCTTTGCCGACCCCGAGATGCGCCATGCCCACGCGCGCATCCACCACTTCCATCGCAAGGACGGACGCTTCCGCCATCTCGGCGCGACGTTCCCGGACGGGTTCACGCCCGGCAGCCGTGAATGGTCCGGTTCCGCCACGGTTGAGGACGGGGTGGCGACACTGCGCTTCACCGCGGCGGGGCAGCGGGGGGAGCGCGATCCCTCGTTCCGTCAGCGCCTCTTTGCCAGCAGGGCGCGGCTGCCGGAGAGCGGAGAGGCCTTTGGAGACTGGTCCGAGCCGGAGGAAATCGTCGCGCCGGCGGACCTCCACTACATGACCCGGCACGAGGGCGGCGGCCGGGCCGGGGCGATCAAGGCGTTTCGCGATCCCAGCCTGTTCCGCGCGCCGGACGGTACGCGCTACGTGCTGTTCACGGCGTCTTCGGCCGTGCGGCACGGCGCCCATAACGGGGTGATCGGTCTGGCGCGGCAAGAGTCGGACGGCATGTTCGCCAAACTGCCGCCACTGGTCGACGCGGCAGGCGTGAACAACGAACTGGAGCGGCCGCATATCGTGAGCCATGGGGGGCTCTGCTATCTCTTCTGGTCGACCCAGGCAGGTGTCTTCGCGCCGGGGATCGCCGCGCCCACGGGGCTTTACGGGGCGGTCTCCACCGGGATCGGCGCGCCGTGGCGTCTGCTCAACGGGCACGGGCTGGTTTTTGCCAATCCCGAGGACGCGCCGTGGCAGGCCTATAGCTGGTGGGTGCTGCCAGACCTGCAAGTCGCCAGCTTCGTCGATTACCGGGGGCCGGGGGAAGGGCCGAAGCGGGGCAAACCTCGCGGGAGAGCGCACTTCGGGGGCACTTTCGCGCCCTTCCTCCAGCTTCGGCTGGACGGTGCCAGGGCCGGGCTCGGCTAGGCGGCAATTCCCTCCGTCGCCGAAGTGCAAATAAATCAATTTCGCACCGTTAAACGAATGTTGCGTGACAGAGAAATCACGTTACAACCTCGCCATGCCGACGAGACCGGCCGGTCGCTTCGGGTCGCCGCATCGTCATGTGTGTGGTTGAAAAGGCCCTGCCGTCATCTTTCGCCCGAGGCGGAAAAGCGGAAGGATGCCGGATCGCTGGACCGGCCCTATATTCGTCGTCTGGCAGCAGGCGCACTGCGACGCCTCGCCTGCCGTTGATATGCGGGAGAATGCAATGAGCGCAGACGATCTGACCGCCGCCCCCAAGACCCGAACAAAGCCGAGTCGCAAGGCCTCCGCGCTGCAGCCCGCCATCGTGGCGCGCATCCGCGATTCGCTGCTGCCCGGCGACGCGCCCGATGAAGGCGCCTGGGTCGAGGAAGCCGCGCACGTCCTGCTCGAACTGGCCGCGCACCGCCCGCCCGAGACTCCGGTGATCGAGATCGCTTCGGAGAACGACGAGCGCCGCTATCTGCGCATCGCCATCGTCAACGACGACATGCCCTTCCTGGTCGACTCGGTCGCCGCGGTCATTGCCGAGGCGGGCCTCGTGATCGACCGCCTGGCTCACCCGGTCGTTCGCGTGGAGCGCGATGCCAAGGGCGACCTCGTCGCTCTTCCGGAAGAGGCCGGCGAAGGCGCGCGCCGCGAATCGATGATCTACATCGAGACCGCCCGTGCCGATGCGCGCCAGCGCCGCGATATCCAGGCCGCGCTGGAAACCACGCTGGCCGACGTGCGGATCGCCGTGGCCGACTGGCCGAAGATGGTCGAGGCGATGGACGCCGATGCCGACCGCGTCGACGATGCCGAAGGCGCCGAGCTTCTGCGCTGGTTCGCCGGCGGCATGCTCACCCAGCTGGGCCATGTCACCCGCCGCCGCGACGGCAGCCATGCCGACCAGCTCGGCGTGTGCAAGCGCGAGGCCCGCGACCTCCTGTCCGACGCCAGCTACGACCGCGCCTTCGAGACTTTCGATGCGCAGCTTGCCGCGGGCGAGGTGCGTGCGCCGATGGTCATCAAGGCCAATGTCATTTCCACCGTCCATCGCCGCGTACCGCTGGACCTGTTCCTGGTGCCGGTCATCGAGGGCGGCAAGATCGCCGCGCTTTCGGTCCATGCGGGCATGTGGACGAGCGCCGCGCTGGCCGTTGCGCCGGACCGGGTTCCCCGCCTGCGCCGCCTCCTGGCCGGGCTTGGCAGCAAGCTGGGCTTCGACCCGGGCGGCCACACCGGCAAGGCCCTGGCCCATGCCATGACCAGCCTGCCGCACGACCTGGTGCTGGGCTTCGGCGAAGCCGACGTCGAGCGCCTGGCGACGACGATGACCGCGCTGGTCGACCGTCCGCGCCCGCGCCTGGTGGTCACTGCCTCGCCACTGTCGCGCCACCTTTTCGCATTCGTGTGGATCGCCCGCGACACGCTCTCCACCCAGATGCGCAAGCGCATCCAGGCGATGATCGAGGAAGCCGCGCAGGCCCCCACGCTGGATTGGGCGCTCAGTGTCGAGGCGGGCAACCTGGCCATGCTGCGCTATACGCTCGACATTCGCGAGGGCACCCAGGCGCTTGACGAGGAAGCGCTCGACCACCGTCTGCAGGTCATGCTGCGCGGCTGGGGCGAGGCGGTGGAAGCCGCGCTGGCCCAGTCGCTCGAACCCGGCCGCGCCGCCGCCATCGCCACCCGCTATGCCGAAGGCTTCCCGATGGCCTATCGCAGCGACTACGGTCCGGGCGAGGCCGCCATCGACATCGGCCACATGCGCGGACTGGTGGTCGGCGATGCCGGTACCGAAGCGCGCGGCAGCCGCGGGGTGCGCCTCTACCAGCACGATTCGGGCGAAGCGCCGCAGCTTCGCCTCAAGATCTACCAGGCCGAGGGCAGCCTGCCCCTCTCCGACGCGGTGCCCGCGCTGGAGAACTTCGGCTTCCGGGTGCTGGCGGAAATGCCGACCCCGCTCGACCGCGGCCGGATCGGCACGATCCACGATTTCACGCTCGCCCTGCCGACCGGCAGCGATGCGCGCGAGGTGCTGAAGCTGGCGCCGATGATCGAGGACGCCCTGGCCGGCGTGCTCAACAACCAGGCCGAGAACGATCCCTTCAACCGCCTGGTCCCCGGCCTCGGCCTCTCCAAGCGCGAGGCCGACTGGCTGCGCGCCTGGTATCGCTACTTGCGCCAGGCGGGCATGCACTTCGGTATCGGCACCGTGGTCGATGCGCTGCTCGGCGCTCCGGCCGTGACGCTGGGTATCATCGACTTGTTCCGCGGCATTCACGATCCCGCCTTCAAGGGCGACCGCGCCCAGGCCAAGGCTCAGGCGCAGGAAGCCATCCGCGCCGGCCTGGCCGAGGTCAACGCCATCAACGACGACCGCGTCCTGCGGGCCTTCCGCGATGTCGTGGCCGCCATGCTGCGCACCAATGCCTTCGCGCCCGCCGGTGAGACCGCGCTGGCCTTCAAGTTCGATTCCGCGCTGGTCCCGGGCCTTCCCAAGCCGCTGCCCTGGCGCGAGATCTTCGTCTATTCGCGCCGCGTGGAAGGCATCCACTTGCGCGCAGGCCCCGTCGCGCGCGGCGGGCTGCGCTGGTCCGACCGCCGCGACGACTATCGCACCGAAATCCTGGGCCTGATGAAGGCGCAGCGCGTGAAGAACGCGGTGATCGTGCCGACCGGCGCCAAGGGCGGCTTCTATCCCAAGCAGCTTCCCGATCCCGCGCTCGACCGCGCCGGATGGGCGGCCGAGGGGCAGGCGAGCTACGAGATCTTCATCGGCACCTTGCTCTCAATCACGGACAATATCGTCGCGGACAAGGTCGTGCACCCCAAGGGCGTGGTGATCCTCGACGGCGAGGACCCCTATTTCGTGGTCGCGGCGGACAAGGGCACCGCCAAGTTCTCCGATGTCGCCAACGGCATCGCCGAATCGCGCGACTTCTGGCTGGACGACGCCTTCGCCAGCGGCGGCTCCAACGGCTACGATCACAAGGCCATGGGCATCACCGCGCGCGGCGCCTGGCTTTCGGTGCAGCGCCACTTCCTGGAAATGGGCGTCGACGTGCAGAACGACCCGGTCCGCGTGATCGGCTGCGGCGACATGTCGGGCGACGTGTTCGGCAACGGCATGTTGCTCTCCCGCTCGCTCAAGGTCGTGGCCGCTTTCGACCACCGCCACATCTTCCTCGACCCGGACCCCGATGCCGCGAAAAGCTGGGCCGAGCGTCGGCGCATGTTCGACCTGCCGCATTCGAGCTGGGAAGACTATGACAAGGCGCTGATCTCCAAGGGCGGCGGCGTGTTCTCGCGCAAGTCGAAGTCGATCGCGCTGACGGACGAAGTGCGCGCCGCCCTGAGCATCGAGGCGAACGAGCTGGACCCCGAATCGCTGATCTCGGCGATCCTCTGGGCGCCGGTCGACCTGCTGTGGTTCGGCGGTATCGGCACTTACGTGAAGTCCTCCGGCGAGAACAACGCCACTGTGGGCGATCCGGCCAACGATGCCTTGCGCGTCAGCGCCAACGAACTGCGCGTGCGGGTGATCGGTGAAGGCGCCAACCTGGGCGTCACCCAGGCGGCGCGCATCGAATTCGCCTCCAGAGGCGGGCGCATCAACACCGACTTCATCGATAACTCGGCGGGCGTCGACTGCTCGGACAACGAGGTCAACATCAAGATCGCGCTGGCCGCCGCCAAGCGGGCCGACAAGCTCACCGAGGAAGAGCGTGTCGAACTGCTGCGCGAGATGACCGACGAAGTGGCGGAGCTGGTGCTGGAGGACAACCGCCTCCAGGCCCTGGCGCTTTCCATCGCCGAGCGCGGCGGGGCGACGGCCATGCCTTCGCATATCCGCCTGATCGAGACGCTGGAGGAAGGCGGCAACCTCGACCGCAAGACCGAGGGGCTGGCCGACAACGAAACGCTCGGCCGCCGCGCGCAGGACGGACGCGGGCTGACCCGCCCCGAATTGGCGGTGCTGCTGTCCAGCGGCAAGCTGGTGCTTCAGGCGGCGATCGAGAACTCGGCCCTGGCGACGGATGCGACGCTCCAGCCCATGCTGCTGGCGGCCTTCCCGCAGCCGATGCAGGCCAGGTTCGCCCGCTTCATCGAAGGCCACCGCCTGGCCGGCGAGATCATCGCCACCAAGCTGGCCAACCGCATCGTCAATCGCCTGGGCATCGTCCATCCCTTCGAACTGGCCGAGGAGGAGGGCGCGGACCTTGCGCAAGTCGCCGCCGCCTTCGCGCTGGCGGAGCAGCTCTTCGATCTCGACGCCCTCTGGGAACGCCTCGAAGTGGCGCCGATGAGCGAAGACGCCCGCATCGCGTTGTTCGACCGCACGGCCGGCGTGGTGCGCGGGCACATGGCGGACCTGCTGCGGGCGGGCGCGGGACAGGCCGTGCCGTCCGAAGTCATGGCCCGGATCGGCAAGCCGGTGGCCACGCTCTCGGTCGATACGCACGAGCTGCTGGGCGAACGCATCGTCGCGCATTCGAAGAAGCTGCGCAGCGGCCTGCTCGAACTCGGCGCGCCCGAGGACGAGGCGGGCATGGTGGCCAACCTCTACGACCTCGACGGGGCCGTAGGCATCGCCGCGCTGGCGGCCGATGCCGGGATCGATCCGCGTCAGCTGGTGGGGGCCTTCACCCGCATCGGCGCGGGACTGGGGCTGGACTGGGCGCAGGCCAGTGCCTCGATCATGAACCCGTCTGACCCGTGGGAGCGCCTGCTCGTCGCCGGTCTTGCCCGCGACTTCCAGCAGATGCGCCTCGACTTCCTGAAGCGCCTGGCCGCGACCAAGGCCGGCAAGTCCGACCCGGCCGCCGCCGCCGAGGAATGGGGCCGCGCGCATATCGCCGCGATCCAGACTTTCCGCGCGATGGTCCAGCGCGCGGAAAACACCGTGCCGCTGAGCCCCGCCATGCTGGCGCAGATCGCCAGCCAGGCAAGGAACCTGCTCGGGCGGTAAGTGGAGACGGGGCAGGGGTTTTCTCCTGCCCCGTCTCCATTCCTTTCGTCATTGCGAGCGGAGCGAAGCAATCCAGAGTCGCGCAGAGCCGCCCTGGATTGCTTCGTCGGCTTCGCCTCCTCGCAATGACGAAGGTGGGGGGCAGGGGCGTAGGAGTGTGGGAGCGTGAGGACGACGGGCGTAGGGGCGAGTTGATGGCCGGACACGGCCCATCATCAGCGCGCAGGTCGGCCGAAATCTCACTCGTCATCCCGAAACAGGTTCAGGATGACGAGCATAGCGGGGCAGGCCGAGTGCCTTGCCGCACCTCCATCCCCGCCACACCCAAACCACCCCTCACTCCAGCGGCAGGGTGCGCGGTTCCTTGATCGCCTCCAGCACGATGCTCGACTTCACGTCGCGCACGCCGGGAATGCGCACGAGCGTCTTCAGCGTGATCTGCGACAAATGCTCCACGTCGCGGGCGATGATGTGGATGATGTAATCCATGTCGCCGGTCACGGCGTGGCAGGCGATGACATAAGGATTGTCGCGGATCGCCTGTTCGAAGCGCGTGATGTTCTCGTCGATATGGGCGTTCAGGTTTATCAGCACATAGGCTTCCAGTTCGAAGCCGAGCTTGCGCGGGTCGAGCACCGGCGCGTAGCCCAGGATCACCCCGTCGTCCTCCAGCCGCTTGATGCGGCGGCTGACCGGCGTGGCGGAAAGCGCGGTGCGTTCGGCCACTTGCGCCACCGGCATGCGCGCGTCTTCCTGCAAGGACGCGATGATCTTGCGGTCGAATAGATCCAGCTGCATGAATCCCCTGCCTTGAGCCGACTTCCTGGTGGAATCCCCTTTTACAGACCGCCAGCGCGCGCGCAATCGCACGAATCTGCCATGAGACTTGTGGTATTCTCTAGGGAATGAAGAAGCCCTCCACCGAGACATCGACGAGCGAGCTTCGGGGAGAGTATGAAGGCGCTGCCGCGGACTACACGGTCGGGCAGGACTGGCATGCCTACACCCCCGAAATGCACGAACGCTGGCGCCGCCTTCATGCGCGGCAGTCGGCGCTTGTCGAGACATATGCCTGCCGCGCCTTCCGCGAGGGCCTGGCGCGGCTGGACTGCGCGGACGGCATCCCACGCTTCGAGGATGCCAACGCGATTCTCGGCGCTGCCACGGGCTGGGAGTTGGTGGGCGTTCCGGGCTTCATTCCCGATGCCGTGTTCTTCGACCACCTTGCCCATCGCCGCTTCCCGGTAACCCGCTGGCTGCGCGAGGAGCATGAGCTGGACTATCTGGTCGAGCCGGACGTGTTCCACGATTTCTTCGGCCATGTGCCGATGCTGCTCGATCCCACCATCGCCGATTTCCTGGAGCTTTACGGCAAGGCCGGGGCGCGGGCCATGGCGATGGATGCGCTGGGGATGCTGGCGCGGATCTACTGGTACACCATCGAATTCGGGCTGGTCCGCGAGGACGGCGCGTTGAAGGTCTTCGGCGCCGGCATCATCTCCTCGGCCAGCGAAACCCGCTTTTCCATCGAGGATCGCGCGGTCCTGCGGCTGCCCTTCGATGCCGTGCGCGTCATGCGCACCGGTTACATGATCGATGCTTTCCAGAAGACCTACTTCGTCCTGGAGAGCCTGCCGCAGCTGATCGAGGATCTGGTCGGGCTGGATTTCGGCCCCGTCTACGAAACCTGGCGCGCGGCGCCGCCCATTCCTGCCGGAGAGACGCTTTCCGGCGAAATTCCTTTCGGAGAAACGCTTCCATGACCGACCTTCTCGAAACCTCCATCGAGCCAAATCCCATCGGACTGGACGGCTTCGAGTTCGTCGAGTTCTCGGCGCCGGAAAAGGGCGTGCTGGAGCCGGTGTTCGAGGCGATGGGCTTCACGAAGATCGCCCGTCACCGCTCGAAGGACGTGGAACTCTGGCGCCAGGGCGGCATCAATTTCATCACCAATTACGAGCCGCACAGCCCGGCCTGGTTCTTCAGCCGCGAGCATGGCCCTTCGGCCTGCGGCATGGGGTTCCGCGTTCGCGACGCCCGCGCCGCCTATGCCGAACTGCTGGCCCGCTCGGCCGAGCCTGTTTCGGTCGAGACCGGACCGATGGAACTGCACCTGCCGGGCATCCGCGGCATCGGCAACTCGATCATCTACCTGATCGACCGCTACGAGCGCGCCGATGAAAACGGCGAAAGCGACGGCGCCCTGTCGATCTACGACATCGACTTCGACTATCTGCCCGGCGTCGATCGCCACCCGGTCGGCGCCGGCTTCGACGTGATCGACCACCTGACCCACAACGTCTACGGCGGCCGCATGGCCTATTGGGCGGATTACTACGAGAAGCTCTTCAACTTCCGCGAGATCCGCTATTTCGACATCAAGGGCGAATACACCGGCCTCACCTCCAAGGCGCTCACCGCGCCGGACGGCAAGATCCGCATCCCGCTCAACGAAGAGGCCGAGGGCGGGAAGGGCCAGATCGACGAATTCCTGCGCGCCTTCAACGGTGAGGGCATCCAGCACATCGCGCTGATCTGCGACGATCTCGTCGGCGCGTGGGACAAGCTCAAGGCGCTGGGCGTGCCGTTCATGACCGCGCCGCCGGAAACCTACTACGAGATGCTCGAAGAGCGGCTTCCCGGCCATGGCGAGCCTGCCGACCAGCTCAAGATGCGCGGCATCCTGCTCGACGGCACCACCGATGAAGTCGGCGCGGATGGCCAGCCGCGCCTGCTGCTGCAGATCTTTGCCGAGGCCCGCGTCGGGCCGGTGTTCTTCGAATTCATCCAGCGCAAGGGCGACGACGGTTTCGGAAACGGCAATTTCAAGGCACTGTTCGAAAGCATGGAGCGCGACCAGATCCGCCGCGGCGTGTTGAAGGTGGAAGAGCCCGCCGGATAAGCGGCGCGGCGCACACGAAATTGGGAGAGACGGGCGGGCCCACGCAGGCTCGCCCGCAATTCCCGGGAGACCTAAGATGACTGACGAGAGCCCGATGCCAGCCCCGATGCCCGACGCGACTTTGGCGCCGAAACTTGGTGGGATCCACCATGTCGCCTACCGTTGCCACGACGCGAAGGAGACCGTCGCGTTCTACCGCGAGGTGATGGGCATGGATTTCATGCTGGCGATCGCCGAGGACAAAGTGCCCTCGACCGGCGCCCCCGATCCCTACATGCACGTCTTCCTCGACTGCGGCGGCGGCAATGTGCTGGCCTTCTTCGAGCTTCCGAATTCACCCGAGATGGGGCGCGACGAGGCGACCCCCGCCTGGGTCCAGCACATCGCCTTCAAGGTGGAGGGCGAGCAGGACCTCCTTTCGGCCAAGCAGCGGGCCGAGGCGCGGGGCATTTCGGTGGTCGGCCCGGTCCATCACGGCGTCTTCAAGTCGATCTACCTGTTCGATCCCAACGGCCACCGCCTCGAACTCGCCTGGCAGTTCGGCAGCTCCGGCCAGATGGCCCAGCTCAAGGCCGTGGCCGACGACATGCTGGAGGAATGGGCGCGCACCAAGAAGGCCCCGCGTCACGCGGCCTGGCTGCACGAGAAGATCGCGGCGGAGACGTGAGGCTCCACGGCTACTGGCGCAGCTCCACCAGCTACCGCCTGCGCATCGCGCTGGGTCTCAAGGGGCTTGAATACGAGCAGGTTGCGGTCAACCTGCTCGACGGGGAGCAGCGCTCCCGGGAGTACCGCCGCCTCAACCCCTACGGCGGTGTTCCGGCGCTGGAGATCGATGGGCGCATCTATGCGCAGTCGATGGCGATACTGGAATGGCTCGACGAGAGCTTTCCCGACCGTCCGTTGCTCCCCCGCGATATCGAGGACCGCTTCGCGTCGCGCGAACTGTCGTTGGCGATCGCCACCGAGCTTCATGCGCCGCTCAACCTGCCGGTGCTCAAGTACCTGAAAAACGACCTCGGCCATGCGCAGGATGAAGTGGACGACTGGTATCGCCACTGGATCGCCCGCACGTTCGAAAGCGTCGAGACGCGACTGGCGCAGCGTCTGGAGGCGTCACGCGGGGCAGGAGATTTCCTGTTCGATGCGCCGGGGCTGTTCGAATGCGTCCTGGTGCCGCAGCTCTACAATGCGCGGCGGTTTTCCTGCGATCTGTCGGCCTATCCGCACCTGACGCGGATAGATACGGCCTGCCGGGAGCATCCCGCCTTCATTGCCGCGCATCCCGACCGCCAGCCGGACCGAAACTGACCGCGTAAGGTTCCCGTCGGCGGAGACGCAGAGAATCCGGCGCTTTCCCTGCGTCCCGATGGGAAAAGACTACCTGACAGGCGCCCTCAGGCCTTCGGCGTGACCCAGACTTCGACGGGCGCGGCGAACTTTCCCGGCGCAGGCTTGCCCACATGGACGCGGTCGGCGGTGACGAGTTCGCCGGTGGCGAGGTTGAAGCTCGCCCAGGGCTTGGGCATGCGGCCGAACGTCATCTTCTGGATGGGTTGGCCGGTGGTCGAATTCATGATGGTGGCGATAATGCTCATCCGCCCGCCCGTAGCGAGATCGTGGCGGGGCGGTCCAGCGGGCGGGGCAAGCTATGCACCGCCCAATTCGCTCAGCTTTCGGCAGGCGCCAGCAGCAGGTCGCGCAAGGCGTGGAGGCTGGGCAGCACTTGCGCGCAGAGCAGCGTCTGTTCCTCGGTGGCGGGCAGCAGGTCGGGCACCATCACCGTGGCAATCCCGGCCGAAGTCGCCGAGCGGACGCCCGCGGGGCTGTCTTCGATGGCGACGCAATGCGCCGGATCGACACCGAGGCGGCGGGCGGCCAGCAGGTAGGGTTCGGGGTGGGGCTTGGCCTCGGTCACGTCGTTGCGGGTGACCACGAGATCGAAATAGCGCAGCAGGCCCGCCTTTTCGAGGCGTTGCTGCGCATAAGGCGCTTCCGAGGACGTGGCGATGGCCATGGGAATGCCGGCCTTGGCGAAGTGCTCCAGGATCACCTCGGCGCCGGGCCGCAGCGGTATTCCGGCATCGAGCATGGCTGCGAAGGCCCGGTCGCTCTCCTCGAAGAAGCGGTCCAGCGGGAAGTCCGGGCCCATGTGGTCGGCCACCAGGCGGCGCGAACCGTCGCGGTGGATGCCGACCATCGAATTCTGCAGCTCCGCTGCGAGCGGATAGCCCATCGCCTTGCCGGTCTGCGCGAAAGCGCGGCCGTGGGCGGCTTCGGTATCGAGCAGCGTCCCGTCCATGTCGAAGATCGCCGCGCGGATCGGGTCGGGCAGCACGGGGGAGCGAAGCGTTTCGGGCAGGGAAGTCATCGGCTCAATATGCGCCCTGACAGTGTCGGGACCATTGCAAAGGGCGAATGTGCGGTTGCGAAAAGCGCCCGTCGTCCCGGATCGTGTCCGGGGCGACGGGGACATCATGCGTTGGCGTAAGTCACCGTATCGCCCACCTCGACACCGAGCAGTGCCGCCGCTGCGGCGTCCAGCGTCACGCCGCCGTCGGCAGCGTCCACTTTGCCGAGGCAGGCCCGGAACCGTGCGAGGCGGCCGGTCGCCACGAGGTGGCTGGCTTCCGTATCGTCCGCCTTGGTCAGGGCGGTAATCATGCCGGTGCGGGCGTCCTGCACGGTGCGGATCTGGTCGGTCCGGGCGAGCATGGTCGGGCCGCCGTCGAAGATGTCGACGTAGTTCTGGAAGGCGAAGTTCTCGTTCTCCAGCATCCGCATCGCCGGGCGGCCGGAGTAGTGCGGCTGGCCCATCACCTGGCGCGCCGCCTCGGAGAGCAGGGCGCAGTAGATCGGGTGCTTGGGCATCAGGTCGGCGATGAACTGGTTGCCGTGCTTGGCGTTGAATTCGTCGGCATCGCGGAAGCTCATGTCGAAGAAGCGGCCTGCAAGACCGTCCCAGAACGGCGAGTTGCCGGCATCGTCGATGGCACCGCGCAGTTCGGCCAGGGTGGTATCGCCAAAGCGCGCGCGGTGCGTCTTGATGAAGAGGTAGCGGCTGCGGGCCAGCAGCTTGCCCACGCCGGCCGAGCGTTCGGTGGCGTCCAGATAGAGCCCGCCCACTTCGCTGGCGCCGTCGAGATCGGTGCAGAGCGTCAGCATTTCGGCGCGGAAGGTGCGTCCCAGTTCCTGCGAGTGCTGCGTGATCCGGCCGATCCGATAGGAATAGAAGGGAAACTCCGTGCCCACTTGCGAGAAGGCCTGGCAGGTGCCGCGGACTTTGCCCGTGGCGGTATCTTCCAGGATGAACACGAAGAGGTCGTTGGCGATGTCCTCGCTTTCCCGCGCGAAGCTCTTGGCCGTGCGCTTCAGCTTGGCGCCCAGCGTGGGCTTGTCCGGCGGCAGGTTGGTGAAGCCGCCGCCCGTGCCCTTCGCCATGCGATAGAGCGCGTCGAGGTCCTTTTCCTGTGCGGTGCGCAGGAGAAACGTCATGCGGGCAAAACTCCGTGGCGGTCGATCCGGTGAAGGACGAGAGCGGTGAGGCGGGCGCGGGCATCGAGGGAGTCGGCCAGCAGGAATTCGTCCGGCGAATGGATCGACCCGCCCAGCGCGCCCATGGTGTCGAGCACCGGAACGCCGCAGGCGGCGATGTTGTTGCCATCGCAGACGCCGCCGGTGTCCTTCCAACTCATCGGCTGGCCAAGATCGGCGGCGGCCTTGCTGACGGTGCCGTAGAGCGCCTCGGTCTCGGCCGAGATCGCCTTGGGCGGGCGCGAGACGTGGCCGTGGACGTGCATGTGCACGTCATGCGCGGCGGAGACTTCGGCCACGGCGGCCTTGACCAGCGCCTGCGCCTCTGCCGCCAGCTCGGGGGTGGCGGGGCGCATGTTGAAGTGGAGGATCGCCAGGTCCGGCACGGTGTTGTTGGGCGCGCCGCCTTCGATCCTGGCCGGATTCACCGAGAGTCCGGGACGGCGCATCGCGGCGAGGCGCAGGGCGAGATCGCCCGCTGCCACCACGGCATTGCGGCCCTCCTCGGGATTGCGGCCCGCGTGCGCGGAGCGGCCGTGGATCACCACGGCATAGTTTCCCGATCCCGGCCGCGCGCGGGCCATCTGCCCGCCGGGAAGCGCCGGTTCGTAAGTCAATGCTGCCAGTTTGCCGCGCGCCAGATCGGCGATCAGAGCGGCCGAGGACAGCGAGCCGGTTTCCTCGTCGCTGTTGATGAGGACGTCGTAACCGAGGGTCGGGCCGGAGCGCTCGTAAGCGGCAAGCCCGGCCAGCATCAGCGCGAGGCCGCCCTTCATGTCGGCCGTGCCGGGGCCGTGCAGCCTGTTCTCGTCCAGCCAGTCGCAGGTCTGGAAGGGGTGTTCGCGCGGGTAGACGGTGTCCATGTGCCCGGTCAGGATGACCCGGCGGGCCGCCTCCGGCCGCACCGAAAGCACGAGGTGGCGGCCGTGGGCCACGGCGCGGGTCTGGCCCTGGCTGTCGACTTTCTCCACCGGGGCAGGATCGACCAGCCGCACTTCCCCCGGCAGCGCCGCGAAAGCCTGGGCGAGCTGCCCGGCCACCGCGGCCAGCCCCTCGACATGCGCGGTGCCGCTGTTGATCGCCGCCCATTCGAGCGTGTGGGCGAGGATCGGCGCCCGCTCGATCGGGGCCAGAAGGTCCTGTTCCTCGGCGGTGAGAGCGCTCATCCGCCCAGTTTGCCGTTCAGCTTGCCGTTCAGGGCGGCGCTGTTGCCCTGCGCGTCTGCCGCCTCGAAGCTGGCTACCGGATAGGCGCAGTAATCGGCGGCATAATAGGCGCTGGGGCGGTGGTTTCCGCTGTCGCCAAGGCCGCCGAAGGGCATCGATCCGGCCGCGCCGGTGGTCGGGCGGTTGCGATTGACCACGCCCGCGCGGCTCTCCAGCACGAAGCGGTCCCACAAGCCGTCGTCGGCGCTGACGAGCCCGGCGGAAAGGCCGAAGCGCGTGGCGTTGGCAGCGGCGATCGCGGCGTCGAAGTCCGGAACCCGCGTGACCTGGACGATGGGGGCGAACACTTCCTCGTCAGGCACGTCCACGCCGGTCACGTCGAGAATGCCCGGCGTCACGAAGGCGCCGCTGCGGCCCTCGATCCCGCCGAAAGGCCGCACGACCCGCGCGCCGCGCGCGACCAGTTCGTCGTAACGCTCCGCAGCGGCCTCGGCCGCGCGCTCGGAGATCAGCGGGCCGATCCACGGTTCGGGGGTCTCGTTCCAGGCGCCCACGGTGATCCGGTCCGCCAGCGCGGCCACGGCATCGACCAGGGCCGCGCCGAAATCGTCGTCCGGCACGATCAGGCGGCGCGCGCAGGAACAGCGCTGGCCGGTGGTAATGAAGCTGGACTGGACGACGACCGAGGCGGCCTCGTCGAGATCGCCGTCCCATACCACCAGCGGGTTGTTGCCGCCAAGTTCGAGCGCGAGGATCACGTCCGGCCGATCCGCGAAGATCCGCCGGAAATGCGCGCCGGCGCCGGCCGAGCCGGTGAACAGCAGGCCGTCGATATGGCCTGCCACCAGCGCCTCGCCGGTGGCGCGGGCGCCGTGAACGATCTGGAACACGCCTTCGGGAAGGCCCGCTTCGAACCAGGCATCGGCCATGGCCTGCCCGGTCGCGGGAGTCATCTCGGAGGGCTTGAACACCACCGTGTTGCCCGCCAGCAGGGCCGGGACGATGTGGCCGTTGGGCAAGTGGCCGGGGAAGTTGAAAGGCCCGAGCACGGCCATGACGCCGTGTGGGCGGTGGCGCAGAACGGCCTGTCCGAACGGCATGTCGCTGCGTTTCTCGCCCGCGCGCTCGGCTTGTCCGGCGATGGAGATGCCGATCTTGCCGATCATCGAGGCGAGTTCGGCGCGCGTCTCCCAGAGCGGCTTGCCGGTCTCGCGCGCGATGACCTCGGCCACGGCGTCCTTGCGGGCTTCGAGCACGGCCTTGTAGCGTTGCACCGCCTCGACCCGGGCCGCCACGGGCAGCGCCGCCCAGCCGGGGAAGGCCGCATGGGCGCGTTCCAGCGCGGCGTCCACGGCCGCGGCGTCCGCGATCGGGCCTTCCCAGACGAGGGCGCCGCTGGCGGGATCGTAGGACCTCAGCTGGTTCATGCGTTCCTCGTGACGGCGAAGATGCCGGTGGCATTGCCTGAATCGAACGTGAGATCGAGCTTGCCGGTCTCGGGATCGATGTCGCGGGTGATGAATTCGTAGAAGGAGCCCGGCACCGGCAGCGGCACTTCGCTGCCGTCGGCCTCGCGGAAGGGGCGCACGACCTTGTCCGCCAGGATCGCCGTCTGGCGGACGCGGCCGTTCTGCGAGATCTCCACCGACGGCTTCATCGGATAGCCGTCTTCCTTCAGTTCCTCGGCCAGGATCATGACATTGGCCGTCCGGGTCGTGGCATGGTTGAAGGCATTGCCCTCGGTGGCGATCCAGGCGCCTTCGCGGGTTTCCGGCAGGAGCACTTCGTAATCCGCCAGCGCCGGGGGCTGATGCTGCCGCTCGAAACAGGCGAGCGCGCCCTTGAGCGCGGTGACGCCCTGCTCGAAGGCGCAGGCGGCCTTGGCGGAAAGCGCGTCCAGCGCCGCCCATTCCGCTTCGCCGAGCGGATCGACGGAAGTGCCGAAGACACTGGCGCAGGCGGCCCGGGCCGCTTCGGCCAGCTGCTCGACATGGAGTTCGGACACGAAGAACTGCGGGATCGTCTCGGGCAGGTCGCGCTGGACATAGGCGCGGCCGGTCATCTTCAGCTTGGGCAGCGGATAGAGCCCGCCCACTTCATAGCCGAGCGGGATCAGAAAGCGGCCGAAAGCCTCGTGGCCGGCAGGCAGGTCGCCGGTTTCGCCGTCGATGGTGCGCAGGGCGCCGTGGTCGAAGACGATCGTCTCGCCCGCCTCGCGCACGGTCTGGACGTAACGCGCCGCGGTGGGCACGCGTACCAGCAGGTCTGCGAAGAGCGCAGCGTTGAGCGCCATCGCGACTTGTGCGCGGGACACGGTGTCTCCCGAGCCGGCAAGGGCTGGGTCTATGGTCAGAACGGTCAGGGCCGAAGTCGCGGCATCGTCGCCCACGGCGGCTGACAGCAGCCGGTAGAGCGTCTGGTCCCGATTCGCGAAAGGGGTGGAGGCGGAGGGCATGGTGTTCCCGTCGTTTCTCAGTTTGCGCGTTCGACGGACATAGGAAAGCCCCGGAGCCAAGTCCATGCCGGGCAGGGGTGGGCCTATGCTTTTTTGTCTATACTAAATCGCGACCTGCTTGCGCCTCCGTCGTGCCGCCATCTCCCGATTCGCAACTGCACAAATGTGAACTTAACGCGTTTCCGGCCTCTGCACGGCCTTCGCGGCGGGCGCTTTGCCGCGACATGTCAGTTTTTTTGCAGTGCAGCGGGAAACTCATGGCACTCTTGGGCTTTCATTGAGCATTCTCCTCCACCTTCTGCGGGGTGCGCATGAACCTGATGCCTCGTGACGAAGAACCCGGCCGGAAATCGGGTTCGGACAAAGTCCGTTCGATCTTCGACGTGATCCCCTCCAGCGGCGACGCCGAGACGGGGCCTCTCGAAGCGAACAGGCCCGAAGCGGATCGGCCGGCACCGCGGCCCCTGCACATCGCGCTTGTCGGCAACTTTGCGCCGCGCAAGTGCGGCATCGCCACTTTCACCACCGACATCTTCGAGAAGCTGCGGGAATTCCATCCCGAGATCACGCTCGACGTGCACGCGCTGGACGATCCCGACCACCGGCTGGACTATCGGGAGGTCACGGGGACGATCGCTTGCAACGATCCCGAGGACTACGCCCGCGCCGCACGCCAGATCAATGAAGCCGGCGTCGATGCGGTCTGGGTCCAGCATGAATACGGCATCTTCGGCGGCGAGGATGGCGAGATGGTGCTGGACTTCGTGGACCGTCTGGCCGCGCCGCTGGTGCTCACGCTGCACACCGTGCTGTCCGATCCTTCCGAGCGCCAGCGCAAGATCCTGCGCCACCTGATCGCGCGCGCCTCGCGTATCATGGTCATGTCGCATCATTCGCGAAACCTGCTGGAGAGCGAATACGACGCCCCGCCGCGCATCCTCGAAGTGATCGAGCACGGCGCGCCGGACCGTCCCTTCGGCCGCCAGGACGAATTCAAGGAGCAGCTGGGTCTCGACGGCCGCAAGGTGCTCATGACGTTCGGCCTGCTCAGCCGCGGCAAGGGGCTGGAACACGCGATCCGGGCGCTGCCGGCCATCGTCGCGCGCCATCCCGAGGTGATCTACCGCATCGTCGGCGCCACGCATCCCAATCTCGTCGCTTACGAGGGCGAGGCCTATCGCGAGGAATTGCAGGCCCTGGCCGATCGGCTGGGCGTGCTCTCGCACATCGCCTGGGAAAACCGCTTCCTCGAAACCGACGAACTGCTCGACCAGCTCGAAGCCTGCGACATCTACCTGACGCCCTATCTGGGGATGCAGCAATCGACGTCCGGCACGCTCAGCTATGCCGTGGCGGTGGGCAAGGCCGTGGTGTCCACGCCTTATGTCCATGCCCGCGAATTGCTGGGCGAGGGGATCGGCCGCCTGATCGAGCCGGGCTCCAGCGAGGCGATCGCCGAAGCGGTCAACGCCCTGCTCGATCGTCCGGCGGACCTCACCGCCATGCAGCGCCGCGCCTGGGCGCGGGGCCGCGAGATGATCTGGCCGCGCTTCGCCGACGCCAGCCTGCGCCTTGTCGACCGGGCCCGCGCGCCCGATCCGGCGATGCCGCCGATTACCGCGACGCCGGGCCTCGCCGCCGTGCTGGCGATGAGCGATGCCACCGGCATGCTCCAGCACTCGGTGGGCGTGGTGCCGGACCGCCGCCACGGGTATTGCCTGGACGACAATGCCCGCGCGCTCATGCTGATGAACGTCGCGCGCGGCCTGCCGGTGGCCGAGCGGATGAAGTGGAGCCTTGCCTACGCGGCCTTCGTGCAGTCGGCATGGAACCCGGACCTTGCGCGCTTCCGCAACTTCATGCGCTTCGACCGGGGCTGGTGCGAGGACGAGGGTTCGGAAGATTCCAACGGTCGCGCCATCTGGTCACTGGGGCACACATACGAACGGGCGCCGGACCAGAGCCTTTCGGAATGGGCGCTCCAGCTGTTCGAGGACGTGCTCCCCCGGCTGGCCACGATCGAGGCGCCCCGCGCCCGCGCTTTCGCCATGCTCGGCGCCTGCGCGGTGCTGCGGCGCGATCCCCGCAATACGGCGGCGCTGGAGTGTGCGCGGGAGGGGGGCGACTTCCTCATGCGCCTGCTCGGCCATGGGCGCCGTCCCGACTGGGCCTGGTTCGAGGCCGTGCTCGGCTATGACAACCCCCGGCTGCCGCAGGCCCTGATCGAAGCGGGCCGCGCGCTGGACCGGGAAGCCTGGATCGGGGCCGGCCTGGAAACGCTGGAATGGATTTGCCGCCAGCAGGTCTCCGCGCGCGGCCAGTTCCGCCCGATCGGCTCGGAAAGCTTCGGCAAGCCGCATGGCTACCTGCCGTTCGACCAGCAGCCACTGGAAGCCCAGGCCGCCATCGAGGCAGCCTGCTCCGCCTGGACCGCCACGCATGGTGCCTTCTGGGTGGAACATGCGCTGACGGCATGGCGCTGGTTCTTCGGCGGCAACGATCGCGGCGTCATTCTGGCGGACATTGCGACGGGCCGTTGCCGGGATGGGGTCACACCGAGGGGAGTCAACGCCAATTGCGGTGCGGAATCCATTCTCGCCTTCCAACTTTCGCACTATGCTCTGGCCGAGCTTGCCGTGTCGGCACCGCTCGGACGTGGAGGAGGATTGCTTGAATCGGCCCGAGAACGTCTGGTCTGAACCGCTCCATGTTTTTGAGACTCGCCTTTACGCCGATCCGGCGCGAGTCGTGCTGCGCCCGTTCCACCTGGGCTGGCAGGGCAAGAACGCGCCCGGCGGCCGTGCGAACAAACTCGTGGAGGATATCGCCGGCCTGAGCGAAGAGCAGGTGGCCTCCGAGTACGAGCGCGTGCTGCGCGACTTCAAGGAGCGGCACTGGCAGACCGAGAACATATTCGCCGACCGCTTCCTGGAAGTTGCGTCGAATCTGGATCTTGATCCCACCCAGTTTTCCGAGACGCGCCAGCGGCTGATCGGGGCCTATTTCTGCCACGAATATACGTTCGCGGCAGCGGCCCTGATGAACCCTTCGATCGTGCCTGCGCCTGACCAGTCTGGAATGCAGGACGGCGCGGTGCGCTTCATCATGTCGCTGCGGGCCGTGGGCGAAGGGCACATCAGCTCCATCGCCTTCCGCGAAGGCATAGCCGAGGCCGACGGCACGTTCTGCCTCTGGCCGCAGGCCTCCTTCGCGACATCCGTGGAACTGGACGAGGAAGGCGAAGTCGATGCCGACGGCGCCGTCTCGGTCCACCGCCATCCCGAATCGAGCCTGTCCAACACCGTGATCTTCCCGATCACCGAACAGCAGCGCGGCGGGCTGGAAGACTTGCGCCTCGTGCGGTTCGACCATGGCGGCGGCGACTTCGAATGGGTGGGCACCTACACGGCCTACTCGGGCAGTTCGATCCGCTCCGAACTGCTGCGCACGCGCGATTTCCGGGCGTTCGAGCTAGAGCCTATCCGCGGCCGTGCCGGTCGCAACAAGGGCATGGCGCTGTTTCCCGAGAAGATCGACGGCCAGTTCGCCATGGTCGGGCGCCAGGACGGCAAGAACCTGTTCCTGCTCCGCTCCGACTCGCTCGACATGTGGGACGACGATGGCGTGCTGCTGATGGAGCCGAAATACCCCTGGGAATTCATCCAGATCGGCAATTGCGGCAGCCCGATCCCGACCGAGCACGGCTGGCTGCTGTTCACGCACGGCGTGGGCGCCATGCGCAAATATGCGCTCGGCTGCGCCTTGCTGGACCTGAAGGACCCCTCGAAAGTCCTTGCCCGCACGGTCGAGCCGGTGCTGACGGCGGAAAATGCCGACCGCTCGGGCTATGTGCCGAACGTGGTCTATACCTGCGGCGCCCTGAAAGTGGGCGAGCGGCTCCTCCTGCCCTACGGCATTTCGGATAGCACCGTGGGCTTCGCCACTTGCGAGATCGACGGGCTGCTGAAGCTCATGGCCTGATCGCCTCAGGTCCCCAGGTGCCCGGTCGTGTCGTAGCGGATCGACGTGTAGGGCACCTGGAAGTAGTCCAGCACCGTGTAGCCCGCCTTGCCCAGCCTTGAGCGGGAGCGGCCGAACAGCAGTTCGCCGAGGTTGAGGCCCAGGCCCACGAACAAGTGGCGCTTGGGTTCCTTGCCGGCCAGGCGGTCGTCGATCATGAAATCGCTGCCGTAGTAGCCCACCTGCAGGTCCACGAAGCGCAGCGGCGTGCGCTCCAGCGCTTCGAAACCCGCCCCCTTGAACGAGAGCATGTAGCGTTGCTGGGCATAATGGGCCTAGCCGCGATAGCTGTAGATATTGTCGTCCGGGATGATCTCGATCTTGAAGGCGACTTTCTCGCGCATGCCGGGCACCGTGTTGCGCAGGACCGAAAAGCCCGCGCCGACCAGGTTCATCGTGATGTCCTGCATCGAATAGCCGCTGTCGGTCTCGATCCCGTCCGAAATCTCGTTGAGCGCCATGAAAGTCGAGGCGAGGATCGCCGCCGTCACCGCGTCGCCTTGCGAGGCATGAGTCTTGTCGTGGAGCCGCATGTGCAGGATTTCGGCGATCAGGTACGTGTCGAAGGCATGAGTGAGCTTGTCGATGCCGAGGTTGGTGGTGTCCTTCCCGAACCAGCCCTCGTTGTGGAAGTGGAAGCTGGTGGTCTCGCGGAACAGCTTCTTGCCGCTCTGGAGGCTGAAATAGCCGAGCAGGATCAGGGTCTCCCACTTGATCGTGCCGAGCTGGCTGAGGAAGTCGGGATTGGCGGCGTAAGCGCGCGGCACATGGTCCGACCAGCGGCGCGGCTGCAGTTCGGCAGGGAGCATGGGCGGCAGGCGATCCCCCGGACCGGCGCCGGGTTCGCCGCTGGGCCTGACGAGCGGCGCATCACCCGGGTCCTCCAGCGAAACCTGGCCGGTTTCCGCGCCGGAAGGCGGCGTGTCGAACGGGCTGCGCGGGCGTTCCCGAGCTTCGGCCAGATCGGCCAGATCCCACTGCGCCAGGCTGGCGTCTGCCTCGGCGTCAGGGGCGAGATCGGGCCATTCGCCGAAGCCATGGGCCCTGGCGGGCGCGGCGAGGAAAGCGGTCAGGACCAAGGAACCGAGAAGCAAGTTGCGCATGCATCATCCCCGGCCCCCCGGAGCAGACGTGATGTGCGACCAACCGGGTGCGAGTAGGCGCCCGAAAAACCGGAAATTCAACTAGGACTTTCATGGATATGCCGGGCGGGGCGAGAGAGCATCGCCGCTCTCCCGCCCCGCCCGGCGGAACCCTGGCCGGATCAGCCGTGCGCGCCGAACTCGTTCGCCAGCGCCGTGGTGATCCGCAAGGACAGGGCATAGGAGCGGGCGATCGGGTCGATGTAGTCGCTGTGGATGCGGGTATAGCCGGTCGCGCTCGAGTCCGGGTAGTCGCTGGGGCAATCCACCTTGAAGTCGTCGATCGAGGGGAAGCTGGTGGGGAAGGCGCGGCGCAGCTGGGCCAGGCCATCCTCGACGCGCAAGGTGAAGAACATCTCCAGCACGTCGTCGCGGCTGATGTCGTTGGCGCGGCTGAAGGGCGGGACCATCACCGCGCGCAGGAACATGTGCTTGAACAAGGCGATGCGCAGGGACTGGAGCACGCCCAGGCTGCGGCGAGTGTGCTCGCGGTCCGGCAGCGGGGCTTCGTCCGGCAGCAGGTCGAGCAGGAAGTGCAGCTTCATCGCGTCGACGCGCAGGCGCGAGGCGAGGCGGCGGAACACGCCGGTGCGATCGTCCTTGGTCAGGTATTCGGCCAGCTTCAGGCAGGCCTCGGCGATGTACTGTTCGTCGCCGCGATAGGGGCGGCTCGCCCAGTAGGCGGAATTGAACAGCTCGCCATAAGCCGCCACGGTCTTGATCGAGGCCAGCGCATTGGCACTGCGCGCCAACCGCATGAGTTGCTGGCCGCGCTCGCTTTCGCGCAGGAGCACGGCAATTTCCTCGCGGTTGCCGTCGGAGGCGGTGCCGATCCCGGCGATCACGTTCACCGGGTAGCCGAGCTGCTGGAGGATGGCGTTGTGCGGGATCGCGCGGATCTGCCGCAGGCTCATCGAACGGTCGGAAGCGAGGTCCGACTGGCGGCGCGACTTGCGGCTGCCGGTATCGTTGAGCAGGCCCAGCCCGAAAGCGGTGATCGCGCGGCTATAAGTCGCGCTTTCGAGATGCTCGTGCTGGACGCCGCGGATCGCCCGGTAGAAATCGAGGCTGAGATCGGTGCGGCGGTAGAACAGATCGGTGGGCGCATCGGCATCGGCGCCCCAGAGCGGCATTTCGGCCATGCGCGTGAGCGTGGCGAGGGCCAGTTCGTCCGAGCCGAACCAGAGGTAGCCGTCCCCGCCCTGGAACGAGACTTCCGGTTCCAGCCGGATGCCGGCGCGCAGGAAGCGGCGGCGTGCCCAGGGCGACATCGGCCACTGGAAGCGGTCCTTGATGCTGGAAGGATGAGCGCCGCGGCCCATCGATTCGCCGTGGGTGTTGAAGATCAGCGCCGAAACGTCGGTGAGGCCGTTGGCCACCATGGCTTCGGACAAGCGGCCCTGAAGACGCTCGATGGCGAGCGCGGCGGGCACTTGTCCCACGAACCGGCCTGCGTCCGAGAAGCCGGTCTGGATCGAGACGCGGCCGCGCTTGCGCGCATAGTCGCGGTAGGCAGGCTCTGCCAGCACGGCATCGACGAAGCGGCCGCCATGTTCCAGCGCGCTTTCGGTCTCGAACAGCGGCGAGACGTCCACCTTGTCGTCGATCCCGAACATGCGCGCGAAATAGAGCGCGGCCAGGATCGTCGTCGGTTCCTCGCACTCGGCCACGAGCATGCGGATCGGCGCATCGGCGTCGATATGGGCCAGGATCTGCGCCATGGCCAGGAACTGGCGCACGGCGGTGGAATTCTCGATGGCGAGCGCGGCGAAGTTGGACTTGAGCGGCACGACTTCGGCCAGCAACTCGCGCATGCGCACCAGCGCGGCCTGGCTGGCGAGCGAAAGTTTGCCTTCCGGGTCGATGCGCAGACGGATCGCGTTCTGGAGCTGGGAGGCGTTCACCCGGAAGTGGATCCAGCCCATGCCCAGGCCGTCCGCCCGCATGGCGGCGGCGGTCACGAGCAGGGTGCGCGCGATTTCCTGATCGGCATGGCGCGCTTCGTTTTCCAGCGCGGTGATGACCCCTTCCAGGCTGACCAGCCGGTCGGCATGATCTGCGGTCAGCGCGTTGGCGGCTTCCGAAAGCGCCTCCGGCGAGGAAAGATCGGCGGCGAAACGGGCGACCATGTCCTCGGTCAGCTTGCCCGCGCGGGCCAGCTTCTGCGCGATGTCCGGCGCGGCCTGCATGAGGCTTTCCGCATAGCCGGCGAGGCGCAGCGCCTTTTCCTGAAGGCGGTAGCGGATCGAGGTGGACCAGCCGATATCGGTGCGGCCGTCCATGTCGTAGCCGACCCAGGAGGCGAAGCGCGCCGGCATCGGGTTCAGCCCGCGCCAGCGCTTCGGCCAGCGGGCGGCGGCAATGTCGAAGAGGCGGGCGTTGATGCGGTCGCGGGCCTTCTGACCGCGCGCGATCGCTTCCATCGCCTTGTCATGCTCGTAGTCGAGCGTGATCTGGTCGCGGTCGGAAGATGCCGCACAGACCGTGGCGTCGCTGAAATCGCCGTTCGAGGCCGAAACGGCCACGGCCTCGGTCTGCGCGGTGGAGAGCAGGAACGTGGGGTGCGCGGTGAAGACCACATGGGCGGCCGGGCGCTGCCAGCGGACGGCGAAGGCGGTGAAGTCGTCCTCCTCGGCCGCCGCGTCGATCCGTGCGTCGTTCTCGGCAAGGCCGACGGGGGCGAGCAGCCGGTCGAGACGGGCGGCACGGGCGCGCAGGCCCTCGCACTCCATCTCGGCGACGAGAGCCTCGATATGATCGAGGCTCATCTCGCCGGTTTCCAGCCGCCGCGACAGTTCGAGGCCGAGCTGGAAGACCGGGTTGTAGAGCGGCGTCTGGGCCGTGAGGACGTGCAGTTCCTGGAGCCGCTTGTCGAGGTCCTCGACGGTGGTCAGAGCCGCCCCGCTCACTGGGCGAGCCCTGCTGCCGCGCGGGCCGCCGTCTCGATCGCGGCGACGTCCGGCTTGCCCTTGGGAACCATCCAGCTGCCGCCGACGCAGAGCACGGCATCGAGGGCGAGCCATTCCGGCGCGTTCTGGGGCGTCACGCCGCCGGTGGGGCAGAACTTCGCCTTGAACAGCGGCGCGGCGATCGCCTTCAGCGCCGAAGGTCCGCCCGCCGCCATCGCGGGGAAGAACTTCAGCCGGTCGAACCCGCATTCCAACGCGAACATCACGTCGCTGGCATTGGCGGTGCCGGGCAGGAACGGGATCTGCGACTTGTAGGCGGCTTCGGCCAGCATCGGCGTGAGGCCGGGCGAGACGATGAACTCGGCGCCCGCATCGATCGAGCGCTTGAGGTCGTCGGGCGAAAGCACGGTGCCCGCGCCGACCACGGCGCCGGGAACCTGCTTCATGATCTTGATCGCCTCGATCGCGCATTCGGTGCGCAGCGTCACCTCAAGCGCGGGCAGGCCGCCGGCGACGAGGGCTTCGGCGATCGGCAGGGCGTGTTCGATATCCTCGATCACCAGCACCGGGATCACCGGGGCCAGACGCATGACCTTTTCGACGGCTTCGGACGGGCTGCTCATTGGACGTGCTCCCTGACATAGGCGGCAGCCGCGCCGTAGAGGCCGGGCTGCGGGTGAGTGATGAGCTTGACGGGGATCTGCGCCATCATCGAGGCAAAGCGCCCCTTGGCGCGGAAGCGCTCCGAAAAGCCCGAGGACAGAATGGTTTCGCGGATACGGTAGCCGAGGCCCCCGGCGATGACGACGCCGCCGGCGCCATGCGCCAGCGCATAGTCGCCCGCCGCGCTGCCCAGCGAGAGGCAGAAACGGTCCACGGCGGCGGCGGCCAGCGGGTCTTCGTAGTTGGTGCCGGCGGTCCAGATCTCCACGTCGGTCAGGTCGTGGACGGCGCGGTTCTCCATGGCGGCGAGCGTCTGGTAGATGTCGACGATGGCCGGGCCGGAGACGACGCGCTCCACCGAGACGCGGTTGTGGCGCTTGCGCAGGCGCGCGAGCACGGCATCCTCGATCAGGTCGAGCGGGGCATAGTCGACATGGCCGCCTTCGGTGGCCTGCACATGGTAGAATCCGCCCTGGCCGTGCGGCAGCCCGTTGCGCCACAAGTGCGCGACGCCGAGCCCGGTGCCCGGGCCGAGCACGCTGAGCGTGCCGGTGGCGGGCAGCGGCCCTTCCGGCCCGGCCAGGTGCAGGAACTGGTCTTCCGGCGCCAGCGCCACGGCATAGGCGACCGCCGCGAAGTCATTGACGACGGTATAGTGTTCGACGCCCATCTTCTCGGGGATCATCGCGGGGCGAATGATCCAGGGGTTGTTGGTGAAGCGGATCACCTCGCCGCCGACCGGGCCGGCTATCGCGATCGAGATGGCATCGGGCAGATGCCCGCCATTGCGCTCGCGGAAAGCCTGCCAGGCCAGCTGGAAGCTGCCGTGTTCGCTGGTGTGCAGGGTGACGGGTTCGCCCAGCGTGATCCGGCCCTGGCCGTCTACCGAGGCCAGCGCGAAGCGGGCGTGCGTCCCGCCGATATCGACGGCGACGAGTTCGGTTGTCTCAGCCGCACTCACAGGCCCGCGACCTCCAGCATCGAGGAACCGCCCTGTTCGGCGCCGCCCGCATTGATGCGGAACATCGCGAAGAGTTCGCGGCCCATGCCCTCGGCAGGCGCGGGCAGCGGCGCGGGGGTGCGGCCCGAGAGGTCGGCGGTGGTGGAAAGCGTGCCGTCCTCGGCCGAGAGGCGCACGATATCGCCGTCCTGGAGATAGGCGATGGGGCCGTCCGCCAGGGCTTCCGGGGTGACGTGGATCGCGGCAGGAACCTTGCCCGAAGCGCCCGACATGCGGCCGTCCGTGACCAGTGCCACCTTGAAGCCGCGATCCTGCAGCACGCCCAGCGGCGGCGTCAGCTTGTGCAGCTCGGGCATGCCGTTGGCGCGCGGGCCCTGGTGGCGCACGACCACCACGACATCACGGTCAAGCTCGCCCGCCTTGAAGGCGTTGATGACGGCTTCCTGCGTTTCGAACACGCGGCACGGTGCCTCGATGGTCCAGCGCTCCTGGTCGACCGCGCTGGTCTTGAACGTGGCGCGCCCGACGTTGCCGGAGACGAGGCGCATGCCGCCGTCGGGCAGGAAGGGCTTTGCCACCGTGCTCAGCATGGCATCGTCGCCGCTGATGGTCGGGGCGGGCTTCCACTTGAGTTCGCCGTCGTCGAGCGTCGGCTCGGTGGCATAGGCGCGCATGCCGTCCTTCGAGACGGTGAGGATGTCCTCATGCGCGAGCCCCGCATCCAGCAGTTCGCGCACCACCCAGCCCATGCCGCCGGCGGCGTGGAAGTGGTTCACGTCGCCCGAACCGTTGGGGTAGACGCGGGTGATGAGCGGGACGGCGGCGGAAAGCTCGTCGAAGTCCTGCCAGTCGATCTGGATGCCGGCGCAGCGGGCCATGGCGGGCAGGTGGATCGCGTGGTTGGTCGATCCACCGGTGGCGAGCAGGCCGACGATGGCGTTGACGATCGCCTTTTCGTCCACGAGGTGGCCCATCGGCCGGAAGTCGTCGCCCTTGCGGGTCATCTCGGTCACGCGGTGGACGGCGGCGCGGGTCACGGCCTGGCGCAGCGAGGTGCCGGGCGGCACGAAGGCGGCGCCGGGCATGTGCAGGCCCATCATCTCCATCATCATCTGGTTGGAGTTGGCCGTGCCGTAGAACGTGCAGGTGCCCGCCGAGTGATAGGAGGCGCTTTCGCTGGCCAGCAGCTCCTCACGCCCGACCTTGCCCTCTGCATAGAGCTGGCGGACCTTCTGCTTTTCCTTGTTGGAAATGCCGCTGGGCATCGGGCCCGAAGGAATGAACACGGCGGGCAGGTGGCCGAAGCGCAGCGCGCCCATGACCAGGCCCGGCACGATCTTGTCGCAGATGCCCAGCAGGGTCATGCCGTCATACATCGCGTGGCTGAGCGAGACGGCGGTGGACAGGGCGATGGTGTCGCGGCTGAACAGCGAGAGTTCCATGCCGTCGAAGCCCTGGGTCACGCCGTCGCACATGGCGGGCACGCCGCCCGCGACTTGCGCGGTCGCGCCCACTTCGCGGGCGTAGAGCTTCATCTGCTCCGGATAGCGGCCATAAGGCTGATGGGCCGAGAGCATGTCGTTGTAGGCGGTGACGATGCCGACGTTGATCGCCTTGCCGGTGGCGATGGCGGGCTTGTCTTCGCCGCTGGCGGCAAATCCGTGCGCGAGGTTCGAGCACGAAAGGAACGATCGGTCCGAATGACGGCCGGCTTCGCGCTCGACCAGGGCGAGGTAGCGGGCGCGGCTGGGCTTCGATCGTTCGATGATGCGATCGGTCACGCGGGCGACCACCGGGCTGAGGTTGCTCATGGGGTTACTCCTGCACTTTCCGTCTGTCTTTTTTGTCTCAGCCTCCCGAAGCCGCCGCTTGCGGGTTCTCCCGAGCGGGGCTTGAAGGCATTCAGGTAACCGGTGTCAACACATATCTTCCACCGGTTTGCGGGGGAATTTCACGCGGCCGGGCATGGAGGACCGTTCACGCACCCGGTCATATAGGGTGCGTGCCGGGTTCATGCCCGCGCCGGCTGCCTTGCTGGAGCCCGATCACGCATGCGCGATCACTCGTGCCAAGTGACGCCGTCGCGCTCGGCGAGGGCGATGGCGGCGGAGGGACCCCAGCTTCCGGCGGTATAAGTCTTCGGCTCCTGGCCCTGGTCTTCCCACTCGGCGCGGATGGCGTCGATCCACTCCCACTGCGCTTCCACCTCGTCACGGCGGACGAACAGCGTCTGCTCGCCCTCGATCAGGTCGAGCAGCAGGCGCTCGTAAGCGATGCGGCGCTGCGGGCCGGCGAAAGCGTCGGGCATGGTGATGGCGAGCGGGATGGAGCGCAGGCCGAAGCCGTTGCGGTCCAGCCCCGGCACTTTGGCCATGAGCGAAAGCGTGATGTTCTCGCTCGGCTGGATGCCGATGACCAGGCGGTTGGGCACCGTGCGGGCGCCGCGGCCGTGGAAGATCGAGTGCGGCACGTCGCGGAACTGCACGACGATCTCGGTCGTGCGCTTGGGCAGGCGCTTGCCGGTGCGCAGATAGAAGGGCACGCCCTGCCAGCGCCAATTGTCGATATGCGCCTTGATCGCGACGAAAGTCTCGGTGTTCGAATCCTTGCCGAGTTCGTCGTCATAGCCCGGCACGGCCTGGCCGCCGATGGCGCCGGCGCGGTACTGGCCGGTGACCGTCTCGTTGGCGGCAACCTTGCGCAAGCTGCGCAGGATCTTCACCTTCTCGTCGCGCACGCTGGTGGCGTCGTAGCTGACCGGCGGCTCCATCGCGACGAGCGCGAGCAGCTGGAGCATGTGGTTCTGCACCATGTCGCGCAGCGCGCCCGAATCGTCGTAATAGGCCACGCGCGATTCAAGGCCGACGGTCTCGGCCACGGTGATCTGCACATGGTCGATATGCGCCGCGTTCCACAGCGGTTCGAACATCAGGTTCGCGAAGCGCAGCGCCAGCAGGTTCTGGACGGTTTCCTTGCCCAGGTAGTGGTCGATGCGGAAGATGCGGTCTTCCGGGAAAGCACGGGCGACGGCGTCGTTGATGACCTTGCTGGAGGCAAGATCGATGCCGAGCGGCTTTTCCAGGCCGATGCGCACGTTCTCGCCGGCCAGGCCGCTGGCCTGAAGGCCGCGAATGGTCGGCTCGAACAGGCTGGGCGCCGTGGAGAGGAAGATCGAGAGGCCGTCCTGCGGCTGGCCGACTTTGGCGGCCAGGGCGTTGAAGCCTTCCATCTGGTTGGCGTCCAGCGTCTGGTACGACAGCCGGTTGAGGAAGCGCGCCATGCCGCCGCGCCGTTCGGCGGGCAGGAACTGTTCGAGCGAGGCCCGCGCGAAATTGCGGAACTCGGCGTCGTCATGCTCGGACCGGGCCGTGCCGATGATCTCGACCTTGGGGTCCAGCAGGCCCTCCGCATCGAGGGCGCAGAGCGAGGGAAGCAGCATGCGGCGGGAGAGATCGCCCGTCGCGCCGAACAGGAGCAGTCGGTCTGACGTGAATGGAGCGGAAATGGAATTGGTCACTTGGCGCTGTCCACCTTCTGGGGGTTTATCCACCTATAGGGTCATTTTCCGCCGGGGATCGACGGGCTCCTCCTCCTGCGTTCCCTGTCATACCTTCCCGCGAGGAAGAGCTGCCTCTCTTCGCGGTTGCAGCATGACACGGACTGCGTGCGACGTGCTAGGCGAGAGCGCGCAAAACCTCAACCTCGTTTGCACGGATTGAACAGGAGAAGTGGCCGCAAGCGCATTTGGCATCGGGTGATCCCGGTATTTTCCGCAAGTTCGTTGCGATGGCGTCTTTGTCCTGTCGTCAGGTAAGGGCATGGAGAACGATCAGCAGCCGCGCTAACGGCCTCGACAGTCCGCATCGGAGAGGCAATCCGGGCGAAGAACAGGAAGCACGATCATGGCCGGTGACGGCACCCACCTCCTCGAACACCTCCAGACCCCGGCGATGATGGTCTCGCGCGGGCAGGTCCGCTTCGCCAACAGCGCCGCCCGGGCGCTTCTGGGAGCGCATATCGTGGGGCAGGACGTGCGTATCGCCATTCGCGAACCGCGGGCCGTGGGCGCGATTCTCAGCGAGGAGGGCGGTATCGCCCGCGTCTCCGGGCTTTCCACCGGCGGCAGCGTCTGGGAAGTGGATTGCCGCGTGGTTTCGGCGACGGACCGCCTGGTCAGCCTCTACGACCTGTCGGAACGCGTCAGCGTCGCCAAGTCGCACGCCGATTTCGTCGCCAATGCCAGCCATGAACTGCGCACCCCGCTCGCCAACGTGCTCGGCTATGTGGAGACGCTGCACAATCCCAAGGCCGGCGGCGACGAGAGCGTGCGCACGCGCTTCCTCGACACCATCCGCCACGAGGCGCAGCGCATGCAGGCGTTGATCTCGGACCTGATGTCGCTCTCGCGGATCGAGGCGGTGAAGCACGAGGTTCCCTCGGAGCGGGTGGAGATGGTGGCGCTGGCGAAGGAAATCGCGGGCGAGGCGCGGGGCGATGCGCAGATCACCGTCCATTCGAACGGGGACAACGCCGTCGTCACCGGCGATCGCGGGCAACTGGCGCAAGTGCTGCGCAACCTCATCGACAACTCGCTCAAGTACGGCAAGCAGGGCGGTCCGGTGGACGTTGGCCTCGAATCGACGCCGACCGGCTGGCTGCTCGTCACTGTCAGCGACCACGGCGACGGCATCTCGCCCGAGCACCTGCCCCGCGTGACCGAGCGCTTCTATCGGGCGGACACCAGCCGCAGCCGCATGGTCGGTGGGACCGGGCTGGGGCTGTCGATCGTCAAGCATATCGTCGAGCGCCATCGCGGCCGCTTCGATATCGACAGCCGCCCCGGCATGGGCACGACCGCCTCGCTGATGCTGCCGCTCCGCAAGGAAGAGGCCGGCGCCTGAGGCGTCTGGCCGGCTGGTTGACCGGCTGGCCAGGCCAGGCAAGTTCGGCCTTTAGAAGTCCAGTTCGAACCGCGTGCCCACGACCTGTGCGTCGTAGTCGGTCTTGCCCGAAGTGGTGGGCGTGGCGCCGGTATAGGCCAGGAGCGCGTAGTTCACGTTGAAGCGCAGGTTCTGGATCGGTTCCCAGACGAGCGCGGCGATATAGCCGTTCTGGGTGCCGCCGCGAATGTCGCGGTCGTTGAGGTCCAGCCAGTCGTAGCGCACCGTGAGCAGGACCGAGCCGAAGCCGTCCTGGCCCAGCGGGTGGGCAGGCTTCTCGACGCGGAAGATGCCCTCCTTGAAGCCCCGGTGGTCGCCCTTGGTAAGGAAGATGCCGGTCTCGGCATAAGCGCCCTGGAAAGTGACGGTGGAAGCGTCGAGGCGGTCGGCGGTGAGCACGTGATACTCGGCCGCCGCATGCCAGCGGCCCCGGATCGCGGCGAATTCCAAACCGTAGTGATCTTCTTCCGAGACGTTCATCGCCGGGGTGCCGATCACGCGGGTATTGGTGGAATGCACATAGGGCCGCTGGCGGTAGCGCGTGTCGCTGTCCGCCAGGCGCCCGAGCCGGCGCCAGTGGGCCGAGCCGCCGAAGTGGAGCTGGAAGTCGCCCACCTTGGGCGAAAACGCCAGGCGCCCGTCGAGGCCGAAGCTGTTGTTCTCGTCGCCGCCGTTCTCGCCGTCGTTGCTGTTGGAGAGTGCGCCGATATCGTCAGTGAAGACGCCCGCCTGCGCCAGCCAAGGGCCCTTGTTGTACTGGAACGCCATGCCCAGGCGGCGCTCGAAGTTGAAGGCGTCGGTAAAGGCGGCGCGTTCCATCACGCTGCCGCTGGTGTCGCCGGTCAGTTCGTCCAGCGACTGGAACGAGTTCTGGTTGCCCAGCCGGATCTGCCAGGGGCCGGTGTGGTATCCGACATATGTGTCGACGAGGTCGACGGCGTTGTCGGAAAGTTCGAGTTCCAGCTTGTAGTCGAAGCCCGCGCCGATGGCGCCTTCCGCGCCGAGGCGGATGCGGCGCATCTCGCTGGAGAAGCCGAGGCCCTTGTCGTGGAGGCCCTTCGGCGCGCCCACGTAGTTGGCGTCCGCCTGGATGCGGCCCTTGACCTTGAAGAGGTTGTCGCCCTTGGCGAACTGGGGGCTGCCCTTCCACTCGATGGCGGTGTCGTCCTTGGCCTTGGCCGTGCCGGCGGATCCTGCAGTTCCGGCAGCGAGCGCCGCGGCAGGGGCCGGCTGCGATCCTGGACCGGCGGGGGATCCGGCAATGGTGGCTGCGTCGGGGGCGCCGCCGCCGGGCGCGGCGGCGTTGAGCCGCGCTTCCATGGCTTCCATCTGCGCCTTCATCGTGCGGATCTGCGCCCGCAGTTCCTCGGCCTCCTGCGCCGAGATGGCCTGGGCATGGGCGCCCGGTGCGGAAAGAACGACGGCGACCGCGGTCGCGCTGGCCATGATGAGACGCATATCAGGCATTCTCCTAAGCGCTGCACCGATGTGCCGGGCGCGACGAGGCCGATTATTGCCGTTCAATGACAGTTTGATGACTAATGTGACGGTGAATGTGACGAATATGACGATCAGTATCAGCGCTTCGTCCGGGCGATTCGACCGCCCGTTACAGGTTAGTGTGCCCAAGCCCCCTGACCCGGTGAATTCCGCAAGTCCGAATCGAGACAGGCGCAAGCCAGTCCCCGAAACGACCGGCATCCGCAGGGGCGGCGCCGGAGCGATCCGAGTCGCGGCAAAGTTTCTCATCGACATGGCCGGGAAACAATCCCGACACACCGCGCACGGAGGGCGCCGGGTCGCAACCCGACTCCATGAAGCGGGAAGGTGGGGCCGTCCGCGGACGCTTTCATGACATTACCCGGTCGGGCGGCATGGCCACGCCCGACAGGAGGGACCTGGGCGCAAATGGGGTTTGGCCAAGCTCGCCCGAAAGAGGTATGGAGCTGCGAACCGCCCGGATTTGCGTGACTTGGCGAGTTATGTCACTTCATTGTCATGGAAGTGTCATCCTACCCCAATAGGGGCGTCGGAGAATGAAAGCCCAAGGGGTTAAAACCATGCGTTCGACCAAGACCATCATCTTCGCCGCTGCCTCCGTCCTGGCTCTGAGCGCCTGCGGCGGATCGGGCGGCTCGACTGCGGGCTCGCGCGATTTCGTGCGGGCCGTGGGTTCCTCCACCGTCTATCCTTTCGCCACCGCCGTGGCCGAGCAGTTCGCCAAGGCCGGCGGCAAGTCGCCGGTCATCGAATCGACCGGCACCGGTGCGGGCATGAAGCTGTTCTGCGCCGGCGTCGGCGCCCAGCACCCTGACATCGAAGACGCCTCGCGCCGCATGAAGAAGTCGGAATACGACGAATGCGTCAAGAATGGCGTGACCGAGATCGTCGAGATCCAGGTCGGCATCGACGGCATCGCCTTTGCAGAAGGCAAGAGCGGCCCGAACATGAAGCTGACGCCTGCCGACATCTACAAGGCGCTGGCGGCCAATCCCTTCGGCAAGCCGAACACCGCCAAGACCTGGAAAGACGTGAACCCCTCGCTTCCGGCCGAACCGATCCTCGTCTACGGCCCGCCGTCGACCTCGGGCACGCGCGATGCGCTCAAGGAACTGATCCTTGAAGCGGGCTGCAAGACCGATGCCGCCACCGCCGCGCTGAAGGACAGCGACAAGGACAAGTACGAGGCGACCTGCCACGACATCCGCGAGGATGGTCCTTATGTCGACGCCGGCGAGAACGACAACCTGATCGTCCAGAAGATCTCGCAGAATCCCAAGGCGATCGGCATCTTCGGCTTCTCCTTCCTCGAAGAGAACGCGGGCACCATCAAGGGCATCCCGATGTCCGGCATCGTGCCGACTTACGCCTCGATCTCCGACTTCTCGTACCCCGGCGCGCGTCCGCTCTACATCTACGTGAAGAAGCAGCACCTCGCCCCGATCAAGGGCCTGCAGGGCTACGTGGCCGAATGGGCCAAGTCCTGGGGTCCCGATGGTGCCCTGAAGGCCAAGGGCATGGTGATCTCGCCTGACGACGTTCGCGCCAAGAGCGCCGACATCGTCGCCAAGATGACTCCGCTCGATCCCTCGGTTCTGAAGTAATCCCCTTAGCGGGCAGGGACGCGAAGGGCGGCCATACATGATTCTTACCGGAGTACTTCTGGCCGTCCTCGGCCTCGGTCTCGTCGGCTGGTTTGCCGCACGGGGCCGGGCCCGGCTGCTCCATACCGGCCGCGGCACGATGCATTCGATGCCCGGCTATCACGCATGGCACGTCGCCCTGTGGATCGTCGTCCCGGCGCTGATCGCCTGGGGCGCGTGGCAGGCGATCATGCCGGGTCTTGTCGACGGGGCGGTCATGGCCGACCCCGCGGCAGCCCAGCTTCCCGCAGACCCGATGAGCCGCGCGGCGATCCTCGCCGAAGCCAAGGCCATTGCCGACAATCCCGACACGGTGGCGTTCAACCCGCTGTCGAACGCCATGTCCGTGCCGGTGCGCGACGCCCATTCGCGCTTCGGCCTGATCGGCGCGCTCCTGGTGGCGATCGTTGCCCTGGCCGGCGGCGGCTGGGCCTTCACCCGCATCCGGGCGAACTTCCCGGCGCGCACCCAGGTGGAGCGCGGCATTCTGGCGCTGCTGCTGATCGCCTCGCTGATGGCGATCCTCACCACGTTCGGCATTGTCGGCT
Source organism: Novosphingobium sp. PhB57 (assembly GCF_004342985.1). Taxonomy (GTDB): domain Bacteria; phylum Pseudomonadota; class Alphaproteobacteria; order Sphingomonadales; family Sphingomonadaceae; genus Novosphingobium. The sequence continues at coordinate 668,715 of NZ_SMBO01000002.1, forward strand.
CGCTGCTGTTCGAGGCCGGACTGTTCTTCCGCGACGTCTCGCCGATCGATTTCCTCACCGGCATCCACTGGTCGCCGGGCAATGCGCGCAGCGATAACCTTGCCGACAGCTTCGGTGCGGTGCCGCTGTTCTGGGGCACGATCTACATCGGTGCGATCATCGCCATGATCGTGGCGATCCCGCTCGGCCTGATGAGCGCGGTCTACCTCACGCAATATGCCTCCAGCACCGTGCGCAAGTGGCTCAAGCCCATGCTCGAGATCCTGGCCGGCATTCCCACCGTGGTCTACGGCTACTTCGCCGCGCTGACGGTGGCGCCGATCTTCCGCGACTTTGCGGGTTCGCTCGGCATGGCCAACCCCTCGACCGAGAGCGCGCTGGCGGCCGGCGTGGTGATGGGGGTGATGATCATCCCCTTCGTTTCCTCGATGGCCGACGATGCGCTCGCCGCCGTGCCCCGCGCCATGAGCGACGGTTCGCTGGCGATGGGCGCCACCCGGTCCGAGACCATCAAGAAGGTGCTGCTCCCCGCCGCGCTGCCCGGCATCGTCGCCGGCGTGATGCTGGCGGTCAGCCGCGCCATCGGCGAGACCATGATCGTGGTCATGGCCGCGGGCGCCGCCGCGCGGCTCTCGCTGAACCCCTTCGATTCGATGACCACGGTCACCTATCAGATCGTCCAGATGCTGACCGGCGACCAGGAGTTCAACAGCCCCAAGACGCTCTCCGCCTTCGCGCTGGGCCTGGTGCTGTTCATCGTCACGCTGATCCTCAACATCATCGCGCTCCGCGTCGTGAAGCGCTTCCGGGAAGCTTATGAGTAACGCAGGTCTCAGTAACGCGCGCTCGGGCATCGAGCCCCTCGGCAACGCGCGGTGGCAAACGCCGGAGGCCAAGCGGCGGATCGCCCGTCGCAACGCCGCCGAACGCCGCTTCAAGCTGATCGGCCTCGGCGCGATCGCCCTCAGCCTCGCCTTCCTGGCGCTGCTGCTGGTGATCATGCTGAAGAACGGCCTCGGCGGTCTCGACTGGAATTTCCTGTCCGGCTCCGACTCGACCGATCCCGACATCGCCGGCGTCTGGGGCGCGGCCAAGGGCTCGCTGCTGACGATGCTCGTCACTTTGCTGCTCTCGTTCCCGATGGGCGTGCTGGCGGCGATCTACCTCGAGGAATTCGCCCCGCGCAGCCGGTGGATCGAATGGATCGAAGTGTCGATCAACAACCTGGCGGCCGTGCCCTCGATCATCTTCGGCCTGCTCGGCCTGGCGGTGTTCATCAACACCCTGGGCATGCCGCGCAGTTCGCCGCTGGTCGGCGGCCTGACCCTGGCGCTGATGACGATGCCGGTCATCGTCATTTCCGGCCGCAACGCGATCAAGGCGGTTCCGCCCTCGATCCGCGACGCGGCCCTCGCGATCGGCGCCAGCAAGATGCAGACCGTGTTCCACCACGTCCTGCCGCTCGCGCTGCCCGGCATCCTCACCGGCACGATCATCGGCATGGCCCGCGCCCTGGGCGAGACGGCGCCGCTGCTGATGATCGGCATGCGCGCCTTCGTCGTGACGCCGCCGGGCGGGATCACCGATCCCTCCAGCGTGCTGCCGATGCAGATCTTCCTGTGGTCTGACGAGATCAAATCCGGTTTCGTCCAGAACACATCCGCGGCCATCATCGTCCTGCTGATCTTCCTGCTGGCGATGAACGGTCTGGCCATTTACCTTCGAAACAAGTTCGAAGTCCGCTGGTAGGGACATGACAAAAGCCAAACTCACCGCCCGCAACGTCGACGTCTTCTATGGCCCCAAGAAGGCCATCAACGACGTCTCGATCGAAATCGACAACGGGCTCGTCACTGCCTTCATCGGGCCTTCGGGCTGCGGCAAGTCGACCTTCCTGCGTTCGCTCAACCGCATGAACGACACCATCGCCGACGCCCGCGTCACCGGTGAGATCCTGCTCGACGGCGAGGATATCTACGCCGCCGCGATGGACCCCGTTGCCCTGCGCGCCCGCGTGGGCATGGTGTTCCAGAAGCCGAACCCGTTCCCCAAGTCGATCTACGAGAACGTCGCTTACGGTCCGCGCATCCACGGCCTGGCGCCGTCGAAGGCGGACATGGACGGGATCATCGAGAACGCCCTGACCAAGGCCGGCCTGTGGGACGAAGTGAAGGACCGCCTGCATGATGCCGGCACCGCCCTTTCCGGCGGCCAGCAGCAGCGCCTCTGCATTGCGCGCGCCATTGCCGTCAGCCCCGAAGTCATCCTGATGGACGAGCCGTGCTCCGCGCTCGATCCGATCGCCACCGCGCGTATCGAGGAACTGATCGACGAGCTGAAGGACACTTACGCCATCGTCATCGTCACGCACTCGATGCAGCAGGCGGCCCGCGTGTCGCAGCGCACCGCGTTCTTCCACTTGGGCAACCTGGTGGAATACGGCGACACCAGCCAGATATTCACCACCCCGCGCGAGGAAAAGACCAAGGACTACATCACCGGCCGCTACGGCTGAGGTCGGTTCGAAATTCGCCGCAAGGCGCGTTTCGCGGCCGGCGCCGGGACGAAAAGGCCCAGCGGGCATTTTCCGAACAGACTGCGAAGCCGGTGCTATAAGTCAGGGACACTCAGGGAAGACACCAAATGGTCGATCATACAGTCAAGGCCTTCGACAGCGAGATCGGGCAGCTTCGCGGCCTGGTCGCCGAGATGGGCGGCCTCGCCGAAGTCGCCATCCGCGACGCCATCATCGCGCTGTCGCATCATGACGAGGAACTGGCCGCGCAAGTCGTCGCCGCCGACGCCCGCCTCGATGCGCTGGAGGCCGAAGTGGACCGCCTGGCCGTCCGCACGATCGCCCTGCGCGCACCCATGGCCGACGATCTGCGCGACGTGATCGCCGCGCTGAAGATCTCGGGCGTGATCGAGCGCATCGGCGACTATGCCAAGAACATCGCCAAGCGCGTCAATGCGCTGGAAAACCGCGGCAAGATCGAGCCGCTCGAACTCGTGCCGATGATGGCCGAGATCGCCGAGGGCATGGTCCGCGACGTGCTCAATGCCTATGGCTCGCGCGATGCCGCGCTGGCGCAGGAAGTGATCCGCCGCGACGAGAAGCTGGACCAGTTCTACAACACGCTGTTCCGCTCGCTGCTGACTCACATGATGGAGAACCCGGCGACGATCTCCAGCGCCGCGCAGCTCCTCTTCATCGCCCGCAACCTCGAACGCATCGGCGATCACGCGACCAACGTCGCCGAAATGGTCTATTATGCCGCGACCGGCGAATACCACGCCGAGCGCGACAGCCAGACCGACGATACAAGGGACCTGCCGTGAACCCCTCCGTTCTCGTCGTCGAAGACGACCGCGCGCTCTGCGAACTGCTCACCTGGAACCTCAGCGCAGAAGGCTATCAGGTGCGCAGCACCAGCGATGGCGAGGAAGCGCTGCTGATGGTGCAGGAACAGGCGCCTGACGCCATCATCCTCGATTGGATGATCGAGCATGTGCCGGGCATCGAAGTCTGCCGCCAGCTCCGCAAGGACAAGGACACGGCGCAGATCCCGATCCTGATGCTGACCGCCCGCGGCGAGGAAGAGGACCGCATCCGCGGCCTCAAGACCGGCGCCGACGATTACGTCACCAAGCCGTTCTCCCCGCGCGAGCTGCTTGCCCGCATCGAGGCACTGCTGCGCCGCGCACGGCCCTCGCTGGCCGGCAACGTGCTCCAGTGGGGCGATATCGAGCTGGACGCCACCAGCCACCGCGTCCGCCGCTCGGGCGAGGCGCTGCACCTCGGCCCCACCGAGTTCCGCCTGCTGCGCTACTTCATGGAACGTCCGAATCGGGTGGTCTCGCGCCAGCAGATCCTCGACGGCGTCTGGGGCATGGATTCCGACATCGACGAGCGCACCGTGGACGTTCACATCCGCCGCCTGCGCAAGGCGATCAACCGCGACGGCGACACCGATCCCATCCGCACCGTCCGCGCCGCCGGCTACGCGATGGACGTGACCTGATCGGGCGGGGCAGGGCGGCCATCGACAGCCGCTCTGCCCGCCGCCTGGTCCCGCCGTTCCTGCGAGGGCAGGCGGCTTCGCGGATCACCGCGGAAAATGCCGGGGCATCTGCGTCCGCGAGCAATCGGACGCTGTCTTCGGCGATGGGCGGACTTGGCCCGAGCCGATAAGCTGCTCCCCATAAACCGCGCGCGGCCTGCGGACTCATCGCCCCCGCGCCTTGCCGCTGCGCCGCCCCTCGCTAGGCTTGTGCCCGGAACGGACGGGACAGGACGCGATGGGCGAGCTAGGCTTCGGCTACTTATACGACTTCCGCAATCCGGCGCCCTGGCGCCGCGCGCCCGAGGCGCTTTACGCCGAGACGCTGGACGTCATTGCCGAGACCGAAGCGCTCGGTTTCGATGGCGCCTGGGTGCCCGAGCATCACCTTGCCGAAGATGGTTACATGACCTCGCCGCTCGTCGTGCTCGGCGCCATAGCGGCGCGCACCAGGCGGATGCGGATCGGCGGCGGCATCGCGCTCGGCCCGCTCTACGAGCCGCTGCGCTTTGCCGAAGACTGCGCGGTGCTCGACACGCTCTCCGGCGGGCGGTTGGCGATGGGACTGGCAATCGGCTACCGCGCCCGGGAATATGCGGCGCACGGCCTGGACTTCACCCGCCGCGGCGCGCGGTTCGACGAATTCCTGCAAGTGGTGCGCCGGCTCTGGGCCGGCGAGACGGTGGATTTCGAAGGCCGTCATTTCCGGCTGGAGGGGGCCCGCGTGGCGGCGCTGTCCAGCCGCGGGCAAGTGCCGCTCTACATCGGCGGTTTCGCGCCCAAGGCCGTGGAACGGGTGGCCCGCTATGGCGATGGCTACTTCGGCAACCCCGATATCTGGCCGCTGTACCGCGCCAAGCTGGAAGAGCAGGGCAAGGATCCGGCGGGGGCCAGGATCTGGCTGCAGGAACTGATGCTCGTCGTCGCGCATGACAAGGCGGCGGCGATGGAGGAACTGGCGCCCTATTACCACCATGTGAGCAATAGCTACGCGGCCTGGATGGCTGAGGACAGGGCCCTCGGTATCGGGGGCAGCGCCGAGGATGCGGTGATGAAGCCGATGGACCTCGATACCTTCAAGCGCAGCGGCGCACTGCAGATCCTCACCCCGGCCGAAGCGGTGGAGCGCTTCCGGGTGATACGGGCCAAGGCGCCGGTCGAGCATTTCACCATGATGATGCCGCCCGGGCTTCCGGCCGAGCGCTTCCTTGCCTATGCCCGGACCTTCGCGGATGAAGTGATCCCGGCATTTCGGTGAGGGCAGGCTTGAACACGGTTACGCATCAGGACGCAGCAGTTCCCGAAAGCGCGGCGCGCGCTGCTTCTCCCCAGTCGGTCACGCGCGTGGTCCGGCTGCTGGAGGCGCTCTGCGCCAGCAGCGAGCCGGTTTCGCTGGCCGACCTCAGCCGCCGCCTCGCCACGCCGAAAAGCAGTCTGGCAGCGCTGCTGCGCGGGCTGGCCGACGAGGATTTCGTGATCGCCGCCGAAGGCTCCTGGCGGCTTGGCCCCGGCGCCTTCGGGCTGGGCAGTGCGCTCACCGAGGCGCGGCGGCGCCTGCAAAGCTCGGACCTGATTCGCGACGGCATGCGCCGCCTTTGCGCGGAAACCGGGGAGACCGTGCTGTTCGCCGTCGGCGACGCCCAAGGCGACCAGCTGACTTATGTGGACATGATCGAAAGCCGCAATGTCGTGCGCTATTCGGTCAGCGTGGGCGACCGGCGGCCGCTCTACGCCACGGCCGGGGGCCGTGCGCTGCTGGCGACATGCTCGCCGGAAGCGGTGGAGAGCTACTTGCGCCGCTTCGAAGCGGAGGCTTTCACGCCGGCTACGCTGGTCGACCCGCTGGCTCTGGGCGAGGCGGTGGCGACGGCCCGCGATCAGGGCGTGGCCCAGACGGTCGACCAGGCGGCGGAAGGGGTGACCGGCACTGCGGCCGCCATCCGCGATGCCGCCGGGCTGGTGCTGGGCGCACTGGTGGTCGCAGCGCCCACGCCGCGCGCGCAGCACAGGCTGGAAGACCTCGCCGTGCGCGTGCGCAAGGAAGCTGCCGACATATCGCGCAGCCTGGGGTTTCGCTGAACGGGCCGGCCGGGCCGAAGCGGGTTCGCCGGGGAAGCCGGTCTTCCCGGAACTGTCGCGCTGTCAGGCCGCGGCGCGGGTCGGGCGTTCCGAGGCTTCCAGCGCGCCCTGGATGGTCGTGAGGAACTGGTCGGTCGCGCGCTGCCAGGAGAAGCGCGCGCCCAGCCGGGCGGCATCTTCGCGGCGCACTGCCAGTGCGGTTGCTATGGCGCGTTCCAGCACCGTGTCTACCGCGCCGGCCGGCGCTTCCAGCCCCTCGTCCACGCCGCAGCCGTCGCGGCCCAGGATGTCGACCGGACCCGTCACCGGGAAGGCCGCAACCGGGGTGCCGCAGGCCAGCGCCTCGATGACGACGAGACCGAAAGTATCGGTAAGGCTGGGGAACACGAAGCAATCGGCGGCGCGATAGGCGCTTGCCAGTTCCTCGCCGGACAGCGCGCCGAGGAACAGCACGTCGGGATGGCGGCGCTTCAGGCTTTCGAGCGCGGGGCCATCACCCACCACGACCTTGCTGCCCGGCACATCGGCGTCGAGGAAGGCGTCGAGGTTCTTTTCCGGGGCCACGCGGCCGACGTTCAGCAGCACCGGGCCGGGCAGGGCGGCCATGGCCGGGTGCCGCGCGCCTTCGGGCTTGAACTGCGCCTGGTCGATGCCGCGGCTCCAGCGGCGGGTATGGCCGATGCCGCGTCCCGCCAGTTCCTCGGCCAGGCTGTCGGTAGAGACGAGCACGGCCTGGCTGGGCGCGTGGAAGCGCTGCATGATCGGCCAGAAGCGCTCGGCGCTGAGGCCGGTGCGCACGGCGGCATACTCGGGAAAGCGCGTATGGAATGCCGAAGTGAACGGCACCCCGCGCGAAAGGCACCAGCCGCGCGCCGCCCAGCCGATCGGACCTTCCGTGGCGATATGGACGATCTCCGGCTGCGCCTTGTCGAGCATGCGGCGCACCCCGAAGCGCGGTGCCATGGCCAGCCGGATCGAGGCGTATCCCGGCATCGGTACGGTGAAGAAGCGGTCCGGCGTGAGCGTTTCCACCTCATGGCCGCGCCGGGTCAGCTCGTCGAGCGTGGCCGAAAGCGAGCGGACGACGCCGTTGACTTGGGGAAGCCAGGCGTCGGTCGCCAGGGTCAGCTTCACTCGGCGGCCTCGTGATGGGCGGCTTCGTGGTGGATCGCCTCGACGCCTTCCGCGGTGTTGCCGCCGGTTTCCGCGATCCAGTCGATGATCGCGATGTGGCCCTGAAGATCCTCGACCAGCGCGGTGCAGCTTTCCACCCAGTCGCCGTCGTTGTAGTAAGTGATGCCGCCGAACTGGCGGATTTCCGCGCAATGGATATGGCCGCAGACCACGCCGTCGAACCCGCGCGAAATCGCCTCGCCAGCGACCGCTTCCTCGTAGCTGCAGACGTATTGGACGGCGTTCTTGACCTTTTTCTTCATGTAGGCCGAGAGCGACCAGTACGGCATCTTCAGCTTGCGGCGCACCGCGTTGAAGATGATGTTGGCCCGAAGCAGCGCGCCGTAGGCCTTGTCGCCCAGGAAGGCGAGCCACTTGGCATAGAGCACCACGCCGTCGAAGGCGTCGCCATGCGTGACCAGCAGGCGGCGGCCGTCGAGCGTTTCGTGCACCGCTTCCAGCACCAGTTCCACGCCGCCGAAAGTGAGCCCGGCATAGTCGCGCAGCATTTCGTCGTGGTTGCCCGCGACGAAGACCACGCGGGTGCCGCGATGTGCCATCTTGAGGATGCGGCGGATCACTTCGTTATGGGCGTCCGGCCAGTACCAGCCCTTGCGCAGCCGCCAGCCATCGACGATGTCGCCGACGAGGTAGAGCGTCTTGCATTCCACCGAGCGCAGGAAGTCCACCAGCATCTCGGCATTGCAGCCGCGCGTGCCCAGGTGCACGTCCGAGATCCAGATGGTTTCGTACTTGCGCTTGGGGCGGAAGCCCTTGGGATCCGGCAAGTCGAGCCAGGCCGGGATGTTCGTTCCGGCAAAGCCCGTATTGTTTCCGCCATTTCCGGCAGTGGCGTGTTCGAGAAGGGTGTCCACGTCTTTCCGCATCGTTGCGCCCCCGTTCCAGTTGCCGGGATAATGGCATTTTCCCGTTGCGCGCCCGTGACGGTTGCGGGTCACTTCCGTGACAGGTGCCGAAGGGGCCGGCGCGATGTTTTCGCTGCTCGATCTTTTCCGCCGCAAGTCATCGATATGTCACTTGTTCGTCACACTGGCGCGGCAATTAGCCGCGCGTAGTCCCGGTTTGGGGGTAATCAGGCAGGGGGCCATGCGGCGGATCGACATATTGCTGGCGAGTGAACTTTCGGGTGGTCTCGCGGCGTTCCGGCACGACGATTTCGATGTCGTCCTTCATCGCTGGACCGACTTTGCCGAATTGCCGCTGATCGAAGGGGCGCTCTGGGTCTTCATCGACTGGGTGCTGCCCGAGATGTCGGGGCTGGAACTCTGCCGCCGCCTGCGCGCGGATAGCCTGACCAGCCACGCCCACGTCACGATCGTGCTGGAAGAGGACAATGTCGACGACCGCAAGCGCGCGCTGCGCATGGGCGCGGACGACTACATGGTCGGCCCGCTGACCCGCTCGGCGCTGCTCGACCGCGTGCTGGGCGCGAATATCAGCGAACAGGACACCGCCAACGGCCGCGTGCTGGCGCAAGGCGAGCTTTCCGTGGATGTCGCCGCGTTCCAGGCCCGCTGGCAGGGCAAGCCGATCTCGCTGATGCCCAACGAACTGCGCCTGCTGCGCTATTTCATCGAGCATCCCGGCCGCGTCTTCACCCGCACGCAGCTCATCGCGGCACTGGGCAAGCAGGAACCCGCCGTCGACGAACGCACGGTGGACGTCTGGATCGGCCGCCTGCGCCGCGCGCTCAAGGGCGTGGGCGCGGGCAATCCCCTGCGCACCGTGCGCTCGCTGGGGTATGTGTTCGACGCGATCTGAGGGTTCGGCCAGGCCACCTGACGCGCCGCTTTCGTCTATTCCGTTCGCTCCGAACTTGCCCCCCGGGTGGGGCCATCGCGCTGGGTTCAGCGGGCGTCCGACCCCCTCACGCCAAAGGGTGAGAGGGCCGCTTTGGGTGGGAAGCTGACATCAGCGTTTGGCTGTTCGCAGCATCACATCGGGGTGGGGCTGGCCGATGTAGGATCGCCCGATGTTTCCCACCGAATGTTCTCGATTGACTGCGCGCGAAGCCAGTCATCGACCTGCCATGCAAGACCCTGAGCGGCTATCGTCCATCGTAAGTAGGCCACAATCCTCCCTTGCCCCGCATCGGCGAAGCGCACGAGGTGAAAGCGGTTCCGAAACCACGACACCCATACGGATCGCTTTCCGAGCAGAGCAGGAAGGACCTTGTTACCCTTGGCGCGCATATCGTCGCGAAAAGCGGCAGCGACCTGATCGGCGTTTGTGAGCCTAGCGCCATCCGGCATTTCAAAGATCGCTTGATCTCGCAGGCGAACCGACACGCTCGTCGCGTTGCCGTGGTCTGCTTGACTGGTCATTCCTGCCCGCGCTAGCCGTTCAAGAATGGTCGCATCGCGACCGCCGTACCGGACACAATCGACTTCACTCGACCACATTGCGCGTATCGTTCTATCGACCTCGTTCCTCGAACAGGGTTGCCGGACAATGAAACAGTGATGCTCCCCAGTGTGGAATATTTCCGGCGCGATGTCCTCGGGTACTCCGCATAGTAGGCAGCAGTCGGGTTCGACATAGAAGTCGCCCTGACCACGGACGGCCTCATTCGCAGATAGCGGCGGCATTTCCATTCCGTGTCGATACCCTCCGTTTCTGTATAAGGCCACCATTGGCTGTATTGACGTTGCCCCAGCAATGTCGGCTTTGGGGGGTGGGTTCAACGGGTGGCGGCAACACTTTAATCTTTTGAGGAAGATGGAGTGTCGCGATGAAGCAGCGTCGTCGGATCTATTACACGGCCAGCCAGCGAGCGGAGATATGGGATCGTTGGCAGCGCGGGGAATCGATGAGTTCGATTGGGCGAAGGTTTGATCGAGAGTCATGGTCGGTATTTTCGGTGATTTCGCCGACCGGCGGTATCAGGCCCACCGATCGCAAACGTGGCCGCCTTGCGCTGAGCCTTGCCGAACGGGAGGAGATATCCCGGGGCCTGAGCGTCAGTGAACCCTTGCGTGCGATAGCACGGCGACTGGGCCGCGCGCCTTCGACGATCAGTCGCGAAGTCAGGCGTAACGGCGGCCTTGCACGCTATCGGGCGACCGCGTCCGATCAGGCGGCATGGGATCGTGCCTTGCGGCCCAAGCCCTGCAAGCTGGCTTGTTCGCCGCAACTGGCGCAGGCAGTATCGGCCAAGCTGCGCCGTAAATGGTCTCCGGAACAGATAGCGGGGTGGCTCAGGCGCAGCTTTCCCGAGGAGC
>NZ_SMBO01000003.1 GCF_004342985.1 Novosphingobium sp. PhB57
GATTCCCGGAACATGACTGATCTTGTCGAAATTGCGGCCGAGCTCGCGCCGCGGCATGGGTACAATTCGACTGGCCTTCCCGGCCTGCGCATCCTGCGTTCGGAAGCCATGCTCGAGGACGTGCCGGTGCTTTACCGGCCTGGAGCCGTTTTTGTCTTACAGGGATCAAAGCAGGGCTTTCTCGATGGCAATGTGTATCGCTACGATGCCGATCATTACCTCGCCATCTCGGTGCCCGTGCCATTCCGCATGGCCTCACAGGCGGATGCAGGCAGGCCCTTGCTCGCCATCTATCTCGATTTCGACCTTCCTCTCGCGGCCGAGATCGCCGCAGTGATGGCTAGGCCGGACGCGTCGCACGCCCGCGAGCAAGCACGCAGCCTGGTTTCGAGCCCAATGGAGCCCTCCATTCGCGATGTGCTGCGACGGTTGCTGGTGGCTCTGCACTCCCCGCAGGAGTGCGCTATCCTGGGTCCCGGGCTTATCCGTGAATTGCATTTTCGCGTGATGATGGGGCCGCAAGCTCGGCCGCTATTGGCCGCACTTCACCACGAAGGGACGGCGGACCGGGTCGTGAAGAGCCTGTCAGAGATCCGCGAACGCTATCACGAGAAACTTACGGTTCCCGCCCTGGCTAAGGCTGCGGGGATGAGCGTTGCTTCGTACCACTCCGGATTCAAGGCTCTCACCGGAAGTTCGCCCATGCAGTACATCAAGGCCATGCGCTTGCACGAGGCGCGCATGATGATCGCGCGGCGCGAAGCTCCCATAGCGACGGTCGCGATGCAGGTCGGCTACGCTAGCCCGGCGCAGTTCAGCCGTGATTTCAAACGTCATTTCCATCGCAATCCAAGCGATGAGGCCCTCTGGCTGCGTGAGCACATCGGCGAGGCCTCGTAGGTATGGGAAACTGCGACTAGATGACACCATTTGGCGACTAGCATGTAAACGACCGTTATCGCCCGAAACGGTCATGGCGAGATTTGCACGCTGCTATTCGCCGGTCTGAGCAACACCCTTCGATATGAGCCAGTCGTGAAAAGCGCCCACTTCCGATCGGCGCAACGCCTTCGGAGAAGCCGCGACATAATAGGCCCATTTCAACGGCCATCGCCGCTCCGGCAACAGCTGCACGAGACGGCCGCTCTCAAGCTCCTGCGCGACCAGGGCTTTGCGGACCAGAGCGACGCCTTGCGCAGCAACCGCCGCATGGATCACTGCCGCCGTCGAGTTGATCTTGAGCCCGCGATGGGACGGAGCCTGGTTGGCGCCAGCGCGGGCGAGCCATTCCGCCCACGTCGGGAAGCCGCCGCCGGGATGGGCGGTGCCGTCATAGATCAGCGTTTGCTCGGCAATCCATCCCGCTGTGGCCTGCTCGCCCTGCGGCAGCAGCCGATGATGACAGACCGGGATGATTTCCTCCCCCATCAGATATGTCGCCTTCACGCCCTTCCACGATCCCAAGCCGCAGCGGATGCCGATGTCCGCCTCGCCTTGGCCGAGATCGATTACCCGATCCGATACGTCCAGTCGGACGTCGATAGCGGGATACAGCACTGCGAATTCGTTGAGCCGGGGCAGCAACCAGTTGGCGACCAGCGCCTGCGAGGCGGTGACCACGACGACCGAGCGCGCCGCTCGCCCGCGCAACTTCCGGAGGCCCGCTTCAAGGCGGTCCAGGCCTTGCGCGATGTCCTCCAGCGCGTCCTGTGCCTCGTCCACTGGCGTCAGCCTTTCGGTGCCTGAGCGGGTGCGACGGAAAAGCGGATATCCCACCCAATCTTCCAACGAGCGAACCAGCTGCCCCACGGCGGCGGATGTCACGTCGAGTTCGCTGGCGGCGCCAACGAAACTGCCATGGCGGCCGGCGGCCTCGAGTGCCTGAAGGGATTTGAGACGGGTCAGATTGCGCATGACTGTCCGATAGCGCGCCCTGGTCTGTCGAGAAAGATTTTCTTTCTTTTCGATATCGCTCGATTTCCTCGCCGGACGTGCGCCGATGCCCGATGATCCGTACCGAACGAGCGAACTGAAAGACCCCATGATGAGCAATGTCCGCGTAAAGCCCTGGCGGGATGGCGATCCAGCCCCCGATGATCTTCTGGCCGAGATGCGGGCGCGTCGTCCAAATGGCGAACTGATCGGCATTGACCGTGTGCTGTTGAAGAGCTTCCCGCTGGCGACGGGCTGGAACGGCCTGCTCGGTCGTGTGCGTTCGCAATTCTCGCTTGAACTCGAATATCGCGAACTCATCATGCGCCGGGTGGCCGTGCTCAACCGCGCCGACTTCGAATGGCGCGTACACAAGCCTGCCTATCTCGACGCCGGCGGCACCGAAGCGAAATGCGAGGCCTTGCGCATCGACGGGATCCATGCGGTCTTTAACGAGGGGGAGGCGGCGCTGCTCACCCTGACCGATCAGTCGACCCGCAATGTGGAGGTTGGCCAGGAGGTCATCGAGAAGCTCAAGATTCTCTTCGGGGAGCAGCAGACGGTCGAAGCGGTTGCAACGGTGGCCGCCTATAACATGGTGTCCCGCTTCCTTGTCGCGCTGGCGATCTGATGATGCTCAAGGGAAAGACCGCGCTCATCACGGGCGGATCGAGCGGCATAGGATTGGCTACGGCCAAGCTGCTGAGCCGCCAGGGCGCCCGCGTCGCCATCATGGGTAGCTCGCGCGACAGGCTCGAACGCGCGCAGGAGGAGTTGGGCAACGATGTCGTCACGATCCAGGGCGATGTCGCATCGCTGGCGGATCTGGCCCGGATGCGCGGCGATCTCGAACGCGCCTTTGGTGAGCTCGATATCCTGTTCGCCAATGCGGGTATCGCCCTGGGCACCCCGATCGCGACCACGGACGAGGCGACTTACACGCGGATGATGGATGTGAACGTGAAAGGCGTCTTCTTCACCGTGCAGGCGGTTCTGCCGCTGATGCGCGAGGGCGGCTCGATCATCCTCAACACGTCCTGGCTCAATCAGGTCGGCTCGCCGGGGCGGGCGATATTGTCCGCCTCCAAAGCGGCCGTGCGCTCTTTTGCCCGCACCCTCTCGGCCGAACTGCTCGACCGAAAAATCCGGGTCAATGCAGTCAGCCCCGGCTCGATCGAGACGCCGATCCATCGCGGTAATGGTCAAAGCGAGGCGGACTTCCGCGCCTATGCCGAGCGCGTCGGCGCGCAAGTGCCGCTTGGACGGATGGGACGGCCCGAGGAGATTGCGAGCGCGGTCGCATTTTTCGCCAGCGATGCCTCCAGCTATATGCTCGGCGCGGAAATCGTGGTCGATGGCGGCCGGTCGGAGCTTTGAGCCATGATGATCCATGACGATCTTACGACCCGCACTATCGTTCATGCCGGGGACATGGACTGGGTGCCGAGCCCCATGCCCGGCGTCGATCGGCGTATGCTGTTCCGCATCGGCGGAGAGAAAGCGCGCGCCACCTCCATTGTGCGCTATGCGCCGGGGAGCAGCTTCTCGCGTCACGATCATCCTGGCGGCGAGGAGATCTTCGTGCTCGATGGCGTCTTTCAGGACGAGACCGGCGATTTCCCGGCGGGCAGCTATATCCGCAATCCCCCCGGGACGAGCCATGCTCCCGCCAGCGCTCCGGGCTGCACGATCTTCGTCAAGCTCTGGCAGTTCAGCGCCGCCGATAGCGAGCAGGTCGTTCGACGGCCTGGCGAGAGGGAAGCCGCCGCGCAGTCGCCCGGCGTCGAAGCCACCCGGCTGTTGTTCGAAAGCCCATCCGAGCATGTGATGATCGAGACATGGCACCCCGGCGCTGAGATCGCCATGGTCAATCCGGAAGGATTGGAGCTGTTGGTCCTCTCCGGCTCGATCGAGATCGAGGGCTCCAGACTAGGCGAATGGGGCTGGCTCCGCATACCGCAGGGCGAGCCCTTGCACGCGATTGCGGGTGCCGACGGCGCGGCGGCGTGGATCAAGTCAGCGCCGCTGCTTCATGCCGATGTCTGCCCATTCGAGGACGAGTCCTTCGATCCGGTGATCTAGGAAAGGGTGGCTGTGGCGGAACTGGTCAAATTCATGCTGGTGGGGGTCGGAGGCACGATTACCATCGATCTCTGGGCGCTGCTGCTTGCCCGGCTGTTCAAGGTGCCGCCGGTCAATTGGCGGATGGTAGGCCGATGGATCGGCAATATGCCCCGCGGCCGGTTCATCCACGCCGACATGGCCAAGGTCGGGCCCATCGCCGGCGAGGCAATGATCGGCTGGGGCGCCCACTATATCATCGGTATCGGCTACGGCCTGTTGTTGCTCATATTCTGGGGGTCCCCATGGATTGCCCGCCCGACATTGCTTCCGCCGATGATCGTCTCATGGGTTCTCCTCGCGGCGCCCTATTTCATCATGATGCCGGGCATGGGGTCTGGTATCGCGGGGTCGAAGACACCCCGGCCAAACGTGACCCGCATGAAAAGCGTGATCGGCCATTCGGTCTTTGGCTTTGGCATGTACGCGGCAGGCAGAGCGATCGCCGAAATCTGGCCAGCCACCTGATGTCGCCAAACAAAATTGAGGAATAGCTGTGAAGACGGACAAAGTTGCGATCATCGGTGGTGGATTGGCGGGACTGACGGTCGCCCGCCTGTTGCAGGCCGCAGACGTGGACTTCGTCTTGCTCGAGGCCCGGGAACGCTTGGGGGACGCATCCTGTCGGTCGGCGCGGATGGTCTGCCGAGCGAGGATGGGTTCGACTTGGGGCCGTCCTGGTACTGGCCGCATATGCAGCCAGCCATCGCCGAACTGGTGGAGGAGCTGGGCCTTGCCGCTTTCTGCCAGAATAGCGACGGCGATGTGATCTTCGAGCGCATGTCACGCGAAGCTGCCCAGCGCTATCGGGGCGTCGTGCAGGATCAGCAGAGCATGCGGCTGGTCGGGGGAACGTCATCCCTTGTCCGTGCGCTGGCCCGCGATCTGCCGGCCGAGCGGATCAGGCTCAAAGCCCGCGTGACGGCGATGGCTCTCTTGCCGAAGGGCGTCGAGCTGACCATCGGCGACGCGGAATCCCTGACTGTCGGCCATGTGATCGCCGCTCTGCCTCCCCGCCTCCTTGAAGCGACGACGCGCTTTATCCATGAAGGCGGCAGTAGGGAGCGGGAGCGCAAGCGCGAGGGTGGGGGCAAAGCGAAATAGGAGGGGCAGGATCATCGATCTGCTCCGGTTTTGAAGGCAGGCCCGGATCCGGCGAGACGGAGCCGGGCCTGCCCGATGGTCAGCGGTGGAAGCGCAGGCTGAGGAAGAACGTACGCCCGATCACGTCGTAGACGCCCGACTGGTAGCTCAGTTCGAAGTTGGCGCCGCCGGCTTCGGCACCCGGTATACGCGGGGGCTTGCGGTCGAAGGCATTGTTGAGACCGCCCGACAGCTCGATGTTATCGGTCAATGCCACGAAGGCCGAGAAGTCGTTATAGAACACGTTCGGTGTCCAGACTTTGCTGTACTTGTCCGGCGTGATCGTGGTGGCCGCCTTCATCGGCGAGAAGTGGCGCAGGCTCCAGGTAAAGCCCATACCCTCGCGCGAGTAGGTCGTGCGGACCACGCCCTTCCACTTGGGCGATCCGAAGATGCCCGCGTACTCGGTGATCGAGCCCGGATCGGTGGGGTCGAGCGTATAGCGGCGGTTGAGGAGACGGGTGTAGTTGGCGTCGATCGACAGCTTGCCCGCATCGTCGGCGAGGCCCAGCCGCGAGAGCGCCAGGCTGTAGCTCAGTCCGAAGTCGATCCCCCGGGTGAGGTACTGGGACAGGTTCAGCTTCTGCGTCATCACGGATTCGAGATTGCCGTTGGCGTCACGCTGGATGAGTGGGCAGAAGATGTTGTCCAGCGAGGGCTGGTCCACGCACTTGTCGATCAGCATCTGGGCGCCGAAGGCGTCGATCGCGTTACGCAGGTCGATGTTGTAGTAATCGACCGTGAGCGACAGCCCCGGCACGAAGCGCGGTTGCAGCACGGCGCCGAGCGTCAGGGTCTTCGCGGTCTCCGGCTTCAGGTCGAGATTACCGCTCGAAATGATGTCGCGGTAGAGCCAGTAGCTTACGGTATCGGCCGGGTTGATCGCCGCGCAGTTGGCTGCCGTGTACTGCGTGCGGGTCGCGCGGTTGGCGAGATTATAGGCATTGCACGGATCGGTGATCCAGAGGCCCGAAACGCTGTCCGCCGTGTAGAGTTCGCCGATGTTCGGCGCGCGTACCGCCTGGCCGTAAGTGGCGCGGAAGCGGATATCGGGTATCGGCGCCCATTCGCCGCCGAATTTCCACGTCGTGGTCGAGCCGGCGGTGCTGTAGTCCGACAGGCGCAAGGCACCGTCGAGCGACAGCGTGTCGAAGAACGGTGTGTCCTTCAGGATCGGAACATGGACTTCGCCGTAGATTTCCTTGACCGAATATTTGCCGACGAGAGTGCCCTGCATGGTGCCGATCGTCGGATCGTAGAGCGGACTGTCCGGATTGTACTCGGGGATGGCGCCGATATCGTTGCGCTCCCTGCGGTATTCGCCGCCGAGCACGACCTGTACCGCACCGCCCGGCAGGTTGAACAGGCCGCCCGAGACATAGCCTGAGAGCACCTGCTGCGTCAGTGACGATTTCGACCAGTGCGAGGTATAGGTGATGTAGTCGATCATCTCCGGGGTCAGCGTGCGCAGCGGGTTGATCGCCACGCATCCGTTGCCAGGATCGTCGAGCGTACTGCGGCAGACGGCTTCGCCATTGGCACCTGTCGTGCTGTCGATGCCCATGTACCAGCGATCGTAGGCGGTCGAGTTGACATCGCGCACCCGCTGGGTGGTCTTGCCGTAACTGTAGTAGGTCGAATAGTTCCAGGGCTGGGCGAAAAGCGTGAAATCGCCTTCCGCCCCGGCCACGGCCTGGAACAGCTTGCGATCGTATTCCGTGACCGGAGCCGGCAGTTCCATGAAGCGCCGCGCGAACTGGACGCCGCCGGCGGGCACCGCGCCGCCGTTGGCTGCGCGCATCTCGTCAGTGATATAGGGGCTGTCGGCGGGAACCACATCGGTGCCGAATGCGGTCATCTGAAGGAAGCCCGCCTTCGAGGTATTGTGCGCGAACGTGGCGTTGGCGAAGAGCTTCAGCGCGTCGCTCACCTCGAAGCTGGCCGAGGCGCGGGTGTTGAAGCGCTCGGACGGAACTGAGAGGTACCAGCCGTCGTAGCGGCCGTTGTATTCGCCGCCATCGGTCAGCAAAGTGCCCAGCGGGTCGGTGGAAGTGCCGAGGTTGACCGGCACGACGTTGACCAGGCCGCCGGGTCCGAGGATGGGATCGCGCAAGGTGCCGCTGTCGCGGTTGACCGAATAGAGCTTGCCGCCCAGCACCACTTGCGCGGCATCGGCCGTGTTGATGTTGCGGACGTGGTCCTGGATGAAATAGGGACTGGAGCTGCTGGTGCGGGCGTAGATCGGATAACCGTCGGCCGTCCAGGGGCGATCGGAGCCGCTCACGGTGCCGGGCGTATTCTCGTAGAAGCCGTAGACCGTCACATTGCCGCGATGGTCTGCAAAGTTCGTGCCCGCGAGCAGGTCGAACCCGTACGTGTCCATGTCGCCGCGCGTCGAGGCGTTGTAGCGGGTATTGGCCTCGATCCCCTGGAAGTCCTTCTTGAGGATGAAGTTGGCAACGCCCGCGACCGCATCGGCGCCGTAAAGCGCGGAGGCGCCGCCGGTAATCACTTCGACCCGCTGCACGAGGCTGGAAGGGATATTGCTCAGGTCCACCGCTGATGTGCCGGGAATGGCAGCCACCTGGCGGCGCCCGTCGACCAGCACCAGCGTGCGCTGCGTGCCCATGCCGCGCAAGTCGAGCGCATTGACGCCTGCGTTACCGGCGAGATTGCTCGTCTGGTTCGTTTGGGTGACTGCAAGGGCGGGGAGCTGGTTGACGACGTCGGCGATATTCTGCGTGCCGGTCGCCTTGATCTGGTCGGCGTCGACTACCGCCAGCGGCGAAGGACTGTCGGCAGCGGCGCGCCGGATGCGCGATCCCGTGACGACGATGTCCTGGGCAGGTCGCTCGGTCGCGGATTGATCGGCAGAAACCGGGGCCGTCTGCGCATAGGCATTTGCCGAAGGCGCAAGACAGCTGAGCATGAGTAGCGTCCGTAGCCCTGCTACGGAGATCCGATGATTTATCATTTGGTTATCGCTCCCTGATCCGCAACAATTTGTCACGAACGATTCGTATACGATATTTTTCATACAAATTTGTCAAGTTGCTTCACGCTCGGCCAGGGCGATCATCGCCGTTGCCTGGCTCATAATATACGATATACGTACCGTCACTTTGACGGAGGTGAGCCTTGGAAAGCGCTGACGATGATGCATTCAACCGATCGCCTGGCAGCCGCTCCATCCCTCGCCGCCAGCTTCGCTTCACGCCGTATGGCCCGCTTGACCGACGGGGGCTGATCCGCGCCGGACTGGCGGGCGTATTCATGCCCGCGCTTCAGGCGCCGCTGCAGGCCGCATCATCGTCGCCTCCGCTCGTGCCGCGAAAGGTGACTGCCTTATTTGCGTCCCCCGGAAAGCCCTTCAGGCTGGGCTTCGACGGAGGGCGCGTCACCAGTCTCTCTGCCGCCTCGAAGGCTATACCGGGAGATTTCATCCATGCGGGCGCCGCGATGGGAAATGCCGCCGGGAATTACCGCATCGCCGATGGCCCATGGCAACGCTTTGAAACGCGCACGCAAGAACCTGAGGATGTCAAACAGACGGCGAATGGGTTGGAGGCGCGATATCGCCTGGCTCCGGGCATTTTCGTCACATGCAGTTTCGCGCTTGAAGCCGATGGGCTGCGCCTCAACCTGACGCTTTCCAACGAAACGGCCCTGCCGATGGAATTCGGCGATCTTGCCCTTCCGCTGCCGATCAACATGATCCACGCGGCAAAGGACGATCCTGACGCCGTTCTCAAGCACAGCTTCATTTCCGGACGCAGTTCGCACATTTTCTGGCAGCGCAAAGACAGTCTTACGCCTTGGCTTGCCATGCTTCCGGAAGAGGGCGCTGCGCTTGAATACTGGGATGCGCCCAAGGGGTTGCCAGACCTCTATCGGGTCTTTTTCCACGCCGCCGCCGAAGTCGCCGCCGTGCAGGCGGCAGGCTCGCGCTGGCGCCTGCCTGCGACCAGCCTCACGCTCGCACCGGGGGAGACAGCCCGGAGAGGCGTTCGTTTCCTGCTCGTGGATGGCTACGCCGCGATGCGCCGGACCATCGCCGAGCACGGGCTGATCGACGTCGAAGTCGTGCCCGGCATGACCGTACCCATCGATCTGGACGTAACTCTTTCACTGGGTTCGAGTGTGTCGGTCGTCCGGCTGGAGCCCGAACATCCTGCGCAGACCGAATGGACGCCGCTTGGCGAACGGGCCGGACGGAAGCTCTTTCGCCTGCGCTTCGCCCGGCTCGGCGAAAACCACGTCACGCTGCATCAGGCGGACGGGGGGCGGACCACGCTGGAATTCTTCGTGACCGAACCGGTCGAGACGATGATCGCCAAGCGCGGGGCCTTCATTGCCGCGCACCGTCATCGCGATCCGGCGAAATGGTACGATGGTCTGCTGGCCGAATGGAACATGGAGAGCGAAACCCTGCTCGGGCCGGACAATTACGACCGGATCAAGGGCTGGCGCATCTACGAGGTGACCTGCGATGACCCGGGCCTCTCCAAGCCCGCCTTCCTTGCCGCCAAAAACGCGGAATACCCGGTGCAGGCCGAAATCGACGCCCTGGACGACTACGTCGAGCACTTCGTCTGGGGCGGCCTCCAGCGCACGACCGAGGAGCAATGGCCTTACGCGCTTTACGGCATTCCAGACTGGAAGCGGAACCGCGACAGTGTCGATCCGGGCGACAAGGGCCGCAAGCACTTCTGGCGGCCCTATGACTACCCCCACATCGCGCTCCTCTATTTCGCGCTCTATCGCATCGCGCGCGACCGGCACGGCTTCCACACGCGCCTTACCGCAACCGACTATCTCGAACGCGCCTTCGGCACTGCGCGGGCCATGTTCGTGATCCCCAAGGAGATCATCGGTTGGGAAGCGGATTCGACCGGTTTCTACAATGAACTGGTCATACCCGAGGTGATCGAGGCCTTGCGCCTAGAAGGCCGTATGGCGCAGGCAGATGAACTGGCCGGGTACTGGGAGCGCAAAGTCGCTCACTTCGTGAACGAAGTCGATGATCTCTTTGCCTCGGAATATGCATTCGATTCCACCGGCTTTGAATCCACGCAGGCGATTGCCCGCTATGCGCTCGACCGACCGGAGCGCTTCCCGCCCGAACAGGCGCGCGCTTTCGCGAAACGCCAGATGGATGCAAACCTGTTCTGCCGGGGATGGCTGCAGCCCTCGTACTACACTCTCGGCAGCGATTATCGCGGACAGGCGGGCGATGCCTATACGCTCAGCTACATGGCGCAAATGGGCGGCTGGGCCATCCTCGATCATGCCTTGAACGATACCCCCGATTATCGTCCGCTGCTGCGGCTCGGCCATGCCTCGGCGTTGAGCAGTTGGGCGCTGCTGAACAGCGGGACGCCGGAAAGCGGCTATGGCTACTGGTATCCCGGAAAGGCCAACGACGGCGGCGCGGGAGGCGGTTTTGAGCCTGCCGCCCTCGGCGAGACGTGGCTGGACCAGCCCCATCGGCATGGCTCGTGGTACTATTCCTGCGAAATCGACCTCGGCTTCTGCGGCGCTCTGCGCGCAGCCGCCACCTCGCTGGTCGATGACGATCTGTTCGGCCGCATCGCTCTTTCCGGTGTGCTTGAAGAGCGCGATGACCAACTTCTGATCCATCCTCGCGACGGTGTGCGACGGCGCTTCCATGCACGCCTCGGAGAGCTTGGCCTTGATATCCAGTTGCTGGATGACGGCCGGTTCGCATCTGACACGCCGATCCGGGTGAGCCCTCGGCTCGAACGATGCGCGTTCGAGATCGACCACTCCGCCGGTCCGGCCCGCACCCTGAGGATACACATCGCGGGCAGGAACGGGCGGCGCTGGAAGCTGGCAGAATCGGACCGGCCTCCGGTTGCGGGCGTGCACACCATCGTCGTGAAGGAAGGCACTCAGCGCACCAGCCTAAGGGCCCGAGCCGAATAAGCTGAGGTTCTCGCAGCTTCAACAGCCCGTCAACCCTTGCCATGGTAGCGACCCTTGCAAGACGGATCCGCTGATCCGGCGCGGCGGCTGGTTTATCCGCTGACGCCGGAACCGGTCACTGGGCATTGATCGCCCATGCCCTGGAGGCGGTCGATCATTACCATTGCTTTAAAAGCAGATCGCCGGAATCCGTGCACGCATAAAGGCCCGCTGTGGGACCATAAGCGTGCGTCGTTGCCAAGGCGACCGCGGGACGAGCGCCCTCGTCGGGCGAATGGCCGGGACCATTGCCCGTCATGTCCGTGGAGGTAAGGCCGGGATCGACCGCATTCACCTTGATCCCGTCACTCGCCAGTTCCTTGGCCAACTTGACGGTCAGCATGTTGAGCGCTGTCTTCGACGCGCAATATCCGGCAAAGCCCACCGGCCAGGTCTCACTGCGCATGTCCAGTGCCTCGCCAAGGGAACTCAATCCACTGCTCATCATCACAATCCGGGCAGAACCGGACTTGCGGAGCAGGGGCAGAAAGGCCTGCGTTACCCGCATGACGCCGAAAACATTTGTCTCGAACATCTGCGCCATCTCGTCGATCGATTCCTCGGCTACGGATGGCGGCGGGGCGAACATGAGGCCCGCGTTGTTCACCAGCGCATCCAGCCAGCCAGCCTCGCGCTCGACCGTCGCTGCTGCGCCGGCGACACTGATGGCATCGGTGACATCGAGTTGCACGGCATGGGCATCGATGCCTGCCTTCCGCAAGGTATCGGCGGCAGCTTCACCGCGCTTCAGGTCCCGGCATCCCAGCCAGACACTGTAACCGCGCGCGCCCAACTGGCGCGCAATGGCAAAGCCGATGCCCTTGTTGGCGCCCGTCACGAGGGCAATGCGGTTCGTGCTCGACATACTATCTCATCCTGACCATCAATCAGGCTAGGATAGTACGATATTCGTATTATTCAAGTTTCGTGTTGCGCGATCTTCAGGGTGAGGCGAACGAAATCGGCGCGCTCTGCCGGGTCGAGCGGCTCCAGCATGGCGTTACAGGCGTCCTGATAGCCCTCCATGTAGCCTGCCACGGTATCCTTGCCCCCTTGGGTCAGGTTCAGAGCCACCGATCTGCGGTTCGTCTCGGGCCGGTGCCGCTCGATCATGCCGCGACGCACGAGGCGGTCGATCGAGGACGACATCGTGGTGAGCGCAACCTGAAGATGCCTCGCGACATCACCCAGTTTGCAGTCCGGATTGTCGTCGATGAAGAGCAGCGCCTGCACATCAAGGGCATTGAGCGAATTGGCGATCGCCGCAGTCGCTTCAGCCACTTTGAAACGACGGGTGAACCGCTCAAAGGCGAGGGTGAGTTGTCTCAGTTGTTCGGCAGGAGGAGCGATCATGCACCCTTGAAGCATCTTTGGGGCCGGCGGGTAAACCCCGGTGCGTCAGGTCCATCACATTAAGCGGCAGCTTCCCGAAAGTGCCTGGGTCCTCTGACGCGGCTCGCCTCAAACGTCAATCAGGTCATGGCCATAAGGGTGAACTCGCGGATCGATGGTCACAATAGTATGCGCTGTCGCACCAGGCAATCGGGACCGCGGTGGCGCAGGGTGCGCTGGGTATGGGGCTGGATCTTCGGATAATGGTTTTGACGGAGGCGGGTTTTGCCCAGAGCGGCCGCGCTCGGTGACGATTGCGAGCGGTAGCTACGCTCCGTCGGCGAAGTCTACGCCAGCGCGCGTGTTTCGCTGTAATGCCTTGGCCGCGCCGCCGGACCAGTATGGCGCCGCGGCGCGACGTTCGGGTTACTCCGGCCTGTGTTCCAGCGTGAAGCTGAGCGTCGCGGTGTGCTCGACATTACGATACTTGGCGGGATTGTCGCTGGGGCCGTCGTAGACGGCATGGATGACGTTGAGCCCCTGATTGCGAACGGCAAAGGTGACGGTGCCGTCGGAGCCGGTGACGGTTTCCTTGGCGTCCGGATCGTTGACGAAGTCGTTGATAAGGCGCGCGCCCGCCACCGGCCGGCCTTTATACAGCACCTTGTACGTCAGCTTCTGGCCCAGCATCGCCGGGATCGGGCCGGCGGGGACGATCTGCAGGGTCTGGCCGGGAAGCGCAGGGACGGTGCCGGCGGACGGGCCCTGAATCCGGACGGCATACTTGATGTTCTTGGTGGAGATGTCGGCGCCGGGCATCTCGTCCAGGCCCTTCTTCTCGTACTCGCCGCCCTTCATCCGCGACCAAACGCCGTTCTGCAGGATCGCAGTCACGAACCTGGGCCTGGTTTCGGTTTCGACGAGCATCGCGAGCCCCGAGATCCGGTGCTGCGCCTTGATCGGCTTGACCTCGGCATCGTAGGCGGCAACCGTATCGATCAACGGCTCCCGCTTCACCATGTCGAGATCGTCGGCGCCTTCGCCGTAGATCAGCACGATCTGCTTCGAGCGTTCGGTAATGTAGATGCCGTGCGCCTGGGCGGGCAGTGCGGGCGCGAGCAGCAGAGCGGTGAGGATCGCGGCTTTCATGGCAGTCTTCATCATGCACATCCTTGCTTGAGTTCGGCGGACGAGACGGGTCTTGCCGGCCATCACAGGCCGACCGTGATGCTGGCGATCGCGCTGAGCGGAGCGCCGGGATACAGATTGCTGCCGAAGCCGCGCTCGGCGTATTTCTTGTCGAACAGGTTGTTGACGTTGACCTGCAGCTTCACGTTCTCGGCCAGCGGATAGTAGGCCAGCAGGTTCACCGTTGCGTAAGAGCGGATGTAAGGCGCGGTCGCCGCAGTGCCGGCGATGCGCCCACCGACGTAAGTGACGCCAGCACCCGCGCCGAGCCCCTTGAGGGCGCCTTCCTGCACTTCGTAGACGTTGAGCAGGCTGGCCGAATGGCGCGGCGTGTTGGGCAGGCGTTGGCCCAGCCGCAGGCGATTGTCCCTGGTCACTTCGGTATCGGCGAAGACATAGCCGCCCACGATCCGCCATGCCCTGGTCAGGTTGCCCGTGATCGAGAAGTCGATGCCCCGGCTGCGCACTTCGCCGGCGGCGATACTGTAATCCAGATTGTCCAGGTCAGTGGTCGCGACGTTCTGCTTGGTGGTGTGGAACAGCGCCGCCGTTGCGCTCAGCCTGCCGTCCAGCAGTTCCAGCTTCACACCGGCCTCGTAGCTGGTGCCGCGTTCCGGCGCGATGACGTTGCCGTTCACGTCCGCTGCGGTGTTCGGCTTGTTGGAGCGGGCATAGCTGCCGTAGACCGAAACTTGCGGAGCCAGCACGAAGACGGTCCCAAGGCGCGGCGTAAATACCGTCTGCTTGAACGCAGAAGTGACCCCGTTGCGCAAGTTCAGGTTGTCGCTCTCGTATCGCTCCAGTCGTCCGCCGACCAGCAGCTTCAGCCAGGGCAGCAATGACACCTGGTCCTGGGCGTAGCCCGCGAATGTGCGCGTCTGGGTGCGGATGCTGGTGAACGTGCCGTTCAGCGGCGGGATTGCGGAGCCATAGACAGGCGCGAAGATGTCCAGCGTGAAGGGCGACAGCGTCGGGCTCGAATTGCGGATGACCTCGGTATAGTGGAAGGCTTCGAACTCGGCGCCCAGCAGCACTTCGTGCTCGACGCTGCCGGTGGCGAACTGGCCGGTCAGGTTCACCTGTGCATCCAGATCGCGCCACCGCAAGGTACGCTCGCTATAAGTGCGCACCAGGGTGCGGCCATCTGCGCGCAGACTGGAGGCCTGGATGCCGGGGCCGCCCAACTCGCCATTGTAATACTGGGCTCCCGCCCGCAGCTTCCAGTCGGGCGCCAGCTTGTATTCCGCGACGAGGCTGCCAAGGCCATTGCGCACGCGCCACCGGCCTACGGACGGCTCGCCGAAGAACCGTGAAGCGGGAATGGCGATGTCGAGCTGGTTGCTGAAGGCGGGATTGCCGCGGTCCAGCGGGGTCTTCACCTGCACGAACTCGCTGCTGAGAGTGAACGTCAGGTCCGGCGAGGCATCCCAGGCGACGACCGGCGCAACCACGATGCGGTCGGACTGGACATGATCGCGGAAGCTGTCGCCACCTTCCACGGCCGCGCCGAGGCGGTAACGCACGGTCTTTGCGCTATCGATGGGACCGGTGGCATCGACCGTTCCGCGCCAACCGCCGAAGCTGTCGATCCGGCCGCTGACGGTCTGGGCCATCCTGTCGGCAGGTCCGCGCGAAACGATGTTGAACGTGCCGCCCGGATCTCCGCGACCATACAGCAGGGCAGCGGGGCCACGCAGCACCTCCACGCGCTCGACGGCGATGGAGTCCGGTGCCGGCGGATAGCCGCGGTTCATCGGAAAACCGTTGCGGAAGTATTCCGAGGTTGTGAAACCACGCAAGTTGTAGTCGGTGAGACCGGTGCCCCCGAAGTTGTTGCCGCGCGTGATGCCGCCGGCATAGGCTAGCACGTCCTCGACACGGTTCGCTTGCAGATCGTCGACCACCTGCCGCGTCAGCACGGTCACGGACTGCGGCACTTCGAGTAAGGGCGTGTCCGTGCGCGTCGCGCTGCTGGAGCGGGTTACGTTGTAAGCCCCGGTCTTGCCCGTGACGACGATCGTATTGTCGGCGGGCTCGGTCTCGGCAGCAGCCGCCATCGTGGGAACCGACGATAATGCGAGGCTTCCTGAAAGCAGCGCGGTCTTGGTATTTTGTCTCAATGCAATCCCCCGGGGCGTCGAGCAACACCGGGCAGGAGGCGTCCGCGCGAACGGTCGGCGCGCGCGGTGGCCGGACACCCCAAAAGGCGGCTGACGCACGACACCGATGCGGCCTCCGCCGCATTCTCGTCGCTCAGACGGAGAAAACTGACCGTGCCAAGACCATCCCCTGGGTCAGGCAAGAGCGACCGGTGCGACGGCAGGTCTCCTGGCTTGCGGGTCATAGCTTGATGCACGGCCTTCCCAGGCCTCGCAGGATTTAGCGTCCGGCCCAGTGGCTGGCGGCTCGGGCATTTCCCGTCCGCACATGTGCATCGCGCTCGCCGCTCACAGTTGCAGGGACAGCCTCGGATTCAAAGGCGCAGAGCCCTTTCACCGTGTTCCCTTTTAAGCCTTTTCCAAGGCACCGACGCGATCAGCCCGGGAGCTGAAGCGCCCAGGCCCGGTTGGCGATATCCGTGATGATCTCAATTCGCAATAGCATAAACGCTGCCTGGAATGTCGGTATCCGTCGGCGGCGATGCTTTCGGGAATGATCGTCTGGGCGAACGAGGGGTTTCCAACTCACTGCTCGCGGTAGCGTAGCGCTTCAGCCATGGTCTCACGTTGCATTATTGAATTTCACTCAGTGCTGCATGTTCATCTTTCAGGCTAATGCATGATGGCGCCCGCGCCTAGATGGTGGCCATGACGATTTTCGTTGCCACACCCACCGGCCTTGCGCCGCCTCGATGCGCAAATTGGCGCTCTGCCAGGCAGACGCATGGCGCCTGAAGCCAATAGCCTTCTCAAAGACAAAGCTCGCGGTGGAGGGGCTCGCTTTCCAATGGAGACATCCCATGCCCAGACACGAGCCGTTCGGACACCAGGCCTGGCACCAGGCCTGGGCGTCTTCAGGAACCCCCCGGCGCTCCATTCTGCAACTCTCTGCCAGCGCAGTTGCACTTGGCTTCCTTCCCTTCACCATCCCATTCGCGGAGGCACAAGACATGTCCAACGGCACAGATAATTTCTACGTGAGTGACCGCGTCACGATCGAGAAAGTCACCTTCAGAAACCAATACGGCATGACCGTCGCCGGCAATCTCTTCATGGCCGACGATCTGGATCGAGGCCGCCGCCACGGCGCCCTTGTCGTAGGCCATCTAATGGGCGCGGTGAAGGAGCAGAGCGCGAACTTCTATGCCACCAGGATGGCGGAGCAGGGCTTCGTCACCAATTGGTCAGGCGCCCCAGCGAACGGTGCCTCTGCCGTGTTGCCGAGCATCGACATGGCACGCGGCAGCAGATCCGCGCATTCAAGGTAAAAGCATGCATGTTCCGATAACCACGACCGCGGATGACGCGGGGCCCGGCGCTGCACCATGGAGTGCAGTTCTGGCAATGACACTGTGTGCTTTCGCGCTGGTGTCGTCGGAGTTTCTTCCGGTCAGCCTCCTTACCCCGATGGCGCGCGACATGATCATCAGCGAAGGGCAGGCCGGACAGGCCATTGCCGCGTCCGGTCTGTTCGCTGTTCTGACCAGCCTTTCGATATCGTCGCTCACGCGCAAGCTCGATCGCAAGCTTGTGATCCTGTGGTTGACGGGGCTTATGATCGTATCCGGCGCCATCGTCGCCTTCGCCCCGAGTTATCCGGTGCTGCTGGCTGGGCGGGCCGTTCTCGGAATCGCAATCGGCGGTTGCTGGTCTATGTCGACGGCAGTGCTCATGCGCATCTCGAATGGAGCGTTTCTTCCACGGGCCATCGCGACGCTTCAGGGCGGAAGTGCATTGGCGACGGCCGTGGCGGCGCCGATGGGCAGTTTGCTCGGCTCTGTCGTGGGCTGGCGCGGCGCATTTTTCTGTCTTGTCCCGCTCGCGGCGCTCGCGCTGATATGGCAGGCAGTCAGCCTTCCCAAGCTTCCTGCCCAGCACGGATCGCGGCAACCGAGCGTCATCACCCTTTTGAGCAAGCCCGGCATTTTCATCGGACTGATCGCCGTAGCTGTCCTATTCATGGGGCAGTTCGCCCTCTTCACCTACCTGCGCCCGTTTCTCGAAACCGTCACCCATGTCGACATATCCTGGCTATCGATCATCCTGCTGTTGATCGGCCTGTCGGGTCTTGCCGGAACGGCCGCCATAGGGCCGCTCGTCGCAATGAACCTGCGCAGGGTGCTCGTGGTCATACCGGCCTTGATGGCTGGCGTTGCCCTTGCATTGGCAAGCTTCGGTGGCTCGTTCTGGCCGACCGTCCTGCTGCTTGCGGCATGGGGCCTGATTGCCACACCGGCGCCGGTAGGATGGTTTACCTGGCTCTCTCAGGTGCTTCCCGATGATGCCGAGGCCGGCGGCGGATTGATGGTCGCTGTCATTCAACTGGCCATCACGCTCGGCGCGACCATGGGCGGCGCCATCTTCGATGCCACCGGCGTGCGGGCCACTTTCGAAGTCAGCGCGGCTCTGCTGGTCCTTGCCGCATTCCTTGCCGCAATGGCTGCGCGTCGAGCCGGGCAACGATCCGAACTCTCGCCAGTCTCCTGACCGATCAACAAGGACATCTACATGCGCGATATCACTGCCGAGGTTTCGTGGAACATCGGGACAGCTTGAAAGTTCTAAAGAACGAGCTGCTCCGAACATGTCGGCGCAGCGTTGGTGTAGTTAGTCTAAGGGAGAGCACTCATGTTTCGCTGGGCAATAATTTTTGCTGTCGTCGCATTGATCGCTGCGCTTCTGGGTTTTGGCGGCGTTGCAGGCCTCTCGGCCAGTCTCGCAAAGGTCTTCCTGCTGGTGGCGGCCGTAATCCTGGTTCTCGGCTTCTTCTTTGGTCGCGGCACAAGGGTACCCTGAAGCTTTTCGGCTCGATGAAACGCTCTGTGTAGAGACGTTTGTTTGGGTCCTGGTAAAGGCCGTGCGGCAGAAGCGCTCATAGCAGCGCTTCTGCCGCACGGCTGTCCGGTATCACTTCTAGGCCAGCTGTTTTGCTGGAATCCAGCATTCAGAGGAACATGAGTTGACTATGCTTGCAATCACGGCTGCAGACCGGGAAGCGGCGAAAACGCTGCGTGAGGCGCTGGCCGAAGTATCCGACTTCTGGCACTGCCCTGGTGACGAGGGAATACTCTGCCAGGTTCTTGCCGCGCATCGTATCCAGGCTGAGCGCCGGCTTTTCGAACAGCTCGCCGGTTCCCTGGTCGTTCCGACGTCAGAACCGAACTTGAAACTGAGCAATTCCGCCCCGGCCCTTTCAGATCACCATCGCCATCTGCGGCTTCGCCCTTAGCCGTCCCATGTCGCGGACGGGCGGGGCGCCGAAGAGTCGACGATATTCGCGGCTGAACTGAGAAGGACTGTCATAGCCGACGCGGAAGCCCGCCTCTGCCGCGTCGAGCCGGTCGGCCAGCATCAGCGCCCGCGCTTCCTGCAACCGCAGCTGCTTTTGATATTGCAGCGGGGTCATGGCGGTGGCGCGGCGGAAGTGGTCATGGAAGCTCGACAGGCTCATGCCGGCCAAAGCGGCAAGGTGCGCACCGCTGAACGGCTCGCGGAAATGGGTCTTGAGCCAGGCGATCGCCTGCGCGATCTGGCCGGTGCGGCTTTCGCCGCTGGCGATGGCTCGCAGCACGCTTCCGCCCGGCCCGGTCATCAGCCGCACCAGCAATTCCCGCTCGATCAGCGGTGCGAGCAGCGGCGCATTCACTGGATCGCTGAGCAATGCCGTCAGCCGCGTCGCCGCGTCGATCAGTTCAGGCGTCATCGGGTGTAACGTCATCCCGCTGCTCTCATCCGCGCCCGCCGGCAGGGGCGGCAGGGTCAGCGCGATCTCCGACAGCAGGGCGGGGTCGAGATAGAGGCAAAAACAGAGATAAGGCGCGTCCGCGCTCGCCTGCGTCACCGCGCCCGTGATGGGCAAGTCGAGCGAGGCGACGAGATAGCTGGCGGGGCCATAGTCTATCACCGCATCGCCCAGCAGCACGCGCTTGCCCCCCTGCGCGATGATGCACAGCGCCGGGCGCTGCACCATATGCACCGGCTCGCCGCGCTGGGCCGAGCGGACCAGCGCCAGTCGAGCGATGGGCGTATCCATGATGCCGTCGCGCTCGGCGTATCGGGCAATCTGCTCAGCCAGTTCCTGATGCGCCATCAACGCTACTTCCTCAGAGGTCGGTAAGATCAGCCTACACGGCTGGCCACGGCCGATCCACCCCGATGCGGGCAATCTGGAATATCGTGCAATCATCCCGG
Source organism: Novosphingobium sp. PhB57 (assembly GCF_004342985.1). Taxonomy (GTDB): domain Bacteria; phylum Pseudomonadota; class Alphaproteobacteria; order Sphingomonadales; family Sphingomonadaceae; genus Novosphingobium. The sequence continues at coordinate 20,052 of NZ_SMBO01000003.1, forward strand.
ATGACCGTTCTACCGCCTCCCGACCAGATAGCGCCATGTAGAGGGCATCGGATCGATGGTTCGGTCCGCCCGAACAGGAGTGACTATCATGGCTATCGAGGACAAGGTCATCGCGATTACCGGCGCCAGCAGCGGCATCGGCGAAGGCACGGCGCGGCTGCTGGCGGCGCGCGGCGCGAAGCTGATGCTGGGAGCGCGCCGCACCGACCGGCTCGCCGCGCTGGCGGAGGAATTGAACGCAGCGGGAGGCGCGGTAGCCTTCCGGTCGCTCGACGTCACCGACCGCGCCGATTTCGAGGCGTTCATCGCCGCGACGGAGGCCGAATATGGCCGCGTCGATGTGCTGGTCAACAATGCGGGCCTGATGCCGCTGTCGCGCTTCGACAGCCTGAAGGTCGATGAATGGGACCGGATGATCGACGTCAACATCCGCGGCGTCCTGCACGGCATAGCCGCCGCCCTCCCTCGCTTCAAAGGCCAGGGCAGCGGCCAGTTCGTCAACATTTCCTCGATCGGCGGCTATGCCGTGTGGCCGACCTGCGGTGTCTACAGCGCAACCAAATATGCCGTGCGCGCGATCTCCGAAGCGCTGCGCATGGAGCATGACGACATTCGCGTCACCACCATCGCGCCGGGCGTGGTGGAGTCGGAACTTGCCCACACGATCACCGATCCGGTCGCGGCGCAGGCGATGGTCGATTTCCGCTCCATCGCGCTCACCCCGGACGCGATCGCGCGCGCCATCGCCTATGCGGTGGAGCAGCCTGCGGATGTGGACGTCAATACCTTGATCGTGCGGCCGGTTCGCTCAACGATCTGACCGGGATGGGGGGCATCTGCATATTGCCCCCCGTAACTCGCTGCAGCCAAAGTCCTGCCCAGGCGGCCAGTGCGGCAGCTTGCGGAATCCGCCGGGGCCGCAGCGAGCCACCCCTCGCCTTAGATCGTTGGACGCTGCTCATCGAAATCGCGTTTTGCAGTGATTTGGATTTCAACCGTCACTCTGTCGGCGAGATTGATCGAGCCGGTCTTCCTGACCGCTGCCTTGACTGGCAAAAGATAGCTGTCTCCCTTCGGAAAAAGAGAGGTCGTGAACGGGATTTCATTTACGACTGCATGCACGGGCACCACGCCCCAGCCATAGCTGGCTATCCGGGCGGCATAGCGCACCTCATCCACGCAATCGGTGGGCACGGCAACGAAGAAGAAGGGCGCGGGCCCGCGCCATTCGAAGACTTCGCCCACGAAGGCGAAGCGCGCGAGAGGGGAAGTATCGAACGGCATGACGAACCAGACTATGGCAACTAAGGTACGGGCGATAGCCTCGCCGGCACGAACGATAGTCGGCACCCGAGCGTCATTTATCGGAAAGGGGGGCTTCCACGGGAGCGGCGAAGCATTGACGTGCCGGTTGTGCGTCGTCCCAAATCGGTTACCACATGGGCAATCGATATTCCAAAGCGCGGATCACGGCAAAAGTGCAGGACAAGGTGCGGCAATCAGTGGCGGCGAAGGCAGATCAGAAGCCGGTGAGAAGAAGAGGGCGTCCGGTAGCCGCCGATTCCGCCAAGATCACACAGGACATCCTGACCGAAGCCACGCGAATGTTCCTGGAGTTGGGGTATGAAGGCACCTCAATGGATGCCGTTGCCACCAACCTGCGCATTCCGCGCACTACCCTCTACAAGCGCTTTTCAGACAAGGCGGACCTTCTCCAATCCGTGATCGATGCAAAGATTGCATCGTGGTCCGAACTCAACACCAAACGCGATCCGGCGCTGTCGCACGATCTTGTCGAGCAGCTGATCAGCTATGTCGAAGCGATGCTGCTTTGGGGGACAAAGCCCGAAGTTCGCGCCATTACCAGGCTTGCAGGCAATCTGACAGGAACGGCCGGATCGGGGTTCAGCGGCCACAACCAGAAGGGCTACCGCAGCCTCCATGCGCTCATAGCGACTTCAATTCGCGAGTATGGCCCTGCCAGAGGGTTCGAAATGCGCGATCCGGAGGGCGCGGCAGACCTGGTGATGGCCGTGACGGGGGGAACGATCGCCGTACGTCCCGAAGCGGAACCTTTCAAAGACGATGAGGCGAAAGTTGTCGCGAGATCCCTCGTCGAGCGCATTGTCGGCGGGGCGGGGTCCTGGTGATCTGAGATCGAATTCATGATCGCCGTGACGAAATAATACAATGTGTAGCTATATTGACTTGATCGTGGCTCGATCCGATAGTCTGTCTGAACAGCGGATAGATGCATCGAGATGACGGCGCTGGAGCCGCCACGCGCATCGATCCCAGCTCCTGTTCGGGAAAGGATTATCAATGCGCGCACTTCTCTCGGCGGTATTTTTGGCTCTGGCCATGACGGGATCCGTGACGGCCTATGCCGAAACCCCGCCTGCAGCTGCCAAAACCAAAGCTGCCTACAAGGTCCAGGAAACCGACCTCGGCACGATGCTGGATGATCCGGCATCGAAGGCCATTCTGCTCAAGCATATTCCCGAGATCGTCAATAGCCCGCAGATCGAGATGGGCCGCGGAATGACGCTTGCCCAGCTCCAGCAGTTTGCCGGCGATCAGCTCACCGATGAGAAGCTGGCGACCATCCAGACCGAACTCGACGCGGTAAAGCCCAACTGAAGCTGCCGGTTTCAGATCGGTAGGAGCCAGCAAGCTGGCCCCGCAACAAGGGCGGTCCTCGTGCAATTCGGTGGCCGCCCGCACAATTCGTGCCCGATCGAGGGGGTAGGGGACCTCTTTCTCGCCCGTCAGCAGATAGAGGACCTTGTTTTTTGTGCTACTTGCCCGGTTCCCCAGCGCTCTCGGTCAGAATACGCACGGGTCCCAAGAGCCCGGAAGGCCGAAGCTTCGACGTCTTGCTGTAGGCCGGAAACGCGGTCCAGGCGACTTTTGTGGCACCCGGCTGCTGGTCACCGATCAGGCGGTTCACCCATAGATTGGCGACCTTGACCTCAAGCCGGTTGGTCCCTGACTGCAGGAACGGCGTGGCCTCGATCCTGAAAGGCGCATGCCAGACGCAGCCCACGCGTTTCCCATTGATCGAGATTTCCGCCACGTCGCGTGCATCACCGAGATCGATCCATACCTTCTGACCAGGGCGCCATCCTTTTGGCGCGGGCATCGCTACCGAGTAAGTGGCCACCCCGGAAAAATAGCGTACTCCGGGATCCGCGTCTTCGCTCAGCGATGAAAGGGTGTCTATCGCCAGGCCTGCCGGTGCCCCGCGATCAGGCTCGAAGTGGATACGCCATCCCTTGTCGAGCTGTTCGGCCGTATGTAGCGTTGGAGATGACACCGTTGCGGCGTTTGCCTGGGCGGGTTTGCGGAAGACGACGAACACCGCATCCTCGCTTGCGAGCTGGAGCGGAACAATCGTATGATCGCCTTCGATCCGGTAGGAAACCGGTTCGCTTTTTCCGGTGGTTGCGCGCCAGAGCTCGGGCAGCTTCCCGGTGATCCGAAAGCGTGCTTCCACATTCTCAGCGCGGTCCTTGCGGTTGCTGACGAAGTAAACATCCCCATCGGCAAGCCGACGATGCTGGAAGAGGAGCGAACGGCCTTCCTCGCCTGGGTAATCGAAATCAGGAACAGCGCCGATCGAGCCCAGAGCCGAGGCCAAGTCTTGACCTGCAACAACCTTGCCGCGACCGATCCGGGTGACAGCGCTGCCGAGCCACAACTTCTTCACGAGGGCATCGAAGGCTGCGGGATCGTCGGCGAGGCTGGGTGAAGCGACCGGTGCTTCACCGACGATCGTCGCGCCCTGTTCCGCCAGATCGGCAAGGCGCTGAAGCACGGGCAGCGTCATGAACCGGCTCGATCCGCCGAGGAAGAGCACTCGATAGCGCGCTCCGCTGGGCATCACGAGATCGGATCCGTCGACCGAGGCGAGGCGGAGGAGAGCGTCGGTGTTGAGGAAATCGTAGCCGTATTGCCGCGGCACTTCGCTGGGCAGCCCGCCGGCAAAGAGGCTCGTCAGAGGGGCTTCCTCACCATAGAAGTAGGCGACATCGGCAACGCCATGCCCCTGCTGTAGCATGTAGGCACTGCGGGCGATGTAATCGATCCATGGCTTTGCCAGTTCGGCCCAGGTTTCATGGCGCGTGAAGTATTGCCCGAACATGCCGAGCGAAAGGCCTGGGACTTTATCGTCGACGGGTTGGTGCACTGACGTGTGGATGACGGGGCGGTTGATCCCGAGCGCGAATTCATAGTCGATGATCGACTTCAGCTCGTTGGGGCCGGTGGCCCAGGGCATCATGATCGAGGTCAGCGATTCAGCTGCGGCGATGTTCTGCCCGTAGACATGCGCAACCGAAGCGGCGCCTTTGACATCGGCGACGAAGGCGCCGGGCATTGTTGCATTACGCGGGACATACCACATTGCCGCCATGGGATAACTTGCGAAGCTACGCATCTGCATATCGTCGCCGAGCGTGCTGCGGGCATTCTCCACGGCTTCGCCATATGTCGTCAGGCCGTTTTCCCGGGCGACCTTGGCAATCGTTCCATAGTGCTCGGTTGCATGAAGCTCGCCGATCGTCCGGCGAAAGTCGTAAAGGAAAGCATCGCTTTGCTGGCGTGAGCCGACGATGGCGCCGGTGAGTACCGGAAGCCACGGCGTCAGTTCATAGCCGCGCAGGCGGCGAAATTGGGCGGCCATGTCGCCGGTCCAATTGAATGGACCGACCTCGGTGGAGTCGTTGACCAGCGCCCGCACACCGGCCTCGCCAAACAGCGAAGCACCGGCAGCGGTGCGATAGGTTTCAAAATAGTGCTCAAGATAGCGGCGCACCGCGCCGGCATCCATCTTGTCCACCTCAAGTCCGGTGGCTTCCGCGCTCGCGGGATGGTTGGCCTTGCCGATCAGGGACCAACCAAGCCGAACGATTCGCCATGTCCCGGCAGGCGGCTTCCAGTCAATCGTACCATCGGGACGGATGTTGTCCGTCAGATCGATCACGTCGCGCGATTTCAACGCCGAAGCATCCGCGTTTACGCCCGTATCGAGGGCATAGAAGTCGGATACTGTCGAGAAGCCCGCTTTCGCCTCGAACATATTGACCCGGTCCTCGGACGAGAGGCTCAGTTCGCGGATCTCAAGTTTAGGCGGAACGCCGCTACCGAAAGCCGCGCGCGCGCCTTCGCGCTGGGCAAACACCACGCGGAAATGGGTCGCAGTCGTGGCAGCGAAGCCGACCGTGCTGGGGGCGTCACTGACCGGGATATCGATAACCTTGGTCCAGGACTGCCCATCGGTGCTAGATTCAAGGCGAGGAAGAAGGCCTGGCCCGCGGGGATTGGGTGCGATACCGGGCACAAACAACGTCAGCGAGCGAACGGTCTGCGGTTTGTCGAAAGCGAGCGAGACGATCGCTGGATTGTCCCGGCTGCCGGTCTTTATCGTCGCAGATGTGGTGAGCCGGTCATCGGACAAGGCCGCGGCGTCGATATCCGATCCGTCGGACCCTCGATAATGCGCGGGAGAAAGACCCCGCGTGTTGCCAAGGCGATAGGCAAAGGTCGCGATGTCCTCGTAGTGCGCCGGCGCATTGGCAAGCTCACCAGGAAGATCACGGTAGGGTCCGGTCGTGTTGCGTGGAGCGGGAGCCATAAGCGGGCCGCGCGGACGTCCTGTGACCACTGTTTCGCTCCAGGAGAGCTTTTTCATGCCGTCTTCCGGGCGAACCCATGGCCCGCCAGTTTCCGACCAGCCCGGCGACGAGGCGATGCCGAGTTCAAGGCCGAGCTTGTCGGCCGTTGAAGCGGCCACCCTGAAAGCGCGTTGCCAATCCGGGCTCATGTAAGGGAGACGTTTGGCGACGACTTGCGGCGTATCCTGGTTTGCATCGAAATTCTGGACGCCGCCAAGGCCGATCCGGCTCATCCACTCGAGCTCCTTGCGAATCCCCTCCTCGGTGATGTTGCCGTTCATCCAGTGCCACCATACGCGGGGGCGCGCAGAAACGGGTGGCGCGCGGAACTCCGTTTCCATGGTGTCAGCAGATGCCGAGGCCGCTGCGGTGACCGGCGCCTCGGCATGGGCTACCGAGGCAAACCAGATCGCTCCAAGCGCGCTGGCGGCGAGTAGCGAGCTTCGTGGGACGCTGCGGTTCATGTCAAAAGTCCCTTATCTTCCACCTACCTCGAACGATCCACCGAGCGATGCCGTGGAATCGCCGCCAACCCAGACCTCGAAGTCCGAGCTGTCCTCGATCCAGCTCCGCGTGGCGTCGCTCCAGTAGCGCAGGTCTTCCGGACTGAGCGTGAAGGTGAGCGTCCGCTTCTCGCCCGGCTTCAGGGTCACGCGCTCGAAGCCCTTGAGTTGGCGGACCGGCCGGGAGGAGGTGCCGTGCTTTTGATGAATGTAGAGCTGCGCCACTTCATCGCCGCTTCGCGGACCGCTATTGGCGACATCGACAGTGATGTTCACCGGACTGCCGGGCGCTACCTTGGGCGTAAGCACCTTCAGGTTGGAGTAGGCGAAGCTCGTGTAGCTGAGCCCGAAGCCGAAGGGCCAGGCAGGTTCGTTGCTCCCTTCCTGATAGCGCTTGGCGGCATCGGTCGGATCGTGGGAGGGCAGGCGCGCGTAAGTCATAGGGGCCTGGGCGGCGCTGCGGACCCAGCTGATCGGCAATTTGCCGCCGGGCACGGCATCGCCGAACAGCAGGTTTGCGGCGGCAGCTGCTCCCTGGCTGCCGGGATACCAGATGTCGAGGATCGCCGCGGCCTTGCTGTCCTGCACTGCGAGCGGACGGGCGCTCATCAGGACGACGATCACCGGCTTGCCGGTGGCCACCACCGCGTCCAGCAACTCCTTCTGGCGTCCGGGCAAGTCGAAACTCGCCCGCGAGGCCTTCTCGCCGCTCATGTTCTGCGCCTCGCCGAGCACCAGAATGGCGGCGTCCGACTGGCGAGCCAAGGCGACCGACTTTGCAATCTCCGCGTCTTCGTCGATGGGTTCGGGCTTGGTCCGCTTGCCGTCCATCATGTCGAAAGGCGAGGGGTTCACGCGTGCGGGAATGCGGACACCTTCGGAATAAGACACGGTGACGCCTTGCCCGACTTTCGCGCGGATACCGGCCAGCAGGCTTTCGGCGCTGGGGTTGTTCATCGAGAAAATCCACGGGCCGAGCATGTCACGCTGGGAATCCGCAAGCGGCCCGATCACGGCGAGCGACCGGACTTTCTTGCGGTCGAGCGGCAACAGACCGCCTTCGTTGCGCAGCAGTACGGCCGACCGCTCGGCAGCCGCGCGGGCGGCGTCGGCGTGGGCCGGATCGGCGAGGACTTTGGCAGCGCGTGCTTCATCGACATAGGGGTTTTCGAACAAGCCCATGCGGAACTTCGCGGCGAGGACCGGTCGTACCATGGCATCGAGTTCAGCGGTGGTCAGCTTGCCCTCGGTGATGGCGGCCGCGAGCGAAGGCATGTGCGCCTTCTGCCCCGGCGGCACCATTTCCATGTTCGTGCCGGCCGAGATCGCCTTGACGGCAGCCTCGGTTCCATCCTTTGCAATGCCATGTGTCCTGAGGGCATCGACGCCGCCGGCATCGCTGACCACCCAGCCCCTGAAGCCCCACTCGGTGCGCAGTGTGTCGGTCAGCAGCCGGTGGTTCCCGGCTGCGGGCACGCCGTTGAGCGCCATGTAGGCGGCCATGATGTTGCCCGCGCCCGCGTCTATCGCGGCCTTGAATGGTGGCAGGTAGAAGTTGTGAAGCTGGTTTTCCGAGATTTCCGACTGGTCGTAGTCACGCCCGCCCATGGCAGCGCCATAGCCTGCGAAATGCTTTGGTCCGGCAATGATGTGACTGGGCGCGCCGATGTACGACCCCTGGAATCCCCGGACTTGCGCGGCGGCCATGGCCGATCCCAGGTACGGATCCTCGCCCGCGCCCTCGACGATGCGGCCCCAGCGGGCATCGAGGGCCACGTCGACATTGGGCGCGAAAGTCCAATGAATGCCTACCGCCCGCGCCTCCTGCGCCGCTACTGCCTGCGATCGTTCGACCAGCTTCGGATCCCACGATGCCGCCATTGCGAGGGGCACGGGAAAGATCGTGTGAAGGCCATGAATGACATCGAAGCCCACCAGCAGAGGGATCTTCAGGCGGGTCTGCTCGACGGCCATCTTCTGCGCGCGATTGAGCAGTTTGGGATCGGTCGTGAAAAGGATCGAGCCAGCCTTGCCGGCGGCAATCTGATCGTCCACGCCTTTGGCCATTGCCGGAATCTGGGCAAAATAGAAGAACTGACTGAGCTGGCCGGCCTTCTCCTCGGCGGTCATCTTTGCCAGGAGCGCCTCGACGCGGGCGTCGATGGCGGCGTCGTTTGCCGGAAGCTGGGAGGATGAGGGCTTGGGCGCCGCTTGCGCGTCAGCCGGGTGAATAAGCGCGCTGCCCAGCAGCAGGCTGGCCGCGAACTTTGCTGCAATACGGCGCATTTCGAGATCCTCCTGATAGGGCGTCGAAGCGCGCCCGTGATTTTTGCGTCTGGCTGTGAACGACAAGAGGGCGGGTGATCTTGGATCACCCGCCCAGGTCGGAGGTTCGGTTCGCGCCAATCAGCGCGAACCGAACGAGAACCTTACATTGAGGCCGAACTCGCGCGGCGGCGTCATGGTGATGCCGGTGTAAGTGCTGGTCGTCGTCGCGGCGGTTGGCCCGGTGAGGATCGGGCCGTTCGGTCCGAACCCGCCGAAGCCGAGTTGCTGGTAGCTGGTCGAAAGCGGGCTGGTGCGGGAAAGCGCCTTTTCCACTTCGAACAGGTTCTTGGCGTAGAGCGAAACCTCCCACATTCCCTTGGGATCGCGAATTCCCGCGTAGAGATTGACCAGGGCATAGTCGCCGACGTTGTCGTAGATGTTGGTGGGATCGCTCTGGGATTTGCCGTTGTAGGTCACCAAACCGCGAAGGTAGCCATCAAACCTATTGGAAATCGGAAGGCTGTATTCGCTCTGGAGCGTGGCCGAGAAGGGGGGCTGGAAAGCGGAACGCTGCGTCACCTGGCAGGTGGCCAGGTTCTCGGAGCCGACTGCGGCCTGAAGCTGCGCAAGTGATGGTGCCGACAGGACGTTGTCGGGCACACCGTCGCCATTGAGGTCGTTGCAGGGAACCGTGCCGTTCTTGATCTTGCCGAGCGAATAGCTGGCGAGCAGGCCCATCGTCCAGCGATCGGAGATATCGAAGGAGAGATCGCCTTCCACGCCGTTCACTTCGACAGGGACAGCGCCCACGAAGTTGAACTGGCCGACTTCCTGATGGATGCCGGTAACCTGTCCGGCGCTGTTCCTGTCCGCCACGGTATTGACGTAGTAGACGCCGTTGGACACGCGGTAGGGGTAGTTCTTGAACTTCTGATGGTAACCGGTGACGTTGAAACGCATCCGACCGCCCATGAGCGTGCTCTTGAAACCGACTTCATAAGACTTCGAGGTTTCGGCAGGAAGGTTGGTGAAGCTCTTTTCGGTAGCCGAGGGCAGGATGTTGAAATCGCCGACCACGTTGATGCCCGGCCGCCAGGAACTGCCGGTGCTGGCGTAGACCATGAGATTGGGCGTGATGTTTTGCTTGATGGAACCGGTATAGATCCACTTCTTGGCATCCTGCCCATCGGTGGAGACGGTATTGCCGCCCACAACCAGCGTATTTTCCGAATTGTAGTCGATATGCCTGAGGCCGCCGGATACTTCGGTGGAATCGGTTACGTGAAGCGTCAGATTACCGAAAATCGATTGCTCGTGATTGCCGCCGAAGCGGCCGATCGGTGTCGTGACAGCAGTCGCAAGGCCGCCGCCGAACAGGAGCGGCAGGCGAACCGCCGTGCTGCGCAGGAGATCCGTCGGCGCGTCGTTTTTCTGGTCGAAGAAGCCGACAACGTAGTCGACCATGCCGAACAGGCGTTCCTGGTTCTGCAGGCGGACTTCATGGGACGTCGACTTGGTGCGGGTGTGGGTCGCCTGGAAGATCGTATCGCCGGGGAACACCACTGCGGAATCGAGGGAAGTGCTGGCGTGGACGTTCTGGGTATAGTGCTGGCCCTGATAGATCAGGGTCTGGCCGGCCAGGTTCGCTTCGGCACGCCAGTTGTAGATGTTGTAGACCTGCTTGATCCGGCGCGGCTCGACCTGATCGGTGCGCCGGTCGCTCGTATCGATGTAGACCGGGCTTGGTGCGGCATCGGGATTGACCTCGCTGAAGGAGGCGACCTGATCGTATCCCACCGCATTGCGCTGCATATGCTGATAGACGCCTTCGAACCTCAGCCAGTCGGTGGGCTGGATCAGGCCGCTGACGCGTCCGGCGCGGGTACGGGCGAAGGGATCGCGGCCGCCATAGCTGGTGTCGAGCGGCTTGACGCGGTTGTCCTCGTTCTCGTCCCAGACGCCGGCGACACGAATGGCGGCGATGCCCTCGATGACGGGCAGGTTGAGCGCGGCCTTGATATTCTGCGTGCCGATGTCGTTGGCCGTCATGTCGACCGTGCCGCCAACGGTATAGAGATCGGGCTTGCGACTGGCGACCGTGATCGATCCCGAGGGCGAGGCGCGTCCGCGCAGCGTGCCCTGGGGACCGCGCTGGACTTCGATCTGGCCGATATCGAACATCTGCTGGAGAACGATGCCCGCCACGATCGGCGCGTCGTTCATGTAGAATTCGACAGTGGAGTTGAAGCCGCTGGCATTCACGTCGAAATTGACGCCGCGCATCTTGGCGCTGCCGCCGACGCCGTTGGATTCCGTTGTCAGTTCCAGGCCGGGAACGAGTGTCTGAACTTCCTTGAAGTCGCGGATATTGAGCTTCGCGATCTCTTCGGACGTCACGGTATCGATGACTGCGGGGACATCCTGAACGTCCTCGTCGCGGCGGCGCGCCTGGACGATGATGACGTCCGCGGCGTTTTCGGCGGCCGGCGCCGATTGCGCCCATGCAGGCGTCGCCACGGCGAACAAGCTGGTGGACGCCAGCAGCAGGTTGCATCCTGTCTTGATCATATTCCCTCCCGTTTTTTGTTTTCTTGCTCGCAGCAAGCGCTCACGCAGGACCGCGGTCAAAGGCGAAGGTCCTCGCTCCGGATGCCCGCCTCAGCTTGGGACCGGGCGCGATCGATCTTCGCAATGGCTGCGGCAAATCCGATGGTTCCATCGTCCTCTTCCCGTCCCGGAGCTGGCTTGACATGCCGTCCTTGCCACTTAAAACAACACACCGTTGCTATTTAGACAAGGCACAAAATAAGCCCGAGCCCATCGGGGGGGCGATGATCGCGGCGACCGAGAAAGCAGGAGAGCACCGATGGATCAGCGCACATGGCGCGCAGGCCTGGTTGCGCAGCGCCATGCGCTGCGGCCACCGCTCGTTGAAGCGACGCTCGCACTGCCGTTTCAAGCCAATTCCATGAGAGGATGACCAATTTGGACGCGCCACTTTATCCGCCTGCGAAGGCCTACGATCCGCCGCGCAGGCTTCCCCGGATACTCAGTTCGCGAGAGACGCCGATCGCTATCCTGCAGTCGAACCCGGCCGCCTGGGCGATCGTCAACAAGCAGATTCCGGGAATGGATCGGCGCATCGGCAATGAGATGATCAAGCCGCACCTTGGCAACTTCTCGCTCGAATCGCTGCTCGTCTTCGGGGTTGTGCAGCGGGAGCCTCTGGCACGGATCGATGCCGAACTGGCCAGGCTGGGAGAGGTCATGTGAGCTTCGAATTCGACACCAATCGGCGCCAGGCGCTCATGGTCGCAGGAGCCGGTGCCGTCTTTCCCATGGTCGGCGCGGCTGCGGCAAAACCACCTGTTTTATCACAGCGAGCAAGCTGGCCGCTGCGGGATATTCCGTTCGACGATGGCTGGAAATTCCATCGCGGTGGCGGGGATGGTTTCGAACAGGCCGGCCTCGATGACAGTACATGGCGCGTCGTTGACCTGCCGCATGACTGGGGTGTCGAGGATGTGCTTGGCGGCGCCGAGCCGGCCCAGATCGGCCCGTTCGACAAGACAGCCGTTGGCAAAGGCGCGACCGGCTTCACCGTTGGCGGTGAGGGTTGGTATCGCAAGCGTTTCAGCGTTGCCGGCTATGCTCCCGATGCGCGCATCGAACTGACGTTCGATGGGATCTATCTCGAAAGCGACGTGTTCCTGAACGGCCATCCGGTCTCCAGCAACGTGAATGGCTATATCCCGTTCGCCATCGATCTCACGCCCTATCTCGACCGCAAGGGCGACAATGTCGTGGCGGTTCGGGTTCGCAACGAAGGGCGCAACACCCGCTGGTACGCCGGGTCGGGCATCTATCGGCAGGTGACGCTCGATGTGCTGCCAAGCCTGTGCCGGATCGCGCGATGGGGCGTTGCGGCCTGGACTCGCCGGTTCGCAGACGGACGGGCCGAGGTCGATCTGACGACATCGCTCGAAGGCGAGGCGGCGGGCTACGAAATCATCACCCGCCTCATCGATGCCGAAGGTCGTACTGCCGCGCAAGGTCGTGTGGCTGCGGGAAGCGAAGTACGCCAGACGCTCACGCTTCAGGGCCCCCGGCTTTGGTCGCCCGATCATCCGAACCTCTATCGGCTCGAAACCGAGCTGCGCCGCGGTGACAAGGTCGTCGACAGGTTGGAGCAGCCCTTCGGTGTCCGTATCGTGACTTTCGATCCCGCACGCGGGATGGCGATCAACGGCGAGGTCATCAAGCTGCGGGGCGGCTGTGTCCATCATGACAACGGACTGCTGGGCGCCTGCGCGTTTCGCGATGCCGACGAGCGGCGGATCCGCCTGCTGAAGCAGCGCGGTTTCAACGCCATCCGCAGTTCGCACAATCCTGCCTCGCGCAGCCTCAGGGAAACTTGCGATCGTCTGGGCATGCTGATGATCGAGGAGGCCTTCGACGCCTGGCACGAGCACAAGGAGCCCCAGGACTTCTCGGTTCATTTCCGGGAGCACTGGGAAGAGGTGATCCGGGGCATGGTTCTGCCCGCCCGGAACAGCGCCTCGGTCATCATGTGGAGCATCGGTAACGAAATCCCTTTCCGTGCCAGCGACGAAGGCGTCGAATGGGAATGGAAACTTGCCAATGCGGTGAAAACGCTGGATCCGACCCGGCCGGTGACCGCCGGGCTCAATGGCGTCCTGGGGCAGGAGATGATCGCCGGAGCCGATACAGCGCGTCCGGGATTTGCCGGAAAGGTCGATAACGCCTCCACGATGTTCCTCGACGTGCCGGGGTACAACTACCGGCTCGATGACATCGAACGCGAGCATTCCAGCCACCCCGAGCGGGTCGTCTATGGCTCCGAGACTTTCGCGCGCGAGGTCTTCGACTACGCTGCGCTGATGGACCGCGCGCCCTATTTCCTCGGCGAGTTCCTGTGGACAGCGATGGACTACATCGGCGAGGCGGGGATCGGCGCGACGGCATTCCTGAAGAATGGCAGCCTGCCTTATTACTTCGCGGCGTGGCCCTGGGTGAACGCCTGGTGCGGCGATCTCGACCTGATCGGATGCCAGAAAGCCTCTTCGCTGGCGCGCGACGTTGCATGGGGCCTGGCTCCTGTCACCATGACGGTGCAGCGGCCCGCACCTGATGGAACCTTCCCCTGGACCGCCAACTGGGGCTGGCCGGACGAGCTGGCGAGCTGGAACTGGGACGACCACAAAGACAAACCCCTCAAGGTGCGCGTCTATACGGCCGGCGACAAAGTCCAGGTGATCCTCAACGGTCAGGTGGTCGGTGAGAAAGCGCTGGCAGCCGGCGACAAGATGACGGCGGAACTGCCCGTGCCCTACGCGGCCGGCACACTCGAAGCCGTCGCCTGGAAAAACGGCAAGGTCATTGGCCGAACGCACCTGGAAACCGTAGGCGAGGCAGTATCCTTGCGGGTGTCGGCCGAGCCGCCGTCCCAGCGCCGTGGCCGCGATGCGCTCGCCTATCTCAAGATCGAGGTGGTGGATGCCAAGGGACGGGTTCTGCCTGACGACATGCGGCCGGTGACCCTCGCGCTGGAAGGCTCCGGCGAACTCGCCGCCTTTGGCAGCGCCAATCCGCAGGCCGTGGGCTCGCTGAAAGCCAGCCACACCACGACCTTCAGGGGGAAGGCGCTCGCGATCCTGCGAGGCCGAGGCAAGGGAGCGCTCCGGATCACAGCCCATTCGCCGGGGCTTCGCGCGGCCAATGCAAGGGTCGCCTTCGAATAGGCCCGGCAAACGCCGGACACGTCGGAACGCCGTGAGGGAGAGGGAACCACGCCATGAATGCCATCGCACGAAGTGCTGACGCGGAAATATCCGGCGGCGCGAATATCAGAAGTTCCGGGCGCCGGCTCAATGGATCGGTCGTACAGAAGATCGGCCGGGACATCGTGTCCGGCTACTATCCGCCCGGCTCCATACTCTACGGGGAGGTCGTTTTCGCGCAGGAACTCGACGTGTCGCGCAGCGCCTATCGCGAGTCCTTGCGGGTATTGTCGGCCAAGGGTCTCATCGAAAGCAGGCCCAAGGCGGGTACGCGCGTTCTTCCGCGAGAATGCTGGAATGTTCTCGATCCCGATGTTCTGGAATGGGCCTTTACCGGCAAGCCCGATTTCGGGTTCATCCGCGACATCTTCGAACTCCGCGGGCTGATCGAACCCGCGGCCGCCGGTCTTGCCGCCCAGCGGCGTTCGCGCGAAGATGTACAGGCTCTGCGTCGATCGATCGACGCGATGCGCGGCCATACTCTGGCGAGCGAACCAGGTCGCCACGCGGACCGCGATTTTCACCAGACGATCCTGAAGGCCACCGGTAACGGGGCGCTGATGGTCCTGACCGCCAGCGTTGGAGCAGCCGTCAGGTGGACGACCCAGTTCAAGCAGCAGGCGCGAACATTGCCGCGCAATGCCATCCCCGAGCACGTCGAAGTGTGCGAGGCCATCGCTGCCCGGGACTCCAGGCGCGCCTCGGAAAGCATGAACCGTTTGATCGAGCAGGCCCTCGAAGACACCAGAAACGCGGTGGAAGCTTTGTGACTATGCGCTCACTTCTCCGCGTTTCGGTCCGTGCTTTCCTGCCGGCCGTGGCTGCCGGCTTGCTGATGGGCTTCGGAACGGCCGGAGCGAAGGTTGGCGCCGAAAATTTACCCGTCACTTACCAGAACCCGGTCCTTTACGCCGACTACTCCGACCCCGACGTGATCCGCAGCGGGGACGCCTATTATCTGGTGGCGTCCAGCTTCCACATGTCGCCAGGTTTGCCGGTGCTGCGCTCCCACGATCTCGTGCACTGGACCCTCGTCTCGCACGTTCTTGCCCGGCTTCCTGACACGCCGGCCTACAATCTGGTGGGGGAGTTCAAGATCACGGACGCTAATCCGCGGGACACGGCCGGCACGAAGTACGGCAGCGGCCCCTGGGCGCCGTCGATCCGGGAGCACGGCGGCCGCTTCTTCGTCTATTGGGCTACCCCGGATGAAGGCATCTTCATGGCCACCGCACGCCGGCCCGAAGGTCCCTGGAGCGCCCCGACCACGGTAATTTCCGGCCCCGGCTTTGAGGACCCCTGCCCTTTCTGGGATGAGGACGGGACCGCTTGGCTCGTTCACAGCAAAGTCGGTGCAGGGCCGCTCATTCTGCACCGCATGCGTGCCGACGGTACCGGCGTTCTCGATGAGGGCCAGCTCATTGCCGAGGACAAGAAGAGGCTTCCGGTCCTTGAAGGCCCCAAGCTCTACAAGCGCGATGGCTGGTATTATATCTTCGCCCCCATCGGCGGGGTCGGGACCGGGCCGCAGGCTGTCGGTCGATCGCGCCGCCTCGGGGGGCCTTATGAATGGCGCGACGTGCTGCTTCCCGGCGGCGACCTGAAGCTCAAGGGACCGCATCAGGGTGGCTGGGTGGAGACACCGGACGGGAAGAGCTGGTTCCTCCACTTCAATCTTACGGGAGCCTTCGGCCGCATTGTGCATTTGCAGCCGCTCACCTGGCAGCAGGATTGGCCGATCGTGGGAGCGTCGATTTCCGGACAGGATGCCGGTCTGCCCGTCGCGCGTTGGCCCATGCCGAATACCCGGAAATCGGGAGGTTCGGATCGCCTGCAAGGTTCCGATCAATTCGGGACCGGGCGGCTCTCCATCCAGTGGCAGTGGAATCACAACCCCGACGATAGCGCATGGAGCCTGCGTGGCCGGCCCGGTTTCCTCCGCCTCACGGCGCTTCCGGCGTCCCAGATCGTCACCTCGCGAAACACCCTTACGCAGGTCATGCAAGGACCGGCGCCAGGCTATGTGACCCGGCTGGAGATCGGGCGAATGGCCAATGGCCAAAGGGCTGGCCTGACGCTGTTCAATGCGCAGCCGTCCTGGCTTGGCGTGGTGCGCGATGAAGGTGCCAATCGGATCGTGCTTTCCCGAGCAGGCGAGGAAACGGCGATCGCCGACGTCCCTGGCTCGGTTCGCAGCGTGGTGCTTGCGGCGAATGTGACCAAAGACGGCATAGCCACTTATCGTTACAGTCTCGACGATGGACGAAACTTTGCCGTCGCTGGCGAACCTCTTAAACTCGCGTGGTATGGCTGGTGGAAGGGCACTCGCCCGGGACTTTTCTCGTTTAATACCCTGGCGCAAGGCGGTGTCGCCGATTTCGACTGGTTCCGAGCGGGGCAAGACAGGTAGCGATAATGATGTCGCTTGCTTCGTCGCGCTCAAGCTGCTGCTTTCACGACTGCCAGCACCGATTTGGGTGCCTCGGAGGAACCTCCGACGCTTCGTCCTTTCCGCGAGAGACCTCTCGATCACATATTCGGATAGTTCGGACCGCCGCCGCCTTCCGGCGTCACCCACTCGATGTTCTGGGTGGGGTCCTTGATGTCGCAGGTCTTGCAGTGGACGCAGTTCTGCGCGTTGATCTGGAGCTTTGCACCCGCACCGTCCGGATCGACGAACTCGTAGACGCCGGCCGGGCAATAGCGCGCTTCCGGCCCGGCATAGAACGGCAGGTTGATCGCGGTCGGGACGCTGGCATCCTTGAGCTTCAGGTGGACCGGCTGGTCTTCCTCGTGATTGGTGAACGAGTAGGACACGCTGGTCAGGCGGTCGAAGCTGATGACGCCGTCGGGCTTGGGATAGGCGATCGGCTGGTAGAGATCGGCGCGCTGGAGCGTCGAGGCGTCGGTGTGATGCTTCATCGGCTTGGCAAGGCCGAAGCCGAACAGCGTGCGCAGCCACATGTCCGCGCCGGCCAGCACCGTGCCGATTTCCCCGCCCCACTTGGCGACCATCGGCTCGGCATTCTGGACGAGCTTCAGTTCCTTGGCGATCCAGCTTTCGCGCACGGCGGTATCGTACTCGCCCAGCGTGTCCTGCGCGCGGCCCGCGTTGATCGCCGCGGCCATCGCCTCGGCCGCCAGCATGCCGCTCTTCATCGCGGTATGCGTGCCCTTGATGCGCGGCACGTTGACGAAACCGGCCGAGCAACCCGCCAGCACGCCGCCCGGGAAGACCAGCATCGGCACTGACTGCCAGCCGCCCTCGTTGATCGCGCGCGCACCGTAAGCCACGCGCTTGCCGCCCTCCAGGATCGCGCGGATATCCGGGTGCTGCTTCCAGCGCTGGAATTCCTCGAACGGGTAGACGTAGGGATTCTTGTAATCGAGCGCGGTCACGAAGCCGAGCGCCACCTGGTTGTTCGCCTGGTGGTAGAGGAAGCCGCCGCCCCAGCTGTCAGTCTCGCTCATCGGCCAGCCCTGGGTGTGGATGACCCGGCCGGGGACGTGCTTGTCGGCCGGAATGTCCCAGAGTTCCTTGATGCCGATGCCGTAGATCTGCGGCTGGCAATCCGCTTCGAGGTCGTACCTGGCCTTGAGCCGCTTGGTCAGGTGGCCGCGCGCGCCTTCGCAGAACACGGTGTACTTGCCCAGCAGGTTCATGCCCGGCTGGAAGTCGGCCTTGGGATTGCCCTCGCGGTCGACGCCCATGTCGCCGGTCTGCACGCCGATCACGGCACCGCTCTCGTCATAGAGGATCTCGGCGGCCGGGAAGCCCGGGAAGATCTCGATCTCCAGCGCCTCGGCCTGTTCGGCCAGCCAGCGGCAGAGATTGCCCAGCGAGCCGGTGTAATTGCCCTCGTTCGACATGAACGGCGGCATGACCAGGTGCGGCAGACCGAACTTCTTCTTCTTCGTGAGATGCCAGTGCCAGTTGTCGGTCACCGGCGTTTCCGCCAGCGGACAGCCGTCCTCGCGCCAGGTGGGCAGCAGTTCGTCGAGCGCCTTGGGATCGATCGTCGCGCCCGACAGAATGTGCGCGCCGATCTCCGAGCCCTTCTCCAGCACGCAGACCGACAGCGCCGGATCGACCTGCTTCAGCCGGATCGCCGTGGCAAGGCCGGCAGGCCCACCGCCGACGATGACGACGTCATACGGCATCTCTTCGCGTTCAATCATGGTCTTTGCATCTCGAAGAAGGGTCGGAAAAGAAGGCTCAGAGCTTGCCGGTGAGTTCCGGCACGGCGGTGAACAGGTCCGCCACCAGGCCGACGTCGGCGACCTGGAAGATCGGGGCGTCTTCGTCCTTGTTGATGGCGATGATGGTCTTGGAGTCCTTCATGCCCGCAAGGTGCTGGATCGCGCCCGAGATGCCGACCGCGATGTAGACTTCGGGCGCCACGATCTTGCCGGTCTGGCCGACCTGGTAGTCGTTGGGCACGTAGCCCGCATCGACCGCAGCGCGGCTGGCGCCAACGGCGGCGCCGAGCTTGTCGGCCAGCGGCATGATCACCTGCTCGAAGGTTTCCGAATCCTTCAGCGCGCGGCCG
Source organism: Novosphingobium sp. PhB57 (assembly GCF_004342985.1). GTDB lineage: Bacteria > Pseudomonadota > Alphaproteobacteria > Sphingomonadales > Sphingomonadaceae > Novosphingobium. The sequence goes on from NZ_SMBO01000003.1 coordinate 38,849, forward strand.
CCCGAGACGATCACCTTGGCGCTGGTCAGTTCCGGACGCTCGGACTTCGCGAGTTCGGCACCCACGAAGCTCGAAAGCCCTGCGTCACCGGCACCGGCGACGTCTTCGATCGCAGCCGAACCACCCTCGGCAGCGGCCTTCTCGAAAGCGGTGCCGCGCACGGTGATGACCAGCTTGGCATCGCTCGATTCGACGGTGGCGATGGCGTTGCCGGCATAGATCGGGCGCGTGAAGGTCTTCTCGCCCTCGACCGAGAGGATGTCCGATAGCTGCATCACGTCGAGCAGCGCGGCCACGCGCGGGGCGACGTTCTTGCCGGTGGTGGTGGCGGGCGCCAGGAACGCGTCGTGGTGGCCCATGAGGTCCACGATCAGCGGCGCGACGTTCTCGGCCAGCGCGTGTTCGTAAGCGGCGTTGTCGGCCAGATGCACCTTGGCGACGCCGGCGATCTTCGCGGCCGCTTCGGCAGCGGCGCGGCAGCCCGAGCCGGCGACCAGCAGGTGCACTTCACCCAGCTTGGCAGCAGCAGTGACGGTGTGGAGCGTCGCGTCCTTGACCGATGCGTTGTCGTGTTCGACCCAAACGAGCGTCTTCATCAGGCGACTCCCAGTTCCTTGAGCTTCGTAACCAGCGCGTCGACGTCGGCGACCTTGACGCCGGCGACACGCACCGGCGGCTCCGAGACCTTCAGGGTCTTGAGGCGCGGGGCGATGTCGACGCCGTAGTCGGCGGCGGTCTTCACATCGAGCTGCTTCTTCTTCGCCTTCATGATGTTGGGCAGCGAAGCGTAGCGCGGCTCGTTGAGACGCAAGTCGGTGGTGACGATCGCGGGAAGCGCGAGCTTGACGGTCTCCAGACCGCCATCGACTTCGCGGGTCACGGCAACGTGGTCACCGTCGATCTCGACCTTGCTGGCGAAAGTGCCCTGCGGGCGGCCCAGCAAAGCGGCGAGCATCTGACCGGTCTGGTTCGAATCGTCGTCGATCGCCTGCTTGCCCAGGATCACGAGGCCCGGATTCTCTTCGGCGACGATCGCCTTGAGGATCTTGGCGACCGCGAGCGGTTCCACTTCCGTATCGGTTTCGATCAGGATCGCGCGGTCGGCGCCCATCGCGAGCGCGGTGCGCAGCGTGTCCTGCGCCTTGGCCGGGCCGACCGAGACGGCGACGATCTCTTCCGCCTTGCCCGCTTCCTTGATGCGGATGGCTTCTTCCACCGCGATCTCGTCGAACGGGTTCATGCTCATCTTGACGTTGGCTAGGTCAACACCCGTGCCATCCGCCTTCACGCGGGGCTTCACGTTATAGTCGATCACCCGCTTTACGGGCACGAGGATCTTCATCTCTCCACTCCATCTTGAATGGTCCGACCATTATAGTTTTGTATCTGTCTGTCAACTCAGTGGTCGGGGCATTGCTCAAGCGGGTGGGATCGGGATACCTTGGGGCATCGTCTAAGAGAGAACAGCCGTGGCCACAGCAAATACCGAAAAACCCGCGTTCGCGCCGATCAAGACGCAGCGCGCGTTCGAAGTCATCTGCGAGCAGATCCGTGCCCAGCTTGCGGCCGGTACGCTGAAGGCAGGCGACAAGCTGCCTGCCGAGCGAGAACTTGCCGCGCAGTTCCAGGTCAGCCGAAGCGCCCTTCGCGAGGCGCTGCGCAGTCTGGAAGTGGCGGGAATCATCCGCAACCTGAAGGGCGTGAAGGGCGGGGCGGTGATCCAGTCGGCCGAGCCGGACCGGATCGTCCAGGCCATGCAGGACTACGTCCACCTCGGGGATGTCACTCTCGACGAACTCACCGAAGCGCGCATCGCAATCCAGGACATCGTCGTGCGCCTGGCCTGCGAGCGGGGGACCGAGGCGCATTTCGCCGAACTCGAACAGATCGCCGAACGTACGCGCGCGGAGACCTCGGTGGAAGCGCGCTACGAATGCGCGGCGGCCTATTACGACGTGCTTGCGCGCGCGACCGGGAACCGCATGTTCGGGATCTTCGTCGATTCCCTGTCCGGCGTCCTTCACGAATTCGTGCAGGGGCCGGGTTACGAGACCTTGCAGGAAACGCTGATCGACTCCCGCTTCAAGCTGATCCGCTTCCTGCGTGCCCGCGATGCCGAGGCCGCCGCGGAGGAAATGCGCAAGCATCTGGAGCGTGTCTATCGCCACGTCCGCAAGAACATCAAGGCGCAGGCCGGATCGGGAGGCGCGCGCAAGGCCTGATCCAGGGCGGTCATTGACCGCAACTCCCAACGGTGCAATAGGTAGGACCATTATACATATAGACCTATGGGAGCGGTGAGGGTGGACGAACAGGCGGAACGCGGGCCCGGAGACGCTCTGGCAGGCGTGCGAGTGCTGGACTTCACATCGGTCATGGCCGGGCCCTTCGCCACGCGAATGCTGGCGGACCTTGGCGCGGACGTTCTGAAGATCGAGTCGCTGGAAGGCGATCAGGTCCGCGCGCGTCCGCCGGTTCGCGATGGTCATTCGGCCTATTTCGGCCATCTCAATGCGGGCAAGCGAAGCCTTGCCTGCAACCTCAAGTCGCCTGAAATGCGTGACCTCATCCAGAGGCTGGCGGCAAGCCACGACGTCGTGGTCGAGAATTTCCGTCCCGGCGTGATGAAGCGCTTCGGGCTCGATTACGAGACGCTTGCCGCCATCAATCCGCGCCTGATCTATTGCTCGATCTCCGGTTATGGCCAGCAAGGCCCCAAGGCGCACTTCCCCGCCTATGCCCCGGTGATCCATGCCGCCAGCGGCTTCGACATGGTCAACCTGCATTACCAGGACGATGCCAGCCGGCCCGCAACTTCGGGCATTTTCGTGGCCGATGTGCTGGGCGGTACCCACGCCTTCGGCGCTATCCAGACCGCCCTTTACCAGCGCGAGCGCACCGGCAAGGGACAGTACATCGATCTGTCCATGCTGGAAGCGATGGTGGGGATGCTGGTGTTCGAAACGCAGGAGGCGCAGTTCCCCGGCGGCCCGCGGCGGCCGCTCTATACGCCGCTCAGGACGCAGGACGGCTTCGTCATGGTCGCGCCCACCAGCCCGAAGAACTTCGAGCAGCTTACCGAAGCGGTGGGCCATCCGGAATGGCGGGAAGACCCCCGTTTCCTCACCAATGCCGACCGCAATGCGAACTGGGCGACCATGCTCTGCCTGGTGGAGGAGTGGACCAGCCAGCGTTCGTCCGCGGAGGCGGAGGAGATCCTGTCCCGGCACGGCGTGCCTTGCGGACGCTACCGCGAGATGGACGAGGTGCTGGCCGATCCGCAACTTGCGGCGCGCGGGGCGATGTCGCACGTCAATGACGCGGCCGGGAGCTATCTGGTGCCGAACCCGCCGTTCACCATGAGCGGAAGCCGGGTGCAGGTGCGCCCGTTCGTATCCGAACTTGGAGAACACGGCGCGGCCGTCTTGCAGGAGGAACTCGGCCTGAGCGAGGAAACGGTGGCCGCCCTGCGCGGATCGAACCAGTTGCTCTGAGCGGGCTGGAAAGGCGCTGGGTATTTCTCTCGTTCTGAAGCCCCCGGGTCAGGAGCTAGTGCGACAGCAGCGTCGGGGCGTCGATCGTGAACTTGAAGCCGAGGATCAGCGCGTCCTTGATGTCGCGGGTGCGGAACGGGGCGCCGGTCTGGTCGGGATGGAGGATGTACTGAATGTTCGGCGAAATCCGGATCGCCGGGCCAAGCTGGGCACCGTAAGCCAGTTCCATCATGTATTCGTGCCGGTGGATGTTGCCGTTCCCGCCGGCCGAGAGCCGTGCTGCGCGCATGCGCTCCATGGCGAGGTCGCTGAAGCGCTGGTCGCTGATCATGAAGCCGATGGTATCGGCATCGCGACCGGCGAAAGTGCCGGTCTGCACCGCGCCCATATCGAAGAAGCGGCTTTCTTCCACCCGGCCCGACAGGTTGGTCATCGCCACGCCGAACACGCTGAGGCCGCGCTCGGAATGGGGATCGGGGCGCGTCAGGCGCTGGTCGAAACGGAAGTAAAGGCCCGAGCGGCCCTTGTGTACCGCTGGATCGCGCCCGGAGAGGATGGCGATGCCGCCCTGATCGTCGCGCAGGGGATCGGCATAGTCGCCGCGGTCGAACCAACCGCCGACAATGTAGTGGCCGGGAAGACGCACGCCACCGCCCCCGCGTTCGCCCTCGCGCGCATAGCCCAGTTCCCACGGCACGATCACGCCGGTGGCGTTCTTCGTGCTGAAGTTGAAGCCATGGTCATTGGCGCGCTTGCGGTCGGGATTGACCTCATAGGCGCCGACGTGGACGGTCACATGCGGCACGACTTCGGCCTTGGCGCGGATCATCCAGCTCGATGCCGGAAAATAGGTGAAATTGCTGTTCTTGAAGACGAACGTCGGATTGCCGCAGCCTGAATTTCCCTGGAAATTGCAGTAGATCGGCGAGTTCAGGAAGTGGATGTTCGCCTGGCTGCGGCCAGCCTCGATCATGAGGCGGTCGTTCAGCAGCTTCTGCTCCCAAGTCAGGATAGCGAGGTGCGTGTTCTGGGTGCCCCAGATCTCCTGAACCGAGGTGTTGTTGCCTAGCGCCAGCGCCGAAAGGCTCTCTCCGTGGCGGTTGGTGATCGCGGCGTGGAGCGTGCCGCCGGCGATGCCGGCGATGCGATCCATGTCGAGATCTGCGCCGACATAGACCTGCCCCGCGAAAGCGGCATCGCGGCGCAGGCCGCCGCTGACGTTCGTGGCCGCCTCTCCGGTATAGCTGAGCGCGAGGGTGATCCCGTCATCCGCGAGCGGCTGCCAAGGCTTCGCGGTTTCGGCGGGCCGGTCTTCGGCGGGCGGGTCTTCGGACGTGACCTCCTGCGCCGTGGCAGCGGACAAGGAAAGGGCGGCGACGCCTGCGCAGCAGGCGCCCTTGAGCAGTGCGAACCGCATCGAATGAAATCCTCTCTTGAGGCAGCCCGATCTTGTGCCGGGCCGCTGTCGTTCAGGCGGCAGCGTCTGCCGGTACGGGGCGCGGCTTGAGCAGGCCGACGAGGACGCCGCTCACCAGTACACCCGCCACGATGGCCAGGCCGTAGACTGCCAGATGCGTGACTGCGCCGGGGATCGGCAGGACGAACACGCCGCCATGCGGCACCTTGAGTTCGACGCCCGCCGCCATCGAGATCGCTCCGGTGATCGCGGAACCCGCCATCAGCGCCGGGATCACCCGGAACGGATCGCGCGCCGCGAAGGGGATCGCGCCTTCGGTGATGAAGGCAAGGCCCAGGACGGCGGCGGCGCCTCCGGCTTCCCGCTCTTCGGTGGTGAAGCGGTCGCGGAACAGGCGGGTGGCAAGAGCCACGGCCAGCGGCGGCACCATGCCCGCCGCCATCGTCGCGGCCATCGGCGTATAGACCTGGCTGGCGATCAGGCCGACCGAGAAGGCATAACCCGCCTTGTTGACCGGCCCGCCCATGTCGAAGGCCGACATCGCGCCCAGGATCACCCCCAGCAGGATCGCGCTCGATCCCTGCATGGAGCGCAGCCACTCGGTGAGGAAGGCGAGGGCGGCGGCAACCGGCGTGCCCACTGCGTAGATCATCAGCAAGCCGGTCAGCAGCGTGCCCAGCAGCGGCAGGAACAGCACCGGCTTAAGGCCCGCGAGGTTCTTCGGGAGCTTGATAAGCCGATTGAGCCACTCGACGCCGTAACCGGCGATGAAACCGGCGACGATCCCGCCCAGGAAGCCCGCGCCGAGATTGGCGGCCAGCATGCCGCCGATCATGCCCGGCGCGATACCCGGACGGTCGGCGATGGAATAGGCGATATAGCCCGCGAGCGCCGGCACGATCAGCGCGAAGCCGCCCTGCGCGCCGATGCGGAACAGCGCATTCGCCAGCGTGCCCTCGGCCGCCGCGCTGTTGGCATCGATGCCACCCAGAGCGAAAGCCATGGCAATCAACAGGCCGCCCGCGACCACGAAGGGCAGCATGAAGGAGACGCCGGTCATCAGGTGCTTGTAGGGACCGGCGCGTTCGGTGCTGGCGGCGCCTGCCTCGGTGGAGAGGCTGCCGCCTTGCGTTTTCGCCTCGGTCAGCGCCCGTTCGATCAGCGCCCTGCCGCCGGAGATGGCAGGCTTGGTGCTGGAGGCAAAGACCCGCTTGCCGGCGAAGCGCGCGCGGTCCACCTCACGGTCCGCGGCGATGATCACCACGTCGGCTGCCGCGATTTCTTCGGGCGTCAGCGGCGAACCGGCACCGACCGAACCCTGCGTCTCCACGCGGATCGGGTAGCCGAGCTGTTTCGCGCCTTCCTGGAGTCCCTCGGCGGCCATGAACGTATGCGCGATGCCGGTGGGGCATGAGGTGATCGCCACCACGCGCGGCGTATCCGCTGCCGCTTGCGGGGCCTGCCCAAGTGCAGCTTCCGGATCGGCCAGCACGGCTTCCAGCGTCACCCGGCGATGTGGGGCGAGGGGAAGCGAGGCCGCCGCATCGTCATTGGCGGCGACCAGCAGCAGCGTGTCGCCCGGCTGCAAATCCTCGGGCAAGGGATTGAGCACGCCTTGCCCGGTGCGGACTTCGATCTCGATATCGCGGCCGCCGGCGCGCGCGGCCTTGCGCAGCGCTTCACCGGCAAGCACGCCCTGGACGGCGGAATCGGCCGCTTCGATAACTGCGTAGAGCTTGCCCATCATTCCTCTCCGGCCTCGATCTTGTTCTCTATCGCCCCGCTTCGCGAGATCACGGGCGTAATGCTGACGTCTTCGGCCAGCGCGTGGACTGTCGGCAGGTCCGGAAGGTTCGGCCCGGCCATGCCCAGCTTGGCGACCGCGAAAGCGGTGGCGAGCCGGGCGGTGCGTTCGAGGTCGGCGTTCTCGCCCAGGGCGGCGACGATGCCGGCAACCATGGCGTCTCCGGCGCCGACGGTGCTGGCGATCTGCCCGACGGCGAGGCGGGCGGTTACCGCGCCCGTTTCGGACAGGAACAGTGCGCCGTCCTCTCCCATCGAGACGGCGACCAGCGAGACCCCGCGCGCGTGAAGCGCGGCGGCGGCTTCGGCAAGCGTAGCCAGATCGGGCAGGGGACGGCCCAGGAGTTGCGCCAGTTCTTCACGGTTGGGCTTGACGACATCGGGAAGCACGTCGGCTGCGAGCGCGCACTTGAGCGGCAGGCCGCTGGTGTCCAGCACGACGCGGCATCCGGCGGCGCGCAGGCGGGCGATCAACGAGGCGTAAGTGTCGGGCGCGCATCCCGGTGGCAGGCTCCCGGCCAGAACGACCAGATCGCCTTCCCGCACGGCCTGGCAGAGGTTTGCCACGGCCATCTCGGCCTGGCCCGCGTCCACCGCGATCCCGTCGAGATTGATGTCGGTGGTGCCCGCGACGTCGACCAGCTTGAGGTTGACCCGGGTGGCTCCGGCGATGCGGGTGAAGCGGTCCTCGATCGGCTTGGCGGCGAACAGCGCGTCGAATGGAGCGGCGTTGTCGCGGCCCAGCAAGCCAAAGGCGGCGACCGGCATGCCCCAGTCGGCCAGGCAACTGGCGACGTTCACGCCTTTGCCGCCCGCGTTCTGGCGCACGCTACGGGCGCGGTGAACGTCGCCTGGGACCAGACGATCAAGCGTGACGGTCTGGTCTATGGCCGGGTTGAAGGTGACCGTGAACGTGCGCATCAGTCTTCCCTTCCGCTGAAATCGCACCCGTCCAGAGCGCGGATCTCGGCGGCGCTTTCCATGTCGAGCGCCTTGGCGGCCAGCGCGCGCAGGCCATCGAAGCTCGCGCTGCGAATACGGGCTTTCACCCCGGGAATGTCGCGCGGGGTCATCGACAATTCGCTGACGCCCAGGCCCACAAGCAGAGCCGCGCCGAACGGATCGCCGGCAATGCCGCCGCAAACACCGACCCAGCGACCGTGCGCCTGCGCGCCTTCCACGGTTGCCGCTATCATGCGCAGAACGGCTGGGTGCAGGCTCTCGGCATCGCCCGCCAGCTCAGGGTTCTGCCTGTCGATGGCGAGGACATATTGGGTGAGATCGTTCGTGCCGATCGAGAAGAAGTCGGCATGAGCGGCCAAGGAGCGAGCCTGGATCGCGGCGGCGGGCACCTCGATCATGATGCCGACGGGAACCGTCGGTGCATCGAGTTCCAGCCGGATGTCCTCGCACCGTGCGCGCAAGGCGATCAGTTCGTGGACCGAGGTTATCATCGGGAACATGATGGAAAGATCCGCGCCTGCCTTCGCGGCGCGGTAGAGCGCGCGAAGCTGCGGTTCGAGCAAGTCGGGGCGGCGCAGCAGCAGCCGCGCGCCGCGCACGCCGAGGAACGGGTTTTCCTCAAGCGGCAGGTCCAGATGCGGCACTTGCTTGTCCCCGCCGATATCGAGTGCGCGCACGATCAGCGGACGATTATCCAGTGCCTCGGCCATGGCGCGGTAGATGGCGGCCTGCTCTTCCTCGCCCGGGCTGTCCCTGCGTTCGAGGAACAGGAACTCGGTGCGCATCAGGCCCACGCCTTCGCCGCCCTGGGAGAGCGCGTAAGCGACCTGATCGGGACGGTTGACGTTGGCGGCGATTTCCACTCGGTGACCGTCGCGCGTTTGGGCGGGCTGGCTGCGTTCCGCCTCTTCGGCGGCGCGTTTTTCGGCCAGCGCCGCGATCCAGTTTCGCGCGGAGGCCAGGTCGGCCGCGGACGGGTTGAGCCAGACGCGGCCGCTGTCGCCATCGACGATGGCCGTCGCTCCGGCGGCGAGGCTCAGCAGATCCGCGCCGCCCGCGACCACGGAGGGCAGGCCCAGCGTGCGGGCCAGGATGGCGCTATGCGACGTCGGACCGCCCAGCGCGGTCGCGATCCCGGCCACGCGCGCGGTATCGAGCGTGGCCGTGTCGGAAGGCGAAAGGTCCGCCGCGACCAGGACGCAGGGCTCCTCGGGCAGATCGGTCAGCGATCCGGCCGCCAGTGCCGGGTCGATCTCGGCCAATACGCGCCGGCCGATGTCGTGGAGGTCGGCGGCGCGGGCAGCCAGCACCGGATTGCCCAGCGCGGAAAGTTGCCCGGCGATACGGTCGACCGCCTGATGCCAGGCCCATGCCACGCCGTGCCCCTCCACCATCAACTGGCAGGTGAGCGTGATGAGGTCGGTATCGTCGAGCAGTTCGGCTTGCGCCTTGAAGATTGCCGCATCCCCCGCGCCCAGCCGGCGGGTGGTATCGTCGATCAGCACCTTCATTTGCGCGCGGGTACGGGTGAGCGCATCGTTGAGCAGGGTGCCACCACCGGCAAGGTCGGTCGGCCGGTCGGGCACCTCCAGCGCCTGCGCGGCGAGGACATGGACCCTGCCGATGGCGAGGCCCGGACTGGCGGCCACGCCCGCGATCATCTGGGCTTCGCCTTCCGGCTTCCAGCCCCGGATCGGCGCGGCGGCCTTTTCCGCGGCGCGCGCGGCGTCTTCCTTCTCGCGCGCGGTCAGGCGGCGGACGGCCGCGGCGAAACTGTCCAGCGCCGCACGCGCGCCTGCCCCTTCGGCGGAGAGAGTCACCCGATCACCAGCACGCAGCCCCATTTGGAGGAGGGAAACGAGGCTGCGAGGATCGGCGCTCTCCCCGCCGTGGCGCACGCGCAAGCGCACGCCAGAGGCACGCGCCGCTTCGACCCAGGCCGAGGCGGGGCGGGCATGGAGGCCGGTTGGGTAATCGACCGTCCATTCGGTGGTTTCGGCATAGTCGGCGACCGGCTCGGTGGAGGCGGCGGCCTCGCCGTCTTCCCAGAGAGCGCGGGAAAACGCAGCCGGATCGTCGGTGGTGACAAGCGCGGCAAGGCGCGGCTCGTCCTGAATGAGGCGGGTCAGTCGGCGCAGGATGGCAATGTGGCTGTCTGAATTGGCGGCGATGCCGACCACCAGATGGGCGCGCTGGCCGGGGTTCCATTCCACCGCGTCGCGCAGCTGGAGGATTGCCACCCCGTCCTTGCGCACGAGGCCCTTGTCCTCGCCGAGGCCGTGCGGGATCGCAACACCGGCGCCCAGGAACGTGTTCGCCAGGCCCTCACGGCGGACCATGCTGTCCTCGTATCCCGGAGCGACGCAGCCGGCAGCGACCAGAAGCTGGCCGACCTGGCGAATCGCATCGACCTTGTCGGCCGCGCTGGCATCGATTCGAACAAGATCCTCGATCCTCGAGGCGGGCGCATTTGCGAGCATTTCAGGCCTCTCCTGACCGTTTTGACGACGGGTCTGTACCTCCTGTAGAAAACGTTTTCTCCGGCCGTTTGTCAAGAGAAGGCTTGCGAGACTTGGATGGAGTGATGCATAGTCTGTCACCGGAGAGGGCGAGACGCCCTGAAATGTGAGAACGATTTCTCAAATGGCGATGCGCTGATGACTATCGGAATCAAGGACGTGGCCAGGGTTGCCGAAGTCTCGCCCGCAACCGTCTCGCGGGTGCTGTCGGGCCGCAGCGTCGATCCCGCCATGCACGAACGGGTGCTGGCGGCGGTCAAATCCACCGGATACCGGCCCAACCTTGCCGCACGGCGCCTGCGCTCGCAGCATACGAACACGATCGGCCTGATCGTGGCCGATATCCGCAACCCTTTCTTCACGGCCGTTTCCCGCGCGGTGGAAGGCCTTGCCACGGCCCGCGGCATGCGCGTGATCCTGTGCAACACGGACGAGGACCCGGCCAGGGAAGCGGCCTACCTCGAACTCATGCACGAAGAACGCGTCACCGGCGTGATATTCGCCCCGTGCCGCCAGTGGATCGAAAAAGGCGAGCGGCTGGAGCCCGGTTATCCGGTCGTCCTGATCGACCGCAACCTGCCCAGCGCCGGGCTCGACAGCGTCCTGCTCGACAATGGCAACATGGCCGCCGAGCTTGTCGCGCACCTCCACGCGCAGGGCCATCGCCGGGTCGCCGGGCTGTTCGGCGCCAGCAGCACCGGGACCGAGCGGCGTGCCGGTTTCGAACAGGCGGCGCGCGCACTCGGGATGGACGCCTCCACTCTCGAGATGCCGCACGACGCCGGTGCCGCGGAGCGCGCCGTGAAGGAGCTGCTTGCAGGTCCCATCCGCCCCGACGCGCTCGTTGCCAGCAACGGCGTCATGCTGCTCAGCGTGCTGCGTGCCTTGCGCGGCCTGCAACTCGGCGTTCCGGGCGACATTGCCCTTGCCGGTTTCGACAACAACGACTGGATGGAGTTCGTCGGCGGCGGCCTCAGCGTCATCGAGCAGCCGGTCGAGGAAATCGGCCGCACGGCGATGACGATGCTGCTCGACCGGCTGGAACATCCCGACGCCCCGGCACGCAGGGTCGTGCTGGCCGGACGCCTGATCACGCGCGGATCGAGCGGCCCTCGCGCTTCCGCCGACCAGACCATCGGAGCCTGATCCCAATGACTGCCTTCCGCGAAAAACAATCGATCGGCCGCGACACGCAGCTGTGCATGTCGCTGTCCGGTCGCCCCGGCAACGCCGGCTCGCGCCTGCACAATACGCTCTACGGGCTGCTGGGGCTGGACTATATCTACAAGTCTTTCACCACGACCGACCTTCCCGCCGCGATCGGCGGTATCCGGGCCCTGGGCATTCGCGGCTGCGCGATCTCGATGCCGTTCAAGGAAGCTGTCATTCCCTTGCTTGACGGCCTTGAGGATTCCGCTCGCGCCATCGACAGCGTGAACACCATCGTCAACGACGGCGGGGTGCTGACCGGCTACAACACCGACTATACCGCCGTGCGCGACCTCGTGTCCCGGCGCGGCATCGATCCGGCGACGCCGTTCCTGCTGCGCGGCAGCGGCGGCATGGCGAAGGCAGTGGCCGCGGCGCTGCGCGATCTCGGCTTCCGGGACGGCACGATCGTCGCGCGCAATGCCGAGGCAGGACAGGCGCTTGCCCGGCAATACGGGTTTGGCTGGCTTCCCGAACTGCCTGAACAGGGCGCGGCGATGTTGATCAACGTGACCCCGCTCGGCATGGAAGGCGCTCAGGAAAGCGAACTGGCCTTCACCGCCGGGCAGATCGCGGCTTGCGAGGTGGCATTCGATGTCGTGGCGCAGCCGGCGGAAACACCGTTTATCAAGGCGGCGCTCGCGGCAGGGAAAATCGTCATCTCGGGGGCCGAAGTGATCGTGCTTCAGGCCGTCGAGCAATTCGTGCTCTACACCGGCATCCGTCCGGACGCCGATGCGGTGATCGAAGCAGCCACTTTCGCTCACGGCTCAAACGTCGCCGCGCGGCTGCGCGACGCCGTTTGATGCGGCGACCAGGTCACCGGTTCCGAAGTTCCATCCCGATCGTCAGCGAAGCAGTTCCTTCGCGATCGTGTTGCGCTGGATTTCCGAGGAGCCCTCGTAGATCCGGGTGATGCGGATGTCGCGATAGAGGCGCTCCACCGCGAAGCCGCGGCAGTAGCCGGTGCCGCCGAAGATCTGGACGGCCGTATCGACCGTGCGGCTGCCCGCCTCCGTCGCGAAGAGCTTCGCCATCGAGGCAAGTTCGCGGCGCTTGTCGCCCTGGTCATAGCGCCAGGCAGCGTCGAGCAGGATCAGCCGCGCCGCGCGCATGTCGGTCGCCATGGTGGCGATGTAGTGGCGGATTGCCTGGAAGTCCGAGATCACGCCGCCGAAAGCGGGGCGCTGCTTCGATTCTTCGATGGCAAGCTGGAGCGCGAATTCGCCCATGCCCACCGCCGTCGCGCCGACGTTCATGCGGCCCTCGTTAAGCCCTTCCAGCGCATAGCGGAAACCCTGTCCCTCTTCGCCGAGCAGAGCGTCGGCGGAAACCTGGCAATTGTCGAAGCTCAGTTCGAACACGCCCGGCGTGGCCGTGCCCATCAGTTCGATGGTGCCGGTCACCGAGAAGCCGGGGGTGTCCGCCGGCATGAGGAAGGCGGAGATACCGCCCCGCGTGCCGGCCGACTTGTCGGTATAGGCATAGACGATCACGTACTTGGCCTTCTTCCCGTTGGAAATGAAGGTCTTGCTGCCGTTGATGACCCAGCCGTCAGCATTGCGAACGGCGGTCGTGCGCATGGAACCGGGATCGGAACCGGAGTTGGGTTCGGTCAGCGCGAAGGCGATGCCGATTTCGCCGCTGGCCATGCCGGGCAGGAGCTGTTCGCGCTGGGCCTGGCTGGCGTGGTAGATGATGTTCTTGGCGCCTGGGCCCATCAGCGGACGCAGCTCGGTCCAGAACTGGGGGGGCAGGTGGGCCAGTTCGATCTGCACCGCCGCCTGCGCCAGCGCGCCGAGGCCGAGGCCGCCGTATTCTTCCGGCAGGGCCATGCCGAAGTAGCCGTTCTCCACCAGAGTCTGACGCACGATCGGCGGAACTTCGCCGGTCTCCACGAACTGCTGTTCCAGCGGCAGCAGGTCGCGGACGATGTCGCGGGTGACGTCACAGATGTTCCGGACGTCTTCGGGAAGTTCGAAATCCACGGAAAGCCTCTCCTTTTCGCCTGGACGGGCCATCGCCCGTCACGAGTCATTGACCTAATGGTCGTACCATTCAATATATAGGCCGTCCACGCGATTTTTTACGGGCTTGGTGGGCAAGTCCCCATGGCGTAGAGCATTGGAGTCCATGACGACCGATCCGTTCGACCTGAACCTGCGGCACTTGCGCGCGCTTCTCGCGATCCGCGAGCATGGCAGCATCACGGCCGCAGCCGATGTCGTCAGCCTCTCGCAACCGGCGCTGACGCAGGGCCTTGCCAAGCTGGAGCAGCAGTTCGGTTACACGCTGTTCGAACGGCGTTCGGGCGGGATGGTGATGACCCCGATGGGGGAGATCGTCATCGAACGCGCGACCCTGGCGCTCGAACATCTCTCCACGGCGGCGAAGGGGCTTTCGGCGGTCTTCGCCCATCCCGAACGGTTGATGACGATGACGCAGCTTCGCGCTTTCATGGCGCTGGCCGAGGCGGGAAGTTTCTCCGCCGCCGCCCAGTCCACCGGTCTGTCGCAGACGGCCGTGCACCGCGCGGTCGGCGATCTGGAACACATGATCGGCGGCAAGCTGCTCGAACGGCGGGGCCGGGTGGTCTGGCTCAATCCGGCGGGCAAGAAACTGGCGCGCGGGGCGCGCCTCGCCAGTGCCGAGATCGCCGCCGCCATTGCCGATCTGGGCCTCGACAGCCGCAGCGGGAGCGAGTTGATCGCGTTCGGCGCGCTGCCTCTGGCGCGACCCTATCTTGCGCCTGCCGCCATGGCGGGGCTTGCGCGAGAAGAACCGCGTGCCGCATTCAAGGTGCTGGAAGGCAGTTGGCGCGAATTGGTGGAGCCGCTGCGCGACGGCGTGATCGACATGGTGGTCGGCGCGCTGCGGCCTTACGAGATCGCTGACCTTTACCAGATGCCGCTGGTGGAGGACCGTCTCGTGATCGCGGCCGGAAGCCAGCATCCGCTTTCGGGCGTGGAGCGGCCGACGATGGAGCAGCTTTCGGCATTTCCCTGGATCGTCGCGCCGGCCAACTCGCCCTTGCGCGAGCAGTGGCAGGAACTGTTCGAAGGCCGCGCTCTGCCGCCCACTCCCATCGAATGCGGATCGGTGATGATAATCGGCCGCCTGTTGACTGACGGCGATTTCCTGACGCTGCTCTCGCCCGATCAGGTTGCGTTGCAGATACGCAGCGGGCTTCTTACCCAGATCGGCGCGCCGCTCGAACACAGTCGCCGCGTCGTCGGCATCACCACGCGGCGGAGTTGGCGGCCCACCGCGATCCAGCGGCGTTTCCTCGACCTGCTGAAGGAAAGCGCGGGGCAGATCCGTTCGGACTTCACCCAGCCCGACTTGCGCGCGTCGGGCTGGGTCTAGTCTCGATCAGTCGAGGTTGATCCACACGGCCTTGGTTTCGAGATATTCCTCGATGTGATGCGGGCCGGACTCGCGGCCGAAGCCGCTGACCCCGAAGCCGCCGAACGGCACGCCCGGATCGAGCATCTGGTAGCAGTTCACCCAGACCGAACCGGCGCGGATGCCCCGCGCCATGCGGTGGGCCGTCGAAAGATCGCGCGTCCAGACGCCGCTGCCAAGGCCGAACGGCGTGGCATTGGCGCGTTCCAGAACTTCCTCGGCGGTGTCGAAGGAGAATGCCGAAAGTACCGGGCCGAAGATCTCCTCCTGCGCGATGGTCATGCCGTCCTGCACGTCAGTGAAGATCGTCGGTGCGACGAAGAAGCCATCGTCGTAGCCGGGCCCTGCAAGACGAGAGCCGCCGACCAAGGCTTGCGCGCCTTCGCCGCGGGCACCTTCGATATAGCCCAGGATCTTGTCCATCTGCGGGGCCGAGACGACCGGGCCGATCTGCGTCTGGGGATCGAGCGGATCGCCGACCCGGATCGTGCGGGTGAAGGCGGCAAGGCGCTCCATGAATTCCTCGCGGATCGAGGACTGGACGAAAAGGCGCGTGCCGGCGCTGCAGATCTGGCCGGAATTTGCAAAGACGGCCATGGCGGCGGCCGGTACCGCCTTGTCGAGATCGGCATCGGCGAAGACGATGTTGGGCGACTTGCCGCCCAGTTCGACCGTCACGCGCTTCATGGTCGGCGCGGCGGCCTTGATGATCTTCTCGCCCACGCCGGTCGATCCGGTGAAGGCGATCTTGTCGACGCCGGGATGGGCCGAGAGCGCCGCGCCTGTATCGCCGAGGCCGGTGACCACGTTGATGACGCCTTCCGGTACGCCCGCTTCCAGGCAGAGTTCGGCAAAGCGCAGCGCCGAAAGCGGGGTCTGCTCGGCGGGCTTCATCACCAGCGTGCAGCCGCTCGCCAGGACCGGGCCGGTCTTCCACACGGCCATGCCGACCGGACCGTTCCACGGATTGATCGCGGCGACAACGCCAACCGGCTCCTTCAGGGTGTGGGACAGCACGTCGCCGGGCGCGGAATTGTTCAGCGTATCGCCTGCGATCAGCGTTGCCTGCCCGGCATAGTAGCGCAGCAGCGCGGCGGCGCGCGTCTTGCCGAGCACGGTACGGGACAGCGGCGCGCCGAGGTCGAGCGTGTCGAGCATCGCCAGTTCGTCGTAATGCGCTTCGACGAGGTCGGCGAGGCGCAGCATGACACGCTGGCGCTCGGCAGGCTTCATGCGGCGCCATGGCCCCTCCAGCGCCGCGCGCGCGGCTTTGACCGCGCGGTCGACATCCTCGGCATCGCCCTGCGCGACCATCGCGAGCAGTTCGCCGGTCGCCGGGTTGCGGGTCTCGAACCGCTTGCCCGAGGCGGCGGCCACGCGGCGGCCGCCGATCAGCATGTCCTGCTCCATCGTTTCGAGCAGGGCAGGGCGGGCGATAGAGGTCAGTTCCATGTCGGTTTCCTTGGAATGGAGCGCCGGTCAGGCGGCGATGTTGGAGCGGGCGGCGTCTTCGAGAATGAAGCGCGCGGCGCGTTCGGCGATCATCATGGTGGGGGCGCTGGTGTTGCCGCTGATGATCTCGGGCATGACGGAGGCATCGACCACACGCAGGCCCGAGACGCCGCGCACCCGCAGGCGGCCGTCGACTACGGCCATCGGATCGGAATCCGGTCCCATCTTGCAAGTCCCGGTGGGGTGGTAGGCGGTGTTGACGATCCTGCGGAGCGCGGCATCGATCTCGGCGTCGCTCTGGAGCTGCGCGCCGGGCTCTATCTCCGCGCCGGTGAGGGGCGCGAGTGCGGGTTGGGCAAAGATGCGCCGCGCTTCGCGGAAGCCGGCGATCAGCGTCTTCATGTCGTAGGGATCGGCGAAGAAGTTGGGATCGATCACCGGCTTGTCCTCGGGCCGGTTGCTGGCAAGGCGCACCGATCCGGCGCTGCGCGGGCGCAGCAACTGGACCAGCCCCATGTAGCCGTGACGGCGCGGAATGGAGCGCGCGTCGAGCTTCAGGCCGACGAGGAAGGTGATCTGGATATCCGGTCGTCCGCTGCCGTCTGTGCAAAGGAAGCCCCCGCATTCCGCGACGTTCGAGGCAAGCATGCCGGTGCGGTTGACGAGATATTGCAGCGGGCTGGCGAGAATGCGCGGCAGCGACTTGGCTGAGACAGCGTAGGATTCCCCGCTCGGGTTTTCCATCGCGACATGGACGGTGGGGTGGTCCTGGAGATGCGCGCCGACGCCCGGAAGGTCATGGAGCGTCTCGATGCCCACGTCCCGAAGATGGTCTGCCGGGCCAATGCCGGAGAGCATCAGCAATTGCGGGGAATTGGTCGCGCCCGCGCAAAGAACGATTTCACGCCGGGCTCCCACGATGCTGCGTGCGCCTTGACGCTCGATCTCGATCCCGATCGCGCGGCCACGATCGAACACGATCTTGCGCACCAGAGTCTCGTCGAGCACGGTCAGGTTGGGGCGCTTCAGCACAGGATGCAGGAACGCGCGGGCGCTCGACAGGCGGGTGCCCTTGCGCTGGTTGAGGTCGTAGCGGCCGAAGCCGTCCTTGCGCTCTCCGGCGAAATCGTCGTTGCGATAGTGCCCGGCCTGTTCGGCGGCATCGAGAATGGCGCCCGTCACCGGGTTGAAGGAGCGTGGCTTCTGCACGTCGAGTTCGCCGCCTTTACCGTGCCACGGCTTGTCGGGGCCTGCATAGTTCTCGACTGCCTTGAACGCCGGCAGCACGTCATCGTAGGACCAGCCTGCGTTGCCGGCGGCTTCCCAGGCCTCGTAGTCCTCCTTCTGGCCGCGAATGTAGACGCCGCCGTTGATCGCGCTGCATCCGCCCAGCAGCTTGCCGCGCGGGAAGTTGATCGTGCGGTTGCCGACCGCGGCGTTGCCTTTCAGCGCCTGCTTCCAGTTGGTCTGGTCGCTCGGCAGCAGGAAGATGTTGCCCACCGGCATGACGGTCTTGAGATTTACCGGCCACTTCCGGTCGGACGGTCCCGCTTCGATCAGCGCAACGCGGTTGGCGGGATCGGCGGAGAGGCGGTTGGCCATCAGGCTGCCCGCCGAACCGGAGCCGATCACGATATAGTCGAAGCTGTCGTTCACGCGGTCATTTCCTTGCGAGCGAATGAGGAGCGGCCGAGCGGCGGTACATGTCCGCGCACGGCGATGAAACCCAGGGCATTGACGAGCATGAGCGCGGCCAGGACCCCGAAGAACAGGAAATTGCCGCCGCCGATAAGGCCTGCGCCCGCGACCGAGCTGACGATGGCCCCGGCGCGTCCGGCGGCGCCCATAAGGCCCAGACCGCGTGCGCGCACCGCTGTCGGGAACGCATGGGCGCCCACGGCGAACATCGCCGACTGGGCGGCGCTGGCGAAGAGGCCCAGCGCGCCCAGGCCTGCCAGCACGGCTATCTCGTTGCTGCCCCCGCTCGTCTTCAGGAAGGCGAGGAACAGGCATGCTGCAGCGCCGACCAGCGCCATCAGGATGAGCGTGGGGCGTGAGCCGAAGCGCATGATCGACAGCGAAGCGCCGATGGCGCCCAGCGTGCCGCCGATGTTGAAGCTGGTAAGCCCGAGGCTCGCCGAGGCGAGACTGAAGCCGGAGGAGAACAGCAGCGTCGGCGACCAGTTGAACATGAGGTAGATCATGAACATGCCGGAGAACATCGCCAGCGAAAGCGCGAGGCTGTCCCGCAGCAGCTTTCCTTGCAGAAGCGCGCCGAACCCCGCGGCTTCGCCCGCTTCCGCGGTGCCGGGGCCGCTGCGCAGCGGTGCATGGCCGATCCGGCGCATCAGCCGTTCGTACTGCGCGCGGCGCTCGGGACGGCTTTCGAGGAAACGCGGGGATTCGGGCAGTATGAAGTGGAGCAGCACGGTGAAGGCGATGGTCGCGGCGCCCGCCAGATAGAACAGCCAGCGCCAGCCGAGTACCGGCAGCACCGCCGCTGCCGCGATCCCGCCGAGGATGCCGCCGATCGAGACGCAGACGACCCCGAACGTCACCGCCACGCTGCGCCAGCGGGTCGGCGTGAATTCCGCGATCATGGCGCTGGCCGTTCCAGGCACGCCGCCGAGGCCGACTCCGGCCAGGGTCTTGAGCGCGGCAATGTGCCAGAGGCTGGTGCTCGCGCCGGTCAGCAGTGTCGCTACCCCGAACAGGGCAACCCCTGCCAGCAATGCGCCGCGCCGTCCGAAACGGTCGCCGATATAGCCCGCTGCCAGCGTGCCCACCGCCATGCCCACGAAGCCGAGCGCAAAGACGCCGCCGAGCGCCTCGCGCCCGATCGCCCACTCTTTCAGCAGCGACGGCGCGGCGAGGCCGAGCATCTGGTTGTCGAGACCGTCAAGGACGACGGTCGCCGCTATCATCAGAACCGTCCATACCTGGAAGGACGACATCGGTGCGTCGTCCAGCAAGCCCTTCGCGTCCCGGTCTGTCGCGATGATCGCCACAGCTTCTCCTCTTCATGGGGTCTCTGCCCCTTTTTGTTATCGCCGGGATGGCCGATCCCGCTGTTGGTGGCCGATCTATCAGATGTCGAGCATGTCAGATGTCGAGTACGAGACTGGCTGTCTTCGCGCCCGAACAGCAGACCATGATGGAGCGATTGGCCGCCTTTTCGTCTTCGCTCAGAAAGTGGTCGCGGTGGTCGGGAATGCCGCCCAGAACCTTGACCTCGCAAGTGCCGCAGACGCCTTCGGAGCAGGCGAAGCCGACATCGACCCCGGCGCCGAGCAGGGCGTCCAGCATCGTCTCGCCCTCGCTGACCGTCAGCGTCTTGCCGCTGCGCGCGAGTTCGAGGGTATAGCCGCCCTCGGTCGCCAGTTCGGTCTCGGCCGAGAAGTATTCGATATGGGCATGGCCCTTGGGCCGCGCGGCATTGGTGGCGACAAAAGCGTCGAGCATGCCGTTCGGGCCGCAGCAGTAGAGATGCGCATCGGCGGGGGCAGCGGCACAGATCGCGGCAAGGTCGAGCCGCTGCGCGCCGGGCATTCCGTCGTAGACGACGTTGACGCGGTCATGGTCCTCGATCCGCTCGACATAGGCGGCGCGTTCGGGCGTGGCGGCGACATAGTGCAGTTCCCAGGAGCGACCCAGCTTTTCGAGGCGGGCGATCATGGGCAGCATCGGCGTGATGCCGATACCACCGGCGACCAGCACGGTATGCGATGCATCCTCGACCATCGGGAAGTTGTTCTTGGGCTCGGAAATCTCAACGCGCTCGCCCACCCGCCATTCCTGGTGGATGTGCTTCGAGCCGCCGCGACTGTCGATCGCGTGGTGGACGGCAATCTCGTAATAGCCGCGAATGGCGGGATCGTTGACCAGCGAATAGCTGCGGGCAAGACCGGGCTTGAGCTGGACGTCAATATGCGCGCCGGGGTCGAAGGCAGGCAGCAGGCCGCCGCCGACGGGTTCGAGCACGTAGGAATTGATGCCTTCCGCTTCCCAGCGAATGGTCCGAATGAATGCCTGCATCACACTCTCCTTGAGGCACGATGCGTCCGGTGGCCACCCCGGTGCGCGATGGATCGGCGCCCGATGGAGACCCTCATGCGTCTCGTCACCCTCTGTCCTTTTCTATCGGGCGGGACGGTGCATGGATCGCACCCTCCCGCCGGTTTTGATTACTCTGCCGCTTCTGCCGTTTCAGGCCAGCGGACGGCCTTGGCAAGCGCGGACTCGTAGGCGTTCTGCAGGCTGTCCTGCGGATCGTGCAGGAACGATCCGGCGCGGGCGCGGTAGAAGATCGAGGGATCCTCGACGCCCGGCGGCACCACGCCCTTGTTGGCGAAGGCGCGCGCGGCGATGAGCGCGCGCCGGCGGACGCGGGCGATCATCTGGTCGGTCGGGGCCAGGTTCTCGAAGCTGTGGTCGGTGATCGGGCCCATGCTCTCCGTCACCGCCTGGTCCTGCATCGTGATGTTGGCGATGCCGGTGAACTGGGTGCCGTTGCGCTGGGATTCGCGGTCGATCGCCCAGTCGTTGGCCTCGCTGTCGGGCGAACGCCAGCGGCCGAACCAGTCGGTGGTCTGGGGCGCATATTCCAGCGGGCCGAACAGCGGCGTGCCGTCCTTGAGCGTGGACGTATAGGCCGGGTTGCCGGCATCGACGCCGCAAGTGATGTCGAACAGCATCGAATGCTCGTCGTCCATCGGCACCCACGCGCGGGCAATGGCGCGGGTGGCGAAACGGTTGTTGGGCGTCTGCGTCCAGAATGGGAACATGTAGTGCGCCACGCGCCATGACATCTGCCCGTCGTCGTTAGGGCGGTAGCCACCGTACATCACGCCCCAGTCCGACTGGAGCACTTCGTATTCGGGCGCGCGGTTGAGTACGGTCGGGCGCATCGGGTGATCTTCGTCGAGATCCTCGGCTTCGATCGAGCCGACGTGGAGGAAGCCGACGTGGCTGGTGTCGATATCGCCTTCCAGCGCCTGGAGCCAGTTGCAGTCGCGCTGGAGGCACCAGATCTCGGCATCGGCGTGCATGGTCGCCTCGATCTCGGGAAGCGGCGGCGGGCTCGCCTGGTTCTCGCCCATGTAGACCCAGATCAGGCCGTTCGCCTCGTGTGTCTTGTAGGCCTTGGCGTGGACCTTTTCCTTGAAGTCCATGCGGGCGGGCACCGAGGGCATGTCCACGCACTTGCCGTCCACGTCGAACTTCCAGCCGTGATAGACGCAGCGGATGCCATTCTGCTCGTTGCGGCCCACGAACAGCGAGGCGCAGCGGTGCGGGCAGCGGTGGTCCATGATGCCCACCCGGCCGGAGCTGTCGCGGAAGGCGATCAGCTTTTCGCACAGGATCATCAGGCGCACCGGATCGCCGTCGGCCTTCACCTCGGAGGAGAGGCAGGCAGGCATCCAGTACTGCCGCATGAAGGAACCCATGACGGTTCCGGGGCCAACGCGGGTGAGGTCGGTGCTGTCTTGTGGCTGCATGGTTCAGGCTCTTCCTTGGTCGTCTTCGATCGCCTCGACCGTCCTCCTGAAGCTTGTCCTTCAGGTGAGGAGGCGGCGGTTCTCGTTTGCCCATTCGAGCTAGCCGCAGATTTCCGCCAACCCCAATCGGAATATGGTCTTACCATTCGAAAACCGGGATGAAACTATTGCAAGGCTTGGCGTTTGCCGCTTCTCAGCGTCTCAAGGCGGCAGGGAAGCCGCGATAAAGCCCTTGGGGAGATGCCATCCATGACATTCAAGTATATGACTTCCGCGGCCGCTTGCGCCCTGTCTACTATAACGATTGCACCGGCTTTCGCGCAATCGGAGGCCTCTGCCGACGCCGCGCCGGCCGAACCCTTGGCCGACAATGCCGGTGCCGCTCAGCGCCCCAGCGTCGATTCGCAGGATATCATTGTCACCGCCCAGCGCCGCGCCTCCACCGTGCGCGAGGTTCCCTTCTCCATTGCTGCGTTCGGCGGCGAGCAGCTCCGCACCGATCAGGTGTTCAGCCCCACCGCTCTCACGCAGCAGATGCCGGGCATCACCATCAACACCTCTGACAAGTCGCTTTCGATCGTGGCGATTCGCGGCAACGTCTCCACGTTCCGCACGGCGACGCTGGACACCCCGGTCGCCTATTTCATGGATGACATCTACTATGTGTTCAACAACGACCTGAACGCGAACTTCTACGATATCGAGCGTGTCGAAGTGCTGCGCGGGCCGCAGGGCACTCTGTTCGGCCGCAACGTGGTGGGCGGTGCGATCGCCGTCATCAGCAAGAACCCGGAATTCAAGGACGACTACTTCCTCCAGGGCACCGGCGGCAACGCCGGCTACTTCCGCAGCGAGGGCATGGTGAACACCACGCTCGTAGAGGACAAGATTGCCGCGCGCTTCTCGTTCAGCACCGAGACTTCGGACGGCCAGATCGATACGCCCAACCAGTCGGGCAGCTACGGAAAGACGGACGGCTATGCCATGCGCGGCAAGCTGCTGTTCCAGCCCACCGATACGCTGAAAGTCGTGCTTTCGGGCGATTACAGCTACACCAAGGGCAATGGCGGCGCCATCGGCCTGGGGATCGGCGGCAACCAGGTCGTGCCGGCGACCTTCGGTGACTTCACCAATGACGAGTGGGTGAACAACGACTATGCGGCCTCGCCCTATCGCCAGCGCCTGCGCGGCGGCTATCTGCGCGGCGATCTCGACCTGCTGGGCGGCACGCTGACTTCGATCACGGGCTACCGCATGAACGACAGCCGGGCGACCAACGACGACGTGCCGGTCGGCACCGAAGTGCCGGTGTTCGACCGCCGCCAGGTGGTGCGCAACCGCAGCTTCACGCAGGAAGTGCGCTTCGCTTCGGCGCCGGGCGTGCTGTCCTACGTGGTGGGGGCCTATTACCTCTCGGCCGACGTCTCGACCGAGAATATCTTCAATTACAGCCCGCTGCCCGGCTCGGCCGTGCCTGCCAGCATCCGCCGCAATCCCGGTGTGACTAACATCACCCGCGTACAGGACGGCGACGTGCGCAGCCTGGCGGTGTTCGGGGAGGCGACGCTGAAGGTCACCGACCAGATTTCGGTCGTGGCGGGCGGGCGTTACACTTCAGACCGCAAGAAGATCGACTATCATGCCTTCTCGACCACCGATGCAGGCGCCATCCCGGGCTTCGGTTTCCCCGGTGAAGTGATTGCCTCGGGCGGGAAGACCTGGAACGCCTTCACCCCGCGCTTCACGGTCAAGTACGAGCCTTTCGACAAGGTGAATCTCTACGCGACTTACGCCAAGGGCTTCAAATCGGGCGGCTTCGTGGACAACGCCTATCGCGATCCCACCATCCCGCTCGCACCCGAACATGCCGAAAACTACGAAGTCGGCGCCAAGACCCGCCTGTTTGGCGACATGCTGGACTTCAACGTCGCCCTGTTCCACCAGAAGACCAAGGACCTCCAGAACTTCTCCGGCGCAGGCGGCATCGCCCATACCTATAACGGCACGCTCAAGATGAAGGGCTGGGAAATCGAATCCGTGCTGCGGCCGATGGACGGACTGCGCCTGACGGGGAACTATACCCACCTCATCGGCAAATATACTTCGCTGGAAGACCCGCTGGTCGGCCTCGACTACTCCGGCAATCCCGCGAAGTTCGCGCCGCGTGACGCCTTCACCATCGGTGCGAGCTATCAGGCACTTCTCGGCAATGGTGCCAGCCTGACACCGCAGGTGGACTTCAACTATTCCGCGCGCATCTCGACCGACGATGCGAACACGCTGCGTCTGTACCAGAACCTCTACGACGATACCCGAGGACGCACGCTCAACGCGCGCCTGAACTACGAGTCTTCCGATGGGCGCCTGACCCTGGGCATCTGGGGCAAGAACCTCACCAACAACTACCAGATCGTCAATGCCGACGACATCACCGCCTTCCTCGCGGTGCCGGGCAACGGCACGACCTACTGGAAGATCTTCACCAACACGCCGCGCACTTACGGCATCACTCTCAGCATTCGGCGCTGACGGCCTGGCGGGGAGCGGTGCGCCGTTCCCCGCCTTTTTCAATGAAATTCAGGTATCAAGGAAATCGTGATGACCGTGCCGACCCAGCTTCCTTCCAACGGCAGCTTCTCCTTTTCAGGGCGCACCGCGCTCGTCACCGGCGGGGGCCGCGGGGTGGGCGAGGCCGTTGCGCGCGAGATCCATGCGGGCGGGGGCAGGGTGGCCGTAAGCGATTTCGATCTGGACGCTGCCGAAGCGGTGGCGCGCTCGCTCGATCCTTCGGGCGAGACCGCCATGGCTATCGCGCTCGACGTTCGCAGCAAGGACGATTTCCTCTCCGCGCGTGACCGGATCGCGAACGCGTGGGCGCGGGTCGATATCGTCGTCAACAACGCCGGTCTCGCGCGCCGCACGCCGACGCAGGATATCAGCCCGGAGGAATTCGACGAGATCGTCGCCATCAACATGCGCAGCGTGTTCCTCAGCTGCCAGATCTTTTCCGAGCACATGAAGGCGAACGGTTATGGCCGCATCGTCAACGTCACTTCGCTGGCGGGCCAGAACGGTGGCACCGTCGCCTCGCCGCATTATGCGGCCTCGAAGGCGGGCGCGATCATGCTCTCGAAGTACTTCGCGCGCTACCTTGCGGGAACCGGCGTGACCGTCAACGCCATCGCGCCCGGCCCGATCGACACCGCCAAGGGCCGGCTTTCGGAAGAACAGATCGCCCGCGTGGAGGCGGAAGTGCCGGTCGGCCGCTTCATGGAAGTGGGCGAGATCGCCGCTGCCGTCGCACTGGTCGCCTCGGATCGCGGCGGGTTCTTCGTGGGGGCCACGCTCGACATGAACGGCGGCCTCTACCTCCGGTAAGCGCATGGCAAACCGGCGCTCGTCCCGCTTTTCCAATGGCTTTATTCAATTGCGATTGGAGGCGGGATTTCCGCCGGGATAGCTTCTATCCGTAAAGCAATCCGGACGGCGGCAAGACCGATCCGGACAAGGAGAGTCTCATGTTCATTCGCAACACCTGGTACGTCGCCGCCTTTGCTGCCGAGATCGAGCCCGGCAAGACCCTGGCGCGGCGGTTTCTGAATGAACCGGTCGTGCTCTTCCGCACCTCGGACGGCCAGATCGCCGCGCTGGAGGACCGGTGCAGTCACCGCGCCATGCCGCTGAGCGCGGGCCATGTCGAAGGCGATGTCATCCGCTGCTGCTACCACGGCGTCGAATTCAACCGCCTGGGTGCCTGCACGCGCATCCCCAACCAGACCCGCATCCCGCCCTCGGCCAATGTCCGCCACTATCCGGTGCTGGAAAAGGACCACCTGATCTGGATCTGGATGGGAGACGAGGCGCTGGCCGATCCCTCCACCGTGATCGACAGTCCCGAGCACAACGATCCGGCCTGGACCTGGCGCCCCTACAACTTCCATGTGAAGGCCGACTGGCAGCTCATCATCGACAACATCATGGACCTGACGCACGTCCCCTACATCCACGCGCGTACCATCGGCGGCAATCCGGAACAGCATTACGGCGCCGACACCAAGGTGGAGTTCGACGGCAACAAGGTGACGCTGCTGCGCAAGATGCCCAACTCGGTTCCGCCGCGTTCCTACATCGACGCCGGCGGCTTCAAGGGCCGGGTCGATCGCTGGCAGGAAGTGCGCTTCGAACCGCGCGTGGGCATGACCTGCCGCGTCAATGCGGGCGGCTGCGATGTCGGGACCGGAGCCTATGAAGGCAAGCGCGATAACGGCTTCATGCTTGCCAACAACCATTTCATCACGCCTGAGACCGACCGGACCAGCCACTACCTCTGGACCATCTGCACCACCGCCTCGAAGGAAAGCGGCGTGCCCGAGGTGCTGTTCGACCAGTTCTTCGACACCATCACCGAGGATGAGGAAACGCTCCAGGCGCAGCAACTGCGCATCGATGATGCACCGCATCGCGGCTTCGTGGGTATCGCCAGCGATGGCGCGGTCAACCAGGCCCGCCGCGTCCTGAGCAATCTCTTCGAGGCGGAGCAGGGCGAACTCGTCGCCGCCGAGTAATGCCTGCCGGTTCGGGTGAGGCCAGTCTGAGCAAGGCCGGAATCGGCGCCCCCGCAAGGGTGCCGGTCTGGCTGCTCGGATCGATGACACTGAGCGGAACGCTCGGCATCCATATTTTCGCCCCCGCGCTGGTAGTCGCCGCGCAGGCCTTCGGTGCTCGCAACGCCGAACTGCAACTCGGTATCAGCCTCTACATCTGGGGTCTCGCTTTCGGGCAGCTCGTGCATGGCCCACTGTCCGACCGCTTCGGCCGGCGGCCTGTCCTGATTGCCGGCAGCGCCGTCTTCACATTGGCAAGCCTCATCGCGGCAACGGCGTTTTCGGCGAGCTTCTTCAACGTGTGCCGGTTCGCGCAGGCGCTGGGCGGCAGCGCGGGAATGGTGATCGCCCGGACCATCGTGCGCGACGTAAGCACGCAGGAAGGCTCGACCGGCAGCCTCGCCAAGCTCAACCTGATGATTCTGGTCGGGCCGGGGCTGGGCCCGGTGATCGGTGGGTTCCTGGTCACTCACGCGGGCTGGCAATCCATCCTGATCCTGCTGGGACTGTCGGGCGCGCTCAACACTGCTGCGATCGTCTCGCTCCTGCCGGAGACCGGTACGCCGCGTTCGGCAACGACACGGAGCGTGCTGGGAAACTATGTGCGGCTGGTCACCTCGGGTCATTTCGCGGCCTACGCGATTGGTGGCGGCTGCGTCACCACGGGCTGGTATGCCTTCCTCAGCGCTGCGCCGCTCATCTACCAGCAGCGCTTCGGACTGACGCCCGATGCGAGCGGCATGCACCTTGGCGTGGTGGTGGCCGGGGCCTGGATCGGCAGTTTTACCGCCTCGCGGCAGAGCCAGCGCTGGTCGGCGCCCCGGATGCTGGCACTGGGATGCCGGCTGTCGCTGGGCGCGGCCTTTGGGCTGCTGGCGGCATTCCTTTCCGGCCTTGCCAGTCCGGTCCTCGTGACGGGGCTGATGTTCCTCTTCACCTGCGGCGTCGGTCTTGCCGGACCGGCGGCACTGGCGCTGGCCACGTCCGTCGATCCCGCCGCCTTCGGATCGGCTTCGGGGCTTTATGGAGCGATCCAGATGGCCGTTGGCGCGCTGGCGGCGGCAGGGGCAAGTTTCGGGCGAGACGGCGCGATGACGGCCATCGCGATCCTGATCGGCTGCGAGATCGCCGCGCTGTGCCTGTTCGCAGGCCGGGCGCGCCGCATTGCGAAGGCCCCCGTGCCATGCTCTAAACGTGCCCATGAAGATGCGTGAGCTTGAACAACGCACCGGCGTGCATCGGGAGGTGATCCGCCTCTATTTGCGCAGCGGTGTCATCCCGGAGCCGGACCGGCCCAAGCGCACGGTCGCGATCTACCGCGAGGATCATGTCCAGGCGATCGCCACGGTCCGCAAGCTCCAGCATGAAAGTCGCCTCAGCCTGTCGCAGATCAAGGCGCTGATGGAGGGCGGCGGCCAGCAGCCCCGCGTCGATACGACGGCGCTGGACCAGCTGGAACAACTCGTGGCGCACCGCGCGGGCGAGGACCAGGGGCCGGTCACGGTCGCCTCGCTGCTGGAAACCTATCCTTCCGCCGCCTCGGATACCCGCATCCTCGCGGCCATCGGCGTCCTTGCGGTGATTGAGACGCCTGACGGCGATGCACTATCCATTTCCGATGCTCAGATGGTCCGCATCTGGGGGGACATGCGCAAGGCCGGCTTCGACGCGCATCTGGACTACACCCCCGAGGTGCTGGGTTTCTATGTCGAAGCGGCGGACTTCGTCGGCAAGTGGGAAGCCACGACCTTCCTCGAACGCGTGACCGGGCGGGTGGAAGTGGGCGAGGCGGCCGATCTGGTAGAGCAGGCACTGCCGCTGATGCTCGATTTCTTCGGTGTCCTGCGCCAGCGCGCGTTCTTCCGTCACTTCGACGCGATCAGGGGGCAGGCGGAAGCCTGAGACCGGACAGCCTTCGAGGCCGCCCGGTCCATCGGGTCACATCGTCAGCACGGCCTTGACGCAGCGGCCCGCGTGCTGGTCTGCAACGGCCTCGTTGATCCGGTCGAGCGGATAAGTGCGGATCATCCGGTCGAACGGGAAGTGCCCGGCGGCATGGAGTTCGATCAGTCTGGGCAAGAATTCCTGCGGGTCGGCGTTCCCTTCGGTCACCCCGCAGACCTTCAGGCCGAGCGAGAGCATGTGCAGGAGATTGAGCGAGATTGCGGCGTCCGCGCTGCGCGGTACGCCGACCATGGCGAGGCGCCCCAGCACGGCCATAGCGCCCATTCCGTCCTCGATCACCCCCGGCACGCCCGAGGTGTCGAGCATGGCTTTGGCGCCTGACGGCAGGATGGCACGGACCTGCTCGGCCAGCGGTCCCTCAGCGGGATCGAGGGCATGGGTTGCGCCAAGATCGAGCGCCATCTCACGCCGCGATGCAAGCGGGTCGGAGACGATGATCGCGTGCGCTCCGGCATAGGCAGCGGCCATCACCCCGCTCAGGCCCACCGGCCCGGCGCCCGTCACCAGCAGGCTCTCACCCGGCTTGACATCAAGGGCGTTGAGCACGGCACCCGCCCCGGTCATGATCCCGCAGCCGAGCGGCCCGAGCAGCGCCAGCGGCGCTTCCCTGGGCACTTTCACCAGATTGCGCGCGGCGGCGATGGCGTGAGTGGCGAAAGACGATTGCCCGAAGAAATGGCTGCTGACGTCGTGGTCGCCGTCGTGGATGCAGGTGCTGCCGTCCATCCGGCGCCCACCGAAATTCAGCGCGGCGAAGTCCTGGCAATAGGCGGGTTCGCCGGCGTCGCACTGCGGACATGCCCGGCATGCGGCGAAGCCCAGGATGACGCTGTCACCCACTTTCAGCGTCGTCACTTCTGCTCCCACTACCTCAACGATACCCGCACCCTCATGACCCAGAACGGCGGGTAGCGGCACCGGCAGGATCTGGTCGCGCACGACGAGGTCGGTATGGCACAGGCCCGTTGCGACGACTTTCACGAGCACTTCGTCGGGTCGCAGCCCTGAAAGCGTGAGCGTCTCGACGGCGAAGTCCTCGCCCGGGCGGTGAACCACTGCTGCACGAATTTCCATGGCGCATCTCTCTCCTATTCGATCTTCGCCTCGCCATTCGATTAGCGGGATGGTCCTATGGCTGATCGGTGCTTTGGGCGCCGGGAAACAGCCATCCTTGGCATTTCATCCCTCGAATGGTCGGACCTATATCTACGATTGACCTCAGGCCCTGTCCATAGTTACGTGTATGTAACACGCAATTGACGGCGGAACCAACCGCCCGAGGGAGAGCCCATGACCGTTTCGCTCGATACCGAGAGCTGCCCCGTCATACCGGAGGAGATCGCACGCATCGTGATCTCGCCCAGATCCTACACCGACGACGCGCTGATCTACGGCACCTTCCGCTGGCTGCGGGAGAACATGCCGCTGGCCAAGGCGCACGTCCCGGGTTTCGATCCGATCTGGATCGTCACCAAGCACGCGGACATTCGCGAGGCCGAGCGCAATTCGAAGCTGTTCCGCAACGCCGATTTCAACCCGGTGCTGAACGACCGGGCCTCCGATGAGTTCACCCGCTCGATCAACGGCGGATCGACGAAAATCATTTCCTCGCTGACCTACATGGACGGCAAGGAACACGCTTCCTATCGCAACCTCACGTCGAACTGGTTCCTGCCGGGCCGGGTCAGCCAGCTTGAGGAACAGGTGCGCCGTCTTGCGCGCCAGTCGGTCGAGAACCTGCTCAGCTTCGATGGCGAGTGCGATTTCGTGCGTGACTTCGCGCTGCACTATCCGCTCCGGGTGATCATGACGCTGTTCGGTGTTCCGCCCGAAGACGAGCCGCGCATGCTCAAGTTGACGCAGGAATTCTTCGGCGTCCACGACCCCGAGGAGCAACGGCCCGAGATGGTTGCCGACCCGGTGGCCGGGGCAAAGATGTGGGCTGCTGCGCTGGAAGACTTCTACGCCTATTTCGACGATCTCAGCGCCAAACGCTGTGCGGAACCGACCGACGACCTGCTTTCGCTGATCGCCAATTCCCGCATCAACGGCGAGCCGATCCCGCGCGCGGAGGCCAACGGATACTACGTCGCCATCGCGACGGCCGGACACGATACGACCTCGTCCTCCACAGCCGGCGGCCTGCACGGCATGATCGTGAACCCGGAGAATTTCGCCAAGGTGAAGGAGGACCCCGGCCTGATCCCCGGTCTGGTGGACGAGGCAATCCGCTGGACCAGCCCGGTCAAGCACTTCATGCGCAATGCGGCGGAGGATACCGTCCTGCGCGGGCAGTCGATCAAGGCGATGGACCGCCTGATGATGTGCTACCCCTCCGGCAACCGTGACACCGACGTGTTCGTCGATCCCGACCGGTTCGACATCACCCGCTCATCCAATAAGCACGTCGCCTTCGGGTTCGGGCCGCATATGTGCCTCGGCCAGCACCTTGCCAAGCTGGAGATGCGGGTGCTGTTCCAGGAGCTGCTGCCGCACCTGAAATCCGTGGAACTCGCGGGCGATCCGCGCCTGGTCGAGACCAATTTCGTCGGGGGCTACAAGTCTCTGCCGATCCGCTTCGTCAAAAATTGAGGAGTACCGGCCCGGCATGGGATCGGGCCGAGACAAGAACAGTCCGGCGCAAAAGTGCGGACATACGGGAGAGGTAAGAACCATGAATCGCAACGTCTTGTTGATGGCAGGCGCGTCGTCGCTGGCAATCCCGGCACAAGCTCATGCTCAGGAATCGGCCCCCACCGGGGGCATCCAGGAGATCGTCGTCACGGCGCAGAAGCGCTCCGAGGCGATCAACGACGTGCCGCTTTCCATCACCGCGGCTTCCGGCGAAAAGCTGCGCGATCAGGGCATCACCAATGTCGGCGATCTGGTGAAGATCGTGCCGGGCTTCAACTATACCGAGAGCGCCTACGCCACGCCGGTCTACACGCTGCGCGGCGTGGGCTTCTACGATACCAGCCTGGCCGCGAAGCCCACCGTCAGCATATATCAGGATCAGGTGCCGCTGCCGTTCTCGATCATGACGCGCGGCGCGACGCTGGACCTCGAACGCGTGGAGGTGCTGAAAGGCCCGCAGGGCACACTGTTCGGATCGAACGCGACGGGCGGCGCGATCAACTACATCGCCGCCAAGCCGACCACCACGTTCAAAGCCGGTGTCGATGCCGGCATCCAGAACTTCGGGGAAATCACCGCAGGCGGTTATGTCAGCGGCCCGATCTCCGACACGCTGAGCGCCCGCGTCGCCGTGCGCACCGAGCAGGGCGGGGCGTGGCAGCGCAGCTATACGCGCGACGACAAGCTGGGCGACCGCAACTTCACCACCGGACGCCTGTTGCTCGATTTCCAGCCCGCCGACAGCGTGCGCTTCGAACTCAACCTCAACGGCTTCATCGACAAGAGCGATGGACAGGCCGCGCAGCTTATCGGCGTGGTGCCGCTCGGCAATCCGGCGCGGCTCGGTGATCTTGCGACTTATCCGATCGCGCCTGCCAACAACCGCGATGCCGACTGGACGCCGGAACAGGCGCCCAAGCGCGACGACTGGTTCTATCAGGCCTCGCTGCGCGGCGACGTGGACCTCAGCGACGATATCACCCTGACCTCGATCACCAGTTTTTCGAAGTATCATAACGACGCCGATATAGACCCTGACGGCGTGGCGCTGCGGGATTACTTCTACAACACCACCGGCAAGATCACAGCCTTGTCGGAGGAGCTTCG
This sequence comes from Novosphingobium sp. PhB57, assembly GCF_004342985.1. Classification (GTDB taxonomy): domain Bacteria; phylum Pseudomonadota; class Alphaproteobacteria; order Sphingomonadales; family Sphingomonadaceae; genus Novosphingobium. The sequence goes on from NZ_SMBO01000003.1 coordinate 70,919, forward strand.
CCTTCAAGGAAAGTCGGGCGGCCTCACCTGGATCATCGGTGCCAATTACGCGCGCGAAAAGACCTACCAGCAGGATGACGCTGGGCCTTACGATCAGTCCACATCGGCCTACAACTTCGTGGATGCCGGACTGGGCGTGCCATTCTTCGTCTATAGCCAGTATGCGCGGCAGAAGTTCGTCAACAAGGCCGTCTTCGCCAATCTCGACTACGACATCGGCGATAGGATCACGCTGCACGGCGGCATTCGCTACACCGATACCAAGATAGACTTTGCCGGATGCACCGCCGACCGCGGCTTCGCGCTGGGCCAGGGCATCCAGAACCTGCTCAACGCGATACGCGGCGGGGCTGGACTGGACCCGATCTCGATCGCGCCCGGTGCCTGCGTCACCATCGACGCTTCCACGCTGACCGCAGTCGAAGTGCAGGATAGCCTGGACGAAGACAACGTGTCCTGGCGCGCGGGCGTGGATTTCAAGCCTTCGAAGGACGCGTTGCTCTACGCTTCGGTCAGCAAGGGCTACAAGTCGGGCAGCTTCCCGCTGCTCTCGGCCAGCGACGCCAATCAGTTCGCGCCGGTCAAGCAGGAGTCCGTCACCGCCTATGAAATCGGCGCCAAGCTGACGCTGCTGAACAGGACCGCGCAAGTCAACGGCGCGGTGTTCTACTACGATTACAGCAACAAGCAGTTCAAGGGCCGGGTCGTCGCCGATCCGAACATCTTCGGTCCGCTGGAAGCGCTGGTGAACGTGCCCAAGTCCCGCGTGCAGGGCGCCGAGATCCAGCTCGACCTTGCCCCCACCGACGGACTGCGCGTTTCGATCGGGGCGACCTACCTCGATACGAAGATCAAGGGCAGCTTCGTCAACTACGATTCCTATGGCAATCAGGTCGACTTCGGCGGATCGTCGTTCCCCTATACACCGAAGTATCAGATCGTGATCGACGGGCAGTACGATTGGGCACTGGGCGAAACCACCGGTGCGTTCGTCGGCAGCAACCTCAGCTTCCAGAGCGATACCAAGGCGGTTCTCGGCGATGCGCGTGACACGCCTTCGGCAGAACTGACCAGCAGGGGCGGGCTGACCATCGCCGACTATACCCTGATTGACCTGCGCGCCGGCCTCAGTTTCAACGACAAGCGCTACAAGGTAACCGCTTTCGTGCGCAACCTGACCGACAAGTACTACTGGTCCAACGCCACCCGCATCACTGACACGACCGTGCGCTTCGCCGGTCGGCCTCGCACGTATGGCCTGACCGTTTCGGCCAGTTTCTGAAGCTCCTCCCCATGAGCCGCGCCGGGACCGATCCCGGTGCGGTTCCTTTTTGCGCCTTCACCGGAGACACAAGATGAATGCACCCTCGACTTTCGCAGTGACCCGCCATGGCGAGCCCGGTCACGAGGTGGACCTGCCGGTCACGCAGATGCTGATCGGCGGCGTGCGCTGCGAGGCGGAAAGCGGCGCGCGTATTGAGGTAGAGGACCCCGCCACCGGCACGGTCTTCGCCAGTGTACCGGCGGGCAGCGCGGCAGATGTCGACCGTGCCGTCATGCGTGCGCGCAAGGCGTTCGAAAGCGCGGAATGGTCGCGCATGCGCCCGCTCGACCGGGGCCGCATCATCGAGGCGATCGCGCGCAAGATCGAGGAGAACGCCCACGAACTGGCGCTGCTGGAAAGCTACGACAACGGCAAGACTTACCATCACGCGCTTGCGGTGGACGTGCCCTCGGCAGTCGACGTGTTCCGCTACATGGCGGGCTGGGCATCCAAGATCAGCGGGCAGGTCAACCCGTTCTCGGGTGACGGCCGCCAGTATCATTCCTACACGGTTCGAGAGCCGATCGGGGTCGTGGGTCAGATCGTGCCCTGGAACTATCCCCTGGCGATGGCGGCCTGGAAGATCGCGCCCGCCCTCGCTGCCGGTTGCACGATCGTGCTGAAGCCGTCCGAAGTGACCCCGCTCACTGCCCTGCGGCTGGCCGAACTGGCGCTGGAGGCGGGTCTGCCCGAAGGCGTGCTCAACGTCGTCACAGGCTACGGCCATGAAGCGGGACAGGCGCTGGTCGAGCATCCCGGGATCGACAAGATCGCTTTCACGGGATCGACCCGCGTGGGCAAGCAGATCGTCCAGACCGCCGCGCAGGACCTGAAGCGAGTCACTCTGGAACTTGGCGGCAAGTCGCCCTCGCTGGTCTTTGCCGATGCCGACCTGGACGCGGCGGCCATGGGGGCGGCGCTGGCGGTGTTCTTCAATTCCGGACAGGTCTGCCTGGCGGCGTCGCGCCTTTATGTGGAGCGTTCGGTTTTCGACCGGGTGGTCGAAGGGGTGGCCGAGGCGGCGGCGGGCTTCAAGTTGGGGAATGGGCGAGATCCCGAGGTCATGCTGGGTCCACTCGTGTCCCGTGCCCAGCAGAGCCGGGTGCTGGACTACATCGCGCAGGGCAAACAGGCCGGTGCGGAACTCGTCTGCGGCGGCGGTACGGGCGATCGCGAGGGCTACTTTGTCGAGCCGACCATCTTCGCCAACACCGATCCCGAGGCCGCCATCGTGCGCGAGGAAATCTTCGGCCCGGTGTTGGTGGCGACGCCGTTCGACGATGCCGACGAGGTGGTGCGTGCAGCGAATGACACGCGCTACGGCCTTGCCGCCAATATCTGGACGCGTGATATCTCGCGCGCGCATCTGACGGCCCGGCGTCTTCAGGCCGGCGTGGTCTGGGTGAACACGCATGGCATGAACGATCCTTCTGCACCGTTCGGCGGCGTCAAGGAGTCCGGATGGGGCCGTGAAGTCGGCGAGGAGGGCGTGATCAATTACACTGAAACGAAAACCGTGACGGTGCTTTTGTAAAAATGGTTGGATGCTGAGATCGGCTGCAGAAGAGCTTGATGGTCAAAAGGTTGGCAGCATCTGGCAGTGGCTTTATTCATATGAACCCCGTGATCTTAATTATTATAAAAAATTCACGGGCTCTGGCTCCGCCGAGAGGATTGGCTCTCTTTGGCATGCGTAAGCATCAATTTTGCCAAGGCTAGAGTGCGATAATGCGCTAGCTGATCATTTGTTGAGTGGTCCTGTTGCCGGTTGTTCAGTTGCCCCGGAAAGGTGCTTCACTGCACCAGATAGGGTCTGCCGCTGGGAAGCGACGTTTGAGATTGTGAACATCGTTCGCGGGGCCGTCGCCGCCGCGCCTGGAGGCTCTAATGACCCATACCAACCTCCTGATCGGCCAAGTGCTTCAGTCAATCAGTTTCTTAGATTCCATCAAAGGCATCTTGAATTAAAGTGAGAAAATATTGGTTATATATGCCCAGTAGTACATCTCGCGGAAACGGCCGCCTGGAACGACGTAGGGCTGTTCGAGATGGATCGCGGAATCTCCCGCGTGCGGGGCTTGTGCGTCTCGGCGGACGAGTTGCGGCGAGAGTGCTTTGATGTGGGCGCGCATCGCGGTCGGCGCGGTGTCGTTTATGCCGGGGACGATGAACTCGGCCAGGACGAAGGCGCGCAGTTCCTGAGGCGTCGTGGGCTTCGCTGCCTCGAACTTGCGCATGATCGTTGCGGGATCAGTGCGGGGCACGGCATCGACGAACGTCTTGCCGTCCTCGAAAATCTTGTTCTCCTGTACGTCCGAGAACAGGGCGCCATACTGGTCCGCAGGCGAAGGCACCGGCGCCGTGTTGGCGCAGAGAGCGACGCAGATACTGGTCACGACAAGCGCGGAAGCCAATCGAAGGCGCAGCGCGGTGCCGCGAGGTGTTGTCTTGTTGCTCATGCCCGGTCCCATCCAGCCTTGCCTGCATTCAGCAGGCTCAACCGATATACCGAGCCAAAGTGCCCGGTATATGGCGGAAAAACCGGTTCTTCCCGCGCTGGATTTCTATTCGAGGACGGTCCGGAGCAGGCTCAGGCGGCGACGTCAGTGTCGATATCGGGCGCCGCGACGATGGGGGAGCGGCGCAAGGGGGCGTCCTTCGAGCGGCGGATAGCACAGAGCCGGGTTTCGCCGTCCCATAGCTCGGCGTCGCGGGTGGCGGCCTCTCGGTGGGCGAGCATGAGGGCCTCGGGCAAGTCGAATGCTTCAAAATTGATGGTTTCGCCGGCCCCGTGTGGCTGTGCGAACTTCAGGGTGTAGATCTTCATTTGCATCCTCCGGGCGCCGGGAACCGTTGCGGTCCTCACTGGCGCCGCGCCTTGTCTGCCCTGTCATTGCCGGCTTGAGAATGCGGGACAATCCGGAAAAGTTCCCAGGGCCAGGAAGTTAACGCCCATTGTCATCCGGGCGAGGGACGGGAAGCTGCGCCCCAGGCAAAGCGCGCCACCGCGGCGAAGCAGAACAGCGGCAGCGCCATCGCCACCTGAAGATCCGCGCGCTCGCTGAGGAGGCCCATCAGCGGCGGGAACACGGCGCCGCCGATCACGGCCATGACGATCAGCGAAGACCCCATCGTGGTGCCCGCACCCAGATCGCGAATGCCCAGCGCAAAGATCGTGGGAAACATGATCGACATGAAGAAGCTGGTAAGCGCCAGGCAGGCAATGGCGGCCACGCCGCTCAGCGACATGGCCAGTGCAACCATGACGATGTTGGCGAGCGCGAAACCCAGGAGCAACCTAGCCGCCGGCACGCGGTGCATCAGGGCGGCGCCCACGAAGCGGCCCGCCATGAACAGCACGAGGCTGCCGGAGAGCAGGAATGCAGCGGTCCGCTCGGGCGTCTGCGGGGCGAGGTGCTTGGTGAAGTCCACGAAGAAACTCCAGATCCCGACTTGCGCGCCGACGTAGAAGAACTGGGCGATCACGGCGCCGAGCAGGAGGCGATTGGCCAGCACGGTGCGCAAGCTGCCGGTGGAGGCACCGGTCAGGGCGTCGTTCGGCGCGCTCTCGATTCGCGGCAAGCGAACCCGCGCGAGCCCGGCGGCGAGGATCACGACGAAGCCGGCAAGGCACAAGTAAGGGATCTTGACCATGTCCGCCTCGGTGCCGCGCCAGGCTTCGAGTTGGGCATGGGTCATCGCCGAGAGGTCGGCCGCGCTGTGCTCTACGCCCGAGAAGATGAAGAGCCCGCCCAGGATCGGGGCAACGACGGCGCCAAGCCCGTTGAAGCCCTGCGCCAAGGTAAGCCGCTGCGAGGCGCGCGATGGGTCGCCGAAGCGAGCGACATAGGGGTTTGCCGAAGTCTCTAGAAATGCTGCGCCCGAGGCGATTACGAACAAGGCGAGCAGGAAGGCCCAGTAGCGGTGCACTTCTGCCGCGGGAAAGAACAGCAGCGCGCCCAGCGCGTAGAGGCCAAGCCCTGTCAGCAGTCCCGCCCGGTAGCCGAAGCGCTTGAGCAAGAAGCCGGCAGGGAGCGCCCAGACGAAATAGGCGAGGTAGAACACGAACTGGATGAAACCGGCCTCTCCGCGCGAGAGGGCGAGGGCCTTCTGGAACTGGCGGATGAGGATATCGTTCAGGTTGTTTGCCAGGGCCCAGGCGAAGAACACGCTCGTTACCAGCACGAAGCCGGGCCAGAACCCCGGAAATACGAAGCGCGAAGGGGTGCCGGGCTCTTCCGGTGCAAGTTGCCCCGTCGGTGGAACCGCCGGCAAGTCTGCCGCCAGGATCGTCTCCATTTCCATCCTCTCCGTCCCGTCCTCAGGACTTGTGCTTCGCCGGTCTTTCGCGCGCAACCGTCTTCCACAAAAGATTGACGCTTGCGCTATGCCCGATCGCTCGCTAAATTTTCACATATAGAAGATGCTGTCAAATACGGCAGTGAGAGAGAGGAGCGCCGATCGATGATGTCGGGCCATATCGATGCGCACCAGCATTTCTGGGCCTATGATCCGGGGGCATACCCGTGGATCGAGGCGGGCTCCGGCATCGATCGGGATTTCACTCCCGACCTTATTGCAAACGATCTCATCGCTTGCGGAATCGCGGGCTCCATTGCCGTCCAGGCGCGCCAGAGCGAAGGCGAGACTCGCTGGTTGCTGGACCTGGCCGCGAACCATGCCGCTATCGTGGGCGTGGTGGGCTGGGTTGACCTGACCGCTCCCGATCTGTCCGAACGTCTTGCCGTGCTGGCGGACGAGCCACGCCTGATCGGTTTTCGTCACCATGTGCAGGACGAGCCCGATCCGGACTTCCTGGAGCGCCCGGATTTCCGGCGCGGCGTGCGGCAGGTTCTGGAAGCCGGTTACGCCTACGACCTTCTCATTCACGCGCCGCAGCTTGAGGGCGTTCCTGCCTTTCTCGATGCCGTGGGGCCGGGCCGCATCGTCATCGATCACGGTGCCAAGCCGGGAATTGCGACGGGCGAGTGGGAGCCCTGGGCAAGCCGGATCGCCCATGTCGCGCGGGCCTATCCGGTGTTCTGCAAGCTGTCCGGCCTCGTTACCCAGGCGTGCGGACGGGACTGGAGCGAGTTGCAGATGCTGCGCTACATGGAGCATCTGCTGGACTGCTTCGGACCTGGGCGGCTCATCTATGGCTCTGACTGGCCGGTCTGCGAACTGGCCGCCAGTTACCGCGAGGTTCACGCGCTCGCGCTGAAACTCCTGGCGCCGCTCGGCGCGGGGGACCGCGACGCCATCATGGGCGGCAATGCCCGCCGTGCCTATTTCCAGCTTGCCGGCGACGGCGATCTGGCTGCCTGCCGCGAAACGGCCATGGGAACCGGCGCTTGACGTCACGCCCAGCCGGATCGCCCGACACTCCATTCGAACGAGGTACTTGATGAGACTTGCCGGTAAGAGCGCGGTCGTGACCGCTGCGGCAGCAGGGATTGGCCGCGCGATCGCGGAAAGGTTCGTGGCGGAAGGCGCGGCGGTTCATGCCGTTGACCGGGACCGCGAAGGGCTGGCGGACCTGGCGGGCGTGGAGGCCCATGTGGTCGACCTCACCGATGCCGGGGCTATCCGGGAACTGGCGCGCGCCACGGGGAGCTGCGACATTCTGGTGAACTGCGCCGGGATCGTCCATCCCGGTGCGTTGCTGGACTGCACCGACGAACAATGGGCGCAGGCGCTCGATCTCAACGTCACGGCCGCTTTCCGCGTGATCCGTGAGTATCTCCCGGCCATGGTGGACAAGCGAACGGGATCCATCGTCAACATCTCCTCGGTGGCCTCTTCGATCATCGGGGTGCGCAATCGCTTCGCCTACGGCGCCAGCAAGGCCGCGGTGATCGGGCTGACCAAGTCCATCGCGGCCGATTACGTGGAGATGGGAATCCGCTGCAACGCGATCTGTCCGGGCACGGTGGAAAGCCCCTCGCTGGTAGGGCGCATGAAGGCGCAGGCCGAGGCGACCGGCAACTCCTTCGAGGAGACGCGCAGCGCCTTCGCCGCGCGCCAGCCGGTGGGCCGGCTTGGCCGGCCGGAAGAGATCGCCGCGCTGGCGACCTACCTCGCTTCGGACGAAAGCGCGTTCACGACCGGCACCACGGCCGTGATCGACGGCGGATGGACCGTCGAATGAGCCGCATCACCGCCCTGCGCACCGCCGACATTCGCTTCCCGACCAGCCTGGCGCTGGACGGATCGGACGCCATGAACCCCGACCCCGATTATTCGGCGGCCTATGTCATCCTGGAGACCGACGATCTCGATATCGAGGGGCACGGTCTCACGTTCACCATCGGGCGCGGAAACGAGATCTGCGTTGCCGCGATCGAAGCTCTGCGGCCGTTGGTCGTGGGGTTGGAGCTGGACTGGATCAGGGACGATCCGGGCCGGTTCTGGCGCCATGTCACCGGCGACAGCCAATTGCGCTGGATCGGCCCCGACAAGGGCGCCATGCACATGGCTGCCGGGGCCGTTGTCAATGCGGTGTGGGACTGGTGGGCGAAGGTAGAGGGCAAGCCGCTCTGGCGGCTGATCGGCGAGATGAGCCCCGAGCAGATCGTGCGCGCCATCGACTTCCGCTACATGACCGATTGCATCGGCCCGGAGGAAGCGCTCGAACTGCTGACGCGCAAGGCGCAAGGCAAGGCCCAGCGGGTGGAGCGGCTGCTGGAGAGCGGCTTCCCGTGCTACACCACTTCGGCGGGCTGGCTCGGCTATCCCGACGACAAGCTGCGCCGTCTGGCGCAGGAGGCCGTCGATGCAGGCTTCCGGCAGATCAAGCTGAAAGTCGGTCGCGATCTCGAGGACGATATCCGCCGCGTGCGCATCGCGCGTGAGGTGATCGGGCCGGATTGCCGCCTGCTGATCGATGCCAACCAGATATGGGAACGGCAGCAGGCCATCGACTGGGTCAATGCGCTGGCCTTCGCGAAGCCCTGGTTCATCGAGGAGCCGACCAGCCCTGACGATGTCGAGGCGCACCGGGCCATCCGCGAGGCGATCCAACCGGTTCGTGTCGCCACGGGCGAGATGTGCCAGAACCGCATGCTGTTCAAGCAGTTCATGATGCGCAAGGCCATCGACGTCGTGCAGATCGACAGCTGCCGCATCGGCGGGGTGAACGAGATCCTGGGCGTGCTGCTCATGGCCGCGAAGTACGATCTGCCGGTCTGGCCCCATGCCGGCGGGGTGGGCCTCTGCGAATATGTCCAGCATCTGTCGATGATCGATTACCTCTGCTTCTCGGGCACGATGGAGGACCGCGTGATCGAATATGTCGACCATCTGCACGAGCACTTCGTGGACCCCTGCGTGATCCGGGATGCTGCCTATATGCCGCCGGAGCGCCCGGGCTTCTCCATCGAGATGAAGGCGGAATCGATCGCCCAGTACCGGGTGGACTGATGGACCTGGAACTGAAGGACAAGGTCGTCGTGGTCAGCGGCGGCGGGGCGGGTATCGGCGGCGCGGTGTCGCTGGCCCTCGCGCGCGAAGGCGCCATTCCGGCGATCCTGGGGCGCAGTCCCCTGGCCGCCGACTTCGAAGCCGAGCTGCGCGAACTGCAAGGCGATGCGCTGTTCCGGCAAGTCGATGTCACTGACGACGATGCCTGCCGGGACGCGATCGCCGAGATCGCCGCCGCCGGCCGCGGGATCCACGGTCTGGTCAACAATGCCGGGGCGAACGACGGGGTGGGGTTGGAGGCCGGAACGCAGGCCTTCATGGCCTCCGTCCACGCCAACCTTGCGCATTACTACGGGCTCGCCCATCACTGCCTGCCGCACTTGCGCGAAAGCCGGGGTGCCATCGTCAACATCTCGTCCAAGACGGCGGTGACCGGGCAGGGCCAGACCAGTGGCTACGTCGCCGCCAAGGCGGCGCAGCTCGGCCTCACGCGCGAATGGGCGGCGGCGCTGCTGGCGGACGGCATTCGCGTGAACGCGGTGCTGCCCGCCGAAGTGATGACGCCGCTCTATGCCCGGTGGATCGAGAGTTTCGAGGATCCCGGCGCCAAGCTGGCGGAGATTTCGGAGCGGGTACCGCTGGGACGGCGCATGACCATGGCCGGCGAAGTGGCGGACACCGTGGTCTTTCTGCTCTCCGCGCGGGCCAGCCACACGACGGGACAATGGATATTTCCGGACGGCGGCTATACGCACCTCGACCGGCTGTTGACGTGATTATCTTTCGAAGGAGTATGCTGTGAAGCTAGTGCGGTTCGGTGAGAAGGGGCAGGAACGCCCGGGAATCCTCGATGGTGAAGGCCGCATCAGGGACATATCGCAGATCGTCCCGGATATCGCCGGTGACGTGCTGACGCCGGAGGGGCTGGCTGCACTGCGCGGGCTGGACCTGGCAAGCCTGCCGCTCGCGCCCGAGGGCGCGCGGATCGGGCCTTGCGTGGGCGGTGTCGGCAAGTTCGTGTGCATCGGCCTCAACTACCGCGACCACGCCCGCGAAAGCGGCATGGCGATCCCGTCGGAACCGGTGGTGTTCAACAAGTGGACCAGCGCGATCTGCGGGCCGGACGACGATATCGTCAAGCCGCGCGGCTCGGACCGGATGGACTGGGAAGTCGAACTCGGCGTGGTGATCGGCAAGGGCGGGGTCTACATTTCCGAAGCCGAAGCCCTGGACCACGTTGCCGGCTACTGCGTGGTTCACGACGTGTCGGAACGCAGCTTCCAGTTCGATCGCGGCGGCACCTGGGACAAGGGCAAGGGCTGCGATACGTTCGGCCCGATCGGCCCCTGGCTGGTCACTCCCGACGAGGCTCCGGCGCTGGACGACATGCGCCTCTGGCTGGAAGTGGACGGCGAGCGCGTGCAGGATGGCACCACGGCCGAAATGATCTTCCCCGTCGCGGCGATCATTTCGCATCTCAGCCAGTTCATGAGCCTTCAGCCCGGCGACGTGATATCGACGGGTACGCCCGCTGGTGTCGGACTGGGCTTCGATCCGCCTCGCTTCCTCTCGGCAGGCCAGGCCGTGCGCCTGGGCATCGAGGGTCTGGGCGAGCAGAACCAGCGCGTGGTCGCGGCCGGCTGATAGCGAACGGCCGTCAAGGATGATCGCGGCGGGGACGGTCCCCGCCGCGTGGCTCGCGGGGGGCGGGCAGGAGCAAGGAAGGGCAAAGATTTTGGGCAACGTCCGCTCCGCAGGAGCATCAGGGGCAAAGCGCGGATCCGACACCGAAAGCGGTGAGACGGACGGCAAGCGTGCCTATTCCGCACCCGCGCTGGAAAAAGGGATCGAGATCCTCGAACTTTTCGCGCGCGATCCCAGCGGCCTTACGATCAGCGAGATCGCCCAGCGGCTGGAACGTTCGATCAGCGAAGTGTTCCGCATCATCATCGTGATGGAGCGGCGCGGCTGGCTGCGCAAGGATCCCGCCAACGACCGCTACAGCGTGTCCTACCGCGTGCTGGACGTCGCCTTTCGGGCCACGCCCGCGCATACCTTGAGCAATGTCGCGGCGCCGGTCATGCACCAGTTGTCGATCGATACCAACCAGTCGTGCCATCTGGTGGTCCGCACCGGCGCTGCCGCCACGGTGATCCATCGCCAGGAGAACGCCGGGCCGGTAGGCTTCGGCATTCGGCTGGGCACGGTGGTGGACATGATGACGAGCTGTTCCGGGCACGTCCTGCTGGCCTTCACCTCGCCGGAGCGCCGGGCGGCCGCGATCGCCGATTTGCCAGACGCCAGCCAGGCAGCGCTGCGGCGGCTTGAAAAACGCCTCGATACGGTCCGCGAGCAGGGCTATGAAATGCAGCCGAGTGCGCGGGCGTCCGGCGTGACCGACATCAGCTTCCCGGTCTTCGGCTTCGACGGGCAGGTCAGCGCCGCGCTGACTTTGCCGTTTCTCCTGACCATCGACGGCTCCCAGCGAACCGATCTCAACGAAACGCGCCGGATGCTGGGCGAAGCGGCGCGCCAGATCTCCGCCGGACTCGGCTGGCTGCCGCCACGGGACGAAGACTGAGCCCATCGCCGCGGTATCCCCGGCCGGACAGGACCGGCCGGGGGCGCGATAGTCAGACCAGCTTGTTGCTGCGGATCAGTTCGCGGTACCAGTCGGCGCTGAGCTTCGGCGTGCGCTTCTGGGTCTTGAAGTCGACGTGGTGGATCCCGAACAGCTTGGTATAGCCGTCCTCCCACTCGAAGTTGTCCATCAGGCTCCAGAGGAAGTAGCCGTCCACGGGATAGCCTTCCCTCACTGCCCGCTGGAGGTGGGTCAGGTAATTGCGCAAGTACATCACGCGGTCGGCATCGTAGACTTTGCCGTCCTGGGCCACGGGATCGTCGGCCGAGCAGCCGTTCTCCGAAATATAGAGCTTCTTCGGCTTCCACAGCTCGCTGACGGTGCGGATCGACCAGTACAGCGCTTCCGGGGTCACATAGAGCCAGGGTGAGGCCATGCGCGGCGAATTGGCGAGATGCGGCAGGATCTCGTAGCCGCTCGCCGTAGCAGCCGCTCGCACGGTGTTCGCGGTGTAGACGTTGAGCGAGACGAAATCGAGCGGGCTGCCGATCGCCTTCATGTCGCCTGCCTGCACCTTGGGCGCGTCCTTGCCCTGCGCGGCAAGGTAGCTGTCGATATAGCGCCCTTCCATGATCGCGGTGAGGAACATGGCGTTCTCCTCGCGCATGGCCTTCTTGGTCGCCTCGATGTGCTCAGGCGTTTCGATGGCGGGGACGAAGATGGTGGCGTTGTCGGCCAGGCCGACCTGGGTTCCGGCCCTGGCATGGGCGCGGATCGCCTGGACCCCGAGCCCGTGCGCAAGCACGCCGTGGTGCCGCACCTGGTTGACCTGATCCATCGGCAGCCGCAGCGCGGGGGCCTTGTTGCCGTTCCAGTAGGCAAGGTCAGTAAAGCAGCGCAGTTCGTTCACCGTCATGAAGTGCTTCACGCGGTCGGACGTCTTGCTGGCCATGAAGCCGGCATAGTCCGCGAAGGCAAGGGCGGTATCGCGCGATTGCCAGCCCCCCTGGAGGCCGGTGGGCAGGTCCCAGTGGAACAGCGTCATGTGCGGCTCGATGCCCGCGGCGAGCAGGCCATCGACAAGGCGGTTGTAGTAGTCGAGCCCCTTCTGGTTGGGCTTGCCCTTGCCGCTCGGGAAAATGCGCGACCAGGCCACCGAGAAACGGTAGGCCTTCACGCCCAGCGCCTTCAGCAGCGCGATATCCTCGGCATAGCGGTGATAGCTGTCGCAGGCGACATCGCCCGTGCCGCCGTCCGTCGTCTTGCCGGGGGTGTGCGCATACGTGTCCCAGACGGTCTCGCCGCGGCCGTCCTCCTTGACGCCGCCTTCGATCTGGTAGGCTGCGGTGGCGCAGCCCCAGATGAAGTCGGCAGGAAAGCCCAGCGGGTCCTGAGCCCCGCGATCCGTGCGCGGCCCCGTGCCGGGGGCGGAAGGTTGCGCGGAGGCGGGCCAGGCGCCCAGTGCCGTGCCGAGGCCTGCTGCTGCCAGCCCCAGCCCGAGTTCCCTGCGATTGATACCGGTCATTGTCCTGCTTCCTGTTCTGCCGTACCCGGCCCGATCACGCGCACCAGGCCGGAAACGGACTGGCCGGTGGGGAGCTTGCTTTTGCTCGTGAGCGTTCCGGCCGCCTGGTTCCACACCAGTTCGGCCTTGCGCCCGTCGCTCTTGCGATAGGCGTTCGTCGTACCGTCATCGTCGTAGAGCGTGAAGTGGCTGTCAGCGCCCGGATAGACCCGGATGCTTTCGATCGCCTGCTGCTCCGCCGTGCTCTTCACGGCCGCGCCCATCGGCACGATCGAGCCCGCCTTCACGAACAGCGGAATGCGGGAGATCGAGGCATCGACGTCCACGCTCTGTCCGCCTTCGAAGCGCTGGTTGGTCCAGTAATCGTACCAGGCGGTGCCGGCGGGGAGGTAGACCGACTTGCGGGTCTGCCCCTGCTCGGTGACCGGCGCCACCAGGAAGGCCGGGCCGAACATATATTCGTCGCCCAGCGTCGCGGCCTTGGGATCGTTCGGGAAGTCCATGAACAGCGCGCGCATGAAGGGCGCGCCGGTCTCGTAAGTGTGCCGTCCCAGGGAATAGATATAGGGCATGAGTGTGTAGCGCAGGCGCAGGTAGTCCGCGAGGATCGGCTCGGCGGCGGTGCCGTATTCCCAGATCGCCGTGGCTGGGCGCTGGCCGTGGATGCGCAAGGTGGGGGTGAAGACGCTGTACTGGAACCAGCGCACGAAGAGTTCCGGATAGTCCGGATAGTCGGGCGCCATGGCGGTCGCTCCGGCGGGATCGACCAGCACGGGATGTTCGGCTTTCGGACCGCTCGGCCACTGCCAGCCGCCGATGTCGCTGCCCCAATAGGCCAGGCCCGAGGCAGTGAAGTTCAGGCCGGTGGGGATCTGCCGGTGCAGGGCTTCCCAGGTGGACTTCACGTCCGAGGACCAGAACAGGCTGCCGGTGCGCTGCGAGCCGAGGTAGGCGGCGCGCGACAGGATCATGTTGCGCATGCCGGGCCGGTCGCGCGCAGAGCCTTCCGCCGCGCCCGAGGTGTGCACCAGCGGGAACAGGTTGTGATAGCGATCGCCCGATCCGATGGAGTAGAAATAGCCGTCCGGAATGAGATCGGGCTCGGTTTCATCCAGCCAGAGCCAGTCGAACCCCTGGCTAAGGATATTGTCGCGCACTTTGCCCCAGAACCACGCGCGGGCCTCGGGATTGGTGCTGTCGATCAGCGCACCGGCCCGGTCGAAGCGCATGGGCAATCCGTCCACGGGCTTGCCGTCCTTGTCCTTCAGGAACCAGCCCTTGCCCGCCAGCATGTCGAAGTAACGCGATTCCCGCTCGAAACGGGGCCAGACGCTGATGATGGAGCGCATGCCCATCGATTTCAGGGTGTCGTTCATGCCCTTCGGATCGGGGTAGTACGTCCGGTCGATGTCGAGCTGGCCCATGCGGGTCCAGTAGAACCAGTCCAGCACCATGACGTCGAGCGGATAGCCGCGCTGGCGATAGCCATTGGCGATGCCGAGCAGTTCCTGCTGACTTTCGTAGCGCGCCTTGCTCTGGATCAGGCCGAAGCCGGCCTTGGGCGGCAGCGGCGTGGCGCCGGTCAGCTTGGCGTAACCGGCATAAAGCTCGTCGCTGGTCTTGCCGGTGATGACGAAGAACGAGACGCGCTCACCCACTTGCGACTGGAAACGGGTGGTCGAATGAAGGCCCGGCCAGACCAGGGTGCGCGCCGGGTTGTCCCAGACGATGCCCCAGAGCTTGCCGTTGGCTTTGGTGGTGACGAGGAACGGCACGCAGACGGTTTCGCCCGCCGGCGCGTCATAGCTGTGCGAGCAGTCGATCTGGCGGCCCTTGAGATCGAGCGCGCCTTCCTGGTTCTGGCCGAGGCCGTAATAATGCTCGCCCGATACCGCCTCGAACGTGGCGCCGACCTTGAATGTCTTCTCGCCGTTGACGGTGACGGGGGCCATGTCCCAACCCGTCATCTTCGTCAGCAACTCCCCTTGGCCGTCGCGGATCGACAGGCTGACCGGCGGCAGCGAGGGCGCGAAATAGCGCTCCATCTGGCTCGGCGCCTTGGGCCAGGGCTTGGCATCGACCGTGAGGCTGAGCGCGGAGGATGCGAAGATGTCGCCGTCGGTGCCGGCGCTATGGTTCCACCCTGCGGCGTCCGGCGCGGCATTGGGGCCTTCGCCCGGCGCGGCTTCGGCCAGTTCGGGATCGAGAGCGATGGTCACGCGCACGATGTTGGGCGCATAGGGCTCCACGGCGACGCGCGTGCCGTTGCGGTCCAGCAATGCCATCGGCGCTGCCAGCGCGGGCATGGCCAGGCCGAGGCAGGCCGCGCCCGCAACGCTCGCCAGCGCGCCGGCTTTCATCGATCTGGCCTTCATCGATCTGGCCATTGTCGTTTGAGCCTTCATTCGGGCTTTTAGGCTTCCTGCGATCATTCCTCTTGTCCCCTGTTCGCCTGCAATGTCGTTTTGCAATTCAGATCAATCCACGCCCGTCGATACGGACGACCGGTACGAAGCCGCGGTGGCCGCGCGGCATTTCAAGATGGAGCCCTTGCCCGTCGCGGCGGTGAACCAGCGGTCCGCCGCCAAGCAGGGTCACCTGTTCGACCATCCCCGGTTCGCGGCCGGCAGCGAGCGTCGCGATCGTGACGTCGCCCTCCGGCTTGCCGAGCACCAGCGCGTAAAGCGCGCCCTTGTTGGTGGTGAAGCGAATGTCGCGCGCGGTGAAGGGTTTCGCCTTGTCCTCGCTCTGCATGCCCAGCACCGGACGGTTCGGGCCTTCGCCGTAATGGCGCCAGGGACGGGAGCCGAAGATCGCCTCTCCCCCGGTTTCCATCCACTCCGACATCTGGTCGAGTATCCGGTCTTCCTCGCTGTCGATCGAGCCGTCACCCGGCTGCGGAATCGACAGCAGCAGGTTGCCGTTCTTCGACACGACATCGGCCAGCCGCTGGATCACTTCCTCGGCGGTCTTGTAGCTTTTGTCGTTGAGGCGGGCGACGTTGTAGAACCAGTCGCCGATGCAGGTGTCGGTCTGCCAGGGTTCGTCCCAGATATGGTCGGTATAGCCGCGTTCGACGTCCTGGACCACGCCGAAGCGGGCCTCGGGCGAGAGCTGCTTGGCGGTCAGGACGACGTCGATCTTGCCGTGCCACTGGATCGAGCGGTTGTAGTAGTCCGCCGCCGCCTCCAGCCCAACGGGGCCGAACGGCAGTCCGTAGTCATCGAAATAGACCAGGTCGGGCCGGTACTTGTCGATGAGGTCGGTCTGGCGCAGCAGCCAGCGGGTGACATAGGCGGGATCGTCCTTGGGGCCGGTCTCGATCCATTGGCCGTCGTTCGCCTCGTGCCAGGCGTTCATCGCGGCGATGCTGTCGATCCCGTCAGGCATGACGGCGTGACCGCCGGTATAGAGTTCCTGCGGGTCGAGCCCGTCCCACCACTGGCCCTTGCCATCGGCCTTGCGCAGGCTGAAGGCATCGTAGCGGCGGCCCTTATCCGGTCCGGTCGGGTCGTAGCCATAGGCGGTCTGGTACCAGTGCCAGGCGTGGGCGGCGTGATTGGAGACGCCGAAGCGCAGCCCGGCCCGGCGCGCGGCTTTCTCCCAGATGCCCACCACGTCCTTGCGCGGGCCGACGCGCAGGCTGTTCCAGGCGTGGTAGCGGCTGTCGTAGCAATCCAGGTTGTCATGGTGGCAGGCGAGGGCGACGAAATACTTGGCGCCGGCCTTCTTGTAGCGCTCCACCAGCGCTTCCGGCTGCCAGCGTTCCGCCGTCCAGCGGTTCTGGATGTCCTTCATCCCCTCGACCGAGGGATGGCCGTAAGTCTTGAGGTGATGTTCGTACATCGGGTGGCCCTGCATGTACATGAAGCGGCCGTACCAGTCCCCCTGCTGCGGAACCGATTGCGGCCCCCAGTGCGCCCAGAGGCCCAGCTTCGCGTCCCGGAACCAGTCGGGATAGCGGTAGTTCGCCACCAGCGAGGGCCAGTTGGCCTGCACCGGCCCGGGCGTCGTGCCCATGGCGCTGGCGGCACGCGCGGTGCGGGCGAGGCCCAGCGCCGCGGCGCCGGCCAGGAAGGAGCGTCGCTTGAGGTCCATCATTTGGGGGCTCCCGAAGTTCCGGTAATGGCGGCGGCAATGGCGGCAAGGGCCAGCGGGCGCATGACGGCATAGCCTTCCGGCGTGGGATGAACGCCGTCGCTGGCAAGGCCCGGCTTCATGGCGCCGTCCGGCTGGGCCATGGCCCGGTGGTAGTCGACATAGCCGAAGTGGTTGATGCGGGCATAGGCGGAGAGCCGCCTGTTCATCTCGTCCACCTGAGGCGCGGGCAGCTTGCCCGGGCTCCAGGGAAAGGCGGCGGCGGGGGGAACGGAGGCGATGATCACCTTGATCCCGTGCGCACGGGCCAGTTCCGCCATGCTCTGGATATTGCCCATGACCGTGTCGATCGTCGCCGCGCCGGTATTGCCCGCGATGTCGTTGGTGCCGGCCATGATGTGCACGGTTTCGGGCTTCAGGTCGACGACGTCCTGGCGGAAGCGCACCAGCATCTGCGCGGTGGTCTGGCCGCTGATGCCGCGATCGACGATGCCGCCGGTGAAGAATTGCGGATCGGCGTTGATCCAGTTGTCGGTGATGGAATCGCCCATGAAGACGACCCGGACCTTCTGCCCCGCCAGCGCCCGGTTCGCCTCTGCATAGCGGCAGAGCTGCCCGAAATCGCGGGTCAGCATGTGGAGGTTCCAGAGTTGCCAGCCGGCGGCATCCGCAGGTGCGGGATGGACCGGGCAGGGATCGGCGACGATGCCGACCGGGTCCTCGGCGTGGGGATCTCCCGGCACGCGCGTTTCCGCGGCGGCAGGGTGGGCAAGGCAGAAACCCAGTGCCAGCGCGGCGACCGGGAGCAGGCGGCTCGTTTTCATTTCTTGCCTTTCAGGGCCTTTTCGATGGCGCGCTGGGCGATTGGCGCCATCACTGCATAGCCGTTGTCGAGCGGATGGACGCCGTCTTCGGTGAAGCGCGCCGCCATCAGGCCGTCACGGTCGGCCATGGGGGTGTGGTAGTCTGCGAAGCCGTATTTCCGCCGGGTGCAGAAGGCGCGAAGCCAGGCATTGAGCGCCAGAATTTCCTTCGGATCGCGCTCCTTGACGACGTCTTTCGCTGCCGGGGTATAGTTGTTCACCGGGAGCAGGGCGCCGAACACGACCTTGATCCCGTGGCGATCCGCCAGGTCGGCCAGGGCCTCCCAATTCGTCTCGATCTGTTCGGGCGTCTCGTGCTGGAGGAAGCCCTGGATGTCGTTGATCCCCGCCAGAATGACGACCGCAGACGGCTTCAGCGCGACCACGTCCTGATGGAAACGCAGGACCATCTGCGCGGTCACCTGGCTGCCGATGCCGCGATTGACGTAAGGCTTGCCGGGAAAGCTGGCCGTCAGGTTCCAGCGATCGGTGATGGAATCGCCCAGGAAGACCACGCGCTTTTCGCCGGGGCGCGGTGCGGGAAGGGCCGCGTTGGCGGGGGCATAGAGATAGCGCTCGCCGAAGTCCTGCATCAGGCTGGGCACGAGCTTCGCGCGGAACGGCCCGAGCCACTGGCCCCAGTCCTTTTCCTCCACGGTCCTGCGCTCGGGAGAGCTTTGGTATTGCTGCGCCGCCGCCTGGGCAGAAGCGAGGCCCGCAACCAGCGCCAGGGCGGCAATGCCTGCCCTCACGACGCGGTCACTCCGTGCGTGGCGGCGAAACTGGTGAAAAGCGAAGGCCAGGCGGCTGCCTGCATGGTTGCGGGCAGGCGAACGCCGAAGCCATGGCCGCCGTTCTCGAAGATGTGCAGGGCGCTCGCCCGTTTGGCTTCCTGCAGGGCCTGGAACAGGGCGATGCTGTTGGCGGGCGGCACCAGACCGTCATCGGCCGCATGGACCAGGAACGTCGGGCAGGTCGCGCCGTCGACGCGCTCTTCCACCGAACGGGCCTTCTGCATGGCGGGGGTGGAACCCGGTCCGAGCAGGTTGTCCCGCGAACCGACATGCGTGAAGGGCGCGAGCAGGCTGACGACGGGATAGACCAGACCGGCCACTTGCGGCGCGGCGCTCTGGCTGTCGGCCTGATCGACCGGCTGGTAGACGCGCTCGGAATGCCGGGTGGCGAGCGATCCGGCCAGGTGGCCGCCCGCGGAAAAGCCGAGCACGCCCACTTTGCCGGGATCGATGCCGAACCGGCTCGCGCCGGCGCGGATCAGGCGCATGGCGCGCTGGGCATCCTGCAAGGGAACGTCCTCGCGTTTGCTCCAGCCTTCGCCGGGGAGCCTGTAGAGCAGGATGAAGGCCGTCACGCCCCTGGCATTGAGCCAGGCCGCCTGGCTCGTGCCTTCGTTGTCGTAGGACAGAAAGCCATAGCCGCCGCCCGGCACGATCAGCATGGCGCTGCCGTTGGGCCGGGCCGGACGCTTCACCACCAGGACGGGCCGGTCGATCCCCGTCACCCAGCGATCGGGCTTTGCGGGGTCCCTGGACTGGTCCGCCACCTTGCGGTGGATCGGCGCGGCAGGCGCACCGGGCGCCGCGCCGGGCCAGAGCGGCACGACTTCGTCCTGGGCGCTGGTCTGCGCACGCGCCAGGCGTGGCAGGATGGTCAGCGCGGCCGCGGCGGCCAGCGTGGTGCGGCGGGTGAACTGGGTCACGGGGTCTGCTCCTGAAGCTCCGGGGATGTCCATTGGCGGATCGGGGACATGGCATTGCCGATCGCGGCCGCTGCCTGGCGCACGCTGGCGCTGCATTCCTCGATCGTGGTCTTGCTGGCAGGCCCGGCTACGAACGGCACGGTGAGCGCGGCGCGCGCGATCCCGCCGAACAGGATGGGGGCCGAAAGGTCGGTGATCCCGGTCAGCATCGGGCTGGGCTCGCTGGCGCCGCCGGCAGCGGCCACCTTTTCGAGCCTGGCGATCAGCTCGTCCTCATCGAAGGCCGGGTTTGCGCTGCGGATGTCGCCCAGCATGGCGGCGCGCGACTCGGCCGACTGGAAGGCGAGCAGGATGCGGCCGGAGTTCGAGAGATGCAGCGGACGGCGATAGCCGACCCTGACCGCGAATCCCGAAAGTCCCGGCGCTTCGATCGCGATGATGACGATCATCTCGGCACCCGATGCGACGGCGAGATGGCAGCTCTGGCCCACGCCGCGGGCCAGCTCCTGCATGACCGGAAGCGCGGTGGAGGCCAAGTCGCGGATCGGCGGTTGGCTCATGCCCAGCGCGAACAGCCGGTTGGTCAGCCGGTAGCCGTCCTCGGCCCGCGCGATGTAGCCGTGCTCTTCCAGCACCTGCAACATTCGAAATATTTCACTGACCGAACGGCCCAGCGCCGCCGATATGTCCGACATGATCAGTGGCTCGCTCGAACCTGCCAGAAGTTCGAGGATTTCCAGCCCCTTTTTCAGCGCGGGCGCCTGATAGCGCGTCTTGCCGTCCATCGATCCTCTCCGATCCCTTGCCCGCCCCTTATTCGCCGAGGGAGCGCGGAATTTCCATGTGCCATCGACCACAATCCACATATGAAATCAATTTTTATATTTCACAATGTGTCAATTGCGAGTAATGAGTCGCTCGTCGTCACCGCGCTCGTGCGGACAAGGCGAAGCAGGATCGGGAACGGGCAAGGTCGGTAACGGGCCAAGGCCGCCCGGCGATGCGACTTTTGAGGATGTGCTCCGCCGAGGAGCCAGGGAGAGGGAAGTCCATGAGGACGATTGATCAGGCATCGCGCCGTGCGCGTCTGCTTACGGGTATTTCGGTTGCAACCGTCGCTCTGGGCGTGATGTCGCCTGCCAGCGCTCAGGACGCTTCGGGCGTGGAAGCCGCCGCGCCGCAGGATGCGGAAGGCCAGGCCGGAGACATCGTCGTGACCGGCGTGCGCGCGAGCCTCAGCAACGCGCAGTCGATCAAGCGCAACTCGGACGTGATCGTCGATTCCATCGTGGCGGAAGACATCGGCAAGCTGCCTGACCGCAACGTGGCCGAAGCGCTTCAGCGCATCACCGGCATCCAGATCCAGCGCAGCTTCGGCGAAGGCAGTTCGGTCTCCATCCGCGGCCTCAGCCAGGTGCGCACCGAAGTGAACGGCCGCGACGTGTTCACGGCAAACGGCGGCCGCAACCTCAGCCTCGAAGACGTGCCTTCCGAGCTTCTGGCCGGCGTGGACGTCTACAAGAACCCCTCGGCCGACCAGATCGAAGGCGGCATCGGCGGCCTGATCAACTTGCGCACGCGCAAGCCCTTCGACTTCGACGGGTTCAAGGCCTCGGCCAGCGCCAGCATCAACTATTACGATCTCTACGGAAAATCGACGCCGCAGGCCAACCTGCTGCTCTCCGATCGCTGGAATACCGGCATCGGCGAAATCGGCGTTATGGTGGACTTCGCCTACCAGAAGACCGCGTTCCGCCAGGACCAGATCTCCAGCCAGCCGTTCTACGAACTGGACCAGTCACTGGATGCGAACGGCAATCCGAACAACGCCACCGACTATGCCGTGGCATCCGGTCTCGGCCGCCTGGGCAAGGACACCTACCTGCCGCACGGCGTGGGCATCGGTCAGTACCTGGGCGATCGCCGCCGCTTGGGCGTGGACGCGGCGATCCAGTGGAAGCCGACCGACACCCTGCTCGTCACGGGCGAATATGTGCGCTCGGACTACAAGTTCCAGTACGGCGACTACAGCTTCTTCGCCTATACCGGCAACAATCCGATCACGCCGGACTATACCCAGCCGTTCACCTTTGATGACGACGGCAATTTCCGCAGCGGCACTTTCGCCAGCGTTCCCATCGATTCCAACACCAGCCTCGAGCGCCGCAAGTCGGTCACCAACGACTTCTCGCTCAACCTGAAGTGGACGCCGACCAACAACCTGTCGGTCAACGGCGACTTCCAGTACATTCGCGGCACCACGGACGGCCAGCGCTCGATCGTCATCCTGCACTCCAATGCGGAGCGGCTCTATCAGGTGGTCGGCAGCGGCGTGCCGACGATGGACATCCTGCCCGACAACGATCCCAGCAACGGCAACGGCTCCGTCACCGACGTGGCCAATTACGCCCCGCTGGGCGGCGGGTACCTGGACCACATCGATCACTCGGTGGGCAAGGAATACGCCGGGCGCCTCGATGCGGAATACCGCTTCGACAACAGCATCCTGCGCTCGATTTCGGCAGGCCTGCGCTATACCGACCGTTCCGCGGTCACCGATTCCAGCACTTACGCCTATTACGGCACGAGCGCGCTGGCCGATAACCTCTATGAGGTCCACCCGTTCCGCGGCGATCTCTATCGCGGCTATCAGGGCGTGCCGGACGGCGGCGTGTTCTTCAGCCGCGGGATCGTGCTCGACTACGACGCCACCCGCCAGGCGCTGGCGCCTTATGTCAGCGATTCCCAGCGCCAGTCGCTGCTTGACGGCGTGAGCTACGTCCCCAGCGACCGCAACACCCAGGGCGAGAAGACTTATACCGCCTATGGTCTGGCCAAGTTCGACTTCGCCGACGCCGGCTTCCCGCTGGACGGCAATATCGGCGTCCGCGTGATCAAGACCAAGGTTTCAACCGACGGCTTCATCGTCCAGACCCCCCAGGTCATCATCGACGGCCAGCCGGGCAACGGCCCGATCTCCTACGTGGCGCTGGGGGTGAATTCCAACTACACCAAGGCGCTGCCGAGCCTGAACCTGCGCTATCACTTCAATGACAAGTTGCAGCTCCGCCTGGCCGCGTCGAAGGGCCTGACGCGCCCCGACTTCTCGCAGCTGAACCCCAACATCAATATCGTCGAGTTCAATTCCGGCAGCGGCCTGCGCACCGCCTCCAGCGGCAATCCTTTCCTGAAGCCGCTGGAAGCCAAGCAGTTCGACGCCTCGCTCGAATGGTACTTCTCCCAGACCGGCTCGCTCTACGGCGCGGCGTTCTACAAGAAGGTGGACGGCTTCATCGCCAACATCACCAGCACCGAGACGTATGACTTCGGCAATGGTCCCTTCACCGTCGACGTCACGCGCCCGCTCAATGGCGACAACGGCAAGATCAAGGGCTTCGAGATCGGTGGCAACACCTTCTTCGACTTCCTGCCCGGCATATGGTCCGGCTTCGGTGTCCAGGCGAACTTCACTTACGTGGACAGCAAGGCGCCGAGCCCCGACGCGGCCGACAACGAAGGCAACAAGCTGTCGGTGCCGCTCGAACTGCTCTCGAAGTACAGCTACAACCTGATCGGCTTCTACGATCGGGGGCCGCTCTCGGCCCGCGTGGCCTACAACTGGCGCAGCAAGTACGTGGTGACCACGCGTGGCAACGGCAGCGGCAATCTGCCGATCTTCAATGACGCGCGCGGCCAGCTTGACGCCTCGATCACCTACACCGTGACGCCGAACTTCGCGTTGACGGTGGACGGCGTGAACCTGACCAATACGGAGAACCGCACTTATTACGGTATCGCCAGCAGGCCGCAGTCGAACGTTCTGAACGATCGCCGCGTCAGCCTGACGGCACGCCTGACCTACTGATCCGGCTTGCTGCGGCCGCCTCGCTTGCTATCCCGCAGGCGAGGCGGCCGCTCATGACGCCGGCCGCCGGCGATGCCACGGAAGAGGGGAAGGCGATGCGACAGGTCTTGCTGATAGATCTTGCGGACGAAGCCGAAGCCATCGCGCGCTATGAGGCCTGGCATGCGGCGGGCGCGGTGCCGGAGGCGGTCGTGCAGAGCATTCGCACCGCGCGGATCCGCGACATGGAGATCTACCGCACCGGGAACCGGCTGGTCATGGTCATGGAGACCGAGCCCGGCTTCGATCCGGCCGAGAAGGCGGCCGCCGATGCTGCGGACCCGGCCGTGCAGGCCTGGGAGCAATTGATGGACCAGTTCCAGCGTCCGCTTGCCTGGGCCGCCGCCGACAGCAAATGGACGGCGGCCAGCCGCATCTTTTCCCTTCAAGAACAGCCCTGAGGACGACCCGCACGATGCGATCTTCTGCAATCCTGCTGGCCAGCGCCATGCTCTCCGTCACGGCTGCCCCGGCACTGGCCCAGGAGGGCGAGGTCCCGCATATCGAGACGCGCCAGGGACGCCATGCCCTGATCGTCGACGGGGCACCGTTCCTGATGCTGGCGGGGCAAGTCAACAACAGCTCCAATTATCCCAAGCCGCTGCAGACCGCCTGGCCGGTGCTGGACCGGATCGGCGCGAACACGGTGGAAGTGCCCGTCGCCTGGCAGCAACTGGAGCCGCGCGAGGGGCAGTTCGATTTCAGCTTCGTCCAGGCCCTGCTCGACCAGGCGCGCAGCCATGACAAGCGCGTGGTCCTGCTGTGGTTCGGTGCCTGGAAGAACACGGGCCTCGCCTATACGCCTGATTGGGTGAAGGTGGACAATCGGCGCTTCCCGCGGATGAAGAAGCCGGATGGCAGCGACCACGATGTCCTGACGCCGCACAGCGCGGAAACGCTGCGCGCGGACAAGCGGGCCTTCCTGGCGCTCATGACTTATGTGCGGGACCACGATCCGCAGAACACCATCGTCATGGTCCAGCCCGAGAACGAGGTCGGAAGCTACCGCAATCCCCGCGATTACGGGGCAGCGGCGCAGAAGCTGTTTGCAGGCGCCGTGCCGCAAGCACTGACGCGGCGGCTTGGCGGCCGCTCGGGCACCTGGAGCCAGGTCTTCGGCAACAAGGCGGACCGGGCCTTCAACACCTGGTTCACGGCGCGCTACATCGAGGAACTGGCGGCGGCGGGCAAGGCGATCAAGCCGCTGCCGATGTACGTCAACGCCGCACTGGCCGACCCGTTCAAGGAGCCGGATCCGCAAAGCGTCGCCAGCGGCGGGCCGCAGGGCGATGTCCTCGACATCTGGAAGGCGGCGGCGCCTTCGCTCGATTTCGCGGCGCCTGACATCTATGACCGCAAGAGCCGCAATGTCCTGAAGCACCTCGATCTCTACACCCGGCCGGACAACGCGCTGATGGTGCCGGAAATCGGCAATGCGCGCGAATACGCCCGGTACTTCTGGCCGGCGCTGGGGCGCGGCGCCATCGGGTTCTCGCCGTTCGGCATGGACGGCAGCGACTATTTCAACTTCCCGCTCGGCGCCAAGAGCTTCGACGAGGCCACGCTGGACGCCTATGCCGCGAAGTACCGCGTGCTGTCGGAGGCGATGCGGCCCTGGGCGAAGATCGCCTTCGAGCATCCGACCTGGGGTGCCGCCAAGCCCGATGACGGCGCGGCGCAGGAGATGACCATGGGCAGCTGGCAGATCACGGCCAGCTTCGGCCAGTGGCAGTTCGGCCAGCGCGAATGGTTCCCCGATGCCGACCTTCCGGCCTGGGCCTCGGAGCCAGTCGGCGGCATCGCCGTCGCGCAGCTTTCGGCCGACACGTTCCTGCTGACGGGCGATCACGCCCGAGTGTCGTTTGCACCGGCAGCGGGCAGCCCGCCGAACGGCATGGTCCTCAGGATCGAGGAAGGGCACTTCGCCAAGGACGATTGGGTTACGGACCGGGTGTGGAACGGGGACCAGACCGATTACGGCATCAATCTCACCGCGCGGCCCGTGTGGCTGAAGGTCACGATGGGGCGCTACAGGTAAGAAGGCGCCTGCGCTAAGCCCTGGGTAAGAGCGGGGACTTCGCGTCTCCGCGGAAGCGCGTTCTCAGCGTTGCTGGCCCAGCCCGGTGGCGGCCCAGTAGATCCCGCCCATCAGGTGCGCGAGGTATTGCGGCTCGCGGTAGGCCTCCCCGCTATGGCCCAGCGTGGTGACGAAGACGCGGCCCTTTTCGAAACGGTGATACCAGGCGACAGGGTGGTCCCCCATCGGTTTCGCGACTTGTCCCGGCCAGATGCGGGTGGGGTCGTAGCTCGTTTCGTCGACACGCAGCACCGGCTCGATCCTGATCCCGTGCGGATTGGTCAGCACATAGTATTCATCGCTCCATATCCAGCGCGAAGGCAGGCCGAAGGTTGCCGGGAATCCGGGATCGGCGGCGGTGACAACGCCCGTCTGCAGCATCGGGTGATTGACGAAGCTGCGGCCGACCAGCTTCTCATACCAGGGCCAGTTCCCCGGCGGCATGATGAGCGCGCGGTGGACGACGATGGCATTGCCGCCGCCGCGCATGTAGCTTTCGAAGTTCTGGCGCTGGGCCGGGTTCAGTTCCTCGCCCGGGGTGTTGAGGAACATGACCGCGGCATAGCGCTGCAGGTCGCCTTCGAAGACTTTGGGATCGTTGGTGTACGTCAGGTCGAAATCGTGAAGCCGGGCAAGATGCTCCAGGCTGTCGCGCGCGATCGGGATATACTCGTAATGGTACTTGTTCGGGATCGCGAGGACGAGCAGCCGGTACTGCGCTTCTGCCCATGCGCTCGCCGGGCAGGCGAGCGCGAGCAGGAGCAGCAGCGCCCGGATCAGGCGCGTCACCGGCCGGTCCGCGCGGCATAGAGGGCGTGGTGCGTCAGGATGTAGAGCGTCTTGCCGTCCTCGCCGCCGAACACCAGTTGCAGCGGCCGCTCGGGCACGTCGATCCGTCCAACCTCCTGCCCTTCTGGCGAGTAGACGAAGACTTGCCCGTTGGCCACGTAGACCCGGCCCTGCGCATCGCTGGCAACGCCTTCTCCGCCGCGCTCGGCAAAGGGCTTGAGGCCGGTGACGGCGCCTTCCGCGCCGACCACGCCGCTATACGTGCGGTTTTCCGAGGCGTTGGTCAGGAACACGCGCGTGCCGGGCTTGCCCTGGATGAAGCCGTAGCTGTCCAGCGAGTCCGAGAAGCGCAGGCCCCGGTGATCGGCCGGACCCTGGGCGAACACGCGCCAGGCGGGAAGGACCACGCTGCCATCGGGCGAGGCATATTCCTCGGCCTTGGGCAGCGCCATGTTGCGCGTGAACATCTCGGCAAGCGTGGTGAAAGCGTAAGTCTTCGGGTCGATCTGATCCTTGAACTCGCCGTTGATCCACCAGTTGACCGGCAGCACCGTTGCGGCATTGCCCGACTTGCCCGCCGGTCGGGGCGCGATCACTGTCAGCTCGGTGTCGGGCGAACCCGGCTTGAGGCTGTAGACGGTGCCGTTGCGCCCGAACGAGGACAGCACAAGCAGGTTGCCCGAGCGGTCGACCGTCAGGTTCACCGGATCGAGCGCGGCATCGCGCACGATTTCCAGCTTGCCGCTGTCCGACCAGCTCCAGATCCGCTGGAACTGGCGGTCGATGAAATAGAGCTTGCCTTGCGCGTCTACGGCGCCTCCGCCGATGGAGTGGAATCCGTCTGCCAGTTTCTCGATGCGGGCGCCTTCGAACGTGACGGGTGCGACGGGCTGGGGGGCGGCCCTGACGTCCAGCACCGCGAATTCGCGTTCGCGCACGTCCAGCCCATGCGTCACGTCGCGCAAGGCATTCTCGAAGGGGAACTTGGTGAGGCGAAGGAACGTGGCGCAGCCGTTCTCGTCGCAAGTCCCGACGCCGCTCTCGGCATTGACGTGGACGTTGCGGAAACGGATGTCCTGCGAATTGTAGAGCGTGATGGCGGCCGGGGCCGCCTTGCGCGTGCGGGTGACGCGGTAGGCGTGGAGATTGGCGACCAGGATATTGCTGGAATTGCGGATTTCCAGCGCCACCGCATCGCCGCTTTCGCCGGCTTCGCCTTCGGTCTGTGGAGCCAGCAGTTCCCAGTTCGAGACGCGGTTGAGCCCGATCTCGGTGCGGACGTGGTGCTCCACCGAGGCCTGGATCAGGCGGCCGGGCGTGGTCGTGTCGGAAATCAGGATGCCGGGGTGCGCGAAAGTGCTGGGGCTCCAGATATTGGCGAAAGTACCGCCGCCGCCCTGGGTCACCCAGAGGCTGGCGTACTGGCCGTCCCAGCGACGCGCGGCATCGGGATCGGCCGTCGCGTTGTTGTTGTAGGGATCCATCCGTGTGCCGTCGAAGCGGTTGGTGCCGTGGCCGCCCTGGAACTTCACGTCGTTCACCATCGAGCGTGCCCCCGCTTTCCACAGCAGGGCGGCGGCGCGCGGGTTGTTGCCGTTGGCATTGAGACCGATGCCGGCGACGATGGCGTCTCCGCCCGAGGCGCTCTCCACCAGCGCCTTCGGCGCGCCGACGCCGGCGTAGCCGGGAGATCCGTCCGGCAGGACGATCTGCGTCAGGCTGGGATGAAGGCCCAGCAGCACGGTATCGGGCCGCAGCCGCAGGGTGTCGCTGACCTTGTAGAAGCCGGAAGGCAGGTAGACCACGCGGTGCGTGTCGATGGCCTTCTGAAGCGCGGCGGTGTCGTCGCTCTGATTGTCTCCCTTCGCACCGAGACTGCGGGCGTTCACCCAGTCGGAGACCGGCGGCAGCGCGCGGATGGCGAGGGCGGACGGCGCGGGCAGGGCGGAGAGCGGCTCGGCATCCACTTGGGTGCGATAGGCGCCCATCTGCCCGAACGCCGGCAGCGTCAGCCCGTGAGTGAATGAGGAAACCTTGTAGGTCTCTCCCTTGCCCGCGACCGTCTTTCCGCTTTCGCGGAAGCGCGCGAAGACCGGGGTATGCGTGGCCACCGCGTTCTGGAAGCCGATCTGGGTATAGACGTTGTTCTCGTTGGAAATCAGCACGCCAGCCTTGGAGACATTCTCGAAGCGGACATCCTGGCCCCAGAGCCAGTCGCCGTAGCCGCGGTCGATCTCGATGCCCACCGGCGTGTCGCGGATGGAGACGTTGAGCAGGGTCAGCCCCGCTTCGTGCTCGCGGATCGCCGCATCGCGCTGGCCTTCGAAAGTGGCGTCCACCAGGGCGAAGGGCCAGGCGGGGGAGGGCTTCTCCGCCAGGATGCCGTAGCGGCCGCCGCGGAAGTGCAGGTCTTCGGCCTCGTTGGCGACGTGATAGAGCCCCGCGAGGCCGGAGCCGATGTCGAAATCGACATGGCTGACGAAGCTGTGCTGGGCGGAGTGGAAGCGGATGGCGGTGGCGGCCGGATTGCCGTCCATGATGCGGAAGTCGATATTGCCGAGCGCGGAGTAGAACGTGCCGGGGTTGGCGTCCGGAATGTCCTTGTTGAAGGGCACGCTGCCGGGCGGGGCGAAGGCGACGGGGCGAGCATCCTTGGGGTCCCGCTCGCGGCGTCCTCCAGCAAACATCACCATGTGGCCCACGCCCTTCTGGAAGCCGGGCGTGCGCGGACCGAGCACGATCGTCGGCCGCTTTTCGCCGATGCCGAAGATGCGCACGCCGGGCCAGAGGAAGATGGTGCGGCTGATGCGGTAGGTGCCGGCGGGCAAGAACACGATGCCGCCGCCGCCCTTTTCGGCGGCGGCGTCGATGGCCTGCTGGATCGCGGCCGTATCATCGGCACGGCCATCGGCCTTGCCGGATACGGTGAAGGCACCGGGTTCATCGGGAGCTGCGGTGTAGACCGAGGGCGAGGCGTAGGCGGGCTGGATCGCTACAAGGGAGGCCAGCAGGGCCGTCGAGGCGCCGATCGGTCCACGTTTCATGTCAATTCTCTCCGGGTTTCAAGGCACGTGTATCCTGTCGTCGTCCCGGGGGCGACCCGGGACGACGAAAGCTTCAGAAATTGAAGCGGATGCCGGCGCGGTAGATCCGCCCCAGGGTGTCGTAGAGGGCCGGGTTCACGTCGAGCCCGGTGTTGGTCTGCGGCGAGGCGACGGGATCCTTGTCGAACAGGTTGTCGATCTTGCCGTAGAGTTGCAGGTTGTCGCCGAACTTGATCGTCGCGCCGACGTCCACGTAGAAGGCGCCCTTCATGGTGTTGTAGTCGATGGTCGGATGGTTGCCGGTCGAAACCGGGCAGGACGACTGGCACACGACGTACTGGTTGCCGAACGTGCCATCGCTGATCCAGCGTTCCTGCAGGGTCAGGCTGAAGCGGTCGCTGTCGTAGGTCTGCACCGCCAACCACTTCCAGTCGGGCGTGGCACCGGCGTTGTTGCCCGCCTGGTCGACCGGATCGACCCCCGCGATGCCGGCGCTGACGATGAACTTCTGGATATGCGTGGCCAGCGCGCGGACGGTGAAGCTGCCAGGCAGGCCCAGCGGCTGCTGCCACTGGTAGCTCGCCTCGATATCGAAACCGCTGGTCTTCCAGGAGGCGAGGTTGAAAGGCTGGACGTTGACGAAGTTGGTGCCCTGCGGACCATCCAGCTGGAAGCCGCCGCAGAAGGCCTGATTACCCTCGAAGCAGAAGCGCACGATCTGGTCGGCCGACAGGGTGGAGACCACGCCGTCGAGCTTGATGCGGTAGTAGTCGAACGAGAGGCTGAGGCCCGGCAGCCACGAGGGGCGCGACAGCACGATGCCCAGTTCGGTGTTGCGCGCCACTTCCGGCTTCAGGTTGGGATTGCCGATGGTGTTCTGGAAGATCTGTACCGCCTGGTTGCGGAACGGGTCGTTGAAGTTCGGTACCGTGGTGACCGTCGGCGCGGCGAAGAGTTCGGAGAGGTTCGGCGCGCGGACGTCGCGCGAGGTGACCGCGCGCAGGCGGATGCCGTCGAGCGGGGTGTCCCAGGTGCCGCCGACTTTCCAGGTCCAGACGGTACCGGAAGTGCTGTAATGCGTGGCACGCGCTGCGCCGTTGAGGTTGGCGCGGCCGATCGAGTCGCTGTTGAGCAGGGGCAGGTCGACTTCGACGTAGCCTTCGTAGACGTCGTACTTGCCGCTGCCGTTCTTGTAGTTGCCTGCCGCCCAGTTGCTGCCGAGCGTGGAGTTGAGCAGCGGATCGGCCGGATAGTCGGCGCTGTTGGGGCTGATGTCGGAGACGCCCGCACCATAGGGGTCGGCGTTCACGCGATAGAACTCGCGTCGGTATTCGCCGCCGAACGCCACCGAGACCGGGCCTGCCCAGGAATCGAAGGGATTGCCCGAAAAGTTCGCGCTGAGGACGTCCTGGGTCAGCTTGGTGTGCTGGAACGGCCCGTTTTCGTGCGGGGCGACATAGGCGAGCGCGGCGTCGGAAGGTGCGAAGTTGCCGAAGATGTTGATCGGCTGGCACCCGTTGGCGCGCGCCACCGGATCGGCGCAGACGATGGCGCCGTTCAGCGTGGTCGCATTGGTCGCCGCCACGTAGCGGTTCTGCAGCACGATGTCGCGAACCCTGATGTCCGAGATGGTGATGCCGTGCTCATAGTAGGCGTCATAGTTCCACGAGGTTCCCACCGCGTCGAACGCGCCCTTGAGACCGCCGACGAAGCGGTACTGCTTGCGGTCGGTATCGACGCGCGGATCAGGGAACGAGCCGTTGCTGGTGCCGAATCCGAAGCTCGTGATACCCGCGGCGGTGCAGCGATCGCGCACCAGCTGCGGCAGGAACGGATTGGCGCATTGCACCGTCAGCGAAGGACGGTTGTAGCCGGGGCTGGGCTGATTGTGGGTCTTCACCTGGGCGATGTTGACGGTGACGTAGGCTTCGTTGTTCTCGGCGAAGTCGTAGCCGATGCGGCCATAGCCGTTGATGCGCTCCAGCGCGGACTTGAGCGAGGCGCCCGAGCCCGGTGCGCCGGACAGATCGCCGCCTTCGCAGAAGCTGTTGCCGCGATAGCAGTTGCTGACCTGGCCATTGCCGAGCGGCTGGCCGTTCGACCCGTAGTTGAAGTTGTAGGGCGTGCCGTTGGCATCGAAGGCGATGCCCTGGAGAGGGCCATTGTTGATGAGGCCGTAGCGGGCATATTGGTAGGGCTGCGCAAAGTCGCGATAGTTGAACTGCGGCAGGCCGTTGTTGGTCTGGCCGGTGTTCATCAGCGTGGTCGCGCGATACCAGTCGCGGCTGCCCGCAAGGTCGGTGCCGAAGTCTCCGGCGCCGACGCCGCCTTCGTGGTCGTACTCGCCGCTGACCACCACATGCAGGCGGTCGTCGAGGAACGACTTGCCCCATGCCGCCTGGACGAGCGCGGTCTCATCGTCGCCGTACTTGGTGATGCTGCCAAGGATGTTGCCCTTGAAGCCTTCGAACCGGGTGTCGGTGATGAAGTTGACCACGCCGCCGACCGCGTCGGAGCCATAGGAAGCGGAGGCGCCGCCTGTCACCACGTCCACGCGCTTGACGAGAAGCTGAGGGAACATGCTGATATCGGGCACGCCGGTCACGTTCGCGCCGACGACGCGCTGCCCGTCGAGCAGGGTCAGCGTGCGGATCGGCTGCAGGCCGCGCAGCGAGAACGAGCTGAGGCCCTGCTGGCCGCTTGACGTGCTGAAGGTGCCCGTCGACGCGCCGGTCGAACCCTGGAGCGAGGGCAACTGCGCGATCGTGGTAAAGATGTTCGGCTGGGCGTTGGCGGTGATCTGTTCTTCGCCGATGACGGTCGTGGGCGTCGGCGCGTTGAACCCGCTGGTGGTGATGCGCGAGCCGGTGACGACGATCTCCGCGGCCTGACGGTCCGGGGCTGCGACGCCCGTGGGCGTGGTCTGAGCAAGAGCCTGTGCGGCCGTTTCCGGCGCGTCCTGCGTCTGTTCCTGGGCCTGCGCCGTGCCGGCGAGGGCTACGGCGACGAGCGCAACGAGGCTGGCCCCGGCGCGCTGTCGATGGATTGCTGTCCTCATTTTCATCGTCCTTCCCCTTTTACTTCCGGGCCGTCTCTCCCAAGACGACCCTCCCTTTTTCTGATGACGCATTTTGCAGACCATGTTCGGGCCGATCGGCTTTCATGCCTGTTCCGTTCATGCCTGTTCCGTTCATGGCCGCCTCGTTCATGGCCGTGCGGCGTAAAGTGCGTGATGTGTCAGGATGAACAGCGTGCCGCCGTCCGCTCCGCCGAACAGGATCTGGAGCGGCCGGTCCGGTACGTCGATGCGCGCCTGTTCCTTGCCGTCCGGCGTGTAGATGTAGACTTGCCCGTTCGCGACGAAGACGCGGCCCTGCCGGTCTACCGCCACGCTCTCGCCGCCGCGACCGGCGAAGGGCTTGAGGCCCTGCAGAGCGCCGCCGCTGCCGATCGTGGCGCTGTAAGTCATGTTCTGCGAACCGTTGGTGACGAAGACCTGCTCGCCCGGCTTACCGCCGATCAGGCCGTTGGCATCGAGGCTGTGCGACCAACGCCAGCCGACGTGGTCTTCCGGCCCCTGCTGCCACACGCGGAAGGCCGGCAGCGCCAGGCTGCCGTCGGGCGAGACATATTCCATGGCCTTGGCGGACCCGGCATCCTGCGCGAACATCTCGGCCAGGGTGGTGAACTGGTAGGTCTTCGGATCGATCTGGTCGCGGAATTCGCCATTGATCCACCAGTTGACAGGGAGCAACGTGCGGGCCGCGGATTTTCCGCGTACCGGCGTAGGCGCGATCACGGTCATCGCGTCTTTCGGGCCATCGGGATCGAAGGCGTAGACGCCCCCCTTCGGGCCGAGCGAGGACAGGACCAGCAACTGGCCCGAGGCATCGACGGCCAGGTTTACGGGGTCGAGCGCGTTGTCGCGCACGACTTCGAGGCCTTTGTCCGCAGTCCAGCGATGGATGCGCTGGAAGCGGCGGTCGATGAAATAGAGCGAACCCCTGGCATCCGCGGCCGCGCCCGAGATCGACCAGAACCCTTCCGCCAGCTTCTCCACGGGGATCGCGGAAGGCTGCGCGGGCGTACCGGCAGCCTTGCCCGGCGCGCCGATGTCGAGGCTGGCGAATTCGCGCTCGCGCACCAGGCTGCCGCTGGACACATCTTCGATCGCATTGTCGAAGGGATACTTGCTGGCACGCAGGAAGGTGCCGCAGCCCTCGTCGTCGCAGGTCGCGTAGCCGCTTTCGGCGTTGACGTGGACGTTGCGGAAACGGATCTCGCCCGAGTTGAACAGCTTGGCGGCGCTGCGGGCCGGGTGGTAGCTGCGCGTCACGCGGTAGGCGTGGTAGTTGGCGAAGAGGAGATTGCGCGAGTTGCGGATTTCCAGCGAGACGGCGTTCGGCCCGTCGCCCACTTCCTGCTCGGTCTGGGGCGCCAGGAACTCCCAGTTCTCCACTTTGTCGAGCACGATCTCGTTGCGGGCGTGATGCTCGACCGACATCTCGTAGACGTGGCCGGGGGTGCTGGTGTTCGTCACCATGAAGCCCGCCTGCGCGAACGTGTTCGGGCTCCACACGTCAGCGAAAGTGCCGCCGCCGCCGTCGGTCACCCAAATGCTGGGGTACTGGGCATCCCAGCGTCCATCGGCAACCGGATCGCCGCTGCGTGCGCCGAGCGAGCCAAGGGGCTTGCCATCGGCCGTGGGCGTGCCGCCGCCGCCCATGATCTTCACGTCCTCGACAAGGCTGTTCTCGCCCGAGCGCCAGAGCAGGGCGCTCGCGCGCGGGTTGATACGGCCGGTGAACAGGCCGATGCCGGAGAGCACGTTGTCTCCGCCGCGCGGGCTTTCGAGGATGGGGAGGACTGCGCCGAGCCCGGCATGGGCCGGATTGCCGTCCGGAATGTAGAGCTGGGTCAGCGCCGGATGAAGCCCGATCAGCACGCTGTCCGGCCGCAGGGTCAGGCGGTTGGTGACCTTGTAGAACCCGGCCGGCAGGTAGAGCACACGATTGGTGTCGATGGCGCGCTGGAGGGCGGCGGTATCGTCGGTGCGGCCATCGCCCATGACGCCCAGGCTGTGCACGTCGACCCATTCCGACATCGGGGGCAAGTCGCGGATCGCAGGCTTGCGCGCGGCGGGCAGGGCGGGGAGGGCCTCCATATCCGCCTTCGTCGCGTAATCGCCGTCGCTTCCGAGCGAGGGCACGGCGAGGCCATAGGAAAAGTCGGAGACCTTGTAGGCCTTGCCCTTGCCGGCGACCGACCGGCCGCTGTCCCGGAAACGGGCGAAGACCGGCGTGCCGCTGGCAAGGGCATTCTCGAAGCCGATCTGGGTGAAGACGTTGTTCTCGTTGGAGATGACGACGCCCGCGCGGCTGACATTCTCGAACCGGACGTCCTTGCCCCAGAGCGAATCGCCGTAGCCGCGGTCGACCTCTATTCCCACCGGCGTGTCGCGGATCAGCACATTGACCATGGTGAGGCCAACTTCGTGTTCGCGGATGGCGGCATCGCGCTGGCCGTCGAAGCTGGAATCGATCAGCGTGAATTGCCAGGCAGGAGAGGTCTTCTCGGTAACGATGCCGTAGCGGCCGCCGTGGAAGCGCACGTTCTCGATCACGTTGCCGGCCTGGTAGACGCCCGCGAAGGCCGACCCGAGGCGGAAGTCCATGTGGCTGAGGAAGGCGTGCTGCGCCATGCGGAAGCGCACCCCGGCGGCGGCCTGGTTGCCTTCGCCGATCTCGATATCCAGATTGCTCATGGCCGAATAGAACGTGCCGGAATTGGCGTCGCGCACGGTCTTGTCGCGCGGAACCACGGTGGGCACGGGGACGGGCACCTGGCCGACCGCGTATTGATCGTCTCCGGCGAAGACGATCATGGTCGATACGCCCTTCTGGAAGCCGGGGGTGCGCGGGGCCAGGAAGATGGTGGGGCGCTCCTGCCCGACGCCGTAGACCCGCACTCCTGCCGGAACCACCAGCGTGCGGGTGATCCGGTAGCGGCCGGAAGGCAGGAAAACGATGCCGTGTCCGCTGGCGTCGCGCGCCTTGTCGAAGGCCTGCTGGATGGCGGCCGTGTCATCGGTGCGGCCGTCTCCGGCGGCTTTCACGGTCACCGCGCGCGGTTCGGCCGGGGCGACAGGAAATACGGAAGGCCCGCTCTCAAGAACGGCAGCGGCCGCGCCGCCCGCGGGAACGAGCGCGCTGGCCGCCAGCAAGGCCGCCGTTATTCCGCCGCGTCCGATCATTTCCCGCCTCCCTGTCGGTTTATCTTTGCCTGTTGCTAATGCGGAAGCGCGGACTTGGCACTTGCGACAAAGGTCGTAGTTCCCAGGTCGGTCGCCGCGCTTCTATAGGTCGCCCATCATCGCGGTGCGCTTTGCGGCATCGCCCGGGCTGCAAGGACCCCGTTTTGCCAAAATCCTCAGGAAGCGCCTTTCCTCGCGGCGCGATCATCGTCATGGGCGTCAGCGGTTGTGGCAAGTCCACACTCGGCGCATTGCTGGCCGAGGCGCTCGATTGCGCCTTTCTGGAAGGCGATGCCTATCACTCGCCCGAAGCGGTGGCGAAGATGCGCGCCGGACATGCCCTGACCGACGAAGACCGCTGGCCCTGGCTCGACCGCCTGGGCCGGGCGGCGGACGAGGCGGTTTGCGAGAATGGCCGGGTGATCGTGGCATGCTCGGCCTTGCGTCTGGTCTACCGCGACCGCTTGCGTGCGGCCATCGAGGCGGGCGCCCGCTTCGTGCTGCTGGAAGCGAGCCGCGACGATCTCTTCACGCGGCTGGAGAACCGGCCGGGGCATTACATGCCTGCCAGCCTGCTGGACAGCCAGCTCGCCACGCTCGAAGGGCCGCTGGACCGCGAGCAGGCCGTGGTGCTCCCCAGCGAACAGCCACCGGAAATCCTGCGCGATTCCGTGCTTCGCATGCTTCGCGGCGGCTGAACCTCCAGGCCTTCGGCGCAGTCCCCACGCCGCCTGGCGGCACACACCCCCACATCGCCTGGCGGCACACGCCCCCACGCCGCCTGGCAAGGCCTGTGGGGCCTTTCTCAGGTTCAGGGCATCAGGCGGCGGCGCCCCTCCCAGAGGTGCCAGCGCATCGCCAGGGCGGCCCCTTCGGCATCCTGTGCGCGAATGGCCTCGACGATGACTTCGTGTTCGCGCAGCATGGTGGCGATCACTTCGGGCGGGCGCGAACGGGAGATGTCCACGCCGGCGCGCATGATCTTCTCGACATCGGACCAGAGCGCATCGAAAGCGACCAGAAACGCCGGGTTCCCGGTGGCGGCCGCGATGCGGCGATGCAGCTCCATGTCTTCGGCATGGGCGGGCGCGTTGGACAGCAGGGCACTGCGCAGCAATTCCATGCCGTCCTCGACATGGACCATTTCCACCGAAGTACGCCGGGTGGCGGCCAGGCGGGCGGCCTCCGCTTCCAGAACGAACCGTACTTCGTAGCTGCCCAGGGTGGCGGGAAGCTCTGCCATCGGCATGAAGGCGGCGAGGCGCTCGGAAGGGCGGCTCTTGACGAAAGAGCCTGCTCCGCGCCGCGCCTCGGTGATGCCGTCCGAGGCCAGCCGCACCAGGGCCTCGCGCACTATGGCGCGCGATACGCCGAACATCTCTGCCAGGCCCGCCTCGGACGGCAGGCGTGAGCCGACCCCGAGGTTCCTGGACTTGATGATCTCGACGATGCCCGCATAGGCCTGATCGGAAAGCCGCGTCTGGTTCATCGAGTTTCCTGTTTGTCCATCATCGTTTGCAGTCGGCGGCCCGCCAGTGCGGGCCGGTTACCGGGATGGTCCTTTGTTAGATGATGCTGCTGGCCGCAAGCACCAGCAGCAGTCCGACCACGGCGACCACGGTTTCCATGATCGACCATGTGCGGAACGTTCCTGGCATGTCCGTGCCGAGGTAGCTCTTCACCAGCCAGAAGCCCGGATCGTTGACGTGCGAGAAGAACAGCGAGCCCGCGCCGATGGCCAGTACCATCCATTCGGGCTCTACGCCCGAACTGGCGACCAGTCCTTCCATGACGCCGGCCGTGGTGATCGTCGCCACGGTGGCCGAGCCGGTGGCCAGGCGGATGCAGACCGAGACGCCCCAGGCCAGCAGCAAGGGCGAGATCGCCCCGCCGCCCGCCAGACGCACCAGCATGTCCGAAAGACCGGCGGTGACGAGGACCTGCTTGAGCGCACCGCCGGCGCCGATGGCCAGGAGGATGCCGCCCGCGGGCGCCATGGCCTCCAGCCAGATCGCGTCCTGAATGCGGCGCTCGCCGAGGCGGCCTCCGAACAGCAGGGGCAGGGCAACGAGGTTGGCGATGAGCAGGGCGATGACGGGATCGCTCACCCAGCCGAGCCAGGCCAGCTTCGCGGCGACCGCTGGCGGAGCGATGGCGACGGCCTGTCCCGCGGCGATCAGCACCACCGGCAGCAGGACCGCGGTGAGGGTGCGGCCGACCGAGGGCGTCGCCACGTCGATCGTCTCGGGCGCGAGCAGCGGCGGGCTGAGTTTCACGCCGGGCGCGGTAAAGCGGGCGAGCACCGGGCCGGCGATGATCGCGGTGGGAATGCCCACCAGCAGGCCGTAAGCCAGGGTGAGGCCGAGGTTGGCGCCAAGGGCATTCACGGCGAGCAGCGGTCCGGGGTGCGGCGGCACGAGGGCGTGGACTACCGAGAGACCCGCCAGTGCCGGCAGCATCAGCCGCAGCTTGGAAGCGTCATCGTCCTGGCCCTTGGGCAGCGCCGCCGCGGCCGAGGCGACGATCGGCAGCAGCAGCACCAGTCCGGTCTCGAAGAACAGCGGCAGCCCGATCAGCAGTGCGGTGAAGAGGCTGGCCCAGGGCGCGCCCTTGACGCCCGACACGCCGAGCGCGGCTCGCGCCAGCCCGGCCGCGCCGTTCGACAGTTGCAACATGGCGCCAAGCCCGAGACCCAGGGCGACCACCAGGCCGGTGCCACCCAGGATCGAGCCGGCGCCCTTCTCCACGGCCTTTGCCGTTTCATCCAGCGGTATGCCGGCCAGCACGCCGACGGTGAAGGCGCCGCACAGCAGTCCCACGAAAGGATGCAGTCGCCCGCGGACGATGAGCGCAATCGACAGCGCGATGCCGACGATGGCGGACAGGACGAGCCTGATGTCTTCCGGCGTCATGATGCCTGCGATTCCGATGCGGTCGATGCTGCTGCGGGGAATCGGACATTCTTCCATGGGCCACACGCCCGCGCTCGACGAAATGACAGGGTCATCCCTCGCCTCTCCCTAGTCTTTGCTTTGTGATCGGGTTGGCAATACCACCCAAACCTGTTGGACAGGTTATAGCTGGAAGATCGGCATATTCTAGACAATTTAGTGTGAGAGGTAAGATTTCTCTTGAACCTGTCAGACTGATTCCATTATCACTAGGCTTAACGAACTCCGGTGCGGCAGGCTCTCAGCGGGCATGCGCGGTACCTCAAGAACCGAGTCATTTAGGGGAGAGAAAGAGATGCACCTGGTTGCAGATCTGTGCACGGTTCCCGTCAGTCAGGATGTTGCCGCGCGGGAGGCTCCGGCCGAACCGCTCCATTTCACGCCGACCCAGCTTAAAGTGCTGCGCTGCGTGCGTTCGGGGCTTTTGAACAAACAGATCGCCTATGAACTCGGCATGGCCGAGGCGACGGTGAAGGTCCACATGACGGCGCTCATGCGCAAGCTGAACGTGCGCAACCGAACGCAGGTCGCCATCGCGGCGGGACGTCTGGCGCGCGCGTGATCGCGCATCCGTCGTGGGGCAGGAACGGCAACGTGGGGACAGGACGATGACGACAGGTTCGCGGCGCGAGGTTCTGGGAATGGGCGCGGGACTGGCGGCGGCGGGAGTCGCTGCGGGGTTTTCTGCGCAGGCCTTCGCGGCGCCGCGCAAGATCGGCTATGCCGTCGTCGGCCTGGGCTACTACGCCACCCGGCAGATCCTGCCGAACTTCGCCAATTGCGAACAGTCGCGGCTGGTTGCGCTGGTCAGCGGCACGCCGTCCAAGCTGGAGCAGTACGGCGCGCAATACGGCATCCCCAGGACGCATCGCTACAACTATGCCGAGTTCGACCGCATCCGCGACAACCCGGATATCGACGCGGTCTATGTGGTCTTGCCCAATAGTCTCCATGCCGAATACACCATCCGCGCCGCTCAGGCGGGCAAGCATGTCCTTTGCGAAAAGCCCATGGCCACCTCGGTGGCGGAATGTCAGGCGATGATCGCGGCCTGTCGCAAGGCCGGGAAGAAGCTGATGATCGGCTATCGCTCGCGGTTCGAACCCTACAACCGCCTGGCGATCGAATTGGCGCGGGGCGGTCATGTCGGTCCGACGCGGCTCGTCACGGCGGAGCACGGCTTTCCCATTCAGCCCGATCAATGGCGGCTGGACAAGGCGCTTTCCGGTGGCGGGTCGATGATGGACATCGGCATCTACAGCCTCAACGCCGCCCGCTACCTCACCGGCGAGGAGCCGGTGGAAGTGAGCGCGGTGGAATCGACCGACCGTGCCGATCCGCGTTTCCGCACCGTGGAGGACCGCGTCAGCTTCGTGCTCCGCTTCCCATCGGGCGTGCAGGCGAACTGCATCTCCAGTTACAGTTCTTCGCACAATGCCTACCGCGTGCATGGCACCCAGGGGTGGATCGCGATGGAGCCGGCCACGCCCTACACCGGACAGGCGATGACGATCCGCAAGGACGGTGTCACTGCACCGAGGACGCTGCCGCCGCCCGCGCGTAATCAGTTCGCCGGGCAGCTCGATCACCTCGCCGAATGCGTGCTGACCGGCGGCGCCCCCATCGTCGCGGGCGAAGAAGGACTTGCGGACATGCGTATAATAGAGGCGATCTATCGATCGGCGGCGGAGCGCCGCATCGTCGAGCTGAAGGCATGATCGATCGCCGCATGATGCTGGCCGGCCTCGCCGCCGTGCCGCTGCTCGACGCGGTGGGTGCCGAGGCCAAGGCGCCGGCGATCGGCACTGTGCGCCGCCTCGATCCGGCGCTCGACAGGATCGTCGCGCCCGGCGCTTCGGTGACGCGTCTTGCCGAAGGATTTCGCTGGGCGGAAGGCCCGGTCTGGGTTCCCGGCAGCAACTGCCTGCTCTTCGGCGATCCGCCAAGCAATACAGTCCACCGCTGGACGGCGGCAAAGGGCGTAGAGATATTCCTGCGTCCCTCGGGACTGCAGACGCCGGTCCCTGCCGCGATCCGGGAGCCGGGGCTCAACGGGTTGGCGCTGGATGCGCGAGGGCGGTTGATTGCGGCGGACAGCGGCTCGCGGGCGATCGTGCGGATCGACCTCGCCACGCGCCAGCGGGAAACGCTGGCCGACCGTTTTGACGGCAAGCGTTTCAACAGCCCCAACGATCTCTGCGTCGCCAGGTCCGGCGCGATCTATTTCACCGACCCGACGTATGGCCTGGCGGAAGGCGACGATTCGCCGCTGCGCGAAGTGGCGTGGTGCGGGTTATATCGTCTGTCGCCGGACGGCCGGGTGGACCTGCTGGACCGCAGCCATCGCCGCCCCAACGGCGTCGCGCTCTCGCCGGATGAGCGGACGCTCTATCTGTCGCTGTCGGACGAGACCCGTCCCGAAGTGCTGGCCTATCCACTCGGCGCGGACGGAATGATCGGTGAAAGCCGCCAGTTCCTCGACATGCGCGCGCAGCATGATGCCGGCCGGCCGGGGCTGCCCGACGGGATCAAGGTCGGCGCCTCCGGGCACGTCTTCGCGACAGGGCCGGGCGGCGTCCACGTCTGCACGGCCGACGCGCGGCTGCTCGGCGTGATCGAGACGGGCAAGGCGATCGCCAATTGCGCGATAGGGAAGGGCGGCAAGGTCCTGTTCCTTACCTCTTCCGACAGCCTGGCCGTGATTCCGCTGCGCAGTTCCTGAGCGCCGCGCCGTCAGCCGCCCTGGAGGGCCGGCTCGCTGAGGTGGATCGCCGTCCCGCCGCCTCTTGCAGCGTCGATGAGCGGCGGCGGGGGCGGCAGATCCGTCACGAGGTCATGAATCTGGCCGAAGTCCGCGACATGGACGGTGCCCACCCGTGAGAACTTGGCGTGGTCGGCCACGACGACGATGCGCCGCGCGCGGTCCAGAAGGGCCCGCTTGAACGCGGCTTCGTCCGGATCGAAATCGAGAAAGCCATGGTGCGCGTCGATGGCGCCCATGGAGAAGATGGCGATGTCCGGCAGGAAACCGCGGACCATGCGGACCGCGTCGGCATCGAAAGCCGCGCGGTAGTCGGCATTGAGCATGCCGCCCGCCAGGAAGACGCGGTGGTCGGAACGGCCCAGCAGGTCCGCCGCCACTTCGACGCTGTTGGTCACCAGGGTGAGCCCTTTCCGATGCCCCAGTTCCTGCGCCACCCAGAAGGAAGTGGTGCCGGAATCGATGAACACCGTCATCCCGTCCTGCACCAGGCCCGCGGCGTGGCGGGCGATCGAGCGCTTGGCTTCGAGCTGCTCGCGAAGGCGTTTGCGATAGGGCGCTTCCAGCCGCGGGGCGGGCAGGGTGACGCCGCCATGCACCTTGATCACCGAACCGTTCGCCTCAAGCTGCCGCACGTCGCGGCGGATCGTCTCCTCCGAGACGTCGAAGCGCAGGGCCAGTTCGGAGATCGAACAGGACCCTCGCTCGTCCAACGCGGCCAGGATCGCGGAAATGCGGTCGGCCTGTATCATGCAGTTTCCCCCTGACGAACGTGCCTGCCGACCATGCTTGTTTGTGCTTGTGAGGGCAAGTGGGTTCTTGCCCGTATCATGGCGGTCTATGTGGATTTAATCCAGCAAAGCCACAAAATGTCACAGACCTGTAATCGGAGGCGCCTAGCTCGCCGTCAACGGCTGAATGGCCGAGGCCAGGGTGCTGCATCTTCAGGGGAAGCAGAAATGAAGACATGGATGATCGGAACGGCGATCCTCGCGATCGCTGCGGCAACGACGCAGGCGCACGCCGAGGATGCGGCGGCAGCGCCGACCGCGGAAGCGCCCGACAGCGGTGACACGGCGTCGAACGAGGACATCGTCGTCACCGGCGAGGCTGTGCACTTCGCCAATACCCGCGTCACTCCTGAGATGATCGAGCGCCAGTCGGCATTGACCAGCGTGAACGATGTCATCAACGAGCTTCCGGGCGTTTTCGTTTCGGAAGGCGATGCTTTCGGTTCGTCGGACTGGGCGACTTCCATCTCCATCCGCGGCTTCACGCAGATCGGCACCACCATCGACGGCCTGCCCAACGGCGGCTCGGGCTATGGCGGCGGCTCCAAGGCGAACCGCTACATCGACGTTCTGGACTTGCGGACGGTAGAAGTGTCCCAGGGCACCGCCGACATTTCTTCGCGCTCCAACGAAGCGCTCGGCGGTACGCTCAACTACGTGACCTCCGATCCCGAGAACGACTTCCGCGTTCGCCTTTCGGGCGCAGCGGGCGATTATGGCGCGCAGAAGTTCTATGCCCGCGTCGATACCGGTGAGTTCGCACCCGATACCCGCGCCTATATCAGCGCCTCGCACTCCAAGGCGCACGACTGGATCGGCGGCGCCGGCAAGACCAGCCGCGACCACCTGAGCGCCAAGATCACCAGCACGCTCTCCAACGTCAATCTGACCGGCTTCCTGTCCTACGACGATGCCGACGAATCCGAATTCGGCTCCGTCTCGCTGGCGCAGTTCGAGGCCGATCCCGACCACGACGTCTATACCGACAACTGGACCGGCATTCCCTATATCGACCAGAACTACCGCGCCGGTTCGCGTGCACTGCGCAAGAACCTGTTCGGCTATCTGCGCGGAAAGGTCGACCTGGGCGAAGTGAAGCTCTCGCTGACC
Source organism: Novosphingobium sp. PhB57 (assembly GCF_004342985.1). Lineage (GTDB taxonomy): Bacteria > Pseudomonadota > Alphaproteobacteria > Sphingomonadales > Sphingomonadaceae > Novosphingobium. Next base: position 114,126 of record NZ_SMBO01000003.1, read on the forward strand.
GGTTACTACCACCGGATGCGCGGCCGGGGTGACTGGCTTCCGCCCTATCTCGTGGATGTGACCGCAGATGGCGCCGGGGCGACCGAGAGCGAATATGCGGGCGGCTCCACCGTGATCGGCGGCAGCGCGCTGGGCCAGGTCTATTTCCTGACGCCCACCGGCGCTGCGGCGACCATGATCGCAGGTTGCACCGGCACGGCCGGCATCCCGGCCCAGTATTCGCCGAGCTGCTATGCCGCCGATGCCACCGGCGCGATGTCCTACCGCCACACCCACTACGAAAACGACCGCGTCGGCTTCACCGCTGACGCCGATTGGACCCATGATTTCGGCGCGATCACCAATACCCTGCGCGCAGGCGCCTGGTACGAGAACGTCAATGCCAACCAGGTTCGCGACTGGCACCGTGTAAAGAACCCGCTGCTCGGCCTGGCCTATGACACGACGCCCTACTGGGTCCAGTTCAGCACCGACTACGACACTAACGAATTCGTCTATTACGCGCAGGACGCCGTGACTTACGGCAACCTCACGGCGGCTTTCGGCATCAAGCAATACTTCCTGAAGCAGACGCGGGCCGAGCTGTTCGATGATCAGGTCAGCACCGGCATCACCTCGCATTCCGATCCGCTGATCTCGGCGGGCCTGACCTGGAAGGCACCGATCGACGGGTTGGAATTCTTCGCCGGTTATGCGCAGAACTTCTCGGCCATCAGCAACGGCGTTCTGGGCGAATCGCAGGAAGTGATCGATCGCATCAAGCCGGAAACGGCCGACAGCATCGAAGTGGGCGCCCGCTACAGCACGCCGCGCGTCCAGGCCTCGATCACCGCTTACGACATCAAGTTCGACAACCATATCGTCTCGATCTCTTCCAACCTGGTCACCGGCATCGACTATCTGGAGCAGCAGGAAAGCGTCTATCTCAACGTCGGCGGCGTGCGCAGCCGCGGCGTGGAGGCGGCGCTGGCCTATCGCCTGCCGATGGGCCTGATGCTTTCGGGCAGCTACAGCTACAACCACGCCGTCTACATCGGCACCGGCAATGCCGAGCAGGATGCGGACGTTGGCATCACGCCGGGCGTTCAGGTCGAAAGCTCGCCGCGCAACATGTGGGTGCTCTCGGCCGACTACAAGCGAGACTTCTTCAAGGCCGGTCTCTCGACCAAGTTCGTCGGCGATCGCTTCATCGATACCGTGGGCGGCGAAGTGGCGCAGTCCTACACGCTGCTGGGCGGCTATATCGGGGTTGACCTTGCCGACTTCTCGGACAAGCTGCGCGGCATGGCGGTGACGCTCCAGGCGACCAACATCACCGACAAGCGCTATCTGGGCGGCGGCGGCGGCGGCGCGGCTTTCCTCGGCGCACCGCGCACGGTAACCGCATCGCTGACGTTCGACTTCTGAACTGAAATTGCAGACCGGGAGTGTGGCAGCTGCAAAGCCCCATGCTCCCGGTTCTCCCTGAGGATACTCGATGGCCGATCTCTCCCGCCGATCGCTTCTTGCCGGAGCCGGAACCGCCATGCTGGCAGGTCTTCCGGCGTCCATCGCCCGCGCGGCGGCCATCGCGCCCGACATGCGCAGCGGAACGATCGCGGATGTGGAGCATGTGGTGATCCTGATGCAGGAGAACCGCAGCTTCGATCATTATTTCGGCACCTTGCGCGGCGTGCGCGGCTTTGCTGACCGCTTGCCGATCCCGCTGGTCGCGCCGGATTCCGGTGCAGGAACGGGCACGGCGACGGGCGCTGCGAGCGGCATGGGCGGCGAACGCAAGGTCTGGCAGCAGCAGGACCGTCATGCCGCCGGCGGCGCAAGGATGGTTGCGCCTTTCCATCTCGACACCCGGCGCGAATTCGATCTCATGCGGGTGGAGAGCACGCCGCACACCTGGCCGGATGCCCAAGCCGCCTGGAACGAGGGCCGCATGGGTAACTGGCCGGAGGCGAAGCACCAGCGCGCCATGGGCCACTATCGCCGCGCCGACATTCCCTTCCAGTTCGCGCTGGCGGAAACCTTCACCATCTGTGACGCCTATCACTGCGCGATCCAGACCGGCACCAATACCAACCGCCTGTTCCTCTGGAGCGGCACCAACGACCCGCAGGGGCGGGCGGGCGGCCCTGCCATCGGCAATTCGCACGATGAATTTCCGGAAAAGGGCGGTGCGGCCGACGACTATCTCTGGACCACCGTGCCCGAGCGCCTCCAGGCGGCGGGGATCGACTGGCGCATCTACCAGGACATGGCGGACAACTTCACCGACAATCCTCTGGTCGGCTTCCGCGCCTATCGCGAGGCGCACCGGGGCAAGGGCGATCCGGCCCTGAAAGAACGGGCCCTCACCACCCAGGCGCTAGACCGGCTGCGGTCCGACGTGGTGGCAGGCCAATTGCCGCAAGTGAGCTGGATCGTCGCGGACGCGCGCAGCAGCGAGCATCCCGGCCCCTCCAGCCCGGCACAGGGCGCGGTCTATACGTCGCGGGTGCTCGATGCCCTGACCGCCAATCCGCGCGTCTGGGCGCGCACGGTCCTGCTCGTGATGTTCGACGAGAACGACGGGTTCTTCGACCATGCGCCGCCCCCCGCGCCGCCTTCCCGTCTGTCCGACGGGACAGTGCTGGGCGCCTCCAGCGTGGACCTCGCCGGTGAATATCATGAGCGCTCCGCCCCCGGCGAGGCGAAGATTGACTTGCCGGAACTCCGGGGGCGTCCTTATGGCCTTGGCCCGCGCGTGCCGATGTATGTCGTTTCGCCGTGGAGCCGTGGCGGCTGGGTCAACTCGCAAGTGTTCGACCATACTTCGGTGATCCGTTTCCTGGAGACGCGTTTCGGCATTCACGAGGCGAACATTTCGCCCTGGCGCCGTGCCGTGTGCGGCGATCTGACTTCCGCTTTCGACTTCACGGCGGCAGATCGGGACCCGTTCGGCCCCCTGCCGGACCCCGGTGCGGACGCCCTGCGCGCCGCGGCCGTGGGCCGCCAGCCCGATCCGGTCGCGCCGCCCACGGACGAGATGCTCTGGCAGGAGCCGGGCCTCAGGCCCTCGCGCGCTTTGCCCTACCGGCTGGAAGTGTCCGACCGGTTGGGCGAAAGCGGGATCCTCCTGCAATTCTCGGCTGAGGGTGCGGGCGCCGTTTTCCACGTCTACGATCGGCACGCGCTTTCGGCTCCACCTCGCCGCTACACCGTGAGCGCTGGCCAGGCACTGGACGGTCGCTGGGGCTGGAGCGCATCGGGGGGCTACGATCTCTGGGTGCTGGGGCCGAACGGCTTCCACCGCCACTTCGTGGGTCACCGCGACGATCCATCGCCGGACCTGACGTGGCGGCTTGGCGGGGCGAGCCTGTCCTTGCGGTCCGCTGCGCCGAAGGCGGCCGGTCTGCAGGTCCTGTCACTCGGCCTGAAGGGAGAGCGCAAGGAAGCGGCGCTGAAGGGCGGCCATGCCCGCCTGTCCTTGCGCGAAACGCGCGGCTGGTACGATGTCACCGTCACGGCCGCGCAGGGCAGCCTCTGGCAGCGCCGCCTTGCCGGACGGCTCGATGAGGTTGGTCAGGCGACGACCAGCGATCCCTTCACGCCCTTAGAATAAACCGTTCGAACAGCGCGTCCGCCGCGGCGTCCATCACCTCTCGGCTGCAGAGACCTTGCCGCATGTCACCGTGGTGACGTGCGGCGCAGGCATGGGGGCAGCCGTCGCCATTGGCGAGCGAGTCGCAGGTGCCGCAACCGGTGCTTTCTCGCTAGGAGGTCGCAGGATGCCCGGAATTGTTGCCGAATGTCGGAAAAGGGCGAAGCTTCGGGCACCTTCGGCGCGCCCATGCTGCGGCATCCCGGAACACTTCGGCGCGATATCGGGCTTGATCGGGCACGCCGCATGAACACGCTGGCGGCGGAGCGAATGCCGGCCTGGAGTGGGCCGGACGCTGCCATGAAAACTAGGCCCTCGCTGGGCCAAGCATTGGCCCGGGGGCCTTCGTGGATGCTGGCACTCTACGGGGGGCTGGCCAGTTTCGCGGCCTATTTCTCCATGTATGCCTTCCGCAGGCCCTTCGCCGCCGCGACATATGCGGACGTGCCGGGCTGGGAGGGCGTGGTGGACTTCAAGGTCGCGCTCGTAATCGCGCAAGTGGCCGGATATGCGCTCTCTAAGTTCATCGGGGTGAAGGTCGTGTCCGAGATGGCGGCGACCCGCCGTGCCGGCGCCATCGTCGGCCTCGTGGCGTTTTCGTGGGTAGCGCTGGTGCTGTTCGCGGTGTTGCCGCTCTCGTGGAAAGTGCTGGCGCTGTTCCTCAACGGCTTGCCGCTGGGCATGATCTGGGGCCTGGTCTTCGGCTATGTCGAAGGACGGCGCACCAGCGAAGTGCTGGCATCCATCCTTTGCGCCAGCTTCATCGTCTCGTCCGGCGTGGTCAAGTCGGTCGGCCTCTGGCTGATGACGGCCATGGACATCAGCGAGTTCTGGATGCCCGCGGCGACGGGACTGGTGTTCTTTCCGGTGCTGCTCGTCGCGGTCGTCGGCCTGTCCCAAATGCCGCCGCCCAGTCCGCAAGAACAGGCCGAACGCATGGCCCGACCCCCGATGGCCGCCGCTGCGCGCCGCGAATTCCTGCGCGATTACGGCCCCGGCGTGGCCTTTCTGGTGCTCGCCTACGTCCTTTTCACCGCACTGCGAGACTTGCGCGACAACTTCGCTGCCGAGATCTGGAGCGAACTGGGCTATGCGGGCGTTTCCGAGGTCTTCACCGCCAGCGAGCTGCCGATCGCGGTGGTGACGCTGACGATCCTCGGCAGCCTCGTGATGGTGCGGGACAACCGCCGGGCTTTGATGGCGGTGCATGTCATCGTCATGGCCGGCGCGCTGCTGATCGGACTTTCCACCCTGGCGTTCCAGCTCTCGTGGATCGCGCCCCTGCCGTGGATGATCCTTTCCGGTCTGGGGCTCTACCTGGGTTACGCGCCTTTCAACGCCATGCTGTTCGACCGGCTGGTCGCGGCCAGCCGAAGGGCGGGGACAGCGGGGTTTCTGATCTACGTGGCCGATGCCTCGGGCTATGGGGGCAGCGTCGCGCTCACGCTGCTGCGCAACGTCCCGGGCGTGTCGCTGGACTGGCTGCACTTCTTCATCTGGCTCGCCTATGCCTCGTCCGCCGCTTGCCTGGCGATGATGGCAGCCTCCGCCTGGTATTTCCGCGTAAGGCTGGGGCAGGGCGGGAAAGCCATGCGCGCCGCGCCGCGGGAGCGTGCCGCCGCGTCGTTCGTCAGGCCGGAACCGGTTCGCCCGGCGGGCTGTTCGGCATGAACAGCAGCAGGATCGCGCCCGCCAGGACCGCCACGCCGCAGAACGTCAGGAAGGGCCCGAAACTGCCCCCGCCGCGCAAGGTCAGGCTGAGTATGATCGCACCCGTGGAAGCGGCGCCGGCGATGATGGCCGTCATCATACCCATGACCGTGCTGTAGACCTGCACCCCGAAGGCGCGCGCGACCAGGTAGCTGATGAGGTCGCCTTCGGCCCCGATCGTCAGGCCGATCAGCACGACGCCAAGAGCCACGATGGCCGGCGATGAAAGCGGGGATGCCATCACGAACAGGCCCACGGACGAAAGCGCCATGGCCGCGAAGGCCACGAGGTGTGCGGGGAGCCGGTCCAGCGCCAGGCCGCAGGCGAAGCGCCCGGCAAGCGTGCCGCTCGCAAATGCGGAGATCATGACGGCAATGCCGCCCGCGCCGACACCCTTGTCTAGCAGCATGAGGTTCAATTGCGTGAGCGCGATGATCTGCGGGAGATTGCAGAGCAGCATGGCACCTGCCAGCACCCAGAACGCCCGGTTGCGAAATATGGCCGGATAGTCCTCACGCGCGGCGCGGCGCGTGACCCCGGCGCCGCCGCCACGCTTTTCCGAAGGCATCAGCACCAGCGCCAGTCCGCCAAGCAGTGCGGAGACCACGGCGACCAGGACATAGCCGGCCCGCCAGCCCTGCGCTTCCACATACTGGTTGAGTAGTGGCGCGGCCAGCACGCCCATCGCGGCGGGGCCCGAGGCCACAATCGCCAGCGCGACGCCCCGGGCATGGACGACATGTTGCACCACCACCCGGCTATAGACGGTGGCCGTGGTCGTGATGCAGATGAGGCCCATCGCCACGAACAGGGCAATATAGACGCGGATGTCGCCGTTCATGCGGCTTAGCAGACCGTATCCGACCGGACAGGCGATCACGCCGACGAAGGCCGTGCGCCTCACGCCCACAACGTCCGTAAGGCGCCCGATGAACGGGAACACCAGCACGCAGACGAGCGTGAGACTGCCGACCGCAGCGAACTCGGCCTTGGACCAGCCGAATTCGCGCAGCAGGTGCGGGGCCATGATGCTGGTGATATAGCTGGTGATCGAATAGCCCGAGCTGAGGCCGATGACGGCCGCCAGCAAGGGGCGCCACTGGGCGCGGAGTTCCTGAAGGTATGCCGGCATCTTCCCTCTCCGAAACCCGTATCAGTTCGCCCGGACGACTGTGCACACGGCTCAGACCACCGGCATTATCGGCAAGGGTTTCGCTCATCGTGCAGGATGCATCAAGCGACCGCGTATCAGCCCGGCGATATGAGGAACGAACATCTGAAATTGATGCCAAACCAGCGCGAGAATGCAGGTTCGATCTTATTCCGTGCAATACTTGCCATCAACCCATCGATCATGGAATGGTCTGGGGGTGCCGAAAATCCGCGCGCAAAACGGCGCCATAGCGGTCCATGCGGTCCGCTGTGGCGATATCGGCAGTGCCGAGATTTCAAACGCAACGAACGGGCCTGCCTCACCTTGATGTAAAATGCATTATCTATAGACGATTGCCCATGAGCACATCTTTCATGCCTCTTGCCGGCAAGCGCGTCCTGGAACTTGGGACCATGATCGCGGCCCCTTTTGCCACGCATATCCTGTCGCAGATGGGCGCCGAAGTCATCAAGATCGAGCCGCCCGCAGGCGATACCACGCGGTCGCTGGTTCGCGGCGGGCCGTCGGGCACGATCATCGCCTACAGCCATTCCAAGCGGGCGATCTGTCTCGACCTGACCACGGAGGCAGGCAAGGACGTCTTCCGCAGGCTGGCCGCGAGCGCCGATGTCGTGATCCACAATCTGGCGCCTTCGGCCGCCCGCAAGCTGGGTGTCACCGCGGACGATTTCCTCGCGGAGAATCCTAGGGGGATCCACGTCCACATCAAGGGCTATGCCCATGGCCCACAGGCGGACGACCTCATGACGAACCCGATTGCCGAAGCGGCGACAGGGGCGATGGACGATCACCGGGTGGACCAGCGGCCCACGCGTTTCGGGCCGTCCTACCACGACCAGTTCGCGGGAACCTATGCCGTCATCCGCGTGCTGGGCGCTCTGCTCGATCCCGAAGCGCCGGAAGCCGCGCGCCGGATCGAGATCGGCCTCTACGAGACCGGACTTCATCTGGCGGCCCGCGACCTGGCCGGAATGCAATTGAAAACGCAGCTTCTGGGCCGCCTTGAAAAGGAGGGCGGCGGCGAGTTCTCAATGCCGGGTTATGGCGCCTATCTCACGGCGGACGCGCGCTGGGTCTACCTGTTGATCCTGACCGACGCGCATTGGGCGAAGCTGACCCGCGCTCTGGACATGCCAGAAGACGGCAATCCCGACTATGCCAGGCTGCGCGATCGCAAGAAGGCGCGGGATGTGGTGGAGGCTGCCGTCCAGGCGGCAGTGGCTGGTTTCGATTTCGAGGACATATCCGCTCGGCTGCGCAATGCGGGCATCGGTTTCAACGAAGTCATGCCGCTGGAGCGCGTCCTGGATGCGCCGCAGGCGCGGCAGCCGGGCAAGCTTCGATCGCTGGATTTCCGCGGGTTGGACTTCGAGGTCCCTGAATTTCCGGGTCACCCGCAAGTTGCGTCCAATCTCCCGCCGCCCGAGATCGGCGAACATACCACCACGCTTCTGGAGGAACTCGGGTACGGGGCGGCGGAGGTGGAGGACCTATTGTCATCGGGCGCTGCCAGGGCCTATCAGACCGGCGATTTCGCCTGGGCGCCGGTACGGGACAAGAGATGACGGACAAGATGATGCATTATCGCACGAAAGAGGAGCAAGTCGCCGATTTCTTGCGTGAAGGCATCATCTCCGGCCGTTTTCCGCGCGGGGCCAGGCTCAAGCAGCAGGAAATCGCCACGATGCTGAACACCAGCATCACGCCGGTCCGCGAAGCGCTCAAACTGCTCGCGGCCGAGGGGTATGTCCTGGGCGACAATTACCGCGGCGCGACCGTGGCCCCGTTCGATATCGAGGCTTCCAGTGAAGTGCTGGCGCTGCGCATTCTTCTGGAAACGCAACTGGTTCGCGGCGCGGTGGCATGCGTGACGAGCGAGGATATCGCCGAATTGAAAGTGCTGGCGGACAAGTTCGCCGCGGCGTTCGAAGCGGGCGAGAACGAGGCGGTGCGGGCGGCCAACTATCGTTTTCATCATCGTATGTTCGAAATTGCCCGAATGCCGCAGACCCTGCACTTCGTGCAGATCCTTTGGGCGCGCTATCCCTTCGATCTGATCAATCGCCTCAAGGGCCGCGTCAGCCGCGCGGCCGAGGAGCATGACGAACTGCTGGCTGCGCTTATCGCCGGGGACACCGCCACGGCCATGCTGGCAACCCGCCAGCACATCGAGGCCGGCTTCAACGAATTGCGCCGTTCGGTGGCGGGCTGAGGTCCGCGCACTCTATTCCATCATCCTCAGGCAGGAGTTCCACGTCCCATGAAAACGCTTTTCCTCGTCATGGACATGTTGAACGATCTCGTCGCCGAAGACGGTTTCAGCGCCGGGAGCTACGGCGTTCAGGTGGCGGAGCGCAAGGTTCTGCACAACACCGCAGCTGCTCTGGCGGCGGCGCGAAGCGCAGGGGCGCGGGTGGGTTACGTCCGGATCGGGTTCTCGGCAGACTACCGGGAAGCGCCTGAAAACTCGCCGATCTTTTCCGGTGCCCGCCAGAACGGCATCTTCAAGCTTGGCACCTGGGGCACCGAAGTCCACGAGGCTTTGGCGCCGCGCGAGGGCGACTTCGATATCGTGAAGCACCGTGTCAGCCCCTTCTACGCGACCTCGCTCGAGGCGATATTGCGGGCGCATCGGATCGAACGATTGGTGCTCTGCGGCGTCTCCACCAACGGGGTGGTGCATTCGGGCGCGAGCGAGGCTCATGATCGGGATTACGAGGTGGTGATCCTGGAAGACTGCTGCGCCGGCGCGACAATGGATGAACACGCTCAAGCCCTGGCCTGCCTTGGCCGTTACGCCCGCATCGTGCCCAGCACCGCCTTCAACTGGACCGAATGACGGCCGCCGGATCGGCCGAAGATTCATAGAATTGCGGAAATAGGCCTCTAACGCTCCAGCGATCATGCTTGTGGCCTACCTTGGCTGACGTGGACTCATGATGCGCTCCTGGATAATGCATTATCCATCAAATGCAGCCGGCAGCGAATGCGCTTGCCGCGATAGGGAGCCCAGCGATGACGGTGGAGTTGAAGGAAAAGGAAGTCGGCGGCGCGCCGGCGGAAGGCAAAATCACCCCCGAGGCGATCAAGGCGGCCGAAAACATGATCGGCATGCAGTTGCGCCCGGAGGGGCCTTATCTGCAGGACGCCACGGAAGACACGATCCGCAACTTCGGCAACGGCATCGGTGACCTCAACCCGCTTTACCGCGATCTGGAGAGTGGCCGCCTGACGCGCCACGGTTCGATGCTGGCGCACCCGAACTTCCCGATGGCCTTCGGCTGGGTCGGCCGCACCCGCTGGGGTCTGCCCGGCGTCCACGGCTTCTACGCCGGCAACGACTGGGAACTGTTCCGCCACATTCGCCCCGGTGACCGTATCAGCGCGATCGAGCGCGTGGTCGGCGTCGAAGTGAAGGAGAGCCAGTTCTCCGGGACGCTCGTGCTGCAATATGTCGAGGCGACCTATTTCAACCAGCGCGGCGAACTCGTCGCCAAGGCGCTGGGCACTTGCACCCGGCACGAGCGCAAGGCGGCGCGCGATGCGGGCAAATACGCGGACATCAAGACACACGAGTATACGCCGGAAGAGTTCGACCGGATCGACAACGCGATCCTCGACGAGGAAAAGAGCATCCGCGGCGGCAATGTGCGCTACTGGGAGGAAGTTCAGGAAGGCGAGCAGCTTCCCGAGATCGTGCGCGGCCCGCTCAGCCTGATGGACACGATGGGCTTCCTGGTCGGCTGCGGTCGCGGCCACACCCACGGCGTGATCTTCAAGAACGCGGTGAAGCATCCCGGCCACTTCTTCCGCAATCCCGAGGCGGGCGGCGGCATCGAATATACCGGCATCGGCCACCACCGCGAGTCCACCGCCAAGGAAGTGGGCGTCCCCGGCGTCTACGATTACGGCCCGCAGCGTTCGTCCTGGATGGCATCGATGGTCACCAACTGGATGGGCGACGCTGGCTTCCTCAAGCGCATCAAGACGCGCATGAGCCGCTTCAATACGATGGGCGACTGCACCTGGGCACGCGGCACCGTGACGCGCAAATATATCAAGGACGGTTATGCCTTGGTCGATATCGAGATCAAGGGCGAGAACCAGCGCGGCGAACTGACCACGCCTGGCCTGGCGACGGTGGTGCTGCCATCGCTCGATCCCAATACCAAGGTCTTCGTAGACGGTTCGGGTCTCGATCTCGAACTGCCGGTCGTGCGCTGAGGCAGGGGCAATGCCGGGGCAGGAAGATCAGGCGCCGCTGGCAGGCATAAGGATCGTCGCCATCGCCCAGGGCGTGGCCTCGGCCTATGCCGCACGGCTGCTGGCAACCATGGGCGCGCGCGTCCTGCTGGTGGAACCGGCCGGCGGCTCGCCGCTGCGCCGGGAGCCGCCCTTCCTCCCCGGACCATCCGGCGAAGAGACCGAGGTGAGCGCGCTCTTCGCCTATCTGGCGGCGGGCGTGGACAGCGCGGTGATCGATCTTGCGTCTTCATCGGGACGCGAGGCTCTGGACCAGCACCTGGCCGAAGCGGACATCTTCTTCGACGATACGCCGCCAGGCGAGCGCGCGGCGGTGGCTCTCGACGAGGCGGGCATTGCTGCGCGGTTTCCCCGCCTGCTGCATGTCTCGGTGCTGCCCTTCGGCGCGCAAGGCGACAAGGCTGGCTGGAAGGGCGCCGACCTGATCGTCCAGCACGCGGGCGGCGAGGGCAACCTGCTGCCGAACGGGCTTGCGGTCGAAATGTTTCCCGGCCGCGCGCCGCTCAAGATCGGCGGTCACTTCGGGGAGATGCAGGGCGGCATCGCCGCGGCTCTCGGCGCGCTTTCGGCGCTTTGGGCACGGCCGGAGGCGGGCGGGCAGGCCGTCGATATATCCAGCCAGGACGCGATGCTGGCGGTGGGCGCTTTCGCCATCCAGCGCCTAGGCGACGGTTCGGTGGAGCACCGGGTGGAGCGCAGCTTCCGCTACGGCGGGGTGATCCCCTGCGCCGATGGTCACCTTGAACTGTTGACCCTTGAGCAGCGGCAGTGGGATGGCCTGGTGCGGCTGCTCGGCAGCCCCGATTGGGCGACGGACCCTGCCCTGGCGAGCAGTATCGAGCGCGGGCGGCGCGGGCCGGAGATCAACCGGCATATCCGCGAATGGGCCAGCGTGCGGCGCGTGGACGACATCGTCGCCGAGGGCCAGAAGCTCGGCGTGCCCCTGGCGCGCTACAAGTCGCCCGCGGAAATCCTCTCGGGCGAACAGGAAGCGCATCGCGGCCTGTTCCAGTCGATTGACATGGGAGGCGCGGGCCTGCTCGATGTCCTTGTTTCACCGTTCCATTTTGGCGGCGCGGCGCTTTCGCTGCGAAGCGGGCCGCCTGCATTGGCCGGGATGCTGGAAGTGACGCCATGAGGCCGCTGCAAGGCATCCGCATCGCCGACTTCACCGTGCACAATGCCGGTCCCTTCTGCACGCACCTGCTTTCGCAGCTCGGCGCCGAAGTCATCAAGATCGAGAGCGCCATGCGCCTCGACGCTTTTCGCAAGCCGCACCCGGTCTACGGCCGCGAAGGGCCGGCGACTTTCGACCAGGTGGCTTCGAACAAGCTGTCCGTCCGCATCAACCTCAAGAAGGCCGAGGGCGTCGCCCTGGCCAAGCGCATCGTCGCGGCCAGTGATGTCGCCGCCGAGAGCTTTCGCCCCGGCGTGATGGACCGGCTCGGGCTTGGCTATGCCGACCTTTGCGCGGTGCGCGAGGATATCGTGATGCTGTCGGTCTCGTCCTCGGGGCAGAGCGGCCCGGATTCGCACTTTGCGGGTTATGCGCCGCTGTTCGGCGCCTGGGGCGGCCTTGGCGAGCTGACGGGTTACGCCGACGGGCCGCCGGTGGAGATCCGCCACGTTATGGACCATACGGTCGGCATGAATGCGGCAGTCGCGCTGATGGCAGCGCTGCATCGCCGCCGCGCGAGCGGGCAGGGCGTTCACGTCGACGTTGCCGCACGCGAAGTCGCCGCTTCGCTGGTCGGCGATCTGCTCCTGCTGGCGGCGGCAGGCGGCGCAACGGCGCGGATCGGCAATGCCCATCCCCGCATGGCGCCGCACGGCGTCTATCCCGCTGCCGGGGAGGACCGCTGGCTGGCGCTTGCCGTGGAGGACGATGCGGCCTGGACTGCGCTTTGCGGGGTGATGAAACGACCGGACCTTGCTTCGGACCCCCGCTTTGCGGACGGCGCCTCGCGCATTCGGCACCGCGAAACGCTGGACTCGATGGTCTCGCACTGGAGCGCCGGTGTCGAGGCGAACGCGGCGGCCGAACAGCTTCAGCATGCCGGCGTCGCCGCCCATGCCTCCTGGACCACGCCCGAAATCGCCGCGGACGCGCATTTGCGGCAGCGCGGAGCGATCGTTTCGGTGGCGGAGCCGGATGGTACGCTGCGCGCGGCAGTCGGCGTGCCCTTGCGCCTTTCCAAGGGGGAGGACATCGGTATCCTGCGCGGAACCCCTCGGCTGGGGGAGCACGAAGACTACGTTTACGGCGAGATCCTGGGCATGGGGCGCGCCGAGCGTCTCGCGCTCGAGGCGGCCGAAGTGATCCACTGATCGCGGGATGAGGATGGACATGAGCGAGACAGCAAGCCTGGGCTTCATCGGCCTTGGCGTCATGGGCAGCGGTATGTGCGCGAATGCCGTGAAGAAGCACGGCGCGCCGCTCCATGCCTTCGACATGAATGCCGAGGCGCTGCGGGCGCAAGTCGATGGCGGCGCGCGGGGCGCCGCTTCGGTGGCGGAAGTGGCGCGCGCGGCCTCGGTCGTGTTCCTCTCGCTCCCCGGCGGCAAGCAGGTGCGGGCGGTCTGCGCGGAAATCGCGGCCCATGCCGCGCCCGGGACGGTGGTGATAGACCTGTCCACCACGGCTGTGGCCGAAGCGCGCGACGTTGCAGACTTGCTGGCTGCAAGGGGCATCGCTTTCGCGGACGCGCCGGTGGCGCGCACGCGGCAGGCGGCCATCGACGGTACGCTCTCCATCATGGTCGGCGCCGATCCGGAACTCTTCGCGCGGATCGAGCCGCTGCTGCGTTACATGGGCTCCGACGTCACGCATTGCGGCGCGGTGGGCTGCGGGCAGGTGGTCAAGCTCATCAACAATACCCTGTTGTTCGAGCAAGTGGCCGCACTGGCGGAAATGTTCGTGGTGGCAGAGCGGGCGGGAGTAGCGCCCGCCAAACTGGTGGAGGCGGTTTCGCTCGGTTCGGGAGACAGCTTTGCGCTGCGGAACCACGGGCTCAAGGCGATGGTCCCGCGGGCCTTTCCGGCAAAGGCCTTTCCAATGGCCTATACGCTCAAGGACCTGGGCTACACGATCGAACTGGCCGAGGAGATGGGCGTCGAGCCCCGGCTGCCGCGCCTGGCCGCCGAATACTACCAGGCGGCAATCGACCAGGGCCTTGGGGAGAGTTACTTCCCCGGCGTGATCGAGGTGGTCGACCGCAGATAGCGGCGGCCGGATGGGAGAGAGCCCGATGCAGGAACGCAAGCTGGACTACCGCGTGGTCACGGAGGGACTGTTGTTCCCCGAAGGCCCCATCGCAATGGACGACGGCTCGGTGCTGGTCGTCGAGATCAAGGGCGGGCGGTTGATCCGGGTCTGGCCGGATGCGCGCAAGCAGGTCGTGGCCGAGCTGGGCGGCGGTCCCAACGGCGCGGCGATCGGCCCGGACGGCGCCTGCTACGTCGCCAACAACGGCGGCTTCCACTGGCTGACCGAGGACATCTTCGACACCCGTGGCTATATGCGGCCCCACGGCCGCGCGCACGATTATGCGGGAGGATCGATCCAGCGGGTCGATCTGGAGACCGGCGAGGTCACGACGCTCTACACCTATTGCGACGGCGTGCCGATCAATGGCCCCAACGACATCGTCTTCGACGCGAATGGCGACATGTGGTTCACCGACCACGGCAAGACTTACGGCCGCGTCATGGATAGCGGCGCCGTCTATCACGCGGCGGCGGACGGTTCGTGGATCCGGCAGGCGATATTCCCGATGGTGACCCCCAACGGCGCCGGGCTCTCGCCCGACGAGCGCACGCTCTATGTTTCGGAGACCGAGACCGGCCGCCTCTGGCGCTGGCCGATCTCCGGGCGCGGCGAAGTGTCGAAACAGGCATGGCCCTCCCCCAACGGCGGGATCCTGCACGGCCAGGCGACCGGCTACCAGCGCTTCGATTCCATGGCGCTGGAGGCCAATGGCAACATCTGCGTCGCGACCCTGGTGACCGGCGGCATCAGCGTATTTTCACCCGAAGGGGAGAAGCTGGAATATTGGCAGGGGCCGGAGCCCTACTGCACCAATATCTGCTTCGGCGGCCCCGCCATGAAGACCGCCTGGATCACCGTTTCCGGCCGCGGCCTGCTGATCGCGGTCGATTGGCCGCGCCCCGGCCTGCCGCTGCTGCACCAACGCATGGGAGTTACCGCTTGAGCGTCTACGAAGACTGGGTCGGCCGCAGCCAGACCGCGACCGACGTGCTCGATCCCGCCCGCAGCAATGCGCTCGACGTGGCGCTGGGCGGCGCGGGCGCTCTGACGGCGGGCGATGCGCTGCCCTTGCTCGACCACTGGCTGCACTTCTGGGACGTGAAGCCGCCGGCCGCGCTGGGCACGGACGGCCATCCTGCCAAGGGGGGCTTCCTGCCGCCCGTGCCGCTGCCGCGCCGGATGTGGGCGGGGGGACGCCTGACGTTCCTCCAGCCGCTTCACCTGGGCGAAACCGTCACGCGTACTTCGACGATCACGGCCGTCACTGAAAAGGTCGGGAAAAGCGGCACGCTCGTCTTCGTCACCGTCCGCCACGAACTGGATGCCGGAGGCGGCATCGCCGTCAGCGAGGAGCAGGATCTGGTCTACCGCGATCCCGCGCCCGGCGTCCTGCCGCTGCCGGTCGCGGTACCCGTGCCGGATGCGGCCTGGGCGGAAACGGTCGCGCCCGATCCGGTGCTGTTGTTCCGTTATTCCGCGCTCACCATGAACGGCCATCGTATCCACTACGACCGGCCCTATGCGATGGGCGAGGAAGGCTATCCCGCGCTGGTCGTCCACGGTCCGCTACAGGCGGCGCTCCTGATCCGACTGGCGGGCAAGGCACTTGGCCGGCCTGTCACCGGCTTCGATTTCCGCGGGCAGCAACCTGCCTTCGACGGCATCCCCCTGCACGTCTGCGGCAACGTGACGGACCAGGGCGGCGAATTCTGGACCCAGCAGGGCGAGGCGAAGAACATGATCGCCACCGTGCGCACCACCTGACCGGGAGAAGACGATGACCGAGACGTACCAGCTCCATATCGACGGCCAGTGGCGCGCGGCTGCCGATGGCGGCACGCTACCCGCCATCAATCCCTACGACCAGTCGATCCACGCCCATATCGCCGTCGCCACGGCCGAGGACGTCGAGGCCGCCATTGCCGCGGCGCGGCGGGCTTTCGATAGCGTCTGGAGCAAGACCACCCCGGGTGAACGGGCGAAGCTGCTCAACCGCGTGGCGGACCTGCTCGACGCCGATGCCGACCGGATGGCGTTGCTGGAAACCACCGACAACGGCAAGGTCATTCGCGAGACCCACAACCAGATGGGCTATGCCGCGCGGATCTTCCGGTACTATGCGGGCTGGGCCGACAAGATGCACGGCGATGTCGTTCCGCTGGACCAGAAGGACACGCTCGATTTCGCCATACGCGTGCCTTACGGTGTCGTGGCCTGCGTGACGGCGTGGAACTCTCCAGTGGCGATCCTGACGAACACGCTGCCGGCCGCTCTGGCTGCGGGTAATTGCGTGATCCTCAAGCCCAGCGAACATGCGTCCACCACCACGCTGGAAATGATGAAGCTGTGCGAGAAGGCAGGCTTTCCGGCAGGCGTGGTGCAGGTCGTTACCGGCGCGGGCGACGTGGGCGCGGCGCTGACGGGCAGCAGGCTGGTCGACAAGGTGAGCTTCACCGGCAGTCCGGGCGTCGGCCGCAAGATCGCGGCGGTGGCGGGCGGGAACCTCAAGCCGGTGACGATGGAACTGGGCGGCAAAAGCCCCAACATCGTGTTCGACGATGCCGATTTCGACCGCGCCCTGATCGGCGCGCTCGCGGGCATTTTCGGTGCGACCGGGCAGACCTGCATCGCCGGATCGCGTCTCCTGGTGCAGCGCGGCATTTACGAGCGCATGGTCGAAGGCCTTGCCGCGCGGGCGGCGCAGATCCGCATGGGTGACCCGCGCCTGCCCGAAACGGAAATGGGCACGGCGGCGAACGAGCCGCAGTTCGACAAGATCCTCTCCTTCATCGCAGCGGCCAGGGGCGACGGCGCCCGCCTTGTCGCCGGCGGCGGCCGGGCCGAGGGGGCGGGGCTGGAGAAGGGCTTCTTCATCGAGCCCACCATCTTTGCCGACGTGCGCAACGACATGAAGGTGGCTGCCGAGGAAATCTTCGGCCCGGTGCTGTCGATCATCCCCTTCGACGAGGAGGAGGAAGCCGTCTCCATCGCCAATGATACGCCCTATGGGCTGGCGAGCGGGGTCTGGTCGCAGGACATCAATCGCTGCCTGCGCATGATGCGTGCCGTGCAGTCTGGCGTGCTATGGGTGAACACCTACCGCGTGGCCGCGCCGCAGGCGCCCTTCGGCGGAATGAAGGACTCCGGCTTCGGCCGGGTGAGAGGCGAGGCGGGGATCCAGGAATTCCAGCAGACCAGAAACGTGTTCATCGATTTTTCGGGCGACCGGCGTGATCCCTTTTCCATGAAGTTCTGAAAATCTTCCCGCGCCTGCCGCGATCCGCTCCTTGACATTGGATCCAATAAATTCATTATTGGATCCAATAACGATTCACAGGAGCGGATGTATGGGCAGCGCAATGCAAGCAGGGCAGGGCCGGATTTGGCCGAAAGACGCGTGGTACGTCGCCTGCACACCCGATGAGATCGAAGACCGCCCGCTCGGCCGAACGATCTGCGGAGAGCGCATGGTGTTCTTTCGCGGGCCGGATGGCGTCCCCACGGCGCTGGAAGATTTCTGCCCTCACCGCGGTGCACCGCTTTCGCTCGGTTTCATGCGCGAGGGACGGCTGGTCTGCGGCTATCACGGGCTGGTGATGGACTGCCTTGGCAAGGCAGCGGAAATGCCCGGCCAGAAGGTCGGCGGTTTCCCGGCCGGCCGCCGTTTCGCCGTGATCGAGCGCTTCGGCTTCATCTGGGTGTGGCCGGGCGATCCCGAGGCGGCCGATCCTGCGCGGCTGCACCATCTGGAATGGGCGGAAAGCGACGATTGGGCCTATGGCGGCGGTTATTATCACATCGCCTGCGACTATCGCCTGATGATCGACAATCTGATGGACCTGACGCACGAGACGTATGTCCATGCCGCCAGCATCGGCCAGAAGGAAATCGACGAGGCGCCGGTCCGCACGCGGGCCGACGAGAATGAAGTGGTCACCAGCCGGTTCATGGAGGGGATCAAGGCCCCGCCGTTCTGGCGCATGGCGCTGCGCGGCGCCGGGCTCAGCGAGGATGCCACGGTCGACCGCTGGCAGGTCTGCCGCTTCTCGCTGCCCAGCCATGTCATGATCGAAGTGGGTGTGGCGCTTGAGGGCCAGGGCGGTTACGACGCGCCGGAAGCGGCCAAGGCCTCCAGCATCGTCGTGGATTTCATCACGCCCGAAACCGAGACCAGCCATCACTACTTCTGGGGCATGGCGCGCCGCTTCGCCGTCGAAGATGCGGCGCTTACGGACACCATTCGCGAAGGCCAGGGCAAGATCTTCTCGGAAGACCTCGACATGCTGGAGCAACAGCAGGCGAACCTGCTGCGCTGGCCGGAACGGCGCTTGCTGAAGCTCAACATCGATGCCGGCGGCGTGCGATCGCGCATGATGATCGACCGGGCCATCGCCGCCGAGAACGCGGAGCCGAACGGGGCGGCGAACGCGGGCGATCTGCCCGCCGAGCCGGTGCGGGAGGAAGCCGGCGGGGTTTGACAGTTCGCCTCGTGCCGACGAAAGCAGGCCATGGACGATGAATGGAATGCCCAAGCGCAAGGCGGTCGCCGGTTGAAGCCCGGCCAGCACGTCATCATCTCGTTGCGGCGGATGATCGCGGAAGGCAGTTTTCGTCCCGGCGAGCGGATCGCCGAGATCGCCACCGCAGAGGCCCTCGGCGTCTCGCGCATGCCGGTGCGCACGGCGCTGCGCGCGCTGGAGGCCGAGGGGCTGGTCGAGAAACTCGGGGCGCGCGGCTATGCGGCGCGCTCCATTTCCGCGGCCGACATTCACGGCGCGATCGAGGTTCGCGGCGTGCTGGAGGGCCTGGCGGCGCGGCGGCTCGCGGTACGGGGACTGACCCCGGCCGAAGACGCACGCTTTGCGGCCTGCCTTGCCGAGGGCGAGGCGATCTTCGCGAAAGGCACTCTGGCCCAGGGCGATGTCGATCGTTTCCACGACTACAATCTGGCATTCCACAACCTGCTGGTGGAGGCCAGCGGCAACCCTTCCATCGGCCAGGCGCTGGAGCGGAACGACCACTTGCCGTTCGCTTCGGCTGTTGCGCTCGCGCTGGAAAACGAGCCGGCCGACGAATTCGCTCACCTCCATTCGGCGCACCGCGATCACCTGGCGGTAATTGCCGCGATCAGACTGGGGGATGCGCCGGCCGCGGAGCGCGGCATGGCCGAACATGCCCGGGCGGCACTGGGCAGCGAGCGCCTGTTCCAGCGCTTTCGCTAAGGGAACCGGCGCTGGACAAGGTTGCGCCGGCCCGTCCGTCCCGCGTCAGTGATTGGGAATATACGTGCCGAGATGGCGCCCGGCGATATAGCCGAAAGTCATCCCCGGTCCCAAAGTGCCGCCCGCGCCGCCATAGGCCTCGCCCAGCACGGCCGCCATGGCATTGCCTGCAGCGTAGAGGCCGGGGATCGGATGGCCGCTCCAGTCCAGCACCTGGGCATCGGCATTGGTTTTGGGGCCGCCGGCAGTCCCGAGCGCACCGGACTCCATCTTGACGGCATAGTAGGGTCCCCGATCGATCACGCCCAGCGTCCGGTAAGGCGGGTCGAATTCGGCATCGCCCCACATATAGAAATTGTCGTAAGTGTTGTCGCCGCGGTTGAAGTCGTCGTCATGCCCCTTGCGCACCATGTCGTTGAAGCGGGCGACGGTGGCAGTCAGCCCCTTGGCGTCGATGCCTGCCTTTTCCGCCAGTTCCTCCAGCGTGTCAGCCTTCATCATGAACGACGGCGTGGGACCGCCCGGCGGCGTGTTGAAGGTCTGGTACTTTTCGCGGTAGCGCTGGTCGACGATCAGCCAGTAAGGCAGGTTGGCATAGGCGTGAGTGCCTGCGTCGAAGGCGTGCAGCGCCTTGCCCATCGCGTTGTAATTGGCGGCCTCGTTGACGAAGCGCTTGCCGGCGCGGTTGACGAGGATGGCGCCGGGACGGGCGCGTTCGTCGGAGCCGAGCAGGTAGTTTGGCTTGGCCGCGCGGTGCTGCGGCTCGAATTCGAGCACGCTCTGCTGCCAGAAGGCATGCTGCATGTTGCCAAGCTGCGCGCCGGCCTCGATCGCCATGAGCAGGCCGTCACCCTCGTTTTCCGGGACGCTTACCGGGCCGGTGAGCGGACCGCGCAGGAAGGTCTTCACCAGTGTCTCGTTCCATTCGAAACCGCCGGTGGCGATCACCACGCCGCGGCGCGCGCGCACGCGAAAATCGCGGCCATTGGCGTCTTCCGCCACGACGCCGACAACGCGGTCGCCGTCCTTCACCAGTTTGCGGGCGCGCTTTTCGAACTGGACGGGAATGTCGCGGTCCAGCACGGCCCGGAACAGCGATCCGGCCAGCGCCTGGCCCAGCCCCCGGTAGTCGCCGGCCTCGCGCTCCGCGAGTGTGGCTTCATCCAGCGTTCCGTTGATCGCTTCCATGAGGCTGCCGCGGACGGGATAGGCCATTTTCGTGGGATTGACCCGCGTTGCCCATTTGCCAAGTCTTTCGAAGGAAAAGGCATCGTTGTCCAGCGAGCGCCCGCCATCGGGTTTCGCGCCCGGCATATAGGGCTGATAGTCGGGAAAATCGGCGTAGGCATGGAAGCGCACCGGCGTCCTGTCGGCCAGATAGCGGATCATTTCCGGCCCGCATTCCATGAAGGCGCCCAGCGTATCGGGATCGAGCGCGCCCGGAGCCAGGGCATCGAGGTAGGCCACCACGTCTTCGTCGGATTCCGCGATACCGGCCTCGACCTGGTGATGGTTGCCCGGGATCCAGAGCATGCCTCCGGACATGGCCGTGGTGCCACCGACCATTCCGGTCTTCTCCAGGATGACGACATCCTTCGCGCCAAAATCGTGTGCGGAGATCGCCGCCGTCATGGCCGCGCCTCCGGATCCGAGCACCACGACGTCAGCTTCCAGGTCCCATTCGGGGACTTCGCCCATCCTTTGTCTCCCTTTTGCTTCGATTTTCCCGTGTCGATTTTTTTGGCGAGCGGCCCTGCCTCAACCCGGTCCTGCCGAGACTCGTTCGATGCGGGCGCTGCTTTGCGCACGAGACTAATGGCTGATTTTCTGAGCGTGACTGTCAGATTGAACAGGTCCCCGCATAGCCGCCGGGAGGAGCCAGCCTCGACCCGGTATTTCCCGCAAGCCACTGGAAAGAGAGGCGAACCCCGCCTATCCTGCCCGGCGATCGACCACCCCGGCAGCGAAGAAGGCAACTAAGGCGATGAAAGCCACTGCACTGCACATTCTCATGCCGCTCGTCCTGCTGGCGGCCAGCGGTCCCGCAGCGCAGGCGGACGAGGCGCCGCCGCGCGCCGTCAGCCAGGGCGAGGCGACCCGCATCCTCGACCAGCGAGGGGCGGAACGGCTTCTGGCGAACAAGGGTTTGACCCTGCAATGGATCGATTGGGATCGACGCGGCAGCGCCGATGTCCGGCGCGAGGGCGATGTGTGGAAGCTGCATGGCACCCAGGCGGAAGCAGGCGGGCCGGGCAGGCTGGTGCTGGACGGCACGATAACCGAGATCGGCGCCGATTACTTCACCTTCCAGGGCCGCATCAGCATTACGAACACGCCGGATCCCGGCCGCTCATGCTCGCAGGACAAGTCCTGGCACTTCGCTATCACTCAGAACCGCAGCTATTACCGGCTGCGGGAATTCGAATGGTGCGATGCGTTGACCGACTACATCGACATCTATTTCTGACCGCCCGGCGGCGTTCCTCGGCCGGAAGGCAATCGAATTGCGCCGATCTGCATAGTAAAAGCAGGTGGGAGGAGGACCCCAAGCCGCTATTCTCGCGTTGAAAAGCCGAGGAATGGCAGGGAGAAGGCAAGGGTGATCGTCCGGACAACAGCGGGAGCGATACGCGGCATCGTGGACGGAGGCGTCGCGCGGTTCAGGGGCGTGCCTTATGCGGCGGCACCGGTCGGCGCGGCCCGGTTTGCAATCCCGCGCGATCCGGCGCCATGGGACGGTGTGCGTGACGCTCTCGAACCCGGACCGAATGCCCCGCAGCGCGTCAAGGGGGTGCCCGGCCTCGACGCGGCGGCGCTTGTCGGAGAGGGCTGGCGGCACGGCGATGAATACCTGACGCTGGACGTATTCGCGCCCGGCGATGGCCAGGCCGAGGACGGCCGGAGAAGACCGGTCATGGTGTTTATCCATGGCGGCGGCTTCGTGATCGGCAGCAAGGACGCGCCGGTCCAGGACGGCAGCAGCTTCGCGCGGGACGGTATCGTCTTCATTTCGATAAACTACCGCCTGGGTGTCGATGGTTTCCTGCCCATTCCGGGCGTGCCCACCAATCTCGGTCTGCGCGACATGCTTTTCGCGCTCGAATGGGTGCGGTGCAACGCCGTCTCGTTCGGCGGCGATCCGGGCAATGTCACGGTCTTCGGGGAATCCGCGGGCGCCATGGCGATTGCCGATCTTGTGGCCTCGCCGCTCGCCAAGGGCCTTTTCCGCCGCGCCATCGTCCAGAGCGGGCACGGCCGCATGACCCGCGACATCGCGGTGGCGCAGCGGCTCGTCCGCAAGTTGGCCAAACTCCTGCGCATTTCCCCGGATGCGGAAGGCTATCGCAGTGTCGAGCCCGGCGAGACGTTGCTGGACGCGGTGGAGAAAGTCAGCCTGCCCACCACCCGGCTCGACTTGCGCGATGCCGAAGGACATGAACCGGTGTTCGGCATCAGCCGCTTCGTTCCGGTCCATGGCGACGATGTCCTGCCGTTGAAACCGCTCGATGCGCTGAAGGCCGGCACGGGCGCGGAAATAGACCTGCTGATCGGTACCAATGCCGAGGAGATGAACCTCTACTTCGTGCCGAGCGGCCTGCGCGAGAAGATCGGCAGGCTTCTGGCAACGTACGTGTTCCACCGCGTCCATCCGCATGCGCGCAAGCTGCTCAAGGCTTACGGCATGGGCCGCCGCGGGGTTAAGCCGGGCCATGCCTTCACAGATGCGGCGAACGATCTGGTCTTCCGCTGGCCGGCCCGCCGATTTGCCGAGGAACACCAGGGCCGAACGCATATGTACGAGTTCGAATGGCGCTCCCCGCTGTTCGGCGGGCTGGGCGCCGCCCACGCCATGGAACTGCCCTTCGTGTTCGACTCCCTAGCCACGACGACCGGTCCCGACGGTCTTTGCGGGGAAAATCCTCCGCAGGAACTGGCAGACCGCGTCCACCGCATCTGGGTGGATTTCGCCCGCGACGGCAGCCTGCCCTGGCGCGAATTCACCCGAGAGCATCGCGCCGTGTTCCAGCTGGAACGCGGCGAAGCTGTCGAGGAACCGCCGTTCCCGATCGCCCCCTTCCTTCCCTGAGGACCTTCCATGTATCTTGAACGCTTGAAACTGGACGGGCGCCGCGCGCTCGTCACCGGGGGCGCCAGCGGCATCGGGCTCGCCTGCGTCGAGGCGCTGGCCGAGATGGGCGCCGAGGTGGTGATCGCCGACTTGTCCGAGGCCGCCATCGAGAGCGCCCGTGGGACCATGCGGGAAAAGGGTTATGCCTGCGAGGGCCGTGTCATGGACGTGACTCACTCCGCCCGGGTAACCCAGGTCGCCGATGAACTGGGTGCGATCGATATCCTGGTGAACAATGCCGGCATTGCGCGCAGCGAGACGGCGGCCGAAACGGTCGAGGACGAGCACTGGCTCAACGTCATCGATGTCAATCTCAACGGCACCTTCTGGTGCGCCCGCGCTTTCGGCCGGCACATGCTCGCGGCCGGGCGTGGCAGCGTGGTCAATGTCGGGTCGATGAGCGGCTTCATCGTCAACCGGCCACAGGGTCAGAGCTATTACAACGCCTCGAAGGCGGCCGTCCATCAGCTCACGCGCAGCCTTGCCGCCGAGTGGGCGGACCGCGGCGTCAGGGTGAATGCCGTGGCGCCCACATACATCCGCACGCCGCTCAACGAGTTCGCCGACAAGCAGGGCGAGATGTATCGCCGCTGGATCGACTCCACGCCGATGGCCCGGCTCGGTGAAGTGGAGGAAGTGGCCTCTGTCGTCGCTTTCCTCGCTTCCGATGCGGCCAGCCTGATGACCGGCAGCATCGTGCTGGCCGACGGGGGCTACACCTGCTGGTAACCGCACGAGCACCAGCCATCTTCCACTAGCAACGTCATCCTGGATCCGTTTCAGGATGACGTTGTTTTGTCGGCGTTTTTCATGCGGGAAAACAGGCCTGCAAGCGCCAACCGTCTCCCTGCCGATGCCGATCGGTCAACACATTGCGCCGATCGGCAAACTCGAAATGACTCCCCAAGGACCTTTCAGATAGGTTAGACCTGTCTTATAGGTTGAATTGGCCGACTTGCCAGGCATGGACCTCGGCAGGCGGTAGCGAGGGAGGATCTATGAATCTCAGGGTTTGCCTGTCTGTCGGCGCATCGTGTCTGGCTCTGGCCGCATCGCCGGCTACCGCGCAGCAGGAGCGCGCACCGGCCGCTTCGGCCGATAGCGCCGCTCCCGAAATCGTCGTCACCGCCCGCAAGCGCACCGAGACCCTGCTCGACGTACCCGTCGCGGTCACGGCCGTCTCGGGAGACACGCTGGCCAAGCGCAACATCAATTCCGTGCGCGAGGCAGCGGTGCTGACGCCCGGCCTCAATATTAGCAGCGACGGCGCCGGCCGCGCGTTCGTTTCGATCCGCGGCGTCGGCGTAACGCTGGTCCAGTCGGTCCAGCCTGGTGTCGGGCTGTTCGTGGACGGCATCTACCGCCCCAATACCGCTTACCTCAACAATCCGCTGCTCGACGTCGAGCGGATCGAAGTGCTGCGCGGCCCGCAAGGCACGCTTTACGGCAAGAACACGCTGGGCGGCGCGATCAATGTCATCACCCGCCAGCCCGGCAACGAGTTCGAGGCGCGCGGACAGGCCAGCTATGCCGGGCCGGACGATTCGTGGCTGGTATCGGGCTCGGTCTCGGCGCCGATCGTCACGGACAAGCTGGCGGTTCGCGTCGGTGCCTCGCACCGCCAGCAGGACGGGTTCATCAACAACACCACGATCGGCGGCAAGTCGAACAAGTTCAACACGGACTCGGTCAGCGCCACGATCCGCGCGACGCCCACCGAAGACCTGACGCTGGTGGTCAACGGCTACTATGATTGGGTGAAGGGCACCAATGTCCCTTATGCTCGCGTCACCGGGCCCACCGACTATTCGCGCAGCAACCAGTTCAACACGCTGGGCACCACGACTTACAAGTATCGCGGCATCAACGCCAAGGTCGAGACGCCGATCGAGGCCATCGCCACTACCGTGACGCTCCAGGCCGCCTACGACGCGCGCAACAGCAGCGCGCCCGATACCGACGGTGACTTCGGCCCGCTCAACATCGTGCGCCAGGCCTCCAGCGACAGCCTGCGCACCAAGACGGTGGAGCTGCGCTTCGACACTAAGCTCAGCGACCAGCTCTCCACCCTGTTTGGCCTGTTCTACAGCCGCGAGGATACGCGCTCCAACCAGGCGACGCTGATCGTTCCCTTCAATCTTACCAATAACAACAGCAACCGGACCAAGGCCGACACGTATGCCGCGTTCGGTACGGTGTTCTGGAAGCCCAATCCCGACTGGGAAGTGGCGCTGGGCCTGCGTTATGACCATGAGGACCGCTCGGCGAGCGGCGCGATCAACGCGGGCGCCGCGGGCAGCGTCGGTCTCAAGTCAGACCAGGTCGAACCGCGCCTTTCGGTCACGCGCCACTGGACGCCCGAACTGATGACGTACGCCTCGGTCGCACGCGGCTATCGCGGCGGCGGGTTCAATGCGGTGACCGCGCCCGTCCGCAAGTACAAGGGCGACTCCGCCTGGACTTACGAAGTGGGCACCAAGTACGTTTCGGCCGACCGCAGCTTCACCCTTTCGGGCGATCTCTTCTACAACGATTACAGCGACTACATCGGCCTCAATTCCATCGCTCCGTCCTCGACCGGCGGCCTTGTCACCGTCGACCTCAATTCGGGCGATGTCGAAAGCTACGGTGCCGAACTGGAGTTCAGCTATCGGCCGGTTGAGCAATGGACGCTCTCGGGCGGCGCCACCTACATGCATGCGCGCCTGACCGACTCTTCGCAATATACCGAGGTTACCGGCCGTACGCTGGCCACCGACCGGCTGACCTTCCAGCCGGACTGGATGTTCAACCTCTCCAGCGATTACGTCGTGCCGATCGGCGCGGACAGCCTGACCTTCAATGCCAGCGTCAACGGCAAGGGCAGCCGCTCCGCCGCCAGCCTGAACCAGACGACGGCGACGATCCTGAAAAGCTACGTCCTGTTCAACGGCTCCATCACTTACCGGATGGAAAACGGGATCGAGCTTTCCGTGTTCGGCAACAACTTGTTCAACAAGAAGTATTTCGACTCCTACATCGAAAAGACCACTCTGGCGCTGGCGGGCCTGCCAGCATCGGATCTGGGCATCATCGGTGACCTGCGACGCTACGGCGTGCGCGCGAGCTTCCGGTTCTGATCCGATGGGCGCGTCTCCCCCCCAACCGCCCCGCAAGCCCCTGCCGGAGGGCTTCCTCGATAGCCTGCACTCAGCTTTCGGCGAACGTCTGGCTACAGGGGAAGCCATCCGCAGCCAGCATGGCCAGAGCGAGGCCCATTTCGAGCCCGCGCTGCCGGACGCCGTGGTCTTCGCCCGTTCGACCGAGGACGTGGTCGAACTGGTAAGGCTCTGCGTGGCGGCGGGCGTGCCGATCGTGGCTTATGGCGCGGGCACGTCCATCGAGGGCAATGCCTTGCCGGTACGGGGCGGCGTCACCGTCGATCTCAGCCAGATGGATGCGATCCTTGCAGTCAATGCCGAGGATTTCGATTGCACCGTCCAGGCCGGCGTTCGGCGCGAGCAGCTCAACGAACACTTGCGCGATCAGGGGCTGTTCTTTCCCATCGATCCGGGCGCCAATGCCACTATCGGCGGCATGGCGGCGACGCGGGCATCGGGCACCAACGCCGTGCGATATGGCACCATGCGTGAGGCGATCCTGTCGCTGCGGGTCGTTACGCCGGATGGCCGCGACATCCGCACGTCACGCCGGGCGCGCAAGTCGGCGGCGGGCTACGATCTCACCCGCCTGATGATCGGCAGCGAAGGCACCTTGGGCATCATCACCGAAGTGACCTTGCGCCTTCACGCCATTCCCGAAGCGATTTCCTCGGCCGTATGCAGTTTCGAGACGCTGGAAGGCGCGGTGGATACCGTGGTGCAGTCGATCCAGCTCGGCGTGCCGCTGGCGCGTGTCGAGATCCTGGACGACCTGCAGATGAAGGCGGTCAACCGCTGGTCGAAGCTCGACTACCCGGAACTGACCACGCTGTTCTTCGAATTCCACGGCTCAAGCCGCTATGTCGAGGAGCAGGTGGAAACCGTGCGCGAGATCGCCGACATGAACGGTGGCAGCGCCTTCCGCTGGTCCAACTTGCCGGAAGAGCGCTCGAAGCTCTGGAAGGCAAGGCACGAGGCCTATTACGCGGCCGTGAACTTGCGCCCCGGTGCGGTGGGCTGGGCCACCGACGTCTGCGTGCCGATCAGCCGCCTTGCCGAATGCATAACCGAGACCAAGCGCGACCTGGAAGGATCCAGCGTTCCGGGCACGATCCTGGGGCATGTCGGGGATGGCAATTTCCATGTCGTCTTCTCGATGGACCCCGATGCTCCCGCGGAGATGGAGGAAGTGGAGGCCATCAACGCCCGCCTGGTGGAGCGCGCGCTGGCGATGGACGGCACCTGCACCGGGGAGCACGGCATCGGCCTTGGCAAGCAGGACTGGCTTGTTGCCGAACTGGGCGAGGCGGTGGAGATGATGCGTCTCATCAAGCGGGCGCTCGATCCGCAGGACCTGTTCAATCCGGGCAAGATTTTCGCGTTTTCCGAGTGAAAACGCCTGAGCCACGTTCCGCCGGGTGGGGCGGAACCGCCCGGTCGCCTTTGGTACCCCCCAGGCGGCCGGGTGACCTTTCGGGATCGCAAGACATGACCAGCCTCACTCTCGAAGCGCCCCGTTCGGCGCCCTCCTTCCGCCACCGGCTGATGCCGCTGCTGATCCTGGCGCTCGCCATGGCCGGCGGCTTCACGATGATGGGTTCTTTCAGCATGGTGCAGGAAGGCGCCAAGGCGGAAATGGGGCTGAGCGACTATGCCTTGGGCCTTGTCCAGGGCGTTTCGGCAGCGGTGCCGCTGGTGGTCTTCTCGATCCCGATCGGCATTCTCGTCGACCGCCGCAACCGGGTTCGGCTGCTGCTTCTGCTGGGGCTGGTCTGGACCGCGGGCACGCTCTTGACCGCTTTCGCGCAGAACCTGCCGGTGCTGTTCCTGGCGCGGATGATGGCGGGCATCGGCACGACCGGTGCGTTGACCGCAGCACTTTCGCTGACCGCGGACCTCTGCGCGCCCGAGCAGCGGGGGCGGGCGATGCTGGTCGTGACACTGGGCAAGTGCCTGGGCCAGGCAGGTGCTTTCGCACTGGCGGGATGGCTGCTGGGCGCCATGATCCACGCGCCGCTTCCCTTCATGCACGGCCTCTCCCCATGGCGCGGAACCCACGTCCTGCTGGCCGCGATCAGCGTGTGCCTGATCCTGCCACTGCTCGCCTTGCGGGAACCCGAGCGCCACGAAGTGGAGGCGAGCATCCATGCGCCGTTCGCGGTCGTCGTCCACGAACTCTGGGCCAGGCGGGCGTTCCTGATCCCGTTGTTCATCGGGCAAGTGAGCGTGGTCATGGCCGATGCGGCCGCCAGCATCTGGGCCTCGCCGGTCCTGTCGCGCAGCTATGGCCTGGCGCCTGAGGCCTTCGCCGGATGGATGGGCGCGCTGATCTTTTCGGCCGGGCTGGTGGGATCGATCCTCGGCGGGCTTGCGGCGGATCTTGGTCAGAAGACCGGGCGTCGGGGCGGTTTGCTGATCGGCGCGGTTCTGGCGGCCGCGGCAGGCGTACCGGCGGCACTGTTTCCCATTGCCCCGAGCGTGCCGCTGTTCGCTGCTGCGGTAGGCCTGCTGATGTTCTGCGGTACGGTCACCGGGCTGATAACTTCGGTGGCTCTCACCGTGCTGATCCCCAACGAACTGCGCGGATTGTGCATCGGCGCCTTCATCGCCCTGGCCGGGCTGGTCGGCTTCGGTGTGGCACCTTCGCTGGTGGCCTGGGTCAGCGGCCTGCTCGGCGGCGAGGCGCACCTGGGGCAGGGGCTGGCGATCGTCGGCGCTATCGTAGGAGCCGTCTCGGTCCTGGCGTTCCTCCAGGCCATGCGCCGGGCGCCGCTTTCCGCGACCTTGGAACCTATCTGATAGCTCTTGCAGAAGCTGTCAGATAGGTTATCTTGCCAGAAGGAGAGGAGGGGCGATGGAAAACGAATCCCCAATGGCTGCGATCGAAGTGTCGCCGGAAATGGTCAGTCTGGTTGGAGCAGGCCCCGTGCTGCCGCTCGATGCGCTGTCGTCCCCAGCCGCGCCGGTCGCTTTCGTGGTCACGTTTGGCTCTGCGGGCATAGCAGCGACCTTGCGCTACCTGGCCGCCCCCGATTGCCCGTCTCTGGACGCCGAGCGGCAGGAACGGGTGATCCTGCTGGTGGCACGCGCCGCTTGCGAGCGGATCCTGGGCGCGGCCTCGCTGCCCGCCGACGGTGCGCTCCATCACCTCCCGGCAGACTTGCGGGCCATAGCCCTGGCCATTCGCGATTGCGACCTGCCGGAAATGGCGCGCACGCCTTATCGTCTGGCCAAGAGCATCGAACTGCTTTGCGATATCCTGCGCGCGCAAGGGCAGGGCGATCTCGTGCCCGTCAGCCAGGACCGCGTAATTTCCAGCGCCGATACCCGCCGGCTTCTGGCCGCGCGCCGCATCATCGAGGAACGCTGGGCGGAAAAGTTGACGCTCGACATGATCGCCCGCGCAGCCGGTCTCAACCGCGCCAAGCTCACCCGCGGTTTCCGCGAGATGTTCGATTGCAGCGTGGCCGACGCCCTTGCCGATCAACGGCTGCGCCGGGCGGGACAGATGCTGCTGTCCACCGATCTGCCGGTCTCTTCCATCGGCTATCGCTGCGGCTATCTCAACAATGCCAGTTTCACCCGCGCCTTCGCCCGCAAGTTCGGGCAGGCGCCCACTTACTACCGCGCAGGGAGACTGGCCGCGTGACGACACGGACGCTGGAAGGGCGAATGGCGGAGGGCGGCGGCTCGCTGGTGGAGCAGGCGGTTCAGGCCGTGCGCGGTCATATCCGTTCGAACGACCTCAAGGTGGGCGATACCCTGCCGGGTGAGGGGCAGTTCGCTGCCGATCTCGGTGTCAGTCGCGCCGTCATGCGTGAGGCTTTCGGCGCATTGGCTGCCCTGCGCCTGATCGACGTGGGCAATGGCCGACGTCCCCGCGTCGGTGCGATCGACGGCTCGGTGATCGGCACCTCGCTGGACCATGCCGTGGCGACATCGCAGATCAGCGTGGCCGAAGTATGGGACG
This sequence comes from Novosphingobium sp. PhB57, assembly GCF_004342985.1. Lineage (GTDB taxonomy): Bacteria > Pseudomonadota > Alphaproteobacteria > Sphingomonadales > Sphingomonadaceae > Novosphingobium. The sequence continues at coordinate 144,636 of NZ_SMBO01000003.1, forward strand.
TGCGCCGCACCGTCGAAGTCCGCATCGCCGCGCTGGCGGCCGAGAAGCGCAGCGACCTTCAGGCCGAGCAGATCCTCGCTCTCTCGGAATCCATGGCCCGCGCCGATGGCAACATGGCACAGATAACGGCCTTCGATACCGCCTTCCACCAGGTGATCGCGGCCGCCTCGGGCAATTTCCTGTTCAGCCAGATCGTCCGCTCTTTCGAGCCGCAGATGGAGTTCGCCGTGCCGCGCGCCTGGGATACCCGGCGGACCGAGGAGGAGAAGGCGGCGATCCTCAGTCTCCACCGCCGCATCGCCCAGGCCATTGCCGACCGTGATCCGGACGCGGCGGCTGCGGCCATGACCGCCCATTTCGACGCATCGATCGGCGATCAGCTGCTGAACGGATAGGGCCGGGCTATCCGCTCCGTTTAGCCGTGCCATTCCGAGGCGAGCAGGCCAAAGATCAGCGAATCGCGAATGCCGATGTGAGTGTGCCATTCGCCGCGCAGATGGCCTTCGAGCCGGAAGCCCAGGCTTTCCAGCAGGGCAATCGAACCGCGATTGTCGGGGTCGGTATCGGCGAAGACGCGCCGCTGGCCCTCCGCGAAAAGCTGTCCGATCACGGCGGCCACGGCCTCGCGGCCGATCCCGCGGCCCTGCGCCTCCCGCGAGAGGAGATAGCCGATCTCGCTGACACCTTGCCGCTTGCTCCCGGCCGAGACGAAGCCGATGGCATGGCGGCTTCCAGTCTCCAGGATCGCCCAGGTTCGCCACGATCCGGCTTTCTCCAACCCGAAATCCTCGCGCAGTTCGCGCGGGCCGGCAAAAGGCGCTCGGGACCACCATGTCATGATCCCCGGATCGGACATCGCCGGGAACAGGGCTTCGGCATCGTCAGGCGTCCGCCCGCGCAAGGTCAGCCGCTCGGTGACGATGACGGGCAGTGCCTGGTTCTCGCTCACCGCTTGATCTTTCGATGTCACCCTGTCGTCCCCCGCCTGGCCGGATGCGTAACCTTATCACCGTTCCGGTCGATCTCGCCATTCGGCGCTTTCCCCCTCCAGCAGGCGTTTGAGCGCCTTGAGATCCTTCGTGACCGTGGCGGCGTCCGCAAAGAAGTCCTCGTCGGACATGCCGGGCTGACGAAACAGCAGGAAGACAACTTCGGTCCCCTCGCCATTGGCGACGAGGCGCAGGGGTATGTAGATTTCCGGCTTGCCGGGCAGGGATACCCAGTGATCGAGCACGCCGAAAGCATTGGGCGGACTGAACCGCACGGTGGCCGTGCCTGCGGGCGTTTCGGCCAGCCAGCGCGCGCCGTCCCGGTGCAGCGAGGATGACATGCCGGAGGCCCATTCCGGAAAGTTTTCAGGCAGGGATGCGAAGGCATAGGCCGCATCGAACGGGCAGTCGATCGTGCGTGTAATGGCGCGCGCGTCAAGGATCGTCATGGTCGGCTCCAACGGGGCAGCGATGTTCCCGAGATAGTCGGTGAGATAGGTATTGCCTGCGCCTTTCGCTTGCCGACGAAAAGGCAGCCGTGCCGGAAATCCGACGGATCGAACAGTCCGGGCACGTCATGTGTTCACATTTTGTTCGCGCAGTGCTAGGCCCCCCATATGCCGGATGCTGCGGACAGGAAGATCATTCACGTCGACATGGACGCATTCTTTGCGTCGGTCGAGCAGCGGGACGATCCTGCACTGCGGGGAAAGCCCGTGGCGGTCGGCCATGCTGCTGCGCGGGGCGTGGTGGCGGCGGCCAGTTATGAGGCGCGCAAGTTCGGCGTGCGCTCTGCGCTGCCATCGGTCACGGCGCTGCGCCGCTGCCCGGACCTGCTGTTCGTGCCGCCGCGTTTCGACGTCTACAAGGCCGTGTCGCGGCAGATCCACGCGATCTTTTCGGACTATACCGATCTCGTCCAGCCGCTCTCGCTCGATGAGGCTTATCTCGATGTCACCGCCAATCGCCGCGGCCTTCCCACCGCGTGGAAGACCGCAAAGGAGATCCGCGCGCGCATCCTGGAGGAAACCGGGCTGACCGCTTCGGCGGGCATTTCCTACAACAAGTTTCTCGCCAAGCTGGCGTCGGACCAGCGCAAGCCGAACGGGCAGTTCGCGGTGACGCCCGACATGGGGGCGGACTGGGTGGAGACGCTGCCGGTGAAGCGCTTCCACGGCGTGGGGCCGGTCACGGCGGCCAAGATGGAGCGCCTGGGCATCGAAACGGGCGCAGACTTGCGCGTCAAGTCGCTGGAATTCCTGCAGCGGCATTTCGGAAGCTCCGCCGAATGGTACTTCCGCATCGCGCGCGGCATAGACGAGCGGCCGGTCAATCCGGATCGTGAGCGCAAGTCCTCCGGCTCGGAAACCACGTTCGATCGGGATCTCACGCTCGACGCCGAGATCGAGGCCGGTGTGCTCGGTCAGGCTGACGATGTCTGGGCCTGGTGCGAGCGGGCGCAGGCCTTCGGACGCACGGTGACGGTCAAGGTCAAGTACGGCGATTTCCAGCTCATCACCCGCAGCCGCACCCAGCCCGGCGTCGTCCGCCGTCACGAGGACTTGCGCGAGGCGAGCCTCGCGCTGATCCGCTCCGTCCTCCCGACCGACAAGGGCATACGCCTGGTGGGCGTTACCGTTTCGAACTTCGACAAGCCCGAGGAAGAGGAAGCGGCCTTGCCGCTGTTCGGCACCCGCTGACCGCCATGCCGACAGGCTTCAGCCGAGGCTCGGATCGATCAGGAACTTCTCGCCCGTCGCCTTGCGCTCGTAGACGCGCAGCACGTCGGGATCGAGCGCCTGGGCCAGGCCGATGACGCGGGAATAATGGCTGGCGAAAGTCGTATCGAGTTCCGCCACCACGCGGCTGCGCAGCTTCATCGCCACTTCGGGACCGGCTTTCTGGAGGAAGGGGAAGAGCAGCCAGCCCGAGACGCCCCACTGGAACCCGAAGGCAAGGCGGTTCAGCACCGTGGGGGAGGGGTCCAGGGCGCCGTAGATATAGAGCTGCTTGAACTCCATGGAGCCGTAACGGCTGTATTCCGTCATCCGCTTCAACGAAGCCCGTTCCATGGCCTGGAGGATCGTGCCGGGAAGCGTGCCGCCGCCGATGGCATCGAAAGCGACGGTGGCGCCGGTCTGCTCGACGGCCTCGGCCAGGCGGGCGCCGAAGTCCTCGTCCTGGCTGTTGACGATGTGCTCGGCGCCGATCTTGCGCAGAATGTCGGCCTGCTGCTCGGAGCGGACGATATTGACCAGGGGGATGCCGTCGTGGAGGCAGATCTTCTGCAGCATCTGCCCCAGGTTAGAGGCCGCTGCGGTATGAACGATGGCCTTGTGCCCTTCGCGCCGGGCCGTTTCGACGAAGCCCAGGGCCGTCAGCGGGTTGACGAACATCGAGGCGCCCTGGGCCGAAGTCGCGCCATCGGGCAGGGGGATCACGTCGCTGGCCTTGATGCGGCGATAGTCGGCGAACATGCCGCCGCCGATCATGCCGACCCGTTTGCCCTTCAGCGCCGCCGCGCTGCCGCCCGCTGCCACGACGATGCCGGCCCCTTCGTTGCCGACGGACATCGACTGGCCAAGCCGGCCGGATACGGCGGACATGCGGCTCTCCGGAATGGCGAAACGCAGACGCGGGCGATCGCCTTCGAGCTTTTCCATGGTGGAGACATCCGCCGGGCCGAGGAGCAGGCCGAGATCGCTCGGATTGATCGGTGTGGCCTCCACGCGCACGACGATCTCGTCGTCGGCAGGTTCGTCGATGCGAACGTCCTCCAGCGACAGGGTGAGTCTGCCGTCCTCGATCGTCGATCTCAGTTCGCGTCCAGTGAGGTCCATGATCTTCTCCGGTTGGCGGCCGAGGGGGCCGAAGCTGGCAGGGCGCTCTACAGCGCGGCACGTCCGGGCCAACTTAGTCGGCCCCGCCTGCTGTGCAAGGCGTCCGGTCGCCCAAGGCGGTCATGAGAGCCGCGTGGGCGGCGGCCGGCATGGCCAGGGATCGGATCGTCGCCCGAAGGTTGCCAAGGATCGCGGGAAGCCGCATGTCAGGGACTAGCGAGCACGCCCGATCCGTGAAGCTGGAGACACGTCCTGGAAACCATAGGCAGAGATCTTCGCGAGATGCAGCGGGTGCCCCTGGCAGCCTCCCACGTCGCCGCCCTTCGCGAGGCCGGATCCGAGGTGGAATATGCCGCGGGCACGCTCATCGTCGATACGGGCGATCCGGTCGACCGGTTCGTCTATGTTGAGGAAGGGGAGATCGAGGTCGTGAACCCGTTCACCCGGGAGCGGCACGTTCCATCGACGCTCGGGCCGACGCAGTTCATGGGGGAAATGTCCTTCCTGGACGGCGGCAGCTGGTCCCTGCCGATGCGGACGGTCAGCGACACGAAGGTCATCGAAGTGCCGAGGCCGGTGATGTTGCGGCTCATGTCGGAAATTCCGGAAATGTCCGACATCATCATCACCGTGCTCGCCGCGCGGCGGCGGCGGCAGCTCGATGCCGGTGACGGGATGCTGGTGCTGATCGGGGAGGACGAAGACGCGTCTATCCGCCGGATCGCGGAATTCGCCAGCCGCAATCGCTTTCCTTATACCAGCTACGCGCTGGGCAGCGAGGATGCTCGGCTCGTCGCCACAAGCTGCTCCGTTTCGGAAGACACCCCTGCCGTCATTTTCGGGCGCAACAATGTCGTGGCGGACCCCACGCCGGACAAAGTGGCGCGCCTGCTGGGTCTCAACCGGGAACTGGTGGACGACGAGGAATTCGATGTCGTCATCGTCGGCGGCGGGCCTGCCGGCGTTGCGGCCGGTGTCTATGCCGGAGCCGAAGGCCTGCGGGCACTGGTGGTGGAAGATACGGCCATCGGCGGTCAGGCCGGAACCTCCAGTCGCATCGAGAACTACATGGGCTTTCCCACCGGCATTTCCGGCGCCGATCTCGTGTGGCGCGGCGAAGTTCAGGCGATGAAGTTCGGGACGCGCTTCGCCATGCCGCGGCGTGTCGTGAAGCTGGACCGGCTGGAGGACAAGCAGTTCTGCGCCACGTTCGACAACGGCCAGCGGGTGCGGGCCGGAGCGGTCGTCGTCGCCACGGGTGTCCAGTACCGCCGCCTGCCCATCGATGGCCTGGCGGAGCTGGAGGGCAAGGGCGTCTACTACGCCGCCACCGAGAACGAGGCGCGTTTCTGCCGGAATGCACCGACCGTGGTGATCGGCGGCGGCAACTCGGCGGGGCAGGCGGCGATGTTCCTCAGCCGGTCCTCGGCCCATGTGAACGTGGTGGTGCGGGGCGGCACGCTGGCGGCATCCATGTCCAACTACCTGTCCAGTCGGCTCCAGGCCGACCCCGCGGTCTCGATCGACTACCAGTGCGAAGTCGTGGCGGTTCACGGGGATGGTAAGCTGGAATCCGTGACCATCCGCGACGCGCAGGGCACTCGCGAGCATCCCGCTTGCGCGCTGTTCATCATGGTCGGCGCCGCGCCGAACACGGAGTGGCTGGCGGATCTCATCACTCTCGACAACTGCGGTTTCGTGCAGACGGGCGAGAGCGTTGGCGGAAGCTCGCCTTACGCCACCTCCTGTCCGGGCATCTTTGCGGTAGGCGACGTTCGGGCGAGGTCGGTGAAGCGCGTCGCATCCTCGGTAGGGGAGGGGTCCGTGGTCATTTCCAGCGTGTGGAACCACATTCGGACGTGAGCGGGAGCCTGCCTCGGTATGGGCTGTCGCGGCCGGGCCTCAGATCGAAGTCATGCGCTCCATGGCCTCTTCCAGCCCATCGACGCGGTTTGCGCCGGTGAAGGCCTGCAAGGGGAGCGGCGGCCTGCCCGCCGGAAGTCCCAGCACTTCGGCTATCCCGTAGATGAGCCTCAGGCTACCATGCTGCTGGAACAGGGACCACATCGGCGCGAAGGCCGCTTGCAGGCGGGCGGTCTCGGCCTGGTCGCCATTGCGGGCGGCCTGCGCCAGTCGAAGCGCGGGGGCGGGGAGGATCCCGGCAATCACGCTGTGCCAGGCATCCGCACCTGCCAGGAAAGCCGGCGCGGCGCACCAGTCTCCGCTGTAGCCGATCTGAAAATCCTCCGGCGCCGAGGCGCGAAGCTCGGCGATCTCGCCTGCGTAGTCCCCGCTTTCCAGTGGCGGCATTTTCACGGCGGCGATCCCGTCGACGTGAGACAGCGCGGCGATCAGCCCGTGGGAGAAGGTGAAATTGGTCGTGCCCGGATTGTTGTAGATGCAAAGCGGCAGGGCGGTGCTGCCCGCGGCGGCCTTGAAATGATCCGCCACTTCCCGTTCGGTCAGCTTGGCATAGGACATGGGCGCCAGCAGCAGCCCGCTCGCTCCGGCCCGTTCGGCCGCGGCGGCCAGTTTGCAGGTCCAGGAGGTGCGCAAGGCGCCCACGCCGACTACGACAGGCACACGGCCACCGGCTGCCTCCACCGCTGCGACGGCGGCGCGGTTTCTCTGGTCGCGGTCGAGATAGGCATAAGTGCCTGTGCTGCCCAGCACGCCGATGGAATCGACGCCCGCACCCGCCAGCCGGTCCACCAGCAAGCCCAGAGCATCGGTATCGACGATACCGTTTTCGTCGGCCGGGGTGAGCGGAAAGGCGGAGAGGCCGGTGAAGATCGTCATGGGCAGCGGTCCATCAGCAAACATCGAAGGGGGGAGTTCTAGGACGGAGCCAGCCGGGGGAGCAACGCCTTGCGCAAGGCCGGATTTCGAAAAGCGGGGATCATTCTGAGGGCCGCGCCGGTGTCGGCCGACCGTCGCTTGCGCTATCCTCTAGCCAATCTCGAACGGAACATCGAACACATGACCGATCATCTCCATGTCATCACCGGCGGTCCTGGCTCGGGCAAGACCAGCCTGATCCAGGCCCTGGCCGCCGAAGGGTTCCGGCACATGCCGGAGGCGGGCAGAGCCATTATCCAGGACCAGGTCGATATCGGCGGCGAAGCTCTCCCCTGGGCGGATCGTGCGGCCTTCGCGGCATTGATGCTCAACTGGGAAATGCGCTCGCACCGCGAAGCTGCAGCCAGTCCCGGCACCGTGCTCTTCGATCGCGGCATCCCCGACGTGATCGGCTACCTCAGACTTTGCGGATTGCCCGTTCCGGCGCCCGCAATGCGCGCGGCCGAACTGCGGCGATATGCCCCCAAAGTCTTCGTGGCCCCGCCATGGCCCGCGATTTTCCGGCAGGACGAGGAACGCAAGCAGACGCTGGCCGAGGCCGAGGCGACCTTTCATGGCATGGTGGAGACCTACTCGGCGCTGGGCTATGCTCTTGTCACGCTGCCCCTGTCATCGATTGCTGAGCGCGTGAAGTTCGTTCTGGGGCATATTGCCTAGGCCCGTTTTTTCTCAGGCTGTTCAGGCGAGCGGGATGCCCAGTCCTTCCAGTTCACGCTCCGCCCAGAACAGGCGACCAGTATATTCCCATGGATTTTCGCAGGCCGCGAAGTAGACCATCATGCGCGCAGGCACCGTCATGGGCACGGCCACACTGTCATCAAGCCCGCGCTCCTTGACGCGGATGGCGACCAGTTCGGTGGCGACAAGCCCCGGATGAAGGCCGATAATGGCGATGTTGCGGGCGTGCAGCTCGGGCGCCATGGCGTTGCCGAAGCGGTCGAGCGCGCGCTTGCTGGAATAGTATCCCGGCACGGCCAGGCTGAAGCCGCCGACGGCGCCCAGCTTGGGCAGCTCTTCCGGCTGACGAAAGACTTCACCGCTGCCCGTGGACAAGTTGATGATGCGTCCGCCGCCGCGGGCTTCCATGATCGGAACCACCAGCTGCGTCAGCGTGAAGGGGGCATGGACGTTGACCGCGAACTGGTAGAGCCATTCCTCGCGCGTGAGGTCGAGAAAGGGCTTGCCCCAGATGTCGCCGGTGGTGGCAGCGGCATTGTTGACCAATATGTCGACGCCGCCGAAGCGCGCCATGGCCGCATCGATCAGCGCGCGCAGATCGGCCTCTTCGGCAAGGTCTGTCGCTACCGCGATGGCCTCGCCGCCGGCGGCCTCGATGGCCGCGAGCGTCTCGCCGATCGTGCCGGGCAGCGAGGCATCCGTTCCAACGGTCCTTGCGGCAAGCACGACCCTGGCGCCGCGCTGCGCGAAGTCGAGCGCCGCCTGCTTGCCCATCCCCCGGCTGGCGCCGGTTATGACCACCACTTTGCCCGCGATGTCGAGTTCGCGCTGACGCACGGCCGGGATCGACGGATATTCCGCCCCGACGGCGCTCTGGGCGAAGGCGACGTTCTTGGAGACCTTGCTCATGGACATCTCCCGTTATTCCAATAATGGAACGACACTGGATAATGCTGGAATGATGTGTCAGGGTGTCATCCAAGTCAACGCCGCCTTGGCGATGGTTGGAGCCGTCTCATTGTCCGATCCGTCGAACCCCACCACGCGCGTCATGGATGTCCTCAAATTCCTGGCCGCCCATCCGACCGAGCGTTTCACTCTGGCAGAGATCGCCCGGCACGTCGGGCTCAGCAATGGATCGGCGCATCGCCTGCTGACGACGATGGCCGCCGGGCAGTTTCTCTCGCGCCATGAGAAGCACCGGACCTATTCGCTCGGCCTATCGCTCGTCGCCATCGGCCAGGCCGCCATTGCCGGCCACCAGGGCATCGAGATCGCGCGGCGAGAGCTGGCGCGGCTCGCGGCCGAGCTGGATATGCAATGCAGCGCGAATTGCCTTGCGGACGAAGAGATCGTGGTGCTGGTCAAGGAAGGCAGGCCGCAATCCCACCTTGGGCTCACGCGCGTGGGAGAACGGCGCCCGCTCATGCCTCCGGTCGGGCTGTGCCACGTCGCCTGGGGCGAGCAGACGCTGATCGACGACTACATTGGCAAGGCTCGGCCCTTCATGGCGGCTTCCGTGCTCGATCATTTGCGCGATGCGTTGCCGCTGATCCGTGCGCGCGGTTATGCCGTCTGCGCGAATGGCCCGGGCGCCGCGGCCAGCCGCCAGGTCTTGGTGACGGCCAGCGATCAGGTCCGCGACGATGCCTATTGGACGCGGGTGCACGAACTGATCGGGCAGCTCTCGGCGGACGAGATCCAGCTGGTCGACCTCGCGCGGGCGGAGGAGGCAGGCGTCAGCTACATGGCTGCCCCGGTGTTCTCGCCGGCGGCAACGGTGGCATTCCAACTGGTGGTGACGGGGCTGCCGACCGACCTCGATCCGCGCAAGATCGAAGCCTGCGCGCAGCGGTTATGTGCGGCGGCGGCAGTGGTGACCGCCGAGATGCACGGGCGGCATCCCGCGGGCTGAATTGGGAGCGGCCTGCATTTTGCGGCCAGCGCATCAGGGCCGGGGGTCAGTTTCCGCTGCTGCAATGTCGCTTCGCGGGCAATAGGCGCCGGGCGCCGGTGCATCTGGCACCGGCGCCCGGATCCGTGCTTACATCTTCACCGAAACGCGCAAGTAGCCGAACTGGCCAGGCACGTCGTAGGTGGTGGGATCGTAGTTCGGGCCCGTGCAGGTGTTGCACGGCGGCGGATCGGTGTTGAACAAGTTGACCACGCCCAGCGTGAAGGTGAAGGCGCTGTCCATGAAGCTGGGTGTATAGCCAAGCTGGACGTCGCCGTAGAACCGGCTGTTCATCTTGTGGCCGTCGCTCTCGGTCACGCTGTCGATGTAGCGGCCGGTGAACGAGGCATCGATGCCGGCGATGGACCACGAGAGGATGCCGGTGCCCTTGAACTTGGGATAGGACTGATCCGGGAAACCGCGCGTGGTGCCCTTGTAGCTGATCGTGGCCGAACCGTCCGCCGTGGGGAACGTCTCTGTATACTTGAGCAGTCGGTTGGCATTGAACGACAGGCCGAACGTGCCCGCGCCGGTATCGGGCGAGGTGTAGTTCAGGCTGACGTCGATACCCTGCGTGCGAATGCTGCCGATGTTCTGCAGCAGGCCGACCACGCGCGAGATGATGCCGCTGGGCGTGCGCACCACATTGGCGCAGGCGCTGGGATCGCCCAGTTCGGCGCAGCGCGACAGGGTGACTTGCGGGTTGATGGCCGAAATCGCGTCGCTCACCTTGATGTCGTAGTAATTGACTTCGAGGCTGAGATTGCGGGCAATGCCGCCGCGTGCCCAGGACGGGCTATAGACACCGCCGAAGAGCAGGGTCTTGCTGGTTTCCGGCTTGAGCTGGTCGTTGCCGCCGGTCAGCGTGCCGATCTGGCCGCCCTGCGGCTCCTGATAGCTGCCGCTGGCGGGAACGCCGTTGGCGATGCAGTTCGTACGCACCGTGGCGGAACTTTGCCACAGCGATCCGGCGACGTTGGTGCAGGGGTCGTCGATCGGGGCGTCGGCGCGGGACTGGGCGCCGAACAGTTCGCCGATCGCTGGAGCGCGGAACCCTTCGGCATAGCTGGCGCGCAGCAGCAGGTCGGAGACCGGCTTCCACAGGCCGGTCGCGGTGAACGTCGTGCTGGATCCGCTGGTCGAGTAATTGGCGTGGCGTACCGCGCCGTCGGCTTCCAGCAGCTGGAAGAACGGGGTGTCCTTCAGGATCGGCACGCGCAATTCGCCGTAGAACTCATCCGAATTGTAGCTGCCTGCCGCGGCCTGCGCGGGAATGTCTGCGCCGAGCCCCGCCTGGATGATCGGATCGGGCGTGAACGAGCCGAACTGGTAGCGGTGCTCATAGCCGACCGCGATGCCGACCGGGCCCGCAGGTAAGTCGAACAAGTCACCGGTGAGGTTGGCGGTATAGTCCTGCATGCGCTGGCTGGACCGGTCTCGCTCGGTGAACGAGATGTAGTCGAGCATGGCCTGCGTGATCGAACCTTCGCCGCCGAAGATGTTCAGCGGCACGCAGGCTCCGGTGCAGTCCGCCAGTGGGCCCAGTGCCTGCGCTACCCGCGCGGCGTTGACGTTGCCGGTGAAGATCTGCTTGGCGTCGTTCCAGCCGAAAGCGGCGTTGACATCCCAGTAGAACTTGCGCGAACCCACATGGAAGCTGCCATCCAGCCCGGCATTGGCGGTCATCGTGTCGACGCGCTGCGTGTAAGTGCGCTGCCCGGCTTCGACCAGGCGGCGGGCGACGAAACCGTAAGTTGCCGGTTCCCCGTTCGCGCCGGAATTCAACGTGATGCCGAAGGGGTTGTAAGGGTTGGTCACATCGACAGAGACGGTGTCGAGCAAGTTGCCGTTGCCCGCGTCCGGCCCGATAAACAGCGGCAGGAAGGCGGCCTGGTTCTGCGAATTGCGATGGTTGTAGACCATCTTGGCACGGAAGGTGATGTTGGAGGTGAGTTCCTGCTTGGCGCTGACCCAGAAGCCATAGCGCTCCTGCGGCGTCAGGAAGTAGTTGTAGGGAGAGAAGTTGAAGCGGTCGGCATCGGTGAAGGCGCGGAAATCGCCGCCTGTAAGCGTCGGATCGTAGACGCCCTGGGTGGTGAGCGGAGGATTGCGGGGGGTTATGCTGCCCCCTGCCGGTAGCGATGGATTGCCCTCGTTGAAGACGATGCGCCCGTTCACGGCTGCCGACGAACAGCCGCCGCGCGGATCCAGGCACGAAGTCTGGCCGGGGTTGGGGAATTGCGAGATCGAACGGTCCGCCGTGCTGACCTTGTCCTGCTTCACGTAGCTGGCGCCGAACACGACCGAAGTGGTCGGGCCCTTCACCCCGTAGCTGACGTTGTAATCCTGCGTATGCCCGTCACCCTGTCGATAGGTGCCGAACTGGCCCGAGGCGCGCAGCCCTTCCTGCTCGGACTTGGTGATGATGTTGACGACACCGGCGATCGCGTCCGATCCGTAGAGCGGCGACTGCCCCGATTGCAGCACTTCGATCCGTTCGATCTGGCTGGCGGGAATGGTGTTGAGGTCGACCGTGGAGGGGATGCCGCTGGCCGCCGTGGCGTTCACGTAGCGCATGCCGTCCACCAGCACGAGCGTGCGTTTGGCCAGAAGATAGCGCAAGTCGATTTCGCTGGTGCCGGCACCTACGCCGCCGCCGTCCTGCGGGTTGCCGATATTGCCCGAGTTGTTGGCCTTGGTATTGAGGCCGCCCGCCGCGCTGGGCAGGCGTTGCAGCACATCGGCGACGGAGGAAAGGCCGGTCTTGGCTATGTCCTCGTTACTGACGGTGACGACGGGACTGGGATTGTCGAGTGGGTTCTGTCGAATGCGCGAACCGGTCACGATAATAGCGTCAGTCGAAGCGGGATCATCTTGTGCGAAGGCGGTGGCAGGAAGTACAAAGGCCATTACGGCCATGCTGCAATGCAAATGAAAACGCATGGAATTCATTATTTCACCCTTTCGTAAGTCGCCTGAACTCGGGTGAAATGAAAGCTCTCTTGCCTGCCTCTGCACTGCAACAAGAATTCTTGAAAGTGCCACATTTTTGAAACAAAAGCGCAACATCGTGACAAAAACGCAACGTTCGCCAAGAGGATACATGCGGCGTGATGTCTGATGACAACGCTCTTAAATGCCGGGAAGTGCGGCAGTCCGACGGTCGATCCGGCTCCGGGTTGGTATCGGCATGACCCAGTGGATCGGCTGGCTGCGGCGCCTTCCCGGGCCGCCCTCTGCGCTCATATCGGTACTGGCGACGGAAGGGGCAGCACCCTGCGGGGCAGGGACGCGCATGCTTGTGACGACCGGCGGCCAGCTTGGCACTATCGGTGGGGGAGAGCTCGAACGCCTGGTGCTGGAACAGGCGCGCACCTTGCTGACGCTGCCGCCCGGCAACTGGCGCGTGGAGGACTATCCTCTCGGTCGGCGGCTCGATGCGTGCTGCGGCGGGCGGATGCGGATACTCATCGAGCATCTGGATCCAGGCGATCTCGACTGGCTGCATGATGCCGAGCCCTGGCACATGCTGGTGACGACATTGGAGAAAACTCGGGTCGAACGCGCGATATTCCGGCGTGAAACGGCCACGCGCCAGTCGGCGCGCGGCGAGCTGCCTGGCGCCGGGACGCGCATGGTGGAGCCGCTGGGAAGGCGGCCGAGGCCGTTCTACCTGTTCGGTGCGGGGCACATCGGCAGGGCGATCGCCCGGCACACGATCGGCCTGCCGCTGCAACTCGCCTGGTTCGACACGAGACCGGAATCGGCCGAAATTGACGGGGTAACGGTGATCTCTGAGGAGCAGATCGCAAAATGTCTCGAAGAGGCGCCGGACGATGCGGCTGTCGCCATCCTCACCCATGACCACTCGCTCGACTACGGTCTGGCCCTTGCCGCCCTGACGCGAACGCCTTTGGCCTTCGTCGGGCTGATCGGATCGTCGACCAAGATCGCACGCGTCAGGGCGCGTCTTCTGGCGGAGGGGGTAAGCGAAGATGTCTTGGCGCGCCTCACCGCACCGATCGGGCTTCCCGGTGTGACCGGTAGCGAACCGGATGTCATCGCCATTGCCGTACTGGCCCAGGTGCTTCAACTGAACGCCTAGCAGTTCTTCTTTCGGCTATGCCTAAGCTTGATTGAAACGCCCATCGTCAAAGATCGGGGTTGACTGGACCTGAGTGCCCAGCCGCCGGTGCCATGCCATCGCGGCTTCGCCCGCGGTATTTCGCAGGTCCTGCAACGGTTCGCCGCCATGCCCGGACTGGAACAGTCGGCGCAGCATGCCGCCAACATCGTGCAGGGCGATTTCGGCCTCGACGCTGGCAAGCCCGGCCCCGCGGCGCGCCTGTTCGATTTCGGCAACCGGCTCGTTCCGGCGCACGGCCTCGAAATAACCGCGATTGGCGTCGATGCCTTCGTCGATGCGGTTCTTCAGAGAAGCGCCGAAATCGGGCCACAAGGTGAATACGGCGATCAGCGCCGTCAGGCTGCCGATCACGTTGTCGAGCATGCGGGATGAGGCGATGCCCGCGCCGGGCTGGAGCATTTCGGCGACGATCACGAAAAGCATGGTGAGGAAGATGACGAAGATGGTGTAGTTCACCGAGCGCATGGCGATCGCCGCGCCCGCCAGGATGACCGCCAGCATGACGAGGACTGGTGAAGCGCTGCTCACAGTCACCAGCAGCCATGCGAGCATCCCGCCCAGCACGCTGCCCAGGATGCGCTCAAGGCAGCGCGCCCATGTCACCCGGGCGCCGCCCTGCAATACCACGACAAGCGCCATGGCCGCCCAATAAGGATAGCCCAGCTGGAAGACGATGGCCGACAGATAGACGACGACCAATCCTACCGATTGCCGCACGGCCTGGCGCAGGGCGACCGGGGACGTTCCGTGGAGGGGACGTGCCTGCCCAGCCTTGCCCTGTAGATGGGTTCCGGATTGGCGGCAGGCCAATCCTTCCAGCGCGCTCTCGAACGCCCGCAGACAGCCGATGAACAGGTCATCGGTGAGTTGGCCCTGAAGGCGCCGCAGCCGGCCCGCGGCCCAATCGAGCGGGTCGCGCCGACGTCCGCCGGAGCGGGAAGAGAGGGCCCAGGCCAGCAGGGTCGTCTTGCAGGCATGGGCGACGGCGGCGCGCTCCTCGATCCGTCCGGCCCTGGTGATGTAGGCCTGGTCCAGCGCGATCAAGGCGCCGAACAGCGTCTCGCAGGCTTCGCAGGCCTGCTCGAACCGGGCGGTGACCGAAGGGTCTTCGCCATAGCGTTCCAGCATGCTGCGAAAACGCTCGATGGCCAGCCGTACCGCGCGTCGGTGTTCCGCATGTTCGCGGTGCCAGCGATCGTCGCGGTGCTGCGCGTCTCCGAGCTGCACGAGGCTTTCGGCCATGTCGAGCAGGCGCACGATGACGGCGTCCGATGCGCGGGAAAGCGGCAGGGCGGCGTCGATCGGCCATAGCGCATTGATCAGCAGATAGGCCCAGACCGCACCACCGAGAAAGGCGCCGGCTTGTACCGCGGCCTGCGCCGGTGGATGCGGGAAACCGACGGCCACCACGCCGACGACCGCGAGCAGCGTACCGAGCAGTCCACCGAACCGGATACGTGCCGACCACAGGACCGCGCAGAAAACGATGGTCGGCCCCGCGATCATGCCTGCCATGGGCGCGAACGAGGCGATCCATGAGCCGGCGAAGGAAATGACGGTGCCGCAGCCCACGAAGATAGCCAGCAGGCGGCGGCGCTGGGTATCCGGTCCGGGACAGTCGCAAAGGCACGTCCAGAACGCCGCGAAGACGGCCCACCCCAACCCGGCGCGTCCGGTCGCCACGGCCAGCACGAGGGGGAGCGCGACGGCGACGGCAGCACGCAGGCCCTCGACATGGTTGAAGAGCTCTGGGAGCAGGCCGAAGGAGCGCAGCTCGAGACGTCGCGCGGCTCTTCGGACGATCGTCCTGGTATGGGGCCGAGGCCGGCGAGGATCAGGCTTGTCGGTCATCACGCTCCGGCCAGCCTGCCCACTTCGGTCACCCGCATCAATTGCGATTTAAGCACGCCCCATCGAAGGCCGCGCAATGCGGATGTCTTCCGGCAGGACAGGGGCCGGGGAGGCCGGTTCGCCAAACGAGCGCATGCCGACATCTCCGACGAACAGCCTCAAAGCAAACCCCGCTGTGAGGCTGTTCGTCCTTGGTCGCAAAAACTACCGGCGCTTGGTGACGATGGCTCCCTGGATCCCAACTTCCCTTGCCTCGCCGCTGCCCGCCGGCGCGTTGAAGTAGAAGGTGCCGGCCAGTTCCTGCGCATCCGCGCCGTAGAACTGGGCAATGACGCTACCCAGGGACCTGCCCTCGCGCGACACATTGCCTTGCAAGCTGGAGTCCCAAGCCGAAAGCGTGCCTGCCATGTCGTAGCTGCCGAAATCCGCCCGGGCGCCGGAGGTCTGTTCAGTTCCGGCCAGCGACAGGGCACCGCCGAACTTCTGCGTGCCGAAGTCGACGTCGAAGCTGGAGGTACCCCTTACATTGTAACGAGCCGAAGCGTTGCTGTTGACCCCGGTGCCGTATGCCAAGCCTTCGTAGCGGGCCTTGCCAGTACGTGCTGCGAGGAAGTTGTTTCCGGTCGCGAAGCCGTAAGTGAAATAGAAATCCTGGGTTGAACCGGCCCGGGTACCTGCCCAGTGTCCGAACGAGGCGTAAGTCAGGGCCAGTTCGGTGTTCGCCGGCCCCGGCTTGTAAAGCTCCAACCTTACTTGCTGAAGGCCGTATCCATTGTCTCCGCTCTTGGCGTAGGCATTGAAGTTGGCATCGTTGCTCGCCACCTTCTCGTTGACCGTGAAGCGACCGCCCACCATGTCGGACGAATATCCACCATAGTCGAAGGTCTCCGAGTTCAGCCACGTCAGGCTGCCACCGCTGCCGCCGCCGCCTCGCGCATAGAAGTGCTGCCCTGATGTCAGCGCGGTCAGCGTCTGGGCATCAACGGTTTGGCTCGCATCGCGCGATCCGACGATCGAGCCGACGGCTGCCATCCCCCCTGCATTGGCCGTCTGGAACGTGGCCCCGAGTTCTTCGCCGTTGGGGCCGTAGAACCGGCCCGCTATGGTTCCGGAGGCTTGGCCGTAGCTGCTGCCATAGACGGCGTTTCCTGAAAAGGTTCCGTCGCCTGAAGTCAGGCTGCCACCGGCGCGCAGTTCAATGCCGCCACCCGACACGCCTTTGTCGGTGACCAGCCCGCTCTCGCTCGTATACCCCTGGGTCGAGAAGATCCCCTGTGAGAAATCGACGCTGAATTTCCCGGTGCCCTGCATGGACATCGGTTCTTCACCCGGCATCGTCACCAGCCCGAAGATGTCGATCCCGTAGGCAGCGGATCCCGTGCGGGGCACCGCTGCCGAACCTGTGGGCAGACCGTAAGTGAATGCCGTGAACTCGGTTGACTGCCGGCCATCGGTGACGCTGTTGCTCTGCCAATACCCCATGGCGACGTATTGCTTGGCCGCCTGGCCCGTATAACCCTGCTTGACCAGTGTCAGATACGCGTTACCGGTGTCGTTTGACCGACGGTACCTGGTGTCGTAGGCATCCTGGGTGGACACGTCTGCTGTACCGAAAGTCTCGTTTCGGGCATCCGTGTTCAAGGCATAGGACCCGGTTTTCGCATCGTAGCGGATCGACAGGGTCGCTGGCTTGCTGGACCCGTCAATTACGGTTCCGGTCGGGATGTCCCAGGTTCCCTTCAGTGTTGCTGCATCGTTGGTAAAGGTCTGGCTGACCTTCAGATCGGTCATGGTCGCATTGGCGGTCGGCGTTGGAGTTGGGGACGGTGCGGGAGTTGGCGTGCTGTTCACGCCGCCAGAACCGCCGCCACAGCCGGACAGCAATAGCAGTGCGACGGCGCTTGCCGTCCAGTACCGAGTATTCATGTATGCCCCTGTTTCGTAATCGCTTCTTGCGCATGCGGCCGAGAGGTCCGAAAGGTCAAGTCGCGTCGTGAAACCGCCATTAATAATTTGAAACTGTGTGCCCCTGCGACAAGTGGGATGAGGAGCATATGGACAATAAACGTGCTCTTGCGATAAGCGCCGCCCAAACGGGGGTGTAACATTTCAATTCGGAAACTGTTGGTCGCGGCGATACTGGCGGGCATCGCGACCGGTTCGGGTGCGCAGGACACGGCCGTCCTGTCAGGGCCGATTTCCGCGCAGGATCATCTCTCGGCGACGCAAGTCTTTGCGTTGGCCGATAACGCGCGTGGCCAAGGCGATTTCTCCACCGCCGAGACGGCCTATCGGGCGCTCACGCAGGACCGCGATATTGAAGTGCGAACGGAGGCGCGCTTCCGTCTCGGCATGATGCTCGCCGACGATCTCAAGCGTTACAGTGATGCGGCACTCGAATTTCGGCGCATTCTGGATGACAAGCCAGGGGCCGGGCGGGTGCGGCTGGAACTTGCGCGGATGCAGGCGATGCTGGGCAACATGGCGGGCGCGCGAAAGGAACTGCGTGCGGCACAGGCGGCGGGCTTACCGTCGGCGGTGGAGCAGCTCGTGCGCTTCTATTCGCGCGCACTCAATGCCCGCAAACCCCTGGGGGGATCGATCGAGATTGCGCTCGCTCCGGACAGCAATATCAATCGTGCCACCCGCTCGAATACTCTGGGCACCGTCATCGGAGACTTCACGCTCGACGACGATGCACGCGCAAAATCCGGGGTCGGCCTGGATCTTCAGGGGCAGGGCTACCTTCGTGTCGGAATCGAGCGCGGCACCGATCTGCTGATACGCGCTTCCACGGATGCCACGCTCTATCGCGATGCGGATTTCAACGATGTCACCGTAGCGCTCCAGGCCGGCCCACAATATGCCTGGGACGGCAATCAGCTTACGTTTTCGTTTGGTCCTGCCCGGCGCTGGTACGGAGGCAAGCTGTTCAGCACGACCCTGGGCGGCGGGGTGAGTTGGCAGAACCCAATCGGCAAACGCGGGCAGTTGCGGCTCGACGGCAATATCGCGCATGTCAGCAACAAGCGCAATGCCTTGCAGACGGCGGACGATTTCACGGTATCGGCCAGTTTTGACCGGGCATTCAGCGCTCGCTTCGGTGGGGGTGTGCAGGTCTTCGGCTTTCGCGAGTCTGCGCGCGATGCGGGGTACTCGCTGTCGATGGGTGGAAGCTCGGCTTATCTTTTCCGGGAGCTGGGGCGCACCACGCTGGTCGGTACGCTTGGCTATAGTCATCTCGAAGCGGACGAGCGCCTGTTTCTCTATCCTGAGCGGCGCATCGAGAATCGCTACAGCGCGAGCATTGCCGCGACCTTGCGCGCGCTTCACCTGGGCAGTTTCGCGCCGCTGGTCCGTCTCAAGTGGGAGCGCAATCGCTCCACCATCGAAATTTACGACTATCGCCGCGTCGTCGCCGAGTTCGGCGTCACGTCAGCTTTCTGAAAGGGGCGCTTACTACCTGAAGCGTTCCCGCATGAGAGGCCAGGCTTTGAGCAAAGCCATTCTAAGACAAACACCCAAACCGCCCATCCCAAGGCTCGATTTTCACTCGTGCAGGGATCAGACCTGGTGATCTAGGGAAATAGAACGATGTATCGGACGCGTTATCCGGCTTTAAGCAGGATATCTATTACGCTCTGCGGCGCCGTCAGCATGACGTCATGACCCGTATCGAGCGACAATACCGTTTCCGCTTGCAACCAGCGGTGGCGCAGCGCTTCCGGCCGATTAGCCAATGATGTTGGGCAATTTACGATCGTCCGGGGAATTTGAGCGAGGCGAGCCGGATCGTTCAGGATCACCTTGTCGGTAACGGTTTTCCAAGGATGCGGCGTAAGGCGTTCCAGGGCCCAATCCTTGAGCGGACAAGTGCCGAGCCCGTATATCTCCCCCGCTGCCGCGTCGGGCCAAAGTCCCAGTTCAACGCCATCGACCATGCGTGTCGTCCCGGCCAATAGCAACAGGCCGGGCGATACATCGATCAGCGCTTCACCATCTTGAGGGATCGCTGCGTGGAGGTAGACGAGCCGCTCTATCCGATGCGCTTCGCGATCTGCGGCGCCGGTGACGACCATGCCGCCGTAGCTGTGACCGACCAGAACAACGTCATGCAGGTCTTCGAACCTGAGCAAAGCGGCAATGTCAGTGATATGAGTCCCGAGACCCAGCTCCGGGGACAGCAGATGGCTGCGGTCCGCCAATCCGGTGAGTGTCGGCGCAAAAACCTCGTGGCCGGCGTTCTGCAGCGAATTCACAAGTCATGCCCTTGTCGAGGCCCGCTCTGGCGACACGGTAGACGTCGGCGAAAGTGCCACCGATCTTCACTCCCTGCCCGCGATAATCGCGAATGAGCTTGCCGAACCAGGCCTCCATGTCGCCTTCGCGGCTACGCCCCTGGGCCAGCATCTGCTGGCGCTGCTCGAGCAGGGCAGGGTCGAGGCCCAGGTTCATCACCTCACCCTTGTCCTCCGCCGCTTGCAGGCGGCCGGAAAGGGCCATGAGATCGGCCGGAATATGCGTGTCGTAGAGCGTGTGGTAGTGCTCCTCGCCGCCTGCCATCTCGACATTGAACAGGCTCATCATCTTGAGCATCGTCTGATAGCCGCCGCGATAGCCGGGGAAGAACGTCGGCAGCTTGGTCGTCCAGGGGTCCACGCCGCTCGACGCGCGATTGACGCTGAAGAAGTGGTACTTCCACGGCCCGAGTTCATCGTAGGAACGGGGCACGAAAGACAGCTTCCCGGTCGTCCCGCTGGAATAAGTGACGAGCATGCCATAAGCCTCGAGCCTCCGCAGCCACTGCTCGATCGTGGTGACACCCGTGAGGTCCACACGAGTGAGGTCATGCGCGGTCAGTTTGTCGAGCCAACCGGTCAGCTTGGCGAAATCGCGGTTCTCGATGATCTGGATCGGATAGTTCTTGAGGACACGGTGGTCGAAGCAGACCGGCAACACGTCTTCCAGCTTATCGATCGCCTCCACGCCCTGGCGGTCAGCCAGCTTCTTGAGGGCCCGGGATGCGGTTGCGCAGCTTTGCGAAATTGATCCGGACGGCCTCGAGTTGCAACGTCTCGCGCTCTTCGCGCGGGATCGCGTAAAGATCCTCGAAACGGCGATAAGTCCAGGCTCCCGGATTGTCCGGCAGGAGACTGATAGTCATGGCTGCATCCTCTCATCGATCTGTTGTCGGCAAGATAAATGCAGTCATTTCCGCATAGAAGGCGTCATTCCTGTATCGCGGCCATAGGAAAGTCCTATCGCTCGCCTCCCTTCGATATCCGCGACCGTCGCGATCGATCGAAGCTGAAGAAAGAACGATGACGATAGGTCAAGCGCAGAGGAAACCTGCTCTCGTCAAGCTGGCCGGACAGAAACTCTTGCCCGGCCGCCAGACCGCTCGATGAGACGGGAATGACTCGCGTTGGCCGCTGGCTGCCTTCGGATACCGGCTGCAGAAAAGGACGGTTCCGCTGTCGCCCTTATATGGTCATTGCCGGGCATTCATCACTACTGGCAAGTGGCCGCTCGTCCATGCTCAACAGACGACGACGCGCGTGAACCTTACGATTTCGTCGCCCGCGTTCGTGTAGGAAAACGGCTGCGCGCTGCTGTAGATGGCGAAGTCCTGCGCATCGATGGTGACTGCCCCGTCAGCCTTGTCGATTCGAAGTCGTCCTGCAGATACGAAGATCATCTCGTGCCAGCCTGCCGGATCCGGTTCGGCAACATATCTGTCGCCAATCCCGAGTGACCAGGACCAAAGCTGAGCCGATGCTGCAGCAGGGACGCTGCCGAGGAGCACTGCCTTGCTGGCATCGTCACTTCCCCTCCAGGTCAGTGCTTCAATTCGCTCGGCGCTGACCTGCGGATCGGCAACCATCGCCACGAAGTCGACGCCGAGCGCCCAGGCCAGTCTGTCCAGGCTGGACAGGCTGACATTGGTATCGCCCCCCTCCAGATTGACGATCATCCGGCGGCTTACGCCCGACGCCTCCGCGAGTGCGGCCTGGCTAAGGCCTGCCAATCGGCGGAGCCGCTTGAGATTATCCGAGACGTGGGAAAGCACGTCGGAACGATCGGATTGACTGCGCAATATATTGCTCATAGATGCGCAGTATGTTGCACAAATCCACCACGCACAAATCCTTTTTCAGCCGCGAGGAGGCTGCACTTATCGGGATCACCCTGATGTGGGGGGCGACGTTTCTGATCGTGCATCTGGCTGTGGGACACTCCGGCCCTTTGTTCTTCGTCGGTCTCCGCTTTGTCGTGGCAGGCTTGCTTACGATGGTCGTGTTCCGCCGCGCGCTCCGCGGCATCACGAAGAAGGAGCTGGTGGCCGGGTCGGCCGTCGGCGTGACCATCTTCCTGGGCTACGGCTTGCAGACATATGGTTTGCAATCGATCAGCAGCAGCACATCGGCTTTCCTGACGGCGCTCTATGTGCCGATGGTGCCACTCATCCAATGGCTGGTGGTGCGTCGACCGCCGCGCGCGCTGACATGGGCCGGTATCGCACTTGCATTCGTCGGTCTGGTCTTCCTTGCTGGCCCGGATGCATGGCAGCTCGGCCTCGGCCGCGGCGAAATCGCCACGCTCCTCAGCGCCGCAGCGATCGCGGCTGAGATACTCCTGATTGGGCGGTTCGCGTCGGAAGTGGTCAGTTCCAGGATCACCGTCGTGCAGCTGCTCGTGGGCGGACTGCTCTCCTTCGCGACGATGCCCATTGCGGGCGAGGGCGTTCCGGCGTTCTCCTGGGTCTGGCTGGTCGCCGGTATCGGCTTGGGCATCGCAAGTGCTCTGATCCAGCTGACGATGAATTGGGCACAGAAATCCGTATCGCCCACGCGCGCCACGATCATCTACGCCAGCGAGCCTGTCTGGGCCGGCGTCATAGGCCGGATCGGGGGCGACAGGCTCGCCCCGCTGGCGATCCTCGGCGCGGCCTTCATCATTGCCGGTGTGATCGTCAGCGAACTCAAGCCGCGCCGAAGGAGCAATCGCGAACTGTCGGTCGAGTAAGAAGGGCGGAGGGTATTCAGCCGATCATGTCCTGTTTGCAATACTCACACCCAGAAGTTGCCGATCCGCTTGCCCGCACTCCCGGCAACAGGAGGCGCTCATGCGGGGCGAATTTCCAGGCTGTCACCGCTAACCCAATCATTCGCGCTCTGTTGCCGCCTTCAGACGGTTCCGACAGTACTGCCATCAAGGCAGGGCGCCTTGTTCGGGTCTTGGAAGACTGGACGCCACCGCTGACGCCTTTGTGCTTTTATTATCCCAACCGACGAAATCCCTCGGCCGCGTTCAAGGCCCTGATCGGCTGCTTTTGTCGGGAATGGTCATTCAGCAACCTGATCAGTCTCCTACGCGCTGAACCTGCGTGTCGCTCCAGTAGAGCGTGCGACCATCGGCGCTGCGCAATATAAGCGGAGCGACAGGCAAAGAGTCGTGCTTGTCTACGAGAACAGAATGGGCTTCGTCAGTTTCGTAGAGTTCTTCCTCACCCCATTGCCGCAGGGCCGCGATCACCAGATGGAGCGCCTGGCCTTTCGGGGTGAGCACATAGTCCCTGTAAGCGCTCCCATCGGATGCTGGCGCCTGCGTCATGATGCCGCGCTCTATCAATGCCCGCAGACGGGTGGCCAGCATGCCTTTGGCGATACCAAGGCTGGATTGAAACGCGCTGAAGCGGCGGACGCCCTCTATAGCATCGCGGATAATCAGCAGCGACCACCAATCGCCGATGACATCCAGCGCGCGAGCCACGGGGCATGGGGCATGAGAGAGGCTGACGCGCTTCACCAAGGGCAAGGTCCTTCAGATGTGGTCCGGATTTCGAACTGGATCGAAGTCCTTATCTGGTCTTGATATAAGACCATGACAACCTCTGGAATTCTCGTGGCCTCTGAAAGGCTATCCCCGCTCTCAAGCAGGACGACCACTGTCATGGCGTTTGCAGCCGGTCTCGCGGTGGCCAACGTCTATATCGCGCATCCGCTGCTCGACCTGATCGGCAAGAGCCTTGATTTCCGTCCTGCAGAGATCGGATTGGCGGTTACCCTGGCGCAGATTGGCTATGCCATCGGTCTCATTTTTCTGGTGCCACTCACTGACATCATGGATCGAAGACGACTGATCCTGGGTCAGAGTGGGCTTTCCGTTGTGGCGCTTGTTGCCGTCGCATGTGCTCCGACACCGGCCGTCTTGCTCGCGTCACTTTCGATGGTCGGCGCGCTGGCCGTGACGGTTCAGACGCTGGTGGCCTACGCCGGAGCACTCGCACCGCCGCAAGAACGCGGCATCGTTTTAGGGAAAGTCACGAGTGGGGTCGTCGTGGGAATATTGGCTGCACGGGTGATCTCGGGCAGCGTCGGCGATCTTCTCGGCTGGCGCGCGGTCTATCTGCTGGCCGCTGCAGCCAGCGCGATCGCGGCGCTGGCGCTGAGTTGGATGCTGCCTCCAGATGACAGGCAATCAGGCAAACAGCGCTATGGCGAGGTACTGCGATCATTGCCGCGCCTTTTCGTCGGCGACCGCACATTGAGGCTTCGCGCTGCGTTTGCCTTCGTCATCTTTGCAGCCTTCAGCACATTCTGGACCGCCCTGGTTCTGCCGCTGACGGCTCCCGGTTCGGGTTTGTCACATACGCAGGTCGGCCTGTTCGGACTGGTCGGCATAGCAGGCGCGATCGGCGCCCGCAGCGCCGGTCGTCTCACCGATTTGGGTCATGCGGGGCGTGTAACAGGAGCCTCCCTCCTGCTGCTCTGTTTCTCCTGGGGCATCATCGCCATGTTATACTTGTCCTTGTGGTGGCTCATCGCCGGTATCGTGCTACTCGATCTGGCGGTTCAGGCCGTGCATGTTACCAGCCAGACACTCATCGTCGATCGTCATCCCGATGCCGCCGGCCGCGCGATCGCCGCGTACATGGTGCTCTATTCACTCGGCAGCGCGACAGGGGCCGCTATAGCGCCCTTCATGTACAGCCTCTGGGGCTGGGCCGGTGTGTGCATGGCCGGTGGCGTCATCAGCGTCACCGGACTCCTGCTATGGACTGCGAGCGGCAGGTTCCAGGAACAGCAGTTATTTCCACCTTCGCTATGGAATGGCTGAACTTGGGTCGAAAGCTGCCGGCCGCACTGCCGAGTGGCGATTCGCTTTTCAGGTGGCCGCCTCTCGGTGCAAAATGAGAGCAATGGAGGGTGATACATTGCATCTCGATCCGCCGGGATATTTCTTCGTGTGCCATGCTAAGCTGCGTATGCGGCAGCGCCTTCATAAATCTGGAAGAATTGCGGTCCATGGCGCTGCTTTGAATAGCAGGATCGAGCAGAAGCGATTTCATGAAATTTGCCCGAAGCAGCAGTGCGGAAGGTCGCAGTTTTGCGCTCTTCGGGCTTGGCCAATGCGCGCGTTCCATCTTGTGGTCCACGGTGGACTTGCTGATCGGCTATCACTTCATCGAGCGGACCGGCCTTTCCGGAAAAATGGCAGGGGCAATCCTATTCGCGACTGTGCTGATCAGTGCGTTTCCCGATATGTTTATCGCGCAGTGGCTGGCCGGCAGGCGCGATCCGCAGCGAGCGGCATTGAAAGCGCAGGCGTGGTTCGGTCTTCTGGCCGCGCTGCTGGCGCTGCTCCTGTTCGGTCCCAAGCCGGAAGGCACCGTTGCCGCGATTGTCTATATCTGCGTGACCTCGGTACTGTTCCGGTTCGCCTACGCCGCTTACGATGTCAGCCAGAACGCCTTGATCTCACTGCTACCGGCGGACGGAAGCGACGTGGCGCGCTATACCACCAACAAGACCGTCATGGCCTCTGTCGGCAGGCTGATCGCCTCGTTGCTTATCTTTGCCGCGCTGCTCTCGCCTTCCGATGCTCTGGCCGACATGAAATTGCTGGCGATCACGATCCTGCCTATCGCAGCCAGCGGCTTCGGCCTGGCGCGACTGGCGAGAGGCCCAGTGCCTGCCCGGATGTCGATGGAGACGGCAAGCTGGCGGGCCCTGCCTTATCGGCGATTGATGCCGCCGATCATCGCGACGTTCTTCCATTACGGCATGCTGGGTGCAGCGTCCCGCTTTCTGGCACTTCACGGCGATCCGGCCGCTGGTTCGGGTCTTGCCGGTTCGCTGGTCATCAGCATGGTGACAGGCACGATCATCGGCCCCTTCCTTGAGCAACGGTTGGCGGCGTCGGTCGACAAGAGCATGATCGTCGGATCACTCGGCGCTGTGGCGGCGATCTCGGGCATTGCGCTTGCCCTGCCATTTGCAGGAGCCGCGCTGCTGGTGCTGGCGATGATCTACGGCACCGCAACATCCGGAATGGCGAACCTGATCTGGGAAAGGGTCGGCACCATCGCGCACGATCATCGCATCCGTACTGGTGGGCAGATCGATGCGCCCGCCTTCGCCTTGCTTACCACCAGCCTCAAGCTGGCCATCGCCCTGTCCACTCTGATCTTCGGCCTGCTGATCGAGCCCTATCGTCAGGGAATGCCCATGGCCGCATGGGCCATGGGAGCGATCCTGCTTTTGGGCGCGGTGGGGACGTGGGGCGCACTGCGCCATTCGCATGGGCAACGCGCATGTATCTTGACCTGACCTCGGGCGGCATGGTCTGCAGCGCCACATTACTATGCTGAACGCCCGCAAGTCTCCCGTCTCGCTCTCCAGCGACCAGAAACGCATCCTGTGGCATATCCGCAGGCATGGCCCAATGCCCCGTTCGCGGCTTGCCGACGATCTCGACATGCATAATGCCGCGATCACCCGACTGGCCCGCGAACTCATAAACCTGGGCTGCCTGGACGAAACCGAGAGCCAGACCACCCAGCGCGGCCGCCCGCTGGTGCCGCTCGCACTCAGCGGGCGGGTCGGCTACGCGGCAGGCGCCATGGCCCATCCGGGCTGGCTCGAACTGGTGCTGATGGACTTTGCCGGAGACGTCTTCGTGCGCCATGCCGAGCCTTTTTCCAGCCCCGACCCGCGCGCCTTCATCGAACGGGTGGGCGAACTGCTCAAGCAGCATGCGGGCGAAACCCGGCTGATCCGCTCGCGTTTTCTGGGGCTGGGCGTAGCGGTCCCCGGCTTCGTGCCGCACCCGGGATCACCGCGCCGCTGGACCACGCAATGGCTGGAAGGCTGGCGAGAGATCGACCTGCCCGACTTTTTCGAGGATTGCCTCGGTCTGCCGGTCTGGACCGAGAACGAGAGTACGCTGGCGGGTCTTGCGGACTTCCACGATCAGGAGCTGGCGCGAAGCTACGCCTCTGCACTCTCTCTCTTCGTGGGCCATGGCGTGGGCGGCAGTATCGTGTCCCGCAGTGACATCATGAGCGGGGAATACGGCAATGCCGGAGACGTCGGCCAGTTGTACCCGGACCTCGATCTGCCGCGCCCTTCCGGCATCGACCTGGTGCGGACCATCAACGAAGCGGGCGGCACCCTCGGTTCGCTGCACGAGGTCGCGGATTGCCTTGATCTTCATGCAGACGTCATAGCGCGCTGGGTAGAGCGTGCCACCGGCCAGCTGATGATGTTGGCTTATAGCGGCGCCGCCTGGAACGATCCCGGTGCGTTGCTGATCACCGGCTCCATTCCGCTTCCCATTCTCCAGCAGATCGGCGAGCGCGCGCGTCTTGCGCCATGGCCTTCGCCGCGCCCGGCACGGCCGATCCATGTCACGCGTCTTGGTAGCTGGGCCATTCCCATCGGCGCGGCGCTGCTGCCTCTCCATCATGTCATGACGTTCGAGGAATAGAGGGCGAGGAATAGACGGCGAGGAACAGACGGCATGGGGGCTGCCGCGATTAATTTCATTTTAAATAAATAAAAGCGTCACGCTGCGCAGGGAAAGGGCGGCCCTGCATATTGCCAAACAGCGGGGACCAAACATGAAAACCTTCTTCCTGACCGCCAGCACCATAGCCATCGTGCTATCCTGCACCACCGCCCACGCCGAGGAAGACGCCGAGGCGCCGTCCATTCTCGTCACCGGCATTCGCTCCGCCAACCAGTCCGCGATCGACACCAAGCGCGATGCGGTGAACATCATGGATGCCGTCAGCGCCGACGACGTGCGCGCGCTGCCCGACAACACCGTGGTAGAGGCGCTGAAGCGCATTCCGGGCATGGCGGTGTTCCCCACCAACGATAACGAACACACACAGGACGAAGCAATCAGCCCCGCCATTCGCGGCCTGAGTGCGGCCTACAACAACGTCACGCTCGATGGGCTTGCCATTGCCTCCCCGGGTACGCCCAACGGCGTGGTCGGTAATATCGCGCGCGGCGTGCGGCTCGACATCCTGCCTACCTCGATGATTTCGCAGTTGCAGGTGGTGAAGACGTTCACGCCGGATCTCGATCCCAATGCGGTCGGCGGCGCTATCAACATCGTGACGCGCAGCGCTTTCGAGGACGGTGGAAAGCCGTTCTTCACGATGGAAGGCGCGCTTGGACTGGCCAGCGATCGCGGGCAGCCAACCGAACAGGACAGCCCGGGCTATCGCCTCAACGCTACCGGCAGCACCACCTTCGGCGCCAACCGGGAGTTCGGTTTGGTACTGTCCGGCAATTACGAGACGATTTCCAGCTATACTGAGCAGCACGCGACATTCGATACCGGCTTCTACAACTTCTACGACGACAACGGCACCCGCGTCACCAATGGCACGCTGGGCAACGGCATCGCCGTGCCGAGCCAGGACCGCTATTGGGTCAGCCCCACCACCCGCACTCGCTGGGGCATGACCGGCAAGCTGGAATTCAAGCCGGGCGACGATTTCGAAGCCTTCGTGATGGGAGGCTACTACAAGTTCAAGACTCACTATGAGCGCAACGAAGTCGAACTCTCGCTAGCGCCCAATTCGCAGTCGAAGGTGCTGGATCAGACCCCGACGACCGGCCGCTACGCCATGGGCGGCGTGCGCATCGGCTACATGGACGACTATATCGACCAGACGACCCGCATAGCGCAGGCCGGTGTGACCTGGCGACCGGCGGAACGTCACGTGTTGAGCCTGCGCGGGAGTGCGTCCAGGGCGACCTATGATGAAGACTCGATGATGGTCAAATATGCCAGCGGCGTGACCCGCAAGGTTTCGGGCACATCGGGCACGTCGCAAGCCAACATCAGCGAATTCGCATTCGGCTACGATACCTCCGATTTCGATTTCCGTTACATCCTGCCGGTTGGCGAGTATAACGATCTCAGCAACTACTCGCTGCTGTACTACCGGCCTTCGGTGCAGCGAACCGCCCGGGATGAACTGTACAACATCCGTGCCGACTATGCCTTCAACCGCGATCGCAGCGATCGGGGGTTCGGCTTTGCAGCCGGGCTTTCCTATGTCGATGACAGCGCGGATTATGGTGTGGAGCGCACGGAATTCCATCCCAATACCACGGCAGGATCGCTGCTCCTGTCGGAAGGTGTCGGCCGGTTCGGCAACTTGATGAGCTTTACCGAGGGCTTGCGCCTCATTTCCATCGACAAGAATAGGGCGCTGGCCCAGCTCGCCGCACAGCCTTCCTCGGCGTTCAACGAGACGAACCAGTCCACGTTCAACATGCAGGACGACTTCACGCACTGGGAACGCACCCTGGGCGGCTACATGCTGGCCAGCTTCCGCAGCGATGCGGTTTCGCTCCAGGGCGGCCTTCATTATGACAATACGAAACAGACCACGACCAGCAAAGTCCGCGTCTCCGGCGTATTTCAGGATACGCCGGCAAGCTCGAAATACGATTTCGTGCTGCCATCCTTTGTCGGCACCTGGCACGCTGCGCCTTCGCTCGACGTGCGCGGCGGTTTCAGTCAGACCATCGGCCGCCCCAGCTACGACACGCTTGCCTCGCGCAGTTCGATAACGTTCGTCGACACCTCGGACGAGGGCAATCCGAATGCCGAAGGTGTGAACGTGACGGTCGGCAACCCGAACCTCAAGCCGCGCCTGTCCACCAATTACGACATCTCGGTCGAATGGGTGCCCTCGCGCGAGTATGGCGGCATCGTATCGGTCGCGGCGTTCTACAAGGACATCAAGGACGAGATCTTCACTTCGACCACGGTCGGATACATCTATCAGGGTGTCAATTACGCCAACGCCCGCGTCAGTCAGCCGATCAATGCCTCGAAAGCGCGCATCAAGGGCGTGGAACTGAACGCGATCGTCAATTCGCTGGGCTTCATCCATCCCATCGTCAGGGACTTAGGCATCAGCGCCAACGCGGCCTTCTACGACGGCAAGCTCAACGTTCCCTTTGGCGACGGGCAAAGCCGCAGCCTGAACAATCTCGTCAACCAGCCTGACGACACGCAGAATGTCAGCCTGTTCTACGCAGCCAATGGGTTGGAACTGCGCGCAGCATGGAACCGGCAGGGCCGCTCACTCCGCGCGATCCAGAGCGATGTCTACTGGCAAGACCTGTATTGGGCGCCGCGCAGTCAGTTCGACCTGACAGGCAGCTACAGCTTCGCCGACGGCGCCAGCATCTACGTGCAGGCATCGAACGTCACAAAGAACCGTATCGTCTCGAGCACGGGGCCGGGCAAGGACTTGTTGCGCAATGCCTATACCGTGCCGATGACAGTGTGGGCGGGCATCCGCTTCACCCCGCGCTTCTGATCCCTGACTGAAAACCTGTGACCTCTTGCCCGCCGATCGATGGGCAGGAGGTCCATCGAAGGATTCTCCAAACCGTGTTTTTTCCCTTCAGAAAAGGGGCTCAAACCCTTGCGCCTGCGCTTATCATGCTCGCCATCGGTATGGCGGCGCCCGCCGCGGCCAAGGCACCCCACCATCTCTCACTGGCGCAGCGCCTCGCCGATCCCCGCCCGCTCGTGGTCGCGCACCGGGGTTGCTGGCGCATGCCCGCGGAGAACTCGCTGGCGGGTATGCTTTACTGCATCGATCACGGGGCCGACATGCTGGAAGTGGATCTGCGCGAGACCGCGGACGGCGAACTGGTCGTGATGCACGATGCCACGCTGGACCGCACCACCAACCTCAAAGGCCTGTTGCGTAACACCCCTGCGGCAGACGTGCTTGCCGCGCGCCTGCGTGAAGGCATGGGCGGGCCGGACGCGCCATTGACCGACCAGCACGTCCCTTCGTTCGAACAGGTTCTGAAGGCCGCCAAAGGCCGAACGCTTCTGTTCCTCGATATCAAGGAGCCGGTTCATGCCGAGGCCGCGGCGCTGGTCAGGCGCTACGGCATGGAGGATAGCGTGCTCTGGTCGATGAACGGGACCTATGGCCCGGCGCTCTACGCTGCACTGGGCATCCCGCCAGCAGCAACGATGCCCAAGTTCGACGAGCACGATCACGGGCAATGCCGAGGGGCCGCGGATGCCGCCGCTGACAAGGCCCGTTATGCAGGCGTGAAGGCAGATATCTATGAGGCCGTATTCTGCTCCGACACCTACCTCGCGCAGGTGCGCTCGGTTGGCGGCAAGGCAGGCATCTGGGTCAACGCGCTTGGCCCGACGTTCATGGCCGGCCGCGAGGAAGGTGACGCCCTGGCCTTGCCGGACAAAGTATGGGGTGAATTGCTCGACGCCGGCGTCACTGCGATACAGACCAACTTCCCCGAGGAGCTCAAGGCATATCTAAGACGCCGCTGAACGGTCGGGTTAGACGGAAGCACGCTGGGATGGTGAGAGGCCGACAGGAAGGGAGTCTATTTGCATACCTCGGAACGATGCAATCTTCAGCTTCCGACAGCCGATTTCGTCCCGCAACAATCGCCGTTGCGGTAAGCTCCCCCGAAGTCAGGCGGACTTCAGGATCTTCGGAAGGCTCCCAACTGCCGTCAAGAATGGCATCCTTGCCCCAGTAGGCACGGATGGAGAGCGAGAAGGCGCCGCCAGGTGTCGGAAGCCAGTCGCGAGGGCGACAATCATCGTGCGGCCCGGCGAAGGCGCAAGCCGCTGCAAGCAACTAGGTTGTGGTCCTCACAGATGCGAGCGAACCGACAGGACCATATTTTCGTGGCGTCATCTGGAATCGGGATAATTGAATTTCTGTGAGTAGCTAGCCACTGCCTTGGCTCGCAGATTCGTCAACCGAATGTCCTGACAAGTCCCAGCGTGTTCCCCTGTAGCGGGGATATTCTCAAGGGAATCATCAATGGTTTGGGCTGAAACCTAGGCCCACGAAGCGCAGAAAACTGCGCCGCCGTGGCGGAGACGGAGGGATTCGAACCCTCGGTACCCCCTTAAGGGTACGACGGTTTAGCAAACCGCTGGTTTCAGCCACTCACCCACGTCTCCGTAGCGGCCTAGGAGGCGCCGTATAACGAGGGGTGTTTGTGTCGGCAAGAGGGTCTTGGCGTAGTTTTTTACGCCTGTGGAAATGTTTGTCGAGGCATGGGGTTTCGCGGGGATTCGATCTGCCGCAAAACCGAGTCGTCCTGTCGACCGTTCATTGCGGGGTCATGCGCTCTGGATTCTTTAGTGGCATGTCGCAGTGTGCGCTCGGGAGCGTACCTGTCGTATGGAATTCGGGATCGCCATTGGAGGGCCACCAGATGTCATTCACCACGCAAATCGCCGCCAGGGGGGCGACGGTTCGCCTGTCTCGGAGGGTCGGCGGCGCCGTTGCGGCCATGCTGGTCCTGCTCGCTCCGATAGGGTCCGCCACGGCACAAGTGACCACGGTCGATCCCGACGCGGCGATCGACAGCGATCTCAACGGCGGAAACGCCTCAGGAAACACGTATGCGCCCCCGGCCGAAGCGCCGCCGGTGGACGCGCCTTCGCCTTATCCGGGCAACGGAACGCCGGTCGATTCGTCAGCTAACGGTTCGACCTACCAGCCCGCGCCCAGCCCCTCGCAGACTACGCGTTCGCAGACCACGCCGCCTGCCGACGGATCGACGACCTATCGCCAGGACGACCTGATCGGCGCCGCCGAGGGCGTCTTCGGCAAGGGTGCCAAGGGGCTCGCCGGCGTGATAGAGGATCTGCTCAAGAAGCAGGGCGAGCCGAACGGCTACATCATCGGCCGTGAAGGCGGCGGCGCGATCGCCGTGGGCCTGCGCTATGGTTCGGGCACCCTCTATCACAAGGTGGAGGGCGAGCAGCCGGTCTACTGGACTGGCCCTTCGATCGGCTTCGATGCCGGTGCCAACGCGGGCAAAGCCTTCGTGCTGGTCTACAACCTCTACGACACCGAAGACCTCTACCACCGATTCGGTGCGGGCGAGGGGCAGGCCTATCTCGTGGGCGGCTTCAACATCAGCTATCTGCGCCGCGGCAACGTCGTGCTTATTCCGGTTCGCGCCGGTGCGGGCCTGCGTCTCGGGGCCAACATCGGTTACATGAAGTTCACCCACAAGCAGAGCTGGATGCCCTTCTAAGGCGCGTCCAGCTCCCCGGTTTTGGATCCATGCAGCGTCGGCTCCCGGTCGGCGCTGCACGGCTTTGCATCTTTCGTTCCATTCAAACAAAATTTCGCCCTGACGGGCATCCGGCATCGCCGGGCGCGATAAATTTGCAGTTCTCGGCAATTGTCGGTCGATCCGGCATTGCGCGCTGTCCCTGCTCGGTCTAATGCCCCGCGCGCCATGCTTACGAACCTTCAGCAACAGCCCGCCGATGCGCTTCTCGCGCTCATCAAGCTCCACAACGCGGATCCGCGCGCAGACAAGATCGACCTCGGCGTCGGCGTCTACCGCACGGGCGAGGGGGATACCCCGGTGTTCCGCTCGATCAAGGCGGCCGAGGCGAAACTCGTCGCCGAGCAGGACTCGAAAGCCTATCTCGGTCCTGAGGGCGACATGGGCTTCGTCGAAGCGCTCATGCCCTATGTCTTCGGCAAGGACAGCCCCGACATGGGCGGCCGCATCGAAGGCATGCAGACCCCCGGCGGCACCGGTTCGCTGCGCCTCGCACTCGCGATGGTGAAGCGCGCGGGTTATCAGCGGATCATCGTCGGCACGCCGAGCTGGCCGAACCATGCGCAGATCTGCGCCGACCTCGACCTGGGCGTCGTTGAATTCAACCACGCACTGCCCTCGGGCCACCCCGACATGGACGCCGTGCGCGCCGCGATCACCGGTGCCCAGGAAGGCGATGCCATCCTGCTGCACGGCTGCTGCCACAACCCCACCGGTATCGACTACACGAACGAGCAGTGGGACGAGATTGCCCAGCGCATCGCCGATGCCAAGATCCTGCCGATCCTCGACCTTGCCTACCAGGGCCTGGGAATGGGCATGGAAGAAGACGCCTATGGCCTGCGCCGCGTGCTCGTGGCCATGCCGGAAGCCCTGATCTGCTATTCGTGCGACAAGAACTTCGGCCTCTATCGCGACCGCGTCGGCGCTCTCTATGCGATGGTCTCCGATCCGGCCGACCTCGCCAAGGTCATGTCGAACGGCCACAACCTGGCGCGCGCCAACTGGTCGCAGCCGCCAGATCACGGCGGTGCCGCGGTTCGCCTGATCCTTGAGGATGAAGCGCTGACCGCGCAGTGGCTCGCGGAACTCGACGAGATGCGCGACCGCATGCGCCAGGTTCGCGCCAAGCTTGCCGCTTCCGGAACTGCCGGTGCGGTGGACCTGACGCCGATGGGCGGCCAGAACGGCCTGTTCTCGATCGTGCCGCTCAGCAAGGACCAGGTCCTTGAAATGCGCGAGAAGCACGGGATCTACATGGCCGGTTCGGGCCGTATCAACGTGGCGGGCCTGACGATGGGCAACATCGACAAGTTCATCGCCGCAGTGGCGGACGTGACGGCCTGAATGGATCGCCAGCCGGTCCTTGAAGGGGACCGGCTGGTCCTTCGTCCGCTTCGTGCCGACGATTGGGACGCGCTGTTTGCCGTGGCTTCCGATCGCGAGATCTGGGCGGGCCATCCCGCTCACGATCGCTGGCAGGAGCCGGTGTTCCGGCGCTTCTTTGCCGAGGCAATGGCCAGCGGCGGGGCTCTCGCGGTTGTCGACAGGCAAAGCGGGGCGCTGATCGGCTCCAGCCGTTACGGCCAGCCTGATGGCGACGAGATCGAGATCGGTTGGACTTTCCTGGCGCGCGCGTATTGGGGCCGCGGCTGCAATGCCGAGATGAAGCGCCTGATGCTTGCCCATGCGCTTGTCCATTTCGCGCGGGTGACCTTCATGGTCGGCGCAAACAACGTGATCTCACGCAAGGCCATGGGCCATATCGGCGGCGTTCTGACGGATCGCGCTTTCGAACGCGAACTATGCGGCGTGATCGTTCCGCATGTGCTTTTCGAAATCACCCGCGAGAGCTTTGCTCATGGGCCTTTTGCGGATTGAGGATTTCTGGCTGGAGGCCTTGAAAGGGTCTCCGAGCGACCCTTCCGCGGCTTTGATTTCCCTCAGTTCCGCAGCGACTGCATCCGCTGCAGGTAGCGGGCAAGCACGTCGATCTCCAGGTTCAC
Source organism: Novosphingobium sp. PhB57 (assembly GCF_004342985.1). Lineage (GTDB taxonomy): Bacteria > Pseudomonadota > Alphaproteobacteria > Sphingomonadales > Sphingomonadaceae > Novosphingobium. The sequence goes on from NZ_SMBO01000003.1 coordinate 179,374, forward strand.
GCTGTCTCCTGCCTTAAACGTGCCGATCGTGGTCACTTCGGAGGTGTGGGGAATGATGTTGAGCGTAAAATGGCAGCTACCGTCCGCCTGGTCGGTCACGTCGTTCACCGTCAGCGATACGCCGTCGACGGTGATCGATCCCTTGGGGGCGAGATAGGGCGCCAGTTCCTTCGGGGCGGCGATCACGAAGCGCTTCGAATCGCCTTCCGGCGTCACGCTGACGATGGTGCCGACGCCGTCGACATGGCCTGTCACGATGTGCCCGCCCAGTTCGTCACCCAGCTTGAGGGCAGGTTCGAGATTGAGGCTGGTGCCCTGGGTCCAGCGGCCCGGCACGGTGCGGGAAACCGATTCCGCCGAGATGTCCACTGCGAACCAGGCGTCGCCGGCCACGCCGCCCTTGTCCACCACGGTCAGGCACACGCCCGAGCACGAGATCGAAGCGCCCATGGCGATGCCGGCCGGATCGAAGGGGCAAGTGATGACCGCGCGCAAATCGCCCGTCTGGCGGGCTTCGCGGATCTGGCCGATGGCGGTGACAATTCCGGTGAACATGGCTACCTTTCGAGCGGGTGCTCTGATGAATGTGCGGTTTCGTAGACTTCCAGCGTGTCGCTGCCAAGCCGCCGCCGTTCGGCCAGGCGCCAGCGGCCGTGGGCTTCGGAAAGGCTTGCAAGCCCGAAGTCGGAAAGAGCGGGACGTCCTCCGATGAGGATCGGTGCGCGATAGATCAGCAGTCGATCGACCAGGCCGGCGCGCAGGAAGGCAGTCGCAGCGCCGGCGCCGCCCTCGACGAAGAGGTGCTGAATGCCCGCCATGCCGGTCACGTCCTCGGGCCTTGCCAGCGCCTTCCAGCCTTCGGGAACGCTGCCGCTTGTCAGCACCCAGCGCTCCGGGCTGCGCGCTTCGAGCCCCGGCAGACGGACATCGAGGCGAGGGCGGTCGGCGCGCAGCGTTCCGCCGCCAACGAGGATGGCATCGGCCCTGGCCCGCATGGCATGGGTATGGGCACGGGCCTCGGCTCCGGTGATCCACTGGCTCTCGCCGCTGGCAAGGGCGATGCAGCCGTCGAGCGACAGCGCCAGTTTGAGCGTCACTTCGGGACGGGCGAGGCGCTTGGAGATCAGGTAGCCGGAAAGGCTCTGCTGGCAGGCCATTGAAGGCAGATAAATCGCTTCGATCCCGGCCGCGATCAGGCGCGCAAGGCCGGCGCCGGAGGTGCGGGGGTCGGGGTCCATGCAGCCGATGACCACGCGGGCCAGTCCGGCCGCGCAGACGAGATCGGCGCAGGCGGGGCCGCGCGCCGACTGGTGGGCGCAAGGCTCCAATGTGACGTAGAGCGTGCCGCCTCGCGCAGCTTTGCCCGCGAGCGCAAGACACATCGCCTCGGCGTGCGGGCGACCGCCGGGCTGGGTCCAGCCACGGGCGATGACCTTGCCGTCCTTCACGAGGATCGCGCCGACGCTGGGGTTTGGCCTGCTGGAAGGCCGTGCGCGTGCAGCAATCGCGGCGGCCGCGGCCAGCCAGCGCGCGTCGTGACCGGCGGCAGCTTTCACCTTGTCAGCAGTTTTCACTGGGCAGGCTGGGTCGGAACCTGATCGACCTGCGGCAGCGTACGTCCTTCGGGCAGGCGGGGCTTGCCGATGCGGTCCATCTCGGCCTTCTTGCGCGCGGCTTCCTCGGCGTCGGCCTCACGGGCGATCTTGTCCACGTCCATCCCGGAGTAGCGACCGATCGTCTTGTAGATTTCGCGAACGTCCTTCTCGCGCCGGGCCTGCTCGGCCGCCCAGGCTTCCTTGCGCTTCTGGTTCTCGATGTTCGAGGCGAGGATCTGTTCCTCGGTGCGATGGGCCGGAAGCACCGAGATATAGACGACCTTGGGCGGCGGATGCGGGCCGCGCCCTTCCTGGGTCGACATGAGATAGAAAACCGAGAACGTGCATGCTGCCGAGACCGCGGCGATGCGCCAGCGGTTGCTGCCCGCCTGCTTCCACACCGCGCGGAAGTCTGCGATCATGCCGACCGGGCTGACGTCTTTCCAGTAACCAGAACGCTTGAACAGTGCCATGCCGGGCTATGTAGTCGCTAAAAGGGCGGAACGCTACCCGAACGGCACATAGAGCGAGCGGCCATTTTCCTTGAGCCACCGATTGGCCGAGGGCACGCTGCCTTCGAAGATTTGTCCCAGAAAATCATGGAATGCCGGCGAATGGTCGAAGTGCACAAGGTGTGCCACTTCGTGCGCCACTACCGAGCGGCGCACGGGGTCCGGCGCCATGATGAGCCGCCAGTTGATGCGAATCGATCCATCCGCCGCGCAGCTGCCCCAGCGCCGCCGTGCGCTCGACAGCGCCAGCGCCGGTGTCGCTTGTGCGGCGCGGTCGCAGTATTCCGCCAGATCCTGCGCGAGCACGTCGCGCGCTTCGCCTTCGAGCCAGCGCTTCAGTCGCGCAGCCAGCGAGTCTTCCGGGCCGCCGACCAAGAGCAATCCGTCATCCGGCACGGGGCGGCGCGGCAGGGCGGCATGGTGCCGGATCGTGAAGCGGTGGCCCCGAAAGTCGAGAAGGGCGCCGTCGCCCAGCGGCTGCACCTTGGGCAGGGCCTCGATCTGGATCGCCAGCCAGGACTGTTTGGAGCGGGCGAAGGCCACGGCGTCCTCGGTGCGCGTCCATTGCGGGACGGAAATGCGGATTTCGCTGCCGTCGGGCGCGAGCCGCATGGTCATCCGCCGGGACTGCGCCAACCTGCGGATCACGACGGGAACCTGACGGCCGGCGATTTCGAGCACCGGCTCCTTGCGAGGGTCACGGCGAAGCCAGTCGAGCACGGGCTATTTGCTCTCCCAGGGCGCGGGGCCTTCGGGTTCCAGATATTCCTCAGCGTCCTCATCGTCGCCATAGGGCCAGACGATGTGGTTTTCGAGCGGCCCGGCCACCGTCTCGCTGATGACCTTGCCCGCAACGGAGATCCCCGCCGCGTGGACCGCCTCGCGGTCGCCGCAGACGAGATAGTGCCATTCCGGCAGGGGCTCACCGTCCGCGCGCAGGCGATAGGCGCAGCTGGGCGGCAACCAGGCCAGGTTGCCCGCCGTCTTGGGCGTCAGCTTCAGGCAGTCCGGCACGAACTTGTGCCGCCGGGGATAGTCGCTGCACTGCGCCGTCTTGAGATTGAGCAGCTTGCAGGCGACGTTCGTGTGGTAGATTTCCCCGGTATCGGCATCCTCGACCTTGTGCAGGCAGCACTGGCCGCAACCGTCGCAGAGGGCTTCCCACTCCTCGCGGTTGAGCGTGTCGATCGGGCGTTCCCAGAAAGGCTTGGCTGCGTTCACTTCACCCACTTCGCCAGTTCGGCCGAGACGGCTTCCGGTCCCTTGTCCACCGGCAGCATGGCGATCGGCTTGCCCTCCGGGTCCATCAGGAATGCCGTGCGGCTGTGATCCATGAGATAGCCTCCGGGCGTCGATTCGCCTTTCTTGTAATAGACCGCAAAAGCGTCGGCCGCCTGCTTGATCTGCGCGGGGCTGCCGGTGAGGCCATAGAGGCGCGGTCCGAAGGCGGCGGTCCACTGGCCCACGACTTCGGGCGTGTCGCGCGCGGGATCGATGGTCACGAAGATCGGCTGCACTTTGGCGGCCTGCGCGGCATGGGCCTTCTCGTAGAGAGAGAAGCCGCGCATCATCGCCTGGACATCCATCGGGCAGGCATCCGGGCAGAAGGTGTAGCCGAAGTAGACGATCCGCCATTTGCCCTTGAAGCTCTCCCAGGTAACGGTCTTGCCGTCCTTGTCCGTCAGCGTGAAGGGCCCGCCGATCTGCGCGCCTTCCAGCGGCGGCGCCTCGGTGGCGGACTGCTGGCAGGCAGCGAGCGACAGGCCCAGCGAAAGGGCCAGGGCGAGGGGGGCGATACGGCGCAGCAGGTATGTCATGGCGCCGCGCTTCATGCTCTGCTAGAGCCTCTGGCGCAAGGGTGCGATGCCGGAAGGGAAGGCCGGTTTTCAGGGCGCCCTTGTCTGTCTGGAGGTAATGAAGGTGTCGAAGACCATGTCCGGGAACGTGTCCCAGCGCTCGCGTGGAATCCTCAGAGCGCGTCCTGTCAGGGCATTCCTGGCCGCACTGGCCGCAGGCCTGATGTTCGCTTCCCCGGCTCACGCCGATTTCTCCGAGGGGTACAAGTTCCTCGAATCGGTGAAGAAAAAGGAAGGCGAGAAAGTCGAGCAGGCGCTTGCCGACAATGGCCAGATCGTCAACGCCAAGGACGTGACGACGGGCGAGACGGCGCTGCTGATCGTCACGAACCGCCGGGACATCACCTGGTTGAGCTACCTCATCGGCAAGGGCGCCAACGTCAACGCTTCCGACGACCGTGGCCGGACCCCGCTTTCGGTTGCGGTCAGCCTGGGCTGGCGCGACGGCGTTTCGGTGCTGCTCGATCACAAGGCGAACCCGAGCACGTCGAACGATGCCGGCGAAACTCCGCTGATCTTCGCAGTGCACCGCAAGGATAGCGACATGGTGAAGGCGCTGCTCGAAGCCGGTGCCGATCCCAGCCGCTCCGACAATTCCGGCCGCAGCGCGCGCGACTATGCCGCGCAGGAAGCGCGTGGCAGCACGCTGGCAACCTTGCTGGACGACTATGCCAAGAAGAATTCGGGCAAGGGCAAGGCCGTCTACGGCCCGACGTTCTGAGCGCGATGATGCAAGAGCCAGAAACACTCGAAGGTCTGCGCCGCCAGCTTGCGCCGGCCATTGCCGATGCCGCCGTGTTCGACGGTTGGACGATGGACGCCGTGCGACAGGCGGCGCGTCTGGCCGGCATCGACGCGGCGCTGGCGGAATTCGCATTCCGCGAAGGCCCGATGGCGATGATCTCGGCCTGGGTGAGCCATGTCGACCAGCAGATGGAGCGCTCCACCCCAGCGTCATCGCTGCAGGGCGTCTCCATTCGCGAGCGTATCCGCCGTCTGGTCATGGCCCGTCTCGATGCCGTGGCGGGCCGGGAGGAAGCCTTGAACCGGGCGCTGACGATCATGGCGATGCCGCAGAACCTGCGTACTTCACTCCGTCTGGGGTGGAACAGCGCGGACGCCATGTGGCGGCTCGCGGGCGACACCGCGACCGATTACAACCACTATACCAAACGCACGATCCTGGGCGGGATCTATGCGGCGACTCTGCGGGTCTTCGCTTCGGACAAGAGCGCCGACAAGGCGGAAACCCGTGCTTTCCTGGATCGCCGGATCGAGGGTATCATTCGCTTCGAGAAGACGAAGGCCCAGTTCCTGCGCGCGCCGGAAGAACGCATCAGCCTGGTGCGCCTGCTCGGGCGGCTGCGTTATCCGGCCCGCTGACCGGCCGGCCGGGCTGATGATGCGCGCTTCGGCATCGGGAGAGGGTGTCCGCAGTCGGATCAGGGTTTGTTAGTTATTGCGAACAAGTTGCAATCGCTGCGCTGATCTGGCAGCGGAGCGGCATGACTTTGGATCTTCTCCCCATTGACCAGCGCGCTCGAATCGTCGCGGTGGATTGGAATGCACTGGTTCCCGAAGAGGCGCGCCGCCTTCGCGCGCTCGGCCTGGAGGAAGGCGCGACGGTTTCCGTGGCGCACCGGGGCGTCGCCGGCGGGCGCGACCCGATCGCCATCACCATCGGGCGCATGACGATTGCCGTGCGCCGTGCCCACGCCGTCGCCATGGAAGTTTCGCCGTTATGAGCCGCCAGCGCAAGATCGCCCTCGTCGGCAACCCGAATGCGGGCAAGAGCGCGCTGTTCAACGCGCTTACCGGCGCCCGCCAGAAGATCGCGAACTATCCCGGCGTGACCGTGGAACGAAAGTCCGGCCGCATGGTCCTGCCGACGGGCGAGCCGGTGGAGATGACCGACCTTCCGGGCGCCTACGGCCTCGACGCCACCAGCCCCGACGAGGAAGTGACCTCCAAGGTCATCGCCGGCAAGTTCGCAGGCGAGGCGGAGCCGGACGTTCTGGTTATCGTGCTCGATGCCTCCAACCTCGAACAGCACCTGGTCTTTGCGCAGGAACTGTTGGCGCTGGGCAAGCCTTCCGTCGTCGCGCTCAACATGGTGGACCTTGCCGAACGCGACGGGCTCGTGCTCGACGCGGCCGTGTTGCAGGAAGAACTGGGCGTTCGCGTGGTGCCGACTGTGGCCGTGCGCCGCCGCGGGCTCGCCGAACTGGGCGAGGCGATCGCCTCGGCCGAAACGCGCCACGCCGGGCCAGGCCTGACCGACCTCGGGCCGACCGAGCGCCGCGTCGCCGCCCATGCGATGGCCAATGCCGCGATCCTCTCGGAATCGAAGCAGCACCGGCTCCACGCGCGGCTGGACCAGGTCCTGCTGAACCCCTGGCTGGGGCCGCTCATTCTCTTCGCGTTCCTGTTCGTGGTGTTCCAGGCCGTGTTCGCCTGGGCCGCGCCGCTGATGGACGGGTTGGACGCGGGCGCAGGCTGGCTTCACGATACGGTGAAGGCCTCCATGCCGCCCGGCCTGGTGCGCGACCTGCTGACTGACGGCGTCATTTCCGGCGTCGGCTCGGTGGTCGTCTTCCTGCCGCAGATCATCATCCTCTTCGCCTTCATCCTGGCGATGGAAGCCTCCGGCTACATGGCCCGCGCGGCGTTCCTGATGGATCGACTGATGGCCTATGTCGGGCTTTCGGGACGCAGCTTCATTCCGCTGCTCTCCAGCTTCGCCTGCGCCATTCCCGGGATCATGGCGACGCGCTCGATCACGGATCCCAAGGACCGCCTGACGACGATCCTGATCGCCCCGCTCATGACGTGCTCGGCGCGCCTTCCGGTCTATGCCGTGATCATCGGCGCCTTCATCCCGAACACCAACCTCGGCTGGGGCATCGGCCTCCAGGGCGTGGTGCTCTTCGCGCTCTATGTGGCGGGCATTGTCGGGGCCATGGTCGTCGCGCTGCTGCTGCGCAGCTCGATCACCAAGGGCGCCGCTTCCGGCTTCATCATGGAAATGCCGAAGTACCAGATGCCCCGTCTCAAGGACATGGCGATCGGCCTGTGGCAGCGCGCGTGGATCTTCCTGCGCCGCGCCGGTACGATCATCTTCACGGTCACGGTGGTGCTCTGGATCCTGTTGAACTTCCCGCAGGCCAAGCCTGGCGAGAGCCAGGTCGATGCCTCCATCGCGGGCAAGCTGGCGAACGGCCTGGCCGTGGTGGTCGAACCGATCGGCTTCAACCGCGACATGGCGCTGGCGCTGATCCCCGCCATGGCTGCGCGCGAAGTGGCGGTATCCTCGCTGGCGACGACCTATGCGGTGGACGCGGGCGACGACGAGGACCAGCAGGCCGTCGAACTGGGCGACCGTCTCAAGGGCCGCTGGACCCTGCCGATGGCGCTGGCCTTCCTGGCCTGGTTCGTTTTCGCCCCGCAGTGCATGTCCACCATCGCCGTGACCCGGCGTGAGACCAATGGCTGGAAATGGCCGACGTTCATGCTGGTATACCTTTTCGGCCTGGCCTACCTGGCGGCGGGGGTGACCTACTGGATCGCGGTGGGCGCGGGATTGTAGAAAACCCGGGGCGGCAGACTCGCGCAGGGCCGCTCCATTCGCTAACCCGTTCGCCGAGATTCAGAAGAAAGCGATTCCATCATGGCAGGCAGTGTCAACAAGGTCATTCTGATCGGCAACCTCGGAGCCGATCCCGAAGTGAAGTCGTTCCAGAACGGCGGGCGCATCGCCAACCTGCGCATCGCCACCTCGGAAAACTGGAAGGACCGCGCCACCGGAGAGCGCAAGGAGCGTACCGAGTGGCACTCCGTGGTGATCCAGAGCGAAGGCCTGGTCGGCGTGGTCGAGCGGTTCCTGCGCAAGGGTTCCAAGATCTACATCGAAGGCCAGCTGCGCACCCGCAAGTGGCAGGACCAGAACGGCAATGATCGCTACACCACCGAAGTGTCGGTAGGCGGCATCGGCGGCGTGCTGACCATGCTCGACGGTGCCCAGGGTGGCAGCGGCGGTGCCGGTGGTGGCGGCGCTCGTGGCGGCGGCGGCTGGGGCGAAGGCGGCTCCTCGGGCGGCGGTTCGCGTTCGGGCGGCGGTTCGCGCGGCGGTGACGAATGGGGCAGCACGGGTGGCTCGTCTTCCGGCGGCTCGTCCTCGGGCGGTGCTTCCGGCGGCAGCGAATGGGGCCGGACCGGCAGCAGCGGCGGCTTCGGCGACGATCTGGACGACGACATTCCGTTCTGATCGTTTCGGCCCCTGCCGGACGACATCAAAATCGAAAACCCCGGGAGCCTGTCGCTCTCGGGGTTTTTCGTTAGTGCCAAACAGGGAATATGCGGCGCGGGACCTTATGTCAGGAAGGGTGCCAGAACTCGTGTGCCGATGAAGCCGCAGCCCGTTCCGGCCAGTCCCGCCGCCAGGAACAGAAGCTCCTCGCGCATGTCGAGCAGCCCGGCAAAGCGCAGGCGCACCCATTTCATCACCAAAGCGGGCGCTTCCATGAGGCCGACGGCGAGGACCAGGCCGAGCTGTCCCCATAGGAGATAGCCGGCAAATCCAGCGCCGGACAGCCACACCAGCTTGACCACGCTCGCTTCCAGGGTGGCGCGGATCCGGCCGGTGGCTGTCAGCGCCTCGTTCGCGGCGTTGGACGGCAGTGCGAGGAGCGAGGACAGGCACAGGATCTGCAGATAGCCCGCCGCGTCGGCGTAGCGGTCGTCATAGAGCACGCCCACGATCAGCGGCGCGCTGCCGATGATGCCGCCGGTGGCGAAGCCATAGAGCAGGGCCGGCAGCCGGCGCTTTTCATAGAACTGGCGGCGCAGGTCCTGCGCGCCGTCTCGCCAGAGCTGGGCATATGTCGGATAGAGGACCCGGCTCGCATAATTGGCGGCGAAGCCGAGCGGTGCGGAGGCGAGGTTACCGGCCAGGATGTAGAAGCCGAACCGATCCAGCGGCATGAGCTTTGCCAGCACGAACTTGTCGCATTGCGAGATCAGCAGGAAAATGATGCTCGATCCGGTGACATAGCGGGAGAAGGCCCAGAGCGCCTTGAGCGTCTGGGGATCGAGGCGGAGCCGGCGCCGGGAATCGGCGAAAAGCGTGTAGCTGAACAGGACTTTCAGCAGCCCGCTGACGAAAAGCCCGCCCAGGATCGCCCAATACGACCCCCAGGCCCAGGCCAGCGCGGCACTGGCGGCGATCTGCGCCACCATCGCCGCCAGTTCCAGAGCCGAGAGGCGCAGGATCTGCCGATGGCGCAGGGCGGTGAGCAGGCTCGTGGAGGTCAGTCCTTCGATCACGAACGTCAGCCCCGAGGCGGCGATCAACGGCGCCAGGTCGGGCTTTCCGAAGGCGTGGGACAAGGGCAGCGCCAGCACGACCAGCGTCAGCGCGAGCAACAGGGAACGGATCAGCGAAACCGTCCAGACCGTATCGAGGAAGCGCTTGTCCTCGCCGTTTTCCTGACGGACGACGAAAGCCTGAAAGCCGAGGTCGGTGGCCAGTGCGACCGTGAACTGGACGGAGGCGATGACGCCCGAAATGCCGAAGACTTCCGGCACCAGCAGCCGCGTCAGCACCATGCCGGAAACGGCGCGCAGCAGATTGTTCAGGATGACCGAAACTATGACGACATTGGTGTCGCGCGCCGCCAGTTCGCGCAGGCGGCTCCAGAGCCCGCGCGGCGCGGCGAACGATGGCCAGCCCGGGCTGGCGGCATGCTCGTTCATGGCCGGCACCCGGCGGGGGCGATCGTCCGGGCATAGCAGTCGAGCAGCTTGTCCCCCACGACTTCGAGCGAAAACTCCGCTGCGCAGCGATCGCGGGCGGCCTGGCCCATTGCCGCGGCGCGCTGGGGATCTCCCAGAAGACGGTCCAGCGCCAGGGCGAGCGGTGCGGGATCGGCCACCGGCGAGAGCAGGCCGCTCCGGCCGTCGACGACGATCTCGTCGGCACCTGGCCAATCGGTCGAAACCAGCGGGCTTCCGGCGGCCATCGCTTCCAGCAGGATGTAGGGGAAGTTCTCCCAGCGCGAACTGATGACGGTGGCCATCGCGCTCATCCGCAGCGGCAGGATCTCGGCAGGCTTCAGCAGGCCGCGATAGGTGATCCGGGCCCGGACCTCCGGCGAAAGCCGGGCTTCGGCGAATTGTTCGAAGCTCAGCCGTTCTCCCGGCCTAGTCTCCAATCCTTCGTCGGGGCCGACCATCGTCAGTCGGGCATGGGGGCGAAGACGGAGCAGGTGCTCGAAGCCGAGCAGCATCGTATCGGCGCCTTTCCAGAAGTCGAACCGGCCGACCATCAGCACATGGTCGGGATCGGCCCCCTCCAGGCTCCATCGCGGCGTATTGGCGCGCAGGCGGATAGGGTTGGCGATCACTGCCGAAGTTTGCGCCGGATCGCGTCCGTAGCTGCGGCAGGCGCCGGCCATGATGGCCTGCGTGGGCGCGGTGACGACCGGAGCGCTGCGCACGGCGCGCGCCTCCGCCGCGCAGCGATCGCGTTCGTCGCGCAGTTCCTCATCGGTCAGATGGCGCGGGGGCTTCAGGGCCTGTGGCCCGTGGAGCCGCGTCACGACCGGCGCGGCGATGGCGCGGCCGGCACGTTCGGACCAGCCGAAACTTTCTTCCATCTCGACGATGTCGAAAGGCCGGATCTGGTGGGCCGCGGCGATCTGGCGCGCGACGTTCCGGCCGACTTCGGGCAAGGCCCCTTTCGCATCCTCGCGCAGGCGAGCGAACTTCTCTCCGATCGACGCCATGATCCTGCCCGCGCCGCGTGCCGCCAGCGGGACGGCGCTGCCGTCGCTCGCGTAGAGACGCTCCTGCGAGATGACCGATACCTCGTGCCCGCGGGCGATGAAATGGTCGCGCACGGCGGCAACGTAACTGACGATGCCATTGGCCCCCAGCGAAGGCGGCCAATGGGGAGAGCATAGCCCGATGTGCACGCAGATACCTCCCGCTGCGGGTTCCTGGAAAGCCTACGGAGCCGACCGAAAGCTGTCGATCATGAGAACTTCCAAGGGAGTTTCCTGCCTGCCGGGCGCGGGTGTGCGCGGTTATCCTCGATCGGCGGGCTCCGATGGGGCGCGGCGGCGCGGAAAGGGGTGCAATGGCGTTTCTGGAGATGACCGACCTTGGCGGCTACAAGTGCTTCGACCATGAGGCGTGCAAGGCCGCTGGTGCGGCGAAGGCGGCCGAATATCGCGGAAACCAGCCCTTTCCACATGTCATGCTCGACGATTTTCTGGCGCCGGAAGTCCTGCGCAAGGTCTGCGAGGAATTCCCGGACAGCGAGGGGCGCGACTTCTTCGACCGGGACCAGGAGCGCCTGAAGTTCCAGTTCCGACCCGACCAGTGCAGCGGGCCGGTTACACGCATGCTTTTCGCGGAGCTGAATTCGCGGGCTTTCCTGGCGTTTCTCTCGGCCTTGACCGGGATCCGGGGACTGATCGCCGATCCCTACCATGCAGGCGCCGGACTGCACGAGACCCGGCGCGGGGGGCATCTGGGGATCCATGCCGACTTTCCGCACCACGGCGGCATGAAAGTGGAGCGGCGGCTCAACCTGCTGATCTACCTCAACGAGGAATGGATGCCGGGCTACGGCGGGGCGCTGGAACTCTGGGACCGGGGCATGACCCGCGCCGAGCGCAGCATTCAGCCGGAGTTCGGCCGCGCGGTGATCTTCAGCACCGACCGCGACACTTACCACGGCCATCCCGATCCGCTGGCCTGTCCCGCGGGCCGTTCCCGCCGTTCGATCGCCACTTATTATTATACAGCGATCGGCGCGAGCCTGCCGGCGATCGAGCGGACCACGGATTTTCGGGCGCGCCCCGGTAGCGGCGACAAGGCCGACTGGAGAGTTCGGCTTCACAATCTCAAATCGGACTGGCTTCCACCGATCCTCCAGCGCCGCAACCGTGAGCCGCTCGAAACGGTGCCCATCGACCCCGCCACGGCGGCGTCCTGATGATCGAGGCGGGCATCTGGGCGGTGACTCTGGGGATCTCGGTTCCCGCCGCCATGCTCGCCATCGAATGCGCGCTGGGCCTGTTGCCGCGTCGGAACGGGCGGGACATGGCCGCGGCGCCACCTTTCGTCGTGCTCATGCCTGCCCATGACGAAGCATCGGGGATCGCGCAGGTCGTCGCGGCTGTCATGGTTCAGTTGCGAGCCTGCGACGCGCTCGTCGTGGTGGCCGACAACTGCACCGACGGCACGGCGACCATCGCCCGCGGCCTTGGCGCCGTCGTAGTGGAGCGGACCGATCCGGCGGAGCGCGGAAAAGGCCATGCGCTCGAATTCGGGCGGGACTACCTGGCCTCGGCACCATCGCTCCAGGGACCGCGCGTGGTCATCGTGCTGGATGCGGACTGCGTTCCCGAAAGCGGCGCTCTGGCGTCGCTGGCCTCCCTATCGCAAGCGCGCCGCGCCGTCGTTCAGGGCGCCTATCTCATGGAGCCGCCGCCGGGCGCAGATGCCATGGTGCGGGTATCCTGCTTCGCCTTTCTCGTGAAGAACCTCGTCCGGCAATCCGGGCTCCAGCGTCTGGCGGGCATGACGCTGCTGCAAGGTTCGGGCATGGCGTTTCCGCGGGCGACGTTCGAGCGGATGCACTGGACATCCTCGCTGGTCGAAGATCTCGACATGGGCCTCGATCTGCTCCTGGCCGGGCGCCGGGTCGTCTTTGCCGAAACGGCTCGCTTCACCAGTGCGGCCAGCTCGCGTCAGGCGACTGCGGGCCAGCGTCGGCGCTGGGAGCACGGCATGATGCAGACGGCCTGTCGATATGCGCCCCGGCTGCTTGCGGCCGCGCTGCGCCGCGGGCGCGGGGGGCTGGCGCTGGTCGCGCTGGACCTGCTGGTGCCGCCCACCGTGCTGCTTCTGCTTCTGCTGGTGCTCGCCACGATCCTGGTGGCGGCTGCGGGTGGCTTTGGCCTGCCGCTGCAGGTTCTGTTGGGCGTGGAAGCCTGTCTGGGATCGGCATTGCTCGCCGCATGGTGGTATCATGCACGCGCGATGCTGCCGCTGGCGAGCCTGTTGCGAATACCTGGCTATGTCATCTGGAAGATGCCGCTTCTCGCGCAGTTCGTCACGCGGCGCGAGCGGGTCTGGCTGCGAACGGAGCGTGATCCATGAGCGTCGTCGGCTTCGTCATCATCGGCCGCAACGAAGGGGCGCGGCTCGGCCTGTCCATAGACAGCGTGCTGCGCCAGTCATCGCTGGCGGTCTATGTCGACTCCGGTTCCACCGATGACAGCGTGGCGCTGGCCGGAACGCGCGGGCTGCCGGTGGTCGAACTCGATCCCGCCGTGCCTTTCACCGCGGCGCGCGCGAGAAATGCCGGCTTCGCCTGGCTGACGAGCCGCCATCCCGAACTGGAACTGGTGCATTTCATCGATGGCGACTGCGAACTTGTCAGAGGCTGGCTGGACCGGGCCCTGGCCGCGATCCGCTCAGACGCGGGGCTCGCCGCCGTCTGTGGGCGTCGGCGCGAGCGGGCACCGGGTGCCAGCCCCTACAACCGCCTCTGCGATCACGAGTGGAACACGCCGGTAGGTCTGCGCGAGACATGCGGCGGCGATGCCCTGTTTCGCGTTACGCCCTTTCGCGGCGTCGGTGGCTTTCGCGAGGACCTGATCGCCGGTGAGGAGCCGGATTTGTGCCACCGGATCCGCAGGCAAGGCTGGCTTATCCGTCGGGTCGATGCGGAAATGACAGTCCACGATGCGGCGATGACGCGCTTCGCCCAATGGTGGCAGCGCAACCGCCGCAGCGGCTATGCAACGGCCGAGGCGTTCGCCTTGCGCGGGGAGGGCAATGTCCGCTTGCGCCATGCCGTGGCGAGCAACGTCATATGGGCGATGCCGCCGATGTGGCTGCTCTGGCCCGTGCTCTGGGCGCGGATATGTCGGCGCGGCGGGCCACTGGTGGCGAGCTTCATCACCCTCGGGAAGATCCCGCATTGTCAGGGGCAATTGCAATATTGGTGGCGATCGATGCGCCGAAAGGCTCCGACCGGAGAGACGCGCCTGATCGAATACAAGTAAAACGCCGGGACGAGATTACCGAACTTTCCACCACAATTTCCAGCACCATGAATTTCCGCACCGAGTTGACGAAATGGCTTCGCTGCCGGCGAGCCGTTACGCTCGGAACCTAAGGAGAATACCCATGGATGCGACATTCGATCCGGTGGTGGCGGGCACTATCGTCGACATCTCGGCGCCAGGCGCGGGCGGCGTTGACACCGGATATCGCTCCGTGCTGATCGGCGAGGAAACTCTGCTGGTCGAATGCGGCGAATTGCTGCGGGCACGGGGGCATGAGATCGTGGCCGTGGTGACGGCCGAAGGGTCGCCCGCCGCGGCCTGGGCGCGTCGCAGCCGCATTCGGGTGCTGACCCGCGCGCGCGACCTGCTGGCCAAGGGGAACGCTCCGCTCGACTGGATCTTCAGCATTTCCAACCTTGCTATCCTGCCCGGCGAAGTCCTGTCGCTTGCGGCGCGCGGAGCGATCAATTTCCACGACGGCCCGCTGCCCGCGCGAGGCGGCCTCAACACGCCGGTCTGGGCGCTTCTAGAAGGCGAGCGGGACCACGGCGTCACCTGGCATCTCATGACGGGCGCCGTCGATGAAGGTGCGGTGCTGGCTGCCGAGCCCATCAGCGTGAGTGACGGCGAAACCGCCTTTTCGCTTAACACGCGCTGCTTCGAAGCGGGGCTGCGCAGTTTCTCGCGTATCGTCGACGACCTGGACGGCGCGGTTGTCGCTGCCGCGCCGCAGCCCCATGCTCCGGTCCGCATGTTCGGGCGCGCGCATAGACCATCGGCGGCCGGGACGATCGACTGGACCCGTTCCGCGGAGGAAATCGCCCGGCTCGTGTCGGCGCTGGACTTCGGGCCCTATGCCAACCCTATGGGCCTGCCCAAGGCGGTGCTGGCGCAAGGCCTGGTGCTCGTTCAGCAGGTCACCGTGCTGGCCGGCCGTTCCGGACGAGCGCCGGGTACGCTGTTATCCGGCGGCGAACGGCCGGTGGTGGCGACCGGCGACCGGGACTTGCGGATCGATCGCATGACGGCGCTCGACGGATCGGCCTTGTCGGGGCTGGACGGCTACGCTGCCGGTGCATTCCAGTCGCTCGATGCATCCCGCCGGGCTCGTCTCGACTTGCTGGATGCGGCGGCGGGGCGTCACGAAGCGTGGTGGCGCCGCCGGCTGCGGCAGCGCGACAGCCTGCAATTACCTTCGTTTCGCCCGCTCCGCGAAGGCGAGCCATCGCGATGGAACCGGCTGGACGCTACGGTCCCGACCGGACGCGCAGCCGAGGCGTTCGCCGTCGTCATCGGCTGGCTGGCGCGCTTGGCCGACCGGGACAGCGTGGAAATCGGCTTTGCCGATGCGGTCAGCCAGGCACGGCTTGAAGACGTGTCGAACTGGTTCGCGCACGAACTGCCGTTCAAGGTCGCGGTCGATTTCGGCGCGCCGCTGGCCTTGCTGGTCGAGCGCGTCGAGCAGGAGATCGCCGCGCTGCACCGCCATGTCGGCTATTCGGCGGACCTTCTCGCCCGCTGCCCCGAATTGCGCGGCAAGGCGAGCATCGAACACCCGATCGCGGTGCGTCTGGTAGACAGGTTCGACGACGCGGTGCCGTTTGGGGAGACCGTGCTCGAACTGGCGATCTGCACTTCGGACGGCGCCTGCCGCTGGACATACGACGCGGTGCGGCTGCCGGAAACAGATGCCGAAGATCTGCTGACCGCGTTCGAGATATTCCAGGCGGCGTTCCGTGCGGCGCCGGACACCGATCTGGGACGGCTGTCGCTGCTATCGGATGCGGAGCGTGGGTGCGTGCTCGAAGTGTGGAACGAGCCGGCCGCCCCGCTTGCCGATAGGGCGACATGGTACAGCGCCTTCGCCGATCAGGCCGCATCGACGCCCGACCGCGTGGCAGTGACCGCAGGCGCTACCTCGCTCACTTATGGTCAGTTGGAAGCTCTGTCCAACCGGATGGCACGGCTCCTGACGGCACGCGGCGTAGGGCCGGAAACCCTGGTGGGCCTTCATCTCTCCCGCTCGGTGGAAATGCTCGCCTGCCTGATCGCCGTGCACAAGGCGGGGGGCGGCTACGTCCCGCTGGACCCGGCCTACCCGAAAGACCGCCTTGCGCACATGGTTGCGGATTCCGGAATGGCCCTGATCGTCAGTGAAACGGCGCTGAAGGACGCCCTGCCGCACGGCGAAGCGCAAGTGCTCTGCATGGAGGATCTGCGCCGCGAAAGCGCGGCCTTCTCGCCCGAACTCTTCGAGAGCGGAGTGGGCGGGGAAAGTCTCGCCTATATGATCTATACCTCGGGATCGACCGGGCTGCCCAAGGGCGTCGTCGTCGAGCATCGCAACCTGCTCAACTTCTTCGCCGGAATGGATGGCCATATCGAGCAGGAGGGGACATGGCTGGCGGTCACCAGTCTGAGCTTCGACATCTCGGTGCTCGAACTGCTCTGGCCGCTGATGCACGGATACCATGTCGTCATCGCGACCGAGCGGCAGGTGAGGGGCGATGTTTCCCTTGCCCAGCCGACGCGCCACACCGGCTTCAGCCTGTTCTACTTCGCCAGTTCGAGCGCGGGCAGCGCCGCCGAGAACTATAGGCTCCTGCTGGAGGGCGCGCGGTTTGCCGACGAGCACGGGTTCGAGGCCGTGTGGACGCCCGAGCGCCACTTCCACGCGTTCGGCGGTCCCTATCCCAACCCCTCGGTAGCTTCCGCTGCGATCGCTGCCGTCACCTCTCGCGTCGGCATTCGGGCGGGCAGCGTCGTCGGCACGCTCCACCATCCCTTGCGGATCGCGGAGGAATGGGCCCTGGTGGACAATCTCTCGGGAGGACGCGTCGGACTGGCATTCGCCTCTGGCTGGCAGCCGAACGACTTCGTGCTCAACCCTTCGGCTTTCGCCGACCGGCCCGGTACGCTCAAGGCCTGCATGGAAGACGTGCGTGCCCTCTGGCGCGGGGAGGCGCGACGTTTCCCCGGGCCGCTGGGGAGCGACGTCGAGGTGCTCACTTATCCGCGCCCGGTGCAGGCCGAACTGCCATGCTGGATCACTTCGGCCGGAAACATCGAGACCTTCATCGAAGCCGGACGGGTGGGTGCCTACGTCCTCACTCACCTGCTCGGACAGTCGATCGAGGAAGTGGCCGAGAAGATAGCTGCCTATCGTCTGGCCTGGCGCGAGGCTGGACATGCCGGCGAGGGCCACGCCACCCTGATGCTCCATACGTTCCTGGGCGAAGACGAAGCACAAGTGCGCGACGCCGTGCGCGGGCCTTTGATCGAATACCTGCGCACTTCCACCGCGCTGCTGCACCAGCATGCCTGGGCTTTCCCCGCGTTCCGGCGTCCCGGCGGGGTTGCCGCCGATAGCCAGGTCGATCTCGGTGCCCTTAGCGAAGAAGAGACCGAGGCGCTGCTCGAACATGCTTTCGAGCGCTACTTCGAGACGAGCGGCCTGTTCGGCACGCCGGAGGACAACCTGCCGCTGGTCCGGCGGCTTGGAGAACTGGGCGTCGACGAGATCGGCTGCCTGATCGACTTCGGCATCGAGACCGAACGCGTCCTTGCGCATCTTCCGGCCATCGACCGGCTTCGGGGGCTGGCACAGGCGGACGTATCGAGCGGGACCGGCGAACCCGCGCTGCACGCCCTCATGGCTCGTCACGGCGTAACCCATCTCCAGTGCACCCCGTCGCTGCTCCAGACCCTGGCGAGCGACCCGGCCTCGCGTCCTGCCCTGGCCGGTCTCAGGCGGCTCATGGTGGGGGGCGAGGCGTTCCCGCCCCACCTCGCGCAGGACATGCGCGGGCTTGTGCGCGGCTCCGTGATGAACATGTACGGGCCGACGGAAACGACAGTCTGGTCTGCCGTCCATGACGTGACCGCGCAGGACAACGCGCCGCCGCTCGGCCGTCCGCTGGCCAACCAACAGATCTACATTCTCGACCGCAGGCTGGAACCTGTCAGGCCCGGGGCGCCGGGCGAACTCGTGATCGGCGGCGCGGGAGTGGTGCGCGGCTATCATCGCCGGCCCGAACTGACCGCCGAGCGCTTCGTGGCTCATCCGTTCGTCACCGGCGCGCACGCCTATCGCACCGGGGACCTGGCGCGGCAGCGGGCCGACGGAACGCTGGAATTCCTTGGTCGGCTCGACCACCAGGTGAAGATAAGAGGGTACCGGATCGAGTTGGGTGAGATCGAGGCCGCCCTGGCCGCCCATCACGAAGTTGCGGAGGCCGTGGTGGTCGCCCGCAGCGAAGGCGCGGCCACGCGTCTGATCGGCTATGTCGCCGGTATTAGCGCCGCGGCTCCGTTCGATGCGCTGCGGGACCGGTTGCGCGAACACCTGCGGCGCCAACTGCCCGAATTCATGGTGCCGGGAAGCCTCGTCCTGCTGGGCGCTTTGCCGCGCACGCCAAACGGCAAAATCGACCGCAAGGCTCTGCCGGAGCCGGGCGCCGTTCGAGAGAGCGAACCTCGGCGCGATCCGGTGGACACACCGGCCAGTCCGATCGAGGCGCAGATCCGGGAAGTCTGGTGCGATCTGCTGCATGTGCCGCATGTCGGGCGCGAGGAGAACTTCTTCGACATCGGCGGGCATTCCTTGCTGGCGATCCAGGTTCACCGCCGCCTGGCCGCCGCGGCGTCGCGCCCCGTGGTCCTGACGGACATCTTCCGCTTCCCGACCATCGCGGCGCTGGGGGCCCATCTCTCGGGCGAGGCCGAAGACGCGGCCGCGACGCGCGAGGGCCAGGATCGGGCGATGGCCCGCCGTGCCGCCCTGGCACGCCGGGGCGCCGTTCGCACCGTGGCAAGGACCTGAACGATGGACCAGGCATTCGGTTCTTTCGAAGACCGCGACGGCGCGCCCGACGCCAGCTCCATCGCCATCGTCGGCATGGCTTGCCGATTTGCGGGCGCACGAAGCCCGGACGCGTTCTGGGACATGCTGCGTCAGGGGCGCGAGGGGATAGAGACCTTCAGCGAGGACGAACTTATCGCGGCCGGTGTCAGTCCCGCACTCTTGCGCAATCCCCACTATGTCCGGCGCGGGGCCCCGCTGGAAGACATGGAATGCTTCGACGCCGCGCTGTTCGGTCTCAGCCAGCGGGACGCTGCGATCATGGACCCGCAGCACCGGCATTTCCTCGAATGCTCGTGGGAGGCGCTGGAAGATGCCGGGCACACGCCCCAGGGCTTCGGCGGGGTGATCGGCGTCTTCGCGGGGTCCGGGCACAACGCCTACATGCCGTACAATCTGCTCGGCAACCGGCGGTTGGTGCGGGACACCGGCCTGTTCCTGCTGCGTCACACCGGGAACGACAAGGACTTCCTGACGACCCGCGCCTCCTACCTGCTCGACCTCAAGGGGCCGAGCATCAATGTCCAGACCGCGTGCTCGACTTCGCTGGTGGCGATCCACATGGCCGCGCAGAGCCTGCTCGCCGGCGAATGCGACATGGCGCTGGCGGGCGGGGTCTCGATCGAACTGCCGCACCGCCAGGGCTATCTCTATGAGCCCGGCGAAATTCTCTCACCCGACGGAAAGTGCCGGCCTTTCGATGCCGGCTCGCAAGGGACCGTGTTCGGCAGCGGCGTCGCCATACTGGCCCTGCGCCGCCTGGCCGACGCCATCGAAAGCGGCGACCATATCCACGCGGTGCTGCGCGGATCGGCGATCAATAACGACGGAAGCGGCAAAGTGGGCTATCTCGCGCCGGGCGTCGAAGGTCAGGCCGCCGTGATTGCGGAGGCGCTGGCGGTCTCCGGTGTCGATCCCTCCGAGGTCGACTACGTGGAAGCTCATGGCACCGGCACGCCTATTGGCGATCCCATCGAAGTGGCCGCGCTCACGCAAGTCTTCCGGCAATCCGCCCCCCGGACAAGGCCCTGTGGGCTCGGCTCGGTCAAGGCCAATATCGGTCATACCGACACGGCAGCGGGCGCTGCCGGGGTCATCAAGGTGGCGCTGGCGATGCGTCACGAGGAACTTCCCGCAGTGCCTCATTTCGAGGCGCCCAATCCTGACTGCGCGTTCGCTACGAGCCCGCTGCGCATCCAGGATTCGCGGGAAGCCTGGCCCCGGCGCGATAACAGCCCCCGTCGCGCCGGGGTCAGTTCACTCGGCGTGGGCGGGACCAACGCTCATGTCGTGATGGAAGAAGCCCCGCTGCGCAGGGAAGGCACGCCGGGCCGCCGTCACCAGTTGCTGATATCCTCGGGCCAGAGCGAAACGGCGCTGGCCGCGAACCTCGCGGCGCTGGCCGGGCATGTCACCGCAAGGCCGGATATTTCTCTGGCCGACGCGGCGTTCACTCTGAGCACCGGACGGCGTGAACTGCCCATGCGCGGTTTCGCCGTGGCCGCCGGTGAGGCGCCCGAGGCCATGGCAGCGGCGCTGACCGCAGCGGCCGAGGCCAAGGGCCAGGGGGCCGCAATTCCCGGCCGGAGCGTGGCCTTCCTGTTCTGCGGCGGCGGTCCCCAGCATGTCGACATGGCGCGCGGACTCTACGAAAGCGAGCCGCTATTTCGCGCTCAGGTCGATCGCGGCCTGGACCTGCTGGACCGGATCGGCCCGAACGCGCTGCGCCGCTGGCTCTTCCCCAGCGAGGCCGACCGCGCGAATGCCGCCGCCGAGCTGGAGCGGCCCTCGCTCGCCTTGCCCGCGCTGTTCATCGTCCAGACCGCACTCGCACGGCTCTGGATCTCGCTGGGCGTCGAGCCGGCCGCGATGATCGGCCACAGCTGCGGCGAATATGCAGCGGCGCACATTTCCGGGGTGATCGACCTCGAAAGCGGACTGCGCATCGTCCAGGCGCGCGGCATGCTGTTCGAGCAGACCGGCGCTGGCGCCATGCTCGGCGTCGCGATGGCGGAAGAGGAACTGGCGCCGCTTTTGCCGCCCAACTTGTCGATCGCGACGATCAACGGTCCGCGCCTATGCGTCGTCTCCGGCGCGGCACCGGCGATCGCGCGGTTTCACGAGACGCTGGCCGCGCGCGAAATCGAAGCCCAGCCAATCCCGATCACGGTCGCCGCGCATTCGCCCATGCTCGATCCGATCCTGCCTGAGTTCCGCACTATGCTGGCGGCAATCACCTTCCACGCGCCGCGCATTCCCTTCGCCTCCAATCTCACCGGAGACTGGGTGCAGGCGGCCGAAGCGACCGATCCCGGATACTGGGTCCGCCACTTGCGCGAACCGGTGCGCTTCACTGACGGTCTGCAATGCCTGCTGGGCGATCCCCAGCGGGTTCTTCTGGAAGTCGGCCCCGGCCGGTCGATCACGAGCCTGGCGCGGCAGCATCCGGGACGCGGAGCCTTGCAGCCCGTCGTCAATTCGATGCGTCACCCCGATCAGGACATCCCCGACGACGCCCGCTTCCTGCAGGCTCTGGGCGAGCTGTGGTCACTGGGCGTCGCGGTGGACTGGACCGCCTTCTGGAGCGGGGAGCGCCGCTTGCGCCTGCCGCTGCCGAGATACCGCTTCGACCGGCAGCGCCACTGGATCGAGCCATCCGCTGCTATGGGCAGCGCCGGGGCTCACGATCTGGCCGAGGCCGATCCCGATACGCGGATGGAGCTTGCGGACTGGATCTACGAGCCGGTCTGGGCGCGAGAGGACGCTCCCGATCGCGAGCCCGCTAAACAGCCGGCGATGGTGCTTTGCGACGATCGCGGCCTGTCCGACCGTCTGGTCGCGCGGCTGCGCGGTGCGGGCGTCGATGTCGTGACCGTGCACGCCGGTCGGCGCCGCGCGGAACGCGATGTCGAGGATTTCGTCGTTCGCCCTTCACACCGCGAGGACTGGAACTGGCTGTTCGCGGCCCTTGCGGAACGCAGCCTGCTGCCCGGCCGGATCTATCACGCCTGGCTCGTGACCGGGGAGACCGGCGACCCTCACGATGCACTGCTGGATCACGGTCTTTTCGCGCTCGCGGCGATGGCGCCGGAGCTTGCCGCGGCTTGCGACGGCGCCGAAGTGGAAGTCCTGCTGATCACCGACCACGCGCAGCGCATCGCCGGAGACCGCGATGTCGCGCCGATCAAGGCCACGGCGCTCGGCGCGCGCAGAAGCCTCGCCACCGAGTATCCCGGCTTGCTGTTCCGCGCCGTGGATATCGAGCCCGCAACGCAGCACGCCCTGGCGCTCGAAAGAACTGTCGACGCGCTGATCCGCGAGCCGGTGTCGGCAGATGGCCGGGACGTAGCCTTTCGAGCGGGCGAGCGGTGGGTGCTGGGCCATCGCGCCGCTTCTTCCGGCGCGCCGACAGGGGGTGCCGGCTGCTGGCTCGCGCAAGGCGGAACCTATCTCATTACCGGTGGTCTCGGCGGCATCGGCCTGACCATCGCGCACCACCTCGCGCGGACTTGCACGCCGAACATCGCGTTGCTCTCCCGCACCGCCTTGCCCGAACGCGCGCGCTGGAGCGCCTTGCTGGAGGCGGGTGATCTGCCACTGGCCGTGGAAGACAAGCTGCGGCAGATCGCGACCCTTGAGGCGGCAGGCGCGCAAGTCGAACTCGTGGTTGCCGATGTCGCCGATCTGCGGGCTCTGCGCCGTGCTGTCCGCCGCGTCGAAGCCCGGTTCGGCAGGATATCCGGCGTCTTTCACACGGCGGGCGCGCTGGATGACGAACTGGTCGAGACCCGCAGCCGCTCGGCCATGGAGGCCGTGCTGCGGCCGAAGATCGCGGGCACTCTCGCCCTCGAGCAGGCCATGGCGGGGCGGCCTCCCGAATTCCTGATGCTGTTCTCGTCGATCAGTGCCTTTGCCGGGCTGCCGGGGCAAACCGACTATGCCGCGGCCAATGCTTTCCTGGATGCCTATGCCCAGTCGCGGCGGCACGATCCGGTCACGCGCGTGGTATCTGCCGGTTGGAGCCAATGGGCCGAAGTAGGCATGGCGGCCGCGCAGGGCGGACGGCAGGGGCCGGGGCAGGGCGTCGGAACCGCGCTCGCAGACGATCTCGGCAAGGGCCGTCCTTTCGCGCACCCCTTCCTGACGCGTGCGCATTCCCTGTCGCACGGCGAGTTCGTGTTGGCCGGAATGCTCTCGCCCGAACAACAATGGGTGCTGGATGAGCACCGGATGATCCGCGAGCAGCAGCCGGCAGGCGCCTTGCTGCCGGGCACGGCTTACCTGGAGCTGTCCCGTGCCGCGGTGGCCATGGTCGAGCCGGGGCCGCTGGAGCTGAGCGATTTCACGTTTCTCGAACCTTTCTCCGTTGCCGACGGCGAAGCGCGCGATCTCAGGGTCCATGTCCGCAAGGAGGATGGCACCACGGGTGAGGAGGCCTGGCGGGTCGCCGTGCTCGGTCGTCCCGCTGGGGACCGCGGGGCGTGGACGGAGCATGCCCGGGGGACCGTCAGCAGTCATGCAGCAGCACCGCTCCGCGCCACGCTGGACCTCGATGCCATCGCGGCTCGGTGTCGGCCGGGCCGGGGCGGCAGCGAAGACCAGCCCCGTCTTCGCTTCGGGCCGCGCTGGCAGAACCTTTCGAAGACGTTGATCGGACACGGCGAAGCGCTGCTCCATATCGACTTGCCGGCAGCCTTCGAAGGCGAGCTGGAACAGATCCTGCTGCACCCCGCCATGCTCGACTTCGCGACGGCGGGCGCGCAGTCGCTGATTCCCGGACGCGACCCCGAGCGCGATTTCCTTGCGCCTTTTACTTATCGCCGACTGGTGCTCCATGCACCGCTGCCGGCGCGGATCGTCAGCCATGTGCGCCATCGTCCGAACGCGAACGACGGCGGCCAGACGGCCGTGTTCGATGTCACGATCACCGATCCCGATGGAAGGGTGCTGGCGGAGGCCAGCGACTTCACGATGATCCGCACGGCGATGAACCTTTCCGCTGCGGCGTCTTCGTCAGGCTCCGTCGATGCGGCAGGTGTTTCCGAACCCGGACCGCGAATGGGCATCCGTCCCGAGGAAGGCGCGGAAATCGTCTCGCGCCTGCTTTCGGGGGCAGGGCGGCCGCATCTGGTGATTTCGCCCTACGATCTCCACGCGGTGCTCGCGGCCCTGCGGCAGCCGCCGAAGCCCGCCGCAACCGGGGTGGCCTGCGATCCCGCCGATGCTCCGCGAACCGAAACCGAGCGTGTCATCGCGGACTTGTGGTGCGATCTTCTGGGCGTGCCCGCGATCGGGCGAAACGACAACTTCTTCGACATGGGCGGCCATTCGCTGCTGGCTGTCCAGTTCACCAATCGCCTGCGTAAGCGCACCGGCAAGACGCTGCCCCTGGCGGCGATGCTGGGACAGCCGACCGTCGCCAACCTGGCGGCGATCGTCGATCCGGGCAGCCTGGCAGATCGACCGGCGGAAGCGGCGAATGCCGATCAGGCGCCGGTCGGCCTCGTCACCATCCGCAAGGGCGGGGCGCGCACTCCGCTGTTCTTCGTTCATGACGGGCTGGGCGAGACATTGCTCTATCGCGGACTGGCGCTCAGGCTGGACAGGAGCCGTGACGTCGTGGGCATGGAGCCGCTCCGGCGCAGTGACGGCTCCTATGCCCATACCCGGATCGACGAGATGGCGGCATATTACGTGGCGAGGCTGCGCACGGTGCAGCCCGCCGGGCCCTATCTTCTCGCCGGGCTCTGCGCGGGCGGTGTCATTGCCTTCGAAATGGCCCGTCAGCTCCAGGATGGCGGGGAGCAGGTCGCCTTCGTGGGCATTATCGATGCCGCCGACGTGGAAGCGCGCAAGTTCCGGTTCCTCACGACCCGGTTGCGTCTTGCCCGCCTGCGCGGTCTCGTGACGCGGACGGGAGCCCTGGGCGTGCTGCCGGACGTCGGACGGCGGGCCTGGAACGCCGCGCGCTGGGAGGTCGGCTCCCGCCTGCGGCAGGCCGAGGATCGCCGCACGGTGCGGACGATGCGTGCGCACACGGCGGGAGCGAGCGAGCCGGGCGGACCGGCATCGATCCCTTTCCTCAAGCTCTATGAGGTCGCTCACAAGGAGCATCGTCCTGCCGGGATCTTCGAGGGCGGCACCGTGGCCCTGTTCAAGGCCGGCGACGATACCGGCCTGGTCGACGACACGCCCTACAGCCTGACATACCGCGACTATGCGCTCGGTTGGGGCAAGCGCGTCCGCGATGAAATCGTGATCGTCGACATTCCGGGCGGACACAGCAGCAACCTCCAGGAACCTTACGTCGAGCGCCTTGCTCCCTTGTTCCAGGACGCGCTCGATGCCGCGCTGGCCTCTTTCGAACCACTGGCCCAGGACCTCATCGGGGTTGCGGCCGAATGAGCGATTACCTGCCGTTCCACGCCATCGACGTGGTCATCGTGAACTACCGGACGGCGCAACTGGTCGTCTCGTGCCTGGAAAGCCTGGCGGCCGAAGCGGGAGAAGGGCTGCAGCTGAGGGCCTTCGTGATCGACAACGATTCCCGCGACGGATCGGCCGATGCGATAGAGGCCGCCCTCCTGCAGCAGGACTGGAACTGGGCGCGCGTCGTCCGCTCTCCGGTGAATGGCGGCTTCGGGGCGGGCAACAACCAGGGCATCGACCTTGCCCTGGCGCAGGAAAGACCGGCGGATCTGGTCTGGCTGCTCAATCCCGACACCCGCGTCATGCCCGGCGCGGCGCGCGCGCTGGCGCGTTTCATGGCGAGCACGCCGGCGGCCGGGCTGGTCGGAACGGCGCTGCTCGAAGCCGATGGAAGTCCCTGGCCTTTTGCCTTCCGGTTTCCCTCGATCCTGGGCGAGATCGAGCGGGGACTGCGATGGAAAGCCAGTTCCCGTCTGCTGGCGCGCCACGCCCTGCTGCGAAGGATAGGGGACCGGCCGGAACGCGCGGATTGGGTCAGCGGCGCCAGCCTCGCCATCCGGCCCGCCCTGCTGTGGGAGGGCCTGCGCTTCGACGAGGGTTATTTTCTCTACTACGAGGAAACGGACTTGTGCCGCACCGTCCGCGGGCAAGGGTGGGAGTGCTGGTATCTGCCGCAGGCCCGCGTGCTTCACATCTCCGGCCAGAGCACCGGGATTACCGACCCGCAGGCAAAGCCGCGGCGGATGCCGGCATATTGGTTCGAATCCCGTCACCGCTATTTTCGCAAGAACCACGGCCGGATCTATGCGCTCCTCGCCGATCTCGCCTGGATGGCATCCCATTCGGTGTTTCTGGCCAAACAGGCCTTGCGCCGGGAGCAGAGCCTGGACCCGCCGCGGCTCCTGGCCGATTTCGCGCGGCACAGTGCCTTCTTCCCGCGCCGCAGATGAACGGAACTGGCTGGGAAAGAGATGCGCGTTCGCTGGGGCTTGCGGCCGTGAGGCTTTCAGGGCCATTCGGCCTCTGGCGGATCACGGTTCCGGCCCGCGTCGATCCTCGGCTCGCAGCCTGCCTCTCCGACGAGGAACAGGCCCGTGCAGCACGGTTCCGCTTTCCCGAACTCGCCAACCGCTACCGTATCGCGCATGGAGCCTTGCGCTTGCTGGGGGAATATTGGACCGGCATCCCGGCCGGGCGCCAGTCTTACGAAGCCAATGCTCATGGCAAGCCGATGCTGACGAATGCCCCGGAGGCAAAGTGCAGTCTCAGCTACAGCGGCGAAAGTATCGTTGTGGGCTGGTCGTGGAACCATGACATCGGCGTCGATGCCGAGCGTCTGCGGCCGATTGCCGAAGCGGCCGAACTGGCCGATCTCCATTGCACCGCGCGCGAGCGGCAGCGGCTCTCCGATAAGGACGCGTCCAGCTACAGCCGCGCGTTCCTGACGGTGTGGGTACGCAAGGAAGCCTGCGTGAAGGCGCTGGGACGCGGTCTTGCCATAGCACCTTCGTCATTCGATTGCGACGTTGACCCGGGGTCAGCTCTCGTTGAAATCGACGGCTCTCCTGTGGAAAGTCACGTCTACGACCTGAAGGACGACCTGCTGGTCGCCTGGGCCCGATGCATCCGGATGAGCCGGTCTGATCGGAACCATCGGCTTGTTCCTGCAGGCTCCGTTACTGGTGGAGCTGCAGGAGCCCTTCGCGGATGACATGAGCGATCATATGCGCACGATTACGTGTTCTGGTCTTGAGGCGCACGTTTTCGACATGCCGTTCGACCGTGCAGGGCGCAATGTTAAGCTCGATCGCCGTTTCCTTTGCAGACCGTCCCATGGCCACAAAGCGTAAGACATCCAATTCACGAGCGGTAAGTTGCACAGCTTCATTGTCAAATCTGTACATGAATTTCCCCCTACATTTCGATGATGATTATCGAACCCCCCTACCTTCCATTGAGACTTTTACCGAGCCTCAATGGCAAATGTTGCATTGGCGAAGATTCGAGTCACGCTATATTTTGGCGACGGGGGGCGGCCGTTTGGATTTAAACCGGGTTCAGGGACGATCGCATGAGCGTGGGGACTATCCCGATTCGACCGGATACTCATTCGTATAATCCGGGAGAGTTATGTTCACGATTGCACATAAGCAAGCAATCGCGTGCCGGGATCACGACTGCAGGATGTCGCGCCGCGTGCTTTCGCCGTTGAGATGGTGGGGAAGGCCGGGCAGGGCGCTGGCGATCTGGCGGCCGCATATCATCCGGGCACGCCCCTGGTTGGCCAGTTCGCGCGCCAGCACGGCAGCCTGCGTCCGGTTGCTCACGGAAAGCTTTTTAAGCAAGGACTTGACCGTCGCCTTTACGGCCGATTCGCTGATGCCGATATCGCGCGAGATCGTCTTGTTGGGCAGCCCGCGCTCCAGGGCACCCAGCACGTCCCATTCCCGGTCGCTGAGATCGTACCCTTGCGCGGTGCGTTGCTGCGCGGGAAATTCCGTGATGAGCAGCAGGTTGTCGAGCAGGGCGATAATCTCAGGCGGGGCCACCTTCTGGCCGACGGCCACCATCTGCATCATCGCCACGAGCGATTGATAGGGTACCTGATCGAGGAAATAAGCGTAAGCTCCGGCGGCGTAGATTGTGGCCATTTCGTTGAAATCGAAAGAAGAGACGAGCGCGACCACGCGCGCGTTCGGGAAATGGTGGAGGACATCGGCGATGACGGCAGCACCCTCGTCACCCAGCAGGGAGCCGCCAACCACGATCACATGCGCGGCTTCCGTCTCGCTGCGCGGCGACAAGCGCTCCAGAGCGTCGACCGACTCCGCCAGATCGAACCCGGAGTCCGAAAGAATGCGCCGAACCCCTTCCCGTATCAGCGAATTCCTGATGGCCACCGAGACCACCACCGATGTACCCGTCGTCATGATCGTTCGCAGGCCTCTCGTCTTGGTCGCATCCTGGGAAGATGCCTGAGGTCCGAGAAGATCCGTTCCGCCCAACAGAACCCGGAAAATACGAGTGCTAAGCCTCGTTCGCTAATTCTTAGATGAACCTACTGCGAACAGGCCGATTTTGACAGTTCCTCCTTTTGGGGAGGGTAATTCTCACCATGCGCTGACGCCCGGCTCATCTCGCCAGAGCCGGCGTTGCCGGACGCGCTTCGAGGCGCCGGATCATGCGGCGCAGCGGGCTTTCGAACCCCCGGTGCAACACCCAGGCGAGCGCGATCACCATGGCGCAGGCGGTGAGCGAGGCGATCCAGTCGCTGGCATCGGCGCTCAGGCCCCGGTGCAGCGCGGCAGTCCGCAGGCGCTCCACAAGGCCGATGGCCTGGAAATGCAGCAGGTAGATGCCGAAGGACACTTTACCCAGCAGCATGAACGGCGGCGAGGCGAAGAGCCGTTTCATCACGCCGCGGTCCTGCGCCAGGGTCGCAATCAACGCGATCAATGCCAGATAGGCGGGAAAGTCCGAGAGCGCCTGCGCCATCGTCGCCAGTACCATCAGCAGGACCGCGCACTGGATGAGATTGCCCGACAGCACCTGATTGAGAACGCCGTTGCGGTAGAGCCGGTGGAGCAATTGCCCGATGGTGAAACCGGCCAGGCACCGCACAAGGGTGTAAGGCGAGAAGAACAAGTCGAGTTCGCCTTTCGCGACAGGTGCGCCGATATAGTGCCGGCTTGCGGCGAATGTCATCGCCAGCACGGCCAGCAAGGCGGCGGCGCCCGTGATGAGCGCGGTCCGGCGGCTCGACCGCAAGCAGGCCATCGCGATCACCGGGAACAGAAGGTAGGCCACCATCTCGGTGCTCACCGACCATGCGGGCGGGTCCATGCTGGGCCAGTTGCCGAGCGCTTGCAGCATCACGAGATTGGCCGCGAGCGCGGACAGCGGCGCGCCCGGACTGCCGCTGCGACCCAGCGCCAGCACCAGGCATGCCAGCGTGGCCAGGAGATAGAGCGGATAGACCCGCGCCAGGCGGTGGAGGAGAAAGCTGCGCTGACGGAATGTCCCGGCTTCCAGCGCCTGGCCATAGACATGGGCCATGACGAAGCCGCTCAGGATGAAGAACAGGTCCACCGCCAGATAGCCATGCAGCAGCATGGTCGAAAGCGGTCCGGTGGCGATCATCTTGAGGTGGAAATGATAGAGCATCACGAACAGCGCGGCGGCGCCGCGTATGCCCGTCATCGGCCTGATTTCCGCTGCTGGCGTCATCATTGCATCCGCTACCCGGTTATTCGCATTGCCTTTCGGCATTGTCCTATCGGATAGCCGCGCGGGTAATCCGGGCTATCGCCCCCTGAGTTCTTGCCACGTTCGTGCCACGTTCTCGCCACTGCGCGCGGGAGTTTGTGGTTGTCGGGCCAAGTCGCTGCGGTAAACATCGGCGGATGCGGACAGGTTTCCTTATTGCTGCCGGACTGGCCCTGACGACACCGATGGTGCCTGCCGGGGCGCAGGATCGGAATGTCCCGGAAGCCGAAGCGCCGACTTCCAGGGCTGACGAAAGCGGCAGGATCGGGGCAGGCGTCGATACGGACTTCGCCGGGCACTACTATTTGTCGGGCGTCATGGAGACAGGGTCCGAAATGCTCCTGCGCCGCGACGGCACGTTCGAATGGTACATCTCGGTTGGCGCGCTGGACCAGTTCGCGCACGGGACCTGGCGGCGGGATGGCGCCGAAATCGTCCTGTCAGCCGACCGGCCGGTGCGGGATCGGCCGCTGTTCGCCTATCTGGACACCCAGCCCTGGTCGGCGCTGGCCGAGCAGGAGCGACTGGCGCGCGATCGCGCTACGGCAGAAGATGCGGTGGAGGCGCGCTGTCCTTTCCTGGTCGATTCCGTCGCCACCACCGAGCCAGTCGTCGAAACGGTCGAAGCGCCGGGCAGTCAGGTGCAGGTGCCGCAGTCAGAGCGCGATGCCGCAGCGGATGCCGCGTTGACCGCGGCAGAGGAGGCCCGGGCGCGCATGGAGGAAGCGGCAAGCCGTATCCTGTCGGCCGGCACGCCTGTCGCCGACGATGCGGCGCAGGAGGCGCGGCAGGTAACGCTGGCCTGGCAGGAGGCGCGCGACAGGGCCGAACGCACAGCGAGCGCCGCCGGAAGGTCCCGCCCGGATCTGCCCGACCCGGTGCTGCCCGATATGTGCCGAATGCCCGAGCCGGTTGCCGTCGATGAGCAGTCGCCCGACCAATGGCAGGGCGGCCTGGCCGTCCTGGTGATCGACCCCAAGTCCGGCAACGATGCGCGCGGTGTGCGGGTGGCGCTCCGGTTCGCGGACGGCCGGGAGAGCGAAGTGACCACCGCCGGGGAAGGCCTGACCCTGGTGCCTGAGGGACCGTCCGCAGACCTCGTCTCCGCCACCCTGAGCGCACCTTATGTTCCGGGCCGAGACATCGACGTGCCTGTTCCGCCGGTCCGCTCGGGCGTGGTGCGGTTTTCCATCGATATCGAACAGATCATGGACCCACCCTTCGAACGGATGACGCTTCGTATCGACGGGGACGCGCTGCTGCCGGACGAACTGGGACGCGGACGCTACACCCGCTGATCAATCGTCACCCGGCCGGAAGCGCGCGGGAACAAGCGCCCGCAGCGGACGATTTGCACGGCAGTCGTCTATAAGGGCTGTTATGAAATTTCGCGCTCTCCTGTTCGTTGCCCTGATGGCCGCCCCGACGATGGCCGCCGCGCAGGGCCGTGACTATTGCCCCGATCGCCCCGGCATCGGCACTCCGGCTTGCACCATGGACGCCGGCCGCTTCTCGCTGGAAACCGGCCTTGGCGACTGGACGCTCAACCGTGATTCCACGCAGCGCGAGGATGTGTTCGTGGTCGGCGATTTCCTGCTGCGCATGGGCATTGCCGATCATGCGGAAGTCCAGGTCGGCTGGACCAGCCTGGGCTTTTCGCGCAGCCGCGACCGGACGACGGGCGAGGTCGAGCATCGCAGCGGCACCGGCGACCTGACGCTCGCCCTGCGGCGCAATCTTGCCAATCCTGACGGGTCGGGCTTCTCGGCCGCCGTCATGCCTTTCGTGTCGCTGCCCACGGGGCGCGAGCCGATCGGCGCGGGTGACTGGGGCGCTGGATTGCGCATCCCGCTCTCCTACGAAGTGACGTCCGCGATTTCGCTGGAGATGGTTCCCGAATTCGACGCCGACGTGAACGAGGACGGGCATGGCCGCCACTTCGCATTCGGAGACGTCGTCGGTGTGGCGGCCAAGCTGAGCGATGCCCTGACTGCCACGGCCGAGTATCAGTACCGCACCGTACGGGAGCCGGGCGAGCATCACTCCGAGCATCTCTCGGGCCTGTCGCTGGGATGGCAGACTTCCGATCGCTTCCAGATCGACCTCGGCGCCAACGCGGGCCTGGACCGCGATGCCGACGATCTCGAGATCTACATGGGTATCTCCCGCAGGTTCTGACGAGCGGCAGCGCTCCATGCTGCACTGCGAAACAGGGGCTTGCAGCCGCCGGGTCCTTACGGCAAGATAACGGTCAAATCGGAGTGAGACCCGCAAAGGCGCGGGGTTCTCTCCAGCAGCCCGCAAGGGCTGGCTAACAAGGCAACGACGCCATCGGTCGAACCCCGAACAGGGTTCCGGCCGGTGGCGTTTTTTCGTTTGGGGAAGACGTGGCTAGCAGCAAGGTCAAGAGCGCATGCCCCTACTGCGGCGTCGGTTGCGGCATCGTGATGGACGTGGCGGATGGGCGCATCGTCAAGGTGTCGGGCGACAAGAGCCATCCGACCAATTTCGGCCGGCTCTGCACCAAGGGCAGCAGTTGCCACGTCCCGGTAACCGCCCCCGGCAGGGCGGAAACCGCCTATGCCCGCATCGAGGGCAGCCGCGACCAGGGCGCGATCCCGATGGCAGAGGCGATCACGCGAACGGCGCAGGGACTGCGCGCGATCATCGATCGTGACGGGCCGGATGCGGTCTCTTTCTACGTCTCCGGCCAGATGTCGCTGGAGGCGCAATATCTGGCCAACAAGCTCTGCAAGGGCTTCATCGGCACCAACAACATCGAAAGCAATTCGCGCCTCTGCATGGCGAGCGCGGCCAGTGGGTACAAGCTTTCCATCGGCGCGGACGGGCCTCCCGGATCCTATGAGGACTTCGACAAGGCGGACCTGTTCTTCGTGATCGGGGCCAACATGGCAGACTGCCACCCGATCCTGTTCCTGCGGATGATGGACCGGGTGAAAGCCGGGGCAAAGCTGATCGTCGTCGATCCGCGCCGGAATGCCACGGCGGACAAGGCCGACCTGTTCCTGCAGGTGCGACCGGGCACCGATCTCGCCTTGCTGAACGGGCTGCTCCATCTGATCGCCGAGCAGGGCCACATCGACCCGGCGTTCATCGCCGCGCATACCGAGGGCTGGGACGCCATGGTGGCGTTCCTCTCCGATTATCCCCCGGCGACGGTTGCAGCGCTGACGGGGATTGCCGAAGCGGACTTGCGCCAGGCCGCGCAGTGGATCGGGACAGCGGGGGCATGGATGTCCTGCTGGACCATGGGCCTCAACCAGAGCACTCACGGCACCTGGAACACCAATGCGATCTGCAATTTGCATCTGGCGACCGGCGCGATTTGCCGCCCGGGCGCCGGGCCGTTCTCGCTGACCGGCCAGCCCAACGCCATGGGCGGTCGCGAGATGGGCTACATGGGGCCCGGTCTTCCGGGCCAGCGCGCCACACCCAGCGAGGCGGACCGGCATTTCGTGGAGGATGCCTGGGACATTCCGCGCGGCACGCTGCGGGTGGAGGCTGGAGCAGGCACGGTTTCCATGTTCGAGGACATGGCCGCCGGCCGGATCAAGGCATGCTGGATCATCTGTACCAATCCCGTCGCCAGCGTGTCGAACCGCAAGACGGTGGTTGCCGGGCTCGAAGCCGCCGAACTCGTGATCGCGCAGGATGTCTTCGTCGATACCGAGACCAACCGCCATGCCGACCTGATCCTGCCCGGTGCGCTCTGGGCCGAGGCGGAAGGGGTGATGATCAATTCGGAGCGTAACCTCACCCTGATGCAGAAAGCCGTCGATCCTCCCGGAGAGGCGATGGCGGATTGGGAGATCATCGCCCGCGTGGCTTGCGAAATGGGCTATGCCCGGGCCTTCACTTATGGCTCGGCTGCCGATGTCTTCGAGGAAATCCGGGCCTTCTGGAACCCGCGGACCGGCTATGACATTCGCGGCGCCAGTTACGACCGCCTGCGCGAAACGCCGATGCAGTGGCCTTGTCCGCCCGAAGCAGGGAACGATCGCAATCCAATCCGCTACATCAACGACGGCGTGAGCCAGTCCGCCCGGATCGAGACCGACGGCAGCCGTCCCGCCATCGCTTTTCCGACCGAGAGCGGCAAGGCGCACTTCCTGCCGCGCCCGCACATGGACCCGGCCGAGATGCCGGATGCCGATTTCCCATTGGTGCTCAACACCGGCCGTCTCCAGCACCAGTGGCACACCCTGACCAAGACCGGCAAAGTGCCGACGCTGAACAAGCTCAATCCCGCTCCCTTCCTGGAAATCCACCCCGAAGATGCCGCCGCCCTCGGCATCGGCGAGGGGGACATGGTGGAACTGGCTTCGCGCCGGGGACGGGCCGTGCTGCCCGCCGTGGTGACGGACCGGGTCCGCCCCGGAAACTGCTTCGCGCCCTTCCACTGGAACGACGTTTTCGGCGAGGATCTCTGCGTCAATGCCGTGACCAACGACGCCGTGGACCCGATCTCGCTGCAGCCGGAGTTCAAGTTCTCGGCCGTGGCGCTCACCCGGCTGTCGGGGCCGGTCGAGCAGGCTCCCTCGATTGCGGCACCGGAAGACATGACGAAGCCCTATTCCGCGGCCATTCCCGCCGCCCCGCGCCTTCTGCCGTCGCAGGCGGCCGCCATCGATGCTTTCGCGCAGGTCATGGGGCTGTCACCGGGGGTTCCGCCCGTTTTCACGGCGGCAGAGGAAGGCTATCTCAGCGGCTTCATGACCGGCCTTCGCGCCAGCGAACCGGCTCATGCCGTGCCCCTTCTTCCCCCCGGAGCGCCGCTCGAAGGCGGCAAGCTGCACTACGTCAATGGCCTGCTAGCGGGGCTGTTCGCACGGGTGCCGCTGGCCGGTGACGAGATTGCCGGTTCCCCGGGGCTCGTTTCCGACCCGGCGGGCGCGATGCCGGCCTCGCACGTCATGGTGCTCTGGGCCTCGCAGACCGGAACGGCGGAAGGGTTCGCGGAACAATGCGCCCGGAAGCTGGAGGCCAGATCGTGCCGGGTGCGCCTGGCCTCGCTCGACAGCGTGAAACCCGCCGAACTGGCCGAGGCGGGAAGCGCGCTCATCATCGCCAGCACGTTCGGAGACGGCGATGCGCCCGACAACGGCGGCACCTTCTGGACGGCGCTGGAGGCCGGGGCGCCGACCGGGCTGGACGCGCTGCGCTACTCGGTGCTGGCCTTCGGGGACTCGAGCTACGACCAGTTCTGCGGGTTTGGCCGTAAGCTGGATGCGAAACTCGAGGAACTGGGCGCGCAGCGGATCGCCGCCCGTGCGGACTGCGAGCCGGACTACGAGGAAGTGGCCGGCCAGTGGCTGGAAACGGTCATCGGCGCCATGCTTGCGGATGTCCCGTCTGTGCCGGCACTCGCCGTTCCTGCAGCAGCGCCCATAGTGAGCGGACCCGGCGCTCCCTACAGCCGAAAAGCACCGCTGCGCACCCGCATGGTGCGCAACTCCGTGCTGAGCGGCCTTGGCGCCGCGAAGGAAGTACGCCAGTTCGGGTTCGACCTGACGGGCCATGACTTCGCCTACAAAGCCGGGGACGCGCTGGGCGTGTGGCCTGTCAATTGTCCGGCCTTGGCTACGGAAATCCTGGATTTACTGGAACTTGCGCCCGATAGCTTGGTAACTGTCAAGGATGTTGGGGACGTGCCGCTCTACGAAGCGCTCCTGCGGCACTGGGACATCGCCAAGCCCACGCGCAACATTCTGGAACTCGTTGCCGAGCGCTTGCCCGAAGCGGCTTTCGTGCCGCTGCTCGATCCCGAGAGGAAGCCCGAATACGATCGCTTCCTTCGCGAACACCAGATCGCCGACGTGCTGCATGAGACCGGCGCGCGCCTCACGCTCAGCGATCTCATGAAAGTCATGCGGCCGATCCAGCCGCGGTTCTATTCCATTGCCTCCAGCCCTCATGCCCAGCCCGATGAAGTGCAGTTGACCGTTTCCGTGCTGCGCTACGCCAACAAGGGGCGGCGGCGCGGCGGGGTTTGCTCGGCGTTCATGGCGGACCGGGCGGAAGAGCTGGGGGCGGGCCTGTTCCTGCAATCCTCGGCGCACTTCCGGCCGCCTGCCGATCCCTCGCGCGCCGCGATCATGGTCGGTCCGGGCACGGGGATCGCGCCTTTCCGGGGTTTCCTGCATGACCGTCTGGCAACCGGCGCGACCGGCAGCAACTGGCTGTTCTTCGGAGAGCAGCACGAAGCGACCGATTTCTACTACCGGGAGGAGATCGACGCCTGGCGCCGCTCGGGCCATCTCGACCGGCTGAGCCTGGCGTTCTCCCGCGACCAGGCCGAGAAGATCTACGTGCAGGATCGCATGGTGGAAGAAGGTGCGGAGCTGTGGCGCTGGATAGAGGGCGGCGCCAACTTCTACGTCTGCGGCGATGCGGGGCGCATGGCCAAGGACGTCGACCTCGCGCTTCGTCGCATCGTTGCCACGCATGGCGGAATGAAGCCCGACGCGGCCGAGGACTATGTCGCCCAGATGCGCGAGGATCGGCGGTACCTCCGCGATGTCTACTGAGCGCTATTGAAAGGTGGCCGCCCGGAGGCGGAAACCTCTGCCGGACCCCGCGCGTTGCCTTGGCAAGCGTGTGGAGAGCAGTGATGACAGCAAGGGAATTCCGACCGCGGCTTGACGAGGCATCTCCGGATATCCCGCCATCGGATCTCGTCGTGCTCTGCGCCGGGGAAACCCTCATTCCCGAGCCGGTCTGCGAAAAGGCGCGGGCCTTCCTCGTGTGGATGCTCTCCCGCCGCGATGCCCGCCGTGGGCACTTGGCAGTGGACTGGCCCGAACTCGCTTCCTGAGCCTGCTGGAACCAGCGAGCGAATGGCGAGTTCGGTGGTTCTCTCGACAAGGAGTGCATCATGCCGATTGCGAAGTTTGAAACCCCCGACGGTGACGAGATCGAGGTCGATCCGGCCGACGTGGTCAACATTTCCGAAGGCCGCGAGGACGAGACGACAATCATCGAACTGGACGATGGCGACGAGGTCGTTGTTGTGGCGACGCGGCTGGAAGTGGCCGCGGAACTCGGCCTTGACCCGCTCGATTTCGTGGATCCCGACGAAGACGACGAGCCTGCCGAGGATTACGATGACGACGACGAAAGCGACTCCGAATAACGGCCGGCGATAACAGTGACTGACTAAGGGGAAGCGCCCTATGGCGCTTCCCGCGACCTCTGGAGATGATATGCTCGAACATGTTCCCCGCTGGCTCGGCGCGCTGATGACCAACGTGCGGGCAGGCCATTCCAAGCTCGCCATCGTCCAGGAAGAAGTGACGCGCGGCGCCGGGTTCATCGACCTGTCCAGCCCGGCCTTTGCCAACGGCACACGGCTTCCCCTGCGTTTCACCGCCGATGGCGAAGGGGTTTCTCCTCCGCTGGTCTGGGGGGATGTTCCGGAGGGAACGGTCAGCCTGGTGCTGCTGGTCGAGGATCCGGACGCCCCGGCAGCCAGTCCGCTGGTCCACGCGCTGGTTTGGAACCTCCCGCCCACGGAATGCCGCCTGGCGGAAGGGGAGATCGTCGCCGACGGTATCGGAGGCCCCGATGGACGCGACGTGGGGCGTAACAGCTATTTCCTGGAAGGCTGGCTTCCGCCAGACCCCCCACCGGGTCATGGGCTGCATGATTATGTCTTCCAGCTCTTCGCGCTTTCCGAGGTGATCGACGTGGATGACAATCCCGGAAGGTCGGAAGTGGTCAGTGCGATCAGCGGCCGTGTGCTTGCCGCCGGAATGCTCGTCGGGAACTACTCGCGCGATGAGCCGGCCCGGGTGGAGGATGCTGCCGAAGCGCCATTGATGGCCGGCACTCCGGGAATACAAGCCGCCTGACGCCTGTAGAACCGAAGCGGGCGCGCTCTCCGAAAGGGGAGTGCGCCCGTCGCGCATCTGACGCTGCTCCGGGAACTGGGCGTCGCCGGCGAAATTCGGGATACGCATAAGGGGCGGCGCCGTTGTTCTCAGAGACTCGCGCAGCACGGCGCCCCAGCATCCGGAGAAATGTCATGCCGCAAGGTGACAAGAGCAGCTACACCGACAAGCAGAAGCGCAAGGCCGAACACATCGAGGAAGGCTACGAAGATCGCGGGGTCAGCCACAAGGAAGCAGAACGGCGCGCCTGGGCTACCGTGAACAAGGAATCTGGCGGCGGCAACAAGTCGGGCTCCGGTCGCGGCAAGCCCGACACCCATGCCTCGTCATCGCGCGGGGGCAAGGCGCACAAGTCCGGTTCACCGGAGCAGCGCTCCGCTGCCGCGCGCAAGGGCTGGGAAACCCGCAGGCGGAACGGGAACGGCTGAAGCGTTGCGGGATGAAGGATTTACGCCGACGCGCCCCGCTCTAATCCTTTCAGAATCCACACTAACCCTTGTTGCCGCTTGCCGGGCGCAAAGGGCGAGCGCGCCTTCGGAGGCGGGTGCTGGACGATCTCTATAGTATAATGGCGGGTCTCGGTGACTTCGCCTAAGTTCGTCCACGGATTGCCAATTATCCGGGAAAAGACCCTTGAGCGGCCTAGCAAAGCGCATCGTGAACAGGCTGCTGCCACGGCCGGTGGCGACCCGGCTCTGGAGCGAGGCGCAGTATCGGCAGATTGCCAGGGCGTTTCCTGCCGGGGCGCCGAAGCCTCATGGCCTGCCGGGCGAATTGATCGTCTCGCTCACCTCCTATCCGGCGCGCTACGCCACCCTGCATCTTACCTTGCGAAGCCTCCTGCGGCAGGACACGGCGCCCGACCGGATCGTCCTGTGGATCGCCGAGGGCGATGACGCAGCGCTTCCCGGCAAGACGCGGGAATTGCTGCGCCAGGGTATCGAGATGCGGATCGTCAGCGATGCCCGCAGCTACAAGAAACTGATCTTCGCGCTGCCCGCCTTCCCAGCGGCCTATGTAGCGACGGCCGACGACGACGTATTCTACCGGCCGGACTGGCTCACCGATCTGGTCGAGGGGCAGCGCGGCGGCGATCCGGTGATTACCTGCCACCGCGCGCACCGCCTCGCTGCCCAGGAAGGCGGCGGTCTGGTGCCTTATCACGATTGGGAATGGGACGTTCAGGACGCCCGCGCACGGCGCCCCAGCGTCGACCTGATGCCCACCGGCATCGGCGGCATTCTCTACCCGCCGCACGCACTTCATCCCGATGCCATCCGGCAGGACCTGTTCGAGCGCTATGCCCCTTCTGCGGACGATTTGTGGTTCTACTGGTGCGCCAGGCGTGCTGGGACGGCCTACAGGAAAGTGGGCGGGCGCTTCGACCAGACGGCCTGGTGGTCTTCGCAGAAGGAGCGGCTCTACGATCACAACCAGCGGGAAAACGACCTTCAGATCGCCTCTCTCGTGCGGGATTTCGGCAATCCCCTGCGCATGCCGGTAGCGGCGAGCAAAGATGCAGCCGCCTATCCGGCGCCGGCCGGGTAGGGCTGCCCCGATGGGAGCCGCGCTAGCCATTTATGGTCATTGATCGCCTTTCTACGCCAAGCCTAACAGAGGCTCCACAACAAGGACGGGATGGTCGCGTGACGTCTATTTGTGTCGTCATTCCATTGCATAACAAGGGCCCGCATATTGCGCGCGCTCTCGATTCCGTCCTGCGTCAGACGGTGAAGCCGGCCGAGATCATCGTGGTGGACGACGTATCGAAGGACGATGGTCCGCAGATCGCGCGCAGCTATGACGGCGTGCAGGTCCTGAGCCGGGATCGGCCGGGACCGGGAGGCTATGCGGCGCGCAATCTCGGTATCCGTACGGCACAATCCGACTTCATCGCCTTTCTCGATGCCGACGACGAGTGGGATGACGCCCACCTGGAAACGCTGGACCGCATGATCCGCAGTTCCCCGCAGGACACCGTCCTGTTCGGCACCGGCTATGACGAGATCCATCCCGGCGGCAGAACGATCGCAGACGTCTACCGGCGCTCGGGCGGGCGGGAGAGAGTGCTCTCCTTTGCGGATTTCGTAAGGGCCTGGCTGGATTGCGGGGAATGCCCGGTCTGGACCTCGGCCATTGCGGCCAGGCGGACGGCGCTGATCGAGGCGGGGCTTTTCCCCGACAAGCGCTGCCGGCGCGGGGGCGACAAGGACCTGTGGCTGCGGCTCGCGCGGCAGGGCGGCACCCGCGTGAATCCGGTGCCGACGGCGATCTACTTCAAGGACTCCCAGAACATGGTGACGGCCCTGTCTCACGACAACGTCTGCCACTGCATGATCGAGACGATCATGACCATGGAGCAGAGCGAGCCGCCGGCGACGCGGAACCTGCTGGTTCGCCTGGCCAATCGCGAAACCTTCCAATACGCGCTGCGCACCGCCAAGAGCCAGCGGGTGCGGCGGGCCAGCTGGAAGCACTTCAAGCCCTGGTACAATCCGTTCCAGTTCGCGGTCCTGCTGGGCCTGTCCTCGCCGCTCGGCCATCCGCTGGCGCAGCTCGGGGTGCGCCTCAAGAAACTGTCGGCCAGGGCCTAGGCGGGATGAGGAGATGACCATGCCTGTTCCCATGCGGATCGCGCTGCGATGAGCCGGAAGCCGCAAGTCCATCTGGTGAACCCCATGCTCAATCCTTCGGGGGGCAGCGAATGGCGGACGGTCAGCCTGTACCGGCAGCTCCAGCCTTCGGCCGAAGTCAAGATCTGGCATTTCCGGGAAGCCCCGTCCGAGGCGTTCTCGGGCATCAGCCTGGGGAAAATCGATACGCGCCGCCTGTCCTTTCCGCGCGGGGGCACGCTGGTTTTCGTGGGGGTCTATTTCAACATCAGCCACTGGATCCGGCTCGCCCGGCCCAGGCGGGTGATCCTCACCTACAACACGCCCGATGCCGAACGCCTTGCAGCCAGGGTCGATCTCATTCGCAAGACCTGCGGGATCGAGCCCGAGATCGTGTTCTGCTCCAGGGAACTGGCAGCGCAAGTCCCCTATCGCGGCATCGTGGAGCCTTCGCTGGTGGACCTCGATGCCTTCGCCCCTACCGACAGGACAGGGCGGGACGGCTTCCGCATCGGCCGCTTGAGCCGCGATGCGCCCGAAAAGCACCACCCGGAAGACATGGCCCTCTACGCCCGCCTCGCGGAGCAGGGCTGCGAGATCGACGTTCTGGGCGCGACCGGCGAAATGCGGGCCGCTGGCCTCGCCCCCGAACAGGTTCACATGCGCGCGATCGGCAGCGTGAAGGCGCCGGTATTCCTGCAGGGCCTCGACTGTTTCTTCTACCGGACCGCTCCGGAGTGGCCCGAACCCTGGGGACGTGTGATCATCGAGGCCATGGCCAGCGGCCTGCCGGTGGTGACCGATCGCACTTCGGGCGCATCCTCCGTGATCGAGCACGGCCGCAACGGCCTGCTGTTCGACACGACGGAAGAGGCCTTCGAACTGCTCATGCGGCTGAAGGGTGACCCTGCGCTGCGGCAGTCGCTCGGTCAGGCCGCGCGGTCCACCGCGGAGAGTCTGCTCAGCGACGAGGTGCGCGCGCAAGTGCAGGCCTT
Organism: Novosphingobium sp. PhB57; assembly: GCF_004342985.1. Taxonomy (GTDB): domain Bacteria; phylum Pseudomonadota; class Alphaproteobacteria; order Sphingomonadales; family Sphingomonadaceae; genus Novosphingobium. Next base: position 220,492 of record NZ_SMBO01000003.1, read on the forward strand.
CTACCTCCAACCCGATGCGCCGACCTGACCGCCAATTCGAGGAAGACGACATGGAATATCGCTCGTTCGCAGACCTGGCGGAGACCGTGTTCTTCAACGCCCACGCCATTCCGGAAGACGTCGACCTGATCGTGGGCGTCCCTCGCAGCGGATTGCTGCCGGCCAATCTTCTGGCGGTTCAGCTGCACAAGCCACTGCTCGACCTGGAAAGCTATCTTGAGGGGCGCACGCCCACCGTCGGGCGAACAGCGCGCGAAACGATCGACGAGAAAGTCCGGCCGCGGCGGGTGCTGATCGTGGACGACAGCATCGCCTCGGGCGAATCGATGCGCGCGGTGCGCGAGCGGGTGCAGGCCGCGGCCCCGCAAGTTCCGGCAACCTACCTTGCCGTATACGGCACCCGCGCCGCCCATGAGGATGCCGATCTGATCTTCGAGGCCGTACCCTCGCCGCGCATCTTCGAGTGGAACCTGATGCGGCACAAGCGACTGGCCGATGCCTGTTTCGACATCGACGGCATCCTCTGCCACGATCCGCACAGCTCCCAGAACGACGATGGCGAGAAATACCGCGATTTCCTGCTGACGGCCAAGCCGCTCCTGCGGGCGAATGTGCCGATCAAGCATCTCGTGACCAGCAGGCTGGAGAAATACCGTCCCGAGACCGAGCAATGGCTCGCGGCCAACGGGGTGAAGTACGAAAACCTCTGGATGCTCGATCTGCCATCCGCGGAGGAACGGCGCCGCCAGCGTGCCCATGCCAGTTTCAAGGCCTCGGTCTACATCAAGACCGGCGCCGGGCTGTTCGTGGAGAGCGAGGACAAGCAGGCGCAGGAGATTGCCCAGCTCAGTGAGCGCCCGGTACTGAGCATCGAAGGCCAGCGCATGGTCTGGCCCGGCAACGCCACGGCGGCGCGGCGCAGCTATGTCCGGCGCGGCGAAAGCAGCGGCGGTGCCGCGAAACGACTGGTGCGGGCGGTGGCTTTCGGCATTCTCGGAGACCGGACGATCGCGAAGATCAAGCGAAGCCTGCGCCGCTAGGCCCGGCCGAGCCCGCGTCCCTTTCGCACCTGCCCAAGTGGAGGTTTCATGCCCCAGGTTTCCGTCATCATGCCCTGCTACAATGCGGCCACCTTTCTCGACCGCGCGATCGGCAGCCTGCTGGACCAGACGCTGCAGGACTGGGAACTCCTGGCCATCGACGATTGCTCGACCGACGACACCCGCGCCCGGCTGCAGGAATGGTCGCGCCGCGATCCGCGCGTGCGCTGCCTGCAGACGGTGAAGAACGGCGGGCCCAGCGTCGCGCGCAATATCGGGATCCGGGAAAGCCTGGGCGACTGGCTGGCGATCCTGGATGCCGACGATGCCTTCAAGCCCGCCCGCCTCGCCAGCCTGACCGCCCTGGGAGACGAGCGCGCCGCCGACCTCGTCTTCGACGGGCTGATCTATTACGACGATCAGGAACGCCGGGAAACGGGATGCTCGTTCAAGGAGGAGGGCATTTCGACGGTGACGATTGCCGAACTGATCGATGCCGAACGGCCCGGTTCTCCGCTTAAATTCGGGTTCCTCAAGCCGATGATGCGGCGCAGCTTCATCATGGACAAGGCCCTGCGCTATTCGGAAAGCCTGCGCTTTGCCGAGGACTTCGATCTTTACGCCCGGTGCCTGCTTTCCGGCGCGCGCGGGATCCTCGATCGCCGGGCGTACTATGTCTATACCACCCAGCTCGGGCAAGTAAGCGGTGCCCGCTCGCAGGGAACCCGAACCCGTTTCACGCCGCAGACCCGCGTCGACATCATGGACGGGCTGATCTCGGACTACGCCGCCAGCACGCCGCCTTCAACGATGGCGGCCCTGCGGCAAGGGCGGCAATGGCAAGTGCTCTATGCCGATGCCCACCGCCTTGGGGAGCTACGCCGAACGGGGCAGTGGGGGGAGTTCCTGTCGCTGGCCTTGCGCCATCCGCGCGCGCTATGGCGCTTCGTGTCGCGCTCGCGCGTGTTCCGGACCGGCGGCGGGGGCAACAATTCCGCGGCGGGGATCTGAACGCCAGACCGGTTTTCGCAAGGCCGGTCTTGCCGCTAGGCCGGCTTGAACGTCAGGGCTGCGCCGTTCATGCAATAGCGCTTGCCGGTGGGACGCGGGCCGTCGTCGAACAAGTGACCCAGATGGCCCAGGCACCGAGCGCAGCGGACTTCGGTGCGAACCATGCCGAGGCTGCCGTCCCGGCGCAGATTGACCGCGCCGGGCAGGTGATCCCAGAAACTTGGCCAGCCCGTGCCGCTCTCGAACTTGGTATTGGACGCGTAGAGCGGCAATGCGCAGCCTCCGCAAGCGAACTGCCCCTTCCGGTGCTCCTTCAAGAGCGGACTGGAATAGGCGCGTTCGGTGGAGGCCTGGCGAAGGACGGCATAGGCCTGCGGCGAAAGCCGACGCCGCCATTCCGCGTCCGGAAGGTTCCAGTTCGCCGCATCGGCGCGGGGCGTTAAAACGGAAAAGTCGCAGATCACGGCGGCGACCGCTGCCATGCCGCACTTCGCCAGGAATGCGCGGCGAGCCTGCCTGATGCCAAGGTTCGTCATGGCCGGACCAGCACGGCATTGTTCCGATAGGAACGTGGGAACGCCTGTCTCAGGGCGTCGACCTTGGGCTGGTCGTTGATGCGGATATAGCTCGATTCAGGGTGGCGGGTCAGAAAGTCCTGATGGTAGCTCTCGGCCGGGTAAAAGCCCTTGAACGGTTCGATCCGGGTGACGATCGGGCGTTTCCAGACACCGGCCTGCCCAAGCTGCGCAACGTAGCGCTGGGCGATGTCGCGCTGGCGCGGGCTCTGGGGGAAGAGGGCGGTGCGATACTGGGTCCCGTGGTCCGGGCCCTGATAGTCGCGCGTCGTGGGGTCGGCCACGACCGTGAAGTAGATCCTGAGCAAAGTGCCGTAGCTGACCTGCCGGGGATCGAAAGTGATCTTCACGGCTTCGGCATGGCCGGTATTGCCGCCCGACACGCTGTCATAGCGCGCGGTCCCGGAGGCTCCGCCGGAGTAGCCTGCCACGGCGCTGCTCACGCCCTTCACATGCTGGAACACGCCCTGCACGCCCCAGAAGCAGCCTCCGGCCAGTACGGCGGTTTCGCTGCGCGCGGGGTTGGGCGTGTCTACGAGCGGGGCGGGCACGGCGGGCCTTGCCTGCGCAGGCACGGCCACGGCCTGTTCCCACTGCCCATGGAGCGATGCTCCTAGCACGGTCGCGAGGCCGGCGATCATCAAAAGGCGCTTGCCGATTATCGGTTGCATGTCGAGCTTTCCACAGCCTTGGCCCTCATAGTACGCGCCAGGAAGCCGGACGGATGCACCCCAAACGGAATATTCGTGCTTTGCCGTTTGGACAGCTTGCGTTCATGCTGAGGGGCGATCTGATCCCCTTCTTTCGGCCATGGCGGAGATTGACCATGATCCTGTTTCTCCTCTCCTACCTGGCCGGCGCGCTAACGATCATCAGCCCCTGTATCCTGCCGGTCCTGCCCTTCGTCTTCGCCCGCGCCGACCAGCCATTCCTGCGCAGCGGGTTGCCGCTGCTGCTGGGGCTGGCCGTCACTTTCGCCGGCGTGGCGACGCTGGCGTCGGTCGGCGGAGGCTGGGTCGTCCAAGCCAACAGCTACGGTCGCGCCGCGGCGCTGGTGATCCTGGCGATCTTCGGTCTGCTGCTGCTGTTCCCTGCCATTGCCGAACGCGCGACGCGACCGCTGGTCGCTCTGGGGGCGCGGCTCTCGCAATCGGCCGCGGGGCCGGTCGCGGGAGCGGGGCAGGGCGGTGCCTCTCCATTCGCGGCCTCGCTGCTGCTGGGAGTGGCAACCGGCCTGCTCTGGGCGCCCTGCGCCGGACCGATCCTCGGCCTGATCCTTACAGGCGCCGCGCTGCAGGGGGCCAGCGGGCAAAGTACCCTGCTGCTGCTGGCCTATGCCCTGGGTGCGGCCAGTTCGCTGGCGCTGGCGCTTCTGGTCGGAGGCAAAGTCTTCTCCGCCATGAAGCGCTCGATCGGCGCGGGCGAGTGGATCCGGCGCCTGCTCGGGCTGGCGGTGCTCGTGGCCGTGGCGGCGATCGCGCTTGGCCTCGATACCGGCTTGCTGACGCGCCTTTCGCTCTCGAGCACATCGACGGTCGAACAAGGGCTGCTCGACCGTTTCCGCGCGGGTACCGGCCAGTCGGCCAGGCCGCGCAGCGACGGGAAACTCGCCGTGGAGGGCCAGTTCCCCTCGCTGTCCGGCGCCACGGAGTGGCTGAACTCCCCGCCGCTCACCCCCGAACAGCTGCGCGGAAAAGTCGTGCTGGTCGATTTCTGGACCTACAGTTGCATCAACTGCCTTCGCTCACTGCCTTATGTCCGGGCCTGGGCGGAGAAGTACAAGGATCAGGGTCTGGTCGTCATCGGCGTTCACGCACCGGAATTCGCTTTCGAGAAAGACCCCGCGAACGTGCGCAAGGCGGTCCGGGACCTTGGGGTGACTTATCCGGTGGCGCTCGACAACGACCGCGCCATCTGGCGCGCGTTCCAGAACCTCTATTGGCCGGCCCATTACTTCATCGATGGCCGGGGTCGCATTCGCTACCACCATTTCGGCGAAGGCGATTATGCCCAATCGGAACGCGTGATCCGGCAACTGCTCGCCGAGAACGGCACCGGCAAGAGCGACAGCGACATGGTGCTTGTGGAAGGTACCGGCATCGCCGCACCGGCAGACCGCAACGCGAACCGCTCTCCCGAAACCTACATCGGCCATTCCCGAGGCGAGCGCTTCGTCTCTGCCGGCGGCTATGTTCCGAACCGGTCCCAGGACTATGTGTTGCCCAGGTTGGGAACGCTGAACGATTGGGGTCTCGCAGGCCCGTGGACGGTAAGCGCTGAGAAAGCCACGCTGGACCGGGCCGGAGGGCGGATCGCCTTCCGCTTTCATGCGCGCGACTTGCACCTCGTGCTCGGCCCGGCAAAAGGCGTCCGTCCGGTCCGCTTCCGGGTGACGGTCGATGGGCAGGCGCCCGGGAAGGACCATGGCGTCGATATCGATGCCGAAGGCCAAGGCGTGGTCCAGAGCGAACGGCTCTATCAATTGGTTCGCCAGAAGGGCCCGGTGCGAGACCGGACGTTCGAGATCGAATTCGCGGATCCCGGTGTGCAGGCCTTCGCGTTCACGTTCGGATAGGGCAGCCTGAGGACGGACATGAAACTGGGGCGGGGGACCGAAAGTCTCCCGCCCCAGGCATTTTATCTGTCAGAGTAGAGCGGGTCGCCGCCGCGCCTGACCGTTCGCAAATCCGGGAAATCGGCAGATGAGCAAATTTTCCCATCGTGTGCGAATTTTGCAATTGTCGCATACTTCGTAATATCGTATACGATATCTCAATTCAGAGAGAGTAGGAAGATTTACATGGCAATTGGTTGGAAGGGTGTGTTCCCGGCGGTCACCACGCAGCTCCGTGAGGACCTGTCGATCGACCTCGCCGATACGCAGCGCGTCGTCGACGATCTCATCAACGACGGCGTGACCGGCGTGATCGCGCTCGGCACGGTTGGTGAAAACAACTCGCTGGAATACGACGAAAAGGTCCAGGTTCTTTCGGCCATCGTGGAAGCCGTGAACGGCCGCGTTCCGGTCGTCACCGGCGTTTCGGAATTCGATACCCGCCGCGCCGTTCGCTATGCCCAGGCCGCTGAAAAGGCCGGCGCCGATGGCCTCATGCTGCTGCCGCCGATGGTCTACGTGACGAAGCCCCACGAACTCGTCGCCCACTTCAAGGGCGTGGCCGACCAGACCGCCCTGCCGATCATGCTTTACAACAACCCGCCGGCCTACCGCACGGTGATCGACAAGGACGTCCTCACCGCCCTGGTCGATGTGAAGAACATCGTCGCCGTCAAGGAATCGGCTCCCGACACCCGTCGCTTCACCGACTTCCGCAACACCTTCGGCGATCGCTACACCCTGTTCGCAGGTCTCGACGATGTCGCTCTGGAAGGTCTCTACCTCGGCGCCCAGGGCTGGGTTTCCGGCCTCACCAACGCTTTCCCGAAGGAATCGGTCGAGCTGGTCAAGGCATTCGAGCGCGGCGATCACGCCAAGGCCATGGAAATCTACCGCTGGTTCATGCCGCTCCTCCACCTCGATGCCGACCACGACCTCGTCCAGTCGATCAAGCTGGCCGAACAGGTCATGGGCCGCGGTTCGGAGCGCGTCCTGCCTCCGCGCTACGTCCTTCAGGGCGAACGCCGCGCCGAAGTGATCGCGATGGTCGAACAGGCCGCCGCAACCCGCCCCGACCTTTCGGTCGCGGCAGCAGCCTAAGGGAGCGTCGATGCGGCACACGTTTTTCTGCATCGACGGCCACACAGCCGGTAACCCCGTTCGCCTTGTGGCGGGCGGGGCTCCGCTGTTGAAGGGCGCCTCCATGTCCGAACGGCGGCAGGACTTCCTGTCCCGCTTCGACTGGATCCGCACCGGCCTGTGCTTCGAACCGCGCGGGCACGACATGATGTCGGGCGGTTTCCTCTATCCGCCGACCGATGCCGCCAACGACATCGGCATCCTGTTCATCGAGACCAGCGGTTGCCTGCCCATGTGCGGCCACGGCACCATCGGCATGGTGACCTTCGGCCTCGAACACGGGCTGATCCAACCCGCGACGCCCGGCAAGCTGCGCGTGGAAGTTCCCGCGGGCGTGATCGAGATCGCCTACGAAACCGATGGCCCCAAGGTCACTTCGGTGCGCATCACCAATGTGCCCGCCTATGTTGCCGAGCGCGGCATTGCGGTGGATGTCGAGGGCATTGGCCCTCTCACCATCGACGTGTCCTACGGCGGCAATTACTACGCGATCGTCGAACCGCAGAGCAACTACACCGGCCTCGACGACCTGTGCGCCTCGCGCATCGTCGAGCTTTCGGGACGCATTCGCGAAGCAGTTCGCGCGAAGTACGAGCCGGTCCACCCGCTCGATTCCACGATCCGCGGCGTCAGCCACGTCCTTTGGGCCGACAAGCCCAAACATGACGGCGCCGATGGTCGCAACGCCGTGTTCTACGGCGACAAGGCGATCGACCGCAGCCCCTGCGGCACCGGCACCTCGGCACGCATCGCGCACCTGCACGCCACCGGCCGCCTGAAGGTGGGCGAGCGTTTCGTGCACGAGAGCTACATCTGCAGCCGCTTCATCGGCCGGGTGGAGCAGGAAGTCATGCTGGGCGACAAGCCGGCCATCATTCCCTCTATCGAGGGTTCGGCCATTGCCACCGGCTTCAACACGATCTGGATCGACCAGGCCGACCCGTTCTGGGCCGGTTTCCAGGTCACCTGATCCGGAGGACGGGAAGGCGCAAAGCGCGCCTTTCCGTCCTCGCGCCTTAATGCGGCGCGCGCTCCAGGGGCACGACGAACGGCAGTGGCCCGGTCATGTCGACATGGCTGGTCACCCCGTAGACCTTGCGCAGCCGCTCGGCCGTCAGGACCTCGCGCGGCGATCCATCGGCGACCAGCGCACCGTTATCGACCAGCAGCAGGCGATCGCAATAGCGCGCGGCCATCGTCAGGTCGTGCAGCACGGCGACTACCAGTTTGCCGTCATGGGCTTCGCGGGCCAGCAGGTCCATGACGTCGATCTGATGTCCGGGATCGAGTGAGGCCAGCGGCTCGTCGACCACCAGCGCCGGGGCGCCGACAGCCAGCGCCCGGGCCAGCATGGCGCGCGCGCGCTCGCCGCCCGAGAGTTCCGTGGCGACGCGTGCGGCAAGCGCGGTGACATCGGCTCGCGCCATGGCTTCCTGGACCGCTGCGCTGTCCGCCGCGGATATTCGCGACATCGGCCCGAGGTGCGGCAACCGCCCCAGCGCAACCAGGCGCTCGACGGTGAGCGGCCAGTGCAGTGTCTGGCCTTGCGGCAGATAGGCGACCTGCCGCGCCAGATCGCGCGGCTGAAGACGGGACAACGGCGCGCCATCCAGCGACACGCCGCCGCGCTCTGCGGCTACGAGCCCGAGCATGGCCCGCACCAGTGTCGATTTGCCTGCCCCGTTGGGTCCGATAACGCCCACCAGCGCGCCGGGCCGCAGTGTGGCGGATAGGCCCCGCAGGACCTCGCGGCGGCCGAGGCGGACGGCGAGGTTCTCGATGGCGATGGTCACCACAGGCGGCGCTCCCGAAGCAGATGGAAGAGGAACACAGGAACGCCGAGGAATGCCGTCACCACGCCCAGCTTGAGTTCGGCGCCGGTGGGAATGAGGCGAACCAGGATGTCGGCGGCGGAAAGCAGCACCGCGCCGCCCAGCATGGATGGCAGGAGCAGCGCCGAAGGACTGCGGTCCGTCATCGGGCGGATGAGGTGCGGCACGATCAGGCCGATGAAGCCGATCGAGCCCGAAACGGCCACGGCTCCGCCCACGCCGATCGCCACGCCCAGCATCAACCGGCGGCGCGTGCGGCGAAGATCGACGCCGAGCGAACGCGCGCCGTCCTCGCCCAACGAGAGGGCATCCAGCGCGCGCGGATGGGCCAGCAGCAGAACGGCACCCACCGCTACACACGGCAGCGCGATCCAGACGTGCTGCATGGACCGATTCTCGATCGAACCGAGCAGCCAGGACATGATCTCCATCGCCGCGAAGGGGTTGGGCGAAAGGTTCAGCGCCAGGCTGATCCCGGCGCCCGCCAGCGTCGAGACGGCAATCCCTGCAAGAATGAGGCTCAGCGGGCTTTCGGAACGCCCCGCCAGCGCGAAAAGCAGGGTGATGGACACCAGGCCCGCCACGATGGCAAGTAGGGGAAGCATTACCGGGCTCCATTCGGAAATGCCGAAGTAGAGCGCGATCACCGCGCCGAGTGCAGATGCGTTCGAGGCGCCCAGCACGGAAGGTTCGGCCAGCGGATTGCGCAAATAGCCTTGCAGGACTGCGCCCGCGAGCCCGAGCATGGCGCCCACCAGAACGCCGACCAGCATGCGCGGCAGCCGCAGTTCGAACAGGATTGCCTGGGCGACGCGGTCTCCGTGATCGCCGAAGGCCGCGATCGTCCGGCTCCACCCCAGGGCCACCGGACCGATACAAAGCGATGCGACGGCAACGAGAACCAGCGCCGCGGCCAGAAGGGGGATCAGCGCGGGATGGCGCGCGGGGGGTGAAATGAGGGGCGGTGAAGCGAGGGGCGACGAACTGGGGCTCTGCACGATAACCTCGCATGCGATCGGCTACCCGTCACGCTTGTGTCCCGGGTCCGTGTTGGTAAGGAGTCCATGACATGGGCATCGGAAAAATCCATCGCTATCTTCGGCTTGTCCCCTGCCTGCTGCTGGCGGGCATGGCCGGCGCAGGCGTGCAAGGCGCTGTTCCGCCTGCCGCGCCCCGTTCCATCGCGGCAGCGAAGCCCAGGCCGCAGCGCATCGTCTCGCTCAACCTTTGCGCGGATCAGTTGATAGTGGCGCTGGCGGATCGCGGCCAGATCGCCGGACTGACCCGCTATGCCTCCGATCCCGACATGTCCGACGTGGCAGACAGGGCGCGGAGCCTGCCCGTATTCGGCGGCTCCGCCGAAGAAGTCATGGCGGCCGACCCGGATCTCGTCATCGGCATGCCCGCAAGGCGCAATTCGGCCATCGCCGTGCTGGCCAGCCAGCACTATGCCTCGGTCGATCTCAAGTCCGCGCATGACTATGCCGGGATTCTGGCATCGATCCGCGAGGTCGCCCGCGCGGTCGGCCATCCCGAGCGCGGCGAGGCCATGATCGCGCGGATGAATGCCGGGCTGGCCGGCCTGGGCACTCGGGGGCATGGAAAGGTTGCGGCCTATTACCAGCGCCGAGGCTACATGACCGGCACCGGCACGCTCGTGGATGACCTGATGCACCGCGTCGGCCTCGTCAATCTGGCCGGGAAGCTCGGCAAACCGGCGCTCTCGCAGATAAGCCTGGAGGAAATGGCCGAAGCCCATCCGGACTTCATCGTGATCGACAGTGCCACCCGGCGAGTGAGCGACCAAGGGACCGAGATGATCAATCATCCGATCCTGCAGGACATTCCGCGTATCGCCATCCCCCAATCCTGGACGGTTTGCGGCGGTCCTGCCTACGTCAAGGCTGCCAAGGCGCTGGCGGAACAGATCAGCGCTCGCTGACATTTTCGCGCCAGCCGAGCCGTGATTGCCAGCTGCGCCGTTCGAGTTCGGGCACCAGGTCCGGCTCCCGTGGATGGCCAAGACAGAGCAGCGCGATCAGGCGCCAATGTTCCTGGACGTCCAGCAGGGCCGTGACGAAATCGGCTTCCACCACCGATACCCAGCCCAGTCCCAGGCCCTGCGCGCGGGCCGCAAGCCAGAGCGTATGGATCGCCAGCACGACTGAAAATCCGCGTGTTTCCGGCATCGTCGCTGCGCCAAGGCCGCTTCCGGCGGTCGTCGCCTCGTCGCAGAACACGGCCACGACCTCGGGTGCTTCACGGATCCCGTGGAGCTTCAGCGCGGAATAGGCCGCGCGTTGCTCTTCGCCCATCGCCGCGCCGGCGCGGGTGACTTCCCGATCCGCATGGGCGGCCAGTGCCTCGCGCAATTCCGGCGACCGGACGCGGACGAAACGCCAGGGCTGCGAATTGCCCACCGAAGGCGCAAGTTGCGCGGTTGCCAGCAGTTCGGCCACCATGTTCTCGTCCAGCGGATCCTGCCGGAAATGGCGCACATCGCGCCGCCAGGCCAGCAGCGCGGAGAGTTCATCCTGAAAATCGGGGCCGAACCGGGGCGGCATTTCTAGAACTCGATGCCTGCCTGCGCCTTCACGCCGGAGCGGAACGGATGCTTCACGAGCGTCATCTCGGTCACGAGGTCCGCCGCCTCCAGCAGCCCCTCGGGCGCATTGCGGCCGGTGACGATCACATGCTTCATCTCGCCGCGCGCAGTCAGCACTTCCAGCACTTCGTCCAGCGGCAGGTAGTCGTAGCGCAGCACGATGTTGAGTTCGTCCGCCAGAACCATGTCGTAAGCAGGGTCGGCGATCATGCGCTTCACTTCCTCCCACGCCTCACGCGAAAGCTCGATGTCGCGGGCGCGGTCCTGCGTGTTCCAGGTGAAGCCTTCGCCCATCGGCTTGAATTCCACCTGATCCGGGAAGGCATCGAAGACGACCTTCTCGCCCGTGGTCATCGCGCCCTTCACGAACTGGACGACGCCCACTTTCTTGCCGTGGCCGATCATGCGCACCACCATGCCGAGCGCGGCGGTGGTCTTGCCTTTGCCCTTGCCGGTGTGGACGACCAGAAGGCCCTTTTCGACCGTCTTGCCGGCCATGATCTTGTCATGCGCGGCCTGCTTCTTTTTCATCTTCTCGGCGTGCTGTTCGTCGGTACGCTGCACCATGGTCATGCTCCTGAGAGGGCCGCGAGCGCCAGGCCCGCACTGTTCGATCGCGGTTTCCAGAGGCCGCGCTCCAGCGCTTCGGCTAGGCGCGCGGCAGTTTCCCGCAAGGCCGCCGGGTTCGCCTCGGCCATGAAGGTGCGCACCGCCTCGTCTTCTATGAAAGCGGCGTGGACGGCGTCGAAGTGGTGGTCCTTCACCGCGTGGGTCGTGGCGGCAAAGGCGAAGAGGTAATCGACCGAGGCGGCGATCTCGAACGCGCCCTTGTAGCCGTGGCGCATCACGCCCGCGATCCACTTGGGATTGGTGACGCGCCCGCGCACGATGCGGCCGATCTCGTCCTCCAGCGTGCGGATCACCGGGCGCTCGGGGCGGCTGTGGTCGTTGTGATAGCTGAGCGGCGCGCGGCCCTTCAGGTGCTCGACGGCAGCGGCGATCCCGCCCTCAAACTGATAATAGTCGTCGCTGTCGAGCAGGTCGTGCTCGCGGTTGTCCTGGTTCTGGACCACGGCATCGACCGAGGCGAGGCGGGCTGCGAAAAGCCCGCGCTCGGCATCGCCTTCGACGCCGCTGCCATAGGTGTAGCTGCCCCAGTCAAGGTAGACGTCCGCCAGATCGCCGCGCTCGTGCCAGATCTTCTCATCGATCATGGCCTGAAGCCCGGCCCCATAAGCGCCCGGCTTCGATCCGAACACACGCGCTCCGGCGCGGCGGGTGGCCTGCGTTTCGGCCTCGCCACCCTCAACGAGTGCGGCGGCTTCGGCGCGGTGGCGCTCTGCGGCGGGATTGTCGCCCAGTGGCTCGTCAAGCGCCATCACCGCGCGCGCAGCGCTGTCGATCAGGTCGATCTGTTCGGGGAAGGCATCGCGGAAGAATCCGGAGACGCGCAAGGTCACGTCCACGCGGGGGCGGCCGAGTTCGGCCACGGTCATGATCTCGAAGCCGACCACGCGGCCCGAAGTCCAGTCCCAGCGCGGCCGCGCGCCCATCAGCGCCAGGGCCTGCGCGATGTCGTCCCCGCCGGTGCGCATGTTGGCGGTGCCCCATGCGGATAGAGCGATGGCCTGCGGATATTCGCCCTCGCGCTGGAGGTAGTCCTCGACCAGCAGATCGGCGGACTTGCGCCCGAGTTCCCAAGCCACCGCCGTGGGCACGGCGCGGGTGTCGACCGAATAGAAGTTGCGGCCGGTCGGCAGCACGTCGGGCCGTCCGCGCGTGGGCGCCCCAGAGGGGCCGGGCAGGACGAAGCGACCGTCGAGGCCCGCCAGCAGCGCTTCGGCCTCACGCGGGCCGCAGAGGTCAATGCGGGGGGCGAGGTCGGTCTGGATGGCGTGGAGGACGGCGGTGGTCTCGCTGCCGAGGTTGTCACTCGGCGTGTCGACCAGTTCGGCCGCCAGGAGTTCGAGTCTCTCGACGGTATCGCCATGCGTGCGCCACGGCTCGTCCGAAACCGCTGCCAGCGCCTGCGGCCGCGCGCCGTCCCAGCGATCGCCCATGCGGCAGTCGAGCGGATCGAAGTCGAGCGCCAAGTCGATGGCCATGGCGCGCAGCAGCGAGGCCTGCCCCGCATGATCGTATCCGCGCGGAGTGCGGGCCAGAGCCACCAACAGATCGCGCCTTAGCCGGCCCTCGGGCGATTGCGTGAAGACATGCAGCCCGTCGCGGATCTGCAATTCCTTCAGCTCGCACAAGTAGTTGTCGATAGCGGAAAGCGCATCGTCATCATCGCCGCTGGCGCCGGCATCGCGGTCGAGGCCATGGCTACGCGCAAGGTCGAGAATGTCGCGCCGCAGCCGGTCGAGGCGGCGCGGGTCCATGCCGGCGGCGAGGTAGTACTCGTCCACCAGTGCTTCCAGCTGCTTGAGCGGGCCGTAAGTCTCGGCGCGGGTGAGCGGCGGGGTGAGGTGGTCGATGACCACCGCGCTGATGCGGCGCTTGGCCTGCGTGCCTTCGCCGGGGTCGTTGACGATGAAGGGATAGAGCTGCGGCAGCGGCCCGGCGCAGATCTCCGGGAAGCAATCGCGCGAAAGCGAGATTGCCTTGCCGGGCAGCCATTCCAGATTGCCGTGCTTGCCGACATGGACGAGGGCCTGCGCGCCGAAGTCCTGGGCCAGCCAGATGTGGAACGCGAGGTAGGCGTGCGGCGGAGGCAGGGCCGGATCGTGGTAGCTGGCCTTGGGATCGATATTGTAGCCGCGCGCGGGCTGCACCGCGATGGCGAGCTTGCCGAAGCGATGAATGGGCAGCCGGAACGCGCCGGCGCGCACGAAGGGATCGGCGGAGGGTTCGCCCCAGCGTTCCAGCATCGCCTTGCGCGCGCTTTCGGGGACTGCGGCGAAGGCGGTTTCGTAACTTGCGAGCGGCAGGGAGACTTCGCCCGGCCGGTCCAGCGAAGAAAGCGCGTTGGTCACGCCGCCGGTCATGACGCGCATCAACGCGGCGCCGTCGCGCGGGGCATCGCCGGTATCATAGCCCGCCCCGGCCAGCGCGGCGATAATGGCGGCGGTACTGGCGGGGGTGTCGAGTCCGACGCCGTTGCCGATGCGCCCGTCCCGGTTGGGGTAGTTCGCGAGCACCAGCGCCACACGGCGCTCGGCCGGGGCGCTACGGCGCAGACTGGCCCATCCGGCGGCGAGGTCGGCGACGAAGGCCACGCGGTCCGGTGCGACGCGAGGGACGACGATGCCGCACTGCGTCACTTCGTCGAAGCGCTCGGCCGCCTTGAAGGCGACGGCGCGAGTGAACACGCGGCCGTCGACTTCGGGTAGCGCCACATTCATCGCCAGATCGCGCGGGCCAAGACCGCGCGCGGCGCCCTGCCAATCGGCTTCTTCCACGCCCGCGAAGGCGACTTGCAGGATCGGGCAGCTCGCCTTTTCCAGAATGCCGGGCTTGCGGTCGTCGCCTGCCGAGGAAGATGCGAAACTGGTGGCGTTGACGATTACATCGGGCGCGACTTCGCCGAGCAGGCCGCCCAGCCAATCCACCGCGAAAGGCTCACGCAAGGCGCGGACGTGGACGGCGGCGACATTGAAGCCGCGTTCCCGCAGCGCCGCGATCATGACGTCCACCGCGTCGAGCGTGCCTGCGATCATCAGCGCGCGGTAGAACACCAGCAGCGCCAGCGGCCGGCCTTCCACCCATCCGGCCTGCACATCGGCAAGGCCCGCCCGCTCGGTTCCCGCGAGATAGAGCCCTGCATCGGCCACCGGCACGGGATCGTCGGGTTCGCCCGCATCAAAGCCGATTGCCTGCGCGGCGGTGCGCAGGAAAGAGAGCGCATTTGCGGTACCACCCTGCCGCAGATAGTCGCGCAATTTCTCACGCATTTCGGCGGGCAGGGTGGACGCGCGGTCGAGCGCCGGATCGGCTTCTCGCCCATCGGCAATGGCCGCGAAGGCAATGCCGTTTTCGCGGGCGACGCGGGCGATCTCGTCGATGCCGTAGCCCCAGTAGCTCTTGCCGCCGAGCAGGATCACGCAGACGAATTTGGCGTGCGCGATCACTTTCTCGACATAGAGGTCGATCGAGTAGGGGTGACGCAGTTGCAGCAGGTTGGCGAGGCGGACGCTGGGAGCATCGGAGGGCAACCGCGCCGCCGCCCCCGCAAAGCAGGCCAGCTCACTGTCCGCCACGGTGAGGATCACCATGTCGCCGGGAGACTGGTCGAGGTCGATCGCCTCCTCGCCGTTGGAGATCGTCCCCGGCGTGGCGGACAGCAGGTGCATCAGGCGTTCCCCCCGACACCGCGACAGAACTCTCCCTCGTCATTGCGAGCGAAGCGAAGCAATCCAGGGCAGCTCTGCGTGGCTCTGGATTGCTTCACCCGCTTTGCGGGTTCGCAATGACGAAGTGGGGAGGGGAGCCTATGCTTCACGCTGCCACGGCGCCGAGAACGTCTGCCAGCCCGGCCTCGATGGCCGCGCGGTTCAGTCCCTTCTGGCCGATGACGACAAGCTGGGTGCGGCGCGCTTCCTGCGGCAGCCATGCGCGGTCGTAGAAGTGCTGGATGCGCGGGCCGACGGCTTGCACCACAAGGCGGCTCGGCTTGCCGCCGACCGCGACCATGCCCTTCACGCGCAGTACGTCGTGCGCGGCGATCAGGTCCTTCAGGCGGGCGAGCAAGGCGTCGAGATCGGCAACATCGCCGCCAGAGACAACGAAGCTGTCGAAGTCGTCATGGTCGTGATCCTCGTCCAGCCCGTCGATGTGCGAGGGGCGGGAATCGAGGTCGTCCTCGGCAGCAGCGGTAATGCCCAGCAGCGCGGCGATATCGACCGCGCCGTGGTCCGCGCGCACGATCTTCACGCCCGGGCGTGTCTCGGCCAAGACCAGCGTCTCTACATGGGCCAGCGCTTCGGCATCGACGAGGTCGGTCTTGTTGAGCACGACCATGTCCGCGCAGCCGAGCTGTTCCTCGAACAGTTCCTCCAGCGGGCTTTCGTGATCCAGCATCGGATCGGCGGCGCGCGCGGCGGCAAGGGCGGCTTCATCGGTGGCGAAGCGGCCAGCGGCCACGGCATCGGCGTCGATCAGCGCAACCACGCCGTCCACGGTGGCGCGGGTGCGGATATCCGGCCACTGGAACGCCTTCACCAGCGGCTTGGGCAGGGCGAGACCGCTGGTTTCGATGATGATGTGATCGGGCTTGTTCTCGCGGTCGAGCAGCTTCTGCATGGTCGGCAGGAAATCGTCTGCGACGGTGCAGCAGATGCAGCCGTTGGCCAGTTCGACGATGTCGTCTTCCGGGCAGGCCTCGTCATTGCAGCCCTTTACCAGGTCTCCGTCGACGCCGACGTCGCCGAACTCGTTGATGATGAGCGCGAGGCGGCGGCCCTTGGCGTTCTGGAGCAGATGGCGGATCAGCGTGGTCTTGCCGGCGCCGAGGAAGCCGGTGATGACGGTGGTGGGAACTTTGCTCATATCTCGTCTCCCGCGCGCCAGCGACCTGAAACGGCGGGGCGTCCCGTCGCGGGCGCGACGATGGCGGCACGCCGCGACGGACCGGCGCACGGGCGCCCGACGCGATATGCCGCTGCGGCCCCGGCCGCATGCGTCACGTCGCTCAGACGGAAGAGTTACCGTGCCTTGGCCATTCCCTGGACCCGGGCAAGAGCGACATCGACGCCGGCAGGTTTCCTGGCTCGCGGGTCATCACGCGATGCACGGCCTTCCCAGGCCTCGCATGACTTAGCGTCCGGCCCAGTGGCTGCGGTGGGGGGCTTGCCCCGCCGCGAATGTGCATCGCGCTCGCCGCTTACAGTTGCAGGGACAGCCGCGGATCGGGAAGGCGAACCGACCTTACCGCGTTCCCGTATTAAGCCCCTTGCGGGGCACCGGCGCGATCTTCGTCGGGCCGCCAGAAGGCATCCCGAACCCGGAGGCGATTAGCCGGGGACGCCCCGCACCGCAAGACCCAGAGACTGCAATCGCCAACTCCGGTTGAAGGAAAGAACGGTGCAGGAGAGCGGCGCCACATCGATGGCGAGCGCTGCGCGCAGCGGCAGATCCAGCGCATGGGAGAGGGCGGCGCGGATCGTCGTCGGGTGCGTGATGGCGCAGGTCGGCGCGTCGGATCCGGCAACGCGGTCCATCCATGCCCCGATCCGCGTGCGAACCTGATCCAGTGTTTCACCCGCGGGCGCGCCTTGCGCGGGTTCGGCCAGCCACCGGCCGAGCTGTCCGGGATCGCTCGCCTCGATCTGCGCGAAGGACAAGCCTTGCCACTCGCCATGATCGATATCGGCAAGCGCCGGTTCGGTCCTGGCCGTAAGCCCCATCGCTGAGGCGGTCTCGGCAGCGGCGCGGGCAGGGCTGGCTTGCAGCGCGGCGTGGTAGCGTTGGGGCAACATGGCCAGGGCGGCATCGCGTCGCCCTGCCACATCCAGCGGTTCCGCCGGCTCGGGAAACCGGCCTTCGCGGCTCGACGCCGTGGCGGCGATGCAGATCAGCAGGAGGGTTGTCGCCAAGGGTAAATTCCGTGGGGTCGTTGACGCCGCGGCCCGCGCGGTCCTAAGGAAGCGGCGTCGAGTATCGAAGAAGCCGGTGAGAATCCGGCGCGGTCGCGCCACTGTAATCGCACGGGAACCGTCCCGTCGAGAGCCAGACCTTCCTTCTTGGCAACAGGTTTTCCGGGGACGCGCAATCCCGCCAAGGAGCATGACAATGGCTGTTTCCACCGCAGTTTTCGACGACGCTTTCATTCCCGTGCAGGGCGGTAACGCCATTCCCCTGGAAGACATCGCGCCCTGGGCCGTGCTCGGCACGCTGCTGGCCGTGATCTTCATCTATTTCGTCAGCACCGAGCAGGGCGCCTTCTCCCTGTTCCAGGGCATGTACGTCCACGAATTCGTCCACGACGGGCGTCACCTCCTCGGCTTCCCCTGCCACTGAGGCGCTGCACATGACCAAGGACTTGCTCTGGCGCGGGATGCTTGCCGGCATTCTGGGCGCGCTTCTTGCCACGCTTTTCGCGCGTGGCTTTGCCGAACCGCAGATCGATCTGGCGATCGGTTACGAGGAAAGCCACTCCGCGCATGATGCCCCGTCCGGCCATGCCGGGATGGCCATGCCCCACGCCGGCACGCCGGCCGAGCCGCAGGAAGAGGAACTCGTCAGCCGCGATACGCAGAAAGGTGCGGGACTGGTGACCGCGCTCGTGCTGTACGGCGCTGCGGTGGGCGGGATCTTCTCGCTCGTCTTCGCTTACGGCTACGGCCGCATGGGACATCTTGGCCCGCGCAGCTTCGCACTCATGCTGGCCGCGCTGACGTTCGCGCTGGTGGTGCTGGTACCGGCGATCAAATATCCCCAGACCCCGCCAGCCGTGGGCAAGCACGAAACCGTGGCCCTGCGCACTGCCGCCTATTTCGGCATGATCGCGCTGTCGCTCGGCGCCGCCGTCGTGGCAGCGCGTATCAGGAGCGCCCTTGCACGACCGGGACGCGGTTTCGATGCCACGCTGCTCGGTCTTGTGATCTATCTGGGCCTGGTGGGCCTGGGGCAGTTCCTGCTGCCTGCAGTGAACGAGGTTCCCACGGACTTCCCGGCCGTGCTTCTGTGGAACTTCCGCGTGGCCTCCATCGGCACGCAGCTGGTGCTATGGGCGACGATCGGCCTCGCTTTCGGACTTTGGGCCGAGCGCGTGCTGCAGAAGGCAAAGTCCTGATCGTTCAATCGGTTGGAGTGCAGAGCTGCCTGGTTCAGGAACTCTGCACTTTGGCCACGAGACGGAGCGGCGCACGGCTCATCTCGTTGCCCGCCTGCGTGGCTTTCTGGAGCACTCTCAAGAAGACATCGCGCTCGTCCCGCGACAGGTGGACGACGAGATCGTCCTGAACCTTGTCGACCCAGGGCTCCGCGATATCAAGCGTCACCAGTCCGGCACTGCTGAGCATGAGCACCCGCGCCCGCCGGTCGGTAGGGCTGACTTCCCGGTCTACGAGGCCTTTCTGCACCAGCCTGTCGATGACGCCGCCAATGGTCACGCGGTCATAGGCGATCATGCCGGCGAGGGTCTGCTGGTCCAGTCCGGGATGGTCGCGAAGCATGAGCAGCGCCGCATATTGCACGGACGTGAGATCGAGACCGGCTTCCGCCATGCGCGAGGCAAAGCGCGCAAGGGAAATCTGCTGCAGGCGGCGGATCAGATGTCCGGGCATTGTCTCGAGGTCGCTCATGGATAGCCACCTAGCGTGAGAACCGCCGCCTGCTCAAGATGATGTTGCGCCGGAAGGGGTTGTCGGCGTTATTTTACAAGGATTTCATCCGCCCCGGCGGTCAGGATCGTTCTCCGGCATGGTCCTGAGCGGCAAAAATCGGCGACGTGCCTAGATTTCGTATTCCGGTTGCCATGTTTTGGCGGCGACGCGTTCCTGCTTCTTCACGGGCAGCCCCTGTTGGCGGCGGGCCATCTCGCCATGAAGCTTGCGAACCATGTCGCTGCCGGCATGGGTGAGCAGGCCGGGAACGAACCCGTGCAGCATGGTCCCAAGGCCGGCCACCACCATGCGCAGGCCGAAGCGATTGGCGACCAGCCAGTGCTCCCCATAGCTTTCGTTTACTTTTCGCGGGTGCTCGATGAAAAGGGCTTTGAACATCCTGGCTTCCTCTTTCCGCCTTCGATCACGCGGTGGGCGGATAGGGGTGATGGCCGAAGACCCAGTGCGTTCGCGGATCGGCCTGACCGTCAATCAGGAGGACCTTGGCACTGTGCCCCTTCATGCCGACCTGATGCGCGGCATCGATGGCACGGTTGAGTGCGGCTCGCTGGCTTTCGAATGCGGCCAGGAACACGCCATGAAGGCTTACCGCCCAGTCGAGGCCCTTGCGGACGACGTGGAAATCGCTGTGAGGCATGAAACCATACTCCCTTTCGATTTTGACACTGGCCAATCCCGATTGTGACGTAGCGTCGCGGTTGGCTCGATCGCTGTCAATCTGCCCCTTGAGGGGCGGTAATTTGCGGAGGCCGGCTCGCGGCCTTGTTTGTCAACTTATTTACTTGAGAATGCATCGTCAAGCCCGGTGTTCCCATCCCCGTGCATCTGGCGGTGAATGGCGGCTGCCTTGCGACCGGCTGCAAACGATCGTCCGTCGACGCGATCTGCAAAAGCGGAAAACTGCCATTTTTCGCACTTCACAAGGGTGTCATCCGAAACTCGAACGCGTCCGGCGCGTTTCAGGACAGGACAAGTTCGGCGCGCCGCTGTCCGGCCGCCGGCACCATTGGGAGCCAGGAAAAGTGGATATCTACGCAGGACCGCGGAGCCATGTCGCAAGGCCCGCTTCGCGAGAGGACGAGTCGCTCGGCAAGCAGGGGCGCAGCGACGCGGCCGTTCTTCAGGTACATCTGCTGGGCGATTCGGTGCGCGCCGCAGGGCAGTTCCAGCGCTCCGCGCTCGGCCATATGGACCACGAGAACTGGATAGAGCGCGTCCGGGCAGACGGGCAGCGGCTGATGGATCTGCTCAGCCAGATGGGTTTCAGCCCGAATTCGAGTGGTTCGGCGCGAACCTCCGAAGTTCGCCGATAGCACCGGCTCCCGCTGCAACCCACGGAAGAGTTGTCGGTTTAACCTCTTCGGAAAAAGCCATGCTCCGCGAGCATTGGAAAGGAGAGGGACATGACGGCACCGCGCGAAAGCAAGACGTCCATCGGCAACCATCGGCTTCATCCCGATACCCTGATGCTCAATTACGGCTACGACCCGCTCCTTTCCGAAGGAGCGGTGAAACCGCCGGTATTCCTTACCTCCACATTCGTATTTCCCACCGCCGAAGAAGGCCGCGACTTTTTCGACTATGTCGCGGGACGTAAGGAACCGCCGCCGGGACAGGGGCGGGGCCTGGTCTATTCGCGCTTCAACCATCCCAACAGCGAGATCGTCGAGGACCGCATGGCGGTCTACGAAGGGGCGGAAGCGGGGGTGGTGTTCTCCTCGGGCATGGGCGCGATCACGACCACGATCCTGACGTTCGCCCGGCCCGGCGATGTCATCCTCCATTCCCAGCCCCTTTACGGCGGCACCGAAACGCTTCTTGCCAAGACACTGGCCAACCTCGGCATCAAGGCGATGGGTTTCAGCGACGGGCTGGACGAAGAAGCCATAGCCGCCGCCGCCAGGCAGGCCATCGCCAATGGCAGAGTGTCACTGGTGCTGATCGAAACGCCGGCCAATCCCACCAACAGCCTCGTCGACATCGCGCTGCTGAGGCGGCTGTGCGAGGATATCGAGCGGCAGCAGGGGCACCGCCCGCTGCTGGTTTGCGACAATACGCTGCTCGGTCCCGTCTTCCAGCATCCCCTGCGGCTCGGCGCGGATATTTCTCTCTATTCGCTGACCAAATATGTCGGTGGTCATTCGGACCTCGTGGCGGGTGCGGCCCTGGGGTCGGCCAAGCTGATGCGCGAGGTGCGGCTGCTGCGCAGTGCCATCGGCACCCAGCTCGATCCGCATAGCTGCTGGATGCTCGGCCGCTCGCTGGAAACGCTGGGCCTGCGCATGGAGCGGGCCAATACCAACGCCGCGGCGGCGGCGAACTTCCTGCGATCCCATCCCAAGATCGTGGGCGTGGCCTATCCGCCCTTCTACCCCGAAGGAAGCAGGCAGGCCGAAGTCTTCGCCGCGCAATGCAGCGGCGCGGGCTCCACGTTCGCCTTCGACATCGCGGGCGGACAGCCCGCCGCGTTCCGCTTCCTCAACGCGCTGGAGATATTCAAGCTGGCGGTGAGCCTGGGTGGTACCGAGTCCCTGGCCAGTCATCCGGCGACGACGACGCATTCCGGAGTACCGGTGGAAGTCCGCGATCGGATCGGGGTCATGGAATCGACCATTCGCCTGTCCATCGGCATCGAACACCCGGACGATATCGTGGCCGATCTCGCCCAGGCGCTGGACGCCAGCTAGCGCGATCAGTCGTCGATGCGATAGTCGATCGGCTTGAACGTCCCGCCATTGCTCGCATAGGCCGAGCAGGCGGTGAGGCCGATGACAAGGTCCTGTTCGGCACGGAACGACACGCTGTCACCGGCACGACTGGGCGGCGGCAGCACGGAAATGCCCCCGGTGCTGTCTACCGGCACGTTCATGAAGCAATTGAAGGCCACCGGAATATCGTCCGGCGAGAAACCGTAGGGCGCCAGCGCTTCTGCCAGGTTGCCGAAGCAGCCCCGATGTTCCGGCTTGTCCGGATAGAAATGCCTGAAGGTATCGACGCTGCACGGGGTCAGCAGGAAATCATGGCAGCCCACGCTGTCTTCCTCGATCGTGAGCAGCACGCGGGAGCGGTTGGACCAGATCCGGTTGCCGCGCGTGAGCCTGAGGGTTTCCTCATAATCGAAGGTCCGGCCATTGCTGATCACTTCGCGCACATCACTGGCGGAGAAAGCCAGCAGGTCGGACACTTGTGTGCCGAGCGGGTCGACTACGGTGAGCAATTGCCCGCGCGCCAAGGGGAACGCCGCGCCGCTGCGGGGCATGATGCGGTTCATGTCGCTCACCGTGCGGAGCGCGGGTTCTGGAAAGGGCACTGCCATTCCGGGCCGACCAGGCGGCCGCTATATTGCGCCGCCTCGCTCACCTCACCGTGGCGCGCAAGCATGGGATTGATCGAACCGGCCATCTTCACATCGCGCTCCAGGATCGTTTCGCGTATCTTTTCATAGCTTCCCTGCGCGCGAAGCTGCTCGAACTGGTCATGGAGATTGAATACCATGACCGGCCGCTCGAAACGACGGGCAGGGCGACTGGCCTGCGGGTGCATGCCGACGACGAAGAACGCCTCGCCGCCGAAACTCAGCGAGAAATGCGGGTCGTCGGGATCGCTGCTGACGCGGCGATCGTAAGGCAGGCCCAGCCAGGCATCCTTGTCCGTGAGGGACTGGACGCGGTTCCACAAGGCATGTTCGAACCGATCTTCGCTCAAGGGGCCGTCATCCGCGAAGATCACGGCCAGACTGCGGAACAGCGACGGGTCCTCCTGGTAGCTTGCCGACCAGTCCAGCAGCCTTTCATAGATGACGAGATCGTCCCACGAACTCTCGATCGAATGGCACACGGCAATCGCCAGAATACCGCGCGAAAGCGCCGATTTCGCGCCAACGCAGGGGAACGCTCTGGACCCGATGAATGCCCTGAAACGCTCTTCCCAGAGCGAACGATCTTCTTCGGAAAACACGCTGCTTCCTCTCCAGCTTCGGCATCGGTGGCAGTGAACCGATGCTTCGATTATCTTGCGTTTCAGTTCAGGCCCTTGCGTTCCTGAACGCCGGTACGTTCTTCCTGATCGAGGCGCTCCGCGTGCCAGATGTTGCGGCCGACGAAGATCAGCACGATCATGGCCAGCAGGATCACGACAACGGTAATTCCGGCGCGTTGCAGGCGGCGCGGGCTGGGCTTGTCGCGGTCCTTCATCATGCCGCCAGAAGATTGAGAGCGGTCGGCCGTGCCGGGGGAAGGCCGTCGGCTTTGGCCTGGGCGATCAGTTCCTGCTTGCGGGCCAACATGCGGTCTCGCAGGTCGACAAGATCGACACCGGCCTTTCGGCATTGCGCGAACATGCCTTCGGAGGGCATCTCTTCCTCGTGAACATGGTGCTTGATCTCTTCGGACAGCACCTTGACCTTTGCCTCGAAGAAATCGTCCTCGGGAGAGGCCGCTTCGATATCGTTGATCAGGACTTTTGCGCCATCGTGCTCGACATAGGCCTCGTCCAGCGTGTCATTCTCGATCTTGCCGCGGAATGCCGGATAGAAGATTTCCTCTTCGATCAAGGTGTGGATCTTCAGCTCGATACAGACCTGATGCGCGATCTTCTTCTTTTGCGACGAAGACTTCGCAGCGGTGAAGGTATCGAACAGTGTTTCGACCTTGCGATGATCGGCCTTGAGGAGGGCAATGGCGTCGGTGAAGGATTCGGTCATGGCGTCTTCCTTGTCGGATTTGCCCTGTTAAGCTCGCGGATGTTCCACGCGTTCCCGCTCTATTGATCTATGTTTCTTCGATTGTCTGGGCTTGCTGCAAGAGACCTGAATAGTGCGATGAACCGTTATTTCCCGTATTCGTGCGCTTGAAGCGGAACGAGTACGCGGGCTCGCGACTTGTCCTGGCTGAGCGGCTTAGCCCGCACTTCCAGCAAGGACGCACCGCTCCATGAAGAACCAGGCCGACGCTCACACCGAAACGCCCAGCCTCAAGGGTCGCAAGGCGATCATCACCGGGGGAACGACCGGCATCGGCCGCGCCATCGCCGTGCTACTGGCCAGCGAGGGCGTGGACGTGTTCATATGCGGTCGCTCGCCGGACCACCTTGCCGATGCTCTGGAGCGGATCCGGGAAGTGGGGAAGGGCGAGGGCGTTGCTCTGGACCTTGCAGATCCCGAACAGCTGGACACTTTCTTCGCAGAGGCGCGCGCCAGTCTGGGGCAGCCGGACATCGTGGTGGTGAATGCCGCCGTGCCCGCCCGCGCCCTCTCGGACATGACCTCGGACGAAATCCGCTATGCCGTGGCCGTGGACTTCACGGCTTATATCCTGAGTGCCAAAGCCGCGCAGGAAGCGCTGGTGGACCAGGGCGACATCGTCCTCATCGGCTCCATGTCAGCCCATGTGCTCGGCCCCGGCTCGACCGTTTATGCAGGGATGAAGGCCGGGATCGCCGGCTTTTCGGAGGCACTTCGCCGCGAACTCGGACCGCAGGGGATCAAGGTCGCACTGGTCGAGCCCGGCAAGACCGGCGCCGATTTCCAGTACCCCGACATTCCGGCGGAAAAGCAGCGCGAGATGATCGCCGAGGAAACCATGCTGCGCGCGGAGGACATCGCCGTGGGCGTTCACTACCTGCTGACGCAGCCACGCCGTGCGGTGGTGCAACAGCTCACCATCGCGCCCCGTGCTCAGGCCCAGGAGTGACCGCGCGCGCCTTCCGTTACAACGACACCGCAAGGTGGCCCAGCGCGAGGGCAATTCCTGCGCAGGTTATGGCGGCACCGAGGCCGAGTTGGACGGGGCCGACCCATTGGCGAAGGGGCAGGGCGAGGTCTTGTTCAAGCTTTGTCATGTCGCCAGACTAGCGCGCCTGGGCTTCAGGAAGGATCGCGAAAAGCCGTTATCTGTGATCGGCTTCCGTCATGACTTCGCAGGCAGGCCTGCGAACCATTCGGCATAAGGTGTGTTCGGGACCAGATGTCGATTGAGGTCCGGTTCGCCGTCCTTCCACCATACCGGTCCTCGCTCGCCCAGGGCGCGTTTAGCGTGATCGACGCCTTGCCGCGCAGCGGCTTCCCCCGCGGCATCACCGGTGCGCATGGCTGTTCCCACGGCGCGCCGCGCGCGCATCAGCTCCTTCACCAGGGCGCTGCGGTGCTCCTCTGTCAGCGAGGGGTCGGACTTGCGCCACAACCGCCCGCGCACCACGAAGTAGCGACCGTCCGGTGTCTCGGGATATTGCGCTCCTTCGCTCATTCCCGTCCAAACCCGCAGAAGAGGGCAGGGTTTCCCCGAACAGCGGCCCGAGGGATTTATCGTTGCGGCTTTATCGTTTCTCCGGCGTGGGATAGAGCGCGCATCCTGGACGAGAGCAAGGACGACAGGTGAAAGCTGAAACGAAGGGCCGGGGTAACAGCCGTGCCGCGCGCGGACTGTTCGTCGCGACCATTCTGACAGGCAGCTTCCTGCTGTTTCTGGTGCAGCCGATGGTCGCGCGGATGGCCTTGCCGCGTCTCGGCGGCGCGCCCAACGTCTGGAACAGCGCGATGCTGGTCTACCAGGCCCTGCTGCTTGCAGGCTACGCCTATGCCCATCTGCTCGGCAGGTTGTCCTTGCCGAAGCAGGCATTCGTCCATCTCGGCGTGCTGGTCCTGGCAGGCCTGACTTTGCCGGTCGGACTGGTGGATCTCGCCCAGCCCAGGGGTCTGCCCGAAGCCCTCTGGGTGCCGGTACTCCTGGGCCTGAGCATCGGCCCGGTGTTCTTCGCCGTCTCCGCGCAAGCCCCGCTGATGCAGCGCTGGTTCGCTGCAGACCCGGCGGCAGGAGCGCCCTGGGCGCTTTACGCGGCCTCCAATCTCGGCAGCTTCGCCGGACTGCTGGCCTATCCGCTCGTGGCCGAGCCGATGTTGACGCTGCGCAGCCAGAGCCTTGCCTGGTCGCTCGGCTTCGGCGTGCTCGTACTGCTTGTCGGGGTCGCCGCGGCGAGCCGGAGAGGGCTGCCGCCGATCTCTCAAGCGCAAGAGGCCCAGGAACCCGCGCCCCGGATCGACGGCGGGACCACGGTGCGATGGCTGGCGCTGGCGGCGGTTCCCTCCGGCCTCATGCTCTCGACGACGACGCATCTGACCACCGACATCTTCGCCATGCCGCTGCTCTGGGTCATTCCGCTTGGTCTCTACCTCCTGAGTTTTGTGGTGGCCTTCGCTGATCGGCGCGGGCCGGCGCTGGCGATTTCCCGGATAGCGCCTGTCGTGGTCCTTTTCGCGGGCAGTTATGCCATGTTGTCCAATGGTTCCGGCACGCTGTGGATCGCGGGCGGGGCCTGTCTCATGCTGTTCTGCATCGCCGTTTCCCTCCACAAGCGGCTCTACGACCTCCGGCCGGGACCGGCGCAATTGACCCGCTTCTATCTCGTGATGTCCGCGGGAGGAGCGTTGGGGGGGCTGTTCACGGCCCTGGTCGCACCGCTCGTTTTCGATTGGGCATGGGAGCATCCGCTGCTGGTTCTGGCCGCGGCCATGCTCATGCCGCTCGAACCAGTGCTGCGCTGGCGTAGCGGCGAGGGGATCGAGCCGGGCATGGCCCGCGTGGCGCTTGTGCTCCTGCTGGCGTTCGCGGCGTTTCTGGGCTGGCAGCTCGACCAATTTGCCCTGCGTCCGGAAGAAGGGCTGGCGGCGGTCCTGCTCACGGTTTTCCTGGTGGGCACCGGCGTCATGGTCATGGCCTGGCGCTGGGCTTTCGTAGCTGTCCTGGCCGTGGCGATGGTCGCGCAGGGCGGCATCTGGACGATCCGTGCGACGCTGGGCGGTGAGCGTACCCGCAGCTATTTCGGCATCTATACCGTGCGCGACACGGCCGACGGCACCTTGCGCACGCTGGCGCACGGCACGACGCTCCACGGCGAGCAATCGCTGGAGCCCGGCCGCGCGCGGGATGCCTTGACCTATTACGGCCCGACTTCAGGCGTCGCGCTGGCGCTGGCCGCGGCACCGCACCTCGAAGGGCCGGCCGCCCGCGTGGGTGTCGTCGGGCTGGGCACCGGTTCGCTGGCCTGCCGCGCGGCGCCGGGGCAGCACTGGACTTTCTTCGAGATCGACCCGGTGATCCTGCGCTTCTCGACCGAAGGCCGTTTCACGTTCCTGCGTGACTGCACGCCTCAGGCAAAGGTCGTCCTCGGCGATGCGCGTCTGGAACTGTCGCATATGCCGGCCCGCGCTTTCGACGTGCTGGTGATCGATGCCTTTTCGAGCGATGCCATTCCGGTCCATCTGCTTACGACGGAAGCGCTGCAGGTCTATGCGCGGGCACTGACGCCGCGCGGCCTGCTTCTGCTCCATATCTCCAACCGCTACATCAATCTGGCGCCCGTGGTGGGAACCAATGCGGAAGTCAGCGGAATGGCGGCGATGTCGCGCCTGGACCATCCCACGGACACGGATCACTACACACCGTCACGCTGGATCGCGCTGTCTCGGGATGGGGGCGTGCTGAAGGCTCTGGACCGGATGAGCGCCGACGCGCCCTGGGCGCCGCTCGACGAGCGGGCGGCTCGATCCTGGACGGACGACCACGCCTCGATCCTGCCATTCGTTCGATGGGACCGGATGACCGGTCAACCATGAAGGGGCCGTCCCGTAGATCCGAGACAGGGCGGCGAAACGCGCCAAACTCGAAGGCCCTTGTGTAGGATCGATAATATAGATTATGTTAAACTATGGAGCTGGCTAACGTACGGTTTTCACGCCGCTTTCCAGGCCCCTCACATGCGGCTCCCATGCGGACGCAACCGATTGGCCCTGCAGCCGAAGCTCCAGGGCCAATCGGCAAACGTCAGTTCGCCAGCGTCGCGTTGTCGATCACGAAGCGGTACTTCACGTCGCTGCGCTGCATGCGGTCGTAGGCCTCGTTGATGTCCTTGATGTCGATCATCTCGATATCGGAAACCACACCCTTTTCTGCGCAGAAGTCGAGCATCTCCTGCGTCTCGGCGATACCGCCGATCAGCGAACCGGCGATGGTGCGGCGGCGGAAGATCAGCGCGCCGACGTTCGGCGACGGATGCGGATGCTCTGGCACGCCGACCAGGGTCATCGTGCCGTCGCGCTTCAGCAAGGCCGTGAAGGCATCGAGATCGTGGCTGGCGGCGACCGTGTTCAGGATCAGATCGAAGCTGTTGGCATGGGCTGCCATCTCGTCGGGATTGCGCGAGACGACGACCTCATCGGCGCCCAGCTCCAGCGCCGCGTCGCGCTTGCTTTCCGAAGTCGTGAAGGCAACCACGTGCGCACCGAGAGCATGGGCGAGCTTGACGCCCATGTGGCCAAGGCCGCCGATGCCGACGATGCCGACCTTCTTGCCCGGTCCGGCATTCCAGTGACGCAGCGGCGACCAGGTGGTGATGCCGGCGCAGAGCAGCGGCGCCACGGCGGCGAGCTGTTCGGCCGGATGGTTGATCTTCAGGACGAACTTGTCGCTGACCACGATGTTCTGCGAGTAACCGCCGAGCGTGTGACCCGGCGCATCCGCAGTCTGGCCGTTGTAAGTGCCGACGAAGCCATTGTCGCAATATTGCTCCAGGCCTTCGTCGCACGCCGAGCAATGCTGGCAGCTGTCGACCATGCAGCCGACGCCGACCGTGTCGCCGACGGCAAAGGCAGAGACTTCGCTGCCGACGGCGCTGACCGTGCCGACGATCTCGTGGCCCGGTACGCAGGGATAATGGGTCCCTGCCCACTCGCCGCGGGCCTGGTGAAGGTCGGAATGGCAAACGCCGCAATAGGCGATGTCGATTGCGACGTCGTGCGCGCCGGGCGCGCGACGCTCGATATCGAGCGCTACGAGCGGCGTCTTTTCGGTGACGGCTCCGAAAGCTTTCGTCATCGTTGCTGAATCCTTGATGCTGAGAGAATGTGGTGACGGTCCGCCACCAGCTCCCAATTAGTGCGCAAACGAATGCATATCATCCCCGCGCGCGTCGAACGCAGCGATGAATGAAATTCAGCTTGATCGCCCCGGGACGCCCTAGAGCCCCATCGGGCGTATCTCCCGGATCAGGTCGATCAGCAGGCGAAGTCCCGAAGGCACCTGCCGCCGACTGGAATAGTAGATGTGGAAGGCCTCGCCCATCGAGCCCCATTCCTCCAGAACGACCCGAAGCCGGCCGGCAGCCACTTCGGCGGCGATCGACGGTTCCGCCGAATAGACGAGCGCCGCGCCGCTGAGCGCCATCTGCATGCCGATCCGCGAATTGCCGATCGTCACCGGACCGGGCGCGGCAATGACGCAGGCCTCTTCGCCGCGTTCGAACTCCCAGTTGTAGATGCGGTCGTTGCCGAGCCTGATCCTCATGCAGCGGTGACGTTCCAGGTCCTGCGGCACTTCCGGCACGCCGAAGCGCTCGAAATAGGCCGGCGATCCTGCCACGACCCAGCGCATCGCGGGCGACAGCCTCTGGACGATCATGTCCTCGGGCACCGTGCCGCCATAGCGGATGCCCGCGTCGAAACCCTGTTCGATGACGTCGACCATGCGGTTGTCTATCGAAAGGTTGATCTCGATGTCGGGATAACGGTCGATGAACGTGGGCAGGACCGGCGCCAACAGGAGTTCGGCCGCATCTTCGGGCACATTGAGACGGATGCGCCCGGCCGGCGCGTCCCTGAAACGGTTGAGGACTTCGGCGGCGTTGTCGATGGCATCGAAATGTTCGGAAATCGCATCGCGAAAGGCTTCGCCCGCGGCCGTGAGGGTTACACTGCGATTGGTGCGGTTGAGCAAACGCACGCCGTGGCGATCCTCCAGGCCCTTGAGCGCATGGCTGAGCGCGGAGGCGCTGATGCCCAGTTCCAGGCTGGCACGGCGAAAACTGCGGTTACGCGCAATCGCCAGGAAGTAGGCGAAGTCCGCGAGATCGGAACGGCTGAATTTCATGCCGACCGTTCTTGGTCGAGCCTGCCGCCATGTCCAGCCCTGCCGTGCAGGGAAGTTGAGAGAAATTCACCTCGCAAGGGCAGTCCGGCCGGTTTCGAGGCCATCGAGACCGGCCGGACCCCTGCAGGGTTTCAGTTCAGCGGCGTGGCGGAGGCCCCTGCTCCGCCCGATTGCTGGCCTGCCGCCTGCTGTTCGTCAGCGAGGCCGCCGCCCAGCGAGCGGTAGAGTTCCACCAGGTTGCTGGCCTGGGTCAGGCGCGTGCCGACCAATTGCTGTTCCGCCGCGTAGGCGGTGCGCTGGGCGTCGAGCGAGGTCAGGAACGAGTCCACCCCGGCCTTGAAGCGCGCGTCGGAAAGGCGCGCGGCAACCTGGGCGGATTCGGCGCGGCTCGACTGGGCACGGACCTGGTCGCCGATCTTGCCGCGCTGCGCCAGGGCGTCCGCCACTTCGCGGAACGCGGTCTGGATGGACTTTTCGTAAGTGGCGACGGCCGCCACTTGCGAAGCCTTGGCATAAGCCAGGTTGCCCGCCCGTTGGCCACCGTCGAACAGCGGCAGGGTCGCTCCCGGAGAGGCGGTATAAGTGAAAGTGCCGCTCTTGAAGAGGCCCGAAAGCGCCGTGCTGATCGTGCCGATGGTTCCGGTGAGCGAGATCGTCGGGAAGAACGCCGCGCGGGCGGCGCCGATATTGGCGTTTTCCGCGATGAGCAGATGCTCGGCCCGAAGCACATCCGGGCGGCGCAGCAGGACATCGGACGAGACATCCGCCGGCAGCGCATCACGCGTCACCGGGGTCGACGAGAGCCCCGTCGGCAACTGCTCCTGCGGCACCGTGGTGCCCACCAGAAGGTTCAGCGCATTCTGATCGAGCGCCACGCTGGCTTCCAGCGCGGCAATGTCGTTCACCGCGCCCTGATAGTTGGTATCGGCCTGCCGCACTTCGAGCTCGGACCCGACACCGATGCGGAACTGCTCGCGAGTCAGGCGAAGCGTTTCCTCGAAAGTCTTGAGCGTCTCGCGCGAGAGGCGGAGCTGCTCGTTGTCCGAGGCCATGGTCAGCCAGGCGGTGGCGATTTCCGAGATCAGGCTGATGCGGGTGGACCGCTGCGCTTCCTCGCTGGCGAAGAACTGCTCCTGCGCGGCCTTGCTCAGGTTGCGGATCCGGCCGAAGAGGTCGAGTTCGAACGCGGAAATCCCGGCGGTCGCCGAATAGATCTCCACGTCCTGGGCGCCGACGACACCCGCGCCGGTGCCGCCGCCGACGGCGCCCGCGATATTGTTGGTATACGTCGCGGTGCCGCCCGCATTCACGGTCGGGAACAGCGAGGAACGCTGGACCTTCAACTGCGCGCGGGCCTGGAGCACGTTGGCGGCTGCAATCCGCAAGTCGCGGTTGTTGGCAAGCCCGGTCTCGATGACCTGCCGCAGTCGGTCATCGAGGAAGAAATCGCGCCACCCGATACGGGTCACGTCGAGGGCATCGGTCGGGGCGACCGGATAGACACCACCTTGCGGCAGCGCCACCGGAACCGCACCCACGGGCCGCTCATACCTCGGCGCCAGATTGCACCCTGCCAGCATCGTGGTGCCGGCGATCAGGGCGATAAGGGACTTTTTCATGTTCAGATTCCCTGCGGCTCGGTGCCGTCGGAGGAGCGGGGACCGGCTTCGGTCTCGACATGGGCCTCGGTTTCCTCGTGGCGGTCGGTCTGCCCGTGCTTGAACAGGCGGCTGACGACCACGAAGAACATCGGCACCAGGAAGATCGCGAGGATCGTGGCCGAAAGCATGCCGCCGACGACCGCACGGCCGATGGCGTTCTGTCCGCCCGCACCTGCGCCCGTTGAAACCGCCAGTGGCAGCACGCCGAACACGAAGGCCAGCGAGGTCATGAGGATCGGGCGAAGGCGAAGCCTTGCCGCCTCGATGGCTGCGCTGAAGGCATTCATGCCGGATTGCACGCGTTCCTCGGCGAATTCGACGATGAGGATCGCGTTCTTCGCGGAGACGCCGATCGTGGTGATCAGGCCGACCTGGAGGTAGATGTCGTTGTTGAGGCCGGTAAGTTTGGCGGCAAGAACGGCACCGATGACGCCGAGCGGAACCACCAGAAGCACGGCGATCGGAACCGACCAGCTTTCATAGAGGGCCGCGAGGCAGAGGAAGACCACGAAGAGCGACAGCGCATAGAGCGACGGTGCCTGACCGCCGGACAGGCGTTCCTCATAGGACAGCCCGGTCCATTCCAGCGAAGTGCCCGCGGGCAGCTTCTGCTGGATTTCGGTGATGGCCTCCATCGCGGCGCCGGTGCTGACGCCCTCGCCCGGTGCACCCTGCAGCTGCACGGCGGGCCGGCCGTTATAGCGGGTGAGGATGACCGGAGCCGTCTTCCATGACAGGTTGGAGAAGGAACCGAAGGGTGCCATCTGGCCGTCGCTGCTGCGAACGTAGAAGTTCTCGATCGCCTCGGGCGAGGAGCGATACTGCTCGTCCGCCTGGAGGTAGACGCGCTTGGTGCGGCCGCGGTCGAGGAAGTCGTTCACATAGGCGCCGCCCCACGCGGTCGAGATTTCGCTGTTCACCGCGCTCAGGTCGAGGCCGAGCGCACCCGCCCTGTCCTGATCGATATTGACGTCGAGCTGCGGGGCGTCGTCGAGGCTGACCGGGCGAACCTGCGCCACGCGCTTGTCCTGGGCGGCAAGGCCCAGAAGCTGGTTGCGCGCCGCGATCAGCTTGTCATGGCCGATGTTGTTCTGGTCGACCAGCCACATGTCGAAGCCGGTCGCATTGCCGAGTTCCTGCACCGCCGGCGGAACCAGCGCGAAGATCATGGCATCCCGGTACTTCGAGAAGGCGCCCATGGCCCGACCGACGATGGCCGGAGCACGGTTGTCGGCACCGCTGCGGTCTTTCCAGTCCTTCAGCTTCACGAAGGCCATGCCCGCGTTCTGGCCCTGGCCGTTGAACGAGAAGCCGCTGATGGTGAAGACGGATTCGACGTTGGCCTTCTCGTCCTTGAGGAAGTGGTCGCGCACCACGTCCAGGCCGCGCTGGGTACGCGGCAGCGTGGCACCCGGAGGCGCCTGGACCAGCGCGAACATCGTGCCCTGGTCTTCCTCGGGAAGGAAGCCGCTCGGCAGGCGCCAGAAGATCAGGCCCATGGCGACCACGATCAGCAGGTAGACGAGGCCGGAACGCTTCCAGCTGCGTGCCGAAGAGCGCACGCCCTTCTCGTACTTCTCCGTGCCGCGGTCGAACTTGTCGTTGAACCAGCGGAAGAAGCGCGAGAGCAATCCGTTGCCCTCGTTCTTCGTGGGATCGTGCGGCTTGAGGATGGTGGCGCAGAGCGCGGGGGTCAGGATCAGTGCGACCATGACCGAAAGCGCCATCGACGAAACGATCGTGATCGAGAACTGGCGGTAGATGACGCCGGTGGAGCCGCCGAAGAAGGCCATCGGCAGGAACACCGCCGAAAGCACCATGCCGATGCCGATCAGCGCGCCGCTGATCTCGTCCATCGATTTTCGCGCGGCTTCCTTCGGTGTCAGGTGCTCCGTCTGGATCAATCGTTCGACGTTCTCGACCACGACGATGGCGTCATCGACCAGCAGGCCGATCGCCAGCACCATGCCGAACAGGGTGAGCGTGTTGATGGAGTAGCCCAGCGCCTGCATGACCCCGAAGGTGCCGAGCAGGACCACGGGAACCGCGATCGTGGGAATGATCGTCGCGCGCCAGTTCTGCAGGAACAGGAACATGACGAGGAAGACGAGCACGACGGCTTCGAACAGGGTGTGGACCACCTGCTCGACGGAGAGGCGAACGAACGGCGTGGAGTCGTAAGGATAGACGACCTTCACGTCCTGCGGGAAGTTTTTGGCGATGCGTTCGACTTCGGCCTTCACCAGGTCGACGGTGTCGAGCGCATTGGCGCCCGATGCCAGCCTGACGCCGAAGCCCGATGCGGGCTTGCCGTTGTACTGCGTGTCGAAGCCGTAGATTTCGGCGCCGAGTTCCACCCGGGCGACATCGCGCAGGCGCACGACCGAGCCGTTCTGGCCCTGGCGAAGACGGATGTTGCCGAACTGCTCGGGCGTCTGAAGGCGGGACTGGACGGAAACGGTGGCGTTGAGTTCCTGCTCCTTCGAAGCGGGAAGCTGACCGATCTGGCCGGCGGAAACCTGCGCGTTCTGCGCCTGAACGGCCGTGCTGACATCAGCGATGGTCAGGTTGTAGCTGCGCAGCTTCAGCGGATCGACCCATATGCGCATGGCATATTGGGTGCCGAAGATCTGCAGTTCGCCAACGCCGTTGATGCGGCTGACCGGATCCTGCACCTGGCTGACGATGTAGTCCGACAGGTCGTTGGCGCTATGGCTGCCGTCCTGCGAATAGATCGCCGCAACCAGCAGGAAGCTCGCCGCCGACTTGGCGACGGTGACGCCCTGGCGCTGGACTTCCTGCGGCAGCAGTGCGGTGGCCGCCTGCAGCTTGTTCTGGACCTGAACCTGGGCGATGTCGGGGTCGGTACCCTGCTCGAAGGTCAGGGTGATGGTGACATTGCCGGCCGAGGACGACTGCGCCGAGAAGTAGCGGAGCTGGTCGATGCCCTTGAGCTGCTGCTCGATGATCTGGGTGGTCGTGCGTTCCAGCGTTTCCGCGTCGGCGCCGGGATATGTGGCGCTGATGGTGACGGTGGGCGGCGCGATCTCCGGGAACTGCGAGATCGGCAGGCTGCGGATGGCCAGTGCGCCGAACATCATCAGCACGATGGCGATGACCCATGCGAAGATGGGTCGGTCGATAAAGTAGCGTGCCATGATCGGTTACTGACCCTGTCCGGCCTGAGTTTGGCCAGTCTGAGTTTGGCCGGCCTGCGGCTGACCGGCACCCTGGCCTTGTGCGGCAGGTGCCGCGCCTGCGGGCTTGGCGGCCTGCGCGGCCACCGGCTTCACGGCGGCGCCGGGACGCAGCATCTGCGCACCGTCGAGAACCACCTTGTCGCCCGCCTTCAGGCCCGAGGTCACCAGCCAGCTGCTGCCGACGGTCCGCGGCGCGGTGAGCTTGCGCATCTCCAGCTTGTTGCCGGCGCCGACCACGAGCGTCGTCGGATTGCCCTTCTCATCGCGGCTGACTGCCGATTGCGGGACCAGAATGCCGTTGCTCCGGGTGCCTTCGACCAGCTCGGCCCGGACATACATGCCGGGCAGCAGCAGGCCGCGCGGATTACCGAACTGCACGCGCACCACCTGGCTGCCGGTCGAGGGATCGACCGTCACGTCGGTGAACTTCAGCGTGCCCTCTTCGGAATAGTCGCTGCCGTCTTCCAGCTTCAGGCGCACGCGAGCGGCGCCGCCGCTCTGCGAAAGGTCGCCCGAAAGCAGCTGCTGGCGCAGGCGCAGCACGTCGGCGCTGGACTGCTGGATGTCTACGAAGATCGGATCGAGGCGCTGGATGGTGGTCAGCGCGTCGGCCTGCGAGGCGGTGACGAGCGCACCGGTCGTGAAAGTGGAGCGGCCGATGCGGCCCGAGATCGGTGCGCGAATGGTCGTGCGGCCGAGATCGATCTGAGCGCTGCGCAGCGCCGCTTCCTGCGCGGCCACGTCCGCCCTCGCCTGGGCGGCACTGGCGGATGCGTTCTCCGCCTCCTGCCGCGAGATCGCGTTGATCTTGACCAGTTCGCCGTAGCGGCGGGCCAGCGCAGCAGTATTGGCGATATTGGCACGGGCGCGGACGAGCGCGGCGCGCGCGCTGGCGGCCTGGGCCTCGTAAGGCGCCGGATCGATGCGATAGAGCGGCTGACCGGCGCGCACCATGTCGCCCTCCTGGAACAGGCGCTGGAGGATCAGGCCGTTGACCTGCGGGCGGACGTCTGCGGATTCGTAGGCCGTGGTACGGCCCGGAAGCTCGGAGCTGAGCGTCACCGCGCCCTCCTTCACAGTCACGACTCCGACCTCCGGGGGACCGGCAGGAGCCGGCTGCTCTCCACCGCCGCCGCACGCGGTTAGAAGCAAGGCAAGAGCCGGGGTGATCTTTTTCATGGAGCAAGCCCGCAATGAGAGTTAAAACGTGAGTGAATGTTCACTCATTGATTCGCGCGATGTGTATTGGGTCGCTAGAACGATTGCAAGGTGAGGAGGATGCAGTGAAAGATGACACAATTATGGATCGCTCGCGAGCGGCGCGTTCGGTCGCCCGCCGCGAGCATCTTCTGGACACGGCCAGAAAGCTCTTTGTGGAGCAAGGGTTCCATCGCACCGGCATGGCGCAGATCGCCCTCGCCTCCGGGATCAAGGTCGGCCAGATCTACCGGGACTTCGAGAACAAGGAGGCGATCATCGCTGCCATCTGCGAGATCAACCTTCTCGCCTGGCTGGAGGAAGACAAGCTGGAAGCCGCGGTGGCGGCCCGCGACACGGCGGCAATCCGCGCCTGGATCGAGCGTTTCTGCCTGGACGAGCCGACCCTGGAAGACCGCCGGCTGATGGCAGAACTCCTGGCAGAAGTCGGTCGTAACCCCATCATTGCCGCCATAAACCAGAAAACCGACGATCGCGTGCGGCTGCGGCTGGACGAAGCGCTTGAATCCCTCTTGCCCGGCGTGTCCCGAGAGCGCCGGTCGCTGGTCGTGGATCTCATCTTCCTGCTCTCGTGGGGGATGATGGCGATGATGGAACTGTCGCCCGACAAGAAGCATGCGCCGGTGCGGGATCACATCGTTTCGGTGCTCCGCAAGGAGCTGGCCGCCTTAAACGATTGAGGGACGGGCATTATTCCCGGCAGGTAACTGATATTGCGTTTGTTTCGCAAGACGGTCGGTTTGGAGACCGATCATTGCGCAAACCTGTCATGATGACTGGACAGGCCGTTCGAATCGTATCATCCTCTAACGAGACGCGACCCTCCAGAAAAGTCGCGCGGAGGATGCCGATAATGATCGAGAAGAACGAGGTGGACTCAGGCGAGAAGGCAATGATCCTGTTGCAGAGCCTGATCTGCTATTTGCGTGAAAAGAATGTCCTTACCCGTGCCGATATCGAAGAGCTGCGCGACAAGGTCGAAGCGCGGATCGCCGATGCCGAGAGCCACCTGCCCTGCGCCAGTGCGCTGGCAACGGCCGCCGCCACGGAAATGCGCCAGCTCGAACAATTCTGCGGAAAGAAGTTCGGCGGCAAGCACCGTCATCGGGTCAACTGACGCACGCGATCTTCGATCGCGTTTGGCGTCGGATGCGAGGTGAAAAGCCAAGGCTGATGTAAAAGATGCAACCTCGGTTGCAGTCTTTGCTGAGGCCCTGCGCGCCCTTAGTTGCGCCTGGCGCAAATCACCTTTCTCAGCACGAGCAAGAATCGAGGCTCTCCTCAGACCCGATTCTTCGATCATCGTGCAGAATGTCATCGAAACTTCGGCCGAGTGGTTCCGATCGGGATCAGTTTCCTGCGGACACAGCGCCTTCAAGCGCCGCATCCGCAGGTATCGGGTTCAGACCTGCTCGAGTTGAGCGGCCGCGATGGCCGTGAGATTGAGGATGCCGCGCGCGGTGACGCCCGGCGTCAGGACGTGGATGGGCTGGGAAAGGCCCATCAGCATCGGGCCGACAGTAGGCGAACTGGACGAAGCCGAGAGCGCTGTCAGCGTGATGTTCGCCGCGTCGAGGTTTGGCATCACCAACAGGTTCGCGGGTCCTTCGAACCGGGCATCCGGCACCAGGCGATCGCGAAGGGCCTGGCTGAGCGCGGCATCGGCATGCATTTCACCGTCGATCTTCAGATCCGGTGCTGCGGCCTTCACGATGTCCAGGGCGGCGCGCATCTTGCGCGCGCTCGGGCTATGCGAAGCGCCGAAATTGGAGTGCGAGAGCAACGCGACGCGAGGACGCAGGCCGAAGTGCTTGAGCTGGGTGGCACCGAGCTGCGCCATTTCGGCGATCTGCTCCGGTGTGGGATCCGGCACCATGTGCGTGTCGGTGATGAACAGCGCGCCGGCATCCAGGATCAGACCTGAAAGTGCGTAGACGCGGCTGCTGCCCGGCTCGCGGTCGATCACGCGCAGGACGTGCTCGATCTGGCCCCAATATTCGGAGCGCCCGCCGACCAGCGCCGCATCTACCCGGCCGGTGCGCAGCAGGAGCGCCGCGGTCAGTGTCGGGCGGCGATAGACATGGCGCGGGATCTCGTCGGATGGCACGCCCTTGCGCGAAGCCACCGCGCGATAGGCCTCGACGAGTTCGCCCATGATCTCATGGTCGGTTTCGGGGTCGATCACTTCCACGTCGCGGTCGAGCTGGAAGCCGAGGCCGAGGCCGGGCAGCTTTTCTTCCAGGACGCGGCGGCGGGCGACGATGGTGGGACGCGCGATTTCTTCGTCGAGCACGTCCTGGATGGCGCGCAGCACGCGCTCGTCCTCGCCTTCGCCGTAGACGATGCGGCGGCCGGAGCCGCGCGCCGCCTGGAACACCGGAAGCATGAGCTGTCCGGAACGCGTGTTCTGGCGCGTCAGCTTGCGCTTGTATTCGTCGAGGTCGATGGTCTTGCGGGCGACGCCGCTGGCCATGGCCGCCCGGGCAACAGCTACCGCGATCTCACCGATCAGGCGCGGATCGAAGGGCGTAGGGATGATATATTCGGGGCCGAACACCAGCTTGCGACCGCCGTAGGCCTGAGCGACGCTGTCATGCGCGGGCAAGCGGGCGAGTGCAGCGATAGCCTCTGCCGCAGCCGCCTTCATCTCTTCGTTGATCGCCGTCGCGCCTACGTCCAGCGCGCCGCGGAAGATGTAGGGGAAGCACAGGACGTTGTTGACCTGGTTCGGATAGTCCGAGCGGCCGGTGGCGATGATCGCATCCGGACGAACTTCGCGGGCGATTTCGGGGCGGATTTCGGGCTCGGGATTGGCGAGCGCGAAGATCAGCGGGTTCGGCGCCATCAGCGGCAGCCATTCCGGCTTGAGCACGCCCGGCGCCGAAAGGCCGAGGAAGAGGTTCGCGCCGGGCAGAACTTCCGGCAGCGACCGCGCATTGGTCTCACGCGCGTAACGCGCCATGTTCGGCAACATGCCCTCGCGGCCCGAGTGGATGACGCCGTCCTTGTCGGTCAGCGTCACGTTTTCGATCTGGAGGCCCATCGAAACCAGCAGGTCGACGCAGGCCAAAGCTGCCGCGCCCGCGCCCGAGGTGACCAGCTTGGCTTCAGCCAGGGTCTTGCCCTGAAGCACCAGCGCATTGCGGACCGCGGCGGCGACGACGATGGCCGTGCCGTGCTGGTCGTCATGGAACACCGGGATGTTCATGCGTTCCTTGAGCCGCGCCTCGATGGCGAAGCATTCGGGAGCCTTGATGTCTTCTAGGTTGATACCGCCGAAAGTCGGTTCCAGCAGGGCCACCGCTTCGACGAACTTGTCCGGATCGGTGGTGTCCACTTCCAGGTCGAACACGTCGATGTCGGCGAATTTCTTGAAGAGGACCGCCTTGCCCTCCATCACCGGCTTCGAGGCCAGCGCACCGATCGCGCCCAGGCCGAGCACTGCGGTGCCGTTGGAGATCACGGCCACCAGATTGCCGCGCGCGGTATAGTCCATCGCCTTGTCGGGATCGGCAGCGATCTCGACGCAGGGTGCGGCGACCCCCGGCGAATAGGCCAGCGCCAGGTCGCGCTGGTTTACCATGCGCTTGGTCGGCTCGATACGGAGCTTACCCGGCTGCGGATGGAGGTGGTAGTCGAGGGCGGCGCGGCGGAGATTGTCGTCCATGGCGGCCCTCATAGGCAAAGGATTCGCGCTTGCCTATGCCTTCCGGACCAGCATCTTTTCCTCTCCTTCCAGAAGCATCCTTATACAATGGACGGCGCGGCAGCCCGGTCTTCGCGAAGATGTGCCGCGTGCACGGGGGTTTTACCGCCCCATCCACTCGCTATCCCGCGGTTTTGCCGATTTTATCCACAGAGCATTTTTGACCGTTCGCGGCACCCGCAGAGCCACGCAGAACAAGCCGAAGCCCGCAGGAAACCTGGCTCCTTCCGCCACGCAAAGGTCAGACGGGCCGGAATTCTGACTGTCATCAGAATGACTTGTTCACTTCGGTGCAAGGCCCTGGCCTCCACTCGGTGGCTGCCCGGAAGAGGGCCGGGGAAGAAAGATACTGGAGTTTGAATATGCGTATTGCACTTGTTTCGCTCGCCGCGGTTGCCGCCGTCGCTGCCGCCTCGCCCGCTTTCGCGAACGAGGCCCGCGTGGAAGCGCGCACCGGCGTGATCTGGGACGGTAGCGACAGCGATGCAGTAGCTGGCGTCGCTGCCGGTTACGACTACGATCTCGGCGAAAAGTTCTTCGTGGGCGTGGAAGGTTCGGCCGACAAGGTGCTGACCGACAACACCCGCGTCTCGTGGGGCGTCGGCGGCCGCGCCGGTGTGAAGGTCACGCCTTCGACCAAGCTCTATGCCGCCTCGACCTGGCAGTCGAAGTTCACCAAGTACGGCAACAGCGCCGTCGGCGTGGGCGGCGGCCTGCAGCAGGACCTGAACGACAAGTTCTACGGCAAGGTCGAATACAAGCACCTGCTCGTCGGCGACAACACGCCGGATGCGGATGTCGGCCTGGTCGGCGTCGGCATGAAGTTCTGACCTGACGCCTTCGTCCGGCCGGCATCACGGCCAGCCACCGGGAAGGCCGGACGAGGACGAGGAAAAGGCGGCTCGCGAGAGCCGCCTTTTTTGCGTTACGGCCGTGTCGGGGCTGCCGAAGACGGTCATTTTCATCCAATCCCCATTCCGCAACCGCTTCTGTTTCTATATCAAATCGGGGTGGGTGGGATTTTCGGATCACCAGACAGGAACACGGACATGACGGACATTGCACTGGGATTTGCAATCCTCGCCGCCGCGAGCCTGCCCGCCTTGACCGATGGCGAGGACCCCGCAGCACTTACCGGGCGCGCCGCCGTGGAACGGCTTGCAGGCAACACGCTGGAAGAAGACGATTCCCAGCTTCCGGGCGAACACGTCATTTTCCTCAAGCCCGGCGGCATCGCCCGCATGCGCGAGCATGGCCAGGGTCACAGGGTGATGCAGCAGCGCTGGGCGATCAGCCCCGAAGGACTGCTCTGCGTTTCCGAGCGCCGCGCAAAGGATGTCGGCGGCCCGGAAAACCGGGACAGCGAATGCGCCAGCATCTCCATCAGCGGCGACCGCGTGGAGATGAGCGTGCCGGACCTCGACGAACCGCTCACTGCCCGCCTGCTTCCCGGAAACCCCTACAAGCTTTGAGCCCCGCCCTGCCCTATGCGGCCCGCAGGTCGAAAGCGCGCCGCGATTCCTCCACTTCGTCAAGGTTGTCGAGAGTCCACCGATAGAGCGCCTTGAACGGTGCATGGAGCGATTGGCCCAAGGCCGTGATCTCGTACTCCACGCCGACCGGCGAAGTCGGGATCACCCGGCGGGAAAGCAGACCGTTGCGCTCCAGCTTGCGCAGGCACTGGGTGAGCGCCTTCTGCGTCACGCCCTCCATGTGCCGCTTGATGGCGTTGAAACGCATCGGCCCGGGAACGAGCACAGTCAGCACCATCATCGACCACTTGTCCGCGATCTGGTCGAACAGTTGCCGGCTCGGGCAGCCGATGTCGAAATGCTGGCATTCGGGCAAGCGGTATCCTCCAGTATACCTAGGCGATTAAAGGTGCCTCATTGACGCTAGGTTTCCAGTTTATACCTAAGGGCCTTCCTGTTTCAATGGAGACCTGCCTGCATGTCGGCATCCAATACCGAAGTCCTGTTCCGCCCCTTCAGCATCCGTTCGCTCGACCTGCCGAACCGGATCGTCATGGCGCCGATGACGCGCGGATTTGCGCCAGAGGGCATTCCCGGTGCTCCGCAAGCGGCTTATTATCAGCGCCGCGCTGAAGGCGGCGTGGGGCTGATCCTTTCGGAAGGCACGGTGATCGACCGCCCCGCCTCTCGCAACATGGCCGGTATTCCGCTGTTCCACGGCGAAGAAGCGCTTGAGGGTTGGAAGAGCGTGATCGGCGCGGTCCATGCCGCCGGTGGCAAGATGGGCCCGCAGATCTGGCACACCGGCTCCACGGTGGGGCCGGATGGCTGGGATCCGGGCGTGCCGGTCGAGAGCCCTTCCGGGCTGCTGGCGCCGGGTCAGCCGCGTGGTTCGGCCATGAGCGAGGAAGACATTGCCGATGCCGTCTCCGCCTTCGCCCGCGCGGCAGCGGCTTCGAAGCGCCTCGGCTTCGACACGGTCGAGATCCATGGCGCGCACGGCTACCTGATCGACCAGTTCTTCTGGTCCGGCACCAACGAGCGTGCGGACAGCTACGGCGGCGCCACGATCCGCGAACGATCGCGCTTTGCCGGTGAGGTCGTCTCCGCCGTGCGCGAGGCCGTCGGGCCCGACTACCCCATCATCCTGCGCCTCAGCCAGTGGAAGCAGCAGGACTATCTCGCCCGTCTGGCGGAGACGCCCGATCTCATGGCCGATTGGCTGCAGCCGCTGGTCGATGCCGGGGTGGACGTGCTCCACTGCTCGCAGCGCCGCTTCTGGGAGCCGGAATTCGCCGAAATC
This sequence comes from Novosphingobium sp. PhB57, assembly GCF_004342985.1. Classification (GTDB taxonomy): domain Bacteria; phylum Pseudomonadota; class Alphaproteobacteria; order Sphingomonadales; family Sphingomonadaceae; genus Novosphingobium. The sequence continues at coordinate 263,070 of NZ_SMBO01000003.1, forward strand.
GACGGTGAAAAGGGCCTGAACTTCGCGGGCTGGGCCAAGAAGCTCACGGGCGCGGCCACGATCAGCGTCGGCTCGGTCGGCCTTTCCGGCGAATTCCTGGCAGCCTTCGGCGGCGAAAGCTCAACCTCCACTGCGCTGGACGATCTGGTTGAGCGCATGGAGCGCGACGAATTCGACCTGATCGCCGTCGGCCGCGCGCTGATCGCCGATCCGGACTGGGTCAGCAAGATCGGCAAGGGCGAATCCGGCAAGCTCAAGGGCTTCGACGCCGCCACTCTGGGCGAACTCGTCTGACACTGCGACGGGGAGCGCTTCGGGGATAAGTCCCCGCAGCGCTACTCATCACCCTGTCGCCGTCTCCCGCGCGAGGCGCAGGCCGAGAAGCGCGGCAGCCAGCGAGGCGAAACCGAGCACGCCGATCAATTCCGGCACGTCGAGCCCCGCTGCCAGCAGCCCCGTCATCGCCAGCACGACCCCGACCGTCACCGCGGCATTGACGATATTGTTGGCGGCAATGATGCGGGAGCGTTCCTCTGCGGCGCTGTACATTTGCAGGATCGCGTAGAGCGGCACGATGAACATGCCGCCCGAGAAAGCCACCAGCACCAGGTCTGCCAGGATCCGCGGCGCGCCGGGGTTTGCCAGGAACTGACGGAACGAAGCCTCCTGCGCGGCGGGGATGAAACCGCTGGTGGAGAGCCAGAGGTCGATCAGGCCGATCGCCAGCCCCAATGCAGAGATCGGCACATATCGCGCAGAGACTTCGCCGCCCAGCAGCTTGTTGACCGCCAGCGAGCCCAGCGCGATCGTCACCGAAAAGATCACCAGGAACACCGTCGCCACTTCCTGCCGGGCCGCCAGGGTACCACTCACCAGCGGCGCGAATTCCGACACGAGTACGGCGCCTGCCGCGAAGAACCAGCTTATGCCCAGGACCGAGAGCCAGACCGCCCGGCCGCTGCGCGCGGTCCGCAGCACTTCCATCGTCCCGCGCCAGAGGTTCCAGTCGACCGGATGCTCGCCGCGAACCGGAGGCGCCGGCGGGATGGCGCGAGCGGCAAGGTAGCCGAGAAATGCAATGCCCATGGCGGCCAGGCCCGCTTCCCGGGCCGGGATCACGCCGGCCAGGAGCTGCCCGCCAAGGATCGCCAGGAATGTTCCCGCCTCGATCAGGCCGGTGCCACCCATGATCTCGTGCGCGGCAAGATGCTGCGGCAGGATCGAATACTTCACCGGTCCGAAGAGCGTGGAATGAAGCCCCATCAGGAACAGCGCCGTCATCAGCACGGGGATCGACTGGAGCCAGAACCCACCCAGGCCCACGGCCATGATCGCGATTTCGGCCAGCTTGATCCAGCGGACAAGTCGCGCCTTGTCGATCCGGTCGGCAAGTTGTCCGGCGAGGGCGGAGAACAGGAAATAGGGTGCGATGAACACCCCGCTGGCGATGGCCGCCAGCATTCCCGCCTTGTCGGCCTCACCGGCGAAGATCACGAAATTCGCCAGGAACAGCATGGCGAATTTCAGCAGGTTGTCGTTGAAGGCGCCCAGAAACTGGACGACGAACATCGGCGCGAACCGCCGCTTCGCCAGCAGCGAAAGATCAGGTGCGGACATGGCGAACTCCCCCCATGGAGAGTTCGTTAGCGGCATTTGCGAAAATGCCCGAGAGCTTTTCGCGTCCTATCGGTTCAAAACGGGCTGCCCCCGATCAGGCTGCCTGGCGCTGGAGCCAGTTCCGCAGCAGGAAGTTCACCTGCTCGGGATGTTCGAGCGCCGCCATATGGCCGCAGGCGCCGATCATGTGGAAGCTGGAGCCTTCGATCCGCGAATGGATCTCACGGGCGTGATCGGGCGGGGTGATGCGGTCGCCCTCGCCTACCACGATCATGGTCGGAACGCGGATGGCTTCCAGGCTGTCCAGCGAATCCGGACGCGTCATGATCGCATGCTGCTGACGAATGAAGGCATCACCGCCGACGCGCGAGGCCATGCCGCGCATCTCGTCGGCAACCGGGCCGACAGTGTTGTCCGCATGGACCAGATCACCCAGCAGGCGGTGCGTGATGCCCACGAACTTGCCGCGGCGCAGGGATTCGATGCCGGCCTTGCGCTGCCGGCTGCGTTCGGGCGTATCGCCGCGAGCGCTGGAATTGATGAGAGCCAGGCGCGAAACGCGCTCGGGCGCCCGGCGCATGATCTCCAGCGCGACGTAGCCGCCCATCGAGAGACCCGCCAGCGAGAAACGGCGCGGCGCGGCGGCCAGGGTGCGCTCGGCCATGGCGCCGATCGTGTCGTCCAACGTAAGATCGGCGATCATCGGCGCAGCGACATCGGCTAGCGCATGGACCTGTCGGCGCCAAAGCGACTGGTCGCAGAGCAGGCCGGGCAGGAACACCACGGGCTCCAGAGCCGGCACATGGTCGGCGCTGGCGCGGTTCCATGCGCTCTGCCCCGGCGCGGAATGCGCCTCGGTCGTGAACTCTGCGGTGTCGGTTGCCAAACTAGCCATTTCAAATCTCCTGAGGCCGAAATGGGCTTGTGCGCTCCATCTGTCCAATTCATGATGATGGCAATCTCGATATGTTTTAGGTATGGGGCGAAGACGGCAGATGGAACTCAGGCACATCCGGTATTTCCTGGCCGTGGCTGAGGAACGCCACTTTACCCGCGCCGCCCAGCGCCTCGGGATCGGGCAGCCGCCGCTCAGCCATCAGATCAAGGATCTGGAACGCGAAGTAGGCACGCCCCTCTTCCACCGTATCCCGCAAGGCGCGGAATTGACCGAGGCCGGCCGGGCCTTCGAAGCCGGGGTGCGCCAGATCCCCGGTCTCGTCGGAGAGGCCGTCGTTGCCGCCCAGCGCGCCGCCGCCGGTGAAACCGGCCGCATTCGGGTGGGTTTCACCGGCTCGGCCGCGTTCAACCCCCGCGTTCCTCAGGCAATCCGCATCTATCGCCGCCGCTTCCCCGACGTCGAACTGAGCCTGGCCGAGCACAATTCCATCGGCCTGGTGGAGGGCCTGAAGAACGGTTCGCTCGATGCAGCCTTCCTGCGTCCCGACGCCGTGGACAAGCAGGGGCTGCGCCTCTTTCACCTGGCCGACGAGCCGCTGATTGCCGCCCTCGCCTCGGCGCGAATGCCGCATGGCGAGCCGATCCGGCTGGAGCAGCTTGCCGAAGACGCCTTCATCCTGACGCCCCGCGCCCTCGGACCCACCTTGTTCGACGCCACGCTGGAGGCCTGCCGCCGCGCCGGGTTCGAAGCGATACTGGGCCAGTCGGCACCACAGGTCGCTTCGGTGCTGGCCCTCGTCGCGGCCGAACTGGGTGTGGCGCTTGTGCCGGAATCCATGCGCGACGCCTCGTTCAGGGGCGTGACGTATCACGACCTCACCGGCAACGCCCCCAAAGTCGCGCTGGCCCTGGCAACGCGAAACGACGAGCAGGCGGCAACCGTGGCGGCTTTCGTGGCGGAAGCCCGCTTCCCCTCGGAAGCCGAGCCCGGATGAGGCGCCGGGCCAAGCCGAAATGGCGCCCGGCGGAAACCCGCGGTCAGGCAAGTTACCCATTTACAGGATGCTAACCATATTCCACTAGCCATGCGCGATGCCCCGTTCGTTCCCCAGACGACTTCGCCTGCCGCTGCGCGAGGCCGTTCTGACAGCCACGACTTATTTCGTCTGCGCGGCCATCGCCTTGCAGCTGACGCGTTTCGACGCGGGCATCGCCATCGTGTGGCTTGCAGGGCCGATCCTTTTCGCAAGGCTGAGCAGCACGCCGCGCTGGCGCTGGGCGGGCATCGCGCTGGCATGCGCGCCGGTCGGGTTCTGCGCCTCCATGCTTTTCGGCTTCCACGGCCTGGTGGCCGTGCCGCTCTCCCTGCTCTGCATTGCCGAGGCGGTCTCCGCCGCCTGGCTGGTGCGCCGGCTTTATCCGCGTTTCGGCAGGTTCCAGTCGCTGCCGGAAGTCGGCATGTTCCTGCTTGTCGCAGGACTGCTGGTCCCGGCGGCAGCAGCTTTCGGCGCGGCCCTATGCGCCCATGCCGCAAGCGGCATTCCTTATTGGAAAGCCTGGCTCGACTGGTATGCCGGCCATGCGCTCGGCTTCGTGACTTTCGCACCGCCGGTGCTTCTGTCCCTGCGCGGCGAAACCCGCCAGTGGATCGCCGCAGCCGGAAGCAAGCGGGTGGGCGAAGCGGCCATACTGCTCGGGCTGGTGGTGGCGGCCTCGCTGATCACCTTCGGTCAGAACGTGATACCGCTGGTCATCATTCCCTTCGTACCGATGGTCGCGGCCACTCTGCGACTGGGTCGGTTCGGTGCGATTTCCTCCATCGTCATCCTGGTGAGCATCGGCCTGTCCTTCTCCCTGGCAGGACGCGGGCCGACGACCCTGCTTCATGGTCCGATGGCCATGAAGCTGCAGGTCCTGCAGATCTATTTCGCCTCCATCGTGCTTATCATCCTGCCGCTGGCCGCCGAACTGCGCTCGCGCCGCCGCCTGGTGGACCGCCTGCACGCCGCCGAGGCGCTGCACCGCGCGGTGCTCGACCGCATGAGCGACATCGTCGTGCGCGTGAGCGCGGACGGTACGGTGCGCTACGCCTCGCCTTCGGCCAGGCAGGTGACCGGCTATGCGCCTGCCGAACTGGTGGGAAGCTCGATGTTCAAGCTTATCCTGCCGGACGACGTGCCCACTATCCTCGAAGCGCGCAGCCGCGCGCTGGCCGACCCTGACCAGACGGCGATCCTCGAATATCGGGTCTGCTGCAAGAACGGCGACATCGTCTGGGTGGAAAGCCATATCCGCGGCATCCTTGACGAGGACGGGCAGACTTCGGGCACCGTCAGCATCATCCGCGAAATAACGCGCCGACGGCAGCTGGTGGAAAGCCTGACCGCTCAGGCCATGACCGACCACCTGACCGGCGCCTGCAACCGCCGCGCCTTCGACGAGGCGCTTCTCGCCGTGCTCAGCCAGTCCCTTGCGGAACCCGCTGCCGAAGAAACCCCGGCGGGATGCCTGGCACTGTTCGATCTCGACCACTTCAAGCGCATCAACGACCGCCACGGCCATGCCACCGGAGACGATGTGCTGGTGCGCTTCGTCTCGATCCTGCGCGGCGCGGTTCGCGAGGGCGATCTCGTGGCCCGCCTTGGCGGTGAGGAATTTGCCGTATTGCTGGCCGGTCTCGGCGTCGACCAGGCCCATCTGGTCTGCGAGCGGATCCGCATGCGGTTCGAGGAAACGACGATCCGCGACCCCCTCGGCAACGCCGTGGAAGCGACCGTAAGCGTGGGAATTGCGCTGATCGTGCGGGGCGAGGAGAGCCGCACGATCATGACCCAGGCCGACGACGCGCTCTACCGGGCCAAGCAGGGCGGCCGCAATCGGACGGGCCTGCCGCTCCCCGCCGACCCCGAGGAACGACGCAGCGCCTGATCGCAACCGCACCGCATCAACTGTGGCTCATGATGCGCTAGGCTCTTGCGCCGAACCGTTGTCGCCTTCACAATGCTGCAATGCAAAATCTACCGAATACCGAACTGGCTTCTACACGCGCATGATCGATACCCGTCTCTCTCTCATGGAAGCGATCTCGTTTCGCCGCACCGTCAATGCCCGCTATAACGGCGGCATCATCAAGCTCGCCCCGCATTTGATGTTCGAGCGCCACGGAGACCTCTTCGTCAGCGCGCTGAACCTGAGCAAGGCATGGCGCTCGCCCGAAGAACGCCGCCTCGGCCAGTTCAAGCTCGCCGGCCTGGAAGTGACCGAACTGCTTGAAGAGGTTTTCGAACCGCTCCCCGATTTCGAGCCTGCGGCGCCGCGAAGCGACGACACGCTGCTGCTGACGGTCTGATCGTCCGCCTGCACTTTCAAATGACCGATGTCTGATCTCTTCGCAGGTTCCGGGCCGGCCGGCAGGATGCCGCTTGCCGCCCTGCTCCGCCCCGCCTCGCTGGACGATGTGATCGGCCAGGGCCATGTGGTGGGCGAAGGCTCGATCCTGCGGCGGCGCGTGAAGGCGGGGGCGCTGGGCAGCGTGATCCTTTACGGGCCGCCCGGCATCGGCAAGACCTCGATTGCGCGGGCCGTGGGCGCCATGCTGGGCAAGACCTTCCGCCCGCTCAATGCCGCGCGCGCCGGAGTCGCGGAAATCCGCAAGCTGGCGGATGAAGCGCGCGTCCATCCCCTGCTGATCTTCGTGGACGAAGTGCAGCGCTTTACCGCCACCCAGACTGACGACCTGTTGGCGATCTGCGAAGACGGAGTCGCCGACTTCATCGGCGCGACCACCGGCAATCCCTATCATGTCCTCACTCCGGCGCTGGTCTCCCGCTCGACCATCCTCAAGCTGGAACCGCTCTCGATAGAGGACATGGAAAAGGTGGTGCGCCGGGGGATCGGGCACCTCCACGCCGAGGGCGCTGCCATCGCCATGACGCCCGAGCAGGTACGCATGGTCGCGGGGCGGTCCGGCGGTGATGCCCGCCGTGCGCTGACGACCCTCGAAAGTCTGGCACTCGGGCATGGCGACGCGGCGTTCGAAGTTACCGATGCCATGCTGGAAGAGGCCTACGCCGCCGCTCCGGTAAACCACGACCGCTCGGGCGATGCCCACTACGATGTCGTTTCGGCTTTCGTGAAGTCCATGCGGGGCTCCGATGCGGATGCCACCCTCTACTGGTTGGCACGCCTGGTCCACGGCGGCGAGGATCCCCGCTACATAGCGCGGCGGATCATGATCCACGCCTCCGAGGACGTGGGCCTGGCCGACAACACCGCCTTGCAGACAGCCGTGGCAGCGCTCCACGCCGTCGAGAAGATCGGCTATCCCGAGGCCCAGATCGTCCTGGCCCATGCAGCCCTGCACGTCGCCCGCGCGCCGAAATCGGCTTCCGCATCACGCGGCATCTCGGCCGCATTGCAATTCGTGGCCGAGATGCCGCCCGCGCAAGTGCCGCTGCACTTGCGCGACGCCCATTACAAGGGCGCCAGCCAGCTCGGCCACGTCGGATATATCTGGCCTCACGACGATCCGCGCGGCTGGGTGGATCAGGTCTATTCGCCCATGCCCAGAGGCTCTCTCTACCGCAGCGAGGCACGCGAAAGCGGCACGTTCGAGCGCCGCGCAGACGAGCACTGGCGCCGCGTCACCGGCGCCGAGCAGCCCCGACGCGAGCCCGGATGACCGGGCTCATCCGCGCCGGAACACGGGCGGACGCTTTTCGAAAAAGGCGGTGAAGGCCTCGCGCGCCTCGGGTGATTGCAGCGCCTCTCGGAAGATCCGCGCCTCCTCTTCGATCCGGGCCGAAACGAGCGCCGGATCGCCTTTCATCAACCGGCGCGTCGCCAGCAGGGCCTCGGGAGGCTTGGCCATGAGTGCCGCCGCCTTGGCGCGTGCATGGCCGAGCAAGGCGTCTACCGGCACCACCGCGGTGACCAGGCCCGCACGCTCCGCACCTTGCGCATCCAGCGGTTCGCCCAGCAGCAGCATTGCCGCCGCCTTGGCATGGCCCAGAGTGGCAGGCGCGAGCAGGCTCGATGCCGCTTCCGGCACGATACCCAGGTTCACGAAGGGCATGACGAAGGCGGCATCGGGAGCGGCATAGACGAGGTCGCAGTGAAACAGCATCGTCGTGCCGACACCCACGGCCAGCCCCTGCACGGCCGCAACCAGCGGCTTTTCGAACACCGCGATCGCCCGGATGAAATCGAGCGCGGCCTCGGCGCCATCCGGCCCGGACATGAAATCGGCAAGGTCGTTCCCGGCGCAGAAGGCATCTCCCTGCCCGCCGACCAGCACCACACCGATGTCCGTCCGCGCTGACGCGGAAGCCAGAGCGGCCGTCATCGCGCGGTACATCGGCGCGGTGAGGGCATTCTTCTTTTCGGGCCGATCGATCAGGATCTCGAGAACGCCGCCGTCATCGATCACCAGGATGCCTTCACTCATGTCGCTCTCCAACGCCTGCCCGAATTCCATGCAGGTGGCCAAGCTCTAGCCGATTACGGCCAAGCCTCAAGCCTGCGCGAACTCGCCCTGCCTTCGAAGTCGCGCATGGATTTTGTTAAGCACGTTTATCGACATTCAAGAGATTCGCCCGCAATTCAAATGTTGATTGCAACTTGTGAATGGTCCTAGACTTGATCGCGACGGGGGCGTCATTTACCGCAGCGCCGCCGTGACCAGGGGATTTGACGCCGATGCCTTCAACCATCTGTTCCTCTATTGGCGCGCTGGCCGTGCTGCTGGCCGCCGGCATTGCTGCGCCGGCCCTCGCCCAGCCTTCCCCGGCCGTTTCGCCCATGGCTGCTGTCCCCTCCGTGGACGTTCCCGAAGGCTTCACCCTCGCGGCGGATGGCACCACGCTTGTCCACACCGCCAGTGGGCTGCGTTTCCCGGCAGAATTCCAAGGTTTCAAACGGCTTAGTGAGAAAGCCTACGACCCAAGCGGAGAATATGTCGCTATCGGCTATGACCGGCAGATCGGCAGCGGCAGCGACAAGATCGCCGTGCGCATGGCGATCCTCCATATCGACGATATGTCTGCGCGCGATCATTACATGATCATGCGCCAGGCCGCGATGGCGCACTTCGCTGCCCCCGCCATCGTCTCGGAAGGTCCCACCAAGATCCCGACCAACCGCAAGCTGGACGCCTATCGCGGCACGTTCAGCGGTTATCGGGACAACCAGCCCTGGCTGTTCAGCTTGACCACGGTGAACTACGGCTATTGGAGCGGGCGGATGACGGCCGCTTTCCCCAAGAGCCAGTCGGCCGAAGCCGAGAAATACCTCGGCCTGCTGCTGGGAGAAGTGCGATCCCAGAAACCGATGGCACCGAAGAACTGATCTCAGGTCTTTTCTTCGAGGCGGCATCAAACCGTTGAAATTGCTTATAACATGGTGCAATTTCCGGTCATGAATCGTTTTGCCCTGCTCGTCGCCGCGCTGGCCGCACCTTCCCACGCTGCGGCGCAGACGCCGGACTTCCTTGGCGCTGCCCTTTGTGAACCGCCCTATTCCACCGGCAACGCCATGGACCTTTACGAAGCGGCGGAGAAGCTTGCCAAGCCCGACACTTCTTCGCTCGGCGCCGCGATCTATCATCTGCCTGCGCCGATAGAGCGGGACGGCTTCAAGACACAGGATGTCGTCTTTGCCGGGACGTCGGTCGGCGTGCTGCTGGAAGGCGCCGTGGCGGCGGAACTTGGCAAGCGGTACGCTCTGTCGGCCGAGAAGAGCCACCTTTTCGGCGCCTCCACGACTGGTTTTGCGCGGGTTCTGCCTGAAGAACAGCAAGGCATGAAAGACCTGGGCCTGATCTCCATCGTGGCGCGGGAGGGTCCGGCGATGCCGGGCAAGACGCTGCTGGCCTGCGAATTCGTATCCAATGAAGACCGCGCGGCGCTGGAAGCCTACGACCAAGGGAAACCCTGACCTTGGCCCCCAGCCAGTAAGGGCACGGATCCGCCGAAGCTGTCGGGCAGCTTGTCGCAAGCCGGACCCTCACCGATAGTCGCAAGGAGGACAGCGGTTCGGCGCGATGCTAAGGGGCCGCTATGCGCGCCATCCACCATATCGCCATCATCGGATCGGACTACCAACGCTCCAGAGCGTTCTATCACGAGACGCTGGGCCTGCCGATCATCCGCGAGGTCTTTCGCGAGGAGCGGGCCTCCTGGAAATGCGACCTCGACGCGGGCAACGCCCAGATCGAATTGTTCTCCTTCCCCAAGCCGCCCCCACGTCCGTCGCGGCCGGAAGCCTGCGGGCTGCGCCATCTTTCCTTCGCCGTAGCCGACCTCGATGCCGAAGTGGCCAGGCTAGAAGTCAGGGGTGTGGCCTGCGAACCGATCCGTATCGATCCTTACACGGACAAGCGCTTTACATTCTTTGCCGACCCCGATGGACTTCCGCTCGAACTTTACGAGGTCGATCCGGCGGGATAGCGAAGAACGATAGTGTTTTAAAACAGTGACTTGTCGTTGATAGTGAGGACCAGAACTTACATGAACCGGCTTGGTTTGAAGACATGGCTCTGTATGGCGTGCCTGCTGCCGGCACCCGCTTATGCCGCCCCCGAAAAGGTCATCCGGACCGTAGACCTGGCTGCTCCTTTCGAAGCGCGCTCGCCCTGGCAATTGATCGTAAGGCAGGGCGGCGAGGAGGAAGACCCTTCCGGCGAAATGGCCCCCGGACCCATCACAGCCTGCATCTCCCGGGATCGGGAACGGTCATGCCATCCCGCGACTTCTTCGGCCTTGCGACTTCCTGCTGGAGACGACGCGTTCTCCGTCCCGCACTATCTCCAACGTGCGGACGTGGTCCGGCCGGGCAGCGAACATCCGCTGCTGCTGGTCCAGTTCGCAAGTTTCCACGCCGGCAACAACGACCAGCGCATCGGCCTGCAACTCTACGCCTATGACCGGGTGAAAGATGATTTCGCCCTGGTATTTGCGCGGAGAACCGGCCGGAACAACAATCAGGAACTGCGCTATGTCGAGGCGGGACCGCTGCGAGGCGCCGTGATCGCTGCCGAGCCGACCGGCGATGCACCCTATGGCTACTGGATCACCGTCGATCGCCCCTCTCCGCAAGGCCCCTATCGGCAGGTCCTGCGGTTCCGCAGTGCGACGGCCTATGGGGACGGAAATCCTCTCGCGGTCATAGATGCCGAAATGCCGAACATCCACAATCGGCTCGGCCTGTGGCGCGCGGGCCAACCTCTGCCGCTGCCCGCCTCGGGGTGCCCGCAGCCTCGTCTCGTGAAAATGGCACTCTGGTGCAGATAGGAGCCGCAGGCGATTGATTTGCTTGCGGCAACTGGCAAGAGCCTCCGGTTGCTGTATGGAGTGCACCATGCGTTATCCGACTCTTGCCGCCTCGCTCTTCGCTGCCCTCGGCGCCGCCCTCACCCCCACTGCGCCGGCCATGGCCTGGGGCGCGATTGGGCACCGCATCACCGGCGCCATCGCGGACGAGAACCTGAGCGGCGTCGCCCGGGCTCAAGTGCGCCTCCTGCTCGGCAACGAAGACCTGGCCGAAGCGGCGACCTGGCCGGACGACATGAAGTCCGACCCTTCCGATTTCTGGCAGAAGAAGGCCAGTCCCTGGCACTATGTCACCGTGCGCGAAGGTGATGCCTACAAGGCTTCCGACGCGCCGCCGGAAGGCGATGCGCTCACCGCCCTGCCCCGCTTCACCGCCACCTTGCGCGATCCGAAGGCATCGATCGAGGACAAGCGCCTTGCCCTGCGCTTCATCGTTCACATCATCGGCGATCTGCACCAGCCTCTCCATGTCGGCGGCGGCACGGACCGCGGCGGCAATGCCTTCAAGGTGACGTGGTTCGGCAAGGAAACCAACCTGCACTCGGTGTGGGATTCCGGGATGATCGAACAGCGCTCGCTGTCCTACTCCGAATATGCGCACTGGCTCTCGCGCAAGATCACGCCCGAGCAGGTCGTGGCCTGGAACGTCCGCGACCCGCAAGTCTGGACCTCGGAGAGCATTGCCCTGCGCAAGACGATCTATCCGAAGCAGCCCTCCATTTCCTGGGACTATGCATATCAGCACCGCGCCGAGATCGATGACCGCCTTGAACGCGCGGGTGTCCGTATCGCGGCCTACCTGAACTGGATCTTCGATCAGGAAGCGCCCGCCGCAAAGTGACGGGCGGGGCCAATGATGTGCGGACATCGAAACCTGGGGACACCATGAGCTTTTGCGAAACGATCTGGGCCGATGTGGCGCCCCTGCGCCGTGCGATCCTGGCTCATCCGTTTCTGGACGAGCTGGCCGAGGGCACGCTCGCGCCCGAGAGCTTCCGCCACTACATCGTACAGGATAGCCTCTACCTCGCAGAATATGCCCGCGTCCTGGCAATCGCCGCCGCCCGCGCGCCCACGGCGGCAGGTCGACTGGAATTCTCGGATGGCGCCAAAGTGGCCGTTCAGGTCGAGGAAGCGCTGCACCAGGCCTTCTTCGCCCAGTTCGGCGTGACGGCGGAAACGGCAGCAGGTAGCGAGGCTTCGCCCGCGTGCCTGGGCTATACCGGCTACCTCGCAAGCCTGGCCGCGACCCGCAGCTACGAAGAACTGATCGCCGGAATCCTGCCCTGTTTCTGGGTCTATTGGGAAGTCGGCTGCGCGATCAAGCCGCGCGCGACTTCTCCCAATCCCTATGCCGCCTGGATCGACACATATGCCGCACCCTCGTTCGGAGAGGCGACCGACCGCGTGTGCAGGCTGGTGGATGAAGCCGCAGCACATGCCTCGCCCGCGACCCGAGAAGCCATGGCAACGGCCTTCCGCAACGCCACGCGCTTTGAATGGATGTTCTGGGATTCCGCCCATCGCCAGGAGCAGTGGCCGATCTAGGCCTTCCCGGCGCCGGGCTTAAACCGCGTCAGGCGGATTCCGCGGCAACCCATTCGTCGAGATCCGGCGACTGCCCGATAAGCGCAAGGCCATGCGCGATCGAGGTCAATTCGTTGCCGGTGGCGATGCGGCCATCCCCGAAACGCTGCTCGAACAGAGCGCGCACCGCGGGAATGAGCGAGGAGCCACCGGTCAGGAAAACGTGGTCGATCTCATCGGCGCGCAGCCCGGCCTGAGCCAGAGCACCGTCCACCGTTTCGCCGATGCGCTGGAGATCCGGCGCGATCCAGCTCTCGAATTCCTGGCGGCTGACATCGGCCGAGATGGTCAGTGCCTCGCTCTCGAAGTGGAAAGCGCCGTGGTCCGCGCCTGATAGCGCTCGTTTCAAGCGGCCGACAGCCTCGTAAAGCCCGAAGCCGAGTTCGTGCTCCACCACTGCGATCATGCGATCGATGGCGGCCGGATCGGTCGCCCCGTGCTTCAGCTTGGCCAACTGCTCCAGCGTGCGGCGGTTACGCATCATCGCCAGGCGCGACCAGTCGCCGAAGTCGGCGAAGTGCCCGGGCGGGATTTCCAGCACTTTGTCGAAGGAACGATAGGTGCCGCCCTTGCCGAGCAGCGGCAGCACCAGATGGTCCATGATGCGGTAGTCGAAGCGGTCGCCGGCGATACCGATACCGGCAGAGCCCAGCGGCTCGCAGCGCCGCGCGGTGCCCGGTGCGTTCACGCGCACGATCGAGAAATCGCTGGTGCCGCCGCCGAAGTCGGCCACCAGCAGGGTCGCGGGTTCCGTCAGGCGGGAAGCGAAGCTGAATGCCGCGCCGATCGGCTCGTAGACGTAGTGAACCTGACGCCCGAGCAGCTTGAACATCGCATCGTAGCGTGTCCGCGCCAGGGCCTCATCCGGCCGGGAGCCGACGTAGCGCACCGGCCGGCCGACCACGACGCGCTCGGGCAAGGCGCGCAGGGCATCCCCGGCATGGGCGACAAGGTGCTTGAGGAATACCTGGCCCAACTCTTCGAAACGCAGGCGCTTCTCGAAAAGCGTGGCCTGCTCGAAAGCCGGGTTGGCCGCTACCGACTTGAAGGATTGCAGGAAGCGCGATCCTTGCGGGAATTCGAGGAATTCCGAGATCGCCCAGGGGCCGGCCTCATGCGCCAGCCCGCCGGGCACGCCCTCTTCCTGCCAGAAGCAAAGCGCCGAACGGAACACCGAGCCGGGACCACCCGGCGCGGCGAACTCCACGAGTTCGGCCCCTCCGGCATCGTCTGCCAGCGCGATGACCGAATTGGTGGTCCCGAAGTCGATACCGACCGAGCGAGGACCATCGGAACGGGAAGTGACCGTGCTGGTCGGCATCTGGGAGGTCCTTGCTGCAAACGCGAAAAAACGGAGCGCCGCGCCTATCGCAGGCGCGCCCCGCTCGCGCAACTCCCTCTCTCAGCTGCCCGCGGTTTACTTGCTCAAGGTTCGCCGCACGGCATCGTGCCAACCGTCGATCAACACCTTGCGGGTCTGGCCGCTCATCTGCGGTGTGAACAGGCTTCCCTGAGTCCAGGTTGCCGCCAATGCGTCGAGGTCAGGCCAGACGCCTGTTGCCAGACCGGCATGGAAGGCGGCGCCCAGCGCGGTCGTTTCCAGATGGACCGGCCGTTCCACCGGGGCATCGAGCATGTCGGCCAGGAACTGGCAGAGCCAGTCGTTCGCCGCCATGCCGCCATCCACGCGCAGCTTTGCAAGTTCCTCGCCGCCGTCCGAGATCATGGCGCGGGCGAGGTCCATGGTCTGGTAGGACACCGCCTCCAGCGCCGCGCGCGCGAGATGGGCCTGGGTGGCGCCAAGCGTCAGCCCGAAGATCGCGCCGCGCGCGTCCGGGTCCCAGTGGGGCGCCCCGAGGCCGACGAAGGCGGGCACCATGTAGACGCCGTGGTTGCTCGGAACCTGCGTGGCCATATCGTTGGTTTCGCGGGCATGGGTGATGACGCCGATGCCGTCGCGAAGCCACTTCACCGCAGCGCCAGCCACGAAGATCGAGCCTTCCAGCGCATAAGTCATCTTGCCGTCAAGGCGGTAGGCCGGGGTGGTGAGCAGGCGATTCTCCGATGCCACCGCTTCCGATCCGGTATTCAGCAGCATGAAACATCCGGTTCCGTAGGTCGACTTGGCCATGCCGGCTTCGAAGCAGGCCTGACCGAAGAGCGCGGCCTGCTGGTCCCCGGCGACACCGGCCAGCGGGATCTCCACGCCGAACAAGTCCTTGCTGGTCATCCCGAAGATATGGGCATTATCATGCACTTCCGGAAGCATCTGCACAGGCACTCTGAACAGGCGGCACAGTTCCTCGTCCCAGCGCTGTTCGCGAATGTTGTAGAGCAATGTCCGCCCGGCATTGGTGACGTCGGTGGCGTGGACTTTCCCGCCCGTCAGGCGCCAGAGCAGAAAACTGTCGATCGTGCCGAAGGCCAGCTCTCCGCGTTCGGCGCGCGCACGGCCATTGTCGACATTGTCCAGGATCCAGGCGAGCTTGGTCGCAGAGAAATAGGGATCGATCAGCAGGCCGGTGCGGGCGCGCACGTCGGGTTCGGCGCCGTCGGCCTTAAGCTCGGCGCAGAGCCGGGCCGTGCGCCGGTCCTGCCAGACGATCGCCCGATGGATCGGCTTGCCGCTTTCGCGCTCCCAGACGACCACGGTCTCCCGCTGGTTGGTGATGCCGATCCCGGCTATGGCCGCCGCACCGACGCCGCTACGTTCGATAGCCTCACGCGCCACTTTCACGGTGTCGCGCCAGATGTCCTCCGCATCGTGTTCGACCCAGCCCAGGTCGGGGTAGTGCTGCTCGAACTCGCATTGAGAAGTCGCGACCGGGCGAGCGGCGTCATCGAAGACGATCGCGCGCGTCGAAGTGGTGCCCTGGTCGATGGCGAGAACATGGCGGGGCTGGGTCATAGCGGGGACTCTCCGAGGGTATCTTGTCGTTTCAGTCAAGCGTCAGATGCGGCGGCGTCCTGCCTCGATTTGCGACCCGAGGGCAGGTAGGGCTTTATGGCGATCTGGTAGAGGCCCGCTCCGGCCACGCCGCCGACAAGGGGCCCCGCGATCGGAACCCACCAGTAATTGCCGGGGCTGGGCAGAGCCGAACTGCCCCAACCGGCGAAGTAGGCAAACAGGCGCGGGCCGAAATCGCGCGCCGGATTGATCGCCCAGGCTTCGAGGTAACCGCCCGAGGCGCCGATCATGGCGACCAGCAGGCCGATCATCAAGGCGCCCGAATTGGCGCGCGGTGCCATGTCGTTGAACTCATCGGTAATGGCGAAAATGCCCAGGAGCAGCATGCCGGTGAGGATGACCTGATCCCAGAATGCGTGGATCGGCGTGATATGTTCACCGGGATGCGTGAAGAACACGCCCGCCGCGCCGCCGGTGGCGCGGGTCATGCCGTGGGCGGCGTTATAGGCGTCGATCACGGGATGATAGAGTTGCAGCACCAATGCCGCGCCGATCATCCCGCCCAGCACTTGCGCGGCCCAGTAGGGCAGCACTTTCCTTTTCGGAAATCCGCGAAACAGCATGAGCGCCAGCGTGACGGCCGGGTTGGCGTGAGTGCCGGAGACGGAGCCCGTCACATAGATCGCCATGGTGACGGCAAGGCCCCAGGCGATGCAAACGCCCCAATAGGCCTGGGCGTAAGGGCTGGGATCGTAGAGCGTGATCATGGCAGCGGCGGAATCGCCGATCGTGATGATGATGATCACTGCCAGCATTTCGGAAATCAGTTCGCCGCGCAGCGCGCGCAGGTCATCTGCCACCATGGATCCTCTCGCAACTCTGCTTGGTTCGGGCATCTGCACACGCTTTCGAACGAACGTCAACAGTTTCGTTTGCATTTTCGTATTTCGAACTCTATTTTCAGAAAACGAAAGTCATCCCGTGAAGTTGCCAGAGAACCGAAATGCCCAAGCCCCAGGGAGAAGTCGCCATGCAGCCCCCCGCCCCGGACGACGTCTATGACCTTCTGATCGTGGGCGGCGGCGTGAACGGCGCAGGGATCGCGCGCGATGCCGCGGGGCGCGGCCTCTCGGTGCTGCTGGTGGAGCAGGACGATCTCGCCAGCCACACCTCCTCCTCCTCCACGAAGCTCATCCACGGCGGACTACGCTATCTGGAATATTATGAGTTCCGGCTCGTGCGCGAAGCACTGATCGAGCGCGAGCGCCTGCTGGGCATGGCGCCGCACATCATCTGGCCGCTTCGTTTCGTGCTGCCGCAATCGCTTTCGCCGCGCCCGGCCTGGATGGTCCGCCTGGGCCTGTTCCTCTACGACCACCTCGGCGGCCGCAAGAACCTGCCCGGCACCGAGACGATCGACCTCGATCGCGGCCGGCAGGGCAATGGGCTGAAAACGCAAAATTCGAAAGGCAAAGGAAAGGCTTTCGTCTATTCGGACTGCTGGGTGGAAGACAGCCGCTTGGTCGTGCTCAACGCGATGGACGCCGCCGCGCGCGGAGCCCGGATCGAGACCCGCACGCGCCTGACCGGCGCCGTCACGCAGGACGGCGAGTGGCTGGCCACGGTCGAGAATGCCCACGGCCCGCGTCAGGTCCGCGCGCGCATGCTCGTCAACGCGGCCGGTCCCTGGGTGGATGCGGTCTTGCGCAACCTCGGCCGGGCGAGGGACGACCGGGGCGTGCGCCTGGTCAAGGGCAGCCACATCGTCGTGCCGCGCCTTTACGAGGGCGACCATGCCTTCATGCTGCAGAACCCCGACCGGCGGGTCGTCTTCGCAATCCCTTACGAGCAGGATTTCACGCTGATCGGCACGACCGACGAGCCCTGGACCGAAGCCCCCGGCAAGCCCTCGATCAGCCCGGGCGAGGTCGATTACTTGTGCGAAACCGTCAACCGCTACTTCGACCGGGGCGTGACCCCGCAGGACATCGTCTGGAGTTATGCCGGAATCCGGCCGCTCTATGACGACCATGCCGCCAACGCCTCTGCCGTGACGCGCGACTACGTGCTCGATTTCGAGAAGGGCGATGCGGGACAGGCCCCCATGCTGTCGATCTTCGGCGGCAAGATCACGACGTTCCGCAAGCTGGCCGAACATGCGATGGAGCACATCGCCGAACTCTTCCCAGAGGCTGCCAAGCCCTGGACCGCAGGCGCGGTGCTGCCGGGCGGAGACATTGCGAAAGGCGATTTCGAGGGCTTCCTTGGCGAACTGGAGAGCACTTATCCCCAGATGCCGTCTGCGCTTCTCCGCCGCCTCGCCCGCGCTTACGGCACGTGTACCCGCACGATCCTGGCCGATGCCCGCACCCCTGCCGATCTGGGCCAGGACTTCGGCGGCGGCCTCCATGCCCGGGAGATCGACTATCTGACGACCGCGGAATGGGCGCGCGACGCGGAGGATATCCTGTTCCGCCGCAGCAAGCTGGGCCTTCATGTGCCCCCCGGCGCCGCCGAAGCGATCGATACCTGGCTCGCGCGCGATTGATCGATGCGGCCCGGCCGCGCTAAGGGTTCGATCCATCCAGGGGCGAGACCGCAAGAAATGATCGAGAGCACGGCGGAGAGCAACGGCGACATCGTGGCCCAGCGCCGCGCACATATCCTGGAGATCGCGCGCGGTGCCGGCAGCGTGAGCGTGGACGATCTTGCGGAGCGCCTGAGCGTGACCCCGCAGACCATCCGCAAGGACCTGAACGTCCTGGCCGGGCAATCTCTGCTCTCGCGCGTTCACGGCGGCGCGCTCATCACCTCGGGCGTGGACAATCTGGCCTATGACAAGCGCCGGGATGTCGCCTCCGACGCCAAGGCGCGGATCGGCGCTGCCGCTGCGGCGCTGATCCCGGACGGGGCCTCGCTCTTCGTCAACATCGGCACGACCACCGAAGCCGTGGCGGCCAACTTCACACACCATCGCAATCTGATGGTGATCTCCAACAATCTCAACGTGATCGACACCCTCTCCAGCCATCCCGCGCTCGAACTGGTCAGCGTGGGCGGCAAGGTCAGGACCGGCGACCGGGCCGTGGTAGGCGCGCTCGCCATGCGCTTCATCGAGAATTTCCGCGTCGATTATGCCCTGATCGGCATTTCCGCGCTGGACGCCGATGGCAGCCTGCTGGACTTCGCCATCGACGAGGTCGAAGTTTCGCAGACGATCATCCGCAACGCCCGCAAGGTGATCCTCGTGGCCGATTCCTCGAAAGTCGGGCGTTCCGCCCCGGTGCGGGTCTGCGGGATGGAAGCCATCGACTTTTTCGTCTGCGACCGTATTGCCGATCCCGACTTGCGCAGCGCCTGCGAGCGTAACGGCGTGAACCTGATCGAAACGCAGCTGCCCGGCGCCTGAAAGGCTCTCAGGGTTTTCAGGATCCAGGAGTGAAGATGTCCCGCGCGAAACGGTGGAAGACGGTATTGCCGGCCGCGTTGGGCTTGGCGGCGGCAGGGTTCGCCCTGATGCGCGCCAACCGGCTGCCACGGCGCGACGTACCTTCCGAGCCCCCTGCCCGCCATCGTGGCGAACCGCCGCTGGCCCGCGCGGCCAGCGAGCGCGCCGCGCGCAATCCGGGACAGTCCGGCGTCCATCTCTTGACCGATGGGGTCGATGCCTTTGCCGCGCGCCTGCTCCTCGCCCGCGCCGCAGAGCGCACGCTCGACCTGCAATATTACATCTGGCACGGCGACCGCACCGGCACCCTCCTGCTGGAAGCGGCTTTCGAGGCGGCCCAGCGCGGGGTCAGGGTGCGCCTTCTGCTGGACGACAACGGCATCGCCGGGCTCGACCGCGTACTCTCCGCACTGAACGACCATCCCAACATCGAAGTGCGCCTCTTCAATCCCTTCCGCATCCGCTACCCCAAGGCGATCGGTTTCGCGGTGGACTTCGGCCGGCTGAACCGCCGGATGCACAACAAGAGCTTCACGGTCGACGGGGCCGTCACCATCGTCGGCGGGCGCAATATCGGCGACGAGTATTTCGGCGCAGGCGACGGTGCGCTGTTCGCGGACATGGACGTACTGGCCATCGGGCCGGTCGCCCGCGACGTGGAAACCGATTTCCAGCGCTATTGGGACTGCCAGTCCGCCTATCCGGCCCAGCAGATCCTGCCACGCGTCGGCGCACGCCAGCTTGCCAAGCTGCGATCGCGCGCCTCCATCGTCGAGCGCGACCCTTCGGCGCGCCGCTATGTCGAACGTCTGCGCAGCCTGCCGCTGGTCCGTGAATTCGTTGCCGGCGAGCTTGATTTCGAATGGACCGAGGTCGAGCTGATCAGCGACGATCCCGCCAAGACCCTTGCGGACCTCGATCACGAGCGGCTGCTTGCAGGCAAGCTGGACGGCGCGATCGGCGATCCGCACCGCGAGCTGGCCATCGTCTCGGGATACTTCGTCCCCGGCGAACAGGGCGCCCAGCAGCTCTGCGCCCTCGCCCGTGACGGCGTCCAGGTGACCGTGCTCACCAATGGCTATTCGGCGACCGACGTGGCGCTCGTGCACGCGGGCTACGCACCTTGGCGCAAGGTGTTGCTGGAAGCGGGCGTGCGCCTGTTCGAAACGGCGGCCCAGGTCCGCGATGCGCCGTCCAAGAAACAGCGCCGCGAGGGTAATCGGCTCGGCATCGGCAGCCGGTTGCGGGCATCGGGCAGCGGATCCTTCGCGGCCTTGCGCTCGGGTGCCTCGACGATCCACGCCAAGACTTTCACGGCCGACCGCGAGCGTGTCTTCATCGGATCGTTCAACTTCGATCCGCGGTCGCTGAAGCTCAACACCGAACTGGGCTTCATCATCCACAGCCCGCTCATCGCGGGACAGGTTGCGGACGCCTTCGAAACGATCGTGCCCGATGCCGCCTATGCGGTGACGCTCGGGCCGGACGACGCCCTGACGTGGAGCTGCGGCACCGGGAGCGAACGCACCGTGCAGCGGAACGAGCCGGGCATGGGCTCGCTCGATCACCTGCTGGTCGGCGTGGCGAGCCATCTTTCGATCGGCTGGCTGCTCTGAAAGGCATTTTCCAACCGGTGGCATCGCCTGATGACCCGGAAAGTACGACAAACCAACTGCGCTGACCGGCGTGCTGCCTGAGGATCGGCGATAGGCTCTGGTCTTGTCCGGCATGTTCGGTCATCCTGCGGATCCGGTTCTTTCAGGCCCGGTTCTTTCAGGAGACTGCGTGTACCAACCGACGATGTTTGCCGTGGGCGCCATGATCGCCGCTACCGCCGCCGCTCCGGCCGCGCTGGCGGATACACCGCGCGAGATCCTGACCGCCGCGGCATTCCAGGCCCCTGACAAGAAGAAGGCGCTTACGCTCATAGGGCAGGCAATCGCCGCCTCGGACCGGATACTCGCCGCGCGCCCGGGTGACCGGGAAGCCACGCTCCAGCGCGGCGTCGCCATCGGCTACCGCGCCAAGCTCACGCGCAGCCGAACCGACGCACGCACCTCGCTGGAGATCTTCCAGCGCCTCGCCGCGCAGAACCCCCGCGATCCCGAAGCACAGATGGTCATCGCCGGCTGGCATCTCGACGCCATCGACCAACTCGGCGGGCTCATGGCCCGCACCATGGTCGGTGCCAGGGCCGATGCCGGAGAGGCTGCGCTTTCCCGCGCCGTTTCGCTGGGGGGAGACAGGGCGTTCTACCTCGGCCTGGCCGCCATGATGCACATCCGCAAGGACCCCGCCGATGTCGCGCAGGCCCGCCGTTGGGCCGAGGCTGCGGCGGGCGCTTCCGCGCCGACACCGCTCGACGCCCAGATGAAGCGCGCCGCGGCAGCCATTCTCCCCTCCCTTCGCGCCAATGACGGCAAGGCCGCCGCCCGGCTCGCCCGCAAGCTGCTACCGTTCGGCAAGCTGGCGGACTAGGCTGGAAAGGCAAACCGCGGGTTTCATTTCGCGGCCGAATGCCTATATGCCTGCTGTCGGCACGCCCGCGTGACAGATGGACGGCCAATTCGACGGAGGGGATCTTACAAGTCCGCGATTTCGAAAGTTGCCCATGTCCCTTCCCCTCCCCAGCTCGCAGGCCCCATGTTGAGGCCGCGCCGTCGCGGCATGGCCTCGGTGAATGCGGAAGTGCGCGACGGTATCGTCCCCGCCGCCGGTTCGCTCGCCAAGACACGCGACGAAGGCCCCGCGGTTTCGGGTGCGAACTATCGGCTGGTGGCGCTCATCATCGCTTCTGCCCTGTTCATGGAATTCGTGGACGCAACCGTTCTGGCAACCGCCTTGCCGACCATGGCGCGGGACTTCGGGGTGCGGCCGCAGGAAATGAGCGTGGCGCTCACCTCCTACCTGCTGGCATTGGCGGTCTTCATCCCGGCTTCGGGCGTGATCGCGGACCGCTTCGGATCGCGAACGGTGTTCCGCGCCGCCATCCTGCTTTTCGTTCTCGGCAGCCTTGCCTGCGGCCAGTCCTGGACGCTGGAGATGATGGTCGTCTCGCGGTTTCTCCAGGGCGTTGGCGGGGCCATGATGATCCCCGTCGGCCGGCTCGTCCTGCTGCGATCGGTGGCGAAGCAGGACATGGTCAATGCGATGTCCTGGCTGCTGGTGCCGGCCCTGATCGGCCCGATCATCGGCCCTCCGCTGGGAGGCTTCATCGTCACTTACCTCGACTGGCGCTGGATCTTCTACATCAACCTGCCGATGGGCGTGCTCGGCTTCTGGCTGGTCGGCCGCTTCATCGCCAACATCCGCGAGGACCAGCCCGCGCCGTTCGACACGCTGGGCTTCGTGCTGAGCGGGCTCTCTTTGGGCTGCCTGCTGTTCGGTTTCGAGATGGCCAGTCGTCCGAACGAAGGCGCCCTGGCGGCCGCGCTGATCGTTGTGGGCCTCGTGACGGGGACGTTCTATGTCCTTCACGCGCGCAAGCGGGAAAGCGCGATCCTGGACCTTTCGCTGCTGCGTGACGAGACGTTTCGCCTGTCGGTGATCGCCGGTTCGATCACGCGCATCACCCAGGGCGCGCAGCCCTTCCTCCTGCCCCTGATGATGCAGGTCGGTTTCGGTTTCTCGGCAGCGCGCAGCGGCACCATCACGGTGGCGACGGCGATCGGCTCGCTGGCCATGAAAAGCTTCGCCCCGCGCGTGCTGCGCCGCTTCGGTTTCCGGCGCGCGCTGGTGTGGAACGGCGTGATCGCCACGGCCGGCTATGCGATCTGCGGTCTGTTCAATCCGAGCTGGCCGGTCTGGGCGATGTTCTGCGTGCTGGGCCTGTCCGGTTTCTTCATGTCGTTCCAGTTCACCGCCTACAATACGATCGCCTATGACGGCATCGACAAGACGC
The DNA here is from genome assembly GCF_004342985.1 of Novosphingobium sp. PhB57. GTDB lineage: Bacteria > Pseudomonadota > Alphaproteobacteria > Sphingomonadales > Sphingomonadaceae > Novosphingobium. Next base: position 285,755 of record NZ_SMBO01000003.1, read on the forward strand.
AGATGAGCCGCGCCACGGCGTTCTACTCCACCTTCCAGCAGCTCATGCTCTCGCTGGGCATCTGCGTGGCCGCACTTGCGCTGCACCTCGCGATGATGGCCAACGATCACGCCGCGCCGTCATTGGCCGATTTCTCCATCGCCTTCTGGGTGGTGACGGCGATCTCGCTGACGGCCTCGTTCTGGAACCTGCGCTTCGCGCCCGACGCCGGTTCCGAGATCAGCGGCCACGCCGAAACCGGACAGCCCGAGCGCCGGGAAGAGCACGCCTGACGAATTGACCTCGATCATGGTGCCCTGCCTTCCAATAGTGCAGGCACTCCCGGCGAGGAACGGAAAAGAGAAAGCGCGATGATGACGCATGACGTTGTGGTGGTGGGTGCCGGTCCCGCAGGCCTCGCTTTCGCCGCCGCGCTGGCGGGATCGGGACTGCGCATCGCCGTGATCGAGCGACAGCCCGCCTCGGTACTGGCAGATCCCCCCATGGACGGGCGCGAGATCGCCCTGACCCATCGTTCGATCCGCGCCTTGCAGGAACTGGGCGGCTGGCCGCTCATCGACGCGGAGGCGATCGCGCCCCTGCGCGAAGCCCGCGTACTGAACGGCGGGTCTCCTTTCGCGCTCTCCTTCGGCAGCGGCGATGCGGAAAGGCTGGGGCAGCTCGTCCCCAACCACCTCATCCGCCGGGCGCTGTTCAGGGTCGTGGAGGACTTGCCAGAGGTCGAGGTGCTGGCAGGGCAGAGTGTTGCGTCCATCGACGGCGCAATCGGCAACGGCGCGCAAGGCGTATCCGTCAGCCTGGAAGATGGCAACCGGCTCGAAGCGCGCCTGCTGGTGGGCGCGGATTCCCGGTTCTCCTTCGTGCGCGAGCAGCTGGGCATTGGCGCGGAAGTGAACCGTCTGGGCCGCTCCATGCTGGTCTGCCGGGTCGCACATGAAGGCGATCATCAGGGCATCGCGACGGAATGGTTCGACCATGGGCAGACGATGGCGATGCTGCCGCTGAACGGCCGCCGGTCTTCCGCCGTGCTGACGCTGGCGTCGGCCGAGATCGCGCAATTGGCCGCGCTCGATGCCGAGGCGCTGGGCGCCGAGCTGACGCGCCGTTACGAAAGCCGACTGGGACGGATGCAGGCCATCGGCAGCCCTCATGTCTATCCCCTGGCCACAACGTATGCCCATCACTTCGCGGCCCGGCGCGCGGCGCTGATCGGCGATGCCGCCGTCGGCATGCACCCGGTGACCGCCCACGGCTTCAATCTGGGTCTGGCAAGCGCCTGCTCTCTGGGCAAGCTGGTCGCTCAGGCGGCCTTGCAAGGCGGCGACATCGGGGGCGGCATGCTGCTCCGCCGCTACGAGGCCGCGCACCGGCTGGCCACCCGGCCGATCTATACCGCGACCAATCTGATCGTCGGGCTCTACACGGCCGAGCATCCCGCGGCACGCGCGGCGCGCCATGCCGGGTTGAGGGCCGCGGCCCGGCTGCCGCTCGTCTCCAGGAGCGTCAGCAGACTGCTGATGCAGCGCTGAGCCCCCCTTCCTCCATCACCCGTATTGCTGTTCCACCAGCCCATGAACGCGGCGGAACGCGGCATTGGCACCCTCGATCACCCGCATTTCTTCCGCCTCGTCCAGCGCCACCTCGTCCAGCGCCCCGGTGAACGAGCGCCAGTGCTGGGCTCGGCCATCGGGATGACCGGCCAGATGGCGCGCGCCGTGGTTCTCGTCGAGCCCCAGCGCGCGGGCCATCTTGAACAGGAAGGCCGCGCCGAGGTTGGATCCCTCGGCCACATAGAGCCAGCCCAGTGCCGTCGGCACGTCGATCTCTCCGCCCGCGAAGCGCGGTGCCTCGGTCTGCTCTGCCGGCGCAAGCGACAGGTCCGCCAGATCCTGCCCGATCTGGGCAAAGCGCCGACGCTCGGCGAGATCGGGCACCAGGGCCGCGATTGCCGGATCGTCGTAAAGCGCGTCGATGTCGCGGTGGAAGGCGTGTTGCACAGCCAGGAAGCGGCCGTAATTGGCCAATGCCGCGAAGGGCTCGCCCGCCATGATCCGCTTGTCGAGCTGGTCGTGCGCCTGCGTGGTAGCCGCCTTGAGACGCTTCGCCCTTCCGACTTCGGATCCGCTACCGGCTCCGATTTCGGGGCCGGTTTCAGCCGGGGTCTGAAGTGTCGTATTCATGGGAAGTCCTTCTTCGATTGCCACATGAAAACCGGGGCGCGGCCTCAGCGCCCCGGCATGTCATGTCAGAACGCCAGTATCATCGAGGCCTTGTAGGTCCGTCCCGGCTGGCTGTAATAGCTCTGCGAGACCGTGGCGCTGTCCGAAATGTCGAGCGCGTTGTAATAGGTCTTGTCGAGGATGTTGTATACGCCGCCCTGGAGGCGCAGGCCCTCGAACAGCCCCGGCTTAACCCATGCCGTAAAGTCGACGATGCCGTAGCCCGGCGTCTTGTTGATGGTCGATGTCGGGTCTTCGACCTTGTTTCGCTTGGCAGCCACGGTGGCGGAAAGGTCGGCCCCGAAGCGCTGCTGGCTATAGCCGAACCCGGCGATGCCGCGCAGCGGCGGGATCGAGTTCAGGTAAGTGTCCTCATCCGTGTCCTTGCCGTGGGCATAGGCGATGGAACCCCAGACGCGCCAGGTTTCCGTCAGCGCCCACTGGGCACTGGCCTCGATGCCATAGATGCGGACATGGGCGCGGTTGACGTACTTGAACACACCGAAGGGATAGCTGCCGCTAAGCCCGGCGGCCGAGGCCGTCGTGGTGATGGTGTCGATGAAGTTGCGATAGTAGTTGTCGTAGAAGCTGACTTTGGCGCCGCGTTTGGCATCGCCGAATTTCAGGCCCAGTTCGTAGCCCTTGCTCGTTTCCGGCTTCAGGTCCGGGTTGCCGATGCTGACGTAGCTGCCGGTGCCGCCATAGGTCAGATAGAGTTCCGTGGCGGAAGGCGCGCGGAAGGCCTGGGCATATTGCGCATAGGCCGTCAGCCCCGGAACGACATCGTATTCGGCCATGATCTTGGGCGAAAAGCGGGAGTCGCTGGAGCGTTCGGGAAGGCCCTCATAGGCCGCATTCACCGTATAGCTCGGCGTGTCCTGGGGCGTGCGGCGATACCAGTCGAAACGCAGGCCCGGCGTCAGGTGGAAGGCGCCGAACGTCATCCGGTCCTGCAGGAACAGGCCGAGATCGATGCCGTCGACATCGGGCATGTCGGACTGGTTCACATGAAGAAACGAGCACGAGTAGATCGCCGCCGTGCAGTTATCGACGCCGGACGCATACTGCGTCGTCCTGGTCGCATAGACTTCGCCGCCGAAGCTGATCGCATGTTGCACCGCGCCGGTGGCCGCGCGCCCGACGATGGAGCCGTTCGCACCCCAGGATTCGTCCTGAAGGTCGCTGTCGCGGTCATACTGCCCTATCGGCGCGGTCTTGCGCATGGCCTGCGTATACGTGCGCAGGTTCAGGCGCTGCCAATAGCCTACGAGGTGAGCCTCCTGAACGAAGCCCTCGCCTTCGGCCTGATAATCGTAGGTACCGGCAATGCGCTTGCGCTTGTTCTGCTCCAGAGTGCCATAGGACGAATAGGTCGACCCGATGCTGGTGAGTGTGTCCTCGTCGTAGCTGCGCTTGAAGGTCTCACCCGTCAGGCCGATGCGGTGGCCGCCGCCCAGGTACTGGTGGACCTTTACCAGCAGGTTTTCCTGGTCATAGGCCGCAGGGTTCCGGGCGGTCCGCGTCGTGCCGGTACCATCAATCTTGCCCTGGTTCTCGGTCTCGTGGCCGTTCTGGTAGCCGCCCTGGATCAGGACCAGCGTGTCTCCGGTACGGAAGGCGGCAGCCTGGTTGAGATAGACGCTGTCGCTGGCGCTGTCATACGTCGCCTTGCCGAGCGCGCCCTGCTTCTTGCCATCCGTCAGCAGGTCCTCGGGATCGAGCGTGCGCACCGCAAAGACCCCGCCGAGCGCGCCTTGGCCGAAGTAGCTGGAATCCCCGCTTTTCACGACATCGATCGCGCTCAGCGAGTTGAAATCGAAGGCCGCGACGCCGCCCTGCACGCCCCGCGCCCCGTCGCTCATCCAAGGCAGACGGATCCCGTCCACCGTCGTCAGCACCCGATTGGCGTCGAGGCCGCGGATATTGATGCTCTGGTTGTTGGTGTTGAAGTTCACCCCCGCATCCACGCGCCGGGCGTAATCGGCAATATTGTCGACCATGCGCTCACGAAACGTCTCGGCCGTGGTGGTGGTGGTGAGGACGGCCGGCTTGCCGGCGGCATTGCGATCGACGCCCTGCTGCTGATTGCCGATCGCCGTATCCTCGACGCGGACGGAACCGAGCTTGACCGGGTCTTCGCTGGAAGTGGCGGCACCGTCGGCCGCCTGGGCCTGTGCACCGGCGCAGAGGATCGCCGCGGCGGCAAGGGCGGAAGTCTGTTTCAGCGCGCGCAACAGCGCACGCCGCTTGGGAGAAGTCATTGATGCAAGATCCTACTGCTAATGATTCGCAGAAGCGTTACTTGCACAATGTCGCAGCGAAATTTCAATCCGCCTTTTCAATTTACGGTGGAGATCGGAACTTTCCCGCCAGCCCCGTTCGCAACCCCGCCGTGCGTCGCCGGAACGTTTCCGAACCGCCACCGCGATATGATGCCCAGGAGAGATTTCACCTGCCCGCAGGATCGTGGAAAATGGCGGCAACCGGCAGGAAAGCCGGATGGGGAACGGGAGGACACATATGCCGCGAATTTCGAAGCTGAAACGAATGGCGTCGCTGGGGGCGCTTGCATCGGCCCTGGTCGCGGGATCGGCCAGCGCGCAAACAGGAAGCGAAGTCGCCCCCGCTGCCGCACCGGCCTCGGCTGGTTCCAACCCCCTGGGCCAGAACGGCGAAATCATCGTCACGGCCCAACGCCGTGCCGAACGGTCCGTGGACGTGCCGATCACGGTGACGACGCTCAGCGAGGAAACGCTGAAGGACACCGGTGTGCGGCAGCTTTCCGACATGTCCAAGGTCGTCCCGGCCCTGCGCTTCGACAAGGCGGGCGTCTACACCCAGCCCACGATCCGCGGCGTCGGAACGGCGATCACCACGTCCGGCGGTGGCCCCAACGTGGCGACTTACGTCGATGGCTTCTTCCTGCCCAGCGCCGCCGCAACGGACTTCCAGCTACTCAAGGTCCAGAACATCCAGGTTCTGAAAGGGCCGCAGGGTACCCTGTTCGGCCGCAATACCACTGGCGGCGCGATCCTGGTCACCACGGCCGAGCCCAGCCAGGACGCAGCGGGCGAATTCCGCGTGTCCTACGGCCGGTTCGATACGGTCGAAGTCCAATCCTATGCAACCTCGGGCATTACCGAGGGCGTCGCTTTCGATGTGGAGGGCCTCTATCGGCGCAGCGACAACTTCCAGCGCAACATCATCGACGGCAACGATCAGGTCGGCAAATACAACCGCTGGTCGATCCGCACCGGCCTGAAAGCCGATCTGACACCGGATGTCAGCGTGCTGCTGCGCTACACCCATGCGCAGACGGACGATCCCTCGTCGCTGATGCACAATGCCTTCGTGGACAAACAGGGCACCCCGTGGATCTACCAGTTCACGCCTGCGGGTCTCTATGCCACGAAACCCAACGAAGTCGCGCTCAATCCCGCGGACGGCATCGGCGCCCGTACCAACACCGACGTGATCCAAGGCACGATCAAGGCCGATCTCGGGTTTGCCAACCTCACTTCCTACACCCAGTTCCGCGACGAACGCGTCACCAGCGTGCAGGACCTCGACGCGACGGCCCTGCCGATCTTCACGATCCGCATCGGTTCCAACAGCAAGACTTTCACGCAGGAGGTATTGCTGAGTTCGAAGGCCGGATCGCCGCTCCAGTGGACCACCGGCGTCTACTACTTCCGTAACCGGGACACCTGGCCCACCGACGCCAAGCTGGGCACCGCACCTTTTGCGCGTAACGGCGAATCCGGGACGCTCTCTCAGTCCATCGCCGTCTTCGGCGACGCCACATACGAGGTCACCCCGCAGTTCTTCGTGACGGCCGGTGCGCGCTACAGCCACGACTGGGTCGACCAGGCCTACTTCCTGCGCGCCCTTACCGCCTCGGTCTACGAGGATGAGAACGGCAACGCCGTGCCCTTCGGATCCTTCGCGACAACCCCTCTCTACACCCGTTTCGACGTGCCCAAGCTGACGAACAACCGCGTCACCCCGCGTTTCGTCCTGCGCTACAAACCTAACGAGGAATCCAGCGTCTACGCCTCCTTCACGCAAGGCTACAAGGCAGGGCTGCTGAACGTCGGCGGCTATTCCTACCGCCCGGTCAAGCCCGAGAAGATCAATGCCTACGAACTGGGCTACAAGTACGGCGACGGCCGCTTCACCGCCGAACTTTCCGGATTTTACTACGACTACAAGAACCTGCAGGTGTCGAGCTTCCAGGCCGGAACCGCCCGCATCACCAATGCTGCCAGCTCGGAGATCTACGGCATCGAAGGCCAGGCCAGCGCCCGTGTCACCAACGACCTTACCGTCAGCGGCGGGCTTGCCTGGACTCACGCCCGCTACAAGACCTTCCCCAATGCACCGTTCTATCAATTCTGCGACCCCGCGGCCGTCTTCGGTACCTCGCCGGTGGCCTGCACGCCGCCAAGCCTTGGCGGCCTCGGTCCCGGTGCCCTGGTCGAGACCACCACGGATGCCAGCGGCTTCAAGATGCAGCGTACCCCTGCGCTGACCGGCAACCTGGCGGTGTCCTACGGCATCGACCTGGCGGGCGGCCGGCTGAACCTGTCCAGCAACCTCTACTACACGTCCTCCTTCTATTTCGGCATCGCGGAGCAGTTCAAGCAGAGCCAGTACGCGCTCCTCAGCGTGCGCGCGGAATGGGTCGATCCTTCGGACAAGATCTCGGTCGCTCTGTTCAGCGAGAACGTCACCAACCATCGCTACCGGGCCGCCGTGAACTACGCCTCGCTCGGCGTAGGCAGCATCTGGGCCGATCCGATCACTTACGGTCTCACCTTGGGCGTGAAATACTGACCCGGCACGGAAACGCCTCTACCTGAAAGGTGCCGCCTTTTCGTTGCGCAATCGGCCGGGTCAATCTAGGATATCGAATGTCCATGATTGACCCGGCCGGCGCATGAATCTCAAGAACCAGGTGGAATGGGCGCTCCATTGCTGCTCCGTGATGGCCAGTCTGCCCGAAGGCCGTTATCTCTCGACCCGCAGCCTTTCCGAATTTCACGGCGTGCCCAAGGAATATCTCGGCAAGGCCTTGCAGGGCCTGTCCAAGGCCGGGCTTGTGCATACGACGCTGGGTCCAAGCGGCGGCTACCGCCTCGCCAGGCCGGCACAAGCCATCACCTTCCTCGAAGTGGTGGAGGCGGTGGAAGGCCGCAAGTCGACATTCCAGTGCAGCGAGATCAGGGCGAACAACCCCTGCCGTCCGAAAAGCCTCTGCGACGACAAGCCTTGTGCCGTCGCCCGCATCATGTGGCGCGCGGACGAGGCCTGGCGCCAGACGCTGGCGGCCGTGACGCTGGCAGACCTGCAGGAAACCTTGCAGGAGGACGTGCCCGCCGACCTGCTCAAGCGCAGCTTCGACTGGCTGATGGAGCGGGCAGGCTGAAAGGGGCGAAAACCGCCCCTTTCGCGCAAGGCTGCCCGCGCCAGTTCAGGCCAGATTGGCCTTTTCGAGGCCGTAGAGCTTGTCCGCCGAACCGGGCACGGCCTGGAACGCTATGGCCAGTCGGTTCCAAGCGTTGATCGTCATCACCGCGAAGTTCAGATCGACGATCTCCTTCTCGGAAAACGCCTCGCGAACCTCGGCATAGACCGCGTCCGGGACGCCGCCCTCACCCAGTCGGGTCACCGCCTCGGTCCAGGCCAGAGCCGCCCTTTCGCGCGCATTGAACAGCAGCGATTCCCGCCAGATCGCGACATGATGAACGCGCAGGTCCCGCTCGCCGTGAATTCTGGCTTCCTTGACGTGCATGTCGAGGCAGAACGCGCATCCATTCAACTGCGATGCGCGGATGTCGACAAGCGTCAACGTGTTCTGCTCGATCGAGCCGTTCTTCACCGCTGCCGACAGATCCATCATCTTGCGAACGAGTTCGGGAGCCTGCTTCGCATAATCGATACGCTGGGACATTCGCTTCATCCTTGGGAATTGCTAATACGGATATTTAATATCCGTATTAGCAATTCCGTCAAGCGCCCTTATCCTTACAACGGCGTCTCATCCGTGCCGCCGGTGTCGTCGGGCAGTCACGTCGACAGGCCATAAGGCGGCTGTGACCCTTCCGATTCCCTGCACCATCGCCCGCTTCGAGAACGATCGGTGCCCTCATGCGTTTATCCCCATCACGATGGCAGTCGCCGGACGGGACATTCCACCCTTCGACAGCGCGCCGTCTCCCGAGCCGCCGGCCGCGGCCTGTCAACCGGAGGGCCTGCCATGACAGCGGTCGCGAACGAGGAAGCCGAGCTCAAGCTGGAATTGGCCCCGGATAGCGCCGATCAGCTCGAAGCCTCGGGGTTGTTCGCGGGCGAGCCCGCCCTCATCCCGCAACATGCCATCTATTTCGACACCCCCGATCACGACTTGTCCAAGGCCGGGCTATCGCTGCGCGTGCGTCGCGATGGTTCGAAGCGGGTGCAGACGGTCAAAGCCGACGGCCCCTCGGCCGGCATGTTCATCCGGCCCGAATGGGAGCGTCCCGTTCCGGATGACGAGCCGATCATCGACCATACCACGCCGATCCCCGCGCTGTTGGGAGACCGCATTGCCTCGCTCTCCCCGGTGTTCACGGTGGACAACGAGCGCCGCCTCTGGGTTCAGGACGGCATCGAGATCACGCTCGATCGCGGCCATGTCATTGCGGCCGAGCGTGAAACCCCGGTCTGCGAAGTCGAACTGGAACTGAAGGAAGGCAGCGCCGCCGCGCTCTTCGCCCTGGCGCGCCGGATCGATGCGATAGCTCCCGTTCGCATCGGCGTATCGAGCAAGGCCGAGCGCGGCTATCGCCTGCTCGGCCCGGCCCCCACCGCGACCAAGGCGCCCCGTGTCGTGCTCGAAACCGAGATGGACGCCGGCAAGGCATTCCAGGCGATTGCAGCGGCTTGCCTGCGCCATTTCCGGCTCAACGAGCCACTGGTGCTGGATCACCGCGATGGCGCAGCCCTGCACCAGTCCCGCGTCGCCATCCGCCGCCTGCGCTCCGCACTGACGCTCTTCAAGACCCTGTTCCCGGACGAGACGCGCCGCCGGTTCAATGGCGAACTGCGCTGGCTGGCCGGGGAACTGGGCAAGGCGCGAGACCTGGACGTGCTTGCGGACCAGGCGAGCGAAGGGCCGCTTCTCAACCGCATTACGACGGCGCGGGACGATGCCTATCTGGGGGCCATCGCCGCGCTCGATTCCCGGCGGGCGCGCATGCTCATGCTCGACCTGTCGGAATGGCTCGTTATCGGGGACTGGCTGACCGACGAGGATCGCCGCGCCTTACGCGAAACCACGGCGCGCGAATTTGCCGCCAATGCACTCGAACGCTTCCGCCGCAAGGTCAAGAAAGGTGGGCGCCGGCTGGAGAAACTGGACGATCATGCGCGCCATGAAGTGCGCAAGACCGCCAAGAAGCTGCGCTATGCCACGGACTTCTTCGTGGCGCTTTTCCCCGAGAAGCGTGAGCGCCGCCGCCACAAGCGCTTCGTTTCCGCGCTGGAGGAACTGCAAGATCGCCTGGGTCTGCTCAACGATCTTGTCGGCGCCCCGGAACTGCTCGACAACCTTGGTCTCGCCGATGCGCCCGAGGCAACTCACCTGCTGGGCCACGACAAGAAGGCAGACCTTCTGGAAGCCGCCGCAGAGGCTTACGAGACTTTCGTCGATGCAAAACGCTTCTGGCGCTAAGCGGCGTCTTTAGGTCAGCAGGGAAGATGGAGACGCGCGAAGTCCCCGTCGGTCGAGCGGCCCAGCATCGCGCGGTAGTCCGCGAAATGCGGCATCGCGTCCGTGACGAGGCCCAGCGGCGGATCCTCTCCCTCCAGCAACTTGCGCAAGGCGAGTGGTGCGGCGGCGGGTACGAGCTGCGACCCGCTGCCCACTTCCAGCGTTGTCAGTATCCCGAAGAGCTGACCATCGATCGTGGGCCGCGACAGGATGGCCAGGCGGTACTGGCCCTGCTCGTTCGTCACCAGATAGATATGTCCGGACAGGTTCGGCATCGAGACATGGCCGGCCTGCTCGAACCGGGAATCCGAACGGCCTGATTCCGCAAAGCCGAGGCAGGCCTTTTCCGGCACCCAGCGCACGGTAGTGAGATAGGCGAAAAGGCCGCCCGGCGTGCCGAAACTCGGCCTGATCGTCAGATAGCGACCTTCGAGCCAGGCAACGGCCGAGCGGGCATAGGCCCCCATGGACTCCGGCGCCACGTCGCCCAGGACCGGCGCCGCGGGAGGCGCAGGACGGCCCGCGCGCAAGTCGACACCCAGCGCCTCCTCGATGCGCAGCAGCGTTGCCAGCGTGAAGGAGCGCTTGCCTGCCAGCGCCTTTTCCAGAGTGGACAGGCTGATGCGCGCCATGTCCGCCAGCGCCTGACGCGAAATGCGGCGGCGGGCGATCTCCTCGCGCACGAGGCGAGCGGTCTCGGCGCCCTCGGCCGAAAGCGGTGAGGAATCGGCGGGCTCTGTTTCGGTCACTGTCATCGTGCGTCTCTTTCCGCACAAACCCGCACATGTCGTCAATCATTTCGTGCGCGTTCCGCTTTCCCGCACGTGCGTTCCGCATTTCCGCACATCTCGTGCCGGAACCGGCCGAAACTGCTCGTGGCTGTGCGGCATGGCATGCGCATAGACGAAGGGCTCCCCTAGCAGATGGAGCCCCGCCATGCCGCAGTCCCCCGCCCCTCGTCCTCTCGGTTCCAGCCATTCCGGCCCCGGCATTCTGGCCATCCGCCGCGCCCTGGTCCCGGCAATCGTCCTGGCGCTCGGCGCCCCGCTTGCCGTGGCGATCCATTCGACGGCCGCCGTGGCCGACGAAACCGCGGTCGACGATGCCGCTCCGGATGACGGCCCCGCCGCCGGCACGCTCATGCTGCGCGGACAAGGCGTGGCGAAAAGCCTTCCGGCGGTCCGCCTCGGCACCGACATGGACGTCACCGTGACCGGACAGGTTGCCCGCGTGCGCGTAACCCAGGCCTTCCGCAACACCTCGGACAAGTGGATGGAGGCCAGCTATCTCTACCCCCTGCCCCAGGACGGCGCGGTGGACTCGCTGAAGATGGTGGTCGGCCAACGCGTGATCGTCGGCCACATCGAACCGCGCGCGAAAGCCCGCGAGACTTATGAGGCCGCCAAGGCCAGTGGCCGCAAGGCCGGTCTCGTCGAGCAGCAGCGCCCCAACATGTTCAGCACGATGGTCGCCAATGTCGCCCCCGGCGAGACCGTGCTGATCGCGATCGAATATCAGGCACCGGTCAGCCAGGCGAACGGCACGTTCTCGCTGCGCCTGCCGCTGGTCGTGGGGCCCCGCTATACGCCGCCGCTTACCTTGGGCTCGGCCGCGGCTGTCGAGGACGCCGATGCCGTGACCGCCGCGCCGGTTCTGGATCCCGCGCTTGGCGCCAGACTGGGCGGCAGACGGGGCGAAGGACTCAATCCCACCTCGATCTCGGTCCATCTCGCGCCCGGCTTCGAGGTTGCCAACCTGATCAGTCGCTATCATCGGATCAACGTAGCCGGGGCCACCGACAACCGCACCGTGACCCTTGCCGACACCACCGTTCCCGCCAACCGCGATTTCGTGCTCGACTGGCGCTCCGCTTCGGCCGACCCCGCGCTCGGCCTGTTCGCCCAGCATACGGACAAGGGCGACTACGTCATGGCCGCAATCACGCCGCCGGCCAATCTCGACGGCCTTCCCCGCCCCCCGCGCGAGATGGTCTTCGTGATCGACAACAGCGGCTCGATGGGCGGCGATTCCATGGAGGAGGCCAAGGCCAGCCTCATCCATGCGCTCGGCACCTTGCGCCCGCAGGACCACTTCAACGTGATCCGCTTCGACGACACGATGACGCGCCTGTTCGAGCACAGCGTGTCCGCCACCTCGGACCAGGTCGCGCTCGCCACCCGCTTCGCGGAATCGCTCCAGGCCCAAGGCGGCACCGAGATGCTCCCCGCGCTCAAGGCCGCGCTGGACGATGCCGGGACCGGGGGCGGCACCAGTCCCGAGGTGCTGCGCCAGATCGTGTTCCTCACGGACGGCGAGATTTCCAACGAACGCGAGATGATGGCCGCGATCGGGGACGACGGGGGCCGCAGCCACGTCTTCATGGTCGGCATCGGCTCCGCACCGAACGACTTCCTGATGGAGCGCATGTCGACCATCGGCGGCGGGGTCTATACCCATGTCGGCGCGCCCGGCGAAGTGGCTGCCAAGATGACGCCGCTACTCGATGTGCTCAGCCATCCGGCGGTGCGCGATCTCTCGGTGCGGGTCGAAGGCGGATCGCTGGATCTCACCCCCTCGCGCCTGCCGGACGTCTACGCCGGACGGCCGCTGGTGCTCGTCGGCCGCAGCGACAAGCTTTCCGGAACGCTCACCGTCTCCGGCAACATCGGCGGCAAGCCCTGGGTGCAGCGGGTGGATCTCTCGGCTGCTTTGCCCAGCCCCGCCATCGAGAAGCTCTGGGCCCATCGCCGCATCACCGATGTCGAGGCCGACCGCGCCCTCGGCAAGCTGGAGGACGACCGCGCCGATGCCGAGATCGAAAGGATCGGCATGGAGCACGCGATCGTCACGCGCCAGACCAGCCTGGTCGCCGTCGACGAGACGCCTGCGCGGCCTGCCGGTGCCCGCCTGACGCGCGAGGAACTGCCCATCAACCTGCCGGCCGGCTGGGACTTCGAAGCCCTCTTCGGCCAGGACGCGGTGCAGGCAGCGCCCGGACAGGAAGGAACCGGCAGTCTCGCCGCCATGCAGGCCCAGGCCCTGGAACTGCCGCAGACCGCGACCGGCTGCCTCGGCCTGATCGGCAAGGGGCTGGCGCTGCTGCTGGCGGGTATGACCGGCTTCGCCCTGCTCCTGCGCCGGAGGGCGGCATGAACGTCGCAATCCTGCGAACGGCGCCCCTCTGGTCCAACCGTTTGAAGGAGGTCGCGCGGGGACGCGGCCTCCTGGTCATCCTCCTGCTCGGGCTGTGCCTGACCGGCCTGGCGCAGATCGCATGCGGGCTCTACATCCCCGCCAAAGCCGCAGTGGCCCAGGTCCTGCTGGACCGCGCCTTCGACCGCAGTCGCGTCGATCACGCCCCGCGCAAGCCTTGGCCCTGGGCCGACATGACCCCCACGGCCCGGCTGGTGGTTCCCGGCCTTGGCATCTCAAGGATCGTGCTGGACAGCGGATCGGGCCAGGCTCTGGCTTTCGGCCCGACGCTGCTGCCGGGTGGAGCGGCCTTGGGACAGGCTGGAACCGCCGTGGTCGCCGCCCATCGCGACACCCATTTCCGGTTTCTGCGCGATATGAAGAAAGGCGATCTCATCTTCGTCCAGACCCGCGAAGGCCTGGAACGGCGCTACCGCGTCACCGGTGCCGAAGTGGTGCGATGGGACGGCTACGCCGTGGCCGATGCGCCGCTCGGCGAAAGGCTGGATCTGGTGACCTGTTTTCCCTTCGACGCGATCCGGAGCGGCCCGTGGCGCTACGTCGTCCATGCCGAAGCGGTCAGCCGGTGAACCGCACCGCAGATGAAAAGCCTCGCCGGCCGGCCCCATGAACCGGGACCGGCGAGGCCGTTACATCAGAAGTGGAACTTCACTTCGCCGCCGATGATGCGCGGCTCGTTGACCATGCTGGTCAGGTTGTTGAAGTCGATGGCGCCGACGATCCGGATCTGGTTGGTGATGTTGCGCGCGAAAGCGGCCACTTCGATGCCCATGGCATTGTCACGCCAGCCTGCACGCAGGCCGCCTTCCAGCGATGCCTTGCCGGTGAATTCCACCGAATCGTAGAGGAACAGGTTGACCGAGCTGCGGTAGGCCCAGTCGGTATAGGCGAAGACTTCCTGGTTCTCGCTGATCGGCACCGTGTAGCTGGCCGTCCAGTTGGCGATCCAGCGCGGCGCCTGCGGCAGGCGGTTGCCGTCGATCGAGACGAGCGAGGTGCCCGCCACGACCGGATCGAGCACGGTGCAGCCGCCCGAGCAGGGCTCGACCCTCAGGTCCGAGTCCTTGAGCTTGGTGAAGTTGTAGCTGCCACCTGCGGTCAGGGAGAGGCCCTCCACCGGCGTGATCGCCATTTCGCCCTCTACGCCCCAGCCGATCGCCTTCTTCGCGTTGATCAGCGTGGTCGTGTTGGACGCGCCGCCCACGGCGGTGAGCTGGATATTGCGCGTGTTCATGTAGAACACGTCCGCCGAGTAGCTGACCAGTCCGCGCTCTTCGCCCTTGAAGCCGACTTCGAACGAGGTCGTGGTCTGCGGCTTGGCTTCCGAGGCGACACCCGAGACAGCGTCGTTCTTCAGCGAAGCGCCCAGGTAGCCCGAAGCGGCGCGGGCGTAGAGCGAGTGGTCCGGGTCCAGCTTGTAAGTGGCGCTGCCATCCCAGGAAACCTTCGAGCCCTTGGCCCGGCCTTCGGAAAGCAGCACGCCATCGGCGGCGTTGAGGTTGCCGTACTTGCGGTCGTGCGACCAGCGCAGGCCGCCGCGCAGGATGAGGGATTCCACCGGAGTATATTCGACCGAGCCGAACACCGCGTAAGTCTCGTTGTCGAGATGGCTGGTGTTGCCGTTGGTCTGGACGTTGGTGGTGCTCCAGCTCAGCGCCTCGGTGTCGAGGTTCTGGTTGAAGTAGTAGGCGCCGGCCTGGAAGCTGACGTCGCCGAACTTTTCCGAGGCAAAGCGCAGTTCCTGCGTGAATTCGCGCGGCTTGGCCTTGCTGCCGCTCTCGACCGAGAAGGGCACGGCGGCGGGATAGCTGCCGTCCACGTCACCGCGCGAGAAGACCTTCACCTTTTCCCAGCCGGTCACCGAGAACAGGGTGCCCAGGCCGTCGAAATCGTAGCTGGCCTGGACGTTGCTGCCCCAGCCGTCGAGGCGCTGGGGGTTGGAACCGTTCTGCGCGGTGTGCTCGACGTCGAAGCCGTCCACGAAGTCGTTGGTGCCGGGCTTGATGGTGTTGCCGCGGAACACGCGGGCCGAACCGCGCAAGTGGCGGCCATGGAGGTTCACCAGGACGTTGAGCGGGCCGTTGTCGTATTCCAGCAGGGCACGGCCGGCGAGATCGTCGTAACCGTCGAAGCGGCGCTCGTTGATCGTCTCGGCGTAGTCGTTCTTCACCCAGTCGTCGCGGTGCTGCAGGTTGCCGGCAACGCGGAAGCGCAGGGTTTCGGTGATCGGGCCGCTCAGCGCGAGTTCGCTGTTGATCGTGTTGTAGGTGCCCCAGGAAACACTGCCGTGGCCGGTGTAATGGTCCGTCGGGCGGGCCGAGGTCAGCTTGATCACGCCGGCCGGGGTGTTGCGGCCGAACAGGGTACCCTGCGGGCCCTTGAGCACTTCGATGTTCTCAAGGTCGAAGGCCGGGAAAGCCTTCAGGAACGGGCTTTCAAGCGCGATGTTGTCGTATACGACCGAGACCGGCTGGGCCGCGTCCGACGAGAAGTCGGTATTGCCCAGGCCGCGGATGTAGAAGCGCGGGAAAGTACGGCCGAACGACGATTCCGCCAGGAGGCTAGGCACGCGGCCGGACAGGAAGCGGATATCCTGGCCGCTGGAATTGATGGCGGCGAGCTTGTCTCCGCTCAGCGACGATACGGCGATCGGCACGTCGACAGCGCGTTCTTCGCGGCGGGTCGCGGTGACCACGATATCGGTGCTGCTGGCGCCTTCGCTGGCAGGCGAGGCGATGCTCTGCGCCTGCGCTGCGGCCGGCACGGTGCAAGCAAGAGCGATGAGCGAAACGGCGGCACGATGGCGGAATCGACGCTGAGTCATGTTTTTATGAAACCCTGATTACCCTGAGACCTTGTTTGTCGCGCGGAGTAGGGACTTGCGGGTGCACTCGCAAACGCATTGTTTTCGATGCTGCGTTGCAGAAATAAGATCGGGCGGAAATGTTGTAGAAATATCACGGTGCCGCTTCGTTGCGTGGCTCGCCGATGTTTTTGCAGCGCACCATCAACGTCGTTGACTTCGATGGGCTTTTTCTCGCCTTCGGCAGAGTCGCATGGTGCTGCCGGGTTTTTGCGCCAGAAGTGCCGTCCAGGAAAAAGTCGATCCGCGGTTCATGCGCGCAGCGGGGCGCTGTCCGGCATCCATTGCAGCGGCGCACGCCGGGCCTGCGGTTTCGCCAGGATAGTGGCAGACAGTCCGAACAGCCCCAGCGTCAGGAAAGCGGGACGCCCGCCGAAGGAGGTAAAGAACAGCATCTCGCTCAGCATCACCAGCACCCCGAACACGAAGGCCGCGGGGGCCTCTCCCGGCGTGCGGCGCAGGACGCGGCGGCGCTTCCACAGCGAAACGAGAGGGTCGAGGAAGTTACCGATGAAGATCGCCAGCCCTGCCGATCCGGCGATCAGCGCGATCCAGAGGTAGGTGTTCACGAAATCGATGATTCCCTCTCCCTGCCGCAAGTCTGCCAGCAGCACATTGAGCCGCGGCATCGAATGCCCGAACATCGGGCTTTGCCAGAACACTTCCTTGCCCTTTTCGAAAAGATCGCGGCGATAGGTCGTGGTCTCGTTGGCGCCCCCGTCGGACAGCCCCAGCGCTTCGGCAAAAGTGAGGGAAAGCTGGGCCGTCACGAAGACGATGCCCAGCGCCAGGCCGATCCCACCGGCACAGGCCAGCAGCGAGCGCCAGCGTCCCCGATAGATCGCCATGGCCACCGATGCGAGCGCGAGCCCGATCCAGGCGCCCCGCGATTGCGGCGCCGATACCCCAAGGAACGTGATCGCCAGCAGCCCGGAATGACGCAGGGCAGATCGAAAATCCTCCCGCAGCAGGCTGAGGGCGGCGAAGCACATGGCCAGGACGAGCGCGATGGAGGTCGGCTCCACGAACGGTCCCCCGGCCCGCATCAAACCGCCCCGGGCCTTCACCAGAAGCATCATCGGCACGTTATACTGGCCGTAAAGCTCATTGTAGATCGGCCAACTGCGCCAGATTTCCAGGACCAGCACTGCCGTCAGCGCCACGCCCCCGCAGGCCAGCCAGCGCAGGGCCATACGTTGCCCCTCGGTGCTCGTCACGCCGCGGCTGAGGATATAATAGGGCAGGCCCAGGTCGAGGACGAGATTTACCGTCGTTCTAAGGAAATTCGTGGCCGTGGTCTCGCGCGAGAGGGCAAGGCCGAGCATGAGCAGGAACGCGGCGACCCATCCATCGCTTGTCAGCCGCCGCGGCGCGCTTTCCGATTTCCGGAACTTCAGCCAGATCGCCACTGCCGCGCCAATGGCAAGCCCGTCCTGCACCCCGAAATCGAACAGCTTCAACCCGCCGATTTCCACCGGGGCGTCCAGCGGAGGCAGCAGCAACATGCTGAACAGATAGAGCGGAGCGATACGTTCGCGCCGCCCCGCCACCACCGGCACCCAGAAACACATCGCCAGATGCAGCAGCCGCACCGCCGGGAGCGACCAGGCCAGCATCGGCAGCGCCATCACGCAGAACAGGCTGCGCATGGCCATTTCCTCGCGGTGGACGCGGCGCAGGCAAATCAGGAACAGCGCGACGCCCGCCCCGCTGGCACAAGCGACATAGAGCGCCGAATGGATGCTGTAATAGGCGACCGCCAGCAAGGCGAAGAGCCCGCCCGTCCCCATCATCGACTGAACCGCGTGGCGGTTCACGGCGCTTCCGCCTGAAAGCGGCGCACGGCCGAGAGCTTCGGCGTCTCGGCCGCAGGCTGGCCGGCATATTCGCGCAGGCCCCATGAGCCATATTCGCCGATCGGCGCGGTCGCCGCGTAGAGTACCAGGGTATCGCCGAAACGGCGGCGCCAGCCTTCGAGGTAGCGCAGATAGACCTCGCCCATGCGCGGATCGCGCTGCACGGCCCGCGCGAGGTCCAGATCGGTGGTGACGAGATGCTGGCCGCCTTCATAGGCGATGTAGCGCAGGCCATGCCGGGCCGCCACGGCGCGATTGGCCTCCGCCATCGCCAGCGTCCGCTCCATCGAACCCGGCATCTGCGTGAAAATGCGATCGAGATCCCGCTTGCGATAGCCGTCAAGTTCCAGCCAGAGATAAGGCGCGGTTGCCAGAGCATCCACCCAGCGGTCCGCATGGCCATAGTTCAGGACCATGCGCGCAAGCTCGGGATTGGCATGCTGGGTGGAGCATACCCGGATCAGCGCCTGCGGCCGGTCGGCATAGATCGCGGTCCAGATGCGCATGGCCGCGACCATGCGCTGGGAATAGCGCTCCATCCGTGCCCGCATGGGATCGCCGCCGCCAAGCCCCAAGGCAAGTCCCTCCCGCTCAGCCTGGCCCGAGGCATCGAAGATGTCGTTCCACACTTCGTTGCCAAGTTCGACATAGACTTTGCGCCCCGGATCGAGGCGGGCGTGGACGAGCACCGCGAAGCCGCGCAGATAATCCGCGTCGGCATCGTAGGGCATGAGGAACCACGGGTCCGCGCCGGCGGCATTGGCAAGGTCGACCATGTCCTCGACCGAGGCGCCCGCCACGCCAACCTGAGACCCGCTGCCCGGAAGGCTGCGGGTCGCCCACGAGGCTGGCGCATTGTCGTTCGTGCGCTGCCAGTCGAGAAAGCGAACGACCTTGAAGCCGGAGAGGAAGGCGAGGAATTCCGGGTCGAACCGCTGGCTGCGCGGGACGCCAGCCTTGCGGCAATCGAGTTCGCGCAAGGGATCGGCCGGGTCGGTGGAGATCAGCTCGACCCAGGCGCCCTCGCCTTCCGCTCCCGTTGGCCGCAGTTCCAGATCGACCGCGCCGGCAGAAACGCCGAGAACGCGTGCCACACCGCCAGCCTCCAGCCCGCCGCGGCCGGCAAAAGTGCACCGCACCGCCATTGCCCGAAACGGCGCAGCAGGCAGGACCAGCGGACGCGGCGCTGTTTGCCCCGGTTCCAGGCTGCGCACCCACCCCGCGGCATCGAGCTGCTGGGAGGGCATCGGCGTCCAGACATCCCCGCGCGAGGAGAACCACTCGCTTTGCAGGATCATGTTGGAGAAGACCTGCTGCCGATTGAAGGTCTGAAGCCCGAACAAATTGATGCCCAGGGCGGTGGGAGGTGCGGCTACCGGAACGATGTTGGGCCGCAGCGCATCCTGCGCCGAGCGTGCCTGCTCGACGAGGGAATGGCGGCGCACGGCCTGAGGCCCGAAAACCGCCACGGCCGCTGCCGCGACCGCGCATAGCGACAGCGCGATCGCGGTCCGTTTCAGGGTGTCAGTCCCCCGGCCGCGTTCTGGAGCCCAAGGGTCATCCTCCGCCAGGTCTGGTGGATGCGGAATATCTGCGGCCCATCGATCAGGTAGCGCCGCCATAAGCGCTGCGGATCGGATCCCAGGCGATAGAGCCACTCCAGAGACATCTGCTGCATCAGGCGCGGCGCGCGTTCCTGGTCGCCGGTGAGGAACTCCAGTCCCGCCCCCACGCAGAAGCCGATACCGCAGGCCGCACCGGCCCTGGCGAGGCGCCGGGCAATGATCTCCTGCTGCGGCGATCCGACCGCCAGGAAGACATACCGAGCCTTGGTGTTGGCCAGGAACCTTACGGCCCGCGTCACTTCGCGCGGATCACGGATGAAGCCCATCGGCGGATTGTAGTGGTGCAGATCGCAGAGCCCGTAACGGGCGGCGATCCGGGCCACCATGTCCTCGCTGCCGCCCAGGATCGCCACCCTGTCGTTCCGATCGATATGGTGGTCGAACAAGGCGGCGGTGAGGTCGCTGCCGGTCACGACGGGAAGGTCCTGCCCCACGGCCCTCGCCATCTTCGCCAGGATCCTGCTGTCGCAGAGTGTCATCCAGGCGCCGCGATAAGCAGGCCAGAGGTCCGAGCGGCGGCGCTGCAGCCGCACGACATGGTCGACATTGGGCGTCACCACATAAGCGAACGGTGCCGACGGCGGGCGCGAAACGATGGCGTCGAGCGCCCCTGCCATGTCGATCCGCGTGAAAGCCAGTTCGAGAAATTCCACGGGACCGGGATCGGGCCGCTCAAGTGCCGAAAGAGGCTCTGCCAGAGTTGCAGAAGTGGCCGCCACCAGAGCAGCCAGCTCGCGCATGTCAGCCGGCGCGAATTCTCCCGAAGTCTTGTGGAACTTGTCGAGGTACATGGTGTTTCTCCCCGTGGACGAATATGCCGCAGGGCCGGTCGCCGATCTCTTGTGGCTACCGGGACCGTCCATCCGCCTGCGAAGATTCCGGTCCCCCTTTCCGCCATCCGCATTTGCCGATCCGCTTCCGCCGTCCTGTCGATGCAGGCGCTGATCAGGCCACTGGCGAATTCTCCTACCCGTGAAGCCCGCCCCCCGATCGAACGATTACGGGCGTTTGGCCCGACCGATACCCTCCTGACCGGACTGCGGGAGAGAGCCCGCGTCCAGGGAGGTATCGTGTCCTTTGCCCGCGCGTCGTCCATGCGTTCCGGAAAGTCAGGCCGCCGCGCCGCGCGCATCTTTCGCGCATTCGCCGGATGCCTGGCGCTCCTGTCATGGGGCATGTGCGGTCACCTTGCGGCCAAGGAGGCCGGTGAAGCCGTGACGGCGGCGGCCGTATCGGCGGCAGGCGCCCAGCCGCAATCCGCTGCCTCCACCCGCTATACCGTGAATGCGGGCGACGAACTCGAGGTCTTCGTGTGGGGCGAGGAGCGGATGCAGCGGCAGGTGCTGGTCCAGCCCGACGGAACCTTCGCGTTCCCCCTCGCAGGTACGATCAAGGCGAGCGGGCGCAATGTCTCCGACATCGCGGCGGAGCTGCGCGAGCGCATTTCCCTCAACTATCGCACGGCGCCGCCCGATGTCACCGTCTCGCTGCGCGGGGCGACGGGCATGCGCTTCTATGTCCTGGGCAAAGTCCGCACGCCCGGCAGCTTCACCAGCGGCACCGCGCCGAACGTCCTTCAGGCCCTCAGCATGGCCGGGGGCACCGCCGAGTTCGCGGATGTCCGTCATGCCGTGATCCTGCGGCAAACGGCGCAAGGCCAGGTGGTGGAACCCGTGCAGCTCCAGCGCCTGCTGAAGGGCGGTCGCAGCCTCGATCCCGGCAATCTCGCCAAGCCGCTGCCGACCCTGTCGAGCGGCGACGTCCTCGTCATTCCGTGAAGGCGCGGCAGCGTGGTCCGCTTCCTGCTCTCGCGATCGGCGCTCTTGCACTCGCCGCAATGCTGCCGGCCCGGTCTGCGGCGCAGAACCAGCCCCGTATCGAGGTCGACATGAGCCTGTTCGCCGCGCGCAATCCCTTCCTGCTGCCCGGTGACGATGCCGTCACCCTGGGCGGGCAGATCGCCGGAAAGGCCAGCGCCGAATGGCCGCTCGACTTCCGCACCAGGATCGAGACCGGCGGTTCGCTGGCCTATCGCCAGTATACGCGCGAATACGGAAACTTCCTGACCGGCAGCGCCGAACTGGCGCTGGTCCACCACCGCAACGAATACCTGTCGCTGCGCACCGAGCTTTCCTTCGAACGTGTCCTGCCGGTGGAGGCCGTGGCCTCCAGCCTCGACAGCGCGATCGACCCGGTCAGCCTTCAGGACCGCTACGAGGTGGCCCAAGGCGTGACCGTCCATACCGACGCCCGCACCGCACTGAATGCCAGGCTGGGCTGGAGCCGCATCGAACCGCGCGGCTCCCTGCTGCTGACGCCGACCGACGCCGTTTCGCTCGACTTCGGCGCGGAGAACCGGATCGACGCCGCCACTACCCTCGGCCTGGGCGGACAGATCACGTCGAGCCGCTCGAGCAGCGGGGGCGATCCGCACGCCTGGGCCGTCCAGGCCAAGGCGATCCGGCGCTTTCCCCGTGCCTGGAATGCCGAGATCGAGATCGGCGTAACCCGGCTTTCGCGCCTCAGGCCGGGCAGCGGGCGCGAGAGCGGGCCGGTGCAATTCTCGGGGAACGGCAGCCTTTGCCACGAGCCGGGACATATCCGCTTCTGCGCTTCCGCCGCCGTCGCCTCGGTGGTCAGCAGCTTCGGCGGCATCCAGCGCGAAGTCTCCGCCGCGACCAGCCTGGACTGGCGCAGCAGCGAGCGAGGGCGGCTCATCGCACGCGGGGAATATCGCCGTTCTCCCCAAAGCGGCGGCCCGGGCGGCAACCTGCCGGACATCGAAGTCCTCAGCCTCACCTCCCGCTATGAGCACCGGCTGGACGGACAGTTTTTGCTCTATGGCGGTGCGGAATTTCAGCAAAGGACGGGACTGAGCGACATCAGGCTGAACTCGCTGACGTTCCGCACCGGGCTGCTCTACCGGATACCCCGGCCATGAACCGGCCCTCACCCTCACTTTCACGAGGCCCGGCACCTGCACGAAGCAGCGACCAGGCCCTTTCAGCGCTCGGTGTCGATCCCGACAGCATCGGCATCTACCCGCGCGAGATCCTGGCGATGTTCCGCCGGCGCTGGCGCTGGATGATCGCGCCGATCGTGCTGGGCCTTCTGGCCGCGGGCATTGCCGTGGCCTTGCGCAAGCCGGTCTACCAGTCGGCGGCAACGCTGCTGATCGATTCCCCGCAGATCCCCACCAGCCTCATCGCCTCGCCGCTGACCGATATCGCGGACGAGCGGATCGCGAAGATCCGCCAGCAGATCGTCAGCCGCGACAGCCTGGCCGGGCTCATCCGCGGCAACGACCTCTATCCCGACAAGCGCACCCGCATCGATTTCCCCGGCCTGTTGGACGTGATGCGCGGCGACATCGGCGTCGATCTGGTCGGCGCCGACCAGGCACGCGGCGGCGGCAGCACGATCGCTTTCACGCTCTCGTTCAAATATCCCGACGCGCTCAAGGCGCGCAACGTCACCGAGCAGCTCACGCGCATGTTCCTGGTCGAGGACAAGCGCTTCCGCACCGAACAGGCGACGGGAACGGCCTCGTTCCTGGAGAGCCGATCGGAGGAACTGCGGCGGCAGCTGCGGGACCTTGAGGACAAACGGCGCAGCGTGGAGGCACATTACGCCGGCGCCCTGCCCAGCAGCGTGGCCCTCAGCGCGCAGTCCAGTTCGGCCCTGCGCGCCGAAGTTTCGCGCACGGATGCGGAAACGCAAGGGCTGGTCCAGCAGAACGGCCTGCTCGCCGCCCGCCAGCAGGAGCTTCGACAGGCCCCGCCCAGCGGCGCCGACGGTGTGCGCCGGGCAGAGGACCGGCTGGCGCAGCTGCTCGCGGTCCATTCCGATGTCTTCCCGGACGTCGTGGCCGCGCGGGCCGAACTGGAGCGGCAGAAGGCCCTGCAATCGCACCTGCCCCCGGCTGGAACTAACCTCATCGAAACCGAAATCGCCGCCGGGCGGCAACGGATCGGCGTGCTTGCCAGCCGGCGGGCCGAGCTGGTGCACACCATGGCCGACCTCGACCAGCGCGCCGCGCAGGCCCCGCAGGCCGCCTACGAACTCAACATGATCGAGCGCGAATACGACAACATCAAGCGCCAGTACGATTCCCTGCGTGAAAAGCAGCTGGAGGCGCAAGTCGCGGCCAACCTCCAGTCGGAAGACAAGGGCGAGCGCTTTACCGTGGTCGACCAGCCCAGCCTGCCGCTGCAACCGCTGGGGCTGAAACCGGCGATACTCCTGGCCCTGGGCATTGCTGGCGGGGCCGCAGTGGGCCTTTGCATGATCCTGGGCTTCGAACTGCTGAGCGGCACCATCCACGGCGCCGACACATTGGCGCGGACCATGCAGGTGCCCTCCTTCGGGGTCGTGCCGCTGGTGACAGAGGAGAGCCGCTTCTCGCGTCTGGCCGACGAGACCCTCACAAGGCTGCGCGCCTATCTGCCCGGCCTCTCCACGGAGGTGAACCGATGAACGCCGAGCCCGGTATCCCGCCGCTGCTGCGAACGGCCGGCATTCCGGACGATGCCCCGGCACTGCTCGATCCGCGGCACCTTGCAGAGAACCGCATCTGCGGTTTCGGGCAGATGAGCGAGCAGCTCTATCCCTTCTTCATGATCCGCTCCACGCTGCTGGCGCATGTCGAGGCGACCGGGCATCGCACTTTCGCCATCACCTCGATCGAGGCGGGGAACGGCAAGACCCATGTCGCGACGAACCTCGCGGCCGTACTCAGCCGCGTGCGGCCGACCATACTGGTCGAACTGGACTTGCGCCGCCCCACCCTCGGCGCGCGCCTAGGGCTGACGGGCGCCGGGCCGGGGATCGACGATTACCTGGCAGGAGAAGCTGCCTGGAGCGACACGGCGACCCGCATCGACGGGGTCGACCTGGCCGTCCACCGTGTCCGCCGCGCCCACCCGAGCGCCGAGCAACTCCTGGCCTCCCCGCGCCTTGCCCATGCCTTGCGGCACATCGCCGCCGAGGCGGAAGAGGCGATCTGCATCATCGACACCCCGCCGGCGCTGATTGGTGACGACCTCGTCCACATTGCCCGCAACATCGACGGCGTACTTCTGGTCGCGCAGGAGGGCCGGAGCCGAAAGAGCGGCGTGCGCGAAGTGACCGGCGCGCTGGGCGGCACGCCGATCATCGGTTCGATCCTCAACATGTCCCTTTCTCAGCCCGCGCGGCGCAATGAATACGGCTATCCCGCCGGTCGCGGCCCGGACCGCGAGATGTCCGGCAGGACGGCGCCCGCAACCGGACGGAAGCGGACATGACCATCGCCCGCGCCGGTTCCTCATCGCCGCGACATGGCTTTCGAGTTCAGGCGTCCATGCGCCGGGGAGACGCGCCATGATCGGCCTCAAGGACAGTCAATGGCTGCGCGACCTGCCCGCGCGCACGACGCTGAAGCTGTTTAACCAGCGCCACGTCCGCAGCTGGCTCGGCCATCGCTACGACGCCACTGTCCTGCGCCACCGCGCCGCCCTGCCCCCGCTGTCACTGCCCGACGCAGGGATCGTCGAAGACCTCGACACGCGGGGAATCCACGTCACCACGCTTGGCGCGCTCGGCATTCCGGGGGGAGAGGCCGTGCTGTCGCGCGCCGCGACGCTGGCGGAGAACTTTGCGGATTCCGCCCGTGCCCTCTCTCGTGAGGGCCGTTCCTTCATCATCGTGCCGCCGGAAAAGATCGTGCGGAGCGCCATGATCTTCCGATGGGGCCTCCAGGACCGCCTGCTGGACATTGCCGAGGCCTACCTGGGCCTGCCGGCCGCTTACGACGGCGTCGCCATCAACTACACGGTCGCCGACGGCAGGGCCGTCTCCACCCGCAAGTGGCACCGCGACTGGGAGGACCGGCGCATGTTGAAAGTGGCCGTCTATCTCCATGCCGTCGATGACGCGGGCGGGCCCTTCCAGCAGATCTCGCGGCCCGATACCCTGCAGGACGACCTTAAGGGTTTCACCTATGCCCTGTCCGATGACCGGGAACTGGAGCAGCGCCTGGGCGCAGGCTATGAAGCCGATGTGGTCAGCTGTGAAGGCCCGCGCGGCACCGTGGTCTTCTGCGACACGGCTCGCTATTTCCACCGCGGCAAGCCGGCCATCTCACGCGATCGCGCCGCCCTGTTCTACAGCTACTTCGCCGACCCGCCGCGCCACCCGTTTCTTTGCGAGCGGACCGGCCTTTCCCGCGCGGACATTGAGTGGATGGTGCGCCGTCTGCCGGAGCGGCAGCGGCGCGCAGCGCTCTGGCGCCGCCGTCTGCCGCCGCTGCTCAAGCTGATCCCGCCCGCCAGTCTGTGAACACGGGCCCTGCACTCATGACGATGCCGCAGCCGGACGCGCCATGCGAATGCCCCCGCATCGTCCTTGCCTCTCCCAACTTGTCCCGCCGGATGGGCGGCGAAGCGCTCAAGGCCCTGTCGGTCTTCCTGGGCTACCGCGAACTGGGCTTCGACGTGACCCAGGTCACGCATGCCCGCGTGCGAGGGGAGCTGACGGCCTACGGCATCGACAGCGGCGTGGTCTATGTGAAGGACGGGCCGCTGCAGCGCGGCCTCGATCGCTACCGGCTGCACTGGCTGCTCGGGCTGGTGGATAGCTGGCTGCTGCATCGCGCCGTCCAGCGCGAGGTGGACAGGGTGCAGCCCTGGATCGTCCACTTCACCGCCCCGATCGCGCCCAGCGGCATCAGCTTCCCCATTCGCGGCGCGCCGGTGGTGATCGGCCCGCTCAACGGCAGTATCCTTCATCCTCCCACCCTGATGTTCCGGGAGAGCTGGACCAAGCGGCTGGGCGCCATGCTGACGCGGCCGGTGCAGCTATCGAGCCGCGTGCTGTTTCGCGGCAAACTGCAGGCACGCCTGTTCGTCTCGGGCGGCGAACGCACGGCCCGCACGCTGGAACTGGGCGGATGCCGCAGGGACCGGATGGTCACGGTCATCAACAGCGGCGTCGATCCGCGCCTGCGCGACCATCGCCGCATCGTGCACCAGAGCCAGAACTGGAACTTCGTGTTCCTGGGCAGGCTGGTACGCTACAAAGCCTGCGATCTGGTGATCCGGGCGCTGGCCAGGGTGCCGCAGGCAAGACTGGAAGTGATCGGAGACGGCCCCGAAAGCCGCAGGCTTCGCGAACTCGCCTTGCGCCAGGGCGTTTCCTCGCGGCTCGTCTTCAAACCCTACAGCACCAACCGGGAGGCCCTTTTCGCGCATCTGCGCCAGTTTCGCGGCTTCCTGTTCCCGACCCTGGCGGAAGCGAGCGGCACGGTCATCCAGGAAGCGATGATGCTGGGGCTCCCCGCGGTCTGTGTGGACTGGGGCGGGCCGCAGATGCTGCTCGATGCCCAGACCGGCATTCTGATCCCACCCGAAAGCGAGGAAGCGATCGTCAAGGGTCTGGCAAGCGCCATGACCCGCCTCGCCCGCGATCCGGACTTCGCCGAGACACTTTCCATCAAGGCCCGGCACAAGGCCGAAACCGTAGGCTACGACTGGCCCCGCGTCCTGCGCAGCTGGATCGCGCTTTACGACCGCCTGTTCGAGGAGAGCGGCTCGACACGGCGCTTCGCCACGTTCCTGGCCATGCGCACGGGCGGAGACATCCTGTCCTCAATCCTGTCGAATCTGGGCTGACCCCCAACTGAAACCTGACTTTGCCTGCACGAGTGGCGCGAGCAGATCGGCAAGCTGCTGGGCGCTGCGGTCGGGATCATGCCGTTCCAGCACGCGCCGGCGCCCGCGTTCGCCCATGGCGGCCAGTTCTCGCGGCGATGCATCGAGCGCGGCCTCGATCGCGGCGGCCATGGCATCGGAGGAACCGGACGGAACCAGCCACCCCACGCGCTCGTCCACCAACTCGGGGATACCCGCGATCGCGGTGGTAATGACCGGGCGCCCGCTGGCCATCGCCTCCATCAGCACGACGGGAAGGCCTTCCGCAAAACTCGGCAGCACCAGCGCCCGAGCCTGCTGCAAGGCGGCGCGGATCGCCTCTGGCGTGGCCCAGCCAAGCAGCCGGACGCAGCGCTCCAGCCCGGCTCGGGCGATCTGGCGCTCTATCGCGGCACGGTCCTCGCCGTCGCCGATCACATCGAGCGTGACCGCGCGATCCACCGCGACCCGTTCCATCGCCTCGATCAGCAAGGGCAAGCCCTTCTGCGCGCTGAGCCGCGCCACGCAGAGCAAATGCGGCGCCGGCGGAAACTCAACCGGAGAAGCCCCGATTTCGGACGCCGGGACGAACGATGGAGAGGGAGCGCAGCGCACGACATGAAGGCGCTGCCAATCGCCCGGCGAGGCCCAGCGCATCAGTTGCCCGCGTCCGAAGCTGGAAACACCGGCCACGAAAGCCGCCTCGGCAATCTTGCCTCGTAAATCCAGCCCGCGAGGATCGTCGAACTCGTCCGGGCCGTGAACGGTGAAGCTGTACGTGATCGGGGCCAGTCTTGCCGCCAGTCGCGCCACTGCCGCCGGGTTGGTGCCGAAATGCGCATGGACATGGCTTATCCCCCGGCGCGTCAGCCGCTGCGCCAGCAGGGCTGCCTCGGCGAAATAGGCAAGAGCCTTCCATCGCCTGCCGGCTCCCGCAGTTCGCCAGGCCAGCGCGAGCGCACCCATGGCGGCACCCGGCCGGACCACGCAGGCGGAGATTGCCGCCAGCACCAGTGCGGCGCGATGCTCCAGCAGGGCATGGGTGCAGGCGGCCTCGAGCCGATCCGACACATCCTCGAAGCGCTCGCCCGACCGGCGAACCGTGAAGCGGCTGACCACGAAGCCGCGGCGTTCCAGCGCCTCGATCTCGGTCTTGATGAAGCTGTGGCTGATCTTGGGGTAGACGTTGGTGAAATAGGCCACTTTCAGGCGATCGTCCGCCACCGTCTCCCGAGCAGGGACACGCTCCGCGCTCGGCGCAGCGCCGCCGGTTCCGCGCTCCCGAAAGGCGAACGCCGTCGGGGCCGCCTGTTCCGCAATCTCAGTCATGCCGCGACTATGGCCGAGCCCCGGGCCTCGCGGCATTGCGAGTTTTCACAATGGAATTTGACCTGTGGGGCGTGGGAACCCCATCGCCCGGATGCGCCGGAAGGGCACGACATGCGAACTTGCGCAGAGTTTGCGGAGACATGCCTTGCCACTATCCTGCCCCCTGCTGCTGTCTCCTTCCCGCAAGCAGGGCTCTTGCGAATTGGCCCCGTCATGAACGCCGGCCTCTTCAGGCCCCTGACCGTGGAAGCCCCGCGCCCCGCGCCGCCGCAGGCCTTGTCGCTGCGCCCGGCCATGGCGCTCGCCGCCAGACTGCTGCGGCAACCGCGCCCCGACATCGCCCAGGCCGCCGTCGAGCGCTGGCAGGTGGCGCCGGGCTCCTGCACGCAAGTGAGGCGCGCGAAAGTGCTGCCCGGTCAGTTCGAGCGCATTGCGGGCAGCGAGTTCGCCTCGATCAGCGAGGTGGTGCGCCAGTTCAAGGGCGACTTCGAAGCCAAGCAGTCCGCCACCATCGGTTACCGGCTGAAGAACGCGCTGCTTCACGACGGCGTGCTCTATGCCGGGGGCACGCTCCGGCACTTGCAGCGGCGTTCGCGGTTCCTGCCTGTCGCCCGCGCCCCGCGCGAGGAAGCGCGCATGGCGCTGTTCGAATCCTGGCTCGGCAATCGCTGGTTCGGAAACTGGCTCAGCGACGATTGCCTGACCTACCGCCTGGCCGAGAACGCCGGCATTCCCTTCACCACCCATGGCTCCGGCGGCCATGTCCCAGACTACGAACGCGCGCTGGACATGCTTCCGGTCAGAGGCCCATCGGCGTTCTTCCGCGAACTGGTGCTGTTCGACGATGCGGCCCACAACGAGAACAAGCGATTGCGGGCCGAGGCCATGCGGCAGCGGCTTATTCGCGGACCGATCGAACGGCACCCCGGCGTATTCCTGCTGCGCGGGCGCAGCGGCGATGCGCGGTTCCTGACGAACGAGAGCGAAATTGCTGAAACCCTTGCCAGGCGGCGCGGCTTTCAGGTGCTCGATCCCAGTCACGCCGGTCTCGAAGAGATCGTCCGGGCCTGCGGCGGCGCCAAAGTCGTCATGGGGGTGGAGGGAAGCCATCTGGTCCACGGCCTGGCGATGATGCCACCCGATGGCTGCGCCTTCGTCATTCAACCGCCGCTGCGCGCGGTCGCGGCGCTCAAGCTGCTGACCGACCGGCAGGGGCAGGACTACGCGCTGGTCGTCGGGGAAGGAACCAACCATGCTTTCACAGCGAACATCGACGAGATCGAGCGCACGCTCGACCTCGTCTGACGGCACCGTGCCGCGCCTGCCCGCTGCAGCCGCTCCGGGGGGCTGGTCCACGTTGAAAGCGGACTATCGGCGGCATGGCGGCACGTTTACGAGCGGTGCCTTCATCGCGCTGAGCCTTTACCGCTACGGCCGCTGGGGCCGCAGCCTGCGCAATCCACTCGGCCGCGTTCTGGTCTCCAGGACGTACGGCTTTGCCCACGTCTTCGTGGCGAACCTCACCAAGATCTGGATACCGCCCGCCACCACGCTGGGGCGGGACTTCCACATCGTCAACAACGAGGGTTCGCTCTCGATCCACCCGGAATCGGTGATCGGCGACCGGCTGGGCGTGATGCACAACGTCACCATCGGCTCCAACATGCGCGAAGGCGCGCCGGTGATCGGGGACGACGTGTTCATCGGCGTCAATTCCACCGTGCTGGGCGCCATTCGCGTGGGAGACCGGGTGCGGATCGCCGCCAACACCGCAGTCACCACGGACGTGCCCTCGGACTCCATCGTCGTCGGATCGCCCGCGCGCATCTATCCGCGACTGGGGCCGCTGCGATGAGCGCTAACACGCTCCACGAACTTTTCGCGGCCAATCTGCCGCAGCGGTCCGGCAAGACCTTCCTCATCGATGCCGGCCGCCAGGCGACATACGGCGAAGTCGACGCCCTGGCCGGGGCGATCGGCACCCATCTCGCGGCGCGCGGCGTGGGCGCAGGAGACCGCGTGCTGGTCCAGGTGCGCAAGGGCATCGCCGAGGTCTCCGCCCTGCTCGGCGTGACGCGGGCAGGCGCCGTGCTCGTTGACATCAGCACGGCCTGGACGGCCGAGCAGGTCCGTTTCGTCGCAGAAGACTGCGGAGCCTCTATCCTGATCGTCGAGCCGGCCATGGCCCGGGTCCTGGCCGCCGAGGGGATCGACCCCGCCCGCCTCCTACCGGTGTCGGCTGCGCGCGGGCTGGAGGGACTTCCCTGCCTTTCCGACCTGCCGGCGCTCCCTTTCGAGGCCTTGCCCCGGCGCGCCGACGACCTGGCGGCGATCATCTACACGTCCGGCTCCACCGGCAAACCCAAGGGCGTCATGCTCAGCCACGCCAATGTCCTGGCAGGTGCGCGTTCGGTTGCCGAATATCTGGAGCTTGCCGAAAGTGATCGGCTGCTCAGCGTGCTGCCCTACAGCTTCGACTACGGCTTCAACCAGCTGACGACGATGATGCTGGTGGGTGGCAGCGTGGTTCATCAAGGCGTGGCCATGGCGAGCGAGATCGTGCGTGCCATCCTTCGCCACGAAGTCACCGGCCTGGCGGCCGTGCCGCCGCTGTGGATCCAGATCGTGCGCCTGCTGGCCAGCGCGCCCACGCCGCTGCCGAGCCTGCGTTTCATCACCAACTCGGGCGGAAAGATCCCGCTGAGCACTCTGGAACGTATGCCAGGTATCTTCGCCAAGGCACGGATTTTCCTGATGTATGGCCTGACGGAGGCGTTCCGTTCGACTTACCTTGCTCCTGACCGGTTCGCGGCCAAGATGGGTTCGATCGGACAGGCGATCCCCGGCGCCGAAGTCTTCGTCATCCGCCATGGCGAGGGCGTCGCGCGTCCCGGCGAGCAAGGCGAACTCGTCCACCGCGGCCCGCTGGTCAGCCAGGGCTATTGGAACCGCCCCGAAGCGACAGCGGAGAAGATCCGCCCCTGCCCCGAACTGCGCGACCGGATCGGCGACGAGCCGGTGGTCTATAGCGGAGACATCGTGCGCATCGACGAGGACGGCGACTTGTGGTTCGTCTCCCGCAACGATGCGCTGATCAAGACCAGCGGCTACCGCGTCAGTCCCGACGAAGTGGAAGACCTGGTCTATCGCAGCGGCCTTGCCGCCGATGTCGTCGCCTTCGGGGTCCAGGACGACATGCTCGGCCAGTCGGTACAAGTCGCGGTGACGTTGTTGGGCGAGGCGAGCCGCGAGGCGCTGCTGGCGTACTGCCGGGCGGCGATGCCCGCCTACATGGTGCCGCAGCGCATTCACGTCTGGCCGGAACCCATGCCGCGCACGGCCAGCGGCAAGCTCTCCCGTCCCGACGTCATTCGCGGCTGCAGCGACACTTCCAGCCTTCATTCCGCTCGCTGAGCATCCCGTTCAAGAGGACCTCCCCGTCATGGCCCTGACCGAAGACAGCCTGATCCGCAGCATCGAGGAGTTCGCAGCGCTCCATGGCGAAGTCGATGCCGAAACCCCGCTGTTCTCCAGCGGCACGCTCGATTCCGTGGCCATGCTCAATCTGATCATGTTCGTGGAGCGCGAGACCGGCACCGAGATCCGCGCCGAGGACGTGACGCTGGAGAACTTCGATACCGCCACTCGCATTCTCGATTTCGCGAGGAAGCTGGCGGCATGACGCCAGGCGACGAAGACGGGCTTCTAGAGCAGGCGGCCGAACGTTTCGGCACGCCGTGCTTCGTCTATTTCAGCGAGCGGATCGAACAGCGCATCGCCCTTCTGCGCGCCCATTTCGGAGACAGGCTGGAACTGAGCTACGCGGTCAAGGCCAATCCCAACCCGACGCTGCT
The DNA here is from genome assembly GCF_004342985.1 of Novosphingobium sp. PhB57. Classification (GTDB taxonomy): domain Bacteria; phylum Pseudomonadota; class Alphaproteobacteria; order Sphingomonadales; family Sphingomonadaceae; genus Novosphingobium. Next base: position 318,134 of record NZ_SMBO01000003.1, read on the forward strand.
GGCCTGGCTCTCCGGCGGGATCGATCTGCTCGACGTCTCTTCGATCGGAGAACTGCATCTGGCGCAGGAGGCGGGGTGGAACCCGGCGCTTCTGAGCTTCACGGGGCCGGGCAAGCGCGAGACCGAGATCCGCGACGCAATCCGCGCCGGCGTCGGCCACCTCGTGATCGAATCCCTGCGGGAAGCACGGCTTGCCGACCGGATCGCGCGACAGGCGGCGCGTGTGCAACCGGTGCTGCTGCGGATCTCGCCCGACAGCCTTCCCAAGGGCTTCGGAGACCAGATGGCCGGCCGCCCCACGCCCTTCGGCATAGACATCGAGGATGCGGACGCCGCCGTGGAGGAAGTCCAGACCCTGCCGGGCCTGCACCTTGCGGGCTTCCACATCTATGCCGGAACGCAGTGCCTGAAAGCCGATGCCATTGCGGAAACATACCGGCACCTGATCGCGATATTCAGCCAGCTCTGCGCGGCTCATGCGGTCATTCCCGAAGTGCTGGTCATGGGCTCCGGGCTGGGCGTGCCCTATCACGAAGGAGACACGCCTCTGGATCTTTCCGCAGTAGCCGAGCCGCTCCTTCACGAACTGGCCGTGCTGCGCGAAAATCCACGATTTGCCCGCACCAGAATGGTGCTGGAACTCGGCCGCTATCTCGTCTCCGAGGCGGGCTTTTTCGTCACCCGCGTGGTCTCTACCAAGCTCTCGCGCGGGAGACGCATCGCCATTTGCGACGGCGGGATGAACAATCACCTGCCCGCTTCGGGCCATTTCGGCATGGTCGTGCGGCGAAACTACCTGATGCACCGGATCGGGCGGAGCGATGAGGACGCGGTCGAGCCGGTGGATGTGGTCGGCCCCCTCTGCACCTCGATAGACCGTCTTGCCGGCAACATCGAACTGCCCCGGCTGGAAGAGGGCGACCTGTTGGCCGTCCACAACAGCGGCGCTTACGGGCTGACCGCCAGCCCGGTCCATTTCATCAGCCATCCCCTGCCGGAAGAAGTGCTGGTCATGTCCGGCGCCCTGCTTCGAGCGACGCGGACGTTCAGCGGATCGTGCCGCGCCCCGGTGGAGGAGGCGGTGAGGCTGGTGGATTCGGCCCACCCCGCCGCCGCCAACCAGAACGCATGACGCCCGGCCGCGTCTCGTGATGCGGCCGGGTGCCCTGCTGCTCGGCGCGGCGGTCATGCTGGCTCCGGCAAGCCACGGTTCCGGACGCAGCCTGCCGGTGGCGCGCGCTGTCGCTCCGGAGACGCTGCCCCCGCCCTCTGGCGCGCCAAAGACCGCCGCGCTGGCCCGCGCGATCAATGCCGCCGCCCCGCTTGCAACAGGGTTCCTGGCGCCGGCGCGGCCATTCCATCTCGATGCAGGTGCGGAGGACCGGGCCAGAGCGATCGACTGCCTTGCCGCCGCCGACTACTACGAAGCGGGACGGGAGCCTGCGGACCAGCGCGCTGTGGCGCAAGTGGTGCTCAACCGCGTGCGCCACGCGGCCTTTCCGGCCACCGTTTGCGGCGTCGTCTTTGCGGGGGCGGAGCGGGCGACGGGCTGCCAGTTCACGTTCACCTGCGACGGATCGCTCACGCGCCGCCGCCCTTCGGCTGCCGACTGGCGAAGAGCGCGCGAGACGGCGGGCGAAATGCTGCTGGGCCGGGTCGAAATCGGGGTAGGCAAGGCCACGCATTACCATACCGACTGGGTCAGCCCGTCGTGGGACCGGACCATGGAGAAGCTGGCGGTCGTCAAAAGCCACTTGTTCTTCGGTTGGCCGGGAGCCGCCGGCAAGGCCGCCGCTTTCATCCGCCACTACGCCGGAGGCGAACCCCGCATCGCGCAACTGGCGCAGCTTTCCGCCGCCCATCTCGGCCAATTGCCCGCTGGCAAGGCCCCGGCCGTATCGGACGTCATAGCGCCCGAACCCTCGTTGCCCGAAACCGCATGGGCGGCACCCGACCCCGGCCTGTTCCTCGTCACTTTGCCCGCCAATGCGCCCGGCACTTTCCCGGAACTGGCCGAACGGCGCTGCGAAGGGCTGGAAGAATGCCGTTTCATCGGTTGGACCGACCCTGCCCGCCGCGCCCAGGCCCTCCCCCTGCCCGGTGGTTCGGTGGACGCCATTTCCTTCACTTTCGTGCGCCGCCCCGGCGCTGCGGACCAGGCCCTCTGGAACTGCGCCGAGTTTGCGCGTACAATTCGCGCGCAGTGCCTGACACGCGGAACCTGATCGCGCGGGCCGCCATTGCCGGAACCTTGCTCGATGGTTTCGAACTATTTCCCGCCAGAAACCTTTCGTAACAATCGCGCACAAAGCAAGACACCTGGCATGACCAGATTCGGCTCCAACAGCTTGGAGACCCGAACGACATGAAATCCACCCTCATCGCCATTGCCGCCACTTGCGCCCTTGCCCTGCCTGGCGCCGCGCTTGCCAACAACACGGTTGCGCACCTCAAGGGCCACACCGCGGTCGCCGCACCGGCGAAGCCTTCCACGAACAAGGCCAAGCCCCGCGCCGTCTGCCATCCCGACCCCTCGAAGGGTCGCGCCTGCCGCCACCACAATGCCCAGGCCGAAGCGAAGACGGCCGCGCCGGCTCTGGCCAGAGCGGAAGCCCCTCGCACCCGATAACCCCCCGCAGCCCGGCGGTTGCGGCCCATCCTGCCGCCGCTGGCCCTTGCCGCATTGCCGGCAAATCGCGGGCGTCGTTTGCAAAGCGGCGCGTGAAAAACTACACCTGTGCATGAAGAGACGATGAGCAACACAACAGCCCCCATCTATCGCCATCTCGACGAAGGCCCGATGCCCACTCCGACGATCCTGTTGGTGGAGGACGATGGTCCTCTGCGCACGCTGACCGCGCGGGCCCTGCGCCAGACCGGCTTCAACGTGCTCACCGCCGCAACCGGCGCGGAAATGTGGGTGACCCTGCGCGAAGGGCCGGTGAGCCTGGTCGTGCTCGACATCATGCTTCCCGGCACCAGCGGCTTCGACCTGTTCCGCCGTCTGCGCCGCGAATGCGACATCCCGGTGATCTTCATCAGCGCCCGCGGCAGCGAGGAAGATCGCGTGCTCGGACTGGAACTGGGCGCGGACGACTACCTCGCCAAGCCCTTCAGCACCCGCGAACTCGCTGCCCGCGTCAGCGCGGTGCTGCGCCGCGGCGGCAACAATCCAGCCACGGCAGATTTCACCGGCAGCGAGACCGTTGCCGACGGACGCACGCCGGAATCGATACGCTTCGAAGGCTGGAACCTCTCCATGGCCCGCCGCGAACTGCGCTCGCCCACCGGGGCCATGGTCGACCTGACCGGCGCCGAGTTCGACCTGCTCGCCACCTTTCTCGCCTATCCGCAGCGCGTTCTGGGCCGCGAGCGCCTGATCGAACTTTCGCGCTCGCGCCTGGGCGACAGCTCGGATCGCAGCGTGGACGTGCTCGTCAGCCGCCTGCGCCGCAAGCTTCAGGCCGAGGGCGGGGAATCGCCCATCGTCACGGTTCGCGGCGTCGGCTACATGTTCAAGGCCGAGGTCACGCGCGCCTGATGTCCTTGCGCCGGTTTCGTCTGTTCCGGCGCTTCGGCCTGCCCGAGCGACTGATCGCCGTCCTGCTGCTGGTCTTCGTCATCGACGTGATCTGCAACACGGTGCTGTTCGAACGCGCCAATACGTTCGAGCTGCGCCGGGACGACGCCCAGCGCATCGCCGAAAACCTGGTGCTGGCAAGCCGCGCCATCGACCATGCGAAGACCGACGATCGCCAGATCGTAACTTCCGCGCTCAGCACGGCGCAGTTTTCGCTGAGACTGAACGAGCAGGGCAAGCGCTATCGCGGCTCCCTGGGCCTTGCGAACTTGCGCGCGCAAGTGATCGAGATGGCGCCGGAACTGGCCCACAGCGATCTCGAACTGCATCTGGAATCGATCCCTAGAGACGGCAATATCGGCGGCTCGCTGCGGCTGGCCGACGGCGCCGTGCTCGATTTCCGCACCCATGCCCGCTCCGCCTGGAAACTCAGCATCGGCCGTTTCGCCAGCCTGGTCCTGCCGACGCTCCTGCTCATTTCGCTCGCCTGGCTGCTGCTGCGCGCCGCGCTGCACCCGCTGCGCTCCCTGATCCGCGCCACCCGCAACTTCGGTGCCGGCCCGCCCCGCCTCGTGCCGGAGCGCGGCCCCGACGAAATGCGGGAACTGATCCGCGCGATGAACGAGATGCAGGAACGCATCCACCAGTCGCTGCTCGATCGTACGCACACGATGCTGGCCATCGGCCACGACCTCAAGACGCCGCTCGCCCGCATGCGCCTGCGGCTGGACGACGGCGACGTGGACCCCGTGGTGCGCGATGGCATCAACCATGACATCGACGAGATGCGAATGCTGCTCGATTCGATCCAGGCCTATGTCGATACCGGCGGCACCCAGATCCCGGCCGAGCGCATCGACCTGGCGATCATGGCCGAAACCCTGGTCGACACCGCCGCGGATCGCGGCGCCGATGCGACCTATTCCGGCCTTCCGAGCCTGGAAATCATGGCCCGCCCTGTCTCCATCCGCCGCGCGCTGTCCAATCTGATCGAGAACGCGCTCCACTATGGCGGCAACGTCCGCGTCGGTCTGCGGCGCGACGGCGGAGCCGCCGAGATCACCGTGGACGACGACGGCCCGGGCATCCCGGAAGAGCGCATCACGGACGCGCTCCAGCCTTTCGTCCGGCTGGACACCGCGCGCGCCCGTGACACCGCCGGCATGGGCCTGGGCCTGCCGATCGTGCGCAAGGCGGTCAGGCTGGAGGGCGGCACGCTCGACCTCAGGAACCGCCCCGAAGGCGGCCTGCGCGCCACGATTCGCCTTCCCATCGTGGCCCACTGACGCGGCCTGCCTTCGGCACGCCTCAGAATTACCCAGCCAAGTTCCTGTTATCGTTCCGCAATAGCCAGCAACACGATCCGGTCTTCGGTAAAACCACCGAAGACCGGGGAATTCCGGCGGAAAGCCGTTCCTTTACGCTGCAGCGCAGCAACATTTCCTGACAAAGGCGCACGACAGCCGAAAACAGCGATCCGTACTTTTCTCGATCAAGCTCCGCGCCCCGTTCCCCCACCCCTCCGGAGAGCGCGGAGCACCTAAAATCAAGGAAAGGTGACGAGAGTGAATGAACTGATCGGACGCGTCTTCCATTTCGAGAAGACCATCTTCCCCGCCAGCAGCGAACTGTTCGGCAAGCTCGCCAACGAAGGCCAGGAACCCAAGGCCCTCATGATCTCCTGCGCCGATTCGCGTATCGTGCCGGAGCAGATCATGCAGGCGCAGCCGGGCGACCTGTTCGTCTGCCGTAACGCCGGCAACATGGTGCCGCCTTACGCCACGCTCAACGGCGGCGTCACGTCCACCGTGGAATACGCCGTGGCCGCCCTCGGCGTCAGCGACATCATCGTCTGCGGCCACTCGGGCTGCGGCGCGATGAAGGCGCTCAGCGACCCGACCGGCCTCGAAGCCATGCCGAACGTGGCCGCCTGGCTCAAGCACGGCGCGGCTGCCGAGCACATCGTCAGCACCTGCCACGGCGAACTTGACGGCAATGAGCGCATCCGCGCCATCAGCCTCGAAAACATCATTGCCCAGATCGCCCACTTGCGCACGCATCCGTCGGTCGCGGCCGCGATCGCCCGCGGCGACGTGACGCTTCACGGCTGGTTCGTGGACATCCACGCCGGCCAGGTCCTCGGCCTCGACGGCGAGACCGGCCAGTTCGAACCGCTTCGCGAGAATGCACCGCTTCCGGTCGCGCTTCGGGCCAAGACCCGCATCGCCACCGAATTCGCCGAGGCAGCTGAATGACGACCGCAACCGCCACCTCTGCGGAGGAAACCCGCAGTGGGCCCTTCGCCCACCTCGCCAGAGACTTCACGGCTTCGATCGTGGTCTTCCTGGTGGCGATGCCGCTCTGCATGGGCATCGCCATCGCCTCCGGCGTGCCGCCTGAAAAGGGCCTGGTCACCGGCATCATCGGCGGCCTGGTCGTCGGCCTGCTGGCAGGCTCGCCGCTGCAGGTGAGCGGCCCGGCAGCCGGCCTTGCCGTCATTGTCTTCGAATTCGTGCGCGAGCACGGCCTCGAAGCCCTTGGCCCGGTCCTGCTGCTGGCCGGCGTGTTCCAGCTCGTGGCCGGCGCACTGCGCCTCGGCGGCCTGTTCCGCGCCATCAGCCCGGCCGTCGTCCACGGCATGCTCGCCGGCATCGGCGCGCTGATCGTGATAGGCCAGTTCCACATCCTCTTCGACGAGAAGCCGATGTCGAGCGGGCTCCAGAACATGGCGATGATGCCCGCCCGCGTCCTCGGCCTCGACCCCACCAACATGGCCTCCACCGAAATGGCCGTCATGCTCGGCGTCCTGACGATGATCGTCATGATCGGCTGGGAAAAGGTTCGTCCGAAGAACATGGGCCTCGTCCCCGGCGCGCTTCTCGGCGTCGTGGCGGCAACGGCCGTCGCCTGGACCATGGGCCTCGATGTGGCGCGCATCGCCGTGCCGGAATCGATCGGCGCGGCCTTCGCCCTGCCGACCAGCACCGGCTGGTTCGCCCCGCTCGCCAATCCGGCCCTGATCGTGGCGGCGCTTGCCATCGCCTTCATCGCCAGTGCCGAGACTCTGCTTTCGGCCGCTGCGGTGGACCGGATGCATGACGGCGTGCGCACCAAGTACGACAAGGAACTGCGCGCACAGGGCATCGGCAACCTGCTCTGCGGCGTGTTCGGCGCCCTGCCGATGACCGGCGTGATCGTTCGCAGCTCGGCCAACGTCCAGGCCGGCGCCCGGACCCGTCTTTCGACGATCTTCCACGGCGCCTGGATCCTGGCGTTCATCGCGCTGCTGCCCTGGCTGCTGCGCGAAGTGCCGATGGCGGCCCTTGGCGGCGTCCTGGTCGTGACCGGCTTCCGTCTGGTAAGCCTCAGCCACGTCCGTCACCTGTTCCATGCCTATGGCGCCTTCCCCGCCGTGATCTGGGCCGTGACTTTCGTGCTGGTCGTCACCACCGACCTGCTCACCGGCGTCCTCGTCGGCCTGGCTCTGACGGTGCTGGAGCTGGCTCCGCACTTCAAGAACCTGCGCCTGAACGTGGAAGAGCACGACACCGGCGAATCGACCCGTCTCGCCCTCGGCGGCGGCGCGACGTTCCTCGGCCTCACCCGTCTCAACAAGGTCCTGGAAAAGCTCCCGCATGGCCGCCCGGTCCACCTTGACCTCGGCCAGCTGAAGGTCATGGACCACACCACTGCCGAGACCATCAGCGAATGGCTCAACCGCCGCCGCCAGAGCGGCCATGCGGACCGCGTGACCGGCCCCGAGCTGATCCTGCGCCCGCTGCCTGTCGCGGCATGACGACGTTTCACATCTCGTAAGACGCGGACCTCCTCACGTCCGCGTCCCTCTCCTTGCCGGACGGTTCCCCGCGGACCGTCCGGTTTCTTTTTGCGCGAATGACGCCGCTTTGTTCGAGAAACACTTTGTCACCGATGCGACACGCTAAGGACAATGATTGGACGTATTATTGGTCCTGTCTGCATGAAACGAACTCGCCATGTAAGTAGAGTTCGGCTGCAGGCCGCAGGATGGAACGCGACAACAATCATGAGGGCGTTCCATATGAAAATCCGTCTTGCCGCAGGCCTGCTTGGCCTTGCTGCCTCCGGCCTTGCTTTCGCCGCACCGGCCATGGCGCAAGAAGAGGTTCCCAGCGAAATCACCGTTTCCGGCACTGTCGGGCTCGTGTCCGACTATCGCTTCCGCGGCGTTTCGCAGAGCGACAAGGAAATGGCCGTTCAGGGCGGCCTCACCGTATCGCATGAAAGCGGCATCTACGTCGGCACCTGGGCCTCGAACCTGTCGGGCTGGGGCACCTTCGGCGGCTCCAACATGGAACTCGACCTCGTGGCCGGTTACGCCACCGAGATCACCAGCGGCGTGAAGCTGGACGTCGGCCTCACCTGGTACATGTATCCGGGCGGCGCGGACGATACCGACTTTGCCGAGCCTTACGTCAAGCTGTCGGGTGCCGTCGGCCCGGCCAACCTCCTCGTCGGCGTGGCCTATGCCCCCAAGCAGCAGGCCCTCGGCAAAGTCTACGCCAGCGGCGCCGACTATGCGGACGGCATCGGCAACTTCGGTGCCAAGACCGACAACATCTACCTCTGGGTGGACGGCAACACCGCCATCCCCGACACCCCGCTCACCGTAAAGGCGCACTTCGGTTATTCGAACGGCAACTCGGGCCTTGGCCCGAACGGCACCAGCGTCGCCCCCACCGGCGAGTATCTCGACTGGATGCTCGGCGCCGACCTCGCGCTCGGCCCGGTCACGCTGGGTGTCGCTTATGTCGACACCGATATCTCGAAGTCGCAGAGCGCCTATCTGCAGCCGAATTTCTCCTCGACCAAGAACGGTTCGCAGATCGCCGGCTCGACCGTGCTGTTCTCGGTCGGCGCGAGCTTCTGATCTCGACCTGACCTGAGCTTTCGGGAAGACGCCCGGCGCGGCCATGCCACCCGGGCGTCGACCCTTGCCCTAGCCGTCCCGGCGCAACCCGGCGACGATCCGCGCAGCCTGGTCCAGACTGTCGTGCATTTCCGCCTCCGGCCTGCCGATCAGCGCGCGCCGCTGCCCGGATATCATGCTGGAATAGAGCGCGGCATCCAGCGGAGAAATCCGGGCACCCGGCTCCAGCTGCGCCTGAAGCTGCAGCCCGCTGCTCCGGCCGCGCAAGTAGCGAAGCTGCGGCGCGAAATCGCGAAGTTCCGGATCGCGCGCGACCGCCAGCATCAGCTCCTCCATCGCGGCGAGCCGGCGCGGCTGCGAGGAGAAATCCCGCCAAGCCGCGGTCCATTCGCTCCGTTCCACTTGCTCCACCGGCCCCTCGCGCGAGACTTCGGTAAGCCGGCGATAGATCGTGTTGAAGGCCGCCCGCACCAGATCTGCGCTCGTGCGGAAATTGTAGGAGGCCACCCCCAGCGTCACTTCGGCGCGCGCCGCCACCGCGCGGTGAGTCAGCGCGCTTACGCCGCCTTCCTCGACGATATCGGCCGCCGCGTCCGAAATCCGGGCCGCAACGCCGTTCTGCGCCGGCACTTCGGGCGCTGAGGCCAGGGCGATCTCACGCGCATGTCGGCGCCACGGGCCTTCCTCGGCAAGGTTGCCCGACAGCCATTCCCCCCAGCCGGTGCAGAATTCATCGAGCGCCGCGCGGTCGATGGTGCGGTTCCAGCGAATGAGATGGAACTGCACCGTCGCTTCGAAGACATGTGCCGTCAACGCGGCATATTGGCCGAGCCCTGCGCGCCCGCAGACCTCGCGCCAGAAATCCGCCCAGAGGTCACGCCACGAATTGATGGCGACGAGATAGGCTTCGTCGCGCTGGGCAAGCAGATGGCACTGGTTTGCCGCGAAGGCCAGTTCTCTCCGCTCGCCCGTCCAATCGTCCACCAGCACGGCAAGCGCCCGGGCAATCGATTGCGCTCCAAGGCCTTCCGGCCAACCCGCAAGATCGTCCAGCCGATCGGTGCACCATGTCTGCGCGGCATCGCGCGCATAGGCCTGGGCCGATTGCAACAACTGTTCCATCGAACCAAAGTGATGATAGATGCTGGAGGTCGGCAGGCCAGTCGCGCGTGAAAGAGTGCGCGCGGACATCGCGGAATGGCCCTGATTCGCCCAGACGTCCAAGGCAGCCCGGATCAGCTTCTCTTGCGACGAAAACTCTTGAATTTCATGATCTATCACGTCTTGCCGACAGCCTTGTTCCAGGATCTACGCCAGGCGCGGGCGTGGACTCGATGACTTTGCCATAAGCCTGAATGCGCAGACAAGCGAACCGTTCCAGCGCCTGTCACGATTCCCAACAAGCGTAACACAGTTGACATACAGACGTTCTAGCCGACGCCTCGTCATCACCATGAGGGTCGTTTCATGTCCGTCCGCCGCTCTTCCACCTTCCGTTCCATAGCCCTGGCCAGCAGCGCGCTCGGCGCGCTGCTCGCGGCCGGTTCCGCTCACGCCGCCGAAGTCGCCGATGCCGCAGCCGATGCGGCTGCCGAAAGCGCCGAAGCCGGTTCCGGCCTCACCGACATCATCGTCTCCGCCCAGAAGCGTGAGACGAGCCTTCAGACCACGCCGATCTCGATCGCGGTGCTGGGCGCCGAGGATCTCCAGAACCGTCACGTCGTCTCGCTCGAATCCCTGGCCGACGGTTCCATCCCCTCGCTGCGCATCGCGCCGATGTTCTCGCGCAGCTCGGCCCTCACCGTGGGCATGCGCGGCGTCGGCACCTTGGGTGACGCCAACCAGCCTGCCCGCGACCAGGGTGTCGGCGTCTACATCGACGGCGTGTTCATGGGCCGTGCACAGGGCCTTGGCTCGGCACTCTACGATGTCGAGCGCATCGAGGTTCTCAAGGGCCCGCAAGGCACGCTTTTCGGCCGCAACACCGAAGGCGGCGCCATCAGCATCGTCACCAAGAAGCCCAGCGGCGAATTCGGCGCGCGCGCCACGGTTGGCGTCGGCAGCTACGATTCGCGCGAGGCCGGCCTGCACCTCGACCTGCCGAGCTTCGCCAACATCTCCGTCAAGCTGGACGGCCTGATCACCACTCGCGGCGGCACGGTCGACAATCCGCTGGCCGGCGAGCACGATTTCAACGCCTACAACAAGAAGGGCCTTCACGCCGCCGTGCTGTGGGAGCCATCCAGCAGCTTCAACGCGCTCTATTCCTTCGACATCTCGCGCGATGAAACCACGCCTTACTATCTGCAGCTGCTGACCCGCACCACCGGCCCGCTGCTCCAGATGCAGTCGGATCGCGCCAAGACCGCCAATATCGGCGTGCCGCAGCCCTGGGCGCTCGGCAAGACGCACGGCCACTTGCTCACGCTCGACTGGACGGTTTCACCCGAACTCGAAATCAAGTCGATCAGTTCCTATCGCCAGCTCACCCAGACCCAGAACGACAACGGTTCCAGCAACCTCGGCGTCTTCATCCCGGGCTATAGCAACAACACCAATTTCGCCCGCTTCAGCCTCGCCGACGTCTGGCAGAAGCAGTATAGCCAGGAAGTGCAGCTCATCGGCACCATGGAGCAGCTGAACTTCGTGGTCGGCGGTTTCTACTATCACGAGAAGGTGAGCGATAACGCCTGGACGCCTTACACCAACAAGTGGAACGCGGACGGCACCAGCTACACCATTCTCCCCACGCCGACGTCCTCGATCCCCTTCCCCGATCGCGCCAGCCATGCAGTCACGGAGAGCATCGGCGTCTTCGGCCAGGCGACGTATACGCCGGCCATGCTGGACGACCGCGTCCACCTCACGGCCGGCGGACGCTTCACGCATGACAAGAAGACCGGCGCTCTCGACGAAGTGAACGGCGTCGCCACGAACTATACGCTGGACGGCTCCTGGGATCGCTTCGACCCGATGGTGAACCTTGCGTTCGACGTGACCCAGGACGTGCACGTCTACGGCAAGTGGAGCACCGGCTACAAGGCAGGCGGCGCGAACAGCCGTTCGCTTACCTATCGCAAGTTCGACCCGGAATCGGTCTCCACGTTCGAGATCGGCGCGAAGACCGAGTTCTTCGACAATCATGCCCGCTTCAACGTCGCGGCCTACACGTCCGCCTACAAGGACATGCAGATCGACTTCATCGCGCCGGTCCTGAACACCACCCGCACGACGCTGGAAACCACCAACGCCAGCGGCAATGGCCGGATCAAGGGCATCGAGGCCGACCTCACGATCACGCCGTTCCAGGGCCTGACACTCACCGGCTCCTATGCCTATACCGACGTCCATCTGCCGCCGGCGCCGAACCCCTTCAACGGCGACGCACTGACCCGAGTCTATGCCGTCTACACGCCGAGCCATGCCGCCAGCGCCGCGATCGACTACGAACTGCCGGTGGCCGACGCCATGCTGCGCTTCCACCTCGACGGCAACTACGCCACCGGTCAGTACTCGATGGCCAGCGATCCCACCAAGACCGGATCGTCCTTCATCGTCAACGGCCGCGTCGCCCTTGCCGACATCCGCATGGCGAGCGGACCGAACCTGGAACTCTCGGTCTGGGCGCGCAACCTGTTCAACGAGGCCTATACGTTCGTGAAGGCCAATGGCGGTTCCTCGCTCGGCTACTACGGGATCTTCAACGATCCGCGCACCGTCGGCGTCTCCGCGACCGTCAAGTACTAAGCTCAAGACATTGGAAAAGAACATGAACTGGCGTTTCCCCGCCGGCGCCCTGATCGCGCTCGGCCTGTTCGCTCAGCCGGCACTCCAAGCAGCGGCGAAAGTCGCAGCGCCGGCTCCTGCCGCTGAAACGGCGCATCAGCGCCTCCTGCCGCTGGAAGGCGGCCGCAACTTCCGCGACCTCGGCGGCTATCGCACTGCCGATGGCCACACCGTGAAGTGGGGCCTGCTGTTCCGCTCGGGTTCGATGGTGGACCTGACGGCGCAGGATCTGGGCTATCTGAACAAGCTGGGCATCCGAACGATCTGCGACTACCGCGACCGGGGCGAGCGCAAGGCCGAGCCGATGCCCTGGGCCGCCGGCACCGGCCCCACGATCTTCGCCGACGACTACGACGGCATGGCGGTCGGCCTCATGCCCAAGGACATGAGCAAGATCACACCGGAAGCGGCCACGGCTGTCATGACCAAAACCTACCCGGCGATGCTCAAGACTTTCGCGCCGCAGTTCAAACGGATGTTCGCGCAGCTCCTGGCGGGCAACGCCCCGCTGGCGTTCAACTGCTCGGCAGGCAAGGACCGCACCGGCGTATCGTCCGCTCTCCTGCTCACCGCGCTCGGCGTGCCGCGCGAAACGGTGATCCAGGACTACCTGCTCACCAACCAATATCTTCCTGCCGCGCTTGCCAAGGCCAAGACCGGCGCCAGTGCTGCCACGGGGCAGGCTTTCCTGTCGCTGCCACCGGCCGTGCAAGCCGCCTTCATGAAGGCCGACCGGGCCTATATCGAAGCGGCGTTCAAGGCGCTCGACGCCCATCGGGGCGGCGCCATGGGCTACCTCAAGGACGAAATGGGTCTCGACAAGCCGCAGATCGCCAAGCTGCGCGCGGCCTATCTGGACTGAGCATGAAAAGGGTCGGCGCGGTCACTGCATCGCGCCGATCCTTTCCCTTACCACCTGCAAAGGCACATCGCGCGCCGCCACGGCCTCGCCGATGAGCAGCAGAGTCGGATCGTCATCGCTGATCGCGGCGACAAGGAAGGCCAGCGCCGAGAGCCTGCCGCGGATCATGCGTTCGTTTGGCAGCGAGACATTGACCGCGATCATCACCGGCGTATCCGGATGGCGCCCCGCGGCGATCAGCGAGCGGCTGATCTCACCCGCCGCCGCACGGCCCATGTAGACGCCCAGGGTGCCGCCCGGCCGGGCCAGCGTTTCCCAATCGAGCTTCAGGGCCTCGCCCGCCTTGAGGTGCGCCGTCACCAGCGTCAGCCCGCGCGCCACGCCGCGCAAGGTGAGCGAGGCCAGCCCGCTCGCCGCCGCCGCGCTGGCGGTGGTGATGCCGGGACAGATACGCACCGGAATGCCCGCTGCCATGAGATGATCCATCTCCTCGGCCGAGCGCCCGAATATCGAGGGATCGCCGCCCTTAAGCCGCACCACGCGCTTGCCGGCCTGCGCCGCCTCCAGCAGCAGATCGTTGATCGAGCCTTGCGCCTTGCTGTGCCGGCCCGATCGCTTGCCCACGCTCACCCGCTCGGTTCCGGCCGGGATCAGGTCCAGCACGCCGGGTCCGACGAGGGCGTCGACGAAGACGACGTCCGCCGCCTCGATCAGCTTCTGGGCCTTGCGCGTGAGCAGGTCCGGGTCCCCCGGCCCGGCCCCGACGAGCCAGACCTCGCCCCGCTCGATCAGATGGGCCCTGACGGGATTGCCCCCCATGGGATCGCCCGCCATCAGGCCGCGACCCGCAAGCTTTCCGGGTGGGCGATCAGGATGCGCTCACCTTCAAGGCGCACGGCAATCGTCGGCGTGCAGCCCTTGTCCTCGCCCTGGGCCTCGCCGCTGGCGAGTGCGATGTTCCAGTTGTGGAGCGGGCAGGCAACCGAGTGGCCATGGACGATGCCCTGGCTGAGCGGCCCCTTCTTGTGCGGGCATTCGTTGACGAGCGCGAAGACCTTGTCGTCGCCGGTGCGGAAAACCGCGATTTCCTTTTCGCCCGCGATCTGCACGGTGCGCGCCCCGCGCAGGGGAATGTCGGACAGGGTGCCGATGTCGATCCAGTCGTTCATATGCGTTACTCCGCTGCCGCCAGTTCCTGGGGTGCCAAAGGTTCAAGGTGCTGATGCAGTTCGGCCTTGTGACCCGCCGCGCGTTCGGCCCAAGGGTCTTCCTGGCTGAAGCTCTGCGAGTAGAGGAAGCGGACGCGCAGTTCTTCGCGGCCGGTGTCGTCCTCGACGATCCGCTGCCTGATGTATTCCACGCCGACGCGCTCGATCCACGGCGCGGTGCGCTCAAGATAACGCGCTTCCTCGCGGTAGAGCTGGGTGAAGGCGGCGCAGTAATCGAGCGCCTCCTGCTCGGTCGCGACCTTGCAGAGGAAGTCGGTGGCGCGCACGTGAATGCCGCCGTTGCCGCCGACATGGAGTTCGTAGCCCGAGTCCACGCAGACCACGCCGAAGTCCTTGATCGTCGCCTCGGCGCAATTGCGCGGGCAGCCCGAGACCGCGATCTTGAACTTGTGCGGCATCCAGGATCCCCAGGTCATACGCTCGGTCTTCACGCCCAGCCCGGTAGAGTCCTGCGTGCCGAAGCGGCACCATTCGGAGCCTACGCAGGTCTTCACCGTGCGCAGCGACTTGCCATAGGCATGGCCCGAAACCATTCCGGCCGCGTTGAGATCGGCCCAGACGGCGGGCAGGTCTTCCTTCTTGATGCCGAAGATGTCGAGCCGCTGGCCGCCGGTCACTTTCACCATCGGCGCGTCGTACTTCTCCACCACGTCGGCAATCGCGCGCAGTTCGCGCGGGTTGGTAAGGCCGCCCCACATGCGCGGGACCACCGAATAGGTGCCGTCCTTCTGGATATTGGCGTGCATGCGCTCGTTGACGAAGCGGCTCTGCTGGTCGTCCACATATTCGCCGGGCAGCGCGCAGAGCAGGTAGTAGTTGAGCGCCGGACGGCAGGAAGAGCAGCCGTCGGGCGTCGACCAGTGGAGCTTGTGCATCACTTCGGGGATCGACTTCATGTGCTGCGCCACGATCTCGCGCCGAACGTCGTCATGAGTGAAGCTGGTGCACTTGCACATCGTCTTCGGGCCGGACTTGACCTCTTCGCCCAGGCTCAGCGCCAGCAGGCTTTCGACAAGGCCGGTGCAGGAACCGCAGCTGGCCGAGGCCTTGCAAGTGCCGCGCACGGCATCGAGGCTGCATGCGCCCGCCGCGATCGAGGCCGCGACCTGCCCCTTGGACACGCCGTTGCAGCCGCAGATCTCGGCATCGTCAGGCAGCGCCGCGACCGCCGCCAGCGGGTCGGCGCTGCCGCCTGAAGCGAAGGCCTGGCCAAGAATGAGGAGGTCGCGGATTTCCGAGACGTCCTCGCCCTTCTTGAGCAGATCGAAGTACAAGTTTCCATCCGCCGTATCGCCGTAGAGCACCGCGCCGACGACCTTGCCGTCCTTCACGACCACGCGCTTGTAGACCCCGCGCGAGGCGTCGCGCAGCACGATGTCCTCGCAGCCCTCGCCGCCCGAGAAGTCGCCCGCCGAGAACACGTCGAGCCCGGCGACCTTCAGCTTGGTGGACGTGACCGAGCCGCGATAGCCGCTGTGCCGGTCGGTCAGGCCGTCAGCCAGGCTGCGGCACATGTCCCAGAGCGGCGCGACGAGGCCGTAGACGTTGCCGTCATGCTCCACGCATTCGCCCACCGCCAGGACGTGCGGGTCGCTGGTGACCATGTGGTCATCGACCTTGATCCCCCTGCCCACGTCGAGGCCCGCCTCGCGCGCCAGTGCCGTGGAGGGACGGATGCCCACCGCCATGACGACGAGGCTGGCCGGGATCTCGCGCCCGTCCTTCAGGCGCACGCCTTCGACTTTGCCTTCGCCCATGATCTCGGCAGTGTCCGCGCCGGTCAGGATGGTCTGGCCGCGCGCTTCGAGCGCGCTCTTGAGCAACCAGCCCGCCGCTTCGTCGAGCTGCCGCTCCATCAGCGTGGGCATGAGGTGGATCACGGTGACTTTCATGCCCCGCAGGGTCAGGCCGTGCGCGGCCTCAAGGCCGAGCAGCCCCCCGCCGATCACCACCGCGTCGCCGCCGTCCGCTGCGGCTTCGAGCATGGTGTCCACGTCCTTCATGTCGCGGAAGGAGATGACGCCGGGCAGGTCCTTGCCGGGAACCGGGATGATGAACGGATCGGAGCCGGTGGCGATCAACAGTCGGTCGTAGCGAACCTTGCGGCCCGACTGCGCGGTGACGGTCCGCCCCGGACGGTCGATGGTGACGACGGGATCGGACGTGACCAGCTCGATGCCGTTCTCATCATACCATTCGCGCGTGTTGATGACGATCTGGTCGAAGGTCTTCTCACCCGCCAGCACCGGCGAGAGCATGATGCGGTTGTAATTCACATGCGGCTCGGCGCCGAAGATGGTGACGCGGTAGCGCCCCGCGTCGCGTGCCAGCAGTTCCTCCACCGCGCGGCACCCGGCCATGCCGTTTCCGACCACCACCAGATGTTCGCGCACATCGGCCGAAGGCACGATAAGCGCGGTCTCATAGTCCGTCGAACGCTCGATCCCGTCCTGAAATTCCATCCCCGTGACTCCAGAAAACTGAGGGAGAAAAAGAAAAAGGCCGCCATCCGGACCCTCGGTTCGAAAACCGAAAGTCTGGATGGCGGCCTTGCCATCATTCGCGCTTCTGCGGCCCGTCAGTGGATCGCATCGGCTATGGTTTGGAAGGACAGCGTCGTCCTTTGCACTGCACCATACGGCTAAACGGCATGGTGCTCAAGCGATTCCGTCGCGCCAGGGGTCAATAGGCCCAATCGAGCTGAATCCAGTACTTATCCGTGTCTGTCGCCATTTCCCGCGCGTCGTAATGGGCATAGCGCAAGGAAACGGCCGTCTTGCGCACCTTCGCAGATGCGAGAAGATCGATCTCGTTGCCGTAATGCTGGTCCAGTCGATCGCTGTCGAAACGGTGCCAGGTCGCCTGAACCGACAGGCCGGAGAGCGGCCCCGCCTGTTTCCAGCCATAGCCACCGCCGAAATAGAGATCGCGCAAGCCGTTCGCCGGAGTCGTCAGGAACTTGTCCGCCCACCCCTGGAACTTGAAGTTGGTGCCGAGCGGCGTCTGGAAACTGGTGAATGGCAGGCCCTTGCTGGCGCCCAGCACCTCGTAACCGGCATTGAGCTTCCAGCCCTTCACATCGAGCAGGCCGTCCGCAAGCCAATAGTCCGCCGCGTAATCGTTGGGGTTCCGGTGGTAGTCGGACTGCCGGGCGTAACTGGCCTGATAGGCCAGCTTCACCGCCGGGCCGAACGCATGGCTTCCCGCGAGCCGCGCTCCGTAGGTCTGGCTGGACTGCCGGAATGCCTGCACGGCCGCTTCGTCCTGATCGACGAGATAGGCAAAGCCGGTCAAGGTGCCGAGCGGCGTGACGTAGGAGAGATTGCCGAGGACGTTGTCGCCTCCGACTGCCTGCTGACGTGCGCCCGCGCCGTCGATGCCCCAGATCGTGCGCACGCTCCAGGCGTAGGAGATATCCAGCTTCAGCCCCCTGATAGGGGTGATCTCGGCGCGCACCGCATCGAAAGTCTGCGCATTGTCGCGAAAACCGACATTGCCGACGAAGCGCTCGTCATCGAGCGTGATCTTCTGACGTCCCGCCGTAAGGCTCAGCGCCTTCGTGCGATATTGCAGCTGCGCGACATAGAGCGCCACGTTCTGCGGATCCGCGACCAGCGGCCGCGTCGCCGCGCCGTTCAAACCGTCGTAGTAGTGATCCACCGCAGCCAGCGTGCCCTGGCCGATGACGGTCGCGCTGATCGCGCCGCTGGCGGCAGTTACGCCGCCTCGCACCCGCAAGGTCAGGGCGTCCGCTGCCTGGGAAAGCCCGTCCTGATCGACATGTTCGTAGCGCGCCCGGGCTTCGGCCACGGGCTTCAGCGTCATTTCCTGGGCGCAAGCCGGCCCCGCGGCGGCCAATGCGGCCGCCGTTCCGATGAGATATCGCATGAAGTTGACGCCCCCCCTTCGAGACGAACGGGGCGGCGGCCTTGCCCGGCCGCCGCCTCCTCTCCGATCAGATACGTGCTGCGGTGTTCCAGCGGGCGCGCCAGCGGCCCTTGACCGCGGCCACGCTCGCCAGTGCCATCACGGCCAGTCCTGCGAAGATCAGGAAGCCAGGCGCGAAGCTGCCGGTCATCTGCTTGGCAAGGCCGAGCGAACTGGCGAGATAGAACCCTCCGATGCCGCCTGCCATGCCGACAAGCCCGGTCATCACGCCGATCTCGGCCTGGAAACGCTGCGGGACCAGCTGGAAGACCGCGCCATTGCCCGTGCCCAGCGCCAGCATGGCCAACACGAACATGCCCAGCGCGCCCGGCAGGCTCACGGCGTTGGCCACGCCCGCCAGGGCCACAGCGGCAACGAAGTAGACCGCCATCAGCGCCTTCACCCCGCCGATGCGGTCGGCCAGCGCGCCGCCCATCGGCCGCACGAGCGAACCTGCAAAGACGCAGGCAGCCGTGCAGTAACCCGCCACGATCGGCGTAAGGCCGAACTGGTCGGTGAAATAGATCGGCAGCGAGGCGGCAAGGCCCACGAAACCCCCGAAAGTCACGGCATAGAAGGCCATGAGCCACCAGGCGTCGGCCTGCTTGAGCGGTTCGAAATAGTCGACCAGCTTTCGCGGCGCCGGCTGGTTAGGCGAATCCTTTGCCATGAGCATGTAGACGACGAAGACCAGTGACAGCGGGATGCAGGCAAGGCCCAGCACGGCATTCCAGCCAAACATCTTGGCAAGCATCGGCGCGAAAAGCGAAGCGAGCACGGTGCCCGAATTGCCCATGCCGGCAAGGCCCATCGCCTTGCCCTGGTGCTCGGCCGGATACCAGCGGCTCGCCAGCGGAAGCGCGATCGCGAAGCTAGCCCCTGCAAAGCCCAGGATCACGCCGAGCGCCAGGGTTCCCGCGAAGCTGTTCACGCCCATGAACCAGGCGAAGAACAGACCGGCAATGACGATAAGCTGGCTGATCGCGCCTGAACGCTTGGGTCCGATACGGTCGACCAGCAGCCCGTTGACCACCCGCAGCAGGGCGCCGGCGAGTGTCGGCGTGGCGACCATCAGTCCCTTTTCGGCCGAAGTCAGCCCCAGCGTCCTGGCGATTTCCGGCGCCAGCGGGCCGAGCAAGACCCAGACCATGAAGGCGAGGTCGAAATAGAGGAAGGCTGCGATCAAGGTCGGCGCGTGACCGGCCTTCCAGAAGCTGGTCCCGGCCTCCGATGCGCCGCCGAGATCGGCCGATGCGTTGTCGGCCTGTCGGCCCTCTGCGTCACGTTTCCAGTAAGCGGTTGCCATCGTCGGTTCCCCATAGAGCGGGCACGAAAAAAGCCGCAGGCCGGACGTCACCCTTGGGTGAGCCCGGTCAGCGGCTTTGCTGCGAATATCGGTGAGGATGGCGCCCCGCCCTTGGAGCAGCGCATCCGGTAGTCACGCGTCTTCGCGTGAGGCCCTCATCATCATGCGATTCGCGTCATGTTGCAAGGCACAAAATTCGGCGCCTGGTCAAAGGATACCTGAGCAGCGTTGCCCAGGCAGCGAATCCGCCGCTTTCGACTGCCTTCGGCAAGGCGATCAACGCAGTTGCACAAAACCCGCAAGGTAATCGTCGATACGCTCGGGATCGAATACGCGCCCGTCGAAGAACCTGTCCGGCCCCAAGGTCAGGTCGCCCTTGCGCGATCCCACGGCCAGCGGCGAATGGACGGCGCCTTCCAGTTTCATGCTCGCGCCCGGCATGGGCACATCGCTTCCGGCCAGGGCGCGGCGGAAAACATCGGGACGGAACACCGCTCCGGCGCGTGCGGCGCTGTCGGCCGAGTGCTCCACCATGCCCCAACGCACCAGTTGCGAATAGATCCAGAGCGCCTGGCTGCGCCAGGGAAACGGCGTGGCCTCGCGCGAGAACAGCATGAAGTCGGGATTGGGGATCGCCGGTTCGCCTGCCCGGTTCACCATTTCACCGGCCAGGGCGCGGCGGATCAGGTCCGCAGGCTGATCCACATAGCGCGGCGCGGCGAGCAGATCCGCCAGCGCGCTGTGATTGTCCGGCTCGTCGCACCAGGCTGCCGCGCGGACCAGCGCCCGCAGGAGCCGATCGACGGTCTCGGGGTTCTCCTCCATCCAGTTCTGGCGGAAGGCGAGCACTTTCTCCACGCCGCGCCGCCAGATCCGCTCGCCCACGGCGACGGTTTCGGCAAGCCCGGCCTCTACCGCCGCGCTGCCCCAGGGTTCGCCTGCGATGAAGCCGTCGATCTCACCGGCATGGAGCGCCTCGACCGTCAGCGACGGCGGCAGCACCCGCAAGACGACATCGCGGTCGGGATCGACACCGGCGCTGGCCAGCCAGTAGCGCAGCATCAAGGCATGGCTCGAAAAACGATGGACCACGCCGATCACCGGCTTGCGCCGCCAGAGGCCGATCGCAGCGGCAAAATCGTGCGCCGTGCCCAGCGGATCGGCCAGACGTCCGGCGAGGTCCGGGTCCAGCGCGGCCGCGAAGTCCTTGGCCATCACCAGCATGTTGCCGTTCACGTTCAGCTTGTAAGGGGCGGCCAGCGCGGCGGGTTGCTGGCTGAGGCCCAGCGTCACCGCCACGGCCAGCGGCGCCAGCATGTGCGCGGCCTGCACCTGGCCATAGACCAGACGATCGCGCAGGGTCGCCCAACTGGTCGTGCGAACGAGGTCGAGCGAAAGCCCCTCTTCCTCGGCAAAGCCCCGCTCCTGCGCCACGGCGAGCACCGCCACGTCGGTGAGCGGCAGGAAGGCGATGCGCAAGTTCGTCGTCATAGTCCCCCTCCCAGAAGGTCGCTGGCGGTAATCAGGGCCTGCGCCACGTCCACGATCTTCTTCCCCTGGTTCATCGCGCTCGACCGCAGGAGCGTATAGGCGTCCTGTTCCGACAGGTTGCGCTGCGCCATCAGGATGGACTTGGCGCGATCGATCACCTTGCGGTCCGAAAGCGCATTGCGCGCCTCGTCCAATTCGGCCTGGATCCGGGCGAAAGCATTGAAGCGCCGCACCGCCAGCTCAAGCACCGGCTTCACCCGCTCCTTGCGCAACCCGTCGACGACATAGGCCGAGACACCCGCATCGATGGCCGCACCGATCATCGCCTCGTCGGACTGGTCCACGAACATCGCGATGGGCCGCGCGAGCGCACGGCTGACGCTGAGCATTTCCTCCAGAGTGTCGCGGCTGGGACTGCCAAGGTCCATGAGCACCACGTCGGGCGCCATCCGTTCGAGGCGGGCCACGAAGGCGCCGCGCGGCGGGACGATATGGATATCGTCATACCCGGCCTCGCGCAGGCCCTCTTCGAGAACCGTCGCGCGCAATCCGCTGTCGTCGATGATGACGATTCTCATCGAGTGCCCAAATTCCATCGAAGTGAAGCCCGTCTTTCGCGCCGCACATTGCCGAGGCGGCTTGCCACGTCAACGACAGAGCAGAAATAGCGGCGAACAGTCTTCCCGTTAAAAAGCCGTCCCGCAATATGTAAAAACATTTGTCTTTTTCCCGGAAGCCGTGTTTCTTGGTCAAACAAGGCCGAAGCGGCATAGAGGGGCAGGGGATGATGAAACGGACGAAGCGTTCTGCGCAAGCAGTTCTGGGCATGGCATGCGCGGTTTCCTGGCTGGCGGTGTCCGCTTCGGCAGGGGCGCAAGTGGCCGGCCCCTTCGATCTCCAGCTTATTCCCGCGGCGCCGACATGGTCCAGCGACCTCTCCCTGCCCGCAGGCGATTGGACGCTCTCGTTCCGGGCCTCCCTTGAAGCCGGCAGCGAAGGCACTCTGGTCGCGTTGGGAGACGAGACGGCGGCGCAGCTTTCGCTCTCCATCGCGGCGGGACGGCCCGTTCTTTCCGGCGGCAGGCAGACTGCGCGGGGCGGCGCCCTGAACAAAGCGGACGCCTGGCACCACTACGCCATCGTCTCCGCAGGCGGCAGCCAGCGCCTCTTCGTGGACGGACGCCTGGCCGCGACACTGACGCAGCCGCTTGCCGGAGCACCCGGCAAGCTGCTGGTGGCGCCATCGACCCAGCCCTCTGGCGGTATTGCCGCGCGCCTCGTCGGGCTCCGTATCGATGCCGGAGCGATGTCCCCGGCCGACTTGCGCAATGCTGCTGTAGAGGGCCGCGATCCGGCTCTGGTCCAGTTCACCGAAACGAGTGCCCGCTGGCCGCTTCAAGTCAAGCAAATGCAAGGGCAATTGACGCCCCAGCCCCCGGCCACACTCCCGCGCAGCGCGGCAGCCCCGGACAAGCCCATCGCGAAGCCCGTCGCGCCAACGTCCGCGCTCGTCGCCCAAGGCGATGCCGCGTGGACGCTGCAGAAATGGACGCTCGCCGAAGCGCCGGCCGTGTCCGGTGACGGCAGCACGATCTCGCGCCCCGGCTTCACCAACGGCAAGTGGTACGCCGCAACCGTTCCCGGCACGGTGCTGACCACGCTGGTGGATCGCGGCGTCTATCCCGACCCGGCCCATGGCCTGAATAACCTCGTCATTCCCGAAAAGCTGGCGCGGCAGGACTACTGGTACCGCACCGAGTTCGAACTGCCCTCAGAAACATCGGGCAAGCATCTGGAACTGTTGCTGAATGGCGTGAACTTCAGTTCGCAGGTATGGGTAAACGGTGTCGAGGTCGGCACGACCCGAGGCGCTTTCGTGCGCGGCCGCTTCGATGTTTCGGCCTACCTCAACCCCGGCCGCAATGCCGTGGCGATCCGCGTTTCGCCGCCGCCCCATCCGGGCCACGCCCATGAGGAATCGCTGACGTCCGGCGTGGGCGAGAACGGCGGCGCCATGATGCTGGACGGCCCGACTTTCGGCGCTTCCGAAGGCTGGGACTGGATCCCCACCATTCGCGACCGACAGACAGGTCTCTGGCAGGACGTACAACTGCTCGCCTCGGGCGACGTCCAGATCGGCGATCCGCAAGTCGTCACCACCCTGCCCCGCGCCGACAATTCCGTGGCGAACGTCGAGATCACGGTTCCTGTCGAGAACTTGTCCGACCAGCCCCGCACAGCAACCGTGCGCGCCGCTTTCGATGACGTGGCGGTCGAGCGGTCGATCACCATACCCGCGCATCAGTCCGCGGCGGTGCGCTTCTCGCCAGACAGCGACGCGGCCCTTGCGGTACGCAATCCGAAGCTCTGGTGGCCGAACGGCTACGGCGACCCGGCGCTGCACACGCTGCATCTGACCGCTTCGGTGGACGGCGCCAGGTCCGACGCGAAGGACCTGCGTTTCGGCATGCGGCAGGTGACGTACGAGATGTCGCTGGTGGACGATACCGGCAACCTCGACCGGGTCGTCATAGACTTCGAAAAGGCCCGCGCGCTCGGCCAGCAGATCGTCGACGAGCGACACGAGGCGATCCGGCAGGTGCGCGGCGGCTGGGCCTATTCCTTCGCTCCCGGCGCCGACAAGTCCCCAGCCGTCACGCCGATCCAGGGCGACGAAGCGCTCTCGCCCTTCCTCGTCCTGCGCGTCAACGGCGTGCGGATCGCCGCGCGCGGCGGCTCGATCGGCATGGACGATTTCATGAAGCGGGTCGACCGCCAGCGGCTGGAGCCGTTCTTCAAGCTCCACAAGGACGCCCACGTCAACGTCATCCGCAACTGGGTGGGCCAGAACACCCAGGCCAGCTTCTTCGACCTGGCGGACGAATACGGCCTGATGGTCATGAGCGACTTCTGGGAATCGACGCAGGACTACAACATCGAGGCCGAGGACGCCGGGCTGTTCCTCGGCAATGCCACGGACGTGGTCCAGCGCTTCCGCAACCACCCTTCGATCATCCTGTGGTTCGGCCGCAACGAAGGCGTGCCGCAGCCGATCCTCAACGAGGGCCTGGATGCCATGCTGCGCAAGGAAGACGGCACGCGGCTCTACATGGCCTCTTCCAATCGCATCAACCTACACGATTCCGGGCCCTATAACTGGCGCGCGCCCGAAAAGTATTTCACCGAATATTCCAAGGGCTTCGCGGTCGAAGTTGGCACGCCTTCCTTCCCGACGCTAGAATCCTGGGAACGCGCCATCCCGGCAAGCGAGCGCTGGCCGATCAGCGATACCTGGGCCTATCACGACTGGCATCAGACCGGGAACGGCGCGGTGAAGAGCTTCACCGATGCCATGGACCGTGAATTCGGCAAGGCCACCAGCCTGCCGGACTTCGAGCGCAAGGCGCAAATGCTGGAGTACGAAAGCTACCGCGCGATCTTCGAGGGCATGAATGCCGGACTCTGGACCGAGAATTCGGGACGCATGCTCTGGATGACGCAGCCCGCATGGCCGAGTTCGGCCTGGCAGATCCTGTCTTCCGACTATGACACCCATGGCGCATTCTACGGGATGAAGAAAGCCTCCGAACCGGTCCACGTCCAGATGAACCTGCCGGACCACAAGGTGATCCTGGTAAACAACCGGATGACGGCACTGAGCGGCGTGACGGTGCGCGCGGTGGTCCAGGCGCTCGATGGCCGGCAGCTCGCGGCGCAGGAAAAGAAGCTCGACCTCGTCGGCGGCAAAGTCGGCGATGCCTTCACGCTCGACCTGGCGCCCTTGACGGCATCCGGGCCGGTCCTGATCCGCCTGGAAGCGCTCGACACAACGGGAACACGCCTTTCCGACAACTTCTACTGGCAGGCCGCCAGCGACGAGGCGCTTCAGGCCCTCAGCACCATGGCCCCCGTCCCGCTGACGGCGCAAGCGCGGGCCGCGGAAGCTGGCGACGAAGCGAAGATCGAGGTCACCTTGAGCAATCCGGGCAAGACGGCTGCGATCCAGACCAAGCTGACCTTGTTCGACGCTGCCGGCAAACAGGTCCTGCCGGCCTATTTTTCAGACAATTACATCTCGCTCCTGCCAGGCGAGACGCGTAACGTGACGATCACGGCCCCCAGGGATGCGGCCGGAAGTTCACCTTCCGTCAAGCTCCGCGGTTGGAACGTCGCACCCCGGACCATCGCCACAGGAAAATGACCTTGCGACTGAAGACCCTGCCCGCTTTTTCCGCTGCCGTCGCGGCCCTTGCCATCGCGCGCCCCGCCCTGGCGCAGGCCCCGGCCGTTTCGACCCTGCCGGTCCAGACCGCCGCGCAGGCCGCGGACTTGCGTTTGCGTACGGACTGGGCCTGGAGCGCGCGCTACCGCGAGGCCAATGCCACCGATGTCGTGGGCACCGTGAAGCCCCGTATCGTGCTGATGGGCGATTCCATCACGCAGGGCTGGTACGATCTCGATCGCGCCTTCTTCACGCCCGGCAGGATAGGGCGCGGCATCGGCGGGCAGACCACCTCCCAGATGCTGCTGCGCTTCCGGCAGGACGTGATCGACCTCAATCCGCAAGTCGTCCAGATCATGGCCGGGACCAACGACATCGCCGGAAATACCGGACCGATGACCGACGAGCAGATCCAGGCCAACTTCCGCTCCATGGTGGAAATGGCGCAGGCTCACGGCATCCGCGTGATCCTGGCTTCCATCCCGCCCGCCGATCTGTTCCCCTGGCGCCCCGGCCTGGATACGGGTCCGCGTATCCAGCGGATCAACGCCTGGCTCAGGACTTATGCTGCCAAAACCGGATCGGTCTATGCGGATTACTGGACGGCCATGAAAGGCACCGGTCTCGGCGCACGCGAAGGGCTGACATCGGATCACGTCCACCCGACCCCGGCCGGCTACGAAGTGATGAACAAGGTGGCCGAGGCCGCCTTCACCCAGGCGCTGGCTCTGCCCGCCCCGCGGCCGCTTGCCGCCGCCCGCATACCGTGATCGCCGCTATGCTGCTCGCGGCTGCGGCTGCGAGCACCCCCGCCCCGGTCGTCGAAACCGATGTCGGGACGATCCAGGGCGAAGCGACGCCGGACGGTCGCAGCCTGTTCCGCGGTATTCCCTTCGCCGCTCCGCCGATCGGCGACTTCCGCTGGCAGCCGCCCCAACCCGTCGCGCCGTGGCAAGGCATGCGAGAAGCGGTGCGCTCGGCTCCGGCCTGCATGCAGGTCGACTATGGGTGGAACCACGGGGCGGCCGCAAACCAGTCGGAAGACTGCCTTTACCTGGACGTCGCCACGCCTTCCCTGAAACCGAAGGCGCCGCTGCCGGTCATGGTTTGGATCCATGGCGGTGGCAACCGCGCCGGTAGCGGCGCGGGAACGGTAGCCTCCCCCATCGTGCACCGCGGTGTTGTGCTGGTGAGCCTGCAATACCGCCTTTCCGCGTTCGGCTTCCTCTCGCATGCCGCCCTGGGCGCACATTCGGGCAACTATGGCCTCATGGACCAACAGGCCGCCCTGCGCTGGGTCCGCGCGAATATCGCCCGCTTCGGCGGGGATCCGGCCAATGTCACGATCTTCGGGGAATCGGCAGGCGCTCAGGATGTCGGGCTGCAGATGCTCTCACCCGGCGCGAAGGGGCTTTTTAGCAAGGCCATCGCCGAAAGCGGCACGCCGGGTTTCGGTCTGCCGCCGCGAAGCCTGGCGCAGAACGAGGCGCTGGGCGAAACCATCGTGCGCGCGGCCGGAGCGCCGCCTCACGCCAGTGCCCGGCAGCTTCGCGCGCTTCCCGCCGAGGCCCTGCTCCGTGCCAGCGACACCGCCGACGTTCCCGGCCTGGACGACAAGAGCTTCATCTGGCTGCAGGCCGTGACCGACGGCACGGTCCTGACCGAGACGCCCGCGGCCGCCCTGTCGCGCGGCGTGGGGCGAGAAATTCCCCTGCTGATCGGCAACAACCTCTACGAACTCGGGCTATACGGCGCACCGGAGCGTGCCATCGTACGGGGTTTCGGTGCCAATGCCGGCAGGGCCATGGAGGCCTACGGGCTTGTCCAGGGCAAGGCACCTCCGGCCGACCTCAACTTGCGATTGGCCAACGACCTTACCTTCCGTTGCCCTTCGCTCCATGTTGCCGCGGAGCGCGGGCGATCGGGCGGCGCAACGTGGCACTACCAGTTCGACCTCGATGGGCCGGACGCCAAGCCCGTGACCCATGGCTCCGAAATCCGCTACGTGCTCGGCGATGAAGGCGCTTTCGATCAGGCCCTCGCGCCGCTGGCCGCCTATTGGGTGAACTTTGCCCGCAGCGGCGATCCCAACGGCGGCGCCTTGCCCGCATGGCCGCGATTCTCCAACGAGGCCCGCTCAATGGAATTCACCGCCACCGGATCCAGGGTCGTTGAGAAGCTCTCGGCCGAAGTCTGCACCCTTCGCACGGCGCCCTGACACGTCACGAAGGCGCCGGTATTTCCTCCGGATCCCAGAGCAGCGCTGCGCCGCGCACGCCCGAGCTGTCGCCCCAGCGCGCCGGAACCACTGTTCCGGCCCACGCGCCCGAGAACGTTCGGGCCTGAACCGCTTCGGCCAATCCTTCGTAGATCTGGCCGACATTCGACATTCCGCCGCCCAGCACGATCACATCCGGATCCATGAGGTTGGCCACCACCGACAGCCCGCGCGCCAGCCTGTCTCGGTAGCGCCGCAGCGCTTCCTGCGCCGCTGCATCGCCATCCCGCGCGGCCGCCACGATTGCGGGAGGATCGAGATCGCGCCCCGTCGCGGCCTTGAATGCGCGCTGGAACCCCGTTCCCGAGACCCAGTTCTCAAGGCATCCGCGCAGCCCGCACCAGCAGGCGGGCGCCGGCAGTTCATCCGGGCCGGGGTCCGGCAACGGCATGTGCCCGACTTCGCCGGCCAGCCCATGCGCACCGCCAACCACCTTGCCGTCCAGCACATAGCCCGCGCCGCAACCCGTGCCGACGATCAGCCCGAAAACGGAGGCTTTCCCCGCTGCCGCGCCGTCGACGGCTTCGGACAGGGCGAAACAATTGGCATCGTTGGCAAGCCGGACCTCCCGGCCGAGCGCGGCTTCGAGATCGCGCTGGAAAGGCTGACCGTTCAGGCAAGCCGAATTGGCATTGCGGATCAGCCCCGTACCCGGCGTGAGAGACCCCGGGGTGCCGATTCCGACAGTTCCCCGGCGGCCAACTTCCGCCTCCACAGCCGCCACCAGATCGCGCAGCGTCGTCAGCGCCAGATCGTACTTGTCGGGTGTTGGTATGCGGCGGCGGTGCAGGACCTCACCGTCCTCCGAGAGAGCGGCAGCCTCGATTTTCGTCCCACCGTAATCGATTCCAATCCGCATGGTCACGCAGCAGCCCGCTGCATGGGTGGGATCTTCGGCATATTCCTCTCCGGCATTGGATCATGTCATGGGACGGAGATGGAGCTGGCGCGCCGGTTCACCCGGTCATGCCCCACACCGCTTCGATGTCGCGGCATGATGGCATGGCGGATGAATAAGACAATTTCTTTTTTATAACTCTTCGGATCGACCTGCTTGCATCAGGATGGCATCCGAAGGAAGCAGTTGATCGAGGAAGGGCAGGATCGCTGCGCCGATCGCAGGGGCTTCCGCGGGCATCTGCCCGGGATGGACCGGTACCCGGTTGGGCATGGGAACCTGGGCCAGGGCCGCGTCGATCCGGGCGCTGAGCCGCTCGATCAGCGGCACCGGAAGGCGTCCGCCAATCACCACCGCATCGGGATCGAGCAGGCAGGACACCGCCACCAACGGGCCGGTCAGCGCGCGGGTGGCATCGGCGATCCATTGATCCACCGTGGTCGCCATGACCGGATCGAGCGCGAGGAGATCGTCGAGCGATTTCAGCGGACGACCTTCGCGCAGAAGACGCTCCTCGATGGCGGACAACGAGACAGTATCCTGCACCACCGCCCCGGGCTCCGCGCCGCCGGCATCCGGCATGAGCCCGATCTCTCCGCTGCGCGAGCGCGCACCGCGATAGTAGCTGCCGTCGACCACCGGACCGCCGCCCAGGCCCGCGCTGATGAGCAGATAGAAGAAGCTCGGCCGCTCCTGTCCGCCCACCCCTTGCGCCTCGCCCAGTGCTGCCGCCGCCGCGTCGTTGTCGACGTGGATCGGCCAGGGCAGAACCTCCTTCAAAAGCGCGGAAAAGTCGACTTGCGACCAGCTTTCGTAACCCTCGGGCTTGTGCGGCAGGACGATCCCGCCCAGGTCGTCAGGGCGCGCGACGCCGACCCCCAATATGCGTTCACGGTCGATCTTGCCCGCGGTCAGCACGCCTTCCAGCTCGGCCGAGATGATGTCCACCACGTCGGACGGCATGGCGAAACGGACTTCTCGAGTCACGCGGCTGCGGACTTCGCCGGCGAGGTCCAGCGCCACCAGAGTGATATGGTCGCGATCGACATTGAGGCCGATGGCGAAGGCGCCGTCGGGGTTGATGGCAAGGCGCAGCGCCGGCTGCCCCCGGCCGCCATGCTTGCGGCCGATATGCGCGATCAGTTCCATCTCCCCGAGGCGCGAGGTGATGTTGGCGATCGTGGGCGCCGTCAGCCCGGTCTGCTTCGCCAGGGCGATACGCGTAGTCTCTCCGCTCAGGCGAATGGCCTGGAGCACGATGCGCTGATTGTAGTCGCTGGCCCGGGCCAAATTGGTACCGGAAAGCGAAACGGCCAGTCGCTTGCCGCGGGTTTCTCCCGAATCGGGAGCGGTTACAGTGCGATCCTCTCTTTTCATGGTGCCAATGACTACAACCGGAACAGTCCCCTAACTAACAAAAAAGAAAAAATTTAAGTTGACCGCTTTTTGCTTTGAGCGGATGTGTACCGCAACACGAGTCACAAAGAATGCTCGTACCAGGAGAGGAAAGCGGCGCTCATGACCGCTGGGTCGACGCCCCTCTCCGAACCAGCGAGGCACGCATAGCGCGTGAGAGGAGAGGAAATGAGGGGAATGAATCAGCACAGTTTCGTGCGTCGCAGTGTCCTGATGGCCGCGACGTCGATGGTCGCCCTGGGTTCGGCGCATGGCGCCTTGGCTCAGGAAGCCGCGCAGCAGGGCGCGCCCGTCGTCACGGGATCGGCCACCAGGCTGGCCGTGGCGGAACAGGCCGGCAGCCCCGCCACCGCCCAACCGGGCAGCGAGCCCACGGGAAGCGACATCGTCGTCACCGGTATTCGCGCCTCGCAGGAACGCGCCGTCAACATCAAGCGCAATGCCACATCGGTGGTCGATTCCATTTCCGCCGAAGACATCGGCAAGCTGCCCGACGTCACCATTTCCGACTCTCTCCAGCGCATTCCGGGCGTGCAGATCCTGCGCAGCGCGGGCGAAGGCTCGACCATCAACATCCGCGGGTTGCCGCAGGTGACCACGCTGCTCAACGGCGAAGCCTACCTTGGCGCGCAGTCGATCACCACGATCCAGCCGAACTTCAACGACATCCCCTCGCAGCTCTTCGCCGGCGCCGATGTCATCAAGTCCGCCACGGCCGATTCGCTCAATGCCGGCATCACCGGCACGGTCAACTTGCGCACGCGGCGCCCCTTCGACCTCAAGGAGGGCGTGACGGTCGCTCTTGCCGCGGAAGGCGCCTACGGGGACAAGACCAAGCACAAGTTCGATCCGAACTTCAACGGCCTGCTGTCCTGGCACAACGACCGCTTCGGGGTGATGGTCTCCGCCGCCTATTCCGACGTGCGCCTGTCCAATTCGCACAACGGCATCCAGGAAGGCTACGGCGCCACTCTGCATGACGAAGGCACGCCGGACGCCACCTCCACGAACGGTTTCTCACCCGCGAACCGCCCGCGCGGCACGGTGGTGGCCGGCGGCGTGGACGTCAACGGCAACGGTAATTCCAACGACGCCTTCATCGTTCCCCAGGGCTTCACCGGCTGGAACAAGATCAACCAGCGCCAGCGCCTGGGCATCAACGGCTCGGCGCAATGGATGATCAACGACGCCCTGACCCTGACGGGCGACGCCTTCTTCACCAAGCAGACCGAGCATGACCGCACGGCCGGCTTCCAGATGCAGGACGTCAACTGGCAGGCGGCGGAATTCGTGCCCGGCCAGTCGCGCGACACGGGAACGACCGTGGTGGGCAAGGACGGCCGGACCTACAATCTCAACACCACGCAGGTCTACAACTACGACCTCGGCAACTTCGATTCCTATGCCCAGACCGACCGCTACAAATCGCAGTCGCAGAACTACAACCTGGAACTGAAGTTCGACAACGGCGGCCCCTTCAAGGGCAGCCTGCGCGGCATCTATGGCAAGGCTCACCAGTATTACGACCAGAGCTACTTGCAGTTCAGCATGTCGGACGGCCAGCAGTGGCAGCCGGGCGGCATCGGCCACTATCCGGGCGGCGACCGGGTG
Organism: Novosphingobium sp. PhB57; assembly: GCF_004342985.1. Taxonomy (GTDB): domain Bacteria; phylum Pseudomonadota; class Alphaproteobacteria; order Sphingomonadales; family Sphingomonadaceae; genus Novosphingobium. The sequence continues at coordinate 349,649 of NZ_SMBO01000003.1, forward strand.
TTCAACCCGAACGGCTACACGGTCAATACCATCGCCGGCCTGAACTCGCTTCCGGCCGTGGTGGACTTCACCGGCAACAAGCCGGTCTTCACCCTGCCCTCGCAGCTTCTGACCGAACTGGGCGACATCAGCAACTATGCGCTGAAGACGATGTCTTCCGAAGGCAACTATCGCCGCAACGGCGACCTCAAGGTCGTGCGCGCCGATGGCTCCTATGAAGCATCGCCCGAACTGACGGTCAGCTTCGGCGGCCGTTATTCCGAGCGTTCGGTGAACGACTACGAATTCGACCGTGCGGCACCGCTCTATGCCGGACAGGCCAGCGATCCCAACGGCTGCCTCGTCAAGTGGAAGGCCTTCGACGTGCCGATGAGCGACAGCTCCTGCAGCGCGGGCGACGCTTCCGGCTTCTACACGGCGGGCCTGACGCGCCTTGCCAACGACCCGACCCTTGGCGGCCGCGTCAAGCTGTTCAACCCGGGCGTGGCAGGCGTGCCGAACATGTATGTGCTCGACCCGAAGGCGATGGACAACGCCCTGGCCTTCCAGAACGAGTTCTACCCCGGAAACGTCGAAGTCATGAACCCCGGCGCTTCCTTCAACGTCGGCGTCAAGCAGATCTCCGGCTACGTCCAGACCGACTTCCACGGCGATTTCTTCGGCGTGCCTTTCTCGGGTAACGGCGGCGTCAAGGTCATCAACACCCGGCTCGACATCACCCAGTACGTCACCGGCGGGCCGCAGCCCTACGGTCTGGCCAACGAGCTGGGAGGCTCGGTCGACACCAAGCGCAGCTTCACCGACATCCTTCCGGCCTTCAACGTCGCCTTCGACTTCGCGCAGAACCTGAAGTTCCGCTTCGCCTTCTCGAAGACGATGACCCTGCTGGACCTCAACCAGTGGGGCGGCGGCCTGAACCCCACTTATGCCATCGACACCAGCGTACCCGGAACGCCGATCTTCCGCGTGACCGGCGGTAGCCAGACGGGCAATCCCAACCTCGATCCCTGGCGCGCCACCAATGTGGAAGGCTCCCTCGAATACTATCTCGGCCGGGGAAGCCTGCTGAGCGTCGGCGCCTTCTACATCGATGTCGACAGCTTCATCCAGGCCGGCAACGAGAACCGCACCGACCTGCCGGACAACGATGGCGTCGTTCGCGGCCGCACGGTCTCCATCAGCACCCCGGTCCAGGGATCCGGCGGCTCGCTGAAGGGCATCGAGGCCGGCGCCAAGATCTCGTTCACCGATCTTGGCTTCGTCCCCGGGTTCCTGTCGAACTTCGGCATCGACACGAACTTCACCTTCTCGCCTTCGAACACCGGCGACAAGGACCTGGCCGGCAAGAAGATCCCGTTCCAGGACAACTCGAAGATCCAGACCAATGCTGCGCTGTTCTACCAGGACTCGCATTTCCAGGCGCGCGTGGCCTGGAACTACCGTTCGGAGCGTGCGGTCCAGTCCAACTTCGGCGGCATCACCGGGCTCGAACTGTACCAGGCGCCCACCAACTACGTCGACGCCTCGGTCAGCTACGACATCACGCCGAACATCACTATCTACGGCCAGGGTTCCAACCTGACGGGCGAGTACGAGAAGTACTACCTCACCTGGAAGGACCAGAAGGCCTACAACAATATCTTCGAACGCCGCTTCACCATGGGCGCGCGCGTCAAGTTCTAAGCTCCTCCCTTTCTCCCCCGCCCACCTCCTCCGGGCGGGGGGGATCCTTTTCCGGCTCGGCCCGACAGGTTAGACCCAGCCCGGGGAGTTTCCTGCGATGACAGACAATGCGATCCGATCCATCCTGATCGTCGGCGGCGGCACCGCCGGATGGATGACGGCCAATCTCCTGGCGACCCGGCTGCGGCGCCTCCCCGTGCAGATCACCTTGGTGGAATCTCCCGATATCCGCACCGTAGGCGTGGGCGAGGCCACGGTCCCGGCGATCCGCGATTATTTCCGCGCCATCGGCGTCAACGAATTCGACGTGATGCGCGCGACCCACGGCACGGTGAAGCTCGGTATCGAGTTCCGCGACTGGTCACGGCCGGGCACGAACTTCTTCCATCCCTTCGGCCGCTACGGCGTCGATGCCTTCTCGGTGCCGTTCCACCAGTTCTGGCTCAAACGGCGCATTGCCGGTGACGATACGCCGCTCTCGGCCTATTGTCTGGCGACCGAGGCGGCCATGCGCAATCTCGTGGTCCTGCCGCCCGAGCAACCCGCCAACGATCTGGGCGTGTTCGACTGGGCCATCCATTTCGACGCCGGGCTTTTCGCCCGCTTTCTCTCGCAGCGCGCCCGCGAGGAACTGGGCGTCGCCCATGTCGAAGGCACCATTGCCGGCGTCCATCGCGGCGGCGACGACGGACGCATCGCTTCCGTCACCCTCACCGGTGGCGACACCCTGGAAGCGGACCTGTTCATAGACTGCTCGGGCTTCCGCAGCCTGCTGCTGGGCCAGGCACTCGAAGTTCCTTACGACGACTGGACCCACCTGCTTCCCTGCGACCGCGCCGTGGCCGTGCCCTGCACCCATGGCGACGCACTGACGCCCTATACCCGCAGCACGGCCCTGTCCGCCGGATGGCAATGGCGCATTCCGCTCCAGCACCGCGTCGGCAATGGCTACGTCTATTCGAGCCGCCACATTTCCGACGACGAGGCCACCGCCACCTTGCTCTCGCGCCTCGAAGGCGAGCAACTGGCCGAACCCAACATGCTGCGGTTCCGCACCGGCCATCGCACCCGCGTATGGGAAAAGAACTGCGTGGCGATCGGTCTGGCGGCGGGGTTCCTCGAACCTCTGGAATCCACCTCGATCACCCTGATCCAGAGCGGGGTCGAGCGGCTGCTGGCCCACTTCCCGGACCGGGATTTCGAACCCTCGCTGGCGGACGAGTTCAACCGCATCACCAGCCTCGAATATGCGCGTATCCGCGATTTCCTGCTGCTGCACTATTGGGGCAATCGCCGGCATGGCGAACCGATGTGGGACGCATGCCGCGCGCTGGAACTGCCCGAGACCCTGGCCAGCCGCGTGCGCGCCTTCGCAGGCGGCGGGAAGCTGCCGCGCTACGAATGGGACTCCTTCCAGCCGCCGAGCTGGCTGTCGATGTACGCCGGGCTGGACATCCTGCCCCCACGCCATGATCCTCTGGCAGACCAGCTCAGCGCCGAGGAACTCGGCGCGTCTTTCGCCAAGATGCGCGAAGCCATCGGCCGGGCCACGGCGCTCGGCATTCCGCACGACGAATTCATCGCCGAACATTGCGCCATGCAGACGGACATTGCACGATCCGCACAACCAGCGCCCGTCTCCATAATCTAGGACCACTCGATGCCTCGTACTCTTGCCGTGTTTCTTGCCCTTGGCGCTGCGAGCCTGCCGATCGCCAGCGCGCTCGCGCAGGAGGCATCGCCTGCCGCCACTGCGCATCCCGAACTCTGGCCCAAGGCCAGGAGCACCGGCCTCGTCGATCCGGAAACCGAGGCGAAGATCACCCGGATGATGGCCGAGATGTCGGTGCGCGAGAAAGTCGGGCAGATGATCCAGCCCAGCATCGCCTCGATGAAGCCGGAGGAACTGCGCGAATATCCGGTCGGCTCGATCCTGGGCGGCGGCAACGATCCGCCGCTTTCGGGCAACGATCGCGGCCCCGCCAGCGACTGGATCGCGACGGCCGAAGCGTTCCGCCAGATCTCGATCGAGAAGCGGCCCGGCCACGTGCCGATCCCGGTGATCTTCGGCATGGATTCGGTCCACGGCAATTCCAACGTCTTCGGCGCCACGATCTTCCCGCACAACGTCGGCCTGGGCGCGATGCGTGACCCCGCGCTGATGGAGAAGATCGGGCAGGTCACGGCCGCCGAAAGCGCCGCCTCCGGCTTCGACTGGGCCTTCGGGCCGACCGTCACGGTGCCGCAGGACGACCGCTGGGGTCGCAGCTATGAGGGCTATTCCGAGCGGCCCGAAATCACCCGCGAATACTCCGCCGCCATGGTGCGCGGGCTTCAGGGGGCGCCGGGCAAGAGCCGCATCCAGAACGGCAATGTCGCCGCATCGATCAAGCACTTCCTCGCCGACGGCGGCACCCATGGCGGCATCGACCAGGGCGACGCGCAGATCCCCGAAAAGGACCTGATCGAGCTTCACGTGCCCGGCTACGTCAGCGGCATCGATGCCGGGGCGATGACGGTCATGGCCAGCTTCTCCTCGTGGAACGGCGTCAAGAACCATGGCAACAAGACACTGCTGACCGATGTGCTGAAAGGCCGCCTCGGCTTCGACGGCTTCACCGTGGGTGACTGGAACGCACACGGCCAGATCCCCGGCTGCACCAACGGCAATTGCCCGCAGACGTTCAACGCCGGCCTCGACATGGCGATGGTGCCGAACGACTGGAAGGACCTGTTCAACAATACGCTGAAGCAGGTTCAGGACGGCACGATCCCGATGGCGCGCGTGGATGATGCGGTGCGCCGCATCCTGCGCGTGAAGTTCAAGCTGGGCCTGTTCGATCCCGCGCGTCCTTATGAGCAGCGCACCGAACTCGGCAAGCCCGAACACCGCGCGGTGGCCCGTCAGGCGGCAGCGGAATCGCTGGTGCTGCTGAAGAACAACGGCGCGCTGCTGCCGATCAAGCCGGGCCAGAAAGTGCTCGTCACCGGCACCCATGCCGACGATATCGGCATGCAGACGGGCGGCTGGACGATGTCGTGGCAGGGCACCGGCAACACCAATGCCGACTTCCCCGGCGCCACTTCGATCTGGGGCGGCCTCAAGTCCGCGATCGAAGTTGCAGGCGGCACCGCCACCTTGAGCGCCGACGGCAAAGTGACCGGGCCGAAGCCCGACGTCGCCGTGGTCGTCTTCGGCGAGACGCCTTACGCCGAAATGGTCGGCGACATCTCCACGCTGGAATTCCAGCCGGGCGACAAGCAAGCGCTGGCGCAATTGAAGGCGCTGAAGGCGGCGGGCATCCCGGTCGTCTCGGTCTTCATCTCCGGCCGCGCGCTCTGGGTGAATCCGGAAATCAACCAGTCCGACGCTTTCGTCGCGGCCTTCCTGCCCGGTTCGGAGGGTGAGGGGCTGGCCGATGTGCTGGTCGCCAGGAAGGACGGCACGCCGAACAAGGATTTCCGCGGCAAGCTCAGCTATTCCTGGCCGAAGAACGCGGGCCAGTTCGCCAACAACGTGGGCCAGCCGGGTTACGATCCGCAGTTCGCCTATGGCTATGGCCTTAGCTACAAGGACAAGACCACGGTCCCGCAGCTGAGCGAAGTAGTCGGGCTTGATGCCTCGCTCTCGAACGTTTCTGTCTACTACCTGCCGGGCAAGGTGCTCGCCCCGTGGAAGCTCGCCACAGGCGGTGCGGTCGCGGTGAAGAATGTCGACGGCGGCGGCACGCAGGAAGGTGCGCGCCAGCTCACTTTCTCGGGCCCCGGCGAAGTGCGGATCGAAGGCCCCACGGTCGATCTCAATCGCCAGAGCAATGCGATGCTCAGCCTGCGCATCGACTACCGCGTCGATGCCAAGGGAGCCGCTGCGCCGAAGCTGGCGGTAGGCACCACCTTCCTCGACGGCGGCAAGGTCTTCACCGGCGCGCCCGGCCAATGGAGCAGCGTCAAGGTCTCGCTCTCCTGCTTCGCCAAGGCCGGTGCGGACATGACGAAGATCGCGCGCCCCTTCGTCCTTCAAGGCAATGCGGGACAGACGATCGCCATCTCCACCGTCAAGCTCGATGCCGATCCCACTGGCGCGATCTGCCCCAACTAAGCCGAAAAGAGAGAACGCCTATCATGCCGCGTTTTGCGAAGTTCGCCGCGCTCGCCCTGAGCCTTGCCCCCGTGGCGCTCACCTGCCCCGCGCTGGCGGAGGAAGTCGATCAGAACCGGCTTCCGCCTTCGCAGGACCCGGCGCGCGAGGCCAATGGCCTGGTGCAGACGCCGCCGATGGGCTGGAACAGCTGGAACAAGTTCGCCTGCAATATCTCGGAAAAGACGATCCGCGATACGGCGGACGCGATCGTCGCCACCGGCATGAAGGACGCGGGCTACAACTACCTCGTGATCGACGACTGCTGGCATGGCGAGCGTGATGCCAAAGGCTTCATCACCGCCAATGCCAAGGCTTTCCCCTCGGGGATCAAGGCCACGGCCGACTACGTCCACGCGAAGGGCCTGAAGTTCGGCATCTATTCGGATGCCGGCACCAAGACCTGCGGCGGCCGCCCGGGCAGTCAGGGCCACGAATATCAGGACGCGATCACTTACGCCTCGTGGGGCGTCGATTACCTGAAGTACGACTGGTGCAGCACCGGCAGCCGCAACGCGGAAGAAGCCTATGCGCTGATGTCGGACGCGCTGCGGTCCACGGGGCGCGATGTGCTGCTCTCGCTCTGCGAATGGGGCACCAACAAGCCGTGGCTCTGGGCCTCGAAGATCGGCAACATGTGGCGCACCACCGGCGACATTACCGACAAGTGGTCCGGCAAGCACGGCTATGCGCTGGGCATGCTCGATATCGTCGATCTCAACGAGCCGCTCTGGCCCTATGCCGCGCCGGGGCACTGGAACGATCCGGACATGCTGGAAGTCGGCAACGGCGGCATGACCACCACCGAATACCGCAGCCACTTCTCGCTCTGGGCCATGATGGCCTCGCCGCTGATCGCCGGCAACGACGTGGCAAACATGACCCCGGAGACGAAGGCAATCCTGCTTAACAAGGATGTCATCGCCGTCGATCAGGACAAGCTGGGCCGTCAGGGCCGCCGCATCGCCAGGGATGGGAACGGCGAAGTCTGGGTCCGCACCCTGGCGGACGGCAAGCGCGCCGCACTGCTGTTCAATCGCGGCGAGGCGCCTGTAAAGCTGACGGTGAACTGGGCGCAGCTGGACTATCCGGCCGACCAGTCGCTCAAGCTGCGCGATCTCTGGGCCCACAGGGAGCTGGGCGCGATGAAGGGCAGCTATTCTGCCACGGTCGCCCCCCACGATGTGGTGATGGTCACCTTGACGCCGTGATCGGCCGGCGCCCGCTCAATAAGTGACCGTGATCGTCACGGTATCGGTATAGGCCCCCGCGCGCACATACTGATGCGCGGGGATGCGCCCGTAAGCCGTGACTGTAGCGGCATAGGTCAGCAGCCCATTGAACGGGAGGCTCACGCCGGTGGTGCCACCTGAACCGTCACCCCATAGTGTGGTATAGTTGGAGTCCGAATAGATGTTGTAGGTCAGCCTGTCCGCGCCCTGGATCAGCCTGCGGTTCGGAATGCTGTTCGATCCTCCGGGGCTCAGCGCAATATCGATCGTCCCCAGCAAGGCCGCCACGCCGGTGCAGTTGATCGAGACCGTCGCGTTGGAATCGCGCGGACTGTTCGATGTCGGATCGTAAGGACCGAAAGCAAGCCCCGGTGTCGACGCCGAACACGAGCAGAGCACGCACAAGGCCCGAGCCGAGCCTACAGGTGCCATGACGGCGCAAAATGCGAGTATCATCAAAAACTTGCGCGTCATTTATGCGACTCCGTCGAATACGATCGGCAGATGACCTGCGTCGCCCTTGCCAGGGGATCCTGCACCATCGCTGCGGGAAGCACTGCACGGCAGGCGGTCACGCCGCTGCGCTGGACCACCAGCGGGGCGCCAGGTTCGAAATCGTTCAGGAACACTTCGCCGTCATAGCCCGTAACGGTCGGCTCCTCCCCCGATCCCAAGCTCACTGCCAAGCCCGGTGGCAGGGGCGAGCCGTTCTCATCCACGAGCCGCAGCCGCGCGGGATGAACCTCGCGGGCACCGAACACGACGCGTGCAGCCTGACGCCACCCCGGCGCCACCACTTGTTCCACCCCGCCCAGTTCGCCGGTGATCGGCAAGGCTTCCGGGTCGACCGAGATCCGGTTGGCGACATAAGGCTGGAGACCGGTGACGATCGCCGGCCGGCCGCCGCCCGCTCTTGCGGCCACCGGCTGGTTCTCCAGGAAGACCGGAATACGCTCGCCTCCCGGCACTTCGACGATCGCCAGTCCATCGTCGACACTGGGCGTCGCCATCAGCAGGCCGCCGGTCGCCACGAGCGCGCCGCGCGCTTCCACGCGCGTCATGACGACGCCGCTGCGCCGCGTCGCCGCCATGTCCAACTGTCCGGCCGACGAACGCAAGGTGGCCGCGCCCTCGAGCCATGCCCCCCTTCCCGTTTCGCGCCCGACAGCCGCCCGATAGCCCAGCCCTGTCCCCGCCGGAGCGACTTTCTCGAACGTGGCGGCCATGCGGTCGTTGTCGGCGAAGAACCCGGCATGTCGGCGCCCCCCGAGCGGCAAGGTAAGGCTGCCGAAAACGGACATGTCGGTGCCGTCCCCGCGATCGAAACGCTGCGCGCCGATGGAGAGGAACGCGCGTCCGAGATTGACCGAATAACCGGCCGAGGCGATCGAACGCCGGATCTTGCCTTCCTCACTACGCAGATAGCTTGCGTTGAACCCTCCGAACCGGCCCATCACGATGCTGCCGGATATGGCCAGTTCGCGTGTCGCCGCTCGACCCCGGCGCAGATCGCCTACCTGGCGAAAACCGGCCCCCGCCCCGCGGTAGCTCGCCGTTACCGAGTAACCCGGTGCAAGCCTTTGAAACTGCACCTGATAGAGCCCACCCCACCCTGCCTCGCCTTGCGATCCCGCCGCATCCACACGCAGTTCGCCGAGAGGCTGAATCACCCAGGTCAGGCCCGCCCCGGCCATGCGCGTGACAGCATCGGCTTCGGCGCGCCCTTCCAGCGTCACCACCGTTGACAGTCCGCGCCGGTAAGACGCCGCCACGAAGGGCGCGCCGTAGGAAAAGCTGCTCCAGCCGTAGTCCTGTCGGAGGGCACCGGCCTCCAGCGAGAACTCGGATATGTCGGGACGTAGGAGCGCGGTGCTTGAATAGAAGCTGCGGGTAACGGCGCGCTCGGTTCCGGCGAGATCGCGCACGATCATGGTCACCTCGCCCGCCCCAGTGAAGCGCGGCCGATAATCGAAGGCGAAGCGGCCCGGCTCGACGGACAGGGACTGGCGGGACGAGCGTGATGCCAGTTCGACGGTCGAGGGCAACAGCGCACTGCCCGCCAGCGACGGAACCGGATAAGTGATCAGCGAAGGGTCCAGCGAGAAGTCCGTGCCGAACCGGATGCCGCCGAAGCGGGCGGGCTGGCTCCAGGGCGAAGCGCGGGTGTACGTATCGCCCACGGCAAGGCGCAAGTTTCGCTCGGGGAAATCCCGGACGAAAGCCGTGTCGAGGCGGACCACGCGCGTACGCTGGCTGTCGATCAGTGCGCTGCTGCCGATCACTCCCCAGGCGCCGGAAACACCGGCATCGAGAACGGCCGATGCCTGGGTATGGCCGCGCTGGTCGGAGAAGTTGAGGTCGTAGTCGATGAACGCCACGGGAACCGCCGCGGCCACCGGCACGCCTCGTTCCTTCGCGGCAACATGCCTGCGCGGCAAATGGCGAGGATCGACGTCGAGAAGCAGCGCGGTGCCCTGCGGATCGAGCCTTGCCGACAGTCCGGCTTCCCCATCGACATCGAGATAGCGCTCACCCTCGATCAGGAGATCACCGTCGAAGACCGTTACGATGCCGAGATCCCGTAAGTCCTCGATCCGCACAAGCACGCGTCCCGCTTGCAGCACGGCCAGCGCTGGCCGCTGCATGTCACGCCCGTTCAGCACGACGTCGACCGGCAAGGGGCCGGTACTCTCCTGGGCGCGAACCGCGGGAACCGCGACGCCAAGCGCGAGGGCCGAGACCGCCAGCCCCGGCCAGAGCCGCGAAGGCAGCCGCATGCCGGCTGGCCCTCACTGGCCCGTGCCGGTCGCTTCGGCGAGCCGGGTCGGAATGAGGTTTCCTTCATCCGTCTGCACCCGGAGTTCCGCAATCGAGACGGGGAACGAAGGTGGTAGTGGAAAGGCGAGGCGGCCGCCCGCAAGGATGTAGCCGCCGCGGTCGAGATGGACTGTCTCGCCCGAAGTCGCCGTCATGGAGATGGACAGCACCCTGACGTGACGCTGGCCGCGATTGACGATCACGGCCGCAATCCCGCCACCGGGATCGTGCCGGAAAGTCCAGTCCAGCGCGGGTTCGGCGCCGCGCGGCGCCCGGAAAATCGGCACGCTGATGCGAAGAAGGGTGCGAATTTCACCCGGCCCGACGGGCGTGTCAGGCGTGGCGAGTTCGTCGAACAACAAGCGCCACGTCTGCTCCGCCGGCCCTTCGGCCGCGGGCAGGCTGCACCGGATCAGGCGGCTTTCCTGTCCCCCCAGGGTGACGATCGTGGGATTGATCGAAAACCCTGCCACGGGTTCGAGCAGGTCTTCGCCTTGCTCGCCGCGAGACCAGCGAAAGCCGCGCACTTGCACGCTGACGGGAAGGTCACCGTCGTTGGCCAGGGTCAGGGCGCAGAACCGCTTGTCCGGTTGCAACTCGATCCGGATCGGCGTTACTCGCAAGGCGCTGGCGACCGCGGACGAGCCCGGCGCGAACAGTCCTGCCGCGAGGGCGAGCGCTGCCAGCAACCGCCGCAAGAGACGCCAGTACCGGGACGGGGCGGGGTTCATCGTCAATAATTGACCGTGACGGTAACGCTGTCGGTATAGGCCCCCGCCGGGACGTTCTGGGAGGCGCCGACACGGCCATAGACGGTGAGAATGCTCGGCACCGCGGTGGCAGTGGTGGCAGTCGGCGTGTCGCCGCCAGGGGTGTTGCCCCAGTTGGTCGAATGGCTGACGTCGCTATAGAGCGCGTAGTTCAGGCGGCTGGCGCCATTGACCATCTGGCGCGTCGTGACCGTGGCGCCGCTGGTCGATCCGCCATTCAGTCCCACCGTGAAGGACGTGCCGCTGGTACAGGTCACCGTGATCGTGCTGGTGCCGTCCTTGGCCGAACCCGATGTGGGATCATAGGCACCGAAGGCCAGCGGGGTGACGGCGACGATGCAGGCAGACTGCACCGTGGCCGTCACGGCCATGGGGGCCGTGGCCGTCGCCGCGAAGGCATTGGTCGAAATCGAGGAAGCGAGCACGGCCGCGAATGCTGCCGCAGCGGCGCCGGCTCCTCGGCGAAGTGAGATGCGGTCCTTGTTCATGAGGACGCATCTATTGGAAAGCCCTTGAGAATCCGTGGGGCCGGCATTTCGGCTTTTGCGGAGTTCCCGGTAGGACTTGCTTCAGATCGAAGGCGCGCGGCTCACGATCCTGCGGGCGCTGTCGCCCCCTTGGGTGTGCTTGCCCCGGGCTTCGATGCGCCGCCGGAATCCTCGCCTTCTCCGTCTTCGCCATCGTCATCGAGACCGGCACTGCTTTCGGGGCCCTTCCAGCTGGGGTCCTTGTCCAGCCGCGCGATCATTTCCGTGGCGCGCTGGGCCATGCCGCCGCCGTGCGGATTGAAGGCCACCGGCGCCAGAATGATCTTGGCATCATCAACGCGCCCCAAGCGGATCAGCGCCCAGCCCAGGTTCATGCGCAGGCCGAAATCGAAGGGCGCCAGCTCCACGGCATGGATCAACCCGTCGATGGCCAATTTCGGTGGCTGCTCCCCCTGCTCCACGAAGCTGCGATAATAATAGATCAGCGGCAGGGGATGATCGTTCTCCAGCCTGTTGAGCGCCACGAACGGCGCCCGGGCACGGCGATAGGCAAGCGCCTTGTCTCCATCCGTTTCCTGGGCCTCGCGGAACAGCGCATAGCCTTTCTGGATGTAGGCATTCGTCTGCGACGGATCGACCGCCAGGGCCGCATCGGCCGCGGCAATCGTTTCCTTGTCGTTCCCCGCGTCATACTCAGCTTCGGCGAGTTCACCCAGCACGGCGACGTCGCGCGGATATTGGGCGGCGATGGCCCGGGCCTCGGCGACCACGCTCTTGGCGCTGTCCTCGTCCACGCCGCGCTTGGACCGGATCCGCACCGGCATGATGGCGGCTTCGCCCGCAGTCAGCCTGCGTACGGTGATCGGGCCGACGATGAGCCTGTCCCCTGCTATCGGCAGAGCGCTCATCTTCGGGCGCATGAGGTAGCGCTCGACATCCTTCTCAAGCTTTTCGAAATCGCCGAAGGCCTCGGCGGCGGCTTCGCGCTGCCCCTTCCCCTGATCGAGCAGTTGAAGATAGCGCGAGAACTGGCCTTGGCGGGACGGGTCGAAGGTCAGGTAATGATAGAGCAGCCAGCTCTTGCCGTAGAATGCGTCATAGTTGCGATGAGTGCGCTTGTCGTAAGCGGTCGGATCCAGAAGATCGGCCACCTTGACGTCGGGCGCGTAGAACAGTTCCCCGGCACGGTGAAGCGCCGGGCGGCCCACCACCATGCTGCCATCCGACGAAAAGCTGCTGGAAGAAAAGAACTCCGCCGCGCCCTCCGTAAACCACTTCGGCCGCTGCATCGCCGTGGCAGAGATCATGAAGTGATGGGCATATTCGTGAAGCAGTGTGGTCATCGACCCGTCAGTGGCGCTTTTCGCGGCATCGACCCGGGGTATGATCGCCAGCGATCCACCGGCGCGCGGAAGATAGAAACCGCCGATGTACTTGCTGTTGGCGCCGTAGATCTTCCTGACGGCCTGCTCGCTGCCCACGACATAGACCGTGACCCGGTTCGATGGGCTGGGCGGCGGCGCCTTGACGTGGAACAGCAGCGCCATCGCGGCGTGGTAGCGTTCGAGCTGGTCGGAAAACTTGCGCAAGTCGCGCTCGTTGTCCTCGGCATAAATGACGAAATGGTCGCTGGATGCTTCCAGCCATTCCGCGCGCGCCGCGCCCGGAAACAGGAACAGGGCCAGCAGACAGGCCATGATCATCGATCGCATTACTTGAATCACCCCCCGGTAATATCCGTGGGTTATTTACCGGCCCATCGAAGGCATGCAAGCGGCGATGGATCCGGTTTGAACAGCATCGGCTGCGCGGCGCCGGCTCAACTGCCGAGCGCGACCTGGCCGAGATCGTCTGCTGTGGGCTCCGGTTCGTCCAGCAGGCGAATGGCGACCTGGTCCCGGCCCTGTCGCTTCGCTTCGTAGAGTGCCTCGTCCGCCAGGCGATAGAGCGAGCGAAAATCGCCGCCCGTCGAGGCTTCCGCGATGCCGATGCTGACCGTGACCTTGCGTTGACCGATGAGATCGCCGTGCTCGCAAGCGGAGATCTCCTGCCGCAGCGTCTCGGCGAAGCGTATCAGCGCGAAACCCTCGAGTCCGGCGACCATGACCGCGAATTCCTCGCCGCCAAGGCGGGCGACCGTGCAACTGGGGCTTTCGTAAGGCGCGATGCGCCGCGCGATCGCTGCGAGCACTACGTCTCCCGCCTCATGGCCGTAGACGTCGTTGATCGACTTGAACCAGTCCACGTCGATCAGCAGCAAGCCCACGACCTGCCCCTGCTCCTGCGAGGTTTCCAGAACAGTGCCGACCCGTTCGATGAAGCCGCGCCGGTTGGGCAGGCCCGTCAGCGCATCCCGGCGCGCCAGTTCCTGGGCCTGTGCTTCCGCGCGGCGCGCCATGTCGCGCTCGATCCGCAGGCGGGCATGGGAGCGCGATGCCGCGATCGAGAGCCAGAGCGTCTGCCAGGCTGCGGCGAAAAGCACGAGGATCTGCGATCCCCCGCCCCAGAACATCCTGTCCGTGTCGACGAATTCGGTGGAGGCGAGCACCAGCATCGGCACCGACCAGGCGCCTGCAAAGCTGCGCGCCTCGGCGCTTCCGCGCCTCCAGGCCTGGCCGATGCAGCAAGCCACCGCAAGCAGGTTGGCCAGGATCAGCACCCCCAGCAGGCTGCCGAGTGTCTCGATCGGCCCGGAGCGCATGAGCGAGAGCGGCAGGCCCAGCGCGGCAACCCCGCCCGTCAGCCAGAGTGCGGCGCGCCGCAGCCAGCGGTTGACGCTCTGGCTGTCAAGCGCGGTGACGGCGCTCAGCGTCGCCAGACAGATCGCCAGGCACGACAGGCCCGTGCAGATCTGTGAGGAAAGCGCGCCGGCCATGCGCGGAAAGAAGAACAGGTGGAGCTGCGACCAGCAGCCGCCCCAAAGGATCATGCAGGCCGCCCAGCCCGCCTGCCATGCCGAGAACTGCCGCCGCACCGCCACCGCCAGCGAGGCATTGTAGATCGCCCCCGCCAGGAGCAGCACCAGCGCGGCACCGATCGACGTGGCAAGGCCGGTAGTCTGCGTGCTCTCTTCGCCGCGTCCGACCAGGCGCATCCGCAGAAGCCCGGCGCTCGCCACTTTGTCGAAACGCATGGTCACGCCGACCAGCGGCACGTCGCGGTGCGGCGCGCGAAAGGCGAGCTGACCGCCGGCGCGCCAGTGCGTGCCGAAATCGCCGCTGCGCACATCCTGTCGCTCGATCGCGCCATCGGCATAGGAGAAGTAGACGACCAGTCGGTCGAACCGGGAGCTGTGAATGATCAGCGAAAGATCGTCGCGCTCGTCCGCCCCCGGCGGGAGGAGCGCATGAAGCCAGAGCGTGCCCTTCTGGTATCCCTCGGGCTGACCGTCGCAGGCAAAATTTTCGGGAATGGCATCGCTGCCGGGCACGGCAGGGCTCACCGCATGGCACAGGGGATGGCCGATACGAAGCACCTCGGCCGAAGCCGCGCTTGTCCATCCCATGGCCGCCACGGCGCAAAGGAGGGTCAAGGTACGCATAAAAAAGCGCAAAAAGGGCGAGTCGCAAACCATTGCGCCGCGACCTATGGCACATTTGCGCCTTCAACAAGGTTACCGGATTAACCAGGTTCGGCTAATTGTCAGCCTCCGCCGATGACGCTGGACTGCTGCGTTCCGGCTTCGGAAATGACCTGGGCCCTCACCCTCTTTGCGCCATATCGCCAAGGCCGATCCATCATGCGGCACCGCCTGCGCTTTCGAGCATTTAGCGTCTGTACCGGACGACCGGCCGAACCAAAGCGAGATAGAATGACCCTGAACCAGTGGCTTTCCGTCGCCACCTTATGCGGCATGATGATTCTCTTCATCTGGGGTCGTTTCCGCTACGACGTAACGGCGATCATAGCCCTGATGGCGGCGCTTGCGCTGGGGCTGGTGCCACCGGAAAAGGCGTTTACCGGCTTCGCGGACGATATCGTCATCATCATCGCCTCGGCGCTGGTGCTCTCGGCGGCCGTGCAGCGGACCGGGCTGGTGGAGCGTGCGGTCACGCTCGTCAGCCAATGGGTACACAAGCCGGGCTCGCAGCTGTTCGTGCTGACTTCGGCCGTCGGCGTGGCGTCGGGCCTCATCAAGAACATCGGCGCGCTGGCGATGATGATGCCTGCCGCGTCCCAACTCGCGCGGCGCAGCAAGACCAACCCTTCGCGCTTCCTGATGCCGATGGCCTTCGCCTCGCTGCTGGGCGGCCTGACGACGATGATCGGCACTTCGCCGAACATCATTGTCAGCCGGGTGCGCGAGGAAATGACCGGCGAACCCTTCCGCATGTTCGACTATCTTCCCACCGGCCTGGGCATGCTGGTGATGGGCCTGCTGTTCCTGCGCTTCGGTTACCGCCTCGTCCCGGCCGACCGCCGCGCCGCCGCGACCATGGGCGAAGCGCTGAACATTTCCGACTACACCACCGAGGCGACCGTCTCGGAGGAATCGAAGGCCATCGGCGAGACCATCGAGGACTTCACTGCCAGTCACGACAACGAAATCGAAGTCACTGCCGTCCTGCGTTCGGGACTGCGCGGTGACGTTCATCCGGCCATGCACATAGTCGAAGGCGACGTGCTGATCCTATCCGGCGATCCAGACGCCCTGGAACGCGCCATCGCCCGCTCGCAGCTCACGCTCGACGACCACGAGGACGACGACGAACATGCCGGCGCCCGCGACGAGATCGGCGTGATCGAAGGCGTCATCATGGCTGAATCCGCCTTCGTGGGCAGCACCGCTGGACGGCTGATGCTGAAGGAGAGGATGGGCCTGCGTCTCGTGGCCATTTCCCGGCGCGGGCAGATCCTGCGCAACAAGCCGGGCAATGTCGTGATCCAGGCCGGCGACGTCATCGTGCTTCAGGGCGTGCTCAGCGAGATGCCCGGCCGCCTGCGCCAGCTCGGCGTCCTGCCGCTGGCGCAGCGGCAGATTCGGCTCGGCATGAATCGCAGCAGTTGGCTGGCCCTTGTCATCCTGGCCACGGCGATGCTCACCACGGCGCTGGGGCTGGTGCCGGTGGCCGTGGCGTTCTTCGCCGCAGCGGGCGCCGTGATCATCACCGGGGCACTGCCCGTGAACGATGCCTACGAGGCCGTCGAATGGCCGATCCTCATCATGCTGGGGGCGCTGATCCCGGTCAGCGAAACGCTGCAGACCACCGGCGCCTCGAACATTCTGGCCACCGAACTCTCGCACCTGGCGCGGGATATGCCGCCTTGGGGCGCCGTGGCGATGGTGCTCGCCGCCTCTATGGCGGTGACGCCCTTCCTCAACAATGCCGCGACGGTCCTGGTCGTGGCGCCCATCGCGGCCGTCTTCGCCAAGGACCTCGGCTACCGGCCCGACGCTTTCCTGATGGCCACGGCGATCGGCGCGGGATGCGATTTCCTCACACCGATCGGCCACCAGTGCAATACGCTGGTAATGGGGCCGGGCGGCTATCGCTTCGGCGACTATGCCCGGCTGGGGGCGCCCCTTTCAGTGCTCGTGCTCCTGCTGGGGACGCCCCTCATCATGTATTGCTGGCCGCTGTGACCGCAGCCACTCTCCTCACGCCGCGAAAGGACGGTCGATCGAGACCTGCGGCCGGGTGAACCACTGCGCGCCCGTTTCGGTGACGTACATGTGGTCTTCCAGGCGCACGCCGAACTTCTGCGGAACGACGATCATCGGCTCGTTCGAGAAGCACATGCCGGGCTCCAGCGGCGTCTTGTCGCCGCGCACGAGGTAGGCCGGCTCGTGGATCGAGAGCCCGATGCCGTGGCCGGTGCGGTGCGGCAGGCCCGGCAGGGCGTAATCGGGGCCAAGTCCCGCCTTTTCGAGCACCACGCGGGCAGCATGATCGACCGACTCGCAAGGCTCGCCGGGACGCACGGCGTCGAAGGCGGCCTGCTGCGCTTCCTTTTCGATATCCCAGATGCGGCGGATTTCGTCGGAAACCGCGCCGAACGCGTAAGTGCGGGTGATGTCGGAATGATAGCCCTGGATGGTGCAGCCGGTATCGACCAGCACGAGCTGGCCTTCCTGAAGCTCGCGGTCGCCCGGAAGCCCGTGCGGATAGGCCGTCGCTTCACCGAACTGGACGATGCAGAAGCTGGAACCGCTGGCGCCCAGCTTGCGGTGCGCCGCATCGATGAAGTGGACCACTTCGCTCTGCCGGATACCAGGGCGCAGGATGCGGGCTGCAGCCTGATGGACCAGCAGCGTCATGTTCTTCGCCTGCTGCATCAGCGCCAGTTCCGCGGCCGACTTGACCATGCGGCACTGCTTGATCACCGGCATGGCGTCGACCGGCCGGGCCGGGCTGCCCTGGCGGATGCGCTCGGCGAAATGGAACGGCAGCTCGGGATCGATCGCCACCGTCTTCGCGCCCAGTTCGGCCAGGACGCCGACCACCAGCGCGACCGGATCCTCGTCTTCCTGCCAGGAGCGGATGTCCACGGGGATCGCCAGATCCGCCTCCAGGGTACCGATCTCGAAATGCGGACAGATCATGATCGGCTGGCGACCGGGCGCCACGATCATGGCCACCAGGCGTTCGGTCTGCCCCCAGGGCAGCCCCGAGAAGTAGCGCAGCGAGGCGCCTGCATTGACGAGCAGTGCATCGGCGCCCAGTCGGTCGGTCAGTTCGCGGGCGCGCTCCATCCGCGCCTCGCGCTCCGGCACGGCGATGGCCGGGGCGCGGTCGGCCCAGGCCGTGAGGCCGGCCAGTTCGATGTCTGCGGTCGATCCGCCAATCATGTCATTCTTCCTTTATGCGAAACGCTGGATGTCGAAGGGCGCGAGCGGCAGTTCCGGCTGCCCGCCTGCGACCATCGCCGCGACCAGCCGCGCCGTGATCGGCGCCAGTGTAAGCCCCAGGTGCTGATGGCCGAAGGCATAGAAGAGATTGGATGCCTTCGTCGAGCGGCCGATGGCAGGAAGATAGTCCGGCAAAGTGGGGCGGCAGCCCATCCAGCGACGGAACGGTCCCTCGATCGGCAGGCCCAGTTCCGAAACGTGGCGCTCCAGGCGCTCCCACTTGCGCGGATCGGCCGGGGCGTCGACCTTGCCCAGTTCCACGAAGCTCGCGGCCTGAACCGCGCCGCGATAGCGCGTGACGATCATCGAGCGCTCCTCGAAGACCACGGGTGGCAGATCCGCGGGCCATCGGCTGGCATCGGCGCGGACATGATAACCGCGCTCGGCGATCATCGGCACCTTGTGGCCAAGGTACTCCATCAGTTCGCGTGAGCGCACGCCCGCGCAGACCAGCACCTGATCGGCATCGACCCCGCCGATCTCCACCCTTTGGCCGGCAACGCGCAGTTCGCCGCGCTGCGCTACGAGGATACCGCCGCGATCGGTGAAGGCCTTGCGCAAAGCCTGCCGCAACTCTTCGAGATCGGCGATCTGGCCGCTACCCGAAAAGCGGATCGCGCCGGCCGCCGGTCGATCGGTCAAGCCGGACAGCAGCGCCAGTTCGGCCTCCGTGGCGGCGTGGACCTCGGCCGAGCCGGTCTCGGACGATTGCCACGAAGCATGGCCCTCGCGTGCGGCGCACGCGTCGTGCCAGACGACGAAGTGCCCGTCCTGCCGCAGCAGATCGGGTGCACCGATGCGCTCGGCGGTCGCGACCCAGGCCGGCATCGATCTGGCCAGCAGCGGCGCCAGAGCCTCACACCCCTTGCGGAAGTTGGCGGGACGAGCAGCCGAGAGCAAACGCAGGCCGAAAGGCACCCACTGCGCCAGAGCCGATGGAGGAAAAGCCAAGGGGCCGCCGCGCAGGAACAGCCGCTGCGGGAGACTGCGCACCATGCTCATGGAGGCCAGCGGCTCCACCTGCTCCACCGCGATATGCCCGGCATTGCCCCAGGAGGCCGACGCGCCGGCGGCGTCGTCATCGACGATCGCAACCTGGCGCCCGGCATCGAGCAATTCGATGCCCGCGCAAAGCCCGACCACCCCGCCACCGACAATTCCAATCGACGCCACAAAAACTCCGTTGCATAAGTCAGACTATATCGTATACCATATATCAATCACCGCCCGTTCGCACAAGGCTTTGCACCGCGCCATGAACGTCTCGATCCACCGAAATCTCCGCCCCCCGGTTCGCCGGGGCGGTGTCCGGTCGGGATTAACAAAGGGCAATGGCTCGGCAGAAAAGGTCCGATTGCAGCACCATTGGCGATCATCTACCGTATACGTTAGATCGACGGCGTTTCGCGCCGTCGAGACCTGTATGGAGATTCACTGGTGACAATCGTCGTCCGCACCCTTGCCGAACGCATTTTCGACGTGATCCGCGAAAGGATCGTCGAAGGAAAGCTCCCCGTCATGGAGCCGGTCCGACAGGATGCCCTGGCTGCCGAACTCGGCGTCAGCAAGATACCGCTGCGCGAGGCTCTGGCCCGGCTCGAACACGAGGGATTGCTGACCAGCCAGGCCAATCGCGGCTGGTTCGTGCGCCCGATGTCCAGCGACCAGGCGGAGGAGATCTACCTCCTGCGCCTCGCGACCGAACCGGCCGCCGCCGCCTATGCCTGCACCCAGGCCGACGACGAGGACCGCAAGGCCGCGGTCAAGGCTTTCGAAGTGCTCGACGCGGCCGCCAAGGACAATCTCAGCGACGTCGCCGTCCGCAACCGCGAATATCATGTCTCGCTGGTGCGCCCCGGCAAGCGCCTGCTGACCACCCAGCTCGTCGAACGCCTCGAAGTGCTCGCGGAGCGCTATGTCATCGCGCACCTCGAACCGGCCGGGCGCGGCGACCGCGCGCATATGGAACACCGTGACCTGCTCGACGCATGGCTCGCCGCGGATGCGGAGCAGGTGAAGACACTGCTCACCCAGCACATCGCCAGCACGCTCGACGACTTGCGCGCTCATTTTACCGCCAGCCAGACAGGCTGAGACCATAACCAGGGGGATCCATGCTCGGACCGCGTAAATCGATAGAAAAACTCTCACAACGCGAATCCGGGCATTCCCTGGCCAAGACCCTGAGCTGGCCTCACCTGATTGCACTCGGCGTCGGCGCGATCGTCGGCACCGGGATCTACACCCTCACCGGCGTCGGCGCCGAGCGTGCCGGCCCGGCCGTGATCCTGGCCTTCGCGATCGCCGGGGCCGTCTGCGCCTGCGCGGCACTGGCCTATGCCGAAATGGCGACGATGATCCCCGCCGCCGGCAGCGCCTATACGTTTTCCTATGCCGCCATGGGTGAGACGATTGCCTGGATCGTGGGCTGGAGCCTCATCCTCGAATATTCGCTGGCCTGCTCCACGGTGGCGGTCGGCTGGTCCGGCTATCTGGTCGGCTGGATAGAGTCGGCGGGCATTCACCTGCCCCACGCGCTGCTGGTCGGCCCGCATGGCGGCGGCATCGTCAACATGCCTGCGGTGCTGGTGGCCCTGGCGGTGATGGGCATGCTGATTGCCGGCACGCGGGAGAGCGCGACGCTCAACATCGTCCTGGTCATCATCAAGCTCGTGGCGCTGACGATCTTCGTCGTCATGGCCCTGCCGGCCTTCCACGGCGGCAATCTGGAGCCCTTCATGCCCTACGGCTTCGGCAGCACCGAAGTGGAAGGCCAGAAGCGCGGGGTGATGGCGGCCGCCGCCATCGTCTTCTTCGCCTTCTACGGCTTCGACGCGGTCGCCACTTCGGCCGAGGAAGCGAAGAACCCCGGGCGCGACCTGACCATCGGCATCGTCGGCTCGATGGTGGTCTGCACCTTCATCTACATGGCCGTCGCCATCACTGCCATCGGCGCCCTGCCCTTCCAGCAGCTCGCCAATTCGCCCGAGCCGCTGGCTCTCGTCCTGCGCCAGCTCGGCCAGCCCGTCGCCGCGCACCTGATCGCGCTGGCCGCCGTGCTCGCCCTGCCCTCCGTGATCCTCGTCATGATGTATGGCCAGAGCCGCGTGTTCTTCGTCATGGCCCGCGACGGCCTGCTGCCCCGCAGCCTCGCGAAGATCAGCCCGCGCACCGGCGCGCCGACCCGCATCACGCTGATGACCGGCATTTCGATCGCCATCGTCGCCGGCATCTTCCGCCTCGACGAGATCGCGGAGCTGGCCAATGCCGGCACGCTGATCGCCTTCATCTCGGTCGGTGCCTGCCTGATGATCCTGCGGCGTCGTTCGCCTGAACTCACCCGCCTGTTCCGCTGCCCGCAGCCCTATCTTATCGGCACCCTGACGATCCTGGGCTGCGCCTACCTGCTGTTCAGCCTGCCCGAAAGCACCCTCGTCCGCTTCGGTGCCTGGAACGTGATCGGCCTGCTGGTCTACTTCCTCTACGGCCGTCGCCGCAGCGAGGCAGGCCGGGAAGCCGCCGCGACCGCCTGACGCGGCAAACCTCAAATCCTTCTCAACAGTTCCCTGCAAGTCTCCAGGAGATCGCGATGAAACGCGCCCTTTTCATGGCCGCTGCCCTTCTCGGCACCAGCCTTTCCCTTGCCTCGCCAGCCTTGGCAAAGACCGCCTATGACGGAGTCTGGGTGTTCGAGGATACCCCGCCCACACCCGGCGTGACGATGATGGAAGTCACCTCCCGGGGCGGCAGGATCGAGGGCAAAGTCACCACCAAGTGGTACGGCCCGGTCGAGATGATCAACCCGCGCGTCGAGAACGGCGAGCTGAAGTTCGAGGCCCGAAACCTCAACGACAGGGAACACCTCACCCGCCCCTGGAGCGTCGCGCTGGAGGACGGCCAGGCACACCTCAAGGGGCGGATCTGGGAAACCGACGTCGACAGCAAGGGCCGTCGCGGCAAGGCTGCCGAGGCAAAAGCCCGCGCCTTCCAGTTCGCGGCACTGCCACCGCTCGGCGCCCCGATCCCCAGCCCGCTCGCCGCCACCCCGCCGATGGGCTGGAGCAGTTGGAACAAGTTCGCCGAACATATCGACGACAAGACCGTGCGCGCCATGGCGGATGCCATGGTTTCATCGGGCCTTCGCGATGCCGGTTACCTCTACGTCAACATCGATGACGGCTGGCAAGGCAAGCGCGACGCCAATGGCGTGCTCCAGCCCAACGCCAAGTTCCCGGACATGAAGGCCCTGACCGACTACGTCCATTCCAAGGGCCTGAAGATCGGCATCTACTCTTCGCAGGGTCCCCGCACATGCGCTGGCTTTGAAGGCAGCTACGGCCACGTCAAGACCGACGCCCGGACGTTCGCTGACTGGGGCTTCGATTACCTGAAGTACGACTTGTGCTCCGGCGAATGGTTCTATGACGACGCGGACACCGTGAAGCGCAGCTACTATGAGATGGGCGCGGCGCTCCAGGCCACGGGCCGCGAGTTCATTTTCTCGCTCTGCGAATATGGCCGCTTCGACGTGGGCAGCTGGGGCCGCGATGTTGGCGGACAGCTCTGGCGAACGACGGGCGACATTACCGACGACTATCCGACGATGGCGAAGATCGGGTTCGACAAGAACGGCAAGCCCGAATGGGCCGGCCCGCATGGCTGGAACGATCCGGACATGCTGGAAGTCGGCAATGGCGGGATGTCGGCGGACGAATATCGCACTCACATGACACTCTGGGCCATGTCCGCCGCGCCGCTGATGATGGGCCATGACTTGCGCGAAACCGATGCCGCCACGCTGGCCATGCTTACCAATCGCCGCGTCATCGCCGTGGACCAGGATGCCAAGGGCGTACAGGGCAAGGCCGTGCGCAAAGTGGGCTCCATGGAAGTATGGGCCAAGCCGCTGGCCAATGGTCAGGTCGCCCTGGCCCTGTTCAACCGCGGCGATACCGCCGCTTCGCTGGCCCTTACCCCGGCCGATGCCGCTCTTGCCACCGTTTCTCAGGTGGAGGATCTTTGGACCGGCGCGAAATCGTCCAGGCTGCCCTCCAGCTACACGGTTCCACCCCGCGGTGCCGTGATGCTGACTTTGAAACAATGACTTTAAATCAGCTGGTTCAGGTTGATTTCTAACTGACGTTCTAAGTCGACATGCCGGCCCGCGCGGGAGCAAGTCCTCCTTGCGTGGGCCGGCATGTCACCTTGGTCCAGGGTCGCAGCAGCGATCCTTATCATCACGGCAGTCTTTGTTATTGCGAGGCATTCGCACTTGCAGTAATGGCTCGGCCATGAGGGGGCCGGGATTCGATATTCGCATCGCCGCGCATGCCCCCTCTTCATGAGGGAAACGAGCGAGTTGGGCGGCCAGGGCGAAACTCTCGAAGTGCTGGACAAGGTGGACCCGGAGTCCTCCGACGGGCTAGGCAGAGCATCTTCGCCCGCGTCGCACGCATCTTCCGGTCGCTCGACGAAGCCTGCCCGGCAGAGCGCTTCGAGCAAGAAGAAAAACAAGAAGGCGCGCGCCTTCTGGCTCAAGCAGCTGCATACGTGGCATTGGGTAAGCGCGGCCGTTTCGCTGGCCGGCATGTTCCTTTTCGCGATCACCGGCATCACGCTCAACCACGCCGCCTCGATCGGCGCCGAACCGCAAGTCGTGCAAAGCCAGGGCAAGATCGCACCTTCCCTCCTGCGCCGCCTGCCGCCCCCGGGCGACGGGAACCTGGCACTCCCCCCCGAAGTGGCGAAAGCCGTGGCGGCAGCCGTTCCGCTCGATCCCTCGGGCTTCGCGGCGGACTGGTCGGCCGAAGACGAGGTCTATGTCGCCATGCCCGGCCCGGGCCGCGATGCCTGGGTCAGCATCGACCGTTCGAACGGCGCCGTTTCCGCCGAGGTGACGCGGCGCGGCGCGATTTCCTATCTGAATGACCTGCACAAGGGCCGCAACACCGGCTCCGTGTGGTTCTGGTTCATCGATCTCTTCGCGGCGGCCTGCGTGATCTTCACGGTGACGGGCCTGTTCCTGCTCCAGCTTCACGCCAGGCATCGGCCCTCGACCTGGCCGCTGGTGGGGCTGAGCCTGCTGATCCCGCTCGCGATCGCCCTGATATTCATCCACTGAGACAAGAAGGCACCGATGACGACATCGAAGGTAATGCCCGCGCTTTCCCTGATGGCCCCGGCGCTCGTCGCCGGCACGATGGCCGCCCCGGCCGCTGCCGCCACGGTCAGCATCACCATCCCGCGCGTCAATGTCGCGGAATACCACCGGCCTTACGTGGTTGGCTGGCTGGAACCGGCCGCTGGAGGCGCCGCGCGAACGGTCTTCGTCTGGTACGACGTCAAGAAGGCCGGTCGCGAGTCCGGCACCAAGTGGCTGGCCGACTTGCGCACCTGGTGGCGCAAGGGCGGCCGCTCGATGCAGCTCCCCGCCGATGGCCTTAGCGGCGCCACCCGCGCACCGGGGACCTACCAGGTCCCTCTCCCCGCCAACCTTGCCCCCGGCGATTATGTCCTCAAGGTCGAAGCTGCGCGCGAGACGGGCGGACGCGAACTCGTTTCGGTGCCGATTTCGGTTCCCGTGAAGAAGGGCGGCTCGGCCTCCGGCAGCAGCGAGCTGGGTGCCGTCACTGTACGTTGATCAGCGCAATTTTCCCTGTTTTCCAGCATAATGGAATACGATCTTCAAGGATTTTCAATGCGTAGAAACCATATCCTGATCGCCTCCGCCGCCGTCGCTGCGGTTCTTGCTTCGCCCGCCTCGGCCCATCGCCAGTGGCTTCTGCCGTCCACGACCACGGTAGCGGGAACCGATGAATACGTGACCGTGGACGCCGCCGTCTCCAACGACCTGTTCTACCCCGATCACTTCCCGATGAGCCCTGACCAGGTCACCGTCTGGGCACCGGACGGCAGTGTGGGCAAGCTCGAGAACCCCGCCACGGGGCGCTACCGTTCGACCTTCGACGTGAAGATCGACAAGCCCGGAACGTGGAAGATCGGCACTCAGCGCTCCGGCGTCATGGGCACCTTCAAGGTGAATGGCGAGGAGTGGCGCCTCGGCGGCCGCGGCAGGCCGATGGGTGCGCCCGGTGCCGGTGGCCCCGGCGCTCAGGGCGGCGCTCCTGCCCGGCGGGTCGAGAATGTCGCCGACATCCCCGCCAATGCCACCGACGTGAAGCTCGTCGAGACGCTTGCCGCCAACTACATCTACGTCACCGCCGACGCCCCCACCAAGACCGTGTTCACGGCGACCGGCAAAGGCCTCGAGATCGAGCCGATCACGCACCCCGACGAACTGGTCTCCAACGAGGAAGGCCAGTTCCGCTTCCTGGTCGACGGCAAGCCCGCCGCCGGGGTGAAAGTCACGGTCGTGCCGGGCAGCAAGAAGTACCGCGAGGCAGAGCAGGCGCAGGAACTGACGACGGGCGCCGACGGCGTGCTGCACGTCAAGTGGCCGGTTGCCGGGATGTACTGGATCAACGCCAGCGCCGCAGACGCCAAGCCCAGCGAGAAGCGCGCGAGCGAGCGCCGGATGAGCTACACGGCCACCGTGGAAGTCGTCGCGCCCTGATCGGCAACGACGTTTCCAGGCCGATCGCACCAGGCGCGGGGACAATCCCGCGCCTGGCCGTCCCGCTCGAGATCGACGCCGCCTGCCTGGCCGATTGGCTTCAGGACTCTCCCGTCGTCGATCTCGCCGGAGAGACGATGGGGACGAACTGGCGCCTGCGCCTCGCCGCTCCCGTCGGCCTCGACCGGGTCGGACTGGACGCCGCCATCGCCGCCCGGCTTGAAGACATTCTAGCGCAGATGAGCCACTGGCGGGCGGACTCCGTGCTCGGCGGCTTCAATCGCTCTGCCGCCGGAACCTGGACCGCGCTGCCGCAGGACTTCGCTGCCGTGATGACGGCGGCCTTGGCGGTCGCCGAAGTCTGCGCGGGCGCTTTCGATCCGGCCATCGGGTGCCTCGTCGATCTCTGGGGCCATGGGCCAGCGGGGGTCGCCGGACCGCCCTCTGCCGAGGCCTTGTCCCGTGCGCGCCAGCTCTCGGGCTATCGCCGCCTGGACTTCGACCACGATCGGCAGCGGCTCCGGCAACCGGGCGGCCTGCGCCTGGATCTCTCGGGCATTGCCAAGGGCTATGCCGTCGACGCGCTGGCCGCGCTCCTGCGGCGACGGGGTTGCAGCCATTTCCTCGTCGAGATCGGCGGCGAGCTGGTGGGCGCCGGGCTGCGGCCGGACGGCGATCCCTGGTGGGTCGACCTGGAGACGCCCGCAGCTGGGGTCGCGCCCTTGCGTATCGCCCTGCACCAACTCGCCGTCGCGACATCGGGCGACTACGTTCGCGGGCGTCATACGATAGATCCGCGCACCGGGATTCCGGTCGAGACGGCCATGGCAGTCAGCGTCGTCCATCGCTCCGCCATGCTCGCCGATGCCTGGGCGACCGCGCTCTGCGTCGAGCCTGCGGACGCCATGCGCGCTCTGGCCTTGCGGCAGAACCTTGCGGTCCGTGCGTTGATCCGCAGTGCCGATGGGATCCAGGAATGGCTCAGCCCGGCGCTTCAAGAACTCATCGTCGGCGACAACGAAACCGCCCCTTCCTGAAGCGTCAGCCAACGCCGGGGCGCGTTTGCAACAAAAGCGATACAAATGTAACAAAGCATATTGCGAATGCGAATGACTCTCATTATCGGAAGCGGCAACGGAATTATCCGGTCATGAGGGGAATTATGTCTTTCAAGCCTTCGTCGGCGGCTGCGCGCCGCACTTTCCTCGCGCTTTCGTGTATCGCCCCGGCTCTTGCCCCCGCCGCGCAGGCCCAGCAGGCTGATGGACAGCGCGTGCTGGGCGGCGTGACCGTCAGCGATACCGCAATCGACGAGAAGCCCGGTCGCGTGCTGGAATCGCCGAAGCGCACGCGCCCCGTCCTCGACACGCCGCAGACGATCACCGTGCTTTCGGGTGAAGTGATCGAGCAGCAGAACCTGCTCACCTTGCGCGACGTCCTCTCGACGGTTCCCGGCATCACCTTCGGCGCCGGTGAAGGCGGCACCGGACCCGGCGACAACATCACCTTCCGCGGATACAGCGCCAGCAACGACATCACGGTCGACGGCGTGCGCGACAGCGCCCAGATCACCCGCACCGATTCCTACAACCTCGAACAGATCGAGGTGACGAATGGCGCCAATTCGGTGATTTCCGGCGCCGGTTCGACGGGCGGCAACATCAACATCGTCACCAAGCGGCCGAAGGCCGACGATGCGTACCTGGCGACGGCCGGGATCGGCACTGACAACTACTATCGCGCCACCGTCGATCTCAACAAGCGCGTCAACGACCTCGTGGCTTTCCGCCTCAACGCCATGTGGCACCGCAACGACGTGCCCGGCCGGGATGTCGAGGACTACAAGCGCTGGGGCGTGGCGCCCTCGGTCACGATCGGCATCGACAGCCCGACCAGCCTCACGCTGCAATACAACCACCAGGAAGACCGGAACATTCCCCAGTACGGCGTGCCCTACTACGCGGGATCGGGTCTGCCGGGCGTTCATCGCAGCGACTATTTCGGCTTCCGCAATGTCGACAAGCAGCGCATCAACGTCGACCAGCTCACCGCGATCTTCGAGCATGAGGTGAGCGACACCGTCTCGGTCCGCAACCTTGCCCGCTGGCAGGATTCGCGCCAGCTGACGCAAGTCGATCCGCCGCAGGGCACCTGGTGCCTGGCCAGCGGCGTGACCCCGACCGGCGCGGCCTGCACGGTCACCGGGATCTCGACACCGGTTCCGGCGGGCTACTACTATCCCACCGGGCCGCGCGGCACGACGCGCGATACCCGCAACCAGCTGATGTTCGACCAGATCGACCTCAAGGCGGTGTTCAACACCGGCGCGATCGAGCACACCATCGACATCGGCGGCGCGGCGACCTGGGAAAAGTATGACCTCTACAACGGCAATGTCCTGCGCAATGCCGATGGCACGGCCGCCTTCGCCCGCCTGCCGCTCATGAATATCGACAATCCTAACGAGGTCATCGCCGGCCCGGCCTCCGCGAACTTCACGTATGGCAGCAATGTCTACACCGGCCCGGTCAATTTCATCCGGACCGGCCACACCGTGGGTGAGCAGACCAACGTCGCAGGCTACCTGTTTGACACGATGAAGCTGGGCAAGTTCGAACTCAGCGCAGGTGCCCGCGTGGAGCGCAATGTGGGCACCACCCGCACCGATGCGATAGCGCCCTCCACCACGGCGACCGTGACCCAGGGCCAGGTGACGCCGGGCATCAGGACCCGCAATGCCGACACGCTGTTCTCCTACCGCGTGGGCCTGAACTACAAGCCGGTCGAGGAGGTCAGCATCTACGCGGCCTACGGCAATTCCCGCACCCCTTCCAAGAACTCGGTCAACGGTGCCTGCACGAATTCCGGCGAGAACGGGGCGACCTCCTCGACCTGCAACGTCAATCCGGAATCGGCGAAAAACTATGAGATCGGCGTCAAGGGCGAGCTGTTCGACGGCGGCCTGCTGCTGACCGCCTCGGCCTTCCGCAACGAGCGCGACAAATACGCCGTCATCTCCGGCGATCCGACCGTTCCCGACCAGCAGCTCGATGGCAAGTCGCGCGTGGACGGCATTGCGCTCGGCGCCTCGGGCACGATTACCCCGGCCTGGACGATCACGGCGAACTATACCTATCTCAAGTCGAAGCTGCTGCAGTCCGTCTCCGATGCGTGCCTCGCGAACCCCGGAACCGGAACCTGCACCAACAGCCCCGCCAATCCGAACCCGGGCGGCGGGCAGTACCTGCCCCAGACGCCCAAGAACTCGGGCAGCCTCTTCACCACTTACCGCCTGCCCTTCGGCCTCACCGTGGGCTACGGCCTCACGTACCAGGACGGCTTCGTCCTTGCCGTGGCAACGCCGACCGCAGGTGCCGTCAAGTCCGACGACTTCCTGATCCACCAGGCCTACCTGGCCTATGACTTCTCGCCCAACTTCTCGGCGCAGCTCAACGTGAAGAACATCGGCGACAAGCTCTACTACACCCGCATCCGCGGCAACGGTGTGGGCTGGGCCACGCCCGGCGATGCCCGCTCGGCAGTGCTGACCCTCACGGCGAAGATGTAACAGGTCCCAACGGCCCGGCGGGCGCCCTCGGGCGTCCGCCGGGTTCCTGCAATTCATTCGCAGCGATTGCCAGCGCCCGGGAATTCGGCAAGAGAAGCCGCATGGTCATCGAAATTCCAGAGCTTTTCTCGCCCCAGGAAGTGCGCGAAATTCGCACAGCACTCGAAGGCGCCGATTGGGCGGACGGCCGCGCAACGGCCGGTCACCGCGCAGCGCAGGTCAAGGAAAACGAGCAGCTTCCGCTCGGCCAACCCCTGGCAAAGCAACTTGCCGACCGCGTGCTGGCGCGGCTCATGCAGACGCCGCTGTTCATCGCCGCCGCCCTGCCGCAGCGGGTGCTCCAGCCCCGCTTCAGCCGCTACGACGGGCGCGGGCATTACGGCAACCACGTCGACAATGCGATCTTCCCGATCCCCGGAACCGGCGAGCACTTGCGCAGCGACATCTCCGGCACCCTGTTCCTCAGCGACCCCGAGACCTATGACGGCGGCGAGCTGGTGATAGAGGACATGTTCGGCACCCACAGCGTCAAGCTGCCGGCCGGGCACCTGGTCGTCTATCCCGGCAGCAGCCTGCACCGCGTCGCCCCGGTGACGCGCGGCACGCGCCTCGTTTCGTTCTTCTGGACCCAGAGCTTCGTCGCCTCGCCCGAACGCCGCCGGCTGCTGCTCGAACTCGACGGCGCGATCCAGGGCGTCGCCGTCGATCATCCGGAACACGCCTCGGTCGACACGCTCACGCAGGTCTACCACAACCTCCTGCGCCAATGGTCCTCGACGTGAGCGAGCGCCCCTTGCCGCCTTTGACGCAGATCCCGGCGGACTTGCGCAGCCTTGCCGACTATGCCCGCCGCGCGGCCGATCACTTCACGGTCGAGGCCTGGCACCATCTGGAGGAAGGCTCGGGCGAAGGGCAGACGCTGCGCCTCAACCGCACCGCTTTCGCCCGCCGGGGTTTACTCCCCCGCGCCATGGCGGACCTGCGCGGCGGCGAGACTGCGCTCGACCTGTTCGGACGCCGTCACGCAGCCCCGCTGATGCTGGCCCCGCTGGCCTATCAGCGCCTGGCCCATCCCGACGGTGAACTGGCGGTCGTCCGCGCCGCCACGGCGCTCGACACCGGCATGATCGTCAGCACGCTTGCCAGCTTCACGCTGGAGGAGATTGCCGAAGCGGGCCGTTCCTTCGCCGGCGAACTCGGCAAGGACGGAGCGCCCTTGTGGTTCCAGCTCTACCTTCAGCCGGACCGCCGCCACAGCCTCGATCTGGTCCGGCGCGCGGAAGCCGCCGGTTACGAAGCGATCGTGCTCACCATCGATGCGGCGATCAAGCTCTCCGGCATGACCCTGCCGCCGGGGGTCTCCGCGGCGAACCTCGCCGGCATGCCGATGCCCCGCCATACCGCCACCCCGGGCGGGCGCATCCTGCTCGGCACACCGCTGGCCGATGCCGCGCCGCGCTGGGAGGACCTGGCCTGGCTTCGCGAAGCGACGCGCCTGCCGATCCTGGTCAAGGGCATGGTCCTGGGCGAAGACGCCCGCCGCGCCGTGGACCTCGGCGCGGACGGCCTGATCGTCTCGAACCACGGCGGCCGGGTGCTCGACGGGCTGCCGAGTGCGCTCGACATGATCGAGGATGTGGCGGCCGCGGTGGACGGCCGCATACCGCTGTTGGTGGATGGCGGATTCCGGTCGGGCACGGACATGGTCAAGGCTCTGGCGCTCGGCGCCCGCTCCGTGCTGATCGGCAGGCCGCAGATGCACGCCCTGGCAGTCGCCGGAATGCCGGGGGTCGCCCATGCGATCCACCTGCTGCGCACCGAGCTGGAAGTGACCATGGCAGGGCTCGGCTGCCCCAGGCTTGCCGATATCACGCGGGAGCGAGTCATTACCCTTTCCGGCGCGTGATACCGCGCTTTCCCGCGCCCACTCATCTCCCGTAAATCTCCGCAAAGGCATGCCACCCCCGCCGCTCGGTTAGGCGAGGCGGCAAGTGGTGCGACGCTGTCACCAATTAATACAAATTGAGACGCCCCAAAGGGCGCGAACTTTGTCATGGCAGCAACAAAACAAGATGAGGGAATTACGAAAGTGGTGCGACTCCGTTTCGGTCTGCTGGCGTCGGCCGCCCTGGTGGCGTGGCCTGTCGTCTCTGCTCATGCGCAATCGACTTCCGGCACTGCCGCGAATTCGGCGTCCACACCGGCCCAACAAACACCTGCGACGAATATACCTGCGGCGAATGCTCCCACGACGAGCGCCCCTGTAGCGAGCGCTCCGGTCCACGCCGCCCCCGAGGAAAGCGGCGAAGAATTCGAGATCGTCGTCGCCGGGCAGAAACCCCGCGGCTCGGTGATCGGCGATATCGCGCCCGAAGTGACTTTCAATGCCGGCGACGTGCGCGCCCTGGGTGTTTCCAGTGTCACCGAGCTGCTCGAAGAACTGGCGCCGCAAACCGAGAGCGCAGGCGGCGGTGCGCCGGTCGTGCTGCTGGAAGGCCGTCGCATCGCCAGCTTCCGCGAAGTTGGAACGATCCCGACCGAGGCGATCCAGCGCGTCGAGATCCTGCCCGAGGAAGTGGCCCTAAAGTATGGTTATTCGGCCACTCAGAAGGTCGTCAACATCATCCTGCGCCAGCGTTTCCGCGCCTTCGCCATCGAAGGCGGCGGCAAGCTCGGCACCCAGGGCGACGGGCTGGGCGTCAATACCAAGGGCGATTTCCTGGCGATCCGCCGCGGCGAACGCGTCAATATCGACGCCAACTATTCGCACGCCAATCCGATCACCGAGGCCCAGCGCGGCCTGGCCACGAGCGGCGGCGACGGCAACAACCGCACGCTTCGCCCGGAATCGGAAGCGCTGACGCTCACCGGAACCTGGGCCAAGCCGCTATCCCATGTCTGGATCGCCACGCTCAACGGCGAGGCCACCACCACCGACACCCAGGCTTTGCGCGGCAGCGCGGTGCCCAACGTCACCATCCCCGGCGGCAGCCCTTATGCCAGCGGCACCGCGGACGAGAGCTTCCTGCCGACCGTCGACGGGCTTTCGCCCTTGCGCAACAGCAACAGCACCCAGACCGGCCACCTCGGGCTGACGCTGAACGGCACCACCCAGAAATGGCAGTGGAGCGTAATCGGCAACTACGACCACAGCGACACCCGCTCGATCCAGCAGCGGCCGCTGAACCTGGCCGACTATGCAGCAGCCGTAGCCGCGGGTGATCCGCTGGCCGATCCCTCCCTGCCGGTAGCGGGGGAATTCCTCGACTTCCTGCCGGTGAACCAGACGCGCAATTCCACCGACAGCGCCGAACTCAACCTCGTCGCCACCACCTCGCCCCTGCAACTGCCCGCGGGCGCCGTGAACACGACGATGAAGCTGGGCGGCAATCTCGACCGTTCGGACGGCACGGTGACCCGCCTCGGCATCTCCCAGCCCACCAGCGTCGGCCGCGACCAGGGCGAGGCCTCCATCAACATCGACATTCCGCTCAGCAGCCGCGCCGTGCCGCTGTTCCCGGGTGCGGGCCGGATCTCGCTCAACGCCAATGCCGCCGTGCGCCAGATCGGCGATTTCGGAACCTTGCGCACGTTCGGCGGCGGCCTGACCTGGAACCCCACGAGCCAGTTCAGCCTGATCGCCAGCTACCGCGACGACCAGAACGCCCCCACGGCCGCACAGCTCGGCGGCGCCGTTATCACTACGGCCAATGTCGACATCTTCGACTATACGCGCGGCGAATCCGTGCGGGTGACGGCAGTGACCGGCGGCAATCCCGACCTGAAAGCGGCGGGCATGCGCAATTTCAGACTGGGCGGGACGTTCCGGCTGAACGATCCCAACATCACGCTCAACCTCGACTATAACCGCACCTGGCAGCGCAATCAGGTGACCGCCCTGCCCGGCGCGACCCCGGCCGTGGTCGCCGCCTTCCCCGAACGCTTCGCCCGCGATGCCGACGGCGAACTGGTCGCCGTGGACCTGCGACCGATCAACATCGCCAGCGAGGACAAGTCCCAGCTGCGCATGGGCATCACCTTCACCAAGTCGCTCAAGACGCCGCAATCGCAGATCGATGCCATGCGCGAAAGCATGCGCAAGCGCTTCCCGAACGGCTTTCCCGGTCGCCGCGGGGGTGACAACGATGCCCCCCCGCCGCCTCCCGGCGAGGGCGACACCGCCGCAGCCGGGCGTGACGCGCCGGGCGGCGCCTCGCCCGATGCAGCGGCGAGTGCACCCGGCAACAGCGGCGGGACGGAGGCTGGCGGCGGCGAAGGCCGGAGTGGCGGCGAAGGACGCGGCCCGGGCGGCGGTGGTTTCGGCGGTCGCGGCGGTTTCGGCGGCGGCGGGTTCGGCGGTGGGGGCGGACGCGGCGGACGCTTGACGTTCTCGCTCTATCACACCTGGGTCTTCTCGGACCGCGTCGTGCTGCGCGAAGGGCAACCCGAGATCGACCTGCTCGACGGCGGCACGATCGGCGCCAGCAGCGGCGGCACCCCGCGCCACAAGCTGGAACTTCAGAGCGGCTATTCCCAGAGCGGGCTGGGCCTGCGCCTCACCGGCAGCTGGCAGAGCGGCACCACGGTCGACGGCGTGGACGGCTATCCCACCACCCAACTTCGTTTCGAGGATTTCGCCAAGTTCGACTTGCGCCTCTTTGCAGACCTGGGCCAGCAGCCCAAGCTGGTGGACAAGATACCCTTCCTGCGCGGGGCGCGGGTGACATTCTCCGTCGCCAACCTGTTCGATGCGCGCCAGAAAGTGCGGGACGGCAACGGCAATACGCCGCTGGCCTATTCGCCTTACTACCTCGACCCGGTAGGCCGGGCTTTCCAGATCACATTCCGCAAGCTCTTCTTCACCGGACCTCCCGGAGGCCAGCAGCGCTCGGCCGGCAACACCCGGTTCTGAACGACAGGGCGAAGGCGGCCCGATCCGCCGCCTTCGCCTCGCCGGATCGAAGCTTGAAGCGAACGGCATCGGGAAGGGAAAGTTAAGGCTAGTATTTGCGAATGATTTGCAATAGCATTGATTTGGCGATCTGGAGTGCCTGACGATGACCTTCCACTTTCCTTCACCAATCCGGCCTTCACCAATCCGGCCTGCACCTGCTCCGCTCGCACCCGCTCACCTCTCGGCCATGCTGCCACCGAGCGTGCTGGTCGATGCGGCGCGGTGCTGGCGGCACGCTCGCGGACAGGATCGCCCCACACAGCCGTCGCTCGCCTCGTGCCTGGATACACTGGACTGCGTCGTGCTGGCGCCGGTGATCGACAGCTTCTGCCTCCTGTTCGAAGGCGCGCTCGGCCGCCCGTTCCGGGTGGGCAGGTCGCATAGCCTCTCCCCGGACGAACGGCTGATGGTGGCTCTGCTGGAAGGACCCGCGACCCGCGCCGCCGCTCTCCCCTGCGAAGAGCCGCGCGGCCGCTTGCTGGATCTCGCGATCCGCTCGACCCGGATCATGGTCGCCTTGACGCTCAAGCAGACCCGCCGGGCCAGAGCGCTCACCGAAAGCCCATCCTGACCGATCAGAGGCTGATCTGTGCCATGATCATCACGAAGAAGATGATCAGCGCCGTCGAGGAGAACCAGACGAGCAGCACCGTCCGCCACAAGGCGCCGAAACGGCCCAGGCCGTAAGCCCCGCGCAATTGCCGGAACATGTGGATCGGCGGGAGAAAGAACAGCACGGCCAACAGTGCATTGGCGCCGAGCCAGTCCATCACCATGCCGAGAATCACCAGCATCGTCATGAAACAGAGCGAGTAAGTGACGAAAACCGTATGGTCGTAGAGGTGAAACCGCCGACTGAACGGAAACAGCAACCACAGGAACGGCACAGAAATAGGGATCAGTGCCCAGCTGTACTTGTAGGCGTAAGTCTGAAGCTTGTAAGCGGCGAGTTCGGGGTTCTTCTTGAACTTCCTGATGGCCTTGTCGATCTGGTGGAAATCGCTGAACCGCCGGGTATCGGGAATATTTTCGGCAATGGCGGAGCGGGTGTCCTTCATCGCCTCCAGCGCCTGCTCCCTGCCGTCGATACGGCGGTCCAAGTCGCCCGTATCGGCACGGCCGTCCTTCAGTTTCTGCCGCTGGGCCTTCAAGACGCCGAGTTCGGCCTCGGTGCCGCTGATCGCCTTGTCGAGATCGCCGCTGCGAACGGCCGGCGTTTCGCCGCCCTCACTGCCTTCGAGCGCGTGGAAGACCGCGAACATCAGGAACACGCTGAACAGGAACAGCGCGATCGGCGAGACATAGCTGGCGCGCCGCCCATCGATATATTCGCGGGTCAGCCGCCCGGGCCGCCAGGCGAGCATCGGCAGCGTCCGCCAGATCCTCCCCTCGAAATGAAACACGCCGTGCAGCAGGTCGTGGAAGAAAGCGCCCAGACTGCGATGGACATGGGCCGCCTGGCCGCAAGCGTGGCAATGCGTACCGATCAGAGACGTTCCGCAATTGAGGCAGGCCGTCTCATGCGTATGGCCCTGGCTCGCTTGCGCCGGGTCCACGGCAGTGGCAGTCAAAGTGCCCTGGCCGATTTCCGCGAGACTT
The DNA here is from genome assembly GCF_004342985.1 of Novosphingobium sp. PhB57. GTDB lineage: Bacteria > Pseudomonadota > Alphaproteobacteria > Sphingomonadales > Sphingomonadaceae > Novosphingobium. Next base: position 385,321 of record NZ_SMBO01000003.1, read on the forward strand.
TCCGAGATCCCGTTCATGCGTTTCCCCCTGAAACGCCGATGAACCTACCGCGTTGTCGCCGCCCTGAACAGTCGTTCCGGAGAAGCCCGCGTCAGACCCGCCGCTCGGCGAGTTTGGCTTCGATGGCATTCCACAGCCGGGCAAACTGCTGCGCCGCAGGGCTTTGCGGGGAATGCGCGCCGACGGGCTGGCGGTGCACCGCGCATTGTTCCACCGCGCTGGCATAAGGTACGGTCGGCCAATTGGGGTTGGCGTCGCGCGCCTGCTTGTGAAGGGCGCGCCGCAGATCCAGCATGGACAGCACGGGCAGGATCGGCGGATGACGCCGGGTATTGCCCGCAATCTCGCGCACGACCAGATCGAAGGCGCGTGCCGAAAGCGGCGATGGCGGCAGCGGCACGATCACCAGATCGGCCGCGCGGACCACTTGCGCGGACAGCTCGTTCATCACCGGAGGGCAATCGAGCACGATCCGGGCGTAGTTTCCGGCCAGTTCCTCCGTGAGCTTGGCCAGGCGCCGACGTTTGCCGATGCGCACCAGCTGGGCGTCGAGCGCGCGAATGCTTTCGTCTGCAGGAAGAACGTCGATCCCGTCCCAGGCTGTGCGCTGGATCAGGCGCGTGGGCGATCGATCGCGCGAGAAAACATCCTCGGCCAGTCCCGAACCCTTGGGTTCGAGGCCATAGAGAAACCCGGAGCCGCCCGCTGCGTCGAGGTCCCAGAGCAAGGTCGAATGCCCGTCCTGCGCCGAACACCAGGCCAGGTTGGCAGCGAACGTCGTTTTACCGACGCCGCCTTTCACGCTGTAGATGGCGATCGTTGCGCTGTTTTCCGGACGTGGCCCCTCATCCTCGTCCTCACGCGCGACTGCCGACAGCATCCGCGCCCGCACCGATCCGCCGGCGATCCGGGGCAACTTGTTCTTCTTTCCAGCCACGCGGAGATCGTTGCCCGTCACGGCCCATCCGTCAACCGCGAACCTTGGTATTATGGCCCAGGGCATTCGAACGGAACGAATGGCCGCCCAGCCAAACGGGCACGGCCCGCGCTTTCATCCGATCTCCCGCAGTCTGCACTGCATGGGAGAACCGGAAGGAAGCGCGGGCCGAAGATGCCGCGGGATCGACTGAAAGGGCTGAATCCGGTTTCCCGGTCAGCCCGGAAAATCAGCCGTCGTAGTCGCCGCCGAGCGAGGTGTTGCGGGTCGGAGCCGAGGCCGTGATGCGCAGGGCTTCGGCCGACTGGCTGAGCGAGCCGATTTCGTCCATCTCGTCGTCGTCGTCCGGCAGGACGCGCTGCATCGAGGTGACCAGCGTTTCCTTGAGGATCGAAGGGGTGACGGTTTCCTCGGCGATTTCGCGCAGGGCGACGACCGGATTCTTGTCACGATCGCGCTCGAGGGTGAGTTCCGCACCGCCCGAAATCTCGCGCGCGCGCTGCGCGGCAAGAAGGACCAGATCGAAGCGGTTGGGAATCTTGTCGACGCAATCTTCGACGGTAACGCGCGCCATGGGCACTCCGTATAAAATCTGGTGGATCGGTGAACCTGGCCCGATAAGCCCCGATCCGGGCAAAGTCAAGAAATCTGCGCGCCGGCCACTGCGTCCCTGCGAAAGCACGTCGTCTCGTGGTCGTTGACCACGCCCACCGCCTGCAGCCAGGCATGGACGACCACCGGTCCGACGAAGCCAAAGCCCCGTTTCTTGAGCGCCGCCGACAGCGCATCGCCCGCAGCCGACCGCGCCGCGCTGCCGGTCCCGTCACCCATGGCAGGATCGCCGTCCACGAAGGACCAGACGAAAGCCGAAAAATCCTCGCCCCGCTCCTGCATGTCCAGAAAACCGCGGGCGTTGCGGATAGTGGCCTCGATCTTGGCGCGCGAGCGGACGATACCGGCATCGCCCATCAGCCGCTCGATCTCGGCAGGCCCATAGGCGGCGATGCGAAGGGGATCGAAGCCCTCGAAAGCGGCACGGAAGGCATCGCGCTTGTGAAGGATCGTTCGCCACGACAGCCCCGCCTGAAACGTGTCCAGCACCAGTTTTTCCCAAAGCGCACGGGAATCACGGATGGGCACGCCCCACTCTTCGTCATGATAGGCCCGCATGCGATCATCGCCCTCGGCCCAGCGGCAGCGGTGGATCGTTTCGGTCACGAGGTCTCTCGGCATCGGGCTTTCCGGAATGTGAGGTTGTAGCGCCAGGGTCCGGTCTCAGGATGGTGCCCGCGCTCCACGCTGTCCAGTCCGTGGAAAACCAGTCGCGAGGGCCCGCCCCAGACCACCACGTCACCATGGTGCACGCGGTGCCGCCGCACTTTGTCACCGCGCGCGAGGCCTCCCCAGAGGAAGCTGGCCGAAAGCCCCAGCGACACCGAAACGATCGGCGCCGCCCGGTCGCGCTCGTCCATGTCCTGGTGCAGCGAGAGGCGCGTCTCCGCATCGTACCGGTTGACGAGACAGGCATCGGGCAGGAAGCCATCATATCCCGCCCTGGCTGCGGCACGCCCGGCCAGCGACAGGAAGGCCTGCGGCAAGGGCGGCCAGTTCAACCCCGTTTCCGGATCGAGCGGCTGATAGCGGTAGCCCTTGCGATCGCTGACCCACCCGGTCTCGCCGCAATTGAACATCGCGACCGACAGACGCCCGCCGCTGCGGGTCGTCATGTGCCGGAACGGTGAAATAGCGGCGAGGCGGGGAATCTCGGCAAGCAGCGGGGAAGCCTCAGCCAGTCCGAAACCGCCCAGCAGCACCGCGCCGGGGCCGAGCGGGATGGCTTCGCGGCTTTCGGCGAACAGGTCAGGCTGCATCGTGGAAGATGATCCCCAGAGTATGCCGCTTGCCGGAATGCAGCTTGGAAACGCCGTGCCGCATGGTCATGCGGTAGTCGCCGCGCGATCCGCGCTGCGGCCGATTGTTGACGGCGAAGACCACCGCGTCGCCCTGAGCCAGCGGCACCACGATCGGCCGCGACTGCATGCGCGGTCGCTGCTCGGTCAGGACGAATTCTCCGCCGGTGAAATCCCGGCCGGGCGCGGACAGCAGGACCGCTACCTGCAGCGGAAAGACATGTTCGCCGTAAAGGTCCTGGTGGAGGCAATTATAGTCGCCCGGCCCGTATTGCAGCAGCAGCGGGGTGGGACGGCGCTGGCCGGCCTCATGGCAGCGGGCGATGAAGCTCTCGTGGTCCGGCGGGAAGCGGGTGGTCAGGCCCATGCGCTCGTTCCAGCGGTTCGCAAGCGGCGCCAGGCGGGCGTAGAGCGCCTTGCGCAAGGCCTGCACCGGATCCGGCAAGGGATAAGCGAAATAGCGATATTCCCCCAGCCCAAAGCCATGCCGCGCCATGTGAATATGGCTGCGAAACGGCCCGGAAACATCGTAGAGCGCCGCGATCCGCGCACATTCGGCTGGATCCAGGAGGCCAGGCAGCAAAGCCCATCCTTCGCCGTCGAGCTGGGTCTCGGCATTCGCCCAGGCGGCGGCGTCCTTGGAACAGTACGTGCTTTCGATCATCGGGCAGCGCCTAAGCTCATAGCCCGGCGATAGCGATCCGATCCTTGCGGTCAAACTTCTTTGCAGATGGCCGGGCGGGTGAGTCTCCTGCCGGTGCCGAGGATGCCGCAACCGCACGGCGATATTGCTCTCCGGATACAATTATCGCTATTGATTCGCATTAGATTATATGGCCAAGAGTTCGCCATGCCTATCATCGAGAAAGACCCGATGCCCTTCTCTCACCGCTTCAGCACGATCGCCCCTGTCCTCGGCAGTCTCGCCGCCGCCACTCTCGTGGCTTCGCCGGCCCTTGCCCATTCGCCTTACCTGCTGCCCAACGGCTTCGTGCTCGACAAGGAGGATCACGTCACCGTGGAAGCCTCTTTCAGCGAGCACGTCTTCGTGCCGACCATCGCCATGCAGTCCGATGACTTTCACCTGGTGGGACCGGACGAAAAGGCGGTGCCGCTGAAACCCGTGGCCCTGCGCGATCTCGTGATCCTGGAAGCCCCGCTGCCCGCTGACGGCACTTACCGCCTGACCAGCGGAGAACGGCAGGGCCGCGTCGCCAAGGCCGCGCTGATCGACGGCACATGGGAATTCGTGGCGCCGAACCGGCCGCTTCCTGCCGGCGTCGTCCCGGTCGAGATGCAGAGCGTGACCAAGGCCGAAGCCTATGTGACGCGCGGCAAGCCCGGCGATGCCGCACTCGCGCCTTCCGGCAAGGGCATCGAATATCGCGCGTTGACCCACCCATCGCTCATTCGCGCGGGACAGCCCGCCGAATTCGAACTGCTATTCGACGGCAAGCCGCTCGCCAATGCCGATGTCGAAGTGGAAGAAGCCCGCGCCGGGCAGGTCGAGAACCGAAGGCTGCCGATCATCACCAGCGACGCCCGCGGACGCTTCACCATTTCCGCGCCGGAGCCTGGTCTCTACTTTGCGATGACGCGCCACCGCGTCGGGGTGATCGGCGCGCAGCCCGCGCGAAGCTACACTTACGCCCTGACTTATTCGGTTACCAACTGAGGATGAATACCATGAAGACAGCCATCTGCGCGGCCTCCCTGATCGCCGCGACCCTCGCCGGCAGCACGGCGGCCCATGCTGCCTCCCACGATCTCGCCACCTTCATCAAGGAGCAGGATCTCGACGGTGACGGCAAGGTCAGCAAGGAAGAGTTCCAGCGCGGCCGCGACGCCGAATTCGCCCGGATGGACCGCAACCGCGACGGCGTGCTCTCGCATGACGAATATGTCGGCGACTACCGGGAGCGCCTGGAGCGCGAACTGGCGCAGCGCCCCGAAAAGGACCGCGCCGAAGAGCGTACCCGCCAGCTCCGTCAGGCCGAAGTGCGCTTCGGCGTGCTCGACAGCGACAAGAGCGGCAGCATCTCCCCGGCGGAATTCGCCGCCACCGGCTGGGGCATGTTCCTGCGCCACGACACGAACCACGACGGCTTCGTCTCGGCCGACGACACGCCGGCCAAGGACGCCGACTGATCTGGCCGGCGCGGCGGCGCGATAGGGCGACGTGGTGGCCGCCCTATCGCCGCTCCGCTGAGGTACCGCGCCGAGCCTGAGGCGGCGTCCAGTCCGGGACCATCATTCCGAGCGGAACGAAGCCAGCCAGTGCCACCTCACTGCAGGCTGCGGATGAAGAACTCGGACAGGCGGCGCGTCACATAATCGATCGGGCCGGTCGACCGCCCGACGCTGTGCTCGCCGCCCGGCACCACCAGCAGGTCGAAGTCCTTGTCCGCCTTGATGAGGGCATCGGCGACCTGCATGGTCGAGGCGGGATCGACATTGCTGTCCTGCTCACCCACGATCATGAACAGCTTGCCCTGGAGCCGAGCGGCATTGTCGACGCCAGAGGCATCGGCATAGCTCTTGTCCACCGGCCATCCGAGCCACTGTTCGTTCCAGCTGATCTTGTCCATGCGGTTGTCGTAGCAGCCCGCCATGGCGACGCCGGCCTTGTAGAAATCGCCATGGAACAGCAGCGCGTTGAGCGTGCTCTGCCCGCCCGCCGAAGCGCCGTAGATGCCGACGCGGCCGATGTCGTAGGCCGGGTCTTTCGCCGCGAGAGCCTTGTGCCAGAGGATGCGATCGGGAAAGCCCGAATCCTGGAGGTTCTTCCATGCCACGTCCTGGAAAGCCTTGGACCGGTTGGCAGTGCCCATGCCGTCGATCTGCACGACGATGAAGCCCAGGTCGGCCAGCGCCTGCATGCCGATCACCTTGTCGCCGCCGGAATGGTAGCCGAAAGGCCAGAAGCTCTTGGGCACGAAGCTGTCGTGCGGGCCGGCGTAGATGTTCTCGATCACCGGATATTTCTTCGCCGGATCGTAATCGCGCGGCCGGACGACGAGCCCCCAGATATCGGTCTTGCCGTCACGGCCCTTGGCGGTGAACACTTCGGGCGCGTGGAAGCCGGCGGCGGCGAGGCGGCTGATATCGCCCTTGGCCACTTCCATGATCGGCGCGCCGTCGCTCGTACGGTGAAGCACGCTGACATTGGGCAGGTCCACCCGCGAATAAGTATCGACGTAGAACTGCATGTCGGGAGAGAAGCTGACGGTGTGGTCGGCGCGCTCGGGCGTGAGCGGGATGAGGTTCCGGCCGTCGAAATCGATGCGATAATAGTGGCGGAAATAGGGGTCCTCACCGGCGGTCATGCCGCTGGCGGCGAACCAGACCTGCCGCTTTTCGTCGTCCACCTTCACCACGTCGCGCACCACCCACTGGCCGGTGGTGATGCGGTTCTTCACTTTGCCGGTGCGGCCGTCGATCAGGTAGAGGTGGTTCCAGCCATCGCGCTCCGAAGCCCAGACGATCTCGGCGCCCAGCCCCTTCACGTCGTGCGAGAAACGGCGGTCGGCATAGACGAACGTCTTCGCATCCTCGGTGACGGCGGCATGGGCCGCGCCGCTGGCAGCGTCGACAGCGATGATCCGTGCCTGCCCGAAGCCGCGGCGGACATAGTCGAATTCGGCGCTCTTGCCGTCGGCGCGCCAGCGCACCCCGGAAAGCTCGTAGGCATTGGGGAACAATGCCGGGTCGACCACGGTCTGCCGCTTTTCAGCAATGTCGAAAAGCACCGGCTGCTCTTGGTCGATGGCGTCGCCGGGCTTGGGATAGAGCTGCGTCTGGAGGTCCGGCTGCGCCTTGTCCTTCGGTGCCGCCTCCACGCGCAGGACATGGCGCGCGAAACCGGGACGCACGCGATAAGCGATCAGGTGCCGGCTGTCGGGCGACCAGGCAATCGTCTCGGGATCATAGAAATTGCCGGACGAACCATCGCTGCTGAGGCGAACGACCTCCGACGTCCCCGCAGCGCGGACCACCAGATTGTCATCCTGAACAAGGGCTTCCCACTTGCCGTCCGGCGAAAGGCGCGGATGATTGTCCGCCGGTACCGAGAGATCGCGCACCACGCCGAAACCCCGCGGACGGCGCGGGTCTTCCTGCTTCTGGCAGGTGTAGTCAGTCAGCTTGCAGCGCCAGCCCTCTTCGTCGAGCCAGAACTGGATGGTCTGCCGATCACCTGCATAATCGAACTCGGCGAAAGGGAGCCGCAGCGGCGCGACCGTATGGCCCAGCGCTTCGGTCAGGCTCGCGGCCAGGCGCTGCTGGTCAAACGCGGCGCTGCGCTTCTGCGAAACGGCTTCGACAGTCTCGAAGGCGAAGCCGCCTTCCACGGTCTTGCGATAGGAAAAGGCCGTTCCGTCCGGCGTCCAGTGCGCGGGCCAGGACACGTCGCGGGTGAGATACTGCCAGCTTTCCCGCAACGCCAGCGACCGTTCCAGGTCTGCCCGCGTCGGCGCCGCAATCACCGCCCCGGAACCAAGCGCCGCGCAGCCCGCCAACATCAATCCGCAGATACGGGCACGACGAGCAGCAAGCGACATGGGATAGGACCTCGGCAAGGAATGGAAACCAGGATCGTATACGGTATTACACCGTCGGCGCAATATGCACACCTTACCCTCCCCGTCAGGACAAGGACCGGCTCATGCGAAAACCGCCGAACCTCAGGCAGTAATTGCTAATGCTTCGCATATGCTTTTCTTCAAACAGCGGCCATGGTCTCCCCGCGGTGCATTGATTCGCCGCCATTGAACCCCTCGGGGGGAGATCCTAGGTTCAACACGGACCAGATACCGCGGTCCGGCAACGAGGAGACGGTTACGGCCATGGATATTCGTCGCGAGTCCGACAGCATCGGTGAAATCGAAGTTCCTGCAGAGGCTTATTGGGGCGCCCAGACCCAGCGCAGCATCGAGAACTTTCCCTTTGCCGCCTCCGAACGCATGCCTTTGCCGATCGTGCGCGCCCTCGCCCGGGTGAAGCTGGCCGCCGCCCGTGCCAACCGCGCGCACGGCCTCGACGCCAAGCTGGCAGACGCCATCGAGACGGCCGCCGGTGAAATCGTTGCGGGCAAGCTGGACGCGCAATTCCCCCTCGTGATCTGGCAGACCGGCAGCGGCACCCAGAGCAACATGAACGTCAACGAAGTGATTGCCGGGCGCGCCAACGAGATCCTTTCCGGCCAGCGCGGCGGCAAGAGCCCGGTCCATCCGAACGATCACGTCAACCGCGGCCAGTCCTCCAACGACAGCTTCCCCACCGCGCTGCATGTCGCGGCGGTCGTGTCGATCGAGGAAGAGCTGGTGCCGGCACTGGACCGGCTGACCGCGTCGCTCGATGCCAAGGCCAAGGCCTGGACGGATATCGTCAAGATCGGCCGCACGCATTTGCAGGATGCCACGCCGCTGACACTGGGCCAGGAGTTCTCCGGCTATGTCCAACAGCTGCGCGATGCCTACCAGCGGATCCGCGACGCCGAAAAGGGCGTGCTGCGCCTGGCGCAGGGCGGCACCGCCGTCGGCACCGGACTCAACGCGCCGGAAAACTTCGGCGAGGATATCGCCGCCAATCTGGCCGAGCAGACGGGCAAGGCCTTCGTCAAGGCACCGAACACGTTCGAGGCGCTCGCCAGCAACGACGCCCTGGTCCAGCTTTCCGGCACCTTATCGACCCTGGCCGTCGCACTGACGAAGATCGCCAACGACATCCGCCTGCTCGGTTCCGGCCCCCGATCCGGCCTGGGCGAACTCGATCTCCCGGCGAACGAGCCCGGCAGTTCGATCATGCCGGGCAAGGTCAATCCCACCCAGTGCGAGATGTTGACGATGGTCTCCGCTCAGGTGATCGGCAACCATCAGGCCGTAACTGTCGGCGGCCTTCAGGGCGCTTTCGAGCTGAACGTGTTCAAGCCGATGATCGGTGCGGCGGTGATCCGCTCCATCGAACTGCTCGCCACGGGCATGACCAGCTTCGCGGAACGCTGCGTGGACGGTATCGAGCCGAACCGCACGCGGATCTCCGAATTGCTGGAGCGCTCGCTGATGCTGGTGACCGCGCTGGCGCCCGAAATCGGCTATGACAATGCCGCCAAGATCGCCAAGCATGCCCATGCCGAAGGGCAGACCCTGCGCGAAGCCGCGTTGGAACTCGGCCTGGTAGACGGCGCCACTTTCGACCGTCTGGTGCGGCCGGAAACGATGGTCTGAACCCGGCCGCTTGAGCGCAGTCGACGGTGTTGCCTCAAGCGGCGCCGCCGACGCGGCTCAGCTTTCCTCGGCCTCGTCGGTCTTCGGCAGGACCAGCGATATCCGGCAATGGAGCCCGCCGGGGGCGAAATCGAGCACCGAAAGCCCCTTGTCCGCCACGAAGCTGCGTTCGACGAGCCGCGTGCCGAAGCCCCGGCGCAGCGGCGGACCGACCGGCGGCCCGTCCCGCTCGGTCCATTCGATGACGAGCCGCTCCAGGTCCCCCTCCACTTCGAGATGCCAGGCCAGGGCGATGCGCCCCTTCGCATCCGAGAGCGCGCCATATTTCACGGCATTGGTCGCCAGTTCGTGCAGGGTCAGGGCCATGGACACCGAAGTGTGCGGCGCCAGCAGCACTTTTGGCCCGGAGATCGTGACGCGCTCGATCGCGCCGCCGACTGCCGCCGTCACCGTTGCGCGCGCGGTCGCAGCCAGTTCGGCAGGCTGCCAGCTTCGCTCGGTAAGGAGGTCATGCGCCAGGGCCAAGGCCCGCAGGCGCGCATCGAAGATCTGGCGCGCGTCGCCGGCCGTTTCGATGTCTCGGAACGACTGGGTGGCCAGGCTCTGGACGATCGCCAGGGTATTCTTCACGCGGTGGTTCAGTTCGTCGATCAGCAATTGCTGCCGCTCCAGCGCGGCCACTTCCTCGCTGACATCCTGACCCTGCACGAAGATCTGGCCGACATTGCCTTCCTCGTCGAAGATCGGCTGGTAGATGAAGTCCAGGTAGCGATCCTCAAGCTGGTCGGTTTCCTCGCTGGCCAGCGCCACGCGCACATCGCGGCCGATATAGGGTTCACCGGTGCGATAGACCTCGTCCAGCAGATCGACGAAGCCCTGGTCCACCACTTCGGGCAGGGACTCGGCCACCGTCTTGCCCACGATGTCGCGCTGGGCGATCAGGCGGCGGTAGGCATTGTTGGCGATGGTGAAGACGTGGCTGGGCCCTTCGACGATCGCCACGAAGCCCGGCGCCTGGTCGAACATCGTCCTGATCCGCTGGCTTTCGGCGGCGAGATCGCGGTTCCGCGCCTGCACCGCGCGCGCCTGGTCCATGACGTGCATCTCGTCCCGCAGCTTGCGCAGGCCGTGCAGTTCGGTCACATCCACGGTGTGCTGCAGGATGAAGGCCACTTCGCCGTCCGGACCTGCCAAAGGGGTGTGGGTCGCGCTCCAGTAGCGGCGCTCCATCGTGCCGTCATCGCCGCGAATGTCGTAGCGGATGAGGGCCAGTTCGTCCTTCTCGCCGGTCGCCAGGACGCGCGCGAAGGAGGCCTGCATCATCTCGTAGCTATCGCTGCCCGGTTCGCTGGGGAAAGCCTGGAACACGCCCTGCCCCACCAGTTCTTCCCGGCGGCGCATCGTGGCCCTGAGGTAGGCCTCGTTCATCCACGCGATCTTGAGATCGCGGTCGAGGACGATGTAGGGATTGGGTGAAAGTGAGAATAGCGCCTCTAGATCGATGGGCAAGCCTAGCTCCATGCCGGTACGGCGCCCGAAGCGCGTATGGCAGAGCACTGCGGCCCGGCGGCTCCGCTGTCAACCGGCCAGGCCGGCAAGGCATCCTCCTCGCCCTTCCCGGAGGCTGGACATGCGGAGCCTCGCTTCGGAAGGGGCAAGAGCGAAAGGGCCGCGCGGCAGCGTAACCGGCGCGGCCCTCCCCCTGCGAAAGCCCGTCAGTAAGTGAAACGCAGCGTGGCGCCATATGTGCGCGGTGCCGCCCGCGCGGTGGTGGCGCCCAGCCCGGTGGAAATCTTCTGCTGGAAATACTTCGTGTCGGACAGGTTCTTCATCCAGAACTCCAGCCCCCAATGCTCGCTTGGCCGGTACTCCACCGAACCGTTGAGCAGCATGTATTCATCCTGCCGCAGCACGCCGTCCGTCTCGAAGGGGAAGCCGCTGTTGTAGCTGCCCATGACCGAGACCCGCAGTTCCTGGATTTCGTCGATCGGCACTGTCGCGCTCATGCCCAGGCTGGCCGAAAAGTCCGGCGCGGTGGGCGTCTGGAAGCCGGAGGCATCTCCGAAACAGGTGCGGAAACCGCCCACTTGCGGCCCGGTGACCATACCCGGAACGCTGGTGCCCGGCGCATTGCAGATCGCGGGATTGGGATAGATGAACGGCGCACCCGCCAGTGTCTCGGTAGGGCCGAAGTAGTGGAAGCGGGAATTGAGCCAGGTGAAGCCGCCGAAAATGCGGATGCCCTGAACAGGCGCCGCCTCGAAATCGACATCCAGCCCGTCGACTTTCACCGACGCGGCATTGAGCAGCGCTGCCGTGCCCAGCGTACCCACTGCGGCGGAGCGGACCTGATAGTCGGAGATGTCGTAGTGGAAGATCGCCGCGTTGAGCCGCAGCGCGCGGCCGAACAGCTCCGACTTCACGCCGGCCTCGTAAGCGTTGATATATTGCGGCAGCACTGGCGGAAGCTGCGGGTTCTGCAGCGAGTACGTCCCGGCCTTGAACCCGCGGTTGTAGGAGAGATAGACGCTGACGTCCTCCGACAGTTCCTGCCGCAGGGCAGCGCGCCAGGTGAACTTGCCGTAGCTGATCTCGTCGTCGACCGGGATGAGCGTGCCCGCCACACCGTTCACCAGCGCGGCATAGCCGCCGCCCAGTTGGCGCTTGTCCTTGGTATAGCGGACACCGCCCGTCAGCTTGGTGGTCGGCGTCAGCGCATATGTCACTTCGCCGAATGCAGCGTAGGAATCGGTGTCGAGCGTCGCGTCGATATATTGGCCGGTGTTGATCCCGCCCAGCGCCAGTCCCGCAAGCTGGGAGCGGTTGTAGACGTTGGAATGGAGATAGAACACGCCGATCTGCCAGCTCAGCGGATCGGTGTCGTCCGATGCCAGGCGCAGCTCCTGCTGGTAGGCGCGCGAGCCCGATGTGAAGCCGATATGCAGGTAGGGAACCTGGGTGGCATCGACATCGAAGTCCGAACGATTGGTGCTGTCCCGCAGGGAACTGATGCTCGTCAGCCTGGCCAAGCCGAGATCGGCGTCCGCCGTCAGGCTCAGCCCCCAATTCTCCAGCTTGGTCAGCGAATAGCTGTTCGACGCGGTATCCATGCTGCCGATAGACCGGATGCCTCCGACGACGAGGTAGTCCTCATCCACGCTCCAGCCGATCGCCGTATTGTCGTTCGTCCGGTAGTAATCGCCGCCCAGCACGAATTTGACGGCATCGCTCGCCCGCATCACGATCTTGGAGCGGGCGCCCCAGTACCACATCTTCTTGATGTCCCGGTCCAGCGTGACGTTGCGCCCCCAGCCGTCCCGCTGGTCGTAGCCGGTAAGCGCCAGGTCCGCACTGATGTTTTCCGAAACCGGGCCGCCGACGTAGGCCTGGCCCTGGATGGTGTCGTAGTTCGCATAGCCGGCCTGAGCCGTCGCTTCCAGGCGATCGCCGGGCTCCTTGGTGATGACGTGGATCAGCCCGCCGAAGGCATTGCGCCCGAAGAGCGTACCCTGCGGCCCCTTCAGCACTTCCACCCGGTCTATGTTGTTGAACTGCATGACCGTGCTGGAAAGGTCCGGCATGTAGACGCCGTCGACGTAGAAGGCGTTCGAGCCCTCATCGCCGATGGAGGCATTGGTCGTGCCCACGCCGCGCACGAAGAACAGGCCGCTCGCGCCCGAGCGCGAGAACTGCACCGCCGGGATCGCCTGGGTCAGGGTATTCGTTTCCGCGATCCCCGCGGAGCCGAGCGCCGCCGATGTCACGGCGGTGATCGCGATCGGCACGTCCTGAAGATTTTCAGCGCGGCGCTGGGCCGTGACGATGATTTCCTGCAAGCCGTGCGATGAATCTTGCGGGACGGTCGCGGGATCGGGGGAGGCTTGCGTTCCCGTCGGTGCTGCAGCCTGGGCCAGGGCGGCGGGCGCGGCACAGGCCGCTGCCATGGCCAGCGCGCCCGCGCTTCGTCGCAAGGCCGGTCGCTTCGTCGATGATCGCATAACAGGCATGGCACACCCTCCTCCATCGCGCAGGGACGCCGCCGATCCGGGGGCGAGCCCCGCCACCGTCGCCGGTCAGGCCAGAGCCTTCCCCGATACGCTTTTCGATTTCGGGCCGAGCTTTCGGTCCCGTCCCCAAGCCGTGGGGAGGAGCGCGGCGGGGGTCAATCGATCGCCCCGCAATTCCTTGCGTTACTTCGCCGACAGACAGGACACATTGCCGCAAGCGACCAGACCGAAGCCATGCCCGGCCCCTTGGCCTTGCGCGAAGGCGCAAGGAGCACAGGCAAATTCACGAGATTTCCGGGAGTTGCTCCGCCGGTCCGAAGCCTGCCCTCATTCCTGCGCCGCGAAAGCATGGATCGGCAGCAGCGCCGCTCCCAGCGTGATCGGCGATCCGCCCACGCCGGAGACGCGCACCGGCGGCCGGCGACTTTCCACGGTCTGTACCAGCGGCGCGTGCCTGAGGCGGTCCTGCAGGCCATTCAGGATGACGGAGGGCAAAGGTCCGGCCAGCACGATCGCGCCCGGATCGATCCAGGCGAAGGCGGTATTGCACACCACTTCGAGCTGGGCCGCAGCCCGGTCCATCCAACTCTCGATGGTGCTGCGCTGTTCCGGCGCGGCGGGGTCGATCTCGGACACCGACGTTATCGCGCAGCCATCCGCCCGCAGGCAGGCAAGCAGATCGAGAGGGCTGGGCCGGGGGCGATCCATCGGGAAGAGGCATCCCACTTCGCCCGCCACGCCGTATTGTCCCCGCACCAGCCGCCCGTCGACGATGACCCCGGCGCCTATGCCATAACCGAGCAGCAGGACGACGACCGTCGACAAGTCCCGGAGCAGCCCGCCAAGGTAGAATTCCGCCAGCGCCGCGGCATTGGCATCGTTCTCCAGCCAGAGCGGCCAGCCCAGCTCGCTCGACAGGATCTGGCGCAGCGGTGAACCGCGCCAGCCGGGCAAGGCATCGACGACGCTCCACTTGTCTCCGGTAGTCGAGAGCGCCGGGCCGGGAACGGCCACCCCCATGCCCAGCATGCGGCGGCCCAGCAGATTGTGACGGCTGACGAGATCATGGGTCACTTCGCGCACCTTGCGGGCGAACTGGCGGGGATCGATCGGCTCGATCGTTTCGTGATGCGTAGCGATGGTGCCGCCTGCAAAATCGACCAGCGCGATGTCCAGCATGCCCTTGTGCGCCGTGGCGCCCACGGCATAGCCGCCCCCCGAGGCGAGTTTCAGCGGCACGGCAGGACGTCCGCGCGCGGCATGGGCGGGGTCGTCCAGTTCCTCGACCACGCCCATAGACAGGAGCGTCCGCGACAGTTTGGTAAGCGCCGCCGGGCTTATCTCCAGCCGGCTGGCCAGAGCGGAGCGGGACAAGGCCCCGGCCTTGCGCAATTCCTGGACGATCCTTCGCTGATCCTTTTCCAGGGCGGGCAAATGCATGGCGATCGGCTCCAGGCTTCGGGCGCTGCCGCGAAACTGTCATAATTAATTATTTCACGAATAATAATTAAAAGCGTCATCTTCAGCCGTCAAGGGGCTTGCGCGTCGCCTCTCGAAGGGCGGCATCAACGAAATGAGGGTCCTTCCAATGCTCAAGAGCATTCTCGCTTCCGGCACGGCGCTGGCCGCCGTCTGCACCGTATTCATTGCTCCGGCCGCCGCCCAGACGGCTGCCGCGTCCACCGCTCCGGCTCAGGCCGACGACCAGTCCTCCTCGTCCGACGACATCATCGTCACCGGCTCGACCCGCGCCCAGCGCCGCTTCGACGTGTCCTACGCGATCAACACCGTGTCGCAGGAAGACATCCAGAAGATCGCGCCCGTGAACTTCGCGGACCTGATCGGCCAGCTGCCCGGCTTCCAGACCGAGATCACCGGCGGCGAAGTGCAGAACATCTATCGCATCCGCGGCCTGCCCAACGACGGCGGCTTCGTCAGCTTCCAGCAGGACGGCCTGCCGCTGTTCCACGAGAACGACGGCGTGTTCTTCCGCGGCGACGCGATCCTGAAGCAGGACCTCATGACCGACCGCGTCGAAGTGGTCCGCGGCGGCCCGGCCCCCGTCTACGCCAGCTACTCGGGCGCGATCATCAACGCCATCACCGTAACCGGCAGCGACGTGGCGCGCGGCAAGGCGCAAGTGACGCTGGGCGATACCGGCCTCTACCGCCTCGACGCCTATCAGGCCGGCCCGCTGGGCGAGAAGACTTACTACGCGATCGGCGGCTTCATGCGCTATCACGACGGCTACCGCGACAACGGCTTCCCCAACGACAAGGGCGGCCAGATCCGCGCCAACATCAAGCATGAAATGGACAACGGCTTCATCAAGCTGAACGTCAACTACGTCAACGATCACAACGTCTTCTACCTGCCGATCCCGACCAACAACCCGCTGACCGGCGAATCGCTGAACCAGTACATCGACTATTTCGACGGCACGATGAACTCGCCGGCGTTCCGCCACGTCAACCTGAAGTACCGCGACGGCAACGGTGTCGTGCAGAGCCGCAACAGCGACCTGTCGGATGGTCGCCACATGCAGATGCTGAACTTCGGCGTCCACTACGAAGGCGATTTCGACGGCTGGCTGGTCACGGCCGCGGCAGGCTATACCCAGGGCAAGAACGACTTCACCGCGTTCTATTCGACCACCAACCCGGTCGACGCCAATGCTTTCGCCAACACTTATCTCAACCGCTCCGGCGGTGCTGCCTTCGGCGCCACGCGCTTCGGCTATGTGCTGGCCGGAACCAGCACCGTCTACGATCCCTATGCGGCCTCGGGCCTGGTCATGCAGGGCCAATACCGCGACATCCACTCGAAGTTCTACTCGGGCCAGGCCAATCTCTCGGTCGCCAAGCAGTTCGAGACGGGCATCGGCAGCCATGACATCAAGCTGGGCCTTTACGGCAGCCTCTATGGCGAAGACAGCCGCACGCTTTATCAGAACTACCTGATCGAAGTGGCGGGCGAACCGCGCACCCTGGACCTTGTCGGCTACAACGCTGCCGGCGCCGTGGTGGGCCGCGTTACCGACAACGGCGTGCTCAACTACGCCGCCACGCTCAACCAGGGCGATTCCGACGCCAAGATGTTCGCGGTCTATGCCAACGACACCTGGGAAATCGTGCCGGGCCTGCGCATCGATGCCGGCATCCGCCACGAACGCTACAGCTACAAGGGCTGGGCCGCACTCACCACCCAGGTCAACCTGGGCGATGCGACCACCCTGGCCGACGACACGACCCGCGCCTTCACCGGCGTGATCCTGAACCAGAAGCTGAAGCCCAACGTCACCAACTGGACGGTCGGCGCCAACTACGACTTCACCAGCCACATCGGCGTCTACGGCCGCGCCTCGCACCTGGAGACGCCGCCGAACGTCCAGACCGTGATGAGCATCAACCCGACGATCATCACCACCGTGGCCGACCAGTTCGAAGCCGGCCTCAAGTTCGCCTCGGGCCGTTCGTACCTTTACGTGACCGGGTTCTACACCAACTTCGACCCGCTCAACGCCTCGTTCCTCGCGTTCGATCCGACCACGGGCCGCAATGACGTGAACGTACCCTTCATCGGCGAAGCGCAAGTCAAGGGTATCGAATTCGACGGCGCCTGGTCGGTCACCCCGTGGTTCACGCTGAACGGCGCTCTCACGGTCAGCGATCCGAAGTACAAGAACTTCCAAAGCGCCACCGGCGCCGATCCGGAGCAGGCCGAAGGCAACCAGATCGTCCGCCAGCCGAAGGTCTACGGCAACATCCGTCCGAGCTTCAACTTCTCTACCGACGACACCGACATCTCGGTCTATGGACGCTACACCTACATGGGCAAGCGCTTCGTGGACCTCTACAACAACACCGCGCTGCCGGCCTATGGCACGATCGGCGCGGGCTTCACGGTCTCGCACGGTACCTGGCAGCTTCAGGTGGTGGGCGACAACCTGTTCAACGCCCATGGCCTGACCGAAGGCAATACCCGCACCGACTCGCTGGCCGGCCAGGGCAGCGCGGAAGCGATCTACGGCCGCCCGATCTTCGGCCGCAACTTCCGCCTGGTCGTGAGCAAGTCCTGGTAATGCGCGTAAAAGCGTACCGGATGGCGGCACCGCTCGTCGCTGCCGCCATGCTCTCGCTCGCTTCCGTCCCGGCTTCGGCCGGGGCGGTTCGCGACGTCCAGGCAGAAGCCCTGTCCAACCGGCTGTTCCCCCTGCTCGGCGCTCTCGGCCAGGACACTTCGGCCATGGCCGCGCTCATGGCCAGGCCCGAGGTTGCGGCGATGCTGCGCGCCCGCCAGGAACGCCGCGAAGCCTGCGCGGCAGACCTCGGCTGCCTGGCCCAGGCCATGATCTGGACACCGGCCGAAAGCGCCGCGCTCTCCGGCGCGGCGGTCCAGCCGGCCAACCTCGGCAGAGCGGATGACGGCACCGCGGCCCAGGCCGCGCGCGAGATCGCCGGCGTCAACGCCATCGTGCGAACGTTCGGTCTCGGCCAGGTGCCCGCCTATCCGCAGATCGACGGTGCGGGCACGATCGACCCGCAGGAAGCCCGCGCCCGGCTCCAGGCCGCTGCATGGCTGGCCCAGACCCCGCGCGCATCTTCGGTTCAGGCGCTGGACCCCAGCATCGAGTTCGCGCTCGCCCTGCTCGACGGCAGCGACCGGACGGACGCCATCGGCTTCGAACCGCTCATGAGCGGCCTCAACGCCCCGGCCATGAAGCGTGCCAAAAGTCTCGACTGGAAACGCTACCGCTACAGCGCAATGATCGTCACCGGGGTGGGTCCGGAAGTAGACGACATGGCGGTCAGCCCCTTCGGGAAGTACCACTTGCGCCTTGCCGCCAGCCGTTTCGCGGCCGGCGACGTGCCTTTCATCATCGTCACCGGCGGCCGCGCCCATCCCCGCGCCACCCGCTTCGTGGAGGCGGAGCAGATGCGCAAGGCGCTGATCGAGCGCTACGGCGTGCCGGCCGAGGCCATCGTCATCGAGCCTTACGCCCGCCACACCACCACCAACTTGCGCAATGCCACGCGCCTGCTGGTGGCCATGGGCGCGCCGCTCGACAAGGACACGGTGATCGTCTGCAACCCCGGCCAGAGCGCCTCGATCGAAAGCCCCGCTTTCGTCCAGCGCAATCTTGCCGAACTGGGTTACCAGCCCGGCCAGGTCGGACGACGCGTCTCGCCGACCGAGCTGGAATTCCGCCCTTCGCCGCAGTCCGCCCGGATCGATCCCCGCGACCCGCTCGATCCCTGATTTTCCGCCTTCTCGATCCCCGCCTTCTCGACCCCCGCTTTCTCGACCCCCGCTTTCTCGACCGGAGCCCGACATGCGCCCCTTCGTTCTCGCCGCGCTAACCGCCGCCGTTTTCCCCGCTGCGCTTCACCCGAATGTGGCACTCGCCTGGGGTGGGACCGCCCATGCCGTGATCGACCGCGCGGCCATCGAGGCGATCCCGGACGATGGCCCCGTCTTCCTGCGCAAACAGGTGGACTATATTGCCGGCTCCGCCTCCCTTCCGGACGGCTGGCGCGGGGATAGCGAGCCGTTCTCCAAGATCGAGGAAGACCCGAACCACGGCTGGTTCAAGGAACAGTTCGCTTTCCTCAAACCGATCCCGCGGTCGCGCTATGCTTTCGTGATCGCGCTCTACAAGCATTACGAGGCGATCAAGGACAAGGATCCGCTGACCGCCCAGCGCACCAATGTCCGCTGGACCGGGACGCTTCCCTATGCCGCGATGGAATCCTATGAACGCCTGATCGCCTGCATGCGCCAGGTCCGCGCCTTGCGCGCCGAGGGCAAGGAGACCGCCTTTGCCGAACAGCACTGCGCCTTCCAGGTGATCCGCCTCGGCCACTATATCGGCGACGGCGCGCAGCCGCTGCACGATTCGGTCAACAGCGACGGCTGGCGGGGTGACAATCCCAAGGGCTATACGCGCGACCGCACGATCCACGGCCGGTTCGAAAGCGAGTTCGTGGACGGCATGGCCCTGACCACCGGGGACATCGCCCCGCGCATCGGCGCCGCCGGCCACCGGGAGGGCGACATGTTCGACGCCGTCCTCGCCTATCTCGACGAGGCGGCCAGTCACATGGAACAGGTCTATGTCCTGGAAAAGCGCGACCGCTTCGCGAACTTCAAGGACAAGGACGTGCGCGAACTCGTCTACGCACGCACGGCCAAGGGCGCGGCGATGCTGCGCGACATGATCTGCCGAGCCTGGGCCGAAAGCGCGGTGAAGCCCGCCCCGCTCAAGCCTTCGCCGCTCGATCCGGCCAACCCGGCCTACGACCCGGAAACCGGCTCGGCACCGGCGCAAGTGGGCGCCTGACCGGAACGACCGGGCGTCCCCTCTGCTGTCCAAGCTCTCTCGCGCCGGTCCGCCCGGCCGACAGGGCGGACAGCAGGCGGGCGTGGCGGGCATGACCGATATCGAAGCGGCGGAGCAGCAGAACCGCGGCCAGGCTTCCGGCAATGGGCACGCCCAGGCCCAGCGTCAGGATACCGGCGCGCACCAGTGCCGATTGCTCCGCCCCCGGCGTGTAGCCAAGGCTGCCGAGACACCATCCGATGGCCCCGTTCGCGGCCGCGCCGCCTGCCTTCACGATCACGAGATAGAAGGCAAAGAGCCCGGTCTCGTAGCGGCGCCCCCGCTTCCAGGCCACGAAATCCACCGTATCGGCCAGCAGTCCCCAGGGCAGCATGAAGACGCATGTGAAGGCGATGCCGATCAGCACGCCGCAAGCCAGTAGCGCGGGCGGCCAGGCCATGCAGAGACCGAAGCACGCCAGGCTTGCGGCGCAAAGCAGATGCCCCGTCCCCAGCAACCGGCTCTTGTCGTAGCGGCCGGTCAGCGGGGTCCAGAGCAGTACGCCCAGGAACTGTCCCAGCGTCACGGAGATCAGGAGCGTGCTGACCATCTCCGGCCGGTGAAAGACGTATGTGCCCATGTAAAGCAGCATCCGCTCGAACGTCGGCACGGCAAAGCCGGTGATGAGCGCGAGCACGCCCATGCCGGCGACCATCCCTTCCCGCAGAGGCACGGCGATCCCGTCGCCGTCGCTCTCGCGCCCCTGGTCATGCTCCTCCGCGTCGCGCCCGCCTGCGGCGCTTGTGTCGTTCCCCGAGGCGCAGGCCGAAAAGGCGATGGTCATGGCGAACAGCAGGCCCGCCAGGCAGCCGGTCAGAGCCAGAAGATCCAGCGTGCGCGTCGCCACCGCCTGCTGGACGGTCGGCATCAGCAGCGAGGCGACCGTCAGGGAGGAGGTCGTGCTGAAGAACAGGCGATATCCCGACACCCTGCCGCGCGCGCGGCTGTCCACCGTCATGCGCGCCATCAGCGCATTGTGCGGCACATCGATCACGGCATAGGCACCGCGAAACAGCAGGAGCGCCGCGGCCACCATCCAGACCCGCTCCGCACCCAGCGCCGGCAGCGCATAGAGCAGCGCGAAACCCGTGCCTCCCGGTATCGCGCCCGCCAGAATGAGCCAGCGGTAGCCTTTGCCCGCGCGGCGCAGGCGAATGACCAGCAGCGCTGCCAGCAGGTCGAAAACAAGATCGCCCGCCAGCGCAACCAGCATGAGCAGGCCCGCCACCGAGCCCGGCAGCCCGAAAAGGTCGGTCAGCAGGTAAAGAAATGTGACGTCGGCCCCGGCGAAGACCAGATTTTTGCCGAAATTGCCGCTGGCATAGCCCAGCAACCGCGCCTCACGCCCGAAGCCCGGGTTCGCCGTAACCGAATGTGTCGCTGCCCGGCGCGGGGCGGACCTGATGGATGGCACCTGCATGTCACGTCGCTGAAACGGCGCACGACCGCACGCCCTGCGCGGCCTCTAGTCGCCTGGCATTTCAGTTTTGCGACGGGCCGCGATCTTCGCTCGCCGATGAGCCTCCATGGCGAGCCGAAGCGGCCGGATATCCGCCTGCGGATCAGTGAATTTCCGCCTCCGCCGTTCCGGCCTGCCGTTCGAACAACCGGCGATATTGCCCTTGCTGCGACTTGAGCAGCGCATCGTGCGTGCCGTCCTCGACGATTTCTCCGCGATGGAAGACCAGGATCCGGTCCAGCGCGCGTACCGTGGACAGGCGGTGGGCGATGACGATAGCCGTGCGGCCGACCATCAGCCGCTCCATGGCATCCTGAATGGCCGCCTCGGATTCGGAATCGAGGCTGGAGGTCGCCTCGTCCAGGATCAGGATCGGCACATCGGCCAGGAAGGCGCGGGCTATCGCGATGCGCTGGCGCTCGCCGCCCGAAAGCTTCACGCCGCGTTCGCCCACCAGCGTGCGGTAGCCTTTGGGAAGCCGCATGATGAATTCATGCGCATTGGCGAGGCGCGCAGCCTGTTCGATGTCCGCGATCGTCGCGTCCGGGCGGCCATAACCGATGTTCTCGGCCAGCGTGCGGTGGAACAGGACTGGCTCCTGCGGAACGATGGCCACCTGCCGCCGCAGCGAGTTCTGGGTGGCATGGGCCACGTCCTGCCCATCGATCGTCACGCGGCCCTGCGCGACGTCGTAGAGCCGCTGGATCAGCTTGACGAAGCTGGTCTTGCCCGAACCGGAGGGTCCCACCAACCCCACGCGTTGCCCAGCGGGGATCGTCACGTCCAGGTCCCGGAACAGTGGCTTGTCCTGCCCGGCATAGTGGAAAGTCACGGTGTCGAAGCGGATCGCGCCATCGGCGATGCGGATCGGACCGGCATCCGCGCGGTCGGCCACACCCAGCGGCTCATCGTGGAGCTGGACCAGTTCCTCCATCTCGTTCACCGAGCGCTGCAGCATGTGAACGTGCTGCCCGATGTCGCGCAGATAGCCGTTGAGCACCAGGTAGCTCGTGATGACGTAAGCGACGTCGCCCGGGCTGGCCTCGCCCCGCATCCACAGCCACAGCGCGGCAGCCGTCACGGCCGCGCGCACCAGCCAGAGCAGGCTGGTCTGCCCGCTGCCCGCCCAGGTGAAGGCCATCCAGGTCCGCCGCGTCCGCTGCCGCCACTTGGCGACCGTGCGGCCGAGCAATTCCTCCTCGCGTTCCTCGCCGCCGAACGCCTTGACCACGGCGTTGGTGCCGATCGCGTCGGCCAGGATGCCGCCGATCCGCGTGTCCCACTGGTTGGAAAGCCGCGCGATCGGCGCCAGCACCCGCATCGCCAGCCCCACGGTCAGCGCGATATAGGCGAAAGCGCCGATCGCCATGACCAGCCCGAGCACCGGCCAGTGCAGGGCCAGCAGGATCACCGTAGCCGCCAGGACCGTCAGCGAAGGCAGGAGGGAGAGCAGCAGCACGTCGTTCAGCGTGTCGAGCGCCCACATTCCGCGGGTAATGCGCCGCACGGTGGAGCCGGAAAAGGCATTGGCGTGCCAATCGGTGGAAAGGCGCTGCACGCGGGCGAAGGCCTCCTGCGTCACATCGCGCATCATGTTCAGCGTCAGCGGCGTGATCGCCCACCAGCCGAGGAAACGAAAGACCACAAGGCCCAGCCCCAGCACGGTAATCGCGGCAAAAGCGCGCCATGCCTCGGCCGAGGCGCCCCCGCCCACCGCGTCGATCATCCGCCCGGCATAGACCGGGACGAACACCTCGGTGACGGTCGCCACCATCATCGCGCTGCCGCAGGCCGCGGCCAGCACCGGGGCACGCCGCCAATGGCGGAACGTGAAAGACAGCACCTTGCGCAGGACCGCGGCGCGCGGGAAAAGGTCTTCGTCGGTATCGGTCATGAGGTTTTTCCGCGCGGCCTTGCGCGGTCCCGGTTCGGCAATTGTCAGGAGCGACCCGGCGATACCGGGTCTAAGTCGGGAGGCGGCCGCCCGAGCCTGAGCATCGGGACGCCGGGTTCGGGACTCTCGCCGTCAGTTCGGCGCGCGGAAGGGACTGTACGGATAGTTCATCTTCGCCCTCCCTCGTCACGGCAGGCGCCCATGCCCCGCTGGTCCGGCAGTCCTTAGCAGAAACGGGATGCAAGGACCAGACGCAGCAGCGCCTGTTTCAGCCCGAAGGCAGAGCGGAACTATCGGGCGCCTGCTGGCGCGGCGCCTTGCCACGGCGCACGCGCGCTTTTTCGGGCAGAGGGGCGAGACGGCCCACGATTTCCTCCATCGGCGTCCCCGGCGGCACGAGATGAACCGTAGAGGGCGCGCTCGCCTGAACGAGACAGACCGCGTTCTTCGGACAGATATCGAGGCAGGAGACCGGAACCACCTTGTAGCGCCCCTGAGACTTCAGCGCCGACTTGAGCGCTTTCTCCAGGCGCTTGTCGCCGTCCTTGCCGAAACCGCCGTGGACCTTCCTGCTGCACTTGCGGCACACCAGCAGGACTTCGTCCCACTTGGCCGAAACATTGCGTAAAGGGCGGTGCTGGCTCGACATGCTGGTTTCCTGTTTTCGCGCGCCGGGCGCGAGGCTTCGGGACGATGCTGACAGGATCACAGCGCGCCGGCGAACGGGAAGTTTCGCTTTCTGATGACGGAAACGACGATCAGGCCGCTCGTTCCGGCCACCGGCGCGAGCTTCAGCCCACGGCTTCCAGGCTTTCACGCGCCATGCGGGCCAGGACGGGAAAGCTCTCGGCCCGGTTCGCCGCCTGGGCATTGGCGGCATTGCCGCGCAGGACGCGGCCCTTGATGCCGTGGAAGATCGCCGCGAGGCGGAAGAGGTTGAAGGCGACGTAGAACTCGTAGTTCGCGATGCCATCCCGTCCCGTCCGCGCGCAATAGGCGGCGACGTAGTCCTCTTCGGGAGGGATGTTGAGCGCACCGAGGTCCGCGCCGATGAGGCCGGGCACGATTTCGGGCGGCATCCGGTACATCAGCGTGTGATAGGCGAAATCCGCCAGCGGGTGGCCCAGCGTTGAAAGCTCCCAGTCCAGCACCGCCAGCACCCGTGGCTCGGTGGGGTGGAAGATCATGTTGTCGCAGCGGCAATCGCCGTGGATCACCGAGGTCTCGTCCCCTGGCGGGATCAGGCCGGGCAGCGCCTCCACCAGCGCGTCCATGTCGACATTGCGACCGGCGAGTTCGTCAGCATGGTACTGTTTCGTCCAGCGGCCGATCTGGCGCGCGAAGTAATTGCCGGACTTGCCATAGTCGCCCAGCCCCGCCCCTACCGGGTCTATGGCATGAAGCGCGGCCATCGTCGCATTCATCGCGTCGAAGTAGGCCGGCCGTTCCTCGCGCGAGACTTGCGAAAAGGTCGCATCCCAGAAGATCCGGCCCTCTACCATGTCCATCACGTAGAACCAGGTGCCGATCACGGCATCGTCAGTGCAGAGCCCATGGATGCGCGCCACCGGGAAGCCGGCCGCGCCCAGCGCCATCTGCACCCGTGCCTCGCGGTCCACCGCGTGCGCGCCCGGCAGCAGGTCTCCGGGCGGCTTGCGGCGCAGGACATAGCTGCGCCCGGGGGTGGAGAGCCGGTAAGTCGGGTTGGACTGTCCGCCCTTGAACTGCTCCACCCTGAGCGGCCCCGCGAAACCCTCGACATGCGCCGCCATCCAGCGCGCCAGCGCCGCCTCGTCGAAGCGATAGCCTTCGCGGACGGGCACGGTCCCCGCGTTGTCGGCGGCAAGGTCGACGGCCATGGCTACGCCGCCTGCTCGGCGCGGGCGGCCTCTCGCGCCTGCTTCCACTCGCGCTTGATCTTCTTGGCGAGCGACCATTTGTGTACTTCGGTCGGCCCGTCATAGATGCGGAAGGCGCGGATTTCGCGGAACACCTGCTCCACGATCGTGCGGTCGGTAACGCCGATGCCGCCCATCACCTGCACGCAGTTGTCGGCAATCTTCATCAGTGCCTCGCTGACCGAGACTTTGGCCATCGAGCTTTCGACCGTGCCCAGCGATCCGCCGTCCAGCACACCCGCGCACCAGTCGATCATCAGCCGGCACTGCTGGATCAGGATACGGTTCTCCGCCAGCATGAAGCCCACGCCTTCGTGATCGATCAGCGTCTTGCCGAAAGCCTCGCGGCGGCAGGCATAGTCCACCGCGATTTCGTGTGCGCGCATGCAGGATCCCAGCCAGCGCATGCAATGCGACAGGCGCGCCGGGCTCAGGCGCACTTGCGCATACTTGAAGCCCTCTCCCGGCTCGCCGAGCATATGCGCGGCGGGAACCCGAAGCTCCCGGATCGTCACCGTGGAATGGCCGCCCGGCATCGAGGTGTCGATGGTGTTCGGCACTTCATCGATCACGATGGCGGGATCGGGCAAGTCGACCAGGAACATGCAGGCCCCGCCCTTGCTCGCCTCGTCCACCGAAGCGGCCATGACGATGCCGACCATCGCCCCCTTGGCGCCGGTGATGAAGGTCTTGCGTCCGTCAATCACCCAGTGGTCGCCATCGCGGCGGCAGGTGGTCTTCATCATCGACGGGTCCGACCCCGCACCGCCCCAGTCGGCAGGCTCGGTCATGAAGAAGGCGGAGCGGCCCCTGCCCTCCACCAGCGGCGTCAGGAACCTGTCCTTCAGCGCGGGCGAACCGACATGGCCGATCAGGTACATGTTGCCCTCATCGGGCGCCATGGTGTTGCAGGCGAGCGGGCCGAGCGGCGAAAGGCCGGAGCGGATCAGCACTTCGGCGGTCTCGCGCTGGGTCAGGTGGCTGCCGTCATCGCGGATATGCGGCGTGAGCACGCCCGCCGCACGCGCCTTGCCGCGCAGTTCCATGACGAGGTCGTCGGTCGGAGCGCCGTGATGGTCGCGGCGCGGATCCTGCTCGTAAGGCACCACGATTTCGCGGACGAAGCTCTCCACGCGGTCGGCCATGGCCATGGCCTGGGCGGAAATCGGCGCGGTCATTGCAGCACCCGCACGGGATCGCTGCCATCCCAGTCGCGCGCGGCCTCTTTCATCATTTCGAACAGACCCTCCGATCCGGCCATGGGCTGGAGATATTCGATCACGAAGCCTGGACCCTGGCCGGGATCGACGTAGATCACCTCGCCGTCGTCCCCCACTTTGCCCTCCACGATCACGTCCGCACCCACTTCCGCGCAGGCACGGCGCGCCTCGGCAATGTCGTTCACGAAGACGCAGACGTGGTGCAGCCTATCGCGCACGGCATATTCGCCGGTGTAGAGCGAGGGCGCTTCACTCTCGGTGCGGATCAGCTCGATCTGGATATCGCCCCAATAGCCGATCGCCATGGAGAACGTCGCGTCGGTGGGCTGGCCCTTGTACTTCATCTCGCCGAGCCTGACGTCATTGAGCACGAAGAACGGCCCGACGCCCACGGTTTCGATCCAGTACGTCAGCGCAGCGTCGAAATCGGTGGGGAAATAGGCAAGCTGAATCACCTCGCCCAAGGCTTTGAGAGGTCCCGGTCTGGCGGAACTGGTCATGGCGTGTCCTTCAATCAGGCGAAGAGGCCTTGGGGTTCTTCGATCAGGGTCTTGAGCGTCTGGAGGAACTGCGCGCCGGCAGCTCCGTCGATGGCGCGGTGGTCTACGGAGAGGGTGAGAGCGATCCGCGTCTCGAACGCCACGCCGCCGCCCGCCGTCTCCACCGGCTGGCGCTGCGCCGCGCCGACGGCCAGGATCGCGCCCTGCGGCGGGTTGATGATCGCATCGAAGTTCTCCACCCCGAACATGCCGAGGTTGGAGACAGAGAACGTGCCACCCTCCATGTCCTCCATGCCCAGTCCGCGACCTTGCGCCTTGTCGATCAGGCGGCGGGTTTCGGCAGCAAGCTGGTCGATCCGCATGCGGTCGGCCTGCCGCACGACCGGGGTGACAAGGCCCTTCGGCCCTGCAACGGCGATGGAAACGTCGGCATGGGGGAAGCGGTAGATGTCGGTGCCGTGGACTTGCACATTGACCTCCGGATGGCGGACCAGCGCGATGGCGCAGGCCTTGACCACCCAGTCGTTCACCGAGGCCTTGCAGTCGAGCACGAGATTGGCGCTCTTGCGCAGTTCCAGCAGGGCATCGGCGCGGGCGGACAGGCGCAAGTAGAAGTGCGGAATTTCCTGCTTCGCTTGCGTCAACCGCTGGGCGACGACCTTGCGGATGCGATCGAAGGGAACGATTTCGGGCCGGTTCTGCCCCGCGACGAACTCAGGTGCAGCGAGCGAACCGGAACTTGCCGGTGCCGGGACCAGTGCCAGCACATCCGCCTTGGAAATGCGCCCGCGCGGGCCGGTGCCTTTCATGCCTGCCAGCGCGATCCCATGGAGCGCGGCGAGGCGGCGAGCGAGCGGGGAGGCGAAGACTTTCCCATCCTCCTCGGGCTGCGCCAGCGCACCTTTCAGCGCCGGACTGGCCGGGCCGCGCATCGCCTTGACCACGTCCTGATGGGTGATCCTGCCCTGACGGCCCGAACCCTCGATATCCGAAATGTCGACGCCTTCCTCCTCGGCCAGACGCAGCGCCTCAGGGCTGATCGGGCGGTTGGTATCGATCGGCAGGCGCATCCGTTCCGAGGTGCCGACGACAGCCCCCACCGGCTCGGGCACGGCGGCCTTGGCCTTGGATGCGCCTTGCGCCACGCCGCCCTCGGCGGGCGTGAAGGCGGCGATGAAAGCCTCGATCTCGTCCTCGGAATGGGCCCCCTCGTCGAACACCGCCAGCAGCGCGCCCACCGGCTCCGCATCGCTACCGCCGGTGACGAGTATGCGCCGCAGAGTGGCGTCGTATTCGGCCTCGACCTCATTGGTGATCTTGGCGGTTTCGATCAGGCACAGCGTCTGGCCGCGCGTGAAGCTATCGCCTTCCTTGACCATCCATTCGGCCACGGTGCCCTCGGTCATCTCGATGCCCCACTTGGGCATCGTGAAAGCGCGGATTCTGCTCATGACAGCGCCCCCCTCACCGGTATGCCAGCGTCTTGCGGACGGCAGCGGCCACTTTTGCGGGACTGGGCAGATAGGCCCCTTCCAGCTCGCGGGCGAAAGGCACCGGGGTATGCGGCGCGGTGACCATCTCGATCGGTGCTTTCAGGCTGGCAAAGGCCTTGTTCGCCACCAGCGCCGCTATGTCGGTAGCAAGGCTGCACCGCGGCGGCGCCTCGTCCACGATCACCAGCCGCCCGGTTGCTTCCACGGAATCGAGGATCGCTTCCTCATCGAGCGGAGACGTGGTGCGGAGGTCGAGCACGTCGCAACCGATATCGTCCTGCGCCAGATCGTCGGCGGCCGTCTCGGCGTAGCCCACCATCATGCCGGAGGCGACCACGGTGACGTCCTCGCCCGCCCGCGCCAGCCGCGCGTGGCCGAAGGGGATGACGAAATCCGGATCGTCCGGCACGTCTCCGGTCATGGCATAGAGGAACTTGTGCTCCAGGAAGACCACCGGATCGTCGTCCCGGATCGCCTGCCGCAGCAGTCCGCAAGCATCGGCCGGAGTGGCCGGCATAACGACCTTCAGGCCCGGCATGGAGGTGACGAACTGGCTGATCATCTGGCTGTGCTGCGCGGCGGCGTTATAGCCCGCGCCGCAAGGCATGCGGATCACCGCCGGGCACACCGACTTGCCGCCGAACATGTAGCGGAACTTGGCGATCTGGTTCCACAGCTGGTCCATGCAGACGCCGATGAAGTCCGCGAACATGATCTCCGCCACCGGCCGCTTGCCCGCCAGAGCCAAACCGCCCGCCGCGCCCATGATGGCGCTTTCGCTGATTGGGGTGTCGATCACCCGGTCCGGCCCGAACGCCTCGTAGAAGCCGGTGGAGGTGGACCAGATCCCGCCGATCGCCTCCGGCCCGCCCGCCGTGCCCATGCCGCCCACCACGTCCTCGCCCAATACGACGACGCGCGGATCGCGCTGCATTTCCTGGAATATCGTGCCGCGTATGGCGTCGCGGTACATCATCTTTGCCATGTGCTTCGCTCCGCCGTCAGTAGCTGATGTAGACGTTTTCGAGGACGTTCTCGGGCTGCGGCCGCGCCGCCGCGCGCGATGCCTTGACGGCATCCTCAATGGCCTGCAGGGCGTCCGCGTCCACCGCGTCGAGGTCCTCATCGGTAAGCAGCTTTGCGCCGGTCACCTTCTCGCGGAACTTGCGCAGGCAATCGCGCGTGGCGCGCAGGCGATCCAGTTCGCCCTCGCCGCGATAGCGCTGGGGATCGCCCTCGAAGTGGCCGAAGAAGCGCTCGGTATCGAACTCCACCGCCGCCGGGCCGTTGCCGGGCGTCCGCACGAATTCCAGCACTTCGCCAAATGTGTCGAAGACCGAGAAGAAGTCCGTTCCATCCGCCCGCCAGACTTTCATGCCGAAGGCCTCGGCGCGGCTGGCGATGTCCTGCGCGGTGCCCACGGCATAGGCATCGCCGGTGTGCTCGGAATAGTGATTGTTCTCGAAGACGAAGATCGCCGGCGCCTTGGTGACGACGGCCAGGTTCATCGCCTCGAACGTGGTGCCCTGGTTGCAGGCGCCGTCGCCGGAGAACGCGATGGAGACGGCCAGCTTGCCATCGGCATCGGGCCCGTCGATCTTGTTCGAAAGCGCCGCGCCCACCGCGATCGGCGCGCCCGCGCCGACGATGCCGTTGGCGCCCAGCATGCCCTTGTCGATATCGGCGATGTGCATGGAGCCACCCTTGCCGTTGCAAAGACCCTCCTGGCTGCCCCAGATCTCCTTCATCATGCCCGTGACGTCGCAGCCCTTGGCCAGGCAGTGGCCGTGGCCGCGGTGGGTGGAGACGATCTTGTCCCGTTCCGAAAGGTGCTCGCACACGCCCACCGCCACGGCTTCCTGCCCGCAGTAGAGGTGTGTGAAGCCCGCGATCTCTCCAGTCTGGATTTCCTCGTGAAGACGTTCCTCGAATTCGCGGATCAGCTTCATCTGCCGATAAGCGCGGGTCAGCGCCTCGCGGTTCAGTTGCATGCCAGCTTCCTCTCCCGTTGTCGTCCGCATCGCTTCACGGTTCCTTTTCAAAGACCAAGCACGGACTTGGCGATGATGGTGCTCTGCACCTCGTTTGTCCCGCCGAAAATCGTCCAGGCCCGGCTGTTGAGATAGCGCGCGGCAGCCACTTGTGCGGCGCGAGAATGGAGCGGCTCCGGCGCATTATCGCCATAGAGCGGGCGCGACATTTCCAGCTGAAGCCCGGCGATCCCGAACAGGTCCACGGCCAGGAGGTCGATCTCCTGCCGCAGGTTGGAGGCCAGCAGCTTGGTCAGCGATGTCTGCGGCCCCGGCTTGCGGCCCTTGGCGATCTCCGAGATGATCTTCAGTTCGATCATCTCCAGCGCCTCCACGCCGAGCCGCGCTTTCGCCATCCGGCGCCGCCAGTCGGTGCTGTCTGCCAGAGCCCCGCCGCGCCCGTCGCTTTCATCTTTCGCGGCCGCCTCGATCTGGGCGAGGTCGTAGCCGAGCTTGGGCGCATGGCACGATCCGCCGCGCTCGTTCTCCAGCAGGAACTTGGCGATAGTCCACCCCTCGCCCTCGGCGCCAACGAGATTCTCCACCGGCACCCGCACGTCTTCGAGGAAGACCTGGTTGACCTCATGATCGCCCGCCGTCGTCAGGATCGGCCGTACCGAGACGCCGGGGCTGGCGAGGTCGATCAGCAGGAACGAGATGCCCGCCTGCTTCTTCACCTCCGGATTGGTCCGCACCAAAGTGAACATGCCGTTGGCGTGGTGGGCATGAGTGGTCCAGATCTTCGATCCGTTGACGACGTAGTGATCGCCGTCTCTCACCGCGCGAGTCTTCAGGCTGGCAAGGTCCGACCCCGCGCCGGGCTCGGAAAAGCCCTGACACCAATAATCCTCGCCCGAAAGGATGCGCGGCAGGTAGCGGGCCTTCTGCGCCGCATTTCCGAACGTCCAGAGCACCGGGGCCAGCAGTTTGAGGCCCAGCACAGTCAGGTTCGGCGCGCCGGCGGCGGCGCATTCCTTTTCGAAGAGGTAGCGCTGAAGCGGCGTCCAGCCGGTGCCGCCATGCTCGACCGGCCACTGGTAGCCCAGCCAGCCCTTGGCATCGAGCACTGCATTCCAGGCCTGCCCGATCTCCGGCTCCACGAAGACCGATGGCGTGGCGGCGGCACCGGCCTTCACCGCATCGGGCAGGTTGTCGCGCAGGAATGCACGTACGTCCTGGCGGAAGGCTTCGTCGGCGGGGGAGAGTTCGATGTCCATGCGTTCTATCGTTCCAGAATCGTCACTGCCGATACGCCCGGTGCCCCGTAGACGTGGCTGTAGGCCGTCTTCGGGCCGCTTCCTCGCTTGTGGCCCGGCACCTGACGGCCGCCACCGTCTCCGCGCAGTTGCACGACATTTTCATAAACCTGCCGCAGCCCCGAAGCGCCGATCGGTTCTCCGCAGGCCAGACAGCCGCCATCGGTGTTGACCGGCAGCGCGCCGCCGATCTCGGTGCGGCCCTCGGAGAGCCAGCGCTCCTGATCGCCGTCAGCGCAGAAGCCGTTTTCGGCCATGTGCATGATCTCCGCCCCCGCCTCGGTATCCTGAAGCTGGGCGACGTCGATGTCGCCCGGTCCGATCCCGGCAAGGCGGAAGGCATCGGCGGAGGCGATGCGCGTGGCGGTGCCGCGCGGCATGCTATCGTCCGCCACTACGTCGACACTGGGCGCGAAAACCTCGAAACTGTGCGGCGGACGGGTGCGCATGGTGGCGGCCTTCAGGCGGACCAGCGGCTTGCCCAGTTCGCGCGCCTTCTTCTCGCTGGCGAGCACGAGCGCGACGCCGCCCTCCGCAGGCGAGCAGAACATGTACTTGGTATAGGGGTCCGAAACGAGCGGCGCGGCGAGGATTTCCTCGATCGGCACCGGCTGGCGGCGCCAGGCATGCGGCGCATGCGTAGCGTTGCGAAAGGCCTTTTCCGCCACCCGCGCCAGCGTCTCGTTCGAGATGCCGAACATGTGCATGTAGCGCATGATCTTCGCCGCGAAGAACTGAGTGGTGACCATGTAGCCCGCCTCCCCGTACCAGTCCGGCAGGTTGTATTCGCTGGGCAGCGCATTGAAGGCGCCGCGCGGATGCTTGTCGAACCCGACCGCAAGGCCAAGCTCGAACTCGCCCGACTTGATCGCCATCTGCGCCGAGAACAGCGCCGATCCGCCAGCCGCGCAGCCGTTGCGCACATTGATGAACTGAACGCCGGTGAGGCCCAGCCGGTCCACCATGGTATCCGGGTTTCCGGCGGCATCCGAACTGCCATAAGCGAACTGGATCTGCGGCCAGTCCACCCCGGCATCGGCCAGCGCCTGCCGCACGGCGAAGACGCCCTGGTCTAGCCCGGACAGGCCATCGGTGCGCCCGAACGGATGGATGCCGATGCCGACGATGCAGACGTCGCTCATGCGCGGGTTCCTTCCATCGGCGCAAAGGCAGGAATGGCCAGCGGCTCGGCCGCCTCGGGATCGAGGGCCAGCGGCACGAGCCGCACCGGCATGCCGATCCGCACCGCGCCGAAATCCACGCCCACCAGCCGTGCCTCCACGATCACTTCGCCCGGCAGTTCGACATAGGCGACGATCCACGGCGCAAAGGCTTCCGGCCCGGCATAAGGCGGAGTCTTGGGGCGATAGCGCTGCACCGTATAGGACCAGAGCCTGCCCTCCCGCGCCAGCGGCACCGGATCGCAGCTATCTCCGGCGGGACAGGGAAACACCACCCGCCCCGTTGCCCGTTCGCGGCCGCCCAGCAGCCGGGGCGGCGTCTCGTCGGTAAACAGGCCTTCGGCAATGGCGCGCATCGTTCTCCCCATCTCTCGGCTTTCGAGTCCGTTGAT
Organism: Novosphingobium sp. PhB57; assembly: GCF_004342985.1. GTDB lineage: Bacteria > Pseudomonadota > Alphaproteobacteria > Sphingomonadales > Sphingomonadaceae > Novosphingobium. The sequence continues at coordinate 418,101 of NZ_SMBO01000003.1, forward strand.
GTGAATGGTTTAAGCGCGCCCGCTCCCCCTTTGTGACTCATCAAAACGCTAGGGTAGCCAATGTGCCAGTTCGTGCGACGCATTGAGGCGGGAGAACGAACAGATGGCAAAGGCCTGGGACTACATCATCGTCGGCGCCGGTTCGGCCGGATGCGTCATGGCGGAACGGCTGAGCGCCGACGGCCGGTCGCAAGTGCTGCTGCTGGAAGCAGGCGGCAGCAACGACAGTTTCTGGGTTACCTTGCCCAAGGGCGTGGCCAAGCTGGTAAAGAAGCCCGAGCACATGTGGGCCTATCCCGTCACCCAGCCGCGCGAGGAAGGCGCGAACGAGGACAGCGGCGGCGAGGTGTGGATCCGGGGCAAGGGCCTGGGCGGCTCTTCCTCGATCAACGGCATGATCTGGAGCCGCGGCGAACCGGCGGATTACGACGCCTGGGAAAGCGAGGCCGGTGCAAGCGGCTGGAACGGCGCAAGCATGACCGAGGCTTTCCTGGAACTGGAAGACCATGCCGCAGGCGCCTCCGCAATGCGCGGCAGCGGGGGTTTGGTCCATGTCGATCCGGCTTGCTACACGTATCCGCTGGCAGAGCGCATGATCGAATCCGGCGAGGCGCTGGGACTCACGCGGGTGGACGACCTCAACGCGAAAACCGGCCCGCGCGTCGGCTATTACAGCCACAACATCCGAAACGGACGCCGCGAATCCTCTGCCCGCACGTATCTGGCAGCGGCGCGCGGACGGCCGAACCTGACCGTGGTGACAGGCGCGCTGGCCGAGCGGATCGTGTTCGACGGCACCCGCGCGGTGGGGCTGGATGCGGTCGTAAACGGCCGCCCCCAGCGCTTCGATTGTGCCGGGGAGATCGTGGTGAGCGCGGGGGCCATGGAAGGCCCGCTGCTGCTCCAGCGTTCGGGCATCGGCGACACCGAGCGGCTGCGGGCGGCGGGCATCGCCCCGCTCGTCCATTCACCCGACGTGGGCGAGCGGATGATCGAGCATTTGTCGATCTCCATCCCGTTCCGGCTTGAGCACGGACGCGGCACCAACCGCAGCTTCTTCGGGGTGGGTGCGGGGCTGGCCATGCTGCGCTATCTGCTGCGCCATGACGGCGTGCTGGCGACCGGCCCCTTCGAAGTCGGCGCCTTCTGCAATGTCGCTCATCCCGACGGCCGCACCGACGCGCAGTTCTACCTTGGCGGCTACACTTTCAAGGTTGGCGACGACAAGGATCCGGTCCCGCTCGACAAGATCGACCCGCTCCCCGGCGTCACCATCTACGGCCAGCTGCTGCGCCTCACCAGCGAGAGCGCGGTGCGGGTTTCGGGGCCGAACTCCGCTGATCCGGCCGATATCCGCCACAACTTCCTGACGACCGAGCATGATCGCCGCTCCGCCGTCGCGCTGGTACGCAAGATGCGCGCCTTCATCGCCGAAGCGCCGCTGGGGCAGATGGTCGGCCCCGAACTCGTGCCCGGCGCAGAAGTGGAGAGCGACGGAGAGATCCTGTCTGCCTTCCGCCGCTTGTCCAGCTGCGGGCTCCATGCGATCCGCTCCTGCCGCATGGGCGACGACCCTGACGCCGTGGTCGATGCCCGCCTGCGGGTGAAAGGCGTGCGCGGCGTGCGGGTGGCGGACTGCTCGGTGATGCCCGGCCATGTCACGGGCAACACCAACGCTCCCGCCATGGCGCTGGGCCTTCGCGGCGCGAAGCTGATGCTGGAAGACAGGCTGCGGTAAAGCCCGTCGCCATGCGGGACGACGCGCCTTGCAACCTCAATTGTGCAGCGAAATATACCCGAGCTGCGCTGCCTTGAAGACCGTCTGGCTGCGGTTCACCGCATTCAGCTTGGTCGCCGCATTATGGATGTGGAACCGCACCGTCGCGCGGCTGCGCGACATGATCATGCTGATCTCCAGATCGGTTTTGCCGATCGCCGCCCAGCGCAGACACTCCACCTCGCGCTTGGAAAGGCGCGAACCGGGCGGCAGAGCCTGGGTCGAACCCATCACCTGGACGTAAGTGGCGATGAACGTGCGCGCATAGAGGCCTAGCGCGTCGGACAGCCGCAGGAAGTCTTCGGAAAGATCGGTCCGGTCGCGGTCCAGCGGGTTGAAGCTCACCGCGCCGATCTGCCCGAACGGCAAGTGCACCGGCACCGCGATGCAGGCCCGCGTCATGGCGCGCTGCTCGAAATTGGCGATGTCGATGGACTGGAGGTAGGCGTTGGGTTCGCGCGTGCGGAAACCTTCGGCATTGGCCCAGAACGGCTGGCTTTCGAAGCGGCAGGCGGTGGTGAGCGGGGAATCGAGCGCGATGCGCGAATTGCGCCACCAGACCCTTTCATCGTCCGCCCAGCCGAACACCTCGATGGCCAGAACCTTGCCCTCGGCATCGACCGGCGTGCGCTTGTCGGCAATGTCGTGCGCGGGGGCGGCCCTGAAACCCAGGTCCATGGCGATGCGATGGAAGGCCTCCGCCGCCGGGCGGATCTCCGCCGGCGACGAGACGCGCACGGCGTCTATGTTTTCCTGTGACAACAGCGACATGTTTTTCCTCTCTTGCCGTGGAGCTTAACGCGCCCCGGCAGGGTGCACAATTGCTCGAAAGCCCAAATCCGGCCCGTTCGGGCCTAGTCTTTTGCACACTAGTCTTTTGCCTAGCGGAGATGCTCCCACGGCTGGTGCTACATCCGTGTGACAGACGGGAGAGCCACGTGAATTTCGATCTCAGCGAAGACGAGGAAATGCTCAAGGCGCTCACGGAGCGCTTCGTCACCAATACGTACGACCATACTAGCCGTCGCACCTTCCTGGCCGAGCCGGGCGGCTTTTCCGGCAAGAACTGGGCATTGCTGGGCGAACTGGGCCTGATCGCCGCGCCCTTCCCCGAGGAACTGGGCGGGCTCAGCCTGGACGCCACCGGCATAGCCACGATTTTCGAGGCGCTGGGACGCGGCATGGTGGTGGAGCCGCTGGCCGAGGCTTCGGTGCTGGCGGGACGCCTCTTCGCCCTGACCGCGCGCGAGAACCTGCGCGACGAATGGCTCGGCGACTTGCTCACCGGCGGCAGGCGCCTCGCCCTCGCCCATGCTGAAACCGGCATGCGGGGCGGAAGCGGCGCGATCGCGACCACGGCCACCCCGGAACAGGGCGGATACCGGCTGGACGGCGCCAAGCCCTATTCCATCGCCGGCGGCGGCGCGGACGGCTACATCGTCTCGGCGCGCCTTTCCGGCCAGGCCGGCGAAGAGGCCGAAGCCATGTTCCTCATCCCCGCCGACACGCCCGGCCTCCGCCGCCGCGATTGGCCATTGGCGGACGGCTCCATCGCCTCCGCGCTGGCGCTTGAGAGTGTGCATATACCGGAAAGCCACCGCCTCCAGGGCGGCACCGCGCAGATCGAAGAGGTCCAGCAACTCGCGGATCTCGCTCGCTGCGCCGAGGCGCTCGGCATCATGGAGCGCATTTTCCACGATACCCTCGACTATGTCCGCACCCGCGACCAGTTCGGGGCCGCACTGGGCTCTTTCCAGGCGATCCAGCACCGCATGGTGGCGCAGTATGCTGCCATCGAGCAAAGCCGCGCCCTGCTGAACCTCGCGCTCGTGACCTGGGAGGGCGATCGCTTCGCCGAGGCGGTAAGCGGCGCGCGCGCGTTCATTTGCGAGGCAGCGCTCACTCTGGCGCATGAGATGGTGCAGTTCCATGGCGGCATGGGCGTGACCGACGAACTGGCGATCGGCGCGGGACACAAGCGGCTGCTGGTGCTCTCCCGGTGGCCGGAAGGGCCGCAAGCGGCGCTCGATCGTTACGCCCGCCTGCTGAACTGAGCGGGGCGGCACGCGCCGCAGGCGCGCAGGTCCTTCCTATCCCCTCTTCCTGCAATCGATCGCGCAATCGGAACGTATAGAGAACATTTTCATTGCATCCGCGGGAGCGATGAGCCAGTTTGCACCTTCACTGCCGCGCTGCCGATGGCGCGGAAAGCAAGGTCCCGCGAAATGCCCGCGCTCGAAATCGCCGAAAAGCTCACGATCCTGGCGGATGCCGCCAAGTACGATGCCTCGTGCTCCTCCTCCGGCGTCAAGAAGCGGGATTCGCGCGATGGGAAGGGAATTGGCTCGACGCTGGGCGGCGGCGGCATATGCCACGCCTATGCGCCGGACGGGCGCTGCATCAGCCTGCTCAAGGTGCTGCTGACCAACAGCTGCATTTTCGATTGCCACTACTGCATCAACCGCAAGTCCTCCAACGTGCGGCGGGCGCGGTTCACCGCCAAGGAAGTGGTCGACCTCACGCTCGACTTCTATCGCCGCAATTACATCGAAGGGCTGTTCCTGTCCTCGGGCATCATCCGCACGCCTGACTATACGATGGAGCAGATCGTCGAAGTGGCGCGATCCCTGCGCGAAGATCACGATTTTCGCGGCTATATCCACTTGAAGACGATTCCGGACGCCGATCCGATGCTGGTCGAAGCGGCGGGGCGCCATGCCGACCGGGTGTCCATCAATGTCGAATTGCCCACGGCCAGCGGGTTGCTGCGGCTGGCGCCCGAGAAATCGCAGGCCCGCATCGAAGGTGCCATGGGCACGATGCGCTCGGCCATCGAAGACGGCGCCGATGCGCGCAAGCGTTTCCGCTCGGCACCCGCTTTCGCGCCTGCCGGGCAATCGACCCAGATGATCGTCGGTGCCGATGCCGCCACCGACCGCGACATCGTGACGCGCGCGGCCTCGCTCTACGACAAGTTCGACCTGAAACGCGTCTATTATTCGGCCTTCAGCCCGATCCCGGACGCCAGTACCGTCCTGCCGCTGCGTCGTCCGCCGCTCATGCGCGAGCACCGGCTCTACCAGTCGGACTGGCTGATCCGGTTCTATCAATATTCCCCGCAGGAAGTGAGCGCGGCCGCCGATCCCGCCACCGGCATGCTGCCGCTCGACATAGACCCCAAGCTCGCCTGGGCGCTGCAATTTCGCGATCGGTTCCCGATCGACGTGAACCGCGCGCCGCGCGAGATGCTGCTGCGCATTCCCGGCCTGGGCATCAAGGCCGTAGAGGCCATCCTGGCCGCAAGGCGCTGGCGCACGCTGCGGCTGGACGACGTGGCGCGCATGACCGTTTCGGTAAAGAAGCTGCGCCCCTTCATCGTCACCACCGACTGGCGCCCGACCGGCCTGCTGGACCGTGCCGACTTGCGCCCGCTGGTCACACCCCGGGCGACTCAACTGGAACTGTTCGCGGCCTGACCATGCGCGTCGCCCGCCTGGAAAGCGAAGACGATTTCGAGGGCTGGCGCCTTGCCGCCCGTGCCTTCGCCAGCGAGGGCGTGGCGCCGTCGGACATCGTCTGGCAGGTCGGAGACGGCGCCGTGGACCTTTTCGCCGGGGAAGCTGCAGGCGTAGCGGGCGGCCATGCCCGCATCGCGCCCTTGCGGGTTACGCGAGAGTTCCTCGATCTCGCGCGCGATGCCGTGCTGCACAGCGAGCCGGAACGGTTTTCGCTGCTCTACACTCTCCTGCTCCGCTTGCTGGCCCAACCCCAGGCGCTTCAGGACCGCGCCGACGCTCTGGTGCGCCGGATCGAAGGTCTGGCGCGCAACGTCCGCCGCGATAGCCACAAGATGCACGCCTTCGTGCGGTTCCGCGAACTGGCGGACCAGGACGGGCCACGCTTCATTGCCTGGTTCGAGCCCGAACATCACATCCTGCGTGCCAATGCCGGCTTCTTCGTCGATCGCTTCACCAATATGCGCTGGTCGATCCTGACCCCGCGCGGGTCGCTGCACTGGGATGGCATGGCCTTGGCCGAAGGTCCGCCCGCCACGCGCGCCGACGCCCCCGGAGACGACCCGGTGGAGAGCGTGTGGAAGGCCTATTACAGCGCCATCTTCAACCCTGCGCGGGTCATGCCGCAGGCGATGCTGAAGGAGATGCCGCGCAAATACTGGAAGAACATGCCGGAAACGGCCCTGGTGCCGCAGCTCATCGCCGGTGCGCGCAAGCGCGAGCTGGAAATGATCGAACAGGCCCGCAGCGCGCCCGAGCGCGGTAAAGGCTCCGGGCGCGGTCAGATACGCGGTCAGGTAGGGGGGCCGGAAGCGCTGGTGCTGCTGGCCGGGGAAGCGGAAGGCTGTCAGCGCTGCCCCCTGTGGAAGCCGGCCACGCAGACGGTCTTCGGCGAAGGGCCGCACGATGCCGAGATCATGATCGTGGGCGAACAGCCCGGCGACCAGGAGGATCTGGCCGGTCGGCCGTTCGTCGGTCCTGCAGGCGCCGTGTTCGACCGCGCCATGGCGCAAGTCGGGATCGACCGGACCCGGGCCTACATCACCAATGCCGTCAAGCACTTCAAGTTCGAGCCGCGCGGCAAGCGGCGCATCCATGCCCGTCCCAACACCGGAGAGATCGAGGCCTGCCGCTGGTGGATCGATCAGGAACGCGCCATCGTCCGCCCGCGCCTCGTCATCGCCATGGGCGCCACGGCGGCGCGCTCGCTGACCGGCCGCCCGGTGACGGTCGGGCAGGAACGCGGACGCCCGGTGGCTTTGCCGGACGGAACGCCCTGCTGGATCACGATACACCCCAGCTACCTGCTGCGCCTGCCACCGGACGCGGATGCGGAAGCGGAGTTTGCCCGCTATGTCGCCGATATCCGCAGCGCCGTCGAAAGCCTGGCCGAAGCCGCCTGAAGCGCCGAAATGCCTTCCACCCGCCGCCAACCGCACGGCTTTTCGGAGCAACGATTTGACGCAAATCACTCCGGAACGGTGCGAAATGGGTTAGCCGTTCTTCCGCAAGTGCGAATACCGAACACGGCGGCGCACCGCTGGAGGACTCATATGAATATCTACACCCTGAGGTTTTTCGAGGATGAGCACGGTCTGGCCAAGCGGCTGGAGTTCAAGGCCCCGGACATTGCCGGAGCCCTGATCATCGCCCACCGCGAAGCGGCCAAGCGCAGCGCCGAACTGTGGGACGGCGCCCTGAAGCTCTGCACGATCCGCCGTTCCCGCACCGAAATGACTGTCCTCGTCACGGCCTAGAAGGTCTTTGCTCAGCGGTTCGTCGTTGAGGACCAGGGCCTGATTCGCCCTCGGCTCAGGCGACCCTGAACGCCGATGCCTGCGCTGCAAGGCGGTTCACTTCCTCGGTCAGTCCCCGCGCGGCAGCGGAAGCCTGCTCTACCATGGCGGCATTCTGCTGCGTCGCAATGTTCATCGCGCCGATGGCCGCGGTGATCTCGCTGACCGACGTGGCGGAGGCGCGATTGCTGCGCGCCATGCCGCCCAGCAGGACATGGACTTGCGCCACGTCTCCGGCGATTCCTTCGAAAGCCCCGTCCACCCGCTCCACAGCGCCCAGGGCCGCGACGATTTCGGACTGCGTGACGGTCAGCTGTGCGCGGGCGCTGCGGGCTTCCTCTTCCGATCGCTTGGCCAATGCCGAGACGAGATCGGCCACGACCGCGAAGCCACGTCCTGCCTCGCCGGCGCGCCCGGCCTCGACGGCCGCATTCATGGCTAGCACGCGGGTCTGGAACGCGATCTTGTCCAGCCCCTCGATCACACCGTCGATATTGGTGGCGCTGTCGGAAACGCGGCGCATGGCGCCTACTGCCTCGGCCGCCACCGCGCGCCCACCGCTGACCGTGGCAATCGCCTCGTCGGCGCGGGTCACCGTTTCGGTTGCGGCCGTGGCGCCCGATCGCAGGCCATTGTCGATCTCCAGCAGCGCCGCCGAACTCTGTTCGAGGCTGGCCGCGCTCGCTTCGGTGCGGCGGGCCAGGTCTTCGGAGGCCTGGGCGATCTCGAAAGAGCTGCCGCGGATAGCCGAAGTGCTGTCCCCGGTGGCGCCGATCATGCCGCGCAGCCCCGAAAGCGCCGAATTGTAATTCGTCCGCAGCGCCTCGTAAGTTTCCGGGAAGACCTGATCGATCTGCGCCGTGAGGTCGCCGGAAGACAAGTGTGCCAGGCTTTCGGCCAGACGCTCCACCACCTGCCGCTGCTCGCGGTCCGCGGCTTCCTTGGCCACCGCTGCCTCGCGGAACACCAGCAAGGCGCGCGCGATCCCGCCGATTTCGTCGGGTCGCTCAGTATCGACGATCTCGGTCCCGTTGTCGCCCTTGGCAAGGCGCATCATCGTGGCACTCGCGGTTTCCAGCGGTGCGAACAGCTTCCGGGCGCCGCGCATGCAGAGCGCCGCCGCAATGGCCGTGACGACGACGGCCAGTAGCAGGATGTGCCAACCGAGACTGTCGACATTGCGGTAGAAGTCCTCGGCCGAGACGCCGACGAAAAGGATACCGATCACTTTGCCGTTGGCATCCTTGATGGGATCGTAGGCCGCGAAATAGCGGGTTCCCAGGATCTCGGTCTCGCCGCGATAGGGTTCACCCCGGCCGAGTACGGCGTCCTTCACCGGTCCGGCCGCGAGCCGCGTGCCCAGGGCCCGTGTTCCGTCCGGGTTCTGGACATTGGTCGCCACCCGCTGGTCGCCCATGAAGATCGTGGCGGTGCCGCCAACGAGTTCCTTCATTCGGTCTACCGCCGCATTGTTCGCGTTGAGCGGCGTCTCGCCGGCATAGAGCGTGTCGCCGCGCAGAGAATAGTTGAGACCGCTCCATTCGATCACCGACCAGGCCACGCGCATGTTCGTGTCCAGTCGCTCCTCTCCCTGGGTCCGCGCGTCGTCGACGAGGAGGACGCGGGTGCCGATGAAGAACACGGCGGATAGCAGGATGAGCGCACCCACGGTCATGAGGGTGACTTTGGTCGAGAGATGCTGGCGTTTCAGAAAGGCACGGATGGCGGTCATGGCGGTTCTCTGTTGGGGGGAGACGAGAGAAAGGCACCGCGCAGCACGAGCCGGGAGATGATCTCCCGGACCGGACGCGGCTGCAATCGTTATAGGACGATGATGCGGCCCCGCGCGGAAACCGGGCGAATTTTCATGATTTGCAACAAAGCTGCTGAACGACGCCGCGGGAACCATGCCGCAAAAAATGCGCTGATCTCGTCGGAGATGTCGTGATGGCCGCCAAGCTCAAGGTATTCCGCACCCCTATCGGTTTCCACGATGCCTATGTGGCCGCGCCGAGCCAGAAGGCGGCGCTGGCGGCGTGGGGCGCGGAAGCCGACCTCTTTGCGCGGGGACAGGCGGAGAAAGTGACGGACCCGGAACTGGCCAGGGCGGCCCTGGCAGATCCGGGAAAAGTCGTCCGCGTGCCGCGCGGCAGCACGGATCAGCATCTTGCCGAAGCCGCCAGGGCGCAGCCTCGCAAGTCTCCGCGAAAGGCCGTGGAGGCCCTCGGTTCTTCCGGCAAACCTGCTCCGAAACAGCGCAAGGCTCCGCCGCCGAAGCCCAGTCGCGCCCAGCTTGATGCCGCCGAGGACGAAAGAGATCGGCAGGAGCGGGCGTTCGAGGCGGCGATGCAGGATCTGGAAACGGAACGCGTCCGGATCGCGGCGGAGATCACGGAATTGCGCCGTTCCCACGCCCGGCGACAGGACGCGCTGGATGCGCGTGCCGCGAAGGCCCGCCAGGCCTACGATACCGCCATGGAGACATGGCGAAACGCATGACCATGGCCCGATTCACGGTTGTGTATCCGCTAATGCTCTAAATCTATGGCAAAAAATTTGCTCATGAGGATCATCGAGCGGCGAACACTGTTCGATCCGGCGGTAAATTCGCGTTTGGTTAATTTACAATTAGCATTGCGAAAAACCGCAGTCTTTCCGGATTCTTCGGCAGTTATCGATGAGCCGAATTAAGTACCCCTCCCCAAGAAATAACCGATGCGGCGGCTTTTCATTCCAAAATGGTCGGAACTTCACCCATTGTGGGTTGATTACGATTTCACGCACTGCGCCGCCGCATCCAGCCATTTCATTCGATTGCTGGAGCAGGACACCCGGCCAGCGGCTCTGGTCAGGTTGAAGCGGGATCGCGGCCGGGCTTTTGCCAACGCATTGCTTCCCACCGGGAGCGAGAGAGGAAAGAGAGGTGCCATCGTGTTGAGGACTGTCATTGCTGCAAGCGGTCTTTCGCTGGGCATGCTGGCCGCCGTGCCGGCACATGCCGACATCAACGGGACGATCAACGCCACGATCACGCTGACCGCAGGGTGCATCATCAACGGCCAGAATTACGACGACGGTTCGGCCAATGTGAATTTCGGAACGCTCGCCTTCGGATCGCAGAATACCCTGTTCACGCAAGTAGACGCCCAAGTGCTGAGCGGCGCCGCCGGCTTCACTGTCCAGTGTAGCAACGGCGTGACCCCCACGCTCTCCTTCAACGCCGGACAGAACGACGGATCGGGCGCCGGGGTGGGCGTTCACGCCATGGTCAACCAGGCCGCGCCCGGCCAGTTCGTTACCTACAACCTCTATAGCGACGCGGCGCGCAATGCCGTGATACCCGTGGGCGGAGACATCGTCCTGCCCAGCGACGGCTCCGTGCAGACCGTGAATGTCTACGGCCGCGCCTTCGGGGAGCCAGGCCTGACGCCGGGCTCTTATGCGGACATCGTCACGGTCGTCCTGGAACTCTAGGGAAGCGTCCCGAAATCGTCATGCCCTCCGACCGCCCTGCCGCGGCGGGAAGGCGTTCTGCGCCTGCCTTTCCCGCCTCCAGCGTCGCTCTTGCTGCCGGCATCCTCGCGGCCGGGGCCACGTTTGGCGCCGCCGGCGCAAGGGCGGCCACGACGGCGACATTCGACGTCACCGCCACGGTCACGCCCGGTTGCCTGGTCGACGGGCTTGGCTCCAGCGGCAATGCGGGACGGGTCGGCACGCTGGACTTCGGCACGGTCTCCACCTTTTCTACCCAGCAAAGGACGGCCACCACCACCACCGGCCAGGCCATCCGGCTGCGCTGCACGCCGGGCGTAAACCTCATCATGACCATCGACGGCGGCACCCATGCCGCCTCGGGCCAGCGCAACCTTCAACGCACCGGCACGACCACCGCGCGCATCCCCTATGCGCTCTGCCGCGATGCGGCCTGCACCCTGCCGATCGTGGCCGGCACGGCCTACGGCAACAGCATCGGCTCGACCAACAGCGAGGACGTGCGCCTTCCGATCTTTGCCGCGCTGACACCCTCCGGAACCATGCCGCCCGGAACCTATACCGACACCCTGATCGTCACGTTGACATGGTGACCAGCGCCCCCTTTTCGCCCCGCCACCTCCGAGGAGCCACCGATGAAGGCCGCCGTTCTGTCGTTTAAACTCGCCCTCGGTGCCGCGATTGCCTCCAGCGCCCTGGTGCCGGCTGCCGGACCGGCGCTGGCCCAGTCGGCCGGCTCGCTGCTGCTCTGGCCGGTCAGCCCGGTGATCGAGGGCGACCAGCCTGCGGCCGCACTCTGGCTCGAAAATCCGGGGAAGGCGCCCATTACGCTGCAAGTCCGCGTCTATGCCTGGGCCCAGCAGAACGGCGAGAACGTCTATGCCGCCCAGAACGATATCCTGGGCACTCCGCCGATCCTCACCATAGCGCCGGGCGAGCGGCAACTGGTGCGCCTCACCCGCCTCGTCCCGCCGCCGGGCGTGCCCGAAAAGCCTTACCGCGTCGTGGTGGACCAGATCCCCACGGCCGATGCGCAGACCACGCCGGGCGCGACGGTCACATTCCGCATGCGCTATTCGTTGCCGCTGTTTTCCTATGCCAGGCCCGAGGATGCCCGCAAGAAGGCGCCGGCTCCGCCGCCACGACTGGCCTGGCGCCCGGTATCCGAGGCGGGCGGCCGGTTCCTGGAGATCCGCAACAGCGGCGGCGGCCATGCCCGCCTGAGCGGCGTGGCCTTTTCGGGCAACGGCAAGCGCTCGAGCCTCAACGAGGGGCTGTTCGGCTACGTCCTGCCCGGCGCGACGATGCGCTGGCCGCTACCCGAAGGCGTCGACGCCGCCGGAGACCTGGAGGCGACTCTCAACGGCAAGGCGATGGCCCGCATCGAACGGCTGCCGGAATGACCGGCACATGACGACAGGGCCGGAATGAGCCGGAATGCCGGGAGCCTTACCGGATCGATCGCGCCCGGCCTGGATGTCGCGGACCGGCGGCATTCCCGCGATCACGGCGCTGGCGGGCCTCGCCCTGGCACCGGAGTGTCTGGCTGCCCCCGCCCCGGCGATCGCCAGCGCGGCGCCCGGTCTTGACGTCTTCACCGAGCTTCCCCCGCCGCCCGAACGGGTCGACTTCGACGCCGAGCAAAGGCTGGAGCTGGAACTGCTGGTCAACGGCATGGACAGCGGCGTGGTGGCCTCGCTCATCAAGGCAGGGCCGCGTTTCCTGGTGCGGGCGGAAGACCTGCGCCGGGCCGGAATGGTGCTGTCCGTTACCGAGGAACGGCTCTACCTCGACAGTCTCGACGGCGTTGTTGCGGACTATGACGCGGGGCGCCAGCAGCTTCATCTCACCGTCCTGCCGAAATACCTGCCGGCCCAGCGGATCGGCACGGAGCAAGGCGGCTTTCGCCCGGCCATGCGCGACATGGGCGCCCTGCTCAACTACGACGCTTATGCCACCGGCGGCGGCGGCATCGGTTTCCAGGCCTCGCTGTGGCACGAGGCGCGGATATTCGGACCCGCCGGCATCTTCTCCACCACGGGCGCCCTGCGCGTCGGCGGCGGGCCAGCCGCGCAAAGCCCCTACATGCGCTACGACACATATTGGCGCTGGTCGGACGAGCGCAGCATGACCACCGTGGAAGCGGGCGACGTCATCACCCGATCGCTGTCCTGGGCGCCCGCGGTTCGGCTCGGCGGCGCGCAAGTGTCCCGCGATTTCTCGGTCCGGCCCGACGTCATCACCTATCCGCTGCCCGAGTTCGCGGGCAATGCCGCGTTGCCCTCGACCGTGGACCTGGTGGTCAACGGCCAGCGGATCGCCGGCAGCCGCGTCAATCCCGGACCTTTCGCGCTCGACACCCTGCCGCCGATCTCCGGCAGCGGGCTGGCCAACCTGATCGTCACCGACGTCCATGGCCGCAGCGTGGTGACCTCCGTTCCGTTCTACGTCAGCAGTACCCTGCTGCGCGCCGGCTTCACCGACTATTCCATCGCCGCCGGAGCCTTTCGGCGCAATTACGGCCTGCGCAGCTTCGACTATGGCGCAGTGGCCGGCAGCGCCTATGCCCGCCACGGCCTGACAAGCGGACTGACGCTGGAAATGCGCGCCGAGACGACGCGGGACATGCATGTGCTCGGTGCCGGGGGCGTGGCGCGGATCGGCAATCTCGGCATCGTCAGCGCCTCCTACAGCCGCAGCTTCGGCGCACGCGCGGGCGGGGAACTGGCAGTCGGCTATGAATATCAGGCGCGGACGTTCTCACTCGGGCTGCGCCATACCCGGCATGACCGCGGCTACACCGATCTGGGCCGCCTGGAACGCGAGGACGAAGGCTGGGAACGCCAGACGGCGGCCACGGCCAGCCTCGCCCTGGGCAGCACCGGCACCCTGGGCGTTGGCATCTTCGACTTGCGGCAGGAGAATGCCCGCAATGCCCGCTTCGCCAACCTCTCCTGGACACTTCCGCTCTGGGGCCAGAGCCGCATCTACGCCACGCTCTCGCGAGAATTCTCGGGCGGAGACGGCGAGCGGCGGAGCTGGTCGGGCGCATTGACCCTGACAGTGCCGCTCGGCACCGGCTCCGTCAGCGGCGGCCTGACGCGGGACGATCGCGGCAGGACCGGGCTGCGGGCGGACTACACGCGGCCGGTGCCCACGGACGGTGGGTTCGGCTGGAACGCCAGCGCCTACCGCGACTCAGGCGACAGCCCTTATCTGCGCGGCGATGTGGCCTGGCGCACGCAGCCCATCCAGCTTCGCGCGGGCGCTTATGGACAGCCGCACGGCGGCGCGGGGGGCATGACCGGGTGGTTCGGTGCCAGTGGCGCGCTCGTCTTCATGGACGGCGGCCTGTTCGCCGCGAACCGCGTGACCGACGCTTTCGCCCTCGTTTCCACCAATGGCGAGGCCGGCATCCCCGTCCGCTACGAAAACCAGGTCATCGGCGAGACCGACCGCAACGGGCAACTCCTCGTTCCCGCCGCAAGCGCCTGGTATCCGGCGCATTACGACATCGACACGCTCGCCCTGCCCCCCAGTGTCCAGGCCGACCGGGTGAGCCAGCGCGTGGCGGTGGCGGCGGGCAGCGGCTACGTGGTGCGCTTCCCGGTGGCGCGCGTCGCCGCCGCGCGCGCGGTGATCGTCGATGCAGCGGGGCAGCCACTTCCCGCAGGAACGCCGGTCACGCTGAACCATGGGGCCAGAACCTACGTCGGGTGGGACGGCATGCTCTATCTCGAGAACGTCGCCCCGGAAAACGCGCTGGAAGTTGCCCTTCCCGAAGACGCGAGCTGCCGCGTCCAGTTCAGCGCCGGTCCGCCCCGCGATGACATCCTCGACCTGGGAACCCTGACATGTCGGCCCTGATAGCACGCCAGCTCCCTGCCCCTCTTGGCCGCCGACCTGCGAGCCGGTTCCTTCCCGCGCTCGCGCTGTTCCTCGCGCTCGCTCTCTCACCGCAGCGCGCCGCCGCCTGCACCGTATCCGCCGCCAGCACCAACCTCGGCAGCGTCAGTTCCTACAGCGTGGCCAGCACTGCCCAGCAGGGGAGCGGTTCGTCCGGACTGCAATGCGATGTCGCGCTGGCCCTGCTGGCGACCCACTACGTCGCCTTGCGCGTCGACGCCTCGACATTCCTGTTGACCGGGCCGAGCGGCCAGACGATCCCCTTCGTCGCCTCATTGGCGCAGAACGGCACGCCGCTGACCATCGGCACCTTGCAGAACCTGTCTTCGACAACGCTGCTCAGCCTCTTCAGCGGGACCAACAATTCGATCCCGATCTACTTCCGCACTACCGCGACATCCGCGCTAAGGGCCGGAACCTACACGGGGTTCCTCGATGTGCGCTGGTTCTATTCGGTCTGCACTCTGGGGGTGGCGGTCTGTCTGGCCTACGATTCCAGCCCCGGTTTCGTGCGGCCGCTACTCGGCACGCCCACGAATTGGGGGACGGGCACGGCCGTGCGGATTTCCATCACCCTGGTCGTGCAGAACGACTGCATCATCACCGCGCCCACTGCCGCTTTCGGCTCGGCGCCGCTGGTGGGCAGCTTCAATCCCATCACGCGGACGATCCTGATCCGCTGCAGTGCCGGCACCGCCTACACGGTCGGCCTGGACGACGGCAGCAATGCGGCCAGCGGCCTACGCCGCATGCGTGCGGGCACCACCGCCAACTACCTCCAGTACGAAATCTACAAGACCGCCAGTTCCACCGACCGCTGGGGCGCGACCGGCTCCGCTCGCCGCAGCAGCGCCTCGGCAGACAGCAATGCCGGGACTTACGATTCGCTGACCTCGCAAGGCTATACCTACCGCGCGGCCCTCCTGCCTGGCCAGGTCACGCCGCCTGCCGGAGCCTATAGCGACACGATCCGCATCGATGTGGCCTTCTGATCGTCCGGGTCGGCGACTTGGCTTTTCCGTCGCGATACGATATAGTTGTAACTGGCATTCTTGGGAGAGGAGCCTTTCATGACGATCCTGACCATTCTTGGGCAAGCGATCCTGGAAATCACCGTCAGCGCCCTGCTTGTGACGGCGGCAACAGTGCTCTGCGTCAAGGCCGCGCTGCGCATGCATCACCCGATGGCGGCCGGACTGGGCCTGTCGGCGCTACTGGTCGCCGTGCTGGTACTGGGCGTGGGCAGAGGGAGCCTCTGGGCCACCACACTGACCTTCGGATGTGTCGCCGTGGCGGGTCTGCTGTTCTGGGCCACGAGCGGAGCTACCCGTGCCGAAAGCGTGGAGGCGCGGCCCGTCGGTCAGGCGAAGTGGCACTATCCCGCGCTGGTCGCCCGCATCGGCGAGGAACGGGATCCCACGCCTGCAGAACTGCGTGCGCTGCTGCAAAGGGTTCGGTCGGAAGCCGAGCCTTCAGCGCGTGGGCGGCGGAGCGGATACCGCCGGATCAAGCGTATCGCGCGGCTGGCCACGCGCAAGCCCGGCTGATCGCCGCGACCGCAGATATTGCAGCAAGGGCCTCTCTATGCCGTAATGGCACGCAAGACCGCACCCCGTGGCTCCGGCCAGCAGGAACAGGTAGCAGGCCGCGAGATTCTCGGCGGGATCCAGTCCGGCGCGAAGCCATAGCTGCCAGGCCACCCCGATCCCCAGAAGGTGGAAGAGGTAAAGGCTGTAGGAGGCGTCGCCCAGCGCCGTGAGCACCCCCGGAACGCTTACAGGCTTGGCCGCCTGCCCTTCCCAGCCCGCCAGACCCGCAATCAGCAGGGCCGAGGGAGCGCCGTAGGCTAGGCGGGCCACACTGCCATAGCCGTCCATCCGCCCGGTTGCTTCCAGCATCCCGACCACCACCAGGAGCAGGGCCGAAAACGCCGCGAGGCGGCGGCCATGGTTGAGGCGGCCGGAGGCGACAGCAGCAGCGGCCATCATGCCGAACAGGAACTGCAGATTGAACACGCTGGTCAGGCGCGGAACGTCCAGTCCGCTCGGAACGAGCCCGCAGAACTGACTTATCCCCCAGCCCAGCCAGAGCGCCAGAAAGCACAGGCCGAGCCGCCGATTGAGGATCAGCAACGCGAAGGCGCCGTAGAACAGCATCTCGTGCTGAAGCGTCCAGGCGACGCCCAGCAAGGGGTCTTGAACCGTCGGCAGGAGGCTGGCCGAAAGCGCCACGCCTGCCGCGGTCACTTCGTCCGCATGGCGGGGAAGCATGAGCGCGATGGTCGCCGCCAGTGCCACCCAATAGATCGGCATGAGCCGGGCAAAGCGCTGCCAGACATAGCGTCGCAGGGCCTGCGGACGCCCGATGTCCGCCCGGTGAACGTGGAGGATGATGAAGCCGGAGAGCACGAAGAACAGGTCCACCCCGGCATGGCCCGGCTGGGTCAGGCGCGTGATCGCGGACGCGTCCACGGCCTTACCGAGATGGCGCGCGGCATGGTAGGCCACGACCGCAAGGGCCGCCAACCCGCGCAGCGCCTGGATGCTCCAGAGCTTGCGGGACGCCTGGCCGGCAGGGGAACCCGTCATGCGGTCACCGCGGGTTACGCGGCGGGATCACGGCGATCCAGCCATCGCCAAGCCGCCGGAAGTCCATGCCTTCCACCGCGAAGCCGGACTGGCGCAAATGCGCCGCCACCGCGCCCGCATCGAACTGACGCTTGCTGTCATGCTCGCCCCAGAACACGGTCGGGCATTCCTGCCCCATCGTTCGCGATCCAGCGGGCGCCAGCGCGAAACCGAAGGACTGCGCTATATAGCGATAGGCGAACGGCACGACTTGCGCATTGTCGCGCGGCTTCATCGCCATGACTTCGGCATTCCAGAACGGGTCGGTATGCACGACGGTGCCGGGGCAGAGCGCGACCTCGCGCGCAATCGCCCGCCCGGTATTCAGCCAGCTGATCCGCTCCACCGCCAGCGGCACGTTCTGGAACAGGGCCCAGACCGTCGCCGCCAGTCCCGAGACGAGCGCCAGCGAACGCCAGTGCGACGCAAGCCCTTCCAGCAACCTCCCGCCCGCCAGCCCCATGCCCACGCAGAGGGCGGCAACCAGCGCCATGAGATATTTCTCGACCAAAATCGGCCGCAGGAGGTGGAGGACCACCAGCCCGCCAGCGGCCAGAACCACCCCTGCCGCAAGAAGCGCCAGCGCGCCCGCCTCGCCGCGCGGTCTCTTCAGGACCAGCACGTCCCGGGCGAGCAATCCGGCCCCGGCAAGCGCGCCGACCAGCACCAACGGGTTCGCTTCCAGTGTCCGCAGCAACGCCCATTCGACCGACCAGCGGGCGGAATCGAACCCCGGCTCGATCCAGAACACCGCCGTATTGGCTAGCCAGACCGGCAACTGGAGCGCTGTCACGGCTGCAAAGACCAGCCCTCCCGCCACGACCGGCGCGCCGACCGCGCGCACTTCAGCCCCGTTGCGCCGCAGCGCGGCCGCGAAAAGGAACGGCAGGGCGATCGCGGCGCAGGCCAGCGAGGTGATGATATGGGTGTTGAACGCCAGCAGCGCGGCGGCCCAGAATGCCGTCTGGCGCGCCTTTCCGCCCGCCGCGCCGGTCAACCGGATCGCGCAGAGGCCCAGGGCGAACACGGTCCCCGCGCAAAGCGAGAGGAAGTAGGAGCGCAGCTCGCTGCCCGCGATCAACGCCCAAGGATTGGCGGCGAGCGCCAGCGTCGTAACCGTGGCGGCCGGTGCGAGCCGGGGAACATCGCGCACGATGACGGCTGCCCCTGCCAGAGCCAGCGCGCCGAGCGCGACGTTGAGCAGGCGGTGCTGCGCAATCGACCCCAGCCACGATGTCGCCCGGGCCAGGATGTAGTAAAGCGGCGGATGATTGTCGGCCATCCAGCTCTCGCGCAGCGCGGTGAACCAGGACAGGCCGGGACGGGTCACGAACTGGGTGTAGAACTCGTCGTACCACGGCCCGCGTTGCAGGCAGGTCCAGACGAGCGCAAGGCCCAGCAGCAGCACCGCGGCGAACACCACTATCCGGTCAGACCAACGCGCCAAGAAACAAGCTCCGCAAAGTCGCGTCCCGACAAGGTCGCTGCAACGGCGTGTAGCGTGGCTTGGCGAATGAAGCGTTAACTCTGCCCGCCGCGCCCACGGAACGGTCCTGGCATGGCAGCGGCATCGCAAGCGATTGAAACCAGGGCACTGGGCGGGCTAGGACCGGTTCATGTGGAGAACGTCCTATGCCGCCGTCGCGGCGCTGCTTTCGGTCCTTCCGAGCGAGGCGCTGGCCAACGATTCCTCTGCGCAGCTTGCTGCCGGCGGGCTGGTCCTGACCAAAAGCGATGCCATCGAGATGCGCACCGAGGACCTGGAAATCTCGCGGTCGGCCGTCAAGGTGCGCTACACGTTCGTCAATACCAGCGGCCAGGACGTGGTCAGCCGCGTGGCTTTCCCCCTGCCAGCCGTGGGCGGCCGCGCCTTCTTCGAGGTGGACATCGCGATCCCGGTGGACTCGCCCGACAACTTCCTGGGCTTTCGGACAAAGGTGGACGGCAAGCCGGTGACCATGGAGATCGAACAGAAGGCCATGGCCGGCAAGGTCGACCGCGCCGCCTGGCTGCGCGCCCATGCGGTGCCGCTGGCGCCTCATCTTGGCCCCGCGCAGGAGGCAGTGGACCGCC
The DNA here is from genome assembly GCF_004342985.1 of Novosphingobium sp. PhB57. Classification (GTDB taxonomy): domain Bacteria; phylum Pseudomonadota; class Alphaproteobacteria; order Sphingomonadales; family Sphingomonadaceae; genus Novosphingobium. Next base: position 437,287 of record NZ_SMBO01000003.1, read on the forward strand.
TTGCCCCCTCCGCGCGCGCGGAAGCCGAGCGGCTTGGCCTTGTCGATGCCGACGGCTATCCCGCCTGGACGCTGGAAACGACCTACCACTGGATGCAGCGCTTTCCCGCCGGCGTGCCCGTCGTCGTCGAGCATCGCTACCAGCCCTCGGTGGGCGGTACCGTCGGCACCTTGCTCGGCAGCGATCCCGAGCCGCAGGCCGTGCGGAACTATTGCATAGAGCCAGCGCTGCTCGCCACCTTGCGCCGGGCGGAGGCGGCCAAAATCATCTACTCGGAGGCCTGGCTGGACTACATCCTGGTGACGGCCGGGAACTGGAAGAAACCGATCGGCCGCTTTCGCCTGGTGGTCGACAAGGAACGCCCCGAGGATCTCGTCAGCTTCTGCGGAGCAGGCGTGCGCAAGATCGGTGCGACCCGTTTCGAGATGACGAAGACGGACTGGCGACCGGAACGCGACCTCTCGATCCTTTTCCTGCAACGCCGCACCGGCGATCAGGCTTCGGAGTAAGACGCTAAAAAGGCGAAAAACGTCGCCTCTTGCGCCCCTTGCGGGAACTGGCAACATTTCCGGGAGTTCTGCATTTCGCCGTGTCCCGACTGCGGATAGGCTAAAGCCTTGGCGGGGCCGGGCGCACTCGGGGTCGCGCGCCTATGGGTGGGGCACGGGCGGGTGGGCGCACAGGAGGTGGGGTCGATGAAACACGGCGAGTACGAGGCCGAAGGGTTCCTGTCCCACGGCGGAGGTCTCGCACGCCGTATCGCCGCGCATGACTGGAGCGCGACGGCGCTTGGCCCGATCGCCGGCTGGCAAGCCAGCCTGAAGCAGACCGTGGGCTTCATGCTGCCTTCCCCCGTGCCGCTGGTGCTGCTCTGGGGCGAGAGCGGCGTCATGATCTACAACGATGCCTATTCCCACTTCGCCGGCGCGCGGGACAGCCGCCTGCTCGGTTCGAACGTGCGTGACGGCTGGGAGGAAGTGGCGGACTTCAACGACAACGTCATGAAAGTGGGCCTCTCCGGCGGAACGCTCAGCTATCGCGACCATGTGCTGACCCTGCACCGCCACGGGCGCCCGGAGGAGGTCTGGCTCAACCTCGACTATTCCCCCGTCCCTGGCGACGACGGCGTCCCGGCGGGCGTGATCGCCGTCGTGGTGGAAACGACCGAGGCCCATGCCGCACGCCAGGCCTTGCAGCAGAGCGAGACCCGCCTGCGCTTCCTCGACGATCTGGGCCGGGCCGTGCGCGACAGCCGCGATGCCGACCAGATCCTGGCGACCACGACACGCATGACCGCCCAGCATCTGGGGCTGTCCAACTGCGCCTATGCCGACATGGACCGCGACGGCGACGGCTTCACCATTCGCGGCGACTGGCACGCGGCCGGTTCGCCATCCATCGTCGGCCACTACAGCCTTGCCGATTTCGGCGTGCGCGCGGTGCAGGACCTCAATGCCGGGCGGCCGCTCATCATCGCCGACAACCGCCGCGAACTCGCGCCCGAGGAAGCGGAGACATTCGAGAATATCGGCATTGCCGCCACGGTCTGCATGCCGCTGGTGAAACAGGGCCACCTGATCGCGCTGATGGCGATCCACGACCGCAAGCCGCACGACTGGAGCGACTACGAACTCGGCGTCATCCGCGAAGTGACCGAAAGGTCGTGGGCGCACGTCCAGCGCGTGGGCGCGGAGGGGCAGCTGCGCGAACGGGAAGTGTTCAACCGCCAGATCCTGGACAGCGCGATAGACTACGGCATCGTCGCCACCGATCCCGATGGCCGCATCACTCTGTGGAACGCGGGCGCTGCCGCCATGCTCGGCTGGAGCGAGCAGGAAATGCTGGGCCAGCCGATGGCCACGTTCTTCACCCCTGAGGACCGCGCACTCGGCCGTCCCGCGGCGAAGCGCAAGGAAGCGCTGGAGACCGGCCGCGCCCATGATGCGCGCTGGCACTTGCGCAAGTCGGGAGAGCGGTTCTGGGGCCTCAGCGAAATGACCCCGCTGCGCGGCCCTGCCGACGAGGCGATCGGCTTCGTCAAGCTCATGCGCGACCGGACGCCCGAACACCGTGCCCGTCAGGCGCTGGAGGAGAGCGAAGAACGGCTCCGCCGCGCGCAGCGCGCGGGCGGGGTGGGTCTCTTCGCCATCGACATCGCGGCCAACAAGATCGACGGCACCGAGGAATTCTGGCGCATCTTCGGTATCGATCCCAGCACCCAGCCGGGCGGATCGCCGCCGACCGAGCTGATCGAGGGCCTGGTCGTCCCGGAAGACCGGTACCTCGTATCCACCTGGATCCGGCGCCAGCAGGGAGCGACCCAGCTCGACGTGGAGTACCGGGTCCACCGCGCCGACACCGACGAAGAGCGGGTGATCGCCCGCAAGGCCGAGTTCGAATTCGACAGCGAGGGCCGCCCTGCCCGCATGATCGGCGTGGTGCAGGACGTGACCGACCGCCGCCGCATCCAGCGCGCGCTCGAAAAGAGCGAGGCGCAGTTCAGCACGCTGGCGCAGAACATGCCCAACCAGGTCTGGACCGCGCGGGCGGACGGCCAGATCGACTGGTTCAACGAGCGTGTCTACGCCTATACCGGACGTACCCGCGAAAGCCTGGGCAACGATGGCTGGAACGCGGTGCTCCACCCTGACGACCGGGAGGATGCCCGGACGAAATGGGCCCACTCGGTAAAGACCGGCGAAGTTTTCGAGACCGAGTTCCGGCTGCTCGACGCGCAGGAGGGTTATCGCTGGCACCTCTCCCGCGCGCTGCCGCTCGTCGATGCCCAGGGCGAGACCACGGCCTGGATTGGCACCAATACCGAGATCGAGGCCCAGAAACAGGCCGAGGCCGCCTTTGCGCAGGATCGCGACCGGCTCTGGTCGATCAGCCGCGACCTCATGCTGGTCTGCGACCATGCCGGCCTGATCACGGCGGTCAACCCTTCCGCCGAGAGGCTGCTGGGCTGGCATGAGGGCGAGATGCTGGGCCGCCGGATCGCCGCTTTCGTCCATCCCGACGACCGCGCCGTCACCGCTTCGGCCCTGACGCGGCTGGCGAGCAGTTCGGGCCTGTTCAATACGGCCCCTGATGAAGGGGAGGAGGACCAGGGAGGACCGGGCGCGGGCAAAGCTGGCGCGCCGGACCGCGCCTCCGCCGGGATGCTCGCTTTCGAAAACCGTCATCGCACCCGCGGCGGCGACTACCGCCTGATTGCCTGGACCGCCGTGCCGGACGGCGGCCGCATTCACGCCGTGGGCCGCGATGTCACCGAACAGCGCGCCATGGAGGATGCGCTTCGCCAGAGCCAGAAGATGGAGGCGGTCGGCCAGTTGACCGGGGGCATTGCCCATGATTTCAACAACCTGCTCCAGGGCATCACCGGCAGCCTGGACATGATGCACAACCGCCTGGCGCAAGGGCGTACCGGCGATCTCGAACGCTGGCTGCAAGGCGCGAAGGCCTCCGCCGAGCGCGCCGCCTCGCTGACGCACCGTCTTCTCGCGTTCTCGCGCCGCCAGCCGCTGGACCCGCGCCCGGTCCGCGCGAACCCGCTGATCGCCTCGATGGAGGACATGCTGCGGCGGACGCTGGGAGAGCACATCAAGCTGGAGTTCGGGCTTTCCGAAGGGCTCTGGCAGACCCGCTGCGATCCCAACCAGCTCGAAAGCGCGATTCTCAACCTGGTCATCAATGCCCGCGATGCCATGCCGGACGGCGGCAAGCTGACCATCGAGACGTGCAACGCCCATTTCGACGACCAATCCGTCGTCCAGCAGCGCGACCTGCGGCCCGGGCAATATGTCTGCATCGCGATCAGCGATACCGGCGTGGGCATGACGCGCGAAGTGAGCGACCGGGCCTTCGAACCGTTCTTCACCACCAAGCCGATGGGACAGGGAACCGGGCTCGGCCTCTCGATGATCTACGGCTTTGCACGGCAGTCCGAAGGCTATGCCCGGATCTATTCCGAGGAAGGCATGGGCACCAGCGTCAAGCTCTTCCTGCCACGCCATCGCGGCGTCGAAGAAGCGGACGAGCATGCCGGACATGCGGGCCACCTGCCCGCAGCGGTCGAAGGCGAAGTCGTGCTGGTGGTCGAGGACGAGGCCGTGGTGCGCGGCCTCATCATAGAAGTGCTGGACGAACTCGGCTACAAGGCCATCGAGGCGGCGGACGGGCCCTCCGGCCTGGAAATACTGCAATCCGACCAGCGCATCGACCTGCTCATCACCGACATCGGCCTGCCCGGCCTGAATGGCCGCCAGGTTGCCGATGGCGGCCGCTCCGCGCGGCCCGGCCTGAAAGTGCTGTTCATGACCGGCTATGCCGAGAACGCCGCGCTTGCCGCCGGATTTCTGGAACCGGGCATGGCCATGATAACAAAGCCCTTCGCCATGGATGCACTGGCGAAGCGGATACGCGAAAGCATCGAGGATTGACGCAAATGATCGAGGGGAACCCCGAAGTGGAAGGGCTGCGCGTTCTGGTGGCCGAAGACGAAATTCTGGTGGCGATGCTGCTGGAGGAAATGCTCGACGACCTGGGCTGCCGCGTGGTCGGTCCTTACGCCACCCTCGCCTCGGCACTGGAAGCGGGGCGCGACGAGGAGTTCGACGTGGCCGTCATCGACATGAACCTGGCCGGCGAGCGCGCCGATCCCATCATCGCCGAGCTTGGTGCCCGCGCGGTGCCCTTCGCCATCGCCAGTGGCGGCGGCAATTGGGATCTGCCCCATCCGCCGGCCTTCATGCTGAACAAGCCCTACACTTTCGCGCAGCTGACCGAAGCCCTGAAAGCGCTGGAGCAGGCCCGGGGCTGAGCCGGGGTTTCCTCCCGGCGCCCTCGACCTGCTTTCTGGACCTTGCCAGCCAATTCCCATAACCGTCCGCTCGTTCCGCCCGGTGCCGCGGCAGGACGACCAGCAAGAGGGCGCATCCCGATGTCGACAACCCCGCCACCCGTCGCCCCCGACCGCCGCCAGCGGCTGAAGGCCATTGTCGCGGGCTCCACCGGCAATCTGGTCGAGTGGTACGATTGGTACGCCTATTCGGCCTTCACGCTCTACTTCGCGCCGCATTTCTTCCCGGACGAGGACCGGACCGCCCAGCTTCTGAGCGCGGCGGCGATCTTCGCGGTCGGGTTCCTGATGCGTCCGGTCGGCGCCTGGTTGATGGGCATCTATGCCGACCGCAAGGGCCGCAAGAGCGGGCTCACGCTGTCGGTGGCGCTCATGTGCGCGGGGTCGCTGCTGATCGCGGTGACGCCGTCCTACCAGTCCATCGGCATCGGCGCGCCGCTGCTGCTGGTGCTGGCGCGGCTGATGCAGGGCCTTTCCGTCGGCGGCGAATATGGCGCCAGCGCCACCTACCTCTCCGAGATGGCCGGACGCGACCGGCGCGGGTTCTTTTCCAGCTTCCAGTACGTCACCCTGATTGCCGGGCAGCTCGTGGCGATCTGCGTCCTGCTGGTGCTCCAGGCGCTGCTGACCGAGGCCCAGCTCGATGCCTGGGGCTGGCGCATTCCCTTCGTGATCGGCGGCGCCCTGGCGGTTCTGGTGTTCCGCCTGCGCCGGGGCATGGCCGAAACGCACAGCTTCGAGAAAGCCCGCGCCGAGGGGGCACCGGAGTCCGGCTTCCTCGAACTGATCCGCCATCACCCGCGAGAAACCCTGACGGTCATGCTGCTGACGGCGGGCGGCACGATCGCGTTCTACGCCTATTCGATCTACATGCAGAAGTTCCTGGTCAACACCAGCGGCCTCAGCCGCGAGACCGCTTCCGAGATCAACGGCGTCACGCTCTTCGTGTTCATGCTGCTCCAGCCGCTGGCCGGCGCCCTGTCCGACCGGGTGGGCCGCAAGCCGCTGATGATCGGCTTCGGGGTATTCGGCGTGCTCTGCACATACCCGATCTTCGCCACGCTTGCGGAAACCCGCAATCCCCTGGTCGCCGGGCTGCTGGTGATGGCCGGGCTGGTGATCGTCACCGGCTATACCTCGATCAATGCCGTGGTGAAGGCCGAGCTGTTCCCCGCCCATATCCGCGCGCTGGGCGTTGCCCTGCCCTATGCCCTGGCCAACACCATGTTCGGCGGCACGGCCGAATTCGTGGCCCTGTGGTTCAAGCAGGCAGGCATGGAGCAGGCCTTCTACATCTACGTCTCGGTCATGATCGCCATCTCGCTGGTGGTCTATGTGCGGATGCGCGAGACGCGGCATCACGGGCTCATCCTCGAAGACTAGAGCGTTCCGATCGCGCGCGGCCCGACTTGCGCTTCACCTCGGCCGCCCGGCGCGAGGACCCCGGTAGCCTGCCCGAAGGCGCAGCCACCCTCTGCCCCATTGCCGGGGCGGAGGGTCACCGGTTCTCCAACACTTTCGAGGTCAGCGCCACCAGATCGCCGATCGGCTCCTGATCCTCGCGCGCATAGAGCGAGACGACCATGGGCGTCGCCTCGCCCAGGCCGTCGACCCGGCGCAGCCCCTGCCCCTGCGTCACCGAAATCGGCAGCAGCGAAATCCCCATGCCCGCAGAGACTGCCGCAAGCACGCTCTGCAGGCTGCTGCCGGAAAAGGCGACGTACCAGCGGCGGCCGATAGCCTCCAGTTCGCGGAACATCGTGTCGCGGTAGAGGCCGCCGTTGGGAAACGTCACCAAGGGCAGAGGATCGCGCGCCTCCACCGCGTGGCCGGGACCGGCAAACCAGCCCAGCGGCTCCGGGAAGCTGGCGCGGCAATCCGCGGCGGGCTGGTCTTCCTTGACGACGACGATGTCGAATTCCCCCTGCCGGTACCGCCCGGCCAGATCGCGGCTCAGCCCGGTGACCACGTCCAGCCTGATCCGGCTGTTGCGGGCAGCGAAACGCGCCAGACCCTGCGCCATGGCAAGCGTCGCCAGGTCTTCCGGCATGCCGATGGAGATCGCCGCCGTGCCCGCCGGATCGCGCAGCAGGCTCTGTGCTTCCTCATCGAGCTGCAGGATGCGGCGGGCGTGGCCCAGCAGGCGTTCGCCCATCGGCGTCGGACGCACCGGCCGCGCGGCGCGATCGATCAGGGCATGGCCCGCCATGTCTTCCAATCGTCCGAGTTGCTGGCTTATCGTCGACTGCGTCATGCCCAGTCGCTCTGCCGCGCGGGTGAAATGGCCGGTATCGGCAATGGCGACGAAACTGCGCAGGAGACGGGGATCGAGCATATTTTCATTCATAGAGCGAATGATGTACATGCCAATATCTAATTTGTGAATGATAACGCGGCGGCGTAGATTTGCGGAAAAGGAGCCTTCCGCCATGAAGTTCGTCGCCCCGCTGATCGTCGCCCTCCTCGCCTCCACGACCTCCGCCCTCGCCGCCGGCGCACCGGTCACCGACAGCGCTGACATGATGATCCGCCACGTCACGGTCATAGACGTCGAACACGCGCGCGCCATCGGCGAGCAGGCGGTCGTGCTGCGCGGCAAGGATGTCGTGGCAGTCGGCAAGGACGGCGAGATCGCCCGGGCCTGGCATGCGCAGAGCGTGGTCGAGGGCAAGGGACGCTTCCTGATCCCCGGCCTCTGGGACATGCACGTTCATTTCGGCGGCGGCCCGGACCTCGTCGAGGAGAACAAGGCGCTGCTGCCGCTCTATGTCGCTCACGGCATCACCACCATCCGCGACTGTTCGGGCGACCTTCCTGACCAGGTCCTGTCCTGGCGCGGCGAGATCGCCGGCGGCACCCTGTTCGGCCCCCGCCTGCTGACGTCCGGCGCCAAGATCGAGGGGATCAAGCCGGTCTGGAAAGGCACGATCGAAGTCGGCAGCAAGGCCGATGTCGATGCGGCGCTGGCCCGACTCCAGGACCGGGACAAAGTCGACTTCGTGAAGATCACCGACAGCACGCTGGACCCGCAACTGTTCCTCTATGCCGTCTCGCAGGCCAAGGCGCGCGGGCTGCGAAGCTCCGGCCATATCCCGATGGCGCTGACCGTCGGCCAGGCGGTAGATGCCGGGATCAGCTCGATCGAACACATCGACTATGCCTACAAGGCCGGTGTGAAGGACGAGGCGGCGATCGCCGCCGATTTCGCCGCGGGCCGCATCGACCGCGCCGAGGCCAATCGCCGGCTCGACAGCGGGTTCGACACGGCGACGGCCATGGCCTCCTATCGCAACTTCGCGCAGAAAGGCGTCTTCGTCACACCCACGCTGAACGGCAGCCGCATCCTCGCCTGGCTCGATGCCGACGATCACGCGCACGATTCCTATCTCGCCTATATCGGTCCGAAACTGCGCAAGACCTACGAATGGCGCATCGAACGCGCCGCAAAGGCAGGTGCTGCCGCGATCGAGGCGCGCCATGCGCACTTCCAGCGCATGGCGGCGGTGCTGCCGCTGCTGGAAAAGGCGGGCGTCACCGTGATCGCGGGCACCGATGCGGGCTTCCTCAATTCCTTCAACTATCCCGGCATCGGCCTGCACGACGAACTGAGCCTCTTCGTGAAGGAAGGCCTCACCCCGGCGCAGGCCCTGTCCGCCGCGACCCGCGCCGGTCCCGCCTGGTTCGGCCTGCTAGGCCGCTATGGCGCCGTCGCCCCGGGCAAGGCGGCCGATCTCGTCCTGCTGGACCGCAATCCGCTGAAGGACATCGCCGCCACCCGCGCGATCCGCGCCGTCATCATGAACGGCAAGCTCTATGACCGCAAGGCGCTGGACGGGATGCTGACGGATACGAAGAACAAGGTCGCGGCCTGGAACATCGCCGACAAGGCCGGAGCCACGCAATGATAGAGCAGCTCTTCACCGGCGCCCTGCTCCCGGACGGCAGCCTGGCCGACCTGGCGGTTTCGGGCGGCCGCTTCGTGGCAATCGGTCCCGACCTTGCCGCCGACGATAACGCCGGGCGCGTGGACCTGGGCGGACACCTGGTGCTGCCGGGCTTCGTCGACGGCCATATCCACCTCGACAAGAGCTTCTTCGGCGAACCGTGGCAACCCCATCGCCCCGCCGCCAGCCTGCGCGAACGGCTCGCGGTGGAGAAAGCCATGCTCGCCGACGTGCGCCCTGCCGCGGTCCGCGCCGACGTGCTGATCGGTCAGGCCGCCAGCCTGGGCACCGTGGCGATGCGCAGCCATGTGGATGTCGATGCCACGACCGGGCTCTCGCATCTTCACGCGGTCATGGCCGCCCGTGAGAAATGGCGCGGCCAGATGGACATCGAACTGGTGGCCTTCCCGCAGGCAGGCATCGTCACTTGCCCCGGCACGGCCGACATTCTCGACGCCGCCATCCGCGAAGGCGCGGAAGTGGTGGGCGGGATCGATCCCGAAGGAATGGACGGCGATTCCGAAGCTCATCTCGGCATCGTCTTCGGCCTTGCCGAGCGGCGCGGTGCCAAGATCGACATCCATCTGCACGAGGCCGGACTGCCGGGCGTTGAGCAATTGCACCGCATTGCCGCGCGCACCCGGGCGCTGGGCCTCTGCGGCCGGGTGACGGTGAGCCATGCCTATGCCCTGGGCGACGTGGAACTTCCGGTGCTCGACACGATTGCCCGTGCCCTGGCCGACGCCGGGGTGGCGATCATGACCAACGCGCCGGGAGATCGCGCCTTTCCGCCCATTCTGCGCCTGCGCGAACATGGCGTGCGGGTCTTTGCCGGGAACGACAATATCCGCGACGCCTGGTGGCCCTATGGCAATGGCGACATGCTCCAGCGGGCGATGCTGATCGGCTATCGCTCGGGCTTCTACCGGGACGAGGATCTTGCCGTGGCGCTGGCCATGGCGACGACCGAGGCCGCCGTCTCGCTCGGCCTCGAAGGCCGGGGCCTGCAAGTGGGCGCAGAGGCCAGCTTCGTGGCGCTTCCGGCCGTGAGTGCGGCGGCGGCCGTGGCCGCCCCGCCCTCGGAACGCCGGGTCTTCCGTCACGGCAAACCCCTCGGCGCGCCGATCCGATAAAGGAAAGCCCCGCAGCGTCCGGTACGCTGCGGGGCCTTTCGTGACCGCGTCGGGCCGGCTTACCAAGTGAAGCCGATGGTCCCCTGCACGGTGCGACGGTTGCCGTACCAGCACCAGCTGTAAGCCGCGAAGCAGCTCGTCAGGTACTTCTTGTCGAAGATATTGGTGGCGTTCAGGCCGATGGTCACGCCGCCGAGATCCGGATTCAGCTTGCCCAGATTGTAGCGGAGCAGGCCGTCGAACACGGTGTAGGACGGGGTGTAGATCGTGGTCGTGCCATCGAGGCTGCCGGCATAGACCTTGTCGACATGGCGAACACCGCCGCCGATCGAGAAGCCTTCCAGCGAACCGGACTTCGGCGCCCAGGCCAGGTTGGCCGAGATGCCGCCCTTGCCGACAGTCGCCAGGCCCTTGCCGACGTTGTCCGTATTGACGTCCTCAAGGACCTTCACATTCTGGGTGCTGAAGGCAACCCGGAAGTTGAAGTCGTAGGGCAGCGACCCGCTGGCCTCCACCTCGACCCCGCGCGAGCGGACCTCGCCCGACTGGAACGCGGTGAACGTCACCGGGTCGGAAACCACCACATTGGTCTGGTTGATCTGGAACCAGGCGCCGGTCAGCAGGATATCGGTGCCGGGAACCTGGTACTTGGCGCCCGCCTCGATCTGCTTGCCGACCGAAGGCTTGGCCAGTTCGCCGCTTTCCAGCACCGAGGACTGCGGTTCGAACGAGGTGGAGTAGGTCACGTAAGGCGACAGGCCGAGTTCGGTCTTGTAGAGCGCCGCCGCACGCCAGGTGAACTTGCGGTTGGTCTGCACCGAGCCGTTCTGCTCCAGACGCGCCCAGTCCTGCCGGCCGCCGAGCGTCACGTCCAGATTACCCACCGAGATGCGGTCCTGCGCGTAGATGCCTTGCTGGCGCTGGCGGGTGGCGGTGTAGCCAGGCTCGGAGTAATTGTTCGGATCGTAATTGAAGTCCGCGTCATAGCCTGGAACCACGTAAGGGTTCGCGGGCGTTGCGATCGTTCCATAGACCGGATTGTACGCGTCGATCGTGGTCGCCGATCCAAAAGCGTAAAGCTCGGTTGAATGGGCAACCTGGCGGTCCACACCGAACAGGACCGAGTGGTGCACCGAACCCGTGGTGAACTCTCCGGAAAGCTGGTTGTCGTAAGTCCAGTTGTTGAGCTGCTCGTTCGTCGCATAGGACGCGCGGTTGTAGACCGTGCTGTCCGTTTCGACCGGCGTTCCCGAGGTATAGACGATACCCAGACGGGTCTTCACGTACTGGTAGCGGCCAGACGAGCGGAAGGCCCAGCCATTGCCGAAATCGTGGCGGAAGATGAAGGTACCCGCGGCCTGCTCACGCTTGAAGAAGTCGTCCGGCTCGCCGCCGTAGAACTTGGTCGAGATCTTGCCGTTGGCGTTGTCGAACAGGGTACCGCTGGCCGGGAACACGCCGTAGTTGCCGTTGAACGGATCGTGCGAGTAGGCGCCGAGCACCGTGAACGTGGTCGAGGTGCCGGCGCCCAACGTCACGGCTCCGGAAACGGTTTCGCGGCGGCGCTTGCCGTAGCGCTGCTGGGCATCGGCCCCGTTGGCGCTGCCGTAGAGGCGCCAGAGGACGGTTTCGCCCACCTTGCCGCCCACGTCGCCATCGATGCGGTAATTGCTGTAATTGCCGTAGGTGCCGGACACGGCGCCGTAGAAATCGCGGTCGATCGGCAGCTTGCTCTGCTCGTTGACGAAGCCGCCCGGGCTGGATGAGCCGTAGAGCGCCGATGCCGGGCCCTTCACCACTTCGATGCGGTCCAGGCGCGACATGTCCACTTGCGGCGTCGCATAGCCCGAGCCGCTGGAGAACATCTTCAGGCCATCGAGATAGACCGGCGCATCGAAGCCGCGCAGCTTGAACTGATCGTAGACCTCGGCCGAGGAACCACGCGTTTCCGGCGTGACGCCGGCCACATAACGCAAGGCCTGGTTGAGGTTCTGAATGCCCAGCTCGGCGATCGTGGACGCGTCGATCACCGACACCGACTGCGGCGTTTCCGCCAGCGGAACATCGCTCTTCGTGCCCGAGGAGGCCACGGTTGCGGAACGGTCACCCTTGACGACGATGGTGTCGTCGGAATCGGCCGCCGCAGCCTGTGCGGCAACGGGGAGGAGGGAAATGGCCACCATGCCGGTAGCTGCTCCAACGAGAAGGCGGCCGCGGACCGTCGTTCGAAACATAAACTGCCTTTCGATATCGATAATGAGTCGCGATCGCGCCACTAGTGATAATGCGACTGGCTCGCAAGATTGCTGAGAGATTGCTGGTTAATTAAACAACCTGTCTCGTCTTTGTGTGGGATATGCGCCACAACCAGGAAGGTGCGATTTACGCCGACCGGGCCGCCTCGCGGCCTCGATCACGGCGTGCCCGGTTTATGGTAGCGTTACCAACAAGCGTGACCTAAGCTCTCCCGCAAAGGGAGAGAACCATTGCTGAAATCCGTTCGCGCTGCATTCCTGCTCGCCGCCGGCGCCTTGCCTTTTCTGGCGTCCCCCATGCCGGCAGCACGCGCGGCAGAACCGGATCGCGGCGCCCGCTTCGACAATTTTGCCTACCAGGGCCGCAGCCAGGACGCCGTGGAGCCCGGCCCGGGAGAATATCGTAACCCGATCCTCCCCGGCTACTATCCCGATCCTTCGGCGACGCGCGTGGGCGACACCTACTACCTCGTCAATTCCTCCTTCGCGCACTATCCCGGACTGCCGGTCTTCGCTTCGTCCGACCTCGTGAACTGGCGCCAGATCGGCAACGCCATCGACCGGCCGGATCAATTCGACTTCGCGGGCCTGCGAAGCTCGCGCGGGATGTTCGCCCCGGACATCTCCTGGCATGCGGGCACGTTCTACCTGCTGGGCACTTGCGTCGATTGCGGCGGCAATTTCGTGATGACCGCGAAGGACGCCAAAGGCCCCTGGTCGGCCCCGGTCTGGCTGTCGTTCGAAGGTATCGATCCCTCGCTCTACTGGGAAGGAGACCGCGCCTTCATCGTCAACAACCGGGCGCCGAGCGGGACTGCGCTCTACGAAGGGCACCGCGCGATCTGGGTTCAGGAATTCGACTGGCACGCCGGCAAGATGGTCGGCGCAGCGACGCAGATCGTCAACGGAGGCGTGGACCTGGCACGCAAACCGGTCTGGATCGAAGGGCCGCACTTGCTCCGCCGCGATGGCCAATACTACCTCATCGCCGCGGAAGGCGGCACCGGAGAGCAGCACAGCGAAGTCGTCTTCCGCTCCCGCAGCGTGCGCGGGCCGTTCGTGCCCTGGTCCGGCAATCCCATTCTCAGCCAGAGGTCGCTCGATCCCGCGCGGGCCAACCCGGTCACTTCCGCCGGGCATGCCAAGCTCGTCGAAACGCAGGACGGCAAGTGGTGGGCAACGTTCCTCGCGACCCGGCCCTATGAAGGCGATAACTACAACATCGGCCGCGAGACATTCCTGCTCCCCGTCACCTGGCAGGATGGCTGGCCGCGTATCCTGCCGGCCGACAAGGCCATCCCGCTGGTCGCGGCTCGGCCGGACCTGCCCGCCGGGGCCGCCGCACCGGCTGCCTCGGGAGACTACAGCTACCGCGACACGTTCCACGGCGACCGGCTGGGCATGGCCTGGATCGGCCTGCGCACGCCCCGCGCGCCGTTCTACAAGCTGGAAAACGGCTCGCTGGTGCTGGAAGGCGCGACCCCGCTGGGCGACCTCTCCGCCGCCCCCGCCTTCGTGGGCAGGCGGCAGCAGCACCATGACGCCGCCATATCGGTGGACTTGCGCTACGCGCCAGCCGCCGATGGCGACCGCGCGGGACTGGCCGCCGTCCAGTCCGACAAGGCCTACCTGTTCTTCGGCCTTCTCCGCAAACAGGGCACCACCCGCGTGGCCCTTCTCGTGCGCGATGGCGATGCGCCCGAGCGTGAGATCGCTTCGCAGCCCTTCGCAGGCACCGGGCCGGTCACGCTCTTCCTCCACTTCAAAGGCGCCAGCGTGGACATGACCTATGCCACAAATGGCCAGCGCGCCACATTGGCGCAGAACGTCGACGTGCGCTTTCTCAGCACCAAATCGGCAGGCGGCTTCGTAGGTACGGTGGTCGGCCCCTATGCCTGGCAAGCGCGAGCCGCCGCGGCGCGCTAGCCGCGGGGGTCGTTGCGCACTATAGAGACCGGCTCATGGCCGTAACGCGCGAAATCCGATGCTCAACCTGACGACCCTGCAGCTGTTCATTCGCGTTGCGGAGCTGGGGAGCCTGTCGCGGGCGGCCGACGAGGCGAACCTCGCCATCGGCGCGATCAGCCGCCGGCTCACGCAGCTGGAGCAGGACCTCGGCGTGCAACTGCTGGTCCGCAACGGGCGCGGCGTGACGCCGACGGCGGCGGGGAATGCCCTGCTGGCCCATGCCCAGCGCATCATGCGCGACATCGGGCTGGCGGTGTCCGACCTCTCCGACTACGCCAACGGTCTGAAAGGCAGCGTCGACATTCTCGCCTGCACTTCGGCGATCACCCAGTTCCTGCCCGCCGACCTCGCCGCTTTCGGCCACGCCAACGACAAGATCCGCCTCAACATCCAGGAGGTCTACTCCGCAGAGATCGTCGGCCGCCTTCGCGCCGGCGAAGCGCAAGTGGGCGTCATCATGGAAGAGCCGGGAACGGTGGGTCTCGATACCTGGAAATACCGATGCGACCGGCTCACCGTGGTCGCCCCGCCGCACTTGCTGTTCGGCACCCATTCGGTTCGCTTCCACGATCTGGCCGAGCACGAATTCGTGCAAATGGGCTACGATACCGCCAATACCCGCCTCCTCGCCCGTGCTGCCGACGAACAGGGCTGGTCCTTCCGCCTGCGCGCGGCCGTAGACAGCTATGACGCGGTCTGCCGCATGATCCAGGCCGGCTTCGGCATCGGCGTCCTGCCCAGCGAAGCCGCCAAGAACTTCATCGTGCCCATGGGTCTCAAACTGGTGGAACTCGACGAGAACTGGGCCGAGCGCCAGATGCTGATCGCCGCCAACGGCGCCAGCCTGTCCGGCCCGGCGCGACTGCTGATCGACTTCCTGGTGGAACGCTCCGCCGGCCGCTGAAGGCCGACGTTTCGCAATGGCCAAAGCAAATGCGGACCGCACGCTATCGCGCGCGATCCGCATTCCCGGTCAGGTCGCTCCTCCTCCCCGACGCGGTTATGACTTACTTGTTGGCAAGTGCCGCCTGCGCCGCCGCCAGGCGTGCGATCGGCACGCGGTAAGGCGAGGCCGAGACGTAATCGAGGCCGGTCTTTTCGCAGAAAGCGATGGAGGCCGGATCGCCGCCATGCTCACCGCAGATGCCCAGCTTGATATCGGGGCGCGTCTTGCGGCCACGTTCCGCGGCCAGTTCGATCAGTTCGCCGACACCGTCCACGTCGAGGCTGACGAAAGGATCGCGGGCGAAGATGCCCTTGTCGACATAATGCGTCAGGAAGCGGCTGGCATCGTCACGGCTGATGCCGATGGTCGTCTGGGTGAGATCGTTGGTGCCGAACGAGAAGAATTCGCCCAGCTCCGCGATCTCGCCCGCCTTGAGCGCAGCGCGCGGCAGCTCGATCATCGTGCCCACGAGGTAGTCCACGGTGGCGCCGCGCTCGCTTAAGACTTCGGCCGCAACGCGGTCGACAATGGCCTTCATCAGCTCCAGCTCCTTGCGGGTGGCGACCAGCGGGATCATCACTTCGGGGATCGGCGCCTCGCCGGTGTTCTCCTTGACGATGAGCGCCGCCTCGAAGATCGCGCGGGCCTGCATCTCGTAGATCTCCGGGTAAGTCACGCCGAGGCGGCAGCCGCGATGGCCGAGCATCGGGTTGACCTCGTGCAGCTCCGCAGCGCGGCGCTTGAGCGTGTCTACGCTGACGCCGGCGGCACGCGCCACGTCTTCGAATTCGGCCTCGGCATGGGGCAGGAATTCGTGAAGCGGCGGATCGAGCAGGCGGATCGTTACCGGCAGACCGGCCATGACCGTGAAGATCTCCGCGAAGTCATCACGCTGTTCGGGCAGCAGCTTGGCCAGCGCGGCGCGGCGCTCGGCCTCGCCCTCGGCCAGGATCATCTCGCGCACGGCAGTGATGCGGGCGGCATCGAAGAACATGTGTTCGGTGCGGCAGAGCCCGACGCCCTCGGCGCCGAATTCGCGCGCGGTGCGGCAATCCAGCGGCGTTTCCGCATTGGCGCGGACCTTGAGACGGCGAACCTTGTCGGCCCATTCCATCAGCGTGCCGAAGTCACCGGCGAGTTCCGGCTGCACGGTGGCCACTTCGCCGGCCATGACTTCGCCGGTGGCGCCGTCGATGGTGACGGTGTCGCCTTCCTTCAGGACACGCCCATCGATGCGCATGGTGCGAGCGACATTGTCGATCTGCAGGCTGCCGGCGCCCGAGACGCAGGGGCGGCCCATGCCGCGCGCCACGACGGCGGCGTGGCTGGTCATGCCGCCGCGTGCGGTCAGGATACCGCGGGCGGCATGCATGCCGTGGATGTCCTCAGGGCTGGTTTCCACGCGGACAAGGATCACGGCCTTGCCCTGCTCGGCCAGCTTTTCGGCGGTATCGGCATCGAGCACGATCGCGCCCGAAGCTGCGCCCGGCGATGCAGGCAGGCCCTTGGTGAGCACGTCGCGCGGCGCATCGGGATCGAGCGTGGGGTGAAGCAGCTGGTCGAGCGCGGCGGGATCGACGCGGGCAACGGCCTCTTCCTCGCTGATGAGACCTTCGCGCGCCATGTCGACCGCGATCTTCAGCGCGGCCTTGGCGGTGCGCTTGCCCGAGCGGGTCTGGAGCATCCAGAGCTTGCCCTGCTGCACCGTGAACTCGATGTCCTGCATGTCGCGGTAGTGCTTTTCCAGCACTTCGAACACACCGGCGAGTTCGCCATAGGTCTCGGGCATGGCCTCTTCCATCGAGGCGGCCCGGGCACCGGCACGCTCGCGGGCGTCCTTGGTGAGGTACTGCGGCGTGCGGATGCCGGCGACGACGTCCTCGCCCTGGGCATTGATGAGATATTCGCCGTAGTACGCGTTCTCGCCGGTGGCGGGGTCACGGGTGAAGGCGACGCCGGTGGCCGAGGTTTCGCCCATGTTGCCGAAGACCATGGCCTGCACGTTGACGGCCGTACCCCATTCACCGGGGATGGAGTTCAGGCGGCGATAGACCTTGGCGCGGTCCGACTGCCAGGAACCGAACACGGCGCCGATCGCACCCCAGAGCTGGTCGTGCACGTCCTGCGGGAAAGGCTTGTCCCAGAGCTTCTCGACGATGGCCTTGTATTCGGCGACCAGGATCTTCCAGTCGGCAGCGGTCATCTCGGTGTCGAGGTCGTAGCCGCGGTCTTCCTTCGCGATGTCCAGCGCTTCCTCGAAGGCACCGTGATCGAGTTCGAGCACGACGTCCGAATACATCTGGATGAAGCGGCGATAGCTGTCCCAGGCAAAGCGCTCGTCGCCCGAGGTCTGGGCGAGGCCCTCGACCGTCTGGTCATTGAGACCGAGGTTGAGCACGGTGTCCATCATGCCCGGCATCGAGATGCGCGCGCCCGAACGCACGGAGACCAGCAGCGGATCGGCGATGTTGCCGAAGGTCTTGCCGGTCACCTGCTGGATATGGGCGATGCCCTCTGCCACTTCGGCCTTCACGCTTTCGGGATAGACGCCGCCGTCCGTGTAGTAGCGCGTGCACATCTCGGTGGTGATGGTGAAGCCCGGGGGAACCGGCAGGCCGATCGCAGCCATGCCGTCGAGGTTCGCGCCCTTGCCGCCAAGGAGGTTCTTGTCGCCCTTGCCACCATCGTCGACGCCGCCACCGAAGCGATAGACGTAGCGCGTTTCAGTCAAAGCCGTCATGGATCGAAATACCTCGTTGCTGCCAGGAGCGTTATCGTGCCCGAACCGGGATTCGGCACTTTGCTGCGATGCAACGGTGTAGATGACGGGATTTTTCCGCGACGACCATCGATAAATGGCAAAGCCGGATTTCACCATTTGTGAAATCCGGCTACACTCGCGCGCTTCAGCGGGTCGGTCTGGTTTCCGGCATTCTGAGGAATACCGGCAAGGCTCCGATGGCCACGATCGCGATCATCACGCCTGGCACGGCCTGCCAGCCCGTTGCCTTGACCAGCAATTGCGCCACGAATGGCGCCAGCCCGCCGAAGATCGCCGTCGCGGCCGTGGCACCCAGGGCCAGCCCCGAAAGACGCCCCTCGCCGGGGAACTGCTCTGCCGTCGCTACCGCCCCCACCGAGCTCACTGCGCCGCCCAGCGCAGCCAGCAACAGCGCGCCAATCAGCGCGGCGCCGTAGGATCCTTCTCCCATTGCGGCGAAGGACGCGGCGGGCAGCAGCACTGCCAGCGCGCCCACGCCGAGAAGCACCGGTCGGCGCCCAATCCGGTCGGACAGCGCGCCGATGAACGGCGTGACCAGGATGACGAGAAAGGCCGCCGCCGTGGACAGCCACAAGGCCTCGCTCTCCGCCATCACACCGGATTCGGTGACGAATGCCGGGACATAAGTGATGCCGACGTAATATGTGATCGATCCCAGCGCGGAGATGGCGAACCCGCGCCCGATCGCAGCGCGGTGGCGGGTAAGGACGAGGCGCAGCGGTCGTTCGGGCACCGTGCGGTGGACCACCTGCCGCTCGAACTCGGGAGATTCCTCCAGCGTTGCCCGGGCCAGCAGCACGGCTCCGGCTAGGCCGGCGCCGAACAGGAAGGGTATGCGCCAGCCCCAGGCGTCGAGCGCGGCCGGAGCCAGCGCATTGACGACCAGCGCCGACACGCCCGCCGCCAGCAGGCCGCCGAGTTCGCTGGCGGCCGCCGCCGAGGACGTCACCAGACCCCGCCGCCGGCGGTGAGCGCCTTCCATCAGATAGGCGACGACGCCGGTATATTCGCCGCCGACCGAGAAGGCCATGACGCAGCGCAGGCCGAGCAGCAACCAGCCCGAAGCCGCGCCGATGCTGGCATAAGTCGGCATCGCGGCGGTGGCGAGCATGGCCGCCGTCATCAGTGCCATGGACAGCAGCATCATGCGCCGGCGTCCATAGCGATCTCCGACATGGCCGAAAACCGCCGCGCCCAGTGGCCGCATGAGATAGGCCACGGCGAACCCGCCGAGCGTGACCGAAAGCGATCCTTCGCCGCCGCCGAAGAACACGCGCGACAGCACGGTCGCGAGATAGAGGTAAAGCGTGAAATCGTACCACTCGACGATGGTCGAGAATGCGGCGATCACCATCGAGCGCCTCGAAAGAGGCCCGCGCTCCTGCCCGTCGCGACCAGCGTCGGCCTTCATCGGCCCGTGCGGCCCGCGTGATTCCTCTTTAACATGAAGCGCATGATAGCCAGACGGCCTCGCTTGGCAAATCGCTTCCATAGGGCTGGACTTGGATCGGTTCATCATCGATGAAACCTCTGGTTCAATGCTCTTATCATGGACAGGATCGATATTCGATGCGCCTCGACAAGTTCGATCTCAACCTGCTGATCGCGCTGGAACTGCTGCTGGAGGAGCAGAACGTCACGCGGGCGGCGCAGCGCCTCAACCTGACACAGTCGGCCATGAGCGCGGCGCTTGCGCGGCTGCGACTGGCGCTGAACGACGAACTGCTGGTGCCGCATGGCCGGCGGATGGTGGCGACGCCCCATGCCCTGGCGCTGGCGCCGCAAGTCTCCGAAGCGGTCCGCAGCCTTCGCGCGCTCATATCCGGGGCCACGGCCTTCGATCCGGCCACCTCCGACCGCCGCTTCGAAATCGCCGCTTCCGACTACATCGCCACGATCCTGCTCAGTCCCCTGCTGCCCCAGCTCAAGACAGAAGCCCCGAACGTGGCAATCAACGTCGTGCTGCCCACCCGCCAGACGAGCGCGCTGCTGGAAGACGGCAAACTCGACTTCCAGCTCACGCCGGAACAGTTTCTCAGCGCCGACCACCCCAGCGAACTGCTGTTCGAGGAGCGCCACGTCGTGGTGGGCTGGTCGGGGAACCCCGTCTTTTCCGGCGAGATGACCGAAGAGGCCTTCCATTCCTGCGGCCATGTGGCGGTAAGGATCACCGGCGTCCCCTCGTTCGCGGAGCGGCACCTGCTGGCGGCCGATGACCGGCGGCGCATCGAAGTGACGGCGCCATCGTTCTCGCTGGTGCCATGGCTGCTGCCCGGCACGCACTTGCTGGCTTTGATGCATGAGCGGCTCGCCCGGCTATTTGCACCCTTGTTACCGCTCGAAATCCGACCCGCACCGATCGCCATGCCGCCGATGCGGGAGATGATCCAGTATCACGCGGCCCGGGCGAGCGATGCAGGCATGATCTGGTTCAAGGATCGCCTCATGGCCGCGGCTCGTCAGGATCATGGCGGTTTGGCCGGGTAGGCGTCGGCGCTACGCCGTCCGGGGCGGCAGATGGCCCTTCGCCTGCCGGAGCGCCTCGGCAGCCCCGCGCGCTGCGAGCCAGCGCGAGCGATCGGCCTGCGCATCGGGCAGCGCACGATGGGCGGGCGAGCCCGTCCGCGCCGGGTCCGTATCTGCAAGAATTGCCTTCACAGCCTCCCGGGATTCCTCCGGTGAAAACGCTTCTCCGAGCAGAGTGCCCAGTTCCCGCGCGATCATCTCGGAAGTCTTGCCCAGCCGAAGCTGGTGCTTGGGGAAACCCACGCTGCGCAGCAGCGCGTTAAGCCACTTGGCATCCCATGACGGCGCACTGGCGAAGAGGTCGTGGCCGGTCAGCACCTCCACCATGCGGAGCGCCACCCGGTCATGCGGCTCCCCCTCGCGCGCAAGCTGGCTTCGGGAGATACCGTGGATGGCCTCGGCCTCCTCGTCCCAGTCCGTCCAGTCCGGGTGCGGCTGGATCAGATGGCTTTCGCAGCGCCCGTCTTCGAACACCCAGGCCACCTCGATCGGATAGCTGCGCTTCGCCAGCGAAGACGCTTCGAAATCGAGGAATACGCGCATGCCCGCTCAACACGCCCCCGGAGGGACGCGCCGAGCCGGACCTGCGGAGCCGAAAGCGTCAGGGCCCACCAACGTAGGACCCTCTCTCCACGATCACTTCGCCTTCGTCCTCGCCGTCCCAGTAGTGAGCGCGCTCTGCTCCCACGCGGATCAGCACGAGGCCGGGCGTATCGACGCCGTCCTTGAACCAGCGATCGAGATCCTTGGTCCAGTGCGCGGCGAACTGGGCCTTGTCGCGGATCAGTTCGCCCTTGCCCTCCACGGCAATGAAGAATGGCCGCATGCCCAGGATCCCGGCCTTGCCCTGGAAGTTCAGGCCGACGCGGGGATCGTCGGCGATCTCGGATACCATCGCGGTATCCTCGGTGGTGAAGAACCAAGAATCGCCGTCATATTCCACATCGCGGTTGTTGCTCATCGGCCGCGCGGCGATCGTGCCGCCGGGGCCGTGGGTGGAGAGCATCGTGAAATCTATGTCCTTCATCTTCTCGGCAAGGTCGCTGAGGGTCTTGCTGGTCATTGCAGTTCTCCCATGAGGTTGCCGAAATCAACCCGTGATGGGCATCGATGCTCCCGAGGGAAAGACCAAGCGGGCAGGAGCGTCGCCAGCCGGAACCTTGCGGCGCTGACGGCGCTCAGCGGTCCAGCAGTTCGCGCACTTTCGCGGCCAGCGCCTGCATGGTGAACGGCTTGGAGAGCAGTTCCACGCCCTCGCCCAGCCGCCCTTCGTGCATGATCGCGTCGTGAGGGTAGCCCGAGGTGTAGAGGACGCCGAGACCGGGCACGATCTCGTGGGCGGACTGGGCCAGTTCGCTGCCCGACATGCGCGGCATCACCACGTCGGTCACCAGCAGGTCCACGGGTCGATCGCGCCCGCGCAGCAGGTCGAGCGCGGCAAAACCGTCGGCCGCCTCCAGCACGCGGTAGCCGAGATCGCAGAGCGCGCCCACGGCGTAGCGGCGCACGTCGTCATCGTCCTCGACCACCAGGATCGTCTCGGAAGGGCGGCCAAAATCCTCGGCGGCGGGATGGTAGGCCTGATCCTCTACTGCGCTTGCATCGCCGCGCGGAAGGTGAAGCACCACCCGCGTGCCGCTGCCCGGCTCCGAGGCGATGTCGATGCCGCCGCCCGACTGCTTGGCGAAACCATAGACCATCGACAGGCCCAGCCCCGTGCCCTTGCCCACGTCCTTGGTGGTGAAGAAGGGATCGAAGACTTTCGCCAGCGTCGCCTCGTCCATGCCAACGCCGTTGTCGACCACTTCGATGGCCACATAATCGCCGGCGGGCATGTCCCCGCCCGTGCCGGAATGGACTGCGTTGCGAGCGGTGATCCGCAGCGAACCGCCCTCGGGCATGGCGTCGCGCGCGTTGACCGCCAGGTTCAGGATGGCATTTTCAAGCTGGTGAGGATCGGCCTCGATCATCCACACGCCGGAATTCGCATCGATGGCGATGGCGATGGCCTCGGTGATCGTGCGCGAGAGCAGGTCCGACATGCCTTCCAGCAAGTCGCGAACGTTCACTGCGCGCGGGTCCAGAGGCTGGCGGCGCGAGAAGGCGAGCAGGCGGTGGGTCAGTGCGGCGGCGCGCTCGGCCCCCTTCATCGCCTGTTCCAGCGAGCGCCGCACGCGCGGATCGGCCGAAGGCGCCACCCGGCGAGAGGCCATGTCGATGCTGCCGATGATGATCGTCA
The DNA here is from genome assembly GCF_004342985.1 of Novosphingobium sp. PhB57. GTDB lineage: Bacteria > Pseudomonadota > Alphaproteobacteria > Sphingomonadales > Sphingomonadaceae > Novosphingobium. The sequence continues at coordinate 459,941 of NZ_SMBO01000003.1, forward strand.
GGAGGTTGTTGAAGTCGTGAGCGATGCCGCCGGTAAGCTGACCGACGGCCTCCATCTTCTGCGCCTGGCGCAGGGCCTCTTCGGCATGCTGGCGTTCCGCGACTTCGGCGGCGACGCGCTGTTCCAGCGTTTCCGCCAGTTCGCGCAGCGTGGCTTCCTGCCGCTTGGCGTTGGTTACGTCGTAGATGACGCCCAGCAAACGGTAACCCGTGCCGTCCGCCTCATACTGCACTTCGCCGCGCCGGGCGATCCAGCGCAGTTCGCCGTCGTCGCCCCTGCGGATGAGGAACTCGCCCGCCAGCGTGTCCGGAAGGGCGCCCTGCACGCCTTCGGGGATCAGCGCCAGTTCACCTTCGCTGACGACCGAATTGATCGTTCGCAGCGGGAGCCGGTCCGCCGGGTGCAGGCCCAGCAACACGCAGAATTCGGTGGAGACGGACACGGTCGCGAAGCCGTCGTTATATTCGAAAGTGCCGACCCCGCCCGCACTCTGCGCGATGCGCAGGCGTTCTTCGGTACGCTTGCGCTCGGTAACGTCGACCAGCAGGCCGGTGAAGCGCAACGGCTCGTCATCGGCATCGAGATGGCATTGCCCGCGCCCGTGCATCCACAGGACCTTGCCCGCCGGCGTGACGACGCGGAACTCCTTGGAAAACAGCGAGGCCCCGGCCAGCATGCCCGCCACCGCGATGCGGATGCGGGGGCGGTCTTCGGGATGGATCGAGCGGAAGAACGTGGCGGTGGGGAAACCGTCCCGGATCTGGTCGGTGGGCAGGCCGTAGAGTTCGGCGAAGCTGGCATCGAGGAACAAGCGTTCCCCGGCGATGTCCCAGTCCCAGGACCCGCTGGCCCCGGCCGCCGCAAGAACCGCGCGCAATTGCTCGTCGTTCAGGGCGCTGCCCGCGGCGCGCGCCATCCCGTTTCCGCCTGTGCCATCACCGGCGCCGCCGCCCGGTCCCCCGTCCGTGTCAGGCATCGTCGCCCACGACGCTCGCGATGAATTCGTCCAGCAGTTCCTTCAGCGTCGCCAGCGAGGGGATGTCCATCAACATGGCGATATAGCCCCTGATGTCGCGCATGCGCACGGCGAAGTCGATGTAGAGGAACAGCACGAGACCTTCCTCGGCGCCGGACTCGTCCACCTCGAACAGGGTCGCGCCATTGCCGCGAAGCACTTCCGGGATCGTCATCGTCAACGACCGTTTCAGCATGTTCGCCATCGTCGCCAGGCAGGAATTGAGTATGACGTTGCCCGTTTCGGCCAGGGCCTCATGCTCCATCTCTACCACTTCCTCGGCGCTGAGTTCGCCGCCGGTAACGGCGCGCACCAGTTCGAGGCTGTTCGTCTCGGGAAAGATCAGGAGCGCGCGGCCCGAGAAAGGCCCGCGGAAATCCTGCCGTACCGCGATCAGCTCGGCCACTTCGCGCTCGCTGATGAGGCGCGCGGCGCGCCGGTGGCTCACCACTTCGATGGAAGGGACGGAGAGCAGAACCTGCTCGCCGATCATCTTGCGCAGGCTGGAGGCAGCGCGGCTCACCCCGATATTGACGATTTCCGTCAGCGCATCGCGTTCAAGCTCGGTAAGGGCAACCTGCTCCGGAATCATGCCCGCGTGGTTCTCAGCTTGAGCGCGGCACCCGAAAGGAAGCCCGAAAGACCATCGCTGGTCACGGGCTTGGCGATGAACGCCGCACCCACTTCGCGGGCGCGGGCGATGATCTCGTCCTGGATGTTGGCGGTGATGATCGCAATCGGCATCTCGGGCCGCATAGCGCGCAACTCGGCCGCAAGTTCCAGCCCGTCCGTCTCGCTCATGTTGAAATCGATCAGCGAGACATCGACCGTCTCGTTTTCGATCACTTCCAGCGCCTCCCGCGCGCTGCCGGCTTCCACTTTGCTCCACTCCGGCTGGAGCTGGGCCAGGGCCTTGGATGCCACGATCCGCGCAAGCTTGCTGTCATCCACGATCATCACGGTAACCGACACGGACTGCTCCTCAATTTCTGCTGCTCATGGTGCTGCCCGCGAGGGCGATTTTCCCGACCTATAGGGCGCGAACCTGAAGGCGGGTATAACTTTCATTACAAAGCCGGCGGTTGCGGTGCGGCAAAGGACAGGCGCTGAAGCAGGGGATCGGCAAAGTCCCCCTCGATCCGCCGGGCGAACAGCGCCAGCAGTTGCAACACCGCGAAATGCGCGCCTTCCATGGCCGAGACGTCCACGACGCGCTGCGGATCGTCCTGCAGCGCCAAAAGCAGCGGCTCCGCATCCTCGACCGGGCAGGCCCCGACCAGACGCACGATCTCGCTTTCCACGACGATGCTCATGACAGCAGCTCCGGCAGATCGAGCACGAGCAGGACCCCGCCATCGGCATCGACGGCAGTGCCGCCGATGGCCGGCATCGCGGCGAGCAATCCGGAGCGCTCGCGCACGGCGGCATCCATCCGCTCGCCCACGGCGTCTACGCGCAGCGCGATCCGCTCGCCTGCCGCCCCGGTCACCACCAGTCTCGCCGCTTCGCCCCCCGGCGTGTCCTCGTGGCCCAGCAGCGCCGCCAGCGACAAAACCGGCACCGTGCGGTCGCGGATCACGCAGGCACGGCCATGGCCAAGCTCCTGGATCTCGGCAGGGTCGATGCGCAGCGTCTCGTGGATCTGGTCCATGCGCAGGCCATAGCGCTCGCCGGCGACACGCACCGTAACCAGGCGCGTCAGGATCGCCGTGAGGGGCAGGCGGATGGCTATATCGGTGCCCTGGCCGAGCGTGCTCTCCACCTCGATCGAGCCCTGCATCCGCTCGACCGCGCGCTGCACGGCGTCCATGCCCACTCCCCGGCCCGACACGTCGGTAACCTCTTGCGAGGTGGAAAAGCCCGGCGCAAAAATCAGCCGCAAGGCCTGGCGATCCGTCAGTGCTGCCGCGGCCGCCTCGTCCAGGAGGCCGCGAGCCACCGCCGCCTGCCGGATTACCGCGGCATCGATGCCCTTGCCGTCGTCCGAAAGCGCGACCGCAAGATGGTCTCCGCTGCGCTGGAAGCTCAGGCGGACGGTCCCGGTGGCAGGCTTGCCCGCCTCCGCACGTCGCTCGGCGCTTTCGAGGCCATGGTCGATGGCGTTACGCACGAGATGGAGCAGCGGCTCGAAGATGGCGTCCGCCACCTGCTTGTCCACTTCCGCCCCCTCGCCGGCCAGTTCGAACCGGACGTCCTTGCCCAGCGAGGCGGCCAGTTCGCGCGCCAGGCGCGGCAGGCGGCGCAGGACGGGCTGCAACGGCACCCGGCGTACTTCGGCCACCGTCGAGGAAAGCCGCCCCAGCGCGCGTGACAGCTCGCCCTGAACGCGGCGCAGCTCGGCGGCCAGCGCGCGGTCCGTCACCGCCGCGCGCTCGGCCGTCGCCTCCAGGGCATTGAGCGCCACCGCGAGTTGGCCCACTTCGGCAGCGAGAACGTCGAGCCGCAAGGCCGAGACGCGCAGCATGCCGCCGCCCTCGCCCGGGTCGGCCGGGGCCGTTTCCAACGCGCCGGGTTCGCTCTCGCCCTGGCGCAGCCGCACCACCTCGACCTGATCGGGCACCATGCGAAAGGCCGCGCGTACATCGTCCGGCTCGGCGCTGGAGAGTCCCAGCAGATGCATCGCGCAGCGAAACGGCTCGAACTGCGCGAGGTCCGGCGCGTCCGGCGCCGGTTGCAGTTCCATCGCCAGCAGGCCCGGCACCGCCCGCACGACGGTCAGGGGGTCTTCGCCGCGAAAGAAGCAGTCCGGATCGGGCCTGTAGCGGAAGGCGGACATGGCGCCGGCTCCATCCGCCGCGGCAGCGCTGCGGACAATCGGCGCGGTCCAGTCCGGCAGTTCGCCGGTCGTTTCCGGCGGCGCGGGCGGGCGTTCCGCTTCATCCAGCGAGGCCGCAAGCGCAAGGCTGCGCGTCTCGGCATCCGCCGGCAGCCGGCCGTCGCGTTCCACATCGTCGATCCAGCGGTCAACCTGGTCCACCGTTGCCACGAAGCCGTCGAAGTCTTCCGCCGTCAGCACCGCATCGCCGCGCCGGGCCTGATCCAGGCGCGTCTCGGCACGGTGCAGCACGCGCTCGGCGGGCGCCATTTCGAACAGGGCCACCGAGCCCTTCAGCGTGTGGACCGCGCGGAACAGGCTGTCCAGCACGTCGCGGCGTTCGGGCTGGCGCGCCAGGGCCACCAGATCGCCTTGCGCCTGTGCCACGAGATCCCGTCCCTCGATCAGGAACTGTTCGAGCAATTCGTCCATCATGAGCGACGATAGACGATCGCGTCGTCAAGGCGAACGAGATTGAAGCGATCGTCGATCCGGGTCATCGATTCGCTGTGACCAAGGCAAAGATAGCCGCCCCGACGCAGCGCGCCATGCAGGTTGTCCGCCGCCACCTGCCTGCCTGCCTCATCGAAATAGATCAGGAGATTGCGGCAGAGGATCACGTCGAACTGGCCCTGTGCGGCCATGGAACTGGCGTCGATCAGATTGGCGTAGGCAAAATGCACGGATTCGCGCAAGTCCGCGATCAGGCGGTAGTGCCGATCGTCCCGCTCGAAATAGGCCGCCCGCAGTTCTTCGGGCATGCGGGCCACGGCGCGCTCGCCATAGTCGCCCTCGCGCGCGGCGGCGAGCGCCGCTGTGTCGATGTCGGAGCCGACGATCTCGATGTTATAGGCATCCACCAGCGGCCAGAATTCGAGCAGCCAGATCGCGATGGAATAGGCTTCCTCGCCCGTTGCGCAGGGCATCGACCAGATGCGGATGCGGTCGCCGGGAATGCGCGTGCGGGCCAGTTCCGGCAGGATCGTATTGGCGAGCGCCGCGAACTGGTGTTCCTCGCGGAAGAAATAGGTTTCGTTGATGGTGACGGCATTGATCAGTTGCTGCCGTTCTTCCGCGTCGGTCAGGAGGCGGGTGAAATAGGCGCGCGCATCGGGCGATCCGGTGCGCCGGATCCGATCCACCAGTCGGCGCTCGATATAATAGGTCTTGTTCGGGCCGAAAGTCATGCCGGTCCAGCCGCGCAGCAAGTCGCTGATGCGCGCGATATCGGCGTTCTCGACGCCCGAACCCGGCGAAAGGCCCGTTCCTGTTTCCGTCATGCGCCGGCCCAGTCGAGCAACTGGCCGGCGATGCGGTCCATCGGCAATACCAGGTCGGCGCCGTCCAGCGCGACCAGCGCCCCCGGCATGCCCCAGACGACGGCGCTGTCAGCGTCCTGCGCTATCGCACGGCCGCCCTCGCGCCGCATGCGCGCCATGGCCTGCGCCCCGTCGTTGCCCATGCCGGTGAGCAGTACCCCCACCAGGGCCTCGGCGCCCAGCACATCGCATGCGGACTCGACGAGCCGATCCGTGCTCGGGTGCCAGGGCAAGTCGGCGCGGGCGGGCGCGGCCAGCACGAAAGCCTCTCCCCGGCGGCGTGACAGGATCACGTCGGCATCGCCGCGGCCGATATAGACATGCCCCGGCAGCAGCGGCACGGCGCCGGTCACTTCGCTGACGGTCAGCGCGCATTGCCGGTCGAGCCTGCGGGCGAGCGGCCCGGTAAAGCTGGCCGGCATGTGCTGCGCGATGACGATGGGCCAGGGAAAATCAGCCGGCAGCGGCTGCAGCAAGGCATCGAGCGCGGGCGGGCCGCCTGTAGAGGAACCGACGATCACCGCGGAAATGCCGTCCAGCGGCTCGGCGCCCGGCAGCTGGGCCGGTTCCCTCCCGACAAGCTGCGTCTCAGCGGGATGCCCGGTCCTCATCGCAGAAGCGCGCGCATGAGCCCTTGCCCGCAGGCGGTCGGCCAGACGCACGAAGCGCGGCAGGCGCGCAGACGCCGCCGCGCGCACTTTTTCCACGAGCGGGTCGGCGATCCGGTCGATCTCCAGCGAGATCGGCCCCTCGGGTTTGGCCACGAAATCGACCGCGCCCAGCGACAGCGCCTCCAGCGTCTCGTCGGCGCCCTCCTGCGTCAGTGCCGAGACCATGACGACCGGACAGGGCCGGTCCACCATGATCCGGTCGAGACAGGCGAGCCCATCCATCTGCGGCATGTGCACGTCCATCGTCACCACATCGGGCGCAAAAGTGGAAAGCATGGCCAGCGCCTCGGCGCCATCGCGCGCGACTGCGATCTCGAACCCGCCGTCCTCGCGGAAAAGCTGGATCAGCAGTTTGCGCATCAGCGCGGAATCGTCGACGATCAGCAGCCGGATCGCGGTCAACGCACCGCCTCCAGCAGATCGCGCCCGGCCGCGTCGATCAGGGTCAGGGGCGAGACCAGCAGTGCGATGCGCTCCCCCGCGCCGGCACCATCGGCCAGGCGCACATAGCCATCGAAGATCGCGTCCGCCTCGCCGCCGGCCTCCGGATGCTCGATGGCCGCCTTCGTCAGCCTGATGAGGCCGTCCACGCGTTCGACCAGCAGGCCGACGACATCCCCGCCCTGCCGCGCGAGCACGAGGCGCCTGCCCTCCCGTTCCGCCACCGATCCGCCGCCGAGCCGCATGGTAACGTCGATCACCGGCACTGCAGACCCGCGCACATTGACCATGCCTGATAGCCAGCCCGGCGCATCGGGAATAGCCGAGAGAACCGGCACCCGCGCCACCCCTTCCACGGAGCCGAGCGGCATCGCCAGCCGGTTCCCACCCGCTCGCAAGGCAAGGTAGGCGCTCTCCGCCTCCACAGCCGCCGGGGTCACATCCGGCAAGTCGGGAAGCGCCTCCATCCCGGCCACCGCCTCGGCATCGAGCAAATGATCGGCATCGAGCACGGAAATCAGGCGCTCGCCCGAACCGGGACGGCAGATCGCCTGGATCGAGGTCTCCGCATCCCCGCGCAGCAGCACGCCCGGCACCGGCTCCAGTCGCCCATGCTCGACATGAACGACATTGCGCACCCGCTCGGTCACCAGTCCCACCCGGCCCGCGCCGACGCGCACGACCACGATCTGCTCGCGCGCGGCAGGGGCTTCGGCCTCGAAACCCAGCAGGCGGGCCAGCGAGAACAGCGGCAAAAGGCTGCCGCGATGTTCGATGGCCCCCAGCGCCGTTGCCGCCGCTCCGGGAACGACGGCAAGATCGGCGGGCTTCGTCAGCACTTCCTGCACCTGATCGGCGGGCAAGGCGAAACGCTGGCCGGCCAGATCCATGACCAGAAGTGCCAGGCGCTCGTCCCGCACCGCTTCGCTGCGCTCCGCATGCAGCGGTGCATGGGTCGCAGCGCGTCGCTCCGGAGCCGGGAAACTGGCCGCGAGCAGCGCATCGAGGTCCAGGTTCTCGCCATCCCCTCCTGCGCCCAGGCCGAGCACGGCATCCACCGCCAGCGCCACCGGCCGGGCGCCGTCCAGCAGCAAGGCCCGCGCGGGCGCCCCTTCGCCGGCCCCATTCCTGGCATCCCCGAGCGCGAGAACGGGCAGGATGTGCCCCCGAAAGTTGCCAAGGCCCAGCAACCTGGCGGCACCGAACGGCACCGGGGTCAGTCGCGGCAGAGCCGAGATTTCGCGAACCAGCCGGGCAGGCAGGGCCATTCGCCGGCCGTCCGCCACGAAATTGAGAACCGTATCTTCGCTTTCGGCCGCCGCCCGCGCGGACACGGACCGATCAGGCGCCGCGGTCGAGCGAAACGGCCAGCGCCGCGATGTCCTCGATCGCCGCCGCCAGTTCCTCCGCGCCTTGCGCCTGCTGGCGGGCGGCAGCGCTGGCCTGCCGGGCTGCGCCTGCGGCAAGTTCGGCGGCCGAGGCGATCTGGTCGCTGCCGCTGCGGATCTCGCGCACGGCGTGCAGGATCGCCTGCGCTCCGCCGAGAATGGCGGCATTTCCGCGCCCGGTCTCGGAAAGGTTTTCGGCCATGACGGAGAAACGCTCGATCATCGCGCGGTTGCGCCCGCCTTCGGTTTCAGCGGCGCCCACGATCTGGTCGAGATCGCTGCGTACGAGGGTCAAGTGGTCCTGGATGGCGCGCACCGCGTCCTTGACGTCTTGCGCATTGGCTGCCGCCTCTCGCGCAAGCTTGCGAATATCGCCGGTCACGGTCGAGAAACCGGCGCCGGCACTGCCCGCTCGGGTCGCTTCCACCGCGCCGTTGACCGCGAGCATGTTGGTCTGGAGCGCGACCAGCGCCAGCCCGTCGCCGATCTTCTCGATCCGGCGGCCGGTGTCGCCGATCGTGCCGAGCGACGACAGCACCGCGCGGGTTTCCTCGACACTTTCGGTGACGCCTGACACCAGGGCCATCACCTGGGTGCTGCCCTGCTCGGTCGTGGCGATCACTGCGGCGATGCCCGTGCTGGCCTCTTCCGCGCGTTCCTGGGCGGATATGGCCGCCTTTTCGATCTGCACCATCGCGGCGCTGGCCTGCAAGGTGGCCGCGCCCTGGATCTGTGCGCCGCGCGAAATCTGCTCGATGGCCACGAGGATCTCGCCCGCCGCGCCGGACAGTTCCTGCACGGTGGCCGAAAGCTCTTCGGCGGCCGCCGCGATCTGCTCGGCCGCGCCGCTTTCCTGGCCCTGCCCGGCGTTCTCTCCGCCGACTTCGCCCGAAAGCCGGTCTGCCAGCACTGCCAGCGTCTCGGCGGTCTGCTGGCTCTGCTCCAGCGAGGCCGCCTGCTGCTCCACGGCCTGCCGCGCTTCTGCCGCTGCCGCCGATTGCTCCTCGGCCGCGGCGGCGATCTGCTCCGCGCCCTTCTCCGCCTCGGTGGCGGCACTGTCGGCCTCCATGGCGGCCAGCGCGATATCCTGCGCGCCCTTCCCGAGCGAGGACAGCCGCCCGCGCGCCTCTTGAAGATCGTTCACCAGCGCCCGCCCGCCATCGGCCTGACTGATGGCAACCGTGGCGGCACGGCGGATGCGCTCGGCCACCTGGCGGATTTCGGAGACGATGCTGTCACCCAGACTGCGGATTTCCGCGGCGTTCCGCTCCGAATCGTCGGCCAGTTCCCGCACTTCGTCGGCGATGATCGCGAAGCCCCTTCCCGCCTCGTCGGCGCGCGCCGCCTCGATAGCCGCGTTGAGCGCCAGCATCCCGGTCTGCTCCGAAAGGTCCGCCACCGTGCCGCCGATCGCGATGATCGACGCGGCCGTGGCCTCCAGCTTCTCGACAAGCTGGACCGATCCCAGCTGCCGCTCGCCATTCAGGACGATCGCGGCGACCGAAGCGTCGATCTGCGTCGCCGCTTCGGCAAAGCCCGACTGCACCAGTTCGATGTGCCGCTGCGCAGCGCCCGCGCGCTCGCTGGATTCGCGGAAATTGCCACGCAGGCTGGCGATCAGCCCGAGCGATTCCTGGGCCGCGCCTGCCGCTTCTTCGGCCGAGACGGAAATGTGATCGGCGGCCCGCTGGAGTTCTCCCGCAGCGCTCGCCGCCTCGGTAAGCCCGCTGGCGAGTTCCTGTGTCGCCTCGTCCAGCCGTTCGAGCACGGTGACCGCGCGCCGCCCTCCACGGGCCGATGCCGCGGCCGTGCGCGGCACCGCCTGCGGGGCGACCGGATCGGTGCCGGAGCCCGTGGGGGCCGTCTTGCGGGCAGCCAGCGCGGATTTCTTGACTAGGGGCATGGAAGACCTCTCAGATGACCCGGCAGCGGATGGGCCACTCGTGATCCTCCCGGCATATGCGCAAACCATGGCCGCCATCAAGCTCCCAGCACTAAAGCACAGGCCCGAAAGGAGCGGACGGACAGGAACGCCGACCCGGCGGCGGGCGTTGGCGGAGAATATCCGCGAGCAGGAGCGACAGCGCCATGACGAAGGAATTCAAGAAAGGCGACAAGGTGGAGTGGGACACCAGCCAGGGCGCGACACACGGCACTGTCCAGAAGAAGCAGACCACCGAGACGCATATCAAGCGCCACAAGGTCGCCGCCACGCCGGACGACCCGCAATATATCGTCAAGAGCGACAAGTCGGGCAAGAAAGCGGCGCACAAGCCCGAGGAACTGCGGCGCAAGTCCTGAAGCCGCGTCTGCGCGAGGCTGACTTGAGACGGAGCCGGGAGCAATTCGCCTTGCAGAGGCGTTGTGCGGGGCAGGAGAAGGAGCCTGCCCGATGTCGCCCGCGACCCATATCATGACCACCGCCCGCCGCGAAATCCTCACCCGTCCGGTTCTTTCGCTCGTTCAGTCCGCGCTGCCCGCACTGTCCGCCACGGAGAACGAGGCGATCGACGCAGGCAATACCTGGTGGGACGCCGCGCTGTTCACCGGCAATCCGGACTGGGAGCAATTGCTGGCGATCCCGCCCGCCACGCTGACCGAAGAAGAACGCGCCTTCATGGACGGCCCGGTCGACAGGCTCTGCGCCATGATCGACGACTGGCGCATGACCTGGGAAACCCGCGACCTGCCGCCCGAAGCCTGGGACTTCCTGAAGCGCGAGAAGTTCTTCGGCATCATCATCCCCAGGGAACACGGCGGCCTTGGTTTTTCCAACTTCGCGCATAGCGAAATCGTGCGCAAGATCGCGACGCGATCGGTCTCCACTGCAGTGACGGCCATGGTGCCCAATTCGCTTGGGCCGGGCGAACTGATCCTGCGCTTCGGCACGAAAGAACAGCAGGAGCACTGGCTGCCCCGCCTGGCAGACGGGCGCGAAGTGCCGGCCTTCGGGCTTACCAGCCCCGAGGCCGGGTCCGACGCCGCCGCGATGACCGATGAGGGCGTGATCTGCCGGGGCCAATGGAACGGCGAGGACGTGCTGGGCATCCGCCTCAACTGGCACAAGCGCTACATCACGCTGGGGCCGGTCGCGACCATTCTCGGCCTGGCTTTCAAGCTGCGTGATCCCGACCATCTGCTGGGCCATCAGGACGATATCGGCATCACAGTCGCGCTCGTGCCCACGGAGCTGCCGGGCGTGACCATCGGCCGCCGCCACATCCCCTCCATGCAGACGTTCCAGAACGGTCCCAACGAAGGGCATGACGTGTTCATCCCGCTGGAAAACGTGATCGGCGGGCCGGAGCGCGTCGGCCAGGGCTGGAAGATGCTGATGAGCGCGCTGGCGGCCGGGCGCGGGATCTCGCTGCCTTCGCTCTCGGCGGCAGCAGGCGCTTTCGCGGCCCATACCACCGGCGCTTATGCCCGCGTCCGCTCGCAGTTCAACCTGCCGATCGGCAAGTTCGAAGGCATTCAGGAGCGCCTCGCCCGCATCGCCGGCAACGCCTATCTGCTGGACGGCGCGCGGCGGCTGACGTGCGCCGGGCTGGACCAGGGCAACCACCCGGCGGTGATTTCCTCGATCCTCAAGCTTCACGCCACCGAGCGGATGCGCGTCGTCATCAACGATGCCATGGATGTGCACGGCGGCAAGGCGATCATCGAAGGACCGCGCAACTACCTCGGCAGCCAGTACCGCGCCATTCCGGTGGGCATCACGGTGGAAGGCGCCAATATCCTCACCCGCAGCCTGATGGTCTTCGGACAAGGCGCGATCCGCTCGCACCCCTACCTGCTGGAGGAAATCCGCGCCGTGGGCGATGCCAATCGCGGCCGGGCGCTGGCGAATTTCGACCAGGTGCTGTGGAAGCACATCGGCCATGCGCTGAAGACGGCGATCCGCGCCTTCGTGCGCGGCTGGAGCGGCGGCAGGTTCGCCCCCGCGCCCAGGGCAGGCAAGGCCACGCGCTATTACCGGCAGATGAGCCGCTATGCCGCCGCTTTCGCTTTCGTTTCGGACATCTCGTTCCTGACGCTCGGCGGCGAACTCAAGCGGCGCGAACTGCTCTCGGGCCGCCTGGGTGACGTGCTTTCCGAACTCTATCTGCTGTCCGGCGCGCTCAAGCGCTGGGAAGACGAAGGCCGGCAGGACGAAGACCTGCCGCTGCTGGCCTGGTGCATGGAAAGCGGCTTCGCCACCATCGAGCAACGCTTTGCCGAGATCATCGCCAACTTCCCGGCCCGTCCGGTCGGCTGGATGCTGCGCCTGTTCATCCAGCCTTTCGGCCGCCGTCGCAACGGCCCGTCGGACCGCACGATCCGCCAGTGCGCGGACATCCTGCTGGAACCCTGCGCCGCGCGCGACCGGCTGGTGGAGAACGTCTATATCGGCGGAGCGGACGAGGCCGTCGGCCGCCTGACCGACGCTTTCCAGCAAACCGTGGCGACCCAGCCCGTCCACGACCGCCTGCGCAAGGCGCGCATCCGCGATCTGGACAAGGCGCACGAACAGGGCCTCATCACCGATGGGGAACTGGAGAGCTTGCGCGCCGCCGATGCGGCCGTGGCGGAAGTGATCGCGGTGGACGACTTCGCGGCCGAAGACCTCGACCAGTCCGGCCACGAAACGGCCACCCCGCGCATTGCCGAGCCCGCCGAATGAGCCGCCCGGTCTATATCGTCGACGGTGCCCGCACCCCGTTCCTGAAGGCGCGCGGCGGCCCCGGTCCCTTCACCCCGGTCGATCTGGCCGTGCAGTGCGGGCGGCCGCTGCTGCTGCGCCAGCCGTTCACGCCGACGGCCTTCGATCAGGTGATCCTGGGCTGCGTGAACGTCATCGCGGACGAGGCCAACCCGGCCCGCGTCGCCGCCCTGCGCCTTGGCTGCGGCCCCCAGACCACCGCCTTCACCGTGCAGATCAACTGCGGCTCCGGCATGCAGGCGATGGACACGGCCTATCGCTACATCGCCGACGGCGGCAGCGACCTGATCCTGGCAGGCGGAGCCGAAGCCTTGAGCCACGCCCCGCTGGTGCTGCGGCAGGACGCGGTGGAATGGCTGGCGGAAATGCAGGGCAACAAGTCCGGCCCGCTCGGCGCGCTCAAGGCCGCAAGCCACTTCCGGCCCGATTTCCTGAAGCCCATCGTCGGCCTCGAACGCGGGCTGACCGATCCGATCACCGATCTCGGCATGGGGCAGACCGCCGAAGTGCTCGCCCACCTCTTCTCGATCTCGCGCGAGGCGGCGGACCGTTATGCGGTAGAGAGCCACAAGCGGCTGGCGAAGGCGCAGGCGGAAGGCTGGCTGAAAGGCGAACTCGAACCCGCCTTCGCCCGTGACGGCACCGTCCACGACCACGACGACGGCGTCCGACCGGACAGCGAGCCTGCCAAGCTGGCCAAGCTCAAGCCCGTGTTCGAGCGGCCCTACGGCAAAGTCACGGCCGGCAACAGTTCGCAGATCACTGACGGCGCCTGCTGGACCATTCTCGCCTCGGAAGCGGCGGTGGAGCGCCATGGCCTCAAGCCCCGCGCGCGCATCGTCGACAGCCAGTGGTCAGCGCTCGATCCCTCGATCATGGGCCTCGGGCCGGTGCTTGCTTCCACCGCGCTGCTGAAACGCAACGAACTCTCGCTGGACAGCATCGACCTCTGGGAACTGAACGAGGCTTTCGCCGCGCAAGTGCTGGCCTGCCTGGCCGCTTGGCAGGACGAGGGCTTCTGCCGCGAGGTGCTCGGTCTGGAAGGCGCGGCGGGCACCATCGATCCCGGGCGCATAAATGTCGACGGCGGGGCGATCTCGCTCGGCCATCCGGTCGGTGCCAGCGGCGCGCGCATCGCGCTCCATCTGGTGCAGGCGATGGAGCGGCTGGGCAGCGGCCGGGGCATCGCCACCGAATGCATCGGCGGGGGCCAGGGCGGCGCCATGCTGATCGAACGCGCATGAAGGAGGCCACGATGAACGATCCCGTATGGACTTATCTGGCCGACCGCGACCTGACGCTCGGCCCCGTTCCCCACGACCACCCGGAAAGCACCGAAGGCTTCACGCACTGGAGCTTTGCGCGCGATGCCGATGGCGTCGCCTGGGCCGTGATCGACCAGCAGGGCACCGGCACCAACACCCTGTCGCAAGCGGTGCTGGAGGAATTCTCCCGCATCCTCGACCTTGTCGAGCAGCGTGCGCCCAAGGCGCTCGTCATCCGGTCGGCCAAGCGGGACGGCTTCCTTGCAGGCGCGGACATCGCGGAATTTCGCGGCGTCACTGACGAAAGCGCGATCCGCGCGAGGATCGCGGCGGCGCACGAGGTGGTCGACCGGCTGGCCGCGCTGACCATACCGACAATCGCCGTCATGCACGGTTACGCCATGGGCGGCGGGCTGGAACTGGCCCTCGCCTGCACGCAGCGTATTGCCGTGGAGGGCACGCGATTCGGCTTTCCCGAAGTGCAGATCGGCCTCCACCCCGGCCTTGGCGGCACCGCGCGCTTCACGCACTTGTGCGATCCGATCGAGGCGATGAGCGCCATGCTCACCGGCAAGTCGATCCATGACCGGCAGGCCAGGCGCATGGGGCTGGTCGATGCCGTGGTGCCCGAGCGCCATGTCGCCGCCGCCATCGCAGCCGCTGTCGGCGGCGATCTGGAGCAGGCGCGGCAGGGTCTGGTGGAACGGCTGAAGGACAGCGCCCCGGCACGCCGCATCGCCGCCCGGCAGATGCGCGCGCAGGCCGAGGGCCGCGCGCCGTCTGCGCACTATCCCGCGCCCTATGCGCTGATCGATCTCTGGGAGGAGCACGGCGGCGACCTGAATGCCATGAAGCAGGCGGAAATCGGCTCCTTCGCCAAGCTGATGCTGACCGACACGGCGCAGAACCTGATCCGCGTGTTCTTCCTGCGGCAGAAGCTGAAGGAACTGGCCGGCAAGACTTCCGGCATCGCGCAAGTCCATGTCATCGGCGCGGGCGCCATGGGCGGGGACATTGCCGCGTGGTGCGCGTGGAAGGGCCTGCGCACCAGCCTGTCCGACGTGAAGCCCGAGCCGATCGGCAAGGCCATCGGCCGCGCGGCCGCGCTCTACGAGAAGATCGCGCATGGCGACCGGCTCAAGATCCGCGACGCGCTGGACCGGCTGATCCCCGATCCCGAAGGCCACGGCGTGACGAGCGCCGATCTGGTCATCGAGGCCGCGCCGGAGAAGGCCGATCTCAAGCGCAAGCTCTACGCCGATGCCGCGCCGCGCATGAAGGACGGCGCCATTCTGGCCACCAACACCTCCTCGATCCCGCTGGCCGAACTGCGCGAAGGGCTCCAGCGGCCCGAACGACTGGTCGGCATTCATTTCTTCAACCCGGTCTCGCGGCTGGATCTGGTGGAAGTGGTGACTCATGACGGCACCGATGCGGATGTCGCGGCACAGGCCCGCGCTTTCGTTGGTCGCATCGGCAAGCTGCCCGCGCCCGCGAAGAGCGCGCCGGGCTTCATCGTCAACCGGGTGCTGACGCCCTACCTGGTCGAAGCGCTGACCCTGATGGACGAGGGGCTCGCCCCCGAAGTCATCGACAAGGCGGCGACCGATTTCGGCATGCCGGTGGGTCCGCTGGAACTCGCCGATCAGGTGGGGCTCGACATCGGGCTGGCCGTCGCCGAGATGCTGAAGCGCGAACTCGACTGGCCGATGCCCGATGCCCCGCCATGGCTGAAGGAAAAGGTGGAGGCCGGCGACCTCGGCAAGAAGACCGGCAAGGGCATCTACGTCTGGCGAGACGGCAAGGCGGTAAAGGGGCACGGTGCACGGCACGGAAGCGCCGCAGCGCCCGAAGCCGATCTGGCGGACCGCCTGATCCTGCCGATGCTCAACACCGCCGTCGCCGTGCTGCGCGAGGGGGTGAACGACGATGCCGACGTGATCGACGCGGCGATGATCTTCGGCACCGGCTTCGCGCCGTTCCGCGGCGGCCCGCTGCACTATGCCAAAGAACGCGGCGTGAGTGACGTGGTCGCGGCGCTCACCGAACTGGCCGCCAAGCATGGGCCGCGCTTCGAACCGAACGCGGGGTGGGACGCGCTGACGTGACCCCATATCTCACCGATCCGGAAGAGATCGCGGATCGCATCATTGCCCATACCGGCGGGCGGATCGTGCTGGGCCTGCCGTTGGGGCTGGGCAAGTCTCCCCATGTCGCCAATGCCCTGTTCGATCGTGCCCGGGGCGATCCATCGATACGGCTCGTGATCTTCACCGCGCTGACGCTGGAACCGCCCGCGCTGGGGTCGGACCTCGAACGCCGCTTTCTTGAGCCGGTTTTCGCACGCACGATGGGTGGCTATCCCGAATTTGCGTATGCCGCCGCCCAGCGGGCGGGCGACCTGCCGCCCAACATCGAGGTGAACGAGTTCTTCTTCCAGGCGGGCAGCCGGCTCACCAACGCCGTGGCCCAGCGCAGCTACATTTCGGCCAACTACACCCATGCCGTGCGCTGCCTGCTCGATCAGGGCGTGAACGTGATCGCGCAGATCGTCGCCCGCCGGGAGGACCGCTTCAGCCTCAGCTGCAACAGCGACATGACGCTGGACCTGCTCCGCCATCGGGAGGCGGGCAAGGCCGACTTCCTGCTGGTCGGTCAGGTCAATGACGAGCTGCCGTTCATGCCCGGGCCGGCAGACCTTCCCGCCGATGCTTTCGCCATGATCCTCGACAGTGCGGAGACGCGGTTTCCCCTGTTCGGGCCGCCCAAGCAGCCGGTCAGCCCGGCGCAGCACGCGATCGGCGTCCATGTCGCCTCGCTGGTGGCGGATGGCGGTTCGCTGCAGATCGGTATCGGCGAGATCGGCGATGCCGTGGCCCATTCGCTGATCCTGCGCCAGCACCAGCCAGACCGTTTCCGCAGCGCCATCGATACCTTGCTCGTGGCCGGGCAAGTGCGCCCGCCCGTGGAGATGGGTGCCTTCGAACACGGCCTCTATGCGCCCACCGAGATGTTGGTCGACGGCTTCGTCGAACTGATCCGGGCCGATATCGTCAAGCGCGAAGTCGACGGCGCCGTGCTGCACGGCGGCTTCTTCGTCGGTCCCCGCGCCTTCTACGCAGCGCTGCGCGACATGGACGAAGCCACGCGCGGCCTTATCCACATGCGCGAGATCTCCTGGGTCAACGCGCTTTACGGCGACGAAGCGGCCAAGCGGGCCGCCCGCGTCGACGCCCGCTTCGTCAACAGCGCGATGATGGTGACGCTGCTCGGCGCCACGGTTTCCGACGGGCTGGAGGACGGCCGCGTCGTCAGCGGCGTGGGCGGGCAATACAACTTCGTGGCGCAGGCGATGGAACTGGACGGCGCGCGCTCGATCATCACCCTGCCCGCCACCCGGTTGCACGACGGGTCGCTGCAATCCAACATCGTCTGGAGCTACGGCCATGAGACGATCCCCCGCCACTTGCGCGACGTGGTGGTCACCGAATACGGCGTGGCCGACCTTCGCGGCATGAGCGACGAGCGGGTGATCCAGCGCCTGATCGCCGTGGCCGACAGCCGGTTTCAGGACGAACTTCTGGAAGCAGCGCAAAGCGCCGGAAAAATCGGAGCGGATTGGCGCATCCCGCAGGAATGGCGGTCCAACCTTCCGCAGCGCATCACCGACGCCCTGCCAAGGTACGACTTTCCCGCCTATCCCTTCGGCACCGATTTCACGCCGGTCGAGCAGCGGCTCGTGCCCGCGCTGCAGCATCTGTCCGAAACCGGCGGGCGCCCCGGCGCGCTGGCAGCCATCGCAGCGCGCGGACTTGCTCGCCCCACGCCGACGCGGGAGGAGGAGGAAGCGCTCGAACGCCTCGATCTGCAATCCCCGTCAGGCCTGCGTTCGCGAACCTACCGCACCTTGGTACTCGGGGCCCTGCGATCCGTGGAATGAACCAGGCAGATCGATCGGGCCGTTTTCAGGGCTTTGGTTTCGGCGCCGTGCTCTGGACCTCTGGAAAACATTCCCGCGCCAGGTTCTTCCACATCGGTTCCACCGCGTCCTTCCAGTCCCCGAAACCATAGAGAACCAGCGTGCCGTCGTGCCGCGCCTCGAAAGACATCAAGGGGCTCGTCGGCGTATCGGTTTCCTTGGCGACGCGAAAATTCACCTTCCTGCCGGTTTCCACCGACAGGTTTTCACTGACGCCGACATCGTCGAACTCGGTTTCCACGCAGGCGGCAACCTCACCGATGGGCCGGTCGGAGTGCGCCTTTATGAAGGAAGAAGCCGGAGGCATCGCTGCCAGAAGCAAGATAGCGGCGGGAAACATGGCGCGCTGATACCACGAGTGGACAGATGACCCAAGTACCGGCCCTTCACGGAAGCGCCGGAAAAACCTGGTCAGGCTGTCAGGACTCGCTGCCGAAAAAGTGGTCGATCACGTCGCGTGCCAAACGGGAAGGCTTGAGCGTGACGGCATCGAGGCAGCACCAGCTGGACTTCACTTCGGCCAGCACTTCCTCACCGCGCTTGATGATCGTTTCGTAGAACGCCCGCGCACCCTGGACCTTTTCCAGGAGCACGGTGGCAATCACGTCGTCCCCCAGGAAAGTGGGCTTGCGGTAGGTGATCTCGTGCTTGAGCGCGACCCACAGATGCTGGCCCACCACTTCGGTAGGCGCAAAGGCGCGCCAATGGTCAAGGACAGCGTCCTGCACCCACTTGAGGTAGCTGGCGTTGTTCACATGGCCCATGAAGTCGATGTCGTTTGCATCGACACCAATGCGGAAGTCGTGGGGAATCGCGGTGCTCACAGGAAGACTCTAGCAGAAGTGCGGCGCGCGCAGCAGACAAATATCATCCGCTTCGGATAAGCCCGAAGCATTGCGGTATCACGACAGAACGGAAACGCCCCGTCGCACCACCGATGGCAATGGTGGTTTCGGGCCGTTTCCGCTTGGAAACGGCCCGAAACTTCAGGTTAAAACCTTTGGTCCGCTCGCGAACTAGAGCGCCTTGGCCATGTTCAGGTGCGCTGTCACCGTAGGCACCAATTCCTTCGCGAAAGCCTTGAGAGGCGCGGAATCGCCGTTCGCCGCGTAGTCCTTCAGCTTGTCGAGAGTCATCTGATGCGCATCGACTTGCGCCGAGGCATAGGCCTTGTCGAAATCGGCCCCGGTGAGATTCTTCAGTGCATCGAGCTTCTGATCCTGCGCGTCGCTGAGGCCGGCGTCCGGCGTGATCGCGGGCGACAGCTTGTCAGCCACGCCCTTCAGCTTGGCGGTGGACTGGGTATGGGCGTCGATCATCTTTTCGGCGAAACGCTTCACGGCGGCCGACTGGCCCTTGGCCATGGCCAGCTTGGACGTCTCGATCTCGAAGGCGTCGCTGCTGGCGGCGGCATTGGCGAAGGCCTGCGCAGGGGTCTGCGTGGCCGTGCCCATCGGCATGTCCGCCCCCGGAATGGCGCCGGGAACCACTTCCGTTGCCGGTGCCGTAGCCACGTCATTCGTGGCGGGAGCCTCCTTCTTGCAGGCCGTGAGGGCCAGTGCTGCGAACGAGACGGCGTATAGTACCCGGTGCTTCATGGTGATTTCCTCTTCCTCACTATGCTCCATCGTGAACCAACCAGTCCGCCGCGCGTTCCCGGACAGACTGCTCTCGGTCGCAAGGATCGTGGAGCGTCCCGGCAAGGCAGGAGCAAGACTATGGGAATGCTAGGAAATATCTTCGACAAGGTCTTCCATCGCAACAAGGCGAAAGCCGCCCCCGCGCCTACGCAAAACGCCCCTGCGGCACCCGCCCCCACGCAGGCCGCCCCCGCGCCTGCCGCAGCCGCGCCTGAAGCGGCGGAACCCGTGGACGTCGGCGCGGTGCTTGAGGAAATGGCATCGATGAAGGCGGACCATGGCGGCAATTACCAGACCTCCATCGTCGACCTGCTGAAACTGCTGGATCTCGATTCCAGCCTCTCCGCGCGAAAGGAACTCGCAGACGAACTGGGCGTCCATGCCGCTGCAGACGGTTCGGCAGAGCAGAATATTGCCCTCCATCGCGCCGTCATGGACAGCCTTGCCAAGAATGGCGGCATCGTGCCCGACAGCCTTCGCCAATAAGTATCAGACATGGGTAGGTATCAAATGAGGACCGAGCGTAAATCCTGAAAAGTAACCTCGGTTAATGCGCCCTGCCAAAGCGGCGCTATGAGCGCACCCCGGTGGGGTGAAGCCGCGGTCTCGCGGTTTCGGACAGGTCGGCAGCGTGCGGCGCCTAGCGCCCGTTGCCGGCCTGTCTCTTCATGTGGATCGAGCGTGCCGCACTTATAACTCCCCTTCGCTGCCCGCGTCGCGGGCGCGGCGGATCTCGTGGAGGGCCTAGGTCTGTTCCTTCTCTCCTTCCACCACCAGGTCGGGACGGCCGGCAAGCTCCCCCGCAAGGCGCTTGGCGTACCCCTTCATTACTTTGGCAGCGCCTTTCACTTCCTCTTTCCTATCGGTCATTCCCAATCTCCTGATCGCGCGGTTCAACCGGGGTAGGGCGAGGTCTTCAGCAGACCTGCAAGGTGCGCCGCATTGCCTGCCACCATCCTTGCCGTCTTGGTGACTTTTTCAGGTGTTTTGTCCAAGTCCTTGAAATCAATGGATCCCATTGCCTCGCCTACCCAGTAACAGGCCGCGACAGCCGGGATCGTCCAGCCCACGTCGTTGAGAGACTGGAACAGCTGGGCCGATGAGAAATGGGCGCCGTCTTCGTTACCGACGATCGCTGCCACCGCGACTTTGCCGTAGCTGGGCATGCGGCCCTGGTCGTCGGTCTCGTCGAGGAAAGCATCCATCCGTTCGAGCACGCGCTTGGCGACGCTGCCGATCTGGCCCATCCAGATGGGGCCGCCGAACACCAGAATATCGTGCGCCAGGATCTTTTCCCGCAAGCCGGGCCAATCGTCACCTTCGCCCTCGTTCGAGGTCACGCCGGGTAGCACGTTGAGCTCAGCGACCCGCACGGTCTCCGTGATCTCGACATCGCGTTCGGCAAAGGCCTTCGCGAGAACCGCGATCATCGCGTCCGTGGAGGAAGGCTCGGCTGGATCGGACTTCAGAGTGCAATTGATGGCCAGGGCTTTGAGTGTCACGGGCAGGCGTCCTTCTTCCGATACATGTTTGCAGAACCAACGCGGGACCCGGCGTTTGGTTCGAGCGCAGGGCGCCCTGCCGGCAAGACCGATTGAAAACGAAAGCTGGGAACGGGGCCGCCTGCTCGCGCCTTTCTTCTGTCGAAGGAGAAGGATCATGGCCGAGTACGAACCCGACGATTCCCGCAATGTCACCGGAACCGCCGGCACGCCCGACGGACGCTGGACCAACCGCGATGGCAAGCCGCCGCAAGGCGTTCCCCAGAAGGATCCGGCCCGCGCCCGGGAAGCGGAGCTTCACGCCGACAAGGAAGACGAGCGCCTCAATCCGGGCGCCGATGCCGAAACGACCGGCGGCGTGGGCGGAGCGCGGCGAGGCTCTCACGGCTGACCTTTCCGCCGCGGCACGCCGCAGCAACCATTTGTAACGCCGCGTTCGCCGCTTTCGCTCGAACCCGGCGGCCCCTGACGCGTTGCCCCCGAACGAGTCAGGGGAAATGTCGTCTTGCGAAAATCGATTGCCGCACCGTCCGTTACCTTAGCGTCCGTTACCGTGGCGACGCTGGTGCTGGCGGGCTGCAACGGGCATCAGTCGGCGCTGGCGCCGTTCGGGCTGGAGGCGCGCTCCACGCTCTGGCTGACGGCGGTGCTGGCGGCGGGAGGCAGTGTCATCGCGCTTGGAATGGCCGCGATATACTTCGTCGCAGCGCGGGCTCCGGAAGGAAAGCTCACTCACCAGAGCGGCATGCGTCTCGTCCTCTGGCTCGGCGCCGTGGTTCCGACCGTGGTGCTGACCGCGCTGCTGGTCTGGGCCCTTCCGGCCATGCGCCCCCTTCCCACCGGCGACAGCGATTTGCACATCCGCGTAGAGGGCGAGCAGTTCTGGTGGCGCGTCGCTTACGCGCGGAGCGATGACAAAGGCCTAAACGGCCGGACGGAGCCGCTGCTGCTCTCCGCCAACGAAGTGCGCCTCCCGGTCGGCCGGACGGTCGTGTTCGAACTCACCGCCACGGACGTCATCCATAGTTTCTGGATCCCCGGCCTTGCCGGCAAGATGGACATGATCCCCGGCCGCACCAACCGGCTGGTCGTCAAGGCCGAGAAGCCCGGCACCTATCGCGGGGTCTGCGCCGAGTTCTGCGGCCTCAGCCATGCGCTGATGGCCTTCGACGTCATCGCCATGGAACCGGCCGCCTTCGATGCCTGGCTGACCGCCGCCCGCATTCCCCCGCGCCGCACGCAAGACCGCGGCGCAGCACTGTTCGCGCGCGAGGGCTGCGGAAGTTGCCACGCCCTCGCCGGCACATCGGCCCAGGCCCGCATCGGCCCCGATCTCACCCGCTTCGGCGAGCGCCTGACGCTTGGCGCCGGGATTCTCGAACCGACGGACGGCCATACCGCCGCCTTCATCCGCGATCCCCATCGCTTCAAACCGGGCGCCCGCATGCCCGCCTATACTCATCTCACGCAGGAGGAAGCCCTGGCCCTTGCCCGCTGGCTGAAGCAGACCAAGGCGGAGAACGCGCGATGAGCCTGCACGACCAGGACGATCCCGCCCTCCGCGCCGCGCAGGAACAACGCCTGCGTGAAGTCTGGGCGCCGCCCAAAGGCCTTTTCCTGCGCTGGACGGACACCAACAACAACCAGGTCGGCAACTGGTACGTGCTCACGGCCTTCGCCTTCATGCTCTTCGCAGGCGTGCTGGCGCTCATCATGCGCACGCAGCTCGCGGTGCCCGACAACGACCTGGTGGGGCCGGGCACGTTCAACCAGTTGTTCACCCTGCACGGCTCGGTGATGATGTTCCTTTTCGCCGTGCCGATGTTCGAGGCGGTATCGATCATCCTCCTGCCGCAATTGCTGGGCGCGCGGGACCTGCCCTTCCCCAGGCTTTCCGCCTTCGGCTATTGGTCCTTCCTGATCGGCGGCGTGTTCGTTTCGGGATCGATCTTCTTCGACGCTGCGCCGGACGGCGGCTGGTTCATGTATCCGCCGCTGACCACCCGAACCGACCTTTCCGGTCTCGGCGCCGATATCTGGATGCTGGGGCTTTCCTTCATCGAAGTGTCGTCGGTCGCCGCTGCGGTCGAGCTGATCGTGGGCGTGCTCCAGTGCCGTCCGCCGGGCATGCGGCTCAACCTCATGCCGCTCTATGCCTGGTACATCCTGGTGGTAGCGGTGATGATCCTCTTCGCCTTCCCGCCGCTGATCGCCGGGGATGTGCTGTTCGAGATGGAGCGCCTGCTGGACTGGCCCTTCTTCGATGCCTCGCGCGGGGGCGATCCGCTGCTGTGGCAGCACTTGTTCTGGATCTTCGGCCATCCGGAAGTCTACATCGTCTTCCTGCCCTCCATCGCGCTTTTCGCCATGCTGGTGCCCACGTTCGCGCGGCGCCACCTGCTGGGCTATCCCTGGATCGTGCTGGCGGCGGTGGGCACCGCGTTCCTCTCGTTCGGGCTATGGGTCCACCACATGTTCGCCACGGGCCTGCCGAAGATCAGCCTCGGCTTCTTCTCGGCGGCGTCCGAAGCGGTGGCGATCCCGACGGCCGTGCAGATCTTCGTCTTCATCGTCACCCTCTGGGCGGGCCGCGTGGTCTGGTCCACGCCGCTGCTCTACGCCACCGGAAGCCTTGCGATCTTCGTGATCGGCGGGCTGACCGGGGTGATGGTCGCGCTCGCCCCGTTCGACTGGCAGGCGCACGACACCTACTTCGTGGTGGCCCACCTGCACTACGTGCTGATCGGCGGCACGCTGATGCCGCTCTTTGCCGGGCTCTATTACTACTGGCCGCTGGTGACCGGCAAGAAACTGTCCGACCGGCTGGGACGCACGGCATTCTGGCTGATCTTCGTGGGTGCCAACCTGTGCTTCTTCCCGATGCATCTTTCGGGGCTGGAGGGCATGCCGCGCCGTGTGTTCACGTATCCGGCCGACCTTGGCCTCGGCGGGCTGAACATGGCCTCCACGATCGGCTCCTTCGTGATCGCCGCCGGGATTGCGGTGATCGTGCTCGACTTGTGCCGCTCGCCCTGGCGCCAGATGGCCCCGCGCAATCCCTGGCAGGCCGGAACGCTCGAATGGCTGGCCCATCCGCAGGACGAGAACTGGGGCATCCGCTCGATCCCGCTGATCGAGAGCCGCTATCCGATCTGGGATCAGGAAGACTTCGTGCGCAAGGTGGACGAAGGCCGCTATTTCCTGCCCGATGCGGAGGAAGGCCGGCGCGAGACGATCATCACCTCGGTGCTGGACGCGCGCCCGGTCTCGGTCATTCGCCTGGGCGCTCCCAGCTGGAAACCGATGCTCACCGCCCTGGCGCTTGGCGGCGTGTTCATCCTGACCACTTATCATCTCTACTGGCTGGCGCTGGTTTCGGGCGTGGCGACGCTGGCCATGGTGCTCTGGTGGCTCTGGACCGGAACGGCGGAAATTCCCGAAAAGCCCAGCAAACCGATCGGGCACGGCATGGAGCTGCCGCTCTACATCTCGGGCGGAGCCTCTCCGGGCTGGTGGGCCATGTTCATCACGATGATGGCGGACGCCACGGCCTTCTCCGGATTGCTGTTCGGCTACTTCTTCTTCTGGACCCGGCATGCCGACTTTCCGCCGCCCGACATGGCCGCGGCGCCCGGCATCTTCTGGCCGATGATCGCGCTGATGCTGGCTCTTGCGGGCTGGGTCGCCACGGTCGCCGCGCGCGAGATCCACGCGCGGGGTGGCATCGGTGCGGGCCGATTGCTGCTGCTGTTCGGGTTGGCCACCAGCCTGGCGGGTGTCCCGGCCGGACTGGCGGGGCCCTGGCTCTCCGGCATGGATCCCGCCACACACAGCTACCCAGCAATCGTCTGGACGCTGGCGATCTGGACCTGCCTTCATGCCGCCGTCGCGGCGATCATGCAGGCCTATGTTCTCGCGCGGAGCCTGGCAGGGCGGATGACCCCGCATCACGACGCGGATATTCGCAACGTCACCGTCTACATGCACTTCTTCGCGCTCACCGCCGCCTGCGCCTATGCCACCATCGGCCTGTTCCCGGAGGTGGCATGAGCGAAGACCCGCGCGGCGACCGCAGGAAATGGCACGAGCGGCTGCAAGTCACGCTCTGGACCCTGATCGTGCCGCCCACGGTCTGGGCGGCCCATTTCCTGTTTTCCTACCTCTGGGCGGCGATATCCTGCGCCAAGCAAGGCGACTTCGCCCGGTTCCCGACGCTGTTCGTGGCCGGGACGGTGCTGGCCCTGGCGGCCATCGCCCTGTCGGGCTGGATCGCCCACCGGCAGGTCCGCATGCCCGGCAGCCCACCGCCGCACCAGGACGGGACCGACATCGACCGGCTGCGTTTTCTGGCGAAGGCAACCCTGCTGCTGGCCGGACTGAGCTTCGTGGGCGTGCTTTTCACCGCGCTGCCGGTGGTGTTCATCGGAGACTGCCGGTGAAGCGGGCTGCGCTCCTGACCGGGTTCCTGCTCGTGCCGCTGGGCCTTGCCTGCGCGCACTTCGGCATGACCGGCCACATGACCGCGCATATGATCGCCGTGGCCGTGGCCGCGCCGCTGCTGGCATTCGGCCTGGCCGAAACCGCTCTCGATCCTGCGCGCCGCTGGCCCCGCCTGGTGACGCCGATGGCGATGATGCTGGTGGAACTGGTCGCCGTCTGGGCGTGGCACTTGCCCGCCGTGCGCCGCGCCGCCGACGCCGCACCCTGGCTGGGCGCCGCGGAATACGCCAGCTTCCTGGGCGCTGGACTGCTGCTCTGGAGCGCCGCGATCCACACCCCCCAGCGCGCAGCCGGGATCGGTGCGCTTCTGCTGACATCCATGCATATGACGCTGCTGGGCGTGCTCATCGGCCTCGCCCCGCGCCCGCTTTACGGCTCGGGAATGCCCGGAATGCACCACCACGGCGCGCCGTTCGGCCTTGACCCTCTGGCCGACCAGCAGCTTGGCGGGGTCGCCATGCTGGTGATCGGCGGGGCAAGCTACTTCCTCGGCGGCATTGCCCTTCTTGCGGGACTGCTGAGAGCCAAGCCGGAACCTTCGAAATGACCGTGAAACTGACCTGGAAACGCCTGATCCTGGCGCTGCTCACCCTCTTCGCGCTGGGCATGGGATTTGCCTGGTCCGGCCTGTTCCCCATCGCCGCTTCTTCGGGACATTGGGCGATCACCGACTGGTTCCTCCACTGGACCATGCAGAACTCCGCGCGCACTTACAGCGCGTTCCAGACGCCGGAGCGCGTGCGCGACGACCGCGCCCTCGTCAGCGCGGCGGGCCATTTCCGGCAGTCCTGCGCGGTGTGCCACGGGGCGCCCGGCATGCCGCCATCGCCGGTCATGCAGTCCGCCACGCCGCCCGCACCGGACCTTGCGCGCGTGGTGGGCGAATATGGCGACAAGGAGCTGTTCTGGATCGTTCGTCACGGGGTGAAATTCACCGGCATGCCCGCCTGGCCGGCCGGCGACCGACCGGACGAAGTGCGCCGCATGGTGGGCTTCCTGCGCCGCCTGCCGAACATGACCCCGGCCGAGTACGAGGCTCTCACCGCGCCTGCGCCGGGCAGCGACGCTGCTCTTGCCAGCTGCACGGGTTGCCACGGAACCGACGGCCTGGGGCGCGGCCAGGCCGATATCCCGGTGATCGCCGGGCAGAAGGAAAGCTATCTCCTCGCCGCCCTGCGCGACTTCGCTTCCGGAAAGCGCCACGGTGCGGTCATGCAGGTTGCGGCATCGGGCCTCTCGGACGCGGAGTTGCGCCAGGCCGCCCGCCATTACGCACGGCAACCGGGGCTGCGCGACCAATCCCTCCTCGCCGCCCATGCCATCGTTTCGGATGGACTGCCCGCGCAGCAATTGCCTGCCTGCACCACCTGCCACGCGCCCGGAAAGGCAGCGCCCGCGCTCGGCGGCCAGCGGGCGGACTACCTCGCCGCCAGATTGCGGCAATGGCGGGGCGAGGAAACCGTGATCGACGCACATAAGCCGCGCGACCCGATGGCCGTCATCGCCCGGCGCATTCCCGAGGCGCAAATCGATCCTCTCGCCAAGGCCCTGTCCGGGGACGCTACCGCGCGCTGACCTTCACCCGGGATTCGCCCGCGCAGCGCAGCCAGCGGCGCGCCTCATGCGT
Source organism: Novosphingobium sp. PhB57 (assembly GCF_004342985.1). GTDB lineage: Bacteria > Pseudomonadota > Alphaproteobacteria > Sphingomonadales > Sphingomonadaceae > Novosphingobium. The sequence goes on from NZ_SMBO01000003.1 coordinate 486,805, forward strand.
TCCCGAAACCAAAAGGCTCCACTGAAAGGCAAAATCGGCATGACCGAAAGCGGAAACGACCCCCGGGAAGACGTGCTGAACTTCTGGTTCCGCGAACTCTCTCCCAAAGACTGGTTCGAGACCGCCGAGGCCCTGGACCCCGCGGTGCGTTCCCGTTTCGGCGCGCTTCACGCCCAGGCCGCAGAAGGCGCGCTGGCGGACTGGGCCGAGACCCCGCTCGGGCGGCTGGCGCTGATACTCGTGCTCGACCAGTTCTCTCGCCATATCCATCGGGGCACGGCGCTGGCCTTTGCCAACGATCCCGCCGCGCAGCACCTCGCCGTCGAGGGCATAGCCGCCAGAATGGACGAAACCCTCGGCTTTGCGCAGCGCCAGTTCTTCTACATGCCGCTGATGCATGCCGAAGACCCCGTCCTCCAGGCCATGAGCGTCGAACGCTTCAAGGCCCTGCGCGACTATGCCGAAGAGGTGACGGGCTTCGCTTCGGGCCATAGCGCCGAAATTGCCGCCTTCGGGCGCTTCCCGGGGCGCAATCTCGCTCTTGGCCGAAATTCCAGTCCCGCAGAGATCGAACATCTGAACAGCAGCGAACCGGCATCCTGATCGCAGCGCAAGGCTCCCAACCCGCCCGCGCCCTGCCACTCAGTTCCGCAACATGATCCAATCGTCGTCGCCGCCCTTGTCCCGCAGGACATCGAGAGCCGTCTGGACGTGAATCGCCGCGAGATCCTGACCGCAGGCGTCGAGGCGGCCTATGGCTTCCTGCAGCAAGTGCGTAATGCTGCGCAGCTCAAGGACAAGCTGTTCCTGGTTGGTGAGTGCCATCAGACCGTTCCTCCCCCTCGGGCCTATCCCCCCTAGGTCCAAGAAGACAGGCTAAGCCAAGGAACGCTCCGAACCAAGTAGAATTACGAATGACTCCCATTGGATAGTCAAATATTCACCTTTCCGGTACTGCGCGCGGCCCGCCGCAAGTAATCGCGCATCAGCGCCTGCCCCTTGTCGGTAAGACAGGCATGGTTGCCGCCCGACGCGGCATCCGTACAGCGCGTCACCAGCCCTTTCGCTTCCAGCACGTTCTGCCAGCGCAGCACCGTATTGGCCGAAGAGGTGCCGAGCGGCGCCGCGGGTTTGCGGGACTGGCCGATGAAAAGGTCGAGCAGAATGTCCCAGGCCGGCTCCCCGAAGAAATCCGCGCCGAGCATTTCATCGCGGATCCGGCGGCATCGATAGATATATTCGGCCAGGGGCAGCAGACCAGCATCGCCTTCCGCGGCCCCGTCACCCAGCCCCTCGCCACCTGGATGGCCGTCTGGCCCGCCTGCGGATACATGCCCGGACAAGCCACTCTCCGGCGTCGGCCCAAGCCCGCCGAAACCCTCTTCCCCAAGTTTTCTACCCATCGCCCCCAGCTGTTAACGCCCCGCGACTCCTGCGCGCCCGCTGAAGCGCATGACTTAAGCGCTGGTCAGTGACAACGCTGTCAACGACGAAGACCGGCCGGACTTCAAAAAGTTAATCTAGGATAATTCCGGTCCACTATTGCTGCAGGTAACGGCTCGGCGGCACGCCCAGCACGCGTTTGAACATCGTGGAGAAATTCCCCGGCCCATCGTAACCGAGGTCGAGCGCGATGGCGGTGACGGAATCGCCGGCAGCCAGCCGCGGCAGGGCCACCGAGAGGCAGGCCTGCTGCCGCCATTCCGCGAAACTCATGCCTGTCTCCCGTCGGAACAGCCGCGTGAACCGGCGGCGGTTCATCGCCAGGGCATCGGACCATCGCTCGATCGTGTCTCCGGCGCGGGGGCTTTCCAGAAAGCGATGGCAGCGTTCCGCCAGCGCAGGGTTGCGCGGAAAAGGCACGACGATGGGAATGACCGGCGCCTGGCAGATTTCGGCGACCAGCAGAGCCATGACCAGTCCGTCGCGGCCCTCCAGGTCGTATTCGGCGGGCACTTCGGACGCCGCCACCAGAAGCTGCCGCAGCAGCGGGGACACCGCGACCACCCGGCAAGTATCCGCCAGAGCCGCGCCCGCCGAAGGCGCCACCAGCACGCTGCGCGTCTGCACTTTGCCCACCATCCGCACCGAATGCGGCGTTCCGGCAGGGATCCACACCGCGCGCTCCGGCGGTGCGACCCAGGCGCCATCCGGCGTGCTCACGGCCACCACGCCGCGCGAGGCATAGAGGAACTGGCCCCGCCGATGGCTGTGCTCCGCCAGCTCGAACGAGGGCGGATAATCGTTGCCGATACCGACGACCGGCCGCGGCACGTCCTCGTAATCCGCCGGCTGGCGTTGCTGGATCCGATGTCCCACAATCATAATTGATTGACCCATATGCCGAAGCGGGACGATCTCAAAGCGAATAGGAGAGGCGCCACGAGCAAAGGACCGCGAAGGAGGCGGCAAAAATGGCCCAGAAATTGGCAGCAGGCGGGTCCGGCCCGGCAATGGACGATCGCAGACAGGCGGCCGTGAATGGAACCGTGTTCGGCGTGATCGTCGCCATCAGTTTCTGCCATCTTCTGAACGACATGATGCAGTCTCTGCTGCCCGCGATCTATCCTGCGCTGAAGGCCGATCTGGGCCTGAGTTTCGGCCAGATCGGCCTCGTGACACTGGCCTACCAGATCACCGCTTCGATCCTTCAGCCCCTGGTGGGACTCTATGCGGACAAGCGACCGACTCCGCTCGCCCTGCCCGGCGGCACGCTGTTCTCGCTGGCCGGACTGACCGTGCTGTCGGCCGCGCATAGCTATGGACTGGTGCTGGTCGGGGCATCGCTGCTGGGCATGGGGTCTTCCGTGTTCCATCCCGAATCCTCCCGCGTGGCCCGCATGGCCGCGGGCGGACGGCACGGACTCGCGCAGTCGCTGTTCCAGGTGGGCGGCAACGCCGGTCAGGCGCTAGGGCCATTGGCCGCTGCGCTGGTGGTGGTGCGTTGGGGACAGTCCAGCCTGGCCTTCTTCGCGCTGCTGGCACTGCTGTCCGGCGCCGTCCTGTGGAACGTGGCCGCCTGGTATCGCAGTCATGGCTTGGAACGGCTCGCGGCCGGCGGCAAGGCGACGCTTTCCGCGGGCCTCCCCAAAGGCCACGCCGCGCGCGGCATCGCCATCCTGCTGGCGCTGATCTTCTCCAAATACGTCTACCTCGCCAGCCTGACGAGCTACTTCACGTTCTACCTGATCCACCGCTTCGGCCTCACCGTGCAGAACGCGCAGTTCCACCTCTTCGCCTTCCTGGCCGCGGTCGCGGTCGGCACGGTGATGGGCGGGCCGCTGGGCGACCGGTTCGGGCGCAAATACGTGATCTGGTTCTCGATCCTCGGCGCCCTGCCCTTCACGCTGCTCCTACCCTATGCCAGCCTGTTCTGGACAGGCCCGCTGACCGTGGTGATCGGCCTGATCCTGGCCTCCGCCTTCCCGGCCATCGTCGTGTTCGCGCAGGAACTGGTGCCGGGGAAAGTCGGCATGATCTCGGGCCTGTTCTTCGGCTTCTCGTTCGGCATGGGCGGTCTGGGCGCGGCCGTGCTCGGCTGGCTGGCCGACCGCACGAGCATCGAGACGGTCTACCACGTCTGCGCCTTCCTCCCGGCGATCGGCCTGCTGACGGCATTCCTGCCGCGCGTGAACAAAGCCTAGACCGACCTGGGCCGGGCCCTGGAGGGTCCGGGCTAGCGCCGGCGGGCGGCGGCGACGAGCGCGTAAGTCGTCACGCCGCACAGTCCCAGGGCGATGGCGAACCCCGCCCCCGCGCCCCACTTCGCTCCGAGCGGCCCGGCCAGGAACCCGCCCAGCGCCAGTCCGGCAAGGGGAAGGACGATGAGGGCGAGGCAGCCGATCGCAAACACAAGTCATCTCCAGTTTCCTGCCGCAGGTCCGGGCGGTTCACAGCCCGCAGACAAGCGGCCTTCCGGCCTGGGCATCGGCCGCTGCATGCAATCCCGTCCGGCCCTTGGCAAGGCTCGGATAAGCCCGCCCGCACCATGGTCGCCCGATAGTCTGCATCGGCACTAACAATAATCCGTGACGGAAGATTAATTCGCCAAGCTCTTGTTAGACCGCGAATTTCGCGGCGCGCGATTTGGCAACGGGTTGCAACGAAACGATAGTTTCTTTTCACCGGGCATCACCCGCATTACGCTCCGGGCAAGATACGGAGCGAGGGAGCAAGTACCGGCCGGGACAACCCGGCCGAATTGCGGCGATTTTCGGCAGTATACCCAGATCATTCCGAACCGAACACTTGCGCGCGCCGCCGCGGCATCGGCTGCCTGCGCGCGGGATAAAGTCAAATCATCACCGAAAACAGAACAATATCGGTGGGAAAACAAAAAAGAAAAACACGATACCGGGAGGAGAGAACAGGCATGAATGCAGGGAAGCTGACGCGCGTCATGATCATGGGCGCCGTGCTGGGCGGCACTTCGACGGCGATGCCGGCACTGGCGCAAAGCCACCCGACGATAAATCCCGGCGACATCATCGTTACGGCCCGCCGCACCGAAGAACGGCTTCAGGACGTGCCGATCTCGATGACGGTCTATGACGGCGCCACCATCGAAAAGCGCAATATCGTCGTAGCATCGGACCTGGCGACCTATACGCCCTCCCTTTCCGTCAACACGCGCTACGGCGCCGAGAAAGCCAGTTTCTCGCTGCGCGGTTTCAACCAGGATGCCTCCACGGCGCCCACCGTGGGCGTCTATTTCGCGGACGTCGTGGGCGTTCGCGCGCAGGGCGGCACGACCTCCGGCAATACCGTGGGCGCCGGCACCTTCACCGACCTGCAGAACGTGCAGGTGCTGAAAGGTCCGCAAGGCACGCTCTTCGGCCGCAACACCACCGGCGGTGCGATCCTGCTGGTTCCGACCAGGCCGACCGATCTGTTCGAAGGCCATATCGAAGGCACCATCGGCAACTACGACCAGCGCCGGATCCAGGCGGCACTCAACGTGCCGCTGGCGGAGACGTTCAAGGTCCGCCTCGCGGTGGACCGCAACAAGCGCGACGGCTACATGAAAAACCGCTCCGGCATCGGGCCTGACGCCTACAACAATACCGACTACGTCTACGCCCGTCTCAGCGTGGTCGCCGACCTGACGCCCAATCTCGAGAATTACACGATCTTCCATTACAGCCGGTCGGACACGAACGGTTACGCCACCCATTACGAGAACTGCGATCGCGACGCGGCCAGTCCTTTGGCAGGCGGTCCGTTCACCCGCTACTTCACCGCAACGGCCGCCTGCGCCCAGATCGACCGGCAGGCCGCGCGCGGAGACGGCAGGCTCGACGTGGAAGTGAGCAATCCCGATCCGCGCTTCCTGCTGGAGACATGGCAGGTCATCAACACGACGACCTGGCAGGCCAGCGACACGATGACGGTGAAGAACATCGCCAGCTACGGCGAATTCCGGGAGGATTCGGCGTTCAATCTCTACAGCGACAACTTCCGCATCGCCGACACGCCGGTCACCCGCACATTCCAGTCGCTGGGCTACGTCACGGTGGGCGCGCCGTTCAACTACATCGCGCTCGACATCCAGCCCAATTATCACGCAGCGGCGGAATCGACCGCGACGGAGGAACTCCAGCTCCAGGGCCGCTCGGCCAATGGCAAGCTGAACTACGTGATCGGTGGCTACCTGGAATTCAGCCGGCCGATCGGATGGAACCAGCAGCGCACCGGCATCTATGGGAACTGCCCGGATGCCGGGAACCTCGGCTGCTCCGGCGTGCTGCCGCTGGGCCTGCCCGCTTCCAGCCTGGGCATCGCTCTGGTCTCTGAATCGCGCACGCGCTTCGATTTCGACAACCACGGCGCCTTCGCGCAGGCCACCTACAACTTTACCGATCAGTTCGCGCTTACCGGCGGCTTCCGTTACACGTTCGACAAGACGGTGGGCGTCTCCGAAAGCAACCGCTGGAACCTGGCGACGATACCGGGACTGGGCACGATCCCTGTCGGGCGCGTCTGCAACGACGTGCTCAATCACCCCACCGTCAACCTCCTCGCCAACGGCGGCGACACGACCGCTTGCAGCACGCGGATTTCCAACAAGTCCAACCGGCCGACCTGGCTGATCGACCTGGACTTCAAGCCGACGCCCGACATGCTGTTCTATGCCAAGTATGCGCGCGGCTATCGCCAGGGCGGCGTCAACTTCACCAACCCCGGCCTCGAAACATGGGATCCGGAGAAGGTGGATTCCTACGAACTGGGCGCCAAGCTGACCTTGCGCGGTTCCCTGCCCGGCTATTTCAACATTGCCGGTTTCTATAACGATTTCAGCGACCAGCAGGTGTTCGGCGCCCTCATCGCCAAGCAGGGCAGCGGCCTTGCTGGCGGCGCAGCGATCATCAATGCGGGCAAGTCGAAGATCCAGGGCGTCGAAGTGGACACGGGCATTACCCTGTTCCAGCGGCTGCGGCTCTCGGCGGGCTACACTTACCTCGATACCGAGATCAAGGAACTGGTGCCCCCCACGCTCAGCCCGGACAGCCCGTTCGAGCAGATCATCCCGCGCGGCCAGCCAGGCGATCCGCTCAGCTATTCGCCGAAGAACCGCCTGACGCTATCGGCGGATCTCGACGTGCCGCTGGGCGAAAAGACGGGCTCGCTGTCCTTCGGCGGCAACTATACCTATACCTCCAGCCAGGCGGTGGACGGCAACTTCTTCACCGCAGCCACGGCCGCGAACCCGCAGCGCGTCACGATCCCGGCCACCAACCTCTTCAACCTCAATGCCTCCTGGAGCGACGTGTTCGGCTCGGGCTTCGACATTGCCGCCTTCGCCACCAACCTCACCAACAAGCGCTTCAAGACCGCATCGGGCGGCGGCTACGAAAGCTCCGGCATCCTGGACTTCGCCTATGGCCCGCCGCGGATGTATGGACTGCGGCTGAAGTTCAACTTCGGAAGCTGACGCCCCGCACGCCCCCATGCCAGTTCTCCGGCCTTTCGCCCTGCGAAGCGCCGGAGACGGCTGGCATCTCACCGCGAACTGGACCACAAGCGCGGCATGTCCCGATCCCGGCTGAAAGTGTTCTTCGACGGCGGCTGCCGCCCCAACCCCGGCCCGATCGAGGCCGCCGCCGTCATCGGCGGCGCGGTGCATCTCTTCGAAGACCTGGGACAGGGCAGCAACGAGGATGCCGAATGGCGCGCGCTGAACCGCGCGCTGGAACTGGCGCAGTCGCTGGGGCTGCAGGATATCGAGCTGGTCGGCGATGCGCTTCCCGTTGTTCGCCAGGCCAACGAGACCCTGAAGCGCGGCGAACCCCGCAACCGCCACGAGGCGGAATTTCTGGCCCTCGTCGCCAAGGCCAGACCCGCCCGCATTCGCTGGATCAAGCGCGAGCAGAACCTGGCGGGCATAGCCCTCGCCCGCCGCCATCCACGTTGATGCCCGGGCGGGCGGGAAGCGGCTGGTCCTATTCGATGGGCGTCAGGCCCAGCAGGTCTTCGACGGCCCGCGCCAGATTGTGCGTCGTATAGGGCTTCTGCACGACGATGCGCGAGCGATGCTCCTGCGGAACCAGCGCCTGTTCGCCGTAGCCGGTTGCGAAGAAGAAAGGCACGCCCGCATCGGTCAACCGGTCGGCCACGCCGAAGCTGGTCTGGTCGCCCAGGTTGATGTCGAGGATCGCGAGGTCCGGCATGCCGCCATCGAGCGCCCCATGCGCGCCTTCCGCGCTGGAAGCCGTATCGATCTCCGCGCCGAAACGGCCCAGGATGTCTTCGGCGTCGAGCGCGATGATCAGGCTGTCCTCGACGATCAACACCGACATGTCCGCCAGCAGATCGTGCGGGATCGGCATCTTCGACTGGGCGGGTCCATGCGAAATTCGGCGCGGATTGGGCAGCTTGATCGTGGTGCCCTTGAAATTGCGCTGTTCGGAAAGGTGGCGTGCGGGAATGCGGAAAGTCGCCCGCACCCCGGCCGGATCGTAGACGATGTCCGCCGCGCCGCCCAGATCGTAGGGAACCGAACGCTTGATGATGGTCGTGCCGAAACCCTTGCGCGTGGGTTCCTTGACTGTCGGCCCCCCGCTTTCCGTCCAGGTCAGGATGAGGTCGTCGTTGTCGGCACGTTCCCAGGCGATCTGGACGATCCCCTCGCCCGAGAGGCTGCCGTATTTGGTGGAGTTGGTCACCAGTTCGTGAACCACCAGCGCCATGGAGGAATAGGCCTGCGGATTCAGCAGGATCGACGGCCCCTCGTAATGGATGGAGCTTTCCTTGTGCGCGGCGAAGGCGGCCGCTTCGGCATCGATCAGCGCCTGCAGCGGTGCCGGCCCCCAGTGATCGTCGGTAATCTGGTTGTGCGCGCGGGCGAGCGAATGGATGCGTCCATCGACCACCTCGACGAATTCCTTCACGGCATCCTCGTCAGGCTGGGACTGCCGCACCAGCCCCCGGATGACGCCCAGGATATTGCGCACGCGGTGGTTCAGTTCCGCGATGAGCAGTTCCTGCCGGCCATTGGCCTGCTGCCGCTGCGCCGCGGCTTCGTCGGCCAGGCGGAGCACCACTTCGATCAGCGTGGCACGCAAGGTCTCGGCCACCCGCAGCTCGTGCTGCAGGAAAGGACGGGAGCGGCCTTCCACCTGCTCGTTCCATTCGGCGAAACTCTCGCGCGGCGTCAGGCGCGGGCCGTTCGGGCCATATTCGATCGGTTTGTGCGGATCTCCCGCCCAGCGCACGGACTGCCGCATTTCCGAACGGAACAGCACGACGTAGTCGCGCGGCGATCGCGAGATGGGAATGGCCAGCAGCCCGGCGGCGTCCCCGGCATAGCTTCCGGCCCCCTTGACCAGCGAGCCGATGTGATCGGTGGCAAAGACCTTGCCCGCGGCCGTGGCATTGAGGGCGCGGACGATGGCGCGAAAGTCCTCGCTGGGCGGCACGGACCCGGAAAAGGCGTAGTTGCCATTGATCCACACGCCCACCCCATCGGCCGGGATCGCGCTCATCAGGATGTCGGCAAGCCAGTCGGGGTCCTTCAACAGCGTTTCGTCCGACGCGACGGCGCTGAGGAGCTGGTCCGAGATATCGCGCGCGCGCCGCTCGTATTCGGCCATCTCCCGGCGCTCCCGGCTTTCCAGGCGCATGGAGAACATCTGGGCGAAAAGGTCGCTGACGGAGCGACGCTCGAACGTGGGCGAGATCGGCGAATAGTGATGGCAGGCGAACAGCCCCCAAAGCTCGCCGTCCACGACGATGGAGATCGAGAGCGAGGCCCTGACGCCCATGTTGCGAAGATATTCGATATGGATCGGCGAGACCGACCGCAGCACCGAAAGCGACAGGTCTAGCGGTTTACCTTCGGCGTCCAGCTGGGGCACGATGGGAACCGGCACGGCATCGATATCGTGAATGACCCGCAGCAGGTTGCGCTTGTAGAGTTCCCGCGCCTGGCGGGGAATGTCGCTGGCGGGATAGTGCAGTCCCTTGAAGGATCCGATACCGGCCTTGCAGGCCTCCGCCACCACTTCGCCGTCGCCGCCTGCCGCGAACTTGTAGACCATCACCCGGTCGTAGCCCAGCAGCGCGCGGACCTGGCGTGCGCCTTCCCGGTAGAAGGAGGCCAGGTCCGGCCGGGTGTCCAGCCGCGCCATCATCGCGCGTACCATGCCGCTGGAATCCCCGCTGGTCGGCACGCCGGGTTCGAATTCCAGGACGATCTGTCCTTGCGAGAGATGAAGCGCGAGGTCGTAGCACTGCCCGCCCTCTACCAGCCTCACGCCGAACATGCGCTCCACCGAATCCGGAGACACCAGATAGGCCATGCGGTTGCGCAAGTCATGGATCAGCGAGGCCGGGATGAAGCCGGAAAACGGCTGGCCGACAAGACTTTCAGGGGGAACGTCCAGCAGCGCCGCAATATTGGCGGAAACGCGCGAGATCACCCAGTCCGTGCTGAGGGCGATCAGGTAGCCGACGGGTTGGACGGCGCCCAGCAGGTGGATGGGTTCACGATCGCAGTTGGTCAGATCGACCGTCATACCAGTGTTCGTCACGTCGCCTCTTGATCTTCGGCTGCCCGGTCGCGGCCCGGATGCGCCTTTGATTCCGCAATCCGGGTGCAACTCGCGAAACTCGGGCAAGTTGCTGGCTCTGCCGATTCATGCAATCGTTGCGACCGCGAAAAGTCCTGCCGCCGATTGCTGTCAGGCGCAAGCGAGAGACGCACGGCGCCTGCGAATTCGCGCCGCCGGTCAGGCGAGCGGATCGGGCGATGGTGTCGCATCGGGCTCGTCCCGGTCGGCCAAGGCCGCATCGACCATGGCGCTCCAGATCGCGCGGCAGCTGGCGCTTTCCAGAGCGAGATCCCCGGCCGCTTCCATGTGATCGTCGGGCTCGCGCAGGGCCAGGAGGGCGGCGGCAATGTCCGCTTTCAGCCGGTCCTGCTCCGCCTCCGCCAGATCCTCCCAGCGCGCAGGTGCGGACTGTTGCTGCACCACGGCGCGTGCGGCTCGCTCGATGGGGGTCATGATAACGTGTTCCTCCTTAGGGCATGGGGCCGAAGGCGCAGGCTCGTTTCGAAAGAGACGGCAACCCTGCGCGTTCGGCCTGCACCACGCAAACGGAGAAACCGCCCCGTCGTTGCCTCAGGGCGTCGGCGAGGCCGGCGCGGAGGGCTGCGGAGCGGCGATCTCCACCTCCACCCGTCGGTTCCTGGCGCGCCCTTCCTGGTCGTCGCTGCCATCGAGCTTGCGGTTGGGCGCGATGGGGCGCGCCTCTCCCAGCGCGACGACCGAAATGCGCGCTTTCGCGACTCCCTTGCTTTCGAGATAGTCGCGCGCCGCTTCCGCCCGCCTGCGCGAGGCGGCCAGGTTGTCGGCATCCGAACCGCGGGAGTCGCTGTGCCCCCAGATCGTGATCGCCCCGCCGGCCGCGAAAGCGGGCGTGGTGAGCAACCCGTCCAGCAGCGCACGCCCGGCCTCGTCGGGCTTGGCGCCCTTTGCCGGATAGGGCACGACGAGGTGGACCGTCTCGACCGGTGGTGCCTGGGTCGGCCCCACATCGACATCGGCGCGGATGATCGATTTCTTCGGTTCGTCCGCCGCAGGATCGGGTGCGGCGCTGGCGTCCGCGTCAGGAAGGGCGCTGTCGGGAACGACGCCATCGGGCGCTGCCCGCTGCGTGGCGCTATCGGTGCTCTCTCCCTCGCTTCCGGTGCCCTGCTGGCAGCCGCCGAGGGCCGCCAGCAGGATCGCGGATGCGATCATGGGCGCGCTTTTCATGCTGTCGCCTCCTTGTTTTCAATCGTGTCGCGGGTGTTTTCGGGCTCGCCGTGGCGCGACGGGCCATAGGAAATGATCGTGTCGCCCGGTTGCGGCGTGGGCCGCGAGGCGTGCGTGAAGAACAGGATCCTTCCGTCCTTGCGCAGCAGGAACAGCATGTTCGCATCTTCCGGCAGCGCAGCCTGCGCATCGGCGAAGTCGAACTGCTCGCTGATGCGGGTCTTGCGGAAGGCCCAGCCCGCGCGTTCGTGCTCGGCGATTTCCGCCACGCCGATCCCGGAGGCGAACATGGCGCGGCCGCGCAAGGCTTCGGGCAAGCTGCGGTGGTCCTCGTCATCGCCCATCCCGCCGAGCTGATAGACCGAGTCCCGGCCGATGTCCGGGGCGAACTCGCTGCAGACGAGCGCATTGTAGGCTTCGTTGTCGGTCGTCGCGGCCAGGACCTGGAACTGCGTGAGGTCGAGGCGCTCGTCAGTCGATTCCGCCAGGATCTCTCCGTGGTAAGTGGCAATGCCCGCCTGCCGGGCGACGGAAAGGCGCTGCCAGCTGGTGTCCACGATCATCACCGGAACGTCGAGCTGACGCAGCTGGTTGGCCAGCGAGAGGCTCCACGAAGTGCTGCCCACGATCAGCAGCCCCTTCTTGCGCGCGCCCGTCACTTTCAGCCAGCGCGCCACGTAGCGGATGCTGAAACCATGCGCGAGGATAGTGGCCACGACCACCGAGAACGACAGTGTCACCAGGATGCTGCCGTCGCCGTAACCCAGCTGGTCGAGCCGGAGCGCGAAAAGGCCGGACATCGCCACGGCGACCACGCCGCGCGGCGCGATCCATGCCACCAACAGCCGCTCATTCCAGGGGATCTTGCTGAAAGCCAGGCTCAGCAGCACCGTCGCCGGGCGAACCACGAACAGCAGCGCCAGCAGATAGGCGATGAAGCGCCACTCGAACTGGCGCAGCACTCCAAAGTCGAGCGAGGCGGACAGCAGCACGAAGACGCCCGAGATAAGGAGAACGGTGACGTTCTCCTTGAAGGGGTGAATGTCGCGCAGGGAATCCAGCCGCATGTTGGCGATGGCCACGCCCATCACCGTGACAGCAAGGAGACCCGTTTCCTGCTGGATCATGTTGGAGAGGACGAACGTGCCGATCACCGCCACCAGCAGGACGGGCGCCTTGAGATATTCCGGCACATGTCCGCGCGGGAAGGCCCAGGCGATGGCGCGGGCCACGGCATAGCCGATGAGCCCCGCCACGAGCGCGGCAGCCAGGAGGGCGGCCAGGACCGAAAGCAGCGTGCCGCCTTCTCCCGCCCGCCGCAGGTATTCGTAAGTGATGACGGCGCAGAGCGCGCCGAAGGGATCGTTGACGATCGCTTCCCACTTCAGGATCGCGCGCGGCCGCGGCGCGATGTTGCTCTGGCGCAGCAGGGGAATGACCACGGTGGGCCCGGTCACCACCAGAATGCCTGCGAACAGGATCGCGACCGGCCAGACCAGCCCCGCGACGTAGTAGCAGGCCACGGCGCCAAGCACCCAGCCCACGGGAATGCCTATCATCATCAGGCGCGTCACCGCGCCTTCGGTCTTTCTGAGTTCGCGGAAATTGAGGCTGAGGCCGCCTTCGAACAGGATCAGCGCCACAGCGACCGAGATCATCGGTTCCAGCAGGTCACCGAAAGTGTGTTCGGGAACGACGAGGCCGGTGACGGGACCTGCAAGGACACCGGCGGCGAGCATAAGGGCAATGGCCGGCCAACCGGTACGCCACGCGATCCATTGCGCGCCGATACCGAGGAAGCCGATCAGCGCGAAGACGAGGGCTTGCTGCTGCATGACGGGAGGCATAACCATCTCGGGCAGCCAAGGTAACCGGCGGGCACGAATTTTTTTCCCCAGCAAGCCCCTGAACGGATCGCTAGCCGGCCTCCGCCAGGTTTCGCTCCCGGATCAGCTGGACCAGGGCCCGCAGACCGGCCGGGGTATGGCGGTTGCCCGGATAATAGAGCGTGAGGCCCGGATAAGGCGGGCTCCAATCCTCCAGCACCGCCACCAGCCGGCCCTGCGCGACATGCTCCCTGACCGACCATTCGTTGAGATAGGCCAGCCCGATACCGGCCAGGACCGCTTCCTGCATCAGCGTCATCTCGTCCAGGACGAGGGCGCCGGGAACGTCGACTTCCACCGCCTCTCCCCGCCGCTCGAACTCCCATTTCCAGATCGCGCCGGTGGCCAGCCGCGCGCGGATGCAGCGGTGATGCAGCAGGTCGGCGGGCACTTGCGGCGTTCCCCATTGCGCGAGGTAACCCGGCGTGGCGACGACGATCATCCGCACCGGACCACCGATGGGCACGGCGATCATGTCCTGCGGCACATGTTCCATCAGCCGGATGCCGGCGTCGAACCCTTGCTGCACGATGTCCACCAGCCGGCCTTCCGTCGCCAGCACCAGGTTCATGTCCGGGAAACGCGCCAGGTATTCGAGGAAAATCGGGGTCAGGGTCATGCGGCCAGCCCCGGCGGATGTATTGATGCGCAGCGTGCCGGCGGGCGTGTCGCGGTGGCTGTTCACATCCTCGATGGCGCTGCCGATTTCCACGAGCGCAGGGGCGATGCGGGCAATGAATTGCGCCCCGGCATCCGTGGGCGAGACGCTGCGGGTCGTTCGGTTGAACAGCCGCACCCCTAGCCGCCGCTCCAGCGCCGCAACGCCGTGGCTGAGCGCCGACGTCGACAGGCCCAATTCCTCGGCGGCAGCACGAAAACTGCCGAGACGCGCGATCATCACCACGCCTTCGAATTCGGCCAGGCCGCCTTTCATTATCCTCATTCCTTCATCAACCCATCCCGTTCTATCCTGCTTATCCAGATAATTCCACAGAACTACATCAGCCGGGTTCCCAGGAAAGGACCCAGTGACATGAAGACCATCGACACCATCTACATCGACGGGCAGTTCGTGACCCCGCACGGCACGGAACTGTTCGATCTCCACAATCCGGCCACCGCAGGTGTGATCGGGCAAGTTCGGCTCGGCGACGCGATCGACGCCCGCAAGGCGGTTGCTGCGGCACGGCGCGCTTTCCCGGCGATGGCGCGGACGAGCAAGGCCGAACGGTCCGCCATGCTGGAACGCCTTGCCGCAGCCCTGGAGACCCGCCGCGCCGAACTTCTCGATGCCGTGATCGAAGAATACGGCGCGCCGGTCTCACGCTCCGCCTGGATGGTGGACTACGCCGTGGGTGCCTTTCGCGAGGCGGCCAAGGCGCTGGAAGACTATGCTTTCGTGCGCCAGATGGGCACCGCCACGGTAACGATGGAACCGCTCGGCGTCGCCGCCATCATCACGCCCTGGAACGCCAATCCCGGGTTCATCGCTGCCCGGCTGGCCATGGTGATCGCGGCCGGGGCGACATGCGTGATCAAGCCCAGCGAAATGAGCGCACTGCAAACCCAGATCGTCACCGAAGCCTTGCATGAGGCACGGATTCCGGCGGGCGTCTTCAACATCGTCAATGGCCGGGGCGACGTGGTCGGCGCGGAACTCAGCGGCCACCCCGATATCGCGAAAGTCTCCTTCACCGGCTCCACGGTCACCGGCCGGGCGATCCTGCGCACCGCGGCCGAGACCTTCAAGCGAGTCACGCTGGAACTGGGCGGCAAGTCGCCGATGGTCGTGCTCGACGATGCCGATTTTGACGCTGCCATCCCCTTCGCGCTCGCCGCCGGCTTCAACAACAGCGGCCAGGCCTGCATCGCGGGCACGCGCATTCTCGTCCCGGCGCACCTGCTGAAGGCGTTCGAGACCGGCATCCGGGAAGCCGTGGCCCATGTCCGGTCCGGCGACCCGCGCGATCCGGCAACGACGATCGGGCCCATGGTCAGCCAGCGGCAGTGGGACCGCGTGCAGTCCTACATTCGCAAGGGGCAGGAAGAAGGCGCGATCCTGCTGGCCGGCGGCGAAGGCCGGCCCGAAGGCGCGGCCGAGGGCTGGTTCGTGAAGCCGACGATCTTCACCGGCGTGCGCAACGACATGACCATTGCCCGCGAGGAGATCTTCGGCCCCGTCCTTTCGATCATTCCCTACGAGGGCGACGAAGAGGCCGTCGCCATCGCCAATGACACCGACTACGGCCTTCACGCCTATGTCGCCGGCGGCGACCCGCAAAGGGCGCGCGCCGTGGCCGAGCGCATCCTGGCGGGCCGCATCATCATCAACGGCGCGCCGATGGAAATGACCGCCCCGTTCGGCGGCTTCAAGCACTCGGGCCTCGGCCGGGACAACGGCGCCTTCGGCATCGAAGCCCTGCTGGAGGCCAAGGCCATCATGGCCTGAGCCGCCGGCTTCGCAGGGCCCCGCCTTGCGACGCCGCCCTACGACAGGGAAGCGAGCAGCGTTTCGGCCCGCCCAAGATCGCGATCCTGGGCGGGTCGTGACATATCGTGCCGGGCCTGCTCGACAAGCGCCCTGGCCTCATGGGCCTTGCCCTCCTGGACCAGCGTCGCCGCCAGATCGAGCGCGGCGCGCAGTTCCCACGCACGGGCGCCCTGATCGCGGGCGAGACTGCGCGCTTCCTCCAGCAATGCCCGCGCCGCGCCTGCCTCGTCGGCGCTGGCCGCACCGACTATCGCGGCCTTGATCCGCAGCAGTTCCGGCAAGGCGATGCGCTCTTCATTGGCGGTGCAGCGGGCAATGGTGGCATCGACGACCTGCCGCGCATCCTGCAGCCGGCCCTCCGCGGCCAATCCGCGCGCCAGGGCGATCGAGAACGGCGTCGTCAACAGATCGTAGCGCGCGGCGCGCAGAAGCGAGAGGCTCTCCTGCAGCGCCAGAACGGCCGCGGCATGATCGCCCCGCTCCACGGCCACTTCGCCCCGGAAACCCCCGGCGGCCGCGATATAGGGGCCGAGCGCGTTGACTTGGGCGCTATCGGTGAAAGCTGCCAGCGTCTGGTCCACCAGCGCCATCTCGCCCATCCACAAGTAGACCGAGAAAGCCCATATGAGCGCGATGCAATGCGTTACCGGGTGATCCAGCCCCGCCGCCTCGCGCACCGCCTGCTCTGCCAGAGCGCGCGCGGCCATGGGTTCGCCGGAGAGCCACAGGGTCCGCGCGAGGGCAATGGTGGACCGGTTGCGATGATCGAACCCGAAAGCGATCGTCCGGCTGCGCTCGGAAGGCGGACTGGCCGCCAGCGCGCGTTCCAGGTCGTGCCGGGCGCGGGTCTGGTCGCCTGCCAGGTGATGGGAGATACCCGAAAGCGAATAGGCCACCGCCAGGGCTTCGGGTTCTCCGATCGCCTCGGCAATCTCCACCGCCCGTTCGGCATGGCGCGTGGCGACTTCGTATTCGCCGATGCGCTCGTGGAAGATGTGCAGGCGGGCCAGCGTGCAGAGCTGCCCCCAGCGATCTTCCAGCGCAGTGCCGATGTCCAGCGCGCGGGTGAGCGCCGCCCCTGCTTCGGGACTGTTGCCGCGGGTGAACATCAGCGCGATGCCCAGCGCGCTCTGCAGTTCCAGTTCCATCGCGCTGCCGCGCTGCTCCGGCTCCAGCGCCGCGATGGCGCGGGCCGCCCAGGTGCGACACTCCACGAGGTGCGACAGATTGAGGAAGACCCGCAGGCTGGCGGCGGCCAGACGCACGGCGAGCTTCAGGTCTCCCTCGGGCCCGAAGCTCCAGTCCAGGGCGCTGCGAATGTTGCCCAGCTGCGGCCGAAACGACCGCGGATCCTGGAAGGCGGCGGCATCCTGCGCCGCGATCGCTTCCAGTTCCGTCAGGAAGAACGCCGCATGACGCCGGGTGGTGGCCCGAAGCTCCTCCGGCCCGCGCCCGGCAAGCTTTTCCTTGGCATAGGCGCGGGTCATCTCCAGCAGCCGATAGGTCCCCGTGCCGCGCAGGCGATTGGGCGAAATGAGCGACTTGGCCGTAAGTTCGTCGAACGAGGCCGCCACTTCGTCCGAACCGAGCGCGGCATCGCTCACCACATAGATGGCGGCATCGATCGAGAAGGGGCCGACGAAGACGGAGAGCCGGTCCAGCACGGTTCGTTCGGCCGGGGAGAGCAAGTCGTAACTCCAGTCCAGCGCGGCGCGAAGGGTCTGCTGGCGCGGCTGCGCGGTGCGCCGCCCTGCCCATGCCAGGCTGAAACGCTCGCCGATCTGGCGGGCCGTGGCCGCCACCCCGTGAGCGGCGACGCGCACGGCCGCGAGTTCGATAGGCAGGGCCATGCCGTCCAGCCGGAGGCACATCCCGGCGATGAGGCGGGCATCCTCCGCGTCGATTTCCAGCGCGCTGTCCGCCGCCCGCGCCCTTTCGCAGAACAACTGCACGGCGGGATAGGCCAGCAATTGCGCCCGCGTCATGCCCTCCGGATCCTCGGGATAGTCCAGCGCGTCGAGGCGGTGGACATGTTCCCCCCTCACCCGCAACGGCTCCCGCGAGGTCGTGACGATCCGCACTTGCGGCGCGGCCTCGGTGATCCGCTCGACGATCTCTGCCGCCTGCTCCACGACATGCTCGCAATTGTCGAGCAGCAGCAGGAACGGCCGGTCGCGCAAGTGGCCCAGGATCACCGCGGCGGGATCGCCGCTATGCACGGATATGCCCATGGCCCCGGCGATCATCGGCGGCACGAGCGAGGGGTTCTCCAGCATGCCGAAGTCGACGAAAGCGGCATCGCCCGCGAAGCGCGCCGTCAGCCGATGGCCGATCTCGACCATGAGCGACGTCTTTCCCACGCCGGCCGGGCCGGCGATGGTGAATATCGGCGTATCGACCACGCGGTTCAGCAGGAGTTCCACATCGCGCTCACGGCCGATGAGGTGCGGCAGCGGCGGCGGGATATTGGTCGTGAAGCCTTCGGCCACCTTCGGTGTCGTGACGTCCGGCGGGGAACCGGCCTCCGCCGGTCTCTCGACCGGGGCGACGAAGGCGTAGCCGACGCCGACTTGCGTGGCGATGTAGCGCGCGCCGCCACCCTGATCGCCCTCGCCCGCCCCGCCGCCTTCTCCTGCCTTACCTTCGCCCAGAATCTTGCGCAGGCCCGCCATGTGGAAGCGCAGGCTGCCGTCTTCCACCACCACATCGGGCCATACGCGCCGAAGCAGTTCGCGTTTGGACAGGACGCGGCCGGGCTGTTCGGCCAGGGCAACGAGCAAGTCGAACGAACGCCCGCCGATCTCCACCGGCTGTCCGTCACGCGTCAGCAGACGCGCCCCGGGAGAGAGGCAGAACGGCCCGAACACCATCTGCTCGCCGAACGCCGGGTTGTCCTGATCCGCCACGATATCGCCTGTCCTCTGGATCCCCGCCTGCCACTATGTGTCGACGGGATCACACAAACCTGACTAGGCGTTTTCAGCAGTTTCCTTCCCAGATCAAGACACGGTGCGCAAAGGAGGGCGGGATTATCCAAATGTAACCGAATAGGCGCGGACGCCCGGCTGCGAGAATTCGATGCGAACCGTGCGGTCGGTGACGGCGCCGTGCTGGCGGACGATCTGGTAGAGCCGGTCCTGCCGCAACTCGCCCCAGCCGGCCGCGTCGGTATCCGCGCCATGATCGGCGCCGGGGGCCGCGCCGTCGATGGTCACCCGGAAGCGCACGGGCTTTCCACCGGCAGGCGCGCCGAGCACGAAGTGGGCATCGCGGGCATGGAAGCGAAAACGAATGGCGCCGTCCGAACCGCCCGACACCGCGAAATCCGGCCCCACGCTCCAGTCGCCGGACAAGTCCCAGCGGTTCAAGGGCAGCGCCCGCGCGGGAGCATAACGATGTGCGGCATCGCGCTCGAACCCGCCGGGCGAGGCGAAGGCGGCCGCCTTGGCATAGCCGAGATAGGCTTCGGGCGATTTCAGGTTGCGCCAGTCGGCCTCGGCTTCGATGCCTTGCCCCGTGATCGAGGCCAGCGGCACACCCGAAACGTCATGGCCGGCCTCGGTCAGGAGCTTGCGCAGCAGTTGCTCGGCCTGGTCGTAACCGCCTTCTCCCACGCGATAGGCGCGGACCTGGCCTTTCGCGTCGATGAAATAGAAGCCCGGCCAGCCCTCGTTCGAAAAGGCGCTCCAGATCGCATAGTCGTTGTCCTGAAGGTTGGGATAGCCGATGCCCAGCGCGGCAATGGCGCTGCGGACTTTGGCGGGATCGTGCTCGAAGCCGAACTCCGGCGCATGGACGCCGACCACCTGCAATCCCTTGTCTCCATAGCGATCGCTCCAGGCACGCAGATAAGGCAGCGCCCGCAGCGAGTTGATGCAGGAGTAAGTCCAGAAATTCACCAGCACCACTTTGCCGCGCAGCGTCGGAGCGCCCTGCGGCGCCAGCCATGGCCGCGCCCGTTCCAGCAGGTCGATCGGTCCGATGCGGGAGGGAGTGGCTGCGGCGACGGCGTCGCCGTCCTGCAGCGGGCGGGCCAGCGCCTCGCGGCAGCAGAGCGCCGTCGTGCTTCCTGCGGTCATGAGGGCGGCGGCGATGAAGCCCAGCGAGCGGTTCGTTGTCATGGCGGATGGCTCCCTTGGATGGAGCCCGCGTTCTAGGCGCCGGGAAGGCAGTCCTGCACGCCAGCTTGCGTTAGCTGCGCGCAGTTTCGCCCGGGGCGGCGGCGCACAACAGGCGCTAACGCGGCATCACCGCAGCTAACGGGCATACCGCGACGATCCCTCTACTTTGTCCGCCACACGGCCCGGAGACCGGCCAAGGAGAAGAGAGATGATCGCAGACAATCTGACATCGCGCCGGAATTTCGTGGCCGGGGCGGGAACCGCCGCGGTGGCCCTGGCCGCCCTGCCCGGCACGGCCCGCGCGCTGGCAGCGGACGATGCACTCGGGGCGGCCGCCATGCCCGGAAAGGCCGGTAGCGTCCGCCCGTTCCGGGTCACGGTGCCTGCGGAGCGGATCGCGGCCATGAAGCGCCGTATCGCCGAAACCCGCTGGGCCGATCCCCAGCCCGTGGAGGACGACAGCCAGGGCGTGCGCCGCCAGACGTTGCAGCCGCTCATGGCCTACTGGGGCGGCGCCTACGACTGGCGGCAGGTGGAGGCCCGCCTCAATGCCCTGCCGATGTTCATGACCGAGATCGACGGGCTGGACATCCACTTCATCCATGTGCGCTCCCGCCATGAGAACGCCATGCCGATGATCCTCACCCATGGCTGGCCCGGCTCTGTCCTGGAATTCCTGAACGTCATCGCTCCGTTGACCGACCCGACCGCCCATGGCGGCACGGCCGAGGATGCCTTCCACCTCGTCATCCCCTCGATCCCGGGCTTCGGGTTTTCGGCCAGGCCGACCACGCCGGGTTGGGGATCGGACCGGATCGGCCGCGCCTGGTCCACGCTGATGCTGCGGCTCGGTTACGACCGCTATGTCAGCCAGGGCGGCGATTGCGGTTCGGTGATCTCTCAGCGCATGGCGCTTCAGCATGTGCCGGGCCTGCTGGGCATCCATCTCAACATGCCCGCCGTGGTCCCGGCCGACATCGCCCGGACCCTGGCAGCGGGAGATCCCGCACCCGGCCAGCTCTCGGCCAAGGAACGCCGGGCTTTCGAGCAGCTCCAGGCCTTCTATCGCGATAACTCGGCCTATGCCGCGATGATGAACACCCGGCCGCAGACCATCGGCTATTCGCTGGTGGATTCGCCCGTGGGCATGGCCGCATGGATGTACGAGAAGATCGCCCAGTGGACCGACAGCGGCGGGCAGCCGGAGCGCGTCCTGGGCCGCGAGGCGATACTCGACGACATCTCGCTCTACTGGCTCACCGAAACCGGGGCCTCGGCCGCGCGGATCTATTGGGAAGACCATTCGAACAACTTCAACGCGCGCGGCATCATCGACCTGCCCGTGGCCGTCAGCGTCTTCCCGGGCGAGATCTTTCGCGCGCCCAAAAGCTGGGCCGAGCGCTGCTACCGCAACCTGTTCTACTTCAACGAGACAGAAACCGGCGGCCATTTCGCCGCCTGGGAGCAGCCCGCGCTCTTCGCCCGGGAACTGCGCGCCGCCTTCCGCCCCCTGCGCTGACGAACCCCTCAAATAAAAGGAGAATACCCATGTCCGACATCAAGACGCTCTATACCGCCGAAGTCCATGTCACCGGCGGCCGCGAAGGCAAGGCCCGCAGTTCCGACGGGCGCCTCGACATCGCGCTGTCCACCCCCGGCACGGCAGGCCAGGGCACCAATCCGGAGCAGCTCTTTGCCGCCGGCTGGTCGGCCTGTTTCGAGGGCGCGATGGGCATTGCCGCCGCAACCAGGGGCGTGACGCTCCCGAGCGACCTTTCCATCGATGCGCATGTCGAACTCCGCCACGGCCCGGACGGCTATGCGCTGGCAGCAAGGCTCGATGTCCATGTGCCCGGGCTCGAACCGGACCTCGCGCGCCAGATCATCGAAGCGGCGCATCGCACCTGCCCTTACTCCAAGGCGGTGAAGGGCAACATCGACACCGTCGTGGCCCTGGCCTGACCCTGTAACGGAGATTTCCATCATGAAGACTGTCCTTGCCGGCGCACTGGCCCTGGCTGCAGGCGCGCTCGTTCCCTATGCCGCGGCAGAGGCGCAGACGCGCACGCCGACACCGAAACCGACGATCGTGCTGGTCCACGGCGCCTTTGCGGATTCCTCCAGCTGGAACGGCGTCATTTCCGTGCTCCAGCACGACGGATATGCCGTGGTCGCCGCGCCTGACAACTTGCGCGGGGTCCGTGCGGACGCCGCTGTCGTTTCGGACGTGGTGAAAAGCATTGCTGGACCCGTGGTGCTGGTCGGCCATTCCTACGGAGGGTCGGTCATCTCCGAGGCGGCCGATGGACTGCCGAGCGTCAAGGGGCTGGTCTACGTCTCCGCCTTCGCGCCGGATGCGGGCGAGACCGCATTGGGTCTGACCGGCAAGTTTCCCGGCAGTACGCTCGCTCCGGCGCTGGCGCCGCCCGTCCCGATCGCGGGCGGCGGCAAGGATCTCTACATCCTTCAGGCCCGTTTCCACGACCAGTTCGCAGCCGACTTGCCAGCAGCGGAGGCACGCCTGATGGCGGCCGGACAGCGCCCGGTGGCCGAGGCCGCGCTCTCCGAACCCTCGACCGCGCCGGCCTGGAAACATGTGCCTTCGTGGTTCGTCTATGGCGATGCCGACCGGAACATTCCGCCGGCCGCCCTGCGCTACATGGCCGAGCGCGCGCAGTCGCGGCAGACGGTAGTCGTGAAGGGCGGCTCGCATGTCGTCATGGTGTCGCACCCGGCCGAAGTCGCGGCGCTGATCGAGCGGGCCGCCATGGCAAAATAAGACAGGAACGCCGGTGCGGGCGATAGTGTCCCGCACCGGCGTCATGGCCAGCGACTGGCGGCAAGCGGGCGATCGATGTCGCCCGCTTCAGCGTGCGTAGTCGGTGAAGACCCGGTCCGCACCCGGCTCGCCCCCGTCAAGCCTGGCATGGCAGGCGGCGCAGGAGCGTGTCAGTGCCTCGTCGGGGTCAGGCTTTCCGTCCTCGAACTGGCCGTAGCCCCATCCGCCGCTGGCCGCATAGCGCCGCGCATCCTTGACGCTGACCTGGACGTTAGTGGCCGCCCCCGCCACGAAGGACTGCGGAGCGGGAAACACCGCATCGTTCCGGGGCGACGATTCGAAGCGCCAGGCCAGCCGCACGATCACCGCGCCATCGGGGAACGGCCGCGTTCCCGCGCGATAGGCGCGCAAGGCGATCTCGTTGCCTAGGATCGCACGGATGTCGTTGTTCTTGCCCGCCTCGTGCGCGACGCTGATGAGCTTCCAGTCGCGGTAGCCCTCCGGTAACCTCACGCCGTAGACAGGAGCCGCTTCCGTCTGCCGGTCCTGGGCCGCCACCATGGTGGACAGGCCCAGGACCGCCGCAGCCAGCGCGAGGCAGCAGGCACCGGGACGCAGCGTCATGCCAGCTTCCCCGCATCGAGCACGGCCTTGGCGAAGGCCTCAGGCGCCTCCTGCGGCAGGTTATGGCCGATCCCGCCGGTGATGAGGCGATGCTCGTAAGGGCCGGAGAACTTCGCGCGGTAAGCGCCAGGTTCCGGGTGCGGCGCGCCGTTGGCATCGCCCTCCATGGTGATCGCGGGAACGGTGATCGCAGGCGCCGATGCAAGCTGCGCCTCGGCAGTGTCGTATTGCGACTCGCCCTGCGCCAGGCCGAGCCGCCACCGGTAGTTGTGAATGACGATATCGACGTGGTCCGGATTGGCGAAGGACGCGGCCGAGCGGTCGTACGTCTCGTCGTCGAAAGCCCAGCGGGGCGAGGCCTGCTGCCAGATGAGGCGGTTGAAGGCTTTGGTGTCGGCCGCATAGCCGGCGCGGCCGCGCTCGGTGGCGAAGTAGAACTGATACCACCATTGCAGTTCGGCCTTGGGCGGCAAGGGCTTGGCATTCCCCGCCTGGCTGCCGATCAGGTAGCCGCTGACCGAGACCAGCGCCTTGCACCGCTGCGGCCAGAGCGCCGCCATAATGTCCGCCGTGCGGGCGCCCCAGTCGAACCCGGCGACGATGGCCTGCCGAATCCCGAGCGCATCCATCAAGGCAATGCCGTCTGCCGCCAGCGCGGCCTGCTGGCCATTGCGCGGGCTGGTCGCCGACCGGAAGGTGGTCGTGCCGAAGCCGCGCAAGTGGGGAACGATGACGCGGTGCCCCTGCGCGGCCAGGATCGGGGCGACCTGGGCGAAGCTGTGGATGTCGTATGGCCAACCGTGGAACAGCAGCACGGGCTGCCCGGAAGACGGGCCCATTTCCACGTAGCCGATGTCGAGCGTGCCGGCAGCGATCTGCCGCACCGGCTCAAGAACAATGGATGCCTGCCGCACGGGCGCGGCCGCCATGGCGCTTTTCGGCCCGAGACCAGCCACCATGGCCGATGCCAGCGCCGCGGCGGCGGCGATGAATTCGCGCCGCCGGGAAGGGGTAAGAATGGGCGTTTCGTTGAGCATGACGACCTCCTTGTCTGTCAGGAGGTCATAAACGGGCCGCGCCGATCCGGCTTGTTAATTGGCGTGAGGTTCTGTGAGCGCAGCGGAAAACGACTTCATTTCAGCGCCCTGAACCAGAGCCACCCGTTCCGAAGGCCGAGCCGCCGCGTGCGATGGTTTCGATCCAGCGCAGGCGGCGGTCAGGGAGTGTCAGGGCCTGACAGGCGCCACGCGCCAGACGGTGTTCGAAAGATCGTCGGCCACCAGCAGCGCTCCGCCCACCGGATCGTAGGCGACGCCCACCGGCCGGCCGCGGGCATGACCGTCCTTGATGAAGCCGGTCAGGAAGTCCTGCGGCTTGCCGGAGGGGCGGCCATTAGCGAAGGGCACCCAGACCACCTTGTAGCCGGAGAGGTCCTGCCGGTTCCAGCTGCCGTGCTCGCCGACGAAGGCCCCTTGCGCGAAGTTGCCGCCGAGGCCCGTTCCCGTGACGAAGGACAGCCCCAGCGCGGCGACATGGGATCCCAGCGCATAGTCGGGACGGATCGCCGCACGCACCATGGCAGGCTTCTGCGGATGGACGCGGGGGTCCACGTTCTGCCCCCAGTAGCTATAGGGCCAGCCGTAGAAGCCGCCGTCGCGGACGGAAGTGAGATAGTCCGGCACCAATTGCGGGCCCAGTTCGTCGCGCTCGTTGGCCACTGTCCAGAGCTGGGCATTGGCGGGATTGATCGCCATCGCCGTGGGATTGCGCACGCCGGAAGCATAAGTCCGGTGCGCGCCCGTCTGCCGGTCGATTTCCCAGATCTGCGCCCGGTCCTGCTCCACGTCGAGGCCGCGCTCGCCGATATTGCTGTTGGAGCCGATGCCGACATAGAGCTTCGAGCCATCGGCAGAGGCCGTCATCGCCTTGGTCCAGTGATGGTTGATGCGCGAAGGCAGCTTCACGAGTTCCACGCCCGGACCTTCCGCGCGGGTCATGCCGTCGCGATAGGGGAAGCGGATCACCGCATCCTGATCCGCCACGTAGATGTTCCCGTCGGCATAGGCGAGGCCGTAGGGCGCGTTGAGCCCGGTCGCGAATTCGGTGCGCAAGTCCGGCTTGCCGTCGCCATTGGTGTCGCGCAGCAAGGTCACGCGGTTGCCGCCCTTCACCGAGGTCTTGCCCATGGACTTGATGTAGCCGGCGATCACGTCCTTGGGCCGCACGGTCGGCGCGTCCTGGCCGCCCATGCCTTCCGCCACGAGGATGTCGCCATTGGGCAGCACCAGGATCTGGCGCGGCACCTTGAGCCCGGTGGCGATGGCGGTGACGGCAAAGCCGGCCGGCGCCTTGGGCGCTTCACCGTTCCAGCCCGCCGGAGTGGCGATGTTCATGGGCGGCAACAGGGTCTGCCGCTGCTTCGGCAGGTCCGGCTGCGCGCCGGTCTGGTCGAGGTCGGGATTGCTGCTGCCGCAAGCCGCGAGCGCCAGCGCCGATGCGCCGATGGCGATATGGCGAAAGATCATCGGCCTGCCTCCACTGCCAGAACGCGGCCTTGCGAATGGCCCACCCAGCCCGCGGCAAGCGCGAGGATCGTGCTCAGAACCGAGAGCACCACGCCCATCGTTCCCACCGAAGCCCAACCGTCATGGCTGTGCTGGAAGGCGTTGAACAGCCCCGCGATCCACGCGAGCGCCAGCAGCACCGTCACCACGCCGTTATGGCGCCGCTCCATCGGCTCCCGCGCGGCCCAGGTTACGATGGCGCTCCATAGCAGTGCAAACCCGCCGAACAGCAGCGCGCCGGTAATCAGCCAGGCGGAGAAGTTGGTCCACTGGATCTGCGCGGTCTTCACGTAGGTCACGTCGGACAGCAGCGCGCTGGGAAACAGCGCGACTGGAAAGGCCATCAACAGCGCGTGAAGCGGATGAAGCGACCGGCGAAGCGGACGGATAGGCCGGACGGCCGGCTGCGCACTGAGCAAGGTGGATCTCCCGATGGGAAGGGATAAGTATCGCTCCTGCAAATGCCCGGTATGCCGTTTTGTTTCGTCGCGGGGCGTCGGTCCTGCTCATGGCACCAAGCTGGTCACCTCCAGCCGCTGGCCGGCATAGCTGGCGAAGCCGCCACTGCGCGGCTGGCCCTGCCCGTCGCGCGAGAAGTCGATCGCGCTGGGCCGCGCGCCCGAAAGCGGGCCGAAAGTCACTTTCAGCTTCATCTCACCCGGCTTCGGACCGGCCAGAACGATGTCGGCCTCATAGGTCGATGCACCGGCGGGATGGACATGCGTAGTCTCGCGGCCGTTGTAGAGGGCGACGCCATCGTCGCTGAAATCGACATAGGTCTTGGAGATCATCGCCGCTGTCCGTTCATAGGCGATGTACCCGGAGGTCCGGCCATAGACCTTCACGTTCACCGCCTTCGCCTGATCGGCCAGTTTCGGAACTTCGGTCATATCGGAAGACGCATAGGCCATCCGTTCGGGCGTCGCGCGCGCCTTCACCGCGGGGCCGGGCCGGTAATCGGGCAGCCGCACCATGCGGATGCGCTTCGTGGAACTGCCCCTGCGGTTCTCGATCCACATTCCCCTTTTGCCATCCGGATGCCAGGACAGCGGCGAGTTGAACACCCAGCCCGCCTCGGTACCCAGGTCCTTGCCGAGGTAGCCGTCCTGTCGCTGCGAGGCGGCGATATCGATGAGCGCCGGACCTATGCTGCCCTCACGCGAACTGCGCACGCCGGTAACGGCATAGGTATAGGCGAACATGCTCAGCCCCATGTTGAGCGCGGCGGGATAGGGCCGCGGCATCAGGCCCAGGATGGCCGGGTCGGTCTGCGCCGAAAACCGCGTCGTCATCGTCAGCCCCAGGCGTTCGTCGGGTGAGAAGATGGTGGTTTCGGTATAGCCAGGCGTATCGGTGACGGCCTGAAGGCCGCCGCTCGCCAGGTCCAGCGTGACCGAGTCCGGCAAGTCGCGCCTGATCGCCCCCACCAGCGAGAGCGCCGTGCCGCCGCGCACGAACTGCTTCACTTCGCCGCCGCGGACAGGCTGCGGGATCACCCCATCGGCATGGCGCGGGTCCGCGGCGAAAGGTTCGCGCGTGCTGACGATGCGCGGCGCGGTGATCCGGTAGCTGTCGCCTTGCCGCTGCAAGGTCCCCGTGAACACGGCCGCGGAGAAATTCGCGAAGAGCGTCGTCCAGGCGACGTGCCGGTTGTCAGGGGCGATCACCATTTCCGACCAGCGATGGGCGATATGATCGCCGTCGGCGACTTCGGACGGGTAGAGCACCGGGATCAATCCGGCCTTTTCGCAAGTTTCCAGCGGGGTCGCGCATTCGATCACGAAGTCGCCGAGGAATATCCGGCGATCGTCGGGAAAGACCATGAAGCGAAGGCCGTTGTCCTTCGGGCGCTCGGGGATCCGTCCCGCGAAGAACGGCCGAAGGGCGCTGCCGTCGTCGTTCATCGTCGCCAGCGTCAGGTCCCGCTCGTCGCCGCCGGCATGGCTTCGATAGGCGACGAGGACTTTGCCGGAGGGCGTGTACGTCGCCGAAATCAGCTGCTCGCCCTGGGCAAAAGGAACGGTGGCCAGATCGACCCGGCCGATGGGATCGGGATTTTGCGGCTCTGCCGCGGCATCGGCAGCGATGAGGAATATCGCGCTGCCCAGCAGCAATACGCGTGATGCGACAGCCATCGTTCCATTCTCCAGTCGGCGCGGTGGCTGCGCCTGCCTCATGATCGTCATGAATTGTGCCCGCGTTTTCGAGCATGGCGTGGCAGAGGCTTCGCAAATGGCGGTTCGCTGGCAAGAACGATTGCGTTAGCGGGTTGAACCCCTTGCAAATCCTTCGCTTTTCAGCCGCTTTTCCCGTTCGCGGTTCGCGAATGGGAAACCTGTTTGCGTGAATTGGCCAACCGGACCCAACGGAGTGGCTGGTCCTGCCACCTATCTCAAGTCGATTTTCGCTGCGTATGTCGCGGCTTCATGCGGGTGGCCTGCGAGGGGCCAGCATCGACTGCCGCCTCGACTGCCGCACGGGGAAGGTGTTAGAGGCCCGCGCCATTCACCCGGAAACACGAAAGACACGGCTTTGACGATCCAACCCGCCGCCGCCTTCAAGGACAATCTCCAGCAACTGCCTCCGATCGACGGCATTCAGCGCATCGACCTGCTCGACGAAACCGGCGCGGTCGTCGCCGGGATCGAGAACCAGCCGGGCAAGCAAGGCTCCCTGGCCGTCTACAACTACCTGAAGCAGTCCTTCGGTGCGCTCGATGCGGCTGCGGCCGAGCATGGCCTGGCTATCTTCGCCGAACACACCCCCGACGCGCGCAGCCGGCCCGGCGCCCATCCGAATGTCGACCTCCTGCTCGACATCGCCGCGGGCGGTGCTCCCCTGCGTATCGAGGTGATCTCCGCCGCCGGTTGATGGCAGGGCGCCCCCCCGGCCACATGCGAAAACGGCCTCCCCCGCCATGGCGGGGAAGGCCGTTGAAATCCGCCCGAAAGGGCTCCTATCGCATCAGAAGCTGACGCCCAGCGTACCGAAGACCTGGCGCGGTGCCGAGGAGTGGAACACGAGAATGGTTCCGTTGACATCGTCCGGTGCGAAGACGCTGTTGTCGAAGTTCGACGCATAGCGCTTGTTGGTCAGATTGGTCACGTTCAGCGAGAGCTTCGCGCCCTTCAGCGGTCCGAAGTCGCCAAAGTCGTAGCCAAGGCCGAGGTCCACGGTGACATAGCCACCGAAGCTCTGGTCGTTGGTATAGGTATAGTACCGGCGACCGGTATACTTGCCCTGTACCGAAGCGGAGAAACCGTCCTGCTTCACCGACAGGACACTCGCCAGCATTTCCTTGGGCGTATCGACCTGCTGCTTGCCCGCGGTTGCCTTGATGACGCAAGTCGCGCCGGTGCACCAGTTCAGATCGTCGTCATACGTGGACTTGTTGTACGAGGCCGAGTTGTACCAGTTCAGCCAGGGCAGCGGCTTCCACAGCACGCCCAGTTCCACGCCCTTGCTGGTGACGCTGCCGGCATTGTGGAACGAGTTGCCGCAGCCCGGATTCTGCTGCTGGTTGGTCGGGCAGGGATTGTACTGGAGCAGGCGGTTGTCGAACTTCACCCAATAGCCGCTGAGCGCGACCTGCAACTGGCTGCTGACGAAGCGGTAGCCGCCTTCGACGCTCTTCGAGGTCTCGGGCTTCAGGGTCTTGCCCTGCGCGTTCCACACGGTCTGCGAGACGGACTGCGGGCCCAGCTTGAAGCCGCCCTGGAACATGGCCATGTTCTCGGCATAGCTGGCGAAGAGTTCGTGCTGCGGGGCGACCTGCCAGTGCAGGCCGATTTCGGGCAGGAAGAAGTCCTTGGCCGTCAGGGAGCCGGTCGCGAACTGGCTGGAGGCCGGCGGCGGGGTCTTGGCGATGCCGTCCTGCGCCTCGGCGTCCGAGCGGGAGTACGTGCCCTTGAAGCCGAAGTCGACGGTGAGCGCGTCATCCAGCAGCTTGATCGTGTCCTGCACGTAGAACTGGCGGGTCTTCCACTTCGTTTCCTGCACCCACTGCGCCGTGTCCGGCTGGCCCTCCAGGAACTGCCCGATGTCGAACGGGCCGGTCACGTTGGTCCAGATGTAGCGCGCGGCGCTGCTCTTGTTTTCCTCGATCCAGAAGCCGGCCTGGAACTGGTTGAAGCCCACGTCCCAGCTCAGGCTGCCGAGCCCGCCGGTACGGTTGATGGTATAGCGCGTGTCGCGGATCTGCACCGGCACGTCATCGGCAGTGGTCGCCGTACCCTGCTTGGACCAGCCGACGATCCAGTTGTTGCCGGCGCCCTTGTCGGTATGGTGATAGACCTGAACGCGGGCCTTGATCGCCTTGGTGATGTCGAAATCGCCGGCGAGGTAGAACAAGTTGTCATTGCGCAGGATCTGACCGTTAGTGAAGGTCACGTCCGAGTTCTTCTGCGGTGAAGGCGCGGCAACGCACTTGGTGGGCGCGGTCGGTCCCGTCACCGAGCAATAAGCGCGGTCGAGGTACGACTGCCAGTCGGGCGCATAGCCGCCCCAGTCCCAACCGAGCCGACCCTGCATTTCCTTGGAGAGATAGGCATCGTCGGCCTGGTTGGTGCGCGAAATGTCGGCAAAGGCAGTAATCGTGCCGCCGGTGAAGGCGTACTTCGCCTTGCCGTTGAACTGCTTGCCGGTCGACTTGTTATAGGCGCGCTGGTTCACGAACAGGTCCTGTTCGCTGTAGTGGCCGGAGACATAGGCCGAAAAACCGCCATGCTCGCCGGTGTCGAAGCGCGCGAAAGTGCGCAGGGTATCTTCGCTGCCGACCGTCTGGCTGACCGTCAGGCCGATGTCCTGGTGCGGATCGCTGCTGAAATAGGTCAGCGCGCCGCCAAGGTTGCTGGTCGAAGGGATGCCAAGGCCGGCGATGCCCGTCGCCAGGTCGGCCCGGCCGAGGTTCTCGGAAATCAACGCGCGGCTGATCGAAAGGCCGTTGTAGTTGTTGTAGGCGCCGTCGCCCAGCGGCATGCCGTCCAGCGTATAGCCGAGGTGGGTAGTGCTGAAACCGCGCACCTGCAGCGAAAGGGACTGCTCGTTGACGCCCAGCGCGTCGATCGACTGCGCGCTCACGCCCGGCAGGAAGTTCAGCGCCTTCTGCACGCTGGTACCCGGCGGCAGGGCTTCGAGATTGGAGGGCAGCAGGGTCGAGACCGAGCGGGTCTGGCCGCTGCCGATCACGACGATGTCCCCGAATTCGCTGCCATCCGCATCACTGGGCGCGGTATCCTGCGCCTGGGCCATTCCGGGCGCGAATACTGTAAAGCCGGCAGCAACCGCCAACGTGACAACGGACTTGTTCAACACTTATACCCCCCTTGGATGCGAAAGCGCCGCGACGAGTTCACGGCGCCGGCAACTTTCCGGAGCGGGCCTATTTCACGGATTGGTGACGGTTTCGCTACAATGCGGAAATAAATCAGTAAAACTTCCCGAGCGTCGTCAGCGCGGTCGAAAAACGACCATGTCTGTTCGGATGTGCGGGCGCAGGTGCCGGCGCCGACTTGGGAAAGCCCTTGATCGCCGCCCGCAGGCCATTACACGACAGGCGATGAAAGCACCGGAAGCGCGATCCCCAGGCGGCGAGCCCACTATCGACGATGTAGCCGCCGCCGCGGGCGTTTCGATCCGCACGGTGTCCCGCGTCCTCAACAAGTCGCCAAAGGTCAACGAGAACACCCGCAAGTCGATCGAGGACATCATCGACCGGCTCAACTTCAAGCCGAGCCGGGGCGCCAGGGCATTGGCCATGCGCCGCTCGTTCCTGATCGGGCTGGTGCATAACGACCAGAACGCGCTGGTGCTCGATTCCATCCAGCGCGGGATCGCCAGAGTGGCATCGCCGAACGGCTACGAACTGGTGGTCCACGCCTGCCCCGATCAGGATGACGCCGTCATCGACGACGTCCTGGCCTTCATCGACAGGTCGAGAGTTGACGGCATCATCCTCTTGCCGCCGGTCTCGGGCGTACCGGGCCTGCCCGAAGCGCTGGATACCTGCCCCGTCACTGCCGTCGCGCTGTCATCCATCCCGATCGAGGGAT
This sequence comes from Novosphingobium sp. PhB57, assembly GCF_004342985.1. Lineage (GTDB taxonomy): Bacteria > Pseudomonadota > Alphaproteobacteria > Sphingomonadales > Sphingomonadaceae > Novosphingobium. Next base: position 518,575 of record NZ_SMBO01000003.1, read on the forward strand.
TTGCAGGCGTGGTCCTCAGCGAGGAACGACAGGCCGGTGCCGAAGTGGCGCGCCATCTGCTCGGCCTGGGCCACCGCGTCCTGGGCCTCGTCAACGGGCCGGAGGGGGTCGCCTCCGCGCAGGAGAGGCGCACGGGCTTCCTGGGCGAAATCGCGAACCAGGCGGGGATCTCGCTGGCAGAGACCTCGGGAGACTACAGCTTCGCCTCGGGCGTCCTCGCGGCGGAAGAGCTGCTGAGCCGGGAGCCGCGCCCCACCGCCATCTTCGCGGCCAATGACATCATGGCCGCTGGGGTCATGAAAGTGGCCGCGACGCGCCGGATCGCGGTGCCCGACCAGCTCTCCATCGTCGGTTTCGACGGCAGCATCCTCACGCGCATGCTGACCCCCGCGCTCACCTCGGTCCTGCGCCCTTTCGGTGAAATGGCCGCCAGCGCCGCCGGGCAACTGATCGCGCGGATCGAAGGCAAGACGTCAACACCGACCACGCCCCATGCGCTGGAACTCGTGCCCGCCGAGTCCACGGGGCCCGCCCCGGCCTGACGCCGAAAGGGCCGCCCCTTTCAGTGGACGCAGGCAGGGTCGAGACGTCCCGCCGCCAATCCCGCGAGGCCGGCCTCCACCGCGCCGACGAAGCGGGGGTCCGCGCCGAGTTCGCCGAAAACCTCGCGCATCGCCAGCACTGCCCGCCAGTCTTCGGCGCGCTGGAGCAGCGGACCCGACAACGGATCGGTGATCGGCCGGCCCTCACGCGCGGCGGCGGCCAGGAAGCGCAGCCAGGCGGCGATGGGCAGCGCCAACCGCACGACCGGGCGGCCCGCTGCAAGAGCGGCGCGCACCGTGTCCAGCAGGCGATAGGGCAGCTTCTGCGATCCGTCCCAGGCGATCTGGGAAAGCAGGTGGCGGATCGCGGGATTGGCGAAGCGGGCCAGAATGTCCGAGATATAGGCCTGCAGGTCCAGCCCTGCCGGGGCGAAGACCGATGGCGCGATATCTTCGCGCATCAGGCGCTCGGCAAATGCGGCGAGTTCCCGGTCGGCCATGGCTTCGGCCACCGTTTCCAGCCCGCGCCCCAGGCCGATATAGGCCAGCGAGGAATGGGCGCCGTTAAGCAGGCGCAACTTGGCGGTTTCGAAGGGGCGAACGTCTCCGGTGAAAGTCACCCCCGCCAGGTCGAGCGCGGGGCGCTCCCCGGCGAAACGCTCCTCGATCACCCACTGCGTGAAGCGCTCGCGCTGGATGGGCCAGGCGTCCTCCTGCCCTATCGCTGCGGCGACACGCCTGCGCAGGGCGTCGTCAGTGGCGGGCGTGATGGAATCGACCATGGCGTTCGGGAACGCCGCATGATCGGCGATCCAGCGCGCGGTCTCGGGGTCGACCGCCTCCGCCAGCGCCAGGGTCGCGGCTTCCAGCTTGCGGCCATTGTCCGAGAGATTGTCGCAGCAGAGCACGGTCACGCCGGGCAGCCCCGCGAGACGGCGGCCCTGAAATCCGCGCACCAGCCAGCCGGTGAAGGATGACGGCATCCAGTCTGCGGACCGCGCGGCTTCGAGGTCCGCGGCGATGGCAGGGCTGGTGAAATCGAGCGTGCCCTCCGCGGCGAGGCAGTAGCCCTTTTCGGTCACGGTCGCGCTGACGATGCGCGTATCGGCATGGACCAGGGCCGCCAGGATCGCAGCGGGATCTTCGCGCGTGAGCACCCGGCCGATCGCGCCGATCACGCGGTAGTCGGTCTCCGCATCGAGGCGCGCCAGGGTGTAGAGCCCATCCTGCGGGTTCAGCGCATCGGCAACGCCGCGCGAATGGAGGCTGACCCCGGTCAGTCCCCAGCGAGGGTCTTGAGCCAGCAGCGTATCGAACGCGGCCGCCTGATGGGCGCGGTGGAAGGCGCCCGGCCCGAAGTGGACGACGCCCGGCCGCACGGCCGCGCGGTCGTACCGCGGCGCCGCGACCGAGCCCGGCAGCGCGGCCAGCGAGGCTTGCGAAAGGCGGGTCACGCCAGCTCCACCACGCGCGACGCCGGGGCCTCCAGGCCATAGGCCTTGCGCACGAGACCCAGGGTCAGTTTCTGCGCCAGCTCTGCCGCTTCCCAATCCGCCAGGCGATGCTCCGCGACGAGCCGCGCCAGAAAGCCGCAGTCGATGCGGCGCGCCACGTCGTGCCGGGCCGGGATCGACAGGAACGCGCGGGTATCGTCGTTGAACCCTACCGTATTGTAGAAGCCTGCGGTCTCCGTGGTCATTTCGCGGAAGCGGCGCATGCCCTCCGGGCTATCGTGGAACCACCAGGCCGGGCCAAGGCGCAAGGCGGGGTAATGGCCCGCTAGCGGCGCCAGTTCCCGCGCGTAAGTCGTCTCGTCCAGGGTGAAGAGAATGACGGTAAGACCGGGCTCGTTGCCGAACAGGTCGAGCATCGGGCGCAGCGCCTCGACATATTCGGTGCCGCGCGGAATGTCCGCCCCTTTGTCTCGGCCGTGGCTGGCGAAGAGACGCGCGTTGTGGTTGCGTGTGGCGCCAGGGTGGATCTGCATGGTCATGCCGTCCTCCAGGCTCATCCGCGCCATCTCGGTGAGCATCTGCGCCCGGAACAGCTCGGCTTCCGCGGCATCGGCCTTGCCGCCCATGACTTTGGCGAACAGCGCCTCGCACGCCGCAGTCGAGAGGTCGGCGGTGCGCGCGCTGAGGAAACCGTGGTCCGTCGCCGTGGCGCCCATCTCCCGGAAATCGGCGCGGCGCTTGCGGTGTGCGGCGAGGTATCCCTGCCAGCTCCCCACGTCCTCGCCCGAGAGCTGTGCGAACCGGGCAAGGTCACGCGCGAAGGAATCGTGCTCGGGATCGATCACCGAATCCGGGCGATAGGTAGTGACCACATTGCCCTTCCAGCCCGAAGCGCGGATCGCCTTGTGGTGCTTCAGATCGTCGCCCGCGCCTTCGGTGGTGGCGAGCAGTTCGATGTTGAACCGCTCGAACAGCGCGCGCGGCCGGAATGCGGGCGAGGCCAGCGCCTCTGCTATCGTGTCGTAGTAATGGTCCGCCGAACCGGCATCCAGCGTGACCGCGATGCCGAAGACTTCGGCAAAGACATGGTCCAGCCACATGCTGGAAGGCGTCCCTCGGAACAAGTGCCAGTTCGCTGCGAACAGACGCCAGGCCTCGCGCGGATCGGTATCGGGCAGAAGCCCGCCCTTGCGCGGCACGGCCAGCGCATCGAGGTCGATCCCCTGCGAATAGAGCATCCGGAACAGGTAGTGGTCGGGTGCCAGCAGAAGCTCGGTCGCATTGGTCCAGGCGGCATCGGAAGCGAACCACGCGGGATCGGTGTGCCCGTGCGGGCTGACGATCGGCAACCCCGCCACTTGCGCATAGAGTTCGCGCGCGATGGCCCGCGTGCCGGGATCGGCGGGGAACAGGCGGTCGGGGTGAAGCGAAAGCTGCGGCATCCGGAATCTCCTTGGCTGCCGTCCGAATATCGAGTTGTGCCAGCGCTGGCAATGGCGTATCGTCGGCCCATGATCGAGACTCTTGCCCCCTCCGTCGATGCCGTTCGAATTGCCCAGGAAGACGATGTCGCCGTCGCCCTGCACCCGCTCGATGCGGGCCGGGAAATTCGCCTGCCGGGCCTTCATGTCACCGTGCGCGATCCCATTCCCGCGGGTCACAAGTTCGCCGTCGCGCCGATCGCCGCCGGCGCAGCCGTCCACCGTTACCGCGCCCCGATCGGCCTGGCCACGCGCGACATCGCGGTGGGAGAGCACGTCCACTCGCACAATCTGAGCACGGCCCTGGCAGGTGAGAAAGCCTATGCCTTTGCCGGCCCCGGCCCTGCCGCAGCAGGCGCAAGCACGAACGCGGAGCGCACCTTCCGCGGCTATCGGCGTGCCGACGGCAGCGTCGGCACGCGCAACGAACTCTGGATCCTGCCCACGGTGGGCTGCGTCGGAAGGCTGGGCGAGCGACTGGCCGCCCAGGCCAATGCCGGAATGGTAGCGGGCCCGGAGGGGGCAGAGGGCGTCCACGCCTTCAACCATCCCTTCGGCTGCTCGCAGCTTGGCGCGGACCTGGACGGCACTGCCGCGATCCTCGCCTCGCTGGCCCTCAACCCCAATGCCGGCGGCGTGCTGCTGCTGGGGCTGGGCTGCGAATCGAACCAGCTCGATGCATTGCTGGAACGCATTCCCGAAGTGCGCCGTTCGCGCTTGCGGGTCCTGCGCGCCCAGTCCGAAACGGACGAGTTCTCCGCCGGCCAGGCCCTGATTGCCGAGCTTCTGGCCGAGATGGCAGGCGACAGCCGTGAAGACGTGCCCCTATCGGCGCTGCGCCTGGGCGTGAAATGCGGCGGCTCCGATGCCATGAGCGGATTGACCGCCAACCCGCTGATCGGCCTGATGGCCGATGCCGTCACCCAGGCCGGCGGCGCCGCGATCCTGACGGAGATTCCCGAAGTCTTCGGCGCCGAGAACCTGCTGCTGGAACGCGCCAACAGCCAGGAAGTGTTCGACAGCCTCTCCGCGCTGGTGAACGGGTTCAAGCGCTACTTCCTCGATCACGGCGAACCGGTCTCGGAAAATCCCAGCCCCGGCAATATCGCCGGCGGGATTACCACGCTGGAGGAAAAGTCGCTGGGCGCCGTGCAGAAGGGCGGCCTCGCCCCCGTGCGCGACGTGATCGGTTATGGCGAGCGTATTTCGCCGCTGCGGGCGCAAGGCGGCCTGACGGTGCTGGAAGGTCCGGGCAACGACGCCGTGTCCACCACTGCGCTGGCGGCGGCGGGCGCAACGATCACACTGTTCTCGACCGGCCGGGGTACACCGCTGGGCAGCCCGGTGCCGACGATGAAGATTGCCTCCAACCACGATCTTGCCGCGCGCAAGCCCGGCTGGATCGATTTCGACGCCGGCATCGCTCTGGAACAGGGCATGGAAACGGCGGCAGAGGCGCTGCTCGACCGGATCCTCGCGGTGGCCAGCGGCGAACCCGCGCGCAACGAAAGCAACGACGAGCGGGCCATCGGCATCTGGAAACGCGGCGTCACGCTCTAGCGCCCACGCCGGGGATCACAAAGGCTTGCCGCAAGCCTCCATCGGCAGCGAAAACTGCGGATCGGTCAGGAAGCTGTGGTCGGTAAGGCTCTCCAGGAAGGCGAGCAGCGGCGGCATGTCCGCGCTCTGGACGGCTTGTCCGTGCGCAGCGATCGCATCGGCCAGCGACGCCGCCGAACCGTCGTGCAGGTAAGGAGCCGTCACGGCAACATTGCGCAGACCGGGCGTGCGGAAGCGCCCCAGGTCGTCCGGAGAGGCGGATATCTCCGCAAGCCCGGGATCGGCGCCTACCGGGCCGATCCTGTGGAACTTCGCGTCCGTGAGATCGGCCCCCGCGTGGCACCCCGCGCAGTCGCGCCTGAAGGTGGTCAGCCCCTGCCGCGCCTGGCTTGAAAGCGCGTCTGTCTCCCCGCTCTCGAAACGATCCCAGGCGCTGCCGCGGGAAACCAGCGTCCGTTCGAAAGCGGCCAGCGCCCTCACCACGTCGGCATAGTCGATCCGCCCCCGGGATTGCGGAAAGGCCTTGCGGAACAAGCTGCGATAGCAGGGATCGCGGCCGAGCCGCCGGGACAGTTCCGCTTCCTGCCCCTTCATCGCCATCTCGACCGGGTGCTCACCCAGGATCGGCACCGAGGCCTGCGCCTCCAGCGTGGCCTGCCGCGGATCGGCCCAGGTCAGCGGCGAAAGCCAGGCGAGGTTCTGGAGCGCGGGCACATTGCGCCGCCCCGGATCGTCCAGCGCTCCGGCATGAGTGCGGTTTCCGTCCGCGAATGCGTGGTGCTGCTCGTGACAGGTCGCGCAGGACATTGTGCCGTTGATCGAAAGGTCGGCATCGTAGAACAGGCGCCGCCCCAGTTCGACTTTGACAGCGCTCATCGGATTGTCGGCGGGGATCGGGGGTGCGTCCGCGCCCCAATTCCACGCGCCGCGCTCCCCGGCCAGGGCGCCCGAAACGGCCGTGGCCAGCAGCAGGAGGCCGATCAGCCCGTAACGCATCGCGGCCTCAGGACAGGCGAGCGACGCGTGACGGGCGGGATACGCAAGTCATGAAATTCGGTTCGATGTCCGTTCCCTCTTCGCATGCCGCCATCGCCAATCCTCATCGTCTAACGCCGGCGTCATTATGCTTTACGGCGCGGCAAAGCTATATACGACCGGATATAGCGAATCGCCGGGACGGCGACAGGTCAAAAAAATGGGGGTTTCCTTGATACGTTCCGCTTCCGCGCTTGCGGTTACTTTTTCCTGCGCCCTTTCCTTGTCGGTCTCTGTGCCTGTTCTGGCGCAGACGAGCACGACTTCAGGTCGGGACGATGCCTTTACGCTGGGCCAGATCATCGTCACTGCGCCAACGGAATCGACGCCGACGATATCCTCCACCACGCTTGATGCCGATGCCATGCGGCTGTTCCAGCGCAACAGCCTGGACGATGCGGTCAACCTCATGCCCGGCGTGTCCTCGTCGAACAGCGGCGGATCGCGCAATGAGCGCCTTATCAACGTGCGCGGTTTCGACCGCTACCAGGTGCCGCTCTCCATCGACGGCATCCGCGTCTACCTGCCGGCAGACGGCAGGCCCGACTATGGACGCTTCCTGACCGGCGACATTGCGCAAGTACAGGTGGCCAAGGGCTATGCTTCCGTTCTCGACGGACCCGGCGCAATGGGCGGGGCGATCAACCTGGTGACGCGAAAGCCCTCTCAGCCGATCGAGGCCGAGGCACGCGGCACGCTGAACCTGGGCCGCGAGGCCGAATATGCAGGCTACAACGTGTTTGCCCTGCTCGGCACGCGGCAGGACAAGTGGTACGCACAGGCCAGCTACACCCGCAACTTCACCGACCACTGGGACCTGCCCGGGAGCTATGAGCCCAGCGCCGGATCGGCGGAAGACGGCGGCCACCGCGATTTCTCGCGCACCGAGGATTGGCGCGTCAATGCCAAGCTGGGCTTCACGCCCAATGCCACTGACGAATATTCGCTGAGCTATACCCGTCAGGAAGGCGCCAAGAACGCGCCGCTGCACATCACCGACAGTTCCGCATCCCAGCGCAACTGGTCGTGGCCCTACTGGAACATCGACAGCATCTACTTCCTCTCCACCACGGCGCTGGGCGATCTGGCGACGCTGAAGACACGCGTCTACCGCAACAGCTTCGACAACCTGCTGCGCGCTTTCGACGATGCCAGCCAGACCACCCAGACGCGCCCGCGCGCCTTCAACAGCTATTACGCCGACAAGGCCTGGGGCGGATCGGCGCAGCTCGACGTGGACGTGAGCGAGGCCGACCGCTTCAGCGTGGCCGCGCATTACCGCCGCGACAAGCATGTCGAATGGCAGGAGAGCTTCGCCAACGGTATCGGCACGACCGAGCCGAAGCAGACCAGCATCGAGGAAACCTACAGCATCGCGGCCGAAAACCACCTTGCCTTCAGCCCCGCGCTGGCCCTCACCGCCGGCGTCAGCTTCGACTGGCGCAATCTTACCCGGGCGGAAGACTACGCCAGCAATGCGCTGATCGAATATCCGCTGCACAACGGCCAGGCGCTCAATGGGCAGGCACAGCTGGTCTGGACACCGGATCCGGCCACCAGCCTCCATGCCGGCATTTCCTCGCGCGCCCGCTTCCCGACGATTTTCGAGCGCTTCAGTTCGCGCTTCGGCGGAGCGACCTCCAGCCCCGACCTCAAGGCCGAGCGCGCCACCAATTACGAGATCGGCGGAGCACGCGACTTCGGCCCGCTCCACGCCGAGGCCGCTGTATTCTACTCGCACCTGAACGATGTGATCGTTGCCTTCCCGACCATCTTCAACCAGCAGCCCGTAACCCAGAGCCGCAACCTCGGCAGCGGGAACTATTACGGCGGCGAGATCGCGCTGACCGCGGCGCTTGGCGACACCCTCAGCCTCGGCGGCAACTACACCTATACGCACCGCGATATCGACGATCCGACGAACACCGCCTTCCAGCCCACCGGCGTGCCTACGCACAAGGCATTCATCTGGGCCGACTGGGCCCCTCTGGACGGCCTGCACATCCTGCCCAATGCCGATATCGCCTCGGACCGCTGGACGGTGAACACCGCCGGCACGCGCTATTACCGCACGGGCGCCTATTTCCAGGCCAATATTTCCGTGAACTACGAGGTCTACCGCGGCGTCGTGATCGGCGCCGGCGCGCGGAACCTGTTCGACGATTACTACGTGCTCACCGATGGCTTCCCCGAACCCGGCCGCAGCTTCTTCCTGAGCTTCGCCTACAAGTATTGACGCCGCCGAACGCTCCAGCCGGTAACGGTCCGGCTGGAGCAGGCGTTTATGCCCGTGCCTGCGTCGAGCAGCGGGCGCGGTGGGAAAGGAAAGCGCGCGCCCAATAGGAAAGGCTGCGACCGGCACAGTGCTTCCTGCCTGTTACGCCGTACCCAGGCTGCGATTGACAGGAACGAATGCCCTGCATGGGTGGACAGGCCGGGCGAAGCGCTTCAATAGGGCCGGGCTCCCCGCCCTCTCCCATTCGCTCATCAGAGAGTCTCGCACCGTGATCAAACCGAGCCGCCTGCTGCCTCGCCGACTTCGCGTGGTCCTGCGCCGTCACGGTCCGGAAGCGCTGGTCTGGCGCAGGCGCGTGGCGATCGTGGGCGGGGCCGTGCTGGTCGGTCTGGTGGCGCTGGTCTTCGCGGACATGGCGGACAAAGCCAACGCCTTGTTCCACATGTTCGCAGCCCGCTGGTGGTGGGGGCCCCTGCTGGCGACGCCTGCAGGCTTTGCCGCCATCGCCTGGATCACGCTGCGTTTCGCGCCTCTGGCCAAGGGCTCGGGCATTCCCCAGGTGATGGCCGCGACCAAGAACCCGGAGGCGGCGCTGTCCACCCTGGTGTCTGCCCGCGCCGCCATTGCCAAGTTCTTCCTGACCGTGGGCGCGCTTCTCGTGGGCGCCTCGGTCGGCCGCGAGGGTCCGACCGTGCAGATCGCCGCAGCCATCATGGGCAGGATGCACCGCATGCTGCGCGTGCCCTTGCGGTCTTCGGTCTATATCGCAGGCGGCGCGGCGGGCGTTGCCGCTGCCTTCAACACGCCGCTTGCCGGTGTGGCTTTCGCCATCGAGGAACTGGCCGCAGCTTACGAGCAGCGCATGACGCTGCTGGTCATGGCCGCCGTGCTGATCGCGGGCATGGTCAGCCTGGGGCTGGCGGGAGACTACATCTACTTCGGCGCCATGCGCCAGACGCTGGGCTTTCAGCAGGCGCTGATCGCCACCCCGGTCGCGGGCATCCTGGGCGGGATCGCCGGCGGCGTGTTCTCCCGGCTGATGCTGGGAGCAGGAACCACGACCATGCGCCCGATGGGCTGGCTGCGCGCGCGCCCGGTGCTGTTCGCCGCGATCTGCGGCGCCATCGTCGCCGCGCTCGGCGTGTCGACCGGCCTGACCTGGGGCACCGGCTACGATACTGCAAACGGCATCATCGCCGGCCAGAACGTGCCCGTCTGGTTCGGCGCGGCCAAGTTCGTGACTACACTGGCGACGGCCGTCTCCGGCGTGCCGGGCGGTATCTTCGCGCCTTCGCTCTCCATCGGTGCCGGGATCGGCGAACTTCTGCGCGGAATCTTTCCGGGCTATTCGCCGGGCGCGATCGTCCTGCTGGGCATGGTCGCCTATTTCACCGGTGTCGTGCGCGCGCCGCTCACGGCCGTGATCATCATCTCGGAAACGACCGCCAGCCGCGGCCTGATGATGCCGCTTCTCGCCTCTGCGCTGATCGGCGATTTCGCCGCCCAGTTCGTCTGCAAGGAAAAGCTCTATCACGGGCTCTCCCAGCGGTTCCTCCAACGCGCCGCCTGAGAGCGATCCGATGGAGGCGCGACAGTTCGAGATCGACGGAAGCGTCATCACGGACATTCCCGCGTTCTATGCCGAGATCAACAGGGTCTTCATGGCCGGGGAATCCTGGCAACTGGCAGACAGCCTCGATGCCCTGAACGACCTGCTCTACGGCGGCTACGGCACGATGCAGGGGGCCGAAAAAGTCACCTTGCGCTGGAAGGACATGGCAGCGACACGCGCGGCCCTCGGGCCGGAATGCACCCATGCCTTCCTGAGCGGAAGGCTGGGCCAGCGAACGATGTTCAATGGCTCCACCATAGCCGGGCAGCTGACGGCCCTGGAGCAAGGCCGCGGCACGACTTACTTCGACATCGTGATGGAAGTGTTCGCCGACCATCCCAATATCGAGATCGTGCCCGCCTGAGCGAGCGCCCGGCTGCCGGCGTTTCTCTTCGGCCTAGCTTTCCGGCCTAACTTTCCGGATCGTACATGAACTCGCGCAGTTCCTGCGCGCAGCGGCAGGCGGCAGCGATCCTGGCCGCCCATCGCTCAGCCTCCTCGCGGCTGGGCAATTCCAGGACGGTAAACCCGCCGTCCAACCGGCTGCCGGGATAGATCCGCGAAGACACGCCTCCCTCGCCGGAAACCAGCACGGGGGGAACGCCCTCCTCTATTCCGCCGCCGAAAACATAGACTCCCGCGGCCTTGGCCGCGGCGATGACCGCATGGGATTCCCTGGTGGCCACCGCGAGTTCGTCCGGCGTCAGCACCATGGCCTCGCTCGGGAAGGAGATGAGGTACTTGGTCATGCCGGCGAATATGTCTCCGACGACCCTGCCCGGCAAGCGCGCGATCGGACCATCGGCGGGAATGGTCGGCTGAAGCCCCCGGCACCGGGCCGAGGGCTTTCACGGCCTAGCGGCAGACGCGCACGCGGCGATGATGCCGCCATACGGTGCGGCAATGGCTGGCGTGGCGATAGGAGTGACGATACGAATGGCGGCGGCGGACGTCATGACGGCGCGGCGCGGGACGATAACGGCGGTCGTCACGGCGGGCATGGTCGCGGCGGGCATCGTGATGGTGTTCGACACGGTCGTGACGGTCGTAATGATGTTGAGCGCTCGCCGGCGAAGCCAGGCCAAGGCTCCCTGCAATCAGTGCCACGGCGAGGGATAACTTCGGAATCCGCATGTATTTCTCCTTGATGTCCAAAGGGAAAACGCGGCTAGGGCAGTTTCGCTGCCAAGGCTCATGCTCTGCGGCGGGAAGACCGTCAGGCGGGACGTACTCTGGCGAAAGGACGGCAACAGGCAGTGCGCGCCCGCGCACATCGGCACGCCCTGCGGGCCGCGCGGGAGGCCCGCAGGGCGCCGCCTGGGTCAGGAATGGAGGTCTTCGAACCAGTCCAACCGCTTCATGATCCACTTCTCCGCTTCCAGTACGGCGAAAAGCAGCACCCCGAGCAGGACGATGATCACGCCGTCGAACAGCGACACGGACCGCGTATCGAACACCTCGTGCATTACCGGCAGGTAGGTAAAGGCGAACTGCGCCAGCACCACCGCGCCGACCGACAGCAGCACGGACGGCGTTCCCAGCGCGCCGCGCAGGGTCAGCGACCGCATGTGCAAGTAGCGCACGTTGAAGAGGTAGAAGATTTCCCCCACCACCAGCATGTTGACCACCAGCGTGCGCGCCGTCTCGACATCCTCACCCCGGGCCAGGGCGCCAAAGAACACCAGCAGCATCAGGCCGGTGAACAGCAGGGAGACGAACACGATCCGCCACAGCAGGAACGGTGAGAGCAGGGAGGCGTCGGCCCGGCGCGGCGGGCGCTGCATCACTTCGGTTTCAGGCGGCTCGAAGGCAAGCACGAGGCCCAGCGTGATCGTGGTGACAAGGTTGATCCAGAGGATCTGCGTCGCCGTCATCGGCAGGGTGAAGCCGGCCAGGATCGCCAGCACCATCAGCATGGCCTCGCCGCCGTTGGTCGGCAGGGTCCAGGCGATGACCTTGCGCAAATTGTCGTAGACCGTGCGCCCCTCGTTCACGGCCGCGACGATGGAGGCGAAATTGTCGTCCAGCAGGACCATCTGCGACGCCTCGCGCGCGGCTTCGGTGCCGGTGAGGCCCATGGCGGTGCCGACATCGGCCTGCTTGAGCGACGGCGCATCGTTCACGCCGTCTCCGGTCATCGCCACGATGGCGCCCCGCGCCTGCAGCGCCCGCACGATGCGCAGCTTGTGCTCCGGGCTGGCCCGCGCGAAGACGCTGACGCCGCCCACCACCTCCATGAGTTCGGCGTCGCTCAGCCGCTCCAGTTCCGCGCCGGACATCGCCACCGGATCGTCCGCGAGATCGAGCTGGCGGGCAATGGCGCGCGCGGTCTCGACATGGTCTCCGGTGATCATCTTCACCGCGATGCCGGCGCTGCGGCACTCGGCGATGGCGCGGCGCGCCTCTTCACGCGGCGGATCGATGAAGCCCATGAGCCCGAGCATCGTCAGCCCCTGAAGATCCTCGAAGCGCAGCCGGTCCCGGGCGGTCGGCAACGTCAGCATGGCGAAGCCCAGCAAGCGCTCGCCTTGGGCCGCCGCGCGGGCGGCCAGCCGGTCCCATCGGGACGGATCGGCCTGCCCGCCCGCCAGAGCCAGCACAGCCTCGGGCGCGCCCTTGACGAAGACCACATGATCGCCGCCCGGCCCGCGGTGAAGCGTCGCCATGTAGCGATAGTCGGCATCGAAGGGGATCTCGTCCAGCCGGGGCCATTCGGCGGCCACCCGGGCAGGGGCCATCCCCGCTTTCATCCCCAGCGCGAGCAATGCGCCTTCCATCGGATCGCCCGCCACGCTCCACACGCCGGACTCCTCGCGCAGGTTGGCATCGTTGCACAACATGCCGCAGCGGATGATCGCCGCCGCATCGCCGCCATCGACTTGCCCGCCAGCGGGGTCGTCCAGCGGATCGGCCGCGATCATGCCCTGCGGCGCATAGCCGGAACCGGACACCTCCAGTGCACTGGAAGCGGTGAAGACGTGGCGCACGGTCATCTCGTTGCGCGTGAGTGTGCCGGTCTTGTCGGTGCAGATGACCGAGGTGGCGCCCAGCGTTTCCACGGCGGGCAACTTGCGGATCACTGCCTTGCGCGCGGCCATCCGCCGCACGCCGATGGCCAGGGTGATGGTGATGACGGCAGGCAGACCTTCCGGAATGGCGCCGGCCGCCACCGCCACGATCGAGATCAGCGCATCGTCCCAGGCGAAGCCGCGCACCAGGACCGCGAAGATGAACAGCAGCACCGAAGCGCCCAGGATGGTGAAAGTAAGCTGATGCGAGAAGCGGTTGATCTGCCGGATCAGCGGCGTCACCAGCACCGGCACCGCCTGGAGCATGCCGCTGATACGCCCGATCTCGGTCGCGCTGCCCGTGTCGACGACCAGGCCAGTGGCCTGCCCCTTGGCCACCAGCGTACCGGAAAAGGCCATCGAGGCGCGGTCGCCCAGCGGCGCGTCGACGGGAACGGCCCCTTCCCCTTTTTCCGCCGCGACGGATTCGCCGGTGAGCGCGGCTTCCTCGATGGCGAGACCTCGCGCCTTGAGCAGGCGCAAGTCGGCAGGGACGCGGTCTCCCGGCTCCAGCAGCACGATGTCTCCCGGCACGAGATCCGCCACATCGACCGAGGTTCGCTCTCCCCCTCGCAGCACGACGGCGTGGGGAGAGAGCAACGCGCGCATGCCGTTCAGCGATTCCTCCGCCCGGCCCTCCTGCACGAAGCCGACGATGGCATTGACCACCACCACCAGCATGATGACCGATGCGTCCACCGGATGCCCCAGCAGGAACGCCGCCAGCCCTGCCGCGATCAGGAAATAGATCAGAGGATTGTGAAACTGCATGAGGAAGCGCCGCAAGGGATGCACGCGCGCGGTTTCGGGGAGGCTATTGGGTCCATATTGCCGCAGACGCGCTGCCGCCTGCTCGTGCGACAGACCCTCTGGCGCGGCGCCGAGTTCGTCCAGCACTTGCCGGCCGTCCAGGGCGTACCACGGGGCCTCGGCCACAGGGCTTGAGGGATTGGCGACGGACCGGTTCATGCTGTCCCCTTTTCGAAACCCTGGCGATCCTGTCGCTGGCTGCCGCGATCAAGGTGCTGACAAGGTAATAGGAATGGCAGTCCGTAAAACAGACCGAGATTACATGAAGATGATGCGGGACAATCTTGCATTGCACAATCACCGAAGCGCAAGGTGATAATTGCAATAATCCGATCGAAACGCAGCCAATGGAATGGAACGAGCAGTTCTCGATGCTGCGCGGCAGCGACCGGATTACGCATTCCAGTGAAGCGACAACCTGCAGGAATGAGGAGATACTGGCCGCGATTCCAGCCGAACTCCCGGTGAGGTTCGGTTTGGAACGCAGCGGTCCGCGCGTTCATCCGCGATTGCAGGCACCGGAAGGGTCGCCGCGCGTTCAGCATCCATGACCGAGACGATCGAAAACCTGCAGCGCAAGATGGAGGAAGCGGCCAGCGCCCTGGACTTCGAGGAAGCGAAGCGCTGCCGGGACAAGATCAGCCTCCTGCGCGGCGGCGCCGGCGCGGAAGAGGTCGAGCGCGCCGATCTGTCGGGATTGCAACGCCAGCGCCCCGGCGCGATGGGGCTCGGAACCAACCAGCAACGCAGCACGCCGCCCGCCGGCTGGAAACCGCCGCCCCGGCCCGATCCGATGACGTCCGGCCGCACTCCACGCGGCAAACCGCGGGGGAAATGATGGGCGACGCGCGCGCGGCGGCTCTGGCCTTGCTCGCATCCCGCGAACCGGGGGCCACGGTATGCCCAAGCGAAGTCGCCCGCGCGATAGCACCCGGCGACACCTGGCGGGAGGCCATGCCCGAGGTCCATGCCGCCGTCGATTGCCTGCTGCTGGAGGGACGCGTGGGATTAAGCTGGAAAGGCCGTCCGTTATCGGCCCGGACCGGCCCCTATCGCATCCGCCGCCTGCCTCCGAACTGAACCGGATCGTGCCCCATAGGCCGGTTCATAGGAACGAAAAGGTCCGCCGCCCGAGGCGCCCCGCCGGTCCAGCACCCTAAAGCAGTTTGTCCAGCGTCAGCGGCAGGTCCCGCACGCGCTTGCCGGTGGCGTTGTAGACAGCATTCGCCACTGCCGCCGCCGTGCCGGTGATCCCGATCTCGCCGATGCCCCGAGCGCCCATCGGCGCATGGGGGTCCGGAATGTCGGTCCAGATCACGTCGATCTCGGGCACGTCCATGTGCACGGGCACATGATACTCGGAGAGGCTGGGGTTCATCACCCGGCCCTTGCGCTCATCGAACTGCGCTTCTTCCATCAGGGCCAGCCCCAGCCCCATGATGATGCCGCCGCGGAACTGGCTGGTGGCCGTCTTCGGATTGAGGATGCGCCCACAATCGAACGAGCCCAGGAACCGGCTGACGCGCGGCTCGCCGGTGACCGTGTTGACGCGAACCTCGCAGAACATCGCCGCGTGGCTGTGCATCGACCAGTGCATGGTCTCCAGCGGCGGCGGCCCTTCGGCCTCCACGCTTACCGACGGCTGCTGCGCGCGTGACAGGATCGAGGCATAGCTCTCGTGCCGCGCGGTCTCATCGGCCTTGCACAGCCCCTGGTCGCGGCTGATCACGTCATCCGGCTTGAGACCGGCGAGGGGGGAATCATTGCCCGCCAGCTTGAGCAGTTGCTTCACGAGTTCGCGATGAGCGGCGCCCACGGAGGCGCCGATAGCGGCTGTCTGCTGCGATCCGCCCGCCAGCACCACGCCCGGCAGAGTGGAATCGCCATAGTTGAAGCGCACGGCCTCGATAGGCAGGCCCAGCCTTTCGGCGGCGACCTGGGTCTGCGCCGTGGCGGTACCCATGCCCATCTCGTGCGCGGCGATATCGACCACCGCCTGCCCATCCTGCATCAGGGTGATCCGGGCCGCGCCGCCGCCCATGCGGTAATAGGGGTAAGTCCCGGTGGCGCAGCCCATGCCGACCAGCCACTCTCCCTCGCGGCGCAGGCCGGGGCGCGGGTCGCGGCGATCCCAGCCGAAGCGCGCCGCGCCCGTGCGCCAGGCCTCGACGATATGGCGCGAGGAGAACGGCAGGCCGGAACTCGGGTCTTTTTCGGGCTCGTTGCGGATGCGCAGTTCCACAGGATCGATGTTCAGCGCCTCGGCCAGTTCGTCCATGGCGCTCTCCAGGGCGAACGTTCCCACCGACTCCCCGGGCGCTCGCATGAAGGTGTTGGCGAGCATGTCGAGTTCCACCACCTGCACGTCCAGCTTGAGCGTCTCGGAAGCATAGGCGCTGCGGGTGGGCAGGATGAAGGGTTCCGGCATGGCGTTGCTGGCGGTTTTGACGGTCACGCCGGTATGGACAAGCGCCTTCAGGTGACCCTCGCGATCCGCGCCGAGCGCCACCCGTTGCTCCGTAGGCGAGCGCCCGCCCACCACCCGGTAGACACCCTCGCGCGAGAGGACGAGGCGCACCGGACGACTGCACAGCTTCGCGGCGAGCGCGGCCAGCACCTGGTGCTGCCAGAGACACTTGCCCCCGAAGCCGCCGCCCACGAAAGGCGAGGTGACGATGACCTTGTCCTCCGGCATGTCGAACATCTGGCCGATGGACCAGGCGGTATGGGCGACCAGCTGCGAAGCGTCATGAATACGCAGCACATCGCCCTGCCAGGCCACGGTCACCCCGTGCAGTTCGATGGCATTGTGGTTGTGGCGCGGCGTCGTGTAAAGCGCGTCCACTTTCACTTCGGCCGCGGCAAGCGCCGCTTCGGCATCGCCGCGCTCGTCATGAAGCGGTTGGCCCATGAACAGGGCCGGCTTGGTGCCTTGTTCGCGCGCCTCGTCCAGCGAGGTCAGGGCCGGAGCCGCCTCGAAGGTCACGCGGACCAGCGATGCGGCGTGGTCGGCCTGCTCCTGCGTTTCCGCCAGCACGACGGCGACCGGCTCGCCGTTCCAGTTGACCTCGCTTTCCTGCATGATCGGCAGATTGTCGCCATTGGCGGCCTTCGGCGCCGACATGAAGACAGGGGGCGGAGCAAGGCGCGGGGCATTGCGGTGGTCCATCACTGCCACCACGCCGGGCGCCGTCTCTGCGTGGGAAGTGTCCATCGCCGCAATACGCCCCTTGGCGATCGTGCTGAACACCAGTGAGGCGTAGACCATGTCCTCCAGCGGGAACTCCGCCGCGAACGTGGCCCGACCGGCCACCTTGAGGGGACCGTCGATACGCGACAGCGGCTTGCCGATATGGCCGTAACGCTCGCGGATCAGAGGATCGGGCTCGCCTCCGGGGATCCAGCTGTCCGGCGCGAGGGCGACCGCTTTCGCCATGACGCCCTGAACCGCGCCCTGCAGCGCCTGCTTGGCGTCGCTCGCGATGCTCATGCGATCTCTCCTGAAAGGTCTTCGAGCACGGCGACGAGCGTGCGCCGTGCCAGATCGATCTTGAAGCCATTGCCCGAAAGCGCCTGCGCCGAAGCCAGTTCCGCCTCGGCAGCGGCGGCGAAACTGGTGGCCGACAGCGGACCACCGCGCAGCAGCGCCTCGGCTCGCTCGGCCCGCCACGGTTTGTGCGCCACGCCGCCCAGTGCGATGCGCACGTCGCGCACTTGCCCGCCCTCGACATCGAGCGCCGCCGCCACCGAAACCAGCGCGAAGGCATAGCTCGAACGGTCCCGCACCTTGCGGTAAGTGGAGCGCGCGGCGAATGGCATCGGCGGTATCTCGACTGCGGTGATGAGTTCGCCCGGCTGGAGCATGGTATCGACATCCGGCAATTCTCCCGGGAGACGGTGCAAAGCCGTGAAGGCAAGGCGCCGTTCGCCGCCGTTTCCGCGCAGATGGACCACGGCGTCGAGCGCCGCCAGTGCGACGCACATGTCGGAAGGGTGGACGGCGACGCAAGCGGACGAGGCGCCCAGAATGGCGTGATTGCGGTTGAAGCCGCCCACCGCGTCGCAGCCTTCTCCCGGATGGCGCTTGTTGCAGCGCGATCCGGCCTCGTCGTAGAAATAGGAACAGCGGGTGCGCTGCAGGATGTTGCCCCCGACAGTCGCCATGTTGCGGATCTGCCCGCTCGCGCCGGCCAGGATGGCGCGCGCCAGCATCGGATAACGCAGACGGACCGCCCGGTGCTCGGCCAGCGCCGTGTTACGCACGGCAGCACCGATCCGCAGCCCGCCACCGGGTAGCTCGTCGATCCCACCCGGCAGCCCGGTCACGTCGACGAGGCTTTCGGGCGTCTCGATGTTCTCGCGCATCAGGTCGACGAGGTTGGTGCCGCCGCCCAGATACCGGGCACCCGCCGCGCCGCCCTTGAGAACCGCCGACGCCGCATCGGTGGCCCGCATATACCTGAACGGGGTCATTCCGCAGCCTCCGCCAAGGTTTCCGCCCCGTAAGTCTCGGCGATGGCCTCGACGATGCCGTTGTAGGCGCCGCAGCGGCACAAGTTGCCGCTCATGCGCTCGCGCAGTTCCTCGTGGCTCAGCAGGATGTCCTCGCCCCCCAGATCGACCGTGACATGGCTTGGTACGCCGCGCGCGATCTCGGCAGCCATGCCCACGGCGGAGCATATCTGGCCGGGCGTGCAGTAGCCGCACTGAAAGCCGTCATGTTCCACGAAGGCCTGCTGCAGGGGGTGCAACCGGCCGGGCTGGCCCAGCCCCTCGATCGTCGTGATCGAGCGCCCCTCATACTGCACGGCCAGAGAGAGGCACGAGAGTATCCGCTCCCCGTCGGCCAGCACGGTGCAGGCTCCGCAGGCACCCTGGTCGCAGCCTTTCTTGGTGCCGGAAAGCCCGCAAGTCTCGCGCAGGAAGTCCAGCAGCGATACCCGCGCATCGTGCGGAGCGTCCAGGGCAGCGCCGTTTACAACTATCGTCATGGTGATCGGCCTCTCGAGGGGCAGCATTTTTGAGGCGCGGGAAGACCGCGCTCTCAGATCAACTCGATCCCGGTCGATTGGTGCCCGCCGCCAAGCGCATGACGTGAGGAAAACCGCGAAAAACAGCCGGGCCGCATCCGGGGCGAGACCAATGCGGCGTTTTGCGCGGCAGACCGCCGCAAATGGTCCGGCACCAATGCGGAGCCGCCGAGTTGTTCCTTCGGCACGACCGGCCGGGACGGCGGGTTTGCAGGGCCGGAGGAGCGCTCGGGATCATGAAGAAAACCTATCATGGCAGCTGCCACTGCAAGGCGGTCACTTTCGAAGCGGACATCGATCTCGACCTGGGGACGGGCAAGTGCAACTGCACGTTTTGCTGGAAACAGCGCATGTGGAACGCCGGCCATCTCGCCCCCGGCGATTTCCGCCTGCTGAGCGGAGACGGGAAACTGGCGGACTACGGCAAGTCGGGCGACTGGGGCGAAGGTCATCACCGCTTCTGCTCGGTCTGCGGGATCGCGACCCACGGTCACGGCCATATCGAGGCGATGGGCGGAGACTTCGTCACCGTGCATCTTGCCGCGCTGGACGATCTGCCGGTCGGGGACCTGGTCTCCGCCCCCCTGGTCTACATGGACGGCCTGCATGACGACTGGCAGCATCCCCCTGCCGAAACCCGGCATCTCTGACGGACATGGCAGCCTTGCCCCGCCCGCCCTGCCGCCCTCGCCCTTGCTGAATTTGCCCGAGGCATCATGACCGCCCTGCCCACCACCGATTGCGACAGCGGCCAGGCCGTGGCGCGCAAAGGCAAGACCGTCGCCCATCCGCGCTGGACAATTGCGGCAACGATGCTGGCATCCAGCCTGGCCTTCATCGACGGCTCGGTGACCAATGTCGCCCTGCCCGCCATCGGCCAGGAACTCAGCGGAGATGCCGCAAGCCTGCCCTGGGTCATCAACGCCTACCTCCTGCCGCTCTCGGCGCTGCTGCTGCTGGGCGGCGCCGCGGGCGATCATTTCGGGCGCAAGCGCGCCCTGGTGACGGGCATCGTGCTGTTCACGCTTGCCTCGATCGCTTGTGCCCTTGCCCAGGACCTGGCGATGCTGCTGGCCGCGCGCGCGGCGCAGGGCATCGGTGCGGCCATCCTCATGCCAAACAGCCTCGGCATCCTGGGCAGTTCGTTCGAGGGCGAGGCCCGGGGGCGGGCCGTCGGCACTTGGGCAGCGGCAGGCGCCATCGCCAGCGCCGTCGGCCCGCCGCTAGGCGGCTGGCTGGTGGACAGCGTCGGCTGGCGCGCGATCTTCTACCTCAACATACCAGTGGCCGCCGCGGCGATCCTGGTGGCCTGGCGCTATGTGGAGGAGAGCGAAAAGGGGCGGGAACCGCTCGACTGGACGGGCGCACTGCTGGCGACCGCCGCCCTCGGCGCGATCACCTGGGCACTGACCTTGTGGTCCAGCCATCACGCGGCATCGACCGGAACCTGGATCGGGCTGGGAGCGGGTATCCTGCTGCTGGCCCTGTTCGTCATGACGGAACGCCGCCTGGGCGAGCGCGCGATGATGCCGCTGGCCCTGTTCGCCTCCCGCCCCTTCGTGGGCCTGACCCTGCTGACCCTGCTGCTCTACGGCGCGCTGGGCGGCTTGCTGATGCTGCTGCCCTACCTGCTGATCGTCGGCGGACACTATAGCCCGACCCAGGCCGGCTTTGCGCTCCTGCCGTTCTCGATAGTGATCGGCACGGTCTCGCGCCTTGCCGGGCGCCTGACCGAGCGCATCGGCCCGCGCTGGCCGCTCACTCTTGGCCCCATCGTCACCGGCGCCGGCTTCGCGCTGATGATGCGCGCAGATCCCACGGCCAGCTACTGGACCAGCATTCTGCCCGGCATCGCCGTGATTGCGCTGGGCATGGCCGGCGCGGTGGCACCGCTGACCACTGCCGTGCTTTCCTCGGTGGACGAGCGCCATACCGGCACCGCCTCGGGCTTCAACAGCGCGATTGCGCGCACCGGCGGGCTCGTCGCCACCGCAGTGGCCGGCGCGGTCATCGCCGTCTCCGCGGCGGAGCTCACCGCGGCATTCCAGGCCGCCGCAATCGTCGCAGCCGTTCTTGCAGTGGCATCCGGTCTCGTCGCGCTGTTCACACTCGAAAGCGGCACCCCGGCCGCCGCCCCCGCCGCGCCGTGAGCCACGTCTGGAGCCCTACCTCTCGACGGTCACGCGCAGATATGTCGCAGGTATCACCGTCTGCCCGGCCGTGCCCCGGTTTTCGGCCTCGAAGAGCGCCTCCAGCTCCGCCTGCAACGCGTCCCGCCGCCCGTCCCGCCCCGCCGCATCGAAAGCGTTCATGGTCGGTCCGTAGTAGTCACGGAAGACGGCGAGGAACGCCGCGGCCGTTCCGGGATAGCGAAAGGTATAGGTCGCCCTTTCGCAGGCGATCCGCTCCGGTGCGATGCCCGCGGCACCGAAGCGTTCGCGCACGAGGTCTTCCTGGCCCCAGCTCACCGGGCTGACGAAACCCTCGGGCGGCGGCGGCATGAAGGCGGCGCATGTCTTCAGCACCATGGCAACCAGCGTCGGATCGCCGGGTATCCAGTTGCCCATGACGATCCTTCCGCCGGGCCGGCAGACGCGAACCATTTCGGCGGCGACATCGTGCGGACGCGGCGCGAACATCGCGCCGAAGATGCTGACCACCAGATCGAAACGGGCATCGCCCAGCCCGGTCAGCGCGCTGGCGTCGCCCTCCTCGAAGCGCAAGTTCTCCAGCCCCTCCGCGCGCGCCCGGGCATTGCCAGCGGCAACGAGGTTGGAGGCGATGTCCACGCCCAGCACATGCGCGCCGCGCCGCGCCGCCGGAACCGCCGTCGTGCCGTCGCCGCAGCCGAGATCGAGCACCTCCATGTCCGGCTCGGGCGCGATCCAGTCGACCAGTTCCTCACCGCTTTCCCGCATGGTTGCGGCAAGACGGGTGAAATCGCCTTTCTCCCACAGGGCCTTGTTCGCATTCTGCGGCTTCGCGCTATTGTCCTCCTGCATCCCAGCTCTCCACGGTCGGGCCGATCCTCGGCTTGTGCGCGGAGAATATCACCTATCCCTGACGGTAAACTTCGTCTTTTCGGGGTAAGGGTGACGGGCGGCGGTGCCCGGAACGGCGCGGACCATCGTTGCATATATAGCCACGATTATGACCGTATAATCGGAGCCTTGGCGCATTTATCGAATTGTCCGCAAATTCATATTGCTAACTACGCCACAAACCCGCACTCTTCGCCTGGAGCCAAAAGGCCCAGGGAGAGGGAGGAATACGCCGCAAATGACAGACCTGCCCAAGCCGTCCCGCCGCGATCTGCTGGCCGGCGCCACCCTTCTGTCAGGCGCGCTCGCAGCGCCGCATGCGCTGGCCCAGGCGGCCAGTTCGGCAACCGAGATACTCGGCTTCTCGAAGGACACCCGCGAACCCGATCTCGTCCTCCCGCTCTGGCCGGAACGCCGGATGCCCGGAGGCCCGGTGCCGCAAGTGACGGAATCCGTGGACGACCAGTGGGACAACGCCGGCCTTCGCTACCGCGTGGCCGAACATGTCACCCGGCCCACCCTGTCCTATTTCGCCGCCGCCAACCCGACCGGGGCGGCCGTGCTGATCGTGCCGGGTGGCGGCTATTCGCGCGTCGGCATCGACCGCGAAGGGTACGAATCCGCGCGCTGGATGAATGCGCAGGGCGTGGCGGCATTCGTGCTGCGTTACCGGCTTCCAGCGGACCGCTGGGGCGGCAAGGCGCTGGTGGCGCTTCAGGACGCGCAGCGCGCCATGCGGCTGATCCGCGCGGGCGGTCCCGGGCGGTGGAGCGTCGATCCCAGGCGGGTCACCGTGATGGGCGGCTCCGCGGGCGGGCACCTCGCGCTCAGCCTCTGCGTCAAGGTCTACGACCGCACCTACCCGGTGCTGGACGAGGCCGACCACCTGCTCACCCGGCCGGACGGGGCGATCCTGCTCTATCCCGTGGTCACGCTCGGGGCCGGCACCCATGTCGGCTCGCGGCTCGCCCTGCTCGGCCCGGACCCTTCGCCCGAGGACATTGCCCAGTGGTCGTTCGACGGCAAGCTGCCGGGGATCACGCCGCCGATCTTCCTGGTCCATGCCGTGCATGACCGCGTGGTGCCGGTCGATCACGCGCTCGCGCTGTTCGCGTCCGTGCGCGCATCGGGCGGGGCGATCGACATGCACTTGTTCGAAGACGGCGCCCATGGCCTGGGCCTGCGCGCAGATCCATCCTGGCCGATTGCCCGCTGGCCCGATCTCGCACGCCAGTGGCAGGTCCGGAACGGCCTTTCCTGAGCCGCCCCGTTCAGTCCGCCTGATCGGGGGAGCGCAGTGCCGAGCGCGGCTGGCTGCGCAGCGAAAGCCAGGCCACCAGTGCCGCCAGCGGGTGCAGCATGCCCATGAGCAGAAACACCTGGTCATAGTGCCCTGACTGCGCCAGCCGTCCGACGAGCTGGGTCGAGAAGATGCCGCCCAGTCCGCTGCCCGCCGCGACGATGCCGAACACCGTGGCCACGACGCGCGTGGGGTACAGATCGACCACCAGGGTGCTCAGGTTGATCTGGAACACGAGGTGCGCGAAAGCGACGGCCGCGGCGATTGCGAAAGTCAGCGGGATGGCCGGCCCGGTCGAGATCGCCATGCCCACCGGCGCCAGCACCGCCGCCACCGCCAGACCGATGAGCCGGCTGCGTGCCGGGTCGATCCCGCGCCGGATCAGCCTGCCGGAGAAGACACCGCCGCCGATGCTGCCAAGGTCTGCCGCCAGATAGACGATCCAGGCCGTCGCGGCGATCGTGGCCAGGTTCAGCCCGCGCTCGTCGGACAGGTATTTCGGAAACCAGAACAAGTAGAAGTACCATACCGGATCGGCCAGCATCCGCGACAGCGCAAATCCCCAGAGCGGACGTTCGCGCAGGATCGCGCGCCAGGGCGTCGGCTCGGCGGTCACGGTGGGGCCGGCCTTGCCGCGCGGATAGATTGCCAGCCAGGCTGCGAGCCACACGAAGCCCAGCGCCCCCGTCACCACGAAAGCCGCGCGCCAGCCCTGGGTCAGGGCCAGCCAGCCGATCAGCGGCGGGGCGATCGTCGCGCCGACCATGGCGCCGGCAGTATAGGTACCGAAGGCGAAGCCCCGCTCCTGCGGCGGAAAGTGCTCGGAAATCGCTTTCGGCCCGGCGGTGTAGTTGCCCGCCTCGCCAAGCCCCAGCATGGCGCGCGCGCCGCCCAGCGCTCCGGCGCTGCGGACCAGACCCGTCGCCATGTTGGCCAGCGACCACCAGCCCACGAACAGCGCCAGTGCCAGCCGCGTCCCCAGTCGGTCGGTGAGCCAGCCCGCAAGCAGGTAGGCGATGGTATAGGCGATCAGGAAGAACTGGACGACCTGGGCATAGCCGATATCGTCCATGCCGAGGTCCTTCTGGACCATCGGCGCAAGGATCGAGAGCGTCTGTCGGTCCACGTAGTTGAGAACCGTGGAAGCGAAGAGCAGCGCCAGTATTGCCCAGCGCATGCGGCCGGGC
Organism: Novosphingobium sp. PhB57; assembly: GCF_004342985.1. Lineage (GTDB taxonomy): Bacteria > Pseudomonadota > Alphaproteobacteria > Sphingomonadales > Sphingomonadaceae > Novosphingobium. Next base: position 542,931 of record NZ_SMBO01000003.1, read on the forward strand.
GCGGCGGGGGCAGCGGCCTCGGCACCCGCGCTCGGCGCGGGAGCGGCCGAAGCGGAGGCGGCCTGAACGTGTGAGGCCATGTCAGCCTCCGATCTCGGGCGCGGCCTCGCGAAGCGCCGCGACGAGCGGCTCGGTAGCGGCTTCCGGAATCCACCCCGACAAAGCCAGGCCTGCATGGGCCGGGTCGCCGGTGGAAACCGCCACGACATGATGATCGCGTTCGTCGGCAACGTGAACGCGGGCGTAGCCCAGCGCGCGCACTTCGGCGAGCTTGGCGATCAATTGCTCGATCCCATCCGGGAACATCGGAATCTCGCGGTCCCGGTAGATATCGCGCACTTCGTCGTCGTCGTGCTCGGAAAGGAGAACGATGCCGATGCCGCTGGTCGTCGCGGGCAGCAGGCCGATGCGCCCCAGCCCCGCCGAGGCCTCGATACCCGGCGGCGCGTGGAACAGGTAGCTCACGCTGTCTCCCCACAGCACGCCCAGCGCCACGGTGTGGCCGAAGCGGCGCAGCCCCTCCAGGACCGGCAGTGCGCGGCGGATCAGGCCGGAGGCGAAGAGGCTCTGCGCCGCCAGGACGTGCATGCCCGCCCCGGCGGTATATTTGCGATTGGCGGTCTGCCGCGCGATGCCCAGGTAGGCCAGCGTCTTGAGCAGGCGATTGATCTTGGTGGGATCGGCATCCAGCCGCCGCGCCAGTTCGCGGCAACCGACCGGCTCCGGCGATGTCGCAAGCGCCTGGAGCGTGGCAATGCCATCGATCAGGCTCTGGTTCGGCTGGGCATTGAGTTTAGCGCGCACAACATGGTCCTATGCACCAAGGTTCGATCGTTGCCAATCGGAGCGCCGTCACGCGACGTGCTCCGCCAGCTCGTGGAATTTTGCATTGGGCCGCACGCCAAGGCCCGGCTCGGTCGGCACGCGATAACCATCCGGTCCGTGCGCCATATCGGTATCGAGCACCGCCAGGTTCCGTTCGAAAACGGAGTGCTGCCATTCATGCTTCCACAGGCCCGGCAGGGTGGCGGAGGCATGGAGGCTGGCCGCCAGGAAAATGCCGGCACCGATGGTGGCATGGGGCGCCACCGCCACGCCGTGGGCCTCGGCCAAGGCAGCGATGCGCAGGAACTGCGTCAGGCCGGTGTGCCCCATCTCCGGCTGGACATAGGCGATCGGGCCGAACGCCAGGCGATTGGCGAATTCATAGGCGGTGTACCACTCCTCGCCGGCCGCCACCGGAACCGGGCTCTCCGCCGCCAGACGCGCCAGCCCCGGCATGTCCTCGGGCTTGAGCGGAGCCTCCACGAAGCCCGGGCGTAAGGGTGCGAGCCGGGCGATCAGGGCGCGCGCCTCTTCGGGCGAGAATTTCCAGTGCAGGTCGATCAGCACTTCCGCATCGGCGCCGAGCGCGCCGCGCAGGGCGGCCATTTCCTCGACCACGCCTTCGTGGCTGACGACGGCGGCGAATTTGAACGCCGTCATTCCCCGCGATTGCCAGTCGCGGGCCAGGGCGACCCGCTCGTCCAGCGTGGCGGCGGGCAGGCCCGAAACGTAGCTGGGGATCGCGCCGTGCACGGCCGGCCCGATCAGTTCGCGCACGGAAAGTCCGCGATGCTTCCCGGTCAGATCCCACAAGGCAATGTCGATCGCCGCCAGCGCGTCGCCGTGAAAACCGCCCGTGCATCCGCGCACGCGCATGAGATCGTAGAGGCGATCCCACGTTTCGGCCGGGTCTGAAACCACGCCGTCCATGAGCACGGGTGCAAGCAGATCGTTGACGATCTCGCATGTCGCGCGCGGCGCGCAGATGCCGTAGGTTTCCCCCCAGCCCACATTGCCTTCGCCGTCTGTCACGCGCACGACGATGGAGCGATCCACCGTCGGGTAGATCGTCCCATTGCCCTTCCGCACCAGGTAGCCGCGTGCGTTGACCCGCTCCCCCGGCCCCAGCGGCCCGAGATAGGGCGTGTCGCGGGGGACCGTGACGATGAAGGTGTCGACCGCCGCGATCCGCATCGTCACGCTGCTCCTTGCACCATGCCGGGCGGCAGCAGATCGCCAAGGCGCGCCAGCAAGGCATCGAGTTCCCGGCGGTCGTAGCGATCGAGTTCCGGGCCGGGTGCGCGAACGTAAGTGCTGTCGATCAGACCGCGACGCTGGAGTACCGCCTTTGTCAGGCGCCAGCGGAAATTCGCCTGCATGCTGAGCAGGGGCAAGGTCCGCTCGAACAGATCGCGCGCGTCCTGCTCGCGCCCTTCGTCGAACGCGGCCAGCATGCGAACGTGGAGTTCGGTCACTTCGCAGGCGGGCATCGTCCCGCGCGCGCCGCGCACGAGTTCGTCGATCACGTAGCGCGCACCGGCACCGCCGAACACGGCGTCTAGCGAGCCGCCCGCCAGTTCGCTGAGACGGGTGATGCGCTGCCCCGAAGGCGCGGCCTCTTCCTTGACATAGCGGATGCCCGGAACCTCGTGCGCCAGTTGCGCGACTTGCTCCAGCGGCATGCCTATCCCCATTGGCGGCGGCGCGTTCTGCACCATGATCGCAATTCCCGAGCCCGCATGGGCCGCTTCGAAGAAGCGCTTCATCCCTTCGAAATCGGCAGCGTAGGCCTTGGGCGTCAGGATCATGGCCGCCTGCGCGCCGGCCCGGGCGCCGGCTTCGGCATAAGCGATCGCCTCGTCCGTATTTTCGGTGCTGCCCCCCACCACGAAGGGAATGCGGCCATCCAGCCATTCGCCGATCCGCGCTGTCAGGTGCAGGCGTTCGTCACGGTCCAGCATGTCGTATTCGCTGGCAAGGCCGGGGAAGACCACGCCCTGCGCACCGGCTTCGACGATATAGTCGAGCACGCGGCGCGTGCCGGCCTCGTCGATGGCGCCGCTTTCCGTGAAGATCGTCGGCAGGATCGGCAGGACCCCCTTCAGTTCGATCACATAACCCTCCCGATGTTTCTGTTGCTATATGTGCGGTACACCCACTCATTTATAGATGTCAATGCGCTTGCGCGACTAGTAATGTTGCTTTATTAGCGATTCTAGAGACAGGGCGGTGACACGACCGAAAACCTGCCGACAACGAAGAAAATGGAGGGGTGAACGATGAAGGAGCATGTGATTCGCAGCCTGCTGGCGTCGAGCGCGCTGGTTTCGGCAGCCTGCTGCATACCGGCATTCGCGCAGGCGCAAACGAGCGGTGAAGCCGCCGCACCGGCCACCGGTTCCAATCCGCCGATTTCCGACGAGGCCGCGCAGGAAATCATCGTTACCGGCATTCGCCAGAGCCTGGGCGCAGCGCGCGATCTCAAGCGCGATTCCATGCAGTTCGTCGATGCCATCGTGGCCGACGACATCGGCAAGCTGCCCGACCGCAACGTGGCGGAATCGCTGGCCCGCGTCTCCGGCGTCCAGGTGGACCGGGGCATCGGCGAAGGCTCCAACATTTCCGTGCGCGGCCTGCGCCAGAACGTCTATCTGTTCAACGGCCGCGAGATCTTCGACGCCACCGGCCGCGGCGGCACCGGGCTGGACCAGCTGGGCAGTTCCACTTACGGCCTGCTCGCGCTGGTGCCTTCCGAACTGATCTCCCGCCTGCAAGTCACCAAGCTGGCCGGCTCGGACGAGATCGCCGGCGCGCTGGGCGGTATCGTCGATATCGAGACGCGCATGCCGCTGGACGGGCCGAACCAGATCGCCGCCCGCGGCGGCATCAGCTACGACGACCTCACCGAAAAGCCGAGCTACGAGATGTTCGGCCTGGCCTCGCACAAGTTCGCGGACGACACGCTGGGCGTCCTCGTCTCCGCCTCCTACGGCCGCCGCCGCCTTTCGCAGCAGGGCCTCGACACGTTTGCAGGCTATACCCGCTTCACCGATGCGGCCGGCGCCACGCACTTCGGCCTCTCCGATGCGCGGCCCGAGGAAATCGACGAGACGCGCAGCAAGTTCGGCCTCGACGGCGTGATCCAGTGGCGCCCCTCGCCGGGCATCGAACTGACGCTGGACAGCTTCTATTCCAAGCTGGTTTCCGACCGCGAACGCTACTGGCTCTCGTTCAACCCGTTGGTGGGCCTCACCAATGCGACGTATTCGCCGGACAACGTGCTGATCTCCGGCCGGTCCACCGCGCCGGTCCTGACCAACACCGAATATGCCAAGACCAAGGCCGATACCTGGTCCACCGCGCTGCACGGCGACTTCGAGGTGACGGACACAATCCACACCAGCGCCGAAGTCTCGTACAACCGCTCCACCTCCAGCTACGACCAGAACTACTTGCGCCTGCAGCCGGTCGCCGGGATCACGCCGACGATCGACTTCGATCTCTCCAGCGGCGACCTGGGCGCCTATTCGATCAACGGCATCGACCTGACCGATCCTGCCCAGCTTCGCTTCACGATCCTGTTCGACAACCTCTACCGCGCCCGCACCGAGGCCACGGCGCTGCGCAACGACTGGGACTTCAAGCTGGGTGACGGCTTCCTCGACAAGCTGCGCGTCGGCGCGCGCTACCAGCGGCTCGACACCCGCGCCAACCCTTCGTTGGCGGACATTCGCCCGGCCGGCGGCATCCCGGCGACCCAGCTGGGCGATTACGTCCGCCTGCGTTCCAATCCGGACTTCGCCAGCGGCGACTTCGCCGGCCTGCCGCGATCCTATCTCGTCGCCACCGACCTCATCACGGGCGGATGCAGCAGCTGGACGGACTTCCCGCAAGTCTCCCAGGCCGCCGCCTGCCTCAACCCGACCGCCACGACGACGTCGCAGGCCGGGACATACGAGATCAAGGAGAACTTCTACGAAGGCTACGGCAAGCTGGAATTCGCCACCCAGGGCGGGTTCAGCCTGAGCGGCAACATCGGCCTGCGCTATCTGCATCGGGGGCTGACCTCGATCGGCAACCTGATCAGCAGCACCGGCGCGGCCACGCCCACCACGTTCCGCCGCAGCGACAACGAATGGCTGCCTTCCGCAACCGTGAAGGCCGACATCGCCGACGGGCTTGTGCTGCGCCTGGGCGCAGCCAAAGTCCTGGCCTTCCCCAATACCGCGGACCTCAACAACGGCCTGACCCTGTTCAACACGGCGGTCTTCGTGGACGGGGTGCAGATCACGCCCGGCACCGGCAACGGCGGCGCGCCGGACCTCGATCCCTACAAGGCCTACCAGTTCGACGGATCGCTGGAATACTACTTCGGCCGCCAGGCGATGGCCTCGCTGGGTCTGTTCTACAAGGACGTCTCGACCTTCATCGTCTCGGAACAGAGCGCGGAAGTCTACGGCGGCGTGAACTACCTCATCAACCGCCGCGTCAACGGCGACGGCGCCAAAGTGAAGGGACTGGAGGCACTGGTGCAGTTGCCGTTCTACTTCCTGCCGGATCCGTTCGACGGCTTCGGCCTGATGGCGACCTACTCCTACATCGACTCCACCACACCGATCCGCGACGTGGTGGGCCGCACCCTGGCCTTCCCGGGACTTTCCAAGAACAACGTCAATCTCGTGGGCTATTACGAGAAGGGGCCGGTCAGCCTGCGCGTCGCCTACAACTGGCGCGATGCCTACCTCGTCAGCCTTTCGGCTGCCGGAACCGGCATCTACAACGACAATTACACCGACCTTTCGGCAACGTTCCGGTACGACATCACGCCCAGCGTCTCGCTCAACCTGGAGGCCAACAACATCCTCAACGAGCACCAGCGCACGTATGACGGCACGCAGGACGCCTTGCGCACCAACCTGTTCTTCGGGCGTATGTACAAGGCCAGCGTCAGCATGAAGTTCTGACGGACGCGAACGGCCGGAGGGGAAGCGGAGTGGAAGAAAGCGAACTGAACGGCCGGGTAGCGCTCGTCACCGGCGCGGCCAGCGGAATTGGCGCGGCGATTGCCCGGCGGTTCCGCGCTGCCGGAGCCAGGGTTGCGGGGATGGACCTGCAACCAGCGAAAGAGGCCGACCTGCCGCTGCTGGCGGACTTGCGCTCCGATGCGGCCGTGGCAGCGGCCGTGCAGCGCATGGAGGAGCAGCTCGGCCGGGCGGATATCCTCGTTCACGCGGCTGCGGCATCGGTTCCGGGCGGCGCCCTGGATACCGATCCTGCCGCTTATGCCGATATCTACGACGTCAACGTCATCGGCGCCGTGCGGCTGCTGCGCGGTGTCGTTCCCGGCATGCGCAACCGGCGCAAGGGATCGGTGCTCCTGCTTTCCTCGATCAACGCGCGCTTCGCCACGCCCAGCCTTGCCGCTTATGCCGCATCCAAGGCCGCACTCGAAAGCCTCACGCGCACAGTCGCGCTGGAGCTTGCGCCCGAAGGCATCCGCGTCAACGCCATTGCCCCGGCCTCGATCGACACCCCGCTCCTGCGCAGTTCGTTTGAAAGCCAGACGGACCCGATCCGGGCGCGCGAAGACAATGTTCTGCGCCACCCGCTCGGGCGGCTGGGCATGGCCGAGGACGTGGCCGAACTGGCCCTGTTCCTGGCCTCAGACCGCGCCGGATGGATCACCGGCGCCATACACCCCATCGATGGAGGCGCCGGTGTCACACGCCGCTAAGACCGAATCCGAAGCCGATATCGTCGGCATAAACTGGGGAAGCACCAACTTCCGCGCCTATCGCATCGCGCCGGATGGTTCCGCGATTGACGAATATGCCGCGCCCACCGGCGTCGCCGCGCTCGACCGTGACGGCATGGTGGAGGCCGTGGCCGGGCTGGTGGCGCGCTGGCCGGACCATGGGCCGATCTATGCGTCCGGGATGATCGGATCGAACATCGGCTGGGCCGAGGCCCCTTACGCGCTGGCACCTGCCGGACTGGGCGAAGTCGCCTCCGCCTGCGTCCCGGTCGAGATCGGCGGCACGCCGCTGCGGATCGTTCCCGGCATTGCCTGTCGCCGCGCCTTCGACGACGCGCCCGACGTGATGCGCGGCGAGGAAGTGGAGCTTCTCGGACTTCTCGCCATGGGGCAGGCGCAGGGGATCGCGGCCCTGCCCGGCACCCATACCAAGTGGGTGCGGATCGAGGACGGCCGCATCGCGGACTTCTTCACCGCCATGTCGGGGGAAATCTTCGACCGCCTCACGCTCCAGGGCCTGCTCGCCTCGGTCGTGGAGGGCGAGGCAGTGGAGGGCGATGCCTTCCACGCGGGCGTTGCGGCCGGAAAGTCGCGGAGCCCCGGTCTTGCCACCCAACTCTTCGGCGTGCGCGCGAAAGTGGTTCGCGGCGACCTGCAGCGCAGCGAGAGCCCGTCCTACTTGCGCGGACTGCTGATCGGCTCGGAGCTGGCGGACGCGCTGGATGTCAGCGCGGACTTCGGCAAGGCACAGATCCCCTTGATCGGGAACGGCCCGCTGTCGCGTCTCTACGCGGCCGCGCTGGCGTCGATCGGGGTGGAATCCCGCTTCATCCCCTCGGGCGAGGCCTGCCTGAAGGGATTTCGCGCCATCCATGATGCGCGGAACGGGGATTGATAGCCAGAGGGGCGGCGGAACACGCTGCGCCCGATCGGCTGGGGCATTCACCGCCTAGGCATCTGAATGCCGCGGCGTATACCTGCAGTGCCAATGGCCAGCCCGCGGGGCCGGCCAGGCACTCAGGTCAAACCGGATAGCGCCGGTGCAGCGTCAGTCGGCCAGGGCCAGCTTGGCGGCAGGCGCAGTCGATGCATCCGCGCGGCGGGTTTCGATCTGGCTGCGAATGTCGGCCACGACGGCGGCGCGGCAATCCTGAGCCTTGCGCTCGGCGGCGAGGTGAACGCTGGCCATCTTTTCACCGCATACCGTGCGCGCGGCCTGGTCCATGCGAATGGCAAGGCGCTGCTGCCCGTCTGCCGTGGCGAGATCGAGACCCTTGATTTCGAGAACCGTCTGGTCCTTCGCGAACGGATTTTCGCCGGTAGCTGCAGTGGCCGACGTGGCAAAAGCCAGCGACGCCAGCGCAAGAACGCCAATCTTCATCATCTTCTCCCAAGCAGACACAAGGAGTCACACGGTGGCGACCACCGCACTCATAGCGCCCGATCAAAGAAATGACAATCGATCAGCTCATTTATTCACTCCAACCGTCAATTTTTGTTCAGCGTATTACTAGCACTGCTAGTTCAGTAATACTTCCAAGCATTCCGATCGGCAGTTCAACCTGCCGGGTATCCCTGCTGTCGCTTCCCGCCCCGAGGGTGGTGACGGCAATGTTCCGCGCACCGGGCGCCGACCAGGCCCGCACCGTCTCGACCGGAAGCAGCACTTTCCACGAGCGCCGGCCTTCCGCCTCTACCGGATGCCCGTTGATCAGGACTTGCGCCTGCGGATCGCTGCGTGCGCCCGAGACGAGCAGGCAGTCCGCATCCGCGCAGGAAACCAGTTTCGCGCCGGGGTGCTGGGCAGCCTGAGCCGAAGGCGCGCAAGTCATGGCGGCGGCCAGAACCCCGGGAGCCAGAACCCCGAGAGCCAGTCCGCCGAGAGGCCTGCGCCGCCCGGCCCGAACCTCTGCGGCGCGATGGGGAAAACGCCGCCTCATCGGCTGGTCCGGCGCTGCGCGTTACCGCCTGCAGCGCCCCGGATCGCCCCTGCCCGCGCCTCCATGCCGTCGCGAAGGAACCGCAGGACCGCCGAAGCGGCGATGCGCAGCGGGCCTGCCTGCCGGGAGTGCTTGCTGGGAAGATCGTTCCTGACGCTCATCTACCGCCTTCACCTTGTGTCTGGTGAAAAGACTGCAGTGCCGGAGGTCATCACGGCAGGGGTAAAATCCCGATGCCGCCCATAGATCGGATCTATGATCGAGGCTGGGCGCGCAGACGGCGAAACACTTCGTCGATGAACAGCTGGGTCGCCGTGTCGCGTTCCGGCTCGGAGCGGGCGAGCAGGAAGATGTCGTAAGCCGGTTCGATATCAGCATGGAGCAGCGGCCAGAGCGCGCCCCGCTCCACTTCCGCGCGCACGGCAGGCATGGGCAGGAAACCCATGCCCACCCCGCACAGGATCAGTCGCCGCGCCTCGTTCATGTCGTCGGCCAGGCCGGTCACCCGCGTGCCCAGCCTGTAGCGGCGGCGCAGATGCGTGATGACCTCGATCTCGTCACTGCCCATGAGCACGAAAGCCTCGTGCTCCAGTTCGCGCGGCTGAGTGATGCGGTAACCGAACAGCGGATGATTGCGGGCGCAATAGAGTTGCTGGCGTTCGACGAACAGCGGCTCGTAGACCAGGCTGCCGCGCACGCTGTTGTCGTAGCCGATGCCCACTTCCACCTCGCCCGCCTCCAGCGCCTCCAGCACCTGCCGCCAGGCGGAGACGCGGATTTCTATGCGGATGTCCGGATTGCGCCGGTGGAAGCTCGCGATCGCTTCGTCGAATTCGGGAGAGACGATGGCGGACACGATCTGGATCCGCACCACCCCCTCGACCCGCCTGGTGGCCTGGGCCACCTGGTGCGGCATCATCCGCGCCGATTCGAGCATGTCCTCGCACAGGATCATCATCGCCTTGCCGGCGGCGGTCATCTCCACGCCATTGGCGGAGCGATGCAGCAAGGTGGCGCCGACATGGTCTTCCAGCCGCTTGAGCGCTGCGCTGACGCTGGGCTGCTGCTTGCCAAGCTGCCGTGCCGCCGCGCCGATTCCCCCTGCTCGCACGATATCGACGAAAGTGCGCATCAGGTTCCAGTCCACCCGGCTGGCGAACTTCCTGTCAGTCAACGGCGTAGGTTCGCTCATGCGTCATCTGTCCCATCGGCGCCGGTACCGCAGCGATCGAACAGAACCGGACGGATCGGCCAACCGGAAGCGGAAGCGAACGCAGTCCGGCCGCTCCCGACGCTATCTATCTGTTCTTCTTCAATTCCGACTTCGGCCACCAGGTCAGCGTATGCTCGTCGTGCGCCGTCGTCCACACGCCTGACGGCGTAAAGCGCAGCGCGCCGCTGCCGGCCGGCTTGCCGAAGCGCGATTCCACGGCGCCGGTCCCGGCATCGATGGTCGCAAACACCTGGTCGTCCGTGGTGCGCAGCCAGATCCTGCCGCTGCCCGCGTCGATATCGCCCCACTTGAGGTTCTCCCCGACTTTCGTGCGGCCGGTGACCGTCACGGTCTGGGGATCGATGCGGGCCAGCGTGCCATCGCCTTGTTCCTGGACCCAGACCGCCCCCTCGCCCGCAACCAGGAAGCCCGGTTCCGCACCGAGCGGAGCGCGCCCGGTGACGGTGTTTGTGGCCGGATCGATGCGCTGGACCGAGCGCTCCGCCGCGCTGACCGCCCAGACCGCATCGAAGCCGAACGCAAGGTACCAGGTCCCGCGATCGACCTTTACCGAGGCAATGACCTGGTTGGTCGCCGGATCGATGCGCGAGACGGCGCCCTTGTCATCGCTGGCCACCCAGATCGAGCCGGCGCCGGCAACGACGTTCAGCTCGCCCTGCGGATTGGCGATGCCCGTGGGGATCGTCGCGAGCACTTTGGCCGAACGGATATCGATGCGCTTAACGGCCAGTTCCTGGCAGTCCGCCAGCCAGAGCGAGCCATAAGCCACCGTCATCGCCCCGCAGGCGCGGCTCACCGGCACTTCCGCGAGCTTGCCCTTGCGGGACCACTGCTCCACTCTGGTGCGGTTGGTGGTCCAGACCGTCTTGCCGTCCACCGCCAGGAAGTCCGCGAAGCCCGGCACGGCGATGACCTGCTCCGCATGGGCCTGGCCAATGCCTGCCACCGCGGCGCCGGCCATGGCAGCGCCGGTCAGAGCCGCCATCGAAATCCACTTGCGCATGCTAACCCCCTGTTTCTCGTACCGGTGTTTGCTCGTACCGGCTTGTGTCGAGCCGCCCGCTCAGGCAGCGCGTGCCACGAAGGCGCGCCAGCCGCCCAGGCTGGTGATGTCCTCGGCGCCGTCCAGGGCGCGGGACTCGGCCACGAAGCCCTTGACGCTGCTGCCGTCGGCCAGGGTAACCGTGCCGATGGCCAGCGGCGCCGGGACGTCGACGACGAAGCTCCCGAACTCGGCGACACCCAGTTCATAGACTTCCACCTTGATCGGTGCGCCATCCGCGCTGTGGACGAGCGCGGGCTTGGGCGGCACGCTGTCCGCCATGGCGTAGAGCCGGTAGTTGGGCGCGGTCTCGAAAGCCCCCACGAATTCGGCATCGCGGGAGGTGAGCTGCCAGTGCAGCGGCATGTCCTTGAGATGGGCGCCGACGACGGCGAGCTTAACGGTCTGCATCTTTCCCTCCAGATCGAGTGGTGGCGTTGACGGAAGCGCGGCGGCCGAAAGATAGGCATCGGCAGCATCGAACAGGGCACGGTCGCTGTCGGCAGGGCCGATCAGGGTGATCCCGAAGCCGGTGGCATTGGCGCGGATCCCGGCGGGCACGGCCAGTGCGGCCATGTCCAGCAGGTTCACGAAATTGGTGTAGAGCCCGAGGTTGCTGTTGAGCGCCACCGGCGCCGCCAGCATCTCGGCCACGCGGTACGTGGTGCCGGTGGTGGGGAAGGCCAGCATGTCCAGCTCGTTCCACAGGAGATCGGCATGGCGCTTGAGATCGGCCATGCGGTAGATCCCGTTCCACAGCTCGGTAGCGGCGATAGCCGCACCCGGCTCCACCACCGCGCGGACGGTCGGGTCCACGGCGAGCGGGTTGGAGGCCAGGATCCCGGCCATGGCCGCCGTACGCTCGGCAACCCAGGGGCCGCCGTAAAGGAGTTGCGCTGCCTCCAGCAAGGGCGCGAGGTCGATCTCGACGATTTCGCCCAGCGCGGCGAGGTGGGTCAGGGCCTGGTCGTAGAGGTACTCGGATTCGCCGTCGCCGAACCACACGCGCTGCTCGCGCCGCGGAACGCCGATGCGGCGCAGGGCGAGCGGGCGGTCGGCCAGTGGCTTGGAGTAAGGATCAGCCGGGTCGAAGCCTGCCACGACCCTGTCCACCAGCCGCGCATCGGCCGTGCTGTCAGTGAAGACGGTGATGCAGTCGATGGAACGGCAGGCGGGTACCAGCCCGCGCGTGCTCCAGCGGCCCTTGGTGGGCTTGAAGCCGATCAGGTGGTTGAAGGCGGCCGGCACGCGGCCGGACCCGGCCGTATCGGTGCCGAGCGCGAAGGCGACCAGTCCCGCCGCCACCGCGATCGAGGAACCGGAACTCGATCCGCCGCTGACATAGGCCAGGTTCGAGGCATTGCGCGGAATGCCGTAAGGGCTGCGCGTTCCGTTGAGGCCGGTGGCGAACTGGTCGAGGTTGGTCTTGCCCACGCAGATCGCCCCGGCCGCCAGCAGACGCGCGACCACATCGGCATCGCTCTCGGGCTCGTAGGCGAAAGCGGGACAGGCTGCCGTCGTTTCCAGCCCGGACACGTCGATATTGTCCTTCACCGCGAAGGGGACGCCCGCCAGCGGCAGGTCTTCCCCGGCTGCGACGCGGGCGTCCACGGCGCTGGCGGCAGCCAGGACATCCTCACGGCTGGCCCGGCTGATCCAGATCTGCGGCTGCACCGCGTCGTAAGCCTCGATGCGCGCCAAGGCATCCTGCGCCACGGCGAGCGCCGAGGTCGCCCCGCCCCGGACGGCGGCGGCGATGTCCTGCACGCCGAGACGGCCAGCTGCGGTTGCGGTTGCGGTTGCGGTCAGGGCGGTGATGGCGGGCCCGCTCATGCGCTGCGCCTCAGGGCCAGCATCGGCGCGCCGGGCTGAAGCGACTGCCCTTCGCGCATGTAGAGTGCCGCCACCGTTCCCGCGCCGGGGCTTTCGACCGGACATTCCATTTTCATCGCCTCGATCACGGCGATCCTGTCGCCTGCCTCAACTCTGTCACCCGCTGCCACGAGCAGCCGGGTGACGCTGCCGCCGTAAGGCGCCTCCACGAGGTCCGCGCCGTCGGGCGGGACGATCGCGGCTTCCACCGGGACTTCCACTTCGGCGGCCGCCTCTGCCTGGTCGAATTCACCCCGGCGCTGCCAGTCCTCGCGCTCATCGTCGAAGGCAGCCTGCCTGCGGGCCTCAAATTCGGCGATCCCTTCCGCATTGTCCGCCAGGAAGGCGCGGTAGTCGGCCAGCCGGAATTCGGAAGGCTCGATCGTGATCGACCGGCGCCCGGCAGGAAACTCGCGGCGCCATTCGGCCAGTTCCTCGGCGCTGACGGGATAGAAGCGGATCTGGTCGAAGAAGCGCAGCAGCCAGGGCTTGCCCTCGGTGAAGGCATCGGTCTGGCGGTAGGTGTTCCAGACCTGGGTGGTGCGTCCGAACAGCTGGTAGCCGCCCGGCCCCTCCATGCCGTAGATGCACATGTAAGCGCCGCCGATGCCCACCACGTTGGGCGGCGTCCAGGTCCGGGCGGGATTGTACTTGGTGGTGACCAGTCGGTGCCGCGGATCGACCGGCGTGGCGACGGGTGCGCCCAGATAGACGTCCCCCAGCCCCATGACGAGGTAGTTGGCCTCGAAGATCAGGTTCTCCACCGAGGCCTGGTCGGGCATGCCGTTGATGCGGCGGATGAACTCGATGTTGTCCGGGCACCAGGGCGCATCGTCGCGCACGGTGGCCATGTACTTCTCGATGGTCTCGATCGTCGCCGGATCGCGCCAGCTCAGCGGCAGGTGGACGACGCGCGAGGGGATCGTGAAGTCCTCCAGGTCGCCCAGCCGCTCTTCCGCCGCGATCAGCGTGGCGAGTGCCGCGCGCTGGTCCATCGCGGCACCGTCGAAATGGAGCTGGAGCGAGCGGATGCCCGGCACGATGTCGATGATGCCGGGAAGCGCCAGGCGCTCCAGTTCCGTCATCAGAGCATGGACGCGGATGCGCAGTTCGATGTCGAGCACGATCGGGCCGTATTCGACCAGGATGTTGCGATCGCCCTGCTGGCGATAGACGGTGCGCGGACGGCCCGGACCCTCGGGAATCTCGCCGAGGATGGGGGAAAGCGTCTCCACCGGCCGCACCGGGGAAGCGGCGGGCACGGCGCCCGTCGCCACGAGGTCGCGCTGCATCGCATCCGCCGCCGCCGCATCGTCGATGGTGACGGGGGCGAAGCGCAGCTTGTCGCCCGGCGCGAGCTGGCCGATCTTCCAGCGGTCGGCCGCGATCACCACGAAGGGGCAGACGAACCCGCCGAGCGAGGGACCGTCAGGACCGAGGATGATCGGCATGTCGCCGGTGAAGTCCACCGCGCCGATCGCGTAGGGATTGTCGTGGATGTTGGAGGGATGAAGCCCCGCCTCCCCGCCGTCGGTGCGCGCCCAGCGGGGTTTCGGACCGATCAGGCGCACGCCGGTGCGGTTGGAGTTGTAGTGGACTTTCCACTCGGCGGCGAGGAAGGTTTCGACGTCCTCACCCGTGAAGAAATCCGGCGCGCCGTGCGGGCCGTAGAGCACGCGCAGCGTCCATTCGCTGCCGATCTCGGGCAGCCGCACCGAAGGGAGCGCGGCGCCGACATCGTCGCTGCCCAGGTGCAGCGTGTCTCCCGCCAGCAGGCGGCGCGCGGCATGGCCGCCGAACTGGCCAAGCTCGAAGGTGCTGCGGCTGCCCAGATAGGGCGCGATGTCCAGACCCCCGGCGAAGAGGATATATCCGCGCAGGCCCGCCGTGGAGGCGCGGCCGAGCGCCAGCGTCTGGCCTGCGGCCACATCGACCGGCACGCCGCGCGCCACCGGCTTGCCGTCCAGCGTGGCGCCGAAGTCCGCGCCGGTCAGGCAGATGCGGGCCGGTGCGACGAAGGATAGGGTCGGCCCGGTGACCGTGGCTTCCAGCCCGGCAGTGCCTTCGGGATTGCCGAGCAGCCGGTTGCCGAGGCGGAAGGACTGGTCGTCCATCGGCCCCGATGGGGGGACGCCCACGGCCCAGAACTTCTGCCGACCCGGCCAGTCCTGCACCGTGGTCGCGGTGCCGCCGCTGACCACGCGGAACGCGCGCGGCTGGTAGGCGATCGTGTCGAGCACACGGGTCGAGACTTCGCCGCTGACGAAGGGCGCAGAGCGCACCACTTCGCGCAGCCAGCGCAAGTTGGTTTCCATGCCGTCGGCGCGGCTGCCGTCCAGCGCCCGCTGCGCGGCTTCCACCGCCTCGGCGCGGCTTGGCGCGTGAACGATCAGCTTGGCCAGCATCGGGTCGTACCAGGCGCTGACCGTGCTTCCGGCCGTGCACCAGGTCTCGGTGCGGATGTCGTCGGGAAACTCAAGACACGTCAGCGTGCCCGAAGTGGGCCGATAGTCCAGCGAGGGATCCTCGGCATAGAGCCGCATCTGCACCGCATGGCCCTGCGGCACCGGTGTGCCGGCGTCGAGGAAGGCATAGTCGCCGCCAGCGCCGCGCACCATCCACTCGACCAGGTCGATGCCCATGACCGCCTCGGTCACGCCGTGCTCCACCTGGAGGCGGGTGTTCATCTCCAGGAAGAAGAACTGCTCCCGGTCGGCGTCGTAGAGATATTCCACGGTACCGGCCGAGCGATAGGCCGCGGCTTCGCCCAGGCGGATGGCCGAGGCGATCAGTTCGGCGCGAACATGCTGGGGCAGCAGCGGTGCCGGGGCTTCCTCGACCACTTTCTGGTTGCGGCGCTGCAACGAGCAGTCGCGTTCGCCCAGTGCCATGACGCGCCCCTGCCCGTCCCCGAAGAGCTGGACCTCGATGTGGCGCGCGCGGCGGATGTAGCGTTCCAGGAAGACGCTGGCATCGCCGAAGTTGCTGAGGCCCTGCCGCGCGACCGCGTCGAAGGCTTCGCGCAGGGCCGCTTCGTCCTCGCAGACGCGCATGCCGATGCCCCCGCCCCCGGCCGTGGCCTTGAGCATGACCGGGTAGCCGATCTGCGCAGCGGCCTCCACGGCCTCTTCCTCGCCCGTCAGCAGGCCGGTGCCCGGTGCCAGCGGCACTTCGTGTGCTGCCGCCAGCGCGCGGGCGCTGTGCTTAAGGCCGAAAGTGCGGATGTTCTGCGTGGTCGGGCCGATGAACATGATCCCCGCCGCCGCGCAGGCCTCGGCGAATTCCACGTTCTCCGCCAGGAAGCCGTAGCCCGGATGGATCGCCCCTGCCCCGGTCCGCCGGGCGGCGTCGAGGATCGCCGGGATGTTCAGGTAGCTATCCGAGGGCTTGGCCCCGCCGATGCAGACGGCCTCGTCCGCCATGGTGACGTGGCTGGAACCCTCGTCCGCTTCCGAGTAGACGGCGACAGAGCGAAGGCCCATGCCGCGCAGGGTGCGGATGATGCGGGTGGCGATCGCGCCCCGGTTGGCGATCAGGACCGTGTCGAAGCTCATGCGGCGACGATCATGCGAACGGGCGTAGGATTGAAGCCATTGCAGGGGTTGTTGACCTGCGGGCAGTTGGACACGACCACGATCACGTCCATTTCCGCGCGCAGGTCAACGGTCAGGCCCGGCGCGGAAATTCCGTCGACGATGCCCAGCGACCCGTCCGGCTCGACAGGTACGTTCATGAAGAAATTGATGTTGGAGACGATGTCCCGCTTGCCCCGGCCTTCGGTGAGGTTGGCTTCCAGGAAATTCTCGACGCAGGCATGCTCGGCCTTGGTGTGGTGGCCGTAGCGCAGCGTGTTGGATTCGCACGAGCAGGCGCCGCCGATGGTATCGTGGTATTCGACCGAGGTGGCGGCAATCGTCATCAGCGCATTGCCTTCGTTGGACAGCAGCCGGGTGCCCTGCCGCAGGAACAGGTTGCCCTGCGCGGCCACGGTATCCTGCGCGCTGTAGCGCTCGGCATCGTCGGCGGCGGCATAGAGCAGGAAGTCGACGGCCTGGTTGCCTTCAAGGTCGACGATGCGCAGCGTCTGCCCGGCCTGGACATGGTGCAGCCAGGGCGCGCGGGCGGGGACGGTCACGTCGTGGATCACGGCGCCCGAAAGGCCGGCGAGATGGGGGTCGGCGGTCATGCAACCTGTCCTTTCAACGACGGAAATAGTCTTCGACATTCCGGAAGGCGCGCAGGCCTTCGGGGCTGGCGGTGCGCAGCGGATCGTCCTCGCCCGTCACCGCGCCGCGCCATGCCGAGGCGCGCAGCGGCGTGACGCTCCAGCTTGTCCGCGGATCGAGGACGTGAGGCACGTTGGCGATCACCACGATCACGTCCATCTCGGCGCGCAGGACCAGGCTGCGATCTGGCGCGAAGGGGCCGACATCGGGCGTGATCCCGCCGTCCGCCTCGATCCGCGCGCCCTTGAACAAGGTGACGCAGGGATGCACGTCGCGGCGGCCGAGACCATGCTTGGCAGCGCCGAGCAGGAAGCGGTCACGGCCGTTGGGATAGTCGCCGCTGTTGCGGCCATCGCCGTACTTCGCCGCATTGGTGGCCGCGTTCGAGGTGCCGCAGAAGGTGTCGTGGGTACCGGCCTCGTCTTCAAGGATGCTCATGAGCACGCGCCCCATGTCGGACAGCAGCAGCTTGCCCGCGCCGAGATAGGCATTCCACTGAACCTTGACGGTATCGGCGACGTTCAGGCGCTCGGTCGGCATTTCCGCATTGAACACCAGCAGCGAGGCGCAGGCGTCGCCGGCAAGGTCGATCAGCCGCAGGCGCGATCCGCGCGAGAGCCGGCGCGTGGCATAGCCGCCTGCCGCGATGGTTTCCTCCCACACGAGGTCAGCGCCGTCCACGCCCTCGGGCAAGTCTTCGGCAACGGGAGGGAGCACGGGCATGCTCTCCACGATCGTCCCTGCCATGGCGCGGGCATGGTCCCGCGCGGCGAGCGGATCGGCCAGGGTCTGGGTCATGAATGCGCTCCGGTCTGTCTGAATGCATTGCCGTGCTGGTCGTAGAGCGGCGGCAGGAGGGCGGTGGTGGTGACCAGCTCAAGCTGCTGCACCCCGCGCACCCGGCGAATGGCGTCGCACAGTTCCTTCAGCCGAACGGCCGGTCCCTGCACGAGAAGAACTTCAAGCGACTGATCGTCTTCCAGAACGACGTGCTGGGAAGAGATCACTTCCTTCAGGTAACTGGCCTGCGTCTGGGAAAGCAGGTGCCGCACCCGGCCCCGCTCGCCCCGATAGACCAGGGTAATTGTGCCCGCGAGCATCTCGTCCGGGCGCATGAGCGAGCCGTGCTCCGCAAGCGCGTGGCGGATCAGCTCGGCGATGAGCTGGGAGCGCGACGGCAGCGCGCGTTCGGCCACCATCATGTCCAGCTGTCTGAAGAGATCTGCCGGGAGGCTCATGCTGAGCCGCGCCAGGCTTGCGGATTCGGAGCCCATGCCCACTCTCTTTTCAATTATTACCAATTACGTCAATAGTAATATTTTCGAGCTGTTCGGGTGCCGGCTCGGCACGCTCGCGCATCGGCAGGTCGTAGACCACTGTGGCGCCGAAACGGTGGGGCGCGTGGGGATCGTGACGACGCTTGTCGAGCGCCAGAACGCGGGTTCCCAGCGTGAAGGCCTCGCGGATGTCGTGCGTCACCATCACGATGGTCAGCGAATATTCCCGCCACAGGCGCAGGATCAGCGCATGCATGTCCGCACGGATGCCGGGATCGAGCGCACCGAAGGGCTCGTCCAGGAGCAGGATGCGCGGCCTTTTCACCAAGGCCTGCGCGATCGCCAGACGCTGCTGCATGCCGCCCGAAAGGTGCGCCGGATAGAGGTCAAGGCTATGCCCCAGGCCCACGGCGGTCAGCATCGCCGTCGCTTCCTCCTCCGCCGCGCGCCGGGCACTGCCGAACAGGCGTCCGAGCAGCGGCGCCTTCTCGCACTCCAGGCCCAGGGTCGTGTTGCGCAGCGCCGTCAGGTGCGGGAACACCGAATAGCGCTGGAACACCACGCCGCGGTCAGGGCCGCATTCGGGCGTGAGCGGCGTTCCGTCCATCAGGATCTTGCCCTGGCTCGGCCCTTCCTGTCCCAGGATCAGCCGCAGGAAGCTGCTCTTGCCCGCCCCCGAGGGGCCGACGATGGAAACGAAGGAACCTTCCTCGATGTCGAGGTTGAGTTTCTCGATGATGATGCGGTCGCCGTATTCGACCCAGACATCGCAGAAGCGCAGCAGAGTGCTCAATGGCTTGCTCCATGGGCCCAGGGGAACAGTCGCCGGCTGAGGAACGTGAGGGCCACGTCGATCAGGATCGCCAGCAGGGCGATCCAGGCGACGTAAGGCAGGATCACATCCATCGAGAGATAGCGGCGAACGAGGAAAATGCGGTAGCCGAGGCCGACGTCCGAGGCGATCGCCTCGGCGGAAATCAGGAAGACCCAGGCCGGCCCGAGCGCCAGGCGCATCGCCTGGAGCAGCCGCGGCATCGCCTGTGGCAACGCCACGCGGATCATCACCTGCCAACTGCTCGCGCCCAGGGTCTGCGCCTTGATGATCTGCTCGGTCGGCAGAGCGGCGACATGGGCCGTGATGTCGCGGATCATGACCGGGGCGATGCCCACCACGATCAGCGCGACTTTGGCCGTCTCGCCCAGCCCCAGCGCGATGAACAGGATCGGCAGCAAAGCGATCGGCGGAATGACGGCGATGCCGGTCACCAGCGGCCCGAAGGTAGCGCGTACCGGCGGCAGCACCCCCAGCGCCAGACCCACCATCAGCGCCATCAGCGTCGAGATGCCAAGGCCGATGCCCAGACGCTGCAGGCTGGCGAGGGTATCCGCCCAGAACACCAGTTGTCCGGTGAGCTGGTCGGGCTGGAACAGCAGCGCCGACATGCTTTCGGCCATGGCCCCCGGCAGCGGCAGGATCTTGTCGGCCGGGTTTACCGCATGCCGGCTGGCGGCCATGACGATATAGACCAGCACGAGCAGCAGGATCGGCGTGGCTCCCAGGAACAGCCGCCCCCCTCGCCCGACGTGACGATTCACCCAGCGCATTGTCGTTGTCTCACTTTGCGAGATGTTGGCGTCGTGGCGGGTCGACTGCGAAACTGCCGCAATCGAATCCCGCCTGCCGAACTAGAGCTTTCCGTCGGCCGCCATCTTCATGAAGCTGTCGTCGAAACGCAGCGTGACGTGCTGCGCGTCGCCCAGCGTCTTGCCGCCCGGGAAGGACATGCCGACGGCGTCGGCTGAGTTCGATCCCTTGAACAGCCCCTTGGAGAAGCTGAAGTCCCGCACCCGCGTCATCGTCGTGATCAGCGCCGGAGCATCCGTTGCGGCCACGGCGGACTTGGGATCGGCGTAGAGATGCGTGGTGCCGAGCTGGGAGTCGAAGGATTCCGGGGTGGCCCCTGCCAGCTTCGCCATGGCCGCGCGGGCGGCCTTGCCTTCGGCATCCTGGCGGATCATCAGCGCCGTCGTCTCGTACCAGATGCCGGCCAGCGCCTTGCCCAGGTTGGGATTGGCCTTGAGCGTGGCCGTATCCACGCAGAGCAGGTCGAGGATCTCTCCGGGAATGTCGGCGGAGCTGAACACCAGCTTCGCACCCGGCTGCGCCTTCATGGCGTTGAGCTGAGGATTCCAGGCGACCGCGACCTTGACGTCGGGGCTGGCGAAAGCACCGACGATATCGGCATCGCCGGTATTGACCGTCTTCACGTCCTTCAGCGCCAAGCCCACCGAATTCAGGCCGCGCGCCAGGAGGTAGTGCGAAACCGAAAGCTCGACCAGATTGACCGTCTGGCCCTTGATCGCCTTCAGATCGCCCCCTCCGGCATTCGAAATGCCTTTCATCAGCACGCCGTCGTTGCCGTTGGAATAGTCACCGACGATGATCGCGCTGGTGTCCTTGCCGCCAGCGGCCGGGATCGTCAGCGCGTCCATGTTAG
The DNA here is from genome assembly GCF_004342985.1 of Novosphingobium sp. PhB57. GTDB lineage: Bacteria > Pseudomonadota > Alphaproteobacteria > Sphingomonadales > Sphingomonadaceae > Novosphingobium. The sequence goes on from NZ_SMBO01000003.1 coordinate 563,600, forward strand.
CGACGGTCACGCCGTCCAGCTTTCCGGCCGTGTACTGGTTCACCGATTCAACGTAGTCGTTCACTTGCACGACGTTGATCTTGATGCCGTACTTGTCCGCCCACTTCTTCACGATGCCCGCCTGCTGGGCATAGGGCCAGGGCATCCACCCCGCGTAAATCGACCATCCGATATTGAACTCGGTGCGCTTGGGCGCCTCGCTCGGGCCTTGCGAGCAGGCTGCAGTGAGAAGCACGCCCGCCATCAACGTGGCCTTGGCAATGCGACGGATCGGTACGATCATGAGTCGGTCCCCTTTCGCAGTGCAACATTGCTGCGATTCGAAAGGTTGTCCATCGAAAATTATTACGCTGCGCGTGTTTTGTAATACTTGCGCCAGCTGCCGCGCGTGACGGCGCGGCACAGGGAGCGGTTGATGCGGCCTCAGGAGCATGTGCGCGGGAACGCGCGATCAGCGCCCCCCTCCCGCCCCGAGAGATCAGGCCGCCACTTCGTCCTCGGATTGCCGCTTGCGTGCGGCGCGGTCCGCCGTCCCCGCCAGCTCGTCCTGCTCATGCAGCGGCGGAAGCAGCGCCGTCGTGGTGACGAGCTGGAGCTGATGCACGCCGCGAATGGCGCGCAGGGCATCGCAGAGATCCTTCAGCCGCGCGGCGGGACCTTGCACCAGCAACACTTCGAGCGACTGGTCATCCTCCAGGAACACATGCTGCGAGGAGATGACCTCCTTCAGGTACTCCGCCTGGCTCTGCGCCAGTTGATGCCGCACCCGGCCCTTGTCGCCCCGGTAGACCAGGGTGATCGTGCCCGCCAGCATCTCTTCCGGCCGGGTCAGCGCTTCATGTTCGGCCAGGGCGTGACGGATCAGCTCGGCAATGAGCTGCGAGCGAGAGGGCAGTCCGCGTTCCTCGACCATCGCATCGAGCTGGCGGAACAGGTCGGCGGGAAGGCTCATGCTGAGCCGGGCCAGACTGGCGGCGTCGGTCTTCACGCTGCATCCCCTTGGGCCATCGTCATAATCCTTGCATCTGCGGCTTCGTCCCGAAAACCGGAGGGCGGGACGATCCTTTGCGATCGACGCTGGGCCGGTTGGGGGACGGGTGTCAAGAGCGTGCCGCGCTTCATGCCCAGAGGGTCCGCGCCCGAAACCCGGTCGTGTTACGGGGATAGTCGGTAAATATTACCGTTGCAGAGTTTGGTAATATCGATAACGTGACGGACTTCGTGCGGACATATCGGGGAACTCCGTGGCGCAAAATCCAGCCTATAATTCCGCTTTGTCGGGCAATCCGCAGTCCGCCACCGCGCGGACCTATCCCAACGGCAACCCGGCGCTGGGCTACAACCCGCCCGGTGCGCGCCATACCGACAGCGCAGTGCCGCTTCACCGCAAGACGGCCGTGGTCCATGACTACGCCTGCGACGGTCCGGCACCGGGCAATCTGGCATTTCGCTGGACTTACGGCTCCAACGTCGCGGCCCGGAACCGCGATCCGCGCGTGCAGGTGGTGCAGTACAACGAGGACACGTTCGTGCTGCGACAGAACGTCTGCGTCCATTGGGAAGCGCCGTTCACTTACCTCCTGTTCGGCAATGCCGGCGCGCTGCTGATCGATACCGGCGCCACCGCGAACGCGCAGGCCTATCCCTTGCGCGAGACGGTGGATGCCATCCTTGCTCGCTGGTGCCAGGCCCGCGGACGCAAGTCCGTGCCCCTGACGGTAGCGCTCACCTCGGGAGAGGATGCCGCACAGAACCAGGGACTGGTCCAGTTCGCCGGGCGGCCGGACACGACGATCGTGCCCAAGCCGCTTGCCCTCATGAAGCGCTTCTACGGTCTCGACGCAAGCTGGCCTTCCGGATCGGGCCGGATCGATCTGGGCGGCCGCGTCATCGGCGTCATCCCGACGCCGGGCACGCACCGGGACGGGGTCAGTTTCCACGACCCTTACTGCGATTTCCTGTTCACCGGCGACCTGCTGTTCCCCGGCAAGATCAACATCGGCAACGACCGCGATTTCGTCGCCTCGCTGGAGCGGCTGCGGGACTTCGTGCGGCAACAGCCGGTCAAGTGGCTGCTGGGCGGCCACGTCGAGATGATGTTCGTGCCGGGCAAATACTATCCCCGCTTCGCGACCTACAAACCCTATGAGCGGGTGCTGGAAATGACCCCGGACCTGATCGACGAGGCGCTCGCCCACGCGCGCGAGATCCAGGGCAAGGACATGATGCTGATCCGGCCGGACTTCGTCCTGTTCAACGGCGTCAGCCCCGACCAGAAGACCAAGGTCTGGCCCGAGGGCGTGCCCGACATCAACCCGCCGCGCCCCTTCTGACGCCAAGGACCCTCTCCATGGATCGCCGCACTTTCCTTTCGCGCAATGCCGCTGTCGCCGCCGTCCCGCTGACGGGGCTGTCCCTGGCCGCCCTCTCCGACACGGCGGCCGCCGCCGCGCGGCCGGCGCCCATCGATTTCACGAGCGACCTTCCTGCCGCCGGCAGTTTCCCCAAGCGCTGGATCTGCGGTTCGCCGTCCTGCATGGACAATACCGACCCGCCCGTTCAGGTCCATTGGTACAATCCGCATGCGGCCATCCTGCGGCAGAACAAGGCCTACAGCTACGAGGCGCCGTTCGCTCCGCTCTACTTCGGCAACGACCGTGTGCTCCTGCTCGACGAAGGCTTCGTGCAGCTTCGCAACGACTGGGACCTGCGCGGCGTGGTGGACCAGTGCATCGACGACTGGTGCCGCCGCAACGGACGCGATCCCGCCTCGCTGGAACTGCTCGTCGCGTTCAGCCACCTCCACGCCGACCACTACGCCGCGACCAACCAGTTCGCGGACCGGCCGAACACCCGGTACATGGGCCTTACGCACGAGGAAATGGTCGGCTTCTGGGGCATGACCCGGTTTCCCGAGGAGCGCGTGACCCTGGACCTCGGCGGCCGCGAGATCCTGATCTGGGGCTCGCCCGGCCATGTCGTGTCCGAGTTCACGTATTACGACAGCTACACGCAGATCCTCTATACCGGCGACATGTTCTATCGCGGCCGATGCTACATCAGCTTCTGGCAGCCCTGGTTCGACAGCATGAAACGGCTGATCGATTTCTGCGACACCCATCCGGTCGCGCACGTCATGGGATGCCATGTCGAGATCAGCAAGGACGGGCAGGACTATCCCTATGGCCTGACCTACCAGCCGGACGAGGCCCCCGTGGAGATGACCGTGCAGCAATTGCGCGAAGCCTATGCCCATGCCCAGAAGATCACCGAGCCCGGGATTTATTTTACCGGCACCGTGTTCCTCTGCAACCAGACGCGCGGGACGACCACCATCGACCGCAATCCCTATCGCTACGATTGAACCTTCCGCGGCGAATCGACATCCCGATTTCGCAGCGGAAGCACCGCTCCGACGATTGCGGCGATATGCGCCAGTGTTACCTCGCCGCCGAAAAACGGCATTAATCCTGCGTTTCCAGGCCGACTGTACCAAAACAAGTCAAACCGACATTAATACGCTTGACGAGAAACGTAATATCCATACCGTGTATCAAGTCGCCAGGCAGAGCGATGAAAATCCGGGAGAGAGAATCTGTAACAGCAGGCTGGTCCACTGGCCTGGATGGGGGGTTTTCGATGGAACAACTGCCAATCTCCTGCACGGTTCTCTCGGACAACGAGCGATCGGCCGACGCCGACCGGACCGCAGACACCACGAAGCAGTGGTTGTTCAACCTGGTGCCGCCGGCCTATCTCGTGGTGATCGCGGCGTTCTGGGCCTTCGCGCCCAAGGCGGTGATCGAAAACTCGTGGACGCTGATCGTCACCTCCTCCCTGATCACGCTCAGCGTGCTGGGGCTGGAATGGGTGAAGGAGCGCCACGCCGGCTGGCGCATGAACCGGCGCGAGTTCTTTACCGACCTGTTCTACGTGGTGCTGGGCGCGACTGCCATTTCCTGGGTTTCGACCCATCTGGCGGAAGATCCGCTGAAGGCGCTGAAGCAGTCGCTGGGCATCACCACCGAATGGGCCGCGCATTTGCCCTTCCTGGTGCAGGTTGCCCTGGTGATCGTGGTGATCGAGTTCGGGCAGTACTGGATGCACCGCCTGATGCACAATTTCACGCCTTTCTGGCTGACCCATGCACCGCATCACCATATCACCCAGCTCAACGCCGCGAAGGGCTACGTCGGCAACCCCATCGAACTGTTCCTGATCGGCCTGAGCGTGCTGGCCCTGTTCGACCTGTCGGCCGCCGCCGTGTTCTGCGGGCTGAACATCCTGGGCGCGGTCTCCACGTTCGCCCATGCCAATGTGCGCGCGGATCCGCCGAAGTTCTATTCGCTCTTCTTCACGACGATCCGGCACCACAGCCTGCATCACTCGACCGATTACGAGAGCACGCGCTGCAACTACGCCAATTCGCTGATCCTGCTGGACCGCCTGTTCGGCACTTACCGCGAGGGCGAGGCCAGCGTCGTCGGACAGGACGACCTCCGTCGCCTGTCGATCCGGGAACAGTTCGTTTTCCCCTTCCGCCCCCTGCTCGACCGTGCCCAGGCGCGCCGAGCGGAAGCGAAGCGCGGCAATTCGGTGCGGGCGACCGGCTGATCCTCCGGGATCGAACCGGCCGCAGTGAAACGCCGCACTGAAACGAAGACCCTCGACCCGCCGAAAGGCGATGTCGGGAACCAGAGACGCGCAGGCGCGACATCCACGAAGATGGCCGGCCCGTCATGCCAATAAAAGCGGTACCCGAGACCTTCGGCGCAGGCAGGCCGGAGCCCGGGGAACCTCAGCCAAGGACAGGGAAGCACATGACACATCGCGCGAAATTGAGGGCAGCGCTGCTGACCGCAACATTCTTCACGGGCGCCGCCGGTGCCACGCAGGCCATGGCACAGGACGCCCAGGACGCACCCGCCGCGGCCATCCAGGAAGGTGACGCCATCGTCGTCACCGGAACGCGCCGCGCCACGACGATCATGGATACGCCGATCAACATCTCCGCAATCGGCGCCGAAGAACTCTCGCGCCAGCGGATCGACGACGTGCGCGACCTGGCGGACTTCACCCCCGGCCTGACGATCTCGGATACCGGCCCGGGCTCGACCGGCTCCATCGTCCTGCGCGGCCTCAACGCCTCGGATGTCGATTCCAACGGTGCCAACTACGACGATTCCCTCGGCATCTACCTGGGCGAAGTGCCGCTCTTCTACGATTTCAAGCTGCTCGACATCGCGCGCGTGGAAACCCTGCTCGGCCCGCAAGGCACGCTCTACGGCCTTGGCACGCTGGCCGGCGCCATTCGCTATATTCCCAACCGCCCGAACGTGGAGGAATTCGAAGGCGAGGTTCACGGCCGCCTCACCACGAAAAGCCACTCCGACAACTTCGGCTACCAGCTGGACGGGATGATCAACATTCCGCTGGTGCGCGACCATGTCGCCTTCCGTTCGGCCACCGGATACTACTACGATCCGGGCTTCATCGACTATCCGCTGCTGCTGCAGACGCCCGGCGTTTCCCTACCCCAGCCCGGCGGCACGGACGGTGTCACCCGTGAAGAGTTCGCCGCCAATCTGCGCCGCAGCAAGGACCTGAACTTCGAGCGGACCTTCACCACCCGCAACCAGTTGCTGATCCAGACCACCGAAGACCTCAAGGCGATCTTCACTTACGCCTTCCAGCGCACCCGTACGGACGGCGCCCAGTCCAACAGCAACGGCGTGCTGGGCACCGGCAAGTATCAGAACGCCGCCCGCTACGAGGAGCCGGTCAACCGCCGCGCCCACCTTGCCAGCATGGAAATCAACGCGAACATCGCCGATATCGTCGATCTCGTCTCCACCACCGCCTATACCAACGTGCGCACCCGCAGCCAGACCGACAATACCGACCTGCTGCTGGATCTCGACTACGACTACGAACTGTTCCCCGCTTTCTCCAGCTGGAACGAAAGCGACGGCCGCCGCAAGCAGTTCAACCAGGAGATTCGACTGGTCTCGCGCCATGGCGGCCCGTTCAACTGGGTTCTGGGCGGCTTCTACAACCAGCAGAAGTACCATAACGACTATGCTGAGCACACGCCTGGCCTGTCCGACTTCTACGGCGTCACCGGTAATCCCGACGATCTCGAATATGTCAGCTACACCAAGTCGAAGGTGACCGAAAAGGCGGTCTTCGGCGAAGGCACCTTCAAGATCACGCCGGAATGGCAGATCACCGGCGGCGCTCGCTACTTCAAGTACAGTTCCGACGTGCAGGGCGCGCTGGTGCTGCCTCTGCTGGGCGACCCGCTCAGCCCCTACGATGTCGATCCCGCCGGCGGCAAGGCCAAGAAGGACGGCTGGGTGTGGAAGCTCAACACCTCGTACAACTTCACGCCTGACTTCATGGTCTACGGCACGTACAGCAAGGGCTATCGCATCGGCGGCCCGAACCGCGTGGCGCCATGCCCCGATCCGGTTCCGGCCAACCAGCAGAACGCCTGCGCCCTGCCGAACGAAGTCCAGTACGGACCCGACAAGACGCGCAATGCGGAAATCGGCGTGCGCATGCAACTGTTCGACCGTAAACTGTCCTTCAACTTCGATGTCTTCCACATCAAGTGGGACGGCATCCAGGTCGACTCCGCCACGTATTACGGCGTGACCGGAATCACCGTCAATGGCGGTTCGGCCAAGTCGCAGGGCTTCGAAACCTCGTTCCAGTTCAAGCCGGTACCGCAGCTGGCGATCCAGGGCAGCTATTCCTACACCGATGCGAAGCTGACCGAGGACGTGCCGGGGATCATCACCATCCGCACGACACCGAACGACTACGACGGGCGGCCGAAATTCACGCAGCTCGACGCGCTTTCGGGCGACCGGCTTCCCGGCTCGGCCAAGAACGCCGGCAGCCTGGGTGCGACTTACACCGTCCCGATGGGCGAAGGCAGCATCAGCGCCAACTGGACGGCGACCTACCGTGGCAACGTCGTCTCGCGCATCGGCTGGGACCGCGGCTACGGGGACAAGATCCCCAGCTACGTCCTGCACCGCGCGACCTTGTCCTACGAGACGGACAAGTACACCGTCAGCCTCTTCGCGAACAATATCTTCGACAAGTACGCAGTCGTCTCTGTGGGTCAGGACCGTTCGCGCATCGGCGTCAACGACGGTGTCGCCGTGCGCTACTATCGCCAGACCGTGGTCAACCCGCGCACGGTCGGCGTGGAAGCACGGATCAAGTACTGAGAAACGTCGGATAGCAGGGGGAATGGGGTACCGCGCGGTGCCCCATTCCCCCTGCGCCGATCATCGCAGGCGCCGCCGCCTTCCGAGGCGGCGGCGCTTGTCCTTTTCGGGAGGCTAGACCTCGATGCCCTGGGTGCGCAGCCAGTCGCGCGCGGGGGCCAGCGCCGCCTCGTAGGCGCGCCACTTGCCCATCCCGTCCCGGTTCATCGGCCGGCGGACCTGCGCCGCGCTGGGGGTGGCGACGGCCGAGCGGTTCTCGTGAAAGGACAGGCACGCCGCGTCCCAATCCAGGCCGCAATGCTCCAGCAGCCTGCGCGTTTCCCCTTCCTGGTCCGTGACCAGCGCTTCGTAGGACAGTTGCAGCACGCGGCCGGGCCAGATTTCCTCCCACAGCGCAAGCAGCCGGTCGAACCGCGCATAGTAGCGCGCCGTATCCATGAGATCGTAGGAATAGGCGTAGTAGGCCGACTGGCTGGCGAAGAGGTTCTTGAAGTTGCTCCACACCGTGTCCAGCGGATGACGGCGCAGGCAGACCACTCTCGCTTCCGGCAGGGCTCGCAGGATATGGCCGATGTAGAGGAAATTCGCGGGCAGCTTGTCCGTGAAGCGCGGCTTCTCACCGGTGCGGTGAACTTTGGCGCGCGCCAGATAGGCCGCGCCAAGCGCTGCGGGTTCGATCCGGCCGCTGGCCGCGACGGTCTCGGGGTCGATGACCTGCCGCGAAGGCGCGCCGGGCAGATGTGGCAGCGCCAGTTGCTTGACCGCCAGCGGCATGGCCTGAAGTTCGCCCGCAGCCTCCACGGCCGGATGAGAAGACAGGATGCGATCCACCAGCGTCGTGCCGGTGCGCGGCATGCCCACCACGAATATCGGCGCTTCGCTGCCATCCCCCGCGCCGCGCGCCAGTTCGGCGGGCTTTCCCCCGAACTGAGCCTCGATCGCGTCGAAGATGGCTGCGTCCTGCGCGAAGTCGTAGCGGAGCGCGCGTTTCTGCGCGGCATTGGCCGCAGACAAGTGCGCCAGCGAGGCGGCACTCTCGCCGAGGTCCTCCAGTTCGCGGGACAGCGCGTAACGGATGCGCAGCGCATCTTCCGGCCGCGGGACCGAGGCCAGCGCCGCCTCCAGCCGCGGGACATGGTGGCTCTGCACCGACTGCCGCGACAGGATCGCCAGGGCATAATGCGCGCGGCCATGCCCCGGATCGCGCGCCAGGATCGCCTCGTAGTGGTCCCGCGCCGCTTCGACCTTGCCGGTAAAGCCGCAGGCAGCAGCCAGGTTGTAACGGTAGTCGAGGTTTTCGGGCTCGCCATCCACCGCCGCGCTGAAAGGCGCCAGCGATCCCGCATGGTCGCCAAGCCGCGCCAGGACGCAGCCGATGGTATCGAAGGTGAGCGGATCGCCCGGCCCCGCCGCCATGGCGCCACGCGCTGCCGCGCCCGCCTCTCCCTCGCGCCGGACGAGAACGAGCAATCTGGCGAGCTGCGCCAGATGCTCTGCCTGCCCGCCCCGCGCGGCAGCGGCCTCGATCAGGGGAATGGCCTTGGCCACATGGCCGGCTTCCGCCGCCGCCAAGCCCAGCAGGAAGTAACCCTCGGCCCGAAGCGGATCGGCCGCGACCAGTTGCTGCGCCGCTGCGGCAGCCTGCGACAGATCGCCCTGCGCGAGCGCGGCACGCGCCTGTCGCTCAAGCATCGCGGGCGAAACGGCCGTCAGCAAGACAGGAAATCACCCATCGCTATCGTCATGCTTTGCAGAACCATGAGGGAGAGAAACCATATGCGCCCGCACAAGTCCATCTCATCCGGCGCGGCCGATGCCCGGGCCTTGCGACCGGCTACGATCCCAGCAACTTCTTTTTGAACAGGGATCGGACGAGCCTGTCCTCCAGAATGCGCCCCACGACATATAGCGACGCGAAGATGCCGGCGAAGACATAACCGGGCGTGGGCGAGTGCTTCTTGTCCTTTTCCTTGGGCTTCTTCGGATCCTTCTTTTCGGGAGCGGGGGCGCCCAGCGCCTTGTCGATGAAGTTCATCGGCAGCGCCGCGTCATCCCTGGCCGATTTCGCGCTCTTGCTTTCGGTCTCCGCGGCGGGCTTTTCGAACTTGCCCAGAACGACGGTCAGCTGGGCAAACGCCAGGAAAAGCAGAGGCGCCAGAAAGCAGAACAGCAGGGCACGGCTGGTCAGGTGGTAATGGAGCACCGATCCGGCCAGCCCCTTCTCGATCCGCAGCACGCCGCCGTCGAACACGGACATCTTGTCCTGGGCGGCCTGGTCCTTCTTCTGGAAGACCAGCCGGTCGCTGTTGCGCTCGTGGCTGGTGCCGGTCTGGCGGAAAAGCGGACGAAGCCTGTCAAAGGCATCGTCGCCGGACTGGTCGGGCGCGAGAGCCAGGCTTCCCCGGACATGCCAGATCCAGTCGATGAAACGCAGGTTCATGTGATCTCCTTGTGGAGAGCCCCGCCCTGCCGCTTCGCGCGGCAGGGCTGAAGCCGGGCCGCGAACGACCGCTTCGGGCAAGGCATGGCGGAGCGAAGAGGCCGACGGTACAGGCAGGCGCTCACTCGGGCGCTCACTCGGCCGGTACCGCCTCGGGACGGGCGACGCGCTCCTTCAGCGTTTTCCAGCCCTCGGTGAAGGGATAGGTCATCTGCTCGCGGATCGACATGCGGCGGCCGCCTTCCATGCCGAGCAACTCCGCCTCGCCATCGACGCAAGTGCCGAAGATGCGGTCGATGAAGATGAAGGTATTGGAATAATTGCTGCGGCTGGCCTCGAAGTCCTGCGAATGGTGCAGGCTGTGATGCTCGGTGGTGTTGAACAGGAAGCGCCACCAGCGCGGGCTGTTGAAGCGCACGTTGATATGCTGGTACGTCCCGATCGCCATGCCGAAAGCCCCGGCCAGCAGCGCGGCGCGCGGCAGGAAATCGAAGAAACCGCCGATACCCAGGCCGATCAGGAACAGCTCGGTCGGGTTGCCCACGGCGCCCTTGTTGATGTTCAGCTGGGTTATATAGTGGTGCACCGAGTGCGACAGCCACAAGGGGTACCAGTTGTGCATCCCGCGATGCATCCAGTATTGCCCGAAGTCGAAGATGAAGGCGATCAGGAAAGCCTGCAGCAGCAGCGGCATGCCGAGGAACCAGGTGAACTTGTCCGAGTGGAAGAAGTGCTGGATGCCCTCGATCATCGCGCCATCGCCGATGTAGCCATCGACCATGCGGAGCGCGGTATAGCCTAATCCGACGTAGAAAAGGTCGGTCACCAGTTCCTTCCAGGTGAGGTTCCAGCTTTCGTGGCGGGGGAATTTCCATTCCATCGCCAGCAGCAGCACCTTGAAGCCGATGCCGATGCCGATCGCGGTCGATGCCTTGGCGATGGAATTGGGAGCATAGTACCAGAACAGGATCAGCGCGAAGAGCACTGTGGGCTGGAACCAGGTGAAAACGAACTGCTTGACCGGACCGCCCTCGACCCGGGGAATGTTTTCCCAGCCCACCGTGACCGGTGCCTGAGTGCCTATCAGCCTTTTACCTACGCGAACTCCGTCCATGCGCCTGCCCTCGTATTATTCTTCCACCCGTCTTAGTAATACTAATTGAAATCATAGTAATACGGAGTCGTGCTCGCGTCTACAGCATATCGTCGCTAATCGTGCCGGGACCTGCGGGTTTTGGATCGACTGCCACATTCCTGCAGGAAAGCCATGCTCTGCGCGCCGCGCCTTGGCAGCCTCCCCGCTCCCAATGCAGACGCTGGCGCGATTCGCCGAGAAGGCTTGATTTCCCTGCCCCTGGAGTGGCACATAAGGGCATGCTTCCAGAAACCCGCGCGATGATCGCCGCAGCAGCTTACGCCTTTGTCGCCGGCAAGAAAGTCGCCGGAGTGTTCGATCATTCGGCCAAGCGCGATCTGCAGATCGCCGCAGAGAGCCGGGGCACCCAGTTGCAGGGCTTCGATGGCGACCGCGCGGTGAAGTTCGGCGGCACCCTTCCCGAGATCTATGACACCGGCGCAGAAGCCTTCGTTTCCATGGAGATCGACGGTGCCAAGGTCCGCGGCCACGACCGCGGCGCCGACCACGCCTATTCCGCCCAGGTCACCGACCATTTCGTCCAGCTGTACGATTACGGCGAAAGCGCATGGTTCACTTTCGACATTCGGGGCGCCGAACCGGGCTACGGCTATCATCGCGGTGCCGAGGCCAGCAGCTGATAGCGCCGCGTTCGGGGCGGCTGCCACGCCCCTTGCCGCCGGACTGCGGCTTTTTGCGAACTGGGCATATCCAACGGCCCCGTTGATGTGTATGCGCCGTGATGATCCGGCGCCGATCGATGGGACCTCGCCGCGTCACGCCGCCGCGCGGCTGCCGCCCGGCGTTTCAGCACCGCCCGCAGCTTTGCGGACATCGACAGGAAAGCCCCTTCGCTGCTCATGGATGCGCCCCTCCCTTCGCTGGCAGACCTCGGCTGGAGGCCGTTCTTCAGCAACCAGCTCTCCGATGACGAACGGCGCGATACCTTGCCGGTACGGATCATGGCCGTCTATCGCGGCCTCGTCACCGTCGTCGGCGCCGAGTTCGAGGGGCTGATATCGTCGCGCCTGCCTGCTTCCCGGGGACCGGAGGACCGCCCTGCCGTGGGCGACTGGATGCTCGTCGGGCGGGAAAAGCACGAAGCGCAGCGCCTGCTGGACCGTGAAAACCTGTTCAAGCGCCCCGCGCCCGGCAACGACCGCCGGGTCCAGCTGATTGCCGCCAATGTCGATACGCTGTTCATCGTCACTTCGTGCAACCAGGATTTCAGCGTGCCGCGGCTGGAGCGCTATCTGGTGCTGGCCCGCGAGGTGGGCGTCACGCCCGTGCTCGTGCTCACCAAGATCGACCTGACGGATCGGCTCGACCATTTCCGCAAGGCCGCGCTGGGGCTTCAGGCCGACCTCGAGATTGAAACCGTCAACGCCCGCGACCCTGAGAGCGTTGCCCATCTCTCTCTTCGCTGCGGCCCCGGGCAGACGGTGGCGCTGATGGGCTCTTCCGGCGTCGGCAAGTCCACCCTGGTCAACAGCCTGCGCGGGTCCGACAGCATCGCCACCCAGGCCGTGCGCGAGCATGACGGCAAGGGCCGCCACACCACGACCGTGCGCGAAATGCACCGGCTGACGGGCGGCGGCTGGCTACTCGACACCCCGGGCATGCGCGAATTCAAGCTGGCCGAGGCCGCCACCGGCCTTGCCGAAGTGTTCGACGACATCACGATTCTCGCCAGCGAATGCCGCTTTTCCAATTGCGGGCATCACAAGGAGCCGGGCTGCGCGATACAGGCAGCGCTCGCCGCAGGCACGCTGGAGCCCGAGCGGTTGGAACGCTGGCGCAAGCTCTCCGCCGAAGACATCAACAACACCGCTGGCGTGCCCGAACGGCGTGGCCGCAGCGACAGGAGATAAACACCGTGGCTGACCTCTATCTCAAAGCTCTGGAGTCCGAACGCAGGAGCCTTTGGGCCGAATGCCGCCTGAAAGGCCTTCCGAAGGGCTCGCCCGAGCGGCTGCGGATCGACGAACTGGACAAGCTCCTGGCCGAACACAAGGCCCGCAAGGCCTGAAGACTTCGCCGGAGGATGCCCGCATGGGCATCGGACGGCGGCACTGCGAACTTCAAGCGCGCGCTCACGCCTGGATGCTGTCGCCAGCACCAGGCAAAGCGCGCAAGTCGCAGCCTAGTTCACGACGTGGATCTGTGCTGCCGGGGTGGTAATGAGTTCCACCGGATCTTCCGGGCGGCGGCTGTCGGCCGAAGCCATGATGGCGTCGTGCTCGGCAAAGACCCGCTCGATTTCTGCCCGCTTGTCGAAAATCATGCGGGCCACGCCGGCCGTCATGCCGCCTTCGTCTCCCACGCGCCCCAGAACGCCGGCCAGGTCTTCCAGCGTGGCCTTTTCCGCCGAGCCGTGAAGACCCCCCTTTGAATCACGATACGCAATGCATTCGTTTGCCACTACCGAGTCTCCTCAACGTAACCAAGAATGCGCGCCTCGTGGAAGGGTTTCAATTGGGCTATCGGAGTAGGGGTAATTTGGTCTTGCGCATGAGGGAAAGCCGCAACGCGCAGACGGACCGGACGAGGAAATACCCTCGCCCGGCCCCTATTGCTAAAGTGGCTGAAGCCTTTTCATCCCACTGACGATCAAGCCCCGAAGCCGCCGTCGATGGTCTGCATGGAGCCGGTGATCATCGCCCCGTGCGGGCCGGCGACGAAGGCCGCGAGTTCGGCGATCTCGCTCGCATGGGCATGGCGCTTGATCGCCATGAAGCTATGCATGGTGGCTGCCATGGGTCCTTCGGCCGGGTTCATTTCGCTGTCGGTCGGGCCGGGCTGGATGCTGTTGACGGTGATGCCCCTGTCGCCGAAATCGCGTGCCAGGCCGCGCACCATGCCCTGCATGGCCGCCTTGGTCAGGGCATAGGCCGCCCCGCCCGCGAAAGGCATGCGGTCTGCATTGACCGATCCGATGACGATGATGCGGCCATCGGCGTTCATCCGGCGTCCCGCTTCCACGGCGGCGTGATAGGGCGCGCGAACATTGATGTCGATCATGCGGTCGACCGCGTCGGCATCGAGTTCCAGCGGATCGCCCAGCACCAGCGTGCCGGCATTGACGACCAGCACGTCCAGTGCGCCGCGTCCGGCCACGGTAGCGATCACTTCGCCGCGATCGGCGCTGTCGGCGCGGATCGCCACGGCGCCGGTTTCCGCTGCCAGGGCCTCGGCCGCTTCGCGCGAACCGGCGTAAGTGAAGGCGACATCGCCGCCACCGGCGGTGAACCGGCGGACGATCGCGGCGCCGATTCCGCGGCTGCCGCCGAGGATCAGGACGTTCTTGCCAGTGAATTCGTTCATGACCTTGTCTCCATTCTCGTGGTTGTCTCTCAGGTTCTGGAACCAGATCCTGCCGGTGGGCCGCCTCCCCGGGAAGATCCCGGCAAGGTGGTTCGGCCCGCCCTCTGGACTTGTAGATGCCTTGCGGGCATCGTTCGAACTAGCCGGCAAATGCCGGAACTGGACGACGGGATTTCCGAACAATGATGAAGTTCGACGGGATCGTGGCTTTCCTCACCACGGCCGACGCAGGATCCATCAGCGCGGCATCGCGGCGGCTTGGCCTGGCCAAGTCCGTGGTGAGCGAGCGGCTGGCCGAACTGGAGCGCTCGCTGGGCGCGACGCTCCTCCAACGTTCGACGCGCAAACTCTCCCTGACCAGCAGCGGCCAGACCTTCCTGCCCCGCGCCCGGCGAATCCTGCGCGAGGCGGAGGAAGCCGCCGCGGAACTGGCGGCCCGCAGCGGCAGACTGTCCGGCCCGCTCCGGCTTTCCGCCCCGGTCGGCTTCGGCATCCTGCATCTGGGTCCCGCACTCGCGCGATTTCTTGGCGAATATCCCGATATCGAGGTGTCGTTGGAGCTTGATGACGGCTTCGTCGATGCGGCGAGCGACGGCTTCGATGCCGTGTTGCGGCACGGTGCGGTGGGCGATGGCCGCCTGATCGCCCGCCGCCTGGCCGCCAGCCGGCGCCTGCTGGTCGCCTCCCCCGCATATCTCGAGCGGGAGGGCCGGCCCGCCTCGCTGGCGGAACTGGAGCGCCACCGCGGCATCCTCTATTCGAACAGGTCAGGCGACTGGCGCTTCGCCACGGAGACGGGATGGTCCGTGATCCGCCCGAATGCAGGGCTCCGCGTCAATAACGGACTGGTCATGCGCGATGCCGCCGCAGCGGGCCTCGGCATCGCCCTGCTGCCCAGCTTCTTCGTGCACGACGCCGTCCGCAGCGGAACCCTGGAAGAGATCGACATCGGGCTTCAGGCCGAGGGCGCGGAATTGTTCCTTGCCTATCCCCGCGACCACGGCGCCGCCCCCAAGATCCGCGCCCTGGCCGAAAGCCTGCGCCGCAGCTTCGGCGATCCACCCTACTGGGAATCGTGACCGCGCCGCCCTGCGCGGGCGATCCTTTCAGGGGATCCAGCGGTATCGCGGTCTTGCGGTGACTTCCGGGACGGGCGCGGAAAGATTCGCGCCGTGCCCTGGATCCTTGACGCTCTCGGGATCGACGAAGCCGTAGAACACCCCGCTGGAGGCTGAACCGCCGCGCTGCTCGACATCGCCAAGGTTCTGCGCCGTTCCCGAAAGAACGATGCCCTTCTCGTACTCCCCTATGCCCAGCATCGCGGTGGCGGCGCGGGCCTTGTCCTTCAGCACGGTGTCGCCGCGCAGCACCGTGATGCCCGAAACCACCGCCTCGTCCCTTACTTGCGCCTTGTCGAGCACGACGGCGTGATCCTCGATCCGCGCCTTGCCGGAAACGGTGCCGGAAACCACGCGGGCATACGGGCCGACATAAGCGCCCGGCGCCACCGTGGCGGCGGGGCCGACCCAGCCGCCGCCGTTCGCGTGCCGGTGGCCGCCCGGGATCGGCTCCGGCGCGCCGGCCTGCCAGCGGTCGGGCATCGCGCCCTCGAACTGGACCATCCAGGGATAGCGATAGATCGCGTAATAGGGCTGGTCCCAGCGGATCTTCTGCATCCGCGAAGGGGTAGCCATGACGACGAGGTAGAGGCCGGTGTCGCCCGCCTGAACAGCCATCGCAGCCGCGCCCTTTGCGCCGCTCTGCAAGGGGGAGTACCGGCTCTTGCCGTCCGCCCCCACCGCGACGACACCCCAGCGCCAGTCGGATGCGGGCGGCGGGATCGTTTCCGGCTCGTCCGCCAGCCCCGGCAGCGCGTTTGTCGCGCTGGCTTGCTGGACGATACCCCGGAACGTCACGGTCACCCGCGCGCTGCCGGGATCGGGATGCAGCCTGACCACATTGTAGCCCCAGCGCTGCGGCGCCCACATGTCCGGCACGGCGAAGCGGCGGCGGCGCAGGTCCACCGGATCGAGCACTGTCGCGGAGAGAATGCCGGCGTCGGTCGTCTGCTCGTAAGTCCCGTAATTCCGGCGAAAAACCGCGCCCTGGTCGCTGCCATCGGGGTTGGTGTAATCCCAATTGGCGTTCCGCAGCGCCCAGTTCCCGAACACGTCGTTAAGCTGCGCCTGCGTCCAGTTCCGGCTCGCCTGGAGGACGGAGAAGGGATCGGCAGTGAGACGCGCGGGGTCGTCCTTGCCGGGGGCGGTCCGCCAGATCGCGTTGACCGCCTCGAAGCCATATGTGTCCTTGAGGTATTCGAAGAACTGCCAATTGCAATAACGGCTGCGGGTGGAGCCGTAATAGAGGTGCGGATATTGCTTGAGCAGCACCGAGCAATGCGTGTTTTCGCGGAATTCGGGCAGTTGCACCGTCATCCAGTTGGCATGGCTCTCGAACATCCAGCCGGTGTAGGGCGAATCCATCAGGCGGCCGGTGGCGGCCTGAAGCGCATGCGTCAGTTCATGGGCAAGACCGAAGCGGTCCTTGAGGGCACCCGGATCGATCCACATGCCCATGTGGCCCAGCTCATCGGCGCCGCCGGTAAGGCCGTAACCCACGCCGATATAGGCGTTGACCTTGAACTTGCCCGCAGAGTCGCAATGCGGCTCGGGAAATTTCAGAGTGCCGAGGAAATAGTCCCAGACATATTCCAGATGCTTCGCGGCAGCCCTGGCCACTTCGGGGTCGACCGTGCCCGCCTTCCAGTGAAGCGCGAAATGCGGGCTTTCCATCTGGAGCGGCAGCGCGGAATTCGCCGCGTCCGAAGGATCGGTGGCGGCCACCTTCCAGTCCCCGGCCACGCAGGCCGCACTCGGTGTGGAGCCGGTGACCGGGGAGGCAAGCACCGGCGCTGGCGGGAAGGCCCCTCCCGAAAGAAGAACAGCCAGCACCGAAGCCTGAAGCAGGACTTTCATCGTCAGCGCGGGCTTAGCGTGACGGTGGTTTCCGCATCGCCCAGCGCGATCGCAAAGCCGCCGCGATCGGCGGTTCCGGTGTCCGCGGCGTAAGTCTTGCCGCCAGCCGTGGTCGTCTCGAACAGGAGACGCGCGCGCGGGGCGATCGCCGTGGCCGGATCGAGCTTCAGCACGACCTTGCCGGTCTTCGCGTCATAATCGGCGCTCTTGATGCGGCCCGATTCCAGTGTGATCCAGAGGCCTGCCGGGGCGATGAAGAGGCGGCGGCGGGCTCCGTCCTTCGGTTCGACATGAACCCGGGCGCCCTTAGCCGTCAGTTCGCCGCCGAAGCCCAGCCAGCCGAACTGCGGATCGTCGACCATGTAAGTCGCCGAGGTGATGGCGTGGCCGTAGAAGCCCATGCCGTAGTCGCCGGTGATGGCGTCCCACTTCATCATGTCGGGCCAGGAGTGGAAGGCGGCCGAGCCGAAGCCCTGCTGGTCGATATTGGTCACGCCGCCCATCATGCCGCCGTAGGCGACGCGCAGGAGGTGCAGGTCAGTGGGATTCTGGCGATAGGCGTCGAACAGCGGCACTGCGTTCAGCGCGGAACCGTAGTGGTGGATCTGACGCTCGATGCGCGAGACCTTGCCGCCATAGAGGAAGTCCCAGTAGCGGCGGGCATTGCCGTTGTAGCCCCAGCTCGGAATGGTCGGATCGTAGGCGAGGATGACCTCGCGCGTTTCGTCCGCCTGGGGCTGATAGCCGAAATAGCGCATCCAAGCGTAGACTTCGGGCTGGCCGGTGGAATCCCAGGCCATCTCGCTGCCGAACGGGAACTTGAGCGTGCGCCAGTGGTCGGCGCGGCCCTTCATCAGGCCCTCCATTTCCGTGGCTTCGGCACTCAGGCCCTCGCGCTTGAGATCCTTGAGGATGTCGATGAAGACATCGCCCTCCATCTGCCCGAACTGCGCATAGTACGGTGCATCGCGCATCATCGCCACGGACGTGCGGTAGGCCCACTCCAGGTAGAACTTCCAATCGTGCTGCTTGACCAGGCCCTGGTTGTCACGCGCAAGGCGGTAGAGCACCCAGTGGCCGATGGCGACATGCGGATAGTTGTAGGAGCGGCCGAGATCGTCCGAATCCTTCTTCGACCATGCCGTCCAGCTCTTCCAGTCGATCTTGGGATCGTAGTAGTTCGGGAACTCGACCGGATCGTAGTAGAAGATGCTCTTCTTCACCGCGCCCGCCTGCGGGCCATCCTCGACCTGCAGGGTGCCGAGCACGGTCTCGTTGACGAGGCGCTCCAGCTTGGCGACTTCCTCGGCATTGGGATTGTCGAGCTGCTTCATCATCGCGGCAACCCACGAACCGGCACCGCCCTCGTCACTCATTCCGGACACCCAGACGCGGCCATCCTGCGTGAGGATCCTGTTGTCCTCGCGGTCGTAGGAAAGGATCGCAGGGCTGCGGTGGAAGGGATCGCCCTTGCCCTCGAACCATTGGTCGGTGGTGGTGAAGTGGCCGATGTCCGCCATCACCTGTTCAAGCGGCTTGGTGATGTAGTAGCTGACCGTCTGCTTCTGGCCATCGGCATAAGTCACGGTCAGCCGCGCTTGGCCCCAGCCGGAAGCCTTGACCTGATAGCGGGACCATCCCCCCCCGTTCTTGTAGGTGCCGCTCTTCCCGGCGATCGCGGTGAGCGCGCCTTCGGGGAACGATTCGATCTTCGCCACTTTGCTCGGCGTCTTGAGGAACAGGCTGGCGGTCTGGTCGGTCGGCACGACATAGCCGGGAATGCCCACCGCGACCGGGCGCTTGTTCGCCACCAGCGTGTCCTCGATCTTGCGGATATCGGGGGCAGTCACGAAGCGGAGGC
Source organism: Novosphingobium sp. PhB57 (assembly GCF_004342985.1). Taxonomy (GTDB): domain Bacteria; phylum Pseudomonadota; class Alphaproteobacteria; order Sphingomonadales; family Sphingomonadaceae; genus Novosphingobium. The sequence goes on from NZ_SMBO01000003.1 coordinate 582,576, forward strand.
CGATCGTGCGGCTTTCACCCGGAGCAAGCGTGATGCTGGTCGGCGCGTTCCACTGCTGGCCGGCCTTGGCCCATTCCTTCTCGGCGAAGCCCTTGCTGGCCACCGTCCAGTCGTAGAACCCTTCCGAGACCTGGCTGCGCTGGCTCTTGTCAGTGAAGATGTCGCCATTCCTGGCGGCGCGCGCCTCGATGATCGGGCGATAGGCTTCGAGCGGGGTGCCCTTCTCGGGCAGCACCAGCAGCGCCGGTCCCTGTCCGTTGAGGCGCGTGACCTGAAGATAGCCTGCGTCTCGGCCTATGTAGGGATCGACGAAGCTCGCCTCGGCATGGGCCTGGTCCAGATCGCGGTCGAGGATGATGTTGTCGAACACCATCGGCATGCCCAGGCCGCCGATCTCGACCGCGGCGCTGCTGGTGTTGACCAGGGTGAAGCGCATGGCGAGCACGCCCGCCTCGTTCACCCAGCGGCGCTCGACGCGCAGCGGCATTGCCCCGCCATTTCCGGAGGTGCCCATCGACGCGGTGATGTCGGCGGCGGCAAGCACGTCCTTGCCGCCCGGCAGCGCCGCGATCTGCTGGCGCGCATGGGCGGAAGAATAGTCCTGCCACTCGGAACCCGCCGTCTTGAGGCGGATGTGGATGTCGCCGATGTGGACGTAGCCGTCGCTTGCACGTTCGGCCTCGCGGCCGGCCGGCACGAAGTCGAAGGCGGTGTCACCCTTGGGCGAGAGATGGGCCAGCGTCTGGGTATCCGCACGCAAGGCGAGATCGAAGGTTGCCGTCTCCATCTCGGTCTTGCGGATCGGGGGGAATACCTTCTTCGGCTTCGGCGCCTCGCCCTCCTCCGCATGAGCGATGCTCGTGGGCAACGCCGCCGGCAGAGTGCCGAGCACCAGGGCAATGAGCGGAAGGGGCTTCAGGAGACGCTTCATTTCTGATCCTTGAAGGAAATTAGTGGGCGGCCGTGGCGACGGCGGGCTTGGCCGGCTGTACCGGGCCGAGTGCAGGCGGCGTTTCGCCGAGCAGGTACTGGGTGAAATAGTCGCGCAGCTTCTTCCAGAAGAAGGGCCGGTAGACGTTGTGCGTGGCATTGGGCATCACGATGAGATCGACGTCCCTCCCGGCATCCATCAGCGCCTTGGCGAGCCGGTAGCTCTCGGTGATGGGCACGTTGTCGTCGATGTCGCCGTGGACGAGCAGCAGGTGGCCCTTGAGCTGGCCCGCTACCGCCATGTTCGAATTGCGCTCCCAGGTCGCCTCGTCGGCATAGCCCATCGAGACTTCCGGCCACCAGGTCTTGTCGAGGCGCAAGTCGTGGTTGCCCGAGGAGGCGACGCCCACCTTGAAGAAGTCCGGGCGGCGCAGCACGAAGCGTGCGGTGTCATACCCCCCGGCCGAACCGCCGAACACGCCCACGCGTTTCACGTCCATATAGGGGTATTTCGCGGCCATCTGGCGGATCAGCGCGATGTGATCGTCCAGCCCCACCTCACCGAGGTTCTGGAAGGCAGGCAGGCGGAACTTCTGTCCGCGCCGCGAGGTGCCGGTGCCGTCGATCATCACGACGATCGCGCCGATCTGCGCCACGCTGTTGCCGGCCACGCGCCGCGCATCGCTCCAGGTGGCAGGCACATCCGTGGTGGTGGGGCCGGTGTAGACGTTGTCGATCACCGGGTAGCTGCGGCCGGGATCGAAATGCGCCGGGCGGTAGATCATGCCGTAGATCGGCGTCGTGCCGTCCGCGGCAACACCCTTGAACGGTTCGGGCGGGGTGTAGCCGGTGCCGCGCAGCCGGCTGTCGTCCGCCCGCGCCAGTTCCTTGACGATCCGCCCGGTCGCGCCTTCGCGCAGCACCGCGCGCGTGGGCGTTGTCGGGCTCGACATCTGATCGACGATCCATTTGCCATCGGGCGAGACCTGGGCATTGTGATCGAGCGGCTCGGGCGTGAGTTGGGTGAGTTCGCCGCCCGCGATCGGAACCCGGTACAGCGCGCGCCAATAGGGATTGCGCGCCCCTTCGCCCGACGCTTCTCCCGCCCCTTCTCCCGATGCTTCGCGGCCAACGCCGGTGACGACCAGCGACGCCTTGTCCTCCGCCACATTATCGACGGTGAGCACTTCCCAGGCCCCGGTGGTCAGCGCCTTCCCGCCATCCGGACCGAGGTCTGGCGTGACGAGGTAAAGCTGCGCCCAGCCGGTCCGCTCGGAGATCGAGAGTTCGCCGCCCAGTTCGGGCGCGGGGAAGATCATGCTCGAAGTCACGGTGACGACCGGCTTCACCGCCTCGTGCACGACGATCCGGGCCACGCCGGTCTGCGGATCGGCGAGGTAGACGGCCTGCTGCCCGTAGCCGCGTTCGGTCCAGAGCGCGCGGACTTTGCCGTCCAGCCAGCCCATGTCCGGCGGCGCGGGGTAGAGAAGCGATTCCGCCGGCATCTGGATCGGCACGATCTGCGCCTTGCCCTTGCGCAGGGCCTGCCTGACATCCACCACGAAGCGCGTCGCCTGCGGCAGCTTCTCGGCCCCCGCCAGCGGATAGACGTAGCTGAAGCTGCGCGGGTAGAAACTGCCGGGCGGATTCTGCTGGGTGATCGAAAGCTTCTTCACCGCACGCGTGTCGAGCCGCCAGCTCAGCAGGTAGCGGCCATCCGGAGACCACTGCGCCGATACCGGCATGGCCGGTTCCTCGGTCCCTTCGCGCAGGATATCGGACAATTCCGGGATCGAGCGGCCATAGGGCTGCTCCCGCGTACCGTCCGTGGTGAGGGCCACTTCGCGGCCGCTGGCGATATCCACGGCGTAGAGATTGAAATCCCGGGCGACGATCTTCGTCTTGCCGTCCGGCGAAGCAAGATCCATCTCGCGATGATCCGCCGCTTCGACCTGCAGGGCCTTGCCCGCCGCATCCAGGCTCCAGAGCGCGCCGTCGAAGGCGCGGAACCGCACTTCGCCCTGCGCGGGATCGTAGTCGACATCGGCGATCCGGGCATCGTCGATCGAGACCGGAGCGCCCTTGGCAGCGGCCAGCGCCGCCAGCAGCGCGGCGGTCGAGGTGATCTCCCGGCTCTGCTGGCTGGCAAGGTCCAGCAAGTGGTAACGCTGCTCCAGCCGGTTGCCGGTGCGGTAGAACAACCCGCCCTCCACGAAGCGAGGCGCGACATCGGCATTGTCGATGAGGTCGCCCAGCGCGCTGCCCAGGTATTTCTCGGCATCGGCATAACGCGCGTCGATGCTGGGGACGGCTGCGGCCGCGCCGCGCGTATCGCGCGCTTCGGCCGTGACCGTGAGCATCGGCACCGCCCAGGCCAGGGCAACGAGGCTGATCGATTTCGCGAAAGGTAAGGTCGAAGCACGCACGGCTGAAATCGCTCGGTTGTTTCGGAAGACCATCGTGTCATGACCTCCGGCCAATCGATAATCAAGGAAAATATACGATATATAATCAGTTTTGTCTTAATGCGCTGTTTGATAGCGCTACCCCAGAACTTGCGCAGGAACCTATTGACTGAAAGCCAGGAACGCCTCCACTGTATACGATATTCGATAGGAGTATCAGCGTGCAATCAACTAGGCGTGGAACTGGCCGGCGCCCTGCCCTTCCCCTCGGCCGCGGTGCCGCCTCGGCCCGAACCCAGGCCTGCGCATGGGCGGCGATCCTGGGAATCGGCCTTTCGCCGGCGGCGGTCGGCGCTCAGGAAACCGCCCCGGTCAGCCGCGAGCTTGCGGTTCCCGGCAATCCCATTCTCGCCGACGGCGACTACTATTCCACCGACCCGGCGCCGCTCGTCGCCGATGGCCAGCTCTGGATCCTCACGGGTCGCGACGAGGCGGCCAGCGACGTCAACGACTTCATCATGCCCGAATGGCAACTTCTGAAGACCGCGGATCCCGCCTCCGGCAAGTGGACGCATTACCCTGCCATCATCAAGCCGGAGAATGTCTTCGCCTGGGCCGAGAAGGCCCGCGCCTACGCCGGCCAGATCGTCGAGGGGCCTCGCGCCGCAGACGGCAGGAAGCGCTATTACCTCTATGCCCCCGTGCTGGAGAGAGACAGCGACGCCGAGGACAAGTTCGCGATCGGCGTGGCCGTGGCCGACAGTCCGCTGGGGCCGTGGCGCGATGCCCATCCAGCCGGTCCGATCATTTCGCAGAAGGTGCCCTATCCCAACAAGATCCAGAACATCGACCCCACCGTGATCGTCGACGACGACCAGCGGGTCTATATCTACTGGGGCACGTTCGGCCAGCTTCGCGGGATGGAACTGGCGCGCGACATGATCACGCCCAAGGGACCCGAGCAGACCGTCACCGGCCTGACCGGCTTCTTCGAAGCTCCGTGGATCATGAAACGCAAGGGCACTTATTACATGCTCTACGCCGGCAACAACGCCGGCCCGAAATCCGACTGCACGCAGGCCGTCTACTATGCCTGCATCGCCTATGGCAGCGCGCCCTCTCCAATGGGACCGTGGACTTATCGGGGCGTCGTGTTGCATCCCGTATCCTCCACCACCTCCCATCCGGGCGCGGTGGAGTTCAAGGGGCAGTGGTACCTTGCCTATCACACGGCGGATGCGAAAGGCGGCGGACACTTCCGCCGCAGCGTCGCGCTGGACAGGATGGAATGGGACGACAGCGTTGTCCCCGCGCGCATTCGCACCGTCGTGCCGACCGTGCGCCCGCAGCCCCCCTTGCCGCCCAGCCGCAACATTGCGCGCGCGGCCTGGGCCACCGCCTCGAACGATCCCGTGCCGGTGCAGTTCTGGATCAAGGCCCTGAACAACGGCGCCGTCAAGGAAGCACCGCTCCCGCCCGACATGTGGGGCAGCTGGTCACCGAACAACCCGCCGCGTCAGTGGATCGAATATCGCTGGGACAAGCCGGTGACGATCGACGGGTCGCGCCTGTGGTTCTGGAACGACCAGCCGGCCGGATCCGGCGTGGGTGTGGCGCCGCCTGCGAACTGGCATCTCGAATACTGGAATTCTACCGGCAAGCGCGGCTGGAAGACCGTTCCCAAGACCAGCGCCTACGGTACGACCCCCGGCGCGTTCCAGGATGTTTCGTTCCCTGCGATCACGACCCGCTGCCTCCGCGCGGTGATGGACGCTTCCACGGACGGAAAGACCCATGCGGCACTGGCCGTCCAGGAATGGGAAGTCCTGGCTCCGAAGCCTCAGCCCATTGCCGTCCGCTCGGACAATTCGCCACTGGATAGCTGCTCCTGATCTTACCGAACGGGTCAGCAAACCTTCCAAAAGCTCAGGAGAGGCGCGGGTTACAAACCCGCGCCTCTTTTGCCATCCGCTTTTCGGATCTGTCGCCGAACCCCATCTAGTCGGACAAAAATGTTTCCAAACCGTCACAATCGCCTTGACTCGTTACGAATATCGTAGGACGTATACGATATAAGTAAGGGCATCGGATCGAAGGTGCCGCGGATCAAAACAGGGGGTTTTTCGATGAAATCATTGAGAGTCTTGAAGCTTTCGACGGCGCTGACTTCGATCGTCGCGGTCGGGATGGCTGCTCCTGCATGGGCACAGGGCACGCTGGGCACCGCTTCCGAATTGTCGGACCAGAGCCAGGCCGCCCCCGTAGACATCCTCGTTACCGGCGTGCGCGGCAGTGTCGAAGCCGCCGCCACCAAGAAGAGGAATTCCAAGCAGATCGTCGATTCCGTCGTCTCGGAAGACGTCGGCAAGCTGCCCGACAACAATGTCCCGGAAGCCCTCGCGCGTGTCACCGGCGTGCAGATCGAACGCGCCCGCGGACAAGGCCAGAGCGTGACCATCCGCGGCCTCGACCAGGTGCAGACGACGATCAACGGCAATAACACCAACCTCGGTGCTGGCCGCTCGATCGACCTTTCCGATGTTCCGGCGGAACTGCTGAAGCAGGTGGACGTCTATAAGACCCGGTCGGCCGATCAGGTGGAAGGCAGCATCGCGGGCACCGTGAACGTCGAACTGCGCCGCCCCTTCGATCTCAAGAAGGGCCTCACGGTCGCGGGCAGCATTCGCGGCTCCTACGACGATCAGTCCGAGAAAGTCAGTCCTTACGGCAGTCTCTTGATTGCCGACCGCATCGAGACCGGTATCGGTGAGATCGGCTTCCTGCTCAACGGCTCTTGGACCAAGACCAACTACCGCGAGAACTTCATCGAGAGCGAGTCGCCCACGCAGACTGTGGTTGGCGGCAATACCATCGTCATCCCCTATCGCGCGCAGTACGGCATCGAGCAGGGCAACGTGAAGCGCCCTTCGATCAATGCCGTTCTGCAGTGGAAGGCCAGCGACAAGCTCGATTTCGTGCTGGAAGGCGGCTACGTTGGATCACGCGAAAAGCGCTCGGTGGAGCGTCTCTACGTCCAGGACATGCCTTCCGCCAGCAACTACAGCGACATCGTGCTGATGCCCGACGGCAGAACCGTGAAATCGCTGACGCTCAGCAACGCCAATGGCGTCAATGCCGGCATCGATTCCCTGTACAACTCGATCCACTCGGATCTCTACACCACGAACTTCGAAGCGCACTGGCATTCGGACAAAGTCCAGATCAATACCGGCGTGCAATACAACTGGTCGAAGACGGGTAACTACTTCGTCGAAAGCATTCTCAAGCCTCAGGGCCTGACCTCCGCCTCCGTCGATTTCGCCTCGGACATCTACAGCAAGGGCGCGCCTTCGATCACGCTCAACGGCGCCGACCTGAACGACGTCTCGTCCTACGGCGTCGACCGCTTCCAGGACAATCTCGGCGGCTCCAAGAACAAGGAGTTCGCGGCCCAGGCAGACCTGACGATCCAGCTCAGCGAAACCTCGCTGCTGCGCAGCCTGCAGGTCGGTGGCCGCTTCAACCAGCGTCGTACGAGCAATTACTACGGCTACCGCGACGGCCTGCCCCGCGTGAACGGCGCGCCCGCTCCGCTCAGCCTGTTCCCCGGCTACGATATGGCATCCCAGGTCGGCCCCGACATCGGCGGATCGACGATGCAGTGGTACCGCATCCCCGGCTCCCTGGTGCTGAGCCAGATCGACGACGTTCGTGCCTTCATCCAGCAGTACGATCCCGCCAATGCCACGCGCTTCTCCACCATCGATCCGCCGAGCGACCGTGGGTCCACGTTCAGCTCCAACGAAAAGAACTTCGCGGCCTATGCGCAGATCAATTACGGCTTCGACATGGGCAACATCCCCGTCGAAGGGCTGATCGGCGCTCGCTTCACCAACACCTGGGGCACGTCGAGCAGCTTCAGCTACCGGCCGGGCGATGCCTCCAACGGCAATCAGGATATCGTCGAGGCCGCAGAGGGCCAGGGCAACTACGCCGACATCCTGCCCAGCGTCTCGGCCGTCATCCATTTCACGCCGAAAGCACAGCTGCGCCTGTCCTACTCCACGAACGTCCAACGCCCGACCTTTGCCGACGCGCGTCCGTTCTATTCGCTTAACCTCACCAGCAATCCGCCGATCGTCTATGCCGGCAATCCAAGCCTCAAGGCGCAACGCGACCAGGCCTTCGACGTCAGCGCCGAGTACTACTTCGGTCGCGGCGGCCAAATCTCGCTGGCAGGCTACTACAAGAAGGCCACCGGCTTCCTGCTCTATAGCCGCGAACAGGCATCGGCGGCCGAAATGGCGGCTTACGGCGTCAACCTTGCAGATTATGGCGCCGCGTTCGGCTATGTCGAGCAGCAGCGGAACGCAGGCGACGGTACTTTCGTGGGCCTTGAAGGCACGGTCCAGTCGTTCTTCGACTTCCTGCCGGGCATTCTCAGCAACTTCGGCGTCAGCCTGAACGCCTCGCACATTCTCAAGGCCCGGGTCGAATACGACGATGAGGAGAGCTTCCCGGGCGAGTTCGACTCCCCCAACACCTCGAAGTGGACGGCCAACGCGACCCTGTTCTACGACACGCCCAGCTTCAGCGCACGCGTGGCCTACAACTACCGTTCGTCTTATCGCATCGGCTTCTGGCTCGACGGCCAGGGCTCGGACCGCGCCCGGTATTCGCCCTATAACGGCGCAACCGACCGGCTCGATGCGGCGATCAACTATACGCCCATATCGTTCATGACGCTGTCGCTGGAAGCCTCGAACATCCTGGGCAGCGATGTCTACCGCTATCACGGCAGCGAGGACCTGCTTCCCCTCGGCGTCCGCACGCTGGCGCGTACCGTCCAGGGCAGCGTCCGCTTCCGCTTCTGATCCAGAGCCCATCGACGGGACGCCATGATTGCCACCCGGCAGTCATGGCGTCCTGGCGTTTCAGACGCTTGCGGTGAAGATCGGGCGCCCCGGCACCGGCATCTCGGTGCGATAGATGGTGCCGGTGCTTGATTCCGTGAAATAGAGCCAGCGATTGTCCGGCCCGCCATAGGCCGCATTGGTGGTATAGCGCCCTTCCGGCACGTCGATCCGCAGCATCGGCTCTCCCCGGTTGCTGAACAGCCAGACGGCGCCGAAGCCGACATGGCAGACCGCCAGGTTGTCGTCCTCGTCGATGGCGAGCCCGTCGGGGCCGGAACCTCCCGACATCTGGATATAGGTCCCGACTTTGCTCACCACCGCGCCGTCTTCCATCAAGGGGCAGCGCCAGACCGCGTTCGCGCGCGTAACGGCCAGGAAGAGCGCGGTCTCGGCCTTGTTGAGCACGAGGCCATTGGGGCTGGGAATGCCATCGAGCAGCAGTTCCAGCCGCCCGCTGCCGGCGCGTACGCGAAACAGGCGGCCATTGGGGTTCTGCCAGCCCGACTGGCCCTGATCGGTGAAATAGATATCGCCGTTACGCGCGATGGTCAGGTCATTGCAGCCCAGGAACGGCTCCAGCAGATAGCGATCGAACCAGACCTCGGACTGACCGCTGGCCAGGTCGCAGATCACCATGCCCTTGTGATGATCCGCCACCAGCAGCCGTCCGTCCGCCAGGAACTTCATCCCGTTGGGCTGGCCATCGTATTCGAAACCCACCTCGCAGTGGCCCTCGGGATCGATGCGGAACAATCGGCCCCAGGGAATGTCGGTCACCCAGAGGTTGCCCTTTGCGTCGAAGACCGGCCCTTCGAGGAAGACCGGCGCGGCGGCGCCATGAAGCTGCACGCGCGCCCATTCGGTGGTTTCGCCGAACCGGCGCAGCGTGTCGGGAACGCGGCAGAAAACTTGCGCCATGACGGCGGGCGGCGCTGCGAACATGCTTCTTATCCTCTCCTGAAATCGCCCAGACGGTTTGCACTTATTGGATACATTAAACAGACCGCCCTCCGCTTGACGGCCAATTTTTAGGATCTACCCTTCCAAACAGCAACAACACGTATACATATCGCTGGAGAGGTGAAGGTCCCATGAGTTCTCGCGAGCTCGTCTGCATTATCGACCCGATTCATGCCATCGGCGTAGAGCGGATGTCGCAGGCACACGATATCATCGCACCGGCGAACTGGCGGGACGACGCCCGGCTCGCCGAAACCAGCGTCATCGTGATCCGCACCAGCCCGCTCGGCCCGGAGATTTTCGGGGCCATGCCGCGGCTGAAAGCGATCGTGAAGCACGGGGCCGGGGTGGACAATATCGACATGGCCGCCGCGTCCGCCCGCGGCGTCATCGTCGCCAATACCCCCGGCGGCAACAATTCCACTGCCGTGGCCGAAGGCGCCGTGGCCATGATGCTGGCCCTGCTGCGCCGCACGCGCGACATGGACGGCCTGGTGCGCGAGGGTCGCTGGAACGAACGATGGACGGTGCGGCTGGGCGACCTGACCGGCGCGCGCGTGGGCCTCATCGGGTTCGGCCGCATTGCCCGCTGCGTGGCAAGGATCTGCGCAGCCGGCTTCGGCGCCGAAGTCGCGGCCTATGACCCTATGGTGCCGGATACGGAGATCCGCGGGGCCGGGGCGGAACCGCTGCCGCTGGAGGAGATCCTGCGCCGCGACGTGATCTCCATCCACACGCCTTTGACCGAAGCCACGCGCGGCCTGATCGACACCGTGGAACTGGGCATGATGGCGCGCCACGCGATCCTCGTGAACTGTTCTCGCGGCGGCATCGTCAACGAGGCGGCACTGGCCGATGCCTTGAAGGCGGGACAGATCGCCGGCGCCGGTATCGACGTCTTCGAGGCGGAGCCGCCCGCGCCCGACAATCCGCTGTTCGCTCTGCCGAACTGCCTGCTCTCTCCGCATGTCGCCGGCGTGACCGAGGCGGGCATGCGCGACATGGCCCTAAACGTCGCGCAAGTCGTCGAAGACGTGAGCCGCGGGGAGCGGCCGAAGACCCTGCTCAATCCGGAGGCCCTTGCATGACCGCGCCGCTGAAGTCCATCATCTATCGTCAGATCCCCAGACCCGATCCCCCCCTGGTCGCCCGCGCCGCCCGGTTCGGCGTGGCCGACCTGCACGAGGGCCTGGGTGAAATCGCCGGGCGCATGGGGCTGATGAGCCCTGCCATGACGCCGATCGCCCCCGGACAGAAACTCTGCGGCCCCGCCGTCACCGCATGGAATTTCCCCGGCGACAATCTCGCCATCCACGCCGCCCTCTGGGTGGCCGAGGCGGGCGACGTGTTGGTTCTCACCAATGGCGGGGGGCACCAGGGTGCCCTCTGGGGCGATGTCGCCTGCACATATGCGCAGCGCAAGGGCCTGGCCGGGACCGTGGTGCATGGCGCCATGCGCGACGTCGATGCCATCCGCGCGCTGGGCTATCCGGTCTGGTCCACCGCCGTCTCGGTCGAGCACCCGAAGAAACGCGGGCCTGCGGCCGTCAACGTGCCGGTGGTGGCCGACGGGGTGCGGGTGGAACCCGGAGACCTCGTGGTCGGCGATTCCGACGGCGTGCTGGTGATCCCGCGCGCCTTGATAGAACAGACTGTAGACAGGGCGGAGGCACGCGCCGCCGCCGAAGTCGAATTCCGCCGCCGCATCGGCGAAGGCGAAGTGCTTTTCGGGATCCTCGGCATGGACAGGATCGTCGCCGAACTCGGCATCGAGATTCACGACTGCACCTGGGGAGGGGACCGCTAGCGGTCCGGCAGGGTCTTGCAGGGAGTGCCGAGGCCGGCGATCGTCGGCTTCGGTGCTTCCTGCAAACCGGCCCCCGGGAAACCGGCATAATTGAGCTGCGAGGAGAGAGCCAATGACCGCAAAGGCGCCAGACCGGCGAATGCATCTGGTCAGCTTCCAGATCCATTCCCCGATCAACCACACCGTGCTCAGCTGGGCGGCCCCCGGCGACAACCGGCTTGATGCCATGGCCGACCTGAAGGCCTGGCAGGACCTTGTCCGCACGCTGGAGCGCGGCCGGTTCGACGGGCTGTTCTTCGCCGACACGCCCGGCGTGTTCGACCGTTACCGCGACAGCCACGAGGACGCCGTGAAGTACGGCATCTGCTGGCCCAACCACGATCCCGTGGTCCTGCTCTCCGCCCTCGCCGCCGCCACCGAGCATCTGGGCCTGGCGACCACGATGTCCACGAGTTCCTACCGCCCCTGGACGATCGTGCGGCAGCTTTCCACGCTCGACTATCTCTCGGGCGGGCGCGTCGGCTGGAACATCGTGACCGGGCACTTGCGCGGCGAGCATCGCGCGCTCGGTCTGGAACAGCTGGAGCACGACCGTCGCTACGACGCGGCCGACGAATATATGGAGATCTGCTACCGCCTCTGGGATTCGATCGGCGAAGGTGCCGTGCTCGCCGACCGGAACGCGGGCGTTTATGCCGATCCTGCCAAAGTCGCATTCGTCGACTTCAAGGGCGAGTTCCACAAGTGCCAGACAGTCGGGCCGGTCCTGCCCTCCCCTCAGAAACGGCCGGTGCTGTTCCAGGCCGGCACCTCCGGGCGCGGGATGCGCTTCGGCATCGAGCATGGCGACGTGGTCTTCGCGATCCAGCCCAACCTGCCCGGCATGCAGCGCACCATGCGCCAGCTTGACGAAGCCGCCGCCGGGCTCGGCCGCAAGGCGCCGGGCGTGCTGTTCGGCGTGCAACCGATCCTCGGCGGCACCGAGGAAGAAGCGCAGCGACACCTGGACGATCTCATCGAACGGCTGCCGCTGGACGGTTGCCTCTCTCGCCTCTCCGGGACGATGGGCGTGGATTTTTCCGGCATCGAACTCGATCAGCCGATGCAGGAACAGGCGACGCAGGCCTCGCAGGGCTTGATGAAGGCTTTCACCTCGGTTCTGGGCGACCGCCCTTTCACCTTGCGCGAAGTCGCCATCAAGTGGGGCCTTGCGGTGGGCATGCCGCAGATCGTCGGAACGCCCGAACAGGTCGCTGCCAGGCTGGAGGAGATCTGGCGCGAAACCGGGTGCCACGGTTTCAACCTCACGCCCACAGTCATGGCCTCCTCGGTCACGAACTTCGTCGACGAGGTCGTGCCGATCCTCCAGAAACGCGGGGTGTTCCGCAGCGACTACGAAGGCCGGACTTTCGCCGCCAACCTGGGGCTGCGCTGAAACGCGGGTCGGCATGCATCATGCGCGGGCTTGCATGGTGCATCGACCGGGGCCAATGAGCCTCGATGCGCATTGCACTCTTCGAACCGGAAATCGCTGGAAACGTCGGCGCTATCCTGCGCCTGAGCGCCTGCCTCGGCGCGGCCGTGGACCTTGTCGAGCCGATGGGCTTCGCCTGGGACGACCGCCGCGTGCGGCGCACCGCCATGGACTACATCGACCACGTCACCATCACGCGCCACGTCGATTTCGAGGCTTTCCGCAGCACGATCGGCGCGAGCAGGCTGGTCCTCTTCACGACCAAAAGCGAACAATCGCCCTACACGTTCACGTTCAGGCCCGACGACATCCTGCTGTTCGGCAAGGAGAGCGCGGGCGTTCCCGTCGATGTCTCGGATATCTGCGACGCCCGGCTGCGCATCCCGATGCGGCCGCAGGTCCGCTCCATGAACCTGGCGACCTCGGCAGCGCTCGCACTGGGCGAGGCGCTGCGGCAGACCGACGCCCTGCCGGACTGACCGGCGCACATCGAAATGCCTGCCCGATCATCGAACCGGGCAGGCATTCGGGGCGATACGCCGTCAGGCCACGGAGGAGAGACGGAACTCCTGCCTGCGTGCGCCGGTATCGAAGCGGGCGGCCTGGTCGTTGAGCGATCCGGCCTCGGTGGTGAGATTGCGGGCGGCGGCGGAAGTTTCCTCCACCATCGCCGCGTTCTGCTGCGTCGAATGGTCCATCGTCGAGACCGCCACGCTGATCTGGGTGATCGCGGTGGACTGCGCCTGGTTGTCCTGCGCCATCTGGCCGAGCAGGGCATGGACTTCGCCCACGCCTTCCGAGATCGTCTCGAAGGCGCCATCGACGCGCTGGACGGCATCGACCGCGGTGCCGATGTCGGTCTGGGTAGCGGTCAGCTGCTCGCGGGCGCGCTTGGCTTCCTCTTCCGAGCGCATGGCCAGCGCCGAGACGAGATCGGCCACGACCGCGAAGCCGCGCCCGGCATCGCCGGCCCGGCCTGCCTCGACAGCGGCATTCATGGCCAGCACGCGGGTCTGGAAGGCGATCTTGTCGACGCCCTCGATAACCGAGTCGATGCCCTTGGCGCTCTGGCTGACGCGGTCCATCGCCGCCACCGCCTCACCGGCCACGGCACGTCCGCCCGAGACCGTGGAGAGCGCCTCGTCGGCACGGCGCACCGTCCGGGTCGAGGCCGAAGCCGAGGCCTTGAGGCGCTGGTCGATCTGCACCAGCGCGGCGGACGTTTCCTCCAGGCTGGCGGCATTGGCCTCGGTGCGGCGGGCGAGATCCTCGGAAGCCTGCGCGATTTCCGCCGAGCCGGTCTGGATGCCGCTGGCGCTGCCCGCGACCGCACCGATCATGCGGCGCAGTTCGGCCAGGGCGGCGTTGAAGTTGTCCTTAAGCGCGGCATAGCCGGCCGGGAAGGCTTCGGTGATGTCGCGCGTGAGGTCGCCCTGACGCAGGGCGTCGAGCCCGTCGCCCACGGCGCTGGTGACGATCTTCTGCTCCTCGGCCGAGCGGCGGTCGGCTTCCGCGCGGTCAGCCGCGGCCTTGCGGAACACGTCGGCGGCGCGGGCCATGGTGCCGATCTCGTCCTCGCGGCCCAGTTCGGGGATCGCGCAATGCTCGCCCTTGGCCAGGCGGTCCACCGCGCCCGAAAGCTTGGCCATCGGACGGCCGATGATGCCGCCAGCGGCATAGAACAGCGTGGCCAGCACCGCCGCGACGATCACCAGGCCGCCGATCACCAATTGCCAGGCCATGCTGCGTGCAGGCGCGGCAATCGTCGCCTCGGGAACGTCCAGGACCAGCGCCCAGGTGGTGTTCAGGCCTTCGAACGCGATCGGCCGGACAACGCGGCGAGTCGCCACGCCGTCCACCTCGATATCCGTCAGCACCCGCGTCTCGCCCTTGGCGATGGCCGCCTTCACCTCGTCGAGACCGGGATCGGCGTAGAGCTTGCCAAGGCGGGCGGCATCCGGGTTGGCCACCCAGATCGCGCCCGCGGAAAGCAGCATGACGCGGCCGGTACCGAAAGGCTTGAGCCTGGACAGACGTTCGGAAATGTTGCCCAGTTCCATGTCGAGACCCGCCACGCCGATCACCCGGTCTCCCGAGCGCACCGGCTGGGTGATCGACGTCATCAGCACCGTCCGGCCGCCCGCGTCGAAAGTATAGGGGTCGAGGATCGCGCCCTCTCCGCTCTCGAACGACTGGCGGAAGAAGGGTTTGCCGTAACCTTCCATTTCGTTGTTCGGGATCTGGGCAAGCGTGCCGTCGGTCTTGACCCAATAGGGGCGGAAGTTGCCGTCCCTGCTCGATCCGGGCTGGCCGCCTTTGCCCGCGTCCGGTCCATCCCACTGGCCGGGCGCGATCATGGTCCAGGCGCCAAGCGCGACTTTCGATTTGAGAAGGTCCGTCCTCAGCACGTTCGTGGCGGTGCCGCGATCGCGCGCATTGCCGGCGTGCAGATTGCCCATGGTGGCCGCCAGGGTACGGGCGGTCGCCTCGAACGTGGCGATATCCGTCTTCACCTGGTTACCCTCGGCATCGGCCTGGGCGATGGCCGACTGGTCCGACAGCGTGCCGACGGCGGACTGCGTCTCGAAGACCACGGCGGTAAAGCCGATGACGAGCAGCACGGCGATGGCCAGTCCGGCGACCGTCATCAGCTTGCCCGCGATATGCATGCGGTTGAACACGTCTCTCATTTTCCAGCTCCAGGAATGTCTTGGCAGGCCGCGGCGGCTGCGAGGCACGGAAAGTGCGCCTCCCGCGCGGAAGACTCCCGACCGCAAACCAGGAACGGTGCTGCAAAAGCGCAAGACGGCATCGAGGTCCTCTGCTAGGACGGGAAGGCAGTCTTATTATAGGATGGTATGCCAAAAATCGGACGCAGCGATCGATTTGGCCGGATTGCGCGGCTTGCACCCGGAAATGTCGCAAAAAGGCAATTGGGAGTGCAGAATCTGCAATTGCAGGAAGGCCGCAGCGGGGACATATCGCCCCTGCCTTTCAGGCATCCTCTCCCAAAACCTATTCCGGCCGGTCCTTCGGGACCGGCCTTTTTTTGTGCGCCGAAGCGGCCTTACTTGTTCTTCAGCATCTCGATGGCGATCAGCGACGCCTCGTGCACATGTTCGCGGCATGCCTTGGCCGCGGCATCCGCATTGCGGTTGGCAATGGCATCGACGATCTTGGAAAGCCGCTTGAGCCCTGCAGCCTGGCGGCCGACGACCGACAGCGTCATCGCGCGCATCTGGCTGATGCGGCTATTGAGGCGCTGCACGATTTCCCAGGCGATTTCATGCCCGCCGGTGGTGAAGATCACCTCATAGAAATGCGTGGAGGCATTGAGCGCGGCAATCGCGTTCTTGTCATTGTGCGCCGCTTCGATCGCCGCCAGCGCCTCCCGCAGCAAGGCGACGGTTTCCGCCGAGGACCGGTCCGCGCAGGCCGCCGCCGCCGAGGATTCAAGCTGCATGCGGATCTCGTAGATCTGCTGCGCCTGTTCCGGCGATATCGTGGAAAGGCGCGGACCGGATGGCGTGCTTTCCACCAGTCCTTCGGATTCCAGATTGCGGATGACTTCCCGGATCACCGAGCGGCTGACGCCAAGACGGTCTCCCAGGCTGCGTTCCACCAGCCGTTCGCCGGGCGCTATCTGCCCCTGCATGATGGCGTCGCGCACACGATCCAGCGCGATGAGCCTCAAAGTCTGCGGCCGCGCTTCGATCCGTTCCAAATCATCCTCCACAAAGGGTTTCGCTACTCTTGAAACTCTCATGACAAGAACCGTTGCATGTGTCCAGTCTTCTGGTATACCACCATACAACATTCCAAGGAGGTTGCCCGATGGCTCTGAAGATTCGCAAGCTCGTGTCCTATGTCGAGGAAGTCCGCATCGAAGGCGGCAAGGACGCCGCACGTCCCGTCACCACCGTTCTCGTGGCCGCTGTCGTGAAGAACCCCTGGGCCGGCCGTGACTTCGTGGAAGACCTTCAGCCCGAGATCCGCGCCTATGCCTCCGATCTCGGCGCACTCATCGTCGAGAAGCTGACCGCGACCATCGGCGGCGCGGACAAGATCGAGGCCTATGGCAAGGCAGCCGTCGTCGGCGGCGCGGGCGAAATCGAGCATGCCTCGGCGCTGATCCACACCCTGCGCTTCGGCAACCACTACCGCGAGGCGGTGAATGCGAAGTCCTACCTCAGCTTCACCAACAAGCGTGGCGGCCAGAACACCTCGATCCAGGTGCCGATGATGCACAAGGACGACGAAGGCCAGCGTTCGCACTACATCACTGCCGAATTCGCCATTTCCGACGCCCCGCTCGATGACGAGATCGTGATCGTGCTCGGCGCTGCCGACGGTGGCCGCGTGCATCCGCGCATCGGCAATCGCTACCTCGACCTGGAAGCCATTGCCGCGGAGAAGGCCGCGCAGCAGGGCTGACGGTGGGCGCGAACCCTTTCCCGACGGCCTATGAGGACACGGGCGGAGACAATCCGCCCGTGATCCTGATCCACGGCGTCGGACTGTCGCAGGCCATGTGGAGCGCGCAGAAGACCGCGCTTCAGGATGCCTACCGCGTCATCACGCTGGACATGCTCGGGCATGGCGGAAGCGCCGCGCCGGCCGCCGATGCCGGGCTGGACGACTATGCCGACCAGGTGGCCGATCTGATGGATCATCTGGCCATCGACAAGGCGGTGCTGATCGGGTTCTCGATGGGCGCCCTGGTGGCACGCGCCTTCGCCTTTCGCTTTCCCGGCCGTCTTTCGGGCCTGATCCTGCTCAACGGCGTCTTCGACCGTTCCGAGGCCGTGCGCGCCACGATCCTGGGCCGGGTGGACGAAGTGCGGCAGGCGGGCCCCGCCGCCAATGCCGATGCCGCGATCGAGCGCTGGTTCACGCCGCAGTTCCGTGCTGCCCAGCCCGGCTATATCGCCGACTTGCGCGCCCATATGGCGGGCAACGACCATCACGGCTACCTCACGTCCTATGGCCTTTTCGCCAGCCAGGACAATTTCGGCGCCGACCGCCTCGGCGAGATCGCGGTGCCCACGCTGGTCGCCACCGGGGAGTTCGATGTCGGCTCCACGCCCGAGATGACCCGCAAACTGGCGGCCCGCATCCCCGGCGCGCAAGCCGAAGTCATTGCCCATGCGCGCCACATGATGCCGGTGGAAATGCCGGAAGAAACCAATGCCCTGCTCCTGGGCTACCTCGCTACGATCACCCAGGCGCCCATAACTGCCGGAGAGGCTTCATGACGACACGGAAATTCCAGATGCTGGTGGACGGCGCGTGGATCGACGCTGCTTCCGGCCGGACTTATGAATCGCGCAATCCCGCGACCGGCCAGGTCTGGTCGGTCCTGCCCGACGCCGACGAAGCCGACGCCGACCGCGCCGTGCGCGCTGCCGATGCCGCGTTCCGCAACGCGGCATGGCGCGCCCTCACTGCCACCGCGCGCGGCAAGCTGCTGCGCCGCCTGGGCGACCTGATCGCCGAGCATGCGGGCGAACTGGCCGAACTGGAAACGCAGGACAACGGCAAGCTCATCCGCGAGACGCGCGGCCAACTGGCCTATCTGCCCGAATTCTTCCACTACAGCGCCGGTCTGGCCGACAAGCTGGAAGGCAGCACCCTGCCGATCGACAAGGCGGACATGTTCGCCTTCACCGTGCCCGAGCCGCTGGGCGTCGTTGCCGCGATCATTCCCTGGAACAGCCCGCTCTACCTGACCGCGATCAAGCTGGCCCCTGCGCTCGCCGCCGGGAACACCCTGGTCATCAAGCCTTCGGAACATGCCTCCGCCAGCATCCTGCGCTTCGCCGCGCTCGTCGAGCAGGCCGGGTTCCCCGCGGGCGTCGTCAATGTCGTGACCGGCCTTGGCCCCAGCGCCGGTGCTGCTCTCACCCGGCACCCGCTCGTGCGCCGCATCGCCTTCACCGGCGGACCTTCGACCGCGCGCCATGTCATCAAGGCCAGTGCCGAGAACTTCGCCAAGCTGTCACTGGAACTGGGCGGCAAGTCGGCCAACATCGTGTTCGACGATGCCGACCTGCAGAGCGCGGTGAACGGCGCTGTCGCGGGCGTCTATGCCGCTTCGGGCCAGAGCTGCGTCGCCGGTTCGCGGCTGCTGGTGCAGGACGGCATCTACGACCGCTTCGTCGCCGCGCTGACCGAGCGGATGGCCCGCATCCGCATCGGCGATCCGCTCGACCCGGATTCGGACATGGGCCCCATGGCCACCGAACAGCAGCTCGGCGTGGTGGAGAGCATGGTCGGCCGCGCCCGCGAGGAAGGCGCCGAAGTGCTGGCCGGCGGCCAGCGCCACGCCGGCCGCGAGGGCTGGTATTACGAGCCGACCCTCCTTGCGTGCAGCTCCGACCAGCTCGACGTGGTGCAGAACGAAGTGTTCGGTCCCGTCGCCGCGATCATGCGCTTCTCGGACGACGCCGAAGCGCTCACGCTTGCCAACGGCACCGAATACGCCCTGGCCGCGGGCATCTGGACGCGCGACATCGGCCGCGCACACCGCTTCGCCCGCGACGTCCATGCCGGGATCGTCTGGGTGAACACTTACCGCGCGGTCTCCGCCATGGCGCCGATCGGCGGCTTCGGCGCAAGCGGTTACGGACGCGAGGGCGGCATCCATGCCGTGCTCGACTACACCGAATTGAAGACCGTCTGGGTCAACCTGTCGGAACAGCCGATGGGCGACCCCTTCGTGATGCGGTGAGAGGAGATAGCGACATGACGACAAGCGCAATCGATCCGGCCGAATTCCGCAAGGCCATGGCCGAATTCCCATCGGGCGTCACGGTCGTGACCGCCCTCGACGAGCAAGGCGCCCTGGTGGGCTTTACCGCCAGCGCCTTCACCTCGCTGTCGCTGGACCCGCCGCTGGTGCTGGTGTGCCCGGCCCTGACTTCCGCCACTTATCCGCACCTCGTGCGCGGCGGGCGTTTCGCGATCCACATCCTCGCGGCCGAGCAGCAGGCGCTGGCCATGGCCTTCGCCTCGAAGGGCACGGACAAAGTGGCGGCACTGGAATGGACGCTGAGCGATCTCGGCAACCCGCTGCTCCAGGGCGCCAGCTGCGTGCTCGAATGCAGCCTCTGGCGCGAATACGAAGGCGGTGACCATGCCATTCTCGTGGGCGAAGTGCTGCGCATAGACCGCTGCGAAAGCGGCGTGCTGCTTTATCACCGCGGGCAGATGAGCAATCACGCTCACCTGGAAAAGGAGGTCGCGGGCGCATGACGATCCGGGATCTTCACCCCTTCCGCGATCAGGCTTTCGTCGGCGGGATCTGGACCGTATCGCTGGATACGGTGCCGGTGACCGACCCGGCGACCGGCGAGGTCATCGCGCAAGTGCCCTACCTCGGCGCGGCCGAGACCCGGACCGCCATCGAGGCGGCGGAGCAGGCGCAAGCCGAATGGCGCGCCCGGCCCGCAGGCGAGCGTGCCGACCTGCTGCTGCGCTGGCATGCGCTGCTCCTGCAGCACCAGGAAGCACTCGCGGCCATCCTCACCGCCGAACAGGGCAAGCCGCTGGCAGAAGCGCGCGGCGAAGTGCTCTATGCCGCCAGCTTCGTGCGCTGGTTCGCGGAAGAAGCGCGGCGGATCGAGGGCGAAGTGATCCCCGCGCCCCGTTCGAACCAGCGGATCCTGGTCTGGAGCGAGCCGGTAGGCGTCGTCGCCGCGATCACGCCGTGGAACTTCCCGGCGGCCATGGTGACCCGCAAGGTCGCCCCGGCGCTTGCGGCGGGCTGCGCGATCATCGTCAAGCCCGCGCCGGAAACGCCGCTGACGGCGCTCGCCCTGGCGGCGCTGGCCGAAGAAGCGGGCCTGCCCGCCGGACTGCTCAGCGTCATCACCGGTGAAGCCGCTGCCATCGGCGAGGCTTTCATGAGCAGCGATGTCGTGCGCAAGCTCTCCTTCACCGGCTCTACCGGGGTGGGACGCAAGCTCTACGAACAGTCCGCGCCCACGTTGAAGCGGCTCTCGCTGGAACTGGGCGGAAACGCGCCGTTCCTGGTGTTCGACGATGCCGATATCGATGCGGCCGTGGAAGGGGCATTGCTGGGCAAGTACCGCAATGCCGGGCAGACCTGCGTCTGCGTGAACCGCTTCCTCGTGCAGGACGGCATCCATGACGCCTTCGTCGAGCGGCTTCGGCAGCGGGTCGAGGGCCTGGTCCTCGGCCGCGGCACGGAAGCAGGCGTGACGATCGGTCCGCTCATCAATGCGCGCGCCGTCGAGAAAGTGGAGCAGCATGTGGCGGATGCCGTCGCCCGCGGCGGCCGTCTGCTGGCGGGTGGAACGCGGCAGGAAGGCTTGTTCTTCCCGCCCACGCTGATCGCCGACGTTCCGCGCGATGCGCTGGTCGCCTCGGAGGAAACCTTCGGGCCGCTCGCCGCCGTAATCCGCTTCGAGACCGAGGAAGAGGCGATCCGTTTGGCCAACGATACCGAGTTCGGTCTGGCCGCCTATGCCTATACCCGCGACATCGGACGCGCCATGCGCGTCGCCGGAGCCCTGGAATACGGCATGGTCGGGCTGAACGAGGCAGCGATCTCCACCGAAGTCGCCCCGTTCGGCGGGATCAAGGCCTCAGGCATGGGCCGCGAAGGCTCCCGCCACGGCATCACCGACTATCTCGAACTGAAATACGTGATGATGGGCGGGCTTTAACCCCCACGTTACGGACCCTTGGGTCGCAACAGAGAAGCGCCGGCATCCATGAGGATGCCGGCGCTTTTTCGTTTCCCGGATCATGACATCTCGAACAGGATGCCTTTGCGCATCAACGCCGTGCGTCAGCCTTGCGCGTCGATCTCCGCAAAGACCTCGCGGGCGAGGCGGAAGCTGTCCACCCCGGCCGGGATCCCCACGTAGACGGCGATCTGCAACAGCACTTCGCGGATCTCCTCACGCGTCAGGCCATTGGTCAGCGCGCCGCGAATATGCGCCTTGAACTCGTGGCTGCGGTTGAGCGCCGCGATCATGCCCAGGTTCAGGATCGAGCGGCTGCGGCGGTCGAGACCGGGCCGGTTCCAGATTTCGTCCCAGCAGTACTTCGTTGTCAGTTCCTGCATGGCCCAGTTGAAATCGTCCGCGCCGTCGAGCGCCTTGTCGACATAGGCATCGCCCAGCACTTCACGCCGGGTGGCGAGGCCGCGTTCGAACTTTTCGTCCTGCGGTCTATCGGTCATCCTGTTCCAGTCCTTCCACGATCACGATTTCCACTTCGGCCGCGCCTTCGCGCGCGGCGCGGGCGGCGCTGTATTCGGGCGAGGCATGGCAGGCCAGCGCAGCCTCCATGCTGGGAAACTCTATCACGACCGTGCGCTCGAAAGGCTCCGGCCCTTCGAGCGCCACCGAACGGCCGCCCCGCGACAACAGCTTTGCGCCATTGGCGATCAGGGCGGCCGGTCCGAGATCCATGTAACCGGCGTAAGCCTGCGGGTCCGTCACATTGACCCGGGCGATCCAGTAGGCCTTGGCCATCGGTCAGGCGAAGGCCGGAAGGACGTGGTCGATGAACAGGCGCAGCGATTCGCGCTTTTCCTCGAACGAGAGGCTGTTATCGACCCAGATGCTGTACTCGTCGACGCCCAGCGCCTCGTAGCTCTTCAGGCGCTCGATCAGCTCGTCCGGCTTGCCGATCATGACGTTCTTGCGCAGCGTGTCGGGCACGTACTCGGGGAACTTCTCCGGGTTGATCGGCGGAACGGCAGTCTGGAAACCGTTGACCGGCGGCGTCTTGTTGCCGAACCAGGCGCCGAACGAGCGGAAGAAGAACGAGATGCCTTCCGCCGCCGCCTGCCAGTCGTCATCGCCGGTGTGGACGTGGGCATGCTGCAGCACCATGATCCGGGGGCGCTCGGTGATCTGCGGCGCGGCTTCGATGGCGTTCTCGAACTTCGTCATGAGATCGGCCACTTCGGCATCGCCCTTGGCGAGCGGGGTCACCATCACGTTGCAACCGTTGGCGACGGCGAACTTGTGCGAATCGGGGTCGCGCGCGGCGATCCACAGCGGCGGGCGGGCCTGGATCGGCTTGGGCACGCTGGTGGAAGTGGGGAACTTCCAGATCTCGCCGTCATGCTCGACATCGCCTTCCCAAAGGGGCTGGAGCAGCGGCACCATCTCGCGCAGGTACTTGCCGCCGTCCGTCGCGGATACGCCGTTGAGCATGCGATCGAATTCGAACTGATAGGCGCCGCGCGCCAGTCCCACTTCAGCACGGCCGTTGCTGATCACGTCCAGCAGGGCGGCTTCGCCGGCCATGCGAATCGGGTGCCAGAACGGCGCGATGAAGGTACCGGCGCCCAGGCGGATGCGGCTGGTTCGCCCGGCCACGGCCGAGAGCAGCGGAATCGGGTTCGGCGAGATGGTATATTCCATCGCGTGGTGCTCGCCGATCCAGACTTTGTCCATGCCGCCAGCCTCGGCCATGTCGCACAATTCAAGCAACTCTTCGAAGAGCTTATGGTGCGAGACCGAGGCGTCGTAACGCTCCATGTGCAGAAAGATCGAGAACTTCATCATCCATCCTTTTCCCAGCCTCGCTCGTGGCGGGGCTTAAAATTTCTCTTGCGACTCGCTCGAAGCAAGAATACCGTCCGATGGTATACCACAAAAACGATGGTGCAAGAGGATAACTGAAGCATGGGTAAAGCGGGTGATACCTCGGCCGGGGTGATCGAGGAAAACAGCATCGGCTTCGTGCCGCTGGCGGAACGGCACGGAAAAGTGCGCGATCTCTTCACGCTTTGGTTCACGACAAATATCGCGCCGCTGCCGGTGGTGACGGGCGCCATGGCAGTGCAGGTCTATCACCTGCCCTTGACCTGGGGCATTTCCGCGATCGTGCTGGGCCACCTCGTAGGTGCTCTGGTACTGGGTGCCTGTTCCGCGCAGGGCCCGCAGATGGGCCTGGCCCAGATGATCCAGAGCCGCGGGCAGTTCGGCCGCTACGGCGCGCTGCTGGTGGTAACGTTCGCGACCCTGCTCTACGTCGGCTTCTTCATCTCCAACATCGTGCTGGCCGCAAAGTCGGTCCATGCGCTGCAGCCTGCGGTGGGCCTGCCGGTTGGCGCCGTGCTTTGCGCCCTGGCCGCAGCCGGGATCGGCATCCTGGGCTACAACGTGATCCACATGCTCAACCGTGTCGGCATGTGGTTCATGGGGGCCGGCCTGATCTTCGCCTTCGTCAACCTCGTGGCGCTCATGCCGGCCGGTCTCTGGACCCAGGGCCAGGGCTCGGCGATCGGCTGGCTGGCGATGTTCTCGCTCGCCGCGGTCTGGCACATTTCCTATGCCTGCTACACCTCGGACTATTCGCGTTACCTGCCGCCCAGCGTCGGCATTCGCGCGCCCTTCCTGGCCAGCTTCGCAGGCGCCGCCCTTGGCGCGGGCGCCTCGTTCACCCTGGGCGCGGTAGCCGTGGCTGGTGCGCCGGCAAACGCCGACCCGATGGCCATCGTCAGCGGCGCCACCGGCATGCTGGCACCGGTGCTGATGGCGCTGTTCGTCTTCAACATCATCAGCCACAACGCCCTCAACATCTACGGCGCCGTACTGTCCCTCATCACCATGGCGCAGACGTTCTTCGCCTCCTGGCAGCCGGGCCGCAAGGCGCGCGTGGTGCTGTCCACCCTGGTGCTGGCCGGCTGCCTGGCCGTGGCGACGACTTCTGCGGACGATTTCGTGCCCCGCTTCATCGGCTTCGTCATCGGGCTGATGGTCGTCCTGGCGCCCTGGGCCACGATCAACATCGTCGACTTCTACTTCATCCGTAAGGGCCGCTATGACATCGACTCGTTCTTCCGCGCCGACGGCGGCATCTACGGCCTGATCGACTTGCGGGCGGCCGCGGCCTACGTCGCGGGCATTGCGGTGCAGCTGCCCTTCCTGGCGAGCAGCATCTACACCGGTCCCTTCGCGAAGGCGCTGGACGGCGTGGACGTGGGCTGGCTGATCGCACCGGCCGTCACCACCGCGGTCTACCTGGCGCTCGGCGCGGGACGGAAGGCGGATCTCGCCGCCGCCCCCTGCCCGGCCGAATGAACACGCACACCTGGGAGAGCGACATGGCCACGATAGCCCTGGAGCATGAGAACAAGAGCTTCCTCTCGACTGCGGAGGAAATCATCGACGAGGCGCGAAACGGCCGCATGTTCATCCTCGTCGATGACGAGGACCGGGAGAACGAGGGGGACCTCGTCATCCCCGCGCAGATGGCCACGCCCGAGAAGATCAACTTCATGGCGCGCTACGGCAAGGGACTGATCTGCCTGGCCATGACCGAGAGCCGCGTCAGCCAGCTCGGCATCGGCCTGATGAGCGCCCGCAACGGCACGAAGCACGGCACCGCCTTCACCACTTCGATCGAGGCCCGCGTCGGCGTCACCACCGGCATTTCGGCGGCGGACCGCGCGCGGACCATCGCCGTCGCCATCGACGGGACCAAGGGCAGCGACGAAATCGTCACGCCCGGCCACGTCTTCCCCCTCATCGCCCGCGAAGGCGGTGTGCTGGTGCGGGCGGGCCATACCGAGGCGGCCGTCGATGTCGCCAGGCTGGCGGGCCTCAACCCCTCGGGCGTGATCTGCGAGATCATGAAAGAGGACGGCACGATGGCACGGCTCGACGACCTCATCGCCTTTTCCCGGCTCCACGGCCTCAAGGTCGGAACGATCCGCGACCTCATCGCCTATCGTCGCCGCCATGACACCCTGGTGGAGCGTACCGCACAGGCCAGTTTCCACAGCCGCTGGGGCGGAGACTGGCAGGCGATCACGTACCGCAACCGCGCCACGGACACGGAACAGATCGCGCTCGTGAAAGGCAGGATCGACCCGGCCAGGCCGACGCTCGTGCGCATGCATGTGATTTCCACGCTCACCGACATCTTCGCCGCGCAGAGCAGCGGATCGGGCGTGCTCGAAAGCGCCATGCAGGCGATTGCCGAAGAAGGTGCGGGCGTTGTGATCGCCATCAACCGGGCACGCAACGATCGCTTCACCATGGCCCTGAAAGCGCAGGCGGGCACGCTCTCGCCCGCCGACATGGACGAACTGCGCGACTACGGCGTGGGCGCCATGATCCTGACGGACCTCGGCATCGAGAAGATGACGCTGCTGACCAACACGCACCGAACTCCGGTGGCGCTGGCGGGCTACGGCCTCTCCATCGAAGGCGAACGGCCAATAAAACCGGGACTCTGAAGCCGGAGCGCCCAGGCGCCGCCTAAAACGCATATTCGACATTCCCGTCATCCTCGCTGCGGCCGCCCTGTCGCCAAGGAAGAGTCATGCTCCCCGTTCTCGTCCCCGTCGTCCTGGCCGCATCCGCGCCGGGCACTCTCGATCATGCGCCTGCCGACTGCACTGCATCCGCAGACAGCTGCGCCGCACAGGTCGCCGCCTTCTCGCCTGCCCCTGGGCCCGCCCCCAAAGATGCGGCTCCGGAAACGCCGAAGGTCGAGGCGGCGCCGGCCCCGGCGCCTCCGGCTGAAGCCGCAACCAAGGCCCGGCTCAAGATCGGTGCCGCCCTGCGCGGCCGCTATGACCTGCGCTTCAACGATGTCGGCAGCGCGGGCCAGCGCCGGACGTCCAGCCACTTGTCGTTCGATACCCTGGCCTTGACGGCCGACTACGATTCCACGCGCTTTTTCGGCGCGGCCCAGTACCGCGTCTACGGCGGCAGCTTCATCTACGGCAAGAATGGCGGCTACGACGGCCATGTCGGCGAAGTGAACTTCCTGATGTACGCTTATGCCGGCGCCAAGCTCAACGCCACGGACAGCGTGACCGTGGGCGTACAGCCCGTGCCTTTCGACGACCGCTACTGGGGCTCGTCGATCCTCGACGATCTCGGCTTCGTCTACGGCATGGAAGAAACCTACAACCTTGGCATGAAGTTCAAGCGCCAGACCGCGGACTACCGCGTGGAACTGGGCTTCTTCCCGTCGAGCGGACCCAATGGCATGGGCATCAGCACCGATTCCTCGCGCTATTCCACGAACATCGCCAAGGCCGATAGCTACGTTCCGGACGGTTCGCGCAATGATGAGCGCAAGATGATCGTCGGCAACGTCCAGTACGCGCTTGTGAGCAACCAGGACACCACGCTGAAAGCGACCGCCTCGGCCTGGATTTCCAGCATCTACAATTTCGACACCGATAAGGAGGGCAGCAAGCACCTGTTCGCCTTCAGCCTGACGGGCAGCCACGGCCCGTGGAGCGCCAAGGCCCTGGTCGCGCGGCAGGATATCGACCCGCGCAACCCCGGCCGCAACGACATGATCTCGGTCGGCGGCTTCGACGGAAGCTATAACATCGCCGCCAAAGGCACTTACGCCTTCGGCGAGATCGGCCGCACGATCGACACCGGCAAGCTGCCGTTCGACCTGCTCGTCTACGCCAATTACGGCCGCTTCATGAAGGACGCCGCCGGCTTCCGCGACAGCGAGCGCTTCGATCTCGGCGCCGTATGGACGGCCAAGGACAAAGGCAGGATCAAGGTCTTCTCCGAGTTCCTGCTCGGTCGGAACGATCCCTATGTCGGCGCCGGCCAGTTCATTTCCGGTGCAGCCCAGGGCGGCGACGACAGGTTCAAGGCGGCCTTCATGATGATCTTCGGCTACTATTTCTGACCCGCCCGATGCGGCCATCCCTTGCGGTGTTCAGCCGCATGGGGTGGCCGCAGGTCTTTGACTTCGAACCGGAATATGCCGCGACAGCGTAGGACATCAGCGCAAAAATACGCGTGCAGGCGTGTCCTCTGATCCTGCGCGCTACATGCAAACACACGCCCCCCGCGACGCCGAAAGCCCCCCGGCAAGGCGGCGCGCAAAGAGCAGGCGACCTTCCAAAGTGTAGCAAATCGGCATCGGTCTGTGGATCAGTTCGGACAAAATCCCGCAACAGTTCGATGTGATGTTGTAACATGTCGTTAGCGGAGCTACCCGATGGCCGCCCGGGCACGGATCCGTCCGCGGGTGTAATGGTACGTTATACCGTACCATATCATTGACAGCATAAAGGCCCCGCCATGAGACTTCGATTGCTTTCCAGCAGCGCCCTCGCCCTCTTCGCGCTCCCCGCGCTCGCACATGCGCAAGCCGAACCTGCAGACCGCAGCACGAACGGTGACGCAGACGGCTACCATCACACCACCGGCTCCGACATCGTCGTGACCGGCGTGCTGCCGACGAAGCGTCAGGACATGCTGTCGAGCGTCGCCGTCGTGGAAGGCAAGGAACTTACGCAGGCCATCCGTCCCTCGATCGGCGAAACGCTCCAGCACGAACCGGGCGTTTCCGCCAGTTCCTTCGGCCCCAGCGCCTCGCGTCCGATCCTGCGCGGGCTGCAGGGTGAGCGGGTGCGCGTGCTGACTAACGGCCTCGGTTCGATCGACGTCTCCAACACCTCGGTCGATCACGCCGTCGTCGTCAATCCGCTGCTGGCCGAGCGCATCGAGGTGCTGCGCGGACCGCAGTCGCTGCTCTATGGCTCGTCGGCCATCGGCGGTGTCGTCAATGTGATCGACAAGCGCATTCCGACCTCGGTTCCCGACGAGGCGATCCACCTGGGCGCCATCGCGACATACGGATCGGCCGCCGATGAGCGTTCCACCGCCGGATCCGCCGACGTGCGCCTCTCCAGCCAGTGGGTCGCCCATGTCGACGGCAGCTACCTCAAGAGCGACGACATGCGCATCGGCGGCCACGCGCTCACCCCGGCGCTGCGCCGGCAGGCACTCGCCTCCAGCCTCCAGCCTGCCGATCCGAGCGATGAGGAGCCCATCGATTTCGCAGCCAATGCGGCCGTCAAGGGCAAGCTCCCGAATTCGGGCGCCAAGACCTGGACCGCCGGTGCCGGGCTCGCCTATATCGGCGACGGCGGTAACATCGGCCTGTCCTACAGCCACTACGACAGCCTCTACGGCGTTCCGATCCGCTTCGCGACAGAGGCCGGCCAGGAACAGGAAGCGCCGCGGCTCAGCATGAAACAGGACCGCGTGGACCTGCGCGCGGAAGTCGATGGCGACGGCAAGATCCTGGACAAGGTCTCGCTGCGGCTAGGCTATGCGGACTATTCCCATGCCGAACTGGAGGAAGACGGCGAAGTCGGCACCACTTTCTACAACAAGGGCATGGAAGGCCGCCTGGAATTCACCCAGGCCCAGCACGGCGCCTGGCGCGGCGCCACCGGCATCCAGTTGTTCAACCGCGACTTCAACGTGATTGGCGAAGAGGCTTTCCTGCCGAAGAACTCGACCACGCAAGTCGGCCTCTTCACGCTCCAGCAGCTCGACTACGGCGCGCTGAAGTTCGAGGCCGGCGCCCGCTTCGAGCACACCGCCCTGTCCGCCCAGCCCGTGGGCGATCAGGCCCAGTTCTTCGGCGGCAAGCGTAATTTCGATGCCTTCTCCGGCTCGCTCGGCGCCTCCTACGGCCTGACGCAAGACTGGCGCATCGGCCTGAACCTCTCCCGCACCGAACGCGCACCGGCCGCCGAGGAACTCTTCGCCAACGGACCCCATGCCGGCACCGAGGCCTACGAACTGGGCGATCCCGATTTCAGGCTGGAGAAATCATGGGGCGTGGAAGCCGTCCTGCGCGGCAGCGGCGAGAACTACACGTTCGAAGCCTCGGCCTATCACACCTGGTTCTCGAACTTCATCTACGAGGACCTTACCGGCGATGTCGAAGACGGGCTGCCCGTCTACGCCTTCCGCCAGGCCGATGCACGCTACTACGGCTTCGAGGCGCAGGGCACCTTCACGCTGGCGAAGATCGGCAGCACCCGGATCGTGGCCGATGCGCTGGGCGACTATGTCCACGCCAATATCGTGAACGTCGGCGCCGCCCCGCGCATACCACCACTCCGAGTTCTCGGTGGCCTCGGGGTTCAGACCCCCAAGGTCGACGTGCGCGGCGAAGTCGAACATGTCTGGGCGCAGAAGCGTATCTCGGAGTTCGAAACCACCACGCCGGGCTTCACCATGGTCAATGCCGAAGTGAACTTCCGCCCCTGGGGCGACGAACGACCGCTCAGCTTCGCGCTGTCGGCCAACAACATCTTCGACGTCGTCGCCCGCCGTGCAGCATCGTTCCTCAAGGATTATGCCCCTCTCAGCGGCCGCGACATTCGCGTGACCGCCCGCCTGAACTTCTGAGCCATCGGTGAGGGACGGCAACGGGTCGTCCCTCACCCGCCCGCATCATGGAGGATGTCTCGAAAAACGGGCGGAAGACCCGGCGCAACGGCGAACTCGTGCGCTTGGTCGAAGACCTGCTCAAGCAGGCCTCAGACCCAGCGTCCGCCTATGACCTGGCGCGCCTTGCCGGCAAAAGAGAAGAACGGCTCTATCCCGCACAAGTCTATCGCGCGCTTGCCGAACTGGTCCGGCAGGGCCGCGTCCGGCGGATCGAGGCGCTCAACGCCTATTGCCCCACCCGATCCACCCCCGGCACGATCGTATTTGTTTGCAACGATTGCAGCCGGGCGTTCCAGCACGACCACCCCGAGATAGACACAGCGCTCCGCCTCGCCCTGGAAAACCACGGCCTTCGCCTCGACCGGCTGATTGTCGAGGCCACCGGAAAATGCAACGATTGCCGCCAGCGGACAGGCGACACCCGCTCCTGACAAGGTGTCTGCGGCGGGGAAGGCGGACCGGCCGTCAGCGCGTCGTGACCACACCACATCCAGCATTGCCTCGGCATCCGCCAACCATTGCCGCCTCGCCCCGAGCAGGCTGTCCTCCGCTGCGATTTCCAAACCTGATGATCTCGATCATCGGCCGCATACGCTTGCCCGAAATGCGCCGAGCGGCGACTCCGCTCGCATGACAGCACGCCATCTTGCGTTGGATCCCTTGGCATGGTCCGCCTACCGCAATCAAAGCGCCGAACGCTGGACGATAGCAATCGCCTGGCGAGGCATGATGCAGCCGGTCGCGCGGGCAATTTGGCCATGACGGTATCGAATCTACGCGCGTTGCGCCGTCCCTGCGGCGTGCTCCCCTTCTCGGCTTCTGCTGGAGCGTGTGCGGCGCCAAGGCGCGCGCATACGAGAGCGCTTGCCTGGGCCGTTGGGTGTGGAGAGGTATGTTCATGGTTGCGGGGGCAGGATTTGAACCTGCGACCTTCAGGTTATGAGCCTGACGAGCTACCGGGCTGCTCCACCCCGCGTCACCATTGAGGGCTGAGCGTGTCAGCCTTGAAGCGTGTTTTGTTGTCTGTTCCGGGCGGTGCCGGCGTGGACGGCGGGGTGCTTCTTCCCCGCGTGATGATGGCTGCGTTCGTCATGAACGCGAACAGGGCCCTTATGGGGCCCTGTTTGAGGGCATTTGCCCTTTGTCATTGTGATGGGTTTTTTTACAGCACGCCGGCTTCAATGCCTGGCGACGTCCTACTCTTCCAACGCTTGAGCGTTAGTACCATTGGCGCTGTCAGGTTTCACGGCCGA
>NZ_SMBO01000004.1 GCF_004342985.1 Novosphingobium sp. PhB57
GGCTGGCCGTGTAATAGATCCGACGACGCTGCTTCATCGCGACACTCCATCTTCCTCAAAAGATTAAAGTGTTGCCGCCACCCGTTGAACCCACCGGACATTGCAGTCATTCCTGGTCCCGGCTCGGAAGGGCGACTTTCGGCTGTTCACCGGACGTTCCGAAGGTCGCGATGCGGTGGCACCGAACGGGAAAGGTTGGCTGTTTGTCGACAGGCCACTTCCAGGCAGGCAAACGCTGCAAGCCACCCCCCATGAGCTAGCCTGAGATGCGCCGATTTAGCTGCGGCGTGGGAGTTTGCCAGCGTAGAGCCGCCGGGCCGATCCCCCCTCGGGCGCCCCCTGATCTGAAGGATTATATGCTCTGCGGAAGTGGCGGCGCAACCGACACCTCAATCATAATCAGGATCCGCAGAATCGAACGCGGCAACGAGGGCATGCGCGCGCACCGCCAGCGGGCCTCCGCCAGCGCCGAGCGCCGCAGTCCGCTCGCGAGCCTTGTCAAAGTCCAGGAAACTTTCAAGGTGGTTACGCTTCAGGACCGAGTACCTTCCCCGATCGCTGCTCGTGACATAGGTGGTCAGCTTTTCCAGCGTATCGATCAGCCCTTCATCATCTGCAATGCAGCCTGAGATGAGTTTTTTCGGGCCGTTTGCATCACCGCCCTGTGACCATGCAAACAGGACGTTGAGCGGATCAATCAACGCAAACAGGTCATCTTTCTTGAGAGCTTGATAGCGACGGAGCATAATGGCCGTGACCTGATCCAATTCCGCGTCACTCAAAATCCAATCTTGTTCCGGTTTCCTGCGGTCGCCAAAGCGTCCGTGTCCGAAGGTCTCCCTGCGGAACAGCTTGGACAGCCAACTGATGGCCTTTCCTTGCTCGAACATCCCGGCGATCGTCGCCTGGCGTTGCTCGGGACTGAGCTTTCCGAAAAGTGTCGGAATTAGACGCTCTGCTCGATCCCATAGTGAACTCATCCACACGATGTCGAACGGACGGGCGCGATAGGCATCATCGAGAACGTTGGAAAATGCCAGTAGCAAGTGCTGGCTCTGGTTGGACGACAGCCCTTCATGTGCGGTTTTAAAGCGCTCAAGCAGAACGTCGGCCTGTCCCATGGCGCTCGTGCCGATGCGCTGCTTGTGCAGCTCGACAAGAATACGACCGATCTCGGCGCTACTCGCTTCGGCCGCCGCAGCAATTTCATCTGCACTGAAGCCGGTTACGGTATGGGCTGGGGCCGACAAAGCAAAATAGAGTCGGTAATAATCGGGGCTGGCGAGACGGCGGTGCCGGATGGCCGCTGCCCGGGCGTCCTCGCCGTCCCGCTGAAAAAGCTCGAACGTGCCATTCTCGTCAATGTCAGCCTCCATTCCCGGGAGATGCTCCGCGAAGTAGAAACGATAGGTGGAATCCGCGAAGAAACCGTCGTCAACCGAACCCAGCAACTTGGTGAGTTGCTGGGTCTTCTCACCATCGCTTATGGTCCCCGTACCAAGCGCAAGAGTGGTCGCCTCAGCCGAATAGTTTTCGATCCAGCGATAAAGCGCAGGCTTTCCGTCTTTGATGAGTTGCAGCCAAACCAGATCAGCAAGGTCGCCGCCCGCTTCGCGTAGGGGCGGCCAAAAGAAACGAATGGAATCAAGTACGCGCACCACGGCGCGGGGCGTCTTGAGCAGACGACCGCCTTCGTAGTCGATCACGGACCTCAGCCGTGAGAGCTCATCCTCGCTCTTAGGTGTTGCAATCGCATGCAGGTCATCCGTGAACCACTGGCGCAACTCGAACGCTTCGGGTGTCGGCACCATGACGGTGAGCTGGACGATCTTCTCCAGATAGGCCTGTCCGCGCTTAACTTTGGCCGCCTTCTTGATACTATGAGCGAGAATCCCGCTGTCATAGCAGAGCAGATAGATGACGTTCGGGAAGTCTGCGACGGAGCGGACGAGGCGCAACACCTCGATCACTTCAGACGGCTCAAGGCGATCCACGTCGTCAATCGTGATGATGAAGCGGTGACCGAGATCCTCTAGCGCCCGAACGAGTTTGTCCTTCAATTCCGACAACGGTCGAGCTTCGGATTTTTTGCCTATTCCTTTGACGGCTTTTAGCCCTTTGCCAGCCCACGTTGCCCAAACAAACCCACTTGCGTCACCGGCAAACTCGACAAAGGAGCCGACCCTGCTCAGCCCCTCAGTGAACATACGCAGGGCGTCGGCAGCGGCCTTTGCCTTCTCCAACGATTCGCCTGTCGCATTTCCAGCTTCGGCGGCGACTTTGTTGATCTGAGTGGAGAGTGTGCTGAACAAACTTGCCAGCAGGGTGTCGCGCTGACCCACAAGCCACGGACGGAAATTGATGACCGTAGGGCGTTGTTTAGCGTCGAGCTTGCTCAGCTCATCCTCAATGAGGAAGAGAAGGCTCGATTTTCCCGTGCCCCACGCACCGTCGATGCCGATGACGAGGCCGCCATCCGATGCGTGGTCAACCAGCGATGCGGCGATACGCGCCGCGATTTGCCTGAAACCCAGACGATCTTCGTCGCCCGCCTGTAGCGCGCGATCCCCTTTGATTCCACTGTGCTGGCTCTGACTCATATCGGAGTTGCCGAATGGATGGGCCGCCTTCGACATGACCCGGCACGTCGAAGGCCAGTACGGTCAGCTTGAGCTTGCGGCTCACGTCATCGGCGCGCGCAAACGTGAACGCAAACTCGGTTTCGCCGCGCGTCCCGTCGAAGCTGGTACACTGCGGATGTTTCTCCATGGTCGGGCGGATTTTCGCCAGCACATCCGAGAAGGAACGGTTGCGGTTGAATAGCAGGATCGCCGCCTTGGTATCCCGCCAGCTGAGGTAGCCAAGCACCTGATCGATGGCTTCGAACAAGGCTTTCTCGCCTTTCCAGATTTTGCATTCGCCGATGAAGATATTGCGCCCCTGCGAGGTAATCTGGATGTCGGTTTTGCCGCCATAATTGAAAGCCTCGCCGCGTGCCTCGCCCTCGAATTTCGCATTGAGAGGCACGAGGAACTGAAACCGCAGCGTTTCTTCATCCATGTCGGCATAGGCATGGGGACTACGTTCCATGACTTCCGCCATCTGCTGCAGAGTATCAAGGATATCGCGGTAGATAGCATTGCTCAGTGCAGGCTCAGGGGGCGCGGCCGGTTTTGCCGGCGGCAGTTGCGGGGCGATTTTCTTGCGGGCCGCAACCGGTGCTGCGAAGGTAGCAGCGCGGTCATTACGCTGCTTGAGGGCGAATTTGAGTCCGGACGCAACGGCCCCGGCCTGGTCGGCGCGCGCGCGCCGAGCCTGTACATGGCTATCGACGACCGCAGCGATGGACTCGTTCCAGCGCACCACGTCGGGACGCAACCAGCCCAGATGCTCGTCTAGGTCCTTCAGAAACCGCTCAAACGTGGCGTTGATCTGGTCAGCGGTGGGCTGGCGCTCCACCATTGTTGTTGCGATGACGCTGCCTCTAACAGTCCCACGCGGTGGGTTCATGTTGAAGGTGGAACCCCGGCAGACGAACAAGTCCTTGTCGCCGGTGAAAGGTACTTCGAGCGTGTAGCGCTGAGCGTCCACCGACACGGAGCCGCCGTCATCGTAGCCACTGCGAAAACCACCGTACCGTCCGACTTGCATTTTCGTGCGGCCTTCATCGACGCTCGGCTCGCCTAGCTCGATCATTTCCAGCTGATATTTCTGCTGCGTATAACTCTGAAGTGCGGCCAGATCGGTATTTAGCAAACGGCTGTCGGCCATGGCATCGAGCTCTTTCAGCAGCTCCGCCCGCTGGTTCTCGATCACCCGGGACAAGTCGTACTTATGAAACAGCAGTTCGTCGGCCATCACTTATTACCCCCTACCTGGGAAATATCAGAACATATGAAAAACACAAAATGGATGGACGGAGCTGGTGCCTATCCCAATGTAAGGGGCCGCATGCAACCGAACGGCGGGTTTTGGTTCAAGCGGACATATACGCCAGATACGCTGATTGGCGAGGGTTGGTCGCAAACTGCCAATACCGCCCTGCCCCGCCAAGGGCTTCCGCGGACTTTGCGAACATAGACCACCGCGTCGCGGTCCGATGATAGCTGCCCCTGGCTCGTCGATTTGCGAGTGAGCCTATCGTCCCAGTGCGGCTTCGAAATGGCCATTGGGCAAATTCCCGACAAACTGTTGCTTCCTCCTGGAGGCGGCACCTGCTCATCAACAATGGCTGATGAGCAGGTGAAGGCTTAAAAATGCCAGCGCAAGTTCGCAAGGATCCGGCGCGGCTGGCCATACCAACCCGAGTTGAAGAAGCCCACATTGCGGTAGTAGGACTTGTCGAGCACGTTGGTCGCGTTCACGCCCACGCTGACATTGGGTGAGAGATCATAGCGCAGTAGCAGGTCGAGCAAGAAATAGCTGCTCTGCGACACATTGCCCGTAGCGGTCACCGGGAGTCCGTTTGCCTGGAATGCACCGGTCGGGATCGGCATTGCGCGGTAGATCCGGCTCTGCCAGGCCCCACCACCACCCAGGGTTAGTGCACCGATCTTGTAGGTGGTGTTCAGCTTTACCAGATGTTGCGGCGTGTCGGGAGAGAAGCGGCTGCCGTCCGCGTTTTCGCTGTGCACGTAAGTATAGCCGCCAGCGACCCGCCAATTGCGCACGATCGTACCGGCAATCTCCAGTTCCGCACCCCAGGTCTTGACCCCGCTGACAGCCCTGTACGGCGTACCGCCATCAGGTAGCGGCGCAGCGCCGGTCAGGATTTCGGCGACATTGTCCTGCTCCATGTGAAATCCGCTGAGCGCGGCATAAAGCTTATTGTCGAAGAATTCGCCCTTGAAGCCGAATTCGTAGTTGGTGCCGGTCAGCGGCGCGAGTTGGTCGTTGTTGACATCGCGCTGGGTCTGGACCGTGAAGACTTGCGCGTAGCTTGCGAAGGCGGAGATCTCCGAGGTCAAATCCCAGACCACCCCTGCATAGGGCGAGAATTTGTTGTCTCCGCTTTTTGCCGTGCGGGTCAGAGCGCCTGGATCGGTTGTCGTGTTATAGGTGCGCGTAGTGGTGTCCACATCGGTATAGCGGCCACCGAGAATGACCTTCAGCCCATCGAAGGGGTTGAGGCGCACGGCGCCGTAGATGCTGGTCTGCCGCGTCCGATCGGTGCTCGATGCGAAACCGCGATCCGCAGTGACAGGGCGCGGAACGTCGCCGTCCCATGCGAAGATGCTGGGAAACGCCGTGTAAGTGGTGGTGCCGAACTTGAAGGTTGAAAGCCCGTAGGCGGGCGTCAGCGTGGTCGCGACCGTTTCCAGTTCGCGATCGTAATGATTGACGCCGAACACCAGTTCATGGTCGCGCCCAAGCAGGTGCAGTGGGCCGGTGGCATAGCCGTCGAAGGAATCCTCGCGCGTATGCGAAATGCCGTAGGTGTTGACGACATTGAGACCGAGGCCGGTTTCGCGATCCGGGAAAAACGTGCTGTTGGAACCGGCAAACAGCAGGCTTTCGGTATCGGTCCAGCGGTGATTGTACGCGGCGCGGGCGACCCAGCGGCCAATCTCCTGTTCGAGCACGCCAAAGGCGTTGGTGTTCTCACGTTCCCAGCGGTTCCAGCGCGCGGCAGCGCTGTAGGAACGCGGCAGGTCGGTGCGTGTGCCATCGCTGTAGAACAGCGGCACGCCGCTCCATGAACCACCCTCGCTATCGGTCTTGAGATAATCGACGCCGGCGCGCAGACGGGTCGTTTCGGTTATGTCGGCCTCGACGACGCCGTAGAGGCTGGGTGAGGTATCGTGCTGGAAATCGACGTAGCTGTCGCGGCTCGTATAGGCGGCAACCGCGCGAGCGCGAATCCTGCCACTGGCGATCAACGGACCACCCACGTCGGCCTCGGCGCGCACATAATCCCATGAGCCGTAGTTGAGGCTGACATTCGCCTTGAGGTCATTGGTCGGCCGCTTGCGCACGAGATTGATCGTGGCGGAGGGATCGCCCGTACCGGTAACGAGCCCGGCGGCACCGCGCACGACCTCGATGCGCTCGAAGATCGAAGTATCGGGCATGACGCTGTTGCCGCTGGCGCCGACGTTGAAGTTCGACGGAACGCCGTCGAGCTGGAAATTCGTGATGGTGAAGCCGCGCGCCTGGAAGCGGGTGCGGTTGCTGTCATAGGACTGGACGGAAACGCCGGGCGTCTGTTCCAGCACGTCCTGCACCGTGATGAGGTTGAAGTCCTCGATGCGCTGCCGCGTGATCACCGTGACCGATTGCGGCGTTTCGCGGAGCGACAGCGGCAGCTTCGTGGCCGTGTTGGTTTCCCCCGTCTGGTAGCCATCGCTCTGTCCGGTGACAAGGATCTCGTCGATACGGCTGTCCGCGGATCGATTGGTCTGGTCGCCGGAATCCTTGCCCGCCTGCGCATAAGCGCTGGATGCAGTCATGCCCGCTGCTGCAAGAGCAATCCACGCCGCTCCCGGCGCGATGACGCGCCTCATCGTTGTGAACATCGTTCCTCCTGTTTGAAAATCGTGCTGTCGCCCGCGCGCCACTTCGCACCGGCGGGGTGACGCGCCTTTATTTATCTTGCGAGGCATTCGCAATAATGCGAATGGCGGTTTGGCCCGATCGGCATTTCTTTGGCCCGATTGGCTATTGCCGCCTTACTGAAGCCTGCTGACTGCCATGAACCGAGCGACATCCAGAACCGATCAACTGCCCGCAGTGGAGATTGAAAGTGCCAGCCTGCAATACGGCAGCGCGATCGTCGCGTTTCGGGGGCGCCAGTCTGACGGTTACTATGATCCCCCACACACGCACGATCGCGGTCAGTTTTCCTATCGGATAGAGGGGTTTTCGGTCGTTCAGACGCCGGGTCGAAGCATTTTCCTGCCACCCGGTAGAGGCGTGTGGATTCCCGCCGATGTGGTTCACGAAGTGACTTGTCGCGGCCCGGCGGCCTATAACGCGTTCTACGTGGACCCGTTCGCCGCGTCGCAACCGGAAACGGTGCGCGTCATCACCGTTTCGCCTTTGCTACATGCACTGGTGGAATGCCTGCTGGACGAAAAGCCTTCAGCCCAGAGCGAACGACACGCCCTTGTGGTGCAGCTCATTCTCGATGAAATCGGGCAGGCGGAAGACATTGGTGCTACCGCGCCAGTCATGCCAAAATCCCCTCGCCTGCGGACCATCAGCGACCGCCTCTACATGGATCCCGCCTGTCAGTTGGATCTCGATGCCTGGGCGGCGGACGCGGGTATGAGCCGCAGAAGCTTTACGCGTGCCTTTCGCGAGGAAACCGGATTGTCGCCCGGTAAATGGCATTTACAGTTACGTATGCATCATGTCGACGGAATGCTGGCACAAGGACTTACCTTGCAACAAGCCGCGTTCCAACTCGGGTACGGCAGCGTTGCCAGCCTCGGGCGGGCCTATAGCCGCACGTTTGCCGGATCACGTCTTTCCTCTGATGTTACCGGCCCCGCCAGGAATTCGGGTCCGCCCGACTTGCGCCGCTGATAGCTGGCTGCAAGCCGAAGGAAAGCCACGATTTCGGCTTGAGGCCACTGATCGATGCCTCAAGCCTCGCGGTTACCCATCACCTCGCCAAGCCGCACGGGCCGTGCCGGGCTCCACGCTTCGTTGAAGACAAGGCTACCTTGACCGAAGAGCATGACGATGGTGGAGCCGAGCAGGAAACGGCCCATCTCGTCACCTTGTTTCAGGCAGATGCGCTGGTCAGGATAGGTCCATTCGGATGGCTTTTTGGTGCGCTTCGGATTGACCACGCCGTGCCATGTCGTTGCGATACTGCCAACAATGGTCGCCCCCACCAGCACCATTACGAAGGGTCCGTGTTCCGGCGATTCAAAGACGCATACCACCCGCTCATTGCGCGCAAACAGGTTGGGGATACCCTTCGCGGTGACAGGATTGACCGAGAATAGCGTCCCCGGCACATAGATCATGCGCGTCAAAACGCCGTCACAGGGCATGTGCAGACGATGGTAGTCCCTTGGCGACAGATATAGGTTGGCGAAGGCGCCGTGGCGGAACTTGGCCGCCAGCTCGCCATCTCCGCCGACCAACTCCCTAATGGTAAAGCTGTGTCCTTTGGCCTGCAGGATGTGATGGTCGTCGATGACCCCGAACTGGCTGATCGCGCCGTCCACCGGGCAGATGAAATCCGCCAGGGCCGATGGACGGGCGCCGGGCCGGAGCGCCCGCGTGAAAAAGTCATTGAAACTTCTGTAGCTGGCGATGTCCGCGTTTGCGGCTTCGGTCATGTCCACACGGTATCTTTTGACAAACCACCGGATCAAGCGGGTCGTCACGGGACCTGCGCTAGCGCCCGCGATGCAGCCGGCGAGCCTGGTCAAGGCCAGCTTGGGCAGAAGATATTGCAGCAGTATGTTCAGACGTTCGGACAAGGTCAGCCTCGAAATTATTCCGGCACTTTGCGGTGGACCGGCGATACCCACTACGACCTAAGCGGAACGGCGTCACTTGGCGACGGCAATTTGGCCTCTGCCCCTCATGGAAAGTCCGATCAGGACACTATCGAAACGTCGCTATGCCCTGATGGCATGCGAATAGAAAGTGAGCGGATAGAGACGTAGGTTCAGCCGGACAAGTGCAGCACCGCATTGAGAAATCACCGCGGAGAACTCGGGCGGGCTTGGCGATCGACACCCCGGCGCGAACGTCCGTTGGCTCATGGCTATCCATGCCAGCAAAACACGCTCGCCGGCACCCAGAAACTGGACTTCAGGCGCCAGCACAGCATAACCTTCCCGTGCTGCGAGGATTCGTAGTTTCCGAAAGTGGTGAACCACACTGCGATCCTGCGGTACAGCCCCGCGGCCGCCGCGAAGCAGCGCCAAAACCTGACGCTCCACGCGGGGACGGCGATTGAGCAAAAGAGCCGATGACCCTGCCATCAGACGGACTGTGCCCGGGCCGACCAGACGCTGTCCGCCGCGCCCGACCCGGCACGCCGCTGCGCGGAATGCGCGATGACCAGCAGGCCCAGCGCGAGAATCCCGGCGATGAAGTCCACCATGAGCAACGCACCGCTATCGTAGAGGCCGTGACCGCCCAGCAAGCTCGCCGCAGGGATGGTCAGCATGGATAGGGCGCCGACGATGGCCAGTTCGGCGCCAGCCTTCGCGGCCCCTCGCATGAGTGCCCACAGGGTGAAGACGACGAAGACCGCGTAGTAGATGGCGCTGTGCATGCCGTAGCTGGCCGATTGGCCCAGCACTTTTGCGGCCGCCAGCGTGACGGATATGCCGGCGACGCAGCCCAGCGGAACACCCACGGTCAATGCGCTGAGAATGCGTGTGGCGCGGGTCTGCTGCACGGCGCCCGCCTTCCGCTCTCGCTTGCGACGCGACTCCACCCAGAGCAGATTGCCGGTGTAGAACAGGAACGCGCCCGTCAGCCCCAGCAGGAAGTAGGCCCAGCGGATCGGGTAGCCGCCGAAGCTGCCGAAATGGAGCGTGAAGAAGCCCGTCGTCGTGGCCGACCAGCCATCCTGCATGCCCGGCATGAAACTGCGATCGACGATCTCACCGGTCCTGGGATCGAGCCCGGCGATGCCGTAAGTCGGGCCGCGCTGGCCATAGCGCGGATCGTTGCCCTGCACGCGCAAGGCAGGCAGGAT
The DNA here is from genome assembly GCF_004342985.1 of Novosphingobium sp. PhB57. GTDB lineage: Bacteria > Pseudomonadota > Alphaproteobacteria > Sphingomonadales > Sphingomonadaceae > Novosphingobium. The sequence continues at coordinate 9,674 of NZ_SMBO01000004.1, forward strand.
GCCGCCGCCCTGACCGTAGACGATCTGATGCGGGGTAAAGCCCGGGGCCTGCTGCTTCAGCCGCTGAACGATCTGAACCGGGGTGAGCGTGGGCGTATCGGCAATCGCCGCTTCCGCGCGCATCATCGGCCGGGCCCGGCTGGCGGCATCCGAAAAGGCCAGCCGCTGGGCGCCGTAGAACTCGTCATGGAAAGCGAAGACCACGGCGGTCAGCGCGATGATGATGTGAAACGGCAGGCTGAAGAAGCCGAGCACGTTATGCACGTCCAGCCACATCCGCTTCGCATTCCTGCCGATGCGCAGCGCGAACAGGTCCTTGACCAGACTGGGCAGCAGCACCGCCAGCCCGGAGACCATGGCGATCACATAGAGCAGCGAGATGCCGCCCATGATCGGCATGGCGATCGCATGCGAAAATGGCAGCCCCACCTGCTGGTGCAGCACATCGATGAAGTTCGCCACTTGCGAGCGCTGCTGCTTTTCCACCTGGAGCGCACCGTCGGGCGCCAGTGAGGCGAAGTAGGTAGCGCCGCCGCCATGCTCGCCGCGCCGGCCGCCCGGCGCGCGCCAGCTGACCCGGCCCGGATGCGCGGCATCGATCACGAGGTTGACCTCATGCCCGCGCGCTGCCTCCGGGTATTGCGCCCGGACTTTGGCGAGCAGTTCGGGCGTACGCTCCAGCGAGGGCGCTGACGCCAGTGTCGATGGCTGCGAGGCCCAGCGTTGCAGCGGCTCCTCGAACATGGTGAGCGCGCCGGCATAGAAGGCGACGAACAGGGCAAGGCCGGCAATGATGCCGACCCAGCCGTGAACTTCCTTGTACATCCGCACGACGTCGGTCGGCAGTTTCATGATTGCAGTTCTCCCAAGGCCACCAGTGGTGCCCAGGCCATCAGGTTGGCCAGAGCCAGCCAGAGCCATGCGCGCGAGGCGGAACGGAACAGAAAGGCGAAGCTCAGGATCAGCGGCCAGGTCAGCGCCATGATCCACATGCCAAGCTGGCCCTTGCTGGAGAAATAGGCATCGCCATAGTCGGTCGCCCAACGGAACAAGCCCGAAAGCGCGAGGGCCAGCGTGAAGCCCAGGATGAAGGCCGCACTGATCTTGCCGAACCAGTCGCGGCTGGAAAGCGGCTTGCTCATGCGCGATCCTCCCCACTACGCCGCCACCAGGCCACGGCGATGGGCACGATCGACCATGTCGTCATCAACACGGTCGCGGCGATGAAGAAGGCGGTGGCGATACCGGCCCAGTTCAGCAGCAGGGCAAGACCGGCCGCCAGCATGGCCGTGCCGCTCCAGCCCATCGCCCGCGGCGAGAGGGGCAATGCCCCCCACGCCTGATGCGGAGCGGCAAGGTAGAGCGCCACGCCGGACAGCACGATCAGCACACCCGCGACAACCGCCATCACCACCGGAACTGCAACCTGGCCGTCAGCGTGCGCCCCTCACCGTAGTAACAGGCCGAAGCGGCGATACAGGTGGCGACGTAGCGCTTGTTGGCGATGTTGCGGCCATTCAGCGAGATCGACGCGCCTTCCAGCGCCGGCGCCACCTTGCCAAGGTCATAGCGCACGAACAGGTCGAACAGCGTGTAGTCCGGAATCGCCAGGTTCGCGGCATTGGTATTGTCGCCGAAGCTCTTGCCGGTATAGCGCGCGCCGCCACCGAAATTCAGCCCATTTTCCAGTTTCTGGCTGATGAAAAGCGAGGCCATCCAGTCCGGCACGGCCGCCAGCTTCTTGCCAAGCTGGCTGGCCGTATTGGTATCGGTGATCTTGCTTTCGCTGCGCGTCACGCTGCCGACGATGGCCGTGCCGGTGGGCAACGTGGCCTTGGCTTCGAACTCGATGCCGCGAATGCGGACCTCGCCGGTCTGAACGATGCAGCTGGCATCGTCGCAGGCGTGATCGGGATAGGCCGCCAGTTCCTCGCTGCTGGCCGAAGTCGTCAGGTTCTGCTGGGTGATCTGGTAGGCGCCCAGCGTCAGATAGATGCTGTTGCCGTACTGATAGCGCAGGCCGCCTTCGAACTGCTGCCCGGTGGTGGGCTTGAACACCGCGCCGGTCAGGTTCGTCGCCGGATCGCTGACTTGCGGCTGGAAGCTCTCGGCATAGCTGAAGTACGGTGCCAACCCGTTGTCGAACAAGTAGACCGCGCCCGCGCGCCAGGTGAAGGCATCGCTCTTGGAGACGAAGCCGGTTGCCGTGCGCGGGTTGTATTGGTCATCCTTGTACCAGTCCTGACGGCCACTGAGCGTGACCCGCAGGCGACCCAGCTTGACCTGATCCTGAAGATAGAGGCCCGCCTGCTGGCTGACCGTTTCCACGAAGCTCTGCGGCGCCAGATTGGCCGCAATTGTCGCAGCGCCGTTCGGCTGCGGATCGAAGATGTCGAGCAGCGGCGTGGTGGCGGTGAAGTAGCGATAGTGCTCCCACTTAGTGTGGAAGTAATCGAAGCCGCCCAGCACCACATGCTCCAGCGCGCCCGTATTGAAGCGCCCTTCGACTTGCGTATCCGTGGAGATGCCGTCACTCTTGCCGTTGCCCTGCACGGCGCGGCGGGAAATTGTCTGGCCGGCGATGCAGCCCGGGATCGCGGCAGTGCAGTTGGTGATCGTGTCGCCCGTCAGCACCACCACTTTGTACAGGCTGTCGAGGTGGGTGTAGCGGGTGTTGTTGCGCACCGTCAGCGCATCGCTGAACTTGTGCTCGAAGAAAGATGCGGCGAGGTACTGGTTGCGATCGTAGGTGTTCCAGTCCGGCTCACCCAGATTGTCGCCCAGCTTGACGTACTGCCCATTGCTCTTGCGCAGGGCGCCGCTGGCGGGGAGATACTGGAACGTGGCGCCGCCCTCATCGCGCTGGTACTGGCCCAGCAGCGTCCAACTCGTGCGGTCGTCCGGCCGCCAGGTCAGGCTGGGGGAGATGTACTTGCGGCCGATCTTCACATCGTCCACCTGCGTATCGCCATAGCGCGACAGCGCGACGAGCCGGGCCGAGAGCGTGGACGTCACCGGCCCGCTCACATCGGCGGCGGCCTGATAGTTCCACTTGCCAAGGTCGGTCATGCCCACGGCCTGAAGCATGAATTCGGCGTGGAACTGGTCGGTCGGCCGCTTGGTGACGATATTGACCATGCCGCCCGGCGCGCTCTGCCCGTAGAGTGTGCCCGATGGCCCCTTGAGCACTTCCACTTGCTGGATCGCGAAGGAATCGAACGACGTGCGCGTCCATTGCCCACCGGTCGGCAGGCGAATGCCGTCCACGAAGTTGTTGTTCGACGAGAACCCGCCCGCCGCGAAACCGCGCACCGTCACTTCGTCCACGCGGCTATCGAGCCCGGACGGCGCGGCCTGCACCCCCGCCGTATAAGCCAGCGCATCCGAGATCGTCGGAGAGGCGCGCAAGTCCATTTCCTCGCGGCTGACGATGGAAATGCTCTGCGGCGATTCTATGATCGGCGTGTTGGTCTTCGTGGTCGATGTGGCCGACGATTGTCCCGTGGCCGTCACCACGATCACGCGGTCGGAACTTTCGCCCTCCTCGGCCGACTGGGCGTGGGCAATACCGGACGTCCCCGCGAGCAAGGCCGCGGAGAGCAAGCAGATTCTGGTCATGAAATCCCTGTTCGTATCGTGCCCGAAGGAGGATTTCGGCCAAGCTCCGGCAAGAAATGCCGTCAGCCGCTGCCCTCAAACGGGAAGAGGATCGCGTCGCCCCAAATGCGACCCGTTCTCATTAGGCAGGGACTCCGCGCTGGCCAATCGCCATGACTGTCGCGCCAGGCACGAATGCTGTCGCGTCAGGCCACGGCGGCGCGCTGTAGGCTCATCGGGGCGCGGCCGAACTTGCGGCGATAGGCGGCGGAGAAAGCGGAAGGGCTGGCGAAGCCCACCTTGTAGCCCGCCTCCGCCGCGCCGAAACCCTGTTCCTCGATCATGATGCGCGCCATCGCCATGCGCTTGTCGCGCACATAGCCGAACAGGGTGGTACCGAACCGGGCCTTGAACCCGGCTTGCAGCACATTGCGGTTCAGCCCCACCTGCCGCGCAAGCTCGATCGTGCCGGGCGGTGCCAGCAGCGTGCCGTCCAGAATGTGCCGCGCCTCCATCACCGCATCGTAGCAACGCGCGCCCAGCGCCGCGCGATATTCGCCGCCCTCGCGGAATTGCCGCAGGGTTTGCAGCATCAGTTGCACGGCCACGGATTCGCGGAACAGGCGGCCGAGCGATCCGTGATAGCGCTCCTCCGTCAGCATCGCGGCCATCTGCGTCATCGCCTCACTACGCGGCAGGTGATAGCTGCGAAAGCCCGGCGCCATCAGGTAATCCAGAGCCTTCAGATCGACGTCGGACAAGGCATCCGCATTGGCTTCGAGGAACTGCGTACGGGCGCCGATCTCCACGCGGCGACACCCCTGCCCCGCCTCCAGCACCCGGGTGCAGAGGCGCTGCTCTCCCAGCCCGACCACATGCACGCGGTCCGCCCGGCTCGCTACCGGTTCGGCCCCTTCCGGCGCGAACTGGCCGTTCTCGCCATCCAGCAGGAAGGTCATCATCACCGAGCGTTCCACCGGCTGGGAAATCGCCGCACCCGATGGCGACGCAAGTTGACAGGCCGATGCGAACAGACCCGGGCCGACATCCTCCACCCAGAACCATCCCTCGAACGAACCGGCCATTTGCTGGCGGAGCCGCTGCGGTGCCTCGGCAGCAGCAAGAGCCTGATGCACCGCCTCACAAACAAGCGCGTCCGCATCGAAGTCACCCTCGACGAAATGTGCGTTCATCAAATTCGCTCCATCATTCTTCGATCTGGCTCAATATGCTATTACGTCGCATTCGCAACTAACTCGCGAAAAATTCAGACTTCGACGGCAAGGTCGTCATAATCCGCTAAGGTACCGCCACGCGCCAGAACGCGTTCGTAATCCTCCTTGCGGCGGGCATCGATTTCGGTGGTGCTGACGCCCCGCCGCCAGTAACCGGCGATGGCGATATCCTGCTTGGCCAGCCCCAAGGCGGCAAAATGCTGACGGATCGCCCGCATCTCGCCCCGCTCACCGGCGCCCCACACCGCCCAACCCGTGGCATCGCCGATCCGCTGAGCATAAGCCAGCAGCATCTCGGGCTCATCACCCTCGGCCCGCACCAGTTCCAGCCCATCCACATGCGGCAATCCGGCAAAGACCTGCGCATCCTTCGTGGCGATCCAGCCCTTGCCGGCAACGCCTGCCGGCCATTGGCGGAGCAGCGAAAAGAGCGCGGGTATCCCCGTCTCGTCCACGAACAGCGCAACCTTGCGCCCGGCCGCTTCAGGAATGCCGATGTGCGGCCGCGGACCCGTCAGTTCGAACGAATCCCCAAGGCGCAACGCAGCCGTCCAGCGCATCATCGGGCTAGCGCCTTCATGCAGCACGACATCGAACGTGAAACCGCCCGCGCCATCGTAGTCGCGCACGGTGTAGATCCGCGAGACGTCCCCATAATCGCCGCCCAGATGGATGCGAAACGCAACATTGGGCTGGGCCCAGTTCGGATCTTCGGCAGAGGAGGCAAGCCGCGTGCGGATGCGGACGATCGAAAAACTCGGCCGCTCTATCGCTTCCACCACGGCGCGGACTTCGTGGAGCCCGCGATCATGGTCTTCGCCGCGCAATTTCGTCTCCGCACCGCGAATTTCATCGGCCATCGTCCAATCTCCTGCTGCGTTCGCTCGATTTAGTTTCATGCCTATAAACTAAATTTCGATCCCGAGGCAATCACCCTCTCGCCAACCCCGTCGCTTTGCGCGATAGGAGCGGCATGACCACCGCGCCCGAACAGCCCCGGCGAGGCCGCCCGGCCACCATCACGCGCGAGCGGATCGTCGATGCGGGCATTGCCATGGGGCTGCCCGACCTGACTTTCGTGGGCCTGGCGGCGCGGATCGGGGTGAGCCACATGGCGCTCTACAAACATGTGCCGAATCTGGAGGCGCTGAAGCTCCTGGTTGCCGATGCGATCTTCCTGCGCTGGGATATGCCGGCGCCGCAGGGGGAGACGCTGGAGAATTATCTCGTCGCGTTCAGCGCGTCGCTACGTGACCTTGTCGGCCGTCATCCTGGGCTGGCGCTCTACATGATACGCCGCAAGGCCCAGATGCCAGCGATGATCGAGCGCATTCGCGCACATCATGCCGCAACAGCGAACGCTTTCGGGATTACGCCCGAAACGGCAGGACGGTTGCTCTCGACCGTGGCTTTCCACTGCATTGCACTGGCGGACACCGTCTATTCACGCACGGAAGATGGGGAACGGCCTATCGATGGGAAGTACGCCGCGGATATCGAAGCAGAATTCGCCTATGGCATGCATGCCCTCATTCTCGGCTTGCTTAGCACACGACCGTCCGCCTGAGCAGGCTGGCTGCGACGCGGACCCTCATGATCCGCTTTAGAGTGCTGCCTGGGCGTGTTCCCGCAAAAGGCTCAAGCCTTGTCGAAGGACCTCCCGCGACCAGCACCTCATGCTCTGTGGCAGCAAGCCGCCAGGCGATGCTCGCCCGGTCGTAACGCTGAGCAAGGGCATGGGAAGACCCCACCGATCGAAACTTTCTCCGGGAAATGGTCGACCCGACCAGATGGCATTGAGAGAGCCAAGCCACCTTACGTGCCCCTCTGCAATCGGTACTGGTAGAGTGTGAGCGGATACAGCATTAGCCCGGCCTGCTGCAGAGCAACGCCACAACACGTAATGATAGCAGCGAGACAGCGATCCGCTGGTCGCAGATGTGTTGCAGCAATGCGCTGCGACGCGGCGAGCCATGACAGCAGAGTCAGTTCGTCGTCTCCGAGGTAGGGCACTTCCGCTTCATGAATGACCAGTCCTTTGCGCCGGGCCAGATGACGCAGGCGGACAAACGCGTTGACGTCGTGACCATCCAGCAACGGATTAGTCTCGCCGCGTAAAAGCGCCAACACGCGGCGCTCGATGCGCGGCCGGCGGCGAAGCAGACGATTGCTGTAAGCCATCGGCCTCACTGCATGAAGAATTCGACAGGCACGACGAGTTCGATCGCGTCGCCTTTGACGTCCTCAGGCGGCTTGGGCAGCGGCTGTGCGCGCTTCGGCAGCGCCAGCGCTTCCCGGTCGAGCGAGCGGAAGCCAGAGGGACGCTCCAGCGATACCGAGAGCACTTTACCCTGCCGGTCCATCGTGAAGCGGATATAGGGCACGCCCTGTTGGCGCGCGAAGTGAGCGTCGCGCGGGTAGCGCTTCACTTTATCCAGCGCTCCAAGGACGAGACCCTGCCAGGTTGGCTTGCCGCTCGATACCTGGGGCGCGGGCGGAGCCGGCTTGCTGATAGGCGCGGTCGTTTCCTTTATCGGCGGGCCTGGATCAACCGGCACCGGCTTGGCGGGAGGCGCGACCGACAGGGCATTGGTGTTCGGAATCGCGATCTTCGGCATCTCGACTTCCAGCTTTTCGGGCCTGGGCTTCTGCTGCTCCCTTTTGACTTGCTCTGGGCCGGGCGGGACCTCGCGCACGGGTTCCGGCGGCGCGGCAGGAGGAGCGACATTGAAAGCGGCAATGTTCGCCGGCGGCGGGGGGGCTGTATATGTACGCCACGTCAGCAGCAGCCCTGCAAGGATCGCAAGGCAGATCGCGCTCGTGCCGCCGAAGCCGGCCAAACGCGTCCGCAGCGATACAGGCTGATCGGAATAGCGGACACGCGGCGGTGAGACAGGCTCGCGCGCGCCTTCCACGGGGATTGCGACAGAAAGCCGGCGCATGGCGAGAGAAGTGGTCATGAAGCGGATCCAGAGCGCAAAATGAGAATGCCTGCCGAACAGGCGAGAGACGACGCCAGCAAAGCAGGCAGAATTCGGCCGAGACTGCAGGTGTGAAATACGGCCAACGACTGGCGCAGCGACAGAGGACGGACGACAAGCCTGCCGTCCGTTCCTTGCGCCAAGGCTGATTGCCGCGACACAGTCCTCTCAGAAGCCGTAGCGCACCGTTCCCATCACATTGCGAGGCTGTCCGTAGACGCTCAGCGTATACATGCTGACGTAGTAGGTCTTGTCGAACAGGTTGTTGAGGTTGACCGAGGCGGACAGGCTGTCGTTGAACTCGTAGCGCGCCATCAGGTTCGCCACCGCATAGTCACCTTGTGCGATGCGGAAGGTCTTGAACGGATAATAGGTTGCGCTGGTCCAGTTCACGCCGCCGCCCAGCGTAAGCGGCCGTTCGGCCACGTCGAAGCGGTAAGTGGTCCAGAACTTGACAGTATCCTTGGGAATCTGCGTGAGCGAACGCACGCCTTCGGCATCGCGGGTCACCACATGGGTGTAGCTTGCCGAAAGGTTCCAGCCGGGCAGCACTTCGCCGTTGATTTCCGCCTCGATGCCGCGCGTCTTGGCGCCCTTCACCGGCCGATAGGCCTGCGTATCGGTCGTTCCGGGCACAAGATAGCCATCATCCAGTTCGCCCACGTTATCGCGAATGACCTGATAGAGCGCGACGCTGGCGTTGAGAGTGTCGTCCCGGAACGCGCCCTTCCAGCCAATCTCATAGTTCGAGCCGATCACCGGCGGCAGGATATTGCCGTTACGGTCGAGGCTGCTCTGCGGCTGGAAGATGTCGGCATAGCTGGCATAGAGCGAATGATGCCGGTTCAGATCCACCACTACCCCCGCATAGGGTGTGAACTTGCCGCGCGCCTTCGTATCACCATAACTGAACCCGGTGCCGGTTGCGGGATAGCTGAGGTAATTCTCGTAATCGAAGTTGGTCAGTCGCCCACCGAGAATGACATTCACGTTCGCCAAGGGCTTCAGGCGCGCAGAGGCGTTGATGCCCTGTTGCTTGTAATAGAAGTATTGCGTCAGCGCCGGTGCATACCCCGAAGGCTGCGGGAACTGGTTGTTCCACGTATAATAGTTAAACGCCTTGCTGTCCGTCGATGTCGAGGCAGCATAGTCATTGAAGTAACGGTTATAATTGTAGCTGAAGTATAGCTCATGTTCCTGACCGAAGAGATGAAGCGGCCCCGATAACGCCACTAGCACGCCTTGCTGATCCTGCCTCGCAAAGCCTTCGGATACGTCGGCATTGGCCTGTCCTGTCTCCTGGTCGAGAGATGCGGCAACCGAACTGGGCTGGTATCGGGCGGTGTTGAAGTGACGGTCCACCGTCATGAAGTTCGCATTGGCCTTCAGCATCCAATCGTACGGCAGTCGCTGCTCAAGGGCTAATGCGTAGTTATAGGTGTCGAAATCGTCGCCGCCCCAATTGGCACCGCTGCTGGTGGAGCGCGAAAAATGGGTCTGCTGGCCATTGCTGAATACGCCAGCGACGCCCGGCGAACCTTCGGGACGATAACGCTGGTAATCGATGCTGGCACGCACGAGTGTGGTCGCACCCAGATCGGCCTCAATCACGCCGTAGAGCAGATTGCTCTTCTGACTATAGGCATCCATGAACGTGTCATTGTCCTGCGCCATCGCGACCGCCCGGGCACGAAGCGCGCCCCCCTTGATCAGAGGTCCGGAGATATCCGCTTCGGCGCGATAGAAATTCCAGGAACCCACATTGGTCTGGAGATACCCTTGCAATTCCCGGGTAGGCCGCTTGCGGATCAGGTTGACGAGGCCACCCGGATCACCGGCGCCCGTCATCAGGCCAGTGGCGCCGCGCAACACCTCGATCCGATCGTAAAGCGCAGTGTCCAAGGCGGTCTGCGGCACGGTGCGGGTCGTGTTCTGCACTTGGGTGAGCACGCCGTCGTACTGAAAGCTGTTGACTGCACCGCCGCGCGCGGAAATGCCGAAGCGCTCGCCACCATCGCGCGTCAGATTGATGCCCGGCGTCTGTTGGAGGACGTCGGTGATCGATATAAGACGCTGATCGTCCATGCGCTCACGGGTGATGACGCTGATCGACTGCGGGGTTTCGCGCAAGGTCAAATTCAACCCGGTGGACGTGCTGCTGGGCGCCCTGGTGGTGTAGGAGCGCGTACCTTCCGTTGCGGAGGCATCACTGCTCAGGATCGTCCCGCCATCGCCCCCTTCCCCGGCACCCGAGACCTTGACCGGCCCCAACTGGATCGCGTCGCCCTGTGCGCTTTCCGGTGCCCGCACAAGCGCGACCGAGCGTCCATCGATCTGGCGCCAGGTGACGCCCGTTCCGGCGAGGAGGCGGCTGAGAGCCTCGAACGATCCGAGATTGCCCGAAACCCCGGGGCTCTGTCGTCCAGCCAGAACACCCTGGTCTGCCGTTACCCGCATTCCGGACTGGAGGCCGAATGCCATGATGGCTGATTCAAGCGACTGCGGCGCAATGTTGAACTGCGTGGCCCGCGATGCGGCGGTGGTCTGGGCAGTGGCAGGCAAGCTCGGAACCATGGCCGCCGCGCTGGCACCGATCAGCAAAGCCTTGATGACAGCACTTGCTCGCCGAGTATGCGGCGAGGACGAAACTTCAATCATGAAACCCCCGGGTTCGTTAGTTCAGGACGGCATGTTGCGCGTGCTTCGCAATAGCCATTCATGGACACGACGAAGCCCAGGTCTGGTTTGTCTCACACTGCGAGAAAAATTTATGGATGGGGATCGGGCGCGGAGACAAGGATGAGCCACGGCGTGATATGGGTCATGTTCGCGCCGCTGGAATTAAGCAGGATCTGCAGCGAACCGACCGGATCGCCGAGGTCGTAGACGCCGGTAACGCGGGCCATCCTTAGCGCATCGCCGCGCAAAATTATCCGCCCCGAAAAATGCCTCTGAAGCACTTCGACAACTTCCGACACGCTGGCATTGCGTACGGCCAGTCGACCGCCGCGCCATGCGCCAATTTCTAGGGAACTGACGGCAAGGCTTGCTGCCTTGCCCGTTTGCCGATCGACCGTCAGGCGTTGTCCGGGCTTAAGAGCAGCAACAACCGGCCTTCTACCCGCACGCTCGACCCGCACGGAACCCCGGGCAACGCTGACACTCAAGGTCTCGTCCGTCATCCCCACGTCGAAAGCCGTGCCGGTGACCGTCACGGTCATGTCCTCGGCTTGCACCGTAAATGGGCGCGACGGATCGTGCGCGACATCGAACCATGCTTCGCCCTCCAGCAGACCGATCCTGCGACCCCCATGGCTGAAGTCTTGGGTGATCGCGCTGCGGGCGCTCAATATGACCTTCGAACCGTCCTGCAGCGCAAGAGGCTCGATCTCACCGGTTCCGCTTGCATAATCCGAGCGAAGCTGGAGCAGGATTTGAGGACCCGTGACCACGGCAACGAGCGCGGCCGCGACCGCCCCCAACGCCGCGCGCCTTGCCGCGCGAGAATGGGAACGTCGAGACTGTGTCGATTTTCGTGCCGGCGGAGCACCCAACGCCGGCAGTTCATCCCGGCGCGCCTGCCAATCGGCGCGGTGAACAGGTTCGGTCTGCCGCGAGGCACGTAAAGAGCGCTCCAATAGCGCCCATGCTGCCTGATGTGACGCCTCGCTTTCCAGCCAGGCCTCGAACGCGCTGCGAAGTTGCAGATCGTCGGGCTCGTCCTGGAGACGCAAATGCCAGTCCGATGCATCGAGCAGCACCTGATCCGGCAAGCCCATTCTATCGTCGGATACAGTCATCGCTGAGGCTTTACCTCGCCGGGCGACCAAGTGCGGCAGCCAGCTTCATCCATATGACGAGCGCCAAGGATATCTGTCTCAGGCCGCATGGTCATCGTCCTTCATGCCGATCCGTTCCACGGCGCGCATGACGTGAAGCATCGCCTCCTGAACCAGGCGATGCGCGGTGGCGCGCGAAACCTCAAGCTGCTGGGCAATCGCTGCCGAGGACAACTCACCGAAAACGCTCATCTCGTAGGCGCGGCGTTTCTTTTCAGGCAGTTCGGCCAGCGCGGCAAGGACGATCCGCGCCTCGTCATTGCAGATCAGTTCGTCTTCCGCGGAGGGGGCAAGCGGAAGCGGATCGCGTGTAAGGGCATAGGCCGCATCGCGCCGTTTTTCGGCCGCGTCACGCCGGGTCCAGTCGATAGCGATGTTGCGCACGATGCGATAGAGATAGCCGACCGGCGTGCGCAGCCCGAGCAAAAGCGGCGGCCGCGTCGGCACGAAGCGGAAGTAAGCCTCCTGCACGACATCCTCGGCATTGTCGCGCGATCCCACGATCGGCGCCGCGTAGTCTACGAGCGCAGGCCGATGCTCGGCATAGATGCGCAAGCGGGCCTGTACGCTGTTCAAATCGCGTGCCTTCTCGGATGGTTGCTTCGCAGATATGCCTGCCACGCCCCACTAGCTTATTGCGAGAGATTTGCAATATCGCTGGTGGAGCGATTTTCCGCAGGTCGATCGGGCGTGCGGACTCAGGGCAAATGTTGGGCCATGACTCTCTTGGAAAAGCGGGCCATGCCAATGTGTTGGGAGAATGATCGAGGAGCGCGCAGGCCTAACCTCGCACCACCATTCATCGTGCCAGTGAACGGCAGTCGTCCGTTAGGAGGTCGAAGGTATAAGCTTTGTCAAATTCGCCTTAGCAGTTCTCTACTCGCCAGGGCGACGGCCTTGATTTGAGCGCTGTCGACATTCCCGCCTGTATCACCAGCCACATGATGATAGGGATTGGAACCAATGAACCCGATGACATTAGGATAGCCGGCCCGGATAGCAGTCCCAGCTTCACCTGCTCCGCCATCAGTCACAAAAGCGGGATCGGCCCATCCTTCCCACCCCGCAAGAACGGAACGCGCGAGACTGTCTGTTCCGGCGGTGACGATGCAACTGCGTGGCGCGGTTCCATCAGGAAGGACGCTCAGTCGCCCTTCGTATTCCTGGGTTGCCTTGGTAACGACGCTGGCGCCGAAGAGCAGAAACAGCGCCGTATCCCGAGGCTGGGGGAGCAATTGTCCAATCTGGTGCGACGCTCCCAAATTCTCGTATTCGTGCCCGCTATTGCTGCTGAAGATCACGTTGAGCGCCAATCCGCTGGTCGGCAGCCACCGCATGAGATCGAGCCAGATCGCAATGCCCGGCCCCCGTTCGGCCGCGCAGGTCATCCATCCCGATCGCGGCGTGGTGACAATGACCGTCTTCGCCCAGCCGGGTGCCGACCATCGCCCTGCAATATTGAATGCGCCCCGCCTCCCTGCCCGCCCCACTATGAAGAGCCGTGCAGTCTCCTTCTTTCCGGCAGCTTCGAAGAAAGGCCCAGCATCGCGGGGAGCCAGGCATGCGGTGGGAAGCGAAAACAGCGGCTCGTCGCCCGGTGCATTGAGTGCGATGGCCTCGCCGGTCGGACCGTTGGTGACCAGGATCGCTCCATTGGCACCCGCATCCTCGCACGCCTTCACGGCCTTGCGGATGATCGGCGCAGTGGCTGTCGACCAGCCTTGCCGTGGCAGGTCGACAAGCACCAGCGCGCCGCCCGGGATCTGTTCGGGCTTGAGCGGGTCAAAGCGGAACAGGCGCCCTTCGACGCCTTCACGCGGCGTCTGCTTCACGATGGCTTGTGCAATCAGGCGTGCCGACGATCCCCCAGCACGCAGTTCGACCACATCGGGTTCAAAGAAGGGAGCCTCGAATATCGAGCGCTCGACTTTGTAACCCGCTCTGGCGAGTTCCCCGGCAATCCATTCGCCAGAGGCATTATCGCCGGCACCGCCCGACGCCTTCGAACCAAACGCGATATAGCGGCGCAGGTCTTCCTCGATCATATCCGGGCTTGCGAGCGATCCGTCCCTCGCCAGCGCGGAGGCGGCATCAAACAGAAAAGGCGTTGCGGCAATCGATGCCAGAACCTCGCGGCGGTTCATTGCAAACCTCTTTTTACGGGACGATCGAAGGCCAACGCCGTCATGCGGCATATCGCGCAACCGTTTTCATGTTCAATTCGACGCCGAGACCCGGCTTCTTTGAAAGTGCCAAGTTGCCTCCGGTAACGTCCTCGGGCGTATCCAGCAGATCGGCGCGCCATGGGACTTCGCCATAAGCGAACTCCAGGATGTTGAAGTTGGGAACCGTTGCCATCACTTGCGCCGCCGCCACCGTACCGACCGGGCTTGCCGGTCCATGCGGTGAGACGGGAACTCCTGCCGCTTCGGCGATGGCGGCAATCTTCTTCAACTCCAGCATGCCGCCGCAAAGCTTCACGTCGGGCATGACGATATCGACGGCACCAGACCGGATGTAGCGATAGAAGGCAGCGATGCCATGAAGCGCCTCGCCGCCGGCAGTCGTCATCGGGGCCGCTTTGTTGATGGCGGCGAGATCGTCAAAACCGTCTTCTGCCGTAACTTCCTCCAGCCAGAAGAGATTGAGCGGTTCGAAACGCCGTAAAAGCTTGAGCCCCTGTGCGAGCGTGAAGCGGCTATGCACGTCTATCAACAGGCGGCGGTTCGGCCCGATTACCTGCCGTACCGCTTCGGCACAGGCGATGCCGTGATGAGTGCCGGCCGCAACATCTGCGTCATCCGACGGAATTTTCGGCATCTCATCAAAAGGCGCGAGTTTGACAGCATCGAAACCCGCATCGACCGCGCGCTGCGCCATGGCAGCGAAGCCTTCCGGCGTGCGGGGATCGGCTGAGCGGTTGATATTGGCATAGAGCGGAATGCGGTCATGCAGTCTGCCTCCGAAGAGCTGGTGAACCGGCTGTCCCGTCGTCTTGCCGATGAGATCCCACATGCACTGTTCCAACGCGCTCGCCGCTGACCGCGCCTTGCCCGCCGATCCAGCCACGATCTGGTTCGCGGCCTGCCGAAACCATTCCACATCGAAGACCTGTCGGCCACGCAGCAAATCGGTCAGCTGCTTGAGATAGGCCACCGTCTGCCGATCATCGCCGCCGTGCGACGCATCGCCGATCCCGGTCAGACCATTGGCGGTCTTTAGCCTTGCCAGCACCCAGTTTCCACGCCTGTTCACATGAACCTCGAACACGTCGAGGTCAGCGATTGTGGTCTCCGCCGTTTGGCGCGGCAGGGCCAACGCCGTTGTCGGAGCCAAGGCCGCAAAAGGTGCCACGACAAGGCCCTGCAATAGGTTCCTGCGTTCCATCAGCGTTCCACCCGGGCATCGGTGCCCTCTTGCAGAACCGTCTCGTCCCGTTCGCCCGCAAAGTAGCGGGCCAGTAGCCAGGCAACCGCCCCCGGCTGTTCGGGAAGAATCGCATGGCTTGCCCGGCGAAGGGTAACCGTGCGCAACCGGTCGCCGATATCGGCTTTCAACTGGTCGGCATTGCCACTCGGCGCGACGGGATCCTCGTCGGCCTGCACAAGCAGAATCGGGGCGCTGCCACCGCTCCACCATTGGTCGACCGACGATCCCTTCATGGCCGCCCCCTGAAAGGCCAGCGCCTGCCCGTACCATCCGGTCAGCCAAACTCTAGGATCATGACCCGGCGCGAAAAACGCCGTCTGGAGAGCCTTCAGCCGCGCCGCGTCCGAAAAGCCGCTTTCGGACGCAGAAACGGTTATGGAATCGCCCACTTGCGGAAGAGGCTTCGCCTTGCCGCCGCCAGCCAGCAGCACGACATCACGGACGGTCCCCGGACTGGAGGTCGCCAGTGCGCGGGCGACCCGGTTGCCGAATGCATGGCCGACGACATGAACCGGTCCATTGCAAAGCCTGGCCGCTGCCACTTCAGCGTCATGTGCCAGATCGAACAGGCTAGCCGGTGCAGGCCCCTGGGTACGGCCGGTTCCACGCGGATCGGGAAGAATCGACATATACCCCTCCCGGGCCAGCAACGAGGCCACCTCGTCGAAATCGGCAACGCCGCGCGCCAGGGAGGGAATGAACAGTATCGGTGTTCCCTTGCCGATTGTGCGGATATGGATGTGCACGCCCTCTCCGGCATCGACCTCAATGCCGCCGGGAGCCTGTTCGCATTGACCGGGTGCCGCGTTTGGCGCGGCCTGGACCGATACCGGCAGCATCGCGAAGGGCAGCACGAGCGGTAACAAGCGATTGATGAACGACAAGACCGTTCTCCCTCTTTCTTAGAAGTTGACGCGCAAGGTTCCGCCGACCTGACGTGGATTGCCGATCTGGGCGGTAATCAGCCCTGTTGCTGCGGTCGTCAGAGTAGTGAGGTAGTTCTTGTCGAGCAGATTGCGGGCCCAGATGGAAAGGTCCCAGCGGCCGTCTTCCAGACGCACGCCCAGGCGGGCATTAAGCACCCCGTAACCCGGAATCTTCGAATAGCGCGAATTGGTTTCATCGGTCTTGTAGGAAGACCGATGATTGAAGTCCGCCCGCAAGTAGAGTTCATCGTCGCTGACGATCCGGACCGGATGCGTCCAGTCGGCCGAGAGCGCGTAAGTGAACTTCGATATGTTCGGCAGTTGCACACCGCTCAGGTCCTGGGTCTGGCTGAGATTCCGGTTTTCCGCAGCCGCCTGCGCGTTGGGGTACTCCTTGTAGGTTGCATCGGTATAGGCGCCGGAAGCCGTCAGTCTGAGCTGTCGGGTAGGCGCGAACGAAAGATCCGCCTCCACCCCGCGCGAACGAACGCCGGGAATGTTGGAGATGTAACGCCGGTAGGAGGTCGTCGTGCCGATCTGCTCGGCAATGGCGGCCTGATAGTCCTGCACTTCGGTCCAGAAGCCTGCAAGATTTGCCGTGATCCTGCGATCCCAGAACTGGGACTTGAGGCCCACTTCGTAGGCATTTACCTTTTCCGGATCGACAATGCCGGAGACTCCAGCAGGAAGCTGGCCAACATTGACCCCGCCGGACTTCACGCCGCGTGCATAGCTGGCGAACGCAAGAATGTCGGGCGCAATCTTGTAGGCGATATTGATCTGGCCGGTAAGCGCGTTGTCGCTGACCTTCCGGAAATAACTGGTGGCCGGATAGAGGGCGTCTCGAAGAGCTTGCGCCGTCGCCTGATCCGCCGCGCTCAGCACGGACAAGTCGTTGCCGGCGACGGCATACTGGTCATAACTGGCCTGCCTGTCCTCGTGTGTGAAGCGCAGGCCCGCCGTCAGGCTCAGCGCGTCGGAGACATGCCATGTCGTTTGCCCGAAAGCGGCATAGCTGTCGGTCTTCGGTTGCGCCGCCGAGTCCGCCTCGAACCCTGCATAGGCATAATTAGCGAGATCCCGCCTCGCGGTGGGATTGTTCCAGGCCGCATAGTCCGATCCCAGCGCATACTGGCTCAGCGCGTGAATGATCTGATGGAAGTAGTAAAGCCCCACGACATAGTCGAGCTTACGCTCTCCTTGCGATGCCAGACGGACTTCCTGGCTGAACTGGCGCTGCCGATTGCCGGTCCCGCCGATCGGATTGATATCGAGCGCGGTGCCGTCCGTGTCATTCTGCGGATACCAGTTCCACTGGCGGTAGGCGGTAATCGAAGTCAGCGTCGCCCAGTCCAGATCGACATCGACTTTGCCCGATGCACCGCCGCTGTTCATATGCGACGTCGTCGGAGCATTGAGGGCAGTAACGCGCGCGTAAGGATCGCCAAACGCGCCAGGCTGGGCGTAACCGAGCCGGCTCAGGCGATCGATGATGTTGTTGCTGATGGTCGCGCCGTTGTCGTACTTGGTGAAGTACCCGATCCAGGAACTGCCGAAACCCGAGGCCGCCTGCCTGGAATAGTCCCCGATCAGCCTGATCTTCACCCGTTCCGAAGGCAGGAACAGCAATTGCCCGCGAAGCGCGGTGTTCCGGCTGTCGCCTACGCGGCCGCCATTGTAGGCGTTGTCGAAATATCCGTTCTCAAGGGTGCGCGATGCCGTCAACCGCAGCGCCAGCCTGTCGGGCACAAGCGCGGTGCTGCCGCTGGCCCTGAATTGCCGATAGCCGTTCTCTCCGAGCGACACCTCACCGCGAAATTCAGGTTCGAAACTTGGCTCGCGCGTTGCGATGCTGATCGCACCCGCCGTTGTGTTCTTGCCAAACAGAGTGCCCTGAGGCCCTCGCAGTACTTCGACATGGTCGAGGTCGATGAGGTCGAATTGGGAAGACCCGACGCGCCCGTAATAGACGTCGTCGACATAAACGCCGACGCCGATCTCAAGACCATCGTTCTGGGTGGAATTCGAACCGAGCCCACGAATATTGATGTAAGTGTTTCTTGCATTGGTCCCGCGAATGGCAAGGCTGGGCGTGAGTGTCGAAATCTGGGTGAGGTTGCTAAAACCGGTCGCCACAAGCGCCCGGTCGTCGACAGTGCTGAGAGAGATCGGCACATCCTGCGCACGTTCCTGCCGGCGGCGCGCCGTAACCAGGATTTCGCCATCATCGTGCAGGGCAGCCTCTGCGGCAGGCGACGATGGCGCTTCTTCAGCCGACGCAGGGTCGGTACCAAGCAGCGCAATCGTGGATGCTCCCAGAAGGAACGACGGCAGAATTCGGGCGAGCGACATTACATCCCCTTGAACACTTTGAGGTCGGTGGACGAAACATGCGCGCGTCAAGTCCACCGGGCAGTCTGCCCGGGCGGCTGTCAGGCCAAAACTGGAAGCGCATGTTTGCGATACAACCTGGCGTCGTCGCCTCGGTCATTGCAGAGCAGCGATAATCAGCCGCCCCGCAATGTCCACCTAAATAGTTGACAATATGCGCGCAACCCAAGTGTTGGTTTTCAGGCCTAAAGCCAGGGTATGGGCCGTGGCCGACACGGCGGTTGCAGGCCAGCTCATCGAAGTCGTTGATCGCCGCCATCGGTTCACCAAGTTGCGGATGAACCTGATGACGATGCCAATCCCCACGCATTGCGACTGCGCGCCCACCACACGGCCGCCGCCTATGCCACGAGCGCCAAGCCGCGTCGCACATATAGCTCGGCACTGTGCCCGCGCAGCACCAGCAGTAATGGCATGCCGAGCGCCCTCAGGCGTAACGGAACGGATGGCGGCTCGTGGCCCTGCCCTCGCTCCAGTCGCCACATACCTGGCGGAACGTCTCAATGAAGGCGGCCTGCAAGCGCGTCGGGCGCCAATCGGAGCGGGTTGTTATGCCGATCTCGCGACGAAGCGCTGTCCCTGCGTCTGCGATCCGTGTCAGCAGACCTGCCCTGGCTTCTATGAGCATCTGATCGGGCGAAAGGAGCGTGAGCCAGTCACCCTCAAGCAGAAGACCGCGGATAACCGCCAGCGATCCGCTTTCGACTCTCAGCTTGGGTGGCTCGATCCCGTGGCTCGCGAACATCCGTTCCCAGCGCAGGCGTCCCGGAGTTCCTGTCTCTGTAACAATCCATGGAAAGTCCTGGAGACGCGCGAAAGAGAACTCCTCGTGTGCGAGCGGATGGTTGGTTCGTCCCACGATGATGGGGCCATCAAGGTACATTCCCTCTTGAACGACGTCGGCAATGGGGAGTGGATCGCGCAGCGCGCCGAGCAATACGTCGAGTTCCCCGTGGCGAAGGTTGTTGAGCAGGTCAGGGTAAGACCCTTCGACAACGCGCACTTGCGCATCGACGTTCGCGACCGTGAAACGTGCCAAGGCCTGCGGAAGAAGGACGGCGCGGGAGACGGGCATCGTCCCGATCCGAATGCGGCCGCCTCCCCGCGAACTGAGCCCGTTCAATTCATCGATTCCGGCCTCGAGTTCAGCGCGGACCAGCCTGACGAACCGAAGGAAACGCCGCGCGGCAGGTGTTGGAACCACCGTTCGCCCTTGCCGCGTCAGAAGCGATACGCCAACGACATCTTCCAGCTCACGCGCCGATCGATGCAGCGCAGCCTGAGAATGCCGGGAACGGCTTGCGGCCAAGGCGAAGCTCCCCGCCTCGTCAACAGCCATCAGCGTCTGCAACTGGCCGAGCGTGATGCGCCTCTCGATATTGGGGATGGCCGCCAGCCGGGCGCTGCGCCGCAAGCGGAGGCCTCCGCGTTCAAGCAGGGACAATGCGCGCTCGATGCGCACGATCAACAGTTGTCCCGCCTCCGTTGGCTCGATGCCGGATGGCTGACGATCGAGCAAACGGTGGCCAAGCTGCTTCTCGATATTCACGATCGCTTGCGTGGCCGCAGGCTGCGAAACGTGAAGTGCCTTGGACGCGGCGCTGATCGTGCCGAGCCGGGCCGCGGCAGCCACCGTTTCCAAATGGCGAAGGTTCAGGCGCATCGGGTCAGTCATCAGAACCTCAGCTTTTCTTATACTACGTTCGAAAATCGACGTTGCCGGGAAGCGCAATATCCCGTGTACATGGCGCAACACAAGGGTTGAGGACGTGAACGAATGAATGCCTAACCTTATGGTTAGAAGTGGATAAAGGGCGAAAGATCTCCGCTGGGATTGATCCCAACGATCATTCGATTCTCGCTCCAGCCACTCCAAACGGGTGTTCAGACGCTTCCTGCGAACGCCATTCTTCGCGAATGGCCGAGCCTCAAGCCAGTGGGTCGCCAAACGACAAAGATAAAAGCTGGATGATGAAAACTTTGGAAGAGAAGAAGCCTGCCGGGCGTTTCGGCATATTCGGTCAACTGTGGTTCCAGGTTCTCGCCGGCACCGTTATCGGGATCCTGCTGGGTCACTTCGTGCCGGACGTGGCCGTCGCCATGAAGCCACTCGGCGATGCGTTCATCAAACTGATCAAGATGATGATCGGGCCGATCGTCTTCGTGACCGTGGTGCACGGCATCGGCAGCATGAACGACATGAAGAGCGTCGGCCGCGTCGCTCTGAAATCAATCATCTACTTCGAGGTCGTGACGATCCTCGCGCTGATCATCGGCCTCATCGGAGTTGACCTTTGGCAGCCGGGCGCTGGCATGAACGTGGATGCCGCTTCGATCGACACCGCCTCGATCCAGGGTTATGTCGCCAGCGCGCATGATCAGTCGATTTCCGGTTACCTGATGGCGATCATCCCGGACTCCTTCGCAGGTGCCCTTACGGAAGGCCACGTCCTGCAGGTCCTGCTGATTGCAGTGCTGTTCGGCCTTGCCATGGCAGCCGGAGGCGAACGCTCGAAGCCGATGATGACGGTGATCGACAGTGCCTCGCAAGGCCTGTTCCGCATCATTGGCTATGTCATGTACTTCGCGCCCCTCGGTGCCTTCGGAGCGATCGCCTTTACGGTCGGACAGTTCGGTACGGCATCGCTGCTGTCGCTCGGAGAACTGATCCTGGAGTTCTTCGTGGTCTGCGCCGCTTTCACCGGTATCGTGATGGGCACTATCGCCTGGTGGTGCGGCGTCAGCCTTATGCGCCTGCTCGGCTACATCTGGGACGAAATCGTGATCGTCGCGGCCACCACGTCCACCGAAACGGTTCTGCCGCGCCTGATCGAGAAGCTGAGGGCGCTTGGCTGCGAGGAAAGCGTGGTCGGCTTCGTGGTGCCGGCCGGTTATTCCTTCAACCTCGACGGAACCTGCCTCTATCTCACCACCGTCGCCGTGTTCCTCGCTCAGGCTACCAACACGCATCTTACCTTCTGGCATGAGCTTGGGCTGATCGCGGTCTTGCTGCTGACCTCGAAGGGTGCTGCGGGTGTCGCGGGGGCGGCATTCGTCGTACTTGCCGCCACTTTGAACACCACAGGGACGATCCCGGTCGCCTCGATCGCGCTGATCCTCGGCATCCACCGCATCCTTGCGGAGGGACTGACCTTCGTGAACCTGGTGGGCAATACGATCGCCACGATCTTCATTGCGAAGTGGGAAGGCAAGCTCGACGAGCACACTCTGGCCACCGCCGTGGGGACCAACGCCGCCCGGCGCCGGTTGGGCATCGCCGCCTAACCGCCCTTCCCACCCGAAGAACACCAAAGACGAATAACCGGCCGCGCAGCGACGCGGCCGGAGAGGAGAGCCTTATGTCCGTTACCCGCGTTCTCGCCATGCTCATGGCAGCGCAAATTCTCCCCGCTGCGGCCCATGCGCAGGACGAGGCTCCCACTGCCCCGGCGGAAGACGCAGCGCCGTCGGCACCGGCCCAGCCTGACAATTCCTATCCGGCAAAAGCTCTCACCGGTTTCGCACGTTTCCAGCACGACAACCCCATCGGCGAGACGCTGCGTGACCTCAAGAAGGACGGCGTAGACCTGTCGCTGGACTTCGTGGGAAACATCGCCGGCAATCCGATCGGCGGCAACGATAAGGGATTTGCCGAATCCCACTGGGTGAGCGGGGCAGCCAATGTAGATCTCGAGAAGGTGCTGGGCTGGTCCGACACCAGACTGCACATTCAAGGCGCCTGGTTCAGCGGCGACAGCCTCGGCCGCGAATATATCGGAAACTCGATCAGCTTCCAGCAGACCTGGCGCCCCGTCTCCGGTCCGCGGCTGACCCAGTTCAACATCGAGCACGACTTCGGCCGCTTGAACGTGATGGCAGGTCGCGCTGCCGTGAACAGCTACTTCAACAATTCCCCGCTCAACTGCGTTTTCATGAGCAATACCTCCTGTCTGACGGCCTACGGCGGCATCAGCGACATTGGCATTACCGCCTTTCCCAACTCGTCCTGGGCGGCAAAGGCAAAATATTCCTTCCGCAACGGACCTTACGTTCAACTCGGTGTCTTCGACTACGACAACGCGCTGAATGCCAAGGGCAAGGGCGGCCTTGATCTCTCGCTGGGCAAAGGTACGGGTGCGCTGGTGGCCGGCGAAATCGGTTATGAAAGCGATCCTGCCAAGACGCGGCTTCCGGGGCGCTACAAGCTCGGCTTTTACCTCAACACGGACGGGGGACAGAGCCCATACTACGACGCCAACAGCAACTCGGCCGCGCTAACCGGCCTCGCCCGCACCAGGTTGAGCGGCAACCGCCTTGGTCTCTACGCCATGGTCGACCAGACTGTTGCTCGCGCTCCGGGCAAGAGCAAACGCAACCTCGCCGTGTTCGGCCGCCTCTTCGTGAACACGGGCAATGTCCAGCAGCTCGACTGGTTCGCTTCGGCCGGCCTGGTCAAGACCGGCACGTTCAAGGGCCGCGACAGCGATACGATCGGCTTTATCGTCTCCAACACGCACTTCAGCGACCAGCAGATCGCCTACTTGCGCGATTTGCGTGCGAAGGCCGGCGGGCTTGGATCGCCCAGCGCCAACGAGATCATCGCCGAGCTGAATTACGCCATTGCGGCCCTGCCCGGCTTGAGGATCATGCCGAACGTGCAATATGCCATCAACCCGGACCCGATCTACGCAACCAGTCGCAAGACCGACATTCCGGATGCTGTAGTCCTTGGCGTGCGGGTCGATCTGAAATTGGCACAGTTTTTCGGGAAATGACACGTAAGTTCGGAATAATCGTCCACTTATCGATGATCGATAACTCCACCAGATCGGCAGCGACTTCGGTCCCACGTCGCACTAAGGTCCATACCATATTTGGCATCGATCACTTGGTCAGCCGATCATGCCAAAGTAGCGTGTCGGAGAGCAGCCGAACGCCCGGCGGAACATGGCGATGAAATTGCTCGGCGTGGCATAGCCAAGGGCGTCGGATACGGCGCCTACCTGCTGCCCTTGTGCCAGCAATTCGAATGCCAGGGACAGGCGCGCCTGCTGCCGCCATTGCTGGAAAGTCATCCCGGTCTCGGCCTGAAAGCACCGACGCGCCGTGCGTTCGGACATTCCCAGTTCGGATACGAGCTGCGCGAAGGGCCTTTCTTCTCCAGGTTGAGCCAGAAGGTGCATCGTCAGCCGCAGCAGCCGAGCATCACTGGGCATGGGCAAATGCAGCGGCTCCAGCGGCGCTGCGCGAATTTCGTCCAGCAGCACTGCGGTCAGGCGCTCCTGCTCGGGCGAGAGTACCTCTGCCTCGGCAAACCCCATCGCCTTGTGAACCAGACTGCGCAGAAGATCGTTGGCTGCCATGACGCAGACACGCTCAGGCAATCCACTGCTTGCGGCGGGAGAGATCATCGCCCCCCAACCGCTGAGCGAACCACTGATACTCACCTCATGCAGTTCGCCAGCAGGAACCCAACCGATGCGGCGGGGCGGAAGCAGCCATGATCCGTCATGCGTTCTGATGCGGACCAGCCCGGACTCCACGCTGAAAAGCTGCCCGCGTGCATGTCCGTGCCAACCGAATTCGCGCAACTGGATCGCGCTGCCGTCTCCGGGGCGTTCGCTGCCCCAGAAGGCAATGACGGGCGGCCCTTCGATCCGATCGGCCAGTTCCGGCAATTGCTTGACGATGTCGGTCATGGGACCGGAGATAACCCGATCTGTTCGAAACGGGTAGCAATCCAGTCCAGCCCCTGATCGAGATCACTGCACGTCAGCGCCGGCACTCCAAACAACTTTTCCGCATCCATGAGGCTGGCGGCCTCCAGGCATTCGGGAGGGACCACGGTGACGAGGCCCACCACTTGCGATCGGATGCGGGCGCCATTGTCCTGCAACCATTTCTTCGCCTCCTTCGCGCTCCCCTGCGGATGAACCAGTGAGGCGGCATCGGTAAAGCGGCGCAAGGAAGCAAAGCGCTCTCCGCGATCCAGCCATGTCCCCCAGGCGGCCAGAAAATCGAGGTATTCCTGATTGGTGACGGCGCCGCTCATCGTTGAAATTACAAGCGGCCAACGGCAGAGATCGTGGATGACCATGGTGATGCTCCTTCGAAGCTGGCGGTGGATTCAAGCTGCCGCGGCAAGACGGCTGCCGTCCGCAGAAACAGCGCGTACAGCGTCGATTGCCCGCTCCCGCATCGTGACGGCATAGGCCTCCAGCATCGCGACGCGGCCTTCGCCCCTGCCCGCTCTTGCCAGACACCCGGACAGATCCGCAGCATCGCACAGCGCCGTGACCATCCCCGAGCCGTTCGCCGGGCTCATGGCATGGATCGCATCGCCCAGCAGCGTCACCCGCTGCGATTGCCATGCTCGATCGGGCCACAGACTGCAGACGGGATGGACGGCCCATTCGGCGGGATCGCCCCGCAGGAACACGGCCTGCAGGGCCGGATCCCAATCCCGAACCAGTTGGCGAACGATCCCGTCCAGCTCGCGCGGCGTTCCCGGCAGGGTCTCCACTCCCAGACACGCACGCGTTCCCGTAAGGGCCCAATGGAAGTATTCCGGCACGTCCGTGATCCGGCAGTCCGGCACGATTTGGGCCGCCAGCCTGGGCATCGGATCGCGGAAGAACATCAGATCGATGACCCCCAGGAAACCATCGGCGACGACGGCGGCACTGCCGGCGCAGATTTCCGGACCGATCGCGCGGCAATTGGCAATCGTGGCCGTAGTGCGCCCGTTGATGCAGGCCAGACCGGTATCCTCAGGGACGACGCCGGGAAGTAGCTGGCGGCGCACGGCCGATCCAATGCCATCCGCGCCGACCAGCAGCGTACCGCGCTCTCCATGCCCATTTGCGAACCGCGCGGTTACGCCTTCGGCACTCTCCTCATATTCGATCAGCGCGTGGTCGAAGCGGATGTGCTCCTCCAGCCCGGACGCGAGGATTTCACGCATGGTCTGCCCATGCACGCAGATATCCGCAACCGCATTCCCACGCGTAGTCCAACCGCCGGAAATCGGCCATTGAACTGGCCGCAATCGAGAATCGACAAACCAGGGGCCGGGTTCGGCAAGGCTGGCGGTTCTGTGCACAAGATACAGCAGATCGACCGGCACGCAGCGCGCCAGCGCATCCTGCCCTGCCGCGTCGATCCTCAGGCGATGCCCCCGATCGCGCGCGCCAAGTGTTGCATCCTGTTCGAATAGCACAAAGGGCACGCCAGTCCGCTTCAGGGCTTGCGCAAGGCAAAGTCCGCCGATGCCGCCACCGACAAGATAACCTTCTGCGTCTCCATAGCCGGTGCTCCCCGAAATCTGCGATGCGGTTTCGATAACCATTCGCAAAAATGAGCGGTAACGCTATAAAGCCAAAATGTAATGATTTTCGGCCAAAATCGGCCAGCCCGTACCTAACCGATCGCTTTGCGGCCGATCATCGATCCGCCCCGCTCAGCAACCTCGCCCCCGGGCCTTGGAAGCCGAGACTGTCGCCAGGATTTCGAAGCGGGCAGTCCACCAGTGAGAGGCAACCGCAGCCGATACAACTGTCAAGTTGATTGCGCAGTTGGATGAGACCGGTGATCCGCTCATCCAGCATGGCCCGCCAATCCGCGGTCAGCGTGCCCCATTGCGCCGAAGTAATGGGTGTCTTGGCGAAGCGGTCGAGGTGTTCCTTGATCAGCGAGAGCGGCAGCCCCGCACGCTGGGCAATGCGGATGATCGCCACGCGCCGCAGGATGCGCCGTTCGTAACGCCGCTGGTTTCCCTCGGTACGCCACCCCTCGATAAGGCCCTTTCTCTCGTAGAAATGGATCGTGGAAACCGGGACGCCGCTGCGCTGCGCCACTTCGCCCACGGTAAGCGCCTGACTGCCTTCAAGAGTCATCTTTACCTCAACAAACGTTCAGGATTTCTAACCCGCCCGCCCAGCGAAGCAACCCAAGAAAAATCGCAATCCCTTATTTTATCGATCGGAAAATTCGATCTTGACCTGAACTATGGTTGAGGTCGTAAGAGACCAGTCGGCTTGCTTCACCGCAAGCTCCCCAATGATGGAAGATCCATCCGAGGAGCCGACATGATCCTGTTCTACGAGCCTTTGAATCCTGCGATCCGGCCGACGCCGGGAAAGCATGCAGCAACCCCGTCGCCGGATGATCGGCTCGATCCGCACTTCAGCAGTTCGCCTTCGCATTGGGTCCGTTTCCCGCCTGGCACCGGCATCGCGCGGTAATGGTGATGGAGGGAGAAACCAAAGCCAGGTCGCGCCCGGCCCAGCTGCGCACGATCGCCGTCACCACAGTGGCACTGGGGGCTCTGCTCGGCGCTCTTTTCCTCTGGCGCGCCGAGCGAAACGGCGGAGGCCAGGAATGGCCGCAGCAAGCCGTGCCGGTCGCCGCCGTCGTCGCCACGCCGCGCGATGTGCCGCAGGCGATCGATGCAGTCGGCACCCTGACGGCCGTGCGCGAAGTGACGCTCTCGCCCGAGGTGGCGGGCCGCGTTTCCGCGATCCGGTTCGAGGCAGGGCGCCGGGTTTCCGCAGGAGACCTGCTCGTGCAATTGTTCGACGGTCCAGAACAGGCCGACCGCCAGGCCGCGACGGCCAAGGCGCGGTTCTCCCAGCTTCAGTTGGCGCGGTCCAAACAGCTTGCGCCCACCGGCGCGGAACCGCGCGAGTTACTCGAACAGCGCCGCGCCGAATTCGACCAGGGACTTGCCGCCGTCCGGCAGATCGATGCGCGGCTGGTGCAGAAGCAAGTCCGCGCGCCGTTTGCAGGCCAACTGGGCATTCGCCGCGTCAACCTGGGACAGTATCTCAACCCCGGCGATCCGATCGTTACTCTGACAGCGCTCGACCAGCTCTATGTCGAATTCACGGTGCCACAACAGCAATTGGCGCGCCTTGTGCCGGGTTCCAGCGTAGCCGTCTCCAGCGATGCCTTTCCCGGGCGCTCTTTCACCGCCAGGGTCAACGCGGTGGAACCGCAGATCGGCAAGGACACCCGCAACGTCACGGTGCAGGCCCTGCTCGCCAATCCGGACCGCGCCCTGCGTCCCGGAATGTACGTGAACGCCGCGCTGGCGCTGCCACCCCGTGCCAACGCACTGGTGCTGCCGGCGACCGCGATCCAGACTTCGGCGCAAGGCGACAGCGTGATCGTGGTGCGCGGCAAGGATGCCCGCAAGCGCGGCACGGCCGAGGTCGTGCCGGTCCGCACCGGCGCACGCGTCGGCGATGCCGTGGTGGTGACGGACGGCATTCGCCCCGGCGACGTGATCGTCGCAGATGGCCAGCTTCGCGTGCAGCCCGGCGCGCAGGTCACAATCGCGACGCTCGTTTCGCAGGAGGGGCGCTGACATGGGCTTCACCGACATCTTCATACGCCGTCCGATCCTGGCGATCGTCGTCAGCCTGCTGATCCTGCTTGTCGGCCTAAGCGCCGTCTTCGCCCTCCAGATCCGCCAATACCCGCGCATGGAAAGCGCGACGATCACCATCGACACTTCCCTTCCCGGCGCCACGCAGGACGTCATGCAGGGGTTCGTGACGACGCCGATCGCCCAGTCCATCGCCACTGCCAGCGGCATCGAATACCTTACCTCCACGTCGACGCAGGGCCAGATCACATTGCCGCCAAGCTGGTGCTCAACGCCGATGCCGATCGCGCGATGACCGAGGTTCTGGCCAAAGTGCAGCAGGTGAAATACCGGCTGCCCGAAGGCGTGACCGATCCCGCGATCGCCAAGATCACCGATGGCGCTTCCGCCATCCAATATATCGCGTTCACAGCGACCGGCTCTCTGCCTCGCAAATCGCGGACTTCGTGAACCGCGTGGCGCGGCCGCTGATTACCTCCGTGCCGGGCGTTGCCTCGGCAGAGATCAGCGGCGGCGCCCCACCGGCAATGCGCATCTGGGTCGATCCCGCCAAGCTCAGCGGGCGCGGTCTTACCGCAAGCGACATCGCGGCGGCTCTGCGCGCCAACAATGTGCAGGCCGCCCCCGGCCAGCTCAAGGGCGCCAGCACTGCCATCAACATCACCGCCGGAACCGACCTGCGCGATGTCGAATCCTTCCGGCAAATGGTCATCAAGGGCGGCGATGCCGGGGGCCTCGTGCGCCTGGGCGACATCGCCACCGTGGAGCTGGGCGCCCAGAACTATGATGCGCGGGCGCTTTCCGCCGGGCACAAGTCCGTCACCGTCGCGATCGCCCCGACGCCGGATGGCAACCCGCTGGACATCGTTTCAGGGGTCAAGGCCCTGCTCCCGCAGATGCAACGCGTCGCCCCGCCGGGGCTGGAAGTGCGCAACCAGTTCGACACCGCCCACTTCGTGGAAGCCTCGATCGACGAAGTGGCGCACACCCTCATCGAAGCGGTGGCCATCGTCATCGTCGTGATCTTCCTGTTCCTGGGCACCTTCCGCGCGGTGATCATTCCCGTCGTCACCATTCCGCTGTCCCTGCTGGGCACCGCGGGACTGATGCTGGCCTTCGGGTTCTCGCTCAATCTGCTGACGCTGCTGGCCATGGTCCTCGCCATCGGCCTGGTCGTGGATGACGCCATCGTCGTGGTCGAAAACATCCATCGCCATATCGAGGAAGGGGCCAGCCCCATCGAGGCGGCCTTGCTCGGCGCGCGGGAGATCGTCGGCCCGGTCATCGCCATGACCATCACGCTGGCCGCCGTCTACGCCCCGATCGGCCTGATGGGGGGCCTGACCGGTGCGCTGTTCCGCGAATTCGCCTTTACCCTGGCGGGTTCGGTCATCGTCTCGGGCGTGATCGCCTTGACGCTCTCGCCGATGATGAGCAGCCGGCTGCTCCATGCCCGGATGGGCGAAGGCCGTCTGGAAAAGGCCCTGGAACGCGTGATGCACGGGTTGACCGGGCGTTATGTACGCTTGCTTGGCCGCACCTTGACCACGAGGGGCGCGGTGCTGATGGCCGGAGTGCTGATCCTGGGCGCCAGCGTGGTCTTCTTCCTGGGTGCCAAGCGCGAACTCGCGCCGCAGGAGGACATGGGCTACGTCTTCGTCCAGACCAAGGCACCGCAATATGCCAATGTCGACTATACCGCGCGGTACAGTGCGCAAGTCGAAGCGCTGTTCCACAAAGTGCCCGAATATGCCGACAGCTGGTTCGACGTCGGTGGCACTGGCGGCGCCAATATCGGCTTCGGCGGCATCATCATGAAGGAATGGGCAGACCGTACCCGCAATGCCGACCAGATCCAGGCAGAGATCGCCGGATCGACTTCCGCCGTGACGGGCGTCTATGCCACAGCCTTCCAGGACAGTCCGCTCCCGGCCGGCAGCGGGGGATTGCCGGTGCAGATGGTCATCCGCTCGGCGGACGATTTTCCCGAAATCTACCGCACGCTGGAGGCCATCAAGGGCGCCGCCTGGGGCAGCAAGCTCTTCGCCTTCGTCGATGCCGATCTCGCCTTCGACAGCCAGGAGGCCCACGTGTCCATCGACCGCGCCAAAGCAGGCGAACTGGGCGTGAGCATGGCCGAGATCGCAGACACCCTCGCGCTCATGGTGGGCGAGAACTATGTGAACCGCTTCAACTGGCACGACCGCTCCTACGACGTGATCACCCAGGTCCCGCAGGATCGGCGCCTGACGCCCGACAACCTCGGCGCCTTTTACGTGAAGACCGGATCGGGCAGCCTCGTGCCGCTTTCCACCGTCGCCAGCATCACCATCAATCCGCAGCCCAACAAGCTGCCCCAGTTCAACCAGATGAACTCCGCAACGATCTCCGCCGTGCTCATGCCGGGGGTGACGATGGGGCAGGCGGTGGACTTCCTGAAAGCACAGCCGCTGCCACCGGGCACCACGGTCGATTGGCTCTCGAACAGCCGCCAATACGTGCACGAGGGCAACCAGCTCACGGTCTCCTTCGCCTTCGCCCTCGTCGTGATCTTCCTGGTGCTGGCTGCCCAGTTCGAAAGCTTCCGCGATCCGCTGGTGATCCTCGTCACCGTACCGCTCGCGGTCTCCGGCGCGCTGGTGCCGCTCTATCTCGGGTTCACGACGCTCAACATCTACACGCAGATTGGCCTCGTCACTCTGATCGGGCTGATTTCCAAGCACGGTATCCTGATGGTTTCCTTCGCCAACGAGATGCAGCACACCCATGGGTGGAACCGGGCAGAGGCGATCGCCCACGCCGCCGCCGTGCGCATGCGGCCGATCTTGATGACCACGGCGGCGATGGTCGCCGGGCTCGTACCCCTGCTCTTCGCGGGTGGTGCAGGCGCGGCCAGTCGCTTCGCCATCGGCATCGTGGTGGTCATGGGCATGCTGATCGGCACCCTGTTCACCCTCTTCGTGCTGCCGACAATCTACACCCTCCTCGCCGGCGACCATCGCGCCAAGGCGCAGGCCACATCGCACCACGCGCCTTCAGACGGAGAACCGGCCCATGCGTAAGCGACAGATCGCCAGCGCCCTTGGCGCCCTCTTCACCGCCGCCTGCGCCGCAGGGCCGGACTATCATCGGCCCGCTTCCTCCGCCTCGGCAGAACAGGCATTCGTCACCCGTGCCCAGGGCATAGACCCGGCATCGCCGCTACCGAATGATTGGTGGCATCTCTACAACGACCCCGCGCTGGACGACCTCGTCGCCCGCGCTTTCGCCGCGAACACCGACCTTCGCGTGGCCTCTGCGAACCTGGCGAAAGCGCGCGCGGTACTCTCCGAAGCGCGCGCCGGGCGCCTGCCCTCCACTTCGCTCTCAGCGGGCGGCGGCTATGGGAACTCCGTCCAGGTCGGCGGCAGTCAGGGTGGCTCCGCCCAGTTCGCCGACGCCCAATGGTCGGGCAATGCCTCGGCATCGATAAGCTGGGAGGCCGACTTGTTCGGCCGCGTCAGCCGCTCCATCGAAGCCGCGCGCGCCGATGCGGAAGCGGTCGAGGCGGCACGCGACGGCGTTCGCGTGCTGGTGGCCGCCGAAACGACCCGCGCCTACCTCGATGCCTGCGCCAATGCTTATGCAGTGGACGTAGCGCGCGATTCCGCCTCCGTCGCGGCCCGCAACCTCGCTCTCGTCACCGCGCAGGAGAAAGCCGGATCGGCGGCGCGTTTCGATGTCGAACGCGCCGCCAGCGCGGCGGCCACTGCCCGCGCAGCTATCCCGGAACGCGAAGCCGCGCGGCAAGTGGCCCTGTTCGAACTGGCGGCATTGCTGGGGTCCACACCCGATTCCATCCCGCAGTCAGCGCAAGCCTGCTCCCGCCCGCCATCCCCGCTCCAGGCGCTGCCGATCGGAGACGGCGCCGCACTTCTGCGGCGACGTCCAGACTTGCGCGAGGCGGAACGCCGGCTCGCCGCCGACACGGCCCGCATCGGCGTGGCGACGGCGGACCTCTATCCGAAAATCAGTCTCGGCGGTTTTGGCGGCTTCCTGCGTAGCGAGACGGTGAAGGGCAGCGATTCCCTGTCGTTTTCGCTCGGCCCGCTCGTCACCTGGAGCTTCCCGAACATCGCGGTCGCCCGCACGCGCGTGCGACAAGCGAAAGCGCAGGGCGATGTCGCTCTCGCCACGTTCGACGGCCGAGTGCTCACCGCGCTCAAGGAAGTAGAGCAGGCCCTCACGCGCGTTGCCCAGGGCCAGCGCCGCCTGGAAGCGCTGGCCGACGCGGAAACCAGCGCCGAAAGGGCCTGGATCCTTGCCGATCAACGCTACCGCGCAGGTTCGATATCGCTGCTCGACATGCTCGTGACGCAGACCGCCCTTCTCGACGTCCGATCCGCCCATGTGGCAGCCCTTACCCAAGTGTCTTCCGACCGTGTGGATCTGTTCAAGGTTTTGGGCGGCGGATGGCGGCAAGGCTCCGAACCCGCACAACCCGCGTCGTAAGCGCGCCCCCACGCATCACTGCCGGGGCACGCTGCCCACCTACTGAAAGAAATTCGTATGCCTCATGCAATCATTGCGCTGGTGCAGAAACGCTGGTTCGGCCTTTTCGCGCGGCTTGTCCTGACGTTCGTGTTCTGGAGTGCCGGCCTTGCCGGACTGTTCGACTTCCCGGCAAAGGTGGCGGAAATGCGCGCAGTGGGCCTCATGCCCGCTGAAGCATTCGCCTTCGCCGTGACCGCCGTGCAACTGGGAGGGTCCCTGCTTGTCCTGAGCGACCGCTGGACCTGGCTTGGCGCCGGCATACTGGGCGTTTTCCTGGCTCTGACAATCCCGATCGCGCGCCCGTTCTGGACGATGGACGACCCGCTGCGGACGCAGGAGTTCTACATCGTGCTTGAACACGTCTCCCTCATTGGCGGACTCATGACCGCCGCATGGGGCGGCAGAGAGGGATCATTTCGAAGGGTTCGGTGAAACGAAGAGGGCGCTTCGCGGTCGCGGGTAGTAATATCTATTATTGCGTATGATTGCCATTAGCATTAGGCGTCGCGAGTGCGCTCCAATTCCGTTTCCCTGTTTCGCCTGCTGGTCGCGGAGCGCTCGGCACTGCTGAGATATCTGCGATCCCTGGTCGGCAGTGACGAGGCGGAAGATGTTGCCCAAGCGCTTTATCTGAAGATCCGGGCGGTCGACGATCACCCCCCGATCGCCAACAAGTGCGCGTTTCTCTACCGCATGGCGCACAATGTAGCGGTAGACGCCTTCCGGTCGGCCAAAAGCCGGGCAAGCCGCTTTTCCTCGGACGAAGACGTTCTGGCGCAAGCGCCCCCCCTGCGCCTTCGGCCGAGACCGTCCTGCTGGATCGAGAAGCCCTCGCCCGCCTTACTGCCGCCTTGTCCGAGCTATCGCATCGCTGCCAGGAGATCGTTCGGATGCACAGGGTCGAAGGTATCCCGATGGGAGACGTGGCCGAAAAACTCGGCATCAGTCGGCAGATGGTCGGGCGTTACGTCGCGCAGGCGATGGCGCACTGCCATGCGCGGATGGACGACGAAAACTGGATACCCCCGGTTTCGGATCGCAAGGACAATCCGTCAGACAATGGGCACAATGCAGACCGGGGGGCAGAAAAGTGACATCGCCGATGGATCCCACGCCTCCGGCGGAATCGATCATCACTCCCGCCATTCGGGAAGAAGCCGCACGCCTGTTTGGAGAGCGCTCGGCCGGGGCGATGACCGGGAAGGATGAGGGAGACCTTTCCGTCTGGCTGAACCAGGATTCCCGGCACGCGCAGGCCTACGCCGACATGGAACGCATCTGGACGGTGATTGATTGCTCAACCATGCCGCCGGCGCCTGCGGCGGATGATCCGGCGCCGCTGCCGAAGATGCGCCCGAGTACAACAGGCGGCATCCGCGAAGGGAAACAAAAGCCGGCTTCCACGCACCATCGGCGGGGGCGAAAGTCTCTGGGGCGGACTGCGTTGGCGGCCTGCCTTTTGATCGCCGTGTTTGCGCAATCCGGCGCGATCTTCACGCGCCTGCGCGCAGATGCCGTCACCGGAGTGGGCGTGCAGCGCAATGTCACCCTGCCGGACGGGTCCAGGCATTTCTCAATACCGACAGCGCCATCGCCATCGACTATGACGCTGGGCGGCAGGTCCGTCTGCTGCGGGGAGAAGCTGCTTTCACTGTGGCCCCGGCCGCCGGCAAACCTTTCGTCGTCGCCGTGGGAGACGGCACGGTTACGGCGCTCGGTACCCGCTTCGTCGTCCGCATGGCAAGCGAGGGTTGCCGTTACCGAGCACAGTGTGCGCGTCCATGACACTGAAACGCCCGGGACCACGGCAGCCTGCGTCGCGACAATGGGTTTGGACTGGATAAAACCATTCAAAGCGTTGCTGGCATTAGAGCGCGAACTGCCACAACTCCGGAGAGCGTCTGATCACGTCGGAGGCATTGCTGGCATCTTGTACAAAATCAGGAAATTCCGATTTTCTCTATCATCCGCATGACGGCATGGACCGTCGAAGTGTAGCTCGGGCTGGTCGCGTAGCCAGCCCGGGCCACCTCGGCAACAAATGCGAACGGATCGTTGAGATGTTCGAAAGCGCCGGCATAGCGCTTCGCCGTTGAGAGGAGGCGGCCGTGGTCATCGAACGAGGCTTCGGCATTCGAATATGCCCGGAACCAATCGCGCACGACGTATTTGAACTGGCCGTTCGGAAGCTCGGTGATGGAAATCACTTCTGGAAACACCGCGTTACGGTGGGGAAGATATTCCACGGTGCGGAGCAATTGACGGGTTTCCTCCGGATCCGATGCATGAGCCTTGATACCGAAGAAATTATAACGAGGTGCCCGCTCGGCCCATCCCGATTCCAGCGCTGCCTGACCCAGCGTCACGAGCGAAGGCACGCGGTGAATAGCCTCCGACGCACGGGCGGCAGGCGCAAACATGGTGACGAACTGCTGGGGCGACAGCTTGTAAGTCCCCACATTGGGCGGCACCGGCCCCGGTGTGGGCGACGGAGGAAGCGGAAGTGATTGCGGGCTTTCTCCCAAGGCTTTTGCCAGTGCCGCCTTGGTCGCAGATCCGACGATACCATCCACCGTCAACCTCGCGCGCTCCTGGAAACTGCGCACCGCTCGATCTGTATTTGGCCCGAAGGCACCGTCTATGGCCAAGTCGTGGCCAAGCTTCACCAGCGCGCGTTGAAGTGTTGCCACTGCCAGTCCGGCACTGCCTGGGCGCAATGGCGCGCCAAGAAGGAACTCGGCAGTTCCCTTGAGGCGATCGCTTACAGCCGAATTGCCGTCGGCCTCGTTGTCGATCATCGTCCGGAAGGCCGGGAGCAAGGTGCTCTCGAAAGCGCCACTCATGCTTTCGTGCGCGTGCCAGCTCGGTTCGATCAGTCCTTCGCCGGCGCTCTCGAATTCGGTGTCGTTTTCCCACTCTGAATCGATCCCGGCCGCAACCGCAAGGTCGATGTGGACATGAAGGATCAGCGGATTCGGCCCATGCCAGTTAAGGTTGGTGACCCGCCCTTTGCTCCTTGAAGGGCTGCCGACAAAAATGACATGCCGCCGACCAAACTCCCGGTTGATCGTATCAGCGACGCCAAAGTCATTGTAGATCGCCCGCCAGTTCGCACCCGCTGCCTTGGCGGCGACGTCTACAGCGCGAAGCAGGGCTAGAGCGTCGTCCGCCCGGTAGAAGCCCCGGCCGTCGCGACCGGGAATGAACAAGTCCACCGAATAGCCCCGGTCAACGAAGCCCTGGCTGCCGTGGCGGCGATAGGTCGAGACCGATACGCGCGGTATTCGCCTCTTCAATTCGGCAACGAAGCGCGAAGTAGTAGGCGCGACGGGCGCTAGATTGCTGCCGCCAATCGCGGGATCGGCCGCAAGGGCCATCATGGCCGCCGGAGGCGCGAAAGGTCCGAGCGCAGCAATCCCGCTCGCGCCCCGTGTTTCGAAGCGCATCTGTTGATCCCTGCTGATCTTCCACGCCTGAGTGACCGCAGATTCGGTTACCTTGGCCCCGTACCGTGCTCGCGCGCCTTCAAGAGTGGCAGCATGGTCTGCAATCAACGCAAGTCGTTTGGTCTCTGCATCGACACGGCCACCGCTGCTCCGGCTCCATTCCGTCGCGAGCGCCCGCGAAAAGTCATCGATCGTCGACGAATCCTGCGGGATCGGTGGCACTGGCGACGGGCCAGGTGGTACCGGCACTGGGCCGTTTGGGATGCTGCCGCCAAGCGCCGCGGCGATCGCCGCTTTGGTCTGAGGTCCGACCATTCCGTCGGGAGTAAGCCTGGCGGTCGTTTGAAATCGCCGCACGGCAGCTTCGGTTTGCGGGCCGAAGCGACCGTCAATGTCAATAGGATGGCCCAATGAGCGAAGTGCACGCTGAAGCGCGCTGACGCCCTCTCCCTGATCGCCATGGCGCAATGCGGGACCGAGAAGGAATGCGGCAGCGTCACGCAATCGATCGGTCACGCCGCTGCCTTCGTGGTCAATCAGCTCCAGTGTCTCGAACAACTCGGGGTCGCTAAATTCCTCACCCATCAATTCGGTCGCATGTCGTGAGCCGCAGTGGCAGGGGCCGGCGCGCTCCTCTTCCCATTCGCTCTCATCGGCAGCCAGGCTGCCGGCCTCATCGGCGAATTGTTCGTCCCTGACGCCCTTGAAGTCCAGCCAATCGAGTTCCTCGGTTTCGTTCTCATTCTTTGGAGCGATGAATGGCTCTTGCTCCCCGAGCGCTGCCTCGGTCCATTCGGTCGACGTGCCACCCGCCGGGTGCCAGGCGCGTTCGAAAATTTCCGGAGCCTCGGACAATGTCGCCCGCGCCTCGGTCGCGAAGAAGGCATAGCTATCGGCATTGTCGAGCGCTTTGGCCGGAGAGAGGCGAGCATAGGCGGCCTCGTGATGATAGGCCTGATCGCCTATTCCGACGTACCGATGCGCCACCTCGTGAATGACAATCTGCTCCTGCGCATCGCTTGATCGCATGGGGAAGTTGCAATGGTTCGTTCGTGCGTCGAAGCACACGTTGACGTAGCCTCGCCCCCCGAACAGCTGCGTGTCGTACGCGAAGCCGCATACCATGCCATGGGCGTCCGCCTTGCATGCGCGGGCCGCGTTGAAGCGTATGCCCCCGACGAATGCCTTGGCGATACGCATAAGGTTCGTCAGTATCTTGCGCAGGTCATCTCGACGGACCGTATGGAAATGATCGAGGAGGAGGTGCCGCGTTGCCGGCGACATGCGGTCGGGCCTGCCATAGGCACTGCCGACGAACGAGGCGGCGTGGCGCAGGGAAGTCAACGAGCGCTCGGCTGCATCGGTCAGCAGAGTCCTTTCTTGCGCGGAGCAATTGTTGAACGAATGGGGCGTGCCGGTCTCATTGTCCAAAAGCGCTTCATCGAAATTGTAAGGCCCCATCTCCGCCCCGGAGAAGGCGTTCTCGCCAGCTTGCCATTTGCCCGCAGGGACCGGCGCGAATGGCAGCTCGAGGCCGATCGGATCGTAATCGTGCATGACCTTGCTCATCGCCCACCTCCACTGTGGGGCGCCGAATTCAGGAGGCGCCAACCAATTTCCGCACCGGGGCCGTCGTAACAGCCCGCGCGCGTGCCTTCAGATCCTTGCCCGTGGCCGCACTCCACTCCGTGATCACGCGGCGCGCCTGGGTTCCGTAGACTGTCGTTGGTCCCACCGGCTGATCGCGGTAGAGAATGTAGGACAACGTGGGGTCCACGATCACGCCGGACTCGATAACGCGCATGACCTTCGACATGCTTTCGGCCATCTCGAACAGCGCTGTCGACTTGCTGTGCGCGGCAAGTCCGACTTTGGCGCCCAGATTGGTCAACCGTCCTGCCGCGCTGGTCGATTGCGCCGCTGTATCGAGTATCACCGGCGAATCGAAGCTGAAGGTGAGATCCACCCATCCGAGCACCGTGGCGGCTGCGAGTTCCTCCCGCGCCAGCAAGCTGCCTTCGCCCTCCCCTTTGCGGCGGGCGCGAAGCATGTACATCAGCGCCTCGGTCAGCCGGAATATGCGATCATCGTCCGACGCATTGACGCCCGAGAAGTTCTTGAGATTGGTGATCGCCTGCCACAGTTCGAACAGCAGCTCCTCGAACAGCCCCACAAAGCCCGTGTTCGCGGCAGTGGCGCGATCGAAGACCGGCGGGCGATTGTCGTCGGCGCCAAATGCCAGATCGAGACCGAACAACCGCCAGTAGGCCCTTCGGCGCGCACTTTCGCCATCGCTCGATGCCGGCGCGGTCGAAAGCCAGGCGGCAAAAGGATTTTCCGCCCCGAACAGCAGCGCCTCGGTGACATCGAGCCAGCGAAGCGTTTCCCGGCTCGGGATACCCAGTGCCTCGCCCGAGCGGTACTCTCGCACGACCCGTTTCAGAATTTGCACGGCGCGACTGTTCTCGAGCGCGAAACTGTAGCCCAGGTGATCCCAGGCCTGATCGCCGGCAGGCGGAGCGAAAATGCCAAACTGGCCCTGTGCCGCCAGATTACGCCGAGCCGACGGTGGGAATGTCGGGAACAGGACGGACGTATCCCATGCTGTCCAGACCTGCTCGAAATGAAGCACCAGATCGAGTGGATCGGCCGTCAGAACTGCGGTGCGCACGGAATCGAGCGGCAGCGCCGAGAAGGATGGGTCGGTGTGGATACGCTCCACCAGCTGCGGGATCATGAGCGGCTCCTCCTCTGCTCTAGGGAACTGGGCGGAAAGGTTGGGTGGGTCGCGCGGAACAGGTCGGTGTTGGGCGGACGGCTGAGTTCGCGCGCTATCTTCGCAAGCAGCATGTTGCTTGCATCACTGGCCGGTTTGGGCCGGCCGGTAAGATCTCCAAGCCGGTCGAATACGTCTCCGATGCCGTTTTCGATCACGCGCTGAAGAACGGCGGTGCCCGCCACTTGCTCGACGAGTCCGCGCAGGCTTTCGATCTCTCTTTGCAAGTGGGCATCGCGCCGGTTCATGGTGTCTATAATCAGCGCGTCGACCAACGCTTCCTCGCTCGGCGCGCCTTGTTCCGCCTCGCCCGGATCGCTGCCGCGCCCGCCGGTCCTGGACTTTCGGGGTGCTTGCATGTCTCAACTCCTTGGGTTTGCAATTCCGGTAGCAGGTTCGGCAGTCAGCCAAGCGCGGGCCCGGCTGATCCAGTGTTCGGCACTCGATGGTTTTTCTGCTTCGCGCAGCCCGGCGAGTGCGAGGATGCGGATGCCATCCGAACGCCGCCAGTGAGGTGAGCTCCACAGCGCTGGACCGGCCGTCCGCTCGAGTTCGGCAAGCGCATCGGGACTGACGCGCGCCGGATCGAGCACGCTCGTCATCGGCCGTCCGGACAAAGCCGGGATCGGGGCTGTCAGGCAAGCGCGCGCAATCTTGCCGATGGCACCGAGCGAACGCGCCAGCAGCGGCCGCAACGTATCGTCGGCACGCGAGAGCGGGTGATGAACACGCATGGCCCGCATCAGCGTCGACCATGGCCCGGTCTGGCCGAATGCTTCGGCAGACATCGCACAGCCGAGCGCGGTGCGCAGCCAGCCGATCGGGTGCGGATCGCCGACCGGCCAGCGAAGGATCGTGCGCGCGTCGCCGACGACGTCGTAGAGAGCCGCTACCGACGCATAGCCCGTGTGAAGAAAAGCAAAGACATCCGCAGCGATCTCGGAGCTCCACGGAACCCACATGTGCTGCAGCTCTGCATCCCCGGCAAGTGCCTCTGCAATCGCAGAGCGCATCTTCGGCACCCAGCCCGTCAAATGCGCAACCTGGTGCCCGCTTTCATGGAACAGGGACGTAGGACGATAGAGGTTGTGCCGGACAATCTTTATCGCAGCGACCGGCATGACTGCACCAGGAACCCAAAGACGGATACCGGCGCGTAAAATCGACGCTCCGGTACCTTTGTCCTGGTAGACCAGAACGGGCGGAACCGACTTGCCTGCGGCAGTCAGCACTGCCGACATGCTCTCCGCCGCCAGCCGATCCAGTTCCGAAAGCGCGGAGCGCAGTTTTGGGCTGGTACGCGTATTGACTGCGTCGCCGAAGAAATCGAGTGTCGTGTCGACCTGCACGTATCGGTGCCGGAAATCCTGCAATTTCGATTGTACTTCCGGCACCCGCGCGGGATCGCTCCGCGCCGCCCCGATCATCTTGAAGCAGGCCTCGCCGTGGCGGATGAGGTCCTGGACAATTTCGTGCAGTTGTTGGCGCAGCGGAATGCCCACGCTGCGTTCGACCGATCGCCAGGCATCGAGAGAGGCAAATTCCTCGGCGTCACGAAACGTCCGCGCAGCCGCAAGCCAGTGCGCCAGTTGGCGCTCCAGGTCCTCGACGAGGATGTGATGGTCGATTGGAATTGCAGCGTTCATGACCTTTTGGTCCCAGGGTTGACGCTGATGTCGATCGCCGGTTTGGCGCGAACGCCTTTGAGCAGCTTGGCAACGGCGCCAAGCCCACCGCTCTGCGCGAGCTTCCCGATTTCCTTGAGAAACGGGGCCTGCACATGCACGCGAACGGTAACCCCCTCATCGGGATGACCTGCCGCGCGTGCAAAGCTCTCGCCGCCCGTCCTGGCCCATTGTCCCAGTGCCGGCAGAATCCAGGCCGCCAGTCGGCGCCTGATCTTGTGGCGGATTGCCGAGGGCATCAATTTCCCAAGGTGGGGGGCGAAGTCCTCGTGATCTTCCTGATCCTCATTGTCTTCGCGGCGAACAGCTTTGGCAGGAAGGCGCAGCCCGATCTGGCTGCTTGCCGCCACGAGCGCGCGCAGCAGCGGCGCCGCCCCTTCGCCTTTGCGGATCGATTGGACGATCTGCTGCGCCTCGGCTTCCGAAAAGAACAGGCTGATCGTAACGAGACCCTTCAAGTAGTCGGATCGAATATGGGCTTTTGTTGGTCTCGCCCGAGTTGTCAGGGGAGCGCCTACGGGCTGCAGCACATAGACGCGCTGACCGGCCGCTATCCGACCCGGCGAGCGCATGAAGCGCGAAGGAACAGCGCCGCCGAGACGCGGCTCGCGCAGCAACATCCCGGCGGCGGCGGCTGTCAGCGGATGAAAGCTGGCCTTGCCACCGCGGGCTGCCCGATCGAAGCGTCCTATTGCAGCAAGGCTGGTGCCCGGCGCGGCCTGGTAAATATGCATCCGCGCTTTCATGGGAAAGGCGGTGCCCGAAGCACGCAGGACTTCTCCCAGGGTGCTGCCGCCAAACGTAGGGATGGAGTCGGCGATCTGTGCCGTCAGATCGACGTCGGGCACGCGGCTGTATTTGCGGTAGGTACGCGTATGCCTGGGGCGGCGCGCCACGAACGTCCCACCGAGCGACGGTGCGCGTTGTAAGTCGACCCGCACCAGGTCTTGAGGGAAATGCGTTGCGATCGCCTCACCGAACGCCTCCGCCGTCGCAAGCTGCAACAGTTCTTCGCTCTCGAAAACAAACTCCTCGTGCTCGGAGAGGCGGCGAACGGTATCCTCGATCACCGCAGCGAGCGCGACAGGGGCCGCACGGCTTTCGCTTTCGCCAGCGGTGCCATCCTCAGCCTCGAGCGTCATCAGCTTGAGACCCGTGTCAACAATGGCATTAGAAAGCGCCTTTGCCATTTCCGGCGAAACCCAGCGGCGGATAACCTTACCGAGATAGCCAGCCAGAAAACCAACCACCTTGGGCCTGCCGACCAGATTGATCCCGAGGCGAACCGCGCCAAGGAGCGCAGGCACGAACTGTTCAACTGCCGGCGTCAGGTCCTCGCCATCGCGCGCCTCCGCCAATCGGTCGATCAGTGCACCTCTTGCACGGGCCAGTTCGATGAGACGGCCTTCCTCATATTCGCCTTCATGATCCTCGCTCTCTTCGTTTTCGAAACTTTCGGCGCCTGGCGAGACGATCGCTTCGGCCAGCGCAACGTCGAACTCCGCAGCCAGCGTCTGGGGATCTGCAAGATTGGTCGGCGAAACCCCGTCGCTCTCGTCCTCTTCCTCACTCGCCTCGAGCTTGATCTTGCTGGCAAGCTGGCGCGCGGCGGGTCTTAAAGGCGCAGGCAGCCTACCGACGGCGAAGGACAGCACACGCTTCAAGAGGGGATTGATCAGGCTCTTGAGCTTGTTGAACACCGGTGCGAGCAGAGGACTTACAAGTGAGCCGACCTTCTTGGCGACGCTGACGACTTTGCCGACGACATTTTTAGCCTTGCGGATAAGGGAGCCGATGAACTCCTCCCCGACAGGACCGAGTTCGGTCGACTGCGGGTCGAAGCGATCAAGCAATTCCGCCAGAGTGTCTTCACCAAGCGCGCCAAGATCCATCCCGGCGAGCCCTTCGCTCAGGGAATCGAGATAGCGTTCCGCCTCGTATCGCACTTCAGACAACCGGGCCTCACCGTATCGTTGTCGCTCGGGTCCGTAGGCACCGTCCTCGCCGGCGAAGCGCTCGGATATGTCGCGCTCCAGATCTTCGGCGAGCGCAGCAAGGGATTCGTCGAAATTTTCATCCCGGAGTTCGGCCAGGGCTTCGGCAACGCGCTGGGCGGTGTCGTCTCCAGCGAAGTGATCTTCCCAGGATTCGGCGAATGGAGAGCTTTCCGTATTCCAGCCGGCAGTCGGCGAGCTGGGCGCTTCCGGTTCGGAAAACGCCTCGGCGAAGGGGCTTTCCAGGGTCTCACCGGACGTCCAGCGAGTTCCGACTACATCTTGGGCATCTGACATCGCGCAGCTCCATCGGCTGAAGGGCTATGCGATTAGACAGCATCGACCGTCCCAGATCGTCTCTCCGCGCTCCACCTTGTGTCCACGCGCCGAACCGCGACTGTCGAAGCGACGTCCCCGTCCCCGTCGCGATGGTTCTTCAAATGCGTCTCGATTACGTCCGTCCAGCGTCAAGTCGCCGGCAAGCCTTGCGATGGTGGGCTTCGCAGAATATCGAAGATGGAGAGGACTAGAGTGCCAAGTCGGCGAGACGGGCCCGCAACTTAGGATCTGGCGCGACCCCCAGTTCGCTTC
The DNA here is from genome assembly GCF_004342985.1 of Novosphingobium sp. PhB57. GTDB lineage: Bacteria > Pseudomonadota > Alphaproteobacteria > Sphingomonadales > Sphingomonadaceae > Novosphingobium. Next base: position 52,485 of record NZ_SMBO01000004.1, read on the forward strand.
CCAGACGCTTTTCAAGCTCACGGAAACATCGCACGGCCAGAAAACGATTATGCTGCGCCAGGAATGCATCGATGAGCGCCTCTGCGGCAGATTCGCAGAGTGGTTCGGCAGCGAGTGCAGCGGCTCCTGCCTGTGAGGCAATCGTGGACATTCCGCTCGCCACCATCGTTCGGCAAGCAGCCTCGAGCGCTTGGACCCGCAGCAGGCGAAAGGAATCCTGAACTCCGATCGTCCAGTCCTCATGCCAACCCGGCAAGATGTCTTCGGAAAGGAGCCTAATCTCCTCGATCGATAGCGCGCCGCCGCTGAGCGCGCGGTTTACTGCCAAATTCGCCGCACTGAGATCTGTTGCCGCATCGAGTGCGACGTCGTCGTTGCAGGCTTGAATCCAGCTTCGCGGGACATGCCACAAGGCCCGACGCAAATTCGCGCGGCCTGCCTCATCGGGAAGCTCCGGCCACATTTCCGCGGCCATATGGGCGCGCGACACCGTGCGGCATTTGATGGCAAGATAAGCGAGTATACGTTTGCTGGAAGATGACAGCCGCTCAGCCGGCAGTGTGCTGAAACCGCCGATCACATTGATTCTGACTCCCCCAAAACCCTCTACCTCTTCCACCCCCCGACTCCGCTTAGGCAACCCCCTTAAGTGGGTTGCGAGGTTTCGGCCGTAATTCCGGTCTGATCGGATTGTAAAATAAGCCTTTTTCAAAACTATATATTATAAAAAAGTGCGTTCTCTGGCCCACCGACAATCGTCAGATTCATCATAACGATTTAATCATATCATCGCGGCAAAATAATCCCCAAATCCTATCTGGGCGCATTTAACAAACGCCTCATCCAATACGGAGGATCAGATTTCATCAACGAAGAACACTTACGCGGACAACCATTGCAAGTATCTACGATCCGGCGCCTTCGTTCGGCAGCCAGGTTAATCCCCACCAGTTCGAACGCCAGCCCCGACGGCCCCCGCACTTGCACAATGCCTTCCGCAGCTGCGGCATAGCTCAACCTTTCAGGCATCCTCTCCCAAACTATCAGGCCGGCTCATTCAGCGTTTTTTTTGGATGGACTAAGCATTGTTCTCCATTAGGTCCGGCAACATCTGATCAGTGCGGCTTCATCCGCGGGTCCCATCAAACCAGCGTTCTTGATGGTTTGTGATCTGCTGACCGATCAGGCAGCATTACTGTCACAAAGGGTCCTTAAGGCGCCGCGACATGGGTGCCACCACGTCCCTCTTGCGCGCGCAACGAGCAAATCTCCTGCAATACGTGGGACGGCAGGTTCGTGACTCCATGCTGAGCGAGGATATTGTCCAGGAGGCGTACCTGCGCTTGCTCAGCTTTGAGTCGAAGCCCGGCGGCGTGGTGAACGATCCCCCGGCTTTCCTTCGCCGGATCTCGCTGAACCTGGTTCGCGATCATTTTCGCCGGACGAAGACCGCCCCTCATGTCGAACTGTCAGTGACGATCGCTTGCCCGATACCGACCGCCGACGTGCAACTGGAGCGCAAGCAACTCGTCGACCTGGTTTTCGAGATCCTCAAGGCTATGCCGAAGCTGCGCCGGGACGTCTTCATCCGCCGCCGGGTCAACGGAGAATCCGCAGGTGAAGTTGCTGAGGCTCTCGGTCTGTCTCCCAGCGCCGTGAGCAACCACGTTGCCCGCGCCGTACTGGATCTCGACGCCGCCATCGAAAAGATCGAACAGCGTGCCTGCTAATCACGTCGATCCGATCAAGTGGACAGCCGCTCAGTGGGTGGAACGCCGGATGGACAATGATCCGTTCGAAGAGGACGCATTTGACACCTGGATTGACCAGGACCCCCGCCATCAGACCGCGTTCGACGGGATGTGGCGTCGCATCATGGGTCCCGATATGGGAGCTGCCCTGCACGATTACGAGCTGCGCAGGAAGGCGCGCCGCAAAGCTGTTGCCAGTGCGGCAGCGATCCTTCTCATCGCAGTTGGCGGCTACAAGGCCATGCCGCTGATCGAGATGCGGATGGCGGATGCCCATCAGTTTGCAGCGGCCGACGGCACGGTGCGTGAGGTCGTCCTGGAAGATGGCACCCGTTTGACGCTGGGCGGAGGCACGAATGTGACTGTCCGCTATACCCGCCATGACCGTGTGATCGAGCTCGGTCAGGGCGCGCTGTTCGCCAATGTCCACCATGACGAAGACCGACCGTTCCGGATCGAGACCGGTGACGCCGAGATCGTCGATATCGGCACCAGTTTTGAAGTGGTCAGCAAGGCGGCACATGTCAGGGTGACGGTCGCCGCTGGTATCGTGGACGTGGCAAAGCGGGGCTGGTTCCAGAAGCCGACGAGGCTTGCTGCCAATCAGGCTGCCGTCCTCGATCGGAACGGCGTGAACCGCAGCGCCGATGTAGAGCCCGGTGATGTTGCGCCGTGGCGCGGTGAATGGGTCGAGTACAAAGCGAAGCCGCTGAAGGATGTCGTCGACGACTTGCGAAGCCTGTCATCAGTACCGATTGAATTCGCGCGCGAACAATTGGGCGCGCAGTCCGTGAGCGGCCGGATCCGGCTAACTGATCCGATGGGTCAGCTTGAAAATCTGTCCGTTGTCCAAGGATTCAATATCCGAAAGACAGACGACAGGATCATCATATACTGACCTATTCTCATTTCATGAAATTGAAATAAAAATGCCTTCAAAACGTAAAAACAAAAATTGTGAAATTCTTGGTGAAACCCCGTCTTTGGTCTGAACTCGTTTATCGAAACGCAGGGGGAACACCAAAGTGACAGCTTTCAAGACCGCGCTCCGTACGAGCGTTACTGCCTTCGCACTGACCATCGGCGCCGTATGCGCAGCCTCGCCCGCCATCGCACAGAGCAGGATTTCCCTGCCATCGGCCAGCCTTGAGGATTCCATCAACACGCTGTCGCGCCAGGCAGGCGTCCAGATCCTCGTCAATCACACGCTGGTGCAGGGCAGGAAGGCGCCCGCGATCAAGGGGGCGGCGTCGGCCGATGCGGCGCTGAACGAACTGCTGCGAGGGTCGGGCCTGACTTACGAGAAGCGGGAAGGCACTTATCTCGTCGTCCGTGGCTCTGTTCCCGCTCCCGCGCGTGCCGTTTCTGCGGTTCCGGCGCGCAAGGTATCCGTAGCCGCGCAGACCACGCCGGCCCTGACCGCCGACAACAGCGCCGTTGCCGAGGATATCGTCGTCTCCGGCTACCGCCGCAGTCTCGATGAAGCGATCGACATGAAGCGCGCTACAGTGGGCTTCTCGGATTCGATCGTCGCTACCGACATCGCCGATTTCCCCGAGCAGAACCTCTCCGAAGCGCTGCAGCGCATTCCCGGCGTGACCATCGAGCGCAACAAGGGCCTCGGCACGCGCGTCAACGTGCGCGGTCTGCCAACCGAATTCACGTTCGTCTCGATCAACAAGCTCGCCACCGCTACGGGGTCCGGCGGGCGCGCCGTCGAGTTCGACATGTTCGCGTCCGAACTGATGCAATCGGTCACTGTCCAGAAGTCGCCCACCGCGGCGGACGAAGAAGGTGGCATCGCCGGGTCGGTCTACATTCGCACCGCCCGCCCGTTCGACACGCCCGGTCGGCGCCTTGTTGGCAGCGCAGAAGGCGCCTACAATTCCATCTCCGAGAAGATCGACCCGAGCGCTTCCTTCCTCGCCAGCGATACCTTCGGCGATTTCGGCGTACTCGTCTCGGTCGCCAAGCAGCAACGCACCAATCGTACGGATTCAAACTCGGGCATCAACTTCCGCCCGATAGCGCGCTGGACCGATCGTACGGGAACGACCTATCGCAACCAGGCGATCTCCGTGCTTCAGCGCGACGCGGACATTACCTTCTCGAATGCCGACAAGAACCGCATCGTGTTCCTCGATAAGGTTGGCGACAGGGTCTATCGGAACGATCAGGATCGCCTTGGCCTTTCCGGTTCGGTGCAGTACCAGCCCAGCAAGAATTTCAACCTCGTGTTCGATGCGTTCGTGGGTTCCTACAAGACGCACGAAGACGAATATGACGCCGCAGGCTATTCTGCGTCCAGCAACTCCACGCTCGATACGATCCACGAATTCGACGCCACGACGCTGTCCGACGCGGGCATCGTGGTGCTGAAGGACGTCTCCTACACCAACACCCAGCATGAATTCCTGAGCAAGGAATATATCAACAAGACCGACTATCGCCAGTTCGGCGGCGAGATGAACTGGACGCTCGGCCAGCTGTCGATAAATGCGCTGGCCGGCTACTCCGGCGCGACCAAGACGCTCGACTTTGCCAACCTCAAGCATGTCGCCTATGCCCCCTCCCGCACGCGCTACACCGAGACCGGCGGCGAGACGATCCCCAGCGCCGCGGCGGGCACGATCGACATGTACGATGCGCCGAACTCCTATCTTTTCGAAGCCTATGAGACGACGCGCGAGCGGATCAAGGACGACAAATATGCAGCGCAGCTCGATCTGAGCTACGAGTTCGGCCCCTCCATCTTCAAGCGCTTCAGCTTCGGCGGCCGGTACACGAACAAGACCAACGAACGTGAATATGGCGAAGAGAAGATCCAGGGCCCCACGCGCGGCAGCACCGCCTATGTGAACCTGCGCAGGCTTTCTGACAGTCCGCTCACCAGCGTGACGGACATCGTCGGCGGCAAGTCCTATCAGGCGCGGGACATCGACTGGGCGCAGGTCTCGAACGAATATGCCCGCGAATTCTTCCGCCCTGACGGCTTCGTGACGCCTTTCAGCAACGCGAACTATTACAAGGTGAAGGAAGAAGTGCTGGCGGGATATGCGATGCTCGATCTCGAATTCGACGCGCCTGTCCCCATCTTCGTCAATCTGGGCGGTCGCTACCTGCACACCGCGATCCATTCAGAGGGCTTCCACCAGGTCCAGAACGCAAACGGCAGCACCGGACTGACCCCCGAGCCGGTCTCCAGCAAGGGGAGCTACTCGAAGTTCCTGCCCTCGTTCAACGCACACGCCGAACTGACGGACAGCCTCATCCTGCGCGCGGCCGCGTCGCAAACGCTGATCCGTCCTGCCCTCACCGATCTCGCCTACAAGCGGACCGCGAGCTATAGCAGCTATCGCTACACCGACGGCAATCCGGGCCTGAAGCCGACTTTGGCCGACCAGTGGGAAGTGGGCGCCGAGAAGTATTTCGACCGTGGCGGTATTCTTGCCGCGTCCTACTTCTGGAAGAAGATCAAGGGCGTCGTCCAGAACGAGCTGACCGGCGTGGTGCCCGGTGTGACCGTGCTGAACGCCAACGGCACGGTGAACGGCGTCTACGACTTCGACGTCTATCAGCCGGTAAATGCCGAAGGCTCCTATGACGTCAGCGGCATCGAGCTGAACGCAGTGATCCCGTTTGTCATGATCGCCGACTGGGCGGACGGTTTCGGCATCAATGCCAACGTGACCTTCCTGGACAGCTCGCTGACCGGCGAGTCCGATCTGGGCATCCCGACCTCGCCGATCGGTCTTTCGAACAACACCTACAACGCGACCGTATTCTACGACAAGGGTCCGATCTCGCTGCGCCTGTCCTACAATCGCAAGGGCAAATATGTGGAGCGTATCGAGCGCAACATGTATCCGGTCTATCGCAATGCCTATGGCCAGTTCGACTTCTCCGCGAGCTACCAGCTGACCCCCAACTTCCGCGTGGAACTGCAGGGCATCAACGTCGGTAATGCCAAGACGACCGGCTATACGATGGACCCTGCCTTCCCGACTACCTACGAGTTTTCGGGAAGCCGCATCAGCCTGGGCGTGCGCGCGCAGCTCTGATCACATGACCTTACCGGGCCGGCGCGTGATCGATTTGCGCCGGCCCGCTTTCATCCGCCTCACGCTTTGGAGTGTCTAACCCGATGATCTCGCGCCTCGCCATTGCCGCTACTTTCACCCTTTCGTGCCAGCCTGCGCTCGCGCAGGAGGCAGCACCCGATCTGTCGCGCGCCGCGCGCGGCGATGTACGCGCGCCGGGCGGCGCCCGGCGCCTCCCCGGAGACATGCGCGCGACGTACGCGAGGCTTGCGGCGGAGGGCGATGTGCGCAACGTCATCCTCCTCATCGGCGATGGCATGGGCGATTCCGAGATCACGCTCGCGCGCAACTATGCCGAGGGCGCCGGCGGCTATTTCAAGGGCATCGACGCTCTGCCCTTCACCGGCCAATACACCCATTACTCGCTCGATCGAGAAACCGGCAAACCGGACTATGTGACGGACAGCGCCGCCTCGGCAACGGCATGGGCCTCGGGTGTCAAGAGCTATAACGGCGCGATCGGGGTGGACATTGACGGCAAGCCGCACAAGACGCTGCTCGAAATGGCCAAGGCATCGGGCTATGCCACCGGGGACGTATCGACCGCCGAAATTCAGGACGCGACACCTGCCGCCCAGATCGCGCACGTCACGCAGCGTAAATGCTACGCGCCGACATCCACACTGAAGGCCTGCCCGCAGAATGCGCTGGAGAATGGCGGGGCGGGATCGATCACCGAGCAGATGCTGAATACGCGTGCGGATCTCGTCCTGGGTGGCGGCGCCGCCAGCTTTGCCGAGAAGGCGGCCGTGGGCAAATGGAAGGGCAAGACGCTGGCGCAGCAGGCCCAGGAGCGCGGCTATCGCATCGTGCGCAACGCTGCCGACCTCAATGCCGTGACCCGCGCGGACGACAGGCAACCGCTAATCGGTATTTTCGCGGAGGGTAACATGCCCGTGCGCTGGACTGGTCCGAAAGCCAGCTTCCACGGCAATATCGACAAACCCGCGATCACCTGCCAGCCCAATGCCGAGCGCACGGAAACATTGCCGACGCTCGCAAACATGACGCGCAAGGCGATCTCCCTGCTCAAGAGCAATCCTAAGGGCTTCTTCCTTCAAGTCGAGGGCGCATCGATCGACAAGCAGGATCACGCCGCCAACCCCTGCGGCCAGATCGGCGAGACGGTCGACCTTGACGAGGCCGTGCAGGCCGCGCTCGCTTTCGCCCGCACCGATGGACACACTCTGGTGATCGTCACGGCCGACCACGCCCACACCAGCCAGATCGTGGGCAACGGCACCAAGGCACCGGGCCTGACCGCAGCGCTCAATACGCGCGAGGGCGGCGTGATGACCGTAAACTACGGCACGGCTGAAGAAGGGTCACAGGGCCATACCGGCACACAGCTACGGATCGCTGCTTATGGCCCGCGAGCGGTGAACGTGAGCGGCCTGCTCGACCAGACCGACCTGCACTACATAATCAGGAACGCGCTCGGACTCGACTGAGCGCGCTTGTATGCGCTGAGCAAGTATTCAAGGTCATCCAAGACCAGATAGTTTGGAATCCCTCTTCCTCCCATCTGGTCTTGGAGCATGCAAAGGCGCTGATTGCCGTGCACCTGTCAGCGTTACAAATGGCTGGTTCAACAAAAGGCTGACTTTCAGACCACCAACGCCGAATATCTTGAGCTGGTCGCGAGCTGCCAATCCCACCCCGCCAAGAGACTTCGCCGATAGGAAAGAATTTCCAGATTGGTCGAATGCGACCGGGGTATGACTATCATTCGCATCATGCAATTTGGCTATGCCGATCGGCGGGCGCGTTCATGGAGGGCACAAGAGCGCTTTGTGAGGGCCCGCTTGCCTCGCGACAGGCCAATTCGTGGAACGCCTCCCTCCATTACCCTTTCAACGACGCAGCTTCTTCCAGGCTGAGCGATGCCGTTTCCGGTGCCAACAACAGCGAAACGATCAGCCCGAGGAAGGTGATGGCGGCCGCGACGAGCATAGTGTTGCCGATTCCGATCATTTCCAGCGACACCGGAACCAACCATGTTCCCGCCGACGAGCTGAGTGCCGCCAACGATGCGCCTACGCCGACGGCGGCCGTGCGAATCTCGGTGGGAAACAGTTCGTTCGGGTAGACGATTTCCAGAACCTGGGCGCCGCCGATGAACAGGGCGTAGAGGCCGAACAGTGCAAGCACCAGCCATCCCGGCGCGTTCGGAAACAGGCCGAGCCCCAGCAGGCCCAGGCCGGACCACAGGAAGCTGTTGATGATCAGCGTGCGCCGGCCGATGAAATTGATCAGCCAGGTCGCGATCATGCAGCCAAGCGCAAGCAGCAAGGTGATCGCCATCGACCCGTAAGACGCCATGGCGCCCGTCAGATGCAGGGCCGCAAACAGCCTGGGGACGAAGGCATAGAGCGCGAACATCGGCACGACGGCGCAAGCCCAGAAGACGATCACGAAGAAGATCCGCTTCCCATATCCCGCGCGGATCGCATTCAGGAAGGTCATCTTCCGCATCGAAGCTTCCTCGCCGATATTGCGCAGCGAGAAGGCCGGCCCATAGATCTTCCTGATGACGCGTTCCGCTTCGTCCCGTCGCCCCTTGCTGAGGAGCCAGCGCGGCGATTCCGGCGCGCCCAGTCGCAGGAGCAGCATGGTCGCCGCCAGTATCGCGGGGCTGGCCATGATATGGCGCCAAGCCCCCTGCCCCCAGGTTTCCAGCACGACGTTACCGGCGATGTAGGCCAGAGCGGCGCCCACGAACCACATGACCGTCAGCAGCGACAGCCTTGAGCCCCGACTTTTCTGCGGCAGAAATTCCGTCAACAGGGAGCCGGCAGAGGTATATTCGATACCCACAGCCAAGCCGGACATCACTCTCAAGACAGCCATCGCGTGACTGCTATCCACCCAGTACATGGAGAGCGAGACGAGCAGGATGATCGACGGCCCCATGAAATAGGGCTTTCGGCGCCCGAACCGTCCCGTCAGCCATCCGCCGACAAAGCCGCCGAAGAACACACCGAGCAGTTCCATGGCCGCAACCATGCCCTGCTCGTTGCCGCTGAGGCCGAGGGCGGTCGAAATCGGGATCGTCGCAACGCCGATGACGCTGACGATATAGCCGACCATGGTCCAGCCGATACAGGCGCTGAGCGTCAGCTTTTGATGGAAACGATTGATCGCAACGTCGTCGATAAGGATCGGAGTTTGGGGGGAATGCATGGGCTCTCCTGGCTGGGGAGTGTCGCTGGTTTCAGCATTGGATCGGATCGGCAGGTGGCTCATGGCAGGGCGATCACTTTGGTTTCGACGCCTTTCGCGCGAAGCCATGCTTCCAGCGCGCCGAACGGCAGGGCGATCGTCGCCGTGTTGCGCAGCGGGTGAACCGCGATCCGCCGAGCCTCCCGGAATGCCGCCTCGAAAACGACAGTGACTTCGCCAGCAGCGTTCGCGGCGGCCAACGGCGTCACCGAACCCGGCGTGACATGCAACAGGCGCTCCATGTCCTCCGGCTTGGCGAACGAGAACTTGCCCGCGCCCAGCAACTGGGCAAAAGCCTTGAGATCCGCCCGCCGATCGCTCGGCAGCGTCACCAGCCAGAATTTGCCCTGCTTGTCCTTGAGAAACAGGTTCTTGGTATGGGCTGCCGGCAGTGCCTGATGGATCGCCGCGCTTTCCTCGACCGTATGTACGGCCGGGTGCTCCAGCCGTTCGAGCGCGATGCCCTGCTGCGCGAATTCTGCATAGATATCGTCTTCGCTCATGGCGAATATCCTCATCCGTTAGAAATAGTAGCCGAAAACGGCGAGAAACGAGACCTTGAGATGGTCGTCTCCGCCCTGCGCCGCGCCGGTCGCGTACTGCCCGGCGCCGATGAAAGGGTCGTTCCGGCCAACGAGCAATTCCGACCAGATCCGGATCCGCCCCGTCGCTTTGTCAGCCCAGTAGGCGCCCAGATCGAGCCGCTGGCTGTCCTTGAATTCGGCGCGCGCCTTCGCGAAGTAAGCGTAGTTGGCGAAGACCTGCAGCGAGAATGGGAAGCCCCCCGTTTCTACCTTCCGCCCCACTTCACCGAACAGCAGAGTACCGTCGGCGGCGATGTTGAAGGGCGCGTCGAAGTTGCCCACGGTAACGGTCTGCTCGCTGCCCGGATTGCGCAGAGACATGTCCTGCCGCGCGGCCAGGAGCTTGGCATGCCATGGCCCCTCGATGGCCTTGACGCTCACGGCGAAAGCGCGCCTCCATCCATCCCGATCAGTGTCGAAGTTATGGACGGTGGAGAGCCACGCCGAGCCGGAGACCGAGACTTCGCCGGTCGCGGAGGACGACAGCCGGTACTGCGCATGACCGACCATCATGTTGCGCTCCGCATTGCGGCTGGCGAGCGGATTGGCGGGATCGCCTTTGACGATGTTGACCGAATAGCGCGCCGCATCCTCGCTGATGCCGAAGGCATTGGGCGCGGTGGTCGGGAAGAACCCCGCCTCGATCTTGAAGGCGGGCTCCTCGTGCGTGTAAGTGATGCCGGCGTTGTAGACTTCCTCAAGGCCGATGACGAAGCCCATGGAGTTGAGGAAGGCAGATCCCCAGAACTGATCGTCGAAGGGAACCGGCTGGATGCCGACCGCGACTTTGTCCTGTTTGGACAGCTTCGCGCCGGCATAGGCGTAGACCGGAAAGCTGATTTCGCCCGGATAGTTATGGTAGCCCGAGGCCTTTCCGTAGAGGAAGCTGCCGCCATAGAAACGGTACTGCGCAGCCCCGAAGAATGTCGGGGAATCGTAGTCCGCCTTCAGGATCAGCGTGTCGAACGAGAGATTGCTGGAGGTCCGCCGTTGGCCGTCGCTGCCAACGTTGTTGAAGCGCAAGTCGTAACGCCCGCGAATGGCTCCGCCGAGCTTGAGGCCGGAGGACGGGGCGGCCGGCGCGGTTTCGAACGGCGGCGGGGTCGGCTGGCCCATGCCTCCGGGATCGCCGGCTGCCGGATCGAGGATGGCTGCCTCCGTTTCGGCTTCATCGGCCTGCGCAGGCGTGGCCAGCGCGAAGACCAGAACGACTGACGCGGCCGTCACGGCCGATCCGAACAGCGACCGCCTGCATCTGCCCCTCGATGGGCAATACTCTCCCGGTCCCCGCGGCGCGGGGGCAACTGGTTTCATGACATCCTCCGGTGCCGCGCCCGTTAAACCGGGCTTTCGGCCATTTTCCGCTCATGCGGTGGTGGGACCCTCACCGTCCGCCAATCCCGCCGAGGAGTGGCCTTATGGCGGACGGTGAGGCGAGCGCCGTCAGTTCGACACGTCGATCCAGATGGTCTTGATCTCGGTGTACTGGTCGTGCGCCCATTGCGATTTGTCACGGCCGCCAAAGCCGGACTGTTTGTAGCCGCCGAACGGCGTGGTCGCGTCGCCCTCTCCGAAGCAGTTGACCGTCACCACGCCGGCGCGGACCTCACGCGCCAGGCGCACGGCGTTCTTCAGGCTGCCGGTATAGGCGGAGGCGGCCAGGCCGTAGATCGAGTCGTTGGCAAGCGCGATGGCCTCCTCGATCGTCTGGAAGCTGGTCACCGCCAGCACGGGGCCGAAGATTTCCTCCCGGAAGAGGAGATTATCGGGCGTGACGTCATCGACGATGGTGGCTTCGACGAAGATGTCATCCTTCGTGCCGCCGCCGCTGACGACGTTCATCTGTTCGGACGCAGCGTGTTCAAGGTAGGAGCGAACCTTGTCGAAATGCGCGCGGCTGACCATCGAACCCAACCGGTTTTCGGGGTCGAGCGGATCGCCCAGTTTCCAGTCGCGCAAGTGGTGCGCGATGCGCTCCAACAGGGCGTCCTTCACATCGGCGTGAACGATCAGGCGCGACGATGCCGAGCAGTTCTCGCCCATGTTCCAGAAGGCGCCATTGACCACGTGCTGCGCCACCGCGTCGAGATCTTCGGCGTCCTGCATGACCACGGCGGGGTTCTTGCCGCCACACTCCAGCACGATCCGCTTGAGGTTGGATTCCCCCGCATAGGCCAGGAAGCGGCGGCCGGTGGCGGTGGAGCCGGTGAAGCTCACCATGTCCACGTCCATGTGCCGGCCGATCGGCTCACCCACATCGCGCCCGCTACCGGGTAGGACGTTGAACACGCCTGCCGGAATGCCCGCCTCATGTGCCAGTTCGGCCACGCGCAGCGCGGTAAGCGTGGTTTCGGCCGCGGGCTTGACCACGATCGAGCAGCCTGCCGCCAGCGAGGGGCCGATCTTCCACGCCAGCATCAGCAGCGGGAAGTTCCACGGCAGCACCAGCCCGACGACGCCGATCGGTTCGCGCACCACCAGCGTCAGCGCGTCGGAGCCGACAGGGGCGGTGCTGTCGTAGACCTTGTCGATCAGTTCGGCATGCCAGCGGATCGTGTGGATGCTTTCCGGCACATCGACCGTTTCGCATTCGCGGATCGGCTTGCCGCTGTCGATGCTTTCCATCACCGCCAGTTCGCGGGCGTTCTGCTCCAGCAGATCGGCGAAGCGCAGCAGTGTGTGCTTGCGCTCGCCGGGAGAGAGCTGGCGCCAGCGGCCGTCTTCGAAAGCGGTGCGGGCGGCGGCGACCGCCACATCCACGTCGCTATCGTCGCAGGCGGCGATGTGCGTCAGGGATGCGCCCGTTGCCGGGTTGATCGTCTCGAACGTCCGTCCGGCGCGTGCCGGACGAAACGAACCATCTATGAAAGCCTGCGTCGGCAAGCTGAGCCCTTCCGCAAGGGCGGCGTATTCGGCCTTGGAGAGAAGATCAGGCATCGACAGTGCTTCCGGCGACGGCCGCGACCTTGCTCTTCAGCTCGGCGACGACTGCGGTCAGGGCGTCCTTCTCGTTCTCGTCGAGCGGCAAGAGCGGCGCGCGCACGCCGCCGGTCTTCAGGCCGATGATCTCGCTGCCGGCCTTGATCGACTGGACGAACTTGCCGTTCTCCAGGAAGTCCATCAGCGGCAGCATGGCGGACATGATCGCGCGGCCCTTGGCAAAGTCCTTCTCCAGCACGCAGGCTTCGTAAAGCGCGACGTGTTCGCGCGGCACGAAGTTCGAACCGGCACAGACCCAGCTGCGCGCCCCCCAGGCGAAGAATTCCAGCGCCTGATCGTCCCAGCCGCAGGACAGCTGGATTTCGGGATGTTCGCTGGCGATGCGGTGCAAGCGCAGCGTGTCGCCCGAGCTTTCCTTGATCGCCATGATGTTCTTCGTGCCCTTGATGGCGCCGAAGAATTCATCGCCCATGCTCACGCCCATGCGCGCGGGGTAGTTGTAGAGCATGATCGGCAGGTCGGCCGCCTTGTCGATCGTCAGGACGTGGTGGGCGATCTCCTGCTCGGTCGGCAGGGCGTAAGGCGGCGTCGTGACGAGGATAGCATCCGCGCCGATGGACTTGGCATGGACGGCAAAGTCCACCGCGTCTTCGGTACGGGTGGCGCCGGTGCCGACGACGAGCGGCAGGCGGCCGCCGATCACGGCATGGGCGCGCTCGGCCAGATCACGGCGTTCCTGTGCGGTTTGCGCATAGTATTCGCCGGTCGAGCCGCCGATGACGATGCCGTGGACGCCGCTGGCGATCAGGTGTTCGAGCCCTGCGTCGAAAGCGGCGTAGTCGATCGAGCCGTCCGCTGCGAGCGGCGTGATGGCGGGGGTGAAGATACCGTCAAAGTTCATGGCGAAGTTCATGGCAAAGGTCCTTTCGTGATGGGGAGGATCGGGAGTTCGAGAGCGATCAGGCGAAGCCGGGGCGCAGCGCCGCTGCATCCGCAAGGTTCAGGGAGCGGGTTTCCGGCGCGAGGAACCAGGAGACGGCAAGGCCGACAAAGGTCACGGCGGCGGCGATGTACATGGTGTCGGCAATGCCGAGCCGGTCGAGGGACACGGGCACGAGATAGGTGCCGATGGCCGCACCGATCCGCGAGAACGAGGTGCCGAAGCCGACCGCTTTGGCGCGGATTTCGGTCGGGAACAGCTCGTTGGGATAGACCAGCTGGAGCACTTGCGCGCCGCCGATCAGCAGCGCGTAGCCGCCGAACAGGATGAGGATCAAGGCAGGCGCGCCGTTGGCGAACAGGCCCAAAAGGAGCAGTGCGAGGCCGGACCACAGGAAGCTGTGGATCACCATCGGGCGCCGACCGATCGCGTTGATGAGCATGGTAGCGCCGATGCAGCCCACGACGAACAGCAGGGTGATGGCGATCGAGCCGAAAGCAGCCCACTTGTCGTGGAGGTTCAGCGCCATCAGCACCTTGGGAGCGAAGGCATAGACCGCGAAGACCGGGATCACCGAGCAGGTCCAGAACAGGCTGACGAAGGCGAGGCGCTTCCCGTAGCCGGCCTTGAGCAGGCCCCAGAGCGAGACCTTCTCGCGCGCCGGGTCCTCGGTCAGGTTGGCGGTGGAATAGTTACGGCCGTATACCTCACGGATGACCTGATCCGCTTCGGCGCGTCGGTTCTTGCTGAGCAGCCAGCGCGGCGATTCCGGCGTGCCAAGGCGAACGAGGAACAGTGCAAGACCGAACAGGGCCGTGCTCGCAAAGGCCAGTCGCCAGCCCTGGTCGCCGCCGAATGTCAGGATCGCATTGCCCAGGATATAGGCGGTCGCGGCCCCCGCGAACCACATGATCGTCAGCGTTGCGAGGCGCGGCCCCCGACTGGCTTTGGGCAGGAATTCGACCAGCAGCGCGGTCGCCACCGGATATTCGATGCCCACGGCAACGCCCAGGAAGAACCGGCAGGCGAACAAGGCGAAGGGAGTATCCACCCAGAGCTGGGCGAGCGAGAAGAGAACGAACAGGATCGGCCCGACGAAGAATATCCGCTTGCGACCGAACCTGTCGGTCAGCGCGCCGCCGACCATTCCGCCGGCAAAAATCCCGATGAGCGCCGATGCCGCGACCAGGCCCTCCCAGAACGGTGTCATCCGCAGCGCGGCCGAGGCCTGGACCATCGCGACGCCGACCACGCTCAACACGTAGCCATCGACGAAGGAGCCGCCGCTCGCGCGAACCGTCAGCATCTGGTGGAACTTGTTCAGAGGAACGTCCTCTAGTGTTTGTGTGATCCTTTTCATGCTTCTCTCCGGGTGTTCTGATTATCGCCCCCAAAACGGCTTTTGCTCTTTGATGGGGATCAGCTTTCGAGGCCGGCCTTGTGCTGGGCCCAGGCCAGGTTCACGTTGACGCCGATGTCCAGAAACGGATGCGGCGGATTGCGGTTGGGGCCGGGCGAGGCCAGCAGGAAGTCGATGACTTCGCCGCGCCGTCCCGCCAGCCAGTCGGCCAGCAGCACGCCGGTCGCGGTGCCACGGGTAATGCCAAGGCCATTGCAGCAGAGCGCGCCGTAGACGTTGGGCGCTAGCTCGCCGAACTGGGATTCGTGATTGCGCGACATGACGATCGCCCCGCCCCAGGTATATTCGAAGGGAACGCCCGCCAGCATCGGGAAGCGCCGTTCGAACGAGCGGCGGTGACGCCTGGCGGCGATCGCACGTTCACGCGGGTTGCTGACGCCGCCCGGATGGTAGCTGAAGCTGTTGCGCACAAGCATGCGGTTGTCATGGGTTCGGCGCAGCGTGGTGCCCGCGGGATCGGCCGGGATCAGGCCCCAGAAGTCCCGACCGCCGAGGCGTGCCTGTTCTTCCTCGCTCAGCGGACGGGTGAGGCTGGCGTAAGTGAACACCGGAAGCATGCGGTCCTTGAGGAACCCGAACGCCATGCCGAAGCCGTTGTTGGCAAGGATCAGCTTGTCCGCGACGATGCGGCCGGTCGCATGAGTGAGCACGATCTGCGGGCCGTAGCTGACGCCGGTGATCGGCGTATGCTCATAAAGCGTCACGTTGGCGGGAAGCGTGTCTGCCAGTCCCTTCACCAGTGCGGAGGGCTGGACCAGCATCGTTCCAGGCGTGAACAGAGCCTTCTTGTAGAAGCCGGTGCCGATGTGGTCCGGCAGGTCCTTGCCCTCGATCACTTCGTAAGGCTGGCCAAGGCGGTCCAGACCCCCGCGATAGGCATCGAGAACCGCGATGCCCCGCTCCTCCACCGCCGCCTGATACTTGCCCGAAGCACGCATCTGGCAGTCGATGCCGTAGAGATCGACGATGTCCTTGAGATAGGTCTGGCCAAGCTTGTTGAGCTTGAGCACCAGATTGGCCGTGCCAAGATCGCCGATGTAGTCCGCTGCACCGATGTCGTGCGGAAGGTCGATGGCGAAGCCGGCATTGCGTCCGGCCGTTCCGAAGCCCACCTCCTGCGCTTCGACGAGAACGATCTCGTCGTTCGGGAAGTTCATCGCCAGTTGCCGGGCCGCTGCTAGACCGACATAGCCGGCACCGACAACGACCCAGGGCGCCCGCACTTCTCCGAATGCGACGGGACGCGGTGTGCGACGGCGGCTGAGGTGATACCAGCCGCAAGTGGCATCATCGGCCGGCAGCGACGTCACGCTTCTTGCCGAAGGTGCCTTCCGCGCATGGGCCGCAGTCGAAACCTCATGCGATGTCGCCTGCGACCGAACCATTTCCCGATCTGCGTTTGCAGCCTCGGCGCGACCCGAAGGCTCGTTCGTCCAGCGATGGCTTTCGCCAAGCGAAAAGCGGCCAGCAGCG
This sequence comes from Novosphingobium sp. PhB57, assembly GCF_004342985.1. Classification (GTDB taxonomy): domain Bacteria; phylum Pseudomonadota; class Alphaproteobacteria; order Sphingomonadales; family Sphingomonadaceae; genus Novosphingobium. The sequence goes on from NZ_SMBO01000004.1 coordinate 68,915, forward strand.
CGCCCGGCGCCCGGCATATCCGGCTGCCCCGCGGGGCCAGGCACCGGCTCTTCCAAAGTGTCTTGAAGCGTTTCCACGACCACGGTCCTCTCCGACTCGCGTTATGTCTATTCTCTGTATACTCATGATAGGCATTTAATCTGTCGAGCGTCTACAAAGAATTTCGGCAGAGACCAACGCCAAGATTTGCCTTCGTTTTCAGATACCTTTGGCGATCTATCTTCGCATCTACCCCCTCCCCGTTGTCATCGGAGCGGAAGACAAGAAGGTGCGCGAAAGCACTCCGACCTCATGCAGGATCAGAGTGTCTGAGGGCCGCGAAGTCAGACGGTCAGGCTGGTCGCAATCTCGCGGCGCAGATCGCGCTGCCGCAAGAGGCGGCCACAATCGATACGATCGCGAGCCATTGCATCCCGGTCAGCTTTTCCCCGAGGACGAGGAAGCCCGCGAGCGCCGCTATGGCGGGCGCGGCGCTGAGAAGAATGCCGAAGACGTGCGACGGCAAACGTCGCATCGCTTCCATTTCGAGCGTGCACGGCAATACGCTGGTAAGAAGGGCGAGCCCAAGGCCCGTCAGCAGCACCCAGGTGTCCAGAAGCGCGCGCCCGGCAAAGGTCACCGCCAGCGGCGCGTTGATGCACGCTGCGATGACCATCCCCCAGGCAACGGCATCGACGCCGAGCTGAGTGGCGACGCGCTTCCCGAATACGATATAGAGCGCCCAGCAGGTCGCCGCTCCGGCCGCGAACGCGAGACCGACAGGATCGAGGCCTGTCCCCACCCGAAGCGGCAGCAAGAGCATCAGGCCAGCCACCGCCGCCGCGAACCACACGAGATCGAGCAGGCGGCGCGAACCGGCGAGGACGATCGACAGCGGGCCAAGCACTTCGATACCGATCGCAATGCCGATCGGCAGGCGCGCGAAGGCCTGGTAGATCAGCAGGTTCATCAGCCCGAGCATGCAGCCATAGAGCAGGACCCAAGGGAGGATCCTGCCTGACAGCGGCCGCCGCCACGGTGTCCTGAGAGCCATCAGGATCGCCGCCGCCAGGAATACGCGAAGTCCCGTCGTCCCAAACGCGCCGACGGCGGCGAACATCTGCTTTGCCAGCGTCGCCCCGAAGTTCTGCGCAATCATCGAGGCGATGACCATGCCCGGCCCCAAGAGAGGGCCTGCATGCACCGCTGCGAACGGCGGCCGTGTCTGCGCAAGGGTCGCCATGGGAACGATCAGTCGTGCGCGGCTGCCAGCGCGCGATCGGCCTCTCTCGGGCGATGCGCGGCAAGGCAGGTCAGCACCGATGCCAGGACGAAAAGGATCGCCGCGCCTTCCAGTACCGATGGCAAGCGCTGGTCCCACAGGAACCCGTAGAGAAGCGCGAACAGCGTTTCGAACAGGATCATCTGGCCGACCATCGTGAGCGGCAGCAGCCGCGACATCCGGTTCCACAGGCCATTGCCGATGATCGAGGACAGCAGCGCCACCGCAGTGGAAACGCCGCCGAACAGCAGCCATTGCGATACATTCTGGCTGGTGGTCTCGAACAGCAGCGCCGGCGGGATCAGCAAGAGCGCCTGCGCGCCCGTCACGATGCCGAGCAGCAGGCTCCAGTCATGGCCGGACACATGTTCGAGGCGGCCCAGCCATCGGCTGTTGGACACCGCAAAGGTCGTCCAGGATACCAGCGCGCCGAAGGCACAAAGGAGGCCCAGGGCCTGCGAAGCAAAGGCGCCCTCGCCCGCCTTGCCCAGCGATTCCCAACCGATGCACAGGATCCCGGCCGCGCTCAGGAACAACGAGGGCAACAGGCGCCCCAGCGGCACCGCGTGCTTGTCGCGGCTGCCGATGATCGTCACCGCGACCGGGAGAAAGCCGATCACCAGCGAAGTCATCGCCACGCCGCCCATCTGCACGGCAGCGGAAAGCAGGACGTAATAGAGGATGTTGCCCAGAACGCTCAGGTATCCCAGAGCGATCCACTCGCGTTTGCCGAGCACGGAAAGATAGCGTTTCCAGTGCGGCCAGACCAATGGCAGCGCGAAGATCCCATAGGCAAGGTAACGCCCCGCCGCGAGTTGCAGGGGTCCGAATGCCGAAGCGATCCTCGGCGTGACGAACACCAGGCCCCACAGGGCGCCGGCGATCACGCCGCAAAGCACGCCCGTCATTGTGTTCTTACCGGACATCGCGAATCCCGCAGGGCTGGAGTTTCGCCGCGCCCTAACGCTTGAAATCAGGAATGTCTATCATCTGTCTACAATACGAATGCAATCTGCCTATGAATTGCCGCACCCAAGTTGATGTGCCGCGCGAAAACCGTTAGGAACGGGGTTGTGAGTGGAACCGTAGATCGCAAAGTCACCCTGGGCGAAACGCTGCGTCGCAGGATCGTGAGCATGGAACTGGCGCCTGGTGCCGTCGTTGACGAGCAACAGATCGCCGAAGAGTTCGGGCTGTCGCGCCCGCCCGTGCGCGAATTGATGCGCCAGCTCGCCGCCGAAGGGTATCTCGAACTCGAACCGAACCGGCCGGCGCGCGTCACCTCCATGGACCTCCAGTCGCTGCGGACGTTCTTTCAGGCGGCCCCGCTGATCTACATCGCGACCACCCAGCTTGCCGCCACCAGCGCAACGCCTGCGGAGATCGCGAAGCTCAAGAAAGTGCAGCAGGATTTCCGCGCGGCGATCGAGGCGGACGATATAGCGGCGCGGGTCTACAACAACGACCAGTTCCACCTTGAGATCGGCAGGATGGCGCACAATCCCTATCTGATGCCAAGCCTGCGCCGCCTGCTTATCGATCATGCCCGCCTGGGCATGACCTTCTATCACCCGACCTCACCCGAAACGCAGGAAAATCTGGCGGAAGCGGTCGAGCAGCATGATGAAATCATCGATGCGATCGAGCGCCGCGATCCCGCCCGCGCGGGCGAACTGATCCGCGCCCATTGGGAAATATCCCGTCGCCGCATGGCCGATTTCGCCGCGCCGGAAGGTCTGGAAGTTACGGTCTGAACCGAGCATGGAAGCGTAATCCGCGCAATCATGCCTGCGTGACCCGGGCGCTGCACGGTCGAGCATTTCATGGCTGAAGTCGTGAAACTGCCAGAGGTCGTGGAACGCTTCGGCGCCCTCATCCTGTTCGGAGCGCAGCTTTCCAGCGAGTTCGATACGACCCGCCAGAGCCCCCCCGGCGCGGTGTACCTTCCGCCGGTGGACTGGGTATGCCGATGGCTGCTCCGCTGACGATCGTCGTGTTCGCCATGACCAAACGAGTCTACGTCCAATCCATCCTCGGGAAGGATGTGAAGATGGACGGCGAATGACGAAGTGACGGAACCGGGCGTCTGAAAAGTTCAATCCTCTTCTTCATCACCCTCCCGCTCGAGGGCGTCGACATCTTCGCCGATGTCCTCCAGCGCTTCGCGGTGACGCATGGTGGACTGCGCCTCGATGTAGACACGACGGACTTCGGGGAACTCCTCTCGAATGCCATCTTCCACGTCGGAAACGATACGCTCGACGGTACCGGCGAGCGTATCGTCCACGAAGTCTGCCGAGGCCAGTACCAGGACTTCGGAAGGCCCGAAATGCATCGTGCGGACCTCGTTCACCTGCTCAATCGACTTCACTCTTGCGAGGATTTCGCGAAGGCGTTCTTCGATTGCCGGGTCTGCCGATTGGCCGGTCATCAGCACATAGCAGCGCCGGGCCAGGCTCAAGGCCGTGATCGCAAGGATCACGCCGATTGCAATCGACGTCCAACCGTCGATGACCGGCATGTCGAGCAAAACCGCCAGACCGATGCCGACAAGCGCTGCGCCAAGACCGGCAAGGGCAGCAGTCTCTTCGTACACAACAGCGAAGATCGTGGGATCTCGGTGCGTCCGGATCGTTTCCCACATGCCCAGCCCGCGACGCTTCGCTTCGGTCCGCACTTCGCCAAGCGCGACCCCAAGCGAAGAGCCTTCGAGGGCAATGGCGACCAGCAGAATAACGATGTTGACCCATGCGCTCTGGATCGCGGTCGGATGAACGACCTTCTCGGCGCCCTCGTAAATGGCAACCCCTGAACCCAGGGCAAACACGGCCATGGCCACCACAAAACCCCAGAAATAGAGCCGCAGGCCATATCCGAAGGGGTGCGACGCATCTGCCGGGCGGCTCGCATCCTTGATGCCGTAGAGCAGCAACACCTGATTACCTGTATCTACGAGGCTGTGAATGCCCTCCGAAGCCATGGCGGATGATCCGGTGTAGGCGGCTCCGCAGAACTTGGCGATTGCGATCCCGGCGTTAGCTGCAAGGGCTGCATATAGGGTGCGTTTGGAAGCGTGTGCTGACATGATCGCCGCTATGGCCCACATGAACCCATCTCGCCAGCACTACGACTGCTGCCCGTTTCAAGCACCTATCGGGAATGTTCGTAAATCGGCGACAAGACCTGAATTCAGGATCGTTGGGCAGCTTCTGGAAAAATCGCCCGCTTTCGACCGTGTCAAAAACGACCGGGTGTCGTCGCAAGCCATAGCCGTCTCGCTGCTCCGCGGCTGATCCTCGAAACCTGCCGCTGATCCATCAAGCTAGTGCAAGAAGCACCGCTTGATTGGCCGCCAACAACGGCTAAGCAGTGGCTATGACGGCATCCGATCTCGAACAGCTGCTTATTGCCCGCCTTATCCGGGAAAGAGGCGGCTCTTCGCAATCATGGCGGCGGGCGCTTGGCAAGGTCATCGTGCGCGACACGAAAACCCATCCCCATTGCAATTGGGATGTCAGGCTTGGCGGAACCGATACGCAGCGCGCTGCGATCGAGCGACTGCTCGACGACGTGCGACTTGAATACTCGATCGTGGTAGCCGGCTGAACCCAGAGCGAAAAAGCGCCGGCGGAGCGGTCGTAGAACAGCGCATTTCGGTGCCGCGATAGTTGCTGTCCGTTCCCGCCGCCCAAATTCAGAATTGTGAACGACCTCTTCAACCAGAATACGACGCTTTCGGCCCTTGCTCCGGCTGAGTTCCGGGCGGCGGAGGCTGCAAATCGCTAGGGATAGTAATAGCGAGTACCGGGCCGAGTTGCGGAATTCGGTCGGGCAAATCAATCATTTCGTCGTCGATGCGGCACCAGCTCCACCCGTCCGGCAGGCCATACCCTTCGATGATCGGGTGGTCCATTGTATCGCAGCCGTGCGCTGGGCGTTACGCGCTTTATGGTGCTGCTGTGCTTGCACGACGTCATGGCCGTTCTCCCTTCATTTCAGCGATTTTTAGATGGATCTGGGCGATGACGGCGGCCCCTTCACCGACGGCCGCGGCGACCCGTTTCGTCGAGCCCTTCCGAACGTCGCCAATCGCGAATACGCCAGAAAGGCTGGTTTCCAGCGGCAGGGCGCTGCTGCCGGTCTCCACGAACCCTTTTGCATCGGTCACGACGCAGTCGCCAAGCCATGCCGAATTCGGGTCGGCGCCGATGAACAGAAACAAGTGCCGGATGTCGCGGCGATGGAGAGTACCGGTCGCAAACTGCCTGAAGGTCGCAGAGGCAAGCCCTTCTCCATCGCCCGAAAGCGCGACCACTTCGCTGCCCACATGGATCTCGACATTGGGCAAGGCCGCGATCCGTTCGATCAGGTAGCGGGACATTGTCTCCGATAGGTTCCGCCTGACGAACAAATGCAACCGCTTCACTTGCGGCGCCAGGAAGACGATAGCCTGTCCGGCCGAATTCCCGCCTCCCACGAGCGCCACTTCCTCTCCAGCACAGAGCCGGGCCTCGACCGGCGATGCCCAATACGACACTCCCCGCCCCTCGAAACCGGCAAGATCGGGAATGTCCGGCCGGCGGTAGCGTGCGCCCGACGCGATCACGACAGTGCGTGCCTGGAGGCGCCGATCGCCGGCAAGCTCCAGCGCCGGCACGGCGGAAGAGCAGTCCAGCTTCTGCACGCCGACCGGCACGGCAATCTCTGCACCGAACTTCAGCGCCTGGTTGAACGCGCGCCCGGCGAGCGCCTGCCCGGAAATCCCGGTGGGGAAGCCAAGATAGTTCTCGATCCGCGCTGACGATCCGGCCTGCCCACCCATCGCGCGCTCGTCCAGCACAATGGTCGACAGCCCTTCCGAGGCTGCGTAGACGGCTGCAGCAAGCCCCGCGGGACCGGCGCCTACAATCGCAACATCGTAGACCGTCGAAGGGTCCAGATTGGGGGTCATGCCCAGGCACGCAGCAACCTCCACATCGCTGGGCCGGCGCAGCATGTTTCCATTGGGGCAGACGACTAGCGGCAGTTCTTTGGGCAGTACGCCGATCCGCTCCACCAGTGCCTTGCCTTCCTCATCGGATGCAGCATTCAGGACAAGGTTGGGATAGCCGCTACGCGTCAGGAAGCCCTGAAGCCGCACGATCTCTGCGCTGTCGGGCACACCGATCAGGATCGTCCCGGCGCCCCCTTCGGCAATGAGCGCAACCCGCCGCAGGATGAGCGCGCGCATCACCGTCTCGCCCACATCGGCAGAGCCGACCATGAGTGCGCGGAGATGCGCGGCATCGAACGGCAGTGTCGTGCAGCCGTCCGGCCCCGCGCATCCGGCGGCGATCGATGGACGCCCGGCAAGCTGGTTCACCTCTCCCGAGAACTGCCCCACACCGTGCGTGGTGATCGGCGCCTCGTGACTGAGACCATCACGTCGCACGACCTCGATCGTGCCCTGGAGCACGAGCCAGGCCGGTGCGTCCTCGGCGCCGATCGCATAGACTTCCTCGTGCGGCTCGAAGCGGCGTTCCGGCCCGCTGCAAAACCGGCGCGCAATCGCGATCTGCGCATCGTCCAATACGGGAAACATCTGATGTTCGCGGGTACCCAGCGTGTTCATGTCGCGTCTCGCTTTGCAATGGCCTGAACCCGGCGGCGCAGTATTGCGCCGCCGGTGCGACGATCAACTGCGGACGAATGCCAGCAGGTCGGGATTGATGACGTCGGCGTGCGTCGTCAGCATTCCGTGCGGATAGCCCGCATAGATCTTCATCGTGCCGTTCCGCAGCAATTTGATCTGCTGCAGGGCTGCATCCGTATAGGGCACGACCTGATCGTCATCGCCCTGGAGGACAAGCGTGGGCACGGTTATGGCCTTCAGATCTTCGGTCTGATCGGTCTCCGAGAACGCCTTGATGCCCTCATAGTGCGCCAGCGCGCTGCCGCTCATGCCCTGGCGCCACCAGTTGCGGATGACCGCGTCCGAAACCTCGGCGCCGGGACGGTTGAAGCCGTAGAACGGACCCGATGCGACATCGAGGAAAAAGTCCGCGCGGTTCGCGGCGAGGGCACTGCGGAAACCGTCAAACACGGCGATATCGGTACCGCCAGGATTTTCAGGGGTCTTCAGCATCAGCGGCGGAACCGCGCTGACCAGCACGGCCTTGGCGACCCGGCCCTGGGGCTGGCCGAAGCGCGCGACGTAGCGCGCAACCTCGCCGCCTCCGGTCGAATGTCCGATGTGGACCGCGCCGCGCAAGTCGAGATGCTCGGCCACGGCGGAAGCGTCCGATGCATAGTGATCCATGTCGTGACCGGCGCCCACCTGCGCCGAGCGGCCATGGCCCCTCCGGTCATGCGCGACGACGCGGTACCCCTGCTGCAGGAAGAAGAGCATCTGGGCATCCCAGTCGTCCGAGCTCAGCGGCCAGCCATGATGGAACACGATTGGCTGCGCGTCCTTGGGGCCCCAGTCCTTGTAGAAGATTTCAACGCCGTCGTTCGTCGTGATGGTAGCCATGTTGTCCTCCATTGGCAGGCGGACACTGGCGGGGGGCCGGTCCGACCGTTCCGATATCGGCGCGGCGTGGATGCCCCGATATCATACGCAGGTTTGGGTGCTCCCTGATCGCCCTCATACCTGAGTATGATGGCCCGGCGGACTGCGATCGGGGATCAGCGGGTCACCCAATCGAGGAAGAGACGATGACCACCGCGCATCACGCCGCTTTCCCAGAAACCGCAGCCGTAGCCGTGCTTCCGCCCGTTCCCGAGCCAAGCGCGATGGACGAGGTCAATCACCGCGTAGCCAACAGCCTGCAGCTTGTGGCGGCCATGATGACGCTTGAGGCGCGCCGGATCGCGGACCCGGCTGCCCTTGCGGTGCTGGCTACGATGACCCTGCGGATAGCGGCGATCGCCGGGGTTCACCGTCAGCTCTGCCGGGAGCGGTCGGTCGGGCAGGTCGATCGGCGTGATCGTCTCTGAGCTGGTCGGCAATGCTTGCAAGTACGCCTATCCGGTGGGCTCTCCCGGCGCGGTTGACATCTCCCTCTGCGCGAGACCGATGGGCGGGTTCGTGCTGGAAGTGGTCGATCGGGGCCGAGGCCGCGCAGCGCGCGCGGCGCCGGAAGGAAGCGGACTGGGCAGTCAGTTCATTGCCTCGATGGCGCATCGTCTGGGCGCCCGGTACGGCTGGTCGGATGCGCGGCCCGGCACGCGCTTCACGTTGTGTGCCTGATACGGTCGGGCGACCGCCTCCCCCGAAGCATGCCAGCTTACCCGTTGCGATCATTGCCGTTCTCGTCCAGCTTGGCCACGCTCCCGGTCGCCTGGGCCGTGGGGCTACGCGAGGCGATCATGCGCGACGATGCAGGCGGTAGAAGGTTGACGGGAAGACTCCACGGCGCGGCGGCGCTGGCGCTGGCGCTCGCCGTCTTTGCCCTCGATGTTCTGAGCCCGCTTCAGGGTGCCGTTGCCGTCTTGTACACGGTTGCCATTGTCATGTCCTCGCGCAGCCATGACCGCCGGGTGATGCTGGCGACCTGTGCGGCCGTGCTCGCGATGGCAGTGGCGGGTTACTTCATCAGCCATGGGGGAGAGCCGCTGGGTTCGCCGGCCATGCGGCTTGCTGTCAGCCTGATCGCGATCCTGATCGCCACACTGCTCAGCATCCGCAACCTCGCGGTAGCCGAACAGCAGCGGAAGTCGGAGGAGCGTTACCGCACGATCTTCAATGCGGCGGGTCTGCCGATCTGGGAGGGCGACTGGTCCACGGCGCATGCGCTGCTGGCGAATGGCGGCTCCGCAACGCCAGAGCAGATCGATCACATCGCCCGTACCGCGACCATCCGCGCCGCCAATGACGCTGCGGGACGCCTGTTCGGCCTGCCCGATGCCCGCGCGTTGATCGGCGGCACGCTCATTCCCCACCACACGCCCGCCGCCGAGGCGACGCTCGGCCGCATTCTCGCTGCACTCGTGCGCGGCGATCCGGCGATCGAGGAGGAAACCCAGTTTCTCGCCGCTTCGGGAGAGACGATCGATGTGGTCCTGCGCGTGACCGTTCCCCCCGGCGCTGATGGCTGGAGCCGGGTATTGATCATGGCCATCGACGTTACCGAGCGAAACCGAACGCAGGCGCGGCTTGCCCAGTCCCAGGCCGAACTTACCCATGTCTCGCGCGTAACGACCCTGGGGCAACTGGCCGCATCGATCGCCCACGAGGTCAATCAGCCGCTCTCCGCGATCATCACTTATGCGAAATCCGGTCGCCGCTGGCTGGCGCGCGAAGCTCCCGATGCGAAAGAGGTTGGCGACTGTCTGGACCACATCGCATCGAACGGCACCCGTGCAGCAGACGTGATCGCCCGCATCCGCGACCTGGCCCGCAATGTCGAGCCGCGCCAGGACGTGCTGGCCTTGGGCCCCCTGATCGAAGAGACCGTCGCGCTGCTCCGCCGGGACCTCCAGACGAACGACGTCGCGATTACGCTCGACATCGGCGATAGCCTCCCGCTGGTGCGAGGCGATTGGGTGCAGATCCAGCAGGTGTTCATGAACCTGATGCTCAATGCCGAGCAGGCGATGGCCGAGACCCCGGCCGATCAAAGACAACTCTGCGTCAAGGCGGTACATGCCGGCGCAACCGTCAACGTCGAAGTGCGTGACTGCGGAACGGGCATCTCCGCCGATCCCGAAAGCCTGTTCGCGCCATTTTTCACGACCAAGAGTACGGGCCTGGGAATGGGCCTGTCGATCTGCCGCTCGATCGTCGAGCGGCACGGTGGCACGCTCGTCGCATCGAACAATGCGGCACTCGGCGCCACTTTCCGGTTCACGCTTCCGGTCATTGCGGCCGGGAGGGAGGCAGCATGACCGTCTTTGTGATCGATGACGACCCCGAAATCCTGGGATCGCTGGGCAGCCTGTTCCGCTCGACCGGGCTGGATGTGGCGCTGTTCCAGAGCCCCGAGGAATTTCTGGCCGCAGAAAAACCGACCACTGCGTCCTGCCTCGTCCTGGACGTGCGGCTTCGCGGGCAGAGCGGTCTGGACTTTCAGGAGCGCCTTGTCGCGGAAGGAATAACGCTTCCGGTTGTTCTCATTACCGGGCACGGCGATATCCCCATGACCGTGCGCGCGATGAAAGCCGGTGCGGTGGATTTCCTGCCCAAGCCATTCAGTGAGGAACAGATGCTTGCCGCCGTCGGCAGTGCGCTTGAGCGCGACGAAGAGCGCCGCGAGCAGGCCGCCGGGTCGGACGCACTCCAGCTTTGCTATGACCGGCTCACGCCAAGGGAGCGCGAAGTCATGAGTCTCGTCGTGACCGGTCTGATGAACAAGCAGGTCGCGGCGCGGATGGAGCTTTCGGAGATCACGGTGAAGATCCATCGCGGCAACGTCATGCGCAAGATGGCGGCCCAGTCGCTGGCGGATCTGGTGAGAATGGCCGAGACACTGGGCATTCGCGATGACACGATTCACCGCTTTAACATCTGAGTATGATGGCGCGGCACACGGTGCAGGCCCATCTGGAGGATGTGAACCAGGAGAATTGTGCGTGCCCGCTTCCCCCATCATCGCCATCGTGGACGACGACCCCGGCGTTCGAGGGAGTATAGACAGCCTTGTAAGATCGACCGGCATGACCCCGTGCAGCTTCGCCAGCGCCGGCGAATTGCTGGCAGCGGGAGATGAGGCTCTGGCGTGCATCGTGACCGACCTGCACATGCCGGAAATGACAGGTCTCGAACTGCAGGCGGAGATGCTGCGGCGTGGCTGGGCCGTGCCGCTGATCGTCATGACTGCTTTTCCGACCGATGCCGCCAGAGAACAGGCGATGGGCGCCGGCGCGCGGGCATTTCTGACCAAGCCGGTCGATCCGGATTCCCTGCTGGACGCCATCGAAGCGGCAATCCGCTGAACAAAAAGGAAGGCGCCACCGCGAGGTAGCGCCTTCCTTGTCGTGTGGTCCGGTACGGGCTTCATTGCACGGCGGCGACCCGGGGATGGAGCCCCGCCCTGTCCGTCAGCGGATAGCGGGGCCACGGCAGCTTTCGTACAGGAACCAGCTACGGCGTTCGGTTTCGTCGATCCACACTTCCAGCAGGCTTGCCGTGGCGACGTCGGAATACTCGTCGCACAGTTCATGAACCCGGCGCATCTCGGCCACCAGTTGCTTGTTGTCGCCGTGCAGTTCGGCGAGCATGTCCTTGGGCTCCACATAAGCCGCATTGTTGTCGAGGATGCGCTGGCGACCGGCGATGTCCGAGATCGAGCGGATGGTGGTGCCGCCAATCTTGCGGGCGCGCTCGGCCATTGGATCCGTCATTGCGAAAATCTGGTCGCCCTGGTCGTCCAGCAGCAGATGATAGTCCCGAAAGTTCGGGCCGCTCATGTGCCAGTGGAAGTTCTTGGTCTTGAGGTAGAGCGCAAACACGTCGGCGAGCAGGCCGGCCAGCCCGGCCGAAATGTCACGCGTCGCGTCGGTCCCAAGATCGGTCGGCGTGCCGAGAAACCGGTCGGCGATCGAGACGGTGGTGGTGTCGGTGGTCATCGTGCTTCTCCAGGTCGGGGCGGCACAGCGCCGTCCGATACCCTGGAGTTACGCATCTCGTCATCGCCGCCTATCCACACCAAGGTTTGCATATCTTGGTATGGATAGGCGCGGCGCATGCCAGTCCATAGCTTTTGAACGTGTTCGACTTCATCCGAAAGGACCCGTTCCATGACCGCATCCCGCCATGTCCGCTCGCTGATCACCACACCGCCAAGCTACGAAGGCAGCCTCGGATCGGTACGAGGGGCCGACGCCGGCAATTTTCCCATCCTGAAGGGCATGTCGATGCGCCGCCTGGTCCTGGCGCCGGGCGCGATCCGCGAGCCGCACTGGCACGCCAATGCCGATGAATTGGCGTGCTGCCTGTCGGGCGACCTGCTGGTCTCGGTGCTCGATACCGGCGACGTTTTCGGCGCCTTTACGATCTCTGCGGGAGAGATGTTTCACATTACCGTCGGCTCGCTCCACACGATCGAGAACGTCGGCGACGTCGATGCCGAACTCATCATCGTCTTCAGCCACGAACGACCCGAGGAATTCTCGCTGCATGGCGCCTTCGGGGCAATGACCGACGCAGTCCTCGGCAACACGTTCACCCTGCCCTCTTCCGACTTCGCCGCGCTAAAGCGCGATACCTCGTCCGCGCTGCTGGTGCACCGGACCGGCCCCGCCAGAGTGCCCGCAAACGCGGCGTTTCCGGATCCTCACAAGTTCGGCATCGCCAGCGAGACCCCGCCGATCGACCATCCCTACGGCACAGCGCGCGTTGCGCGCTCACAGTTCTGGCCGGCTTTGAAGAACCTGGCGATGTATTCGATCCTGATCCCAGAAAACGGCATGCGCGAGCCGCACTGGCACCCCAACACGGCGGAGATGGGCTACGTCCACAAGGGCCGCGCGCGGATGTCTATCCTGGACCCGGACGGCAGCGTGGACACTTACGAACTGCAGGCGGGCGATGCTTATTTCATCCCACGTTCCTATCCTCATCAGATCGAGGTAATTGGCGATGAGGAAATTCATTTTCTGGTCTTCTTCGACCAGCCGATGCCCGCGGACATCGGCTACCGCACATCGACGTCTTCGATCTCGCGTGAAGTTCTCGCCGCGACGTTCGGAGTAACAACCGGCTCCCTTCCTTCCCTGCCTTCGACGGTTGATGATCCGCTCATCGTGGAACGCGTGAATCCTCTGGATCGGCCGTCGTGAGTAATTCACTTTCCATGCCGAACGAGAATGCAACGGCAGCCGATATCGTGCCCAAAACGATCGTTCCAATCTGGATGCCACCGCTGCCGCAGGCTGCCCCGCTTATGTTTGGGGCACCGCTCGCCGGAGCAATCTGCAGATACTTGAGACAGCTTTTGTGCCGATCATTGGAACAGGTATCGGGCGACAGGCCTCAAGACTCAAATTAACTCATGCGTCGATTGCCCATAACTGAAACGTCATTGTCAGTTGTCAATTGGCGAACGCTCGATGAGAGACGATCTTAGCCGCCCGCCACTATGGCACCGACCGCGAGGAGTTCGCCATCGCCGCCGAGGAGCAGGATGCGGATCACAGGATGCGAGCCGCGTGCTCGGCCGTCGGTATCCAGCACGCGGACCTCTTTCCGAACAAACGGTAGCGATGCCGCGCCACCCAGCGATAGATGGGGTCACGCAACTTGCGCGGTACGATCCGCAGCGCCGCCAGGGCGTTCCAAGGACGATCGAGGCCCGCCCATATGGCCAGCATCGCATCGCTGTCCCGCAAGACGTTGTCGCCCTCGACGACGATCAGTGTTTCCGGATTCGCCGGGTCGATCCCGAACCGGCGATAGAGCGCGGCCCCGGCCTCACCCTGCATCGACGCCAGCCGGAAACGCCCGGCCCTGTCATGCCGGAGCACGAAGGCGGCATTGGCGGAGCAGAGCACGCACATCCCGTCGAAAACGATGATGGGTCCGGAAGCGGCGTTCATGCCGCTTCCGCGCCGCGCCGAGCCATCTGACGGTCGTCCTCCAGCCCCAACGGTCGCAGCGGATTGCCGACCAGTCCGCTCACCATCGATGCCTGTATGGCGGTGGCCGGCCATAGCTTGGATAGAGGGCCGACAATCCGGTCGCGGATCAGCGGCAGCAGGCGGCTGTCGGACTGATAGACCGGGGTGAACAGCGCAGTGAGCCATTGATAAGTGAGAACGTGGCGACGGCGTAGCCGGATGCCCTGCCGAACACCCTCGTCGACGCTGCCCGCATGGTCCAGACCGCGGGCCAGCGCCCAGGCATCGAGTAGCGCCATGTTGGCGCCTTGCCCCAGTTGCGGACTGGCGGAATGCCACGCATCGCCGATATGGACGAGCGCCGGTTCGGCCGGCGAAGCCAGGGTACGATGCGCATAACGAGCGAAGGTCAACTGGTTTGGATCGGTGATCTGGTCGAGCAGCGTCCCGCAATCAGGCCAGAGTGCGCCGACCCGCGCCTTCCAGGCGGTCAATCCAGCCTCGCGCCAGTCGTCCAGCCGATCTGCCCGGAGCGACCAGAAGAAAGCTGCCTTGGACACGGCCGCGCCGGGCGGGGTCCCGATGGGCAGAACGCCGGCCATGATACTTGCCCGGTCGTAGCGCTGCGCAAGGGCGTGGGGATCGAAGCCGGCACCCCCGGGCCAGTCGAGGCTGGCCCATAACGCTCCATATGCCAGTTCCCGGCCCGTCGGCGGAGCGAGTGGTGTCCGCGTGCCGAGCGCGTCCACGACGAGATCGTAGCGATCGCCTTTCTGTCCATCGGCAAACCGCAACGCACGTTTCGTTCCCAGCAGCGTCGTTCCCACCAGTGTGCGCCCGCAATGCAATGGAATGCCTGACCGCAGCACGGCTTCGTGCAGAACCGCAAACAAGCTGGCGCGGTGTATCCCAATGCCGAAGGTGTCCGGACGGCCCAGCGAGGCATATTCCACGTCGAGCACGACCCGCTTGCCCGCCATGCCGAACAACTTATCGATGCGCGCGCCGCGTGCCAGGACCGCGTCCAGCAGGCCGAGCTTGGCGAGAACCGCCATCCCCGTGGGCTGGATCATCAGTCCGGAACCGATAGGCTGGGGCTTCTCGAACCGCTCGAACAGGGTGACATGATGCCCCGCCTCGTGAAGCAGCAGCGCTGCAGCCAGCCCGCACGGCCCACAGCCGGCAATCGCGATGTTCAGCCCCCGCATCCCTGCTGCCTAGCCCATGATGGAGGTCGGTCCAATAGGGCGGGCTCAAATGGCCGCGCAGAAGCCGGCGATGTTCGGTGAGCCGAGGCTGCGAAATGTCCGAGTGAGACGATGGGAGCGCCCCGAAAGCGACCACCGACAAAGCTGCCATAGAGCGCGTAATCTCGGCTCCCTGACAGCTGCGGTCGGTCCACCCAGTCGCGGATGAACCTGAAGAACCGGACGTGAGTCGATCCGAAGCGGCAACTTCGTACTCGCGAAACAGGATAGCTTACGATCGATTACCTTGTGGTCGGCTTCCGCCACTGACCCTAACGTGACGTTTAGGCACGGATCTGCGTTCCACCTGCGGACGGGTCCAGTTATAGCGGATGTCGCCGCCGATAATCTGAATGGCTTGTAAGTGTTGCTATCGCCTGAGCCACCGTGGTCGGGCTCATGATAGAGCAAATAAGCAACGCCGATTCTTCCAACGCTTTGGCAAGCGATTTTCTTCGCCATAGCGCGACCCATGTTGCCGTGCTGTTTCGGCTCGAGAGCATTATCTTCTCTAAAGTAAGATCATATTTCTCAGGCGTTTCCTCTTCGCCAGGCGATTGACAGCCGAATTGCCCGCTCTCACTTGCCTCGTGCAAATGCGAGTCAATCGCATTTCTGGGCAAACCGGGGGAATTAAGCTTGTTCGAAATCATACATCGTCACGCCCGCCGCATGGGCGGGGCCAGTCTTGTCGCATTGTCCGTGTTCGCCGCGCCGGCAGCACTTGCCAAGGAAGCCGCAGAAGAGGCCGGGGCAGAGGACGCAGGGGCGCCGATCGTCGTCACTGCTGCCGGCTATGCGCAGGACATCACCCAAGCCCCCGCCAGCATCACCGTGATCGACCGCGCCGATCTTCAGGACAAGCGCTTCGTCAGCCTGGCAGAGGCATTGCAGGACGTTCAGGGTGTTGACGTCGGCGGCGAGGCGGGCAAGACCGGCGGGCTCAACATCTCGATCCGCGGCATGCCCAGTGAATATACTCTGGTACTGATCGATGGTCGCCGCCAGAATGCGCCGGGCGGCGTCACTCCCAACGGCTTCGGCGAGACATCGACCAGCTTCATGCCGCCCTTCGCCGCGATCCAGCAGATCGAGGTGGTCCGCGGGCCCATGTCCACGCTTTACGGTTCGGATGCGATGGGCGGCGTCGTCAACATCATCACCCGCAAGGTCGGCAACCGCTGGGTCGGCAGCGCCTCGGCCGAGAGCACGATCCAAGGCGATGAGCGCTTCGGCAACATCCAGTCAGTCACCGGCTTCGCGCAGGGCCCCGTGGTCAAGGACCTGATCGGCCTGACCCTGCGCGGCAGCGTGTTCCACCGCGAGGGCTCGAACATCGAGATCCCAGGCGACCCAGCGCTGACACTGGGCCGCAATCCGGTCCGCTCCGACATCTACACTTACGGCGGTCGCCTCAGCTTC
The DNA here is from genome assembly GCF_004342985.1 of Novosphingobium sp. PhB57. Lineage (GTDB taxonomy): Bacteria > Pseudomonadota > Alphaproteobacteria > Sphingomonadales > Sphingomonadaceae > Novosphingobium. The sequence continues at coordinate 85,382 of NZ_SMBO01000004.1, forward strand.
ACGCCCCACGCCGACCACGACCTGTGGCTGGAATTCGACCGCAACGAGCAGACCTACGACAATACCGAAGGCCAGCTCGGCACGCTGGGTTCGGGCGGCTATTCGCCCACCCAGAAGTTCAACCGCACCAACTACGTCGCGGCGCATACCTGGCGCGCGGGCGACTTCGGCCAGCTCGATACCACGTTCACGCGCAACGAGACCGAGACGATCGGCCGCCTCGTCCCCAACGGCACCCCGGGCGCCACGCCCGGCAGCGCGCGCAACCTGGAGGCGCGCAACGACATCCTGGACTCGCGCTTTGCCGGCAAGGCCGGGCCGGTGGCTTTCACCGTCGGCGGGCAGTACTGGTGGGCGCGCATGGTGGACGGCGTAGCCCCCGCCCCCTTCAAGTTCGAACAGTGGGCCGGTTTCGCGGAAGCCACGCTCACCGTGGTCGACGGGGTCAACCTGACCGGCGGCGCGCGCTATGACGATCACTCGACCTTCGGCTCAAAGTGGTCGCCCCGCGCTTATGCGGTGTGGAACGTCAACGACGACTTCACCCTCAAGGGCGGCGTCAGCCGGGGCTTCAAGACCCCGCGCGTAGAGCAGATTGCCAGCGGCATCATCGGCTTCGGCAGCCAGGGGCGCGTGCCTCTGATCGGCACCCCGGGCCTGACGCCCGAGACCAGCACCAGCTACGAGGCGGGCATCTACTATGACAGCCACGGGTTCTTCAGCGGCAACGTGACCCTGTTCAACAACGACTTCGACGACAAGATCGCCACCGGGCCAGGCATCCCCAACTGCTCGTTCGCAGGCAATCCCAACCGGCCGGGCTGCCTTGATGTCGGCAATTTCCCGGCGGTCGATCTGTTCGGCCAGTCGATCAACATCGACAAGGCGCGCACGCGCGGCGTCGAGGTGGCGACCCGTTTCTCCTTCACGCCCACCCTCTCGCTTTCGGCCAACTATACCTATACCGACTCCGAGCAGCTCAGCGGCGAGGACGAGGGCCTGCCGCTGGTGGGGGTGCCCAAGCACATGTTCAACGGCAACCTGCGCTGGAGCGTGACCGACGCAGCGAACCTCTGGGTCCGCGCCGAGGTCCGTTCAAGCCGCTGGCGCGGCAACAATGCACAGCAAGAGGCCGTGGGCGATTTCCGCAGCTACGAGGTGTTCCACCTGGGCGGGTCTTACCAGTTCACCCCCGCCTTCCGTCTTGCTGCAACGGTCTACAACATCCTGGACACCGACTACGCCGTCTATGTCCCCTATGCGAGCGGTGCGGTCACCGCATACACGCCGGCCTATTCGATCAACCAGGAAAGCCGCCGGCTCTGGATCTCGGCTAACGTCGATTTCTAAGCTCTCCAGGAGCCTGCCGGTCGTTTGCGACTAGAGCCGCAAATGATCGGCAGGCAATGCCTGGCAGACCGTGACCTGCCCCTCGAAGGGATTCCCGCCGACAAAGCGGCCGGAGGGCTCCACATCTTGGCTCCTTGATAGCTACCTCCGTTCATCCGGGCCGGATCAACCTGACTGACTTGGCGTGAGACTTTCCGGTCGTCCAACCGCAGATCAGCGAAAGACTATTCGGCTCCAAAGCTGGACTACCATTAAGGGCCGATAGCCGCGCCCCAGACAGCTCAACTGCGTTCGTTCTTGCAGATCGAGCAGCAATCCGTGCTCCGTTTTAATTTGCAAATCGCGTCCGAATTCGCTGAGCCATCTCTAGAGACGCTGGGGAGCGAAGGCCCGAAGCAGGCGACAGCAGGCACACCACTCTCTCCGGGGGCGCAGGGTCGAGAGGTATGAAGCGCAGGTCGCTGACGCCCGCGCCTCTGCTGATGTCTGCGGGCATGATCGCCGAATGTCCGCCGAGCGATACGGTCTGGAGAATTCCAGCGAACGTATTGAAGGCGATCACACGGCCAGGGGCCACATCCTGAGCATCCAGATAGGAATCTGGCCGCAGCGCATGTCCGATATCAATGATCTCTGCCCGTGCCGGATACGCCGCCTCGAAATAGGCGTCGAGACTCTTGAAATTTGCGCTGACTGCCCAGGGCATGAACGTGAAGACCAAGGTCACCAGACCGGTGCACGTGATCATCAGGTGAAACGGCAGCGCCAGCACAGCGCTGACGTTATGGGCATCGAGCCAGCTTCACGGTCCCTTGTTGAACCGCAGCATGAAGAAGTCAGCGAAAATCTTCTTGTGCGTCACGATGCCGGAGATGATCGCCACCAGCATCGCGAGCGCGGCCATGCTCACGATCATCCGCGCCCAGCTGACAGGCATCGCATGAAGGTCGAAATGGAAGCGATAGAGAAAATACCCGCCTTCCGTATCGCGCACCTGCAGTTCGCGGCCCGTCGCTGGATCGAACCGAACTTCATGCCGATCGCGCCATGACTGGCCCGGCATCAGCCACGAAGCCAACAGGGCATCGCCGCCACGCTTGCCGGGGATCGTGACGGTCCAGCTTTCGGCGCCCACGCCGCGCGCGGCAAGCACGCGCCCCGCTGCATCGAGCGCTTTAGCCGACACCGGCGCTGAATGCACTTCGGGACGCATCCATGCACTGATCTCGCGCTCGAAATAGGCGCTCGTTCCGAACAGGAAGATGACGCAGACAATCCAGGCGGGGATCAACCCCGCCCAGGTGTGCAGCCAGGCCATCGATTGCCGGAACGACTGCGCCATCAGAACTTTCCGCGCAGCGAGACGAGGAAATTGCGCGGATCGCCGTAGAAGTTGCCGTAGCCCGGGCTGCCGATGGTGACATAATAGGTCTTGTCGAACACGTTGTTGAGATTGGCGCTCACCGAGAACTGCTCGCTCACCTCATACTCCGCCCGCAGCGACCAGACGGCGTAGCCCGGCATGCGGAACTGATACAGGTAGTAAGGCCCGTCGTAGAGACCCGACACCGGGTTCAGCTCCTGCACGTAACCCGAACGGAAATTGCTGCTCTGCGCCGTCACGCCGCCGCCGATGCTGAGGCCCTTGAGCGAGCCTTCGCGGAACCTGTAATCGGTGAAGAGCTTGAACAGGTGCTTGGGCGTGATCTCCGCGAACGTGGCATCGTTGTCGCGCCGGTTCTCGTTGTCATTGTAGGTATAGCCGAGCGAGAGCTGCCAGCCGGGCAGGATCTCGCCGTTGATCTCGGCCTCGAAGCCCTGGCTCCTGAGTGAACCGTCGCGGACATAGCAGCAGTTGTCGGTGGAGCCGGCAGGCGGATTGCTAGGATCGACGGCGAACGCGCCCTGTTTGCGCACGCGATAGACCGCAAGCGATCCGGTCAGCTTGCCGCCCATCAGTTCGCCCTTGAGCCCGGCTTCGTAATTGGTGCCGGTCACCGGGGCAAGCGGTGTGCCCGGACGCGGCCCGGACATGTAGTTGGCCTGCGACTGGTAGATTTCGGAATAGCTTGCATAGAGGCTGACCGCCTTGGTCAGATCCAGCACCGTCGCCACGTAAGGCACGAACTTGGTCTTCTGGTCGATCAGCGAAGTGACCGCGCCCGTCGCGAGATTGCTGCCCTCGCTGCGGTCCTTCACCACCAGACGCCCGCCGCCGATCAGCGAAAGCGCCGCGATCGGCCGGATGCGAAGCGATCCATAGAAGCCGAGGCGTTCGATGTCGGTGCGGCCCTGATAACCGCCCTGATCCCATGCCGGCGGATAGGCGACCTGCGGCGGATAGACAGGATCGAAGACGTCTCCCGGTCCGTAGTAAGTCCAGAGACTGCGATTGTCAGTCTTGTTGCGCGTGTAGTCCATGCCAAGGACCACTTCCTGCTTCTGCCCGAACGCCTGGAAGCTGCCGGTCGTGTTGAAGTCCAGCGTCAGTTCGCGGACCTTGGCTGCCGATTGATAATACCACCAGTCGATGCCCGAACGATCGATGGGATCGACGGCGTTTTCCATTTCGGCGGCATTGGTCTTGTCATTGGAACGGCTGTAGTTGGCATTGAGCCGCACCGTCCACTTGTTGCCGATGGCCTGCTCGACCCGGCCATAGGCGATGTCGATATCACGCTCGATCCAGTTCCACGGCGCGCCTGTATTGGTGCTGCGCGGGAAACCGATATCCTCGCCGCTGCGATAACGCGGCAGGCTGACATTGAAGGCTTCGTGCCGATCGGACTGATGGGTGTAGCCGGCAAGCAGAAGCGTATCGGGCGCGGGATTGTATTCGATCGAACCGTGCGCCAGCCAGCGATCGTCCGACTTGTAGTCCTGGAAGGAATTGCTCATGTCGTAGACGCCGATCGCGCGCGCCCGCAGATTTCCGTCCTTGGTGAGAGCACCGGTCACGTCCGCATCGATACGGGCGTGGTCCCAGCTTCCGAACGTCATCGCGGCCCGCGCCTGCGGGTCTGCCAGCGCGCGCTTGCGCGTGAAGTTGATGACGCCGCCCGCTTCGCCGGCACCGAACAGGCCGTCAGCGCCCCGGACTAGCGCGATCGAGTCGAAGATCGCGGTATCGAGATCACCGGTGGTGGTGGACGTCTGGCTGCTGGCGCCGCCGTCCAACCGATAATTGGTGATGGTCAGTCCGCGCGAGGTGTAAGTTGAGGAAAGCCAGGCCCTGTCCACGGTCACGCCGGTCATTTGCTGCACGACGTCCTCGACGGTCAGCAGGTTTTGATCCTCGATACGCGCCCGGGTCATCACCGTGACTGACTGAGGGATTTCGCGCAGAGCCTGTGCAGCCTTGCCGACATTGACTGCCGCCGGGGCGTAGCTGTCGCGGCCTTCCGTGAGCGTCGGGTCGTTCGACGCGCGCTCACCGGTGACCGTGATATTGTCGGTTGGCTCGTCCTCGGCCGGGTTCGGCTGTGCCCACGCCATCTGCGGCATCGCACAACTTGCGGCCAATGCCGCAATCAAGGCTGTGATGCGCGCAGGCGCGGCTGCGCAGTGTGCGTTGCTGTTCCTCATTATTACCCCTGCAGTGATGTCGCGATCATGGAATTACGGAGATACCCGGATAACCTTCGCGATTGTTGCGGGCGCCGCTTAATGATAACGCTATAGATTCGCAATAGCATTATCATCGCAGTTCATGTCAGATGATCACGCCGCAGGGGGAGGTCGGTGGAATTACGGCCCCCTTTGGCAGAGCCTTTCGGCGCCATGGGTCGCCATAAATGGCGAAATTGCTTGGCAATAACCGGTCATGCCGTCCCATTCTTTGTTGGAGACCGAAGATCGATGTGTTTCCGATGCAACACTCTCAGCGAATCTCGTGACCTAAGCAAATGGCTCGAATCCAGGGCGAAGGCAGTTCCGCGATGGTGCGTGCGAGCGATGCTGCAGCACCGCATGCTATTGTGGTTGATTCGCATTAGCGTCATCCCTATCAGCACTTCCAATCCGGGGAGGAATTCAGAGTGCTAGGTCGATTGCTTTTCACAGCTGCAGTTCCGGCCTTGGCCGCATGTCCAGCCTACGCCTCGGATGCTCCTGCACCCGCCGATCAACCGCTGTCCCGGACGGACATCGTCGTCACCGGAGCAAGGTCCAAGCAGGTTGACTTGAACGAAAGCTCCTCGGCAACCGGCCTCGATCTGTCGATCCGGGAAACTCCTCAATCGGTCACCGTGGTCGATCGCCAGCGGATCGACGATTTCGCGCTGACGAACGTCAACGATCTGCTCGAACAGACCGTGGGCGTCACCGTCCAGCGCAATGAAACCGACCGCACCGAATACAGTTCGCGCGGCTTCGACATTACCAATTTCCAGGTCGACGGTATCGGGCTACCTCTGCTCGGCGCGGTGGATGGCGATCTCGATACGATCTTGTACGAACGCGTCGAGATCGTGCGCGGCGCGAACGCGATCATGACCGGCGTGGGCAATCCGTCCGCGACGGTGAATTACTTGCGCAAGCGCCCGACCACGACGTTTCAGGCGAACGCTTCGGCCTACGCGGGCTCGTTCGACATGTGGCGACTGGAAGGCGATGTATCCGGCCCGATCAACGCCAGCGGCACATTGCGGGCGCGCGTCATCGGCGCGCACGAGGAACGCAATTCCTATCTGGACTACAACCAGGTCAACCGCACGGTGCTGGGCGGTTCCGTCGCGCTGGACATCACGCCCTCGCTTACCGCTACGGTTGGGTACACAAGGCAGAAGAACAAGGCGGACGGGATCCTGTGGGGCGCCCTGCCGCTGGTTTACAGCGACGGCACCCGCATATCCTATCCCCGTTCCGCTTCCACTTCGGCGCCCTGGACTTACGCCAATGTCCTCAACGAAAGCGCGTTCGGCGAACTGACCTACCGGGTCGGCGGCGACTGGTCGCTACGCGGTGTTTTCACGTACAACCACGTCGATTCCGACGCGAAGCGGCTTTACGCTTCGGGTACGCCCGATCCGGAAACCGGCCTTGGCATTGCTGGCAGCAGCGGCATCTACCCCAGCCACAACAAGCAATACCTGATTGACGGCTATGCATCGGGCAGCGTAAATCTGTTCGGCCGCAGCCATCAGCTGGCCTTTGGCGTATCGAACGGTTGGCTCCGCAGCAGCGAATATGAGGCCTACTCCGATACCGAAATCGACTATGGCGACATCCGCCAGCTCAGTTCCTTCGTGCCCCCGGAACCGGACTATCCCGAGATCACGATCCAGGGGCATGAACGCAATCGGCTGACGCGGGTCTATGGTGCGATCCACCTCAATTTTACGGACCGATTGAAAGGCGTCGCCGGCGCGTCGGCCGTGTGGCTGAAGACGAGCGGCGATTCCTACGGGTCCGATCTTGCGCGAGACGATCACAAGGTCAGTCCCTATGCCGGCCTGCTGTTCGACCTGACCCGCAACCTGACACTCTACGCGAGCTATACCGATATCTACGCGCCGCAGAGCCAGGTGGACATCGACAACCGCCGCCTCGCCCCCGCAAAGGGCACTTCGCTGGAAGCCGGGATCAAGGGCAGCTGGCTGGACAACCGCCTCTCCGCGACGGCCGCCATCTTCAAGGCAAAGCAGCGCGGGCTTGCCAGCTACGTTGGCACGTTCGACGGAACCGATGGTCCGCTGGGCCTCGACTATTACGAAGCCTTGGACACCACCTCCAAGGGGTTCGAAGTGGAGGTTTCAGGGCGCGTCACCGATCATTGGCAATTGAGCGGAGGCTTTACCCACCTCAAGATCGAAGACAACCAAGGCCTGCGGACACAGAACCAGGTCCCGCGCGACAGCGTGAAGCTGGCGGCAACGTATGAGGTTCCGGAATGGCGCGATCTCAAGCTGGGCGCGCAATTCCGCTACCAGAGCGCGATAAGCGGGACCGATGATAGCGCCGGCCTGCCCATCTCCCAGAAAGGCTACGCCGTCGTGGATGTTTTGGCAGGCATCAAGGTGGTCGACCATCTCCAAGCCAGCGTGAACGTGCGCAATCTGACCAACGCCAAATACCTGAACTCGCTGGCGTGGGGTCAGGCCTTCTATTCTCCCCCACGTAGCGTGATTGGAACGATACGCTTCGATTACTGAATGAAGCGAATCGCGAAGGGCCCGACGGCGGGCGCCTCCACCGGCAAAGTTGGCTTAGGCGAAGCAGCCGCGATCGCACTGAAAACAGGATATGCTATTTGCGGACGCGACTGCCCATGCCGCCCTGTCCTGCCGAGAAATTTCAACCCTGGTCGGTCGCTCAGGGGGCGATTTAACGTTTCCGAAACCTGCCGATCCGGTATCCTCTGCCCACCAGACTCGTCCGCGACGAAATGGGTGGGAAGTCGTTATAGGCCTCTCCCCTTTCAGGGGAGCGAGGAGCCGCCGCTCCGGGGCGTTTTCAGCCCGAGTATCCTGCCGCCGTCACCCGTCATCTCAGGTGAGGCGGCGCAGCGTCCGCCTCAGTTTAACGATCGACCATCAGCACTGCTTGATGTTGATGTTGCTAATCACGTCGTTGTAGTTCTGCAGCAGGGTCTCTCCATCCTGAGTCTGTTGCGGCTTCATCAACATGAATGATGAGTTATTCTTGCTCTCCTTGGCATATGTGCCGTCCTCGGTCCGCTGAATGATGTTTCGTCCGGCGGCGAGATAGGCGTTTACATGCAGCATGAAGCCAGGGCACCCATCTTTGTTCGTCTCGCGGATCTTGTTTTCGAACTTTGTACCCATGATATTGAACTGATCGAGCGATGCCTTGAAAGCGTCCTTCTGATCGCCGAGGCCCTTGCCGTCGAGAACGCCCGATGCATGGTCAATGCTTTCCTTGATATGGTAGACCATACCCATGCGGTAATAATCGAGGGTGTCTTTCTTGGTGGCCTCGAACTCCGCCTTGATCCTGGCCCGGTCCTTGGCATCGATACCCTTCATGTAGGTAGACTGAGCAGTAGCTAGGTTCTCGAGGGCGGTGATGAGTGAAGGCTGGATTTCGCGGCCGTGCGCACCCTTATCGCTGGTGTAGGTCTTCGCCTCGATATAGTTCGCCATATCGCGATAAAGCGGATCGACCTTGCCAAGTGCGTCGCTGTAGGCGCGGCCAACGCCATCGAGTTCCGCCATATCAGGCTTCATAGCGATCGCCTTGTCCAACTGCTCCTTGATCCTTCCGATTCCAGGCTCAGAAGGGAAAAACAGGTTGGTCATATCCTTCCTGCCATCGAAAGCAGGCTCGATCGATTTTCGGTACGTTTCCAATGTTTTCGCGAATGAAACCTGCCCCATATTAGCGGCTTCGACATAGGCATTATATTTCTGCAGTTCGCCCTGATCGGCGGGCGTATGCGCCTGATGCGATTTGTCATTATCCTGGCTACCGCAGGCGGAAAGCGCGAGCACACAAGCCGAGAGAGCCAGCGAGCGGATCAGCATTTTCGTAATCACTAAATTACCTCAGGTGAATTGATACCAAGAGTTGGCGAGGCGCCCGCCACAGTGGGATCGAGGACGCTTCATGCCTCCCATGCCCTGAACGGCGATAGCATTCAAATTCAATGAGTTGAGTGGATGTCGAGAACGTTGGCTTCGCTTTCAAGCTCATCTTCATCGCAGACACTGCGCTGAACGATGTGCGAGCCTTATGTGACGCCGTGGGCTTCGGGTATGTTCGAAATCGCCCCCTCAGGCCGAGCAATCAGTTCCTCGTGGGAAGCCCCGTCGAGATATCGCTGGAGCAACGCTTCGGGGTCCACGTCGACGCCGATGGGGTTTCGAGCAAAGACATCGCTCTTCATGAATGCGATCGAGCCTTCACTGTCGAAGCAATCGACTTGCAGTTCGATGCGATTACCGTCCGGGTCCATGTAGTAGAAAGACAAGGTCACGCCGTGATGGACCGGCCAATAGGGGGTGATGCCAAGGTCGCGCAGCCGAGCATAGAGGTCCAGCAGATCACCTGCGCTTGCGTAGGTATACGACAGATGATTGACGCCGCTTTCGGCTTTTCCAGCGCCCTGGATCGGCTCCGGCCGCAAAACTTCCAGATTGGCGAAAGCGAACCGATGGTATTCCTCATCATATCGCAGGAAAGACAGAACTGCGTCGCCATGGACGACCACCGCCTCGAAAACGTTCTGGTACCAAGCCAGCATTTCCTCATATCGGCGCGTCTGGAAAAGCACGTGCGAAAACTTGATTGGAACTGCCATGTTCGTCCTCCGCGGACATCTTGTATGGAGAGAACACACGGTGGCACATAGACCGAACAGGCGAAATGCTATTGCCCGCTAGATCTTTGTTTGCCCACTGGCCGGAGAAACGCTTTTGGACGGCCGATCCGCCGTTTCTGAAGCTTCGCTCCCGCGTTAGCGGGAATTGCGAGAACAAGTGAATGGAATGTCCGCTATGTCGTCGACAGCTACCGGATTATGGCCGGTCTACACTTGGGGACTGGCGATCACTCTTTGAACGGCGACAAAGGGTCAGGGATTGCAAGGTCGTCGCCCTCTCGCGAGGCCAATAGGGCGATGGGGCATTGTAGCATGCTAATTTCAGCCTAAGGCTTCGTAATGACGCGAATTCACTCCCTCCTTCTGCTCGCTCTCCTTGTCTGTTGGGCGGCACCGAGCAACGCTGATAGTTGGCTCCCCGCTGAGCCGAAGATTTACGTGTCGCCAGACCAAACCTATCGCGTCCGAATTGATCCACGCCCGATCACCAGCCCGTTGGCTTATTTTTCCGACAAGGTGAAACGGCGCGAGCCAGCGGGGGCACCGAAGGGGCATAAGGACTCCAAGGCGACAGCGACGATCGAGCATCTTGAAAATGCTGGTAAATGGATTCGTATATGGTCCGGCAACTTGTCTAACCAAGTGGCTCCGGTCGACGCGCTGATCGCCGATGGTGGGAAATATCTGGTGACCTTCGATAACTGGCATTCCATGGGATATGGCCAAAACGTCGTGGCAATTTACGATGGCCAGGGGCAACTGATCCGCGCACTGGCCTTGAGCGACATTGTATCGGCGGACCACATTGCTGCACTGCAGCATTCGGTCAGCTCGATCCAATGGCGCGGTGAGCCACATCTTACGCCGGAAGGGTTGCTGGTCATCCCGATCGTCGTTCCAGACGAGCAGGATGAGAGCAAAGAGGAAACTTACCTGGATGCTGTTCTGCGGCTGTCCGATGGCTCGGTAATTTCCGGCTCTTCGCCTGATTGGCAGAGGGCGGAGGCGACAGCACAATTTGTAGCCCGCCGGAAGCGGGATTATGAAGAGCAGGCCAAACAGGCGTTCATCGCGCCGTTACTCGGCCCCAGCGAGAATACCGAACGAAACTGGCACGGCTATCTGAACGAGGCATTCTATCGCTCGTCACCAGACTGGAAGGACGAGACTACATCCACGACGGTTCTTCGCGACCCAAATGCCCCTGACTATGCTGCGTCGGAAGGCTGGCTACGCGACGCACTACTGTCGCTTGACTATGAGCATGGCACGATGAGCTTTGCCAGCATTGCGCCGTTTGATTTTTTCGTGGCTCGCTTGAAAGCCATTTTAGCCGATGCCGAACCGGGTCAACTTAAAGGCTCAAAGGTCCACGTCGCCGCGCCCACGAGCGCGCTTCCGCTATTGCAGACTATTTTCGCCAAGACGGGTGCAAAAGTGTTCGTCTTTGATCCAAATATCCCGATCCCGCAGCGTCCAGATCGCCTGAAGCGCTATCTCTCCAGAGACTGAAGGTTGAGTTTCGGCCTAGCACTGAAGCTTGGAGTGTCTGCAATTTAGGTGGATGCCGTCAGTCCGCTCGTGGGGAGCGGAAATCGGCGGCTGAGCGTCCTGGAACTGCCGGCACCGGAAGGCGACGGCGAAGCGTTGGAATGTCCGCTATCCCGGGTGGGTTCAACGGGTGGCGGCAACACTTTAATCTTTTGCGGAAGATGGAGTGTCGCGATGAAGCAGCGTCGTCGGATCTATTACACGGCCAGTCAGCGAGCGGAGATATGGGATCGCTGGCAGCGCGGTGAGTCGATGAGTTCGATCGGGCGAAGGTTTGATCGCGAGTCATCGTCGGTATTCTCGGTGATCTCGCCGACCGGCGGTATCCGGCCCGCCGATCGCAAGCGCGGCAGTTGCACGCTGAGCCTTGCGGAGCGGGAAGAGATATCGCGCGGTCTGAGTGTCAGCGAGCCCTTGCGGGCGATAGCACGGCGATTAGGCCGGGCACCTTCGACAATCATTCGTGAAGTCAGTCGCAATGGCGGCCTCGCGCGGTATCGTGCCACGGTGTCCGATCAGGCGGCATGGGATCGTGCCTTGCGGCCCAAGCCCTGCAAGCTGGCTTGTTTGCCGCAACTGGCGCAGGCAGTATCGGCCAAGCTGCGCCGTAAATGGTCTCCGGAACAGATAGCGGGGTGGCTCAGGCGCAGCTTTCCCGAGGAGCCGCATAGGCAGGTGTCGCACGAGACCATCTACAGAAGCTTGTACATTCAGGCTCGCGGGGTTCTGAAGAAGGAACTGCTGGAGCATCTGCGCGCCCGGCGCACCATCCGCAGATCCCGGCACGCTAGCCTCAAGCGCGATGGCCTCGGCCAGATCAAGAATGCCGTGTCGATCAGCGAACGCCCCGCGTCGGTCGAGGATCGCGCCGTTCCCGGCCATTGGGAAGGCGATCTGATCGGAGGCACGAAGAACAGCTACATCGCGACGCTGGTCGAACGCCATTCGCGCTACGTGATGCTGGTCAAAGTTGCCAACAAAGACACCAGGAGCGTCGTGTCGGCACTGATCCGGCAGACGCAGCGCTTGCCGCGCGAACTTTACCAGTCGCTCACCTGGGATCGCGGCAAGGAACTGGCCGATCACCCACGCCTTACCCTCGCCACCGATGTCGAAGTCTATTTCTGCGATCCACAATCGCCTTGGCAACGAGGCTCCAACGAAAACACCAATCGCCTGCTCCGACAGTATTTCCCTAAAGGCACCGATCTGTCCCTATATAGCCAGGCCAAGCTGGGTGCCGTTGCCAGGCAACTCAACGAAAGACCAAGGAAAACGCTCGAATACCAAACCCCCGCCGAGCGGTTTCAAGCTTGTGTTGCCGCCACCCGTTGAACCCACCCGTTTTCGCATGTGCAAAGCTGCCCTTCCAGACTGCCCCCAACTAATGCCCTTCCATCGCCTATGAAAAACCCCATGCGTGGACGGCCGATCATGGAGCGACAGCAATCAATTCCCACCGCGGTCGACATTCGTGGTCAGCGCCTCCGCATCAGCGGGCGGTTCACGCCCACCACGAGGATGATCAGCGACACGCCGAGGATACCCGCGCTCGCGACAGGGAACGATCCTGCCCCGGAGCGATCCAGCAGAAAGCCCCCTGCGACTCCGCCCAGCGCCACGGCGCTATTCCAAGCTGTCGTGCACATCGATTGGGCGACGTCCATGGAATCAGGTGCCAGCCGCGCTATCGCCGTCTGGGTGACCGCGCCGAAGCCGCCAAAGGAGATGCCCCATATGATGGCGGACAGATAGATCGGGAGCGTCGCCGTAGCGCCGAACATCCACATCGCGAGCGCTGCCATGAAGAAGCCGAGCTGCACCGGCCCCATCACGGTCAGGTGTCGATCCACAAGCGCGCCGACTAGGGCGAGGCCACCGATCGACCCGATGCCGAAGAGGAGCAGGATCAGGTCGAGGCTTCTGGCCTGGCCGATCGCGCGCAGGAAGGGCTCTACGAAGATGTAGACGATGTTGTGGCCTATAATGTAAGTGAGGATCACCGCCGTTGTCGCGGCGACGCCGGGACGCAGCAGGACCGTAAGCAGCTTTTCCCGCTCGCCGCCCTGCTCGCCAGGGAAGTCCGGGATGATCCGCTGGACCCAGATCATCAGCACAAACGCCAGCCCCGAAACCATCCCGAACGCGCCCTGCCAGCCAAGCACGTGCCCCAAGGCCGAGCCCAGAGGCACGCCGACGACGAGCGCGGCCGTTGCACCCGCGCCAGAGATCGCGATGGCCCTGCCGCCCATGCCCGGTGGAGCCATGCGCACAGCATAGCCAGCCAGCATTGACCAGACTGCGCCGCCGAAGAGACCAGCCACGAAGCGCGCACCAAGGGTGAGATAGATGTTGCTGGACAGCGCCGTGATCAGATTGACCGCAGCGAACCCACCAAGAAGGAAAAGCAGAAGGGGCTTGCGCCGCAGGCTGCGGGTCATCGCGGTGACCGGGATCGCCGAGATGAGCGCGCCGACCGCGAACGCCGTGATGAACTGGCCCGCCACGCTTTCCGGGACCGTCATGCCAGACGAGATGGCGGAGAGCAGACCGGCCGGCATGATCTCGGTGAGCAGGGTGACGAACGCAGCCATTCCCAATGCGAGCAGGCCCGCCAGCGGAAGGCGTTCGGCTTTCTCGCGGTTGGGAGGAACCGAGCCCGTATCCCATCCGACTTGCTTCCGACCACGTCGAACCACGCCACTCACTTGCGTCACCATCCATCGTTCCAAAGGTCCGGCGATCGTTAGGCGGCCGGGGATCGGATGGCCACCCCGCGCGCCTTCGGGACGAGTGACATTTTCCATCATCGAGATTGAGGCCATGATGCAAACGTCCGCAGCGCGCATGCCAGAGCCTAGCGGCGGACGTCAGATCGATGGGCCAGGCATCCCGCCATTCGCAAGCGGAAATGCTGCCAGGCGGCGCTGCGGGCAGCAGCGGAACCGCGGCTATAGCGGCTGGGCTCCGCTTCCATTGGCCACAATTAATTCCTGAGCCCACCACGTCACCGATAGGCGCCTAAACCGTCCCAATCCCCGGGATTAACTCAGGCCCTTGGCTTAAGGATTCCCGTCTGTTATTCTGCCAAGGCGCTGCGCAAAGGGCAGCGCCGAGACTGGTAATCCCGCCAATGGCAAAAACTCGGAAAACACGGTTTTCCGGGGTGTCGTCGTGCATGTCCAAACCTTCGGGTTAAAGACGGCGGCGCATGTCATTGGCATGTTACCAGCTCCGGCGGCTCCCGCGCGTTAGCGTGCGGGAGTTCGGGACTGGTCCGCATGGTCCTCAGCCTTCCGCCAACCCGCCCTAATGCGGACCCGGAGGTGCTGAATGAACAATCTTGTTCCTGCGACTTCACCCGATGAAAAGGCCGCCGTCTCGGCGGTCCTGAACTCCCTGCCGCACGACAATTCCGCGCTCGCCGCGCTGTGGAAGATCTATGGCGCCGAACCGGTGCGCCTGGTCCGTACCCAAGAGGGCCGCAAGCTCAGCCTCGCCCGCTATCACCGCGCCGAGGAATTCATGAGCAGCCTCGCGCGTGATGCGCCCGGTGACTGGCCCGATTTCCTTTACTCGACCGGGATCGTCGTCCAGCTCGCGCTATCCTCGCACCTGCTCGATGTCGGCTTTCCGGACGGCTGGTGTGCGCGGCACATCAGCCTCAATGTCGATCGATCGCTGGCCTACGCCAATGTCACCGCATTCGGCTACGATTGCGCCGAGACGGCGCGGTTGATCCAGGTGCTGGCGCCCTATTGGAAATGGAACCGGCGGCACCTTATGGGCGGCAAGCATCCTGACGATGGCGGCTTCGCACCTGACAAAGTGCGCACGCTGGTCGGCGGCCTCGTCGACCATGTCTGCCATGTCACGGGGCATGCCCGATCGCGGCGGCGCGCGATGCCGTCCTGACCTCTTCAAACGTTCAGCTAGCGAAGCCGGATCGCTCTGGCGCGAGAACCAGCTCAGTGGTCCTCTTCCTTGGACACTCCGATATCCAGCTTCATTACTGGCGAGGCGGCGTGAGACCCGAGGTTGAGATGCTATGGGGCCGAAAGTTATCATTGTGCCGACTGCCACCGCCACCTGAAACGCTACTGGTATCGCCATTGCACCTTTATTCGGCGCTGGGAGCGCCTACCAGCTGCAACGACCCCAGATCTCAACGCCCCTGCCCGAGCTATTTGGTCCAGTTCCGCAACTGTTGACAAGGGATTGAAGTAAACGATTGCAGCTGGAACCGGGATCTGGCCAAGTCCTAACGTGTCGAAGTTTCGATAAATACTTCAGCTTGCCGAGGAAAGGCGCTTCGGAGCGGGACCGAAGCGCCTTTGAGCCGAGTCAAAAGCGGGCGGTCGCGCCCATCCAGACGCGGGCGGGATCGATCATGTAGCCGGCTTCGTCGTAGTTCAGGCGCTTGTCGAACAGGTTCTGCACGCCGGCGTGGAAGGTGAAGCCGGGCGAGACCTTGTAGGATCCGCCCATGTCCACAGTGGTGTAGGATTCCACGACGAGATTGTTGCCGCTGATCTGAGCTTCGGTAACCGCCTCCTCGCCACGGAACACTGCGCGGGCATACAAGCTGAGACGCTCGTCCGGGCGCCAGTTCAGCGAAGCGCTGGCCTGCTGTTTTGGGGTGTCGTTGAGCGCCATGCCCGCGCTGGCACCGGTGAGCTGCTCGGAGTCGGTCAGCGTGCCCGTAGCGTTGAAGCGCAGGGTTCGGGTAAGGTTGAGATCGATGGTCGCCTCGATCCCGCGGACCTTGGCCTTGTCGACATTGACGTAAGTCGTCGGCGGCCGGCCGATCGAACTGAGCGGCTCGTTCACGCACCAGGCCCCGGCCTGTTCGCATGTAAGCCGGGTGATCTTGTCGTTGAAGCGGGTGTCGTAAGCGGTCAGGCTCGCCTGGAAGCCCTTGCCCTCATACATGGCCACGGCCTCGATCGTGCGTGAGGTCTCTGCCTCGAGATCGGGGTTGCCGTAGATGGTGCCGCCGCGGCTGGACTGGCCCCAGTCGGGCAGGGTCTGGCGCAGGTTCGGTGCGCGGAAGCCCTGCGAATATCCACCTTTGAGAGTGAATTGCGCGGTGGTGTTCCACACGAGGTAGACGCGCGGCGTCCAGTGCGCGCCATATTGCTCGTCATTGTCGAGACGAAGCCCTCCGGTCAGGCGCAGGGTATCCAGGATCGACAGCTCGTTTTCGGCAAACAGCGCCCAGTTGGTGCGGCTGGCACCGGCGCGAGTGGAACCGGGCAGCAGGTTGCCCACCGTGTCCGTCAGAACCTCGTTACGGAAGAAACCGCCAAGACTGAGCATGTTGGAAGGAAGTTGGACCGACCAGATCGACTGCGCGACGGTATTCTTGATGCGTTTGGTGGTTTCGAGGTTCTTGGCATCCTCGTACTGGACGTAGCTTTCCGAATTGGCGAAGCCCCAGCGGCCGGAATGGCTGAGCGCGGCGACGTGGCGTTCCTGGGTCTGAACATCGCGCGTACCTTCTGGCACCGTAGCGGTCACTTCCACGGTCTTGCCGGCCGTGGCGGTCACTTCCTGGCGGTAGAAGCCGCCCTCAACGAGGAAGTCGTGGTCCGGCCCGGCCGAGAAGCCTACCTTGCCGCCCAGACTCTCGTCCTTCCGCTCAGGCGTGCCGCCGACCACGCGGTCCTCACTGCGGCGGTTGATCGCGCCCTGCACCTGCAGGCCAACCCCCTTGGCCAGCGGGCCGGAGAGATAGAAGTTGCCGTCGTAGAAATTGCCGTAGTCGCTGCCCAGCTGCATGGTGCCGTTCACCCGCACGCTGCCACGCCATGAGGGCGCGATGCGGCGGGTAATGACGTTGACGACGCCGCCCATCGCGTCCGAGCCATAAAGCGAGGACATCGGCCCGCGCACCACTTCGATGCGCTCGATCGATTCCAGCGGTGGCAGCAGTCCGCCTTCGGACGTGTTGCCGCCATTGGTGCGAGTCTCGCGGCTGCTCAGGCGCTTTCCGTCCACCAGGATCAGCGTGTACTGCGGGGACATGCCGC
Source organism: Novosphingobium sp. PhB57 (assembly GCF_004342985.1). GTDB lineage: Bacteria > Pseudomonadota > Alphaproteobacteria > Sphingomonadales > Sphingomonadaceae > Novosphingobium. Next base: position 102,596 of record NZ_SMBO01000004.1, read on the forward strand.
GGATCGAGATGTCGCGGCTGTTGCCCTCGCCGGGGGTGACGGTCACGCCGGGAATTTCCATCAGGGCGTCAGTCACCTCGCGGTAAGGCAGGCGCTCCAGGTCCTCGCGGGTGATGACGCTGATCGAGGCCGGCGCGTCCTTCACTTCCTGCTCGCGGCTGGTGGCGGTGACGACGATGGTCGAGGCGCTGGTGGCGCCTCCAGAATCCTCGCCAGGCTCGTCGGCAAGAGCGGCCGGAATGGCGAAGGCCGTCGTCACGCCCGGCAGAGCCGCGGCAAGACTAAGGGCGGCCGCGCTCGTGCGCAGCCGAAACTTGTGGATCACGATTACCCCCTTGGAACACTAATGCGAATGCTTTGCATTAGCGCTCTTGACCCGGTGGTTCGCTCGGGCCAACAGTCAAGATCGGATATCGACTATTCAGAAATGCATGGCCGCGAACCGGAAGCCGAAAGGCGTCCGAGCCGCTCCCGCAACCAGCGGGAAGCGGGATCGCGGTGACTGCGCTCATGCCAGAGCAGCCAGTACTGCAGCACGCCCAACTCGGCCGGCGCCGGGCGCGTGGCCAGGCCCTGCCCCGCCTCGAAGCGGTCCGCAGCCCGCGAGGGCAGCACCATGACCAAGTCCCCTGCCGCCAGCATGTCCGGCGCGAGACTGAAATAGGGCAGGCTGGCGGCGATCTTGCGCGAGGCGGCGTTGGGTCCGAGTGACATCGTCACCCGGTCCAATTCGGCCTCGCTGACCGTCAGGCTCAGATGCGAATGCGCCAGGAACGCGTCGAGCGGCACCGGCTCATCGCTGCCGGCCAGCGGATGATCCGCAAGCGTGACGCAGACGAACTCGTCCTCGAACAGCAGGGCGCGGTGAAGCTGCGAAGGATCATGATCGAGCCCGGAAATAGCCAGATCGATGTCGCCCTCGGCCAATGCGCGGTGCGTGGCGTGGCTCAGCGGTACGATGTCGATGCCGATGGCAGGTGCCTCGGCGCGCAAGGCGGCCATGGCGGGCAGGAGAACGGACATGACGCCGAAGTCGGTGGTGGCCACACGAAAGCGGCGCTCCACTCGCGCGGGATCGAAGCGCTCTTCCACCAGCAGCGCGGATGTGGTGGCCATCCAGTCGGCCAGGCGGCCAACCAGTTCCTCGCCGCGGCGGGTGCGCGACATGCCGGTGCCGGATCGCACGAGCAGCGGATCCTTGAGCGCAGTGCGAAGCTGCGAGAGCGACCGACTGACGCTCGGCTGGCTCACGCCCAGCGCCAACGCCGTGCCGCTGACGCTCTTGGTCTTGAGCAGCAGGGTAAGCGTCAGGAGCAGGTTGGGCGAAATCGGCAGGAGCATAGGAGGCGCCTATTGCAACTTTGTCTCATTCGCAATCATCCCGCCCGATGAGACAGGGCTGTTCCTGCGTAGGTAAGGCGGAGAAAGCCTTTATAATATCGCAGTCGCAGGCGCGAAAACCTGGAGAAACAAAACCCGGAAAGTGCGAAGACGGGGCGTTAGCCGATGCGCGAAACGATGCTTCGGCGTCAACGGCCGGGCCGGGCCACTCGACCAGACAAGTTACGGTAGCGCCATGAATTCCCAGACGGGCTTGTAAAACGGCGTGCCGTCAACCCGGCGCGGCAGGAACCTGTCAAACGCCATGGCGAGGTGCGCATTCGCCAGCGCCACAAGAGGCCGTGCAGTGGTCAACTGGTGTGACCCTCCGTAAGGCGCACGGGTCAGATCGGTCCCCTGAGCAGGCCCGAACCGCGCCAGACCGATGGCTTCCCAGCTTGCCTTCGCGACCGGGAGGGGCACCACCGGGTCGGAAACATGAGAGAAGCCGTATTGCCGCTCGACCGGGGTGGCATTCGGTCTCGACAGCCATGGCGAGGTGAGGCCCGCCCTTGTGACGTCTGCCACGCCGGAAATCATGACAGCACGCAGCAATGCATGCCGCTTCGCAAACATGGCGACGTGACCAGCGCCTTGGGAATGACCAACCGCACTGACGCGGGACCATTCTATCGCATCATGACTCAGGAAAGCGCTCCATCCTTCATCAGGATAAGTGGCGGCAAGATATTTGAGCAGCCTGTACAGCCTGGGCTCGATAGCATCGGGACGGCTGACGGTAAGCAACGGCGTCAGATCTTCGCCGGTCAGGATTTCCTCGCGCACCTTGCCGGTGCAGTCGTCGTCGGCGGACCCTTTGCAAAGCGCTGCGACCGCTTCCGCATTGGGATAGGCGATGGAAATTGCATGGTAGCCGCGTCTTGCCGCCGTCCGCACGATATCCTGAGTCATCGAGGTGGCGGTGCGCGTGCCGTCGACGAACAGAAACAGCTTCGCTTTGCGCGCCGTGCTGGCGGACGGAAGCAGCACGAGATGCCTGTCCTGCAGTTTTGTCACCGGGTTCGGCGCCTGCGTCGCCGCAGGATCGGCAGCGGAAACGGGTACATCGTGCCGTACAAGCCCGGCATCCCCATCCGCCTCTCCGGCTGCCAGAGAAGGCACTGCAAACGCCAGGCAAGAGGCGATTGCGAACCAAAGCGTCGCGGTCTTGCGCGGCATTCCAGGGGACGGTTTCATACGCTGCTCCATTGAGGCGTGAAGATAGTGCCGGGATATGTGTGCCAACGGTGAGGTTGAGGAAGTTATTCAGCATTCCAGTCGCTTGGCAACCAGGCATGCCGGTATCCCGCCTTGTAGGTCGACAGGACATGAATGCTGGATGAGGGACTGGTCGTTGAGGACCAGCGAAACCCTCAAGCCTCTTGTCTTCACACCCAATTACGGCGGATTTTGCGTTCGTTGCGCGGGCACGACCTGCCACCCCCGCCTGTTCCTCGCGCCTTCAGCGCTCCCGCCCATGCTTTGAAGATCGCGCTTTTCAGGCTGCACAAGTCTCGCCGGAGCCGGCCGCGAGACACCTCGCCCTTGGCAGATCACTCCAGGCCTGCGATGGCGCAGTCATGGACACACCTGATACCCTGCTCGAACCCGGACGCAATTGCTGGCGGATCGAGCACGCGACCCGTGCCGCCGTCATCGTAGACGCAGATGATTATTTCAAAGCAGCACGCGCCGCGATGCTACGCGCGAAAAAGCAGATCCTGCTGGTCGGTTGGGACTTCGATGCCCGCATCCGGTTCGGCGGCGATAAGGACGACGGCGGGCCGGACCAGGTCGGTGCGTTTCTCAGTTGGCTCGTCCGGCGGACTCCGGGCCTGCAAGTCCACATCCTGCGCTGGGATACCGGTGCCATCAAGACGCTGTTTCACGGTCAGACGTTACTGAGAATAGCGCAGTGGATCAAAGATCCGCAAATTCACATGCGTCTCGACGGCCATCATCCCCCTACCGGATCGCATCACCAGAAGGTCGTCGTCATCGATGACGACGTCGCCTTCTGCGGCGGGATCGACATGACTGTCGATCGCTGGGACACGCGCCAACACGATGATGACGAACCCCGCCGTCTGGAGCCCGATGGCACGCCTTACGGTCCCTGGCACGATGCCACCACGATGCTCCAGGGGCCGGTCGCACGCACGCTGGGCGACATGTGCCGGAAACGCTGGGAAGTTTCGGGCGGAAGCGCGCTCGCTCCGGCTTCGTGCGATGCGGATTGCTGGCCAGAGGACGTCGAAAGCGACTTCACCGATGTGGAAGTGGGCATCGCGCTCACCGTTCCGGAAATGGCCGAACAGGATCCTCGCCACGAGATCGAGGCTCTCTATGTCGATCTCATCATGCGGGCGAAGCGCTGGTTCTATGCCGAAAGCCAGTATTTCGCCTCAAGAAAGGTCGCAGAAGCCATCGCGCAACGGCTGGCAGAGCCTGACGGCCCCGAATTTGTGATCGTCCATCCCACCTCCGCGCAAGGCTGGCTTGAGCCGATCGCGATGGATTCCGCACGCGCCAGATTGGTGGAGGCGCTGCAGCAGCGGGACGTCCATGGTCGCCTGCGGCTCTATCACCCCTATACCGCGAAGGGGCACCCCATCTATGTGCATGCCAAAGTGACGGTCGTCGACGATGAAGTGCTGCGCGTAGGGTCTTCGAACTTCAACAATCGTTCGCTCCGCCTGGACACCGAATGCGACGTCGTCATCGACGCCGGCCGGGAAGCCAATGCCGCCGAGCGCGGGACCATTGCCGGCATCCGCAACGCCCTTCTGGCCGAGCATCTCGATACGGACTGTCAGACCATCGAAGACCTGCTGGAACAGACCGGCTCGATCATTTCGACAATCGAAAAACTGCGCGGCGACGGCCGCTCGCTGCGGCCCTACGAAGTGCCGGACCTCGATTCCGTTCGCGAATGGCTCGCCGATCACAAAGTCCTCGATCCCGAAGGGCCGGGCGAGATGTTCGAGGCGATCTCCAAACGCACGCCGCTGCTCGCGCGTCTGAAGCACCGCCCTCATTTCAAGCGCCAGGATGGCGGTCTGTCGCTGGTCGGCGCCGGTATCCTTGCCGCGGGGGCAGCAGCAGGGATAGGCCTGCTCGCTACGGCCATTTCAAAGCGCTCGGATAAATAGCGCCTGCCGCCAAATCACGCCCCGTTCGCGCCCGCCGGCAAGAGGGCACCCATCCGCCATCGCCGGCACCTGGGCCATCAAATGGCGTCGAGCCGTACCTTGACATCAGCGGGCAGTTCCAGCGCCGCGGCAGCCAGATTTTCCGCCAGATGTTCCAGGCTCGACGTCCCGGGGATCAGCAGAAGGTTCGGCGAGCGCGCAAGCAGCCAGGCCAAGGCCGTCTGCATGGGCGTTGCCCGGATCTCGGCGGCAAGCCCGGCCAAGGCGTCCGACTGAATGGGGCTGAACCCGCCCAGCGGGAAGAACGGCACATAAGCGATACCCTGCGCCGCCAGAGCGTCCACGAGCAGATCGTCGCCCCGATGGACAAGATTGTACTGGTTCTGCACGCACGCGACCGGCGCGATGGCCTGGGCCTCGGCCACTTGCGCCTTAGTGACGTTGCTGAGGCCGAGGTGCCGGACCAGACCCTGCTCACGCAGCCGCGCGAGGGCCCAGAACTGTTCCTCCAGAGAGCCTTCGCTCGGCGCATGGACGTCCCCCATCAGCCGCAGGTTGACCACTTCGATCCGCTCCAGACCAAGGTTGCGCAAGTTGTCGTGGACGGCGCGGGTCAGTTCGTCCGCGCTCTGGGCCGGCAGCCAGGATGCGTCGGCTCCCCGCACCGCGCCGACCTTTGTCACGATGACCAGATCCTCACCGTAGGGGTGCAGGGCTTCGCGAATGATCTCGTTCGTCACATGCGGGCCGTAGAAATCACTGGTGTCGATATGGTTGACGCCCGCCTCCACAGCCGCGCGCAGAACCGCCACGGCGCCGGCGCGGTCTCGCGGGGGACCGAAGACGCCCGGTCCCGCCAGTTGCATGGCGCCGTAGCCCATGCGGTTCACGGGACGGTCGCCCAGTTGGAAGGTCCCCGCCTTGGCAAGATCGATCATTGCATGTCTCCTGGCATGTTGCTGCCCGAATATGGACTTCAACTCGCTGATCGATAAGACGGTCTATTGAGAACAGCTTGTACGGAAAATCGCACAATGGCCATGGAACTTGACGATCTTTCCGCCTTTGTCGCCGTGGCCAGCGCCAAGGGCTTTCGGGAGGCAGCCCGCATCTCCGGCGTGTCGGCATCCGGGCTCAGCGAAGCCCTGAGGCGCCTCGAAACCCGGTTGAACACCCGGTTGCTTCATCGCAGCACCCGCAGCATATCCCTGACCGAAGCCGGCGCCCGGCTCTACGAAAGGATCGGACCGTCGCTCGCCGAGATCGGCGCCGCACTGGACAGCGTTCAGGCTCTTACCGATGAGCCGGCAGGCGCGCTGAAACTGAACGTACCCGCCAACGTGGCACGCACGGTGCTCCCAGGCATTCTCCCGGGCTTTCTTGGCGCTCATCCGCATATCCGGGTGGAAGTCACCGTGGAGGACAGTTTCGTGGACATCCTCGCCTCCGGAGCGGACGCCGGTATCCGCTATGAGGAGCGCCTGGAGCAGGACATGATCGCGGTCCCTATCGGGCCGCGTGAACAGCGCCTTCTCACGGCCGCCGCACCGTCCTATTTCGCAGCGCGAGGGCGCCCTGCCCATCCGCGCGACCTCGTTCATCACAATTGCATGCGCCTGCGCTTTGCCAGCGGCGCCATAGCGACCTGGGAATTCGAGAAGGACGGCGAAGTGCTTCGTTTCGATCCCCCGGGATCGCTGCTGATCCAACCGGGATCGGCATGCGACCTGTTGGTGGAGGCGGCCGCCTCGGGGCTCGGTATCGTGTGCCTGTTCGAGGATTGGCTGGCCCCTCATTTGCGCAGCGGCGCACTCGAAACCGTGCTCGAGGACTGGACACCTCCCTTTTCCGGACCGATGCTCTATTATTCCGGTCGCCGCCAAATCCCGCCGCCCTTGCGGGCGTTCATCGACTTTACGAGGTGCATCTCGGGTTGAGCCTTTCCGGCGGCGCCCAGCAATCCGGGCGCCCGGCACGCAGTCAATCGAAATCCAGGCTGAGATGAGCGATGTCGCCCTCGATGCGGCCTTGCGGACTGCGATAGGCCGTTACCGGCACGCCCAGATCGCGTCCCACGTCCAGGGTTTCGCCGTTTCCAGCCGCCATCAGCATGGACGTCGGCAAACGCCCCGACGCGAGAGCTGCGCCATTCGCACTGAGCGTGACGGTGGCCGGGCCGCCCGGCCTGTCGACGGCGAAGCGCATGGTCAGCTTGACCGTACCTTCAGGCAGCGCTCGATCGGCGGCGACACGGGTGATCTCATCGGGATCGGTGGAACGCACAGCAATGAACACGGGACGGCCCTTGTCCAGGTAGAGGCTCCAGCCTCCGAAGCGGCTGCCGAACGCCATGACCGCTCCCGAAGCGGTATCGCTATCCAGTCGCAGATCGGCAGCGAGCGTGAAGCTGCGTGCGAACGGCACCGGCTCCGTATTGGCGGGCAGGCTCACATCCTTGCCCCAGAAGTCGAAATGCTTGCGACCGCTGCCGCGCATCATCGCCGCTCCGCGCGCCATGCCGAAGCGGTGATCGAGCGGAAGCACGTTGTTGCGCGCCGCCTCCCGCTTCCACAGATCGAGCATGGTCTGAAGCCGTGCAGGCTCCTTCGCGGCAAGATCGTTCGACTGCGAAAAATCCCGATCGAGATTGTAGAGGGACCATTGCACCGGGGGCCGTTCACCGGCGGCAGGAAGGTTCTGCCACGCCAGACGCCCATCATCGCCCGAGAGGAACCAGCCATCGTGATAGAGGCCGGCCTTCCCGCCGATCTCGTAGTATTGGGTGCGCGGTTTCGCCGCATCGCAGGAGGCGAGGCTGGCCAGCAGGCTTTCGCCGTCCATCGGCTTCTGGCGGACCCCATAGACGCTTTGCGGCGCTGGCAAGCGCGCCGCCTCCAGTACCGTCGGCGCAATGTCCACCAGATGCGAGAACTGACCGCAGACCGCACCGGGATGCGCCGTGTGTCCCTTCCAGGAAAGGATCATGCCGTTTCGGATGCCGCCCAGGAACGAGGCGTATTGCTTGGTCCAGCGCAGCGGCGTGTTCATCGCCCAGGCCCATCCGGCAGGGTAGCTTTCATAGGTCATCGAACCGCCGAGCCGATCGATATTGGCCTGCATCCAAGCCTCGCTTTCATCATGCGAGCCCATCGAGCGCAGTTCGTTGATCGTGCCTTTCGGCCCTGCCTCCGCGCTAGCGCCATTGTCGCCGATCACCAGCGCTACCAAGGTATTGTCCAACTGGCCCATCCGCTGCAGTTCGTCGATCACGCGGCCGATCTGCTCGTCCTGATAGACAAGCTGCGCCGCGGCGACTTCCATCGTGCGTGCAGCGAAAGCCTTCTGGCCCGAAGTCAGGCTTTTCCAGGCCGGAATTTCCGCAGGGCGCGGGGTTAGCGGCGTACCTTTGGGTATGATGCCCATGGCAAGTTGCCGCCGCCAGGTCTGTTCGCGCTGAAGATCCCAGCCGGCATCGAACTTGCCCTTGAAACGCGCGATATAGTCCGCTGGAGCCTGATGCGGCGCATGGGTGGAGCCGGGCGCCATGTAGACGAGAAACGGCTTTTCCGGCGCTGCCGCCTTCTGGTTGTGGATCCAGCGGATCGCATCCTCGGCCAGGCGGCTGTCGAGCAGGCTTTCCTCTCCATCGTCCTGCTCGGCGCGCTGGATGCCGCGATAGAGGATTGGCGAATATTGGTCGCTATCGCCGCTGACGAACCCGTAGAAGTAATCGAAGCCCAGACCGGTCGGCCAGCTGTCGAACGGCCCCGCCTCACTGCGTTCGTTGGACGGCAGGTTGTGATGCTTGCCGAACATCGCCGTGCTGTAGCCATTCGGCCGCAGGACCTGGGCGATCGTGGCGGTTTCCGGCAGGATTTTCCCGCCGTAGCCCGGAAATGGCGCAGGCACATCGCTCAACCAGCCGACCCCGGCGTTGTGATGGTTGCGACCGGTCAGCAGCGCCGCGCGACTGGGCGAGCAGATCCCGGTGGTGTGGAAGCGATTGTAGCGCTGGCCACGCGCTGCCAGCCGTTCGAAATGGGGTGTCGGAACGGGGCCGCCGAAAGCGCTGGACATCGCGAAACCGACGTCGTCGCTCATCATCAGGAAAACGTTGGGCGCTCCGGCGGGCGCCTGGATCGCGGCCTGGGCAAAGCCTGTGGCATCCAGGACATTCTCCGCCACCGTTCCCGTGAACGGCGCGGCCGGCACGGGCAGGATCGTGCGCGCGGGCTGGCTGTCCGCCGCCGCAGGGTGTGCTGACGCCGCCCCTGCCATCGCCAATGCCGCCGCGCCTGTCCGCCATCCGATCTTGCCCATCGCGTTCCTCCCCCGCTTCGTTCGCAGGCAAGTTAGGGCTCGCGCGATCAGGCTGTCCAATGCATATCAAGGCAACATTGCATGCATCATGGGAATACCGATGGACCTGCCGCGCCTGCGCCATATCGTTGCCGTCGCCCGTAACCAGAGCTTCTCGCGCGCGGCGGAGGAAGTAGGCATCACTCAGCCCGCGCTGAGCCGCAGCATCGCCGCCTTCGAGAAAAGGCACGGTGTCATGTTGTTCGATCGGGGGCGCGGCGGGGTCCATCCCACGGCTGCCGGGCTGCATGTGATCGAACACGCGCAAAAGCTGCTTCATGCCGCGGGAGACCTGGAACGCAGCCTTCGGCGCTATCCCGAAGGCAAGCCGGGACAAGTCGCCATCGGGCTTGGGCCGCTGATGGCCGGACTGTTCCTGCCGCACGTGGCCGGCTCGCTCCTGCATGCCTGGCCTGGAATCCGCATTCGCACCTTGGTGCGCGCGCCCGATCAACTCGTCACCGAACTGGTCAACGACCGGATCGAGATGATCCTTGGCAGCAACTGGAATCTTGGCCGCATCCCGAGCACAGGGATCGAGCGACTGGGCCGGATCGGCGTTGCCTTCATGGTGCGCGGCGGCCATCCCCTGTCTCGGCAAGGCCTGGTCACCAACGCCGATCTGGAGGATTATCCGGCCGCCAGTGCCGTCGAACTGCCAGATGGCCAGGGTGACCCGGCCGGAAGTTTCATCTGCGACAATTTCCACGTCCTGCGCGAAACGGTGCTGCGCAGCGATTGCGTCTGGATCTCCTCGCCTGCGTTCCTGGCCGATGATCTGCGCGAAGGGCGCATGGTCCAGTTGGAAGTCAGCGGATTCCCGCCCTCCCATAGCGAGGTCTGCCTGATTACGAAACGCAGCCGCACCCGTTCCCCGACAGTCACGGCCGTAGCGGAAAAAATCCGCACTCTCCTGGCGCAGGCGGAGGTATGATGTCGCTGCTCGCCTGTTCTGGTGCTAGGGCATGAGACCCGCGGCACGAAGCGCATCCTCGATCACTTTGCGCACGCCTGCCTCTCGGGTCCGCCCGCTCTGCCCGGGTTCCGAGGGCGGGATCGGCTGCAGGCGCCGGCCTTCATAAACCATCAGTCCGTTCATTTCGGCGGGTTCCGGAATTCGCGCCCTATCCGGAGAATGTTCGGCAGCCCTCGCTTCTTGGTGGTCATCGAGGAGTCCCCAAAAACTGCAGATCTGGTGGCTTGAGGAAACCCCCACTTCCAGCATGAAGGCCCCCGCCCGTCCGCACGCATCCTTGCCGGACGTCTTCAACGGGGTACCGTGCCCCATGCCGGCTATGCGATGATCCTCCATGACCGGGCGCCCGTGACGGTCCAGCCAGACACGGCGGGTATGGCTGCCCGTGGATTCGCTGAGATCCGGCGTCTCGCCGATATCGTGCAAGGCGCCGCATTGCCTCAGCAAGGCAGTGGCGTTGAGGTCGGCTACCGTTGCATCCCCGCTGCCATGCCAGACCGAGAGCGTCGGCCACGGCCCGGCATGAGAGGTCGCCTGGCGGACCAGCATCTCCAGCTCGCTCCGCTCGGGCATATTCTGGCCGCGCATGCGTTCGAGAGCCTGCGGCACACCATAGGCGCTCCCGTAAGGCAGACCGGCAACAACAGCGCCTCCCGCAAACACTTCGGGATAGGTCGCCAGCATGACCGCCGTCATGGCGCCGCCGGCAGAGAGGCCGGTCACATATATGCGGGCGGCGTCGATATTATGCCGGGCGACGACGGCCGCGATCATGTTTCTGATGGACTGCGCCTCGCCCGCACCGCGACGGCTGTCTTCTTTCGAAAACCAGTTGAAGCACAAGTTCGGATTGTTCGAGGCCTGCTGCTCTGGAAAAAGCAGGGCAAACCCATGCCTGTCGGCCATCTCGGACCATCCGGCACCCATATCGTAGCCTGCCGCATTCTGGGTGCAGCCGTGGAGTACCACCACCAGCGCCGGATGCTTGGACAAGGTGGGAGGGAGATAGAGGTGCGCGCGTAGCGCTCCAGGGTTCTCCCCGAACTGGCTCAGTTCCCGCAGGCGGCTATGGCCCTGAAATGCGCCGGATGCCGGCCCTTTCCGCAAGGCGGCCAAGTGAGCGATGGTCTCCGATATCGTTGGCATGGCATATCCTTGCTGAAATGGGGCAAGCACAGGATAGGAGCGCTCCACCATTTTGCTGCACTGCAACATCAAATGGTGACGAACGGGATTGTTGCAAGGTGAATCAGTTTTCAATTTTGCCGGGCCGCTTCGAGCAGCCTTTCGCAAGCCTCACTCATGGCAGCTCAAGACCCAGCCCTGATGCACCTGCGATCCGGGAGCCTTAGCTGATACAGTCCCGATTTCCGGGCGAAAGGCCGTCCGCCCGGCACCTCTCAGCGGCGGGCCAAGCCTCTCAACTCCGCAACAAGCTGACGGCAAACATCCCTTCCAATCTAGAAAGCGAATGCCAGCTGGTCTGGATGCGGCATCCGCCGACGGGTTCCGCGCTCGCGAACATTGTCCTGATCGACCGCGCCGAACACGACCTTGATCATGGTGAGTGCCCGCGAATTGATTTTTTCCGAGGCTTCCAGCCGGCGAACGGCGCGCGCAGGATCCCGATAGCCGATAGCCTTGCCAAGTTCGATTTCCGAAAGACCTCGGTTCTTGCGAGCTGCAGCCAGTTCGGCTCCGGTCATGAAAAACTCCCTGGTTTGATCGCAACGAGAAGCGAACCCGGCGGTTCTGGTCGGAACCGAAAAGGGTCGGGCTGCGCGCCGTAGCGGGCCAGAGTCCCGGATTCCAGTCCGGCACGGCACGCAATTCCGCAAATGCGCTCAGGTTATCAACAGCCTTGTCGTCAACCGGAATCCCTCTTGAGCGCAGCGACGATGAACCCGGCGGCAAGATGGCCCATCGAGCCGACCATGGATTGATTGCCGCGTCTGCGGGCTACCATTTCGGCGCAGCGCGTCGCCTGCCCTGGCCAGGAAGTTGGCCACTCACACCTCCCTCCAGTAAGCCCTGCGCAAGCCTTGCACCTGACCGCTGCCGTAGCTCGATGACGCCTGACAGCCGGGTTGAGGCTCGCCGGGAGCGGGGCCGGCCATCGATCCTGTGGAAAGCGAGTGCTCCATTAGCTGACGCCGCCCACAATCTCGCGTATCAGGGCTTCATGGCCATCTTTTGCTTCATTGGACGGCATAAGCCATCACTTGTCTCGGTCTCTCGCGGCAAAGGTAACGGCTATCTTGCTCTATGCGATTCCTGCGGGGTACCGCTCGAACGTTCTGCCCCAGGCGGATGGCATGCTGCGCGCCCCATGAAAGAGAGCCCGCTGGCAGCGACGCCTCCCGCTTAGGATACGCCCGCCGCGATCGCCTGCATCAGCCGAGGCTCAGACGCGGGCATATTTGCATAAGCCATTTTGCTGGAGCGGCAGCCCAAGCTGCGGTCAGCTGAGCGAATGCGGATCGTCCAGAACCTTGCGGAAATACACGACCCGCTCGGTCTCCTCGAAATCCAGCGCAGCATGCACCGCGTGGGACGCGCTGTTCTCAAGCAGGGCGTCGGAGGCAAGCTCGGCGCAGCCTCGCTGCCGGGCCCACTGCTCGACAGCGCTAACCAACCCGCGAGCGATGCCGAGACGGCGGCTGTCCTCGGCGACATACAGTCCTTCGAGAAACGCGACCGGCGAGGTCTCGCAGCCATTGACGTAGTCGATGCGCAAAGCGGCTTCGGCAAACCCTATCAGTTCGCCGCGCGCACCCCGCGCGAGAAACCCGGCAAACAATTGCGGGCCTGACAGCATATCTGCAAGTTCTTCGCGGTGCTCGGCCGCAGTCCCGTCAGGCCAGAGCTCGGCCCGGAGCGGAGCCCACTCGTCGAGATCGCTTTCATCGCCAATCTCAATCCGCACGATCATCATTCGCGGTCCCACGGTCGGATTGGACAGCTGGCAAAGCAAGAGCGGCGCCGAACCAGCCGTCGGCGCCGCTCTCATGGGCCGGATCAGCCGTTCAGCTTGTCCTTGACCGCCTTGGCGACCGTGAAGGACAGCTTCTTCGAGGCCTTGATCGTCATCGCTTCGCCGGTCGCGGGATTGCGGCCTTCGCGCTCGGGGCTGTCCTTGACCTTGAACTTGCCAAAGCCATTCAGCGAGACTTCGTCGCCCTTGGCGGCCGCATCGCCGATCGCTTCGAACACGGCGTCGACGATCTTGCGGGCATCGGCCTTGGTGAGGTCGTGAGCGGCGGCAATGGTGTCGGCGAGATCGCTGTTATTCATGATTGGTTCGTCCTGTCGAAATCTTCGGGTCTGCCGCGCTCCTCGGATTGCGGGTCACAGCGGCAAAACCAAGCATGGATCATTGCAGGGCGCCTGCAAAGCCGATCAGTGCCCCCTACCCGCACTCAAGCACAGTTTGTCCACAGCCTGTGGATAGCGAAAACGATAAAATGGGTTGCCCATACCGTTCGCCATACCGGACTGCAGTGCATTGAGCCGTCAGCTTTTCACCAACCCCAAAGCCGTCCAGTTCACAAATCTGTGATGAACGACCAGCCTTTGCCCGGGGATTGGACTGCAAACACGCAATCGAATCGCCACGATCCTCAGCCCCGATAGAACGGAAATCGCTTAACGTGCCCGGCTACGAGACTGTTCTTGAACTTTAGACGCATAAGCTCCGCGCCCTCCTCTCGAACACATACCAGATGCGTTCCTCCTGACGGAAGCGGCTCGATCACACTGATTAAAACTGCGAATTTTTCGCACATGGCTAAAACTTCAACGTGCCCGAGAGACAGATTCATCGCACGGCTCATCGCGGTAACTCCCAAATCGCCACTTGTTACGCGTCAGCCGTTAGTCCCTCTTATCAATCAAAACCGAGACTGGATTTTTCGTCGAGGCGTTTGATGCATTCGGCTTGGGAGGAACCGGCTTCTTGGGCTTGCGGATTTCCCTGCTGCTCTTTTTTTGGCCCTTTGCCATCTATCGATCCTTTGAGATTGACGAGTGTCCGACACGCGGGTTGGTCAGCGCCGCCGCGCGCAGTGCAGTCCAACTGCAAGATGCAGCCGCGCCGAGCCTGACTTGATAATTTTCGATTTGCTGCCCCCAGCCCTGGGCAATCTGGAGATGCCTTGAGCGAACAGCCAAATCGACCGCCGAGTCTGCCCGCATCGATGCAAGTTGATGTGCGAAATACAGCTGATTGAGGTCCAAGAATGGCTCCACGTAGTAAGCGGGAGCGCAATCGGTCTCTCAGTCGCGGGTGCCTACAGAGAACCCATCCGCGATCACCCCAAGATAGGTATTCAAGTGACGAATAGTAAGGGGTAGGGATTCGCCGGGAGAAAATTATTTCAGTGCAAAATATTCAGCCCGGCGAACCCGCAGGTGATGTGAAAACTCCGTCCTGACTGCCCAACTCGACTGCCAAGCCGTGGGCGAGACGGCCCGTCGAAAGCGCCGCATCAGAACTTAGCGCCGAGCCTTGCATAATAGAAGCCGCCGCTGAGGCCGAAGGGCGCAAAGTTCCCGTACAGTCCCGACCCGTCTGCAGCGACGGTGCCGTTCCTGTCGGGATATGCGTCGAAGAGGTTGTTGGCACCGACAGCGATGTCGAGATTGTCGGTGAGTTGATAGCCCACTTCAGCGTCGGCCACCCATTTGGCACCATAAGTGCGGTCCGAAGCCGCCACATTGCTGGACTCGGTGTACTTGCCATAGCGCGTCACGCGGGCCAGCGCCCGGAACTTGGCCAGGGACCAGGTGTTGGACAACACCACCTTGCTGCGGGGCAGGGCCGCAACGAGATCGCGCTGGGCCTGCCGGCCGAACAGGGTGACGTTCAGGTCACTGAGTTCCTCGGGATTGTCGATGACGTGGAGGATTTTCGTCTTGTTGTAGCTGTAGGCGGCGTTCAGGCGAAATGTGCCGAGCGAGGCGGTATCGAGCGTATATTCGCCGACGACGTCGACCCCGCGCGTGCGGGTATCGATCGCGTTGGTGAAGAACTGGGCGCTATCCACGTCATCGATGCCGTTTTCGACGAGGATGTCCTTGATCGCCGCCCCGCCGTTGGATGCCGTACCCAGGAATTCGGTTTTCACGATACGGTCGTCGATACGGATCTGATAGCCATCGATCGTCAGGCGGAACGGGCCGGTCTCATAAGTCACGCCCGCCGTGAAATTGAGCGACTTCTCCGGCTTGAGCGGCTTTGCCCCCAGTGCAATCGCTGCTGCGCTGTTCACCGGCAGGAATTTGGACACGGTCGACACGCGCTCGTCACCGATCACCGTGACGGTGTTCTGCGTAGTCGAGAACGCCGTCTGCGCCAGCGACGGCGCGCGGAAGCCGGTGTTGACGCCGCCGCGCAGCGCAAGTCCCTTCGCCAGCTCGATGCGGGTGGACGCCTTGGCGCTGAAGGTGTTGCCCGCGCTGTCGGAATAATGTTCGAACCGGCCGGCGACGCCGACAAACCAGCCCGGCATCACATCGGCGGAAACGTCCGCATAGGCCGCCAGGTTGTTGCGGCTGATGCTTGTCGCGTCGGCCGGCGATGTGCCGGTGAAGGAAACGAGTCCCGGCGAGGGCGAACGGCCACCATAGAGCTGGCCGAATGGCGTGCTATCCAAGGGGATCACGTAGCCGCCGTCCCTGTAGGAATCGGGCTCTCCTGCGATGTTCTGAAAACGCTCCCAGCGCTGCTCCGCGCCCAGCGAGAGGTTTAACGGCCCGGCGAGACCGAGATCCAGCTCGCGGCTAAGGTCAAGATTGCTGACCCACAGGTCCTGCTTCTGGCGGCCCATGAAAAAGCTGCTCTTGCTGTCCGGCCCCAGCGAGGGATTGAGCGTGTTCTCGGCGCCCAGCTTCACGTTGTCGCGCCCATAACTGGTCGAGAGGTCCAGCGACCACTCCGCAAACTGGGTACGCAGTCCCACGGCCGTCTGCCAGTCCCATTCCCAGATGCGGCGGTAGGCCTGGAAGCCAGCAGGATAGAGCTGGGGCAAGACCGAGGCGCCGGAACTGTTGGCGAGACCATTATACCCGGTCGCTGCCGCGAAGTATGCGCCGCGGGCATCCTTGATGTTGCGGTAACTCAGCGTCGAGAACGAGTAGAGCGTGGTATCCTCGCCGACGGGCAATTCCGCATTGTAACTGGTGTCGACGATCTTGTCGCGATTGGAGCGGCCGTAGCCGCCGGCGATGAGATGGTCCGCATCGGCCTCCCTCGGATCGGGCTGGCCGTTCACCAGGGGATAGACATAAGGGATGGGCTCGGCCGAGGAATCGGCGCGGTCGTGATATTTCGCCTCGATGGAGAACCGTGCGAAGCCGCCGTCACCCAGCGGCGTGCCATAGGAGCCCGCGACTTGCGCCAAGGCGCCGCCTTTCTCGTAGAGCTGCCCGCCGGTCACTGACAGTTCGCCGCCGTGCGGAGAATTGTCGAGGATGATGTTGATGACGCCGGAAATCGCGTCGGATCCATATTGGGCGGCAGCACCGTCCCGCAGGACTTCGATCCTGCCGACCGCGCTGGTCGGGATCAGGTCGATGTCGACCGGCGTCGATCCGCCCGAGATGCGCGAGAGATTGTTGATCAGCGATGTCGTATGCCGCCGCTTGCCATTGACGAGCACGAGCACATAGTCACCGGAAAGTCCCCGGATCGAGATCGGCCGGACACTGGCCGAGGTCCCGCCACCGCCCAGCGCGGGCATGCTCAGCGAGGGGATGATATTGCCGAGTATCTCCTTGAGACCGGTGCGCCCGGTATTCTTCAGTTCCTGCGGGCTGATCACGTCGATCGGCACGGGACTGTCCGCCACCGAACGCTGGATCCGGCCGCGCGCGCCGGTGACGACGATAGCCCCGGCATCTGCCTCCGCTGCAGTGCTGGCGGCGGCATCGGCAACCTCTTCTGCTCTGGCAGGAGAAACGGCGATTATTGAAACACTCGCAAGTAAACCGGCAATTACAGTATTTTTCACTTAAGCCCCCAAATTAATAAGCACGGAAGCTTATTCCCATCCTCGCCATGAATATTTAAATTGAATTACCTCAATTCAATTTCATTTCTGCTTATCTCAGATGTGATCCGCGAATGCTTTATCGATCGGCCGCACAGTCTTGACCTCTCCGAAGCGGCGGAAGGTATCGAGCACGACTTGCTGATCGGAGATCACGCCGGCGTCGATCGGTACACGCAGACGCACATTCTTTTCCGCCGTCGCGCGCGCGATGTCCGGCGGCAGCCCGGTTTCCCTGGCCAGGACCGCGCCATATAGGTCGACATGGTTCCGCGCCCACTGCAGGGCCTTTGCCTCGCGCGCGAGGAAATCGCTCAGCTGCGCGCGCTTGCGCTCGATGGCGCTTTCCGGCGCAACGTCGAAGCCGTAGCCCTGGACAAAGTCCCTGCCGTCGACGACGATGCGATCGCCCTCGGCCTGCGCCGCCGCGACATAGGGCATCCAGGTGGACCAGGCATCCACCGCACCGGTCTGGAGCGCGGCGCGGGAATCGCTGGGGGACAGGAACGCCAGCTCGACGTCGCCCGGACCGTAGCCCGAAGCCATCAGCGATCGCAGCACCAGGTAGTGCCCGACGCTGCCGCGCGTCGTGGCGATCCGCTTTCCTTTCAGGCCCTTGCCGTCGCGGACTGGCGAACGCGCCGGCACCAGGATGGAAAGCGCGCCGTCGATACGGCTTTGTGTGCGCTGCGCGCTCACGGCCTTGATCGGGCTCCCGGCCTGATAAGCGAACTGGAACGGGGCGTCGCCGACCAATCCGAGATCGACCGCACTGCTGCCAAGCGCTTCAAGAAGATTCTGCGCCGCCGGGAATTCGGACCATTCGACTTCGTAGGAGACGCCATCGAGCGCGCCGGAAGCCAGCATGAGCGATTTCGTGCCGCCCTTCTGGCTGCCTACCCGCAGCACGTCCGTATTCGCGCTGCCGCCCCGGCCGCAAGCGGCCAGGGCGGCAGTCGTGGCAAGTCCTGCAAGCAGGCCGCGTCTATCGATCATAGTTCAGAGATCCGTCCAGAGCGGCTCGTCCGCGATCAGGATGCGATGCAGCTCGCGCGGGAAGTCGCCGTAGTTGCGCACGGCGAAGTGCACTGTGGCACGATTGTCCCAGAACGCGACCGTGCCCGGCCGCCAGGAGAACCGCGCCTGAAGGTCCGGCCGCTTGTACTGGCGAAGCACTTCTTCCAGCAGTTCGCGGCTCTCCGACAGTTCCAGGCCGAGTATCTGCGGTTGCTGCGAGAAGTTGACCCAGAGGATCTTCTCTCCGGTTTCACGATGCGTGCGCACGATCTTGTGCGCGACGATGGGGTATTCGTGGCCCGAAAGCTCCAGCGCGGGCACGAAGTTGTGCGTGACGTGCCTGCCCTCCAGGCGCTCCTTCAGTTCCGGCGCCAGGGTCTCGTATGCCAGGTTCGCGTCCACCCAGATCGTGTCGCCGCCCACTTCAGGCAGGTTCACATCGCGCAGCACCGCGCCCCAGGTCGGCACGAGCCGCCAACTCGTATCGGTGTGATAGGCCTCCCCGGCCCTGAGCTTGTAGCCGAGCTTCTTCTCGTATTCCCGGTCCTCCCGCGCGGCGATGGCGTGGACTTCCTTGTTCGCCGCATCGTGGCGTGTGGTGGGATGGGTGTAGAGCGGGCCGAAGTTCGCTGCGAAGGCCGCCTGCTGGGCGTCGTCGATGGACTGGTCTCGGAAGAACAGGACTTTCCACTTGAGAAGCGCGGCGCGGATGGAGGAGCGCAGCTCGTCGGTCAGGGGTTTGGAAAGGTCCACGCCCTCCACTTCGGCGCCGATGGTCGGCTGCACGGGGCGGATGACGAGGTCAGTGCTCGAAACGTCGAAAGTGGAAGCGGTGCTGGCCATGAATCTTCTCCTTTGCTTTCGTGTCAGGCGGCGTCGCGGCGCAGGCGCGCGGCGGTGTTGCGGTTGACGGGAACGTCCAGCCCCAGCGTTTCGCGCAAGGTGCTGCCGGGGTAGTCGCGTTTGTAGATCCCGCGCGCCTGCAGGATCGGCACCACTTGATCGACGAAGACCTCAAGCTGGCCGGGCAGCGATTCGAACAGGTTGAAGCCATCCGATCCGCGCTGTTCGAGCCAGAGCTGGAAACGGTCCGCGATCTGCTCGGGAGTGCCGGTGAAGTGGCTGCGCGGGGTGGCGACGCGCAGGGCAATTTCGCCCAGCGTCAGCCCGCGGGCGGCATCGGCCAGCACGCGCTCGGACGCGCTCTGGTTGCTCCTGCGCCCTTCTTCCGCAACCTGATGCGGGAACGGGCCGTCAGGATCGTAGACGCTGAAATTGTGGTCGTTGAACGAACGGCCGAGCGCCCGAAGCGCGTTCTCCAGACTGACGAGGCCCGCCAGTTCGCCGTAGAGCCGCTCGGCCTCTTCCTCGGTCGAACCCACCACGGGCCGGCCGCCAGGAAGCACCAGAAGCTGCTCGGGATCGCGGCCGAAGCCGCGCGCCCGCGCCTTGACGTCGGCGTAGAAGGCCTGTCCCTCGGCAAGGTCTTCCTGGTGAGTGAAGATCGCCTCGGCATGGCGGGCGGCGAAGTTGCGGCCGTCTTCCGAGGAGCCCGCCTGGAAGATCACCGGCTGCCCCTGCGGCGAGCGCGAGATGTTGAGCGGGCCTTTTACGGAGAGAAATTCGCCCTTGTGGTTCAGTTCGTGGAGCTTGGCGGGATCGAGGAACTGTCCGCTGGCTTTGTCACGGACGAGCGCATCGTCTTCCCAGCTGTCCCAGAGGCCCTTGACGACGTCGAGGTATTCCTCGGCGAGGCGATAGCGCACGTCATGGTCGAGGTGCTTGTCGCGCCCGAAGTTGGCCGCGCTCCCTTCCAGCCAAGAGGTGACCACGTTCCAACCGGCCCGGCCGCCGCTGATATGGTCGAGCGAAGCGAATTGGCGGGCGAGGTTGTAGGCCTCGGTATAGCTGACCGTGGCCGTGCCCACGAGGCCGATGCGTTCGGTCACCGCCGCCACCGCCGAGAGGATCGTCAGCGGTTCGAACCGGTTGAGATAGTGCGGAGAAGAACGCGCGTTGATCGAGACGCTATCGGCCACGAAGAGGTAGTCGAACTTTCCGCGCTCGGCGAGTTGCGCCTGCCGGGTATAGAACGACAGGCTGGTGCTGGCATCGACCTGGGCGTCCGGGTGGCGCCAGTCGTCCCAACCGGGACCGACGCCGTGCAGGATGAAGCCGAGCTTGAGTTGACGGGTGGTCATGTCTTTCCTCCTTCTGCGTGGTGTCAGGCTATGCGGGTGGGCCGGGACGAACCAACGCGGATGGCTGATAGGAAGGTGAGTATTTCCAAAGCGCCGGAGGCCGGATTCAGCTCGCCAGCGCGACCTTGTCCGCTCCCTCGCGCGCGGCGAGTTTGGCGCGGACCAGCGGGATCAGGTCGCGGCCATAGTCGATGGCGTCTGCCAGCGGTTCAAAGCCCCGGATCAGGAAGTGGTCGATGCCGATGTCGTAATATTCGAGCAGCGCATCCGCGACCTGCTCGGGCGTGCCGACAAGGCCGGTGCTATTGCCCGCCGCACCGGTGAGCGCGGCCACGCCGGTCCAGAGGCGGGTGTCACGGCGCTGGGTCTGGGCGGTTTCGAGCAGGCGCAGCGATCCGGCATTGGGCGGTCGATGGCCGCTGGTCGGCAAGCCCGCCGCCTCGCGCTGGGCGCGGACTTTCTCGGTGATCTCGTCGGCCTTCTTCCACGCCGCTTCCTCGGTATCGGCGATGACCGGGCGCAAGGAGAGCGAGAAACCGGGATTGCGGCCATGCTGGGCGGCGGCATGGCGGACGGCGCGCACGGCTTCGCCCACTTGCTCCAGCGTCTCGCCCCAGAGAGCGTAGACATCGGCATGGCGCCCCGCGACCTCGATCGCTTCGGGCGAGGAGCCGCCGAAGAACACCGGCAGATTGTCGGGCTTCACGGCGCTGAAGCCGCCGCGCACGTCGTAGAACCGGCCCGAATGGTCGAACGGCGCCTGCTCGTTCCATTCGCGCTTGAGCACGTCCAGATATTCGTCGCTGCGCAAGTAGCGCTCGGCCTTGAGGGTGTGCCCGTCGCCATCGCGCGCCATCTCCTCATCGGCGCCGCCGGTTATGATGTGCACGGCAACGCGGCCGCCCGAGAGCTGGTCCAGCGTCGCCAACTGGCGCGCGGCGAGCGTCGGCTGAGTGAAGCCCGGCCGATGTGCGACCAGGAAGCCGAGACGCGTGGTGATCGCGGCGGCATGGGCGGCCACGATCTGGCTTTCCGGCGAACTGGAACCGAACGGGATCAGCACCCGGTCGAACCCGCCCGCTTCCTGCGCGCGGGCGGCCGCCTCCACATAGTCCCGGTCGAGCGCCCGCGAGCGCGCGCCGCCGTGGATCTCCGAACTGTCGTTGAAGCCGATATAGCCGATGAACTTGACGGTCATGATGCAATTCTCCCTGAGGTGTGGGATCAGATGACGAAGAAGCCGTGAGTGCCGTCGCGCTCCAGCTGGGCGACAAGACCGTATTCCCAGTCGAGATAGGCCTGCATGGCGGTCTCGCGGTTGTCGGTGCCTTCGTAAGGGCGCTTGTAGCGGCCATGCGCCCCGCGCGGCGCCGGGGCGCCGTCGCCTCCGGTTTCCAGCGGACCGTCGAAGGCGTCAGCCAGCACCAGCACCTCCCAGCCGAGCTGGGCAAGCCACGAAGCGGTCATGTCTGCCCGCGAACCGAGGTCGTCGGCCAGCACGATGCGCGCCCCGCGCACGGGGGCGAAATGATCGGTTTCCTGCACCAGCTGCCCGCCCGGCGCATTGCGGAACCCCGCGGGATGACCGGCCGCAAATTCGGCAGGCTGGCGCACGTCGAAGCGATAGAGAGTGCGATCGTCGTGGGCGAGCAAAGCCCTGAGGTCCGCGCCGTCGATCCGGCGCACGCCGGCGCGGTAGGCCACGTCACGGGCCCGCGTGCGGGCAAGGTCCTGTCCGCCCTCTTCGCCCTTGTCGACGTTTTCCTGCCGCCCGGTTTCCAACGTCTGCCCGGCCAGTGTCCAGCCGATCGTACCGTTGCGCAGGGCGAAGATGCGGTTCGGCAGGCCTGCGTTGATAAGCGACTGGGTGCCGATGATGCTGCGCGTGCGCCCGGCGCAGTTGACGATGATCGTCGTATCCGAATCCGGCGCGGCAACGGGCGCTCGCAGTACGAGTTCCGCGCCCGGCACGCTGCGGCCGCCCGGAATGCTCATGGTCGCATATTCCTCGAACCGGCGGGCATCGAGAATGGCGATGTCGGCCTTTTCCTCGATCAGCGCGAGCACGTCCGGCGCTGGAAGCGAGGGAGTCTGGCGGCGGTGTTCCACCAGTTCCCCGAAGGCCTTGGAGTAGCTGTTGACGTCCTCGAACAGTTCATAGCCCGCTGCACGCCAACCGGGCAGTCCGCCTGCCAGCAGGTCGACCTGCGTATAACCGAGCGCGCGGAACTGGTGCAGCGCCGGTTCGGCAAGCCCCTCCCCGTCATCATAGACCACGATCGGGGTATCCTTGCGCGGGATGCGCCAGGGCGCTTCCAGAGCGATGCGTTGCAACGGAATCTGCGCCGCGAAAAGCGGGTGGCCGAGCGCGAACTGAGCCTCCTGCCGTACATCGATGAGCGCTATCTCACGGCGGCCCAGCAAGGCGCTTCGGACTTGCGCGGGAGAAACACTCATGCCCGGATCACTCCATTCCAGAGGTTGGGCAGAACGTCGTTCGCATAGCCCGAGATGAAAGGGCGTTCCTCGCCGCTGTCGCGGTACGTCGCGCGCTCGACGGCGCCAATATTGCCCCCGTAGACGTGGATCGAAATCGAGGTTCGGTCGGCAAAGGCGTTGGCCACGCGGTGAATGTCGCCGACGTGGGGATCGATCCCTTCCACTTCGCCTTCGCGAAGCTCTCCGGTCCCGCCTTGCTGAACGAGCGAGCCATCCCCGCGGCGACGGTAGTTCTGCACGCGCTCCGCTCCGCGCAGCACGCCGACGAGACCCCAGACGCGGTGATCGTGGATCGGGGTCGCCTGGCCCGGCCCCCAGACGAAGGACACCACGCTGAAACGCTCGGCGCTGTCGCAGTGCAGGAGGTATTGCTGATAGCGCTCGGGATGCGGGCGGGCGAAGGCATCGGGCAGCCAATCGTCGCGCGAGACCAGGCGGGCGAGCAGGTCGCCGCCGTCTGCGAGGATTTCC
This sequence comes from Novosphingobium sp. PhB57, assembly GCF_004342985.1. GTDB lineage: Bacteria > Pseudomonadota > Alphaproteobacteria > Sphingomonadales > Sphingomonadaceae > Novosphingobium. Next base: position 125,700 of record NZ_SMBO01000004.1, read on the forward strand.
GCCTGTCCGGCGGCGCTGTCGATCAAGGCCGCGAAGCCCCTCACGAAGCGGCGCAGCGGCGCCATATCGTTCGCAGGGATGACGAGAGAAACCGGCGCGTTCATGCCAGGCCTCCGGCGTGAAGCGCGATGATCTCGGCCGGCGAGGGACCTTCGGCTACGTGCCCGCCAAGCGCGCTCAGTAGACGGCTGCGCAGCCCTCGCGCGACATGGGCGCGCTCTCCGCGAGGCGCTTCGATCCGCTCCTGCGTGACAATGCGGCCCTGGTCCAGGAGGACGATCCGGTCGGCCAGCGCGATCGCCTCGTCCACATCGTGCGTGACCATCATCACCGCCGGCCGGTGCCGCGTCCAGAGCGCGAGCACGAGTTCGTGCATCCGCAGCCGGGTCAGAGCGTCCAGCGCCGCGAAAGGCTCGTCCAGCAGCAGCAGGCGCGGTTCGCGAACCAGGGCGCGGGCCAGCGCAACCCGCTGCGCCTCGCCGCCGGAAAGGGTCAGCGGCCAGGCATCGAGCCGGTGCTCAAGGCCCACCTCGCGCAGGGCATCCTCAGCCCGCCGGCGCACGTCGCCCTGCCGAAGACCCAACGCGACATTGCGCCAGACTTTCTTCCACGGCAGCAGCCGCGCATCCTGGAACACCACCGCGCGCGAGTCTGGAACCGTGACATCCTGCCCGGTCGTCGGATCGAGCCCGGCCAGAGTGCGCAGCAACGTGGTCTTGCCCGAGCCGGACCGGCCAAGCAGGGTCACGAATTCCCCCGGTGCGATGTCGAGGTTCAACCCCGAAATGACAGTGTCATCGCCGAAGCTGCGACTGAAGTCCCGCAGGCGGACGACCGGCGGCGTCATGTAGAATTCGGGCGCTGTTGCGCGGTGCGGACCGATCTTTCGGGCGTCCATGGCTGGGTTCTCCGGATAAGGTGCGGATCTGGGCGTCATTGCGAGACGATGCTGGGGCGCCACACCAGGGCGCGGCTTTCCACGGCGCGCACAAGGGCGTCGGCGGCAAGACCAAGCACCGCGTAGACCATCAGACAGACCACGATGATGTCGGTCCGCATGAAGTCGCGTGCATTGTTGATGAGATAGCCGAGACCGGCCGAAGCGTTGATCTGTTCGGCAACGACCAGCACGAGGATGGCGACCGACAGGGAATAGCGCAGCCCGACCAGCAGCGAGGGAAGCGCGCCGGGCAGAATGACATGCCAGATCTGCTCGGCACGGCTCAAGCCGAAGCTGCGCGCACCCTCCAGAAGCCGCACGTCCACGCTGCGGATGCCGCTATACAGATTGAGATAGACCGGAAAGATCGAGGCGAAGGCGATCAGGGCGATCTTGGGCGTTTCGCCTATCCCGAACCAGACGATGAACAGGGGTGTCAGCGCCAGCGTCGGGATCGTGCGCTTGATCTGCATGATCGGATCGACCGCGACCTCTCCTTGCCGCGACAGCCCGGCGACCAGCGCCAGCACAACGCCAATGGTGATCCCGATCGCGAGTCCGATCGCCACACGCAGGAAAGAGACCCAGAGGTTGTTCGAAAGCTCCCCGGAAAGCGCCATGTCCAGCATCGTGGACAGCACTGTCGACGGCGCCGCCAGAGTGCGTTCGGGAATGAGGCCGCACCGCGATCCCAGCTCCCACAGCAGCAGGAACAGCAAGGGTGACAGCCAGCGTGCGCTGCGCAGCGTATGGGCCAGCGCTCCGAACGAGAGGATACGGGAGGACGGGCGGGCGCTCATTGATGTCTTCTCGGATATGGCATCCGCGGAAGAGACATCGCATTGTCTACTAATTCAATTGAGTTTTGACGAAAGGCCTATCAGCCGCGCTCATAACGCAGGGAAACCGCGGATTCTCGTAGCTGAATCGTGCAGCAAGCGGGGTGAATGCCGCCCACCTTTTCCTGAGAGGCCACACAAGCATTGCCATCAGCGGGACAAACTCTACTAATTTGGTTGAGATAGTGCGGGCCGCTAGGTTCGCGCCGATGCCCTCTCTGAGCGAGTGATTCTCACATGCCTGTAAATCTGCCGACCAACCTGCTGCGCAGCTTCGTGACGATCGTCGATACGGGCTCCATGCTCAACGCAGCGGAACGGGTCTTCGTGAGCCAGTCCGCACTGAGCCTGCAGATCAAGCGTCTGGAGGAGCTGCTCCAGCAGGCCCTGTTCCACCGCGACGGCCGCCGGCTCACGCTGACCCCTTCGGGTGAGCTGATGCTGGAATATGCCCGCAAGGTGCTGAACATTCATGACGAGGCCGTCGCCGCCGTAACCGCGGGCCATTTCACCGGGCCTGCGAGAATCGGCATGGTCCAGGATTTCGCCGAGATGCTGCTGTCCGGGCTTCTCGCCCGCTTCGCCGAACTGCATCCCGAGGCGCAGCTCTATTCGCGGATCGCCGGCACCGCGGAATTGCTGGGCCAGCTTGAACGTCGTCAGTTGGATATCGTGCTGGGCTTTGCCGCGGCGAGCGATCCGGGCGCCATCGCCAGTGCGCCCATGGCCTGGTACGGCAATCCCGACCTTGCCCGGAAAACCGTGGTGCAGCTCGCCGTGCTGGAGCCGCCCTGCCGCTTTCGCGAAGCGGCGATCCATGCTCTGGAGGAAGCCGGGCGGCCCTACCGGATATCTGTGGAGACGCCCAACCTCACTGCCTTGCGGGCGGCTGTCGATGCCGGGCTCGGAGTGACCTGCCGCACGCATCTGTTCCTGCGTGACGCGCCGCTGGAAGATGGAGACTTGCCCGCCCTTCCCAACGTCTCCTGCATTCTCCAGACCGCGCCGAACCTGGACGGCCCGACAAGCCAGCTGGCCAGCCTGGCGCGCGAAGTCGTGGCCGCGTTGTAGACCGCCAAGCCCTTATTGAAAATTATCAAGGGTGCGACTGCGCTTCTTGTTATCGCCGCCGCGGCGCCCCGCCTAGCCTTGCCCCCGGACATCCATCCGGAGGGAAAGAATGACGAAGAGCCTCAAGGATCGTTTCACCGAGCTTCAGGCCGAGCGCGCACGGACTTGGAGCGCCGAGCAGCTCGAGCGAAACGCTGCGCAGCGCCGCGAACTGGCCAGACGTCACGACCCCGCGACATTGCCGCGCGCGGGTGACGTGATCGCGCCTTTCAGGCTCATCGACCAGGATGGAGGGGAACTCACCCGCGACCAGCTTCTCGCAGAGGGACCGGCGGTGCTGGTGTTCTTCCGCTTCGGCGGCTGCCCGGCCTGCAACATCGCCCTGCCCTATTACAACGAAACCCTATGGCCCGCGCTTCGCGAGCATGGAATTCCACTCGTTGCCGTCAGCGCGCAGATCCCCGTCGATCGGGCGCTGATCGAGCGCCACCAGCTCGGCTTCACCGTCGCCAGCGACCCCGGCTATGCACTGGCGAGAGACCTCGGCATCACGTTCCTGCCCGAAGAACAGCCTGAAGTCGCGCCCGGCCAGGAATGGATAGGCTCGACACTCGGCACGTTCAGTTACGAAATCGACCAGCCTGCCGTCCTGGTGCTTGGCAAGGACGCCAAGGTCCTGTTCTTCGAAGCGAGCCCGGATTGGCTGCAACGCACTGACAGCGAAACGATCCTGAGCGCCCTGGCAAGCCAGGGAACAAGCCTCGGGCATTTCGGCGAACCGCTTGATGTGCAGTCATCCTTATAGAAAACATGCCGGGGCCAGCGAATGGCGAAATTGAGCACGGACGCATATTCCGGCTCTGCCCTGCGTTGCTGCCCATTGCCTGTTGAGCGCTCACGGTGGCCGCTGCGATCCCAAGGATGATCCCCGTCAGTGCTTACGCCCGGTCAGCCTTTCCGCCACCGGCATGCACATGAGACAGCCATTGGCGCCGAAATGTTCGCAGCGCCTACGCGCGATTTCCTCATCGGTCGGAAATCAGGCGTCGATTCCTCCGCGAACACCTTGATATCCGCATTGGGGAAGGCGCTGGCGGTCAATTAGGCAGGGAAAGGCGGCGGGTCCTAGGGTAAATCCGAGCGCCCCTCCGCCATCACCCTCGATCAGCACACCTCGCCTCAAGGCAGCCTTGCGGAGAGTGCCTCTCCCCGCAAGAACGGCGCCGTTACTGCCCGACGCCGCGCAAGGGGCCGGTGCCGTTGAACTTGCCGGCCTGATAGTCGCGGATGGCCTCGCCGATTTCCGCCTGCGTGTTCATGACGAAGGGACCATGGGCCACCACCGGTTCGCGGATCGGGTCGGCGTGGCCGAACAGGAGCACCGCGTCGCTTTGCGCCTCGATCGAAAGGGTGTCGCCATCATCTCTCACGGTGACGAGATGCCAGGCGTTCACGGCCTCGCCGCTGACCGAGACGCTTCCAGATACGACATAAAGAAACACGCTCCGCTCTTTGGGAGCCGGCAGGTCGATCCGCGCGCCGGCGGTCAGACGCAGGGTCGACATGAACACGCCGGTGAGCGACGGGATCGGCCCGGTGTGGTCCCCATAGGTGCCCGCTATCAGGTTCAGGGTACCCTGCCCTCCGGCGATCGGGATCGCGGGAATGCCGTCGGCCTGAACGCCGGTGTAGCGCGGAGGTGACATCTTCAGCTGCGACGGAAGATTGACCCAGAGCTGGAGGATTTCCAGGGCACCGCCTGCTTGCTTGAAGCTGGGCGGCGACACTTCCGCGTGGATCAGGCCGGAGCCTGCCGTCATCCATTGCACGCCGCCCGCTTCGATGATGCTTTCATGGCCGCCCGTGTCGTGGTGGGCGAGATTGCCTTCGAGAATGAAGGTCACCGTCTCGAAGCCGCGGTGCGGATGCGGACCGAAAGGCAGGCCGTTGTTTCCGGGCTGATAGACCTGCGGGCCGTGATGATTCAGGAAAAGGAACGGATCGACCTGATCGAGGCCCGGTCCCGGCACCGGCCGCCGGGTGACGAGGTCAGCGATATCGTCGCGGCGGGCGGGATGGATCCCGGCAACGGAACGGCTGGTCATGGGAATTCCTTTTTGGAAAGCACGCGGCGCAAAGCGCTGGTCTTGCTTCGTGAGGTCCGAACGCGGTTCTGATGCTCCGGATAGCAGGAGGACCCGTGATGGCAATCCATTGCAGCTTGATGGCAGAGCCAGGCGGTATGGCGGGGACCGTTCGCCCCATCATTCGAACGGCCTATCGCCCCTGTCATGACCGCGTTATGTCTCAGCGGCCAGCGCGGTTCGGTATGTCCCGAAGGAGGTCCGATGCTCCCCCGCGTCCTGATACCGTCTGCCCTCCTGCTGCTGGCTTCTGGCCCGGCCGCCGCCGCGCAGTCCGAACCGGCCACCCGCTTTCACCGGGACCCCGCGCTCCTTGCCGAGAAGGAGGCGAAGATCGTCGCTTTGTTCGGGCAGAAATCACCGCAGGCCGGGGCGGAACTGGAGAAGCTTTTCCGGGAGGATATCGTCGCCAAGGTCCGGCCCGCCTATGGGAAACTCGGCTTCGATATCGAAGACGTGGTGGATCTCGTCTCCGCTTACTGGATGGTCGCCTGGCTGGCCGCAAACGGCATTGTCGATGACAGCCGCCCCGATCGCGAGACAGCGCAGGCAGTGCGGGCGCAGATGCGCAAGGTGATGCTCGCCAATCCCGGTTTCGCCGCCCTGGACGACCGCGGGCGGCAGGATATCGGAGACACCATGCTGCTCCAGGCGCTGCTTGCCGAAATCCAGATGCAGGCCGCAGCCACGCAGGGCGCCGCGATGAAACGGCAGGTGAGTGACGCCGTCCAGGCGCAGGCCGCCGCTCTGCTCAAGGTGGACATGCGCCGCATGTCGCTGACGGCGAAGGGCTTCGCCGGACAAGGCGCACCATCGGCAGCGGGAACCGCCCCGCCGCCCCCTGCCCCAACACCCGTGCGGGCGTCAGGGATGTCTGCCACGAGCAAAGCTGCCGGCCTGTATTTTCGCGCGATTTCGGGCGGCGGCGGGGTCGACTGGGAGCCGCTCGCATTCTTCGGCAACGGCGAATACTGGGAGATCGGCGCCACGCCGCTCGACGAGTTGAACGTCGCAGAGTCCAAGGCGCGCGAGCCGCACCGCTGGGGGCGTTGGCAGCAGGCAGGCGGAGGCTTTCGTCTGACCGGCAGCGACGGCCATACGAACGACTACACGCTTCCCTCCGGCAACTTCTTTCCGGCCTTCTCCAGCGCACAGGGCGGCGCGACACTCTCCGGCGCCTATTCACGCACCAGCTCCAGCGGGCTGCAAGGCGGCGGAACGACGGTGGCACTGTTCGTGGACAAGATCCGCTTCACGCCGGACGGGCAGTTCGTGGAGGGATCCAACATGGGCGCGATGGGCAGCGGCGTTTACGCCGGGCGCAAGACTGGTGGCAGCGGGCGTTACCGGCTGTCCGGCACCACGCTTGAACTCACATATGCCGACGGGCGGGTAAAGCGGACGAGCTTCGCTTACGGCGCGACCGGGCGGCCTGCACACCCTTCGAAGGACATGGTCTTCATCGGCGGCGATACTTTCGTCACGGACTAGGCCGGCAAGGCGCATCCGCCATGCGAATGCCTTGCAACCGCTGCAAGGATCCCTGCGAAAGTGGCTCTTGCGGCTGGTCGGCGGCTTGGATTAGAGCCATGCCATGCTGATCGAAACCCAGGCTTGCGCAACCGGCTACCAGTGTGACGGCAAGCCCCCGCATGTCGTGGCCGCGCATGGTCCCGCCGCGAATGCTGCCGAGATTTCCCTATGATCGTTCGCCCCAAACCGGGCCTTTGGGATGTCGCTTTCGCTATCAGGGGATCGATCCTTCCCCGTATCGTCGGCAGGTTGGTGACGATCGCTGCCGTCAGCTGCCTGGCCGTCATGGCCGCCGGACAGCGGCCGGACCTGTTTTCCCGGATCGGCACCACGCCCTTCACGCTGATCGGTATCGCGCTTTCGATCTTCATGAGCTTTCGCAACAATGCCTGCTACGATCGCTGGTGGGAGGGGCGCAAGCTCTGGGGCTCGCTCGTGATCGCCGGCCGCTCACTTGCGCGCCGCGTCGTCACTCTCGAACATGCCGATCAACGCAGGTTCCTGATCGGCATGTGCGGCTTTACGGCGGGCCTTGCAGCCCGGCTGCGCGGAAGCGGGGAAACGGAAGAAATCGCCAGGCGCTGCGGGAGCGGGCCATGGGACGATGCCGTCAATCCCAGTGACAGCCTGCTTCGCGAACTGGGCCGTCACGGCCTGGAACTGGCGAGGGACGGACGAGTCGGCGCGATCCACCATTCGCTTATCGAGGAACAGCTTCACCTGCTGGCGCAAGTCCAGGCCGGCTGCGAGCGCATTGCCCTCACCCCTGTTCCCTTCAGCTATTCGCTGCTGCTGCACCGCACCGCATATATATTCTGCCTGGCGCTGCCCTTCGCGCTGGCCGGTTCGCTGGGTTGGTGGACACTCCTTCCGGTCCTGCTGGTCAGCTACACCTTCTTCGGACTGGATGCGCTGGGCGATCAGCTCGAGGATCCCTTCGGCCTCGAACCCAACGACCTCCCGCTCGACGCCATGGTGCGCACCGTCGAGCGCGAGATGCTGTCGGCCCTGGGAATGACCGACCTGCCCGATCCGGTCTCCCCGGCGAACTACGTGCTGCGCTGATTGCCGGGCAGGGTTGCACCGTTTTCAGCCCGATCTTCGCGCGAAGGCAGGCCGGCGATCGTTGCCGGCCTGCCCTGCTTTCCGGTTCGCGCGATCGGTCAGAGCTTGACGCGTGCCATCCCTGCTTCGTTGTAGCGCGGGCCGGCCGTTCGGCCGCTGGGTGCCGCAGCCTCGATCACGGCCAGATCCTCGGCAGTGAGCGTCACGTCGGGGGCTCCGGCGCTGTCGCGCAGAGTTTCGCTGCGCTTGAACCCCGGGATCGGGACGATATCGTCCCCTTGCGCCAGCAACCACGCCAGCGCGATCTGCGCATTGGAGACACCGTGCCGCTGGGCCACCGAGCGGACCGCATCGACGATCGCAAGGTTCTTCGGCATGTTCTCGGGCGAGTAGCGCGGATCGTTGCGCCGCCAATCGCCCGCCGGAAGATCGTCCAGGCTGCGAATGCCGCCGGCCAGGAAACCCCGCCCCAGCGGGCTGTAAGGCACGAAGCCGACGCCGTTCTCACGGCAGGCATCGAGGATCTCCCCTTCCACGTCGCGCTCCCAGATCGAATATTCGCTCTGCAGCGCTGCAATCGGATGCACCCTGGCGGCCCGGCGCACCGTATCGGCGGCCGCTTCGGACAGCCCGATGTGGCGCACCTTCCCCTCCTTCACCAGTTCGGCCATGCCGCCGATGGTCTCCTCGATGGGGACGTTCGGATCGACGCGGTGCTGGTAGAACAAGTCGATGGTGTCGATGCCCAGGCGCTTCAGCGATCCCTCGCAGGCGCGCCGCGCGTTTTCGGGGCCGCCATCGACGTGGGTCGGCGTGTCGCCATCCCAGCGCATGGCGAACTTGGTGGCGATGACCAGCCCTTCGCGCCTGCCCTTGATGGCAGCGCCGACCAGTTCCTCGTTGCGGAACGGCCCATACATCTCGGCCGTGTCGAAGAACGTGATGCCAAGGTCGATCGCCTCGTGGATGGTGCGGGTCGAAACCGCGTCATCGGCGAGGCCATAGTTGATGTTGCCTTCGCGGATCATCGGCATGCAGCCGACGCCGATCGCGGATACCTTCAGGCCTTGGCCAAGAGTGCGGTACTTCATGTTGTCGTCTCCTCTGTTCGGGCCCGGCGTCAGAAACGCTCGCCGACCATCTCTTCGCTTTTCGCCCAGAGCGCCTTCGCGTTGTCCGGATCGAGCGCATAAGGCTGCACGCCGCCGCGCAGGCCTTCGCTCTCCTGGACTTCCGCGACCCGGCAGTCCTCGCAGTAGCGCCCGCCGATCTGCGATGGTTCGGCCACCACCGCAGACCAGAGCGTGGTGGCCGCGCCTTGCGGTATCGACTTGTAGACCAGCGCAGAGGCGCCCGCCGCTTCCAGGCTCGCGCCGATCGAGGCGACGAGCGCCTCCTTTTCGTCCTGCGTCATGTGGCGGGACAGTTCCGTATCCCAGATCACACCCGGATGGACGGCCACGGCGCGTATGCCCCTGTCGCGATGCCGCCTGTCGAACTCCACGGCGAAGAGGACGTTCGCCGTCTTCGAGCGTCCGTAGCCGAGCCAGGGATCGTAATCGCCGCGCTCGAAGTTCGGGTCCTCCAGGTCGACGTTGCCATAGCGGTGCCCGGCCGAGGACAGGTTCACCAGCCTGCCCCCCTCGCGCAGCAAGGGAGCAATGCGGTTCACCAGCACGAAATGGCCCAGGTGATTGGTGCCGAACTGGGTTTCGAACCCATCCGCGGTCTGCCCGAAAGGCGGTGCCATCACGCCCGCGTTGGCGATGACGATGTCGAACGGCTGTCCCGCTTCATTCAGGCCGTCCGCACAGGCGCGCACGCTCGCAAGGGATGCCAGGTCCAGTTCGACCAGGCTGAAGCTGCCGCCGCCGGTCTCGGCTGCCGCACGCACCTGCTGGGTCGCCCGCTCGGCCTTGGCCAGATCGCGCACCGCGCCGACCACTTCGGCACCGTGGGCCACCAGCGCGCGGCAGGTCTCTATGCCGATGCCGGCAGAAGCGCCCGTCACGAGCACGCGCTTGCCGCGAAGGTCGATCCCGCCAAGCACCTCGTCGGCGGTCGAAGTCTCTCCGAAAGGATGGGTCATGATTGTCTCCGGTTCGTGGCGCTCACCACTTGAGACGGTGAGGCCAGGAGGCGGATATAGGGCGCGGCCCCTTGCCCAGGGTGCCCGATCGTCTCAACGCCTTGCCCAATCCTATCAGCGCGGTTGCATCACCCCGCAGGCAGCCCGATAATGACGTTCATGCAGGACACGCTCAATCGCATGTGCCGGCGCGTGGAGCGCCATATTCCCGGGCCCTCCCGCGATATGCCCGCAGACATGCCGGTGCCGCGCCTTCGCGTTCACATGGCATGCGAAGCCGGGGGAACGATCAGCAGCCGGTATGAACCGATGATCTGCCTGGTCCTGCGCGGCGCCAAGCAAGTGACCATCGGCAATCGCGTGCTGCGCTACGATGCCGCAACCTGCTTCGTGACCTCGGTTGAGGTCGCCGCCGTCGGTTGCGTGACCGAGGCATCGCGCGAGCGCCCCTATATCGTCACGACCCTGGCGCTCAACCGCGAAGTCCTGGCCGAGCTGCTTGCCGAACTGCCGCGTTCGTCCGGGCCGTCGGAACCGGCAGGTCCGCTGGCGGGCTTCGGCGTGGCACCCGTGACCCGCGAAATCCTGGATGCCTGGGAGCAGCTTCTGGCCCTTCTCGACAGTCCGGCCGACATCCCGATCCTCGGTCCGGCCCGCGAACGCGAGGTGCTCTACCGCCTGCTCCAGAGCGGCCATGGCGGAATGCTGCGCCAGATCGGGCGCGAGGACAGCCGCCTCTCGCGCACGCGCCGCGCAATCGAATGCATTCGTCGCAATTTCGACCAGCCGCTGCGCACCGAAGCGCTCGCCGAAATTGCCGGGATGAGCGTTCCTTCGTTTCATCGGCACTTCAAGGCCGCCACGGGCATGAGTCCGTTGCAATACCAGAAGAGCTTGCGCCTCCAGACCGCCCGGCGCCTGCTCACGGCCAGCCCGGACGCCGCGCGCGCAGCATTCGCCGTCGGCTACGAGAGCGCCTCGCAGTTCAGCCGCGAATATGCCCGCCAGTTCGGGTCGCCGCCGACGCGGGACGCCGCCCGGATGCGCGAGGCGACCTCCGAGCGGTTCGACCTGACGTGATTTCCAGCCTCGGCGTGACGGCAAGCCCTGCCGCTCTCCGATCGGTTGCCTGCTCGCTCGCCGCGCTTTCGTTCAGCGGAGATCCTGCGTGAGCTGCCAGCAGCCGTTCTGCCATGCGAACAGATAACCGGCCGGCTTGCCAATGTGCCGCTCGACCGTCCAACCGTCACCCTCTTCATCGTCCCGCAGGATCGCAGGCTGATAGGTGAACCTGTAACTGCCGTCGGGCAGGTCCTCGAATTTCACATCCAGCGCGGTGTAGGGCTGGCTCGGATCGGCTTCCCAGCGCTTGACGGATGCCGTGTCGGCGAATTGCCAGTCGACATGCGAAACGTTGAAGATCCGGTAATTGCTGGCGGGAAGGTTGGTACCGGACGCCTTGGCGGGCTGGCGAAACGCGCGCTGTTCGACGGACGGCGCAGTGTATTTCGCGCGTACCGCCGGCGAGGCGATGAAAGCGTCGAGGAACTGAACGAATTCCTTTTGCGAGCAACCGCTTTTCGCCTGGGCCATCGCCTCGGCCATGTCCGTCTGGGTCTCGGCGAAAGAGGCCTGGGCCGTACCCAGAAGCGCGAGGGTCGCCGCGGCGCACGTCAAAACGGAATATCGCCCGAGGCCGAAAGGTCTAGTCACGGTAAAACTCCCTATTCATGAGAAAAAACCCGGCACACTTGCAGCGGGGCCAATTGCTGGAATTCGATGCCGAGCGCGATACTCCCGCGTCAGGACAGGTCCAGGTTTTTGGCAAGAAGCAGATGAGACGAAGCGTGGCGTGGCGCCGTTCAGTCGCGTGAGGTGGTCCGGTCTTTCAGGCAGTCGATCGCCGGTCGGCTATTATGGCGCCACAGTTCCGACCGGCTGCTCCAACGAAATGGGCGGGTTGGAAAACCAGGCGGGGCCGTTGGTCGTCATGTGGAAGCAGTCTTCGAGCCTCACGCCGAACTTGCCGGGCAAATAGAGCCCCGGCTCGTTCGAAAAACACATGCCCGGGGCCAGCGCCGTCGTTTCGTTGTGAACCAGGTTGACCGGCTCATGGCCATCGAGGCCGATGCCGTGGCCGGTGCGATGCGAGAGGCCGGGCAGCCGATAGCGGGGACCGAAGCCGCGCTTCTCGTAGAAAGCGCGAACGGCATCGTCGACACGGCCCGCAGGCAGCCCCACTTGCGCGGCATCGAAAGCAATCCGCTGGCCTTCGTGGACGGTATCCCATATCGCGCGGACCTCGGAAGGCGCCTTCCCGAGAACGAAAGTGCGCGAGACGTCCGACTGGTACCCTTCGACGGTACAACCGCAGTCCATCAGGATCACCTCGCCCTCCCGCACGGTCTGCGGTTTATGCGACCCGTGCGGATAGGCGGAGGCCTCGCCCAGCAGGACCAGCGAAAATTCCGGCGTGCCGCCCAGCTTCACCGTCGCCGCGTCCATCAGTCCGCCGATCTCGTGCGGGGTCATGCCCGCCCTTATGCGGGGCCAGACCCAGCGATAGGCCGCGATCGTCACTTCGGTCGCCTTCGTCATCAACGCGATCTCGGCGGGCGTCTTGATCATGCGGCAGCCGCGCACGACCGGGTTCGCGGAAACGATCCTGGTTCCCGGCGCGCGTCTGGAGAGACCGTCGCTGGCAAAGAAGCGGACCGTTTCCTCGACGGCCACCGTGCCGCTGGAAAGACCGCGCTCCTTCAGCGTAGCGGCGATGAGCGCAATCGGATCCTCGTCTTCCTGCCAGACGCGGACGTCCGCCGGGATCGCCAGGGTCTCGCGCACCGAGGGTTCCTCGAAGAACGGAGTGACGATCACCGGATCGCCCTTCTGGAAAAGCAGCGCTGCCGTCAGGCGTTCGCTGCGCCACCATTCGATGCCGGTGAAATAGGCCAGGCTCGCGCCAGGTTCGATCAGGATGGCATCGATCTCATGCTCCCGCATCAGCCTTCGGGCGCGTTCGAGGCGCCCTTCGCGTTCGGAGCGCGAGATGGGAACCGCATCGGAGGTGATCTTGCGCAGATCGCTGGTGTCGATGTCGGCCAGCAGCGGGCCGGGCAGCAGCATGGAGATCGCCAGCGCGCCTCCACCAAGGATCAGGCCGCGGCGATCGGATCGAAGAGAAGTGCTCATGCGAAATCATGGCACAGGATTGATCGCCGTCAAGCCGGCAGTGCCGTGCGGTTCAGGTGCCGGGCGATGGACCGTCCTGCCCTCGGTCATGTGCCTTGAGCAGGGCGTCGAAGGTCTCTTCCAGCTGGGCACGATAAGCGCCATGAGTCACGATGTAGCGCTCGTTCGCCAGCAGATCGGGGAGTATATTGCGCGCGGCATGTTCGGCCGTTGCCACATGGTCCGCCGAGGTCATGCCCCTGCTCTTCATCATCGCGTCGATATCGTCTCGCCTGATCGCCATCTCGCCCATCTCCCGGGGCCGCGCCAGGGCGCTGCTTTCCAGATGCCGGGTCGCCATGCCCGCGGGGAACGCTATCGAAACGCCGATGCCCTCCTCGGCCAGTTCCATCCGCAAGGTCTCGGCATAGCCGGTCACCGCGTATTTGGAGGCGGTGTAGGCTCCCATGCGGATGCCGGGCGTCAACGCCGCCGACGAAGACGTGACGAGAATACGCTTCGGGCCCTTCGACCGGCGGATGAGGGGCAGGAAGGACTGGACCGTATGGATGGTGCCCATGACGTTGACGTCGAGCACCCAGCGCCATTCCTGCTCCGTCAGCCGCTCCAGCGGGCCGAAATGCTGCACGCCCACGTTCGCGCACAGGATCGAGCAGTCCCCGAAGCGATCCGCCACGGTAGCGGCCGCAGCCTGTACGGCGCCCGCATCGGCGACATCGACACGCAGGCCCATCGCCTCCCCGCCTTGGGCGCCAACGCGGTCCGCCACCTGCTGCGCGGCGCTACCGTCGATATCGAGAGCCGCGATCTTCATGCCCGCTTCGCGAAACCGGTCCACCAGCGCCGCGCCGAACCCGGAACCCGCCCCTGTCACTACAGCCGTGCAGCCCTTCAGTTCGTCGGTCATTGCCCTCTTTCCTGAGATGAATCGATCCGGGCCGAAGCGCGCGGCGGCTTTCGGCGGAATTATGGTCGTGCGGGTCGCCGCAAGGTCGCCTGCCGGCCTGCCGAGGGCTACATCCACGTCCCGCCGTTCACGTTGATTTCCTGGCCCGTGATGTAGCTTGCCTTGTCGGAACACAGGAATTCGCAGGCGTTCGCGATATCCTCGGGCGTGCCTGGGCGGGCAATCGGGATGGCCTGGGCGATCACCTCCAGCGGAGGCACTTCTCCCGAGTTCACTCCGGCGCGGGCCAGCGGCGTATCGACCAGCGACGGGGGGATCGTGTTGACCGTGATGCCGTGAACGGCGAGTTCGCGCGCCAGCGAACGGGTGAGCCCGATCACCCCGCCTTTCGAGGCCGCGTAATGCGCACGGTCCTGCGCGCCCGACTGCGCCGCCTGCGAGGAGATCGTCACGATCCTGCCCCACTTGCGCGCCACCATGTCCGGCGCGGCAAGCTGGACCGTGTGGAACACGCCGTTGAGGTTCACATCGATCATCCGCTGCCAGGTCTCGACCGACATCGTGAGGAAATCTGCCGAGGCGGAAATGCCCGCGTTGGCGATGACGATGCTGATCGGGCCGAGGCTGCGTCTCACCGCATCGTAAGCGGCGGCCATATCGTTCCGATTGCCCACGTCCGCGCGAAGCGGCAGCACGTTCGCCCCCTCGGCCCGAAGCGCGCCCGCTTCGCGCTCCAACGCCTCTTCCTGCCGGTCGAGCATCGCCACGGGATGGCCGTTCCTTGCGAAGAGCCGGCAGATGCCCAGCCCCATTCCCGATGCGCCGCCGGTAACGACGACGACGCGATCTTTGTTCGTTTCCCTGGTCATGATCCTATCCCGTTCAGGCCGGAGTGAGCTTGAGGTTCAGCGAGGCCAGACCGCGAATGATGAAGCTGGGTTCGTATTCCAGCTTGCGCGCGCCTCTTGGCCCGTGGATCGTTTCGTCGAGGTCGATGTCGCTGGTGCGGGACAGGAATTCCTCGAAAATCGCGCGGACTTCCACCCGCGCCAGCGGCGCACCGGCGCAGACGTGCGCGCCGCGCCCGAAAGCGAGGTGTTCCTTGATGCGCGGGCGGCCGAGGATGAGTTTCCCGGGATCCTCCCAGCGCCGGGGATCGCGGTTCGCGGCGGCAAGGGCGATGAAGACCTTTTCTCCCGGACGCACATCGAAGCCGGCGATCTGCGCGGGCTTCTTCACCAGCCGCGCGGTCATCTTCGTGGATCCTTCGAGGCGCAGCACTTCCTCAAGGAAATCGGGAATGAGCGCCGGATCGGCGCGGAGCTGTTGCTGCAGCGCCGGCATGTCGACCAGATGGCGCATGGCATTTCCAAGCAGCTTGGCGCTGGTGTCCTGCCCGGCGCCGAACAGGAACGTCGCAAGCCGCACGATCTCCATCAGGTCGGGCTGCGATCCGTCCGGATAGGCGGCGGAGGAGAGTTCGCTGAGAACGTCCCCGCGCGGAGACTGGCGCCGGTCCGCCACGTACTGCGCGAAATACATGCCCATGAGGACCAGCGGCTGGTTCTGGGCCGCGAGATCGTCGGGATCGAGACTGCCCGGAGGCGGCCCGGCGTCGATGGCGTCCATGAACACCTGCCGGTCGTCGGCCGGAACGCCCAGCAGATCCGCGATCACGAGGGTCACGAAAGGCGTCGCGATGTCCTTGATGAGTTCGCAGCGCCCGGCCGCGACCGCATCCCCGACCAGCTGGCCCGCCAGCTCGGAAATGAACGCCTCGTTGCCCCGCAGCTTCGAAGGCGTGAACAGGCGGCTGAGGATCGAGCGAGAGAACGTGTGCTGCTCGCCGTCGTAGGCCACCAGCAGGTCGCCGCCCACGAAGCCGCCGCGATGGGCCTCGATCAGGGGCGAGAGGTCGTCGCCCCCGGCCTCGAACGGCAAGGGCGCGGCAGGCCCCTGCGGCGCAATGACCGACGAATAGTCATCCGTGTTCTTAAGAACTTCCAGCGCCTCCTCGAACCCCGTGACCAGCACGATGTCGCGGCCGGGAAGGCGGTAGACAGGGCCCCGCTCGCGCGCCGCTTCGAAGTAGGCGTAGGGATCGAGGAGAATATCGTGGTCGGTGAAGTAATCACGTTCGGCGAGCTGAGTCATGGAAAACTCTCCCGTTGTTCAGGCGGACCCTTGCGTCCCGGCCGGGTGAACCGGACCCTGCGCGATGCAGCCGGAGGGCGGTTCGAAAGGAAAAAGAAGGGCGGCGCAGTCTGGAGGTAGAGTCATGAAAACGCGCCGCCCTCCACCGGACTAGAAGCTGTACCGGAGACGCGCGCCGTACGTTTGCGGCTCGCCCAGGTTCGCCACCTCGAACCCGGCCACTGCGAACAGCCCCGGGGTGAAGGTGTAGTAACGCTCCTTCGTCACGTTGGTCATGAAGAGCGACAAGTCGACCGGCGACCCGGCGATCCGGCGCCAATCGAAATTCAGGTTGAGCAGGTCGATGGGCGCAAGCACGCCGATATCCCGCCCGCCGTTGGCGGCGATGCTGGCGGCATCGCGCGCGGCGTAATTGACCCGCTGCTTGCCGGTGTGGCTGTACGTCGCGCCCACCGAAACAGCGCCCACGCCCTCGCCCAGTGGCAGCATGTAGTTCGCCGCCAGGACCACCTTGTGCTTGGGCGCCAGGGCCAGCTGGTCCCCGGGCAGCACGGTGGAGGAAACGATGTAGGGGTCTGTCGGGGGCAGCTGCGGAAGATCGACCGACTTGATCCTGGTATTGAGGTAGGCGTAGCTCGCGTTGAGCGACAGGCCGTCGAACGGATTGAGGCCCGCTTCCACTTCCACGCCATAGATGCGCGAGCGGCCCGCGTTCACCGGGCCTGCCGTGGCGGATACGCCGCCGTTGACGGCGGGATTGTCCGCGAAGCCGACCTGAAGCTGCTGATCGGAGAAATCGTTGTAGAACGCAGCGACGTTGAAGTTGCCTCTCACCGGGCCGCGGAAGCTGGACTTCAGGCCGATCTCGTAAGCATCGACTTTTTCGGGACGGAATACCGAGAAGGCGACCGGCGCGTCTGACTTGATGCCGCCCGTGCGGTAACCGCGCGCGTACTTGGCGTAGAGCAGCAGGTCTTCCACCGGCTTGAAATCCAGCCCGACCAGCCAGGTCGGCGCCGAGGATTTCTGCGAGAGCTGCAGCGCGCAATCGGGAAGGCTGGTGTTACCCCGCGTGCAACTGGCGGTCGGCGGTCCGACCGGCACCGGGAAAGTGGGGAACAGGTAGCTGATTTGCGCGGTGTCGCTCTGCTGCCGATCCCAGGTGTAGCGGATGCCTGCGGTCAGCTTGAGCTGATCGGTCAGCGCATAATTGGCCTGCGCATATGTGCCGATGCTGCGCGTGGTAAGGCGGCCCACGGTGTAGTTGACGCTGCCGGCCTGGATCGGCGGAATGATCCCCGCCACCACCAGCGGCGTCACGTTCGGATTGAGGTTCGCCAGGAAGCCGAGAATGTCCGTACACTGCAACTGCGCGATATCCGTGCAGTTGATCGTGTTGGGAGACTGCGATCCGGTCAGGCTCAGCGGCGCCGATCGCTCGTAGTAGACGCCGGCCTGCCAGGTGAGCCGCCCGTCGCCCGAATTGCCCTGCAACTGGAATTCTTCAGTGAAGGTCGATTGATTGCTGAGCCCCTTTGCATTGGGCGCCGGGATCACGGTTGCGAAGTTGAACGGTACGCTGGGCAGGAAGCCGGGGATTGCCGGGGTGGAGAACTGGGTGCCGAACAGCGCGGAGCGCAGCGTCTGCTTCAACTGGGCATAGCTGGCGATGTTCTTGACCGTCAGGTGGTCCGATGCCTGCCATGTGGTCGTATTGATGACCTGCCAGGTCTCGGTCTTGGACTTGGCACCCTCCACATCGCTTCGCGCCGTATAGAAGCCCTCGGCCTTGGCCTCGGCATCCGCAAGCTGGGCGCAGGCGAAATCGCCAAGCGCAACGCCGGGGTTGCAGGCGATCAGCTTCTGGAGCGGGCCGCTCGTGTCCGACTTGGTGTAGGAGGCGATCATGTAGTTTTCGAGGTTCGGAGTCAGGTCCGCCACGATGCTGGCGCGGGCCGCCAGATAGTCGATGTCGTTGAAGCGGGATGGCCCGATGCCGCTGGTGTTGCGCAGCCAGCCGTCCCGCTTCTGCCGGTCCACGCCCAGCCTCACCCGGAAGGTTTCCGCCACGGGGATGTTGACCACGGCCTGCAAACGCCGCTGGTCGTAATTGCCCAGAGTGCCCTCGACATAGCCCTCGAAAGCGGAAGTGGGCTTTTGCGGCACGAGCAGCACCGCACCGCCGGTGGTGTTGCGGCCGAAGAGCGTTCCCTGCGGCCCTTTCAGCACCTGCACGTTCTGCAGATCGAAGAAGCTGCCCGGCCCCGCGCCGTCCCCCGATGGAATGCTGGGACTGCCGCCGCGCGGCGCCACCACATCCGCGAAATAGTTGCCCACCGACGGCGCGGTGCCGATATCCTGAACGAAGCCGCGAATGGCGAAGGTGGAATTCTCGCTGCCGAAACTGGTATTCGCTGACAGGGAGGGCGTGAGTTTGGCCAGGTCCTCCGCATTGACGATGTTGGCCCGGGAGATCTCCTGCTGATTGAAAACGGTGATCGAGATGGGAACGTCCTGCAAACGCTCCTCCACCCGGCGGGCGGTGACGATGATATCTGCATTCGCGGTGGAGACGTTCCGGCCCGCGGCCTCCTGAGCGCCGGCCTTGGGTGCCAGCACCGAGGCGAGCGAAGTGGAAGCTATCAATGCGAAATAGCGCTTCTTTGTCATCAGTGATCCCATCCCGTTTTGTTTTTTATCGGTGTGCTCACCAGTCTTGGCCGGTCTCGTCCCTTCTGGAATCTGCATTTTCCCGGGCGGCCATGCGCCGCGGATCGTGCCGCTGCGACGTCAATCGAGACGTCCCATCGGAAATTCCCGAAGTTCCCTTTCTCTCCCCACATGAGTCGTCTATGCGACTCATTGTCGCTTTGCGACTACTGGTCGCATAACGAGGTGCTAATGACGTCGTCAACCCGGAAAGACCCACGCCTGGCCCGCACGGACGAGGCGCTGGAACAAGCGCTGCTGACTCTCTTGATTCAAAGTCCGTTCGACCAGATCACGATCGTCGAAATCTGTCGGACGGCCGGAATTCACAAGGCAACATTCTTTCGTCGATACGAAAGCAAAGAAGCACTTCTGGATCAGATCGCGCGGGAGCAAATCGACCGGCTTGTCGCCATGACGTTGCCGGTCGGTCATAATTTAGCAGGTTTTACAGCGCTTTGCCTCTACGTCGAAGAACGCAGCGCATTGTGGACGGCTCTGCTGAACGGGGGCGCGGCGGGCGCGATGCGCGAGGAACTGCTCGCCGTGTCCCGCGCGCTGGTCAGCAAGGGCGGGCTGAGCGAAACCCGGCTGCCTGCCGATCTGGCGGCGGTCTGCACGGTGACATTGATCGTGGAGACGATTTCGTGGTGGCTTCACCAGCCCGAAGCCGAACGCCTCAGCCCCGTCACACTCGCCGAGATGCTTCTGGACATGGTGGCGGCGCTTTCCCAACCCCGGAAATGAGCGGGAGCTGGCAGACTGGCGGGAGGATCCTCGGGGGATCGCCTTCTCCGGCATGCTCTGACACATTATGCCGTGCCTTTCGAACTCCCGACCGAATGGAGAGACAGCGATGACGTCAGTGACATCCGGTTCCTGTCAATGCGGCGCGGTCCGGTTCGCCATCCACGGGCCTTTCGAGAACTTCTATCTCTGCCACTGCAGTCGCTGCCGAAAGGACACGGGGTCAGCGCATGCATCGAACCTGTTTTCGTCAAAGGCAACAATAGTGTGGCATGGCGGAAACGATCGGATCGTGCACTATCGCATTCCCGGAACCCGCCATGCCAGGAGCTTCTGCGCGATCTGCGGATCCGGCCTGCCGAACGTCCAGATGGACGGCGCCTTGCTCGTAGTGCCCGCGGGGTGCCTCGATGACGAAGTCGTCATCTCCCCGGATGCCCATATCTGCCTCTCCAGCCGGGCAAGCTGGGAGGACCGGATGGCCGATGTTCCAAGACTGGCCGGCCTGCCGGAGTAGCCGCCACCCCCGCCCCTCTGCACGAACCGGGATGATGGCTCGGGAATGTCGCCGATGCTGTAGCGGGGGGCGCCCGGGACAATCCGGACACCTCTTCGCTGCGCCGAAATCGCGACGCCGATCAAGCCATCGATTTTCGTATTTCTATATCGAAACCAGGTTGTTCCTGACCGCGTATCGAACCAGCTGGGATACCGAAACGAAGTTCAGCTTGTTCATCGCAGCTGCGCGGTGGGTTTCGACGGTCTTGGCGCTCACACCCAGGATATGGGCGACTTGCTTGTTCATCTGCCCTTCGGCGACGAGCTGGACCACCTGCCGCTCGCGGCAGGTCAGTGTCTGCTGTCGGAGATTTACAGGCTGGAAGAGCTTTTCCGCCACGAATTCGGACATGGATGAGGAAATATAGGCCTTACCGAGCTGAACGTTGCGGGCCGCGGCAACGAGTTGATCGAAGCTGTCGGTCTTGAGCACGATCGCGCGCACGCCGGCGCTGATATAGTCCATCACCAGATCGTCGGTGATGAACGATGTAAACAATATGATGTTCAGCGCCGGCAATCTCTCCCGCAGGCATCGCGAGAGATCGATGCCGTTGAGCGAGGGCAGAGTGTGATCAAGGATCACCAGATCGGGCTGAACCGTTGCCGCCAAATTCAGGGCTTCCCGGCCATCCGCTGCATCGGCAACGACTTTCCATTGCTCCTTGCATTCAAGCAGAGTCTTCACGCCTAAACGAAAAACTTCCTGCTGATCGACGACCATCACGCTCGATAGCTTCGTCGCCATAATCCACCTCGTCATATCGCGAGTTGCAAAACTAGGGATGATTATTGGCGACCCCGATTCTCTAGGGATATTACCTAGGAGAGTGGAGTAAGGTTTCTCTATCCGGAAAAACCCCGATAGCTGGTTGTCTTTGATGTACAAGGTAAAGATTGCAGGCAAAGGACGGATTTAGAGAAAATGGCTATCGGCATCGAAACCGATGAGCCGCCTCCCTGTCCTCGCCCCACTGCGTGACCGCGAAGTTCCACGAAGATCAGGGCCAGGCCCCGGATACCGCCGGAATTTGCAAGGGTCTTCCCGGATACAATGCCGAACCGTTCCCAATAGGCTGGCGTTTTCCAATGGAGCGCAGGCATGTCAGAAAACAATGTCGCGTCGCGCAAGGCTCTCGGCGAGCCGGCCGCGGCTTACTCGCCGAAGGAAATCGCTCGGCGAACCGTCTATCGCCGCGCGGTCGAGGCGGTGATCTGGGGCATGCCCGCGGTGAATTTCGACCTGATGCTCCAGGCCTTCATCGCGGCAGGCGGCGCGGCGAACCAGGTGGCCTATTGGTCCAGACTGCTCGATGACAAAAACCAGACCCTGACGCCGAACCCCGACACGATCTACCTCAACCCCTTCTACGACACGCGGGATGGGCCGATGGTGCTGGAAATTCCGCCGGCCGAAGGCGGTTCGATCACCGGCAGCGTGGACGATTGCTGGCAGAATGCGATCGAGGATGTCGGCCCGGCGGGGTTCGACAAAGGCAAGGGCGGCAAATACCTGATCCTGCCGCCGGATCATGAAGGCACCGTGCCCGAAGGCTATATCGCGCTCCGCTCGGATACCTATCAAGGCTTCGCCATACTTCGCTCCAACGTCAAGAGCAGCGGCGAGGCGGATGTCGCCGGGGCCGTTGCCTATGGGCGGCGCATCCGCTTCTATCCGCTGGCAGACGCCGGAAACCCGCCGAAGACCCGGTTCGTTGACCTGGCGGGCATCCCCTTCGACGCCACGATCCCCTATGACGCCCGGTTCTTCCATTCGCTCGCCCGCATAGTGGATCGGGAACCCTGGCTCACGCGCGACAAGGCGATGATCGATCCGCTCCGCTCGCTGGGCATTGCCAAGGGCGCCGCCTTCGCGCCGGACGCCGACACCGCCGACCTGCTTGACAAAGCCGCCGACGAGGCGTTGGCCTGCCTGGACGGGCTTTACGAGGCCGCGTTCGATCCGCCCTTCTATACCGGCGGGCGATGGTCCCTGCCTGCGCTGAAGGAAGTCGTGGAGGGCATGCCCAGCTTTTTCGCCGATCCCGATTCCTATCCGGTCGACGGCCGGGGCGTGACGTATTCGATGGCCTATTTCAGCGCCAAGCATCTCGGCGCCGGGCAGTTCTATCTCATGGCGATCCGCGACCGGGATGGCGAGCCGCTGGATGGCGAGGCGCATTACACACTGCAAGTACCGGCAGACGCCCCGGTCGATCTCTACTGGTCGGCCACCGCCTACGACCGCGAGACCCATGCGCTCATCCAGGGCGTGCCGCGCGCCAGCCGCGCATCGAGCAGCCACGGCATCGGCAGCGATGCCGACGGATCGGTCACCCTGTTCTTCGGCCCCGAGGCGCCCGCAGGCAAGGAGGCCAACTGGGTCCCCACCCGGCCCGGCCGCGGCTTTGAAGTGCTGTTCCGTCTCTATGGCCCGCAAAAGCGGTTCTTCGAAAAGACATGGGTACTGCCCGACATCGAAAAGGTATCCGTACGATGAGCAAGATCCCGGACGGCTATACCGCCACGGAAACCCGCATCGGCGCGCTCTCGCTCGACCGCCAGGGATTGCCGGACCAGGCGGCGATCGACACGCTCTATGCCCAGCGCGATTTCCAGCGCGCCTGCCAATGCTATCTCTGGGCGCTGCCGATCGTCAGCTATGCCCAGTGGCAGAACCAGCATGAGACCGTGTTCGGCGCGAGGGACGGCGATGTCGTCCAATATGTCTCGGTGCGCGACAAGCTCGGGCTGATCACGGCCAATGCCACCACGCCTTATGTCCTGGGCTTTGCCGATACCGCGAAGACCGGTCCCTTGATCGTGGACTTTCCGGCCGGGGAAACGGCGGGCGGCGCCGGCGATTTCTGGGAGCATTCCAGCAGCGATTTCGGCCTGACCGGCCCCGACAAGGGCAAGGGCGGCCGCTACCTCCTGCTCGGTCCGGGGCAGGAAGCGCCTGCCGGCGTGGAAGCCGATTTCGTCGTCCGGAGCCAGACGTTCAACGTTTTCCATGCCTTCCGCATCCTCACCACCGACCCTGTCGAGGCGGACCGCATCCTGCACGCCTATCAGGTCTATCCGGCGAGCGAGGCCGCAAACCCGCGCAAGACCCGCATCGTCACGCCCGATGGCCGGCCCTGGAGCGGCACCCAGCCTACCGGCATGGCCTATTGGCAGCGCCTGCACGAAATCCTTCAGGTGGAGCCGGTGAAGGAGGAGGACCGGCTGTTCATGGCGATGCTCAAGCCGCTGGGCATCGAGAAGGACAAGCCCTTCCATCCGGCGGCCGATCAGGTCCGCGCCCTCACGGACGGAGCGCAGATCGGCCAGTTGATGGCGATGGCCAATTCGTTCGACAAGCGCTTCGAAACCGCGCGCTATGCCGGGCATTGGGACCGTGCGGTGAACGTCGGCATGAGCCAGCAGGCCGAGTTCTATTCGCAGCTCGATGAGCGCGCCTCGTGGTTTTACGAGGCGGTGGGCCTGTCGGAGGGGATGACCACTCACACGCCGGGCGAGGGCCAGGCCTATCTTTCCGCCTATCGCGACGCCCAGGGCCAGTGGTTCGATGGCGGCAAGGCTTATTCGCTGCGCGTTCCCCCGGAAGTGCCCGCCGGCCAGTGGTGGTCGGTCGCGCTCTACGATATCGAGACGCGCTGCTTCATCGACACGAAATACGACAAGGCCGAAATCGGATCGCGCAGCCATCTGGCCGCCGATCCGGACGGTTCGGTCACCCTGGTCTTCGCGCCTGAGCCGCCGACCGGGTCTCCCGAAAGCAACTGGATCCCCACCGCCCCCGGCCGCGCCTGGTTCGCCTATTTCCGGCTCTATGCACCGCTGCAGCCCTATTTCGACGCCAGTTGGAAGCTGCCGGACATCACCGCGTCGTGACGCCGGGCGCGGCACATGTCTTGGGAAAATATCCCGCCGATCTGGAGTGTTCTCCCGATACCCGGTCGCCGCGGCCGCTGCGCACTCTTCTCGGCACCCAGCACGGATCCCGTGGATGTCAGCGGCGCGGCCGCGATCGATCATGAGGCAGAGATGAAAATCCTCCTGCGCAAGCAATGACCCTGCTCAGTGCCCTGAAGCTGGCGCTGGTGGCCAGCATCTTCCTGAGCGTTCTGGCCCTGGCGCTGCGCGCGCGGGCGGCCGACGTGTTCTACCTCTTCCGCGAATGGCGGCTGGGACTGCGGGCGTTCATCGCGATGTTCGTGGTGGTGCCTGCGGTGGCCATCTTCATCGCCTATGCCTTCGAGCTGAAACCGGCGGTGGAAATCGCCCTCATCGCGCTCGCGTTCTCGCCGGTGCCCCCGCTGCTGCCGAAAAAGCAGATCAAGGCCGGAGGCGCCGCGTCCTACACCACGGGCCTGATGGTGGGCGCCTCGCTCGCCTCGCTTGTCGCCGCGCCGATAGGCATCGCGCTGGCGGGCCACGTCTTCGGGATCGAGACTCATGTGTCGGTGCCGGGCATCGTCAAGACGCTGGGAATGCTCATCGCCGTGCCGCTGGCCCTGGGGCTCCTCGCCCAGCGCCTGTTCGGGGAGAGTGCCCGCACTATCGCCTCCGCACTCGGCCATTTCGCCTTGCTGCTGCTGGCCGCCTGCGCGCTCGTGCTGCTCTTCGTCATTGCCCCGGCGCTCTGGGCCGTGATGGGCGACGGGACGATCGTGGCGATCGTTGCCATGATCCTGGCCGGACTGGCGGCGGGCTACCTCCTGGCCGGACCCACGCCGGAAGACAGGGCAGCCCTCTCGCTCGCCGCCGCAGCGCGCCATCCAGGCATCGCCATGGGCATCGCGGCAGTGAACTTCCCTGACGAGAAGCTCGCGCCTGCCGCTATCCTGCTGTTCTTCATCCTGAGCGCCGTGCTCTCCATGCCCCTGCTGCACCTGCTGGGAAAAGCCACGGCAAATCCCTCCGCCTGAGTGGCCGGTACCGGGGTGCCGTGGGCATCTCGATCAGCCCGCAGCTTGTCATCGCCTTGATAGTAACCCTGCCTCGACTGCCCTCCTCCAATGGCTTGGCCAAGCCCTCCATTGCCGCATGATGAAACCTTATTGCAAATAGCGGGATTTCATTTAGGCCAAGGAGAATAAGCCACGGCAGGAGAGGACATGCGGGTGCGCAAGACGGGCAGCAGGGCGATATTCTATGCGCTGACGACAGCCTTGGCGTCGATCGGCGCAGCTCAGGCCGCGCCGCGTGCGGTCACCCCACTCCCCGATGGCTGGCGCTTCATCCAGGCCGATCCGGAAGGCGCGGAAACGACCACGCTGGACGATTCATCCTGGCGGGTCGTCAGCGTTCCGCATGACTGGGCCATTGCCGGTCCGTTCGATCCCAATGCCAAGGCCGCAGGCGAGAACGGCTTCCTGCCGAGCGGTGTCGCCTGGTATCGCAGGACGCTGGATCTGCAGCCCCGGCCCGGACGACGCTATTTCATGGAATTCGACGGCATCATGGAGCGCAGCGGCGTCTGGGTGAACGGCCACCACGTCGGCTATCGCCCGATGGGTTATGTCGGCCAGCGCTACGACATAACACGCCATCTGCGCACGGATGGACCCAACGTGATCGCCGCGCGGTCCGACACCTCCGCCGCCCCCTCATCGCGCTGGTACACCGGGTCGGGTCTCTACCGCCACGTCCGCCTGATCGAGACGGATGACGTGCATATCCCGCAGGGCGGCCTTTATGTGCGCGCGGCAGCCATCGGCGATGACCAGGCAACGATCGAAGCCACCGCCGAAGTGCAGAACGACAGCCCGGCCGCGGCCGGGGTGAAGGTCGAACTGCTGCTGACCGACCCCGAGGGGCACGAAGTCGCACGGACCGTCACTCCGGCCACCAGCATCGCCGCCGGGCGGACCAGTATCCTGCCGGTCCGGATCGCCCTGTCCCGTCCGCGCCGCTGGGACACGAACGATCCCGCGCTCTATCGCGCCGCCGTCCGCGTGCTCTCCGCCGACGGCACGCTGCTGGACAATGAGGATGTCCGCTTCGGCATACGCGAAGCCCGGTTCGATCCCGCAACCGGCTTCTGGCTGAACGGCCGCAACTTCAAGCTGAAAGGCGTTGCGCTGCATCATGACGGCGGCGCGGTGGGGGCCGCCGTGCCGCTTGCCGTGTGGCGCCAGCGGCTGACCACGCTCAAGGCCGAGGGCGTCAACGCGATCCGCACTGCCCATAACGTGCCCAGCCCCGAATTCCTCGACCTGGCCGACGAGCTGGGGCTGATCGTGATGGATGAGCTGTTCGACCAGTGGAACGTCGCCAAGACGCCGGAGGACTATCACCTCTTCTTCGGAGACTGGCACAAGCGCGATACGCTGGACATGGTGCGCAGGGACCGCAACCACCCCAGCATCGTGCTCTGGAGCGCCGGCAACGAGATCCATGACACCGCCTATCCGGTGCAGGCCAAGGCAGCGCTGCGCAGTATCCTCGACATCGTCCATGCCGCCGATCCCTCGCGCCCGGTAACGATGGCGCTGTTCCGCCCGAACGTGACGAAGGACTATGACAACGGCCTGGCCGACATGCTGGATGTGGTGGGCCAGAACTACCGCGAAAACGAGCTGATCGCGGCCAGCAAGCAGAATCCGAAGCGCAGCATCGTCGGCACCGAGAACGCCCATAACCGCAGCAACTGGGTGCCCGTGCGGGACTACGCGCCCTTCTCCGGCATGTTCCTCTGGACCGGCGTGGACTATCTGGGCGAGGCGAACCGGTCCGGCTGGCCCAATATCCAGAACCCGGCCGGGCTGCTTGATCGCACCGGGCGGCAGAAGATCAGCGGCATGGAGCGCGAAAGCTGGTGGTCCGACCGGCCGGTGGTGCATGTCGTGCGCAATGCCGATCCGGCGGCGGCTGGCCCGTCTACCGATGGTGCGGGCGGTCCGAACCAGCCTGTCCTGCCCACCATGATCGCCGTCGCGACGCCCAAGCCCAAAGTCGCGCTGTTCGACGACTGGACGCCGCAGGATCGCACGCCGCATGACGAAACGATCGAGGTCTACAGCAATTGCCGGCAGGTCGAGGCCTTCCTCAACGGCCATTCGCTCGGCACGCTGCCGATCAATGCCGATGCTTCTCCGCGGCGCTGGGCCGTGCGCTATGCGCCGGGCGAAGTGCGGGCCACCTGCCGCGATGCCGGCAGCGCGGCCGTATCCGACAGTTTGCGGACAGCGGGCAAGCCGGTTCGCATCGCGTTGACGCCGGATACGCCGACCGTCGGCTCCACGTTTGACGACATGGTCTACGTTCGCGCGCGGGTTGTCGATGCGAACGGCGTCACCGTGCCTTCCGCCGCCCAGCGCCTGCATTTCGCGGTCAAAGGCAAAGGGCAGCTGATCGCAACCGACAACGGCTCCTCGGTCGATCATACGCCCTTCCCTTCACCCGACCGCACGGCACAGGACGGCCTGGCCGTCGCTCTGGTGCGAGGTGCGGGCCGAGGCCGCTTCACCGTGACCGCCACGGCAGAGGGCCTGAAAGGCGGCTCCGTCGATCTGTCCGCAACCGAATGACGACGGGATAAAGGCGAACAGCTCTGCCCTCGGCATTGCCGAGGACTGTCGCCATGCACGGTCATCACCGGCCGCAATCCAGGTGCGTTGAGCGAGAGCCGACGAAAATCGCCTCAGGTGACGCATAACTGTAAGACCCGCCGCCTAGGGCGCCTCCAGCAATCCGGAGTGCGCCTTGAGCTGGCTACGTGAAATCGACCGGTGGTTCATGGTCGAAGTGCTGCCTCACGCAGCGGCCTATCGCGCCAGAGCCGCACACTTCTGCGGCCGGGACGAGGCGGACGACCTGGTTCAGGAAGCCTATGCACGCGTGCTCGCCGCGCCCGACTACCGGGACATCGCCTCGCCGCGCGGCTTCGTGCTCACCGTGGTCCGCAATCTCGCCCTGGAGCGGCTTCGCCGGGCCAACGTGGTGCGGATCGACTTTCTCGCCTCGCTCGACATGCTGGACGTGGCCGACCCGTCGCCCGACGCCTTCGCCGTCAGCTCCGGACGGTCCGAACTGCAGCTTCTCCTGCGCCTGATCGAGGAACTGCCGCCCCAGTGCGGGCGGGTGCTGCACATGCGCAAGATCCAGCAGATGTCGCCGCCGCGCATCGCCGAAGAACTTTGCATATCGCTATCGACCGTTGAAAAGCATATCGCTAAGGGGCTTTCCCTCATCACGAAGGCACGCCGCGAGCGTGTCGCCCAAGCGGAGGAACTGTGTCCGACCGTTCCGAAATCCCTGAACCAGCCGCTGACCTGACCGACATCGCGGCCGGGTGGCTGGCTTCGCTCGACGCCGGAACGGCCGACCGGCGCGCGTTCGAGGCGTGGCGGGCGGAAGACGTGCGTCATGCCGTCGCGTTCGCCGAAGTGGCGAGCACCTGGCGGGACATGAGCGAACTGGCGCGGATTTCCGGCGATCCCAAGCCAGCGGTGCCGGACGATGCGCCCGCGCCTGCCCCGGACGAGCAACCGACCCGCCGGCGCATGCTGCGCATCGCCGCGGCGGCGGGCGCGATGGCCCTTGCAGGCGGCGGGTTCGCCATGCGAGCGGCCGCCCGCAACAGCGCCGAGACCCGGATCGGAGAGCGCCGCGCGATATCCGAGGTGCCGGGCCTCTCGGTGAACCTCAACACCGACAGCAGCATCTACTGGAAAGACGGCAAGTCACCCCGGCTCTGGCTGGAGCGCGGAGAGATCGGCATCCAGCTCGATCCGGGTCGGCGGCTCAGCCTGATGACGCCGGGCGGGACATTCCATCTGGCGCCGGGCGACTACAACGCCCGCCTTCGCGGCTCCAGCTGCGAACTCGCGGTGCTTTCGGGAAGCGGTACGCTGGGCGATGCGGCCCGCCCCTTCCAGCCCGGCGACGTCGCTCTGGCCACGGCCGGGCAGGCAAATGTACGGCAGCGCGAGTCAGACCTCACCCGCATCACCGCCTGGCGCCGCGATACGCTGGTGCTGAACGGCGAAAGCCTCGATTACGCACTGGCGGAAATGAACCGGTACTTGCGCGGCAAGATCGTCATCGGCGATCCCGACCTCTCGCGCCTGCGCATCGGCGGCACGTTCGCCACCACCAATCCCACCGAATTCCTGGAGGCACTGCGCACGTCTTTCGGCGTGAAGGCCACTGCCGGGGCCGATGGAAACATCGTGCTCACTCATGCCTGACTCGCCCCCTGACCCAGGTCGCTGAAAAAAATTTCTCCCGCCGGATAGCGGTTTTTTCGCCCCCATCCATCCTTGCCCCGACAATCGCATCCAGCGGGGAAATTCCATGTTCAAGTATCTGACGACGACCGCCATCGTGGCGGCCGCGATGCCGGCTGCCGCCTTGGCGCAGCAGGCACCGATCCAGTTCGACATCCAGGCCTCGGATACGGCCACCGCACTCAACCGCTTCGCCAACCAGGCGGGCGTGCACCTGGTGTTTCCCTATGACGCCGTAGCCAATCGCCGGGTCGCCGCGCTGCGCGGCCGTTTCACCCGCGCCGAGGCCCTGCGCCGCCTGATCGCCGGGCAGGGGCTGGTCGTGGCCAGCGAGACCCCGAGCATGATCTCCCTCAAGGTCTCGCCCACCGAGACACGCGATGCCGCGCCTGTGGCCGTGGCGGACGCGGGCGCCACCGGCCAGGACATCGTCGTCCTGGGACAGGGACAATCGCGCCAGGTCCAGACCGTGTCCGTGGCAGCGATGGAGAAGACGACGGCCGGCACCTCCCCGCTGCGTTCGCTGGGCCGCCTGCCCGGCGTGAACTTCGATTCCTCGGACGCGCACGGAACTTACGAGGCCGCCACGCAGCTCTCGATCCGCGGCTTCATTACCGACCAGATGGGCTATACCCTGGACGGCGTGCCGCTGGGCAACATGCAGTACCGCAACAACAACGGCCTATCGATCAACCGCGCGCTTCTCAGCGAGAACAACGGCGGCGCCACGCTGTCTCAGGGCAGCGGCGCGCTGGGAACGGCGTCCACCAGCAACATCGGCGGCACGGTCGACTTCACCTCCATCGAACCCACGGCGAAGTTCGGGCTCGACCTCCAGCAGAGCTACGGCAGCGAGGACTCCTGGCGTTCCTTCGTGCGGATGAACAGCGGCGACCTTGCATGGGGCGGACGGCTCGCCATTTCCTACGCGCATGACCGGCAGGGCAAATGGCGCGGATGGGGCAAGCAGGAACAGGACCAGCTCAACGCCAAATACGTGCAGCCGCTGGGCGATGCCGTAACCTCGACCACCTTTCTCAACCTGATCGACCGCCGCGAGGACGATTATAACGATCTCTCGCTGGCCAAGATCAAGCAGTACGGCTGGAACTTCGACAATATCGAGAGCTTCCAGACGGCCGAGGATCTCGCCCGCATCGTCCAGAACGGCGGCACGGTTCCGGCGCCCTACGTGAATGCCGACGATGCCGTCTACAACGGCGGCGGCGTGCGGCGCGACCTGCTGGCTTACGAGAAGCTCGAATACCAGTTGGGCCCGCGTCTTTCCGGCTTCACCACCGCCTACATCCATCTCGACAAGGGCATCGGCACCTGGGCCGACCCCTACGACCCCACGCCCGAGGCCTATGGCGGCTCGCCGATCTCCGTCTCGGCGCTACGCTACAACGTCAACCGCAAGGGCGGCATCTCGCGCCTGATGTTCCAGGCCGGGGACCACAAGATCGAGGGCGGCATCTGGTATGAGCACAATGCCTTCGAGCAGGGCTCCTACCTCTACGGCCTGGAAGAAGGCGTGACACCGAAGAACTTCCAGAAGTTCTACACCAATCCCTTCACCACCAACTGGCACTACCAGTTCGCCACCGACACGGTTCAGCTCGATATCGGCGACACCTGGCAGGCCACTGACCGGCTGCGCCTGAACGCCGGAGTGAAAGGCGTCGTCTCCAAGAGCACCGCGAACACGATCACCAGCAGCAAGCCGATCGACGGTTCGATCAAGGCCGAGAACTGGTTCCTGCCCACGGCCGGACTGCTTTACCAACTGGACGACACCAGCGAATTCTTCGCCGACTACACGCGCAACATGGCCGCCTTCGTCGCCTCTGCCTCCAGCGGACCGTTCTCCAGCAGTTCGCAAGCCGGGTTCGACTATATCCGCGCCAACCTGAAGCCGGAGATGACCAACACTTTCGAGGCGGGCTACCGCTTCCACAATCGTGCCCTGCAGCTCTCGCTCACGGGTTACTATGTGAAGTTCACCAATCGCCTGCTCGCCTCCTCGATCAGCGCGACGATCGTGGGCAACCAGAACGTGCTCCAGAACGTCGGCAGCGTTTCTTCGCGCGGTGTCGAGGCAGCGGCAAACTGGAAGTTCGCCCCGCACTGGTCGCTCTACGGCAGCTACGCCTACAACGATGCGACCTATGACGATAACGTGCAGCCCGAGGGCGGCGCGGTGATCGCAACGAAAGGCAAGCAGGTCGTCGCCTCGCCCAAGAACGTCGCCAGCGCGGAGCTGAACTACGACGACGGCAAGCTCTGGGGCCAGCTTTCCGCCCATTACCGCAGCCGCCGCTATTACAGCTACCTCAACGACGCGGTGCTGCCGGGTGCGGTCAACGTCAACCTTTCCGCCGGCTATCGCCTCAGCAGCGCCATCGATTTCCAGGTCAATGTCACCAACCTGTTCGACAAGCGCTACATCGCCTCTACCGGTACGGCCGGTTTCGTGACCTCGGATCCGGCTGGCACTTACACCACGCTCCAGCCGGCGGCACCGCGGCAGGTCTTCGCCACCATCGGCCTGCATTTCTGACCCCTGCCGCAAAGCCCTGAACGGGACGTGCGCTCGCCCGGCGCGAGGCACGTCCCGAACACATCCCGGAAAGGACCAGCATGGACCGCCGCAATCTCCTGAAAGTCGCTCTGGCCACCTCCCTGATGCCCCTGGATGTGGCCACCGCCGCCGCCTCTGCCCAGCCGGACTCCAGCGGCCAGCGCTTCAGCTTCGCCTTCCTCAGCGACACTCACATCCGCCCGGAACTGGAAGCAGACCGTGCCTGTGCGATGTGTTTCGAGCAGATTTCCGCCAGCGATAGCGACTTCGTCATCCACGGCGGCGATCACGTCGAGGACGCCCTGGAAACCGGCCGCGCACGCGCCACGATGCTGATGGACCTCTACCAACGCACCGAAAAAG
The DNA here is from genome assembly GCF_004342985.1 of Novosphingobium sp. PhB57. Taxonomy (GTDB): domain Bacteria; phylum Pseudomonadota; class Alphaproteobacteria; order Sphingomonadales; family Sphingomonadaceae; genus Novosphingobium. The sequence goes on from NZ_SMBO01000004.1 coordinate 157,831, forward strand.
CCCATCTGCGCAAGCCGGTCCGCCACGTCCTGGGCAACCACGATTGCCTTGGCGTCTTTCCCAAGAGCGGTGTGGCGCCGGACGAGCGCGATTACGGGAAGCAGTTCTACATCGATCGCTTCGGACCGCGGTACTACACCTTCGACCACAAGGGCGTTCACTTCGTCGTGATGGATTCCATCGGGCTGACCGCCGACCGCAACTACGAAGGGCGCGTCGATCAGGAACAGCTCGAATGGCTCCGCGCCGACCTTGCCGCCCTGCCCCATGGCCAGCGCATCGTCGTGGTGACGCACATCCCCCTCGTCACGGCCATGCAGTGCTATGAACCCGAGTCCTGGCTCGATACCCCGCACAACTGGACATTCGTGGTCAACGGCCGCGAAGTCCTGCGCATCTTGCGCGGCTACAACGTTCTCGCCGTGCTGCAGGGGCATAGCCATGTCTACGAGCAGATCGACCTGAACGGGCTGCGCTTCCTGTCGACCGGCGCCGTGGCAGGCGCGGACTGGCGCGGCGCCTTCCTCGGCACGCCGGAAGGCTATACCGAGATCACGATCGACGGGCAGAGCCTCACCAGCAGGTATCGCACTTACGGCTTCGTCGCGCCCGATCGCGAAGACGTGCCGATCTGAGGATGTCCCGCACCCGGCCAGAGCCTCAGCGTCACCGGCCGCCTAGACGAACGGCCCTGTCGGGCCATCCTCCCTGCAACCAACGCGCCTGCTGCCGCTCGCATCATTCATGTTCGGCATTGTTCGCCGGCTTTGCGCTGTCCGGCGCGGTTCCGGCGCCGTCGAACGTGCTGAACCGGAACGTGAAACGCATGGGTTCCAGGCGGGTGCGATAGGGGAGCATGGGCTTGCCGAATTCGCTCCACTGCGTATCGCCGCCCACGCCCCATTGTGCCGCGTCGATCAGCAGGGTGCCATGATCGTGCGGGCGGATATCGATGGATTTCCACGTTCCGGGGGCATGCCGGTCGAGGTCCTCGTATGGGAACGCCAGGGCATTCGCCATGATCGGCGTCTCGCCCTCCACCCTCAGCCCCCGGCCCGCGCCCGATACTTCGATCCAGCGCACGTCGACCTTGTTTCCGGTCTCCTGCGGGCGGATGTAATCGTGGTTCTGCGCCGCCAGAGGGCCGCGCCAGAGACCGATGGGGGCCGAGGTCTTGCGATCCACATAGCTCTCGTGCGGCCCGCGTCCGTACCATTCCACCGTATCCAGATCGGTCGGCAGGCTGAACTCCAGGCCTACGCGGAAAGGCGGCGGCAGGTCGGTATTGAGCGGCGTGAACTCGCCCGAAACCGCCAGAGAGCCATCCCCCGCCATGCGGTAATGAAGCGCGAAACGGGCGTCTGCCTTGCCCAGTTCGTAGGTCACGGCAATTTCGCGCGCCCCTTCGTCAAGCGCGCGCAAGGTGACGCCGACCAGCTTGCGTTCGTGGCTCATGGCCTTCCACACGGCGAGTTGGCGGTCAGTGCCGATGCCGATGTCGTTGTCGGTCACCGCGCGCCAGAAATTGGGCGTGCCGCCCGAGGCCAGCATTTGCCCGTTTCGGGCATAGGATCGCACCAGGCCGGTGGCCCGATCGACCATCAGGCTGGCGCCGCTCGCCGAGAGTTCGATGACCCCGCCTCTTTCCGAGGTCACCACCGGCCCCGCCACGGCTGAGGCCATGACGCGCGCGCCCGGATCGAGCGCGAACTGCTCCCAGCCGATCACCTGTCCCTCCGCGACCGCCGGCACGCTGCCCGCTTTGGCATGGGCGCGGACGGTCACGAAATACTCCGCCCCGGCGCGGCGCGGAAACGTCTCCACCGGAAGGGTGAGAATACCGGCGTGATGGGCCGCCACGCTGGGTGCCGGCAATGTGCCATGCGCCGCGGCAACGCCGTTCTCCAGCAGTTCCCAATCGAAGGTGTAACCGGAAAGGTCGGTGAAATCGTGCCGGTTGCGCACGGTAACCCGGCCGATCGCCGGATCGAACCCGTCGAACTGGATCGGCGCATAGACCTTGCGCACTTCGAACAATGCCGGATTGGGGGTCCGATCCGATTGCAGCAAGCCGTCGCCGAATTCGATATCGCCGCCCGGATTGGGGCCATATTCTCCGCCGTCACCCCAGTATCGGCGCCCGTCCTTGGTATAGCGGTACATCGACTGGTCCACCCAGTCCCAGAGGAAGCCGCCTTGCAGCTTTTCCGGGTAGGCGTAGATCGTGTCCCAGTATTCCTTCAGGTTGCCGCCCGAATTGCCCATCATGTGGCCATATTCGCACTGGATCATCGGCTGTTTGAAGTTCCAGTTTTTGGCATAGTCGACCAGCTTCTCAACGGGATCGTACATCGGCGCGTAGATGTCCGCGTACCAGTTGGGGCGATGGTCGCTGACCCCGTCCCAGGTGCCCCAGCCCAGGTAACTTATGAGCCGGTCCGGATCGCGGGCCTTTACCGCCGCCGCTGCCGCCGCGAAGTTCGGGCCGATGCCCGCCTCGTTCCCCAGCGACCAGAAGATCACCGAAGGGTGGTTCTTGTCCCGCTCCACCATGTTCACCGCGCGGCTGACATGCGCGTCTTTCCACGCCGGATCGAAACCAAGCTGGAATTCCGCCCGCCGTTCCGGATGCTTGTTGGCATAGTCCATGTAGGCATGGCTCTCGAGGTTCGCCTCGTCCATGACATAGAGGCCATAGCGGTCGGCAAGTTCGTAGAGACGCGGATCGTTGGGGTAGTGCGACGTGCGGATCGCATTGATATTGTTGCGCTTCATCAGCTGGATATCGCGCTCCATCGACTCCAGCGACACGACGTGGAAGGTTTCCGGGTCGTGCTCGTGCCGATTGACGCCGCGGATGGTGATCGGCTTGCCGTTCACGGTGACGAGACCGTCCCGGATCGCCACATCGCGGAAACCGACGCGCGCATAAGTGGACTGGAGGATGCGCCCTCTGGCGTCGTAGAGTTCGACCAGCAGGAAATAGAGATGAGGCGTTTCCGCCGTCCACGGCTTCACGCCGGGCAAGCGGCCGGTGAGCGTGACGTTGCGCTCGGCCTGCCCGGCGCTGACCGCCTGCCGCCCTTCCAGAACCGTTCGGTCGCCGTCCATCAGCACGTAGCGCGCGCTCGTGGCGGCGCCGGGGGTGACCGCGAGGTCGATCGCCAGCGTGCCGGTTGCAAAGCTGTCGTCCAGCCCGGCGTGGACGAAGAAGTCGCGGATACGCGTCTTCGGCGCCGCCATCAGGAACACTTCGCGCTCGATGCCCGATACGCGCCAGAAATCCTGATCCTCAAGATAGGATCCGTCCGACCAGCGGAACACCTGGATGGCCACCGTATTGCGGCCCGGATGGACGAAGCCCGTCACATCGAATTCGGAGGGCAGCTTGCTGTCTTCCGAGTAGCCGACCTTCCGGCCGTTAACCCAGACAGAGTAGGCCGATCCCGCCGCCCCGATGTGCAGGATCACGTCCTCTCCGCTCCATCCCGCGGGAACCTCCACGTCGCGGCGATACGATCCGACCGGATTGGTCGCGTGAGGGATCAGCGGCCGATTGGCGGGAAAGGGATAAGTGATGTTGTTGTAGCGCGGCTGGTCGAACCCTTCGGCCTGCCAGTCGGCAGGAACCTTGATCGATTTCCAGTCGGACACGTCATAGCCGGGCTGCTCGAAACCCGCAGGCAGCGCATCGGCGCTGGGGGAGAGCGCGAATTTCCACTCCCCGCTCAGCAACAGGAACCGGGACGAATGGGTGCGATGACCGGCAATGGCGCGTTCGCGGCTTTCGAAGGGGAATCCGGTGGCCCGGGCAGGCAGCTTGCCGATGGCGTTGACCGCCGGATTTTCCCAGTCCGGGCGGGACGGGTCGACCTGCACCGGCTGCACTTGCGGCGCCTGTGCCTGCGCCATGGTGGCCGTCAAAAATCCGATTCCGGCCGCCGCCGCGCGCCATTTCCCCATGCGAGACACCTGATTCCCTCCCGTTATCGCAGCTGGCAGATGTCGAGGACGTCCATGTCCTCGTAATCCAGGTTCTCGCCCGCCATCGCCCAGATGAAGCTGTAGTTTTGCGTCCCGGCGCCCATGTGGACCGACCAAGGCGGAGAGATCACCACGTCTTCGTTCTCCATCACGATATGGCGCAAGTCTTCGGGCCGCCCCATGTAGTGGAACACCCGATCGTCCTGATCCAGATCGAAATAGAGATAAATTTCAGAGCGGCGCTCATGGACGTGAGGCGGCATCGTGTTCCACACGCTTCCCGGCTCCAGCCGGGTAAGACCCAGGCAGATCGACGCGCTCTGGCAGGTATGCGGCAGGATCAGCTGGTAGATCGTGCGCTCGTTGGAATTCTCCAGACTGCCGCGCCGCATCACATTGGCATCGCCCATGCCCACCTTGCGCAAGGGAAACGGAGCGTGTGCCGGCACGCTCAGCAGATAGAAGCGCGCGCCCTCGCCCGCGAAACTGACCGCATCGGTGCCCATCGGCACGTAAAGCGCCTCATGCTTCGCCAGCGAGAACGGCTGCCCCCCGGCCGTGACCACCCCCACGCCCGCCCCGATGTTGACCACCGCCAGCTCGCGGCGTTCCAGCAGGGGGTGCCCGGCGGCGCTTTCGGGTTCGCTCTGGCACGGCAATACCAGCGGCTCGCGCCCCGGCACCGCGCCGCCGATGATGAAACGCTCACCGTGCGAGTAAGTCAGCACGATCTCGCCCGGCCGGAACAGGCCGGAGACGAGATGGCGCTCGCGCAGGTCTTCGTTGCTTGCCCCCTGCATCATGGCGGGGTGGACCCCGTAATAGGTCTTTTCAAACAAGGATCGTCTCCGTCAGCGCGGCTTGCGGTCGAGTTCCGCCACTGCCGTCGCGGCGAGCAGGAAGGCGCCGACGCCGAAGTACTGGGTATCGCTGGGCAGGACCTGGTCAGGCCGGTCACCCACCTGCTGCACCCAGCCGAGGCGGCCGTCAGGCTGGATCGCTCGTTCCAGCGCCGCCCAGCCCTTGCGCACCGCGGGTTCATACTCGGCCCTTGGCAAGAGGCCCTGATTGATTCCCCAGGCAAGGCCGTAAGTATAGAACGCCGTGCCGCTGGTCTCCGGCGGCGAATTTTCCGGCGCGAGGAGCGAGGGCGCCCAGTAGCCGTCCGGCTTCTGCAGGCTCTTCACCTTCGCTGCCATGTCCTTGAACAGCGCCTCCATCCGGGTGCGGTCGGCGCTGCCGGCGCCAAGCAGCGGGATCACCCGCGCCATGCCGCCGAACACCCAGCCGTTGCCCCGCGCCCAGAACACCTTGCGGCCGTTGTCGCGCCGCTCGAAGAAACGGCTGTCGCGATAGTAGAGTTGCTCGGCCGGGTCGTAGAGGAAGTCCGTCGTCGCCCAGAACTCCTTCATCGCGAACCTCAGGTAGCGATCGTCGCCGGTCTGGCGGGAGAGTTCGGCGAAGGCGGGCGGCGCCATGAACAGCGCGTCGCACCAGCACCAGCGCTTCAGGCACTCGGTCGCGCCATAGCCTTCGGGCGGGATGGCGAAGGCCAGCGTGGTGACGGCCGGCTTGTCCACCACCGTGTCGAACGCCGCCTTCGTCGGTGCCAGCGCCGCCGCGCCCGCGCCGTGGCCGGCCGCCCAGACATAGGCCTGGGCGATGGCCTGATCGTCGGCGAAATAGAGGTTGTCGCCCGGGCGCCAGGCGTTGCGCCGGCCCATCGCCAGCACCGCCTCGGTAATGCGCGGCGGCGCGCCCGCATCGGCCAGCGCGGTCATGCCCACCCAGAACACGGCCTGCTCCCACCCGCGGGTCTTGCGGGTCTCCTCCGTGGCGCGGGGAATGTGCGACAGGTCATCGAGATGGGCCAGCTGCCAGTCGGCCAGCTTGACCGCCGCCGCAACGGGCGACTGTGCCGTCGGCGCCGCAAGGGCGGGCGTAGCGAAGGCCGCGCAGATCAGTGCAGCGGGGAACAGGTTTCGGATATTCACGAGGCGAGTTCTCCTGTCGGGGTCAGGCGGGGGCTGATGAGGTGAAGCGCCGCAAGGGCGATGAGAATGGCGCATCCGGCGCCATGAAGATCAAGGAATGGCTGCCGGTCAATTGCAGAACGGTGCCGACGAACGTGGCGATCGACATTCCGGCGATGGCCCGGCGAGGGCATTCGACTTTGCGACACGCGTGCCCTTGCACCCTCCTCCACGACGGTTTGCGGCACCTGCTGCATGGTCATCCTCTCGCGAAAGAGAGAGCGCCCGGGATTTCCGCCCAGGCGCTCGGCCGGGAGTGGCTCAGAATTTGCCGCGAACGCCGAAAGAGACGGTCGTGCCATTGAAGAACGAGTTGTCGCGCCGCGACTGACCGTTGCCCTTCGGGCCGTCGGGGTCGGAGTAATAGATATAGACGTTCTCGTTGGTGATGTTCAGCGCATCGATCCGCAGTTCGATCATGTCGTTCAGCTTGTAGCTGATCGTGCCGTCCAGGAAGCCCTGCGGTGCCGTGTAGGGGATCTGGTCGTTCCCCGTGTTCTGCGACGTGATGCCCGTCTTCGCGCGGTAGTTGTAGGAAGCGCGTACCGCAAAGGGTCCCTTTTCATAGAACGCCGTGGCGCTGTAGGAATACTTCGGCACGAACTGGATCGGCACGCGGGTACCTTCCGTCGTGACGAAGTCGTCGCCCTTCTGGTCGATCAGGGTCAGGCTTCCGGTAAAGCCCAGCCCGTCGAACGGCTTGGGCAGGAACGTGAAGTTCTGCTGATAGGCGAATTCCAGCCCCTTCAGCTTCAGTTCGCCCTGATTGACGTACTGGGTCCGACGGATGAGGAAATCGTCGGGAATGTCGCCGCCCGGGAAGCCCAGCGATACGGCATTGAAGGCGCTGTCCGGCAGGCCGAGCGAGCCGAAGGTCACGAAGTCCTGCACTGCCATCGCACGGTCGACGATGTCCTTCTTGAAGGCCCCGATGCTGAGCAGCCCGCCCGGCGCGAAGTACCATTCCACGCCCGCGTCGAATTGCGTCGCCATCTGCGGGCGCAAGTTCGGATTGCCCACCGTGACGTCGGCATTGAACACGTTGGGCACGACAGTGCCGCCGGCAATCGCCGTCAGTGCCGCGCGGGTGATCGTCTTGCCGGCCGAGGCACGCACGACGACCTTGTCAGTGACGTCATAGGCAAGGCTCGCCGATGGCAGCCAGTTGTCATAGCCGCCCTCGCGCCGCTGCGGCAGGAACACGCCGGCGCCGGCACTCTGGTAGTTGTGAATGATCGTGGAGGTGTCGGAATAGCGCATGCCCACGTTGCCGCGCAGTTCCTTGCCGAAGACCGGCAGCGTGAAGTTGGCCTCGAAGAACGCGGTCTTGACGATCTCGTTGGCCTTGAACGCGCCATTGAGATTGACCGGCGCCGCCGCGTTGGCGGCATTGGCATCCAGATCATCCATCACGAAAGAGCGCGGGAACGTGGCAAACTGCGAAGGATAGCCCGGGTTACCGCCGTCGCGGATCTGGCCGAACTGGATGTACGGGTCCATGTTGGAGAACACGTCCATCCCGGCGAGTTGGGCGGAGGCGATGCTGCTGCCGTCCTGCTGCGAGATTTCCTTGCCGGTGTCCACATAGCTGCCGCCCAGCTTGACGGCGAACGTGCGATCACCGTCGTCGACCAGATCCCAGTCCAGAACCGCGCGAGCGGTCTTTTCCTTGTCGATCTCCCGATTGAGCGAGAAGCCGAGGCCCGGCGCGGTGAAGTTGGCGGGGTCGGTGAAATCGACCGGCGAACTGATCGTGGGATAAGTGACGTTGCCCGTCGGGTCGAACGTGCTGGTGATCCCGTAGAGATTGCTGGTGATACGATTGGCGGTGTAGCGCGCATTGCTGTCGCTGAGATTGCCCTGCGCCGACAGTTTCATGGTGTCGGTCAGGTCGTAGACCGCGCGCACGATGCCGTACTTGAAACGGGTGCGGGCGTTTCGGAAGAAGCTTTCCTGGATGAAGCTGGTGTTGCCGAAGGTGCCGTAGAGATTGTTGAACTCGTCGATATGCACATCGAGCGGGATGATGCCCGAATTCGTGCCGACCCCGGGGGCACTCGTGGTGCCGGGCACCGTGCGCGAATTGCGGACTGCCGCGCCGAAGGTGAATTCGTCCGCCTCATCCTTCAGTTCGGAGAATATGCCGTCCACGCTGACGTCCAGGCGATCGGTCTTGTACTGGATAGACCCCACCAGGCCGATGCGTTCGCGTGTATTGTTGGATGTGAACACCCGATAGAAGCGCGGCAAGTAAGCGTTGTTGATCTGATCCCTGGTCAGATCGCCATAGTTCGCCAGCGGATTGTCGAGGTCCATCTGGAACTGGAAAGGCCCGCCCACGGTCGTCGGCCCTCGATAGGCCAGCGACCCGATCGCGGAGGAATTGTAGCCGCCGGTCGACTGGAAGCCCGAACGCTCGTTGACGTTCTTGGCATAGGCCGCGCCCACCAGGACGCCGAAATCGCCCCAGGTATCGCTGAACAGCAGCGATCCGCGCGGCTGCCACTTCTTCGACTGGGTATTGTAGTTGGCCTGCGCGGTATAGCGGATCACCCGGCCCGCGCTGTCGAACGGACGCGGCGTCTGCAGGTCGACATTGCCGCCGATGCCGCCTTCCTCAAGGTTGGCCAGCGGCGACTTGTAGACGTCCACCCGGCCGAACAGTTCGGATGGAAAGACGTCGTAGTTGAAATCACGCGTCGAGGATCCGACGTTCTGCGATGACGTGGTGTGAACGGGCGCGCTGTTGATGGTGGTGACGGTGAATTCCGAGCCCAGACCGCGGATGCTGATGCGCTGGCCTTCGTTCGAGGCGCCGTCCCTCGACAGGAACACGCCGGGAATGCGCTGCAGCGAGTCCGCGACGTTGGCCTCGGGGAACTTGCCGATATCCTCCGCGACGATGGAATCCCGCACGCCGATGGCTTCGCGCTTCAGCTCGATCCCTTGCTGAAGACTCTTGCGAAATCCGGTGACGACAATTTCCTCGGTTGCCGGCGCCGCTTTCGGCTCCTCACCCGAGGTACGAGATGCGGCAGCCTCCTGCGCCGAGGCTGCGTTGCAGGCTGCCAGAAATGCCAAAGCGCTCACCGTGGAGACTGCGGCTGTAACCACCCTCATGATCATCCTCCCTCATCCGCGATTCGTCGCGCGATGAGAGAGTTGTCATATAACTTTGAATGCTTGTCAATTGTCGGACTACTTAGGCCTCGATCCGTCATTGCCGCTGGCGATAGCGTCGCTCAGTTCGGAGTGCCTGATCAGACTCTCCTGCATGTGCAGCCGTGCCGCCAGGCGGGCGCCCTCGATGTCCATGCGAATGATGGCCTCCAGCAAGGCCTCGTGCTCGTCACTGACCTTGCCGACATAGGCATGATGCACGTCTTCGGACTGATCGCGCAGATAGAGACTGCGCGGCGGAACCAGCCTCACGCCCAGGAACTGGATGAATCGCACGAAATAATCGTTCTGCGTCGCCCGGGCGATGGCCAGATGGAACTCGCTATCGACCTGTGCCGAAGCGGCGGGATCGTCACCCACCTCGCGCATGCGTCGCAGAGCCGCGCGCATTTCGGCAATATCCGCCTGCGTACGCCGGGCCGCCGCCAGACCGGCCATTTCAGCCTCGATCGCCTGCCGCATTTCCAGTAGCTTGATGACGTCGGAAAGCTCGGAAAGCTCTTCTTTCGTGACCTGAAAGGCCCGGTACTGCGCCGTTTCCGAGACATAGACACCCGACCCCTGCCGGGCGACTGCAAAGCCCTGCGCCTCCAGCCGGGCCACAGCTTCCCGCACCACGGTCCGACTCACTTCCTCGCGCTCGGCGATGTCCTTCTGGGCGGGCAGCTTGGAGCCGGCGGGAATGACCCCGGAGATGATCTCCTCCTCCAGCTTCGCGTAGAGGATATCGGCCAGGGAGGCGGCTTTCACCATGGGCAGTCTTTCGTCGTTGACGGGAGAAAACCTCCCGAACGGTTCCATTCCTACACGAAGCGCTTGGCAAACGACAGATAGCAATTTATCAGGTTGGCATACAACTTTGACACATAGTCTTGGAGAGGACATGGGGCAGTTTCACAGATCCGCGCGCGGCAGGATCGCAGCGGGATTGGCAATAGCGATCGCTTGCGCGCCGGCCAGCCTGTACGCCCAGCGGCAGGACGACGCGCAGCTCAAGGTGGAAAAGCCGCTTCCTCCGCCCAAAAGCAAGACGCCGGCCGCCGTCGCCCAGTTCGCCCCCTATCGCTATGACGACCTTCTCTGGGAAAACGACAAGACCGCGCACCGCATCTATGGCCGCGCGCTGGAAGCGGCGGAACCGCCATCGGGGTCGGGCATCGACAGCTGGGGCAAGAACGTCGCCTGGCCCTTCGCCGACCGGCAGCTGAGCAGCGGCGACCAGCACGGCTATCACGGCGAAGGTTTGGACTTCTACAACGTGGGTACCGGGCGCGGCGCGGGTGGGCTGGGCATCTGGCAGGACAACAAGCTGTGGACCTCCCGCAATTACCTGCGCGCGCGTATCCTGAAGTCCGGCGGGAAGGAGGCGGATTTCAGCGTGGATTACGCGCCCTGGCCGGTGGATGTGGATCGCAAGGTCTGGGAGACACGCCGCTTCACGCTGCCGCTCGGCACGCATTTCACGCGGATGGTCTCGACGCTGCAATCGGATTCCCCGGCGCCGCTGGTGGTCGGGATCGGCATCGGCAAGCGCACGACCGGCGCGCGCGATGGCGAAGCCACGATCGATCGCGCCAAGGGCCTGATCTCCTGGTGGGGACCCGAAGACGGCGCGCATGGCCACATGGCGATCGCCGTCCGTGTCGACCCCGGCATGATTGCCGAGGTGAAACAGGATGCGGACAATTACCTCGTCCTGCTCAAGGTTCTGCCCGGCAAGCCCTTTGTCTACTATTCGGGCAGCGCGTGGAGCAAGGGACAGGACATGTTCGCGACGCGGCAGGCGTGGGACGCCTACGCTGCTTCCCAAACGCTCGACTTCTCGATTCCAAAGGACTGAACATGACCATGAATCTGGATCGCCGCGCGCTGCTGGCTGGCGCCGTGGCGGGCACCGCAGCGCTTTCGACCGGCGCCGCCGCTGCCCGCGTTGCCGGGCAAAAGCCACTCGGCCAGGCCGGGCTCCACGCGGGAACGGATGACCGCGCCTATATGCTGGGCCTGCTGGAACGCATGGCGACGCCGGTGCTCTCCCGCATGGCGCAGGGGCGTCTTCAGCAGGACTGGTCTCCGGAACTCAGCCCAAGCTGGGATGGCCGGAATCCCAAGGTCGCCTATCTGGAGGCATTCGGCCGGTTGATCGACGGCATTACGCCCTGGCTTGCCCTGCCCGATGACAACAGCGCGGAATCGCGCCTGCGCGCCCAGTTGCGGGAGCAGGCGCTGGCAAGCTACGTCCACAGCGTCGATCCCAAGAGCCCGGACTACCTGCTGTGGAGCGCGGAAGGCCAGCCGCTGGTGGATTCGGCCTATTTCACGAGCGCTCTCCTGCGCGCGCCGAAAACCCTGTGGGACCCGCTGGACGCGGCCACCAAGACCCGGATCATCGCCGAGATCCAGGGTTTGCGGCACGTAACGCCGCCCTACACGAACTGGCTGCTGTTCGCCGCCATGAACGAGGCCTTCCTGCTCTCTGTCGGCGCCCAGTGGGACCCGATCCGCATCGACCTTGCCCTCCGCAAGTTCGGCGAATGGTACGTCGGAGACGGCTGGTACGGCGACGGCGAGCACTTCCACTTCGACATGTACAACAGCTACGTCATCCATCCGATGCTCACCCAGATCCTGGATGTGCTGGTCCGCACCGGTGTCAAGTTCAACAAGCTGGACCCCGCAGAGCGCCTGACAACGCAAGTGAAGCGGATGCAGCGCTTCGGTGAGGTGTTGGAGCGCATGATCGGCCCGGATGGCGCATTTCCGCCGGTCGGCCGGTCGCTCACTTACCGTACGGCAGTCCACCAGCCGCTGGCCTATCTCGCGTGGAAGAAGCTGCTTCACGCCAAGCTGCCCGAAGGTCAGGTGCGGGCTGCCACGCTGGCAACGCAGCGCCGTATCTTCACCGATCCCAGCAATTTCGACGCCAAGGGCTTCCTGACGATCGGCTTCGCCCGGCACCAGCCCAGCCTGGGCGATGTCTATTCAAATGCCGGCAGCATGTATATCGCCGCAGAAAGCCTGCTGGCGCTCGGGCTGCCAGCCAGCGACAGCTATTGGCAAGCGGATGCGCAGCCGTGGACCATGCGCAAGGCTTATGGCGGAGCGGACTTTCCCAAGGACTATTACATCGAGGTCTGACGCCGCAAGCCGCCCATCCCTGCCGTTGCGCTTTGCCTTGCAAGGCCTGGCTGCCTGATGCGCGGTCCGCCGTCGAACTGGAAAGCCGGAATCCGACGATCTCTCCGCCCTTGGCTTGGCTGCGCACTGTTCTCACTCCGAGCGACGAGGATGTGTCCCGTAACATGGCCTTCCAGGCCCGGTGCTCGGTTGTCACCGGGCCTGGAAGAGGGAAGCCGGCGGATTTAATACGAGATCGGGTTGCTGTACGGCCGTTTAGAAGCGATGACCTGTCACATGTCGACGCCAGCCATTCAGCATTCCGCACGGCCCTCCACCAAGGGGGAGGCAACGCGCCATGCGATTCTAGATGCCTGCGAAGTGCTTTTTGCGCAAAACGGCTATCTGGGAACCTCCCTTCGCGATATCGCGGCGCAAGCGGGTGTCCGCATGGGCGTGGTCCACTATCACTTCGGCAACAAACACCTCATTCTCGATGCGGCATTGGAACGCAAGCTGCCGTTGTTGCAAGGCAGGATCGCGGCAAGCTTCGAGCTTGCGGAAGCGGCTGAAGGCGAATTCGGGCCTCGCGAAATCGTGACCGCCTTCATTCTGCCGTTCCTCACCGCCGCCTCATGCGAGGCCAGCCCTCTGCGCAATTACATCGTCATGACCTCGCACCTGATGAGCGCGTATCGCATGCCGGAATTGCGACCGATCCTGGCCAAGCTGTCGGTTATTTCCGGCATGCTCACGGAACGGTTGCGGATCCACTTGCCGGCCATGGCCGAGAGCGACCTTCTTGCCGCCGTCTATCTGATCGAGGCGGCCCTGATCTTTATGGTGCAGGATCCCGGGTTCCTGGACGATCTGACCGATGGCCACTTTTCCGCCCGTAAACTTGAGGACATCGCGCAGCCGGCCCTGCGCTTCTTCACGGCGGGCCTCGTCAGCCTGCAGGCCTGATTGTTTTAACAGGTAGGTCGACCGACCAAATTCGTTATTCTTCTCCTCGACAGGCGGCTGCAGGCTTTCGGGCAAAGCGGTGCGCCAGGAGAGAGGCGCCGGCCAAGGTCCTGACAAGGGACGGGCCGGATCGGGCACATGCCGGAAGGAAAACGAGATGGGAAGGCAAGGCATCCCTGCGTCCGCGCTGGATGGGCGCGACGCTGCGAACCTCAGGGGCGATCCGATCACGGGCGATCGCTACACCTCCCCCGCCTTCATGCAGCGCGAATGGGACCACATGTGGACCCGCATCTGGCATGTCGCCGGCCGCACTGCCGAACTGGAGGAACCCGGCGACTACATCGTCCATGACTTCATGAACGAATCCGTGTTCTGCGTTCTCCAGGAGGACGGCGCGATCAAGGCGTTCTACAACACCTGCGGTCACCGCGGGCAACGCCTGGTCTGGAATTCAAGCTCCCAGGAATCCTTCCAGTGCCCCTATCACGGGTGGGTCTGGGGCAAGGACGGCGTGCTGGCAAAGGCGCAGGACCCGGAGGATTTTCCCCAGGGCAATCCCTGCGGCAAGCTCAGGCTGAAGGAACTGCGCTGCGCCACCTGGGGCGGCTTCGTGTGGTACACGATGGACCAGGAGGCCCCGGAACTTCTGGATTTCCTGGCACCCATGCCGGAACTCTATCGCCATTATCCGATGGACACCGCCGTGCGCGTGTTCTGGATGAAGATCGACCTCGACACCAACTGGAAGTTCGCCACCGACAACTTCTCGGAAAGCTACCACACCCGCACCGCCCATCCGCAAGTGCCGCCATGGATCGACCAGGACGTCGATACCGCTCGGCACGAAATGTGGCCGGGGGGCCATGGCCGCACCGTCCAGCCCATGCGCCCTTCCCTCTCGGACCGCCTGCCCGAGGGCGTGGACCATCCCTTCGATGCGATCCTGCAGGCCTGGGACATCGATCCGCAGTCCTATCCCGATTTCGAAACCAAGGCGATGCAGGGCTGGCTCGACCTAAAGGCTGCGAAAAAGCGGCTCTGGAAGGAGCGCGGCTACGTCCACTACGAGAACATGGACGACGAGGAGATCACCGACAGCCCGCATACGGTGATCTTCCCCAATGTCACGATCAGCTTCCTGCCGGACAATCTGGTGTTCTTCCGGACCGAACCGCATCCGACCGATCCGAACAAATGCACGTTCGACTTGTGGTGCATGGCCTTCCCCGTTGCGGGGCAGAGCGTGGTGGAATCGGTCATGGCCGGTCCCCAGCCCCTGCGCGAGGCGGAGATGCAGCGCCGCGCCTTCGACAATGGCCGCGGCGTACCCGAGATCAGGGACCAGATCGTCTATCAGGACATGCTCCTGGCGGAAGGCCAGCAACGGGGAATGCACTCCCGCGGGTACCAGGACGCCTATCTGGCCGCGCAGGAAACCCGGGTGCGCTTTTTCCACGAAGTGCTGAACGACTACCTCGAAGGCCGCCGCTGAAGGCGCTCCGGTCCCGGCCCCGGGGACCGCCAACCATGAGCGACGCATCTTGCGGCAAGCCGATCCCGGCGTTCCGCCGCCACTTCCGGCGGCTGGCCCGCCATGTTCGGGGAAACGACCTCTAACCATAAAAAACAGAACAGTTGGGAGTAGGAAGATGAAGAACTGGCTCAATGCAAGCTCACCCCTCGCTCTTGCTGCCGGGGCGATGATCCTGCCGCAGGCGGCCCCCGCCCATAACAGCGCCCAGAATAGCGCCCAGAACAGCGCCCAGGATGATGGGCAACTCGCCCCGACCGAGACCAGCCAGCCCGAAAGCAGGATGCCGGTGGGCATCCAGGAGATCGTCGTCACGGCGCAGAAGAAGGCCGAGAACCTGCAGGACGTGCCGATCTCGATCACGGCGGTGGGCGGCGAAGCACTGGCCAGCACCCAGGGCATTTCGCTTCAGGCGCTTCAGGGCCAGATTCCCAACGTCCAGATCGACAACTTCGCCAATACCCCACAGAGCGCCGTCTTCACCGTGCGCGGCATCGGCGTCATCGAACCCGACCCTTACGCCGGCAATACGGTGTCGATCGTGGTCGACGGCGTCCCGCAGTTCTTCTCGATGGGCGCGCTGCTCGACCTTTACGACGTGGACCGCATCGAAGTGCTGCGCGGCCCCCAGGGCACGCTGTTCGGCGCCAATACCACCGGCGGCGTCATCAACGTGGTCACCGCCCAGCCCACGGGCAAGTTCGGCGGTCACGTCAAGGCGGTCTACGGCAATTACAACCGCATGGACCTCACCGGCTCCATCGAAGCGCCGCTGGTCGATGACGTGCTTTCGCTCAAGGTCGCGGGCATTCATACCCAGCGCAAGGGCTGGGTGACGAACGTGGTGGACGGATCGGACCTTGGGCGCAAGAACCTCGACGCGGTGCGGGCCTACTTGCGCTTCACGCCCAGCGCCAATTTCGATGCGACGCTTCAGGGCGAATACGTCAATGCCCGCAATGGATCGCCCATCGTCATCAACGGCGCGCGGCCCGGCGAAGTGCTCTATGTCGCCCCCGGCACCGAGGGAATGTATGTCAGCCCCTGCGCCACGAATGGCATGTGCGTAGCGCCCGACAAATATTACGGCGCCAACAACTCCGTGCCCGATCAGTCCAACATGGACACTTATTCGGGCACGCTGACGATGAACTGGCGCAATACCGGCCTGGGCGACTGGACCGCGATAACCGGATACAAGCGCTTCAAGCTCCGCGAATATACCGATCAGGACGGTACCCCCCTGTTCCTCAACGATACGTACCGCCGAACCGTGGGCTGGCAGTTCAGCCAGGAGCTGCGCACCAATCTGGAACTCTCGGACAGGCTGAACGTGCTGGTGGGCGGCTTCTACCTCAAGGACCATTACGATCATATCCAGGCCTACCGCCTGCAATTTGCCGCGCCGGGCTTGCTCCAGACCAACTTGCAGGATCAGGACAACTACTCCATTTCCGGCTTCGCGCAGGCCTATTGGGAAGTGACCGACCGGCTCAAGCTTCAGGCAGGCATCCGCTACACGCACGAGCGGACGGAATCGGCCCCCAGCCTCATCACCAGCATCGGCGCGGCCGCAGGATCGAACTACACCGGCGAGGGCAATACCGTCATCGACAGCTTCACCGTGGGCGGCAGCAAGAGCTGGGACAATGTCGGCTGGAAGCTGGGCGCCGACTATGAAATCGCCGACGACACCCTGCTCTATGCCAGTTGGGCGCGCGGTTTCAAGTCGGGCGGCTTCACGGCACGCGTCGGGGTGCCCGCCGACGGCGAGAATCCATACGATCCCGAAAAAGTCGATACTTTCGAAGCCGGCGTGAAGGCCGACTTCCTGGATCACCGCCTGCGCGTCAACCTTGCGGCGTTCTACACCAATTATCGCGACATGCAGGTGGCGCAGATCTACTTCGATACCGACACCAATACCCAGGGCAACCGCATCCTCAATGCCGGCAAATCCGAAATCAAGGGATTCGAACTGGAAACCACCGCGGCCCCGGTAGACGGCATGACCCTGCGCGCCTCGCTCGCCTATCTCGACGCGAAGTACAAGACCTTCCTCTATGGCGATCCCCTCAGCGGGGAGACGCTCGACCTGGAAGGCTACCGGCTTCAGAACGCGCCCAAGTGGAACGCCAGCTTCGGCGCGAACTTCGTGATCCCGCTGGGCGACGATGCCGATCTGGTCAGCGACGTCAGCTATACCTACACCAGTTCCAAGTATTACACGGCGATCCTCGACACCCCGCGCTCGAAAATCCAGCCCGCCCACCTTGTCGACGCCTCCTTGACCTACAAGCCGCGCGGCGGCGTCTGGTCCATCGGGCTATGGGCGACCAACCTGCTGGATTCCCGCTATCTTTCGACCGTCTACGACAGTCCGGGCTATGCCGGGCTGGCCGGCTATGCTCCGCCGCGCCAGTGGGGCGGCTCGGTCAGCTTCGATTTCTGACATGCGCATGGGAAGGAGAGCAGGATGAACCGCGTAGCAGGCAAAGTCGCGCTCGTTACCGGAGGCGCTTCCGGCCTTGGCGAGGCCGATGCGCGGCTCCTGGCGGCAGAGGGCGCCATTGTCGTCATCACGGACGTCCAGGTCGATCGCGGCCGCACGGTCGCCGCCTCGATACCGGGCGCCATGTTCCTTCAGCACGACGTCCGCGAGGAGGACCAATGGCGCAACGTCGTGGCGAAGACGATGGCCCGTTTCGGCCGGCTCGACGTGCTGGTCAACAATGCCGGGCTGGTCCGTTTCGGCCATGTCGAGGAATGCGAGCTGGAGACCTTCCGGCTTCAGATGCAGGTCATGGTCGAGGGCTGCTTCCTGGGCTGCAAGTCCGCGCTGCCGCACATGACCAAGAGGGCCGACGGACCCTGGGGCGGTTCGATCGTGAATGTCGCGTCAGTCGCCGCGCTCAAGGGCATTGCCGCGATCCCGGCCTATAGCGCGGCCAAGGCAGGTATCATCGCCCTGACCCGCAGCGTCGCGGTACACTGCCAGGACATGGGCTACGGCATCCGCGTCAACGCCGTCGCGCCCGGCGCCCACGATACGCCGATGACCCGGCAGGCGCTCGATCAATTGCCGCAGGACGACGCCGGGCTCGATCAGGTCCATGCGCATGGCCAAGGGCGTCCCGATGACGTTGCCAACCTCGTGCTGTTCCTGGCTTCGGAGGAATCGCGCCAGATCACGGGCACTCATATCGTCATCGACAATGGGGAGACCCTGCGATGACCGGCGCCCGGGACATTGGCTGGCTGGCCGATCGCCAGGACATCGCAAACGTGCTCGCCCGTCACAGCCGGGGCGTGGACCGTGCGGACGCGGGTCTGCTGGCAAGTTGCTATCATGACGATGCATTCGTGGACTACCGCTTCTTCACCGGCGCGGCATCCGAATTCGTGACCATTCTTTCAGAGGCCCAGAAAGCCGGCCCGGTCACCCTGCACCGAACCGGCCAGATGTGGACCGAGACGGACGGCGAGCGGGCGATCTCCGAAAGCTATGTCATGGCCTATGCATCGAGCGCCGGCGCGCAGGGACCGGCCACGCAGCACCTGATCTGCGGTCGTTACCTCGACCGGCATGAGAAACGCTCCGGCCATTGGCGCCTGACGCAGCGCAATTACGTGCTGGACACCAGCCTCAACTGGGACGGGGGATTGCCTCTGCCGGGCGTGGGCTCGCTCGGCAGCCAGTTGCCGACAGGCGGGCATGGGGCCGCCGACGCCGGCATCGCGCTGCTTGCCCAGGCTTATGCAAGGAACAGGACAAAAGGATCAAAGCCGATGACACACAGCGAACAGGCGATCGATGCAGTGATCTCTCGACAGCAGATCGCGGATGTGACCATGGCCTACTGCCGCGGCGTGGACCGCGCAGACCCGCATTTGCTGTCGGAGGTGTTCCATGAGGACGCCTCCGTGGTCAGCGGTGTGTTCAACGGCAATGGCCGCGACTTCGCCTCCGAGATCTGCAGGCTGGTGGAGAGTGCTTACGAGCAGACCTTCCATTCGATCGCCAATCAGTGGATCGAGGTGGAAGGCGACGGGGCAGTCGGAGAAACCTACGTCATCGCCGTGTCCACCAGCCGCGGCGACGAGAAGACCGATACCCTCACGGGCGGCCGCTATGTAGACCGTTTCGAACGCCGCGACGGGCGCTGGGCCATAGCCGACCGTACGTTCGTACTCGATTGGGCGCGCAGCGAACCCAGCACGCGCGACATGACGGGCGGAATGTACGCGGCGCTCGATCTCCACGGCTGTCGGGGCAAGGACGATCCCGTCTATGCCTTCCGGAGCCAACGAACGGATTGAACATGGAGATCGGCATGGACACGGCGATGCCCTTCACGTCGACGCGGGATATGCGGCGTCCTGAAAATCCCCCGCCTGGCCATTCGGCTACCCGATCAGCACCGAATGGTTTCGCGCGACATTAGGCCATGCGCGCCGGAGCACTCCAGATGGATGCGAATTCCCATGATGAGAAACCGCTCCTTTCTCCCAGAGAATTCGAGATCCTGTTGCTCAGCGCGGAAGGTGAAACCGATGCCGTGATCGCCCGGTCATTGGGGATAAGCCACACGACGGTGCGGTTTCATCTAAGAAATGCCTGCCTGAAGCTCAAGGCGATCAACCGAAGGCATGCCATCTACCTCGCCTTCAATCTGGGCGTGTTCGAACGCGTCCTCAACGACGATGCCGGATGACCGTCCCCGAGCCAACGCCCCCAGTGGGTCCGCCCCCGGATCATCACATCCGACGGCAGCCGCAATTAGGCCGAGATTGTCGATCTGACCCGATTGCGACCTTCCTGCTTGGCCGCATAGAGCAACTTGTCCACGGCATCGCAGAAATGGAGCGCATCACTGTCGAAAGGCGGAATGACCGTCCCGACGCCGACGCTCGCGGTCACGAATGCGCTGCAACTGGACCGTTCGTGCCGGATATGCAGCCCTTCGATCGCCGCGCGGCAACGTTCTGCCAGTACGGCCGCGGCAGCTTCGTTCGTTTCCGGCAGCAGGAGGACGAACTCCTCGCCCCCGCATCGAGCGACCACGTCGCGAGGACGGATTCCGATCTCCTTCAGCGCGTTCGCTATTCTGACCAGGCATTCGTCGCCCTGAATGTGGCCGTAGAAGTCGTTGTAATCCTTGAAGTGATCGATATCGAGCAGGATCAGCGAAAGCGGATGCTGGCCGGTCTGGGCGCCTTTCCACTCCGCCTTGAGCCGCTCGTCATAATGGCGCCGGTTGGACGTTCCGGTCAGGCCATCCTCGAACGAGAGCGCCTCAAGCTTCTTCTGCATCTTGATGAGTTCGTGCTCGATGCGTTTCCGCTCGCTGATATCGAACATGAAGCCAACCAGGCTATCGACTTCCCCGCCTTCGCCGCGCACCACATGCACGACGTCGCGGATCCAGACATAGCCGTCATCCTTGGTCAACGCCCGGTAGTCCGCTTCGTGGTCCTTGCCTGCGACCGACTGCGAGACGCAGAAATTGACCACATGTTCGCGATCGTCCGGATGGATACGGGAGGCCCAGTCCTCTACCGAGATCCAGCTTTCCTGCGACCAGCCAAGCAGCGGTTCGATCTGCGGGCCGATGTATGCGAAGCGCATCGTCGCCCAGTCGATCTTCCATGGAATGGCCAATGTCGATTCCAGCAGGGTCTTGTAGACCGCCGGATCGACTTCCATCCCCGGCGCCGTAGCGCTCGCCAGGTCGTTAACAGCCATGGTGGGAGTCATCGAAGGTCTGGCCCCATAAAATCGTTTCAAAAGCATCGGCGCGGAATCGCGTCACACCATTACTTGCTGGTGGCAGATTTCATATCGTTAAACCCGCCTGCCAGCGCACCCTGCGCGGAAAGTCTGTAGCCTTCGTAGCCTCATCGGTCAGCACCGGGCGAGGCTTGCGCAGCGACATCGAAACCCGCGGAAGCCGTGGTGAGCTTTCGCGGGTTTCGTTTCCTCCGTCCTGTCCTGACAGGACGGTTTCCTGCTTTCGCTTCTGGGGTTTCCGGTTCAGTTCCCGTTTGCCGAGGCGCTCAGGCTGATGGAGCCGCCGCTGGCCGAACCCGAGCCCGAAGCTGCGCCCACGGCCGAGGCATTGTGCTTCCCGGCCGAAACCGTGCCCTCGCCAGTGCCGGAGCCTTGCGCATTTGCAGTCGAAGCCGTGTTCTGCGCCGAAGAGGCTGCGTCCGATGCGCGGCTGGCTGTCAAGTCGCGGGCGGATCCGACCGTCCCTGCAAGGCGGGAGGCGGCGCCGCTGGCTGTGCCGGTGGCATCGGGCAGTGCCGGGGCGGTCAGGTTGCCGCTCGATGCGCCATTACCCGTCGCGGAGCCGCTCGCGCCGGTTCCAGACGCGGAATGGCTCGCCGCACCGGAGACGGCACCGCTGCCCGAAGCCGCCGTGTTGCCGGCGAGCGAACCGAGCGTGTCGGGGGCCGATCCGGCCCGCGATGTCACGCCCGAAACGGCCGATCCGGCAAGTCCGCTGGTCGAGCCGCGTGCGTTGGAAACGGCGTCGCTGGCACCGGAGGTATCGGGCGCGGACACAGCGGGCGCCGTGACCTTCTTGCTGGCGCTGCCGCGGCCGCTTCCCGAAGCCGATCCGGTCGCCGAACGGGCACTGCGCGTGACGCTCATGTCGCCGGCGCCGCTGCCCATGCCTTCGATCGAATTGCCGACAGACCCGATGCTGCCCCCGAAGGAACCGCCCAGCGCGCCGCCCAGACTGCCGCCGAGGCCGCCGCCACCGCCGAGAAGCTGGGCCTGCACTGCACCGGGAGCCATGGCGATGGCGACAGCCGCCAGCGCCGCGCCGAGATTGGCCTTGGAGAAAGTCTTCACGCCGCGCGTCTTATTCACAGGGATGATCTTCATCGTTCCGGTTCCTTTCCTCTTCTCGTCCTGTCCACCGCCGCGCCGAAACGCTTGGCGAAGGGTCTGGGAGAGAAACGGATGGCCTTGCCGGTTTCATCCCTCGGCATGCCGCAAAACCGAAAACGCGATCAGCCGCCGGTCCGGCAGACCATGCAGAGCACACCGCGGCCGGTCCGCCGCGAAGGGGCCAGGGCTTCGGTGTTGGTCGCCCGCAAAACCGCCGCGACGTCGCGGCCCGGGCCCATTCGCGCGGCCATCCGGGCGGCGGCAAGCGGCGCTGCAAATGAGGTGCCGCGCAGACCGATGCGCCCTTTGCCCGGCACCAGCGCCGTCATGTCGGCGCCGGGCGCCGCATAGTCGAGATGCGCGGCCCTGCCCGCCTCGATCAGCACGCGCCCGCGCCCGTCGACGCCCGTGACCGCGACGACGCCGAGATAGGAGGCGGGAAAGGCCGGGGGCGCCGCCGCGCCGTCATTGCCCACGGCCGCGACCACAACGATGCCCCTGGCCCGCGCTGCCGCCACCGCCCGGGCCAGCAGCGGATTGGCAGGCCCGACCAGGCTGATCGAGACCACCGGCACCCGCTGCGCCGCCATCCAGCCGAGGGCGCGCGCGATCGCCAGGGCATTGCCGCCCGCAGGATCGGTGCCGTAGACATCCGCGCCGTAGATCCGTGTCGTGCCCGCCCCCTTGAGCAAGGAGGCGATGGCCGAGGCATGGTCGCTCGCTTTCGGTGCCCCGGCCGCAAAGGCGCCTTGCGCCGCCAGTCGGTCCGATCCGGCGATCCCGCCATCGATCACGCCCACCGTGCCGCCCTTGGGCAGCGCGGTTGCCGGCGCCCTTTCACCGCTCTTCCCCGAGGCAGCGCCTGAGGGAAAGTGCAAATGGTCTGCCGTGATCTCCCGGCCCGGCAGGATGCGGCGCAAGTCGGCAATGGCCCGGGCCAGCGGCTCGCCTTTCGGGATGGAAAGGCGGGCATAGGCGATGCCGAGGTCCGCGATCCCGGCTTGTTCGATCAGCGCGAAGCCCTTCTCCGCGGCCCGTGCGAGGCTGTCCGCATCGGGATCGAGCAGCAGCAGTTCGCCGGCACGGGCCGGTTCGTGGCGTTCGTCCCAGTCGACGCTGCCGCGCCGGGCCGCAACGAAATCGCGCAGCCGCCCGAGCCGGTCCTGCGCCAGTTGGCCGGCATTGCCGGCAATCGTGGAGAGCCCCGAAACCGAACGGTCGACGACATTTTCGGCAGCGCCCGAAACGGTCGACCGCGTGCGATCGATCGTGCCGAGGGGGGCCAGCCCGCCCGGCAATCCCAGTTGCGCGGCGGCGGGGGCTGCCAGCGCGGCCAGTATCAGCGCGGCAAGCCCCGCACGCATTTCGGACCTTCGACCCATTCCTCGTCCCCACAGCAAAAATCGGTGGCGCTCAAGGATGAAACGGTGCCATCGGGACGTTTCATCCTCACGGAAACGATATTTCGATGAGAACGCACGACTTCTGCGACCAACTGACGGCATTGCTGCCCCGCCTGCGCCGCTTCGCGCGTGGCCTGACACAGAACCCGGCGGATGCCGACGACTTGTGCCAGTCCACCGTCGAACGCGCTCTGGTGGCCCGCGGCCAGTGGCAGGAAGGCACGCGGCTCGATGCCTGGGTGTACCGGATCATGCGCAACCAGTGGATTGACGAGACGAGATCGCGCAGCCGCCGCGCACGGACGTTCGTGCACGAGGACGAGGGCATGAACGTGGGCATCGCAGGAGACCGCGATGCGGAAAACCGCGTCGAGCTTGGCAATGTCGACCGGGCGCTGGCGCGCCTTCCCGCCGACCAGCGCGAAGCCGTGGTGCTCGTCCTGGTCGAGGGCTTTGCCTACAAGGAAGCGGCCGAGATCATCGGCATTCCGCAGGGCACCCTGACCTCCCGCCTCGGCCGCGGCCGCGAGGCGCTTTTGAAGGAACTTGGAGAAACCGCATGAGCGTGACCCCCGAAGAGCTCATGGCCCTGGCCGATGGTGAATTGTCCGGCGAAGAGGCCGCGCGCGTGGAAGCGGCAATCGCTGCGGATCCCGTCCTCGCCCGGCGGCTGGAGGCGGAGCGCGGCCTGCGCGCCGCGCTGCGCGGCCGCCTCGATCCGGTTGCGCAGGAGCCGGTACCCCTTGCGCTGACCGACCTCATCGCCCGCACCGCCGCCGCGGATGCCGGACAGGGCATGACCGGCAAGGCCGCTCCCGCTCCCGCAGCCGCCCCCTCACCCGCCGAAGTCGTCGACCTTGCTGCGGCCCGTACCCGGCGCAAGGAAGCCGAAAAGGCGCGCGATCGCGCAGCCAGGCGCCCGAACGTGCCGATTTTCGCGGATCGCCGCATGGCCTTCGCCATCGCCGCCTCGCTGGTGCTCGGGTTGATGCTCGGCAGCCAGTTGCACCGCGAAGGCCCGGTCACCCAGACGCGCGCAGGGCTGGCCGCTTCGGGTTCGCTGGCGCGAACGCTGGATCGTCAGCTGGCATCCGCGGGCGATGTCGACGGCCTCCGCATGCTCGCCAGTTTCAGGCGGCAGGGCGGCGACTATTGCCGCGTGTTCGCAGGCACGGCCACTTCGGGCATCGCCTGCCGGCGGGAGGACACCTGGCTGCTCGAACGCACCATGGCGGGCGGCGGCGGGCCATCGAGCAATTACCGGCAGGCCGGTTCGGTGCAGGGCGACATGCTCGCCGCCGCACAGGACATGATGCGCGGCGATCCTCTCGATGCCGCCCAGGAACGGGCGGTGATCGAGAAAGGATGGCGTTAGGCTGTCGGGGTGACGACGGGGCCGCTCCTGACGGCCCATCATGCCGGATAGGCCGATGTCAGGGCCTGCAGGCGGACCAGAATGTCTTCCGGCATGGGGACATCGTCGCGGTGGTAGTCGCGGTGCCCTTTGCCGGCCTGTTCCACGAGATCGTCGTGCATGCTGCCCATCAGCCCGTTGATGGCGCTGAGGAAGCGCGACATGCGATAGGCGTGTTCGCCGGGTTCCAGCGTCCGCAAGGTGTCGTAGAACGAGACCTGGCGGCTGACGACCTTGCGGATCATGTGGAAGCGGTGCCCGGTCAGCGCCCCGTCTCTCAGCCAGCCCCTCAGCTTGCGAAACTCCGCCTTGCGGAAGGCGAGGAAGCCCGGCGCATCGTCCAGTCGCACCTTGCCCACCTCGCGCCGCACCGCCGCCCAGGCCGGCCGGGCCAGCAGCACGCGGAGCATGAGAGCGAAACCCAGGATCGCCGCGCGCCGGCGGTTGCGGAACGCATCCTGCAGATGCCCCATGATCGCCACCGTCGCGCGGAACAGCAGCGGCGCCTTGTGCGGGCGGCCATAGAGCACCAGGGCGAAGCGCAGCTGCTTGTAGGCCGCACGGATATGCTTGTAGCGCGCGCGGGCGTCCTGCGGCAGGTCGCCGGTCAGCAGCAGCGTGCCGACAAGCGCGCGCATCTCCGCCTGACTTGCCCGTTCCCGCCAAAACTGGCGGCACAGGTCCAGGCAGCGGGCCATCTCCTCCTGCGAGCATTCGACCGTGATCGGATCGGGCAGCCTGACCACCGGGTCCACCACGTCGTCTATCTCGATGGCGTCGAACAGCGCGCCAAGCGTTTCCTGCGGGAAATGCCTGCTCATGCGTGCGCCTCCTGCGCCATGATATGCGAAAGCGTCCCGCGTGCCCGATAGGCCCAGAGCGTGGGCATGAACATGAACAGTGCCTTGAGGCATACCCCCGCGACATAGGCCAGCCCCGCGCCCGTGATACCGAACATATGGATCAGTGCGAAAAGCAGCACCGCATAGCCCGCCGCCGCCGCGCCTTCGGCCACCAGCGCCGAACGCTGGCGTCCTGCCATGTAGAGCAGCGATTCCAGCGGGAAGCTGGCCATCGTCACGATCAGCGAGGCGGTCATGAGCTGAAGCAGGTCATAGGCTTCGACATAACGCTTGCCGAACACCAGTCCGATCACGGGTTCGCCGCCCAGGATCACCGCCAGCAGGATCACGAAGCCGATCCCGCCGGAAATCAGCGCGCTGCGGATGGCAAGCTGCCAGGGATGGCGCGTCGCAGGGTCGAGGCGCATGATCTCCGGATAGAAGCTGCGCGACATGAGATCCGCCGGCTTGCTGGCGGAATCGAAGAAGGTCGCCGCGATCTTGAACAGGCCCGCGCTGGTCGGCCCGAGCAAGGCGCCGACGATCAGGTTGCTCACCGGGCCCCAGGCCGCCCAGATCGAATGGGCGAAATTGGTGGTCCACACGAAGTCCCAAGCGCCCGACAGCCGCCGTCCCGGTCCCGCCAGGCCGGGACGCAGCGCGCCGCGAATGCCCTTGCGGCGCAGTTCCTGCACCGACATCGCCCAGAGGCACAAGTCGCCCAGCAGGTCGGCCAGATACCAGGTGACGACGAAGCCGGCGAAACCGAAGCCGCCGAAATAGGAGATCACGCCGCCCAGCGCGCGCAGTGCCGGGGTGACCATCTGCTGCACGGCGATCTGGTCGAACCGGTCCAGCACGCGCAGGATGCCGGTCGGCGTTGCCGCCGTCATCGTCGGGATCAGTGTGCAGTAGAGCATCGCGAGCTGCACGTCTTCGGCGGGAATACCGAACCAGGCGGCCAGGAACGGCAGCAGGACGAGTCCCCCCGCCAGGCCCACCAGTCCGCTGGCAAGGTCCAACCCGAAAGCGAAGCCGGTGACGTCGCGAAATTCGCCAAGGTCACCGCGCCCGAGTGCCGGGGTGCCATAGCGCACGATGAACTGCCAGGTCTGGAACTTGACCAGCGCGCCGACGCCATTGGCATAGGAGTGGATGATGACCAGCGTGCCGAACAGGGCCGGCGTCAGTCCGCGCCCGGCGCAGGCCAGCGCGATGAGGCCCAGCAGCGCCCCGACCAGCTTGCTCGATCCAAGGTAGGAGGCATTGCGCACGATCGTGCGGAACACCCCGTCGGCAAACCAGTGCTTCATGGAGAGAGACTTCATCACGCCGCCTTCCTGTCGGAGGCAAGGTCCCGCGCTTCGATCTCTGCCAGGCGGCGCTCGATCGCGGCCCTGGCCTGCGCCAGGACCTGTTCCAGCGGCAGATCCGCATCGATCTCGACGATGGGCGCGCCCTCGAAAGTGAGTCGCGGCACGTCGGCCACCTTGCGCGCCAGCGAGGAAGCGCGGTGATCGGGCTTGCGCGCCAGGGCCACCTCCAGCGAGACGTTGAGCCGCAGCACCAGATCGGGCGCATTGACCACCATCGCCGCGTAACGGCGACGCTCCGAGCGTGCCAGCCAGCCCACGAGACCGCCCCCGCCCCCGCCCCCGCCCGCACCGGCCAGGCCGAGGCCATCCATCGGCCCCGGCACGCCCAGTTGGGGGAAGCGGTCGGCGATGATCGCATGGCCCCCTTCCCACAGCTTCATCATGCGCCCGAACCGGCGCACGCGCCGCATCGAGAACATGTAGATCACCATAGCCGCCAGGACGCCTGGCCCCTTGTCGGTCTGGGCCTTCTGCGCCTTGGCGTGGATCGACTTGTCGAGCTTTCCGCCCAGCAGCGGCAGGCGCGCGATGCGGCGGCCGATATTGCCGGACTGCTTGCCGAGATGGCAGATCCGCGTGGGCTGGCGCGCGCTCATCCAGAGGCGCAGCGCCTCGGTGACGGTCGACTTGCCGGAACCGTCGCAACCGACGACGGCGATGAGGGGAGGAAGGGAATTACGGATCATCTGGAAACCTGAAAATCGATGGGGCAGCGGCTCGATCGTGTTGCCGCAGGGGAAGACCGGAACGCGAAGCTTCAGGCCTCGAGGCCATGGCGGCGCAGCACCGCCAGCACGCTTTCGAGCACTTCGCGGTAAGGGCGGGTGGCATCGACGTCGACGATCTGCGCCCCGCCGAAGCGCAAGGTGGGCACCACTGCGAGCTTCTTCTCCAGCATGTCGCGCTGGTGATCGGATTTGCGCGCCAGTGCCGTGTCGACATCGACGTTGAGCCGGATCACCAGTGTCGGGCGATAGGCGGCCATGTCGGCGTAAAGCGCGCGCTCGCGCGAGGCCAGGCGCTGGACCAGCGCCGAACCCTTGCGCATCCAGGACAGGCCGGGGCCATCGAAGCTGCCGGGCACTTCGGCCTGCGGATAGCGGTCGGTTATGACCTGCACACCGTGCCGGCGGAAATCGAGCACCTTGCGGAAGCGCCGCCTGCGCGCCAGCGAAAAGCCGAACATCGCCAGCGCCGTCGCCAGGCCGGGCAGGCGCTTCTCCCGCTCCGGCCCCGCCTTGCCGTCATGCGCCTTGCCGTCATGCGCTCTCTTCGCCTTGCCCGTCAGGAAGCGCTCCGCCAGTCGGCCAATCACGGGGATGCCGCCGATCCGGCGGCCGAGATCGCCGGTGCCGAGCCCGAGGTAGATCGAGCGGGTGGGCGAGCGGCGGTCGAGCAGCGAAACGAGATCGCTGGCCAGGGTGGACTTTCCCGACCCGTCCAGGCCTATCAGCGCCACACAGGGTGCGAGGGGGTTTCGCGCCTTCCGCCGCGAGACCGGAAAAGCCGGGCCATGGGAGGGACGGGTTACGATCCCGGATGCGAGATCGCGCGGAGACTGGTGGATGGTCATATTCGAATGGGCCGTGATGGCTCCGCCTGCCGGTCTTTGCCGGGTGTGGCGGAGGGGGGTTCCTGCAAAAGCGCCGCCTGAATTCAGGTCGATCCACAGGCCCTAGACCCCGAAGCTGATGCGAGGCTGATGGCGCGAAAAAGATATTTCGCCCGTTTGACGGCCCCCGAAAGCTGGCATAGGCGAAAGGCTTGCCGCGGCGGATCCGTGCCGCTCACTTGCTCTGGGAGCCTGGCCCTTGCCCCGTCTGCTGGTTGCCGAAGACGATGCCGACCTCGGCCCGGCGATGAAGCGCGCGCTGGAGCTGGACGGCTATGTGGTCGATCTCTTCGCGCGGGGCGACGACGTCCTCGAGGCGGCCAGCGTGAACGCTTACGATGTGATCCTGCTGGATCTGGGCATGCCGCGCATGGGCGGGCTGGAGGTGCTGCGCCAGCTCCGCGCAGAGGGCAATGCAACGCCGGTCATCGTCGTGACCGCCTTCGACCGTACTCGCCAGCGCGTGGCCGGGCTGGACGCCGGCGCCGACGACTATGTGGTCAAGCCCGTGGACCTAGAGGAGCTGGCCGCGCGCATCCGCTCGCAGCTTCGGCGTAAAGACGGCCGCTCGGCCGACAGCGTGAGCGTGGGCGAAGTGACGCTGGATTTCTCCGGCCACGTCGCCTCGCTGGAGGGCGAGGTGGTGGCGCTGACCGCCAAGGAATTTCGCGTGCTCGCCCTGCTGATGCGGCGCGCCCGGCGCTTCGTCTCCAAGGCCGACCTCGAAGGCGAACTCTACGACCAGGAGCACTGGGTGGAATCGAACACCGTCGAAGTCGCCATATCCGCGCTGCGCCGCAAGTTCGGGCGCGACTTCATCCGCACCGCGCGCGGGCTCGGCTACATGGTGGGCGGGCCGCACGCATGAAGCGCTCGTCGCTTTCCAGCCGGCTCTATCGCCGCGTGCTGATCCTGCTGGCGCTGACGGGTCTGGGCATGGGCGCGATCCTCTATTCCGTCACCAACCGGGAGATCGGCCGCGCTTCCGATGCGCAGCTGGTGAACGCCTCGCGCCTGCTCTACATGATGATGCAGGACGAGCTGACCGCAGGCGTGCTCGCCGCCCGCGGCCAAAATCAGGATCAGGCGCAGGATCAGGCACGAGAGCCGCAGAAACTCGACGATGATCCTCTGCTGTCGGACGAGGAGCGCAAGGCCTTTCACGCCTCCTACGACTGGTGCATGTTCGCGGTCTTCTGGGAGGGCCAGCCGGTCGCCCAGTCCGGCTGGGGCGCGCCGGTCAGCCTCGTGCCGCGCCAACCCGGGCTGCACGATTTCATCGCCGTGGGCGACCATTGGCGCAGTTACGGATTGCCTGGCCGCGATCCCCGCCTGCTGGTGGTGGTGGCGGAACGCGACACCATGCGCGAATTCTCGATGGTTCCGGTACTGCGCAAGCTGGCCCTGCCGCTCCTGCTGCTGATCGCGGCCAGCATGCTCGTGCTCTGGTGGACCCTGCGCAAGAGCCTGTCCGAAGTCGAGCGGCTGGCAAGCACGCTGAACGCCCGCTCACTGGCGGACCTGACACCGCTGGCGCGCGGCGACTGGTCGCGCGACCTCGGCCCGCTGATCGTCGCGCTGAACAAGCTGTTCGTTCGCCTGGACCAGGCCTACGAGCTGGAACAGGCCTTCACCGACGATGTCGCGCATGAACTGCGTACGCCGCTGGCGGCGATCCGCGCGCAGGCGCAGCTCCTGCGCAAAA
This sequence comes from Novosphingobium sp. PhB57, assembly GCF_004342985.1. Taxonomy (GTDB): domain Bacteria; phylum Pseudomonadota; class Alphaproteobacteria; order Sphingomonadales; family Sphingomonadaceae; genus Novosphingobium. Next base: position 187,895 of record NZ_SMBO01000004.1, read on the forward strand.
GCGTGCCCGCCCCGCAGCAGGAGGAAACGAACCGCCTGCTCGCGGTAGTGGACCGGGCCGGCGACCTGATCGACGGAATGCTCACCCTCGCCCGTCTGAACGCGACGGCGGTGTCCACCCGCTCGGTGGACGTCCATGCACTGGTGGCGGACGTCGTGGCCGAAACGCTGATCCATCTGCCCCCGGAAACGATGGAGTTCTCCGTCACGCCCGATCACATCGTGCGCTGGCGCTGCGACCCCTCCTCGCTGCAGATCGCACTCTCGGCCGTGATCGGCAACGCGACGGTCCATGCGCGGGACGGCGGACAAGTGGACATCGCCATCGTCCGCAGTTCCGATCGCCTTGCCATTACCGTGGGCGACCGGGGCCGCGGCGTGGCCCCGGCCGATCGGGACCGCCTGCTGCGCCGCTTCGAGCGCGGCACCGCGAACGAAGCGGGCAGCGGCCTCGGCCTGTCCATCGCGGTGAAAGCGATGAAGCTGGCAGGCGGGACGGTCCGGCTCGAAGATCGCCAGGACGGCGGCGGACTGCTCGTGGTCCTCAGCCTGCCTGCCGCAATCGAACATGGCCTAAGGGCATAACCCGCACCATTGGAGTTCCGCGCGGCGCCCGAAAGGTCCGCCTTGCCTCTCCCGTCGCCGGTCAGCTATCTCTGTCGCCGGGCAAGGCCCCTACCAGTTCGAGCCGCTGCGGGACCGTGCCGATCGCGATTCCGTCCTGGCGGAACCGGCGGAGGAGAGTGGCGAACGAATTGCTGCGCGCTCCGTAGGCCGCGCGGGGCGTGGCTACGTGGGCGAAACTGTTGAAGAATATCCGCCCATCGGCAATGGAATCGATGAACACGGAAGGCGCGGGCTCGCTGAGCACGCTTTCCTCCGCCGCGTAAGTTTCCAGCACGATCTTGCGAACTGCGTCTGCGTCGACGTCGATCGGTACGGAGAACTGGATCTGCAAACGGCCCAGTGGGCTGGCCAGTGTCTTGTTGAGGACCGTTTTCGTGATCAGCTCGGAATTCGGGACGATCAGGGTGGAATGATCGGCCAGTTCGATTTCGGTCGACCGGACGCTGATCCGCTTGACGTCGCCCTCGTCGGTGCCGACGCGGACGAGATCGCCGATCTTTATGGGCCGCTCGGCAAGCAGGATGAGGCCCGACACGAAATTCTGCGTGATCGCCTGAAGGCCGAAACCGATCCCGACCGAGAGCGCCGAAAGCAATATCGCAATACGCTCGACACCGATCCCGAGCGAAGCCAGCCCCCAGATTACCGCGAGAGCCACGCCGACATAGCGCGCGACGAGGCTGACCGAATTGCGCCCGCTTCCGTCCAGATCCGTGGCGGGCAGGTATCGGTGATCGAGCCAGCGCATGAAGGCCCTGACAAGCGCCAGCCCGACGAACAGGACCAGCCCTCCGCGCACCAGCGCACCAGGCGAAACGCTGACGCCGCCGACTTCGAAACCTTGCGCAAGAAGGCCAAGGCGCCCGAACAGGCTGTCGACATTGCCCGCACCGAACGGCGAGAGCAGCATCCCGAGCGCCAGGATCACCACCGTGACGCGCAGGATTCCTGACAGCAGGACGCCGAACTGGTCGATCGCACTGCCGCGCAGGCCCAGGCTGCGAACCAGCGCATCCCCGAAGGGACTCGAACGGTCGAACACCGTCGAGGCGACATCGTCGATCGCCGCCATCAGCAGGTAGACGCCGGCGCCCAGCACGACCGCCCAGGCGATCATCTGCAGCACGAACAGACTGAACCCGAAATAGCCGGTGAGCAGGGCCAGGAAAGCGCCCCCAACTGCCACCCAGGCCAGCAGATTGACAAGGCCCAGCCCGGCAGCGACCTGCCCGCTCCCCTCACTGGCCTGCGCGGAGCGAAGCCGGCCGAGCGTGACGAGGCTCGCCCCGATCAGGAGGATATGGCAGAGCGCGAGAATGGCCTGGGTACAGGCCGTGGCCGTCGCGCTCGTACCCAGCGTCAGATTGAGCGCGTTCGACATGATCGCGCAAAAGGCAAGACACCCGAGCACGATGGTATAGGGCCGCAGGCGAGAAGCGGCCTGGTCGCTCAGCCGCGCTATTCTCCATGAGGGCTGACTGCGCATGAGCAGCGCGCCCAGGACGGACATGGTGAAGCCAGAGAACGCCGCAGCGGCAACGAAGGTGCCCAGCAGCGCATTCCAGCTCGGCGGAACCATGGATGCCCAGCGCAGCCCCTGAACGAAGGCGAGCCCCGCCAGCAGCGGCGCCAGGGTGCCGACCAGCACCCGCCACAAGGCATTGGCCGAACGGCGGACCGAGCGTGCCGGGAAACCTTCGGTGAGCATCTTTCGCCCGGTGCTTCGCACGAACGAACGCAGCGGAACCAGGATGACGAATCCCACGATCAGGCCCAGCAGCGCGAGCCAGGGCGTGCCGTGATCGAAACTGTAGGCAATCTGGGACCGTCCCTGCTGGACGAACATCGCGGCGCGCCTGCTGTCGCGCGGCCAGGCGTGAGCGAGCGCACTCCAGAAACCGGGCGCCAGCGGAGAAGGCGAGCGTGTAGACAGCTTTTCGCCCAGTTCCTGGGCCTGGCTCTCCGAAATCTCATCGGCAAGCTGCTGCGCCTCGACGGCGAGCAGGTTCCCGCGCTTGATCGCGGAGTCGATGGCAGAGCGCTGTTTTGCCAGGCTCGCTCGCTGCCGCTGGATGTCAGGGGCCTCTCCGCTGCTCGGCTGCGGCCCCAGCCCCTCGAGCTTGGCATCGAGCAGCGTGATCTGTTCCTGGAGCTTGGCGCTCGTATCGGTGGCCGAAGACTTGGCGGCCAGAACCTTGGCCCAGGCCAGCTTCTGATCGCTGTCGCTCATGCGCGCATCCATCGACCTGTCGACCGACCGGATGTCGCTCTCTGCCGCCGCAAGGTCCTGCGAAAGCGCAGCCAAAGGCTCCGATTGCGCAAGAACGGGCGTGGCCGCGGCGGGCATCAACAGCGCAAACATGACGAACATCAGCGCGAGCCTTTTCGCGAGCATTCGAGCGATCTCCGTTTTCCTGCAGTCCCGGCACCGCATGGGCCGGCAACGCCGGCGCTATGTAGGCTGGGCGCCCTATCGGACACAATCGCGGAAGCGGGCAATGGAGTGTGATGCTCGGCGGACAGAATCTGCCGATGGCACGGGACGCTCCTCGATCACCCCAGAGCCAGTTCGTTCGGCATTTATTGGCGTCAGCTGCTCAGGCGAAGTGGAGAGTTCTCAGCCATCTCTTGGCAAGCTCGTTTCCGCCGAGACGCGGTTTTTCACAAAATATTCTCCAGCAATGACCACTAACTCATCTACGCACCCCGAAACATCTAGTTGGTTTTTCAACTGTCACATCCGACCAACCTCAAACCTTATTTATTTCATAGAAATGTCATAAATAGTCTCTGAACTTTCACAAAATTCTTTTGTCCCCGTCTCCACCCCATCCCTCTCTTCACCCTCGATTGCGGACCCGATCCGGGCCGCGGTTTCGACCAATGGAAGATGAGGGAAACGACAATGTGGAACAGGCGCAGTCTCTGGCTGGTATCGACAGCTCTCGCCTTCGCGGCGCAGCCCGCGCTGGCGGAGGCTGAAACGGGGGCGACCGCTCCGACGCAGGACGATGGCAGCATCGTCGTCACCGGCTTCCGCGCCAGCCTCCAGGGTGCCCGCGACGTGAAGCGCAATGCCACGATCATCCAGGACTCGATCGTCGCCGACGACATCGCCGCTTTCCCGGATCTCAACCTCGCCGAAGCGCTCCAGCGCCTGCCGGGCGTCGCCATCAACCGCGAAGCCGGCGAAGGCCGCCGCGTCAGCCTGCGCGGCCTGGGACCGGACTTCACCCGCGTCCAGCTGAACGGCATGGAAGTGCTGGGCAACGTCGACTCCCCGCAGGACAGCCGCGGCCAGGGAACCCGCGACCGCGCGTTCGACTTCAACATCTTCGCCGCCGAACTGTTCAACCGCGTGGACGTGCGCAAGTCGTTCTCGGCCGAACAGACCGAAGGCGGCCTTGCCGGTACCGTCGGTCTCTACACCGCGCGTCCGTTCGACTATTCGGGCACCAAGGTCGCCTTCTCCGCCTCGGGCGGCACCAATACGCTGACCAAGGACTTCCAGCCGCGCCTCACCGGCCTCGTCTCCAAGAACTGGGGCGATTTCGGCATCCTCGTCTCGGCCGCCTATAGCCACCGCCAGACCCGCGAAACCGGCGTCGACACGTATCGCTGGCGCCTGAACAAGGCCAACGGCTCGGACATTTCGGCCCTGACCCAGGAGGAGCAGGACAAGATCAATTCCGGCGAACTGCGCTTCGCGCGCGGCAACCGCCAGTCGGTCTGGGACAGCACGCAGGACCGCCTTGGCGTGACCGCGTCGGCGCAGTGGAACCCGGCCGACACCGTCCACCTGACGCTGGACGGCCTCTACGGCAAGTACAAGGCCGACCGTTTCGAAACCCACCTCGCCTCGCGCGGCGGCGGCGGTTCGACCTGGCTCGGCGGTAGTCAGACTTTCGCCGGCGTGACCTACCCCAACTCCACCATCAACGACATCGAATGGAACGAGCAGAACGAGGTGACCTACCTCGATGTGTCCGGCGCCCAGACGGCCACGGAAACGCGCATCCAGAAGACCACCAACACCTTCAAGCAGCTTGTCCTCAGCGGCGATGCCGAGATCGTGCCCGGCCTGAAAGCCACGTTCCTGGGCGGCATCGAGCGCTCCAGCTACGACATGCCGGTGGACGACCACTTCTATACCGAAGCCTATGGCGACGTGATCTCCGACTATCGCGGCGGCAACTACTCGCTGGTCAACACTTATGGCTGGGACACGGGCGACGCGGCTAATTACCACGCGCACGAAATCGACATGAACCAGAGCTTCCAGGACACCGCCTTCGACAACGTCAAGGGCGCGCTGGCCTATGAGATCACCCCGGACGACAAGATCTCGATTGGCGGGGAATGGCGGCGCTTCAAGAACTCGGGCTACAAGCGCACCTACAACGACGCGCTGCTGACCGCATTCAAGAACGGCACCGTCAGCGCCGATATCAGCGATTATTCGAAGGTCTATACCGGTTACAAGGGCCAGGACTGGGTGATCGTCGATTACGACAAGGCGCTCGACGTGCTTGGCATCGACCGTAGCGACTATCTGACCACCAGGAACAGCGTCTTTGCGGTGGAAGAGCGTACTGCTGCCGGCTATGTCCAGTATGACTGGAACCACATGCTCGGAAACCTGCCGTTCCGCGGCAATGTCGGCGGCCGTTACTACCACACCGACATCCTTTCCGCGGGCATCGGCACGGTGGGCGGAACCGATACCCCGATCGCCGTCTCTTCGAGCTACCAGGGCTTCCTGCCCGCCATGAACCTGATCTTCGACGCGACGAAGAACCTCGTGGTCCGTGCCTCCGCCGCACGCAACATCAACCGGCCTTCGCTCGGCTCGCTGGCGGTCAATGGCACCGTATCCGTGGGTGACAACGGCGAACTGTCCGTCTCGGTCGGCAACCCGGCGCTGAAGCCCTACAAGTCCACCGACCTCGACCTTTCGCTTGAATATTACTTCGGCAAAGTCGGATCGGTCAGCGCGGCGCTGTTCTACAAGACGCTGGACGGTTTCATCACCACCCAGACCGTCAACGACGTGCCCTACAGCGAGACCGGACTTTCGACCGACCTCGTCTCGGGCGTGACGGGCAGCACCGTCGTCACCTCGTTCTCGCGCCCGGTGAACCTGGGCAAGACCGACCTCTGGGGCCTGGAACTGGCCGCGCAGACCGACTTCACGTTCCTGCCCGCGCCCTTCGACCACTTCGGTACGGCGGTGAACTTCACCTACGTCAATTCGAAGTACGACTATTCGACGATGTACACCGGCGGCGCCAACACCACGCTGGAAGGTCTGAGCAAGTACAACGGCAATATCACGCTCTACTACCAGGATGCCAAGTTCGACATTCGCGGATCGGCCAACTATCGCAGCAGCTACGTCTACAGCGCGGCGCCGATCACCAGCACGCTGGGCCTGGACCAGGATCTCTCCGGCTATGCCGCGACGATCTATGTCGATGCCTCGGCTCACTACAAGGTAATGGAGGGCGTCCAGCTCACGCTCGACGCGATCAACCTCACCAACCAGCACGAGAGACAATACTCGGACAGCACCAAGCGCCTCTACGTCAACACCCGTTCGGGCACCACGATCATGGGCGGCGTGCGCTTCGAATTCTGATCGCCTATGCCCTTGTAACAGCCCACCCGACAGGCAGGTCGCTCACCCGGAACTGCCTGTCGTTTCCGGCCCGGACGCCGCGGCGTCCAGGCCGGCTTTCATCGGGCCTCGCTTCCCGGTTTTCAGTCACATCCATTTCACATGACTGTCATCTGGCCGCGCTAGGCGCGCCCTCGAAAGGGCGCTCCCCGTGTCTTCGCTCCTCCCCGGTGCCCGGTCGCGCCGTCTTGCTGCCTCATGCCTCGTGCTTGCCATCGTCCCGGTGGCCGCCGAGGCGCGCGAAGCACAAGTTTCGCTCCACGTTCCGGTGCTCCGCCTTGCCGACGCCCTGGCGGAGATTTCGCGCCGCTCCGGCGTGCAGATCGTCACTTCGGTACCCGCCGACCTGCGCACCACGCACCCGGTGCGGGGGCGCTTCGGGGTGGACGAGGCGATCCGGCAAGTGACCGACAGGCTGCCCGTCACGGTCAGGCAAGTGCCGGGCGGCTATCTGGTGACCCCCGCTCCCGCACCCTTGCCGGTCACCGTGCCCCTGCCCGGCCCAGGCCAGCTGGTCGTGCAGGAACCTCCCGCAGAACCGATCGTCGTCACCGGCTACCGCGAAAGCCTGCGCCAGGCGGTCGCCGTGAAACGCGCCGCCCGCTCCACCCTGGAAGTGACGCGCGCGGAGGACATTGCCGCCTTTCCCGATCACAACGCCGCCGATGCCCTGCAGCGCCTGCCGGGCATCGCCATCAGCCGGGACAACGGCGAAGGGCGGCAGATCTCGCTGCGCGGGCTGGGCCCGCTCTTCACCCGCACCACGCTGAACGGGATCGAAGCGCTGGCAACGACCGCTTCCGGCATGGACAATCGCGGCTCCGCCAGCCGCCAGCGGCGCTTCGACTATTCGGTTTTCGATGCCGGGCTGTTTTCCGGGGTGGAAGTGCGCAAGACCTGGTCCGCCGATCTCGACGCCGGAGGCATCGGCGGTACCGTCGCGCTCCACACGTTGCGACCGTTCGACCGGCCGGGCGATGTAACCCTGCTTTCGGTCCAGGGCCGCACATCGGGGAACGACAGCGCCGTCACCCCGCAGATCACGGCCGAAATCTCTCGCCGGGGCGACCATTGGGGCGCGCTGTTCGCCGCCTCCTACAGCCGCAACGCCGTGACCGAATACGGCTATCGCAACTGGGACTGGGTGCCCGTGACGTTCGGGACGGCCAACATCGGCCCCGGCGTCGGCGCCGCAGACCGGGCGCGACTGACCGGCGACGGCGATCCCGTCTACATGTCGCGGGGCCAGACCTACTCGACATGGACCAACCGCTTCGACCGCCTGAACCTGGTCGGATCGCTGGAGCATGAGAGCGACGATGGCCTGCATGTCACGCTCGACCTGATCCACGCGCGCCTGTCCAACCACCGCGGCGAATATTCGCTGGCGGCGGCCGGCACCAATGGCCTCACAAGCGGCACCGTGGACGGAACGCAAGTGCTCGATTCGGTGAAGATCGTCGGCAACACGATGGTCGCAGCGGATTTCAGCGGCATCGACATGCGGACCGAGCGCAAGGTCACCGAGGATCACACCGATTTCAACCAGGCCGTGTTTTCCCTGCAGCGCCCGCTCGGCGCTTCGACCCGCATCGAGGTTCGCGCCGGCTATGCCCGATCGGACTTCGAGGAACCGGTGTTCGACAAGGTGTTCCTGGAAGCCCCGGGCCAGGATTTCGCCTATGTCGCCACCGGCGCGCATCCGCGAAATGCTTATGGCTTCGACATTGCCGAGGCGGCGAACTGGAATCTGATGCGCGCCGATGTGCGCGAGGATGCCATCCTCAACCAGAATGCAACGGCCCGGGTCGAACTGGTTCGGCGGCTCGGCGCGCATGTCGAACTGCGTATGGGCGGCAGTTACCGGTTTTTCGGCAATAGCGGCTACGAACGCCGCGTTACCGCCGATTATCGCGGCGAGGCCGAACAGGCCGCCACCGCCCTGATCCACGCGCGCTCTCTCGCGCGCTACGTCGTCGCCGATCTTGACGCCACTTTCGCGGCGCTCGGCCAGGCCCGCGACCTCACCGCCACCTCCAACCTTCCCGGCACGGCCTACCGCGTGCGCGAGAATGGCTACGCCGTCTTCGCCCTCGGTCAGTTCGACTTCGCGCTGGGCACGGTCCCGGTGGAGGCAGAACTCGGCCTTCAGTACTTGCGGATGGACACCCTGTCCTCGGGCGAAGCGAGCGACGATACGACGCTGATCGCCGTAGGGCAGCGCAGCCGCCATTCGGCGTGGCTGCCCTCGCTTCAGGCGAGGCTTGACCTGGCGCCCGACGTGCGCCTGCGCCTTTCCGCCAGCCGCAACCTGAACCAACCCGACGTCGCCGACGTGCGCGCCGCTGCATCGGTCAACTCGACCCCGTTCGGCGGCACGGTCGAGACCGGCAACCCCGCGCTCAAGCCTTTCGCGGCGACCGCGCTGGATCTCTCGCTGGAACGCTACATGGGGCACGATGGCTATGCCTCGCTCGGCCTGTTCTACAAGCGCATGGCGTCCTTCATCACTTCCGAAACCACGGTCATGGCTTATGCCGAGACCGGGCTGCCGCTGTCCTTCCTCTATGACTGACTGGACGGATCGGCACTCTACAACGTGGTGCGGCCCCTGAACGGCAAGGGGGCCTCCATCGTCGGCGCCGAAGCGGCGGTCCAGCGCGACTTGCGCTTCCTGCCCGCGCCCTTCGACCGGCTGGGTATCCAGGCCAACCTGACATATGCCGCCGGCCACAGCGAGGTGATCTACGACGGAACCGCGATGGAGCTGCCGTTGATCGACCTCTCGCGCTGGTCGGGCAATGCCACGCTCTACTACACCGGCCGGACCTGGGACGCCCGCGTGGCAGCGGCATGGCGCGGCACCTATCGCATCGACATCGGCAACAACGGCAACATCGGCGAATGGATCGAGGGCGCGATGACGCTGGATTTCGCGGCTCACGCCAAGCTCACGGGGAACCTGCAGGCCATGTTCGAGGCCCGCAACCTCACTGACGCGCCGATCACGCAATATACCGACCGGGAGGCCAAACGCCTGCTGGCGCGGACCCGCTCCGGCCGGGTCTTCTCGCTTGGCATGCGCTGCACGTTCTGATGACGGAAAAATCGCTCCTGTCCCCGCCGGGCACTCTCATGCCTCTACACTTCGAGCGCGGCGATTTTTCTCTGCCGCGCTTCTTTCGACCGGGATGCCGCGCATGTTCATGAGCAATGCCACCAGCCCGCTGCTGGCCGGGGTAGGCCGGTTGAAAAGCTATGTGCGCAAGCGCATGCGCGATCCCGACGGTGTGGAGGACGTTGTGCAGGAAACCCTTGCCCGGGTGATGGAACAGGAACAGCGGCAGGCCATCGAACATCCGCTGGCCTATGCCTTTCGCGTGGCGGATTCGGTAATCCTCGCCGATGTGCGCAAGAGCGGCCAGGCAAACCGGCCGGGCAGCGAACTCGACCTGCTGGAACTCGTTTGCGACATGCCGCTGGCAGACGAGGTGCTGGACTACCGGGAGCGTTTCGCCCGCTTCGAAGCCGCGCTTGCCCGGCTGACCCCGATGCGGCGCAGGGTCTTCCGCCTGCGCCATGTCGATGGAAAATCCCGGCAGGAGATCGCCTCGGAACTCGGGCTGAACCTGGAGACCGTGAAGAAGCACCTCGTGCGCGCCATGGCAGACCTGACGCAAGCCTTGGAGGGCGATCTGGACACGGCCGGAGAGGGGCACAAAAACAATGGATGACAAGCTGACCACGCTCGAACTCGCCGCCGACTGGGCCGACCGCTTCGATGAATTGACCGCCGACGAGCGCCGTGAACTGGCGCGCTGGCTGGGAGAAACGCCGAAGAATGCCGCCGCCTTTGCCCGGATGCGCCGGCTGCTGGGCGATCCCGCATTGATCGATGCGCTTGATGGCCAAGATAGCCCCATCCAGGACTTGCCGCCGCTGCAGCAACTGCGTTCGGGCGCGGGAACGCGCCGACACGGCCGCTCCGATCGGCGCGGACCGCTGGTCGGCCGACGTCAGGCCCTTGCGGCCGGACTTGCCGGTGCCCTCGCCCTGCCCTTCGCAGGTCTCTGGTTCGCGAGAGAGCAGGCTGCGGAAACGTCCCCCAGCCTGCGCTTTGCCACCCGCACAGGCGAGCGGCGGCGCTTCCAGCTGCCCGACGGGTCCGGCCTGCTGCTGGACGCGGCATCGCGGGTGGCGGTCGATTTCTCGGAAGGGCGCCGCCATGTCTGCCTGGAACAAGGCGCCGCGCGCTTCGACGTTCGCCACGATCCCTTGCGGCCCTTCGAAGTCCGCACGCCGCATGCCGGCATGGTCGCGCTGGGCACCAGCTTCAGCGTCGATCATCTGGCCGAAGCCAGCGAACTGCGCGTCTTTTCCGGCCGCGTGCGCCTTGACGTGGCGGGCCAGGCCGCCCGCGTGGTGCCCGCCGACCGCTGGGCCCTTGTGCACGGCGCCTCCTTCTCGACCGGCTCGTTCGATCCCGCCACGCATCCCGACTGGCAAAGCGACTGGCTGGACGCCGACGCCATGCCGCTGGGCTTCGCCGTCCAGCGCCTGGCACGCTACAGCCCCGCGCCCGTACGGATCGCCGATCCGAAATTCGCCAGCCTCACTTTCAGCGGCCGCTTCCGCCTGGACAACCCGCGCCAGTCGCTCGAACTGATCGGCGCCCTGTTCGGCCTGAAACTGATGCAGCGGAAGGATGCGCTCTACCTTGTGTAGATATCCTGAAGTCATGCCGACCGGCCGGTGGCGACTTTTCCAGGCGCCTTGAATCGGCTCACGATTCGTCTTTCCGGTTGCAGGATGGGCCGCGCTCGGTCAGGCAGCGGATCGGCATTTCGGGGGGAAATCGTGCATCAACTTTGGATCGCAATCGGCGCGTCTCTGGCGCTCGCCACAGGCACTGCCCAGGCGGGCGAACCTGGAAATCCCGCTGCGCCGCCCTCTGTCGCGGCGCTTTCCGGTTGCTGGGCTGGCACCGGCGAAGTCATGGGAAAACCCGTCAAGACCACGCTGGAGGGACGCTCGATCCTCCTTGGCGCCATGTTCTCCGTCGACACGGAAAGCACGGCCAGGGATGATACCGCCGACCGCTACGCTGCACATCTCGTTTTTGGCGGCACGATGGTGCTGCCCGGCAGCAGGGACGACATCACGGGCTATTGGGCCGACAGCTTCGGGGGCGCCATGACGTCGACCGGAACCGGCACCAGCAAGGTCGGCGGCTTCGACATCACTTATGCCTATGCGGATGCGCAATTCGTGAACCATTGGGAGGTTCAGGCGGATCACATCCACTGGCGCATCGTCGCGCTTGAAGCCAGGAAGGCCGAGCAGCCTTTCGCGGATTACACCTTGACGCGGGTGGAGTGCCCCCCGGCCAGGTGAGAGGCGCCCTTCGGAGGGGAATGACCGGCTGAAGCAGCGCTGTTTGTGTAGCAATCCGGGTTCGGTTCAAGCCGGGACGCTGCTCGCATCGCCAAGGTCACGGCCCTCCGGCCAGAGCCCGATCGAAATCAGGCGAACCGCTTTGCGCCGGCTACGCAGAGAATGACGAACGCGGCGGAGGCAATCATGGGCCAGCCCACCGTCTCTCCCAGCACCGCGCCTGCAAGGACCAGGCCCAGGAACGGTTGGAGCAGTTGAAGTTGGCCGACGCCTGCAATTCCGCCCAGCGCCAGCCCGCGATACCAGAATACGAAGCCCAGCATCATGGAGAAGACAGCGACATAGCCGAAGCCGAGCCAGGCGCTGAAGCCGATCCCGGACCAACTGGCCGGCCTTGCCGCGACAGCGACGAGCGCCATGATCGGCAGGGCAATCAGCAGCGCCCAACTGATGACCTGCCAGCCGCCCAGCCGCCGCGCCAGCCTTGCCCCTTCCGCATACCCCAGGCCGCACAGCACGATCGCGGCCACCATCAGCAAGTCACCGGTTCCGGACCCGCCTCCACCGCTGCGAAGCGCGAAACCGGCTATCGCCGCCCCGCCCATCGTGGAGAATAGCCAGAAGGCGGGTTTGGGCCGTTCGCCGCCGCGAAGGACGCCGAAGATCGCCGTCGAAAGCGGCAACATGCCGACGAAGACGACGGAATGCGCGGCGGTTATGTGCTGGAGAGCCAGGCCCGTCAGCAGCGGAAAGCCGGCGACCACCCCGATCGCGACGATGGCGAGAGATGGCACGTCCTCCCGCGCGGGCCTGCTTTGACGAAGGACGACCAAGAAGAACGCGCCCAGCAGCGCGGCGATGACCGCGCGCGCCGATGTCACGAACAGGGGGCTCATATCCGATACGGCCACGCGCGTGGCCGGCAGCGAACCGCTGAAGATGATAACGCCCAGAAGGCCACTGCCCCAACCGGCGGTACTGCGTTCCATAGTTCCCTCGCTTTCGCGATCCGGGTAGAACGAATTCGCTGGCTCAAACAGGAACAGAACCTTACAAAATGGCATAATTGTATGCCTGAAGGTGCCCATACAAATGGCCGATGCGATCGAACGACAGCTTGCAGGATCACGGACCCGAGGGCTGATGGACGCCATTCGAACGCGGATAGCGAGCCGGGTGCTCGGCCCGGGCGACCGCCTGCCCTCGGTCCGCAGCTTTGCCGGCACCATGGGCGTTTCGCCTTCGACGGTCGTGGAGGCATACGACCGTCTCGCCGCCGAAGGCGTGATCCGGGCAAAGCGGGGGTCCGGCTTCTACGTCACCGGATCGAACATGCCGCCGCTCGCCATCGGCGAACTGGGGCCGCGCCGCGATCGCGCCGTCGATCCTTTCTGGGTATCGCGGCAATCGCTGGACGCCGATGACACCATGGCAAAGCCCGGTTGCGGATGGCTCCCCGCCGACTGGATGCCGAACGAGGCCTTGCGCAAGGGGCTGCGCAGCCTCGCCCGCGGGCAGGCCTCCATTCTGACGGACTATGGCGGCACGCGAGGATCGCTGGCGCTTCGACGCCTGCTTCTCGGACGCTTCGCCGATGAGGGGATCGAAGCCGGCGCCGATCAACTGCTGCTTACCGGCTCGGGAACGCAGGCCATCGACCTGATCTGCCGCTTTCTGCTGCGGCCGGGCGACACCGTGCTGGTGGACGATCCCGGCTACTTCAATTTCCAGGCTCTGCTGCGCGCGCATCGGGTCGAGCTGGTGGGGGTTCCCTACACCCAGACGGGCCCCGATACGGCCGCGTTCGAGGCCGCGCTGAAGGCGTACAAGCCCCGCCTCTACATCACCAATTCAACCCTCCATAACCCGACCGGCGCGACCATGTCGCCGCAGACGGCACACCGGCTTCTGAACGCGGCGGCCGCGCACGATCTGATCGTGGTCGAGGATGACATCTTCACCGATTTCGAGCCTTCTGCCTCGGCGAGGCTGGCCGTGCTGGACGGTTTCGACCGCGTCATTCGAATTGGCAGCTTCTCCAAGACGCTGTCAGGGTCGGTCCGCTGCGGCTACATCGCCGCCCGGGCGGACTGGATCGAGGGGTTGATCGACCTTCAGGTCGCGACGAGTTTTGGCGGCCCCAGCCCCGTGGCGACGGAACTGATTGCCAGTGTGCTGGCCGGCGGCAGCTATCGCAAGCACATGAGCGAGCTTCGCCAGCGGCTGGCCGTGTCCATGGACCGGACGGCGACGCGGCTGGACAGGCTTGGGATCACGCCCTGGACCATGCCGCGAGGCGGCTTCTATCTCTGGTGCCGGCTTCCAGACGGGCTGGATTCGGCGGATATTGCAAACCGATGCCTGAGCAAGGGCGTGGTGCTGGCGCCGGGGAACGTCTTCAGCGTGTCCCAGTCGGCCGCGCCCTATCTCCGCTTCAATGTCGCGCAATCCGACAGTCAGCGTGTCGAGGACACCCTTCGCGCCGCCATCGATGAAAGCGGGTAGGTGCAGCATGGTGCGCGGACCGGAGCGCCCTGCCGAGCCGCCCGAGGAGCCGAACCATCACTCGGCCGGGGGAGGCTCGATCAGGGTGAAGGCGATCGGTTCGGCTTCGATGGCCGGCATGATCTTTTCCAGCGCTTCGGAGAGTTCGGCCTGCCGGAAAGGCTTTTCCAGCCGCGGCAGATCCGATGCAAGGCCCACCGCATCGGAGTAGCCGGAGGTAATCAGCACCGGCATCAGGGGCCTGAGTGCCAGGCATGCTCTTGCCAGTTCGACGCCGGTCATCGCCGGCATCAGGTGATCGGTCACCATGACGCATATCCGCGCGTCCGTTTGCACGAGCGCCAGGGCTTCGGCCCCGGAACCGGCCTCGACGACCTCGAAACCGAGATCGACGAGCATATCGGCCGTGCTCGCCCGAACCAGGTCCTCATCGTCGACGAGAAGCGCGACGCCCGCAGCGCGAACCTGCCGCACGGGCACCGCATCGAGAGGCGCTTGCGGCGCCGAGGTCGCCGGAAACCAGAGCGCGATCGTCGTGCCGGTGCCGAGCGCGCTGTCGATCGTGAGGGCGCCTCCCAGTTGCCGCGCCAATCCATGCGCCATGGACAGGCCCAGCCCGGTTCCCTGTCCTACGCCCTTGGTGGAGAAGAACGGTTCGATCGCGCGCTGCTGGGTCTCTTCGTCCATGCCATGACCCGAATCCGAGACGCGGATCACCACATAGGCAGCCCCGTCCATGCCCGCGGCCACGGATTGCGCGGAATCGCAAAGCTGCGCAGTGATGACCAGCCCGCCCCCCTGCGGCATCGCATCGCGCGCGTTGACCGACAGGTTCAGCAAGGCCATCTCGACCTGATGGGGATCGGCGTTCGCCATCGGCAGATCCGCAGCCAGATCGAGCCTTAGCTGGATCTGCGGGCCCATCGTCGTGCCGATCAGCTCGGACATCCCGATGATCAGCGCGGTCATGTCCACCGGCTCGGGCTTCAACGGCTGGCGCCGGGCGAAGGCCAGCAGGCGTTGGACGAGAGTTCGGGCCTTGTCCGCCGACTGCAAGGCGCCATTGATCAGGCGCTGCTCGCGCTCGCCGCCGACTTTCCGGCGATGCAGCATGTCGAGGCTGCCGATGATCGGCGTCAGCAGATTGTTGAAGTCATGCGCGACGCCGCCGGTCAGTTGCCCCATCGCTTCCAGTTTCTGCGACTGGCGAAGGGCTTCCTGCGTCCGGATGAGTTCCCGCGTGCGCTCCTCGACAAGGTGCTCCAGCGTGGCGGCCGAAGTCTTCAGCGCCTCTTCCATGCGCTTGCGCTCAGTGATGTCGATCGACACGCCGGACAGGCCGATGGGGGAGCCGTCCGGCCGGAACGCGGGCTGCCCCCGGACGCCGATCCAGCGGGTCTCGCCGGACTGCGTCAGGACCCGGTATTCGACATCGTAATCGCAGCCCGTCTGCAGGCTCGTGCCGATGGCGGCATTGACCCAAGCACTGTCGTCAGGGTGGATCGAGGCATGGAGGTCCTCGTACGTGAATGGCAGGGCGGGATCGCGGCCGAAATTCTTGCGGCAGGTTTCGGAAGCATCGAGCGTGCCCGAAACGACGTCGAACGACCAGGTTCCCATTCGCCCCGCCGCCAGCATGATGGCCTTGAGGCGGGCGTCTTCCCGGTTGCGATCGAGCAGCCGCGCGTTCTCGACCGCAATCCCGGCCAGCGCGGCAAGGCTTTCCAGGCGCGCCACGCTGGCCGCGTCCGGCGGCTCCGGTTTCGACCAATAGGCGCCGAGCGCCGCGATGGCTTCGGGCCGGCCGATCGGTGCTATCGCAAGGCTGCGAACGAACGTCGGCGCATAGGCTGCCTGCGGAATGCGCGGATCGTTGCGGACATCGGCAATCGACACCGTTTCGACGTGCTGCATCGCCCAGCCGGAGATACAGAGCTTCGCATCGAACCTGTTGCCGCTCCACAAAGGCGCAGCGGCGTCCTCCGCCACATAGTGGCATAGATCACCGTCCTTCAGCACGACGGCGATCCCTTCGGCCCCCACGGCACTCCGCGCCGTATCGCGCAGGATGTCGACAACCGCGGCCATGGACCGGGCCGTCGCCAGGCGCTCGCTGGCCTCGATCAGAAAAGACTGCGAATTCGTGGACTGCGGCGAGGGAGCGTGGCTGTAGGTCATGAACGCCTTTCAGTCCGCACAGCTAACATAGTGTCCGGCCCGGTGCGACGGGGAAATGCAGCCGGTTCGGCCTCTTGCCCGATAAGGCCACCGGACGTGCCGAGCGCAGGAGCGGGTCCGAGGGCTTGTATACCATACCCCCCTACGCTATTAGGCTCGCCATGACCGGATCGACGATTCCGGTGGCCAAAGTCGAAACCTGGGGAAGAAATGGCTCACATCAGCGAAAACCGCGACGCACTGCTGGCACGGGTCAAGCGAATCGCCGGGCAGATTGCGGCGGTGGAACGGGCGATCGCCGGGGACGCCGACTGCACCGAAGTCCTCCACGTCGTCGCTGCGGTGCGCGGGGCCGTGAACGGCCTGTTGGACGAAGTCATCGTCGACCATCTCGAAGCGCATGTCGCGGCGCCCGGCCTTTCCGAAGAGGAGCGTCACAAGGGCGCGGAGGATCTGGCGACCGTGATCCGGAGGTATACGAAGTGAGCGGACAAGCACCCCCCATGGCCGCCCCCTTGGGCAATTTCACGCACCTCACCCATGAGCACGTCTTCCTGGGCGCTGCGCATGACGAGAATGCGCGGCGGACGCGCTGGGTGGTGGCACTCACGGCGGCGATGATGGTGGGCGAGATCATCGCCGGCTACGCAACCGGATCGATGGCGCTCCTGGCAGACGGCTTCCACATGGCCACGCATGCCGGGGCGCTCGGCGTGGCGGCCGCCGCCTATGCTTACGCGAAGCGCCACGCGCGCAGCAGCGCCTTCAGCTTCGGCACCGGCAAAGTGGGCGACCTGGCTGGCTTCGCCTCGGCGCTCGTGCTGGGCATTGTCGCCTTTGCGATCGGCGCGGAATCGCTCCTGCGCCTGTTCGAGCCCATCACGGTGGCATTTGCCGAAGCGACGTGGATCGCGGTCCTCGGCCTCGCGGTCAACATCGCCTCCGCCTTCCTTCTTTCCGGCGGTCATGATCATGGTCACCATCATGGGCATGGCCACCACCATGAGCACGGGCACGGGCACGGGCACGGGCACGGGCATCACCATGGCCACGGCGGCGACAACAACTTGCGCTCGGCTTACGTCCATGTGCTCGCCGACGCCCTGACATCGGTGCTGGCCATCGCAGCGCTTCTCGCTGGCCGCTACCTGGGGTGGGTGTGGATGGATCCCGCCATGGGCATCGTCGGCGCGGTCGTGATCGCACGGTGGTCGTGGTCGCTGATGCGCGACACGGCGACGATCCTGCTCGACCGGACCGACGATCACGTCGCAGAGGAAGCACGGGAACTGATCGAGACGCCGGGCGACGCGCAGATCACCGACCTCCACGTCTGGAAGGTCGGCCCCGAAGCCCACTCGGCTATCGTCAGCGTGGCGGCCAGGCCGGGCATCGACGCCGCCGAAATCCGTCGCCGGCTGGTGCCGGTTCACGAGTTGCAACACCTGACGGTCGAAGTCGCACACGTCTGACGTGCGGCCGATCGGACAGCGACCTGAACCTCGAAACCAGCGCGGGACAGCTTGACCAACATCGTCATCCTCACGGGAGCCGGGATTTCCGCCGAGAGCGGCATTGCCACGTTTCGAAGCTCCACCCCGCGCTGGGACGATCGCGCACTTGAAGCACTTTGTTCGGCAGAGGGCTTCGCGGCGGACCGATACAAAGCGCATGATCTCTACGACGCCAGAAGGGGCCAGCTGGCGCAAGTGGAACCCAATGCCGCCCACCTCGCCCTCGCCCGCCTCGAACGCCACTGGCAGCGCGAGAACCGGGGTGAATTCACGCTCATCACGCAGAACATCGACAATCTCCACGAGCGTGCGGGAAGCCGGCAGGTCCTGCACATGCACGGCGAATTGGACGCGGCGCGGTGCGAAAGCTGCCACCGCAGCTTCCCCTGGTCCGGCAGTCTCGCCGTTCGCGAGGATTGCCCGGCCTGCGACGAACCGGCGCTGCGACCGGACGTCGTCCTCTTCGGAGAAGCCCCCTATCACCGGCAGCGCAGCGAAGAGCTGTCGGCTCGCGCAAACCTGTTCATCGCCATCGGGACTTCGGCAACGGTGCACCCGGCCGCCGGGCTGGTGAAGCACGCCCGAAGCAACCGCGCGATCACGATCGAGGTCAATCTGCGGCGCTCGGACAGCCCGGACTTCCGCCGCTTTTTCGAAGGTCCGGCAACGCGCGAGGTTCCGGCGCTGGTCGATTACCTGACGATCGAGACCGGCGCGGAAGGCTGACCTCGTCACACCGGTCCCAGTCAAGCGGCACGTCCGTCAGTCCCCGGCAAAGCCTCCGACAAGCCGACCCTCTTCGTTTCGCAACGGTTTCCTGTCCCTTACAAAATAAATGCTTAGCTGATATTGCATCTGCAACTCATTCGCATTAGTCCGCCGCCCGCAGATGGGGAGGCAGGGAGCTTCCCGCCTGAGCCATAGCCAGGGGAGGCTAAAAGATGTCCATTCGAAGCACGATCCGCGCCCGTTATTCCGTTCCGTCCATGCTGGTGATAGGTCTGCTGACCGCCACCGCCGCCCGTGCGGAAGACACCGCGGAAGATCCCGAACCTGACGCCATCGTCGTCACCGGGGCCACGGAAACGACCGGTCTCAGCCTCTCCTCTCGCGAGACGCCGCAGTCGGTGACGGTTCTCGACAGCGCCCGCATGGAAGAACAGGGCCTTTACGACATCTCCGAAGTGATGGAGCAGATCGTCGGCATCCAGTCCAACCGCTCCAGCGCCTTGGGAACGGACGGCACCAACTACACCGCGCGCGGCTTCGCGGTGCAGAACTACCTCGTCGACGGGGTGGCCCGGCCTATCAATATCTATGGCTTCACCGAAGACACCGCCGACATGATCGCCTACGACCGGATAGAGGTCATCCGCGGTTCGGCAGGCATGATGACCGGCACCGGCCAGCCCTCCGCGGCGATCAACATGGTCCGCAAGCGCCCCGGCACGACCACCCGCGCCACCGCCGCCGCAACGGTCGGCTCCTGGGACATGTACCGGGTCGAGGGCGACGTTGGCGGAGCGCTGACGTCCGACGGAAAAGTGCGCGCCCGCGTGGCCGGGGCCCTGCAGGAAAACGACACTTTCATCGACCGCGAACACGTCAAGCGCCAGGCGCTCTACGGCGTGGTGGAAGCGGACCTCACCCCCAACACCCTCCTTACCGCCGGCGTGGAATATCAGAACTTCCGCAACGAAGCCGCCTCGCGCGGCGGGGTCCCGCTCTACTTCACCGATGGCACCAAGACGCATTTCGCGCGGTCGACCAATGGCGGCACGGACTGGTCGGACTTCCACCGCAAGAGCGTCAATCTCTTCGCGTCCTTGGCCCATGATTTCAGCAGCGACTGGCATCTGGAGGTCAGCGCCGAGCACAAGTCCGGCTCTTACGACGAGACGATCGGGTACTTCTTCGGCTCGTCGATCGACAAGGATACCGGCCTTGGCGGCACGCTCTATTCCACGCGCTGGGCATCGGACCTGACGCTGGACGCCGTCTATGCCAACTTGCGCGGCAGCTTCGAGGCGCTCGGCCAGGAACAGCATATCGCCCTGAACCTGAGCCACGCCGAGTTCGACGACGACCAGACGCTCTACCCCGGCTGGTGGGACGGCCCGGAATACATGAACTCCTCCATCAACGCCTACGAGTTCTTCGAGACCGGAAGCTACCCCAAGCCCGACCTGACGGCGACTGGCGCCCTTGGCGGCAATCGCGTTCGGACCACCAGCGCGGCAGGCGTGGCGCGGCTGAAGCCGATTGCGCCGCTCTCCATCATCGCCGGTGGACGCCTGACATGGTGGAAGCAGGACAGCTATTCGCAGGACGAAGGCGCGGCCCGGATCTGGACGCCGGGCACGCACGAGAAAGCCGTCTTCACGCCTTATGCGGGCATCGTGCTGGACTTCACGAAGACCATCTCCGCCTATGTCAGCTACGCCAGCGTGTTCGAACCGCAGACCAAGCGCACGGTGGACGGAGACATCATCGCGCCGCTTGAAGGCAATACTTACGAGGCCGGTCTCAAGGCCGATTTCCTCGACGGCAAGCTGAGCGCCAGTGCGGCAGTCTTCCGCATGAAGCAGGACAATTATGCCCTGGCCGACGGCGCCGGCATCTTCGCGCCGGACGGCAGCACGGCCTATCACGCGGTGTCGGGCATGAAGTCGAAGGGCTTCGAACTGGAAGTCACTGGCGAGGTGCTGCCCGGCTGGCGCGTGGCGGGCGGTTTCGCCAACGCCCGCGCGAAGGATCGCGACGGCGTGCGCCAGCTGCCGCAAGTCGCGAAGAACAGCTTCAAGATGTTCACGACATATCGCCTGCCCGGCGACCTCGACGGCTTGACGCTGGGCGGCAACCTGACGTGGCAGGGCAAGACGACGGCAGACGGCGAAGGCCCCAACGGCGAGATCTATACGCAAGGCAGCTTCGCGATTGTCGATCTTCTGGCAAGCTATCGCTTCTCGCAGCGGCTGTCGCTGGCGGTGCATCTCGATAACCTGTTCGACAAGACCTACTATTCGGGCCTGTTCATCGGCAGCGCGCGCTACGGTTCGCCGCGGGCCTTCACGGCATCGCTGCGCGCAAGCCTGTGATCCGGGGCCGCCCCGGGTTTCCTGCCTGATCGAATGGGAAGGACGGTTCCGTCAGGAGCCGTCCTTCCGCGCCCCTGCCCGCCCCGGGGCCTTCCCCCATGCCCGCCCGCTGGCGATCATGACGCGCCGCCGTCCGGCTTCGCGTCCAGGGCAAGGGTGGGGAGCAGTTCGGCTACCGTGGGATGAATGGGCACGGCCCAGCGCAGCGTATCGATCGAAGCGCCTGCGTTCATCAGGTCGAGCACGCCGCTGATCGCCTCGTCGCCCGACGTGCCAAGAATGGCGGCGCCGAGGATTTCACGCGTTTCGGCATCGGCGACGAGCTTCATGAAGCCCAGCGTTTCCGCCTTCTCCACGGCGCGGCCGACCCGGGACATCGGACGCTTGGCCACGAGCAACGATCGGCCGCTGGCGCGGGCCTGGCTCTCGGTCATGCCGACACGGCCGAGTGGCGGATCGATGTAGAGCGCATAGCCGAGGATCCGCGCACTGACGCGGCGCGCCTCGCCGTCGAGCAGATTGGCAGTGACGATCTCGTAATCGTTCCACGCGGTGTGGGTGAAAGCCCCCTTGCCGTTACAGTCGCCGAGGGCCCAGACGCCTTCGCATGTAGTGGCGAGCTGATCGTCGACCGTGATGTAACCGCGGGCGTCGGTGGCGATCCCCGCCTTGTCGAGGCCGAGGTCGTCGGTGTTGGGTCGCCGCCCGGTGGCCAGCAGGACATGGCTGCCATGGATCGACGGCGCGCCGGTCTGGCAGTCCACCCCAACGGAGACGCCCGTTTCGTGCGGCGCCAGGCTGATGCAAGTGGCCGAAGTGCGCACCTCGATGCCTTCGGCTTCAAGGATACTGCGGATTTCCTCGGAAACGTCCTCGTCCTCCCGGGCGATCAGGCGGGGTCCCATTTCCACCACGCTGACCCGGCTGCCGAAGCGGCGGAACATCTGCGCGAATTCCAGGCCGATATAGCTGCCGCCGATGACCACGAGATGCTGGGGCAGACTGTCGATCGCGATCAGATCGGCATTGGTCAGGAAGGCGACATCCTTGACGCCCGGCAGATCGGGGATAGCCGGACGGCCGCCGACATTGAGGAAAATCCGGGGCGCCGACAGACGGCGCTCACCCACCGCCATGAGCCCCGGGCCGAGGAAGGCCGCATGGCCGCGAACCAGCTCAAGCCCCGGCATGCCCTGAAGCCAATCCTCGTTGCCGTGACGGGCATCGAGGATGATCCGGCGTGCCCGCTCCGCCACTTTGGCCATATCGACCGAGACCGGACCGCTGCTCACGCCGAAATCGGCACCGCGGCGGGCGAGGTGGGCGGCATAGGCGCTGGCCACCATCGTCTTGGTGGGTCTGCAGCCGGTGTTGACGCAGGTTCCCCCGACATGGCGGCGTTCGATGAGCGCGACGGTCATTCCGGCAGCCGTCAAGCGCCCCGCCAGCGCGGGACCGGCCTGACCGGCGCCGACGATGATGGCGTCGAAATGCTCGGTCATACCTGGCTCACGATCATGACGGCCGCCGCGATTGCCACGACATCTTCCAGAAGGGCCGCCGGGCGGTCGCTTCCGAAGGCCCTGGCCAGCGCCCCTCGCGCCGCCGCGCCGCCAAGCGTGCCGACGAGGGCACCGAGCGCGCCCAGCAGAAGCCCGGCGATCAGACTGCCGCTGCCGGCGCCGATGGTCGCCCCGGAGAGCCCGCCGGTCAGGATACGGCCCCCGAACTGCACCGGTACCTTGCGGCTGGGCGTTGAGGGAAGCTTGTCGGTGACGAGTTCGCCGAGGGCCAGGACGCCGAGGATCCAGGGCGTGAAAGCATAGCCCATGAACGCGAGCGGCGTATCGGCCACATGCAGGCCGCCGAAACGCGCCGCGAAAGCCGCCGCGGCCGGAGCGGTCATCGACCGCAGGCCCGCAACGATCCCGATCAGAAAGGCCAGCACGAGCATAAGTCGAACTCCTTATGAGTTGTTTCGCTTTTCGTTAACGCGTCTGCGGATCACTCTGGCCGGCGGCATGGCAGGAGAAGACGGCACATCGCTTGGGCCGCTGCCGGTTCGAAAGCTATACCGGCATTCCACCAAAGGCCAAGGCCGGGAGATCATGGATAGATCCAGACTGGCGCCATGTGCATCCTGCGGCCTCGGCTGTTTCGCTCAAGAACGGTATGCGCAGGCCGTCCGATCGGTCTAGACGGCACGGATGAGCCTTCTCGAACACACTCTCGCGGCCCTGGCGATCCAGGGCCTGTTTCGGCTTCTCACCGGAAACTGGTGGAGCGGGGCCGTGGCGGCCTCGGCCTATTTCCTGGGGCGTGAGGTGGCGCAGGCGGAGTATCGCTGGATCGAAGTCTACGGACATGGGCTGAGGGCGAATATGCCGTGGTGGGCGCCGATGGACCTGCGGGTATGGCCGAAGCTCGATCAGTGGGTGGACTGGATGGGGCCGATCGCGGCCACCGGCGCGGTTGCCTGCCTGCTGAACCGCCGCCGATGAGCAGAACCGTCTCGCGAGCCGTCCCGGAAGGTTCGCCGCGCGGTTGAACAGCCGTCATGGCTCGGCTTATCATGCGGCGATGAAACTTCTCCTTTCGGTCGCCCTGCTGACCAGCGCCCTTTTCGTGCAACCGCTGGCCGCGGTGCCGGACGACGACGTGCTGCGCTGGGTGGACCCGATGATCGGCACCGGCCCCGAAGGACATACCTTCCCGGGCGCCAGCGCGCCGTTCGGCATGGTGCAGCTCTCGCCCGATACCGACGCGACCTGCCAGATACGCGACTGCTACGCCCATGCCGCCGGCTACAGCTATCACGACAGCACGATCCAGGGCTTCAGCCACACGCACTTTTCAGGAGCCGGGCACTCGGACCTGGGCGACCTGCTGGTGATGCCCGCCATCGGCCCGGCCAGCGCCGTGAAGCTCGACCCCGGCAGCGCCGACCGGCCCGGTTCCGGCTATCGTCAGCGCTTCTCGCACGGGACCGAAGTGGCCAGCGCGGGCTACTATGCCGTGACCCTGGCCGACAGCGGCGTGCGTGCGGAACTGACCGCCGGAACCCGCGTCGGCATCCATCGCTATGCTTTCCCCAAGGGCACGGACGCGCACCTGGTGATCGACTTGCGCAGCAGCCTCTACGATTATCCCGGCAAGATCCTGTGGTCGGGCCTGCACGTGCACCAGGACGGCACGATCACCGGCTTTCGCGAGACGCGCGGCTGGGCGCCGGGCCGCAAGCTGTTCTTTGCGATGCGCTTTTCCGCGCCGTTGAAAGACCACGCCTTCATCGACCGTGACGAGCACGTTCCCTACAAGGGCTTCCGCGCACCGCAGGCGCTGCCGGGCCGGAGCGCGGACGGCGTGGCCGAGAAGCTGGGCAAGGCGCTGGAGGCCCGGCTGGACTTCGGCTCGCTGGACCGGCCGCTGGAAGTGCGCGTCGCGCTGTCCGGGGTGGACGAGCAAGGCGCCATCGCCAATCTCGATGCCGAGGGCGCCGATTTCGAGACCGTGCGCCGCCGCACCGAGGGGCAGTGGCGCGAAGCCCTGGCCCGGCTCAGCATGGACGCACCGCCGAAGATGCGGACCAGTCTCTATACCGCGCTCTATCACAGCCTGCTCGCACCCAGCGTATGGAGCGACACCGACGGGCGCTATCGCGGCCCTGACGATCAGGTCCACATCGCACGCGATTTCACGTTCCGCTCGACCTTTTCGCTTTGGGACACTTTCCGCGCCGAGCACCCGCTGCTGACCCTGGTACAGCCGGAAAGAACCACGTCCGACATCGTCAATTCGCTGGTCGCCAGCCGCGAGCACAGTCCCTGGGGCATCCTGCCGGTGTGGCAATTCGCCGGGCGCGAAACCTGGACAATGATCGGCTATCATGCCGCGCCGGTGATCGCCGATGCCTATCTCAAGGGCCTCGGCGGGTTCGATGCGGCCAGGGCGCTCGACGCGATGGTCGCCAGCGCCGACTATGCGCCCTACGGCGGCCTGGCCGAATATATCCAGCGCGGCTACGTGCCGATCGACAAGGAACCCGAGGCGGCATCGAAGACGGTCGAGTACGCTTACGACGACTGGACGATCGCCCGCATGGCGCAGGCCATGGGCCGCAAGGATCAGGCCGCGCGGTTCGCAAAGCGCGCCGGATACTGGCGCAATTCCTTCGACGCGAAGAGCGGCTGGCTGCGCGCCCGCAAGAGCGACGGCACTTTCCGCACGCCGTTCGATCCCACCGCGATCAACTACGGTTCGGACTATACCGAGGGCAACGCCTGGCAATATAGCTGGTTCGTGCCGCAGGACCAGGCCGGGCTGTTCCGCATGCTCGGCGGCGACGGCAAGGTCATCGCCCGGCTGGACGCCATGTTCGACTTCGACAATTCGAAACTCGACTACAGCCATGCCGAGGACATTTCCGGCCTGATCGGTCAATATATCCACGGCAACGAGCCGAGCCATCACGTCGCCTACCTCTACGCCCATGCCGGCGCGCCGTGGCGCACGCAGGAGCGGTTGAAGCAGATCGTCGAGAGCCAGTACAAGCCCACGCCGGATGGCCTGTCCGGCAATGACGACCTGGGCCAGATGTCGGCCTGGCTGGTCTTCACGGGGCTTGGCTTCTATCCGGTGACGCCCGGATCCAACCAGTATGTGATCGGCCGTCCCTTTGTGCGCCATGCCGCCATCACGCTGCCCGGCGGCAAGACCTTCACCATCGAGACCGACGCCTTCTCCGACGCCAATCCCTATGTCGGCAAAGTGGAACTGAACGGACGCCCGCTCGACCGCGCATGGATCTCCGATGCCGAAATACGCGGCGGCGGCACGCTTCGCTTCGTGATGCAGGCCCGGCCCGACAAGGCCTGGGGCTCAGGTCGCGGGGTCAGGCCCTTCTCGATGTCGGCGCACTGACCGTCCGCCCCGCCCCCGGCATGTTTCTAATCAGCGCATCGAGCGACCATGCTCCGCCGCCGCGCGCGATGAGCGGCAGCAGGATCGCAGCCCAACTGAGATGCGTTGGCCAGGCATCGGGATAGACGAATATCTCGATGACGGCGGTCATGCCCAGCAGGGCGGCTGCGGCCGGCCGGGTGCACAGCCCCAGCACCAGCAGGATCGGGAAGACATGTTCGGAATAGGCCGCCGCTCTGGCCGCGAATTCGGGCGATACGAGCGGCAGCGCATATTCGCTGCGGAACAGCTCGAAGGTGCCGGGGGTGATGGTAAGGATGCCCTCCACCTTGCTGCGGCCGGACTGGAAGAAGACCGCCGCTATGCCCAGCCGGGCGATCAGCAGGAGCAGATCCTCGGGCAGGAGGCGGGCCGCCAGCGCGGCGGCGCGATCGGAAAAGGCTTGGAGCTTGGGCATGGCGCGGTGTTCCGTGAAAGAGCGCCCGCATCCGGAGCCAGAGCCGATCACAGCACTGGCCGGATGCGGGCTGAACGGGTTCGCTGAAAGGCTCAGGTCTTGGGCGTCAACGAGCCGTGGCCCTTGGGCGTCTTGATCTTCTCGCACGAACCGGCCTTCACCAGCTTCCAGGCATTGCCCTGGTAATCGGTCTTCGAAGTGCCGGCGCAGCTGGTGCCCGCACCGGCCTTGCAATCGTTCTTTCCGGCGAGCGAGACGCCGTAGCACTTTTCCATGGGGGCGGCGGGCGCCGCGGCGGCATGGCCGGCGACGGACAGGGCAAGGGCGGCGGCGAGCGCGGCGGGGGTCTTGTTCATGGCGGAAGTCACCTTTCGTGCAGGCCGGTCATTCGGCCGCTTCATGAAAGCCAGTTCGGACCGATGCCGACGAAGGTTACAGTGCGCGGCGCCGAAATTTATTCTAGACTGGCCTGTAACCATTGCCGCCACTTTCCCGAATGGGGGTGAGGAGCATCGATGCAGGCAAGCGAAGACGAACTGAGGGCGATGATGATCGGCGGGCTGAATGGTCACGCGCCGTCTCATGCCGCGTTGCTGCGTGCGCTTGTCCCCCTGCTCCGCGCTTTCTATCGCCGCCGCATGCAGGGCGGCGAAGACGATATCGAGGACCTCGTGCAGGAAACGCTGATCGCCGTGCATACCCGGCGCGCCACTTACGACCGTGACCGCCTGTTCACCCCATGGCTCTTTGCGGTCGCGCGCTACAAGATGATCGACCACTTCCGGCTCCGCCGCCGCAATTGCCCGATCGAGGGATTGGAGGAAATCCTGGTTGCCGAAGGTTTCGAGGATGCCAGCAATGCCCGCATGGACCTGGACCGCCTGCTTGCGGACCTGCCGCCCAAGCAGGCGGAGTCCATCCGCGCCACCCGGATCGACGGTCTCAGCATCACCGAAACCGCCGACCGCGCGGGCCTTGGCGCGTCGGACGTGAAAGTCTCGGTCCACCGGGGTCTCAAGGCGCTGGCCGCCCGTATCGCGGGAGAGCGGCGATGAACGTCGAGACTCTCATCGACACGCTCTCGGCCGACGTGAAGCCGGTGCGCCGCCACGCGGTAGCACGGCGGATCGCGCTGGGCCTGCTCATGGGCGGCGCGGCCACCGCCATCCTGATCGCCATCGGCCTGGGCATCCGGCCCGATCTGGGTCTGGCGATGCGCGGCTATTCGTTCTGGGTGAAGTGGCTCTACACGCTCTCGCTGGCGGTCTGCGCGCTGATCCTGGTCGCCCGACTGGCGCGGCCGGGCAGGTCCGCATCGCGCTGGCTATGGCTGCTGCCCGTACCGGTCTGCCTGCTCGCCGTTATCGGCGTGGTAGAGATGGCCCATGTCCCGCAGGCGGAATGGCTGGCGATGTGGCTGGGGCATAGCTGGAAGGTCTGTTCTTCGCTGGTGCTCATGCTGGCCGCGCCGATCTTCGTCGGCCTGCTCTGGTCGTTCCGCCGACTGGCGCCCACGCGGCTGCGTGCGGCGGGGGCGGCAGCGGGGCTTGCCGCAGGGTCCTGCGCGGCGACCCTCTATTGCCTGCACTGCCCGGAAGTCTCGGCGATCTTCGTGCTGACGTGGTATACGCTGGGCATCGCGCTGGCGGCGGGCGCCGGGGCCCTGCTGGGGCCTCGCGTGCTGCGCTGGTAAAAAGAAATTGCCGGCGCTGTAACCTCGGCCCGCTCCGCGCCGAACTGGAAGGGCCAAACCGGCACTACCCATCGGGAGATCGATCCATGAACGCCAAGTCCACCAGCATCACTTTCGCCGCCACGGCCGCCCTGCTCGCTCTCGGCGCCGCTGCCAACGCCGTGCCCGCGAGCGCCCAGGACGCGAAGGCCGAAGCCATCCACTGCTACGGCGTCAACAGCTGCAAGGGCACTTCGGACTGCAAGACCGCCCAGAACGACTGCAAGGGCATGAACGTGTGCAAGGGCCACGGCTTCAAGGAAATGACCGCCAAGGCCTGCGCCGCTGCCGGCGGCCGCACCACCGAGGCCAAGTAAAGTGCAGGAGGGCCCGGGCGGTTTCGCTTCCGCCCGGGCCCGCCTTCCCCCCGCCCACCTGCCGCGAGCATGACCATGAACGCACCCGTCCCGACTTTCTCCGGCTATGGCCTCGGCCTTCGCAGGGAGCATTACCGCAACTTTCTCGAAACCGCGATCGACGTCGATTTCGTGGAAGTGATCTCGGAAAACTTCATGGTCGATGGCGGCCGCCCGCGCGACATCCTGCGGCGCGTGCGGGAACGCCACCCGGTGGCGCTGCACGGCGTTTCGATGTCGATCGGCTCGGCCGACGGCCTCGACCGCGCCTATCTCGAAAGGCTGAAGGCACTCGTCGACGAGATCGAGCCGCTGTTCGTGTCCGACCACCTCAGCTGGTCGCGTTTCGAAGGCTTCAATTCCCACGACCTGCTCCCCCTGCCCTATACCGCCGAAGCGCTCGACGTGGTCTGCGCGAACATCGGCCTGGCGCAGGATGTGCTGGGCCGCGCGATGCTGGTGGAGAACCCCTCCAGCTACGTCGCCTTCGACGGATCGACGATGAGCGAATGGGCCTTCATCGATGCCATGTGCCAGCGCACCGGCTGCCACCTGCTGCTGGACGTCAACAATATCCACGTCAGCGCCGTGAACCACGGCTTCGATCCGGTCGTCTATCTGGACGGCATCCCTGGCGCGCGGGTGCGCCAGGTCCATCTCGCGGGGCACAGCCAGGGCGAGGACATGCTGATCGACACGCATGACAGCCCCGTCCCGACTTCGGTCTGGACCCTTTACGAACATGCCATGAGCCGCCTCGGCCCGGTGGCGACGATGATCGAGCGGGACGACGCCATCCCCCCGCTGGAAGAACTGCTGGCCGAACTGAATACGGCGCGCCGCATCGGCACGGCGGCCCGGCGAAAGGCGGCGGCATGAACCTCGCGGCACTTCAGGGCGATTTTCGCGGATGGCTGGTCGAAGCTTCCGAACATGCGGCGCGCCGCATCGGCCCGGCCGCCCGGCCCGGCCTGTCGGTCTATCAGAACAACTATCGCACGCAGCTGGTCACCTGCCTGGCCGAAACGCTGGGGCACACCCATGCCTGGCTGGGCGACGAAGCGTTTCTCGCTGCTTCCATCGCTCATATCGACGCGGTGCCCCCGCATGCCTGGACGCTGGACGTCTATCCCGCCGGCTTTGCCGAGACGCTGGCCCGCCTCTATCCCGGTGATGCGGAAGTGTCCGAACTGGCGGCGCTGGAATGGGCGCTGTCCCGCGCGTTCACGGCGCCCGATGCCGCGCCGATGCCGCTGACCGATCTCGCGGCGGTAGACTGGGACACCGCCGTCCTCCGCTTCGCGCCCAGCCTGCAGATCCTTCCCGCCACGACGAATGCGGCCGCGATCTGGTCGGCTCTGGCTGCCGGCGAAACGCCGCCCGCAGCCGCGCTCTTGCCGGAAGCCGCCGCGCTGCTGGTGTGGCGGCAGGACTTCGCCCCCACCTTTCGCACCATCGATGCCGTAGAAGAGCAGGCCATCGCCCTCTGCGCCGCGGGGCAGGATTTCACGGCGCTCTGCGCGTCACTGGCCGAGGCGCTGGGCGAGGAACCCGGCATGGCCCGCGCCGCCGCCCTTCTGGGCAAATGGATCGGCGACGGCCTCATCATCGGCGCGGCCCCGCCTTCGACCGCCGCGTAACGACCGGGCCCGGCAGGCCCGCCATCCGCAAGTCATCGTCCATTCTGGCCCCGCGGTCGCCGGGGCCCTTGCATTGGGGCCGGCAGGATGTGCTAGGTGTTCAGCGGCAGTGCCGAGAGAGGATGAAGACCATGACCGCTATTCCCGAACGCCGTTTCCGCTCGCAGGACTGGTTCGCCGATCCTGCGCGGTCGGACATGGTGGCTCTCTATCTCGAGCGCTTCATGAACTACGGCATCACCCCCGCCGAACTGCGTTCCGGCCGCCCGATCATCGGCATTGCGCAATCGGGCAGCGACCTGTCGCCCTGCAACCGCATCCACCTGGACCTCGCGAAGCGAGTGCGCGACGGCATTCGCGATGCGGGCGGGATCGCGATGGAGTTCCCCGTCCATCCCATATTCGAGAACTGCCGCCGCCCGACCGCCGCGCTTGACCGCAACCTGGCCTACATGGGGCTGGTGGAGATCCTCTACGGTTATCCGATCGACGCCGTGGTCCTGACCACCGGCTGCGACAAGACCACGCCTTCGCAAGTCATGGCCGCTTCCACGGTGGACATTCCCGCCATCGTCCTGTCCGGCGGGCCGATGCTGGACGGGTGGCACGAAGGCGATCTCGTCGGTTCCGGCACCGTCATCTGGCGCAGCCGCCGCAAGCTGGCGGCGGGCGATATCGACGAGGAGGAATTCCTCCAGCGTGCCTGCGACAGCGCACCTTCGGCCGGGCACTGCAACACCATGGGCACGGCTTCGACGATGAACGCCGTCGCCGAGGCGCTCGGCCTCTCGCTGCCGGGCTGCGCCGCCATCCCGGCGCCCTATCGCGAACGCGGCCAATACGCCTATGAAACCGGGCGCCGCATCGTCGAAATGGCGCACGAGGACTTGCGCCCCTCGCGGATCCTGACGCGCGACAGCTTCCTCAACGCCATCCGCGTGGTCAGCGCCATCGGCGGATCGAGCAATGCGCAGCCGCACATCATGGCGATGGCCCGCCATGCCGACGTCGAATTGACCGCGGCCGACTGGACCGAACATGGCTACGACCTGCCGCTGATCCTCGACATGCAGCCCGCCGGACGTTTCCTGGGCGAACGGTTCCACCGTGCCGGCGGCGTCCCCGCGATCATGTGGGAACTGCAGCAGGCCGGCGTCCTCGCCGACCAGTGCCTGACCGTGACCGGCGAAACCCTGGCCGACAATCTCCAGGGCCGCGAAGCGCGAGACCGCGAGGTCATCCGGCCCTTCGCCTCGCCCTTGCGCGAAAAGGCCGGCTTCCTGGTACTTTCGGGCAACCTGTTCGACTTCGGCATCATGAAGACTTCGGTGATCAGCGCCGAATTCCACGACCGCTACCTCTCCCGCCCCGGCTCGGAAGGCGCGTTCGAGGCGCGGGCGATCGTATTCGAAGGGGGCGAGGACTACCACCACCGCATCAACGATCCCGCGCTGCAGATCGATGCGGACTGCATTCTCGTCATGCGCGGCGCCGGTCCGCAGGGCTGGCCCGGCTCGGCAGAAGTCGTCAACATGCAGCCGCCAGATGCCCTGATCAAGCTGGGCGTGCAGTGGCTGCCAACCCTGGGCGACGGCCGCCAGTCGGGCACTTCGGACAGTCCCTCGATCCTCAACTGCTCGCCCGAGAGCGCCGCCGGGGGCGGGCTGTCGTGGCTGCGCACCGGGGACACCATCCGCATCGACATTCGCGCCGGCACCTGCAACGCCCTGGTGGACGAGGCCGAGATCGCCGCCCGCAAGGCCGAGGGGCCGCCGCCGATCCCCGAGAGCCATACGCCGTGGGAGGAACTGTTCCGCGAAAAGACCGGACAGATGGCCGACGGCGCGGTGATGGAGATGGCCGTCAAGTACCGGCGCATCGCCGAAAAGACGCCCCGTCACAATCATTGAGCGCCCATAATCACCGAGCGCCTGATCACTGAGTATCGCCATTGGCGAACACCGGGCGGGGGAGCGATCCCCCGCCGCGCCGAATATCGAACACCTTCCTGCACCCGCGCCTTGCCAACGGCCAAGGCGCGGGGCACATCGCCAGGATGACGCTTGAACAGCTGCGCATCTTCATCGCGGTCGCCGAACGGGAGCATGTCACTCGGGCGGCCAGGGCGCTCAACGTCACCCAGTCGGCCGCGAGCGGCGCGATTGCAGCGCTGGAAATCCGCCACGACGTGAAGCTGTTCAACCGCGTCGGTCGCGGGATCGAGCTTACCGACGCCGGCCGGATGTTCCTGGACGAAGCCCGCGCCGTCGTCGCCCGTGCCGCCAGCGCCGAACTGGCCCTGGCAGAATATGGCGGCCTCAAGCGCGGGACACTGCGCCTCGTCGCCAGCCAGACCATCGCCGGCTACTGGCTGCCCGCGCGCCTTGCCGCATTCAAGCGCCGCTATCCGCGGATCGCGCTGTCGGTCGCCATCGCCAATACCGAGGCGAGCGCCCGCGCCGTCCATCTGGGCGATGCCGAACTGGGCTTCATCGAAGGCGCCGTCGACGATCCGGCGCTGGCACGCTGGCCGGTCGGCGCCGACCAGATGGTCATGGTCGGCCGGGAGCCGGTAGAGGCGGTCACTAACGACTGGCTTGCGAAAGCGCCCTGGGTCATGCGCGAGGAAGGCTCGGGCACCCGCTCGACGTTCGAAGCGGCGGTCCGCGATCGCGGTCTCGATCCCGGCGCGCTCGACGTGGTGCTGACGCTGCCGTCGAACGAAGCGGTCCTCGCCGCCTTTCTGACCGGCGCGGGTTACGGCGTCCTCTCCAAGCTGGTCGTCGATACCGCGCTGGCGGCCCGCTCCCTTCATGCCCTGCCGTTTCACCTGCCACGGCGGCCTTTCTTCGGGCTGCGGCAGAAGGAGCGCTATCGCAGCAAGGCGGCCGATGCCTTGCTCGACATCATCCGCGACCACGAAGCGCAGCCCGACTGGATCATCTGATCCGCGAGCAGGCCTGAATCGATCGACCGAAGCGATCGTCCCGAGGAAAACGCCGACGAGCATATACGTCTCGCGCAACCCTTAGGCTCGCAGGACCGCCGATCCAAGGCGCGCGATCAATCTCTCCGACAGATTGGAATGACAAGAACTCGCCATTGGTACGATCGGTCTTCGCAGAGCATCTGTTTCCCGACCCAAGGAGACAGCCGTGACACCCACCCTGCGCACCCGAGCGATCCGCCTGATCCCCGGCCTTGCGCTTTGCCTGGCCGTCACCGGCGCGGCTTACCTCTGCCAGCGCGCCGAGCAGGCGCTACTGGGCGAAGCCTGGCTGGAGGCGCTCGTGCTGGCGATCGTGATCGGCACGGCCTTGCGCTCCATCTGGACGCCGGATCCGCGCTGGCAGGCGGGGATCGCCTTCAGCGCGCGGTTCCTGCTGGAGGCGGCAGTGGTGCTGCTCGGCGTTTCCGTGAGTGCCACGACGATCCTGGCGGCAGGACCGGCCCTGCTGCTCGGCATCGCGGCGGTAGTGGTGCTGGCCATTGCCGCAAGCTTCGTGGTCGGACGCCTGCTTCACCTGCCCGCGCGCATGGCCTTGCTCGTCGCTTGCGGAAATTCGATCTGCGGAAACTCGGCCATTGCCGCGGTTGCCCCCGTGATCGGCGCCGAAAGTGACGACGTGGCGGCCTCTATCGGCTTTACCGCCGTGCTGGGCGTCGTCGTCGTTCTCGTGCTGCCGCTGTTCGGAGCGGCCCTGCACCTTGGCGGCTTGCAGTACGGCGCGCTCGCAGGGCTCACCGTCTATGCCGTGCCGCAAGTCCTCGCCGCTGCGGCGCCGCTGGGCTCGGTGGCCGTGCAGATGGGCACGCTGGTGAAGCTCGTGCGGGTACTGATGCTCGGGCCGGTGTGCCTGCTGCTCTCCTTCGCCGCACCGCGTCTCTGCAACGAAACGGGAGGAACCTGGCCTCGCGACCCCGCCGGAGATCGCCCCGCCCGCGCGAGACCGGCGCTTCATCACCTTGTGCCCTGGTTCATCGCCGGGTTCCTGGCCCTCATCGCGCTGCGCTCGTTCGGCCTCGTGCCGGAGCGCCTGATCGCGCCCGCCGAGACTACGGCGACCTTCCTGACCGTCGTGTCGATGGCAGCGCTCGGACTGGGCGTCGATGTCCGCACGGTGGCGTCCGCCGGCAGCCGGGTCACGGCCGCCGTGGTCCTATCGCTGCTGGTGCTGGGCGCGATGAGCCTGGCGCTGGTCCTGACCCTTCACATGGCCTGACCCCTTGCATGCCTGACCGGAGACAGGTTGCCCGTCAGGCCCGGTGCAGCGCCGCAGCATCGGGCGCCACTTCGTAGCGCATCAGCGTCCGCACGGTGCCGTCCGGCTTCTCCACGTCGTCCATCACTTTCACATGCGTGGTCCAAAGCCGCGGCGTCACATCGAACACCTGATAGCCCCTGCGATCGGTGTAGAGATCGAGGTTGGGATTGTTGTCGAGAACGTGCGCCAGCCCGGCCTCGCCATGACCGTTGCCCCCGGACGAGATCGAGGTCGCCAGGAACTCGACGGCGACGGCCTTGCCGTCCGGCGCCTCGTCGCGTTCCGGCACGATGCCGGCCGCGTGCTTGTGATGATCGCCCGTGGCGATCACGACATTGGTCAGCCCGTTTTTGCGGATGCTTTCCACGAGGCGCACCCTGGCCGGACGATAGCCATCCCAGAGATCCGTCTCGAACGTGGGCTTGCCGGCCCCCGCCGCGCGCACGTCAAGCGGCATGACGATGACCTGCTGGGCCAGCAGGTTCCATGTCGAGGGCCGCGAAAGCCCCTCGTCCAGCCACGCTTCCTGCGCATGGCCCAGCATCTGCGGGCTGGCATGGGCCTCCGGCGTACAGGCATCCGAACGCGCGACATCGCCGCAGGACTGGTCGGTGCGATAGGTCCGCGTATCCAGCACATGGGTGCGCAGCAATTGCCCGTAGTCGAGCCGGCGATAGGCCGTGATGCCCTGCGTCCCGGGGAACATCGCGCGGCGCACCGGCATATTCTCGTACCAGGCCTGCATGGCCGCCATGCGCCGCAGCAGGAACACTTCGGGCGGTGTGCCGTCCTGATCGAAGTCGCCCGCCCAGTTGTTGTCCACTTCGTGATCGTCGAACGAGGCCGCGAAAGCGCAGGCCTGGTGCGCCGCCTTGAGGTGCGGGTCGGCCTTGTACTGCGCGTAGCGGCGACGATAGTCGTCAAGGCTGTAGATCTCGTCGCCCGCATGCTGCCGAACGGCCTTCGGGTTGCCGCGGCCTTCGTAGATGTAGTCGCCATAGTGGAATACGAGGTCGAGGTCCGGCTCCTGCGCCAGGGCGCCCCAGGCATCGAAGAAACCCGCCTCCCAGTGCTGGCACCCCGCCACGCCGATGCGCAGGCGATCGACGGCGGCTTGCGCGGCGGGCGCCGTGCGGGCCATGCCGACTGGGCTGGTATCGCTGCCGGGTGCCGTGAAGCGGTACCAGTAGTGGCGATGGGGCTGCAGGCCGAACAGTTCGACGT
The DNA here is from genome assembly GCF_004342985.1 of Novosphingobium sp. PhB57. Lineage (GTDB taxonomy): Bacteria > Pseudomonadota > Alphaproteobacteria > Sphingomonadales > Sphingomonadaceae > Novosphingobium. The sequence continues at coordinate 223,481 of NZ_SMBO01000004.1, forward strand.
GAACCGAATGCCCCAGTTCGGGCCGCGCCAGTGCCTGCCCCTTCTTCACCACCCGGCGGAAGCCCGCGTCTTCGGCCACTTCCCAGCCCACCGGCACGGCAGCCTGCGGCATCCCCCCGTGCTCATCGAGCGGGCGCCGGGCCAGCCGGGTCCAGATCACGAAGCCGTCCGGCCAGGGATCGCCCGAAGCCACGCCCAGCGTGAAAGGATCGGCGCCGAGCGGGCGGGTCAGTACCGCGGCGGAGGCAGGCACGCCCGCCAGAAGCGCCAGGCCGCCGCCGGCCTTCATCAGGGTGCGGCGATCCAGGCTCATGAAAGGGGAGACCGAAAGCATGGAGGTTCTCCTGGTCAAGGGGCGGTGAGCGGCGCGGGTGCCGATCCTGTTTCCGGGTCGTAGTGCGGACCTGCGGGATCCTGCGGGCGCGGATCGCCTTCTCCCGGCCGGGCGCTTTCCTTCCAGGCGCGGGTCAGCAGGTCACGCAGCATGGCGGCGCCTGCCGCGCTGCGCCTGTAGACGAATTCGCGGCCCTCGCGGCTCGCCGGGTCTGCCAGCACCCCGCGCTTGTCGAGCGCGAAGATCGTCTCCACGTCCCGGTTGCTCTCGTTCAGGAACGTGAGGACGTGGGTGAAGAGATCGCCTTCCTGCCGCTGCGGCACGCCGATGCGCTTTTCGAAATCGGCCGGTTGCAGATCGATGGAATCCGCATAGCCGATCTCGAAATGGCCATGGATGCCGCCGCTGCGATTGTAGTTCCTGGGATTGTCGCCGAACCAGCCCTCGCAATGGATGCTGACGTGATGCGGGTTGGTGCCATCGGCGATATAGTGGGACATCCAGGCGGTGTAGAATGCCAGCGTCTGCTCGATATGCGCGGTCGGTTCCCCCTTCGAACGCTTGGACCGCAGGCTCCGCATCCCGGCCACGATGCGGCCGTAGCCTTCCATCACGGCATAAGGCATCGTGCCCGTCCAGCGCACGTTGAGGCGCTCGGCGGCCTTGGGGTCGGTCTTGACCACCCGCTCATGTTCGCGGTGGAGCGCCAGCACGAAAGCATAGCGGGAGCGCGGCACCGGATCGAGGAAGCGGAGCCGCTCGACGAACCAGGTGTGGTTGGGGTCCTCGTCGATCTTGGAGAACGGCTCCGAGGAAGACCGCCAGGTATCCGGCGCCCCCGCCTCTTCGCCGATATATTCGGCATATCGGCGCAGGAACACCGGGCCGTCGTCCGGCAGCGTATCGAGCGCGGCCTGGTCGATCACCGCGTGGCCCCGCCCGCCCCAGGCAAGAGCGGCGGGAGCATGCACGGTCGCAAGCAAGGAGAGGGCGGCAAAGGCAAGTCTGCGCATGGGAGAAGGTTTCCGCAAGAAAGGCAAAGGGCCGGCCCGGCGCCTGCAGCGCCGGGCCGGCCGGAATGTCAGAAGTTGTATGAGATACCGACGTAGGCGCGGCGACCCGAGTAGACCGAGCTGGTCAGGCGGTCCTTGGTGTCGCTGCCCAGGTACTGCCACTCGTGCGACTTGGTGAGGTTGATGATCGAAGCAGTGAGCATCAGGCCGTCCCGGATCTCGTAGGAGGCGTTGAGGTCCACCTGCTCGTAAGGCGCGGTATAAGTGTTGAGGCCCGAGGACAGGCCGCCCACCACAGTTCCGCGGCGGTTGTACGAGGCGCGCAGCAACATGCGGCGGGTCTCGTAGAAGACCGAGGCGTTGAACTGCGTCTTGGCGCTGCCCACCAGCGGCGAAGTGCCGACTTTCTCTCCGTCGAGCGTCACGTCGGCGGTCGAGGTGTCATTGTAGGTGAAGTTCACTTGCGCGCCGAGGCCGAAGGGCAGCGTGTGCTGCGCATAGACTTCGACGCCCTGCGAGACGGCGCTCGATCCGTTGGCGACCGTGGAGTACGATTCGATCAGCACTTGCTCGCCGGCCACGTCGCGGGTCACGTCCATCACCAGCGGAACGATGAAGTTCGACACGTCCTTGCGGAAAGCCGTGGCGCCGACGACCGATCCGGGGCGGAAGTACCATTCCAGGCCGATGTCATACTGCCAGGCCTTGAACGCCTTGAGCTGGGAATTGCCGCCGCTGCCCGACCAGCCGGCGAATTCGCCGAATTGGTCGCGGTCGAAGGCATAGGCTTCCGACTTGTAGGTCAGCGAACGCGCCCCGGCGAGGTCCGAGATCGAGGGCCGAGACACGACCTTGGCCACCGCGCCGCGCAGCAGCAGCGTGGGGGTGATGTCATAGGACAGGTTCAGGCTGGGCAGGACATCGGTGTAGCTCTTGCGTTCGTGCAGGCGGATGTTCTCGATGATCTCGCGACTGGCGAGCGGCAGGACCTGGCAATTGCCGTCCGCGCCCAGAGGGCGATTGGGATCGAACGGGCCGCCCGGTCCGTCGACGCAGTAGTCGACGAGGTACTGGAGGCGGTCCGAGGTCTCGTCGCGCTGGATGGTCTTGACGACGCGCAGGCCCAGGTTGCCGCGAAGGCCGCCGCTGCCGAAGTTCGCCTGGGCATAGCCGCCCAGCGCTTCCTCGCTGAGATTGTAGACGTTGTTCGGCTCCGGCTCGCGCACCGAGGGGCCATAGCGCTCATTGATGATGTCGAGATAGCGCTTGAAATCGACGCCGGGATAGAGGTTGGCGCTGAACCCGCCGTTGATGTTGCCCATCGGCGTATCGTAGAAGTATTCCGGCTGCGCGACGGCGCCGGCCGGCGTGTTCTGGTAGCGGATCTTGTTCTCCGCATCGGCGTACCATTCGTTGCGCCCGGTCTCGCGGTGGACCTTCAGGCGGCGCCATTTTCCGCCCAGCTGGATCGAGCGCAGGAAGCTGCCATCGAACGAGCGGGTGAGGTCCAGCTGGACGTAAGGCTGGTCGATCGCGCTGTTGGTGAAGCTGGAATTGGTGCCGCCGATGTCGATCTGGGCCACGCCGTTCATCAGGTTCTGCTGCAGTTCGGGCGAGAACTCCATCGCCACGCCCTTGCTGCTGAGATCCCAGGCGCTGAGGAAGTTGCCGTTCTGCTCCTGCCCCGTCACGGTGATGCGCGGCTTGGCCGCGACCTGGAATCGCATCGTCGGGCCGCCGCGGGACGCGGTCTTGCCCACCTTCAGCACGGCGTCGAAACGATCGCGCTTGTAATGCGCCTCGCCTTCGAACGTCTGCGAGTGCTGCTTCTCCTTGGAATAATACCCCGTGAGGCGCGGCGTCTCCATCGTGCACATCGGCGTCGCGGCAAGGCAGGGCGCGCCGTCGACCGAGAAGGCGGCGGACTTCATCACCGTGCCGCTCTGGTCGAACACGGCGTCGCTGAAGAACTTGCCGTATCCCCACTCGGGAATGGTCAGCTGGTTCATCACATAGTCGCTGCTATATTCGAAACGGAAGTAGTTCGCAGTAATCGTCAGGTTTTCGGTCGGACGGAACTGCGCAGTCGCCTGGATGCCGAAGCGCTCACGATCCTGGTCGAAGACTTCGGCGCGCACGGACTGCGGCGCCCAGTATCCGGTGTAGTGATCGCCGTCGATCGTGCTCTGGCCGCCGCCGGTCCAGTAGGAGACCGCCGCATCGTTGGCGATCGGATTGCCGTTCACGTCGGTCGCGCGTTCGAGGACCTGGCCATCGGCGCCGCGATCGCTCCACCAGCGCCAGGTGCCCGCAGTGGAGCGCATCTCGCGGTTGGTGCGCTTCTGGTAGACGCCGCCGACCAGGAAACCGATCGTCTCGTCCTCGTTCTTCCACGAGAACTGCGCGCCGATCTGCGGCTCGAACTTGTCGCTATTGTCCGAATACGTGCCTTCGGCGGAGATGAAGCCCGAACCGGCAGGCACGTCGAAGGGACGGCGGGTGTTCAGGATGATCGTGCCACCGATGCCGCCTTCTTCCAGTCGTGCCTCGGAAGACTTGTAGACTTCGGTGCTGGCGATGAAGTTGGCAGGCAGCATCACATAGTTGAACGAGCGCTGGGGATCGCCGCTGTCGGCGCCGGCCAGGAAGTTGCCGTTCAGCAAGGTCTGCGTAAGACCGGGCTGCAACCCGCGAATGCTGACGCGGGAACCTTCGCCGCCGTCGCGGGTGATGACCACACCGGGCATGCGCTGCAGCGCATCGGCGACGTTCTTGTCGGGAAACTTGCCGATGTCTTCCGCATTGATGACTTCGACGAAGGCATTGGCCTGGCGCTTCTGCTCCAGACTTTCCTCGATCGACTGGCGATAGCCGGTCACGACGATGTCGGGCTCCGGGGCCGGTTCACTCGCCGCAGCAACGGGACCGTTTCCCTCCGTGGCCTGCGCCAGCGCCACCACCTGACCGTCATCGCCCACCACGCGCAGGCCCGAACCGGCGATCAGCTGGCTCAGCGCTTCCTGCCGGGTCATCGTGCCGCGCACCGAAGCCGCCGTCAGCCCGCGGATCTTCGCCGCCGGATAGACGATCTTGACTTTGGCCTGCTTCGAGAATGCGATCAGCGCCTGGCCCAGCGACTGCGACGGAACGTCGAAATAGATCGTGGCAGCCTGCGCCGGAACGGCAAGCATCGCGGTCGAGGCGACCATGGCGGCGACAAGCGAATTGAACCTACGGACGGACATGAAAATCTTACCCCCGATATGGCGCAACGTCTGCGCCATTCGCGGGGATGACGGGATTGAAAAGGTTTGCCTCCAAGTCGAAGCAAAAAAATTCAGCGGATCAGTTCGTAACCCGCCGCATTGGTCACGACACGCGCGTTCAGGCTCAGGGACACGGCCTGAAGAAACTGGTCCGGCCGGTCGAGATCGAAGCGACCGCCGATCTTTTCACGCGCCAGTTCGGAATCGCCCACCGTGATCTTGCGCGTGAGATGCCGGTTGAACTCGCTCGCCGCCTCCGCCACGGATTCGTCGAGGAAAACGATCTCGCCCATCCGCCATGCCATCAGCGAGGCCACCTGCTCCGTGCTGCGCGTTTCCAGGCGCGGCGAGCCGTCCTCGACCAGGATGACCGAATCGTTGCGGCGCAAGGTCAGGCCGCTCGCGGTCTGCGGCAGATGCAGCGCCGCGCCGTCGACCAGCGTCAGTTCCGCATGGCCGTCCTCGATCCTGACGTCGAACAGGCCCGGCGCCAGCGGCAGCGAAGCGTCGTTGGCGCGCAAGGTCGCCGCGCCGCCGTGCCGCAAGTCCAGCGCCATCTCGCCGCGGTCCAGCCGGAGTGTCCGCTCGTGGCGGCCGAACCGCCAGGACAGTGCACTGTCAGTATTGAGGTAGGCGACACTGCCGTCGGGCAAGGCCACGCGCTTCGTCTCGCCAATCCCGGTCTTCGCCGAATCCCAGGCATAAGCGCGCTCGGCCAGGAAGCCGGAGCCGAGCACGGCCATCGGCACGCCCACGGCGGCAACCTTGAGCCACTGCCGCCGACTGACGCGCCAAGGCACGGCCGGGGCGACCGGAGCCCCGGCGATGCCCTCCCATTTCGCGACGATCCGCGCATAGGCCACGGCGTGGGCAGGACTGCCGGTGCGCCACGCCTCGAACTCTTCCGGACGCGCGGTTCCCGCGTCCAGCGCCGCGAACCAGCGCGAGGCTTCCGCAAGAAGGGCATCCTGACCCAGAGGATCTTTCGAATTCGTCATGTATCACGGCGTCTGCAGTGGGTTGCGATCGGCTAAGTGTCGGTCCTGAGACCCTTGTCTATCAAGCTGGCGCAAATCAGAGAAGCATCTTCTCCCGCACGTCTTCCGATGGCGCCTCGCAAGTGCGGTCCTGCGGGGTCAAGGCGTGGGTCAGAAGTTCGACCGCGCGCGCCAGGCGTTTCTCGAAAGTGGAGACGCTGATGCCGAGATCGCTGGCGATCTCTCGCGGGGTTTCCTCTGCAAAGCGGCGGCGCACCAGCGCGATCCGGCAACGCTCCGGCAGGGTCGCGATAGCTTTCTGGACATGCGCCATCTGCATCCGCGCGGCGACGGTGCGGAAACTGTCGGGCGTATCGTCGGCAACTTCGTGCAGCGACAGTTCGGGCAGCGGCTGCATGGTCACGACCCGGGCCTGGCGGATACGCTCGATCGCCTGGTTGTGGATCATGCGCATCACATAGCCCGGCGGATTGGCAATGGCGCTCCACCCATCGAGCGTGAACAGCTTGGCGTAGACGTCCTGCACGATATCGCCCGCCTCCTCGTCGTTGCGAACGGTGCGGCGCGCATAAGCGAGATAGGCCCGCTCATGCGGCAGGACTTCGTCGACGAACCAACGATCAATCGGGCGAACTTGAGGCGCGGTCACGGCGAATGGCTCGGCAGCGAGAAGAGGACGGCCCGCGACTAAGCGACTATAATGTAAGTTTTGCTACATGGACCGAGAATAGACGCTGCGTCGGCCTGGCGCGAATGGCATTGCATGGTTCTGCGGCCGGTCGAACCGGAAATGCTCTCACCGGCCGGCAGAAAGAATCGCGCCCTCGCGGCAGATCGCCGCGAGGGCGCGGATCAGGCTTCGAAGCCCTTCAACGCGGCCGCAGCCTCGTCGAAGGCCTTCCAGACCGTACCGGCAAGCGCCGCGCCCACGCTGCAGCGGCGGGCGCCCAGTCGCGCGTAATCCGGGATCGTGTCGAAACTGGCGACCAGCACGTTGACCGGCTTGGGCGCGACGGCCGCGATCAGTTCGGCAACGGCGCCATGATCGAGCATGAAAGGCACGAAAAGGACATCCGCGCCGGCCTCGCTATAGGCGACCGCACGCGCGATCCATTCGGCGGCCGGCGTTTCCGGCGCGCGGAAGAATTCGCTTCGCCCCACCAGCAGGACATCTGGATCGAGCGCTTCGCGCACGGCCGCGATACGTTCGGCCCCAAGGCTTCGGTCGTAGATCGCGCTACCCGACCAATCCTCGATCGACAGGGCGGCAATGCCGGTGGCCGCGGCGCGCACGGCATTGGCGGCGACCGCCTCTGGCGCGTCCGCGAACCCGTTCTCGAAATCCGCATTCACCGGCAGGCCGGTTGCCGCAACCAGCATTTCGAGATGCGCGACCGCTTCGTCGCAGCTCAGCTGGCCATCATCCTTGCCCAGCGCCCAGGCCGCACCGGCACTGGTGGAGGCGATGGCCTGGAAACCCTGGGCTTCAAGCCGTTTCGCGCTGCCGGCATCCCAGGCATTGGGGAGAATGAAGAAGCCATCCTGGTGCAGTGCGCGAAAGCGGGCGCGTTTTTCCTCGGTGTTGAGCATGACGATTCCCGTTTGAAAGTTCTCGTCATGTTCTACCTCGCCAAACAGGATGCTGCAACCGGGATTGGACGGCGTCATGCTTCCGGCACCGCAATCGCCGCCTCCCGCAAGGGCCCGCGGGATTACCGCAGCGGTTCGATGATCGAGGCGATGTCCTGCTCCCCATGTCCGGCCGCCGCCGCATCGAGGAACCGCTTCCGCGCCGCCTCCGCAATGGCGGACGGAACTCCGGCCTCGGCAAGGGCCTGACCGGCGTAGCTCAGGTCCTTGGCCATCAGCGGCACGAAGAAGTGCGGATCGTAGGCCCGGTCGAGCATGCGGCGCGAGACGGCCTTGAGCAGCGGACTGGCCGGGGCGCCTTCGGTGAGGACCGAAACGGCCTGCTCCACGTTGAGTCCGCGCTTTTCGAACAGCGCCAGGGCTTCGGCCAGGCTGGCCGCCTGGACGCCGCAGAGGAAGTTGTTGGCGAGCTTCACCGTGGCACCGCTGCCGACCGGGCCGAGATGGACCGTCGCGCTTCCCATCGCGTCCAGCACGGGACGCGCGGCTTCGAGGACGTCCGCTGCCCCGCCGACAAGAAAGCGCAGCGCGCCTTGCGCCGCCTGATCGCGGCTGCCGGTCACCGGTGCTTCCAGGAACCGCACGCCGCGCGCCTCGGCCAGCGCCGCCAGTTCGGTCACCCAACCGCCGGTGAGCGTGCTGGAATCCAGGGCGATCGCCCCTTCGTGCATGGCCGCCAGAGCGCCGTCTTCGCCGGTCCAGACCGCGCGGGACACTGCATCGTCGGCCAGCATGGCGATGACGATCGCAGCCCCGTTTCCGGCATCCGCCGGAGAGGCGGCAATCCGCGCGCCCTCATCCGCCAGCGGCTGCGCCTTGTCCGCGCTGCGGTTCCACACGGCGACCTCGAAGCCCGCTGCCAGCAATTGCCGCGCCATGCCGGAGCCCATGATACCCAGGCCGAGCACGGCCACTTTCATCCTCGTCATCCGATCACCTTGAAGCGCGAGAGGGCATCCTCGTCGATTTCGAGGCCGAGCCCCGGAAGATTGTCGTCCAGGTCGATGTACCCGTCCACCGCCTGCGGCTCACCCTTGAAGATGTACCAGAAGAGCTCGTTGCCGACTTCTACGTCCACCATCGGGAAGTACTCCGCAATCGGAGAATTGAGGCTGGCCATCACCACATGGTAATTGTGCATCTGCCCGGCATGGGGGACGACCGGGATGGAATAGGCTTCCGCCAGCGCCTGGATCTTGCGCGCGGCGGTGATGCCGCCCACCCGGTTGGTGTCGAACTGGAAGTAGTCGAGCGCCCTGGCCTCGATCATCTGGCGGAAGCCGAAGCTGGTGAACTCGTGCTCGCCCGCCGCGATGGGGGTAGTGCCGAAGCGCCGCAGCTCGTGATAGCCGTTGATGTCGTCGGGGATGATCGCCTCTTCCAGCCAGCGCAAATTGAACGGCTCTATCAGCCGCATCATGCGCTTCGCATAGTCGAGGCTCCAGCCCATGTAGGCATCGGCCATGATGTCGATCCCGTCCCCCACGGTCTCGCGCACGGTGCGGAGCAGTTCGACGTTGCGGGCCATGCCCTCTGCGCCGTCGATGGGCCCCCAGCCGAAGCGCAGCTTCATCGCCTTGTAGCCTTGCGCCTTGTAGCGGGCGGCTTCCTGGGCGAGTTCGTCCAGCGGGACCGAATAGAGACGGCTGGCGTAGACCGGGATCTTCGCCTTGGTGCGCCCGCCCAGCAATCGGAATACCGGCTGTTTCGCAGACTTGCCCATGAGATCCCAGATCGCGATATCGAGCGCGGAAATGGCCACCAGCGCCACGCCCTTGCGCCCGAAGGCCATCGTCTTGCGGTACATGTGCTGCCAGAGAAACTCGCTGTCCCACGGATCCTGCCCGATCAGCAGGGGCGCGAGGTACTGGTCGATCATCTGCTTGGTGACGAGCGGCGCCAGCGCGGCATTGCCGATCCCGACAAGCCCCTGGTCGGTGAATATCTCCACGATCAGCCAGCCATGGAACGTGAAGGTGCCCATGGTCTCGGGCGACAGCATGGGGGACACGAGGTCCATGGGATTGGTGCAGAAATGCGGTGGCAGCGGCACGGTATCGCCCTGCCACTGGACGACGCGGGTGCGGACTTCGGTGATCTTCAAGGCAGGACCTTTCCTGAAAAATCAAGTTGCGAGATGCGGGGAATGGTGAGGCAGATCAGCGCGAAGGCGATCAGGTGGAGCATGGCGGCCACGGTCAGCACGGGCGGGTAGCCCAGCCCCATGTCGAGCGCCAAGCCTGCCGCCTGCCCCATGACGATGCCGCCGAAAGCGCCGCCCAGGCCGACCAGCCCGGCCAGCCGCCCCAGCGCGCGGCGTGGAACCAGGTCGGTCGGCAGGGTCATGACCAGGGTGGACCAACTCTGCTGGCCGAAGAAGGCGAGGCTGAAGATCGCGATCACGGCGGCGACCGAAGCGGTGGCCGGCACAAACATGACCCAGGGCATGCAGGCGGCGCTGGCGCCGAGCGCGATCTTGCGGGCGGCGTTGACCGAATGACCCGTCGAAAGCAGGCGGCTCGACAGCCAGCCGCCGCAGAGGCTGCCCACGCCCGAGGCGGCATAGGGAATCCAACCGATGGTGGCGGCCTGCTTGAGGTCGAAGCCATGCGCCTCGAACAGGTACTTGGGCAGCCAGAACAAGTAGAAGTACCACGCGCCGTCGCTGAGGAACTTGGCGCAGACGACGCCGCGCACCTCGCGGCGGGCGACCAGCCCGGCCAGCGTCGGCGCGGGGCCGCTCGTCACTTCCGCGTTCGCGCTCTCGGACGGCGTGCGATAGGTCAGGAACCACCAGACCGCCCAGGCCAGGCCGAGGCCGCCGGTGAGAAAGAACACCCAGCGCCAGCTCGCCAGGCCGAACCAGTGGCCATAGGCCAGCACGCCTGCGATCAGCGGCGGTGCGATGACCGCGCCGACCGCCGTGCCGGCATTGACCAGTCCCATGGCCGCCGCGCGGTGGCGGGGCGCGAACCATTCGGCGATGGCGCGGGTGGCGGCGGGGAAGCCCCCGCCCTCCCCCATGCCCAGCAGCAGGCGGCTGACGACCAGTGCCGCGATCCCGCCCGCAAACCCGTGGCTGGCGCAGGCCAGGGACCAGAACACCATGATCGCCAGAAAGCCGGCACGCGTTCCCACGCGGTCGAGCAGCCAGCCACCACCCAGGTACATGAGGCCATAGGTGGCCAGGAAGGCGGAATCGAGGAAGGCCTTGGTCTGGTTGCCGATCGGGATATCGGCTTCGATATACTTGATCGCCCAGGGCAGGGTCTGGCGGTCGAGATAGCTGATGGCGATGGCGACGGCGATCATGGCCGCAATCGCCCAGCGTCCCCGTATCGGACCTGAACCTGTCTCAGGCCTTGTCCCTGTCCCTGTCCCTGTCCCTGCCCCTGTCCCTGTCCTTGTCCCGGCCACGGCTTCCACGTCCGCCATCCTCACTGAGCGTCGAGCATGACCAGGGCGACACCCTGACGCGGCAGGCGCAGCGAGACACGGGCATCCTTGCCGCTTGCGCTCACGGCGATCCGCTCCGCCTGCATGCGCGACGCGGCTTCCAGCTGGGCATATTGGTTCTGGTCGGGAGACTGGGGCGATCCCATCTTCTGCCAAGCCGCGAAGGCATTGGCGTGGTCGCGGTCCACCCGCCACAGGCTCGCCCCGGCAGGCGCGACCTTGAGGCCCTTGAAGTTGACGGTCACCTGCGCGTCGGGCCCGGCGACGTCATCGTCGTGATAGTGCCAGAGCAGCAGCGCCACTTTGCCCTCGGCCGTCCGCGTGGCGATGGAGCCGATGTCGGCATTGCCTTGCACGCCTTGCGCCATCACCGCTTCGAGCGGGATCTGCGCGGCGTTGACCGTCGCCAGCTTCGTCTCGCCAAGCTGGGCGAACATGCGGAATACGTTGAGCACCGGCAGGTCGACGCCATTCGTGGAAAGCTGGCGATAGCCGGCGAACCAGGGCTGGTCTTCGAACTCGAAGGACCAGGACAACACGCCTTCCAGGTTGACCTTGCGCTTCTGCGCCAGTTCCCAGATCCGCGCGAAGCTGGCCGCCGTGTAGCTGGAATACATCGTGCCGTTGCGATAGTCGTTCTGCGGGCCGGGGCAGGCCGCGCAGCCCTCCGGATCGCTTTCGCCGATCACCACCGGCTTGCCCGCCAGCGCAGGGATCGACAGCACTTTGGTGAAACCGCCATCGGTCTCGCGCAGATGCGTGGCTATGCCCATGCGGACATGCCCGTCCACGAAGGAGGGCTTGCCCTTGGCATGAAACGAAAGAAAATCGGTGGGCGTGCCCGTCTCGCCGGTCGCATAGTTCTTCCCCGAGGATACGTGCTTGAGGAAACCGTCCATGAACGTGCCGCCGGGCCCCGCCACATCCGGCCCACCCACGCGCGCGCTCGGCAGGGCCTTGCGGATCGCTGCAACGGCGTAGTCGTGCAGCTTGTAGAATTCCTCGGGACTTGCCGACCAGTAGAAGTTGGAATTGGGCTCGTTCCAGACTTCGAAGTACCAGCTTTCCACCTCCGCCTTGCCATAGCGCTCGATATTGTGGAGCGTCCACTGGCGCACCAGTTCCGCCCACTTCTCGTAATCCTTCGGCGGATAGGTCCAGCCGGTGGCGATCAGTTTGTAGTCGAAGCCTGGGCGCCAGCTATGCTGGTAAGGCGTGCCCTTGGGCGCGCTGGAAAGCGCCTCCGGCATGAAGCCGATCTGGAGATAGGGCCGCACGCCGCGCGCCAGATAGGCGTCGATGATCCCGTCCACCACCGTCCAGTCGTAGACCGGCTTGCCGTCCTTGCCTTCGCTGTAGGCATTGGTGCTGCCCCACTTGAACGCCGGCGTGCCATCGCCCGAACTCAGCAGGTTATGAGCGCGGAAGTAGACCTGGCCGGACTTCAGTTTGCCCAGTTCGACCAGCAGCTTGCGGCCGTCCTTCATCGTCGCATAGTTCGGCTCGTCGGCACCGAAGAACCGCCACACGGGGGGCAGCTTGCCCTCGGCCCGGGCGGTATCGACGGTGACGGTCACGTCCCTAGCGGTATCGGTCAGCGCCGTCCCGGCCTTGCCGGCCGCCGTCTGCGCATGGACCGGCAGGGGAAGCGTCATGAACGCGGCCATTGCAGCGATCGCCCTGGATATCGTCATCGGGTCATCCTCTTGAATGGGAGCATTGCCAAAGTCCTCACATCTTGGCCCGGAAACCGAGCGCGATGGTGCGGGTGTAAAGGACCGTATCGCGCGGGAAGAGCGCCGGGTCGTTGAAAGAGGTCTTGTAAAGGTTCTTCAACACATTGGTCGCGTCCAGCACGACCGTGAAGTCCGGATTGATCTCATAGGAGAATGACAGGTCAAGGTTGCTGATCTGTCCATTGGTGATGAAATTCGGATTGATGCCGGTGAAGTGCAGTCCGGCGTTGTACTTGTCGCGCCAGACATAGGATGCCCGGCCCGAGAAACCGCCCTTCTCATAGATCAGAGTCGCGCTGGCGGAATACTTGGAGACGTTCTGGAACGGGATGTCCATGTAACCGGTGACGCCCGGCAAGGGAGAAAGCGCCTTGTTCTTGCCGTCGATATACGTGCCGTTCGCGCTCACGCCGATGCCGTCGAGCCAGGTGGGCAGCCCCTTGGGGAACAGGGTCACACCGCCCTCGATCCCCTGGATCTTGCCCGAACCCGAGTTTTCCGGCCGGGTGATCTGGTAGACGCCGTTGTCGGCCCCGAGGTAGTCGATATCGAAATTGCTGGTGACGGACTGGATGAAGCCCGTCACGTCGCGGCGGAACAGGGTGGCGGTGATCGAGCTGGACCGATCGATGTACCATTCCAGCGACAAGTCGTAATTGTCCGAGCGGATCGGCTTCAGGTCGGCATTGCCGCTGCTGCCGCGTCCGAAAGGCTGCTGTCCCGGGACGGGCGGCGTCAGCGTCACTGCTGGGTTGAGCTGGGCGAAGCTGGGCCGGGTGATCGTCTTGCTGGCGGCGAAGCGCAGGAACAGATTGTCCTTCAGCTTGTAGCGCAGCGCCAGGCTGGGCAGGACGTCGGTGCTCTCGTTACGGATCGTGACGGGCGAGGTCGCCCCGCGCAGGACCAGGAAGGCGTTCGACGTGATGTCGGTTCGGATAACCCGCAAGCCGATCTGACCGTCCAGCCGCCCCGCCTCGATATTGGCCTGCAGATAGCCGGCATAGTTCTTCTCGGTGATGTCGAAGTGCTGCGTATCCTGGAAAGCCGGATCGGCGGCGGCCAAGCCGAAGGTCTGGCGCAAGTCGCCGATCCGATCGAGCAGGTAGCTGGTGGAAGGCGTCGCCCATTGCCGCGCATAGGGCCGCGTGCCCTTGTAGAACCCGCCGGGAGTCAGCGTCATCAAGCCGGGCAGATCGTCCGCCTTGATGGAGTAGCACTTGACCGCGCCGGTGGCGGAGCAGTTGACGGTCTGCACGAAGGAGTCCGACCTCGCATCCCGTTTGCTGATGCGGGCGCCGGCGTCGATCCCGGAAAAGATCAGGAATGGCGAGCGGTAGGAGACGTCCGCGCGCCACGCCAGTTCCTTGCCGTCACCCACGGTGCGCGTCGTCGAGAGGCGTGAGAGATAATAGCGTGACGGATCGGCGATATCGTCGGCGGGGAGCACGAAAGTCGGCGTTCCCGAACCATTGTTGAACACCGCATCCGTGCGCGCGGCGATGAAATCGACATCGAGGTTGTTGGCGATGTCGGTGGCCTTGGAGCGCGTATAGGAAAACTCGCTCGATGCCTCCCAGTCGCCGCTCTTCCAATCCGCCCCGAGCGCGCCCTGGTAGCGGTCCGCGGTGTTCTGGTAGGCTTGCCCGAACTGCGCCACGCGCCCGCCGGCGATGCTCAGCGACTGCACCAGCTTGGTGTCGTCCACGAACTGGAGCGGCGAGAGCAGCGTGCCGTTCATCGAGGTGAAGTTCTGGTTGCCGTTGCCCTTTTCGCGGTAGCCGTAGAACAGGCCGTCGGCATGGACGGTCAGCCGGTCGTCCGGCGCCCATTGCAGCGCGACGTTCACGGCGGGCCGCTTGCGCGTGCCGATCCGGTCGAAGGCGCCGATGACATCGGTGCGGAACACCCGGGGGTCGGCGGCGCCCGTACCGCGCGGGTCGAGCGGTACGCCGGGCGTGTAAGGCGCGCGGCTGTTATCGAGATTGTAGCCGAAATAGCCGCCGCCGAAGATCGTCTCGTCGCGGTAGCGGGTCTGGTGGAATGAAACGCTCACCAGCGCGCCGATCTCGCCGATGCCGGTGGACCAGCGATCGGTCAGCAATGCGCTGGCATAAGGGTCGATCTTGTCGGCCTGCTCGCTGTAGACCTCACGGCCGGCCAGCGCGAGCTGGAAACCCTTGAAGTCGAACGGCCGCCTGGTCCGCACGTCGATGAGACCGGCGATGCCGCCTTCGAGCTGCTCCGCGGAACGGGACTTGTAGACGTCGACGCCGGCCACCAGATCCGCCGGAACGTCTGCAAGCGAGAGCGAGCGGCCGGTGGTGGTGAAGATGTTGCGCCCGTTGATGAGCGTCACCACGTCGGGCAGCCCGCGGATCAGCACGGTGGCGGATTCCCCGCGGGCGCGCGGAGCGACCTGGACGCCGGGCACACGCTGGAGCGCTTCCACGACATTGTTGTCCGGCAGCTTGCCGATGTCCTCGGCCACGACCGAGTCCACCAGTTGCTGGGCGTTGCGCTTGATGTTCTGCGCGGAAGAGAGGCTGGCCCGCATGCCGGTGACGATGATGTCCTGGCTGGAAACGCCCGGGTCCGGCGCCTCGCCCCCGCGCTCGGCTGCCACGGCCTGAGCGGCATCCTGCGCAGAGTCTGGCCCGGAAACCTGTGCGGCGTCCTGAGCGGCGTGGGCGGTGCCTGATAGCGTGAAAAGGATGGCGATCGCGGATGCGCTGCCCAGACCAAATCCAGTTTTCATGATATCCCCTCCGAGTCTGTCTTTTATTTCTCATACTAGATTGCCGATCATTCTCGGCATGACAAGCCTGATTCCGGCATATCGCCGCCTCAAACCGAAAATTGGTATTTTTTTCTCATACTAGATGTGCGCGACAACGTCGCTCCGGGCTTGACGTCAGCGCGAGGACCGCAGACGAGGGGTGGATGAGCGTTGAAGACGACCATCCCCTGTCGCGGCACGCGACGCAGCCGACACGGGCGATCCATGATCGGATCGCACACGACCTGGCGATCGCGATCGTCGGAGGCCGCTACCAGCCCGGCGAAATGCTTCCGGGGGAAGAGCGCTACAGCGCGGAACAGGGCGTTTCGCGCACCGCCTACCGGGAAGCCGTGCGTGTTCTTTCCGCCAAGGGCCTGGTCTATAGCCGCACCAAGAGCGGCACCCGCATCAACGAGCGTCTGCGCTGGAACATCCTAGACCTCGATGTTCTGGCCTGGATGTTCGAGGCCGGGCCGACGCCGGAATTCCTGCGGGACATCTTCGAACTGCGCACCGTGGTCGAACCCGCCGCAGCCCAGTTCGCGGCCATGCGCCGCGACGGACAGGACATCTCGCGCATGGGTCACGCGCTAGAGGAAATGCGCCGTTTCGGGCTACAAACCTCGGAAGGCCGTGCGGCAGACCAGAGCTTTCACAACCTGATCCTGATGGCCACCCGCAACGAGGCGCTCATCAATCTGGCCACTTCGGTGACCGCCGTGGTCGCCTGGACCACTCGCTTCGCCCGCGACGAACGCAAGGAATCGCGCGATCCCATGCCCGATCACGATGCCGTGTTCGACGCCATCCTGCGCGGGGACCCCGAAGACGCGCGGCTCAAGATGCTCGCCCTCATCGGCAATGCCTCGCGCGATGCGGGAATGTCGGGCGCTTAGCGGCCAGGACCTCGTTTATTTTTCATACGAGATTCGGCGCTTGCTACAGTTCCGTCAGCGACCCGTTCCGCTGCCGCTTGACGTCTTGCGGATGAAGGCGGCCACGTTGTCGTGAAGGGCGTGAAGTGACGGCAGGTGCGCGTAGACCATGTGGCCAGACTCGTAATACCGATACTCGATATTCGCCTGCAGGGCGGGAGGCACCGGCAAGTGCCGCATCTCGAACACGCCTTCGAAATAAGGCGTCGAAACGTCGTAATAGCCACCGTTGACCATGACCTTCATCGTCGGATTCTGCTTCATCGCGATGGCCAGGTCCGGCAGCACATTGGGCAGCGCGATCAACGGCTTCCCGGCGGCGGGCGGCTTGTGCCGATAGTCCCAGCTGCCATAGATGCCGATGCCGGGCTTGAACTGCTTCTCGCCGCCCTCGCCCGCCGCGTAATGCAGGGTGCCGCGCGCATATTGGTTGAAGGCGGCAACGTAGGCGCCTTCGAGTGCCGCGCTCTGCGGGTCGTAGTCCGCCACCTTGCTGAGCGGATCGAGCGTCGCCCCGGCGAAGCGCGTGTCCAGAGTGCCGGTTGTCAGTCCCTGGTCCGACAGCAGTTCTTTCTGGAAAGCGCCATATTCGATCCTGAGATTGGTCTTCAGGAGATAGTCGGCCGATAGGCCCGTATAGGCCGCCAGTCGTTCCGCGATTTGCCGCCGCTCGGCGTCGGTCAGCGCATTGCCCTTCATCAGCGCCTGGGCATATTCCCCGGTGGCGAAGGCCTCCACTTGCGCCAGAAACGCCTTGAGATCGTCCGGCCGGTCAGCCAGCTTGCGATGATACCATGCCGTCGCCGCGTAAGTCGGCAAGGCGACGATATAGGGCAGATCGACCGAGGGATTGGACTGCGGATCGTCGGGCATCAGGTCCCAGTTCAGGATGTCCGACAGCAGGATCACGCCGTTCAGGTCGATCGAACGCGCCTGCAGCGCCAGGGTCATGCCGGCCGCCCGCATCGTGCCGTAGCTTTCGCCGAACAGGTACTTGGGCGAATTCCAGCGACCGTATTTCGAGAGGAATTGCTCCACGAATTGCGAAAAGGCGTCGATGTCCTGGTCCACGCCGTAAAAGGCCTTGACCTTGTCCTTCCCCGCGATGCGGCTGAAGCCGGTGCCGGGTGCATCGATGAACACGAGGTCGCTGGCGTCGAGCAGGCTCGCGTCATTATTGACGGTATTGTACGGCGCCGGCCCGGTATGGGCGCTGTCGGCGGTTTCCACCCGCACCGGACCGAAGGCGCCCATGTGGAGCCAGACGCTCGACGATCCGGGACCGCCGTTGAAAAGGAAAGTGATCGGGCGTCCGGGCGTTCGCACGCCGTCCTTGAAATAGGCGGTGTAGAACATCGAGGCTTCGGCCTTGCCGCCCTTCTTGTCGTCCTCGTCTTCGGACGAACGGGCATCGAGGGCGTCGGTGTCTTCCCATCCCTTGGCATGAACGACCAGCGTGCCCGCCACGGCGTGGTAGGCCACGCGTGAACCCGCGATCGAAACCGCGCCCGTGGACTGCACCGCTTCGGGCTGGAACAGCGCGGGGTTTTCGGCATCGCCCGCAGGCACGTCCGGCGCGCTGGCCGCAGGTGCGGCAAACGCGGCAGACGCGGCCAGGAGCGAGGCAAGCGGCAGGGCGGCCAAAGAATACTTCATCCAGCGTCTTTCGGGAAAATGCGGCCGCATCGTCAGGCCGCGATACCATTTTCGATGACACGCCCGCCCCGTTTCCGAATGGCCGGTGCGCCGCAGTCCGTCCGGTGCGAGGGGATCATTCGTAATGCGGATCCTGGAGTGCGTTCATCCAGTCTGGGCACTTGTTCTCCGCCTCGCCGCGAAAGGCTTCGCTGTTGAAGGCCATGAAATCGTGAGCGGCGTCCCGCGCCGTCATGTCGGCGGGGATGCGGTAGCTCGCCGCCACCGCGTCACCGCAAGCCGCGGTCCAGCCGGCGACGTCTCTTTCCCGCTGCATCCAGAGCTGGACCAGCCAGAGAAAATCGTGGCGCTTGTCCTGCATCGTCGGCATCATGCAAGTCCTTCAAAAGTGACAGAGACGCTTGGTTGCATGGCGGGATCGCCCGTGCAACCTCCCGCAGGCCCCGCTTCGAAAAATCGGCCTGTTCCCGAAGCCGCGATATCTCAGGCACCATGACCGGCCGCCTCGCCTGCCGCATTGTGCAGGCCCGCGCCCAAGGCCAGAACGGTGCGGGCGTGCCTGCCCGCCACGGCGGCGCGGTCCGCGCCGTAGCCGCCGCCCAGAGTGCTCGCCAAGGGGAGGCCCCGCCGCCGCGCTTCGCGCGCGACCATCCGGTCCCGCGCGAGCAGGCCGTCATCGGACAGCGCCAGTCGGCCCAGTCGATCCTCGCCATGAGCGTCGACACCGGCCTGCATGAGGATCAGGTCCGGCATGAATTCATCGAGCACACCCGGCAGCGTGCGGCCGAGGATGTCCATGTAGTCGGCATCGCCCATCCCGTCGGGCAGCGCGATATCCAGGGAGGAGCGCGCCTTGCGGGTGGGGAAATTCTTCTCCGCATGGAGGGACAAGGTGAATATGTCGCCGCGACCGGCAGTCAGCGCCGCGGTGCCGTCTCCCTGGTGCACGTCGAGGTCCAGGATCAGGATACGGGCGGCATCGCCCTCCTCGATCAGCCGGTTCGCGGCCACGGCCAGATCGTTGAACACGCAGTAGCCCGCCCCGGTATCCGCCAGCGCGTGATGACTGCCGCCCGCGCTGTTGGCCGCATAGCCGTGCCGCAAGGCGAGCTTCGCCGCGAGCCAGGTGCCGCCGACGGAAAGCTGCGATCTCCGGGAAATGCCCGCGTCCACCGCAAACCCGATCCTGCGCACCTTGGCGGCCGGAACGGTGCAGCTGAGAACTTCCTCGACATAGTCCGGGTCATGGACGGCTTCGAGCCAGCGGCGGGGCATCTCTTCCGGCAGGTGCTCGGTCATGGGCGCATGGCTGGCGCGAAGCGCGTGCATCACCAGCGCATACTTGTCGTGAAGAAATGTCCCGGCCGCCCTTGTCGGGACCACATATGCGGGATGGTGGACGACATGCAGCATCGCCCGGCAGACTAGCGGTCCCGGCAGTGGCCGTCGAGCCCGCGCACCAGAGCCGGCGCGGGCCCGCTTGCCGATCGCCCGGCGCTAGAGCCCCGGGCTGCCGATTGCCAGCAGGGCAAACGTCGCCAGCCAGTGCTCGCCCATATAGTCGCCCGCGACATGAGGCAGCGCGGCCTGCAGATGCCGTTCGGCTATCGCGGCGCCTTCGCGGCGGACGAAATGGCCTTCCGGCAGCCGCGCCGCGATCTGCCGCCAGCACCAGGCCCGGCTGAGGTTCAGCCCGTCGAGATGCGCGATCTTGCCGTCGGTGCGGTCCGAAACGAAAGCCGGAACCGTGAGAGTCCGGGGCTGCCCCTCGGCAATGTCCGGGAGGAAAGCATCGAACCAGAGCGCGAAGGCGGCCGGGGGCAGGACGCGGCTCATGGCCAGGGCCTCGGTCAGTGTCGGCGAGAGGAACTCGTCGCCCGACGGCTCCCAGGCCTGGGCCGCGCGGTCCTCCGCAAACCAGTCCTGCAGCCGGCTCTCGATCAGACCGGCAAGGTCGGCGCGCCGCGATGCCGCCCATTCGTGGGCCAGGACAAGCGCGAAGGCCGAATTGCTGTGGATGCCGTGGCGGATCGGGTAAGTGAGCTTCGGCAGGTAGTCCGCGAAACGCTGCGCGAAGATATCCGCCAGCGGCGCCAGAGCCTCCGCCCAGGCGCCATCCTCATGCAACGAGAGTTCGTGATGGAGCGCCAGCAGCCATCCCCAACCGTAAGGCCGCTCGAAGCCCTGCGACAGGGGGCGGGCCAGATAGGCGATCTCGCCGGCAATCTTCCCGGGCACCAGCATCGCATCCGCATGCGCGCGAATGGCCGGCGCTTCCGGGATCTGGGGGAACTGGCGCAGCAGCCGCATCACCTGCCACCAGCCATGGACGCAGCTGTGCCAGTCGAAACTGCCGTAGAACACGGGATGCATCGCGGAAGGCGTCTGCGCGTCCTCCGGCCCGGCGAGCACATGGTCGAGCTTGTTGGGATATTCGCGGCCGAGGTGGCCAAGGGTGAGCTGCGCAAAGCGCGAGGCGTGTTCCGCCGTCAGGATCGTGGTCATCGCGAGAACCCCAGGAAGTAGAGAAGGAATATATTGGCCACCAGCATGGCCAGGGCGGTGGGCGCCTGCGCGCGAATGACGCCGTAAGTGTCGCGCAAGTTCAGCAGGGCCGCCGGCACCAGGTTGAAATTCGCCGCCATAGGCGTGAGCAGCGTGCCGCAGAACCCGGCCAGCATGCCGATTGCGGCCACGGCTGCCGGGTCGCCGTGCTGCACGTTGACCAGCAGAGGCGCGCCCATCGCCGCGAACATGACCGGAAACGCGGCCAGGGCATTGCCCATCAGCACGGTGAGCAGCGCCATGCCCGTGCAATAGAGCGCCACTTGCGCCAGCAGGCTGCCGCCGGTGTCGACATAGTCCAGCAGGTGCCCTACCGCCGAACCCATTCCCGCCGCGGCGTAGATGATGCCAAGGCTGGCGAGGAGCTGAGGCATCAGGATCGCCCAGCCCAGCCCATCGGCCAGCCGCACGCCTTCGCGCAGCGGCGCCTGCGCCTTCGTCCGGAACCAGACCATGCAGATCACGGTCGAGACCACCGCCCCCAGCGCCAGCGAGACCAGCGTGGCGTCGGAAGCCTTGACGATCCCGGGCACCGACTTGAACAGCACCGTTCCTCCCAGCGCTATGGCCGGGATGGCCAGGGCGGGCAGGAACAGGCGGTTGCCATAGCGCCGGGCAGAGGCTTCCAGCGCGGTTGCGCTCGCGGTGCCGTCACTCTCGGGCGGCGCGGCTCCGGTACGTCCCGAAGCCGCGACGACGACGATGACGATGGCGAGCAGGCCGTTAGCCATGTCGCCGATATAGTCGCCCAGCAGGAAGCTCAGCGCGATCAGCCCCCAGAGAAGCGCCGTGGCGCGGCCCTTGCGGTCCCGGCGGTGCCACGCCGTGACCAGCGCGAAGCCAAGGAACATCGCGCCCGCCAGCGCATAGACGAGTTCGAGGCCGATCACGCTGCTGAATCCGTCGATGAATTCTCGGCAGCCGCGGCAGCAGCATCCGCACCTGGGCGCTTCCGGCGATCCAGCAGCATCACCCGCGTGCCATGGATCAGCAAGGCCGCGATCGCCGTCGGCACGGCCCACATCGAAAGCGCGAAGGGCTCGGCCTTCATGCCATAGCCTTCCATCACGCCTTTCATCAGCAGGATGGAGCCGATCGCGAGGAAGATGTCCTCCCCGAAGAACAGGCCGATATTGTCCGTCGCCGCCGCGAGCGCTTTCGCGCGGTCGCTGTCGTGCCCGGATCCGTCCTTCTCGGCCGCCGCTTCCGCCATCGGCGCCAGCATGGGGCGCACCATCGTCACTTGTCCGCCAAGTTGCGTCAGGCCCACGGCGGAAGTCAGCTGGCGGGCGAGCAGGTAAGCCAGCAGCAGGCGGCCCAGCGTGATGCCGCGCAAACCGCGCATGAGCTGTTTCGCGCGCTCCTGCAGCCCGTGGCGTTCCAGCAGCCCGATGGTGGGGATCACCAGGAAGACCGCCGTGACGAACTTGTTGGCATTGAAGGCGGCGCCGAACCGGGCGAGCAGGTCGAGGAACGGCAGGCCCGCCGCCAGCCCCGCCGTAGCGGCCGAAGCCAGCACCACGGCCAGCGGATTGACCCGGACGACGAGCCCGGCGACCAGGACGACGACGGCTAACAGAACCAGCATGTCATGCTTTCCCCTCGAAGCGGTTCAGACCGCGGCGTCGGAATCGGCCGGCGCCCCGAAGCCGCCGCCGCCCGGCGTTTCTATGACGATGGCGTCGCCGGGTGCCAGCGGCGTTTCCGCCGTGCCGGCCAGATCGCTCCGCGATCCGTCCCGGCGCTCCACCCATTGCCGGCCCGGCTGCCCCGCCGCGCCGCCGTCGAGACCGAACGGCCCTTCGCTGCGCCGCGACGAAACGATGGTGGCGGTCAGCGACTCCAGCGCCATGATCCTGCGCACCACGCCGTCACCGCCGCGATGCCGTCCCTCTCCGCCCGATCCCTTGCGGATCGCGAACGTTTCGAGCCGCACCGGGTAGCGCATTTCCAGCACTTCGGGGTCGGTGATGCGCGTGTTGGTCATGTGGGTGTGAACGGCGGAAGCCCCGTGCGCGCGCGGACTGGCCCCGGCGCCTCCGCATATCGTCTCGTAGTACTGCACCCGCTCGTTGCCGAACAGGAAGTTGTTCATCGTCGCCTGCGCGCTGGCCGTGGCGCCGAGCGCGCCGAGCAGGGCATTGCAGACCGCCTGGCTCACCTCGGTATTGCCGGCCACCACCGCCGCGCCGGGATGGGGCGAGAGGAAGGTTCCCTCCGGCACGACGATGTCGAGCGGCACGAGGCACCCTTCGTTGAGCGGCAGGTCGGCATCGACGAGGCAGCGGAAAGCATAGAGCACCGAAGCGCGCGTGACGGCAGGCGGGGCGTTGAAGTTGCCCGGCCGCTGTGCATCGGTGCCGGTGAAGTCGATCGTGGCGCTGCGGCGCGCGCGGTCCACCGTCACGCTCACCCGCAGGCGGGCGCCGTCGTCCATGCGGTAATCGAATACACCGTCGCCGATGCGGTCGATCACCCGGCGCAGGCTCTCTTCGGCATTGGCCATCATGTGGCCGACATATGTCGAGACCGTCGGCCAGCCATAGCGGCCCATCAGGCCCAGGATCTCGCGGATGCCGGTCTCGTTGGCCGCTACCTGGGCCTTGAGATCGGCGACGTTCATGTCGGGATTGCGCGCCGGATAGCGGGCAGAGGACAGCAGTTCGCGCAGGGCCGCCTCGCGGAATGCACCCCCTTCGAGCAGGAGGAAATCGTCGATGACGACGCCTTCCTCCTCCAGGCTGGTCGAATCCGCAGGCGTGGAACCCGGCGCGATGCCCCCGATGTCGGCATGATGGCCGCGGTTGGCCACGAAGAAGCGGATATGCTCGCCCGCCTCGTCGAAGACCGGCGCCACCAGGGTGACATCGGGCAAGTGAGTGCCGCCGCGGTAGGGATCGTTGAGCGCGACCATGTCCCCGGGCTGGAGACTGTCGCCCCGCGCGGCCAGCACCGCACGCACGCTCTCACCCATCGCGCCGAGATGGACCGGCACATGCGGGGCATTGGCGATCAGCTGGCCGCCCGCGTCGAAGAGCGCGCAGGAGAAATCGAGCCGCTCCTTGATATTGACGCTGGTGGAGGTGTGCCGCAGCACCGCGCCCATCTGCTCGGCAACCGCCATGAACATGTTGTTGAACAGTTCGAGCATCATCGGATCGGCCACGCCGCCATCGTCGCGGCGTTTGCGGTCTGCCGATGCGCCTTCCTGCCGCAGGACGAGGTTGCCCCAGTCGTCGGTCGTTGCCGTCCAGCCGGGTTCGACCACCGTGGTGGCCAGCGGCTCGCGAACGAGCGCCGGGCCGACGATGCGGTCCCCCGCCAGCAAAGCCGCGCGGTCATGAACGTCGGCCAGCGCCTCCGCGCCGTTCGCCCAGAGCGGCATGCGCGTGAGCACCGGCGGCAGCGCGCCTTCCGGCCGCCGCGCCAGTTGCGGCATCGCCGCCGGTTCGCCCGGCAGGATCACTTCCACCTCGATACTGTCGATCACCAGCCCGCGACCCGGCGTGGAGAACCCGAAACGCGCGACATGCGCCGCATCGAAGGCCAGGGTCATGGCGGCGTCATCGTCCAGCGCAACGGCAATGCCGGTATCCGTGCCTTCGTAGCGCAAATGCACGCGGGCCTCGGTCCGCAGCAGCGCTTCATCGCCGGACTGCACGATCGAGCGGGCCAGCTCCGCCGCGATCTGCCGCGCATCCGCGCTTGCCGCGGCGGCCGCAGCGCCATCGAGCGGGCGCTCCACGGCCACGCGGCGCACTTCGCTGCGGTCGGCCAGGCCCATGCCATAGGCCGACAGGACGCCCGCGAAGGGATGGATGAAGACCGTGGAGATGCCCAGTTCCTGCGCGACCATGCAGGCATGCTGGCCGCCAGCGCCGCCGAAGCACTGCAAGGTGAAATCGGCAAGGTCGTGCCCGCGCTCGGTGGAGACTTCCTTGATGGCGCGCGCCATGGCGGCCACGGCCACGCGCACGAAGCTCTCTGCCACTTCGCGGGGGTCGGAAGCCCGCCCCGTCGCCGCCGCGACCTCCTGTGCGAGCGCGGCAAAGCCCTGTTCCACCACCTCGCGGTCCAGCGGCAGGGTTCCTTCCGGCCCGAAGATCGCCGGGAAGAACGCGGGCGCGATCCGGCCCAGCATGACATTGGCATCGGTTACCGTCAGCGGGCCGCCACGCCGATAACAGGCCGGCCCCGGATCGGCCCCGGCGCTGTCCGGCCCGACGCGGTAGCGCGCGCCGTCGAAGTGCAGGATCGATCCGCCCCCCGCCGCCACCGTATTGATCGCGATCATCGGCACGCGGACTTTGGCACCCGCCACTTCGGCGTCGACCACCCGCTCCAGCGCCCCGGCATAAAGCGCCACGTCGGTGGACGTGCCGCCCATGTCGAAGCCGATGATGCGATCGAAGCCTGCCGCCTGCGCGGTCCGGGCCGCGCCGATCACGCCTCCTGCCGGGCCGGACAGGATCGCGTCCTTGCCGTGGAACTTGTCATGCTCGGTGAGGCCGCCATTGGACTGCATGAAATAGAGCGGCACATCGCCCAGCCGGTCCACCACGCGGCCCACGTAATCGCTCAATACGGGCGAGAGATAGGCATCGACCACGGCCGTCGACGCGCGCGGCACCAGGCCCAGCAGCGCGCTGGTGCCGTGGCTGGTGGAGACTTGCGTGAAGCCGGCCTCCCTGGCCAGTTCCGCCAGCCGCTGCTCGGCCGCGGGGTATTTCCAGCCATGCGCCAGCGCGATGGCGCAGGCCGATATCCCCTCGGCCCGGTGGCGGGCGAACATCCGCGCCGCCGCGTCCTCGTCCAGTTCCGAGATCGTCTGGCCATGTACGTCGCAGCGCCCACCCACTTCCTCGACAGCCGTATAGAGCTGCGAAGGTCGCCGGATATCCAGCGCGAACAGGTCGGGACGGCTCTGGTCGCCGATCTCCAGCAAGTCGCCGAACCCTTGGTCGAGGACCAGGAGCAGCGATGCCCCCTGACGTTCCAGCAGGGCATTGGTGGCGACGGTGGTGCCCATCTTCACCTCGGCCACCAGCCCGTGGGGGAGAGGCTCGTCCGCCTCCAGCCCCAGCAGGCTGCGAATGCCGGCAGTGGCGGCGTCGCGGTAACGCTGCGGGTTTTCGCTGAGCAACTTGGTGGAAACGAAAGTGCCGTCCGGCCTGCGGCCGACGATATCGGTGAACGTGCCGCCACGGTCTATCCAGAACTGCCAACCCGACGACATCGCACACTCCGATATTTTATCGATAAATTATCAATGAGGGGTCTTGGCCCCGCCTGTCAAGCTGGGTGCAGGCAGGCCCGGCATCATTGACAAGCGCTCCGCCGGGATTTCATAAAACCGCATGAGCGCCATCGAACCGGGTCCGATCATTTCCTCCGCCCATCTGGCAGATGGCGCGTCTCCCGCCCTTTCCGAGCTGGAATTCAGCCTGACGCTGGCAGCCAATGCCTACCAGAAATGGATCGTGCGCTGCGCCGCTGCGGCCGGCCAGCAGCTCGCGCCGCTGGAAGTGCTGGTGCTCCACTCGGTCCGCCACCGCGACCGCCCGAAGCGGTTCATGGACCTCATGCTGGTGCTTCATGTCGAAGATGCGCATCTGGTGAACTACGCCGTGCGCAAGCTCTCCCGCGCCGGACTGGTGGAGACGCGCAAGGTCGGCAAGGAAAAGGTCATCGAAGCGACCCCTGCCGGCATCGCATTCTGCGACGCCTATCGCGCAATCCGCGAGAAAGTGCTGGTCGGCGACGTGAAGTCCTCCCTCAGCGAGGAGACGCTCTCGCAGATGGCCGAAGCGCTGCGCATGCTCTCGGGAGACTACAGCCAGGCCGCCCGCGCCGCCGCCACGTTGTGACAGACTGAACCAGCCGGACGCGCTGCATCCGCGTCCGTGGGATCCGTCTCCGAACGAAAATGTTGATAATGCGATTGATTCGCATATGCAAAATAGTCTATTGCGCTGCAGCATTTTGACAGGGGCGCGACATTTCCAGGTTAGCAATTCTGAAGTCACTGGCGCTGGCGGCGCCGGTCCTTTCCACTGCGGCATGGGCTGCCGAAGAAAACGACCCGATCGTCGTGAATGGACGGTCCGAAGGAATCTACGGCATTTCCACCGCAAGCACCGGCATGAAGATCGACGTGCCCGTACTGAAGACGCCGCAATCGATCACGGCGATCTCCAACGCCGTGATCCTGGAGCAATCGGCCGAAACGCTGACCGACGTGCTGCGCAACGTCAGCGGCATCACCGAGGCGAATTCGTTCGGCAACACCGGCGACAATTTCATGATCCGCGGCTTCGAGAGCGGCCAGGGCTCGGTCCTGCGAGACGGCTACCTGAGCGTGCAGGTGCGTGCGCTCAATGCCTCGACCGAGCGGGTGGAAGTGCTCAAGGGCCCGGCTTCGCTGCTTTACGGCCGTTTCGAGCCCGGCGGCCTGGTGAACGTGGTGACCAAGAAACCGCTCGACAGTTTCCATTACAACATCAGTGCCAATGCCAGCACGCGCGGACAGAGCCGGCAGATGGCCGACGTTACCGGCCCGCTTGGCGGCGGCTTCGCATTCCGCCTGATCGGCGAGCGCGAGGACAGCGACTACTGGCGCCCGCACGGACATGACATCGAACGCACGTTCGTGGCCCCCAGCCTCTCGTGGAGCGGCCATGGCTTCAGCCTCCTGGCCACTTACGAATATACCGACAGCACCCAGCCCTTCGACCGCGGCCGCGTATACTACAACGGCAAGCGGCTCGACACGCCCGCCACGCGGTACTTCGGAGAAGCGTTCACCACGCTGAAGCAGAGGCTTCATTCGGGGAACGTCCTGCTTGGCTACGTTTTCGCGCCGGGCTGGCGAATGGAGGCGAAGTACGCCATCCAGCGCACTTCGGGTTCCGACCTTCAGGTGCGACCGCGCAGCCTGGTGGTCGGCGCCGACGGCGAAGCGACCGGCGAACTCATCCGCAGTCTCGACGGCAACCGCGACCTTCACGACAACCGTGACTATCTCTCGCTCAACCTGCACGGCGATGTGCAGATGCTGGGCATGCGCCACAAGCTGCTGTTCGGCGCGGATTACGAGACTTACGAAAGCCTGCGCGGCTTCCAGGTGGATTCGCCGCGACGGGGCGGTTTCAACATATACGATCCAGTCTACGGCCTGCTGGACCAGAACCTTGCGGAGCTGACTGTCACCCCCAATTCAGCAACGGTCGATCGCTACAGGACGGCCGGTCTCTACGTTCAGGACCTGGTGATGCTGGACGATGCCTGGACGCTGGTGCTGGGCGGCCGCTACGAGACCTTCCGGGACTTCACGCAAAGCGGCTCGAACGTCAGCGACCGTTCGAAGACCGATACTTTCCTGCCGCGGCTGGGACTGGTCTTTCAACCTCGCCCGAACATGTCGGTCTACGCCAGCTATTCGCGCGCCTTCGCGCCGAACCCCTCGGTTCCCGCCGAGGGCAGCCAGCCGGCCTCCGGGCCCTTCCCGCCCGAGCGCAGCCGCAGCTACGAAGTGGGGCTGAAGGCCGAACTGTTTTCCGGCGTCACCACCACTCTGGCCGTCTACGACATCCGGAAGAACAACGTCCTGGAAACGGTGGATATCGGCGACGGCAATACGATCACCGAAGCCCGCGACAAAGTCACCTCGCGCGGGGTGGAATTCGATCTCGCCGGTGAGATCACGCGCCGCCTGAGCGTGATCCTGTCCTATGCCTATACGGACGCCCAGGACCCGCAGAGCACGTTCCAGGACAATGTCGTGAACGTGGCGCGGCATACCGGCAGCCTGGCGCTGTCCTACCGGCCCGGCGGCGCGCTGGACGGGCTTTCGCTCGGCGGCGGCGCCTATCGCGTCGCCCGGCGCTATGGCGGGCTTTCCCAGGCCCCGAACGGATCGACGAGCGTGCCCTTCTTCCTGGACGGCTACACGACGTTCGACCTCAACGCGGGCTACGCCTTCGAAGTCGCCTCCGGACACAGCGCTTATGCCCGCATGACGCTGCGAAACCTGACCAACCGCAATTACGACCAGTCCGCCGGCAATGCCCTGCGCGTCGTTCCCGGGCAGGCGCGGACGCTGTTCGCCACGATCGGGATGCGGATGTAGCGGCCTTGAAGAGAGGGCCGCGTTCGTTCCGGCGCGGCCCTCTCACGGTTCGATCGGAGCGCCCGCTTACCAGACGACGATGGGGTTGCGCGCCTTCAGCTCGTCGATCCGCCGCTTGGCCGCGAGCATGCCGGCCATTTCGGATGCGCCCTTCGGATAGGCCATGGCCTGCCAGTTGCTCACCCCGCCCCGGGATGTCGGCGGATAGGGCCCGTCGATCCAGTAACCGGGAATGCTCGCTTCCAGAGCATCCAGCAGTTCGCGAAGGGTACCGCGGCTGATGGTGTCATTTGTCATGACTCAGAAAACGATGAGGCGGCCGAAGGCTGCCTTGCCCCGCCTCGCCTTGTCGATAAGTGCGCCGGGCAACAGGAACCCGCGGTTCGTCCGCTCCGGGGCGCGATCGTCCCGCTACCGTAAAACCTCCGGGTTTATCCGCGCCTTGCGATCTGCCACAGCTTGCGCCGATGACCGCGCTCCCACACCATCATGACCGCCGGATAAAGGGGCGAATGATAGACTTGCGGGCGAGCGATCTGCCCCTGCTGGTCCTCTACGCGCTCGCGTTCGCGCTGCTGCACTGGACGGCCAGCCCCTGGAGCGGTGCGGGCTTCTTCTCGCTATGGTACCCGCCCGCGGGTCTGCGTTTCGCCGTGCTGTGGAGCCGGGGCGCCCGCTTCGCGCCCTGGCTGGTCCTTGCCGAACTGGCCGCAGACTTCAGCGCCGGCGTCATCGACATCGGGGCTCCGGGCCTGCTTCAGGCGGTGATCGGCGCGATGCGGCCGGGGCTGACGTACGGCCTGGCGCTGGCCGGCACGCGCGGGATTGCGCGGGGCAAGGACGACACCTTTTCGCTGCCGCCGATGATGATGGGGCTGGCCGCGGTTGCGGCACCGGCGCTCAATGCCTTGCTCGTGGCGCCCATCGACGCCCTGCTGCCGGCCGATGCCGGGCGATACCGCATCGGTGTGGACATCGCGATCTCGCTTACCGGGCTAGCCGTGGGAGACCTGCTCGGCATCCTCGTGCTGGCGCCGCCCCTGCTGTGGATCGCGGCGTTGACGGGCGGCCCGCGGCAGGCTCTGCCCCGGCCGCCCTCGCGGCGGGCGGTACTGGAGGATGCGCTCGTCCTGTCGGGCTGCCTGCTGCTGACGATTGCCCTGTGGCGCGCCGGGCTGGGCGCGCAGCCGGCGCCGGGACTGCTGGCGGGCGCCTGGATCGGCCTGCGCCACGGCCGCATTGCCGCCTGGCTGGCGATCGTGGCGCAAGTCCTGGCCTTCCTTCCCTATTCGTCCGGCCGGTTGGACGATGCGACGCGGCTGGAGCTGCATCTGGGCATTGCCGCGGTCGTGCTGGTCACCTGGCTCGCGGGAAGTTTCTCCGACGCGCAGAAGACCGCGCGGATCATGCTGGAGAGACGCAATCGCCTGCTGTTCCAGGCCGAGCGACTCAAGACCCTGAGAGCGATGTCGGTGGCGGTGATCCACGAGATCAGCCAGCCGCTCTCCACCCTGGCCATCGAAGCCGGCCACCTCGCCCGGGCGACCGAACATCTTGACGCCGACATCGCCGAGAGCGCGGCGCTGGTCGATCGCAAGGCGCGCGACTTATCCGACCTCGTGCGCCGCCTGCGCCGCTTCGGCGGCCGCGACGTGGACGAGCCTTCGCTGCTGCCCGTTTCGATGTTGCTGCAGACCGCCTGCCAGATCGTCGCCGCCGAGTTACGCGCGTCCGGCGGCCGGATCGATTGTCTCGGCATCGCCCCGGACCTTGCCGTTCAGGCGCAGGAGATCGAACTGACGCAGGCGCTTGTGAACCTGCTGCGCAACGCCGTGGCGGCCAGCCCCGGCGAAACGATCGCGCTGCGCGCCGGGGCCGTCGCCGACGAAGTCCGCATCGAAGTGACCAATCCGCTCGTGACCGCACGGAAAACCGACGCTCAGCCCCTGGGGGCGGGCATGGGGATCGGTCTCGTCATTGCCCGCACCATCGTGGAGGCGCATGGCGGCACGCTCGTCCGGCAGGACGACGTCGATACCGCGCGCTTCGTTCTGTCCCTGCCTCTCGTCGCCGGACCCCTGCCATGACCGACCCCGCCGCCTCTCCCGCTGCCTCTCCCGTCGCCCCTCTCGTGGCCGTGCTGGACGACGATGCCGATCTCGGCGCCAGCGTGGCGCGATTGCTGGCGCGCAACCGGATGGATGCGCGGGCCTTCACGGACCCGCGGGCGCTTCTGGCCATCCTGCCCGATTGCGCATTCGGATGCGTCATCAGCGACATCCAGATGGGCGAGATGGACGGATTTGCCTTCGCCGACGCCTTGCGCGCCCGCGATCCGGCCGTGTCGCTGGTGTTCATGACCGCCTGGCCGACGACGGCCCATGCCGTCGATGCGGTGCGCCGCCACG
This sequence comes from Novosphingobium sp. PhB57, assembly GCF_004342985.1. GTDB lineage: Bacteria > Pseudomonadota > Alphaproteobacteria > Sphingomonadales > Sphingomonadaceae > Novosphingobium. Next base: position 254,405 of record NZ_SMBO01000004.1, read on the forward strand.
GCGGGATCGACTATCTCGAAAAGCCGATCGACGAACCGCGCCTGATCGCCGCCGTGGCCGAAGGCCTGGGCTGGTCCGCGCGGGAGCGGCGCATCGCCGCCATGACCGCCGCCTTCACCCGGCGCGAGCGCGACGTGTTCGACCTGCTGGTGCGCGGCCACTCCAACAAGGAGATCGCCGAGCGCCTGGCGATCTCCGCGCGGACGGTGGAAGATCACCGCGCGGCCATCGTCACCAAGACAAGGACCAACGGCCTGGCCCAGCTCATCGCTCTCAGCCGCGGGGAAGCGGTCTAGGTCTCCGACCCCAATTTCGGAACACCGGGAATTTCCCGGATCGACCCGGCACTTGCCCCGCGCCAGTTTCCCCATGCGACCCGAAGGCCTGTCCGAATTCCACAATGGACCAGGCTGCCCTGGCCGGCCAGGCTCCCGAGCCTGCGCCGGCCTTTTCGCAAGCTCCCGGTCCATCGTGAAGTCCGGTCTGCCACAGGTCACCATCGGGGCGATGGTGCCGTCAGTAGGGTCAGGCCGCGTTCTGCAGACCGGCGGCACCGTCCCGCGCCAATGCCTGCTGGGCGGCGGGGCGCTGGCGGCACCGCGCGACATAGGCGTCCATCGCGGCATCTTCGGGGAACGCCCGGCGGGCGAAGTTCAGCGCGCTGCCGATGAGAATGTCGGCAGCCGTAAACTGCTCGCCCATGACGTAGGGACCCGCCGCAAAGGCACTGGCCAGCTTTCGCAGCACCGCATCGTAGCCGCGCCGCTTCTCTGGCGATCCTTCGAGTTCTCCCGTAAATCCGGCAAAGAGAGCCGGCTCCATTTCCGCCACATACCAGGCCATCCAGGTCAGGTATTCCCCGCGGCGCGGATCGCCGGGCTTCGGCGCCAGGCCCTGCTCGGGAAAAGCATCCGCGAGGTAGAGGGCGATGGCCTGCGATTCTGCCAGAAAGACACCGTCATGGTCCAGCGCCGGCACGCGCTTCTCGGGATGGGGGTTGGATGCGTCCGGAGTGCCCTCTCCCGTCATCGGGCGAAAGATGGTCACTGGCCGGATTTCGTAGGACGCGCCCAATTCCTCCAGCATCCAGACGATGCGGGAGGAACGCGAATTCGGCGCATGGAACAAAGTGAGCATCGGTAGGTCTCCTGGAATTCTCGCGGCGCATGGTCACGCCGCGAAGTTCCCGATAGAGAAGCCCTACTGACAGCATATTGTCAGTAGGAGGCATGCGATGCGACGGGCGGACCGACTTTTCCAGATCATCCAGATCCTCAGGCGGTCGTCGCGGGCGGTGACGGCGGGAGAGATCGCCGGCGAACTCGAAGTCTCGCAGCGCACCGTCTATCGCGACATCGCCGACCTCGTCGGGCAGCGCGTGCCGATCCGCGGCGAGACCGGCTTCGGCTATATCCTCGACGACGCGTTCGACATGCCGCCGCTGATGCTGACGACGGACGAGATCGAGGCTGCCGTGCTGGGCGCGCAATGGGTGATGGGCCGCGGCGACCCGGTGCTGGCCCGCGCCGCGCGGGACCTCATCGCCAAGATCACCTGCGTCGCGCCCGAACGCTTGCGCTCGGTCATCGCCACGCCCTCCATCGGCACGCCGTCCAGCGGGCAGTGGCCGGGCCGGTCCATGGCGCCTGACGGCATCGACCTGGCCCGCACCCGCACCTGGATCCACGAGGGGCGCAAGATCGTCCTCGACTATCGCGACGAGCAGGGCCGCACGTCCCGGCGCACTATCTGGCCGGTGATCGTGGGCTTCATGGAGAAGGCCCGCATGCTGGCCGCCTGGTGCGAAATGCGCGAGGACTTCCGCCACTTCCGCGCCGACCGCGTGCTCCAGGCGGAGTTCCTGGACGATCGGCACGGAGTCCGGGCCAGCACCCTGCGCCAGCGCTGGAAACGGCACATGGCGGAGGCGAGCCGCGCCCGTCAGCGCGCGGCCGCCGAAGCGTGAACCGGTGACAGGTCCGGTCCGCGCCTATTGCCGGGGCATGGTGCCCGGCCGGAGGTAAGGGAACATGTGCGCGACATAGTCCGCCTTGCCCAGGTCCACGCCTTGGGCGCGAAGGATGGCGTAGGCGGTCATGACGTGGAAGTAGAACTGCGGCAGCGCCCAGTCGCGGACATATTGGGCCGCGTCCAGATCGAAGACCATGCCCTGCGGCAGGGCGTGAGCTATGGCGGCTGCCGGATCGACCTCGGGCATGCCGGCCGCCGCCTGCTCCACGATCGCCACGGTCTCGGCGATCCTGGTGCGCGCCTCGGCAATCGAGCCGGGCTGCTCTCCCCCTTTGCGTCCTTCGTCGAGCAGTTCCGCGATCGAGGGCGGAAGAGGCTCCCCGCGCAGCCTGAACATGCCTTCCTGCGCCTGGACGCAGGCGAAGCGGACCTGGGTGGACAGAGGAAACATGTCGGGAGCCAGACGCGCCGCCATCAGCGCATCGGCCTGATCGCCGGCTTCGGCCTTGCCGAGCCATGCCGACAAGGCGCCGAGCATCTGGAGGTAGGTAGGCACTAGGATATCCGGCAGCGTCATGATGGTCTTTCCGATCGTTGGGGCCAGGCGGCACGGCTTGCACGGGCGCTGGCGGCAAGACATAGTGAACGCCATCCGGCCGCCTTTCGACGCGATATCGAACACTTGGTCATGGACGAACAAGCATGCGGCGAGACAATGAACAATAGCAAAGCGGGCAACGGCGGCACGGATCGCAGCAAGACCGGCGACAAAGGCGCCGTGAAGCTCGGACCCAGGGCGATCCCGATCCCCCGGTCGATCAGCGAAGAGGCGCAGGCGGCGCTGGCTCGTCTCGTCGGCGAGGACGGCATTCCCCTCCATGCCCACTACGAGATGCCGCAACCGGACGATTTCGCGGGCTGGATGCGCATGAAGGCCGCAGCGGACGCGCAATACGCCGCCGCCGTGCAAGGTCTCGCCGGCAGCCTGCGCGCCGCCGCAACGACCATGGAACAGGGCGGTGCCACGATCCACGTCGCGATGCCGGAGGTTCCGGCCGAAGACGGCAGGGCTTTGATCGACTTCCACGGCGGCGCCCTCGTCGTCGGCGGCGGGGAGGCCTGCCGCATCGGCGCGTGCCGCCAGGCCGATCAGCATGGCATCGCCTGCTACGGCGTCGATTACCGGATGCCGCCCGAGCATCCCTATCCGGCCGCGCTGGACGATTCCCTGGCGGCCTATCGCGTCGTTCTGCAACGCCATGCTCCGGGCAGCATCGCCATCTGCGGCCGCTCGGCCGGAGGCAATCTGGCCGCGGCCATGCTGCTCAGGGCGCGGGAGGAAGGCCTGCCGATGCCGGCCAGCCTCGTTCTGCTCTCACCGCAAGTGGACCTGACCGAATCCGGGGACAGCTTCGAAACCAACCGCATGCTCGACGTGGTGCTGCCACGCCCGCTGCCCTCGAACAACCGTCTCTATGCAGGCGGCGCCGATCTCGCCGATCCCTGCCTCTCCCCGCTGTTCGCGAACCTGCAGGGCTTCCCGCCAACATTCCTGCAATCCGGCACGCGCGACCTTTTTCTATCGAACACCGTCAGGATGCACCGCGCGCTGCGGCAGGCAGGCGTGGCGGCCGAACTTCACGTCTTCGAGGCGATGCCGCATGGCGGCTTCATGGGCGGCACCCCGGAAGACGCGGAACTGGAAGCGGAAATTCGGCGCTTCATTCAAACGCATTGGAACGAATAAGGGGCGCTGCTTGCGCCTGATCCCGTGATGACTTGACTGGAGAGGAAGCAAACGTCGCCCCGCCGATCATTGGCTTCCGGTCGATTGACACAAAATGCCTGTCCACCAACCCTCGCCGTTCACGTGCGGCGGAGAGAAGACGATGGACAGGCAACAACTGGCGGTGGGCTTTGCCGCGGCAATTCTCGGCATATCTCTCACCTCGCCTGAAGTCCGCGCCCAGGAAGCGCCTCCCAGTGCCGCCGCTGCCGGATCGGGCGAGATCATCGTCACGGCCCGCAAGCGCAGCGAACGCCTGCTGGACGTGCCGGTCGCGGTCTCGGCGCTGTCCCAGGAGCAGCTCCAGCGCTATGCCACGGTCACGCTCACCTCGATCAGCCAGCAGGTGCCGCAGCTCGTCATCGCGGAATCGCAGAACCAGGTCGGCGGCTCGATCAACTTGCGCGGTATCGGTTCCGGCATTTCCAATCCTTCGACCGAAACGGCAGTCACCCTCAACATAGACGGCATCCCGATCAGCTACGGCAACGCGATCCGCCTTGGCCAGATCGACCTCTCCCGCGTCGAAGTGCTCAAGGGGCCGCAAGCCCTGTTCTACGGCAAGAACAGCCCCGGCGGCATCATCTCACTGGTATCCCAGGATCCGGGCTCCACTTTCGAGGCGAAGCTGCGCACCGGCTACGAATTCGCAGCCGACCAGCGCTTCGTGGAAGGGTCCGTCTCGGCGCCGCTGACCGAGACTGTCGGCGCCCGCGTGGTGGGCTACTACTCGAAGGAGGATGGCTGGTTCCGCAATGTCGCGGTGCCGATCGCCGGCGTCACGCCCGGCCCGGCGGCAGACAGCTATAATGCCGAAGACGTGTTCGTGCGCGGCACGCTGTCCTTCCATTCGCCGAGCGGCGCCACCAGGGCCACCGCCAAAGTCGCTTATGGCCGCCGCACCCGCGACGGTGTGGGGCCGACCGGCGGGTCGCAGATCGTCTTCTGCCCGGGCGGCGTCAGCCGGCTGTCCGGCGCCATCGACTGCAAGCTGAACCGCAAGTTCTACAGCGTGATCCTGCCCGCCCGGATGACGGCGCTGGACCCGACGCTGGGTGACGGCGTTCCCTTCGTGAAGTCGACCCAGTTCCTCGCCTCCCTGTCGATCGACCAGGACCTTACCGACGAACTCACGCTGTCGTCGGTAACCGGCTATTACCGGCTCGGGGAAAAGTCGGTCGATCCCTTCACCTTCTCCAATGTTCCCTATTTCGGGGCATCGAACGACATCGTCGCGGACGGGGTGAGCCAGGAAATCCGCGTCGCGACCGACTTCGACGGGCCGTTCAACCTGCTCTTCGGCGGTTTCTTCCAGGACGCGCACTTCAAGATCCGGCAGGCCTTCGCCGTCGACTTCGGCGGGACGACACGGCCTTTCCTCGTCGGCTCCACTTTCTATGACGTGCATACCAGCGCCTATTCGGTCTTCGGACAAGGCCGCTACAAGCTGGCCGACGACCTCGAACTGGCGGCGGGTGGTCGCTATTCGTGGGAGGACAAGTCCCTCCAGGGCACTTCCTTCGCCAGCCCGATCGACGTGCTGAACCCGCGGCGGACTTACGAGGACTTCTCGCCGGAAGTCACCCTCACCTGGCGGCCGAGCAACGACCTCACGCTCTATGCCGCCTATCGCGAGGGCTTCACTTCCGGCGGCTTCAACACGGTGCCCACCACACTGCGCTCGCAGGCGAACCCTTCGCTTCCCCGCGTGGATTTGTCCTATGGCCAGATGACCGCGAAAGGCGGCGAAGCCGGGATCAAGGGATACCTCGCCGGACGACAAATCCTGTTCGACCTCGTCGGCTACTACTACAAGTATTCCGGCCTCCAGCTTTCGCGCTACGACAATGCCTCGTTCACGCAGCTGACGCAGAACGCCGGGGGCGCGGAGATCGAGGGCGTGGAGGCCAGCGTGACGGTGCGGCCGGACGCGCTTGCGGGGCTCTCGCTCAATGCGGCGGCGGCCTACAACCACTCGCGCTACACCGACTTTATCGGCGGATGCTACGCCGGCCAGTCCGTGGCCGCCGGCTGCAATCTCAACCCCCGCAATCCGAGCCTCGCCGCCTCCACATACGGCACGGCAGCGAACCCCTATCAGGATCAGGACCAGACCGGACAGCGGCTGTTCCGCGCACCGCTGTTCACACTGACCGCGGGCGCCGCTTACGACCACAGTTTCTCCGAACGCCTGGGCGGCACCCTGGCCGTCGATACCAGCTATTCGAGCAGCTACATCACCCAAACGGAAGCCAATCCGCTGAACCGCCAGGGCTCCTACTGGCTGCTCAACGGTGCGGTAACCCTGAACGGCGGAGAGGACAAACCGTGGGAACTGGCGCTGATCGGCCGCAATCTCACGAACAGGCTCTATGTCGTCGCCGGCTCGGTCGTAGGCGCCACCGCCAGCGGCACGGGCACCGCCGCGACGGTTCAGGGCGACGTGCTGGGCACGGCCAGCCCCCCGCGCTCGGTCACGTTGCAGCTGACGCTCAAGAGCAGCCTGCTGCAGGGCCGTTGACGGCAGGCGCGCCCCTTCAAACGGAGGGCGGTGCAGACCGGCTCGCGGCGTCCTCCTCGGGAAATGCCGTGCTGCGCCGCCCATCCAGCATCGCGATCCGCGACGCGACGCGCTTACCGTCCAGGATCGCATCGAGCGGCGCGGCCATGCGGCGGCGCCAGTTGGGATGTTCGTCCACGGTGCCCGGAAGGTTCGGCTGTTCCTCCAGGCCGAGGATATCTTCCAGCGGCACGATAGCGAGGTCGGACCCCGCCCGCGCAGTCTCGCGGATCGCCGCATCGACGGCGTCGGCCGGTTCGCTCGGCAGAGGCTGAGGCTTTCCTTCGCCGATCGTGCGCCACAGCGCGGCCCGGTCGGCGGATCGCCGGTCGTCCGCAGCCTCGCCTGCCGCGCCGCGCCCGAGGGCACGGTTCCATTCGAGATCACGGCCGGACCACCAGCCTGCCACGGTCGCCGTGTCGTGCGTTCCGGTCATCGCCGCACTCGAACGGTCGTAGCGGGACGCGGCCTGGAAGCCTCCGTCTTCGTCGCGTTCGAACCAGAGCACGCGCATGCCCAGAAATTCCCGGTCGCTCAGCAGATGGTCGAAGCCCGGGGGCCGCGTGCCCAGGTCTTCCGCCACGATCAAGGCCTGGGCACGGTGCGATTCCAGCGCGACCAGGCGCGTCAGGTCGTGAATGGGATAGTTGAGGTAGGCGCCCTTGCCGGCCGGCTCACCCTCCGGGATCACCCATAGCCGCGCCAGCCCGAAGGCATGGTCGATCCGCAAGCCGCCCGCATCGCGCAGCCCCGCGCGCAGCGTGGCCAGCCACGGTTCGAACCCGCTGGCCACCAGCCCGCGCGGCGAGAAGGCGGTCAGCCCCCAGTTCTGCCCATCCGGGCCAAGCGGGTCCGGCGGGGCACCGATGGTCAGCCCGGAAAGGACGCTCTTCTGCATCGCCCAGGCATCGCTGCCTAGCGGATCGATCCCGACCGCGAGATCCTTGACGATGCCGATCTTCATCCCGGCCTCCAGCGCGGACTGCTGCACGCACTTCATCGACCGCGCGGCCAGCCACTGCGCGAAGAGGTGGAACCGGATCTCCTCCGCATGGTCCCCGGCGAACCGTTTCGCCTCCCTGCCGGAGGGATCGTGATAGTCGGAGGGCCAGTTCTTCCAGCCCCGGCCATGCGCCGCAAAATGCAGCGAGAGCGCATCGAACAGCGCATGACCATAGGCACCCGCTACCTTTGCAGCCCAGGCATCGACTTGTTCCCGCACCTCGCTGCCGCAAGCGGCATGGAGCTTTCGCATCGATTCCAGGCGGCGCGGCAGGGCTTCGTCCCAGTCGATCAGGGCAGCACCCTCCGGCTCCGCGTAAGGCTCCAGGCCCGCGAGTTCGGGCGCAGCCAGCGCGGCGTTCAGGAACAGGCGGCTCGATGGGGCATAAGGGCTGAACCCGCTCGACTGACCGGCGAAGATCGCATGTACCGGACTGATCGCGAGCGCATCGGCGCCAAGCCCTGCAAAGCGGACCGCGGCATCCGCCAGTGCCCCCAGGTCGCCGAATGGCGCGGGGCCATGCTTCCTCAGCGAAGGAATCTGGATGGCCGCCCCCCATGTCCTCAATCCATGAAGGTCATGGCCGAGCGAGAAGGCACGGTGCGGAGCGACCGCCAAGCGCACCGACTGGCCACCGGCATGGAGCCGATAATAGCCGGGCTCCTCGATCGCCATGACCAGCCCATCGTGCGCAGGCAAGGCGCGCGAAATGCCGCTGTCCTCCGAAACGAGATTCACCCGGTGCAAGTGGGCAAGCGCCTTGGGCAACCGGACGGGCGATCCTTGCTCCGCCGTTATCAGACCGGGAAGCGCCAGAGCCTCTTCCCGCCACCGGGCGAAGCTCTGCCTGATCTCGCCGTCCGACCCGGCTGCATAGCCCAGCGCACCCAGCACCGAGACGAGCACCTCGTCGGCAACCAGGCACTCGCTTCCCTCGGCGCTTCGCCAGGCGCGCATGACGCCCACTGCTGCGGCAAGATCGTGGAGCGGGGTGCGCGGCTCGCACTTCGGCGCGGCGCCGACGTCTAGAGACAAGGGGGCACCTTCAAGCGCCGAACCCGTTCCGGTCTCGTACCTGCACCGAAATTGTTCCCTCGCATCTCGCCTCCTCGCTCAAAGGCAAAGCCGCAAGACCGGCAAGGTTCCGAACCAGGCCCCGGCGCCGAAAGAGGGCGCGTGGTTCGGGCGCCTTCCCGGTCGCCCGCTTGCCCGGCCGCCCGTTTATCGCGGTAGCTTCCCGGCTTTTACAGGAGGCGCAGCTCTCGCCAGACCCATCCTGCATGGTTTGGACAGGTCCAACGACTTGCCGATTAAAATGCAAGTTCCGACGCCCCCGGCGCTAACGCCCCGGCCGCGCAGGAACTTTTTGCCCTTTGCCAACCTTAACCGTCGAAATTTTAACCAGAATCACGCTTTACCGGTTGCGTGCAACGACATCCGGTTAGCTGGAGCCACGTATGAAGACCTATACCTTGAAGTTCTCGGACGATGATATCGGCGTGGCTCGGCGTCTCGAATTCAAGGCTTCGGACATGACCGGCGCGCTCGTCATCGCGCACCGCGAGGCTTCGAAGCGTTCGGCGGAACTTTGGGAAGGTGCCCGGAAGCTCTGTTCCATCCGCCGTCCCGCGAACGACGTGTGGATGCCTGCCAGCCTCAAGGCCTGACAGGGCGGGCTGCGGTTGCCCTGAGGGGGCTAGACGGTCTCCGCCAGCTTGAGCATCATCGCCCCCGCCTCCGCAGCCGGAACCGCCCGCGAATAGTGGAAACCCTGTCCCAGCAGGCAGCCGAGCGCCAGCAGCTCGCGGGCCTGGTCGGCATTCTCGATTCCTTCGGCCACCACCTTGATGCCCAGCCGCCTGGCAATGCCGATGACGCCCTCGACGATGGCGGCGCTCGGGCCTCTCGAAACCAGGTCTTCCACGAAACTGCGGTCGATCTTGATGATGTCCACCGGCACCGTCATCAGATGGGTAAGCGAGGCATAGCCCGTGCCGAAATCGTCCAGCGCCAGCCGGATGCCCCGCGAACGCAGCGCCTGCATGGACTTGCGAACGATCCCCGCGTCGTCATCCATGCAGACCACTTCGGTCACTTCCACGATCACATGCTTCAGCGGGACATTCTCCCGGTCGAAGCTTTCGGCGAGCACCGCGTAGATCGTGCCGCTGTGAAAGTCGGCCGACGAGACATTGATGCCGACATGCTGGAATGCGATCCCCAGATCGAGCCAGCCACGGACGTCCCTGGCCACTTGTGAGATCACCTGCCTGGTCAGCGCCGTCGCCACGCCGGCGTCGGACGTCGCCTCATGGAAGGCGGAGGCCGACACCAGCTGGTCGCCGCTGCGCATGCGGCAAAGCGCTTCCACACCGACGATCTCGCCGGTCTCGATCAGGACGATCGGCTGATAGAACGTCTCGATGCGGTGCTCGCGCAAGGCGACGTCGACCTCGCGAACGGCAGCGAGCCTGCGGGTGATGCGCGATCCGATCTCGTCGGAGTAGGGAACGTGGGCACCGCGGGCGGTATCCTTGGCGTGATAGAGCGCAAAGTCGGCCTTCTGTCGCACGCGCTCCGGCAGCAGGTCGCCCGGGGCCAGTTCGGCATAGCCGATGGTGGCACGCGGCACGATGGGGTTGTCCACCTGCCCGCCGGCGCGGGCCAGCGCAGCGAGGTAGCCGGCCATGGTCTCGTCCAGCGCGCGCAGGGCGGCCGGGTCCTGGACGATCACGGCGAACTCGTCCCCGCCGATCCGGAACAGCGGCTCCGGCGCCGCTGCACGGGAGAGACATTCGGCCACGAGTTGCAGCAGGCTGTCCCCAGCCTGGTGGCCGAAGGCATCATTGGTGACCTTCAGATTGTCGAGATCGATCACCGCCAGCGCCCAGGCGCCCGGGATCTCGCAGCTCAGGCCGGAAAGCGCGGCATTGAAAGCCGCCCGGTTCGGCAAGTCCGTCAGGGCATCGGTATGGGCGCGGCGGTTATGGTCTTCCACCCGCCGTTCCCGGTCGAGCGCGATGGCGCACAAGTGGACGCATTGATCGACGATCTCCCGCTCGCCCTGGGTCGGCCCGCGTTTCTCTCCGAAGTAGAAGGCGAAAGTGGCTATCGGCTCGCGGTTCGCCCCCAGGATCGGGCTCGACCAGCAGGCGCGTATTCCCAGCGGCAGGATGAGATCGCGAAAGCCCTCCCAATGCGGATCTTCCGCAATGTCCTGGGAAAGCACCTCGGTCCCGAAATAGAGCGCGGCCCCGCAGGCCCCGATGGTCGGTCCGATTTCAACGCCGCTGACCAGATCGCAAAAGGCAGGAGGAAGCCCCGGACCCGCCAGCGGACGGAGGCATCCATCGGCATCAGCAGTCACAACGGAGCAGATTACATCCGGCGCCAGGCGATTAACTTCACGGCAAAGACGATACACCGTCTCGGATAGCGGCTGCCCCTTGGCAATCATCTCCAAAATAGTGCTTTGAAAGTCAATCACATGAGACATCCGCTGTTTTGCACGCAAGGCCACTGTATCTATGGAAACTTAATTTCCCCGTGATCGGGCATGAAGGGAAACAGCCGATCCGGTTGCTTTCCCGCTTCTGCCGCCCGCTCGGGGACGTTCTCCACCCCATAGGAAGGGCTCCGCGCAGTCGAAGTTCCGCTGGCCGTGACAAAGTCCATGAACATCGCGGGCCACTATCCAAGTAACGTGCCACTGCGCGCGCCCGGCATCATGGCAGGATCAAGACCTTGACGAGAGGGCCAAAGCGCTACTTTAAGGGCCTCATGAAATTGCGCGGCGCCGTTCCTCGCGGTTTCGCTTTAGGGGGATTAATCCATGAAGTTTGTGCTGGCTTCCGGCGCGGCCGCTTTTGCCGCCTTCCTGTCGCTGCCATCTGCAGCCCAGACCTCGACCTGCTATCTTCTGGGCAATGTCTCCAGTTGCAGCGTCCGATCCGGCGGGGCCAGCGACAACCCGGCCTGGCAGCGCTATTCCGCCTTCCAGGAACTGGAGCGGCAGCGAAACGAAAACCAGCAGCGCCGGGAGGACGAGGAAAATCTCGCGCAGGCCCGCAAGGGGCAGGAACTTCGCGAGACGGTGGGCGCACTCGTGGCCGATGGAAAATGTGCCAGCGCGAAGCGTGCAGCGCTCCAGGCCGGTGACTTCGCCCTGGCCGAGCAGGCAGCTTCGCTTTGCGAGCCGCCTTCCCGCGCCGGACACTGAGCCGCCCGCCAGCGGCGGGAACCGGCGGCCGGAATTTCGCAACGCTCCGCAGATTCTCGGCGCCGCGGCATTTTCGAAAGGGAAATTCGCGCTTGCCGTCAGGCGAATTTCGGCCTCTCAGAGTTGCGACCAGGATCTCCCCGATCCGCCGAAAGGATATGCGCCTTGCTTGACGGCCCCCGCCTCGCCCCCCTCTCTGGCTCCAGTGCCGATGCGCTCGTGGTCCTGATCCACGGCTATGGCTCCAACGGCGATGACCTCATCGCACTGGCGGCCGCAATGCAGCCCATGCTTCCCGGCGCGGCCTTCGTCGCGCCCAATGCCCCCTCGCAGCTGCCGCACATGGCCGCCGCCTACCAGTGGTGGCCGATCGAGACCTTCTCGATGGCCGAGCGCGCCGCGGGCGCGGCGGCGGCCGCGCCCGGGTTGGACGCCTTCATCACGGCGGAACTGGAAAAGGCCGGCCTTTCCAGCGACCGCCTGCTTCTCGTCGGCTTCAGCCAGGGAACGATGATGGCGCTTCACGTCGGCCTTCGGCGCCCCGATGCTGCAGCCGGCATCGTCGGCATTTCCGGCATGCTCGTGGCGCCGGAAAGCCTGCAGGCGGACATCCGCAGCCGCCCGCCGGTCCTGCTCATTCACGGCACCGAGGATGAAGTCGTGCCGTTCCGCTCGATGGAGATGGCCTCCACCGTCCTCACCGAAACGGGCGTGCCGGTAGAGACGCATGTCTCGCCGGGGATCGGCCACGGCGTGAGCCAGGACGGTCTCGTCGCCGCCACGAACTTCGCGCGGCGCGTCCTGACCTGACTCCGGCACCCGCTCAGGCGAGCGCGCCGAGCCTTCGCCATTTCGGCAGGTCACGGTCCAGGAATGTCCGCGCGCGGCTGCGTGCCTCGCGGCGTTCCTGGACGCCTTCGAGCGGGCTTCCGCCGCGCTGCAGCGTCCTGCCGGATCCGGCGAGTGAAAGGACCAGCCGTTCGGACAGCGCCGTCTCGTCGGCCAGATCGCCAAGCGCGAGCCAGGCATCGATGAGCATGAGGTCGGCAAAGTCGACAGGCACGGCGCCGCCGATCGCCGGCGCCGCGAGATGATCGTAAGGCATGCCGCGTACCGCTTCGCGCGCTATGGCCGCATTCAGGCGCTGGGCGGGTGCGTGGTCCGTGCGCGGCGCCTCAATGCCGAGCGTTCCGGCATGTAGCAGCATCAGCACCAGTTGCAGCACTTCCGCCAGATCCTTGCCGCCGGCCTTCGGCAGCACTGCCAGTTCCGCCAGTGTCAGCGATCGTTCCGCCAGAGCCTCGACGATCCCGGCATAGGCAAGCGGTTGCAGCGCGAGTTCGCCGAAGGGCGTGCGCACCGACAGGGTTGCCCCGGGTGCAGGGGCATCGAGCAGAAGGAAGCGGGTATGCGCCGCCCGCTCGCCGGGTGTGGGCGTGGGCGTGGGCGTGGGCGTGGCAGGCGCTTCGCCGCGTCGGTAGATGTCGCGCCGATAGAACTGGTTGATGACGAAGTCCTGCACGTCCTGCCGCAGCAGCGGATCGCCCTGCGCCAGGATCGTGTCGCGCAGGGCCGAGGGCAGGAAGGCGGGCAGCAGCGCTTCGGGCAGCGTTGCCGAGCCCGCAAAGGCCAGCCCGACCCCGGCCACCTCGCGGGCGACTTGCGAATGCCACATCGGCTCCCACCCTTCGTGCAGATATTCGTGGGCCAGTTGGGCAATGTCGCGCTTGCGCAGCGAATCCAGCCTCGCGCCGAGCCCGGGCAGCAGCTGGAAGGTGGCAGCGCCCCCGCCGCGCAGCTGTTCGAACAGCGAGATCGAACGGTCCAGCACTTCCGCCACCGGCGCCGCCCCTTCTTCGTGGATAAGCCGCGCGATGTGCCGGAAGGGCATCGTCGCCAGCCAGCCGGGCTGCGCATTGTAGCCGATGTAGACCAGCGCCCCGGGCGCGCTCGCCTGCCCGATGCACTGCAGCAGCGCATGGCGCACCGGCGCCGTGACCCAGCTGTAGACGCCGTGGAGCGCGACATGATCGAAGCGGCCGAGCGCCTCCGGCCAGGATCGTGCCAGCTCGACGAAGTCTCCCTGGACGAATTGCACATTGGCAAGACCGGCCGATGCCGCGATCCCGTTCGCATGGTCGACATGCTCGGCCATCAGGTCGATGCCGACAAACGCCCTGCCCGGATTGGCCGCCGCCAGCAGGCACAGCCCGATGCCCTGCCCGCACCCGAGTTCCAGAAAGCGCCCGCCCCCTGCTGCCGAAGTCTCGCCTGCTCCCGCGGCAAGATCCATCCAGGCAGGCGCCATTTCCCGGCAATAGCCGTAAGTGTAGCCTACCGAGACGTCGTAGCCATGCGTCCGGTCATCCATCTGTCGCACCCCGATCATAATTCGCCAGTGCCCGGCTTGGCACGCCAACCGTGACGGTTTGACGAAACGGACCTTGCGCGGCCCGGGGCCGATCGGCGGCCGGCTTAGGGATAGCGGTCGCCTCGCGGCGCCTCGCCCGTGTCAGCGCAGGTTCGCGGCGAGGAAATCGACGAAGACGCGGATGCGCGCCGGGGTGCTGTAGCCGCCGACGAACACGGCGTGGATGAACTCCACGTCTCCGGGATTGAACGCCTCCAGAATGGGCACCAGCCGCCCGTCCGCGATCTCGCGCTCCACGCTGAACCGCCCCACCCGCGCCAAGCCGACCCCCGCCGCCGCGAGCTGCCCCAGCGTCTCTCCGTTGTTGGCCTCGATGCTGCCTTTCACGGAAAGCGCGAATTCGCGCCCCTCGCGCAGGAATGGCCAGACCGGCTCGGCCCTGCGAAAGTTGAAGTTGAGACAGTTATGGCCGTGGAGATCCTCGGGTTCCTGCGGCGTGCCGTTCCGCGCGAGGTAGTCCGGCGCGGCCACGATCACCCGGCGCGTTTCGCCCAGCTTCCGCGCCGTCAGCGTGCTGTCGGCCAGCGGTCCGAACCGGATGGCGATATCCGCCTGCCCTGCCGCCACGTCGACCAGTGTGTCGGTAAGCGCAATGTCCACCAGGATATGCGGATGACGCGCTGCGAACGCGCCGAGCAAGGGCACCACGCATAGCCGTCCGTGCGAGAGTGCGGCGCTGATCCGCAAGCGCCCGCGCGGCGCGCCCTGATCGGCGATGAGCTGTTCGGCATCGTCGAGATCGGCCAGGATACGGCGCGCCATCTGGAGATAGGACTGACCTTCCGACGTCAGCGCCAGCGCCCGGGTCGAGCGCAGCAGCAGCCGCACGCCCAGCCGCGCCTCGATCCTGTCGATCGCGCGGCTGACGGCGGAAGGGCTGAGGTCCAGCAGCCGGCCGGCACCCGAAAAGCTGCCCTGCTCCACCACCGCCACGAACAGTTCGAGCGCACGGGCCCGGTCAGTGCCGCCCGCGAGCTTGGCTTCGCTCAGCATCTTTGCGTCACAGTCAAAATTCCTTCGCGTTCGCGGGCAGTACCGCCTTCGGTATTTTGCCGTCATCTATGCGCCTGCATAGCAAATTCACCGCTGCCGCGAGAAGGATTGTTCATGGATTATCGTCAACTCGGCTCATCCGGCCTGCGTGTCCCCGCCCTGAGCTTCGGGACCGGCACTTTCGGCGGCCAGGGTCCGCTCTTCGCCGCCTGGGGCAGCAGCGATACCGCCGAAGCGCGGCGCCTGCTCGACATCTGCCTGGAGGCCGGCGTCACGCTGTTCGACACGGCCGATGTCTATTCGAACGGCGCCTCGGAGGAAATCCTCGGCCAGGCGCTCAAGGGCCGCCGCGACGACGCTCTGATCTCCACCAAGACCGGGCTGCCAACCGGCGACGGACCGCAGGACTGGGGCGCCTCGCGTTCGCGCCTGATCGGCGCGGTGGAGGCCGCGCTGCGCCGTCTCGATACCGACCGGATCGACCTGCTGCAGCTCCATGCCTTCGATGCCCATACGCCCGCGGAAGAGCTGATGATCACGCTCGACCGGCTGATCGCCGCCGGCAAGGTCCGCTACGCCGGGGTCTCGAACTATCCCGGCTGGCAGGTCATGAAGGCACAGGCCGTCGCCGACCGCCACGGAATGCCGCGGCTGGTGGCCCACCAGGTCTATTATTCGCTGGTCGGCCGGGCCTACGAGCACGAACTCATGCCGCTCGCGGCGGACCAGGGCCTGGGCGCGCTGGTCTGGAGCCCGCTCGGCTGGGGCCGCCTCACCGGCAAGATCAGCCGCAGTCGCCCCGTACCGGCGGGGAGCCGCCTGCACGATACCGAGCAGTTCGCGCCGCCGGTCGAAACAGAGCTGCTCTACGCCGTGGTCGACGTTCTGGAAGCCATCGCCGGGGAAACCGGCAAGAGCGTGCCGCAGATCGCCCTCAACTGGCTGCTGCGCCGCCCGACCGTCTCCTCGGTCATCATCGGCGCGCGCAACGAGGAACAGCTGCGCCAGAACCTCGGCGCGGTCGGCTGGTCGCTCACTGCCGAGCAGGTCGCCCGGCTCGATGCCGCCAGCGAGGTGCTGCCGCCTTATCCCCACACCCCCTATCGCCAGCAGGAAGGGTTCGCTCGGCTGAACCCGCCGCTGGTCTGAGGACCATCCGATGAAGCTCAATCCCGGCCTTCTGGCCCTGTCCGTCGGCGCTTTCGGCATCGGCGTCACCGAATTCGCACCGATGGGCCTGCTGCCCGTCATTGCCGGAGACCTGGGCGTCTCCATCCCCGCCGCCGGGCTGCTTATCAGCGCCTATGCGCTGGGCGTGGTGCTGGGCGTGCCGGTGATGACGCTCACCACCGGGCGGGTGCCGCGCCGCACGCTGCTGATCGCCTTGGCCGGGATCTTCACCCTGGGCAACCTGCTGGCAGCGGTATCCGGCAGCTACGGCATGCTTCTGGCCGCCCGCGTGCTGACCTCCTTCAACCACGGCGCCTTCTTCGGGGTCGGCTCGGTGGTCGCCGCCAGCCTGGTCCCGCCGCACCGCCAGGCCGGCGCGGTGGCCGCGATGTTCATGGGGCTGACGATCGCCAATGTCGTGGGCGTGCCCTTGGCGACCTGGGCGGGCGAGCACCTCGGCTGGCGCGCCTCGTTCTGGGGCATCGCGGCGCTGGGCGGTGTCACGATGGCGGCGCTGCGCCTGACCCTGCCTCCCTTGCCCTCTACGGACGGCGGCGATGTGGCGGCCGAACTGCGCGTCCTGATCCGCAAGCCCGTTCTCGGCGCGCTGGCCCTGACTATCGTGGGTTCCAGCGCGATGTTCACCGTGTTCACTTATATCACCCCGATCCTGCGCGAGGCGACGGGCGCCTCTCTCGGCTTCGTCACGGCGATGCTGGTGACTTACGGCCTCGGCCTGACGGTGGGCAACTGGCTGGGCGGCAAGTTCGCGGACCGTTCGGTCGATCGCACGCTGATCGTCACCCTGGCCTCGCTTGCCGCGATCCTGATCGCTTTCGCCATGACGATGACCCATGCCGCGCCTAGCGCGATCGTGATCTTCCTGTGGGGCATCGCCAGCTTCGCCTTGGTGCCGCCGCTCCAGGTGCGGGTCATGGACGCAGCCAGCGACGCGCCCAACCTGGCGTCGTCCATGAACATCGGCGCCTTCAACCTGGGCAATGCGCTGGGCGCGGCGCTGGGCGGCGGCGTGATCGCTCTCGATCTGGGCTATCCTGCCGTAGCGCTGGCCGGCGCGGCAACCTCCGTCATCGGCCTGGCGGCGCTGCTCCTGACGAGCGGCCGGAGCGCGGCCCGCCAGAGCGGCGAAGTGGCGACCGAATGCACCGGCGGCGCGCGGCTATCGTGAGATCTACCAAGCCGTAGCCCCCGCATCCACGGCAATGTCCGCTCCGGTGACGTAACGCGCCTCCGGGCTCGCAAGCCAGGTCGCGGCCCAGGCGATGTCCTCCGGCTCGCCCAGCCACTTGAGCATGTTTCCGGCCAGGACCCGGCGCCCGAAGCCGGGATCCGCCTCCAGGTGCCGGGCCGTGGCCGCCGTCCTGATGAAACCGGGCGCTATCGTATTCGCGCGAATGCCGTGCGGGGCGCCTTCCATGGCAAGTTGCCGCGTCATCGCCAGCACGCCGCCCTTGCCCGCGCAGTGCGCCAGCGCCGGGGAACCCTCCAGCGCATGGCGCGCATTGGCCGATGCGAAGTTGACGATGCTGGCCGTGCCGCTCGCCTTGAGCCATGGCCAGGCCGCGCGGGTTGCCAGGTAGACGATGTCCAGCTCCCCCGTCAGCGTCCGTTTCCAGTCGGCATAGCTCAGGTCCTCGATCCACGAGAAGACTGCGAATGCCGCCGCGTTGACGAGGACGTCGATCCGGCCGTGCTCCGCGCCGATCCTGGCAAAGAGCGCGCTGGTGGCCGCCTCGTCGATGAGGTCGCAGGCCTCGTCCGTTCCCGAAAGGTCGACGCCGATCACCCGCGCGCCCTCCTGCCGGAAGATGCGCGCGACGCCTTCGCCTATGCCGTTCGCGGCACCGGTGACCACGGCGATCCTGCCCGCGAGACGATCAGCCATGCGCCATCGCCCCATTGCCGCCGTGCGATGCGCGCGAAGCGATCAGCGCCACGACGACCCCGCCCAGCGCGGCGAGCGACAGGACCGAAAAGGCCCCCAGCAGGCCGCCCGTGTGCCGTCCCGCAAAAGTCACCACCAGCGGGGAGAGAAACTGCCCGAACGCGAAGGCCGATTGCCAGAAGCCCGTTCCCCGGCCGCGAAATTCGAACCTGAGGATCGACATTGACCAGACCAGCAAAGTGGGCAGCAGCAGCCCTGCCCCGATCTGGTTGACGAAGCATCCGGCCAGGAAGCCCGGAACGGTGCCGGACCTTGCCATCAGCATGAAGCCGATGGCAAGCAGGGCGAACTCCAGTAGCAGCAGCCGTCCCACTGCCAGCCGCGTGCCGATGCGCGAATAGATGAAGGTCCCCAGCGGCACGCCAATAGAGGCGATGGATGTCAGGAACCCCCGCTCCGACGGGCTGGCCATGCCGAGTTCGGCCAGCCCGCTGGGCGCCTGGATCTGCACCGTATAAAAGAACACCGAGCCATAGACCGTGATCGCCACGATCATCGCCATCGTCGCCCAGGGAAAACCCGCCCAGGAGCGGTTGTGCGGCGGCGCATCGGCCTCGACATCGGGGGTGCCATCGCGCGACGGCTCCCATGTGAACTTCCAGACGAGCGCGAACATGACCAGCGCCGAGGCATAGGCCCAGAACGGCGTCCGCCAGCCGCCTTCTCCCAGCACCCCGCCGAGGTTGAAGAACAGCAGCGCCGACATCGAGGCGAAGGCCGTCTGCGCAGCCAGCCACTTGTCGCGCGAGGCGCCCTTGTAATAGTCGCCGATCATCGTCGTCGAGAGTACGTAGATCAGGGCCTCGGCAATGCCCACGCCTGCGCGCGAGATCAGGATATGGGTGAGATCGTCGAGAAACACGGGCATCACGCCGACAACGGCATAGAGCAGGAATGCCGCCAGCAGCAGCCGGCGCCGCCCGAACCAGTCTCCCAGTATCCCCGCCAACGGACAGAGCAACGCCACGCAGAGCGAGGGCAGCGTGAGGATCATCGGCACCCAGTATTCATGGCCCGGCACCGCGGCGTAGTGCGCCATCAGATCCGGGATGATCGGCGCCAGCAGCACGATAGCCATGGTCGTCAGCGTGATCGGCAGCAGCAGCGATATGCCGGTCAGCAGGCCCGGCTCGGGATGGCGTGTCATTCTCTCCCTTTCTTCGGCCGCCTGTCTCCGGGCCGATAGAAACACAATTTTCAGCTTCCGTCGGTGATGAGCGTACCGCCGTCCACGACGAGATTATGTCCAGTGACGAAAGCCCCGGCCTCGGAGGCGAGGAACACGGCCGCGCCTGCCACTTCCTGCGGCGTGCCGGGTCGCCGCAGCGGAGTCATTGCCATGCGGCGGGCCATGAAACTCTCGTCCGCCAGCAGCGGGCCAGATAGCTCGGTGGCGATGAAGCCGGGCGAGATCGCATTGACGCGCACGCCGCGCGGCCCCCACTCCACCGCCAGATTGCGCGCGAGTTGCGCCACGCCCGCCTTGGCAAGGGCATAGGCGTTGATTCGCCCGTTGCCTCTCAGGCCCGAGAGGCTGGAAACCAGCACCGCCGCGCCGCCGCCCTGCGCCGCGATATGCGGCAGGGCAAGGTTGCAGAGCGCAACCTGACTGGTGAGGTTGATCGCCATGACACGGGCATAGTCGGCCATGTCGAGATCGGCGAAGGCTCCCGCCTTGCCGGTGATGCCGGCATTGCAGACCAGCACGTCCAGCCCGCCGAACTCCGCCACCGCGCGGTCCACCAATGCGGCCAGCGCGGCATCGTCGGTCACATCGCAGGGCTGGCCCGGCATGCTGAGTTCGGCGGCAACGCGCGCGGTATCCCCGGCGTCCTCGCTGGAGATCACCACCCGCGCGCCTTGGGCGATCAGCCCTTCCGCAATGGCGCGGCCAATCCCGCGCGTGGAGCCGGTGACGATCGCGCTCTTGCCGGTAAGGTCGAACATCAGGCCCCCGCCGACCCTTGGCCCGCCGCCTCGTTGTAGACGGGATCGACCTGCTCGGGCTTGGCCTCGTCCAGCGGTACACCGTCATGGAGGTAAGCGGGCGCTTCGATCAGAATGAAGGCGATGCGGCAGACTTCTGCGGTGGTGTTGCGCCACAGGTGGTTGGTGCCCCGCTGGACGATGATCCCGCCTTCGCGCACCGTCTTCTTGCGGCCGTCTTCCAGTTCCAGTTCGATCTCGCCCTTCAGCACGATGCCGTAGTCGATCGAGTTGGTGCGGTGCATCGGGCTCTGCTTGCCCGGCAGCATGTCCACCACGCGGATCACCGAGCCGCCTTCCAGCGTGGTGCCGGTGGGGCGTTCGCGACCCTCGGTCTCGTCATTGTTGTCGGCGGGGACGGTGGCGGTGGTCCAGATCGTCAGGAACGAGGCATCGCCAGAGGGCACCATCCTGGTCGGCGTCACGTCTTCGGAGCGGAACACGGCCCGGCCATTCTCGTCATGCCCGGTGACGACGCGCTGGACCGGCGGCAGGCCGGAATCGGAGAGAACCTCGCTCATGCCTTCACAACCTTCTGTTCGATCACGCCGAACGGCGCGCGGCCGTCGGCAAGGGTTCCCTGCATGCGCACGCTGTCGCCAAAGCGCATGAATTCGGTCTTCGGCTCACCGAAATCGACCAGTTCGATCCCGCGCCGCTCGGCTATGCAGGAGGAGCCGATCTCGCGGTAATTCTCGTTGGAGACGGTACCGGATCCGATCACCGTGCCCGCCACCAGATCGCGCGTGGCGCAGGCATGGGCGACAAGCTCATGAAAGCCATGGCCCATCGGCTCGCCATTGGCGGCGCCGAAACGCTTGCCGTTCCAGTCCACCAGCAGGTCCATGCAGACGCGGCCGCCGCGCCACTGGTCGCCCAGTTCCTCCGGCGTCACCGCGAAGGGCGCCATCGAGCACGGCGGCTTGGCCTGGACCCAGCCGAAGCCCGTCTTCATCTCCGGTCCGGCCAGCTTCCGCAGCGACCAGTCGTTGATCTGCACGATCAGGCGAATGTGCTTCAGGCAGTCGTCAGCCGAGGTACCCATCGGCACGGCATCGACGATCACGCCGAACTCGCCCTCGAAATCGATGCCGTTATCTTCGGTGAGGTAGCGCACGTCCTCGGCAGGACCGTAGAACTTGTCCGAAGTCCCCTGATACATCAGCGGCTTGCCGGTCTTCACCGGCACCACGCCCAGCGCCTTGTCCATCAGTTCCCCGTGGCAGGCGAAAGCCGAACCATCGAGCCACTGCCACGCACGCGGCAGCGGCGCGCGCAGTAGCGCAGCGTCGAGCGCCTCGGGAAACGCCGAAATCTCGGCCAGCACGGGCGAGACGAAAGTCCAGCTTTCCATCGCCTGTTGCAGCGTATCCACTGGCGCGGGCGCATAACGATCGCCTTCGGGCGAAACGACGACGAGGCGCCCGTCCGGGGTGCCGTCATCGAGAGTGGCTAGACGCATTGCTCCTTGTTCTCCCAAAGAATGCTTAGTCCTTGGGAACCGGGCTAGCGAAGCCCCTGTGCGGCAACAACGGCATAGGATCGATAGCAAGGCATCGATAACATGCGATGGTCCCCGCTCGCTCCCCGGCGCTAGGTCCGATGAAAGTCACGTCACACCGGATCGGGAGAATATCATGGCCATCTGGCTGAAGCGCGGCGCCACTGCCGAGGCAAAGGCAGACGCAGACCGCAAGGTCCGCGACATCGTCGAGGCGGCGCTCGCCGATATCGAGAAGCGCGGCGACGAAGCGGTGCGCGACATGTCGATCAAGTTCGACGGCTGGGACCGCGACGACTATCGCCTCAGCCAGGCCGAAATCGACGCCTGCGTCGACAGTCTGACCCCGCAGGAACGCAAGGACATCGAGTTCGCGCAGGCACAGGTGAAGAACTTCGCGCAGATCCAGCGCGATTCGATGAAGGATGTCGAAGTCGAGACGCTGCCCGGCGTGGTGCTGGGCCACAAGAACATCCCGCTGGGTTCGGCCGGCTGCTACGTGCCCGGCGGCAAGTATCCGCTGCTCGCTTCCGCCCACATGTCGGTGATTACCGCCAAGGTCGCGGGCGTGAAGCGCGTCATCACCTGCGCTCCGCCGTTCCAGGGCCAGCCGGCACGCGCCATCGTCGCCGCCCAGGCCATGGCCGGGGCCGACGCGATCTATGCGCTGGGCGGTATTCAGGCCGTGGGCGCCATGGCGATCGGCACGCAGAGCATCGATCCGGTCGATATCCTGGTCGGCCCCGGCAATGCTTTCGTCGCCGAGGCCAAGCGCCAGCTTTTCGGCCGCGTCGGCATCGACCTCTTCGCCGGACCGACCGAAACCCTCATCATTGCCGACGAGATCGGCTGCGATCCTGAAATCGCCGCCACCGATATTCTTGGCCAAGTAGAGCACGGTCCGGACAGCCCCGGCGTGCTGCTAACCAATTCCGAGAAGTTCGCCCGCGCGACCATGGCCGAGATCGACCGCCTGCTCCAGCTCCTCCCCACCGCCGACCATGCCCGCAAGGCGTGGGAGACGTTCGGCGAAGTGATCGTGGCCGACAGCTACGAGGAAATGGTCAAGGTCGCCGACGAGATCGCCAGCGAGCACGTGCAGGTGATGACCGCCGATCCGGACTACTTCCTGAACAACATGACCAACTACGGCGCGCTGTTCCTGGGCAACCGCACCAATGTCAGCTTCGGCGACAAGGTGATCGGCACCAACCACACGCTGCCCACGAAGAAGTCCGCGCGCTACACGGGCGGCCTGTGGGTCGGAAAGTTCCTGAAGACCTGCACCTACCAGCGCGTCACCACCGACGAGGCGTCCGCGCTGATCGGCGAATACTGCTCGCGCCTCTGTGCGCTGGAAGGCTTCGCGGGGCATGGCGAACAGGCCAACATCCGCGTGCGCCGCTTCGGCGGCCGCAACGTGCCCTATGCCGGGCAGGCCGAGCCGACGCCCGAAACGGCGGCCTGACCGTGAGCCTGCCGAAGACGCCGAGCCTGCGCCTTGACGGGCGACGGGCTGTGGTGACCGGAGCGGGCCGAGGCATCGGCCTCGGCGCCGCCGCTGCGCTGGCCGGGGCGGGTGCCGAAGTCACGCTCGTCGCCCGCACCTCGGCCGAGATCGAGGACGCTGCCGCCGAAATCGGCAATGGCGCGGAGGCCGCGACGCTCGACGTTTCGGACCTTGCCGCCGTCGCCGCGTTCTTCGCAGACCGCGCGCCGTTCCACGTCCTCGTCAACAACGCCGGCACCAACCGGCCCAAGCCGATATGGGAAGTGAGCGAGAACGATTACGACGCCGTGCTCGATCTCAATCTCAAGTCCGCCTTCTTCGTGGCGCAGGCCTGCGTGAAGCGGATGATCGCCACGAAAACCCAAGGCAGCCTGATCCACATGGGCAGCCAGATGGGCCATGTCGGCGGCCCGAACCGCTCGCTCTACTGCGCCAGCAAATGGGCACTGGAGGGCATGAACAAGGCCATGGCGCTGGACCTTGCCCCCCACGGCATCCGCTCCAACACCATCGCCCCGACGTTCATCGAAACGCCGCTGACCAAGCCGTTTTTCGAAGACGAAGCGTTCAAGGCCAGCGTCCTTTCCAAGATCAAGCTGGGCCGCATCGGCCAGGTGGAGGATCTGATGGGCGCGGTGCTGTTCCTCGCCTCCGAAGCTTCCGCGCTCATGACCGGCACCAGCCTTGTCGTCGATGGCGGCTGGACTGCCGAATAATCATCTGAAAATCGCAGGATAGATCATGTTCGAACCGTTTCCCGGAAACTACGTCTGGAACCTCGCCACCAATCTCGCGCTCGCCTGCGGCGGCAACTATGGCGAGATCGACGAGGCCAACCGCCCGATCATGGAAGCGAGCAAGGCCGGCGCCGATGCCGGCTCCGCGCAGATGTTCGATAGCTGGATCGCCGTCGCCGATCAGGTCTGCGCCAATGCCGAGGCCGATGAGGCGGCAGGCTATCTGCTCTCCGCCGGCACCAAATACTTGCGCGCCTCGGGCTACTACCTCGCTGCCGAGCGCATGCAGAGCCGCGACTATGCCCCGCGCTGGGCGGCTTACGACAAGGGGCTGGAACTCTTCCACAAGGGCGCCAGGCTACGCGGACTGCACATCGACAAGGTGGAAATCCCCTACGAGGACGGCGCCTATACCGGCATCTTCGTCCACGACGGCTCCGGCACGCCGCGCCCCACGCTGGTTTCGGTCAACGGGCTCGATTCGATGAAGGAGCAGGTCTGCATGGCGGGCCACGGCCAGTCGAATCTCGAGCGGGGCATGAACACCCTGTTCGTGGACCAGCCCGGCACCGGCGAGGCGATCCGCAAGCGCGGGCTTCCGGCCGTGTTCGACGGCGAACGCTGGGGCACACCCGCGCTCGAATACCTGCTGACGCGCGACGACGTGATCCATGACCGGATCGGCATTTTCGGCCTCTCCTTCGGCGGCTACCATGCCCCGCGCATCGCCGCCAACGAGCCGCGCTATGCGCTTTGCGCGGTGATGGGCGCCAATCATGTCTGGGGCCGTCGCCAGCGCGAACGCGTCGCCAACGAGGGCGAAAACCCGGTGCCGCACTACTGGGATCACGTCATGTGGGTGTTCGGCATCGAGGATCGCGACGCGTTCCTTGAATATGCCGACCAGATCACGCTGGACGGGCAGGTCGAGAAAATCCGCGTCCCCTTCCTCATCACTCATGGCGAGAACGACCGCCAGATCCCCGCGTTCAACGCCCAGCTCAGCTACGATCAGGCCGTGAACAGCCCCAAGCGCACCCTCCGCGTCTTCACGAAGAAAGATTTCGAGGTAGAGCACTGCGGCGCCGACAACGGCACCGGCATGCGCGACTACATTGCCGACTGGTGCGCGGAAACTTTCGCGGAAATGGGCTGATCCGGATGGCTGAATTCACGTTCCACCACGGGGGTGTCTCTGTCCCCAGCCTTGACGAAGCGATCGACTGGTACGGCCGCGTGCTGGGCTTCGAGGTCGAGAAGACATTCTATATCGAGGCCGCAAAGTCCCGCACCGCGATGGTCCGCAAGGGTCCGCTGCGGTTCGAGATCTTCGAGGTGGAAGGCGCCGCCGCTCTCCCCGAAGACCGCCGCTTCCCGCCGCGCGACCTCAAGACGCACGGCAACAAGCACGTCGCCTTCCGGGTGGAAGACCTCGAAGCATTCCTGACGGAGATGGAAGATAAGCAGGCCGACATCGCCTTCGTCGTGCGCGAAGCTTTCGGCAAGGGTTGCTTCATCCGCGACTGTGCGGGCAATCTGATCGAATTCGTCGAGGAGCCGAACCTGTGATCCACGAAATAGCCACTCTGACCATCGACCCTGCCCGCGCCGCCGAATTCGAGGCTGCCGTGGCAGAAGCCCGACCGCATTTCGAAGCGGCAAAGGGGTACGTCTCCTTCGCGCTCCATCGCTCGGTGGAGAACCCCGAACGCTATCACCTCGTCGTCGGCTGGGAGAGTGTGGAGGCCCACATGGTCGACTTTCGCGAGTCCGAAGGTTTCCAGGCCTGGCGCGCGCTGGCGGGGCCATTTTTCGTGGGCACGCCCTCGGTCGAGCACTTCGCGTTGATTTAACGCGGTTCTGCCCTCGCACTTCCGCAGGCCGTTCCTACATGGCGTGCGGAGGTCGCCCCCACATGCCAGATCGCAATCGTTACTATACCGGACCCGCCACCGACCATTTCGACGGAACGCGCTTTCTCAATCCTGCCGGTGAGCCGGAAACCGACCGTTCCTTCGGCGATATCCTGCGCTGGCGCCGCACCGCGCCCGCCACGAAATGGCCCAAGACGATAGCCGTCACCCCCGTCGTTCCCGAACGCCGGGTGGAGGGCCTGCGCGTCACCATGGTAGGTCATGCCACGCTGCTGATCCAGGTCGGCGGGCTCAATATCCTCACTGACCCCGTCTGGTCCGACCGCGCGAGCCCGGTCCAGTTCGCCGGGCCGAAGCGGGTGACGGCGCCGGGTATCCGCATCGAGGACTTGCCGCCGATCGATGCGATCCTGCTTTCGCACAACCATTACGACCACCTCGACATCCCGACGCTCAAGGCCCTCCATGCCCGGCACGCGCCGCTGATCGTCACGCCGCTGGGCAACGACAGCACCATCCTGCGCCACATTCCCAAGGCGCGGGTATCGGCCGGCGACTGGGGCGACGCCTTCGACATCGCCCCCGGCGCACGGGCGCATATCGTCCCTGCCCTGCACTGGTCGTCACGCGGGATGGGCGACCGGCGGATGGCGCTGTGGGGCGGCTTCATGCTGCGCGTGGGGGAGCGGTTGATCTACTTCGCGAGCGATACCGGATACGGCACCGGCAATATCTTCCGCCGCCTGCACGAGGAGTTCGGCCCGCCCGATCTCGCCCTGTTGCCGATCGGCGCCTATGACCCGCGCTGGTTCATGGCCGCGCAGCATACCGACCCGGAAGAGGCAATCCAGATCATGCGCGACCTTGGCGCCCGCGCTGCCGTGGCCATGCACTGGGGCACCTTCAAGCTGACCGACGAGCCCCGCGAAGACCCCGCGCTGCGGCTGCGCGCGGGGCTGGTGGAACGCGGGATCGACCCGGCCGCATTCGTCCCGCTGCTACCGGGCGAATGGGCCGCGTTCGATCCGCTCTTGGCCTTGTGAGCGCCGTCAGAGGGCGTGCTCGTCGTCCTCGGTCAACTCGCTAAGCTTGCCTTCTACCGGGCGCTTGCCGGGCCTGTCCTTGCGGAACGGTTCGAAGCTGGCGCGGTCGGCGTCGAAAGCCATGTCCCAGGGAATGTTGTCGCCCCTGAAGATCGGCGGCGCATTGTTCGACCAGAGCAGCGATCCGAACCGGAAGTCCCAGGCCCGCGGCACCCAGTTGTCGTCGAGATAGTCGGTATCGGCGTGATACTCGGCCTCGCCCGCCTTGCCGGGCATGTCGCAGTAATAGTAGATCGCGCTGGAAATGCGGTGGCGGGAGATACCGCCCGAGCTGTTCATGCTCTCGTTCTTCCAGCCCTTTCGCTCCATGATGTTGGCGCCCAGCATCACCTCGTCGATATCGTCCATGCCGAAGGCGATGTGCATGAACTTGAAGTGGTCCGGTGCGATGGGCAGGTCGCAGTTCACCCAGAAGATCGAGTGATGCTCGTAAGTCCCCCCGGCCCGCGCGAAGATGCCCGATCCCTTCGAATGATCGACGTAGCGGAAGCCGAAATGGCGTTCGTAGAATTCGAAGCTGCCGACATAGTCGGGCGAGAAGAACACGACATGGTTGATCGTCTTGGGAACCGCCTTGCTGCGCCAGATGCGGTGCTGGTTGAAGCGCGGATAGCTGGCCGGCGTGTTGACCGGGCTGGCTTCCGAATGGAACGCGCGCTTGTTCCAGACCCGCAGCGCCAGCGGCTGGCCGTCCGGGCAGACGGCATGGACGGTGCCGTCGGCATCCCGCGTCACCGGAACTTCCGCCGCCAGGCTCGCCGCGATCGTCTGGAGATTTTCGGCGGTATCGACGCCCCAGACGGTCTCCTTGAGACCGTCCCCCGGAAAGGGATCCGGACTCGGCAAGCGGGCATCGCCGTGACGCAGGACGATAACCCGGCTGCCCGAGGCCAGGCGGAACACCGCTTC
Source organism: Novosphingobium sp. PhB57 (assembly GCF_004342985.1). GTDB lineage: Bacteria > Pseudomonadota > Alphaproteobacteria > Sphingomonadales > Sphingomonadaceae > Novosphingobium. The sequence continues at coordinate 282,124 of NZ_SMBO01000004.1, forward strand.
GTCCGCGCTGGCGCTTTCCAGCGGCAGGCCAAAATCGGTCCAGAACCGCGTGTGCTCCGCGACGTCCGCGACGCCGAACAGGACGCTCTCAACTCCCAGAATGCTCATGCTTGTTTCTATCCCGGCTGCTTGAGCCTTCCTTATGGAGGCCGCGGGCCGCGCCGAAAAACGCATGGAATGGGATCGGTGCTATCGAGCGGGCCGATGCGGCCAGCCTTCACCGGCTCCTGCGGAACAGCAGACTGACGATGAACAGGATCGTCCGCGCATCGAGCAGCTTCAGCGCGGCGCGCGCCTCCTCGGGCGTCACTTTCGCCACCATCGGCATGGCGCCGAAGATCTTGCCGCGAATGACGAGGTTCTCCCCGTCCCGCTCGATCCGGCGCACCGCCATCAGTTCCTTGTCCTGCCCATCGAGGATACGCATGACAGGCGCCTTCTTCGCATCGGCCATCACACCCGCTCCCCGCAGACCTTGTCGAATTCGATATCGAGGTCGTCCATCATCTGGATCGCCGTCGCCCGGCCTGCGCCGAACACGCCGCCGCCCGGGTGCATGAACGGCCCGACGAGGTAGAGCCCGTCGATCTGCGGCACCCGGAACGAGCCGAGATCCGGCGTCGGTCGGTGGCCCACCGACTGGTAGAAGAACGGCGCGCAGCCGTGGATATCGCCCTTCAGGAAGCTGGCCGGGCTGTCCCGCTCGTGATCGAGCGGGGACCGGATCAGGCGGCCGGTGATGTTGTCGTCATCAAGGTTCGCGTAGAACTTGCGGTACTGCGCCAGCGCCTTGTCGGCGATCTCTTCCTTGCACTCGTCCCACGATGCCGGTCCGCCGGGCCAGAGGTCGTAGGGGGCGAAGTTCACACCGTAGAACACGCCCGCGCCTTCGGGGGCGCGGCTGGGATCGAAGATGGTGTTGTCCCCGCCCGCGATCAGCCGTTCGGACACTTCGCCGCGCCGCAGCTTGTCGTACTCCAGCAGCATGTCGCGCATGGTGTAGAAGTCCATCAGCTCGGTCATCATGGCATTGGTTTCATTGCCGACCTTGAGCCGCAGCCGCTCCTTCAGCGTCAGGTGCGTGAGGTTGATCGAGAAGGTGGACTGGGTGACCCGCTCGGCACGCTCAAGCACCGGCTCAGGCGTTTCGGCCACGAACTTGCGCAGGACATGCGGGTGGATCGCGCCGATCACGCCGTCCTTCGCCATGAAAGTCTCGCCATCGATCAGTTCGAGGCCCGCTGCTTTCCCGCCCGACACGATCACCCGGCGCACTTCGGCATTACAGCGCACTTCGCCGCCGAAATGCTCGATCGCGCGGACCAGCGCGTGGGAGAGTTGGCCGGAGCCGCCCTTGGGCATCGAGCAGCCATAGGCGTGGATGATCCCCGGCATCAGGAAAGCGCCCATGCCGGTACCCAGTTCATCGGGCATCTGCAGGTTCTCGGTGACCATGCGCACGATGTGAAGGCGCAGCAGGTCGCTTTCGAAATACTGGTTCACCACGTCGAGCGCGGAGCGCTGCATGACGTCGAGCAGGAAGCGCCCTTCGTCCGACTGGTCCATCATCGCCACGAAAGCGCCCATCGGGAACGGCGGGGCGTAGAGGCCGGACATGAACATCGGCAGCGCTGCCATCGAGGCTGTGGCGAACTTGCGATAAGCCTCTGCATCGCGGGGCGAGAACATGGCGATTTCCTCGCACGTGCGGTCCAGATCGCGCCAGGATCGCACCATCGTCCCGTCTTCCCAGATCGAGGCATGGGGCAGTTCGGGATAGATGTATTCCAGGCCGAACTTGCCCAGCAGGCCCAGTTCGTCCTCGCGCAGCATCGGATTGCCCTGGATCATGATGTGCACGTTGGAGTGCTCGTCATGCCAGAAACCGGGCTGGATCAGCTCACGCGTGGAAACGCCGCCGCCGTAGTGCGGCTTTCGTTCCAGCACGATCACCTTCTTGCCCGCCTTGGCCATGTAGGCGGCGGCGACGAGGCCATTGTGGCCCCCGCCCATGACGACGATGTCGTACTCGCTCATCACTGTTCTCCCGAAAAGAAGGCCCGGAACTGTGCGATTCCGGGAACGTGGCTGGCGCAGCCGCCATCGGCGACGAGCACTTGCCCGGTAATGTTGCGCGCCGCGTCGGAGGCGAGGAAGGCCACTGCCTCGGCAATGTCCTCCGGCTCACCCAGACTGTCGCGCAGGGTTTCGTCCTCCACTGCCTGGCGCAGCACGGGCGGGAAGGCTTCGCGCAGCGCCGGGGTCATGGTCATGCCGGGGGCGACGGCGTTGCAGCGCACGCCGTGGAGGCCGTGGCTGGCGGCGATGGCGCGGGTCATCTGGATCACCGCCGCCTTCGACGAGGAATAGGCCGCCTGGATCAGGTGGCCCTGCAGCGCCAGGTTGCTGACGGTGTTGACGATATTGCCGCGCGTCTCGCGCAAGTGCGGCAGGGCGGCGCGGCAGGCGATCATCGTACCGCGCACGTTGACGGCATAAGTCTGGTCCCAAAGGGCAGTGGCCATGTGCTCCACATCGCCGTCGGCCTGCGCGATGTCGGGGCCGAGCAGCGCGGCGTTGTTGTGCAGCACGTCCAGCCGGCCGAAATGCGTGAGCGTCCGGGCGATCAGCGCCTCGATCGAGGCTTCCTGCTCCAGATCGAGAGGCACCGCAATGGCACCGGGCAGTTCCCCGGCGAGCGCCGCCGCGGCCTCTTCCGCAATGTCCGCGATGACGACCCGTGCGCCGCGCGCCGCCATCAGCCGCGCTGTCGCCGAGCCGATCCCTCCTGCCCCGCCGGTGACGACGGCCACTTTTCCGTCGAGGCGGATGGCGTCGATGGCCATGTTTCTCTCCCGTTTGCGAGCCAGCGATTGACCCTGTCCTCACTGGTCATAAAGTGGCCTTCGATGGTGAGAAGACGGCACTTTTTTGTACCCTCGGGCGGACCGGCGCGATGATGGCTGAGGCGGAGGACGACCTGCCAGCGCGGCCGGCCATCGTCGCGCTGGCGGCCGACATGGCGGCGCATGGCACCGCCCGCGATGCGCCGGTGCGCAATGTCATGGGGGCGCTGGGAGACCGCTGGACCACGCTGGTGCTGCTGGTGCTGACCACCGGGCCATGCCGCCATGCCGCGCTGCGCCGGTTGCTGTCGGACTTGTCCAACGAAGGCGACGTTTCGCAGCGTGTGCTGACGCAGAAGCTGCGCGCCCTGGAACGCGACGGCTTCGTGGAGCGGAGCATCAGTGCGGACGTACCGCCGCGCGTCAGCTATGCCCTCACCCCGCTGGGGAGGGCGCTGGCCCTGCAGGCGCGGGCGATGATCGACTGGGTCAATGCCAACGAGGGTTCCATCCTTGCCGCACGCGTCGCTTTCGACGCGCGCGAGGCGGAGGACTAGGCCGTTAACTCCTGGACCGCAGGCCGCTCAGCGCGGCGGCTGAGGGTGGTTCATCCGATACTCGACTTCCAGCGCGTCGCGGTCGATCCGCTGCGCGGCGAATGCCACGACATTGCCGGGTTCGTCGACCTTGCGCGCGGCGATGAGCTGGAGGCGCTCGACGATCCAGCGCAGGGCGCGGTCGTTGCTGTTGGACAAGTGCCACTGCAGAGCCTCGCGGATCGGCGGGAAATCGAACGGGATCTCCCGCATGATGAGAGGCATGTTCTGCACCACCTGCTCGGCCAGGCGCCGGTGGATCGTGGCGATCCGGTTGGTATTGATCACCAGGCCCGAGATCGAGAGGAACGTCGGCGCCACCACCTCGACGCGCCGCTGCTGCTTCTGGCGGCGCACGAACCAGTCGTCGAAGGCGGGGACCCGCGCCTTGCCGAACCGCGCCGTGACGTGGCCGAGTTCGAAGTAGACGTCCTTGGTCATCGGTCCCTGCATCGCCGGATTGCCCTCCCAGCCGACCACGACATAGTCGTCTTCGAACAGGATCAGGCTGGGGTGATCGGCGGAAATCGCGTAGTCGATGGTCAGCAGGAGATCGATGTAGCCGCGTTCGAGCGCCTCGATCGGAAAGTCGTTCATCGGCTGGATCTCGAAGCGCATCTGGGGGGCATCGCGCTCGAATTCCGACAGCGCCTCGGCCAGCAGGACCTGCGTGGAATAGTCGGAGGCCATGATCCGCACTTGCCGGTCGGCGGTCATGGGATCGAAGGCCGGGGCGACCGAGATGGTCGTGCGGATCTGCTCCAGCACCGCGCGGACCGGTTCGATCAGTTCCTCGGCGCGGGTGGTGAGGATCATGTTGCGGCCCTTCACCACCAGTAGATCGTCCGCGAAATACTCGCGCAGGCGGCCCAGCGCGCTGGAGGTTGCCGATTGCGAGAGGCAGAGCCGGTCCGCCGCGAGCGAGACGCTCTTCTCGCTCAGCAGCGCATCGAGCGCGACCAGCAGGTTGAGGTCCAGTCTTCCAAAACGCATTGCCATCTCCCGCTCCCCGTTTCGCTGGTGGTTATTCCAAAGTCGAAAGGGCGCTGGCAACGAGACTAGCAGCATCGCCGTCATGCGCGAAGCCCGCATGATCCGCCGCCGGCGTGGCAAGCGGGGGCTGCGCGGCAAAGGCGGCCTCCAGCGCGGCGTCAGGCTCGTAGCGCACGAGATCGGCGGAGACACCGCACTGGCGCGCGATCTCGGCGGCAAGCTCACCCATCGTCAGGCGCAGCGCCGGCAGCGTCACCGCGCGGGTCGGCGGCAGCAGCGCGGTATCGAGCGTCAGGGCGTGTACGAAGTTTCGCGCCGCGCATTCCAGCGATTCCGCCCAGATCGTGCCCGCGGCCGAGACCGGACACGTGAAGGCCTCGCCCGCCTTCAGCGCATGGAACAGGTTCGACATGAAAGCCGATTTCATGCCCGACGGCCCTTTCGGCCGCGCGAGGATGCCGGGCAGGCGCACCGTCACGCCGTCGATCAGCCCGCGGTTGGAGAACATCGCCACGGCATGCTCCATCATCGCCTTGTGCCCGCCGTAGATCATCCTGGGCGAAAGCGGGGTCCCATCGTCGACATGCGCCGGCAGCGGATCGCCATAGACCGCGATCGAACTGGCATAGGCGACCCGCAAGCCCGGCGTGCGCGCGCTTGCCTCCAGCAGCAGGTCGTACATGGCATCGATGTTGATCCGGCGCGAAGCCAGAGGATCGGCCTCCGCCGCCCCGCCCGGCACGGTCGCGAGGTGGACGAGCGCGTCGCAGCCCTCGGCCAGAGCTTGCGCCCGCACGGCGGCATCGCCCAGATCGCCTGCCACCGCCTGCGCGCCGGCCGGAATGGCCCCTGCATGGCTGTCGATCCCCACGACCGCGTGGCCCGCATCCAGCAGGCGGCGAACCAGTTGCCGGCCGACGAAACCGCCGGCGCCGGTGACGAGCACTTTCACGTTCTTCTCCTAGTATCTGTCCGAGTACGCCTTGCGCACGTCCTCGGAATATCCATCGACGCGGTAGGGCAGCATCTGGGCATTCCAGCCGTCCCAAAGGCCCTTCAACTCGGCCAGCTTGGCGGGCTCGGCAGCAGCGCGTTCGGCGCGTTCGTGCTCGTCCTCGGCCAGGTTGTAGAGGTGTTCCTTCCCGCCGAGTTTCACGTATTTCCAGTTGCCCTGGCGCACGGCGGCCTGCTCGTTCGCCTTGAAGCGCCAGAACAGTGTGCGCGGCACCGATGCCGCCTTGCCGGTCAATTGGGCGGAGAGGTCCACCCCGTCGACCTTGCCCGCCTTCGCCACGTCACCCCCGGCCATCGTCAGGAACGTCGGCAGGAAGTCCATCGAGGCCATGACCTGATCGGAGATCGATCCCGGCGCGATCTGCCCGGGCCAGCGCATCAGGATCGGCACGCGGATGCCGCCTTCCAGCACTTCGCCCTTGTGGCCGATGAAGGGCCAGGTCTCCGAAAACCGCTCGCCCCCGTTGTCGCTGGTGAAGACGACGATGGTATTGTTCGCCTTGCCGGTGCGTTCCAGCGCGGCCAGCACTTTGGCGACGTTCTGGTCCATCGCCTCCACCATTTCCTTGTACTTGGCGAGATTGCCCCCGTCATAGTGGAAGGAATTGGGCAGGACTTTGGCCACCGCCGCATCCTCGCGCCCTTCCCAGGGCCAGTGCGGGGCGTTGAAGTGGAGGGACAGGAACAGCGGTTTGTCGCCTGCCCCCTCGATGGTCTTGACCGCCTCGTCCCCGAACAAGTCGGTGAGGTAGCCCTCCCGCTGCTCCGCCGCGTTATTCTGGGCAAGGCCCACGCCGACGTCCTTGCCGCCCATGACCATGTGATGCCGGAAATAGTCCGCCGCGCCTTCGACGACGCCGAAGAACTCGTCGTAGCCATGCTGGAGCGGGCCGTGTTCGGGCGGCTCGCCCAAGTGCCACTTGCCGATCAGCTTGGTGTGATAGCCCCGGTCGCGCAGGACCGAGGCGATCGTCGGACGGTCCAGCGGCACACCGATACGCGGCGGCGCGCCGGGGCCCAGCGGTTCCTCGATACCGATGGCGAAGCGCTGGGCGTAGCAGCCGGTCAGCAGCGCCGTGCGCGTGGGCGAGCAGATCGGCGTGCTGGCATAGCCCTGCGTCAAACGCACCCCGTCACGGCCGAGACTGTCGATGGCCGGTGTGCGGATCGCATGCGATCCGGTGGCGGAAAGGTCCGCATAGCCGAGGTCGTCAGCCATGATGTAGACGATGTTCGGCAGGCGTCCCGAAGGAGCGGCCGGGCGGGCAAGCGCCCTTCCCGGCCCGGCAAGCGCGACGAGTGCGGTCGTCGCGCCCAGCCATCCCAGCACCCGGCGGCGATCGGCAGGCATCCTCGTTTCCTCGGCCATATTCTCAGAAGCTCGCCGAGAGACGCAGGCCATAAGTGCGCGGCGCGGTATAGCGCGCCACGGCGAAGCCGATGGGCGAAGACTGCGGCGTGGCGATCCGGCGCTTGTTCTCGATATTCTGGACATAGGCCCCGATCGAGAAGCCGCCGTCCGCCATGCGCAGGGTCAGGTTGGCGTCGGTCAGCCAGTAGGGCCGGATCTTCTCGAAATCGAGGTACTCGAAGGCGCCGTACTGCGAGGAACGCCAGGACGTGTTGACGCTGCCGACCAGTTCGTACTTGTCACCCAGCGGCACGATCTGTTCCGCGCCCAGGTTGATCGTCCACTTGGGCGAATAGAGCAGCGGACGGCCCGAACAGTCGAACGCCAGGATCGGGGTGCTTCCGTCGCTGAGGAAGTTGCCCGTGGCGGTATAGGGGCAGTTGATATTGTTGCGCGGCGATGCGGTCGTCAGCGTCAGCTCCTTGTACTCGGTGTCGAGGTACTGGACCTTGGCGGAAAGCGTGGTGCTGCGCATCGGCTTGACCATGAGATCGACGTCGAAGCCCTTGATGTCGGCACGGCCGGCATTGTCGATGGTGTTTATCAGCACGGAGTCCGGCGAAACCGTGAAGTAGTTGATCTGCTGGTCCTTGTACTTCCAGTAGAAGGCTTCGAGGTTGAGCTGGACACGGTCGTTCAGGAAGCGGTTCTTCGATCCGATCGTATAGGCCGTGATGAATTCGGGATCGTAGCTCGGATTGCCTTCGGAGAGCTGGAAGCCGCCGGCACGGTAGCCGCTTTCCACCGAAGCATAGAGCAGCGATTCCGGCGCAATGTCGAATTCGGCACCCGCCTTCCAGGTCACGCGGCTGAACTTGCCGGAATCGACCACAGGATAATAAGTCTTCTGGATGATCCCGGCCCCGTTCAGCAGCGGATAGAACTGCCCGTTCGCATCGTCGGTGCTGCCGGGCGCGATATAGCCGTTTTCGATCAGCCAGTTCACCGTCTCGCCCGTCGTGGTGAAATTGGGGAAGTGAGGGAGATTGCCCGGCACCGCGCAGCCCTGCGCGAACGATCCCGGCGGCGTGACGGGCGGCAGCCCGCCGCAATAGGCGATGAAGTTGTTGATGATGCCGTTGATCGACTTCTTGTCGTGCGTATAGCGCAGGCCGCCGATCAGCCGGAACTGGTCGGTGAGATGGGCGGTGAGCTGGCCGAAGGTGGCCCAGCTGGTCGTCTTGTGGGTATAGCGCTGGATAGGCAGCACGAATTCCTGGTTGTATTCGCCGACGTTGCGGATCTTCTCGTCGAAATAGAAGCCGCCCACGACGTAGTCGAACATCCCCACTTTGCCCGCAAGGCGCGCTTCGAGACTGGCCTGGCGGTCCTGCTCGTCGTTATAGGCAGTGTTGAAGGCGGGTCCGTAGAAGTAGGTCGTGAAGTCCGTCTTGCGATAGGCTGGCAGCACCGTCAGCGTGCCGATCCCGGTTTCCAGCGTGACTTCGGCATTGAGCCCCCAATAGGTGGCGTCGATCATCTGCTGGCGGTTAAGCGCGTTCAGGAAGCCGAAGCCGGGCGCGCCGAGCTGGGTCTGGCGATAGGCATTGGCCGCATCCGTGTTGAAGCCCTCGGACGATCCCAGCCCCGTCGCGGGCGCGAAAGTGAAGCCGTTGGGGCCGGGCGTGAAGGCGCCGATATAACTCGATCCCGCGCCCACGCCGCCGACATGGGTATAATCGCCGCCGAAGCGGATGCTGAGCTTGTCGGTAGGCTCGAACAGCAATTGCGCGCGGATGCCGCTGCGGTTGGCATCGTCGCTGCCGTCGCGATTGTAGCCGTCGTGGTACTGGTGGGTGGCGGCGACGCGCAAGGCGGCGTTGTCGCCCAGGCCAAGGTTGAAGAACCCTTCCGCGCCCACGGCATCGTAATTGCCCACCGAAAGCGTGAAGCCGCCGGAATTGCGGCCGAGTTCGGGACGGTTGGGAATGATGTTGACCGCGCCGCCGGTGGCGTTGCGCCCATAGAGAATGCCCTGCGGCCCTTTCAGCACTTCGACGCGCGCCAGGTCGTAGAAGGCCGAGCCGAAGGCACCGGCCGCCCGGCCCAGCACCACGCCATCGTAGCTGGGGGTAACGGCGGGATCGTTGTAGCTGTTGTTGGTGATATTGCCGACGCCGCGCAGGAAGATCGAGGTGTTGGAGCCGCCGCCATTGGTCACGGTCAGCGCGGGAACCGCCTTGTTCAGGGCGTCGGCCTGGGTGATGCCCTGCCGGATCAGGTTCTCGCCGCCCACGGCATCGATGGCGATGCCCGCGCTCTGGAGCGTTTCCGAGCGGCGCTGCGCAGTGACGATGATGTCCCCGATCCCCGCGTTGTCCTGCGCCGGCGGGCTCGCGGCGGGTGCCGCCTCCTGCGCCGCGGCCGGCGCGGCGGCTGCGGAAACGGCGAGCGCCAGGACGGCCAGACTCGATGAATGGATAAGTCGATTGCGCATGGCGCTCCTCCCGTTGTGTTTGTTCTTGGCCACAGGGCTAGCCAAGCCATCGCTCCCGGTCACACCGATTGTATCGATGGTCAGGCATCCACAGTTCGGATTTGTCTGGCGGAGCGGGCGCGCTACCTCTCGTCTTCATGATACGGGAGAGCATCAGCAGCATCGCCACGGCACTGGTCGTGGGCGGAGGGATCGGCGGCATGGCCACGGCCATCAGCCTTGCGGAACGCGGCGTCAGGGTGGACCTGATCGACCTCGATCCGGAATGGCGGGTCTATGGCGCGGGCATAACCATAACCGGGCCGACCTTGCGGGCCTATCGGCGGCTCGGCCTGCTGGAGGAGATCAAGAAAGCCGGCGCCATCACGAACAAGACCCGCCTGTTCCGCCATGACGGCACGCATCTCCACGATCTCGACGAACCCGTGATCGAGGAAGGTCTGCCCGCAACCGGCGGCATCATGCGCCCGGTGCTGCACCGGATCATGCAGCGCCGGGTGCAGGACGTTGCCATCCCCGTCCGCCTGGGGCTGACCGTTACCACGCTCGAAACCGACGAAACCGGCGTGGACGTAACCTTCTCGGACGATAGCACGGGCCGCTACGACCTCGTTGTCGGGGCCGACAGCGTCTATTCCACCGTGCGCGAGATCGCTTTTCCCCACATGGCCCCGGCGCAGCCGACCGGCCAGGGCTGCTGGCGCATCTCGATCCGCAAGCCCCCCGGTCTGGAAGCGGGGGAATTCTTCCTGGGCCACGACAACCCCTGCGGCATCACCGCCTGCAGCCCGGACAGTGTCTATATGTGGATGCTCACGCCTCACGAACCGCGCGAAACCTTCATGGACGAAGAGGAACTCTATACGACCCTGAAGGGGCTGCTCGCGGACTTCGGCGGCAATGCCGGATGGATCCGCGACAACATGACGCGGGGGGACTGGATCAACTACCGCCCGCTCTCCGCCGCACTCCAGCCCCGGTCCTGGAGCAACGGGCGGATCGTGCTGGTGGGCGATGCGGTTCACGCCACCACCCCCCATCTGGCCTCCGGCGCCGGGATGGCGGTGGAAAGCGGCGTCGTCCTGGCCGAGGAGCTGGCCCGGGCAGACACGGTCGCAGAAGGTCTGGCTGCCTACGAGGAGCGCCGCTTCGAGCGGTGCCGCGATGTGATCGAAAGCAGCGTGGGCATCGGCAGGTTGCAACTGGAGCACGGCTCGCCGGACCGGCACAAGGCCTTGCTGGAAGGCGCTCTGGCCCGGCTCAACGAGCCGTTTTGACCGCGCGCGCGAGGGATGGGGGCGCTTCGGCGCCACCCTTTCGCACAGGCACGCCCAGCCAAGCCCGGTCGCCGTGGGTCAGGCCGGGATCGGCGGCAACTTCATGGTTGCCAGCATCGCGTCCTCCAGCAGGGCGGGAAATTCGTCGCTTTCGAGGACGAAAGGGCCGGGCCGGTTGATCAGGGTATTGTTGAGCACCCCGTACATCACCTGAAAGGCGAAGCGCACCCGTTCCAGGCTCACGTGCTCCGCGTCGATCGCCGGCAGCGCCAGCAGGCGCTCGATATAGGCGCTCGCCAGGTTCTGGGCATTTCGGCGAAACGGCTCCCACGCCTGTTCGGCGTCGAGGCTGACCTTGAAGGCAGACCTGAAGAAGGTCGACTGGCGCAGATAGCGGTCGACTTGCGCCTTCACCAGCCTGGGCAGGATCTCTTCGAAAGGCGCCTCGCGCACGATGCCTTCCAGAAGCGGGCCGGATTCCGCGGCGGCGAAGACCATGACCGCCTTGAACAGCGTGATCTTGTCCGGGAACCGCGAATAGAAAGCCCCCGTCGAGCAGCTTGCCGCCGCGCAGATATCGATGATGCTGACATCATCGAAGGGCTGGTTGCGCGCGATGGCAAGCGCCTCGCGAATGAGGCGATCGCGCAAGGCGCGGCTGCGCGATTGCACGGCGGGCGTCACCCCTACTTTCGCCAGGTCATCCTCGATCTCGATCGCCACCGCCGCCTCCGTCATGGACAGAGGCATTGCCGATAGCGCGCCGCTTGTCCACGTTTCGATAAACAGAATGAGATTCGCATTCTGGTTGACTCGCTCTGCAGGGCGATGTTAGGCGAAGGCCAACAAGCCCGATCAGGGCTGGATCCCAGAGTGGAGAGGAGTTTCATGAATTTCGCGTCGCGCATCCCCATGCTCAACCGCCGCGGCCTGCTGCAGGCGGCCATGACCACCGCTGCCGGCGGCCTGCTGGCCGGTTCCGCCTCTTCGCTGCTTGCCCAGCCGGCCAGCACCGCCAAGGCCTCGGCAAAGGGTGCGAAGCTGGTGCTGCTCGGCACCAAGGGCGGTCCCCGCGTGGGCGGCACCCGCTCCAACCCGGCCAATGCCCTGGTGGTGGACGGCAAGGTCTACGTCATCGACACCGGCATGGGCGTGACCGCGCAAATCGTGAAAGCCGGGCTCGGCCTTGCCGATATCCGCGCGATCTTCATCTCGCACATGCATTCGGACCACCAGCTCGAATTCGGCAATCTCGTCTACAACATGTGGGCCGCAGGCGCGCTGCGCAGCCCGGTCGACGCCTATGGCCCGGTGGGCATAGAGGCGATGGCGGCGGACTTCTGGCGCCTCAATCACATGGACATCGCCACCCGCATGTCGGACGAGGGCCGCGTCGATCCCGCCACGCTGCTGCGCGCGCATGATTTCGCGCCGAAGCAGGGGCCGGTCATGTCGGACGGCGGCGTGAAGGTCTCCGCCTTCACCACCCCCCATCCCCCGCTCGACAACCTGGCCTATCGCTTCGAAACGCCTTACGGCAGTGTCGTCTATTCGGGCGACACCGCCTACAATCCCGCCCTTGCCGATTTCGCCAAGGGCGCCGACGTGCTGGTTCACGAAGTGCTCTACGTCCCCGGCGTGGACGAACTGGTGAAGCGGGCCAACGGCACTCCCACTTTCCGCAACCACCTGATCGAGAGCCACACCACCGCCGAACAGGTCGGCCGGATCGCCGCCCGCGCCGGAGTCGGGAAGCTGGTGCTCAGCCACTTCGTGCCCGGCGACATGGAGTGGATCACGGACGACATGTGGCGCAGCGAAGTGGCCAGGCACTTCAAGGGCGAGATCGTGGTCGGCCGCGATCTCATGGAAATCCCCCTCGGATAAGCCGCGAGAGGACGATCATGCGCAACCGGACTTTTCCGCTGCGCGATCGGGGCCTCACCGGATGCGTGACGATCGGACTGCTCTTGCCGGGCTGCGCTTTCGCAGCCACGGGCGATGACGTGCAGCCGGTTCCCGCGCAGACGGTGGTCGCCGCGTCGCCGCAGCCCGTCATTCCCGCCGGCACCCCGGCACGCGATCCGCTGAAGTCGCCCTATCCGGCCGAAGCGGACGGACAGGGGCCGCGTACCGGACCCAACTACATGATGCTGCGCGGGGCGGAAGACTGGCGCTTTCTGCGAAGCCAGAAGGCGAAGCGGGAATGGGCCTCTCCGCTCAAGTTCATTCCGCTGGCGGCGGACGGCGACGTCTCGCTGACCCTGAACGGCGACCAGCGCGCCAGCGTCAGCCTTTCCACCCGGCCCCTGCTTTCCGACACGACCAACCGCGTGGAAGTGCTCTCGCGCACGACCCTGGGCGCCGATCTCAGGATCGGCCCCGCGGTACGCTTCTACGGCGAACTGGCGTCGGGCCGGATCTTCGGGAAGAACGAGAACCGGCACATAGCGATCCAGCAGAACGACCTGATCGTCCAGCAGCTCTTCGCCGAAGTGCGCGCGCCGGTCGGCGCGGGCACGGCACGGGTGACGGTGGGCCGGCAGGAGTTCTTCGACGGCCCCCGCTTCATCATCAGCCCGCGCGAGAATCCCAACATCCGCGTCTCGATGAACGGCGCCCGCCTGTCGATGGACTGGCGGCGGTTCCGCTTCAGCGCCTTCCACTTCGTGCCGACCGAGCAGGGCACCGGCCTGCTGGACGACAAGATCGGCAACGGCGAGACCCTGAGCGGTATCTACTCCAGCTTCGTGGTTGCCGGCGGCGCGCCCAAGGGCCGCACGGCGGTCTACCTCGATCCCTTCTACTATCACTTCGAGGACGACGACCGCACCCTAGGCCGCCTTTCAGGCAAGGACCGGCGCGAGACCTACGGCGCGCGGCTCTGGGGCCACCTCGGCCTGGTCGCCTTCGACTGGACGGCGATGAAGCAGGACGGCCGTTTCGGCGCCCGCGCGGTCGATGCCTGGGCCGTGAGCACCAACCAGTCGGTCGCGCTGGCCAAGGGCGCTTCGTCGCCCCGGCTCGGTTTCCATGCCGATTATGCCTCGGGCGGCGGCACTTTCGACAGTTCGGGCAAAGTCGGCTCGTTCAACTTCCTCTATAACGCCACGATCATTTTCAGCGACGACAACTACCTGGGCGCGGTCAACCTGATGGGCGTGGCGCCGACGCTGGTAGTGCCGGTGACGAAGACATTCTCGCTGACCGGCGAAACCGGGTTCTACTGGCGCCCGGACCAGAACGACGCCGTCTATCGCGGCAACTCGCAAGTCTACGCCGGCACGCAGAACGTGGCGGGCAAGCATGTCGCCAATGTGGCCCGCCTCAAGGCGAACTGGGCGCTGAACCCGCATGTCGCACTCACCGGCTTCGTAAATTACGTAGACGCCGGAAAGGTCTTACGCCGCGCGGGTTATGGCGATAACCTGTTCGTCCAGACAATGATGACCCTGCGGTTCTGACGCGGTGGCCGGTTCCGCTTTCCCGATGGTCGCATCTGCCGGGACGGGGGCCTGCCCCCCGTGGCGCGGCCGGGCGGCGGGAGACGGTGTGCGGGTGGTGCGGTCCAAGGGACGCGAACGGCAAGTGGTCCTCTACTGCGCCATGGCCCTGTTCGTCAGCGGCTATGCGTTTCAGGCCCTGAGCTTCTCGATGCCCGGACTGGTGCATGACTGGCAGCTCGAAAGCGCGCTGATCGGCCCGCTGCTGTCCTCCGCGATCTTCGGACTGCTCCTGGGCTACATCTTCGTGGCGCCGCTGGCCGATCGCGTGGGCGAAAGGCCGGTGCTCTGCGGGGCCATGCTGGGCCTGGCACTGGCAACGATGGTCTGCGTGGTCGCGCCGGGGTTCGAAGTGCTGTTCCTCGGCCGGGTATTGACCGGCATCGCCATCGGCGCCGCCCTGCCCAGCGCGGTTTCCATCGCCAGCCAGCATGGGCGCATGCGCTGGCGCGGCGCGCAAGTGGTGGGCATCTACGTCGCCTTCTCGCTCGGCTTCCTGGCGGCGGGGCTGGTGAGCGGCTGGGTCGTCCCCCGCTCCGGCTGGCGCGCGCCCTGGGGAGCGACCGTGCCCCTGGCCCTGCTCATCGCCGCGATGCTCAGCGCAGCGCTGCCCGTCGAGGAGGTCAAGCCTCGGAGCGCCAGCCCCCTCGCCGCCCTCTTCGCGCCGCGCCTGCGCGCCGGAACGGTGCTGTTCTGGATCATGTTCTCGATCGGGCTGGGCCTGTTCTACGCGCTCCAGTCCTGGCTTCCGCTGCTGACCGCGCGCGAGGGGCTGTCCTATTCCAGCGCCGTCGCGGCAACCAGCATGTTCACGCTGGGCACCGCGCTGGGCGCCTTGCCGATGATCTGGTGGGCGGACCGCATGGGCCCGTTCCGCGCCCTCGTGGCGATGAGCGCGGTGGGGCTGACCGGCATCGTCTTCCTCGGCACTTTCGCGGCCAGGGGCGGCGCGCCGTTCCATGCCGCCGCCATGCTGGCCGGGGTCGGCATCGGCGGCGGGCAGAAGGGGATGATCGCAGCCGCCTCGCTGTTCTATCCCCCCGCCGCGCGCGCAACCGGCCTGGGCTGGGCACTGGGCCTGGGACGGATCGGCGCGGCCTGCGGGCCGCTGCTGATCGGCTACCTGACGATGCGCGATGTCGAAAGCGGCACCGCGCTGCTGTGCCTCGCGCTGCCGGTGCCCCTGGTCATGATGGCCGCGGGGTGCCTGGAACGAACCTACGGCCGGATCGACCGCGCCGTTCACCATCCGCCGTCGCTTTAGGGCGTAAACGCGCAAGACCGGACATGACGATGACCAGAGATCCCCAATCCATCCTGTCGCCCCAGACTATCCTGTCCAAGGGAACGATGCGACCCCTGCAAATCGCGGCAGTGACGCTCTGCGTGCTGCTCAACGCGCTTGACGGGTTCGACGTGCTGGCCATCAGCTTCGCCTCGCCGGGCATCGCCTCGGAATGGGGGATCGACCGGGCCGCCCTCGGCCTGGTGCTGTCGATGGAACTGATCGGCATGGCGGTGGGCTCCGTGGCGCTGGGCAACCTGGCCGACCGGATCGGACGGCGGCCGACGGTGCTGGCCTGCCTCGTCATCATGGCGGGCGGCATGGCCATGGCGACGACGGCCAGTTCGGTGGTGAACCTCTCGATCATCCGGCTCGTCACCGGGCTGGGGATCGGCGGCATGCTGGCCTGCACCAATGCCCTGGTGGCAGAGTTCTCCAACGACCGCCATCGCAACCTGGCCGTGGCGATCATGGCGGCAGGCTATCCGATGGGCGCCATCGTCGGCGGCTCGATCGCCACCGGCCTGCTGGCAACCGGCCACTGGCGCGACGTTTTCATGTTCGGCGCGGTGGTAACGGCAGTGTTCCTGCCGATCGCCTGGTTCCTCCTGCCGGAATCGATCGGCTTCCTGCTGCAGAAGCGCGGCCCCGGCGCGCTGGAGCGGATCAACGCCACCTTGCGCCGCCTCGGCCACGAAACCGTCGACGCGCTTCCGCCTGCGCCCCTCACCGCCGCCAGAGCGTCCATCGCAGAGCTTTTCGCGCCCGGCCTCGCGCGCAGCACCGTCCTGCTGACGCTCGGCTACTTCTGCCACATCATGACCTTCTACTTCATCCTGAAGTGGATCCCCAAGATCGTCGTGGACATGGGCTATGCCGCATCCAAGGCGGGCGACGTATTGGTCTGGGCGAATGTCGGCGGCCTGGCCGGAGCCACGCTGCTGAGCCTGCTGACTTACCGGATCGCGGTGCGCAAGCTGGTGATCGTGGCCATGCTGGCCTCCACCGTACTGGTTTCGCTGTTCGGCCAGGGACAGGAGACCCTCGCCGGACTGGCGCTGATCGCCGGAGCGGCGGGCTTCTGCACCAATGCCGGCGTGGTCGGCCTCTACGCCCTCTTCGCCAAGGTCTTCCCCACACAAGTGCGCGCGGGCGGCACCGGCTTCGTCATCGGCATCGGCCGGGGCGGTGCCGCGCTCGGCCCGATCGTCGCGGGCTTCCTGTTCAATGCCGGGTTCGGCCTGTCGATCGTCGCCGTGCTGATGGGCATGGGCTCGCTCGTCGCGGCAGGAGCATTGCTCATGCTGCGCGAGCGGGACGACCAGCCCTCGGGCGAGCCGTCCGCTCAGGCCTGAGAGGCCTCCAAGCCCTCACCGAACCGATGCGAGGTCCGCCGTGCAGTCCGCCAGGTCCTGACCGGCGAGCCGCACCGCATTGCACCGAACCGGCACGCCGCCCGGCAGCGACACGCGGTATCCCGGCAGGCGTGGGTCTTCCCAGAGATAGTCGGTCGAGATGTACTGCGCGCCGCTCGCCAGGGCCGCGCGCAGACGCGCCAGCGTTCCCGCGCGCGCTTCCCATGTATCGGCATCGGCGCGGGTCCGCACCATGAACCCCGCCTTCACGTCGCGCGCGATGCGGTCGGCCTCGGCGATGGGATCGTTGAGGGTGAGATAGGCGGCGGCCGGGGAGTTCTCATCGGTGTTCACGAAGAAGACCCGCCCTTCCAGCGACTTGCGCTTGCCGCGGTAGATCGCGACTTTGGCCTCGTGCTCGTCGAGCGCGAAGAAGATCTTGCCCCGCGCCGCGGCAAGGCTGGGCCAGTTTCCGGCCAGCACGCCCTCGCGCAGGGTCGGATAGCGGCCCTGTACGTCGTCAGGCAGGATCAGTTTCCCGCGCGGGATGACCGAGAGAATCTCGCGGTCCAGCGCGTCGAAGGCCTTCTCGTCGAAGCGCAGCGCCGCCTTGCCGTGCTCGGGATCGGCGTCTTCCTTGGCGTTGAACATCAGCATGATCGGCGCATGATCGGGATGGGCGTCGGACCAGTCGCGGATCTCCGCCAGGCAGGTGACGAGCCGTTCGCAGCTGCTGGCCGCATCGCTGAAGGCCATGTGCAGCACCTTGAAGCCCGGCTTCAGCAGTTCCGCGTCGGCAGCGCCCTTGGCGTAGTAGCCGCCCGCGGGATCGTAGTTGACGTCGATCTCCAACTGGCGCGCGCCATGGTCGAGCTGCTCGGACAAGGGGCGGTGGGAATAGTCGAGCGCCATTTCCAGTTTCTCGCTTTGCGCCGCGATCCGGGCGCGGACGGCATCGCTCATCGCCTGCTTGTAGCTATTGTGCGTGCCAACGGCCTGGATATCGTTCATCTTCGGCGCATGTGCAGGAACCGGGGCAGGCTGGGCGGCAATCGCGGCGGCGGCAAGGACGAGGACGGACAGGGTCATGAAGGCTCCGAAAAAATGCCGGTCTGGCGCAAGGCCCCTTCCCGCCTTCGGTTACAGGCATTTGACGAAGCGCGCAGATCGGCGCGACAAGGCACTGAAATTGCTAATTGCGACAAGGGTGCATCCGCGCACCGGCCCGCTGCGTATATCATGCGAATTCGCCCGGAAGCCCGGGCAGCCAATTGCGCCGTCGGCCGTTGATCGGGGAAGGCTTGAGGTCAGGACGGACGGATGAGAGAAACAGCCGTGGCAGACGAGCGGGCAAGACTGGTTTCGGCCATGGACCTGGCCGCCGCCGGCGATCCTGCGGGTTTGCGCCGGGTCTACGACATGACGTGCGCGAAGCTTTTCGGCATTTGCCTGCGCATCTGCGGAGACCGGGAGGCGGCGGAAGACGTGCTTCAGGACGTCTACGTCAAGGTCTGGCGCCGCGCCTCGGCCTTCGATCCGGCGAAAGCCAGCCCGATCACCTGGCTCGCCGCCATTGCGCGCAATGCCGCGATCGACTGGCGCCGCTCCGACCGGCGCTTCGACACGGCGCCCGAGGGTGTCGTGGAAGCCATTGCCGATGAAAGCCCGCTGGCGGATGCGGTGATCGAGGGAGACGACGAGCACCGGCGCTTGCGGCTCTGCCTGGAAGGGCTGCAACCGCAGCAGGCGCAGGCGATCCGCCGCGCGTTCCTGGAAGGGCTGACGTATCAGGAACTGGCGGAATGCACGGATACGCCGCTGGGGACGATCAAGAGCTGGATCAGACGGGGAATGCAGAAATTGAAGGATTGCCTGGGCGATGGTTGAGATGCCCGAAGATCAGGATCGCGACGGCCTGGCGGCCGAACTTGCGCTCGGCCTGCTTGACGGCGCTGATCGCGCCGCCGCCTTGCGCCTCTGCCTGAGCGACCCGGCCTTCGCGCGGCGGGTGGAACAGTGGCAGCTCCGGCTTTCGCCCATGCTGACCGCAGTTCCCGCCGCCGAGCCTTCATCCAGGGTGTGGAACGCCATTGCGGCGCGGATCGGCGCGCCGGTCGCCGCGGCTCCGCGCGGGCTGCGTGCCTGGCGGGCCGCCGCGCTGGGCGCGGGCGCCCTCGCCGCCAGCCTGGCGCTGTTCGTGGCGATGCGACCGGCGCCCACCGTTCCCGACGGCAGCATGGCGGTGTCGCAGATGTCCGGCGCGGAAGGCGGCGCGATCATGGCCGTCGCGTTCGATCCCCGCCGCGGGGTCCTGCGCTTCGACGCCGGTTCTCCCACCGGCACCGGCAAGAGTCCGGAACTATGGGTTATCCCGAAGGACGGCGTACCGCGCTCGCTGGGGCTCATTCAGGCCGGAAGCGCCGAAATGCCGGTCGCCGATCCCATGCGGCCCTTCCTGAAATCCGGGGCTACGCTGGCCATCACCATGGAGGATCCGGCCACCGCACCGCATCAGGCGCCCAGCGCCGCGCCGGTCATGACCGGAAAAATCTCGGAAATCTGATCGCCTCTGCATCCGGGCCGTGCGCCGTACCGTATCTGGAGCGCATCCCAGGAAACGGAATGCGAAACGGAAGAGAGGATGTCAGACATGCACGCCCTACCCCGCACGCTTGCAACCGCATTCACCGCCGCCCTGTTGCTTTCCGGCGCCGCTTCGGTCGGCGCCAAGGCACCCGCCGACAAGGCGATGGCCGGCAAGTCGATGGCCGGCAAGTCGATGGCCAGCAATCCGATGGTCGGCGGCGCTGCCATGTATTCGACCAAGGACATCGTCGACAATGCGATGAATTCCAAGGATCACACCACGCTCGTCTCCGCCGTCAAGGCAGCCGGGCTGGTGGACACTCTCAAGGGACCGGGGCCCTTCACCGTCTTCGCACCCACCAATGCCGCCTTCGCCAAGCTGCCCGCGGGAACCGTGGACATGCTGATGAAGCCCGAGAACAAGGCGATGCTCACCAAGGTCCTGACCTATCACGTCGTGGCCGGACGGATGACCGCCGCCGACATCGCCGCCAATGCGATGGCGCACGGCGGCAAGGCCATGCTGACCACGGTTGAGGGCGAGAAGCTCACCGCCTGGAAGGACAAGGCCGGCGCCTGGTGGCTCACCGATGCCAAGGGCGGCAAGTCCAGGATCACCATCGCCAATGTCATGCAGTCCAACGGCGTGATCCATGTCGTCGACACCGTCCTGATGCCCTGACACCGGTTTTCCCGCATGGGGCCGACTGACAAGAGTCGCTGCCTCATGACCCTCTCCCGGTCCCATGGCCGGGAGAACCACACCGCCGCAGTCCTTCGGGTCGCACGATCGACATAGCGGCGCAGTTTCAGGCCCGTGACCGAGGTTATTCCCCATAACTTCCGGTCGCGGGCCTGAGCTGTAAGCGGGCCCTGCAAAAGAGACCGGTGGCCGCGACGGCAACAAGGGCCACCTCCAATATTTAAGTGATGTTGCAACATATCATTGACGCGCGGAAGCCGCACTGACAGAAGCCCCTCCGTCAGGAGCGTTTGCGCGCTTCCGCCGCAACGTCACTACCGGGGGTCATCATGTTTCGTTTCGCCAAGGACGGCCGCCTGCTGGCCGGAACCCTGCCGCTCGCCTTCGCGATGGCGCCCTTCCCCGTCTCTGCGGAAGCGGCCGAGGAGGAGCAGCGCCGGGAAGAAGAGGTTTCGGGCGAAGAGCGCAGCGGCGCCATTACCGTCACCGGCGTGCGCCAGGCCTATCGCGGCGATTTCGCCTTGTCCGAAATCCCGCAGTCGATTGCCGAAATCGATGCCGAGACCCTGCAACGCAACACCATCCAGCGGCTCAGCGACGCGCTGGACCTCAACGCATCGGTCGCCCGCCAGAACACGCTCGGCGGGCTGTGGGACGCTTTCGCCATTCGCGGCTTCACCGGCGACGAGAACATGCCCAGCGGTTATCTCGTCAACGGCTTCAACGGCGGGCGCGGCTTCGGCGGCCCGCGCGACGTGGCCGGGATCGAACGCGTGGAAGTGCTCAAGGGCCCGGCGGCTGCCCTCATCGGGCGCGGAGAGCCGGGCGGCACCATCAACCTGGTGACCAAGCAGGCCGAACTGGGCCGCTCTTACGGCACTGCCTCGGTGCAATACGGCAGCTTCGACCGGCTGCGCGGCGAGGCGGACGTCAATCTGGCGCTGACCGGCGGCCTCACCGCGCGGCTGATCGGCTATGCCGAGGACGGCGACACCTTCCGCGACCATGTCCACCAGAAACGCTGGGGCTTCCTGCCGTCCATCGGCCTCTCGCTGGGCGAGCGCACCCGCCTGACCTATGATTTCGAGAAGAGCCGGGTGGAAGTGCCCTTCGATCGCGGTATCGTGGTTCTGGACGGCAATTTCCACACCGTTCCACGCTCCCGTTTTCTGGGCGAGCCTGGAGACGGAGACACGATCGCACGCGCCACCGGTCATCAACTGCGCCTTCAGCACGAGCTTGGCGGCGGCTGGAGCCTGCTTGTCGGCGGCAGCATCCGCAAGACCCTGCTGACCGGCTTTTCCTCCGATGCGGAAACGGTGGCTTCGCGCCAGGCGGTCTACAGCGATGGTCGCTCGCTGTCGCGCCAACGACGCTCGCGTTACTACGATGCGGACCATTCCGTCGTCCGCGCCGAACTCGCCGGCCTGTTCGATACGGGCAGCCTGCGCCACCGCGTCCTCATCGGGGCCGACTACGACTCCTTCACGTACGACCAGGTGTTCCGCCGCTTTCGCCCGCCGCTCCTGGCGTCGAACCCCGGCGCAGCGGCAGGCTATGTGATCGACATTCTCGATCCCGTCTACGGACAGTATCCCCTGCCCGCCACCGCCGTCATCACTGACAGGGTCGACCGGCAACGCGCTGGTGGCGCTTATGTCCAGGACCAGATCGAACTGACCGATCGCCTGCAGGTTCGTCTGGGCGGGCGCTACGACAGCGTGACGCTGGAAACCGACAACCGCCTGACCGCCACCCGGAGCAAACGGACCAAGGGTCGGTTCAGCCCCCAGGCCGGACTTGTCTACAAGCTGAGCGCGCCGGTCACGTTCTATGCCGCTTACGGCCAGGGTTTCCGCGCCAATGTCGGGACCGACGCGGCCGGGCTGATCTTCGATCCCGAGACCAGCGAGTCCCTGGAAGCGGGCGTGAAGCTCTCGCTGCTGGGCGGCAAGCTGAATGGAACCCTGGCCGTGTTCCAGCTCGAAAAGTCCAACGTGCTCGCCAGCGACGCCAACAACCCCGGCTTCTCGGTCGCGATCGGCAAGGCCCGCAGCCGCGGCGTGGAACTGGACCTTGCCGGACGGCTCCCCGGCGGTTTCGACCTTCTGCTGAGCTATGCCTATATCGATGCGGAGGCCCGTTCGAGCGTTCTCGACCCCGCCTATTCCTTCCAGGTCAATCCCGGCGATCCGCTGGCGAACATCCCGGACCACAACGTCAACATGCAGATCGCGCGCACATTCGCCATCGGTTCGCGCGAAGCGACACTGGGCGGCGGCGTGCAGCATGTCAGCCGGCGGCGCGGCGAAACCGGCACCGATTTCACGCTGCCCGCGCATACGCTGGCCCGCGTGTTCGGCGAACTGGAATTGACGGAAACAGTCGCGCTGTTCGGCAGCGTGACCAATCTCTTCGACGCGGACTGGTACGCCAACAGCTATACCCCGCTCTGGGTGCAGCCGGGCGCCCCTCGCACCGCCACCGTCGGCCTGCGCGCCCGCTTCTGAAATCCTCCGGGAGACCCTCCTCATGCTGAAGACTTCCCTCGCCTTCGCAGCGCTCTCCATGCTTGCCTCGCCCGCATTCGCGCAGCCTTCCGCGCAGGCGAGCCACGCGCCGCCCCATGTCCTGCCCCCGGCACTCGCCTGGTCGGGCGCCAGCGAGAAACTGGTCGCCCGCGAAGACGACCCCTGGATCACCCCGGCCGAAGTGTCCGACTTCGCAGCCACGCCGCGCTACGCGGAAGTGCGCGCCTGGCTCGAACGCCTTGCCCAGGCGTCGCCGCTCATTGCACTGGAGACATTCGGCAAGACCGGCGAAGGGCGCGACATGCTGCTGGTCCGCGCGAGCAAGGGCCCTGCAGCCGATGGCAAGTCCAAACCCGTCGTCCTGGTCCAGGCCGGGATCCACGCGGGCGAGATCGACGGCAAGGACGCCGGCCTGATGCTGCTGCGCGATATCGCCCTGCGCGGCAAGGACCGCCTGCTGGACGAGGTGGACCTGATCTTCGTTCCGATCCTCAACATCGACGGCCACGAGCGCATGAGCGCCTGGAACTTCCTCCATGTGCGCGGGCCGGACGAAAAGGGCACCGAGGGCAATGCGCGCGGCATCAATCTCAACCGCGACTATGCCAAGGCCGATGCGCCTGAAACCCGCGCGATGATCGCCCTGCTGCGGCGGCTCGATCCGATCCTTTACATCGACTGCCACGTCAGCGGCGGCTTCGACATGCAGTACGACATCACGTTCACTTATGCCGGGTGGGGCCGCTATGCGCGCCACCGCGCGACCGCGGACTGGCTGGAGCAGCGCTTCGGCCCCGGCGTCACCGCAGCGCTTGCCAAGGCGGGCCACACCCCCACGATCTACCCCAGCCCGATCGACACGCGCCGCCCGGAGAGCGGCATCCGCCAGAGCCCGGAAGGGCCGCGCTACTCGACGGGTTATGGAGACTTCATCGGCGTGCCCACGGTGCTGGTCGAGAACCACATGCTCAAGCCCTATCGCCAGCGGGTGCTCGGCACTTACGTCCTGCTGGAAAGGGCGATGATGCTGGCGGCGCAGGATGCCCCCGCCATTGCCGCGGCGAAAGCGGCGGACCGTGCCGCCCGCCCGGAAACCCTGCTGACCCGCTGGCAACCGGCGAAGGAGCCGGTGGGCTGGGTCGAGGGGTTCAAGGGCATCGCCTTCGAAAGCTATGCCTCGCCCGCTTCGGGACGAATGGAGCAGCGCTGGACCGCCCGGCCGAAGAGCCTGCGCATGCCGATCGTCGGCCAGGAACCGGTGGAAACCGTAACCCTGCCCAAGGCCTGGCTGGTGCCGGCCGCGCAAGCCGAAGTGATCGACCGCCTACGCCTTCACGGGATCCGCATGGAAATTCTCGAACAGGCCCGCGCGCTGGAACTGGACCGGGTGCGCCTGAAAGATCCCGCCCTCCAGGCCCCGCACGACGGCCGGGTGCCGCTGCAGGCGAGGTTCGAGCATGCCCGGGCAACAGAGACCGTGCCCGCCGGCACCATCCGCGTACCGTCCGACCAGCCGCTCGGGCTTCTGGCCGCGGCCCTGCTGGAGCCGGAGAGCCAGGACTCGTTCCTGGCCTGGGGCTTCTTCCCCGAGGTGCTTTCCCCGCCGGCGGGAAGCGAGGACTTCGTGCTGGCGCCGATCGCCGATGCGCTGCTGGCCCGCGATGCGCAAATCCGCACCGCTTTCGAAGCGCGGGTGGCAAGCGATGCTCACTTCGCGCAGGACCCCGAAGCGCGGCTGGAATGGCTGATGGAGCGAACGTCGGCGCCCAACCGGGAAACCGGGGTCTATCCGATCCGCCGGGAGACCTGATGCAGCGCCGGGGCCGACGGGTTTGGAGCGCGGACGCGCCCGCCCTTCGGCCCTGCTCACTGATAGCGCAGGGTTTTCTCGAAGCCTTCGTTGGCCTTGGTCATCTTCGCCAGCTTCCTCAGGTGACCGCGCACGTTCCGTTCGAACCGCGTGTCGTCGTAGATGCCCGTCACCTTGTACTCGTCCTGAGCGATCAGTTCCTTGATTCGCTGGGCGAAGGCGGCCTGCTCGTTCGTGCAGTCGGCAGACTTCAACGCGCGGCAGACCCATTCCTCGGCCGCCGCCTTGTCGTAATCGTCCTGCGCTTCATACCCGCGCCGATCCGCCGCGGCCTGATCCAGCCGGGAAGCCTCGAACCGGCGCTCCAGCCATTTGCGGACCTGTTCCCCATCCCATGCCTTCGACGGATCGCTCATCTCTATCTCCAATTCCCGCCGCCCTAGCCAGGTTCGGGGCGAAAGGACAGAACCCAAGGTCGGTCCTGACGGGATCGCAGCCGGTCGGGCACGGAACCATCGGCGGCCCCGCTCGCTATTTTCTCAGAAGGAGACTGTTGAATGCTAGGCAAGATCATCGGAGGAATCGCGGGCAAACGGATCGCCCGCAATGTGGTGGGTGTCGATGAAACCGGCGGCGCGATTGCCGGGGTCGTGGCCGCAACCGTGCTGCGCCGCTTCGGCCTCGCCGGGATCGCCGCCGCGGCCGTGGGCGCCTATGCGGATCGGAAACTCAGCGAAAAGCGGCGGGACAGCAATCTGCCCTGACATCCTCGCGCCCGCGTTTTCATCGGTGGCGCGCCGGCAGTCCCAGCGCGCCGAACGATGAGAAAAGGGCAAGTCCCGAAACTCCAATTGCACGGCCCATCCGGCCTTGCGCCGGTTGCGGCCATGGCCTCGGCTTCCGATATGGTCGGTCCGGCCGAGCGCGGTTTCTTCCGGCGCCGGCCCCGCCTAAAGGAGTGCAGCAATGGCCTATCCCGATACCCAGCTTTTCATCGACGGGGCGTGGCGCGATGCCGCCGGTGGCCGGACGCTGGCGGTGCAGAACCCCGCAACCGGACAGGAAATTGGCCGCGTTGCCCATGCCGACCGCGCCGACCTGGACCTCGCGCTCGCCTCGGCTGAGCGCGGGTTCGAAGTCTGGCGCGATTTCACGCCTGCCAGGCGCAGCACGATCATGCGCAAGGCCGCCGCGCTCCTGCGCGAGCGTGCCTCCGACATTGCCGGGGTGATGACGCTGGAGCAGGGCAAGCCGCTGGCGGAAGCCAAGGGCGAGACCATGGCAGCGGCCGACATCATCGAATGGTTCGCCGAAGAAGGCTTCCGCGTCTACGGCCGCCTCGTGCCGCACCGCAGCGACCTGTCGGTCCGCCAGATGGTGATCAAGGACCCGGTCGGCCCCGTCGCCGCGTTCACGCCCTGGAATTTCCCGATCAACCAGGTCGTCAGGAAAATCGGCGCGGGCCTTGCCGCCGGATGCTCGATGATCGTCAAGGCGCCGGAGGAAACTCCCGCGAGCCCGGCCGCGCTCATTCGCGCGTTCCAGGATGCCGGTCTTCCCGAAGGCGTGCTCAACCTGGTCTATGGCGACCCTGCCGAGATCTCGGAATACCTGATCGCCAGCCCGGTGATCCGCAAGATCACCTTCACCGGATCCACGCCCGTCGGCAAGCTGCTCGCCAGCCTTGCCGGCAAGCACATGAAACGGGTGTCGATGGAACTCGGCGGCCATGCGCCCGTGATCGTCTGCGAGGATGCGGACGTCGACCTCGCCGTGCGCAGCGCCGGGCGCGCCAAGTTCCGTAATGCCGGGCAGGTCTGCATCTCGCCGACACGCTTCCTGGTCCACAACAGCGTGAAGGAGCAGTTCGCGCAGGCCATGGCCGAGCTGGCCAAGGGCATCTCCGTAGGTGACGGCCTGGACGCGGAAACCCAGATGGGCCCGCTCGCCAACGACCGCCGCCTGACGGCCATGGCCGAGTTCCAGCAGGACGCCGTGGCACGCGGCGCGCGCCTGCTTGCCGG
Source organism: Novosphingobium sp. PhB57 (assembly GCF_004342985.1). Lineage (GTDB taxonomy): Bacteria > Pseudomonadota > Alphaproteobacteria > Sphingomonadales > Sphingomonadaceae > Novosphingobium. The sequence continues at coordinate 308,495 of NZ_SMBO01000004.1, forward strand.
CGGCGAGCGGATCGGCGAAGTCGGCAACTTCTGGCAGCCCACTGTGCTGGCCGATGTCCCGCTCGATGCCCGCCTGTTCAACGACGAGCCCTTTGGTCCGGTCGCCGGGATTCACGGCTTCGACAAGCTGGAAGAAGCGATCGCCGAAGCGAACCGCCTCTCCTTCGGGCTGGCCGGCTATGCCTTCACGCGGTCGCTCGCCAATGCCGACCTGCTGACGCGGCGGGTCGAAGTCGGGATGCTCTGGGTGAACACGCCCGCGGCGTCCTCGGCGGAACTGCCCTTCGGCGGCATCAAGGATTCAGGCTACGGCACCGAAGGCGGCCCCGAAGCACTGGACAACTACCTCAACACGCGCGCCGTCGTGGTGGCGAACGTCTAAGCACCGGCTTCGCGCCCGGCATGACCGACAGAAAATCGCGAGAGCGCCCGCCGGCGCTTTCGCGATTGTCGCGTCAGGCCCATTTCGCCGTCACCGGGCAAGCGCAGCCACTACCGCGCGGGAGCACCGTCAGCCGACAGCGCGGCAAGTTCGCGCCGATAGGTTTCGAGCATTCCCCTATAGCGAATGCACTCTCGTGCGCCGAAATACACAGCGTATAATAAGATATTGAACGCCGCTTAATTCTGCGATAGCTATCGGGACAAGCAGCAGATCGAGGAATGCCGCATGTCCCGTTTTCCCGTTCGGACGGGCCGCAAAGCGCTTTGCGGTCTTGCGGCCTCCGCAAGGTCGCTGGCCGTCTCTGCCTCGGCCGGCCAGGCGCAACGAGCGGGCGAGGGCCTGGAAGGCTTTCCCGAGCACCGTCAATTGACCTTCGCGAGAGGACAGCGATGAACAGCCCCCAAGATTCCGCGATCCCGCAACATGCGCTCGCCTCTCCCGAAGCCGAGGCGGGCGAATGGCCGCTGCGATCCTGGGGCCTTGCCCTGCTGGGGGCAGTGGTGGGCCTGGCGATCTACTGGATCGTCCGCCCGGACAAGCATCACGGCGATTTCGACCTGATGCAGACCCGCATGGCCTTGGCCACGTTCCTGGGCATCGGGTCGTTGATCTTCGGTTTCCTCGTGGAGCGCACGCGTATCCACTGGAGCGCCGCCTGTGCCGCGATCGGCGGAGCGGTGGTCGCGCTGACGATCTATTGGAACGGCCCTTTCGGCAGTCAACATGGCGAAGAGCCCTGGCGGATCGTCTGCGCCGTGCTGGCCGTGGTGATCGCGGCGCCCCTCTTCCAGGCCTGGCGGGACGCGCGCCTGATGCCGGGCTCGTCAGCGGATGGGCAGCGGGGACGCCCCCGGTCGATCACCATTCCCTATCCGGAAGCGCATGGCCACGCCTGGACCAATGTGGTGCTGTGGTGCGCGGCATGGGTCTTCGTCGGCGTGGTCTGGGCGATGGTGCTGCTGCTGTCCGAACTGTTCCGCCTGATCGGCATCAGCCTGCTCAAGGACCTGCTGGCAAAGGATTGGGCAGCGCTCCTGCTCACGGGCGCCGCGCTCGGCGCCGGGATCGGCCTCCTGCGCGAGCGTGACGGCATCCTGCGCCTGCTGCAGCGCGTGGTGACGACGATCCTGTCCGTGCTGGCGCCGGTGCTCGCGCTTGGCCTGGTCGTTTTCCTGGCGGCGATCCCCTTCACCGGCCTCGCGCCGCTGTGGGACGCGACCCGTTCGACCAGCCCGATCCTGCTCGGCTGCGTGATCGGCGCACTCTCCCTGGCCAATGCCGTGATCGGGGACGAGGCACCACACGAGGCGCGCAGTCCCCTGCTGCGCGGCAGCGTGGCCGCGCTCGGCATTGCCATGCTGCCGCTCGGCGCGATTGCCGCGATCTCCACCGGCCTGCGCATCCAGCAATATGGCCTGACGCCGGACCGGCTCTGGGCCGTGGTCTTCACGGCCATCGCCTGCGCTTATGGCCTGGCCTATCTCGTCGTCCTCGTGCGCTGGCGCATCCGCGCGGCACCCCACTTGCGCACGGCCAACTTGCGCCTGGCGGCCGGGCTCTGCCTTGTGGCGCTGGTACTCTCCACGCCGCTGATCAATTTCGGCGCCCTGTCCACGCGCGACCAACTCGCCCGGCTGCAGAGCGGACGGACACCGCTGGCCAGGTTCGACTGGCGCGCCATGCGCTTCGACTTCGGCCGCGCCGGTGAAGCTGCCACCCGCCGCCTCGCCGAAACCGGCCGCACGCCGGAAATCCGCGCCGCCGCGAAGAAGGCGCGGGATGCCAAGAACCGCTGGTCGCTCGACCCGGTCTCGATCGAACCTCGGCAGACGCCCATCGACCCCGCGCGCCTGCTGGTGCTGCCACGCGGCACGGTGCTGCCCAAGGCGCTTGACGACCAGCTCCAGGGCTACAATGCCTGCGGATTCTCCGGCGCCTGTACCGTTCTCTTCGAGAAGGACAGCGACGAGGCCGTGATCGTCACCAACGACCGGAGCTTCCTCTGGAAGGGCGAGAACGGCACATGGAACCCCGCACCGGGGCGGCCCAACATCACCGGCCAGGAGGCCGTCGAGCGCCTCGAAACCGCGCTCAGGGCCGGACGCGTCGAGATCCGCAAAGTCACGCGCCGCCAGGTCTTCGTGGATGGCCAGCCGGTCGGCAGCGAGTTCGAGTGACGCCCTGAACCCGGATCAGCTGCCGGTCTTGCGCAGCCCCCGCCAGGCCTCGCGCACTTTTGCGATGCCGAAGCGCACGACCTGGGCGGGTTCTATGTGCGGCATCGTCGGCAGCTCGTCGGGATCGACGATGGCGTGGAGGATGGCCGGCCCCGGCGCCGCCAGGAACTGCGCCATCGTGGCGTCGAGCCGCGCCGGGTCGCTGACGGTGAAGCCCTGCGCGCCGCAGGCCCGCGCGAACAGGGCGAAATCGACGTTGGGGAAAGTGGTTCCTTTCGCGGCCGGGAGCGCGGCCGCCTCCATTTCGAGATGGACGAGGCCCCACTGGGCATTGTCGTAGACCACGATCTTCACCGGCAAGTCGTGCTCTACGCTGGTCATGAACTCCCCGAGCAGCATGGTCATGCCGCCGTCGCCGACATGGGCGATCACCTGCCGCCCGCGATCGAGCAATTGCGCCCCGTTGGCGAGGCCCAGCCCGGTGCCGACCGCTGCATTGTTGAACGAGCCGGTGCCGCGCTGCCGCCCGCTCTGGCGCCACCAGTTCGCGGCCCATAGCGTAACCTCCCCGGTATCGGTGACGATGATCGCATCGTCCGCGGCGTGGTCGCTCACGGCGCGTGCCACCGCCGGGGGATGCAACTTGCCCGGCGTCCGGGCCGTGTCAGCACGCTTGTCGAGCATGGCGTTCCAGTCCGCCCGCGCGGCCTGCGCCTTGGCCAGGAACGCCGTGTCCGTTCGCGCGGGAAGCTGCTCCAGCAGCATCGTCAGCGCGGGGCGAACCGATCCGACGATGCCGAGCGCCACCGGAGCCCGGCGCCCCAGCGCAAGCGCGCGTTCGTCGATCTGGATCACATGGCCGTGGCCGGGCAGGAACTCGGAATAAGGATAGTCCGTGCCCAGCATGATCAGCAGGTCGGCCGCGTTGATGGCGTCCACACCGGCGCGGGAGCCGATCAGCCCCACGCCGCCGATCCAGTGCGGGTGATCGAACGGCAGGATGTCCTTGCCGCGGAAGGTGTGCATGAGCGGCGCCTTCAGCCGTTCCGAGAGCTGCTCCAGCTCGGCCGCAGCGCCGTGACAGCCGTTGCCGCAGAACACCGCGACGGTCTTCGCCTCGCCGATCAGGCGCGCGGCTTCGGCAATGTCGGCAGGTGCCGGCGCGATCTGGGGGAGGGGGCGCAGGGTGGCCAGGCTCTGCACCGGTCCCGGCACGGCCGCGGAGAAGACATCCGGCGGCACGTTGATATGCGCCACGCCGCGCTCGGCATAAGCCGCCGCGATCGCCTCGCGGATCACCGCCGGCGCCTGTTCCGCGGCGGATATGACCTGGCTGTAGACCGACACGTCCCGGAACAGCAGCGCCGGATCGTCTTCCTGCAGATAATCCGTGCCGCGCTTCTCCGCCGGCACGCCGCCGGTGATCGCCAGCACCGGCGCATGGTCCTTGCGCGCCTCGTACAGTCCGGCGACGAGGTGATTGCCGCCGGGACCGGTGGTGCCGCAGCACACGCCGAGCCGCCCGGTCAGCTTGGCCTGCCCGGCGGCCGAAAGCGCACCGCCTTCCTCATGCCGCACGCCGATCCATTCCACCCGGTCATCGGCATCGAGTGCGTGAGTGAACGGATTGAGGGCATCGCCGACCACCCCGAACACATGTTCCACGCCAAGCTGTGCAAGCGTATCGACCAGAAGTTCGGCAACGGTTTTCGACATGATGGCTCCTCGAATGACCAAACCTTCCCAACGCATCGCCGCCCCATGCGCTCCTCGAAAAGTGCCCACCCGGCCGGATAGGGCGCACCGGCCCGAACCGATGGGACAATGGAAATCTTCGGCATGGCTTCAATTGCATTGGTGCGGGCAAGTGGCGTAGGCTTCCGCCGCAACAAAGCGGGAGCCGCCATGATCGACCGTCGCCATTTCCTTGCCACCGCGTCCGCGGGGGCCGCACTCGCCGCCGCCGGTCCGGCATTTGCCCGCATATCCGAGCCCAAGGGTGCCGCGGCCGGTTCGGCCGATCCCGCCCTGGCCGCCTTCATGGACAAGTATTTCGAAGCCCAGGTCGATGCCTCGCCGGAAACCGCGACGCAGCTGGGGCTGGACACCGGGGCCCGCGCCGCGCTGAAGTCCCGCCTCACCGTGCCTACGCTGGAGCAGGAAGAGAAGGACCGCGCCCGCGTCCGCGCGGCACGCGCCGAACTGGGCACTCTGAACCGCGCCTCGATGACGGCGCAGGACGCCATCTATTACGACACCGTCGCGGCGAACCTCGATGCCATCATCAAGACTTACGCCATTCCCTATGGGCAGGGCGGATGGCCGCAGGTCTACCGCGTCAGCCAGGGCGGCGGCGCTTATCTCAACACCGGCGACTTCCTCGACAACCAGCACACCATCAAGACTGCGGCCGATGCCGAAGCCTATGTGTCCCGCGTCGGAGACTTCGCGGACGTCCTTGCCGCCGAAACCGACCGGATGAGCGAAGACTTCGGCCGGGGCGTGATCCCGCCCGACTTCATCCTGAAGAAGACCATCGGATTGCAGGCGGGCATGCTGGGCACGAAGCCCGGAGAATCCACGCTCGTCCAGTCGATCGTGCGGCGCACGCACGAACAGTCGATCCCCGGCGAATGGGGCGCGCGAGTGGAGAAGCTGGTTGCCGAGCGGGTCTATCCCGCCCTTCAGCGCCAGAATGACGCCCTGAAGGCCGCCCTACCCAAGGCCGGCCACGAGGCTTCGGTATCGCGCCTGCCCCAAGGCGCGCAGTATTACGCCAATAGCCTGAACTACATCACCACCACCCGCATGACTGCCGACGAAATCCATCGCATCGGCCTGGAGCAGGTGGCGGACCTGACCGCGCGTTCGGACGAGATGCTGAAGAAGCAGGGCATGTCGCAAGGCACGGTGGGCGAACGCATGGCCTCGCTGATCGCCAACCCGGCCAATGTCTATCCCAACACCGACGCCGCCAAAGTCGAACTCGTCGCCCATCTCAACGAGCAGATGGCGGCGATGCAGGCCCTGCTGCCCAAGGCTTTCGGCCGCCTGCCCAAGTCCGGCGTGCAGATCAAGCGCGTGCCGCCGGAGATCCAGGAAGGCGCCTCGCAGGGGTACTACAATTCGCCCAGTCTCGACGGCACGCGGCCGGGGATCTACTGGATCAACCTGACCGACACGGCCAACTGGCCCAAGTTCGGCCTGCCCACCCTCACTTATCACGAAGCCATTCCGGGCCATCACCTGCAGATCGCCCTGCAGCAGGAAAGCCCCGCCGCGCCCAAGCTGATGAACCTCATGTTCTTCTCCAGCTACGCCGAAGGCTGGGGCCTCTATGCCGAACAACTGGCGGACGAACTGGGCGCCTACGACAACGACGCCCTCGGCCGCGTCGGCTTCTACCAGAGCCTGCTGTTCCGCGCGGTGCGACTGGTGGTCGATACCGGCATCCATTCCAAGGGCTGGAGCCGTGAACAGGCCATCCGTTACTTCATCGACAATACCGGCCGCGCCGAAGGCGGGGCGACCTCGGAAGTGGAGCGCTATTGCTCGTGGCCGGGACAGGCCTGTGCCTACAAGGTCGGGCACAACGAATGGGTCCGCCTGCGGGAAAAGGCGCGCACGGCGCTCGGCAGCCGCTTCGACATTCGCGGCTTCCACGACACCGCCCTGGCCGGCGGCGGCATGCCGCTGACGGTCCTGGAACGCGTGGTCGATAACTGGGTATCGGCGCAGAAGGCCGCCGGCTGAACCCCGGGACCAGAGCGGGCGGCGTAAGCTGCCTTCGCTGCCTGCCCGCAAGCAAATTGGAAAAGCGGCCTGGATGCACATCCAGGCCGCTTTTTCATGGACGGGGCCGGCTGGCTGGGATCAGTCCTTCCAGGTCCGGCCCTTGAGGCGCGCCGTCGTTACCGGGCCGAGATGCTCGGCATCCTCACCCAGCGCGAAGCCGTAATCGCCGGGAGCGAGCACCCAGCTGCCCTCGCGCCAGTCGGCGAGCAGACGCGGGTCGATGGTCATGGCCACTGCCTTGCTCTGCCCCGCAGCCAGTTCCACGCGCTGGAAGCCGACCAGACGCTGCACCGGCTTGCCCGCGCGGGATACCAGGTAGAGCTGCGCCACCGTGGCGCCGGCGCGCTTGCCGGTGTTCGTGACACGGGCCGTCGCCTTCGCGCCGTCAGTCTTCAGCGCGTCAGCCGCAAACCGGGTGTAGCTGAGGCCGTAGCCGAAGGGGAACAGCGCCTTCTGGCCCTTGCCCGCGTTCCAGCGATAGCCGAGGTTCGCGCCTTCGATATTGTAGTCCGCCACCAGCCTCTGCCCGTGCACGTCGGGCGCTCCGGCAAAGTCCGGCTCGACCGTATCGAAGCCCTCGATCGTGGCGCGCGGCAACTGGTCGATGCCGGTGGGGAACGTGATCGGCAGCTTGCCCGAAGGATTGGCCTGGCCGAACAGCACCGCGGCAATCGCTTCCGCGCCCCTGGCCCCGGGGTACCAGGCTTCCAGCACCGCGGCCGTCTTGTCCAGCCAGGGCATCAGCACCGGCCCGCCGGTTTCCAGCACGACGATGGTGTTGGGATTGGCCGCGGCGACAGCGGCGATCAGGGCATCCTGGCCGTTGGGCAGCGACAGGTCGGGCTGGTCGAAGCCCTCGCTGGACCACTGCGTGGCGAACACGATGGCGATGTCCGCCGCCTTGGCCTGAGTCACGGCTTCGGAGATGTAACGGCCGCTGCGATAGTTCACCTGGGCCTGAGGCGCGGCGGCGCGGATGGCCTTGATCGGCACCGACCGATGATAGGCTTCGAACAGGAAGGGCGAGAAATCGTCCTCGCCCCCTTGCGGCACGTTCACGGCGGCGCCGCCTTCGCCCTGCACCTGGCTGGAGCCCGCGCCGGACAGAACGCCGCTGTTCGCATAACCGCCGATCACGGCGATGCGCTTGGCCGAAGCCGCCAGCGGCAGCACGCCGCGCGCATTGCGCAGCAGCACGATACCCTGCCGCGCCACCGCCTCGGCAACGTCGCCGTGCGCCTTGAAATCGATCGCACCGCCCGGCTTCACGGGATTTTCGACCAGGCCGTTGTCGTAGACGGCCCAGAGGATCCGCCGGTTCATGTCATCCAGCCGCCGGGCATAGGCCGGGTCCGCCTTCGCCGCAGCGCCCAGCTTCGCGGCGAAGAACACGTCCTTGTCCAGCTCCGAACCGGACTGCTGGTCCAGTCCGTTCAGCGCCGTGCCGAGCGAAGGCACCGCGCCCCAGTCCGACATGACGAAGCCCTTGTAGCCCCAGGCCTGCTTGAGAACCTTGTTGAGCAGCCAGTCGTTGTCGCAGGCCGAATGGCCGTTGACCTTGTTGTAAGCGCACATCACCGCGCCGGGATTGCCGATCTCGATGCCGATCTTGAACGCCAGAAGGTCGCTTTCGTGGGCATTCGCCGGAGAGATGACGCTGTCGACTTCCTTGCGCGCGGTTTCCTGCCCGTTGAGCGCGAAGTGCTTGATGGTCGCGATGATGTGGTTCGATTGCACGCCGCGAATGGCATGGCCGGCCAAAGTGCCGGCCAGGAGAGGATCCTCGCCGAAATATTCGAAATTGCGGCCGTTGCGCGGATCGCGCATCAGGTTCACGCCGCCCGCCAGCAGCACGTTGAAGCCCTTGGCGCGGGCCTCCGCGCCGATCATCCAGCCGCCCTGCTCGGTCAGTTCGGGGTTCCAGGTGGCCGCCTGCGCCAGGCCCGAAGGCAGCGCCGTGGCGCCGTCCTTGCGAAGGCCGAACACATAGGACACACCCAGGCTGGCGTCGGTTTCCAGAAGCGCCGGGACGCCGAGCCGGGGGATGCCGGTGATATAGCCCGCGCCGGGAACGGCTTCGGCCGGCGGCTCGGGCGAAGTCGGCGTCAGCTTGATGGGCATGATGCCCACCGTGAGCACGGTCTTCTCTTCCGGCGTCATCGCCTCAAGCGTCCGTTCCGCGCGCGCGGAAGCCGCCGCGCCGCGATCCTGCGCGGCAGCCGGCATGGCCGTGGACGCGGCAACCGCGCCGGCGAGAAGAAACGAATGGCGAAGGGTCATGTCGGCGATCCTGATTTCAAGCGGCGGTGGTCGGCCCGGATGGCAGGACGAACGCCGCCATGGCGTGTCTCGAAACCATCGGTGAAGGCGGACAAGCGCGCCGAAAGACCAGCCGATCGCGACATCACGAACCCCCTCCCCTGTTTTCGTCCATCTGGACGAAAAGTGATGCGGGCGAACGCCAGCCGCGTCAAGCGCCTTGTTGCGCCGCGCCGCCGGTCAAAGGATCAGCTCGGAGATTTCCTTGTCGCGGGACCGTGAACCGAGCCCGTCAGAAGCCTGACCACGGCCTCGGCATGAGCTTCCACGGCCTCGTCCGTCATGAAGTCGTAACCCATCGCGAGCTGCGCCTCCTTCTGCAGCATGAAAGGCAGCTGGATCATGCCGACCATCGCGTAGAGCAGCGAGGGCAGCGGCATGTCCGGCACCAGGCCGCGGTCCACCAGTTGCGTCAGATTTCCGGTCGTGGCGGCCTGGTTGGCGCTGACGAACTCCCGCACCATCCACTCCAGCCTTTCGCCGCCCGCAATCGTTTCGGAAACGGTGATGCGGGCATGCTCCGGATGCTCGGCACTGTAGCGGGTGTAGAGGTGGACCAGCTTGCGGAACCGCTGTTCGAAATCGAGTTCTGCCTCGGCCTCCACCGGGTCGATGACCTGACGCTGGAGCAGGGCGAACATGTCGCGCACGGCCTCGCGCCAGAGTTCGTCCTTGCTGCCGAAGTGGTAGGTGATCATCGAATGGGTCGTGCCGGCGGCCCGCGCGATGTCGCGCACATTGGCCGCGGCAAACCCGTGCGCGGCGAAAACCTGGCGCGCGCAATGCAGGATGCGCGACCGCGTGGCCTCGGCCCGCGCCTGCGACAGCCGCCGGCGCCCGCCCGAAGCTTCGCCCTGTTTCGCCGCCCGTTCCGAAGCGGTGGGCGCGTCCGATGGCTGCTTGTGAATGATGCTCTCCATGCCTTGCCCGATCAGCCGGGGCCCGTGATCGCCCGGGAGGATGCACGAGAGGCCCGACATGCGAAACCCCGCCGCGATGGGCGGCGGGGTCAATCCGGCCGTGACGATGGCAATCCCGATTGCTCGGCGGTCCCTGCGAATGCGCGGGAAGGACAGCCAGCCCCGGACGGATCCTGCCTTACATGGCCTCGCCGATAGCTTCCAGCGATCTGCGCTTCGTTTCCGGGAAGAAGGCCAGCACGACCACGAACTGCAGCGCCATCATCGCGCCGAACAGCCAGAACGGCAGGGCGCGGGCATGCGCGGCAGCGAGCGGGAAGCCGAAGGCGATCACCGCATCCATGAACCAGTGGACCGAGGAGCCGAGGCTCTGACCGCGTGCGCGCACGTCGGTAGGGAAGATCTCGCTGATATAGACCCAGATCACCGCGCCCTGAGAGAAAGCGAAGAAGGCGATGAAGCCGATCAGCAAATAGAGCAGCCAGCCCTGATGGGTGTCACTGCCGAAAATCGTCGCCACCCCTGCCAGCGCGGCTGTCAATCCCACGGAACCGATCAACAGCAGGGTCTTGCGGCCGATCCGGTCGATCACGGTGAGCGCCAGCCCGGTGAAGAGCAGGTTGCAGGCGCCGATGACGATGGCCTGCCGGTCCGCCGAAACACCCGTGAAGCCGGCGGCAGCGAAGATGTCGTTGAGGTAATAGAGGATCGCGTTGATGCCGGAGAGCTGGTTGAACGCGGCAATGGCGATCGCCAGCAGCATCGGCCGGTGGTGTCGCTTCCAGCTGAGCCGCGGGGCGTGGCTTTGCTCCTCCGCCCGGCGCCAGACGGCCATCTCGCCCGCCACATCCGCATTGCCCAGCTTGCCGAGCACGGCGGCGGCCTCCGCCTCGCGGCCCTTGGCGAAGAGCCAGCGCGGGCTGTCGGGGATGGTTCGCATCATCACCAGCAACAGCACGGCCGGAAGCGCGGTGACGCCGAACTTGACGTGCCAGTCGAGCGCGCCGAGATGAAGGCCCGATACGAAATAGTTGCTGAGATAAGCCACCAGAATGCCCAGCACGACATTGAGCTGGAACGCGCCCACCATCATACCGCGCCGCTCGGCCGGGGCGATCTCGGCAATGTAGACCGGCGCCAGTACCGACGACGCGCCCACCGCAAAGCCCGCCAGCACCCGCATGATGAGCAGCATCGGCCAGTTCACCGCCAGCAGGCAACCGATCCCGGACACCAGGTAAAGCAGCGCGATCACCGACAACGACGCGCGCGCACCGTAGCGGTCCCCCGGAATGCCTGCGAGCAGCGCGCCCGCAAGCGTGCCCCAGAGCGCGCTGGAGACGGTTACCCCGACGCCGGTGGCGTCGAGGCCGAAGGCGACGCGAATGCCTTCGGTGGTGCCCGCGATCACCGCCGTGTCGAACCCGAACAGGAGCCCGGCCAGCGCGCCGACCAGCACACCTCGGAAAAGCGTCGCATTCATCAGGATGTGTCCTTTCCAACCAAACTCACGATTTGGAGCCGAATTTTCCCGCTGAAGTCGAACGCACGTCAATACGCCCCAGCTTCAGCCCATCAGCCACCTCGGGAAAAATCCACGACACCTAAGGAGATGGCAAATGCTGCGGGGATAGCCCGGTGATCGCGGATCTGGCGCTGCCCTGGTTCTCGCTCACGATGCTCTCTCCCGGCCAAAGACCAACCGCTTCCGCCTCGTCAGGAATTGCTACGAAGAGGCAGCGCCTAAGTCCATCGTGAATGATGCAGCGATCCGCGATGCGTGCAAAATTCGATTGGCATGGACAAGTTCCTGCGGATCCGGCTTGCCCTCCGCAATCCCGGGCAAAGGCTTCCCACGCTTGAGCGTTTCAGGCGCAGCGCGGCCGAACAAGGCAGAATGCGAAGGACACAAGATCATCTGTGCAAACAAGAAACCCGTCCGATCATTGAACCGGACGGGTTAGTGGCTGCAGGCGCGGAAGGTTGAATGGCGCCTGCAAGTCCTCAGAAGCGGAAGCGCGTGCCCAATCCGAAATAGCGGCCCTCGTATCGGATATCCCGCGGGTAGGTCTGGGTCTGGTTGAAGTACCGGTAGTTGTTGAAAGGCTTGCCCAGGATGTTGCTGACGTCCGCCGTGATGGTGATGGCCGGAATGACGGTGTAGGAAAGGGAGTAATCCAACCGTGCGATCGGCTTGGTGCCTTCGCCTACGTAGAGATTTCCATTGGCATCCGGCGAATAGAAATTGGTGAATTTCGAGCGATAGTTGTAAGAAAGGCGGGTCGAGAGCTTACCCCGCTCGTAGAACAATACGGCGTTGTAGCTCCACTTCGACACGCCGGGGATGGCCACCATCTTGGTGTCTTGCCCAAGAGCGTTGGGAAGCTGGTTCTTGCCGTCCAGATAAGTTGCGTTCGCTTGAACGCCAAACCCGGAAAGCCAGCCCGGCAGGAAGTCGAAGAAGCTGTGGAACCCGGCCTCGATGCCCTTGATACGTCCGGAACCCGCGTTTTCAGGGCGCACGACCTGGATCAGACCATAGACCGGATCCTGTACATCGCGGGTATAGTCGCTGATGAAGCCGTCGAGATCGCGATAGAATACCGAGATCCCTGCCGCCGCCCGGGGTGAGAAGTAGTATTCGATCGTACCGTCGTAATTGCGCGAGGTCAGCGGCGCGAGATCGCGGTTGCCGGCGCGCCCGAAAGCGTCATAGCGCCCCGGCGTGCCCCCGGTGTTCTGCGCGCGCGTGATGTTCACCGCCGGATTGAGCTGGCCGAAAGTCGGCCGGGTCCGCGTTTCGGTATAGGCCAGTCGAACCTGAAGCTTGTCCGTGGGACGAATGCGCATGCTGACGTTGGGCAGGACGTCGACGTAGTTCTGCCGGTTCTGTTCCGGGGTCTGAACTCCGTCCACCAGTGACGTGCCCGAATAGACGCCGTCGGTGTTGACGATGCGCACGCCGACAAGGCCGCCGACATCCACTCCGCCGATGTCGAAAGCATATTTGCCCTGGGCATAGGCGGCATATGTCTTTTCGCTGGCCTCCCACGATGCCAATGGGTCGATCGGCACGTCGGTGCTGGACCAACGCGCGACGTTGTCGGCAAGCCCGGCATCGTTCGGATTGAGAGCCGAGAGTTGCTGCAACCCGGCAAGGGCGATCGCTCGCAGGCCATCGATGTTGCTGCGGATGGCCGACCGTTCAGGGGCAAGCCATTGCGTGAAGCCCTGCACGCCGCCCCGGAAGCTGTCGTCCACCAGCGACATGGCGCCCAGGCCGAGTTCGTTCATGCCGATGCCTAGGTCCATGAGGTAGGCATAGCGCGAACCTGAGCGGACCGAGGAATTGCGCGTGGTCACGCGGCTGCCGACCTGCAACTGCGGAAGAAACGGAATGTCGGTTTCGAGCGAAATGTCGCCCCGCCACTGGATGCCGTTTCCTTTGCCGACATATGTGCGGTCGAAGAACCCGCGGAACTGGTAATGGCTGGGGTCGGTCGCATCGAAGCCAGGCAGCGAGAAGGCAGCCGATCCCTTCACGTCGAACGCCGCATCCACCGTCGGGGCCGATGTCAGGGCGGAATCGAGGCTCCATTCGGTCTGCTTGAAGGTACTGTCGGTATAAGCGAAGTCGGTCGAGATCGTCGCCTTGCCGGTCGTCCAGATCGCGCCGATCGCGCCCTGGTAGGTGTTGGTGTCGCCATTGACGGTCGAACGATAGATGTCCGGGCGCCAGCCTCCGGTCTTGGTCAGACTTGCGACCTTGTTCGGTTCGTCGGGATCGAGCACGACATTGCTGAGCTGCGCGCCGGCAAAGCGGAGCGATGTCGCGAAGAAGTCGTTGGCGTCGCGGCCGCGATAGGCCTGCCACAGGCCATCGACGTAGATTTCGAGATTGGGCGCCGGCTTCCACTGAAGCGAGGCATTGATCGACGGACGCTTGCGGATGCCGCTGTTGTAGAAGACGCCGACGGCCTCGGGAAACACGAAGTCGCGGCCGACCGATTCCGGTTCGACCGTGTTGGCGACATCTGGCGCCAATACGTCGGCACTGTTCCACCGGGCAGCATTACGGAACTGTTGCTGCGTATAGGCGAAGTTGATGAGCGCACCGATCTCGCCGATACCGGTCTGCCAGCGGTCGGTGATCTGGAGATTGGCATTGGCCGGATCGTACTTCTTCGACTGGTCGTTGTAAGTACCGCGAACGGCGCCTGCGATTTCGAACCCCTTGAAGTCGAACGGGCGCCAGGTGCGGACGTTGATGAGACCGGCCAGCCCGGGCTCGACCAGATCGGCCGTGCCGGATTTGAAGACTTCAAGCGCGCGCAACGCGCCCGGAGGGAAATCCCAGAGCGCCACCCCGCGAGATTCCGCCGTGAATATGTCGCGTCCATTGAAAGTCGTGGCGACATCGGGCAGGCCGCGGACAAGAACCTGATTGGCTTCATCGCCGGACCGGCTGACCTGGACGCCCGATATCCGCGCAAGCGATTCCGCTGCGTTGTTATCCGGCAGCTTGCCGATGTCTTCCGCAACGATGGCATCGACGATCGCATCGGATTCCCGCTTGATCTGCGCGGCATTGTACAGGCTGGCCCGGAAGCCTGTGACGATGATGTCCTCAGCCGAGACAGGATCCGAAGCCGCAGTATCGGCCCTATCCTGCTGCGAAGACATCTGATCCGTTTGATTGGGCTCATCGCGTGCGATGTCCTGACCGTACGCAGGCGCCGCGAAGGCGGCACAGGCGCACGATAGATACAGTCCGACTTTAAGCATCTGGCATCTCCCCCGTTTCCCCAATTCCGCTGACCCGACGACCCACTAAAGGTCCGTATGATCGGGAATATCTGTTTATTTGAGTTTCATTTATCGCTCTCAAATCGATTCGACAATCAAAAATTAGTCTGAGTATATCGCCTGCGTCAGATAATGTCGCAAAGCCGTGCGCTGACAGGCCATCGAAGTGGCGAGAAAGGCGGCGGCTCCGGCCCGGCGGCTGTTGGATTAAATCTTTGAAGGGTAGCGGCCCGGTGCTGATGACCGGAATGTCGCCACCCTCTGGAATGTCCCGCCGCCGGACGCACCAACCGTGACAGGCTGCGGACTGCCTGATGAACTTGCTGCTGCGGGGAGATCAGGCGCTTGGCGATTGATCGGGACCAGCGAGCCAGCCTGACCGTGAAACAACGCCGGGGCGGAGTCCCATCGCGCGCTCCAGCGTGGATTGACCTGCGAGGTTTCGAATTTTACGTTACTCTGAATAATGTAAAAGGACTCGATATGAGACGAGTGACAATCGTGACGGGCGCTGCTTCCGGCATCGGCCTGGGTGTTTCGCAGTGGTTTGCCGCCAAGGGGCACCGGGTGGCGATGATGGACCGCAATGGGGATGAGGTGCGGGCAGCCTCGGACACGCTCAATGCGCGGGGCTTCGACACGCGTCCCTTCACCGTCGATGTGGCGGATCGCGATCAGGTGAAAGCGGCTGTCGCCGAAACGCGCCAGGTGTTCGGCCCGATCGAACTGCTGATCGCCAATGCCGGCATCTCGGAATACAAGCCCTTCGTCGAAATGACCGTGGCAGAATGGCAGCGCATGCTGGACGTCAACCTCACCGGCATGTTCCACTGCATCCAGCTGGCCATCCCCGACATGATCGCGGCCAAGTGGGGGCGGATCGTCACGATCTCGTCCATGAGCGCGCAAGTCGGCGCGCCCAGCATGGCGCATTACTCGGCATCGAAAGGCGGCGTCACGTCGCTGACCAAGGCGGTGGCACGCGAATTCGCGGAACTGGGCATTACGGCCAACACGATCCCGCCGGCGATCGTCTATACCGGGCTGAGCCGCCGTACCGAGGTCGACGGCAGCAACCCGCGCATCGATGCGATGGTGCAGGGCGTCCCCCTGAAGCGGATCGGCATGCCCGAAGACATTGCCTCTGCCTGCGACTGGCTATGTTCGGACCATGCCGGATACGTGACCGGGCAGGAGATCAACGTGAACGGCGGCATGTACTCCTGAGCCGGCCGATGACGGGCAGCCTAGTCCAGATGGATAGCGATCGGCCGCGTGAACGCGCGCACGACCAGCGTGTCCAGCAACTTGACCACGTTGCCAACGGGATAGTCCTCGTCCTGGCGCAGCCACCAGCGCAATATGTCGAATATGGCGTTGGTGACGAGTTCGGTAACGAGATCGGCCGGCAAAGCCGGGTTGGCGCGGGGCCTGCTCTCCGCGATCTCGTTGGCGATGCGCGAGAATTCCGCGCGCATCTTCTCGTTCGCGCCGGCTGTCAGCAGGGTCGACCAGAGTTTGCGATGATCGTTCACGTAGCGGCACAAGTCATCGAGCGAGCTGGTGGCCTTGCGCTCGAACGCGGGCTGCGAATGGCGCAGCAGATGGCGCACCTGTTCGGTCGCGACATCGGCCAGCAGGTCTTCCTTGCTGGCGAATTGCCGGAAGAACACCGGGTAGCTGACTTTCGCCTGCGCCGTGATCTCCTTGATGGTGATGAGATCGAGGGGCTTGGTGTCTATGAGTTCGAGCAGCGCTGTCTTCAGCGCTTCGCGAGAGCGCGTCACGCGGGCGTCGTGCGGTCTGCTGATGCGTTCGCGGGCGCGGTCTGGAATCGACACTCGAACAATCCTCTGTTGCACGCTGACGGTAATACGCGGCGCGCCGAAACGGCAAGGCGGCCTGCTCATTCATCGACGCGGTGGTATCGGCGTCATCATCGAATGGCCCGCCGCGTCAAGGCATTTGCCGGCCTTCATGTGCCTAAAATCATTCGAAGCGGCGCCGATGGGCGGCGGTCCTGCCCCCTGCGGACCGAGACCCTGGCCCTATCTGACGGGAGAGCATCATGAACACGACGGAGCGCGACTACTACACCGACCGCACGGTCCTGCTGGATCCTTACGACTGGTTCGAGGAAATGCGCGCCAAGGGGCCGGTATGCCGCATGGCCAACCGCGACCTTGTCCTCGTCACCGGCTTTGCGGAAGCGGTCGAGCTGCTCAACAACGCGGCCGACTGGTCGAACGCGATCAGCGTCAGCGGCCCGCTTCTGCCGCTGCCGTTCGAACCCGACGCCGAGGACATCTCCGGGCAGATCGAGGAGCACCGCGGCGACATCCCGCTTGCCGATCTCCTCGTGGCCAAGGACGGCACGCCGCATGCCCAATCGCGGGCCTTGATCTCCGCCCTCTTCACGCCTTCGCGCCTCAAGGCCAACCAGGCCTACGTCACCGCGCTCGCCGAACGCATGGTTCGCGGCGTCGTCGCGCAGGGCGGATGCGAGTTGATCGGCGAGATCGCCAGCCCCTTCGTCACTTTCGTGGTATCGGATATCCTCGGCGTGCCGGAAGCCGACCGGGACGATTTTCGCCGCATCATCGACCTTGCCCCGCCGCCCGGAAACATGGAGGCCGCGCCGCCTCCGGGCAAGGAAGCGGAATGGGCTGCAAGGCCGCGCGAGACCGAAGAAGTCAATCCGCTCGAATATATGGCCGCCTATTTCTACCGCTACATTTCCGAGCGCCGGGCCCAGCCGCCCCGGGACGACGTCCTTTCCGAGTTCGCCCACTCCCGCTATCCGGACGGCACCCAGCCCGACATCCCCGAACTGATCCGTCTCGCCACCTTCCTGTTCGGAGCGGGGCAGGACACCAGCGCCAAGCTGATCGGCAATGCCATGCGCTATCTCGTCGACGTGCCGGGCCTGCAGCAGCAACTCCGCGACGATCATAGCCTGATCCCGGCGTTTCTCGAGGAGGTGCTGAGGCTCGAAGGCTCGACGAAAGTGGTCAAGCGCCTTGCCAGGCGTGCCATGCGGGTCGGCGACATGGAGATCGAACCGGGGACCAAGGTGGTGATCGCCATTTCCGCCGCCAATCGCGATCCACGCCGGTGGGAGGAACCTCACGCGTTCAGGCTCGGGCGGCCGGGCATCAAACAGCACCTCGCCTTCGGCCGCGGCGCCCATACTTGCGCCGGGGCGCCGCTGGCGCGCTATGAGGTCCGCATCATCTTCGAGAAGTTCCTCGAACACACGCGCTGGATATCGCTGTCGGAAGATCGCCACGGCACCGCCGAGAACCGCATCCTGGATTTCGAGCCCACTTATAGCATGCGAGGCCTCGCGAACCTCCATGTCGAACTGGAACCCACGGTTTGAGTTCGTCCGGTTGAATCATGGGAATCAACCGGCCCGCTCATCCTTCCAGCTGATAAGTCATGGGCACAAGGAACTGCCGTCCGGCGCGCGGGAGGCCTTTGGGGGGACGCGGATAGGGGACTGCGTCGCGCACTTGTTTCAGTGCGAGGCCGTCCAGGGGCGGATGGCCGCTGGAGCCAACAAGCTCGGCCGTTTCGAGGCGGCCGTTCTCGTCGATCAGCAGGCGCACCAAGGCCGTGCCCTCCCAGCCCTTGCGGGCCAGACTCCCCGGATAACCCTTGTGGCGGCCGATCCATGCAAAGACCCGGCGCGCATAGGAATCCTCGCCCCGGCTACCCGCAGACGGCGGCGCGGCACGGTTCTGCGCGGCTGCCTTGCCCTCGCCGGATGACGACCCCGCCGTCAATCCACTCCCAGGGTTCGAAGACGGCGGCCGAGATGCCGCGAGAAGCGGAACGGCAGGCGCCGGAGCCATGTCGACCGACAGGCGCAGTGGGGAAACCGGGGCGACCACCTGTACCAGAGGCCTGACCGTCGGCGCGGGCACATCGGTCGCATTCGCCACGGCAAGGGACTTGCGAGGCGGATCCGGCGCGGGCTCGGCCTGCGGCGTCTCGTCCGGCCGGGACAGGTCCACGGAGCGGAACGACACGACGCCCCTGTGCCCGGCTTCGCCCACTTGTCTGGAGGGACCGAAAGCCATCCACGCCAGTCCGAGAACCGTCACATGGACGGCGCAAGTCAGAGCAAGCGACGAGATTCGAAACGAATTCATTGCGCGTCGCTTATGTTTATTGCTATCGTGTCGCAATAGCATATCGGGAAACTGCGATGAAATTGCGCTGGCTGGATACCTTGGCCCTTTCCGTGAATGGCGCTTACGCGCTGCTTTGCCTCGGGTTCGTCGGCAAGTTGCTGTCGCTGCATGCGCGCGGCAATTCTCCAGAGCATGCTCTGGTGGCGGGTTTCGCGCTGCTGGCGCTGCTCTGGCTCGGCAATGTTGCTCGCATCTTGTGCCCGCTTCGCCGCCGCATCGTGTTTCAGGCCCTCGTGAACGGCGCCGCGCTGGTTTTCGGCCTGTTCGGCCTGCTGCTCGGCTTTGCCGATCCATTCGCGTGGACCGCGCCGGTTGCGATCCTGCCGCCCGCGCTCACTTATCTCGTAGCCAGACGCGCTCACGCTAAAGCGTCCTGAGAAAGGCAGCGAGCGCGGCCTGCTCGTCTCGCGTCAGACCGAGCTTCGAAACCAGCGGGTCTGGTATCGGCGCGGGTGCCTCGCCCATTCGCCTCGCCCGATCCCGTCCGCCCCCGCCGTCATAGAGCTCAACGACATTCTCGAGCGTGGGGAACAGACCATTGTGCATATAAGGCGCGCTGCGGCTTACGCCCAGCAGGGAGGGTGTGCGGAACCGACCGACATCCGCCGGATCGCGCGTAACCTCGTAGCGCCCCAGATCCTCGCGAGACCGCCCGTAGAAACTGATGCCGAGATTGTGGAACTGCCCGTCACTCAGCAGCGGTCCGTTGTGGCAGGCAGCACACCCCGCCCTCGTTCGAAACAGATGCAGGCCCGCGAGTTCCTGATCGGTCAGCACCGAGACGCCCCGCTCCATTACCCGGCTCCAACGCGAACGCGGGGGCCGCAAGGCCCGCTCGAACGCCGCGATCGCGGCAGCGGCGTCCTGCAAGGTCACGCGGCGATGGCCATTCAATTCACGAAACGCGGCGCGGTAGTCCTTGTCGCGGTTGATGCGCGGTTCGATCAGGCGCGCACTGCCCGCCATCTCCTTGCCGTCGAGCAGAGGGTGGAGCGCCTGCTCTTCCAGCGTTGCCGCGCGGCCGTCCCAGAACAAGGGCGTCATCCAGGCCGCGGCATAGAGCGACTGGGCATTGCGCCGCCCCCGCTGCCGGTCATGCCCGAACGCGGTGCGCAGCCCGTCCGCCAGGCCCAGTTCCGGGCTGTGACACGAGGCGCAGGCGATCTGGCCGGAACGCGACAGCGCCGGATCGTCGAACATGCGCCTGCCGATCTCCGCCAGCGCCTGTTCGCGCAGAGAGGCTTCGGGGAGCCGGGGAAGCGGGCCGAACTCGGTGAAGCGAGCCCCCTCCCCCAGGCGCGGGCGCGGCCATGTTGCCGGACCGCCCGCATAGAGCGCCCGCAGTGCCCCCACTGCCGGAACTCCCTCCCCGCCCGCCTGCTGCGCGCGGCCCACGACACTCCCCCCGACCGCGAGGATCGCGAGCGTCAGAACGAAACGCGGCAGCAGGCGGAAACCGGACATCGAGACGATCAGAACCGGTAGTTGAGGCCGACCCAGAACGAGCGTCCATATTGGTAGGGCTGCGCGGTCGCCGTGCTGTTCGGCGAGGGAATCCGGTCGAACAGGTTCGCCACGCGCACGTCCGCAGTCAGTACGCCATAGCTGGAGCGGACGAGTTCGGCCTGCGCATTGAGGTTCACGTCGATCGAGCGCGGATACTTCACATAGTCGTAGACATCGTAACTGGCGCCATCGATGGTCTCGTTCCTGCCGGTATCCTCGATACGCTTGAACTTGTCCGTATAACGCAGATTGACGTTGGTGGTGATCCGGTCGTCCAGCCAGAGCGCGGTCCAGGTCATGTTGGCCATGAACGGCACCGCCATGTCGGGCCGCTGGTTGAGGGCGATGACCTCGGAATAGCTCAGGACCTGCCCCTGGAACGATACCATCAGGTTCGCCAGGTCGTCGTCCACCTCCACCATGTAGTCGTCGTTGGTGGATGTGGTCTTCGAGAAGTTGGTATTGAAGGCGACCGAGTGCTTGCCGAAGCTGCGCGTCCATTCGAAGGACGCGCCCCGGTACTTGCTGTAGCCGTCGTTAGTGAGGACGTACTGGGTATAGGTCGAGATTTTACCGTTATCGAGAGTCTTGCTCACCTTCTCGCCCGCCGAGCGGGTGAACTCGTCATGCCCCTCGCGGTAGATGCCCTTGATCCTCAGGCTGCCGCCCAGCAGGCGTGCCGACAGTGCGGCCGAAAGTTCATCCGAATAGGGCGTCTTCTTCTTGCCGTCCGAATAGCTGGCCGTATGGCTGGTGCTGGACAGATACCAGTCCTCGTCGGAATAGGTGGTGATCCCACTGCTCGTGACGCCGGTGCGCGTATAGATGTAGTTGTCCGGGTACTTCTCGCGCAGCGCATAACCCAGCATGGAGCGTCCGTAATAGCGGTTGGCGCCCAGCGTCACGCTCCAGCCGTCCCACGGCAGCGCATACGTCGCGGAAAGGCGCGGGGAAAAGTTGCTATTGCCGAGGAAGCTCTCGTAATCGTAGCGCAGCCCGCCGCGCAGCGTGAAATCGCCGATCTCGGCCGTGTATTCCGCCCATCCCGACACGCTGTCCAGGTTCACGCGGGCGCGATAGGCCTGATAGAGCGAAGCGGTCGTCAGCGCATATTCACCGGTGGTGCAAGTCAGGCTGTCAGGCTGTGCGCAGGCGATGGTCGCCGCGTCCGATTGGTCCGTCGTGCCCCGATAGGAATAATTGTCCTCCAGGCGGCTGCGCATCGCCTCGATCCGCTGGTAGTCGAAGCCGGCGGCAAGACGGCCCGGCCCCAGCGGCATCGACCAGCGCCCGGTCAACGCATAGTTGTTCTGCCATTGCCGGATATCGCCGAAGCTGCCGATCGCGCAGTTGGTGGAGGTGGAACATCCGCTGCCCACTTCGGTCCACGAAGAAATGCTGTAGAGCGTGCCGGGCGCGTCGCGGCTCGTATCGCTGTGCGAGAAGCTGGCGGAAAGCGACCAGTTGGTCTCGCCCGATTTGGCCAGTTCAAGCCGGCTGGTCACGCCGCCCCCGTGTGACACCATCTGCGAATCGATGGAGTTGTTCACCTCCGCCTCGCTCTCGTAAGGCGTGTAGGAGAACTGCCCGGTCAGCTTCAGGTCGCCGGCAAGATCCGCATCCGCCTTGGCGAGGAAGTTGTCGCTGGTGCTCGACTGGCCGTAAGGCTTGCTGCCGTAGGCTTCCGCCTTGGTATACGTGACCCGCGACTGCGATCGGTTGTAGCCCAGGAGCAGGCCGATGGCGCTGCTGACCGGAAGGTCGACGGTCGCACCATAGCGCCACTTCTCGAACGAGGGCTTTGCGGGAAGCTCTCCGTCCAGGCTTTCGCGCGATCCCTCGGAGACCTTGAAATGGGTCATCGCGTCCGAACTGTAGGACACTGTGCTGGTAAAGCCGAATTCGCGCTTCGGTGCGCGGGTCTTGATGTCTAGCGCGCCGCCGGTGAAACGGCCGTACTCTGCCGAGACGTTGGAATCACGAAGCGTGATCTCGCCGATCAGATTGGTGTCGACCCAGAGCGCCTGCGCGGACGCGCCCACGGGTTCGGCAAAGTTCGCGGCCTTGCTCTCCGTGATATCCACCCGCGCATTGGCATCGATGCCGTCGAGCGTAATGAGGTTCTCGTAGTAGCGCCCGCCAGAGATCGAGATGTCGGACGGACGGATATCCTGGATATCCTCGCGGGTTGCCATGTACTCGTCGCGCCGGAACTGCACGGTGGGCAACGCTTTCAGAAGCTGGTTGGCATCGCCGGAGCCCGGCGCGCGGGCGCGAATTTCCTTCTCGGTGATCCGCGTCGTCCCGGCCTCCGCGCCGGTGCCCATGACATAGCTTTCATCGGCCCGCTCTCCGTCCGCGACGACTGCCGGCAACTGCTGCTCGACCGTGCCGGAGGCGGACTGGTCCTGCGCCTGCACCGGAATGGCAGGCACGACCATAGCCGTCGCGAGCAACGCTCGCGCGAGTGTAATATGCATTGGGCGACCCCTGTTGTTTTGTTGGGGCGGCCTCTAGCCAGACAGGTCAGCTATTGCAACCGATTCTCATTAGCATATTTTGCTGCATGTCTGGAGAGCGTGGGGACCGCGCGGTGACGGGGCGACAATCTCGCGCCCCTGGTCTCGGTGAGCATCCATACGGGGAAAGCTGCAGGCCCTGCCCTAAACTGACGCCAGCTTCTCGCGCAGGATTCGGGCAATGGCGGCATCGATCATCGCGCGCTTGCTGCCGAAGATCTGGCTATCCTTGCGCGTGCAGAGCGAAATCCTCAGCGTGAACAGGGGATCGTCGATCCGTTGCACGCGCATATTCCCGTCCTGCGCGCCGATGTAGGCCAGCGGCAGCAGGGCGTGGCCCATTCCGGAGAGTGCCAGATCCTTGATAAGCCGGGTGCAGTCCGCCTCGAACGCGATCCGGGGCTGCACGCGCGTTCGCATCGCGGCATCGTCTATGGCCGGGCGCATGCCCATATGGTGGGAAGGCACGATCAGGGGGAACGCGAAGGCCGCATCCGGGCTCAGAAGCGTGTCCGGCGCCTGCGACCCGAGTTCGGAGGCCGCGCTTGCGCCGAACAGGCAGAACGGCAGATCGGCCAGCGGATCGACCACCAATTGCTCGCTCTGGGAGGGCTGCTCCAGCACGGCCAGGTCGATCATCCCGCGCCGAAGCCAATCCTCCAGGCTGCCCGTCGGCCCTTCGCTCAGTCGGAAACGGACTCTCGGGAAAGTCGCGTGAAGTTCCTCGGCCAGCGGCCGCGCAATCAGATCGGCGATGCCCGGCGTCAGGCCGAGCGCCACGTTGCCGTCGATCGGCGAAGGGAGCGCGCGCATGTTCTGGATGGCCAGCTCCAGTTCGCGCAGCGGCCCGGCAACGGCGGTTCGCAGCTGCGCGCCCTCGCTCGTCAGGCGCATGCCGCGCGGCGTTCTGGCGAACAGCGCGACGCCCAGTTCCTCCTCAAGCAAGCGCATCTGCCTGCTCAGGGCCGATTGCGCGATATTGAGAACCCCTGCCGCGCGGGTCAGCGAGGCATCTTCGGCGACCCGCACGAAGTAGCTCAGGCGGCGCATTTCCATATGACGACCTATCTCATTCTGCGATGACAGGAGCACGTAAATTGAAATGGATGCATGGGTACAGCCATTTTATGTCCCCATGAAACAACACGAGGGGGAGCGGCCTGCCATGGCATTTACCGAGAAGTACGGCCCTTGGGCGCTGATCGCCGGTGCATCCGAAGGAACCGGCGCGGCTTTCGCCCGCGAACTGGCGGCGCGCGGTCTCAACCTGGTGCTGATCGCCCGAAGGCGCGCCCCGCTTGAGGCGCTTGCCCATGAATTGGCGGCGACGCACGGCATCGAATGCACCGCCGAAACGATCGATCTGGCTTCCGACAGTGCCGCCGAACAGCTCAAGACTGTCAGCGCAGGACGGGAAATCGGCCTGTTCGTCAGCAATGCCGGTGCCGATCCCAACAGTTCCAGCTTTCTCTCGAACGATCCGCAGGCCTGGCTCGATCTCGTGAAGCGCAATGTCGTGACGACGATGCTGGCCTGCCATCATTTCGCGGGGGCGATGAAGACCCGAAAGCGCGGAGGGATCATCCTGGTCGGCTCCGGGGCCTGCTACGGCGGCGCACGGGGGCTTGGCGTCTATTCCGGCACGAAAGCGTTCGACTTGTGCTTCGGGGAGGGCCTCTGGGCCGAATTGCGCGGGCACGGCGTCGATGTGCTGAACCTCTTGCTCGGCCGCACCGATACGCCGGAACTGCGGCGCCTGCTGGAGAGCCGCGGCGCGCCCATCCCCGCCGACCTCGCCTCGCCCGAAGAGGTCGCGCGGGTGGGGCTTGAGCGCTTGCCCTATGGACCCGTCCATAACTGGGGGCTGGCCGATGACGAGCAGGGCTACGCGCCCCAATCGGCGGCAGCGCGGCGCGAGCGCATCCTTATGATCGAGAAGGCCATGGCGGACATGGCCGGGAGCACACGAAATTGAGGTATTCGGCATGACGGGGCGAGATGATATCCAGGCCCGCGACATTCAGGCCCTTCTGGACAAGCAGGCGATCACCGAACAGATCCATCGCTATTGCCGGGCCGTCGACCGGCTCGACATTCCGCTCGGGCATTCGGTCTGGCACGAGGATGCGACGGCCGAATACGGCGGCGGCTATTACAGCGGGCGCGGGCGGGATGTGATCGACAGGATCTGCGCCGATCATCGCAAACTGCTACGCCATTCGCACCAGATCGCGAACATCCTGATCGAACTGCGCGGCGACACCGCCGGCAGCGAGTCCTACGTCACCGCCACGCTTCAGGGCCTGCGCGGAGAGACGCCGTTCCAGATCACGACCTGCTCCCGTTACGTCGACCGCTGGTCGCGCCGCGATGGTCGCTGGGCGCTGGATCACCGCATGGCCATTCGCGATTTCGACGAGATGCGCGACATAAGCGGCCTCTCCGCCGACCCGCTGTCCCGGCGCGATGCAAAGGATCCTTCCTACGCGGTGCTCCGCGCGCAACCCTGATCCGAAAGGCCCCGTCCCATGCGAGCCGCTTACATTCAGAACGGCCTGGTCCGCCTTGGCGACATGCCCGACCCCGTCCCCGGCAAAGGCCAGGCCCTGGTGCGAACGCATAGCTGCGGAATGTGTGCGTCCGACGCGCACTTCCTCCACGCCGGCGAGACGATCATCGCCCTGTCCCGGTCGCATGGCGGGCCTTACGCCGGTCTCGATTTCGCGCGGCCCTTCGTGCCCGGGCACGAATATGTCGGCGAAGTCATCGATTACGGTCCCGGCAGTGCGTGCAAGGTGAAGCCCGGGCGCAAGGCCACCTCCATCCCGATCATGCGGCAGTCGGGCGCCCATGCCATCGTCGGCTTCAGCCACGACTGCCCGGGCGGTTTTGGAGAATACATGCTCCTTGATGAGGACATGATGCTGGAAGTGCCGTCGGATCTGGACGACGATCTTGCGGCCCTCACCGAACCGCTCGCGGTGGGGTTGGAGCATGCGCGGCGCGGGCGGCCGACGAAGGACGATGTCGTCCTGGTGCTGGGCTGCGGGGCGATCGGCCTGGGCGTCATCGCCGGGCTGGAGCTTCTGGCCATCGCGCCGGTCGTTGCCGCCGACTTCCATCAGGATCGCCGCGACCTTGCCATCGCCATGGGCGCGGAAATCGCCGTCGATCCGCGCGAGATCTCTCCCTATGCGCCGCTGCCGGATCTTGGCGGCCGGCGCGTGAACCTGGTCTACGAGAACGTGGGCATGCCGGGCATGCTGCAGCAGATCATCTCTTCGGTCGGGTTCGATGCGCGCATCGTCATGGGCGGCTACTGCATGGAGCCGGAACAGCTGCTGGTCTTCGCGGCCCAGAACAAGCGGCTCAACATCCAGTTCGCAGGGGGTGAGGAGCCGCAGGACATGCAGCTTGCCCTGCGCGCGATCGCCGATGGACGCATCGATGTGCGTCCCTGGCTTGGAGAACGGATCGGCATCGCCGGAGTGGCGCAGGCCATGGCGGACATGTCCGGCCCATCGGCACCGATCCGCACCATCGTCGATCCGCGCCTTACGCAGGGTTGACGGGCCACAGTCGCAGCCGCCCCGCGTGGGCCCGCGGCACCCCCGCCAGATCATCCAATGAACAGATTTTCGTCATTATTAATGATGGAACTGGATCGGTGCAAAATTACAGCCGGTCTGACATCCAATATATTCGGGATCTCTATGGCACTGAACGAATTTATTGAGTTAGATAGGTGGTCTTCAACGACCGCAATCGAAGTCATATTGGATCATATCCATCTTCGGTGGTCCTGATAGGATTGAAGGCCATGAATGTGATTAACAACAATCGCTTGCGCCGTTCCTTAATGATCTTTGCCATGATGGGCTCTATTCTTCCTGTCGCCTCTGCCCATGCGGCAACACAGGGCGCGCTGGGAACGACATCCACCGGCACCGTCACCATCAACGCCACCATCGCCGGGCTGGTGCAGATCTCGAACCTGACCGACATCACATTCAGCGCGCTGACGGGTGCCGCCGACGCGCAGCAGACCGAAAACGTCTGCGTGTGGAGCAATACTTCCAGCAAGAGCTATACGATCAGGGCCACCGGCAATGGCACGACTGGCGCCTTCACACTCGCCAGCGGCACTAACGCGCCCGTGCCCTACTCCGTCGCCTGGGCCAATTCAGCAAGCGCGACTTCGGGCACCGGGCTGACGACCAATGTCACGTCCGCCGCCTTCACCAGCACGGCGGTCACCCCGCTCTGCGCCGCCGGCGCCAGCCCGACCGCGAAACTCTTCGTGACCATCCTTGCCACCGACCAGAACTCCATGATCGCGAATGCGGCTTACACCGGCGTACTGACCCTGCTGGTGACGCCGCAGTAAGGCGCGCTCACCAGGGCCTGCCGCTTCGGCACATCGGGTCCCGCCCGATGCGGAAGCGGCAGCGGCCTCTCCAAGGGAAGGACCGTTCATGGCTTCGTCGATGGGGCGGGCGGCAGGCTGCGCTCTTGCGCTGACCGGCCTGCTCCTGCCTGTCTCCCAGGTGCAGGCGCAGCAATTCCAGATCAATGCGCTGAGCGATGTCTCCTTCGGCACGCTTTCGTCCCTGACGGCGAGCCCGGCGATTTCGCAGACGGTGTGCGTCTATGCCAGCCTGTCGCGATATACGATCAGGGCCACCGGATCGGGCGCGAGCAATGCCTTCACGCTGGCGAATACCGCCAATGGCGCGGCCCTGCTGGCCTATACCGTGCAATGGTCTTTTTCCGGCGGGCAGACGAGCGGCATGGCCATGACATCCGGCCAGCCCCTCACCTCGCCCAACGGGATCAACATTCTCTGTTCGCTGGGCGGCCTGCTGGCGAGCAGCGCCAGTCTCATCGTCTCCCTGCCCGCCG
The DNA here is from genome assembly GCF_004342985.1 of Novosphingobium sp. PhB57. Lineage (GTDB taxonomy): Bacteria > Pseudomonadota > Alphaproteobacteria > Sphingomonadales > Sphingomonadaceae > Novosphingobium. The sequence goes on from NZ_SMBO01000004.1 coordinate 336,083, forward strand.
CCAGTCTGAGTGCCGCCCAGGCCGGAACCTATACCGGAACGCTGACGCTCATGGTGTCGCCGAACTGACCGGCGGGGCATGGCGCGGGCACGCTTCCTCGTCGCTCTGGGCGGCATGGCCATCACCGGCGCGGGAGCGATCGCAAGCCCGGCCGCGGCCGCCCCCGCCCTCAAGGTGGACGCGCCGCCCGGCTTCGAGGACCTGACAGGTCCGCAGCAGGTGGTGCTCGATGTCTACATGGGCGGCGTGCGGATAGGCGAGGCCGTGGCGGTGGTGCAGCCCGGCCATTTCCGCTTCGTGGACGCGCAGAAGCTGGTGGAGAGCCTGCCCGACATCAGCGACCGCCCCCGGCTGACGGCCGCCCTTGGCGCGCCCGACCTTGATCCCCATCCCGAGGCGATCTGCCCGGTGGAGAGTTCCAGCCCCTGTCCCCGGCCCAAGCCGGACGTCGTTGCCATCGTCTTCGATCCCGCGCGCTACCGGGTGGATATCATCGTCGCCCCGCGCTTCCTCTCGGTTCAGGCGGCGGTGCGGATGCAGAACCTGCCGCCTCCCGCCGACACGCCCGCGCTGGTCAACTTCATATCGGGAACGATCACCGGCGCGCGCGGGCAAGCGGCCGAGTATTACCTTCAGGACACCGCCGTCATCGGGATCGGCACGGGCCGCATCCGCGCCAGCTTCCAGCAGGCGAGCTATTCCGGGTTCCAGACCGACACGCTGGCCGGCGAACTCGACCGTCCCGGACTGCGCTATACCGCGGGCGCCTTCTGGATTCCGGGAGACACCCTGCTGGACCGCGTCAAGATGGTCGGCCTCGGCCTCGCCACGCAGTTCAACACCAGGCTGGATCGCGACCAATTGATGGGCAGCCCGCTGATCCTGTTCCTCGATCAGCGCGCGCGGGTGGATATTCTGGTGAACGGGCGCATCATGGCATCGCAGATGTACGATGCGGGGAACCAGGCCCTCGATACGTCCGCACTTCCGGAAGGCTCTTACACGGTGATCCTGCGGATTACCTCGGCTTCGGGTGCGACGCGCGACGAGCAGCGCTTCTTCTCGCGCAGCAGCACCTTGCCGATGACGGGGCATGACGCGTTCTTCCTTTATGCGGGCGCGCTGGTGCGCAACAACCGGGGCCTGATCGGAGACATCACCCATACGCCGCTGTTCCAGGGAGGCTGGGCGCGGCGCATCTCGCCCGCTCTGGCCGTCAACCTGGGCGTGATTGGCACTGACAAGCGCCAATGGGGCGCCGCGGGCGCCACGGTGCTCCAGGGCGACTGGCAACTGGACGCTTCGGTCCATGTCTCGAACAGCGGCGGCCTGGGGCTCTACGGCCACATTTCGCGCACAAGCGCGGGGCGGCTCAGTCTCGACCTCGACGCCCGCCATATCGCGAACCCGGGCGGAGGGCCGCTGCTGGCGACCACTGACCTGGTCCTGCCGGCACCGGGCGGCCTTGAATATGCCCCTTATTCGGGCGCCTACACCCAGTTCAGCGGCGCGGTGGGCTATCGCATCGGGCAGGGGCGACTGTCCCTTGTCGGCACCTACCGCCGGCAGGAGGCCAGCCGCGACTATTCGCTGGGCCCGGCCCTCTATCTCCCGCTGAAGCGCTGGCGCTCGGCATCGCTCGATTTCAACGGGAACTACACCTTCACGAGCCTGGGGCGGCAGGCCTACGTCGGGTTGAACCTGATCGTCACCCGCCCCCGCACCAGCTACACGGTGACCGGCGCCGGCCAGGTCGGTCCGGGCAACGAGGGGCTGCGCGACGGGCTACAGGGCGGCATCAACGTCTCGCGCCGGTTCGACGACGTGGCGGGTGCGGAAGTCCAGGCCGACGGCGGCGTGCAGCACGCCAACGGCCTTACTTATGCCCAGGCGCAAGTCCAGGCGCGCAGCGATGTGGGCGGGGGCAACGTCAATCTGGTCCAGCCTTTCTCCGGCGGCGCAACCCAGTACGCCGCATCGCTGAACACGGCGCTGGTCGTGGGCCAGGGCGGCGTCCGCTTCAACGAAGGCAGGAACGGCGATGCCATGGTGGTCGTCCACATCGACGACGGCGATGCCGACGCCTTCTTCGAGGTGCTGGTGGACAACCGGGTGATGGGAACCGCGCGCGGCGGCAAGGACCTCACCGTGACCCTGCCCTCCTACCGTGCCTATGCCGTGCGCGTTCGTGCCAAGGGCCAGGTTCTCAGCGATTACGACGCGAAGGCGCGGCAAGTGAGCCTCTACCCCGGCAATGTCGTTCAACTCGTCTGGCGCGCAAGGCCGGTCGCGGCGGTGTTCGGGCGACTGGTGCGCGCCGACGGCCAGCCGATCGTCCAGGCCGAGATCGCCGCCGGCGGCGACCTGGCCCAAAGCGACGAGCGGGGCCATTTCCTTATCCAGACCAGCCGGGGCGCGACCCTGATCGTCCGCAGCCGCGACGGCTCGGTTTGCAAGGTCGCCCTGGACGCCCTCGATCCCGTCGACGGCTATGCCGCCGTGGGCGACCTCATCTGCCAGCCGGTCGCGCGGCTGGCCGCCGATTCCGATTCTCCGCCCAGCCAAACCAAGGTCGAACCATGATGATGCCTGCTCCCAGCCTTTCGCAATCGCAGTTGCTGCGCCGCATCGCGATCCGGGCCGCCCTGCCCCTCGCCGCCATGGCCGGCGCGGTTCCCGCAGAGGCGGGCATCGCCTTGAGCAAGGTGATCGTGGACCTGCCCGCCGACACCCCGCCGCGCGACGACATAGAAGTGAGCAACGACAGCAACGAGCGCCAATATGTCCTGGCCGAGCCTGCCGTGATCCAGGCTCCGGGCACGCCCCAGGAAAAGCGCGTGGATTCCGCCGACCCCGCCGTGACGGGCCTGCTGGTCACGCCGCAGAAACTGGTGCTGGAACCCGGCGAGCGCAAGCTGGTGCGGGTAGCGCTGGTGGCGCCGCGCGGCAGCGACGAGCGGGTCTATCGCCTGGCGATCAAGCCGGTGGCGGGATCGATATCGGCAGAACAGAGCGCCCTGAAGGTCTTCATCGGCTACGACGTGCTGATTATCGTCCGCCCGGCAGTGGCCACCGGCAAAGTCACGGCCACGCGAACGGCCAGGGCGATCACGTTCCACAATGGCTCGAATGCCAGCGTGGAAATGTCCGAAGGCAGGCAATGCGACGCGGCGGGCAGGAACTGCGCATCCCTGCCAGCCATGCGCCTCTACGCGAACGCCGACTGGACCGTCCCCAGAGAGCGCGACACCCCGGTGGAATACCGGCTCCAGACCGGCAAATCGCCGACGACCGACAAGTTCTGAACCACCGCTGCCGTTCTGCCCGCGGCGGCGGCTGTCGGCCTTTGCGGATACGGAAATGGCGGCCCCGAGGGACCGCCATTCCTTGCGCTTCGTCCGGTTGGCTCAGAAGCGAACCTTGGCGCCCATCGTGAAGTAGCGGCCGATGGTGTCGTAGTGGATCGCGCCGTACGTGGTCAGCGGCGGATCGCGGTCGAACAGGTTGTTGACGTTGGCGAAGATCGTGAACTTGTCGACGTTCACTTGCGCGCCAAGATCCACGTAGACGCGGGCCGAGATGTCGTTGTTGGCGATGTCCAGCGCATGGTTGAACTTGCCGCCGCCGACATAGCGCACGCGGGTGTCGAGCGAGAAGGTATCGCTCGTATACGTGACGATGCCGCTGGCGCGCCAGTGCGGCGTGCCGAAGCTGACGTTGTCGCCCACGTCACCCGCGCGGTCCACGGTGGTGGTGCCATCGTTGATCAGCACCTTGGGCACGTAAGTCGCCAGGCCGCGCAGGCGCAGGTTGCCGCCCAGGTTGGAGGCGATCGTGCTCATCGGGAACTGGTACGTGGCCTCGATGTCCACGCCCTTGGTCTTGTACTCCGCCAGATTGATGTAGGTCGTGTAGATCGTGGTCGGCGCACCGGAGCTGTCGCGCACGATCTGGCCGCAGAGCGAGGTGTTGCCGTTGTTGCATCCCGTGACGATGTCCTGCGCGCCCAGCGAGGTGATCGCATCGCGCAGCTTGATGTCGTAGTAATCGACCGAGAGGTTGAAGCCGCGCAGGAAGGTGGGCGTGAACACCGCGCCCAGGGTCAGCGTGCTGCCGATCTCGGGCTTCAGGTTCGCATTGCCGCCGCCGAAGCGAGTGACCGAATAGGTGTTGCCGTTCTCCGCCACGGTCGAGAAGCTGGTCGTGGTGGTGGTGAACAGTTCGCTGAGGCTGCCCGAACGGATGTCGCGCGAACGCGAGACGCGCAGCAGCAGGTTGTCGAAGATCCGGTCGGTCAGGCCCAGCTTCCACGACCAGATGCCGCCGCTGGTGCTGTAGTGGCTGTAGCGGGCGGCGCCGTTGACGTCGATCTTGCTGAAGGGCTTGTCGAGCAGCGGCACGGCCACTTCGCCGAAGGCTTCCTGCACATTGAACCCGCCATTGAGCGGCGAGAAGTTGAAGCGGCTGAAGCCCTTGGCGGCCGAGACGGCGTCAAGGCCGCTGGTCACCTGTTCCTCCCAGCGTGCCTCGGCGCCGACCGCGATCGAGACCGGGCCTGCCCAGGTCGAGAACGGATCGCCGCGCAGGCTGGCGCCGGTCGTGTCCAGCTTGGTGGTGTAGACGGCGCGCGCATCGTTGCCGAACACATAGTCGACCGCCGCCTGGCTGGCAGTGCCGGTGCCCAGGATGTTGAGCGGGGCGCAGGCGGTGGTGGGATCGGTCAGCGCCACGCGGCAGACGATGTTGCCGCTGGAATCGGTCACCGCGTCCAGCGCATTGGTCAGGTTCGCGCCGGTGATCTGGTTGTGGTAGCTCTGCATGTTGCGCATTTCGCCGTGGCTGTAATAGGCGCTGTAACGCCACTTGCCGTCGGCGAAGCTGCCGTCCACGCCGATCGCGCCTTCCACGTTCTGGCGGTAGTAGTCGAAGGTGCGGTAGCCATAATCCTCGAACACGCGGCCGACCTTCAGGCTGGTTTCGCCCGCGGCGGCAAGCTGGCTGCGGATCGTGTCCGACACGTAGGGATTGCTGGCCGAGATCGTGTACGTACCGCTTTCCGCGTAGAACGGATAGCTGGCCCAGATGCGGCTGTAGCTGCCGTCTGCCCAGAACGTCGCGTCGCCCACTTCGAAGCTGGCGCGGGCGTAGGAATTCACGCGCTGGTAGGGGTTGGTGAGGGCGTATTCGTCATTGGTGGCAACGCCTTCGCCGCCGACCATGGTGGTGCCGCTGATCTGGCTGCCATACTGGAAGGCGCGCAAGCTGCCGTCCGCATTGAAGGTCTGGCCCTTGAGCGTGCCCGAAGTGATCAGGCCGCCAAGGCTGGTGTTGGAGGCGTTGACGTCGCGCACCAGGACATAGTCGTGATCGCCGCCCACGGGCGAAAACAGGTTCGAGCTGCCGACGTTCTTGCGCGAATTGCGGTCGAGGATGCCTTCGTCGTTCTGGTATTCGGCGCCGAACATGAAGTGGCCGCGGCCGTCCGCGAACTTGGTGCCGAAGGTGCCGTCGAAGCTGTAGCGATAGCCGTCGCCGCGCGTGGAAATGCCGTTCTGCGCGCCGATGGTCAGGCCCTCAAGCTCGTCGTCGAGGATGATGTTGACCACGCCGCCGATGGCGCCCGAACCCCATGCCGCCGACGCGCCGCCGGTGACGACGTCCACGCGCTTCACCAGGCCCTGCGGGATGGTGTTGAGGTCGGCCGCGCCGGTGAAGCGGCGGTTGTTGAGCAAGGTCAGCGTGCGGGTCACGCCCAGGCCGCGAAGGTCCATGGCAGAAGCGCTGGAATTGGTGTTGGCCACCGTGCTGGCAGGCGTCTGCGTGGCGCGAAACTGCGGAAGGTCGTTCAGCACTTGCGCCAGGCTGGGCCGGGCGCCCAGGCGCAGCTCGGTTTCGCCGACGACCGTGGTCGGCGTCGGCGCGTCGAAGCCCTTGCGGTCGATGCGCGATCCCGAGACGACGATGTCGGGGCCGCTCTCTTCGGCGGCGCCGACGGGCGCGGTATCCTGCGCCATCGCCGGCTGGGCAAAGGCCATGGTCAGGCCGAGGGCGGCGGTGCCGCCGCTCAGCAACTGGCGAAACTTCCGGTTGGTATCACGCATTTTCTTGGACCCCTTTTTGAGATTATCCGGCCGCCCCTGAGCGGCTTCTTTTTTGGTGAGTTTTCTGGGAACGGGCTCAGCCGTCGGTGCGGCGGAACTCGACATCGTAGGCACGGCTTTCGCCGAAGCGCAGGCTGGTGACCTTGCCGCCGGCATCGCGCCTGAACTTGACGGTCATGGATGAGGACTGCGGCAGCGCGTCGCCGGTGAAGACATCGGCATAAGCCGCGGTCAGCGGACGGCCCGACCAGCGCGGGCCGTCATAGACCAGCGTATCGCCCTGCTGGCGAAAAGTCAGGCAGCCGCCGGTATCGACGCCGCAGAAACGGCCTGCGTAGTCCTTGGGATCGAAGGCGGAGACCTGCTCGACCTTGCGGTAGGCGATGCGCTCGCCCTCCCGGTTTTCGCGCACGAGGCCGCTCTTCGAGAAAGCAAACACATCCTCGCGCAGGGCCCAGCGGCCCGGGCCTACCGGCTCCAGCGCGCGGCCGTCGGCCGTGAGCTGGCCTTGCGCATCGGCGGCGAAGCGAACCGGGAAGCCGGTCATGCCGTCGGCATAGAGCCCGGTCGGCAGCGCACCCTTCGGCGTGTAGGGCCTGGACTTGAAAGCGGGCAGGAAGACGTCCGCGACATCGCGGCCCAGCGTCGGCGTATCGGCATTGCCGCCGTTGCACAGCAGCGAGACAGCCAGCTTCTGCCTGGGATAACGGGCCATCCACGCGCGGTAGCCGCCGGTCGAGCCGGAGTGGCTGACTTCCTGCTCGCCGTGATGGTCGAGGTTCACGACGGCCAGGGCATAGGCGATGCGGGTTCCATCGTTCAGCCGGGTCGGCTGCTGCATGGCCTCGGTGAAGCCCGGACCGAAGCGGTCGTCATCCAGCGCGGCCTGCCACTTGACCAGATCGTCCACCGTGGTGAGCAAGCCGCCGTTGCCGTAGGCGTCCTCGATCACCTGGTCGTTGCGATAGACGCCGTTCTCGAATTCGTAGGCGCCGGTGCGGCCGGGGACCACTTCGCCGTGGTCGTCGCGCCAGCGGGTGTGGCTCATGCCCAGCGGCACGAAAATGCGGTCGTGCGTGAAGTCCGCGAGCGACTGGCCGCTGACGCGCTGGACGATGATGGCCAGCAGGTTGAAATTGCTGTTGCTGTAGAGGTAGTGCGCGCCGGGGGCGAAGTTCAGCTGCTTCTGGCGGACCAGAATGTCCAGCATGTCCTTGTTGTCCGCCGTGCGGCTGTTGCGCGGCCAGCCTTCGATCGCGGCGACGGAACCCCAGTCACGCAGGCCGCTGGTGTGGTGCAGCAAGTGGCGGATGGTGATCGGCGCGCCGTAGTCCGGCATTTCGGGAACGTACTTGCGGATGTCGTCGTCAAGCGAGAGCTTGCCCTCGCGCGCCAGCATCAGCGTGGCAGCGGCGGTGAACTGCTTGGAATCCGATCCCGCCTCATAGATGGAATCCTGCTTTGCCGGCACGCCGAGTTCCAGGCTGGCCATGCCGTAGACGCGCTGGGCAAGGATCTCGCTGCCGCGCGATACGGCAACCGCGCAGCCCGGCGTATCCTGATGCGCCCAGCGTGCGAAGATCGCGTCGACTTGCGCGATCTGGGCTTCGGTGGCCGCAGCGGGCGTGACCGGCGCAGACGCCGCGTAAGCCGCACCGGCCATTCCAATCGCAGTCATCGCGCCGGCAATCGGCGTCAGGCTCAACTTCATGTCGCAAGATCCCTTTTCGATCCCGCAACCCGCGCTCCAGGGCCGATCGACCTCCGGCGCAGGCGGTGTTGCGTTCGATAGGGGCGCTAGACGGTCTCGCTGTCACGAACCTGACATGTGCGCCCAGCGTCAAGCTTTTGTGCAATCATTTGCAAGAACATGTCGCAAAGGCTTGGCATTTGTTATGCGTAGAGCCATGCATGGCGAAATTTCACATCCTTGGGGGAGGGAAACGGGTCGCTGTTCGGGGATTTTTTGATGCGTTTGCTGCTGGTTGAAGATGATGAGAGGCTGGCGCGCGGCGTCGCAGCCTCGCTGGAGGCTGCGGGCTTTTCGGTGGACCGCCTCGAAAACGGCGAGGATGCGCTGCAGATGGCCGGCGCAGAGCCCTATGCGGCGATCATCCTCGACCTCGGCCTGCCCGACCTCGACGGGCTGGACGTGCTCTCGCGCCTGCGCGCGCGGGGCGAGGTGACGCCGATCATCATCCTCACCGCCCGCGACATGGTGGACGATCGCATCAACGGTCTGGACCGCGGCGCGGACGACTACATGGCCAAGCCCTTCGACCCGCGCGAACTCGAATCGCGGATCCGTGCGCTGGTCCGGCGCAGTCAGGGCACGCCCGATCCGGTGCTCCGCATCGGTACGCTGGTGTTCGACCGGTCCAGCCGCACCGTCTCCCTCGATGACAGCGTGATAGACTTGCGCCGCCGCGAACTGGCCGTGCTGGAAACGCTGATGGGCCGCCCCGGGAAGGTCATCCCCAAGGAACGCCTTTCCGCCCAGGTCTTCGCCTTCGACGATGCGGTGACGCCCAATGCGCTGGAGGTCTACGTCGGCCGCCTTCGCCGCAAGCTCCAGCCCTCCGGCCCGGCGATCCGGACGGTGCGCGGACTGGGCTACATGATCGAAGCGGCCTGAACCGCCGCCAGACGCACCGACGCCAGACCCCATGCTTCACGTTCGTTCCCCCCGCGCGCCGTCCCTTCGGGTGCGCCTGACCGGCGCGGTCATGCTGCCGCTCGCCGCGCTCGTGCTGTTCTTCGGCGTGGTGACGGTGCTGGTCACGCACAATACCGAGGCCGATACGGTCGACCGTGTGCTGGTCGGCTCGGTCCGCACGCTCAGCCTGGCTTACGACAGTCCGCCGCAGGACCGCGTGCGGCTGGTCCCCCTGGCGATCCACCTGCTCAAGCGCCGCGCCCGGCCGGTGGTGCATTACAGCGTCTATCGCGGCGCCAGGGCGATCGCGGGTGACGCCGCCCTGCTGCCGCCCGCGGACTATGCGCGCCAGTGGAACGGCGTGACCGATGCGCATGCCCCCGCCACCTTCTACAATGCCTACCGCGAGCACCGGCTGGTGCGGGGCTACCTGGAGCCGGCCGACGCGCTGGCCGTCACGCAGGCGGCCTATCTGCGCGACGGGACGCTGCGCGGAAAGCCGGTGCGGATCGCCACCGAGATCCGCCGCGCCGCGGGCGACGACGGCCTGATCGCCATCCAGATCGCGGACTATGTGGACGATCGCGCCGCCTTCGAGAAGAACTTCACCTTGCGCGTCTTCCTCGTGGGCCTTGCCGCGCTCGCCGTGACAGGGTTGCTGTTCTGGTGGGCGATCCATTGGGGCCTGCGCCCCCTGCTGGATATGACGCGGCAGGTCGAGCAGGCCCGGCAGGACGCATCGCCCTCCTTCCGGCTGCAGGCCTCGCAGACCGCGCCGGTGGAGATGCGGCCTTTCGTTGCCGCGTTCAACGGCTTGATGGCGCGGCTGGACCGGGCGGCGGATTCGCTGCGCCAGTTCACGTCGAACGCCTCGCACCAGATGCGCACCCCGCTTGCCGTCGCGCGCGTGCAGCTGGACGTGCTCGACCGCTACGGCCCGGAATCGCCGCAAGGGCAAGCCGCGCTTCAGGACATCCCCTATGCGATAGATTCACTGGAGCAATTGCTGCGCCAACTCATCGCGCTTGCCCGCAGCGAGGATCAGGAAGGCACGCTGCTCGAACCCTTCGACTTGTCGGAGGTGACGTCGTCGGTCACCGCGGATCGAGCCGCGCTGGCGCCGGCCAATATCGACATCAGCTATGAGGACGAGAGCGACGGCGCCGTCACCGCCATCGGCGAACCGCGCCTGGCTGCCGAACTGATCGGCAACCTGCTGGACAATGCGATTCGCTACAACCGGCCCGGCGGCGCGGTTTCGGTCCATCTCGGCCGGCGCGGGGAAAATGCCTTCGTCGAGATCGACGATACCGGGCCGGGCATTCCCGCCGAAGAACGCGAACGGGTATGGGAACGCTTCTACCGCGTGCGAGGGCAGAGCCAGGCTTCCGGCACGGGCCTCGGCCTGCCGATCGCCCGGGCCCTGGCCGAGCGGCTCGGCGCGCGGGTGACGCTGGGCGATGGCCGCACCGGGCAGGGCCTCTGCGCCAGAGTGGAATTTTCCGCCGCGGCGGCCTGAGCCCGTTCCCGACTTTGCGCGCGCGACAGGTTCGTGTCAGCCCAAGGCGATAACCCGGAAGGCCAGCCATTATCGGGCCAGTCCAAGGGGAATTCCGTCATGCCTATCCGCCACCGCGCCTTCCGCGCCCTGCTTGTCGCGGGCGCCGCTGCCTTCGCCGCCGTCGCAATGCCTGCGTTCGCGGAAGAAGAAGAGGAAGGCGGCGCGCTGCCGGCCGTCACGACCGTCCCCAGCTCGCCCATCGCCGGCGACTTCACTTTCGCGGCCGTCGGCGATCTCATCTACTTGCGCCCGATGCTGGCGACGCTGGAGCGGCAGTCGCCCGACATGCTCCGCCTCCTGCGCAGCGCCGACGTGACTTTCGGCAATTTCGAGACGACCGCGCTCGATCTCAAGACGTTCAAGGGATCGCCGCAAGCCGAATCCGGCGGCACCTGGATGCTCGCCGACCCCAGAGTGCCGGCGGACGTGGCCGGCATGGGCATCGATATCGTCGGCCACGCCAACAACCATGCCACCGACTGGGGCGTGGAAGGCATGATCGACACGCTGGACCTGCTGGACAAGGCGCATGTCGTCCATGCCGGTACCGGCCGCTCGATGACCGCCGCGCGGGCGCCTGCCTACTTCGACGCCGGCCATGGCCGCATCGGTCTGGTTTCGGCGACCACCACCTTCACGCCGATGTCGCCAGCCGCCGATCCGCTGGGCCAGGTACCGGGACGCGGCGGCGCCAATACGATCCGCAGCACCGAAGTGGGGCTGGTGTCGCAGACCGACCTTGCCGTGATCGCCCGCCTGGCAGGAACGAAGGACGGCGCGCCGGTGAAGATGAAGGGCCGCGAATACCGCCTCGCCGCCGATGCCGTCTCGCCGATGAAGATCGAGTACGACCTCAACTCGAAGGACGTGGCCGGAAACCTGCTGGCGGTCCGGCAGGCCAAGGAGAACGGCAACTTCGCGGTGTTCTCCCTGCACAACCATGAACCCGGCAACGCCAGCAAGACGCCTGCCGGGTTCGCGCAAGGGCTGGCTCATCAGGCGATCGATGCCGGCGCGGATGTCTATGTCGGCCACGGTCCGCACCAGCTGCGCGGGATCGAGATCTACAAGGGCAAGCCGATCTTCTACTCGCTCGGCAACTTTGCGATGATGAACAACTCGCTCGATGACGTGCCGGCCGACATGTACGACCAGTTCGGCGTCACCCCCGGCACCGTCACGACGCCCGAACTTCTGGCCGCGCGCAACGCCAAGGAATTCTCCGACCCCAACCTCTACGAGACGGTGATCGCCACTTCCCGCTACCACGACGGCCAGCTTGCCGAAGTCCGGCTCTACCCCGTCGACCTCGGCGTGAACGCCAGCGGCGCCGGGCGCGGTGTGCCGCACATGGCCGATGCGGCGACCGGCGCCCGCATCCTTGCCCGGCTGCAAACGCTCTCGCAGCCCTACGGCACGAAAATCGTCATCGAGCGCGGCGTCGGTGTAATCCGGGTCGGCGCCTCGAACTGATCCCCGCATCGCCGAGGCGGGCTCCATGCGCTCTCAGGCGTCATGGGGCCGCCTCGGCGCAGTTGGTCTTTCATTTGGGAGTGAGAAAGCCCTGCATGGCCAGCCACGCGGTGAACTCATCCATCACCAGCGTCGTCGTGGTGTTCGGCTTGCCGAGCCCGAACCCGTGGCTTCCCTGCTGATAGCCGTGAATTTCGACGGGCCGCTTCGCCGCCTGCCATGCCTGGGCAATGGGGAAGCCCATCGCAGGGAACAGAGGATCGTCCAGGGCGATCGCATCGAACAGGGGCGGTGCGTCTGCAGGCACCTCGATCCTGGCCTGCGGGCCATAGATGTACCCGAAGAACGCCGGACGTTCGCCCACCCTGGCGGCGAGCACGGTCTGCAGCGAAGTCATGGCGCCGGCCGAAAACCCGATCATGCCCACCCTTGCAGGATCGACGCGCCACTTCGCGGCATTGTCCCGCACCATCTTCAGCGCGGCGAGGCCGTCCTCGGTGGCCTTGGGATTGCCGAGCACGGGCATCTTCGCAGGGTCCGGCATCCCCTCGCTCATCTTCTTCCAGACATATCTGCCGGCCTCCTGCTCATCCTTCGGCGTCGGGAGCAGCCGATACTTGAGGACGAAGGCCGCGATGCCGCGATCGGCAAGAGCCTTGGCAACGTCCCAGCCCTCGTGGGACATGGAGAGCGCCATGAATGCACCGCCCGGTGCGACGATGACGGCAGCGCCCGTCGCCTTGGCCGGATCGGGAAGCACGGGGGTGAGCGTCGGCCGCGTGACATTGCGGACCGAATAGTCCTTCCCGAAATAGCGGGCCCAGACTTCGGTGCCGGTCGAACCCGGGGTCTTGGCGCCGTAGAGCGGGATGGCGCCCGGCTCTGCCGGTGCCTGGGCCGGCGCGGGTGCGGGATAATCCGCCGGCTGTGCATGAAGGCTCTGCGAAACCAGCATGCTCACGGCCGCGAGCATGCGAAAAGCGTTCCTTGCCGGCATCGGCCTCTCTCCCCTATGTTCTGTCTTGCCGTTCGGATGACATGCACCGCAGACAGGGTCAAATAGCCAGATTTTGCGATGCCATAGCCCCTTCCTATAGGGGCGCCGCGCGCCCCTCGCGCGCTTCGTCCAGCCATCGCCCGCTTGCAGGGACGCGGCGAATTCCTACGTTGCGAGCAGGCGCCTGGCAGGCGCCGATGCCCCCTCCCCCGCCAAAGGCCAGCGATTATCGATGGATCGGCCCGAAAACTTGTCCTAGGAAGACGGCTATGTCGCAAGTGTTCGATCGCCAGAATGCCAGGATCAGCGGTTCGGGCACCAGGACCATGCTTTTCGCCCATGGGTTCGGCTGCGACCAGAACATGTGGCGCTTCGTCGCCCCCGCCTTCGAAGACGATTACCGGGTGGTCCTGTTCGACCATATCGGCTTCGGCGGCTCCGACCTTTCGGCCTATGGCCAGCGGCACCGCGAGCTTTCGGGCTATGCAGACGATGTGATCGCGCTGGCGCGCGCGGCCGGTGTCGAGAACGGCATCTTCGTCGGCCATTCGGTCAGCGCGATGATCGGCATCATCGCGGCCCAGCGCGCACCCGAACTGTTCGATACCCTGGTCCTGGTCGGTCCTTCGCCGCGGTACATCGATGACGGCGATTACGTCGGCGGGTTCGCCGAGCACCAGATCGCCGAATTGCTGGAATTTCTCGACAGCAACCATCTCGGATGGTCGCAGGCGATGGCCCCCACGATCATGGGCAATCCGGACCGGCCGGAACTGGGGCAGGAGCTTACCGACAGTTTCTGCCGCACCGATCCGGCCATCGCGAAGCAGTTCGCCCGCACGACTTTCCTGTCCGACAATCGCGAAGACCTTGCGAACGTGAAGGCCCGAACCCTGATCCTGCAATGCCGCGACGACGTGATCGCACCCTTGAGCGTGGGCGAATTCGTCCATGACGCGATTCCCGGCAGCGAACTCGTGATCCTCGAAGCCACGGGGCATTGCCCGAACCTGAGCGCCCCTGAAGAGACGATCGCAGCGATCAAGAGCTTCCTTTGAGCGGAGAAGAACGAACCGCCATCGAGGGTCAGGCCGGGCTGGACGATCTCGAAGACCTGTTCGAGAACGCCCCCTGCGGCTACATTTCCGCCGACAAGGACGGCCGCATCCTGCGTGCGAACAAGACATTGGCGGACTGGATCGGAACCGTGCCCTCGGCGCTGAAGGGCAAGCGTCTCTCCGATCTGCTGACGATGGGCGGCAAGATTTTCTACGAAACCCATTTCGCCCCGCTTCTGCGGATGCAGGGATCGTTCACCGAAGTCGCGCTGGACCTGGCCTGTGCGGGCGGAGATAAACTGCCCGTCCTCATCAATGCCGCCGAGCGCCGCGATGCCGACGGCAATCCCCTGTTCGTGCGGATCACGATCTCCAACGCCGTCGAGCGCCGCCGCTACGAACAGAACCTGCGCACGGCGCGGGCGGCGGCGGAAGCGGACGCGCGTGAAGAGAAAGCCGCCTCCGATTTTCGCGAGCAGTTCATCGCGGTTCTGGGTCACGATCTGCGCAACCCGCTCGCTTCGCTGACGAGCGGGCTGCGCATGCTCGAAAAAGAACCGATCAGCCCGCGCGGCCGCAAAGTCCTGGGCCTGATGGACGGCAGCATCTCGCGCGCATCGGCGCTGATCAACAACGTCATGGACTTCGCGAAGGCCCGGCTCGGGGACGGGATCGGCATCGTTCCCGACAAGGATACGGACATTTCACCGGTCCTCCACCAGGTCGTTGCCGAAATGCGGTCCATTGCCGGCCCGCGCGTGATCGAGGCCCTGATCGAGATCGACGCTCCCGTCGAGGCCGATCGCGGCCGCCTCGGCCAGCTGGTCTCGAACCTGCTTGGCAATGCGCTGACGCACGGCGCCGCGGATCGACCGGTTCGCCTCGGCGCCTTCACGCGGGAAGGGATCTTCGAACTCTCGGTGGTGAACGGCGGCGATCCCATCCCGGCGGAAACCATGAGCCGCCTGTTCGAACCCTTCGTGCGCGGGCCCGGCAGATCCAGTCAGAGCGGCCTGGGCCTAGGCCTTCATATCGCGCTCGAAATCGCGCGGTCCCACGGCGGTGAACTCACGGCCGCGTCGGACGCCGTCGAAACCCGCTTCACTTTGCGCATGCCCTGCCGCCAGCCGGCGAAACGCCTGGACCTCTGACAGGCGCCCGAGCCGTCAGCGCCGGGGGCTTACCGTAACGATCGCGCGCCGGTAGCTGGTGAGCGCGGGTGCCCCCTTGTCGCGGGCTTCGAGGATGACGTGGAAGCGGGTTGTCTCGCTCACATCAGGCACCACGAAACGGGTTTCGACAGGGTCTCCGCGTTGGAGTTCGACGCGCGGGTTACGGTTGACCGCCTCGGACTCGCGGTACTGCCACCAGCCAAAGTCCACCGCATCGCCGTCGGCATCGCGCGATCCTGCCGCGGAAAGACGCACCGTCTCGCCGGGCCGGGCGGCAATCTCCACCGGCGCGGTGCCGGCGGCGCCGTTCAGCACGAGAGTGGGGGCATGGTTGGCGCCCTTGAATGCGGACTGCAGAGTCCACTGGATGCGCGCGGCGAAATCGTTCTGGAAAGCCTCGCGCCAGCGCCAGATCGTCGCCTTGTTGGTCTGCCGGGGCTTGCCGTCGATCCCGGTGACGAGATCGCTGGTGTCGGTCCAGATGCCGTCCCACTCGGAGACCTTGCCGTAACGCCCGCCCCAGCTTCCATAGTCGGGATGCTCGGGATCGCCGAGGCCGTTGGGGATCAGGTAGAGGAAGCTCGGCGTGTCTCCCTCCATGATGAATTCGTAGTCCGGATAAAGCGAACCCAGCGGGCCGATCTGCACGTTCTCGCGCAGCCATTCCTTCGATACGGTCGTGAAGTCCGGGCCGTCGAAGTAGTACATCCGGTCGCCCGAGATGCCGCCCCAGGTCGACAGGTTGTAGTGCCGATGCGCGGTCAGGCTGACGATCCAGAACACATCCGGGAACTGCCGCCGCACCCAGGGCCCGGCGTTGTCCTGGTCGGAGATCGAGTAGGCGCGCAGCCTGGCCGCGAGCCTGGCCACCTCGTCCGCCGGGCGCGTTTCGCGCAGCGACCACAGCGCCTGCGCCAGATCCACCGCCCCGCCCCAGACGCAGATCCACAGCGGCCGGGGATCGGGGCTTTCCAGCGCGGCGACGATGGCGCGCGAGCCTTCGGTGTCCTTGCCCGCACCCACGCCCGCCATGCCGAATTCGGGCCGCCCGGGCTTCACTTTCGCGCGAAGGTCCGCAGCGGAGGGCCAGCCTCTGGCGTGAGCACGCAAGTTGGGGAGAACGGCTTCGTAAGCGTCGATGCGCCGCAGGATCTGCTCGGGGTGGACCGAATCCTTGAGATGCCGCGATGTGGAAGGGATCAGCGCCTCGACATCGAATTCATTGGTGTAGAGCAGGAACCGCACCATCGATTCCATGTCGTCCGGGTCCGATCCCACGTCGGTCAGGACGATCACGCGCGGCTTGGTGGCGGCGGTCTGCACGGCCGCCGCCGCCGCCGCCTCCGCCGGCGCTGTCCATCCCGGCGCCGTCCATCCCGGCAGGGCCAGTGCAAGCAGGGCCGGAGCCAGGCGCTTCATCAACATGCATGTTCCCCGGATGCGCGAAGGACCGGGAGCGACAGGCGCCCCCGGTCCACCACGGATGGTCGTCAGAAGCGGACGCGGACACCGCCCGAGAAGCGGCGACCGGTCTTGCGGTACTCCTTGGTGCGATCGGTGCTGACGGAGTAGATGAACTCCTTGGCATCGTTGAGGTTGAGCGCATCCGCGAAGACGGTGAACTGCGGCGTCACTTCGTAGGACAGGCCCGCGTCAAGCTGGCCATAGGCGTCGAAATACTCCGGCTCGCCGTTGCGGCCCGAGGCCACCTGCAGGAAGTTGTCGCGCCAGGTATAGGCGAGGCGGGCCTGCACGCCGTACTTCTCGTAGAAGCCCACGAGGCTGTAGGAGGTCTTGGAAAGCCCCTCCAGCCCGTAGGAGACGCCCGCCACCTGGTTCGTGTAGTTCGCGTTCGACTTGGTGTAGTTGAAGCTGGTCTGCACGCCGAGGCCGTCGAAAGGCGAAGGCAGGGTGGTGAAGGCCTGGCGATAGCCGAGTTCGAAGCCCTTCACGGTCGCGCCCTTGCCGTTGTCGGGCACGGTCACCTGGAACGTCACCTGGTCTACCAGCTGCGGCGTGGTCACCAGCGTCACGAACGAGTCGATCTTCTTGTAGAACACGGCCGCGGACAGCAGCGCGTTGCCGGTGAAGTACCACTCGATGTCGGCCTCCACCTGCTTGGCCCGGAACGGCTTGAGGTCGGGATTGCCGCGGCTGATCGTCTCGTTGCCGGGGTTCGTCTGGATCGACTGGCGCGGCGAGAGGTCGGTCAGCGTCGGGCGCGTCATCACCTTGGAGGCCGAGAGGCGCAGGATCAGTTCGTTGGTCGCCTCCAGCTTGATGTTCACCGAGGGCAGCCAGTCATGGTACTTGCCCTCGAAGCCGACCGGCACGATGGGCGAGACGACGATGATGTTCTGCCCCTGCCCATTGGGCTGGGCGCTGAGGACCGTGCGCGATGCGCCGGTCGAGGTGTAGGTCGTGCCTTCGTAGCGCACGCCGGCATTGATGGTCAGCGGCATCGAGCCGAGGTCGGTCGTGAAGTTGGCCATGAAATAGCCGATCTTCACCTTCTCATCGACGACCGAGGAGGCCGAAGGCGAGAATACCGCCGGGTTGAATGCCTTCCCGTCCGCGGCCGCGAACTGGTCGATCACGCCCACGAGCTGCTGCGGGCTGTAGATCACCCAGTCGCGGACGATATCGCTGGGGCCACTGCCCTGGAAGAAGTTGCGGTTGGTCGGGCTGAACAGCGAAGCTGGCAGGACCCGGTCGGAGCCGCAATAGGCGCACTGCTCGCCGAAGGGCATCTCGTCGCCCGTCAGCGTCTTGGTGCGCCGCGAATACATGGCGCCCGCGAAGAGCGAAAGGTTGGACGTGGCCTTCCACTCGTTGTCGAAGCGGTATTCCTCGATCTTGTCGTCGACATCGGTGCCGCCGCCCCAGATGTAATAGTGCGCGGTGATACCGTTGGGGTTGGTCGAGGCATTGGGGTAGTTCGGGCTGGTGAAGCCATATTCGTAGATCGGGCTGCCCGACCGGCGATCGAACCACAAGTCGATGTTCTTGCGCCGGATGGTGGTGAAGAGGTTATCCTCCTTGCCGCGCCGTTCCGCCTTGGAACGCGAGGCGTCGAAGCTCATCTTGAGCGTCTCGGTGGGCTTCCACTCGATGTTGCCGCCGAACTGGTTGGTCATGACCTTGCGGTGGTCGTACTGCAGGATCTGGTCGACGAAGCCGCCCTGGTAGCGCTGGTAGACGGCCTCGTTGTCCTCCACGACCTGCTCCACCAGCGTGCCGCCGGAGAAATCGTAGGCAAGGCCGGTCTGCTGCTCGCGGAAGTCCGCCTTGGAGTAGAGCCCGTCGAACGACAGCGTCAGCGTGTCGGTCGGCCGGAACTGCAGCGAGCCGGAGAAGCCGTAGCGTTCGAGGCTGCGCTCGAAGAAGAACGGCGAGAGGTTCGACGGCATCGAGACGCGGCTGAACGGCGCCACGTTCGGCCCGATGCGCGCGCCCGGAACCCCGCCGGCGTTGTAATAGGAGTCCGTGCTGGAGCGATAGACATGGCCCGCGCCGATGGTGAATTCGTCGTTGCGGGTGTCGCGCTTGGTATAGACCCCCGAAATCGACACGCCGATGGTCTTGTCGGCATTGCGCCAGGACGCCACGCCCGAAACCTCGGGATTGAACTTGTCGGCCAGCTCCGCCCACATCTGCCCGGCGGAGGCGCTGATGGCGAACTGGTCCTTCTGGTCGATCGCGCGCAGGGTCTTCACATCAACGGTGGCGCCGATTGAGGCGCCGTTGATATTGGCCTGGGGCGACTTGTAGACGTCCGCGCCCGAGATGATTTCGGAGGGCATGACGTCGAACGAGAACTCGCGGCCGTTGTTGTCGGTGGCGAGCGTGCGGGCATTGACGGTCACCGCGTTGAACTTCGGCCCGAAGCCGCGCACGGTGATGTAGCGGCCCTCGCCGCGGTTGCGCTCGATGGTGACGCCGGCGATGCGCTGGAGCGATTCCGCGACGTTCTGGTCGGGCAGCTTGCCCAGGTCTTCGGCGACGATCGAGTCCACAACCGCGATGGAATCGCGCTTGATGTCGATCGCGACCTTCTGGCTGGCGCGGATGCCCGCAACGATGATGACGTTCTCGGCCTCGCTGTCGGCGGCCTCCGAAGCGCCCTGGTTACCCACGGCCTCCTGCGCCTGCGCCGAAGTTGCCAGCGCTAGCACCGATGCGGCAGAAAAAAGCAGCGCCGACCTGGCCGCACTGCGAAACCTTCCCTCGTTCGACATCTCGACTCTCCCTCCAAATTCTTTGCAGATCTTATGACCTGCTATCGTTTTCATGTCAACTTACATCATATGTATGATGTTTATCGCACCGACTTGATCGGCAGCACGCAGAGTGCGGAGCCGAAGACGAAGACCACCGCCGCGATGAAGATGGCCCGGTAATCGCCGCCGAAGATCCCGAGCAGGACCGCGGCCATGACCGGGCTGATGATCTGCGGGATGTTCACGGCGGTGGTCAGGACGCCCAGGTCCTTGCCCTCATCGCCCAGCGCGGCCTTGGGCAGCACTTGCGTCATCAGTGCCATGTCGATGGACATGAACATGCCGTAGCCCACCCCGATCACCGCCGCGTAAACCCACATCCCGGCCATCGAGGGCGCCAGCAGCGGCGCAACCATCGCCGCGCCCATGAAGAGGCTGCCGCCGATCACGAAGGGCTTTCGCCGCTGCAGACGGTCGGAAAGCCAGCCCGATGCCAGCGACGACACGACGAGGCACACCAGCGTCACCATCGCCATGTTGGCAATGGCCAGGTTCGAAGCGTCGTCGCCCAGCCCCACGTAGTCGCGCAGGATATAGAGCAGGTAGGCCGCCACCGCCTGATAGCCCATGTAGATCGTGAAACGGCTTGCGAAGGCCCAGGCGAAATCGGGATGCTCGCGCGGGCTGATCCAGAAGCTCTTGAAGAAGGCGCCCCAGTGGATCGGGCGGCGCGGCAAGGAATCGCTCGGCGGTTCGCGGTTGAGCGCGACGAAAGCCACGCAGGATGCGGCGATGGCGCCCGCGAAAAGACCGTATGCCAGCATCCGCTGCGAGGCGAGATAGCCTGCCACCACCGTGCCTGCGGTCAGCCCCGCCGTCATGCCCGCGCCGACGATGCCGGAAACACTGCCCCGCGTCTCGGGCGCGAAGCGGTCCGCGATCAGCGTGGTCATCGCCGGCTGCATCGAATTGTAGGCCACCGCCGCCATGACCCAGAGCACCATGAGCGACCAGAACCCGGTCATCATCGACACCCCGAACAGCGATGCAGAGCCGATCAGCGAGCCGATGGCGATCCACGGCGCGCGCCGTCCCCAACGACTGCGCGTGCGGTCCGACAGGGCCCCCGCGATCGGCGTCGCCAGCGTGGAGAAGACCGAAGTGATCGCGAAGAGGAGCGCGAGGCTGTTCTCCTTGGACGCGGGAGAAAGCTCCGCGATCTGGTTAGGGAGCAGCACGCCCAGCACGCCGCTGTATAGCCCCATCAGCAGGAAGAAGTTCACCATGAGCGACAGTTGCAGGCGCCAGCGCGCCGCACCCTGGACCCAGGGCGTTCGGGCCTCTGCGCCCTGGGTTGCAGAGCCGTGCATCATTCCGCCGCCCGCCGCGTATCGGGAACGAGCCGAAGCCCCGCGCCGGCCGGCCGGCGATGCGGGCCGCCGCGTTCGCCCCAGCCGATGGCAGTGACGGACTGGGCCACCGCGGCCTCGTCGATCGAGATCCCGAGGCCCGGCGCGTCGCCGAGGATGATGCCGCCCTCGGCAATCTGCTGGTCGACCGTGAAGCCGGTCGGGAAGCCGAAGTCCTGCACTTCGATGCCGATCATGTTCGGCAGCGCGGCCGCCGCATGCGCGACCGGATTGGCGTTGTAGGCCACCGGCGATACCGGCAATCCCCGCACATGGGCGGCCATTGCGACGCGATTGAAATGTGTGATCCCCCAGACGCTGCCCGCCTGGACGATATCCACCGCCTGCGCATCGAACAACGGTCCGTACTGCTCCAGCCCGGTGAGATTTTCGCCGGTCGCCACTGCCGTCCGCGCGGCGCGGGCGATCTGGGCATGCCCGGCCGCGTCCCATCGGCGCACCGGTTCTTCGATCCACGTCAGGTCGACGCGCTTCTCGATCTCGGCAAGGTGGCGGATCGCCTGCTTGGTGTTCCACGCTTCGTTGACGTCGAGCATGACCGCAGGGCGCGTGGTGTTGCGCGAAAGAATGCCGCGCACCGTTTCGAGCCGGGCGATGTCGCGGTCCAGGTCGCGTCCGCCCTTGATCTTGGCGGCGGTGAATCCGCGCTCGGCCCAAAGGGTGTAATGCGCCGCGAAAGCCTGGTCATCGAGGCCGTAGCACAGGCCCGAGGCATAACCCGGCACGAAACGGTCCCCGGCCCCGAGCGTGCGCCACAGCGGCTCGTCCGCCATCTTGGCCTTCAGGTCCCAGAGTGCCATGTCGATGGCCGCGATCGTTCCGAACGTGGCGCCGGCATGGCCGCTCTTGAAGACATGCGAGAGCATAGCATCGTAGAGCGTAGCGACCCCGCGCGGATCCGCGCCTTCCACGGCGGGAAAAAGCCGGTCGATCTCGCGGTGCGATCCCAGCCCGATGCCGGTCAACCCGCCGTCGGTCTCGACCAGCAGGACCGGCACTTCGGTAATGCCCGATTCGACGATGCCGTTGACGTCGCCCACGGGGCGCTGCCAGTCGTGGAAGGCGGTGAGGCTGCGGTAGCCTGTGATCTTCATTCGGGAATCCCCTGACCTAAGGCCTGTTCGTAATTCGTATTATGTATGATCTATGTCGTTTGACAACCCTTGACGCGCTTGGTCAAGTCGGTTCAGCGTAAATCAGGCGCCAGGAACGCGCGTCACCATGAATCAAGGGCGTAAAAGAGCATGCAGGATAGGGTTGTCGGCCTCGGAGCGCCCGCGAAGACACGGCGGCGTCCGCGCCTTGCGGAAGCGGTGGTCGAGGAACTGGTCAGCGCCATCGTCACCGAAGTCTATCCCGCCGGTTCGGCCCTTCCCCCCGAAAACATGCTGTGCGACCACTTCGGCGTCAGCCGCACCGTGGTGCGGGAAGCGACCACCGCGCTGACCGAAAAGGGCCTCGTTGTCTCCCTGCAGGGACGCGGCACCATCGTGCGCGAGCAGAGCGACTGGAACCTGCTGGACCCGATGATCCTGGCGGCGCTGTTCCGGCGCGAGGACGGCCTGGCCTATCTCGACAACCTTTCGGAGATCCGTTCCTCCCTCGAAGCCTCGATGGCGGCCAAGGCGGCGAAGCGCGCCACGGCAGAGAGCCTGGCCGAACTCAGGGCCCAGATCGACAAACTGGAAAGCCTGGTGGAAATCCCTGCGGCCTATGTGCACGAAGACGTGAATTTCCACGATGTGATCATGCGCATGTCGGGCGACCGCCTGAGCAAGGCGATCATCGACGGCATCCAGTCGCGCGCCCTCAACACCCACGGCTATTCGGGCACGCTCAATGTCGAGCACGTCCGCAACACCCATGCCGCGCATCGCAAGGTCTACCAGGCGATCGTCGATGGCGATTCCGAAGCGGCTTCGAAAGCCATGCGCGAACATATCGAATCGTCATGGGCGCGGCGCCGGGCGAGCGGCCCTCAGGCCTAGCCGCCCGGGTCGGGCCCTCCGGCTCGACCGTGCGCGGGCGCTTTCAGGGCTGCTCCGAAAGCGCGTAGATCCGCTCCATTTCGGCCCAGGTCCGGTCCGGCGCGAAAGGCAGCGGGCGCTGGAACGTGCGCATGAGCGCGTCCCACGCCTGCACTTCCGGATTGGCCGCATCGCGCGCCGCCTTGCCTTCCGCATCGGCGGCCATGGCCGCATCCTGCTCCATCGTCATGAACATGCGGTCGCCCACCAGCCAAATCTGGAGATCGCGCACCCCATCGGCGCGGATCGCTTCGGTCACGGCCGCGGGCGGCCCGCCAGGCGCATGCCAGGCGCGATAGCGCGCGATCATTTCCGGTTCGTCCACCAGGTCCACGGCGAAGCACCTGCGCACGAATTGGCTCATTCCACTCTCCCGGTTGACGCCCCCCATCTCCTTACGTATTCATCATACGTCTTACAAGATGGAGAGGGCAGGCATGGCCTTGCTATATGGCGCGCAGATGTCGAGACGGCATCTCGCCGAGCGTACCGGATCCCTGTCGCAGTTCGCGGGCGTGCGCCTGATGACGCTGGGCGACGGCGTCGAGCGCGGCGTGCGCCTGCTGGAATTCCGCACCGGGTCCGGCCTGCGCTTCACGGTGCTGGTGGACCGCGCGATGGACATCGCCGAGTGCGATCACGCCGGGCGCGCGGTTGGCTGGCATTCGCCCTCCGGCTTCCGCAACCCGGCCTTGCACGACTACGAGGGTGAAGGCGGCCTCGGCTGGTTCCGCTCGATGTCGGGCCTGAACATCACCTGCGGCCTCGACCATATCCTGTTCATGCACGACGATCCGGCAGGCCACTACAATTACGGCCCGCGCGAGGTCGTTTCCTCCTCCCTCCACGGCCGCGTCGGCACCATCCCCGCGCAGCTCACCGGCTACGGCGAGCGCTGGGAGGGGGATTCCTGCACCTTCTGGGCCGAGGGCGTGGTGCGCCAGTCCACCGTCTTCGGCGAGGACCTGCACCTCATCCGGCGCATCGAGGCGGACCTCGGCAGCGACGAGATCCGCATGACCGACCGCGTGGTGAACCACGGCTTCTACACGACGCCGCACATGTTCTGCTACCACATCAACGTCGGCCATCCGGTCGTCGCCGAAGGCGCGCGCTACGTGGCGCCGGTGCGCGAAGTGCTCTGGGCCGCCCATGCCGACGACTACCGCCGGCAAGGCGTGGGCTACCGGACATTGCCGGCGCCCATCGTCAACTTCCACGAGCAGGTCTGGCAGCACGACATGGCGCCCGACGCGGCAGGCCGGGTCGAAGTCGCCCTGGTCAACGAGGCCATCGGGTTCGGCTTCTCCGTCACCACCCGCAAGGATCAGTTCCCCTGCATGTTCGAGTGGCAGAACCTCCACGCCGGCCACTATGCGGTGGGTATCGAGCCGGCGACCAATCATGTCCTCGGCAAGGACTTCGCCCGCGAGCGCGGCGAACTGATCCTGCTCGATCACGGCGAGGAGCGCCGTTACGACACGGTCCTGCGGGTCCTGCCGGATGAGGCCGCCGTCTCTGCCGCCATCGCGCGAATCGAAGGAGCAGCGCGTCAGCCCGAGGACGAGTATCCGGTTCCCACCGGCAACTTCCCCGCCATCGGAGGCGCCGCGTGAAGGGCCGCACCATCCTCTATACCGGCGCCGCCGGCGGGCTCGGCCTCGACACCACGCTGCTGCTGATCGAACGCGGCGCCCATGTCATCGCCCTCGATAACGACGATGCCAAGATCGCCGCTCTCGTGGCTGCCGCCGAAGGGCGCGGTCCCGGCCGGCTGACCGTCTCGCGCACCGATCTCGCAGACCTGCCCGGCCTGCGCGCCACGCTCGATGCCCTGGCCGCGCGCCACGGCGGCATCGACGTGGTGATCAACAACGCCGCGATCTATCCCTCGAAGCCTTTCGAGGACTACACGATCGAGGAGCACCAGTTCGTCCAGCGCATCAATGTGGACGCCGGAATCGTAGCGGTGCAGGCGGTGGTGCCGGGGATGCGTGCGAAAGGCTTCGGGCGGATCGTCAACATCTCCAGCATCACCCTTTCGGGCGGCTGGGCGAACCTGTCCCCCTATGTCGCCTCCAAGGGCGCGCTGGTCGGCCTGACCCGCGCCTGGGCGCGAGAATTCGGACCCTGGGGCGTGACCGTCAACGCCATCGCCCCTGGCGCCTTCCCCACCGATGCCGAGAAAATCCACCCCGATCCCGAGGGGTACGAGCGCATGGTGCTGGATGCGCAGGCGATCAAGCGGCGCGGCACCGCGTCCGACATTGCCCACGCCATCGCCTTCTTCGCCGCCGACGAGGCGGGTTTCATCACCGGACAGACGCTGCAGGTCAACGGCGGCTGGACCATGTCCTGAAGGACCAGAAAATGACGATCCTCAATGGAATCCGCGTGCTCGACTGCTCGATCGCCATGGCCGGGCCTTTCGCCGCCCAGCGCCTGGGCGACATGGGCGCGGACGTGGTCAAGGTAGAGCCTACCAGCGGCGAATGGCAGCGCCATGCCTCGGCGGGCGGCGCGGCGGGCAACAGCATCAACGTCTCGTTCCTCTCGCTCAACCGCAACAAGCGCTCGCTGGCGATCGATCTCAAGTCGCCCGAGGGCAAAGCCGTGCTGCTGGACCTCGTGAAGGACGCCGACGTCTTTCTCCAGAACTACCGCCCCGGCGTGGCCGAGCGCCTGGGTGTCGATTACGCGACCCTGAGCGCCATCAACCCGCGCCTTATCTACGTTTCGATGTCCGGCTACGGCGAGGACGGCCCCTATCGCATGCTGCCGGGGCAGGATCTGCTGCTGCAGGGCATGTCGGGCGCGATGCTCTCGGCCGGGAGCGAAGGCGCGCCGCCTTCCCCCGCCGGCCAGTACCTCGTGGATGCCATCGCCGCCTACAGCGCCTTCGAAGGGGCGCTGGCGGCCCTGTTCCACCGCGAACGGACCGGCGAAGGGCAGCTCGTGCAAGTCAACATGCTCGATGCCATCACCACGGTCCAGATGCAGGAGCTGTCGGTGTTCACCGTCGGCGGCAAGCCGCAGACCCGCTCGGCCGAGCCTCATGCGCACAGCTACATCCGCGCGCCTTACGGTGTGTTCGAGACGGCGGACGGCTACATGACACTGGCGATGGCGCGCTTCGAAACGCTGGCGCGCGAACTCGACGATCCCTTCTTCGCCGGCATGGAGGAGGAGCGCGACGGCTGGACCCAGCGCGATGCCATTTTCGCCCGCATCCGGGGCCACCTCGTACGGCAGCCCACGGCGCACTGGCTGGAGAAGTTCCGCGCCGCCGACATCTGGTGCGGCCCGGTCTACGGGTATGCCGACCTCGTCGAGGATCCGCAGATCAAGCACAACGGCACGTTCGTCGAGTACGATCACCCCACCGAAGGCTGCGTCAAAGTGCCCGGCTTCCCCATTCGCTTCTCGCGCACGCCTTCCGCGATCACGCGCGGCGCGCCGCTGGTGGGCGAGCATAGCGAGGACATCCTGCGCGAAGCCGGCCGCAGCGCCGAGGACATCGCACAGCTCATCGAGTCCGGCGTGGTGCGCCAGCACACATGAGCGACGTTGAAACGGCCGGGCCTGCCTACCGCGGCCTCACCTGGGACCACCCGCGCGGCTACCGCGCGCTGGAGGCGGCCGCCGCAAGCGTCGCGCCCGCGCAGGGGCTGTCGATCGCCTGGGACCGCCATCCGCTCGAAGGGTTCGAATCCCACCCCATCGCCGACCTTGCCGAGCGCTACGACCTCATCGTGCTCGACCATCCGCATGTCGGCGAGGCAGTGGCGCAGGACTGCCTGATCCCGATGGCGCAAGTCGTCGGCGCGGAAGCCCTGGCCGCGCTGGAAACCGCCGCGATCGGCCCTTCGCTGGCAAGCTACCACTATGCGGGCGCGCACTGGGCACTGCCCCTCGACGCGGCAAGCCAGGTCATGGCCTATGCCCCCTCACGGATCGGGACGCCGCCCACGACATGGCAGGCGGTCGTGGACCTTGCCCGGCGTGAGCCGGTGGCGCTGTCGCTGTCCGGCCCCCATGCCGCGCTCACCTTCCAGTCGATCGCGGCGTCGCTGTCTTCGAACGACCGGCCCGGGGACCGCTTCGTCGATCCCGAAACCGGCCGCGAAGCTTACGAATGGATGGCCGCGCTGACGGGCGATGCCACCCGCGCCCGGATCGACCAGAACCCCATCGCCCTGCTCGAAGCCCTGTCGGGCGGGGAGGACCTCGCGCTGGTCCCGCTCGTCTACGGCTACGTGAACTACGCCAAGGAAGGCGCCGCCTTCGCCGATGCCCCGCGCGGGCGCGCCGGGATCGGCTCGATGCTCGGCGGCACCGGCATTGCCGTATCGCGCCGCTGCACGGTGACTGACGAACTGCGCGCGCATCTGTCGTGGCTGATGGGCGAGGAAGCCCAGCGCCGCTTCATCCCGGCCCACGATGGCCAGCCCGCCTTGCGCCGGGCATGGGACGATCCGGCCGTCGACCAGGAGTGGAGCGGCTTCTACGCCGCCACCCGTGCCACGCTGGAAGCGGCCTCGCTGCGCCCCCGCCATGACGGCGCCATCGCCTTCCAGACCGAAGCCTCCGCCCGCCTGCGCGAAGGCCTGCTCGCCCATGAACCCGCCGCGCCGGTCCTCGCCGATATCGAGGCCGCCTTCGCCCGCCACCACATCGAGGGAACCGAGACATGAGCGCCAACTTGCGCTTCGAAATCGCCGATCACATCGCCACGATCACGCTCGACCGCCCGGAAAAGCTCAATGCCATGACGCCGGACATGGCCCAGGCGCTGGTCGAGGCCGTGGCCACCTGCAACACCTCGAACGAGGTCCGCGTGGCGATCGTCACCGGGGCGGGGGCCAAGGCGTTCAGCGCCGGCTCCGACATCGCGACTCTCGATGCTTATGCAACGCCGTGGGACTTTCGCAACCGGCAGGACTACTGCGACGCGCTGCGGGCCTGCCGAAAGCCCGTGATCGCGGCGATCAACGGCTATGCGCTCGGCGGAGGGCTGGAAACGGCCATGGCCTGCGACATCCGCATCGCCTCGGTCCATGCCCGCTTCGCCGCGCCGGAGATCAAGCTCGGCTGGATCGGCGGCGGCGGCATGGCAGTGGGATTGACGCACTCCGTCGGCATGTCGAACGCGGCGCTGATGCTCTATACGGGCGAGATGATCGACGCCGCCCGCGCCGAGGCATGGGGCCTCGTCAGCGAAGTCACCGAGCCGGACGCCCTGCTGCCCCGCGCCCGCGAAATCGCTGGCCAGATCGCCGCGCGCGCGCCGATCGCGGCAGAGACCGCCAAGCTCAACTTGCGCGCCGCCCACCAGATGCCCTACGAAAAAGCCATCGAGTACGAGCGCGACTTGCAGGCCATCTGCTTCGCCACTGCCGACGCCGCCGAAGGCCGCGCCGCTTTCGCGGAGCGCCGGGCGCCCGTGTTCGAAAGGCGCTGAACATGGACCTCTCGCCCGCGGCCATCCTCCCGGCCGACCCCCACGCCCTGCTGTTCGGCCGCGTCTGGCGGCCCGAGGCGGAAGGCCCCTCGCTGGTGCGTATCGACGGCGAACGCGTGACCGACATCAGCGCCGCTTTCCCGACCGCGCGCGACTTGTGCGAAGCAGCCGATCCGGCAACCGCTCTGCGCCAGGCTCAGGGCGAGGACCTCGGCCCGCTGGCGGCGATCCTTGCCAACAGCGATCCGGCAAGGCGCGATGCCGCGCGCGCCTGGTTGCTTTCGCCGATAGACCTCCAGGCCGTGAAGGCGGCCGGCGTCACTTTCGTCACGTCCATGCTCGAACGTGTGATCGAGGAACGCGCGCGCGGCAATCCCGAGGCCGCCGCCGAGATCCGCGCACAAGTCCGGGGCCTCGCCGGTGACGATCTGCGCGCCCTGCGGCCCGGCTCGCCCGAGGCCATGGCGCTCAAGCAGACCCTGATCGAGGCCGGCGCCTGGAGCCAGTACCTCGAAGTCGGTATCGGTCCCGACGCCGAGATCTTCACCAAGGCCCAGCCCATGGCCAGCGTGGGCACCGGCCACGAAATCGGCGTCCACCCCGCCTCGACCTGGAACAATCCGGAACCCGAAGTGGTGCTCGTCATCGCCTCGGATGGCCGGATCGTCGGCGTGACGCTGGGCAACGACGTCAACTTGCGCGACGTGGAAGGCCGCTCCGCCCTGCTGCTCGGAAAAGCCAAGGACAACAATGGCGCTGCCGCGATAGGGCCGTTCGTGCGCCTGTTCGACGGAGCGTTTGACCTTGCCTCGGTAGAGACCCTAAGCCTCACGCTGACAGTGACCGGCGAGGATGGCTTCGTGATGCAGGGACGTTCGGAAATGCGCGAGATCAGCCGGGCGCCGGCAGACCTCGCGGCGCAGGCACGCAACGCGCATCACCGCTACCCGGACGGCTTGGTCCTGTTCCTGGGCACGCTGTTCGCGCCGACGCAGGACCGTGACGAGCCGGAGCATGGCTTCACGCACAAGGCGGGCGACGTGGTGCGGATCGCCGCCGGCCCGCTGGGCGCGCTGGTGAACCGGGTGACCGCCACGGACCGCTGCGCGCCCTGGGACTTCGGCCCCGGCGCCCTGATGCGCAACCTGGCGGGGCGCGGGCTGCTATGAGCGCGAAGCCGAAAATCCTGCTCACCCGCCGCTGGCCGGACGAGGTCGAAACCCGGCTTGCCGCCGCTTACGACGTCACCCTGAACGATACCGACATGCCGCTGGGCGAGGCCGAACTGGCCGCGGCGATGCGCGAGCATGACGCGCTTTGCCCCACCGTCACTGACCGCATCACCCGCGCGGTCATGGAAGTAGACGATCGCCGCGCACGCATCATCGGCAATTACGGCGCCGGCTTCGAGCACATCGATCTTGCCGCCGCGCGCGCCCTCGGCATTGCCGTCACCAATACCCCGGACGTCCTGACCGAGGCCACCGCGGACATCGCCATGACCCTGCTGCTCATGGCCAGCCGCCGCGCCGGAGAAGGCGAGCGCGAGCTTCGCGCCGGGGCATGGACCGGCTGGCGGCCGACGCACCTTGTCGGCCAGTCGCTGTCGGGCAAGCTGCTGGGGCTCGTCGGATTCGGCCGGATCGCACGAGCGACGGCGAAGCGGGCCCAAGCCTTCGGCATGCGCATCGCCTACCACAGCCGCCGCCCTGCGCCGGACATGGCGCAGGACGCCTACTTCGCGGACCTCGGCGAACTGGCCGAGCGCGCCGACATGCTGTCCCTCCACGCG
Organism: Novosphingobium sp. PhB57; assembly: GCF_004342985.1. Taxonomy (GTDB): domain Bacteria; phylum Pseudomonadota; class Alphaproteobacteria; order Sphingomonadales; family Sphingomonadaceae; genus Novosphingobium. The sequence continues at coordinate 366,031 of NZ_SMBO01000004.1, forward strand.
CCCGGCGGCGCCGAGACGCGGCACATGGTCGATGCCGCCCTGCTGGCGCGAATGCCTGCCCACGGCGTGCTGGTGAACACGGGGCGCGGCACCCTGATCGACGAAGCGGCGCTGGCCGAGGCCCTCGCTGCCCGGCAGATCGCCGCCGCGGGCCTCGACGTCTATGAAGCCGAACCCAAGGTCCACCCCGCGCTCGTCGACCTTCCCAATGTCGTCCTGCTGCCGCATCTCGGCAGCGCGACGATCGAGGCGCGTACCGCCATGGGCATGAAAGTCGCTGACAACCTCGACCGCTTCTTCGCGGGGGAACCACTGCTTGACCCAGTCGTCTGAGCGGGTCGCCGCGGCCGTCCGGGGCTGGCTGGAGGCGCCGCGCAGCGGCCCGCTGGTGCTGGGCCTGTGCGGATCGCAGGGCTCGGGCAAATCCACGCTGGCCGAAGACCTCAAATCGCGGATGGAGGCGCTGGGCCGCCGCGTCGCGGTCCTTTCCCTCGACGACCTCTACCTCGGCCGCGCCGCGCGCGCGGATCTGGCGCGCGAAGTCCATCCGCTGTTCGCCACGCGCGGCGTACCCGGCACCCACGATGCCGCGCGCGGTACCGCCCTGCTCGACGCCATCCGCGCCGGCGCGCCGGTCACCCTGCCCCGTTTCGACAAGGGCCGGGACGAACCCGTGCCCACCGGCGATCCCGTTCCCGCCGGGCTAGACCTGCTCGTTTTCGAAGGTTGGTGCCTGGCTGCCCACGCTCAGGACGAATCCGCGCTGGCGGCGCCGATCAACGCCCTCGAACGCGACGAGGATCCGGACGCCGTCTGGCGCCGCCATGTGAACTGCTTGCTGGAAAGCACTTACGCCGCGCTTTTCGCGCGCATCGACCGTCTCGTCCTGCTCGCCGCGCCCGGCTTCGAGGTTGTGCGCGGCTGGCGCGGACAGCAGGAGGCCGTCCTGCGAGACCGCATCGCCCGCGGCGAAGCGCAAGGCTCGCAGGTCATGGATGACCCCGCGCTGGACCGTTTCGTGCAGCATTACGAGCGCCTTACCCGCCACATCCTCGCCGAGATGCCGGACCGGGCCGACCTCGTGCTCCACCTCAATCCCGACCGCAGTCTCAGGGACCCTTCATGATCGTTTCCTCTCCGCTCGACTTTCGCGAAGCGGCGCGCCGCCGCCTGCCGCCGTTCCTGTTCGACTATGTCGATGGCGGGGCCTTCTCCGAGGAGACGATGGACGCCAACCGCACAGCGCTGAAAACCGTGCGCCCGCGCCAGCGCGTGCTGCGCGATGTCTCCGCGCTCAGCCTCGAGACCCGGATTCTGGGCGAGACGATGGACATGCCGGTCATGCTGGCCCCGATCGGGCTTGGCGGCATGATGCGGCGGCGCGGCGAATTGCAGGTGGCCCGCGCCGCGCGGGCGGCGAACGTGCCCTATATCCTCTCCACCGTCAGCGTCTGCCCTCTGGCCGACGTGATCGCGGCCAGCGGCGAGCCGATCTGGTTCCAGCTCTACGTGCTCAAGGACCGCGGTTTCATGCGGCACGCGCTGGAACGGGCGCAGGCGATGGGCGTGACCAAGCTGGTGTTCACCGTGGACATGCCGCTGCCGGGTGCCCGCTACCGCGATGCCCATTCCGGCATGAGCGGCCCCGCCGCGCCGATGCGCCGGATGCTGCAAGCGGTCACGCACCCGCGCTGGGCCTGGGACGTGGGCCTGCTGGGCCGGCCGCACGATCTCGGCAATATTTCCCACTACCGGCAGAAGCCGACCGACCTTGCCGACTACATCGGCTGGCTGGGCGCCAACTTCGATCCATCGATCACCTGGTCCGACCTCGAATGGATCCGCGACTTCTGGCAAGGCGAGATGATCGTCAAGGGCGTGCTCGATCCGGCCGATGCGCGCGACGCAGTGCGGCTCGGCGCCGACGGGGTGATCGTCTCCAACCACGGCGGCCGCCAGCTCGACGGCGCGATCTCGACCGCGGAGGCCCTGCCCGCCATCGCCGATGCCGTGGGTGACGAACTGACCGTGCTGGTCGACGGCGGCGTCCGCACCGGCCTCGACGTGGTGCGCATGCTGGCGCTCGGTGCGCGCGGTGTGTTGCTGGGGCGGGCCTATATCTACGCGCTGGCGGCGGAAGGCGAGGCCGGCGTGACCCGGCTGCTCGACCTCATCGCCCAGGGCATGAAAGTGACGATGGCCCTGAGCGGGGTGACATCGGTGAAGGACATTACCCGCGACATGCTGGTGTAACCGGCCGGAAAGAGTTGGCAGCGCCCCTTGCTTATGTAATACGTCATACAACATAAGTTTGAGGGAGCAGGAATGGACCGCGTTATCGAACGGGCGGAATTCAGCCGCCGCGCCGTGACGCTCGGCTTTGGCGCGGCCTTTGCGATGAGCGCCGTGCCGGTGCGCGCGGCAGGCGCTCTTTCCGGATTCCACGACGTTCGCGACCACGGCGCCAGAGGCGACGGGGCGGCCATCGATTCCGACGCGTTCAACCGCGCCATTGCCGCCGCGAGCGATGCGGGCGGGGGCACCGTCGTGGTGCCTCCCGGCCATTACTTGTGCTTCTCGATACGCCTGCGCAGCCACGTTACCTTGCTGCTGATGCCCGGCAGCGTCATCGAGGCGGCCGACCCGCGCCGTCACAAGGGCGGGTACGACCTCCCCGAAGGCGTCTTCGAGGAGCAATACGTAGACTACGGCGTCGCCCACTTCCGCAATGCGCTGATCTACGGCATCGACCTGAGCGACGTTGCGATCATCGGGCGCGGCATGATCCACGGCCTCGGGCTGGACCGCGAGGGACCGGCGCCGCGATGGCACGGTATCGCGGGCTGGAAGTCCCCCCGCGAGCAGGGCCTGTCCCCCGATGCCGCCCGCCGCGCCATCCCGCGCGAGATGGCCTACGAAGGGCGCGGCAACAAGGCCGTGGCGCTCAAGCGCTGCCGCAACGTGCTGCTGCGCGACTTCACGATCCTGCAAGGCGGTCACTTCGCCTGCTACGTGCTGGGATCGCAGGGCGTCACCATCGACAATCTTACCGTCGATACCGACCGCGACGGCATCGACATCGACTGCTGCCGCGACGTGCGGGTGACCGGCTGCACGGTCAACGCCCCGAAGGACGACGCCATCGTCCTCAAGAGCAGCTATGCCTTGAACGCGCCGGTGTTCTGCGAGGATATATCGGTGATCGGCTGCAAGACCAGCGGCTACGATCTCGGCTCCTTGGTGGACGGCACGTATCGCCCCTCGCTCTATCGCTCGGTGGATGACGTGGGCGTGCTCGGACGGATCAAGCTCGGCACCGATTCCGCCACCGGCTTCCGCAACATCCTGATCGCGGACTGCACGTGCGAGAACACGCGCGGATTGCAGTTGGGGGCGATCGACGGCGGCGTTCTGGAGGACGTGACCTTCCGCGACATCAACCTGAAGAATCCCGTGAACCATCCGATCTTCGTCCGCCTCGCCGCGCGCAACCGCGCGCCCGTGGGGACCGGACCCTCGAAAGTGCGCCGCGTGCGGTTTTCGGGCATCAACGTCTCGGGCGCGCCCGGTCCCTATGCCTGCGGCATCGTCGGCAATCCCGGTGCGCCGGTGGAGGACGTGACCTTTTCCGACGTCCACGTTCGCGCGGCAGGCGGCGGCACGACCGAAGACGCCGCCCGCGCCATCCCGGAACGGCCTGCCTCCAGTCTCGAACCCAGCTTCATGGGCACGTTCCCGGCCCACGGCCTCTACGTGCGCCATGCCCGCAACGTGGTGCTGCACGACGTGACGTTCGATGTCGCCGCGCCCGACGCGCGCCCTGCCGTGCTGTTCGACGACGTGGCCGGCGCAATGGTCGATGGCCTGCGATCCCCCCACGCGCGCGGCGAAGCGATCCGCGCCACCGCCAGCAGCGACATCGCCATCGGCGCCGTCGTGAAACTCGCCTGAGAGACCGACCATGATCCAGAGATCCCTGCGCCCCCTGCTCGGCCTGCTTCTCGCCGGAGCGCCGGTTCCCGTACTGGCCGCCAGCGAGCGGCCGCTGGCCGAGGGCTGGCATTTCGTGAAGTCCGATGCCGCCGGTGCCGAGGCCCCCGCCTTCGACGACCGCGCCTGGCAGAGCGTCTCGGTGCCGCACACCTACAATGCGCAGGACTCCGGCATCGGCGGCGCCAAGGCGCGCGGCGAGCCGGAGGGCGTCTACTATCGCGGCCCCGCCTGGTACCGCCTCGGCTTTGCGGCCAGCCCCCAAGCGGTCAAGCGCTATCTGCTGAACTTCGGCGGAGTTTCGCTGAAGGCCGAGGTCTGGCTGAACGGCCGCCGGCTGGGCCAGCACAAGGGCGGCTACGGCGCCTTCCGCTTCGACGCCACCGAGGCTCTGCGCAGCGGTGACAATGTCCTGGCCGTGCGCGTCGACAATGCGCGCGACACGCAGATCGCCCCGCTCAACGGCGACTTCAACGTTTTCGGCGGCCTGGCCCGCGCGGTCGGCCTGATCGAGGAAGACGCGCTGGCTTTCGACCGGCTCGACCATGCCGGACCCGGCGTGCAGGTCCGCACCACCTCGCTGAAGGGCCGCGAGGCGGCGGTGGCGCTCACCGCCGCGCTGAGCAACGCGCGGACCTCGGCTGCACGCTTCAGCCTCGACACCCGCGTGCTCGACGCCGCAGGCCAAGTCGTCGCCCGCGCCTCGCGCACCGTCCTGCTTGGGGCAGGCGAGAAAACCAGCATCGAGCAGTCGCTGGCCTTGCACAATGCGCGGCTCTGGCAGGGCGTGAAGGCCCCCTATCTCTACCGCGTGGTCACCGAAATCGCCGAATCCGGCCGCGTGATCGACAGCGCCAGCGTACCGCTCGGCGTGCGTACCGTGGCGGTGCGCAAGGACGGCACCTTCCTGCTGAACGGCGCGCCCTACCCGCTTCACGGCGTCAACCTGCAACTGCCCACCCGCTTCGGCCGCGGCCCGGTCGTGACCGATGCCGAGATCGACGAGGACCTGGGCCTGTTCGCGGAGATGGGCGCAACCGGCCTGCGCCTGGCGCACATGCAGCATCCGAGCCGGGTCTACGAACGCGCGGACGAACTGGGGCTGCTGGTGCTCACCGAAGTGCCGCTGATCGACGATCACGATCCTTCCGACGCCTTCCGCGAGAACCTGGTCGAACAGATGCGCGAGCTGATCGCGCAGACCGGCAACCACCCCTCCGTGGCGCTCTGGGGCATCGGCAACGAGATCCGCAAGTCGGATGCAGCCTCGAACCGCATCCTGTCCGAACTCCAGGCCACGGCAAAAGCCCTCGATCCCACGCGTCCGACGACTTACGCACATTGCTGCCTAGATGACAGCGATCCCATCGCGCAGCACAGCGATACGGTGTCCTACAACCGCTACTTCGGCTGGTACTGGACGAATTCGGAGGACATCGGGCCCTGGGCCGACGCGCTTCACGCCAAGATGCCGGGCCGGCCCTTCGGCGTCAGCGAATACGGCGCGGGCGCCAGCGTGCTGCACCAGGAAGACCCGGTGATGAAGCGCCCGGAATCGAACGGCTACTGGCACCCAGAGCAGTACCAGACCGACTTCCACATCAAGCACTGGCGCGAGATGAAGAAACGACCGTTCCTCTGGTCCAGCTTCGTGTGGGTGGGCATCGACTACCCCTCGTTCAAGCGCAACGAGGGGGATCGTCCCGCGATCAACGACAAGGGCCTCGTCACCGAGGACCGCAAGACGCGCAAGGATGCCTGGTACTGGTATCAGGCGAACTGGTCGGACACGCCGATGCTGCACCTCGCCAGCCGCCGCGACGTGAACAAGCGCACGCAGCGCGTCGTGGCGCAGGCTTTCACCAACCGCCCCGAAGTGGAGATGCGCCTCAACGGCGGCGCCTGGACGAAAGTGCCGGTGGACGACCATATCGCCGCATGGACGGTGGACCTCGCGCCGGGCAGCAACCGCGTGGAAGCGCGCGCCGGGACGTTGATCGATACGGTAACCTGGAACTGGACGACCCGGCCCTGAGCGTCCCCCTCGCCCCGGATCAGGTCGGGGACGAGGGACCCTGGGCCGTGAAACGGTACTCGCCCGAACCGACCTCGATCACCAGACGATCGCCGCGCATGCCGACGATCTCCACCCCCGGTGCGTCCGGGAGCGCGCGCCCGCTCTCGCGAACGGCATCGGCCGAGCCGGCCGGCAGGCAGACTTCCGCGCGCGAGTTCGCCGGCACCACCAGCCGCGCATCGAACTGCCCGGCCGCGTTGCTCCACTCCGTGACGATACGCCCGAGCACGCTTTCGTAGCTTGCCCCGCCGCGCGGCAGGCGCGGGTCCAGCACCGGGTCGAAGCGCCACTTGAGGAAGCCCGCGTCGAGCGGGTCGATCCCGGCCACGCGGCGGAACACGAAACCCGTCACCGCGCCCAGCGCATAGTGGTTGTACGAATTCATCGAAGCATCCGCCATGTCGGCGTTCCAGCGCTCCCAGATCGTGGTCGCGCCCTTGGCGATCATGTAGCCCCACGAGGGAAAGGCGGTGCGCAGCAGCAGGTCGTAGACCAGCGCATGCTCGCCTTGGTCCGCCAGCGCATCGAGGCTGAACGGCGTGCCCAGGAACCCGGTCGAGAGCAAAGTGCCGCGCCGCCGGATATCCGCTGCGAGCTTCGCCGTCGCCGCCGCGCGCAGGCCCTCGGGCACCAGTCCGAAACGCAGCGCGAGGATGTAGCCGCATTGCGACCCGTTGCCGACACTGCCGTCCGGCCGCACGAAGGCCGCGGCGAAGGCGGCGGTGATGTCCTTCGCCAGTTGCTCGTAGCGTTCCGCCTCGGGCTGGCGCTTCGCCCCGCGCGCCATCTGCGCCATGGCATCGGCCGAGCGTTTCCACATGGCCGTCGCGATGAGGTCCTTGGGCGTGGTCTCGTCCCCCGGCTCCTTGGCGTCCAGCGCCACCCAATCGCCATAGTCGTAGCCGCGCAAGTGGCGCCAGACATGGTCCGGGTTGCTGTCGGCGATGAAGCGCATGTAGCGCGTCATCGCCGGCCAGTTGCGCTCGACGATCGCGGTGTCCCCGTAGCGCTGCCAGACCGTCCAGGGCAGGATCACCCCGGCATCCGCCCAGCCCGGCGAGGCGCCGAGCAACTGGTCGCGCCAGCCGGAAGGCGCATAGTCCGGGAATTCCCCGCGCGGCCCCTGGGCGTCGCGCATGTCGCCCATGAAGCGGCGGGTGAACGGGCCGACGTCCATGGTGAAGGCCGCCGCGTCCCAGAACACGTTGGCGTCCCCCGTCCAGCCCAGCCGCTCGTCGCGCTGCGGGCAGTCGGTAGGCACGCCGAAGAAGTTGGAGCGCTGGCTCCAGCGGCTGTTCTGCCACAGGCCCTGGATGATCCGGTTCTCGATCAGTGGCCGCCCGGTTTCGGGCAAGGCGCTGGATACGACGATCCCCGCGATCTCGTCTGCGGTGGGTGCGCGGCCCAGTCCGCTGACCTCGACATAGCGAAAACCGAAATAGGTGAAGTGCGGCTGGTACGTTTCGCCCGCCGGATCGCCGCGCAGGGTATAGAGGCAGGCGCAGCGCGCCGACCGCAAGTTCGCCTGATCGACATGACCGTCCGCGCCGAGGATTTCGGCAAAGCGCAGCGAGACCTGCTGTCCGGCCGCGCCGCGGGCCTTCAGTTCCACCCAGCCCGCGAAGTTCTGGCCGAAGTCGATGACGTGCCGGTCTCCTTCGAAGCTGGTGATGGATTTCGCCGCCATGCGCTCGATCGGGCGGATCGGCGGGCCGACGTGAGCGACCAGCGCACAAGGCGGGGCCTCGCCGATCCGCGCGGGTACCCAGCCGGCGGCCCGGAACCCCGGCTGCGACCAGCCGGGCTGCTCCAGCCGGGCGTCGTAATCCTCGCCGTAGTAGATTTCCGCCTGCGTCACCGGACTTTCGGGGCGCAGCTGCCAATCCTTGTCGGTCGCGACAAGCGAGCGGGTGCCGTCGGTGTGCTCGACCTCGAGCTGCGCGAACAGCCGCAGCGGCGGATCGCCGAAAGCATAGCGCCCGGCCGGGGCGTGGTAGCTGCCATACCATCCCTCTCCCAGCATCGCGCCGATGGCGTTGGCGCCCGGACGCAGGAGTGCCGTCACGTCGTAAGTGCGGTAGAGCGCGGTGGAACGGAAATCGCTGCTTTCCGGCGCAAGGCAGACATCGCTGATACGCGCGCCGTTGATTTCCGCCACATAGGCGCCGAGCGCCGTCATGCGCAGCCTTGCCTGCCGGACCGGCTTGGCCAGCCGGAACTCGCGCCTGAGCATGTAGGCACCGCTCCTCGGCCAGGCCTGGGGCTGGTCGGCGGAGCGGGTCGCCGCGGCCCAGCGCGCATCGTCGAAAGACGCGCCGGACCACCCCTCGGGCGCATGGACGGCCGTACGCATCGTTTCGCTGGTCAGGCGCCGGCCAGCGGTACGGATCATCGCGGTAGCGGCGATCTCGTGGATTTTCGGCCCATTGAAGCCGCGCGGATTTTCCACCCGGAAGCCCAGCACATGACGCCCCGCCGCCAGCCGGCGCGTCGTCACCGCCACCGGATCGATACCGAAACGCTTGAAACCCACGGGGACTTCCACTTGCGTCCCATCCAGCCAGAGCGTCGACTTGAAGTTGGCCGCCGTGAACAGCGTCACGTCCCCGGGTTCTGCCAGATCGAAGGCGAGGCGGAAGAAGCGCGGAGACTCGTCCGCCGTGCGGTCACCGCGCATCCACACGAGACCGGCCGCGCGGTCGGCGCGTTCCAGTTCGGTCTGCGCCTCGATCCACTGCGCCTGCCAGTCCGCCTTGTCGAGCAGGCCCATTTCGAACGTGGCGACCGGACTGGTCGCGCGCAGGCCCGCATCGTCGCGCACGAGGACGCGCCAGTAGACCTTCTGCCGGGACTTCAGCGGCGCACCGAGCCAGCCCATGTCCATGCTGCGCCGGGTGAGCACTTCGCCCGCGTGCCACAAGTCCGGCGTGCCCGCCTCCAGCAGCGCGGCGCTTGACGCGGCCTGAACCTCGCAGCGGGTCTGGGTCACGCCGCGCCGGTCGCTTTCCAGCCGCCACGAGAGCCGCACGTCCTGCTGGTCGAGCCCGATCGGCGCGACCAGTCCCTCGGCGCGAAGATCGACCACGCGCAGCGCCGCCGCGTCCTGCGCCAGGGCCGAACCCAGCGGCATCCCTGCGGCTGCACCCAGCGCGCCGGCGCTCTTGAGCAGCGCACGGCGGTCAAGGCCGGCCCCGCTCACTTGCGCACCCCGGCCGCGTCGATCACGGCCTGCGCCTCGGCGGGCCAGTTCCGGTCGGGCACCAGCGGATTGTCCCGCGCGACGTTGCCGATCTCCTCCAGCCAGCGCCCGCCGGTGGTGTTGACCGTGTGCCAGTTACCGGTGGCCAGGTTGTCAGTGGAGATGCGCCGCTTGTACATGGCGCCCGCGGTGTTGATATTGAGCCACTTGCCGCCCGTCTCGACGACGTTGCCGGCGATCCTGAAGTGCTTCGAGCCCTCGTCGAGATAGATCGCGATGCGGTTGCCAATGTCGAAGATGTGATTGCCCCGGACCACCGAGTCCGGGTTGGCCGAAAGGTTGTAGATGGCGCCGCCGTCCATGAACCAGGTCTTCACGCCGTGGATGCGGTTGCCCTCCACCACGGTATCGCGCAGCGTCGTGGGCGTGGTGAACCTGGTGTTGTGGACGTAGCCCTTCGCGTTCTCGTCGTAATTCGGGTTGCCGCCCGCATCGTTGTAGCCCCAGCCCCAGCCGACGGCGATCCCGTCATAGGGGGCATCGCTGATGTCGTTATGAGCGATGCGCGCGCCGGTTACGTAAGTGGTGAGGATCGCCGCGTTGTCGCGGTAGTCCTGGCTGACGGTAACGACCGTATTGTCCTCGATCGCGAGGTCGCGGTTGACGAGGCGGGGATCGGCCGGGTGGTGCGCCTCGACCCGGACGCCGCCCGCCATGATCGCGCTGCCCGAGAGCACGGCGAAGCGATTGCGCGTCACGCGCACACCCTGCGCCGCCAGCCCCACGCCCGAAAGGTTGGCATTGGCGTCATTGCCGATGCCAAGCGCCACCTGGCCGAGCTGCGAGAAGGTATTGCCTGCAAAAGTGACGTCGCGCGCCGCGGAGACCTGCACGGCGGCAGGCATCTGGTGCCATTTCTGGCGCATCGATTCGAACTCGGTACAGCCCCAGCCGCAGCTTTGCCAGGCATCGGCGGGGCGGATCGGAGAGGTCTCGTAGAGGAACGCGCCGCTCTGCTGGTTGGCATAGCCGGTGGGGCGCGAGGGGCCGAGCCAGCTCGTATGCGAAAAACGCAGGCCTTCGAAGTGCAGCCGCTCCACCGGCGCCTCGGGCGTGCCCGCGATGGAGACCAGCGCCTCCAGCCGGGGCACGATCACCTCGCGTCCGGCGATGTCCTCGTCCAGCCCCATGCGCAGATAGAGCTTGCCCGCCTGCGGGTCGATCACCCACTGATAGGGGCGCGAGTGCCACTCGTTCGCCTTGCCGACGAATTCCAGCGCATTGGTCAGGAACAGGCGGCTGTCGTCGGGGAAGATCGGCTTGGAGATCGTGTCGTAGCCCCAGGTGTTGTTGTCCCAGGCGGGCTGCTGCATCGTCACCCGGCCGCCCGCGATGGCCTTCACCGGAGAGAAGCGATCGGTGAAGAAGCCGGTCGCCTCCAGCTCCACCCGGTCGGGCCGGGCCAGCGTGGAGAGCCAGTCCAGCTTGGGGTTCACCACGGTGAAGCCCTGCGCATCGAACGTCACGTCGGCGGCGCGGATCTCCACCCAGGGCCGCTCCGCCAGCGTGCCGTCGACCCAGACCTGCCGGGTATCGAGGCCCTTGGGCACGTCCGCGACCCAGATGCGGCGCTCGGCATCGTAAGGCTTGAACCCCGTCACCGCCATGCCGCCGGAAATCGTGGGATGCGCGCCCGGCGCCGCTTTCCATGTCACCGCATGACCGCCCAGCCCGCCATCGCCGCGCCGGAACGAGAGCGGCGCCTCCAGGCGGTAGGTCCCCTCTCCCAGCAGCACCGTTACATCCGCCTTGGCATTGCTGCGCCGCACCAGGGCCTGTGCGCGGGGAAGCGAGCGGACCGGCCGCGCCGCCGTGCCGGGATTGCGGTCGTCGCCTTGCGGAGAGACGTGCACTTCGACGGCGCGCTCCTGGGCGATGGCCGGCAGGGCGCTGGCGCCCGCCGCCAGCATGGCCAGAAGGCGCGCGATGCGGCGGGCCTCGATCATAGTTCCGTCTCCCTTTTCTTGTTCTTGTCCGGATTCTTGTTCTTGTGCGGAATCAGCTGGTCCAGCCGCCGTCGATCACATGGATCCCGCCGGTGGTGAAAGCGGACTCGTCTGAGGCCAGATAGACCGCGAGCGCTGCCAGCTCCCCCGGTCGGCCAAAGCGGCCCATCGCCTGCCTTGCCGTGAATTCCGCATAGGCTTTCTCGAAATCGCCGGTATCGCGCAGGCGCTGGAGCAACGAGGGCGTTTCCACCGTGCCGGGGCAGATCGCATTGCAGCGGATGCCCTGAGTGACGAAGTCCACCGCGACCGATTTGGTCAGCCCGATCACCGCCGCCTTGGTAGTCGAATAGGCGAAGCGGTTGGGCACGGCCTTCACGCTGGATGCCACCGACGACATGTTGATGATAGAGCCCCGCCCGAGCGCGATCATCTGCGGCAGCACGGCCCGGATCATGCGGTATTGCGCCGTGACATTGAGCGCGTTGGAAAAGGCCCAGGCCTCCTCGTCGCAGTCGAGAATGGTGCCGGGATGGACGAAGCCCGCACAGTTGAACAGCACGTCGATGTCGGGGTGCGCCGCCGCAGCAGCCTTCACGGCATCGGCATCGGTCACGTCGAGCACCAGCGTTTCCGCGCCCTCGAAGTCCGCCAGCACATCGGCGCGGATGTCCGTCGCGATCACCCGCGCGCCTTCGCGCAGGAACGCTTCGGCACTGGCGCGGCCGATACCCTGTCCGGCCGCCGTCACCAGTGCAGTCTTACCAGCAAGACGCCCCATACCCTCTCCATCACCACATAATACGTATGATGAATTAAGCGCATGGGGCGCATGCTGTCAATCAGTCTATCGCGACGAACTCCTGCCGCTGCGTGCCCAGCTTCTCGATACCCAGGGTCACCACGTCACCCGCCTTGAGGTACCAGGGTTCCGGCTTCTGGCCGAGGCCGACGCCCGGCGGGGTGCCGGTGGTGATGACGTCGCCGGGAAGCAGCGTCATGAACTGGCTGAGGTAGGACACGATCTGGGCGACGGTGAAGATCATCGTCGAGGAACTGCCGTCCTGCACGCGCTTGCCATTGACCTCCAGCCACATGCCCAGCGCCTGCGGATCGCCCACTTCATCAGCCGTGACCAGCCAGGGTCCGATCGGCCCGAAGCCGGGGAAGCCCTTGCCCTTGTCCCAGGTGGCGCCGCGCTCCTGCTGCCACTCACGCTCCGACACGTCGTTGACGACGCAGTAACCCGCGACATGATCGAGCGCCGAAGCTTCGTCCACATTGTAGGCCTCGGTGCCGATGATCACACCGAGTTCGACTTCCCAATCGGTCTTTCGCGAGGCGCGCGGGATCGTCACCGGATCGTTCGGCCCCTGGATGCAGCTCACCCACTTGTTGAAGACCACCGGTTCCTCGGGGGTCGGCAGGTTGGATTCGGCGGCGTGGTCGGCATAGTTGAGGCCGATGGCGACGAACTGGCGCGTCCCGCCCACGCAAGGGCCATAGCGCACCGGGCCTTCGATCAGCGGCAGCGAAGCCAGGTCGATCTGGGCAAGGCGCGACAAGGCGTCCGACGAAATCGCCCCGGAATCGATGTCTCCCACATGGCCGGAAAGGTCGCGGATGCCGCCCTCGGCATCGATCATCGCTGGGCGCTCGTTTCCGGCTTCGCCGACGCGGCAGAGTTTCATTCTTGGCATCCTTTCGTCTTGATTTGTCAGGGCGGCATGGACAGCCGCATCGCATGTTGTATGATGTCGTATGTTTATTCAGGGCGCAAGGCCGGAAGGCAAGGGAGAGGACATGACCGCCGCGTTTCGGACGACCCGCTGCAGAGCCGCGGCGCGCCGTCGGCCCTATCCGGGGCGGCGCCGGTGACGCGTCCGCGCATTCTCGATTCGCATCAGCACTTCTGGCGCATTTCCGCGCCGGAATGTAGCTGGCCCGATGCCGACTGGCCACTGTTGAACCGCGATTTCCTTCCGCCCGACCTGGCCGCGGCCACCACGGGTGTCGATCTTGCGGGCACGGTGCTCGTCCAGTCCCAGCCCGACGACCGCGATACGGACTGGCTCTTCGCCCTTGCCGCCGAACAGCCCATGGTGCTGGGCATCGTCGCCTGGGCCGCGCTTGACGCGCCCTGCGCGCCGGAGCGCATCGCCGCGCTGGCCGGGCGCCCCAAATGCGTGGGCCTGCGCCCGATGCTCCAGGCCATGGCCGACAGCGAATGGCTCCTGCGACACGAACTGCACCCCGCAATCAAGGCCATGGCCGAGCAGGGCCTGCGCTTCGATGCCCTCGTCGAGCCGCGGCACTTGCCCGCCCTCGCCCGCTTCGCAGAGGCCTGGCCGCAGATTCCCATCGTCATAGACCACGCCGGCAAGCCCGGCGCGGCCGCCCTTGCCATGGACCCCTGGCGCGCGGACCTTGCCGCCCTCGCCCGGCTGCCGAACGTGTGGTGCAAACTTTCGGGTCTGCGCACGCAGCAGGCAAAGGGGCAGGACGCCGCCGCGCTGGCGCCTTATGCCGCGCATGTGTTCGAATGCTTCGGCGCGCGCACCATGTGGGGCAGCGACTGGCCCGTGCTCCTGCACATGGGCGACAGCTATGCCGACTGGATCGACGATACCCTGATGCTGGTGGGCGATCTTGGCGCGGCCGACCGGCAACGCCTGTTCGAAGGCGCGGCACGTCAATTCTACGGACTGGAGTAAGCATGGCGACGCAATCGTTCCCGGCACCGCTGAGCTTCGGCTCGGCCGCGATCGGCAACCTCTATCGCCCGGTCCCCGACGCGGAGGCCTTCGCGGTGATCGAGGCTGCCTGGGCGGCGGGCCTGCGCTATTTCGACACTGCGCCGCACTACGGCTTCGGGCTGAGCGAAAAACGGCTAGGCGAAGCGCTGGCCACGCTGGACCCGGCCGGCGAAGCCGTCATCTCCACGAAAGTCGGCCGCCGCCTGGATCCGGCCCCCCTTGCCGATCTCACCGCCCTACGTCAGGGTTTCGTCTCGCCCGAGCCTTTCGAAAGCGTGTTCGACTACGGCTACGACGCCGTCCTGCGCTCGCACGAGGCCAGCCTGAAACGCCTGCGACGCGATCGCGTGGACATCCTGCTGGCACACGACATCGGCAGCTATGCCCATGGCGCCGACCATGCCGAAAGGATGCGGCAGTTCCTGGGCGGAGGCCTGCGCGCCATGCAGGAACTGCGCGACGGCGGCGCGGTGGTCGCGATCGGCCTCGGCGTGAACGAAACGGCGGTCTGCGAGGAAGTCCTGGACCACGCCGATCTCGACGTCATCCTGCTGGCCGGGCGCTATACCCTGCTGGAGCAATCGCCGCTCGATCGCCTGTTTCCCTTATGCGCCGCGCGCGGAGTGCGCATCGTCGCCGGGGCGCCCTTCAACTCCGGCATTCTCGCGCGCGGGGTGCGGAATGGCCTGCCCGCGCCTTACGAATATGGCGCGCCCTCTGCCGATATCATCGCGCGGGTGGGCCGCATCGAAGACTTGTGCGCCGAATTCGGCATTCCGCTGGCGGCGGCGGCATTGCAGTTTCCGGTACGGCATCCGATCGTGGAGGCCGTGATTCCCGGCATCGCCACGAAGGCCGAACTGGGTGCCGCGCTGGCGTTGATGTCCACGCCGATCCCCGAGAGCTTCTGGAGCGCCCTTGCCCAAGCCGGGCTGGTCGACAGCCGCGCGCCTCAACCCGCCTGAGCCGAACCTTTCCGCACGGCCGTCAAACGATGGAACCGAACGCCTAGCCCGCCTCCACGCCTCGGCGCACCAATTCGAAACTGCGCGCCATATGCTCGGAAAAACCGTCCTCGGCGGGGTGGAAGGTCCACTGGCGGGACATGTCGCGGATCTCGCCGATTTCCGCCGCCACGCGGTCGATGGTCCAGTCTGGCCGGTAAACGCCCTCGGTCTCGGCGATGAAGGCGCGGGCCACGCGGCCACCCATCGAGACGTACATCTCGCCCGTCACCGAACAGCTTTCATGCGCCAGCCAGCCCACCACCGGGGCGACCAGTTCCGGGCCCATCGCGGGATATTGCGAGGTATCCAGCCCTTCGGCCATGCGCGTCACCGCGCCCGGCAGGATGATGTTCGATTTCACCCCGTGCGCCGCGCCCTCGATGGCGACGATGTTGTTCAGCCCGATCATGCCGGATTTGGACACGGCGTAGTTGACCACGCTCGGCATAGAATAGAGCCCACCGATCGACCCTGTGAGCACCACCCGGCCGTAGCCCTGCTTCACCATGCGCTCGAAAGCCGGGCGCACGACGTGGAAAGCACCCAGCAAGTGCACGTCCACCACGCTGCGGAAATCGTCGTAGCTGATCTCGTCGAGCATCGCGAAGCGGTTGTTGCCCGCATTGTGGATCACCACGTCGACCCGCCCGAAGGCATCCAGCGCGGCCTCGACAATGGCTTTGCCGCCCGGTTCCGTGGCCACGCTCTCGGTGCAGGCCACGGCCTCGCACCCCGCAGCGCGAAGGGCCTGTGCCGCCTCTTCGGCCGGGCCGGCATCCGATCCGGAGCCCGAGAGCGCGCTGCCGTTGTCGGCGACCACGATCCGCGCGCCCAGCCCGCCCAGCAGTTCGGCATAGGCACGGCCCAACCCGCGCGCGCCGCCGGTGATGACGGCCACTTTTCCATCGAAACGGCGTTCGCTCATGGCTTGCTCCAGGTGGTTTCGCCGGCGCTCCACAGCGGCGCCCCGCGCGTTTCGCGCAGCGAGGGGATCGTGCGGCCGTCCTTGTCCGTCACGCCATATTCGGCGGCGAGTTCGGCATTGATGAACGTCCCGCCCGACCGCGCCCGAACCTGCGGGTCCATTGCCAGCGCGGCGATCACCCGCCCCGGGAACTCGGGCGAGGAGCCGACCGCGCTGTTGAGCTGGCCGGCCATGCCGGGCACCGTCTTCAGGTTTTCCCTCGCCCGCTCGGTATACGTGAAGCCCTGCCAGAGCGAGACGGCACTGACGCCGGTATCGCGCAGCTCGTGCCCCATGTCGCGCATCATCCGGTCCGTGGCGGTCTTGGTGGTGCCGAACACGACATCGTAGGTATACGTCACGCCGACATAGCCGGAGAGCGCGGCGATCAGGCCGGAACCCTGCGGCACCATGATCCGCGCCGCATGCCAGGCGGCAATATAGGCGGCACGCATGCCGGTATCCCAGATTTCCCACGCATCCAGCGGCTTTTCCCAGAACCCGTCGCGGCGGGTCATGGCCTCCGGAATGGCCATGGCATTGTTGGCGAGGATATCGAGCCGCCCTTCGTCCCGGCGCACTTGCGCGAACAGTGCGGCGATCTGCGCGTCGTCCTTGAGATCGAGCGCGACGGCCACGCCCTTGCCGCCGCGTGCCTCCACCTCCGCCACCGTTTCCGCAAGCGTTCCCGGCAAGGGGTTCTGGCCCGCGCCCGTCGTCCTGCCCGTGACGTAGACGGTCGCGCCATGCTCCGCGAGCGCGCAGGCGATGCCCTTGCCGATTCCCCGCGTGGCCCCGGTCACGACCGCGACTTTCCCGACAAGTCCGTCGGAGATCCGGCCCACCTCGCTCACTTCCTTGCCGGATTGCTGGGCGCGCGGCGATTGACGAGCGGCCGCTGGTAGGACGGATCGTCCTTGTCGCGACTGGACACGCCGTTCAGCGCGATGCCCGGAACGTCCGAGAAGGGGACGGCCATAGGCGGCGGCATGGAACCCCATTCGATGACATTGGTGCGCAGCGCGATCCGCCAGACATCTCCCCGCCGCTCCAGCCGGTCGATGTAACGGCCGCCTGCGATCCACAGCAGCTCGCCGCGATTGCGACCGACGAACTGATAATAGGTTTCGGTATGGGCGGTGTCGCCGTCGAGATCGATGGTGGTCTGGAGCAGCGCGTGATGGGTGAGGATCTGCCCGGCCTCGTGCATCGGCACCGCCCAGTCCCAGCAATCCGCCGCCGACCCCACGAAAGGCCCGGCCGCCATCGTCGCATCGTCCCAGAACGCCGAGAGGTATATGTCCCGGTCGAACCGGTCCATCCCGCGCGAAAAGCGGGTCAGGCATTCGCGAATGTCCTGCTTGTCCAGCAGTTCGTCCAACCGCGCCGCGCGGTCTCGGGGGGTGTCACTTGCCACGGTAGTCTACCTCCGCAATGGGCTTCCATAGGGGCGAACCGCGCGAGGCGCGGGCGGATTGGATCACTTGGCCGTCCACGTCGGTCAGGCCGTATTCCTGCGCGAGTTCGGCCGTGACGAACTCTCCGCCGGAGCGCTTCATCACAGCGGGATCGGCGGCCAGCGCGGCGATCACCCGGCCCGGATGCTCCACGCTGCTGCCGTGCATCTGGGTGATCGAGGCGGTCATCTTGTCGCCCATCCTGGCTAGATTGTCCTGCGCCTTCTCGGTCAAGGTCAAGCCCTGCCAGAGCGTCAGCGAGGCGACGCCGTGCGGTTCCAGTTCGATCGCCATGTCGCGCGCCATGCGGTCCACCGCCGACTTGGACGTGCCGAAGATGACGCTGTACGTGTAAGTGACGGCCGCGAAGCCGGAAATCGCCACGATCAGCCCCGATTTCTGCGGCGCCATGATCCTGGCAGCGTGCCAGGCCGCGACGTAGTTGGAGCGCACGCCCACGTCCCACATCTCCAGGTTGGAGAGCGGTTTTTCCCAGAAGGCCTTGGGCTCCAACAGATCGTCCGAGAGCGTGAAGGCATTGTTGACGAGGATGTCGAGTCGTCCCTGCTCGGCGGCTATCCGCTCGAACAGCGCGGCCACGGCGGCATCGTCGCCATGATCGCAGGCAACCGCGATACCGCGTCCCCCGCTCTCCTTGCCGCGCGCGTCGCATTCGGCCGCCGTTCCGCCGACGGTGCCGGGCAGGTAGTAATCCCCCTCCCGCACGGTGCGCCCGGTGACGTAGACGGTCGCGCCCTGCTCGGCCAGGACCAGCGCAATGCCTTTGCCGATGCCGCGGCTGGCGCCGGTGACCAGCGCGACTTTGCCGGCCAGCGGCGCGCTCATGCCGTTTCTCCGGCGAACCAGCGTTCGCTGAAGTCGCCCTTGGCGCGGCCGGGGAAATGCTCGGCGGTGAAGGGATAGCCCATCACCCCCTTCGACCAATCGGCCGCCGCGCCCCAGTCCTGCTCCCAATCGTAGAGCATAACTCGATCAGCGATACGCCATTGCCCGTCGCGCTTCTCGAACGTGTCGAGGTAGCGACCGCCGATGCAGGTATCGCGATCTCCCTCCCCCATGTCGACGCGGTGGTAGGAGAAGACGTGGCTTTCGACGCGCGCGCTATCGCCGTCCAGTTCGATCTCCGACTGGCCGATCAGGTGCTGCGTATCCTTTATGGCATCGGCGCCGGGCACGACCCAGGCCAGATAGGCGTCGAAATCACCGGCATAGACGCCGTAATCGAACCGCGCCTCCGGCCACCAGCAGGAGCGGATCAGGTCCGCGCTGCGCCGGTCCTCACCGCGCGCAAGGCGGGCGACGCAATCGCGGATCGCCTCGCGGTCGAGCAGGGTCTGGATGTCTGGCGTCATTGGTCCTCTCCGTTTTCGGTGTCAGCCCGAATTCGTTCAAATTTCGATGCAGATCTTGCCCACCTGCTGGCCCGAACGCATGTGCGCAACGGCGTCTTCCAGGGCGTGAAGCGGGAACACCCGGTCGATCACCGGATGAATATCATGCGCCTCGATCGCGCGAACCATCTCGATCTGGTCGCGGTGGCTGCCGACCGTCACCGCCTGAAGGCAGAGGCGCTTGGCCTGGACCGCGGCGAAGGGCATCGTATCGACGTCGAACCCGGCCACCGCGCCGATGATCGCGATATGGCCGCCGGTCCGCGCCGCCTTGAAGCTTTGCGCCAGCGTGTTCGGTCCGCCCACCTCGATCACGTGCTCGACGCCGAGACCGCCGGTCAGTTCCAACACGGCGTCTCCCCAGTCCGGCGTGGCGATGCGGTCTATCACATGGTCCGCACCCAGTTCGCGCAGGCGCTCCTGCTTCTCCGGGGTCGAGCCGATGGCGATGACGGTGGCACCCGCCGCCCTGGCGAATTGCAGCGCGAACAGCGAAACGCCGCCGGTGCCCTGCACCAGCACATGCTGTCCCGGGCTGACGCGCCCGTCCGTGATTACTGCGCGCCATGCCGTCACGGCCGCGCAGGGCAGACATGCAGCTTCCACCAGCGAGAGATTGCCCGGCGCGCGCGTGAAGTGCGAGGCTGGACGCACCGCTTCCTCGCAAGCGAAGCCATTCGCGGGACCGCCCGGCGCATTGTCGAGTTCGGCGCGGTCGACATGGCCGTCGCGCCAATTGGGGTGGAAAGTGCTGATCACCCGGTCGCCCAGGGCAAACTGCGTCACGCCCGCAGCGACTTCCACCACTTCGCCCGCGCAGTCGGACAACGGGATCAGCCCCGGCGGCGAGGGAAACATGCCCCCGATCACCAGCCCGTCGCGAAAGTTCAGCGATGCGCCGTGCACGCGGACGCGTATCTCGCCCGGCCTCAGAGCCTCCGCTGCCGGCATCTCCACCAGTTCGAGCTGCCGTTCGCCGCTGGCGGGCGCAAGGCGCATGGCCTTCACCGGAACTTCGCGCCCAGCTGGATGCCGTAGGTCACCGGCGCGTTCCAGACCGAACCCGTCCCCAGCGTATTGAACAGCACCTGCGTGCGATAGCGCGTGTTGGTGACGTTATCGCCGAACACCGCCACGGTGTAGCGCTCCGACGGGTCGGTCCACTCCGCCCGCAGCGCCAGCACTTCGTAGCCCTTCTGCTTGAACTGCTGCTCGGGATCGAAATAGAAGCTGGAGGTGTAGTAGAGATTGCCCGACAGCGTCAGCCCGCCGCCCGCCAGATCGAGGCGATAGCTGGCACCGATATTGCCGGTGAAATCGGGCGCGCGCTGCATCTTGTAGCCGGAGGCATCGGTGGAGGTCTGCGTGATCGCGCCCGGTCCGAAACCGCCCAGAGCGGTGGGGATGCAGGCCATCGCATTGCTCAGGTCCGCAATCGCCGGATCGCAATAGCTGTAATAGGGCGCGTTGGTGAAGGACTTGTACCGCGCATGAGTCCAGGCCGCACCGCCCAGCAGCGAGAACGCATCGCTGACCTTGTAGCGAAGCTGCGCCTCCAGCCCGTAGATTTCCGAGGACGCGGCATTGCGGATCTGCGCCGCGCCATTCTGATAGCTGGAAACCTGCAGGTTCTTGTAATCGTAATAGAAGCCTGCAAGATCGGCGGAGAAGCGGCGATCGTCGTACTTGAAGCCCACTTCGAAAGCATCGATCTTCTCGGGCTTCACCGGCTGCTGCGAATAGCCGCCGACGTTCAGGATGCCCGCCTTGTAGCCCCGCGTCCACGATGCGTAGAGGCTCGATTCCTCGCTGGGCTTGTAACGGACCACCACGCGCGGCGTGAAGCTGTCGTTTTTCAGCCTGTTGACCGGGACGCGCACGCCCGCGCCGCCCGAATAGGGCACCGGCAGACCGTCCGGCCCGATGTAGGACGTGGTCGTCGCGTTGGTGACGAAGTAGGCATCGCCCACCGTGTCATGGCTGTACCGGCCGCCCAGCGTGAAGAACAGCTGGTCGCTCACCGCATATGTCGCGTCCAGGAATGCGGCGTAGGACTTGGTCGTCGTGCTCGATCCGCCGAACGGGCCATAGGGCGATCCGCCGAAGCTGGCGCCGATGTCCCAGGTGTCGCGGATCTGGAAGTAATTGAGGCCCGCCGTCCACTGCAATGGCGATCCCGCCTTCGAATTGACGAGGAATTCCTGGCTCCAGGTCTCGTCATTCACGCCAACGTAGATGTTGAAGAACGGCAGCGCCGTCGCGTCCAGATCGCCGTGATAGGGCGACAGATCCTTGCGGTACTGGGTGTAGGAGGTGAACTCCGCAAGGCCCAGATCGGCCTTCAGCGTTGCCTGAAGCGCGTCCGAATTGGTGCGGAAATCGACCGGGGTGTTGAGCAGGACTTGCCCCGGCTTGGTGGCATAAGTCGATGAGGGCGCATAGAAATAGACCAGCGGCAGCCCCTGGGAGCTGGACGCCCCGTAGATAGCCTGAGCGGCGGGCGAAACCTTGTCGAGGAAGCCCGCGCCGCCGCTCTTGTCGACATAGGCATTCACCAGCTGGGTGGTCGGATCGTCGGTTTCCGCATGGACCCAGCGCAGCAGCAGCGAGACGTCGTCGGTCAGATCGGCCTTCATGCCCACGCGCAGCGACCAGTTTTCGTACTTGCCGATATCATCGTCATCGGTGGCAAGGTCGGTGAAATAGCCGTCGCCGCGGCGATAGAGCCCCTCCACGTCGATCGCGACGCGGTCGCTGATGCCGAAGGTGGCATAGGCTTGCGCTTTCAGCGCATTGAAGCGGCCATAGCTGACCTTGGCCTCCGCGCCGGTATCCGTGCTGGGATCGGCCGTGGTCACCAGGATCGCGCCGCCCGTGGTGTTGCGGCCGAACAGCGTGCCCTGCGGTCCCTTCAGCACCTGGATATTGCGAACGTTGAGCAGGTCGAAGTCCGACATGTAGGTATTGGCCTGGAAGAACCCATCCACATAGATGCCGACATTGGGACCGCCGCCCGAAGTGGTTATGGCCGTGCCGACGCCGCGAATGGTGGGCTGCACCGCCGGTCCCTGGCTGTCGAAACGCAGGCCCGGCGTTACCCGCGCGGTATCGGAAAGCTGCTGGACATTGGCAGTCGCCAACTGCTCCGCCCCCAGCGAGGTGACGCTGATCGGCACGTCGCGCGACTGTTCGGCGCGGCGCTGCGCGGTGACGATGATCTCGGAGGAGGCGGCTGCCGGCTGCGACGCGGCCTGATCCTGCGCATGTCCGACTTGCGGAAACATCAGCAATGCCGCCATCAATCCATAAAACGATGCAGCGCCCGCGAAACGCGCTTCAGCCATGACACTCTCCCCTGTTGCGCCTGACCCCGTGATCGGATCTGGCACCCCCGCAGCCGACTCCGGCCGGACGCCAGAGCCTTGCCGGGCATTCCCGCGCCCGACTTGCTGGATCGGGACAATCCGTCCGGCGCGCGTTCCGACTTCGGCCAGGCGATGAAAAGCGGTGGAGGCACGCGAACGCTTGATCGAAACGCGCGGAGAAAGCATGCCTGAAAGGCGTGTCCCCCATCGTTCGAGGTTTGCGGATGGAAATGGAAGCAAGGCACCCGGCTCCTCAGGGCGGCAGGGCTTCGAACAGCGAAGCCGGCGGCCATCTGCTGGGCGCGCGCCTGCTGCGCCACTTTCCCGAACTCGTCCGCGAACTGGGCGGCCAGCCGCAGATCATGCTGGCCGAATCCGGGCTCGACGAAGCCGACTGCGAACGGGAAGGCGCCGCCTCTTACGAGCAGTGGATGGCCCTGGTGGACCGCGCCGCGCGGGAACTGGGTGCGGCCGACTTCGGCATGCGGCTCGCCCTGCGGCAGGGCGGCCGCGGCGTCTACGGCCGGCTCGGGACGCTCATGGCCCATGCCCGCACTTTCGGCGAAGCCACGACGCTGGCGGTGGTCCACAACAATGCCCACTCGCTTGCTGCCCGGGTCTGGAAAGCCGCGACGGCTTCCGGCGCCCATGTCTTCCTGGGGCACGACGTGCTGGTCGGCACCCTGCTGGGCCGCTGTCAGGCCGTGGAGCAACTCATGTTGCTGGGCCACCTCGGCGCCATGGTGCTCACCGGAGGCCGGGCGCGGGCGAGGGACGTGCATTTCCGGCACGGCAACCTGGCGACACTGCGCAGCTACCGCCGCTATTTCGGCTGCGAGGTGCGTTTCTGCCGCACCGAGGACGGCATAGCCTTCCGCGCCGCCGACATGGCCTTCCCCATCCATGACGCGGATGCCCACGCCCGCACCGAAGCCATCGCCCACTTGCGCTCGACCTTCCGGGATGTCCGTCCCTCGGTGAGCGCGCGGGTGCGCGGAATCGTCATGCAGTGGCTCAGCACCAACGAATGCACCAGCGAACGCGTCGCGCGGTTGCTGGCGCTTCACCCCCGCACGATGAACCGGCGCCTCCACGATGAAGGGACGAGTTTCCAGCGGATCAAGGACCAGGTCCGCTGCGATTACCTGGCCTATTACATCGGGCGAACAGACGTCGAATTGCAGGTCATTTCACGCCGGCTGGGCTTTGCCGAGCAATCCGCCCTGTCCCATTTCTCGCAGCAGATGCTGGGTTCCAGCCCCCGCGACTTGCGGGCGCGCGCCTTGCGGGAAAGCGCTCTGGCCAGACTGTAAATCCGGCCGGGCCATGATTGTCCGGATACGACAAGTCTGATCCGGGCCGGTGCAGCATCTCTCCTTTGCATAACGAACGGAGGATGCACCTTTGGCTGAAACGGCAGAAGACGCGATCATGGACATCAGCGACGTCGAATGGCGGCTGGGCCATCAGGTCGGCGGCGGCGAGCTTTGGGAGCCCTGCAACAAGACTGATATCCGCCGCTGGGTCATGGCGATGGACTACGTGAACCCGCTACACTGGGACCAGCGCTTCGCCCAGCAGAGCAAGTTCGGCGATCTCATTGCGCCGCAATCGATGCTGGTGGCGCTCGACTACGGCCATGGCAACAATCAGGCCTGCGTCGGACGCATCGAAGGCCAGCACATGATCTTCGGCGGCGAGGAATGGTGGTGGTACGGCACCAACGTGCGCCCCGGAGACCGGATTTCCCACGAGCGCATCTTCACGGGGTACAAGCTGACCGACACCCGCTTCGCCGGCCCCACCCTGTTCCAGCGCGGCGATACGATCCACCGCAACCAGCGCGGCGATCTCATTGCCAAGTCCTGCCCCACGGTCATCCGCTATCTTGCCAAGGAAGCGGAAAAGCGGGGAATGTACGCCTCCACCGCCGGCACCCCGCACAAGTGGACCCAGGCCGAACTTGCCGGGATCGACCAGGCGCGGCGCGATTGGTTCCTGTCCAACCGCGACGGTGTCTCCCCCCGGTTCGAGGCGGTCGCGGTGGGCGACAAGCTTCCGCGCCGCGTCATCGGCCCTCACTCGATCGCCAGCTTCACCACCGAATACCGCGCCTTCGTGTTCAACATCTGGGGCAGCTTCTACTGGCAGGGCATCGAAGGCGTGCCCGATTGCTGGGTCAATCAGGACATGGGCTGGATCGAGGGCTTCTCGTTCGACGAGGAAGGCGCCCTTGTCGACCCGCGCCTGCGCGACGGCCTCTACCTCGGCCCCTCGCGCGGCCATATCGACGACGGCCGCGCCAGCGAGATCGGCATGCACCGTGCCTATGGCTACGGCGCCACGATGGCCGCCTGGAACACCGATTACCTGGCCTTCTGGGCCGGCCACGACGGCATGGTCCGCCACGCCAAGAGCGAGTTCCGGGGCCCCGCCTTCGAAGGCGACGTAACCTGGATCGAGGGTGAGGTGATCGAGAAGATCGAGAATTCCGAGTGGGGTTTCCCCGTCGTGCGCATCGAGGTCCGCATGACCAATCAGGACGGGAAGGTCGTGGTGACTTCGGTCAACGAGGTGCAACTGCCACTCTGAATCGTCTCGATCAGATCAAAGCTGACGAGACGGATTTGAAGACGGATTCCAAACATTTTTCCAGGGGAGGAAACAGGAAATGGCAAACATCTACACGCGTTCGGCGACCCGGCTGGCACTGGGAGCGGCAACCATCGCGCTGCTACCCGCCGCAGCGATGGCCCAGACCAAAACCCAGGCACCAGCTCCGGCGCCCGAACAGCCGCTGGCAGACCAGGTGACCAGCGAACCGATCGTCGTGATCGGCACGCTCATTCGCGGCATCGCTCCGGCCGGCAACAACGTCATCAATGTCGATACCGACCAGATCGCGGCCACCGGCGCGGCCTCGACCAGCCAGGTGCTCAGCACCATTCCGCAAGTCGGCAACTTCTTCAATGCCTTGCCCGCCGGCATATCGCAGCAGCCCGGCTCCAACGGGTCGAACCCGATCAACCGTCCCAACTTGCGCAACCTGCCCGGCGCCAACACCAGCGGCGGCGCCCAGACGCTGGTCCTGTTCGACGGCCAGCGTGTCGTCGGTGCCGGCATCCAGCAGGTCGCGGTGGATCCCGACATCATCGCGCCCGGCGTGATCGCGCGCGTCGAGGCCATGACCGATGGCGGCTCGGCGGTATATGGCTCGGACGCGATCGGCGGCGTCATCAACTTCGTCACACGCGACCGGTTCGACGGCATCCAGGCCGATGCCCGCTATGGCATCGGCGAGGACTACCAGTCGATCGAGGCCAGCGCGCTGGCGGGCAAGGACTGGGGCTCGGGCGGTTTCTACGTCGCCTACGGCTACTCCCATCACGACAGCGTCTACGGCGCGGATCGGGACTGGGTGAAGCAGGTCGACTGGAACACCGACATCCCCACCGGCCGCAACTGCGCCGCGCCCAACGCGACCATCGGCACCACCGCTTATGTGCCTTCCGGATCGGGCCTCGTCGCGGGCGGGCCCAATGTCTGCGATTTCTCGGATCCGGTCGCCATCTATCCGACTTCGACACTGCATACCGTGTTCGCCCGGCTCAACCAGCGGCTTTCCGGCGGCGTGAAATTCGACATGACCGCGCTCTACGCCAATCGCGCGATCAGCCAGGTCAACGGAACCCTGGGCACCGGCGCCCTGGGCACGGGTGCGGCAGGGCAGGCCACGCTGACGGCCGCCTCGCCGTTCTACCGCCCGACCGCCGACGCCAATGCCGGGCTGCCGCAAGTGGTCAGGTTCGATTACAGCCCGCTCTTCGGAACCCGATCCGCCACCCAGCAGACCGATCTGGAAACCTGGCGCATTGCCCCTTCCGTCTCGGTGGAGCTTGGCTCGGACTGGGAATTCAGCGGCCTGTTCAGCTACGGAATCGCCACGACGTCCTTCAACAACGCCCAGATCAGCGCGGCCGCCCAGTCTGCCGCGCTCGCGGCGCGCACTCTCAATCCCTACGACGTCGGCGCCACCGCGCCCGGCGTGGCATCCGGGTTGCTGCGCTATGCCAGCGGCAGCGGACGGAATGAGTTCTACGACTACCGGGCCATCGTCAATGGACCGCTCTTCGCACTGCCGGGCGGCATGCTGCGCGCGGCCGCGGGCTACGAGCACATGCAGGACAATTTCACCCGCCGCACCACGAATGCGTCCACTTATGCGCTCCAGAACCCGGCCACGTATATCCAGAAAGTGGATTCGGTATTCGGAGAACTGTCGATCCCGATCGTCGGCGATGAAAACGCGATGTCCTTCATCAACGAGCTGACCCTTTCCGCATCCGGCCGCTACGACAAGTACAGCGACTTCGGCGACACCTTCAATCCGAAGCTCGCCGCCACCCTGCGCCCGGTCGAATGGATCGCGATCCGCGGCAACTGGGGCAAGTCGTTCACGGCGCCTTCCCCGGTCGACCAGCTCGGCGTCCTGGCCTCCGCGGTGGCGACGGTGCCGGCTGCATTCCTGCGCACGCCCCCCGGCGTGACTGCGGCTCCGGGTGAAATCGGGCTGTTCGTTTCGGGCACCGCGCCGGGCCTTCAGCCGCAGAAGGCCACCAACTGGTCGATCGGAGCCCAGATCGAACCGCCGTTCCTGTCGGGGCTGACGCTGAATGTCAGCTATTACAACATCGACCTGAAGGGAACGATCGGAAGGCCCGTCACCGGCGCCGACCTCAGCGACTACTACGCCAATTTCCCGCAGCTCTATTCGGTGCGGCCCAGCGGCCAGGAACTGGCGGCCTATCTCACGCAGTTCGATCCGGCCAATTTCAACTTCACCGTGGCCAACCCGACCTCCACGGGCCAGGCGCTCATTACTTCGGGCGGCACCAGTTCACCGGTGCTGGTGGCGCTCGACACGCGTTCGCGCAACCTGGGCACCGCCACGCTGGACGGGATCGACTTTTCCGCGAACTACGTGCTCGACACCAGGTTTGCCTCGTTCGATGCGAGCGTGAACGGCAACTACCGTCTTTCGCAGGAATCGCGTGCCCTGCCCTCGCTGCCGCTGTCCGACGATCTTGCCTTCAACACCCCGGTGTTCCGCATCCAGGGCACCCTGGGCACCAGAGTTGGCGGGCTGCGCGCGCAAGTGATCTGGAACCACACGTCCGGTTACAAGCGCGGCCTTGTGGAATTCGGCCAGACCAAGGTTTCGGCCTTCGACACGATCAACCTGTTCTTCAAGTACGACGTCAAAGCGAAGTCCGCCTGGGCCAGCGACCTGTCGTTCACGCTGAATGTCCAGAACCTGTTCGACGTTTCGCCTTCCGAGTTCCGCTCGGCCGCGAGCCTCGGTTTCGACACTACCCAAGGGACGGGCTTCAGCATCGGCCGCATCGTCCAGTTCGGCGTCAGCAAGAAGTTCTGATCCGCAGGGCGCACCGTCCGGGCCAGGGCGCTCGGACGGTGCCGCTCCGAACCGTCAAGACCTGGGCCGGGGCGCCGTCACTCCGCGAATGCCAGCGATCCGCGTCTGCTGACAAAGCGCCAGACGCCGTCCGGCTCCAGGTGCAGTTCGTCATCGAAGTCACCCACCAGAACGGTCTCGCCGCGCTCGCCGCTATAGAGCACGACATAGCTGCGCGCACGGGCGCGCGACACGCCGAGCACGTCGACGACGGTGTTGGCCATGACGTGGCGGGTGCGCCGCGCCGGGCGGTCGCGAAAGAAGGCGCGTATGGCCTCGCGTCCGCAGACCGGGGCGCCGGGTGCCGTCGGCCGAGCGAACGTGCCGTCCTGCGTGAACATGGCAGCCAGGGCATCGTGATCGTGCGCGTCGTTCGCCTGGGCAAAGCGATGGATCTGGCGCACGACGGCCTGCTCGATCGCCAGGCTCCCGGCAGCGCCGGGTATCTCCGAAGCGTTTGAAATATCTTGAACCTCGCGTGTCATGCGGTTCCCGCTTCCTTGTCCAGGGGCAATCCCATCCATCGTTCCAGCGCCGCGGTCACGGCTTCGGGCGCTTCCATCGGCGCCATGTGGCCGCTGCCATCGAACACCGCGTAGAGCGAGCCCGGCAGCGACGCGAGGATCTCCTCATGCTGGGCGGGCGGGCTCCACGCATCCTCGCTGCCGACGCCGATCAGCACCGGGCAGCGCACTGCGGCAAGGGCGGCCACCGCGTCGGGCCGTCCCAGCAGCGCGGCGATATGGCCGCGATGGACCGCCGCGCCCATCCGGTGCACCATCGCATGAAGACGCGCGTTCAGTTCCGGATCGGCATTGAGGCGGCCCTTGCGCACCATGGGCGGGAGCCAGACGTTTGCCAGGGCCTCCATGCCTTCGCGCTCGCCAAGCTCGATCAGCGCCTGACGCCGCTCGGCCTCGCCCGGGCGGACGGGATGAATGCCGGTGTCCAGCAGCGCCAGTCGCTCGACCCTGTCCGGCGCCATCCGCACCGTTTCCAGCGCGACCCGCGCGCCCATCGAATGGCCGGCCAGCGAGAAGCGCGCGGGCGCTTGCTCCAGCACATGGCGCGCCATGGCCGCGATACTGTCGAAATGCCGCAAGTCGGGCACTTGAACCTCGTAGGATCGGCCGAGGTGCTCCACCTGATGTTCCCACACGCAGGCATCGCACAACAGGCCGGGAAGCAGGATGATCGTCTGTCGCACAAGCGCTCGCTGGTTGCCGGGTTGTCCCACCGGGTAGAGCACTGCGGGACGATCCGGTCCTATTCAATTGCCGCGCCACGTTATGCGCTTCCGGCATGTCGCCGCTATCGCAATTGGTGATAGCGGCCTCGGCGGAAAGCATACGCCCTATGGCCGGATCGATGCGTAACCTCTGCCCATCGGTTCCATCGGAGCCGCGAAGATAGAAGCGACCTGCACAGCAGGCGGAAGAGGATGCACCATGACAGCCGCACTGCGTTAGCCAGGCCCTTCGTGCCCGCCCTCCCCTGCATCGTGGCGGGGAAAGCGCCGGGCATGTTCCTGCACCGACATACCCTTCCGATAGACGAGGATTCCCGAATGGCCCTTGGGCTTTTCCCAGAGATGACGGCTGCCTGCGCCCTGCTGGCGCTGGCCCAGCCCGCCTTGGCGCAGCAGGCCGGCGGCGAGGCGCCGAACCGCGATGTATCTTCCGCCGAGCCCGCCTCTGCAGTCCCCTCTGCGCCGGGTGCCCCGCCTGTCCTCACGCCTGTCCCCGTGCCGGTGATCGTGACCGCCGCCGCTGCGCAGGAACGCGCCATGCGCCCCCTTCCCCCCGTGGAGATCGGCGCCCCGCCACCGGTTCCGCCGCCCGCCTCGCCGCCTATCCCGGAGCCGGTACCGGGCGGGCGGACGGCAAAGCCCTGCACCCCGCAGAGCCTGCGCTGGACCGAGGACTGGACCTGCCTGGCCAATCCCGCCAAGCGCACTTCTCCGCTGGAAGCGCTGCGCTATCTGCCGCTGGGCGACGATCCCGAGGTCTATCTCTCGATCGGCGGCGAGGCCCGCTACAACTATACGTACTGGAGCGCGCTCAACCTCGGCGCCAAGGGCAAGGACAAGCTCTCCGCCCTGCAGCAGCGCCTTCGCCTGGTGGCCGACCTGCACCTGGGCCGCAACGTGCGCGCTTTCCTCGAACTGGGCGATAACCGCGAATTCTTCGAGACATTCGCCACGCCGCCCAACCGCGACAAGCTGGACATCAACCAGGCCTTCATCGACGTGACGCTGCCGCTCGGCGACACCACCAAGCTCACGCTGCGTCCGGGGCGTTTCGAAATGCCGATCGGCAATGGCAAACTCGTCGGCCTGCGAGACGGCGTGAACGTGCGCTACGTCTATCAGGGCATTCGCGGCACCTTGATCGAGGAAGGGAAGGTCCGGGTCGACGCCTTCGCGGTCAAGCCGGTGACGTTCGAACCCGGCATGTTCGACGACGGCCCGGAGAATGGGCGCCACTTCAACGGCGTATACGTAGCCACCGCGCCGGGGCTGCTGGCGCCCAACCTGGCGGTCGATGTCTACTGGTACGATCTCTACCGCGAGAATGCCCGCTACACCACGCTGACCGGAACCGAAAGCCGCCGAAGCTGGGGCCTGCGCCTGTCCGGACGCGCCAACGGCTTCGACTGGGACGCCGAAGGAGCCTATCAGACCGGCAGCTTCGCCGGGCAGAAGATCCAGGCCTGGGGCATGCTGCTGGAGGGCGGCTACACTTTTGCCGATCTTCCGATGAAACCGCGCCTCGGCGGCCGGTTCAACTGGTTCAGCGGCGATGACGATCCGAACGACGGCAAGATCGGCACGTTCGCGCCGCCTTTCCCGCGCACGCCGCTCTACAGCGATGCGGGATGGCTCAACATGTCCAACCTGATCGACGTGACGCCCACGCTGACGCTCAAGCCGAGCAAAAAGCTCACGCTGGTCGGCGGACCGGAGCTGTTCTGGCGGGCCACGGCGGCCGACGCGGTCTATGCCGGACCGACCAACTTTCCGCTTCTGCGCCCGACGGACGGCGGCCGCTTCGTGGGCACCGGGCTGAACCTCCAGGCCGATTATCTGGCGACGAAGAACCTCAGCTTCCACGCCTATTTCACGCACTTCATCGCCAGCGATTCGTTGCAGTCCGGCGGCGGACGCAGTTCGGACTACTTCGGCTTCTGGGCCGATTTCCGCTTCTGATGTCGGGTCAGGCCACGCTTTCGACGATGTCGCTTTCCTCCAGCCGGGCAACTTCGCGTTGCAGTTCGGCCAGCAGCAGCTTTCCAGCCTCGCCCAGCGGTCCGCGGTGGATGATGCCGGCCGGGCGCGGGGCTGACGGCACTGCCACCGGCAGGATGCGCATCGTGTCGCGCGCGAGGTCGCCCGCGACCAGGACTCGCGGCACGGCACTGACGAACGTGCCCGAAAGCAGCAGTTCGCGCATGAAGCCCACCGATGTCGATTGCACGGCCGCATCGGTATCCAGCCGAAGCTGTTCCAGTATCTCGCGCACGTCGCGTTCCATCAGCGTGCTGACCGAAGGCAGCACCAGCGTATAGCGCTGCACGTCCGCGGCGCTGACGGAGGGAAGCGCGAAAAGCGGATGGTCGCTGCGGGCCACCAGCGAGATCGGTTCGTCGTAAAGCACCCGGCGGACCAGATCGTCAGGCTGCGACGGGGGATAGAGGCGGCCGACGATGACATCGATTTCGCCTGACAGCAGCGCCGGGATCATCTGGTCGGTCTTGCCCTCGATGACGGAGATCGTCAGGCGGGCGGCCTGTTCGCCGGCATTGGCCAGAACGGCAGGCAGCAGGCCATGCGCGGCCACCGGAAGCGCGCCGACGCGGATGGTTCGCCGCTGGCCGTCCGATAGCCGGTCCAGCTGCCCTTCCAGCTCGCGAATGGTGGTCAGCAGCTTGCGCGCGCCCGCGGTGAGGACCGCACCCGTGGCATTGGGGCGCACGCCGCGAGGATGGCGCTCGAATATTTCGGCCCCGATGATCTCCTCGACCTCCTGCAAGGTGCGCGACAGGGCGGGCTGGCTGACCCGCAACGCACGCGACGCGCGGAGCAGGCTCTTGTGCTGCTCCAGCGCGTCGATCACCCGCAGATGGCGGATCTTCAGTCTTTGTTCGAGATAGTGCGCCAAGTCAGGATGCCACCATGCCATTGGGATCGATGACGAACTTGGCGGCGGCGCCCTTGTCGAAAGTCTCGTAGCCCTTGGGGGCATCCTCCAGCGAGATCACCTGTGCGTTGACGATGTCCGCGATGGGCAGACGATCGTGCAGCAGCGCCATCATCAACTGCCGGTTGTATTTCAACACCGGCGTCTGCCCGGTGTGGAAGCTGTGCGACTTCGCCCAGCCCAGCCCCAATCGCAGGCTGAGATTGCCGGTCTTCGCCTGCGCCTCGTGCGCGCCGGGGTCTTCGGTGACGTAAAGCCCCGGAATACCGATGGAACCGGCCGCGCGGGTCACTTCCATCATCTGGTTGAGCACGATGGCAGGCTGCTCCTTGCCGCCGTGGCCGACCGCCTCGAAGCCGACGGCGTCGATGGCGCTGTCCACTTCGGGCACGCCGATTACCTGCTCCACCAGGTCGCCCAGCCGATCGTGGCTGGAGAGATCGATCGGCTCGAAACCGACCTTCCTGGCATGGGCCAGGCGATCCGGGTTGAAATCGCCGATCATCACCACGGCCGCACCCAGCAGGCGGGCGGAAGCCGCTGCCGCGAGGCCCACCGGCCCTGCCCCTGCCACATAGACGGTCGAACCGACGCCCACGCCCGCGTTGAGCGCGCCGTGGAAGCCGGTGGGCAGGATGTCCGTCAGCATCGTCAGGTCGCGGATCTTCGCCATGGCCCGGTCGCGGTCGGGAAACTTGAGCAAGTTGAAGTCGGCATAGGGCACCATGACGTAGCGCGCCTGTCCGCCGATCCAGCCGCCCATGTCCACATAGCCGTAAGCCCCGCCGGCACGGCCGTCGTTCACGGTCAGGCACACGCCGGTGTCGCCGTGGCGGCAGGTGCGGCAGCGACCGCAGGCGACGTTGAACGGCACCGAGACCAGATCGCCCACGTCGAGCATCTCGACATCGGCCCCCTTCTCGATGACTTCGCCGGTGATCTCGTGACCCAGCACCAGACCCGCCGGAGCGGTCGTCCGGCCGCGCACCATGTGCTGGTCGGATCCGCAAATGTTGGTGGTCACGATCTTGAGGATGACCGCGTGATCGATCTTCCGGCCGCGCGGATCCTCGAACTTGGGGTCGGGGATGTCCCGGACCTCCACTTTGCCGGGTTCCAGATAGACGACGCCGCGATTGCTGCTCATGCAGGTTCTCCCATGGAAAGTTCAGGTCCGCCGAAAGCGAAGGCATCGTCGCCTCGCCAGGCCGGTTCGATCGTCACGCTGCCTCCCGCCACGCGCGAGACACAGGCGCACATCTGGCGGTTTTCGCGGTGCTGGCGCGAAGAGAAGAAGACGTCGCGGTGATCCATCTCGCCTTCCGCCTCGACGATATCGACCGCGCAAAGGCCGCATTCTCCGCGTCTGCACTCGAAAACGACCTCGACGCCTGCCGCTTCAAGCGCATCCAGCATGGATTCGTTCTCGCGGACCAGCACTTCTGCGCCAAGGCGCGGGACCTTCACGGTGAATGCCTGAGCCGCGTGGCTGCCGCTCGATCCGAACGTCTCGTAGCGCAGCCCGGCGCGCGGACGACCGGCTTCTTCCCAGGCGCTGCGTACTGCTTCCATGAGTCCCAGCGGCCCGCACATGTAGAGTTCGCCGTCCGCGGGCAGGCGGCGGATCTCGTCCGCGATGTCGATCTGCTCGCCGCGATCGGACGCGAAAAGGCTCAGCCGATCACCCAGGAACCCGGCCAGTTCCTCGCCATAGGCGAACTCGTCGGCCGAGCGCGCCGCATAGACCATGCGCAGGCCTGCTCCGCGCGCGGCGAGCTGCGCGGCCATCGCCACCATCGGCGTGATCCCCACGCCCCCGGCCACGAGCAGGTAGTGCGGGGCGCCATGCATGAGCGGAAAATCGCAACGCGGCGGCGCGACGGCCAGGGAGTCACCGGGCTGGAGGCGCCACATATAGGCCGAGCCGCCCCGGCTCTCCGGCTGGCGCTTCACGGCGATGCGCAAGGTGGAACCCTCCTGGCCGACGACCGAATAGGACCGCTGGTCGATCCTGCCGCCGACATCGACCTGCACCTTGACGTGACTGCCGGGCGGGCAGGCGGCGGCGCGATCGAGGTCGATGCCGAACTCTCGAATGGTCGGCGTGACATCGCGAATGGAGGTCACGCGGCCCGATTGCCAGCCGGCGGGAATCTCGCCGCTCATTCCGCAGCCTCCGCCAGGACCGGCGCATTCTCTGCCGCGATCATGCGGTCGATGGCGCGGCGCGCCCACATCGAGCCCGCATCGATGTTGAGGTTGTAGAAGACGTAATCCGGATGCTCGTCGATGGCGCGCTGCTGCGCTTCGATCACCGTCTCGTCTTCCAGCATGATGCCGCCGCCTGCATTGAGGACGCGGCGCGTATGGCCCTGATCGCCTATGTTGTAGTTCCGGAGATGGGCCCAGAAATAATAGCAGGTCTTGTCGGTCGAGGGGGTGGGCAGATGCAGCACCCGCATGTCCACGCCTTGCGAGCGATCGCCCTCCGGCGCGCCGGTTCCGGCGGGCGCCACGCCCACTTCCAGATAGATCACCGAAGGCGCCAGGAAGTTGATGACCTGCCAGCGATCGGTCTTGCCGGGCTTGCCGAGCTGCCCCGCCCAGAACGGCGGCGCCTCCTCGTCCAGCACCCAGCGTTCGACGCGCGCGGTGCGTTCGCCGTGATAGGCATCGAACGGCGCCTCGGCGAGCGCCTCGTTGCCGATGCTGGAGGAATGGACGAACGTCTCGTGAGTCAAGTCCATGAGGTTGTCGATCACCAGGCGGTAGTCGGCCTTCACCTCGGTCATGCTGCCGTCGCCCGCCCAATCCGGGTGGTCCGGCCACGGCAGGTCGGGGATGAGCGCCGGGTCGGCCAGTGCGGCATCGCCCGGCCAGACCCAGACGAAGCGATGGCGCTGCGCCACCGGGAATGCGCGCACGCAGGCGGAGGGGTTGATCGTTTCCTGCGAGGGCATGTGCGTGCAGCGCCCGTTGGGGCCGAACACCAGCCCATGATAGCCGCAGCGGACATCGTCACCCTGGAGCGTGCCGATCGAGAGCGGCACCAGGCGGTGCCAGCAGGCATCCTCCAGCGCCACCGGCGTGCCGTCCTGCCGGCGATAGAGCACCATCTTGCGGTTGCAGATCGTGCGCGACAGCAGGCTGCGCCCAACTTCCGCGTCCCACGCGGCGACATACCAGGCGTTCATCGGAAATGTCTGTGTTGTCATGGTTTTTCTCCCAAGCCCCGCTTCACCGTGCGTGCGGCACGGCGCGGGTCTGCATGAATTCCTCGAAGCTCTCGCCGCGCATGATCGCGTAGACTTCCAGATTGGTTTTCCTGACGACGCGGGCCCACTTTTCGAGGACGAAGAAGTTGACGCCGGCCTGCACGATGCCCAGCCAGTCGCGCGCGCGCACCAGCGCCATCTCCTCGTCGTCGAGACCCGCCGCGCGCATCGCCGCTTCCTCGTCGTCCCAGAAGGCCTGGCGCGCCTCGGGCCGGATCATGTTCCAGAAGAAACGATTGAACGCGAGGCGGCGATTGCAGGTGCGCAAGTCGAAGACGTAAGTGCCCTCGGGCATTGCCACGGTCTGCGGGTTCTGCGTGAACATCAGGCGACCTCCTGCTCGCGTTGCTGCGCCGCCGCCGCAGTCTCGCGTTCCTCGTAAGTGACGACGGTCATCGCCGTGGTGGTCATGAGGTAGTAGTTGCGGTGCATCTCCTCCAGCGAAGCGCCGAGCGCGCCGCGCATCGCCAGCCACATGATCTGCTCGACGCTTTCCGCGCCGCCCAGCCGCACGTAATCCGCATGGGTAAGCTGAGTCAGCCGCTCGGGTTCGTCACGCAGGGTTTCAAGGAAATCGAGATCCCACTCGGTATTGTTGAAGCCCGTGCGCTCGCCGTGGATCTGGTGCGAAAGGCCGCCGGTGCCGACGACGACGACCTTCAGATCCTCAGGGTAACTTTCCACCGCGCGGCGCACCGCCTGCCCCAGCCGGTAGCAGCGACGGGCCGTGGGCAAGGGATATTGCAGGACGTTGATGGCGATGGGCACGACGGTGCCGGGCCAGTCCGGCTCATGCGGCCAGAGCAGCGGCAGGGGCGAGGCGATGCCATGGTCGATCGGCTTGTTCTGGAAGAACGCCAGGTCGAATTCCTCGTTCACCAGCGCTTCGCCGATATGCGCCTGGAAGTCCACGTCCCCCCGGATATCCGGAAGGCCCCGAAGGCCCGCGCCTTCGTCGGCAATCGGGAAGCGCTCGCCCACACCCAATGCGAACGTCGGGTAGAGGTCGAAGAACAGCGTGGTCGCGTGGTCGTTGTAGAAGAACAGCAGCACGTCGGGCTGCTTCTCGGCCAGCCATTTCGCGACGGGCTTGTAGCCCTCGAACAGCGGGGCCCAGACCGGGTCCTCCTGTCGCCCCTTGTCGTAAGCGACGCCGATGGTGGGTACGTGCGACGTGCCGATACCGCCGATTATTCTGGCCATGTCTGTCTCCTCAGAGCCCGCGGGCCTGCTCGGCCTCGGCACGCTCGAAGATCGAGCGGCGCATCAGCAGGCCGGGCTTGTCGGGGGCGAAATTCAGGTCGAACTGGGGTTCGGCATCCTGCGCGACAGTCTGCGCGATCCATTCCAGCGCATCCACGTCTTCCAGGTACGCCTTCTCGGATGCCGTGCGCAGGAACTCGTCCGCATGCTCGTCCTCCAGCTTCCGGTCGCGCGAATTGAACCACCAGTAGTGGAGCGAAGTCTGGGTTTCCGGCGTGATGAGATGAGTGATGTTGAAGCGGTACTTCTTCGGCGCGCCCGAAGCGTCCGCGTTGTCCGTGACGCTGGCATAGGCGGTGTGGAGCGCCGGGGAGACGTACCGCGCTTCCGAGAAGCGATCGACGCGCTTGTCCATCAGTCCCATCGGCACGCCGTAGATGCCGGGCGGCGGCGCGTCCCTGAGCGCGCGGTAGATGACGACGACATCGCCCTCCAGCCGCACGTCCAGCTTGGACCGCGCGAACTCCGGCGTGCCCACGGTGCCGGGATGAAGGAACGGAAAATGCGTCTGGTCGAGCAGGTTCTCGTGCATCGCCACATAGTCCGACTGGATGTGATAGGCCCCGCGCACGCTTTTCCACTCGGGACTTGCCAGCCAGGACGTATCCGGGATCAGCGCCTCGTCCGCATGGTCGGGGTCGCCCATCCAGATCCACACCAGCGGGCCGCGCTCCGCGGTGGGGAAAGCGGCGACATTGGCATTGGTCGGCACGATCGGCATCGAGGGCATGGCCAGGCAGCGCCCCGAAGGATCGAACTGCATGCCGTGATAGCCGCAGACGAGCACGTCGCCCTCCAGCCGCCCCTTGGCGAGCGGGAAGGAACGGTGCGGGCAGCGGTTGCGCACCGCCACCGGCTCTCCCGCCAAGGTCCGGTAAAGCGCGACGTCCACGCCCAGCAGCCTGCGACTGATGATGTCGCGGCTGATCTCGTCCGCGAAGCCGGCGACATACCAGCAATTGCGCACGAGCGGCGTGTTCTGGTCGGCAAAGCGGCCCATTTCCAGCGGAGAGGCGGCGGGAATAGCGGTCATCTGGTTCATGTTGGGACTCCGGTCAGGCGTCGAGTACGAGGGTGCCGCCCGGCAGGCGCGACACACAGATGCACAGCGTGTCCCCGGCGGCGCGTTCCTCGTCGGAAAGATAGCTGTCGCGGTGGCTGATCCGCTCTCCCCCTTCCAGGACGGGGAGCGGGCACAATCCGCATTCCCCGCGGCGGCAATCCGAGAGGACATCGACGCCGGAGGCGGTCAGGGCGTCGAGGATGCTGGTATCGCGGCCGACCTCGACAGTGCGGCCGGTGCGCCGCAGTTCGACGGCGAAAGGCGCATCGTCGGGAGCGGGACCGGCGGTGAACCGCTCCGAACGCACGCGCGCATCGGGCCAGCCCAGGGTCCGCGCGGCGGCGTGGACGGCCTCGATCATCAGCAGGGGACCGCAGACGTAGACCGTGGTGTCGTCGCTCTGGGCGGCGAGCAGTGCGGCCATATCGAGGTGGTCGGTCGCAGGATCGCCGCTGACGTGCAGCCTGCCCGCGGCACCTGCCAGTTCCATCGCTTCGGCGGCATAGGCAAGCTGGTCCTGCGTGCGGCCGGCATAGACGAATGCGAAGGGCCGCCCTCGCCGCACCACGCTTCGCAGCATCGCGTAGATGGGCGTGATGCCGATGCCGCCGGCGATCAGAAGACTGCGCCGGTCGCGCAAGTCGAGCGGGAAGTTGTTCTTGGGCCGTGAGACCTTGAGCCGCGTTCCCGGGGCGAAAGTATCGTGGATATGCGCCGACCCACGCTGGCGATCCTCGCGCTGGACGGCGATCCGGTAATGATCGGCCCGATCGTCCGCGAGCCCCTGCCCGCCGACAAGCGAATAGTGCCGCACGATCGGCCCGCTGAGATCGGAATGCGTGTGCAGTTCCACATGCGCACCCGGCGCCCCGCGAGGCAGCGGAGAACCGTCTGCCGAAGCCAGGACGTACTCCCGGATGCGCGGCGTGAGCTGGCGCACGCCTGCCACCACCATGTCGATCAATTGCCCGTGCACCGGCCTCTCCTTGTTAGCCCGTTCCTGTGGAACCGATTGCGATCTCAGCCGCGATTCGATGCCTGGATAATCACTTTGGATCCAAAGTACGTCAATACCTTTCGATAATTGTCGATTTATAGCGAGTTTGGATCCCATTTTTGGATCCACGGAACTTGGCGGGTCCGCAGCAGGTGTGTAGGTTCACCGCCATGACCTCTCTTCCGGATGACGCCACCACCCTTCGTGCCAAGTCTTCGGCGCTGACCCGGCTGCGCGAAATGATCCTGCGCGGCACCTTGAAGCCGGGCGAGCGGCTGCGCGAGGTCGAGCTGGCGGAGCGGCTTGCGATGT
This sequence comes from Novosphingobium sp. PhB57, assembly GCF_004342985.1. Lineage (GTDB taxonomy): Bacteria > Pseudomonadota > Alphaproteobacteria > Sphingomonadales > Sphingomonadaceae > Novosphingobium. The sequence goes on from NZ_SMBO01000004.1 coordinate 404,846, forward strand.
CCCGCACGCCGATACGCCAGGCGCTTCCGGCGCTGGCGCTGGAAGGCCTGCTGGTCCAGGCGGGGGTGCGCGGCTATGCGGTTCGTTCGTTCACGCGCGCCGAAAGCCTCCAGGCCCTGCATCTCCGCGCCATGCTGGAAGGCTATGCGGCGCGCAGCATCGTGCTGGCCGGGCGAGGCAAGGCGATTGCCGATGCGCTGGCCCCGCTGATCGCCGAAGTGGACGAACTGCTGCAGGCCGGGACACTGTCGGAAGTACTGGAAGAGCGATACGGCGAACTCAACGAGCGCTTTCACACCGCTGTCGTGGAAGGCGCCGACGATCTCCTGCTGCGGGACCTCATCGCCCGCTGCAACGTCGTGCCCTTCACATCGCCGGCGGTCATCGCCTTCGAAGAACTGGAGGACGCCGAAATCATGGACCTCATGCGCTATGCCCAGCGCCAGCATCACGCGATCGTCAATGCGCTGCGTGCGGGCGACGCCCTGCGCGCCGAAATGCTGTTTCGCGAACACGCGACCACGCAGGAAAGCAGCATGGCCATGGGCGAAACGCTTCGGCGTTCCCTCTAGCCACCGCGCCGCTATAACAGGAGCGGCATAGCTCCCAGCATGAATGCGATACGGGCGTTCGCAGGCAGCATGCCTAGCATCCCCCCAAAGCACCGCTTCAGCGGATGCTGACTGGAGAGGATGACCATGGCAAGTGTCACGGCGGCAGGGCCGCCCACCATCGGGACGGACGATCGGGAGACGATGTCCGTCTTCCAGATCGCCGCTATCGGCGTCTGCGTATTGATCAATGCGCTCGACGGCTTCGACGTGCTGGCAGTGGCCTTCACCGCGCCGGCCATATCGCGCGAATGGGGCCTCGCACCGACCCAGGTGGGAGGGCTGTTCAGCGCCGGACTGGCGGGAATGGGCATCGGCGCGTTCACCATCTCTCCGCTCGGCGACAAGCTGGGGCGGCGGCCGGCGATCCTGTTCTGCCTGGTCCTGCTGGCCGCCGGCATGTTCGCCTCGGCCTTTGCCGGCAATCTCAGCCAACTGGCGGCGACCCGCGTGCTGACCGGCCTCGGCATCGGCGGCATCCTGGCGAGCATCAACACGGTCGTGGCGGAATATGCGTCTCCGCGCCGTCGCAGCCTTGCGATCTCCTGCATGGCGCTGGGATATCCCGTCGGCGCGACTGTCGGCGCGCTGGCCGCCGTGCCGCTGATCGGGGCTTTCGGGTGGAGATCGATCTACCTGCTCGGCGCGGCGGCGGCTGCCCTGCTCGTCCCCCTGGTGCTCTGGCTGCTGCCCGAGTCCATCCAGTTCCTTTCGGCGCGCCGCCCGGCAGGCGCGCTGGACAAGATCAACCGGGTCCAGCGCAAACTCGGCCGCGCGCCGCTCGACAGGCTGCCGCCGCTCGCGGCCCGGACGGCCGAGAACCGCCCCGGCTTTGCCGATCTTTTCCGCGGCCCGATGCTCGCCGCCACTGTCCTGGTCATGCTGCTCAACATGTGCGTGATGGCAACGGTCTACTTCGCGATCAGTTGGACGCCGAAGATACTCTCGGAACTGGGCTTCAGCGACAGTATCGGTATCTACGCCTCCATGATGATGAACGTCGCGGGCGCCATCGGCTGCCTTCTGTTCGGATTGCTGGCGAACCGCTTCGGCCTTCGCAACTTGTCCGCAGCGGTATTCGTGGGCATGGGGCTGGCTCTCACCGCCTATGGACTGGCGCCGCCGCGCGCCGTCGCCCTGATCGCGGCGGCCTTCATCACCGGCTTCTTCCTCAACACCGCGATCACCTGCCTCTATACGATCCTGCCGCAAGTGTTCCCGCCCGAGATGCGGGCCACGGGGACGGGGATCGGCCTGGGTGGCGGGCGGATCGGCGCGGTGGCCGGGCCCTATCTGGCCGGCATGCTGATGGCCGCCGGCTGGAGCCGCGCGGCCTATTGCATCGCCCTGGCAGTGCCGATGATCGCCGCCATCGTCATCCTCCCCGCTCTCCCCCTCGGGCGCGGGGCCGGTCTGCGCGAAGAGCGATAGCGCCCCCGTGGACGCACTGTCCGGCCCCGCCGACCTGCCGGAAGATCAGGCGATCAGCCAGGTTCCGTCGGGTTCCTTGTGCACCACATTGTTCCAGAGATAGCTCTCGCCGCTGTCTTCCGCCGTGAACAGGATGTCGAACCTGAACTCGTTGGCGGCGACGCGCTTCCAGTTCTGGATGCGGGTGACCGTGACGCATCCCGACATGTCGTGGTGGCGCATGCGCTTGGCCGGGGACATCGCGCCGGCCCAGCCATTGAACATGGCGGTCCCGCGCGATCCGACGAATTTCTCGACCAGTCCTTGCGTGGCCCTGTCGTCCTGCACGCACATGAGGGTGGCGATGTAGGGGCGCAGGGTGGGCAGCGCTGCGGCCACGTCCGCCTTCAAGGCCGGAGGCGCCGAGGCCAGCGCCTTTTCGAGCGCCTGCACTTGTGCCTGCTCGGGCTGCGCGAGCAGCGGGGAACGCGCCGCGTCTGCCTGCGCCGGAAGGCCCGCAAGTCCGGCGATCATCAGCGTTGCCGCAAATCGAGTCTGTATCATTTCAAATTCCACCGTGGGGCCGATCCGAGCGGAAGCCGGTCGGTCGGTCGGTTTTCCATCGAGGCCCCGCTTTCCATCCAGGCGGGGCGCCCCGGCGGGCAGGTCGACGCGGATCGTCGCCCTGCCCGGCCTGCGTCAAATCCAGGTGCGACCGTCCGCACCGCCGCAGCCATAGGGCGGCAATTGGTTTTCGAAACGGGCCTTCAGCTTGTGGCAACCCCAGGTCCGCAGCGGGCCCGGCATATAGCCGTTGAGAGCGATGCCCACTTCGTCATAGGGGCTCTCGGCCTGGGCGACATACATGTACCAGCGTCCGCCGAACATGACCGTAAACGCGACCACCACGACGACGATCACTTGAATTACCTTCTGAATTTCCATTCTCCTCAAGAGCTTAATGGGGGAAACACGGTCCGTTGGACCTAAATCAGGAAGCCTGCAAGGGGCTGGCCGCCAGAGGCCCGCGCGTATCGGCACGGGCTTCCGGCCATGCGGCCGCGATCCGCGGCCATGCCGCGGCCAGATCCTCCGGCGTCGCGGCGGTGAGCGCGTTCAGGTCGCGGGGATAGGTCACGCCTGCCGCCTCGCGGGCCTGCGTCGCGGTAAATTGACCGTTCGCGGCGCGTAGGACCCATCCGCTGGCGGTGCAATCGGGCGCCACGAGATAGAGCGCACCGGGCGCGACGGCGTCGGGCCGCAGGTCGTCCGGCTCGCCTTCGATGCCCCACATGCGGGTCTTGGCCACGGGCGAGATCACATTGGCGGTAATGCCGTAAGGCCGGCCTTCGTGGGCAAGCATATTGGCGATACCGATCGCCGCCATCTTGGCCGCGCCATAAGAGGCCAGGCCCGCCTGCGCATATTGCGGGTAGATCGCCCGATCGGACGTGGTGAGCAGGATGCGCCCGAACGCCGCTTCGCGCATGGCCGGCCAGGCCGCCTGCACCAGCCACAATGGCGCATCGACGCCGACCTGCATCATCCGCGCGTGGAAATCGGACTCCAGTTCCTCGATCGGCTGGTAGCCCACCCACCCCGCGTTGTGGATGAGGATATCCAGCCGGCCGTGGACACCTATCGCTTCGGCCACCAGATCATGGCAGGCCGCGCGGCTCGCCGTGTCGCCCGGCGCGGCGAAGACCGTTGCGCCGGCTTCCCGCAGCGCCCGCGCCGCAGCCTCCGCCACTGAAGGATCCCGGCCCGAACCATCCGCCAGCGTGCCGCTGTCCTGCAGGATGACGGTCGCTCCGCGCGCGGCCAGGCCTTTTGCATAAGCAAGGCCCAGCCCGCGTCCGGCGCCGGTCACCAAAGCTACTCGTCCGGAAAAATCGATCATGCCTGTCCTCGTTCGCGGCCGAAATGGCGGGCAGGCACGGCCCGGTCCAATATCGATGACAGGCCGCCGTGATAGGCGCAGGCTATCGAAGCAGCGCGGCCTCCAGTCGGGAGGTCGCTGCCGGGACGCTGCCTTCGGGACGGCAGAGCAGAAGATCGAAGCGCGCGGTGTCCCCGGCAATCGGGAAATAGGCGATTTCGGCGGCGCGCACCTGCCGCATGCTGGCCGGCACGATCGCCACGCCCGCCTCCACCGCGACCAGCGAAAGCACGGCATGCATGCTGTGCGCCTCCTGCTCCACTTGGGGCGCGAAGCCCTGCTCGCCGCACAAGTTCACGACCTGGTCATGGAAGCCCGGCCCTTCGCTTCGCGGCCAGCATACGAAGGGCTCGTGGACGAGACGGGAGACACTGACGGCGTCGCCGCCTGCCAGCGGATGACCGACCGGCAGGGCGATCGCCAGCCTGTCCTCGTCGAAAGAGGCCGTGCGCAGTCCGGCAAGGTCGAACAGCGGCGGAACCACGATCCCCAGATCGAGCGTGCCCTCTCTCAGCGCGCGAACCTGGGCGACCGTGGTCATCTCATGCAGGTCCACCCGCAGATCGGGGCAGGCCCTGCGAAAGGCGCGCAGGGCGGCGGGCAAACGTCCGTACATGGCGCTGCCGACGTAGCCGAGCCGTACTTTGCCGCGCTTGCCTTCCGCCGTGTCGCGCGTGAGCGCCAGCGCTTCTTCCGCCGCCCGCATCAGCCGCCTGGCCTGCTCCAGCATGACCAGCCCCGCAGGCGTCAGTCGCACGGTCTTGCGGCCGCGCTCGATGAGCGTGGCGCCGACTTCCTCCTCCAACCGCCGGATCGCTGCCGTCAGCGGCGGCTGCGACATGCCGAGCCGGGTGGCCGCCCGCGTGAAATGCAGCTCCTCCGCAACGGCCACGAATTGCCGCAAGAGGCGCAGATCCATGCGGGGCGGTTCGTATCCTGCCATGTTCGCCCATCATCCTTTCACCGAACGATCGGGCGCGATAGTCGGCTTGGGGCGAATTGGCGACCTTGCAATCGAGTGGGACGGCCGGAATGCGGCAATCCCGCTTGCCGGGCGGGCGGCGCTGGTCCACTTTCGACATGCGGCCGGACACCGCCTCCTGGGAGTTTTCATGGCGCTGCATCATCGGCTTCTCGGCAAGGCGGCGCGGATCGTCTGGAAAGTGGCCAGGCCCCGGACCATCGGCGTCCGCGCCGTCCTGCTGGACCGGGACGACCGTGTCGCCTTGGTGCGGCACACTTATAGAGACCAGTGGTACCTGCCGGGCGGCGGGGTGAAGAAGGGAGAGAGCGTGGAGGCGGCCTTGCTGCGCGAACTCGAAGAGGAAGTGGCGATCTCCCGCCCCGCGATCGAACGCATTCTGGGCGTCTACCACAGCCGGGGCGAGGGCAAGGACGACCACATCGTCATCTATGTCGCCCGTATTCCGCACGGTGGCGCGGACGGCCTGAAGCGCAACGATACGGCCGAGATCGCCCAGGCAGGCTGGTTCGCGCTGGACGGCCTGCCGGCCACGACTTCCCCCGCAACCTTGCGCCGGATCGCGGAATATCGCCAGGGTGCGCTGGGCGGCGGCACCTGGTAGCCAGCTTGCGCTTGACGGCGATGGCCGCGGATGATGGAATCGCCGCCGTGAACGACAGCGCCCCGGATTCCGATTCCACACCCGACCCCAAGGCTAGCGCCGCAGCCGAAGCCCGTGCCAACGAGGCCGCCGCGATCCGGCGCCGCTGGATAACTCTGGGCGAAGTGCTGACAGTGATCGCCGTCACCATTTCCGGCCTGACTCTATGGAACAGCTGGAGCCAGCGCAGCGAAACCGAGGCGTCCAAAAGCGCCGATGCCCGCCGCGCGTCGACGCAGGCGGCGACGCTCGTGCTCGTGTCTTCAGGCTCCGGCGGCGATCAGATCGCGCTCAGGCCCGCCTCTGCCGACCAGTCCGTCCAGAGCCAGCGCCTCGCCTTCCCCTCACCGCTCGGCATCTCGCCTGCCGAAACCACGGGAGAGCCCCGGATCGAGGCTTCCTGGTTCGAGCGGGCACTGAAGAAAGCCCGCAACGAAGCCCGCCTGCCCGATGACAGCCGAGGCGACGAACGGCTGCCCGTGGCCATCACCACCCGCTTCCTGGTGGACGGCACCGCGCACGAGGACGTGGCGATCTACGATGTGGGGTACAGCATCTCCGGCCACTGGCTGGGCGGGCACAGCATCACCTTGCGCGGCGTGTCGCTGGTCTCGCGGGTGAGCGCGCGGGGCGCTCAGGCCGCGCTGGACGCGCGCTGGACCCGGTTGCTGCCCGCGAAAGAGACCGCGGGCAAATAGCGCCGGCCGGGCGACGCCCCCGCGCCTACCCCGGCCGTGACAGCCCGGATCCGGCGCGGTGTCAGCCCTTCAGGAAAGGCTGGCCTTCGTGCGCCACGAGCAGGTCGTGCATGTCGGCCGCGTGATCTTCTTCGTCGGCCAGGATGTGCTCCAGCATGATGCGCGTCGTGGGATCCTTGTCGCCGAAATAGCGGATCAGCTCCTGATAGTGCTCGATCACCAGCCGTTCCGCGATCAGGTTCTGCTTGATCATCTCCACGAGGTTTCCGCCGTCGCCATATTCCGTCGCCGAGCGCGACGCGAGGCCCTCTGGGTTCAGGTTCGGCTCGCCGCCCAGCTGATCGATGCGGTTTGCCGCCATCAGCATGTGGTCGTGCTCGCTCCTGGCGTGTTCCTCGAACTCGGCCGCGACGCTCTTCGAGGTGATGCCGTCGGCCGCGATGGCGTGCATCTGGTAGCGCAGGACGCAGACGAGTTCCGTTGCCACCACCGTCTGCAGCAGCTCGATCGTCTTTTCGACATCGCCCTGATAGCTGGGCATCACCGCCCCGTCGTCCAGCGACTTGCGGGCACGGGCCCGCAGGGTTTCCACGTCGGTCAGAAAGGCGCTGCGGTCCTGGGTGGTCTTCGTCATGGTCGTTTCCTCGCTAGGGGATTGTTGGCGTTGCAATGGTTGCGCAGGCGCGCTTGTTCCCCGCGAACGACTCTCAAGACGCATCGCCCGGAAAGCCCGCTTTTGCTGCGGGTCCGACCGGCTTTCGCCCCAGCGCGCCCGGGCGGCACTACCCGCGCCCCTGATCCCGTGACGATGACCCAGGCGCCGGAAAGAACTTCGCCATGACGATCATCGGACCGCGATCGGCCATTTTTACAACAGGTGTGTTGGAAATATAAAATGCCCCCGGTACACCCGCGATCATCCGCAACGAGAGGATCGTTCCGTGCCTGACGCCGCTTCGAGTTTTCAGCGCATCCCGCCCGATGAACTGGCATGGCTGGGCACCGGGCCGATCCCGGCGCGGGCCTATCACGATCCCGCTTACTTCGAGCTGGAACGCCAGGCGGTGTTCCTCAAAAGCTGGATCCATGTGGCGCATGTCTGCGAATTGCCGGAACCGGGCTGCTTCGTGCGCCGCGATCTGGAATTTGCGAAAGCCTCCCTCCTGATCGCGCGCGGCAAGGACGGCGTGCTGCGGGCTTTCCACAATGTCTGCACGCACCGCGGGACGCAGCTGGTGGAGGAGGCGTCGGGCCGCCAGTCAAAATTCACCTGCCCCTACCATATGTGGACTTACGGAGCTGACGGTGCGCTGCTGTCCGCGCCGGACTTCGAGGCTTTCCATCTCGACAAGCCCGCCTGCGCGCTTCCCCGCGTCGCGCTTCAGGAATGCGGCGGCATGCTCTTCGTCAATTTCGACCCGGATGCACCGCCCCTGCGCATATGGCTCGGCGCCTATGCCGAACGGCTGGAGCAGATGCCGGCGGCGCGGGCCACGACCTTCAGCCAATACTCCTACGAGATCGACGCCAACTGGAAGCTGACGTACGACAACTTCCAGGAAAACTACCACTTGCGGTTCATCCACCCCCGCTCCGGCGGCGCCGGGATCGGCGGCGACAATCCCTTCGGATATCCGGCCAGCCTGGGGTTCGACGGTCCGCACCGCACCCAGCGTATCTGGTCCAACCCCGCGCCGGATCTCAAGCCCTTCCAGCGCGCCGCCGCGATGCGGGGCCTTCCCGCCGTGGCCGAACAGGGCTTGCTCGACCTGCCCTTCGGTCGCGACTACCTGGCGTTCTTCCCCAACCTCTTCGTCATCGGCACGCCCACGCAGCCCTTCTCGCACACGGTCTACCCGATCTCGGCCGACCGCTCCCGCGGCGTCGTGCGGCTCTACTGGGTGGGCGAGGACGGGAACGCCAGCACCCGCTTCGCCCGCGAATATGCCCTGGCGCAATTGCGCGACATCCACTGCGAGGACATCGCGATGATCGAACGCGGGCAGAAGGGCCTGGCCAGCGGTGCGCTGGACCATATCCATTTCCAGAGCATGGAAGCGCTCTGCCGCCATCTCTTCAATGAAGTGGACTCCCGGGTCCAGGCCCATGCCCGTGCGCTGGGAGAGAGGCCATGAACCAGGCGTCAACCCTGCCCGGCGGCTTCTCCGCGCTGGAGCCGTTCGTTGCGCAATGGGGTTTGTCCGGCACCGCGAGGCGCGCGGCGCAGCGCACGGCATCGAGCCCGGAGGCCCGCGAAGCCTTCTTCGAGGCGGCAAGCCCGCTGCTGGAGGCCGCGCTCACCTGGCTCGACGACCGGGACCTCGCCACCCTGCCCCCCGCCGGGCGGCGGTTGATGGACCTGATGCTGTCGCTCGGCCATGTCGCCCTGGCGGTGGAGATCCAGGGACCGGACGAAGTGAAAAGTGCCGTCTGGCGAGACCGGATGCGGATCGATCGCTCCACGGCGGATCAGGGAATTTCATCATGTTCGAACTGAGCGGCAAGACGATCTTCATCACCGGCGGCGGTGGCGGCATCGGCGGCGGAATGGCCCGGGCCTTCGCCGAACGCGGCGCCCGTATCGTGCTGGCCGACCTGAGCCCGGACTTCGCGCAGGAAGAAGCGGAAACGCTGCCACCGGGCACCGAAGTCCTGATCGTGAAGCTGGACGTCCGCCATCCCGATAGCTGGCAAAGGGCCAAGGAGGCCGTGGCAAAGCGCTTCGGGGAGGTCGACGTACTCTGCAACAACGCCGGCATCTCCACGGGCTTCGGCCCGCTGCTGGAGGTGACCCCGGAGGCCTTCGAGAATGTCATGGCGATCAACGTCGCCGGGGTCTTCCATGGCATCAGGACCTTTGCGCCGGAAATGGTGGCCCGGCGCGCGGGGCATATCGTCAATACCTCGTCGATGAACGGCCTCACGCCATTCGGCAGTTTCGCGGCCTATTCGGCCAGCAAGTTCGCCGTACTGGGGCTGTCGGACGCGCTGCGCGAGGAACTGGCGCCGGCCGGCGTTGGGGTCTCCACCCTGTTCCCCGGCCTCACGCGCAGCCGGATGGCGCAGCACGATGCGGCCGCCAGCGCCGCCGACGATCCCGAACGCGCCGCGATGATCGAGGCCAACATGATGGATCCGCTCTGGCTTGGCCGCGCCGTGGTGAAAGCCGTGCAGAACGACGAGGCCTATATCGTCACGCACCCCGCCTATCGCGACAGCCTGGCCGCGCGCCAGCAGCGCATCCTCGCGGCCTTCGGCGAACCCGCGCAGCCTGGCTACCGCCACGGCGCCTCCGCGACCCGTGCCCCGGCAGCGGCCAGCTCCGGGATCGGCAGTTCCTAGAACAGACCGTCGTCGAAATCGTCGTCATCGAGGGCGAGGTCGAACGGATCGGCGGCAGGGGCCGTATCCGCCACGCCGCCCGGCTGGAAGGCGCGGTGTATTTCGCGCTCACGGGCCATCGTATAGCGCGATCCGATCGCGCCCAGCAGCTGGCCGAGCGCTTCCGCACCGTCCTCTGGCATGTCGGCCGCCTCCCGGCCGAGCAGAGCAAGCCGCTCTGCAATAGCCGCGAGCGGACCGCCGACCTCGGCCTCGCAATCGATCCTGCCGGTGGTTTCCTCCAGGATGGCGGTCACGGAAACCGCACCCTCATCGAGTTCCGAGAGGCCGGAGCGCATGCGCTCTCCGCCATCGCGGATGCAATCCAGCGATTCCGCCAGTGCCGCCCCGGCGTCGACCGGCGCATCCTCCTCGGAACCACGAATGACGCCGGCCGCGGCGGTCAGCCCGTCGAAGGACTGCGCGATGCCCAGGGCGATCGTCGCGAGCGTGGCCGCGAAGCCGCGGATCTCGGAAGCGATCACGGCAAGGCCCCGCCCTTCCTCGCCCATGCGGTAGCAGCGCAAGTCCGTGTTCCAGGCCATCTGCTGGACTTCGCCGGTGATGCGGTGGACGGTTGCCAATCGCTGCGCGAGGTTTTCCGCCGTCGTCGAGGCCAGGCTGCTCAGGCGGCTGGAGCGGGCATCGGCCTCGCGCAAGCGCTCGGTGACAGTCGCCACTTCGGCCACGCTGCGTTCGAGCCGGTGAAGGAACACGCCCTCACCCCCACCTGCACCGTCGCCCACCCCCTCATCGGTTTCGCGCAGTTCGAGCAGGCTGGCCGCGCTCGGTCCGATTCCGCGCAGGCTGGTGGCGAGCAGGCGCGATTCCCGCTGGAACGTGTCCAGTGTATCGAGCGTCTGCGCCGAAAGCAGGGCCAGGGCATGATCCGCCACCGTTCCGGCGACCTCTGCGGAAAGCGCGCCCGGCGCGGCCATGAAGGCACTCACATCGTGGAGCCCGTCGGCCAGATGCTCCAGCCTCTGCCGCGTGCTGTCGCCTACCTGCAACGCGCCCAGGGCCGTGCCGACTTGCGCGCGGATATGGCGGGCCACTTCCGCGATCCGCAAGGCGCGTTCCGCCAGCTCCAGCTGATGCTGCTGGAGAGCGACGGCATCGGCGGACAGCTTGCGGGGGATATGCGGTATCACCAGCGCGCATTCGCCGGCCAGCTGGCGTTCAACCTCGAACATCGCCGGCACCGCTTCCGACAGCCAGCCGATCTCCTTCGAAAGACCCTCCATCTCGGTTTCGCCGAGGTCCAGCTTGACGAACATGGTATCGGCGAACCCGGAGAAGTCTCCCGCTCCCGCCGCCGCGACCTTGATGTTGAGGCCGCAGATGCGCAGGAAACTGAGGGTGCGGTTGACCTGATCGATCTGGTTGGCCAGCGCCGCGCTGGCGCGCTCGATCGACACCAGCGCCTCCTTCCGCGCGGCCTGGATCGCGGGCAGGCGCGTCAGCCGGTCGGCCGTGCCGCGCATATTGCCCACGGCGGCATCGGCGGCATCGCGCTCGAAGGCATTGGTCACGCTTTCGAGCGCGCCGATCAGGCCTTCGACGATCTCGTAGGCACGGGCAAGCGCCGTGCCCGCCGCCACGAAGCGCGCATCGAGGCCGCCCGCGATCCTGGCAATGGCCTCGGCCAGTTCGCCAAGCGAAGCACCGGAAACGACGGGGGCAACCGGGCCATTGGGCGAGAGAACGACAGGGTTCACGCCCCTTTGGAGATCGGCCTCGGCCGGTTCGTCCAGAGCCGGTTCGGGGAAATAAGCGCTATCGATCATCGGCCAGCCATGTTCTTCCATCGTCATCATCGGTTGGTTGCCGCAAGCAGTTCGCGGGCGATGGCGCCAAGCGGCACCACCCGGTCCGCCGCGCCGCGCGCGATGGCTTCCTTGGGCATGCCGAACACGATCGAGGTCGCCTCGTCCTGCGCGAATGTGCGGGCGCCGGCCTGTTTCATTTCCAGCAGGCCCCGCGCGCCGTCGTCGCCCATGCCGGTCATGATGACGCCCACCGCGTTCGATCCGGCCGAGCGCGCGGCGGAGCGGAACAGCACGTCCACCGAAGGGCGATGGCGGGAGACCAGCGGACCGTCCTTGACCGCGACGTGATAGCGCGCGCCCTGCCGCTCCAGCATCAGGTGCTTGCCGCCCGGCGCGATCAGCACATGGCCGCGCAGCACGGGATCGCCGTCCACGGCTTCCTTCACGTCCATTTCGCAGAGGCCGTTCAGCCGCTTGGCGAAAGCGCGGGTGAAGTTCTCCGGCATATGCTGGACCACGACGACACCCGGTGCATTGGCGGGGAGCGCCTCCAGCACTTCGCGCAGCGCCTCGGTGCCGCCGGTGGAAGCGCCCAGGCAGACCACCATCTCGGTGGTGCGGCTCATCGCCCGGCCGCTCGGCGGCGGCAGCACGGCATCGGCGGTCAGCTTCTTCTGCGGCGCTTCGGGCTTCGCCTCGCGCACCGCGGGCCGGCCGCGAACGCGAGCGCGGGAGGCGCCCTTCACCACGTCGCGGATCTGGAGGTTGTGCTCGGCCAGATGGTCCGCCACGCCGATGCGCGGCTTCAGGATCACGTCCACGGCGCCCGCTTCCATCGCCTGGAGCAGCGTTTCGGAGCCTTCTTCGGTCAGCGAGGAGCACATGACCACCGGCACCGGGCACTGCGACATCAGCTTGCGCAGGAAAGTGATGCCGTCCATGCGCGGCATTTCCACGTCCAGCGTGATGACGTCGGGCACTTCCTCCTGGATGCGCCGCGCGGCGCTGAAGGGATCGGGGGCGGAGCCGATCACCTCGATCTCCGGATCTTCCTGGAGGATCGCGGTCATCGTCTGACGCACGCTGGCGGAATCGTCGATGACGAGAACGCGGATCTTCTTGCCTGTGACCATTGCCTCAGCCCTTCCGGAACACGGTATTGGCCACCTGCGTCAGCGGCAGGTCGTGCCCGGTGATCGATTCCGAATGGCCCAGGAACAAATGGCCGCCCGGCTTCAGGCAATCGACCAGTTGGGACACGACCTTGCGCTGCGTCGGCTTGTCGAAATAGATCAGCACGTTGCGGCAGAACACCAAATGCATGGGCTCGCCCACCGGGTAGCGATCGTCCATCAGGTTGAGCCGGGCGAAGCCGATCGCGCTGCGCAGTGCGGGCACCATGCGCACGTCGTTCCGCGCCGGATCGCGCGGGAACATCACATATTTGCGCTGAAGGGCGTCCGGCACCGGATCGACGAGTTCCGCCGGATAGATGCCGGCGCGCGCGGTTTCGAGCACGTCGGTATCGAGATCGGTGGCCAGGATGCCGTAGTCCGGCCCGCCCTGGGTCTCGGCATGATCGTCCAGCACCATGGCCAGGGTATAGGGTTCCGGCCCGGTCGAGCAGGCCGCGCTCCACGCCCGGATCGTGCGCACGCCGCGCGCGGTCATCTCCGGCAGGATGACCTTGCTCAGGTAGTCGAAATGGCCGGGCTCGCGGAAGAAGTCGGTCTTGTTGGTGGTGACCGCATTGATCAGCGAGAGCCCTTCCTGCGCCAGGTTTTCACCGGCGAAGATGTAGTCGCAGTAGTCGTCCAGCGTGCGCGACCCGCTTGCCCGCTGGCGGCGGCGCAGGCGGCCTTCGAGCATGGTCTTCTTGCTCTCGGGCATCTTGATGCCGGAATATTCGTAGATGTAGGCCGCCAGCCGCGCGAAATTGCGCTTGCTCATCGGGTCGCTGCCATGGTGCCCTGCGGCGAGGGCACTGGACGAAGTGCGATTGGCCAAGGCTGTCGTTTGCGCGGTTGCGGTCATCTGCGCGGCTCCAGAATTCGAATTGAGGGTCAGGCAGCGAAGGACGTCAGGCAGCGAACGACAGGCGCGAGGCTTCCTCGGCCGAGAAGATGCGCGGCATGTCCACCAGCACGGTGAAGCCCTCCTCGCGCTTCACCACCCCGCCGATATATTCGGACGGCCAGCGCACGCCGACATCGGGCGCGCCGCCCATCTGGTCCGCCCGGAAGCTGGTGACCTCGATCACCCGGTCCACCACCAGCCCCAGCACCAGCACGCGGTCCTCCAGCGGAATGTCCACCACCAGGATGCGCGTCGCCGGCGTCGGTTCCGTCTGCGGCAGGCCCAGCCGCAGGCGGAAATCGATCGTGGTCACGCCTTCGCCGCGCATGTCGGTGAGGCCGAGCAGATAGTCCGGCCCGCCCGGAATGCGGAAGGTTTCGCGGTAGTCCAGGATCTCGCGGACCAGTGTCACCGGCACCGCGAAGATCTCCGCTCCCAGGCCGAAGGTAACGGCCTGGATCTCCTGGACGTCGCTCATGCCGCGTGCATCCCGAAGGCGTCGTCGTGATCGTCCGGCCCGCCCATCGCGAGGTCGAGCGCGAAGCCGTTGGTGCGGGCCTGGCCATTGGCGGCCGCAGGGCGCTTCGCGGGCGCCTTCACCGCCGTCTTGATCGATGCGGAGATCGAGCTTGGCTTGCGGGCCGGGGCGGCGGCACGGGGCGCCTTGCCGGCATCGTCGACGCGGAAGTAGGCGATCGAGGCCTGAAGTTCCTCGGCCTGAGCCGCCAGTTCTTCCGATGTTGCGGAAATCTCTTCCGAAGCTCCGGCGTTCTGCTGGGTGACCTGGTCGAGCTGCTGGATCGCCTGGTTGATCTGGCCCGCGCCGATGTCCTGTTCGCGGCAGGCAGCACTGATTTCCGAGATCAGTTCGGCGGTGCGGCGGATATCGGGCACCAGCTTGGAGAGCATCTCGCCCGCCTCGGTGGCGGCATCGACGGTATTGGACGAAACGGCACCGATTTCGGCGGCCGCGCCTTGGCTGCGTTCGGCCAGCTTGCGCACTTCCGAAGCGACGACGGCGAAGCCGCGGCCATGTTCGCCCGCGCGCGCCGCCTCGACAGCCGCATTGAGCGCGAGCAGGTCGGTCTGGCGGGCGATTTCCTGCACGATGCCGATCTTCTCGGCAATCGTGCGCATGGCGCCTACCGCACGGTCGACTGCGATGCCGCTGGCTTCGGCGTCCTGGGCCGACTGGCGCGCGATCTTCTCGGTCTGGGCGGCATTCTCGGCGTTCTGCTTGATGTTGGCCGACATCTCTTCCATCGAGGCCGAGGCCTGCTCTGCCGCAGCGGCCTGCTCGGTCGCGCCCTGCGAGACCTGCTCGGAAGTCGAGGAGAGTTCCTGGCTGCCGCTGGCAACATTGTTGGCCGCCACGGTGGCATCGCCCACCACGCCGCGCAGGCGCTCGATCATGCGGACGAGCGCATGGCCCAGCTTGTCCTGTTCCGACAGGGGCTTGTGGCTGACGGTCAGGTCGCCATCAGCGATCTTGTCGGCCAGGGCGGCGCTGACGCGCAAGTTCGCGGTCATCTTGTTGACGGTGTCGACAAGGTCCTTGATCTCGTCGTTCGAGGTCACTTCCACGTCGTTGTCGAGGTCGCCGATGGCCACCGCATTGATCGCAGTGCCGACCCGGCCGAGACCGCGCGAGACGATCAGCGAGATCCACACCGCGCCCACGAGCGCGCCGATGAAGGCGACGGCGGCGACGGTCAGCAGCGTGGCCCGTGCCGAGGCATAGAGCGCGTCGGTTTCCTTATCGACCTTACCCATGTCTTCACGGGCGCGGGCGACGAGGTCCTCGGTCAGCTTGGTGACGCGGTCCAGGGAATCGCGGGCGCTGCCCAGCGCCAGCACGGCGGCTTCGTCGTTCTGACCGGCCCGGGCCATCGCCCTGATGCGCGCGTCCAGCGGCTTGAAGGTCTCGTACGAGGTGCGCATTTCGCGCCAGGCCTGCTTGGTTTCGGCCTGGGCATTCGCCTCGCCTTCTTCCAGCAGCCGATCGAATTCGGTCATCGAGCGGCTGGCCTTGTCGTCGAATTCCTTCACCAGCTCCGGATCGTTCGTCATCGTCATGTTGCGCTCATTGCGCGCCAGCGTGCCGAACACGACCTGGACCTGCTGCGCGCGGTCGAGGCGGGCGGCCGGGCCGCTGATGAGGTCGGTGATGGCGGTGTTGAGCGTGCCGAGGCGCGTCAGGCTGACGCCGACGACGACTGCAAGCAGGATCAGGATGATGGCGAAAGTCACGCCCAGTTTCATCTTTATGGTAGCGCGCATGGCAATGGGAATCCTGGAAGGCGGATTGGGGGGAAAGTCGGTAATGTGAGGTTAGTCAGGAGGAGACGTCAGGCCGCGTGAGTGCTGAACGCCTCGTCCTCGCTGTCGGGACCGCCGGTGGAGAGATCGAGCGCAAAGCCGCGGGCGCGGGCCTGCTGGTCGGCCACCGAAAGCGCGCGCGGCGGCCGGGCCGGTGCCCTGCGCGGCACGGCCGCCGCCTGGACCGCCTGACGGACCGCCACCGGCGCGGCCTTGCGGCGATTGGCGTGATCGGAGACGCGGAAGTAAGCGATCGAAGCCTGAAGCTCCTCGGCCTGCGCGGCCAGTTCCTCGGAAGTCGTCGAGATCTGCTCGGAAGCGCCGGCGTTCTGCTGGGTCACCTGGTCGAGCTGCTGGATCGCCTCGTTGATCTGGGAGGCACCGATATCCTGTTCGCGGCAGGCGACGCTGATTTCAGAGACCAGTTCGGCCGTGCGGCGGATGTCTGGCACCAGCTTGGAAAGCATCTCGCCCGCCTCGGCCGCTGCCTGCACGGTCTCGGTGGAAACCGCGCCGATCTCCGCTGCCGCGTGCTGGCTGCGTTCGGCGAGCTTGCGCACTTCGGATGCGACCACGGCAAAGCCGCGGCCATGCTCACCGGCGCGCGCCGCTTCCACGGCCGCGTTAAGCGCCAGAAGGTCGGTCTGACGGGCGATTTCCTGAACGATGCCGATCTTCTCGGCAATCGTGCGCATGGCGCCGACCGCGCGGTTCACGGCAACGCCGCTGCTTTCCGCATCCTTGGAGGACTGGCGCGCGATCTTCTCGGTCTGCGCGGCATTGTCGGCGTTCTGCTTGATGTTGGCGGCCATCTCTTCCATCGAGGCCGAAGCCTGCTCGGCAGCGGCGGCCTGTTCGGTGGCGCCTTGCGAGACCTGCTCGGAATTGGCCGAAAGCTCCTGGCTTCCCGCCGACACGTTCTCGGCAGCCACAGTGGCATCACCGACCACGCCGCGCAGGCGTTCGATCATGGTGTTCACATGGCCCAGCAGATCGCCGATCTCGTCGTTGGACCTGACTTCGGCGGTGCGGGTAAGGTCACCGTCGGCAACCTGGCGCATGGCATCGCCGGCCGCCTTCAGTCCGCGCGAGATCACCAGTCCCAGATAGGCCGCGGCGATCACAGTGATCAGCACGGCTGCAAGCCCCATACCGATCATCAGCGAACGGGCCGCGCCATACGTCACTTCGGTGTCGTCGTCGGCCTTCGCCATCGTCCGCTGCTCGACCTGGACCAGACCTTCGACGGTCTTGGTCACGGCCTGGACCCGATCGCGCGATTCGCCCATGGTCAGCGCAGCGGCGGCAGCCTTGTCGCGGCTGCTGAGGTCGCTCACCTGCTGGTTCACCGGCTTGAACGCGGTCCACTGCTCGCGAAGCTGCGCCCAGGCGCTGCGCGTCTCGCCCGAGGCGGCGGTATTGCCCTGTTCCACTTCCTGGTCGACCCGGTCTCGCGTGGTGGCGATGCGCGTTTCCAGCTCGCGGCGCTCCACCGCATCCTCGGTGAGGACCAGGTTCTTCTCGGCGCGCACCATCATGCTCACGCCGCTGTCGATGGCGCGGGCGCGGTCGAGCTGCCGCGCGGGGCCTGTCACCAGGTTGCCGACAGCGTCGTTAAGCGTGGTGAGGCGGGAAACGCCGACCACGATAGTCGCCGTCATGATGATCAGCAGGAGCCCGAAGGTCCCCCAAAGCTTCAGCTTGATGGTTGCGCGCATGGTGGCTCCGCGGTTTTTCGGCCCGGCCGATCGGCTCGGTTGATCGGCTGGGCTCAATGGACGGTGGACGGCTGGCTGGCGGCATCGGTGCCGCCGACCAGCGAGTGGAAAATCGCGGCCAGATCGGGCAGGACGACCACGCCGTCCTGCCGGCGAACCAGCTCGCGAACGAAATCGCGGCGCCAGCGCATGCCGACGGCGGGCGGTTCCTCGCTGGCGGCGCGCTGCAGCGTCGCCACTTCGTGAACCTTGTCGGTGCGAATGCCGATCTGGAACGTTTCGCCCCCGGCATCCGTCTCGACTTGCGTCTCGATCACGACGATGCGGCTGTCGACGGTCGCTTCGGCCGCCGGCATGGCGAAGGCCAGCCGAAGGTCGGCGATCGGGATGATCTTGCCGCGAAAGTTGACGACACTGCCCAGCAGCGGCGCCGCGCCGGGGACGCGGGTTTCCGGCAGAAGGTCCAGGATTTCGCGGACCAGCGTGGCTTCCAGCGCGAAAGTCTCAGCGCCCAAATTGAAGGTCAGCACTTCGAGATTGCCCTCGGCATCCCACTGCGTGGCGGTTGGTTGTGCGCTCATGGGTGCTTATCCGGCGGCGCGAAGCCGCTCCTCCTGGTTCTGGCCGAGCATGACGAGCTGCGCGACGTCGAGGATCAGGGCGACGCCGCCGTCGCCCAGGATCGTGGCGCCCGCGAAAGTCGCCACGTCGCGGTGCAGCGGCGACATGGATTTGATGACCGTCTGGTGGCTGCCGATGATCTGGTCCACCACCAGGCCGACACGCTCGGTGCCGGTGGCGATGACGACGATCTTCTGGTGCGGATCGGGCCGCGTGCCGGTGTCGAAGATCTCGCGCAGGCGCAGGAACGGCACCAGCCGGTCGCGCAAGGTGATGAAGCTGCGACCGCGCGAGCGCAGGTCTTCCTCAAGGCTGAGTTCGAGGCATTCCTCCACCGCGCCGAGCGGGATCACGTAGCGGCCCTCGCCCACGCGGACGAGCAGCCCGTCGATGATCGCCAGCGTCAGCGGAATGCGCAGCACCACGGTGGAGCCCTCGCCGGGCGCCGAGGTGATGTCGATGGCGCCGCGCAGGCTCTCGATCGTGCGCTTCACCACGTCCATGCCGACGCCGCGCCCCGAAAGGTTGGTCACTTGCGCCGCCGTGGAGAAGCCCGGGTGGAAGATCATCTGCAGCAGATCGTGATCGGACACCTGCTGGCCGGGCTGGATCAACCCCTGCGTTTCCGCCTTGGCGCGTACGCGGGCGCGGTCGATACCGCGTCCATCGTCGCGGATGGTGATGAGCACTTCGCCGCCCGCCTGATGGGCGGAAAGGCGAACCTGTCCGGCGGCCGGCTTGCCGGCGGCAAGGCGATCCTCGGGGGTTTCCAGCCCGTGATCGCAGGCATTGCGGATCAGGTGGACCATCGGATCGGCCAGACGCTCGATCATGGTCTTGTCGACTTCGGTGGTCTCGCCTTCGGTCGAAAGCTCGATGGTCTTGCCGGTTTCGCGCGCAAGATCGTGGACCAGGCGGCGGAAGCGGCTGAACAGGCTGGCAACGGGCACCATGCGCAGCACCATCATGGTATCGCGCAATTCACCGGCAAGCCGTTCGATTTCCTCGGAAATCGAGCGAAGCGCCAGCTCGTTGCCGACTGCCGAACCCTGCCCGCTGGCAAGCTGCGACAAGCGACTCTGCACGATCACGAGTTCGCCCACGCGGTCCATCAGCTCGTCCAGCCGCTCGGCCGGAACGCGCACGCTTTCACCAGCGGGCTTGGCGCTCGGGTTGCCGCTCGGGTTGGCGCCGGCACGGTTCGCTGGACCGTCCTGCGCGGTGGCAGGCGCCTCCACGACAGGCATTTCCTCGGCGATTTCGGGCGCAGCCTCGGCGCCCTCGTCACTAAGCGGCTCCACGGTCAATTCCATGTCGTCCATCACGAAGATGAAGACGTCGTCGATATCCTCACGCGAGATGTCGCCGCGCAGTTCGACGTCCCAGCCGATGTGGCATTCGGTCGGCACCAGTTCGGCCAGTGGCGGCACCGTGTCGGTGCGCGCGACGATCTTGCATTCACCCAGTTCGCGCAGCTCGTCGAGCAGCATCAGCGGGTTGGTGCCATTCGCCATGGCGTCGGCGGGAAGCCGGAAGAACAGGCGCCAGCCGCCGCACGCGACCTGCTTCGGTTGCGCCGTCGGCGCGGCAGAAGCAGCAGGAGCGGATGCTTCGCCCCCCGCCGCGTCGATCGCCGCCTGAAGCTGCTCCAGTATCACCGCACCAGTGCTTTCCAACCCGGTGCCGTCGCCCTCGATCAGCGCGCGCATGTGATCGCGCGCGGAGAGGATCACCGCCACCAGTTCCTGCGTCGCCGGGGCCAGCCCCTTGCGCACGCGGTCGAACGCGGTTTCGCAGTGGTGGGTGAAATTGGCCAGCGCGTCGAAGCCGAACATCGCGCCGGATCCCTTGAGCGTGTGCAGCCCCCGGAACACTTCGTCGATCAGCGCGCGGTCGTCCAGCCGGTGGTCAAGGTCGAGCAAGCCGTGCTCGATCAGGTCCAGCAGTTCGCCCGCCTCGACGCGGAACGCCGCGACCGGGTCCTGCGTGCTCACCGGCCCAGCACCTTGCGCGAAACCTTGATCAGCTGTTCGGGCACGAAGGGCTTCACCAGCCAGCCGGTGGCGCCGGCCGCCTTGGCCTGCTGCTTCATGGCATCGTCGCTTTCGGTGGTGAGGAAGATGATCGGTACGCCGGCCTGTTCGGGCGCCTTGCGCAGTTCGCGGATCATCGTCAGTCCGTCCATGTTGGGCATGTTGAGATCGGTGATGATCAGGTCGAACCGCTTTGCGCCCGCTGCGGCAAGGCCTTCCACGCCATCGCCGGCTTCGGTGACATCATAGCCCGCGCCGGTCAGCGCGATGCGGATCGCCATGCGCAGGCTGGGGGAATCGTCGACGGTGAGGATAGAGGCAGTCATTGCGGCAGTTCTCCGTGGAACCAGAATTCGATGTCCGGGGGGGTAAGGTCCGTCAGGAAGCCCGCGCGCTGGAGCAGGGCGGCTACGGCGCCGCTGGCGGGCTGCGTCAGCCGCAGATCGCGGCCCGCACGCGCCCATTGTCCGCGCGCAGAGTAAATAATCTCGATGAAAGCAAGATCAACTTCGGCCAGTGAAGACAGATCAAGATCGACGTCCTGATCTTCTTCAAGCTTCGCGCGGAGAACTGCCACGAATTGGTGAGCGGATCGAACCGTCACCGAATCCGGAACTACCATGGCGTGGCGCATCACTTCCTCTGGGATTTCGCCAAATGCGTGAACCGCTTCGGCGCGAACGGGGGGATGCTTTGTTTTTAGAGGAAATCCGGCACAAATGGACTTTCCCAGCCGATTTTTTTCGCCTGAAGCCACAACGAAGCCTGGCCGTAATGCTTCCCGAACACATCCCTTCGTGCGAGGCCGACGGCGATACCGGCCGACATGAAAAAAGGGGCCGACGCACCGCAGTGCGCCGGCCCCCTATCTTGCGGATCGCCCTCTATCAGGAGACGGCGCTTCGCGTTTCCTTGCTTACCAGCGGATCGAAACACCCGCGCGGCCGGCGATGCCGCTGGTGCCGGAACCGGTCACACCTTCCACCTTGGCAAAGGCGGAAAGCCCCTGCGAGGCGCCCTGAATGCCGGCCTCCCAACGTGCACGGCCGCCTTCCGAAGCATCGCGGAAATAGAGATCCTGACCGCCCGAAGACAGCGTGGCGCCCGGTCGGCCATTCATCTCGCCTTCCCAGTTCACGCCCAGATAGGGCTGGAGCGCCCAGTCGCCCGAGTGGGTTTCCACGCCTGCACGCATGCCCGCGCGGCCGTAGAAGCTCTGGACATGGTCGAACTTCGCGCCGACGCCGCCCGCTGCGGCAAAGCCGTCGAGGTCTGCGTCAGACCACGAAGCGCTGGCGGAAGGCTCGAAGAACACGCTGCCGGTGCGGATGTGATATCCGGCCTCGATTTCGACGCCGTAGCTGGTGCCGTTCGAATTGGGTGCACTGGCGCCGTTGCCGAGGTCGTACTTGAGCGAATAACGGTCGAGCTTGGCCAGGGCGTGGGCGAAGAGCCCGTCAGCACTGCGGTAGCGGGCGTAGAGGCCAAGGTTGCCGCCGTCGAGCTTGATGCGGTCGCCAGTCGACTTGACCTTGCCTTCCTGCGAGACGTAGCCGCCGGTCACGCCGACGGACCAATCGCCACCACGGCCCCAGTCGAGGCCGAACTGACCACCCCACCAACTGTCGCGCACGTCGAGATTGGGCGCGAAGCTCGTGGCCGTGCCCAGCACCGTTTCCGAATAGACCGGACGCGAGCGGTTGGTCTCGCTGCCGCCCAGGATCTGGCCCCAGAGCGCCATGCCGTCATGCGGCGCTGTGGCGCGCATCTGGTCCGACCAGGCATCACCCGAACGACGCCAGTAGTGGCGCACTTCGGCGCCGGTACGGACGAGTTCGAAGGCCTGCGTGCTGGGCACGCCGACGAGATCGAGGTTGCCGTCCGCATCGGTCAGAAGCTGGTAGTCGACGAAGCCCTTGTTGACCGCGCCGCCTTCGAGGACGAAGGCCCCGGTGGCGACCGAAGCCGCGTTCACCAGGCGAATGCCCTCGAAATTGAACTGCGCGCCGGTGGCGCCGCTCAGGTCCTTGATGGCAATCGTCGTGGTGCCCGAAACCGCGCCGACATTGAGCTGATCCGCCGACTGAGCCGCATTGGCGCCCACTGCACTGGCGCCGAGGTTGGCTTCCAGCACGACACGCGAATTGCCGCTGCCCACGAAGGCCGCGTTGCCCAGATCGAGCACGTCACCGGTATGACCGTTGACGAGGCTGATCGTGCCCGAATTGCGCAAGGTGGTGAGACCGGTGATCTTCATCGTGGCAGCCGCGGCGGCCGCCGGATTGATGTTGATCGTGCCGCCGTTGACCAGCGTGGCGTTGCCGGCAAACGCGGTGTCCCCGCCAAAGGCATTCCAGGTGCCGCTGTTGGTCAGCGTGGTGGAGACGGTTTCGAAGGTCATGTAGCCGTTGATCGTGCCCGAGTTGGTCAGCGTGGCCACGCCGCCCGAAAGGGCAACGGCGTGGTTGCTGCCAGCCCCCACCGTGCCCGCGAGCAGGACATCCTGGCCGCCATCGGCGTCCGAGGATAGGCCGAAAGTCGCACCATGAAGCGTGCCGCCACTGGCCAGCGTTACCTTGGCGCTGCCGCCGGTAACGATGGCAAGGCCTGCGCCGGTTGCAGAGTCGATCTTGCCGCCCGCCAGAGCCGCCGAGATGTCGCCGCTGGAGGAGGTCAGTTCGATGGCATTCCCGGAAGCCGTCACCGTCCTGGCCGCCAGACCAATTACGCCGCTACCGGTCGTCGCGGCGATACCGCGCGAACCGTTACCGCTGGCGATGACGCTCTGCACCGTCAGGGTTTGGGCCCCCGTGCCGGTCTGGACCGAAATGCCATCCGAACCCGCGCCCGTGGTCGTCACGGCCGCGCTGTCGAGGACGATCGATCCGGTGCCGGTGGCTGTTGCCGCGATACCTGCGGCATTGGCGCCGGTGGTCGAGACGGTGCCGAAGTTGGTCAGCGTGCCCGTGCCATCGACGACGGTGAGCGTGACGCCATTGGCATTGGCACCCTGCGTGGAGACGCCGTTCGTCACGGTAGCAGCAAGGGCGACGCGGGCCTGGGCCGGAGCGGCGCTCTTGCCCAGGGTCAGCGAGACATTGCCCGACTGCCCAGCCTGCACGGTGACGCCCGCCGCATCGGCGCCGGTCGTGACTACCGAAGCGAGGCTGGCAGCGATGTCGCCGCTGGAACCCGCGCCGGTCTGGGCCAGGTTCACGCCGGTTACGCCGTCGCCCGAAGTCTGGACATCGGCCAGCGAAACCGAGATCGCGCCGTCGGTGCCGGTACCTTCGACCGAGACGCCGAAGCCGCCCGTGCCCGAAGCGACGATCGAACCGGCATCCGCCAGGGTGATCGCGCCGTTACCCGAGAGGCCGACGCCGAGGACGCTGCCACTGCCCGCGATGGCGGCGACATTGCCGAGCGCCACATCCTGCGCGCCGGTGAAGCCCGCGGACTGTACGCCGGTGGCAGCGGTGGCCGCCGAGACGGTTACGTCGCCGAGCGTGTCGATCGCCAGGCCCGCGCCGTTGGCGGCGGAAATGCCGGTGGCATCGGCTGCGCCGCTGGAGACAGAGAGGGCCGCCGGCAGGTCGAGGCTGGCGATGCCGGTGCCATTGGCGAGTACCACGCCCGTGGCGGTGCCCGCGCCGGAGACGGTCAGGCCGCCGCTCAACACCGCGTTCTGGTCGGCGCCGCCGTCGATCGAGAGACCGAGGGCATCGCCACTGGCGCTCGCAACCGTGACGAGACCGGTTGCAACCAGGTCGATTGCGCCGGTGCTGCCCGCAAGGTCGAAGCCGGTGGCCGAGCCATCGGCCGAAACCGTGACCGGACCGCTCGACGCGACGGATTGCGCGCCGCTGCCGAACAGCGCCAGGCCGGTGGCGCTGCCGCCGGTCGAAGCCGCGTCGTTGGTTACGCTCAGCGCGCCGCCCAGCACAATCTGCGCGTCACCCGTGAGGTTGGCCGAAAGACCCGTGGCATTGCTGCCCGCGGCCGAAACGGTCATGCCCTGGGCCAGCGAGACCGAGGCACTGGCGCCGTCGAGAACGATGCCGCTGGCGGAACCCGCGGCCGCGGTCACATCGAAGGCACCCGCCACGGTGAGGCTTGCGCTATCGCCGGCGCCGGACTGGACGACGCCCAGGACATCGCCGGTGGCCGAGGTCAGCGAGAAGTTGCCGGCCAGATCGATGGACTGGGTCGTGCCCGCGAACTGGAAGAGGCCCTGCTGAAGGTTGGTCCCGGTGAAATCACCCCCAACGGACAGCGATACCGGGCCGCTGGCATTGACCTGGAGCGCGCCGACGCCTGCAGTCGCCCCGGACAGTGTGACATCGCCATCGAAACGCGCCACTTGCGCAGTGCCGCCCAGCATATATCCGCCGATGGCCAGGCCGCTTTCGGAAGTCACCACGAAGTCCTGCGCCGAGACCAGCGACAGCGCGCCGCTGCCCGCCACGAAAGCGCCGCCGGCGCCGAGCTTGCCCTGGACGTTCAGCCCCTTTGCAAGTTCGACGCTGACGTCACCGTCGCCCCGCGCCTGCAGACCGACAGCAGTATCATCGGTGCTCGTGACCTGAACAGTGTCGGCGGCGTCGATCGAGATGGTCCCGAGGACATCCTGAATATCGATGCCCCGCGTCGCACCCGCGCCCGAAACGGTCAGTGCGCCGTCCATCGAAAGCGCCAGGCTGGCACCGTCACTGACGCGGATGCCGTCTGTTTCGCCCGTGCCGCCAGCGACAGTCAGAGCGCCATTGCTGGTCACGACCAGCGCGCCGCTACCGCCGCCGAGGCGGATGCCGGTTGCATCGGTTCCGCCGGTCACCGTCGCGCCCGAAGCGAGCGAAACGGTCTGGTCGGTCCCGCCGTACAGCCTGGCGCCCGTGGCCGCACCCGCACCGGTAACCTGAAGGGCGCCGGTGAGCGTCACGCTCTGGCTCGTACCATCGCTGACGGTCACGCCGAAGGCGTCGCCGGTGCCGCCATCGATGATGAGCGCACCGTTGCTGGTCACGGCCAGCAGGCCGCTGCCGCCTTCGAGACCGATGCCGGTCGCGCCTGCCGAACCCGTGACGGTCGCGCCATGATCCAGCGTGACGGTCTGGTCGGTGCCGTCAGCCAGCGTGATGCCGGTGGCCGATCCTGCCGTATTGGTGACGCGGAAGGTGTCGCCGATCTGCACGTTCTGCGCAGCAGTCGCGCCCGAAGTGGCAATGCCGATGGCCTCGCCGCCCGCTGCGGAGACCGCGAACGTCGCTCCGCTGCCGTTGCCGGGAATCACCGAGATGTCGACCGAGCTGCCGCCGGCCACGTCAATCCCGGTCGCGCCGGCACCCGTGCTGGTAGCCGAGAGGCGCGCGCCGGTGAAGTCGACCGAAACGGCATCCGTCGCGCCGCTCAGGGCTACGCCCAGGGCCTGGCCTCCCGCCTTGACGTTCACGTCGCCCGCATAGGCCGTGCCGCCCACGGTGGCGGGGGTGAAAGCGACGCTCTGGGTCGAGCCGCCCGCGACCGAGACTCCGGTGGCAGAGTTGGATCCGGTGACCTGCACGGTCTGGCCGGTGCCGACAACGCTGACCGCGCCGGTCGCGCCGGTGACCTGGAAGCCCGTGGCATCGACGCCGGAGACCGTGACAGCGCTCGCGGCGCTGGTGCGCGTGGCCGCCAGGGCGACATCGCTGCGATCCGCCGCCGACATGCCGACAGCCAAACCGTTCTGCGACGTGACGGAAAGCGCGCCGGTATTGGTCACCACCGTCGTGCCGGCCGTCCCATTGCCTACCGCGCCAAGACCGGTTGCCTTGCCTGACCCGGACGTCACGGCGAGGCTGCCGTTGTTGGCGAGGACGAGGTTCCCTGCGCTAGCGGGTGTGCCGATGCCCAGTGCATCGCCGTCCGTGTTCGTGACGGTGACGCTGTTGGCATTGGTCAGCGTGATCGTACCGCCGCCAAGCCCCATGCCGCCGATACCGTAAGCAATCGAGCCGACCGCGCCTATCGCGTCCACCCTGACGGTACCCTGGTTGACCGCGCTGCCGGTTTGCCCGGTAACGGCGAGACCGGCGGCACCGATACTGGCCGAGGACTGCGTGACGGTGATCTTGCCGTCGCTGGCGTTGACAATCGATGCCGTGCCGGTGCCGAAAGCGAGTGCCTGGGCGCCGACGATGCCTGCCGCCACCGTGCCGTGGTTTTCGATGCCGGCACTGCCGGTGCCGGTGGCCTGCGTTTGAAGACCAACCTGCGTCGCGGTGATCTTCGCGCCGTTGCGCGCGCCGATCAGCGCGTCATGGTCGGTGGAGCCGTTGACGTTGACCCCCGTCGTACCGGTGGTCGCGTTGACGACTACGGTTCCGTAGAGATCGACCTTGAGATTGGCCGGGGTACCGTAAGTCGACTGGTCGTATTTGATGCCGTCCTGGAACTGGGTCGAATCTGAAATACACGAAGCGACGTTCGGGTTGGCCGAGGTGTTCGGCACGCCGCACTCGCCGTAGGGAGCCGCGAGGGACACGCCGGGGGCGATCATTACGAGTGTCAGCGCCGAGGCGCCGGCCATGAGCTTGGTCTTCAAGGCAATTCTCCTGTTAGCGCAGTTCTGTGGGGCGGGTCAGAACGGACCCGCCCAAGATCGAAAGAAAGCTGGAAAGGATGGAAGCGAGGGGCATCGGGATCACATGTGGAACCGGACGCCCGCCATGGCGGTGACATCGTTGTAGCCCTTGCCGAGATTGGCCCCGACGCTGAACTGGAGGTCGACCTTGCGCATCTGCAGGGTCGAACGCAGGTCGATCCGGCCGCTGTCGCCCACCGCTTGCGCACCGGTAGTGACGAAGCGGTAGTCCGGCGCCCCGGCGAAGGCCGCCGTGACCGAGCGATCGGGGTCGAAGTCGTGCACCCAGGCTGCGCGCAGCGTCGTGACGAGGGCCTTGCCCTGCGGCAGTTCGATACGGCCCGCGACATTGCCGCCCGCGAACGTGCGGGTCCGCGTCCAGTCCTTGCCGAAGAAGGCGAGGCCGAGCGCCGCATCTTCCTGACCTTCAACCTGGTTCTCGACATAGCCCGGCAGCGACAGGCGAGTGACTTCCACGGCTGCGAAGGGCTGGAACACCAGGTTGCCGCTGCCGAACTGGCGCGCCACCTGGGCCCGGCCGGACCAGGCATGCATGGTGAAATCGCCATGCGCCTGCACGTTGCCATCGGCATAGAGCCACATGTCGCGCACCGTCGTGGTATTGGCCGCGCTGTAGAGCAGGTCGGCGCTGAGCGTCCAGGCACCCGGATGGAAGCCCGCATAGGCGCCGAAGGTATAGACCTTCGCCTTGCCCGAGGTGCTCACGTCCGGAACCGAGAAGCTCTGCGGATCGAAGCCAAAGGTGGCGCCGACCACGCTGCGCGCGTCCGGGCGATAGTCCCAGCCGCCCTGCACGACATAACCGCTGGTGCGCACGTCGTGTGCCCCGTCAGTGCCGTCCAGACGCTGGCGGCCGCCCTGCACGGCCATCCAGAGGTTGCCCAGCGGCTCCTTGCGCCATGCCGAGGCAAAGGTGCCCACGCGGCTGACGATCTGGCCGTCGATCACATCGTGGCTGTTGCCGATCGCGGAAAGCGCCGCGCTCTGCGCCGCCACCACGCCTTCGCCGGTCAGGCTGTCGTAGACCGTGCCCAGTGCACCCACCGTCGGGATCGAGATGATCGCGGCAGCCGTCGGTGCGAAAGCGTCGGTCGGAGTTTCCTGGATGCGGTCGAGCAGGTTGCCGATCATGGCCTGACGCTGGGTCAGACCGCTGGGCGCATACTCGATCACATAGTGGATGACCTGCTGGTTCGCCGAAGAATAGTCGAGCCCGAAAGTCGCGACCGCCGATGTCGGCGCAGCCAGCTTGACCAGGTCCTGGCCGGTGATGCCGCCAGCCGCTTCCAGAATGACCACGTCGTTCGCCCCGGCCCGGGCATAGCCCAGGTTGAGGAGATTGGTCGTAACCCGCCCGTTAAGCGATGCCGCGCCGGAGACGACGACCTTGTCCGCCGTGTTGGTCTTCAGGTCGAGATCGAGGTTGTACTCGCTCTGCGCCGTCAGGGTCAGGCCGCCGCTCACCGCAAGCTGCGACACGACGCCGCCGCCGCCCGGATTGAGGATGCCCGAGTTCACGAACGAACCCGCACCGACGTTGACCAGCGAACCGGCCAGGAAGATGCCGCCATTGACGTTGGTGAAGCTGCCTACACCCGCGCCGAGATCGATCGAACCGACGATCGTGCCGGAGTTGACGATCGTGTTGTCGCCGCCTTCCGCGTAGATCACCAGGCCTTCCTGTCCGTCCATGGTCTGGAGCGTACCGGCATTGGTCACGGTGTTGGCCGCGCCGCCGAGCAGCGAGACGGCATGACCGCCCAGACCGCCGACGACATTGACCTTGCCGATGTCCAATACGATCGCGCCGCCGCCAAGGCCGCCTGTGCTCTGCGCGACCAGCGCGCTCGAACTGGCGCCCGAAGTCACGACGTCGGCATTGACGGTGAGGTTCACCGCATTGCCCGCGCCGGAGCCTGCCAGCACGCCCGTTCCCGAGCCCGTGGCCGCACCGCCGCCGCCGACCGACTGGACCACCACGCCGTTTGCATTGGCACCGCTGGTGCGGATCGCCGCGCCCACCGTGACGTCCACCGCGCCTGCATCGACCGAGCCGGTCGAAGCCGCCAGGGTCATGAGGCGGGCCATGCGCAGCGTGCTCACCGCGCCGGCATTGACCACGTCGAGCGTCTGGACGGTGCCGTCCGCGCCGACCACCGAGGCCGCGCCGCCGCCACCGCCGATCGACTGCACCAGCAGTGCCGTCGATCCTGCGCCGGTGGTGGTGATCGTCTGGTTGATCGCCACGGAGACGTCGCCGCCATTGCCGGTCGCGCCGTTCGAGGTGCCGAGCGTCAACGTGCCCTGGGCATTGGCGCCCACGGCGCTGGCGTAACCGCCGCCCCCGCCGATCGACTGCACGACGACACCCGCCGCACCCGCACCGGTGGTCTGGACACGGCCATCGAGCGCGAAGTCGATAGTGCCGCCCGAACCGCTGGCCGCGCCGCCGAGATCGACGTTCGTGACTGTGCCGGTGCCGCCGGTGTTGTCGAGGGTCGCCAGACCGCCGCCGCCGCCGATGGACTGCACGAGCACCGCATTGGCGCCGGTGCCGCTGGTGACGACATCCGCCTTCTGGTCGAGCGTGATGTTGCCCCCATCACCGCCTGCACCGCCGGTAGAGCCGGCTGCCAGGGTGATGTCGCCCAGCGCGCCGCCTTCCATCGAAGACAAGGTGGCAACGCCGCCGCCGCCACCGATCGACTGGACCACCAGTGCCGAGGCGAGGTTGCCCGAAGTGCCGATGGCGCCGGTGGAGGTGGTGAACGTCACGTCGCCGCCGTTGCCCGCCGTGGTCTGCGCACCGCCGACGGTGAGCGAAGCCCCCGCCAGTGAGCCATCAGCAAGGCCAAGCGCCATCGTGCCGACGCCGCCGCCACCGCCGACCGACTGTGCGAGAAGGCCAATGGCCCCATCGCCTTCGGTAACGATCGTCGCGCTGTTGGCGATGGTGATGGCCGCCCCCGAACCCGCCGAGTCTCCGCTGCCGCCGACCACGGTGGACCAGACGGCATCGCCGCTGCCCAGCACCACGTCGCCGGTAACACCTTCGGTGCCGCCGCCGCCGCCGATCGACTGCGCCGCGAAGCCGATGGCGCCTGCGCCCTTGGTCTGGACCTCGTTGGCGTTGGTCACGTCGATCACGTTCCCGTCACCCGCGACGCCGCCGGTGCTGCCGAGTTGCAGGGTCAGGCCGTTCGAGCCGACTTCCAGCGGATCGGGCACGGAGAGTGCGACGTTACCGCCGCCCGCGCCGATGGCCTGGGCCAGCAGGCCGTAGGAAAGCGCGCCCGCCGTCTGGAGCATGCCGCCCGAGAGGTTGACGACGACCTTGCCCTGCTTGCCGCTGATCCCTTCGCCCTGCGCGCCCAGCGTCAGGTTCACGCCGTCGAACGCGCCGGCCTGCGCCGCGATGGCATAGGCCGACTGGCCGCCGCCGCCCGCGATGGACTGGGCGAGCACCGCGATGGAATCGTCCTTGAGGGTAACGATGCTGCCGGTGGAAGTGACGGTAACGTCGCCGCCATCGCCGCCCGCGCCGCCGGTACCGCCCACTTGCGTGTTCAGCGAACCGCCGGTGACGGCCAGCGAGCCGGTGAAGCCGCCCGCACCGCCGCCGCCGCCGATGGACTGGGCAAGAATGCCGACCGAAGCCGCGCCTTCCACCAGGATCGTGCCGGTGTTGGTGATGGTGATGTCGCCGCCATTGCCGCCCGCGCCGCCGCTGCCGCCGAGCGCGGAAGTCATGCCGCCAAGCCCGGTGCTGAGCGTGCCGGAGACCACCATGCCCGCCGTGCCGCCGCCGCCGCCGATCGACTGCGCGAAGACGCCGTAGGACAAGTCGCCCTTGGCATCGATCACGCCGCTGTTGCTGACCGTGATCGTGCCGCCGTCACCACCCGCGCCGCCCGAACCGCCGAGGCTGGTCGTAGTGGAGCTGCCGGTGCTGAGCGAGCCGGAGATGGACATGCCGCCAAGGCCGCCGCCACCGCCGATCGACTGCGCGAAGACACCGATCGAGTTGGCTTCCAGCGTCTGGATCGTGCCGCTGTTGATGACTGCGATATCGCCGCCGTTACCGCCGCCGGCACCTGCGCCGCCCACGCTCTGGCTGATCGCGCCGCCTGCGCCGACGGAAAGTCCGCCCGCGAAGCCGCCCGAACCGCCACCGCCGCCGACCGACTGGCCGAAGACCGCGACCGAGCCCGCGCCTTGCGCCAGCACGTTGCCGCCATTGGTCAGCGTGATCGCGCCGCCATTGCCGCCACCGCCGCCGGAGCCTGCGCCGAGGGCCGAATTGACCGCGCCGCCGGTGGCAATCGTGCCGTCGACCGCGAAGCCGCCGGAACCGCCGCCGCCGCCGATCGACTGTGCGAAGACGCCGTAGGACAAGTCGCCATCGACCACGATGGTCGCGCCAGCGGCGTTGGAGACGCTGATCGCGCCGCCGTCACCACCCGCGCCGCCCGAGCCGCCAAGCGTGTTGGACAGGCTGGAGACCGCGCCGCTCGCCGCGAGCGAGAAGCCGCCAAGGCCGCCGCCGCCGCCGATCGACTGCGCGAAGACGCCCGCCGCATTGGCACCGGCTGCATGGATCTGGCCGCTGTTGCTGACGGCAATGTCGCCGCCCTGGCTGGCATCGCCACCGGCGCCGCCGATGGTCGAGCCGAAAGCGCCGTCGCCCGAGCCAGTGAGGCCGCCGGCGAAGCCACCGGCACCGCCGCCACCGCCCACGGACTGGGCGAAGACCGCAACCGCGCTGGCGCCCAGCGTTTCGATCGTTCCGCTGTTTGTCAGCGTGATCGTTCCGCCCAGGCCGCCGCCGCCGCCGGCACCGCCGCCGATGGTGGACTGCGCATCGCCGGTAAGCGCCACGGTCGCGCCGGCCGCAAAGCCGCCGTTACCGCCGCCGCCGCCGATCGACTGTGCCTGGATGCCGTAAGCGAAGGCGCCTCCGGTGTAGACCGCGCCGCTGGTGTCCACGGTGATGTCACCGCCGATACCGCCAGCCCCGCCGCTGCCGCCGATCGTGTCGGACACGGCATCGAGCTGCGAAGCCGCGCCGCCGACGGCGAAGCCGCCGACACCGCCGCCGCCGCCGACCGACTGGGCGAGGATCGCCACCGCCTGGTCGCCCGCCGTCGCTACGAGGCCGCTGTTGGACACCGTGATCGTGCCGCCTGCGCCACCCTCGCCGCCGGCTCCGCCGACCGACGAACTGGCCGAAGCGCCTTCGGCCGAGAGGCCGCCGCCCGCCGCGAAGGCACCGGCACCGCCGCCGCCGCCGATCGACTGCGCGAAGACCGCGATCGAAGCGTCGCCCAGCGTGACGATCTGACCGGCATTGTCGACCGCGATCGTGCCGCCAAGGCCGCCCGCGCCGCCGATACCGCCGCCGACGCCGTTCTCCACGTCGTCGCCCAGCGCCAGTGCGCCACCGGCCGCAAAGCCACCCGCGCCGCCGCCGCCGCCAACCGACTGCGCAAAGACGCCGTAGGAGATAGCGCCGTCGGTCTCGATCTTGCCGCCGGCCGCGTTGCTGACGGTGATGTCACCGCCGTCACCCGCTGTGCCGCCGTCGCCACCAACCGCCTGCGAAACCGCACCGGCCTTGGACGCTGCGCCGCCGGTCGAGAAGCCAGCGACACCGCCGCCGCCGCCCACCGACTGCGCAAAGAGCGCGGTCGCATTGCTGCCGAGCGTCAGGATCGAACCGCCGTTGTCCAGCGCGATCGTGCCGCCGCTGCCGCCTGCGCCGCCCGAGCCGCCGACCGTGTTCGAGGTCGCGCCGCCTTCGGCCGAGAGACCGCCACCGGCCGCGAAGCCGCCCGCACCGCCACCGCCGCCGATCGACTGCGCGAAGACCGCAATCGCGCCCTCGCCCGCCGTCTGGATCGCGCCGAGGCTGGAAAGCGTGACATTGCCACCGATACCGCCGCCGCTGCCCGCGCCGCCGCCGACACTGGAGTCGACATCGCCTTCGAGGCTCAGCGCACCACCGGCCGCAAAGGCGCCCGAACCGCCGCCGCCGCCGACCGACTGTGCGAAGACCGCGTAGGAGAAGTCACCCAGGGTAGTGATCGCGCCGTTCGCGCCATTGTCGATGGAGACTTCGCCGCCGTCGCCGCCAGCACCGCCCGAGCCGCCCACCGTATTCGAGGCGCTGTCCGCCTTCGACGCACTGGCGCCGACCGAGAAGCCGCCGGCACCACCGCCGCCGCCCACCGATTGGGCATAGACCGCCGTGGCATTGGCGCCTTCAGTACGGATCGATCCGGTGTTGACCAGCGCAACCACGCCGCCCGCACCGCCGTCACCGCCAGCACCGCCGACCGCGTTGGAGGCCGCGCCGCCTTCGATCGTCAGGCCGCCGCCCGCCGCAAAGCCACCGGCGCCGCCGCCGCCGCCCACGGACTGGGCGAAGACCGCGATGGACCCGTCTCCGGCCGTGCCGATCTTGCCGCCATTGCTCAGCGCAACCACGCCGCCGATGCCCCCACCGGCTCCGTCGCCCGCGCCGACCGACGAATTCGCGTCGCCCTCAAGCGAAAGCGCGCCACCGGCCGAGAAGCCACCTTGACCGCCGCCGCCGCCGACAGACTGTGCGAACACGGCGTAGGAGAGCGTGCCCAGCGTGACGACTTCGCCGTCCGCGCCATTGGCCACAGTCACTTCGCCGCCGTCGCCGCCCGCGCCGCCGCTGCCGCCGACCACGGTCGAGGCGCTGTCCGCCTTGGACGCCGAGGCGCCCACGGCAAAGCCGCCCTTGCCGCCGCCGCCGCCGACCGACTGCGCGAAGATCGCGGTCGCATTGGCGCCCTCGGTCTGGACCAGGCCGTCGGTCGTGATCGAAACCACACCGCCGGCACCGCCCGCGCCGCCCGAACCGCCAACGCTGTCGGATGCCGAGCCGCCCTCTGCGGTCAGGCCTGCGCCCACCGCGAAGCCGCCCGCGCCGCCGCCGCCGCCCACGGACTGGGCGAAGACCGCCACCGAGCCCGCGCCCTTGGTCGCGATCGTGCCGGTGTTGTCGAGGCTGACGAGACCGCCAGCACCGCCGCCACCACCGCTGCCGCCGCCCACGCTGGACTCGGCATCGCCTTCGAGGCTGAGGCCCGCGCCGGCCGCAAAGCCGCCCGAACCGCCGCCGCCGCCGACCGACTGCGCGTAGACAGCGTAGGACAAGTCGCCGTCAGTCGTGATCGTACCGCCGTTATTGGCAATCGTGACGTCGCCGCCCGCGCCTGCCGCGCCGCCGCTGCCGCCGACGAGGTTGGAAGCCGCGTCCGCGCTGGCCGCTGCCGCACCGGCGGAGAACCCGCCCGTACCGCCGCCGCCGCCGACCGACTGGGCCAGCACCGCGGTCGCATTGGCGCCCAGGGTCTGGATCGTGCCGCTGCTGGTGACCGAAACGAGGCCGCCGTCACCGCCGCCCGCGCCTTGGCCGCCGATGGCATTGCTGGCCGCGCCGCCCTTGACGCTGAGGCCGCCCGAGACGGCAAAGCCGCCCGAACCGCCGCCACCGCCGATCGACTGTGCCAGCACTGCCAGCGAACCGTCGCCGCGTGTGCCGATATCGCCCGCGTTGTCGATCGAAACCACGCCGGCCGAACCGCCCGCGCCGCCCGAACCTGCGCCGACTTCCGAGCTGGCATCGCCTTCGAGGGCAAGGCCCGCGCCGACCGAGAAGCCGCCCGAACCGCCGCCGCCGCCGATCGACTGGGCCTGCACCGCAATCGACATCGCGCCTTCGGTTACGATCGTGGCATTCGCCGTGTTGACCAGCGTGACATCGCCCGCCGAACCCGCCGTGCCGCCGTCGCCGCCGATGGAGCTGTTCGCCGCGCCGCCCTTGGCCAGTGCACCGCTGACCGCGAAGGCACCGTTGCCGCCGCCGCCGCCGATCGACTGCATCAGCACCGCCGTCGCGTTGGCGCCCTGCGTCAGGATCGTGCCGTCGTTGTAGAGCGAGACCGTGCCCGCCGAACCGCCGCTGCCCGCGCCGCCGCCGATGGCGTTGGACAGCGTGCTGTCGCTGCCACCCGCGAGGCCCGCGCCGACCGCGAAGCCGCCCGAGCCGCCGCCGCCGCCGATCGACTGCGCAAAGACCGCCACGGCGCCGTCGCCGCTGGTCTGGATCAGGCTGTAGTTGTTGACGCCGACATTGCCGCCGTCACCCGCCGCACCGCCTGCGCCGCCGCCGACCGAGGACGTCGCGCCCTCGGACAGCGAGAGCGCGCCGCCCGTGGCGAAACCGCCCGAACCGCCGCCGCCGCCGATCGACTGGGCAAGGATCGCATAGCCGAAGTTGCCGGTGGTCACGACCGTGCCGGTCGAACCGTTGGCGACTTCCACCGTGCCGCCGGAACCGCCCGCGCCGCCGCTGCCGCCCACCGCGTCGCTGGCAGAAGCCGCCTTCGAGGCTGCAGCGCCCAGCGAGAAGCCCGCCGAGCCGCCGCCGCCGCCAATCGACTGCGCCACGATGGCCGTGGAGCGGTCGCCCAGGACCTGGATATTGCCCGTGGTCACGACCTTGACCGCACCGGCATCGCCGCCGACGCCGCCCGAGCCGCCCAGGCTGTTGGCGACCGCTTCCGAGGTGGAGGAGATCGTCAGCGAGCCGGAGAAGCCGCCGGTGCCGCCGCCGCCGCCGATCGACTGCGCAACCACGCCATTCGATGCCGCGCCGAAAGTATAGATATCGCCGGTGTTCTGCACGGTGACCGTGCCGGCGTTCTGGCCGGAGCCGCCCGCGCCGCCGGTGGCGCTCGATGCCGC
This sequence comes from Novosphingobium sp. PhB57, assembly GCF_004342985.1. Classification (GTDB taxonomy): domain Bacteria; phylum Pseudomonadota; class Alphaproteobacteria; order Sphingomonadales; family Sphingomonadaceae; genus Novosphingobium. Next base: position 440,470 of record NZ_SMBO01000004.1, read on the forward strand.
CTTTTCGCCCAGCGCCAGCGTGCCCGCCACGGCAAAGCCGCCCGAACCGCCGCCGCCGCCGATCGACTGCGCCAGCACGCCGTCGGACAGCGCGCCGTGGGTCTGGATCAGCGCGCTGGTGGAGACGAGAACATTGCCGCCCACGCCGCCGTCGCCGCCCGAACCGCCGGTGACCGCGCTCGCGCCCTCACCGTCCGAAGCCGCCGCAAGGCCGAGCGAGAAGCCGCCCACGCCGCCGCCGCCGCCGATCGACTGGGCGACGACTGCCGCCGAGCCATTGCCCAGCGTGCCGAGCGCGCCACTCAACGTCAGGTCGAGATTGCCCGCGTCGGAGCCGATGCCGCCCGCGCCGCCGACCGAGCTGACCGCCGAGCCGCCGCCCAGCGCCGCCGCAAGGCTGCCCGAGAAGCCGCCCGCGCCGCCGCCGCCGCCGATCGACTGGGCCAGCACCGCATTGGTGGCGTCGCCCGAGGTCAGGATCTGTCCGGCCGAAACCACCGTGACGTTGCCCGCCGCATTGCCCGCACCGCCGGCGCCGCCGACACTGTCGGACGCGCCCGCGCCCTTGGTGGCAATCGCGCCGGAGACCGAGAAACCGCCGGTGCCGCCACCGCCGCCGATCGACTGCGCGACGATACCGCGGCTGTGATCGCCATCGACCTTGATGTTGCCGATGGAGGTGACAGTAACATCGTCGGCCGAGCCGGACGAACCGCCCGCACCGCCGGTCGAGCTGGACACCGCATCCGCACCCGAAAGCGCAAGGCCCGCCGAAACCGAGAAGCCGCCGTTACCGCCGCCGCCGCCGATCGACTGCGCGACCACGCCGGTGGAATTGGCGCCGTGAGTGAAGATGTCGCCGGTATTGGCCACGTCCACGGTGCCGGCGTTGCCGGCCGATCCGCCCGCGCCGCCGCCGATGGTCGAGTTCGCCTCGCCCTCGACGCTCAGCGCGCCGCCGACCGAGAAGCCGCCCGAACCGCCGCCGCCGCCGATCGACTGCGCCAGGATCGCGCCCGATTGCGCGCCGAAGGTCTCGATGCCGCCGGTGTGGGTGACGGAAACGTCGCCCGCATCGCCTGCCGAGCCGCCGTCGCCGCCGGTCGATTCCGCCGTCGCGCCGCCGCTGGAGGAAAGCGCCGCGCCGACCGCGAAGCCGCCGGCACCGCCGCCGCCGCCGATCGACTGCGCCAGTAGCGCCACCGATGCCGCGCCCTTGGTGACGACATTGCCGTCCACCGCCACGCTGACGTCGGCCGAATTACCCGAGGAGCCGCCTGCGCCGCCGCCGGTCGCGGATTCCGCGTCGCCCTCGATCGAGGCACCGGCGCCGACGGCAAAGCCGCCCGAACCGCCGCCGCCGCCGATCGACTGCGCCACCACGCCGCGCGCCTGGGCGCCGTCGGTCTGGATATCGCCCTGGACCGAAACGCTCACCGTTCCGGCATTGCCCGAGGAGCCACCGGCGCCGCCGGTCGAATCCGAGGCCGCACCGCCCGAGGAGGAGAGCGCCGCCGAGACCGAGAAGCCGCCGACACCGCCGCCGCCGCCGATCGACTGCGCCAGCACGCCGTTGGCCGCCGCGCCCGCCGTGATCACCGTGCCGATCTGCTCGACCGTGACGTCCGAAGCCGAACCGGCCGCGCCGCCCGCGCCGCCGCCGACGCTGGACTTGGCATCCGAATCCATCGAGGCGCCCAGGCCCACGGCAAAGCCGCCGACACCGCCGCCGCCGCCGACCGATTGCGCGAACACGCCGTTGGCCGATGCACCCGCAGTCTGGATATCGCCGTCATGGGTGACGGAAACCGTGCCTGCGCTGCCGCCCGCGCCCGCCGAACCGCCGACGCTGGTGCTGGTCGCCCCGCCTTCGAGGCTGAAGCCCGCGCCGACCGAGAAGCCGCCCGAACCGCCACCGCCGCCCACGGACTGCGCGAAGATGCCGTTGGAATTGGTGCCGCTGGTGACGATCGTCCCCACGTCGGAAACGAACACGTCCGCACCGTCGCCAGCGGTGCCGCCTTCGCCGCCGCCGACGCTCGATTCCGCATCGCCCTTCATGGATGCGCCAAGGCCCACGGCGAAACCGCCGTTACCGCCGCCGCCGCCCACAGATTGGGCCAGGATGCCGTTTGCATTGGCGCCGCTGGTGCCGATGTCGCCCGTGCGGTCCACAGTGACGGTGCCGGCATTGCCGCCGCCGCCGCCAGAGCCGCCCACGCTGTCGCTGGTCGCCGTACCGTCGAGGCTGAGGCCCGCACCGACCGAGAAGCCGCCACTGCCGCCGCCACCGCCGACCGACTGCGCGAAGACGCCGTTGGCCTGGTCGCCCAGTGTGACGATCGTGCCGGTTCCGGTCACAGTCACATCGCCAGCGTCCGAGCCGGTGCCCGCGCCGCCGCCGCCGACCGAGGATTCCGCGTCGCCCTTGATCGAGACGCCAAGGCCCACGGCAAAGCCGCCGTTACCGCCACCGCCACCGATCGACTGCGCGAGGATACCGTTCGCGCCGGTGCCCTTGGTCTGGATATCGCTGTCCGCATGGACCGAGACGTTGCCCGCGATCGCGCCGCCCGCACCGGCACCGCCGACGCTGGTGGACGAGGAGCCGCCCTCGCTCGAGAAGCCCGCGCCGACCGAGAAGCCGCCGTTGCCGCCGCCGCCGCCGACCGACTGCGCGAAGATGCCCGCCGCCGATGCGCCTTCGGTCCAGATCGTGCCTTCGGTGGTGACCGAAACGTCGCCCGCCGTGCCGCCGAGCGAACCGGCGCCGCCGCCGACGTTCGATTCCGCGTCACCCTTGATCGAGACGTCGAGACCCACGGCAAAGCCGCCCGAGCCGCCGCCGCCGCCGACCGACTGGGCGAAGACGCCGTTGGAACCATCGCCCTTGGTGGTAATGCCTTCACGCGCCACGACCGCGACGTTGCCGGCGTTGCCGCCCGATCCGCCGCCGCCGCCAACGCTGTCGCTGGTGGAATCGCCTTCCGCGCTGAAGCCGGCGCTGACCGAGAAGCCGCCGGTGCCGCCGCCGCCGCCCACCGACTGCGCCAGCACACCATTGGAGGCCGCGCCTTCGGTGTAGATCGTTCCCGTCGTGTCGACGCTGACGTCGTCGGAATTGCCCGCCGCGCCGCCTTCGCCGCCGCCGACGCTCGACGATGCGTCGCCCTTGATCGAGACGCCCGCGCCTACCGAGAAGCCGCCGTTGCCACCGCCGCCGCCCACCGACTGCGCGAACACGCCGTTGGCGATATTGCCGGTGGTCTGGATCTTGCCGACATTGACGACATCGACAGTCGAAGCGTTGCCGCCCGCGCCGCCGCTGCCGCCGACCTGGTTCGAGGCCGCATCGCCCTCGCCCGAGAACGCGCCGCCGACCGAGAAGCCGCCGGAACCGCCGCCGCCGCCGATGGACTGCGCCAGAATGCCGTTGGAACCCGTTCCCGATGTGACGACGGAGTAGTCCGCGATGCCTGCATTGGCGCCCGCCGTGGCGGAGACGCTGACCATGCCGGCATCGTTGCCGGTGCCGCCATTGCCGCCGACGCTTTGGGTATCGGAATCGCCCTTGGCAGACAGGCTGGCGCTGACGGAGAAACCGCCATTGCCGCCGCCGCCGCCGACAGACTGCGCGAAAATGCCGTTGGCCAATTCGCCGGTGGTCTGCACGGTGCCGAGGCTGGTCACGTCGACATGCCCGGCAAGGCCGCCGCTGCCACCCGTGCCGCCGCTGCTGTTGCCGATCGACTGGCCTTCGACCGTGGCCGAGGCGGTCAGGCTGAAGCCGCCGTTACCGCCGCCACCGCCGATCGACTGGGCCTGAATGCCCGCCGCAAGGTTGCCCGAAGTGGCGACATTGCCGGTCGAGTTCAGCGAGACGTTGCCCGCCGTGTTGCCGGTACCGCCCGAGCCGCCGATGCCGACGGCCACGGCATTACCCACGGAGAGCGAGAGCGCGCCCGCGAAGCCGCCGTTGCCGCCACCGCCGCCGACCGACTGGGCAAACAGGCCCACCGCGCTGGCGCCGCTGGTCGAGATATCGCCGGTGCTGACCAGCGAAACGTCGCCCGCCTCGCCGCCCGAACCGCCCTTGCCGCCAATGGCGACCGAAGCCGAAATGCCGTCGCTGCTGGTCGTCAGCGTGCCGGAAATGGCGAAACCGCCGTTACCGCCGCCGCCGCCGATCGACTGGGCCAGAATGCCGTCCGCCTGGTCGCCCAGCGTGGTGATATTGCCTTCGGAGACGACGGAGACCGCCTTGCCCGCGCCGCCCGAGCCGCCCGAGCCGCCGAGCGCCAGCGCCGCCGATGCGTATTGCGCGCCTGCGACAGCGACCGAGAAGCCGCCGTTGCCGCCGCCGCCGCCGACCGACTGCGCGAAGATGCCGTTGGACAACGTGCCCTCGGTATAGATGTCGCCGGTGTTCGCCAGGGTCACCGTGCCCGCATCGTTGCCGGTGCCGCCAGTGCCGCCGAACGAGAGCGCCGCCGCGCCGTACTGCGCGCCCGCGACGGCGGCCGAGAAGCCGCCATTGCCGCCACCCCCGCCGATGGATTGCGCGACGAGGCCGCTTGATTGGTCGCCCAGCGTGCCGATCTGCCCAGTGGACGTCAGCGTTACGTCGCCCGCCGTGCCGCCCGCGCCGCCCTTGCCGCCGAAGCCGATGGCGACCGCGCCGTACTGGCCGCCCGCCGCGCTGACGCTCCAGCCGCCGTTGCCGCCGCCGCCGCCGATGGACTGGACTTGCGCGCCGGCGCTGAAGTCGCCCTTGGTGACGATGTCGCCGGTGTTGGTGAGATCAGCGTCGCCTGCCGCGCCGCCGGTGCCCCCGGTGCCGCCAAACCCAATCGCTGCTGCGCCATACTGTGCGCCCGCGGCGCTGACGGAGAAGCCGCCGTTACCGCCGCCGCCGCCGACCGACTGCGCGAACAGGCCCTGCGAATAGTTGCCTTCGGTCCAGATGTCCCCGGTCGAAACGAGCGTGACATCGGCCGCCGCGCCGCCCGTGCCGCCGTCGCCGCCGAAGGAGAGGGAAACGGCGCCGAACTGGGCGCCCGATGCAGAGATCGCGAAGCCGCCGTTACCGCCGCCGCCGCCGATGGACTGCGCGCGCACGCCGGCCGAGAAGTCGCCCGACGTCGTCATGTCGCCATCGGAATCGACCGAAACATCGCCCGCCGAACCGCCGACACCGCCGGTACCACCCATGGAAAGGCTGACCGCGCCGAACTGGCCGCCCGCCGCCGAGATCGCGAAACCGCCGTTGCCGCCGCCGCCGCCCAGCGACTGGGCGAAGATCGCATCGGCATTGTCGCCGAGAGTCTGAATGTCGCCAATGCTGCGGATGCCGACATCGCCCGAGGAGCCACCGTCGCCGCCCTCGCCGCCGAACGAAGCGGAAATACCGCCGCCCTGGCCGCCCGAAGCCGCGATGGCGCCGCCGCCGTTGCCGCCGCCGCCGCCGACCGACTGTGCGAACAGGCCTTGCGCGCTGTCGCCCTCGGTCAGGATGTTACCGGTGCTGACAAGAGTGACCTTGCCGCCGGTGCCGCCATTGCCCGCGCCGCCGCCGAACGCCAGCGAGGCGCCGCCTGCCCAGCCGCCGCTGGCCGAAATCGCCAGGCCGCCGTTACCGCCGCCGCCGCCGACCGATTGTGCGAGGATGCCCGCCGAAGCCGCCCCCTGCGTCCAGATGCCGCCGTCCGAAGTGACCGAAACTTCGTCACCGTTGCCGCCATTAGCGCCCGCGCCGCCCATGGAAACGCCCGCGGCGCCGATCCCGCCGCCCGAAACTGCGGCCGAGAAGCCGCCATTACCGCCGCCGCCGCCAATCGACTGGGCGAGGATACCATTGGAGAGAGCGCCGATCGTGGTGATCGTGCCGGTGCTGTCCACCGTCACCTTGCCGGCCATGCCGCCATTGGCGCCGCTACCGCCGAATGCCGCCGACATCGCGCCGACGCCGCCGGCCGAGCCGGACACCGCGAAGCCGCCGTTGCCGCCACCGCCGCCGACCGATTGCGCGAAGACGCCGTTGGAGCTGGCACCCTCGGTCGCGAGATCGCCGGTCGAGGAGACATAGACGTCATCGCCCGCCCCGCCATTGCCGCCGCCGCCGCCGAACGTCAGGCTGACAGCGCCTGCAGCGCCGCCTGCCAGGCCGATCGCGAAGCCGCCGTTACCGCCGCCGCCGCCGATGCTTTCGGCGAAGATCGCGTCGGACTGGGTGCCCTTGGTGGAGATATTGCCAACCGAAACGACCCTGACGGTCGAACCGTCGGAACCCGCACCGCCAACGCCGCCGAATGTCGACGTGATCGCGCCGACGCCGAGGGCCGCGCTGGCCGCGAAACCACCGTTGCCGCCGCCGCCGCCGACCGACTGCGCGAAGATGCCGCGCGACTGTTCGCCTTCGGTGGTGATCTGCGTGGCACTGGCGACATCGACGAGGCCGCCCGTGCCGCCCACACCGCCCGCGCCGCCATAGCTCATCGTCAGCGATCCGCCGAGCGAGGCGCCCGCGGCGACCGAGAAGCCGCCATTGCCGCCGCCGCCGCCGACCGAGCTGGCGAAGATACCGTCGGAAAGGTCGCCCTTGGTGGCGATGGAGCCCTGAAGGCCGAGACGCACCGCACCGCCCGAACCGCCCGAACCGCCCGATCCGCCGAACGCAATGGAGGCCGTCGCGCCAAGGCCCGCGGAGGCCGAAAGCGCGAAGCCGCCGTTACCGCCGCCGCCGCCGACCGACTGCGCGAAGAGGCCTGTCGAACGCTCGCCAAAGGTCTCGATATAAGCCGAGCCCATGCTCGAGCTCGCCGTGGTGCAGGCCGAATTGGTGTTGACGCAAATGTCACCGCCGGCGCCGCCGCCGCCACCCGAACCGCCGAAAGCGGCGCTCACGAAGAGCCCCGCCGAAACCGCCGAACCGCCGTTGCCGCCGCCGCCGCCGATGGACTGCACGAAGATCGCCGTCGCGTCGTCGCCCGAGGTCGACACGAGGCCGGTCTGGTTGAGAACGACCTTGCCGCCCTGGCCGCCGTTGCCGCCGTCACCGCCGATGGCGAGCACGCCCGTCGTCGAGCCGCCGTTGCCGCCGCCACCGCCGATGGACTGGGCGATGATACCCAGCGCCTTGTCGCCCTTGGTGGTGATCGTGCCGCTGTTCGAAACGGTGACCACGCCGCCGTTGCCGCCGCCGCCGCCCGATCCGCCGATGGAGATCAGGCCGGTGGAGCTGCCGCCGTCGCCGCCGCCACCGCCGACCGACTGGGCCTGGATACCGATGGAGCGTACCCCGGCGGTCGAGATCGAGCCGCCATTGGTCACCGAGACATTGCCGCCGGGGCTGGTGCCCGCGCCGCTACCGCCGATGCCGACAAGCCCGGTCGAATTGCCGCCCGCGCCGCCGCCGCCGCCCACCGATTGCGCGAAGATCCCGCGGGCGTAGTCGCCCGTGGTCTTCAACGCGCCCTGGTTGTCGACGATGACAGTGCCGCCAAGGCCGCCGCTCGCCCCCTTGCCGCCCAGCCCCACGAGACCGACCGAACCAGAGCCCGAACCGCCGCCACCGCCGACCGACTGCGCGAAAATCGCATCCGCCCAGGCCCCGGACGTGGTGATCGAACCGCCCGAGGTCTGCGTGATCTGAACCAGCCCGCCATTGCCGCCGCCCGCGCCGGACCCACCCAGAGACACCAGGCCTCCGGTGCCCGAAGCCGAGCCGCCGCCGCCGCCGATGGACTGCGCGAAGATGCCCTTGCCGGATTCTCCCGTCGTCACCATCGTGGCGCCCGAAGACACCGTGACGGTGCTGCCGTTGCCGCCGCCCGCGCCGGTACCGCCCAGCGCCGCGAGACCACCGGTGACGCCCGCACTGCCGCCGCCGCCGCCGATCGACTGGGCCATGACACCGTAGGAGCCGAGGCCCGCGGTGGATACGAAAGCGCCTTCGGCAATGGCGATGTTGACCGTGCCGGCATCGCTGCCCTGGCTGCCGGCGCTCCCCAGCGCGACTGCGCCGATGGTCGTGCCACCGTTGCCGCCACCGCCACCGACCGACTGCGCGAAGAAGCCGTGGGCATAGTCGCCGGTCGTCTTCGTGGAGGAATTGGCGCCGGCGGTGATCGTGGCATTGCCGCCGGGGCCGCCCGCACCACCCGAGCTAGAATCGGCGAAGACGCCGCCGCTGGTACCGCCGCTGCCGCCGGATCCGCCCACCGACTGCGCAAGAACGCCGTGCGCGCCCTCGCCAGAGGTCTGGACCACACCGTTCTGATTGACGACGACGTCGCCGCCCTTGCCGCCGAAGCTGCCGCCGCCACTGGACGCGACGAGGCCATAGCTGTCGCCGCCGCTACCGGCGGTGCCGCCCAGGCTCTGGGCGAGGATGCCGATGGAGCCCGCGCCGCTGGTGGCCACGGTGCCGTTGTTGGTGGCACTCGCATTGCCGCCCACGCCCGGCGAACCGCCACCCGAGCCGCCGCCGGAAAGGAACCCGTCGCCGCCCGCACCGCCCTTGCCGGCCGAGCTGCTGACCAGGATGCCGTAAGCGCTGGTGCCCGTGGTCACCACATTGGCAGTGCTGACCAGGCTGACATTGCCGCCCACGCCAGCCGTGCCACCGGTGCCGCCGTCCGATCCGAGATAGCCGTCGCCGCCGTTGCCGCCGTTGCCGCCGATGCTCTGAACGATGACCGCAGCCAGGCCGCTGGACTGGGACGAGATGGTGCCCGAAATGTTATCGGTGATCGCCGGGCCATTGGCACCCGAACCGCCGTCGCCTGCCGATATGAACAGCAGGCCGATATGTCCGTTGCCGCCGCCGCGGCCGCGCTGGACGTTGCGGTAGGTGCTGTCGCCGGGATTGCTCGGCAGCGAAATCGGGTCGGCGCCGGTCGCATTCGCCGCCGGGGCGATCGAGGTGACGACCGCGTTTTCGCTGATCTTGTCGTTGACCGAATTGGACAGCTTGACCGAAGTCACGACGCCGTTGGTATCCGTCTGGACTTCGGTAACGGTGTAAGTCGTGCCGGAAACTTCGAACGTCTGGCCGACTTCGCTTGCCAGCAGGATGACGTTGTCGGCATCCGTCTTCACTTGCGCGGGTGACAGCTGTTCGGTCACCGTTTCGAAGGCCCCGGTGACGGGGTTCTTGATCTGCGCGCCTACCGGAGGCGTGACGATCGGGGTGGGGGTAGGTGTGGGGGTCGGGCTGGGCGCCGGAGACGCCTGGGCCCAGGCCTGGACCGGCGTCACGCCGCTCATCACCATCATCGCTGCAAGAGTGGCGACCGAGGCGCTTGCGCGCCAGGTGCGCGCGCGGCGCGCTTCACCCTTGCTCGCGGTGGAACGGCCAGCGAAAGGTTCAGAAGTGTTCACGGTAAGCCCCCAGGGTGCCTATTCGGCAAGTCGCCCCGGCCCCGCCCCTCGGGAGCGGGATTCCCGTGCTGTACGCCAGCTCTGGCGCAGCAGGAATCCGGAACAACACATAGAAAATGACGAAATAATTTCCTGCTTATCAGCGTGTTAGGAAATTATTTCCGATTGGTTTCGGCGCCCCGATGCGCCGAGTCCGCCCTTCCCGCGCCGCATGGACGGCGCAGGTTGGACGGCCTTCGATCCGGCAGGGATCAGGTCGCGCGGGTAACGGCGGCCAGAGCGTCCCACTTCGCCTGCGAGGCGATCTGCGCGTGGATGGCGGGCAGCGCACCGGCGTCGCGAAGGCGCAGGAACTGCTCGGCCGAAAGCGCTTCGAAGCGGGTCCGGTCGATGGTCCGGAATTCCACCAGCAGGCTGGGCTCGGCAGCTTCCGGTGCCGTGTAGTGAACGCGCTTGATCTCGAACAGGTCAAGCTCGTCCAGCAGCGCGATCAGCACGCCGGTACGGGCCTGTGCGGCCTCGTAGCTCTCGCAAAAACGCAGCGCCTGCAGCGTCAGTTCGGTCGGCTCGGCGCCTTCGAACAGAAGGACCGCATCTTCAGCATCCTTGTCGCCGACCCGGCCCGAAGCGTGGTCGAGGCAGAGGATCAGGCGATCACTGCCTTCGTCGCGCGCGAAAACGAAGGGGTAGCGGCGCAGATAGGCCGGGATGTAAGCGCCATTCTGATAGCGGCCCTCGGATACGAACAGGTTGTGCTCGGCTTCCAGGCCGGTGACGGCGTAGGGCTGACGATCTTCGCCGAAGAACAGGATCGGATAGTCGAGTCCGGCCCGCTCGAACTCGTCGACCGTCAGTTGGACCATCGGCGCGCCGGCTGCGAAACCGAAGTCGGTCGGCGCGACGATCACAGCCGCATCGGCGTGCGTCGCGCTGTTGACCGGGCGCGGGTCCCGATAGAGCGGAAGGCTGCCATTGACCTGCGGCCCACTCGTTGCCGGCGCCGCGGTGCCAGCGCTCTTGCGATTCTTCTGCTTGGATTCCGTCATGTGCCCCACCAAAAATCTAACCCCATTTCGTCATTGCCGGACGGATCGCACCCCAAATTGCTAATCCGCCGTAAATCAATGACTTACAGGCATTGCGCGCCTTTCAAAGGTAAATGGGCGCGCAAGCATGTAACGCGGCGGGCCTATCCACATGTCCGCACTCCCTTGCAATAAGGAAGTTTACGTAGCGCTTTTATGTCGACGGATTAATCGTTTGGCAGGTCCTTCATGCTACGCGCGCGCAGCTAATGGCGGGACCTGCGTTGGACCTGCCCGGATGCCTCGCAGCGGTCGGAAAAAAATTTTTCGAAGCTGCGCTCGGCTACCGGCAGTCGGAGAAATTCGACCTGCGAATCATCGGCAGTCGTGACGCCCGGTCGGTGAGAATGCCGAATCGGATTCGGCGCGCCTTGTCGGCTGTTCCGGGGTTCGGCTGCGTCTAGACGGCAACCCGCCCGCAAGTCAAAAATTGACTGCAGCGGCAACGTACCAAAACTGGAACAGCAAAGCTGATGCCATGCGGGATCGGCGCTTGACCGGGGAACCATCCCCTCCTGAAACGGCCTGGCGCGGCGCTGTTGTTTCGACATCGGAAGCCGCGAGACAACCTTCGGTCGAAACCGGAGCTGGATCGAAAAGAGGATGATCGCTGGCGATGCAACTCGACGATTATCGCCTGCTGGGGCGCTCCGGCCTGCGGGTCTCGCCGCTGGCCTTGGGCACGATGACCTTTCGCGTGGGCGCGGGCGCGTGGGGCAGCAGTGACGAGGAGGCGCGCCGGATGGTCGATCTCTATATCGATCGCGGCGGCAACTTCATCGACACCGCAGACTTCTATGGCCAGATGGGCCAGTCCGAAGTCCTGCTGGGTGAACTGCTGAAGGGCCGGCGCGATCGCCTGGTGGTTTCCACCAAGTATTCGCTGACGACGAGGCCCGGCGACCCCAATGCCAGCGGCAATCACCGCAAGAACATGATCCGCTCGGTAGAGGACAGTCTCAGGCGGCTGGGTACCGACTATATCGACTTGCTCTATCTCCACATGTGGGACTTCAACACGCCCGTGGACGAGATCCTGCGCAGCTTCGACGATCTCGTCCGCCAGGGCAAAGTGCTCTACATCGGCCTGTCCGACACGCCGGCCTGGCAGGCCTCGCGCATGCAGGCCATTGCCGAGTTGCGCGGCTGGACGCCGTTCTGCGCGCTGCAGATCCCCTACAGCCTCATCGAACGCACCGTCGAGCGCGAGCTGATCCCGATGGCCCGGGAAATGGGCCTGGGCGTTTCGCCCTGGGCGCCGCTGGGCCAGGGCCTTCTCACCGGAAAATACACGCGCGCCGATCTTGGCGGCGGCGACATGGACAAACTCGGCTCGCGCAAGGCGATCAATGCCGCCACCGGAAAGCTGACGGCGCGAAATCTCGATATTGCCGACCGGGTCGTCGAGATTGCCGGCGAACTCGGCTGTACCCCGGCGCAACTCGCCCTGGCCTGGACCCTGACTCATCCGGCCGTGGCCTCGCCCGTAGTCGGGGTGCGCACCCCGGCACAGCTTGAGGACAATCTCGGTGCACTGGCATTGGAAATCTCGCCCGAGCAACTCGCGAGGCTCGACGCGGCCAGCGCGGTGCCGCCGGTCTTCCCGATCGATGTGCTGCACGGACCGGCCCGGAGCATGATGTTCGGCAACGTGAAGCTACGTGATCGGGTATAGGCGCGGATCGGAATCCTAAGCGGCGGAGAGCAAACGCGCGGCGCCTGCCAGTTGGCCGCCGAGCAGCGCGCGCCGTTCAGGGCCAAGGCGCTCCGAAGGGCCGGTCAGCACCAGAGTGCCGAGCGGTCGCTCGTCCGGCCCGAGCACGGCCGAGGCGATGGCGACCGCCCCGGCGACGATGTCCCCGTCATTCACGGCATAGCCCCGCGCACGCGTTGCCGCGAACTGCGCCAGCAGATCCGCGTCCGGCGGCGCGGAGAGCAAGTCGCGCTGTTCCGGCGCGCTGAGATAGGGCAGCACCGCGCGCGCCGTGGCGCTCCCGTGCGAAGGCACGACCATGCCGACCGGGGGTGCCATGCGCAGCACTTGCGGGCTTTCCAGAGCATCGATCACCACGAAATGGCCGCCGTCGGGCACGGTGAGATAGGCCGTCTCCCCGGTTGCCGACCGCAGCGTTTCGAGCACCGGGCGGGCGCGCTGGCGCAAGTCGTTGCTGGAGTGCGGCGTGCGCGCCAGGGTGAGTATGCGCAGCGTCAATTCCCACTTCGCATCGCCTGCGGAGCGGATCCAGCCCGCATCGGCCAGCGTCATGAGGTCACGCTGGACCGCGCTTTTGTCTGCCCCTAGCAGGCGCGCCAGCGCACTGACGCCGATCGGCTGCGCGGCGGCCACCGCTTCGAACACCTGCAGCATGCGGCCACCACTCTGGCCCCGCTTGACGGCCATGGGAGGAATCTCCTATCATGTCACTATTCAATACATCGTATCACGAGGTAATACAATAAAGTGAGCGATGCAAGGAGAGTGTTGCATGACCAGGCCTCACGCATTCACCGTCAGCCCCCTTGGCGAGGGTCTTCCTTTCGGCATTCGGATCGGCGCCCTCACGCTCGCCATGCTGGAGGATGCCGATACCCGCCAGCAGATAGACGCCCTGTTCGTCGAGCATGGCATGATCGTGTTCGAGGAGGTGGAACAGAGCGACGAGATGCAACTGGCGATCAGCAGCTGCTTCGGCCCGCTCAAGGAGCATCCGGTCAAGGCGGTCAGCCGCGTCGATTCCAGCCGGCTTCCCGGCGTGATCGAAATTCGCAGCCGCCGCGGGCAAGGCATTGTCGAAGTCGACGGCAAGCAGCTCTCGCACTGGCTGCCGTGGCACTTCGACCATTGCTACAACGACGAGCTGAACCGCGCCGGCGTGCTGCGTTCCGTCGAGCGGGTGGAAGAAGGCGGCATTACCGGCTTCCTCGACGGCGTGGCGCTGTACCGCATGTTTCCCGAGGACTTGCGCGCGCGGATCGAGGGCACGGAAGTGGTCTACAAGCTCTCCACCCAGTACGACCGGCTCAAGTTCGGCAAGCCGGCCCGATATCGCATGGTCGAACCCAAGCCGATCCCCGCATCCTTCGACGAGCAGGTGGCCAGGATGTCGCGGGCGATCCACCCTTCGGTCTGGACGCGAGCCAGCGGCGAGAAAGTGCTCCATGTCTCGGCCTACATGGCCGAGGGCCTGGTCGGCGACGAAACGCCTGAGGGCGACGCCCTGCTGGAAGCGGTCTGCCAGGAAATCAACCGCCTGGGCGGCGCCTGCAGCTACCATCACAAGTGGCGCGAAGGCGACATGGTGATCTGGGACAACACGCGGATGCTTCACTGCGTTTCGGGCAACGACCCGGACGAGGAGCGCCTGATGTATCGCACCACCATTGCCGGCGATTATCGCCTCGGCCGCTGGGAAACGACGCCGGTGGAACAGAATTCCGCCGACGCCATGGCCTGACGGCGAAACAGCGAAGAAGCGGGAGAGCATCGATGGCCAGGATCGACGTGGACGGGCTCATGCTGGACTACGAGCTGCTCGGCGAGGAAGGCGCGCCTCCCTTGGTCATCACGCCGGGCGGGCGCTACGCACGCGACACGGCCGGCGTTCCGGAACTGGGGGCGGAACTGGCGCAGGCCGGCTACCGGGTGCTGCTCTGGGACCGTCCCGGTTGCGGCGCATCCGACATCGCCTTCACCGCGCCTTCCGAATCCGTGATGAACGCGCAGGCGCTGGTCGGGCTGGTCGAGGCGCTGGGGCTCAAGGACATCCGCATGGCGGGTGGTTCTGCGGGTTCGCGGATAACGCTGATGGCGGCGGCGCGCATGCCGCAGAACGTCCGCAAGATCGCGATCTGGTGGCTCAGCGGCGGCCCGGTGGGGCTGGCCGGGCTCGCCTGGTTCTATTGCGGAGACCAGATCGCCGCCGCCTCGAAAGGCGGGATGGAAGCGGTGGCGGCGCTGCCGAGCTGGGCCGACCAGACCGCGCGCAATCCCCGGATCCGCGACATCCTCCTGGCGCAGGATGCGGAAGCCTATATCGATACCATGCAGCGCTGGGGCAAGGCATTCGCCTATAGCGACGAGACGCCGATACCGGGCATGGCGCCTGCGGACTTCGCGGCGCTGACGATGCCGGTCATGACCTTCCGCTCAGGAAAAAGCGACATGGCCCACACGCGGCGCACCTCCGAATGGGTGCACGAGCTGCTGCCTTGCTCTTCGCTGGTGGAGCCACCGTGGAGCGATCAGGAGTGGAACTACGTCTCCACCTTCCCGATCGACACCGCGAAGCGCCGCGGCCGCTTCGAACGCTGGCCGCTGCTTACACCGATGCTGACGGAATTCTTCCGGGACTGACCGGGCCGCCCTCCGCCCCCAATACGTGATCGAGCGCAGCCCCCAGATCCGCCTTCGACCAGAGCGTCAGCAACACGGTATAGATGTGCAGGACGGTGCGGAGGCCCTCCTCTTCCGCCACCAGGGGGTCGTGCGGGCCCAGGATCGGCGCCCCGCCGGGCAGCCGCCGCCGCAGCACCTTGTGGAGAGCCAGCACCCGCGCCGCGCCCATGACCCCGACGTGGACGAAGAAGTGGCGCTTCAGTTCCTCGGCGTCGATCCCAGCGCCGCCCTGCGCGCGGTATTCCTGCAGGAACAGCATGAGCAGCGCGTCGAGATCGTTCTCCAACATCCCCGCATGGGCCGCGCTCAGACAGCCCCAAAGCGCCGATCCGAAGGTGATCTGCGCGACCCCGCCCCAATCCAGCAGCCCGCAATGAAGAACCTGCCGATCGTCGCGCCAGAACCAGGCATTGTCGATATGGGCATTCCAGTGGCAGAGGGCGATCAGGTCCCGGTTGCCGAGCAGATAGGCCGCGAGCCTGTCGCGGTTCTCCCCGATGCGCAGCACATCGCGCAGGACGCGGTCGTAGAATTCAGGCGCGCGCAGTTCCGGCGGCAGAAGCTGCGGCAGGTCCGCCGCGAACTGGCGGCATCCCTCCACTGTCCTGCGCAGCGCTGACGCGTCGCCGGTCACGCGCTCGACGCCGGCGCCAGCGGGATCGAAGGGGAAGCGCTGCTCCATATCCGCGGTCAACCGCCCGGCCTTGTGCGCAGCGGCGAGGCGCGCGAGCGCGGCGATCAAGGCGCGATAATAGGGCAGCGGATCGTCGATCTCGTGATCCCGGCATTTCTCGCGCTGCGGCTCGATGCCGTCCCGGCCGAAAGCCACGCGCGCGGTGATGAGCAGGCCGCTGCCGCTGGCATGGTCGAAGTCACCGAAATAGGCCCTCGGCACATGAATGGGAAAGCCCGGCGCGCGCGAGACGGATGCGAAGCGCGCCTCGCTTTCCATCTCGTGGCGCGCATGATCGCGGCGGCTGTCGGTGAAGTCTCGCGAGAACTTCACGAAGAGATCGCGCTGCAACCCCGGCTCCTCCAGCGCATAGGCCACTGACAGGAACAGCTTGTGCCCGGTGCTGCCACCCGGACAAGGCTCCAGCCGGGTGATCCGGGTGACGCTGTTGGCGGGAGAGATCGAACCGAAGGCGTGAAAGGCCCGCGTGAGGAACGCCGCGCCGCCAAGACGCAGCGCCGCCTCGTGCGCCGGCATGAGGACGCCGGTGTCGTCCCCCCGCGCATGGCCGGTCGCCTCGACCGCGCCGCTGACGGCGCCAATTTCCGCTTCGCCCATGCGGTCAGGCCGCCGGCGGCAGACGGTCGAGGCGGAAGTCGCAATGGGCGGCGGTCTGCTGCAGTTCGATCACATTGCCCTCGGGGTCGCGGCCATAGACCGATTTGACATGCCCCATGTCGATCGGAGCGGGCGCGCCGAACGTCATGCCCAGCGCTTTCAGGCGAGCGTATTCGCCCTCTATATCGTGCGTCACGTCGATGCAGAAATGCGTATAGCCCCTGTCCTGCGGGGAAAGCGGCTCGGTGCGACCCGGCGGCGCCTGGAACTCGAACAGCTCGACATAGCAGTTCCCCGTCCGCAGCATGGCCCCTCGCGCCGCAGAGCCGGGCACGTCGATCAGAGCGTCCAGCACCGGCTCTTCCTTCCAGCCGAAGGGCTCGCCCACCAGTTCGAAACCGAAGGCATCGCGGTAGAACGCGATCATCCGTTCGAGATCGCGGACGTGGACGGAAACGTGGTGAATTCCTCGGATCATGGCTGCCTCTTGCGGGTCCTGCGTCCCGTCGATTGCCCCACCCCCCGCCCCGGAACAACCGTGTCGCCGCGTGCTGGCGCGGGCAGACAAGTCGCGGTGCATGTCCCGTCATCGGGCAGCGAGGCGCCAGCCGGTAAAGGATGATCCGGTAAGCCGATGGAGAAAGGTCATCCAATGGGCAGCACAGTGATTCAGGGCGCCAGCATCTGGGATGCCACCGGCGCCGATCCGTTTACCGGGGACGTGCTGATAGAAGGCAACCGTATCCGCGCCGTCCTGCGCGGCGGCGGACCGTGCCCGCCTGGAGCGGAAATCGTCGATGCTACCGGCCTGTTCCTCATGCCCGGCATGACCGAGGGCCATACGCACCTTTCCTTCGAGAACGTGACGCGCACGGAGGATCTCATCACCCCCTCGCCGGAGCGGCAGGTCTTCACCGCCGCACGCGGCGCCAAGGCCCTGATCGATGCGGGTTTCACCAGTGCCTATGGCGCTTCGGAAGCGAAGCTGCGCCTTGCCGTGGCGGTGCGTGACGAGGTCGAGGCCGGGCGGCTTCCCGGCCCCCGCATCCGCGCGGGCGGACTGGAGATCAGCGTCACCGGGGCAATGGGCGACGAGGGCAAGGAACACGATCCGCGCATCGGCCCTGCCACGATCGTCGACGGTGTAGAGGAGATGCGCCGCGCCGTGCGCCTCCATTGCCGCGAGGGCGTGGACAATGTGAAGCTCGATGTCTCCGGCGATCCCTTCTATCCCTCCACGCCCGCCAACACCACGCCGATGACGTTCGAGGAGATCCGCGTCGCGGTGGAGACGGCGCATGCCTACGGCCGCAAGATCAACGCCCACACGCGCTCGATCGCCGGCTCCAAGGCCTGCCTGCGCGCCGGGGTCGATGCCCTGTTCCACTGCGAATATGCCGACGAGGAACTGCTGGACATGATGGAGGAGGCCCGCGACCGGATGTTCGTGGTGCCCACGGTCGGGCTGTTCCACCAGATCCTCAAGGGCGAAGCCTCCGCATTCGGCCTCACGCCCGAAGTCGGCGGATATATGAACATTCCCGAGCTGATGGAAAACTCCATCCGCACGCACACGGAACTGCGCAAGCGCGGCGTGCGCCACCTGATCGGCGGCGATTACGGCTTCGGCTGGAGCAAGCAGGGCGAACAGGCGCGGGACCTGCAGTTCTTCGTGGAATACTACGGCTACAGCCCCGCCGCTGCGCTGGTCTGCGCCACCCGCAACGGCGGGCTGGCCATGAGGGCACAAGGCGATCTCGGCACCCTGACCGAAGGGGCGCTGGCCGACCTGATCCTGGTCGACGGCGATCCGCTGGCGGACGTCTCCGTGCTGACGGAAACCGCCAGGCTCCTCCTGATCATGAAGGACGGCCAGATGCACAAGAACGACAGCGGCGCCCGCGCGAAAGCATCGCCCGCCGGCCGCAAGGTGGAGAAAGTGGGATGAAGCCTGAGCCGGACACTCTCGCGCTTGGCGAGGCGCGCTGCCCTGCGGAAAGCACGCAGGACATCATCGCGCGCGACCGGGTTCCCGCCCCGGACTGGGCGACCTCGCAATCCTACGAATACCTGGGCAGCCAGGACATATCGAAGGATCGCTACGTCGATCCCGCGTTCCAGAAACAGGAATTCGACAAGCTCTGGACCCGCACCTGGCAGATGGCCTGCCGCGAGGAGCACATTCCCGAAGTGGGCGACTATTACGTCTACGACATCGGACCCTACAGCTTCATCGTCACCCGCGTGGCCGAGAACGAGATCAAGGCGCATTTCAACGCCTGCCTTCATCGCGGCACCAAGCTGAAACCGTCGAACACCCTGGGCAGCGGCAACCAGATCAAGTGCCCGTTCCACGGCTGGAGCTGGAACCTCGACGGCACCAACCGGCACATCCCCTGCCAGTGGGACTTCGCCCATGTCGACCCGGAGCGGATGCGCCTGCCCGATGCCAGGGTGGAGTGCCTGGGAGGCTTCGTGTTCATCACCATGGACCCCGACGCGCCCACGCTGGCAACGTACTTCGGCCCGGAAATCATGAAGCATTTCGAGGCCTGGAAGCTGGAAGACCGGTACATCTATCTCCACGTCCAGAAGAGCTATCCGGCGAACTGGAAGCTGACGGTGGAAGCCTTCCAGGAGGCTTACCATGTGCTGGATACCCATCCCCAGGTCGCCCCGGCCAATGGCGACGTGAATTCGCAGTACGACGTCTATGGCCAGCATGTGAACCGGTTCATCTCCACGCTCGGCGTGGTCAGCCCGAACCTGGCCGGCAAGTACAGCGAACAGGACATCATCGACAATTTCACGCTGGGAGACAGCTCCGCGCTGGGCGGCAGCAAGCCGCAGCTGGCCCCGGGCGAGCGCGCCCGGCAGGTCATGGCGGACATGTTCCGCGCCATGTTCGAAAAGGCCGCCGATGCCGACCTCAGCCAGGTTTCCGACACCGAGCTGCTCGACACTTATTCCTATACGATGTTCCCCAATCTCTACGTCTTCCCCGGCATTTCCCTGCCCATGCTCTACCGCTTCCGGCCCGACGCCCGCGACCATCGCCGCTGCATCTACGAGGTCATGTTCATGCGGCCGATCCCCCGCGGCGGACGCCGACCGGAAACCGCGGAAGTGCAGATCCTGGACGACGACCAGTCCTTCGCCGAAGCCGAAGGGATGGACCCCGGTTTCGGCCGCATCCTCGACCAGGATACCGACAATCTCCATGCCCAGCAGGAGGGCCTGGAAGCCAGCGCCAAACCCGGCATAACGCTTGCCAACTATCAGGAAATCCGCATCCGCCACTTCGAGGCCGCCGTGGACAGGTACATGGCGATGGAGCCGTTCAGGCCCCAATGGTAATGCGGGAAAGCGCGCAGCAGCCCAGGGGAACCGAGACACCGGGACCTTGCCCCAAGGACTTTGCGTGACCAAGTCCGTCATCGCCTTGCAGGACCGGTTCGAGCAGACCTCGGGGCAAGTGTTCCTGACATCGATGCAGGCGTTCGTGCGCCTGCCGCTCGACATGGCGCGGCGGGACCGGGCCGCCGGACGCGACACGGCAGGCTATGTCACCGGTTATCGCGGATCGCCGATCACGACGCTCGACGCGCAATTGTGGTCGGCCAAGGCCCTGCTCGACGCGCACCGGATCCACTTCGAGCCCGGCCTGAACGAGGAACTGGCCGCCACCAGCCTGCGCGGGACCCAGCAAGTGGACTGGTTCGGCAAGCCGCGCTTCGATGGGGTGTTCGCCCTCTGGTACGCCAAGGGCCTTGGCGTCGACCGCGCCTGCGAAGCGCTGAAGCTGGCAAACTTCGAAGGCACTCACGCAAACGGCGGCGTGCTGGTGGTGGCGGGGGACGATCATGCAGCCAAGTCCTCGGCTTCCGCACACCAGTCCGAACACACGCTGATCGCCGGATTCCTGCCGATCCTGGCCCCTTCCACCACCGACGAGATCATCGCCTATGGCCTGCTCGGCTGGGAGATGTCGCGGTTCAGCGGCCTCTACGTCAGCCTCAAGGCCGTCACCGATATGCTGGACCTGACCTCCTCGGTCATCCTGCCCGATCTGCGGATCGTGCGTCCCGACCGTCCGGCAGGGGTGGATCTCAACATCCGCCGCAGCCTGCCGCCGCTGACGCAGGAATCGCTAGTGGTGAACGAGCGCCTGCCTGCGGCCGTCCAGTTTGCGCGCGCAAACGGCCTCAACCGGGTACTCATCGCGCCCGAGCGGCGCAACCTGGTGATATTGACAGCGGGCAAGCCCTATCTCGACGTCTGCGAAGCCTTGCTGGCGCTTGGCCTCGACGCCGCCCGATGCCAGGCCCTCGGCATCGCGCTGGTCAAGCTGGGCATGACCTGGCCGATGGACGAGGCGTTCCTGCGCAGCGCCTGCGCCGGCGCGCGCGAGATCCTGGTGGTGGAAGAGAAGCGCCCGGTGATCGAGGAGCAGCTGGCCGCAGCCCTCTTCGCCATGCCCGGCCCGCGTCCCCTCCTTCTCGGCAAGCGGGACGAGCATGGCCGCGCGCTGCTGCCGCTCGACAATGTCCTGGATGCGGGAATGGTGCGACGCGTCCTCGTTTCGCGGCTGGCGGGACTTGGAGTTCTCGATGGGGCTGCCCGCGACGCCGCCGAGCGGCTTGCCACGCTGGAAGCGGCAGCGGCGGAGCCAGCCCGAGCGGTTCGCCCGGCCTACTTCTGCTCGGGCTGTCCCCACAACACCAGCACCCATGTGCCCGAGGGCAGCCTGGCGATGGGCGCAACGGGCTGTCACGGCCTGGCCGCCTTCATGCCCGAGCGCCGCACGATGAATGTGGTCGGCATGGGCGCCGAGGGGCTGCCCTGGCTGGGCGCCCAGCATTTCACCGAGACCGGGCATGTCTTCTCGAACATGGGAGACGGCACTTATACGCATTCGGGCATATTGGCGATCCGGGCAGCGCTGTCGGCCTCGGCGAACGTGACGTTCAAGATCCTCTACAACGATGCCGTGGCGATGACCGGGGGCCAGCCGCTGGAAGGCAATATCCAGCCGGAGCAGATCGCCGCCGAATTGATCGCGGAAGGCGTCGATCCGGTGGTCCTGGTCTCGGACCGGCCCGAGCACTGGCACGGCAAGCTCCCGGCGCAAGTCCGCGTGCTCGATCGCGACCGGCTGGACACGGTCCAGCGCGAACTGCGCACGGTGCCCGGCGTCTCCGCCATCCTCTACGAACAGACCTGCGCCAACGAGAAGCGCCGCCGCCGCAAGCGGGGCGATGCGCCCGATCCGGACATGCGGCTCTACATCAACCCCGCCGTCTGCGAAGGCTGCGGCGATTGTTCGCGCCAGTCGAACTGCGTCAGCATCACCCCGCTTGAAACCGCCTTCGGACGCAAACGCGCCATCGATCAGTCCGGGTGCAACAAGGACTACAGCTGCGTCAAAGGCTTCTGCCCCTCGTTCGTTTCCGTGCGCGGCGCCCGGGTCGCGCGGCGCGGCGCCGATATGGGCGCGCTCAAACCGCTGATCGCAAGCCTGCCCGAACCGGCGCTCGCCGCTGTCCCGGATAGCTATGCCATGCTGGTGACGGGGATCGGCGGCACCGGCGTGCTGACGGTGGGCGCTGTGCTGGGCATGGCCGCGCATATCGAGGGCAAGGCGGCCAAAGTGCTCGACATGACGGGCATGGCGCAAAAAGGTGGCGGGGTGATGAGCCACATCCGCTTCGCCGCGGATCCTGCGCGCATTCCGAGCGCCCGACTGGGCACCGGCCAGGCCGACCTGCTGCTCGCCTGCGACCTCGTGGTCGCCTCCGCCCCCGATGTCGTCAGAACCTTGCGACCGGACAGTCGGGTGGTTGCCAACGCGGATGTCGTGCCGACCGGCGAATTCCAGACCCGCAAGGACATGGACTTCCGCGCCGCCACCTTCCTGCCTGCCGTCGCCGCACGGGTCGGGGAGGGAAACGTCGCATCGGTGCGCGCGCTCGCCCTTGCGGCCCGGTTGATGGGCGACACGATCTTCACAAACCTGCTGATGGTCGGCTTCGCCGCGCAGAGAGGTCTTCTGCCGGTGAGCGTGAGCGCCATTGCCGAGGCGGTGCGGCTGAACGGCACCGCCGTGGAGGCCAACTTGCGCGCGCTGGCGCTGGGCCGAATCGCTGCGGCGTTCCCCGAGGAACTGGAATCTGTCGCCAGGCTCGATCCGGTTTCGCCCATGCCCGCCGATCTGGGAACCCTGACGGAAAGCCGCAGCCGCCACCTAGCCGCCTATCAGGACGAGGCCCTGGCGGCAGACTATCGCGCGTTCCTGCATGATATCGCCGGACGGCTGGCGGCGCGCGGGATCGCCGATCCGCAGCCGTTTCTCATGGCCGCGGGAGAGCAGCTTTCCCGCCTGATGTCGTACAAGGACGAGTACGAAGTGGCACGGATCTACACCGCGCCGGCATTCCTGGCGGGACTAGCTGCGCAGTTCGACGGCGACTACCGGCTGGAGGTCAACCTGGCCCCGCCCCTCCTTGCCTTCCGCAAGGATGCGAAAACAGGAAGACCGCGCAAGATCGCGATGGGGCGCTGGATCTTCCCCCTCTTCGCGCTGCTCGCCCGCATGAAAAGCCTGCGCGGCACCCGGCTCGACCCTTTCGGCATGACTGCGGAGCGCCGCATGGAGCGGGCGCTGATCGGCGAATATCGCGCGCTGATCTGCTCGCTGGCGGATCGCATGACCGAGGACGGACTCGCCACCGCGACCGAAATCGCCGCATCGGCAGCGCTCATCTGCGGGTTCGGGCCGGTGAAGATGGACGGTGTCGCCGCCTATCGCGAACAGCTCGGCCCCTTGCTGGAACGGTTCGATGCCATCGCCACCGGCGCGGCGCCGAGACAGGCGGCGGCCTGACCGCTCAATAGCCGTTAGGCGCCACTTCGACGCGCAGCCCGTCCAGCTCTTCCCGCAAGCGGATCTGGCAGGAGAGCCGGCTGTTCGGCTTCTGGAATTCCGAAACGAGGTCGAGCATTTCCGCCTCGATCGCATCGGCGCTGCCGACTTTCTCCATCCAGGCATCGTCGACATAGACATGACAGGTCGCGCAGGCGCAGGCGCCCCCGCAGTCGGCCAGAATGCCGCTCACGCCGTGCGTGCGGCCCACTTCCATCAGGGACTGGGACGGCTCCACGCCCTCGAACTTCCGCTCCGCGCCGCCTTCCTCCACGAATGTCACTGTCACGCCCATCGCCATCACGCCCCTTCGCCCAGAGCCGCGGCACGCGCTGCCATCAGCTCCCTGAAATGATTGACCGGATCGCCTGCGGATATGCCGCCATCCACGGCGAGCACGGTGCCGGTGATCTGGGCCGACCGGTCTCCGGCGAGGAACAGGACCGCCTGCGCCACGTCTTCGGGCGTACCCTGGCGCTTCAGCGGCTTGTTCGCATCCCACACCGGCTTCATGGCCACCTGGATACGCGCGGCCGCCTCTGGCGATGCGCCCGGGGGCGCGAAGGCATTGAGATCGGTGGGAATATGACCGGGGGCCAGGCAGTTCACCCGGATGCCATATTGCGCCAGATCGATCGCCATGGACTTGCTGGCATGGATCGCGGCCATTTTCGAGGTGCGATAGGCGAGCATGGCCAGACCCGGAATGAGCCCGGCGATGGACGTGTTGTTGATGATAGATCCGCCGCCGTTCCTGCCCATGTGCCGCGCGGCGCGCTGCGTCCCCAGGATCACCCCCAGCACGTTGACGCGCATCACCTGTTCGAAATCCGCAAGATCGTCGTCGAGGAAATCGGCGCTCGGCCTGCACGAGACGCCGGCATTGTTGAACATCACGTCCAGGGCGCCGAAGCGGTCGACGGCCGCCGCCACCAGCGCGTCGATGTCCTCAGTCCGGCCGACATCCGCCTTTCGGAAGATCGCGGCCTCCCCCAGGGCAAGGGCGGCGGCCTGCCCGGCCTCCTCGTCGATATCGCCGATCACCACCCGTGCACCCTCCGCCACGAACAGCGCGGCGGTTGCGCGGCCGATGCCCCGTGCCGCGCCGGTGATCACGGCGACTTTTCCTGCCAGCTCCTGACCCAAGTGCCGCTCCCTCATGCCCGCTTGGAGAAGGCGATCGGCAGGCACTCGATCGAATGCGTGGCGACCGTGGGCAAGTACTTCAGGTCCCCCGCCGGAACGGTCAGCCTGAAATCCTCCATGCGCCGGATCACCTCGCGCGCCGCCACCCGGATCTCCATGCGCGCCAGCGACAGCCCGATGCAGCGGTGCGGACCGCCTCCGAACGAAACGTGACGGCCCAGGTTGGAACGCTCCATGTCGAACGTGCGCGAACAGGGAAACACGTCCTGCTGGTCATTGGCCGAGGCATACATGAGCAGCAGATGCGCGCCTTCGGGCAGGCTCCTGCCGCCCAGTTCCACCGGCCGCGTGGTCATGCGCGAAAGGCCGCGCACGGGCGGCTCGATCCGCAGAAGCTCCTCGACGAAGCGCGAGAGCAACCGGTCATCGTCGGCCGATTCCTTCAGCAGTTCCGCGACCTCCGGCTGCGTGGCCAGGATGTAGAGCATGTTCGACATCGCCGTCGCCGTCGTTTCGTTGCCCGCGATCATCAGCGCGCGCACCAGCGAGACGGCTTCCCCGAAAGCAAGGGTGGGGTTGTCCTCCCCTTCCGCCCGGGCGTGGACGAGATCGGAGATCATGTCCTCGCGCGGGTTCGCCTCACGGTCGCGCATATGGGCGATCAGGAAGTTCTGGAGGTCGCAGATGTCCCTGGCATTGGCGATCATCTGCTCGCGGTTCTGCATGCGGCCGATCTGCTGAGTCACGGCGATGGACCAGCGCTGGATCTTGTCCGCGTCGTAGACGTCGATGCCCAACTGCTCGCAGATGACGCGGATGGTGACCGGCACCGCGAAGTCCTTCACACCGTCGCACTCTCCGCGATCGATGAAGCCCTCGATCGTCTCGCGCACGATGGTCTCGATCAGGGGTTCCAGCTGCCGGACGCGGTGGGCCGAAAAGGCATTGTCCATCAGCTTGCGGATGCGCGTGTGGTAAGGCGGGTCGGACATGATGGCGTCGGGAAAATAGCCCTGCCCGTCGCGTTCCAGGATCTGCTGGAACTCCTCGAAGAAGCCCGCCGCATATTGCGCCTTGTAGCCATGCTCGACCGAATAAGTGATCGGATCGCGCTGGACGGTCTGGATGTCCTCGTAGCGCGAGACCAGGTACATCCGCAGCTTCTCGTCGTAATGGACGGGATCGAGCGCCCGCATCGCATCGTAATAGGCAGTGGGCTGGGCCGAGATGGCCGGATCCGTCAGCGAGGCACTGCCGAGAAGCGCCGATCCCTGCGCCGCGGGGCTTTGTCCCGCCTCACGGGGCGCGGAGCCGGTGACCTGAGTTTCAGCAGCAGCCATGTCGTATCTCCGCTTTTCAGAGGCTTGCAGCGGCACCGGCCGCCTGCGGAAGCACGCGGTCCGCGACGAGCGCCTCGGTTGCCAGGAACTTGGTGGTCGTCCAGCCGCCGTCCACGGCGATGGATTGCCCGTTGATGTAGCTGCCCTCCGGCGAGGCCAGGAAGAACACCGCATTCGCCACGTCCTGAACCGTGCCCTCGCGGTCGAACGGGGTCATTTCCTGGTTGAGGCGCCGGAATCCCTGCAGGTCCCAGTGGTCGCGGGTCATGTCGGTCTTGATGACGCCGGGCGCCACCAGGTTCGAGCGGATGCCCTGCGGTCCGTACTGGGCGGCCAGCGTCTGCGTCAGCCCCACCAGCGCCGCCTTGACGGCACAGTAGATGCCTCCGTCCAAGCCGCCGATCAGGCCGAAGGTCGAGCCCACCGTGACGATCGAGGAGCCGTGCCCAAGGGCGGGCACGGCCTCTCGGCAGAAACGGAACGTGGCCTTGAGGCTGATGTCGATCACTTCGTCCATCGCTGCGTCATCGGTCTGGTGGACGGGCGCCCAGCGGCCGGAACCGGCGTTGTTGACCAGGCAGTCGAGCCGCCCGAACCTGTCGAGCGCGAAACGGACGGCACGAGCGGCACTCGCGGGCTCGGCCACGTCGAGCGAGAGGGTCTCCACTTGCGTCAGGTGCGACAGGCCGCGCGCCAGCGCATCCAGCTTTTCCTGCCGCCGCGCCACGGCGACGATCCGGTAGCCCGCCGCCGCGAAACGATGCGCAATCGCCTCGCCGATGCCGGCGCTGGCCCCGGTGATCAACACGACCGGCACAGATGCCGGATGTTGCCCCGAACCCTTGCCCAAGCCCGCTTGCTCCCTCATCCGCCATCCTGCTCCGTGCTTCCGGTTTCCGGACGCAGCGCCTGCCTGCAAGGGCTTGGGCCACGTCCCCGGTGCCGCCACTTAGCCCGAGGGAAGAAGACATCGCCAAGGCAAAACGTGCCTTCGCAGAGCGCTGACAGCCCAGAGCAATTGCCATGGCAGTTTCCGGCAAGGCCCATCGATCGCGCGGCGGTATCTCGCCCACAGGCGCTTGCCGTTGCTGATGCAGGCATAGCGGATCACTCTGGGGCAACTTAGAGTCGAACCGAACTGGGGAAGGTTCCGGCAAGGACAACTTGCGGAAAATGCCAAGCGGGGAGGACCATCTGAAAACCTATCGCAGCCGCTCGCACGTTTCCGGCACAGGCACGGCCGGTCTCGCTTCGCCGATGGCCATGGCCGTGGCTATGGCAATCACCGCGCTGACGCCTGCGCCGGCCTTCGCGCATGAGGAACAGCCGACTGCCACCGTCCCGATCGGTCCCGACGAAAGCGGCGTCATCGTCGTCACGGCGCGACGGCGCGAAGAAAGCCTGGCCGACGTGCCGATCTCGATCACGGCAATCGGATCCGAGGATCTCGTCTCGCGCGCGGTGGTGACCGACGCCGACCTCCAGCGGACGGTACCCGGCCTGACGATCCGCCAGACGCAGGGCAACAATTCGCTGACCTACTCCCTGCGCGGGCAGAGCGCGGACATCTTCAGCGGCTCGCCCTCGGCAGTCGTCACTTACCTGAACGAAGTGCCCATGCCGGTGAGCGGCGCCTCCACCTTCTTCGACCTGCAATCGGTGCAAGTGCTGAAAGGGCCGCAAGGCACGCTGTTCGGCCGCAACGCAACGGGCGGCGCCGTGCTGTTCACGTCGGCCCGGCCGACCGACAGGTTCGAAGGCTATCTGCGCGGCCGCTACGGCAATTACGACCGCCGCGAAGTCGAAGGCGCGATCAACATTCCGCTGGTGGCGGACAAGGTGCTGCTGCGCGCCGCTTTCAACCTGACATATGCAGACGGATATATCCGCGATCTCTACACAGGGGAGGACCTCGGCAGGGTCAATCGCGAAAGCGGCCGCATCTCCCTGACGCTCAAGCCCACGCCCGACCTCGTCAATACGACGGTGGTGCAATACGCGCGCAGCGGAGGGAACAATACCGGCGCCTCCTATACCTACAGCGTCTACGGCTGCGGAGAGACGAACAACGGCTTCGCCCTGTCGTGCAGCGCGGGCCTGCTGTTCGGCCCCTCGCTGGACGGCGTGCTGGGTCCGGGCGCCTGGGCA
Source organism: Novosphingobium sp. PhB57 (assembly GCF_004342985.1). Taxonomy (GTDB): domain Bacteria; phylum Pseudomonadota; class Alphaproteobacteria; order Sphingomonadales; family Sphingomonadaceae; genus Novosphingobium. Next base: position 468,179 of record NZ_SMBO01000004.1, read on the forward strand.
CGGTACCTTGCCGCGCATCCGAACGCCTATGCTCCGGGCCTGATCGCCTATGTCGAGGAGCAAAGACGTCTCGGCCTCTACAAGACCAACCACCCTGCCGGAGCCGATCATTTCGGCGAGAACTGGAACGTCTCGAACACGACGGAGATCGAGCTGGGCGGGGACTTGCGGCTGCGCAACATCTTCGGCCTGGTGGATTCCTACACGGATTCGCAGCAACCCCAGCTCGGCGCGCCCTTCGCCACCATCCTGACCGCCAATGCTCCCGCAGGCGAGTTCGGAAACGTGGAGGACCTGCGCTCCTATTCGGAAGAACTGCAGCTACAGGGCAAGGCTGCCGACGGCGCGCTGGAATTCATCGTCGGGCTCTATCTCCAGCGGCAGAACACCCGGTCGCTCTACCCGCAGACCTATTTCGATCTCTCGCCCAATCCCGGTTTCCCGACTTATGCGGTCAACCATTTCCGCATCAAGAACCACACCGACGCGCTCTACGCGCAGGGCACTTACGATCTCGGGCGCATCGGTGCGCCGGGCTTCCGGCTGACGGCCGGGCTGCGCTACACGCGCGAGCGGGTCTACGGGGTGCAGCTTGCCGGATCGGACAATTTCGGCCCGCCCCAGCAGAAGCGCACCTACCAGGATCCGAGCTGGGAAGTCGGCCTGGAATACAAGCCCGATACCGATTGGCTGCTCTACCTCAAGACGCGCGGCAGTTTCCGCAGCGGCGGGTACAACGGCACGCTCGATCCGGTAGGCATCGTCACGCTGGGCGGCAGCAACTTCTTCGATTCCGAAACGACGCAGGACATAGAGGCCGGCGTCAAGTACGGCGGCCGCGCCTTCGGCCGGCCCGCCTCGCTGAGTCTGGCGCTGTTCAACCAGTGGATCCAGCACGTCCAGCGCGTGGAGTTCCCGGATCCCGACGGCCCTGCAGGTCCCCTTGCCTCCATCGCCTTCACCACCAATGTGCCGGCCGAGCGGGTGCGCGGCATCGAGGCCGAGGGTACGGTGATGCCCATGGAATGGCTGCGCCTCGGCGGCCAGCTGGCCCTGACCGATGCGGACTTCACCCGCAACCAGGTAGAGCTGTTCGGCAGCACCTACTTCTACGGCCCGGTTGGCGACACGCCCAAGGCCTCTGGCACCGGCTGGGCGGAAGTGATCCTGCCGGTGGCGCAGGATGCCGGCGAGATCAGCCTGCGCGGCGAAGTCTATACGCAGACCGGCCAGTATTTCTCGAATACCGCGGCCAGCGTCTCGCCGCGCACGAAGCTGCCCGGCTATGCCCTGGTGAACAGCCGCCTCAGTTGGAAGAAGATCATGGGTTCGGACTTTTCCGCGGCGCTCTATGGCGAGAACCTGTTCGGAGAGGACTATTTCGTGGGCGGCATGCAGCTTGCCGTCGCGCTGGGCCACAACGGCGCCGTCGTGGGCAAGCCGCGTACTTACGCGCTGGAGCTGTCCTACGCATTCTGACCGGGCCCACGACCGGGCCTCACGACCAGCCTACTGTCGCTGGGCCCACGAATGAGCTATGGTAGATCACAATGCCGCAAGAGCATTTCGGAGAAGGATAAGCAGATGCCCGTTCTCGCGTTCGACATGACCACGGCGAACCACGAATCCCGGCGGTTCGAATTTCGAGGCACGAACAAGGCGGACTACTACGACGGCGATCTGGTGCCACTGTCGTCGCACAATATCGACGTGCGGATCGAGAAGAGCCTCGCGGGCGAATACACGATCTGCAAGGAAGTCTCGCGTTCGGGCCTCGCGTTCCGGCGCTCCTGGGGCCACATCCGCAACGACAAGACCAACCTGGTGATCTTCTGGTTCCTGCGCCGGGGCCAGATGACCATTTCCCATGCCGGCGGACGGCATGTCGTGAACGCCGGCGAATGTGCGATCACGCGCTCCACGCGGCCCTTCTACATGGAGCTTGTCCCGCCCGAGAACAGCGAGCTGGAGGTGATGCACGTCGTCGTCCCCTCCCACAAGATCTACGCGGTCCTCAGCGAGAACATCGAGGCGGGCCGGGCCTTCCCGGCCTCCAGCGGCGAACTGGCCCTGACCGACCGCATACTCGAACTGGTGTTCGAACAGGACGACCAGATCGACCAGGACATGGCGGAGCAACTGGTGCAGGCACTGCTCACCGGCATCAGCAAGACGATCACGCGGCTTTCAGGGAACCCGCCCGCGCGCGAAACCATCTGCGACAAGCGGATCGGCGACATCACCCGCTACATCAACCAGAACTTCGCCAACCCCGATCTCAATGCCCGGATGGTGGCGGACAGCTGCGGCATTTCGCTCCGGTACTTGTGCCATGTGCTGAAGAAGAGCGCGCTTTCGTTCTCCAACCTGATCTGGGACAAGCGCATGACCACCGCGCACGACTGGCTGGGCGACGAAAAAATGCAGCACTATGCCATCAGCGAGATCGCCTATCTGGCCGGGTTCAAGAGTAGCGCGCATTTCAGCCGCATGTTCAAGTCACGCTACGGCCTCGCTCCGCGCGAATATCGTGGGCATCCGTCCATCCCCGCGTAACGGCAACGGACCTGTCGAGCCTCTTCCGGATGGCAGCCTAAGGCATTTCCACCTCGATCCATCCTTCGACAAGGCGAACCGCATAAGTAACGATGGGGCGTTTTGCCGGCGGGTTTCTGGGCTTTCCGCTTGCCAGATCGAAGCGCGCGCCGTGGATGGGACAGGCGATCCAGCCATTGCCCATCCGGCCGCACTCCAGCCGCTCCTCGGCGTGAGAGCAGATGTTGGACACCGCGAAGAACCGTCCGCCGACATGGCAGATCAGGATGGACCTGCCTGCCAGGTCGACGGCTTTCTTCTCGCCCGGCGGCAGGTCGTTTTCGTGCAGGGCGCGCAGGAATGTGGGCTCGGTCATAGGATCGCAGGTTCGCTCGCCATGGCTGGGTCGCCTCAGCGCTAGCACGGGCCGGGCCTTGCCCGCTGTGCTGACGTTGCACTCTGTCTTGCCGGACGTTGCAGCCGCTGCGGCACTGCTTGCGGGGCCGGAAATGGGGCCGTAGCGACCGGATGCAGAGGCTGCGCGATCGCGCGATGCTCAGGAGGGGGGACAGGATGCGGCGAAGCCCAAGATCCGCAGGATCCGGTCGCGAGAAGCGCGGCGCCGCCAGGCCGAAGCAGCCCCCCGTGGTAGCCGGCGAAGTCGATCTCGGCCTCGCGCTTTCCATCTACGGCAAGCGGGAGGACGGCTCGCTGGTGGAGATCGGCGATCCCGCCTCGCCGCTGGCCCATCAATCCGCCGCCGGCACCTGGCCGACCGAACAGTGACGAGCGAACAATGAGGAGCAACTGGCACCGTGTCCTTTGAACTCAACCGAAAGCTCGCGGCCCGGCGTGCTCCTCTGCCCACGGGGGCCGGGATCGATGCCGTCACCGCCGAGATCATCCGGGGCGCCTTCGAGACGGTGTGCTTCGAGGCCGCGACCCATCTCGGCCGCGCGGCGTCCTCGCCGATCATAAACCAGTCGAACGAGCGCAATGCCGCGATCGTGGATGCCCACGGCCGCCTTGCCATGGGTGCCATCGGCACGCCGCACCTGACTTTCGTCAACCCGATGATGGTCCGCTGGGGCCTGATGAACTTCGAGACGTTCGACTGGGGACCGGGCGATGTCTTCCTCGCCAACGACCCCGACCATGGCGGCGGCCATCTGCCCGACTACTGCATCTATGCGCCCGTTTTCGACGATGCGGGCGAGCTGATCGTGGTGCAGACGCTTCAGGCCCACCAGGGCGACACCGGCGGCAAGGACCCCGGCGGTTTCACGCTGGAGGCCACCGACATCTTCACCGAAGGCGTCTCCTATCCCTGCCTGAAGCTCGTGCACCGCGGCGAGCCGCGCAAGGACGTGCTGCGCATGGTGGAGCGCAACAACCGCTTTCCCTCGTTCGCAGGCGATCTCGCCGCCATGATAACCGGCGTGCAGAAAGGGGCGGCGCGGTTGCAGGGCCTGATCGCCCGCTATGGCTCGGACCGGGTGAAGGCGGCGATCAATCACTCGATCGCTCACACCGCCGCGCGCTGCCGCGAAGAAGTGTCCGGTTGGCGCGACGGCACGTACGAGGCCACCGTCTTCATCGACCACGACACGGCGGGAACCAAGGACATCCGGGTCCAGGTTGCCTGCCGCGTGGCGGGGGACCGGCTGACGATCGACCTCACCGGAACCGACGCGCGGCCCGAGCTGGTGGGCGTGTGGAACACTTTCGCGAACACGCGCAGCTATATCATGACGCAAGTCGTGGCGGCGATGGCGCCGGACATCGTCAAGAACGAAGGCTTCTTCGATGCCGTGGAGATGATCGTCCCCGAAGGCTCGATAGCGCAGCCGCCGCCGAACAAACCTGCCGCGCTCGGCTCTTTCCATCCGGCCTGCGAGATCACCGAAGCCGTGTGCCTCGCGCTCAGCAACGTCGCGCCGCAGCGCTCCGCCCCGCAGCTCTACAAGATCGGCATGCCCAATGCGGTGATCGGCTTCGACGAAGCCGGCACGATGTGGATGGACCAGGGCGTCGATTGCCGCTCGATGGACGTATCCGCCGTGCCGGGGATCGACGGCTGGGGATCGTGCCCGGTCAGCCTCGGCAGCCTGATCCTGTCCGAGGCCGAGGATGCCGAAACGCGCTATCCCATCCTCAACATCAGCCGCGAGATGACGACCGACGCCGGCGGCGCCGGGCAGTGGCGCGGCGCGCCGGGCAGCCTCAACGTCAAGCAGGTGCTGCAACCCGTCACGGCGATGGCCTGGATGGTCTCGGCCGACCACCCCTTGCGGGGCATGTGCGGCGGCGAGGACGCCATTCCCTATTCCAACCGGTTCGAGGTGGGCACGCCGAACGAATACCGGATCGAGCAAACCGCCCAGGCCATGCTCCCGACAGGCGCGGTGATCGCCTATCAGCATGGCGGCGGCGCGGGGTTCGGCCCGCCGTTGGCGCGCGATCCCGAAGCGGTCAAGGAGGACGTGCTCGACGAATACGTCAGCATCGAGGCCGCGCGCAGCCGCTACGGCGTGATCCTCAAGGGAAGCATCGAGGAATACGACCTCGAAGTGGACCACGATGCCACGGCAGCGCTGCGCCGGAACATGACCATGGCTGCGGCCGCCTGAGGGGAAAACGATGGGCTATCGCGTCGGCATCGACATCGGGGGCACGTTCACCGACTTCGCCCTGCTCAAGGGTACGGAGGTCCGCCTCCACAAGAACCTCTCCACGCCGGAAGACCGCTCGCTCGGCGTCATGACCGGGCTGCAGAAGCTGGCCGACTTGGAAGGCCTTGCGCTCGCGGACTTTCTGGGCGCCTGCGACACCATCGTCCACGGCACCACCGTCGCGGACAATACCCTGATCGAGATGAACGGCGCCGTCACCGGCCTCATCACCACCGAGGGGTTCCGCGACGAGGTGGAGTACCGCCGGGGTTACAAGGAGGACATCTGGGACGTCCGCCTGGAGCCGCCCATCCAGATCGCCCCGCGCCGCCGCCGCCTGACGGTGCCCGAACGCATGTTGCATGACGGGACGGTGCACAAGCCGCTCGACGAAGCGGCCGTGCGCGAGACTTGCGCGCGGCTGCGGAAGCAAGGCGTGGAGTCGGTGGCGATCTCGCTCCTGTTCTCCTTCGTGAACCCCGCCCACGAAAGGCGCATCGCGGCGATCCTGGCCAAGGAGCTGCCCGGCGTGCAGGTCTGCGCCAGCCACGAAGTGCTGCCCCGCGCACCGGAATACGACCGGACCAGCACCACGATCGTCAACGCCTATGTCGCCCCGCGGGTCTATTCCTATCTCGAAAAACTGGTGAACCGCGTCAGGGACGCCGGCTATGCCCGGCAACTCATGGTCATGCAGGCGAGCGGCGGGGTCATGACCGTGGACTATATAGAAGGCGCGCCGATCCGCGTGCTGGCCTCGGGGCCGGCGGGGGGCGTGATCGGATCGGCCCATGTCGGATCCGCCAAGGGTTACCGCGATATCCTGTGCGTCGACATGGGCGGGACCTCCTACGACATCTCCGTCGTGCGGGATGGCAGCGCGCCGGCCGAGGCGGGCTGGAACATGCACCACCGCTACCTGATCGGCGTGCCCATGGTGAAAGTGGAGACCCTGGGCGCGGGCGGCGGTTCGATCTGCCACGTCAGCGGCGGCGCGCTCCAGGTCGGCCCTGCCTCGGCCGGATCGGAGCCGGGACCGATCTGCTACGGGCGCGGCGGCAGCGAACCGACGATCACCGATGCCCTGGTCATGCTGGGCATCCTCTCGACCGACGCGGGTTTTGCCGGGGGCAGCTTCTCACTCTCGCGTACCGGCGTGGACGAAGCCTTTGCCGCGCTGGGGCGGGAACTGGGCTACGGCGCGGAGCAGGCCGCCTTCGACTGCTGGCGCATGGTCAATGCCAGGATGTCGCAAGGCGTGCGGCGGATCACCGCGGGCAAGGGCATGGATCCCGCCGAAATGGTCATGCTGGCCTATGGCGGCAACGGCCCGGTGTTCGCGGCGATCCAGGCCGAGGATCTGGGCATCGCGCGCGTGCTCGTGCCCAAGGCCTCGCCAACGTTTTCCGCCCTCGGCACGCTCGTGGCCAATCCAAGCATAGACGAGGAGCGATCCTACATCGTGCCCGCGCTTGCCGCCGACAACGACCGCCTGCGGGCGATGTGGCGCGAACTCTCCGACCGGGCGCAGCGCCATTTCGAAGCCGCGCAGTTCGCCGCCGAACGGATCACCGCGCGCTACCAGATGAACATGCGCTATCCCGGGCAGAATTTCGCGCTGACTTTCGACATCCACGCCGGAGACCGGCTGGGCGACCTGGCCTTCGTCGATGAAGACCTGCCCGCCCGCGCCATCGCGCTGTTCAACCAGCGCCATCAGGAGGAATACGGCCACATTCGCGAGCACGAACTGCCCGAGATCACCGGCGTCCGTCTCGCCAGTTCGGTGGAGACACCCTCTCCCGCGGTAGGCAGGGGAACCAGCGTCGCCGCCCATGCCCCCCAGCCGGCCCTGATGCGCCGCGCCAACCTGGGCCAGGGCTTCGAGGAAACGCCGATCCACCGGGGTGCCGAACTTGGGCCGGGGCACGAAATCCTTGGCCCCGCGATCATCGAGGAAACCTTCACCACCATCGTCGTCTACGCCGGCTGGAAGTGCCTGGTCGACGATGCGGGCGATTACGAACTGGTCAAGACGAGCGAGAGCGGCTGACGCCATCCCGCGCTGGGGACAGACCTTTTCGCGGGTTCTCAGCGCAAGGCGCCTGCTTCGTGGAGGCGGGCCTGCTCTTCCGCCGAAAGCCCCATGATCTCGCCCAGCACATAGCCATTGTGCTCCCCGAGGCGCGGCGCCGCGAGCGTGATGGCAGCCGGGTCCGACAGGCGCCATGACGGGCCGAGAACCGCGCGTGGCTGACCGTCCTGATCCTCGACATGACGGTAGAACCCCCGCGCCCAGAGGTGCCCGTCGCCGATCAGGTCCACCGAATTGGCGCTCTTGGCGGCGGCTATCCCCGCCGCCTGCAACGCAGCGGCAAGCGCGGCGGCATCCTGCTTGCGCGTCCACTGCGCGATCAGGCCGTCCAGCGCGGCCTCGTTGGCCTTGCGATCCGCAAGCGCGGCGAAACGCCGGTCCTCGGCCAATCCCGGCACGCCGATGCGGGAAGCCAGCGCCCGCCACTCCGCATCGGACTGGACGGCCAGCGCAATCCAGTCCTCTCCGGTGCAGCGATAGAGGCCGTGCGGCGCCATGTCCGCATGGCGATTGCCGTCGCAGGCGGCCACCCTGCCGTTCAGGCTAAAATCCATGACCGTATCGCCGATCAGGCTGGTCAGGGTCTCCACCGCGGAGACGTCCACGAACTGGCCTTCGCCGGTCGCCTCGCGGTGGCGCAGCGCAACCAGCGAGGCGAAGGCCGCGGCCGCTCCGAAGCTGGAATCGGCATAGCGGACATTCATGCCGGAAGGCGCCTCGCCTTCGTAGCCGACCAGCGAACTCATCCCACTGAGCGCCACGAAGCACGGCGCATAGCCGGTCTGGTAGGCAAGCGGCCCATCCGCCCCATACATGCTCATCGATGTGAGAATGATGTCCGGACGCACCGCCCTCAGGGCCTCGTAGCCCAGCCCCAGCCGCTCCAGCGCGCCGGGGCGCATGTTTTCGAGCACGATGTCGCATGTACCCGCCAGCCGCTTGAGCAGCGCCCGTCCCGCCTCGCTCTTCATGTCGATCTGGACCGACAGCTTCTGCGGATTGACCGCCATGAACCCCGGCGCCTTGTTCACATCGCTGACGCCGTAACTCCGCGTCACGTCCAGCGAGCCCAGACTCTCCACCCGGATCACCTCGGCGCCCAGGAACGCCAGGAGCTTGCCGGCATAGGGTCCGGCCCAGACTTTGGTCAGTTCCAGCACACGGACCCCGGCGAGCGGCCCCTTTCCGGCCGTCTTGCGGGCTGGCGGTCGCGGCGGGCGATTGTCCGGCGGAAGGTGGTCCGGCGGGGGGTGGTCCGGCGGGGGGTGGTCCGGCGCGGCGCTCCCCAGTTCGGGAGCCGCCGCCGCGATCCTGGCAGGGGTTGCCGCGAGCCGGTAGCCGACGGTCGGGAACAGCGCGCTTCCCGCCCCGCCCGGCAATTCGGCGCGGGTGAAGTAGTTCCGGTGGCGGACTTGCGGCGATTGGCCGAGATCGCCCATGTCGTTGATCGGGACCAGCGTGATGCCGCTGGCCTGCGCCGATGCCGCCGCCTCGTCCTTGTCCAGCCCCGCCAGCCAGCCCACCATGTGCTTGCGGCAAGCCGCGATGCGCTCCGGCGATAGCCCCCGCTCCAGCCAGTCGGCCGGGAAGTCGCGCAGTTCCTCGGGGTCTCCCATCAGGCCGCGCAGCGCATGCCAATGGCCCGGCGTGGTCAGGAACACGTAGATGAACCCGTTGCGGCACGGGAAGATGCCGCCCGGCCCGCCAAGGTCGAACTGCCGCCGGCTCTCGCTGACATCCATGTCCCCGGCGATCATCTGACCGAGCACGTAATCGAGCCGTCCCGCGAGCACCTCCTGCGCCGAGACATCGATGAAGGTCCCCTGCCCCGTTCGCCCCTGCCGGTGCAGCGCCGCGGCAAGGCAGAGCGCGCTTTCGAGGCCCGCCTCGTAGCTGGCCAGGAAGCGCCCCGGCCCCTTCAGCGGCGGCCGCTCGGCATCGGCGGCGCTCGGCGTATGATAGCCCAGGCCGCTGGCGTGCGTGACGATGAGGTCCGTCGCATGGGCGCGTTCGGGCGGTGGGTCCAGCCCGAACGGCGTCACCGAGCATAGGATCAGGCCGGGATGCTCCTCGCGGACCGTGGCGGGAGAGAGGCCGAGCGCGGTGAGCCAGGCGCCGCCGTGGTCGTCGATCACCGCGTCGGCGCCGGCCAGGAGCCGGTCCAGCCGCAGACGCCCCGCACGCGTTGCCAGGTCCAGCACCAGCGACTGCTTGTTGCTGTTGAGGTAGGCGAAGAGCCCGCTGCATCCGCTTTCCGGGCGGTCATTCAGGAACGGGCCGAGGCGCCGGGTCGGGCTGCCTGCGGGACGCTCCACCTTGATGACTTCCGCGCCGAAATCGGCCAGCAGCTTGCCGCAATATTCCCCGGCGACCTGCTCGGCCAGTTCGACGATCCTTAGCCCCTTCAAAGCCGACACGTCCGCTCCCCCTGCACGCTGATGCTGTCTCGCCTTGCGGTATAGGCCGGGGCCGGGCGGGCATAGTTGTCCTGATTTGCAGCCGCACCAGCCCGAGAACGCAGTGAGTGAAGAAGGGCAGCGAAGGCGCGGCCGATCATGGCTAGGCCAGGCAGGGAACAGAACGGGAGGATGGCGATGAGCGACATTTTCGACGTGATCGTCGTCGGTTCGGGTGCGGCCGGGCTGACTGCCGCCCTGCGCGCGCACGATCTCGGCCTGCGGGTGTTGGTGGTGGAGAAGGCGCACAAGTACGGGGGCACGTCCGCCACCTCGGGCGGCGTCGCCTGGATCCCCAATCACGGGCTGGGCGGCACCAGCGACACGCGCGAAGAGACGCTGACCTACCTCGACGCCGTCATCGGCGGGCCGATCGACCGCGACCGGCTGGAAGCCTATGTCGATACCGGGCGCGAAATGCTGGACTGGCTCGGGCGGGAGGGCATCGCGATGATGCCGATGCCCTGGCCGGACTACTTCGCCGAACTGCCCGGATCGCGCAGCGACCGCAGCCTGGTGATGCCGCCCTGGGACGGTCGCCTGCTGGGAGACAGGTTCCCGCTGGTGCGCGAGCAATATCCCCGCTTCAAGCTGTTCAACCGCTATGCGATGAATCTGGAGGAAACCTTCACCATCGCCGCCCGCAGTGCCGGCTGGAAGCGCATGATCGCCAGGGTTATCGGGCGGTACTGGAAGGATCGCAGCACCCGCAGGATCACTCGCCGCGACCGGCTGTTCGTTTCCGGCGCGGCGCTGATCGGCCCGCTGCTCGCCAGGCTCTTCGAGAAGGGCGTCGAGATCCGGCTGGAGACCGGGCTGGAGCGGCTGCTCGTCGCAGACGGCAAAGTCACCGGCGTCGCCGTGAGCCATCGCGGCCGCCGCCATGAGATAGAGGCCCGCCACGCCGTGGTGATCTGCGCGGGCGGGTTCGAGTGGAATCAGGCGCTGCGCGATCGCTTCTATCCGGTCAGGACCTCGATCTGGTGGAGCAGTACGCCGCAGGGCGCGAATGCCGGCGAGGCGCTGATCGCCGCCGAAGCCATCGGCGCGGCCACCGAACATACCGGCGAAGGCTGGTGGGCACCGACGATGATCCTGCCCAGCCGCTCCGCATCCAATTTCGAGGAAGTGCACCAGGCGGTGTTCGACGTGGGCCGTCCCTACAGCGTCTGCGTCAACCGCGAGGGGGACCGGTTCGTCAACGAAGCCTGCTCCTACGATCGTTTCGGCGCGGCGATGGTGGCCGATCAGCGTACGACCGGTGCCAACACGCCGTGCTGGCTGGTGTTTGACGCTGCCTTCCGCAGGAAGTTCACGGCGGGCGGCATCCTGCCCGCCGCGATCATGCCGGACCGCGCGATCCCGGTCGACTGGTGGGATCACTATATCTTCCGGGGAGACACCGTGGGCGAACTGGCGCGCAGGATCGACGTCGATCCGGTCAAGCTGGAAGACGTGACGCGCCGGATGACCGAGTATGCCCGCAAGGGCGAGGATCCCGAATTCGGCCGTGGCTCGACGATCTATGACAAGACCTTCGGCGACCCTACCTGCAAGCCCAATCCCGCACTCGGCGCGATCCGCGAGGCGCCCTTCTACGCGGTACAGATCCACCTGGGCGACCTGGGCACCAAGGGCGGCCTGAAGGCGGACCGCCAGGCGCGCGTGATCGATACCGGGGGCACACCCATTGCTGGTCTCTATGCGGCTGGAAACGCCGCCGGAAGCCCATTCGGCCTCAACTATCCCGGCGCCGGGGGGACGATCGGCCCGGCCATGGTGTTCGGCTACATCGCCGCGAACGACATCGCGCGGCGGGCCGCCATGCCCGAGGCCGTGGACGTGCGGGAACCGGCGACAATCTGAGCGCGGTCACATTCTTGCAGGAGGGCCCATGGCCTTTATCACCGTCGAAAGGATTGCGAACCTGGCCGTGGTACGGCTGGCCCGCGCCGAGGCGCGCAACGCGCTTACCGTCGCCATGGCGCAGGAGCTGACGGCTGCGCTGGCGGGCGTGAACGCCGACGATGCGTGCCGGGTCGTCGTGCTGGCGGGAGACGGCGCGACGTTCTGCGCGGGCCTAGACCTGAAGGCGGCGATTGCGGAAGGGCCGGAAAACGCGCCGGAATGGATGGCGCTTCAGGAAGTGTTCTCGGGCCTGATCGAGCAAATCCGCAAGATGCGCCAGCCGGTCATCGGGGCGATCCAGGGGGCAGCGGTGGGCGCCGGTCTGGGCATTGCGCTCGCCTGCGACGTGCGCATCGCCGCGCCGTCTGCGCAGTTTCTGGTCGGAGCCGTGAAACTGGGCCTCAGCGCGGGCGAATGCGGTATCAGTTATCACCTGCCCCGCCTGATCGGCGCCGGCCGGGCCTTCGAGATCATGCTGACCGGCCGCGCCGTAAACGGCGAGGAAGCGCTGGCTATCGGCCTCGTCAGCCATCTGGCAGAACCCGGCAGCCTGCTCGACCGTGCGCTGGAAGTGGCACGAACGATCGCGGCCAACGCGCCTTATGCCGTCAAGCACACCAAGCAGGTGATGTGGACCAATCTCGATGCCCCGCTCCAAAACGCCCTGGAACTGGAGAACCACGTCCAGGTCCTGGGGTTGCTAACCCAGGATTTCGCCGAGGCCGCCCGAGCCTTCGCCGAAAAGCGCGCGCCCGCCTTCACCGGCCGGTAGCGGCGGGATGGCGCGAAGAGGGTCGTGTCAGTTCACTGCCAGTCATTGCCGCCGCAGGACCGCAAGCCGAGTGATGGGCCGAAGTCGGCCTAAAATCTGGACGGGCCGCCGAATGAGCGTCCTTGCGCGAAAAGGAGAAGACGATGGCTGAAGCGGATCGCCCGAACCCGGAGGACATCATCCTCTACGAAAAGGATACCGCCACCAAGATCGCCACGATCACGCTCAATCGTCCGGACCTCCTGAACGCACCCACCACCGCGGCGCGGCTGCGCTATGCCGATCTCATCCACCGCGCGAACGTGGACGATGACGTCAAGGTGCTGGTGATCCGCGGCGCCGGCAACAACCTGGGCGGCGGCGCAGACCTTCCCGAACAGGAAGAGATGCTGGCCGCGGAAGGCGAATATTCGCTGCTGCACGAATTCCGCATCGGTGCGGGGGAAGACGTCCGCTATCCCCCCAAGGGCAGCTATCGCTATCTGGCGCAACTGACGCAGCTATACGCCAATTCGAACTTCGGGTGCCGCACGCTGCAGGACTTCAAGAAGATCAGCATCCTGGAGGTGAAGGGCTATTGCTACGGCTGGCACTTCTATCAGGCCGCCGATGCCGACCTGGTGATCTCGTCCGACGATGCGCTCTTCGGCCATCCTTCGTTCCGCTATGTCGGCTGGGCCCCGCGCATGTGGCAGTGGGCCCAGATGATGGGCCTGCGCAAGTTCCAGGAGATGGTCTTCACCGGACGCCCCTTCACCGCAAAGGAGATGCAGGACTGCAACTTCCTGAACAGCGTGGTCCCACGGGACCGGCTCGAGGCGGAAGTCGCGAAATATGCCCATGCCTGCTCGATCACGCGGCCTACCGACGTCGTCTTCATGCAGAAGACCCTGTTCGAGACCTACAAGCAGCAGCAGGGCGAATACATGGGCTCGATCATGACCGCATGGCTGGAATCGATGCTGGCCCAGGTGAAGAACGATGCCGACGAATTCACGCTCAACAAGGAGACGTTCGGCCGGGGTCTCAACAATGCCGTGAAGGACAACGATTCGCTCTACCCGCCCGAATGGCGCCTGAGCAAAGGCGGTCGCAAGGCGGCGGAATGAAACGAGCCGGTCAGTAGGGAACCGCTGTGGCGGGGAGGGTTGAAGAGTTCGGGGCCCAAGAGTTCGAGGTTGGAGAGTTCGGGGTTGAGGCATTCGCTACCGGGGCTATCGAAACGGGCGCGCGGGGGGCTTCCAGCTCGCCCACTTCGGCTTCCCTGACTTCAGCCGCTGCCCGCGCGGCGGCGGCCGCGGCTTCGGAGGCCTTGTCCGGTGATGTCGATCCCGGATCGTCGGACAGCGGATCTTCCGCTGCGGAATAGGCCTCATCGAAGCTCTGCCCCGCGGCGCCATATGTCGCGGCCTGCCAGAGCTGGCCGTCCGCGCCGGTGCCATGGTCGTCCTGGCTTTCCAGCCATCGCGGCATGCCCTGGCCGGTGAAGCCGGTATCGCTGACGAAAGAGGCTCCGCTTCCCGATTCGCCATAAGCCGGATCGTAGGCGGGCAGCGCATCCGAAGAACCTGACCGTTGCGCGGCTTCCTCCGGCATCTTCATATGCGTGGGAATCACGCTGGTCGCCGCGAACCCGAGGGCGGCAGCACCCAAGGCACCCGCTGCGACTAGAACGTAACTGGGCAAAGCATCGGCTCCGGCTTGCCCCCCTCCTCCCTCTCAACGCGGCTTGCGCCCGGCCGTTCCTCGGCCGCTGCAATTCGCCTAGTGCGCGCTGGCGCCTGCTGCGCCGATCCCGGTTTCCGACCGGATGCGCTGTGCCGGATAGCCGCTTCTGTCCACCGCCGCCCGCCCGGACCGGTCCAGCAGCGAGACGATCCAGATGGTGAAGAAGGCCAGCGGCATCGAGAACAACGTGGGCGAGGAATAAGGGAACACCGGCTCTGCATTGCCCAGCACCGTCACCCATACCGTGGGCGAAAGAACCGTGAGCACGAGCGCGAGGGCCAGGCCGAGCGAACCGCCCCAGACGACCCCGCGCGTCGTGCAGCCCTTCCACAGCACGGACAGAAGCAGCACGGGGAAATTGCCGGAAGCCGCCAGCGCGAAAGCCAGGCTGACCATGAAGGCCACGTTCTGCTTCTCGAAGAGAATGCCCAGCACGATCGCGATTGCGGCGAGAACCAGCACCGTGCGCCTGGAAATGCGCAGTTCTTCCGCCGAGCTGGCCTGTCCCTTGCGCAGGACCGAGGCGTAGAGATCGTGGCTCACCGCCGATGCGCCGGCCAGCGTCAGCCCCGAGACGACGGCCAGGATCGTCGCGAATGCCACGGCGCAGACGAAGCCGAGGAACAGATTGCCGCCGATCGCGTCGGCCAGGTGGAGAGCCGCCATGTTGCTCCCGCCGCGCAGGCCGCCCGTCAGCGGGTCCAGGAATGCGGGCTCGGTAGCGACCATGACGATGGCGCCGAAGCCGATGATGAAGGTGAGCAGGTAGAAATAGCCGATCCAGCCCGTGGCCCAGAGCACCGACTTCCGCGCCGCCTTGGCATCGGGCACGGTGAAGAAGCGCATCATGATGTGCGGCAGGCCCGCCGTACCGAACATGAGCGCCATGCCGAAGGAAATCGCCGAGATCGGGTCCTTGATGAAATTGCCCGGCCCCATGATCGATCGGCCCTTCGCTGCCGCCGAGGCCGGGTCTGCCCCGGCCTGCCCGGCCAGCATCGTCTTCACTTCCACCGCTTTGGCGAACAGAGCGTCCGGCGAAAAGCCGAAGCTGGCCATGACGGCAAAGGCCATCACGGTGGCGCAGCCCAGCAGCAGCACCGCCTTGATGATCTGCACCCATGTCGTCGCGATCATGCCTCCGAACAGCACGTAGAGCGTCATGAGCACGCCGACGATGACCACGGCATAGGAGTAGGGCAGGCCGAACAGGAGCTTGATCAGCTGCCCGGCGCCGACCATCTGCGCGATCAGGTAGAACAGGACGACCGCCAGCGTGCTGAAGGCCGCGAAAAGCCGAACCGGGGTCTGCGCGAAGCGGAACGAGGCGACATCGGCGAACGTGTAGCGGCCCAGGTTTCTCAGGCGCTCCGCCAGCAGGAACAGGATGATCGGCCAGCCGACCAAGAAGCCGGTGGAGTAGATCAGCCCGTCATAGCCGTCCGCGAAGATCTGCGCCGAGATGCCCAGGAACGAGGCGGCGGACATGTAGTCGCCGGCGATCGCCAGGCCGTTCTGGAAGCCGGTGATGCCGCCGCCCGCCGTGTAGAAATCGGCGGTGGTCCGGGTCTTGCCCGCCGCCCAGCGCGTGATCATCAGCGTGCAGAGCACGAAGGCGCCGAACATGAGGATGGCGGGCCAGTTCACGGCCTGCTGCCGGGTTTCCTGCGTCAAGGCATCGGCCAGGGCGGGCAGCGGCAGGCAGCAGGCGGAAACGACAGCGGCCCAGCGCGTCATGCGGAATGGCGCGATCACTGTTCGGCATCCTTCCTGATGGCCTGCAGCAGCGGATCGAATTCGCGATTGGCGCGGGACACGTAGATCCCCGTCAGCGCAATGCCCACAAGGATCACGCCCAGACCCACCGGGATCCCCCAGGTCGTCACATGGTTGCCGATCGGCGTCGCCAGAAGGTCCTTGCGGAAGGCGATGGCCAGGATGTAGCCGAAGAACACCGCCAGCATCACCCCTGTCAGCGTCCAGCTGAAACGCGACCTTCGGGCCACCAGCGCGTGATAGCGCGGGTCTTCGGCAACACGCTGCAACGCGCCGCCTGCCGGTTCTGCAGGATCCATGCTTCGCACCCTCTCTCGCCATTATTGCGGCGGATGCTATGCCGAATTTCCCGGAATATCTAATGTTTAATGCGCAGCCGCGACGGGCCTTCCGGGCCATGTCCGCCCGGCAGCCGGGCTGCGCGGCCAGCCGATGGCGCCGCCGAAAGCGCAGTACCAGGAAAGAAGCCGGCCGGGGCAGTTGGCTTTCGTCAGGGTGATCTTGGCCCCGGCCGGTCGGCGCGCCTGAGGCTAAGCGCCGGAGTTTTCGCGACCCGCGGCTTCGTAGTCTATGCCGAGCTGCTGCAGGTAGGAATCGTACTTGGCCGGATCGTAGTATTTGGGCTGCATCGCCGGCCGGATCTGCGCCATCGTGCGCGCATTGCGGTCTATCGCGGGCATGTCGGTGGCGGCGATGAGCGGATCGTACTTCTGGTCCTTCAGCTGGACATCACGCATCCAGCCCTTGGCATCGGTGATGAGCTGCGGCGTGGTGACGAGGTCGAGTATCGTCATCGCCACCGCCTTGGCGCCGACCACGGTCCCCTTGTGCGCGATCGGCGTGGCCATCGCCATCGCGGCAGTGGCGTGGTGGAAGATCACGTTCGGCACGTTCGCCGGATAGCCGATGGTGACGGTGGGCACCGTCCACATCACGTCGCCGATGTCGTCCGAGCCGCCGAAGCTGGCATTGCCGCGGGTGTCCGGTGTCGAAAGCGGCGCCACCTTGTCGGGCAGCGGCTCGACCTTGAGGTGGTTCTTCACCTGCACGGCCCGGGCAAAGCCCTGGTCGGCGGCGGACCATTGCGGAACACCCACCGTCTCGATATTAGCATAGAGCGCCTCTGCCAGGGGCTTGTTGCCGTAGTTCGGCGCGGCGAAGCCCAGGACCTTGCGGCTCACCGTCGTACCCGTGGCCAGCGCCGAGGCTTCGGCCACCTGGTTCCCCGTCTCATAGAGACCGCGCAGCGCGGCGAAGTCCTTCTCGCGGAAATAGTACCAGCTGCTGGCCTTGTCGGGCACGACATTGGGCTGGCCGCCGCCATTGGTGATGACATCGTGCGAACGCTGCGTGAGCGGCAGATGCTCGCGCCGGAAGTTCCACATGACGTCCATCAGCTCCACGCCGTCCAGCGCGCTGCGGCCTTCCCACGGCATGGCCGCGGAATGCGCGGTCTTGCCCTTCCATTCGTATTCGACCGAGATCATGCCGGTCAGCCCGAGATCGCCCCAGCCGGTGCCGAAACCGGTGTTGACGTGAGCGAAGATCGACGCGTCGACATCCTTGAACAGGCCGGCGCGCACGTAATAGGCCTTGGTTGCCAGCAGTTCCTCGGCAACCCCCGGCCAGAGCATCAGCCGCCCCTGGATGCCGTGCTTCATCATGACCTGCTTGGCGGCAAGGGCCGCGGCCACCATCAGCGGCATGCCCGAATTGTGCCCCTCGCCATGCCCCGGCGCGCCCTCGACCAGCGGCTTCACGTCCGCCACGCCGGGAACCTGGGACACGCCGAGCAACCCGTCGATGTCGCTGCCCAGCGCGATCTTCGGCCCGCCGGTCCCCCATGTCGCGGTGAAGGCCGTGGGCACGCCGGCAACGCCGCGCTCCACCTTGAAGCCGTTCCTTTCCAGGATCCCGGCGAGATATTCGCTGGTCTTCACTTCCTGGAAGCCGGGTTCGGCGAAAGAGTAGATCTCGTCCACCATGACCTGGATCTGCTTGCGCTGCGCCTCCACGGCGGCGCTGACTTCCTGCTTCAGCGCCGGATCCGCGGCGGCCTGGGCGGCGCCGGGAAGGAGCGAGGCTGCCGCAAGGGCGGCGGCGACAAGGGCTTTCTTGCGCATTAGGCTCACTCCGCCGGCTTCGTCAGCGTGGGATACTTCACCCCGAGCTGGTCAAGGTACGAGGGGTACTTGGCGGGATTGTAGTAATATTTCTCCATCAGCGGGCGGTAGAGCTGCATGTTGCGCTCGTTCAGCCAGATCGCGGGCACGTCCTTGTCCGTGAGGACAGGCGCGTAATTGTCCGTCTTGAGCTGGACGTCGGTGAAATAGGCCTTGGCGTCAGTGACCAGCTGCGGTGTGGTCAGGATGTCGAGCACGGTCATCGCCACGGCCTTGGCCCCCGCTTCCACGCCCTTGTGTGCGATCGGGGTCGCCATCGCGAAGGCCGAAGTGGAATTGTGGCCGATCATGTTCGGGATGTTCGACGGGAAGCGGATGGTGATCGTCGGCACGGCCCACATGATGTCGCCGATGTCGTCGGAACCGCCGCCCGTGGAGGGCTTGCGGTTTTCAGGCGTGGAGAGTTCGGTGACCTCGTCCTTCAGCGGCTCCATCTTGCGCTCGTTGAAGGTCTGCGCGGCCTTGGCGAAAGCCTGGTCGTCGGCGCTCCATTTCGGCATGCCTACCGCCTTGATATTGGCATAGGCTGCCTCTGCCAGCGGCTTGTTGCCGAAGTTGGGCGCCGCATAGCCGAGCGTCTGCTGGCTCATCGTCGTGCCGGTGGCCAGAGCTGCGGCCTTGGCGATATCGTTGCCGGTTTCGTAGAGCTTGCGGATATCGTCGAAGGTGCGTTCGCGGAAGAAGTACCAGATGCTGGCCTTGTCCGGCACCACGTTGGGCTGTCCGCCGCCGTTGGTGATGATCATGTGCGAGCGCTGGGTCAGCGGCAGGTGCTCGCGCCGGAAGTTCCAGGCGACATCCATGATCTCCACCGCGTCGAGCGCGCTGCGGCCTTCCCACGGCATGCCCGCAGAGTGCGCGGTCTTGCCGTGGAAGGTATATTCCACCGAGACCATGCCGTTGCCCCCCATCTCGCCGTAGCCGGTCGAGAAGTCCGAGCTGACATGCGTGAAGATCGAGGCATCGACATCCTTGAACAAACCGGCGCGCACGTAATAGGCCTTGGTCGCCAGCAGTTCCTCGGCAACGCCCGGCCAGAGCATCAGGCGGCCTTCGAGCCCGTGCCTGGTCATGACCTTCTTCACCGCGATGGCCGCGGCCACCATCAGCGGCATGCCGGCATTGTGCCCCTCACCGTGCCCGGGCGCGCCTTCTACCAGCGGCTTGAGGTAAGGCAGGCCGGGGGTCTGCGAGACGCCGAGCACGTCGTCGATGTCGCTGCCCAGCGCGATCTTCGGGCCGCCCTTGCCCCATGTGGCGGTGAAGGCGGTGGGAATGCCGGCAACGCCGCGCTCCACCTTGAAGCCGTTCTTTTCCAGGATGCCGGTGAGGTATTCGGACGTCCGGACTTCCTGGAAACCGGGTTCGGCGTAGCTGAAGATCTGGTCCACCATGACCTGGATCTGCTTGCGCTGGGCCTCCACTTCGGCGGAGACTTCGTCCTTCAGCGCCTGGGGCGCGGCGGCATGGGCCGGCACGCTGCCCAGCCCGGTGGATAGGAGAGCGGCTGCAAGGGCGGCCGCGAACGCCGGGCGCTTGAACGTCTTCATGATACGATCATCCTCTCATGGAGCGTTTTTCCACCGGGCACTGCCGCCCGATGGAAAAACGCGGCAATTGGAACCTCAGAACTCGACCTTGGCGGACATGCGGAAAGTGCGGCCGATCACGTCGTAGCGGCTCCGGTTGGTCTGGGCGTAAGCCGGCACGTTGTTGCCGTCAGGCCCGTTACCCACGAGCACGGGGTCCTTGTTCAGCAGGTTGTTGACGATGAAGGTCAGGTGTCCGACCCCGCCCATCGCCGGGAACTTGAAGTCCACCGAAGCGTCGAAATAGGTCGCGCCCTTGATCGAGTTGTCGTTGATCGTGCGGTATTGCGCGGTGCTGACCGGGCAATCGCCGTCGCATTCGATCCAGTCGTTGCCGTAGACCCCATCGGTGAAGCCGCGCGCCACCAGGTTGAAACTGACCGGGTCGATGTCGTAGAAGGCGCTCAGTCGGTAGACCCAGTTGGGCGAGGCATACGTGCCGCTGGTCAGGACGCCGGCATAGTCGATCGGGAAGCTGATGCCGTCGTCGACGACGTTCTTGATGTAATGGGTAGTCTGCCCGTGCAGGCGCAGGGTGCCGGGGCCGACCGGGACCGCGTAGCTGGCCTCGATGTCGAAGCCGCTGGTCTTCTGGCGCGCGAAGTTGATCGGCGTGAGGTCGATCGTGCTGAGCTGCCCGTTCACGAAATGGATGTTCGGGCAATAGGAGCTGATCCCCTGCTCATAGCACAAGTCCACGGTCTGCTGGGCGGTGATCGAACCGATCGCGTCCTTGATCCGGATGGAATAGTAATCGAACGAGAGCGAGAAGCCCGGCAGGAACGTCGGTTCGAACACGGCGCCAAGAGTCCAGCTGTCGGCGACTTCGGGCTTCAGGTTGCGATTGCCGAAGGCGTTCTGCACGAATTGCAGCGATCCGGTCTGCGGGGCATCGGCGCCGGTCGGGATGATGACCGAATTGGTGCGCGCGGTACCGGCGGCGAACAGTTCCTCCAGGTTGGGTGCGCGGATGTCGTGGCTGATGTTGCCGCGCAGGCGCAGGGAGTCGATGGCCTGCCAGTTGGCGCCGACCTTCCATGTGCCGACCCAGCCCGACGTCGAGTAATGCGTGCCGCGCGCGGCGGCATTGACGTTCATGCCGTCGAAGATGGGCACGTCGAGTTCGAGGAAGCCCTCGTAGACGTCGTACTTGCCCTGGTTCACGCGGAAGTTGCCGTAGAGCCAGCCGGAATTGTACTGCGGATCCACCGAACCGTCGATCTGCTCGCGCCGCCATTCGACGCCGGTGGCGAAGGCAAGGTCTCCGGCCGGCAGCGCAAAGGCCTTGCCGGAGATCGTGGCGGCGGCAACGTCCTGCTTGATCGTCTGGTGGCGCAGCGGCTGGTTGCCGTCGTTGTAGATGTAGTTGAGCGCTTCCTGCGAGGGACCGTCGGTACCCAGCCTGTCGATGGGCACGCAGCCGTTACCCGGATTGGTCAGGGTGGAGCGGCAGACGATATTGCCCGTGCCGTCGAACACGGCGTCCTGCGCCAGGGCCATGCGGGAATTGAGCCAGGTATTGGTCAGCTCCTCGCGCGCCTTGGTGACGCCCTTCTGGTAGTAGACATCCCAGTTCATGGCCTTTTCGAACATGTCGAACTGGCCCTTGGCGCCCACGACGCCGCGATAGACCTCGCGCTTGATATTGCTGCCCGGGATGGGGAAGCCGGCATTCGACGTGCCCACCGTGATCGAGGACAGCCCTTGCGCCGCCATCGCCGCGGCAACGGCGGGATACTGGCTGAGCAGGTAGGCATTGTCGGCCGCGATGGAAACGCCGGTGCTGGGCGTCTGCTGATACGAGCTGGCGCTGACCGAGCGGTTGTAGGAGAACTGCCCGAAGATCTCGACATCCGGCGTGATCTCGAAGCCGGCGCGCTGGAACAGGCTCAGTCGCTCATCGAGGGGGACCAGGGTATTGGTGCCGAGGTGGCCATCCAGCGTGGTCTGCCAGTCGCCGCCGATCATCCAGGGGCTGGAGACGGTTCCATACGTGAGCTGGGCGGTCTGCCCCTCGCCCAGGAAATAGGTGCCGCGCAGCGGTCCGCTGGAGATCAGACCGCCTGCCGTGTAGCCGGCCGGGCCGATGCCGCTGCCGACCAGTCGCTGCGGCGCGCCGTTGGTGCCGTCATAGGCGGGGTTGTTGATCTGGAAGTAGCCGCTGTCGTTCCAGTCACGGTTGATCCCCTCCTCGCGGGTCTGCTTGAAGTAGGACACGTTGGTCAGGAGGTGCAGGCGGTCATCCAGCAGCGAGAAGCCTGCCGTGCCGGTGAAACGGTAATTGTAGGCGTCGCCATAGGTGGAGAGGCCGGTATCGACCCCCAGCTTGACGCCTTCGTATCCCGTATCGAGGATGAAGTTGACCACGCCGCCCACTGCGTCCGAACCGTAGGCGGCAGAGGCGCCGCCGGTGATGACTTCGACGCGCTTCACCAGATCCTGCGGGATCGTGTTGATGTCCACCGTGCCGCCCACGGTCGAGGCCACCGAGCGCTGCCCGTCGACCAGCACCAGCGTACGGCCCACGCCCAGGCCGCGCAGGCCGATCGAGTTGATGCCCGCACCCGCGTTCGACAGGCCGCCCGAGCTGTTGCCGGACGTGCCGCTGCCAGCGATGGCGGGAAGCTGGTTCACGAAATCGGAGATGTTCGCAGGCGCCTGGGCGGCGATATCCGCCTCTCCCAGTACCGCCACGGGGGTCGGCGCGCTGTAGCCGTCGCCGACGATGCGCGAGCCGGTGACGACGATATCGTTGACCGGTTCCTCATCGACCGTAGCGCTCTGGGCCAGCGCCGGCGTCGCCACCAGCAAGGGCGCCGCCACGCCTGCCAGCAGCAGGGCACGGATCGAGCGCGCTGAAAAGGTATCCATATTGCCTCGGCGCCGCGAGGTCTGGACTGCATTGCGCATCGCGAAAACTCCCTGTGACTGTTTCTCGCCACAGGCGCCCTCATCCCGATGGATGGAGAACTGGCAGCCCCGGACAGGCGCGCGAACACGCACCGCCCTCACGGTGCCTTGTCGACGCCCAACTGTGTCGGAACCCCTGTTCCCCGCACCCGCCAAATCCGCGGGCACTCCATCATCCGGCAATGTCCGCTTCGATGTCGGTTGCTCCCGACCCGGACTGCTGCCTGACTACTGCGATACTATCCGCAAGGGTGCGAACGATCCCACGAAAGTTCAGGAGATTTTCACCCCCTCGTGACGGATTTCATCACCGATTAGCAATATCGCGCAAGAAAGATGCATCCGCTCTCGCGAAGACGCACGTTCCTGAAATCAGCCATGGCCTGATTCGCGAAATGCAGTGCAGCATCGCACCTAAGGGCTGGGACTTTCACGAGAGGCAGTGCGCCCGCGCCGGAATTTCAAGCCCTTGCGATCATTTGCGCAGGATTCCATCACGGCGCGGTGCGGCCGGCCCGATAAGTTCGGGGAAGCTGCGTCCGGTTTCGGCTAGGCTTGCTGCAAGAGCGAGACAAGCGCGGCGAACAGGGGCCGCCGTCTCGTTGTCCTTCGAACGTCCGCTCCCAGGGGAACCTTCCAAGATGTCCATCGTCGCCCGCATGAAATCCATTCTCGCCGCCGGTTGCGCCGCAGCCTGCCTCACGCCCATGGCCGTGGCGGCGGCACCGGCCGCGGTGGTCTCGTCGCCGGACGGGGCCCTGCTTCCGGTTCTGGTCGACGCCGCCAAGGGGCGGTTGCTGCTGACCCTGCCCGCGGCCGACGCGGAGGGTCTGTCGGGCCGCTACCTGTTCACGCAGGCGATCAAGACCGGCCTCGGCTCGGCGGCGATCCGCATCGACCGCGGCATGCAGGGCGATACCAAGATCCTGGTCTTCCGCCGCATGGGCGGCAAAGTCGCGGTGCTGTTCGAAAACCCCCGCTACCGGGCGAGCGGCGATGCCGAAGTGGCCAAAGGCGCCCGCGCGAGCTTCCCCTTCAGCACGGTAGCCATGCTCGAAGTGGTGAGTGAAGCGGGCGGCGGCGTGACGGTGGATGCGACGCCGCTCCTCACCAGCGACGCCATGGACCTTGCCGGCGCCATCGGCGAAAGCGCCAAGGGCTACAAGCTCTCGGAGAAACTGAGCGCCCTCGACCCGGCGTCGGTCAAGGTCTTTCCCCGGAACGTCGAGTTCGAAACCGTCCAGACCTTCACCGCCGATAGCGCGGGCAAGGAACTCGACGTGCTCGCCCCGGATGGCCGCGCCGTGAGCGTCACCGTCCATTCCTCGCTGGTGGCCCTGCCCGAGCCGGGCTTCGTGCCCCGCAAGTTCGACATTCGCTCCGGCAGCCACGCCACCCAGGTCTACGATTTCGGCACGCCGCTGGGCAGCCCGATGCTGGTGGAATATGCCAACCGCTTCCGGCTGGAGAAGACCGACCCCAGCGCGGCCCGATCGCCGGTGAGGAAGCCTATCGTCTTCTACATAGACAGCGCCGCACCCGAGCCGATCCGCTCCGCCCTGGCGAGCGGCGTGCGCTGGTGGGCCGATGCCTTCGACGCAGCCGGCTTCATCGACGCCTTCCAGGTGGCCATCCTGCCCGCCGGCGTCGACCCGCAGGATGTGCGCTACAACGTGGTCAACTGGACCGACCGGCAGAACCGCAGCTGGTCCTACGGCGGGGGCGTGATCGATCCGCGCACCGGCGAGATCGTGAAGGGCGTGGTCGTGCTGGGCGCGCTGCGCGTGCGGCAGGACATCACCGTGTTCGAAGGCCTAGTCGGCACGGCGCAGAACAACACCGGCGGCGCCAACGACCCGGTTCGCGTGGCGCTCGCTCGGATCAGCCAACTGGGCGCGCACGAAGTGGGCCATGCCATCGGCTTCGTGCACAACTTCAAGGCCAGCCTGCAGGACCGCGCCTCGGTGATGGACTATCCGGGGCCTAAAGTGGGCATCGCCGACGGCCGGCTGGACCTCGGCGATGCCTATGCCACAGGCATCGGCAAGTGGGACAAGTTCACGGTAGACTGGCTATACGGCCAGCCCGCACCCGGCGTCGACGGCGATGCCGAAGCGGCGGCCAAGGCCGACGCCATTCGCAAGGCCGGCCTGATCTACGGCACCGACATCGACGGCCGCGCCCCCGATCTCGCGGTGCCCGGCGTCAACATGTGGACCGAAGGGCAGGACACCCCCGCCGATCTCGCGCATACGATGGCGGTACGCCGGCTCGCGCTATCGGGCTTCGGTCCGAACGTGTTGCTGGCGGGTGAGCCGCTCTCCAACTTGCGCCGCAAGTTCGTGCCGATCTGGCTGTTCCATCGCTATTCCATCGACGCCACCGGCAAGCTGGTAGGCGGGGTGAACTACGAATACGCGGTCGTCGGCGATGGACGCGACACGCCCCGCCCTGTCCCGGCCGCCGACCAGATGGCGGCGATGGATGCGCTCATCGCCACGCTCTCCCCCCGCGAACTGACGGTTCCGGCGGCGCTCTCCATGCTGCTGTCCAGCGGCACGAGCGCCCGCACCGATGCCGAGGCAGCGCCCGAAGTGCTGCGCGGGGCCGGATCGGCAGTGTTCGATCCGCTCGTCGCCGCGCAAGTGGGCGCGCAGATGACGCTCGACAGCCTGCTTGCCCCCGCGCGCCTGACGCGCCTGCACATCCAGCACGGCTACGATGCGGCCCAGCCCGGCGTCGCCACGCTGCTCGACAAGCTGTCGCCCGTCATCGCCGCCCATGGCGATGCGGTTTCGCGCCGGATCGCCCAGACCGCCCTGCTGGCGATCGCCTCGGCCCGGCGCGATCCGGAGACCCCCGCAGACGTCGCCGCGCTGCTGGACGGCTATCTCAAGGATACCGCAAAGGGCTTTGCCCGGGCCAGGAGCGGCTCCGAGGACGGCCTGTGGCAAGTCTCCATGGCAGCCCTGCTCGGCGATCCCGAGCGGCTGGAAACCGAGATCGGCAAGCTCAGCCGCCCACGTCCGCCGATCCCCGCCGGCATGCCGATCGGGGGCGAAACCGGCTGGTTCGACAACATTCTGTCCGAATAACACCTCAGACCCGCACCTTTTGTTTGAAATCGAAGGGAAACCCGGCACTATGGTTTCGAAACAAAAAAGAGGGGCGCTCATCAGGATGGATATGCAATCCAGCAAGCTGCATTGGCTTGAGGCAGCACGCGGCAAGCCAATGCAGCACGAACTGGACGACACCGACCTTCGCCTGATGCGCGCGCTCGTTTCGGACGGCCGTGCATCGGACGTGTGGCTGGGCGAAAAAGTGCACTTGTCCAGCACCGCCGTGGCCCGCCGCCGCAAGATCCTGGAGGAAGCGGGCTACATCACCCATTACTCGGCCAACCTCAACGTCCGCGCGCTGGGTTACGGGACATTGGTGATGGTATCGATCGAGCTTGTCTCGCAGGCCGAATCCGTGCTGCAGGACTTCGAGAAAGCCGTGCTCGACAGCCCCTCGATGCAGTTCTGCGCCTTCGTCACCGGCGATACCGATTTCCTGATGATCCTCAATGTCCAGTCGCTGGAAGACTACGACATGATCTACCGCAAGGAGCTGTCGGTGCTGCCGCATGTCCGCCGCATCCGATCGAGCTTCGTGCTGCGCGAAGTGGCCAGCCGCCAGATCGCGCCGGCCATCCTCAACCGGCCACTTCACGCCGCGAAGTAGTCGCCCCGCGCCGGTATTCCGGCCGGGAAAACCGACAAGGCGCGCGTCTGCAGCGAAACCGCCCGATGCCTGGCGACGTTGACCTGTCGTCAGATCGGGAGAGCGATGGATGACCGAGCCGCATTTCAGGCCCACGATGAAGATGGCCGCAGCCGCGAGACGCGGGCTTCGCCTGCGCGAAAAATTCGGCCGCGGCGGGACCAAAGTGGGCGTCGAGCGCGCGCACCAGCTGGCCGGGCGCCACGATCTTCGCGCAGGCGACGTGAAGTCCATGCACAGCTACTTCGCCCGTCACGCCGTGGACAAGGACACCGCGACTCACAAGTGGAATTCCAACAGCGACCCTTCGGCCGGGTTCATCGCCTGGCTGCTGTGGGGCGGGGACGCCGGCAAGGAATGGGCCGATCGCAAGGCCCGGACGCTTGAAGCCTGATCCAGGAAGAGGAACCGTCATGAAGCTCTATTACGCACCCGGCGCCTGCAGCCTTGCCGACCATATCGCGCTGATCGAAAGCAAGCTGCCCTTCACCACCGACAAAGTCGATCTCAAGGCCCGCACCACCGCCGAAGGCGAGGACTATACTGCCGTCAATCCCAAAGGTTACGTCCCGGCCCTCGGCCTCGACGCAGGGGGAGTCCTGACGGAGAACGTGGCGATCCTGGGCTATATCGCCGACCGGGTCGGAAACCTCATGCCGCAGGGGCCGCTCGGCCGGTTCCGGGCGCTCGAGGCCCTCGCCTATATCTCGACCGAATTGCACAAGAGCTTCGCGCCCTTCTTCAAGCCGGGCTCCTCGGACGAGGCCAAGTCCGCCGCGAAGACCCAGCTGGGCAAGCGTTTCGGCCTGTTCGAGGATGCGCTGGCCAGCCAGGAATTCGCGCTGGGCGATCAGTTCGGCGTCGCCGACTGCTACCTCTTCGTCATGCTGTTCTGGGCCAGGGAGAAAGTCGGCCTCGACCTGCCGCCCAACCTCTCGTCCTACTACGAGCGTCTCTCGCAGCGCGCCGCGATCCAGCAGGCGTTGGCAGAGGAGGGGCTAGGGGACTAGGGGACTAGAAGGCTAGGCGGCCCAGAGTCAGGACCTGGGCCGGGCCGTCATCCGCCGGGCATGAAGCCATCGTCCCGGTCGGAGGCGGTGGGTGCGCTGATCGCATCGCAGATCGCCCTAAGCGCCGGTTTCAGGCCTTCCTCGTAAGTGGGATGATAGAACGGCATGGCGAGCATCTGGTCGGCGGTAAGCCCTTGGTCGATGGCCAGCGCGAACAAATGGGCGCTGTGTTCCACGGCCGGCCCGACCATCTGGACCGCCAGCAACCGGCCGTCTTTCGCATCGGCATCGATCTTCACGCAGCCCGCGTTCGTGGCGAAGACTTTGGCGCGTCCCTGGTCTTCGTAGGAGGCGGCGCCGCGCACCGTTGCCGCGCCTTCCGGCACTTCGCCGACCCGGGCCATGGCGGGCGAAGTGAACATGATCGAGAGCGGCGGCATGCGGCGCCCCGGCTTCACCTCGGGAAAGCGGGCGGCGTTGCGACCGGCGATGGTGCCTTCGGCCTGCGCCTCGTGCAGCACCGGGCGGCCATGCTCAGCGTCACCGGCGATGAAGATGGCCTGATCGCCGCACTGCATCGTCCGCGGATCGGTCTTCGGCGCGCCGTGCTTGTCGAGAGCGAGGCCGGTGGTTTCCAGCCCCAGATCGGCAAGCTGCGGAGGGCGCCCCGCCGCGGCCAGGATATGGTCGAAAGTCGCATCCCCCCTGGACATTCCCGTCCAGGACAAGCGGACCTGCTTGCCCGAGGCTTTCGCCGAGAGCTTCACGCCGAGATGGACGGCGAATTCGGCTTCCAGACATTGGCGCAGGCTTTGCGCGATTGCCTCGTCTTCCAGTCCGGCCAGGCTCTCGCCTTCATCGAACACGGCAACGTCCACTCCCAGCCGCGCCAGCGCCTGCGCCAGTTCGAGGCCCAGGGGTCCCGCGCCGATCACGCCGACGGAGCCGGGCAGCGCCTCAAGCTCGAACAATGTCTCGTTCGTCAGCACGGCATGACCGACCTCGCTCAGGAAGTCGGGAACCGAGGGTCTGGCTCCCGCGGCGATCACGACGGCTTTCGCCGTGACGCTGGTGCCGTCGTCGATGGCCAGCTTGCCCGCACCGTCGAACCGGGCGCGTCCCTTCAGTATCGTGCCCTTGGGCAGCTTCTCGAACTCGGCCTTCACGCCGGCCACGAACCCGTCCCGCAGCGCCCGCAGCCGCGCCATGACTGCGGCGCCATCCACGACAGGCTCCGCGCGGACGCCGAAGACTTGCGCGTGACGGGCCGCATGGGCCGCCTGGCCCGCGGCGATCAGAAGTTTCGAAGGCATGCACCCCACCGTGGTGCAGGTGGTGCCGGCAAAGGCCGGATCGATCAGCAGCGTGGCGGCGCCATTGGTCCGGGCCGCACGCTCGGCAGCAAGGCCCGCCGTGCCCGCGCCGATGATGGCGACATCGCAGGTCCGGTCAGTCATGCCGGGCCGCACCGCCATGGCTGTTCCAGCGGGCCCTGCCGCCCGGCTGCCATATCTTCTTCATCGCTGTCTCCTTTGCCTGGAACAACTCGCGAGGGCGCCAAGTGTTCGCGCCTTCCGCCGGGACTTGCGGCTCATGAAGCAGGCGGCCCAGGCAGCGGCCCCGTGCGGGCCATCATATGCAAATCCTATGCGACCGGCCCCAGCCTCGTCTCGAATGTTTACGGCGGGTGGGGCTAGCGGGGCTGCTGCAATCGCTTCCGCCGCACTGCGCGGCGATGGGCGTGCAGGAGCATCACCATGCAGGACATCCTCTGGATCGGCCTCTTCCTGACCTTGCTGGCGGCGAGCCTCGGCTACGCGGCGCTGTGCGACAGGGCGTGAGGAGCAGGCAGCCATGACCATCGATCTCTGGCTGGGCGCGGGAACCGCGCTCGGTCTTCTCGTCTACCTCGTCGCCGTGCTCGCGCGGCCCGAACGCTTCTAGGAGGCGATCCCATGACTTATCAGGGATGGCTGCTGATCGCAGCTTTCGTCTGCCTGCTGCTGGCGCTCGTCCGGCCGATGGGCCTCTGGCTCTTCGCGCTCTACGAGGGCCGCCGTACCCCGCTCCACGCCGTGCTCGGCCCGGTCGAGAGCGGTTTCTACCGCCTCTCCGGCATCGATCCGCAGGAGGACCAGTCCTGGCGGCGCTACGCCGTGCACATGCTGATCTTCAACGCCGTGCTGCTCCTGCTGACTTATCTCGTGCTGCGGATGCAGGCGCTGCTGCCGCTCAACCCGCGCGGCCTTCCCGCCGTGGGCGAGCACCTCGCGTTCAACACGGCGGTCAGCTTCACCACCAACACCAACTGGCAGAGCTACGCAGGCGAATCGACGATGTCGAACCTCAGCCAGATGCTGGGCCTGACACTGCACAACTTCCTATCCGCCGCCACCGGCATAGCGCTCGCCTTCGCGCTGTTCCGCGGCTTTGCCCGAAGGAGCGCAGCGGGCATCGGCAATTTCTGGGCCGACATGACGCGGGTGACGCTTTACCTGCTGCTGCCGCTCTGCGCCGTGCTGGCGCTGTTCTACATCGCCAGCGGCGTGCCGCAGACCCTGGCGGGATCGGTCGATATCACGACCCTGGAAGGCGTGAAGCAGACGCTGGCGCTCGGCCCCGTGGCGTCGCAGGAGGCGATCAAGATGCTGGGCACCAACGGCGGCGGCTTCTTCAACGCCAACTCGGCCCATCCCTTCGAGAACCCCTCGGCACTGACGAACCTGGTGCAGATGCTTTCGATCTTCGCGATCGGGGCCGGGCTGACTCACGCTTTCGGCAAGGCCGTGGGTGATGCGCGCCAGGGCTGGGCGATCCTGGCCGCGATGATGGCGCTGTTCCTGGCGGGCACGGCCGTGACGTACTGGCAGGAAGCCGCCGGCAACCCGGTGCTTCATCATCTCGGCCTCGGCGGCGGCAACATGGAGGGCAAGGAAGTCCGCTTCGGCATCGCCGCTTCCGCGCTGTTCTCGGTTGTCACGACGGCGGCGAGCTGCGGCGCGGTCAATGCCATGCACGACAGTTTCACCGCGCTCGGCGGGCTGGTGCCGCTGTTCAACATCCAGCTCGGCGAAGTCGTGGTCGGCGGCGTGGGCGCGGGGATCTACGGGTTCCTGCTGTTCGCGATCCTGGCCGTTTTCGTGGCGGGGCTGATGGTCGGGCGCACGCCGGAATATGTCGGCAAGAAGATCGAAAGCCGCGAGGTCAAGCTGGCGGTGCTGGCCATAGCCGTCCTGCCGCTCGTCATCCTGGGCTTCACCGCCCTCGCCTCGGTCCTGCCCGCCGGGCTGGCCGGACCGCTGAACAAGGGACCGCACGGATTTTCCGAGATCCTCTATGCCTTCACCTCCGCGGTCGGCAACAACGGCTCCGCCTTCGCCGGGCTGACGGCCAATACGCCCTTCTATGACGGCATGCTGGGCATCGCCATGTGGATCGGCCGCTTCTTCATCATCATCCCGATGCTGGCCGTGGCAGGCAGCCTCGCCGCCCGCAGGCACACCCCGCCCACCGCGGGCAGCTTCCCCACCACCGGCCCGCTCTGGACCGGCCTGCTGATCGGCATCGTGCTGATCGTCGGCGGCCTGACCTTCCTGCCCGGCCTCGCCCTTGGCCCCGTTGCCGATCATCTCGCGATGATCCGCGGCCAGCTTTTCTGAGGATCAACCCATGGCTCGATCCGCCAAGACTTCCCTTTTCACCGCAGACCTGATCCTCCCCGCGATCGGCGATGCGTTCCGCAAGCTCGACCCGCGCGAACTGATCCGCAATCCGGTGATGTTCACCACTGCCGTCGTCGCCGTCCTGCTCACGATCCTGCTGATCGCCGGGCATGACGGACTGGCCGCCGGCTTCAAGATCCAGCTCGTGCTCTGGCTCTGGCTGACCGTGCTGTTCGGCACGTTTGCCGAGGCGCTGGCCGAAGGGCGCGGCAAGGCGCAGGCCGCGTCCCTGCGCGCCGCCAAGGCCGAACTGACCGCCCGGCGGCTGAAGGGAGACGGCCTCGGCGCGGACGACCGCTACGAGGAAGTGCCCGCCAGCGCCCTGCGGCGCGGCGACGTGGTACTGGTCCGGACCGGCGACCTCATCCCCTCCGACGGCGAAGTGATCGCGGGCGTCGCCTCGGTCAACGAAGCCGCCATCACCGGCGAGAGCGCCCCCGTCATCCGCGAGGCGGGCGGCGACCGCTCGGCCGTGACCGCCGGCACACGCGTGATCTCGGACGAGATCCGCGTGCGTGTCACCGTCCATCCCGGTCAGGGGTTCCTCGACCGCATGATCGCGCTGGTCGAAGGCGCGGAACGCCAGAAGACCCCCAACGAGATCGCGCTGACCCTGCTGCTGGTGGGCCTGACCATCATCTTCCTGATCGCGGTGGGCACGATCCCGGGCTTTGCCAGCTATGCCGGCGGCACGGTGCCGGTGGCGATCCTGGCCGCCCTGCTCATCACCCTGATCCCCACCACCATCGCCGCGCTGCTTTCCGCCATCGGCATTGCGGGGATGGACCGTCTGGTGCGCTTCAACGTGCTCGCCAAGTCCGGCCGCGCGGTCGAGGCGGCGGGAGACATCGACGTGCTGCTGCTCGACAAGACGGGCACGATCACCGTGGGAGACCGCCAGGCCAGCGAGTTCCGCCCGGTCGGCGGCGCCACCATGGCCGAACTGGCCGAAGCCGCGCTGCTCGCCAGCCTGGCCGACGAGACGCCGGAAGGGCGGTCGATCGTCCTGCTCGCCCGCGAGACATGCGGACCTGGCCCGGACGCGCTGCCCGAAGGTGCGACCGTCATACCCTTCACGGCGCAGACCCGCATTTCCGGCATCGACACCGATGAACGCATGGTTCGCAAGGGCGCGGTCCAGGCGATCCTGCGCGCCCATCCCGAGGCCGCCGCCACCGCCGCCGCCACCGAATTGCGCCGCGTGACGGACGAGATCGGCCGGGCGGGCGGCACCCCGCTGGCCGTCGCTGCGAACGGCCGCCTGTTGGGCGCGATCTTCCTCAAGGACATCGTCAAGGCCGGCATCCGCGAACGCTTCGGCGAACTGCGCGCCATGGGCATCCGCACCGTCATGATCACCGGCGACAATCCCCTGACCGCCGCCGCGATCGCTGCCGAGGCCGGGGTGGACGACTTCCTGGCCGAGGCCACGCCGGAGGACAAGCTGGCGCTGATCCGCAAGGAACAGCAAGGCGGACGCCTGGTCGCCATGTGCGGAGACGGCACCAACGACGCACCCGCACTGGCGCAGGCGGACGTGGGCGTCGCCATGAACACCGGCACCCAGGCCGCGCGCGAGGCGGGCAACATGGTCGATCTCGACAGCGACCCCACCAAGCTGATCGAAGTCGTGGGCCTCGGCAAACAGCTGCTGATGACGCGCGGCGCCCTGACGACGTTCTCGGTCGCCAACGACGTCGCCAAGTACTTCGCGATCATTCCCGCCATGTTCGTGGCGCTCTATCCGGGGCTCGGCGTGCTCAACGTCATGCGCCTCGGCACCCCGGAAAGCGCGATCCTTTCGGCGATCGTCTTCAACGCCCTGATCATCCCCTGCCTGGTGCCGCTGGCGCTGCGGGGCGTGACGTATCGGCCGATGGGCGCCGGCCCGCTGCTGGCGCGCAACCTAGCGCTCTACGGGCTGGGCGGACTGATCGCGCCCTTCATCGGCATCAAGCTCATCGACATGGCCGTGAACGGCCTGGGCCTCGCCTGAGGAGACATGGAATGAACCGGGATATCCTTTCGTCGCTGCGTCCGGCCCTCGTGATGACGGTGCTCTTCGCGCTGCTGCTGGGCCTCGCCTATCCGCTGGCCATCACCGGACTGGGGCAGTTCCTGTTCCCCGCCCAGGCGGGCGGCAGCCTCATCGCGGAACGCGGCAGGATCGTCGGCTCCTCCGTGGTGGGGCAGGCCTTCGTTACCGAACGCTACTTCCACACCCGCCCCTCGGCAGCGGGCAAGGGCTACGACGGCCTTGCCTCCTCCGGATCGAACCTCGGCCCCGCCTCGCGCGTGCTGGCCGAGCGCGTGGGGGGCGACATTCACGCGCTGCAGACTGCGGCACCCGGTCGACCCGTTCCATCCGACCTGGTGACCACCTCCGCCTCGGGGCTCGATCCCGACATCAGCCCCGAGGCGGCCTTTTACCAGGTGGACCGCGTCGCCCGCGTCCGCAATCTCGATCGCGCGGCCGTCGAGGCCCTGGTCGAACAGTCCGTGGAGCGGCCGATCCTGGGCTTTCTGGGCGAACCGCGCGTGAACGTCCTGATGCTCAATCGGCGGCTCGATGCCATCGGCCGCAAGCCCGTGCCGTGACCGAAGCCGATCGGCCTTCACCCGAAGCCCTCCTGCGCGCCGCGGCGCGGGAGGGACGCGGCCGCCTCAAGATCTTCCTCGGCGCCGCACCGGGAGTGGGCAAGACCTGGGAAATGCTCACCGAAGGCCGCCAGCGCCGGGAAGCCGGCGCCGACGTCATCGTGGGCGTGGCCGAAACCCATGGCCGGCGGGACACCGAGGCACTTCTGGGCGGCCACGAGATCATCCCCCGGCGGCAGGTCGATCACCGGGGCCATGCGCTGGACGAGATGGACCTCGACGCCATTCTCGAACGCTGCCCCGGCCTGGTGCTGGTCGACGAACTGGCGCACAGCAATGCGCCCGGAAGCCGCCATCCCAAGCGCTATCAGGACGTGGTGGAACTGCTCGACGCCGGGATCGACGTCTATTCCACACTGAACATCCAGCACGTCGAGAGCCTGAACGACGTCGTCGCCTCCTTCACCCGCGTCCGCGTGCGCGAGACGGTGCCGGATTCGATCCTCGAACAGGCCGAGATCGAAGTGGTGGACATTCCCCCGGACGAGTTGATCGAGCGGCTGCGGGACGGCAAGGTCTATATCCCGCATGAGGCGACGCGGGCGCTCGGCCACTTCTTCTCGAAATCCAACCTCACGGCCTTGCGCGAACTGGCTCTGCGCCGCGCGGCCCAGGCGGTCGACGCGCAGATGCTGGAGCACCTGCGCGCCCATGCCCTCGCAGGCAGTTTCGCCGCGGGCGACCGGATCATGGTCGCCATCGGCGCGGATGCCCACGCGGCCGGGCTGGTTCGCGCGGGCAAGCGCCTGGCCGATGCGCTGAGGGCGCCCTGGAGCGCGGTCCATATCGAGACCCGGCGCGACCGCCAGTTCCGCGAGGAAGATCGCCGCCGGTTGGCCGAAGCACTGGCGCTGGCCTCCCGGCTTGGCGCGTCCACCGCCAGCATTCCGGCCGTCGGTGTAGTCGAAGGGCTGCGCGACTTCGCCCGGCAGGAACGCGCAACCCAGTTGGTGATCGGCCAGATCGTGACTGGTCAGATCATGACTGGCCAGATCCTGCCCGGAAAGTCTCACCGCTCCCACTGGCGCGTGCGGCCGCGCGGATCGGCGGTGGACCGTCTGCTGGGCAGCATCGGCGACGTGGCGATCCATGTCCTGCCGTTCGCGGCGGAGCCCGTCCCGCGAGGCCGGAGGGAGCGTGGCCCGCGCCGGCGCTGGGGGCCGCCGTCGCACTATCTCTGGTCCCTGCTCATGGTCGCCGCAGTGACCGCGGCCGGGCGGGTGCTCGTCGAAGTGCTCGATCTTGGCAATATCGCGTTGCTGTTCCTGGTGCCGGTCATGTTCGCCGCCGCGACATTCGGCCTGCGCGCCGGACTGTTCACCGGGCTCGCGGCCAGCCTCGCCTACAATTTCTTCTTCCTGCCGCCCACCGGCACACTGACGGTCAGCAACCCGGAGAACGTCGTCTCCATCCTCGTCCTCCTGGGCGTGGCCTTTGCCACCAGCCAGTTCGCAGCCCGCGTCCACGCGCAGGCGGAGCTTGCCGGATCGAGCGCGCGCCAGAACGCCGCGCTGGCCGGCTTCTCGCGCCGGCTCACCGCCGCGGCGACGCAGGAGGCGCTGCTCCAGGCGATCTGCGCGGAAGTCGCCCGGCTGCTCGACGTGAAGACGGTGCTGCTGCTCCCCACCCCCCAGGGCCCCGAGCTTCGCGCCGCCTTTCCGCCCGAGGACCGACTGGGGCAGATCGAGATCGCCGCCGCGCAGTGGGCGCTGGACAGGGGTTTGCCCGCCGGACGCGGCTCCGCCACGCTGACCGCATCGGACTGGCTGTTTCACCCGCTGCGCACCGCGCGCGGTGTCCTCGGCGTACTCGGGATCGCCCGGAGCGACGCCCGCGACCCGCTCCGGTCCGACCGACTGCCCCTGTTGATGAGCCTGCTCGACCAGGCCTCCATCGCCTTCGACCGCATGGCGCTGGAAACGGAGCATTCGCAGGCGCGCCGGATCGCCGCGCCGGACGGGCTGAACGCGGCGTTGGTTTCCGCGCTGGACCAGGATCTGCGCAGTCCCCTCTCGGCGATCGTCGCCGCGGCCCGGGACATGAAGCGCCGTCCCTCGGCAGACCTGGCGGGCATCATCGAAACCGAGGCCGCCCGGCTCGACCGCCTGGCAGCGGCGCTCATCGATCTGGCCCGCCTGGAAACCGGCGCCCTGCCCGTGCAAGCCGAAGCGACGGACCTGTTCGGCGCCGTCGCGGATGCCTTGCACGAAACCCGCCGGTCACGGCAGGATTCCGCAGTGACCATAGACATCGCGCCCGGCATGCCCCCCGTGCGGCTCGACCCGGTGCTTCTGCGCCATTGCCTCGTCATCCTGCTGAACAGCGCCGGCGGCGCCGCGGAACCGGAACTCATGATCCGCTGCCGCCGCCTGCCCGACGCGATCACGCTCTCGATAATCGGGGCCGCGCCCCAGCACGCCACCGGGTCCGCGCGCGTTCAGGGCATTGTGAAAGCCTTCGCCCGGGCTATGGATCTGTCGGTGGACGCGGCGGGCGATGACGCGGCCCCGGGCCCCGGCTTCACCATTCGCATTCCCGCAGCGCTGATCGGCGTGCCTCTCGATAGCAAGGACCTTCCATGACGGCCCCGAAAGTCCTCATCGTCGACGACGAACCGCACATTCGCTCCCTCGTGCAGAGGGCCATGGCGGACGCGGACTATGCCGTGGTGGCGGCGGAAAACGCGCGCGAGGCGCTGGAACTGCTGGCGCAGGAGGAGCCGGACCTCGTCCTGCTCGATCTCGGCCTGCCCGATCGCGATGGCCTGGAACTGGTGCCGCTGATCAAGCGGCATGGCGACAAGGCGCTCATCGTCATTTCGGCCCGCGACGCGGTAGAGGAAAAGGTCGCAGCGCTCGACCTTGGCGCCGACGACTATCTCACCAAGCCCTTCGACATCGCCGAACTGCTCGCCCGCGCGCGCGCGGCGCTGCGAGGCAGAATGACACGCGGCAGCGGGAACGGCCGCGTTCTCGTGATAGGCGATCTCTCTATCGACCTGGCCTCGCGCCGGATCGTGAAGGGCGGCCGCGAAGTCCGCCTGACCCCCAAGGAATATGCCGTGCTGTCCCAGCTCGCGGAATTCCCCGGCCGGGTCATCACCCATGACCGGATCATGGCACATGTCTGGCCCGACGCCGCAGAACGCCATGTCGAATACTTGCGCGTCCTGGTCCGGGCCTTGCGCCAGAAGCTGGAAACCGACCCCCAGCGCCCGCGGATCATCGGCAATGACGCAGGCATCGGCTACCGCCTGCGCCTTGCGGAAGACCTCTGATACCGCGTTCCGCGTTCCTAGCCACTGGCCGCTCGCCACTCACCGCTCAGGCGCGGTTCGTGAAGCCTTCGACGTTCTTCGTGACGACCGCGGGGCCGGTGAGCGCGCGAACCTCCACGCCTTGCAGCGATACGTTGCGCACGGGGAGTTCGCTTTCCCCGGCGATCGCGCAGACCGAGCGGGCATGGCCGACTTGCACGTCCCGAACGTTAAGCCCTTCGATGGGGGTCAGCTTGCGGACATACGTGGGCAGCAGGGTCTTCCACTGGTAGAGCACGTCCGTCTCCACGGCCAGAACGCTGCCGGCCAGCGTCGTGGCCGTGACGTTCGACATGTGGATGTTGCGGACGAAGCCGCCCCGGCGCTCGTTGGTCTTGACGAACAGCAGGTTGTCGATCGGCACCGCCGTGCCGTCCTTTTTCTGCCCGTCTCCCACGAAGTGGCAGTTGTCGACCCAGACGTTCTCGATCCCGGCCGATAGCTCGCTGCCGATCGCCATCAGTTGATGGCCGTTCACGATGCGGCAATTGCGCATGACGATATTCTTCGCGGGCACGCCCAGTCGCCAGGCGTCCATGTCGCGCCCCGATTTCACCGATACTGCGTCGTCGCCCTGGTCGAACTGGCAATCCTCGATCAGCACGTTCTGGCTCATCTCCGGATCCACGCCGTCGTTGTTGTGCCCATGCGCGTGGATCCTGACCCTGCGGATGACCACGTCGCGGCAAAGCAGCGGATGGAGGGTCCAGAACGGGCTGCCCTCTATCGAGATGTCCTCCACCAGCACGTTGCGGCAGCGGTTGAACTGGATGAAATGCGGCCGCAGGTTGTTCTCACCCACCGCCATCTGCCGCTCGGCCACCGGCCTGTCGCTGCGCGCCATCTGATAGAGCGCGACCAATGCGTCCATATGCGCCTTGGGGCGGGCGTACCACCGGCTCCAAAGCTCAAGTTTCGCCTGGAGCTTCCCCGGCCCGCTGATCGCGACGTTGTAGCACCCATAAGCGTAGATCAGCGGCGAATAGTTGTAGCATTCGATCCCTTCCCACGATGTCTGCACCGCTGGCAGATAGTCCTGCGGATCGTCGGAAAAGAGCAGCGTCGCGCCTTTCGCGAGGTGAAGATTGACGTTGCTGCGGAGGTGGATCCTGCCGGTCGGCCACAGGCCCGGCGGGACCAGTACCGTGCCGGCCCCCGCAGCGCTGGCCGCTGCCACCGCCTTGTCGATGGCCATGCCGGTGCGCTGCTGGTCGTCCTGCCGCGCGCCGAAATCGGTGATCGGGAAGATCCGGCTCGCGGAGAAATCGGGCACCTCGATATCGGGCATGGCGAAAGGCGCCTTCAAGCGCACACGCTGCTGCCGCGGGGCCGTTCCGCCAGCGGCAGCGAGGGCGGGCATGGTCAGCAGCGGCGCGGCGCTCGCCGCCTGGAGCAATGTGCGGCGGGAAAGGATGCGGTTCAACGGCCTGGCTCCTGATCAGCTTCGATAGATGGGCACATGGCGAGCACCCGGCACGAACGGCGCCGGCTCCGGCCCGCCGAGCGGCTTGACGATGATGTTCGCGAACCAGGGACGACTGACCCGGTCGGCTGTCTGCCCGACCAGCAAGCCGGCCATGCCCTTTCCGTAAAGCCCGTCCCGCGCGGTGAGCACGGGCTCGCCGTCCAGCAGGGCCGTGATCTGTTCGCCCTGAAAGCGCAGGCTCAGGTCATGCCAGCGGCCCGGACGCAGCGTCGGCACGGCAGCATGGGCGAGCAGCAACTCCCCGCCCTGCGCGGCGCCTGCCCCCTTGCCGAGAAGCGCCTGCTGTTCGGCATCGCCGACCGGGGCCTTGGGATCCTTCTTCCCGCGAATGGCGACCAGACGGCAATGGCCCCCGTCGGCGACTTCGAAGAAATAGCCCTTGGGGATGAAGCCATAGCCGGTGCCGACATGGTTGATCCGCCCCATGATGCCTGCGACGTCCCCGGCGCCAAGCCAGACCCGGCTCGCGATCTCGTAATCGGACCAGGCCGCGTCGCCCAGGATCGTATAGGGCCGCCAATCCGGCGCCCAGGAGATCGTGGGCACCGGCACGACCTGCCGCAGGCACTGGCCCTTGCCGTCGGGCCGGTCGGTGAGTTCGAAGACGCCGGCGATATCCGCCGTATATCGCGGCAGGTACCCGCTCTCTTGCGGCACGCGATAGTCGCCGAAGCGGTCGTGATAGGGAAAGGGAAAGGCTTTCGGCGCCGGGATATCGGAGAAGGCGCCCTTCTGCTGGCCGGTGGTGGTCGACAGCGAGTAGATCGCGTCCGGCTCCAGCATGACCGAGACGCTGCCGCCTTGCGGGTGGAGATCCCCCTGCCGGGCGAACTGCTCGCGCGCGGTGCTGCGCCAGAGGCAGAGCGGCCGGCGCGCAAGCCCCGGGCCGATGTCCAGCCGGATCCGCTGCTGCCCTTGGGCGCCCTTCGTCTCGATGATCGTGCTGAAGTTGCCGTCCGGCGATTTCAGCGTGACGAAAGAGCCGCCTTTCGCCAGCACCCCGCTGCCGCCCGGCACGTAAGTCCAGCCGATCTCGGTGAACTGCCCGTAGTGCGCATAGCCCCAGAGCGCCTCGCGCACCCGGTAGTGCCCGCTCCATGGCTCGTGCGCCAGCAGAGCTGCGGGGTCTTCGGCGTAAGGCTCCAGCGGATAGAGCGCGGCGATGTCATACCAGTTGACGATCTTGGTCGCGCCGCTGTCGATATAATTGCGATTGAAGCATTCGACGATGCCCAGGGCGCAGTCGAAACCCTTCTTGTAGACGTGGTCCTCGCTGTTCCAGATCGCCTTGCCCATCGCCCTGGCGGCCGCACGTACCTCCGGCGTGGTCTTGAAGTTGGAATGGAACGTGTGAGCGCTGATGATGTCGATCGAGTCTCGCAGTTCCTTGTCGGCCAGCATCTGCGGCACGAAATCCAGCTTCCATTCGGGCCAGTTGTCGAAGGCATGCAATTTGACCTGCCCGAAACCGCGCGTTCTCAGCGCCGTCTTGAAAGCCTTGGCGAAAGCGAAGGAGACGCCCTTTTCGTTGCGGACGCCGATCGCGTCCAACTCAAGCCCGTGAATGCTGCGCAGGCCCTCCAGCCATTTGAGGTAATAGTCGACGGTATCGGCCGAGAAGAATTTGGCGTCGCCCTGTCCCGGCATTTTGTCGAAGTGCCCGCCCGCATCCCCCAGCCAGCCGGGCGCGCTCCAGGCCGTGGCATCGAGACTGAGACCGGGATTGCGCGCCTTCGCCTCCTTCATGATCCACCAGGTGTAGCCGCGGCCGTAATCCAGATCGTCCCGCGCGTGCATGTGGCTGGGCATGGACCCCTGGGTGGCATTGCCGTCGCCGGGGATTTCCACGAGCAGGGCGCTGACCGATGCGCCGAACCTGGGCTTGAAAAGCAAGTCGAGGATCTGGCTGCGCTGCGGCTCGGGATAGTCCTTGAGCAGCACGGAAGTGGCACCGCCGCCGTTCACCACGCCGATCCCGTCGAAGCGCTCGCCCGGCCGGTCCCCCCGCAGCCTCAACCGGGTTTCGCCGGGCTCCGCGCTTTCGCGTGCCATCGCGGGGAAGCTGCGCAAAGCGGCATAATGCAGGGCGGCAAAGGCGCCGACCAGGAGGTGCCGGCGCCTGCCGCTATCGACCGTGCCGTCTGCTTGCCGCAGCCATTTCCGCATCCTCCACCCTCTCCGCCGCAAACGTCACACAGTCCCTGACCGCGTCCGCAGGATCGTTTGTGCCAACGCTGGCACAACCAAGTGCTGGCACAATTGAAAGGGCTGTACAATCGCTCTTGTGCCGCGGAACGCCGCGAAGCGGCCGAAAGGCGGATCAGCGGCTGGAGAGCGGCTTTGGCGAAGCGCGCCGCCGCGGCCGTCTGAACCAGAACGACCACAGAGTGAAAGTACCCAGCATGGCAAGGCCGAGGCCGGAGAGCGTCATGACCAGGCGAAACGGCAAGCCGCCCACTTTTCCGGCATGAAGCGGGTAGAGCGCATTGTACGCCG
The DNA here is from genome assembly GCF_004342985.1 of Novosphingobium sp. PhB57. Taxonomy (GTDB): domain Bacteria; phylum Pseudomonadota; class Alphaproteobacteria; order Sphingomonadales; family Sphingomonadaceae; genus Novosphingobium. The sequence goes on from NZ_SMBO01000004.1 coordinate 509,259, forward strand.
TCACCCTGCCGGAGAGATCGGCGGCGTCGCGGGCCGCGACGATGCGGCCGGTGTCCGCCGCGAACCATACTGTCGTGCGGCCGTTGGGCAACCATTCCCCCGGACCGCGCATCCGCAGGGTTATCAGCCCGCCATCGGCGCGCGGCAGGGCAAGGCTGCGCACTTCCGCAGCGGGGAAGCGCCCGCGCGCGGCGCGGATCATCGCTGCCCAGTCGAGATCGTCGGCCAGCGCGGCTGCCGGTGCAGTGGGCGGCTTCAGCGCCCGGTCGATCTCGCCGGGCGCGCCGGGGCCGAGGATGACGGCGGCCAGCGGCCGGAACACGAGCACCGTGCCGGTCACCAGCGAGAGTGCCAGCAAGGGGGCGATGACGATGCCCAGGTCGCGGTGCTGGCGCACGATGGACGGGCGCGTCATGCGGGCAGGCCAGAGCCGGAATTCGAATGTCCGGCGCGTCCGCCACCACAGGATGGTCCCGCTGATGACGAAGAACAGGCCGCAGAGGCCGGCGATCCCGATCACGGTCTCGCCCTCTTCGCCCGCGAACAGGTGCTGGTGGAAATCGGAAAGCCACAGTTCGGGCCGTGCCCACTGGCTGCTCCAGTCGATCACCGGATCGCCCGCCTGCGTGACATAGGCCCCGGCGCCGCCCTTGTAGGCCAGCCGGTCCAGCCCGAAGTCCGCATTGGCGAAGGTGATCGATTGCGGCCGCCGGGCCGGATCGGCCATGAGCCTGGCGGCCGTCGCCGCCAGAACTTGCGTGCCCTGCACTTGCGCGTCGCCGGCATGAGGCAGCGCGACCCAGGCATCCCGATGGACGAGGATCGCGCCCGTCAGCCCCATGATCGCCAGCAGCAGGCCGACCAGCCCCCCGGTCCAGCGATGCAGGGTGTCCAGCAGCTTCATCAGAAGCGGTAATCCCAACTCAGCGTGAAGTTGCGGCCGCGACCGGCGAAGAAATGGGCATTGTCGGTCGGGCGCACCGTCTGGGTGTAGTAGTCGATGTAGAAGGTGTCGAAGATATTCTGCGCCGCCAGCGTCACGCCGCCGAAGCGCGTATCGTAGCGCAAGCTCAGGTCGGTCACGTCGTATCCGCCGAAGCTGTAGGTCTCGTTGTAGTCGCCCGGTGCCCGTTCGAACTTGTTCGAAAGGAAGAACTGGGTCTGGACCCGTGCCGAGACGGCGCCCTGGCGGTAGCTGGCCGCCAGGTTGAGGCGATCGGGCGAGATGTTTGCCCCGTCGAGATCGCGGTCGACTTTGTCGATGCCGTCGTCCGAACCGTCGGTGCGCCCGATGAGGTGGGCATAGCCGGTGGAAAGCGTCAGCCCCGGCACCGGGGTCTGGGCCGAGAGGTTGATCTCCAGCCCCTGGATTTCGACGCGCTGGCGCTGCACCTCGAACACGCCGCCGCTCTGCACCAGCAGCGATCCGTTCTTGCTGGTCGACCAGAAATAGGCCGCGCTGGCATCCAGCGGACCGCGCTTCACCTCGACGCCCAGTTCGCGGTTGTTCGACACGATCGGGCTGATGTTGACGTAGTTGTCGATGTCGACGCCGGGCCGGCTGACGGCGCGCGCGATGCGGCCGACGTCGGGTACCGTATAGCCCTCGGCATAGCTGGCATAGGCGCGGATGCCCTTCCACGGCTCCAGGATGACGCCGCCGTTGAGCAGGTTGTCGCTGAACTTCGGCGTGCCGCCCGAAACCGCAAAGCCGCCGCCGTAGCTGGCGAGCGTGCGATAATCCTCGACGGTGATCCGCACGTCCTCATGGCGCACGCCGGCCGCAAGGTGCAGCACGTCGTCCAGCAGGGCGAGGTTGAACTGCGCGAAAGGCGCCAGGCTGCGATATTCCGCCGGCGGCACCCACGAACGATCCGTGGCGATCAGGCGCTGCTCGGTCTTGTCGAACAGCACGTCGAGACCGACGATGACGGTCAGCGTCTCCAGGCCGGGCACCTTGCGTTCGTAGGAGAACTTGCCGCCAAATTTGCGGCTGCGGTTCTGGGACTGGTCGAACAGGGTTCCCAGCGGGGCGATCGCGGCATCCTGGAACGTGGCGATCGGGGCGATCTCACCGCCGTAAGTGTCGCGCGAACGGTTGAGGAAGCCCTGAAGCATAAGGTTGCCACCCCAGAGCGCGGTATCCGTATAGGTCAGCGCCGCACTTTCCGTGCGATTGGTGGCCGGCACGCCCGGCGGGGTCCCTCGAACCGAGGTCGTGGGCAGGTTGCGCGTGTAGTCCCCATTGGCGGCGACGTAGTCGCCCTCGCCCTTGAGCTGGAAGCGGTTGACCATGAGATCCAACCGCGCCGTATCCGATACCGCATAACCGAAGCGGCCGAACACCGACCACGAGCGGCTGTCCTGGGTCTCGCCCTGGGTCAGGTCGGTGCCGATGCGATCCCCGTGCCCATCGTAGAACACGCCGCGCTTTTCGAAAGCCCCGCCGACCGTGGCGTCGAAGCGCCCCTGCCGCCAGCCGACCAGGCCGGCGACTTTGCCGCCCATGCCGTCATCGCTGAAGCCCGTGTCCGAATTCCCCTGCACCAGCACGCGCCCGGAAATCCCGTCCTGCCGCGGCGGTCCCACCGTCACCTGGTTGACGATGCCGCCGGTGCCGCCGATTCCCTGCAGGGCGTTGGAACCGTAGATCACTTCCACGCGGTCGACGAAGAACGGATCTATGGAGAACCCGTCACGCGCGCCGTCGCGCAGAGGTGCCGTCTGAGGAATGCCGTTGATGGCATAGAGCGGCGAGCGCCCGCGCAGCGTCTCTCCCGCGCCGGACAGCTTCTGCCGGGTGGGCGAAAACGAAGGCGTGAGCGCCGAAACCGCATCGACGATGGAGCCGCCGATGGCCACCTGCTGGCTGAGCGCCGCGTTGTCGATCACGTCGACCGTCATCGGCAGGGTGTTGATCGGCAGCGCGGTGCGGGCCGCCGTGACCACGATCCCTTCGTCCAGCCCCTGGTCCGGTCTGAATTCCTGCGCAGCGACGGGCGCCGCGGTCAGCACAAGCGGCAAGACGAGCATCGAATGACGGATCATGATTTTTTGAGGCCTCCCTTATCGGGCGGCCTTCTAACGCCATCCCCCTCGAATGCAAGTCACTCGCATTAGCGACTGCTGCCAAGTGACAGCGGGAAGCGGCCCGAGGGCAGCAAGGGCTGCGCGAAGGCCCTTCAAGTCGCTTCAGGTCCCTCTCGGAGTACGCGATACCGCGCCTGTCGTCGCCGGCCACGCGCGGCGGGCGAAAGACATGCCGGAGCGGCCCCGACTCTCGAAGGCGAGAGCGAGGCCGCTCCGTTCATGCTCAGCGCTTGGGGCGCTTCACCTGCAGCGCCTTGCCGGTCCAGCGCACTTCGGCGTCGAACGTGGTGGCTTCGGCCACGCTCTGGCCCGGGGCGACCCATTTGACGCGAACCGTGCGGTTCTGCGGCATGCCGGCATAGCCCTTGCCCTCACGCGCGCCGATGGTGACGGTGCCGCTGGCATCGTCGTAGCGCACCGGCATGCGTTCCCACGCGCCGTCGCGGTATTGCTGCGAACGGCCATCGTCGTTGTAGACCGAGAACGCGCCATTGGTGCCGGTGTAGACCACCAGCGTGATCGGCGCGTCGGGCTTCTCGTCGGTATACTGCATCACCGGACCCATAGGCACGATGGAGCCAGCGCGGACGAACAGCGGCATGCGCTCGGCCGGGGCCGAGATGGTGGCGCTGGAGCCGCCCTGATAGGTCTTGCCCGTGCCGAATTCGTACCAGGTCACGCCGGTGCCGGGGAAGTAGACCTCCCGCTCGCGCGCCTGATAGGTGGTGACCGGTGCGACCAGGAAGGCCTTGCCGAACAGGTACTCGTCATTGGCCTTGCGGACCTCCGCGTCCTCCGGGAAGTCCATGACGAGGCCGCGCATGATCGACCCGTCCTTCTGGTACGTGTCCGCGCCCAGTGTGTAGATGTAGGGCATCAGGCGATAGCGCAGCTCGTCATACCACACCATCGAGGCGCGCATGGGCGAACCTTCCGGCGAAATCTCGTAGATCTCGCGCCAGGGCTGCTCGCCATGGCTGCGGAACAGCGGGCTGAACGCGCCGAACTGGAACCAGCGCAGGTTCAGTTCGCGCCATTCGTCGAGGTCCGCCGCCTTGGGCTTTTCCGCTGCGAAACGCGGTTCGACCGAGAAGCCGCCAATGTCGTGCGTCCAGTTGGCAAGGCCCGACATGCCGGTGTTCACGCCGGCCGAGATCTGCGCGTGCAAATCGTACCAGCGCGTCGCCACGTCGCCCGACCAGACGGCCGCGCCGTAGCGCTGGAGGCCACCGAAGCCCGAACGGGTCAGCAGGAACGGGCGCACGTCCGGCTTGAAGCCGCGCCAGCCTTCGAAGAACGAACGGGCGTTCATCAGCGGGTAGGAGTTGAAGAACTCCGTTGCCGGACCCATCGCCGTCGGGCCCATCGTATCTATGCGCTTCTCGATCGACAGGTTCGAATGCATGTCGGGTTCGCTGGCGTCCGCCCACCAGGCGTCGAAACCGAACTTGGCGATGCGGTCTTCCACCTGGCGCCAGAAGATCTGGCGGCCCTTGGCCGAGTACGGATCGTAGAAGGTGTTGGCGAAGCCCGGGCCGACCCAGTCCTTGTTACCCTGGCGCAAATTGCCGTGGTAGATCGCGCCGGCCGCGTCCAGTTCCTTGAAGGTATCCGTGGTCGGATAGAACTTCGGCCAGACCGAGATCATGATGTTGGCATGATCGCCGTGCACCGTGCTGACCATCGCGGCGGGATCGGGGAAGCGGCTGGGGTCGAACTTGTGGCTGCCCCAGGAATCGTCCGTCCAGTAGCGCCAGTCGAGCACGATATTGTCGAGCGGGTACTGAAGCTTGCGGTACTGCTCGACAACGCCGGTCAGTTCCTTCGCGGTGTCGTAACGCTGGCGCGACTGCCAGAAGCCGTAGACCCACTTGGGCATCATTTCCGACTTGCCGGTCAGCTGGCGATAGCCGGCGATCGCGCCGTCCATATCGCCGCCCGCGCCTTTGTTGTCGCCTCCGGCGCCTTTGTTGTCGCCTCCGGCGATGAACCAGTAATCCTTGTCCCGCGCGACTTCGCTGGTGAACCAGACCGAATGGCGGTCCGCCTCAGGCAGCGGATCGTTGTGGAGCAGCGCCATGTAGCCCGCGTTGGGATCCCATTCGATGCGGATGTGCGCGGGCTTGCCCGCCGTCATCGGCACTTCGAAATTGGCGTACCAGGGGTTCCAGTTCTGACGCCAGCGATCGAGCTTCAGCTCACCGTCGACATAGACCTTGTAGTAGCTGGAACCGTAGAGCTGGAACTTGTGCGTGCCGGTCTTGTCGGGCTGGAGGTCGCCCTCCCACACCACTTTCTGCGTCTGCACGGCGTTGCCGGCGGTGTTCTGGCCCTGCTCCGACGCGACGGTCTTGGCCTTGCCTGCTTCGGGCCACTTCGCCTGATCGTCCAGGAACTGGTAGTCCACCGTGGCTTCCTGGCGGGCGACGGCCAGCTTGTCGTCCAGGTAGTACTTGGCGGAGAAGCCCGGCTTGCCGCCGCTCGTCACCTTCATGCCGCCGCCGGGAGCCGATGCGTCACCCACCAGGGTATAGGCGGCGGGGTTGCCGAAGCGGGTGATGCTCTCGTTATCCCAGAGCAGGCCATAGCCCTTGCTGGAAACGAGGAAGGGCACGCCGATGTCCATGTTGTGCTGGGCGAGTTCCACGTCCTCGCCATTGTAGTCCATCACCGCCTGCTGGTGCTGGCCAAGGCCGTAGAGGCCTTCGTCCGTACCACGGTTGAACTGCTGCGAAACGGTGACGTAGGGGGTGCCGTCCGCCTTGGTCTGGGTGAAGACGGTGGCGGCCGATTCCCCCAGCAGTTCCTTGCCCGCCGCGTCCAGGAAGCGCACCTGCCCGCTGGCAAGATCGATATCGGCGGTGGCCTTCGCGGCCTTCACGGTAACGTGGCCGGCGTTCTGGCTGACGGTGTACCGGCCGGCAGCCGGCGGGTTCGGCGCCATCAGGCTGGCGCTGGCGGTCGGGGCCTGCATCCCGCGCGCATGGGCGACCACGTGGAAGATGCCATCGCCATGCAAGGTCACTTCCACACGGTCCGAAGGGCCGCTTTGCGGGATGACTGCCACGCCGCCGGGTACGTTTTCGACGCCCGCTTCGGCGGCCGGCGCGACCGCCGGCACCAGCGACAGGGCAGAGCCCGCCAACAGCGTTGCCATCGTGAATTGCTTCATGTCGTGATCCCCTGCCCGCCTTCAGCGGTTACTTGCGTTTACTTGGAAGAATAGAAGCCGGTGGTGACCTTTATCACCTGCGGCCGGTCGATAAGGTTGATGCCGTAGTCGGTCTGGTCACCGTTCCAGACGCGTGTGGTCACCCACTTGCCATCCTTGAACGTGCCTTCCTCCACGGCGACGATCACGCCGTTGCTCTCTCCCTTCGCGGGGGAGAAATTGACGCGCACGTGATCGCCCATGATCAGGTATTCAGTGTCCGAAAGCTGGGCCACGGCCATGCCTCCCACCGGCTGATCGGCCCAGGGTGCGGGCTTGGTGGGGATCCAGGTCCAGTCCTTCTGGCCGAACTGCCACTGGCCCCAGTCGGCGGAGATCTTCCACTTGCCCATCACCGCTTCGCGGGGCGAATTGTCGTCCGGCTTGGCAGTGCCCCAGGTGGGACGCGACGCGGCGATCCGGGCCCAGTCGCTGGCGATCGGGGCCAGCGTGCCATAAGGCAGCGCGAAAGCGGCCAGCGTCTCCTTGTCCAACGCTGTCGCGCCCAGCGGATAGTTGAAGTAGCCGGTGTCATCCATGCCGAACGGCGCGAAACCGATGCCGCCGCGGCCGATGGTAGCCCAGAAGAAGCGCGCGAATTCCTTCGCGTTGCCGATCTCCGGCACCATCAGCGCATTGTCGGGACGGGTATACTTGTCCAGGTACTGGATCACGTTACCGCTGTTGCGGTCGTAGATATCGGGCGCGGCGAAGTCGATCGCGGGCGCGCCGGCCTTCCAGATGTCCAGCACGTCCCACTGCGGGCCGCCGCTGGCGACGCCGGTGGGATCGGGCACGTTGGACGGCCCGGCGAGCGAGGCGTTGACGTACATCGGCAGCGGCTTCACCGCCTTGCCCGCCTGCGCCAGCGCATCGACGAACTGGGCGACGTACCAGGTGTTGAACGCGCGCGGTGCCTGCTTGCCGAACGCCGCTTCCCAAGTGCCGGACTTGCCGATCTTCTTCGCGAGCGCCGCCGGAATCGGCTTTGCGAACAGGGCATTGGCTTCAGACGAGAAATCGCGCGGCACGCGGTAGGATCCGGTCTCGTTCTCCGGCTGAACCATGATCACGGTGTTCTGCCGGTCATGATCGCGCAGGTATTCCATCACCTTCACGAAAGCGCGCCGGTCGGCAGCAAGCGTGTTCTGCGACAGCGGCGTCAGTACGTAGTGATCCGAACCGTCCGGCGCCTTCATGCGTGGGAAGCGCTTGTTGTCGAGCTTCACCCACGAAGGTGTGTAGCTGGGGCTGGTGTTCTTCCAGGTGCCGAACCACAGCAGCACCACGCGCTTGTCATGTGCGCGTGCGGCATCGAGTAGGGTCTGGAGGTACGTGAAGTCGAACTTACCCTCGACCGGCTCCACCTGTTCCCAGGCGACCGGGATTTCCAGCGTGTTCGCGTGGATCGCATCGAGCACCGGCCACACGGCATCAAGCGATCCGGCATAATTGCTGGAATTGTTGGCCTGCGCGCCCAGCATCAGGAACGGCTTGCCGTCCACGATCAGCGCGTGGCGGCCGTCGCGGCTTTCCATGCGCGGAATCTGGGTTGCGGCTTCCTGGGCATGGGCCGGTGCGGCCACGCCGATGGCGGCCGCCAACATGAGCGATGCGATGAAGTCTTTGCTTTTCATTCTGTCCCCTCCGCAGGCCGTGGATCGCCATAGACGATGCCCCGGCCATCCGTGCCAATGTAGATGCGCCCGAACTGGCGCGGGTCGCCGGAAATCACGCGGATGCGCAGGCCCCACTGGTGGGCCTCGTCATTGATCCGCTGCCATGTCGCGCCGCCGTCGATGGAGCGCCAGACCGCGCGCAGCCCAGCGATCGAGCCCAGCGCGTAGAGCGCCGCCACATCGCGGCCCGGCGCGGCTTTGCCAAGGCCGTAGCGCTCGATGGCGATGGCCTGTCCAGTGCGCACCCACGTCTCACCAAAGTCGGTCGAGCGATAGAGCGCGCCGCCCAGATTGAGCCAGAGCGCGCCCGCCCGGTTGGCATCGGCCAGAATCGGCGCAGGCGCCTCGCGGTTGTCGTTGCGCGCTGAGGAAAGGTCGGCCGGCAGGCCCTTGCCCGCGACCGCATGGAATTGCGCGCCGCCATCATCGCTGCGCACCACGCGATTGTTCGCGAAGTCGATCGCGTAGAAGCGCCGGGCGTCCTGCTTGTCGGCCGTCACGCGCACGCGGCTCGGCAAGCCGGTGACGAGTTGCCATGCCGCGCCGCGATCACGCGTGATCCGGGGCTGGTCGGTCTCAACCAGGAAAGTACCGCCATCGGCCGAGACAGCGATCGCCGCATTGCCCGTCTCTTCCGGCAGCGGACTACCGTCAGCATGTGGCGTACCCTGCGGCACGCGCAGCGGCGTCCATGTCGCGCCGCCATCCGCCGACCATGCCAGCGAGCTATCGGGCACCACCCGCGCATGCGTATTGCCACTGCGCACCATCACCAGCGGCGCACGGCCGCCGAAATCCAGCGTATTGGTGTTCGACAGGAACGGGTTGACGTACTGGCTGGCGGGCGAGACGGCAAAGTCGTCGTGCCGGAAACCACCGATATCGCCGAAGCCGGAAACCAGATGCGCGCCGCCGGTGGGGCTGACGAAAGTGATGATCGCGGTCTGCTCGATCCCCTGCGTCCACGGCGCCCATGCCATAGTGCCCGGCCTCTGCAATTCGTCAGTCGCGTAGACCGTTGCGCCCGTCACATAGGCGGCGTGGTTGGCGTCGAACGGATCGATCGCAAGGCCCGCAATCCAGTGCCCGAAGTTCGCCTTGGCGCCGAAATCGAGGAACGGCGTTGCCGACACATCACGGGTCGAGCGCTTCCACAATTCGTCCCAATGCGCGCCGCCATCATGGCTAAGCCACACGGTGTCGACCGGTTTGCCGCGATCCACCGTGCTGACGGCGATGGTCTGCGGGTCGGACGCGGCCACCGCAACGCCCATGTAGCCGCCGACAGGTGCCTCCGCGCCCTTGATCGGCGTGACATCGCGCCATTCATCGCGCGCCGGATCGAAGCGCCACACCGCGCCGCGCGTGATGCCGTTAGGGCCGATGCCGTCGCAATAGGTGATCGTCAGCAGTCCATCGCGCCCGATCACCGCCTTTACCGGCAGCAGATCACCCGCCGGGCCGCCCGCAACGGCGCGCCACGTCCTGCCGCCATCGTCCGACCGGAACAGGTGGCGCTCGCCCGGATCGGCGCTGCCCACGAAGACGCGGCCGCGCACTTTGGCATCGAACACCACGAACGAGAGCCCGCCATGCGTCTCGCGCCGATTGGTCGGCAGGCCCAGCCCGGCGAGCGGGAAGGTATCCAGCTTGCGCCAGTTCGCCCCGGCGTCGTCGCTGGCCCAGAGGCCCTGATGACGTGAGCCGAACAGCAGGCGATCGTGCGCGAACGGATCGATGGCGAGCCGTTCGCCCAGCCCGCGCCCGTTCTCGTTGCCGCCCATCGCGAAAGGCACGCGCGTCTCGCGCCAGGTCTTGCCATAGTCGGCCGAGCGGAAGATCGCAGCCGGCGCGGACCAGTTCATGCCCGCGGCAAGATAGACCGTTCCGGCATCGACAGGATCGGCGGCGATACTCTCGATTCCCATGAAGCTGCCTTCGGCAACGCCGTCCTGAAGCGGAATCCACGTCCCGGCGCGCGCATCCCACCGATAGGCGCCGCCCATGTCGCTGCGCAGCCATGCAAGGCCCCGCTCCACCGGGCTGAACACCAGGCCGGGGGTAAAACCGCCGCCGCCCACGCGCACGCTGCGCCAGTCGTAAGGAACAGCGTCGGAGGACGCCGACGAGAGATGGGTGCCGGCGTCCCTTGCAACGACCGGTCCGCACGCTGCCGCTACTGCGCCAACCGCTGCGATTGCGAACGAAATCGATCGCGCGCTCATTGCCCTACGGATGCCCACGCCCCCATTCATCCTCTCGCTTGAAGAAGCCGACGCGCTCGTTGACGCGCCTTAACATCCATCAGCTCATATCGATAACGCTAACATAACAGAAGAAAAATGACGGTCACGCAAATAGTTCGGCGGCTATTACGGGGGCAGGCCACGACAAGATAAGGAATTTAGATGGCTGGCAGGCCATGCTGAACCAAGTTAAAACCCGTAGCTGAACCGACGCTTTCGCTGCGTTCAGCCCCAGCTAGGCACTGGCGGGCGCATCGCCGGCCGGCGCCTTGGCGCGGCATCGGACTGGCGACGTACCAGCTTGTAATCCACCTCGATCCGCAAGTCGCCGATCTGGTCCTTGCGGTCGTTGCGCAGCAATGTCACCAGCAGTTCCACCGCGCGGCGGCTCATCTCCATGATCGGCTGCTGGATCGTGGTAAGCTCTGGCCAAATCGTCGTCGCCAGTGCCACGTCGTCGAAACCGCAGACGGTAAGATCGCCCGGCACGTCCAGACCGCGCCGATGCGCGATTGCCACCGTTGCCGCCGCCATGTCATCGTTGCTGGCAAAGATCGCCGAAGGCTGATCCTCAAGCGAAAGCAGCTCCTCGGCTGCATCCAGCCCGGATCGGTACGTAAAATAACCCTGGGCCACCAGAGCCTCGTCAAAAGGTATCGACGCTTCGGCCAGCGCCTCGCGATAGCCTTCCAGCCGCGCGCCGCTGGCGGAAAGTTCGGGATGGCCGACGATGAAGCCGATCCTGCGGTGACCCAGTTCGATCAGGTGCGCGGTCATCTCGCGCGCCGCGCTGCGATCGTCGATCATGATCGTGGCGATGCCTTCATGCGGCACCGCCGTCGTCACCGCCACGGTGGGCGTGTCCGTCTGGCGCAGGACCCGGAGCACCTCGTTCGCCTCGTTCAGCGGCGGCGGCAGTATCACGCCGTGAATGCCGCCGGCCACCATGCGCTTCGCGGCGAGACCCAGGTCCTCCCCGTCCTCCACTTTCTGGACGATGATCTGCACATCCGAGCGCCCCGCCTCCTCCAGACTGCCCACGACAAAGGCGCTCAAGAAGGCCTCCGATGGGTTCGAATAGAGCAGGCCCAGCCGCAGTTGCGACGCACCGGCCAGGCTGCGCGCGGCCCGGTTCGGCGCATAGTTGAGCTTCGCGATCGCGGCATTCACGGCATCGCGCGTGGACTGCCGCACCTTCTGCTCGGAGTTGATCACCCGCGAGACGGTCATCATCGACACCCCGGCAAGCGCGGCAACGTCGACGATCGTCGGCGCCTTGGCCTGACGGGGCTTAGAGCTGCGGCGTTTGCGCTCACTTTCGGACATGGTCACCGTCTAGCACGTCTGCTGCCGGTGGAAAGCGGATGCTTGATCGGGGCCGAAAAATCGCATTCACCGCTTAATGGTAGCGCAATCATCGTCAACGGCTCCGGAGCCGATTTCCAGTTTCCTGTACGGCGACGCCAGCGCGCTGCTCTCCCGATTCTGCGGATACAGCTTCGGGAACGATCCCGAAAGCGGACCAGAGACAACGTGCAAACCATTGCTATAGCGTAAATGGTAACGCTCCCAATTTTGTTGCCCGCGTTTCAAATCTATTCTATCGAATCACATCGAAGATCGCTTGGGGCGACGAGTCTGCAGGAGGGGGCACATTCTCCACTGCAGAGTTCAGGAGGGGAATTATGCGTAAATTGAGCTTTCGCACGCACGCCAGCGTCATCTGCCTTGGCCTTTCGACCGCCGGCATCGTGCCTTGCGCCATGGCGCAGGATGGCACCGCCCAGGAAACGCCGGTCGCCGATACGGACGCCATCGTCGTCACCGGTCGCCGCGCAGCGCTTCAGTCCGCGGATGACCGCAAGAAGAACGCCATATCGATCGTCGACTCGGTGGTTGCTGACGATGCGGGCAAATTGCCCGACAACTCCATTACCGAAGTCCTTCAGCGCGTTCCGGGCGTCACCATCGTCCGCTTCCAGTCGCTGAACGATCCCGATCACTATTCCGCCGAGGGTTCGGGCATCCAGATCCGCGGCCTCTCCGGCGTCGCCTCGCGACTCAACGGCCGCGACATCTTCAGCGCCAATGGCGGGCGTTCGCTGCAGTTCAGCGACGTCACGCCCGAACTGATGCAGGCTGTCGACGTCTACAAGTCGTCCACGGCCGACCAGATCGAAGGCGGCACCGGCGGTTCGGTCGATCTGCGCACCAAACTGCCCTTCGACTACGGCTACGGCCTGCACTTTGCCGGCACGGCCGACGTCAGCATGGGCGATCTGTCGCAGAAGACGGACTACTCCGCTTCGGGCCTGGTTGCCGGCAAGTTCGACACCGGCATCGGCGATCTCGGCTTCGTATTCGACTACGCGCACAGCCAGTTGTCCACGAAATCGCAGTTCGTCCGCATGGAAGAGTTCTATCGGACGAACATCCAAGGCAATGACTACTTCATCCCCGGCGGCTACACTTACGGCGAGGAAAACTACCAGCGCAAGCGTGACGGCATCTACGGCGCGGTCCAGTGGGCGCCGACACCCGAACTGACGCTGACCGGCATCTACTTCCAGTCCAAGTACAGCAACACGGACTCCGAATACGGCTCGTTCGTCACCTCGCAGAACCTTGCCGTCGATCCTTCGCAGAGCGTGTTCGACGACAACGGCGGGCTGATTTCGTCACCCGCGGTATTCCAGCGTGACGCCGCAACGGGCCTGCCTACCGGCGCCGCGATTTCAAGCGGCGGCACTTCCGCTTACTGGGAGGGCAAGAACAAGACCGAGGACATCTCGGGATCGCTGACCTGGGCCCCCACGAGCCTGCCGATCGTCGTGCAGGCTTCCTACCAGCACACCAAGTCCACCGCGACGGTCGATCGCATTTCGGTGTTCCGCACCGTCGACTTCCCCACCAGTTACGGGCTGGACCTGAGCGGCAGCCTGCCGCAGATTTCCGTGCCGGCGGGCACTCAGGCCGCGTTGCTCGACCCTGCCAACTATGCCTGGCAGGCGGTCATGCCGCATAACAATGACAACTCGGGCAAGATGGATACCGCCCAGGGCGACCTGACATGGGACGTCGGCGAAGGCTTCTTCAAGTCGGTGAAAGTCGGTGGTCGGTGGTCGAAGCGCACCGAGCGCGACCTGGACAACGGCTACGCCTGGTCCGCGCTGGGCCAAGGCTGGAACGGGTCTCCCGTGGTTTCCTTTGCCGATGGCCGCGCGGGCGACTACGAAACCCACGTTTTCAAGAATTTCTTCCGTGGAGACGTTCAGCTACCCGGAACCCAGTATTTCCCCGCCCAGGATTTCATCCGCAACACCAGCGTCCAGGGCTTCTTCGACCTGTACGGCGGCGCGCCGGGACGCACGCCGGGCTTCATTCTGCCCAACGATCAGACCGACTTCAGCACCAAGACGTTGGCTGGCTACGCGATGGTCAATTTCGGCACCAATTGGGGAGAATCCGAGCTGTCGGGTAACGCCGGTGTGCGTGTCGTAAACGTCAAGAATGACAGCACGGGCTATTTCCAGCAGACTTCCACGCAATTTTCGCGCAACGGGGCGATCTTTACGCTCGCCAATGCCGCCGAAATTCGCGACGACGGGGCGGAATATACCCGCGTCCTGCCCGCGGTTAACCTGACTTATGCCCCGGCCGACGCCATCAAGATCCGTGCAGCGTACAACATCACGATGGACAACGCCTCGTTCTACGACTTGCGCGCATCGGGAACCTTGGGCGTGAACACCCTGTCCGGCTCCGGCAACGGAGCGCCCGACACTTTCGCGAACTACACGACGACCAGTGGCGATCCGACCCTCAAGCCCACCATGTCGAACAATTTCGACCTCTCGCTGGAGTGGTATCCCAAGCCCGGCACGACGCTGCACGTCGCCGGCTTCTACAAGCGAATCAAGGACCTTGTCGTATTCGGCGCCGCCCAGCGCCAGGTCACGGTGCAATTCGCCGACGGCACTTCGGAACAGGCCCTCGCCACGACGAACGACGCGCACACCTCCGATGAGACGGCCACGGTCAAGGGCATCGAACTTGGCGGCCGAACGTTCCTCGATCAGCTTCCGGGCTGGCTCGCCGGGATCGGCGTGGAGGCGAACTACACCTTCATCGACAGCAAGAATCCGGGCGACCTCTACTTCGATATCGACGGCGTCCAGCGTAACAACGTTCCGTTGAAGGGGCTTTCGAAGCACAATCTCAACGCCGCCTTCCTCTACGAAAAGGATCCGTTCTCGCTGCGCATCGCCTATAGCTGGCGTTCGAAATATCTGCAGTCGACCACGGCAAGCGGCACGAACAATACTTATACTTATGTGGACGCATCCGGCACATCCAAGAGCGTGGCGACCAACCTTCCGGTTTATGGCGCCAGCTACGGGACGTTGGACGCGGGCCTGACGTTGCGCGTCAACGAGCACTTCAACGTCCAGCTCCAGGCGCAGAACATCCTGAATGCAACCCAGAAGACGCTCATGGGCGGAAACCCCGGAGGCGAACTTTACGGGCGCAGCTGGTTCCAGAGCGATCGTCGCTACCGAATGGGTATCAACGTCACGTTCTGATAAGTACAAGTCGGGCGGACCAGGCGGTCCGCCCGATCTGCGTTGGGGAGATTGGCGCGATGCGTGCCGAGGCGAAGCAGGTTCTCATAGTCGGAGGCGGCACGGCCGGTTGGCTGACCGCCGGCTACCTTGCCAGGACACTGGGTGCAGACCTGCCCGGCGGCGCCCGCATCACACTCGTCGAATCTCCGGAAATCGGCATCATCGGCGTGGGGGAAGGCACCTTCCCCACCATCCGGCGTACCCTGGCGCGGATCGGCGTCCCCGAAAAGGAACTGCTCCGCCGCTGCGAAGCGACATTCAAGCAAGGCGTGAAATTCGTTGACTGGCTGCACCCGGCGGGACAAGGCACTCAGGCCAATTACCTCCACGGATTTCAGGAAGCGGACGACCGCAAGGGCGGGCCGGAGTATCTCCCCTACTGGCTGCTGGGCGAGGCCGGCGACACGCCTTGGGACGAGGCCAGCACCCCCCAGAAGCGCACGGTGGACGCCCTGCGCGGGCCTAAACTGGCGTCTCATCCCGAATATGCCGGCGTGATGAACTACGCATTCCATTTCGATGCCGGCGCTCTGGCAGAGCTACTGCGCGATCAAAGTGTCGCCAATGGCGTGCGGCACATATCCGACACCGTGGTGGACGTTTTCTGCACCGAGGAAGGCGCCATCTCCGGCGTCCTCACGCAGAACCACGGCGTGCAGGAGGCTGACCTCTACATCGATTGCACCGGCTTTCGCGCGGAACTGATCGGCAAGGCGCTGGGCCAGAAGTGGAAAAGCTGCACGGACGTGCTGTTCTGCGACAGCGCGATCGCCGCACAAGTCCCTTATGGCGCGCCGGACACGCCGATCCAGTCCGCGACGCTGTCCACCGCCCGCGATGCGGGCTGGATCTGGGATATCGGTCTCCAGACGCGCCGTGGCACCGGCTACGTTTATTCCTCCGCCCACTGCGAGCCCGAGGAAGCGGAGCGCACCTTGCGCAGCTATCTCGGTGCACAAGGCGAGGCGGTCACGACACGCCGCTTGCGGTTCGACGCCGGCTACCGCGAAGTGAACTGGCACAAGAACTGCGTGGCCGTGGGTCTTTCCAGCGGCTTCTTCGAACCGCTGGAAGCTACCGGGATCGTCTTCTCGGAAATTGCCGCCGGCGCCATTGCCAATCTCTTCCCCTGGGCCGGCGACTATGAGACCTCCGCCCGTCAGTTCAACGCCATCATGCTGCAGCGGTACGAGCGCGCGCGGGACTTTCTGAAACTGCACTACAGCCTGACGAGGCGCGTCGACTCCGATTTCTGGATCGACAACGTGCGCCAGGAAACCATTCCGGACAGCCTTCTCGAACTGCTGGACAGGTGGCGCCATCGTCCTCCCAACGAGAAGGACTTCAATCCCAACATAGACGTGTTTCCGGCCACCAGCTGGCAATGCGTGTTGTACGGCATGGGCTGGAAAACGGACTTGTCGGCCCAGGCCGGGGTCATGCGTCTTCGCGCCGAGGCGCGGGAGGCGTTCGAGCAGGTGCGACGGCAGAGTGGCTTCGCCGTAGAGAACCTGCCGGATAACCGTGCGCTTCTGCGCCAGATGCTCGCGGAGCCGGCGGGATCGACGGTGCAGGCCTTTGCCGGCGCGGCGGGATAGGTCTGCATCCCCACATTGACCGGCGAAGGCCCACGCGGCGCCGCTGTGCCTGAAATTGTTTGCGCTACCATTCCGTTCGATAGCGGATCGGGATCTGCTGGAAGAGGATTTATGAAAGCCACTGCCCTGTCACTCTCCGCTCTCGTTTGTGTTCTGGCAGGTCCGGCGCTTGCCGAGGGGAACGGCCCCCAGCGCTCGGTTCGTATCGATGCCGCCGCAGACGCGGGGCCGGTCGACCGCTTTTTCGATCTCTCGGTCGGTTCCGACTACCCCGGCACGCTGAAGCGTCCCGACAGCCAGGCACAGCTGCAAGTGGTGTCGAAGGAACTCGGCTTTCGTTACATCCGCTTCCACGACATCTTCCATGATGTGCTGGGCACCGTGCGCAAGGTGGACGGGCGGATCGTCTATGACTGGACCGAGATCGACGCGCTTTACGATGCGCTGCTGGCGAAGAACATCCGGCCATTCGTCGAACTGGGATGGACCCCGGCAGCGATGCGCACCTCGGACCTTCAGCTGTTCTACTGGAAGGGCAATACCTCGCACCCCGACCCGGCGATGTGGCGCGATCTGATCCGGACGTTCGTGACTCACATGCGCGAACGATACGGCGCTGACGAAGTGCGCAGCTGGTACTTCGAGCTGTGGAACGAGCCGAACCTGGACGGTTTCTGGGAAGGCGCCGACCAGCGCGCCTATCTTGACCTCTATCGCGATACCGCCAGAACCATCAAGGCGATCGACCCCCGGCTTCGGGTGGGCGGCCCTGCCACCGCAGGGGCGGCCTGGGTGCCCGAATTCCTCGACTACGCCCGGCAGAACCAGCTTCCGGTCGATTTCGTGACGACCCACAGCTACGGCGTCGAAGGCGGGTTTCTGGACGAGCAGGGCAAGCAGGATACCAAACTTTCGCCCTCACCCGATGCCGTCATCGGCGATGTACGCCGTGTGCGTGCGCAGATCGAAGCCTCCGCCTTCCCCGGCATTCCGCTCTATTTCACCGAGTGGAGCACCAGCTACACCCCGCGCGACTTCGTGCATGACAGTTACGTCAGCGCGCCCTACATTCTCACCAAGCTCAAGAAATCGGCCGGCCTGGCCCAGGGCATGAGCTACTGGACCTACACCGACCTTTTCGAGGAACCCGGCCCGCCGCCCACCCCGTTCCACGGCGGCTTCGGGCTGATGAACCGAGAAGGCATCCGCAAGCCGGCCTGGTTCGCCTACAAGTACCTCCATGCCCTGCGCGGCCGATCGATTCCGGTGGCCGACGAATATGCACTGGCATCGCGCAGCGGCAGGGCCATTGCCGCCGTGGTGTGGGATTGGCATCAGCCGGTCCAGGCACTCAGCAACAAGCCATTCTACACCCGCCTGCAACCATCGCAGCCCAGCGAACCGGTGGAATTCCGCGTCGACCATCTCGCGCCCGGCAGATACCGGATCGTCACCCGCCGCACCGGCTACCGTCACAACGATCCGCTCTCGCGCTACATCGACATGGGCATGCCCGGCTCCATCGACGCCGCCCAGATCGCGCTGTTCCAGAAGGACACGGCCGATCTTCCGGAAACGGAAAAAACCATCTCGGTCGGCCGTGACGGCACAGCGCGGATTGCCCTGCCCATGCAGACCAACGACGTCGTGCTGGTCACGATCGACCCCGCCTGAACCGCCATGTTCCGCGGCAGACCTCATTTCGCAACGACCAGGGAATTCTCGTGAGCTTCACGCGACGCACCATCTTCAAGGGCGCCCTCGCCGGCGCCGCGCTTCCCGCATTGCCGCACGCGCTTGCCGCCGGGGAAACCGCCCATGCCGCCCAGACTCCTCCGACATGGGGATCGGGAGCCGAAGGCCAGCGCAAGGCCGACCTCGGCAATGGAACCTATCGCAATCCGATCCTTTCGGGCGACCATCCCGATCCCACGATCCTGAAGGATGGGGACGTCTATTACATGACGTTCTCTTCCTTCGACTACTACCCCGGCCTGGTAATCTGGGAATCGCGCGACCTGGTGAACTGGTCGCCGATCGGCCCGGCGCTTCGCAACAACCTGGGCAGTGTCTGGGCGGTCGATCTGATCAGGCACAAGGGCCGTTACTTCATCTACCTGCCCGCCGCTCCGGACGGCAAACCCTGGTCGATCTACGTGATCTGGGCGGATGACATTCGCGGGCCCTGGAGCGAACCCATCGATCTCGACATTCCCGGCTGCATCGATCCCGGGCACGTCGTGGGCGAGGACGGCAGGCGCTACCTTTTCACCAACGGCATTCGCAAGGTGCGCCTCACCGACGATGGCCTGGCCACTGACGGCCCGCTCGAGAAGGCCTACGATCCCTGGCGCTATCCCGATGACTGGATCGTCGAGAACTTCGCGCCCGAAGGCCCCAAGCTCATGCGGCACAACGGCTGGTTCTACCTGGTCACCGCCATTGGCGGCACGGCCGGTCCGGTAACCGGACACATGGTCATCGTGGCACGGTCGCGGTCCGTCCATGGACCCTGGGAGCATTGCCCGCACAATCCGATCGTACGCACGCAGAGCACGGCGGAGCCCTGGTGGTCGCGCGGCCATGCCACTTTGGTCGAAGGCCCGGCGGGCGACTGGTGGATGGTCTACCACGGCTACGAAAACGGCATGCGGACTCTCGGCCGGCAAACCCTGCTGGAGCCGATAGAATGGACGCCTGATGGCTGGTTCAGAGCAAAGGGCGGCGATCTGTCGCAGCCGCTGGCCAAGCCAGCCGGCGGAAAGCTGTCGCCTTCCACGCCCGCGCTCTCGGACGATTTCTCGCAGGACCGCATGGGCCGGCAATGGACGTTCTTCGCGCCGACCGGCAACGAAACCCGCGCCGCCTATCGGGAAGGCGGCATGGTAATCACCGCCAGCGGCACGTCGCCCGATGACTCGCCGCCGCTGACCTGCATTGCCGGCGACCGTCGCTATCAGGCCGAAGTGACACTGGACCTGCTGGGGGAGGAGGCCGAGGCGGGCCTTTTGCTATTCTACAACCACAAGGCCTATGCCGGCCTGGGCTTCACATCCAAGGTATTGAAGCTCTTCGAATATTCCCAAGAACTGACCTGGGCCGGGATTGCCCATAACGCGCAGAGCATCCGTTTGCGGGTGACCAGCGACGAGAACGTGGTCACCTGGCACTATTCGCACGACGAAGGCCGCACCTGGAAGCGCCACGATACGCGCATGGAAGTCTCCGGCCTCCATCACAACACCTTCGGCGGCTTCCTCAGCCTGCGCTTGGGGATCTACGTGGCGGGCAAAGGCTCCGCCCGGCTGCGCGACTTCCGCTACCGCGCCAACAACGCGGTGGCATGACGGCAATCCATGGTGGCTGGGCCCTGTTCCTGATTTGCGCTTGATCGGCTGACGCGAGACGGCCGCGTCGCAGCTCTTGCGGAAATGCGATGCGCCGAGCTCGTGCCCGCGTTCCGGGCCTCACGTCAGTCGGGCATCGTTTTCCGCGAAGAACTGCTTGCGTTCGAGCCGCGAGACCGAATCGCGGGCCACGGGTGCCTTGGCGCCGTTGAGCAAAGTGACGGTGCGATTGCGGCCCTCGGCCTCGACAGAGGCGATGGCGCCGCGGGCCATCCACCAGCTGCGATGGACTTGCTCGCCAGGGCAATCGTCCATCTCGCTGATGGCATCGCGAAGCCGCATGAAGACCAGCTCCGAGCCGCGAACGCCATGGACGCGGACGTAGTGGTCCTCGCTTTGCAAGGCGATGACGGGGCCATGGAAGCCGGGCGAAAGACGGCGGAGAAGGCGCGGCTCGGCCTTTTCATCGGGCGTCGACGCGCTCCCAGGTGCTGCCCGAGCGACGGGCGCCACCTCGGGAGCCAGGGCGACCGGCCGATCCTTCGGCGCGAGGGCCGCCGCCAGGTGCAGGTCCACGGCGCGCGCCCAGATGGCAACCCCCAGAACGCCGATCGCGCTCAGCATCGCGAAAGGCAAAATGCCGCCGAACCCGTCCAGCCCGTGGAAAAAGGCCCCGGCGCTCCAGGACCACAGCATGGCGAGCGGGAAGCTGGACAGGAACACGCCCGAATAGACCAGCATCCTCTTCGGCAGCGCGGTGGCATCGGCGATGCTGGTCCAGAGCAGGATGGAGGGGCGCACCAGCACGTAGGCGCCCATGAGGTGCATCCACCAGCGCCAGACCCGACCCATGAAGTCGTCCTCCAGATAGGTACCGAAGGGGCCGAGGAAACCGATTATCGCCGCGACGATCGCCATGGCCCAGAATTCGATCAGGATTCGCCGCAACCAGTTCACGCCAACTCTCCCTGCCTGCGACGCGCCAATTGGAAAACCGCCGTGTTTCTGCCGGCTTGGCGTCGTATCCCCCTGCGTAACGTAAAAGCGATTGTCCGCCAATCGCCGCCTGTCACCTGAGCTTCGACAACGCCGCCGGCAAGTGGCTCGCGGCATCGCAGCACAGGATACTATCATGGTCACCGAACACTATCGCCCCCTTGTCCTTGCCGGAGCGCTTGCCGTCCTGGCGCATGTCGTCGCCTTCGCCGTGGCGCTTGCCTGAACAGCAACGATGATCGGCACATTCTTCACCGGCGAGCAGGCCCTGACGGTCTGGCTCTGGGCGTTCATGGCGACCGGCGTGATCGCCGGGATCGTCAGCGGCTTCTTCAAGGCCCGGAAAATCCAGCCGCGCGGCTTCAAGTGGAAGATCCTGCGCAACGAGGCCATCGTGGCGGTGATCACGCTTGCCATCTCGGGCAAGATCATCGGCTCGACCTCGGCCTGGCTCAAGACGCACGGCTGGATCACGTTCCAGAGCGGAGCAGCGCCCTGGTGGATGATCGCGCTGGAATTCGGCGCCTACTTCTTCCTGTTCGACACCTACTTCTACTGGCTCCACCGCTGGATGCACAAGGAGCCGGTCTATAGCTGGGTCCACAAGCTCCACCACAAGTCGACATCGCCGAACCTGCTGACCACCCTGTCGGTCAATCCGCTGGAGTCGATGATCAACGGCGGCTTCGTCCCGCTGTTCCTGGCCGTCTTCACGGTCCACCCGGCCACGATGGCGCTGATCCTGCCGACCAATATCATCATGGGCCTCTACGTCCATTCGGGCTACGAATTCCTGCCGCGCTGGTGGAACCGCACATGGGCCACGAAGTGGTTCATCACGGCCACCTTCCATGACCAGCACCACCGCTACTTCACGGGCAACTTCGGCGGCTACACCACGATCTGGGACCGCCTCTGCGGCACCATGCGCAAGAAGTACGAAGCCGATTTCGATGCGGTCAAGGCCCGCTCCGCTCGGCGTCCGGCCGGCCCCGCACTCGCGGAGCTGAGCGCCGAGCGCGCAGAAGCCTGACCAACCCAAGACCACGCGAAAAGACACAACGATCGGCCGGAAAACGGCCACGAAGACGGGAGAGTGACAGATGAACGTTCGGGCAAGAACGAGCGCCATGGTCTTGGCGGCAGCGCTGGCGGCTACCCCGCTGCTGGCTGCACCGGCCGACACCGTCCGCGCCCGCGTGGACAACTACCGGGAACTAGGCGCCGCCTTCAAGGGTGTCAACGACGGCCTGCGCGGCAGCGAAGTGCAGACCGTGCTGATCGCGCAGTCCGTCCGGCAGATCCGCAACGCCTCGCGGGGGCAATACGAGTGGTTTCCGGCAGGATCCGGCCCGCAGTCCGGCGCCAAGACCCGCGCGAAGGCCGAGATCTGGTCCCAGCCCGCGAAGTTCAAGGGCGCGCAGGACGCTTTCGCGAAAGCCGCCGACGATCTGCAACGCGCCGTGACCGCCAAGGATGTGGCCGCAATCCGCCTCAGCGCGCAGAAGCTCGGCGGGACCTGCAAGGCCTGCCATGACGCCTTCCGCGCGCCCGAGCACTGAGATGCGGCTGGACACCGGCATGACCCGGAACGCTTCCCTGGCCGCTCTTGCAGCGCTGGCGGGACTGGGCGCGGCATCGCTGCCCGCTTCGGCCCAGCCCGCGGATCTCCCGATCGCCGCGGCGGACGGATCCCCCTTTCCCCCGGGCGTGCGCGTCCGCAAGCTCGGGAATGCCAGCGTCTATACCGATGCGAAAGGCAAAGTGCTTTACGGCCTGGACATGCGCACGCTCCTGCGCTGGGCGCCTGATCCGGCGCGGTTCTGCAATGCGGATTGCGCGCAAAGCTGGACGGCGCTGGCTGCCCCCGCGGGCTCCACCGCGAATATCCGCTATCCCGCCGGCTTCGAGAAGACCGCCGATGACCGCTTCATGGACCCGCGCAAGGCTCCGGACTGGACCGTGATCGATGGGGCGCAGGGCAAGCAATGGGTCTACAAGGGCTGGCACCTCGTGTTCACGCGCGCCGGCGCGAAGGCGCGCCCTGCCGACAGGGATGGCGCCGACGGGAACGACGCCGACGCCGACGCCAACGAAAGGCGCTGGAACACGCTGAAATACGTGCCGCCGCCGCCGAAACCGGCCGCTCCCGGCGTCGTCACCACGGCCTTCGTCGACGGCGCCTATGCCTTTGCCGACCGGGAGGGCCGCGTGCTGTTCACGGGCAAGTGCGAGAGGGACTGCGCCTGGCGGCCGCTTCCGGCGCCCATGGCGAGCAGCGGCCTCGGCGAATGGAAAGTCAGTCTCACCGGCGACGAGCCCGAATGGACCTTCAAGGGCAAGCGCGTCTTCGTCGGCACCGCCGGCGATTCGAGCACTGTCCCGTCCGGAGGCCAGATACTGCGACCCTGACAACGACGACAAACGGGGAGAGGCAAATTGGACAGAGGAAAAACAGGGCTGGGCCTGATGTGCGGCGGGGCTGCCATTGGCGTGGCAGCGCTCATGGCGCTGACCGGCTCACTCTCTATGGAGGCCCCGGCGCGCGCCGAGGCGCCGCCGCGCACGCTGCCCGCCCCGCCGCCGGGCGGGGTCATGGGCTTCGTGGTCCAGGACTTCGTGCCGCCGGTGATCCAGGGCATGGACGCCTGCCCCAAGGGCACCAGCCCCAAGGTTCGCGACATCTATCTGGCCTCGCTTCCCGCCGACGAACGGGCGCGGCTGGAGCGCAAGGAAAACGAACCCGAACTCACCAAACGCTGGCAGGCCACCGTGTTCGGCGCCGATGGCACCAACATCTGTTCGCAGCCCGACAAGTTCGACCGGCCGCTGCTCACGACCGTGCAAAGCGCTCATGCGGGCGGGCTGGACCTGGACGGGGATGCGCCCGGCGAAAGCTGCTCTCATGAAGAGTTCACCGCACCCGACGGGCGCACCGGGATCGACAACCAGGAATACCGCGTGATGGGCTGCACGCTCGAATGGCGCGGCAAGGACGGGATCGGCGGCGACCTCCTCACCGGCATGCGGCAGTTCCACGCCTCGGGCGAGTGGACGCAGGTCATCCTCCTGCGCGGCGTCGACAGTCTGGAAAACGACGACGATGTGGAAGTGATCTACGCCAACACGCCCGATCGTCCGCAACTGGACAGTCACGGCAACTTCCTGCCCGGCTACAGCTTCACGATCTCCGACAAGCCGCCGCGCCATCGCAATGCCCTGCACGGCCACATCGTGGGCGGCGTGCTGGTCACGGATGCGCAGGACATCAAGCTGGCGCAGACCTGGGGCCAGGGAGGCGCCCGTGACATCCGGGGTGCGCGGACCGCCTACGATTTCCGGCATGCCAAGCTCAGACTCGCCTTCCAGCCGGATGGATCGCTGCGCGGCCTTGTCGGTGGCTACCGGCCGGTGTTCGACGTGATCCAGAGCCCCGCGATCGGCGGTGCCGGTGCGGCTCTGGCTGCCGGCATCGACTGCGCCGGCACCCTGGCGACCTTGCGCAAGTATGCCGATGGCATTAGCGATCCGAAAACCGGCACATGCTCCGGCGTATCCAGCGCCATGAACCTCTACGCCGTCCCCGCCTTCATCAACGACGTGCCGGCTCCATCTGCCAGGATCGCGCCCGCCGGGACCGCACATGCCGGGAACAAGACCCTATGAGCCCGTTTCGCACAGTGCCGCTCGGAATCGCGGCGGTCACGCTTGCCGCCACGCTCTGGTTGGCAGGCACCGCATCGACTTCCGCGCCCGTCCATGCCGAGGCCAATGGCTCTCCGGCGCTGCTCACGGATCCCCAGGTCGTCGGAATGCGGCGCCTGACCGAGGCGCAATACCGCAACAGCATTGCCGACATCTTCGGCAGCGACATCCGCGTGGCGGGCCGGTTCGAGCCGATCGTGCGCCCCGCGCACCAGCTCATCGCCTCCGGCGCCCGCAGCGCGGCCATTACGCCGTCCGGGCTGGAGCAGTTCGACGCCATGGCCCGTGAGATCGCCCGGCAAGTCTTCGACGAAAATCACCGCGCGCAGTTCACCGCCTGTGCCCCGCCCGATCCCGCGGGCGCCGATGCGTCATGCGCGGGCCGCACCTTGGCGCCGCTCGGCCGCCTGCTGTTCCGCCGCCCCCTCAGCGAACAGGAACTGGCGCTTTACGTCCGCATCGCCGGGGAAGGGGCCGGTCCCACCAGGTCCTTCGCGAAAGGGCTGGAACTGGCGCTGGGCGCGATGCTCGTCTCGCCCTTGTTCCTCTACGTCGTGGAGACGGCCCAGCCCGATCCGGTGCGCCCCGGCGTGATGCGTCTGGACGACAATTCTCGCGCCGCCCGGCTCAGTTTCATGCTGTGGAATTCGGCGCCGAATGCCGCCCTGCTCGATGCGGCGGCCGCGGGCAGGCTGACCGATCAGCCGCACCTTGCCGCCACCGTCCGGCGCATGGTCGCCTCGCCCCGCTTCGAGCAGGGTTTGCGGGCCTTCTTCTCGGACATGCTGCTGTTCGAGAAGTTCGACGAGCTGGCCAAGGACCCGGTGATCTATCCCTATTTCAACCAGGACGTGCTCCAGGCCCTGCCCGAGCAGATGCTGCGCACGATCACCACGCAATTGCTGGACGGCGACGGCGATTACCGGGAGCTGTTCACCACCCGCAAGACCTGGATGAACCGGGCGCTGGGCGCGCTCTACCGGGTGCCGGTCAGCCAGTCTCAGGGCTGGGTGCCTTACGAATTCACGGCCGAATCCGATCGTTCGGGATTGCTGGGCCTCGCCGGGTTCCTGGCGATGTATTCGCACTCCGGACGCAGCTCTCCGACATTGCGGGGCCGGGCGATCCGCGAACTCCTGCTCTGCCAGCCGGTGCCCAATCCCCCCGGAAACGTGAACTTCACCGCCGTGCAGGACACGGGCAACAAGGCGATGCCCACGGCCCGCATCCGCCTGGATGCCCATACCACCGATCCGGTCTGCGCCGGGTGCCACAAGATCACCGACCCCATCGGCCTCCCGCTGGAACGCTTCGACGGGATCGGCGGCTTCCGCACCTTCGAGAACGAGGCCGCGATCGACGTCTCGGGCGAAATGGACGACACCCGCTTCACCGGAGGCGACGGGCTGGGCAAGGCCATTGCCGCCAGCAAGGACGCCACGCTCTGCGTCACGTCCCGCGCACTCGAATATGCGACCGGGCGCCCCAGCGAGGACGGCGAACTGATCGAACGGCTCGAAGGCGGCTTTGCGGCCCAGGGCTACCGGTTGCGCCAGTTGATCGAGACGATCGCAAGCCTGCCGCAGACTTACGAAGTCCCCACCGACAGCATCAAGGCCGGCACCACCCTGGTGGCGACGCGGCGCTAGAGAGGAAACCATCCATGGCATTCGACATCTCGCGGCGCCTGGCGCTGAAAGGCATGATGAACGGCGCGGCCATCACGGTGGGCGTGCCGCTGCTGGACATCTTCCTCGACGGTAACGGTGAGGCGATGGCTGCAACCGGCGCTCCCGTGCCGGTCCGGTTCGGCACCTGGTTCTGGGGGCTGGGCGTCAACCCCAGCCGCTGGTTCCCGGACAATCCCGGACCCGGCTACGACCTCAAGCCGGAACTGGAAGTGATCAGGGACCATGCCCACAAGATCAATATCCTGGGCAACTTCAACGTCATGCTCGACGGCGCCCCCAACCTGCCCCACACGTCCGGAGGCCCCGCGATCCGCACCGGCCGCGCCCTCACGGCCGAGGGCGGCCTGCCGGGCGAGAGCTTCGACGTCACCATCGGCGACCGCATCGGCACCCGCACCCGGTTCCGCAGTCTCGAAACATCTGCCTCCGGCGATCCCCGCAACTCGCTGAGCGGGCGCGGCGGCGGCAATCTCAATCCATCCGAAGGCTCTGCGGCCGGGCTGTACAAGCGGCTGTTCGGCACCGGCTTCAAGGACCCGAACAGCGCCGATTTCACGCCCGACCCCGAAGTCATGGCGCGGCGCAGCGTGCTCTCCGCCGTCACCGATCAGCGCAAGGCGCTGGAGGGCGCGGTGGGCGCGGCCGACCGGCAGAAGCTGGACCAGTACTTCACCTCGGTGCGCCAGCTCGAAAACCAGCTCGATGTCGAACTCACCCGGCCGCAGCCCCTCCAGGCCTGCCTGGTGCCGCAGCCTGTCGCCGACCGCGCGGTCAATGCCGAGATCGAGAACGTCGTCGCCAACCATGCGCTGATGACCGATCTGCTCGTCATGGCGCTGGCCTGCGACCAGACCCGGGTGTTCAACATGATGTTCAACAACGGCGCCTCCTCGCTCACGCGGATCGGCAGCACGATCACGCACCACCAGCTCACCCATGAGGAAGCGCTCGACAATCGGCTCGGCTACCAGCCCGAGGCGACTTACTTCCTCAACCGCATCTTCGAAGCCTGGACCTATTTCGTCGCCGCGCTCGACAAAGTGCAGGAGGGCGACCGGACCTTGCTCGACAATACGCTGGTCTTCGCCCACTCCGAGACCGAATTCGCCAAGTTCCACACGATCGACAACATTCCCATGATGACCGCCGGCAGCGCCGGAGGGCGGATCAAGACCGGCATCTATGTCGACGGATTGGGCACGCCGATCAGCCGCGTGGGCCTGACGCTCCAGCAGGTCATGGGCGTACCCATCGACAAATGGGGCGCGAAGAGCATGGAGACCGGGAAGTCGATCGGGGAGTTGGTCGCATGAAGGCGCGTGCATGGCTGGCGGCGCTGGCCGCGATCCCGCTGCTGCCCGTCCCGGCCGCGGCTGAGGGACAGGCTGCGCCCCGGGAGGCGCCGGCGCGTCTGGTCGGCACGGTGCTCAAGTCCGCCTCGATCGACCGGGAACTCGCCTTCTACCGGACGGCTTTCGGCATGACGCTGGCCATGACGCTCGATCACGGCCAGCGCCGCGAATACATACTGCGGTTTTCCGCCGATCCGGGCGAGGCCGGGCT
Source organism: Novosphingobium sp. PhB57 (assembly GCF_004342985.1). Lineage (GTDB taxonomy): Bacteria > Pseudomonadota > Alphaproteobacteria > Sphingomonadales > Sphingomonadaceae > Novosphingobium. The sequence continues at coordinate 537,010 of NZ_SMBO01000004.1, forward strand.
GATCCTTGTCCACGACAGCGCGCCCGGCGCCCCGGCAAGGCTCACGCATGGCGACGCCTTCGATCGCATCGTCCTGCGCGTCACCGACATGGACGGCCTGCTGGCCCGCCTCGACGCCGCCGGGATCGCCCATCCCCCGGCTCGCGAAGTCGCTCAGGGCTACCGCGTCCTGCAGCTTGAGGACCCCGAAGGCTATTCCCTCGAAGTGATCCAGAGCACGCACGCCGCAGGAGCACCGCGATGAGCATTTCGCGCAGACAGATCCTCGCGCAGGCCTGCGGGCTCGGCATGGCGCTGGGCGGCAGCGCATTCGCGGGCCGCCTGAATGCCCAGGCGAACGACGCGGCCGCCAGGCCCGCCTGCTACGACCCGGCCACGCTGCCTTATATGCAGAAGAGCCGAAGGCGGGCGCTCGGCTATGTCGACGCCTCGACGAACCCCGCCCGGCGCTGCGGACTCTGCGCGTTCTTCACCGGCACGTCGGCCGCCTGCGGGAATTGCCAGATGCTGTCCGGTGGCCCCGTGGCGGCCGGCGGCCTGTGCCAATCCTTCGCGCCGAAAGCCGCCAAGTGAGCGCGGCGGCCGGCATCCGGGTGTGGGACCTGCCCACCCGTCTCTTCCACTGGCTGCTCGTGCTGCTGTTCGCGTTCTCCTGGTGGAGCGCGGAGAATCGCCACATGGACTGGCACTATCTCTCCGGGATCACCCTGCTCGGCCTCCTGGCGTTTCGGCTGCTGTGGGGGCTGTTCGGATCGAGCACCGCGCGGCTGGCCGCGCTGTTCGCTTCCCCGCGCGCCGTCGGAAGGTATCTCGGCGGGCAAGGCACGCCCCGGGCGGGGCATAACCCGCTCGGCGGTTACAGCGTGCTCGCCATGCTCGCGTTCCTGTCCCTGCAAGTGAGCACCGGTCTCTTCGCCACCGATGTCGACGGGCTGGACTCCGGTCCGCTGTCCTTCCTGGTGTCGTTCGATCAGGGCCGTCTCGCCGCCGAGATCCATGCCTTCAGTTTCGACGCATTGCTGGTCCTGATCGGGCTCCATCTGGCGGCGATCGCCTTCTACGCCCTGTTCCGCCGGCGCAATCTGCTTGTCCCGATGCTGACCGGGCGCGATCGCGGCGCTGGAGCGGAAATCGTTCCCATGAAACCGGCCCGGTTCGGCGCTTTCGTCATCGCCGCCGGACTGGCCGCCCTCCTGGCCTGGCAGGCGAGCAAGGGCTTCGGGCTTTAGGCGCCCACCACCGATCCGGCAGGCCCCACCCCTGTCGACGCTTCACCCCATGCGCGCGAGACCTTGCCGATCAATTCGCAAGGCCCGGGAACGAGGCGGCCCCACGGTTCGTATAGTTGGTTCATGACCATGGACCGCCACTCGATATGACATTGGAAAAGAAAGTGCTTTTGGTCGAGGACGAGGCGCTGATCCGCGTGATCGGCACTGACGCGCTCGAAGAAGCCGGGTACGACGTCCTGGAAGCAGGCAGCGCCGACGAGGCGCTCGAGATCCTGGAAGCCTACAACGAGGTCCTGGTACTGTTCACGGATATCCGCATGCCGGGAAGCCTGAACGGACTGGAACTGGCCCGCATCGTCCACGAGCGATGGCCCAAGATGAAGCTCCTGCTGACTTCCGGCGACACCTGGCCGTCGGAAAATGAAATCCCCGACGACGGCCGCTTCCTTCCCAAGCCCTATCGCGTGGAAACGCTGCGCCGTGAAATCGACGAGATGACCAGAAACTGCAGCCCGACGACTTAGGAGAGCACTGAAGGCGCGCGCTTCCCGACCCCGGCGTCGGACAAGGCCAGGGACAGTTCTTCCACCGAATATGGTTTGTGAAGCAGCCCGAAACCGTGCTGGTTGTTATTGGCAAGAACGTGGCTGTACCCGCTGGTGAGCACGACGGTAACGCCGGGCCACCGGTCCCGAACGCGCTGCCCCAACTCCACCCCGTCGATGCCCGGCATCACGACGTCGGAAAACACGGCGTCGATTCGCTCGCTCGCCGTCTCCAGGATGGCGATGGCCGAAGCGGCATCGTTGGCGACGAGGGTCTCGTATCCCAGGTCCCGAAGCAGGTCCGACGCGAACTCGCCCACTTGCTCGTTGTCTTCGACAATGAGAATCCGGCCTTCCGCAAGCCATGATCCCTGCTCGGCGTCGCCCCCCTGCGACGAAGCCGGGGCCTCGACTTGCGGCAGGTACATGATGAAAGTGGAGCCCTGCCCCAGCATGCTCCGGACCTCGATCTCGCCGCCCGATTGCTTGGTGAACCCATAGACCTGGCTCAGCCCCAGGCCGGTTCCCTTGCCCACCGCCTTGGTGGTGAAGAACGGCTCGAAGATGCTGTCGATCTGATCGAGGGCAATTCCCGAACCCTCGTCGGTGACCGAAATGCGCACGAAAGATCCCCGCGGATCCGTCATGCCCTGGATCGGCAGCACGCCGTCGAACGTGTCGATCTCCACGACCAGACGCCCTTCGCCGTTCATCGCGTCGCGCGCATTGACGGCCATGTTCACGAAGGCCGTCTCGAACTGGCTGGCGTCCACTTCCACGAAACAGGGCGAGCGCAAGGACGTGACGTCCACCGACACCCGCGAGCCGACCACCGTGCGCAACATATCCGAAATGGCGCCGATCTTGTCGCCGACCTCGAACACTTCAGGCGTCAGCGCCTGGCGGCGCGCGAAAGCCAGCAGTTGTCCAGTGAGCTTGGCGGCCCTGTCCGCGGTGTCCGAAATCGCCTTCACGTATTTCTGGCGCTTTTCCGGCGTCAGCTCGCGGCGGCTGAGCAGATCGGCAGAGGACCGGATGATCGTCAGCAGATTGTTGAAATCGTGCGCCACGCCGCCCGTCAACTGGCCGATCGCGTCCATCTTCTGCATGTGCCGAAGCTGGCTTTCGGATTCCGCTAGCTCCCGCGTCCGGGCCTCCACCCGCTCTTCCAGAGTCTCGTTGAGCTGGCGCAGGGCGATCTGGACCTGGTCCTGCTGCTGCTCGGCCGCTCGCAGCGCCGCGCAAGTATCGCGAAGCTCCGCCTCGCGGGCGCGCAGCGCCTCTTCGGCAATCGTGCGTTCCAGCAAGTCGGCCGCCTGCCGGGCAAGAATGTCCAGGAGCCTGAGGTCGCGCTCGGATGGGCGATGGGGCTTCGTCCAGTGAGTCGAGATCATCCCGAGCAGCGTGCCCGAACGCGACAGGAGCGGCGTGGTCTGCGCCGAGCGGATACCGGCACGGCGGAAAGCCATGAGGTCATCTGTGCCGGCGATCTCGTTCCATTCCTCGAAATCGGGAATGATGGCCCTCTGCCCGAACCGCAGCGCCATCGTGCAACTGCTCAGCGCGCTCGGGCTGACCCATTGCCAGAAGGCGATCGCCTCTTCTGGCAAGCCGCGGTGGCACAGCAATTGCAGTTTTCCGCCGTTGCCGGAAGGGTCGCCGTAAGGGCACAGCAGCTGCATGGTCCCGAACTGCGAGCCGGTGATGGCCACCGCCGCATCCACGATCTTGCCGTAGAGTTCCGCCAGGTCATGCTCGGCGATCAGCTCCACGCTGATCCGCTGGAGCAGGTCGATGTCCGACAGATCGGCGTTTTCCTCGGCCGGCGCCGACAGGGGGGAGCGGAGCAGATCGGTCATTTTCTCGGCACTCAAGAGCGTTCCCGCGCGATGGCGTGGCAGATCGACGTTAGAACGATATGCCCCGGGAGTCTGCCCACTTCTGTCCATAAACGACGGGCCACATGGAAGTTTCCTGCTGGCCGGCCACAGCACGGTTTTCGCCCCGGGGGCCGGGGGCAGACAGCGCGGGGATCGGCCTTCGGAAGGCCGCTCTGCCGGAAAGATCCAACCTCGTCGTAAAAAATGCTACGGGTATCGGCTCCCCGATGGCCTGCCGGATAATTCGGTGCTATGGGCCGGCGGATCAGGGATTCCGGTCCCAAGAGGTGCTCCGGATATAAAGTGCGCCTTTGATACCATTAATACAATCAATGAAGGCGATTTCCGTGTTCATAACGGCAAAACGCTCGATTTGGGGACAGGTTTTTCAGAACGCCCAAAAGCGCAAATTGGCATTTTTGAATTTCAGAGTATGGGTTACTAGAATAGTTCGCTTAGATTTTGATTTTCAATGCCCCTTGCATCTTACGATCAGTCCCCGGCCATCGTGTTCCCGACAGGGAAACCGCGTATTCAAAGCTGATTGTTCTTCCGTCCGGCGTGCCGCGTTCAAGCGCACGGGCGAATTCTCACCGAACGCAGTGAAGGTACGTATTTAGTCATGTCGTTTGACAGAGGAAATCGCGGTAACGGTCGCGACAGGTTCGGCGGTGGTAACGACCGTTTCGGTGGTGGCAACGACCGTTTCGGCGGAAACGATCGCTTCGGCGGCGGTAATGATCGCTTCGGCGGTGGAAACGACCGCTTCGGCGGCGGCGGACAGCGCGGCGGCGGCTTCGGCGGCCCGCGCGGCGGCGGCGCACCTGCACAGGTAATCGGCCAGGGCAGCGGCGTGGTGAAGTTCTTCAACACGGATAAGGGCTTCGGCTTCATCCAGCGCGACGAAGGCGGCGACGACGCTTTCGTGCACATCAGTGCCGTGCAGGACGCCGGCCTGACGACGCTTGCCGAAGGCCAGACGCTGGAATTCCAGCTGGTGGAGCGCGGCGGCAAGGTCTCCGCAACCAATCTCTCGATCGTGGGCGAAGTGATCACCGCCTCGCGCCGCGAATCGGCACCGGCCCAGCGCCAGTCGACCGGTGAACGCGCCAGCGGCACGGTCAAATTCTTCAATGCTGCCAAGGGCTTCGGCTTCGTCAGCCGCGAAGATGGCCAGCCCGACGCATTCGTGCACATCAGCGCCGTCGAGCGTTCGGGCCTGTCGGGCCTGCACGAAGGCGATCAGCTCGAGTTCGAAATCGAGATCGATCGTCGCGGCAAGTCCTCGGCCGTCAATCTGGTCCTTCGCTGAGTTGCAGGCCTTGGCCCGTTTTACGGGCCAAGGCCTTGACAGCACGTCGAATATTGACTGGACCCGCTTCTGCCTGGTTTGACCGAGGAAACTCGGCAACCAGGCGAACGGTTGTAGGTGCATCGCTGCGTTATTATCTGTAGCCTGCCGGCTTCAGGTAATGACCCCTGTAGCGCGACAGCCCCATGGCGTTTTGCAGGCATGTCAGGCAAGGCATTTACAGACCCCTGTGTCTGTCCTGGCGGAGCAACCGCCACGGATGGGACATATGGGATATAAGGCGAACGAATGAGTAACGAAGATTTTGGCGCGGAGAACGACGCTCCGCTGATCGATTCCAGCCGAGGCTCGGTCGAGCGATTGATCGCGCGCGCCAAGCGCCTTGGGGTCATTTCGGTCAGCGAGTTGAACGCTGCCCTGCCCCAGGACGAGATGTCTTCCGAGCAGATCGAAGACGTCATGGCCGCCATCTCGGAGATGGGGGTCAAGATCGTCGAGAACGAAGACGATGATGATTCGTCCGATTCGGAGGCGGATCAGGAAGCCGACGACGATCGCGATGGCGACGGCGCGTTTGCAGAAAGCGGCGAAGGCACCCGCCGCCGCACCGCCGACAGCAAGAGCACCGAATCGCTCGGCCGCAGCGACGACCCCGTACGCCTCTACTTGCGCGAAATGGGCGCCGCGGAAATGCTCAGCCGCGAAGGCGAAGCTGCGATTTCCAAGCGGATCGAAGCCGGTCGCGACATGATGATCCTGGGCCTCTGCGAGAGCCCGATCACGTTCCACGCCATCATCCAGTGGTCCGAAGCGCTCAACAACGGCGAGATGCAGCTGCGCGAGATCCTCGATCTCGACGCCATGCTCTCGAAGGAGCCCGCGCCGGAAAGCCTGTCCGAGGACGGCGAAGGCGACGACGACGGCGAGATCAGCGAAAAGACCGCCGGCCCCTCGTTCAAGGACGAGGACGAAGTCGAGGAAGAGTCCGGCGACGAAGTCGACGAGGACGGCAACCCGATCCCCAAGCGCGAAGCCGAGGAAGAGGAAGAGGACAACACCCTCAGCCTCGCCCAGATGGAAGCGGCCCTCAAGCCCGAAGCGCTTGAGAAGTTCATGCTCATCACCGAGCTGTTCCAGGCCTTCGAGCGCCTCCAGTCGGAGCGTCTCGATGCGCTGGCGCTGGGCATCGACTTCCCGGCCGCCAAGGAAGACCAGTACCAGCAGCTGCGCGAAGACCTGACCGCGCAGGTCGAATCGGTGAAGTTCCACGCGACGAAGATCGAATATCTCGTCGACAACCTCTACGCCTTCAACCGCCGCCTCACCACGCTGGGCGGCCAGATGCTGCGCCTGGCGGAGCGTCACAAGGTGAAGCGCGCCGACTTCCTGGAAACCTACGTCGGCCGCGAGTTGGACGACACCTGGCTCACCGACATGGCCAAGAAGGACAAGAAGTGGGCGGCCTTCGCCGAGGCCGAAGTCGATCCGGTCGAGCGCATCCGCGCGGAAGTCTCGGACATCGCCGCCGCCACCGGCATGGCGCTTCCCGAGTTCCGCCGCATCGTCAACATGGTCCAGAAGGGCGAGCGCGAAGCGCGCATCGCCAAGAAGGAAATGGTCGAGGCGAACCTGCGCCTGGTGATCTCGATCGCCAAGAAGTACACGAACCGCGGCCTTCAGTTCCTGGATCTCATCCAGGAGGGCAACATCGGCCTGATGAAGGCGGTCGACAAGTTCGAGTACCGCCGCGGCTACAAATTCTCGACCTACGCCACCTGGTGGATCCGTCAGGCGATCACGCGCTCGATCGCGGATCAGGCCCGCACGATCCGTATCCCGGTGCACATGATCGAGACGATCAACAAGCTGGTCCGCACCAGCCGCCAGTTCCTTCACGAGCAGGGCCGCGAGCCCACGCCCGAAGAAATGGCCGAGCGCCTGTCCATGCCGCTCGAAAAGGTGAAGCGCGTTCTCAAGATCGCCAAGGAGCCGATCTCCCTTGAAACGCCGATCGGCGACGAGGAAGACAGCAGCCTCGGCGATTTCATCCAGGATGCCAATGCGGTCATCCCGGTCGATGCGGCGATCCAGGCGAACCTCAAGGAAATGATCACCCGCACCTTGTCGTCCCTCACCCCGCGTGAGGAACGCGTGCTGCGCATGCGCTTCGGCATTGGCATGCACACCGATCACACCCTTGAGGAAGTCGGCCAGCAGTTCTCGGTCACCCGCGAACGTATCCGCCAGATCGAGGCCAAGGCGCTGCGCAAGCTCAAGCACCCGAGCCGCTCACGCATCATGCGCGCGTTCCTGGACTAAACACCGAATCCGAGCATGGATCGGCGGAGGTGCATTGCCATGGCAATTCACCTCCGCCGATCCTGCCCGCGCCGATAGACCGATCCCTACGATCGGCAGCCGCGCACCTAACCTCCGGCACCATGCCGTCCCCGTGCAGGGGATAGCGGCATTTCGTTGACGACCGAGCTTCTCGATACGCTCCGCGTCGACACCACTTGCCCCCATCCGCATCTCCCCGTCACCGGAACCCCCAGGCCGTTCGATCGCTCGTCGCTTTCGAGCGCACTTGCTCGTGGGGAACCCAGTTCCGACCGCTCACCTCCAAACATATGCCAACGGTTGTCTTGCAACTGACTCGCATATTCAATAACGGGGGCCAAAACCAGGGTCGAACAGGGAATCCTTCGAATGTCGAATCTCTTCCGGGGCCGCCGCGCTCCGCTGCTTGCGCTCGTATGGTCTCTCGGGATCGCCGCCGCCTCTCCGCAAATGGCCCAGGCGGAAGAGGCCGAGGCCGCCGCCGATGCCGGATCCGACCAGATCCGCTCTTCCGAAATCACCGTGCTCGGCCAGCGCAGCGAAGACTACAAGGTCGAACAGCTGACGACGGCCACCCGCACCGGCACCGACATCATGGATGTGCCGCAGTCGATCCAGTTCGTGCCGCGCGATGTGATCGACGACCAGCAGATCCTCGATCTCACCAGCGCCTTGCGCAACGTCAGCGGCATCCAGGCCGGGACCAATGCCGGCAACCGCTCTGAAAGCTTCACGATCCGCGGCTTCCGTTCATCGTACTACGCCGTCGATTCGATCATGCTGAGCCCGGCGATCGAAACCAACGACAGCTACCGCGACATGGCCAATATCGAGCGCATCGAAGTGCTTAAAGGCCCCGCTTCCGTGCTCTACGGTCGCGGCGATCCGGGCGGCCTCATCAACATCGTCACCAAGCAGCCGCGCTTCGAGCGCGCGATGAACTTCTCGGTCCAGGCCGGCAGCAACGATTTCGCACGCGGCCAGATCGACGTGACCGGCCCGGTCGATGCCGCCAAGACCCTGGCCGTGCGCTTCATCGGCGCGGCCCAGACCGGAGACACATTCCGCGACATACTGGTGCCCTACCGCCGCCAGTTCCTCTCGGGATCGGTGCTGTGGGAACCGGACGACCGCACCCGCGTGATCGCCAGCCTCACTTATGCGCATCAGCACAACCAGACGGACCGCGGCATCATCGCCACGACCGACGCCGATGGCGACCTGGTGGTCGACCTTCCGCGCACCCGTTTCCTTGGCGAGCGCTGGGCAACCACCGAATCCGAGCGCTACGAATTCAACTACCGCATCGAGCACGAGCTGACCGACTGGCTGACGATCCGCCAGATCGGCCACTACGACGAAGGCAAGCTCGACCTGTTCGGCATCAACTACGGCAACACCGTGGCCGTCAACGCCGCGACCGGCGCGCGCACCATCACCCGCACCGCCGTCGAGCAGCATGAGAACAACCACAACTACGACGCGCAGGCCGACATGGTCGCCCGCTTCAAGACCGGCGGCATCGGCCATACCGTCGTGTTCGGCGGCGAATATGTGAAGTCCTACCGCTTCCGCACGTTCGCCCGTGCCACGCTGGCCCGGATCGACATCGACAACCCGGTCTACGGCGCCGAGCCCGGTACTTTCGTTCCCGCCGCCGACCGCAAGGTCCAGGCCAAATCCTGGTCCGGCTACCTGCAGGACCAGATCGACATCGGCGATCAGATCCATCTGCTGGCCGGTGTGCGCTACGACCATGCACGGCAGTCCGACCACGGCACGACCCAGTACGAATCCGATGACAAGGCCTGGTCGCCCCGCGTGGGACTGGTCTTCAAGCCGGTGCCCAATATCTCGCTCTTTGCCGACTTCACCCGCTCGTTCCAGTCGAAGCCCGAACCGACCATCGACGGCAAGCCCATCGATCCCGAAAAGGGCAAGCAGTACGAGGCCGGCGTCAAGGCGGAGCTGTTCGGCGGCCGACTGGGCGGCACCCTGGCCGTGTACCAGCTCACCCGTGAAAACGTGACGCAGCAGGACCCCAACAACGTCGGCTACAATATCAACGCCGGCGTGCAGCGGTCGCGCGGCGTGGAACTCGATCTCTCGGGCTCGATCAGCCCCAGCGTGAAAGTGATCGCCAACGGCGCCTATACCGACGCGACCGTGCGGGAATCGACAGACTACGCGCGCGGCAACCAGTTGATCGGCGTGCCCAAATGGAGCGGCAGCTTCTGGCTGACCTGGGAACCGGTCGACGGGGCGCTTCGCAATTTTGGGCTTGGCGGCGGCGTCTTCGCGGCCAGCAACCGCCAGGGCGACCTGGAGAACAGCTTCAGCATCGGCGGCTATACGCGCCTGGACAGCAGTGTCTGGTACAAGCTGGCAGACAAGGTCCGCCTTTCGCTCAACGTCAAGAACATCACCAACGACTACTACATGGAATCCTCGGTTTCGCGCTCGCAAGTCGTGCCGGGCGAAGGTCGCAGCTTCCTTGTCGGCCTGAGCGGGAGCTTCTGAGGATGGGCAAGGCGTTCGCGGCCATCGTCGTCCTGCTGCTGGCGAGCGCCGCGGCGCCCCTTCCCGCGCCCGCGGGGGATGCGGGCCGCATCCTGTTCCTGATGCGCGCCGATCCGCCGGGAGGTTCGGCCGATCCGCAAGTCAAGGCGCGGCTCGAACAGCTGGGCTACAGCGTGACCGTCAGCGAAGGGCTGGCGGGTCAAGGTGGTGCCGGCATGCCGGATCCTTGCGGGTTCGATCTGGTGGTGATGTCCTCCACGGTCCGCTCCAACCAGTTCACCGCCGAACGCTCGGTCATCACGCGCCTTCGCGACATGGGCATCCCGCTGGTGACCTGGGAGAATGACCTGCTCGACGACTTGTGGATGACCGGCCTGCGCCGCGACAGTGACTTCGGCGAGCTGGAAACGGGGCACTATTTCTGGCTGGTCCGCGCGCCTCATCCGCTGGCGGCGGGAATCCCTGCAGGGCTCGGGACCTGGACCGAAGCCCGAACGCCGGCCGGCTGGGGCAAGCCGGGGCTGGGCGCCGATGTCATCATGACCTGGCCGGGCGAGCCGGAGAAATCGACCCTTTTCGGCTACGAGGCCGGGGCGACGATGGATCACGACCACCTCGCCCCGGCCCGCCGGGTGTTCATCGGCATGGAAAACAACAGCTTCACCCGCATGACCGATACCGGGCGCAAGCTGTTCGACAGCGCCATTGCCTGGGCCAGGGCCGGCCGCAAGTCCTGCGGCGCGAAACGGTGACGGCCGCTTGGAGGTAGACCTTGCCGGGGGCCGGAAGCTGCCGGAAGGCCGCTGATCGGCCTCAACCGGCAACCTGCCGTATCTCACTTTGATGCCGGCGAGAGCCCGACTTTCGCGGTCGGGCTCTCGTCTGCCGGGGTGGACGGCGGCTTAGAGCCAGCGCACCCGGCCGGTGGCGAGTTCGTACACCGCGCCCACGACCTTGAGTTCGCCCCGCTCCTGCGGCTCGATCAGCATCGGTTCGGAGAACGTCTGGAGCCGCTCGACCATGCGGCGGACATTTTCCTCGACGGCCACGTCCACCAGCTTTTCCTCACCGACATTGCGCTGGGCTGCCAGCACCGCCGGAATGATCGGCTCGATCATGCGGCCTATGCTGCCGGGGAAGCGCACGTCCTTGGTCACGACGTCCGCGGCAGCCGCGACGGCGCCGCATTTCTCGTGGCCGAGCACCACGATGAGCGGCACTTTCAGGACGCTGACCGAATACTCCACGGAACCCATTCCCGCCGCATCGACGTTGTTTCCGGCCGTTCGCACGATGAACAGCTCGCCAAGACCCGCTCCGAACAGCTGCTCGGGGCCGACGCGCGAATCCGAGCATCCCACCAGGGTCGCGAAGGGCTGCTGCCCCTCGGCCAGCGCGAGACGGCGCTCGCGCGAGATGTCCGACTGCGACGGCTGGTCGGCAACGAATGCGCGGTTCCCGTCCACCAGGCGCTGCAGAGCCTCGTCCGGTGTCGGCTGCGCGGTAGCCAGGGTGTTGGATGTCGCCACTAATCAATCTCCTTCGAACATGCGGATGAGGCAGGAAATGGCCTTCGCAAGTCTCAGGCGCTTAGCTCGCCGGTTACGTATCGTTTCCGGGCATGCGGCATGAGGTGCCGCCTGCCCGCGCAGGCATCGGCAGGGGCTGCGGCGAAATGCGCAGGGGAAGCAGCGCCGCAAGGATCGCGCGCCCGATGGTCCTGACTATTCCGAGAGGCCGAGGAACATCGCGTCCTTACAAACGCTTGGCTCTCACTTCGGGCGATTGCGACCCACGCCCTCTGATGAAGGCGCGTCCGGATCGGCCTGGTGGATTGCTATGTGGCCGTCAGTCTGTGTCGGTCAGACGCACCAGGCTGAAACTGAGGCCCCGTAGCCGAATGCATCTCTACGGGGCCTCTATTCATGGTGTGGCGGGCAGGTCCGTTCACCGCCCGCGCGCAGGTCATTCCGCGGTGATGTCGCGCACGCGGGATATCAGGGTGTCCACGGCGAAAGGTTTGGTCAGCACTTGCATGCCCGGCTCGAGATGACCGTTGCCGATCACCGAGTTCTCCGCATAGCCGGTGATGAACAGCACCTTCAGGTCCGGGCGGCTCTGCCGGCCGGCATCGGCCATCTGGCGGCCGTTCATGCCGCCGGGCAGACCGACATCGCTGATCAGCAGGTCGATCCGAACGTCTGACTGCAGCACATGCAGGCCGGAAACGCTGTCCGCCGCTTCGATCACGGCATAGCCCAGGTCTTCGAGGACATCGGTGACGAGCATCCGCACGCTCGGCTCGTCGTCGACGACCAGTACCGTTTCCCCCACTTCGGCGCCGAGATCGGCCGTGTGCGTGGCAAGTTCGAGGTCGCTGCCGACCTCGCCGTAATGGCGCGGCAGGTAGATGCAGACCGTCGTGCCTTCGCCCAGTTCGGAATAGATGCGGACCTGCCCGCCCGACTGCTTGGCAAAGCCATAGATCATCGACAACCCCAGCCCGGTGCCCTGCCCGATGGGCTTGGTCGTGAAAAAGGGATCGAAGGCCTTGGCGATCACGTCGGCGGTCATGCCGGTTCCGGTATCCGTGACGCAGAGCGAGAGGTATTGCCCTTCGGGAACGTCATGCGTGCGCGCGCCCGTGCGGTCGAGCCATTTGTTCGCAGTCTCGATGGTGATGCGCCCGCCCTGCGGCATCGCGTCGCGCGCATTGATGCAGAGGTTGAGCAGCGCGTTCTCCAGCTGGCCGGGATCGACCAGCGTGGGCCAGAGGCTGGCCGCGCCCACGGTCTCGACCTGGATCGCCGGCCCGACCGTGCGCTGGATCAGCTCCGCCATGCCGTTGACCAGCGCATTCACGTTGGTCGGCCGCGGATCGAGCGTCTGCCGCCGCGAGAACGCCAGCAGTCGGTGCGTCAGGGCGGCGGCGCGGCGCGATGCGCCCTGTGCCGCGACCAGATACTTGTCGACATCGGTCAGCCGCCCTTGCTTGAGCCGGGTGCCCACCATTTCCAGGGCGCCGGATATGCCGGCAAGCAAATTGTTGAAATCGTGCGCCAGGCCGCCCGTCAGCTGCCCCACGGCTTCCATCTTCTGGGCCTGGCGCAATTGCGCTTCGGCATGCATCAGTTCGGCGGTACGCTCGGCGACGCGCTGTTCCAGCGTCTCGTTGAGCGCACGCAGCGCGCTGGCCGCGCTGTCGCGTTCCGCCTCGATCATGCGCCGCTGCTCGATATCCAGAAGCACGCCCGGCGAACTCACCGCCGTCCCGTCCGGCCCCATTTCGACGCGGCCGTTCGCCTCGATCCAGTAATAGCGGCCATCGGCGCGCAGCACCCGGTACTGATGCGCATAGGCCCCGCCTTCCGCCATGGCCTTGTTCATGGCCTCGGAAAGCCGCGCCTGATCGTCGGGATGCACCGAGCGCACGATCTGCGCGAGGTTCAATCCCACGCGGTCCTGCCCCGGATCGAAGCCGAAAGTCTGGGCGAAACCTTCATCGACCGTGAAGCTGTCCGTCGGGATGTCCCAGAACCAGGTGCCGATGATCGCGCCTGCGGACAGGGCGAGATTCACCCGATCGATGTTCTCTCGGGCGATCGCCTCACTGGCCCGCAGGGCGTCTTCGGCCCGGCGCCGTGCCTCGATGTCGCGGAACATGACCGAGACCTGGCGCAGCGATGCCGGTTCGACCCGGGAGGCGGACACTTCGATGTGCCGCCCGGCGGCCAGGAAATAGCGCTCGAAACGGATCGGCTTGCCGGTGCGCAGCACTTCGCCGTAAAGTTCGGCCCAGCCTTCCGCATCTTCGGGCTCCAGATCCCGCAAGCTGCGCCCGACGATATTGGCAATGCCGGATTGGCGCTCGTAGCCCGAATTCGCCTCGATATGGACGTAGTCGCTCAGGGGACCGTGCGGGCCGTCGAAGAATTCGATAATGCAGAAACCGTCGTCGAGCGCCTCGAACAAGGCCCGGTAGCGTTCCTCGCTCCGCGCCAGGGCGGCCACGATTTCCCGGTGTCCGCTAATGTCGCGCACGGCGCCCACGAAGCCGACCGGCGTGCCGGAGGGATCCCGTTCGTATTCGGCGGTACGCGACAGCCAGCGTATTTCTCCCGTCGCCGCATCCTTCACGCGGTAGTCGACCGAGAGTTCGCCGGTCCCCGCAGAGCGGGCGTGCAGGCTCGATACCCGCGCCCGGTCTTCGGGAACGACGCATTGCTCGAAGTCCGAGGTCTGGTAGCTCGCCTTGACCGGAAGCCCGTAGAGCCGGCAAAGCTCGGGCGTCGGATAGACCCTGTCCTGCGCGATCTCTACCGTGAACAGGCCCACTTTGCCCGCTTCCTGCGCGTGCCGGAGGCGCTTCTTCTCCATCTCGGCCACGGCGGCCGCGCGGCGCAGGTCCAGCGCCGTCAGCGCCTGCCGGGCAAGGACCCGCAGGGCCTTTTCCTGCACGGCATCCAGTTCGCGCGGGACATAGTCCAGTACGCAGAGAGTGCCGACCGGGTAGCCGTCCTCCGTCTTGAGCAGCGCGCCCGCATAGAACCGCAGGCCCGGTTCGGCCGTGACCAGCGGATTGTCCGAAAACCGCGCGTCCTGCGTGGCGTCGGTCACGAGGAGGAAGTCTTCTTCCAGCAGGGCCTTGATGCAGAACGAGGTCTCTATGGGCGTTTCACGAAGGCCAAGGCCCACTTCCGCCTTGAAGAACTGGCGCCCTTCACCCACGAAATTGACGACGGCGATAGGCGTGCCGCAAATCGCAGCTGCCAGCTCCGCGATTTCGTCGAAGGCCTTTTCGCGCGGCGAATCCAGGACGTCGTAACGCGCCAGGGCCTCGAGACGGGCAGCTTCGAAATCACAAGGTTCGGTCATCAAAAAGGCTCTTCATCCGTTCCGCAGGCTGCCCGGCGCTGCACGGTTGCAAATCGCGGCGCGTGACGGGGAAGCGCTCCGGCGAAGAGGCCGTTCCCTGTCCTCTGCGAAAAACCGCCGCGCCGAAGCACGCCTTCACCCACTGTCGCGCGCCGCAAGGCGTTGCAACCGGCGCGGAAGTTCGCGCTCGATCGACTGGCGGCCATGGGGCTGCAGCTTGCGCCACTTGCGCACTTCTTCGAGGGTACGGGCGCATCCACGGCACCAACCCGACTTACCGTCGAACTGGCACACCGATATGCAGGGATCCTTGGCACTCACAGACGCATTTCCATGCGCCGCCTTTAGCGCCGCTTCCCTGTTCCTGCGAGGTATAATCCCGAAGTCGCGGCAGCGGCCCCCGCGCGCAAGGGCCGAGCGAGACGAAACAGAGGTCAACTTAATTGCGACAGGAAAGTCGCGTACTACCTATTAAAGGGCCGTTCGTTCTGGAACAATTTTTCCTTCATTTTTGAACAGATCAGGCCATTTACACACCAGCCCGGCGCATGGGCCCACTGGCTTAAGGCGGCTTTTCTGATCCGAATCCGCCATTCCCACCATTCGCCTTGCCTTCACCGGATATCGCCGCCCCCGGTACTGAAACCTTACTGTCACCAAAGGTAAGTCAAACCGCCACGTCGCTTGGCTAACCGACCTGTCGCTCGGTGAACGCACCGGCAGCAAGGTTTGGGGAAGACAATCAGATGACGGCAATTCCATCGGCCTCCAGGGCCGTGCGCTGCGCAATGCTCGCCGGTACCGCGCTCGCTCTGTGCTCCGCGGCGCAAGCGATGGCGCGTGACGAGGCCCCTTCGGCAAGCGCAGACGTCGACGCGGGCGAGAGCAACGGCGCGATCATCGTCACCGGCGCCAAGACCACCCGCTCCGCCACGGCGATCTCCGAAGTCGAAATCCAGAAGATTCTGCCCGGCGTCTCGCCTCTGAAGGCGATCCAGACCCTGCCCGGCGTCCTCTACATCACTGCCGATCCCTGGGGGAACAACGAGCAGAACGCGCAGATCTTCGTCCACGGATTTGCCGGCAACCAGCTCGGCTACACCATGGACGGCATTCCGCTGGGCGACCAGAGCTACGGCAACTACAACGGCCTTTCCCCGCAGCGCGCGGTCATTTCCGAGAACGTCGGCCGCGTGGTCGTGGCCACCGGCGCGGGCGACCTGGCAACGCCCTCGAACAGCAACCTCGGCGGTACGGTCGAGACCTTCTCCTCCGATCCCCAGGGCGAATTCGGCATTCGCGGCGCGCAGACCGTAGGCAGCTACGGCACCTCGCGCACCTATCTGCGGGTCGACAGCGGCGACATCGGCGGCGGGAATTCGGGCTATATCTCGGGCGTCCGCCAGAGGGCGCGGGCCTGGGACTTCGACGGCATCCAGAAAGGCTGGCAAGCCAATGCGAAGTTCGTGCACGACAGCGATGCCGGCAAGCTGACGCTCTATTTCGACTACAACGACATGACGCAGCCGAACGAGGATGCGACCGTGTTCTTCAAGCCTTCGGCAGGCGGCACGGCCACCCCGGTCCAGCTCTATACCCCCTATACCAAGCCCTTCTTCTATCCCGATTTCGACGGTTATCGGACAAGCTACCTGACCCCGCTTGGAAACTCTCCGGCGTCCGAGGGCAGCAATTACCGCAATTACTATTCGGACGCCCAGCGCACCGACTATCTCGGCTATGTGCGCTACGATGCCCGCCTTTCCGACAAGATCACCTGGTCGACCACGGGTTACTATCACCACAACGACGGCGCCGGCGTGGTGGCCGGCCCGCTCGGCCAGTCGATCACCACGGCGCAGGCCTATCTCGATCCGAACTATGCCAGCCTGCCCACCAATTGCCGCTTCGGCGCCAATGGCAACGGCATCCGCCCCACCGCCTGCACCGCGCTGACCACCGCCCAGGCGGCTGCATCCGGCGCCGCACTGCTGGCCGCGACCGGCGGCTCCGGCATGATTACCCGCACGACCGAATACCGCATCGACCGCTTCGGTGTGATCTCTGCAGCGAGTGTCGAACTCGGCAGCCACAAGATCGAATTCGGCGGCTGGTTCGAGCACAACAGCACCACCCAGTGGCGCCGCTGGTACGCCGTGCCGGTTTCCGATCCCTCGCTGAGCACGCCCTATGTCCGCCCCCGCGATGTCATGGACCCGCTGTTCACCCAGTATCAGGGCGAGGCGCGGATCAAGCAGTTGCAGCTCCACCTCCAGGACACCTGGCAGGTGACCGACGCGCTGCTCGTCCAGGGCGGCGTCAAGACCAGCGCGCAGTGGGCCAGCGGCCGCTTCCCGGTGCAGCCGCGCCTCGGCTCGCTGGGCGGGACCACCGCCCTGCCCGAAGGCAAGATCAACACGAAGAACTGGTTCCTGCCGGCCTTCGGCGCGACTTATGACTTCAACGGACACGAACAGGTCTACTTCAACGTCCAGAAGAACCTGCGCCAGTATCAGGCCTATCTCGCCGGCGGCGGCGGCCCCTGGTTCACCGGCAGCCAGGCCGCGTTCGACGCCTTCGCCGACGAGGGCAAGCCCGAGACCAGCTGGACGTACGAAGCGGGCCTGCGCACCAGCCGCAGCTTCTCCAACGGCTGGGCGCTTCAGGCGCAGATCAACTACTATCACGTCGATTTCAGCAATCGCCTGCTCGCCATCCCGACCAATCCGGGCGGGATCGCCGGCAGCGGCATCACCGGCGGCACCTCCACCCTGGTGAATGTCGGCGACGTGAAGACCGACGGCGTCGACGCGGCCGTCACGCTGCGGATCGGGAACGTGTTCTCGCTCTACAATGCGATCTCGTACAACCTGTCCAAGTACCAGAACGACTACACTTCCACCGCGCAGGGGATCGGTGCAGCCACTGACACCTGCATCGGCGGCTACATCGTCACGGGCGGGATCGTGCCGACTTGCGGCAAGCAGCTGCCCGGCACGCCCAAGTGGATGAACAAGACGGTGGCGACGCTGAATGTCGGTCCGTTCGAGGTGCAGGCGATCGGGGACTTTGTCGGCCGCCGCTTCGCCACCTTCACCAACGACGCCAGCGTTTCCTCCTACTTCCTGACCTCGCTGCGCGTCGCCGGGCGGGTTCCGGACGGTGTCCTGCCGCTCAAGAAGGTGGAACTCGCGCTCAACGTCACCAACCTGACGGACAAGGAGGGCGTGTCGACGCTCTCGATCGGATCGGCCACGAACAGCTATTCCGCCTATCCCATCGCACCGCGCCAGTGGTTCCTGACCTTGTCGGCGGCCTATTGAGCCCAGGCGCCTCGTCCGGGCGGAAGCGGCGATGATACGATGTCCGCGAGAGCCTGACCGGGCTTTCGCGGACATTGCGCGCCGCGCCCCCTCGGCCGCGCACTCCCGCAGGCGAGCGGCCCGGACCTTGCGGCGAATAGCGGCCTCGTCCGGAAATGTTGTTCGCCACCGCCGATCGGCAGGTGGTTTGCGGGCCGAGACCTGCTAGGCGTACCGGCATGACCAACAAGCTAGCCGGTATCGTCGAGGTCGATGGACTTCAATATGAATGGGAGCTGCGCAGCGAGCCGCAGTGGGACGACTTCGACGGCTGGCGAGGCATGACCGTTGCGTTGCAGCGCAAGAACACCCAGCGCGGCGCCTTGCTGGAGTTCCCCCCGCCGAAACGCCTGATGAAGGGCATGCAGCGCGGACGCCTCCAGATCGGCGACGCGATCGTCTCGCGGGGCATCCGCGCCGCGCTTGAGGCCGGCTGGGAACCCACGTCTCGCGGTAAGCCCATGGTGTTCACCGTCGATGCGGACGGCAACTGAAAGGGCTGCCATGCCCGCCCCCGAGAGTGCGGTGACATCCGCACGAGCAGGCGCCATTTGCCTCGCGCGCAAGATCGCCTATGGCAAGACCAGCGAACCAACAGGCAGGTAAAATGGCAGAATCTTCGATCGACGAGCAACGTGAACACTTTGCTTATTGCGTCCAGCTGTTCGGCGGCACCACCGCTTTCTCCCGCCGCCTCGGCATAGACGAGCGCGCGATCCGGCGGTTTGTGAACGGGGAGCGCCCGCTTGGCGCGGGTCTTCTGGAAGACACCGCCAAGGCCCTGCGCCAGCTCATCGCCGAAGCGACCGCGGCCGAGCAGGAAATCGCGGCAAGCCTGGGTTCGGGCCCGAACTCCGCTTCCTGAGGCGACGGGCCGCTCCAGGCGGAGCATAGACCTCCGGCCCCATCGGGAGGCCGAAGGTCTTTCGCGCCAGCCGGTCAGGTCCCCATCAAGTTCACCAGATATTCGGCCAGCCGCAGCCCTGCCTGCTTGAGCCGATAGGAGACGAGGTAATAGTTCTTCGTCTCGTAGTCGGCAGGCATCGTCCTGGCCGCTGCCGGGCACGCGATCCCCGTGCGGCCGCCGCATGCCGGGACCTTGTAGGCGTCGTTGGCACTGGGCGTCACGGGATCGAGGAAGATGTACTTCTTCGCCAGGTTCCGGCTTTCCACGGCCCAGTCGCGCGGGGTCAGGCCGGTGGGCGGCGCCAGCGTGGCATCGTCCCACAATTGCCGGCCCAGTTGCACCGCGGTCAGGCCATGTCGCTTGATGATCGCGTAGTCCCAAACCGCATGAACGTCGCTGGCCAGAGCCGCGCCATTGGCATCCACGTTGAGTATTCCTCCGGGTATCAGCACTTTGTCCTGCGCGCCGCCGGGCTCCGACCCATGGAGCGGCTGATGCAGGTCTCCCACCAGGTGCAGGATGAACTTGAGCGCCTCCAGCCGCTGCTGCCGGGGGTTGTTCGCATCCTTCAGAACGGCGGCGTAATGGGCGATGGCCTTGTCGGCGCAGCTGACCTCGGGCTGGTCGGCGATGCAGGCCGGGTCCGAGGCCGAGGGCACGGCGCCCAGCACGGGAATGCGCACGGTATGGATAAGCTCGGGGTGCGCGGTACGGACATCGTCCGCCCAGCCCGCGACCGCCTCATCGTAAAATTCGGCGCCGTCCAGAATCTCGGCCAGCTTGTTCCAGACCTCGCGGTTGTCGGTCTTGAGCTTGGCTTCCGCGACGAAGCCGATCGCGGCGTGGCCGGTCCGTGTCCAGGCATGGGCAGGGCTCGTGGTCGCCACAAGCGAAGCAGACGCCATGCCCAGCGCCGCTTGCAGCCATATTCTGAATTTCGCCATTGGTCCTCCGGTGTCCCGACCGAACGGTGTCAGCATCGGCCTTTCGCTGCAGGGATCGGGGCTGCGAGCGCCTGGGCCGCCTGCTAGATGCGGCGCGCGCACCTATCCGCCATGCCGGAGAGAACTTTCGTCCTTCGGCGCCGCTGTATCCAAATTGTCATGCAGCCCGGATAGTCGCGGCGTCGATGTCCTTTTCCCGTGAACGCGCCGTCTGGCTGGGACGCAATGTCTTCCCGCATGAAGCTGCCCTGCGGCAGTGGCTGTCCGCGCGCACGGCGTCCGCGGGGCTGGAAGTGGACGATGTCGTCCAGGAAACCTACGCGATCCTCGCCTCGATCGAGCGGGTGGACCACATTCGCAATGCGCGAACCTATATGTTCGAAGTGGCCAAGTCCGTCGTGCTGCAATCGCTGCGCCGCGCCAGGATCGTGACCATCGACGTGCAAGCCAACGCACAGTTCCTGGAGATCCCGGAAGACGCCCCGACGCCTGAAAGGGTCGCTGCGGACCGCCAGGAACTGTCGCAAGTCTCCGCGGCCATTGCCGCCCTGCCCGACCGCTGCCGCGAAGTCTTCACGATGCGCAAGATCCAGGGCCTGAGCCAGCGTCAGGTGGCCGAAGCGCTCGGCATCGCCGAGAGCACGGTCGAGAAACACATGGTGAAGGCGCTCGCGATCCTGACAAATGCAATCGGGCGTGGCGGAAATGTCCGCAATGCGTCATCTAGCGTGCGTGAACAGCGAGACGACAGCGAGACCAGTGACAGATCCCGACCGCGTGAACGCGCTTGACGAGCGCGCGGCGCAGTGGGCGCTGCGCGTCGATGCCGCCACGCTGAATCCCCAGGACCAGGCTGAACTCGACGCCTGGCTGGCCGCCGACCCGCGCCACGCCGGCGCCTTCGCACGGGCAATGGCGGCAAACGCCTATTTCGACCGCGCCGTGGCGCTCGGCGTCGACCGCGACATTCCCGAGGTGGCCACCGGCATTCCCGAAGTCTCGGCCGAAGCCCCGCGCGTTTCCGAGCGGCGCGTGATGAGCCGCAGGCTATGGCTGGGCGGCGCGGCCGGTGCCATGGCGGCATCGCTCCTCGTGGCCCTGGGCCTGGACCGACTGGCCGGAAGCACCAGCCTGACGGCAGACAAGGGCACCGTGCGCCGCACCGCGCTCGAGGATGGATCCGCCGTCACGCTCAATGCCGGAACCGAAGTTTCGGTGGCGATGAAGCCGCTGGAACGCCGGATCAGCATGCTGGCCGGGGAAGCGAATTTCGACGTGGCAAAGGACGCTTCCCGCCCCTTCATCGTCGA
Source organism: Novosphingobium sp. PhB57 (assembly GCF_004342985.1). Lineage (GTDB taxonomy): Bacteria > Pseudomonadota > Alphaproteobacteria > Sphingomonadales > Sphingomonadaceae > Novosphingobium. Next base: position 558,237 of record NZ_SMBO01000004.1, read on the forward strand.
AGCGGGACCGGTGCGGATCCGGGTGGTCGGGACGAGCTTCCTGGTCCACCTTTCGGAGCTTGGCGAAGTGGCGGTCATCGTGCGCGAAGGCCGCGTGGAAGTGCAGGCGAAGGGCACGGCACCGGCCTTGCTGACGGCAGGCGACCGCATGACCGTACCTGCGCAAGGCGCGATCACGCGGGAGCAGCTTTCGGTGGGCGAAGTCGACCGCCTGGGCCTGTGGCAACGCGGCGAGATGGACCTTACCGGGCTGACGCTGGGCGATGCGGCGCGCCAATATGCCCGCTATTCGGACCGGCGGATCGTCATCGACGACCCCCAGGTGGCCGGCCTGAAAGTTGCAGGCGTCTTTTCCACGAGCGATCCCAAGGGCTTCGCGCAGGCAGCCGCCCTCGCCCACGGCCTGCGGCTGACCGAGCGCGACGATGCCGTCGTGCTCTCGCGAAAATAAAATCGCCTGGGGATGGAGGATCGTCGGCGGCCTCGCATCTAGCCCTCGAAAGCGGCAGACGCGCCGCTGGTGGGGATCGTTACTCATGCATTCGAGACTTCTTTCCGGCTGCGGCATGGCTGTCGTCGCCTGTGCCATTGCCACGCCTGCGCTTGCCCAGCAGCGCCAGTTCGACATTCCCGCCCAGCCGCTGGCGAGCGCCATAGCTTCGCTGGGCAGGCAGGCGCAGATCCAGATCGTGGCGCCGGGCGAGGGCCTGGAAGCGCTGCGCAGCCGCGCCGTGAAAGGCCCCATGGATGCCCGCGCCGCGCTGCGCCTGCTGATCGTGGGCACCGGCCTGGAAGTGGCCGCCGACGACGGTGCGCGGATCGTCCTGCGCCGCGTGAAGCTGAGCGAGGCGCGCGCGCCGGTTCCCAGCGATGCTGCCGCCGCGGATGACATCGTGGTCACCGGCTTTCGCGCCAGCCTGAGCACCGCGCGCGACATCAAGCGCAAGTCCGACGCGATCGTCGATGCCATCGCCGCCGAAGATATCGGCCAGTTGCCCGACAACAGCGCCACCGAAGCGCTCGCCCGCCTGCCCGGCGTGCAGGTGTTCCGCAACCGCGGCGAAGGCCAGGCCATCACCATTCGCGGGATCTCCAGCGTGGTGACGACCATCAACGGCCAGGAGGCCTACACGGGCGTTTCGCGGCGCACTCTGCTCAACAGCTATCCGGCCGGACTGATCCGCTCGATGGAAGTCTACAAGGCATTGACGCCCGACCTGATCGAGGGCGGCATCGGCGGCGCGGTGGACGTCCAGCTGCGCCAGCCCCTGGACTTCAGGAAGGGCATCAGCGTCGCGGCCACCCTGCGCGGCAGCTACGACGATCAGGCAGACAAGCTGATGTACAACGGCGACGTGCTCGTCGCGGGGAACTGGGATACCGGGGCGGGCGAAATCGGCGTGCTCGTCAATGCCAGCTACACGCGGCGGGACTACTACGAATCGTATCGCGAAAGCCTGGGCCCGCAGACTACCCCCGCCGGCTACAGCCTGCCGACCGGCATCCTCGCCAAGAACCCCAAGGGCCACTACGAGCGCCCGGTCCTGACCGGCGAGATCCAATGGCGCCCTGCCTACAACTTCGGCCTGCACTTGCGCGCCACCAATGTCACGGACGACAACACTTACACCGATACCGATTTCCAAACGAACATCGCGGCGAACACGGCTCTCGGCAATGTCGAGCTGGTAGAGGGCACCCAGATCGTCAAGAGCGCCCGCTTCACCGCAACGGCCAACTCGGGTGCCCGCTCCAACCACACGCGCCAGCTGCTGGACACGACCCAGATCGAATTCGGCGCCGACTTCAAGTCGGGCATCGCCGCGCTGACCACCAGCGCGGTCTATACCACATCGCGGATCGAGACGGACCAGCAGCTGTTCCTGCTCGGGTTCAACCAGGCGCCGGTCATCGACGCGACCTTCCAGAGCGACGGCAAATGGGGCGGGCTGTCCTATGCTTACCCGACTGCCGATCTGGGCGATATCGACCAGTTCCATGTCCGCGCCTATTCGGACACGCGCCAGCGGGAAAAGGGCAAGGGCCTGCAATGGCGCACGGACCTGGAACTCGATACCGGCACCGGCTTCTTTCGCGCGTTCAAGACGGGCTTTCGCTATGCCCGCCGCACCGCCGAATATCGTTCGGGCACCGGGCTGGTGGACCTGAACGCGCTCAAGCTGCCGATGTCCGCCTTTCCGGGCGGAGAGACGCCCGCCGTGCTGTCGCGCCGCCCGGGCGGGGACGATGCGGCCATTCCCACGGGCTGGGTCGGCTATGACGCCACTTATCTCAACAGCGAAGCGAACGTGATCGCGCTCAACAATTACGTGAGCACGCTCAAGCCCGGCTACTTCACCGACGACGGCCGCCCGGCTTACGATCCACTTGCCGCCTTCGACGGCAAGGAGCAGAGCTTCGCGGCCTATGGGCAGTTCAAGTACGGCTTCGAACTGGCGGGCATGCCGGTCGATGGCGTGGCGGGCCTGCGCGTGGTGAACACCTGGCTCTCCATCGACGGCACCCAGAGCATTCGCGAAAACACCCCGACCACCGGCGGCACCATTACCCGATACACGCCGATCCACGGCCGGCAGAACTACGTGGACGTGGACCCCGCGATCACGGCGATCGTGCATTTCACGCCCGAACTGCAGCTTCGAGGCGCCTGGACGCGCACATTCAGCCGGCCAGACTTCGCCAACCTCAATCCCACCGTGGCACTCGTGCAGGTCCAGAGCGCGTCGGGCGACTACACCGGCATCGCCACTTCGGGGAATCCGGACCTGAAACCGGTGCGCTCGACCAATTGGGACTTGTCGCTGGAATACTACTTCGGCCGCACGGGCTCGATCTCGCTTGCCGGATTCTACCGGGACGTGACGGGCTACATCGTCAAGACGACGGTGGAAGACGATGCGATTCCCGGCGCCTTGGGAACCGTCGACGTGACCAAGTACGTCAATGCGGGCGACGGATATATCAAGGGCGTGGAAGTGGGCGCGAACACCTTCTTCGACTTCGCACCGGGCCTGTTGCGGCACTTCGGCGCCTCGGCGAACTACACATATATCGATTCCGCGCAGAACCTGCCGGCAACGGAGGTGACTGCCGCCTTCAAGGGGCAGACGGCCGGCATCTCGAAGCACAGCTACAATGCCAGCCTGTTCTACGATGACGGCCGGTTCCGCGCGAAAGTCGCCTGGTCCTGGCGCAGCGACTTCACGCTCAGCTACAATCTGACCGATCCCTCCAAGAACCTGAACTGGTACCCGATCTCACGCCTGGCGGCTTCGGCAACCTACAACTTCAACCGCAACCTCTCGCTGACGGTGGACGGCACCAACCTGCTTAATCGCCCGCAGCGGGCCTATTGGGGCACCAAGGCCTTCACCGACCGCGTCTATTTCGAAGGCCGCGTCTATTCCGCCGCCCTGCGGTTCAAGTTCTGAAGGGGCCGAACATGAAGCGCCTGATTGCCGCCGCCTGGCTCGTCCCGGCTCTTGCCGCTCCTCTCGCCGCGCCTGCCGCGGCGGCCACGAGCCAGGAGCACGCCCGGCCCGCCGACGAAGGCTGGGCGGGGGCCTGGGGCTATGCCACCTCTCCTGCGACAGGCAGCGTCAAGACCGAGAACCAGGAAGGCACTTATCGCTATCGCATCCGCGCCAGCCAGACGGGGGACGCGGTGCGACTGATGCTGAGCAACCCGCAAGGCGCTCGAAGCCTGCACATCGCAGCGATCTCGATTGCCCGTGCAGCCGGAGCGGAAGGCTTCGCGCTTGCGGCCGCGAGCCGCAGGCCCCTGGCCTTTGCCGCGGGGGTCGGCGCGCTCATAGCGGGCGGCCAGGTGACAGAGACGCTCTCCAGCGACTTCCCCGTGACGGCGGGCGAGGACCTGCTGGTGGAAATCGTGACATCCGGCCCCAGCACCGCGGTGGCCGGCAATGCGGCATTCCCGGCGGCGTTCGCTCCCGGCACCGTCGATGCGCAAGGCACCGCGCTGCAACCCGCCAAGCTGCGCCCGCTGGTTACCCAGCTGGCCGTCCATAACCCCGCCGCGGCCTGCACGATCGTCACGCTGGGCGATTCCATAACCGAAGGCGCGCGCGGCACCCGTCCGGACTGGCGGGGCTGGCCCGGCGTGCTGTCCAGAAGGTTGATCGAAAGTCGCTCGGGGCCGCGGTGCGGCGTGGTCAACATGGGGATCAGTGGCAATCGCCTGCTGCGCGAAGGCCGCGGGACCGCCGCGGTGGACCGCTTCATGCGCGACGTCGCCTCGGTGCCCAGTGTCAGCCACCTGATCGTGCTGGAAGGCGTGAACGACATCTGGCGCGCCACTCTGCCCGGCGAACCGGCGCTCGGAGCGTCCGACCTCATCGCCGGGTACAGGAGGCTGATCGCGGCTGCCCACGCGAAAGGCATCCGCATCTACGGCGGCACGATCACGCCGGGCTTCGGCTGGAAGGCTTTCACCCGCGAGATGGAAGAAACCCGCCAGAGCGCCAATGCCTGGATCCGCGGCGCGGGCGAATTCGATGCCGTGATCGACTTCGACGCGGCCTTGCGCGACACGTCCAGCCCGCCCATGGTCCAGCGGCGTTACGATTCCGGGGATCACCTCCATCCCGGCAACGGCGGCTATGAAGCCATGGGCCGCGCGATCCCGCTTTCCCTGTTCAGGAACACACCTTGACGATGATGAAGACCGGCAGGCTTGCCGTGCAGCTACGCTTCTGGATCTGCCCCCTCGGGATCGGGCTGCTCTGCCCGCCGGCCTGGGCCGATGAAGCGCCCGCTCCGGTGGACCTGGTCGATCCTTTCGTCGGGACGTCAGGCGATCACGGCCAGTTGACGCCCGCCGCGACCGGCCCGTTCGGCATGGTGCAGCTGTCTCCCGATACGGTGCCGGCGCAGCATGCCGGTTACGACTACCAGGCGGATCATCTCCTCGGCTTCTCCCATACCCGCGCCGTCGGGGTGGGGTGCGGCGGCGGCGGGGGCGATCTGCTCGTCTCGGTCGGCTACGCGGGGGACACGGCGCCCTGGGCCATGGACAAGGCGTCCGAACAGGCAGGACCAGGCTGGTACAGCGTGCGCTATGGCGGCGGCATTCGCGCCGATCTGGCCGCCGCAGGCGCGGTGGGCATCTCGCGCTTCACCATGCCGCGTTCCGGAACCATCCGCGTCGTGCTCGATCCGCGGCACAGCTATACCAAGCGCCACAGCGCGCAATGGCAGAAGCGCAAGGCCGGCGACATGCGCGGCAGCATGTCCGCCGGAACCGTGTGCGACCAGGGCGTCTATCACTTGTCCTTCGCCGGTACGCTCAGCCGTAACGGCCAGACGGTAAAGGCCGCCCCGATTTCACTCGGTGACGAGCGGCAGGCCTACGATTTTGCCGTCAGGGCCGGCGATCGCGTCGAAATGCGCACCGGGCTTTCGGTCGTGGACTCGCGCTCCGCACGGCGCGTGCTCGAAAGAGGCGCGGCGCATCGGTCCCTCGAACACGTCAGGCGCGAGGCGCGGACGGAGTGGGCGCGCGAACTCGCCCGGGTGCAAGTGCCGGGCAGCGGCGAGCGCGCACGCCTGTTCTACACTCACCTTTTCCGCGTCCTTCAGACCCCCGCGAGGATCGACGACACGGACGGCCGCTACCGGCAATCGGACGGCACCCTGCACCGTGCACCGCGCGGCCATCATCGCTATTCGGGCTGGGCGATCTGGGACAACTATCGCACGCAATTGCCGCTGATCGCGCTTCTCGATCCGGTCAGGTCCGAGGACATCGCCGCGTCGCTCGCGGAACTCTACCTGGCGGGCAAGGCACAGTGGAGCACGCAGAACGAACCGTTCATCACCGTGCGTACCGAACACGCCGGTGTCGCCCTGCTCGATTTCCGCCGCAAGGGAATCGGCGGCTTCGACGCGGCGGAAATCCTTCCGCTGATGATAAAGGAACTCAACGCGCTTCCGAACGAGGCGCCCGACCAGCAGATCGAGACGGCTTACGACATCTGGGCCGCCGCCGAACTGGCAAGCGACATCGGCAACCGCCCGCTCGCGGCCAGCCTGCACGAACGGGCGCTGCGCTACCGGACCATGTGGCAGCGCGTATTCAAGGAAGTCGCGCCCGATTTCGATGTGGTGAAAGCGCGAGGGCTCTATCAGGGCACCTTGTGGCAATATCGCTGGGCCCCCGTGTTCGATCTCGACTGGATGATCGACCAGGAACTGGGGCGCGCCCGTTTCGGCCGCGAACTCGGCCGCTTCTTCGACCAGGGGCTGTTCAACATGACCAACCAGCCCGACATCCAGGCGCCGTTCCTGTTCTCCGCCGCGGGCCAGCCCGCCCGGACCGCATCGCTGGTCCGCGAGATCCTCGATAGCCCCATCGACCACTGGTACACCAATGCCGGCAAACGCCCCCGGCCCTGGCATGGACGCAGCTTCGCACTCGATCCCGTCGGCTATGCCGACGGCATGGACGACGATGCCGGCGGCATGGCGGCCTGGTATGTCTGGGCGTCCCTGGGGCTCTACCCTCTGACACCCGGCAAGCCGGAGTACGTCGTCACCACCCCCGCGTTTCCGGTGGCGACAGTGCATCCCCAAGGCGGCGCTCCTTTCAGGATCGAGCAAAGGCATCGCACCGGGGAGGGCCAGACCGCGACGTGGAACGGTGCTTCTCTGCCGGCGATGAAGATCGACCACCGTGCCCTCACCGAAGGCGGCCGCCTGCAGGTGGCCTCCGATCAGGCAGGCGGCGGCGCACTTCCGCCGGTGCAACGATAGGGAGATGGCTGAGGCCGGAGGGACTGCCTCGCCCGATCAGAAATAATACCCCGCCATGATCAGCAGGGAAGTCTTCCAGCGGTCGTCCCCGCCTTGCGCGCCGCCGGACACGAACTGCCCGGCGCCGACATAGGGATCGTTGCGGCCGACCAGCATTTCCGTCCAGACGCGAATGCGTCCGCTCGCCTTGTCGGTCCAGAACGCGCCCAGATTGAAGCGCTGGGTATCGGCGAAGCCCTTCGCATCCTTGAAGACGCGGGCATAGCTGCCGTAGAGATTGATCTTGAACGGGAAGCGCCCCGTCTCGATTGGATGGCTCAGTTCGCCAAAGGCCATCGTGCTCCTGGCGGCGATATTGTACGAGGAATCGTAGTCGCCCACCGCGATCAGGTCGCTGCGGCCGGCATTGGCGGGATTGATGGCTTGCCGGGCCACCAGCAGTTTCTTGCGCAGCGCCGTGGTTTCGTCGGTCAGGCTGAGGGCATAGGCGCGCCGCGAGCCTTCCTTGCCCGTGTCGAAGTTGTGCACGTCGGAAAGCCACGCCGACCCTGTCAGCGTCAGCTTCCCGTGATCCGAGGCGGCAAGGGCATATTGCACCCTGCCTGCAACGATGTTGCGCTCAGCATTGTCCGAGGAATCGGGCAGATAGGAATCGCCGCGCACGATGTTGACGCTGTAGCGGGCACTGTCCCGGCTCTGGCCCATCACCGCCGGTCCCGTCGTGGGGAAGAGGCCGGCGGCAAACGAGAGCGTCTCGCCCGAATGGCCGTAGCTGATCCCGACATCGTAGACTTCCTCAAGCCCGTAGACGAAGCCCAGGCTGTTGTACCAGGAATTGCCCCAGTAGCGGTCGTCGAACGGCACCGGTTGCAGGCCCAGGGTCACTTTGTCCGACGCGGAGAGCTTCGCGCCGATGTAGGCGTAGGCGGGAAAGTTCACTTCGCCGGGATAACCGTCATAGCCGTTCTTGCGGCTGTAGATGAAACTGCCGCCGTAGAAACGATATTCGGCGGCCCCGAAGAACGTAGACGAATCGTAGTCGAGCTTCAGGATCACCGTGTCGAACGACAAGTGAGTCGACGTCCGCCGGGCGCCCGACCCGTCGACATCGTTGAACCGCACGTCCACCCGCCCGCGAATGCCCACGCCGAACTTGAGAACCCCGTCCTTCGCCGGGGGCTTTGCGTCCTCTTCAGGCAAGGCCACGGGGGCGGCGGGCGCGGGCGGATCGGCCGGCAAGGCCGCACTATCGCCATGCGCGGCCGAGACTTCCGCGCCGGACGGTTCCGGCTGCCCGTCCGCGGGAAGTGCGGGCATGACAGCCGCCAGCGCCGCCGCCTGAACAAGCGCATGGCCCAGGATCAGCATAGCTGCGGTTCCCGGACCGGGATCATGCCTGCGAACGCTTTCGAGCCTCCAACGAAGATGACTTCGTACATCGTTCAGGTTCCTTGTCCCGAGCCGGTGAGCTTGCGCGGCTCCCGCGCCCCGGCAAGGGCGCGCGGGAACTTCTGGATGCCTGGTCGCCCGGCGGGTTGTCCTAGCGCAAGGCCTCCCGCAGCAGCACATCGGGAAAATCCTGAGGGCTGACGCGGCGCTGGAATCGGCGGATCGCCAGGCTTCCTACCGACGTCCTACGACCATCGGAAGTCGCCGGATAGGTCCGCCATGCCCCGTGGCATCGCCGGCTGCGACACTGGCGCCGAAACCGTTCACGAGAATGTGGCCGATCCGTCCGAACCGGACGGATCGGCGCGACCTTCCTCGGCCGGCAGGTCGTTGCGACCGTAGCGGGCGTAGAGCGTGGGCAGCACGAAAAGCGTCAGCAGGGTTGCCGAGAGCAACCCGCCGATCACGACCGTGGCCAGCGGCTTCTGCACTTCCGCCCCCGCTCCGCTGCCCAGCGCCATCGGCACGAAGCCGAGACTGGCGACGAGCGCGGTCATGACCACGGGTCGCAGGCGCTGGAGCGCGCCGAGGCGCGCGGCCGCGGCGCGCTCCGTGCCCTGGCGCATCAGGTCCTGGATCGACGAGACCATGACCAGGCCGTTGAGCACCGCGATCCCCGACAGCGCGATGAAGCCCACGGCCGCGGCTATGGAGAAATCCATACCCCGTGCAAACAGGAGCAATACGCCCCCGACCAATGCCATCGGCACCCCGGTAAACACGATCGCCGCGTCCCGGATCGAGCCAAGCGCCCCGTAGAGCAGCAGCAGGATCAGGGCGAAGCAGGCGGGGATCACCAGTTGCAGACGCTCCCTGGCGGAGGCGAGATTCTCGAACTGGCCGCCCCATTCCAGATAGCTGCCCGGGGGAAGACGGACCTCGCCGGCAATCGCCGCCCGGGCATCTTCCACCACGCTGCCGACGTCGCGGCCACGCACATTGGCCTGGACCACCACGCGGCGCTTGCCGTTCTCTCGGCTGATCTGGTTCGGGCCTTCCGCGATCCCGATATCGGCAACGCTGGCAAGCGGCACGAACCGCCCGCCAGGCACCGGCACCGGCACCTGCCGCAGCAGGCCGATATCGGCGCGCTGGGCTTCGGACAGGCGGATCACCACCGGGAAACGGCGATCACCCTCGAAGATCATGCCAGCCTCGCGGCCGCCCAGCGTGGCGGTGACAATGTCCTGCACGTCCTGCGCGGTCACGCCGAGACGGGACATGGCATCGCGATCGACGCGAATGTCGAGCATGGGCAGACCCGTGGTCTGCTCGACCTTGACGTCGGTGGCGCCCCGGGTCCGGCGCAGCACCCCGGCGATCTTCTCGGCCGTGGCATTCATGGCGCCGAAGTCTTCACCGAAGACCTTGACCGCGATGTCCCCGCGCACGCCTGCGATCAGTTCGTTGAAGCGCATCTGGATGGGCTGCGTGACTTCGTAGGCATTGCCGGGGAATTCGTTCAGCGCCTTTTCGAGACGAGCGACGAGTTCGTCCTTGGCAAGGCGCTTGTCCGGCCACTGATCGCGCGGTTTCAGGATCACGAACATGTCGGTGGCATTGGGCGGCATCGGATCGGATGCGAGTTCGGCCGTGCCCGTCTTCGAAAAGACGAACTGCACTTCCGGCTGCCGCGACATCATCCGCTCGATCGGCACCTGCATCGCCTGGCTCTGCTGCACCGAGGTGGCCGGAATGCGCAGCGCCTGGATCAGCAGGTTGCCCTCATCGAGCTGCGGCAGGAACACTTGTCCCAGCCCCATGAACGCGGCGATGGCCACGGCGAAGCCGGCCACGCCGACACCCACCGTCATCGTCGGCCGCTTCATCGCCTTGTCGAGGCCCGGCTCGTAGCGCGCCTTGAGCCAGGTCATGATCCGGCCTTCCTTTTCCTCCACGCGGCGGGAGAGCCAGATCGCGATCGCCGCCGGCACCGCCGTCAGCGAGAGCACGAAGGCAAAGGCCAGCGCCATGATGACCGTCAGCGCCATCGGCACGAACGTCTTGCCCTCGACACCGGTGAGCGTGAGCAGCGGAACGTAGACGAGAATGATGATCGCCTGCCCATAGACCGAGGGCCGGATCATCTCGCGCGCAGCCGTGGCGACCGTGGCCAGGCGTTCCTCTACAGTGAGCAGGCGGCGGCCATGATGCTGCGCCTCGGCAATGCGCCGCAGCGCGTTCTCGACGATGATGACCGCCCCGTCGACGATCAGGCCGAAGTCCAGCGCGCCAAGGCTCATCAGGTTCGCCGAAACGCCGGTCCTGAGCATGCCGAAGCTGGTCAGCAGCATGGAAACCGGGATCACCATGGCAGCGATCAGCGCGGCGCGGAAGTTTCCGAGCAACGCGAACAGCACGACGATGACCAGCAAGGCGCCTTCGCCCAGGTTCCTGGCGACAGTCCTGATGGTCGCATTGACGAGTTCGGTGCGGTCCAGGACCGGCTGCACGATCACGTCGGGTGGCAGCGAGGCATTGATCTCCCGAAGGCGATCGCCGACCGCCGTGGCGACCGTGCGGCTGTTCTCGCCGATCCGCATGATCGCGGTGCCGACCACGACCTCAGTACCGTTTTCGGACGCCGAACCCATGCGGACCGCCTGTCCGGTCCTGACGGCGGCAACCTGACCCAGAGTGACAGGAACCCCCTCTCGCGTGGCAATGACGACTTTCGCAAGCTCGCTGGCGTTCTGGATCAGCGCGTCGGAACGCACGGCCAGACCTTCGCCGTTACGGTCGACGAAGCCGCCGCCGACGCTGGTATTGTTGCGCTCCAGAGCCGTGGCCAGATCGGTGAGCGTGATGTTCATCGCCGCCAGGCGCTGGACGTCCGGCACGACCAGGAACTGCTTGGCATAGCCGCCGATGGAATCGACCCCGGCCAGCCCCCTGGTGTTCTTCAGCAAGGGCGCGACGATCCAGTCCTGCGCCGTGCGCAGATAAGTCGCCTTGTCGGTATCGTTTGTCAGGCGCTCGCCTTCCGGCGTGATGTAGCTGCCATCCGGCTGCATGCCCGGCTCACCGGGCAAGTGCTTGTCGTCGCTGCGGTGTTCGAGGCGGACGGTCCACATATAGACCTCGCCAAGGCCCGTGGCGATCGGGCCCATCTCGGGGTTGACGCCAGGGGGAAGGTCTTGCTTCACCCCGCTGAGGCGTTCGCCCACCTGCTGGCGCGCGAAGTAGATGTCGGTGCTCTCGTCGAACACCGCCGTGATCTGCGAGAAACCGTTGCGGCTGAGCGAGCGGGTGTGGTCGAGGCCGGGAATGCCGGCCAGCGCGGTCTCGATCGGGAAGGATACCTGCTTTTCGACCAGTTCGGGTGAGAGGGCCGGGGCGCGGATATTGATCTGCACCTGGTTGTTGGTGATGTCCGGCACCGCGTCGATGGGAAGACGGTACAGGGCGGCCGCGCCGATGGCGGCGGCAAGGGCGGTGAGCAGCAGGACGAGCCAGCGCTTGTCGACCGCCCAATTGACGATGGAGGCGATCATCGGCTCAGTCCTCGTGCGCCGCTTCGCCCTTGCCGAGTTCGGCCTTGAGCGTGAAGCTGTTGGTGGTGGCGATCTGCTCGGTGCCCGTCAGGCCCGAACGGACGATCACGGTGCCCCCGGCATTGTCGCCCGGCGTCACCGGCACCGCCCTAAAGCCCGCTCCGGTGCGCACGAAGACCACACTCTTGCCCTCCACCGTCTGCACGGCAGTGCTCGGAACGCGCACGGCGCCGTCCCCGCTTTCGCCGCCAAGCTGGACGGAAGCCGTCACGGGTTCGCCCACGCGCCATTCTCCGCCGCGGTTGTCCAGCGCGGCGATGACCGGCACGAGGCGCGTCTGCCCGTCGAGCGCGGGGGATACGAACGTCACTTTGCCAGTGGCCCTGCGGCCGGAAGCCGTGACGGTCACCGGGCTACCCGGTTTCACCCGGCCGGCGTCGGCAGGTTGCAGGTTCAGTGCGAGCGAGACGCTCGAAAGATCGGCGATCCGGTACAATTCGGCATTGGCGTCGACCGTCTGGCCCAGGATGACGCTACGGGCGATCACCTGCCCGGAGATCGGCGCGGTAATGCCAAGGCGGTTGAGCCCGCCGCCTCCGGCACCGGCGGCGGATACCTGTCCCTGCGCCTGCCGGTAGCCAATCCGCGCTTCGGTTGCTGCGGTGCGCGCGGCAATCAGATCCTGCTCCGGCGTGACGCGCTGGCTGAACAGACGCTGCTCGCGGGCAAGATTCGCGTTGGCCAGGGCCAGACGCGCGCGGCTGGCTTCGACTTCGCCCTTGAGGACGGCCGCTTCCCGGCTCTCGATCACGGCCATGATCCCACCGCGACCGACCGACTGACCGAGATTCTGGCCCAGCGCCACGATACGGCCGCCGATCGCGGCGGAAACGACCTGCATGCCTTGCGGGTTGGCCTCGATGGTCGCGGGCAGTTCGAGAGTGCCGGAGCCTCCCACCATCGGACGGCCGATCTGGATGCCTGCCGAAGCGATCTGCGCCGGTGTCAGCGTGATCTCGCCTTCCTCGGCGTGAGCGGCTTCAACCTTTTCCCGCGTGGGCGCAGCGTCCTGGGAACCGCCACCACCGCAGGCAGCGAGTGCGAGCGGCAAGGCCAAGGTCAAGGGAAATGCTGCGTAGGCGTATCTGTTGAAGGTCTTCACAATCCGTTCCCCACTTGCGGTGCGACGGCAGGCGCGGTCAGGCGCTCCAGCTGCGCGCGGGCATTCTGATAGGCGGCAAGCGCGTCGATCGCAGCGACGCGGGTTTCGGCAAGCGTGCGTTCGGCATCGAGCAGATCGAGCTGGCCGAACTTGCCCTCGCGGTATCCGATGCGCGCGATGCGGGCCGCTTCCTGTGCTGCGACCAGCGCCGGTCCCGATGCGGTTCGTGCCAGCGTGGCGGCATTGTCCGCCTCGGCCTGGGCATTGGTGATGGCCTGTTCGATATCGAGCGCGCCGGCCCGGCGCTGGGCTTCCGCCTGGCTGCGCTGGGCATTGGCCTGGTCGAACGCGGCACGGCCATTGTTGAAGACCTGCAAGGGGATCGAAACGGTGAACACGGCCGCGACGTCATTGGTCGCCTCAAGGCGCCGGACCGAAGGCCCGACATCCACGTCCGGCACCCGGTTCGCACGCGCAAGGCGGAGGTTGGCATCGGCTATGGCCAGATTGGCGTCCGCCGCCGCGAGCGCGAGCGTGCCCTGTGGGTCCACCGGAACATCTGGGCCGTACCCATCGGGCGGCAAACGGTCGAGAAGGCCGCCGTCGAGTTCGCCATCGATCGATCGCCCCATGCGCCGCTCCAGATTGGTGCGGGCTGCAAGGGCAAGGCGATCCTGCCGTTCGACATTCGCCTCTGCCGACAACCGCGTCACATCGGCCCGCTGCCGTTCGAGCGGAGAGGCTCGACCGGCCTGGACGCGCAGGCTGGCCGCGCGAAGGGCATCCCCGGCAATCCGCGCCTGATCGCGTGCCGTCTCCCGGCGGCGCATGGCCGAGATCGCCTCGATATAGAGCCGGGTCGCCTGAAGCCGCACATCCGCGGCCATGATCGCGGCCTGCAGCTCCGTCCTGGAAAGTTCGGCCGAGGCGACCGCCACGCGGGCACGGCGCTTGCCGCCCCGTTCGAGCGTTTGCAGGAAGCCAGCGGTCGTTTCGGAATTGCGGAGGCCGCTATAGGCGCCCGTTCCGGCGACATTCTCGACTTGCGCCTGCGCCACGGGGTTGGGGCGAAAGCCCGCTATCCGCCGGTTTGCTTCCGCCGCCCGGATACCGGCATCGGCGGCCTCGATGGCAGGGGCGCTGCCGCCCGCCGCCGCAACGGCATCCTCGAGTGTGAATAGAGGCGTCGGCACCTGGGCCGCGCGCATCGCGGCAAAGTCCTGCGCTTGTGCGGCAGCGACGCACGACGTGGCGGCCAGCAGAGCCGCTATGAACCTGTACATGAAGATATTCCCGATTGAAGAATGACAGACCGCCGGCGCGCGCGGGCGCGCCAGGGCCGTTCGGATTCAATCAGGCAATGGGAGGACGCAGATCCGGGCCGGCGATCCACCGGCCAAGGGCATGAGAGCGGGTTGCGGGAACGCGCTGCTTCAAAACGCTCTGAAGAAGGGGATTCTGGTCTCGGGATGGCAGGAAGGATGCGCCGCCGTGGCAGCTGGCATGGTGATGCGGTACGCCCTTGTCGGCGTCCCCCTGCGACTGGTCATTGTCCCCCTCATCGTGGACATAACCAGAGCATTCCATCGTGACCGGGCCCGACATCTCCGCAGCATGCAAGGCAGAAGTCGCCAGGAACGACGACAAGAGCATCAGCAGCAGAGAAAGGCCCCAGCGCGACATGCCCCGCCCATAAGGGATTTTGCCGCGCTTGTCATGTCGAAGCCTCTATCGTTACCGGTGGCGCGTGCGGCGCCAAGGCGCGCGCATACGAGCGCGCATGCCTGAGCCGTTGTGTATGGGGGGAAGGTAAGTTCATGGTTGCGGGGGCAGGATTTGAACCTGCGACCTTCAGGTTATGAGCCTGACGAGCTACCGGGCTGCTCCACCCCGCGTCACCATTGAGGG
>NZ_SMBO01000005.1 GCF_004342985.1 Novosphingobium sp. PhB57
CGATCTCGATACCCGTTCGCATGCCGCATCGTCGCACGGCACCGAAAGAATGGGAATCCCTCAAGCGGACTCATTCGTTCCGATCAATCCACTAGCGACGGCGCCAAAGCGCGCTTGCCGGGCGCGGGGATCGACGCCATTACGGTAGCCGATGTTCGGAGCGGCTTCACCAGGCGGTCCCCGGCCATAGCCCATATCCACGCGAAGATTGCTGAACTCGACGGAGACAGATCATGACATCGTGCCCCCATAGCAGCACCATCAATCAGGTCACGCCAAGCGCGCGCGGCTGCGAGGAATGCCTCAAGATCGGGAGCCCCTGGCTGCACTTGCGCATCTGCCGCAGCTGTGGCCACGTCGGCTGCTGCGACCAGTCCCCGCACCGCCACGCCACCGCGCACTTCCACGCGGCACACCATCCTATCATCGAGGGATACGACCCGCCCGAAGGCTGGGGCTGGTGCTACGTCGACGAGGAAATGATCGACCTGCCCGACCAGACGCCGCAGCTGGGGCCGATTCCGCGCTACTACTAGGGCGTGAACGCAGGTACCAAGGCGGCCAGGGGCGTTGAGCAGTCTCCCGGTCGTTGCATGATGGCGCCCATCCTTGGAAGAAGCCGCTGGTTGGATCGCCCCCGCCGCAACGATGATCGCGGCCATGATGACCGCGTCCAACCTCGGCGCCCGCGTGACGGGATGGGGCTTTGTCGTGTTTACCCTCGGCTCCATCGCCTGGTCGGTGATCGGGCTCTCGTCCGGCCAGACCAACCTGCTTGCCACCAATGGCTTCCTGACACTGGTGAGCCTGATTGGCGTCTGGCGCTGGCTCGGCAAGCAGCGCGCCTATGAGGACGGCGACAAGTCCGCCACCGAGGAGAGCCGGCGCTCTGCCTCTCCCACGCTGTCCACCGCCAGCGGGATCGCCGGAATGCCCGTGACCGCCAGAGACGGAACATCCATCGGCAAAGCCCTCGAGGCGCTGATCGCTTGCGAGGACGCGGCGCTGAGCTATGTCGTGATCGCGTCGAGCGGTGTCGGCGGGATTGGCGAGGAACTGCGCGCCGTCGCCCGGGCCGACCTCACCTTTGCAGGCGACAGTCTGAAACTGCGGCGCGAAGCGGCCTGGTTCCAGGCCTTGCCGCCGCTGGCCGATGGCGACTGGCCACCCGCGCCGGAATAGAAACCGCTGCCAGAGCGCCCTGCCAAAACTATCGGGGAACGATGGCAGGCCCAGCGCCGGGCGAGGGGTCCTGCGTGATCCACACCGGGTTAGAATAGCACCACCGATCGGCATCGGGGTCTTCGCCCTCTGCGTCGAGGGCCGGTTCGCCCTCTCCGGTATTGGTGCCGCGAAGCCGGATGTAATAGGGCGTCGAGGCTGGCGGCAGCGGGAAATCGACGACGACCTCGCCCCTGTTCACCTGCTTTTCCGACAGCACATGGCGCTTCGGCACATGGCTGTCCGGGGCACCGGCCCGCACGGAGCCCAGGATCACATCCACGTGATCCCATCGTTTATGAACGGGTGTTCGTCGCGGTTCGAAAGTCCGTCTCTCAGGAGGCGGAATATGTAGTGTGAATGGCAATCGGGCCGGAAAGGCAAGAAAGATCGGGTGCGGCCGCCCCGTTCAACGCCCCGGCCGATTACTGCGGCCCCGCGCACCGGAAGCTGGCGGCGCGCTTCGGGTCTCCGCTGCCAAGGTAGCGGGCGGCCTGGGGATAAGGGCATAGCGGGCGCTCTGCCGCGACTTTGCCGTTTTCGCGCTTGATCGACAGGATCGCTCCGGGGACCGTGCCCGTGTCGAGCCAGCGTTCCAGCGCGGAGAGCATGTCATGCTCGGGCGCCCGGTCCAAGCCCTCGCCGCCGGTGGCGCCGAACAGGTCGGGGCCGGTGCCGCCCACGCAGTGGTCCATGCCCGGCACCATGTAGAGCCGCAGGAAGTCCGACACCCCGCCCATCCGCGCCGTCACCGCGTGGAAATAGCCGGTGGTCGACTGCGCCAGCACCAGCGGATCGGCCCAGCCCTGGTACATCAACAGCTTGCCGCCCCGCGCGCGAAAGGCGGTGAGATCGGGATTGTCGGCATGGAGGTTCATCACCCGGTCGATGGCGGGCAGATCGTCGGCAATGCGGAAGGTGGCGGCATCCCAGGTCCGGTCGCGATGAACCCCGTCTCCGAACAGCGACACCGCCAGATAGGGAGGCCCCGGCGTGAACGGCTCGGGCAGCGGCGTGGCGCTGACGGGAACGCCGGGCAGAATGCCGGAATCGATGCGCTTGCCGTTCTCGTCGTGAAGCGGACCATAGATCCGCCGGGCGAAAGCGATCTGCGCGGCGCTGAGGCACGCGCCGGAGCCGGGGCGGCAGAGCAGTTCGCCCAGGTCGAAACGGCAGGCGGCCGGGTTCGAGACAAGACCGTCCCTCACGCCGTCGTCGCCATCGCACCGGGCGGCACCCCTGCGGGCCACGAGCGTCCAGTCGGCCGCGGACATCAGCCCGGCATGGCGACGGTGCTCGATCATCTCCCACATGCGCCGCGCGCTCATGGCGGGGGTGTTGACGCCGGGTGCACCGGCCAGGATGCCGTCGTAGTCGCCGGGATAGCGCTGCGCCTCGGTCATGGCCTGGCGGCCCCCGCCCGAACAGCCAGAGAAGATCGCGCGGCGCACCGGCTTTTCGTAGAAGCCGGCGATCGCCGCCTTGGCCTTCACGGCCAGCAGGTGATTGGCGCGCTCCGCATAGTTCGCCGCGCGCTGCGGATCGCCCAGCAGCCAGTGCGGGTCGCTTGCCTTGTGGCCGGTGTCGGTGCTGGCGGCGGCATAGCCGCGCGACACGCCGCGTGCCAGTTCCCGGTAGTTGAAGCTGCCCGCCTGCCCGCCGACGCCGCCGGTCAGGAGGTGGCCGTTCCACGCGCGCTTCACCGGCAGCCACAGTTCGAAGCCGATCTCCTTCTCGATCACGCCTTCGATCCGGCAGAACCCGGCCTCAACTTTCGGCGCGCGGGCATCGGGAGAGGCAAAGCCGCTCCCCGCCGCGACCGGGGTGGCCCGCGTGATCCGCAAGTCCGGCACCGCGATCCGGGCCGCACCGTCGCAGGCCCCACCCGCCTCCACCGGCCCGGCGCCCAGCGACAAGGCCGCGAACAGCGCCAGCAAGGTCATCTCAGCCTCCCTTTGCGGGGATCACGGGAAGGGCGACCGAGGAGGCATGGGCCCGGTCGAAATAGACGGTGATGCGCGGCGGGGTGGCAATGTCGCGCGCGCGCTCGCGGTGGTCCGAACCGGTGACGGTGATCTGCATGCGGTGGCCCTTCCGGAACACCCAGGAAGTGGGCATCATGTCGAAGTGCAGGCGAACGGCCTCGCCCGGCTTCAGCGGCTGGGCGTCTTCCTTGTAGGCGCGGTGCCAGGGCACGCCGGCCGGCATCTTCCAGGGCGACGGCGCCTCCTTGCGCAGCGAGGCCTTCAGCCGCCCTTCGGTAACGACATGCACCGCACCGTCCGGTCCCACGTCTTCCAGATAGGCGAAGACATTGGCGTCGGGCTGGTCGGCCGAGATCCAGAGGTCGGCGATGGCATTGCCGGTCACCTCGGTATCCGCCGGAAGCACGGCGCCCGCCATGCTCACCCCGTTGCCCGCGACATGGCAGGGCTGCACTTGCGATCCGGAACCGGCATCGGGGCACTTCACGTCATAGTTGGCGGTGAAAGTCACCGGCTTGCCGCGCCCCGCTGCGGCCGAGAGTTTCGCGCCGTCGAGGAAGAGGGCGCGCATCTGCGTCTGCCTGAGCGGCCAGTCCGTCGTCGCCCGCCACTCGGTGCCGGGGGCGGCGTTGACGGTGAAGTAGTGGATCGGCGCGTCCTTCTCCACGCCGGTCTCGATGCCCTTCAGATAGCGATCGTAGAAGCGGTGCATCTCTTCGAGCAGCGCGAAATCGTCGCTGTTGCAGTGCTTCCACGGGCCGATGACGACGCGCGATCCGGGAATATTGGCATGGGCGATGAAGGCCTGGTCGCGCAGTTCGTCATTCCACCCGCCCTGGATGTACAGAGGCACCCCGCCGAGACGGATCTGGTCGGCATAGCTGGACGCGCTGCCTTCCGCCCAGAACCGGCTCGCGACCAGAGACGACCAGCTGTCGCGATAGGGAAGCTGCTTCCACATGTCGTAGAGCGGCGTGGAAAGCTGGTGTTCCTCGGCGGCCTGGCGCAGGATCACCTTGTTCTCGTCCCCATCGACGGGCGAGACCTTCATGTCGTCCTCGATCGTGCGCGTCGGGCCGGTGCCCCACTGCGCGAAGATGCCGCCGCGGCGGAAGGCATCGTACTTGTTCCAGGAGAAGCAGCCCGCGAAGACCGCCTTGAGCGCGGGCGGACGCATGGTCATGACATGCATCGCCGCATCGCCGGTGTTCGAGCAGCCGTAGACCCCCACCTTGCCGTCCGACCAGGGCTGCGACGCCAGCCACTGCGTCATGTCGAAGGCGTCCTGTGCCTCGTTGCGATCGTGATAGCCGCGCCGCACGCCGGTGGACTGGCCGTTCCCCCGCCGCGCCACCTGCACCACGACATAGCCGTAGCGGGTGAGTTCCTGGATGCGGCGATAGTCGCTCACCCGCTCGCCCGCCCCGTCGGCGGTCTGCTGCGAGATCGACAGCGTGTGGTGCCAGATCACCGGGAAACGGCCGTCGACCGGCTGGCCGTTCCTGGTCGGGCGGTCCACCCGGATCGCCAGCTTCACCCCGTCGCGCATCTCCACATAGCGCGAGGAGGACGCCATGCCGTCATACGTGGCAGCGGGCTGGTAATGGCCGAAGCTGCTCTGCGGGGCCTGGGCATGCGCCGTCCCGGCGGAGAGGGCTGCCATGACGAGAGAGGGGGCGAGAAGAGATGCGGACAGCGGCTTCATCATTTCAGACGTACTCTCGAATGGAAACACACAGGATCAGGCACGGGGAGCAGGCGGATCAGTGCACCGGGAACTGGGCCTCGGCATCGCGGCGGGCCTTGGCCTTGAGCGCGGCGGCATCCTCGGGCAGCAGCCAGCGCTGCTTCACCATGGCGTCGACTTGCGTATCGTAGCGGCGGACGAAAGCCTGCGCCGAGCCGTATCGGGCCTTGAGCGTCGCGGCGTCCAGGTTGGTCCGCACGAAGATCGGGCGACCCTTGGCCGGCGTGCAGGCAGGCAGATCAGTGCCCTTGTAGGGGCCGTAGGAGGCCAGCGGCACCTTGAACTCCGCCACCGGAAGCCCGCCCACCGGATTGCCCGTGGCATCGCGGCGGATCTTGTCGCCGTCCCACGCCAGCAGCGGCGCGTGCGGCGGCGCAACGCCCTTGTCCGCCCATTGCCGCAAGTTCTCGACCGCCGCGCGCGCCAGTGCGCCATGAGGGACATCGCTGATCGGCAGACGGCAGGTGTTGAGCGCGTCCTCCCCCTTCACGCCCGCCAGCGGATAGCCCTTGGCCGCCAGCTGCAGGAAATTCGGGCGCTTCTCGCGCGGTGGATTGCCGTCGATCATGCTGGCGCTGTGGACCACCGCGCCGAGCTCGTAGATCCGGTGCGCCCCCACTCTGGCGTCGCTGTCGGGCGTCTGCGGTCCGGGGCCGGTGCCCACCTCGAACTCGGACATGAATTCGATCACCGGCACGTCGATCGGCTTCAGGCTGCGGCGCGGATCGTCGTTGCGGGTCTGCGCTTCCTCGCTGTTGAGCGGGATATAGCCGCCGCCATTCCAGCGCGAGGATATGCCGATCAGGTAGCCGTCGAACACCGGCTTGCCGTTCGGCAGGCGCGCGCGGTCATGGAAGCCTTCGTTGATGAAGGTCCGCTGGACGCTGCCGGTGAAGGACCAGCCGCCCACCAGCATGCGCCGAACCTTCAACCCGCGCAAAGGGTTCTCCGCGCGGTCGCTCCGCAGCAGGGCGCCGATATCCGCCATGACCTGATAGCGGATGCCGTCCTCCTTCGGCCACTGGATCGCGCCGTAGCGCTGGGGCTCGAACCACTGGAGCACCTGGCTCTGCGCGGTCGGCACCGGTCCCTTGGCCGAAATCACGCGTGAGGGTGCATCGTCGCCCAGCCCCGCCGCCACGTAGATGTCGCCATGCGCCATCATGTAGCCGGACATCGCCACCCAGTGCGACGTGCCGCCCTGGGAGGGGTGGATCGGCTCGAAATGCACGACGCCGCTGAACTTCGCCGGATCCTTCGGGCGCCGCACGATGATGCGGGTGCCATAGGGAATGTCTTTGGCCAGCACCGCGAGCGTGCCCGAAGGATCGCGCCGGTAGGCATCGGCCGTGCCGTGGAGGAAGTATTCCTCCTCGACATAGCCCGCCGCGGCCAGGTCCACGGCCGGTACCGCGCCCGGCACCCAGGCCGTGTTGTAGACCTGGCTGTCCGCCGTGACGGGGATCGGGCCGTCGACCTTGTCGATCCCCGCCCAGGCCGGGACCGAGGCCGTGAGCGCCCCGGCCAGGATCATCATCGGGCCGCACACTGCCCGGCGCATCGGACCCGCCATCAGAACGTCTTGCTCAGCGAGAGGGAGACCATGCGGCCGATGGCACTGGTGGTCTGCGGATCGAAGCCCCCGCCGCCGCCGTTGGAGGTCGGCGCAAGGTCCACGAACGGCGGGTCGCGGTCGAACAGGTTCTGCACGTCCAGCCCGATCTTCACGCCCTCGGTGCCGGGAATGCCGGTGCCCTGCAGATCGTAGGACAAGCGCAGATCCACGGTGGTGTAGGACTTGATGCGCTCGACCGGGGTGACATACGTGTTGTTGTACCCGTTCTGCCAGGCCACCACCACGCTGCCGTCGAACCCGCCCTTGGACCAGCCGGCGATGCCGCGGGCCCGCCACTTGAGCGGATAGTCGATATTGTTGGCCTGATCGATCACCGGGCTGTCGGGCGTAATGCCGACCTTGTAGGTGAAGAAGTGCGTGCCCCGCAGCGAGAAGCGGATGTCGCCCGCGCTCTCGGTCGGGATCGGGACCGAAAGCCCGAAGTCGAGACCGCGCGTGATCGTCGTGCCCAGGTTGCTGGGGCGCCCGTCGATGAAGACCCCGGCCGCCTGCGCATTGGCGGCCGTGCCGCCGTTGACGTTGAGACCCGAGGCCACCAGATCCGCGATGCGGGACTGTGCCGCCGCGCCCCGCGTGATGATCGAGCCGAACAGGTTTTCCTGACGCAGCACGTTCAGGTTCGACAGATAGCCGTTGATCTGCCCTTCGTAGACGATGTCGAAATAGTTCAGGCTGAACACGGCGCGCGGCAGGAAGGCCGGCGAATATTCGCCGCCGAACGACCAGGTCCGCGCCGTCTCGGGCTTCAGATCGGTATTGCCGCCCGAAAGCGCCACGCCCTGCACCGTGGTGCCGACGGTGGGGTCGTAGTAGTTCTGGATATAGAGCTGAGTGCCGCCGGCACTCACCAGCTGCGTGAGCAAGGGCGCGCGGAAGGATTCGCCGTAGCTGCCGTGCAGCTTCAGGTCCGCCACCGGTTCCCAGTTGATGCCGATCTTGGGGTTCTTGGTGGTGCCCACGTCGCTGTACTTGTCGATACGGCCGGCCACGTCGAGCTGCAGGCTGTGGAAGCCCGGGATGGCATTGCCCGGTCCGAAGATCGGCACCAGCATTTCGGCATAGGCCGACTTCACGTTGCGCGAGAGGCGGAGGTCAGTGCCGGTCTGGGCTTCCAGCCGCCCGCGCAGCTGCCCCGTGCGCAATTTGAGCTGGTAGTATTCCGCGCCGATGGCCAGCTTCACGTCACCGCCGGGCAGCGTGAACAGGGTGCCGTCCAGCTTCGCCTCCGCCGCCTTCATGCGGCTGATGCCCTGCGTGGTGCTGACGTTGTTCATGATCGCGGCGATCACGTCGGGATCGTTGACCGAAGTGCCGAAGGGATTGAAGGCCATGGCCGGGTTGCTGCTGGCCAGAGCGGCGGCCAGTGCGGCGGAATCCGTCTGGCTGCCCTGGGTGAACACCCTGTCCTTGTTCCAGCCGTAGCTGCCGTAGGCGTCCAGCTGCCAGTCTCCGAACAGGTCCGCGGTGATCCCCGCCGTGCCCTGGATCGTCTTGGAGGTGATGTCCGAGGTCGAATAAGGGCCGTAGTCGTTGACGAAGGAATACTGCACGATCTCGCTGGCAGGGCTGGTTCCGGCAGGGGCCACGAAGAAGGCGTTGCTGCGCGGCACGTTCAGGTTCTGCGCCGCCACTTGTCCCCGCCGCACGGCATCGCGCCGAGAGGCATAGACATCGGCGTAGAAGCGGATCCCGTCCGTGATGTCCTGGTCGAAGTTGATGGTGCCCGCGTTGATCTCCTGCTGCGGCACCAGATCGATGGCCTTCAGGTTGTCGCACTTGTTGCTGGTGCCCGCGACGAGGCCGCCCGGCGTCGCGCCGCCCGCGGGGATCGCGTAGCTGCGGCCGCCGGTCACGATATTGCCCGGCGCGCATTGGGTCACGCGGTAGTCCGCACCCCCGCGCGCGGTCAGGTCGGCGCCGTAGAAGTCGCGGTCCTGGCCGCTCAGGTTGCTGCGATACGTGTGCTGGAAGGTTGCGGTGACCTGGCCGGTCGACCACTTGTGGCCGGCGATCATGCCGATCTGGCTTTCCAGGTAGTGATCCGCGACGCCGTGCTGGACCTCGATCTGCGCGCCTTCGTAGTTCCGGCGCAGGATCAGGTTGGCAACGCCCGCCACCGCGTCAGAACCGTAGACCGCCGAGGCACCGTCCGCGATCACTTCCACCCGCTCAAGCGCAAGGGTGGGAATGGTGGAGGGGTCGATCGTGGCCCCGGTCGTGCCTTGCGGCACCGCGCGGCGGCCGTTGATGAGCGTCAGCGTGGCATAAGGGCCGATGCCGCGCAGATTGATGGAGTTGCCATAGACCACGTTGCCCGCGCCGCCCGCACCGCTGCGGCTGGTATCGGAAACGCCGTAATTGGTGATCTGCGGGGTTTCCTGAAGCACCTTGATCGTGGTGGTCGCCGCCGACTGCTCGATCTCCGCGCGGCCCACGGCAACCAGCGGGGAACCGACCGGGGCAGCCCCGCGAATGCTGGTGCCGGTAACGATGATTTCCTGGACCGTCGGCGCTTCGGCTTCCTCTGCCTGCGGCTGCGGGGCCGCATCCTGGGCCCAGGCCGGCGTCGCCACGAGCGCGAAAACGGCCATGGCCCGACGCGAAACCAGGCGGGAAACGGGGTGACGCAAGGTAATGCGCGACATGTATTGACCTCCCAACCCGGCAGCACCGGGCATTTATCGTTTCGGCGATCTCACCGGCGCGAAGGGAGCAACAGCAGGGTGCCCGACCGGGCACGACACGACCTCTCCACCCGTCGCAGCGGCGTTATCGCCGTCCGCAGGCGCTCCTTGGCGCCATCGACAACACAATGATGGGGCTAGATCGTGGAGATTGTCAACTATCTTTTGAGAGGACGGTATTGTTTTTCTTTATAGCGATATCCCCGGCTCGTCATAAGCCAGATACATACGGTCCAGCAGCTCGCGCAGAAGCGCCAGTTCGGCCTTTGTCAGCTGATGCAGAACGGCATCTTCCGTTTCCGCCAGGATCCCGAACAGTTCGTCCAGATAAGTCTTGCCGGCTTCGGTCACGAACAGCGCATGGCGGCGGCGGTCAGTGGGCGAACGTTCGCGCACGGCCAGTTCGCGCTTCTCCAGCTCGTCCACGATCTGCACCGTGATCGACTTGTCCAGACCTACCGCCTTGGAGAGTTCGTTCTGTGAAATCCCCGGATTCGCCGCCACGATCGAAAGCGAGGAGAACAGGCCCGAGCGCATGTTGCGATCCGCCGTCGCCGCGGCGAAATCCCGCGAGAGCTGGTTCTGGATTCGCCGCAGGCGAAAGCCGATGAATTCGTCGAGCCGGCCGAGCTTGATGCCCGAATCCGCTGCTTGCGCCTCTGCCCGCTTGCTGCCGCCGCGCGTCACTGTTCCGTCCCTGCCTTAATCTGGTTTAGTGTAGTTGACAGATAGTTGAATTTCTCTACCATCATGCCGATCGCGTTATTAGACGGTTGAACCGCAGGGCTGTCAATAAGGCGGCCTTCAGGAGAGGAAGATGCAGAACGACCTGGACACAGGCGAGGTATCGCCTCCCGCGCTCGAAAAGCCCGAACCGGAAAGTGCCGCGACACGCGCGGCCTATCTCGTCGGCGGCACCGGCCTGTTCGTGGCCATGGCCACCGACGCCATTGCCGTACTGGGCCGCCACACCGGATTTACCCTGCTGGGCTCGATCGAAGTGGTCCAGACCTGCATCGTCCTCATCGCCTCATCGGCCATGATCTTCGCGACGCTCAAAGGCTCCCATGCCGCCGTCCACATCCTTACCGAGCGCCTGAGCGCCCCCACCGTCCAGCGCCTGGCCCGCGTCGCCTCGGCGCTTTCCGCGGCCCTGTTCCTGGTCCTGGCGGCGGGCTGCCTCTGGCTCGTCGCCGACCTCTGGAACGGTCATGAGAGGACCGAGTTGCTGCACATCCCGATCACCCCGCTGCGCCTCCTTCAGATCGCCGCGCTGGCCTTCGTCGCCCTGCTGTTCCTGCGCAACGCGCTTCGCAGGAGCGCACGATGAGCCCGGAAATGATCGGACTTCTCGGCATTGCCGCGCTTCTGGCCCTGCTGGCGGCCGGCGTGCCCATCGGCGTGGGCCTTGCAGGCGTGGGCCTGCTCGGCTTGGCCGTGCTGATCTCGCCCGAGGCGGCCGTGATCAAGGGCGGCGTCGTCGCTTTCGAAACCGTGATGAAGTATGAACTGGGCGTCCTGCCGCTGTTCCTGCTCATGGCGCACTTGTGCTTCGCGGCGGGCGCCAGCCGGGACTTCTTCGACGTCGCCGCGCGCTTCGTCGGGCACCGCAAGGGCGGATTGGCGCTCGCCTCCATCGCCGGATGCGCAGGCTTCGGCGCGATCAGCGGCTCCAGCCTCGCCACCGTCGCCACCGTGGGCGCGGCCGCCCTGCCGGAAATGCGCCGCGCCAAGTACCAGCCCGGCTTCGCCGCCGGTGCGCTGGCCGCGGGCGGCACGCTGGGATCGCTGGTTCCCCCTTCGGGCGCGTTGATCGTCTTCGGCATCATCGCCGAACAGTCGATCGGCAAGCTCTTCGCCGCCTCGATCATTCCCGGCCTGACCCAGGCGCTGTTCTACATGATAACGATCAGCGTCCTGTGCCACCTCAACCCCTTGCTCGGCCCCAAGTCCGAGCGCGTGGGCTGGCGCGACCGCCTGATCGGCATTGGCCGCATCGTCGACGTCATCGCGCTGGTGGTGTTCGTGATCGGCGGGCTGATGATCGGCTGGTTCACCCCCACCGAGGCGGCCTCCGTGGGCGTGGTCGCGGCGCTTGGCCTCTGCGCCCTGCGCGGCGCCTTCAACCGCCAGGCCATCGGCAGCGCCGTGGCATCCACCCTGCGCACCTCGGGCATGATCTACGTCGTCATCATCGGCGCCATTCTGTTCGCGACCTTCATCAGCACCACCGGCATCGCCGACGTCATGTCCGCCTGGGTGCGCGACATGCACGCCAGCCCGGTTCTCGCGATCATCGCCATGGCCCTGCTGCTGCTGCTGCTCGGCTCGTTCCTGGACGGTCTGGCGCTGATGCTGCTGACTACCCCGATCTTCCTGCCGATCGCGCAGGAACTGGGCTACAGCGCGATCTGGTTCGGCATTTTCCTGACGCGCACGATGGAGATCGGCTTCGTCCATCCTCCGCTCGGCCTCAACGTTTACGTCATCCAGGGCATCGCCAAAGACATCCCGCTTTCCGCGATCTTCAGAGGCATCCTGCCGTTCCTGCTCGCGGACTTCCTCCATCTCGCCCTCATCATCGCGGTGCCCGCGCTGACCCTGTGGCTGCCCAGCGTGACGGGAGGCTGATCCGATGCGTCCAAAGTTCCTTTTCGCCGCCGCGGCCCTGGCGCTTTCCGGCTCCCTCGCCGGCTGCGGAGCGGCGCCGGCTCCGCAAGGCCAGGCGCAGGCCGAATTTACGCTGACATATGCCAGCCCCTATCCGCCCAGCCATCCTTTCAGCCGGGCCGACCAGGAGTGGATGGCCCAGGCCGAGAAGGCCAGCCTGGGCCGGCTCGCCTTCCGGCCCTACTGGTCCGGCGCGCTGCTCTCCAGCGACATGAGCATGGAGGAGATCCGCCACGGCGTTGCCGACATCGGCCTGATAACGCCGATCTACGCCAAGGGCGGCGCGCATCTGCTGCGGGTCCAGTCGGGCTTCTACGGCGGCGTGCGCGACATCGGCGAGCAGATCGCGGTCTACGATTGCCTGGCCGCCCGCTTCCCCGGTTTCGGCAGGGAATTGCACGGCCTCCACGTCCTGGCGGTGCAAGGCGGCAACTTCCCCGGCGTGCTCACCCGGACGCGGCCGATCCGTCACCTCGAAGACTTCCGGGGCCTGCGCCTGCGCGCCCAGAGCGACGCGGTGGACGTGCTCAAGCAACTGGGCGCCGATCCCGTCAACATGCCCATGAGCGAGGTCTATTCGGCGCTGGCCAAGGGGGTGATCGACGGTGTCGTCGCCCCGGCCGACACGATCAAGAGCCTGCACTTCTCGGAAGTGGCCAAGCACTTCACCTCGATCCGCTTCAGCCGCGGCGCCTATCCGGCCCGCGCCGTGTCCGACCAGGCCTGGCGCCGCCTGCCGCCCGACTTGCAGCGTTTGCTAATCGCTTCGCGCAAGGACTGGGAAGCCGCGCTCAACCGCGAACTGATCGCGGCCGAAGCGGCCGGCATCGCCTTCGGCAAGACTGACGGCGTCGATTTCTCTCCCCTCCCCGCCGGCGAGCAAGCGCGCTTCGACCGGCTCTACAACGCCGACGCCTTCGGCCAGGCCCAACGCCTGTCGCAAGTCGGCATCGACGGGGTGCCCGTGTTCCGGGCCGCCCAGCAACTCATCACCACCGGCACCGCCCATCACTGCGCGCCGACGGAGGACCGCCCATGACCACTACCGAACGTCCGCTTGAGGGCCTGCGCGTCATCGACCTTACCCGCGCCCTGGCCGGCCCCTATGCCACGCTCCTGCTGGCCGGCCTCGGCGCCGAAGTCATCAAGATCGAGGACCCGCGCGGCGGCGACCTGGCCCGCGAGAACAGCCCTTACGTGGGCCGCGACGGCATCGTCGTGGAACGCCGGCACGAGGACGACGTCTCCGTGTCCCACCTCACCCGCGCCCGGGGCAAATACGGCGTCGCGCTGGATTTCAAGAAGCCCGGCTCGCAGGAGGTCTTCCGCGACCTCGTGCGCTCGGCCGACATCGTCGTCGAGAACTTCACCGCCGGCACGGCCGACCGCCTGGGCATCGGCTATGAAGTGGCGCGCGCCGAGAACCCCGGCGTGATCTACTGCTCGCTCAGCGGCTTCGGCGCCACGGCAGCGGACGGCAAGGCGATGGACATCATCATCCAGGCCCTGTCCGGCGCGATGTTCGCCAGCGGCGGGCATGACGAGCCGCCCGTGCGCATCGGCATTCCCATTGCCGACATGCTCGCCCCCGTCTTCGCGGTGATCGGCATTCTTTCCGCGCTGGAGCAGCGCCACCGCACCGGCACCGGCCAGCACATCGACGTATCCATGCTGGGCGCCCTCACCAGCTTCGTCGCGATCGAGAACTGGTCGGCCATGGCCGCAGCGGGCATGCAGGCCCGCACCGGACTCACCGTGCAGCGGCTCTCACCCTTCGGCGTCTTCGAATGCGCGGACGGCTATGTCGCCGTGGTCGCCGTGCATGAAAAGCTGGCGCAAGGCCTGTTCCGCGCCATGGGCGAGCCGGCGCTCTCGGCCGACCCGCGCTTTGCCAACCGGGATTCGCGCGTTGCCAATGCCGCAGTGCTGGAAGCCCGCATCAACGCCTGGTCGCGCAGCCTGCCGACGGCCGAAGTCGTCACCCTGCTCGAAGCCGAAGGCGTGCCCGTGGCGCCGGTGCGCCACCCGGAAGACGCTCTGGTCGATCCGCGCGTGGTCGCCCGCGCCGAGACGATGGAAGTCCATCACCCCAGCTACGACACGCATATCGACTTGCGCACCGCGGGTATTCCCATCGTCTTTTCGGGCGCGCGCACCGGCTTCGACGATGTGCTTCCCGTGCGCGTCGGCGAACATGCGGAGACGATCCTGACCGGCCATCTCGGCTACTCGGCGGAAAAGATCGCCGATCTGCGCGCCGCCGGAGTTATCTGAGGTGTCGGCCAGCAGCGCTCTCGACACGATCGCCGCCGCCTATCGCGACGCGGAAGGTGTGGCAGCCCGCCTGCGCGCGGAAGGGTGCGCCGTGCTTCGCGTGATCGGCAGCGATGCGCCCCTGCCGCTCCTGCGCGCGGCGGGTTTCGCGCCCGTTCGCATGGCGCCGCGTCCGGAGATGGCAACGCCGCGCGCCGATGCCCTGCTCGGGCCATCGACCGGCCGGCGCCGCGCGCATCACCTGGTGGAACTGCTGCTGGACCCTGCCATGACCGACCCGGTGCTGTTCACCCGCGCCGATGCCGAGCAGGCGCAAGTCTTCTCCGCCATCCGCGAGAACGCGCGCCTGCAAGGGCTGGGACTGGGCGTGCCGGGGCCGCGCAAGGCGACGCTGCTGGATCTGCTGCACATCGATCGCCCCTCCAGCCGCCGCTACAACGAGGCGCGCCTCGCACAACTGCGCAAATGGCTGACGGCCGAAGGCGGCTGCGCCTTCACCGATGAGGACCTTGCGCGCGAGGCCGACACGGCCGACGCCGTGAACGCCCTCCTGTGCGATCTCGACGCGCTGCGGCCGCGCTTCTCCGGCACGCAGATGCTGCAATGCCTGGGCGCCTCCGCCATTCTCCCGCCGGAGGAACTGCTGCCCCTGCTGCGCGCCCTGCGCGACAAAAGCGCCTCCCTTCCGGAAGCGACCGGCCGGCCCGTGCTCCTCGCCGGCTCGCCCCAGGAGACGGACCTGCATTACGCAGCAATCGAAGCCGAGGGCCTGCGCATCGTCGGAGAGGTGCAGGACTGGGGCATGACGCGCGCCGCCCGCCCCGCCCCGCGCACGATGGCCGAGTGGACCGACCCCGCTTACGCCGTGCCGGCCGCCGCTGCCCAGAGCGCCGCTCTGGCGCAGCAGGCGCTCGAAATGGCCGGCCGCCGCGGTATCGAACGCATCCTGCACCTGACCGTGGACGGCGACGAAGCCGCCCCCTGGACCCTGGCCGCGCTCCGCAGCGCGCTGCCTTCCCATGAGATCCTCGCGCTCCAGAGCGCTCTGGGCGACACCGGCGAGCTGGCCCTGTCCCTGCGCGGGGAAGAACCGCCGCGCCCTGCCGCTCCAAAGCCGCAAACGGCGCCATCGACACCGCGCCTGCGCAGCCGCAAGGTCCTGCAGGCATCCGCTTCCTCGGGCGACTATCAGCGCGCGTGGTTCGCCTCCGTGCGCGAGCAGGTCGCGCAAGGCTCGCCCTTCGCGGTGGTCAACGCCAATGCCCCGCAGGAAATCCTGCGCGCGCTGGGCGTGCCGTTCGTGGTCAACCAATGGTGGGCCTCGATCGTCGCCGCCAAGCAGCAGAGCGGGCGCTATCGCCGCCTCCTGCGCGGCCGCAACTACCCTACCGACGCCGAAGCCTACAGCGCCCAGGGCCTGGCCGCCGCGCTGGACCATGACGCCGAACAGGCGCCCTGGGGCGGGCTGCCGCGACCGGACTTCGTGCAGGCCATCGCTTCGAGCGACGCCACGCCCGGCATCTTCGAGGCATGGGCCGGGGAAAGCGGCGCCGCCCCCTACCTCTACGAGCGCACGGTGGACCCGCGGTGGGAGATCGAAACCCGCTGGTGGGACGCCCTGCCGCACCGCTGGGACGAAGTGCTGGAGCCCGCGCGGCTCGATCTTCTGGTGAGCGAACTGCGCGACGTGATCGCTGCCGTGGAGAAGCGCACCGGCCATCCTTTCGACGAAACCCGCTTCGTCGAGGTGATGAACCTCGTCAACGAGCAGGAAGAATATTACCGCAAGACGCGCGACCTGATCGCCCGCACCGTGCCCGCTCCCATCGGCCTCGTCGATTCCATGCCGGCGACGATGGTGCCGCAGTGGCATCGCGGCACCGAATGGGCGCGCGATGCCGCCAGGGCGCTTTACGAGGAAGTCGCCGCGCGCGCCGCCGAGGGCCTTGGCGCGGTCGCCGAAGAGAAGGTTCGCCTCATGTGGGTCGGCCGGGGTCTCTGGAGCAATACCGCGTTCTATCAGAAGTGGGAGGACAGCCACGGGGCGGTCTTCGTCTGGTCCATGTACCTTTCGCTGGCGGCGGACGGCTATATCCGCAGCTTCGATGCGGACGGAACGGGTGGGCGCGATCCCCTTCGCGCGCTGGCCGCCCGTTTCCTGACGATGGGAGACGAACTGCGCATGCCGAGCTGGGCCGCGCCCTGGCATGTCCACGAGGCCGAGACCCACAGCGTCCACGGGGCCGTGGCCCTGAGCGACGCCGATCCCTTCGTGCTGCGCGCCCTTGCCGCCGCCGGGATCCCGGTGCTGGAACTGGGCGTGGACAACTATGCGCTGGACCGCGCGGACGGCGCGGATCTCGAAGCCCGCATCGCCGCTTTCATCGAAGGCCCCTGCATGCAGATGGCCGAAGCCCGCCGAAAGGCAGTGGCATGACGGCGCTTGGCGGGCTGACGGTCCTGGACTTCTCGCGCTTCCTGCCCGGCGCCTATTTCGGCTGGCTGGCGGGCGACATGGGGGCGGACGTCATCCGCATCGAGCACCCCCGCGAACTGGCCAAGGCGAAGACGATGTTCGGCGCCGGTGCGGACGAGGACGCGGAGACCCTGCGCCGCGCCCGGCAGACTTATACCCGCAACAAGCGCTCGCTGCTGCTCAACCCCGGCCATCCCGAGGCCGCGCCGGTCATCCATGCCCTGGTCGAGCGGGCGGATGTGCTGCTGGAAGACTATCGCCCCGGCGTGATGACCGCGATGGGCCTCGGCTACGAGGCGCTGGCGGCGATCAATCCGCGGCTGGTCTACTGCTCGGTGTCCTTCGCCGGGCAGACGGGACCGTTGGCAGGCCGGGCCGGGCACGATCCCGCCGCCCTGGCACTCGCCGGCGCGCTGTCCCGCCTCAACGGCACGCCCGTGCCCACTTTGCCGGGCGCACAAGTCGCCGATGTGCTGGCAGGCGCCCATGCCGCCATTGCCGTGCTCACCGCGCTCCAGGCCCGCCATGCCAGCGGAAAGGGCCAGCATGTCGACGTGGCCATGACCGAAGCCGCCATGCCGCTGCTGATGGTCGCGCTCGGCCGCGCCGAGGACCCTGCCGCCATCGGCTTTCCCACCGGCGCCTGGCATCCCAAGGGCGGCGTCTGGCTCTGCGGCGACGGTGAGTGGCTCTGCACCACCGACATGGAGCCGCGCTACTGGGCGCGCTTCTGCGAGGCCGTGGGCCGCCCGCACTATGCGGCGCGCCAGTTCGACACCGCCGCCCATCCGGCCATGCAGGAAGACCTTGCCGCCCTGTTCGCCGCGCAGCCCCGCGCGCACTGGCTCGGCCTGCTGGAAGCGGCCGACACCCAGGCCATGCCCGTGCTCACCCCGGGGGAAGCGCTGCGCCACCCCCACGCCGAAGCGCGCGGCATGCATGTTGCGCTGCTCACGCCGGCCGGCACGGTCGAGCAGATCGGCACGCCCTTCCACCTTTCCGATCATCCACCCGTCGCACATCGCCCCGCGCCCCTGCCGGGCGCGGACAATGCCGCAATCCTCGCCGAACTCGGCTTCGATGCCGCGGCGCTGGAGGCGACCGGCCTGTTTTCCAGCGGCGCGGGAGCCAGCCGATGAACGCGCTCGACGGCATCAGGGTGGTCGACCTCACGCACGCCATATCCGGTCCGACCTGCACCAATGCGCTGGTCCAGATGGGCGCCGAGGTCGTGAAAGTGGAGCCGCCGCATATGGGCGACGGCTTCCGCCACTATACCGAGCATGCGGGCGAGCCGCTGCTCAGCGTTCCCTTCGCCTCGATAAACGCCGGCAAGCGCTCGATCGCGCTGGACCTCAAGACCGATGGCGCCCGGGCCGCCTTGTGGAAGCTGGTGGAGCAGGCCGACTTCCTGGTCGAGAACTACCGCCCCGGCGTGCTGGCGCGGCTCGGCTTCCCGGTCGAGGAACTGCGCCGCCGCAATCCGCGCCTCATCGTGATCTCGATCACCGGCTTCGGCCAGAGCGGCCCGCTGGCTCAGTGGGGCGCTTACGACCACATCGCGCAGGCCATTTCCGGCATTGCCGCGCTGGGTGCCGTGGACGGTGAACCGCGCAAGATCGGCCTGCCGATCATCGACAGTTTCACCGGCTATATCGCCGTGATCGCCGCCCTGGCCGCCCTGCGCCGCCGCGACGCCACCGGCGAGGGCGAACATGTCGACGTGGCCATGCTCGACGCGGCGCTCAAGCTGGCGAACCAGACCGTCTCGGTGCACAGCTATACCGGGCAGACGCCCGGCGGCACCGGCAACCGGGGCTTTCGCATGGTGCCCACGTCCGAGTTCTATCCCACCGCCGATGGCTGGATCGCGCTCGGCGCCAACAACCAGGCCCAGGTCGAGGCGCTGCTGCGGGTGCTGGGCGAAGAAGCCATGCTTGCCGACCCGCGCATGGCCGACCACGCCGCGCGCGTGGCGAATTACGATTTCGTGCGGAACTGGCTGGAGCAGGCACTTTCCCGCTGGGGCGCAGAAGACCTCGAAGCGCGCCTTACCGCCGCGAAAGTGCCCGCGGCGATGATCCGCGAAGTCGGCCAGATCGTGCAGCATCCGCACATCGCCCAGCGCGGCTCGCTGGAGGCGGTGGACCTGCCCGGCCACGACCGGCCGCTGGCGACGATGGGGCCGGGCTTCGCCACCGATCCGCTCGCCGCGCGGCGCGTGCCGGTGCTCGGCGCCGACGGGGAGGCCGTGCTGGCCGAACTGGGGTACGACGCGGCCGCCATCGCCGCCTTGCGCCAGGAAGGAGCACTGGCATGAGCCGCCCGATCGATCTCCTGTTCCTCGGCGACATCATCCTCGACGTTCCCGATCCCGACCACTGGCTTTCGGGCATCGCCGAAGTGACCCGCGCGGCCGACCTGGTCATCGGCCACCTCGAAGTCCCGCACACCCTGCGCGGCGAGGAGCTGGAAGGCGACGTTCCCGCCCCTGGCGCCGAACCCGCGCATCTGGCGGCACTGGCGCGCGCCAACATCGGCATGCTGTCGATGGCGGGCAATCATATCGCGGATTGCGGCGCGATCGGCATTGCCGACACCATAGCCGAACTCGATCGCCTCGGCATCGCCCATGCCGGTGCCGACGCGAACCTCGCCCTCGCCCGCAGGCCTGCCGTGGTCGCGCGCCAGGGGCGGCGGATCGCGCTGCTCAGCTACAACTGCGTCGGCCCGGAAATCAGCTGGGCCACCGGGAGCCGGGCGGGCAGCGCCTATGTCAACGTCCTCGCCGCCGACGGCGGCCCCTCGCGCCCGCAGGCCGAACTCGTCGCCGCCGATCCCGGGTCAGTGGCGCAGATGCAGGCGGACATCGCGGCGGCAAGGCTTGAAGCGGACGTAATCGTGATGGCTCTTCACAAGGGCATCACTCACCGCCCCGCCGCGCTCGCACCTTACGAGCGCCCGCTGGCCCATGCCGCCATCGAGGCAGGCGCCGACATCGTGGTCGGCCATCACGCCCACATCGCGCGCGGCATCGAGTTCCATCGCGGCCGGCCGATCTTCCACGGCCTTGGCAACGGCTGCGTCGTCACGCATGCACTCACCCCGGCGCAGGACCATCCGGCCCGCGCGGAATGGGCGGAGCGGCGCAAGAAGATGTTCGGGTTCGAGCCCGATCCGGCCTATCCGCTGGCCCCGTTCCATCCCGAGGCGGTCAACGGGTTGATCGGGCGTTGCCGCATCCATGCCGGCGGCAGGGTGGAGACCGGCTTCCTCCCCATTTGGTTCGCGCCGCCGGGCCGCCCGGTCGTTCCGGACGGAGCCCTAAAGGACGCCGTCGCCGCCTATATCGATCGGATCGGCCTTGCGGCGGGGCTGCCGCCGCTCGAAATCTTGGACGATAACGGCTGGATCCACCTCGGCTCATTCGCGTCTGACGCGGCACCAGCGCTGTAGATCGCGGCGGGGCTGGCACGGCAGCACCGTATACCGTCATCGATTTGACACCGGCGAGAAATAGGAGGGCGGCCACCTCATCACCTCAAGCTGGTTTCCCGTGCCCGTCATCCGCCCGATCGATATCTGGTTTGCAGACGAAGTCTTTCCCCACGAAGACCGTTTCCTGGCCGCTGCCCTGCGCATTTCGGGCTCGCGCGAGGAAGCCGAGGACCTCGTGCAGGAAGCCTTCACCCGTCTGTACACGCTGGAAGGCTGGGCCGCGATCGACAACCCGCGCGCCTATGTCGTGCGTATGCTGCGCCATATCGCCATCGAACGCCTGCGGCGCCAGCGCATCGTCGATTTCCGCCAGCTTGCCGATGCCGACCACCTCACCCTGGTCGACGAGACGCCCGACCAGCACCGGATCGCGGCCGGACGGGAAGGCCTGCGCCGCGTCTCCGACCTGATCGCCAGCTTGCCCGAGCGCTGCCGCACGGTCTTCGTCCGCCGCAGGATCGAGGGCGAATCCTCGAAAGCCATCGCGCAGGACCTGGGCATCAGCCTCTCGACTTACGAGAAGCGACTGGCCCGCGCCATCGAACTGCTTTCCCGCGCCCATCTCGGCGGCGAGACCGAGACGGCCGGCGACGGTGCCGAGACCTGCGACGCGCAAGGCAGGCGCTGAAGCGAAACCCGAAAAAAAGATCGGAGCGGCTTGGCGGGTTTGACTTCGCCGTTCGTCTGCTATTCCGGCCTTCGAAATTACCGCATCCGGAAAAATGAGCATCTTCAACGATCAACGGCATAGACGCCGCAAGGCAACCCGCGAAGCGGCGGGCTGGCTCGCGCGACACGAAGCCGGCACGATCGACGAAGCGCGCTTCGAGGCGTGGCGCGCCGCACATCCCGGAAACGCCATAGCCTTTGCCCGCGCCCTGTCGGTATGGCGCGCTGCCGAGACGCCCTCTTCCTCCCTGCCGCAGGCGCAGCCTCTCGCGGCCGCGGGCCTCTCCCGTCGCCGCGCCCTGGGTGCATTCGGCGGCATGGGGCTGGTCGGCCTGCTCGCGGCGGGCGGCGTCGCCACGCGCGCTTATGCCTGGGACAGCGCCCGCTCCGGTATCGGGGAATGCCGGCGCCTGATCCTGCCGGACGGCAGCCGCGCCATGCTCAATACCGACAGCCTCCTGCAATGGCGTTTTTCCGACACCGAGCGCAGTCTCTGGATCGCCCGCGGCGAAGTGGCGCTGGAACTGCTTCCCGGCATTCCCGCCCGCGTCCATGGCCAGGGCCTGACCGCCGCGCTCTCCACCGGCCGCTTCAACGTGCGGCTCCAGACCGGCGCGATGGACGTGACGGTGCTGACCGGCCGCGCCGCCGCCTCCACCTCCACCTCCGCGCCCTCCAGCGCCATCGGGAGCCCGCGCCCCGCAGAGGTCGCCGCGCCGAACGAAGGGCTGCTGCTCTCCGCAGCGGATCCCTCGGTCCGCCCGGCCAGCCCCCAGCACATGGCCGCGACGGTCGCCTGGCAGCAGGGCGAGATCGTGTTCGACAACGAGCCGCTGCAAACCGCGGTGCAGGAATACAACCGCTACCTGCCCGGCAAGATCGTGATCGCCGATCCGGACCTCACCGGCATTCCCGTGGGCGGCCGCTTCACCTCCACCGATCCGGCGGCTTTCCTTTCGGCGCTGGAGCTGGGGCTGGATATCCGCGCGACACCGCATGAAGGCGGCTTCATTCTGACCCGCTGAAAATTTTTTAACCGGCCCTTGGCGGTTCCGACCGGCCGGATCGTCTGGAAGGGCAGAGGCGCAGATCGGCGCCTTTCAAAAGGGTCGTTCATCCATGTCCGCACGGTTTCGCCGCGCGCCGCTTTTCGCGGCGTTGCTTGCCACGTCTGCTGTCTGCGCCACCTCTCCCGTCTTCGCCGCGCCTGCCATGGCCGCCGAGGCCCATGCCTTCGCCATTCCCGCGCAGCCGCTCTCCAGCGCGCTGACGCAGTTCGCCCGCCAGGCGCAAGTCCAGATCTTCTTCCCCAGCGCCACCATCGGCACCCTGCGCGCTCCGGCGCTGAGCGGCCACATGACGCGCCAGGTCGCCTTGGGCCGCCTGATCGCCGGGACCGGTCTCGCCGTGAAGAAGGATGACGGCAAGACCGTGGTCCTCGGCCTGCAGGAAGACCGCTCGGAGCCCGCCCCGCGCGGCGGCCGGGCCGCCACGCCCACCGATGACGCGGGCAGCGACATCATCGTCACCGGCACCCGTGCGCAGGCGCAGACCGTGTTCACCGCGCTTTCGCCGGTGGACACGCTGTCCGAAAAGCAGGTCAAGTCCACGGTCACCGCGCGCCTGGACGAGAAGCTGACGCAGCTTGTGCCGGCCTTCATCGTCCAGAAGCTGCCCGCTTCGGACGGCCCTGAATTCATCCGCCCGGCCTCGCTCAACAACCTCTCGCCCGACATGACCCTGGTGATGGTCAACGGCAAGCGCTTCCACCGCTCGTCATTCCTCAACAGCGGCGCCCAGGCGACCGACCTGGCGCAGATCCCCTCGTTCGCGATCGGCCATGTCGAAGTGCTGCGCGACGGCGCCTCGGCGCAATATGGCTCCGACGCGATCGCCGGCGTCATCAACGTGATGTTCGACACCAAGCCCGGCTTCTCGGCCTATGCGCAAGGGTCGCAATACTACAAGGGCGACGGCGAGCAGGTGCAGCTTGGCGGGCGCGCGGGCTTTGCCCTTCCCGGCGGTGGCCACTTCGTGGTGACGGGCGAATTCGCGGACACCAACCCCACCTCGCGCAGCCAGCAGCGCCAGGACGCGATCGACTTCTCGAACGCCACCGGCATCGCCGTGAAGGACCCGGTCCAGCGCTGGGGCAACCCGCAGCTCCAGACCATCAAGTTCGCGGTCGATGCCGCCGAACCCATCGGCGACGATGTGGAAGTCTACGGCTTCGGCACGTTCGGCAAGGGCAAGGGCTGGTCCGACATCAACTGGCGCAACCCGGCGACCACCACCTCGGTCTACAACCAGACGGCCGCCTTCCCCGGCTTCGACGTCAACGACATCTACCCCGCCGGTTTCGCACCCAGCGAAGGCGTGCGCTATACCGACTTCCAGACGGTGGGCGGCATTCGCGGCGGCCAGTCGGGCGATTTCCGCTGGGACCTCTCGGGCTCGTTCGGCCAGAACGCCACCGCGTTCTACCTGCACAACTCGATCAATGCCTCGCTCGGCCCGGACAGCCCGCTGAACTTCTACCTCGGCCGCAACATCCAGCGCGAGTTCAACCTCAACGCCGACGGCGTCTATAACCTGTCGCTGCCCATCTTCGCCAAGCCGGTGACCGTGGCCTTCGGCACCGAACGCCGCGTGGAAACCTACCGGATCCGCGCCGGGGACGAGGCCTCCTATGCCGTGGGCGAAGGTGCGGCCTACGGCCTGGCCGCCGGGTCGAACGGCTTCCCGGGCTTCTCCGATCTTCAGGCCGGCTCGTGGAGCCAGACCAGCTATGCCGGTTATCTCGACGTGACGGTCCCCGTCACCGAGGCCTGGAGCGTGGAAGCCGCGCTGCGCGACGAGGACTATTCCAGCTTCGGCAACAGCTTCAACTACAAGTTCTCCACTCGCTACGAACTCTCGCCCGCCCTGGCGGTTCGCGGGTCCTATTCCACCGGCTTCAAGGCCCCGACCCCGGCGCAGATCAACTCGACCAGCACCTCGCAGGGCCTCGATACCACCACGCTGCTGCTCTACACGACCGGCCGCCTCTCGCCGCTCAACCCCGTCGCGCAGTATTTCGGCGCCACCGCGCTGGAGCCGGAAACCTCGAAGACGGCCACGGCAGGCTTCGTCTGGCGCACGGGCTTCGGCCTGTCCGGATCGGTGGACGCCTATCAGATCAAGGTCGACAACCGCTTCAGCGTCTCGCCCAGCTATGTCCTGACCGACGCGATCAAGGCCAGCCTCATCGCCCAGGGCATCAGCCAGGCGGCCGACTACCGCACGATCACGTTCTTCACCAACGACTACGATACCCGCACGCGCGGCGTGGACTTCGTGGTTTCGTACAAGCACCCGGTCGGCCCGGGCGTGCTCGATGCCACGGCGTCCTACAGCTACACCCAGACCAAGGTGGTCTCCAGCCAGATCGCCCAGAGCGACACCACCCGCGTGAAGTACGAAAAGGGCCTGCCCGAGCATAATGCCGTGGCCACGCTCAATTACACGCTGGGCAAGGTCTCGCTGATG
Source organism: Novosphingobium sp. PhB57 (assembly GCF_004342985.1). GTDB lineage: Bacteria > Pseudomonadota > Alphaproteobacteria > Sphingomonadales > Sphingomonadaceae > Novosphingobium. The sequence goes on from NZ_SMBO01000005.1 coordinate 24,389, forward strand.
GGACGCCTTCGCTATTACGGTGGCTGGACGGATTCGAGCGGCAATGCCAGCGGCGACATCTTCCAGGACTTCGGCGGCATCGCCTTCGTCGATGCAGGGGTGACCTACGAATTCCGCCCCGGCCTGTCCATACGCGTCGGCGCGGAGAACCTGTTCAACAAGTACCCGGAGAAGGCGACGTTCCAGGCCAGCCGCGGCCTCGTCTACTCACGCAACGCCCCCTACGACACCAACGGCGGCAATTACTACGCCCGCGTCGACGTGTCGTTCTGAGCAGGAGGTCCAAGGCCATGGCTACCGAGATTCATCGCCGCACCCTGATCTCCGGGGCCATGGCTACCGGCCTTCTCTCTCCCCTGTTCGCCGCCCCGGCCGCTTCGGCCGGCGCGAGTGCGGGAACGGCGCCCCTCGGGTCGCAGCTTCGGCGCGCCGTTCCCGCCGATCCTCAAACCATCGACCCCCAGGACAGTGCCTACTGGGCACAAGTCGCCGCGCAGTTCGATGTCACGAAAGCCATCGTGCAGCTCGAAAACGGCAACTGGGGTTCGATGGCCCGCCCGGTCGAGCAGGCCTATGCCCGCAAGCTGGCCAAAGTGAATGCCGAGAATTCCTACTACGCCCGGCGCGGGTTCTGGCAGGACATCCTGCCGGTCCGCGCCCGCGCCGCGGCCATCCTCGGCGTGGAGCCGGAAGAAATCGCCTTCACCCGCGGCGCCACCGAGGCGCTGCAAACCCTGATCGCCGGCTACAACCACCTGCGTCCCGGCGACCAGGTGCTCTATTCCGACCTCGACTACGACAGCACCCAGGCCGCGTTCCGCTGGCTCAAGCAGCGCCGCGGCGCCGACCTTGTGACTTTCGCGCTGCCGGAACCCGCCACTCACCAGGGCCTGATCGACGCCTATGCCCGTGCGCTCGAGGCGAACCCCAAAGTGCGCCTGATGCTGCTGACCCATGTCGGCCATCGCAGCGGCCTGGTCACGCCGGTGAAGGAAATCGTTGCTCTTGCCCGCGCGCGCGGGGTCGACGTGATTCTCGATTCCGCCCATGCCTGGGGCCAGCTCGATTTCACGCTCCCCGAACTGGGGGCCGATTTCGTGGGGCTTACCTGCCAGAAGTGGATCGGTGCGCCGATGGGCGTGGGGCTGGTCTACATCCGCAAGGACCGGCTGGACGCGATCGATCCCAACATGAGCGAGGTGGGCAATCCCGACCATGGCACGCAGAGCCGCGTCCATACCGGCACGGCCAGTTTCGCGGGCTATCTCGCGCTTGCCGACGCGCTCGACTTCCACGAGGCCATCGGCATCCGCGCCAAGGAGGCACGCCTGCGCTTCCTGCGCGACCGCTGGGCCGAGGCCCTGCGCGGCCATCCCGGCCTGGAGATCCTGACGCCCGCCGATCCGCGCCTGACCAGCGCCCTCACCTCGTTCCGCCTGCGCGGACAGACCAGCGTGGTACAGAACAAGGCGCTGGCGGCCACGCTGCTCGATCGCTTCGGCATCTTCACCGTCCACCGCGAAGGCCTTGCCAGCGGCGCCTGCGTGCGCGTGACCCCCGCGATCTTCACGGCGGAGGCCGATATCGACCGCCTCGTCGCCGCGATGAAGACACTCGCGGGCTGACGGCCCGGCCGCGCTCCCATTGCTACCCGGCCGTCCTGCGGGATGACGCCGACAGTGCTGGCGCCCACGACCGGGCAGCGACCCGCGCCGCGATGACCCGCGCCGGGCATTACTGCCGCACGCCATCCTCCCGGCCCCCGTCCTTCGCGGCGCTTCCTGCCCCGCTGTCCCCGAAAAGCCCCGCCCCAATCAGACCGGGCCTCCCCCCGTTCGAGGCTATACCAACGGTTAATTTCGCTCGGGCCCCGTTTGGGGTCAAATGCTGCTCGCAAGTCGCAACAGCAACACCCGCCCCTTCGTACATTTCAATTTAATCGAACTATCGGATCGATTTTATACGTCTTTCTGGAACGGCCAATTCGCTCCAGAACACTCTCACCGGGCCGCGACGGCCAGCAGACAGGAAGACCCGCAATGACCATCACCGCTACGCCGACCGCCACCGCCACCCCCGGCAAGTCGCTGATCTCGCCCGACAATCACGCGCTTGTCCTGATCGACTTCCAGTCGCAGATGGCCTTCGCCACCAAGTCGATCTCGGCCGAACTGCTGCGCAACAACGCCGCCCTGATCTCGCGCGGCGCCAAGTCCTTCAATGTTCCGACCATCCTCACCACGGTTGCCGAAAAGAGCTTTTCCGGCCCGATGTTCGAAGAGATCACCGAAGCCTTCGACGGCCAGGAAATGCTCGACCGCACTTCGATGAACACCTGGGAAGACGAAGCCGTGATCTGCGAGATCAACCGCATCGCCAAGCCCCGCATCGTCTTTGCCGGTCTCTGGACCTCGGTCTGCATCGTCGGGCCGGTCGCTTCCGCCATCGACCAGGGCTTCGAGGCCTATGTCATCACCGATGCCTGCGGCGACATTTCCACCGAAGCGCATGAACGCGCGGTGGAGCGCATGATCCAGCTCGGCGCCGTGCCGATGACCTCGCTGCAGTACCTGCTCGAACTGCAGCGCGACTGGGCCCGCACCGAAACCTACGATAGCACCACCGGAATCGCCAAGAAGTGGGGCGGCGCCTACGGTATCGGTATCAACTACGCCAAGACCATGTTCGGCGCATCCGAAGGCGGTCACTGATTTGAAGCTCGGGACCGGCGGCCAGATACCCCCCATCCGGCCCTCACGGACAAGGCTTCCGGTCCCTACCTCCTTTTTCCCGCGAAGACTTCACTCTCAACATCGAAGGATCAGCATCATGGGTTACGTAACCACCAAGGACGGCGTCGAAATCTTCTTCAAGGACTGGGGCCCGAAGGACGCCCAGCCCATCGTCTTCCACCACGGCTGGCCGCTCTCGTCTGACGACTGGGACACGCAGATGCTGTTCTTCCTCTCCAAGGGCTTCCGCGTCGTCGCCCATGACCGCCGCGGCCACGGCCGCTCCGAGCAGGTGAGCGAGGGCCACGACATGGCGCACTACGCCGCCGACGCTTCCGCCGTCGCCGAACACCTCGACCTCAGGAACGCCGTGCACATCGGCCACTCCACCGGCGGCGGCGAAGTTGCGGCCTATGTCGCCCGCTACGGCATTCCGCAGGGCCGCGTCGCCAAGGCCGTGCTGGTCAGCGCCGTGCCGCCGATCATGCTCAAGACGGAGGCCTACCCCGGCGGCCTGCCCATGGACGTGTTCGACGGCCTGCGCGCCGGCCTTGCCGCCAACCGCGCCGAGTTCTTCCGCGATGTCGCCGCAGGGCCGTTCTACGGCTTCAACCGCGAAGGCGCGGACGTGAAGCCCGCCGTGATCGACAACTGGTGGCGCCAGGGCATGATGGGCAGCGCCAAGGCCCATTACGAAGGGATCAAGGCCTTCTCGGAAACCGACCAGACCGACGACCTGAAGGCGATCACCGTCCCCACGCTGGTCCTCCACGGCGATGACGACCAGGTCGTCCCCTACAAGAACGCCGGCGTGCTCCAGGCGGAAATCCTGCCGAACGCCACGCTCAAGATCTACGAGGGCTATCCGCACGGCATGCTGACCACCCATGCCGACATGATCAACCCCGACCTGCTCGCCTTCGTGCAGGGCTGATAGGAACGTCGCTTTCCATCGTTCGTCATTGCGAGCGTAGCGAAGCAATCCAGGGCGGTTTCCGCCGCGCAATGACGACACGGGGAACCGATTGAACGTTCGAGGAACCCAAAGCCATGAAAGCCTACCTTCTCTCGATCGCTGCCGGGCTGCTGGTGGGTGTGGTCTACAGTCTCCTCGGCGTGCGTTCGCCCGCCCCGCCGATGATCGCCCTGCTGGGACTGCTCGGCATTCTCCTCGGCGAACAGATCGTCCCGCTCGCGAAGAAGATCTGGGCGCACGAGGAAGTCGCCCACTACGTGCAGACAGATTGCCGCAAGCACGTCCTGGGACGCCTGCCAGGGGACAAGTTCCCCTGCCGCACGGCCGACCACAAGGCCGAAGCATGATCACCCGCCGACAGACCATAGCCGGAGCGGCTGCCAGCTCACTCCTGCCCTCACTATTCTCCCAATCCGCACGTTCCAAGGAAGCCGTCATGACCGACACGATCATCGTCAACGCCAAGGTCACCACCCTCGACCGCGAAAATCCGCAGGCCGAAGCCGTGGTCATCCGCGACGGCAAGTTCCTGACCGTAGGCAGCGAACAGGAAGCGCGCGAGGCCGCCGCGCCCGGCGCCGCCGTGATCGACGCCAAGGGCCGCCGCCTGATCCCCGGCCTGATCGACAGCCACATGCACATCATCCGCGGCGGTCTGAACTTCAACATGGAACTGCGCTGGGACGGCGTGCCGACCCTGGCCGACGCCATGGCCATGCTGAAGAAGCAGGTCGACAACACCCCCGCCCCGCAGTGGGTCCGCGTGGTCGGCGGCTTCACCGAGCACCAGTTCGCCGAAAAGCGCCTGCCGACGATCGCGGAACTGAACGCGGTCGCGCCCGATACGCCGGTGTTCATCCTTCACCTCTACGACCGCGCCCTGCTCAATGCCGCCGCGCTGCGCATCGTCGGCTATACCAAGGATACGCCGAACCCGCCGGGCGGCGAGATCGTGCGCGATGCTTCGGGCAACCCCACCGGCCTGCTGCTGGCCCAGCCCAACGCCACGATCCTCTATTCCACGCTGGCCAAGGGCCCCAAGCTGCCGCAGGAATACCAGATCAATTCCACCCGCCACTTCATGCGCGAAGTCAACGCGCTCGGCGTCACCGGCGTGATCGACGCGGGCGGCGGCTTCCAGAACTATCCCGACGATTACGAGATCATCGAGAAGCTCCACGCCGAAGATCAGCTGACCGTCCGCATCAGCTACAACCTCTTCACGCAGAAGCCGAAAGAGGAACTCGCGGACTTCGCCGGCTGGGTAAAGCAGGTCACGCCGGGACAGGGCGACGACACCTACCGCCACAACGGCGCGGGCGAGATGCTGGTCTATTCCGCCGCCGACTTCGAGGATTTCCGCCAGCCCCGCCCCGACATGGCGCCCAGCATGGAAGGCGATCTGGAACCCGTCATCCGCCTGCTCGCCGAGCACCGCTGGCCCTGGCGCCTGCACGCGACTTATGACGAGACCATCGGCCGCGCGCTCGACGTCTACGAAAAGGTCAACCGCGACATTCCGCTCGAAGGCATCAACTGGTTCTTCGACCATGCCGAGACCATCAGCGACCGCAATATCGACCGCATCGCCGCGCTGGGCGGCGGCATCGCCGTGCAGCACCGCATGGCCTATCAAGGCGAGGATTTCGTCGAGCGCTACGGCGCCAAGGCGGCCGAGCGCACGCCGCCGATCGCCAAGATGATCTCCGCCGGAATCCCCGTGGGCGCCGGCACCGACGCCACCCGCGTCGCCAGCTACAACCCCTGGGTCTCGCTCTCCTGGCTGGTTTCCGGCCGCACCGTGGGCGGCCTGCGCCTCTACCCCAACGCCAACCGCGTCACCCGCGAAAAGGCGCTGGCGATGTGGACGCACGAGAACACCTGGTTCTCGAACGAGATCGGCAAGAAGGGCCAGATCAAGGCCGGCCAGCTTGCCGACCTCGCCCTGCTCTCCGACGACTTCTTCTCCGTGCCCGAGCATGACATCGTCCATATTCGCGCAGTGCTGACCGTGCTGGGCGGCAAGGTCGTCCACGGCGAGGGCGACTATCGCCCGCTCGCCCCGGAACTGCCGCGCCCGATGCCCGACTGGTCGCCGGTCGCGACGTTCGGCGGCTATTACCAGACGCCCGAAGCCAGGCAGAAGCTCGCCTCGGCCTGCGGCTGCGCCAGTTCCTGCGGCGTGCACGGCCATGACCACGCCTCTGCACTGGGCGCCAATGTCCCGGCCGCCGATGTCCAGACGTTCTGGGGCGCACTCGGCTGCGGTTGCTGGGCCGTCTAGCTTCGACGAGCCCTGCCGCATGCGGCGGGGTTCATCACATACTATTCCAAAATATCGAACATATCGGACGATATTATTCGGATCGATAGCTGTTCGTCCGCACCTTAAACCGATCTCGCAAGCCCCGCTCACACAGCGAGGGCCGACCGAGACGACGACGAAACGTGCCCCCCGGAAATTTCTCAAGGAGACCTTCGATGAAGCGCTTTGCCCTCCTTTTTGCCACTGCCGTAATGGCGGCCAGCCCCATCGTCACCCCCGCCTTCGCGGCCCCGACGGCGGACTATTCGGTCGGCGCCCAGTACGACACCACGCACGTCTACGTGCCGCAGGACCAGTTCGACACTTTCGTCGCCAGCTTCGTCGCCACCTTCGGCGGCACCACCAGCAAGCAGGGCGAATTCCAGGTGACGCCGACCACGAGCCTCACCAAGTCGCAACTGGTACTGACGCCCGCGGGCACGATCTCGGTCTTCGGCTTCAAGACGCCGATCCCCTATCCCTTCGGCGACGAGCGCACCGGATATCTGGTCACCGACATCGACGCCGCCGTGAAGTCGGCCCGGAGCCACGGCGCGGTGCGCCGTCTGGAGACTTTCCCCGATCCCATCGGCCGGGATTCGGTGGTGCAATGGCCGGGCGGCGTGAACATGCAGCTCTATTGGCACACCGCCAAGCCGAACTACGCCAAGCTCGCAACCGTGCCGGAAAACCGTATCTACCTGACCGTCGATGCCGCCGATGCCTTCATCAGGAGCTGGACCGGCTTCGCCCATGCCAAAGTCACCGCCGACGACAAGGCCGCCAGCGGCGCCGAGATCGGCGAACCCGGCAAGACCGTCCGCCGCGTCTCGATCGACAGCGGCTACGGCAAGATGGTGGTCTACGTTTCCGACGGCCAGTTGCCCTGGCCTTACGGCCGCGACATGACCGGCTATGCCGTGAGCGATCTCGCTGCCACTCTCGCCAAGGCCAAGGCGGCAGGCGCCGAGACCCTGGTCGCACCCGTCACCGCGAACCACCGCCAGACCGCCATCGTGCGCTTCCCCGGCGGCTACGTCGCCGAAATCCACCAGGGAGCATAAGCCATGTCCGGCCTCCCTTCGATCGATCGCACGCCTCCGGCAGAGCGGCTCGCATTCGTGGGCGCCGTGCTGGACTTCAAGCCGACCGCCTTCCTCGCCCGCCTCGCGCTGGTGAGCGCTTACCTGGTGGGCGGGGTCGACAAGCTGGGCGACTGGCCCGCAGCGCTGGCGGAGCAGAGCCACTTCGGCCTGACCCCGCCCGCGCTCTGGGCCGGGCTGACCATCACCGTCGAACTGATCGGCGCGTTTCTCGTCCTTGGAGGGCGGCTGGTCCTGCAGGGCCGGCTGGTCTGGCTGGGCGCGGGGATGCTCGGCGTGTTCACTTTCCTCGCGGCGCTGGTGGCCAATGCCTTCTGGACCATGCCCGAAGGCCCCGAGCGCTTCGGTGCGATGAACGCCTTCTTCGAGCATATGGGCCTTGTCGGCGGGTTCGTGCTCGTGGCGATCCTGGCGCGCAAGGGGGCCGGCGGTGCCTGACCTCGTCGTCCCGGGCCCGATCCGGGACCGGCGCCTGTCCTCAGGCGCCCTTTCGCGGGCATGGCGCGGCGCGGCCAGCGGTCCCGGATCGGGTCCGGGACGACGGCTGGCGGCGCTGTCGCTTTCTCTCGCGGCCCTGCTGCCCACCACCGCCCAGGCCGCGCCGAAGGAAGCGTGGGAGGCCCCCACCCTGTCCATCACGCGCTACGACGAGGACTGGTCGGACCTAGAAGACGCCGAGAAGCGCGATCACCACTGGACCGGCCCGTTCAAGTACATCCCTCTCGGCGACGACGCCTGGCTCTCCACCGGCATCGAACTGCGCGTGCGGAACGAGAACTACGACGACAACCTCTGGGGCAGCGCCGAGGCGCCTGACGACGGCTATGTCTGGTTTCGCGCCCTGCCTTATGCCGATCTCCACCTCGGCAAGCTCCGCGCCTTCGTGCAGCCCATCGCCTCGACCTCGGCGGGCGTCGCGCCAGCGCCCGGCCCGGTCGACGGGTCGGGCATCGATCTCCTGCAGGGTTTTGCCGAGGCCGACCTCGGCCCCGTAACCCTGCGCGGCGGGCGGCAGATGCTGTCGCTCGGCACGGAGCGGCTGGTCGGCACACGCTACGGCCCCAACGTGCCGCTCGCCTTCGATGGTCTTCGCGCGGACGTGGCCCTGGGCGCGGCGACGGTCAGCCTGCTGGCGGTAAGGCCGGTGCAGGCGCGCAAGGGGGATCTCAACGACCGCACCTCGCCTGACGAGGCGCTCTGGGGTGCCTATGCCGCGCTGCCCGCCCTCGACCTCTACTACCTCGGCTATCGCAACGATGCCGCGCACTGGGGCACGCGCGGCGGCACCGAGACCCGCCACAGCCTGGGTGCCCGCTGGCACGGCAGCCGGGAGGACTGGCACTGGAACGTCGAGGGCGTCTACCAGTTCGGCCGCTTCGCGAATGGCCCGATCTCGGCCTGGACGCTGGGCACCGAACTGGGCCGCGCCTTCCCAGACGCGCCGCTGGCGCCCGACCTTACCCTGCGCGTCAATGTGGTGAGCGGCGACAAGTCCGGGGACACGCGCCAGGACAGCCGCCTCGGCACTTTCAATGCCATGTTTCCCAAGGGCAAGTATTTCGGCGAACTCTCGCCGGTCGGACCCTACAACATCGTCAATGCCTATTCCTCGCTGGGCCTGCAACTGGCCCCCACCGTCTCGGCCAGCCTCGCGGCCATGGCCTACTGGCGCTATTCCCGCGAGGACGGGATCTACGACGTCCCGGGCAACCTGGTCCGCGACGCCGGAGACAGCCGCGCGAAGTTCGTCGGCAAGGAAGTGGAGATGACGCTGGCCTGGCAGGCGAGCGCCGAACTGGAAATCTCCGCCTCGCTTTCCGCTTTCGCACCCGGCGCTTTCATCCGCGAGACCGGATCGGCCAAGACCATCCACATGCTTGGCCTCGAAAGCAATTTCCGGTTCTGAAAGCGCTCCAAATCGCCTTGTGCGCAGGGCCATACCAAGGTTTGCTTGTCCGCCGCCGGCCGCCATGCAATGCGCGCGCCATGCGTCCCGATCGAGCCCCTGCCCGACCCTTTCTCCACCGGCTGGCGTCGCTGGCAGCCCTGCTCGGCCCCGTCATTTTCGGGGCGGTCGTCCCGGCGCCCGCCGTCCAGGCATCCCCGGCCACGGAGATCCCGGGCTACAGCAGCCGTCACTGGTCATTGGCCGACGGCGCCCCGCCCGACATCCGCGCGATGGCCCGCACCCGCGACGGCTTCCTCTGGCTTGGCTCGGGTGACGGGCTCTATCGCTTCGACGGGCTGAAATTCCAGCGCGTCGATCCCGAGGACTTCGACAACTTCCGCGCCCGGCAGGTCACGGCCCTGGCCGCGGCGCCCGACGGCAGCCTGTGGGTGGGCTACGCCTTCGGCGGCATCGCCCGGCTGAAGGATGGCAAGCTGCGCGGCGCCAACCCGGAAAAGAAGCCGCGCGGACGCGTTACCGACATCGTCGCCGCGCCGGACGGCAGTGTCTGGGTCTCGGCGTGGAGCGGCTTCGGATCGCAGCTTCGCCACCTGGTGAAGGGTCGCTGGGACGTGATCGACGTGGATGGTCCGCTGGTGCGCATGTTCCGCCAGAACGACGGCACGATGTGGATCGCATCGAACCCCGAACTGCGCCGCCTGCCCCGCGACAGCCGCACTTTCGAGGTCGTGCCGGGCCTGATGAACCTTGGCCCTGCCTTCGGCCAGGACCGCGCCGGCACCATGTGGTTCTTTTCGAGCGACGGGCTCCAGAAGCTCGGCCCGCGCGGCTTCCTGCCCACCGGCATCGCGTTCGGCGAGCCGCTGGGCGGCGGCGACGGCATCCGCAACCTGCTGTTCGATGCCGACAATCTGCTGTGGGTCGCGGGCAATGCCGCCGGGCTGGCGACAGTGCCGGGCAGCGATCTGTCCATGAGCCGGGCGGAGACCTATCCCGTTCAGGTCTCCACGCTGCTGCGCGATTCCGAAGGCACCATCTGGGGCGGCGCGCCGGACGGTCTGCACCGCTTCGTGCGCTCCCCGGTCATACACTATTCCGCGATCAAGGGCGTCCGCACCGGCATCGCGACGGGGCCGGACGGCTCGCTCTATATCGGCGGCGACGAGGGCCTGTACCGGATCATCGACGGCAAGGCGGACCTGATCCTGCGTTCCAGCCTGCTGTCCGAAGTCTGCTCGGTGGCAGGGGTGGGCGCTTACGTCCTGACCTACAAGAACGAGTATCTCGTGCGCGGGTCCACCCTGACCCGGATCATCGGCCCGCTCGAACATGAGCGCCAGTTCGGCCAGGCCTGCGCCGCCGATCACCAAGGGCGTCTGTGGGAATCGGTATCGGCCTCCGGCATGTTCCGGCTGGAAGGCCGGCGCTGGATCAAGGACGAAAGTCTGCCGCCGGCCACCACCTTCGTCGTCACCGGCCCGAACACTTTCGTCATCAACCAGCCGCTGCGGCTGCTCGCCCGCGTGCAGGACGGCAAGACGACGCCCCTCTGGCCGGGAAGCGACGACGAAGGGCACGACGGGGAGAGAGAAAAGACCGGCGTGGGCTTCGTGCGGATGCTCAAGCAGATGGACGGCAAGACCTGGATCGGCGGCGAGGCGGGGCTGGCGCGCTATGACGGGCGCCGCGTCCAGCAACTGAGCGCGCGGACCTACCCCTGGCTTGCCGGGGTCATGGGGATCGTCCGGGTGGCGGGCCATTACTGGCTGATCTCCTCGGGCGGGATCATCCGCATCGCCGAACCGGACCTGGAGGCCGCTTTCGCGCGCCCGGGCAGGCCGATCCCGCTCGCCCGCTTCGGGCAGAACGGCGCGATCCGCGCCCGTACCGAACCCTATTCCGCCAACGATGCCGCCGTGGACGCGCAAGGGCGGCTGTGGTTCGTGACGAGCACCGGCGTGGTGCAGGTCGATCCCTCGCGCATCGCCGCCGGAGCGGCCGAGATGCCGGTCCACGTCACCGCGCTGGAAGTGGACGGCCGCGGCTATCCGCTCACCGGCACGCGCCTGCCGGCGGGAACGTCCCGCGTCAGCCTGTCCTACGTGGGCCTGAGCCTGGCCGACGCGGAAGGCAACCGGTACCGCTACCGGCTGGACGGCGTCGACCAGGGCTGGGTCGATGCCGGAGGGCGCCGCCGCGTGGACTATGCAGGGCTTGGCCCGGGCACGTATCGCTTCCACGTCACCGCCGCCACCGGCGACGGTCCCTGGGCCCGGCGCGAGGCGGTGACGAGCTTCGTCATCGCGCCCTATTTCTGGCAGACCGGCTGGTTCCGGCTGGCCGTGTTCCTCAGTCTGGCATTGGGCATCTATGCGCTGTTCCGCTGGCGCATGCGGCTGGCCATGCAGGCCATGCGCGATCGCATCGAGGAACGCGTGACCGAACGCGAGCGCATCGCGCAGGATCTGCACGACACGCTGCTCCAGGGCTTCCAGGGCCTGATGCTGCGCTTCCAGACCGTGCTTCACCTGACCACGCCCGGCACCCCCGCGCATACCGCCATCGAGGACGCGCTGGAGCGGGCCGACGACGTGCTCCTGCACGGCCGCGAACGGGTGCGCGGCCTGCGCGAGGATGCCGAACCCAAGTGCATCGCCGAAACCTTGCGCGCCTGCGCGCAGCGGGTGGTGCGCGATGCCCTGCCCTGGGAAGTGCGGGTGGACGGCCCCGAGCAGCTCGTCGGCGCGCCGGTGGCGGAGGAAATCGAACTCGCCGTGGGCGAGGCGCTGGCCAATGCCGTCAAGCACGCGCAGGCGAGCCTGGTGCGCATCGAGATCCACCACGGCCGCGACCGCCTTTCCCTGCGCGTGGTGGACGATGGCATCGGCCTGCCGGAAGAGGTGCGCGCCGCAGGAGGGCGCGACGGGCACTTCGGCCTTACCGGCATGCGCGAGCGGCTGGAGCGGCTGGGCGGATCCTTCGCCATCGCCAGGGCCGCCGGGCAAGGCACTTCGATCCGGCTGACCCTGCCCGCGAAGATCGCCTATCGCTAGCCCCCGGCTGCCGATCCGATCTAGAGTTCGATCAAGCCGTTGCGCACGGCGATCGCCACGGCATGGGTGCGGTCCATCGCGCCCAGCCGCGCGAAGATCGCCTTCATGTAGCCCTTGACCGTCTCTTCGGAGAGCGACAGCCGCGCCGCGATCTGCTTGTTCGAATTGCCCGAGGCGGCCAGTTGCAGCACGTCGCTTTCGCGCGCGGTGAGGCGCTTGGCCTCGCGGTCCGCCGCGCCGAACACCTGCCGGTCGAAATGCGTGCCGCCGCGGTGGATCGACCGGATCGCGTCGAGCAGCTCGGTGCGCAGGCTGTTCTTCAGCAGATAGCCCGAGGCCCCGGCCTTGATCGCCTGCGTGGCGCGGCCGTCGCCCGAATATGTGGTCAGCACGAGGATCCGCGCCTCCGGAAACTCGGCAAGGATCCGCGTCATCGCCTCCACCCCGTCGACATTCGGCATCTGCAGGTCGAGCAGCATGACGTCTGGCCGGTGCTCGCGGAAGAGGCGCACGGCAGCCTCTCCATCCTCGCCTGCCGCCACGAGTTCCAGGTCGGGCTGGGTCGAGAACACGGCGATGATCCCGTCGCGCAGCAGGGGGTGGTCGTCCACCACGGCGATGCGGATGGGGGGCTGAAAATCGCTGTTTTCCATGGCTTCCCTCTACGCTCTCCCGCCGCGCGATGGCAATTCCCCCCAAAAGAGGGGATTGCCCGTTGTGTTCACTTTGAACCATTTCTGCGCCGCCAGCAGGAGTAGTGCGATGATTCATGTGACAAGCGAAGCGATGCACGGTTGTGTGGACGAAGCCACCACCCGGGGACGCGTCCTGATCGTCGATGCCGATAGCGAAGCCCGCTCGCACCTTCGCTCGCTGCTGCGCGAGGAAGGCTATGCCGTGGAGACTTTCGCCTGGGCCGGGGCGCTGCTCGATCAGCCGCTGCCCGAGGCGCCCTGCTGCATCGTCGCGGACGTGCGCATGCCCTCGATCGATGGGCTCGAACTCATCGCCCGGCTGAAGAGCCGCAGCGAACCGATCCCGGTCGTCTTCGTCACCGACCATGCCGAAGTCCCGCTCTCCGTCCGCGCGATGAAGGCCGGCGCGGTGGACTTCCTGCCGCGCCCCTTCGACGAAGGCGACCTGCTGGGCGCCATCGACTATGCGCTGGAGATCGACACCGAGCGCCGCAGCGCGAACCGCACCCGGCACGCGCTGACGCAGCGCTTCGACCGGCTGACACCGCGCGAACGCCAGGTCATGGAAGGCGTGGTCCGCGGTCTGATGAACAAGCAGATCGCCTGGGAACTCGAAATCAGCGAGATCACGGTAAAACTCCACCGCTCCAGCCTCATGCGCAAGATGGAACTGCGTTCGGTGGCCGACCTCGTGCGTGCCTCTTTCTCGCTGTCCGTGCATTGACCGGCCGCCCCGGCTGTCTCAGGCTTCCCCTGCCCGGCAGCGACAACGGAGAGATACGGTGAATCTACGGAAGATCGGCGCGGCCTTCGGCACGTCCATCGACGTCGCGGCCTGGGACGCGGTCGGTGCCGAAGTCGACCTTTCCTGCGCCGGGATCTTCACCCGCGAGCCGGCAGGCAGCCTCACCGGAGGCCTGGCGCACCTCGACAAGGCCCTTCAGGGAAAGCTCCTGCAGTTGAGACGCGAAGGGCATTTCCGCGGCAGGCTCGGCGAATGCCTGCTGATCGCGGCGCCCCCGCAGCCCCTCGCGGCGAAACGCCTCCTGCTCGTCGGTCTCGGCGAGCCGGAGGGGTGGTCGACAGCCTGCCTTGAGGAGGCCGTGCGGGCAGCAGCGACATTCGCCCTGGCGCTCGGGGCAGACAGCGCCGCTTTCGCGCCCGGCATGCTTGACAGCGGCATCCCCGCGGCGGCCACCGCCGGCGCGCCGGGGCACATGGTGGACGGCCTCGTCTCGGCCTTGCGGTCGCACCGCCGGCTCCAGCAGCTCGGCCTGGCCGGGCCACCCGCCTTGCGCCGCTGGACTTTCGATGTCGGTGCGGCCCGGCTGGAGCAGGCGGCGCAGCAGTTCCAGGACAAACTCGCCGCGACTGCCGACACCGGGAACTAGGCGCGCCTATCGAGCCACGAAGCCGCCGATCCCGGCGATCGCCAGATTGCCCGCGGGAAGCGCCGTTTCCGCGAAAGTGAGCCGCAAGTAACGCGCATCCACCGGCTTGGCGAAAGCGATGCGCTGGGTGGCCAGGGCATAGGCGATATTGCCGAACTCTCCGGCTGCGGCCCGCGTCCAGGTCTTGCCGTCGCGGCTGGTCTCGGCAACGAAGCCCTTGGGCGGAGCGGCATCGGCCATGACCTGCCGCGATGGCGTCAGCGTGAAACCGGCCAGCGTACTGCGCGCGCCGAGATCGACAGTGACGCGCGCGGGCTTGCCGGTCTGGGGCGCGGGCTGCTTCCAGATCGTCGCCGCGTCATTGTCCAGCAGGCGCTCCGCGCCCGGCGCGCTGGCCGCGACGATCGACCACTTCGTGGAGTCGAGCACGGTGGGGTCGGTGGAGACGATCGGCGGCACGTCTACCGGCGCCGCGCTGGCGAACAGCGCAAATTCCGAGATGGCCGGGGCGGCGCTGCCTTCGAGCACGACCAGACGCACCCGGCGCGGCGCGATCGGCTGCGGCAGGCGGAGGATGCGCTGGGCACCGATGCATGCCTTCTCGGCAAGGCGCTGCCACTGGCCGTCGATCTCCGCCTCCACGGCGAAGCGGGTCACGCGGATGCCCAGCGGCAGATATTCGCGCAGGCGCACGACATCGAAGCGCGTTCCGGGCGCGAGGTCCAGCGTCAGTGTGGGCGTGAGCACGCCGTCGGGGGTGGACCAGTACGTCTCGCGCTGCCCGTCCGTGACATTGGCGGGCGCGACCCGGCCGCCGCGCGTGGCACTGGCATGGGCGACGCTGCCTTGCGCAAGGTCCTTCGCGAAAGTCGCGCGGATCGCATCGCCGAACGACTTCAGGATCTTTACGTCCTGGTCGGCGATCCGGCCCCGGCGATCGGGCGGCAGGTTCAGGTTGAGGTTGGTGCCGCGCCCCACGGATTCGTCGTAGAGGCGGATCAGGCGTGCCGGATCCTTGACCTTGGAATCCTCGTCGGCGTGATAGAACCAGCCGGGACGGATCGACACGTCGGTCTCGGCAGGCCACCAGATCTCGCCGCCGCGCAGGCCGGAATTGCCAGTCGCCTGCTCGTAAGGCACGTTGGGCATCGTCGGCCAACAGGGATCGCCCGCCACGCCGTCCTCGTTGCCGACCCAGCGGATATCCGCGCCGAGCGGGTCGAAAGTGCAGGCATCGGGCTGAAGCTCATGCACCAGCTTCACGATCGAGGGCCAGTTGTAATACTTCGGCGCATCGATCTTGCGCGCCTCACGCGCGCCGCCGTAGTAGCCGTCACCGCCGTTGGCGCCGTCGAACCAGACTTCGAACAGCTTGCCGTAGCGGGTGCAGAGTTCGGTCAATTGCTGGCGGTAATAGTCGATATAGGCCGGGCGGCCATATTCGGCGTGATTGCGGTCCCAGGGCGAAAGATAGACGCCGAACAGCATATCCGCCTTGCGGCAGGCCTCGGACATTTCCGCGACGATATCGCCCTTGCCCTGCTTGTAGGGGCTGTTGCGGATCGAGTGTTCGGTAAGCCGGGTCTGCCAGAGGCAGAACCCGTCGTGGTGCTTGGCGGTGAGGATGACCCCGCGCATGCCCGCCACTTTCGCCGCCGCGACGATCTGGTCGGGGTCGAAATCGGTGGGATTGAACCACTTCGGGTCCTCGTCTCCGAAGCCCCACTCCTTGTCGGTGAAGGTGTTCATGGCGAAGTGCACGAAGGCGTACATTTCATAGGCGTGCCAGTTCCACTGCCGCGGTGAGGGGACGGCGCCGGAGGGCTGAGGCGCAGCGGGCTCGCGCGCGGCCTGCGCAGCATCGGCGCCGAACGCGGCGGCCCCGACGGCGGAAGTGGCGAGGAAACGGCGGCGGGAGAAGTCCATCGTTCAGTCCCTTAATAACGACTGCCGCGCGTCAAAGCGGCGCGGAGAGCAGTTGCGGCCGGGTGTCGGCCAGCTTGACCAGGAGTTCGCCGAAGAGGCCGTTGGCCCAGGCGAACCAGTCGCGCGTGAATTTCGAGGGGTCGTTGCTGTCCACCGCCTCGTGGATGAAGCCGGTGCCCGCGTCGCTGTCGCGCAGCATGCGCAGCATGGCGCGGATCACCTGGTCGTCGCTGCTCGACAGCGCGCGCACGATCAGGCTCATCGGCCAGACTTGCCCCAGCCCGACATGCGGCCCGCCAATGCCCTCCACTTTCGATCCCCGGAAGAAGTAGGGGTTCGCTTCGGACCAGCAGGCCTCCGCCGTGACTTTCCAGAGCGGATCGCTGGCAGGCACGCATTCCAGGAAGGCGAGGCCCAGCAGCGAGGGGACATTGGCATCGTCCATGAACATCGCGTTGCCGAAGCCGTCCACTTCGTAGGCCCAGACCCGGCGCCCGTCCGGCAACAGCATCGTGCCCCATTGCCGCAGCGCCGCTTCCACTTCGTTCGCCAGAGCGCAGGCGTCGGCCGCCAATGCGCTATCTCCCCGCGCCTGCTCGGCAACGCTGGCCATCTCGCGCAGCGATGTCACCGCGAAGAGATTGGCCGGGATCAGGAACGGATAAGTGCAGGAATCGTCCGAAGGGCGGAAGCCGCAGTGGATCAGCCCCACCGCGCGGCTCGGCGCCCCCCAGCCGTCGAGCTGCATGGTCTCGGTCGGCCGGTTGCTGGTGCGCAGGAAGCGATAGGGGCCGGGCGAGCCCTTGCGCTGCTGCTCGCGGAAAGTGCGCACACAGGCGCGTGAGGCTTCGGCCCAGGTCTCGTCGAAGGGCAGCTTGTCCTGCGTCTGGCGCCAGTAACGGAAGCCGAGCCGCATCGCATAGCAAAGCGAGTCTATCTCCCATTTGCGCTCGGCGACGCCGGGCTTCATCTCGGTCTGGTCCTTCAGGGACCACGAGAGGTTCGTCTTCGCCGCGGGATCGCGCATGAAGGCGTTGGCGTAAGGATCGATCAGGATCGAGCGCGACTGGCGGGCGATCAGACCCCGGAACAGGGCAGTGAGCGCCGGGTCCTTGTTCACCAGATGGAGGTAGGGCAGCACTTGCGCCGTGCTGTCGCGCAGCCAGAGGCACGGGATGTCGCCGGTGATGACGAAAGCATCCGGGCGGCCGTCCACCGTGTCCATGTAGACCGTGGTGTCGAGCGTGTTCGGATAGCAGCCCACGAACATCGCGCGCAGCTTGGGGTCGGCGATCTTGCGCGAGACGCGGTCGATCTCCGCCTCCACCGCGCGGCTGACGTAACGACGGTCCGCCACAGGGGGGCGGCCTCCGCCTTGCGGCATGGGGATGGTCGCCGCGCGGGCCGTGGCCGGAAGGGCGAGCGCGGCGGCGCCTGCCATCCCGGCAAGCGTGCTGCGGCGATCGAGGTTCGTCATGCTTGTCACTTCGGCAGCTCCTGTGCCTGTCCGCTCAGGGTGAACTGCACCCATGCACCCGCGCCGTCACCCGGCTGTCCGCCGCCGATCCACACTTTGTAATCGCCCGGAACGACCCGGCGCGTGCCCCGGCGGTCCACGACCGAAAGGCTGCGCGGATCGATGGTCAGCGAGACTTCCCGCGACTTGCCCGCCGCCAGCGACACCCGCGTGAAGGCCGCAAGCTGGCGCTGAAGCACACCCTGCGTCATGATCGGATGCGGTTCGATCACGGGCGGCACGACATAGGCCTGCACCACTTCCTCGCCCGCCATGCCGCCGAGGTTGCGCAAGGTGGCCGTGACCGTCACCGGCTGACCCAGGGCGGGCGCGGAGACTTTGGCACCTTCGTAGCCGTAAGTCGTATAGCTCAACCCGTGGCCGAAGCCCCAGAGCGGCGTGCCGGTGAAGTAGCGATAAGTGCGTTCCTTCATCGAATAGTCGACGAATGCCGGCAGGTCGCTGGTGGACTTGTAGAAAGTCACCGGCAGGCGGCCCGAGGGGTTGTTGCGCCCGGCCAGCGTCTCGGCAATGGCAGTGCCGCCCGCCTCGCCCGGATACCAGGCCTCCATCACCGCATCGGCCATCGCAGGATCGATCGAAACCGCGCTGCCGCTCGTCAGCACGACTATCACCGGCTTGCCGGTGGCGTGGAGTGCGGCCAGCAGTTCGGCCTGTGGTTCGGGCAAGGCGATGTCGCTGCGGTCGCCGCCGACGAAGCCGGGCACTTGCACTTGCAGCGCCTCGCCTTCGAGATCGGGCGAAAGGCCCAGCACAGCCACGATGGCGTCGGCCTGCGCAGCCGCCTTCACCGCCTCCGCGCGCTGGATATCGGCAGGCGGCAGCCACATCAGGCGCAGGCCCTCGTCCTCGCCGTAGTGGTCGAGTTCAAGGCTGATCGGTTGCGGCGTGCCGTCCGATACGACGTCGAATTCGACCCGCTGCTTGCCGAGAACCCCGGCGTGGAGTGCCTTGTCGCCCAAGGTCAGGCGCACGTCGTCATGCCGCGTGCAGTCCTTCCAGCAGGCCGGAATGTCGAGCGCGAGGCGATACGTGCCCGGCCCCGGCGGAACCAGCGCGCCGGTCCAGCGCACCTTGAAGCCCTTGGCATCCAGCCCCTTGGGGGCGGTGCGCGTGAGGTTGAAGTCCACCCGGCGATCCTGCCGGGCCAGCACGCGCTTGCCGGACATGTCGAAATATTCGGCCTTCAGCCCCGGCTTGCCGTCCGCGACAAGCGCAGTTTCCGGCACGACCACCGGCGCGCCCTCGGCCAGTACCGAGCCTTGCGCATAAGCGACATTGGCCGCGCCGAACTGGCGGCGGATGCCTTCCAGCGGGGTCACGGCATCGGCGGCGGTGCCGTGGTAATTGGCCTCGATCACCGCGAGATCGTCGGCATTGGTGCCGATCACCGCGAGGCGGGTGCCGGCCTTCAGCGGCAGACGGCCGTTCTCGTTCTGGAGCAGCACCACCGACTTGCGCGCAGCCTCCAGCGCAAGCGCGCGGTGGGCGGGCGTACCGACCTCGGAAGGCTTGATCTTCGCCCACGGATTGCTTGCGCCGAAAGCGATACCGAGCTTGTAGCGGGCCTCCAGCGAGCGGGCGAGTGCGCGGTCCACTTCGGCCTCGCTGAGCAGGCCGCGCGCCACCGACTGGGTAAGCGCGGCATACGTCGTGCCGCAGTCGAAGTCGGTGCCCGCCTTGATCGACGCTGCCGAAGCTTCGGCAGCGTCATAGCGGTAATTGTGGAACATCCAGATGTTCGCCACGGCATCGCAGTCCGACACGACGAAGCCCTTGAAGCCCCAGTCGCGGCGCAAAGTGCCGTTGAGCAGCGCATCGTCAGCGCAGACGGGCACGCCGTGCGTCGAGTTGTAGGCGCACATCAGCGAGAGCGGCCTAGCCTCGGTCACCGCCTTGCGGAAGGCGGGAAGATAAGTCGCCTCGCGGTCCTGCGGGCTGACGTCCACGTCGAAACTGTCACGCCCGGCCTCGGGGCCGGAGTGGACGGCGAGGTGCTTGGGCGTGGCGATCACGCGGGGGTGGAGCGGGTCCGGCCCTTGCAGGCCCTTGATGAAGCCCACTGCCAGCGAGCCGGTGAGGAACGGGTCCTCGCCGTATGTCTCCTGGCCCCGGCCCCAGCGCGGGTCGCGGAAGATGTTGATATTGGGCGACCAGATGGTCAGGCCCTCGTAGATGCGCCGGTCGGCATTCACGGACTTGGCATTGAACTTTGCCCGCGCCTCGGTGGAGACGACGGTGCCCACTTGCTCCATCAGCGCCGGATCGAAAGTGGCGGCCAGGCCCACGGCCTGCGGGAATACCGTGGCGACGCCGTTGCGGGCGAGGCCGTGGAGGCCCTCGTTCCACCAGTCGTAGGCGGGCAATCCCATGGCCTTGGCGGCAGGGGCGGTGCTCTGGAGCTGGTCCGCCTTTTCGGCGAGATCGGCTTTGGCGATGGCGGCAAGCACGGCCTGATCGGCCTCGGCCTCCTGCGCCGCGACCGGCGGCGCGGCCAGGACCATGGCGAGCGTGATCGGGAACAGGGCCTTCATCACTTTTCTCCCGCCAGAGTACGCAGCACCAGCGCCTTGCGCAGAGCTGCCGCATCGGCCTTCGAGCTGATCTCGATCCGCAGGCTTTCGCCCGGCAGCAGATCGAAGCCATTGTCCGAGGCCCTCGCATCCACCGCGCCGAAATCGAGCATGACCGCGCGGGCCAGCGCCTTGGCGGTGATGGTCACCGCCTTGCCGTCCCAGGTGGCGGAAAGGCCGGGCGCGGGATAGGCCATGGCCTTGGGCAAGGCGCGCTCGACAATCTGGCGCGAGACGGTCTTGCCGCCCACCACCAGTTCCGCCACCGCATAGCTTGCCTCTGCCGGAGCGCTCGCGAAGACTTGCGCGTCCGACACATCGGGAACGGCAGTGGCGGTCGTGGGAGCCAGCGTCACCGCCCCGCCCGCTTCGCCAAGCTTCGCGCCGTCCATGCCATAGCCGGTCAACCGCCACTCCGCCGCAACGGGGCTGGTCGCGTCCGACGCGAAGCTGACCCTGGTGGCGTCCTGCTTGTGCTCGGCTACCACCACCTGCGGCGCGAAGAAGCGCCGCGCCGCATAGTGCAGCAGCTTCCAGCGCCCGTCATAGTCCACGCTCGCCCAGGAGATCGAGGGCCAGACGTCGTTGAGCTGCCAGTAGAGCGAACCCAGCGTCACCGGCGCGCAGGCACGGTGATGGCGGGCGGCAAGGTCTATGGCCTGCGCCTGGTTCACTTGCGTCAGGTAGACGAAGTCCGCCAGATCCTTCGCGGGACGCAGCCGGGCGTCGAGGTAGAACCTGAGGCGCTCGTTGCCCTCGCCCGCGAGGAACTTCTGGTGCGCCTTCATCACCGGACTGTCCGGCGCCTCAGCCGCATCGCCCGCGAAGCCGCGGATCGTCGCCATCACGGGCATCGCCTGGAAGCCATATTCCGACATGAAGCGCGGGCAGGAGAGCGTATAGTTCTCGACCGGCTTGGAGCCCGACCAGACATCCCAGAAATGGCGGTCGCCTGCACCATCGGTATCGACCGGGCCTTCGTAATCGGTCGAAGGCGAGCCCGGCCAATAAGGCGTCGTCGGCGCGTGATCGCTCACGGCGCCGCGCAACACGCGGTCGAACAGCACGGTCATGGAAGTCGCCATGCGCTCATGCTCGTCGGGGCCGACGGCCTTTTTCCAGGCCTTGCGGTCGCTCCAGGTCTCCCAGCCGGACAGCACTTCGTTGCCGCCCGCCCAGATGACGATGGAGGGGTGCGATCCCAGCCGCTCGACCTGCTGATCGGCCTCGATCCGCACGTTTTCGCGGTAGGCCGCATCGGCGGGCGGCAGCGCGCCGCCGAACATGAAGTCCTGCCAGACCATCAGGCCCATGCGGTCCGCCATGTCGTAGAAGCTGTCCGGCAGATAGTAGCCGCCACCCCAGACGCGGATCATGTTCATGTTCGCCGCGAGGGAATCCTCCAGCAAGCCGCGCATCTTCGCGTCGGTCACCCGCGAGGGGAACATGTCGAAGGGAATGAGGTTCGCGCCCTTGGCGAAAACGGTCACGCCATTGACGCGGAAGCCGAAAGCGCCGTCTCCGCGCACGAGTTCGACATCGCGCAGGCCCAAGTTGCGCGCTGCCTTCGATCCGGCGCCCGCGCCCGAGGCGATCTCGCCCGAGACCTTGTAGAGCGGCTGATCCCCGTAGCCAACCGGCCACCAGCGCTTCGGCGCGGTAACGGTCAGCGGCACGGTGACGGTGCTTGCGCCCGCATCGAACGAAGCCTCGCGCGAAACCGGCGCCAGCGCCTGCCCGTCCGGCCCGGTCACGCGGGCGGTGAACTGCGCCCTGCCCGGCTTGTCCGCCACCACGCGGAACTTAGCGACCAGCCGCGCCTCGTCCTTGCCGAGCGCTTCCTGCACCACTTCGAAAGCGCCAAGCCGCGCCTCGTCCCAGGCTTCCAGGCGCACCGGCCCGGAAATGCCCTGGTTCACGATGCGCGGGCCCCAGTCCCAGCCGTAGTGATACTTGGCCTTGCGGATATAGGCGGAGGTCTGCTTGCCCTTGGGCTCATCCCCGAAGGCGGAATCGTATTCGCCCGGCAGCGGATGGGCCTCGGCCAGTACCATCGGCTGCAAGGTGCGGATCGGCGAGGCGAAGTGCACGCGAATCTCGTTGCGTCCCTGCTTCAGGAAGGGCTTGGCCGCGACGCGCCACTGCCGGTGGCCATTATCGGCCTTGAGCACCTGCCGGCCGTTGATGAACACGGTCGCGAAAGTGTCCAGCCCGTCGAACACGAGGTCCAGGTGCCCGCGGCTCATCGACGCCGCGCTGACGTCGAGCGTGCGGCGCAGTTCCCAGTCGGTCAGGCCCGCCCACTGGATCGCCGCCTCGTTGGTGCCAAGGAAGGGATCGGGTACCTGCCGCGCGGCGATCAGGTCCTGCTGGACCGTGCCGGGCACTTGCGCCCGAAACCAGCGCGCCGCCTTGGGATGCGCCTTGCCGGCAGCGCTGTCGCTCGGCGCGACGCGGACCTGCCAGCCCTCGTCCAGGGCCGTCTGGCTGGGGGGAGCGGCCAACACGGCCGCAGAAGCGCCGGCCAGCCAGATGGCCAGCGCACCCTTTGCGAATGCTCTTGCCATGCTCACTTCACCTTCTCGCCATAGACGACCTTTTCCACCGCGTAGAACGGATCGGAAAGCGGCGAGGTGAACTGGAAGCATACATCGGCCTCGTCCTTGAGTTCCGGCCGGTCCGGCAGGTTCGCGGTGAAAGTGAACTGCTGCGGCGACGTCTCGGGATCGGGCAGCGGGAATGCGGCGAGGACGGTTGCTCCGGGCATCGGCGCATGCTCCTTCTGCTTGCGATCGGCAGCCTTCTCCGCCGCGCGGCAGCCCGCGCTGATGACGAGTTCGCCGTGCGTCGTCACCGCGATGTGCCCGATCAGCGCCGAAGCATCATGCGCCAGGCCGTAGTTGCGCGGCAGGCGCGCGACCGAGACGGTGATCGACTTCGCATGGGCGAGCGGCGCGTGATCGTCCGCCTGGCAGGTGTCGAAGATGTTGACGTTATAGGCCGGGCCATTGCTCGTGGCATCGGCCGAGAGCGGCACGCGCAGGCCCTGCGCGCCGCGCGGGCAGGCCGTGAGCATGGAGGCGGTGGAAGTCAGCAGCGTCTCGCGCGCGGTATCGTAGCGGCGCGGCGCGGAAAGCCGGGTGCCGTCCGGCGCGAAGCTGGCGGCGGTGACGACCGTGCCCGGCTTCACGGCAAGCGGCCTGGCATAGGCGGGAGACTTCGCCCCCGGTTCCTTGCCGTCCAGCGTATAGCGGATCGTGCCGTAAGCGGCCTGGTTGGCCAGCGACACGCCGATACGCGCCGCCTCAAGCTGGGCGCCGCGCGTCTGGGAGGGGGTGAAGGCAACACCGAAGGCGCTGTCGGACACTTCGAAGCCGCCCTGCTTCCAGCGCTGGATCTGCGGCGTCAGGCGCGCGAGGAAGCCCGGATAGTCCTTCTCTCCCGCGACCTGCGGCGACCATGCGGTCTCGGCAATCGCGCCCACGCGCGGGAACAGCTTGTGCTGCAACTGCCAGGGCGTGACGATATATTCGCTCCAGGCATTGCCCTGCACGCCCAGGACATGCTTCGACTTGGCCGCATCGATGCCCTTGGGCATCGGATCGTAGCGATAGACCGCTTCCATCGTCTGGATCGAGATGCGCCCCGGCGCCTCGTCCGGCAGGGTCGATTCCAGATTGTCGAGATAGAGGTTGGGCGCGGGCGAGAGCACCACGTCGTGCCCGGCATTGGCCGCATCCACCGCGCCCTGCTCGCCGCGCCAGCTCATCACCGAGGCGGAGGCAGGCAGGCCGCCTTCCAGGATCTCGTCCCAGCCGATCAGGCGGCGGCCATGCTGCGCGAGATATTCGCCGAACCGGTCGATCATCCAGCTCTGCATCTCGTTCTCGGTCTTGATGCCCAATTTGCGCATCTGCGACTGGACTTCGGGCGAACGCTCCCACTGGTCCTTCACCGCCTCGTCGCCGCCGACGTGGATGAACTGCGAGGGGAAGACGGCCATCAGCTCGTCCAGCACGTTGCGCACGAACGTCATGCCGCCATCGTTCGGATTGAACAGCCAGGGATTGACGCCCCAGTCGTGCGACACGGCCGGACGGTCGCCCAGAACGCCGAATTCGGGATAGGAGGCGACCAGCGCCTGGGCATGGCCCGGCAGGTCGATCTCCGGGACCACGGTAATACCGCGCTCTGCCGCATAGGCGACCAGCGCCTTGAGCTGCTCCTGGGTATAGAAGCCGCCGTGCTTCGGGCCGGGACCGCCGCCGGTATCGGGCGGCAGGCGCCATGCGCCGATGCGGGTGAGTTCGGGATAGCGCTTCACTTCGAAGCGCCAGCCCTGGTCGTCGGCGAGGTGGAAGTGCAGCGTGTTGAGCTTCACCTCCACCATGCGGTCGACGATGGCATAGACGGATTCGATGGGCTGGAAGTGCCGCGAGGGGTCCACCATCACCCCGCGCCAGGAAAAGCGGGGCGAATCCTGGATGGTCAGCACGGGGACCGAAACGGCCTTGCCGTCCGCGCCCGCGTGGGGCGTCAAGAGTTGCAGCAGCGTCATCGCGCCGTAGACGAAGCCGGACTTGGCCGATGCCGAAATGACCGCGCCCTTCGGCGTGATCCGCAGCCGATAGGCCTCGGCGCCGGCGATCCCGGCATCGCGCTCGAAACGGACGGGCGCGGCCGGCGAAGCGGACTCCGCCGCGGCGAGCACGAGGCCGCTGGCGCGCTTCACATGATCTGCCAGGAGCTTTGCGGCCGCAGCCGCGTCGGCATCACCGGAGGGGATGGCGATCGCCGATCCCGATGCGACCAGCAAGGTCCCCTGCCCCTGCTCGACCGATGCGGGCCAGGGCGTGAGCGCCGGTGCGGAAGGAGATGCAGCGGAGCCAGGTGCCGCGAGGGCCGGAGCCGCCAGAGAGAAAGCCGCCAGGGAGAATGCCGCCGCCAGGATCGAGGCACCTGCCGCGCTGCTGCCGCGCACGCGCCGATAACCCCTTGCCGTCATGCCCATACCTGCCCCTCATTTTCTTGTGACCAGAGCAGGCAAGGTAACCAAAATATATCCTTTATCGCAATAGGTCTTATCCCATTCCTGCGAATTGACCTTGAACTGCGACAATTTACTGCGATTGTCACCCCAACATGACCAATGTAAAGCCATTCCCAGAGAATGGGCCGAAGGGGGATCGAATGTCATTTTCCGACCGGATTGGTCGTCTGCGCGAAGACAACGCCGCACCGCTGTATATCCAGCTCCAGCAGCTGATCCGCGATGCCATATCCGAAGGCGTGCTCAGTCAGACCGAGGCGATCCCGCCGGAACGCAACCTTGCCATCGAATACGATGTCTCGCGCATCACCGTGCGCAAGGCGATCGCCGGTCTGGTCGAGGAAGGCCTGCTGACGCGGCGGCGCGGTGCGGGAACGTTCGTGGCCTCTCGCGTGGAAAAGAGCTTTTCCAAGCTGACCTCGTTCAGCGAGGACATGGCCGCGCGCGGCAAGCGCGCGTCCAGCGCCTGGGTTTCGCGCATGACCGGCCCGGTCAATCCCGAGGAATCGATGGCGCTGGGGCTTGCCCCCGGAAGCACCGTCCTGCGCTTCACCCGCATCCGCTATGCCGACGACGAGCCGCTCGCGCTCGAAATCTCGACGATTGCGGGATATTGCCTGGCCAGCCTCGATGTCGTGGGGGACTCGCTCTATGCCGCGCTGGAAAAGAGCGGCAACCGGCCGGTCCGGGCGCTCCAGCGGTTGCGCGCGGTGCCCTTCGGCGCCGAACACGCCAAGATGCTGGGCGTGGAATCCGGCCATGCCGGCCTGCTGATCGAACGGCACGGCTTCCTGCGCGACGGGCGCACGGTGGAATTCACCCGCTCCTATTACCGCGGCGATTCCTATGACTTCGTTGCCGAGTTGATCGAGGGTTCATGAAAAGACGCGAATTGCTGCTGCGCGGCGCCTCCACCGGCGCCGTCGCGACCCTGCTGCCTGCCCTTTCGACCTCAAGCCTTGCCGCGCCCACACCGCAATTCGGACCGGGCATGCCGGACGGGCTGCCGATGCCCCCGCCTCTTGCCGGACCATCGCCGCGCCTGCCGGAAACCGACCCCTCGCGCACCCTGCTCGAACGCGGCTGGCGCTTCCACGAGGGCGAGGTGGCGATTGCCGAACCGGCCGATCACAATGCCACTTACCTCTCGGTGAAAGCCGGCAACGCGCGCGGCGCCGCGGCCCTCGCTTTCGACGATTCCGACTGGCAGGCGGTCGATCTCCCGCATGACTGGGCCATTGCACAGGACGTGCGCGAAAGTGCCAATGTCTCGCAAGGCTACCGTCCGCGCGGCATCGGCTGGTATCGCCGCCTGCTGCGGCTGGACAAGAGCCAGAAGGGCCGCCGCCTCGAACTCCATTTCGACGGCATCGCCACGCATGCCACGATCTGGGTGAACGGCAGCGAAGTGGCGCATTCCTGGTCCGGCTACAGCAGCGTGATCGTCGATCTCACGCCTTTCGCCCGCTTCGGGGACGAGTTGAACTGGATCGCCGTGCGCGTCGATGCCACCGCGCGCGAGGGCTGGTGGTACGAAGGCGCGGGGCTCTACCGCCATGTCTGGCTGGTCAGTCGCCCTGCCGTGTCGATCGAGACGGACGGCGTCTATTGCGACCCGGTCCATCAGGATGACGGCACATGGCTCGTGCCCGTCCAGGTCAGCCTGAGCAACGTCGGCGAGAACATGGCCGAGGCGGAAATATCGACGCGCCTGCTCGATCCCGACGGCCGGGAAATCCATCGCACGGGAGGCCGGATCTCGGTTCCCCCGCTCGAACAGGCCCAGGTCGTCAACAGGTTCGATCCCGGCACGGTCAAGCTCTGGTCGCCCGACAGCCCGGTGCTCTACTGTATCGAGGTGGACCTGCTGCACGACGGAGAGGTGGTCGACACCCGCCGCCAGTTCATCGGTTTCCGCACCGTGCGCTTCGATCCCGCGCGCGGGATGGTGCTCAACGGCGTGGAGACCAAGCTCAAGGGCGTCTGCATCCACCAGGACCATACCGGCGTGGGCACGGCGATCCCGGATGCGCTGGCGCTCTGGCGCTTGCAGCGGCTGAAGGCGATGGGCTGCAACGCCATCCGCATGTCGCACAATGCCCCCGCCAAGGAAGTGCTGGACTGGTGCGACCGACTGGGCTTCGTCGTCATGGGCGAGAACCGCCTGTTCAACCCCGCGCCGGAC
This sequence comes from Novosphingobium sp. PhB57, assembly GCF_004342985.1. Taxonomy (GTDB): domain Bacteria; phylum Pseudomonadota; class Alphaproteobacteria; order Sphingomonadales; family Sphingomonadaceae; genus Novosphingobium. Next base: position 51,824 of record NZ_SMBO01000005.1, read on the forward strand.
TATCTGGCACAGCTCGAATGGATGGTGCGGCGCGACCGGAACCATCCCTCGATCGTGCTCTGGTCGGTGTTCAACGAAGAACCGATGCAGGGCACCCATGCCGGCGTCGAGATGGTGCGCCGCATGCGCGCCGCCGTGCGCAAGCTGGACAGGCAGCGGCCGGTGACGGCGGCGATGAACGGCTCGTTCTACAACCCCGAGAACGTCTCCTCGGTCGTCGATGTCATGGGCTTCAATTACTACCAGGGCGACTACGACAAGTTCCACGCCCTGCACCCCGACAAGCCGATCACCAGTTCCGAAGACACCAGCGCCTATGAAACGCGCGGCGCTTTCGGGAGCATCCCGGCGCAGCAGGTCATCACCTCGTTCGACAAGGAAGCCGCCTCCTGGGGCGCCACTCACCGCGACACCTGGAAGATGATCGCCGAGCGGCCCTACGTGGCCGGCGGCTTCGTCTGGACCGGCTTCGACTACCACGGCGAGCCTACGCCTTACGCCTGGCCCACGGTCAGCAGCTTCTTCGGCATCATGGACCTTTGCGGCTTCCCCAAGACCGCCTTCGGCATCCATTCGGCCCACTGGCGCGACGATGCCCCGGTGATCTGGCTGGCCCCACACTGGACCTGGCCCGAATACGAAGCGCCGGGCCGCGAAGGGCAGACGCTGGAGGTCTTCGCGATCACCAATGCCGAAGCCATCGAACTGCGCCTAAACGGGGAAGTGATCGAGCGCGTCCCCGCGGCCGACCGCATCATGGGCCATACCTTCCAGGTGCCCTACCGCCCCGGCCGGATCGAGGCGGTGGCCCTGCGCGGCGGCAAGGTCGTGGCCCGAGCGGTCCACGAGACCACCGGCGCCCCCGTGGCGCTGCGCCTGACGCCCGCCCGACAGGCCCTGGCCAGCGACGGCGAGGATGTGCAGGCGATCACCGTGGACTGCGTCGACTCCAGGGGGCGCCACGTCCCCACCGCCAACCTGCCGGTGGACTTCACGATCTCCGGTGGGCGGATCATCGGCCTCGGCAACGGCAATCCCAACGACCATGCCAGCGAAAAGGGCAGCAAACGCGCGCTCTTCAACGGCCTGGCGCAAGTCATCGTCGAGGGTGATGCCAGCGGCCGCCGCCTGACGCTGGAGGCCCGCACCGCCGGCCTGCGTCCGGCCCGCCTCGCGCTGGCCCGCGCGCCGCGGGCGCCGCGCCCGCAAGTGCCGCCGGTGCCGGCCGAAATGCCGATCACCGACTGGCGCCGCTCGGCCAGTTTCGCGCAGAAGCCCGATCCCGCTTTCGCGCCCGTGGATGGCGACAACAATTCCTGGGACTTCGTGCGCTCCGGCATCGCCGCACCTGCCGGCAGCAGCGGCTGGCGCAGTTACCGCACCCGCTTCACGCCCTGGCGCAAAGTCGCGGGCGAAGGCGGAACGCTCCACTTCGCGCAGATCACGGGAACGGCCGAAGTCTGGCTCGACGGAAAGCTCGTCGCCCGCAAGACGGATGCCGCACCAGCAGCCCTGAGCGCGCCCCTTTCCGCCGGCACCGGCGCGCGCACGCTGGTGGTCCTGATCGAGGCCGCGCAAGGCGCCGCGAGCGGGCTGACCGGCAGGGTCTACGTCTCCGCCTGATCCAGGCGCCGCCCTTTGATCGGCCGCCCATGGTCCCGGAACCCCCGGGGGCATGGGCGGCCGAAGCAAAGGGTCAGGCGGCGAGCCGGTCCAGATCGGCTGCCGCGAACAGCAAGTGGATCGCCGCAGCTTCCGTCGTGCCCAGGGCGCGGACACCCGCGGCGGTGAGCGCGGGCGCGTCGATGGCGGCGGTATCCACGAGTTCCACTCTCAGGCGATTGCCGTACCGAGCCGCACCGCGCAAGTTGGCCGCGCCGCCGAGAGCTTCGACCAGAACCGCCGGAAGCGGCATCTTCTGTGCGCCCTGCGCAGCCCTCGCGACGCGCGCGACTTGCGGCATGGGCGCGGGGCCCGCCGCCATGGCTTCCCGGATCTCCACCGAAACGATGTCGGCCACGGGGCCGAGGATTACCTGCAGCGCCTTGTCCGAAGGGCGGATCACTCCGCGCGCACCCAACGCCTTGAGCCGCGCTTCGTCCACCGCGCCGTGATCGACGATGATGAGGCGGAGGCGCGTGGTGCAGGCGGAAACCTCCACCAGATTGCCGCTGCCGCCCAGCGCGGCGAGGTAGGCGCCGCCGCGCGTGTCGCCAGCCGGGTTCTCTCCGGCGGCCAGGGCCGAGGTCGGGGCCGGAGCCGCCACATCCTCGTCCTCGCGCCCGGGGGTCTTGAGGTCCAGCTTGCGGATGGCGAAAGCGAAGACGCCGTAATAGACCGCGAAATAGACCAGCCCCACCGGCAGCAGCAGCAGCGGGCGCGTCGCCTTGCCGAAGTTCAGGACATAGTCGAACAGCCCCGCCGAAAATCCGAAGCCCAGATGCATGCCAAGGGCATCGGTCAGCCACATCGAAAGGCCGGTCAGCACCGCATGGATCGCGTAAAGCACCGGGGCGAGGAACATGAAGCTGAATTCGATGGGCTCGGTAACGCCGGTCAGCAGCGAGGTCAGGGCCAGGCTGAAGAACATGCCGCCCACCGCCTTGCGCCGCTCGGGCCGCGCCGCGCGGTACATCGCCAGGCAGGCCGCGGGCAGGCCGAACATCATGACCGGGAAGAAGCCGGTCATGAAGCTGCCGGCGGTCGGATCGCCCGCGAAGAAGCGGCGGATGTCACCGTGGGCGCCGTTGTAGTCGCCAAACACGAACCAGAACAGGTTGTTGAAGACGTGATGAAGACCCGTCACCAGTAGCAGGCGGTTGATCAGGCCGAACAGGAACAGGCCCGCTCCGCCCAGGCCGGTGATGCCGTGGCTGACGCCGTCGATCCCGGTTGCGATTGGCTGGAAGCCCAGGCCGACCAGGCAGGCCAGGAGCAGGCCGGCCACGCCCGAGACGATCGGCACGAACCGGCGCCCGCCGAAGAACGCTAGGTATTCCGGCAGCTTCATGCCCGAGAAGCGGTTGTAGAAATTGCCGCCGATCAGGCCCGAGACGATGCCGATCGGCACGTCGAGCCGCCCGATGGCCTGGCTCTTGGCCGCCGCTACCGCCGCCGCGAAAGCATCCTTCGACAGCGCGGGATCGATCCCGGGCGGTACCGGCATGAGCACTTTGGCGCCTTCGGTAGCGACCAGGAAGCAGACGATGCCCGCAAGGCAGGCCGCGCCATTGCCGTCGCGCGCATAGCCCGTGGCGACGCCGATGGAGAACAACAGGCCGAGGTGCGAAAACAGCGCATCGCCCGCCGCGCTCAGCAGCGCGATGTCGAGCAGATCGGGCTGGCCCAGCCGCAACAGCAGGCCCGCTACCGGCAGGACCGCGATCGGCAGCATGAGCGCACGGCCCAGCGGCTGCAATGTTTCGAGAACCCGCCTCATGCCCCCTGCTCCTTCAGAAATTCGCGTGACAATGCGCGCACCTCCCCGGCCGAGGCGCATTCCAGCGCCCGTGCCGCAAGCCTGCGGCAGTCTTCCAGGCTCAACGCCGAAACCAGCGCCTTGATATCGGGAACTTGCGCCGGCGTGGCGGACAGTTCCCCCACGCCGAGACCCAGCAACAGCGGCACGGCCAGCGGGTCCGATGCCAGCGAGCCGCAAACGCCGGTCCAGCGGCCATGGCGCGCGCCGCCTTCGCATGTAAGGCCGATCAGGCGCAGCACCGCCGGGTGCAGACCGTCGATGGCAGAGGCCACGGCCGCATTGCCGCGGTCCATGGCCAGGGCGTATTGGGTGAGATCGTTCGTGCCGACCGAGAGGAAATCGGCCTCTCGCGCCAGGATGTCCGCCGTGGCGGCGGCGGCGGGCGTTTCCACCATGATGCCCAGCGAAACCGGCCCCGCCAGTCCCAGTCGGGCCGCCACGCTTTCCACCGCCGCCCGCACGGCGCGCAGTTCGGAAAGGCTCGCCACCATCGGCACCATGATCCGGCATTGCCCGGCCGGACGCACCCGCAGGATCGCCTCGACCTGGGCTTCCAGCAAATCGGGATGGGCAAGGCCGACGCGAATGCCGCGGAGGCCCAGGGCCGGGTTTTCCTCCTGCGGCATCGGCAGGAAGGGCGCGGGCTTGTCGCCGCCGATATCCAGCAGGCGCACGATCAGCGGGCGGCCTTCCAGGGCATCGGCGATCGCCTGGTACGTTTCGCCCTGTTCGGCGGCGCTGGGCGCGCGGGGCTGGTCCACGAACAGGAATTCGCTGCGCAGCAGACCGCATCCCTCGGCGCCGTTCGCCATGGCCTGCCGTGCATCGGCCAGCGAGCCGAGATTGGCGAAGACTTCGATGCGGTTGCCGTCTGCGGTGTGGCAGGGGCCGGTCGCTTCCAGCGCTGCGGCGCGGCGCGCGGCCTGCGCGGCGATCTGCGCGCGAACGCCGTCGATCCGCGCCTGCGACGCGGCCGTCTCCAGCCGGGCGGCAGCGGCATCGACCACCAGCGGCGCACCGTCCGCGATGTCGTCGAGCGCGGTACCCATCGCCACCAGCATCGGCACGCCCAGGCCGGCCGCGAGGATGGCGACATGCGAGGTCGGGCCGCCGTTGATCAGGCAGATCGCGGCGAGACGCCCGGCATCGAGCGCCATGAGCTGCGAAGGCAGCAGGTCTTCGGCCAGAAGCACTGCCTCCTCGGGAAGCGCGAAGCCCGTGGCATCGCCGCCGCTCAGCCCCGCCAACACCTGCCGTTCCAGATCGCGCATGTCGTCCACCCGCTCGGCCAGTCGGGGATCGCCGGAACGCAGCAGGAGATCGACTTGCTCGCCGATGGCAAGCCGCCAGGCCGCCCCGGCGCTCTTGCCTTGTGCCATGGCTTCATGCGCGGCGGCGAGCAGGTCCTCGTCCTCCAGCATGACGGCATGGGCCGCGAGGATCGAGGCCGCATGCTGCGCCGCGCCTTCGCTCTCGCGCGCGATCTTTGCGCGCAAGGCCGCCAGGGCCTGGTCCAGCGCCGCGCGTTCGGTGGCAGGATCGCCGGAGCCTGCGGATACCGCGATCTCGCCCAGGCGGTAGTGGACCGCGCGGCCAACGGCCAGGCCCGGCGCGGCGACCACTCCGGCCACCGTGCCATCAGCCGCAACCTGCGTGACGCGGCGCTGCACCGGCGCTGCGGCCGCGCGCACCGGCGGCGGGGCGGCTTGCTCGCCCTCTTCCGCCAGTTCGCCCATGCCGCCGGCGATCAGGGCGGCCAAGGCATCGAGCACTTCGGCGGCCTGCGCGCCGCGCGCGTGAAGCGAAATCCGGTCGCCCAGCGCGATCCCCAGCGCCAGGACGCCCACTGGGCTGCGCAAGCTGGCGGACCTGCCCGCGATCTCCACGCGCACGGCCGCCTCGAAGGAGGTCGCCACTTGCCGCAGACGTGCGGCCGGGCGGGCATGGATACCGTGGCGCAGCGGCACGAGCAGCTCGCGCACCAGTTCCCCGTCAGGTGTTTCGGGCTGTTCCACCGCGCCGTTCGCGGAAGCGGCCAGGCGGCGCAAGGTCATCACTGCCTCGCCCACCGCGACCGGGCCCGGCGCGCGCTTCCAGTCCAGCGCCCATTCCTCGCCCGCCAACAGGAGCACCGGCGTCATCGCGCTCGGCGCGCCGGTCACCACGGCGTCGAGATCGAAGCGCACCAGCGGGTCGCCTGCCGCCACGGCCGCATCCGCCACCACCAGCGGCGTGAAACCACGTCCGGCCATGGCCACGGTATCGACGCCGAGGTGGACCAGCACTTCCGCGCCTTCTTCGAGGCGAAGGGTCACGGCATGACCGGTCGCGGCGAGCGAGGCCACGATGCCCGCGCAAGGCGCATGAAGCATGGACCCTGTCGGATCGATGGCCACGCCATCGCCCACCATGCCCCCGGCAAAGACCGGATCGGGAATCTCATCGAGCGGCGCCAGCCAGCCTTCGAGCGGGGCAAGGATCGTGATCACGGCTTCACCGGACGGGCTGGTGCGGTCGGCGGTCAGGGTATGGGCAACGGCGGCGGTCATCGGATTGGCTATTTCCCCGTGATCGGATCAGAATACCCGCTCGCCCGCGATCCAGGTCGCCTGCGGCGCCATGGCGCGGTCGAGTTGGACGAAGTCGGCGGTGCGTCCGGCGGCAATCGTGCCTCTTTCCCCGGCGATGCCCAGGAATTCGGCCGGTTGCACGGTGGCCATGTCGACCGCCTGCGCCACCGAGAGGCCCGCCATGTCCACGGCATTGCGCACCGCGCCGGCCATATCCAGCGAGGCCCCCGCCAGCGTGCCGTCGGCGCCCACGCAGCGCCCATCCGCCACGGTGATCTCGCGGCCGTCGAGCGTGAAACGCTCACGGTCCGAACCCACGCAGGGCATGGCGTCGGTGACCAGCACGAAACGGTCGAGCGGGCGGCTCGCCAATGCGATGCGCATGACGGCGGGATGGACATGGTAGCCGTCGGCGATCAGCCCGCACCAGGCCGAGCGGTTCTCCAGCGCCGCGCCGACCATGCCGGGATTGCGATGGTGCAGCGCCGACATGGCATTGAACAAGTGCGTCACGCCCGTCACGCCCATGCCGAAGGCCGCGCGCGCGGTCTCGTAATCGGCGTCGGAGTGACCCATCGCCAGCACGACTCCCGCCGCGATCAGCGCCCTGGCCTGATCGGCGTGGAGATATTCCGGCGCGATGGTGAAGAGCACGCGGCCCGCGCGGGGCCTGATGAGCAGGTCGACCATGGCTTCGTCCAGCTTGCGCAAGTTGCCCTCGGAATGGATGCCGCGCCGCTTCGCGTTGAGCACCGGCCCTTCGACGTGGATGCCGATGCAGCCGGGAACCCCCGCCGCAATGGCCTCGTCGGTGGCGTCGAGACCTCTCGCAATCACGTCGGGCGTGGCGCTGATGAGGGTGGGCAGCATCGCCGTCGTGCCGAACCGCGCGTGGGCGGCGGCGATCGCGGCGATACCTTCCGGGGTCGGCGCGTCGTTGAGCAGCACCCCGCCGCCGCCGTTGACCTGAACGTCGATGAAGCCCGGCAGCAGCCAGCCGCCGGCGAGATCGATGACTTCGTCGGCCTCGTCGGGCGCGTGCCCCGCCGCGACCGCGGCGATGCGCCCCTGCTCCACGGTCACGACCGCATCCCGCGACCATGCGCGGCCCAGGTAGACGTTGCCGTTGGCGAAGGCGATCTTCATCAGAGTGTCTCGGTGACCTTGCGCAAGTGGGCTGGATTGTCCGGGTCGAGCCCGCGTGCAAGCGAAACCGCGTTCACTTGCGGATAGAAGGCCTGGATCATCAGCAACGGCTCCAGCGCCGCATGGCCCGCAAGCGCGGCCAGCGTGCTCTCGCCAGAGGGCTGCGCGGCGTCGAGCAGAGTGACTTGCGCGCCGCGCCCCGCGAATTCACGGGCAGCCTCGCGCACGCTTTCGCCGCTGGCGTCCGACGTGGCGAAGGCGATGATGGGGAAGCCCGCATCGATGATCGTCATCGGGCCGTGGCGCACTTCAGCAGCGCTATAGGCCTCGGCGTGAAGCGCGCAGGTTTCCTTGAGCTTGAGCGCCCCTTCCTGCGCCACGGCAAAACCGTATCCGCGCGCGATCACGAAGAGATTGCTCGCACCGGAAAGCCCTTCCACCAGATCGAAGGGTGCCGTGCGAGCAGCGATTTCCAGCCCCGCGGGCAGCCGTTCGAGCGCCGTGCCGAGCGCGGCATCACCCGTCCACTGCGCTGTCAGCGCCGCCACCCCGGCCAGCGAGGCGATGAACGACTTGGTCGCGGCCACCGATTTTTCCGGGCCGGCGTGAAGCGGCAGCACCCAGTGCGCAAGGTCGGCCAGCGGCGCGGAAGCGTCATTGACGAGCGCGACCACCCGCGCCCCGGCACGGCGATGCGCCTCCACAGCGGCCAGCAGATCGGGGCTGCGGCCGCTTTGCGAGATCGCCAGGACGAGAACCCGCCCCGGCTGCATCTCCGCGCCGAACACGGAAGACACGCTGAGCGCGGAAGAGGAAACCGGGATGCCGGCCAGCGTCTCGATCAGGTACTTCGCATAAGTCGCGGCATTGTCAGACGAACCCCGCGCGCAAGTGACCACCACAGAGGGCGGATTGGCGCGCAGATCCTCTGCCAGGGCGGCAAGAGCGGCGCGGTTGTTTTCCAGGAAACGGCGGACGGCCTCTGCAGCCTCGGCCGCTTCCCGGGCCATGAGGGAGGTCGAAGGGCTTGCGGTGTCAGTCAGCATCTTTGGGGGACTCTCCTGCGCATCGTCGCCGGCCGACCATGAAGTCGAGCCGGAAGCGACGGCCTACCAATCTGGTATAAGTTCTATATTGGTATTCCCGAAGTCCGATCGATGCGCAAACTGTTTTGCACCGGCTCCGCCCGTTTTCTTCACGTCTCCCAGTAGAGCGCGGGTTTTCCAGCCCCGCTCACCCCCATCACGTCCGTTCGATAGCGCGTTTCAACCGGGCCACTTGCGCAGGACTGGTCACCGCCCTTGGCCCCTTCTGGAAGCCCAGTTCCTCCAGCCGCGCACCGCCCGAACCTGCCTCTCCCGGCGTGCGGCAAGAGGCGTGAAACTCCGCGATTCCAGCCGAGCGAAGCGCGGGAACGGCTTCCGGGGACACCCCCGCGCCGGCCAGGATGACGATCCGGCCGGCCGCCAGTTCCTGCAGGTGCGCCAGCATGGTCACGCCGTCGGGCGCCCGGACAGCCCCGCCCGAAGTCAGGATACGATCGAAGCCCAGGGCCACGGCCTGCTCCAGACCCGCCCCCATATCATCCAGCAGATCAAAGACCCGGTGCAGGGTCAGGGAAAGCCGAGCCCCGCGCGCGCTGCCGGCGCGCCGTACATGGTCGATCCACGCGCCCAGAACCGCAAGGTCCAGACCCTGCGCCGACCCGGCGCCGATCACGACGCCGGCCAGCCCGGCTTGCGCCGCCAGATTAATATCGCCCATCACCTGACCGACTTCCCGCGCATCATAGACGAAGTCGCCCTCACGCGGGCGGCAGAGCATGTGGACCGGGATCGGCGCGGCCGCTGCAAGGTGGACCAGCGATTGCGCAGGCGTCAGACCGCCCAGGGCGAGCCCGCTGCAAAGCTCGATGCGGTCTCCCCCGCCGGCAACCGCCGCGGCAATGCCCGCGGCATCTTCGACACAGACTTCAAGCACTTCGCCGCTTCCTCATGGCGCTACGCCCCGCGATTTTCTCCGGGGCGATTCGGTTGTCGACGAATTGGACATAGTTTGGCCTTTCGCACTACCCCATCCCGCGTCGACTGCCTGAGCGCTTCACCGCTTGGGCAACAGCGCCACCAGCGCTTGCCACGCATTTCCGCGGTTTAACGCGCCACGGCCACCATTGCCCGATGACGAGAAAATTTCCGATAGACATCAGGATCTATTTTGGTGACATTCAACCATGACATTGGAATGATATTGGCATTGTCACAGGAAATAATCGGCGCGCATTCCTCACAAAACAGATGCTGAAGCGCGCGGACAGGTTCGGGCCATGAGGGAAACAATGATGAAATTCGCACGCGCGACTTTGCTGGCCACCGGCGCCACCGTGGCATTCGCCGCCCCTGCGTTTGCCCAGGACGGCCAGCAGCCGGCAGCACCGGAAGACGCGGGCGCCATCGTCGTCACCGGCATCCGCGACGCGCTGACCAATGCCATCAACGTGAAACGCAATGCCGATGCGGTCGTGGATGTCATCACCGCCGAAGGCATCGGCAAGTTTCCCGACCGCAACGTCGCGGAATCGCTGTCGCACATTCCCGGCGTCAGCGTCGACCGGCAGTTCGGCATCGGCGAGCGCGTCTCGATCCAGGGCACCGATCCCGCGCTCAACCGCGTCCTGATCGACGGCCATTCCATCGCTTCGGCCGACTGGGGCGGCAATGCCGGCGATGTGACCGGACGCACGTTCAACTATTCCCTGCTCGCGCCGGAAATCGTCTCGCAGATCGAGGTGTTCAAGTCGCCCGAACCGCGCATCGACGACGGCTCGCTGGGCGGCACCGTGATCGTGCGCACCCGCAAGCCGCTGGACCTCGACAAGAACACCATCAACGGCTCGATCGGCTTCGGCTACAACGACCGCTCCGAAATCGGTAATCCGCGCGGCTCGCTGCTCTATAGCTGGAAGAACGACAGCGCGACCTTCGGCATTCTCGTCGCCGGGACTTACGACAAGGACTCGCTGGCCCGCGCGGGCGTCGAATACTTCGGCTACAACAGCGGTTCCGACTTCACCTCGACCGATGCGGCCGGGAACGTCACGCTCAACAATCCCGATGCCGTGCTGACCGGCGGCACGGCGGCGGACCTTGCCGCTGCGCGCTATCCCTATGGCATCAACCATGCCTACTTCAAGCAGACGCGCGAGCGCATCGGCGGCCAGTTCGCCGTGCAGTGGGCGCCGAGCGACCGCCTCGAATTCGACCTGACCGGCCTTCACATCGAAGGCACCTACAACAACTTCAGCCAGTCTCAGTACGTCGTACCCACCTGGGCCGCCGGGGCGCTGCAATCGGCGACGATCTCGAACGGCCTCGTCACTAACGCCTCCTTCGGCGCGACCGACCTGCCCTCCACCAGTTCGCAGCTGGACATGAACTACCGCAAGACCAAAGTGCGGACGGACAGCTACAACCTCGCCTCCACCTGGAAGGCGAACGACAGCCTGACTCTTTCCGGCAATGTGGGCTGGACCAAGGCCACGGGCGGCACCGATCCCGAATACCTGATGAACCTCCAGTCCAACATGCCCTTCAGCTACAGCTACGGGCAGAACCAGACTGCAGTGACGTATTCCACCGCGCCCACCGATCCGACGGCCTTCTTCCGCTCGGACCTGCGGCCTGTCACCCTGCCCGATGGCAGCACGGTGCAAGCCTACCAGATCGGCGGCATCGCCACGTCCCGCCAGCGCGACAAGGAAACCTACGGTCAGCTTGACGCCAAGTGGGACGTCGAGGACGGCTTCTTCAAGTCCGTGCGCATGGGCGTGAAGGCATCCGACCACGTCAACAGCCTGAGGGCCACCGGCTCCCAGGTCTATCTGACCGATCCGATCAGCCTGGCGGACTACGACTACACGCTCACGCCCTCGGGCCTGTTCAAGGGCCTGGGCTCGGGCGGCAACGCCAACCAGTTCGCCACCTTGCGCAGCGGAGATGTGATCGACACGCTGGAAAACGGCCTCTACGTCGACACCGGCCTTGACGAGGGCACTTCGTTCAAGGTGCACGAGAAGTCGGCCGCCGCTTACGTCCAGCTGGACTTCGAGACCGGGCCGATACGCGGCAACCTGGGCTACCGCGCGGTCTATACCCAGGACGTCTCGGACTATTACCTCTACACCGCGGAGAGCGACAGCTATTCGCCGGCCCGTGCGAAGAACGACTATCTCAAGGGCCTGCCCAGCATCAACGTGAGCTGGGACGTCAACGACCAGATCAAGGTCCGCGGCTCGATCGCCAAGGTCATCGCCCGTCCCCGCTACGGCCAGCTCGCCGGCGCCTTCAGCCGCAACGACACGCAGCTGACGGCCAGCGGCGGCAACACCGACCTCAAGCCTTATGCCTCGACGAACTACGAGCTTTCGGCCGAATGGTACTTCGGCCACAGCGCGCTGCTTTCGGCCGAGTATTTCCGCCGCGAGATCTCATCCTACATCGTCACCACCACCAGCCAGCAGGTGCTGTTCAACAACCTGACCCAGCAGAACGAGACCTATATCGTCTCCAGCCCGGTCAACGCCTCGAACGCCACCGTCAACGGCGTGTCGCTGGGCTTCCAGACCCCGATCTGGGGCGGCTTCGGCATCCTGACCAACTACACCTTCGCCGATGCCAAGGGCGGCACGGGCGAAAACGGCGCGGTGCTGAACCTGCCCTATCTCTCGAAGCACACGATCAACGTGATCCCCTACTTCGAGAAGGGCCCGTTCCAGGCCCGGGTCAGCTGGAACTGGCGCAGCCACTACTTCACCGGCATCGGCCGCCTGGACTCGGTGGATTCGACCGACGGCTATCACCAGCTGGACGCATCGATCTCCTACAAGATCAACGACCACTTCACGGTCCAGGCCAACGCGCAGAACCTGCTCGATTCGACATATTATTCCTACAGTGGCAGCAAGAGCGCGCCGACGGCCTTCTACAAGAACGGGCGCGTCTTCGCCGCGACCGCCCAGTTCAGCTTCTAAGTCCCGTGCAAAAGCGTGCAGGTCCCTCTCCTCCTCCTGGAGACCTGCAGGCACACGGGCCGGCGCCTGTCCACGGGCTTGACCCGGCGGACAGGCGCCGCCCTTTTCGGGTCGTAACGGCCTTTGAAAGTTGAATGGATGCCTGAATGACCGCGCTTTCCCGCCGCCGCCTGATGTCCGGATCCTGCCGCCTCGCGCTGCTGGCCGCCGCCGTTCCCGCCGCCCCGACGCGGCTTCTGGCCGCCGAGGCGGAGCCGGCCGCGAAAGCCGATCCCTTCATCGGCACCGGCGGTGATGGTCATACTTTCCCCGGCGCCACCCTGCCTTTCGGCATGGTGCAGTTGAGCCCGGATACCGATACCGCGCGCTGGGACACCTGCTCGGGCTATCATCACGGCGACGCCTCGCTGCTGGGCTTTTCGCATACCCATCTGTCCGGCACCGGCATCGGCGACATGCTGGACGTGCTCGTCATGCCCTGCCGCGGCGAAGTGCGCCTCCGGCCGGGACCGCTCGACAGCCCGGACGAAGGCTATCGCCTGCGCTACAGCGACGAGGCGGCGGAGCCCGGCTATTACCGAGTACAGCTGGAAAACGGCGTCGCCAGCGAACTGACCGCAACGCTGCGCACCGGCATCCAGCGCCATGTCTATCCCGCCGATGGCAGCGGCGGGCATCTGCTGATCGATCTCTCGCACCTCGTGCTGGATTCCTCGGACAAGCATCCGCTGATCGACGATGCGGAACTCGCCCTGAATGCGGACGGCACGCTCACCGGGCAGCGGCGGGTGTTCCGCTGGGCCAAGGGGCGGCGCATTCACTTCGCCATGCAGTTCTCGCGCCCGCCGAGCCGCATCGATTTCTTCGGCGACGACGATGCCCCGCAAGCCGCGGGCAGCGCGCAAGTGAAGGGCCGGCGCCTGAAGGCCGCGGTCCATTTCGACGATGCCGGCAGCGCGCCCATCGTCGTGCGCACGGCCGTCTCGGCCGTGGATGTCGCGGGCGCCCGCGCGAACCTGGCGGCGGAAGCGACGCACTTCGACTTCGACCTCTATCGCCAGGCCGCTGCCCGCGCCTGGGCCAGCGAACTGTCCCATGTCTCGGTGACGGGCGGCAGCGCGGAACAGCGCACGATCATGGCCACCGCGCTCTATCACGCCGCCATCGGACCTACCCTGTTCTCGGACGTGGACGGCCGGACCATGGGGCTTGACCGCAAGGTGCACCAGTTGGCGCCCGGCGAGACGGCCTATAGCGCCTATTCGCTATGGGACACCTATCGCGCCTTCCATCCCTTGCAGACCTTGCTGCGCCCGGCGCGAGTCGGGGAATTCGTGGCCGACCTCGTTCGCCAGACGCAGCAGAGCCCCTATGGCCCGCCCGTCTGGCCGCTCCAGGGCGTGGAGACCGGCTGCATGATGGGCTGGCATGCGGTGCCGGTACTGGCCGAAGCCATGGCCAAGGGCATTCCCGGAGACTACGCCGCCGCCTGGCCGAACATCCGCCGCCGTTCGTTCGACTTCACCATGCCCGTGCTCGACAATGCGCGCGGCATCCCGGACTACGACGCCAAGGGTTATGTCCCGGCGGACAAGGTGTTCGAGAGCGTGAGCCGCACGCTCGAATATGCCTATGACGACTATGCCGCCGCCCGGATCGCCCGGGCAGCAGGCGCCGCGGACGACGCCGCACGGCTGAAGGCGCGCTCCGGCAACTGGAAGAACGTGTTCGACACCGCCACCGGCTTCGCCCGGCCCCGGCTGGACAACGGCGCCTGGACCGAGCCTTACGATCCGGTGGAACTCGGCCATTCGGACAAGTGGCGCGACTTCACCGAAAGCAACGGCTGGCAGGCGACCTTCCTCAACCAGCACGACGTCCACGGCCTTGCCGAGGCGATGGGCGGTCCGGCCGGGCTGGAGGCCAAGCTCGATGCCTTCTTCAACGCGCCTTCCACGCTCCCCAGGAACGCACCACCGGACATCAGCGGCATGGTCGGCCAATATGCCCATGGCAACGAACCCTCGCACCACGTCGCCTACCTCTATGCCTGGACGGGCGCGCACTGGAAGACGCAGGCCATGGTTCGCCGCCTGCTCGCGCTCATGTACCGAGCCCGACCGGCAGGCGTGATCGGCAACGACGATTGCGGGCAGATGAGCGCGTGGTACGTGCTTTCGGCGCTGGGGTTCTATCCGGTCGATCCCGTCAGCGGCGTCTATATCTTCGGCAGCCCGCTGTTCGAGGAAGCGCGCGTCAGGCTGGGCAACGGCCGCGAGCTGATCGTGAGCGCACCGGGCAACCGCTCGGACCGGCCCTATTACGGCCGAGTGGAATGGAACGGCAAGTCGCTGGACCGCTGCTGGATCCGCCACGAGGAGTTGATGAAGGGTGGCCGCCTGACATTCCACATGCAGAACGTGCCCGAGCTTTCGTTCGGACAGCGCCTGCAGAGCCGTCCTCCCCGCCAGGAATGATGGCCCTCCGGGACTGAGGGCCGCCTGCACTTTGCCCCCTCATTGCCGCCGCCGGACTGGATCCCGGCGGCGGCTCGGGCGCGCGTTTCCATGCAGGTGGCAGCACGCAAGGTGTTTCGGAAAAAAGGAAAACTTAACCGCGCGGAGCAGGCGATGGCTCGGCGCGGCGCTTCGCGTTCTGGCGTTTGCGTGAGACCAATTAGCGACATATTTCGCCAAATTACGGAAAAATATAATGCCAATTTGATTTTTGGAATTGAATTTATTTAATACCTATGACAGCTCTGTTGCAGGACAGGCTTTCGGAAGGGCCTGCCGGTTTCAGCCGCCGAAAAGGGAAGCGGCGGTATTGGCTGAGGAACTGGGCATGGGAATCTCGCGTCGCGATACCTTGGGCATGGCCCTGGCAGGAGCCGCCGTGGCTGGAACGGCGCGCGCGGCCGCACCGTCGAACGAAAGCCACAGCCCGGCCCTCGTGGTTTCCACATGGGACTTCGGCGCCGCGGCGAATGCGGCCGCCTATGGCCGCTGGAAGGCCGGCGGAACGCTGATCGACGCGGTCGAGGCCGGCGCGCAAGTGCCGGAGGCGGACCTTTCCAACCACTCCGTGGGCATGGGCGGCTATCCGGACCGGGACGGCCATGTCACGCTGGACGCCATCATCATGGACGATCGCGGCCACGCCGGCGCCGTCGCCGCGCTGGAAGGTTACGTCCACGCCATTTCGGTCGCCCGGCGCGTGATGGAGCGTACGCCGCACACGATGCTGGTGGGGGAAGGCGCCGCGCAATTCGCGCGCGAACAGGGCTTCGCGGCACAGAACCTGCTGACTCCCGAGGCGGAAGCCGCCTGGAAGGAATGGCTCAGGACGGCCGAATACAAACCCGTCGCCAATATCGAGAACCAGCGCGGTTCCAAGCTGGACCATGACACGATTGGTATTCTCGCGCGCAGCCCGGAGGGACGGCTGGCGGGCGCCTGCACGACCTCCGGCATGGCCTACAAGCTGCGCGGCCGGGTCGGCGATTCCCCGCAATCGGGCTGCGGACTGCTGGTGGAGCCGGGTGTCGGCGCCGCCACGGCCACGGGCGTGGGCGAGGAAGTGACGCGCATCGCGGGGGCGGCCCGCGTGGTCGGCTCGATGCGGATGGGCATGTCGGCGATGGCCGCATGCCGCGAAGCCGTCGAACATATCGTCAAGCTGCGCGGAGACGCCGTGAAGGACGCCCAGGTCGCATTCCTGGCGATCGACAAGGACGGCCGCGTCGGCGCTTTCGCCATCCAGCCCGGATTCACTTTCGCGGTGACGGACGTCGCCGGTCGCACGGCCGTCCACCCGTCGGACAGCCTGCGCCGCGCCTGACCGCGCCGACCTGGAATCGATCGATAACGCAAGAGGAAATGCCGGCAACGACCGGGCACCAACAAATCCGGTCGATAACGACCGGGACCGACAAGTCCGGTCGATAACGACCGGGTACCGACAAGTCCGGTCGATAACGACCGGCTGGCGCCAAGGCCGACCTGCACACGGCGGCCCATCACTTCAGGGAAAAAGGGTTCTCGAATGAGGAAGATCACCAGGATACTCTTGGCCACCACCTGCATGGCCGGTCTGGCCACGCCGGCCATGGCGCAGGATACGGCACCGGCCGAGGCAGCCGATAGCGCGGGCAGTTCGGCAGGCTCGATCGTCGTTACGGGTTCGCGCATCAACCGCCCGAACTCCACGGCCGCCGCGCCGATCACTTCCGTCACCAACGACGCGATCCGCGCGCAGGCCGCCGTCAACATCGAGGAAGTGCTCAACCGCATTCCGCAGATCGCGCCGGACAGCCAGCAGAACTACTCGGATTCCGACGGCCGCCAGCGCATCAAGCTGCGCAACCTCGGCTTCGAACGCACCCTGACCCTGATCGACGGCAAGCGCGTGGGCACCATGAACGGCGTGGACGCTAACATGATCCCGACCTCGCTGATCAAGCGCGTCGACGTGCTGACCGGCGGTGCTTCCGCCGTCTACGGTTCGGATGCGGTCGCCGGCGTCGTCAACTTCATCATGGATGACGATTTCGAAGGCATCCAGCTCAACGGCAACTACAACTTCTACCTGCACAAGAACAAGCGCACGCTGATTTCGGACGTCGCCAGCCAGTACGGCTTCGACCAGCCGGCGCGCGGCAACGCGATCGACGGCGGCCGTTCCGATATCTCGCTGACGGTCGGCAAGAAGCTGTTCGACGGCCGCTTCCACATCAGCGGCTACGTCAACTATCGCGAAGCGGCGCTGGTGCCGTTCACCGCGCGCGAGACGGCAGGTTGCGAACTCATTCAGACCGGCAAGGACGGCCCGCTGGGGTGCACGACCTCGACGTATACGTCCTACGGCTACATTTCGCCCCGTTCGGGCGCCGCCAACGGCCAACAGTTCGTCAACGATCCGGACGGCTCCGGCACTCTCCTGCCTTATGGCGACGCCTATGCCGCCAATCCCTATGACGGTTATTCCTTCCAGCGCGCCAACAAGCGCTGGAATGCGGGCGGCTTCACGTCCTTCGAACTGTCCGACGCCGCCGAACTCTACGGCAGCGTCATGTGGTTCCGCGACAGCTCGTCCAATCCCTATCCGGCGCGCGTGCTGAATTCCGAGACTTATGGCGAAGGCACGACATACTTCGTCAACTGCAACAATCCGCTGATGTCGGCCTCGCAGGCGCAGACCATCTGTGGTGCCGATGCAGGCACGGGTACGCTCGCCCCGCTCGACGTGCGCTATCGCTTCAACAATGCGCGCCCGGTCTCCGATTCCTACCTCAACCTGGGCCTGCGCGCGACCGCCGGCGTGCGCGGCCAGTTCGCACAGGGCTGGAGCTACGACGTGGGCGGCGTCTACGCCCGCAACCGCATGGACACCACCTGGGGCCGCCCCAACTACGACCGTGTCAACAACGCCCTCAATGTCGTCAGCGTCAACGGTCAGCTGCAGTGCGCCGCCGGCTCGGCCGATGGCTGCCTTCCCTTCGACGCCTTCAGCGCCAACTCGGCCACCAACGGCCAGGCCCTGTTGGACTACCTGACCGAGTTCGGCACCAGCACCACGATCAACACCCTCTATAACGCGGTTGCCACCGTACAGGGCGACCTGGGCACTTACGGCATCCAGTCGCCCTGGGCCGATCAGGGCGTGGCGATCGCGATCGGCGCCGAATTCCGCGAGGACAAGCTGAAGAGCTACGCCGACGACGTCTGGCGCAAGAACTGGGGCGGATCGAACAGCAACCTTTCCCAGAATGCCTGGGAAGGCAACGTCGAAGTTCAGGTTCCGATCGTAGAGCACAAGCCCTTCGCCGAACTCCTCCAGTTCAACGGCGCGTTCCGTCTGTCGAAGTACAGCTCCAACCCGGACACCTTCTCCACCTGGAAGGCCGAAGCGATCTGGTCGCCGATTTCGGACATCACCTTCCGCGGCTCGATCAACAAGGCCCAGCGCGCGCCGACCGTGGTGGAAGCCTACCAGGGCTCCAACATCAGCTACGACCGGATCACGCCGACCTACAACGATATCTGCGCGCCGACGGTCACTTACACCACCGGCGCCAACGGCCAGCAGGTACCCGTCTACGGCGCCCCGGCCGCCTCGCGCGAAGTCTGCGCCGCCACCGGTCTGGCGGACAGCCTCTACGGCAGCCCGACCCTGGTCTGCCCGACCGACGTCGGCTGCACCGTTCGCTCGGGCGGCTACACGGTCAACCCGGAAACGGCCTACACCAAGACCTTCGGCGTCGTGCTCAAGCCCTCGTTCGTGCCCGGCCTGGTCGTCTCGGTCGATCGCTTCCTGATCGATCTCGACGATTCCATCGGCTACAACAACTACGACTACTTCTCGAACGGCTGCCTCCAGACCGGCAGCGAGTTCTTCTGCTCGATGTTCGTGCGCAATGCCGACGGCACGCTGTCCAGCAACCCCAGCACCAACCCGACCAGCGGCTACATTCGCGGCGGCACGACCAACTACTACAAGAGCAAGTCGCACGGCTGGGACTTCCAGGGCCAGTATTCCACGGGTCTCGGCAAGTACGGCACGCTGGCGCTGGACTTCGCTGGCTCGCTGACCACTTTGGCCGGCGGCCAGGACTCACCGATCCTGCCGAAGTACAACTGCGCCGGATATTACGGCGGCACTTGCGGCCAGCTGATCCCCAAGTGGACGCATTCGCTGCGCGCCACGTACACGACCGAGGATCGCTTCTTCAACGCCTCGTTCAACTGGCGCTATGTCGGTCCGCTGACCAACGTCAGCAACTCGAACGATCCGGCACTGGGTGGGAATGCCGACACCGAGCGTGAGACGTTCTACCGCATCGGCGCGCAGAACTACTTCGACCTGGCGCTGACGTTCCGCGTGAACGAGGCGTTCTCGCTCCGCATGTCGGCGAACAACATCTTCGACAAGCTGCCGCCGCTGCTGCCGAACTCCTACGGCTACGGCCTGTCGCGCAGCAACACGCTGTCGGCACGCTATGACTCGCTGGGCCGCCAGCTCGCGATCGGCGCCACGGTCAACTTCTGACCGGCAAGACGCAGGAACGAACCGGAGCCCGCCGCCGCGGGTTCCGGTTTTCCCCCGCGCTGCATCGAAGCAGGAAGCATCATGAGGAAGCGTCATGACAGGCGATAAAGCCACCACGGCCCCGCCGCACCCTTCGCCGCATGGGAAGGACCCGGTTTCGGCCGGGAATCCGGAGCCGGTATCGCCGGTGCAGGACGAGCAGCAGGGCACTGCGGATGCTCCGCCCGCAAGGCGCAAGACACTCCAGGCGGTAGCCGGCTTCGATCCCGACTTCTGACCGCGCAAAGCCCGCCCGGCCTGCCCGCTCAGGGATAACGGTAAAGCACCGGTTCGTGCTCGCCCGCCTCGACGCAGTCACCCACGATCGCCACCCGTGCCCCGGAGGCCCGCGCAGCAGCGACGCCGGCGGGAGAATCCTCGAAGACCAGGCACGCTTCGATGGGAACGCCCAACAGGTCCGCACCCTTGAGGAAGCCTTCCGGATCGGGCTTGCCGCAAGTCACGTCTTCTGCCGCCACCATGATCTGCGGCAAAGGCACGCCCACGGCCTCAAGCCGTTTCACCGCCAGTGCGCGCGGTGCCGATGTGACGATGGCCCAGGATCCGGGCGCAAGCCGCTTCACGAAATCCGCGATCCCCGCGATCGCCACCACGCCGTCGAGATCGGCGATCTCCGCCGCTTCGATGCCTTTCAGTTCGGCTGCCAGATCGAGGCCGCTGCCGCCGAAGCGCCGGATCAGGTCCTTGCCCTGCAGTGGCAAACCGCCAGCAACGGCTGGGGATCGATGCCGTGCCGCTGGGCCCACGCGGTCCAGACCCGTTCGACGACCCGCGATGAATCGATCATGGTGCCGTCCATGTCGAACAGGAAGGCGGCGAAATCACGGTTCTGGAACTGAGGCATGACCCCAGCCTATTGCCCTGCGGCGCGAATGGAAAGGCGGTGGTCAGTCCCCAGGCGCCGCGCCGAGGCCGCTCCCGCGCGGATAGAGGGGCTTGTCCCCCGCGGTCCTGCTTGCGGTGGTGACCGGAAAGCGGGGCAAGTCGAAGGGCAGGCGCCCGCGCGCCCGGGCTTTTCCGGCGACAACGTCCGAGACGGCGGCATCGCTGGCGCCGAAGGTCGCGAGAATGGCCCGCGTATGGGGGATCATCGCCGTCAGCACGGCGGGGCGGTCCATCTCGATTGCGACGACGACCGGAACCCGGGACGCCGCGGTCCGGATCGCCTGCATATCCGGATCGGTATCGCGAAATTCGAGCCTGCCTTCATGCTGGCGCGATCCGAAGAAGTGATAAGGGTGAAGCGTCTCGAACGGCGCCGCGCTGCGAACGATGGCCGCATCGGCATCCTCCAGCCGCGTCACCACTTCCAGCCCGGCCGCCCGTGCCGCCTCGGGATCGAGGCCCTGCAGCCAGACCCGCGCGCCGCGGCGCAGCGGCAGGATACCGCCTTCGTTCCGAAGCAGGACCTGGCTGGCGCGCTGGGCAGCGTCGGCCTCGGCCTTCACGGCAGGATCGCCCAGCACTTGCTCCGCGCGGCGGGGATCGACGAAAGGCTGGTCGAACAGGCCGAGTTCGAACTTCAGGCGCAGCACCCGGCGCACGGATTCGTCGATCCGCGCCTCGCTCACCAGCCCCTGCTTCACCGCCTGGGTGATCGGATCGGGACTGTCGATGCCGCCGAACTGGTCGAGCCCGGCATCGATGCCCTTGGCGAAGCGCTGCACCACGGTCAGCCCCTCCACGCCCCAGGGCATGCCGATCGCGCCGGGCATCTGCGGTGCCTCGGCGCTCGGCGCCGAGCAGCGTTCCGGGCAATCGCGCGTGATCGACCAGTCGGAGACGATCAGCCCGTCGAACCCCTTGCCGCCGCGCAGCAGCCCGGTCAGCAACGGCTTGCTGAAACCGGCCCCCACCGGCTCGGCCGGCTTTCCGTCCAGCGTCACGCCGTGCAGCACGACGTAAGTGGGCATCACGCCCGCGCTGTGAGCGGTTAGGGCGCCGTCGAAGGCGCGGATGTGCTCGGCCAGTTCGCGGTTGTCGAGCGTGACGTTGCGGCCATAGTAATTGTGCCCGTCATAGCCCTCTGTCGCGGCGCCATAGCCAACCCAGTGCTTGACGATGGTGGCGACGCCGCTGTGCGTCACCCCGTCCCGTCCGCCCTGGAAGCCTTCCACATAAGCCCCGGCCATGCGCGACACGAGCGACGGATCGGACCCGAAGGTGGCGGTGATGCGCGGCCAGCGCGGCTCCACGCCGATGTCGGCCTGCGGGGAAAGCGCCATGTGGATGCCCACGGCGCGATATTCGCGCGCCGCCGCCGCGCCGAAGCGCCGCACCAGCGCCTCGTCGCGCAGCGCTGCGAAGCCGAGCGTCTCCGGCCAGGCGGAAAAGCCCTTGCCGCGTGTGCTGGCGCCGACAACCGCCTGGAAATGGTTGCGCGGATCGGTGCTGATCGTGGCCGGAATGCCGAGGCGGCTCTCCTCTGCCGCGCGCTGGACGGCATTGTTCTGCTCGGCGAACTGGGCGGGGGGCAGGTCCAGCCGGGTGATGAAGCTGGACATGTGATCCCGGCCCACCAGGTCGCGGACTTTGGCCATGTCGTAGCCGCCGGCGGAAATGCCGATCGCCGCCCCCGGCGTCAGCCCGGCGCCCGGAAGCGTGCCATGCGCCAGCGTGCCGGTCTTCTCCTCCAGCGTCATCCGGCCGAGCAGGTCCTCGACGCGGCGCTCGATCGGGGCTTCGGGATCCTCGTAAGGGTCCTTCTGCCCGTTGTGGTTCAGGTCGCGCCATTCGGCCGCCTGCGCCGATCCGCAGCAGAGCGCCGCCAGTACTAGGCCGCCGAGCAGGCCCTTGGTCCGCCGCCCCTTCATGCCGCGCGCTCCCGGCGCGGCAGGCCGGACATGCCGAACAGCAGCGCCGCCAGCGCCAGCGGCGAGGCCACGGCGCAGACGATGGAGATCGACAGGCCCAGGCGCGAAGGATCGGCGAAGACCATGTCGGTAACCAGAGCCACCGAAGTCGGCCCCAGGGTCGAGCCGACCAGGTTGATGGCCAGCATGTAGATCACCGAGACTTGCGCGCGCATGCGGTTGGGGGTCAGCGACTGGAGCGTGGCCAGTCCGCCGCCGAAGTTGAAGCCGGCAAAGAAGTTCATGCCGCCCACACCCGCCAGCGCGAGCCCGGCCGTCGGCATGAGCGGGAAACCGATCGTCAGGGGAATGAGCGCGGTGAACCCGATCACCGCGGCCAGGAGGTTGCCGTTCACCACTCCGCGCTTTTGCAGCCAGGAGCCGGCGAAGCCGCCGCAGAGCGCGCCGCTCGTACCGCAGAAGAACACCATCCAGCCATAGGAGGCGCCGATCTGCGAAATCGACATGCCGTAGGAGCGTTCGAGGAAGGCCGGGATCCACGCGCCGGTGCCGTTCCCCACGAAGATCATGAGCGCGAAGCCGACGATGATGCCGAAGTAGGCGCGTCCGTGGGCGGAGAGCTGGCCGAACAGCTGGGCCACGCTTGCGCTTCCCTTCCGTCCGGGATTCTCATGCCCGGCCGGCTCCGCGAGTTTCGGCACGCCGCCACGGCGAACGGGTTCGCGCACGAACAGCATCGCCAGCGACAGCAGCGCGCCGGGAATGCCGAGCGCCAGGAAGATGATGTGCCAGCCTTTCATCGTCCCCAGCACCGGTATGGCGATTTCCGAGGACGGCGGCACCGCCCCGGCGATCAGCCCGCCCAGGATCAGGGCACCGGCCCCGCCGAGGTAGACGCCCATGTTGTAGACGCCCATGGCCAGCGCCAGCCGGTTCTTCGGGAAATAGTCCGCCAGGATCGAGTAGGCGGCAGGGCTCAGTCCCCCCTCCCCGGTGCCCACCGCGACGCGCGCGGCGAAGAGGCCGCCGTAGCTGCGGGTCATGCCGCAGGCCGCGGTGGCGAGGCTCCAGACGAAGATCGACACGACGATGATGTTGCGGCGGTTGGACCGGTCTGCCAGCCAGGCCACCGGGATACCGACGATCACGTAGAACAGGGTGAAGCTCAACCCGTAGAGCAGGCTCATCGCCGTGTCGGAGGCGCCGAGGTCTTCCTTGATCGGCTGCACGAGCAGCGCCAGCGCCTGGCGATCAACGAAGGCCAGGGTATAGGCCAGCATGAGCAGGATCGCCGCCGTCCAGGCTTCGCGCGCGGGGGGCCAGCTGCCACCATCAGGATCGGGAACCGGATCAAAAACCGGATCGGGAACCGTCATCTCCGGCGCCATCTTCAGCGCGGCATCCTTCGCGGTCTGCAGCATAGTCCCCATCCCTGTATTCTTGTCTTGCCCGGCGCCGTTCGTGCGGCGCCTTTCTGGTGCGACCCGAAAGGCAATGGACAAGCGAATATTTAGCGCTACAACTAGCCGTATTCCCGGGATTGTCAACGCAGTTGTTGGTCAATTCGAACCAAATCGCATCGGCCGGGCACA
The DNA here is from genome assembly GCF_004342985.1 of Novosphingobium sp. PhB57. Taxonomy (GTDB): domain Bacteria; phylum Pseudomonadota; class Alphaproteobacteria; order Sphingomonadales; family Sphingomonadaceae; genus Novosphingobium. The sequence continues at coordinate 75,559 of NZ_SMBO01000005.1, forward strand.
TCCTTGCCAAATTGCGGCCGGAACCTATGACAGGGGCGATTATGACAAGCGGTACGACCCCTCGAAAACGACGGCGCGGCGGCGGCGGCCCCACGATTGCCGAAGTGGCCGAGCTGGCAGGCGTATCGACGATGACCGTCTCCAACGTGCTGAACAACCGGCCGGTCGTCCATGCCGACACCCGCGATGCCGTGCTCAAGGCCGTGAAGGCGCTCAACTACACGCCCAACAGCGCCGCGCGGGCCCTGGCCAGCGCCGCCACCCTGCGGATCGGGCTGGTCCACAGCGATACCGAAAGCGCCCTGCTCAGCGCGATTCTGGTCGGCTCGCTCAAGGCCGCCTCGCGCCTGGGCGCGCAGCTCATCATCAACTCCTACGACCTGGCCGATCCGGTCGGCGGCGTGGAGGCTTTCCTGAAGACCGGGCTGGACGGGCTGCTGCTGCCGCCGCCGCTCTGCGAAATGGTCAGCGCCGCGGGCATTCCGGAGCGTCACGATACCGCGATGATCGCCCTGGCGCCCGGCGGCGATCTCCGTAACATGGACTGCGTGCGGATCGATGACGAACAGGCCGCTTACGAAGTGACGCGGATCCTGCTGGAAAAGGGCCACCGCCGGATCGGCTTCGTCACCCTGCCCGGCGCGCTGGTGGCGGTTTCGCGACTGCGCGGCTATTTGCGCGCGCTGGGCGAACAGAGCGTCATTCCCGACATGAGCCTGGTCTGGGAGGCGCGCCCGACCTTCGATGCCGGGCTCGATCTGGCACAGCGCGTGCTCATAGACGACCGCCGCGTGACGGCGGTGATCGCCGGTAACGACGATATGGCCGCGGCCTTCGTCAACGTGGCCTTGCGCAACAACCTGTCCGTGCCCGGCGACGTCTCGATCATCGGCTTCGACGATACGCCGATCGCCGTGAAGATCTGGCCTGCGCTGACGACCGTGCGCCAGCCGCTGGCGCTCATCGCCGAAAGGGCCACCGAGCGCCTCGTCAGCATCTTGCGCGAAGAAGGCGGGAAAAGCGCCGCGGTGGAGGCCAGCTACGTGGACTTCACCGTGATCGAGCGCAATTCGGTCGGCGTGCCTCCCAAAGACGGATAAGCGGCAGGACAGATAAAAAGGCGGCGGCGGACTTGCGTCCACCGCCGCATGGGCAACCGGCTCGGGAGGAGGAGGTCGAGCGGTCGCCCTAAGGTATCGATACTACTCCGCGTCCGGCTGACGGGACGGGACGGCAACCTGAAATGCCGGCAGGGCGTTGCAGGCAGCTTCCACTTCCGCAATCCTCGGAAAGTCGAACCGCGCGCCGAAGCGCCGCGCATTGCCGAGCTGCGGCACGAGGCAGATGTCGGCCAGCGTGACTTGCGCGCCGAAGCAATAAGGGCCTTCGTTCGCCGCAATCGTCGCGGAGAAGGCTTCCAGCCCGGTCTCGATCACTTCGCGCGCCCACCCGGTCACGGATTCCTCGTCCAGACCGCGCGCGCGCAGCATGTCGAGCACCTTGAGGTTCTGGAGGGGATGCACTTCGCAGGCGATCAGTTGGGCCGCGGCGCGGACTTTCGCGCGTTCCAGCGGATCTGCCGGAAGCAGCGCCGGATCGGGCCGGATCTCGTCGAGATACTCGCAGATGGCGAGACTCTGCGTCAGCACCGCACCACCGACTTCCAGGCTGGGTACGAGGCCCTGTGGGTTGAGCTGGAGGTATTCCGGCGCGCGCTGTTCGCCCGCGCGCAGCCGATAGGTGCGCCCGCTCCAGTCCAGCCCCTTGAGAGCGAGCGCGATGCGCACGCGCCACGAAGAGGACGACCGCCAGAACGTGTGGAGGACCAGCGGGTCAGGCACCGGCCGGCGGCCCCACCTTCACCACGGTATCGCTGAGGCCGGCCACCGAAATGACGATTTCGTCGCCCGGCACCACTGCGCCCACGCCGGCGGGCGTGCCGGTGTAGATGAGGTCGCCCGGCTCCAGGCGGTAGGCGTTCGAGAGGAAGGCGATGAGATCCGCAACCGGGTGGATCAACTCGGCAAGGTCTGCCTCCTGCCTGACTTCGCCGTTCACCGTCAGGCGGATCGCGCCTTCGTTCAGCGGGCCGGTTTCGGCGATGGGATGGATCAGGCCGAGCGGAGAGGATTCCTCCACGTTCTTGCCGGCATCCCAGGGGCGGCCCTTGGCCCGCGCTTCCAGCTGGAGGTCACGGCGCGTCATGTCGAGCCCGGTGGCATAGCCGTAGACGTGGTCCAGGGCGTCGGCCGCGGCGATGCTGCGCCCGCCCTTGCCGATGGCGACGACCAGTTCGGCCTCGTAATGGAAGTTCGCCGTCGACGGCGGGTAGGCCATGACCGACCCGCTGGGGATCACGGTCTCCGCCCACTTGGTGAAGTAGAACGGCGCCTCGCGGTCAACCTCGACGCCCATTTCCTTGGCATGGTCGGCATAGTTGCGGCCGATGCAGAACACCCGGCGGACCGGATAGTCGTGACCGTCGCTGGTCTTCGCAAGGACGGGCGGCAGCGGGTCGAACAGATAAGTCAATGGTTGAACTCCCGGTAGAGATCGAGCTTCACTTGCGAAGCCTTGTCGGAATAGGCGAACAGGACCAGCTCGGTCGCGGCGAGGAAGCGGTGCGGCACCCAGGAGGGCACCACCACCACGTCCCTGGGCTTCAGGGCGATGGTTTCCTCGCCCAGCCGCAGTTCGCCCGTACCTTCGCAGACGACGAAGACGGTGCCGTCCGTCGCCTGGCGGGTGCGGCTCTCGAAGCCTGCGGGCAGCAGCCGGACATGGGCGGAGATGGTGGAGAGCACCGGGCCGCCGTCGGCGGGATTGGTGAATTCCAGCGCGTGGCCGAAGTGCGGGTCGATCTCGCCCCCGGTCGCCAGCGACTGGAGCGCGGGGCGCCAGTCGGCATAAGGATAGTGGAACAGCGGCCGTCCTGCCGGTCGCCGGTCTGCCGCGCTGCCGCGCATCGGGCGCATGTTGTGGCCGTAGCGCGCCAGAGTGTCGCCCGGTGTGGCCGTCTCGGGATGGGCCGCAGAGCCGAGGCGCTCGGCAAAGCTGGCATCGAACAGGCGCACGGTCGGGATGTCCAGGCCGTCGAGCCAGATCATCGGCGCATCGCCGTCATTGCCGTGATCGTGCCACTGGTAGGCCGGCGTCAGCACCAGGTCGAACTGCTCCATCACCGCTTTCTCGCCGTCGAGCGCGGTGAAGGCACCGCTGCCTTCCATGACGAAGCGCAGCGCGTTCTGCGCATGGCGGTGGCAGGGCGCCACTTCGCCCGGCAGGATCAGCTGAAGTCCGGCATAGAGGCTGGGTGTGATCGCCGCCTGGCCCGCCAGGCCGGGGTTCTCCATGATCAGCACCCGGCGCTCGGCCTGCTCGGCGCTGATGATGTCGCCGGCCCGCATCAGGAAGCTGCGGGTCTCCGCATAGTCCCAGCACCAGGGCCTGGCGGGCGAGCGGGGTTCCGTCAGGACCAGTGCATGAAGGCTCTCCCACAAGGGCTGGAGGCCCTGCGGCGCCATCGCGGCGTAGAGCGCTTCAAGCTGCGAACGCTGGTCGTTGGCGCCTTGGGTCATCTCGCCTTGGCTCATACCGCCCTCACCACTTGAGCTGTTCGAGGCCGCAGAACGGATCGACCGGGCTGACGCCGGTGAACGGTGCCTCGCCGGTCAGGCGGCGGACCGTTTCGCGCTGCACCGGCTCGATCGCGCTATAGGCGTTCACGCATGTCTGCATGTGCGGCGCATCGAACAGGTAATAGGGCTGGCCGAAGGAGACCATCAGCGTCGGGATTTCGCGCGAATACTGCGTCATCGCCTTGCGGTTGTTGCCGTGCAGCTTCGCGAAATCGAGGAAGATGCGCGAGGCGCTGGGCGTCGCTTCCTGCCCGACCAGATAGAGGACGAGGTCGGTGTCCTCACGCGAGGGCATCATCTCGGGATCGAACCTGCGCACCTCGAAACCGCGCTGTTCCAGCTCGGCAAACACAGGGCCATAGCCGCGATCGAGCGAGCCGTCCCAGAAGCTGAAGCCCTCCTCCTCGATCACCACGACCCGGCGGTGCTTCACGGGATCGAGCGGCAGGAGGTCCTGCACGTCCTTGACCAGAGTGACGCTCTGCCCCGCCGCGGCGCGGGCCGTTTCAAGGTCTGCGGGGGCCTGAAGCGCCGCCTGCATCTCGGCCAGCGGCATGAGCCGCTCCGAAGGCTCGCGCAAGTGCAGCCCCAGCTTCGCCTTGAGCGTGAGGATGCGCGTGACCGCCTCCTCCAGCCGCGCTTCCGACAGCAGGCCCTTGCGCAGACCGTCCAGCATGAAGCCGTAGTCCCGCTCGGGCGCGCGGCTGAACAGGAAGATGTCGCAGCCGTTCTCGATCACGGTGGGCACCGTCTCGGCGCGCTCCATCCAGCCCGTGAGCCCGCCCATGCCGGTGGCGTCGGAGATGATGAGGCCCTTGAAGCCCAGTTCCCCGCGCAGCAGGTCCTGGTTGAGCAGGCGCGAGACGGTCGCAGGCTGGAAGGCTTCCCTGCCGGCATCGGGCAGGCGCGAACGGATATAGGCGGGGAAGGCGATATGCGCGGACATCACCGTCATGACCCCGGCCCGGATCAGCGTTCCGTAGATGCGGCCGTAGAGCGCATGCCATTCCTCCACCGAGAGCGGGTTGACGCTGGTGACGAGGTGCTGGTCGCGCTCATCGAAACCGTCGCCCGGCCAGTGCTTGAGGCAGGCGGCCACGCCCTCTTCCTGAAGGACGCGGGCATAGGCGCCGGCTTGCGCCAGCACCCTTTGAGGGTCGGAGCCGAAGGAACGGGTGCCCACGATTGCGCTGCGGAACGCCTCGTTGATGTCCACCACCGGGCCGAACGACCAGTCGTAGCCCAGCACCCTGCTCTCGCGCGCGACGAGGCGGGCGACCGCCTCGGTCGTGGCCAGATCGTCGCAGGCGGCCAGCCCCATGATATTGGGCACGGCAGTGGCGAAGGGATAGCTGATAGTGCCGCCCTCGATGTCGCCGGTGAAGATCGGCGGCACGCTGGCGCTTTCGACCGTGAACATCGTCGCCTCACGGAAGGCGGCAAGGTCGCGCCGGGGGAAGCGGTTGATGCCGCCGGGCTTCAGCGCAAGCAGCGGCGCCAGTTCCTCGCGGCTGTCCTGCGAGGTGGAGAAGACGAAGAGCTGGCCGATCTTCTCCTCGGTGCTCATCGCGTCGCGGGTGCGCTCCACCCAGGCCTGGGCCTTGGCATCGATGGCGAGGGGATCGACGGTGTCGAGGGAAGCGGGGGCAATATCAGTCATGGAAAGTTCCCGAAGTCACGGCCACCGGGCCGCGCTTGAACGGCGCGAAGCGGGTGCGGGCGGCAGCAAGACGGCCGCGCATGTCGGCAAGGACATCCGGGTGGCGGTCGGCCACGCTGTAGTTCTCGGCGGGGTCTGCGTTCAGGTCGTAGAGCTGCGGGTACTTGGGATCGGTGGGCCGGAAGCCGGCCAGGAAGTAGTCGCCGGAGACGTATTTCCAGCGCTGCGTGCGGATCGCCACCGGGTCTTCATTGTTGAACAGGACAAGTTCCTCATGGGGAGACTGCTGCGCGCCGCCGAACAGGACGGAGGAAATGTCCTTTCCGTCCAGTTCCGCGTCGGGGAGGGCGACGCCGGCGAGCGCGCAGCAGGTGGGGAGAAAGTCGATGGCCATGGCGATCGCATCGCTGTGGCCGGAAGCGGAGATCGAACTTGGGCACCAGGCGATCAGCGGCACCTTGCTGGCACCGTCGTAGCCGCCGCCGCCCTTGCGCTGGCGCAGGGGGCCGCTCGACCCTTCGTACCAGGGTCCATTGTCGGAGGTGAACAGCACCAGCGTCTCGCGGTCGATCTTCAGCTTGCGCAGCAGGGCAAGGATGCGGCCGACCTTGTCGTCCACTTCCTCCACGGAATCGCCGTAAGCTCCCGCGTTCGAGCGGCCCGCGAAGGGCGCGGGCGGACGGCAGGGCAAGTGCGGCGCGCTGAGCGCCAGTTCCACGAAGAACGGCCTTGCGGCGTTCTCGGTGATGAATTTCTCGGCCTCCTCGCAGAAGATCTGCTGAAGCGGCGTGATCTCGACAGGCGCCTGCACGGCCTCGCGCCCGGCCTCGGCGTGCACCAGCACCAGAGGGCTCATGTCGTGGCTATAGGGGATGCCCACGAAGCGGTCGAAGCCGTGGTGCGTGGGCAGCCAGTCCGGTCCGCGATGGCCGAGGTGCCACTTGCCGAACAGGCCGGTCGCATAGCCGGCGGGCTTGAGCGCCTCGGCTATGGTCACTTCGGATTTCGGCAGGACGCGGTCGTCGTTGTAGAGGATGACCTTGTCGCCAAGGCCGGTCCGCACGGGATAGCGTCCGGTGAGCAGGCCCGCCCGCGAGGGCGTGCACAAATTGGCGGCGGCATAGAATTCGGAGAAGGTCAGCCCTTCGCGGGCCATGGCGTCGATGTTCGGCGTGGCGATGCCGCGGGCGCCGGTCATGCCAAGATCGCCGTAGCCGAGATCGTCGCAGAGGATCACGACGACGTTGCGCGGGCGGCGCTTCCCCGCGGCCATGGCGGCCGGCGCCGAACAGGCTGCCGCGGCGGCGGCGCTGGAGGCCAGGAATTTGCGTCGATCCAAGGCGCGATCCTTCAAGAAGCGGCCGGGCGCTGGCGCCCGGCCCAAGGTGGGTCTCAGAAACGGGCGCCGAAGGTCGCACCGAAGTAGCGGCTGGAGTCCTTGTTGTAGGTGCCGACCAGATCGTAGGGGTTGGCCGTGGTGGACATCAGCGAGTTGTGGCCGATGCTGGTCAGGTAGTTGGTGTCGAACAGGTTCTTCACGAAGACCGAAATGCTGTAGCGCTTGTCCGGCGTGGCAACGCCGACCGTGGCGTCGACCAGCGTGTAGGACGGCTGGCGCGTCAGCGGATCGAGTTCCGAGGTGAAGTACTGCGCGCTGGTGAAGTTCACGCCCAGTTGTGCGAAGGCGCTGAACTTGTCGCCTTCGTAGTCGTAGCGCGGCGACAGGGTGATGCGCCAGTCGGGGCTCGCCTGGAGCGGACGATCGCGCAGGTTCTGCTGCGGGGTCGCGCCGGGGGCGGTGCGGTAGCACACGTTGATCGGCGTGCCGGTCATCACCGGTGCGGCAGCCTGCAGCTGCAGCGGGCAGTTCAGGCCGTCGATATTGATGCGCGACTGCGCGTACGTGACGCCGGCATTGACCGAGAACGAGTCCGAGGGACGCATCGTCGCTTCGATTTCGAAGCCGCGGCTGCGCGACGAACCGGCATTGGTGGTCACGAACTGGATGACGCCGGTGGTCGGGTCGGAACGGTTGGCCTGGACCTGCAGGTTCGAATAGTCCGCCTGGAACAGCGCGGCCGAGAACGTCAGCGTACGGTCGGACGTGCTGCCCTTGAAGCCGATTTCATAGGCGTTGACGTGCTCGGGCTGGATCGCGGACTGGTTGGCGAGGTTGGCCGAGATTTCCATCTCGTAGCCCAAGCCCTTGTAGCCGCGGGTATAGGTCGCATAGACCTGCGCATTGCGGCTGAACTCGTACTGCAAACCGGCCTTGCCGGTAACGGCGGTGTCGTGGGCCGAGAAGCTGCCGCTGGTGCTGGCATTGCCCGGGAACACCATGTCTCCGGCGACGATCGGGGCGGTGCGGGTGCCGCTATTGGTGCCCTTTTCGTACTGGACGCGGATGCCGCCGATGGCGCGAAGCCCGCCGACGATGAGATAGTCGGCCTGGCCGAAGGCGGCGATGCTGTCCTGCTTCAGGCGGATGCGGCTCTCGGCGGACTGCCACACGATATTGGTGGTGGCGCAAGGCTGGCCGACGATGCCGGCGGTGCAGCGGGCACGGCGGCGGTCGAAGGGACGCAGGATGTCGCTGTGCATGTAGAACGCACCGACGACGTAATTGAGGTCCGACTTGCCGTTATTGGCGATGCGCAGTTCCTGCGACCAGGCGCTCAGGTCGACGATGCCGTGGTTCTGGTTCCAGAAGGTATAGGGCGCGAAAGCGGCCGTACCCAGATAGAGCGGCGAAGTGGCGTTGATGCGGTCGATCGGCTGGTTCACTTCCAGATCGTACTTCTGGTAGGCCGTGATCGAGGTGATCGACGCGGCGCCGAGGTCCCAGTCGGCCTGCAGCGAATAGGTCTGCGACTTGCTGTTGGCGTAAGTGTCGGTGTCTTCGTTGATCGTGCGGTTCTTGCGGCTGGCGTCGATCGGGCCGACGACCTGCTGCAGCACCGGGTTGACGATGGAGATCAGCGTCGAGGCGCAGCAATCCGCGTCGGTCTTCTTGTATTCGCCGGCGAGCAGGAAGGTGAGGTTGGGCGTGGCTTCCCATTCCAGCTTGCCGCGCACGCCCCAGCTCTTGGAGCCGTTGACCCACTTGTCAGTGCCGATGTTGCGCGTCACGCCCTGGACGTCGCTGTAGAAGCCGGAGACGCGGGCGCGCAGGGTGTCGGTGATGGGGCCGGACACGGTGCCGCGCGCGCGATATTCGTTATGCTCGGCAATGGTGATTTCGCCCTTGCCCTCGAACGTGTCGGACGGGCGCGCAGTGGTCACGCTGATGACGCCGGCGGATGCGTTCTTGCCGAACAGCGTGCCCTGCGGGCCGCGGAGCACTTCGATGCGCTCGATGTCGGCGAGTTCCGAGAAGCCCTGGGCCGAGCGCACGGCGACGACGCCGTCGACAACCACCGAGACCGAGGATTCGACGCCCTGCCCGAACAGGGCCGTGCCGATGCCGCGGATGCGGAAGCTGGTGTTGGTGGGGTTGGCGCCCTGCTGGAACGAGAGCGAGGGAATGGCGGTGACCAGCGAGGTGGTGTCGTTGATCTGGCGCGCAGCCAGCATGTCGGCGCTCACCGCAGTGACGGCCAGCGGCACGTCCTGGAGGCGCTCGGCGCGCTTCTGCGCGGTAACGACGATATCGCCGGGCATGGTGCCGTCAGGCGCGGCGACATCCTGCGCCATGGCGGGTGCGGCCCACATGATGGCGGCGCCGAGCGCGGTGACGGAAACGGTAGACGCACCAAAAATGGTCTTCAGAGACATGCTTTTCCCCTCCACTTGGGTTCCCGGCATCTTTGCTGCCCAGGACTTCTGGACATTCGCGCCGGGTTCGAATCACCTGATCCATGTAACGCTAAACTCCAACCGCCCGGCCGGTGTCAACGATTTATTTTACCGCTAATATCGGCTTTTCTCTGTGGCTGGCGCGAAAGCGGCGCGTTTCCGTGCATTGCTGTCCGGCGACGGATACGACGAGCAGCGGGGCGTGTCCTTCGTGCAACAGCCAGCCCGGCCTTCATTAGGGAGCTGCGCAATTACCCTGTTGACATCTTCGGACACACTTGCTGTTTTAGCGTTAAATATCGGCCGCTGAGAAAGACGGGCCATACCAAGTGGAGGGGATCGTGAGGGAACAGTGCGAAAGCGACGGCCGCCAGTGGCCTTCGCCGAAACGGGCGTGGTTCGCTGCCGGGATGCTGGCAGCGGCGAACACGCTGGCCTTCGTGGACCGCCAGGCGCTCGCCCTCCTCGTCCAGCCGATCAAGGAAGACCTCCAGGCCTCCGACACGGCGATGAGCCTGCTCTACGGCCTCAGCTTCACGATGTTCTACGTGCTGGTCGGGATTCCCGTCGCGCGGCTGGCGGACCGGGCAAACCGCCGCAACATCGTGGCGGGCGCCGTGTTCATCTGGAGCATCGCCACCGCCCTCTGCGGCTTTGCGCGTAGTTTCGGAACGCTGTTCGTGGCCCGGATCGGCGTGGGTGCCGGTGAAGGCGGGCTCAGCCCCGCTGCCTATTCGATCCTGGCCGACTATTTCCCCAAGGAGCGCCTCGCCGCGGCCATGGGTGTCTATCAGATGGGTATCTACGTCGGCGGCGCCGCTGCCCTCATTCTGGGCGGTTTCCTGGCCAGCGTCGTGCCGCCGGGCAGCGTGGTCCTGCTGCCGGTGATCGGCGCGGTGAAGGGCTGGCACCTGGTGTTCCTGATGCTCGGCATTCCCGGCATCGTGCTTTCCGGCGCCATGCTGCTGGTGCGCGAGCCCGTCCGCATGGGCCTCAACGGCACCGCCGCTGCGGCAAGCCCGCCCTTCTCCGAACTGGCCGCCCATGTCGTGCGCCATTGGCAGGCCTACCTCGGCATAAGCTGCGGCTTTGCCCTGATGATCCTGGTGGGCAACGCCACCGGTGCCTGGATCCCCGCTTTCCTCGAACGCAAATACGGGCTGACGACTGCAGAGATCGGCGGCATCTACGGCCTCATTACCGCAGTCTGCGGCGTCAGCGGCACGCTGGCAGGCGGATTCGCCGCAGCCGCCCTGCGCCGCCGCGGGTTCGAGCGCGCCAACCTGCTGGTCGCCCTGTTCGGCTTCGTGGCGCTGATCCCGGTCACCACGCTTTTCCCGCAGGCGGCCAATGCGTCGCTCTCGCTGGCGCTGATCGGCGCGATGAACTTCCTGGCCGGGTTCAATTTCGGCGGCGGCCTGGCCGCGCTTCAGGAGATCACCCCGAACCGGATGCGCGCGTCGATATCGGCGGGTTACATGCTGATGGTGAACCTGATCGGCGCCGCCGGCGGCCCCTTCGCGATCGCGCTGGTCACCGACTATTGGTACGGCGATCCCGCCGCCCTGCCCAACGCCATCACCATCGTCTGCGCCGTGGCTTCGCCCCTGTCGGTGGCGGCCCTGCTGCTGGGCCTGAGGGGCTACGGCCGCGCCATCGCCGCCCCTACAGCCGACCCGCTTGCCGACGCGATTGCCGCCAGGGCCTGAGACTGCTTTCACGCATAGGACGCCGGGCGACCGGACGCACCGGAACAACAGGATGAGGAACCCAATGTCGAAGCTGAATCGCATGACTCGCCTGGCCTGTACCGCCGCCCTGATCGTCGCCGGATCGCTCGCGTCGCAGCCGGGTCTTGCCAAGGCACCGGCATCCGCAGCCGCTCCGGCCCCGACTTCGGCCCAGACGCGCCCCAATATCGTGCTGATCGTGCTGGACGATACGGGCTTCTCGGACATCGGCGCCTTCGGTTCGGAAATCCGCACACCCAACATCGATGCCCTCGCCGCTGGCGGGCTGCGCTACAACCACTTCGACACCAAGGCGGTCTGCTCCCCCACCCGCGCCGCACTGCTGACCGGGCGCAACCCGCAGACCGTGCGCATGGCCGACCTGCCCGCCAAAGTGCTCAACCCCGCGGACATGACGCGCGACCGGGGCGAGTTGCCGCAGAACGCCAGCACCATCGCCCAGGTTCTCCACCGCGCCGGCTACGCCACCCATGGCTACGGCAAGTGGCACCTCGCCCCCGAGGACGAGGACGGATCGCCCGGACATAACGGCTCGTGGCCGCTCCAGCGCGGCTTCGACGATTTCTACGGCTTCTTCCTGGGCTGGTCCGACCAGTACCACCCGGACCTGATTGAGGGGAACCGCACGCTCCCCAAGCCCGACCGGCCCGGCTACCACTTCTCGGTCGACATCACCGACCACGCGATCAAGGCGCTCTCTGCGAACCCGGCGCAGCCGCAATTCGTCTACCTCGCCTTCGGCGCCGCCCATGCGCCGATCCAGGTGCCCAAGGCTTATATAGACGCTTACGCCGGGATCTATGAAAAGGGCTGGGACGCCCTGCGGCACGGCCGTCTGGCGCGCCAGAAGCTGATGGGCATCATGCCGCCCCAGGCGGAACTGTCCCCCCGCGCCGACGGCGACCGCGCCTGGGCGGACCTGACGCCTGCCGAAAAGACCGTCTTCGCCCGCTTCATGGCCACTTACGCCGGCTTCATCACCCATACCGACGAGCAGATCGGGCGGCTGGTCCAGCACCTCAAGGACACCGGGCAGTTCGACAATACGCTCATCATCCTGGTCTCGGACAATGGCGCGGCGTCGGAAGCCGGGCAGAAGGGTTCGTTCGACCGGATGTACCGGCCCAATACCCTGACCCCCGAACAGATGCTGGCCCGCCTCGACGAACTCGGCACGGACAAGACGCAAAGCGAATACCAGCGCCCCTGGGCCTACCTCGGTTCCACCCCGTACAAGCGCTACAAGATCTGGCCGCAGCTCGGCGGCGTGCGCACGCCGATGGTGGTGAGCTGGCCCGGCCGCATTCACGACGGCGGGCAGGTCCGCAGCCAGTACGTAGACGCAGTGGACATCGCCCCCACCCTGGCCGCTGCGGCCGGTACCGCCTTCCCCAGGGCGGTCGCGGGGCGCGCGGAAATCGCGGTGGCGGGCAAGTCGATCCTGCCGACGATCGCCAATGCATCCGCGCCTGCCGCCCGCACCGTCCAGTATTTCGAACTGCGCGGCAACCGGGCCATCACCCAGGGCAAGTGGCGGGCCCTGGCGGTCCACCCGCGCGACGGCGATTTCGCCAAGGACGTCTGGCAGCTCTTCGATACCGAAGCGGACCCGGCGGAAAACCACGACCTGGCCGCCGCAATGCCCGCCAAGCTCAAGGAACTCCAGGCGCTCTGGTGGTCGGAGGCGCGCAAATATTCCGATCCGCCGCTGGCCGAGGCGCCCAAGCCCTTCCGCTACCGCGAGATGTTCGACGGCAGCGGCGACCGCACGGCTGCCCCCGCCGGGGAGGAACCAAAGTGAAGGCGCGGTTTGCCCCGGCACTCGCCGCGCTCGCCCTGAGCACCATGATCGGCGGGATCCCGCCCGCGCTCGCCCGGCCCGCCGTACTGGCTGCGGCTCCTGCCAGCGCCCCCGCTCCGGCTGCGCGCACGTCCGGCCCGCCCAACATCATCCTGATCCTGGCCGACGACTTCGGCGTGGAAGGCATCAATGCCTATGGCGGCGAATACCACACGCCCCATGTCGACCGGCTCGCCGCCGAAGGCACCCGTTTCGACAACGCCCACGCCATGCCGCTCTGCTCACCCTCGCGCGTGCGGCTGATGACCGGGCAGGAGAACTGGCGCAATTACGAGGCCTTCTCCTACCTCGCCCCCGGCCAGCGCACCTTCGGCAATGTCATGAAGGAGGCGGGCTACGTCACCGGCATCGTCGGCAAATGGCAGCTCATGGGCAACGGCTTCGACGGCCGCACCGGCATCACGCCCGAGGCCGCCGGGTTCGACGAAAGCTACTTGTGGCAGCTCCAGGCGCTGACGCCCAAAGGCTCGCGCTACTGGGGGCCGACCCGCGCCGCCAACGGCACGCCGAAGATCAGCGAGGAAGGCTTCGGTCCCGATTTCGATAGCAGGAAGGCACTGGACTTCATCTCGCGCCACAAGGACAAGCCGTTCTTCCTCTATTACCCGATGGTCCTGGTCCACAATCCCTGGGTGCAGACCCCGGATTCGATGACCGCCGAAGGGGCTGCCGACCGTTTCAACGGCATGGTGTCCTACATGGACCGGCTGGTGGGAGACCTGATGGCGCGCCTCAAGGCGGAGGGGCTGGACCGGAACACTATCGTCATCTTCACTGGAGACAACGGCACCAACCGCCAGATCACCTCCATGCGCGATGGTCATGCGGTTCGCGGCGGCAAGGGGGCGACCACCATCAATGGTACCCACGTCCCCTTCATCGCCTGGGGTCCGGGCATTCCCAAGGGCAAGGCGAGCGAGGCGCTGGTCGATTTCACAGACCTGCTGCCCACTTTCGCCGACATGACCGGACAGCCCGCCCTTGCTGGCAAGGTCGACGGCGTGAGCCAGTGGCCGGTCATCGCAGGCAAGGCGAGCGCCGCGCGCAGTGCGATCTTCATGCACTATGCGCCGATGTGGCTGTTCAAGCCGGAGCGCTTCGCTTTCGACGCCCGGTGGAAGCTTTACGGAGACGGTCGCTTCGTGGCGATGGACCCGGTTTCCGGCGTCGAGACCGAAGTGCCCGCCGCCCAGCGCAAGGGCGAGGCCGCGCGTCATTACGCGGCCCTACGCAAGGTTCTGGCCGATACCCACGACGGCCCGCTCGATCCCACGCGCTACCCCTGGTGCGAAGGCCAGCCATCCGTCGATCCCGGCCAGCCCGCCACCGTCGCCGGCTGCGGCAGGACACCGGGAGGAGAAGAATGATGCACCGCACGCTCGTTTCCGCAATGCTGGCAGGCACATGCCTGCTCGGCCTGTCCGGCTGCACGAGGAACGCCGTGCCGACCCACACTGCCTCGGCGCAACGACCTGCCGCCGGACGCCCCAACGTCGTCGTCATCCTGGCCGACGATCTCGACTGGGCGGATGTCTCCACGTACGGCCGCGCCGACGTGCCGACGCCGAACATAGACCGGATCGCGAAGACCGGCGTGGCCTTCTCCAGCGGCTATGTCACCGCCTCGGTCTGCGCGGTCAGCCGCGCGGGGCTGCTGACCGGACGAATGCCACAGCGCTTCGGCTTCACTTACAACATCAACGACGAAGGCGACGAAGGCGCGGGATTGCCCGTCGACCAGAAGACCCTGGCAGAGCGCCTGAAGCCGCTGGGCTACCGCACGGCCGCCTTCGGCAAGTGGCACCAGGGCGCGGAGCGACAGTTCTATCCCACCGAACGCGGCTTCGACGAATTCTTCGGCTTCATCGCGGGCGAAACCAACTACGTCGATCCGAAGACGCCGGGCATCGTCACCACGCCCACCAAGGCGGACAAGTACCCGATCACCCCGCGCACCGGCAATCACGCCATGGTCGAAGGCCCGGAGGCCAGGCCTGCCGACGATTTCACCCGCTACCTGACCGACCAGATCACCGACCGGGCCGTGGACTTCATCGACCGTTCCGCCGGGGACCGGGAGAACCCCTTCTTCACCTATGTCGCCTATAACGCGCCGCATTGGCCGTTGCAGGTTCCACAGGCCTATTACGATCGCTTCCCGCAAGTGAAGGATCCGGTGCGCCGCACCTACATCGCCATGATCGCGGCGATGGACGATGGTATCGGCCGTATTCTCGACAGTCTTGAATCACGCGGGCTACGCGACAATACCATAGTCGTGTTTCTCTCCGACAACGGCTGCCCGACCCGCTTCGGCTTCTGCAACCCGGACCATCCCTGGGGCTCGGGGAAGTTCACTTATCTCGAAGGCGGCGTACGCGTGCCTTTCGTGCTGTCCTGGCCCTCGGGTCTGAAGCCGCAGGGGATCAGCGACAGCCCGGTCTCCTCGGTCGACATCGCCGCCACCGTGCTTCACGCGGCATCCCCCCGCAGCCCCCTGCCCGCCGAACTGGACGGACGCGACCTGGTGGAAACCGCCCGCCATCCCGATCCCGACCGTCTGCTCGTCTGGGGGCAGGAGCCGGTCTATGCCGCCCGGCGCGGCGCCCGCAAGCTCTGGGTCTCGCACGACTGGAAGACCTCCCACCTCTACGACCTGAACCGCGACCCGGCCGAGATGAACGACCTCTCCGCCGCCGACCCGGCAGGCGCGGCCGATCTCTCCGCCGAAATCGAGCGTTTCCGCGCGGGCCTGCCCGATCCGCGCTGGAAACTTCACTTCACCCGCAAGACCACCGTCAACGGTCGCGAGACCGAATGGGTCTACTGACGAGGAACCCCGATGAAGACCAGAACCGCTCTCCTCGCCCGCGCGCTTGCCGGTGCCGCCTGCTTCGCCGCCCCAGCCCTTTCAGCACTTGTACTACTGTCGCCGCTTGCCGCGCAGGCCAAGGCGCCTGCCGCCGCGCCCGCGACGCAGGAAGCCCGCCCGCGCAACATCATCTTCGTCCTCGTCGACGACTTGCGCTATGACGGCATGGGCTTCCTCCAGCCCGGCCTGCTGAAGACGCCGAACATCGACCGCATGGCGAAAGAGGGAACCTACTTTCCGAACGCCGTCGTCACTTCCTCGCTCTGCAGCCCCAGCCGCGCCACGATCCTGACCGGGCAGACCGCGCGCAATCACGGTATCGTCGACAACAACGACGGTTCCGAAGCCGGGCTCACCTATTTCCCCAGCTATCTCCAGCAGGCCGGCTACGACACCGCCTTCTTCGGCAAGTGGCACATGGGCAGCAGCACCGATGCGCCGCGTCCCGGTTTCGACAAGTGGGTGAGCTTCATGGGCCAGGGCAATTACTGGCCCGCCAAGGCGACCACCGCCCATTCCTCGCCCGACCTCAACGTCGACGGCAAGGAAGTGCCCCAGAAGGGCTACATCACTGACGAACTGACCAATTATGCGATGGACTGGCTGACGAAGGAGCGCGATCCGAAGAAGCCCTTCTTCCTCTACCTCAGCCACAAGGGCGTCCATTCCGACCCGCTGCCGCCGCCGCGCTACGCCCACCAGTACGACAAGGCGAAGTTCACCCTGCCCGCCAGCGCCGCCAATACGCCGGAGAACAACGCCGGCAAGCCGGTCTGGGTGCAGAACCAGCGCAATTCCTGGCACGGCATCGACTTCTTCTACAATGCCGACGTGCCGATGACCGAATATCTCAAGTACTACTACGGCACGCTCTCCGCGATCGACGACAGCCTCGGCCGGATCATGGACTATCTGCGCAAGAACCACCTGGAGAAGGACACGCTGGTCGTGTTCACCTCCGACAACGGCTACATGGTCGGCGAGCATGGCCTGATCGACAAGCGCAACGCCTACGAAGCCTCGATCCGCGTGCCGCTGGTGGTGTGGGAGCCGGGCACCGTGCCCGCCAACAAGGTCAACCCCGGCCGCATCCGCAATCTCGACTTCGCACCGACGTTCCTCGACGTGGCAGGCGCCCAGCGCCCGCAGCAGTTCGAAGGCACGAGCGCCTGGGGCCTCTGGGCAGGCAAGCAGGCCCCGAGCGACTGGAAGCCGGGTGACTTCACTTACGAATACTACTGGGAATACAACTTCCCCATGACGCCGGGCACTTTCGCCATCGAGCGGGACCGGGTGAAATACATCCAGTACTACGGCGTCTACGACACCGACGAGCTCTACGACCTCAAGAGCGATCCTGAGGAAATGCACAACCTGGTGGACGATCCCAAGTGGGCGGCGAAGAAGCAGGAACTGCGCATCGCGCTCTACGACCAGCTCGCCAACCGGGACGGCAAGCACATGATCCCCTACGGCGCGCGTCTCTCGACCGGCGCGGTGCGGCGTGACGTGAACGGCAGCCGCGCGGCGGACTTCCCCGCATCGTGGTACATCAAGCCGAATCCGACCGACCGGCTCGATCCGATCCTTCCCGATGGACCGGCCAAGCTCAAGGCGCAGGCCGAAGGCAAGCCGCTGATCTACACCCCGCCGCTGAAGGACGAATTGGTGAAGCAGGTCGGGAGCGCAGGCCAGTGACCGTGGTATCGCGCCGCGCCGTCCTGGGCTCCATCGCCGGCGCCACCACGCTGGCGGCCACGGGCACCGCCGCCCGCGCCGCCGCGCCGGTCCAGCGGCCCAACATCCTGTGGATCGTCAGCGAGGACAACAACCCCTACGTCGGCGCCTATGGCGACAAGCTGGCCCATACGCCCACGATCGACGGGCTGGCGGCCAGGGGCCTGCTGTTCCGCAACGTCTATTCCAATGCCCCGGTCTGCGCGCCGTCGCGCTTCGGCATCCTCACCGGGGTCTATCCCGAAAGCTGCGCCCCGGCGAACCAGATGCGCGCGGTGGGCAAGTTGCCGAAGGCATTCCGGACATATCCCGAGCTGATGCGGGCCGCGGGCTATTTCTGCACCAACAGCGCCAAGACCGACTACAATTGCGACGTGGATCCGCAGGCGATCTGGGACGGACAAGGCAAAGCCGCGCACTGGCGCTCGCGCGAAGACAAGAGCCAGCCGTTCATGGCCGTGTTCAATTACGAGACCACGCACGAATCGAAGATCTTCAAGCCCACCCAGGGCCGCGTGACGCCGGACATGATCAAGGTCCCGGCGTTCCTGCCGGACACGCCCGGCATCCGCCAGGACTTCGCCAGCTACTACAACCTGATGGAAAAGATGGACGGCGAGCTTGCCGAACGTCTTGCCGAGCTGGAGGCAGACGGCCTGAGCGAGGACACCATCGTCTTCCACTATTCCGACAATGGCGGCGTCCTCGGCCGGTCCAAGCGCTACTGCTATGACGAAGGCCTGCGCTGCGAGATGGTGGTCTATGTCCCGGAGAAGTGGCAGCACCTGATGCCCGGCCGCCCGGGCAGCGAGATCGCCTCGCCGGTCAGCTTCATCGACCTTGCGCCCACGGTGCTGGCCCTGGCCGGGGCCGCGCAGCCCGCGCAGATGACCGGGAAGGCCTTCCTCGGCCCCAAGGCCGCGCCGCAGAAGTACGCTTTCGGCATGCGCAACCGCATGGACGAGCGGATCGACTTCCAGCGCACCGTCACCGATGGCCGCTGGCGCTATATCCGCAACTACATGCCGCACCGGCCGCTGGGCCAGCACCAGGCCTTCGAATGGCTCGCCAAGGGCTACCAAGAATGGGAGCAGGCCTATCTCGACGGCAAGCTGACCGAAGCCCAGGCGCGTTTCTTCCAGCCCAAGGTCTTCGAGGAACTCTACGACCTCAAGGCGGATCCGCTGGAGCTGCACAATCTCGCCGCAGAGCCTGCCCACCGCGCCTTGCGCAAGACGCTGAGCCAAGCGCTGGACGCGCACATGCTGGCGATCCACGACAACGGCTTCCTGCCCGAGACGATGGTCGGCGAAGGATGGGAGGCAAGCCGCGATCCCGCCGTCTATCCGCTCAAGACGGTCATGGCGCTCGCCCGCACCGCCGCCATGGGCCGGATCGAGGGCCTGCCCTCGCTGCGCGCTTCGCTGACGAGCCCGGTCGAAGTGCTGCGCTACTGGTCGGCCATGGGCCTGCTGATCCTCAGCTCGAAAGCCGCGCCGGCCGAGGCGGAGATGCTGGCTGCCCTGGCGCGGGAGACATCGCCCCATGTCCGCATCGCCCTGGGCGAGGCGCTGGCGCGCATGAGCGAGCCGCAGGCCGCCGCGAGCCAGACAGCGGCGGCCGCGCTCATCGCCCTTTGCGCGGAAGATCGACCCTGGCAGGTGCGGCTCCATGCCATCAATGCCCTTACTTATGTCGGCGCGGCGGCAGCTCCGGCCCTTGATACGGCGAAACAGGCGATGGCCGGCTCCAACGAATACCTGAAGAGCGCGGGCAAGTATCTCATGCTGAAGCTGACCGGCACCTACACCCCCGCCACG
The DNA here is from genome assembly GCF_004342985.1 of Novosphingobium sp. PhB57. Classification (GTDB taxonomy): domain Bacteria; phylum Pseudomonadota; class Alphaproteobacteria; order Sphingomonadales; family Sphingomonadaceae; genus Novosphingobium. Next base: position 94,693 of record NZ_SMBO01000005.1, read on the forward strand.
CCGGTGTTCGACTGGGAGGGCATGCAGGCCCGGATCAAGGCCGGAGGCGCGCCATGAGCACTGGCCCTGCCGCCCCCGCACCCACCCTCGCCTATGCCTTTTCCGCAAGGGTGGAACTGCTCGACCCGATCGACCACGGCATCGTCGAAGGGCGCCGCCGCCGCTTCGTGCCGATCAGCGGCGGCACAGTCTCCGGCCCGGATCTCGAAGGCGTGGTCCTGCCCGGCGGCGGTGACTGGCAGGCGATCGGCACTGACGGCTCCACCCTGGTCGATGCCCATTATGCGCTGCAGGCCAGCGACGGGACGATCATCGACGTGCGCAATGCGGGCGTGCGGGTGGCCAGCGTCGATGTGAGCGAGCGCATCGCGCGCGGGGAGCCGGTCGATCCCGGCAGCTACTACTTCCGCACCGCCCCGCGCTTCGAAGTGCGCGACGGGCCTCACGCCTGGCTGCGGCAGACGATGTTCATCGCCCGCGGCGTGCGCCATCCCGAAGAGGTTGTGATCGATTTCTACCGGGTGGAATGATCCGGCCCGGAACGCTCGGTTCCGCTTGAGCCTCAGGCGGAGACGCGGCGGGGCTTTTCCATCTCCAGCCGATTGCGGCCCTTGGCCTTGGCGCAGAACAGCGCCAGTTCGGCGCGCTCGATGGTGCTGTCCATGCTGTCGGCGATGCGCGCGACGCTGCCGCTGGTGGTGATCGCCAGCCGGCTGTCGCCCACTTTCTGGCGCAAATCGGCCAGGGTCGTGACCACGCGGGTGCAGATCGCCTGCGCCTGTTCGGTATTCGTGCGCGGCAGCAGGACGGCGAAGCGCTCCGACCCGATCCGGGAGATGATGTCGTCCGAACGCAGCATTTCGCGCAGCAGGTCGGCGAAGACGCGCAGCACTTCGTCCCCGGTCGTCTGGCCGTGCTTCATGTTGATCGTGCGGAAGAAGTCGATGCTGAACATGGCCAGGCACCCCTCCATCCCCTGCGCGACCATGTGTTCGAGCATGGAGATGAAAGCGGCGCGATTGGTCAGCTGGGTCAGCGGGTCGGTGTAAGTCGCCGCGAACAGCTGCTCGCGCAGGCTGCGGCGCTCGTCGATGGAGCGCATCACTGCCAGCACGCCGTAGACCGCCCCGCCCTCTTCCGTGAGCGGACGGATGCGGATCTCGAACCAGCTTTCGCGGGCATCAGGCGTCACGGCGGGAAATTCGACCCATTGCGCGCCTTGCCGCCCCTCGATGGCGGCCGACAGCGCCCGCGACACGGCGTCCCGGCCCTGCGCGGCGACAAGGTCCAGCAGATGGGGACCGGCCTCGGCGCGAACCTGCACGCCCAGCTTGCGAATGCCGGGCGAGGCATGGACGATCACACCAGCAAGGTCCGTCTTGATGATGACGTCAGAGGTCGTTTCCGCCAGCAGCCCGTAAAGTGCGGAGCTTTCCTGAACGGTGAAATTCATGCCCATCTTGGTATTGCCCCGGATCAGAGGGACCGCAAAGCGATCCAACGAAAATCGGGCCCGTGATTCGGATTGCGTTAGCAGACGTCAGAGTGCTCAAATGACCACTTCCAAGCATACAACTTCCGTTTTCCGGCGACCCTTGCAATAAATCTCAACAAGAATTGTTAGCCCTGTTATCTAACAGTTCGAATTTCAAGTTATTGTTATTGATGTATTTACCATCGCTGAATTGAGTCGGAAAGCGCATTTACCCTGTTCCTGCACAGGGCTGGGCAGAGCGTCGCTCAAATCCGGCAAGGACTGGAAATTTCAGAGTTCGATCATGATCCTGATCTTGTCGGGGCTCGTCTCCACGGCTGCGGCGATCTGTTCGCGGCAGCGGGCGATGAGTTCCGGCAATCCGGCTACGGTCCGGCCGGGGCGCAGTTCGGCGGCCGTGACGCCCAGTTCCTCGGCAATGGCGTCCAGCCGTTCCTCGATCGGGCGTGCGCGGCCCTGTTCCCAGGCCCAGACGGTCGGCTTGGAAACGCCAAGCCGCGAGGCCAGTTCGCCCTGGGTCAGCCCGCGCAGCTTGCGCAGGCGATGCAGGCGCTCACCGAAGCTCTCGCCGCCGATGGCGGCCGGAGCAGATACGAGCGGCGGCGGCGCCAGTTCGAAGTCCTGCGTGACGCTGCGAAGCTGTGCCGCGCTGAGGACGGCAGGATGTAGCGGCGTATCGAAAGCGCAGCCGAACAGCCGTCCGCTGGCCCAGACCACCCGCGCGCGCGTGATACCGGCCTCCGGAAGGTCGATCTCTAGCGCTTCGCCGATCTCCATGTCCACCCGCGTTTCCAGCAGGAGACCCGTTTCGGAGAAGTTGTGGATGGTGACCGGAGTCTCGACGCCGGAAGGCAGGGAGCCCTGCGTTTCGATCGTCAGCCGTTTGCGCGTGGCGCGCGGCTTTCCGGCCTGCTGGCCGTTCTCGGTGGGCTTGTCTTCAAAATGTGCCGCAATCGGCATGGCGCAATCTCCAAGAGAATCGCACCCTGTCCCTACAGGGATTAAGAATCGGTTAGCATGTCGGCTAATTTTCCTTGCCGCACTATTCGCAAAAACCCGCAGATCGACTCTAACATCGTCTGGCCGGGCCAACACAATGAAATTCTTGTTAATCACTTCCTAACGCATTTATCCGTAGTTTTCCGGGGAATTAATCGGGGTTGCAGTGTTCAACATCTATCTTTGCATCCGTGACGGGCATGACCTGAAATTCGTCCTGCTCGCGGCGTTGATCTGTCTACTTTCTTCGCTGACGGCGCTTGCCCTGCTGCGACAGGCGGCGGGCTGCACGGCGGAGCAACTCCTGGGTATGCGGCGGCGCTGGTGGGCCCTGGCAGGCGTGAGCGCCGGCTTCGGCATCTGGGCCACGCATTTCGTGGCCATGCTGGGCTATGCGCCGGGCATGGTCGTCGGGTTCGAGCCGGGCCTGACACTGGCCTCGCTCGTCATTCCCGTCACCGCCCTTGCCATGGCCTTCGGACTGGCGGCGGAAGCGCGGGGCCGCCTGGCACTCGTCCTGGCCTCGGCCGTGGCAGCGGCAGGCATCGCCGCGATGCACTACACCGGCATGCTGGCGCTGGAAGTGCCGGCAACGATGCGCTGGCAGACCGGCTTCATCGTCGCCTCGGTGATCCTGGCCTTCCTGCCGCTCTACCCCGCCTTTTCGCTCGCTCTCGACGGCCGCCGCCTGCGCGGCCTGCTGGCGGCGACCGGGCTGCTGTCCCTCTCCGTGGTCTCCCTGCACTTCACCGGCATGACCGGCCTCACCCTCATCCCCACGCGGATGCAGGTGCCCGAGCAGCTCATTTCCCCGCGGGAAATGGCCGCTGCCGTCACCGCGGTGACGTTCCTGCTGGTCGCGGTCTCGGCGATCTCGCTGGCGATCAGCCGCCGCACCGCCGCGGTCGTGGCGATCAGCGAGCGCAATTTCTCGTTCCTGGTGCGCGGCATTTCGGACTGCGCGATCTACATGCTCGATCTCGACGGCCGGGTGATGAACTGGAACGCCGGCGCCCAGCGCCTGAAGGGATATCCGGAAGCCGAAGCGCTGGGCCTTCACGTTTCCAGCTTCTACACCCCCGAAGACCGCGAAGCCGCGCTCGACCGCGTCGCCCTGGAAGCGGCCGCCAACCACGGCCGCTATTACGGCGAAGGCTGGCGCGTGCGCCGCGACGGCACGCGGTTCTGGGCCCATGTGACCATGGAGCCCATGCTGGACGAGCAGGGCCAGCCCATCGGCTTCGCCAAGATCACCCGCGACATGTCACGCTTCAAGGAGGCGCAGGACCACATCGCCGAAGCCAGCCGCCAGCGCGATGCCGCGCTCGGCCACATGCACCAGGGCCTCTGCCTGTTCGATGCCGATGAGAAGCTGGTGCTCTGCAACCCGCGCTTCCTGGAGATGTACGGCCTGGCGCCCGACAGCCTCGTGCCGGGCATGCACCTTTCCGAAGTGATCCGCCGCAGCAGCCTCGGCCGCTTCGCACCGGAGGTGATCGCGGAGCGCGTCCTGCTTTCGCAGCGCGCCATTCTGGACAATCTCGCAGGGCCGTCCTCGCCGCCGATCCTGGCCGAATACCCGGACGGCACGGTGGTCTCCATCGCCAGCCGGCGCATGCCGGAGGGCGGCTGGGTCTCCACCTTCGACGACATTACCCGCCAGCACGAATCCGAAGCCCAGATCGCCCACATGGCGATGCACGACGGATTGACCGGGCTGCCCAACCGCACCCGCTTCAACTTGTGGATCGACGAGCGACTCGAACGGGCCAGCCGCATCGGCAAGCGCCTGGGCGTAACCGCCATCGACCTCGACCGCTTCAAGGAAATCAACGACACTTACGGCCACTCCTGGGGCGACGTGGTGCTGGCGGAACTGGCCCAGCGCCTGCAGTCCGTGATCGGCGAGGATGAGATCGCCGCGCGCCTCGGCGGCGACGAATTCGGCATTGCCAAGCTGTTCGACACGGACGAGCAGCTTGCCGAATTCCTGCGCCGGGTGGAGCATTGCTTCAACATGCCCGTCGAGCACGAGAAGCAGGAACTCAGCTTCGGCGCGAGCCTGGGCGTTGCGGCCTATCCGCACGACGGGGCCGACCGCGAAGCGCTTCTCAACAATGCCGACCTCGCCATGTACCGCGCCAAGGCGCAGATCGGCGAGCGCATCTGCTATTACGAACCGGGCATGGACGAGACCGCCCGCGCGCGCCGTCAGCTTGCCAACGACTTGCGCCTGGCCATCGAGCGCGAGGAGCTGGTGCTGCTCTACCAGCCCCAATGCCAGCTGCGCAGCGGCGAGCTGTCCGGCTACGAAGCGCTGGTGCGCTGGCATCACCCGCAGCGCGGGCTGGTATCGCCCAGCGAATTCATCCCGATCGCCGAAGAATCGGGCGCCATCCTGTCGATCGGCGAATGGGTCCTGACGCAGGCCTGCCGGGAAGCGGTGAGCTGGCATTCCGAGCACCGCATCGCCGTCAACGTCTCGCCCATCCAGCTCGTCCAGCAGGATCTGGCGCCGATGGTGGCGCGGATCCTGATCGAGACCGGCCTCCCTGCCCGCAGGCTGGAACTGGAGATCACCGAAAGCGCGATCATCACCGACAAGGCGCGCGCGCTCAACAACTTGCGCCAGCTCAAGGAACTGGGCGTCGCCATCGCCATGGACGATTTCGGCACCGGCTATTCCTCGCTGGACACCCTCCACTCCTTCCCGTTCGACAAGATCAAGATCGACAAGTCGTTCCTGCTGGAATCGGACGAGAACGAACAGGCCCGCGCCATCATCCGCGCGGTCCTGGCGCTGGGCCAGTCGCTGCGCATCCCGGTCCTGGCGGAAGGCGTGGAGACCGCCAGCCAGTTCGAGCTGCTGATCCGCGAAGGCTGCGAGGAAGCCCAGGGCTATTTCCTCGGCCGCCCCGACCGCGCGCCCAGCCTGAAGCCCGAACCGCTGCGGATCCCGTCGGCTTTCCTAGAGGACGAAGTCGCCTGAGCGGGCCTCGGCACATTCATCGAGGCCGAATTCCGGGGCACGGCCTCGCGCCGGAATGCCCATCGCGAGCCCTGTCATAACGCCGCTCGTAAACCGCCGCTAAAGACTCCCTTGCCCCGGACAAAGCCATTCTGGTTGGCAATCCGGGGCCGGGAGTATCATCTGCCGCACCATGCAAGCGATTCCCGCCTCTATCGGCCGAGTCTATCTGGTCGGCGCCGGTCCCGGAGACCCCGATCTCCTGACCCTGCGCGCCGCGCGGCTGCTGATGAATGCCGCGCTCATCGTGCATGACGGGCTGGTCGATCCGGCCATCCTGGCGATGGCCAAGCCTTCCGCTCGGCTGGTCTCGGTCGCCAAGAGCCGCGCCCGCCACACCATGAAGCAGGAAGAGATCAACGCCCTGCTCGTGCGCGAAGCCCTGGCCGGAAGCGACGTCGTGCGCCTCAAGGGCGGCGATCCCTTCGTGTTCGGCCGCGGCGGCGAAGAGGCGGAAGCCTGCCATGCCGCCGGCGTTCCCGTGGAAGTGGTGCCGGGCATTTCCTCCGCGCTGGGGGCTTCGGCCGCCGCGCAGATCCCGCTTACCCACCGCGACCACGCCTCGATCGTCACTTTCGTGGCGGGCCAGTGCAAGGGGCTGGCCGATCAGGACTGGTCGGGCCTTGCCGGCAAGGGCCGCACCTTGGTGATCTTCATGGGCATCGCCACCTCCGCCCAGATCGCCGAGAAGCTCATGGCCGACGGCCTGGCGCCGGACGTGCCGGTAGCGGTGATAGAGAACGCCACCCGCTCGGCCATGCGCGTGCTGCGCGGACCGCTCGCCGGACTTGCCGACCTGATCGCGGATGCGAAGGTGCAAAGTCCCGCGCTTATCGTTATCGGGCACGTCACCGCAGAACCCGACAACACCATTCGCGCCCTGGCGCTGGAGGCAACAAAGTGAAGATCCTGACGGGCAACGACCTGAAGACCGGAGCGGTCATCTGGTGGACCGGCGTGGGCTGGTCGCTCGACGTCAACGAATCCGCCGATGTGGGCGAGCATGGCGCCGCCCTGGTGGCGCGCGAGGAAGGCGCCCAGCACGCCGTCGCCGCTTATGTCGTCGATGGCGAGAAGACCGCTGAAGGCATCCGCCCCGCCCATATCAAGGAGCGCATCCGCGCCCTCGGGCCGACGGTGCGCCTCGACCTGACGCCGAAAGCCTCCGACCCCGCAGCCGCAGACTGGGTGATCTGATGTACAAGTACGACGAATACGACCAGCAGATGGTCGATACGCGCGTCGCGGAATTCCGTGACCAGGTCCGCCGCCGCCTTGCCGGTGACCTGACCGAGGACCAGTTCAAGCCGCTGCGCCTGCAGAACGGCCTCTACCTCCAGCTGCATGCCTACATGCTGCGCGTCGCGGTGCCTTACGGCACGCTGAACTCGGCGCAGATGACGCTGCTGGGCGACATCGCGGACAAGTACGACCGCGGCTACGGCCACTTCACCACGCGCCAGAACATCCAGTATAACTGGATCAAGCTGGAAGACACGCCCGACATCCTGGCCGAACTCGCCAAGGTGGAGATGCATGCCATCCAGACCAGCGGCAACTGCATCCGCAATATCAGCTCCGACCAGTTCGCCGGTGCCGCCGCAGACGAGATCGTCGATCCGCGTCCTTATGCGGAACTGCTGCGCCAGTGGTCCAGCTTCCACCCGGAATTCCTGGTGCTGCCGCGGAAGTTCAAGATCGCCGTCATCGCCTCCGAAACGGACCGCGCGGCGATGCGCCTGCACGACATCGGCATCAAGATGGTGAAGAATGACGCCGGCGAGATCGGCGCCCAGTTCTACGCCGGTGGCGGCATGGGCCGCACCCCGATGATCGCGCCCCTGATCCGCGAATTCGTGCCGCTGGACCAGCTCATCACGTTCTCGGAAGCATGCCTGCGCGTCTACAACCGCTACGGCCGCCGCGACAACAAGTACAAGGCGCGCATCAAGATCCTCGTCCACGAACTGGGCCGCGACGAATACGTCCGCCAGGTCGAGGAAGAGTTCGCGCACCTGCTGACCCAGCCGATCGAGCCGCCGCTGGCCGAACTGGAGCGCATCAAGGCGCACTTCACCGCCCCGGCTTACGAAACCGCCGCGTCGGACGATCTGGACCTGACCGATCCCGACTTCCGCCTCTGGGTGGAGCGCAACACGCATGCCCACAAGCAGGCGGGCTACGTGATCGCCACCGTCAGCTTGAAGCCCGTAGGCGGCATCCCCGGTGACGCAACGGCCGACCAGATCCGCCTGATGGCGCAGCTGGCCAAGGACTACAGCTTCGACGAACTGCGCGTCACTCACGCCCAGAACATCGTCTTCCCGCACGTCCGCAAGGCCGACCTCTACACCGTGTGGCAGGCGCTCGACGAAGCCGGCCTCGCCACTGCCAACCTCGACACCGTGGGCGACATCATCGCCTGCCCCGGCCTCGACTATTGCTCGCTGGCCAATGCCCGCTCGATCCCGGTCGCGCAGAAGATCTCCGAACGCTTCGGCAGCGCCCAGCGCCAGGCCGAGATCGGTGAGCTGAAGCTGAAGATCTCGGGCTGCATCAATGCCTGCGGTCACCACCATGCCGGCCACATCGGCATCCTCGGCGTCGACAAGAAGGGCCTGGAAAACTACCAGCTCCTGTTCGGCGGCAGCGAGGGGGCGGATACCTCGCTCGCGAAGATCATCGGCCCCGGCTTCACCGAGGACGGCGTCGTCGACGCCATCGAAAAGGCCACCGAAGTCTATCTCGCCAACAAGGAAGGCGAGGAGCGCTTCCTCGACACCTATCGCCGTATCGGCATGGATCCGTTCAAGGAGGCCATCTATGGTTGAGGTCCAGTTCCGTTTCCGTGACGACGAAACCGTCAACGACCCCGCCGTCACCGTGGATTCGTTCTCCGAACAGTCCAACGCCTCCGCCGTCCGCATCGAGCCGGGCGACGATGCGCGCGACCTGCTGCCCTACCTCGACCGGCTCTCGCTCGTCGAAGTGAGCTTCCCGGCTTGGACCGACGGCCGCGGCTATTCCTCGGCGCGCCTGCTTCGCGAAGCGGGCTACCAGGGCGAGATGCGGGCCGTGGGCGATCTGGTGATCGACATGCTTTCGCACCTCAAGCGCTGCGGCTTCGATGCCTTCGCGCCCGACAAGGCCCTCAACGAACAGGACGCCCGCAATGCGTTCGATCGCTGGGACAACGTCTACCAGGCCACCGTCGTCGACGGTCGCCCGGCGATCTGGGCGAAGCGCCACCCGGCGTAACCGTCCCTATAGGGAACCACCGATGCCCCAGACCGAAGCTGCCCGTATTCGCGACCTGATCGACACCGGCCCTCGTTTCGACGAGGCCGATGCCGTTCGCCTCAACCGCCTCTTCCGCGGCACCGAAACGAGCGAGATGCTCGAAACGGTGCTCAAGGAACGCATGGTGGGCGATATCGCGATCGTGTCCAGCTTCGGTGCGGAATCGGCGGTGCTGCTGCATCTCGTCAGCCGCGTCGATCCCACGGTGCCGGTGCTGTTCCTCGAAACCGGCAAGCATTTCCCCGAGACCCTGGCCTATCGCGACCTGCTGATCGAGCGACTGGGACTGAAGGACTTGCGCAACCTCGTCCCCGATGCCGAGGAACTGGCGAAGAAGGACGAAAACGGACTGCGCTGGTCCTACGATCCCGACGGCTGCTGCGAAATCCGCAAGGTGAAGCCGCTGGAAAAGGCCCTGCTGGGCTTCGACGCTTCGTTCAGCGGCCGCAAGGCGTTCCAGGCCTCCACCCGCGCCACCCTGCCCCGCTTCGAGGTGGACACCACTGACGCGCAGGGCCGCCTCAAGGTGAACCCGCTGATCGACTGGTCGCCCGAGCGGATCGCCGCCTATATCGCCGAACACGATTTGCCGGCCCATCCGCTGGTCGCCGAGGGCTATCCCTCGATCGGCTGCATGCCCTGCACCAGCAAGGTCGCCGCGGGCGAAGACCCACGCTCGGGCCGCTGGCGCGGCTGGAACAAGACCGAATGCGGCATTCACGTCGCCACTCATTCGGACTACACGACCAAGAACGCGCCCGAATTCGATCCGGGGCTCTGAGCCAGGGTTCGCTTCGGGGCACGGGTTCGCTTCGCGCAAGGGCTTGCTTGGAACGCTCCCTTGGCCGAAGCAGAGCCTTACCCTGGACCTTTCGCCGGGACACCGGCAGAGCCACAGCCGCGCAACTCATTGCAACAAACAAGACCAGGAGTGCAATTATTGCACTCCTGGTCGGGGTTGGCATGGCGCCGGGGTCCACTAGATCGCACTTGCCCCCAAAATATTGCAGTGCAACATGACCGATCAGCAAAAAGCCCATACTCACCCCGCGCTCGTCATCCTCGCCTTGGCGATGGGTGCCTTCGCCATCGGCACGACCGAATTCGCCGCGATGAGCCTCGTGCCCTATTTCGCGCGCGATCTCGGCCTGACCGAGCCCGAGGCGGGCCATGCCATCAGCACCTATGCGCTGGGCGTCGTGGTCGGCGCGCCGATCATCGCCGTTCTGGCCGCGAAACTGCCCCGGCGGGCCTTGCTGATCGGCCTCATGGCGCTCTTCGCGGTGGGCAACGCGCTTTCGGCCATGGCGCCCACATATCCGCTGCTGCTGCTGTTCCGCTTCATCAGCGGGCTGCCGCACGGTGCCTACTTCGGCATCGCCGCGCTGGTGGCCGCCTCGATGGTGCCGGCAAACCGCCGCGCCCAGTCGGTGGCGCTGGTCATGTCCGGCCTGACGGTGGCGACAATCATCGGCGTGCCGCTGGCCAACTGGCTGGGCCAGGCCTTCGGCTGGCGCACCGGCTTCGCCATCGTCTCGGTGCTGGCCGTCATCACCATGGCGCTCGTCGCGCTCTTCGCTCCGCACCAGAAGGCGGCCGAAGGCGCCAGCCCGATGCGCGAACTGGGCGCGCTGCGCCGTCCGCAAGTGCTGCTGACCCTGCTGACCGGCGCCATCGGTTTCGGCGGCCTCTTCGCGGTCTACACCTACATCGCCTCGACCATGATCGAAGTGACCAAAGTATCCGAGCACCTCGTGCCGGTGGTCCTGGCCGTGTTCGGCGTGGGCATGACGGTGGGCAACCTGTTCTGGGCCTGGGCGGCCGACCGCTCGCTGAACAAGGCCGCGATCGGTGCGCTGCTGTTCAGCGCCTTCGCCCTTGCGCTGTTCCCGATGGCCGCGAGCAACGTCTGGACGCTGAGCGTGGTGGTGGTGATGATCGGTTTTGCCGGCGGCCTCGGCACCATTCTCCAGACGCGCCTGATGGACGTGGCGGGCGACGCGCAGGCCCTGGCGGCGGCGGCGCACCACAGCGCCTTCAACATGGCCAATGCGCTTGGCCCCTGGCTCGGCGGCCTGGCCATTTCGGCAGGCTACGGCCTGACCTCGACCGGCTGGATCGGCATGGGCCTGTCGCTGGGCGGGCTGGCGATCTTCCTGGTGACCCTGACCCTGCACAAGCGCGAGCACGAAGGCGCCATGGCCGGGCAGCCGGTCCCGGCCTGCTGAGGCCTTCCGCGCACCGCATGAAGAAAGGCCCGCGAGTTCGTCACTCGCGGGCCTTTTCGTGTCCGGCTGGCAGAGGCGTCAGCCGATCATCATGAGGCTGGCATTGCCACCCGCCGCCGTGGTGTTGATCGAGGTGGAGACTTCCTCCAGCAGCCAGACCAGGTTCGGCCCCGGCGTGCGGTGGACGGGCACGATCGGCCCGGGCAGTTCGGCCACGGCCTTGCAGGCCGCGCGAACCGCCTCGGCATCGCCTTCCACCAGGCAGGCAGCGAAATGTGCGCCGGCATCGGGAGCGAAACGGGCGGCCACGGCTTCGGGCAGTCCGGCCGGAAGCGCCATGCCCTCGACCGTCGCGGTATTGCCGGTGGCCAGCACGGCCGCCATTTGCCCGTAGAGCCCTTCCTGCGTCGCCGGGCGCAGCAGGATGCGGCCGCGCGGGTGAAGGGCATAGAGATTGATCTCGCCCACCGGGCCCGGCAGGCTCAGCTCCATGCCCAGCCCCGATCCGGCCGCCAGGCCGCGCGCCGCCGCCGCGGAAGCGGCATCGCCCTGCCCGGACAGCCAGGTCGCGAAAGCCTCCACCAGCGGCGCCGTCCTGGCGGGCGTATCCAGCACTTGCGGCGCCTGCCGCGCCAGTCGCCCGAGATAGAGCGGACCGCCCGCCTTCGGACCCGTGCCCGAGAGCCCGCGGCCGCCGAAAGGCTGCACGCCGACGATCGCGCCAATGGTGTTGCGATTGACGTAGAGATTGCCCGCGCGGATGGCCGAAGTCACTTGCTCCACCGTCGCGTCGAGGCGCGTGTGGAGGCCGAACGTCAACCCGTAGCCGGTGGCGTTGATCGCCTCTATCAGCGCGGGCAGTTCGTCGCGCTTGAAGCGCAGGACATGCAGCACCGGCCCGAACACCTCCCGTTCGATCTGGTCGATCGTCGAGATCTCGATGATCGTGGGCGCCACGAAAGTGCCCGATGCGCACGTCGCGGGGATCGCCACTTGCTCGACCTTGCAGCCGCGCGCCTTCATGCGGGCGACGTGGCCGTCGATCATGCCCTTGGCCTCAGCCGTGATCACCGGCCCGATGTCGACCGCGAGTTCCTGCGTATTGCCGACCCGCAGCTCCGCCAGCGCGCCCTTGAGCATGACCACCGTGCGGTCCGCCACTTCCTCCTGGAGGCAGAGCACCCGCAGCGCCGAGCAGCGCTGTCCGGCCGAATCGAAGGCCGAGGCGATCACGTCGGCAACCACCTGCTCGGCCAGAGCCGAGGAATCGACGATCATCGCGTTCTGGCCGCCGGTCTCGGCGATGAAGGGAACGGCATGGCCATGGGCCGAAACCCGTCCGGCCAGCTGCTTCTGGATGAGGCGCGCCACTTCGGTGGAGCCGGTGAACATCACTGCCGCCACTTGCGGCGCCGCCACCAGGGCGGCGCCCAGCTTGCCGTCGCCCGGCAGCAGTTGGAGCGCGTCCTTGGGCACGCCGGCCTCGTGCAGCAGGCGCACGGCTTCGGCAGCGATCAGCGGCGTTTCCTCGGCCGGCTTGGCCAGCACCGGGTTGCCTGCCACCAGCGCCGCCGCGACTTGCCCTGCGAAGATCGCCAGCGGGAAGTTCCAGGGGCTGATGCAGACCACCGGCCCCAGCGGCACCTGATCGGCGCCGAACGTCTCGCGGGCCTGCTTCGCATAATAGCGCAGGAAGTCGATCGCTTCGCGCACTTCGGCGATGGCATTGGCGGCCGACTTCCCCGCCTCGCGGATGACAAGGCCCATGAGCAGGCCGATCCGGCCCTGCATGGCATCGGCGGCAGCCTCCAGCATGGCCGCGCGCTCGTCCACGGATACCTGGCTCCAACGGCTGATCGCGGCGCGAGCGACGGCGACGGAGGCGGCTTCCGGGGCCACTTCGATCACCCGGCCCACCACGTCCGCGTGATCGGCGGGGTTGAGCACGGCGCGCTCGCCGCCCTGGGCATTGGCGGGCATGGCGAACCATTCGCGCGCGGCGGAACGGCGCAGGTCTTGCGACAGCACGGCCAGCGCCGCCTCGTCGGCCATGTCGATGCCGTCCGAATTGCGGCGGCCGGGGTAGAGGTCGGCCGCCAGCGGGATCAGGTCGTGCCGCGCGCCCGGATCGGGCATGGCGCGCACGACGTCTACGGGATCGCCCACCATCTCTTCCACGGGCACGGCCGGATCGGCGATGCGGTTCACGAACGAGGAGTTCGCGCCGTTTTCCAGGAGACGGCGCACGAGATAGGCCAGCAGCGTCTCATGCGTGCCGACCGGCGCGTAGATGCGGCAGGGCCGGTCGAGGTTGTTCCCGGATTCGCCGGCGCCGACGACTTGCGAATAGAGCGGCTCGCCCATGCCGTGGAGGCACTGGAACTCGTACTGGCCGATCGCGAAGTCCGGTCCGGCCAGATGGTAGATCGTGGCCAGCGTCTGCGCATTGTGAGTGGCGAACTGCGGGAACACTGCGTCCGGCGCAGCCAGCAGCTTCTTCGCGCAGGCGACATAGGACACGTCCGTGTGGACCTTGCGGGTGAACACTGGGAAATCGGCCAGCCCGTCCACTTGCGCGCGTTTGATCTCGGCGTCCCAATAAGCGCCCTTCACCAGGCGCACCATCATTCGGCGCCCGGCGCGGCGGCCCAGATCGATGATCCAGTCGAGCACGAAGGGGCAGCGCTTGCCATAGGCCTGGACCACGAAGCCCAGCCCGTCCCAGCCCTGGAGTTCGGGATCGAGGGCCAGCGCCTCCAGCAGGTCCAGCGAGAGTTCGAGGCGGTCCGCTTCCTCGGCATCGATGTTGAAGCCGATGTCGTAACCGCGCGCGAGCACGGCCAGCGCCTTCACGCGCGGCAGCAGTTCGCCCATCACGCGCTCCGCCTGGGCACGGCTGTAGCGCGGGTGGAGCGCCGAGAGCTTGATCGAGATGCCCGGCCCCCGGTAGATGCCGCGCCCGGCGCTCGCCTTGCCGATGGCGTGGATGGCGTTCACATAATCGGTGTTGTAGCGGTTGGCATCGGCGGCGGTGGTGGCGGCTTCGCCCAGCATGTCGTAGCTGTAGCCGAAGCCTTTTTCCTCCAGCGCGCGCGCGCGCTTCACGGCTTCACCGATCGTTTCGCCGGTCACGAACTGCTCGCCCATCAGGCGCATCGCCAGATCGACGCCGCGGCGGATCACCGGCTCGCCTGCGCGGGCGACCAGCCGCGTCAGGGCCGAGCCGAGGCCCTTGTCGTCGACCGAGCCGACCAGCTTGCCCGTCACCACCAGCCCCCAGGTCGCGGCATTGACGAAGAGCGACTTGCCGCCGCCGAGGTGCGCGCTCCAGTCTCCGTCGGAGATCTTGTCGCGGATGAGCGCATCGCGGGTGGCATTGTCGGGAATGCGCAGCAGCGCCTCGGCCAGGCACATGAGCGCCACGCCTTCCTGGCTGGACAGCGAATATTCCTGCACCAGACCTTCGACGCCGGTGCCCTTGTGATTGGCGCGCAAGGTGGACACCAGGTGGATGGCCGTCTCGCGAACCGCCTGGCGCTGCGCCTCGGGCAGCGTCGCTGCGTCAAGCAGCGGCGCCATGCAGGCGGCCTCGTCGCGGCGGAAAGCATCGGTGATCGCGCGGCGAAGCGGGGTCGGTTCGCTGACGGCGGGGGCGAAGGCGCCGAAGAGGGGCGTGCGGGCGGGCGTGTGGGTCATGAATCGCCAATATCCCAAGGCCGCTTGGCAATCCGACTTTTCACAGGCACAGATTGGTTCATCTGAACTTATCTTTCGGGATCTTGCAGGCCAAACGGATGGCAAATCGCGTAAAACACGTCGATCTGGACGAACTCGATCGCAAGATCATCGCCGCCTTGCGCGCCGACGGCCGCATGAGCGTCACCGACCTTGCGCAGAACGTAGGGCTTTCCAAGACGCCTTGCCAGGTCCGCATGCGGCGGCTGATCGATTCGGGGGTGATCCGGGGCTTCCGCGCCGTGGTCGATCCGGCCAGCCTGGGCCTTGACCATGTCGCCTTCACCGAGGTCAAGCTGTCGGACACGCGCGAGCAGGCGCTGAAGGAATTCAACGCCGCCGTCCGCCGCATTCCCGAAGTGGAGGAGTGCCACATGCTCGCCAGCCATTTCGACTACCTGCTGAAAGTCCGCACCACCGACATCCGCCGTTACCGCGAGGTTCTGGGCGAAAAACTGTCGAACCTGCCGCATGTTTCCAGCACGTCCACATATGTGGCCATGGAAACGGTGAAGGACGCCAGCAGCTAGCCCGGCCGATCAGGCCGGGCGGCATGCCTCACGGTACCCGCTCGCCCGTGACTTTCGCCGATCCGAACATGCCCATCTTGCACTTCCCGCCGAGAGTGTCTCCGCGCAGTTCCAGATCGTATTTGAGCGTGATCTTCATCGGTTTCTCCACCTTGAGATCGAACCGCAGGCGCCCGGCCTCGAACGTGCCGCCGCCGAAGTCCTGCCTGCCTTCCGGCGATGACAGGTAGCCGCTGACGGCGCTGCCCTCCACGTCGAAGTGCGCCAGCATCGCCTGCGCCCCCATCGGCGTCTTGAGCACCATGTTCCAGTCTCCCCCAGGGCCGCTCGCAGCGGCGGGCTGCTCATCTTTCGGCCCGGGGTTCGGTTCCGGTTCCGGCGCGATGGCGGCGGCAGGCGCCGGCTCCGGCTTGTGCAGGCCCGATACGTCGCGCTGTTCGATCACGTCGAGAATGCGGCCCGGCGTCAGCGGCAGGACAAGGTCCTCGATCTCCCCGAACGGCGAAAGGGCATCGGCGATGGCGTTCACCAGCGTGGGCGGACCGATGATCGCGCCGCCCTCCCCCACGCCGCGCATGCCGCCGATGGTCTGCGACGGGGTATTGGCGTGGACGAATTCGAACACCGGCACGTCGGAAATCGACGGCAGGAGGTAGTCCTTGAAAGTCGCCGCCTGCGGATTGCCCCGCGCGTCGTAAGGCATCTCCTCCAGCAGGACCATGCCGATGGCCTGTGCCAGCCCGCCGGAAATCTGCCCCTCGACCACGGCCGGGTTGATGACCGTCCCGCAATCCTCGGACGAGATCCAGCGCAGGATCGAGACGAAGCCGGTGTCCACATCCACTTCCACCACGGCAAGATGGGTGGCGCTGGTGAATGTCATCGGCGGCGGCTGATAACGGAACTGCATCTCCAGCCCGGTTTCCAGCCCCGGCGGCAGACGGTCGGGCTCGCCATAGGCGATGGCGGCAATCTCCGCGAGCGGCCGCGCCATTTCCGGCGCGCCCTCTACCCGGACCATGCCCGCGTCCAGCACCACGCTTTCGGCACTGGCATTGAGCAAGTGCGCGGCCACGGCACGCACTTTTTCCGCCAGCAGTTCCGAGCACCGGATCGCCGCCCCGCCCGCAATCACGCCCTGACGGCTTCCTGCCGCTCCGGGGCTGAAGCCACCGCGCGAGCTGTCGCCCTCGAACACGGTCACATCCTCGTAGCGCACGCCCAGCCGGTCTGCGATGCACTGGGCCATCGTCGTGGCCGTGCCGTGGCCCTGCGAATGGGTGGACATCGTCGCGGTGACCTTGCCCGTCGGTTCGATCCGCACTTGCGCCAGTTCGCCGGTCATCGGCGCCATCGATCCCGCCGAGCCGGTCGGTTCGACATAGGACGCCAGGCCCACGCCCAGATAGCGCCCCTCCTGCCGCGCGCCCGCCTGTTCGCGGCGGAACTGCGCCATGTCGAAGTGCTGGAGCAGCTTTTCCAGGCATTCGCCGGGCGTGATGTCCTGCAGCGGAATGCCCATGCTGGTTACGGCGGGCTGGTCGGCAAGGTAGACGAGATTGCGGCGGCGGATCTCCACCGGATCGATCCCCAGCTTGCGCGCCGCCTTGTCCAGCAGGGTCTCGCGGACCAGCGATTCCATCGCCCAGGGCCCGCGATAGGCGGCAAGGCCGTTGGTGTTGGTGTACCATCCGCGCGAGACGAAGGCGTAGGCAGGCTGCTTGTAGGCCGCCCAGACGAACATGTGCACGGCGATATTGCTGTCCGCGCCTTGCGGGAAGGCACCGTTGTTGCAGTCGTAGATGCCGTGGGAACCGGTGAGCCGACCTTCCGCGTCGAACCCCGCCTGCAGGGTCATCTCCGCCTCGCGTGCCTGGTTGGATGCGGTGAGCGCCTCGTAGCGGTCCTCTATCCACTTGAGCGGCCGGCCCAGCAGCAGCGCCGCGACGATGACCGCGCTTTCCTCCTTCCACGGATGGTTCTTCAGCCCGAAGGCGCCGCCCACGTCCTTGGCGATGACCCGGATCGCGGTATCCGGCAGATCCAGCGCCAGGCTGACCCAGCGCGCCACGAGATGCGGGCTCTGGCAGGTACTCCAGAGCGTAAGTTCCTCCGATCCGTCGCGCGCGGCGATCACCCCGCGCGTCTCCATGGGCGCCTGCGAGATGCGCTGGTGGACCACCTTGTGGCTGAGCCGCAGCACCGATCCGGCGAGCTTGCGTTCCAGCTCCTCCTCGATGTCTTCGTCGCCGATTTCGGCCGCGACATTGCTGTCCATCCCGGCATGGATCGCCGCGGACGACCTGGCCTGCGCGATCGTGACGACGGGATCGTGCTCCTCGTACTCGACCTCGATCAGGGAGGCGGCGTCTTCCGCCATGGCGCGCGTCTCCGCGGCGACCATGACCACCGGCTCGCCGACATAGGCCACCTGACCGTCCGCAAGCGGCGCAATCGCAATCTCCGCCTCGGTAAAGAAGAACGAGAGCATGCGGATCGGCCGCGCGGCGAGGTCCGCCGCGGTCAGCACGGCATGGACACCGGGCATCTCGCGGGCGAATTCACTTTGGATGGACAGGATGCGCCCACGCGCCACGGGGCTGCGGGCGAAAGCGACATGGAGCATGCCGGGCAGGGTCACGTCGTCCACGAACTGCCCGCGCCCGGTCAGCAGGCGCGGATCTTCCTTGCGAAGCGCGCGTTTGCCGATCCAGCGCGTGGCACCGAGCCCACCGCCGGGCGCCTGCGCATTCATGCCGCCTGCCCCTTGCCGGCGGCGGGGCCGGTCGCCCCGTCTCCGCTTATGCGCTCGGCCCCGCCTCCGTACCTGCCCTCCGCCAGGGCCCGGGCAGCGCGCCGGATGCCCTGATAGCCCGTGCAGCGGCAGACATGGCCGGACATGGCGGCGATCATCGTCGCCTCGTCCGCGGGTTCCTCACCCGCCGTCAGCGCCGCGAAAGTCATCAGCACGCCCGGCGTGCAGAAGCCGCATTGCAGCCCGTGGGCCTCGCGCATGGCGTCCTGCGCCGGATGGAACGTGCCGTCCGGCGCGGCGAGGCCCTCCACGGTGGTCACGTCCGCTCCGTCTGCCTGGACCGCCAGCATCAGGCAGGCGCGCACGGCCCGACCGTCGACCAGGACCGTGCAGGCGCCGCAAACGCCATGCTCGCATCCCAGGTGCACCCCTGTGCAGCCCGCCTCCAGTCGCAGATGGTCCGCAAGGCTGGTGCGCGCCTCCACCCGGTCATGACGGCGGTGGCCGTTGACGGTCCATGCGATGGCGTGTTCGCTCATGCGGCTTCCCTCAGGTCCAGAACCTCGCGCAGTCCCCGTGCGAAGATGCGGCGGCCGACAGTACGGCGGTATTCCGCACTGGCGTGGTGATCGTCGAAAGGCGCGCTCTCCGCCACGGCCAGTCCCGCCACGGCCTCGACGTCGAGTTCGGCCAAGGCCGTGCCGAGCAGTGCCTCTTCGGCCCGGCGCATGCGGATCGGTGTCGGCCCCATGCCGAACCAGGCGAGCCCGGCCCGCGCCACCTTGCCGTCTTCCAGCACCAGCGCGCCGACCATGCCGACCAGCGCGAAGTCTCCGGGCCGCTGCGCCACTTCGCGAAACAGCACCAGATGACCCGCCGCCCAGTCGGGATAGACCACGGCCGTCAGCAGTTCGTCCGGCTCCAGCACCGTCATGTAGGGGCCGAGATAGAAGTCCGCCGCCGCGACGTGCCGCGTGCCCCTTGTCGAGATGATCTCCAGCGTGGCGCCCAGCGCGATCGCCGTCGCGGGCATTTCCGCCGCCGGCTCGCCGAGCGCGATCGATCCGCCCACCGTCCCGCGGTTGCGCGTCTGGTGGTGTCCGACATGGCCCAGAGCCGTGACCAACGCCGGGAGCCGCCGGGCGAGCGTTGCATCGGCCAGGGCCTCGGCCTGCCGCGTCATGGCGCCCACGCGAATCCCGCCCGCGACTTCGGAAACACCGCGCAGCTCCGCGATGCCGCCAAGGTCGACGAGGATGAAAGGCTGGCTCATCCGCAAGTTCAGCAAGGGCATGAGCGTTTGCCCGCCTGCCAGCACCGTCGCTCCCCCGCCGGCCTCCGCCAGCACCCGGCAGGCCTCGGCAACGGTGGCCGGGCGGACATAGTCGAACGGCGCGGGCTTCATCGCGGCGCTCCCCGGCGCCCGGCCTCGAAGGCGGCGGCGGCCGTGACCACCAGCAGCACCGCCACGCCCAGGAACTCTGCGTGCAGTCCTTTCACACCCAGCATGAAACCTGCCACCAGTGCCAGCACGAGCGCGGCCACCCAGCCCCAGACAGTTCCTCCCGGCACGGCACGCGCCCCGGGGACGAGCGGCGCGGAAAGCACCGGCGCCGTGGCAGTCGCCCCCTGCCCGGCGCCGGCTGCAAGCTCCCCCGCTGCAACCGGCGCCGGAGCGCCCCCCGTGACGACCTCCCCGAACCTGGTAAAAAACTTGCCGGCGAGATTCTTCGCCGTCGCATCGATGATCGGCCCGCCCAGCTGGGCCATGCGGCCGCCCACTTCCGCCTCGACTTCGTAAGCGACCAGCGTCCCGCCATCTTCGCCGTCACTGAGCCGCACTTTCGCGCCGCCCCGGGCGCTTCCGGCAATGCCCCCGTTGCCCGAGCCGGTTATCGTATAGCCATTGGGCGCATCGAGATCGGAGAGGTGCACCTGCCCCCGAAACCGCGCGCCGATGGGCCCGATCTTCACTTCCGCCACGGCAACGAAGCGATCGCCCCCCTCTCGCTCCAGGCTCTGGCAACCCGGAATGCACTGGGCGAGAACGACGGGATCGTTGAGCGCTTCCCACACCTTCCGGCGCGGCGCCGCGACCCGCTGCTCGCCCGTCATCTGCATTCGCGCTCTCCCGCTTCCCTGCCCGGCCCGTTTTCCGGCTTGGGCGATGAAACGACGGGACGGCCCGCAATGCAAGAACTATGAGCGACACTGTATCTTATTCCCCGGAGCGATGAGTCGCGCTGGCGCTGGCCGGAGGGCGGGGCGGCGGTTACGACATCTGCGCAAGGCCGGCGAACGGCGAATGGGAGAGATCATGAACGCTACCGTCATCGTCACCGGAGCCGCCGGAGGCATGGGCCGCCCGGTCGCCGCCCGCTTCGCCGCGCAAGGCCGCCCCTTGCTGCTGAGCGACGTGAATGCCGAAAGGCTGGAGGCCGTGGCCGCCGAACTGCGCCGGGACGGCGTGCCCGTCTCGACGCTGGCCGGGGACATTGCCGCGCCTGAATTCCCGCAGCGCCTGCTCGATACCCTGGGCGAAGCGCCGCTCTTCGCGCTGGTCCATACAGCCGGTCTCTCGCCGACGATGGCAGAGGCGCCGCGCATCCTCGAAGTGAACTATTTCGCCACCGAGCGCCTCGTGGCCGCGCTCCTGCCGCGATTCGAGGAGGGCGGATGCGCGGTGCTGATCTCCTCGATGTCGGCCTATCTCATCCCCGATCCGGCGATGGTCGCGGCCGTGCAGGACCTCGTCGCGGGCAAGGGGCGGGAAGATGTCGACCGTTTCTCCACCAATCCTGGCATGGGCTATACGCTGTCCAAGCGCGGGGTGATCGGGCTGGTCGGGCGGGAAGCGGCGGCCTTCGGGGAGCGCGGCCTGCGCATCACCTCCATCGCGCCCGGCTTCATCGACACCGAAATGAGCCGCGCCGAAGCCAAGGCGAGCGAGCAGATGGTGCGGATGATGGGTATGACCCCGCTCGGCCGGCAGGGACTGGGCGACGAAATCGCCTCCGTGGCGGAGTTCCTCTGCTCGCCGGCCGCATCCTATGTCAGCGGCTGCGACATCAAGGTGGATGGGGGGATACTGGGCCGCCTGGGCCTGTGATCCCCTGAGAC
Organism: Novosphingobium sp. PhB57; assembly: GCF_004342985.1. Lineage (GTDB taxonomy): Bacteria > Pseudomonadota > Alphaproteobacteria > Sphingomonadales > Sphingomonadaceae > Novosphingobium. The sequence goes on from NZ_SMBO01000005.1 coordinate 115,883, forward strand.
GGTGACCCCCTGAGACGGAGGCCCCCTGAGACGATGACACTACGGGCGGGAAGCGCTGAAATGCGCTGGCCCGCCCGGTCGTGATGCCAAGTTCCGCCAGCGCCTGCGCAAACGGCACCTCTGAGAAATCTTGTACTCTCCCAGAGAGGCCGGAATTCCTGCCGGAAACCGTGCCCTTGCGTCCTAGCTCTCGCACTCCATGACCGTCGCGATGCGGAAGGAGGCCCGGTCGAACAGATTGCGCTCATCCGCGACGATCTCGTCGGGCATGAGGTTCTGCGTAATATAGGCCAGGGTCTTGCGGAACACCGCTTCGTCCTCGAACCAGAGTTCGGTGATGACGTCCGGCCCATCGGTGAAATCGCCGGTTTCGGGATGCGGCTGGGGATCGACATAGCGCCGGATGTAGCGGCTGACGCCCCGCGAATAGCGCTCCGCGAGGGGCGCATGCCGCGTCTCGTAGTAGTCGCGGAACTGCTGCGGCGTCAGGTCGGCGCGCCGTTTCATGAACAGCAGGATCTTGTGGAATTGCCGGTCCATCGCGGGCCTCCTTCTCGTCCAGGCCGAGAGCTAGCACGCGGTCTCCCCGGCGACACCGGGAGCCGGGTCGCCGGGGCGATGAGCGGGCGGGCGCCGCCCGCCCGGATTCACTCCGCTTCGCGCACAACGCCCGCGCTGGCGTCGTTCGCCGGGGCATGGATGGCGGGCGCCACCGGAACCTGCGCCGCGCCCTGCACGAGATTGGCCAGCGACGCACCGTCAAGGCCAAGCTCCTTCATCAGCCCGTCGATCACCGGGGCCTGCGCACGGTACGCAAGCGCGGCACTGACTGCGTCGTTGGCCAGGTTGCCCGATCCGCCGACCGAAGCCGACGAAGCCGATGAACCGCCCTTCTGTGTCAGACCGTCGACCTGCACGATCTTGATCGAATCGATCGCCTCCAGCGGCCGCACGGATTCGCGCACGACTTCCGGCAGAACCTTGAGCAGGGCGAGCTTCATCTGCAGCGAGATCTGGTCGGACGAGAGCAGGTTCGCCGCTTCGTTGACCGCGCGCTGACCCGCCGCTTCCACTTCGAAACGCACGCGCGCGGCTTCGGCGCGGAGCTTCTCGGCCTCGGCCTCGCCTTCGGCGGCAAGGCGGAAGGCCTCGGCGCGGTTGGCGGCGGCTTCGCGTTCGGCTTCGGCTTCCACCTTGACCGAGATCGCCTGCCGCTCGGCTTCCTTGCTGGCCTCGATCAGTTCGATGCGCTTGGCGCGCTCGGCGATCTCGGTCTCACGGCTGGTGATGACCTGTTCCTCGGCGGCAACCGCCTTGGCGCGGGCCTCGTCGGCGTCAGCCTTGGCCTGGCTTTCCTCCCGGCTCTTGTTCTGGATGGCGATCTGCTGCCCCTGGCGCGCCAGTTCGACGGCCTGAGCCTGCGCGATCTTGGCCTGCTGGATGGTGCGATCCGATTCGATCTGCTGCGAATCGACCTGCTGCTTGGCGATGATCCGCGCTTCCTCGGCCTCGCGCCCCCGCAAGGCCTGCTCGCGCGCGACTTCGGCCGCCTGCTCGGCCCGGCGCATCTCGATCTCGCGCTCCTGCTCCAGCTTGGCGAATTCGTTGTCGCGCTGGATCGAGAGCGACTGGCGCTCCGCTTCCAGGTTCTTGGTTTCGATCTGGACGCGGGTGTCCTGCTCGATGTCGTTCCGCGCTTTCTTGCGCAGTTCGATCTGCTCGGTCAGCTTGGTGAGACCCTCGGCATCGAAGGCGTTGTTGGCATTGAAGTGCTCGATCGAGGTCTGGTCCAGCCCGGTCAGCGACACCGATTCCAGCTCAAGCCCGTTCATCGCGAGATCGGACGAGGAAACCTGCTGCACCTTCTGCACGAAGTCCGCGCGCTGTTCGTGAAGCTGGTTCATCGTCATGCCCGCCGCGACCGAGCGCAGCGCATCGACGAACTTGCCTTCGACCAGTTCCTTCAGCGCTTCGGGATGCATGGTGCGGGCGCCCAGGGTCTGCGCCGCCATGGCGATGGCACCGGCATCGGGGCGGACACGCACGTAGAATTCGGCCTTCACGTCGATGCGCAGGCGGTCCAGCGTGATGAGCGCATCCTGGTTCTTGCGCTCCACCGCCAGGCGCACGGTGTTCATGTTGACGGGCATGGTCTCGTGGAAGACCGGCAGGACCAGCGCGCCGCCGTTCATGACCACACGCTCGCCGCCGAAGCCCGTGCGCACGAAGCCGATTTCCTTGGACGCGCGCTTGTAGAGCCGCGCGAGCATCAGGCCCAGCGCCAGGAACAGGACGAGGGCGATGCCGGCTAGAATTCCGATGCCGACGAGATCTTGCATGTCTTCGATACTCCCCCCAGGCGTCGTCCGGCCAAAGCCCGGGACCACGCAATCAAATAGACAGGAAAGCTAGCAGAACAGGCGCGGATCTCCCAGGAAAACCGGCCTGACGCGCCGCGCTTTCAAAGCGTTAACCGCAGTTGTCACGCCCTGACGCACGGCCCTTTTCAGTCCAGGCGCGGCAGGTAGTGGTCGCCGCGCGCAATGGCCTTGAACAATTCGCCCTCGCGCCGCACCAGCAGCACCTTTTCGCCTTGCACGAAGCGCTGGTCGTGCAGATCGGGCTCCACCATGACATTATGCGATTGGCCGTAGTGATCGAACACGCGCCCGCGCGCCGGGCTTCCGGCCAGCGCGGTCCCGACCAGGATTTCCGCTTCCCGCCCGACCAGCGCCGACACGTCGATCGCGCTCGTCTCGTCCTGCGGGATGATCCGGCCGAGCCCCCGTGACAGCGCGCCAGTGATCGGCAGTGAAACGAGGGCAACGACGGGCGCGACGAGCCACGCGCTCCAAGGGCTCCCGGTCAGCGAGAGTAGCAGCTCCTGCGCGGAAATGCCGATCAGGCCGAACACGGTGAGCAGCAGCATGAGCCACATCAGGAACGGCACCCGGCCGAGACCGAGCACCGACAGCAGCCCTGCATCGACGCCGCCATGCCCGTGAAGGGTCCCATGGACGCCCGTATGAACATCGGCATGGACATCGAGGTGGGTATCGCCGCCGAGAAAATCGCCGAGACCGACGATCTGGAGCAGGGCGAACATCAGCATCAGCGCCAGGGCGACCGAAAACGGCAGGCTCCCCGCCCTCGTCAGCAGCTCAACCATCGTCGCTCGCGTCGATATACTTGGTCTCGAGGAAACGGCCGCGCGTCGCCAGCGCATCCAGGTCTCCGCGCGAGAGGTCCAGGCTCATCGCCTCGATCTGGCCGGCGATGACGTTGAGCCCTTCCACCAACTGCTGCGAAGGCGTGCTGCCGGCATGGGTCTTGTTGCGCAGCTCGGCGGGAATGCGGGTATAGCTGTCCACCAGCGAAGGCAGGTGTTCCGACAGCAGCTTGCGCACTTCATGCGCGGCGGGGCCGTTGTCCTGCAAGGTGGCAAGCTGCGGCGCCAGCTGTTCGAGGCGCACACCGATCATGTCCACGGCATCGACCGCGGCATTGGGCAAGGCGCGGCGGCGGGTTTCCAGCCAGAGTTCCGCCGATCCGGCCAGTTCGGGCAGTGTCGCGCTGCCCAGTTCCTCGGCACGGAGCTTGGGTGTGGCGGGATAGATCGAGAGCACCAGAAACACCGCGAAGGCCAGTAGCGTCGTCAGCACCGTGGTGGTGAAAGACAGCCCGCCAAGGATCAGCCCGGCGGTCAGGGCCACGATGAAGATGCCGAACAGCGCCAGGAAAGCACGGCGAATGCGGCGCCAGCGAAAGCTCCAGCGCTCCTTGCGGGCATTGTAAAGCCGCGCCGCGCGCTGGCGGCGTGCGGCACGGATCACTTCCTGGTTCGCGGCATTGCGACTGCGGGGCGTGACGGAATTGGCCATGGCTGTCAGTCGAGCGCCTCAAGCATGGCCTTCGCCGTCTTGTCGCTGCCCAGCGCCGTGCCTTCGGCCTGGCCTTGCGCGCGGGCGATATAGGCCTTGGACTTGGTGACCTCACCCTCCAGCGACTGCACGGTCTGCTTCATGGAATCGAGCGCCTGAATCTTGAAGGTGTCGATCGAATCCATCGTGTCGTAGATGTTCTGGAAGGCGCGGCTGAGCGTCTCCAGGGGGATCGTGGCGTTCGCCGCCTGCTCGTGGATGCGCGCGGTGTTGTCCTTCAGCATCTGGCCGGTGCCGTCGATGATCCGCGCGGTCGTGGTGTTGAGCGCGGTGATCTGGTCCAGCACCAGCTTCTGGTTGGCCATCGCCTGCGCCACCGTGACGGCGGTGCGCAGCGCGCCGACGGTGGTGGTGGACGCGCGGTCGACGCCCTTGATCAGCTCGACATTGTTCTTCTTCACCAGATCGAGCGCGAGGTAGCCCTGCACCGAGACGGCCATCTGCGTCAGCAGGTCCTGCGTGCGCTGGCGCACGTAGAACAGTGCGCTCTCGCGCACGGCCTTGGCCTTGGCGGGATCGACATGGTCGAGATCGGCGGCCTTCTGTTCCAGCGTCTCGTCCAGCGCCTTCGACATGAAGATCATCTGTTCGAGCTTGCCCATCGCTGCCCAGAGGTTCTGGCGCTCCACGTCGATGGAGGCGTTGTCCATCAGCAGCTCGTCCTTGCCGCCCTGCAGGCGGGCGAGGATCGCACCGATGTGGCCCTGCGCGCTCTGGTAGCCGTCGAAATAGTTGCGCAGCTTGTTGCCCATCGGGATGATCCCGAAGATCTTCCGGCGCGAGAGCAGGTCGCCCTTGGTGGAGGGGTCAAGGTCTTCCACCGTGCGGCGCAGTTCGGCAAGGTCGGCGCCGACACCGGCGTCCTTGTCCATCGCGCGCACCGGGCGGTCGAGGAAACGGTTGGACTGGCCCGAAGCCTCGGAAATCTCCTTGCGGCCCATGCTGGTGATCTGGTCGACACGGCGGCCGAATTCGGGCGAGTTCACGTCCTGCGACACGAGATCGGCCACGAACTCGTCCACCCGGACCTGCAGCTTGGACTTCTGCTCATCCCCCACGGGCACGAGACCGGCCGCCTTCTCGGGCTGGACCACGGGCACCGGATCGGGAGGCGTCAGCTTCAACTCACCCCCAACTGCCTGATCGGTCGTCGTCGCCATGAAAGAAAATCCCCGTCCTTCAAGAAATGTGTCCTGGCCAACGAATCTAGGATTGCCGGCGAATACTGCAAGCAAAACAGGAAGGCGTCGCTTTACGGTTCGACGAGCGGGGTGGCCCCTTCGTCGGTCTCCGCGCCGTCCGGCATCATCAGCATCGTATCGTCCCGCGCCACGAAGCAGAGCCTGAGCCCCGCCGCCCGCGCCCGGCGGACGGCCAGATCCGTGGGGGCGGAGATCGCCACCAGCAGCGGACAACCGGCGCGCGCCGTCTTCTCCACCAGTTCGTAGGAGCAGCGCGAGGTGACGATAATGAAGCCCTGCGCCGGATCGACCCCTGCACGCGCAAGCGCGCCCACCAGCTTGTCGAGCGCATTGTGGCGGCCCACGTCCTCGCGCAGCGCGATGACATTGCCCGCCTCGTCGCAGAAGGCGGCCGCATGGGTGGCGTGGGTTTCGCGCCCCAACACCTGGCCAGCGCGCAAGGCATCGAGCCCGCGCCGGATCGCCGGGGCCCCCGCCCGGCTGCGCCGGGTCAGCAGCGGCAGGGGCCGCAGGGCCGCTTCCACACCCTCGATGCCGCAGATGCCGCAGGAGCTGTCTCCCACGCGGCGCCGCGCCCGCTCGACGATCAGGCCCAGCCGTTCCGGCGGCAGGTTCACGCGGGCGACGTAGCCGGCGCCCCAGTCCCCGTTCTCCACCGCGTGAACGGCCACCTCGCCCACTTCATCGGCGGCGGCCAACCCTTCGGCCATGAGGAAACCGGTCACGAAATCCTCGATCTGCAGCGGGGTCGCCATCATCACTGCGTAAGCGATGCCGTTGGTCTCTATCGCTACCGGCGCTTCCACGGGGATCGCGAAAGCCTCTCCCGCGGGGTTTTCCGCGGGCATCCGCGCGCCATAGGCACTGCGCCGGACCCTGATCGTCTCTGCACCGTTCATACGCGTTTTCTAGCCGGGCGGCCGGCCGCGGTCATCCCCCCTGCCGGATTGGAACGGGTCAAATCTCCGCCTTGATCTGTCCGAAGGCCAGCAGCGCGAAAAGGCCGGTGCCGCCGATCACATTGCCCAGCAGCGTGGGCGCCAGATGCAAGGTGAAAGCGTCCAGGATCGGCAGCTCTCCGTGAAGCACCAGCAGGAACATCTCGGTCGACCCCGCCACGACATGCGCGAAGCCGCCGGCCGAGATCAGCCAGGCGAACAGGGCGACCACGAAGATCTCGAAGCCCTTGGAACTGGGCAGCATCCACACGAATGCCGCGATGAAGAAGCCGGCCGGTACGCCGTCCAGCAGCGCCGTCCAGCCCTGTGCCTCGGCGGCCTTGCGGGAGACGTCGAGCATGCCCGCCACGGTGGGATGGGCGGGATCGGCGAAGATGTCGACCAGCAGCGCGGTCAGGAACGTGCCCAGGAGATTGGCCGCCAGCACGATCGCCCAGAGCCGCCCGGTGCGCCAGAGGCGCTCCAGGTTCGGGCTGGCGAGCAGCGGCAGCACCGCCGTCAGGGTGTTCTCGGTGAAGAGCTGGAGGCGCGAGAGCACCACCAGCACGAAGCCCATGGCATAGCCGAAAGCGGCGATCAGCTCGCGCTGCGGGTGGTCCGCATAAGCGTGATGCAGCAGGCCCTGCGCGAAGACAGAGGTGGAAATGCCGATCCCGGCGGCGATCCCCGAAAACCATAGCGACATCGCCGGGCGGTGCAGTTCCTCTTCGCCCTCACGGCGGATCACCGAGAAGACGGTGATTGCGGAAAGCCGCAAGTTGTCCTTGATCTGGCCGCGCTCGTGGCCGGTCAGGCCGGATTCGTCCTGCTCTATGTCGCGGTCGGTTTCCTGCCGCTCGGGATCGTCGTGCGAGAGGTCGCGCTCGTCGTCGGAGCCAAATTGGGCCGAGTCGGACTTGGGGGCGGTTTCGGCGGCATTGTCCATGCCGTCAGAACCGCCCCCGGAACGCATGGTTCCTTATACCCGGATGCGGCGGAGGCTTACCCCGCGCCGCAGAAGCGGGTCAGACGTAGTCCTCGGTATCGATGCTGGGCTTGATCGTGTCCGGGTAGCGATGGCCGGCAATGGTCTGCTGGTTCATCAGCTCGCCCGCCTTTTCCAGAACGGCGGCGTCGATCGCGAGATCGGCGGCGGCATCGTTCTGGTCGAAATGCGGGATCGATCGGGTGCCCGGAATTGCGTGGACGTGCTCGCCCTGCGCCAGCACCCAGGCGAGCGCGAGCTGCGCCGGGGTTGCCTGGACCGAAGCGGCCAGCGCGTTGAATTCCTCGATCAGCGCCAGGTTGTGCGCCCAGTTCTCGCCCACAAAGCGCGGGAAATTGCGGCGCAGGTCCTTCTCGGTGAGCGTGTTCACATCGGTCAGTTCACCGCCCAGTGCCCCGCGCGCGACCGGCGAGAAGGCGACGAGCGCGATCCCGAGTGCGCGCGTGGCGTCCATCACGCCGAGTTCCACATTACGGGTCCAGAGCGAATATTCGGTTTGCACCGCCGCCACCGGATGCACGGCATGCGCCTCGCGGATATGCGCGGCGGACCATTCGGACACGCCATAGGCGCCGATCTTGCCCGCCTCGATCGCCCGCACCATGGCGCCCACCGAGTCGGAGATCGGCACCTTCGGGTCGAAGCGGTGCATGTAGAACAGGTCGATGTGATCGGTGCCCAGCCGCTTCAGGCTGGCGTCGAGCGAGGCGGTGATGCTGTCTGGCGCGCAATCGATCCCGCGGCGGGCGCCGTCGATCAGGATGCCGGTCTTGGAGGCCAACAGGAATTCGTCCCGGCGGTCCATGATCGCTTCGCCAAGGATCTCCTCGCTCAGCCCCATGCCGTAGATGTTGGCGGTGTCGAAGTGATCGCAGCCCGCATCCAGCGCATGGCGGAACAGGGCGACCGCCTCCTCGCGAGACGGCGGATTGCCGTAGGCCCAGGCCACATTCATGCAGCCGAGACCGACGGAGTGGACCGGACGGCCCGCGAGGAGGCGTTTTGTCATCAGGACCAGCCGTCCTGCGCTTCGAGGCTCTCGGCCAGTTCGCCGATCACGCGGTAGCAATCGAGCACCTTGCCGACCGACGAATTGGGCTCACGCCCTTCGCGGATGGCAGCCACGAATTCGCGGTCCTGCAGCTCGATGCCATTGTTCGACACGGTGACGCCGGTGAGGTCGATCGGCTCTTCACGGCCGTTCACCAGATCGTCGTAACGCGCGATGTAGGTCTCGCTGTCGCCGATGTAGCGGAAGAACGTGCCGAGCGGGCCATTGTTGTTGAACGAGAGCGAGAGCGTGCAGATCGCGCCGGTTTCCGCCTTCAGCTGGATCGACATGTCCATGGCGATGCCCAGTTCGGGGTGCTTCGGGCCCTGCAGCGCGTTGGCGGCGACGATCTTGCCCGACTGGTAGGCGAACAGGTCGATCGTGTGCGCGGCGTGGTGCCACAGCAGGTGGTCCGTCCAGGAGCGCGGCTGGCCCTTGGCGTTCATGTTCTTGCGGCGGAAGAAGTAGGTCTGCACGTCCATCTGCTGGACGTTGAACTCACCCGCGGTGATCTTGCCATGCACGTACTGGTGCGAAGGATTGAAGCGGCGGGTGTGGCCGACCATGCAGACCAGCCCGGTTTCCTTCTGCTTGGCGACGACCGCCTCGGCATCGGCCCAGCTGTCCGACAGCGGAATTTCGACCTGCACGTGCTTGCCCGCGTTCATGCAGGCGATGGCCTGTTCGGCGTGCATCTGCGTGGGGGTGCACAGGATCACGGCATCGACGTCCGGCATGGCCAGCACTTCGGCCAGATCGGTGCCGGAGTGCGGCGCGCCGTACTTGACGGCCACTTCGGCAGCCTGTTCGGCCGAGCGGCTGATGACCGAGGCGATCTCTACGCCGTCGATGTTCTTGAGGCCGTCGAGGTGCTTTTCACCGAAAGCGCCGGCGCCTACGAGGGCAATACGCATGGGAATCTCCTTGGGGTGTCTGTCAAAGACAAAGGGCGTGCCGGCGTCAACCACCGGCACGCGGAATCAGTCAGTCGATCAGGTTTTGAGCTTCGGCATTGTTGCCTTCGACGGTGGTCGAGGGCGGAACATCGCCGTTCACCGGCTCCAGCACGATATGGCCGACGGCCGTGTTGCTGGCGGGCACGTGGTAGAAGCGGCGCAGTTCGCGCGTTTCCTTGCCCAATGCGCCGCGCATGATCAGCCACATCACCATCTCGATGCCTTCGCTGCCGGTTTCGCGCAGGTATTCGATATGCGGAATGCACCGTAGTTCCTGCGTGTCGCCCGACAGCTTGTCGAGGAACATCTGGTCCCACTCGCGGTTGATGAGGCCCGCGCGCGGGCCCTGAAGCTGGTGGCTCATGCCGCCAGTGCCCCAGACCTGCACGTTCAGGTCTTCATCGAAGCTTTCCACGGCACGCGCGATCGCCTCGCCCAGCGCCCAGCAGCGGTTGCCCGACGGCGGCGGATAAGTGACGACGTTGACCGCCAGCGGGATCACCTTCACCGGCCACTTGGCGGGCTTTCCGAACATCATCGACAGCGGAACGGTAAGGCCGTGGTCGACGTCCATCTCGTTGATGATGGTCATGTCGAACTCGTCGAGGATCAGGCTCTGCGCGATGTGCCAGGCAAGGTCTGGATGGCCTTCCACGTCGGGCACCGCGCGCGGGCCCCAGCCCTCGTCCGCAGGCTTGTAGCTTTCGCCGCAGCCGATCGCGAAGGTCGGGATGATCTTCATGTCGAAGGCTGAAGCGTGGTCGTTGTAGACCAGGATCACGACGTCCGGCAGGTTCTCCGCTTCCCACGCCTGCGTGGGTGCGAAGCCTTCCTGGATCGGCTTCCAGTAGGGATCTTCCCACTTGTCGAAGTCGCTGGCGACGCCGAGCGCCGGGATGTGGCTACAGGCGATGCCGTGCGTAATGCGGGCCATCTTAGCGGTGCTCCTTGATCGACCGCACGCCCTCGGGCGAACGGCCGCCGGCGATCATCATCGCCTGATAATCCTCAACCGACATGCCGGTCATCGTCGAGACGGCCTGAAGGAAGCTCAGGCCATCGGTCGAGAAGACCTTGGCGAGGAAATAGATGTTGCCGCCCAGATCCAGCAGGCGGTTGTAGTCGCGCGCGAGCACGGCCAGCTTCTGGTCCTCGGTCATCGGCCATTCGTCGAGATAGGCGCGCTCGTCGGCCTTCCAGCGCTCGCGGTTTTCCGCCTTCATCAGGCTCATCGCGAACTGGTTCAGGTGATAGCCCTGACGCGCACGCTTCGCCGTGTAGACGCGCGTGCCCGGAATATCGTCGAACTCGCCGAGATAGGCGTGGATGTCGGTGATCTTGTCCGTCACAGGCCGCGTTCCTTCAGCTTGGCGTCAAGGCGCGGGAAGACCTTGCGCACATTGCCTTCGAAGATCGCGTGGCGCTCCTCGTCCGAGATGTCGAGCGCGTCGACATAGCGCTTGGTATCGTCGAAGTAGAAGCCGGTCTGCGGGTCGATCCCGCGCACCGCGCCGACCATTTCGGAACCGAACAGGATGTTCTTGTTGTCGATCACGTCGGCCAGCAGGTTCACGCCCGGCTGGTGGTAGACGCAGGTATCGAAGAACACGTTGTTCATGATGTATTCGTCGAGCGAAGGCTTCTTCAGCATGTCCGCCAACCCGCGATAGCGACCCCAGTGGTACGGCACCGCGCCGCCGCCATGCGGAATGATGAAGCGCAGCTTGGGGAACTTCGCGAAGAGGTCGCCCTGCATCAGCTGCATGAAGGCCACGGTATCCGCCGCGATGTAGAAGCCGCCGGTGGCGTGCATCGCCGGGTTGCACGAACCCGAGACGTGGATCATCGCCGGAACGTCCAGCTCGCTCATCGCCTCGTAGATCGGGAACCAGTATTCGTCGGTCAGCGGCGGATGCTCGAAGTGGCCGCCGCCCGGATCGGGATTGAGGTTGCAACCGATGAAGCCCAGTTCCTCGACGCAGCGGCGCAGCTCCTTCACCGAGGCGGAAAGGTCCGCCTTGGGGCTCTGCGGCAGCATGCACACGCCCACGAACGTCTCGGGGAACATGTTCACCACGCGGGCGATAAGATTGTTGCAGTGGACCGCCCAGGCCTCGGAAACCGCAGAATCGCCAACATGGTGCGCCATCGCGCTGGCGCGCGGGCTGAACACGGTAAGATCGGCGCCGCGCTCCTTGATAAGGCGAAGCTGGTTGTCCTCGATGGTCTGGCGGATCTCCGCATCGGAAATCTCGGGGTACGGCGGCGCTTCTTCACCGGCTTTGAAAGCGGCGATCTGCGCCTCGCGCCAAGCGTCGTGCGCCTTGGGCAGGACGGTATAGTGACCGTGACAGTCGATGATGAGCGACATGCTCAATTCTCTCCCTTGAGTACGCCCGCCGCGACAGCTGCCGCAAGCTTGGCTTCGAATCCTTCGGGCGGCGGCACGATGCCAAGCACGCCCAGCGCCTGCTGCCAGGCGACGGTATTTTCGGTCATCAGCGGCGGAATGCCCAGCGAACGCAGCATTTCCGCGGCTTCGTCCATCTCGGCGGCGCGGCGGCGGCCGTGGACCAGCATGCGGTCGAGATTGTAGTCCGCCCGCTCCGTCCAGGAAATGGCCTTCTCGCTGGCGTCGAGCGAGGCAAGCACTTCGTCCGCCACGCCCTCTGCATGGGCGGCCATCATCATCTCGGCGGTCAGCGCCTCAAGCCCCTTCACCATGACCGAGCGCACCAACTTGATCGCCGAAGCGCGGCCGACATCGGCGCCCACGGTGCGGACATGGGTGAAGCCCACCGCCTCCAGCGCGGCCTGCGTCTCGGCGGCGTCAGGCCCGGCCACCAGCAGCGGCACCTTCATGCGCGCGGGGTTTACGGGGGCGAGCACGGCCACGTCCACGTAACGCCCCTTGCCCTTGGCGATGGCCTTGGCGGCGGCGCGCTTGGTGCCCGGCGCCACCGAGTTCATGTCGCAGAACAGCGCGCCCTCGCCCAGCAGGGGCGCGACGGCCTCGGCCACTTTCGGCGCGCCGTCAGCGGTGACGAGCGACAACACCAGTTCGGCGCCCTCAAGCGCTTCGGCGGCACTGTCGCAAACGGTGATGCCGAGTTCGGTCATGACGTCGCGGCGTTCGGGAAGGATATCGAAGGCACGAGCCTGTCCGGCCCAGTCCCCAGCTCCCGCAAACGTCGATCCGGCCTCTCCGAACCCGATAAGGGCAATGGACCTGTTCATGCTGCCAGTCTGGCCCGATTGCCCGGAAGCCGCCAATCGGAACCACCCGGAAGCTATAAGCTCAGTGCAATAAGCGCGTCATGCCGTGCTCGCGCCCTCTACCGCGAAACCTCCTTCGCCGCCCACTCCAGGTCGGCGAAGAACTCGCTCTGCACCTCGGTCGGCCGCAGCGACGCGCGGGTGGTCATACCGATATGGCGGGTAAATTCAGCCGGAAGCCGCGATAATGCGCAAAGCCAGCCCGCCTCCACTTCGACCGTGACCTGATCGGGCGAGAGCACGGTGAGGAAATCGCCGCCCATCATCACCTGACGGATCATCATGACGGAGCCCGATTCGACCGGCACGTCCGGAAGCGCCACATCGTGTTCGCGAAAATAGCGCTCGAAACTGTCGCGCAGCGGCGTTCCGCGCGGCGGCAGGGTGAAGGGGTAGCTGGCCACCTCGGCCGCGCCGGGATCGGTACCTTCCAGCGGGTGCCCCTTGCGGCCATAGACCGCCGGCCGGTCCTCGAAGAGCGGATGCTGCACCAGATCGCCTTCCACCAGCGGATCGCGCAGCGCGCCCACCATGAGGTCCAGCGTGCCGTTGCGCAGCGGCTCCACCAGCTCGGCGCGCGAGCCTTCGACGATGGTGAGCTTCACCCGGGGCCGCCGCGCCAGGAACCGCGCCACGGCGGCCGGGAGGATGCGGGCGCGCGAGAGCGGCATGGCGCCGATGGCGATGCGCCGCGTCTCCAGCCCGCGCAGCGCTTCGACTTCGGACAGCCCCGCCTCCAGCTCGACTTTGGCGAGGCGGAATTCGCGGGCGAGCTGGGTGCCCGCCTCGGTGGTGATGACGAACTTGCCCTGCCGCGCCACCAGCGGGCGGCGCAGCGCCAAGGCGAGATCGTTGACCGCGCGGTGGATCGAGGGAAGCGACAGCCCGGTTTCCTGCCCGGCCCCGGCATAGCTGCCCGTCTCGGCCAGCGCGAGCAGGGCCCGCAGGCGCGACATGGTGACGTGCGGGCTCTGGATATGGGACAGCGCCGCGCCGATGCGCGGCGCCAGGATCTCTCCGGCGCGCGTGGGAATCATGCCGTCGTGACGGCGCTCGAACAAAGGCAGGCCGATCATCGCCTCGAGTCGTCCCAACGCCTGTGTTATCGCGGGCTGACTGAGGTTCACGGCCAGTGCGGCCGCGTTCACCGTCCCCAATTCGGCAATCTTGGCGACTGCACGCAAGTGGCGAAGGTTGAAGTTCCAGATGTCCATGGAGGCACTCTTAGCCAAATCCTATGGCAGGTCCAAAGTTTCTCTTTCCCCCTGCCCCGCTGCTCCGGCAGGAGGCCGACTGCGGGAAAAGGAGAAATGCCATGAGTGCCATCCAAGCCGACCAAGCAGGCGTACGCTGCATGTGGATGCGCGGCGGCACTTCCAAGGGCGGCTATTTCCTCAAGAGCGACCTCCCCGCCGATGCCGCGGCGCGCGACGCTTTCCTTCTCTCCATCATGGGATCGCCCGACCCGCGCCAGATCGACGGCATGGGCGGCGCCGATCCGCTGACCAGCAAGGTCGCCGTCGTCAGCAAATCCGACCGCGAGGGCATCGACGTGGACTACCTGTTCTTGCAGGTTTTCGTCGACCAGGCGCTTGTCAGCGACCAGCAGAACTGCGGCAATATCCTCGCCGGGATCGGCCCCTTCGCCATCGAGCGCGGGCTGATCGAGGCGAAAGGCGATGAGACGAACGTCGCCATCTTCATGGAAAACACCGGCCAGGTCGCCGTCGCCACCGTGCAGACGCCGGGCGGCGTGGTTTCATACAAGGGCGAGGCCGCGATCGACGGCGTGCCGGGCACTCATGCGCCGATCCCGCTGGAATTCCGCGACACCGCCGGCTCCTCCTGCGGCGCGCTGCTGCCCACCGGCAACGCGGCCGACAAAGTGAACGGCGTGCGCGTGACCTTGATCGACAACGGCATGCCCTGCGTGGTCATGAAGGCCGAGGACGTCGGGATCACCGGCTACGAGGACCGCGAGAGCCTGGACGCCAATAGCGAGCTGAAGGCGAAGATCGAGGCCATCCGCCTGGCCGTGGGCGAGCGGATGAACCTCGGCGACGTGAAGGACAAGTCGGTCCCCAAGATGATGCTGGTCGCCCCGCCCAAGCATGGCGGCGCGGTAACCGTGCGCAGCTTCATTCCCCACCGCGCCCATGCCACCATCGGCGTGCTCGGCGCGGTCTCGGTGGCGACCGCTTGCCTGATCGAAGGCTCGCCCGCCGCTGAAGTCGCTGAGATCCCCGAGGGTCGCCGCAAGACACTGTCGGTCGAGCATCCGACCGGCGAGATGTCCTGTGTCCTCGACACGGACGAGGGCGGCGCCGTTACGAGCGCCGCCCTCCTTCGCACCGCGCGCAAGCTGATGGACGGGGTGGTTTTCGGGTAAGCGCGAAAAACCATTCGCTGCAAAGCAACAACAGCGGTTATCAAGCGCTTGGGACCAGGGCCGACGGGCAAGCAAAGTACGGCCTCCCGCTCAAAGATAACTGCCAGGAGCAGCGACATGGCATCGAAGACATTCGTGACGACCACCCTAGCCGCCTTTGCCCTTGCAGCCGCCGTGACCGGCTGCAAGGGCTCGGAACCGGCCGCGACCACGACCGACGCTTCCGGCGCCCCGGTCAAGGTTTCCGACACCATCGAAGCGCGAGAGGCCAATTTCAAGGCCATCGCCAAGGCCAACAAGGCCGCCAAGGAAGCCTTGGAAGATTCCGCGCCGGACTTCGCGGCCGTCTCTGCTTCGGCCACCTCGATCCAGACGGACGCGGGCAAGATCGTCGGTCTGTTCCCCAAGGGCAGCGGCAAGGAATCGGGCGAGAAGACCCAGGCCCTCCCCGCCATCTGGGACAAGCCCGCCGAATTCACGGCCGCGGCCGACAAGCTGGCCGCCGCTGCCGGCAAGCTCAAGATCGCAGCCGACGCCAAGGATGCCGCAGGCGCCCAGATGGCGATGGGTGAGATCGGCGGCGCCTGCAAGGGATGCCACGAGAACTTCCGCGAGAAGAAGCAGTGAACAGCCACGAGGGTGCGGCAGATGTCCGCACCCACCTGTGGGACTGGCCCGTCCGCGTGATCCACTGGAGCTTCGCGGCACTGATTCCGGCGCTCTGGTGGACGGCCGAAAACGGCGAGATGGGCTGGCACACCAGCATCGGCACGGTGCTGATGCAGCTTCTGGTGATCCGCGTGCTCTGGGGCTTCGTGGGAAGTTCTACCGCGCGGTTTTCGGGCTTCGTGCGAGGGCCGGGCGCGGTGCTGGCGCATTTGCGGTCGGGCGCTCACGAACCCACCCCCGGCCACAACCCGGCGGGCGGCTGGAGTGTGCTGGCGATGCTCGGCCTCATGGCCCTGCAGGTCACGCTGGGCCTTTTCTCCGGTGACCCCGACGACGGCACCACCGGGCCGCTCAATCACCTGGTGTCCTCCTCCACCGCCAGCCGGATGACGGAGCTGCATGGCGTGGTGTTCTATCTGATCCTGGCGATGATCGTGCTGCATCTGGGCGCGATCCTCTATTACCGCGTGGTGAAGCGGGACCGGCTGATCGGGGCCATGGTGACCGGCTCACGCGCGATGCCTGCCGGCACGACCGGCATGGTGAAAGCGCCGGTGTGGCGGCTGATCGCCTGCGTGGTCGCGGCTTGGCTGGTGGGCTGGGTGGTTTGGGTCGGGGCTGCGTGAGGATCGGGCGGCGGGGTGGGCCGCTCTGGATTGCTTCGCTACGCGCGCAATGACGAAGGCTGAGGGTAGGGTAGGGTAGGTTTGGGTTGCGGTTGGGCGTGGCGTGGCGTGACGTGAGCGTGGCACGCCCCAAATAGCGCTATGACAGAATTATAACTCCCTTCGTCATTGCGAGGAGCGAAGCGACGAAGCAATCCAGAGCGATGAAGCGCGACTTCCAACCCGCAGTCTACATCGTCGCCAGCGCCCGCAACGGCACTCTTTACGTGGGCGTAACATCCAACTTACGCCAACGCGCATTCCAGCACCGCGAGGGCGTCATCGACGGGTTTTCCAAGCGCTACGGCTGCAAGCACCTTGTGTGGTTCGAAGTGCATTCCACCATGGAACACGCCATCCTGCGCGAAAAGCAGCTCAAGGGCGGCTCGCGGAAACGGAAGACCACACTGATCGAGACGGAGAATCCGCTGTGGGACGATCTGTTCGAGATTATCTGCGGCTGACGAAGCAATCCAGAAGCAGCGCTGTGCCGCTCTGGATTGCTTCGTCCGCTTCGCCTCCTCGCAATGACGAGGGTGGGGTGGGGCGAGTAGGCCCCAGCCTCAGAACATATCCACGTCCAGCGCCATCATCGAGGCCTTGCCCGACTTGATCGCCAGGAACGCGGCGGTCGCCTGCGGCAGCAGACGGTCGAAGAAGAACCGTGCGGTGCCAATCTTGGCGGTGTAGAACGCCGTGTCCTCGGTGCCCTGGTCAAGCTTGGCCTTGGCGATCAGCGCCGCCTTGGCAAACGTGTAGCCTACGGCGACAAGGCCGATCAGGCGCAGATAGTCGGTCGCGGCGGCGCCGGCTTCCTCGGGATCCTTCATGCCCTTCTGGGCAATCGTTCCGGTCGAAAGCTGAAGCGCGCCGAAGGCCTTTTCCAGCCCCTCGATCATCTTGCCGAAGGTCTCGTCCGCCTTGTTCGCCTCGATGAAGTCCGAGACGGGATGGAAGAACGAGCGCAGATAGCGGCCGGCATGCGCGGGCATCTTGCGGCCGACAAGGTCGAGCGCCTGGATGCCGTTGGTGCCTTCGTAGATCATGGCGATGCGGGCATCGCGCACGAACTGCTCCACGCCGCTTTCGGCGATGTAGCCGTGACCGCCATAGACCTGCACGGCCAGATTGGCGCTTTCATAGCCGCAATCGGTGAAGAGCGCCTTCACCACCGGGGTCATTAGCGCGATGAAGTCTTCCGCGCGGGCCTTCACGGCCGGATCGGTCGCGTGCTTTTCGGCATCGAGCGCGCGGCTGACCCAGGCGCCGACAGCGCGGCTGCCTTCGTTGTAGGCGCGGGCGGTCATCAGCATGCGGCGCACGTCGGGGTGGACGATGATCGGATCGGCCGGACCCTTGGGATTCTTCACGCCCGACAGCGAGCGGCCCTGCACGCGGTCCTTGGCGTACCACACGGCCGACTGATAGGCCGCTTCACCCACGCCAAGGCCCTGGATGCCCACCGAAACGCGCTCGGTGTTCATCATCTTGAACATGGCTTCCATGCCCTTGTTCGCGCTGCCGACCAGCCAGCCGATCGAATCGTCGAAGTTGAGCTGGCAGGTGGCCGAGGCCTTGAGGCCCATCTTGTGTTCGATCGCGGCGACCGAAACGCCGTTGGACGGGCCCGGCGTGCCGTCTTCCTTGGGCAGGTACTTCGGCACCAGGAACAGGCTGATGCCCTTCACGCCTTCCGGCGCATCGGGAAGCCGGGCGAGGACGAGGTGGATGATGTTCTCGGTCAGGTCGTGCTCGCCCGCCGAAATGAAGATCTTCGCGCCGGAGATCTTGTAGCTGTCATCACCCTGCGGCACCGCCTTGGTGCGCAGCATGCCAAGGTCCGTGCCGCAATGCGGTTCGGTAAGGCACATCGTGCCCGACCAGGTGCCTTCGACCATCTTGGGCAGGTAGGCCTGCTTCAGTTCGTCGCTGGCATAGCCCTCGATCGCGGTGGTCGCACCGTGGGTGAGGCCGGGATAGAGGCTGAACGACAGGTTGGCGGAGCAGATCATCTCCTCGGTCAGCTTGTTCAGCGCTTCGGGAAGCCCCTGCCCGCCCCATTCGGGATCGGACGCCAGCGCGCACCAGCCGCCTTCGCGGAACATGTCGTAGGCTTCCTTGAAGCCCTTGGGGGTGCGGACCACGCCGTTTTCCAGCGTGCAGCCCTCGATATCACCGCTGCGGTTCAGCGGCAGCAGGACTTCCTGCGCCACCTTCGCGGCTTCTTCCAGCACCGCGTCGACAAGGTCGGGGGTGAATTCGGCCAGGGCTTCGAGATTGCCGAAGCCATCGTCGGTGTGGAGTTCGTGGAGCACGAACTTCATGTCGCGCAAAGGCGCTTCGTAGACTTGCATGTCACTCTCCTCGCAGGTCGAGAGATGAACTCGCACTAACCCGTCCCGCTTCCTGTCGCATCCCGCACTTCGTCATTGCGAGCGAAGCGAAGCAATCCAGGGCGGTTTGCGACGCCCCTGGATTGCCGCGCGGCTTCGCCGCTCGCAATGACGAGGGAAGGAACGAGGAAAGGAGGATGGGGTGGCAGGTCACGCTCTCGGCCCGGTTTTCCTTTGGTTCAGTTACGCAGCGGCTTGCCGGTTTCGAGCATGTGCTCGACGCGGGCGACCGAGCGGTCGTCGCGCAGGCGGCCCATGAAGGCATCGCGCTCCAGCTTGAGCAGTTCGCCCTCGCTCACGGTGTCGACGAGGTCGAACTCGCCGCCGGTCAACACGTCGGCCAGAATGCCCGAGACGACCACGTCGTAGTCGGTCGCCATGCCGCGCTTGTGGAAGCCTTCGACAGCAAGGCCGAGTGCGGTGCGGCCACCGGCACCGGGCAGCTTGAACTCGGGCGCCTCGGGTGGGGTATAGCCCTCGACCAGCGACAGAGCCTTCTGCTTGGCGTCATGCAGCAGGCGGTCGCGGTTCATCGAAATGCCGTCGCCCCCCCGCAGGATCATCATCTCGCGCGCCTGCTGGGCAGACTTTGAGACTTGCGCGGTCGAGACCATCTCGAACACCTTGGCCACGGCCGGCATCGGGCCCTTCGGCATGCCGGGGGCATTGCGCCAGCGGTCGATCATCTCGCCATTGCCGCCCCAGCCGGGAACGAGGCCGACGCCGCATTCCACAAGGCCGCAGTAGAGTTCGGCATGGGCCTGGATCGCGTCGCAGTGGAGCAGGATCTCGCACCCACCGCCGAGCGCGAGGCCCGCCGGTGCGCCGACCACCGGGAACGGCGCGTACTTCAGGCCCTTGTAAGCCAGCTGTCCGCCCGCCACGAGCTTCTCGATCTCGCCCCAGGCCGCGATGTTCACCGCGAAAAGCGCGAGGCCCAAGTTGGCTCCTGCCGAGAAGGTGTCGGCATCGTTGTAGACCACCAGCGCCTTGTATTGCGCCGCCACCAGCGGGATGGCCTGCCCGATCAGCTTCATGACTTCGCCGTCGAGCGCGTTCATCTTGCCGGTGAATTCAAGGCAGACGACGCCGTCGCCGATGTCCCAAAGCGCGGCCGAGGCATTGCGGATGATCGGCTTGGACGAAAGCTTCACGTCGGCCAGGCGCATCACGCCTTCGGGGCGGACGATGTCGCGGTATTCGCCATCGAGGCCCAGGAACTGGCGCTTGCCGTTCTCGATCCGGTAGAACGTGCGGTCGCCCGCCACGGTCAGGATCGCGGGCACGGCCTTGCCTTCGGCGGCAAGGCGATCGGCGAGGTACTTGGCGCCCAGCTTGTCGATCATCTCGAAGGGGCCGGCCTTCCAGTTGTAACCCAGCTTCATCGCGTCATCGACGGCAACCACGTCCGAGGCGGCATCGGGCACGAGGCTGGCGGCATAGGCCAGCGTATCGCCCAGCACGGCCCAGGCGTAGGCACCGATGTCGCCCTTGTTTTCGACGAGTGCCTTGAGGTCACCCTTCGAGGCGGCGCCTCGCGGTCCCTGTGCGGTGATGGTGGGACGGTATTCGCCGGTCTGAAAGTCGATGGTTTCCTTGCGGCGACCGGCTTCTTTGTTGAGGCGATAGAAGCCGCCCTTGCCCTTGCGGCCGGTATAGCCCTCGCCGATCATCTTGTTGATCAGCGGAATGTCGCGGGCGATGCCGTGGTAGAGGTCCCCTGCG
This sequence comes from Novosphingobium sp. PhB57, assembly GCF_004342985.1. GTDB lineage: Bacteria > Pseudomonadota > Alphaproteobacteria > Sphingomonadales > Sphingomonadaceae > Novosphingobium. The sequence continues at coordinate 136,094 of NZ_SMBO01000005.1, forward strand.
GGCAGCGTCGAGGTGAGGCTGGCCTGCAAGTGCGGCATGAGGTCGATGCCGACCAGATCGACAAGACCGAAGATACCGGTCTTCGGCACGCCCATCGGCTTGCCCGCGATGGCATCGGCCAGTTCGATGGTGATTCCCATGTCGAACGCGGCGTTGAGGCCAAGCTGGATCCAGTAGGTGCCGATGCGGTTGGCGATGAAGCCCGGGGTATCCTTGGCCCTGACCACCGTCTTGCCCATGGAAACGTCGGCGAACTGCTCGACCGTCGCGGCGACGGCAGCGTCGGTTGCCGGGCCGGTGACGATTTCCAGCAGGCGCATGTAGCGCGGCGGGTTGAAGAAGTGGGTGATCAGGAAGTCGCGTTTGAACGCGTCCGAACGCCCTTCCACTAGATTGGCGAGCGGGATCGTCGAGGTGTTGGACGAAACGGCGGTGCCGTCGCGCTTCACCGCTTCCAGCTTGGCGTAGAGGCCCTGCTTGATGTCGAGACGCTCGATCACCGCCTCGATCACCCAGTCGCATTCGGCAACTTTGTCGAGGTGGTCTTCGATATTGCCGGTCTCGACTAGCTTGGCGGCGGACTTGCTCATGAACGGCGCAGGCTCGGTCTTGAGCATCTTCGCCACGGCGCCCTCGGCGACGACATTGCGATTGGTCGCATCCTTGGGAACGATGTCGAGCAGCAGCACCGGCACGCCCGCATTGGCGACCTGGGCGGCGATCCCGGCACCCATGGTGCCAGCGCCGATCACGCAGACCTTTTTGATGTTGTTGTCGCTCATTCCACCGACTCCAGGATCGTGGCGATGCCCTGACCGCCGCCGATGCACTGGCTGGCGAGCGCGTACTTGCCGCCTTCGCGCTTCAGCAGCGAGGCCGCCTTGCCGACGATGCGCGCGCCGGTGGCGCCCAGCGGGTGGCCGATGGCGATGGCGCCGCCGTCGATGTTCACCTTGGCCACGTCGAGGCCAAGGTCCTTGATGCAAGCCAGCGCCTGCGAAGCGAAGGCCTCGTTCAGTTCGACCACGTCGAGATCGCCCGCCGAGATACCGGCACGCTCAAGCGCCTTCTGGCTGGAGAGGATCGGGCCGAGGCCCATGGTTTCCGGCGCGCAGCCCGACACCGCGACCGATTTGATGCGGGCGAGGATCGGCAAGCCGTGGGCGCGGGCATATTCCTCGGTGGTGACGAGCACGGCGCTGGCGCCATCGGTCAGCGGCGAGGAGGTGCCGGCAGTCACCGACCCTGCCGCATCGAACGCGGGCTTCAGACCGGCAAGGCCCTCCGCGGTGGTTTCGCCGCGAATGGTGCCGTCTTCGCTCACCACGCCGCCCTTGGTCTGGATCGGCACGATCTCGTCGGTCAGCTTGCCGGCGTCACGCGCGGCGGCGGCCTTCTGTTGGCTGGAAACAGCCAGCGCTTCCTGATCGGCGCGGGGAATCTGGTACTTGGTGGCGACGTTTTCGGCGGTTTCGCCCATCGACATGTAGGCGGCGCTCTTCTTCGCCAGCTCCGGATTGGGCAGCGGGTTGAAGCCCATCATCGGCACGCGGCTCATCGATTCGACGCCCGCGCAGACGAAGACTTCGCCCGCGCCGATGGCGATCTGGCCCATGGCGTAGTGAATCGAGCTCATCGACGAGCCGCAGAAACGGTTCACAGTCATGCCGCCCACCGAGATCGGCAGGTCCGCCAGCAGGCCGATCAGGCGCGCGACGTTGAAGCCCTGCTCGCCCTCGGGGAACGCGCAGCCGACGATGACGTCTTCGATATCGGCAGCTTCCACGCCGGTCTTGGCGATGAGGCCGCGAATCACCTGGGCGGCAAGGTCGTCCGGACGGACCCGCGCCAGCGCGCCCTTGTTGGCCAAGTGGAAGGGCGAGCGGGCGTAACCCGCGATCACGACACTTTGCATGCACTCTCTCCGTGGGCCGACGCGCCGAGGGCTCTTCCCCAGGCTGCGTCGTCTTCTTCCCTAAGGGTGCAATTCTTTCCCTATACGTCAAGCAAATTATCGGTTACGACAAATCAACATCCCACCGTAAGGGCCCCGTCCCGCCGGTGAGAAGATGTCCGGTTGGAGACGATGGAGAGGTCGCTCATGAAACAGTGGAAACCTGCGGGGCTGGCATTTGTTGCCGCGGCCCTGATCGCAATTCCCGGCGCGAATCCGGCATTGGCGGCCGGCGGCGACTCCGTCGTCGGCAAGTGGCGCACACCATCCAAGCACGGGGTCGTCGAACTCAGCCGCTGCGGCGAATCGGTCTGCGGCCGGCTCGTCGATTCGGACGGCCTGAAGACCAACCCCGACCTGCGCGACGTGAACAATAAGGACACCGCGCAGCGTGGCCGCAAGATCAAGGGCCTGCAAATTGTCGGTGGTTTCAAGGCCAAAGGGAACGAATGGGTCGAAGGACAGATCTACAATCCTGAGGACGGCGGCACCTACAAGGCGACGATAACGCCTTCGGGGGCCAATAGCCTCAAGCTCAAGGGCTGCATCGTCTGGCCCTTGTGCAAGACCCAGACCTGGACGCGCATCCCCTGAGGCGCACCGGGTACACGAAGGTTCAGGGCATAAGAGAATTAAGGGAGTTCAAGGATATGAAACGCACTTCGGGCCGCATTCTTCTCGCGGGCACCGCATCGGCCATCGTGTTCGGCTTTGCCGGCGCCGCCCATGCACAGGCCTTCTACCTTCAGGAACAGTCGGTACGCGCACAGGGCCGCGCCTTCTCGGGTGAGGCCGCCGATACCGGCGTCGACTCGCTGTGGTGGAACCCGGCTGCGATCGGCGGACTCGAAGGCGGCCAGGCTTCGGTCCACGCCAGCGTCATCCTGCCGCGCGGCAAAGTGGTGGACGACGGTACCGTGATCGTCCGCCCCGGGCAGGCACCTGCCCCGGTCGGCGGCAATGGCCTGGCCAAAAACCCCATCGACAACGGCGTGCTGCCCTCCGGCTCGATCGCCTACGGCACCGGCAAGTTCGCCTTCGGCCTGACGGTGACCTCGCCTTATTCCTTCACCACCAATTACGATGCCGACAGCTGGGCCCGCTATTCCGCGGACAAGACCAAGCTGCGCACGATCGACATCCAGCCCAGCGTCGCCTTCCAGCCGGTCGAAGGCCTCTATATCGGCGCGGCTGCCAACGTCGAACATGTCGACGCCACCCTCGGCAACTACCTGCCCAACCTCTCGCCGCTGCTGGCGGACGGCCATCAGCAGCTCAAGGGCAGCGGCTGGGACGTGGGCTGGTCGGTCGGCGCCCAGTACCATAACGGCCCCGCCTCGATCGGCGTCGCCTACAAGTCGGCCATCAAGCACAAGCTCGACGGCTCGCTGACCATCGACGGCCTGCTCGGCCCGCTTGCCGCGCAGAACCGGACGCTCGACGCCACGGCCGAATTCACCACCCCGTGGCAGGCGATCATGTCCGGCCGCATCCACGCCACCAAGCAGCTGACGCTGAACGCGCAAGTCGTGGCCTTCGGCTGGAGCAAGTTCGACACCATCGATCTCGGCGCCCCGATCAACCAGCAGATCCCCGAGAACTACAAGGACGGCTTCTCCTACGCCTTCGGCATGGACTACGACGTCAATCCGAAGTGGACCGTGCGCGGCGGCATCCAGTACGGCGAGACGCCGACCAGCAGCGGCGACCGCGATGCCCGCGTGCCTGACAGCAACCGCTGGAACTTCTCGGCCGGCACCACCTGGAACATGAGCGAGAAGATCGCGATCGACGCGGCCGCCTCGTACATCACGTTCAAGGACGCGCCGATCGACCGCATCACCGCGGCCTATCCGGGCACGGCGGCACAGACCCCGGTGATCACCAACGGCAGCCTCCAGGATGCTTACGCCATGGTCTTCTCGCTCGGCGCGCGGGTGGCCTTCTGATGGGAGCCGCGGCGACGATCGGCGGACACTCCGCCCCGGAGACCTCCTCCCAACTTCCGGAAGAGATGCCGCCGATCGCGCCGCGGTTGCTCACCGACCTGCTCGACCATGCCGTGGAAGCTCACGGCGCCTGGCCGGCGATCGACTTCATGGGCCGCAAGTGGACCTACAAGGAGATCGGCGACCTGTCCCGCCGCGCGGCGCGGGGGTTGCAGGACCTCGGCGTCAAGCGGGGGACGCGGGTGGGCCTGTGCCTGCCCAATACGCCCTACTACGTGATCTGCTACTTCGCGATCCTGCGCATCGGCGGGATCGTGGTGAACTTCAACCCGCTCTACACCGAGCGCGAGATGGCGCATCTGGTCGACGATTCCGGCGCGGAATTCATCGTCGCCTCCGACCTTGCGCTCTCGCTTCCCAAGATCGAGCCGCTGGTCGGAAAAGGCGCGCTGCGCCGCGTGATCGTCTGCCCGATCGCCGATGCCCTGCCCAAGCTGAAGGGCCGCGCCTATCGCCTGCTCAAGCGCAAGGACATCGCGCGTGAGCCGCACGACTTGCGTTTCCTGCGCTTTGCGGACCTGATCGCGCGCGACGCCGATCCCGATCCCGTCGAACGCTCGCCCTCGGACCTTGCCGTGCTGCAATATACTGGCGGCACCACCGGCGTGCCCAAGGGCGCGATGCTCAGCCACGCGAACCTCGCCGCCAATTCGGCACAGATGATCGCCCATGTCGGCCACATGCCGGAGACGCAGGAGCGCACGCTGGGCGTCCTGCCGTTGTTCCACGTCTTCGCGCTGACCACGGTGCTCAACTACTCGGTGGACACCGCCGCCGAGATGATCCTGCTGCCGCGTTTCGAGATGAAGTCGTTCCTGGCCACCGCCAAGCGCACCAGACCGACGCAGTTCTTCGGGGTTCCCACGCTCTATACCGCGCTCAACAACCAGCAGCTCCACGGCGAGTTCGACCAGGTGCGCGTCTGCATCTCGGGCGGGGCGCCGCTGCCGCTGGAAGTGCGCCAGAAGTTCGAGCAGCGCACCGGCGTGCGCGTGGTGGAAGGCTACGGCCTGTCCGAAGCCTCGCCGATCATCGCCTGCAATCCGCTGGAAGGCGACGTGAAGAACAATTCCTGCGGCCCGGCCTTCCCCGGAACCGTGCTGGAAATCCGCGATCCGGACAACCTGCATAAGGTCATGCCCCAGGGCGAGCGCGGCGAAGTCTGCGCGCGCGGCCCGCAAGTCATGTCCGGCTACTGGAACCGGCCCGAGGAATCGGAAAAGACCTTCATCTACGGTGCCTTGCGCACGGGAGACGTTGGCTATCTCGACGAAGACGGCTATCTGTTCCTGGTGGACAGGATCAAGGACATGATCCTCTGCGGGGGGTACAATGTCTATCCGAGAACGATCGAGGATGCGCTCTACGAGCATCCGATGGTGCACGAGGCGATCGTGATCGGCATTCCCGATACCTATCGCGGGCAGGCGCCCAAGGCCTTCGTGGCGCTCCATCCCGGCGATACGCTGGACCAGGAAACCCTGATGGCCTTCCTCAAGGAACGGCTCAACAAGATCGAGATGCCAAGCCAGATCGAATTCCGCGACAGCCTGCCCAAGACGCTGGTCGGCAAGCTCTCCAAGAAGGAGCTGGTCGAGGAAGAGGCCGCGCGCCGCGCCTCGGGACAGGATTCGTGAGCGGCACCGGAGCCGCACTCACTCCGAACGGCGCGCCCCTCCCCGCAGCAGGCGCGCAGGCGGCAGCCCCGCGCGAGAACCCGGAAGGGGGAGAGCCGGGCGGCGACATGCTCGGCATCCAGGAAGCCGCCACCGAACTGGGCGTGACCATGCGCACCTTGCGCTTCTATGAGGACAAGGACCTGATCGCCCCGCAGCGCGTCGGCACCACCCGCATCTATTCGCGCCGCGAAATGGGCAGGATGCAGCTGATCCTGCGCGGCAAGCGGCTCGGCTTCTCGATCCGCGAGATCAAGGAATTCCTCGATCTCTACGACGTCGATCCCGAGCACCACGAACAGGTCCGCGCGCTACTGACCCGGGTCACCGACCGTATTGACGAACTGCGCCAGCAGAAGACCGCGATCGAACAGACACTGGAAGAACTGCTGTCCATCGAGCGGCAGTCGCTGGCCTGGCTCAAGGGCATGCCGGTGGAAGTCCGCAGCGGCCCGGCATCGGCCCCGCCGCCTGAAGAACGGCCCGGAGACCAGCCATGAGTGAAGACGCCCGCCGCGCCGTGGAAGAACTGCGCGACCTGCTCGACGTGGAAGAGATCGATACCGGCATCTTCCGAGGCGCCGCCTCGGCCGAGGAAATGGGCCGCGTCTATGGCGGCCAGGTCGTGGCCCAGGCGCTGGCCGCCGCCGCGCGGGGCGTCGATCCCGAGCGGCAGGCCCACTCGCTCCACGCCTATTTCCTGCGCGCCGGCGATTCCGCCCGCCCGATCATCTACCGCGTCCTGCCTGACTTCGACGGTGGCAGCTTCTCCAACCGCCGCGTGGTCGCCATGCAGGGCGGCAAGCCGATCCTCAACCTGGCGGCTTCCTTCCACCGGCCCGAGGAAGGACTGTCCCACGCGGTGCCCATGCCGGACGTCCCGGCGCCGGACGAGTGCCCGGATTTCCGGGACGCCCTGGCCGCTGCCGGACAGAAATTGCCGTCTTTCCTGCTGGACCGGCTCGCGGCCTTCGACATCCGCCCCTGCCCCCCGGTGCGCGGCGGCGATCTGCCCCAGCGCCAGGAATGGTTCCGGCTGGCCCGGCCGCTCGGCAGCGATGACACGATGCAGCGGGTGCTCCTGGCCTATGCCAGCGACTTCGCGCTCGTTTCCACGGCGCTGATGCCGCACGGGCTGGGGTTCTTCTCGCCCGGCGTGACCGGCGCCAGCCTCGACCACGCGATCTGGTTCCACCAGACCCCGCCGATCGACGACTGGCTGCTCTATGCCATGGACAGCCCCTGGTCCGGCCATGCCCGCGGCTTTGCCCGCGGCGCGATCTACACGCGCTCGGGCGAACTGGTCGCCAGCGTCGCGCAGGAGGGCCTGCTCCGCGTCAATCCCCAGGCCTGACCGTCCGCTTGGAAATTCGCTGACTTCAGGGCGCCGGCCCTTTCTCCAAGCCCATGACCGGGTGGAGAAAAAAGCCGGTGCCCCGCTAGAAATGCCTCGGGGCGCCTTACTTTCCGGCAGCCACGGGCGGGTTGGGATAAGCGATGACGAGCGAAAGCGGTGCTTCGCCGCGCTGCCAGATGCCCACGACCGCGCCGTTGTAGAGATAGGCCGTCATGCCCGGCCGCAGCACCGCGCGCTGGCCGTCCGACACCACTTCGCCCTCGCCCGACAGGACGTAATAGACCTCATCGTGCGCGATGGGATGCGCGCCGATGGCCGCGCCCTTGTGCAAGACCCGGCGGCGGAACTCCATCGCGCGCGGTGCGGGCACGGCATCCGAAATGCGATAGGCCGTGCTCATGCCGATGGCGCCGTGCGGAGGGGCTTCCTCGCGCACGGTGTCCTTTTCGTCGATGACGGCCATGGGCGGGGCCGAGGGTGGAGGCGGGGCCGGAGCCGGGGCGCCGGTAGTGGAAGCCGCCATCAGCAGCAGCCCCGCGATCACTTCGCCGCCCCTTCGCGCATTTCCCTGTCTCGCGCGGAGAGCTTCTCCTGCGGTCCGGCCTTCTGCCCGGGATAGAGGCCCGACTTCGGCGTCATCGTGCCGAGATTCCAGTCCTTCTCCACGAAGGCGGCCTGGGTCGGCGCCGGATGCGGATAACCGCCGACGACTTTCTCGTCGTCGATCACTTCGCCGCGGCCCTCGGCCACGAAAAACAGCACGCGGATGTCGTCGGGTGCGCGGTCCCACGGGCGGGCGCCGACCGAGCCGAGCAGGTCGGTTTCGAGGTCGGCGGCGGGCATGACCTTGTAGCCGTCGAGGCTGGCGAGCGGTGCCGGCGCTTCGATGACTTTGGCCTTGGTCACGCCGTAGCGGCCGAGCATCGGCGCGGGATTGCCCCAGCGATCGACGTTGATGTTGTCCTTGCTGAACCAGGCGAGGTCGCCGTCGCCGCCCAGAGTCAGGAACGGCAAGCCCGGCGCGGTGGAATTGCCCGCCCGCATGACATTGCCGACGGCCGTGATCTCTCCGGTCACATAGGGATGGCCCGCCCATTCCAGGTTCATCAGGTTGTAGTGCACCGCGCGGTGGCCGGGATCGTAGATCATGTTGTTGACCATCAGCACTTGCGCCCCGCCCTTCACCAGCGGCGAGCGCTCCATGTTGTGCGCCCAGACATTGCGGTAGAAGACGATGCCGGTGGCGTTGTCGTGCACCAGCGAGCCCTTGGAATGCTCGCCCTTGGGATGGCTGGCGTCGGCCAGCCCTTCCGCGGCCAGGTTCTCGCGGAACAGCACGTCGTGGCTGGTGGCCTCGCGCCATTCCTTCACGGTCTTGCCGTTGAAGCGCGGACCCGACGTCGACATGTTCTCGTCGATCGCCCAGAAGAAGCTGCAATGCTCGATCACCACATTGTGCGCGGCGACGGTGGAAAAGGCATCGGCCTCCCAGCCAGAGAGCTTGGGCTGGCCATCCACCCCGGTCATCACGCGAAGATGGCTGATCTTCACGTCGTGGCCCTTGAGGTCGATCCCGCCGCGCACGATCGTCACGCCCGGCGAAGGCGCCGTCTGCCCGGCGATGGTGAGATAGGGCTCATCGATTTCCAGCACCGTGCGCCCCAGGTCGATCACGCCGCCCACCTCGAACACTACGGTGCGTTTGCCTTTCGCCTCGACCGCCGCCCTGAGCGATCCGGGGCCATCCTTGGCGAGCGTGGTGACGCGGATGATTCGCCCGCCGTCGCCGCCTTTCGTAGGGTCTGCCGCTTGCGCCATCGCCATGGGGGAGACCGCCGAAATCGCCAGAATGGCGGCCGATGCGGCCAGGGTAAGACGGCCGAACTGCCTCGTTGCTTTCACTGCTCTCTCCCGTTTGATCCGGTTCTTGCCAGGCTTGTTACAGCGTTCTTGACAGGGTGGCGTCCCTGCGGCAATAACTAATGACACCGGTTACCAAGACCGGCAAGAACGAACTGACGATTGCGCGACAAGGACGATACGCAGTTCAATCGAGTGCGCCGCAAAGGCGTTGAGGAAAGTACCGCAAGGTACTGGGAGCAGGTGCCGGAGAAAGGAAGCGCCCAAGGCGCGATCCTCTTTGACACCGGTATCAATAGGCTGAGAAGGCCAGTGAGCCGGAAGGCTACAGGGGGAGTGATCATGCAAAGGCATGTTTCGAGGATTTCGCTACTGAAGGCAGCGCTGGTCGCGGGCAGCGCGCTGGCATTGCCGCACACCGCCTTCGCGCAGGACACGGCCGCAGACAATACCGGCGCCGCCGCCCAGACGGCCCCGCAGGACAGCACGACCGCCCAGGAAATCATCGTCACCGGCTTCCGCCAGTCGCTGGAAGCCGCGCTCAACGTGAAGCGGGAATCGGTCAGCGCGGTCGATGCCGTCGTGGCCGAGGACATGGCCAAGTTCCCCGACCAGAACCTTGCCGAATCGCTCCAGCGCATTCCCGGCATCTCCATCCAGAAGGACGGCGGCGAAGGCCGCGCGATCACCGTTCGCGGCCTCAGCGCCCAGTTCACCCGCGTGCGCGTGAACGGCCTGGAGACCATCGCCACCAGCTCCGACGGCGCCTCCGCCAACCGCGACCGTTCGTTCGACTTCAACGTCTTCGCCTCGGAACTGTTCAGCAGCCTGGTGGTCCACAAGACCGCCGAAGCCAGCCTCGACGAAGGTTCGCTGGGCGCCGTGGTGGACCTCAACACCGGCAACCCGCTGGCGGGCAAGGCCGGCCTTTCCGCCGTGCTCAACGTCCAGGGTTCCTACAACGACCTCTCGGACAATGTCGGCCCGCGCATCGCCGGCCTGCTGTCCTGGAGGAACGACGCGGGCACGTTCGGCGTCAATCTCTCGGCCGCCTATTCGCACACCGACACGCTGGAAACCGGCAACAACTCGGTGCGCTGGGCCCAGGCCTACTTCAACTCGGTGAACGGCACGCCGTGCTACTATTCCAACGTCGGCCCGACCGGCGGCAACCCGGTCAGCACGGGCGGCGGCTATCGCCCCTCCGCCGCCTGCGACGCGGCCTCGCTCTCGTTCCACCCGCGCATCCCGCGCTACGGCGTGGTCGAGCATGACCGCAAGCGCCTGGGCCTGACCGGATCCATCCAGTTCGAGCCGACCGACCGCACCAAGCTCTCGATCGACGGCCTCTATTCCTCGTTCAAGGAAGACCGCGCGGAACAGTGGCTGGAAGTGCTCGCCCGCTCCAACGAACGCCGCTTCGACGTGGTGGACCCGGTCTACGACGACAACGGCAACATGGTCAGCGCCACGTTCAACAACGCCTATGTCCGCACGGAAAGCTACTTGCGCAAGTCGAAGACCGAATTCTACCAGATCGGCGCGACGCTGGACCAGGACGTCAGCGACAGCTTCCGCTTCACCCTGCTGGGCGGCATGTCGCAATCGAACGCGGACATCCCGGTCGAAACGACTTTCGCCTATGACAACCGCAACGCCAACGGTTTCAGCTACGACTATTCGGACATGAAGACGCCGGTGCTGAACTACGGCCTCGACGTGACCAATCCGGCGAACTTCCAGCTCGCCGAAATCCGCGACCGGCCTTCCTATGTGAAGAACCGCTTCAAGACCGCGCAATTGCGCACCGAGTGGGACCTTGCCGAAGGCTTCACGGTCAAGACCGGCGCGGTCTGGCGGCGCTATAACTTCCGCACCCAGTTGTTCCAGCGCGACACCGCCGCCTGCGGCGCCAACGGCACGAAGGACCTGATCCTCGGCCAGGTGACCTGCTCGGCTTCGGTCTACGGCCTGCCCGTCACTTCGGACATCTCGCAAGTCGCCAACCTGGGAGACGCGGGCCAGCCGGCCGGAACCACCGATTCCTGGCTCGTCGCCAACATCGCCAATGCGGCAGACTATACCAACCTCTATGGCCGGACCGCCATCGAGGACCTGGGCAACAACCGCCGCGTGCAGGAGACGACGTCGGGCGGGTACCTCCAGTTCGACGTGAAGGGCGACATCTTCGGGCTCGAATATGCCGGCAACTTCGGCATGCGCTATGCCCATACCGGCCAGAAATCGACCGGCTACACCGCCGGCGTCGCCGCCACCGTGGAGCGCAATTACGACGACTGGCTCCCGGCCATGAACATCGCGCTCTACCCGCGCCATGACGTGATCCTGCGCGGCGCCATCGCCAAGGTCATCACCCGGCCTTCGCTGGGCAACCTCAACCCGGGCGGTTCGGTGGACGGCTTCAACTACCGCGTCACGTTCGGCAACCCGTTCCTCGATCCCTATCGCGCGACCAATTTCGACCTTTCGGCCGAATGGTACTTCGCCCCGCAGGCCCTGCTTTCGGTGGCGGCCTTCATCAAGAAGATCGAAAGCTTCCCGGTCGCCGGCACTTATGTGGCCACCCTGCCGCAGCTCGGCCTCGGCCGCGACGTGCTGGGCCAGAGCACGCCTGCCTACATCAACTACGATCCCAACCAGGAATATGTCGTCTCCTCGCAGGTCAACGGCCAGGGCGCGACGCTGAAGGGCGTGGAAGTGGCACTGCAACTGCCCTTCACCTTCCTGCCCGGCATCCTCAGCCACACGGGCTTCCAGGGCAACGCCACGTTCATCAAGAGCAAGGCGGACTACACGATCACCGGCCCGGCCACTTCGGCCTGTACCCGCAACGCCACGACAGGCGCCTGCGCCCTCACCGGCGTCTCGGCGGTCTATACCCAGACCTTGCTGGGCGTGTCCAAGAAGGCGGCCAACGCCACGCTCTACTATGACGACGGCAAGTTCAGCATTCGCGGTTCGGTCAGCTATCGCGGGCCCTTCGTGGATGCGACCAGCGCCACGGGCAATATCTTCGAAGGCTATGGCTCCTACACCAGCATCGATGCGGCGATCCGCTACAAGGCCACGGAGTGGCTGGAACTCTCGATCGACGGCAACAACCTGACCGATGCCTATCGCTATCGCTTCAACGACGTCTTCGCGGAGCGCAACTACGAAAACAACCACTTCGGCCGCACCATCCTGTTCGGCGCGCGCGCAAAGTATTGACGTTCGGCCGATACATCTGCCGAATGCCATGAACTGAAATAACGAAGAGGAAGCCGCCATGACCATCGACCGCCGATCGTTCATGGCGGCTTCGCTCGCCTCCGGGCTGCTGCCTGGATTGAGCGCCGGCCAGGCCCAGGCCCAAACCGGAAGGCCGGGCGATAGCGGCATGACACCGCCCCCGGCCGATACCGCCAAGGCGCCGCCGCCAGGCTTGCCGGAACCCACCGAGACGATCGACCTCTGGCCGAAAGGCGCGCCGGGAATGCCCGGAGCGCCGCCGGTCGAAACCGTCACCGAACGCTCTGCCAATGGGCAGGTCAACGATCGCTCCGTCACCGGCACCACCCATCCGCGGATGGTGGTGTTCCGGCCCGACCGGCCCAACGGCGCGGCAGTGCTGATCGCCCCGGGCGGCGGCTACCGGCTCGTCGTGATCGACAAGGAAGGCTACGAAGTGGCGCGCTGGCTTGCCGCGCGCGGCTTCACGGCCTTCGTGCTGTTCTACCGCCTCCCCGGCGAAGGCTGGGCGGATCGGCAGGACGTGCCTCTGGCCGATGCGCAGCGCGCCATGCGCCTGATCCGCCACCGTGCGAAAGACTTCGGGATCCAGCCGGAGCGCGTCGCCGCCATGGGCTTTTCGGCCGGCGGCCATGTCTGCGCCAGCCTCTCCACCCGCTTCGACGCGAAAGTCTACGCCCCGGTCGACGCGGCGGACAGACTTTCCGCGCGCCCGTTCTGCGCGGCCCCGGTCTATCCGGTGGTCTCGATGGACCCGGCCATTGCCCATGCCGGATCCCGCGACCTGCTGCTCGGCCCCGCGCCCACAGCGGAACTGGAAGCCGCGCACTCGCCGGAGCGCACGGTGCCCAAGGGCGCGCCGCCGCACTTCCTGCTTCACGCCGAGGACGATCCCGTCGTCCCGGTAGACAACAGCCTGCGCCTGCGCGCCGCGCTCCGCGCGCAAGGCGTGCCGGTGGAAACCCACCTCTTCGCGCAAGGCGGCCACGGCTTCGGGCTGCGCGGCACGATCGGCAAGCCGGTCGAGGCGTGGCCCGATCTCTGGCGGGCCTGGGCGCGCTCGGTCGGCCTGGCCTGAGGTACCTGGGGCTGAGGTAGATGGCCGGAAAGAACCGGCCGAAACATTAGGGGCAGAATGGGATGACGATGGACAGACGCGACGCACTCAAGACCGCCCTGCTCGGCGGCATCGGCCTTGCGGCCCCCACTCTCGCAAGCGGAGAGGCTGCCGCGAAGGCGCCCGGAACGGGTAGCGCTCCGCCGTCCGCCCCAACGGCGCCCGCCCGCAACTGGCGCCGCGGCTTCGACAACCAGCGCGTTTCCAGCCTCGGCGGCGGCAGGATGCTCAACCCCGTCCTTTCGGGCGACCGGCCCGACCCCGCCATCCTCAAGGACGGCGAAGACTATTATCTCACGTTCTCCAGCTTCGATTCCTACCCCGGCCTCACCATCTGGCACAGCCGCGACTTGGTGAACTGGCAGCCGCGCAAACCGGCGCTGACCCGCAATATCGGCTCGGTATGGGCGGTGAGCCTGGAGAAGCACGAGGGACGCTACTTCCTCTACATCCCGGTCAAGGCCGAGCCCAACGAGATCTACGTGATCTGGGCGGATCATATCGACGGCCCGTGGAGCGACCCGAAGCCGCTGGGCCTGCACGACCATATCGACCCCTGCCATGCCGTGGGCGAGGACGGCTCGCGCTGGCTGTTCCTCTCGGGCGGGGACCGGGTGCGGCTTTCCGAAGACGGGCTGTCGCTGTCCGGCAAGGTCGAGCACGTCTACGATCCCTGGCACTATCCCGAGGATTGGGACGTGGAAGGTTTCTCGCCCGAGGGCCCCAAGATCCACCGCCATGGCGACTGGTTCTACATGCTCACGGCGGTCGGCGGCACGGCCGGGCCGCCCACCGGCCATATGGTGATCGCCGCCCGCGCCCGCTCGATCCATGGCCCCTGGGAACAGCACCCCGGCAATCCGCTGGTCCGCACCGAAAGCCAGTCCGAAGCCTGGTGGTCGCGCGGCCACGCCTCGCTGGTCGAAGGGCCGGACAAGCGGTGGTACACGCTTTACCACGGCTTCGAGAACGGCTTCTGGACGCTCGGGCGCCAATGCCTGCTCGACACGATCGAATGGACGCCGGACGGCTGGTTCAGGATGACCGGCGGAGACCTGTCGCAGCCGCTGCCCGCGCCGAAAGTGGCCGATCCCCTGCCCCACGGCATGGCGCTGTCGGACGATTTCTCCAAGCCGCTGGCGATGGGTTCGAAATGGTCGTTCTTCCGTCCCGCGCCTGACGAGGCGGCCCGCGTGCGCGTCGCGGACGGTGCCCTGCATCTCAGAGGCAAGGGCCTGGCCCCGTCGAGCGGCTCCCCGCTGCTGCTGATCGCGGGCGACACCAGCTATCAGTTCGAATGCGACATCGAGCTGGCCCCCGGGGGCACGGCGGGCCTCCTGCTGTTCTACGACGACAAGCTCTACGCCGGCCTCGGCTTCGACGAGACGCGCTTCGTCACGCACCAATATGGCATCGAGCGCGGCCGGCCCGCCAATCCCCATGGCGGCCGCATGAAAATGCGCCTCACCAACCGGCGACATATCATCGCCTTCCACACCTCGGCAGACGGCGGCCGTACCTGGAAGCGCTTCGATCGCGGCATGGAAGTTTCGGGCTACCACCACAATGTGCGCGGCGGTTTCCTGATGCTCCGGCCCGGCCTCTATGCGGCCGGTCCCGGCGAAGCGACGTTCCGCGACTTCCGTTTCACGGCGCTGGAGGACTGAGTTCGGCGCGGCGGAGGGAGCCGCGCCGCCGAACGCTCAGGACTTTCCGGTGCCGCCATTGCCCGAAGTATCGAGCCTGGTTTCCATCCGGTAGTCCGGCAGGGCATCCAGCGCCTGGCGCAGCGCCTCTCCCCAGCCGTCAGAAATCGACTGGAAATACGGATCGTTCGGCTCGATCCGCCGGTCGTGGAGGGGGGTGAAGCGGTCCTGTTCCAGCACCAGCAGGTCCAGCGGCAGGCCGACCGAAAGGTTCGCCTTCACGGTCGAATCGAAGGAGACGCACATCAGCTTCACCGCCTGCTCGAAGGTCATGCTCCGGTCGTAGCCGCGGATCAGGATCGGGCGGCCGTACTTGGTCTCGCCGATCTGGAAGAAGGGCGTATCGAAGCTGGCTTCGATGAAATTGCCCTCGGGGTAGATCAGGAAAAGCCGCGGCTCCATGCCCTTGATCTGCCCGGCCACGATCATCGAGGCGCTGAAGGTGCCGGTCGCCGCCTTCTGGCCATTGTCGCTGGCGCGCTCGGTGATGATGTCCTGGAGGAGATTGCCGACCACCGTGGCCACCTGGAACATGGTGGGCGCTTCCAGCAGGGAATTGTGTCGCTCCGCCGGGGCCTTGTTGCGCTCTTCCAGCTGGCTGATGACCGCCTGGGTGGTGGCCAGATTGCCCGCCGTCATCAGGGTGATGATGCGCTCTCCCGGGATTTCCCAGTGATACATCTTCTGGAACGTGGAGATATTGTCGACGCCCGAATTGGTGCGGGTGTCACTCATCAAGACGAGTCCGCGATCCAGCATCATGCCTACACAATAGGTCATGGAATCAAAAACCCCTGAATTCCTGCGTCCCGCGCGACCATTCACGGGACCGCGGCCGTTTCAGCCGCCTTGTATCTGCCGCTGCCCGCCGTCTGCGGACTGCTGTTGCTGCTGCTGTCCTAGCAGGTTCTCCTCCACGGACAAATGCACGTCCAGCCGGGTTTCCCCCGCGCCCGTGGCCACACCCGTAACCGGGGCGGCCTCTGCATAGTCTGAGCCGCTGGCTACGCGGATATACCTTTCATCCGGGCAGATCGCGTTGGAAACGTCGAATCCGACCCAGCCCAGCCCCGGAACGTGCGCCTCTGCCCAGCCGTGCCCGGCATCCTGCTCCACCCGGTCGTTCATGCGCAGATAGCCGCCAACATAGCGCATCGGGATGTCCAGCAGGCGCCCGGCGCTGATGAAGATATGGGCGTGGTCCTGGCAGACGCCTTTTCCTGCCGTCAGCGCCTGTTCCGCCGTCGTGCGCACGTCCGTGGCGCCCGGCACATAAGCAACGCGCGCGGCGATGGCGCTGGAAAGGACATGGAGGAACCCCACGAGGTCCGACTTGTCGGCATCGACGGAGGCCAGCAGCGAACGCACCCCCTTGCCGGCGCGGGTCAGCGGCGTCGCGCGCAGGAAGCACCAGAGTGGAGCATGCCCGCCATGCGCGCCGGTGATGCCGTTGTTGTCGCTGGTGCGCACCGTGCCCGCGCAGGTGACGGTGACTTCCCGGGCGCCCGGTTCGATGGAAACGAGCGAGGTGTGGTTCTGGTGCTGATCGTCGTAGCCCACCTCGTGGCGCGCGCCGGTCAGTTCCATCGTCCAGTCGAGCACTTCCTGCCCGTGAGTGGTCTTGGGCCGCAGCCGAAGCCGCTGCAATCCGTGCGTGACGGGAGCGGCGAAAGCGTAGCGCGTGGTGTGCGTGACGGTCAGAAGCATGGAACAAGCCGTCCTATTCGTTGAAGCGGTAATCGGCGGCGATGGCACTGCCCAGCCGGCTGGTCTTGCCGATGAAGTCCTGCAGGAATTCGTGCAGGCCCATCTCGAAGATCGCCTCGATCGAGGTTTCCTGAAGCGCGCCGCCGGTGGCGCGCAGAAGCGCGTGCGCGGATGTCTCCCCGCCATATTCCTTGGCGAGGCCTGCCATGTTGCTGCGAAGCTTGTCATAGCAGAAGACCAGGCTGCGCGGAAACTGCCCGTCCAGGATCAGGAACCGAGCGATCCCGCGCGAGTCCATGGCGCCGGCGTTGAGCCAGGAATAGGCACGGTTGCCCGCCACCGAGCGCAGCAGCGTGTCCCACTGCACATTGTCCAGGCTGGAGCCGACCCAGGCCGCCGAGGGCAGCAGGACATAGTATTTCACATCGAGGATGCGCGCGGTGCTGTCCGCCCGCTCGATGAACGTGCCGATGCGCGAGAAGTTGAACACCTCGTTGCGCAGCATCGTCCCTTCCAGCGCCCCGCGCACGAGCGTGCCGGTGCGGCGGATCTGGCCCAGCACTTCGCCCAGGTTGGTCTCCCGAACCGGCCGCGCGAGCAGGTCGCGCAAATGCATCCAGCCTTCGTTGGTGGTTTCCCATACGGCGTTGGTCAGGCTGTTGCGCACCATGCGGGCATTGGTGCGCGCGTTCTCGACCATGGCCAGGACCGAGCCGGGATTGTCCTTGTCGCGCAGCAGGAAGTTGAACACCTGGGGCCCGTTGAACCCGCCGTGGACGCGGCAATAGTTCCC
The DNA here is from genome assembly GCF_004342985.1 of Novosphingobium sp. PhB57. Classification (GTDB taxonomy): domain Bacteria; phylum Pseudomonadota; class Alphaproteobacteria; order Sphingomonadales; family Sphingomonadaceae; genus Novosphingobium. The sequence goes on from NZ_SMBO01000005.1 coordinate 153,525, forward strand.
CACCAGCCCGGTGGTGGTCAAGACCGACTTCCACTCCTCGTCCTGCGAATGCTTGTTGCCCCGCGTCAGCGCGAGGTGGAAACCCACGTCGATCAGGCGCGCGGTGTTTTCCGCCCGTTCGAGATAGCGGCTCATCCAGTATACGCCGTTGGCGGCCCGTCCCAGCATCAGCGCGCCCTCACCCGTCCCATAGCCCTCATTCGTCCAGCACCCACGAATCCTTGGTGCCGCCACCTTGCGAGGAATTGACCACCAGCGATCCCTTCTTCAGCGCCACGCGGGTGAGCCCGCCCGGCGTGATGTCGATGCCTTCGGGCGAAACCAGCACGAAAGGCCTGAGGTCCACATGGCGCGGCGCCAGTCCTTCCTTGGTGAAGATCGGCACGGTGGATAGCGAAAGCGTCGGCTGGGCGATGTAATTGTCCGGCCGTGCGCGCAGCTTGGCCTCGAAATCGGCCAGTTCCTTCTTCGAGGCGGCCGGGCCGATCAGCATGCCGTAGCCGCCCGAGCCATGGACCTCCTTGACCACCAGTTCGGCCAGATTGTCGAGCACATAGGCCAGGGAATCGCTTTCAGAGCAGCGCCAGGTCGGCACATTGGCCAGGATCGGTTTCTCGCCGGTGTAGAACTCGACGATCTCGGGCATGTAGCTGTAGATCGCCTTGTCGTCGGCGATGCCGGTGCCCGGCGCATTGGCGATGGTAATGCCGCCCGCGCGGTAGACGTCCATGATCCCCGAAACGCCCAGCGCCGAATCGGGCTGGAAGCTCAGGGGATCGAGATAGTCGTCGTCGACGCGGCGATAGATCACGTCGATCGCCTTGTAGCCCGTGGTCGTGCGCATGGCGACGCGGCCGTCCACCACGCGAAGATCGCGGCCTTCCACCAGCTCCGCGCCCATCTGGTCGGCCAGGAAGGCGTGCTCGAAATAAGCGGAATTGTAGATGCCCGGCGTCAGCACGGCCACGGTCGGACGGGTGCCGCCGCCCTTTCCGCCATCGTACGCCGGCGGCGCGCAGGCCCGCAGCGAGCGGGCCAGACGGCGCGGATAGTCGGAAACCGGGCGCACCGGGATGCGCGTGAACAGCTCCGGGAACATCGCCATCATCGTCTCGCGGTTCTCGAGCATGTACGAGACGCCGGACGGCGTGCGGGCATTGTCTTCCAGCACCATGAACTCTTCCGGCCCGGTGCGGACGAGATCGATGCCGACGATATGGGTATAGACGCCCCCCGGCGGCGTCATCCCGATCATCTGCGACAGGAACGCCTCATTGTTGCGGAGCGCGGAGATCGGCAGGCGGCCGGAGCGGATGATCTCCTGGCGGTGATAGAGGTCCTGCAGGAAGGCATTGAGCGCCCGCACCCGCTGCTCGATGCCCTGCGTCAGCTTGCGCCACTCGCGCGCGGTGATGATGCGGGGGATCATGTCGAAGGGAATGAGCCGCTCCTCGGCGGCATCGTTCCCGTAGACGTTGAAGGTGATGCCGATGCGGCGGAAGAAGCGCTCCGCCTCGGCGTCCTGCCGTTTCAGCCAGGCCTTGTCCTGCGAGTCGTACCATTTTCGAAAGTCGGCGTAGGCAGGTCTCACCGACCCATCCTCGTTGAGCATCTCGTCGTAGTTGGTTCCGCCCGTAGCCGTCATTGTGACTCCCGTTTGTCCATGTGATGCAACACGGAAACGACCTTGCCAAGCGGTTACGCTGCAAGTGCGAAAGAAAAATTCCTGCGCGGATCGGCAGAATTCGGACCGATTTGGTCTGGAGCACGCTTTCCCGCGCAATCTCCGGCAGCGAATGCGTGCGCTGCAGGTGCTAAGTGCAGTTGGCTAATTCACTGATCCTGGCCCGGGGATCTCCGGGGCTTTGGTATCTCGCCTTGCCTGGGCTTCCAGCAGGCCCCGCGCCGTCAGGTCCGCGCGCAGCGCCGGGGCGCCGTGGAAATGATGCACCTGCCAGCCCAGCGCTCGCGCCGAAGCGATGTTGGCGGCATTGTCGTCGATGAACAGCATCGCCTGCGGGTCGTGGCCGAAGCGTTTGGCCGCCAGGTCGAAGATGCGCGCGTCGGGCTTGGCCAGCTTCTCGTCCCCGGAGACGACGATATCGCCGAACAGGTCGAACAGCGGCTCCACCGCGCGGTACTCGCGCCAGAACGGGCTGGCGAAGTTGGTGATGGCAAAGAGCGGCACGGCCTGTGCCGCAAGCTCGCGAACGATGTCGTGGCTGCCCGGGACGTTGCCGGGGATCGTTTCCAGGAACCGCGTGGCGTAAGCGTCTATCAGGGCGTCGTTGCCCGGGAACGCGGCCTTTCGCTCGGCCACCAGTTCCGCCAGATCGCGCCCGGCATCATGCTCGAAGTGCCATTCCTCGGTGACGACGGTGGTGCAGAACCAGTCCAGCCGCTCCGGCTCGGGGATCAGCTTGGCGAAAAGCAGGCGCATGTCCCACTCGACGAGGACGCGCCCGACATCGAACACGACGGCCGCTACAGGCCCGCACGCTTCGGCAGGATGGTTTTCTTGGACAGCAGACATGACAAGACCCCCGCACCTGGCGGGGGCCTCATGTCGTCAGACGCAATCGCCCGTCCGCCTTGGTCATCCCCGCCCGATGGCAGGGACAGACAGACGAATCAGCCCTGGCGGGCCTTGAAGCGACGGTTGGTCTTGTTGATGACGTAAGTGCGGCCGCGACGGCGGATCACGCGGTTGTCCCGGTGACGACCCTTGAGCGACTTCAGGCTGTTCGTAATCTTCATGTCTAGTCTCGTCTTGCGTGGTCCGGCGGTTGCACCAAGCAAACTGGGGCCGCCGCAAAATAGGAAGTGGCGCCGTTAGTGGGAGCGGCTTGCAAAGTCAAGCCCGAGGGGCCATTCCACCTCGCGCAAGAGCTTCGTTTTGCCGTTCATCCCAAGGCAATCGCAAGCGCCCATAACCCAGGTTCGGGTGCGACCCAACCGATTCTTCGCCAATCGCCTTTTCGGACCCCAACGAACAATGAAGACGCTAAAAACCGCGATTTTCGCTACTGGAATGGTCGCAACGCTGCTTGCCGCTCCCGCGCTTCAGGCCCGTCCCGGCTGGGGTGGCGGTTATGGTTCGGGCTGGGGTTCCGGCTGGGGCGATCGATGGGGCGACCCGCTGATGGGCGGCCCGGTCGGCGCGCCGATGTCCTCCAGCCGCACGAAGGATTCGCGCGAAGGCCGCGTGGAAGTGAGCCGATTCGTTGCCCAGGATCCGCAAGCGGCCGATCTCGGCCACGGCGTGGTTTCGGTTCAGTCCGATTCGGGCGAAGGCCAATGGGTGCCCGGCGCCGAGCGCGCCGCTTATGAGGCCGCCATCGTCGATGCCCTCGTCGGCGCGGGCTACGACACCCAGCACAAGGAAGACAATGGCGGGCAAGTGGCCGAGCTGAAGATCAGCCGCCAGGTCCTGACCCCTGCCGAGGAAAAGCGCAATCCGGTCAGCGGCACCGCGGCCATGGGCGTCAGCAACCGCGGCTCGGCCTACGGGCTGGCCGTGAACGTGGACCTCACCAAGCCCCGCACGGCGCTGATCGGCACCCGGCTCGACACCCGGATCGTCGACAAGGCGAGCGGCAAGGTGCTGTGGGAAGGCTATGCCACGATCGCCACGCGCGAAGGTGACGACAACTGGCCGGACTACCGCATTGCCGGCAAGCTGGCCGCCGCCCTGTTCGACGGCTTCCCCAAGGCCGACCCGGTGGGCGTGTCCGCCCCCCAGGGCTGAAAGTGCCGCGCCGGGGCACGTGCCTGCCCGCCGGCAGGCTTGCCCCCGCCGGCAGACTGAACCGCCGGCAGGCTTGACCCCGCCGCAGACTGGCCCCGCCGACCAAGCGCAACCCCGCAAGCCGCCCTTGCGACTTTCTCCCTTCACGGGGGTTTATTGCATGAGGAACCGCCTCAGGAGAGCCTGACATGATCCGCATCCGTCCTTTCGCCCCCCTGTTCATGGCCCCCCTTCTCGCCGGAGCGCTGGCTCTGGGCGGCTGCGCCGCGCAAGTCGGGCCGGTGGAAGTCACGCGGTTCAGCGCTCCGGACGCATCAATGCTCGGACGCGGGGTGATTCGCGTCGATCCTGCCAATGCGCAGGATGCCTCCAGCCTGGAATTCCGGACTTACGCCGACGCCGTGGCGCAGGAGCTGGCGAAAGTCGGCTACCGCCAGGCCCTTCCCGGAGAAGCCGTGCGCGACACGCAAGTGGCGGTGCTCTCGGTCGAACGGCAGGTCTATCAGCCCGGCGCGCGCCGCAGCCCCGTCTCGGTGGGCGTGGGCGGCAGTACCGGCAGCTACGGATCGGGCCTCGGCCTGGGGCTGGGCATCAACCTGGCCGGCAAGCCGCAGGACCAGGTGGATACCCGCATGCACGTGATGATCAAGGACCGCCCGGACGGCCGCACCATCTGGGAAGGCCGCGCGGCCTTCACTGTCGGCTCCAAGTCTCCCGTGGCGCAAACTTCGCTGGGCGCGGCAAAAATGGCCGAAGCGTTGTTCAAGGGGTTTCCGGGCAAGTCGGGTGAAACTATCCTGGTGAAATGACCAGCATCCAGATCTCCTCCGCATTCGATTCCGGCAACATCGAAGTCCTTTCCATCGACGGCACCACCGCGCGACTCAAGATCCGCCCGGATCACGAATCGGACTTCCTCCAGTGGTTCCACTTCCGCGTCAGCGCCGCCCCCGGCCAGAGCATCGCGGGCGAGGAACTGACGCTGAAGATCACCGGCCTCAACGCCTCGGCCTATCCGCTGGGCTGGCCCGGATACCGCGCCTGCGCCTCGGAAGACCGCCAGTTCTGGGGCCGCGCCGAAACCACCTGGGACGGCGGCAAGGACGGCGGAACGCTCACCATCCGCCACACGCCTGACAGCGAACTGGCCTGGTTCGCCTATTTCGCGCCCTATTCGATGGAGCGCCATCACGACCTCGTCGCCTCGCTCGCAGGGCTTGAGGAAGTGGACTACCGCCTGCTCGGCACCACGCTGGATGGCCGCCCGCTCGATTGCCTCTCCATGGGCGACGGACTCAAGCAGGTCTGGCTCTATGCCCGGCAGCATCCCGGCGAATCGATGGCCGAATGGTGGATGGAAGGCGCTCTGGAAGTGCTGGCCGATCCCGCCGATTCAGTCGGCCGTGAACTGCGCAAGCGGTGCCGCTTCCACGTCGTGCCCAACATGAACCCGGATGGTTCGGCGCGCGGCCACTTGCGCACCAATGCGGCGGGCGTGAACCTCAACCGCGAATGGGCCGAGCCCAGCGCCGAGAGGTCTCCCGAAGTGCTCGCGATCCTGGCCGCCATGGACGAAACCGGCGTGGACTTCGCCATGGACATCCACGGCGACGAAGCCATCCCCGCCGTTTTCCTGGCCGGTTTCGAGGGCATCCCCTCCCTCAAGGCCGAGCAGAAGCAGGGTTACGACCGCTACGCGACGATCCTGGAACGCCGCACGCCGGACTTCCAGACCCGCCTCGGCTACTCCACCGCCCAGCCGGGCAAGGGCAACCTGACGATGTCCACCAATCAGGTCGCCGAGCGCTTCGGCGCCGTGTCCATGACGCTGGAAATGCCGTTCAAGGACCATGACGAGGCCGCCGACCCGCGCCAGGGCTGGAGCCCGGAACGCTCGGCCCAGCTCGGCAAGGACTGCATGGGCGCGCTGCTGGAATGGCTGGTCGAGCAGGACGGCAAGTAAGAACGGCCGCGCCGGCTTGGGACGCCTGAAGGTTCGGCATCCCAAGCCCGCCGCGGTGAAGGGAACTACCCGTTCACCGGATCAGATCCCGGCCCACTGCCGCAGGGCCTGCCTGACGGCGAGGTTCTCGTCGTAGCTCCAGGACGGCGAGACGGCGGCCGCCGGCACTTCGCCGAGCACGCTCTGCAGCATCATCCAGCCCGAGGCCCAGTCGCCGCGCGTGTCGTCGCAGACGGGGAACGAATCCCAGTCCTTGGCCAGCCGGATCATCGAGCGTTGCTGCGCCATCGACGCATCCAGATCGCCGACCATGAACGAAGTGAAGGGCAGCGCCTGGCGCGGACAGGCGCCGAAGCGCGAAAGGCGGCGGTCAGCACCCGGCAGGTCCATGTTCGGCGGATTGACGACGATCGCGCCGAGCACCGGGTTTTCCGCGCCCAGTCCCTCGAACTCCACCCACCAGGCAAGCGCGAGGGCGGCGATGTCGTCAGTGACGATCACCACCGGCCGGTCGGCACGGCGAACCGCGAGGTTGAGCTTGTTGACCCAGGTATTGCGATGCGGCTCGTCCCAGAGGCCCAGCTCCAGCACCCGGCAATGCTCGCTCCAGCGCGCCCAGCGGTTCATCCAGTGCCCTTCGGCAAGGGGCGCGCCGGGCACCAGGAGAATCAGCGGCACATGGTCCTGCGCACGGGGATAACGGTAGTGTGTCATGGGGTGCTCCAACGCTGTTGGGGATACCGCCGGTCGACTCTGTCTACGTCCCGACTAGACGCACCATAACTCAACTGATTTGGTTGACAATAGGATTCCGACAAAGCGATGCGCTGCCGCGCCGCTCCGAAAGGGCCGAGCGGCCGTGCGTGCATCGCTCAAAGGGGGGAAACCCCTTGGCCTACAGGAGGTTGGCAGGTCCGAAAGCGTGAGGGAGCAGCGCGGACAGCCTCGTTTCCAGCACACCTTCCGCGCCGTCGCACCAGACCACCGGGTCGGTGCCGCCGATCTGGGCGATCTCGTTGAGGATCTGGCGGCAGCGTCCGCAGGGGGTGACGGTATCGCCCTGCCCCGCCGCGCCCGGAGCGCCGCCGGTCACGGCCACGGCTTCCAGCTTTCCGGGCTGCCCGGACGACAGGATCGCGGAAACCGCAACCGTCTCGGCGCATAGCGACAGGCCGTAGCTGGCGTTTTCGACATTGGCACCGGTGACCACCGAGCCGTCCGCCATGAGCAGCGCGGCGCCGACATGGAACTTCGAATAGGGCGCATAGGCGCGCGACGCGGCCTCGCGCGCGGCCACGAGCAGGGCGTCGCGCTGTTGAGTGGTGAAAGTCATGGCTGCACCACTACCCAGCGCAGCCCCCCTTGCGCAATCTCGCTCGCGAGCGAGCCGTTCGCCGTCCACAGGGACCACGGCCGGCCGCCATAGTCGGGCAGCATGCGATCGCGCACCAGCCAGAGGTTGCGATCCAGCTTGGCCGCGATGCGGTAGCGGTCCTCGAAAGCCTTGCTGACCTTGAGAATCACCGGCTTGCCTGCGTGCGTCTCGATCTGGTTGATGAAAGTCATCAACTCGCTTTCGACTTTGGCGTCGGACACGTTGGTGGGGCAGCCGTCCGCCAGGATGTCGAGGTCGATGGCCGGCGGCAGCAATGCCGAATCGCGCGGCACGGTGGTGACGAAATTGGCGGACTGCATTTCCGCCGGCTGGCAGGGATCGTAGCGGTGGACGGCCCCCACTTGCAGCCCCGCCGCCTTGGCCGCCACGAAATTGGCGACGAAGCGCGGATCGCGCGCAAAGGCGCTGACGCTGGCGCTGGCATCGATATAGGCGAAGTCCACGCCGACCGCCTTGAGCGACTTCCAGTTCACCTCGCCGTCGGCGGCGCCGATTTCCACGCCCTGCATGGGATAGATCGAACGATCGGGCGTCCAGTGGCGCAGATGCCACCAGCCCCAGCCCCCGGCGACAAGCGCCAGCAGCAACAGCACCGCGGCGATACGCCACAGGATGCGCGCGCGCGCCTTGGCGGCCGAACCCTTCCTCGTCATCGTGAAGCCCCCTTCAGCCGCGAATATGCAGGACGCAGATCAGCGTGAAAAGCCTGCGTGCGGTGGGGTGATCGGTGGCGACCTTGCCATCCAGCCTTTCGAGCAGGAGTTCGGCCGCCGAATCGTGGATGCCGCGCCGGGCCATGTCGATCGTCTCGATTTCCTGGGCGGAAGCCTTGCGAATCGCCTGGTAGTAGCTTTCGCAAACGGCGAAATATTCGCGCACGGGCCGGCGGAAACGGGCCAGCCCCAGCATCATGGTCTCCAGCGGATTGCCGGATTCGTCGCCCAGTTCCAGCGAGAGGCGACCGTCGCGAACGGAGAGGCGCAGCCGGTAGGGCCCCTCGTGCCCCGCCTCGAAGGCGCGGACCGGCTTGAAGACGTTGTCTTCGATGAGGTCGAAAATGGCAATGCGCCGTTCCTGCTCGATATCGGCGTTGCGCCACAGGATGGTCGCGTCGTCCAGCTCGATATGGGAGATGCGCGGATCGGACATGTTCCCTTGCCCTTTACGCGTTCGCAGCATGGGGTCGCAAGGGGCGTTGTTGCGTGGGCGTTTTTGTCCGACCGCACGGTCAGGCAAAAACAGGCGCCCGCCCGATTCGAGCGGCACCGGATGTCGAAGGCGCCCCCGGGGGAGATGTCATCCCGGCCCAAAACCGCTCCTCAACACCCTGTGGATTAATATCACTCTTCTGCTCGCTTGCTGCCGGGGGGCGAGATGGGGCATTGTCCGCCCCCTCATGTCACAACAAGCCGCCATTGCCCTCGCACCCGAGGCCGAAGCCCGCAGTCTGCCCGCCAACGTCGAGGCCGAGGCCGCATTCCTGGGCGCCGTCCTGATCGACAACCGGGTGATCGAGGAACTGCAGACGCAGCTCACCCCGATGCACTTCTACGAACCGGTCCATGCCCGGATCTACGAGCGCATCCTGCAACTGCTCGATCGCAAGGCGGTGGTGACGCCGGTTACCCTGCGCCCCTATTTCGAATCGGACGAAGCGCTGAAGGCGCTGGGCGGCGTGTCCTACCTCGCCCGCCTCACGGCCGACGGACAGGGCCTGCTGGCCCCGCGCGAGCTGGCGGACCAGATCTACGACCTTGCCCTGCTGCGCGAACTGATCTCGGTGGGCCGCAATCTCGTGGCCGAGGCGATGGACACCTCCGAATCGGTCGAACCGATGGAGCAGGTGGAACGCGCGGAAGCCGCACTGTACAAAGTGGCCGAAGGCGCCTCGACCGCGAACGAGGCCAAGAGCTTCGCCGCCGCCACCCGCACCGCCATCGGCGCCATCGAGAAGGCGTTCAATTCGGGCGGCCATATCTCGGGCAAGACCACGGGCCTCAATTCGGTCAACGGCAAGATCGGCGGCCTGCACGATTCCGACCTTATCATCCTTGCCGGCCGTCCCGGCATGGGCAAGACCTCGCTCGTCACCAACATCGCCTTCAATGCCTCCGACCGGCTCCAGCGCGACCTGGCTGACGGCATTCCGGCCGAGAAATCGGTCGGCGCGGCAACGGCCTTCTTCAGCCTGGAAATGAGCGCCGACCAGCTGGCCACGCGTATCCTGGCAGAGCAGTCGGGCATCAGCTCCGAAGCGCTGCGCATGGGCAAGATCAGCCGCGAGGATTTCCAGCAGCTCTCCTTCGCCAGCCAGCGCCTGGCCGAACTGCCGCTCTATATCGACGATACGCCCGGCCTCACCATCGCCGGCCTGCGCACCCGTGCGCGCCGCCTGAAGCGCCGCCACAATATCGGCCTGGTGATCATCGACTACCTGCAGCTGCTCCAGGGCTCGGGCCGCGCCAACGACAACCGCGTCAACGAAATCTCGGAAATCTCGCGCGGATTGAAAACGCTCGCCAAGGAACTGCACGTTCCGGTGATCGCGCTGTCCCAGCTCAGCCGTGCGGTGGAATCGCGCGAGGACAAGCGGCCGATGCTTTCCGACCTTCGCGAATCGGGCTCGATCGAGCAGGACGCGGACATGGTCTGGTTCGTGTTCCGCGAGGATTACTACGCCAAGGGCGTCGAACCGCGCGAACCCGGCGACAACGATCCGCCAGACGTCCACGCCAAGTGGAACGAATGGCGCGAACACATGGAGCGCATCACTGGCCTGTCCGAGCTGATCATCGCCAAGCAGCGCCACGGCGCCACCGGGAAGGTGCGCCTGCGCTTCGAGGCGCGGATCACCAAGTTCTCCGATCTGGCCGACGACGACATGCGCGCGGCGTTCGAAAGCGACTGACCATTCCCACGGGCAAGCCGAAAAGGATACGATGAGCGACCAGAAAGTCCTGCTTCTCGCCGGCGGCAGCGGTTCGATCGGCAGTGCCATCGCCCGCCAGGCCCTGGCCCATGGCTGGAAGGTCGCTCTTCATGGACGCACCCAGGAAAAAGTGACGGCGCTCGTCACCGGGCTTTCCTACCTTGGCACCGTGGACGGCTTCATTGCCGATGTCTGGGAAGAGGACGCGGCGGAAACCCTGATCGCCGAGGTGGGCGAGCAATATGGCCGGATCGACGCGGTGATCGATTGCGTCTCCACCGGGCCGCTCGGCATAACCGGACTGCTACCCGAGACCGCGCCCGAGACCTTCGGTGATTTCCTCAATGTCTCCGTCGGCTGGGTCGAGCGGCTCGCGCTCGCCAGCTACGGTTTCCTGGGAACGCAGGGCGGCACGTTCATCGCCCTCGTCTCCGACGCGGGAATCTACGCGGCGGCGCGCCAGAGCCTGATCGGCGCAGCCCGGGCCGGGACCATCGGCTTCGTGCGCAATTTCGCCGTCGAAGCCGCGCGTGACGGCATCCGCGCCCACGCCCTGTCCACCAGCTTCGTCGAGGGCAGCGAAAGCGCCATCCGCATGGGATCGGAGCGGATGGCCCGCGCCGCCCGCCGCGCCGGCCTGGGGCTGCCGACCGCGGACGACATCGCGCCGCTGGCCCTGTTCCTCTGTTCCGACGGGGCCGCGAAGATCACCGGACAAGTCATCAGCGTGAACGGCGGCCTGAACGCCTGAGGATTCGCGACCCGCGAATTAGGGGCGCGGGCCGGTGCCGTCTCAAGAAATGCCCCCATGGGCATTGTTCAAAGATCGCGCGCGCGTTTCATCCGGCCAACGCATGCCGAAACCGTGCAAGGCGCTGCACGGCCTCGTCCAGCACTTCCGCCGGCTTGGTGAAGCAGAAGCGGACCAAATGGCCCGGTGCCTGCGCCCCCTGGTAGAGCGCGGAAACCGGCACGGTCGCCACCCCGGCCTCCACCACCGCCCGCTCGCTGAAAGTCCGGTCCGCAAGGCCGATGCCCGAAGCGGACAAGTCGACATTGAGGAACCAGGTCGCCGCGTTCGGCAGAACGACGAAGCCCGCCTGCGCCAGCCCCGCCTTCAGCTGCTCGCGGGATTCCGCCCATTGCGCCCGTTGACCCGCCAGCACGGCGTCCGGCAGCGAGAGCCCTTCCGCAACGGCCCATTGCAGCGGCACCGCCGTGGCATAAGTCAGGAACTGGTGCGCGCGCGAAATCGCCGTGCCCAGCGCATCGGCCGCGATCATCCAGCCGATCTTCCAGCCCGTCAGCCCGAAGATCTTGCCTGCCGAGCCGATCTTCACCGTCCGGTCGGCCATGCCGGGGAACGCCATGAGCGAGCGGTGCGGAACCCCGTCGAAACGCACATCTTCCCAGACCTCGTCGCTGATCGCGATGAGATCGTGCGCGGTGCAGACCCGCGCGATCGCGGCGAGTTCCTCGTGGCTGGCGACCGTGCCCGCCGGGTTGAGCGGGTCGTTGAACATCAGCGCCCGCGTCCGCGGCGTGATCGCTGCCTCCAGCGCCTCGGCAGGGTAGCGGAATTCCGGCGGCAGCAGCGGGATCGAGATGGGAACGCCGCCCGCCCGGCGCACCAGCGGCGCATAGGCGTCATAAGCGGGCTGGAACAGGATCACCTCGTCCCCCGGCTGCACGAAGGCGAAGATGGCCGCAGCCAGCGCCTCCGTCGCGCCCGAGGTCACGGTGACTTGCTCCGCGGTAACCGGCAGGCCCTGGCGCCGCCCGTAATAGCCGCAGATCGCCTCGCGCAGTTCGATCAGGCCCGCGCCGGGCGGATACTGGTTCGACCGTTCGAACAGGGCGCGGCTTGCCGCCTCCAGCAGGGCGGGCGGGGGCGTCCCGTCCGGAAATCCCTGCCCCAGGTTGATCGCCCCATGTTCGCGCGCGAGCGCCGACATGCGGTCGAACACCGTGCGCTCCATTTCCGCATAGACCGGATGAATGCGGTCGGCTGTCTTCATGCCCGCAGGGGCTCCCCATCTTGTCCGGGCCGTTGCCACGCCAGTGCCCGGCCCTCCGGCGCCTTACCTCCGACAAACCGCCCGCGAGAGCAAGAGCGCTGCACGCCGGAGCGAAATCGGCGAGAACCGCGCCGAATGCCCGAACCGCAGGGAACCAGCGCGCCCACCACGCGTCATTGGCTTGATGGAAATCGCCTTCCGCTTGCGCCGGGGAGGATACAGCACGCACACATCCCCGCGCAGCCCGGACGGACACTCGCTGCTCCCGGCGAAGCGAGAGACTTGCCCGACATGAACCGACCAGTGCTGTTCTCCACCCCGTTCATCGAACGGCTGCCCCTGATCCCGGAGCGGCCACTGGTGCGCTACGGCACCACGGTGGCGCTCTGCATCCTGGCGGCCTGGCTGCGGTGGGAACTGGATGCCGCCTTTCCGCCGGGCTATCCTTATCTCACGTTCTTTCCCGCCGTGATCCTGTCCTCGTTCCTCTTCGGCCCCCGGCCGGGTATCATGGCTGCGGTGATCTGCGGGTTCTTTGCCTGGTACTTGTTCATCCCGCCCCGTTTCGGGCTGGCGCTAGATTACAAGTCGCTGGTTTCGCTGGCCTTCTACACCGGCGTGGTGGCGGTAGACATCGCCCTCGTGCATCTGATGCAACGGTTCAACGCGCGCCTTCACCTCGCGCAGGAGGAAGTCCGCCTGCTGGCCGAAGAGCGCGGCGTGCTGGCGGAACGTACCGAGCTGCTGTTCCAGGAGCTTCAGCACCGGGTGGGCAACAACCTGCAGATGATCGGCGCCGTCCTGTCGCTGCAATTGCGCGGGCTGGAGGAACCGACCGCCCGCCGCGCCATCGCCAATGCCGCCGGCCGGTTGCAGGTGATCGGCCGCATCCAGCGCCAGCTCTATCGACCGGACGGCGAACTCGTGCCGCTCGACCGCTTCGTCCACGATCTCTCGGGACAAGTCATGGATTCGAGCGGCCGGGAAGACATCGCCTGCAAGGTCGCCGTGGAGCCCGGCATCGTACTGCGGCCCGATGCCGCCGTGCCCGTGGCCCTGATTCTCTCCGAAGCCATGGCCAATGCGCTGGAACACGGCCTGGCTGCGCGCGACAGCGGCCTCATTCGCATCGACGTGCGCCGCCAGAGCGAAGGCATCGCCCTCAGCGTGGAAGACGACGGCGCGGGCCTGGCGCCGGACTTCGAGCCCGACCATGCCGAATCGATCGGGTTGCGGATTTCCCGTGTCCTGAGTCGCCAGCTCGAAGCCCGGCTCACGCTGGAAAATCTGCCCTGCGATTCGGGTCGCAGCGGCGCAAAAATGACCCTTCACCTGCCGCCAAGCCGTTTTGCCGAAGCGGAATGATCAGCAATGTCGCATCTCGGAGCCGAAACGATTACACTGACTGGCTCTGCTAACTTGCGATTCAGCCGCCCGACCCTACATTGGCGGGCGAAAGGACGGTTTCTCCCAAGATGAACGACGATCAGCCTAGCGGCAATCCCTGGGTCAAGAGCCTGCTCGTATGGGGCGGCATCTTTCTCGCGCTCCTCATGGTGGTATCCATGTTCAACACCCGCAGCGAGAGCGGGCCCATGATCGCCTATTCCGATTTCCGCGCGAAAGTTGCCGAAGGCAGCGTCCAGAGCGTGGAAGTGGGAGAGGACAGCATCGATGGGAAGATGAAGAACGGCGACACGTTCCGCACCGTCCCCGTCCCCGGCGACACCACGCTGACTCCGCTGCTTCAGCAGAGCGGCGTGCAATATGCCGGCAAGACGCCCGAGGAAGGCAGCCTGCTCGTCTACATCCTCGCGCAGACCCTTCCCTTCCTGCTGATCGTCGGCATTGCGTTCTTCGCGCTGCGCCAGGTCCAGAAGGGCGGCGGTTCCGGCGCGATGGGCTTCGGCAAGTCCAAAGCCAAGATGCTGACCGAGCGTTCGGGCCGCGTGACTTTCGACGATGTCGCCGGCATCGACGAAGCGCGGGAGGAACTGGAGGAAATCGTCGAGTTCCTGCGCGATCCCACCCGCTTCTCCAAGCTGGGCGGCCAGATCCCGAAGGGCGCGCTGCTGGTCGGTTCGCCGGGTACCGGCAAGACCCTGCTCGCCCGTGCCATCGCCGGTGAGGCGGGCGTGCCGTTCTTCACGATCTCCGGCTCGGACTTCGTCGAGATGTTCGTGGGCGTCGGCGCCAGCCGCGTGCGCGACATGTTCGAACAGGCCAAGAAGAACGCGCCCTGCATTGTCTTCATCGACGAAATCGACGCGGTCGGCCGCCATCGCGGTCACGGCCTCGGCAACTCGAACGACGAACGCGAGCAGACGCTGAACCAGCTTCTGGTCGAAATGGACGGTTTCGAGGCCAACGAGGGCATCATCATCATCGCGGCGACCAACCGCCCCGACGTGCTGGATCCCGCGCTGCTGCGCCCGGGCCGCTTCGACCGTCAGGTCGTGGTGCCGGTGCCGGATATCGAAGGCCGCGAGAAGATCCTGGCCGTGCACATGAAGAAGGTGCCGCTGGCGCCCGACGTCAACCCGCGCGTGATCGCGCGCGGCACGCCGGGCTTCTCGGGCGCCGATCTGGCCAACCTCGTCAACGAAGCCGCCCTGCTCGCCGCGCGCCGCAACAAGCGCCTGGTCGCCATGCAGGAGTTCGAGGACGCCAAGGACAAGGTCATGATGGGCGCGGAACGCCGCTCGATGGTCATGACCGACGACGAGAAGAAGATGACCGCTTATCACGAGGCCGGCCACGCGCTCGTCTCGCTGCATGAACCGGCATCCGACCCGATCCACAAGGCCACGATCATCCCGCGCGGCCGCGCGCTGGGCATGGTCATGCGCCTGCCGGAGCGTGACAGCTACTCGTACCACCGCGACAAGATGCTGGCGAACCTCTCGGTTGCCATGGGCGGCCGCGTGGCGGAAGAGATCATCTTCGGCTACGACAAGGTTTCGTCGGGTGCCTCGTCTGACATCCAGTACGCCACCAGCCTGGCCCGCAACATGGTCACCAAGTGGGGCATGTCGGACAAGCTGGGGCCGATCCAGTACGAGGAAAGCCAGGAAGGCTACCTTGGTATGGGCGGCACTCAGCGTACCATGAGTTCGGTGGACACCAACAAGCTGATCGACAGCGAAATCCGCGGCCTGGTCGACAATGCCCATGCCCGCGCCACGCAGCTGCTCAACGAATATAGCGAGCAGCTGGAATCCCTGGCCCAGGCCCTGCTGGAATACGAGACGCTCTCGGGCGACGAGATCAACCAGCTGCTGGAAACCGGCAAGCTCGATCGTCCCAGCGAGCCGCGCGGCCCCGGTGCACCGCGACCGCTGACCGGCTCTTCGATCCCCAAGGCTGGCCGCCGTTTCTCCGGCAGCGCCACCCCGCAGGGCGCCTGACGGAACAGACATCCCGGAACATGAGTTCTCCTTCGGGAGAATGCAGGAGGGGGCGCAAGGCTTAACGGTCTTGCGCCCCTTTGCCGTTGGCGCCGTGAGGATTTGGCTCGGAGGGCATTCGGGTCCGCTTTAACAGCGCTGAGCCGATTCAAACTCGGCCGGCCATCCCGCCGGTCGCTACCGTGGTGGGCAGTCCACGGAACCTCTCGCACCATGACGGTGATCGTGGGGCTGGAGGAACACGGCGTATTCGCGACAACGGGGTCGACGAGCCTGTCACCCGAGCAGCAACCGCAATACTCTGGCTCGACCATCGTGGTTGGGAATCTGCGAAGCTACCGAGGCTTCACGGCCAGAGTGTGGATGCCCGCTCCGCTTTCTCCTCTCCGCAATCACGGAAAAGAAGCACGGCTCATGTAAACGCGTCGGCTTTCACCGCTCATCTGCGCTCCCAACACATGCCGGAGGCCAGGACGGCTCGGCTCCTCAAGCGGC
Source organism: Novosphingobium sp. PhB57 (assembly GCF_004342985.1). GTDB lineage: Bacteria > Pseudomonadota > Alphaproteobacteria > Sphingomonadales > Sphingomonadaceae > Novosphingobium. Next base: position 169,481 of record NZ_SMBO01000005.1, read on the forward strand.
GGTGTGCTCAAGACCGCGCCAGTGACAACCAGACGCGAGAAAATCGAGACGCCGCGCCGCGCCGGCTTGGTGTCCCCTCTTCGTCCAAGCCGATATGGCAGCGGCTACTCGGCGAAATCCGGGTAACCGCCGCTCGCCCCGTCAGACAACCACCAGCACCGGGTGGTCGACGTAGATGTCCGTCACGCCCAGCGTGTAGTGATTATAAGCCTCCCCATTGATAAGGGTCTGGCCCTGGAAGACCGCGCCGGACATCGTGACCCGGTCGCTACCGTCGCCCGTCACCGTGAGTTGGTGATGGCTGTCCGTCGCGCGCAGCACCCCCGCTTCAGTGAGCGTGATCTGCCGTCCCGCGTCGCCCGTACCCAGATCGATCCGCTCGACGTTGCGGATGTTGGATACCGCGTCGAGGTTCAGCACGGCACCCGTGCCACTGGCGATCAGGAGCGTGTCGGTCCCCGCGCCGCCGTCAATCAGCGTGTCGGCCGCATCGTAGACCAGCGTGTCGTCGCCGGCGCCGCCGTTCAGGCTATCGGCGCCTGCCCCGCCGCGCAGGAGATCGTTCCCGTCGTTTCCGTTCAAGGTGTCGTTGCCACCGTAGCCGTAGAGCCGATCGTTTCCAGCCGATCCGTTCAGGGTATTGGCGCCGGACGTGCCTTCGAACAACGTGGAAGAGCCACCGGCGTTGAGGAGGCTGACATCCAGCAGCGTCCCCGTGGAGGCACTGGCATTCAGCCCGGCCATGTCGGTGGCGGAGATCGTCGTCGCACTCAGGACATCCAGCCCCAGAAGCGTGAGGTTCTGGGTGAAATGGACTGTGTTCAGCAGTTCGTTCACCGCCATGTTGTCCATCGCCCCGCCGCTGAGTGACGTGATGGTCAGGGTGGAGGACGGCCCGAGAATGCCCAGAATGCCCGAGGAGTTCGATATTTGAACCTGCAAGCCAAGCTCTGCGGCCAGAGCCGAGGACGCGGTCAGCGTATAGGCCCCCAATGCAAGAGACAGGGTGGGAGCGTAGCGCACCTGCACGGTCTTGAGATTGTTGTTCGGATCCACGGCGGTCAGAGACTGCCCGCCGAGGTCGATCAGGTTCAGCGCTTCAAGCCCCACCAGTCCGAGCAATGATCCATTGGTGGCCTGCACCATCGGCGCCAGTTCCGGCACGGCGGTGACGTTCACCGTCTGCGCAGCGCTGCTGCCGACGTTGCCTGCCGCGTCGACGACGCGAACAGCCAAGGCATGCGATCCGGTGGAAACGGTGCCGAGACCGTAATACCAGCTCTGGCCGGAAGTGCCTGCTGTCACCCAATCGCCGCCATCCAGCCGCACCTGAACGGTCTCGCCCGCTGCAAGCGCGGTGCTGAGCGTGCCGCCTACCGTCGGGCTGTGATCGTAAGTGCTCCAGTCGCCCGTGGTGCCGGTATCGGTCACCAGCGTGGTGATGGCGATCGTTGCCGAAGGCGGCGTCCGGTCCAGCGTCATCGCATAGGCGTTGGAAGCCGCACTGGCGTTCCCGGCAGCATCGACCGTTACCGCGGTGAAGGTATGGACGCCGTCCCCCAGCCCGCCCGCCGGCGTGTAGGTCCATGCGCCCGAACCATTGGTGACGGTCGAGCCGAGCGCCACGCCGTTGTCATAGACGATCACCGTCGTGTTCGCAGGCCCGGTGCCGATCAGTTGCGGCGCCGAATCGTTCGAGGATCCCCCATTGGCGACCACGCCGGTATTGGGCGCCAGGTCATCCACGATCGAGGAGATGACCGGAACCGCCGGAGGCGCCGTATCGACAGTGACGACGAAGCTGTTGGAGGCCGCACCGGGATTGCCCGCAGCATCGGTGGCGATGGCCGTGAACGTATAGGTTCCCTGCGCCAGCGGAGCGACCGGCACAAAGCTCCAATTGCCCCCGGCGTCAGCCGTGGTCGTGCCCAGGGCCGCCCCATTGGCCGAGATCGTCACTGTCGATCCCACTTCAGCCGTGCCGCGCAGCAGCGGCAGCGTATCGTCCGTCACACCCCCGCTGGCGACCGGCCCCTGCACCGTGCCGACATCATCGAACAGAGTGGCTATCGTCGGCGCAGCAGGGGCCACGATGTCGACCCAGACAAGGAAGGTCGCGGAGGCCGGGCCCTGGTTGCCGACGGCGTCGGTCGCCCTGGCCGTGAAGCTGTGCTCGCCCTGCGGCAGAGCCACGGAAGGCGTGAAGCTCCAGGCACCGGAACCGTCAGCCACGGCCGTGCCCAGCAGGTTTGCGCCTTCGTAGATCGAGACCGTGGAATTGGCCTCCGCCGTGCCCACCAGCGTCGGCCGGGTGTCGTCCGTGGGCGCACCGTTGACCACGTTTCCAGTGATCGGGCCGGTATCGTCGGCGGCGTAGGAAATCGTCGGCGCGCCCGGCGGCGTGGTGTCCACGGTCACCGCATAGGCCGCCGAGGCGGGGCTGATGTTGCCAGCCGCATCGCGCGCCGTGGCCGTGAAATTGTGCAGGCCGTCCGGCAGGCCGGTAGGCGGGGTGAAGCTCCATGCGCCGCTGCCGCTCGCCACCACGGTCCCCAGCAGGGCGCCATTGTTGTAGATCGAGACCGTGGAATTGGCCTCCGCCGTGCCGGTCAGGGCAGGCGTACCGTCATCGGTTGCCCCGCCGTTGGCAATCGGACCCTGCCGCGTGCCGACATCGTCGCTTGCGGTGCTGATCGTGGGCGCCGCCGGCGGCGTCGTATCGACCGTCAGGGCGAAGGCGGCTGTCGCCCCGCTCGTGTTGCCGACGGCATCGGTGGCCGTCACCGTAAGCGAATGCGGGCCGGTTCCAAGCGGTGCGGCCGGAGTGAGGCTCCAGCGCCCGGAGCCATCGGCGGTGGTGGTGCCGATCAGGACGACACCGTCATAAACGGAGATCACGGCGTTGTTTTCCGCGGTGCCGGTCAGCGTGGGCCGGGCATCGTCGGTCGTCGCGCCGGGGGCAAGGCTGCCCTGCACCGATCCCACATCGTCCGCCACCGACGTCACCACCGGAACGGCCGGTGCGGCCGTGTCCACGGTGAGCGTATAGATATTGGACAACCCGCTCTGGTTGCCCGCGGCGTCCGTGGCCGTGGCGGTCAACCCATGCTGCCCGGTGCCCAGCGCGCCGGGAGGCGTGAAGATCCACTGCCCCCCGCCATCACTGACGGTCGTGCCCAGCAGCGTTGCTCCTTCGTAGATCGACACGATGGCATTCGCCGCAGCCGAACCGCTCAGCGTCGGCCGGGCATCGTCGGTCGAGCCACCGGATGCTACCGAACCCTGGATCGATCCAATATCGTCCACCGCGTTGGCGATCACCGGCGGGGCCGGCGCATTGGTCACCACCGTCACCACATAAGGCGCCGAGCCGCCGCTCACATTGCCGAGGGCATCGGTCGCCGTCACGGTGAAATTATGGCTGCCTTGGCCGAGCGGCGCGGAAGGCGTGAACAACCAGGTCCCGGAAGGGCCCGCCGCCGTCGTGCCGAGCAGCACCCCACCGTCGTAGACCGAGACCGTGGCACCGGGCTCCGTCGTGCCGGACAGGGTCGGCGTGGTATCGTCCGTCGAGCCGCCACTGGCGACAGGCCCCATCACCACACCCGCATTGTCGGCTGCCGAGGCTATCGCGGGCGTGGGAGGAGGCGTGCGATCGATGGTCGTGGCGGTAGGCAGCGAACTGTTGCCCGCCGGATCGACCGCGGTTGCGCTTACGATAACGCCGCCGCCCAACTGCGTGACAGGCGTATACGTCCAGTGACCGCTGCCGTCCGCCAGCACCGAAACGTCCGAAACAGTGTCCCCGTCCAGGTCAAGCCGGACCGTGGCGCCCGCCTCGGCGGTGCCGGTCAGCACCGAGCCGTTGCTGGCGTCGATCGTGGGTGCGCCTGGCGGGATGGTATCGACACCGAAAGCCAGCGGTTCGCTGTTCAGGCTCTGGAGACCGCTTTCAGAGGCTGTGGCGGTAATGCTGTGCGCACCGTCCGCCAGCGGCACCACCGGGGTAAAGGTCCAGATGCCCCCGCCGTCAGCAGTGGTCGTGCCGAGTTGGACGCCGTTGTCGAAGATCGTGACAAGGCTGTTCGCCTGCGCTGTGCCGTGGATTTCCGGGCGATTATCGTCCGTGGTGCCGCCCGCGCCGATCGGTCCCTGAGTGGTACCCACATCGTCCGCGACAAGGGGGGTAGCGGGGATCGGCGGCGGCGTGGTGTCGATCGACGTGTTCACCACTTCGCTGGCAGGGCCCGAACGGTTGCCCGCAGGGTCCACGGCAACGGCGGTCACCGTCGTGCCGTCATTCAGGCCCGGCGCAAAAGTGACGCTCCACTGGCCGAAGCTGTCGACCGTGGTCGTCGCGTCCGCCGCGTTGTCGCCATCGACGTCGAGTTCGATAGTGGCGCCAGGATCGCCGGTGCCCGAAACGGTCGTTCCGTCCGTGGCGTTGAGCGCGGGCACGCCGGGCGCAGTGGTGTCGACCTCGATATCGTAAGCCGCAGAGGGCGGGCTGACATTGCCGGCAGCATCGGTTGCCGTGACCACGAAACTGTAGCTGCCTTGCGGGAGGCTTGGCGAGAAGGACCATGCTCCATTCGGCGCGGCCGATGTCGTCGCGACGATGGTGCCATTGATATAAAGCGTAATGGTCGCCTCGGCCTCTGCCGTACCTTCGATCAAGGGTTGGGTATCGTTGGTGGAACCGCCATCCGCCACCGTGCCCGTCTGTGGGGCAGTGAAATCCTCTACCCGCTGGATCAGCGGGGCGGGCGGTGCATTGGTATCCAGAGTGAAGGCGAACGATGTGGAGGGCGCGCTGACGTTGCCGGCCGCGTCCGTCGCGGTCAGCGTGATGGCATGGTTCGCACCGGCGAGCACGGTCGAAGGTGTAAAGGTCCAGGCCCCCGAGGCGTCCGCGACAGCCGTGCCGATAGGCGTTCCGTTGTCGAGTATCGTGACGAGACTGCCAGAATCCGCGGTTCCGGTGAACTCGGGCGATGTGTCGTTGGTGAAGCCGTTGACCGGCACGTTGCCCCGGATCGGATCCTCGTTATCCGTAATCACGGCCAGTGCGGGCGTGCCGGGTGGGAGGGCATCGATCGTGACCACGGTCTTCCCGGACAGGTTGCCTGCCGCATCGCCGGCCGTCACTGCCACCGTCGTCCCGTTGGGCAGGGTGGTCGGCAGGGTATAGCTCCACGCGCCTGCCCCATTTGCCTGGACTTGCGCTTCGACGGAGCCGTCGTTGCCGATGTCGATACTGACGATGGCGTTCGGTTCCGCCGTTCCGGTCAGGCTTGCCTGCCCGTTGCTGGGGGCCACGACCGGCGCAGGCGGCGGCGTGGCATCGATGGTGAAGCTGAACGAAGAGGAATCGGGCCCGACATTGCCGACCGCATCCGTGGAGCGCACGATGATCGTCTGCGCCCCGTCCGCAAGGTTCGGCGTGAAGGTCCAGGCGCCCGATCCGTCGGCAAGCGTCGTGCCGATCTGCACTCCGTTGGCGAGGATCGTGACGGTCGCATTGGGCTCGGCCGTGCCGGCGATGGTAGGCGAGGCGTCGTTGGTAAGGCCGCCCGCGGGCACGGTGCCCAGAACGCCCGGTGCATTGTCCGTGACCGAAACGATGCTCGGCGCCGCGGGGGCTGCCGTGTCAACCGTCACGACATAGCTGTTCGATATCGGGCTGGCATTCCCTGCGGCATTGAGGGCAACGGCCGTAAGCACATGCGTCGCATTGCCTAGCGGCACCGATGGGATCAGGCTCCAGATCCCTGAACCGTTGGCAAGCGCCGTCCCGACTTGCACCCCGTCCGCATAGACCAGGACCGTGGCGTTGGCCGGGGATGTGCCGGCGATGGCGGGCTGGGAATCATCGGTGCGGCCGCCCGTGGCGACATTGCCTTGGGCCGAACCGACGGCGTCGGTCACGCTGCCGATCACCGGTGCGGCCGGGATCGCGGTATCGACCGTGATCGTATAGGCACTCGACGCCGGGCTGAGATTTCCGGTCGCATCGGTCGCTCTGGCGCCGAAGACATGGCTTCCCGGCGTAAGCGGCGTCGTGAGCGCGAGGGTCCAGGTGCCGGTATTGCTTGTCAGCGCCTGGCCAAGGGCGACGCCGTTATCGAACACCGTAACGGTCGACCCGGCCTCGGCGGTGCCGGTGATGAGGGGCAAAGTATCGTCCGTCGTCCCGCCGTTGGCGACGGAACCCATTTGCGGGCCCTGATCGTCCACCGCGCTGGTAATGACCGGAGCTGCCGGAGGGGTCCTGTCCACCACAAGGCTGCGCGAGGCCGAAGTATTGCCCGCCGCATCCGTGGCTGTCCCGATGACCGTCGCACCGTCCGGCAGAGGAAGGAGCGGGCTGTAGGTCCAGACGCCGGAACCGTTCGCCGTCACCTGAACGTCCACCGTGCCGTTGCCATCCAGGTCGAGATTGACCGTGGCATCGGGCTCCGCCGTGCCGGTCAGCGTTGCCCCCGTGCTCGGCGCGATCACCGGCGCGGCGGGCGGGGTCGTGTCCACGGTCAGGGTGAATGGCGATGATGCACCGCTGGCGTTTCCAGCAGCATCGGTCGCGATCGCCGTGAAGACATGCGTACCCTGCACGAGCGCCGGACTGGGGAAGATGCTCCAGGCGCCGGTGATGCTGGCCGCCACGGTGCCGATCGCGTTGCCATTGTCGAACACGGTGACGGTCGAGAAAGGCTCGGCCGTGCCCGAAAGCACCGGCACCGCGTCATCGGTGATGGCGCCCGTCAGCAGCAGGCCCTGGCGCGAGCCGACATTGTCCACCGCGGATTGGAACACCGGCGCGGAGGGCGGCGCGGTGTCGATCGTGATGAGGTAGGGGGCGGAAACGATGCTCGCTGTGCCCGCTGCATTGCTGCTGCGCGCGGTATAGGCATAAGTCCCCTGCGAGAGGGGTGCGCTGGGCGTGTAGCGCCAGATGCCGAGTTGATCGGCCGAGACGGTGGCGACGGCCACGCCGCCGCGCAGGATCGTGACCGCGGCATTGGGATCCGCCGTGCCGATCAGGCTGGGCTGGGTATCGTTAGTGGTGCTGCCGCTGGCCACGAAGCCCTGCTCCGTACCGATATTATCGGTGGCGCCGCTGATTTCGGGGGCATCGGGCGAGCCGCTGTCGATCGTTACGGCGTAAGCGGCGGACTGTGGGCTGAGATTGCCCGCTGCGTCGCGCGCGGTGACCACGAAAGTGTGGCTGCCCTGGTCCAGGGCGGAACCGGGCGTGAAGCTCCAGGCGCCGGAGCCATTGGCGCTGGTCGTGCCGAGCAGGACACCATTGTCGTAGATCGACACGAAGGACCCGCCCTCCGCTGTTCCGGTCAGGGCAGGAACGGCGTCATCGGTCGAACCGCCGTTCGCGACCGGGCCCTGACTGTCCCCGACATCGTCCGCGACGGACGTAATGACGGGCGCGGCCGGCGCCACGGTGTCTATGGTCAGCGCAAAAGATGCCGAGGATGCGCTGCTGTTGCCGACGGCATCCGTGGCCGTGATCGTGAAGGCATGGCTTCCTTGCGCCAACGGGATGCTGGGCGTGAAGGTCCAGAGGCCGCCCACATCGGCCTGAACGGTCCCGAGCAGCGTGCCGCCGTTGTATATCGAGACCGTGGAGCCGGGGTCGGCCGAGCCGGAGATGGCCGGTTGCCGGTCGTCGGTGGACGCACCATCGGCCAGTGTGCCTTGCGACGAACCCACATCATCCGTGAAGGCTGTGAAGGCCGGGACGGCAGGTGGCTGCCGGTCTACGGTGATCGAAGCCCCGGCAGAAGTATTGCCGGCCGCATCGGTGGCCGTCGCATGGACCACGACGCCATCCGCCAGCGGCGTGGCGGGCGTGTAACTCCAGCGGCCGTCCGTATCGGCCTGCACGGTCTGGTCTGCCGTGCCGTCACTGTCGAAGTCCAGGCCGATCATGGCGCCTGCTTCCGCGGTTCCGCGGAGGATGGCGCCATTGGACGCCTCGATCACCGGGGCTGGTGGCGGCGTATTGTCGACCGTCAGGACGAAGGCCGTCGACGGCATGCTCTCGTTGCCGAGGCCGTCCGTCGTGGTGGCGGTCAGGCTGTGGGCGCCTTCCGCCAAGGTCGGCGTGAACGTCCAGGCACCGATGCTGTCCGCATGCGTCGTGCCGAGCAGCACACCACTGTCGTAGATGGACACGAGCACGCCCGGCTCCGCCGTGCCGGCGAGCAGAGGCGTCGTATCGTCGCTCGTATCGCCACTGGACAGCGTGCCCTGATCGGGGCCGGCGCTGTCCGTGGCGCTGCCGATGGCAGGGACGGGCGGCGGGGTGCTGTCGATGGTGGTATCGACCGTTTCGGTCGCCGGGGGCGACGAATTCCCCGCTGCATCGCGCGCGGCCACGGTAATGGTGGTGCCCTCCGCAAGGCCCGGCGTGAACGTCACGCTCCAGCGTCCGTCTCCGGCCGCGATCGTCGTGGCATCGGCGGCACCGTCGCCGTTGGTATCGACCGTGACGACAGCCCCGGCCTCCGCCGTGCCGGAAACCGTCACCCCGTCAGTGGGGTTGAGAGTGGGCGCGGCCGGGGCCGTGAGATCCAGCGTCACCGCATAGTCCGAGGACGGGCCGCCAAGGTTGCCTGCTCCGTCGAGCGACGTGATCGAGAACCGATGCGCGCCCTCCCCCAGACTGGCCGTGACGAAACTCCAGTTGCCCGAGCCATCTGCAATCGCCGTGCCCAGCAAGACCCCGCCATCGCGGATCGAGACGGTGGAGCCTGCCGGAGCGGATCCGGCCAGGGTCAGGGTGGGATCGTTGCTGGTCCCGCCGCTGGCGATCAGGCCGGTATTGCCGGCAAGATTGTCGATCGCGGCATCGATGGTCGGCGCCACGGGCACGCTCGCGTCCACGACGAGGATGACGGCGGGCGAAGCATTGCCCGCCGGATCGCCCGCGACGATGCTGACGGGCGTGCCGTCGGGGATGAGAGTGCCCGGCACATAGGCCCAGTTCCCGTCGACATCGGCCTGCACCACGGCATCCACCGTGCCATCGCCGCCGATATCGATGCTGACTGCGGTCCCCGGATCGGCCGTACCCAGCAGCCCGGCGCCATTGCTGGGCGCAGCGGTGGGAATCGCCGGCGGGATCGTATCCACCGTGAATGCGAAAGCCGCCGACGGTGCACTTTCGTTGCCGCTGGCATCGGTCGCCGTGAAGGCGAAGCTGTGCGCGCCCTCCCCCAGGGCGAGCAGTGGCGTGAAGGTCCAGTCTCCGCTACCATTGGCCACGGCCGTGCCGATCGCTGCGCCATTGTCATAGACAGTGATCGTCGCGCCCGGTTCGACGCCGGAGCCGGAGAAGGTCGGCGTGGGATCGTCCGTCACGCCGCCGCTGACAAAGGCGCCTTGAATCGCGCCGACATCGTCGCTGGGGGCGTCATTCCCGGGCACGGCGGGGGGCGTGCTGTCGACGCTCCGGTCCACCGTCGCGGCCGCGGCGGGTGAGGCATTTCCGGCGGCATCCACCGCCACGACGGTCACTACGGTGCCATCCGCCAGCGCCGGATCCAACGTGATGCTCCAGGCGCCTTGCGCATCAGCCGCCGTGCTGACGTCCGGCTGGCCATCGCCGTCGAGATCGATTTCCACGGTCGCGCCCGGTTCCGCCGTTCCCGAAAGGGTCACGCCGTCCGTGGCACCGACCAGGGGTGTGGCCGGCGCGAGGGTGTCCACGGTAAAGCCGAAGGCTGCCGATGCGCCGCTGACATTGCCCGCCGCGTCGCTTGCCGTGACGGTGATGGCATGAGCGCCATCGGAAAGGGCCGCTGCGGACGTAAAGCTCCAGTTTCCAGCGGCATCCGCCTTCGTGGTGCCCAGCAGAACCCCCTGGTCGTAGACCGACACCGTCGCGCCCGCCTCCGCAGTGCCGTGGATCGTCGGCCGGGCGTCATCGGTCACTCCGCCCGCGGCGACGGCGCCCGAGACGGTCCCGACATCGTCGTCGAGCGCGCCGATGGCCGGCACCGGCGGCGCAGAAAGATCGATGGTCAGCGTTGCGGCGGGGCTGGCATTGCCCACCGCGTCCGTCGCGACAACCGTGACAGTAGTGCCATCGGCAAGCGGTGAGGCCGGCGTGTAGCGCCAGCGTCCCTGGGCATCGGCGGTCACCGTGGCATCGGCCTTGCCATCGCCATTGAGGTCTATCGAAAGGGTCGATCCGGCTTCGGCGCTGCCGGTCAGCACCGTGCCGTCGCTGGGATCGATGGAGGGTCTGGCCGGGGCGGCGGCGTCGACCACGATCCGGGTCGCAGTCGAGGCATTCCCGGCCGCGTCTACCGCCGTTACGCTGACCGCCGCGCCATTTGCGAGCGGCGTTCCCGGCACATAGCTCCACTTGCCGTCCGTCCCGGCGGTTACGGTGGCATCGGTCGTGCCGTCCCCATTGAGATCGATGCGGACGGTCGCACCCGGCTCGGCCGTGCCGGAGAGGGCCTTGCCATTGCTGGGCGCCACGGTCGGCGCGGCCGGCGCCGTGGTGTCCACAGGCGAAGCACTGCGGTGATGATGCCCGCCCGTCGCGGCCGCGACGGCGCCGCCGACGCCCAGAACGCCAAGGCCGATCAGCGCGGCATTGCCGAGACCAAGCCCGCCGCCCCCTGCCGCAGCCGCAGCCCCTGCGCCGGCAGCCGCATCCAGCGGGGTCGTCTGGAAAGTAAGCGCTTCCGTCGATGTGTCGCCCGGCACGAAGCAGGCGCTTTCACTCAGGCCGACCAGCCACTGGCCGGTGCCGGCAGGGTCCACGAAAGTCAGCTGGTCCAGCGCTTCGGCCGGGCATCCGAAATAGCCCTCAAGCCGGATCGTCGAACCGTCTGCGAAATGGATGACCAGATCGTCGCCTTCACGCAGCATCGACGACACGGAAGATGGCGCCGCACCGACACGCACCTGAGACCCCGCATCCACCTGAACTTGCGTTATCCCGTCATGCGCGACGGTTGTCTTCACGGCCTTGGTCGCGCGATTGGTGATGTCGACACGCTTGTCCATCAGAGGTCTCCCAACGGTATGGATGGCATCCTTCTTCAGGGCGCTTCACGTCACGGTTGAAAGTCTGCCTCGCGACTGGAGATTGCCCCTCGGATTTCGAAAGCTCGGCAAGTTGGCAGTCCGCGCTGCGGCCTGTCGGCCGTCTTTGAAGGACGTACGGAGGCCGCCGGTCGAACCGGGTAATCAGATGTGGAGTAGGGTCGTGCGGAGTAAGGAAGGCGATACGAACTCGATCGCCTTCTCGTTAATTTCCCGTCGCTTGCACGAACAGCCGTTTCCATTCCGGAACGGATCAAAGCTCGGGCGACTTGCCGCCGGTCAAGGAACTGGAGGGTGAACGACTCTCGAAGAACCGGGCCTATGCCCGGCTTTCAGGCGTTGCAGAATTTGCGCCGATCAAGATGCTTTCGCCGCAACGGTGGGTACGGACCATCACAACGGGATGCTTTGCGAACGGGCGCTGCGCAGGAGGCAAAAAGAAAGCCGGCCACAAGGGCCGGCTTGGAAAGTCTTTGGGAGAGGATGCCTGAAAGGCCCGCTCTCTTTGGCCTCGAGACGGCGCGGCCACAATTGCAAATCATGCAACCATGGTTGCGTTCCGGAGCGAACCTCAGGACAAGGCCGAGGTTCCCAGCCCGGCCGGCGGGGATGGACGCCCACTTGGACGGTTCAGGACCAGCAATCCGCAAAGGCCCGAAAGAACCGAGGGCAGGACGTAGGCCATGCGAATCGCGAGGCTGGCCGCTGCTCCAGCCGGGCCTCCGGCGTGAAACCCCGAAGCGGCGATCAACCAGAGGCCGAGCCCCGCGCCAAGGCCGAGCGCCAACTTCAGTGTGACGCTGGACAGGGCATAGTAACTTCCCGACATGCGCGCGCCGCTACCCGCGCCCTTCTCGGCGACATCGGCCACCATGGCGCGCAGCAACATATAGTCGATGCCCCAGGCCAGCCCGCGCAGTACCAGGAACAGTCCGAAGAGGGTCGCGCTTCCGGCCGGCACCAGCAGCGCCAACGGCATCGTCAGGGCCTGCCAGGCGAAGCCGATCGTCAGCACGCGGCGTCGTCCGAGCCGGTCGGCCATCGTCGCCCAGAACGGCAGGGTGAACAGCGCCATGACCGGCTGGATCAGCATGAGCATGGCGCCCTGCCCCTTCAGCCCCAGCACGGGTTCGGCCAGGAACAGGAACGTACTGGCGGTGGAGGCATCGGCAATGCCGCAAAGCAGGTAAAGGAGGAGAATCCGCCGCAAGGCCGGGTCGCGCGTCATTCCGGCAAGCAGGCGCTGCAGCGACGCGCGGGACATGACGGCGCCGGCTGCCCCCGGCACGGCCGCCGGCTCCCGGAAAACTGCCAGGACGGTCAGCACCGTGATCGGCGCGGCGGCGGCGATGACAAGCCCCAGGGTGGCCGCCAGCGAACGGATGCCGAAGCCGAATTGCCGCTCCAGCAGGCCGATGAGTGCCAGCATGCCGATCGATCCCAGCACGCCGAACCAGACTTTCGCCCCCATGATGCGGGTGCGCTCGGCCTCGTCGTCCGAGAGTTCGAGGCCCCAGCCGCCATGCGGGGTGACGATGAATGAATAGCCCATGTGGAGCAGCAGGCTCGCGCCGATGACGCGGACGATCCCGGCGCCCGATGGTGCGAAAAACAGCAGAATCGCGCCGATGGGAACGAGCAGCGCGCCGGCCGCCATCCATGGCGCTCGGCGCCCGAATCGCGTCTTCACATGGTCGCTGAGCCAGCCCAGCACGACGTCGGCAAAGGCGTCCATGATGCGGACCCCCAACATCAGGGCGCCCGCGGCGGCCAGAGTCACGCCCACCGACTGCGTCAGGAAAGCCGGCAGATAGGCACGCCAGGCCAGTTCGACGGCCTGGAACAGCAGCACGGGCAGCGAAAACACGGCCAGCCCGGCCAGACCCAGGCCTCGGCCCGGACCGGCGATTCCGGACTTGCGCCACACGCGCGAGGAAATGCCAGGGTTCACGCGCGAGCGACTAAAGCGGCTCGATGACATTCGCGTGACCGCGAGCGCGCAGAGCCCGTCCGGCGACGTGCTGGTTCAGAGAAAAATCCCATTTAGAGGAATTGCATTTCATTTTCCGTGCCGCAAAGCTAGTCTTCGTTCGGCGTGAAAGCACGCTCGACCGGGACGGGAGAAGGTTTTGCCGCAGATTCATCGCAGGATACGCTTCCCCCTATTCCTTGCGGGTCTGGCGCTGGCGCTGATCTCGGCTGTCGCGGTGGTCTCGAACACGTCCGCCAAATCTGGCACGGCCGCGCCCCAATCCCCCGCCCAGGCGTCGCTGCGCCTGCCGGACATGCCGCTGCACGATCCCTGGATCGTCGCGGACGCGAAAAGCAGGACGTACTACCTCTTCACCAGCAACGACGCCGCGATGACAGGCGACGGGCGGCTCGGCATCATGGTCTACACCAGCCGCGACCTGAAGCGCTGGACCCGGCCGCGTATCGTCTTCTCCGTTCCGAAAGAGATCTGGGCCGATGGCGGTGCCTGGGCACCCGAGGTTCACCGCTGGAAAGGGCGGTGGTACCTGTTCACCACGCTTCACAACGAAGCGCTCCCCCTGCCCGGGGCCGCCAAGCCGAAGGCGCCGCGCCCGACCTATCGCCGCGGAACGGTGCTGGCCGTGGCCGACCGTCCAGAGGGTCCCTATCGCCTTGTCCGCAAGGGGGAACCCATCGTTCCGGCTTCCGAGATGACCCTCGACGGAACGCTGCATGTCGATGCGAAGGGCCGGCCCTGGCTGGTCTATGCGCACGAATGGCTGCAGATGGGCGACGGCACGATGGAAGCCATGCCGCTCTCCGACGATCTGGCCCCGGCTGGCCCGGCCAAGAGGCTCTTTCATGCCAGCGAGGGGCCCTGGGTGCGGGGACAGAAGCAACCTGCGGGCGATACCGTGTTCGTCACCGATGGTCCGCAGCTTTACCGTACGCGGACAGGGCGGCTGCTCATGCTCTGGTCCAGCTACGGTGAAAAGGGCTATGTGGAAGGGCTTGCCCGTTCGCGGACCGGCCTGCTCGAAGGGCCATGGGAACAGCTCGGCACGCTGGTCGAGCGAGACAGCGGCCACGGCATGCTTTTCCGGGCCTTCGACGGGCGATCGATGATGGTCGTCCACCGCCCGTTCCACAATGCGCGAGGCAAGCTTTACGAAATGCGCGATGACGGCGAACGGCTGACAGTGGTTCGCGAGGCCACCGAACTCGATGGCGAGACGTGCCCTACCCATACGTCGGCAAGCGACAGCCCCGCCGGCACGGCACCGTGCTGAACAGATCGGTGCCGAGGCGGCCTTAGCCCTCCAGCTTCTCCAGCAAGTCCACCAGCAATGGCCGCAGACGGCGGATTTCCTCGCGATGGGTCGCGCTGAGGGTCTCCAGCTTGCCATGCGCCAGCGGTGTCAGTTCCAGCAGGGCCTGCCGCTTGTCGCTGGGCGAAGGTCGCCGCACGACGAGATCGAGCGTGACCAGGCGGTCGACCAGCCCCGTCGCACTGTGGGGCTTCAGGATCAGGCGCTCCGCCACATGTCCCACCGTCGCCGTACCCGGCGCAGCGGCGCGGATGACCAGCAAGGCCTGGTGCTGCTGCGGCGTCAGGCCGCATTCCGCCGCGCGCGTTTCGCTGAAGGCCTGGAACTCGCGAAGAGAGAAGCGGAAGGCCGCCAGCGCCGCATAGTCGGCATCGGTCAGCTTGGCGGGCTCGGAAGCGGCAGGATCGCGAGGTGAAGGCATCCTTCAAGTCCGCGCCATGGGGGCCTCCTGTCAATCTTGATAAATATCGTACTACGATATATGTGCACCGCACCATGTCTTCATCGATTCTCCAGACGCCCCATCGCCCACTCGCCGATCACAGCGCAGACCGCCGCATGCTCATGCTGGCCATGGCCGCCCTGGTCGTGGGAAGCGGCGGCGCGCTGGGGGCCTGGGTGCTGCTCAAGTCGATCGCCATAGCCACCAATTTGTTCTGGTTCGGCCGCTTCTCTGCGGCGCCGGCCGCGATCACGGACAATGCGCTGGGCCTCTGGCTGGTGGCGATCCCGGTGGTCGGCAGCCTGATCGTGGGGCTCATGGCGCGGTTCGGCTCGGACAAGATCCGCGGCCACGGCATTCCCGAAGCGATCGAAGCGATCCTGTTCGGCGAAAGCCGCCTCTCGCTGAAAGTCGCCCTGCTCAAGCCGCTGTCCTCCGCAATCTCAATCGGCAGCGGCGGACCGTTCGGTGCGGAAGGCCCGATCATCATGACCGGCGGCGCGATCGGGTCGCTTTTCGCGCAATCGTTCCATCTCAGCGCGGCCGAGCGCAAGACGCTGCTGGTGGCCGGCGCGGCCGCCGGCATGACCGCGATCTTCGGCACGCCCATGGCCGCGATCCTGCTCGCGATCGAGGTCCTGCTGTTCGAATGGAAGCCGCGCAGCTTCGTGCCGGTGGTCCTGGCCGTACTGGTGTCCTTCCTCTGGCGGCCGCTGCTGATCGACGCCGGACCGCTGTTCCCGGTGCACCATGCCGTAAATCTGAACTCGCTGCTCCTGGCCATTGCCCTCATCATGGGCGCCATGACGGGAGCAATGGCCGCGCTGCTGTCCTCGCTACTCTACAAGGTGGAGGATGTGTTCGAACATCTGCCGCTGCACTGGATGTGGTGGCCGGCGCTGGGCGGCCTCGTCGTAGGACTGGGCGGCCTGATCGATGCCCATGTCCTGGGCGCGGGATACGAGAGCATTCGCGGCCTGCTGGACGGATCGCTGGCCATCCGCGTGGCCGTGGCGCTGCTGCTGGTGAAGGCGACCGTCTGGCTGGTGGCGCTCGGCTCGGGAACCTCGGGCGGCGTGCTGGCCCCCCTGCTCCTGCTGGGCGGCGCTTCCGGCTTCCTGATCGGCCACTATCTGCCCGGCGGCAGCGCGCTCTGGGCCCTGGCAGGCATGGCGGGCATCCTCAGCGGCGCAATGCGCGCGCCGTTGATGGCGGCGCTCTTCGCCGCCGAACTGACCGGCGATTTCGCGATGTTGCCGCTGACCCTGGCCGCCTCGGCCGGCGCCTATGCCGTCAGCGTGCTGGTGATGCGCCGCTCGATCCTGACCGAGAAGATCGCCCGGCGCGGCCGGCACATCCTT
Organism: Novosphingobium sp. PhB57; assembly: GCF_004342985.1. Lineage (GTDB taxonomy): Bacteria > Pseudomonadota > Alphaproteobacteria > Sphingomonadales > Sphingomonadaceae > Novosphingobium. Next base: position 185,665 of record NZ_SMBO01000005.1, read on the forward strand.
CAGGAATATACCGTGGACCCGCTCGACTTCCTCCAGGCCGAGCAGGTCATGACCCGCGCGCCCGAGACCCTGCCCGAGGCGATGACCGTGGCCGAGGCCATGGCCTTCTTCGACGGCGACGCGCGGCATCGCAGCTATCCCGTGGTCGACGGGCAGGGACGGCTTTCCGGCCTGCTCTCGCGCTCGGACATCCTGCGCTGGCGGGTGGACGGAGCCCCCTCCTCCGCCTCGCTGGGAGAAGCCCTGTCCGACGCCTCGCAGCCCAGCGGGGCGCCGACGGACCCGCTGGCACGGATCGCCGATCTCATGGTGGAATCGGGTTCGGGCCGGGTGCCGATCGTCGATCCGGCCACCCGCAAGGTCGTGGGCATTCTCACCCGGCACGACATGCTCAAGGTCCGCCATCACCATCGTACCCTCGAACGCGACCGCAGCCAGCGCCGGGCAGGCTAGCCAAGGGGCGAGACGGGGCGAGGCCCTCCCTCGCGTCCCCCGCGCGCTTGCCAATATCGCGTGCTGCGCCATAAGGCCCGCATGAACCAGGCCACCGTCACGCGCGAGACTTTGCTGGAGCCCTGCAGCGAAGGCCCTCGGACCCTGACCGAATGCACGCTCGACGACGGCGATTTCTCCGGCATCGACCTGACCGACATCACATTCGAGCGCTGCTCGATGAAGCGCGTGCGCTTCGACAGCGCCACCCTGACCGGCGCCCGTTTTCGGAACTGCCGGGGCGCGGAGGCTTCCTTCGTGCAGGCCGATCTCGCCGATGCGGTGATCACCGGATGCGATTTCAGCAACGGCCTGTTTCGCCGCGCCCGCATGACCTCCACGCGGCTTGAAGGCACCAAGCTGACCGGGGCCGACCTGACCGATGCCGGCCTGCTGGGCGCGACTTTCGCGGAAGTCCTGCTGTCTTTCGCCAAGCTGCCCGGCATGTCGTTCCGCAAGGCCCGCCTCCAGCGCATCGACTTTTCGGAAGCGGACTTGCGCAAATGCGACTTCCGCCTGGCCGTGCTGGAGGACTGTTCGCTGCGCAACGCCAGTCTCGACGGCTGCCGGTTCGAGCAGGCGGACTTGCGCGGCGCGGACCTGGGCGGCATCGAACTGCGGGATGCCCGCCTGTTTCGCGGCGCGGTGATCTCCCGCGTGCAGGCGGCGGAACTGCTGTCGCAGCTAGGGCTGGAAGTGCGCTGATCCGGGCAACGGGGCGCAGACGGATATGCGTCTTTCGTCGTAGCGCCCGCCTTCTTCGTTTACCTGCGGGACACTTGCGCTAAAGGCATAGTCCAATGTCCAGACATGACGCCAGCAGGCCCAAGCCTCCCACCCTTCACGACGTAGCGGAACGCGCGGGGGTTTCGGCCATGACCGCCTCGCGCGCGCTGAACGGGAAGCCGCGCGTCAGCGCCGAAACGCGCGAGGCCGTTGCCCGCGCCGTGGCCGAACTTGGCTATGTGCCGAACACTTCGGCCCGAATGCTCGCGGGCCGCACCGTGCGGCGGATCGCGCTGCTGCACGGCGGCGCCACGACTTCGGCCTATCTGGGCGAACTGCTGCTCGGCGCGCTCAACGAGGCACCGGCCCGCAACGTCCATCTCACCGTCGAACAGTGCCCAGAGCGCGCCTCGATGGAGGAACTGGTGGCCCAGATCGTCGAGGCGCATGTTGCCGGGGTGATCCTGCCCCCGCCGCTCTGCGACCGGCACGAGTTGCTCGCCGGGCTTGCCGCCGCCCGCATCGCGGTGGTCGCCGTGGCGCCGGACCAGGAGGCCGAAGCCATCGCCTCGGTCTCCACGGACGACCGGGGCGCCGCCTACGAGATGACCCGCCACCTCATCGAGCTGGGCCACCGCCGGATCGCCTTCGTGGAAGGCACCAATCGTCACCGCAGCAGCACCCGGCGCCGCCACGGCTACATGGATGCCCTGCGCGACCATGAGATCCCGGTGGACGAGGAGCTGATCGTCGCCGGAGACTTCTCCTACCGCTCCGGCCTGATCGCGGCCGAACAGCTGCTGGCGCGCACAGAGCCGCCCACCGCGATCTTCGCCTGCAACGACGACATGGCCGCCGCCGCCGTCACCATCGCGCACCAGCACAAGATCAGCGTGCCGGGCGAACTCTCGATCTGCGGCTTCGACGATACGCCCCTGGCCGACGCGATCTGGCCGCGGCTGACCACGATCCGCCAGCCAATCAAGGAAATGAGCCAGAAGGCGATGGAAATGCTCTGCGCCCGGCTCTGGCCCGAGGGGCAGGACGAGCTGGACGCGCTGCCACAGCATCTCCACCTTCCCTTCGAACTGCGCCGCCGCCAGTCGGACGCCGTGCCCCGGATCGACCGTTGATCGCGCCGGACGGCATCCTGATCCGCCCCTTCGTTCCCGCCGACCGGCAAGGGGTGATCGACGTGATCCTGCCGATCCAGCGCGAGGAATTCGGCATTGCCATCACGGCCGAGGACCAGCCCGACCTCGACGCGATCCCCGCCTTCTACCAGAGCGGCAAGGGCGCGTTTCTGGTCGCCGAGGACCGGGGCCGCATCGTCGGCACGATCGGAATGAAGGACATCGGCAGCGATGAGGGCGCGCTTCGCAAGATGTTCGTGGCCGCTGCCCATCGCGGCGCCGCTTCCGGCACCGGCCTGGCCGCGCGGCTGCTGGAAGCGCTGCTGGAGCTTGCTGGCGCGCGCGGCATCCGGCGGGTCTATCTGGGCACGACCGACAAGTTCGTGGCCGCTCACCGCTTCTACGAAAAGCACGGATTTTCGCCCTGCCCGCCCGAAACCTTGCCAACCGCCTTCCCGCGCATGGCCGTGGACACCCGGTTCTACCAGCGCGACCTGAAGGGCTGACACCCGCCCGCCGACGGTTCCGCCGCGCCGGTTTCAGGCCCTATGCCCCTCAGGTAATGCCCTCATGATCGAGGTGCAGGTAGTTCGGGTTGAACAGCGCCACTGACATCAGCCGATCGAGATCGAAGACTTTCAGCCGCTTGTTCCGCAGCTCTATCAGCTGGTCCCGGCGCATCTCCTGGATCGTGCGATTGACGTGGACCTGGGTAAGGCCCGTGGCTTCGGCGATCTCGGATTGGGTCAGCGGGAATTCGCATTCGTCGTCATCGGTGCGGCCCGTGGTGCGCAGGCGCACGAACATCTCGCAGAACAGATGCGCGATGCGTTCGTAGGCCGTGCGCTGCCCGATATTGGTGGTCCACTCGCGCTGGATCGCCACGGTGACCAGCTCGTTCCACCACAGTGCCTGGGCGATGCGGGGCGATCGCTCCATGATTTCCTGAAACTCGTTCTGCGAGATTTCCGCCAGCTTCACCCGCGTCACCGTCGAAAGCGAATGGTCCATCTGCTTGAGGATGAAGACATTGGCATCGCACAAGTCGCCGGCGATGAAGAACGAAAGTATCTGCCGGCGCCCGTCCGCAAGCTGCTTGTAGCGCTGCGCCCAGCCTTCGAGAATGACATTGACGAAACGCGGCCGCTCGCCTTCGCGGATGATATCCTGGCGGGGTTCGAGGATGCGGACACGCCGTTGCAGCGCTTGGGTCAGGATTTCGCGGTCAGCACTGGCGAGCCTGACAAAAGCGGAAAGGTGCAACGTCAATGAATTTCCGGTCCCCGAGAGAAGGTTATGCCCTTCCTTGCGCGGTCCCCAACGGCGCCACATTCACATGCGTTAATCCCGAGCGACGCGCCCGCCACTCTGCAAAATCTTATCGGCTCCCGCCGGGCGCGATCCCCTGATCGCGCCAGGAGGACTTTGCAGGTCAATAACCTAGATCAAAGCATGGGGGGATTTTCAGGAGTAGCGTCCATCGGTCGCCAATGCATGCCGTGCATTCGAAGCTATCGGCGAAATCACCGGCGCGCTTCGAAGTGACCGATTGGAGAGCCCATGTCCGCCGAACTTGCCGACATCCATGTCCTTGTCGTGGAAGATGAATATCTCATCGCCATCGAACTGGCCTCCGCCCTGGAGGACGAAGGCGTCGCGGTGATCGGACCGGCCTCATCCCTGGCCGAGGGCGAGCAGTTGCGGCGGGCCGCCGGCCGCATCGACGGTGCGATCCTGGATATCAACTTGCGCGGCGAATCCGTGTTTCCCCTTGCCGACACGCTGCAGCACGATGCCGTGCCTTTCCTGTTTTCGACCGGATGCGACGCGCGCGAGATCCCCGACCGCTTCATCGACATTCCCCGCTGCGAGAAACCGACCGGGAGCGCCGAAATCCTGCGCGAATTCACCCGGAACCTCCGACGCCGCCGCGAGGCCGTCACTCCGTGATCGGGGCCAGGTTGACGGCAGACTGCTTGCCGTTGCGCGCCACCTGAACCTCGAACCGCAGCCGCTGACCCTTGGTAAGTTCGGGCAATTGCGCGGCCTGGACGGCGGTGAGGTGGACGAAGCAATCCTGCCCGCCCGTATCGGGGGAAATGAAGCCATACCCCTTGGCCGCGCTGAAAAAGACCACAGTCCCACTCGGCATGATCGCCCCCCAACTCCCCCCACCGGGGGTAGCGACTGCGCGCCGGCCGTCTATAATCCATGATATAAACGATGCCCGCGCTGCCGCCGCGGGGAAGCATCAGATCGCCTTCACCTCCAGGCGAACGGTGATGACGAATTCCACCGAACGGTCCTCGTTATGGACGGACACCAGCAACTGGCCATGGTCCAGCAGCGCCGGATCGTCCTTCAGCAGTTCCCCGGCGAAACGCACGGCCTCCCGGCGCGCCACGTCCTCGTCGAGAAGCTCCGTCCCGGCCAGGTCCAGTTCGCGGACACCGTTCGTCACTCTGAAAAAGTAGCGCATTGCCGTCGACCTTCCGCCTCATGGAAAGAACGACGCGAAGACGCGTTTCGTGCCCGGCCGATCAGCTCCGCCGGTAGATGTGGAGATAGTTGGGATCGAACTCGGCGATTTCCCTGAGTCTTTGCGCATCATGGATGGTCAGCGTGCGATCGGTCAGGGAGATCAGCCCTTCGCCGCGCATGCGCTGGATCACCCGGTTGACGTGAACCTTGGTCAGCCCGATCGTATCGCCCAACTGCTCCTGGGTGAGCGGCAGGAAGAACTCGTTGCCGGACGCCAGGTCCACCTGCTGCATCCTCAGCCACATCTCGCAGAACAAATGGGCGATGCGGCTATAGGCATCGCGCTGCCCCATGTTCACCAGCCATTCGCGCAGCACCGCCTCGTCCACCAGGGTCGACCAGAACAGCGCCTGCGCGATGGCGGGGTGCTCGTCCAGGATCTGCTGCATCTCGGCCCGCGAAATGGAGGCCACCCGCGCATCGCTGAGCAGGCCGATGGCATGGTCCATTTCCTTGAGGATGAAGATGTGGATGTCGCAGAGGTCGCCGGGGATGAGGTAGGCGATGATCTGGCGGCTGCCGTCAGGCAGGATCTTGTAGCGGTAGGCCCAGCCTTCCACGAGCAGGAACACGTCGTCCGGCCGGTCGCCCTCGCGGATGAGATCGGTGCCCGTGCGATGCTCCCGCGTCCGGGCCACGAGGCGATTGAGCAAGTCCACGTCGCCGTCGTGAAGTTTCACGAAGCTTTCCAGCTTCCGCAGGAGGGGATTGCTCAAGATCGTTCCTCGCCCAGCCGGATGGAATCGCCCGGCGCCGGCGGCCAGCCTATTCCCATTTCCACCCCCTGTCTGCCTAATGCGTGGCCTCCTGCCGGGGGTACCGCGGCGTCTGGCATCACGGGCGCTGGACAGACGCCAGGCCGAGCCAACCCGCCATGCGCTCCAGTTCCTCCGCCAGCGCCTCCCCTGCATGGTCGGGGGCGTCGGGCTCGAAATGGGTGGACTGCACGATCAGCCGGCCGGCCTGCCGGTCGGCCTTGAGATCGACACGCGCGACCAGGCTGTCGCCCAGCAGGAACGGCAGGACATAATAGCCGTGCCGACGCTTCTCGGCCGGAACGTAGATCTCGATCCGGTAGTGGAAACCGAAAAGCCGCTCCGTGCGGTCGCGCGCCCATATCAGCGGATCGAAGGGCGCCAGCAGCGCGCGGGCCTCGATCCGGCGCGGACGGCGGGCGTCGCGGTGCAGCCAGGCATGGCGCCACCCCGGAATGTCGACGGGGACCAGAATGCCTTCCTCCGCCAAGGCGCGGATGGCGGGCGCCGCCTGTTCCGGCGACAGGCGGAAGTAGTCTCGCAATTCGGCGCCGGTCGCAATGCCGTGCGCCGCCGCCGCCTTCTCGATGAGCGCGCGGTGCGCGTCGGCATCGGCGGGCGTGGGAAGCGAAAGCACCTCGCCGGGTATGACGCGCTCGGTCAGGTCATAGACCCGCTCGAAATTGCCGCGGCGCGTGGCGGTGGTGATATGGCCCGCCCAGAACAGCCATTCGAGCGCGCGCTTGGTGTCGCTCCACTCCCACCAGCCCGACTGCCCCCGGTGCGCCTCGAAGTCCGAAGTGGCGAGCGGTCCGTCCAGGCGGATGCGGTCGAGCAGGGCCATGGCCTCGGGCCGGCGTTCCCGTGCATAGTCGCGCATCCGGGTCCAGCCCGCCTCGCCGCGATCGGCCTGTGCCATGCGCCAGCGCAGGAGCGGATGGGTTTCGAAGGGCAGCAGCGAGGCCTCATGCGCCCAGTATTCGAACAGCTTTCGGCCGCGCACACGTCCCGCGCCGGCCTTCGCTCCCGCGCCGATACCCCAGGCCAGGCGATCGAGGTCCGCCCGGTCATAAGCGCCGATCCGCGAGAAAGCCGGAAGATAGTGCGCGCGGGAAAGCACGTTCACGCTGTCGATCTGGAACAAGTGGAGGCCGTCCAGCACGCGCCGCAACCGGGCCGGGCCGGGCTGCGCCGGATGCCTTGCTGCAAAACCCTGTGCGGCGAGCGCGATGCGCCGCGCCTGGGGCAAACCGATGCGCTCCAAATCCGTCACTCACCCACGCTAGGCGGTAAGGCGCCGCCCCGTAAAGGGCATGCCGTGAAAATCGCGATTAGAGCAGGATCCGATCCTGCTGCGTCAGTCCGACCGCTCTAAGGTTTTGGATTGCCGCCTCATCAGGCGATTCCACCCGATAGGGAAACGCTCTGGAATCGGGAAAAGACGAGGGCCGAAAAAAGGACCGCCCGGGGGGCCGTGACGGTCCTTTCCTCGAGGGCGGCGGGCTGCATTGGGGCGCAACCGAGCCGCAGCGCGCCCCTAGACGAAGAGTGCAAATGTGCACAATCCTCTCATTCGACGACTCGTGAGTGAGGCGCGCCGAACTGCCGCAGGTCCGGCAAATAGCCGCCTTGTTGCATGCCGTTCTCAACTGAAGAACCGGCGGTTTTCCCTGCAATCCTTTGCTTTCCCCATTCGCAGCGAAGCGTGGTCCGGCTTCGAATCTATCTCTGGCCGGAGACGCGCGCGCGGGAGGCTTCGGACGGATGGAAGCAATAGGCCGTGCGCGCCTGCGGCCAGCCCTGCACGAAGGGACCGACCCGGCTGCTGTCGAGCGCCCGGCCGAAGAGGAATCCTTGTGCGATGTCGCAGCCCAGTTCGCAGAGACGGTCCAACTGGGCCTCGTTCTCCACGCCTTCCGCCACCGTGCGAATGTCCATGCGCTGCGCGATATCGATGATGCCATGAACGATGGCGAAATCCGCGCTGTTGGTGCTGTCGAGACGCGAAACGAAGGAGCGGTCGATTTTGAGCACGTCCACCGGAAACTGCTGGAGATGCGTGAGCGAGGCATAGCCGGTGCCGAAATCGTCGAGCGCGATCGTCACGCCCTCCTGCGCCAGCGTCCGCAGCGCCCGCTCCACGGTATCGGCGATCCGGCCCAGGAAGACGCTTTCGGTCACTTCCAGTTCCAGCAGCGTGGGCGGAAGGCCGTGGGCGTGGAAGCGGGACAGGATGCGTTCGGCAAAGTCGTCGCGCCGGAAATCCACCGGCGATCCGTTGATGGCGATGCGGCCGGTTTCGTAGCCTCGCTCCTGCCAGTCCGCCATGTCGCGCAGCACCCGGTCCAGCATGCGGTCGGTGAGCTGCGTGGACAGGGCGCTGTCCTCGAAAGCGGCCAGGATGGTCCCCGGAGGCTGCAAGCCGCGCTCACGGTGATGCCAGCGCAGCAGCGCCTCGAAGCCGACGATGGCGCCGGTGCCCAGGCAGACCTTGGGCTGGTAGAAGGGTATGATGCGCTCATCGCCCAGCGCATCGCGCGCCTCGCGCAGCATGGAATTGCGCGTCTCCACGGCATGGCGCAGCTCGGGATGGAAGCTCTCCACATCGCCTCCGCTCCGGGCCTTGGCGGTGTAGAGCGCCAGGTCCGCGCTCTTGAGGATCGCCTCGGCATTGGCGCCGTCGTTCGGCCATATAGCCGCGCCTGCGCTGACGCCCACTTCCACGACGCTCTCGTCCACCGTCATGGGCCGCGCGACCGCTTCCAGCAGGTCCTTGATCAGGACCGGCGTGCCATCGTCAAGGTCGGGCAGGATGATTGCGAACTCGTCCCCGCCGAGGCGAGCCGCGAAGGCGCCTTCGGTCAGGCCGTCCGACAGCCGTTGGGCCACAGCCCGCAGGACGGCATCGCCCGCACCGTGGCCGAGGCTGTCATTGATCGCCTTGAAATTGTCGACGTCGAAAACGACCACGCCGACCCGCGTTTCATGTTCGCGCGCCCGGTCCAGCGTCTTTTCCAGCTGCACCGCGAAATAGGCACGATTGGGCAGATCGGTCAGGACGTCGTGGTAAGCTGCCCGCCGCAGTTCCCCTTCGGCGCGGCGGGACTGGGTCACGTCCTGCAAGGCCCCGATGGAACGGCGCGGCCGCCCGTCCTCGCCGCGCAGCACGTAACCGCGCGAGAGCAAGTGCACATAGGAACCGTCACCCGAGCGGAAGCGGAATTCGTGGCTCCAGCTATCGCATTCGCCGCCGTAGACTTGCGCCGTCATGGCATCCACGCTCGCCACGTCTTCGGGGTGAATATGGCGGCGCCACCAACCTACCGTGGTCCCTTCCGCCGCCTCGACATGGCCGTATATGCTGTCAGAACTGTCGGCCCAGTCGATATGATCGGTGCCGTGGCACCAGTCCCAGATGAGGTCGTTGGTTGCGCGCGAGGCCAGCCGGTAGCGTTCCTCGCTGTCCCTCAGCGCGGTTTCCGCAGCGACCTGGTCGTCGATATCCTCCAGGTTGCCGTACCACTTTACGACCCGGCCGGCGGCATCGTGACGAGGATAGGAACGCGCGCGAACCCAGCAATAGTGACCGTCGGCCCGCCGCAGGCGATAGCGCAGATCCGCCATGGGATGATCCTCGGATTCGAGCACCGCGCGCCACTGGTCGAGGACGCGCTCCAGGTCATCCGGGTGAACGGCGCGGATCCAGCCGGAGCCCATGCCGTCCTCGATCGACATCCCGGTCAGCACCGTCCAGCGCATGCCGATGTCGCAGATCGAGCCGTCGGGATCGCTGGTCCATGGTATCTGCGGATTGAGATCCACCGAATAGCGATAGTGCTCCTGGCTCTGTTCAAGCGCATGCAACAAGTCGCTCATCTCGGATCGCGAGCGCAGCACTTCGGAAAAGGCGGAGCGGTTCGTGGCCAGGGTGCGCAGGATCACCGCGGCAGCCAACAGGAAAGTCAGGCCGGTGCCGACCAGGTACCAGTCCCCGGAAAGCAGCAGGCGCAGCGTAACCGGCGCCGCCCCGAACAGCATGACCAGCCTGGCCGCCGAGGGCAGCGCCTGCAGGCAGTAACAACACCCGATCGCGCCGACGAAGACGTAGAGCGCGATGGAACTGCCGCGCAATGGATCGGCCTGGGCAAAGAGCAACAGGCCCCAGGCGCCGAACAGCATGCTCAGCACCACGGCGGCCAGCTTCGTTCCGCGAAGCCGGCGGCGGATGGTTTCAATCGAGGGATCGCTGCGTCGCCGCGTGACCCAGACCAAGGCGCGCAGGGATGTTACGAGGATGAGCGCGGCCGGCACGCCGATGCTGAGCATGGGTGCAACGTCGCGACTGGCGACCGCCGCCAGAAAAGCGGCATTGATCGTCATGAGCAAGTACATGAGCGGGATCTGCTGACGCAGGCTCAGGTATTGCTCCCGAAGCAGGGCTTCCGACTGCCCTTCCGGCTCCCTAAGACTCTCTAAGATTTTCACCCTCGAATATATAGCATGGCGTTCCGGGAATGCGTTCTCACAGATTAATTAATATTGTTCGCCTGTAGATGCGTCCATTTCCGCACAGATTTTGCGTACGCAAAGTGCCATCCCGGACTTTAGGGCGATATATTAAGGAATTACCACTTCGCAGGGCTCGTGAATGGCACAATATTTGCCCCGGAACGCAGCCATTGGCGGGTTCGGACGTCCACGCCACCGGCGGAGAGGAAGCCACGCCGCCGGTGCGGCTTACGGGCGTGATGCTGCGGCGCTCGGCGCCATAGGCAGGCCGTGCATGTTGGCTCCCCGGTCCAGCCGCCCAGGCGAGCCGGACCGGTCCGGAACTTCGGTCGCTGCGTTCGGCAGGCAAGAGGCGCGCGGAGCTTCCGTCTCGCGCGTCTACGCGTCTTCGCAGACGCTCCCGGTCAGCGACAGCGACCGCCTTCTCGCGAGCCGCGCCGCCGGGAACGTCTCGCTTAGCCTCAGGCCAGTTCGGCCGTGCGCTCGCCGCTGCTTTCGAAGTAGCCGGACACATCGTCCGCCTCGATCGGGCGGCTGTAGAAGTAGCCCTGCAGATGTGTGCAGCCCGCGCTCTTGGTCGCGCCGATCAGATGGGCATCGCTGATCCCTTCCGCGACGACTTCGGCCCCGACATGGCGCGCCATGGTGACGGCAGCCTCCAGAACCGCGACCGATGCCGGGTCCTGCCCCAGGTCCATCACCAGGCTGCGGTCCAGCTTCATGCGGTCGAACTTGAAGCTCTTGACCATCGACAGCGACGAATACCCTGTGCCGAAATCGTCGAGCGCGATGCGGAAGCCCAGGTTGCGCAGCATGTTGAGCGTCAGCAAGGCACGGGTATTGCGCTCTATCGACAGCGATTCCGTCACTTCCAGGAACAGGCGGCGCGGGTCGACGCCATAACGCGCGCAGCAGTCGACCAGGAAGGCGCTGAACCCGTCGTGCTGCAATTGCAGGGGCGACAGGTTGATGCTCATGTCCATGTCGGGCCACCGCGCAAAGTCGTTCAGCGCGCGCTGGATGATCCATTCGCCCAGCCGCACCATCAAACCGCTGCGTTCCGCGGCGGGGATGAACGTGGACGGGGGCACGTCGCCCAGTTCCGGATGGCGCCAGCGAACCAGCGCCTCGACTTCGCGGGTATTGCCATGAACCGAGTGGATCGGCTGGTACACCATGCGAAGCTGCTGTTTCTCGAACGCGGACTCCAGGTCCTTCTCCAGGGCCCGATCGATCGCCCGCTCTTCGGCCATCGAGGGCGAAAACGCCGTCGCGCAGTTGCGGCCGTTTTTCTTGGAGGCGTAAAGCGCCATATCGGCATTGCGCAGCGTTTCGTCGATCTCGACTTCCGGCGCGCCCGCAATATCGACCACGCCCAGCGAAACGGTGATGGCCACCGCATATTCGCCCAGACTGAACGGCTCCCGCGCGGCATCGACCAGTCGGTTGGCGAGGTCCAGCCCGTCACGCTCGGGTTGCAGCGGCAGGCAGAGGGCGAATTCGTCCCCGCCCACGCGCGCGATGATGCCGTCCGGGCCGAGAATCGCCTTCATGCGCAGCCCGATCAGGCGCACCAGCTCGTCTCCGGCAGCGTGACCGTAATCGTCGTTGATATGCTTGAAGCGATCGATATCGATCAGCATGCAGGCGAAGCGGCGGTCTTCTCCGGCTGCGAGCAGCCGGCCGACGTCTTCCTGAAACGCGCGGCGGTTAGGCAGGCCGGTCGCCGCGTCGCTGAACGCCAGGTTCTTCACGGCCTTGGCATTCTTGCGGAAAGTTTCCAGCGGGCCGGACAGAGCCTTGAGTTCCTTCAGCTTGAACGCGCCGATCTCCAGATCGAGGTCGCCATCCGCGAGGCCTTGAAGATAGCCGTGCATGCGGCGGATCGCGGGCAAAATGTTGCGCAGGATGTCGAAGAGGACGAGCAAAACCACAAGAATGGTTACCAGCCCGGTGCCGAATACGAGCATCTGCCAGCGTTCGATCGAGGCGATCAACCGCTTCTGCGCCGCCTCCCGATTGGCATGAATGCGCAGCACGAGCGCATCGGCCAAGCGGCCCATGGCATTGTTGCGGCTTTCGATCCGGGCGATCAGATGCTTTCCGCCGGCTCCGCCAGCCTGGACCTCGAGGATCGCGGAGACGTGCCGATCGAGGTCGGCGAAGGGGTTCGATGCCTCCGGGAGGTCGGACAGCGCTGCACCGCTGCTGCGCAGCTTGGCGAGCTGGTCGCCGATGGCGATGGCGGAATCGGTAAGCTCGTCGCTGGTGCTGGTGGCATTGCTGGCCACCAGCCCGCGATTGGTCGCCATGCGCAGCTTGCCGACCGCCTCGGCGAACTGGTCCGCGTTTTCGGCGAGTGCGGATACCGCGATAAGACCGTCGCTTTCCTTGCGAAGCGCAAAGGCTTCCCGCTGCGTGACGACCTGCAAGAGCACGCTCAGCGCCGCGATCAGGCAAAGTGCGCCAACCAGCCTCGTTTCCAGCGATGCGAAGAAACGCGCGAATCCCGAATTCGTATTAGACATCATGCACCCGAATTTTGCGCGGATCTGCCCCGATCCGCTGCCGTTCGTCTGGTGCGGCTACGCCCTAATGGCTAACAAAAACTAATCTTGTCAGAGATTTAATTTCTGTAAGCGTCATTATTCTGTAATAATTGCTCTGTCTCCCACCCGGATATTTGCCTCTATCGGGACATTTGGCGATCAGTTCGGCATCTTGCCGTAAAGTTCGGGCTATTTGTGCGTGAAGGCAGCGGCGATCTTCAATTGCACTTCGTCCGATACCATCGGCACGCCGAATCCCAGGCCGAAATCGCTGCGCTTGATTTTGGTCGTGGCCTCGAACCCGACGTTATCGCCGCCGCCCATCTGCGGCGGCATCGAACCTGCGCCGTAGAAGCGCGCCGCCAGTGTGACCGGGCGAGTTATGCCGTTCAGCGTGAGGTTGCCCGTCACGTCCGCTTCATCCGCGCCCTTGCGCTTCACGGCAGTGGAGACGAACGTTGCGTCAGCAGGCGTGGGCCCGAAAAAGTCTGGCTTTCCACCGGCTTCCTTGGGCTTGGCCAGGAGATGCGCCGTAAGGCCGGCACTAGCCGTCGTCACTTTCGCGACAGGTATCGTCACCGAGACGCTGGCCTTTTCGGGCGCCTTGGGATCGATCTGCAATGTGCCGGTAATGTCGCCGAACAGTCCGAAATAGGGCGAGAAACCGAGGTGACCAACCTGCCATTCGACCAGAGTGTGATCGGGATCGGCCTGGTAGGTACCGGCGCGAACGAGGCTGGCGTCGCGCTTGCCGGGAGCTTCCATCGCGGGCGCTTGCGCCGACTGGGTCCTGGAGGCGCCGCTCTGAGCCAGAATCGGCGCCGTGGCCAGGGCGGCAGCAACTGCAGCAAGGCCGAAGGCGGCGGTAAGAGCCAGAGTGCGTCGCATGCAGGTTCCCCGGTGAGTCTGTTGTTCGGTGAGATGCTGCCGCGCACGCCACGGCGTGTCAAAACCATTTATGGCTGTTTTGGTGGCAATTCATGGCGTGTGACAAGAACGCCGGACGCGAATAGCTGTCTCAAAACGTATCATTCGGAAAAATTCGATGCGTATCAAATATCGAAAGACTTGCGCGAAGGCATTTGTAGTGCTCAAGACAGGTCGGGGGAAGCGTCAAACGAAACGGGTATGCACGATACTATGGTCAATGAAGCTCTTCTTGAACTCGCCGCCGATATCATCACGGCGCATGTCAGCAACAATTCGGTGGAGGCAGACCGCCTGCCGTCGCTGATCCAGGCCGTATATGGCTCGCTCGCGAAGCTCGGTCAGGCGCCCGAGCCGGTCGAGGAACAGCGCAAGCCGGCCGTTTCGGTTCGCTCTTCGGTCAAGCCGGATACGGTGACGTGCCTGGAGTGCGGCGAAAAGCTGAAGATGCTCAAGCGCCATCTCATGACCGACCACGGGCTCTCGCCGGACGATTATCGTGCCCGCTGGAATCTGCCGGCCGATTATCCGCTGGTGGCGCCCGAATATGCCCAGCGCCGCAAGGAACTGGCACACAAAATCGGCCTAGGCCGCAAGCCGCAGGTGGAAGAGGCGGAAAAGGTTGCCGAAAAGGCGCCTGCCAAGCCGAAGAAGGCTCCGCGCAAGAAAGCCGTCGTCGCCGCCGAAGGCGAATGACCGGCCAGTAACGAAAGGCTGGCGGTCGGCCAGAAACGGGGGTATCCCCTTTCCCGTTTCGCGCCGAACCCTTCCATCCCGGACGACAAAAAAGCCGCTTCGAAAGGCTCGAAGCGGCTTTTTCGTTTTAGCCGGGCAATCCCCGGACCTGCAGCCTCAAGACGAGGCCGCAGCAGCCTCCAGGAAGGGCTGGACCCGCAGGCGAGGGAAGACCTCTTCCAGCGGCTTGATGTCCGGTAGTACGTATACGTACCCACCCTTCTTCTGGAACAGGGGCTGGACCCCCTTGTTGTAGAATACCTTGGGAACATTGATGCATCCGAACGTGATGCGATTGTCCTCGATAGTCTTGGACAACATCCGTTCGCGTCGCTTTTCCTTCGGGTTTCCTACGGGGATCGTGTGGAGCGCCACGGAAGTCGCATAGTCGACCCAGAGAACCTTGTGGTTTCCTGCCGCCAATCCGAACTTCGCCAGGAAGCGGCCGGCAGGCGTGGTGCGCTCTGCCGGGCCGATTTCGGAAAGGGACTTGGTGCCGATGCCGGGTGTGGCCTCGTCACCAAGGGCTACGCCGATCAGGACCGGCGCATCGCTGAGTGCCTTGCCCTTTGCGCTGAACAAATAGGCCCTGGCGGCCTTCTTGTCGACGATGACATAGGGCAACGATCGGTTGTCCCCCGACGAGGCGATCCAGTCGGCGACGCGCGTGGCCTCGTCCGATCTTCCAGCCTTCGCCTCTGCGGGCGCCTCCGGTTTGCCGGAGTCGTCCGCCGGCGACGGCGCCTCTGCCGGTGCGCTTTGCGCCGCACCCGCGGGCACGGCAGCAAGAAGCGCCAATCCAGCAAGCGCCGGGAGAACATTGATCATTTTCGTATAGCACTCAGGGAAACGGTCGGCGCCAGAAGAGCGCCGACGCGGGAACGTCAGGATTCTATATCATTCGGGGCCGAAAGGCGACCTCAGTTGCGGGCGCGCTTGCGCTGAGCCTGCTGGAGCTGCTGCTCGACACCGTCGACACGGGCGTTCAGCTGGTCCAGACGCTGGCCATTCTGCTGAGCCTGACCGGAAGCGGCCTGCGCTTCGGAGAGGGCCTGCTGTGCCGTGGTGTCGGTGGCCTGCAGCTTGGTTTCGAGACCGTCGACCCGTTGGTTAACAACCGCGACCTGTTCGCGCACGAAACCCTTGGTGGCGCAGCCACCCAGACCCAGAGCGCCTACCAGCATTACGACAGCGGGGGCAAGTTTCGTCATAGACGGCGACATGGATTTTCTCCAATTGGTTAGTTTCAACCCATTTTCCCAAGCGCAGGCGCGGCGGTTCGACAATATGATTCTGTTCGAATGTGCATGGCGTCAGTTGAATTGATGCCAATAGGTACTTGAACGCCCAAGAACGCACATCACCAATTGTTCCCGAAACATCGGAAATACTTGTATTCAGCAGATTTTTTGTAAACGCATGCTTGGGCTCCGAAGCGCTGCGGCGCTCGGCTCCAGACATGACTTCCTCCCTCGGGCCGCAATTCCGGGCCTCGTTGTTAGGCGCGGTATGAACGGGCGAGGATGGACACGATATGAACGAAAGTGGACACGTTAAGGTTGCGCTCCGGCCCCGCCTTGGGGTTTTTACTAGGGTCGTTTGCAGGACAGGCGGCGCGAAGTTGCAGTAAGCAGCGAGGCTATCGCGCGAGAACCCGGCGGCGAATTGCGATGCTTCTCGATGTGCGGCAGAATGACAGGCGGCATCCCAAGTATCGCCTGCGAACCAGAAGCCATGACTTCGGCAGTGGGCCTGGCCCCGATCTCTGCTGCAACGGGAAATGCAAGGCGGGGACAGCCCTGTAATATTCGCGAAGCCCTGCACCGATAGGATGACAGCGAAAGGCCCGTCATGAAACTGAGTGCCATCGATCTTGCCAAGTTCGCGCCGGAAGCGCCGGCCGCCGATCCGGTGCCTGCCGGGGCGCCCTCGGCCAGTCTGGTCGCCAAGCGGTTCAGGTTTCTCACCGCCGACGGCCAGACCGCGACGCCGCTCGAACAGGAGGCGCTGCTTGGGCAGAACGACCTGCTCGACGTCAACTTCCTCGACCGCTGCATGATGGCGCGCCGCTGCGTCGGCCGCATCCGGGTCCAGGGCGGCGGGCGGCAGGGATGGGCGACCGGCTTCCTGATCGCGCCCGGCGTGATTCTCACCAACCACCACGTCTTCCCGAATGCCGCATCGGTTGCGAATTCGCGCATCGGCTTCGACTACTGGTTCGACGTTTCCGGCAATCGCCCCAGCGAGCCGGACGAATACGACCTGAACCCGGGCCTGCTCTATGTAAGCGACCCCGATCTCGACTATGCCGCAGTGGCCGTGGTGCCCCGGTCGCTGGCGGGCGCGGAAATCAGCCGGCGCGGCTATCTTCGCATGATCCCCGAGAGCGGCAAGGCCAAGGAGGGCGATTTCGTCACTCTCCTTCAGCATCCCGACGGTGTGCCGATGCAGATCGCCCTGCGCGAAAACGAGGTGGTCCGCGCTGCCGAGGATGAGCCCTATCTCTGGTACAAGGCCGACACGGCCCACGGATCGTCCGGCTCACCCGTGTTCAACGACAGCCTGCAACTGGTCGCGCTCCATGCCAATGGCCGGATCCGGCGCGAAGGCGGCGGCTATGTCCTGGCGACCGGCGGCACCGCCGAGACGCTGGAGGGATTGAGCGAGAGCGACGTGATCTGGGAAGCCAATGTCGGCTTCCGCATCAGCCGGATCAGCCGCAGCCTCCTGGAAGGCGTGCGCGCGAACTGGCCGGCACGCCTGGCCGACGTGGAAGCGGCCATGCGCGGCGGCGACGTGATGTCGAGCACGATCCGGGCTCTCGACGAGCAGACCGCCATTGCGCCCGGCGCGGCGCCGCGCCTGGAGAGCGAATGGCGCGCACGGGATGCTGCCGAGGCGGCCATCCCAACGCCAGCCAACCCGCCGCTAGACGGGACGTTGCTGGACGGAACAGGCATCGTCATTCCGCTCAAGTTGCGAATCTCGATCGAGGCCGGCAGCGCCTCCATCTCACCCGCCGCGCCCGCAACATCCGGGGGCATCGAGGCGGAAGCCTACGAGATACGCACGCCGCTGATCCATGACGGGCTCAGCGAAAGGCCCGGTTTCGATCCGCTCTTCCTGGGCGGCGCGGTTCCGGTGCCCGCGCCCTTCGTCTCCGAGGCGGGCAAGGCGGTGCTCGCGCCCCTGCTGGAGGGCGACGACCCCGAACTGCGCTACCGGCATTTCTCCATCTGGATGCACAAGGAGCGGCGCCTGGCGCTCTACACCGCCGCCAATGTCGACTGGCGCAAGCGCGCGAAAATCGTCGACGGCCGGGCGACGACCCGCGCTTCCCTGGCCGGCTGGCCGCCGAACCGCAATTTCGCGGAACTCTGGGCCGAGGACCCCCGGCTCGATTCCCGTTACCAGTTGCCGGACGTGTTCTACACCGAAGACCGCGGCGCTTTCGACAAGGGCCATATCGTCCGCCGCGATGACGTATGCTGGGGCGAGCACTTCGATGAAATCCAGATGGCCAATGGCGACACGTTCCATGTCACCAATTGCTCGCCGCAGACCAAGGCCTTCAACCAGGGCGCTGCCGGGCAGGACAATTGGGGCGATCTGGAAACCGCGATCGCCGCCGTCACCCGGCAGGACACCGAAGCGGCCTGCATCTTCGCCGGCCCGATCTTCGGCGCTGCCGACCGGTGGTTTCACGGCAAGGACGCGGCCGGCCAGGCGCGTATCCAGATCCCGGACCGGTTCTGGAAGATCGTCGTGGTCCGGGACGACGCCGGATTCAAGGCCTATGGCTTCATCCTGGAGCAGGACGTGCACGCCGTGACCGAGCAGGAATTCCACGTCACCGACAACTGGCTGGCGGCCTGGAAGCCGGTCAGCGCCATCGCCCGCGAACTGCGCGGCTGGCTGGACCTGGCGGCCCTGGCGGAGATCGACCAGCACGCGGACGCCTGATCGGCCATTGCCTTGCCTTGCCGCCGAACTTTCAGCGCGAGGGCGATTGAAGCGTAAGGGCGCCAGGGGGGCACTCACCGCGCACATAGTCCACCAACGCCTCGGCCACCGAAGGATGCAGCGTCAGAAACTCCCGCCGCCGGTCCAGCGCATCGGGATAACGAACGAGCACACCCTGCTCCACCAGCCGCCGCACCAGGCGAAGCGCGGTCGTCATCGGCGCACCCGATGCAATGCAGGCGCTGGTAACGGAGACCTTGCGATCCTCGAACCGGGCCAGCAACAGGTCCAGCAGCATTTCCCAGGCGGGATCGCCGAACAGCTCTCCGCCGCCGATCGCGCGCCGGATCGCCGCGTCGCGCAGCAGGCCGCGAAGATATTCGGGCAGCGCCATGGGCGGGGATTCCGGCCGAGCCGGTTCCTCGAGAGCAAGGCCGGACATCGGCGCCGGGCAGGATGCCGCGGTGCCCGGTACAGTACGCGGCGCCGCCTTGCGCGGTTCGATCAGCCCGGCCACGCGGTTGAGATCGCGCGACAGGTCGAGCAGGCGATCGGAGAGTGACGCCCCGCCCCCCGGCGCGCCCTTCATGGCCCGGCGCAGGGCACGGGCGAGGCTGTCGGGCACGAGCGGCTTTTCCAGCAGGTCCACCACGGAGGCGCGCAAGGCCGTCAGCACGAGTTCCTTGCTCGGCCGCGCCGCGGTGAGAATCACTTTCGGCGCGCCCCTGCCCTGCCCCCGCCCATAGGGATTCTCGCGGGCAAGCGCGTCGACGAAAGACAGCTCTCCCGTGCCGGGAAAGCCGCTGTCGACCACGGCGACGCCTGCCTCGCCGCGCTCCAGCAAGGCATGAGCCTCGCGCGCGTCACTGGCGGAAATGCTGTTGAAACCAAGGCGCCGGACTTCGGCGAGGCACTGGGATTTGGAGTCTTCATCAAGATCGAGGACCAGGACGGCATCGTCCCTCCCCAACATCGCATCCAACGTCATGTAACCGTTTTTCTCTGGCGACTTTCGGGCCCGTTGCCCCGCGGCGGCACATAGGAGAAACGAAAGGCGCGGCGACAATCTAGGTTATCTGCAACGAAAGAATCGCAAGAATTCATCTTGCGATCATCTTCGTCGCTACAGTCTTGTCGCAAGGTCGCGCGTAAAACAGCGGCTATTCGCAAAAGTGTACGCTTCGCCAAGGCCGGATGCGCGCGGCTCCGTCTTGCAATCGGGATCCCTGCATTCGCGGGCGATGAAACAAGGAGTCTGACCCGGTGACGATTTTCAAGGCATGGCATCATCTCGGGCTCGCAAGCGCCGTGTTGCTGGGCGCCTGCGCGACTTTGCCGCAGGACGGCGCAGCCCCCGCAGCGACAGGCGAGGCGGAAACCATCGCCATCTCGGTCGGCCCCTGCTTCGGCTTCTGCCCGGTCTACGAAGCGTCCATCGCCCCCACCGGCGCGGTCACGTTCAACGGCATGCGCCACACCATGGTGCTGGGCGAGCGCCAGCGCGCCGCAGGCGAGGCGAGCTACCGCGCCCTGGCCGCCGATCTCGCGCCCTATCGTCCGCAGGCCGGAACCACGGCCACCGTCGAATGTGAGGCGGCGATCAGCGACACGTCCACCTATACCATCACCTGGACCGATCCGCGTGGCGGCAAGACCGTGGCCCGCCACCAGCGCGGTTGCCGGGGCGGGCCGGGTCAGGCGCTGGACGGCCTGCTGCAAGAGGTACCCGCGCGGCTGGGGATCGAGGACTGGGCGAAGCAGATCACCCGGCCGGGCGAATCGAGGGGCTGATCGCCGGGTGCCCTGCCTGAGCCTCAGGTCAGGCTGGGGCTCAGGCGGGCTTGCGCGCGATCTCCACGGCCTTGACGAGCATTTCGGCCGTCGCCGCGCCGGGTAGCAGGTAGGAGCCGATGACCATGGCCGGCGTTCCGGTCAGGTCCATGCCCTCGGCCAGCCGGGCGGTGCGGGCCAGCGCGGCGTCGATATCGGCCTTGTGCGCGGCCAGGTCGGCATTGAGGCGCTTGCGGTCGACCCCGGCTCGCTGGGCGGCAAGCTGGATGGCCTGGGAATCGAGCCGCCCGCTGGTTTCCATCAGCGCATCGTTGAAGGCGGCGTGCTTGCCCTGATAGCGCGACGCCAGTGCCGCGCGGGCCGCCTCGATGGAGGGCGCCCCGAAGATCGGCCAGTCGCGATAGACCACGCGGACCTTCTTGTCCTGCTGCAGGAACTGCTTCAGCGAAACGTGGAGCTTGCGGCAATAAGGGCACTGGTAGTCGGAGAAGACGACGATGGTGACGTCGTAACCGGCCGGGGCCACGCTCGGCATCGCCGGATCGTCCTGCAGCGATTTGAGCAGGGCCGCGCGCCCGTCCGCCGCGGCGAAGGCAGGTTGAACCGAGACCGCGCCAAGGCCGAACGCCAGCGCCGCGCAGGCCATCCATGCCGCTGCGATCCGGGTCAGACCCCGAGCCTGCCATTTCATCATTCCCAGTTCCTTCGATGGCGGCACGCGGCGCGCCAGACCCTTAGATCGTAAACCGCCCTAGAAGCAGGTGCGCGGCGGGAATGCCACCCCGAATGTGCCGCGCACGCCCCGCGCCGAAGGACCGGCGGTGTTTGGCCCGGCGGTGTCTGGCAAACCCTGCCAAATAGTTTGTTGCAAACCATTCGCAATATTATACAGGGCCGAAGCATGACCGCGCCGCGTCCCGACACCGCGTTCCACGCTGCTTCCGCGCCTCGGGGAAATACCCGCTCGGTGCGGGTCGTGGCATTGGGCGTGACCGGGGCGCTGCATCTGGTCGCCGTGGCCGTGGCGGCGGTGGCGCTCTCCTGGCAGAACGCAGGCCGTCAGGACCGCACGGTCCCGGCCACGCTACCCACTTTCACGCTGCGCGCGCAGGACCTGCCGCATGACAGGCTCCGCTCCGGCGCGGCGGAAAGGCCGGAGAAGGCGGCCCTGCTGCCGGTGAAGGCCGATCACCCGCGCACGGTGCCCGCCGCTGCCCTGTCGCAGGATCCGGGCGAGGCCGCTCCGGCGGGCGAGCAGGGCGGACGCGACACGGATCTGGCGCAAGTCACGCAGGCCTATCGCCGCGCGATCATGGCCCGGCTGGAGGAGAGCCGCCGCTATCCCGATGCCGCGCTTCGCGCCGGATGGCAGGGCGATGGCGCCATTCTCTTCCGCATCGAACGTAGCGGGCGCCTGCTCGATGCCACTCTCGTCTCCGGCACCGGCCGCGCCGAACTCGACCGCGCGGCCGCCGAGATCGTCAGCCGTGCCGCCCCCTTCCCCGCGATCCCCGATGCCCTGCCGGACGAACTGGCCATCACCATGCCGGTGTCCTTCCTGATCGAGGACCGGACGCCGCCCCGCACGGCCACGGCATCGGCGCCATGAGCGGCGCGGACGCGGGCATCTTCGACCACTATCACAAGTCGCTGGCGGCCTATGTCGGCTCGCTGGTCGATTCGCCGCCCGCCGCCGCCGACATCGTGCAGGAAACCTGGGCGCGGGCCATTCCCTCGCTGCGCGCCGGCACGGTCGAGAATCCGCGCGCCTTCCTCTACCGCGTGGCCCGCAACCTGGTGAACGACCGCGCGCGCGACCGGCGGAAATGGATGCCCTGGCTGGCCGGCGAGGAGGCCGGCACGGTCGTGGCGGACGATACCCCCTCGCCCGAACGCCACGCCCTGGCGCAGGACCGGCTGCGGCTGGTGCTGGAACTCGTGGAGGACCTGCCGCCCCGTTGCCGCGAGATCTTTGCCTTGCGCAAGTTCGATGGTCTCGATCAGGCGGAGATCGCCGCCCGCTTCGGCATTACCCGCGGCGCGGTGGAGAAACAGCTTCGCCACGCCCTGCTCGTGCTGGCCGCGCGTCTTGGCGAAATCGACGAGGCAGGATGATGCGAAACCCGAAAAGAACGGGGTGCGATGTCGTGTTTTGCCCGCCGGCTGCGTCATGGGAATCGAAGCCGCTCGCGAAAGGGACCCTGCCGTGAACGAGACGCCGGCAACTCCTGCCGAGAACCCCGCGATTCCGCGCTCCCTTGCCGAGACGGCGGCCGATTGGATCGTGCGCCGCGACGGTGGCGAGCTCTCGCCCGAAGAGATCCGCGCTTTCGACGCCTGGCGCGCCGAGCCCGCGCATCGGCGGGCTTTCGAGCGGATGGAAGTGCTTTGGGGCATCCTAGACGGCGAACCGGCGATGTCGACCGAGCGGGAGGCGCCGCGGCCGGCAGCGGAGAACCTGGAACGGGCGCCACCGCAATCCGCCCTGCCCTCCCCGCGCCAGCGCCCCCATAAGCGCTGGGCAGCACGCGGCCGGAGTACGGCGCCTCGCCCGCGCAAACATGCCATCCGCACAAGCGCTGCCCTGGCCGCTTCGCTCGCGCTGGTCGTGCTGGGCACGGTGCAGGACTGGGCGACGTGGCTGCAGGCGGACTATGCCACCGCTATCGGCGAGCGGAAAACCGTCGCGCTGGAAGATGGTTCGACCGTCGAACTCGACAGCGGCTCGGCCATTGCTCTGGACTTTTCCCCCGCCCGGCGCGGCGTGCGGCTCCTGGCTGGCGCGGCCGAGTTCCGGGTCGCACCGGACCGCGCCCGGCCCTTCACGGTGGCGGCGGCGGGCGGCAGCGCCACCGCGCTCGGCACGGTCTTCGCCATACGCGAAAGCGGCAAGCACGCCGAAATCGTCGTGACGGAGCACCGGGTCCGGGTGGCCGGGCAAGGCCGCTCGCACGTCGTCGGCGAAGGGCAGCGCGCCGATTTCGCGGCGGACAGGCTCGGCCCGGTCGAACCGGCCGGCAGCGGCGCCACCGCCTGGACACGCGGGCGGCTGGTGGTGGTCGACCGGCCGCTGGGCGAAGTCGTATCGGAAATCGCGCGCTATCGGCATGGCTACATCGGCGTAACCGGCCCCGCCGCCACGATGCGGGTAAGCGGCGTCTACGACCTCGACCACCCGCTCGCCGCGATCGACAGCATCGAGCGAAGCCTGGGCCTTGCCTCGTTCCGCCTGTCCAGCCGCCTGATCGTGCTTCACCGCTAAGGCACGGATCGGGTCCGGTTGGGCTGGACCGGGGCGCACCTGACTCAGCGCGACCGGCCAGAAAAAATTTCACCGCCCTGGTCGTCATTTCCCTCCCAACTCCGTCTTGGTTCTGAGAATGCGTCGCAACAGCATAATGCGCGCCTCAAAACGAGCAGTGAGGGAACACGTTCAATGATCGAGAAGATGGGGAATCGCCGCGATGGCGCGCGCCTGATGGCCGCGGCTTTGCTTGCGGGTACGGCAATGACGAGCGGCGCCACGCTGTTCGCAGCACCCGCAGCGGCGCAGGCTTCCGGAGAGACGCATGCCTATGCAATTCCCGCCGGAACGCTGAGCGATGCCCTGAACCGTTTTGCCGAACAGAGCGGCTTGCAGCTCAACTACGATGCCGCGCTGACGCAGGGCCGCACCAGTTCCGGGCTCGCCGGCCAGATGCCCTGGCGCGACGCCCTGGCCCGGTTGCTCTCGGGCACCGGCCTGGTCCCGCGCACGACGGGCGCCGATGCCGTCACCATCGGCCGCGCCACGACCGGCGCGATGACGCTCGACACCCTGGAAGTCGAAGGCCGCGCCGCCACCGCCCTGGCGGCCGGCACGGACGAAGGGAATGCCGCGGACTATGACGAGGACGAACGCGGCGGACGCAACTCGCCGATCCTCGTCACTGGCCACAACCAGCAGATCGACGTCGCCGCCAGCACCGGCCCCTGGGGCGGCAAGGCCATCGTCGACACGCCCTATTCGATCAACGTCACGTCGAGCGACCTGATCGAGAACGTCGTCGCTTCCAGCATGGACCAGATGTTCAAGATGAACCCGGTGGTCCAGAACTCGGCGCCCTCCACGGTCTACGGCACGCCTTACGTCACGATCCGCGGCTTCGATTCCCAGAAAGGCGTGGTCGACGGGCTGCGCCTCTCCTCCACCCTTACCGGCATCTCGATGGAGGAATTGCAGCAGGTCGAGATCATGAACGGCCTGTCCGGCTTCATGTACGGCGCGGGCAATCCGGGCGGCGTCACCAACTATGTCCTCAAG
Organism: Novosphingobium sp. PhB57; assembly: GCF_004342985.1. Classification (GTDB taxonomy): domain Bacteria; phylum Pseudomonadota; class Alphaproteobacteria; order Sphingomonadales; family Sphingomonadaceae; genus Novosphingobium. The sequence goes on from NZ_SMBO01000005.1 coordinate 210,089, forward strand.
CGCCCCACTTACAGCCGCACCATGGACGTGACCCTGGGCAATTACGGCAACGAGCAGTTCTTCGCGCACCTCGACATGGGCAACCGGATCGACGCGGACGGCGTGCTCGCCTATCGGCTGAACGTCGCCTATCAGGACGGCGAAACCGCCAAGAAGAACCAGAACATCGCGCGGACGCTGATCAGCGGGGCAGTGGACTGGAACGTCACTCCAAACCTCCTCGTCCAGGTCGAGGGCGCGCATACCTACTACCGTATAGACGGCATCGATTCCCGCTTCTACGCCTATGCGAACAGCAGCTACGGCGCGCTGAACTACTGGATCGACCCGCTCGAAAACGACCAGACCTACACGCCGCCCTGGACCTTTCTCCAGGTCAAGACCGACCGGATCGGCGTCAACGCCAAGTGGAAGATCGACGATACCTTCAGCCTGAGAACCGCTTACATCTACAAGCGCGACGCCCAGGAGTCGCTCAACATCTATCCTGCCTTCTTCGCGGATTCCGGCTTCGTGAACGGCTGGCCCTCGCGCAGCGCGCCCTCCTACAACATCGCGCAGGGCGCCTATGCCTATCTCGACAGCGAATTCCATACCGGCGGCATCCGGCACCGTCTGACCCTGGGCGTCTCGGGAGACGTGCTGCGCGTGAAGCGGCATGTCGTCAGCTCCGTCAGCGCGGTGCAGTCCCCGGCCTACACCGATCCCAACGATCTCATGACCTGGGCCATGCCCGATGCCCTCAATACATACGATTGGGGCGCTCTCTATCGGTCAGCCTTCTCGAAGAACACCAATGTGGTCCTGGGCGACGACATCCAGTTCACCGAACAGTTCGGCGCGCTGGTCGGCGTGAACCGCACCACGCTGGTCTCGAAGAACTACACGGCCACGGGCGCTGTTTCGTCGGGCTACGACAAGACCGCCTATACGCCGACCGTCTCGCTGGTGTTCAAGCCGGTGCCGCGCGTGACGACTTACGCCAGTTACATGCAGGGCCTGGAACAGGGATCGACCGTTCCCGACGATGCCACGCTCTACAACAATCCCGGGCAGATTTTGAAGCCGTTCATCTCCAAACAGGTCGAGCTTGGCGCCAAATATGCGCCAATCGATGCGCTGCTGATCACCGCCGCGATCTACCGGATCGAAAAGGCCAATTCCTACGAGGACAGGTCTTCGGACGGCAAGATCACCATCAACCAGGACGGCTTGCAGGTGCACAAGGGCATCGAGCTGACCGCGACCGGCCATGTCACCGGCAACCTGTCCGTCCTGGTGGGCGGATCGATCATGGACCTTGCGGTGAAGAAAGCCACCAATGCCGCTCTCGCCGGCAAGCGCCCGACCGGGGTGAGCGACATGCTGGCCAAGATCTACCTCGACTACGCCATCCCCGTGGTTCCCGGCCTTTCCGTCAGCGCCGGTGCCTATCACTCGGGCAAGATGTACAAGGACGCCGCCAATCTTCAGGAGATTCAGGGCAACACGGTCTTCGACCTTGGCCTGCACTACGCCACGCGCATCGACGGCCACACCGTGCGCTTCGATCTCAGCGCCACCAACCTGACCGACAAGAACTACTGGATCACCACCAGCCAGCTCGGCATCCCGCGCAACGTGGCGTTCTCGATGAAGTTCGGGTTCTGACCCTCCTTCCGGAAATCCGCTGAAAGCGATGCACGCAGGCGCGCTCCGGCGCCTGCGTGCATCGCGCCAATTCCCATTCCCCGCGACCGGCTGCAGGCCGCGACGCGCTGCAATCAGGGATGAAACAAGAGTGATACCGTCATGAAGCAGGGCTTGCGCCAATCGATGGCATGGCTGCACACTTGGGTGGGGCTCGTTCCCGGATGGGTGCTCTACGTCATCTTCGTGTTCGGGACGGCAGCGTTCTTCCAGAACGAGATCGACGCCTGGATGCGGCCCGAACTCTCGTCCGGCACGCAAGTGACGCCGCGCGCCCTGGCCTCGGCAGATGCGGCTCTGCGGGCGCGGGGGGCGGGCGCGGAGAGCTGGTCCGTTTCCATGCCCTCGCCCCGCGGCGGCAGCGGCCTCAGTCTCTCGTGGCGCATGCCGGGTGCCGACCGGCACGATCGGACTTCCCTGGTTCTGGACCCCGAAACCGGTCAGGAGATCCAGCTTCGCGAGACAAAGGGCGGTTTCTTCCTCTACCGCTTCCATTTCGATCTCCATTACATGCCGGTCAGTTGGGCGCGCTATCTCGTCTGCGTGGCGGCGCTCGCCATGCTGGTCGCGATTCTTTCCGGCGTGGTGACTCACAAGAAGATCTTCACCGACTTCTTCATGATGCGCTTCGGCAAGGGGCAGCGCAGCTGGCTGGACGCGCACAACGCCACGGCCGTGCTGGTCCTGCCGTTCCATCTGATGATCACGTATACCGGCCTTGCAACCCTGCTGTTCACGCTGATGCCCTGGGCGATCTCCGCCAACTTCCCGGACCGGCAGGAGTTCTACCGCAGCGTCTTTGCCTCCAGTCCCGAACGCGAAGCCAGCGGCATGCCTGCAGCCACGGTCCCGCTCGCACAGATGGTCGCCGCGGCAGGCCGGGAGTGGCGCGGCGGCGTGCCCAGCTACGTCGGCATCGACAACCCCGGAGACGCCGCCGCCACGGCCTCCCTCTACGCCCGCCGCGAAGACTGGAAAGACGACCGCCTCGATACACTCTACCTCGACGGCGCGAGCGGCACGGTCCTGCCCTCCACCCGCGCCGCGCCCGGCGGCGCCACGGCAACCCACCGCGTGATGGTGGACCTACACACCGCCTGGTTCGCCGGCTACGGCCTGCGCTGGCTCTACTTCCTTTCCGGGCTCGGCGGCACCGCCATGGCCGCGACCGGCCTCTGCCTGTGGTGCGTCAAGCGGCGCGCCAAGTTGCCCGACCCCGCCCGCCCCCACTTCGGTTTCCGACTGGTCGAGCGACTGAACATCGGTTTCATCGCCGGTGCCCCGCTCGGTATCGCCGCCTATTTCATCGCCAACCGGCTGCTGCCGCAAGCCATGGCCCACCGCGCGGACTGGGAAGTCAACGCGTTGTTCATCGCCTGGGGCGGCTCCCTGGTCTGGGCGTTTTCGCGTCCGGCCAAGCGGGCATGGGTCGAAACGCTGGCCGCCTGCGCCGCGCTTTTCGCCGCCGTGCCACTGCTCAACCAAATGACCACCGCGCGCGGGCTGCTCCAGAGCCTGCCCAGCGCAGACTGGACTTTCGCAGCCTTCGATTTGACCATGCTGGCCCTGGCCGCAGGCTTCGCCTTCACGGCCCGGAAGGTCGCCAGCCACAAGCCCCGTCCGGCACCGGCGCGCAAGCAGCGCCCCCCTGTGGAGGCCGCCGCATGATCCATTTCGCCACGGCGCTCCTTTCGCTGGCTGGCTTCGCGCTCCTGCTTATGGCGATGCCGCGCCATCAACAGGACTGGCTGCGACGCAAGTTGCCGCCAGGCACGAGCCGCCTGCTGAAACTGGGCGGACTGGCCCTGCTCGCGGCCGGCTTCGCCCTGGCAGGGCAAGGCCTGGGCTGGGGCTACGGCACTGTCGCCTGGTGCGGCTGGCTGTCGGCCGGCGCCGCCATCACCCTCACCGCCCAGACCAATCGCGAGCGCATCCTTGCCCGGTGGCGCCGATAATGGAACCGAAGGACCCCGTCATGCCCAAGGCCGTTTCCCGCCTTTCCCTATCCGGTGCCCGCTTGCTCATGCCCGGCGAAGCCGCCCGCTACCGCTGGTCGGTAGCGGCGCGAACGCTGGCAGGAACGCTGGGCGCCTATGGCGTCACCGCCCTTGCCACGGTTGCCCTCTCCCTCATTCTGGCTGCGTTCGGCATGAACCGGGCGGAAGCCGTCACGGCCGCGACCCTGGGGAGCTACGCCCTCTTCGCCGTCGTGGCCATGACCGTGTTCCACGCGAAAAGCGCCCTGCGCGCCTGGCTCGGCCTGACCGCGGCAGCCCTGCCGCTGATGCTTCTTGCCCGGCTGCTGATGCCGGCTGCCTAGCTCCTCCTCTAGAGCGCCTCGATCCTCTCCGGCATCAGTCTGCCGAGCATCAGGTCGCGAAAGGCGATCCAGTTGCCCTTCATGCGTCCGGCACGGTCAATCCACGGTTCGGGTTTGAATGTCTTGAGATGATTGGCCAGCACGTTGCGCACGATCAGCCTCGCCGCAAAGCTGCGCGACATCGTGCCCTTGCGCACCAGATAGAGCGGATTGACGACTTGCGAATAGCCGAGCCGGACGCCCGAAGTACGGCCATATTTCACGCCCTGATGCACCCCGGAAAAGGCAAAAGTCTTGACGATCCGCCCCCGCGACGACAGCGAGGCGGCGAAGTCGACGTCTTCCTGCCAGCCGTAGAGCCGCAACCGCTCGTCGAACCGGCATGAGCCAATGGCCGAGGCGCGAAAGACCATGTTGCAACCGTAGAGCCCCTCAAGGCTGGTGACGATGCAATTGGGGCTGAAGTCTTTCTTCTCGTGCCCGGCGATCAGGTCCCTTGCCAGTTCGAAGGATATGCCGGGCCCCTTTATGCCATCGCGAATGACATTGCCTGTCGCCCCCACGACTTCCGGATGAGCGGCAAAGAACCGCTTGATCCGATCGACACTGTCCCTCGAGGGCACGAAATCGTCATCGTAAAAGACGATGAGATCATAGTCGTCCGCCAGCCAATCCAGCGCGCGGTTCCGCTGGGCGCAGAGTCCCTTGCTCCCACGAAGAACGTGCAGATCCTGCCGGCCGTCATAGCCTTCGGGAATGTCTCCTTCGCCAACGACCGAGAACACCAGCACATCGGGCGGGCAGGATTGCTCCAGCATGAGCTGGTGCATCTGCGCCACGAGTTGCGGCCGGCCAAGGCTGGCCACCACGACAGCCACGCTGAGATGCTCGCCATCGTTGATCGCATTCATGCGCTCGCTCTCCGTTTTCCGGCCCTTGCTCGGATCGTCAGCACCCAGCCATCGGCACGACTTTTGGCGCATCCGTTCGATTTGAGCCCCAGGCCGAGGCCAGCCCGGGTTCCTTCTCCGATCGGCAGCTGCTCTGCCATGAGGCGATCCTGCCATTCCGCAAAGCTGCAACGACCTGTCACGCCGTAAGCTCGTCAACGTTGCGCAGAATCCGCGCGGGCACGCCGCCCACCAGAGTCTTGGGCGGTACGTCGCGCACGACGACAGCGCCCGCGGCAACCACGGCCCCGCGTCCTATGGTCACCCCCGGCAGGATGATCGCACCCGTACCGATCCAGACGTGATCCTGCACCACGACCGGTGCCGTCACCGGCGCCCTGCTGCGGCCATCTTCGAAGGCAAGTTCATGCGAACTCGTCTCGAACGACACGTTCGGTGCGATTTGGGCGAACCGCCCGATAGTAACGCCGCCCTTCCCCCCGAACCGGACGTTGGTGTTGAGGAACGACCGCGATCCTATCCTCACCTGCCCGCCCGTGCCCGGCGGCGTAATCCTGACCGGCCCCATCACGATCACCTTGGGCGACAGCTTCAGGCCAGCCCATCGAAGCGCCTCGTGACGCGCCCGCGTGCCGATCCGCCCTTGCGGCAGATGGTTTGCAAGCCACAGGAAGATCGCTTCCCTCCACATGAACGCATCCCTTTGAGATTGCCCGGAATTGAGATCGTCGGGAACGGAGAATATCGCGCATCAAACTCGCTCGACCGAAAGGCACGAGCGCGCCGCGAACCTGTCCCTTCCCCGCAGCGACGACAAGAGGTGGATAGCTCCACTACCGTTGCATCGATGCGCAGATCGATCCGAAACGGCGCAGCGCCCCTCTATTGCCCGCGGCCCTGCCCTTCGGCCTCCGAACCTTGCGAGACCGGTTGCAGCGGCGCCTCTTTCAACCCTTCGAAATTCAGCGAATACTCCAGTTGCACCCGCGCCACCGGCACGGAACCGTGGCTTGCCAGCCGGTCCAGCGGTTCAAGCAGAGGGCGTAGCGGCAAGCCCGCCAATCTTCCGCTCCAGCGCAAGCGACTGTCCGGATCATAAGGACGCTCACGAGAGAACATGCCGATTGTCAGAATGCCGGCGTCGCGCAGCACATCGACGCGCAGCACGTAAGCCTCGGCCCGCGCCTGGACAGCCGCCGTCCGTGCCGACAGCAAGTCGTTCGTCACGTCCAGAACGTCTCGGAGAGTGCGAATTCCCGCCGTCTCCTGCCGCTTCACGCCCTCCACCGCGCGCTCGGCGGCGGACACTGCGGCGTCGAAGCGCGGCAGCGACGCCTGGGCCGCCTCCAGCAGCGCCCAATCGGCAGCAAGCTGCTCGCGCATGTCGCGCCTGGCCTGCTCCACGAATTGCTGATCCGCCAGGTTGCGGTCCTTCGCCGCGCGCAAGGCCGACGACATTTGGCCGCCGCTATAGAGCGGCATCGTCAATCGCACCCCGGCCGAGACCGCCTCTTGCCGATAGCTGTTCTGATAGGGCGTGATCGGTGCGCGCAGCGCGGACGCATAAGCGCCGACCTGCGGCATCATTTCGGCCCGCGCCGCCGCGACGGCAGCGCGGGACTGAACCTCGGCGAACTTAAACGCCGCCAGTGACGGGCTGTACGCCTCCCCCTCGGTATAGAGCGTCTCCAATACCGGCAGGTCGGGCAAGGCCGGCACGGGCAAGAGTTCGTCCGGATAGTGACCAACAAGGTTCCGATAGCGCGCGGCACTCGCCTGAACGGCCGCCCGCGCGGAAATGACGCGCCCCGCTGCCAGTTCGAGCCGGTTCAAGGTCTGATCGACATCCGGCGCCGTGGAATCGCGCAGGCGATAGCGCGAAACCGTCTGGTCGCGCTGCCGGAGCAGCAGATCATAGATCTCCGCAGCCACGCCGTTGAGTTCCATGTCGCGCTGCAGGAAGACATAGGCCGTCACGACATCGGCAATCGTCCGCTGGCTGGCCTCCTCCAACCGCGCGCGAACGGCAAACTTGTTCGCGGTAGCAGCATCGACCGCCGCGGACAGCCTTCCGGATGTGAAGAGCGGCTGCGACAATGCCAGCTCGCCCGTGGTGCCGAAGCCCTCGTCATGTACGGGAAAGACGCCGCCACGAATGCGCGCATCCGTATATTCATGCTGCACGGACAGGCTCAGGCTGGGCCCATATGCTGCATGGGCATGATTGACGCCTTCGTCCGCAGCGCTGCTCATGTCACGCGCGCCCACCAGTGCCGGATTGTTTCGATAGGCGTCTCCCAACGCATCCTCCAGCGTCTCCGCATAGGCGCTGTGACCGCCGCCAAGGCAGAGGACAGCCAGCAGCCATGGGCTTTTACTCCACTTCTCCAAGTATTACCCCCTATACATGGCATGATCCTGCGCGTCGCTCACAGTGGAACGCGCCAAAACTGATCTAATCCGACTGGAGGTCTACCCGCCGCCCTGTTCTAATGCAGCGAGAGATAGTTCCAGACAGGACACAATTGCGTGAGGCTCACTCGGCGCAGTCGGCCGCCGGGATCTCCGCGGGGAAATCGGCGATGCAAGGTTGGGGTGAAAAGATGCGTTCCGAACCAAGGGCGGGATCGTCCTGCAGCAGGGCAGGAAGACCATGACCATTTTCGCCATCCGCCTTTCTCCCGAGCTTGCGGCCGCTCTGGCGCCGCTCAAGAAGGCCCTCGTGCCGGTTCTGGCAATCAGCAGCATCTACAACGTGCTGCTCCTCTCCGGCTCCTTCTTCATGCTGCTGGTTTACGACGATGTGCTTCCCAGTCGCAGCGTCCCTTCGCTTGTCAGCCTGCTGGCGCTGGTGATCGTGGCTTATGGGTTCCAGGCCCTGCTCGACGTGACGCGCGGACGCATCATGGTCCACCTTGGATCTTTCTTCCTGAAATCGGTGAGCAACCGGGTGCTCGACGTGATTTCCCGCTACGAACTCTCCCGCGGCGCCATGCCCCAGGGCACGCAGATCGTGCGCGACGTGGAAACCGTGCGCGCCTATCTCTCCGGGCCAGGGCCGCTTGCCATTCTCGATCTGCCCTGGATCCTCGTCTATTTGCTGGTGCTCAGCGTGTTCCACTGGAGCATCGGCCTGCTCTCGCTGGCGGGAGTCGGCGTCCTGGTCGCTCTGATGCTTGTCAACAACCGCATCACGGCGCCACTGGCGCAAGCCACCATGCGAACCTCGGCCAGCCGATACGGCCTGGCGGAGACCACGCGGCGCAACGCCGAAACGCTCAAGGCCTTGGGCATGGCGAGCGCCCGCCGACAGCAATGGGATGTGCTGGAGGCCGAATACCTCCAGGCAAACGACCGGTTTTCGTACATTTCAAGCACGCTCAGCGGCCTGACCAAGTCCTTCCGCATGTTCCTGCAATCGGCCACACTGGCACTGGGCGCCTTCCTCGTGATCGAAGGCAGCGCAACCGGCGGCGTGATCATCGCGGGCTCGATTCTTTCGGCCAGAGCTCTGGCGCCGGTGGAGCAGGTGATCTCCAACTGGAAGGGCATGATTGCCGCCCGTCTGGCGCTCGCGCGGATGAAGGAGCTCTTCGAAGCGCTGCCGAACAGGATCGAGCCTTTGGGTCTCCCGCAGCCCCAACGCGATCTCGAAGCGAAGGCCGTTACGGCAGCCCCACCCGGCTCGCAGCGCATCACGCTGGCGGAAGTGTCCTTCACGCTATCGGCCGGAGACGCGCTGGCCGTCGTCGGTCGCAGCGGATCGGGAAAGACCTCGCTGGCCCGCGTGCTCTGCGGGATCTGGCCAGCGCTTCGCGGTTCGGTGCGGCTCGACGGTGCGACGCTGGATCAATGGCCGGCAGACCAGATCGCGGACATCGTGGGCTATGTGCCCCAGGCTATCGAATTGTTCGAAGGCACGATCGCACAGAATATCGCCCGCTTTCGGGAGCCGCCGGACCGCGATGCCATCATCCAGGCAGCGCAGGCGGCGGATTGCCACGAACTGATCGTCCGCCTGGAGGGCGGATACGATTACAGGATCGGCCCACAGGGCGGGGGCCTGTCTGCGGGGCAGCAGCAACGCATCGCGCTTGCCCGCGCCATTTACGGAAACCCCTTCCTCGTCATCCTCGATGAGCCGAACAGCAACCTCGATCACGAAGGCGAAGCGGCATTGGGCACGGCGATCAAGGGCATTCGCGAGAGAGGGGGCATCGTGATCGTCGTCGCGCACAGGCCCAGCGTGGTTGCCAATGTCAGCCACATCATGGTGATGAACGGCGGCCGCATCGAACGCTTCGAAACGCGCGCGGAATTCGAAAAGCGCATGCGGCCGCCTCGCCCGCTGGAAAAAAGCGGAGGCCCTGAGGCGCCGAGCGCAGGCGCCCGAAACCACCTTACCCCGTCGAATATCGAGGCAGCGACTGAAAGCCCCGCCGTTGTCGTGGAGATCAAGGAATGATCCCCGCCACGCATCCGCTGCACCCTGCCCCGCGCCCTCTCGCACTTTCGCAGACTGCTACATTCGCTGCGGATCCTGGACTGTCACAACTTGTCCGCCTGGGCCTGATCTCCATCGCCGTATTGGTGCTGGGCCTTGGCGCGTTGATCACCTTCCTGCCGATGGCTGGCGCGGTGATCGCGCCGGGCGAAGTGACGGTGGAATCGCACGTTAAGGAGCTTTCCCACCCCTTCGGCGGCGTGGTCGCGCAAATCCTGGTGAAGGACGGTGATGCGGTGCGCCAGGGGCAGCCCCTGATCCGACTCGACAGCAGGGTTTCCGGTGCCGTGGCGGAATACACCGGGCTCAGCCTGAACCAGCTCCTAGCCAAGGCGGCGAGGCTGCGCGCGGTTCAGGCAGGCACCGGAGACATCGACTTTCCCCGGGAGCTGGAGGACAAGCAGGCCGGCGACCCCGGTGTCCGCACGATCCTGGCGGACGAGCGCAGCAGCTTTCGATTGGCCAATGCGGCAAGACGCGACCAGGTGGGCCAGCTTCGTGCCCGCATCGCGCAGACTCAGGCCGAGATCACCTCGTTCAACAGCCAGGCCGGCGCCTATCAGCGTCAGTCCGCCCTGGTTCGGCAGGAATTGCAGCAGACCCGCGAACTCTACGAAAGCAGGCTGACGACGCTGGACCGGCTCAATGCGCTGGAGCGATCTGCAGTGGGCGTGGAAGCGCAGCAGTCCACCGCCCGATCCGGCGTTGCCGAAACCTGGGCCAGGATTGCCGAGCTACGCGCCCAGATCGTCTCGGTGGAAAGCACCGCCCGCAGCGAGGCAGCGCTTGAACTGGCGCAAGTGCAAGGCGCCATCGCGGATCTTCGCAAGGAGAGCGTGGCCGCCAGCGATCAGAACGACCGAACCGTAATCCGCGCGCCGCAGGACGGAACTGTCGACAAGCTGCAGACGCGGACAATCGGCAGTGTGGTGCGCGCCGGAGAAACATTGATGGAGATCGTTCCTTCGCACGATCACCTGGTCGTTCGTGGCCATGTCCGCCTGACCGACATCGACAAGGTATCCAGGGGGCAAACGGCACACTTGCGCTTCACGGCGCTGAATGCCCGCACGACGCCCGAGCTGGCAGGAAAGGTCACGCAGGTTGCCGCCGATCGCACCGTGGACACGGCCACCAACAACACTTTCTATCCGGTGACTATCGCCATTTCGGACGCAGAATTTCGCAAACTTGGAAACGCGCGCATTTCCGTGGGTATGCCGGTCGAAGTGTTCATTCAGACGGAACAGAGAACCATTCTGCAATACATAATTCGCCCCCTTTCGGATCAATTCAGACGCGCACTGCGAGAGTAATCGCGTATGAAGGATGCAAGGTTTCACTGGGGAAGTCTTTAGAATTTACCCAGTGAAGACCGACCGTTCCTATAGCTGTTCAACACTGCCTCTCAGCACTTTCCCAAATCCATCGCCCGCCAAACCGCTCCCTTTGCAGGGCGCTACTTCCGAACGCGGGCAAGCTCCGCATTCGATGCGCTTGCATGAAACAAGGCCCCTGTTGATGCGCCATATGATCGGAGGCCTGGTAACGTGCGGCATGGCGCTATGGCCGAACCTGTCTTTCGCACAGGCCATAGGTTCCGGCACGTCGATCGTCATTTCGCCCCAGCTCGATCGAGACGATGCTGCCGGCGCGCGCGTCGAACCCGAACTTGTCCCGCAGCCCGTTCGCGCCGGAGTTTTCGCTATCCAACCAATCGTCTCGGTGGTCGGCGGCTATTCCAGCAACGTGTTCAATCGCCGCGACGCACGATCCGATGCCACGCTTTTCGTGATGCCCGCCCTCCGTGTGACCACGGACCTTGCTCCGCATCGTCTGGACTTTCGCGCAGGCAGCACCATCCGCCGTTTCGCAAGGTACAGGTCCGAGAACAGCGAAGAGTTCGACTTGGCCGGTGAGGCCGATGTGGAATTTACGAACCATGGCCTGATTACCGCCTCCGCCAGTGTCGCGCATCTCATAGAGCCGCGCAGCAGTGTCGGCACCGCGGTTGACGCCGCGGAGCCGGTAAGCTTCCAGCGCCTGGACGGGTCCTTCGGTCTCGACCTGAGCTTCGGCAGTTTCCGCCTTGCCCCCTCTGCGGGCTACCAGCGCCTGACTTACGATCCCTTGTCACTCGAGGGCGGCGCAAAAGTCGACGAGTCCTTCCGGGATACGGAAGCCGCCCGCGGAACCGTGAGGATCAGCTATGACTTCTCGGACCTTGTGTCCGGTTTCGCGTCGGGATCGGTCTCGGATATTCGCTCGACCGCTTCGGCGAAGGATGTTCGCCGCGACGCGCGCAGCGTCTCGGCCCTTGCCGGACTGAAGGGCGCGCTGACGCCGCTACTCTCCGGCGAGATCGCGGTGGGCTATCAGTCACGCCGCTACGAGCTACCGATCTATCGCGACTTTTCCGGTGTCACCTTCGCCGCCGACCTGCAGTGGTACGTAACCCCCCTGATGACGCTCCGCCTTGAGGGTGATCGCTCGTTCCAGAACAGCGGCTACCGGGAAGTTGCAGGCATCCTTAACGACAGGGTGTCGCTGACCGGATACTATGACCCCCTTCGCAACTTGCGCGTCGCCCTGTCGGCCTCTTACGAAAGAGGACAGTATCGCGAAGTCGACACCCGCACAGATCGGACGACACTTCGCTTCAATACCGAGTATCGGCTCGGCCCGCGGCTGTCGTTCGGCGGATACCTCACCTTCATTCGGCAAGCCGTCCATGGAACGCCGCTCGTCAGCGCATTCACCTCCGCGAGCGCGGGGATCGGCATCTCGGTAACGCCATGACCCGCCATTGCAGCAAGGAGTGCATTGCTTGAACCTTCCCACGATCTACCAAGCGTCCGGCGCGCTCCCTCAGGTTTTTCCAGAATCGGCCAGCTCTTATCGCTATTCCGAAGATCAGATCACTGTGCGCACCCTGTTCGCCATGCTGCGGCGAAGGCGGGAAGCGTTCTTTCTGACCCTGGCCATATCGGTTCTGGTCGCCCTGCTCTGGACCACGGCGCTGCCGCGCACATATTCCTCTGCGGCAGACGTCGTGATGATCACGGCACCGAAGCAGGTCCTGCCGCATGATCCGGAAGAAAGCGGCGTCCCGCCCCTCGTCCGGTCGGAGGATGTGGAAACCCAGATCCAGTTGATCACCTCGCGCCAGATGGCCGCTCAGGTTCTCGAAGCCACCGGCCTTCTCCGGGATCGGGACTTCGCCGAGGACGTTGCGGCGCCGCGTTCGGCGCTCGACAACCTGCTCGCCTCGATGGGCTTCGGGCGAAGCACGCGGCTTCCGGTGCTTTCGTCGGCGGTCTTGCGCGAGGAATCGATCACTTATCTGCTGAAGCACCTGAACGTTGCGCGGATCGGCGATTCCTTCAATCTCCGCATCTCGTTCACGGACTCCGACGCCGCAAGGACCGCAAGCGTCGCCAATGCCTTCGCGAAACTCTACACCACCGACGATGCACGAGAACTCGCGCGGAACAACGCCACCGCCGCGCAAGTCCTGAAAAGCCGCGTGGACGAATTGCGCAGGGTTGCGAACGATGCCTTCGCCGCGGTGCAGAGCTATCGCGTTCGCAACGGTTTGCTCAGCTCGGCGGCCACCAGCCTGACCGAACAGGAAATCTCCACCTACAACCAGCAGATCGCCCAGGCCCGCGCGGAGGCCGCGCGCGATACCGCCGCACTGTCCAGCGCGCGCCGCCAGCTGCATTCGGGCGGGGCGAACGATGTGGGCCAAGGCGTCAATTCCTCCGTCGTCACGTCACTGCGAAGCGAACGAGCGCAATTGGTCATCCGGGAGCGGGATCTGTCGCAGCGCTATTTCGACAGCAATCCGGATCTCGTCACCGTCCGCCAGCAGGTCGCGGATATCGACCGCCAGATCGCTGCCGAGGTCTCGCGATCGATCAGGGCCCTGGAGAGCACCGCCGATACCTCCGCCCAGCGCCTTTCGTCCCTGCTCGCCAGCCGCAGCGGCACGCGCTCGCAGCTCAGCGCGGATAACTCCGCACTCGTGTCGCTGGCTGATCTGGAGAAGCGCGCCGAAGCGACCCAGGCGCTCTATCAGTCGTACCTCCAGCGTTACAATGCGGTGGTCGCTGGAACCGGATCGGAGCAGCCCACGGCGAGGCTGGTGTCCTCGGCCAATGTCCCGCTCCTGCCGATTTCGCCCAGCCTGCCGATGAACCTGGCGCTGGGTCTTGTCCTCGGCGTACTGGCGGGTGCCATGCTGGCGGTCCTTTCGGAATTGTCCTATCGCGGCTTCACCACGCTGGACGATGTCGAGAACCGCCTTGGAGTCCGGGCACTGGGCTTCATTCCTGCGCATCGCTCTGTGGAACCGCATGGAGGGACGCCGCTCGACACCGTCCGGGAACATGCGAACGGCGCATTCTCGGAATCTCTGCGCAATGTGATCGTTTCGGTCCGCCAGACGGCAACCCGCTCGGGCAAAGTCATTGCGATCACGTCGGCCCTGCCCGGTGAAGGCAAATCGACCATCGCCTCCTGCCTCGCCCGTTCGCTGGCCATGGCGAACGAACGTGTCGTCGTCGTTGATTGCGATGTCATCCGCGCGCAATTGAGCAAGCAGTTCGGGCTCAACCAGGGCGAACCGGGCCTTTACGAAGCGCTGCATTCGGAAAGCCGGGACATCGCGCATTACCCGGACCCGGAATCGCCCTTGCGCATCATTCCGATTACCCGCGCCTTCCCCAAGGGTGAGCGCCTGACCGAGCAGGGCCGCCTGCACCGCGTCGTCGCCCGTCTGCGCGAGGAGTTCGACGTGATCGTGCTGGATTGCCCCCCCATCCTGCCCATCGCGGAATCGCGCGAAATCGTCTCGCGTACCGACAGTGTGGTTCTGGTGGTGCATTGGCGCAAGACGATGGACCGGGTGGTCAAGGCCGCAGTCCGCCAATTGCCCGCACGCGCCATCAAGGGCCTGGGGATCGTCCTCAACAAAGTGGACATGAAGAAGCAGGCACGCTTCGGCGGCAGCGACATCTCCAGCTTCTATAAGGATTATCGGGGCTATTATTCATGAACCGCATGGCTTCGCAATTTGGCCGCGTGGCACTGATCCATTATTGGCTGGTGTCGATGCGCGGCGGAGAACGCGTGCTGGAGCGCCTGCTCGATCTCTTCCCCCAGGCCGATGTCTTCACCCACGTCTACGATCCGGACCGCGTGTCGCAGAAAATTCGCGCGGCGAAGGTCCGGCAGACGTTCATCGGCGCCTTGCCGGGTGCCCGCAGACACTACCAGAAGTACCTCCCCTTCATGCCCATGGCGTTGGAGGAACTGGATCTTCGCGGGTACGACCTCATCATCAGCAGCGAATCCGGACCGGCAAAAGGCGTGATCGCCAATCCCGACGCGCTCCATCTCTGCTATTGCCACTCACCGATGCGATACTTGTGGGATCACTACCACGACTACAAGTCATCCGCCGGAAACCTGAGCCGATTGCTCATGCCATCGATGTTCCACCGTCTTCGGCAATGGGACGTCAGTTCGGCCAACCGGATCGACGGTATAGTGGCGAACAGCAGCTTCGTGGCGCGCCGTATCCGCAAGTCCTGGGGGCGGGACTCCGCCGTGGTCCATCCTCCTGTCGCCGTGGATGCGTTCCATGCCTCGCCCGAGATCACGGAACGCTATCTCTGGATCAGCCAGATGACGCCTTACAAGCGGGCGGACATCGCCCTGGAGGCCTTCAACCGATTGGGGGTGCCGGCGCTGATGGTGGGGGACGGCGAGATGTTCAAGGCCGTCGCCGCCAGGGCGGGGCCGAACGTGGAAGTGCGCCAGCGCTTGTCGTTCGAGGAGTTGAAGCAAGCCTATGCCACGGCCAAGGCGCTGGTGTTCACGCCTGAGGAAGACTTCGGGATCGTCCCGGTAGAGGCAAACGCATCCGGGCGCCCGGTCGTGGCTTTCGGGCGAGGCGGGGTGACCGACTCCATCGTCGATGGAGAAACCGGACTGTTCTACCGCGAACAGAGCGTCGATTCCCTGTGCGATGCCATTCGCAGACTGGAAGGCTGGCTTCCTTCCTTCCGGCCCGAAACCGCCATGAGGAACGCCCGCCGCTTTGCGCCGGACGTGTTCGATCGCGGCATATTGCAAGCGCTGGACGCGCTGCGTCCCTCTGTTGAACGCGTGGCCTGACGATGGCCGCGCCATTCTTTCCAGGAGATTTCATGGCAAAACGATCGCTGGTGTTGGTCTTGAGCGCCTTGCTGGCAGGCTGCGGCGTGACGCCCACGACTGAACTGCCACCCGTCGGCGCCGCCCCGCAAGGATTGGCGGCGGGCGACAGGCTCAAGCTGGATGTCTTTCGCGAAAAGGATCTGTCGGGCGAATATGTGGTCAATGACGAAGGCAATCTCAGCCTGCCCCTGGTGGGCAGCGTGAAGGCCGCCGGCAAGACCCTTCCCGACTTGCGGAAGGAACTGACGGTTCTGCTCAGCGAAGGCTATGTGCGCGACGCCCGGATCACGCTCGATGTCGTCAGTTTCCGTCCGATCTACATTCTGGGGGAAGTACAGAAGCCAGGGGAATACAGCTTCGCGGAAGGCATGTCCGTCTTCGCGCTTGTCGCCAAGGCCGGGGGCTTCACGTATCGCGCCAATCAGGGAGTGGCGCATATTCGTCATTCGAACGAGACATCCGAGCAGTCCTACCGGCTGACCAGCGGCGCGGCGGTGCTGCCCGGGGACACGATCCGCATAGGCCCCCGGTACTTCTGATCGGAAATCCGACAATGGATCGCGAGATAGACCGCGTCGTGCTGCTGCACGACTACAGCGAGGCACTGGGTGGCGCCTCCCACCTGGTGCAGGTCTTGCTGGAGGGATTGTGTGCACGCGGCATCCCGGTGACGTTCATGGCGGGCGATACCGGGCGCAATTTCACGCGCAGCGACGTCGAATTCATCCCCCTTCACGGCAAGCCACTGCTGGAGCGGTCCAGCCTTGGCGCGCTTACGGCGGGGTTCTTCAATCCGCGCTCTCTTTTGCGTCTAAGTGCGTGGATCAAGCGGAACGACACGCCGGGAACGGTCTATCATCTTCACGGCTGGTCCAAGATCCTCACGCCCGCCGTCTTCGGCGCCTTGCGCAAGGTTTCGCAGCGCGTGATCCTTCATGGGCACGACTACTTCAACGGATGCCCGAACGGGGCGTTCTTCGACTATCCGCAGGACCAGGACTGCACTCTCGCCCCGCTTTCCCGCCCCTGCCTTCGCCGTCAGTGCGACAAGGCGTCCTACGGCCGGAAAGTATGGCGGTCAGGCCGCGAAGTCGCTCGGCGAGGCGCACTTTCGGGCGGGACGAACGTGAGCCGGATGCTGCTCATCCATCCGGGGCAGGCCGAGGCTTTCGCCCGCGCGAACTGGCCGCGCCACAAGCTGGCGGCCTTGCGCAATCCCGTGACGCCCTTGACGGCAGAGCGTGTGCCTGCAGAGCGCAATGCCGGGGTGATATTCATCGGCCGAATTTCGAAGGAAAAGGGGGCGGACCTGGCAGCGAGCGCTGCCGCCCGGGCGGGTATTCCGATCACGTTCGTGGGTGAGGGCAGCGAGCGGGATGTCGTCCAGCGGCTTAATCCCGAGGCGGTTTTCCTGGGGCGGCAGGACCGTCGCGGCATGGCGCAGGCGGTTTCCACGGCGCGCCTGGCGGTCATGCCGAGCCGCTGGGCAGAGCCATTCGGGCTCGTCGCACTCGAAGCCATCGGGTCGGGTGTACCCGCCGTGATCAACCACCGCGCACTGATCGCCGAGGAAGTGGCAGGCCATGGGTTCGGTCTGTCCATCGATACGGGCAGGATCGACCTCTTTGCGGATGCCCTGATCGAACTGCACCGGGATCATGATCGGGTCGGCCGGATGTCGCGAGCCGGACACGCGGGATACCTTGCGCTTTGCAACACGCCGGAGGACTGGATAACGCAGACCATCGGCCATTACCGCAGCGTCCTGGCCTTCTCCGAAGAGAAAGGCGGAGGCCGCGCCGATGCCGCGCCGCCAAGGCCAGCGACAATGGCGCACGGGCCGGAACGCCATCCTGGCTCCCCGGAGACCAACGGTATGAAGCAGCCCTATGCCGATGCGTGAGCCGTCCTGCAGCCGCGCCGTTCGCCCGGTGGAGCTTCAGATCGAGCGCCTTGCCGGGGCGGGATCTGGCAAGGCGGCGCATGCTCGCGCGCCGGACCGTGCCAACCAGGAGCGTTCGATGATCGGGAACTCCGTCCGCGCTTCAAGGCCTGGAATAGCGGCATTCTGGCCGCAATGCACGGGGTCAGTGCAAGCTGCGCGCCTGCTGCCAGCGCCGATAGCCCAGAACGGCCAGTCCCACCATCGCCGCATAGAGGCCGGCCGTCAGCCACAATTCCTTGAAAACGAACATGCCGACGTAGAGCACGTCCACCAGGA
Source organism: Novosphingobium sp. PhB57 (assembly GCF_004342985.1). Taxonomy (GTDB): domain Bacteria; phylum Pseudomonadota; class Alphaproteobacteria; order Sphingomonadales; family Sphingomonadaceae; genus Novosphingobium. Next base: position 227,959 of record NZ_SMBO01000005.1, read on the forward strand.
TCCAGAGCAGCCAACTGGCCGCGTGGCGCCGGGCGGTCCAATACTGTGCCACCAGGCTGAAGCTGCTCAGCCCCGCATCCATCCAGGGCAGCGCGGCATTGGTGAAACGGCTGGTGAACCAGCCTATGGCGATGCCCCCCACGGCGCCGGCCGCCAGCCCGATCAGCGCCCGGCCCGGCGGCAGCGGGCTGACGATCACCTCTCCGGCATCGTCCTTGCCGCGCGCCCACACGGTCCAGCCATAAACGATGGCGATTCCGAACAGCGCCTGCAGCACCATGTCGGAATAGAGCCGCACGTCGAGGAACAGCTTGAAATAGAGCGCGCAGGCCGTGAGGCTGACCGGCCAGCACAGCAGTTGCCGCCGCGCAGTAAGCCAGATGCCCAGGAAGCTGACCGCAACCGCCGTGATTTCCAGCGCCGACATCACGCCGCCACCCCCTGCTCGATCGCCCGAAGGAAGGCCTGCCCGGCAGCGGAAAGAAACCATTCGGCATGACCGAGCAGATAGTCCTGCCATGCCATGTCCGCCTGCGCGCGGTCGTTCAGGATACCGGCGAAATAGTCGGCCTCGGACAAGGCGAACTCGATGTGCACCAGCGGCAGGAGCCGGGTGAGCGTCTCCACCTCGGTTCGGCTCAGGGGAAGTACCGCATGGTATCCCGCAAGGAGCGCTTGGGCGGCCTGCGCATCCGCCGTGAAATCACCGCCCCGGGGCTCCAGCCAAGCCACCGCCGTCCGCTCGATCGCGGTGGCGAGATCGTGCAGCGCGCAAGTCCGCGTCGCCAGCCCGAAGTCGATGACGCTGCTTACACGGCCATCGGCAGACCAGAGCAAGTTGGAGGGATGCCAGTCGTTGTGTGTCCACAGCGACGGTTGCTGCGCCAGCCGCGTGGAGAGCCCGCCTGCCTGCGCCGCGAAAAGACGCGCCAGCGCGCCGCGCCAGGGCTTGTCGGCCAGGTAACCGGCCAGCGCCGGGCGGGCGGAGACATAGGCTTCGGCCGCCGCAAGCGGCTCCGAGGCCGGCAGGATGGTGAGGCTGGCGACGAGCGGATGCTTGCCCCGTGGAGCCGCGCCGAAGTCCCGCGCTGCCAGATGCAGGCGCGCCAGCGCAGCGCCCGCCTCGCGGGCATGGCCCGCGGCGAGGAAAGGCGTCCAGGACTGGCGATCGCGGTAGAGATCGATCCCCTCCGCCCTTAGGAGAAGCTCGTAAGTCCACTCGCCTTGCGAGACGATGCCGGCCCCGTCGTGCCCGAACCCATCCTGCCCGCTTCCCACTTGCGCGGCGACGGCTTGCGGCACGGCCAGTCCTGCCCCGCGCAAGTGGGCGATGAAGGCATGTTCCTCGGCCAGGGCGGCGGGCGAACGAACCCGGCGATGGTGGCGCTTGAGAAAGAACGCCCCGCGCTCCGTCTCGACCAGGGCGGCGGCCGAGAAGGGTCGCGGCGAATGCCAGCGCAGCGCGGCAGCGCGCCCAGCGAGCGGGAAATGCGCAAGCACCATTTCCGCCTCATCCGGCGTGATGGCGGGCCAGGCCGGGGCTTCCAGCGCCGTGCCCATGCCGTGGACGAGATGAGGCGCCGCGCCGCTCACGATCAGAAGGCGCGGCTCAGCGTTGCCACGAAGGCGCGGCCGCTTCCCACGTAATAGGCCGGCGCCGCGCCCGAAATGACCGTGCCGCCACGGCCCACCGTGTCCTGCGCATTGGTGCTGACGGCATAGACGCCGGACAGCACATGCGGGTTGGTCACGTTGATCGCGTTGAGCCGCAAGTCCATGCGCTGCGCATCGACCAGCCAGGCCAGGTGCACGCCCACCGAGAGGTCGAGCGTGGCGTAGCCCTTGATACTCTCGTCGTTCATGAACGTGGCGTACTGGCGGCCCACGTATTTCAGCGCGGTGCTGCCGAACAGGCGGCCATCGTCGTACGTGCTGCCCATGGCGAACTGGAAGCTGGGGCTGGAAACCGCGTGCTTGCCCTTGGTAGGCAGGAAATCGCCGCCGACCGGCAGGTCGTCATCGAGGCGCGCGTGCAGATATTCGCCCGAGAGATAGACACTGACACCCTTGGCCGGGCGATAGTCGATCTCGCCGTCCAGCCCGTAGGAGGTCTGGCTGCCGCCGTTTACGGTGGAATTCACCAGGGCGCCGCCGCTGTTCACCACCGTGGCCACCTGCCGGTTGCGGAAGTGGTAGTGGAAGGCCGTCAGCGAGAAGGACAGGCTGGGGCCGATGTAGCGATAGCCCAGTTCCTGCGAGACCGAGTACTCGTTCTTGAGGCTCGTCGTGCCCGCGCCCACGATCTCGCCGCCATAGTAGCTGTTGTAGAGCGCGAACTCGTTGGGCGTGCGGAAGCTGGTGGTGATATTGGCGAACAGCTGCTGCCGGTCGGTCAGGGTATAGTGCAGGGCCGCGCGGGGCAGCGCGGCGAAGCTGTCCGTGCGCACGGTCTGCTGCGGCCCCGGCAGATAATTGCGGCCGTTGCGCAGCACGTCCACGCCCTTGAAACCCAGATCGACGACGAGGCGCGGGGTCACGGTGATGCTGTCGGCCAGGAAGAAGGCCTTGGTGACCGTTTCGGTCCGGGCGTTCTCGTAAGCGAGCAGGCGGCCGTCGGCAGTGCGGATCGCCTCGTCCTGGTAGCCCCACTGGTCGAACGGGTGGCCTTGGGCATCGATCGAGGTATAGGACTGGGTGACGCGGTCCGTGCCGTAATCGAACCAGAGCCCGGCGGTGATCCGGTGCGCGCCGGCCTCGAACGTCAGCTTGCTCACATCGCCCACGCGGAACTGCTTGCCCGTCCAGTTGCCGAGCACGGTGGCCACGCCGTCCACGGCGCCCGGCAGGGTGATCGGCTGGGCCAGTTCCTCGGTGCCCAGGAAATTGCCGGTTTCGCTGAGCTGCGTGCCGTAGGGCGCATTGCCGTGGCCGAGCTGGAGATAGGCGCTGCTGTCGAACGTCAGCCGGTCGTTCAGCTTCAGGTGCACCGGGGCGGCGGCATAGAAGTTGCGGAACGGCGCGCGGTAGAGGCGCCAGTAATTCGTCCCTCCCAGACTGCCCGAGGCGCCCGTCGGATCGTAGCGCTCATCGTGGTTGAAACCGCGCCCGGCGGCCTGCCAGTCGGCCATGGTGGGGCTGGGATAAGCGGAAGTCTTGGCCTCGTTGAACGAGAGCGACAGGCTGGCACGGTTGCCATCGCCCCATTCGCCCAGCAGCTTGGCATCGACATGCTGGCGCTGGTCGTAGCCCGCGCCGCGCCAGTTGTCCGCGCGGTTGTTCGAATAGGAAACGAAGGCCTTGAGGCCGGTCTTGCCGATCGTGCCGGTATCGAAGCGCAGGAAGGCGCGGCGCTGGTCGTAGGATCCGACCGAGAGATTGACCAGGCCGCCCATCTCCGGCCGGGGATCGTCGAGCGAGAGCGAAAGCAGCCCTCCGGCGGCGGCCACGACCGGCGCGTCGATGTCCACCGCGCCCTGCGCCAATGTGATCTGCCGCACGTTCTCGGCATCGGCGAATTGGGAGGGATAGGCGTAGAAATAGCCGATGTCGTTCTGCGGCGCGCCTTCCATCAGCACGCCGATCTGGTCCTGCCCCAGGCCGCGCAGGGTCAGGCTGGAACTGGTGGAGAGGCCGTAAGGGTCGCTGGAGGAGACATTGGCGCCGGGCAGGAGATTGACCAGCTGGAAGGCATTGAGCGTGGGTGCCTGCTTGACGATGAAGTCGGTGGAGATCGCGCTGACGGCCTTGGGCGCGGTCTGGTCGGGCAGCAGGCCCTCGGGATCGGGGTGGCCGATCACTTCGATGCTGTCGGGCGCGGTGTTGTCGCGCGCATCCGCTTCGGTTTCCGCCATGGCGGAAGGCGCGAGGAACAGGGCCGGGAGAGTCAGCATGGCATGGCCCATGCAGCGGGAACGGGTATTCATTGCGTCGCGTCCACTCCAATCGGAGGGACAACGGTTCTGCCGCCAGCCCTCCCTACGCCGGTACCAACCGGATCAGGTTCAGCGGGTCGTGGTCTGCTGACCACCTCTCAGCCGCGCGTCAGCGGCCCCCCGGGGATGAGCCGCCTCTAGGCGCTGAAAGGCGCCGTGGGAAGGGCCAATCGCATGGCAGCGCCCCCGCGGTGCGCGGCGCAACTTCGCGTTTCGCACCGGCCAGATTTTCTATCGCCGGACGGCCCGCGCTTGCTTGACGGCGGCGCGCTCTGCCCGAATAACCGGAGTACGGGCGTCCGGTCGGCGATACCCGTCATCGCACTTTGTCGACCCGCGGCATTTGATCGGGATGCAGCTTGCTCCGCGTTACCAACCGCTAAAGCGCGCGATGCTGGGGCGACAACGCCAAGCGTCGTGATCCCTCAGCAACGAGGTGAAAACGATGGCTTCCCCGAATTCCGGCGACACGAGCGCCGCCGATTCCCGTCCCGGCGGCGCGCTCTCCCTGGCCACGAGCGGCGGACCTCCAGCGGCGGGCGATGGGCAGGCGGCGGACGGTGCCGCCACCCCCGATGACGACTTCTGGAATGTCGAGGACATTGCCGGCGAACTCTCCGAAATCCGCCGCAACCGGCGCGCGGAAGGCCGCCAGCATGCCGAGCACGGGGCCGAGGGCTTCCCTTCGCGCGTGCGGCTGGCGAAAGTGGCGGAGGAACTCTGCGGCGCGCTGTTCCCGCTGCGGCTCGGCCCGGACTTCGTGCGGCATCACAATGAAGCGACTTTCGTCACCCAGTCCCTGCAGATCGCGCTCAGCCGGTTGCAGGCGCAAGTCCGGCTGGAACTGCTCTATGCCGCAAAGGAGGCGCGGCAGGCCGTGGAGCAGCGCGCCGACGCGCTGGTGCTGGAATTCTCGCGCCGCCTGCCGGATATCCGCCGCCTGCTGGACCTCGACATCGATGCCGCCTTTCGCGGCGATCCGGCCGCACGCAGCCTGGACGAAGTGCTGATCTGCTATCCCGGCCTGCTGGCGATCATCCACCACCGGCTGGCCCATGCCCTTCACGGGCTGGGTGCGCCGCTGGTGGCGCGTATCCTCTCGGAAATCGCCCATGGCGCCACCGGCATCGACATCCACCCCGCCGCCCGGATCGGGCGCGGCTTCTTCATCGATCACGGCACCGGCGTGGTCGTGGGCGAGACGGCGATCGTGGGGGACAATGTCCGGCTCTATCAGGGCGTCACCCTGGGCGCGAAGGACTTCACGACGGAGAGTTCGGGCGCGCTGGTCCGCGCGCTGCCGCGCCACCCCATCGTCGAGGACGACGTGGTGATCTACGCTGCCGCCACGATCCTGGGGCGCGTGACGATCGGCAGGGGCTCGGAGATCGGCGGCAATGTCTGGCTGACGCACAGCGTACCGCCGTATAGCCGGGTATCGCAGGCTCGGGCCCTGGTGACGAACGGGCAGACCGGCAACGCGGTGCCCCCGCCCACGCCGCTCAACTGAGCGGCCCCCGACGGCGGGCGCGCATGGGAAGCCCGGGACCGCGGCGCAGGATGCACCGCGGCCTGAAGCTCATTGTCAGAACAGCACCAGCAACCCGCGCGAGGGGTCTACCAGGCCTTCCCAGATCATCTTGCCGGCGACCCAGAGGATCACGAGCAGGCCGACGTAGGCGATCCAGCGATAGCGCTCGATCACGCGCGCCAGCAGGTTGGCGGCAAGACCCATCAGGGCCACCGAGAGGATCAGGCCGATGGCCAGGATGCCGGGATGGTCGCGCGCGGCACCGGCCACGGCCAGCACGTTGTCGAGGCTCATGCTGATGTCGGCCACGGCCACGGCCCAGGCCGCCGCCGCGAAGGAACGCGGCGCGGCGCTGGCGACGGGATCGCCCTCTCCGCCCGCGTCCTCGCGCAGTTCGCGCCACATCTTCCACGCCACCCAGACCAGCAGCAGGCCGCCGGCGAAGACCAGGCCGACAAGCTGCATCAGCTGAGTGACGACAAGCGCGAAGGCGATGCGCAGGACCAGCGCGGCAAGCACGCCGATCAGGATCACCTTGCGGCGCATGGCCGCGGGAAGTCCGGCGGCAAGGGCGCCGACGACGATGGCATTGTCAGCCGCCAGCATCACGTCGATCAGCACGACTTGCCCGAAGGCGGCCAGCGCCGTGGGCGAGCCGAGGTTGGAGAAATCGGCAACGATGTGCTGCCACAGGTCGGTCATGTGGTATTATCCCTGTTGGTCTTGGGGGCTCCTCCAGGCGCCGCGAGCGGCAGCCAGGAGAAAGTCCGGATAGGTCCAGCCGCAGGCGGCGGCGGCAATGGTGGAAAGGCTGTCTTCGTCCTCGCGCCCGGGCCTGCCGGCCCCGGTCAGGTTGGGCTTGGCGTTGACGTCGAAAAGGAAATAGGCGCCCTGGGCATCCGCCCGGCAGTCGATCCGCATGGTCGCGCGGATTTCGAGGAGCGCGGCGGCCTTTTCGCAGGCCGCCGTGACCGCGGCGATGGCAGGATCGGCGCATTCCTCGGGCGTCATCGCGGCGCTGTTACGGCTGACGGGCACGTCGCCGTTATAGGGCGCCACATCGCCGATCTGGTCGAAGCGGCGCACCGGCGGCAAGGCGAAAGGACCGGCTTCGCCCGCGCGGCAGGCGGCGGGCATCACGGTAATGGTGATTTCCTGGCCGGGCAGGAACTGCTCCAGCATGATCGCCGCGCCGAAGCGGCGGCTTTCCGCCAGTTCGCGAACCTGCTGGGCCAGTTCCTCACGCGTCCGCGCCACGCCCACGCCCTGGCTTCCGCGACCCCGCAAGGGCTTCACCACGATCGGCACGGCCTGCGCGAAAGGCGCGAGCTGGGCATCGAGATCGCCGTCGCCATCGATCAGCCAGGACCGCGCGACCGGCAGGCCCGCGTCGAGCAGCCGGGCATTGGTGGCGGCCTTGTCGTCGATCTCCTGCATGGCGCGGGGGTCCGGCCCGACGACCCACGCCTTGCGGCTGGCCGCCTCGATGGGGTGGCCGGCGAAGACCACGGTATTGGCCCATAGCAGCGTTGCCCCTGCGTTCAGCGCAGCGGCGATGCCTTCCTCGGTATCGGGCCAGACCCAGTCGAACACGCGGGTAGGATCGGGGTCTGCCACCGGCGTCGCCAAAGTGCACCCGGCGGCGAGGAGCGCCACGCCGATGTCCGCCCCGCTGTCCGAATAGCCGCCGGGCTTGGCTTCCTTGCGCGCGCCGTCGATCACCGGCGGTTCGAGCGCCTGGTAGAGGATGGCGATGGTCTGTTCGCGGGGGTCGGGCACTGGGGTCATCGGGGGGCTCCCATGATGCGGAAGGAAAGCGGCGCGCCGACGATGACCAGCATCACGCGCACGAGGTGGTGGACGATGACGAAGCCCGCCTCCAGCGAGAGGCTGAGGGCGACCATGCTCATTTCCGCGACCCCGCCGGGTGAATAGGCCAACGCGACGAGCGCCGGGTTGAGCCCCGTAGCCCAGCCGATCGCAAAGGCCCAGCCGAAGGTTATGACAAGCAGGATCGCCGTCGATCCGGCCGCCAGCAGCAGGGTGCGCGCCAATGTCGCCAGGTCGAGGCCGACGAACCGGCAACCGATGGTCGCGCCAAGGCCGACTTGCGCGGCGGCGACGGCCCAGGCGGGGATGTGGAAATCGGAAAGGCCGGTCAGGTGCACCAGCGCGCTGACGAAAAGCGGCCCCATCAGGTGCCATGCCGGCAGGCGCAAGGTCCGGCCGAGGAGGCTGCCGACGACCGCGCAGCCAAGGCCCCAGAACAGCAGCGGCCAGCCGGTCGCTTCCGTCGTCACCGGTGCGGCCAGCGCGGTCACGAACGGGGGCGCATGGACGTCCGCCTCGAAAGCCCGGATCAGGAAGGGCAGGATGAAGACCACCAGGAAGATCCGCGCCCCGTGGATCAGGCCGACCATGCGCTCGTCCGCGCCGCGTTCGGAGCCCATCAACACCATTTCGGCAATGCCGCCGGGCATTCCGGCGAAATAGGCGGTCGGCGGGTCGAAGCGGGCGACGCGGCGGAAATAGATGACGCAAAGGAACGCGGCGCTGGCAAGAAACAGCGGCAGCAGCGCGATGGGCACGATCCACTCCGCCGCCTGTGTCATCAGGCCGGGATGGAAGGCGCTGCCCAGCACCACGCCGATCACCGCCGACATCGGGCGGCGGGTGGCGGAAGAGGCGGCTATCGGCAGGCGGGCGATACTGCCCGCCGCGCAGGCGATCATCGCGCCAAGCACCCAGGGCAGCGGCGCGCCCACCGCCCAGAACAGCGCGCCCCCCGCCGCGCCCAGCGCGAGCGCGGCAAGAAAGCGCAGGATCATGACCGTAATGGTGATCGGCCCCGGGCTGGTCTTCGGCTTCGGCTTCGTTTCCGTTTCCGCCCCCAGCCTCGGCCTCGGCCTCGGCCTCGCTCTCGTCCCATCCTTCGTCATTGCGAGCCCCGCAGGGGCGCGGCAATCCAGAGCGGTGCGGCGCCGCCCTGGATTGCTTCGCTACGCTCGCAATGACGCGGGAGCGGGCCACCCTCGCAGTGACGAGGGGGCGGGCTACCCTCGCAGTGACGAGCAGGGCCGTAATGACGAAACCGAGGCTGGTGCAACACTGTTACCCCACGAACGGGAACGCCAGCACCAGCATGCCCACCACCGTCATGACCAGGCAGCACAGCGCTGCCGGGACCAGGGTGAAGCGCTGGTGGTCGGCCAGGTCCACGCCGGCAAGGCTGACCAGCAGGTAGGTCGATGGCACCAGCGGGCTGAGCAGGTGGACCGGCTGGCCCATCAGCGAGGCGCGGGCGATGGCCATGGGCTCCACGCCGTAGTGCGCGCCGGCTTCGGCCAGGATGGGCAGCATGCCGAAGTAGAAGGCGTCGTTCGAGATGAAGAACGTGCCCGGCAGGCTGATCAGCGCGGTGATCGGCGCCATGTAGGGGCCGAGGAAGGGCGGGATGAAGTTCACGACCTCGCGGCTCATCGCCTCGACCATGCCGGTGCCCGAAAGGATGCCGGTGAAGATGCCTGCCGCGAAGATCAGCGAGACCACCGCCAGCACGTTGCCGGCATGGGCGGCGATGCGCTCCTTCTGCTCCTTCACATGGGGATAGTTGGCGATCATCGAGATGGCGAAGGCCAGCATCATCAGGATCGGCAGCGGCAGCACGCCCCAGACCAGCAGGACCAGCAGCGCCACGACGAGCGCGGCGTTGAACCAGATCATCTTCGGACGGCGCGCCTCGGGCCACTGCGAAACCGCGAAGTCGGCCAGTTCCTGCGGTGTCGCGGCGTGAACGCGGCCGATGCGGCGGCGTTCCTTGCGCCCGAAGTGGATCGCCAGCAGCACCAGGAAGGCCAGGCCCGCGACCATGCCGGGGATCAGCGGCACGAACAGCGTCGAGGGATCGAGCTTCAGCGCGCTGGCGGCGCGGGCGGTCGGCCCGCCCCAGGGGGTGAGGTTCATCACCCCGCTCGTCACCATCAGCAGGCAGACGAGGTAGAGCCGGTTCATGTCGTAGCGCTTGTAGAGCGGCAGCATGGCGGCCATCGTGATGATGTAGGTCGTCGATCCGTCGCCATCGAGGCTGACGAGCGCGCAAAGCACCACCGAGCCGATCAGGATCAGCATCGGATCGCCGTGCACCAGCCGGATCAGGCGGCCCACCAGCGGGTCGAACAGGCCGGTGTCGGTCATCGTGCTGAAGAACAGGATGGCGAAGAGAAGCATGACGCCGGTGGGCGCCAGCTTGGTCAGGCCCTCGATCATCATGTCGCCCAGCCCCGAGTGGAACCCGGCGAGCAGTGCGAACAGCGTAGGCACGACGATCAGCGCGACCAGCGGCGTCATCCGCTTGGTCATGATGAGCGTCATGAAAGTGGCCACCATCAGGAAGCCGATAAGGGCGAGACTCATGATTGTCCCCGAATGTCTGTCATGGATGTGAAGGGAGCTGTCTGGAAAATGCCCCGAGGGGCATTTTCGGTGCGGCACCGGCCCACGCCCCCACCCGGCCTCCCACAGCAGTGTACCCTGGATGGGAGGTCGGGTGGGGGGGGTGGGCCGGTGCCGCAAAATTCGCTTCCGGCGAATTTTCAGACACATAATCAGAACGTCACGCCGACGCGTGCCGTCAGGGTCTGTCCATCGTCCTTGCCGGTATAGGCACCGGCAGTGTTCTGGGTGTTCCAGTGGATCGCGTTGAGCTGGAAGCGCGTGAAGCTGTTGAGGTACCAGTTCACGCCCAGCGTCGCCGCCCAGCCCTGGGCGGGCGTGACGATGTCGTCGAATTCGAGGTTCTCGTAGCGCGCGGTCAGCTCGATCGCGCCGGGGCCGCCTTCGAAGACCGGGCGCAGCACCTTGGGCTGGCCGAAGCTGCCGAGGCGCGGGTTATAGGGAGGAAGATCCCCGGTGAGGAACCAGCCGCCCGAAACGCTCCAGGCGCGGGTGACGAAATCGGGGCGGCCGTTGTCGAGGCGTGCGTGGCGCTCGCCCGCTTCGCCCATGATCCAGAGCGGGCCGGAATAGCCGCCCAGTTCCACGCCGTAGCCGGTGGTGCCGGTGCCGCCGATCAGCGTGCCGGTGGAAAGCCTGAGCGCGCCGTTGAAGCGGCCGCCGATCACGGTGTTGCGGGTCAGCGTGTTCTTGCCGGGGTGGAGCATCTCGTCGAAACCCCACACGCCGAGGTGCAGCACCTGGCGGTCGGTCTTCAGCGGATTCCAGTGCGCGCGGGCGAGCACGGTGCGATTGTCGGACGTGCTCTGGTCGCCGTCGATGCGGTCGCCGGTCACGGTCAGCGAGGCGTGGCCGGTCTTCCAGAACAGGCGCGGCATGATGCCGAGGCCGTAGAAGGCGCGCTGCGGGATGATCGCGGTGGCGACCACCGAGCGCTCGGTGAAGGGCGTCGAGTCCGAACCCGTCGAGCCTTCGAAGCTGCGGTCGTTGAACAAGTGGCCGACGCGCACGTCATAGTCCATGCCCGGCGCGATGCGGTTGCGCCAGCCCATGAAGGCGGTGACGACATCCACCTCGTTCTCCGAGAAATCGCTCTCGAACTGGTAGAAGAAGTGCGTGCCCACCGTACCTTCCAGGCCCATGCGCAGCGCGCGCATGCCGGTGGTGGTGAGATTGCGGCCGCTGTATTTCGATCCGGTGGTGGTGCTGACATCGGTGATGATGCGCCCGCGCGGCTTGAAGCTGAACATGCCGTCCGCCGAGTGGAATACCGGCAGGCCCGCGCCCCATTCGGTGCTGACGCCCGAGGCCGAGACGGCGGCGGCGCGCACGCGCTCGACATCGCGCTCGGCCGGTCCCGGCGGAACGAGCTGCGGGGCATAAGGCTGCGTCACCACGACTTGCGGGGCGGGCTCGGGCGGGGAAGCCGCGGGCGCTTGCGGAGCGGCGGCCATCGCGGGAGCGGGCGTGGCCCCGGCTTCCAGCTTCTCCACCCGCTGGCGCAGCGAGGCGATTTCGGCGGCTTGCGCGCGCACCAGTTCGGCAAGGTCTTCCTTGCTCGGTTCCTGGGCCAGCGCCGGGGTCGCCGCGATCAGGGCGAGGAGCGCGGTGCCCGATGCAAACATCTTCATGGAGTCTTGTGTCCGGAGGCGAGGATCGCGTTCCAGTCGCGCAGGAAGCGCGCGCGGGTCAGGCGATCGAGATTGACGAGAAGCTGCGGGCCGACGCGCACGGGGCGGGCCTGGCCGGCAGGAAGGCGGTGGGAAGCAGGCACGTCGGTACGCACTGGCCAGAGGCTGTGCCGGGCGAGCTGGGACTGCCCGGCGCGGGAGAGAAGAAAGTCCAGGAACAGCCGCGCGGCCGCCGGATGGCGCGCCTCGCGCGCGATGAAGGCGATGCGCGAAGTGACGATGGTGTAGTCGTGCGGGAAGATCACGCCGATGTTCGGATCGCGCCGCGCTCGTTCCAGCGCGTAGGAACCGATCACGTTGTAGGCGATGGCCAGCTTGCCCGAAGCGACGCCCTGCAGCATTTCCTCGGTATGCGTGGCCAGCACCGGGCGCGTCGCCGCGATCGCCTCCGCCAGGCTGCGGGTGTCGCGGGTGATCTGGAAGTCCTGCGAGAGGTAGAGATAGCCCACGTTCGAGCGCGCCGGATCGAACGTCGCCACTTTGCCCATGAAAGCGGAGCGGCGATGGCGCAGGAGCTGTTCGAGCTGCTGGTGGCTCTGCGGCACCAGCGCCCCGGGGACCAGCTTCTTGTTGTAGGCCATGCCGATCGGCTCGGCGGTGACGCCGAAGCCCATGTTCTTCCACACGGCCGTGGCCGGCAGGGCAGGCTTCTCGGGGCTGGCGTACTGCTGCGCATAGCCGTCGTTGATGAGCTTGATCTGCTGGTCCATCGCCGAGGACCAGACGATGTCGGCGGAATACTGCTTCGCCCGCGTCTCCGCGGTGTAGCGGCGATAGAGTTCGGCCGAACCGAGATCGGCGTAAAGCACCTGGATGCCCGGATAGGCGCGGCGGAAGGCCGCGACGACAGGCACCATCTCGGCCTTGTCCGCATTGGCATAGATGCGCACGGTACCCTCGGCGCGGGCATCGGCGATGAGACCGTCGTAAGACCGCGGATAGCCCGCAGGCCGCTGGACCTGCCCGCCCTGGACCGGCCTGCCCTGGCGCTGGGCATCGGCAGGCGCCGTCATCGCGGGAAATGCGACCATCGCTGCAAGTGTCAAAACCGTGATGAAGCTGCGCATTCCCGTATCCTCTCGCTTTCCGGGTCTCATGTCGGATAAGCTGCTGGTCATGCCCTACGATCCGAAGCTGTCACCCACCTTTCATGAAAACTTTCACAGCCCGGCTGACGAAAAACCGCGGATCGGAATGCCCTCGTGCGCATCCTGATCGTCGAGGATGACGCGCAGCTCGCGCGCGGGGTGGTCTCGCTGCTGCGCGCGGCGGGTCACGCGATCGACCATGTCGCCAATGGCGAGGACGCGCTGTCGGTGGCCGCGACGGAGCCCTATTCGCTGGTGATCCTGGACGTCGGCCTGCCCGACATCGACGGTTTCGAAGTCCTGGCCCGGCTGCGCGCGCGGGGCGACCGGGTGCAGGTGCTGATGCTCACCGCCCGCGACGGTCTGGACGACCGCGTGCGCGGGCTGGACCTCGGCGCCGACGACTATCTGCGCAAGCCCTTCGACGTGGAGGAACTGGAAGCCCGCGTCCGTGCGCTCGGCCGCCGGCGCGGCGGAGACGCGGCGCCGGAAATGCGGATCGGGGCCATGACCATCAACCGCTCCACCGGGCGCGTCGAAGTGGGGACCCGCCCGATCGAGCTGCGCCGCCGCGAATGGGCCGTTCTGGAAGCGCTGGCAGCCCGCGCGGGGCAGATCGTCTCGCGCGAGACCTTGCAGGCCGAAGTCTTCGGATTCGACGATCCGGTCGGCTCCAACGCGCTGGAGGTCAACGTCACGCGCCTGCGCAGCAAGCTCGCGCCGGACGGCCCGGCGATCCGCACCGTGCGCGGCGTCGGCTACATGCTCGACCGTTCGTGAAGTCCGGGGACGACAGGGCAGGTGGCCGGGCGGGATCGGTCTCGCTGCGGCTCCGGCTGGGCATCGCGATGCTCGGTCCGCTGGCGATCGCGGCGCTGGCGCTGGGCCTGTTCGGCTGGGCGCTGATCTCCGATGTCGTGCGCCGCACCAACGACCGCGTGCTCGGCGGCGCATTGGGCGCCATTGCCGAGACGGTCGAAGTGGAGCGCGGCGAAGTGACGCTGGACCTGCCGCCCGCCGCCTTCGGCATGCTGGAGAACGCCGAGCGCGACAATGTCTACTACCGCATCGCCGTGGGCCGCGAACTGCTGACCGGCTATGCCGACCTGCCCGCGCCGGATATCGCCACGCTCTCCACCGAGGAACCGCGCTTCCGCTACGCCGAATATCGCGGCCAGCGCATCCGCATCGGCGAAGTGCGGCGCGACCTACCGCGCGTCTCCGGCCCGGTGGTGGTGCAGGTGGCCGAGACGCTCGACAACCGGAACGCCCTGCGCCGCCGGTTGATGACGGCGCTCCTGGTCGGCGAAATGGTGCTGGTCGGCGTGGCGCTGGCGCTGATCCGCCCAGCGCTGGGCTGGAGCCTGCGCCCGCTGGCCGAACTGCGCGCCGCCATCGAGGCCCGCGACACCCGCGCCGCGCCCGACCTCTCGCCCTTGCAGACCGGCCCCCTGCCCGCCGAACTGCAACCCCTCTCGCGCTCGTTCGACCGCCTGCTGACCCGGCTCGACGATGCGACCACGGCCACGCGCCGCTTCACTGCCGATGCCTCGCACCAGATGCGCACGCCGCTTTCGGTGCTGAAACTCCAGGTTGCGCTGGCCCGGCGCGGCTCTGACGATGCCCTGCGCGAGATCGACGAGGCGACCGACCGGCTGGAGCGCCTGCTCACCCAGTTGCTCACTCTCGCCCGCGCGGACGAGGCCGGCACCCTGCCGCCGCTGGAACAGGTCGACCTGGTGGAAGTGAGCCGCCGGACGATTTCGCGCCGCATCCGCCAGGCCATCGAGGCCGATGTCGAACTCCTGCTCGACGATGAGCAGGACGCCGCCTTCCACGTCCAGGGCCATCGTTCGCTGGTCTACGAGATGCTGTCCAACCTCGTGGACAACGCCATCCGCTACAACCGGCCGGGCGGCAAAGTGACCATCGCCTTGCGGAAGGACGAAGCGAGCGTGCACCTGATCGTCAGCGACGACGGCCCCGGCATCCCGGCCGAACTGCGCGCGCAGGCCATGTCGCGTTTCGCCCGCCTCCAGGGCGAGAACGGCCCTTCCGGCAGCGGCCTGGGGCTGGCCATCGTGCAGTCTTCCGCCGAGCGACTGGGCGCCGCCCTCGCGCTGGAAGATGCCGCACCGGGCCTGCGCGTCATCGTCACCTTCCCCGCCTGAAACCCGCATCCCGCTGGACCGGCGGGACATTTTTTCGAAAATTCGCACGTCTCGTGTCGTGATTTCTGTTGCTAATACGTCTTAATAGCAGAAACGAGTCTTGCAACGAGGCCGCGGCGTATCCGCCCGGCTTCCCGAATTTCCCGGAAACGACCGATGACGACGATACGATGGATGCTGGCGGGCCTGGCCATGACCGCCGGGCCGCTCGATGCCGAAGCGCAGGACGCGGTGCACCGGCCGGATGGGGAGAGCCAGGCGCCCTTCGTGCCGACCGGGCCGGACCCCGTCTATCCCGCCGCCTTCTACGCCGCCTTCCAGCCCCAGACCGCGCTCGACATGCTGGAGCGCACGCCCGGCTTCCTGCTCTCCGAAGGCAGTGCGGTGCGCGGTTTCGGCGGGGCTGCGGGCAATGTCCTGATCGACGGGCAGCGCCCCACCGTCAAGGCAGGCGGCATTACCGAAGTCCTGCGGCGGATCGGCGCGCGGCAGGTGGACCGGATCGTCCTGCTGCGCGGCAGCGAGGCGGCCGAAGCGCAAGGCCAGCCGCTGGTCGCCAATGTGATCCGCAAGACCGATGCGGCGGGCTCGGGCAATGCCGTGCTGGAACTGGCACGCACCGAGGACGGACGGATCTCGCCCACGGCGCGGGTCAGCCATGCCCGCCGCATCGGTGCGTGGCAGGCCAGCCTCGAACTCTCCGCCATCAACGAGCGCTACGTCACCGAGGCCGACTATCGCACCCGCGGCGCGGACGGCACGCTGCAGGAATCGCGCGCGGAAAGCATCCGGGCCAAGGCGCCCGAATATGGCCTGACCGCCTCGGCCTCGCGCCCGCTGGCCGGCGGTACGCTGACGCTCAACTTGCGGCTCAACCACGATGAATATGCCTCTCACCGCAAGATCGCCATTCGCGAAGGCGAGGACGCAACCGGATCCTCCGGCGCTCCCTCGGCGGAACGCCTGATCGACTACGGCGAGACGTCCACCACCGGCGAATTCGGCGCCGACTGGACACGGCCGCTCGGCGCGGACTGGAACACCAAGCTCGTCGGCCTGGCCCGGATCGAGCGGGCCTCGGTGGACGAGGATTACCGGCAGGGCACGTTCCGCAGCTTGTCCGAGCAGGACCAGAAGCCGCTGGAACTCGTCGCCCGCACCACCGTCTCGCGCGAAGGGAGCCACGCCCTGCGCCCGGAATTCGGCGCGGAACTGGCGTACAACCGCCTCGCCAGCCAGCTCGCTTACGGCGAGGACGCGGGCAGCGGCACGATGGTCCCGGTGGACCTGACCAATGCCGATACCCGCGTGACCGAACTGCGCGGCGAGGCTTTCGCCAATGCGAACTTGCGCCTTTCCGGGAACCTGGAGGCCGAAGCCGGGCTGGCCGTGGAATTCTCTCGCATCCGCGTCACCGGAGACAGCAACCAGAGCCAGAGCCTGTCCTACCTCAAGCCCTCCGGTGCGCTCGTCTGGTCGCCGGGCAAGTCCACGCAAGTGCGGCTGGGCTGGCGGCGGACGGTGGACCAGCTGGACTTCAGCGACTTCGCCGCCTCCGTGAACCAGGCGGACGGACGGCCGCTGGGCGGCAATGCCCGCCTGCGTCCGGCCCGGATCAGCCGCGCGCTGCTGCGCATCGATCACCGCTGGGGCAAGGGCGGCGCCATCGCGGTGGAGGCCTTCCACCAACGCCACCAGGGAATGCTCGGCTATATCCTGCTGCCCTCGGGCGACCAGGCGCTGGGCACTCTGGGCAATGCCCGCCAATGGGGCGCCACCGCGCAGGCCAGCCTGCCGCTGTCCGCGGTGCTGCCGGGCGCACGGCTGACACTGGACGGCACCTGGCGCAAGACGAGGCTGCGCGATCCGATCACCGGACGGGACCGCCGCATCGACGACCTGGCCCGCCGCGCCCTCACCGCCGAATTCCGGCACGACCTGCCCCATCTGCGCAGTTCCTGGGGCGTGAGCTACACGGTGTCCGAACGCTACGACATCTACTACGTGGACGAACACCTCACCTCCAACAACGGCGAGGAATGGGGCGCCTATGTCGAGACCACGGCCCTGGCCGGCGTCAAGCTCTCGCTCAAGGCGAGCGCCATCGGCGGGGTGCACAGCAACCGCCTGCGCCGCTTCCACAGCCCGACCCGCGCCTACCCCCTTTCCGGCACCGATGCGCGCACGATGCGGGACGGCAGTGCGCTCACCCTGGTGCTGTCGCGGGCGCTCTAGGATGGGCGCTCGAGGATTGACAGGCTCACGCCGCCCGCCTAGCTCGGACGCCATGACGAAGATGCCCGCCCTTGCAGGAAGCTATTACTACCGCTGATTGGCGGTGGGCACCTTGTCGTTCTCAACCGCTGCGTGACCAGCGGTTGAACTCTTCCCAGCAAGACCCACGGTTACGGAGCCCCATTCGAAGGCCCCCTGGTCGTGACAATCGTGGAATGCAGTCAGCCGCAGCATGGCCCCTCGCTGGGCATCATCGGATTCGGAGCCTTCGGGCAGCTTTCCGCGCGCTATCTCCTGCCCTATTTCCGCGTGCTCGCGGCCGATCCGCTGGTGACGGAATCGCCGCTTCCCGGGGTGGAGATGGCCGCGCTGGACCGCGTCTGCCGCTGCGACCTGGTGGTGATCGCCGTGCCGCTCTCCGCCCTGGCCGAAGTGTGCCGCGCCATCGCGCCGCTGCTGCGCCCCGGCACGGTGGTCATGGACGTCTGCTCCACCAAAGTGCAGCCCGCCGGCATCCTGCTGGCCGAACTGCCGCCTCACGTCGATCTCGTCGCGACTCATCCCATGTTCGGCCCGCAAAGCATTGCTGCGGGTACGCGCGGGCTGAAAGTGGTGATCTGCCCTCTGCGCGGGCGCTCGGCGCCGCGTATCGCGGCCTTCCTGCGGCTGCGCTTCGGACTGGCCGTGCTCATCGCCTCGCCCGAGGAACATGACCGCGAGGCCGCGCTGACGCAGGGGCTGACGCACCTGATCGCCAAGGCGCTGCTGCGCATGGATCACCTGCCCGACCGCATCACCACGCGCAGCTTCGACCTGATCCGGCAGGCGGTGGACATGGTCCGCCACGATGCGCCCGGCGTCAGCCATGCCATCGAAAGCAACCCTTTCGCCCAAGGCGCGCGCAACCGGTTCTTCGCCGAAATGGAGGCCGTTCGCCGCGAACTGGCGCCGGAGGCCAACGATGCCGGCGCTGCTGCCGGCGGCTAGGCCCCGGCGAGCCTTGCGCGGAGTTCCGCCTCGGTCAGGATTTCGATCCGCGCCCCGGCGCTGCGCAGTTCCTCGGCCTTGCGGTGCTGGGCATCGGCCGTCACCCAGCGCCCGTAAGGCTGGCGCGCGCTGATGACGAGCATGGTGGTGGTCGCGCCCACGGCAGTGAGCACGCGCCCGCCCGCCCCGGCCACGAACTGCGCCAGCGCGCCGTCGCGCGGCTCGCCGAGGATGGCGATGCGCTGCCCCTTCAGCGGGCCCGCTTCCGCGGCGGCGGGCGCCTTGCCCTGCTTGCCCGGCCGCGCCATCCAGCCCTGCAGGTCGATGCCGGTCTCTTCCATGGCGCGCACGATCACCATGCCCGCCGCCCGCGCATCGCTGAGCGCGTCGTGGTGCCGGTGCCGTATCCCGAGGTGGCGCGACAGCACGTTGAGGCGGTGGCTGGAAAGCTGCGGCCAGGCGCGCTTCGCCACGCGCACGCTGTCCAGCCAGGTGGTCTCGATCGCGGCCAGTTCGGCGATCCGGCAGGCGGCCGAGAGCGCGCCCTTGTCGAAGCCGGAGTGGGCCACAGTGATGCGGCCGGTCAGGTGGCCCGCGACGAGGCCATGGATGTCCCCGAAGGTGGGCTTGCCCGCGACATGCTCGGGCGAGATGCCGTGAATGCGGATGTTGAACGTGGAGAACTCGTCACACGGGTCGACGAGCGTTTCGTAGGCGAAGACTTCGCGGCCCTGGCGGAATCCGACGATGCCGATCTGGCAGATGCTGCTGACCCGCGCGCAAGCGGTCTCGACGTCGACCACCACGAAATCGGGTTCGTCGGAAGCGGGGCCTGAGGCTGATGCGGGGAGCGGATTCGAGTCCGGGAACTTCATGCCGCGCCCTGTAGCAGCCGGAGCCTGCGAGCGCGAGGCCCCGGCAGGTGCGCTACCGCTCGCGCTGCTTGATCCAGCCGATCCCGCGGCGCAGCAGTTCGTAGAACACCGGCAAGTCCCAGGCGCAGCGGTCCACCGTGGGCCACCAGTCCAGCATGGGCTGCAGGTCGTAATGGCCCCGGCAATGGCCGAGCGTGTTGTAGAGCACCGCGCCCTTGCCGTGCTGCTTGATGTACATGACCGGGTGCGTGCCGATGGCATCCGCCGCCTCGACGAAGCCGGTGCCTTCCTCGGTGCATTCGGTTTCGAGCAGGACATGCAGGTCGCCGTGCCGCTCCATGTGGTAGAGTTCGTCGGTCGTGTCGAACGGTGCGATGCCCTGCACCAGCAGATGGCCGGGATCGGCCACCCTGACCGTGTACGGCGCGATCGGCGGGTGGCTGACGAACTGGCTGCCCAGCAGGTCCATGAACAGCGGCGCCCAGCGCGGCGCGTCCCACAAGCCCGCATCGGGTCCGTCCGCCAGCAGGCGCAGCACCGAATTGGTGCCGTGAAGCGCATACCAGCGCCCGCCGGCGGAAAGCCAGTCTCGCAGCACTTCCTGCGCCGCCAGCGAGGGCGTGACGTCGCAGGTGTAAGTGATGAGCACATCGGCGCCGCGGATGGCGTCAAGGTTCTCGTAATCCTCGAACACGCGGGTGCGCACGGCAGGATCCTCGGCCAGCAGCTTGAGCAGCTCCAGCCGGGCGAAGTCCATGTCGTGCCACACCCCGCCGCAGATCAGCACGCAGTCGATGCGCGGCGGGTGGCTTTCAGCAGTGTCGCTCATGGATTCAAGCTGCCCCGCCCGACTGCGAACCGCCCAGTTCGCCGCCGATATATTTCATCAGCGTGTCCTGGAACTGGCGGATGCGGATTTCCTGGTAATTGCCAAGGTTCACCTTGCCCGTCTTCGAGGCATGGAGCCCTTCCTGCACATAAGGCAGGTTATCCATGTCCTGCTCGAACACGTCACCCAGGATGCCGAGTTCGGGCGCCTCGGTCCATTTCTGGTCCAGCCGCAGCATCTTGAGCGGGGCGCCGCGCGGGATCGGCTGGCCCTTGGGAATGCGCGCCAGCACGCGCACTTCCATCACGCAAGTATCCGGCGTCTTACCGGGCAGCCAGTTGTAGACGATGTTCGGCATATAGCCGCCCCAGGGCGCGAAATTGGGAAAGACGTTGTAGACCAGCGCGTCCAGCAGTTCGGCGTCGGTCGCCTCGCCATGGTCATAGCCTGTGCTCTCCGTATAGGCCGCGCGCATCGCCGCGCCCAGTGCGGCGCGGGCGGTGACGCCCTCGGGCACCCGGATCGCCATGGGATTGGCCGAAGCCTCGCCCTCGTAATTGTCGCCGGAGCGGCCGTTGTACTTGACGAATTCGTCGACGATCCACTGCTCGCCCTGACCCTGCTCGATATGCGGGCTCATCACGCCGAAGGGCACGAGGTTGACGTTCACATTGTCCCCCCAGGTCCAGTAGGCGGCATTGGAATCGCCGGTGAACGGCAGCAGTTGCGGGTGGGTGACGATAGTGTGCCAGGCCTCCATGAAGGCTTCCATCACCACTTTCCAGTTGGCCGGCACTTCCTTGGCCACGCGCATGACGCTGGCGCATTCCTCATGCCGCCAGCGCTTGAAATGCTCGGGGAGCGGCGCGAGGAATTCCTCCAGGCTTGGCCCGCCCTTCTCCTCGCGGATGAACACATAGCCCGCCCAGCGCCCCACTTCGGCCTCGGGCAAGTCGAGGTTCTGTTCGGCCAGATGCGGGAAGTCCCACTGGCAGGGCATCGAATGGAAGCTGGCGTCCTTGTTCCAGGCAAAGCCGTGGAACGGGCAGACGAACTTGTCGGCATGGCCGTCCTCGGTCCGCAGCTTGCGGCCGCGATGGAGGCAGACATTGTGCATCGCCCGGATCGATCCATCGTCCTGCCGGCTGACGAGGTAGGACCGGCCCGCGTTCTCGTAGACGATGAAGTCGCCCGTTTCGGGCAGGTCTTCCTCGCGCGCCACGAACTGCCAGACGTAGGGCCACATCCGCTCGCGTTCCAGGCGCGCGAAGTCTTCGCTGATGTAGCGCTCCGCCGGGATCGGGTCCGACCCGCGATAGCTATAGCTCTCCTGCGTCAGGATCGCGGGCGCTTGCCGCGAATCCTGCGCCATGAGTTCGGCCCAGCTGATGCCCTCGCTGCGGTCCTCTCCCAGATCTCGGCCCAATTCAAGGTCGCGTTCGGCCATGGCTCCAAGGTCTCCCAACCTGTTTCGTTTTTCCCTGTTTGGGGCATGTCTGGACCGGCGGGAAGGGGAAGTCACCTTGCTCTAATCATAGGTTGCCCCATCACGCAGATCCGCCATGTTCGAAAGCAACAAACAGCTGGGAGAATGCCGTGAAGCGGCTTGAAGGCAAGGTGGCCCTGGTCACTGGAGGCACATCCGGCATCGGCGCCGGGGCCGTGCAGCGGCTCTGCGCGGAAGGCGCGCGGGTCGTGTTCACCGGCTCCAACCGCAATGCTGCGGACGCGGTGTGCAGCCAGACCGGCGCCGAATTCGTCAGCCACAACGTGCGCGACGGCGCCGCATGGGATGCGCTCTCCGCCCGGATCGCGAACGATTACGGCCGCCTGGACTTCGCCTTCGCCAATGCCGGCACCGAACACGGCGACGGCAGCGTGGAGGACATCTCGCTGGAAGGGTGGGAGAACGTCATCGGCGTCAACCAGACCGGCGCCATGCTCACCGTGCAGCACGCGATGCGGCTGATGGCCAAAAACCCGGATGGGCCGACCGGGTCGATCCTGGTCAATTCCTCGATGAACGCGCACCGGGCGATGGGCAATTTCGTGGCCTATTCGGTCTCCAAGGCGGCAGTCGTTGCGCTGGTGAAGTCGGCGGCGGTCCACGCGGGCAATCGCAAATACGGCATCCGCGTCAACGCGATCCTGCCCGGCGTGGTGGAGACGGCGCTGATCCGCAACCTGATCGAGACTTCGGGCGATCCGGCAACCACCCGCGCCGCTTACGAGGGCCTGTCCCCGTTCGGCCGCATGGCGCGCGTCGAAGAGATCGCCGGGCTGGTCGCGTGGTTCGCCTCGGACGAATCGCAGTTCGTCTCGGGCAGCGAATACGTGATCGACGGGGCAACCACGGCAGGGATGATGGGCGTATGAGCGATCTGGGTTCGCAGCGGCTCACCGGCCGCGTGGCGCTGGTTTCGGGCGGGCTTCGCGGCATCGGCCTCGCCTGCGTGGAGCGTTTTCTGGCCGAGGGCGCAGAAGTCGTGCTCACCGACCTTGAGGCGCAGGACAGCGCGCTGGTCGGCGAAACGCTTGGGCGGCTGGGACAGGCCGCCAGCTATGTGCAGGCCAACGTCACCAGCGAGCAGGATTGGACCGCCGTGCTCGATGCCGTAACCCAGCGCCACGGCAAACTCCATATCCTGGTCAACAACGCGGGCATCGACCTCACCGGCGCAGTCGCTGAGACCTCGCTGGAGGGTTGGCGGCGGATCATGAGCATCAATGTCGACGGCGTGTTCCTGGGCGTGCGCACTTTCGTGCCGCTGATGGCGGCAAGCGGCGCGGAAGTGGCGGGCGGCGCCTCGATTATCAATGTCAGCTCGATCATGGGCCTCGTCGGCATGAGCGAGGTTTCCGGCTACAACGCCAGCAAGGGCGCGGTGCGGCTGTTCACCAAGTCCATCGCGCTGGAATTCGCCGAGAAGAAAATGCCGATCCGCGCCAATTCGCTGCATCCCGGCTTCGTGATGACGCCCTTGCTCAAGGAAGGCTTCCAGCGCTGGGTGGACAAGGGCGTCGCCGAAAAGCCGCAGGATCTGGTGGACCTGATGTCGAGCAAGACGCCGATGGGCCGTCTGGCCGATCCTTCCGAGCTGGCGAGCGCGGTGTTCTTCCTCGCCTCTGCGGACAGTTCCTACATGACCGGCGCGGAGTTGGTCATCGACGGCGGCTGGACCGCGCAGTGACCCTTCCGGACACTCTCCCCCCTTCGTCATTGCGAGGAGGCGAAGCCGACGAAGCAATCCAGCGCCGCGCCATTGCGCTCTGGATTGCCGCGGCCCTTCGGGCCTCGCAATGACGAAAGGCGAGGGAAGGACCAACGAAATGACAGCCTTCTGGAGAAACTTACGATGACCGCACCCTCACCCGGCGCCCTTCCCGACACCATTGCCGTCGTCACCGGCGCGGCGGGCGGCATCGGCCGCGAGATCGTCAAGGCCCTGAAGGCCGCCGGCGCCACCGTCATCGCCACCGATCTGAAGGACGGGGCGGAGATCGAAGGCGCCGACCACTACCTGAAGCACGACGTCACCAGCGAGGCCGACTGGCGCGCGGTGGAGGCGCTGGTTCGCGAAAGCTACGGCCGGCTCGACGTGCTGGTGAACAACGCCGGCCTCTCGATCGTCACCAGGTTCGAGGAGACTCCGCTCTCCGAATTCCACCGGATTAACGCGATCAACGTCGATTCCGCGATCATCGGCACGCAAGTCCTGCTGGATCTGCTCAAGGAAGGCGGCAAGGCGCGCAAGGGCGGGGCCTCGATCATCAACTTCTCCAGCGTCGGCGGCCTGCGCGGCGCGGCGTTCAATGCGGCCTATTGCGTCAGCAAGGCGGCGATCAAGATGCTGTCCAAGTGCCTCGGCGCCGAATTCGCGGCGCTCAAGTACAATATCCGCGTCAATTCCGTGCATCCCGGCGGCATCGAGACACCGATGCTGGCCTCGATCATGGACCGCTATGTCGAACTCGGCGCCTCGCCCTCGCGCGAGGCTTCACTGGCGGCGATGAACACCACCCATCCCATCGGCCGCCTCGGCAGGCCGGAGGAAATGGCCGGCGGCGTGGTCTTCCTCGCCAGCGAGGCATCCAGTTTCATGACCTGCGACGAACTCGTGATGGACGGAGGGTTCAGCCAGGTCTGACCGAAGGTCCTTCCGGAGAGATCCCATGACACCCAGCTCCCCCGCCCCGCTTCCCGGCATCCTCGGCATTCATCACATCGGGGTCTCGGTGCCCGATCTCGGCAAGGCGCGCGAATTCTACCTGGGCATCCTCGGCGCGGTCGAAGAAGTGGAGCCCCTGCATTGGGCCGACAATCCCTTCATCGACGAGATCGTCGGCTTGCAGGGCAGCGCGGCGGAGCAGTTCTTCTGCCGCCTCGGCAATGTGCAGATCGAGGTCTTCGAATATAGCGCGCCGAAGCAGCAGCCGCAGGACCCGCGCCGCGGCGTCAACGAATATGGCTATACCCATATCGCCTTGCAGGTGCAGGACCTTGCCGCCGTCCACGCGCGTATCGTCGCGGCCGGCCTTCCCGTGCACGCCCCGCCGGAACTGGCCACCATCACCACCGATGCCGACGGCAGCCGGCACGGCTACGCGGGAACGTATTGCCGCGACTTCTTCGGCAACGTCTTCGAAATCCTGGAAATCCACGAGACACCGGCCATCCGCCCGATCTGAAAGGACTCATCATGCGCATCATCGTGGCCGGAACCCTTCGCTTTGCGGGCGACGGCGCGCTCTGCGGCGAGATCATCCGCGGCGGCGCCGCCCATATCGCCTCCAGCCGCGAGGAACAGGGCTGCACGGCCTACAACTGGGCGGTCGATCCGCTCGATCCCGGCCTGATCCACGTCTACGAGGAATGGGAGAGCGAACGCGCCCTGCTCGGCCACTTCGCGCACAGCTCCTATGCCGCCATGCGCGACCATCTCGGCCGCTACGAGCTTACGGGCTTTGCGGTGCAGATCTACGCAGCCACAGGCGTAGAGCCGGTCTACGACGAGGATGGCTGGCCGCGCAGGGAGATTTTCGGAGTCACGCTCCAGGACTCGGTCGACTGACCGCCCGCGGGCGGCAAGCCGGCCGGGGCTATCCCTCGACCGGCACCGCGCCTTCGGGCGGTATCAGGAAATCCATCGTATAGCGCACGGCCTTCCAGCCCGCCGCCGTGCGCACGACATCGAAGTAATAGCGCCCGTGGACGGTGATCCCGCCACCGGCCGCGTACCGGCCCATGCCGGTGACATAGGCGCGGATCGAGGCCCGGTCGCCTTCGTAGGCGGTGATCGCGAAGTTGCTGAGGTAATGCGCGTGTGCAGCCATCGCCGCGAACGTATCGCGGAAGAACCCGCCGATCGCCCCGTGCCCCTCCAGAGCCGGAAAACCGATGCCCGACAGGTCGAACACCGCATCCTCCACGAAGACGGCGAGGATGCCGTCGATGTCGTGGAGGCTGTCCACCGCATGGGCATAGGCGATCAGCAGGTCCTGGATCGCCAGCCTGTCCTCGATCGGGCATCGTTCGATGAGACGGGGCGCCGCCGGGCTCACCCCTGCACCATGTCGTTGAGCAGTTCGTGGAAGCGCTGCACGCGCTTTTCCTGGCCCGGCAGGATGCAGCCCTTGAAACCGCGCGAATTGAGGCCCTGCTGCTGGCTGGTGCCGATCGAGAGGTCCTGATCCGCCACGAAGCCCACCGAAACGCCGTCGCCATAGACCGAATGGCGCGCCACCGCGTCATGCCGCAGCGGCACGGTGCCGAGCGGAGTCTCCACCTCGCGCATGCCTTCCACCGGCGGATAGAGGCACCAGTGCTGGAACACGCACTTCTCGGGATCGGTGGGATGCGGCTCCGTGCGCAGGACCTGGAGCTGTTCGGGGCTCATGGTCAGCGTCAGGTTGGGGAACAGCGTGCAGTGAAAATAGTCCACCAGCTGCTGGTCGCTCATCCTATCGTAGTTGGTGAAGCCCCGGCCCGGCCCCAGCCGCCGCTTCGCCTCGATTACGGCGGCGCGCAAGTCGCCGGTGTGGCCGGCGTAGGCCTCCGGGTCGATACCCCAGGCCCGCGCGATCTGGTCGAGCGGGGCGGGGACTTCGGTGGTGTGGTAATCGACGCGGGTGGTGGCCTGATGGCCCTTCATCCACATCGAGTTGTGGCCCGAGGGGTACATCTCGAACAATGTGTCCGGCAGCCCGTCGTTGATGAAAGTCGCCAGCTCCGGGTGAATGGTCGGCAGGTGGTAGCTCTCGTTGAAATTGTCCCGGATGATCTTCCAGTTGAACTCGCAATCGGCCGAGAGGTTGAGCACGCGCACCCAGTTCTCGATGCCGTAGCCGGCCAGACGCTCGGGGAAAGGCGCCAGCCATTCGTGCAGCGGGGCGACGTCGTCGTCCATGCACCAGAACACGAACGGGCCCCAGGTCTCGCAGCGCAGTTCGGACAAGTGGACTTTGCCGCAGGGGCTGCCGCCCTCGAAATCGTCCGGATCCTGCACCTTGATGAGCGTGCCGTCCAAGTCATAAGTCCAGTTGTGGTAGCCGCAGGTGATGCGCGGCACGCTGGTCACATCGGCCAGGATCAGCCGGTTTCCGCGATGGGGGCAGGAATTGTAGAAAGCGCGAACGGAATCGTCCTCCTGCCGCACCATGATGACGGATTCCTTGGCGAAATTGTGCCGGATCACGTCGCCCGGCTCCTCCAGATCGGCCAGTACGCCGCCCAGGTGCCAGACCTTGGGCCAGAGGTTCTTCATCTCGCCTGCCATCCACTCCTTGGAGATATAGCGGTCGGCAGTGATGGTATCGCCGCGCACCGGGGGATCGAATTCCTGCGAATAGCGGGAAACCTTGCTCTGGAGGTTCATGAACCTGCTCCTGCCTGTCGGGCCTGGGTGTAACTGGGATCCGCGCCGTGGCGCCCGCCACGAACGGCGCCGGGATTGGCGGCGAAGAAATCGAGCGAGCCGGGGTCGTCCTTGACCCAGTCGGTCACGAGCAGGCGCGAGGTGATGCGCCATTCGCCGTCCCGGCAGGCGTATTCGTCCAGATAGCGCCCGGCGATGAAGAGGTCGCGCACCCCGCCCGCCTCGTCGCGCACGCCGTGCCAGGCCTGGAAATAGGCCTCGCCCGTTGCGCTTTCGCCCGATATCTCGATGCGGTGCTGGCCCAGCAGGTGATGCGTCGCTTCCATCGTGCCGAGCAGATCCTGGCAGAAGGCGACGAATTCGTCCGCCGGCCCCTTCATCAGCCCGCAGTCGATCATCGCGTCATCGTGGAACGCCTGGCGCTGGAGCGCCGCGTCGAGCCGGTCCAGCCCGCGCATGTAGCGGTGCGCTGCCTCGGCAATGTCGCGCCTTGCGGCAAGGTCGCGCACTTCCGCCGCAATATCGTAGGCTGTCGCCAGTTGCGCCTCGGTCATGGTCTGCCTTCCTCTCCGCCCCCGCATGCCTTCGCGGCATGTCTGGATGGGCCCGATGAGCCGTCCAAAACCGACTCAACTGCCGGTTTTATGGTATGAGGCGGCCCAGTCCCTCACCTGCGACTAAGGCTAGGTGGCGTTCGCATGCCCAGAGGGGCAGCAACGTGAGGCAGCAATGAGGGCCAAGGAGAGGCCATGAACAGCGAAACCCTTCAGGACCGCATCCTCAGCGCCCTGGCCCCGGAAATCCATGCCGAGCCGCCCGTCAAATGGCAGCAACGCAAGAGCGCGCGGATGCGCGAGCGGCTGGTTTCGGCGGCGATCGACTGCCTGGTCGAACACGGCTATCCCGGCCTCGCCACGGCCGCCGTCGCGGCGCGCTGCGACGTTTCGCGCGGGGCCATGCACCACCACTTTCCTTCGCGGCTGGCGCTGGTCGGCGCCGTGCTCGACCATGCCGTCTACCACCGCATGCGCAGCTTCCTGGACGATTATCTCGACTTGCTGTCCCGCCGCGCCGGCGAACCGAAGATCGAGCTGGCCTGCGAGGCGCACTGGCGCTCCGTGCAGACGCGCGAATATGCCGCCTGGCTGGAACTGACCGTGGCGGCGCGGACGAACGCAGAACTGGCAGCCATCTTCGATCCCGTCGCCCGCCGCTACGACGAGATCTGGATGGGCGAGATGATCGAGGCTTTCCCGCAGTGGCGCGACGACTGGGACAATCTCAAGCTGGCGCACGATTTCACCAGCGCCATGCACATGGGCATGCTGCTGCACCGGCCGATCTTCGGCAGCGGCGAACGACTGGCCCGCCTGCACCGCTTCGCCGCCCGCACCATGCAGGACCTCAACGAGCATCGCGAGCCGGTCAAGGCGGAGAAAGGTCCGTTTTCGTAAAATCTTACAGCAAGTGTGCATTGAATGACGCGCTGCGGACCGGCATGAAGGAGCGGTCATGGCAGAGGGGAATTCGATGCGCACGTTTCTGGCCGGTCGTTTCGCGCGTGTGGTTCCGATAGGGGCCGTGCCGATCCTGGCCCTCTGCCTCATGCCACTGCCGCTGGCGGCGCAGGAAACGGCTCAGGCGCCTGCCCCCACGGACCCCGCCACGCCCAATGCACCCACCGCGCAGGGCGATCTCTCGGTCACGATCTACAACAACGATGTCGCCCTGGTGCAGGACGTGCGCCAGCTCAGCCTCGCCAGCGGCCGCGTGCGACAGAACTTCCCCGATGTCAGCGCCCGCATCCGGCCCGAGACGGTCTCGCTCACCTTGGCCGATGCCGCCATCGTGGAGCAGAATTTCGACTTCGACCTGCTCACCCCGTCCAGCCTCATGGAAAAGGCGCAGGGAGAAACGATCACTCTCATCCGCACCAATCCCGCCACCGGCGCCGAAACGCGCGAGAAGGCGAAAGTCCTGGCGGTAAACGGCGGCGTGGTGCTGGACGTCGGCGGTCATGTCGAAGTGCTGCGGGACGATGGTCTGCCGGTGCGCGCCGTGTTCGACCGCGTGCCCGAATCGCTCCGTGCCCGCCCCACGCTGTCCGTCACGCTCGCCAGCACGCGGTCGGGCACGCGGCCGGCAACGCTCTCCTATCTCAGCGGCGGCCTGGGCTGGAGCGCGGACTATGTCGCCCTGTTCGACGACAAGAGCGGGAAAGTGGACGTGCAGGGCTGGGTCACCCTGACCAACACCAGCGGCACCACGTTCAACAATGCGCGCACTCTGCTCGTGGCCGGCGAAGTGGGCAATACGAACGATCGCAACAGCTACATGCCCCAGCCCCGCCGCATGACCCGCGTGCAGCCCGGCACCGAAAGTGCCGAGCGCGAGCAACTGGGCGATTTCTATCTCTATCCCCTGGCAGAGCGCACCACCATTGCCGACAAGCAGACCAAGCAGGTCAGCTTCCTTGACGCGAAGGGCGTGGCCGCCAGCGCCGGATACCGGTTCGAGAACGGCTGGCTGGGTAGCGCGAACGAGAGCCGCAGCGCCCAGAGCGTGCTGCGCTTCGCCAATTCCGGTGCCGCCGGCCTGGGAGACGCGCTGCCCGCCGGCACGGTGCGCGTCTATGTGCGCGATGCGCGCGGCCAGCCGCAGTTCACCGGCGAGAACAGCATCGATCACACCCCGCAGGGATCGACGATCTCCCTGCCCACCGGCGACGCTTTCGACGTGAAAGTGCAGCCCACCGTGGTCGCCCGCACCAAGCTGAGTGACCAGCGCTGGCGCACCCAGATGCGCTACCGCCTGACCAATGCGCGGGGCCGGCCGGCCACCGTCGAACTGGTCCAGAGCGGCCTGGACTGGACGGATACGCGCGTGACCGAGGAAAACCGCAAGAGCGAGCGCCGCGATGCAGGCTCCACGGTCTGGCAGGTGCCGGTCCCCGCCAATGGAGAGGCGGTCGTCACCGCCACGTTCGACACGCGCTACTGATGTTCCGGCGGCTCTGCCTGGCGGTCCTGCTGCCTGCGTCGCTTGCGGCGCCTGCGCTGGAAGCGCAGGATCGGGTGCAGGACAGCGCCCCGGCGCCGCGCGCCGCGCCGCAACCCGCCCGGCCGGACATCACCGTCACCTCGCCCAGGCCGGACCGGGTTTCGCTGACCGTCTACCGCGCGCCGAACGGAGGGGGATCTCTGAACCTGCGTAACCTCGACGGGTTCGCCATGGTGACGGAAACGCGCAAGGTCCGCCTGCCGCGCGGCCGGGCGGTGCTGCGCTTCGAAGGCGTGGCGGAGGGCGTGATCCCGGTCAGCGCCGTGATCGAGGGCCTGCCCGGTGGCACGATCGAGAAGAACCGCGACGCCCGCCTGCTCTCGCCCGCCTCGCTGGTGGACGGCACGCTGGGGCGACAGGTCACGCTGACGCGCACGGACAAGGCCACCGGCCGCCCGGTGAGCGAGGATGCCACCATCGTTGCAGGGCCTCAGCCCGGTGTCGTGCTCCAGACGAAGGCGGGGATCGAGACGCTGCGCTGTTCGGGACTGCCCGAACAGCTGCATTACGACGGTGTGCCGGCCGGCCTTTCGAGCAAGCCGGTGCTGAGCGTGACCACCGAAAGCCCGGCTGCGCGCACGGTCACCGTGCGCCTCAGCTACATCGCCTCGGGCTTCGACTGGCGCGCCAGCTATGTCGCGACCCAGGCCGCGGACGGTCGCTCGCTAGATCTCTTCGCCTGGCTGACGCTGGCCAACGGCAACGGACAGGCTTTCGCCGATGCCGAAGTGAACGCCGTCGCCGGGCGCCTCAACCGGGTCTACACGCCCTCCTTGCGCGCCGCAGTCTCGGCACTGCGCCTCGTCTGCTATCCCCTGGGCACCACCACTTCCGACTTGCGCCGGATCGTTCCGCAGGCCGAGGAAATCTTCGTCACGGCCATGCGCGCCGGAGCGCCGCCCCCGCCCCCCATGGCAGCACCTGCGCCGCCCCCACCGCCGCCGCCGCCTCCCCCGCCGCCACCGGAAGACCTGGGCGATCTCAAGCTCTACCGCGTGCCCGAACGCGTCACCGTCTCCCCGCGCGGGCAGAAGCAGGTGGCCCTGCTCTCCCGCAGCGCCGTTCCTTTCGAGCGACGCTACCGGCGCGCGGTCTATCCGGGGCAGAGGCTGGACAATGCGCCGAGCGCCGTGGTCCTGGTGCTGCGCAACAAGAGTGAGGCAGGGCTGGGCCTTGCGCTTCCCGCCGGCAGCACCGCCCTCTATGCGCAGGCGCCCGGAACCGGCACGCAGTTCCTCGGCCTGGGTTCACTCACCGACCGCGCCGAAGGCGAGACCTTCCGCCTTTCCGCCGGAACCAGCACGCAAGTGCTGGTGTCGCAGCGCCAAACCTCGCCAAAGGGCGCCGTGCTCAGCCTGACCAACGCCAATCCCTTTCCCGTCGCGGTCGATGTGCCGATCGGTTCCGCCGGGCAGGACATTACCGCAGAAGGACAGAGTCTCGAACGGATCGACGGCGTGGCGACCTGGTCGCTTACCCTGCCGCCGCGCGGCACCGCCGAATTGCGCTACGGTTTCTGAACCCGCTTAAGGTTGTCGTCGTCCGGCACCGCTGGCGAACTTGAAGCGAAAAGGCGCCCCGCCGAGCGAGAATCCGTTTCCGGTCGTGGTCCCGAACCAGACCCTCGCAGACCGCTCTCTCCTACCCGGCAGCGGGCGGCTCGGTCTCACCCAGGTGGATAGCCAGCCAGATGGTTGGATCGGCGGTATAGGTGACGCGGTGCGCCGTGCCTGCCGGGATCAACAGTGCCTCGCCCATGCCCAGCCTGCACCGCCCCGTGCCGTCCAGATCCAGTTCCGCCGCGCCGGAGAGAACCAGCACCCATTCGTCCCAGTCCTGCACATAGGGCTGGTCGGCCGGGGCGACGTGGCCATGGGATTCGATCCGCTCGATGCGGACACCCGGCCGGCGCAGCAGATCGTCGAAGCGCTCCCCCTCATCCGCACCGGACAGGATCGGCAAGAGTTTCAGCACGTCCGTCATCGTCTTTCCCCGACCTGATCGCCCAACTGTCTGCCCTGCCGTCTGCGAGGCCTAGATCACCTTCGCCGCGCCGACAATCCTGCCCCGGCCGAAGCATGCCGGATCGGGCGGGCCGACCATTCCGCATGACCCTGTCTTCACGGGCGCAATTCCGTGTACGCGGCTGATTGTGCGTGATACCGTCTCCTCCGGCCCGACATTTCGGCCATGGTGGAGGATCGTCATGAAGGCATTGCTCGCCCTGGTTTCGATCGCGTCCCTTGCGGCCCCGGCTGGCCCGCCAGCGACGAACTGGCCTGCCGCCGCCCGTCTCACCGATGCGCAGGGCACCGCATGAGCGGCCCGCAGGCAAAGACGGCCCGGCATCGGCAAGACAGGCCGGATAACGGTTCACCGAAACCCAAAACATGTAAGGGGAAAGCAGCGGCATGACGGTTTCCAAGGAAGCGATCCTGGGTGTCATTGCGGAAGAGTCCGGGCTCGATCCCGCTGCCTTGCGGCCTGACGCCACGTTCGAACAGCTCGACATAGGCTCGCTCGACGTCGCCAGCACGCTCTTCATCATCGAGGACAAGTTCGGCGTGGAAGTCGATCCCGACAAGCTCGATCCCCATTCCACCATCGCCGATTTCGTGGACCTCGTGATGCGACTGGCCCCTTCGTGAGCCGCAAGGTCGTCCTGACCGGCTTCGGCTGCGTCAGCGGCCTGGGCATCGGCCTGGCGCAGACCTGGCGCAAACTGGCCGCAGGCGAAGGGGCGATCCGGCCCTGGCGGCGCGAGGCGCCCGAAGGCCATCCCGCCTGGCGGATCGACGGCCCCGCCGCCCGTGTCGACGCCGAGGCCTGCCGCATGGCCCTGGAACAGGCGGTGGGCGACAAGGACGACCTCCGGCCGCTGGGGCAGCTCGATCCCCTCTCGCTCCACGCGCTGACGGCCGGGCTGGAGGCGGTAGAGGCCGCCGGGCTGCGCGGCCATCCCTCGCTGGCGCGGCGCACGGCCATCCTGATCGGCTGCGGCAGCGGCGGCAATGCGACGATGGACCAGGCCTACGAGCGCCTCTACGCCCGCGACCTGGCGAAAGTTCATCCGCAGACGATCCCTGCTTCGATGATCTCGGCCCCCGCCAGCCACCTGGCCATGGTGCTGGGCGTTCACGGGCCGACGTTCGTGATCGCCAGCGCCTGCGCCTCATCCGCCCATGCCCTGGGAGAGGCGATGCACATGATCCGTTCCGGCCGCGCGGACGTGGCCATCGCCGGGGGCAGCGAGGCCTGCCTCACGCTCGGCTCGTGGACGGCGTGGAGCGCGGTGGGAGTGATGGCGGACGATACCTGCCGGCCTTTTTCGAAGGACCGCAAGGGCATGGTGCTGGGCGAAGGCGCGGCCGTGGTGGTGCTGGAAAGCGAAGACCATGCCCAGGCGCGGGGCGCGAATATCCTGGGCGAACTGGCAGGCTACGGCACCAGCAGCGACGCCGCCGACATGACCGCGCCGGACCGCGAAGGCATAGAAACCGCGATCCGCGCAGCGCACGAGGACGCCGGGATCGCTTCGGAAGTGCCCGCGCTGATCTCCACGCACGGAACCGGCACGCGGCTGAACGACCCCGTGGAAGCCGCGGCGATCCGGGCGATCTACGGCCGCTCCCTGGAAGCAAGCACGGTGATCGCCACCAAGTCCGCCCACGGCCACCTGATCGGCGCGACGGCGGCGATGGAATTCGTCATCGGCATGGAGGCCCTGGCGCGCGGGGCTGCGCCACCGGTGCTCAACCATCTCGGCGCCGCCCCGGATTGCGACCTGCCGCTGGCCCTTGCCGAAGCCTCGCCCGGCGCCGTGCCGATAGACCACCGGGTGCTGGTCTCGAACAGCTTCGCCTTCGGCGGCCTCAACGCCGTGCTGATCGGCCGGCTCCCGTCATGACCGCAACCGCCCATATCAACGCCATCGGCACCGCCGTTCCGCCCCACCAGGTCCACGACGCCTTCGTCGCCTTCGTGCGCTCGGCCCTTCGGGAGCCGGCGCATTTGCGCCTGTTCGACCGCATGGTGTCGCGGTCGGGGATCGACCGGCGGTTCTCTTTCATCGAGCCGGAAGTGCTGCCCGACGGGCAGCTCACCGACCGCGAACGTTTCTACGGCCTTGGCGACTGGCCCTCCACGGCCGAGCGCATGGCCCGCTACGAACGAGACGCCCCGGCGCTGGCGCTCCAGGCGGTGCGGGCGCTCAGCCCCGACATCGCCGCCGAGGGGATCACGCATCTTGTCATGGCATCCTGCACCGGCTTCGTCGCGCCGGGGCTGGACCAGTTGCTGGTGGCGCAGACCGGCATCGATCCCGCCGTCGAACGCACCGTGGTCGGGTTCATGGGCTGCTATGCGGCGGTGAACGCCCTGCGGCTGGCGCATCATATCGTGCGCTCCGAACCGGAAGCCCGGGTGCTGGTGGTGAACCTGGAGCTGTGCACGATCCATTTCCAGCGCACGCAGGACCTCGAAAAGCTGCTGTCCATGCTGCTGTTCGGAGACGGGGCGGCAGCGGCGCTGGTCACCGCCGAACCCAGGGGCGTGGCGCTCACCGATTTCCGCTCCGCCGCGATCGCCGGTTCGGCCGAGGCGATCACCTGGCGCATCGGCGACCAGGGCTTCGACATGCACCTCGATGGGCGCGTGCCCAGTTTCATCGCCAATGCCCTGCGCGCCGAGCGCAGCCGCAACGACGATCAGGGAATCTTCCGGGATCTGGCGCCGGAAGACTACGACCTCTGGGCGGTCCATGCCGGTGGCCGCACGATCCTGGACGCGGTGGAACGCGCGCTGGAGCTGCCCTCCGCAGCGCTCGGCCCCTCGCGCGACGTGCTGCGGCGCTATGGCAACATGTCCTCGGCCACGCTGATGTTCGTGCTGGCAGCGATGATCGAGAGCCATGCGGGCGCGGCGCCGCAGGACGATGAGGGCGACCTCCGCAAAGGCAACGGCAAAGGTAAGGGCATCGCCATGGCCTTCGGCCCCGGACTCGCGGCCGAGAGCTTCCGGTTCACAATGGTCCCCCGCTAGCCATGCGCGGCCTTCGCCATCGCTCCCACGAGGCGGAATGGATGGATGGCGAAGCCGTGACCGCGCAGGAATTCGCCGCCTGCATCGAGGACCTGGCCCAGGTCAACACCGTCACTCTGGCGCGCCCGCCGACCCTGGCCTTCCTGGACCGTGCTTTCGCCGCCACGCCGCCCGCCCGCACGCTGACCGTGGTGGATGTGGGCTACGGCGCGGGCGACATGCTGCGCGCGCTGGCGCGGCACGGGCGGAAACGGGGGCGTTCGCTGCGGCTGATCGGCTTCGACATCAACCCCCGCAGCGAACCCGTGGCCCGCCGCCTGACGCCGCCCGATCTCGCCATCGACTTCCGCACCGGGGACGCTTTCGCCATGGCGGCGGACGAGCCGGTGGACCTGGTGGTGAGTTCGCTCGTCACGCACCACATGGACGACGCCGGGATCGTGGCATTCCTGCAATGGATGGAGCGCAAGGCCGCGCTCGGCTGGTTCGTCAACGACCTGCACCGCCACTGGTTCGCCTATCACGGCTTCTCGCTGCTGGCGGGGGCGGTGCGCTGGCATCCTTTCGTCCGCCACGACGGCCCGCTCTCCATCGCCCGCGCCTTTCGCCGGGAGGACTGGGCCCTGCTGCTGGCCGCCGCGGGGCTGGAGGATCGCGCCGAGGTCCATTGGCGCTTCCCGTTCCGCTACTGCGTGGACCGGCGGAAATGGTAGGCCCGGACGATCCGGCCGGATCGGAGGTCGCCGTGCTGGGCGGCGGCCCCGCGGGTGCCTCGGCCGCCTTGCGGCTGGCGCGGGCGGGGGCGCGCGTCCAGCTGTTCGAGCGCCAGGCCGGGCCGCACCACAAGGTCTGCGGCGAATTCCTGTCGGTGGAAGCCCAGCGTGACTTGCGCGACATGGCCTTCGAGCCGCTTCGGCTGGGCGCCGTGGCGATCGACCGGGTGCGGCTGGTCAACGGGCGCAGCAGCGCGGAATCGCGCCTGCCCTTCACCGGGCTTGGGGTGAGCCGGCTGCTCCTCGACGAGGCCCTGCTGGAAGCCGCGGAAGCGGCCGGGGCCGAAGTGCGGCGCGGGGTGAAAGTGATCGGCCTGGACGCGGCGGGCATGGACACCAGCGCGGGCCGGTTCGATGCGCCGGCGCGGTTCCTCGCCACCGGCAAGCACGATATTCGCGGTGCCGGAAGGGAGCCCGCTGGTGGCGGCAGCTCCGGCTACGTGGGTTTCAAGATGCACTGGCGCATCACGCCCGAGCAGGACGCCGCGCTGGGCAATGCCGTGGAACTGGTGTTCGTCGAGGGCGGCTATCTGGGGCTGCAGCGCGTGGCCGCGCGGGTGATGAATTTCTGCGTGCTGGTCCGCAAGGACCGCTTCGGCGGTTCCTGGAGCGCGCTGCTGGCCGAACTCGGGCGCGACGAGCATGTCGCGCGGCGGCTCGACGGCGCCAGCGAACTGTTCGAGCGGCCCTGCTCGATCGCCGGCCTGCCTTACGGCTATGTCCACCGCCCATCGGAAGACCGCGACGGCCTGTTCCGGCTGGGCGACCAGGCCGTGCTCACCGCGCCGCTCACCGGGGACGGCATGGCCATCGCCTTGCGCAGCGCGGCCCTGGCGGTGGAGGCATGGCTCGCCGGGCTCTCTTCCGCCGACTATACCCGCCGCCTGCGCCGCGAAGTGGCGCCGCAAGTCCGCAAGGCCATGGCGCTCCACCGGGTGACCGGCCTGCCCATCGCGGCGCGGCTGGCCTCGGGCCTGCTCGGGCTATGGCCGCCCCTGCTCGGCCGTCTCGCCGCGGCGACCCGGCTGCGGGAGAGCGCCTCGCGTTGAGGCGCTCCCGTTACGTCGCCACAGCGCCCTGATCGAATGGAGAGGTCAGCCCGCCGCCGCCCTTTGATAGGCTTGCGCGCAAGAGGATGATAACGGCTGGTGGGCGCTGGAAAAATCGCCCCGTGAAAGGATCTGTCGATGGCGAACGTGGCAATCACCGGGGCGGGGCGCGGCATCGCGCTGGAACTCGTCAAACTGCACCTGGCGAAGGGCGACCGTGTCTTCGCCCTGCTGCGCGATCCCGATGGTGCGGACGCACTTCGCGGCGTTGCCGCAGGCTCGGGCGGGAAAGTGACGCTTCACGCCATGGACGTGGCCGACGATGCCTCGGTAAAGGCAGGCGCGGCCGATACCGGCGATGCCGCGATCGATGTGCTCTACAATGTCGCGGGCGTTTCCGGCAGCACCGATTCCGAGCTGGAGAGCGCCGATTTCGCTGACTGGCTGGATGTGTTCAACGTCAACGTCAATGGCCCGATGCGGGTGTTCCAGGCCTTCCTGCCGCGCCTCGGATCCGGCGCGAAAGTGGTGAGCTTCGGCAGCCAGGTCGGCGCCTCGACCTGGCCCTATCCGGGCTACGAGGCCTATTCCGCCTCCAAGGCCGCCCTGCACCGGCTGATGGTTTCGGTGGCCCTGGGCACCAAAGACCGCGGCATCATCGCGATCAGCGTGCATCCCGGCTGGGTCCAGACCGACATGGGCGGCCCCGCCGCCGAACTCACCCCGCTGGAAAGCGCGCAGGGCATTGCCGCCCTGGCGCAGCGGCTGACGCCGGAAATGTCGGGCGGGTTCTACAAGTGGAACGGCGAAACCCACGCCTGGTAACCGGGAGAACCGTGCAATGGCCTTTACCGGACCGCTGGAAGACCGCATCCTGATCCGCGAACTGCTGGACACATATGCCCACGGCGTGATGACGCGCGATGCCGAAACCTGGGGCGGAACCTGGGCGGAGGACGCCTATTGGGCGCTTCCCGAGTTCCCGGACCTCGGCGGCTATTCGGGCAAGGCGGCCATTGTCGCGGCCTGGGTGGAATCGATGAAACGCTATGGGCTGGGCGGCGGCGAGCGAGCGATGATCTATGTCGCCCACCCGGGCGAGATTCGCGTCGAGGGCGATGCTGCGACCGCGATCTCCTATACCTCGGAAATCTTCGAAGACCCCGCTTCCGGCAAGACCCTGCGCCTGCGCGGCCGCTATGCCGACGAATTGGCGCGGATCGAGGGATCTTGGCGCTTCACGCGCCGCGAATATACCACGATGGACGCGCGGGAGGATTGAAACGGCGGCTGAACGGCAGATACCTTCCGACATGCGAATCCTTCAGGGCTCCTGCCTCTGCGGCGCTTGCACGTACGAGGTGGAGGATGACTTCGAATATGCGCTGATCTGCCACTGCTCGCAGTGCCGCCGGGCGACGGGAGCAGGGTCCAAGCCTTTCGCCGGCATTCGGGCAGAGCGGCTGCGCGTCCACGCGCCCGAGCGGCTTCTGCGCTATGGCGAGAGTGGCGAGAGTGGCGAGGGCGAACGGGGCAGCCATGACGGCCACTGCGCGCGCTGCGGATCGCTGCTGTTCTCTCTCGTTCGCAAACAGCGATATGTCCATGTGACGCTGGGCACTTTGCTGGACAGCCCGACCATCCGGCCCAGCGCACATATCTTCGCCGGTTCCAAGGCCGACTGGGACCCGATCTGCGACGGCCTGCCGATGTTCGACGCTTTTCCTCCCGACTAGGGATCGAGGGCCGACACCGACTCGCTTACGCTGAAAGCCCGGATCCGCTCGCGGTCGAACAGGCGCGCCTCGTCCTCGGCGATCATCGCCTGGGTCTCGGGTTCGGCCAGGGCGGCGAAGCAGGCATCGCGCGCAGCTTCGTCGGGAAAGTCGATCTCCATCACCACGTCGGCATCGCAAGGCTGGTCCACGCCGTCGAGCGGGGCGAGGTAGCGGCGCACGTAGCGCGTGGCATGCCCGGCCAGCACGCGTTCGCCAATGCGGCGGTGGTGGCTTTCGTAATAGGCGCGGAATTGCTCCCGGCTCATGCCCTCGCGGCGCTTGAGCAGGGTGATGACGGTGACGGTCATGCCAGCCTGTCCAACCAGCCGCGCGTGGCATCGAGCACGGCCCTGGCGCGCAAGGCCGGATGGCTGAACGCCTCGCGCAGCGCGGCCGAGCGCAGTTCGATGGAGAGCGGCACGTCCGCCGGCAGCGCTTCCAGCAGCGCCGCCAGGGGCAGAGCGCCTTCCCCGCATTGCTCGCGAAAGTCCACGGCATCGGCGATCACGGCGGCAAAATCGGCGGGATCGGGCCGCGTCGCCCGGGCGTCGCAGAACTGGGCATAAGGCAACAGCGCCGGATCGATCGCGGCCACTTCGGCCGCCGTCGTGCCCGAGCGGTCGACATGGATCGGATCGACCAGCACCGCCGCCAGCGGATGATCCACGCGCCCGATCACCGCGAGCGCCTGCTTCAGGTTCCGGACCTCGGTAAAGATGCCGAACTCCAGCGCCACGCGCATCCCGGAACCCTCGGCATGGCGGCACAGTGCTGACAGCTTCGCCGCCGCGGCGCCGTGGTCGGGATCGGAGGAAACGCAGAGCACGTTCCCCGCGCCCAGCTCCGCGCCCACGTCGATCACGCGGCGATGATCGTCCAGCGCGGAGTCCGGCTTGATCCACACCACTTCCACGTCGAGCACCGGCATCCCGGTGCACGCCAGCGCCGCGCGGGCCTCGCGGGTGTGCCGTGCGGTCCATGTCTCGGGGTCTATCCAGAGACCGACGGCGTCGAAACCCGTCGCCGCACCGGCCTCCACCACGTCGACCGCGCCGAATTCGGGCAGCACGCCCGAGGCGAGCGAGAGCTTGCGCGCCATCTGTCCCGCCCGCCCTACATCTGCGGTTCGGGAAGGGAGGCGTCGTCTTGGAGGTACCAGTTCAGCCACTCGTGGAAGTACTGGTTGCCTCTTTCGTTGCGGCCGAAAGTCAGGTCGTCGTGTGCGCCGGATTCCAGGCCCTTCTGGATCTCCAGCCCGATCACGTAGTCTTCCTGATAGGTCACATCGCGGAAGAAGTTCATGGCCGCTTCCACGCCCTCGCGGTCGGCCTCGTCGCGGATGGGATCGCG
The DNA here is from genome assembly GCF_004342985.1 of Novosphingobium sp. PhB57. Lineage (GTDB taxonomy): Bacteria > Pseudomonadota > Alphaproteobacteria > Sphingomonadales > Sphingomonadaceae > Novosphingobium. The sequence continues at coordinate 267,675 of NZ_SMBO01000005.1, forward strand.
GCGCAGGTAGTTCAGCACCGTGCGGTTGCGGTCCGGCGTCGGCCCCGGGAAAAGCTGGGCGACCTGGGTGATCTCCGGCGCGATGAAGATCGAGACATTGGGGAAGAAGATGCGCACGAAATCGTAGCCATAGTTCTCCTTGTTGCCCCATTCCGCGCGCGGCACGTCCTTCAGCTGCTCGGCGATCGAGTGCTGGGGAAAGCCGATGCGGATGTTCGGGCCGAAGCCCTCGTAATGCGTGCAGTTGGACGGCGTGCGCGGGAAGATCGTCTCGGGATGGAGCGACTGGAAGTGATAGCCCTCCAGATAGCCGTCGAAGGCGATCTTCCAGTTCGCGCCCTCGATGGTGCGGTTGCCCAGATAGGTCCAGTCCGCGAAGTCCAGCGCGTCGAAATCCTCCAGGAAACCCCTGAAATGATTGTCGAGGTCCATCGGCGCATTGGGCGTGAGGCAGACGAAGATCATGCCGCTGCGCTCCTCGCAAGGAAGCTGGCGCAGGCCCATCTCGGCCTTGTCGACCTGGCCGAAAGTGCTCGCCTCGGAAATGCCGAGCAGGCGGCCGTCCGCCCCGTAAGTCCAGGCGTGGTACTTGCAGGTGAAGCGCGCGCAGTTGCCGTGTCCGTCCGCGGCCACGGGCGCACCGCGATGCGAACAGACGTTGAGGAAGGCGCGCACCTGCCCCTGCTTGTCGCGGGTGATCAGCACCGGCAGGCCGACGGCCTCCATCGCCTTGTAATCGCCGGGATTCGGCATTTCCGCCGTGAAAGCCAGCATCAGCGGCACGCGCTTGAACACCAGCTCCATCTCGGCGTTGAACTGGTCCCTGTCGGTATAGCTGGCGGTGGGGACCTTGAACGTCCGGTCCGTCTGGAAGGTCTTCCTGTTCTCGACATAGTCGAGCATGATTTCGGCGACATCGCCAATCTGCTTCACGCGGTCCACTCGGTCCTCTCCCGCATCGTTATCGACTGCGATCCTGTGCGCCGCCGCGAGTGGCGGCAAGCTGCGCAAGGTGATAGGTCGAACAGAAAGCTTGGTACTTTGGCCAGTTGGCCGCGACCACCGGCAAGGGCAGTCATCGGCGATGATGGAGAGGAACGACAGCCCCTGGGCGTGGCTCGAAACGCCGCCGCAGCACCTTGCCGCCTATGCCGGTACCGGCGTCTGGGACGAACGCACGATCGCGCAGCAGGCCGCCGCGCTGGCCGAGGCGGACCCCGATTTCGTGGCCCTGATCGACGGCGATGTCGCCGTCACCCGCGCGCAGGCGCTGGCCGATGCCGAGGCACTGTCGGCCGCGCTCCATGCGCGCGGATTGCGGCCGGGCGACGTGCTGGCCTTCCAGGTGCCGAACTGGCGCGAAGCGATGGTCATCAACCTGGCCGCCGCGATGTCGGGCCTGGTCGTCAACCCGATCGTGCCGATCTACCGCGACCATGAAGTCACGCAGATGCTGGCCGACTGCCGCGCCGCCGCACTGTTCGTGCCGGCGGCCTTCCGCAAGTTCGACTATGCCGCCATGGCCGCGCGCATCGCCGCCGATCTGCCGGACTTGCGCCATGTCTTCACGGTGCGCGGCAGCGGCGGAAACGACTATGGCGCGCTGGTCGCGGAAGGGCGCGGCGCTCGCTTCGACCGGCCCGCCGTCGATCCGCTGGGCGTGAAGATGGTTCTCTACACCTCGGGCACCACCGGCAGGCCCAAGGGCGTGCTGCATAGCCATGTGTCCATCGCCCGCATCCTGCGGACAAGCGCCGCGCACTGGGGCTTCGCGTCCGGCGAGGCGGCGCTGATGCCCTCGCCCGTCACGCATGTCTCCGGCTATGCCAACGGACTGGAAGCGCCTTTCGTCTGCGGCACGCGCACGGTGCTGATGGAAAGCTGGAACGCCGGCGAGGCGCTGGCACTGATCGACCGGCACCGGCTGGTCGGCACCGTGGCGGCGACCCCGTTCCTGGTCGAACTGGCGGCGGCGGCACGCGAATCGGGCAATCCGCTTCCCTCGTTCCGCTTCTTCGCTTGCGGCGGCGCGGCGGTTCCGGCCGACCTCATCCCCGCTGCCAACGCCGCCTTCGCCCAGTGCCGCGCCTTCCGCGTCTTCGGCGCCTCGGAAGTGCCGCTGGTGACGTTCGGCTGGCCGCGCGACGAGCACCTGGCCGCCATTACCGACGGCAAAGTGGTCGATTACGAGGTCCGCATCGTCGATGACGAGGACCACGCCCTGCCCGATGGCCAGGAGGGCGAAATCCTTGCGCGCGGGCCCGGCATGTTGCTGGGCTATGCCGACGCCGGCCAGACGCGCGAGGCGATCACCGCGGACGGCTTCTTCCGCACCGGCGACCTCGGCGTGCGCACGGCCGAGGGGGCAATCACGGTGACCGGCCGCAAGAAGGACCTGATCATCCGCGGCGGCGAGAATATCTCCGCCAAGGAGATCGAGGACGTGCTCCACGCCCATCCGCTGGTGCGCGAGGCGGCCGTCGTCGCCATGCCGCATGCACGGCTGGGTGAAGGCGTCTGCGCTTACGTGATCGCGGCGGAGGGCCTGATTTCGGCCGAGGATCTGGCCGCCCATGTCGCGGGGAGCGGCCTGGCGCGGCAGAAGATCCCGGAGCGCTTCGAATTCCGCGAGGATTTCCCGCGCACTGCCTCCGGCAAAGTGCGCAAGGACCTGCTGCGTGAGGATGTGCGGGCGAAGATGTGCGTACGGTAACGCCGCCCGGGACCTGACCCGGGCGGAACGGCGCCCGGCCTATCCTTCCATGGCTGCCGCCACGGCCGCGTCGATCTCGCTCTTCATCGGATTGCGCCGCAAGGTCAGGCCGCCGTTCACCTGCAGATTCTCGCCGGTCATGAAGCACTCGTCGCTGGCGAGCCAGACGGCGGCGGCAGCGATGTCGTCGGACGTGCCGATGCGGCCGAGCGGATAGCCGGCAAGGAACGCGTCGAACAGGCCGGGCACCTGCTTGGCATCGGCGGTCATCGGCGTATCGGTCAGACCCGGCGAGATCGAGTTCGCCCGTACCCCCTCGCGCCCGAACTCGTTGGCGACGCAGCGGATCACATGGTCGGTCCCCGCCTTGGTGCCCATGTAGGCGGCGTGGTCGTCCAGCATGATCGTTGCCGTGGCGGAACTGATCTGGATGATCGAGCCGCCCTCGCCGCCCCGGCTGCGCGCCATGCGGCGCAGCATCGACTGGAAGAAGTGGAACGGCCCCACGTACTGGAGCATGGTCATCGCCATGACATCCTCGTGCGTGGTGTCGAGGAAGGGCTTCAGCAGGCCCCAGCCGGTGGCGTTGAGGGCGATGTCGATGCCGCCGAGCTTGGCGGTGGCCGCCTCGGCCAGACCCTCCACGCTCTGCGCGTCGGTGAGATCGCAGGCGGCCCATTCGCAGTGGTTGCGCGCAGCGAAGTCGGCCAGAACCGCTTCCTTGCGGCCCGAAACCAGCACGCGCGCGCCTTCCGCGATGAAGCGCCGGGCGATGTGCTGGCCCATGTTGTCCGGGCTGCTGGCGCCCAGAATCACGGCGCGCTTGCCTTGCAGTCGTCCCATCGTTCTCTCCCGGTTGTTCCATGGGGCTAGCACGGCGGGCGGCGCGCCGTTCCTGACCAAAATAGGAGTGGCCCCCGCCCCTTCGAGAGGCGACAACCGGCGCACAGAACAACGCGCGAAGGCAGAGGACAGGCAGCCATGGATCTTGGACTGAAGGGCAAGAAGGTCATTCTCACCGGCGGCAGCCGCGGCATCGGCCGTGCGGCGCTGGAAGTCTTCGCGGAGGAGGGCTGCGACATCGCATTCTTCTCGCGCAATGCCGAACAAGTGGCGGAAACCGTCGAGTCGCTCGCCCGCCACGGCGGCATCGTGGTCGGTGAGGCGCTCGACATGCTGGACCACGACGCTTACGTCGAATGGCTGAAATCCGCCGCTGAAAAGCTGGGCGGCTGCGACGTGTTCGTGCCCGGCGCCAGCGCCTCCGGCTCTGGCGCGACAGGAGACTGGGAAGCCTGCTTCGCCGCCGACATCAAGGGCACCGTGCTCGGCTGCGAGACCCTGCAGCCCTGGCTGGAGAAATCGGGCGCCGGCGCCATCGTCATCATGGCCTCCACCGCCGGGACCGAGACGTTCATCGTGCCTCAGGCCTTCAACGCGATGAAGGCGGCGCTGATCGCCTATTCCGGTCAGCTCAGCCAGATGGTCGGCCCGATGGGCATTCGCGTGAACTGCGTCTCCCCCGGCCCGATCAAGTTTCCCGGCGGCAACTGGGAAGCCATCGGCCAGGCCATGCCCGAACTTTACCAGGCCACCGAAGCCGCTTTCGCGCTGGGCCGCTGGGGCGGACCGGAGGAAGTGGCGCGCACCATCGTCTTCCTCGCCAGCGCAGCCTCGTCCTACACCACCGGCACCAATGTCGTGGTCGATGGCGGCTATACCAAGCGCGTGCAGTTCTAGGCGTTACCCTCCAAGCACGGAGCTGACGGCGGACCGCAAGGTCCGCCGTCTTTTTTCGCGGTGGCGCGCGGAGCGACGAGGTCTTCGGTTGATCGGCCGCTCGCAGGCCCGCGCTCAGGCGATCCGCAACACCAGCTTGCCGGTATTCGCGCCGGAAAACAGCCGCATGAAGGCGGCATAGGCGTTCTCCAGCCCTTCCTGCACGTCCTCATCCGCGCGGAGCCGCCCTTCCGCCAGCCACTGCGCCATCTGCGCGCCGCCCTCGGCAAAGCGGTGGGCGTAGTCGGCGATCAGGAAGCCGTGCACCGTCGCCCGCCGCGTCAGCACCTGCCAGAGATTGCGCAGGCCCAGCTTCTCCGGCGCGTTGTATTCGCTGATGAGTCCGCAGAGCACGATCCGCGCATGAAGCGCGAGGTTGAACACTTCCGCCTCCAGCACCGGCCCTCCCACGTTCTCGAACACGATATCGGCGCCGTCCGGCGCCGCTTCGGCAATCGCGGCGACGAGGGCTGCGTGGTCCTTGCCCTTGTAGTCCACGGCGGCGTCGAAGCCGTAGTCCTCGATCAGGCGGCGGCACTTCTCCGCCCCGCCCGCGATGCCGACCACCCGGCAACCGGCGATCTTGCCAAGCTGGCCCACGGCGGACCCCACTGCTCCGGCCGCGCCGGACACCAGCAGCGTCTCGCCTTCGCGCGGCTGGGCCACTTCCAGCAGGCCGAAATAGGCCGTCAGCCCCACCGCGCCCAGCGCCGAGAGATAGTTCGAGGGGGAGGCCACCGCAGCGACGTCGATCGCCATGGTGAACCCGCCCGGCATCGCCACCGAATAGTCCTCCAGTGCGTTCAGCCCCATCACCCATTGACCCACGCGGAACTCTGGATTGTCCGAGGCATGCACCACGCCCACCGTGGTCGCGCGAACCGCATCGCCCAGCGGGATCGGCGGCATGTAGCTGGGCGCATCGTCCATCCACCCGCGCTGCGCGGGATCGAGCGAGGCGTAGTGGTTGCGCACCAGGATACCGCCGGGCGGAGCCGCCGGCACCGCTGTTTCCACAAGGGCGAAGTCTTCCGCCGCGGGTTCTCCCCGGGGGCGGCGCGCAAGCAGGAAACGGCGGTTGGCGGTCATGACAAGGTTCTCCTCTCCAGCCTGCCTTGACTTGTCGTTCACTGGCCCCGCCGCACCTGTGCAAATGGTCAGTTCGGGTATCTCTCGAATTCGTAGCATAGTGATCAAGTAAAGTCGGCTACACGAATAGTCGGGGAGAGGGAGGAAACCAATGGCATCCGCACGTCGTCGCGGAGCGTGGCTTGTCGCATTGTCGACAAGCGCGCTCACTTGCATCGTATCTCCGGCACAGGCGCAAAGCGAAATTCCGGGAGAGGCACCTGCCCCCGCTTCGGAAGCCGCCGCGCAGCCATCTCCCATCGGCGCGACCGAGATCATCGTCACCGCCCGCCGCCGCGCGGAAACGCTGCAATCCACGCCCGTGGCCATTACCGCGGTCAACGCCGCGATGCTGGAGAACAAGGCGGCCGTCAACATCGGCGACTTGCAGGGCGCGGCACCGGGCCTGCTCATCACCCAGCAGAATTCGGGCGCGCAAGCGGCCAATATCTCGATCCGCGGCCTGACTTACGCCGATATCGAAAAGTCCCAGACGCCCACCGTGGGCGTGGTGGTGGACGGGGTGACGATCGGCACCAGCACCGGCCAGCTCCAGGACGCGTTCGACATTGCCCAGATCGAAGTTCTGCGCGGCCCGCAAGGCACGCTGTTCGGCGCCAACACCATCGGCGGCGTCATCAACATCACCCGCACCAAGCCGACCATGGAGCCCGGCGTCAAGGCCGAATTCACCTATGGCCGCTGGAACACCTGGGCGGCCAAGGCCATCGTCAATTACGGCGACGGAGAGACCTGGGGCATCAAGGGCTGGTACTTCCACAACGAATCCGACGGCTTCTACCACAACGCCATCCGCGACACCCGCGCGGGCGGCAGCAAGGGAGACAGCTACGGCGCCAGCCTGCTGTTCCAGCCCACCGGCAGCGGTTTCGACGCCCAGCTCAGCGTCGAGAACGTGGTGCAGGACTTCGAGCCGGTGGTGAGCAACCTCACCAACAGCACCGAACTGTTCTGCGGACTGATCCCGGCCAACGAGTGCAACCGCAACAACACCAGCGATCTCTACACCGTCTTCACGCTTCCCGCGAAGAGCAAGTACCGTGCGCCCAACGCCACGTTGCAGATGAATTACGACCTGGGCGCGGTGAAGCTCAGCTCGATCACCGGCTGGCGCCACAGCAAGGAAGCCCAGACCCAGGACTTCGATGGTTCCTCCACCGATCTCTACTACGTGGACCGCCGCCAGCACTATACCCAGTGGAGCCAGGAACTGCGCGCGGCGGGCAATCTCTTCACCGGCTTCGACTATGTGGTGGGCGGCTACTACTTCCATTCGAAGTACGACCTGACCCAGTGGACGCGCTTCTTCGGCTTCGATCCCTCGATCCCGCCGATGGAATTCGACCAGAATCCCCAGACCAATGTCGGCAAGACCACCAGCTACGCCTTCTTCGGAGACTTCAACTGGGCCTTTGCCGACAAGTGGCGCCTCTCGTTCGGCGGCCGCTGGTCGCATGACAACAAGAAGCTGACCAACAGCTTCGCGCAGGCGGGGCTGATCGGCTCGGGCGATGCCAACTTCACCAAGTTCACGCCCAAGATCGGCGTCGACTATCGCCCGAACGACGACGTGATGCTCTATGCCTCCTGGTCGCGCGGGTACCGTTCGGGCGGCTTCAGCCCGCGCGCGGCGACGGCGCAGACCGCCGGCACGCCGTTCCAGCCCGAAACGGTGGATGCCTATGAAATCGGCGCCAAGCTTGCCGCCTTCGACAAGCGGGTGGAAGTCAACATCGCCGGCTACATCTCCGACTACAAGGACATGCAGCAGAACCTGACCGTGCCGGGCGGCCCGCTGGGCAACCAGACGATCACCGGCAACGTGCCGGGCGGCGCGATCATCAAGGGCATCGAGATGGATGCCACCTTGCGCATCACGCCCGAACTGACGATCACCGCCTCCTCCGCCTACATGAAGTCCCACTTCCGCAACTTCGTGACCGATGGCATCAACGGCGCGCTGATCGTGCCCTTCGACTATTCCGCCAACAGGCTGATCTACGCCCCCAAGTTCACCGGCTCGGTCAATGCCGACTATTCGGTGCCCACCAGCTTCGGCAAGATCGTCGCCACGGCGGGCTGGCGCCATATCAGCCCCTATGACGAGCAGATCTCGCTCGGGCCGCTCACCCTGGCGACGGACAGCGCCGGCACGGTCACCAGCGTCGTGGTCAATGGCAACGACCCGCGCGTGCGCACCACCACGCAGGATCTGGTCGACAGCAGCCTGACCTTCAACTTCGATATCGGCGACAAGGAAGCCTACTTCCGCGTGTTCGGCCGCAACCTCCTCAACGAGAAGACCACCACTCACGCCTTCACCGTCGCCGGGCTGTTCTCGTTCGGCATGGCGCTGGAACCGCGGACATACGGCGCCACGGTCGGCGTGAAATTCTAGCTCCTGGTTCAGGAGCGGCAGGCAATTTGGAAGGATCGAAAGCATGGGTCGTCTGGAAGGCAAGATCACGCTGGTTACCGGCGCCGGGAACGAACGCGGCCTGGGCGCCGCCACCGCGCGGCGCTTCGCGGAAGAAGGGGCCTTCGTCTATGTAACCGACCTTGACGCGGGCGGCGCCGAGAGCGTCGCGGCGGCCCTGCGCGAGGCCGGCGGCCAGGCCGAGGCGCTGGCGCAGGACGTGACCAGCGAAGCGGGATGGGAAGACCTGTTCCAGGCCATCGAGAAAGGCCACGGACGGCTCGACGTGCTGGTGAACAATGCCGGCATCGCCGTGCTCAAGCCGCTGACCGCGCTGTCGCTGGCCGACTGGGAGAAGCAGAACAAGGTCAATCTCGACAGCGTATTCCTGGGCACCCGCCGGGCCGTGGAGCTGATGCGCAAGACCGGCGGCGGGGGATCGATCGTCAACCTCTCTTCCATCGGCGGCCTCGTGGGCGTGCCGATGTGCGGAGCCTATGGCGCGGCCAAGGGCGGGGTGCGGATCTTCTCCAAGGTGGTGGCGATGGAATGCGCGGCCGAGGGCATCCGCTGCAACTCGGTCCACCCCGGCATGATCGAGACGGCCATGCAGGACGTCGCCCGCAGCGACAACCCGGAAGGCTTCAAGGAGATCGTCGCCTCGATCCCGATGAAGCGCATGGGCGCGCCGGTGGACATCGCCAACATGATCCTGTTCCTCGCCAGCGACGAAGCCAATTACATCACCGGCGGCGAATTCGTGGTGGACGGGGGCGTCACCGCGATGTGACCGGCGCGGTCGGGAAAGGACGAGTGTGGATCGCGTCGCCCCGGATCGGATCCGGGGCGACGTTTCCATGAACGCCCATTCCGCATTCAGGCCACTTTCACCACCACTTTGCCGATGTTCCTCCCGGTCAGCATCCGCTCGTAGGCGGTGAGCACGTTCTCGATCCCCGCCGTCTCGTCGAAACGCATCGCCAGCTTCCCGGCATCGAGCCACCCGCGCAGCACCGGCAGGAACTCGGCGCCGCGCTCCAGGAAGTCGGGAATGAAGAACCCCTCGACCCGCAGGCGCCGCATCAGGATCTGGTCGAAGCGCGCCGGCCCGGGCATCGGCGCATCGCCGTCATAGCCCGCCACCATGCCGCAGATCGCCACCCGCCCGTAGTGCGCCATATTGGGCAGCACCGCATCGAGGATCGGCCCACCGACATTGTCGAAGAAAGCGCCGATCCCGCCGTCGATCGTGGCAAGCCGCGCCGCCACGTCTTCGCCGCGATAGTCGATGGCCATATCGACGCCCAGGTCCTCGACCAGCCAGCGGCATTTCTCGGCGCCGCCGGCGATGCCCACCACTTTCGCACCGAGATTGCGGCCGACCTGGCAGGCCAGGCTGCCGGTGGCCCCGGCCGCGGCGGAAACGGCAAGCCATTCGCCGGGGCGCACCGCCGCCACTTCCTTCACGCCGACATAGGCCGTCCAGGCGTTCATCCCCAGCGCGCCGAAGTGCTGCCGCGGATCGGCCAGCCCCTCGTCCACCGCTTCCAGCCCGGCGAGCGCAGGCACGACCACCGCCTGTTCCGCCCATTGCCCGAAGCCGCGCACCAGGGTGCCGACCGGAAAGGCAGGATCGCGCGTCTCGCTGACCCGGCCGAGCACCAGGCCCACCATCCTGGCGCCCAGCGGCAAGGGCGGCTGATAGCCGTCTGTACGCGGGCTCATCCACATGCGGGTGCCCGCGTCCATGGACAGCCACGCGGTGGCAATGCGCACTTCGCCGGGTGCCAGCGGCGCCGGGGCTTCCTCGCACAGGGTCAGGAAACGGGCGAAATCCCTATTGCCTTCGGGATGACGGTCGAGCCGCCAGAAACGATTGCCGGTCAAGGTGCCTCTCCATGGGCCGCGCGGGCCGAACCGCCACCGTCGCCCGCGCCGCCCCGGCCCGCCACCTGTGCAAATTGATAGGACTATCCGTTTGCACAGGCCGCCGCGCGCGCCGCCGGGCCTACCAAGGCAGGACAAGAAGAACATGTGGGAGGTCCTGAAATGCGATTCTCGAAATCGATCCTGCTCACGTCGACGACGCTGACCATGACGCTCATGGCGCTGCCCGCCGCCGCGCAGGATACAGCCCCATCGACGCCGAGCGCCGCGCCCCCGGCAACGCAGGGCGAGTCGACCACCGGCAGCCCCGTGGCGACAGGCGGCATCCACGACATCATCGTCACCGCGCGCAAGCGACAGGAAACCGCGCAAGACGTGCCGGTGGCCGTCACCGCGATCTCCGCCGAACAGATCGCCTCGCGCGATATCACCAGCGTGGAGAAGATCGCCGCCATCGCGCCGCAGTTCAACGTCGGGCGTGCGTCCAACGGCTCGGGCGCGCAGCTCACCTTGCGCGGCATCGGCTCGTCCTCGACCTCCATTGGCATCGAGCAATCGGTCGCAGTCGTCGTCGACGGCGCCTATTACGGGCAGGGCCGCGTGATCCAGGAGGGCTTCTTCGATCTCGCCCGCGTGGAAGTGCTGAAAGGCCCGCAGGCGCTGTTCTTCGGCAAGAACGCCACGGCCGGCGTGATCTCGATCACCACCGCCGATCCCACCCCCACGCCCGAGTTCCAGATCAAGGGCGGCTACGAATTCCGCAGCCAGCAATACCGCGTCGAAGGCTATGCCTCGATGCCGCTGACCGAAACTCTCGGCATTCGCCTGGCTGCGCGCTATTCCAAGATGGACGGCGGCTACTATCGCAACGTCGCCGAAGACGTCACCTTCACCGACGTCGATGCCGTCAGCATCCTGGCAGGCGGCAATGGCAATCCCACCTCGCATATGGCCACGCCGGCCGCGCACAAGGCGCCGGGCGAGGAGGAATTCCTGGCCCGCGGCACTCTGAAATGGGAACCGACAAGCCGCCTGACCGTCAGCCTCAAGGGCACGGTGGACTTCAACGAGGTCAACAATTCCTCGTGGAACTACGTGGCCTATGCCTGCGGCAACGGGCAGACCTCGCAGCTCAACGGCTATCCCTGCGGCAAGGATTTCGTCACGCACCAGAACAACATGCCGGCCGACGTCGCCGCCACCTATCCTTTCGCCAAGAAGGACGGCCAGCTCTACAACCGCTACCGTTCGGCAGGCGGCACGCTCAACGTGACGTATGACGCCGACCTGCTGCAGCTCTCCTCCGTCACCAACTACCAGTGGAACAACAACCGCTGGACCTGCGCCTGCGACTTCCAGTCCAGCAACAGCGGCACCGGCCCGGGCAGCACCTGGGCGACCGAGAACTCCTCGTGGAAGGCCTTCAGCCAGGAATTCCGCGCCCTTACGCAGTTCGACGGGCCGTTCAACATGATGCTGGGCATGCTCTACCAGAAGACCAAGCGCGATTTCGAGCAATACGTGATGACCGGCGGCGTCTCCAACTCGGCCGCGCCGGCCGGTCTCGAATATGTCGCCAGCGCCAAGAGCAGCTTCACCAAGGGCGAGACCATGGCCGTATTCGGCCAGCTCACCTACAAGATCGTGCCCACCCTCGAACTGGCCGGCGGCGTGCGCTATTCGGACGAGACCAAGAACAGCTTCTTCACCCAGCCTTACAACAACCCCCTGCTGACCGGCATCTTCCGCGACCGGAACGACCCCGACGGGCTGGGCGAAGTGACCGCGCGCCAGCATTTCACCAACTGGTCCCCGGAAGCGACGCTGACCTGGAAGCCGACCGACGACCTGATGGTCTATGCGGCGTACAAGACCGCCTACAAGTCGGGCGGGTTCTCCAACGGCGGCATCAATTCGAAGCTGTCGACCGATCCCAACGCCGACCTGACGTTCGACCCCGAGAAGGCGCAGGGCTACGAGCTGGGCTTCAAGTCCACCCTGCTGGACCGCCAGCTGCGCTTCAACGTCACAGCCTTCAACTACAAGTACAAGAACCTGCAGGTGGACTTCTTCAACTCGCCGATCTTCGCCTTCCAGACGCTGACCGCCGATGCGCGGACCAAGGGCGTGGAAGCCGAATTCCAGTTCGCGCCCAATGGCGTGCCCGGGCTCGACCTGCACGGCTCCATCAACTACGACAAGGCCCGCTACACCGACTTCCCTCTGGCCCCCTGCTACGCCGGCCAGACCCCGGCGGAAGGCTGCAACCTGGCGGGCAACAGCCGCCAGGACCTCGGCGGCAAGTCGCTCTCCGTCGCACCGCGCTGGACCGGCAACCTGGGCATCAACTACGAGATGGCGGTCGGCTCGGCGATGAAGCTGGGCATGAACGTCGATGCCAAGTACTCGGACAGCTACTATGCCTCGGCCTTCGGCAATCCGCTTTCGAAGCAGGGCAAATACGTCACGCTCGATGCGGGCATCCGCTTCGGGGCCGAAGACGACAACTGGCAGCTGGCCGTGATCGGCAAGAACCTCACCAACCGCTTCTACGTCACCGGCGTGGTCGACGGTCCTTCCACCGGCAGCGGCACCGGCACGCCAGCAGGGGTGAAGGCCGACCAGCTCGGCTTCGGCACCCTGCCGCGCACGGTCATGGTCGAAGTCACCAAGAAGTTCTGAACCCCGCGCAAGGAAAAGGCCCGGTCCTCCGCAAGGAGGCCGGGCCTTTTCCTATCCGCTTCCGCCGTGCGCCGTGGCGCAGTGCACAAGGCGGAGCCAGGCGCTCAGCCGACGAAGCGCCAGCGCATGGTCTCGCCCGCGTGGAAGGGCACGACGCGGATGTCGCCGTGAGTCACCACGTCCTCCACGGTCACGTCCTCGCGCTTCAGCGTCACCGTGCCTTCGTTCAGGGGCAGGCCGTAGAAGTTCGGGCCATGCTCGGACGCGAAGCCTTCCAGCCGGTCCAGCACGCCTTCCTCGTCGAAGACTTGCGCGTAGCTTTCCATCGCATAGGGCGCGTTGAAGATGCCCGCGCAGCCGCAGGCGGCTTCCTTGCGGCCGATGCCGTGCGGCGCGCTGTCAGTGCCCAGGAAGAACTTGGGCGAACCCGAGACCGCCGCCTTGCGCACCGCCAGCCGGTGCCGTTCGCGCTTGGCCACGGGCAGGCAATAGGCATGGGGGCGAATGCCGCCGTCGAAGATGGCGTTGCGGTTGATGATGAGGTGCTGCGGCGTGATCGTCGCGCCGATCTGCGGCCCGCTGCCGGCCACGAACTCGGCCGCCTCGGCCGTGGTGATGTGTTCCAGCACGATCTTCAGCGCCGGGAAGTCGCGCACCAGCGGCGTCAGCACGCGCTCGATGAACACGGCCTCGCGGTCGAAGATGTCGATATCGCGGTCCGTCACTTCACCATGGATCAGCAGCGGCATGCCGATCCGCTGCATGGTTTCCAGCAGGCCAGTGAGCTTGCGGATATCGGTGACGCCGTGAGCGGAATTGGTGGTAGCATGGGCGGGGTAGAGCTTGCAGGCGGCGAACACGCCCTGCTCGTAGCCGCGGGCGATTTCGGCCGGATCGGCGTCATCGGTGAGATAGCAGACCATCAGCGGCGTGAAGTCCGCACCGGCAGGCAGCGCATCCAGGATGCGCCCGCGATAGGCCTCTGCCGCAGCGACGGTGATGACCGGCGGCGTGAGGTTGGGCATCACGATGGCGCGCGCGAACTGGCGCGCGGTATAGCCGACGACGGCTTCCAGCATCTCGCCATCGCGGAGATGCACATGCCAGTCGTCGGGGCGGCGGATCGTTATCTGCGAGGTCATGCCTGCGCTCTACGCGCTTGGATGCGCGGCGTCGATTCCGGATTTGGCGCAATCCGCAGCCGGGGCCGACGCCAGTATCGGCCCAAGGATCGTCATGGCAGCCCTGCCCTTCTCAGCAGCCCTTCGGCCCATGCTGGCGGTGGACATTGCGGAAAGAGCGGCTGCTGAACAGCCAGCGCCCGTCCACTTTCACGCAGCGGTCCTCGTAGACGCCCCGGTCGCGCTTGGTCACGCCGTCGTGGTCATAGACTTCCGCCGTGTAGCTGCGCATCGTCGCGCTGGCGCCGGAGACTTCGATGGAGCCGGGCCAGGCCTGGAACAGGATGCCGGGATAGGCCTTCATCGCCTCGGTCCACATGGCGACGATGGCCGGGCGGCCCCGCGTCGTGCCCAGTTCGGGATAGTCCGGCAGCGACCATTCGGCATCCTCGGCCCAGGTCGCGCCCCAATCCTCCGCATCGCGGCGCGTCACCGCATCGGCATAAGTCTCCAGCAGCTCGCGAATGGCGAGGCGGTCCTCGAACGGTCCGGTGTAGGGCATCGTCGTCTCCTGTTCTGGTTCTCGCAAATCGGTCCCCCCATGCCTGCCGGGCACATCGTGGCGGCACCGGCGCTTTTCAGGTTTCCACCGGGCGCTCGTCGGGGCCGGGCGGGGTATCGGGCACGGCCACCGCGATCATGCCGTCCGCGATCCGCAACTCGAACCTTCGCAAGTCCGCATAGGCACCGCCGATGCAGCGGCCTGTCGCCGCCTCGAACCGCGCGCCGTGGAGCGGGCACATGATCGCGCCGCGCCGCACTTTCCCGCCGGAGAGCAGCGCCGCCTGGTGGGTGCAGCGATCGTTGACGGCATTGAAGCCTTCCTCGGTGCGCAGCACCAGCACGCTCCACCCGGCCACGCGCGCCGCCAGCTTGCCTTCTTCGGGGAAATCGGCCTCGGCAAGCAGGGGATGCCAGGTTTCGCTCATGGTCTCAGATCCGGACAAGAGTCTTTCCTATGGTGCGGCCCGACATCAGGTCGATGAAGGCCTGGGGGAGCGTCTCGAACCCGTCGCGCACATTGGCGAGCGGCTTCAGCTTGCCTTCCGCCACCCAGGCGTCCAGCTCGGCCTGCGCCTGCCCCAGCACCTGCGGGTAATCGTAAGTGCTGAAGCCCTGCATGCGGATGCGGTTGACCACGAGCTGCCAGAGCGTGCGCACGCCGTGGGGATGGTCGGCATCGTTGTATTGGCCGACCATGCCGCAGACAGCGACGCGGCCATGAAGGCGCATCAGCGGCAGGACCGCCTCCAGCACTTCGCCGCCGACATTGTCGAAATAGACGTCCACGCCCTCGGGCGCGGCCCTGGCGATTTCGGCGGCGATGTCCGGCGTGGCGCGATAGTCGATGGCGGCGTCGAAGCCGAGGTCGCGGATCACTTGCGCCTTCTCGGGCGAGCCGACGATGCCGATCACCTTGCAGCCCCGCGCCCGGGCGATCTGGCCGACGGTGGACCCGGTCGCGCCCGCGGCGGCGCTGACCACCACGGTTTCGCCCGGCTTCGCCTCGCCCACGGCGAACAGGCCGACCCATGCCGTCAGCCCCACCGGGCCAAGCGCGCCCATGTAGTGGTGCAGTTCGGTGTCGGTCTGCCGGTTGACCTTTTCCAACCCCCAGGCCTCGCCGGAAAGAACGTAGTGGTCAGACCAGGTCGCGAAAGCGCGCACGAAAGTGCCCACCGGATAGTCCGCGTGCCGGGATGCCACGACCTCGCCCAGCGACATGCCCTTGATCGGTGCGCCCAGCGCCACCGGCTCGACGTAGCTGGGCCGATCGTCAAGGAAGCCCCGGATCGCGGGATCGACCGAGCCCACCCGCATCGCCACCAGGAACTCGCCCGGTCCAGGCGGTGCCAATTCGGTTTCCGTAAGCCGGAAATCCTCCCCCACGGGCACGCCTTGCGGCCGCCTCGCCAGGACTATCTGTCTGACCTTTCCCATCCGCGCAGCTTAGACGCCGCGCGGCCGCGGGGACTGCTAGTCGAAACGCTAGGTTCGGGAAATTCCGGCCTTTGTCACAGTCCCGGCCACAAGCAGAGCGCGGGAAGAGGAGCATTGCCATGACCATGAGTCCCGAACAGATGATCGATTTCGTCGACCGCCTCTATGCCGCCACCGGCGCGGGCGACTGGGACACGGCATCGGCCATGCTCACCGAGGATTTCGTGGCTCACGAGGCGGACAGCCTGCCAATGGCCGGCGAATATCGTGGCCGCAACGGGTTGCGCGAACTCTACGCCAAAGTCATGGGCCTGTGCGACGTGGTCGCGCTCGACCGGATCGAAACCACGGCGGGCAAGGACTATGCCGTGACGATCCTGTCGCTGCGCTTCGCCGATCCCGCCCTGCCGCCCGCCGAGATCTGCGAGCGTTTCCGCTTTCGCGACGGAAAGTGCTGCGAGATCAAGCCGTTCTATTACGACGCCGCTCCCTTCGTGGCAGCCAGTCGCGCCAAGACGGCCCAGGCCTGAGAAGCAGGCCGGAATGCCCTCCGGGTCGCACCGGGGCTCCGGTGATAACAGCGCCAACGATTGCGGCACACGATTGCGGCAAAGATGCCACAGCGGGGTGCGCCGCAGCGAAAATCTCGTCTGAATTCAGCGCGAAAACACCCCGACTCGGCCGATGAAACCAGGGCGAGAAGCGTCAGGAACGGCGGAAAACCGTCCCCTACTCCAAAAGAAATGCACAGAAAGGTTCGCCGGAACGTTCTTTATCGGCGCTGAAATGTTATGCTCGCATTGGCAGCAATCAGCATGGGACCACGAATGCCGAAGGACGCAACGGTTTACTCGATCGATTCCACGAACCCCCGGACCGGCTCGTCCAGACCGTCATTGAACGAACAGCTTTCCGCCATCCTGGGTGACCTGCGCGAGCGGATCGCCGAGGCGGACGACGTGACGCTGGAATTCAAGGGCAAGCTCCACGTCCATCTCGACGTCAAGCGGGGCGAGGACTTGCCGCTGGTGGAAGCCAAGCTGGCCGATCTGGGCGAGGGCATGTTCTCGCAGATCAGCCGGGGATCGACGCCCAATCATCCCTTCTCGCACCGGGTGAGCGCGCTGGTGACGATCTGAAGCTGCCGCGCCGCCGGGATTTCTCGGCGGCCGCAAGGCAGCGACGGGCCGGTCAGGCCATCTTGGCCGCGTAGATCATCCGGCCCTCGCCGAGGTGGTCGAAGGCGCGGCCCAGGAGGCTGTCCCCCACCGCGAGGCAACCCTGGCTGCGGCCGAGCTTGCCATGGGCCCCGATCATGTTCGGCTCCGCATACCAGGCCCCGTGAATGACGATCGCCCGTTCCAGCGCGTTGCTGTTGGTATCGTCCAGGCCGACAAGCCGCTGCGAACGGCCGTGGCCGCCGTAGTAATAGTCGGCGGTGAGATAGGCGCCTTCGCTGCTGGCGTTGGAGCCGGGACGGTTCGAGAACCGCTGCAACCAGCCGGTATGGCCGGGATCGGAACCGCTGCCGTGGGCCACGGGCAGCGACGTGATCTTGCGATTGTCCAGGTCCACCAGATGGAAGCGCGGCTGCGAGGACGAGGCCGAGAAATCCACCACGCCGATCCGGTCGCGCTTCACGCGCCGATCGTGGCGGTCCAGCGCCTTCATCGCCGCATCGAACAGCTCGGCGCGGATACCCTCGGGCTGGAACGGCGCGGGCACCGGCGGCAAGGCTGCCGGGGACACCGGCGCGATCGAGCCCGCGTTCGGCCCGGTCTTGGACCCAACGTTGGGGAGGACAAGCGAAGCACCACGCCCCCGCTCCGGCAATGCGGACGAGATGGCGCGGGCTGCAGAGGACGATGTCGCTGCGAACGCGGTGGCTGCAACGATCAGATTGCGACGGCTGAACTTCATATCCTCGGTGCCATATAGCGATTCCGTCGACAAAGTCTTGGCCAGATTCGCCTCCTTCGCCACAAGCTCTTGTCCCCGCATCGAAAGACGTGAAAGGTTCATACACCATGACGACAGGCCGATCCGCTAGACTTTCGAGTGAGGACTACCGCCTGGCGGTCGCTTCGATCATCCGTAACCTCCAGAAGAACGGGGATTTGTCCGACGCCCAGCTGGCTACCCGACTGGGCTGCTCCACCGGGACGATCCGCAATGCGCGCGGCCGGGCGACGAGCCTCGATCCGCTGATTCTCGCGCGAATCGAACAGGAGTTCGGACCGGGCGCGATCGACCCCTTCCTGGCCCTGGGCAAAGTGCGCGCCGTGCCGCTGGCCGATGCCACCCTGCCGATGGACCCCGTCCTCGCCATCGTCGAAGCCCTGCACCGAATCGTCGAGGTCCAGTCCGTGGACAGCGAAGGCGGCTCGCGGATCACCGTGGCGGAGCTGCGCAAGATCATCGAGGAACTGCGCCACGGCCGCACGGCGCTCGACGCGCTGATTGCCCGCGCCGAGGCGATACGCTGACGGAACCGTCCGGAAATGGGACGCGGCGGGACCCGCGTGCCCGGAAAGCCGCCATTTCGCCCTGCCTGCCCGATTCGCCTCGCTTGCGTGCCGGCTTGAGCGCCTCGCCCTGAGTAGCTAGGCTGGCGCCAGGCACAGGGTCGCGAAACTGCATGACTTCAGACGAACGCCGGTTGGATGGCTGGAAAGCGATAGCGGCCTATTTCGGCAGGGACCGCACCACGGTCGCGCGGTGGGCGCGCGAACGGGGACTGCCGATCCACCAGCTTCCCGGTGGCAAGCAGAAAACCGTCTTCGCCTATCGGCACGAACTGGCGGAATGGGAAAGCCGCAATCCCGGCGTGGAAGAAGGCGCTGCCGGACCTGCCGCCGAAGCCGCGCCATCCCCGCCCGCATCGACATCCCTACCCCTGCCGCCCCTGCCTCTCGCCGCGTCCGTTCCGGCCCGCAAGCGCTGGTCCTGGCCCGTGGCGCTGGCGATTGCGCTGCCGCTTCTGCTGGCGGCGGGACTGCTGGCCTGGCCGAAGAACCGGCATGAACAGCTTCCCCGCGATCCGGCGGCCGCGCGCGACTTCATCGCTGCGCGGGACGCCTGGGCCCATCGCCGCCCCAAGGACCTGGAGGCGGCGATCCAGCTCTACGGCGCGGTGATCGCCCGCGAGCCGGGCTATGCCCCCGCGCGCGCCGGACTGGCCGAAACCTGGCTGATCTACCGTGAATATGGCGATGTCAGCGACGCGGAAGCCTTCGGCAAGGCCAGGATCGCCGCGGCCAAGGCGCTCGAACTCGATTCGGGCCTTGCCAGCGCACACCGCGCCGAGGGGTTCATCGACTACTGGTGGGACAACGACCCCGCCGCCGCGCTCAAGGCCTTCGCCGACGCCCTGCATGACGACGACAACGACGGGCTGACGTACTTCTGGCTGGCCAACATCCTTTCCGACCTTGGCGAGAGCAACCGGGCGGAGCGCTATTACCAGCGCGCCGTGGCGCTCCTGCCCGGATCCCAGCCGATCGCGGTGGAGCACGCCTGGGCCAGATGGCAGGCCGGCCATGATGCGCAGGCGCTGGCCGCTCTGCTCGATCTCAAGCGCACCTATCCGCAGGACGCCACGGTCAGCAGCTGCCTATCGTGGATCTATCTTGGCCAGGGCGACATCCACGGCTTCGCGCGGGAATTCGCGGACTTCGCCCGCCTGCGCCACGATCCCGCCACCGAACGACTCTCCGCCCGGATGACCCGCGCGGTCGCCGACGATCCCGCCCATGCCCACCGCCTGATGATTGCCGATGCCCTTTCCGAAATCGCGCAGGGCGGACGGCGCATTCGCCAGACACCGGCCTTCTACGCCGCGTCGATGAAAGACCGTGAGCAACTGGTGGAATTGATGCACGAGGCCGTCATGCTGGGCGAGCACTGGTACTCGCGCCCGGTCACCCGCCGGATCGAAGCGGGGTGGAAGGACGACCGCGAGGTCATGGACCTGCTGAAGCAACTGGTGCCGCCAGTGCCCAGGCAGGCCCTTCCCTGAGAGGAAAATCGGGTCAGGCGGAATGCCTTGAAAGGCCGGGTTTTCGATCTGTGTTCATGCGCACGCTCGGCAGGGATGCCATGCCCCTATCGTTCTGACTTTCTGATGCAATTCAGCGCTCTTCCGCAATTTGCAGCAATTTGCATCATCATAGAATCACGCGTTTCGTTGTATGACGTGTGCATGGGCGCCGGGGGCGGCAACTTCCAACGAAGTTGCGGGGATCGGGGGATCTGACCGGCCGGCGCTTGCAGAAAGCGACCCATAAACTGGCCCCGTCGGGTGTAGGACCCGCGGGGCCTACTTTTTGCGTCTGAAGATAGCGCTGCACTCAGACGACCCGCTTGCGCCAGTTCCAGCCATGGCCCGCGACCAGCAGCAGGCTGCCGATCACCGTCAGCGCCGTCTCACCCAGAAGGGCATGGTCGCTGTTCAGGATCGCCAGCACGAGACAGGCGATCCCGCCCACGCCCAGGATCGCCGGCCCAGCAGCGCCGTGCCGGCGATAGCCCAGCAGGAAAGCTGCCAGCGCCGCCGGGGCCACCAGCCCCAGCGCGGCAATATGGAACAGTTCGGACTGGAAGAACGCGCCCAGCAGCCCCGGCAGCAGGAACAGCAAGAGCGGCAGCGCCAGGCAGTGGATCATGCAGAGCGTCGAGGCCGAGATCGCCGTCGATTCCACAATGTCCGCCAGGAACCGCCCCCGGACATGGTCCCGGCTTTCGCAACGCTCGCTCATCGAATTCGGCTCCTGCTTGATCAAGTGATGATACAACATTACATTCTGACTGCTATTTGGCGATGCGATCTCCGTTGAAAAGGGCCTGCCGTGAAAAAAACTGCCATGAAGGAAGAACGGGAGCGCCCGGACGCATCCACGGCCCTGTCCGTGGGACCGGACGCCGAGGCGCTTCACGACATCGCGTGCGGCGACGTGGACCTGGCAATCTGGACCCGTGCGCTGGGCACCTCCTTGGCGCAAGAAGTTGAGACGCTCGATCTCGACCGTGCCGACGACCTGCTGCTGACGTGCCTTGCGGACCAGGCCGCGGCGGCGCTCGCCCCGCGCCTGATCGAAAGCGGCCATGCGCCCTGCCCGGCCCTGCTGGCCGATGTGGCGCTGCTGGCCCGCCTCCACGCCCGGGTGGCCGGAAAGCAGGGGGTGACGATCCGCCTCGAAGTGGTCGAGACCGACGCCTGCCGCAAGTTCCACGCCGACTATGTCACGCTCCGCACGATCACCACTTATCGCGGGGTCGGCACGCAGTGGAAACGCGTGGACCATGAACGCATCCATGCGCTGAAAGCGGGAGAAGTGGGCGTGTTCAAAGGCAGGCTGCTGCGCGAGCAACCGTCCATCCTGCACCGGTCACCGCCCATCGCAGACTCCGGTGAAACCCCCCTGGTGCTGGTTATCGATTCGAACCCGAGCCGCTAAGCGCTGCTCCACCGATTCGGTTCCCCGCAGAGCGACGAACGGTGCGCCCCGTGCGATCATCTCGCCGGGGCCGGGCTACCTTCCAAAATCAGAGACGTTATAACGTCCCCTCATGAAGAAGGTCTCCCTGGTCGCTGCCGCCCTCCTTTCCCTTGCCGCTCAAGCCTTTGCCAGCCCGGCTCTGGCGCAGCACCTGCAATGCGTGCCTTATGCCCGCGCGCAGTCGGGGATCGGCATCCATGGCAATGCGGCCACCTGGTGGGAACAGGCCCAGGGCAGCTACAAGCGCGGCCACTTGCCGCAGACCGGCTCCGTCCTCGTGTTCAAGTCCACTTCGGCCATGCCTTATGGGCATGTCGCGATGATCCGCGAAGTCGTGGACGCCCGCCATGTCCTGCTCGATCATGCCAACTGGTCCGGCCCCGGCGTGATCGAACACAGCGCGCTGGCCGAGGACGTTTCCGAGGCGGGCGACTGGAGCAACGTGCGCGTCTGGTACGGCCCCAGCCACGCCCTCGGTTCGCGTGAGAACCCCACCTTCGGCTTCATCTATGGCAGCAGCGGCACCGGTTCGGCCACCGAACTCGCCACGGCCAGGGATGACGACGAGGCCAGCAGCGCCGGCTGAGTTCCGCGAACCGGCGTCACTGCAAGATGTCTCATTTGTAACATATTGATAACACGCTCGATCGCGTATTGAGTAATGTTATTACATCACATTAGACGAAGCCTCCTAGCCGATCCCAGGGGGTTTTTTCTTGTCCGTTCGCATTCTGCACCGATCCGCCGTCTCGCTTCTTGCGCTGGTTCCCGCCGCCGCCTTTGCCGAGGAAGCGGCGCCTTCCGCCCCGCGTGAGATCCTGGTCACTTCCGCCCCGCTGCAGGAAAGCGCCGACGAAACAGCGACACCGGTGATCACGCTGACCGGCGACGAACTCGCCCACCGCCGCCAGGGCACGCTGGGCGAGACGCTGGCAGGCCAGCCCGGCATCCACTTCGACAACTTCGGCGGCGGCGCCAGCCGTCCGGTCATCCGCGGGCAGACCTCGCCGCGCGTGCAGGTCCTTTCGGACAGCACCAATGTGCAGGACGCTTCGGGCATCTCGGCCGACCACGCCATTACCGGCGAGCCGCTGCTCCTGCGCGGCATCGAAGTGCTGCGCGGCCCATCGGCCCTGCTCTACGGCGGCGGTGCGATCGGCGGGGCCGTGAACCTGCTGGATACCAAGATCCCGACCGAAGTGCCGGTGGGCGGCTTCACCGGCTCTGCCGAAGCGCGGCTGGGCACGGGCGACGACGAGCGCTCGGCCGTCGGCGGCGTGACCGTGGGAACCGGCTCGCTGGCCCTGCGCGTCGAAGGCGCTCACCGCGAGACCGACGACTACCGGGTGCCGCGCACCTTCGGCGAAAGCCGCGTGCCCGGATCCTGGAGCGAAAGCTCCACGTTCACGGCGGGCGGCGCCTGGATCGGTCCCGACGGCTATCTCGGCGCCAGTTATACGCGCGTGCGCAGCGAATACGGCTTGCCGGGCCACAGCCACGAATACGAAGGCTGCCACACCCACGGCATCAGCCTCCACTGCGGGTCGCACGATCATGCGGAAGAGGGGCATGACGAAGAGGGCCATGACCACGACGACGGCCACGATCATGACCACGAGGACGAAAGCATCTTCGTCAAGCTGCGCAGCGAGCGCTTCGACATTCGCAGCGACTATCGCGATCCGCTGCCCGGTTTCGAACGCGTCCGCGTCCGCATGGCCCACACGACCTACCGCCATGACGAGATCGAGCACGACGAGATCGCCACGACTTATCGCAACAAGGCCTTCGACCTCCGCTTCGAACTGACTCACAAGCCGCTGGCGGGCTTCCGCGGCGTCTTCGGCGTCCAGCACGCGGACAGCACTTTCAGCGGCATCCACGCCGTGACCGAGAACGACGTCAAGACCTATACCCCGTTCGACATCGACAACACCGCGCTGTTCCTGCACGAAAGCCGCGACTTCGGCCCGGTCCGCATCGAGGCGGCCCTGCGCCAGGAATGGCAGCGCATCCGCCCGCAAACCGCGCTATCCGCCTTCATGCCGGCCACTGCGCACGATCCCTTCTCGGTTTCGGCATCGGCGCTTTGGAAGGTGACGGAGGGCTACTCGCTGGCGCTGTCGCTCGCCCGCTCGCAGCGCGCGCCGAACGTGCAGGAGCTTTATGCCTTCGGTCCGCACTTCGCGTCGAACACTTATGAGATCGGCATGGTCACCGGCCGCACCTTCAACGGCATGGCCTCCACCGAAAACCGCTTGGAAACGGGCAAGTCGATCAACCTGACTTTCCGCAAGACCAGCGGCGCCACCACCTTCACCCTGGGCGCCTACCATCAGAAGGTGGACAACTACATCTACGGCCAGACCCTCGACCAGTATGAGGACTTCCGCCTGATCCACTATGTCGCGGCCGATGCCACCTTCACCGGCGTCGACGGCGAAGTGCGGCACCAGGTCATGCCCGAGGTGGGCGTGGCCGTGTTCGGCGACTATGTCCGCGCCAAGCTGACGGACGATCGCGGCAACCTGCCGCGCATCCCGCCCGGCCGCCTCGGCACGCGGGTGGACGCCGCGACCGGCCCCTTCACCGCCAATGCCGAATACTACCGCACGTTCAAGCAGGACCGCATCGCCGACTTCGAGACCGAAAGCCCCGGCTACGACATGCTGAACCTCACCCTTGCCTACAAGCTGGGCCTCGGTGCCGGGCGCTGGGCGGAAGTCTTCGCGCGGGGCAGCAACCTCACGAATTCCTTCGCGCTCAACCATGCTTCCTTCGTGAAGGACGCCTCGCCCTTGCGCGGACGCAACGTGGTGTTCGGCCTGCGCACCGGGTTCTAGAGGATCACTGCTCCAGGGGCCTTTGGCTGGTCGCAAACGTGAAGACCCGGGCAGATGCGGCTGGAGGGCGCTGCATCTGCCCGGGTCCGTTTCCTGCCGCGCCGTTCGCCGGGTCCCGTGGCGAGCGGCACGGCAGGATGAAGGGGAGAGTTCCCGCTCTCCCCTGCAACCGGGCCTGCAACCGGGCCTGCAACCGGTTCAGAGCTTGGCCTGCATACCCACGAAGATACGCTGGCCGGGGTAGTACAGCTCCACCGGCATGTCCTTGTTGATATAGGTCTTCGAATATTCCTTGGTGATGTTCTGCATCTCGAAGAAGACGTCGAAGTGATACTTCGGGAAGCGCAACGTGATCTTGCCGTCGAGGTAGCCTTCGCCCTTGCGGTAGATCGGGTTGTTGCCATTGGCGGCATCGAGCGCGTTATCCAGCCACTTCGAGCGATAGTTGTAGCTCATGCGGAAGTTGAGCCAGTCCTTGTCGTAGAAGAAGCTCGCATTGTAAGTGTAGGACGAAAGGCCCGGATATTCCTTGAGCGGCTCGTTGGTCGCGGCATTGGTCAGGTTGGTGCGAATGGCGCGGGCATAAGTAAAGTTGCCCGAGGCGCCGAAGCCGTCCAGCGGCTTGGGCAGGAAAGTGAACACCGTCTGCGCGCTCGCCTCAATACCGTCGAGCAGGGCGCCCTGGCCGTTGACCGGCTGGCGAACCGTGTACGTGATGCCGTCCTGGAACAGGTCCACCCCGTTGCGCACGGTGTTGCCGATCACGAAGCTCGATTCGTACTTCTTGTAGTAGCCCAGGCTCAGCATCGTATCCGCATTGGGATACCAGGCCAGGTTCAGTTCCCACTGGTCCGCGCGGTAGGGCTTCAGTTCCGGGTTGCCGGCCGTGCAGATGTCGTCGGTGCCGGAGATGGTCTGGTCGTCCACGCAGTTGATGTTCGGCACCAGATCGAGCGGCCTCGGCCGGGCCAGGTTCTTGGCATAGTTGGCGCGCAGGTAGAGGTTGGGCTGGAGTTCGAGGTTGGCGTTGAACGCCGGCAGGAAATCGGTGTAGCTGTTGGAAAGCGACAACTGCTGCGCGGCGATGACCACGGTTTCGGTGCCGCCGGTCGCGTTGAAGCGCGTCACCCGGCTGATATTGGTGCCAAGCCCCTTGTCCTCGGTATGGGTGAAGCGCAGGCCGGCATTGCCGGTGAGCCGCATGCCCAGGATCTCGGTATCGACATCCATCATCGCATAGCCCGAGAACACCTTCTCGGTGATCTGGGCGCTCGGGATCTGCGGATAACCGTCTGCGAAGCGCACGAGGTCGTGATCGAAACCGGAGAGATCGTAGATCTGCGACAGCACGTCGGAATTGAAATTGGGGAAGGCCAGGCGGCTGGGAATGCCCGAAGGCGCGTTCTTGAGGCCGGTGTAGAGCGGCGCGCCGCCCGTCACCCCGCCAATCGACGAGATCAGCGAGCCGTACTGCGCCGGCGTGATGAAATAAGTGTTGCCGTTGCGCGCTACGGCCGGATTGTTCTGGATCGTCGTGGTGTAGGACACGTTGGCGCTTGACTGGTAGGTCATGGTGGCCGGATCGATCAGGATCGAGCCGCCGCCCAGGTAGTTCAGGAACTTCTGCCGACGCGCCTGGGCACCGAATTCGAACTTGCTGATGATCGGGTGATCGATCTCCCAGTCCAGGTCCAGCTTCAACTGGTCTTCGGTGTTGTTATATTCGGCAGGACGGTATTGCACGGTCGGGCCGTAGACCGGAAGCACCTGGCCATTGGCGCCCGTGCGCGTGAAGTCGGAATAGGCGCCCGGATCGGAAGGGTCGAAGTTCGACGGGAACTGGAAGACCGGGATACCCTGCGCGTTGTTGCGGTCGATCACGATGCCCGACACGCTCGTGCCCAGCGAGATCAGGTTCGTCTGAGAATCGGTATGCGCCTTGGCGTGCGACCCCATGAAGTCGATGTGAACCCG
Source organism: Novosphingobium sp. PhB57 (assembly GCF_004342985.1). GTDB lineage: Bacteria > Pseudomonadota > Alphaproteobacteria > Sphingomonadales > Sphingomonadaceae > Novosphingobium. The sequence continues at coordinate 293,738 of NZ_SMBO01000005.1, forward strand.
GTCGAAGTCCCAGCGGAAACCGCCCGAGAAGTACTTCGAGTCCTGATCGTAGGAGAAATCGCGGCGCTGCACACCGATGATGTTCGCGGCGCCGTTCCAGTTCGGGGCCGCTGCCGTGCCCAGATTCACGGCGTTGAGCGCCGTGGTCACGCCGGTGACGACATGGTTCTCGTTCACCGTCGAGCTGCCCAGCGCCACCTGCTGGCGCGAAGTGCCGCCACCCGCGCCTGCGGCCAGCTGCGGATCGAGATTGAAGCGCTGGATGGCGCCCAGATCGACCGAATAGTTGACGTCCTGCAGGTTCTGGTTGCGCTTGTTGACCTGCACGTTGGCATAAGCGCGGAAGTTGGGCGCCACCTGGTATTGCAGCGTCAGGTCACCCGAGATGCGCTTGTCGTTGCGCACGAGGTGGCGGTAGCGCGGCACTTTGGGCGCCCAGTCGAAGAACTGCGTCTCGCAGGCCAGGCGGTTCGCGGTGGCCTTGGCGGTCGTGGAGCCACCCACGCCGGCGCAGCTTTCGTAAGTGTTGTAGGCATCGTAGAGCGGATCGGCGACGGTCTTTTCGGTCGAGTGATCGAAGTCGGCGATACGGCCCCAGTTCGTGTTGCTGATGTAGTCCTGCCGCGTGTTCACGTCGCTGTAGGTACCGTTGAACAGGATCCCCAGGCCGTCGATCAGGAACTTCGGCGTTCCGGCAAAGAACGACACGCGCGGACGCCAGGTCTCGGTGGTGTCGAGGTGCTGGCCCGATACGGTTGCGGAAAGGATCGGCTTCAGCAGGTCGAGCGGCTTGCGCGTTTCCACGCGCACCGTGCCGCCGATGCCGCCTTCGGTCAGGTCCACGGCATAGCCCTTGTAGACGTCGATCGACTTGACCAGTTCCGTCGCCAGTTCGCGGAAGTCGCCGGAGCGCTCACCGAGGGCGCTGACCTGGCTGACGCCGTTGATTTCCACGCGGTTGAGGTCAGGCTCGACGCCGCGGATGGAGACTTTCACGCCCTCGCCGAAGTCGCGGCTGAGCTGGACGCCGGTAATGCGGGCCAGCGAGTCGCCGATGTTCTTGTCCGGGAAACTGGCGATGTCGTCGGCAACGATCGAGTCGACGACGGTATTCGCCTGCTTCTTGCGGTTGATGGCCGATTGCAGCGAGGCACGGGTACCGACGACGACGATGTCGTTGGCAGTCGTGATGACTTTTTCGGCAGTCTTGTCGTCGATCCGTCGCGGCGCATCCTGCGCCGCTTCCGGAGCCGGCGTTTCGGAATTAGTCTGAGCATATGCGGGGAAGGAAACCGCCAGAGATCCGGCGAGAGCCAGGCCCGATACCCCTCTAAAGGCATGGCGACCGAGCTTCGTTGCTTGCGAATTCCTCGTATTTCCAACGGTATGCTTGCGCATATCCTATCCCCTCTTTTAGCCCTGTCGATCTTGTTTCGACGCTTTTGCATCGTTCGATCGAATCAGTTTCTAGACGGACACTTATTGAACCGATATGTGGGATGCAATGCTATAATTTGGACCAGAGTGGTTCCATAACCGGAGGATGTTGCAAATGGCGGCCCAAATCCGCGCGCTGGCCCTGATCCTGGGCCTCGTTTCATCCACTCCCGCTTTCGCCGCGACTCCGCCCTCACGACCGGCCGCGGAGCGGCTCGGCCGCGGAGCCGTGGCACTGCCGGCCAGGGACGGCGGAATCCTCGTGACCTGGCGGTTTCTGGCGGACGATCCGAAGAATGCGCGCTTCCGCGTGCTGCGCGGCGGCAAGCCGGTGCACGTTACCCGGACGGGCGAGGCGACGGCCTTCGTCGACACATCGGGAACCACCGAAAGCAGCTATGCGGTGGAACGCATCGGCGACCGCGCCGGTCCGCAGCGTGCCATGATGTGGGACAAGGGCTATCTCCCGATCCCGCTCTCCCCACCCGCGGACGGCGTGACGCCCGCCGGGGAGGCCTATTCCTACACGGCCAACGATGCCAGCCTGGGCGATCTCGACGGAGACGGGCAGTACGAGATCGTGCTGAAGTGGGATCCGAGCAACAGCCACGACAATGCCCATACCGGCTATACCGGCAACGTCTTCCTCGATGCCTACCGTCTCGACGGCACTCGGCTCTGGCGCATCGACCTTGGCCGCAACGTGCGCGCCGGGGCGCACTACACGCAGTTCCTGGTCTTCGACTTCGATGGCGACGGCCGCGCCGAAGTGGCGCTGAAGACGGGCGACGGCACGGTCGACGGCACCGGCAAGGTCATCGGCGATGCGAATGCCGACTGGCGCAGCAGCGGCGGGGAAGTGCCGCAGCAGGATCGCACCGGCGCGAAAGTGCTGGCGGACGGCACCAAGGTGGCGCCGATGCAGGGCCGCATCGTCAAGGGGCCGGAATACCTCACCGTGTTCGAAGGGCTGACCGGCAAGGCGCTGGCCACCGCGCCTTACGATCCGCCGCGCTATCCCGGCGGCAATCCCACGCCCGAGCAGCTCGCCGCGGCCTGGGGTGACGGCTATGCCAATCGCTCCGATCGCTTCCTGGCCGGGGTCGCCTATCTCGACGGGCATATGCCCAGCATGGTCTTCGGCCGCGGCTACTACGCGCGCACCGCGCTGGCCGCCTGGGACTGGCGCGGCGGCAAACTGACGCAGCGCTGGCTGTTCGACAGCTCCGCCACCGGAAACGAGGACTATGCCGGGCGCGGCAACCACCAGCTTTCCGTCGCGGATGTCGATGGTGACGGGCGCGACGAGGTGATCTACGGCTCGATGGCGGTGGACGACGACGGCAAGGGCCTCTGGACCAAGCCGCTGTTCCACGGCGACACCATGCACGTCAGCGACCTCGATCCGGCGCGGCCGGGCCTCGAAAAGTTCGGCGTGTTCGAGGACATTCGCCGCAACGGCGGGCTGGGCTCGGCGCTGCTCGATGCGCGCACGGGCGAAGTGCTCTGGACCACGCCTGCCGAGCAGGACACCGGCCGCGGTGTTGCCGCCGATATCGACCCGCGCCACTACGGCGCCGAGTTCTGGGGCTCCAATTCCGACCGCCTCTACGATACCAAGGGCCAGCCGATCGGGGCCCGCCCGCGCCAGATGAACTTCGCGATCTGGTGGGACGGAGACCTCCTGCGAGAGCTGCTGGACGGCACCACGATCTCCAAATGGAACTGGGAGCAGGGCACGTCCGACACGCTGCTTGCCCCCGAGGGGCTTGCCTCCAACAACGGCACCAAGGCCAATCCCGCGCTCCAGGCCGATCTCATCGGTGACTGGCGCGAGGAAGTGATCTGGCGCCGCGCCGACAACCGCGAACTGCGCATCTACACCACGCCTTTCGCCACGCCGCACCGCTTCGTCACGCTGATGCAGGACCCGGTCTACCGCCTGGGCGTCGCCTGGCAGAACACCGCTTACAACCAGCCGCCGCATACCGGGTTCTATCTGGGCGCGGGGCCGAAGGGCGAGCAATAGGGAGAGGCGGATAGCGGCATTCTTCGGCCGCCCGCTACTGACTTCCCCCTTCGTCATTGCGAGCGTAGCGAAGCAATCCAGGGCAGTTCTGCGCCGCTCTGGATTGCCGCGTCGGCTTCGCCTCCTCGCGGGTGACGAAGGGGTAGGGGAAGACAGGCGGGAGGGCCGAGCAAGCACAAATACCGCCGCACCCCTGTTGACGATTCGATCCACATAATGAAATATCATCCCACATAAGGCGCTCACGAAACGCCACATCCAAGGGAGAGACAATGAGCAAGCTGGTCTGGAGCCGCCGCGAGATGCTGGCCCAAAGCCTGGCCACGACCGCCGTCGCCGGTTCGATGGCACTGATGGCGGGCCGGGCGGATGCGGCCACGGCCGGGCCGGTGGAGCCGCTCGGCTCCGGCATAGCGCCGGGTGACGACGTGGTCTGGCTCGACGGCGGCGCTCCCCTCGCCCACGAAGGTCAGTCGTGGGGCCAGCCCTGGCCGCGCGGCACGCGGTTCGACAAGCGCGGCTACGTGCTCGAAGGCGCGGGCGGCACGCGTGAAGCGGTGCAGACCTGGCCGATGGCGTGGTGGCCGGACGGTTCGATCAAGTGGACCGGCCATGCGACCGGGGCGAACGGCGGGCGCGCCAATGGCCTGCGCGTGGTCGCCGGCAGCGCCAGGCCCGCGCAGACCCTCTCCGTGCGCGAGGCTGCCGATGCCGTGACCGTCACCGTCGGCCAGACCGTCTGGACCCTGGGCCGCTCAGGCGAGGCGCTGATCCGCTCCGCGCGCGTCGGCAATGCCGAAGTGCTGCAATCGGTGCGCCTGCTCGCCAGCGCGCAGGACCGGGCCGACGACGAGGACGGCACGCCCAATCTCGCCCGCTGGACCGGCACGATCGAGAGCGCCACGGTCGAACAGAGCGGCCCGATCCGCGCCGTCGTCAAGCTCGACGGCCGCCATCGCGGAACCGAAGGCGACTGGATGCCCTTCTCCGTCCGCCTCTATTTCCATGCCGGGTCGGACAGCGTGCGGCTGGTCCATTCGATGATCTTCGACGGCGATCCCGCCAAGCGCTTCCTTCGCGGCCTCGGCCTCGAAGGCGCGGTGCCGATGCGCGACAAGCTGCACGACCGCCACGTCCGCTTCGCAGGCGAGAAGGGCGGCCTCTGGGGCGAGGCGGTGCGCCCGCTGACGGGCCTGCGCCGCGATCCCGGCAAGGCCTTCCGCGACGCGCAAGTCGCGGGCGCGGCCACGCCGTCGCTCGACCAGATGGGCGCGGCAGTGCGCCAGAACCTGGAATATATCCCCGCCTGGGGCGACTTCCGCTTGCGCCAGCCCAATGCGGACGGCTTCTCGATCGTCAAGCGCACCAAGCCGGGCTTCGGCTGGATCGACGTCGATACCGCAGGCCGCGCGCCGGGGCTGGGCTATATCGGCGGGCCTTCGGGCGGCGTCGCGTTCGGCATGCACGACTTCTGGCAGCGCTGCCCGGTCGGCCTGGACGTGGCCGATGCCGCCAGCGACACCGCGCGCTTCACGGTCTGGTATCACGCCCCCGATGCCCCGGCGATGGACCTGCGCTTCTATCACGACGTCATGGGCATGGAGAGCTACGAGGCGCAGAACCTGGGCCTCGACGTCACTTACGAGGACTACGAGCCCGGCTGGGGCGATGCCTCCGGGATCGCCCGCACCACCGAGTTTCGCATCTGGGCCCTGCCCGCCACGCCCCCGCGCGAGCGGCTGGCCGCGATGGGTGCGGGGCTGGCCACGCCGCCGCGCATGGTCGCCAACGTCGCGCGGGTCCATGCGGCCGGGCTGTTCGGTCCGTGGAGTCCGATCGCCTCGGGCGGCCCCTTGCGCGGCAAGATCGAGACGCGCGCCAAGCAGGAACTCGATTTCTACATCGGCCAGGTCGACCAGCGCCGCTGGTACGGGTTCTGGAACTACGGCGATGTCATGCACAGTTATGACAACGACCGGCACGTCTGGCGCTACGACATCGGCGGTTTCGCGTGGGACAACAGCGAACTCTCCACTGACTTGTGGCTCTGGTACGGCTTCTTGCGCAGCGGCCGCGCCGACGTGTTCCGCCTGGCCGAAGCGATGACGCGCCATACCGGCGAAGTGGACGTCTACCACTCCGGCCGGTTCAAGGGCCTCGGCACCCGCCATGGCGTCCAACACTGGGCAGACAGTTCGAAGCAGCAGCGCATTTCCAACGCCGCCTATCGCCGCTTCTACTACTACCTCACCACCGACGAGCGCTGCGGCGATCTGATGCACGCGCTGGTGGGTAGCGACTATGCGCTGAAAACGGTCGATATCGGCCGCAAGGTCATGCACCGCGCCGACGCCAGCAAGCCGCCCGCCGGAACCGGCGCGGTAGTGGCCGAACAGCCGCTGCCCGACGGCCAGATCTTCATGCAGTTCGGCACCGTCTGGGGATCGATGCTGGGCGCCTGGCTGACCGAGTGGGAACGCACGCGCGACACCCGCTGGCGCGACCGGATCGTTGCGGGCATGCGCTCCATCGCCGCCCTGCCCAAGGGCTGGCTGGCGGGCGGCGCGGCCTTCGACCTTGCCTCCGGGCGCTTCGTGGGGCCGGGGAACGAAGTGAACATGAGCCACCTCAACGGCGTGTTCGGCGTGTTCGAGATCACTGCGGAACTGCTCGAACTCGTCGATGAGCCGGGTTTCCGCAAGGTCTGGCTGGACTACTGCGAGCTCTACAACGCGCCCGAGGCCGAATTCCGCGCCCGCACCGGCGCATCGGGCAAGGGCCGCGCGCTGACCCAGGCCCATTCGCGCTACACCGCCTATGCCGGGGTGCAGCTGGGCAAGCCGGACCTCATCAAGCGCGCCTGGGGCGAATTCTTCGGCGCGGGCGACCGCGAAGGCCGCGACCAGACGCGCGGCGCGCACAAGGTGACCGGCGCCGCCGTGCTCAAGCCAGTGGACGAGATCGCGGAAGTCTCCACCAACGATGCCGCGCAGTGGGGCATCGCCGCCACCGTGAACCTGACGCTGATCGGGGACGTGCTGGAATGAAGCGCTTCGCCGCCGCCTTGCTGCTCATGCTGCTTTCGGCGGCGGCGAACCCGCCAACGGACGACTTTCATCGCGGCCTTTCGCGCTGGCGCGTCGAGGCCGAGGCGCCTTCGCGCGTTAGCGCCCAGGACGGCGTCCTGGACATCGACGCGCCTAAGGGCATTTCGCTCTGGTGGACCGCCGAACTGACCGGCCCCGTCGCCATCGAATACGAGGTCATGGCGGTTTCGGAAGGCGGGCCGAACGACGCGGTAAGCGACGTCAACGCCTTCTGGATGGCCAGTGACCCCGCCGCGCCGGATGGATCGCCGCTCGCCCAGCCCCGCAGCGGGGCTTTCGCGGAATACGATAGGCTGAAGACCTACTACGTGGGCATCGGCGGCAACCGCAACACCACCACCCGGATGCGGCGCTATGTGGGCGAACCGGGCAACCGTCCCCTGCTGCCCGAGCACGATCGGTCGGATCCCGCGGCCATGCTGACACCGAACCGCTGGACGCCCATGCGCGTCGCCGCCGAGGGCGGACGGATCACGGTGGATTTCGGCGGCAAGCGGCTCTTCACGATGGACGACCCCGCGCCTTACGCCCGAGGCTGGTTTGCCCTGCGCACGACCAAGAGCCACCTGCGCATCCGCAATTTCCGGATCGTGCCCCTGGGCGCGCAGAAACGCAGCGGCGCCGCCCCGTGATGGCCGCCCCCACCGAGAGTGCATCCCACCCGCGCTTTCGAAGGTTGAGCTGCACGCGAACGCGCTGCGCGTTTGCGCCTTTGTGCAAAGCGAATCCGCGCCGTTCCGCAACATCATCCCGTCGTCCCCGCGCATGCGCAGGGACGACGGAGCGCTTCAGAAGCAGCCGAAAAGCCTCACGCCCCTTCGGAGGGAATCCGCAGGCCATGCCGCGCCGCAAAGCGGGCGAAGCGGGTGAGCCACAATCCCGCGCGGCCGTCCGGTTCGAACAGCGGCGCGCCGTGACCGCCCTTCTCGATCACGTAAAGCTCGCTGGGAATCTTCGCCGCCCGGCAGCCCTCGAACATCGCCAGGCTGTTGCCGCAATCGACCACCGTATCGTCCGCCGCATGGCCGAGCAGGATCGGCGGCGTGGTCGCAGGAACCTCGATGTTCACCGAGTAGCGCCGGGACAGCGCCTCGCTGGGGTTCGCGCCCAACAGCTCGCTGCGCGATTGCGCATGGGCGAGGGGCGGCGCCATGCTGACTACCGGGAAGAACATCCCCGCCACCAGCGGCCGGGCATCCTGCGCATCGGCCGCGTCGACCGGATCATAGACCTTGGCCGCAAACCGCGTGGCGATGCTGCCGCACAAGTGTCCACCCGCCGAGAAGCCGATAGCCGCCACATTCGCCGGGTCCACGCCCCACTTCGCGGCACGGGCGCGGATCACGCGCATGGCGCGCTGGGCGTCCTGCAAGGGCGTGTCCGGGCCGCCGGTCCAGCCGTCATGCGGCAGGCGGTAGAGCAGTTCGAAGGCGGTCACGCCCTGGCTGGCGAACCAGCGCGAGGTGGCGGAGGGCCTGGTGCCCATGGCCACGCGCGCATAGCCGCCGCCCGGAAATGTCAGCACCGCCGCGCCGGTGGGCTTGGCGGCGGGGCAGACCGTCAGCATCGGCGTGGCGACATGCGGCCAGGCGAAATCGTCGGGGTTGCCCTTGTTGGTGCGCAGCACGCGCTCCTCCTTCACGCCGCCCGAAGGCAGCCCCGGCGGCGAGCCCGGCCAGATCGGAAAACGCTCGAACGCAGGCGTATTCTCCCCGCTTTGCGCCAAGGCGCGGCCGGACAACAAGGGCGCGGCAGCCAGCGCGCTCAGCGAACCCAGGAATTGACGGCGGTCACTCGACATATTGCACTCTCCCCGAAAGGTCATTCTATGCATCGGAACATGTTGAAAATCATTCGGACTTTGCCGCACCGGGAGCCATCGGCATGATCGGCGCCTCGCTTCTCCTGCTCGCCGCCGCGACGGCTTCCGCCCCCGACGTGGCGCCCAAGCCGCTGTTCCGCGACCCGGTGCATGACGGCGCCGCCGATCCCAGCACGGTCTACGATCCCGCCACGCGCGAATGGGTGATGTTCTATACGAACCGGCGCGCCGACCTGCCGATGGAGGACGAAAAGGACGTGCGCTGGGTCCACGGCACGGCGATCGGCACCGCGCGCTCGAAGGACGGCGTGCACTGGCGCTACGGCGGCACGGCCGCGATCCCGGAAAGCTGCACCGGCGCGACGCTCTGGGCGCCCGATATCGAGCGCTTCAACGGCCAGTGGCACATGTGGCTGACGGTGGTGCCCGGCATCTACCGCGACTGGAACGCGCCGCGCTTCATCGTCCACCTCACCAGCAAGGACCTGAAGTCGTGGACCTGCGGTGACAAGCTCGATCTCGGCTCCGACCGGGTGATCGACGCCAGCGTCGTCGCGCTGCCGAAGGGCGGCTACCGCCTGTTCTTCAACGACGAGCGCATGGGCAAGGCGATCCGCACGGCGGACAGCACCGACCTCACCCACTGGACGGTGAAGGACCGCCTGACCACAACGCCCGGCGAAGGCCCCAAGGCGTTCCGCTGGAAGGGCCGCTGGTGGCTGGTTTCGGATGCGTGGAAGGGGCTGCTGGTCATGCGCAGCGATGACGGTGACCATTGGACCACCCAGCCCGGCCACATCCTGGCCACGCCCGGACAAGCGCCGACCGATCGCGCCAAGGGGCAGCACCCCGACGTGATCGTCTCCGGCGACCGGGCCTATATCGTCTACTTCGTGCATCAGAGCGGCGAGGACGAGGCCAAGGCCAACCCCGACTGGCACCGCCGCAGCGTGCTCCAGATCGCGGAACTGAAGGAGAAGGACGGCGTGATCTCCGTGGACCGCGACAGCCCCGCCCATGTTCGGCTTACCGCGCCAAAGGAGGCACGGCGATGATCGACCGCCGTAGCCTCTGCCTTGGCGGGGCGGCTCTCGCGGGCTGCGCCACCACCCGCATCGCCCCCGCGGAACCGGAAGGCCCGCTGCTCTTCGCCTATTTCAGCACCGGAAAAGGCGAGGCGGACGGGCTGAAACTGGCCGTCAGCGAGGATGGCTTCGCCTTCCGCACGCTTGGCGGCGGCAAACCCTACCTCGTGCCGCAAGTGGGCGAGAAGAAGCTGCTGCGCGACCCCTTCCTGTGGCGCGGCGAGGGGGTGGACGCCCCGTGGCACTGCGTCTGGACCACCGCCTGGGAAGGCGTGACCATCGGCCATGCCACCACGCGCGACTTCGTGACCTGGACGCCCCAGCGCGCGATCCCGGTCATGGCCTCGGTGCCGGGGACCCGCAATTGCTGGGCGCCGGAAGCGATCTTCGATCCCGCCACGCGGCGCACGGTCATCTTCTGGTCCAGCACCGTGACCGGCCGCTTCGCCGAGACGGCCGGAACCTCGGAAGGTGGCTACAACCACCGCCTCTGGTACACGACCACCGCCGATTTCGAGAGCTTCGCCCCGCCGCAAGTACTCTACGATCCCGGCTTCAGCGTGATCGACGGCACATTCGCCCCGGCCCCGGACGGCGGGCTCTGGCTGGTCGTGAAGGACGAGACGGTCGAACCTCCGCGCAAGTGGCTGCGCGCGGCCTCCGCACGCAGCCCGATCGGCCCGTTCGCATCGCTGGGCGAACCGTTCACCGCCTCCTGGGTGGAAGGCCCGATGACCGCGCGGATCGGCGAGGACCTGGTCTGCTATTACGACGTCTACCGCGACGGGCGCTGGGGCGCGAAGTCCACGCGCGACATGGCGACCTGGCAGGACGTGAGCGACCGTCTGGCGATGCCGCAAGGCGCGCGGCACGGCTCGCTGGTGCGGATCGACCGGAAAATGCTGGGGGCGCTTGAGGCCTGAAAAAGCGGCTCCCGGATGGAGGATCCGGGAGCCGATAGTTCCGGCGTGGGAGGGCCCCGCCGTATTCTTCAAGATCAGAACTTCACGTTGACGCCTGCCGAGATCGTGCGGCCCACGCGGGTCTGGAACAGCGTGTCCTGGCGCTGGCTGTCGGTGTAGAGGCTGTTCTGCTCGTCGGTGAGGTTGGTGCCCTCGACGATCAGCTTGATCGCATCCGAGATGTTGTACGAGGCCGAGGCATCGACATAAGTGGTCGCGCGGTTGCCCACCAGGTCGCTGCCGGGCGAGGCGGGGATGCCGCGGATGAACGGTCCGCGATAATTGATCGTGCCGCGGATGGAGAACTTGTCGTTCTCCCAGAACAGCGTGCCCGAAGCCGTGTCCTTGGACAGGCCGACCAGATCGTCCTTCACGGTAACGGTGCACACGCCGCCCGAGCTGGAGAGGCAGTAATTGATCTTCGACATGACGTGCGTGTAGTTCGCCAGCACGCCGAAGTGGCTGATGAAGCCCGACGCGAAGTTGAACGGGATCTGCGCGTTCAGCTCGATCCCCTTGAGCGGGCCGCCCGGCGTATTGGTGGGCGTGGCGATGTTGAACAGCTCGTCCGGGGTGGTGTTGCTGCCGGTCAGCAGTTCGTTCGGCAGGCCCAGCGAGCTGAACGGAACCAGCGCGTTCACGCTCTGCACGTAAGTCTTGATGTCCTTGTAGAAGAACGCTGCCGACAGCAGCGAGCCGGGACGGAAGTACCATTCCACCGCCGCATCGAACGTGTTGGCGCGGATCGGTTCGAGCAGGGGATTGCCCAGCGATCCCGAGCGCGTGGTCGCATTGATGGCCACGGTCGGCACCAGCTGCGTAAGCGCCGGGCGCGAGAGGACCTTGGCGGCGGAAAGGCGCACGAGCAGGTTCTGCACCGGCTCGATCACGAGGTTGGCGGAAGGCAGCCAGTCGTCATAGCTGCGCGCAACCGCGCGGTACTGGCCGCTGAGGCCGGTGGGCGAAGTGGGGTCGGACAAGTTGATGAAGCCCGAGGAACGCTGCCAGGTATGGATGTAGCGCAGGCCCACATCGCCGCGAAGGCCGAAGCCCACCGCATCGCTGAAGTCGAACGTGCCCATCATGAAGGCGCTGGTCTGTTCTTCCTTCACGCCCGGATTGGTCTCGCCGCAACCGGTGCAGGTGCGGGCGTCGAAGAGGTTGTAGGCATCGGCCAGCTTCTGCCAGTCCAGGCTGGCCCAGCTCGACGGCGCGCCGTGGCCCCAGAGGCTGTCCACGCCGGTGATCTGCGTCGTCAGGTCGGCCAGCGAGGTCCCGGCCGGCAAGGCCTGAACCAGCGTATCGGCGGTGTAATAAGTGGTGAAGCGCTGCTGGAACTCGCTGGAGCGGAACTGGCCGCCGAAGTGCAGCTTGAACGCATCGGAGAACTCGTAATGCGCGTTGACTTCGCCCAGCGTACCCTTGGTGGTGTTGCTGGCCGGCTTGCCCTGGAGGCTGAAGCCGCCGGTGACGACGCCCGCGCCCGGCGTCGGGCCGTAGAGGAAGTTGGACGGATCGGACACGTCGAAACCGAAGCCCAGCACGGGCGTCTGCCCGCCGCCGGTATAGTCGATCGCGAAGTTGTCGGTATCCAGCGCATCCATGAAGTACTGCATGCGGACCTTGTCTTTCCACACGGACTCGTTGAGGCCGAACTTGGCGTCAACGGTCAACCGGTCGTTGAACCGGTGCATGAAATTGAGGTTCGCCTGCTTGAACGTGGTCGAATACTTCGAGTGCAGCCCTTCCGAGCGCACGTCCACGCCGTCCAGCAGGGCATATTCCACCGAGCCGAGGTCGGAAAGCTGCACGTCCTTCAGCGACATCATCGGATAGCCCTGGTTCGATGCCGAGCGGCCGAACGAAATCGCCTCGATGTAGTTGTCGTCACGGGTCACGTTGAAGCGTGAGTAGAGCAGGTCCAGCGAGATGTCGGTATCGTCGTCGGGCTTGTACTGCAGGGTCAGCGTGCCGCCGATGCGTTCCTGCGTCTGCTCGGAATTCAGGTAGCGCGGGATGCGCGGGAAGAAGGCGCCGCTGCCGGGCGTGTTCGGCATGTCGTCTCGGCGGGCGTCGTAGACGGTCTGGTAGGCCGCAGCGTCGCTGGTGCGCGGGTTGCCGGTGGAGCAATTGGTGGCGCTGGCGCCGGACGCGGCGCTGTTGCCGGGGTTCTGCGGGGTGAAGCCGAGCGGCGAGCAGAACATGCCGTTCTGGTTGGCCGAAAGGATGTCCACCGCCGAATAGCCCACTTCGCGCGTGTGGCGCTTCTGATAGGCGAGCGAGCCGAGCACGCCGAAGCCGCTGTCTCCGAACTGCTTGGACACGAGCACCGACGCGCGCGGATCAACCTTCTTCGACAGTTCGTTCCAGACGCCGCGTCCCGTGGCGGAGAGCACGAAGTCCTTCGCCTGGTCCATCGGCTTGGGCGCGCTGAGGTCCACCGTGGCGCCCAGCGAGCCTTCCTCGACATCCGCCGAGGGCGTCTTGCGCACGGTCAGCGCCGAGAAGATTTCGGTCGGGAATACGTTGAAGTCGAAGCTGCGGCCATTGTTGCCGGCCCCGTAGATGTCCGAGCCGCCGGTCTGCGCGGCGGCTTCCATGCCGTTGATGCGCACGCGGGTGAAGTCGGCGCCGAGGCCGCGGACCGAGATGTTCTTGCCTTCGCCGCCGTCACCGCGCTGGAGCGCCACGCCGGGGATGCGCTGCATCGATTCGGCCAGGTTGGAATCGGGGAACTTGCCCAGATCCTCGGCCTTGATGGTGTCGATCGCCGCCGTTTCCATGCGCTTGTCGGCCAGGGCCGCGTTCAGCGAGGCCCGGAAGCCGGTGACGATGATCTCGGAAGGGCTGGGCGTGTTGCCGGCGGCGGCCGACTGAGCGCCGGTCGCTGCGGCGCTCTGCGCGCCGTCCTGCACGGCGGCATCGGCTGCGCCATCCTGCGCGGCGGCCATGTGCGGCGCGGCGAAGAGGAAGGCGGCCACCAGGGCCGGAGCCGAGGCGCGGCTGCGCATGACGGATTTCGAGAAAGCCCTTCTCATTTCCTCACTCCCAAATCTTGTTCTTGCTTCGAACATTGCCCACTATGTGGGATTGAGTTACACAATATATGACATTTTCGCTCAGTTCCAGTCAAAATCGCTTCCCACCGGTTCCTCATCCGTAATTCCACGCATGGAAGCACCGCTTCGTCGTGAGTGAGGTGACCGGGAGTGATTGACTCTGATCGTTCCCGATATATGCCCTTGCGAACCGTCATGTGGGATAACGCGCCGGAACGAATCTGGCCAGAGACCAAAGAGAGGATCATCCGAAATGTCCCTGAGTTCGGCTCTCGCCCTGGCCCTGGCCGCGGGCACTTCCGCCCCGCCGCCCGCGATCGACATCGACCTGGCCGGCAAGACCCCCGCGCAGATGCCCGACTACCGGCCGGGCCAGGCCGAAGTCGGCCGGAGCGGCATCGAACGCCGCGATGCTTCGGGCGGGTTCCTCTATTCGGTGGCGCTGCCCCAGGGCACTTACCGCGTGACGCTGACCCTGGGAGACCGGCGCAGCGCGGGGCTCACCACGGTGAAGGCCGAAAGCCGCCGCCTGTTCCTGCGCGACATCGCCACCCGGCGCGGACAGACGGTGACGCGCAGCTTCCTGGTCGATGTGCGCGACGCCCGCCTCCCCGCCCAGCCCGCAGGCGCGCCGCGCTTCGGCCAGTCCGTACTGCTGGACGAGCGCGACCTTGCCAGCTTCAGCTGGGACGACAAGCTGACCTTCGAATTCCTCGGCCAGCCGCGCGTCTCCGCCATCCATATCGAGCCCGCCGACGCCCCGCGCCTGTTCCTGGCTGGCGATTCGACCGTGGCCGACCAGTATACCGAGCCTTTCACCAGCTGGGGCCAGATGCTGCCCGCGATGCTGGACGATCGCATTGCCGTGGCCAACCACGCCAAGTCCGGCGCGACGCTTAAATCCTTCATCGCCCAGCTCCGCTTTTCCAAGGTGCTCACGCAGGTCCGCAAGGGCGACTGGCTGTTCATCCAGTTCGGCCACAACGACCAGAAGGCCGAATGGCCGATGACCTACCTCGATCCCGAGCTGACTTATCCCGCCTACTTGCGCAGCTATATCGCCGAGGCCCGCCGGCGCGGCGTCCATCCGGTGCTCGTCACTTCGCCCGAGCGCCGTAATTTCGACGAGGCGGGAAAGATCAAGGACACCCTGGGCGCCTATGCCGCCGCCGTGCGCAAGGTGGCAGCCGAGGAGAACGTGCCGCTGGTCGACCTCAACCGCGACAGCATCGCCATCATGCAGGCACTGGGGCCGGAAGTGTCGCCCCGCGCCTTTGCCGAGAACGGCAAGGACAGGACTCACAACGACAACTATGGCGCCTGGCTGTTCGCCGCGGCCATCGCCCGTCAGGTGCGCGAGAAAATCCCCGAACTGGCGTCCCACGTCCTGCTGAAGGACTTCGATCCCGCCCATCCGCCGCTGCCCGAGGATCTGCCGATCGCACCCAGCATCGCGCTGGAGGAAAACAAGCCGGAGGGAAGCTGACACGGCATTCGCCGCCAGAATGGCAATTGACGGACGCTTGTGGACGAGTTACCAAATATCGGTATTGGTATCCACATAATGGAACTTACAGGAGAGTGATGTGCCGGATACTGGGACGGGGTCGATCCACGCTTTCAGGATGCAGTTGAAGCCCGGCACGGTCGAGGAATATCGCCGCCGTCACGACGCGATCTGGCCAGAACTCTCCGCCCTGCTGACCGAGGCCGGCATCCGCGACTATTCGATCTTCCTCGACGAGGATAGCCTGTCGCTGTTTGCCGTCCTGCGCGTGACGCCGGACAACAGCCGCGAAACCCTGCCCGACCATCCGGTGATGCGCCGCTGGTGGGACTACATGGCGCCGCTGATGGAAGTGGAACCGGGCAACCGTCCGGTCGAATGGCCGCTCCCCCTGCTGTTCCACATGGATTGAGCGGCATGAAGCGCGCGTTCCTCACCGCTCTGCTGCTTACGGCCCTGCCGCTTACGGCATTCGCGCAGGACGCGAAGCCCACGGCCGATCTTTCCGCGCCGGTCCAGACGTTCGGCCGCGTCTCCTTCGATGCGCGCTCGCTGATGATCGACGGCAAGCGGCAGGTGATCTGGTCGGGCGAATTCCACCCCTTCCGCCTGCCCAGCCCGGACCTCTGGCGCGACGTGCTGCAGAAGATGAAGGCGAGCGGCTTCAACACCGTCGCGCTCTATTTCGACTGGGGCTACCACTCGCCGAAACAAGGCGTCTACGACTTCAGCGGCATCCGCGATCTCGACCGCCTGCTGACCATGGCGGAGGAGGAAGGCCTGCTGGTCATGACCCGCGCCGGGCCTTACGTGAATGCGGAAGTGTCGCGCGGCGGCTTCCCGGGCTGGCTGGTCAACCAGAAGGGCCGCGCCCGCACCGACGATCCCGAATACATGGCCGCCGCCGATGAGTGGCTGACGCAGATCAACGCCATCATCGCGCGCCACCAGATCAACGGCGACGGCAAGGGCCACAAGGGCTCCGTCATCCTCCACCAGATCGAGAACGAACTGGCGCTGACCACCCCGGCCCAGCGCCGCTACATGGATCATATCTACGCCAAGGCCCGCGCCGACGGCATCACCGTGCCGATCTTCCACAACGACCAGGGCCGCAACGGCTACTGGGTGCCGGAAGGTTCTTCCGTCGACAAAGTCGTCCACGGCCCCAACGACATGTACGCCTTCGACGGCTATCCCGGCGGCACTTGCACCGTGGAGGGCAAACCCACCCGCAGCGTGGCCGCGCCGGACTGGGGCTTCTACGGAACCGGCGGCGCCAAAGGCGGCGCTTCCGCTTCGCCGAAGACGCCCGGCTTCCTGGCGGAATTCGGCGGCGGCTGGTTCGATTACTGGGGCTCCAACGGCAGCTACGAGTGCAACGCGGTCCAGCGCGGCAAGCGGTTCCAGCGGGTGTTCTACGGCACCAACCTGGCCAACGGCATCGGCATCCAGAGCTTCTACATGGTCTATGGCGGCACCAGCTGGGGCTGGCTGCCCGCCCCGGTGGTGTTCACCAGCTACGACTACGGCGCGGCCATTTCCGAAGCGCGAGAGCTTCGCGAAAAGGCGCTGGAGATGAAGCAGCTGGGCGGTCTGATCGCCTCCGTGCCTGACCTTGCGGGCATGATCCCGGCGGGCACGCCCGAGATCTCCTCACCCAATATCCAGGTCTATCACAACAAGAGCCCCGAAACCGACGCGCGCTTCCTGATGGTGACGCACAAGCCGTCGAACGGCCAGACCGACGACAGCTTCACCGTGACCGCCGCGCTGCCGGATGGTCGCTATACTTTCCCGATGCGGCTCAACGGCTTCGACGCCAAGTGGCTGGTCGCGGGGGTCGATCTCGGCGGGCAGCGGCTGGTCTATTCGACCTCCGAACTGCAATCCGCGTCCAAGGCCGGAAACGCCGACCTCCTGCTGCTCTACGGCCGCGCGGGCGAGGCGGGCGAGACCGTGCTGCGCTATGCCTCGGCCCCGAAAGTCGAGGTTGTGGAAGGCGCGGCCACCAGCGCCTTCGACGCCGCCAAGGGCGACCTTAAAGTCACTTACACGCATACGGGCCGCACTGTCCTGCGGGTGACCGGCGGCGGACGCGGCGACCTTGTGCTGATCCTTGCCGACGAGGCCGAAGGCAGTCGCTATACCCGCGCCGACACCGCAAACGGCCCCGTTCTGGTGCGCGGTCCGCAGTTGGTCCGTCACGCTTCGCTGAAGTCCGGCGCACTCACGCTGAACGGCGACACCGCCGCGGCGGGCGCCATCGAAATCTGGGCGCCCGGCGCGGCGCGCTCGCTCTCGTGGAACGGCGCGCGTATCGCCGCCAAGCCCACTGCCATCGGCAGCCTCGCCTCCACCGCCCCCCTGCCCGGCCCCGCGCCGGTCGTGCTTCCCGCACTCACCGACTGGCGCATGGCCAAGGGCTCGCCCGAGGCCGATCCGCAGTTCGACGACAGCGCATGGCAGGCCGCAGGCGGCAACCGCCCCAACGCCAGCATCACCCAGCGCCCCGATGGCCAGCCCAACCTGAACATGGACGCCTATGGCTTCCACGAAGGCGACGTCTGGTATCGCGGCCGCTTCGAGGGCAATCCCGGCGCGAAAACCGTCTCGCTATTCTACGGCGTGGGCGGATCGGGCCTCGTGCAGGCATGGCTCGACGGCAAGTTCATCGGCCAGGCCGAGACCCCGAGCGGCCTGCCCCGCCCGATCACCACCGGCACCGTCACGCTGGACCTGCCGCCCGAAGCGCAGGCGGGCGGCGGCCACGTCCTCTCGGTCATGGTGCGCAACAACGGCCATAACTGGGACCTCGACGCCGACGACTTCCACAAGGAAGCGCGCGGGCTGATTTCCGCCTCGATCTCGCAGCCCGGCGGGCGCAGTTTCGCCGTGCCGATCGCGTGGAAGATCCAGGGCAAGCGCGGCGGCGAGGATCTGGCCGACCCCGTGCGCGGCCCTGCCAATAACGGCGGCCTCTATGGCGAGCGCATGGGCTGGCACCTGCCCGCCTTCGACGACCGCCAGTGGACCACCGCCCAGGTCCCCGCGAGTAGCGCCGCGCCCGGCACCACCTGGCTGCGCACCGCCTTCGACCTTGCCGTGCCCAAGGGACAGGACGCCACGATCGGACTTGCCTTCGGGGACACCGAAAGCCCGCGCTCGGCCGCGAAATACCGCGTGCTGATCTTCGTCAACGGCTGGAACATGGGCCAGTTCATCGCCCATGTCGGCCCGCAGCGCGTGTTCCCGATCCCCGAGGGCATTCTCAACCACCACGGCACCAACCACGTCGCCCTTGCCGTGACCAGCGACGGTGCGCCGGGCGATGCGCTGGAGGCGGTCAAGCTCGTCACCCTCCGCAACGTTCGCGGCGGCGTGCCGGTGCAGATGGTCGCCGCGCCGACGCGCCCGGATCAGTTGAAGTGACCGGCGCCCCGCTCACCCGCCGCCAGTTGGGCGTTGCAGGCGCAGGCGCGCTTTGCCTCGCCGCCCTGCCGGGCGCGGTGCGTGCTGCCCCCAGAAAAGGCGCCCGCCCGTGGCCCTACCTGATCGGCGCGGATGTCTCCTGGATTCCCGAGGACGAAGCCGCAGGCGCCACCTATTACGAGGACGGCCAGCAAAAGGACGTGCTCGCAATCTTCCGCGATGCCGGGTTCAACGCGATCAAGCTGCGCCTCTTCGTCGATCCCGCGAAGGGCTATTCGAAGGACAAGCCCGGCGGCCCGTGGTGCGACCTGCCGCGCACCATCGCGTTCGCGCAGCGGATCAAGGCGGCGGGTCTTCACCTCTCGCTGACCCTCCACTATTCCGACACCTGGGCCGATCCGCAGCATCAGGACAAGCCCGCAGCCTGGGCCGACTTGCCCTTCCCCAAGCTGGTCGATGTCGTCCACCGCCACACCGACGAGACTTTCGCGGCGATGAAAGCCGCAGGCGTCGCGCCCGATCTGGCGATCCTGGGCAACGAGACCACGTTCGGCATGCTCTGGCCCGACGGCCGCGTGCCGCTGACCATTCCCACCGGCAACCCGGTGACCGACCAAGTGCACATGAACGTGCCCGGCGCGGGCGGCTACGACAAGTTCGCGCTGCTGCTCAAGGCCGGGATCGCCGCCACCCGCGCGCAGCTTCCCGGAACGCCGATCGCGCTGCACAACCATCTCGGCCGCCATTGGCCGATCGTCCAGCACTGGACCGACAGCCTGATCGCGCGCGGCGTCGATTTCGATGCGCTGGGCTTCTCCTGCTACCAGCAGGCGGCGCAAGGCGACTGGGAGCGGACTTTCACCGAATTCGGCCGCCGCTACCCGGACAAGGGCTTCTTCGCGATCGAGTATTCGTCGCGCAAGCGCTACCTGAACGACCTGGTCCATGCCCATCCGAACGGCTGGGGCAGCTTCATCTGGGAGCCGACCCGCCATCAGGAAGCGATCTTCCAGAAGGACGGCAAGAACGCCGGCGAAGGCCCGCGCCCCGACTTGCTCTCGCAAGGCCTCAACGCGGCGGAAGCCCCCGGCGCCACGCCCGCATTGGCATCCGACATGCCGAAACAACCCGAAAGCCATGGCGGCCGGTACGACGCCGATCCCGCCTTCCTGCAACTCTATCGCCGGATGGCGCGCGATTACGGAGTCCTGAAATGACCCATCACGCCCCCCGCCGCAGCATCGCCCACAGGAGAACTTGAGTGGCCGCCCTTACCCATGACATCCCCCGCCAGCAGGTCACCGCGGCGATCGACCTGCTCATGCACAACCTCGTCAACATCAAGGATGAGACCGGCGAATTCCTGCTCCGCCTCGAAGACGGCCGGGTGATCGACACCAAGGGCTGGGCCGGCTGGGAATGGACCCACGGCGTCGGCCTGTTCGGCATGTGGCGCTATTTCGAGCAGACCGGCGACGAGAAGGCGCTGGAGATCATCCGCGCGTGGTTCGAGGACCGTTTCGCGGAAGGCACGCCCACCAAGAACATCAACACGGTCGCCCCCTTCATCACGCTGGCCTACCTTTACGAACTGGACGGCGATCCCAGCTACATCCCCTATCTCGACACCTGGGCCGAATGGCTGATGGCGCCCGACGGCCTGCCCAAGACCGAGGAAGGCGGCTTCCAGCACATCGTCTACAACGACGAGAACCCCGGCGAACTCTGGGACGACACGCTGATGATGAGCGTGCTGCCGCTGGCCAAGATCGGCCTGCTGCTGGACCGTCCGCAGTATATCGAGGAAGCCAAGCGCCAGTTCCTGGTCCATATCAAGTATCTGGCCGACAAGAAGACCGGCCTGTGGTTCCACGGCTGGGACTTCACCGGCCGCCACAACTTCGCCGAAGCGCTCTGGGCGCGGGGCAACTGCTGGGTGACGATCGCGATCCCGGAGATCATCGAACTGCTCGATCTCCAGCCGGGCGATGCCTTCCGCATGTTCCTGATCGACACGCTGGCCGCACAGGTCCGCACGCTTGCCGCCACGCAGGACGCGGAAACCGGCCTGTGGCACACGCTGATCGACGATCCCTCCAGCTACCTTGAAGCCTCGGCCACGGCAGGCTTCGCCTATGGCATCCTGAAGGCGGTGCGCAAGGGCTACCTCCCGCGCGAATACGAGGCCGTGGGCATCAAGGCGGTGCGCGGCGTGCTCGCCAATATCGACGATGCCGGAGAGCTTCAGCAAGTCAGCTTCGGCACCGCGATGGGCGACACGCTGCAGTTCTACAAGGACATCGCGCTCACCTCGATGCCCTATGGCCAGAGCCTTGCCATCTGCGCACTGGCCGAGTTCCTGCGGACCTATATCTGACGATGCGCGGGGCGGCCTTTCTTGCGGTGGCGGCGGGGCTTGTCCTCGCCCATCCGGCGCAGGCGGCCGCTCCGGAGTTCGTGCATTTCACGCCCGCGCGCGGCGACTTCGCGCTGGCGCAGGACGGACATGTCGCCCAAGTCGTGACCTCGGCCGGGGACCACGAACTGGTCCGCATCGCTGCCGAGGATTTGCGGACCGACCTGGCCACCGTGACCGGCGCGAACGCCGCTTCGGACGTGCAGGTCTGGATCGGCACGCTGGGGCGCAATCCCGCGATCGACCGGCTTGTGGCGGCGGGCCGGGTCGATGCCGCGAAGCTGCGCGGGGCCTGGGAAAGCTTCCTGATCGTGCCGGTTTCCAACCCCGCACCCGGCGTGAAGCAGGCATTGGTGATCGTGGGCAGCGACCGGCGCGGCACCGCCTACGGCGCCTACGAGATCTCCCGCGCGATCGGCGTCTCGCCCTGGCACTGGTGGGCGGATGTGCCACCCCAGCATCACGGCAGCCTCTACGTCTCCGCCAAGGCCCGGCGCTTCGGCCCGCCTTCGGTGCAGTATCGCGGCATCTTCATCAATGACGAAGACTGGGGCCTCGTTCCCTGGGCCCAGGGCGCCGAACCCGATGAACCCGCTCCCGGCCCGAAGACCTATGCCAAAGTCTTCGACCTGCTGCTGCGGCTACGGGCCAACACGCTCTGGCCCGCCATGCACAAGGCCAGCCGCGCCTTCAACGCCGATCCCGCCAATGCCGCCCTGGCCGAGCGCTACGGCGTGGTCATGGGCACCAGTCACGCCGAACCGATGCTGCGCAACAACGTGGGCGAATGGACCGGCAAGGCGGAAGACTTCAACTACCTGACGAACCGCGATGCCATGCGCGACTACTGGCGCACGCGGGTGAAGAGCAACGCCGCCGACGAGACGATCTGGACCCTTGGCCTGCGCGGCATCCATGACAGCGGCATGATCGGCCCCACGACCGACCCGGAGCGCCGCGCGGTGCTGGAACAGGTTTTCGCCGACCAGCGCGAACTCCTGCGCGAGGCGGGGATTTCCGGCGCCCCGCAAGTCTTCACGCCCTACAAGGAAGTGCTCGACATCTACCGGGCCGGGCTGAAAGTGCCGGACGATGTCACCCTGATGTGGACGGACGACAACTTCGGCTACATCCGCCATCTCCCCGATGCCGCCGAGCGGGCGCGCAGCGGTGGCAACGGCGTCTACTACCACCTCTCCTACCTCGGCGCGCCGCTCTCCTATCTCTGGCTCTCGACGACGCCGCCTGCGCTGATCCGCGAGGAAATGGGACGCGCGTGGGACAAGGGCGCGCGCAAGATGTGGATCGTCAATGTCGGGGACATCAAGCCAGCCGAACTGGGCATCGACTACTTCCTCAGCCTTGCATGGGACATCGAGAGGACAAGAACCCAGCCTGTCGAGACATGGATGGGACATTGGCTCGCAGACATCCTCGGGACCGGACAGGGACGCGGCGCGGCAGCGGGCACGGACCCGCAGGCCGCCGCCGTCATGAGCGACTACTACCGCCTCAACTTCGCGCGCCGGCCCGAGCATCTGCAATGGTATCTGCCGGGGCAGAAACCCCATGCCAGCCCGCTGACCACGGCCGAGGCCGACGCGCGGCTCGCCGGTTTCGCGGCGATGGAGCAGCGCCTTGCCGCCCTGCGCCAGCAGGTCCCGGCCGGGCGCGCCGATGCCTTCTTCGAACTCTTGGACTACCCGGTATCGGCATCCGCCGCCGCCAACCGCCGCTTCTTCGCCGCCGAGGCCCACGACGCGCTGCGTGATACCGCCCCCGCCGAAAGCTGGCGCCGCGCCCGCATCGCCGCCGAGGCCGACGCGGCGCTGACAGCCCTGACGCGCCGCTACAACCGCGACACCGCGGGCGGCAAATGGCGCGGGATCATGAATGTCGAGCCCGCGGATGGGCAGTGGCGCAGTTTTCGGCAGACCCCGCCGGTGGTGCCCGCGCTCGCTGCCTTGCCGGACATCGCAGCCCCGGCGCCGGAGCCGGAGCCGCGATCCGCGCTTCCCCTGCTCCGCCCCGAACAGTTCACGCGCCGCCCCTCCCCGAACGGCCCCTCCCCGCACGGCAACTCCCCGCAAGGCTCAGCCTGGCGGCTGGTGGAAGGCCTCGGCCGGTACGGTGCGCTGCTGGGCGCCGGTGGGGCGTCCGCCTCCGCGCAGGCCGCGATCACCCTGCCGGCGGGTCGCTGGCAGGCCGTGGTCGATCTGCTGCCTGCCTATCCCTCCGACAATGGCGAGGCGCTGCGCCTGACCATCCGCATCGACGGCAAGCCGCAGGTCCTCGAAATCCCGCGCCGCGCCGGTGACCGCGACTGGGCCGATGCCGTGCTCGACAACCGCATTTCCGTGCCGTTCTCCGCTCTTCTGGAAGCCGGCCAGCACAAGGTAACGATTGAATCCGGCGATCCCGCCGTGATGATCGAAGCCGTTCGCTTCATGCCTGCTGACAAGTCCATTACTCCGACATAATAACAGACCCAATCGGTCCGCCCACGAAGGCGGGCCAGACAAGAACAATACGGTGAAGGATCCTGTAGTGCCCCAAAGCCAGTCCGTGGCCGCGCGTCCGGTGCGCCTGAGAAACTACCTTGCCTATGGCTCCAACGACGTGCTCGGGGCCGGGTCGATGGCGGTGATCTCGGGCTGGGTGCTGATCTTCTACACCCAGTTCTGCGGGCTTTCGGCCGGTCAGGCGGCGACGATCTTCGCGGTGGCGCGGGTGCTGGACGCCTTCGCCTCGCCGATGATCGGCTATATTTCCGACCACTTCGGCACCACCGCGCTGGGCCGCCGGTTCGGGCGGCGGCGCTTCTTCATCCTGGCCGCCATTCCCCTGCTGCCCAGTTTCGCGCTGATGTGGCTGCCGGGGCAGAGCTTCTGGTACTACCTCGTCAGCTACGTGCTGTTCGAGCTGGTCTACGCGATGGAGATCATCCCGTTCGAAACGCTGGCGGCCGAGATGTCGAGCGACTATCGCACCAAGGCCAAGTTCGCGGGCTTCCGCATCCTGTTCGGCCAGGCCGCAGCGATCCTGGCGGGCTTCCTGCCGCTCTGGCTGATCGAGGCGCTGGGCCGCGACAGCGCGGACACCTTCTTCTACATGGGCCTGATCTTCGCCGCGCTGTTCATGGTGACGGCGGCCATGCTCTACTTGTTCAGCTGGGAGCGTCACGGGCCCGGAGGCGTGCCGCTGCCGCCCGAACAGCGCCATTCCGCCGGCCCGCTGGAGGCGCTGAAGGCGCTTTACCGCAACTTGTTCTCGACCATGCGGATCCGCGCCTTCCGCCTGCACTTGGGCATGTATTTGGGCGGCTATATCAGCCAGGACGTGTTCAACGCGGCCTTCACGTTCTTCGTGATCTTCGCGCTCGCGGGGACCACGGCGGTCGCCTCCGGGCTGCTGGGCACGATGTACATCGTGCAGTTCGTGGCCGTTATCATCGCCATCAACATGGCCCTGCGCGCCTCGCCCAGCCGTGCCTACCAGATCGCCGCCGCCAGCTTCGCGGCGGGCGCGCTGACGCTGATCGGGCTCTGGTCCATGGGCATCACGGCCACCAGCGCCATGATCTGGCTGCCCATCGCGCTGGCAGGCCTGGGCCGCGGCGCGCTCAACTACATTCCCTGGGCGACCTACAACTACATGGCCGACGTGGACGAGATCGTCACCGGCCGCCGCCGCGAGGGCGCCTTCGCGGGCGTCATGACTTTCGTGCGCAAGGCCACGCAGGCCGCGGCCGTAGCCGGCGTGGGCTTCGTGATGCAGGCGGGCGGCTTCGTTTCCGGCGCGGCGCAGCAATCGCACGGCGCCATCCTCACGATCGCGCTGCTGCTGGGGCTGGGCACCGTGGCCATGCTGGTGTTCGGCGTGATCGTCTCGCTGCGCTTCCGCCTTTCCCCCGCGACTCATGCCGTGCTGATGCGCGAGATCGAGCATCTGCGCAGCGGTGCCCGCACCCCGACCAGCCCCGAGGCGCAGGCGGTGGTGGAGGACCTCTCCGGCTGGCGCTACGATCAGCTCTGGGGCCGCAACCCGCTGGTCGAGCAGGACAGTGCGAACGGCGATCTGGGTAAGCCCGTCAATGCCGGGCATTGACCGCCGCGGCCTGCTTCGGGCGGGCAGCGCAGCCGCCTTTGCCGCGGCCCTGCCCGTCCGAAGCCTTGCCGCCGCCGCGCAGGCCGCGCCTTTGGAACTCGACGCTTCCCGCCCCGGCCGCCCGCTGAAATCCGGCCATTTGCGCATGGGCACGGGCGAGGGGCCGGGCGGCACACTGGGCATCGACAACCTCTCCCTCACCCGCGACGGCAAGCCGTGGCTGCCGATCATGGGCGAGTTCCACTTCACCCGCTTCCCGGCCGAATACTGGGACGAGGAACTGGCGAAGATGAAGGCCGCCGGGGTCGGCGTGATCGCCAGCTACGTGATCTGGAACCATATCGAACTGGAGCCGAGCCGCCTCGACTGGACCGGCACCCGCGACTTGCGGCGCTTCGTCACGCTCTGTGCGCGCCACGGGCTGCTGTTCTTCCTGCGGCCCGGTCCCTGGTGCCATGCCGAAGTGCGCTTCGGCGGTATACCCGACTGGGTCGTCTCCGCCACGCACCCGCGCTCCAACGATCCCGCCTACATGGCCGAAGTCTCCCGCTTCTGGCGCGCGATGGCCGGGCAGATCGACGGCCTGCTGTGGAAGCAGGGCGGGCCGGTGATCGGCATGCAGGTGGAGAACGAATACAACCTCTCCGGCCCCGGCCAGGGCCGTGCCCATATCGCGGCGCTGAAAGGACTGGCGCGCGAAATCGGGATCGACGTGCCGCTCTACACCGTCACCGGTTGGGACCGCACGGTCTATCCCAGGGGCGAGGTGGTGCCCGTTCATGGCGGCTATCCGGATGAGCCCTGGTCCGCCAGCACGGATCGCCTGCCGCCCAAGGAAAACTACCTCTTCCGCTTCGACAGCCGCGTGAGCGGAGACCTGGGCGCGCAGACCCGGGCCAAGGGCCGCGGCGATGCCGACGACGACATGGAAGACACGCCTTTCCTCGGCGCCGAATACGGCGGCGGGGTGCCGGTCATGTACCGCCGCCGCCCGCTGATCGCCCCGGCCGACATCGCGGCGGCAGTGCTGACGCAATTGGGCTCGGGCGTGAACCTGCTCGGCTACTACATGTTCCACGGCGGCTCCAACCCGCTCGCCCATGGCCGCGCGCTGGAGGAAACGCAGCGTTCTGGCGGCTACAACGACGTGCCGGTGATCGGTTACGACTTCCAGGCGCCGATCGGGCAATACGGCCTGCC
This sequence comes from Novosphingobium sp. PhB57, assembly GCF_004342985.1. Classification (GTDB taxonomy): domain Bacteria; phylum Pseudomonadota; class Alphaproteobacteria; order Sphingomonadales; family Sphingomonadaceae; genus Novosphingobium. The sequence continues at coordinate 319,901 of NZ_SMBO01000005.1, forward strand.
CGGCCCCGCCCATGCCGCCCTGCGCCCGCTCCACTACCTGATCGACAGCCACGGCGCCGCACTTTCGCCCATGCAGGTCCATGCCCCGGCCGTGCAGCCGCGCGACAAGGCAGACCTCGCCACCTTGCGCTGGTCAGTGCGCAGCGCGGGCGGCAGCGGCTTCCTCTTCGTCAACAACCACGTCCGCCAATATCCGACGCCGGGCCATCCCGGCACCCAGTTCACCGTGCGCCTCCCCGGCGGCCCGGTGACGCTGCCCTCCGCGCCGGTCACGATCCCGAGCGGCGCCAGCTTCGCCTGGCCCATCGGCCTCGACCTCGACGGCCTGCGCCTCGCCTGGGCCACCGCGCAGCCGGTGACGCGGCTGGAGGACGGTGAAGGCCCGATCCATGTCCTGGCCGCGACGATTGCCGACGATGTGGAACTCGCCATCGACGGCGCGAGCCTCCAGGGCGGGCCGGCGGGCTTCCGCCGCGACGGTGCGGGGCGCTGGATCGGGCAGGTCCGGGCCGGACCGGAACGCCTGCTGCGCTTCGTCACCGCGCAAGGCGCGGCAGTGCGGCTGCTGGTGCTCGATCGCGCTTCGGCCGGGCAGACATGGGTTGGCACATTCGGCGGAAAACGACGGCTGATCCTTACGGACGCCGACGTGATGTTCACGGGCGGCGAGCTGGAACTGCGTCAGCGCGGCAACCGGGACTTCGCTTTCGCCATGATCCCCCCGGAGCCCGGGATGACAGCGGACGCCGCCCTGACCCGGCACGGCGGCCACAACGGCGCGCGCGTTTCCGGCCCCCTCGCGGCATCCGTCGAGGCCCGGCAGATCCGCCCGGCGGGCGAAGCGCCGGCGCCCGTGATCGGCGGCCCGGCGAAGACGGTGCTCCAACCGCTGCCGGAAACCTGGAAAGCCGCCGCGACATGGGAATTCACGCTCTCACCCGCGCTGCTGCCCGAAGGCGGAGACGCCTTCCTGGAGATCGCCTGCAAGGGCGACATCCTGCGCCTGCACGATGGCATGGACTTGCTGGACGACACTTTCTGGGACGGCCAGCTATGGCGCATCGGCCTCAAGCGCTTTGCCGGGCGGCTCGGACGGCCCTGGCGCCTCTCGATCATGCCGCTGCGCGTCGATGCGCCGATCTACCTGGACGACAAGGCGCGGGCCGCGCTGCCCGCTGCCGGGCAGGTCGCGACACTGGATTCGCTGCGCGTGGTGCCGGAGCACCGCCTAAGGGTGCGGCCGCCCCGGCCATGACCCGGCGGTTCGCGGACTAGCCCCGCGGCGCGCGGTAGCCCACGGCCTCGCCGACCTGCCCCGCGGTGGCGACGATGGCCGCCACCAGATCGTCGACGATGTCGTCCGTCAGGTAATGGGCCGCACTGGCGATCGAGATGGCGATGCAGATCTCGCGGCGCGCATCGCGGATCGGCACTGCGATCGAGCGCACGCCGTCGCCCAGCTCGCTGTCGTGCAGCACGTAGCCATGCGCCTTGTGCTCCCGCATCAGCGCCACGTATTCCTTCACCGCCTTGGCCGAGACCTTGCCGCCATTGGCTTCACGGTAGAGGTCTTCCCAGACCTTCTCGTCCTCGTCCAGCAGCAGCGCCTTGCCCAGGCCGGTTTCGGCGATGGGGCGGCGGTCTCCCGGCGCGGTCGCCACGCGAAGACGCTGGCGCCCGGTCACGCGGTCGAGGTGGCGGGACCAGTCCCCCTCGCGCTTGCCCACGAAAACGCAGAAACCCGTCTTTTCCGAGAGCTTTTCCATGAACGGCCGGGCCACCCGCACATAGTCGATCTGCTCGGTGGCCATGACGCCCAGTTCCAGCAGCTTGGGGCCGAGACCGAAGCCGTCGCTCGTCACCGAGAGATAGCCGCGAGACTTCAGCGCCTGCACCAGGCGGTGCGCGGTGGTCTTGCTCATGCCCAGCTTGCGGGCGAGATCGGCTGCGCGGATCGGGCCGCCAATCACTTCGTCCATGATGTCGAGCGCACGCATCAACGTTTGCGTGCCCTTGACCTCGACTTCGGGCTTGTCGTCGCGAAGTGCCGTCATCGTTCGTGTCTTTCTCCGGATCGGTCCACTTTGCGGGACGCGAATCCATTTGTTCCACCTGCTCTATACCCTCGGGCGCGGCGGTCAATGGGAGAAGACGGAGACGGAGACGGAGGCGCCCGCAGGACGGGCGGGTCTGGAGCGCATCCGATCCTGCTGCGGGGGCTCGACCGCTTTCGGGTTTCTGGCTTGCCGCGTTTTCCGCGTCATCAGGCGATTCCACCCGATGGGAAGACGTTCTAGGCGGTGAAGCTCCGCTCGGTGTTGCGCCGGATCGACAGCAGGCCGATCAGGCTGAGGATCGCCGCCGCCGAGATATACGTGCCCACATATAGCACGCCGCCCTTGTCGGCCAGCGTCTGGGCGATAGCGGGCGCGAAGCCGCCGCCGAAGATGCCGCCGACGTTGAAGGCGATGGACGATCCCGTGTAGCGGACCCGCGCGTCGAAGAGCTGCGGCAGGAGCGAGGCGACCGGACCGTAGACGAAGCCCATCGTGAACAGGCCCAGGCACAGGAAGGCGGCGATGGCCGAGAGCGATCCGGCCGCGAACATCGGCCCCATCAGCAGGCCCACCCCGATGGCGCCCAGGCAACCGGCGATCAGCACGCCGCGCGAACTCCAGCGGTCCGCCGCATAGCCGGCCAGGACGATGCCCAGCGCCATGAACAGGATCGCGAACAATTGCACACCCAGGAAGCTGCGGCGATCGTAGCCCAGCGTCTCGGTGCCGTAGCCCAGCGCGAAGGTCGTGGTGAGGTAGTAGAGCGCGAAGCAGGCGATCACCGCGAAAGTGCCGGCCAGGGTCTGGCGCAAGTGCGTGCGGAACAGCTCGACGATCGGGATCGACTTGGGCGGGGTTTCCTCCAGCACGGCTTCAAAGGCCGGGGTTTCCGTCAGCTTCAGGCGGATCCACAGGCCCAGGCCGACCAGCACCGAACTCAGCAGGAAGGGAATGCGCCAGCCCCAGGCGAGGAAGTCCGCGTCGCTCAGGGTCATGCTGAAGACCAGGAACAGCCCGTTGGCGGCGATGAAGCCCACCGGCGCGCCGAGCTGGGGAAACATGCCGAAGCGCGCGCGGTAGCCGGGCGGGGCGTTCTCCACCGCCAGCAGGGCGGCACCGCCCCACTCGCCGCCGAGGCCCAGTCCCTGCGAGAAGCGCATGAGGCACAGCAGCAGCGGCGCGAACCAGCCGATGCTCTCGTAAGTGGGCAGCAGGCCGATGATCACCGTGGCGCCGCCCATCAGCAGCAGCGAGGCGACCAGCGTGGACTTGCGCCCTACCCTGTCGCCGAAGTGGCCGAACAGCGTGGCGCCCACCGGCCGGGCGATGAAAGCGATCGCGAAGCTGGCATAGGCGGCCAGCCGCTGCACCGAGGGCGATTCCCCCGGGAAGAACAGCGGGCCGAACACCAGCGCCGCAGCGGTGGCGTAGATGTAGAAGTCGTAGAATTCGACGGCGGTACCGACCAGGCTGGCGGCCAGGACGCGGGAATTGCTGCGATAGACGTTCATCGCCGCAGCTCCGCGCTCGTGCCGCACCATCCGATCACACCCGACTCTTCAACCGACACTTTGGCGCCCCTGCAAGGCTCCGCCCTCGGAGCCGCTTCGTTTCAAGCGGCCCGCCTTAGAGCAAGCCTCGCCGGTTTACAGCCGAAATGCGCGCAACAATATTGCGCGGATCAGCTCGCCGCGGCGAGGCGCTTGCCGGTGACCAGCGTCTGCACCACGAAGAGCACCATCAGGATCGCGCCGACCGAGCCCACGAACAGGTCGAAGCCCGAAACCATGCCGAACAGGCCGCGTCCCGTGCCCAGCAGCATCATCATCGCGGTCAGGCCGATCAGCATGAAGCGCAGTTCGGTGGGACCGGCCTGGAGATACGAGAGCTTGAATTCGCCAAGGACCCGCGCGGCGAGATAGGCGTGGATCGACAGCAGCAGGTAACCCACGAGCGCCACCATCGCCACGTCCATCGTGACGTAAGGGCTGGTGCCGATGCCCCAGACGATCAGCGCGGTAGTCAGGCCGTCGCAGCTATGGTCGATGAAATAGCCGTAAGAGGGACGCTCGATCTTGCGGAAGCGGGCGAGGCTGCCGTCCATGGAATCGCCGAACCACTGCACCACGTATCCGGCCATGGCCAGCCAGAGCCAGCCCGGGGAAAGATTGCTGGCCGTATAGCCCGCGAAAGTCATGAACGCGCCCAGCAGGCCCCCGGCGGTCAGCAGGTCCGGCGTCACCCAGCGGGGCATGCGGGCGCAGAGCCATTGCAGGAGCTGCCGCTCGCGCCGTGCCAGCAGGTTTTCCTGGATGCGGGTCGGCGGGGCGGGATGGGCGGTGGTCTTGGCGTTCATGCGGATCTTCTCGATTATCGGGGGGCGAAGTTGCTGGAGGTCGAAGCCATGTCGATCAGGACAGGGCACAGCCAGCCGCTTCCCGCGTGCGCGGCGCGCGAGACATGAATCCTCAGGATTTTACAGAGTTCCATGAGCGGCTCCTTTATGCGGGAGCTCGTTGGTCTCTCAGTCGCCGGCGCGCAAATTCCAGTCGGCGATCCGGCCTCCATAGCCGACGATGCGCCGATTGGCCAGTTTCGGGGGCCTTGGCGATCCCGCCACGCCCACCGCTCGCCGATTAAAGCCGCGAAAACAGCGGGATCGGAGAGAACATCATGGAGATCAATCCGCCCAGGCTCAGCGCCACGAGCGTCGCGCCGGTCAGTTCCATCAAGCGGCGCGGGGAAATGCGCCGGGTGAGCAGGGCGCCGAACGGTGCGGCCACCACGCCGCCGATCAGCAGGCCGCTGGCGGCGATCGTCAGCGATTCCACGCCCAGCCTGCCGATGAAGGCGGTGAGCACGGTGACGGTGACGAAGAACTCGGCGGCATTGGCCGTGCCGATCGCCATGCGCGGGGTCATGCCCTGGGCCATGAGGTTGCCCGTCACCATCGGTCCCCAGCCCCCGCCCGAGGCATCGAGGAAACCCGCGATAAGGCCGAGCGGACCGACCAGCTTCATCCGCCGGTACGACTGCGGCCGCCGCGGTCCCCGCCAGATCAGGTAGAGCCCCACGGCTGCCAGATAGACCAGCACGGCAGGGCGCAGGATCGCCATGCTGACGCTGGTGAGCACCCAGACGCCCAGCAGCCCCCCGGCGATGCCCGGCACGACCAGCCGCGCGAACAGCGGCCAGTCCACATTGCGCTGCAAGGCATGGGCGATGCCCGATGCGCCGCTGGTGAAGCTCTCCACCCTGTGCGTCACGGCCGAGGCCGCCCCCGGCGGCACCCCGAGCAGCATCAGCAGCGAGTTGGACAGGACGCCGAAGCCCATGCCCAGCCCGCCGTCGACCAATTGGGCAAGGAAGCCGGCAATGATGAACGGGGCGAGCGCGGCCCAGGGAATGGTCGCCGGATCGATCATCCGCCGGTCCTTCGGCGCAACGAGGAAGCGGACCTGCCGAACCGTCCCGTTGGCGCGGTGGTCATGAACAGCACGGGGAAGCACAAGGCGATCACCGAAAGCACGGCGCCGGGAACCACGTCCGCGCCCGCCAGCCAGGGCAGGACCGCCGCCCAGATCGCCGCCACCAGCACGATCATCAGCGTCCTTTCCTGTTCGGTGTCGTTGAGCGCCGAGAGATCGGCGTTGACCCGGCCGTCGAACAGGGTGCGCAGGCCGGTGCCAACCCGGCTCTTGCGGTCGACCAGCATCGGCGGGAGGCTGGCATGGGCCAGGCAGCCCAGCCCGGCGCCGACCATGCGCAGGCCGACGGCGCTGGCGAAGCGGCGATATTCGGGGTTGCGGTCGCTGAGGACGCGCAGGCCCGCGCGCCCCCCGAAAGCGAGTTCGGCCAGGGCATTGCTTTCCGCCGCCGGGGCCGTGACAGGCTCCGCCGCGTCCTGGGTGGAGATCACCCATTCGAGGATCGCCGAGGGCACGTCGTAGCTGGTGGCGCGCTCCAGCCCCTGGAAGCCCGGCGCCGAGTTCGCCTCGCAGATCCGGTAGCCTTCCTCGTCGAAGAGGATGTCGATCCCGGTCACGTCCAGCCCCAGCACGTCGGCCGCCTGGACCGCCAGTTCGGCCATTTCCGGCGGCGGATTATAAGCGATCCCCACGCCGCCGAGCGAGACGTTGGACTTGAAGCCCCCGGTCAGCGAGCGCCGCTCCATCGCCGCCACCACGCGGCCGCCCACCACCAGCACGCGCACATCGCGGCCATGGCTGGCGCGGACGTAATGCTGGAGGATGAAGTCGGCCTGGGCATCGGCGCTTTCCAGCAGCCCGGCCAGATCCTCGAACTGGTTGCGATCCTCGCACTTGAGCACACCGGCCCCGCGCGTGCCCTTCAGCGTCTTGACGATCACGGGAAAGCCCAGTTCGCGCTCCACGAGGTCGACGTCGATGGGGAAAGTGCCCAGGATCGTGCGCGGGATCGGCAGGCCGGCGCGGTTGAGCGTCTGCAGGGTGTGCAGCTTGTCCGCCACCTGCTCGATCGTCGCCGGGCCGTTGACCAGCCGCACGCCGCGCCGCTCCAGATGGCGCAGCAGGGCCAGGGTGAAATAGTCCGTCTCCGCGCCGGTGCGGCAGATCACGAAATCCGGGCGCTCCACCAGCCGCCCCTGGTAAGTCGTGCTCCAGCCTTCCTCGGAGCCGACCACCAGGTCGAACTTGTGGGGATGGAGCACTTGCAGCTCGATGCCCATGGCGCTGGCCGCTTCCTGGAAGCGCAGCACCTCGGGCACTTCCGAGTTCGCGGGATCAAGCTCGCGATGAAACAGTATCCAGCCACGCAAGGCTTCATTTCCCCCAAGGATAGACGGCGGCGGACCGATCCGCCGTGCCCAGTACGGCGTGCCAATGCATTAGAAACAAAGCAGATTAGGCCGAAACGCGTCGGCGGCGCCGTGGTGCCACGCAATTCAACGCCCGCCAATCTTCTTTGGTTGCCTGTCACACATTGCCACGGAACGCCAGCCGACGCCCAAGCTCCGGTCGCTGTCGGCGAACGGGTCTCCGATGACATCCCGGCCGACGAATTGCGATTTCCCGGTTCCCTCGTCGGCCCAAGGCTTTATGCACGGGGAGATCGGCGCGGGGAGACGGCGCCAGAAGGAGAGCACCATGATCCGCCACTTGCCCTGGCTCCTCACCGGCCTTGTCGGCGCCATTTCGCTCGCCGTCGTCGCGGTTTCGCGCGGAGAGGCGGTGAACGCGCTGTGGATCGTGGTGGCCGCCGTCTGCTGCTTCCTCGTCGCCTATCGCTACTATGCGCTGTTCATCGCCCGACACGTCATGAAGCTGGACCCGTCGCGGCCGACGCCCGCCCTGCGCCGCGCCGACGGGCTGGACTATGTCGCGACCGACCGCACCGTGCTGTTCGGACACCATTTCGCCGCGATCGCCGGGGCCGGACCTCTGGTCGGGCCGGTGCTGGCGGCGCAGATGGGCTACCTGCCGGGCACGCTCTGGATCATCGGCGGCGTCGTGCTGGCAGGGGCGGTGCAGGACTTCATGGTCCTGTTCATCTCGATGCGGCGCGACGGGCGCTCGCTGGGCGAGCTGATCCGCATGGAAATGGGGCAGGTGGCCGGGACCATCGCGCTGTTCGGCGCCTTCATGATCATGGTCATCATCCTGGCCGTGCTGGCGCTGATCGTCGTGAAGGCCCTGGCGGAGAGCCCCTGGGGCATGTTCACCGTGGCCGCCACCGTGCCGCTGGCCATGCTGATGGGCGCTTATACCCGCTGGATCCGGCCCGGCCGGATCGGGGAAGTCTCCATCCTCGGCCTCGTCGGGCTGCTGGCCGCCATCGTCTATGGCCAGGCCATCGCCCAGTCGCCGGTGTGGGGACCGCTGTTCACGTTCACGCCGGTGCAGCTCTGCTGGATCCTGATCGGTTACGGCGCGGTCGCCTCGGTCCTGCCGGTCTGGCTGCTGCTGGCCCCGCGCGACTACCTTTCCACTTTCCTCAAGATCGGCGCCATCGCCGCGCTCGCCATCGGCATCGTCATCATGGCGCCGCCGCTGCGGATGCCCGCGCTCACTGCCTTTGCCTCTGGCGGCGGGCCGGTCTTCTCAGGCGGCCTGTTCCCCTTCCTGTTCATCACCATCGCTTGCGGCGCGGTCTCCGGCTTCCACGCCCTGATCGCCAGCGGCACCACGCCCAAGCTGATCGCCAGCGAGAGCGATGCCCCGCTGATCGGCTACGGCGCCATGCTGATGGAGGCCTTCGTGGCGATCATGGCGCTGGTGGGCGCCTCGATCCTCGATCCGGGCATCTACTTCACCATGAACAGCCCCGCCGCGCTGATCGGCACCGACGCCGCCAGCGCCGCCCATGCGGTGACCGCCATGGGCTTCGCGATCTCCCCCGAGACCATCGCCCAGACCGCCCGGGACGTGGGCGAGCACACCATCATTTCCCGCGCGGGCGGCGCGCCGACCCTGGCCGTGGCCATGGCGGAGATCTTCTCCCACGTCGTCGGCGGGCCGGCGATGAAGGCCTTCTGGTACCATTTCGCGATCCTGTTCGAGGCCCTGTTCATCCTCACCGCGGTGGACGCGGGCACCCGCGCCGGACGCTTCATGCTGCAGGACCTGATGGCGCTGGCCGTGCCCCGCCTCGGCGAGAGCAGGAGCCAGGTCCCCGGCCTCGTCGCCACGGCGCTCTGCGTGGCGGCCTGGGGGTTCTTCCTCTATCAGGGCGTCACCGATCCGCTGGGCGGGGTGAACACGCTCTGGCCGGTGTTCGGCATTTCGAACCAGATGCTCGCCGCCATCGCCCTCATGCTGGCGACCGCCGTGCTGTTCCGCATGAAGCGCGACCGCTACGCCTGGGTCACCGTGCTGCCGACCGCGTGGCTGCTGATCTGCACGCTTTCGGCGGGCTGGCTGAAGCTGTTCTCCGCCGATCCCGCCGTCGGCTTCCTGGCGCACGGCGCCAGGTTCTCCGCCGCGCTGGAGCGGGGCGAACTGCTGAACCCCGCCAAGTCCCTGGAACAGATGGAGCGCATCGTCTTCAACGACCGGGTCGACGCCGCGCTGGTGGCGGTGTTCCTGGCCGTGGTACTCTCCCTGATGGTCTTCACCTGGCGCACCTGCATGGCCTCGCGCCGCAGCCCGGTGCCGACCGTGAACGAGATCCCCGCCCATGAGGCCTCCCCGCGGCCGGTGCCGGCATGAGCGGCCTGATCCAGACCCTGCGCCGCACGGCCCGGCTCATGGTGGGCCTGCCGGACTACGACGATTACGTCCGGCACATGGCCGCGCATCACCCGGACCGCCCGGTGATGGACCGCAAGGCGTTCTTCCGGGACCGTCAGGAGGCGCGGTACGGCGGCAAGAACGGCGGACGGTGCTGCTGAGGGCCTGACGCGGCGCAAGCCGCGCCGTCAGTGCCGGCGAATCACCAGCTTGGTCTCGCCGCAAAGGCTGCATTCGTCCTTGCTCCGCACGAAACCGTTGGTTCCAACGAGTTCGCGGGTCTGGACATCCGCATGGTGAAGCACGCTCAGGCCCAGCCTTTGCGTGATGCAATCGTCGCAGACCGGCTCTGGTGCGAGCCGGACGACGAGTTTCTCGATATCTTGCAGGATGGTCATTCGCATTGCCCTCGACCTGCCCGTGCCAGCTTGGCGCGGTCCCGGCAATGGCAATTACGGGTGTTGGAGTTTCGCTCCGGTAAACTCACCATCAAGGCGATGCTTCAGCCACCCCGCGAAGGCCAGCACCGCCGCGGTCCTGGCCGGAGGACTGCCGGGATGGCGAACGAAATGATAGGCGCCTTCAAAGGGATGCTCCACCGCGGAGAGACGGACCAGCCGCCCGGCGGCGATGGCGTCCTGCGCGATCACCTTGCGCACGAGCGCGACGCCATGCCCGGCCGCGGTCGCTTCCAGCAGCAGCCCGGCATCGTCGTAAGGCTGCGAATCGGCAGGCTCCGGCAGCGCCAGCCCGGCGCGCTGGAACCACGGCGTCCAAGGCTGCCAGGAATTGCGCAGGAACCGGCAGCGGCCGAGGTCCTGCTCGCTCTCGATCCCCATCCGCTCGCGATAGGCGGGCGAGCAGGCGGGGAACACGGTATCCTGCATCAGCCGTTCGACCACCAGCCCCGGCCACTCGCCGCTGCCATAGCGGATGGCGGCGTCCAGCCCCTGCGGGCCGACCGGGCTGAGGTCCATGCGCGGATCGAGCGCGATGGCGATGCCGGGATGGGATTCGTGGAACTCCGCCAGCCGCGGCACCAGCCAGTGCGAGGCGAATGACGGGAGCACCGCCACTTTCAGCACGACATGCCCCGCCGCGGGCGGTTCCGGAAATACGCTGGCGATCAGTTCCAGCGACTGGCGCACGGTGGGCAGGATGCGCAGCGCGGCCAGGGTCGGCTGCATGGAATTGCCCTGCCGCTCGAACATCGGTTCTCCCAGCCGCTCCTCCACTTCGCGGACCCGGTGGCTGATCGCGCCGTGCGTAACGCCCAGTTCCTCGGCCGCCCGCGTGAAACTGCGGTGCCGGGCAGCGGCGACCAGCGCACGCAGCGTGTTGAGCGAGGGCGGGCGGTACATGCCCGGGTTGTTACTGGAATTCACAACCCGCGCCAATCTTTCTCGTTCGGATCGCGGCGGGACTCCCGCTATCTCTCCGCTTCGACCTTTTCGGGAAACCTGCCCATGCCCCTTGCCCTCCGCCGCCCGCACCCCGCCTGGATCGTCGTGGCCGTGACCTTCTTCGCCCTGCTGTTCTCGGCCGGTCTGCGATCGGCACCGGGCGTGATGATGCTGCCCCTGGAACTGCACTTCGGCTGGGACCGGGCGACGATCTCGTTCTCCGCGGCCATCGGCATCCTGCTCTACGGTCTCGTCGGCCCCTTCGCCGCGGCGCTGATGATGAGCGTGGGCATCAAGCGCACCATGCTGGCGGGCCTCGTGCTCATGGCGCTGTCCACTTTCGCCAGCCGCTGGATGACCGCGCCCTGGCATTTCGTGCTGAGCTGGGGCGTGCTGTCGGGCATCGGTTCGGGTGCCGTCGCCTCGGTGCTGGGCGCGGCCGTGGTCAACCGCTGGTTCGCCTCGCGGCAGGGGCTGGTCATGGGCATGCTGAGCGCCAGCACGGCCACCGGCGCGCTCGTGTTCCTGCCCTTCCTGGCCTGGCTGTCGGAAGGCGGCGCCTGGCGGCCGGTGGCGCTGGCCGTCAGCCTGGGCTGCGCCGCGCTTATCCCCGTGGTGGCCCTGTTCGTCCCCGAACGTCCCGAGACGCGCGGCGTGCGGCGTTTCGGCGAAGAGGAAGGCACTGCCCCCGCGCCGCCGATGAAGCAGGCGGCGACGCCCTGGCTCGCCATCGAGGCGCTCGTCCGCGCCGCCCGCCAGCCGGTGTTCTGGCTGCTGGCGGGAAGCTTCTTCGTCTGCGGCCTCACCACCAACGGCCTGGTCGGCACGCATATGATCGCCTTCTGCGGAGACCACGGCATCGCCCCGGTCGCGGCCGCCGGGCTGCTTTCGCTGATGGGCTTCTTCGACCTGATCGGCACGACCGCGTCGGGCTGGCTGTCCGATCGCCACGACCCGCGCCGCCTCCTGGCCGTCTATTACGGCCTGCGCGGACTGTCGCTGCTGGCCCTGCCCTTCATCGATTTCGGCACGGTCAGCCTGACCATCTTCGCGGTGTTCTACGGGCTGGACTGGATCGCCACGGTGCCGCCGACGCTCAAGCTCGCCAACCTGTCCTTTGGAGAGCGCGACGCGCCGATCGTGTTCGGCTGGGTGATGGTGGCGCACCAGATGGGCGCCGCGCTGGCCGCTTTCGGCGCCGGCGTGATCCGCGAGCTGACCGGCTCCTACACGCCCGCCTTCGCCCTGGCCGGCGCGTTCGCCGTGGTTGCCGCGCTCGTTTTCGTGGCGGGCATCGGCAAGGTTCGCGCTGTTCGGCGGCCGGAATTCGCCTGACCGGGGGGCGAGAATATCCCGGTTGCCCCTGACGGATGTTAGCGCTATCTTTCGGATAGAAGGTTTAAACCGACCGGGAGATAGATGTGTCGAGGCGAATTTACGCAGCCCTTGCGGCAACCGCTTTCTGCGGCCTGATGGCCGCCTGCAATGGTACCGGGGGCGCGCCTGACGCCGCCGCATCGGCCGATGCCACCGAAGCCGGCGCCGCTTCGGGCAAAAAGTACCTTTCGCAGCCGCTGGTCAGCGAGATGTACACCGCCGATCCTTCCGCCCATGTCTGGAACGGCAAGTTCTACATCTACAACAGCCACGACGTGGACGGTCCCACGCCGGAAGACGATCTCGGCGGCCACTTCGAAATGCGCGACTACCACGTCCTGTCGATGGACAAGGTGGGCGACAAGGTCACCATCGGTCCCCTCGCGCTGGACGTGAAGCAGGTGCCCTGGGCCTCGAAGCAGATGTGGGCGCCCGACGCCGCCTTCAAGAACGGCACGTACTACCTCTACTTCCCGGCCAAGGACAAGCAGGGCGCCTTCCGCATCGGCGTCGCCACCTCGAAGGACCCGATGGGCCCGTTCAAGGCGGAACCGCAGCCGATCAAGGGCAGCTACTCGATGGACCCCGCCGTCTTCACTGACGACGACGGCCAGAGCTACATGTACTTCGGCGGCATCTGGGGCGGCCAGCTCCAGCGCAACGTGAACGGCAAGTACGATCCGAACGGTTCGAAGACCGACCTCCAGGCCGACGACAAGCCCGCCCTGCTCCCGCGCGTGGCGCGCATGACCGGCGACATGCTGGAATTCGCCGAGGCACCGCGTGAAGTGAAGATCGTGGACGAGAAGGGCAAGCTCCTGCTCGGCGGCGACCATGACCGCCGGTTCTTCGAAGCCTCGTGGATGCACAAGTACAAGGGCAAGTACTACTTCAGCTACTCGACCGGCGACACGCACTACATCGCTTACGGTATCGGCGATAACCCCTACGGTCCCTTCACGTACAAGGGCCGCATCCTGAACCCGGTCGAAGGCTGGACCTCGCACCACTCGATCGTCGAGAAGGACGGCAAGTGGTGGCTGTTCTATGCCGACAGCCAGCTCTCCGGCCAGACGCGCCTGCGCAACGTCAAGGTCACCGAACTGCACTACAACGAAGACGGCACGATCAAGACGATCGATCCCTTCGTTCACTGATCCGGCGAAGGGATGGCGAACCAGACACGGTTCGCCATCCCTTTGGGCGCTCCTGCGGGGGTGCGGGTATGCGAGATCGCCCAAGGGGCGCGCAGTCTCTTGAACCACACGCACAGCCGACAGACGGAAACACAGACATCCGACACCCGACACACCTCGTCATTGCGAGCGTAGCGAAGCAATCCAGGGCGGCTCTGCGCGACTCTGGATTGCTTCGCTACGCTCGCAATGACGAAATAAGGGATGGGCAGTGCGGAGGGACGGTTCAGGAAAAGGTGGGGGAAGAGGGCGTGCAGGCGGAAGTAACGACGCAAGTCGCAACGGCAACCAGGGCGCCAGCCGCAAGATCCACGCGCCTGCTGAGCGCCGCGCTGCCCCTGATCCTGGCGCTCGCCCCGCATCCCGCGCTTGCCGCCCCCGCGCCGCAGATCGCGCTCACGTTCGACGACCTGCCCCTGCACACGCCTTACCCCGGCGGCGATACCCCGCTCTCGGTGACGGACGCCATCCTGGCCGCCCTGAAACAGGCCCGCGCCCCGGCTTTCGGCTTCGTCAATGCCGGCAAGGGCGAGGCTGGCGATCTCGACACCGTGCTGGACCATTGGCGCGCCGCCGGGCTGCCTTTCGGCAATCACGGCTTCCGGCATCTCAATTTGGACAAAGTGGGTGCGGCGGAATTCGTGGCCGAGCTGGACCGCAACCAGGCCGCACTCGCACCGCGCGGCATGAAGCGCTGGCTACGCTACCCCTTCCTCGCCGAGGGCAGGGACCCGGCCGTGCGCGACGCCGTGCGGGCGGCGCTGGCGCAGCGGCACTATCGTATCGCGGGGGTCAGCCTCTCCTTCGACGACTGGGCCTGGAATGCGCCTTATGCCCGCTGCGCTGCCCAGGGGAACACCGCCGCGATCGCCGATCTCGAAGCGCGCTTCCTTTCCGCCGCCCGCGCCGATGCCGAGGCCGCGCGGGCCGCTTCGCAGGCCCGGTTCCGCCGCGATGTGCCTTATGTGCTGCTGCTCCACGTCGGCGCCTTCGATGCGCGGATGATGCCGCGGCTCCTGGCGCTCTACCGGGACATGGGCTTTCGGTTCGTCACTCTGGAACAGGCCCAGCGCGACCCGTTCTATGCCGCCACCGATCCGGCCAGACCCGGCCCGACGCCTGCCCTGCTGCGCACGACACCGCTGCCGCGCCCCGGAGACGACGTCTGCCCGGCCTGAGATCGTCATCCCGGACCTGATCCGGGAGACGCACCTCTCCTCGCTCTTTCCTAGCGCAGCAAGTCCAGCGGGATCGCCTCGCCCATGGCCTTGTAGCCGGCCGGGTTGGGATGGATCGCGTCGCCCACGTCATAGGCGGGATTGAGCCGGTCCGGCCGCGCGGGATCGCGCATGACCTTGTCGAAATCGATCACCGCATCGAAGTTGCCCGGTGCCCGGATCCAGGCGTTGATCGCCTGGCGGTCGGCCTCGTTGACGGCCCCGGGGTGGTAGTAGTCCATGCCCATGAACGGCAGCAATGTCGCGCCGTAGACCTTGATCCCCTTCGCATGGGCGCGGGCAACGATCTGGCCGTAGGCGCCGGTGATCTGCTCCACCATGGCGGCGTGTTCCGCAGCGCTCACCGGGTGGTCGCGCGTGAGGACGCCCAGGTCGTTGATGCCTTCCAGCACGATGAGGTGAGTGACGCCGGGCAGCGCCAGCACGTCGCGGTCTAGCCGGGCCATGGCATTGGGCCCGAGCCCGTCAAGCAGAACGCGGTTGCCGCCGATGCCCTGGTTGATCACCGCGCGCCTGCCTGCCGCAACCCCCGCCGAACTGCCCGCCGAACTGCCCGCCAGCCGCCGGGCGAGCACGTCGGTCCAGCGGTCGTTGCCATTGGTGGTGGAGCCGCGCCCGTCGGTTATCGAATCGCCCAGTGCCACCACAGCGCCCGCCCAGCAGGCCCGCGCCTCGATTCCCGAAAGGAGATACCAGTGGTCGATCGGCTTGGCCGCAGCCAGTTCGGCATCGGCAACATGGTCGCCCGCGATCCAGTACGAAGTCGCGCGCGAGCCGGGATGCGCGGTCTGGCGCTGGGGCATGGCCTGGACGTGGAGCGAGACGGCCAGGTCCTCGAACGCGCGGACGGGCAGGTCCAGGGGGTCGGAAAGCCAGTCCGCGCCCGGCGGGATCACCACGCGGGCGTTGCCGGAGAAGCGCAGCGGCGTGAGCGAACGCGCGTCGATCCCGGCCTTGTCCGCCGCCCGGGCGCGGGCCAGCGTGGCGGCCTCGATCACCAGCGGCGTGTCGCCGAAAGCATTGGACAGGCGCACGCGCAGTCCGGTGCCGCCGATCGAGGGCCGCACGATCTGCCGCAGCGTCACATCGCGCGTGGCCTCGGCCGGAAGGGCATTGTCGGCATCGGGAAGCATTTGCGAGGATCCCCAGGCCGAAACCCAGGGGCAGACCGCCGCCAGCGCAGGCGCCGAGACGCCCAGCCCGGCCGTCAAAAGAGCAGCCGGGATCAGCGCACGCCTGAACGGGCGGCCCGTGACCATCCGGGCGGTGAGGGCAAGGTGACGGAACTTCGGCAGCATCGCGGACCCCATAAAAGAAATGAGCCGGCATCCAGGGAATGGACGCCGGCTCGGAGTTTTCAGGGAGGAGGAGTTCCCTGCAAGAACAATCAGAAGTTGGCGCGCAGACCCAGCAGGACCTGACGGCCCGGATAGTAGACCGAGTAAGCGGCGTTGTCGTATTCGAAGGTGGTGCGGATCGGCTCGTTGGTGATGTTCAGCACATCGAGCGTCAGGCGCACCGCGTTGTTCAGGAAGGGCAGCTGGTAGCCGGCCGACATGTCGAGCTGGCCACGGGCGTCCGAGCGCAGGGCGGCGTTCTGGATGCCGTTCTGCGGACCGTTCACGGCGATCGACGCGTCGTTCCAGACGTAGTTCACGCTGACCGACAGGCCGTTGTTCTCGTAGAAGCCCTGGAGGTTGTACGAGTAGGGCGAAACACCGGTGGCAACGAGGCCCGAGGACGAGGACTGCTTCAGGTAGGTGCCGTTGGCCGAGAAGCCCAGGCCCTGCACCAGGAAGTCGAGCGGCTGCACCCAGGTGGCCTCGATGCCCTTGATCTTCAGATCGCTGAGGTTGATCGGGCGGGTCACCGTGATCGGCAGGTTCGCGATCGGCACGCCGGTCTGGAGCGAGCGGTCGCTGAGGGCGTTCTGCTGGGTCGAGATCAGGCTGTCGTACGGAATGTTGAGCGAACCGAAAGGCACTTCCGAGGACGTGGTGACGGTGAAGCCGGCGATGTTCTTCTGGAAGGCCGACACACCGACATAACCGATGCCGCCGGTGTAGAATTCACCGCCGATATCGAAGTTGTCCGAAGTGTAGGGCTTCAGATCAGGATTGCCCGCGCTGGCCGTGAGGGCCGAGGGATCCGAGAACGTGATGCCCGGCAGGATCTGGTCGGCATTCGGACGCGTCATCGTGCGCGAGGCCGAGAAGCGCAGCTTCAGGTTGTCCAGCAGATCGTAGGTGAAGTTCACCGAGGGCAGGAAGTTGTCGTAGTTCGAGCGCGAGGTGATGTCGATGATGGCGGTGCCGACCTGGCTCGGGCCGACGACGATCTGCTTGGTATGGGCATAGCGCATGCCGCCGTTCATGTGCAGTTCGCGGCCGAACAGTTCGGTGGTGCCGTTCAGTTCGAAGTAGGCGCCCAGCACCGTCTCGTCGATGTCGCCCGTGGCGCCGCCGGTCACCGCGCCGCGCGTTTCCGGCGCGCTGTCACGGTAGCTGGCGTAGTTGGTGGCCTGCTTGATGGCATCGAAGTCGGGGATGACGAAGGCATTGTAGCCCACGCTGCCGCTGGCGAGATGGCCGAAGTTGCTGACCGGGAACTGGGTCAGGTACTGCGGGATCTGGCCGGTGGTGATCGAGCCGGTATCGCCGGTGCAGCCGGTGCCGCAGACGGAAAGCTGGTAGGCCGGGCTGTTGTCGTAGGCGCGGATCGAACGCTGGGCGCGATCATAGGCGCCGCCGAACTTCACGCTGAAGTCGCTGTCGCCGATGGTGGTGTCGAGGTGGGCACCGCGCGTCTCGGTATCGCGGCGAACCAGCGACACGTTCTGGCGGTACCATTCCCAGCCCATGTTCGGATCGTTGAGATCGACATTGGTGGTGATGATCGGCTGGTTGCCGCCGCTGTTGTCGTAATAGACGTCCACGCCCGAACCCGGGGTGGTCTGGAAGGCCCAAGTCGGCTGTTCGCGGAAGAACTTGCTCTTCGACCAGTTGGCATTGGCTTCCACCTTCACGCGGTCGGAAGGCTGCCAGGTGACGCTCGGCGCGATGTTCCAGAACTTGGTGGTCTGCTTGAACTGGCTCGCTTCGAGGAAGAACGAGGAGTTGGCGAAGGTGCCGCTGGTGACCACGCCGTTGTCGTCGACCGCAAGGTCGATCGGGATCATGCCGCCGGTCGACTGCGCGCTGGTGCCCGGGCCCGAGTTACGGACCTGCCAGTTCATGTTGACCTTGTAGTAGTCGCGCTTGGACTTGGCCCAGATACCGTCGATCGCGAAGTGCAGCTCGTCGCTGGGACGCCATTCGAGCGATGCCAGCGCAGAGATGCGCGAACGGTCGCCGTTGGTCAGGCTGTTGCGGCCAAGGCGCGGGATCAGCGCGGTGCTGAGCTGGTCGCGGGTGAGACCCGAAGTGGCGACCACGTCCACCGGCTGGCCGGCGACGAGGCCGTGGCCGGTATTGGTCGGAACCACCGAGGCCCAGGAGAAGTTGTTGCCGCCCGGATCGCCGGCGCCAAGGTTGCCGTCGGTCCAGCCCACGGATTCGAAGCCATCGACGCGGGTCTTGGTCTTCACGCCGGCCACGCCGACGAGAATGCCGAAGGTATCCGTGGTGTGGCTGGCGACGACCGCGCCGCGCGGGCTGATCTTGCCGTTGCTATCGGTATACTGGCCCTGGCCGACGACGGTGAAGTGCGTGCCTTCCTTGTCGAAGGGGCGCGCGTTGTGCAGGTTGACGGTGCCGGCGATACCGCCTTCGAGCGTCGAGGGCGAAGGGCTCTTGGCAAGGTCGAGACGGGTGAAGAGTTCGGACGGGAAGAAGTCGAGATCGACTTCGCGGTTGGCGCTGCCGCCGTTGGTGCCGCCGTCGGACGCGACCTGGAGCTGCGAGCCGTTCAGCAGCACGCGGGTGAAGCTGGGGCCAAGGCCGCGGATGGCGACCTGGGTGCCTTCGCCGTTGATGTCGCGGTTGAGGCGCACGCCGGGCATGCGGTTCAGCGTTTCGGCCAGGTTGGTGGCGGGCAGCTTGCCGATGTCTTCGGCGAAGATCGAATCGCCGAAGGTCACGGCGTCGCGCTTGGCATTGGTCGCGCTCTGCAGCGAGGCGCGGATGCCGGTGACGATGATGTCGCCCGCGGAAGGCGTATCGTCCTGAGGGGCGGCGGTCGTATCGGCGGTGTCGGCGGCCGTGGTGCCCGCAGCGTCCTGCGCGAAGGCGGCAGGCGCGGAAAGGCCCGAAAGCGCGGCGGCGCTCAGAAGAACGGCACGAACGGAAATACGGTTGGATCGCATTGGATATCCCCTCCCATTTAAATCACGTCCGCTTCCGAGCGGATCGTGGGTTGCGCCAACACTGGTAGCGCTATCATTGAAGCCTTAATATGCCCAGTGCCGGCGCGCGTCAACAGTTATGTTAGCGGTATCTTTCAATCGTAATCATAGAGTTTTACCCGCTGAATCTGCCACTTTCCGGACTCCAGGCGGATGTGGCGGCCCTGGTGCGTCTGGTCGCCGTTGAGCAGGCGGCCGGGCACCCATTTGCCGGTCGAATCGAATTCGCCCTCGAACGCCGAATCGATCCCGGCCAGCGCAGCCTTGCCGGTCCTGGGCTTGAACGTCACGGTAATGCCCTGCCCGGCGATCAGATACTCTTCCGGTCCGATCTGGATGATCATGCCGCCTGCCGCCGCGATCGCCGCAGTGGTGCCCGGTACCGAAGCGTCGGCGCCGGGATTGGCCACCGGCCGCTGGATATCGGCATAGGCGATGGTGAAGCGATAGGGGCCGACATCGCGGGTTTCCGGCTCGTAGACCAGCGTTTCGTCATAGAGCTGGCGCGGCTTGAAGCCGACCATGCGATCGGTGCCCTGCGCATCGAGAATGTAGGGCTTGAGCTGCTGGAGCACGCCGTAGGCATCCTTAAGCGCGCCGGGATCCTCGTCCACCGAGTCGATGGAGAAGGGGCCGAAGCCGATCGCGTCGAGCTGGCCGATGGCGTAGAACGCATTGGCGGGCGCCACCGGATTGGTAGAATTGTGCGCCTCGGGAATGAACAGCACGTTGTCCGGGCGCTTGTAGCCGTTCACGATATCCACGAAGCTGGAAAAGTAGATGTCCGGCGCCAGGAAATCGAGGTGCGGCCCTCCGGCCTTCCAGACGTCGAGCAAGTGCGGCAGCGGGCCGCCGCTCGGGTATTCGCCGGGGATGCGGCCCGGCCGGTTGAGCGCCACGTTGACGTACATCGGGATCGGATAGGCCGCCTTGCCCGCCGCGGCGAGCTGGTCGGCGAAGCGGGCATAGTGCCAGGCCGCGAAGACCTCCGCCGCGGCATCGCCGCCGCCGAACAGCTCGTCCCACGAACCGCTGGTACGCGCGCCGCGTTCGAGCCACATCCGGCGCATGCCCGGAACCAGCGAGTCCTTGTGAGCGACGAGGTAGTTGACCAGTTCGGCCGGAACCGGCTCGCGGTAGGCGGCATTGGCGGCGGCGCTGTAGTCGCGCGCGACCGGCAACATGCCGATCTCGTTCTCCACTTGCACCATGACGACGGTATTCTGCGTGGAATCCACCGCCTTGAGGTGCGCCATGAGCGCGGCATAGGCGCGCTCGTCGGCCTTCAGCGTCTCGGCGCCGAACGTCGAGAGGATCTCCACGCCCTGACCATTGGGAAGCTGCGCGCGCGGGAAGCGCTGCTGGTCGCGCTTGACCCAGGCCGGGATGTACGTGGACATGGAGTTCTTCCACGCCCCGAACCACAGCACCACCAGCTTGAGGTTGTTGGCGCGCGCCGCCTTGATCTGGGAATCGACCGAGGACCAGTCGAACGTGCCCTCGGTGGGTTCGATCAGTTCCCACGACACCGGCGTCAGCACGGTATCGAGGTTCATCTCCTTCAACCGCTTCCAGTGCGGCGCCATGTAGGCGGCGCTGGAGGAAGCCGAATTGCTCAGCTCGCCCGCGATCATCAGCATCGGCTTGCCGTTCACGATCAGCTGCTTCGTATCGCCCTTGGTCTCCAGACGCGGCGCATCGGCCAGGGCGGGAGCGGCGAGGCTCAGGCTGGCCGCAATGGCCGAGACCGCCAGCAGGGCAGTGCGGAGGGTCATGCGTTCTCTCCCAGGAATGCAGTGATGACGGCGCGGGCGCCGGAAGTTTCGAGATGGCCGAGATGGGCGGCCACGGCGTCGAGCACGGCGGCATCGGGCACATGGCCCAGCACGCCGAGGGCCTCGGTGACCCGGGCGCGCGGCGTGGCCGCAAGGCGCAGTGCATCGGCAAGGGCGGCAGCGGCGGGATCGTCGATGGCGAAGCTCTCGCCCGCGTCGCTCGTGCCCGCCTGCCAGCGTACCCAGGCGGCAACGGCCAGCGTGATGGCCGCGAAGGAACCGCCCTGCTCCGCCACAGCGGCCAGCGGCGCAAGCAGGCGCTGCGGCAGCTTCTGCGATCCGTCCATGGCGATCTGGCGGGTGCGGTGCTGGAGCGCGCTGTTGGCGAAGCGGGCCATCAGTTCCTGCCGGTAGGCCGGCACGTCGAGCCCGGCGGGCGGGTTCAGCGTGGGCACCACTTCGTCCCACAGCCGCTCGACGAAAGCACGGCCCTGCGCGGTGCCGACGAACTCGTGGACGAACGCATCGCCTGCCAGCCCGCCGAGATAGGCGATGGCCGAATGGGCGCCGTTGAGCAGGCGCAGCTTGGCTTCCTCCCACGGGGCGACCGCATCGGTCAGCTGGACGCCGAGCGCGGCGAAATCCGGGCGCTCGCCTGCGAAGCTGTCCTCGATCACCCATTGCAGGAAGGGCTCGGCCTTGACCATGGCCCGATCTTCCACGCCGGTCAGCGCGGCGAGACCGGCGATGTCCTCGTCCGTGGTGGCGGGCACGATGCGGTCGACCATGGTGGCCGGGAACGTGCAGCCCTGCGCGATCCAGGCGGCGAGCGCAGGATCGTGCGCCTCGGCCATGGCGAGCACCGCGCCTTTCAGCAGCGCGCCGTTGTGGGGCAGGTTGTCGCAGGAGAGGATCGAGAGCGGAGCGAGGCCCTCTGCCCGCCGACGCGCAAGCGCCGCGACAAGGAAGCCCGCCGCGGTGCGCGGACGCTCCAGCCCGGCCAGGTCGGCGGCGACGTCGGCGTCCTCGGCCATCAGCTTGCCGGTCTTGCGATCGAGGCAATAGCCTTTCTCGGTCACGGTCAACGTGACGAGGTGCGTGTCCGGCGAGGCCAGCGCGGCCACCACCGCCTCCGGCTCTTCCGGGGCGACCAGCACATGCTGCACGGCGCCGATGATCTGCGGGGTCTGCACCGCGCCTTCGCGCACCAGCAGGGTGTAGAGGCCGTCCTGCGGGTTCATCTGGTCCCGCACAGAGGCCGAGCGCAGAGAGACGCCGATCACGCCCCAGCGCAAGTCGCCCGAAGCCAGCGCCGCCTCGAACACGGCGGCCTGGTGCGCGCGGTGGAAGGCACCGATGCCAAGGTGGACGACCCCCGCCCTGACCGCCGCGCGGTCATAGGCGGGACGGGCGACGGCGGCCGGAACCTGGCCGAGGGTCTCTGCGGAAAGCCTCACAGCTTGTACGCCGCCTTGACGAGATCGTAAGCAAGCGCGCGGGCGACTTCATGCGCCTCATCCTCGGGCAGGCGGTGCTCGGCCACGAGCTGCGCCAGCCAGGCGCAGTCCATGCGGCGGGCCACGTCGTGCCGGGCGGGGATCGAGAGGAAGGCACGGGTATCGTCGTTGAAGCCGACGGTGTTGTAGAAGCCCGAGGTCTCGGTCGTGCGCTCGCGGAAGCGGCGCATGCCTTCGGGGGAATCGTGGAACCACCAGGGCGGCCCAAGGCGCAGCGAGGGATAGTGCCCGGCGAGCGGCGCCAGTTCGCGCGAATAGACGTCCTCGTCCAGCGTGAACAGGATCAGCGTCAGGCGCGGGTCGTTGCCATGGCGGTCGAGCAGGGGCTTCAGCGCCTGCACGAATTCGCCGGGCAGCGGGATATCGCCGCCCTTGTCGCGGCCGAAGCGGTCGAGCACGGCCTGGTTGTGGCTGCGATAGACGGCAGGGTGAAGCTGCATGACCATGCCGTCTTCCACGCTCATCCCGGCCATTTCGGTCAGGAGCTGGGCGCGGAACAGTTCGGCGTCATCCTTGCCCGGTGCCGACAGGACACGCTGGTAGAGCGCCTCGCAATCCTCTGGCGAGAGATCGGCGGTGCGGGCGCTGGGATGGCCGTGATCGGTCGAGGTGGCTCCGGCTTCGCGGAAGCGGGCGCGGTGGAAGCGGTGCGCGGCGAGATAGCCCGCGTAAGTCGAGACGTCCTCGCCCGCCATCTCGCCGAACTTCGCGACCTTGGCGGCAAAGCCCGGCGTCTCGGGATCGACCACCGGGTCGGGGCGATAGGCGGTGACGACGCGGCCGTTCCAGCCGCTTTCCCGGATCGCGCGGTGATGCGCCAGTGGGTCGAGCGGGCCTTCGGTGGTGGCGATCAGTTCGATGTTGAAGGCCTCGAACAGCGCACGGGGGCGGAACGCCTCGGTCTTCAGCGCGGCGTCGATTACCTCGTAGTAATGGTCGGCGGTCGTCTCATCCAGCAGCACGTCCAGGCCGAACACTTCCGCGAAGACCCAGTCCAGCCACATGCGCGAAGGGGTGCCGCGGAACAAGTGGTAGTGCTGCGCGAAGATCGCCCAGATCTTGCGCGGGTCCTGCTCCACCGAGCTGCCGTCCACGCTGGGCACGCCCAGCGATTCCAGCGCCACGCCCTGCGAATAGAGCATGCGGAACACGTAGTGGTCCGGCACGATCAGCAGCGAGGCAGGGTCGGTGAACGGCGCGTCATAGGCGAACCAGGACGGGTCGGTATGGCCATGCGGGCTGACGATCGGCAGGTCCTTCACGCCTTCGTAGAGCGCGCGCGCGATGGCGTGGGTGCCCGGATCGGCGGGGAACAGGCGGTCTGGGTGGAGAACGAGGGGACGAGTCATGCGGGTACTTTCTCGCCGTCGGGATCGGCGACCTGGTAGCGGGGAAGAATCAGGTGAATGACGCCGAGCGCCACGAGATAGGCGCAGGAGGCGACGACGAAGATCGGCTCGTAGCTGCCCACGGTTTCAAGGATGGCGCCGGCGAACTTGGCCATGAGCATGCCGCCCAGCGCCCCGGAAAGCCCGCCGAGGCCGACGACCGATCCGGTCATCCAGCGCGGCATGGTATCGCCGGGAAGCGCGTAGAGGTTGGCGGAGAAGCCCTGGTGTCCCGCGCAGGCGAGGCCCACCAGCGCCACGGCCGTCCACAGGCCCGGCGCATTCGGCGCCATGGCGATCGGCACGGCGCAGAGCGCGGCCATGAACATCGCCGTCTTGCGCGAGCGGTTGACGCTCCAGCCCCGGCCGATGAAGCGCGAGGAAGCCCAGCCGCCCAGCACCGAACCGATGTCGGCCAGAATATAGACCGCGATCAGCGGCGGGCCGAAGTCCAGCATCTTCACGCCGAACTGCTTGTTGAAGAAGTCCGGCAGCCAGAACAGGAAAGTCCAC
Source organism: Novosphingobium sp. PhB57 (assembly GCF_004342985.1). Lineage (GTDB taxonomy): Bacteria > Pseudomonadota > Alphaproteobacteria > Sphingomonadales > Sphingomonadaceae > Novosphingobium. The sequence goes on from NZ_SMBO01000005.1 coordinate 343,915, forward strand.
CAGACCGGATCGATCAGGAAGCGGCCCATCATGTAGGCCCAGGTCTGCCGATAGCCGAACAGCGCGCGCCACTTGACGGGGCGCGGTTTCTCCACCGGATCGGCCTCGATCCAGGCCAGTTCTTCGGCGCTGAGGTTCTTCTTGTCGCGCGGGCGGCGGTAGAAGCCGAGCCAGGCCGCCAGCCACACCACCGTCAGCAGGCCGGTGAGGATGAAGGCCCAGCGCCAGCCGAGCGTCAGCGCGATCACGGGCACCACCAGCGGCGTCAGGATCGCGCCCACGTTGGAACCGGCGTTGAAGATGCCGATGGCGAAAGCGCGCTCGCGCTTGGGGAACCATTCGTTGGTGGCGGCGATGGCGGCGGGGAATGTCCCCGCCTCGCCGATGGCGAGCGGGATGCGCGCCAGGAGCATGCCGCTGGTGGACGTGAACAGCGCGTGCGCCATGTGGCCCACCGTCCAGAGCGTCACGGCCAGGGCATAGCCCGCCCGCGCGCCCAGCCGGTCGATCAGCCTGCCGAACACGACATAGGCAATGCCGTAGCCCGCCTGGAACCAGATCGCGAGATCGGCATAGCCGCTCTCGCTCCAGCCGTAGCGGGCCTGAAGCTCGGGCTTGAGCGTGGGCAGGACCAGCCTGTCCACATAGCTCAGCACCACCGCCGCGAACAGCAGCGCGCAGACGATCCAGCGCACCCGGCCCGCGGGTTTCCCCGGGCCGGTCGCCGCGGCCTTGAGTGGCGTCACGCCGTTCACCGCGATCACCAGTTGTACATCGTGCCGTCTTCGAGGCGGTTCACCGGCAGGAAGGCGCGGCTGTATTCGTAGCCGGCGGCCAGTTCCTCATCGATGTCCACGCCCAGGCCCGGCGCTTCGCCCGGGTGCATCATGCCGTTCTCGAACGTATAGGCATGGGGGAAGACCGCGTCGGTCTCGGGCGTGTGGCGCATGTATTCCTGCACGCCGAAGTTCGGCACCGAGAGGTCGAAGTGCAGCGCGGCGGCCATGCAGACCGGCGAAAGGTCGGTGGCGCCGTGGCAGCCGGTGCGAATCTGGTAGAGATCGGCCAGCGCGGCGATGCGGCGAAGGTGCGTGATGCCGCCCGCATGGACCACGGTGGCGCGGATGTAGTCGATCAGCTGGTTCTGGATCAGGTCCTTGCAGTCCCAGATCGAGTTGAAGATCTCGCCCACGGCCAGCGGCGCGGTGGTGTGCTGGCGGATCAGCTTGAACGCTTCCTGGTTTTCGGCAGGCGTCGCGTCTTCCAGCCAGAACGGACGGTAGGGCTCAAGATCCTTGCCCAGGCGGCCCGCCTCGATCGGGGTCAGGCGGTGATGGATGTCATGCAGCAGGTGCACGTCCCAGCCCAGCGCCTCGCGCGCGGCCTTGAACAGTTCGGGCACGACACGCAGGTACTTCGCGGTGTTCCAGACGTTTTCGGTCGGCAGGTCGGCGTCGGCGGGCTCGTAGAAGTACTTGTCCTTGGAAACGCCGTACGTCGAAGCCATGCCCGGCACGCCGCACTGGAGGCGGATCGCCTTGTAGCCCTGCTTCTGATAGTCGAGCGCCACGTTGATCGTGTCCTCGATCGTGGTGCCGTTGGCGTGGCCGTAGACCATCACGCCTTCACGGCTGGCGCCGCCCAGCAGCTGGTAGACCGGCAGGCCGGCGATCTTGCCCTTGATGTCCCACAGCGCCATGTCGACGGCGGCGATGGCGGTCATCGTCACCGGGCCGCGTCGCCAGTAGGCGCCCTTGTAGAGGTACTGCCAGACGTCCTCGATACGGTGCGCGTCGCGGCCGATCAGGCAGGGGATGACGTGGTCGGTCAGGTAGCTGGCCACCGAGAGTTCGCGGCCGTTGAGGGTCGCGTCACCCACGCCGGTGGTGCCGTCGTCGCAAGTGATCTTCAGCGTGACGAAGTTGCGACCCGGGCAGGTGATGATGACTTTGGCATCGACGATCTTGGGCATGGGGAGGATCCTCAGGCGATTTCGAGAGTGGTGGTCTTGAGATCGGCGCTGCTGGCGCCGACCAGGATATCGAACAGGCCGGGTTCGACGACTTCGCGCATATCCTCGTTCCAGAGGCTGAAATCGTCAGGGCCGAGCGTGAATTCGATCCTGCGCGTCTCGCCGGGCTTCAGCGTGACGCGGCGGAAACCGCGCAGTTCCATGACCGGGCGGGTTACACTCGCGGCCTGATCGTGGACATAGAGCTGCACCACTTCATCACCAGCGCGCTGGCCGGTGTTGGTCACGTCGACAGAGACGGTGACATTGCCCGAGAGGCCGATGCGCGGCGCCGAAAGGCTGGGCGCGCCCACGGTGAAGGTGGTGTAGCTGAGGCCGAAGCCGAACGGATAGAGCGGCGCCGTCTCGGTGAAGAGATAGCCGCGCTTGGCCGAGGGCTTGTGGTTGTAGAAGAAGGGCACCTGCCCCACGTCCTTGACCACGGTGACCGGCAGCTTGGCACCGGGATTGACGTCTCCGAACAGCGCCTCGGCCATGGCGGTGCCGCCTTCCTGGCCGAGATACCAGCATTCGAGGATCGCGTCGGCCTGCTCGGCCACGGTCGGCCATGAAGGCGGGCGGCCGTTGAGCGCGACGACGATCACCGGCTTGCCGGTCGCCTTGAGCGCGCGGAACAGTTCGTTCTGCTCGCCCACGAGGTCGAGGTCGGTACGGTCGCCGAGGTGGTTCTTCGCGTAACCTTCGCGGCTGGTCTGCTCGGTATCGCCGATGGCCAGCACGATCACGTCGCTGGCTTTCGCGACTTCGGCCGCCTCGGCAATCAGGGCGCGGTTCTTGGCGGGGTCAGCCAGCAGCACTTCGTTGGCCGAACGGTCCTCGCTTTTCGTGATGAACACGCCTTGCGCGAAGACCACTTCGGCCTTGCCAGCAACGCGCGCCTTGATGCCTTCGACGAGGTTCACGCTGGAACGCGGCTCGGACGAATAGCCGCCGAGGCGCGTGACATTGGCGTTCGGCCCGATCACGGCGATGCGCTTCTGCGCGCCTGCCGCCAGTGGCAGGACGCCGCTATTCTTGAGCAGGCAGATCGACTTGCGCGCCGCTTCCAGCGCCAGCGCGCGGGCTTCGGCATTGGCGGTGAGCTTTGCGGAAGCCTTGGGATCGACCGGCCCGGCCTCGAACATGCCCGCGCGGAACTTCAGCGTCAGCATGTGGCGGCAGGCGGTATCGACGGCGGCAAGCGGCACCAGCCCCTTGCGGACCTGATCGGCCAGGGTGCGATAGGCCTCGCCGTCGGGCAGGTCGCAATCGACGCCCGCGTGAAGGGCAAGGCGCGCCGCGCCCTGGATATCGGCGGCAAGGTGGTGGAAGCTCGCCAGTTCGCCGATCGCGGCATAGTCGCTGACGATGGCGCCGTCGAAGCCCCATTCGCCGCGCAGCACGTCGTTCAGCAGCCAGCGATTGGCGTGGCTGGGGATGCCGTCGATCTCGTTGTAGGAAGGCATGACCGCGGCGATGCCGGTGCGGCGCACCACTTCGCGGAACGGCGGGAAGAAGCTGTCGTAAAGCTCGCGCTTGCCGAGCGGGGCCGGGGCGACGTTGTTGCCCGCCTCGGGCTGGCCGTGGCCGGTCATGTGCTTGAGCGTGGCGAAGACTTTGCCCTCGGCCAGTTCCTTGCCTTCGCCCTGCAGGCCGCGCACGGCGGCGACGCCCATTTCTCCGCAGAGATAGGGGTCTTCCCCGAAGGTTTCCTCGATACGGCCCCAGCGCGGGTCGCGAGCGATGTCCACCACCGGCGACAGCGCCAGGGTGGAACCGTGCGCGCGCACTTCGCGGCCGATCACCGACTGCACGCGCTCCACCAGTTCAGGGTCGAAGCTGCCGGCCATGGCGATGGCCTGCGGGAAGCTGGTGGCCTCAGGCGCCATGTAGCCGTGAAGCGATTCCTCGTGGAACAGCACGGGAATGCCGAGGCGGGTCTGCTCGCGCGCCCACTTCTGGGTGGCATTGACGAAAGCGATGGTATCGGCGGGCTTGCGCCAGCGGCCGGTGACGTCGGTGCCGGTATTGTTGGCCGTGGCCGCGCCGCCCCGGTCGGACGGGCGCGCGATCTGGCCAATGCCCTCGGGATGGTTCTTGCTGGCCAGCGCCGGATCGAAAGCGCGCGATTCGTCCATGATCTCGCGCTTGCGGGTGGAGAGGGTGACGAGCTGGGCCACCTTCTCGTCCAGCGTCATGCGGGCCATCAGGTCCTTGACGCGAAGGTCCACCGGGACCTTGGGATCCTTGTAAAGCGGGGTGGCGGCACGCGCGGAAACCGGCAGGAAGGCCAGCATCGAGGCACCCGCGCCCCAGCGCAGCAGTTCGCGGCGTTTCACCTGGGCAGCGATCATGATACCGCAACCACGCGCAAACGGCGCGTTTGCGCATGCGTCAGACAAACCGGAAAAATCATATTTCTCCCCTGCATCCCCTTGAACCGCGTTGGGTTCATTTCCCAATCGGACGGCAAACACTGTTGCCTGCCCTGAACTTTGTGTGTTAGCGGTATCATGCGCGACAATGAACGAGCTTGTCAATGGCATCGCGGCGCTAATTAATCCGGCCACAGGGCCATGATCTGGGACACAGGGGAGGATGATGAAGAAGCGGCTTCTGACGATTGGCGTATGCCTTGCGGCGCTGGGCTTCGCTGGCACGCCTGCCTTTGCAAACGATGGCTACGACCTCTGGCTGGCCCCTGCGGCCAATCCGGCACTGCAAGCGAGCGAAATCCGCGTGATCGGCCAGTCCGAAACGCTGGACCGCGCCGCCGGCGAACTGCGCCGCGACCTGACCGCCGCGCCGCTTCCCGTGGTCCTGGCCAGGGCCGACGATCCCGCCCTTTCCGCTCTGCGCCTGCCCACGGCGGCCCTGGGCGAGGAAGGCTATCTGGTGCGCGCCGCCACGCTGGATGGCCGCAAGTCACTGGTCGTCACCGGCAGGACCGACCGAGCCGTGCTCTACGGCGCCTTCGCGCTGATCCGCGCGCAGAAGACCGGCGCCGATCTGGCCGCGATCGACCTCCAGTCCGCCCCGAAGATCGGGCTGCGCGTGCTCAATCACTGGGACAATCTCGACGGCTCGGTGGAGCGCGGCTACGCGGGCCAGTCGCTGTGGGACTGGTGGACCCTGCCGGACTTCAAGGATCCCCGCTACACCGACTATGCTCGCGCCAATGCGGCGCTCGGCATCAACGGCGTGGTCCTCAACAACGTCAACGCCAAGCCCGAAAGCCTGACCGCGCCTTATATCGCCAAGGCCAAGGCGCTGGCCGAAGTGTTCCGGCCCTGGGGCATCAAGGTCTACCTCTCGGCCCGCTTCTCCGCGCCGATCGAAATTGGCCATCTCAAGAGCGCCGACCCGCTCGACCCCGAAGTCCAGGCCTGGTGGAAGGCCAAGACCGACGAGATCTATGCCGCGATCCCCGATTTCGGCGGTTTCCTGGTCAAGGCCAACAGCGAAGGCCAGCCCGGCCCGCGCGACTATCACCGCAGCCATGCCGAAGGCGCCAACATGCTGGCCGCCGCCGTCGCCCCGCATAACGGCATCGTCATGTGGCGCGCCTTCGTCTATGCCGAAACCGACCCGGACGACCGCGCCAAGCAGGCCTATACCGAATTCAAGCCGCTCGATGGCAAGTTCGCGGACAACGTGCTGGTGCAGGTCAAGAACGGCGCCATCGACTTCCAGCCGCGCGAACCGTTCCATCCGCTGTTCGGCGCCATGCCGAAGACGCCGATGATGCTGGAACTCCAGATCACCAAGGAATACCTCGGCTTCGCCACCCACCTCGCCTACCTCGGCCCCTTGTTCGAGGAAGTGCTGGAGGCCGACACCCGTGCGAAGGGTAAGGGATCGACCGTGGCCAAAGTGGTCGACGGTTCGCTCTACGGCCACCGCTTGAGCGGCATTGCCGGCGTCGCCAATGTCGGGCGCGACCGGGACTGGTCGGGCTCCACCTTCAACCAGGCCAACTGGTACGCTTTCGGCCGCCTCGCCTGGGATCCGACGCTTTCGGCGGACACGATCGCCCGCGAATGGGCACAGCAGACCTTCGGCAACGATCCGCGCGTGGTCGATACGGCGGTGAAGATGATGATGGCCTCGCGCGAGGCGGTGGTCGACTATACCGGCCCGCTCGGGCTCGCGCACGTCATGGGCACCGGCCACCACTACGGCCCCGGCCCTTGGATCAGCAACCTCGCGCGGCCCGAATGGAACCCGGTCTACTACCACAAGGCCGACAAGGACGGCATCGGCTTCGATCGCACGAAGACCGGCAGCAACGCGGTTGCGCAGTACGAGCCGGCCGTGGCGAAGATGCTGGCCGATCCGCGCACGACACCGGAAAGCGAACTGCTCTGGTTCCACCACTTGCCGTGGGACTGGAAGATGAAGTCCGGCCGCACGCTGTGGAACGAGATGGTGGCGCACTACGATCGCGGCGTGGCCACCGTCGCGCAGATGGAAGCGGACTGGCAGGGCGTGAAGGGCCAGGTCGATGCCGAGCGCTGGCAGAAGACCGCCAGCTACCTCAAGATCCAGCATAACGAGGCCAGGTGGTGGCGCGATGCCAGCCTGGCCTACTGGATGTCGATCAACGGACTGCCCCTGCCGGCCGGATCCCCGGCGCCCGAGCACGACCTGGCCTGGTACGAGGCGCAGGACTTCCCGCTCGCCCCCGGGCATCCTCACTGAGCCGGACGCTGGACAAGGCATCGATTTTACGCTCGATGGTTGCGCTACCAACGTAACTTGTGGTGTTAGCGAACATTCCCCGGCGCTCTTCGTGAGCGCCGGGGCTCCGCCAGGGAACCAGATGAGCAGCACCACCCGAGGTCCGCGCAAGCAGCGCACCAGCGCCAAGATCGACGACGTCGCGCGTCTGGCCGGCGTCTCGCCGATGACGGTCAGCCGCGTGATCAACAAGGGCGCCAACGTCCGCGAGGAAACCCGCCGCAAGGTGGAGGCCGCCATCGCGGAGCTGAACTATGCCCCCAGCACGGCCGCGCGCGCGCTGGCGGGGGGCGAGGACTTGCGGATCGGCCTGCTCCATTCCAACCCCAGCTTCGCCTATCTCAGCGAATTCCTGGTCGGCGCCCTGGAGGAGACCAGCGCCGCCCATGCCCAGCTTCTGGTCAAGCCCTGCAACGAGGAAGGCGGCGAGGGCGGCGGTGAGGCGAAGGCCGTGGCGCAATTGCTGCGCACCCGAATCGACGGCGTGATCCTGCCGCCGCCGCTCAGCGATTCCCCGGCCGTGCTGGAAGCGCTCAAGGATGCCGACGTGCCGGTGGTGGCAGTCGCCACGGGCCGGGCGCCGGAATGGGCGCTCTCGGTCAGCATCGACGACCGCGAGGCGGCTTTCACGATGACGCATCACCTGGCCGCGCTGGGGCATCGCCGGATCGGCTTCGTGACCGGCCACCCGAACCAGACCGCCAGCGCCGAGCGCCTCGACGGCTACCGCGAGGCGCTTTCCGCGCTCAACCTGCCCTTCGATCCCGCGCTGGTGGCGCAGGGCTACTTCACCTATCGCTCGGGGCTGGAAGCGGCAGGGCGATTGCTGGACCTCGACAGTCCGCCCACCGCGATCTTCGCCTCCAACGACGACATGGCCGCCGCCGCCATCACCGTGGCCCATCGCCGCGGGCTGGACGTGCCGCGCCAGCTCACCGTCTGCGGCTACGACGATACCGCGCTGGCCGTCTCGGTCTGGCCCGAACTGACCACGATCCGCCAGCCGACCACCGAGATGGCGCGCCGCGCCGTGCGGCTGCTGATCGGCGAAATCCGCGCGCGCAGCGCGGGCACACCCACCGTGGAGCATCCCCATGTCGTGGCCGAGTTCACGCTGATCCGCCGGGATTCCGACGCCAGCCCTGGCGCCTGAGCCCGCCTGGCGTGCCTTGCCCGGCGCGCCTTGCCGGCGTGCCTCGCCGACGTGCCTCGCCGACGTGCCTCGCGACGCGTCGAAGCGTCCCTTTGTCTTCATCCCTCCCCTTCGTCATTGCGAGCGTAGCGAAGCAATCCAGAGTCGCGCAGAGCCGCCCTGGATTGCTTCGCTACGCTCGCAATGACGAAGTTTGGGGGGAGGTGAGGTGACGCGCGGTGAAGTGAAGTGGTAGAGGCCGCCGCGTGAGCCCGCGAGCGCCTTGGCCATAAGCCGTGAGGACGGGGGGCAAGGGCTATCCAGCCCCTGCCCCCGATCCGTCAGCCTTCCATTTCTTCCAGTTCGCGGCCCTTGGTCTCGTTGACCATGGCGCGGACGAAGAAGAACGACACGGCCGCGAAGAAGGCATAGCCGGTGTAGGTGACGGCCAGGCCCGGGCTGACGGCCAGCGCCGGGAAGCTCACCGAGACGGCGGCATTGGCGATCCACTGCGCGAAGCCCGCCACCGCCAGGCCGGAGCCGCGGATCTGGTTGGGGAACATCTCGCCCAGCATGACCCACATGATCGGGCCCCAGCTCATATTGAAGAAGATCACGTAGAGGTTGGCAGCGACCAGCGCGATCACGCCGTTGTTGCCGGGCAGCGAAACGGCGCCGTCCGCGCCGGTGACGGCGGTGGAGAAGGCATAGGCCACGGTTGCCAGCGTGACCGCCATGCCCGCCGAGCCGATCAGCAGCAGCGGCTTGCGGCCGATGCGGTCCACCAGCGCGATCGTGGCGAGGCAGGCGCCGATCGAGAGCACGCCGGAAAGGATGTTGGTCTGGAGCGCATAGTCTTCCGAGAAGCCGACGGCCTCCCACAAGGTGGCGCCGTAGTAGAACACCACGTTGATGCCGACGAGCTGCTGGAACACGGCCAGGCCGATGCCTGCCCAGACGATCGGGCGCACGCGGCCGCTGGCCTTGTCGATCAGGTCGGAGAGCTTGGGCTTGTGGTGGTCCGCGGCCAGGCTGGCGCGAATCTCGGCAACCTTGCGGTCCGCCTCGGCCGTGCCGAACAGCTTGGTCAGCACGGCATGGGCGCGGGGCTCCTGGCCCTTGACCACCAGATAGCGCGGGCTCTCGGGGATGATGAGCAGCGCGAAGAAGTAGATCGCGGCGGGGATCGACTGCAGCCAGAACATCCAGCGCCAGGCCGGAAGGTCGAGCCAGAGCGATTCCGTGGAACCGCCCGCATAGCGCGCGAGCGCGAAGTTGGCGACGAAGGCGCCGGTGAGACCGGAGATGATCATCACCTGCTGCACGCTCGACAGACGGCCGCGAATGGCGGCGGGCGTCACTTCCGAGATATAGACCGGCGAAATGACGCTGGCCGCGCCGACGCCGAGGCCGCCGACGATGCGCGCGAGGATGAAGATGACCGAGGAACCGGCCGCGCCGGCCACGAGGGCGCTGATGAAGAAAAGTACGGCGGCGAGCATCATCACGCCGCGGCGGCCGATGATGTCGGCCATGCGGCCGGCGGCGAAAGCACCGATCGACGAACCGACCAGGATCGCACCGACATTGAAGCCGATGCCCAGCTTGCCAAGGTCGAAGGCGGCTTCAAGCCCCTTCTGGGTGCCGTTGATAACGCCGGAATCGTAGCCGAACATGAAACCGCCGATCGTGGCGACGGCCACGATAGCGATGATGAACGCCATGTTGATCCGGCTTTCCGAACCAATCGCTGGCCCAGTCTGCGCCGCAGTCATTCCTCTTTCCCCTTCATCGTGATGCGCGATGTTATTTTTGGCGCCCGAAAAATGTTGCCGGGACTTTGCTGTTGGCGGACTTAGCTGTTGGCGGGGTAAACCGGCAAGCCGGAAACGCCCGGATCGAAGGCAAAAACGTTGCCTGCAAACGGCTGTTGTTCCAGTTCGGCGGGGGACAGGCCCTTGCGTGCCGTGGTGGCATAGGCAGTGCGCAGGTCCGGGCCTCCGAACGCGATCTTGGTGATGTTGGCGACCGGGAATTTCACGGTGGCCATCAGCTTGCCCGCGGGGTCGTAGCGCCGCACGCCCCAGCCGCCGAACAGGCCGGTCCAGAGGCAGCCCTCGGCATCGATCACGCAGCCGTCGGGCCAGCCTGCACCGTCCTCGATGGTGACGAACGGTTCGGCCTGGCCAAGCGCGCCGTCTTCATTGACGGCGACGCGCCAGATCGTCTTGCCCAGCGTATCGGTGTGCCAGAGCGTGCGCCCGTCCGCGCTGATCGCAGGGCCGTTGGTGATGACCACCTCGGGCAGGCCGGCATGGACGCAGTGCCCCCGGTCGAGCCGGTAGAGCGCGCCCGAAGCCTCGGTCTCCGCGTCATGCATCGACCCCAGCCAGATGCGCCCGGCCGGATCGGTGGCGGCATCGTTGAGCCGGTTGTCCGGACGGCTCGGCTCGGGATCGTGGAGCAGCGTGAAGGCGCCGGTGTCCGGGCTGAAACGGTGCAGCCCGGTCTTGACGCCGACGATCATGTCGCCCCGCTCGGTCGGCAGCGCCCAGCCGATCTGGTCGGGTGCATGCCACATGTCGAGCATGCCGGTGGCGGGATCGTGCCGGTAGAGCCGGTGTTCCTTGATATCGACGAACCACAGGCGGTCGCCGGTCCAGACCGGCCCCTCGCCCAGCGTGGCGCCGATGGAGAGGACGGATTCCGGCGTCACGTCAGCGCCACCCGGCATCGACGAAGTAGTCGTGCCCGGTGCACATAGCGCCGTCGTCCGAGGCCAGGAACAGGCAGAGCGCGGCGACGTCGGCAGGCTGGATGCGCGCCTTGAGGCACTGCGCGGCCATGATCTCGGCCTCGCCCTCGGGCGTGTACCACTGCTTCTGGCGCGGGGTATCGACATTGCCCGGCACGATCGTGTTGACGCGGATATTGTCCGCGCCCAGATCGCGCGCCATCGCGCGGGTCATGCCTTCCACGGCCGCCTTGGCGGTCTGGTAGAGCACGAGGTCGGGCAGGCCGAGGTGCCAGCTGATCGAACCGAAGTTCAGGATCACGCCGCCGCCTTGCGCCTTCATGCCCGGAACCACCGCCTGCGCCGCGAAGAACTGGTGGCGCAGATTGGTGGCCATGCGCTCGTCCCAATAGGCGGGCGTCACGTCGTCGATCGTGTGGCGATCGTCGTTGGCGGCATTGTTGAGCAGCACGTCCACGCCGCCCAGCAGGCCCGAAAGCTCGGCCACGGTGGCGGCGGTGGCATCCAGGTCGCGAAGGTCGCACGTGCGGAAATGCGTGCCCGGCAGCGAGGCGGAGAGCGCCTCGCCGGCTGCGGCATTGATGTCCACGAAGGCGACCTGGGCGCCCTGGGCCACGAATGCCTCGACCAGGCCAGCGCCGATGCCGGTGCCGCCCCCGGTGATGAGGACGCGCTTGCCCTTGAGGCTGGGATAGATGGCGGAGTGGTTTGTCATGGTTCGGGTCTTCAAGCCTTGAGCGATCCGGCGGTCAGGAGGCCGCGCGCGAGCAGGTTGGCGTAGAGCGCCGCAATGCCGCTCTTCCACGGCGCGGCATCGCGCGAGGTGACGACGCGGTTCTGGAGCTGGCCCAGCTTGTCGCTCTCGATGGTGACGACGTCGCCGACTTTGTGGGTGAAGCCGCGGCCTTCCTCGTCGCGGTCCTGCACGGGCGCGAAGAGCGTGCCGAGGAACAGCACGAAGCCGTCCGGGTACTGGTGCTCGCTCAGCGTCTGGCGCACGAGGTCCAGCGGATCGCGGCTGATTTCCGCCATGTTGCTGGTGCCGCGCAGCACAAACTGGTCCTCGCCGGTGATCGAGAGGCGCACTTCGGCGACGCGCACGTCATCGATGGTGAAGCTCTCGTCGAAAATGCGGACGAGCGGGCCGAGCGAGCAGGAGGCGTTGTTGTCCTTCGCCTTGCCCAGCAGCAGGGCCGAGCGGCCCTCGAAATCGCGTAAGTTGACGTCGTTGCCCAGCGTGGCGCCCACGGCCTGGCCGTCGCTGCCGACGAGCAGGGCGATTTCGGGCTCGGGGTTGTTCCAGCTGGAATCCGAACGCACGCCGATCTCGGCGCCGACGCCCATGGTGGAAAGCACCGGCGACTTGGTGAAGACTTCGGCATCGGGACCGATGGCGACTTCGAGGTACTGCGACCAGAGGCCGTCCTCGATCAGCGCGGCCTTGAGCTGCGCGGCGCTTTCGGAGCCGGGCACGACCGAGCGGATCTGGCCGCCGATGCGCGCTTCCAGGCGTTCGCGAATGGCAGCGGCAGCGCTCCAGTCACCGCGCGCGCGCTCTTCGATCACGCGCTCGATGGCGGAAGTGGCGAAAGTGACGCCGCAGGCCTTCACGCACTGGAGGTCGACCGGGGAGAGCAGGTTCACCGCCTCTGCGTCGAACGCGCCGAGGTTCTTGCCGCCCTGACCGGAGAAATCGCCGGCCTCGACCAGCGCCGAAACGGTGGGGGCCACGGCGGACATGTCGATCAGTTCGCCGCGAACGACGAGGATCGGGCTCGGCCCTTCGCCGAAATCGGCACGGCCCAGGAAGGTACCGGCAGTCCAGTCGGCAGGCATCAACGACATGCAGTATCGGGATTCGTCACGATTTCCCCCTCCCATGTTTCTTACAGTGATAGCGCTACCAATTGGCAGATCGGCAGGCGTTGTCAAGACCGATTGCGCGCGGGGCCGGGTGCGCCGAAGCCGCCCTGGGCCCGGCGGCGCGGGGGCAGGCTGCATCCTCGGGCCGGGCTCGGGCGTTCAACCGTTCTGGAACGCTGATGCGAGGATGGTGCGACGTGACGGAAATTCGCTCTGGAGCCGGGATCCTGGCCACGCCGCCGCCCGACGAACCTTTCGCCAACGAGCACGATCAGGCGACATGGCTGGAGGCGGCGCGGCGCATCGCCGCCATTGCCGAGGCCGATCTCTCGGACCAGCCCGGCTGGATGACGCTGCGCGGCAGCGGCGAGCGCTTCTTCGTGCCGCGCGACACCCTGCTGGTGCCAGAGGCGCACGCCTTGGGCATTACCCGCGATTCGCAGTTCTTCGGCGGCGCCGTGCCCGCCCGCTTCGTGGCCACCAAGGCGATCAGTCATGGGCTGGTCTCTCCCGATGCCCGCGCGCCGGAAGGCTGGTGCGCGGCGCTCGCGGCCAGCCTGGGAGACGCGGTGCTGCGCGGCTATACCGCCTTTGCCGTGGAAGACGCCCGCCGCGCCGGGCGCCTGATGCTGCCAGAGGGCGCGGTGCGGCTCAAGGAAGTAGAGGCCACCAGCGGGCAGGGCCAGACGGTCGTGTCCACCCCGGCGGAACTGGACGCGGCACTGGCGGAAATCGATCCGGCGCGGCTGGAAAGCGACGGACTGGTGATCGAGGAGAACCTGGCCGAAGTCGAGACCTTCAGCGTCGGCGTGGTGGCGCTGCCCGGTGGCTCGCTCGCCTATTGGGGCATGCAGCGGCTGACACGCAACAATACCGGGGACGTCGCCTATGGCGGATCGCAGCTTCATGTGGTGCGGGGCGGGTTCGCGGACCTGGGCCGCGAACTTCTCCGCCATGACCGGGCCGAGGCCGTGGCCAAGGCCCATGCCTACGACGAGGCCGTTTTCGCGGCCTATCCCGGCCTCTTCGCCTCGCGCCGCAATTACGACGTCGCCGAAGGGCGGGCCGCCGACGGCACCACCCGCATCGGCGTGCTGGAGCAAAGCTGGCGGATCGGCGGCGCGACCGGCGCGGAAATCGCCGCTTTCGAATATCTGCAGGCCCATCCCGAACGCGCCGGGGTGACGTGTGCCACCGTCGAGATCTACGGAGCGGTCGACGCCGCCCCGCCCGGCGCGGCGGTGTACTACAGCGGCGTGGACCCGGTGGCCGGTCCGCTGACCAAGTACGCCGAAATCCTCGACTGATCCTGCTGAACGGCCCTGCCCAACGAGAGGGTGCCCAACGAATGGTGAACGCATGAAATCCGCCCGTCCCGTCACCCTGACCGTCGCCGACGAAACCATCGACGGCACGGTCCTCACCCCGGCCAAGCTCACCCCCGGGGTGCTGTTCATCCACGGCTGGGGCGGCTGCCAGGAGCAGGATCTGGTCCGCGCCGAGGAGATCGCCCAGCTCGGCTGCATCTGCTTCACCTTCGACTTGCGCGGCCATGCCCGCCACGACGACCAGCGGGACAGCGTCACCCGTTCGGACGGTCTGGCCGACGTGCTGGCCGCCTACGATTTCCTGGCCCGGCAGGAGGGGATCGACGCGTCCGCCATCGCCGTGGTCGGCACCAGTTATGGCGGCTACCTCGCCGCCCTGCTCACCGCCGAGCGGCCGGTGTCCTGGCTGGCGCTGCGGGTGCCCGCGCTCTACCCGGACAGCCACTGGGACGTGCCCAAGGCCCTGCTCGACCGCGCCGAGATCGACCGCTACCGCAGCCATTTCCGCACCGGCCATCAGGACCGCGCCCTCGCCGCCTGCGAGCGCTTCGCCGGCGACGTGCTGATCGTGGAATCGGAATTCGACGACTACGTCCCGCACCCGGCGATCAGCTCCTACATGGCGGCGTTCCGCAACAGCCGCTCGCTGAGCTACCGCGTGCTCAAGGGCGCAGACCATGCGCTGAAGGACGAGAGCCAGCGCAAGGGCTACAACAACCTGCTGATCGCCTGGATCGAGGAAATGGTGCGCGGCGTGCGGCGTCCGACATGACCTGACCAACATGGATCAAGCGCCGCCGCATCTGGCCCGGCCCGCCGAACGGTACGTCGCACACCGCCCTGCCCCTGAAACCGCAGGCTGCCTGCCACGTTGGCTCAGGACGGACGGGACATGACAAGACGAGGAGCGAACCGATGGCCGACATCGAGGAAATGATCCATGAAGACGCCCTGCCCGGCCATGAGAGCCAGCTCGAACCCAAGCCCGAGTGGCAGCCCCGCTATCCCGGTTCGGACCGGCTGAAAGACAAAGTGGCCGTCGTTACCGGCGCTGACAGCGGCATCGGCCGCGCGGTGGCCGCGCTCTTTGCGCGCGAGGGCGCGAACGTGGCGATCGTCTACCTGCTGGAGGATGACGATGCCGCCGAAACCAAGCGGATCGTCGAGGCGGAGGGCCGCCGCGCCATCACCATCCGTGCCGACGTGGGCTCTCCCGATGCCTGCGAACTGGCGATCCGCCAGACGGTCGAGACCTTCGGCCGGATCGACGTCCTGGTGAACAATGCGGGCGAGCAGCACCCCGACAAGGACATCACCGACATTTCCGAAGACCAGCTTCGCCGCACGTTCCAGACCAACATCTTCGGCATGTTCTTCATGACCCAGGCCGCCCGGCCGCATCTGGAGCCCGGCGCCAGCATCATCAACTGCACCAGCGTGACGATGTACAAGGGCAGCAAGGAACTGCTCGACTACAGCGCCACCAAGGGCGCGATCACCGCCTTCACCCGCTCGCTGTCGGAAAACCTCGTGGCCGAGGGCATTCGCGTCAACGCCGTGGCGCCCGGCCCGATCTGGACCCCGCTCAACCCCTGCGGCGGCGCCAGCCCGGAAAAGGTCGAGCATTTCGGCGAGGATACCCCCATGGGCCGCCCCGGCCAGCCCAATGAAGTGGCGCCCTCGTTCCTGTTCCTGGCCTGCGAGGATGCCAGCTACATGAGCGGGCAGGTGCTGCATCCCAATGGCGGGATCATCGTGGGCAGTTGAGGTCGGCAGGAAGGAGCGCGGGTGCGGCCCGCCCTCCTTCCGTCCCTGCCTGGCGCCGCTAGAACGCGATGTCGAAAGTGAACCGCCGGTCCTCCAGCGCGCGCGTTACCGTCCAGCCTTGCGCGGTTTCGCTCAGCGCATAGCTGCCCCGCGCGAAAAGCTCGGGATCGGCCTTGCGCTCTGCCAGCAGTTGCCGGGTGAGAGCGAGCTTGCGCGCGGAAAGATCGTCCTGGGTTCCGCCATCACCGCCGCCGTCCCAGTCTATCGCACGGCGATTGTCGGGATCGGTGAGCGCCACCGCGGTCCACTCGGTGCCCTGATAGATGTCGGGAATACCCGGCGCCGTCAGCTGGAATGCCGCCTGAGCCAGAATCGCGCCCTCCCGCGCCGCGCGAAAGGCAGGTTCGGCGTCCTCGGGCCAGTAGGCCGGGTTCTCCAGATTCTGCAGCAGCGCGGTGCAGAGCGCGGCGGCGCGGCTTTCGGCGTCTTCGTCAGGCGCTTCGTGACGGGAGAGGTCCTTGGCCTCGCGAAGGGCCTTGGCCATGTGATCGGTGATGCGGCGCTCGGCATCGGGCACCCCGCGCATGGCCAGCGCCGTCTGCACCGCATAGATGCCCCAGCCTTCCGGCAGTCCGTCCTGCGCCGCCCGGCTTCGCGCGTCCTCGTAGAAGGTGCGCGCAAGATCGGGAAAGCGGGCGAGGGCGATGACAGCCGCGCGCGCATCGGCGGAGCGTTTGGTGTCGTGGGTGGAAAGGGCATCGAGAGCCAGCGGCGTCCGTTCGGCACGGGCCTGCATGCGCCGGGCGAACGTAGCGGTGCCGATCGGCGCGAGGTCCGGTTCTCCGCCCACTTCGCAGAACGGCAGGTAGGATACGGCGCGGAAGAACACCGTGTCTTCCTCCGACTTGGCCGTGAGCGCGCCGGTCAGCTGCTCGAACCGGGCCGCGAAGTTGCGGGCGGCATCGCTGCCGTTCGCCGCGCCCAGCAAGTCCAGCAGAGGCCCGGTCAGATCGTCCCGCAGGGCCTCCAGCGCCGGATCGAACGGCAGGCCGTCAGCGCTGTAGGAGCGGTAGACCGGCCAGGCGAGCGCCAGTCCCGCCACGGCCCCGGCCAGCCTGGAGCCCTGGCTGCGCGGCGCGGCAAGGGCGCTCATCGCCGCCTCGGTGACGCGGCGCAGTTCGGGCGAGAGCGCGCCGGACAGCAATTCGCTGCGGACGGCGCGCACTTCGGCCAGAGTATCGGCCGGCACGGCGCCCGCGGCCGCCTCGCGCATGGCGGACAGGCCGGGAGCGGAAGTGAGGAGCTGCGTCACCGGCGCCATGAATTCGTAGCCGCTCATGCCCTCTATCGGCCAGGCAGCGGGGATTTCCTCGTGCTCCTTGACGATCTTCTCCACCCAGACGGGCACGCTGCCCACGGCATCGCGCAGGCGGCGCAGATAGCTGCCGGGGCGGGCCAGCCCGTCTATATGGTCGACCCGCAGGCCCTGGATGCGCCCGGCGCGTACCTGTTCGGCGATCCAGCGGTGCGTGAGGCTGAACACCCCGGCATCCTCCTGAAGCACGCCGATCAGGCTGGTGATGTTGAAGAACCGGCGGTGGATGATCGCCTCGGCCGTCTCGCGCCAGTCTCCCACCGACCACCACTGCTCCGAGAGCAGGGCCGCCAGGGTCGGCGCATCCAGGCCGCCTTCCTCGACCAGACGCCGGGCCAGCGGCGTCTCGCGCAAGGGATAGGGCTGGCCGTAGATCGCCAGCGCCGGGTCCTGCACGGTGCCCGTCACGGCGATCTCGCCGGCATCGAGAACGTCCTCGACCATGCCGTCCAGCACCGGGAAGTGCAGCGGGCCCTTGTCCCAGTCGATGTCGAACACCCGCGCGAACTGGCTGCCCCGGCCGTGGCGCATGATGTCCGCGATCCAGGGGTTTTCCGGCGTGAAGGCCATGTGGTTGGGCACGATGTCCAGCACCACGCCGATGCCCGCCGCACGCGCGGCGTCGCAGAGCGCCACGAACGCCGCCTCGCCGCCGAGCACGGGATCCACGGCATTGGGATCGATCACGTCGTAGCCGTGGGTGGAGCCGGAGGCCGCCCGGAACAGCGGCGAGAGGTAGAGGTGGCTCACGCCCAGCTCCACCAGCCACGGCAGCAGCGCGCGCGCCTGCTCCAACCCCACGCCGCCGCGCAGTTGCAGGCGGTAAGTGGCGATCCATGCGGGCGGGAAGCTCATGTATGTCGATCCGGAAGAAGAGCGGCGGAAAAGGCGAAGGGGCTGTCAGGGCCGGTCAGCACCAGCAGGGGATCGCCGTGCGGCGTGAACGGTGCATCACCCAGGCAGGCACGCAGCGAGAGATGTGCCTCGCCGAAGTTCCAGACGGCTTCGATCGCCGCGCCCTCGCGCCGGACGGCGGCGATGGGCGCCGGGTTCGCCGCCAGCAGCGGCATCACATGAGCGCGGCGCAGGGAGAGCAGTTCGCTCAGGAACCGTTCGTGCTCCCGCTGCTCCTGGCGCCGCGGACGGCCGATCCGGGAGGCCGCGAACGTCCCGGGCGAGATCGGGTCGGGCACTTCGCCGCCGAACGCCTTGAACTGCGCGAATTCCGCGGCACGGCCCTTGCGCACGGCTTCGGCAAGGTCGCCGGTGAAGTCCGCGAAGAACAGGAAAGGCGCATCGGTCAGGAACTCGTCGCCCATGAAGATCATCGGCACGAAGGGCGCGAGCATGGTCAGCGCACTCGTCACGCGCAGCGCCGTGCGGTCCGCCACCAGTTGGTGCAGCCGCTCGCCCCGCGCGCGGTTGCCGACCTGGTCGTGATTGCCCAGGAAGTTCACGAAAGCCGTGCGCGGCAGCGCGCCGGAAGGCTCTCCGCGCCGCGTCTTGGCGGCCGGGCGCTGCTGGCCCTGTTCGACATAGCCGTCACGTAGCGCCGTCTCGATATCGGCCAGCGGATCGACCGCGAAAGGCGCGTAATAGGCCTCGTCCTCGCCGGTCAGCAGGCAATGGACGGCATGGTGCCAGTCGTCGTTCCAGGTCGCGTCGAAAGGTGCATCCGGCGCGAAATAGCGCGCCAGGTTGCGCTCGTCCTCGGTAACGAGGTGGATCGGCCGCCCCCAGTCGGCGGCGCGCACCCGCTCTCCCAGTTCGTCAAGGAAGTGCCGGTCGGAATGGTCCTCGATGGCATGGACCGCATCGAGCCGCAGCCCGTCGAGCCGATATTCGGTCAGCCAGTAAAGCGCGTTCTCCAGGAAATAGTCGCGCACCGCCGGGGTCTCATAGGCAATGCCCTGCCCCCAGGGCGAGCTGCGCTCGGCATGGAAGAACGAGGGGCACCAGGCCGACAGGTAATTTCCCGAGGGGCCGAGGTGGTTGTAGACCACGTCCAGCAGCACGCCCATGCCCAGCCCATGCGCCGCATCCACGAAGCGCCGGAAATCGTCGGGCGATCCATAGGCATTGTGCGGTGCATAAGGCAGCACCCCGTCGTAGCCCCAGCCGTGCCGCCCGTCGAACTGCGCCACCGGCAGCAGTTCCACCAGGGTCACGCCCAGATCGCGCAGGCGCGGCAGCGCCCTGGCCGCGGCGGCGAAAGTGCCTTCCTCGGTGAACGTGCCCAGATGCAGTTCGTAGACCGCCGCTTCGCTCCACGGCAGGCCGTCCCAGTCGTTCTGCCAGTCGAATTCCTGCGGATCGACCAGCAGCGAGGGCCCATGCACATCGCCTTCCTGCGCCCGCGCCGCCGGGTCGGGATAAGCCGTGCCGTCGACATGGAAGCGATAGCTTTCGCCCGGCGCCGCGGCGGCCTCTATGCTCCACCAGCCGTCCGCCTCATTCTCCAGCGGGATCAGGCCCGCCGCCAGCGCCACCGAGACGCCTTGCGCGTCGGGCGCCCAGAGGCTGAAGCACCAGCGGCCGTCGTGAAGCGGCTCCGCGCCCCAGGACTTCGCGAAACGGGCCGAAGCCGGCAGCGGCATGGCGGTCACTCCGGCGCGAAGACGCAGACGCTATGGGCGGGAACGATGACGGTCTCGCCTTCCACCGGCTCGGGCTCGAACGCATCGGGCCGCGCGGTATCGAGCACGCGCTGCCACCGGGCGATGCCGTTGTGGTCCGGCAGGGTGAACGTCACCTCATCGCCCGCATTGAGCACGATGAACAGCGGCCGCTCTCCTTCCACGAAGGCTTCCTGCGCCGAATAAGTCAGGAAGAAGCCAAGGACGCGCAGTTCCGCCTGCTCCCACAGCTCGCCGTCCATCTCGCGGCCGTCGGGCTGGTGCCAGGCGATCTCGACGCGGCCGTCCTCGGCCGGTTCGCCGTTCAGGAAATTGTCCTGCGAAAGCACGGGATGATCGCGGCGGAAGCCCACCATGCGGGCCGTGAACGCCAGCAGCGCGTCGTCCTTGCCCGCCCAGTCGATCCACGCGGTCTCGTTGTCCTGGCAGTAGACGTTGTTGTTGCCGTTCTGGCTGTTGCCGAACTCGTCCCCGGCCAGGATCATCGGCACGCCCTGGCTCAGCAGCAGGGTCGCCAGCATGGCGCGGCGGCGCGCGGCGCGCGCGGCGTTGATGCCCTCGTCCTCGGTCGGCCCTTCGGCGCCCATGTCATCGGACAAGTTGTTATCGTGGCCGTCGGCCCCGCCCTCGCCGTTCGCCTCGTTGTGGCGGTCGTTGTAGGAAACGGTGTCCAGCAACGTGAAGCCGTCATGCGCGGCCAGGAAGTTGACCGAGGAGGTCGCCCCGCGATCGGAGTGGTTGAACTGTTCGGGCGAGCCGATCAGGTGGTTGGCAAGATCGCCCACCAGCGCCGGATCGCCGCGCCAGAACCCGCGCGCAGTGTCGCGGAACTTGTCGTTCCACTCACGGAACGGATAAGGGAAGCCACCGACCTGGTAGCCGCCGCTGCCCACGTCCCACGGCTCGGCGATCAGCTTGACGCCCGAAAGGATGGGGTCCTGCCGGATCGCGTCGAAGAAGCCGCCCTCGCGGTCGAAGCCCAGGGCCTCGCGCCCCAGCGTGGAGGCCAAGTCGAAGCGGAAACCGTCGACGTGCATGGCCTGCACCCAGTAGCGCAGCGAATCGAGCACCATGCG
Source organism: Novosphingobium sp. PhB57 (assembly GCF_004342985.1). Lineage (GTDB taxonomy): Bacteria > Pseudomonadota > Alphaproteobacteria > Sphingomonadales > Sphingomonadaceae > Novosphingobium. The sequence continues at coordinate 364,598 of NZ_SMBO01000005.1, forward strand.
GATGACCATCGGATTGGCCACGCTCAGCGTATTGCCGGTGCCGGTCTGGTCGAAGCTGTAGCGCGGGTTTTCGGGCGAGAGAGCGTAGTAGCTGGCGTTGTCCAGCCCGCGGAAGCAGAGCGTGGGCCCGCGCTCCGAACCTTCGGCGGTGTGGTTGTAGACCACGTCCATGATGACTTCGATGCCGACCTGGTGGAAGCGCTTCACCATGGCCTTGAACTGGCGGATCGCCACGGAACCGCCACCGGGCTTGCCGCGGATCGGGCCGAGATAGCGCGGCTCTGGCGCGAAGTAGCCCAGCGTCTGGTAGCCCCAGTAGTTCGACAGGCCCTTGTCCAGCAGAATGCGGTCGTCGAGGAAGAACTGGCAGGGCAGCAGTTCGATCGCCGAGACGCCCAGCTTCTGCAGGTGGTCGAGGATCGGCGCGCTGACCATGCCGGCATAAGTGCCGCGCAGTTCCTCCGGCACGTCCGGGTGGCTCATGGTCAGGCCGCGGACATGCGCCTCGTAGACCAGCGTTTCGCCCCAGGGGCGGCGGATCGAATTGTCGCCCTCCCAGTCGAAGTCGGGATCCTGCACCACGCCCTTGACCATGAACGGCGCGGAATCGCGGCCGTCGAACGTCAGGTCGTCCCCGGTCGAGAGGTCGTAGCCCCAGAGCGCATCGTCCCATTGCAGGCTGCCGGCGATCTCGCGCGCATAAGGATCGAGCAGCAGCTTGTTGGGATTGAAGCGGTGGCCCTGCTCCGGCTCGTAGCGCCCGTGGGCGCGGTAGCCGTAAAGCTGGCCGGGCTTCACGTCCGGAAGGTAGCCCGAGAAGATCGAGCCTTCCCGGCTGGGCATTTCCAGCCGGGCGACTTCCTCTTCGCCATCCTCGGAGAAGAGGCAAAGCTCCATGGCTTCGGCGTTCTCCGAGAAGATCGCGAAATGCGTGCCTTCCCCGGTGAAATCCGCGCCCAGTTCGTGCTGCTGCCGCTCCGGCTTGGCGAAGGCGAAAGGCGTCTCGGCGGACATGGAAGTCCCTTTCAGAAGAAGGAGACGGGCATGGCTTCGGCCATGCGGGGACGCTGATCCGGTTTCTGGCCGGTCATCTGACCCGGCTGCTGGATGGCCTTGATCGGGGCCACCTCATTGGCGCGCCGCCGCCGCGAGGCGAGCCGCTGCAGCGCCCTGGCGGAAATCACGCGGATGCCGCCTTCCGAGATGGTGCACCACTTGCCGCTCTCGGCCAGTTCGGCATCGAGATCGAAACCGTCCGGGATCACCGCGTCGGCCAGCACGATGGCGTTCGAGATGGTCACCGCCCGCCCGATCCGCGCGCCGGGCAGCAGCACGACATTGCGCAAGGTGGACCCGAAGCCGATCGCGCGGCGGTCTCCCACGCCGTGATGGACGGGATGCTCCACCGGCCAGGCGGGGTCGAGCGCCAGAGACCCGTCCAGCAGGTGGCGCTGCACCGCGTGATAGGCGTCCAGCGTGCCGAGGTCCTGCCACAAGGGCTCGCGCCCCTGCCTTCCGGGCAGGGCATAGGCATAGGCGGTGCCGCAGGAAACGAGCGCGGGAATGATGTGCTTGCCGAAGTCGAGATCGGCCACGGTGCCCTCGATCTCCTTCAGCAGGTCGCGCAGCAGCGACCATTCGAAGACGTAGATGCCCATGGAGGCCAGCGCGTGGTCCGGCCGGTCCGGCGCGGCGGGGGCGATCACGGGCTTTTCGACGAAGGCGGTGATCCGGTGATCGGCAGCCGCCTTCAGCACGCCGAAGCCCGAGGCCTGGTCACGCGGGACATGGACCACGCCCACGGTGACTTCGGCCCTGGCGGCGATGTGGCGTTCCACGAAGGGGCGATAGTCCATCTGGTAGAGATGGTCTCCCGCCAGGATCACGACATGGCGCGGCGCGACGAGGTCGATCTCGTCGGCGATGCAGGCCACGGCGGCGGCCGTGCCCTCGTAAGGACCGAAATCGGCGCCATCGAGGATCGAGATGGCCGGCTGCGCGGTTTCGGCCTGCCAGCTGTCCAGAAGGTGGCGGTGAAGCGTATCGGGCTGGTACTGGGTCAGCACCATCGTCTCTCCCAACCGGGAATTGACGACATTGGCCAGGGTATAGTCGATCAGGCGCCCGTGCGGCCCGATCGGCAGGGCCGGTTTCGCCTCGTGATCGGTCAGGTCGTGGAGACGGCTGCCCCGGCCCCCCGCCAGGATGATCGACAGCACCGTACCGGCATGACCTTCGATGTTCGCGCTAACCATTCGCCCCTCTTCATCGGAACCGTTCTGCGCTGCCTAAACCGCGAAAAGAGGGCCGGTTCCGCCGCGCGGCGCTCCGTTCGTCGCATTCATCCCGCCCGGAAACGCGACTTGGGAACATGGGTGATGCGGCAGGCGAGATCGGCCTCGCCCGAGGCGACGACATAGTGATCGCCCGCGTCCGCGATTCCCGTCGTGAAAACAACGTCGCGCAGGTACATCTGGGCTTCCAGCGGGTGAGTCAGGTCCGGGTTCGCCTCGATCAGCGGCCGGTCGTCCGTCCGTAATACGCGGGAGGGGTCCTCCCGGTCGAGAATCGACCAGTACGTGCGATAGATGCCGACGATCTCCTTGGGCTCGACCCCGTGCCAGAGCGTCAGCCAGCCCTCGTCGGTCAGGACCGGCGGCGCGCCGCCGCCCATGCGCGCGGTGGCAACCGTGGCGGCATGGGGGCGAATGCCGGGGCGGCGGCAGGGCTTCCAGAACAGCCCGTCCGGCGAATGGGCCAGGTTGATCGACGGTCCCGCGCGCCATTCGCTGCCGGGCGGATAAGCGAAGTAGAGATCGCCCAGCGGCCGCGTCTGCGCCCAGTAATGCCCGCCGATCAGCCCCTCGAAGATCAGCATGTCCTTGTTCTGGTGGTCCAGCACGATATCCTCGAACTGCCAGTCCAGCCCGTTCTCCGAACTGTAGAGCGTGGTGGAATGGCGCTCCGGGCTGACCGAGCACGTGGTCATGAGCCAGCCCTCGCCCACCTTGCTGATCCGCGCGTCCTCCACGCCGTAGCACTGGAGGCTGCTGCGCGGCGCCACGGCGCGGTCGTAATGGACGGCCACCACTTCCAACCCCGCGGCGTCGAGTTCCACCGGCAAGAGCCAGGACAGCGAGGTCAGGGCCATGACCTTCCAGCCACCGCCCCGCAGCATGAACTTGCGCGGATCGGCGGTGTCGGCGTGTTCGAGCGGCCAGGCATCCAGCACATAGCGGCCCGGTTCTCCTTCCTCGCCCTCCCAGCGGATGGCGTGGACATGGCCGTCCCGGATCGGATCGCGCAGCGCCTCGGCCACGCGGACCATCATCAGCAGGTTGCCGCCCGGCAGCCGGGTGAGGCCCGGATTGAAGGCGCCCAGCACGTAAGTCTCGGCATCGAGATGGCCCGCCAGCGGCGAGCGCGAGAGGTCGACATCGTCGGGAACGAAGACGAGACGATCTTCGGGAAACGGCTCTGGCATCGGCGCGGCCTCCTTGAGGAAAGATCCCCCTTCGCCGCCAACGCGCGAGCGGGCGCCGGGTGCCCACCGGGCCGGCTCGCGGCGGCGGGGCGGGCGGAGCGGGCGACGGGGGCCGATGTCGGAGGGCAGCGCCGGCGCTGTCCCCTCCCCCTCGCCCCCCGCGGTTGACGCAGCCCGCCGCACCTCTCTACTCGGGGCGTCGCGCGGCCGGGAACAATCCCGCCGGCACGATCATTGAACCATCCTGCGCCGAGCCTGCGCCGCACAGGACGCAGGGCGTCGTGGGTCGCCTGGTCGGCCGGATCGCCCCGTCACGCGGAGCGGCTCGCCGATGCGCTCAGCAGAACGAAGAGTATTGATGGCTGCAAGCACCCCCACCCCCGCCGCCTCCACGTCCACAGCCGCTTCGGCTCGGCATGCTCCCCCTGACGTGCAGGCACAGATCCACGACCTGACCAATGCCACGGTAAACTGGTTCCAGACCTACTGGCTGCAGATCATCATTGCCGGTGCCATCGCCATCGGCATCGTCACGGCGCTCTACGCGCTGCGGCGGCTGGGCAACCGCCTCTGCCGCCCCGGCCAGTCGCGCGGCGCCTGGCTGACGGTGGTCGGCCGGGTGGTGACCAAGACCACCAACTACTTCATCGTCATGACCGCCATCAAGGTGGTCGACAACTATGCCCAGACCCCGCCCGCGCTCGACCGGCTGGTGACATTCCTGTTCACCATCGCCGCCGTCCTGCAGGGCGCGATCTGGGCGCGCGAGTTCATTCTGGGCACGATCGAGCACAAGACCGCCAGCGAGCACTTCCAGGGCGAGACGATCATCAATGCCATGGGCCTGATCCGGCTGCTGGTGAGCGTGGTGGTCTTCGCGGTCGCCACGGTGGTCCTGCTGGACAATCTGGGCGTCAACGTGACCGGCCTCGTCGCGGGCCTCGGTGTCGGCGGCATCGCCATCGGCCTGGCGGCGCAGGGCATCTTCGCGGATCTGTTCGCGGCGCTGGCGATCATCTTCGACCGGCCCTTCAGCAAGGGCGACCAGATCAGCTTCGGCAGCAGCACCGGCGTGATCGAGGCGATCGGCCTCAAATCCACCCGCATCCGCGCCTATACCGGCGAGTTGCGCATCATTTCCAACAAGAACCTGCTGGACACGGAGATCCTCAACGTCACCAAGCGGGATCACATCCGCCTGCCCTTCACCATCGGCGTCGCCTACGAGACCCCGGCGGAGACGCTGGAACGGATCCCCGGCATCCTGAGGGAACTGGTGGAGGAAGTCGGCGGCAAGCCCGCGCGCGCCGGATTCGAGACGTTCGGCCCCAGCTCGCTCGATTTCGCGCTGCTGGTCGACGTGCCCGGCGCGGACTGGTCGGTGGCGCATCCGCTGCGCGACCGCCTGCTGGTCTCCATCATGAAGCGTTTCGCGGCCGAGGGCATCTCCATCCCCTATCCGACGCAGACGACATATACCGCCGCGCCGGACGGACGGCTCATCATGCCTTACGCCGATGACCGGGCGCAGGTACCCCAGCGCGCCGAACGCCAGATGAGCCAGCGCGGATAACCACCCGCTGTCCCCACCACGAAAAAGGCCCCGGCCGCTGCTGCGACCGGGGCCTTTTTCATGCCTTTGGCGGACTTCAGGTGACCGGAGCCGCCTGAAGATCCATTTCCAGCGACAGTTCGCGGACTTTCGCCACTTCCTCGGGATCGCCCAGGACCACGCCGATGCGCTGGTGCAGGCCCACGGCCTCGGCATCCAGGATACGCTCGCGTCCATCGGTGGCCGCGCCGCCGGCCTGCTCGATCAGCATGGCCATCGGGTTGGCTTCATAGAGCAGGCGCAGGCGCGCCTTGCCCGGCTTGGCGTAGTCCGAGGGGTAGAGGAACACGCCGCCCCGCTTGAGGATGCGGTGGACGTCGGCCACCATCGAGCCGGTCCAGCGCATGTTGTACTGCCCGGCCAGCGGACCGTCGATGCAGCCCACGCGTTCGTCCACGTAGCGCGAGATGCCGGGCGACCACTGGCTGCGGCGCGCCATGTTGATCGCCACTTCGGGGTTGCCCGGGGTGATCCGGAGCGGACCGTCGGTCATGCGCCAGGCGCCCACTTCGCGGTCGAGCGTGAATTCGTAGACGCCGTTGCCGATGGTCAGGACCAGCATGGTCTGCGGGCCGTAGATGGCATAGCCGGCGGCAACCTGCTCGCGGCCGTACTGGAGGAAATCCTCCTCGGTCACTTCACGGCCCGAAGCACCCTCGGGCGCCTTGAACACGGAAAAGATCGTGCCCACCGAGAGATCGACGTCGATGTTGCTGGAACCGTCGATGGGATCGTAGAGCAACAGGTATTCGCCCTTAGGGTACCGGCCCGGGATGCGGTGGATCGTCTCCATTTCCTCGGAAGCCAGGGCCGCCAGGTGGCCGCCCCACTCGTTCGCGTCGACCAGGAGGTCATTGGCGATCACGTCCAGCTTCTTCTGCACTTCGCCCTGGACGTTCTCGGAACCGAGGCTGCCGAGCACGTCGCCCAGGGCACCCTTGGAGATCGCCTGGGCAATCACCTTGCAGGCGCGGGCCACGGTCTCGATCAGGAGACGCAGTTCGGCGGGACAGGCGGAATTGGGCTCCCGTTGCTGTTCTATCAGAAAGCGGGTGAGCGTAGTCGGCTTCATGGTCGGTTCCCTGCCTAGGCGGTCGAAAGGAGGCGATGAGGCCGGGGTCGGCCTGAAATCATGTGGCGCGGCGGCCATGCAGCCTCCGGTCCGGCATCCTTAGCCCAAGCGGCCCCGCGCGGCCATCGTCAAACGCTGGAATGAAGGATTAGAAAGGCGGGACTTTTCGCGCAGGCGATAAACCCATATTTCGAGCAGGTAATCATCGCCGCAGAACGATGTTCTCTTCCTCCCCGGACGCCGAAGTGGTATCCTGCGCGCAACCGCCAAAGAGCGGTACCGATAGGAGAGCGATATGGAGCGTCTGGAATCCGTATTTTGCGTCTGCGAGTTCAAGGTATTGTGCGCTGCGGTGTGCTGTTCCGGTAGCCTCGCACTCGTGACGATACTGCTATTGACCTGACCGGCCTGAACCTTCCGGAGATCCCCGGTTGTCCAGCGCGCCGTTGTCGAGCGTACTGGGCGCGCCCATCTCGATCATCCGGTCGTTCAAGGTTCTCAGGATAGACAGGAACGTGTTCAGGTCCTCAAAGCCCAGGACCTCGAAAAACTGCGCTGCGAAGGCATCCCGGTGCGGTTCCACCTCGCGGATGACCGCGCGCCCCGCTTCCGTCAGATTGATCCGCTTCGCCCGCCGGTCACTGGGATCGGGGCTCCGCGCCACAAGCCCATCCCGCTCCAGCCCGTCGATCGCCTCGGTCACCGTGCGCGGCGCCTGACCCAGCGCGTCGGCAATATCGGTAGAACGCATCGCGCCGCATCTTTCCATCAGCAACAGCAGCTTGAGCTGCGCCAGCGACGCCCCATGCGCCCGCATCCGGTCATTGAAGAGCCGGTGCATGCGCAGATGCAGATCGCGCATCTGTTCGAGGACTTCCTGCTGGATGCTCATGTCGAGAAATAGTGTGGGACCATATCAAATGCCATTGCCATATGCTCCGCGCGGGTGCAAGTGCATGTCCATCACTGCTGCGATGCAGCAATAAGGCATGAGTAACGATTGATGGCAAACGATGTGAGCGGGTCGCACGAAGGTCCCCAGAATGCCCCCGACAGCGAATCCGGCGCCTCCCCGGCAGCCGAAACCGCGAATCGGCCTTCCGCGCTCAAGCGCCCGGGCGTGCGCCGCGCGCTGTTCGTCGGGGTGCTGGTGGTGATCGTCGCGGGCGGCGCCTGGCTGCTTCACTACGAAACGCGGGGCAAGTACCTTCAGGACACCAACGACGCCTATATCCAGGCGGACGCGGTCACCATTTCGCCCAAGATCTCCGGCTATGTCGAGGACGTGCTCGTCGGCGACAACCAGGACGTGAAGGCCGGCCAGCCGCTCGTCCGCATCGACCCGCGCGACTACAATGCCCAGGCGGAGCAGTACCAGGCGCAGATCGACGTCGCCAAGGCCAATGCCGATAACGTGCGCGCCGGCATCGGCGAGCAGGAAGCCGGCATCGCCCAGGCCCGCGCCCAGCTGGCCTCGGCCGAGGAAGACGCCCGCTACGCCGAGCGCGAGGCCGCCCGCTATGCCCCGCTGGCCGCCAGCGGCGCCGAGACGAAGCAGCAGCTCGCCTCCTTGCGCAACCAGGCCGCCAAGGCCCGCGCCGCCGCCGATGCGCAGCGCGCCGCCGTGCTTTCGGCCGAGCGCCGGATCGGTTCGCTCAACGCCCAGATCCGCCAGGCCGAGGCCCAGGGCGAAGCCGCCCGCGCCCAGCTGGCCGCCGCCCATGTCAATGTCGGCTCCACCGTGCTCAAGGCCAGCATCGACGGCCGCATCGGCGACCGTACCGTGCGCACCGGGCAGTTCGTGCAGGCCGGCACCCGCCTGATGTCGGTGGTGCCGCTGACCAAGCTCTACGTCACCGCCAACTTCAAGGAAACGCAGATCGGCCTGATGCACGCCGGCCAGCCCGCGACCATCCAGGTGGACGCGCTGGACGGCACCAGGATCCGCGGCCACGTCGAATCCATCTCGCCGGGCACGGGCGCGCAGTTCTCCCTGCTGCCGCCCCAGAACGCGACCGGCAACTTCACCAAGATCGTCCAGCGCGTGCCCGTGCGCATCGCCATCGACGCCGGACCCGAGGCGCGCCGCGTCCTCGTGCCCGGCCTTTCGGTCACCGTCACGGTCGACACCCTGGCCGCCAAGGGCACCCAGGGCGCCGTGGCCAAGCAGGAAAAGGCACGCCGGGACGATAACCGGTGAGCCGATCCGCTTCCGTTTCGTCCCCGGCCCGGTCGCCGGCCGAACCGCCGGCGCCGCCGGAAACCGAGCAGCGCGCCGATGCCGCCGCCTGGCTGGCCGTGGCCGCGGGCACGCTGGGCGCGCTGATGGCGACGCTGGACGTCTCCATCGTCAACAGCTCGCTGCCCACGATCCAGGGCGAGATCGGCGCCAGCGGCACCGAAGGCACCTGGATCGCCACGGCCTATCTCGTGGCCGAGATCGTCATCATTCCACTGTCCGGCTGGCTTGAACGCCTGCTGGGCCTTCGCACCCTGCTGCTCGTCGCCTCGGCGCTGTTCACCCTGTTCTCGATCATGTGCGGCCTTTCGACCACCCTGCCGATGATGATCGTCGGCCGCGTGGGCCAGGGCTTCACGGGCGGCGCGCTGATCCCCACCGCCATGACCATCGTGGCGACACGATTGCCCCGCGCCCAGCAGCCGATCGGCAATGCCCTGTTCGGCGCGACCGCGCTGCTCGGGCCGGTGGTCGGCCCCGTGCTGGGCGGCTGGCTGACCGAGAACGTCAGCTGGCACTATGCCTTCTTCCTCAACCTGCCGGTCGGCATCGCACTGGCGACGCTGCTGCTGGTGGCCATCCCGCACCAGAAATCCAACCTCGGCCTCATCCGCGAGGCGGACTGGATGGGCATTCTCGGCCTGGCCCTCGGCCTGGGCGGACTGACCGTGGTGCTGGAGGAAGGCGAGCGCGAGCAGTGGTTCTCCTCCGGCCTCATCATCTCGCTGACGGCGGTATCGGTGTTCGGGATGGTGCTGATCGCGCTGGGCCAGATTTTCGCGCGCAAGCCGGTGATCCAGCTCAAGCTCCTGCTGAACCGGCAATTCGGCAGCGTCGTCGCCATGGTCACCGTGGTGGGCATGGTGATCTACGGCACGTCCTACGTGATCCCGCAGTTCCTTTCGACGATCGCCGGATACAATTCGCTGCAATCGGGGCAGGTGGTGATGCTTTCGGGCATCCCGGTCATGCTGATGATGCCGATTACGCCCTGGCTGATCCGCAACGTCGACATTCGCCTCTCCGTCGGCTTCGGCCTCTCCGTACTGGCGCTGAGCGCCCTGCTGGAGACCGGCCTGACGCCGCTTTCCGACGGCGCGGACTTCGTGGAATCCCAGCTCATGCGCGGCATGGGCACGGTGTTCTGCATGATGTTCCTGAACCAGGCGGCGATCCGCTCGGTGCCCAGGGAAGAGGCGGGCGATGCCTCGGGCCTCTACAACGCCGCGCGCAACCTGGGCGGTTCCTTCGCCCTGGCCGGCATCGCGGTGATCCAGGACCAGCGCCTCTGGCTCCACGCCCGGCGCCTGGAAGAAACGCTCAACGCCAATTCGGTCTCCGTGCAGGACTATGTCGCCGCGCAGGGACCGGGCGTGCTGCGATCGCTGGAATCGACCATCCAGATCCAGGCGCTGACGATGACTTATGCCGACATGTTCTGGATGATGTCGGTGGGCATCGTCTTCGTCATTCCGCTCGTTCTGTTCCTTCGCCCGCTGCCCAAGAATGCGCCGCTGGCGACCGGACATTGAGGAAAACCATGCGTTCCATCCTTCTGCTGCCCCTGATGACCGGGGCTCTGACGGCCACTCTCGCCGGCTGCACGGTCGGTCCCGACTATGCCGGCCCGCCCAGGGCCGCCTCCGACGGCGCCACCGCCGCCGCCTTCGTGCGCGCCGATGCCGGTGCGGTCACGGCCGCGTCGCCGGTCGCCGACTGGTGGAAGCCGCTTGGCGATCCGCTGCTCGACGATCTGATCGCCCGCGCCCTGACCGGCAATACCGACGTCAAGGCCGGCGAGGCGCGCCTGCGCCAGGCCCGCGCCGCCTTGGGCGAGGAGCGCGCCAACCTCGCGCCCAAGGTCAGCGCTTCGGCCATGTACGCTCATGCCCATGTCCCCGGCGTGGCTTTCGGCAGCAGTGACGGCAGCGACAGCAGCGGCGGCGACAGCAGCGGGGGCAGCAGCGGCACCGACCTCAACCTCTACAACCTGGGCTTCAACGCCAGCTGGGAAGTCGACCTGTTCGGCGGCCAGCGCCGTGCGGTGGAAGCCGCGCGCGCCGGCATCGAGGGCGCCGAGGCCAGCCTGGCCGACGTGCAGGTGAGCATCGCCGCCAATGTCGCCAAGTCCTACCTCGACTTGCGCGACCGTCAGCAGCGCATCGCGCTCGGCCAGCAGTCGATCGCCTGGCAGGAAGAGGCGCTCACCCTCACGCGCCAGCGGCTCGAACGCGGCACCGCAACCGCGATGGAAGTGGCCCAGGCCGAAGGCCAGCTCGCCTCCGCCCGCGCCCAGATCGCCCCGCTCGCCGCCGAGCGCGACGCCTACATGAACGCGCTGGCGGTGCTGACCGCGCAAGAACCCGGCGCGCTCGACGCTGCCCTGGCCGCCGCCGGGGAGATCCCGCTGCCGCCCGCGACAGTGCCCGTGGGCGATCCCGCGCGGCTGATCGCCAACCGTCCCGACATCCGCGCGGCCGAGCGTGAGCTGGCCGCCGATACCGCCAAGATCGGCCAGGCCGAAGCCGCGCGCTTCCCGCGCCTCTCGTTCATGGGCCTGATCGGCATCGGCGGCACCAAGATCAGCGACCTTGGCAAGCTGGACGACTTCACCGCCCTTGCCGCCCCGCAACTGAGCTGGAGCTTCCTCGACTTCGGCCGCAGCAAGGCCAAGGTCCACCAGTCCGAAGCCGTGCGCGACGAGGCCGAGGCCCGCTACCGCGGCACCGTGCTGACCGCGTTGCGCGACGCCGAGGATTCGCTGGCGCGCTACCGCGAAGGCCGCATCACCGTGGCCGCGCTGGCCCGCGCGCGCGACAAGGCGGCGATGGCGGAGAGCCTCACCGACCAGCGCTTCCAGTCCGGCACGGCCACCCGCGTCGCCGTGCTCAACGCCCGCCGCGACCGCAGCAGCGCCGAGCAGAACCTGGTGACGGCCCGCGCCGCGCTCACATCCGATTACGTGGCCATCCAGAAGGCGCTCGGCTTGGCCTGGCGCTGATAGGGCCTGGCGCTGACCTGACGCTGATACGGCGCTGACGAAAAAAAGGCCCCCCGGTCGCACCGACCGGGGAGCCTTCGCGTATCCGCGGTGGAACCGCTCAGCCGTGGCGCGCGATCAGCCGCAGGCCCGGGGTCGCCGGTCCCATCCGGAAACGATCGGCCTCGGCCGCCAGTGCGGCGATTTCCGAGGTCAGATTGCGAGCAGCGGCGGAGGTTTCCTCGACCATCGCCGCATTCTGCTGGGTGGCGTGGTCCATGGCCCCCACTGCCGTATTGATTTCACCGATCGCCGCGGCCTGCGCGTCGTTGTCGGCGGCGATCTGGCCCGCAAGCCGGGTCACTTCCTCGCCAGAGGAGGAGATGACGCCGAACGCGGAGTCCACCTTCTCCACGGCATCGACCGCCGCCTCGATGTCGGTCTGGGTCACGCCCAGCTGGTCGCGGGCACGCTTCGATTCCTCTTCGGCGCGCATGGCGAGGGCCGAGACAAGGTCCGCCACCACCGCGAAACCGCGCCCGGCATCGCCGGCCCGGCCGGCCTCTACCGCCGCATTCATGGCGAGCACGCGGGTCTGGAAGGCAATCTTGTCGAGACCCTCGATCACGCCGTCGATGCCCTTGGCGCTGTCGCTCACGCGGTTCATCGCCTGGACCGCGGCGTCCGTGCGCGCCCGGCCTTCCAGCACCGCGCCCATCGCCTGTTCCGACGTGGAGAGCGAGCGCGAGGCGGCCTGCGCCGTGGCGCGCAGGCGGTCGTCGATCTGCTGGATCGCCGCGGCCGTCTGCTCCAGGCTGGCGGCATTGCCCTCGGTGCGGCGGGCCAGGTCCTCGGAGGCCTGCGCAATCTCGCGCGATCCGGTGAGGCTGTTCTGGGTGCTGGCCTTCACCGAGCCGAGCAGGCCGCGCAGGCTGGCCAGGGCTTCGTTGAAGCTGGCCTTGAGCGCGGCGTATTCGGCCGGGTAGTCCTCTACGATATCGCAGGAAAGGTCGCCTTCGGACAAGCGGCGGAAGTTCTCGGCCATGCCCTGCACGACGGCGGAATTGCGCTGCGCCTCGCCGTTCGAGGCGATTTCCGCCTGCGCGGTCGCGCGGAACTGGAACATCGCCTGGGTCAGGCGGCCAACGCAGTCGCGGTAGTGCGTGAATTCGATCGGGCTATCGAGATCGCCCGAAGCCAGGCCCTCCATGCGCACCACGGTGGTGACGTAAGGCCCGGCGATCGCCTCGCGGTAGGCCACGGCCAGGACCACCGCCAGCGCGGTCGCGCCCAGCGCCACCCAGTGCGCGGCACTTTCGCCCACCAGCAGCCCGGCGCCTCCCGACAGTCCGACGAGGATGACGAAGCTACTGAAAGCGATAAGTAATTTCAGTCTGATCGGCGCGTTGGCCTTGAACCATTCCATTCGGATTCCCCCACCCCTGAGTTGTCGCCCGAGCGGCGGGAATTCCAGCCGGACGAGATATCCATCAGGCTTTATAGAGTGGAAGAAAGGCGTCAGTTTCGGACTCGTCGGAATTACAACCGAAGAGGTTCTTTTGCAGGACTGTTCTTGCGAGGCCCGTGAAAGCGGAAAACGATTGCCAAATGAACGCGTGGATTCTTGCGCTTTTTAGGTAATGGTTTGCAAGCGGCAAGAATACCGCCGCCGCCGGCCTCTCAGCCCGGCCGGCTTCCCTTCAGGACCACGGCCTGGTCCATGACGCCGAAGGGCATCCAGCCGGTGCTGTCGCAGGCTGCCATGCGGACCCGGTCGCCGTGGACCATGAACGGGGTGGCGGGCTTGCCGTCGCGGATGATCTCGATGGCGCGGACTTCGGAGATGCAGCTCGATCCCACTTGCGCGTAATCGGCGTTGGACACGGTGCCCGACCCGATCACCGTGCCTGCGACCAGATTGCGGGTCAGGGCGGCATGGGCAATGAGGTCGTGGAAACCGAAGTCCATCGCGGCGCCGCTTGCCGCGCCGAAGCGCCGGCCGTTGAGGTCGACCAGCAGGTCCATGCAGACCCGGCCGTCCCGCCAAGCCGCGCCCAGTGCCCCGGGCGTCACCGCGAAAGGCGCCATGGCGCAAGCGGGCTTGGCCTGGACCCAGCCGAAGCCGGTCTTCATCTCGACCGGCGCGATCGTGCGCAGCGACCAGTCGTTGATCTGGACGACGAGCCGGACGTGCTTCAGCGCGTCGGCGGCTGGCGTCCCCATCGGCACGTGATCGACGATCACGCCGAATTCGCCCTCGAAATCGATGCCGTGGGCGGGGTCTGCGAAAGGTACCGGGTCGTGGGGGCCGTGGAAGCGGTCCGACATCCCCTGGTACATCAGCGGCCGGTCGCTATCGACGGGAGGCAGCCCGAAGGCGATCTGCATGAGTTCGCCGTGCGTGCCGAAGGCCGATCCGTCCAGCCACTGCCAGGACCGCGGCAAGGGCGCGCGAAGGCGGGCGGGGTCGAGCGTCCCGCCGCCGCCTGCCTCCAGCATGTCTGCAAGCTTGCGCAAGACTGGCTCGGCGGCGGTCCAGTCCTCCATCGCGGAGAGCAGGGTCAGGCCCGGCGTCGCCAGCCAGCGCGCGCCGTCGCGCGACACGACGATCAGCGCTCCATCGGGGCGCCCGTTTTCCACCGTGGCAAGACGCATGGTCAGTCCTCGAAGATCGCGACGGCGCGCGTCCAGCCAGCCGAAGCGCCCTTGATCTTGTGCGGGAAGCACGAGACGGTGAAGCCGTGCCCCGGCAGCACTTCCAGGTTGTGCAGCTTTTCGAGGTGACAGTAGCCGATGTCGCGGCCCGCCTTGTGGCCTTCCCAGATGAGCGAGGTATCGCCGGTTTCCTTCACCTTTTCGGCCGTATAGCTGAACGGCGCATCCCACGACCAGGCATCGGTGCCGGTCACGCGCACGCCGCGGGTCGTGAGGTACATCGTAGCCTCGTAACCCATGCCGCAGCCGCGGTTGACGTAGTTCGGCTCGCCCAGCGCCTTGCCGGCGGCGGTGTTGACGAGGACGATGTCGAGCGGCTTGAGGTCATGGCCGATGCGGGCGAGTTCGTCCTCGACGTCCTTGGCGGTGACCACATAGCCATCGGGGAGGTGGCGGAAGTCCAGCTTCACGCCGGACTGGAAACACCATTCCAGCGGCACTTCGTCGATGGTGATCGAACGCTCTGGCTCTCCATCCTTGCCGTTCATGGTCGGGTGGAAGTGATAGGGCGCATCGAGGTGCGTGCCGCTGTGGGTGGTCAGCTTCACCCATTCGGACGCGGCAAAACCAGCGCCGTCGGGCGTGTCCTCGGCGGTGACGCCGGGGAAGAACATGTCCAGCTCCGGCGCGGTGTCCATGTGGGTCTGGTACGTGATCTCCGGCTTCAGGAACGGCGGATCGCTGACCACGTCGTTGCAGAGCGAGATCGAGAGGTCGACAAAGCGGCGGGTCATGCGGTTTCTCCTCCGAGCGTCTCGGCGAACCAGTCCGAAATCAGGTCGCGGCCATAAGCCATGTTGTCGGCACCGACGTGCTCCACGCCGCCTTCGCGGGGCGTGAAAATCACCTTCTCTCGGCGCGGCGAGTTGACGAGTTGGTCGTAGAGGTCATCGGCGTAATCCACGCTGATCTGACGGTCCCTGGCGCCGTGCGTGACGAGGAATGGCACCTTGATGCGGTCCATATGGCCATTGAGGTTCATCGCTTCGGACTTCGCCAGGAAATCGTCCTGATCCTCGGCTCCAAAGGCCCAGTGGACGTGCGCCCAGTAGTGCGGCACCGGATTCTCGCCCTCGCGCGCCATGCGCTTGTCCTGCACTTCGCGCCAGTTGTGGTTGGCACCCCAGACCGCGCCCGAGGCGAAGCGCGGCTCATACGCCACCGCGCGCGGCGCGAAATGGCCGCCAAGCGAGATGCCGGTCATGCCGATGCGCGCCGGATCGACATCCGCCTGCTGCTCCAGCCAGTCCACTGCCTTGCTCGCCCAGCTTTCCGAATGCGGATCGACAGGCAGGTCCTGCAGGCGCAGCGCCTCGCCCGATCCGGGCTGGTCGACGCAGAGGGTGGAGATGCCCCGGCGCGCCAGTTCCTGCGGCAGGCGGGTCCAGTAGAGCAGTTCCTTGCAGCTATCGAGGCCGTTGCAGAACACCACCACCGGCTTGCGGCCTGCTCCCGGCGCGCGGGTGAACAGCGCCGGCATCGTGCCTGCCTCCAGCGGGATCTCCACGCGTTCGCGGTTGATCTTGCCCAGCGCGGTCGAGCGGTCGAAAGCCGCGCGCGCCCGAGCATAGGTTTCCTTGCGTCCGGGATGGCCGTGGCCCTGCATCCGCTCGGCGGTGATCAGATAGAGCGAGGCGCGCTCCAGCTTGTTCGAGGCCGAAAACTTGCGGCCCTTCGCCTCGTCCTCGACGGCGAGTTCCAGCAGCTTGTAGCCCATCGCCGCCCAGGCCTTCATGAACTGCGGCGTGCCGGCATCGGCGCCGCCTGCCGCCGCGTCGCGGATCGGCTGGCACATGTCGATGATCTCACCGAGCTGCGCGCCCGATTCCATCGCGATCGAGACCGAGAGATTCCAGATGTAGTTCGGGAAGTATTCGAAGAGGGCCAAGGGGGGCTCCTGTAATCAGAAATAGGGGTGCGGATTGACGGTCTGCGTCTGGATCGGCTGGAGCACGTCCCAGTGCTCGACGATCCTGCCGTCCTTCAGGCGGTAGATGTCGGCCACCGCCCCGCCGGGATTGTCCGGCGAAGGGCGGCCGCGAAGGTGGATCATCGCCATGTCGCCATCGACGAGGATCCGCTTCACGTCGAACGAGGCGCCGGGCGCGGAGAACTTCGGCTCCAGCATGGCGATCGCCGCCTCGCGCCCGTCAAGAATGCCGGGGTTGTGCTGGATATAGTCCGCCGCCACGTAGCGCTCGAAGGCCGCGCGTACCTTGCGCTCGGTGTAGAAGAGCCGGGCGAAGTCGGTCACGACCGCGCGGTTGCGCGTCGTCAGCGTCTCCGGCGCGCGGGCCGAGACCAGAGCGAGAGCGCAGGCCGCAAGGGCCGCGACCGACAGGCCCCGCTTCATCAGGCGTCCGCCGCCTGGAACAGGCGCGCATCGGGCGCGGGATGCGGCATCGTCTGCGGGCCGCCGACGCCGATGCCCCACTGGTCCATGACCTGCGGGCCGGGGATATGCACCTTGTGCTGGTGCGTCTCGAAATCGACCTCTTCCAGCTCCGAGGTGTACTCGACCGCGAAGCCCGCCGGCGTCGTGAAGTAGCTGAACGTGTTGTTGCCCGCCGTGTGGCGACCCGGCCCCCAGCGAAGATCCGTGCCGCGCTGCTTCAGGCGGTGGACACCGCGCATCATGTCGTCGACCGAGAGCATGTCGTAGGCGACATGGTTGAGGCACGGCGGCCCGGGCAGGATGGCCACGCGGTGATGGGCTTCGTTGCAGCGCAGGAAGCACATGAAATCACCCAGCCAGTCGCTCACCTTGAAGCCCAGCACATCGGTGAAGAATGCCACCAGCGCCTGATGATCGGGCGAGTGCATGACGATATGGCTGATCTTCACCGGCATGCCTTCCCAGCGCTCCATCGCCCGCTTGCCGAGCGTTTCGACCCCGGCCGAGATCTCGAACGGCAGGCCGTCAGGGCTGAAGAAGCGGAAGGCATAACCGCCGCCCGGCGCATCGATTTCGCGCGGGGCGAAGATCACCTTGCAGCCGGCCGCCACGACCTTGTCGTGCAGGGCATTCACGTCTTCGCGCGTGTCGGCGGCGAAAGCGATCACTTCCACATGGTTGGCATCCGACTTGTGGAGGCGCACGACGTGATGCTCGTCATGCCCGTGCGTCTTGAACCACGCGAAGTCCTCGTTCGCGCCGACTTCCACCAGGCCCCAGTCCTCGGTGTAGAATGTGCGTTCGGCGTCGAAGTCCTCGACGCCATATCCGACGTAGCGGATTTCGGTCACTCGGCTCATGGCTGCAATTCCCTGCATGAAATGGTCAAATGGGCTGGCTGACCACTGCGAACATCTCCGCGGTGGCCTTGTGGTTGTCGACGGGCGGCCCCTTGCCGATCTGGCCGTGGCAAATCGCCAGCGAGGCCTCGACGATGTAGCGGCAGCGGTCGTAGCGGCGGGCCCGGTAAGCCTCGAAGGCCGCTTCCGGATCAGCATGAGCGGAGAGTTCCTCTGCCAGCACGATCGCATCCTCGATCGCCATGCCCGCGCCCTGCCCCAGGTGCGGCGTGGTGGCGTGGACGGCATCGCCCAGCAGGACGACGCGTCCGGCGTGCCAGGGCCCATGGACCATCATGCCTTCCAGCGGGCGATAGACGACCTCGGCATCCTCGGTGATCGCCTCGGCCAGCGCGCGGATCGCCGGCGCGGTCTGCCCCAGCTTCGCGCGCATCGTCGCGGCCAGGCCCTCGACCGGATAGCGCGGATTGCCCGGCTCCGGCGTCGTCGCGTACATATACATGGTCTCGGCCGACATCGGCACCAGCCCCACCCCGGTCGGGCCGTTGTAAACGTGGAGAGCGTCGAGCCCCTCGGGCCGCGGGAAGTTGTAGCGCCAGACCGACTGCCCGGTGAATTCAGGGCTTTCCGCCTCGGGCAGGACCATGCGGCGGGTCTGCGAATAGACGCCGTCCGCGCCGATCACGACGTCGTAGCGCGCCTCTCCGCCGTCGGAAAAGCGCACCGATACGCCGGTCTCGTCCTGATCGAGCGTCTCGGCCGTTACGCCAGGACGGATTTCGGCGCCCAGCGCCCTCACGCTGTCTCCCAGCACTTTCTGCAAGGCGCGGCGGCCGATGCCGACGTTGGCAGGCTTGCCCTCGACCAGGGTGGGCGTGGGAATGCGGGCGACGCGGCTGCCGTCCGGAATGTAGATCTCCACCGCGTCGAAGCCGCAGGCGGCGTCCAGGAAGGCATCGAGCACGCCGAGCTGGTCCATGGCGCGCACCACGTTGGACTGCTGGATGATGCCCACCCCGTAGACCGACCAGGTGGGATCGCGCTCGATCACGGTGACGCGGTGTCCCTTGCGGCGCAGCGCGATGGCCGCGGAAAGGCCGCCAATGCCGCCGCCGATCACCAGGACGTTCAGGTCCGGAACGAGCGGGGCTGCGGGTGTCGTCCTGCCGGACATGCTCAGAAACTCCTCGGTCAAGGCCGGAGAGGATCGGGAGGCGGCAGGAGCGTCGATGCAACGGGGCAAGTCCGCGGGATCGCCCCGCCGGCTTGCATCAGGCCGTGTCCGGCCTTTCGGTCATCGCTCTCGCCCGGATTCGTGCAGCCCGATCTTCTCTTCTCGAACCCGCCTCTCGCACATCGGCGAGCATCGCTGAAATGAATTGATTTGATCTATTTGCATCGACATTATCGATGACAGAGCCCTTCCCGCGGATAGGCCGGAAGCGAGCGAACTTGCGCGTGCGCCTGCGAGTGCTAGATCGAACCACGACCCGAGAAGGACAAAGACTGCCATGACCGCTCCCGCCACGGCGCCGGCTGCCCTCCCCAAGACACTGTCATGGCCGCACCTGCTCGCGCTGGGGGTCGGCTCCATCGTCGGCACCGGCATCTTGACGCTGATCGGCGTGGGGGCGGACCGCGCGGGACCGGCGGTGCTGCTGTCTTTCGCCATTGCCGGCGCCATCTGCGCCTGCGCCGCGCTCGCCTATGCCGAACTGTCGACGATGATGCCCACCGCCGGCAGCGCCTACAGCTACAGCCACAAGGTGCTGGGCGGTACGGTGGGCTGGATCGTGGGCTGGAGCCTGATCCTGGAATATTCGCTGGTGGTCTCCACCGTGGCGGTCGGCTGGTCGGGCTATGCCGCGCCGCTGCTGCAGGGTGTGGGCTTCCCCAAGGCGCTTACCCAGGGGCCGGAGCTGGGCGGGCTGGTCAACCTGCCTGCCATCGTCATCATCGCCGTGGTTGCGGGCCTGCTGGCCTTCGGCACGAAGGAAAGCGCGCGGGTGAACACCGTGCTGGTGGTCATCAAGATCCTGACGCTCAGCCTGTTCGTGGCCGTGGCGCTGCCCGCCTTCGACGCGGCGAACCTTCAACCCTTCATGCCCTTCGGCTTCGGCAAGTCGATGAGCCCGGACGGTGTCGAGCGCGGGGTCATGGCCGCCGCCGCGATCATCTTCTTCGCCTTCTATGGCTTCGACGCCATCTCCACCGCCGCCGAGGAGACGCGCAATCCCAGCCGCGACCTGGTGATCGGCATCATCGGATCGCTGGCGATCTGCACCCTCGTCTACGTCCTCGTCGCGGCCGCCGCGATCGGCGCCATGCCCTTCACCCGCTTTGCCGACAGCCCGGAGCCGCTGGCGCTGATCCTGCGCGAAATGGGCCGCGCGCCGGTGGCGCATATCGTCGCGGTGGCCGCCGTGATCGCGCTGCCGACCGTGCTGCTGGGCTTCCTCTACGGCCAGAGCCGCATCTTCCTGGCCATGGCGCGCGACGGTTTCCTGCCCGCCTCGCTGGCGAAGCTCTCCTCGCGCGGGACACCGCTGAGGGTGACGACGATGACGGCGGTGATCGTGGCGATCCTGGCCGGCGTGCTGCCGATCTCGGAAATCGCGGCGCTGGCCAATGCCGGCACGCTGATCGCCTTCGCCGCGGTGGGTACCTGCCTGATCGTCCTGCGCAAGCGCGAGCCGGACGCGCCCCGCCCCTTCCGCGTGCCTGCCGGCATCGTGGTGGGCGGCGCGACCATCCTCGGCTGCCTCTATCTCTTCGCCAGCCTGCCCACCAAGACCCTGCTGGCCTGCCTGTGCTGGAACCTGCTGGGCGGCGCGCTCTATCTCGTTCGCGGGCGCCGCAGGCCCTGACAGGCCGGGGCCGCCGCTGACCGGCCGCCCATGACGCCGGTTGGCGCGGGCTCCGGCGCGTGCTAGCCGGAACCATGCTGACCATCAGGCAGATCGAGATCTTCCGCGCGGTGATGATCACCAAGACGGTGAGCGGCGCCGCGCGCATGCTGGGCACGTCACAGCCCGGCCTCAGCCGCATGCTGGGCCATATGGAGGACAAGCTCCACTTCCGCCTGTTCGACCGGACGCGCGGCCGGCTGGTGCCCACGTCCGAAGCCCGCGTGCTGTTCGAGGAGATCGAGCAGATCTACAAGGGCTTCAACGACCTGGAGCATGTCGTGCGCCGCCTGGCCAAGGGCGAGGATCGCACCTTCCGCCTGGGCGCCTCGCCCTCGCTGGGCCATTCGGTGGTGCCGCAGATGCTCTCGCGCCTGACCACCAATTACCCCGGCCTCACCATCCAGTTCGACATCCTCTCGGTGGAGCAGGCGGACGACTGGCTGGCGCTCCAGCGCGGCGACTATGCGCTGACGGTGTTTCCCATCGATCACCCCAATGTCCTGTCCAGCCGCATCGGCAACGGCCGCATGGTCTGCGCCGTGCCGGCCGGCCATCGCCTGGCCGACCGCGAGCGGATCACCGTGGCGGACCTGGGCGGAGAGCCGATCCAGTCGTTCCGGGAAGATACCCCCCATGGCCGCATCATCGCCAGGATGTACGAGGAAGCCGGCGAGCAGCTGGAAGTCTCCACTTATATCCGCTTTGCAGAAACGGCCGTGGCTTTCGTCGCTCACGGCATGGGCATCGCGCTGGTGGACAGCTTCACCGCCATGCAGCCCCATGCCGAGACCGTGCGCTTCCTGGAGTTCGAGTCGCCGGGCCTGCTGCCGGTCTATGTCAGCCGCAATCTGGACGTGGCGCGAACCCTGGTGGGCGAGACCTTCGAGGAGATCGCCCGCAACATGCTGATGAACCTCCCAAGAGGCATCTCCCATAACATAACGCTATAAGTCACAGTCCCGCAATGTCTGGCAAAGCGCCCCCGGATCAAACACCGTGATCCCGCTCGCAAAGGTTTGGACCGCCAGGTTCCGGCCCGAAAGGTTCACGAATGTCCCGGCGCCGGGCCGCCGGACGACAACAGGCGCGATGCAAGCGCCGCTGAGGATGGGAAAGGCGTTACCATGGCCAGCTATTCCGCCGCCGGATCGGTGTCCGTGCGTCCTTACGTGACTGTCGGCGAATCCGCCTCGCAGAACGTCGACGGCTGGACGCCGCGGCAAGTGCTCGTGGTCGCCATCTGCTTCCTGCTGAACATGCTGGACGGCATGGACGTGCTCATCCTCTCCTACGTCGCCCCCGCCCTTTCCGCCGACTGGAAAGTCAGCCCGGAAAGCCTGGGCGTGGTGTTCAGCTCCAGCCTGGCCGGCATGGCCGCGGGCGGGCTGCTGATCGCGCCGCTGGCCGACAGGTTCGGCCGCCGCAAGCTGATCATCGCCTCGCTGGTGATGATGACGGTGGCCATGTTCGGATCCGCGCTGGCGGCCTCGATCGCCGAACTCATCCTCTCGCGCTTCGTGGTGGGCATCGGCATCGGCACGGTGCTGGCCAGCATGGCCGCGCTGACGGCCGAATATGCCCCGGCCCGCCACCGCACGTTCGCCGTGGGCTTCCTCCAGGCCGGATACCCGGTCGGCGCAACCATCACCGGCTTCATCGTCGCTCATCAGATCGACGCTCACGGCTGGCAGGCCATGCTGCTCGGCGCGGCGACGCTCTGCCTGCTGGCCCTGCCGCTGGTCTGGACGCTGCTGCCCGAATCGGTGGACTTCTTGCTGGCCCACCAGCCCAGGGGCGCGCTGGCCAAGGCCAACCGCCTGCTCGCCTCGCTCGGCCGCCCGACGCTGGAGGCCCTGCCCGAGCGCCGCCAGGCCGAAGCCCATTCGGTGGGCTTGCGCGGCGTGCTGGGCGAAGGACGCACTTCGGGCACGATCCTGCTGTGGACCGCCACGATCTTCGGCTTCATGACGCTCTATTTCGTCATCAGCTGGATCCCCAAGCTCGCCGTGGAGGCCGGGCTTCCCGCCACCCAGGCGATCTACGCGGGCGCGGTCTACAACATCGGCGCCTTCATCGGCATCACCTCGATCGGCCTGATCGCCAGCCGCATCGACTTGCGCCGCCTGATCCTGCTCTACATGGTGCTCGCCGCGGCCGCCCTCGTCGTGTTCGGTGCGGTGTCCATGACCATCGCCGCCACCCTGCTCACCGCCTTCTTCATCGGCGCCTTCATCCAGGGCGGCTTCAACGGCTGCTATCCGCTGGCCACCAGCTTCTACCCGCCGCAAGTCCGCAGCACCGGACTGGGCTGGGCGATGGGCATCGGCCGCATCGGCGCGGTGATCGGCCCGATGCTGGGCGGCGTGCTGCTGGCGGAGAAAGTGCCGCTTTCGGCGATCTTCGCGATCTTCGCCGTCCCGGCGGTGCTGGCCGGCCTTGCCGTCACCCTGATCCGCATGCCCGGCCAGCCCTGAGCCAAGCTCTCACGCCGCGCTCTCACGCCGCGCTCCCTGCCGATCCCCCCTGCCGTCCCACCCCTGCCGCTCTCAAGGACCCGCCTCATGTTCCAGTCTCCCGTGCTCCCGGCCACCGCGCGCGCCTCGCTTCGCGCATCCGCGCCAGGAACCTCGAAGATCTGCGGCCTGATCGGCTCGGGCATCGGCGGCTCGCGCAGCCCGGCCATGCACGAGACCGAGGCCAGGGCGCTGGGCCTGCCGCTGGCCTACCGCATCCTCGACAGCGAGGTGATCGGTTTCGGCGCGGATGACCTTGGCTCCCTGCTGAACACGCTGGCCGCGCTCGGCTTCGACGGCACCAATGTCACTCACCCCTTCAAGCAGGCGGTCCTGCCGCTGATGGACGAGCTGTCGGAAGCCGCTGCCAAGCTGGGCGCGGTCAATACCGTGCTCCTGCGTGACGGGCGCCTGATCGGCGACAACACCGACTGGTCGGGCTACCGCGCCAGCTTTCTCGCCGCGCTGGGCGTACTGCCGCGCGGGCGAGTGGCGATGATCGGCGCCGGCGGCGCGGCTTCGGCAGTGGGCTATGCCCATCTCGACCTCGGCGCGGAGCGGCTGGCGATCTTCGATCCTGCTGCCGAACGCGCCGAAGCGCTTGCCAGCCGCCTCTCCGCCCTGTTCCCCGATGCCGAAGTGATCGCCGCAGGCTCTGCGGCCGAAGCGATCGCGGCGGCCGACGGCGTGGTCCAGTGCTCGCCCGTGGGCATGGAGAGCCACCCCGGCCTGCCGTTCGACCCCGCCCTGCTCACGCGCGACATGTGGGTTTCGGACGTGATCTACTTCCCGCTCGAAACCGAGCTGCTCAAGGCCGCCAGGGCCATCGGCTGCGCCACGCTGAACGGCGGCGGCATGGCGGTGATGCAGGCCGCCCACGCCTTCGCGCGCTTCACCGGCCTGGAACCGGACGTGGACCGCATGCTCGCGGACTTCGCCGCGGCCAGCAAGGCGGTCTGAGACGAAACCTCCCGGCCCGTATCGGACGCGCCACCGCCGGCCACCGGCAGGGGATGGCGGGTTCGGCAAGGGTGCGCCTCACACCCGCCGGGGGCCGAATGCCCCTTCCTACCCGGCCGCGTCCTCCACGCCGCGGAAGCGGTTCTGCGCCGCCAGCCTGATCCCGGCATTGGGCGCGCCGTAGCCGGCATAAGTCCCGCTGCGTTCGACGAATTCGAAGAAGAACAGCTTGTCGAACGCCCGGCTGTAGAGCTGGCGATAGGCGTGGCCCGCCAGATCCTCGTCGTAAAGCATCCCGGCCACTTCCATGCGCGCGGCAACCCGGCCGTCGAAGCCGAAGCGGGCGACGAGATCGTCGTAGTAGTTCTCGGGAATATCGAGCATGGCCGCGCCGCGCGCGCGCACCGCCGCGGCCGTGGCGAGCAAGTCGTCGCTGGCCAGCGCGACATGCTGGAAGCCGCCACCCATGCCCTGTGCCAGGAAGCGCGAGGACAGCGTCTCGCGCGCGTCAGAGGCATTAAGCGTCAGGCGGAACCCGCCGTCGGGCGACTGCAGCGCCTGGCTATGGACGAGGCCCGAGGGGTCGATCACATCGTTGGCATCGCGGCCCTCCAGCCCGAACAGCGCGCGCCAGTAGAGCTGCCAGGACAGGAACTCGTCATTGTGGACCACGGCGGCAAGGTGGTCGACCGAGCGGGCGCGGGCATCGTCGGTCAGGTCCGCCACCGGCACCGCCTCGAACTCGCGGGCCCAGAGCGCTTCGGCGCTGTCGTCCTCCACGAGGTAAACCAGGCTGCCGCCGACGCCGCGCAGCGCAGGCATGGCCATGCGGCCGGGGCGCCCCTCGGGGCTATAGGCGCGGATGCCCAGCGCGGCGGCACGCTCCATCACGGCGGCCGCGTCCTTCACCCGCACACCGATCGCGCAGATCGAGGTGCCGTGGACGATGCGGTAGGACTTGGCGAAGCCCTTGGGCTCGGCATTGATCACCAGGTTGACGTTGCCCTGCCGCCAGCGCGCGACCTTTTTGGTGCGATGCGAGCCGATATGCGCGAAGCCGAGCGTGTGGAAGGTCTCGCCAAGGCGCGCCACATCCTCGCCGCTGGCCGTGAACTCGACGAATTCGGCCGCGAGCGGCGGCTGGGCGGCAGGCATGGTGGTCGGCAGGCCGAGCAGGCGTTTCGCCGCATCGCGCACATATTCCAGCGCGCGATGCCCGTCCTGCGCCACCAGGCGCGAGGAAATCGAGCGGAACCGGTCGTTGAAGATCTCCAGCGAGAGCGGCCCGTCATAGCCGGTGCGCAGGATTTCCGCGACATAGCCCGGCAGGTCCAGCCCGCCCTGCCCCGGCAAGTTGCGGAAATGGCGGCTCCAGTAGAGCAGGTCCATGTCGAGCAGCGGCGCATCGGCCAGTTGCACGTAGACGATCTTGTCGCCCGGGATCTCGCGGATGCTGTCGCTGGGAATCCGGCGCGAGAGCGAATGGAAACTGTCGAGAATGATGCCGATGGCGGGATGGTCCACCTGCTTGACGATCGACCAGACATCGCGGTGGTCGTTGACGTGGCGCCCCCAGGCGAGGGCTTCGTAGCCCACCAGGATGCCGCGCGCGGCGGCGCGATCGCCCAGTTCGCGGAAATCGTCGACGATGCGCTGCCGCTCGCCCAGCGCATGGGGCGAGCAATTGGAGCAGACGAGGATGCGGTCGGTGCCGAGTTCGCCCATCAGGTCGAACTTGCGCTCTGCCCGGTCCATGGCGCGGGCGCGCATCTCGCCGGGCATGCCTTCGAAATCGCGGAAGGGCTGGTAGAGCGAGCAGTGGATGCCCAGGTCGGCCATCCGGCGCCGCACTTCGGCAGGGCGCAAGGCCGAGCCGATCAGGTCGTTCTCGAAGATCTCCACGCTGTCGAAGCCGGCATCGGCGGCCGCCTGCAGCTTTTCCTCAAGCGTGCCGCGAAGCGAGACAGTGGCGATAGCGTTCGTGCCTGAATTCGTGCCTGAATCCGTGGCGGCGTTCGTGGCGGCATTCGGGCCTGCGGCGGCGCTGGACATGGCGATGCTCCCGGAATTGTGATCCTCTCGATATCGCGCCGCCGCCCTTGGGATTGAAGCGGCTCCGATGCGGTCTCCCATGCCATCTTGTTATGGCAAGGTGGGAAACCGGCCGGTTTCAGTATCGACTCAGCAGGCGCTCCACGCTGGCATGGGCCTTGTGGCCGTCCTTGCATTCGCCGGTCTCTTCCTCGAGCAGCTTGCGCAGCCGCTCGATCTCCTCGACGCTGAGGTGCTCGATACCGATGAAGTCGTCCCGCGCGGTTTCCAGCGCGCGCAGCAGTTCGTCGAGCTTGGCCTGGAAGGCGGCGGCATCGCGGTTCTGGCTGTTCTGGATCAGGAAGACCATCAGGAAGGTGACGATGGTGGTGCCGGTGTTGATGACCAGTTGCCAGGTGTCGGACCACTTGAACACTGGCCCGGAGATTGCCCAGACCGCCACGACCAGCAGGGCGATGATGAAAGTCTGGGCCTTGCCCGCCGCTCCGGCGACGACATTGGCGAAAGCGGTGAACGACTTGCGCATGGCATGGCTCCAGCAATGGTCGCTGGGAAACGTTCGGCGGGCACCCTCCGTTCCCTCTCGGCGCCGGGGGCGAATCATTCCCAAAGCGGTGGTTTCCCCGCTGGAAAACTTGCTGCGTCAGGCGCATGAGGAGCGACAGGCCTGTCGCCAGGATCACGCTGGCGTCAGGGGGGCAGGATTACGGCATGCGCATAGCGACGATTACCAACTGGGCCTACGGGGCCACGGTCTGCCTGACCATCGCAGCCGGCATCACCATGGTCATGGCCTCCAACGCCGACCGGGTGGAGCGCGATGCGGTGCAGCAGCGCGATCTGTTCGACCAGCTCGCCTTCGAAGTGGAGGAAGACGAGGCGCAGCTTACCGACCAGGCCCGACTGGCGGCCGTCTCGGGCGATCCCAGCCACGAGATCGCCTATAACCGCACGCTCGCCGCGATCGGCCCGGTGGAGCAGCGCATCGCGAAGCTGAAGGACAACGGCGCCAGGGAAGAGGAACTGCGCTCGCTGGAAGAAGGCCTGCGCTGGGCCGCGACCCTCCAGGACGAGCAGAAGGCCGCCATCGCCGCGATCAAGTCTGGAGACGAGATCACCGCCCACAAGATCATCTTCGGCGCCGAATACGAACGCGAACTGGAACGCGCGCATTTCCTGCTCGGCCGCTTCCGCTACATGCTCGACCAGCGCTCCGACCGCGCGATAGAGGACGCCAGCCGCGCCTCCCAGCGGTTGCGCACGGTTTCGGAAGTCATGGTGGCGATCACCGCCGTGCTGTTCCTCTTCGTGCTGGGCTTCGTGCTCAAGCGGCGCATCCTCAAGCCCGTGGTCAAGCTGAGCGACGTGGTGAACCGCCTGGCGGACCAGGACTATGCGGTGGAGCCGCCCCAGCTCTCGCAGATCGACGAGATCGGCGACATGGCCCACGCCGTCCGCATCTTCCGGGAGAACGGCATCGAACGGCAAAGGCTGGAACGGGAGCGCGATGCCGACTGGCACGTCCGCGACCTGCTCGCCCGCATGACCCAGCGCCTGCAGGGCTGCGAATCCGTGGCCGACCTGTTCGAAGTCGTGCGCCTGTTCGCCCCCCGGATCGCCCCGGATCTGGCCGGGCGCCTCTATACGCTGGATGCGCGATTGGGGATGATGGCCTGCGCTTCGGAGTGGCAATCTCCCCACGGCAGCAACGCGGCCTTCACCCCGGACGATTGCTGGGCGCTGCGGCGCGGCCAGTCGCACATGCCCGGCGGCAACCTGGTGGACGTGCCCTGCAAGCATGTCCCGCCGGAAAGCGCCGACGCCACCGTCTGCGTGCCGCTCACCGCGCAGGGCGAAACCATCGGGCTGCTGGTGCTGGAAAACACGGCCGGCGCGCAAGGCCCCAGCGAGAACATCAAGGTCTATATCGAGCTGATGTCCGAGACGATCGGGCTGGCGCTGGCCAATCTCAAGCTGCGCGACGCGCTGCACGAAAAGGCCCTGTTCGATGCGCTGACCGGCCTGCGCAACCGCCACGAACTGGCGGATACCCTGCGCCGCAGCGTGGCCCAGGCCGATGCCGCGCGCACGCCGCTGAGCTGCCTCATGGTCGACATCGACCATTTCAAGCAGCTCAACGATCGCTACGGCCACGATGCCGGAGACCTGACGATCCGCTCCGTGGCGGGCGCGCTGGACAATGCGGTGCGCGAAGACGGCATCGCCTTCCGCTATGGCGGCGAGGAATTCCTGCTGCTGATCCCCGGCTGCGACGAGGAACGTGCGCTGGAACGCGCCCACCTGATCCAGGAGCGCATTTCCGGCATGACCCTGGTGCATGACGGCACGCCGCTCGGCCCTGTCACGATCTCCATCGGCATCGGCAGCTATCCCGCCCACGGCCCCGCCCATGCCCTGATCGGCACGGCCGACGCCGCGCTGCTGCGCGCGAAGGACGATGGCCGCAACCGCATCGTCATGGCCACCGGCCGCCGCGACACCAGCGCCGCCTCTTCCGCGCTGGGCTAGAGCGTTTTTCCGGTCGGGCAGGCGAACCGGAAACCCGCAGCTTGCCCCCCCCCCCCCCCGCCCCGGGTCGGGGCGCGATCAACCTGCCGCCCCTTCGTGCGTTGCTCCCTGCGGCATTCACGGAGTTACCATGGCGAACGGATCGATCACCCTGACCGAAACCCGGAACTTGCGCAGCGGCACCGTGCCCTGGCGCGACGCGGACTGGACCTTGCCCGCGGCCGCGCCGCTCCCGGCCGGGCCGGTGGACGTCGCCATCCTGGGATCGGGGATCATGGGCGCGATCCTGGCGGACCGGCTGGCCGCCACGGGCCGCTCGGTGGCGCTGCTGGACCGCAGGCCGCCCGGCTGCGGCAGCACCGCCGCCTCCACCGCGCAGATCATGTGGGCCATGGACGTGCCACTGATCCGGCTGGCCGAAGACCTCGGCGAACGGGAAGCCGCCCGGCGCTGGCGGCGCGTCTTCGCGGCCGTGCAGCGCTTCGGAGAACGGCTGGACCGGCTCGGGCCCGATGCCCGCACCCCCTGCCCCACGCTCTACCTCGCCGGTGACCTGCTGGACGAGGACGGGCTGCGCGCCGAGGCCGAGGCCCACCGCCGCCATGGCCTGCCCTCGCGCTATCTCGATGCCCAGGCCGTCGCCGAGCGCTTCGGCATCGCCCCGCGCGCCGGGATCGTTTCGGAAGGGTCCTACGCCATCGATCCGGTCGCGACCTGCCACGACCTGCTGCGCGAGGCCGGCACGCACGGCGCGGTGACGGCCTACCCCGCCGATGTCGCCGGCCTGCACCCCATCCCGGCGGGGGTGGAGCTGGAGCTGGCGGATGGGCGCAGCCTCATCGCAGGCGATGTCATCCTGGCCACCGGCTACGAGCGCGCGCGGCTGTTCCTGCCGCCCGCCTTCTCCCTGCTCTCGACATTCGCCATCGCCACCTCGCCCGGCACGGCGCCGCTGTGGAAGGAAAACGCGATGATCTGGGAAGCGTCAGACCCCTATCTTTACGTCCGCACCTGCAAGGACGGGCGCGTGATCGCCGGGGGAGAGGACGTGGAACTGGCGGATGCCCTCTCGCGCGATGCCTTGCTGGCGGCGAAATCCGGCACGATCGCCGCCAAGCTGGAGGCCATGCTCGGCCATTCCGCGCCCATCGCCGTGGACCGGGCCTGGACCGCCACGTTCGGTGCCTCGCCCGATGGACTGCCCGCCATCGGCCGCTCGGCACTGATGGAGCGGGTGTGGCTCTCCGCCGGGTTCGGCGGCAACGGCATCGCTTTCGCGGCCCTCGCCGCCGAACTGCTCGACCGCGCGCTTGCAGGGGGAGAAGGTGGGGGCGGGGGCGGGGGCGGGGAAGATCCCGATTCCGCCTGCTTCGATCCTTACCGCTTCGGCAACTGAGCCGGGCCTGCGCGCTAGTAGAGGTTGTCCTTGTAGTCCTTGGCCAGCCCCTTCTTCATCAGGTCCGCGGCGCCCGGCACCGAGAGGCTGGCGCGGGTCAGCCGGGCGGCCATGCCCTCGGTCCGGTTGCGCTTGATGTGATTGACGAAGAGCCGCGCCGGATCGATGTCGCTGCATTGGCGCAAGGGCCAGAGATCGGCGCGTTCCAGCGCGGCGCTGGTGCGCAGGCTGACGGATTCGGCCGCGACGCGGATCGCCAGGGCCGGGACTTTGCCTTTCACCGCGAAGCGCCCGCGCTGCGCCTCGGCCGTGGACAGCACCGCCCGGCCCCGCACGACGGCAAGGCGCGTCGAGCCCGGCACCAGCAGCGCCATCGCCAGCGCGGGCTGCTCCACGATGTTGCGAAAGCTGTCGACCCGGCGGTTGCCCGGCCGGTCCGCGAACCACACGGCCGCCGCCTCCCCGTCATCGAGCCGCGCCATGGCACCGGCAGGATCGCCCTTGGGGCTGAGGTCGGCCAGCCCCGTCCGGCTGACGGTCGCCAGCGCCAGGAAACGGCTCGCCGCGACGAAGTCGGAAAGCGCCTCCGGTGCCGCCACCGGCTGCGCGGACCAGAGTTCGGAGCGGATCATGGCCTTGGCGCAGTGGCCGTAGCATTCCGCCACGGCGACATGGACATGACCGTCCGCCACCGCCCGGACCCGCCCATTGACGCGCAGGGTCTCGCCGATGCCGGGCAGCAGGAACAGCGAACCGAACGGTTGACCAGGCCGGGCAAGGTCGGGATCGTCGATCGATGCCAGCGGCAGGCGCAAGTCCTGCCCCGCGCCCGAGGCGAAGCCGGCCTGCCCGCCCGCCAGCGTGACCGCCGGCCCCCGATCCCCGCCGAACGTGGCGAACATCAAAGGGGACTGCGCGATCCAGCCGAGCGCGCCGGGATCGAGATGGTCGATGTCCTTGAGATACATCTGCGGCGGCGTCTTGCCGATCACGGCCTCCAGATCGGCCAGCGTTTCGATGAAAGGCCCATCCATCCCGCGTTTCTCCTCCTGCGCCGGGAGGCTGACGGCCGCCCCGGCTACAAACCATTGCTTCTTCAGCCACTGCCTCTAGAGTATTTGCGAATGATTCGCAAATAGAGGACTGTCATGTCAGAAGCCGAAGGATCTGCCGCGCTGGCGCCCGGCAGCACGGTCTACCAGGTGTCCGAATGGAACGGCACCAGCGGCGAGCGCTGGGTGTCCAACCAGATCCGGCTCGACGCCATGCTGGCCGTGCTCGGAGAGGAGGCCCTCGCCGCCGCCGCCCCGCGGGCGGGAGAGCATGTCCTCGACATCGGCTGCGGCGCGGGTGCGACCAGTTTCGCCCTTGCCGAAAAAGTCGGTGCATCGGGCCATGTCCGCGGCGTCGATATCTCCGCTGCGCTGGTGGAGCGCGCGCGGGAGGTCGCTCCCCCCGGAGCGCCGGTGGCGTTCGATCTGGCCGACGCCGCGCGCACGCCGCTGCCGGATGCCGGGTTCGACCTGCTGTTCTCGCGCTTCGGGGTGATGTTCTTCGATGAGCCCGCCGCCGCCTTCGCCCATCTGCGCGGCGCGCTGCGGCCGGGCGGGCGCCTGGCCTTCGTCTGCTGGCGCGGCGCGACGGAGAACGACTGGGTGCGCCTGCCGATGGGCGCGATCAAGGGCATGATCCCTGCGCCGCCCCCGCCCCAACCCGAAGCCCCCGGCCCGTTCTCCTTCGGCGATGCGGCCCGCGTGGAACGCATCCTGGCCGAGGCCGGGTTCTCGCGGATTTCCGTGCTCCCCTTCGATCACGACATCCCCTTCGGCCAAGGCGAAGACCGCGAGGCCGCGCTGAACGATGCCGTGGCCATGGCTTTCGAGGTCGGGCCGCTTTCGCGCGCGCTTGCCGATCAGCCGCAGGACCTGCGCGCCCGCGCCGCCATCGAAGTGCGCAAGGCCTTCGCCCGCAGGCCCGGCGAAACGTCGGTCATGATCGACGGCGCGGCCTGGATCGTCACCGCGCGCAATCCGGGCGGCTGACGCACCCGGGGGGCGCTCCGCCGGTCTAGACCGATACCGCGCTCGCCACCCGGCCCGCGGCGCCGAACACGCCGAGATAGCGCGCTATCTCGGCCGGATCGCCAGTGGCCTTGGCGGGATTGTCCGAGAGCTTCACCGCCGGGCGCCCATTGGCCGACACGACCTTGCAGACCAGCGAGATCGGATCGAGATCGTCCGTTTCGAACGGCGCGCAGCCGCGGAAGTCATTGGTGAGGTTGGTGCCCCAGCCGAAGCTCATGCGCACGCGGCCGTGGAAATGGCGATAAGTCGCCTCGATGCTGTCGATATCCATCCCGTCGGAGAAGATCAGCAGCTTGGTCCTGGGATCGCGGCCCTTTTCCTGCCACCAGCGAATGATCTGCTCGCCGCCCTCGATCGGCGGGGCGCTGTCCGGGCGGAAGCCGGTCCAGTCCGCCACCCAGTCCGGCGCGCGTTCGAGGAAGGCGGCGGTGCCGAAGGCATCGGGAAGCACCACGCGCAAGTTCCCGCCGTAATGGTCGCTCCAGTCCTTGAGCACGCGGTAGGGCGCCTGCCGCAGTTCCTCGTCGCCATCGGCCAGCGCGGCCAGCACCATCGGCAATTCGTGAGCATTGGTGCCGATCGCTTCGAGGTCCGCGTCCATCGCCAGAAGCACGTTGGACGAGCCGATGAAGCGGCTGCCGAGCCCTTCCTTCAGGGCCTCCACGCACCAGCGCTGCCACAGGAACCCGTGCCGGCGCCGGGTGCCGAAATCCGAGAGCACGAGGTCGGGAAGCTGGGCCAGGCGCTCCACTTTCTCCCACAACTTGGCCTTGGCGCGGGCGTAGAGCACGTCGAGCGCGAAACGGCCGCGGTCCTTCAGCGCCGCGCGCGAGCGCAGTTCGTTGACGATGGCGAGCGCGGGGATCTCCCACATCATCGTGTGCGTCCACGGACCTTCGAAGCGCAGCTCGTACTGGCCGTCCACGCGGCGCAGGTCGTATTCGGGAAGGCGGAAATCGGCGAGCCAGGCGATGAAATCCGGGCTGAACATCTGCGCCTTGCCGTAGAAGCTGTTGCCCGCCAGCCAGATCAGCTCCTTCTTGCCGAACCGCAGGCCGCGCGCATGATCGAGCTGTGCGCGCAACTCGGCTTCGTCGATCACTTCGGCCAGGCGCACCGTTTTGGAGCGGTTGATCAGCTCGAACGTCGCCTGGACATCGGGATAGAGATGCCGGACCATCTGCAGCATCAACAGCTTGTAGAAGTCCGTATCGAGCAGGCTGCGCACGATCGGATCGAGCCGCCAGTTGTGATTGTAAGTGCGGGTTGCAATATCCGTGTAGACCATGAGCCATTCTTAGGACGTTCTCACGCGATGACAAACCTTGGCACGATCGCGCTTTCGGCAATGCCGCTTCCGGTTTCCGGCACGCGGCGCTTCGTCGTGGTGGTGGACATGCAGGGAGACTTCGTGCGCGCCTCGGGCGCCTTGCCGGTTCCAGGCGCCGAAGCGATCGTGGCGCCGATGCAGGAATGGCTGGCGGCGCTCGATCCCGCGACCACGGCGGGCGTGCTCCTGACCTTCGACACGCACAGTCCCGAAATCTACGCCGTCTCGCCCGAGAGCGCGCAGTTCCCGATCCACTGCCTGCGCGGCACGCCGGGATGGGACAGCGTTCTGGACGCAGACGCCATCGCGCCGTCGATCCCGGTCTATTCCCTTGAAAAAGGCGTGTTCGACATGTGGGCCGAGCCGGGCCTCCGCTTGATTCGCCTGAATGGCGAGGGAACCGAGGCGACCGGAAACCGGGACGAGGCGATCGACCGCGACGGCTTTTTGGCCGGCCTGGCTGCAGAGGGCGTGGCCGATGTCACCGTGGTGGGCGTGGCTGCGGATTTCTGCGTGAAGTGGGCCGCGGAAGGCCTGCTCGCCCGCGGTTTCCGCGTGGAACTGCCTGCCGCCCTGACGCGGGGCATTGCCATGGAAGCCGAAGCGGTGGCGGCGCAGCTGGCCCCCTCACGGGACCGCGCCTCGGCCAGTTAGGCGCGAAACGCCGGCCACCGGCTACTGGCCAACGGGACGTCAGCTATGCAGGACGAAGGGTATTTCCACCAGGCCGCGCACCATGACTGCCGCGCCGTCGCGGCGGGTGGGCGACCATTTCCAGTGACGCACCGCCGATAGCGCGGCCCGGTCGAGCCGATCGAAGCCGCTGCTGCGCGATACCGAGATGTCGGCAACTCTGCCGTCCATGCCCAGGACCACCAGCAGGACCACCGTGCCCTGCTCGCGATTGCGGCGCGAATCGACCGGATAGCGCGGCGGATCGGCGGCGATCATCTTGGACGAGAGATCGCCGGCATTCTCCACGCGCGGCGGCGCCGAAACGGCGACGGCGGCAGCCGGCGGGGCGGGCGGTCCCGGTACGGCCACCGGCAGGACCGGCGGCGCGGGCGAAGTGGTGATCGTGGCCGGGGCGGCGCTCAGCACCAGCGGCGGCGGGGGCGCGACCACGGGCGAG
Organism: Novosphingobium sp. PhB57; assembly: GCF_004342985.1. GTDB lineage: Bacteria > Pseudomonadota > Alphaproteobacteria > Sphingomonadales > Sphingomonadaceae > Novosphingobium. The sequence continues at coordinate 398,860 of NZ_SMBO01000005.1, forward strand.
GCGGTCTGCACCACATGCTTCACCGGCTGCGGCGAGGGCCTGGGCGGCGGCGGAGCCGGCGGGCGGGGCTGCTCCAGCTGGGCGACGACCAGCCGTGGGCGCGCCTTCTGGTGGCCATGGACGACATTGAGCGCCAGCATGGCCGCGATCATCCCGCCGACGATCGCCGTGGCGCCGAGCATGGCGACCAGGTTCGGTCGCTGGTCCTCGCCATAGCGCGCACCCTGTGCGGCGGCCTGTGCCGGATGCGACCAGCCGGTGGCCATGCCCGCCGCGTCGCGCGGCAGCGCGCCGGCAAGGCGGGTCTGCGCCCGGGGTGCGAGGTCCGGGGAACGGCCCGGCTCCGGGGCAAGCGGATCCGCGTGATCTAAGGTTGCGTACATAGTCTGGCGCTGCCCCCCTCGAAGCCGCCTCGTCATTCGGGCTAATGCGAGGCATTCGCATAGCTGAGTCGGCGGTCGCCGTCGAGCACGAATCCATCGCGCCCCGGCGATCCGGTGGACGCGGGGTGCCTCTCGGGGTTTTGTGAACTCACCGGATCGGCGCGCCGCTGCCTTCAAGGGAGGGAAGGACGCGCCGCGTCAGATCTCCAGCTGGCTGCCCAGTTCGATCACGCGGTTGGTGGGCAGCTTGAAGAATTCCATCGCGCTCTGGGCGTTGCGCACCATCGAGGCGAAGAGTTTCTCCCGCCAGATCGCCATGCCGGGGCGGCTCGACGGGATCAGCGTCTGGCGCGAGAGGAAGTAGCTGGTCTCCATCGGTTTGAACGGCCCTCCCGCCCGGTTCTCGGCGGCGAGGGCGGCGGGAATGTCGGCCTCGTCCATGAAGCCGTAGCGCAGGACCATGCGGTAGAAACCGGCGCCCATGTCCTCCACTTCGCAGCGGTCTTCCGGCGCGACATGAGGCACGCCGCGGTTGGCGACGGTCAGGATCACCACGCGGTCATGCAGGATGTGGTTGTGCTTCAGGTTGTGGAGCAGCCCCGGCGGCACGCCCTCGACGGTGGAGGCCAGGAACACCGAGGTTCCCGCCACGCGCCGCACGCGTTCTCCCACGGATTTCAGGAAGGCCTCGATGGGGATCGAATCCTCGTGCATCCGCTCGCGCACCAGCCGCCGCCCGGTGGCCCAGGTGGTGAGCAAAGTGAACACCACGGCCGCCACCAGCAGCGGGAACCAGCCGCCGTCGGGAATCTTCGTCGCAGTCGAGGCGAAGTAGAGCCCGTCGATGAACAGGAAGCCCAGGGTCACGGCTCCGGCCAGCAGCGGGTGCCATTTCCACACGGTGAAGGTCAGGACGCCCAGCAGGCAGGCGGAAATGAGCATCGTTCCGGTCACCGCGATGCCATAGGCCGCCGCCAGATTGCCCGAGCTGCGGAAGCCGAACACCAGCAGGATCACCATGCCCAGCAGGCCCCAGTTCACCAGCGGCACGTAGATCTGCCCCGCCGCCTTGGCGCTCGTGTGCATGATCTTCAGGCGCGGCAGGAAGCCGAGCTGCACGGCCTGGTGCGAGACCGAGAACGCGCCCGAGATCACGGCCTGGCTGGCGATGATCGTGGCCATCGTGGCCAGCGCCACCAGCGGCAGGCGCGCCCAGTCCGGCGCCATGAAGAAGAACGGATTGCGGATCGCCTCGGGATTGCGCAGCACTAGCGAGGCCTGCCCCAGGTAATTGAGCAGGAGGCACGGAAAGGCCACGTAGAGCCACGAGATCGAGATCGCCTTGCGGCCGAAATGGCCCATGTCGGCATAGAGCGCCTCGGCCCCGGTCACGGCCAGCACCACCGAGCCAAGGGCCAGGAAGGCGAGCTTCGGGTTGACCATGAAGAATTCGAGCGCGTGATGCGGGCTCAGCGCGGACAGCACTTCGGGGGCCTGGAGGATGGAATGGATGCCCAGCCCGGCCAGCACCAGGAAGTAGACGATCATGATCGGCCCGAACAGCTTGCCCATGGCCGCCGTGCCGTGGGACTGGACCGAGAACAGCCCGATCAGGATCACCACGGCGATCGGCAGCACGAATTCGGCGAAGCGCGGGTTCACCACCGTCAGCCCCTCCACCGCCGAAAGCACGGACATGGCGGGGGTGATGATGGCATCGCCGTAGAACAGCGCCGTGGCCATCACGCCCAGCATGGCGATCACCGGCGTCCAGCGGTTCTTGCCCAGGGTGCGCCCGATCAGCGCCAGCAGCGCCAGGCTGCCGCCCTCGCCATTGTTGTCGGCCCGCAGGATGATCAGCACGTACTTGACCGTGACGATCAGCATCATCGTCCAGAACATCAGCGAGATCACGCCGAACATGTGCAGGCGGTCCACCACCAGCGGGTGATGGCCGATGAAGCTTTCCTTGAGGGCATAGAGCGGCGACGTGCCGATATCGCCGAAGACGACACCGATGGCGCCGATCGACAGTGCCGTGAGGCTCTCATTGGGGGCGTGATGCCCGGAAGACTCGCTCATGCAACGGGCGCCTAGTCTCACGCGCACCAAGGCGCCACGACCTTTATGGATTCTTTATGTGCGGGGCGCAATTCCCCGTGGAAGCTTAACGCCTTGCAGGGCCACCTTGCTCCCACATTGTCCCGTCGGAGCCGTTTCATGCCTGCCCAGCGCCGTTTCATGCCGGTTCGCCCGCTTCTGCGCCGCCTGCGCAGCGGCGAGCGCTGCTGGCCCGCCGCGATCGCAGCCCGCCTTGCCGCTCTGGCCCTGCTGGCCGGATTCTGGCGGCTGGCGCTGGCGGAGCGCCGCCTTGCGCTTACCCCTCGGCCTCACCCCGCCACCCCGCTGGACCTGCTTTTCTGCGCGGCCATGGTGGCGCTCCTGCTCGGCGGGCTGGTCCTGGGCATCGCCGGGGACGGGCTGCTGCGCGAGGTCGCCCTGCCCGGCCCGTTCTCGGCGCGAGGGGACTTTGCCACCGGGCGATGACGGCCCCTCTCGACAGGGCGGGCGCTCTCGGCGCACAAGCGCGGCCGTGACAGATCCCTCGGCCATTCCCCCGACCGCGCCGCCCGGCGATCGGCTGCTCGTGGCCGTCAGCGAGCAGCCCGGCGCGCTCGATCTCATCCGCGCCGCGCGCCGCATGGCCGAGGCGCTGGACGCGCCGTGGAGCGCCGTCCACATCGAGACCCCGCGCAGCGCCCGCTACAGCGATGCCGAGAACGCAGCCCTGGCCGAAGCGCTTCATCTGGCCGCCCAGCTCGGCGCCCAGGTGGCAAGCCTTCCCGCCGAATCCGTGCTGGACGGGCTGGAGCGCTTCGCTGCCGATGCCCATGCCACCCAGGTCGTCATCGGCAAGTCCCGCCGCTCGCGCTGGTTCGAGCTGCGCCACGGTTCGATCGTCGACCGCCTCGTGCGCCGCGCGCCGGGGCTGGCGGTGCACGTCCTGCCGCTGGCAGCGCCGCCGCGGAGGGCCCACAGCCGGCGGGCCGCCGCAAGGAAGGCGGACCTCGCCGCACGATGGGGCAGCCGGACCGGCTATCTCGTGGCTTTCGGCCTCACTGCCCTGGTGACCTTGCTGGGCACGGAAATCCTGCGCACCGGAAATATCTCCGACCTCGGCCTGCTTTACCTGCTGCCGGTCATGGTCGCGGCCACCCGCTATGGCTTGCGCACCGGCATCGCCACCGGGCTGGTCTGCTCGATCGCCTACAATTTCTTCTTCATCCCGCCCACCCATACCCTGACCATCGACGACCCGCGCAATATCCTGACCGTGCTGGTCCTGCTCGGCGTGGCGGTGGTCAGCAGCCAGCTTGCCGCGCGGGTTCGCGCCCATGCCCTTCAGGCCCAGGCGAGCGCCGCGCAGAACGGCGCGCTCGCCGGTTTCGCGCGATTGCTGACGGGAATCCGCACGGTGGACGAACTGGGCCGCGTGCTCTGCGCCGAGATCGGGCGCCTGCTCGACGGCAATGCCGTGCTGCTCATGCCCGGCGAGGAAGGGCAGGCCCGCGCGCTCACCCGCCGCTGGAGCTGGTCGCCCGAATCGCAAGCCGCGCCGCCGCAGCTCGAAACGCTGGACCTGGCCGCCGCGAACTGGGCCTTCGAGCACGATGCCCCGGCCGGGCGCGGTTCCGACACGCTCACCGCCTCCGAATGGCTGTTTCACCCGGTGGCGGCGGGCGGCGCGGCCCTGGGCGTGTTCGGCCTCTCGCGCAGCGACGCGCGCGAGCCGGTTCGCTCGGACCGGCTGCCGCTGCTGCTCAGCCTGCTCGACCAGGCGGCGCTGGCGCTGGAGCGCATCGAACTGGAAGCCCGCATGGCCGAGCTTTCGCAGGCGCGTGAGCGCGACCGCCTGCGCCATGCCCTGCTGTCCTCGGTCAGCCACGACTTGCGCACGCCGCTCACCACGATCATCGGCACGCTGGCCGCCTTGCGCAGCACCGATGCCGAACAGGAACGGCAGATGGCCGCCGCGCGCGGAGAGGCGGAGCGCCTGCACCGCTTCGTCGCCAACCTTCTGGACATGGCCCGGATCGAATCCGGCGCGCTCCAGGGCAAAGTCGAGCCGGTGGACCTTGACGAAGCGGTCGCGGAGGCGCTCCACGCCATGCGCGCCCTGCTCGGCCGTCATCCGGTGGAAACCGCGGTCTCCGCCGATGCGCCGATGGTGCTGGTCGATCCCAACCTGCTCCACCAGTGCCTCACCAACCTGATCGAGAACGCGGCCAAATACGGCGACCCGCAAGGCCCGATCACCGTGGCCGCGCAGCGCCGGGGCGGCGGGCTGGAGCTGACCGTCTCCGACCACGGCCCCGGCATCCCGGCGGGCGCGGAAGAACGGATCTTCGAGACCTTCACCCGGATCGAAGGATCCGACCGCAAGGGCGGCACCGGCCTCGGCCTTGCCATCGTGCGCGGCTTCGCGCTTGCCATGGGGCTGCAGGTCTCGGCCGCCAACCGGACCGACGGCACGCCCGGCGCCTGTTTCACCATCCGCTTCGATGCGGACCACCTCAAGGAGTGGCCGCTATGAAGCCCCCCCTATGAAACCCAACGTGACCATCCTCGTCGTCGATGACGAACCCGCGATCCGCCGCCTCCTGCGCGCCGGCCTGGCCCGCGCAGGCTATGCCGTGGTCGAGGCCGCCAACGCGCGCGAGGCGCTGAACGCCATGGCCATAGACAAGCCGGAAGTCGTGCTGCTGGACCTGGGCCTGCCGGACCGCGACGGGCTGGAACTGATCCCCGCGATCAAGCTGCAGGCCGCGATCATCGTCATTTCCGCGCGCGATGCCACGGACCAGAAGGTCGCCGCGCTGGATCTCGGCGCGGACGATTACGTTTCCAAGCCGTTCGACAGCGATGAAGTGCTCGCGCGCATCCGCACTGCCCTGCGCCACCGCCTGCCCGCGCCGACGCAGGACGGCCCCGTGCGGCGGGGCGACGTGGAGATCGACCTGCTTGCCCGCACGGTCCGCAAGGGCGGAGCGGAAGTCCACCTGACGCCCAAGGAATACGGCTTCCTCTCGGAGCTGGCCTGCCATCCGGGGCGCGTCATCACCCATGCCCAGTTGCTGCGCGCAGTCTGGGGGCCGGGGCACGAAAGCGATGTCGAATACTTGCGCGTCGCCGCGCGCGGCGTGCGCCGCAAGCTGGAGGACGACCCCGCGCGGCCGACGATGCTCCGCAACGAACCCGGCGTGGGCTATCGCCTGGTTGGGCTGGAATAGCGCCGGGCGCGCCGGGCGTCCGGCGTCACGCCGCTTCGCGAAGGGCCTCGGCCTGCCCGCGAAGCCGGGCCGCGCGCAAGGGCGAAAAGCCTGCATAGCGTCCCGGCCGCAGCCAGAGCGCGGTCACCACGCCCATGCCGATGGCGCTCGTGGCGGACCACATCAGCTTGTCGAGCGGCAGGAAGGCCGAGGAGGCCGCCAGGATCGCGAAGTCGATGAGGATCTGGCTGCGCCCGATGTTCCAGCCGCGCCGCTGCTGCAGCCAGACGGTGACGATGCCCACGCCGCCCACGCCCGCCCCGTGGCGCACCACGGCCAGCGTCCCCATGCCCAGCAGCGTGCCCGCGCCCACCGCGGCGGCGAAGGGGTCCTTCACCTCGATCGTCAGGGCATGTTCGGACAGCACCGAGGCCAGGGCGATGCCGCCGCTCGCGGCAATCGTGCGCAAGGTGAACAGCGAACCCATGGCCCGCAGCGCCAGGAACAGGAAAGGCACGTTGAGCGCCGCGAACAGCAGGCCCGGCGGCAGCGGCGCGAAATGCCCGACCAGCAGGGCCAGCCCCGCCATGCCGCCCGTCACCAGTCCCGCCGAATGGAGGATCGTCAGCCCCAGCCCGATGAGCAGGCTGCCCACCGCGATTGCGTAGATATCCTCGATGCGTCCGTGGCGGATGGCGTTCATGGCGAAAGGGGTTGTCTCCGGATGATTCGCGCGCCGTTTATGCACTTGCGAAGGCGCTGTCGAGGCTTGTCGAAACCCGGGAATATTCGCACTTTTCCATGGCCTTCGGCGCAAGGAACGGGAGCGCCGGAGGGCCGTTGAAACGCCGATTGTTTCGCACCTGCGAAATGGCCGGGACACATTCGCGCTCGCGGCGGGGGCATGCTTGCGCTAGCCTGCGGCCTCCAACCCCCAGCACCGACAGAGCATGTCCGACAAGCCCCGACTCAAGCTGCAGGCCCGCCTCTATTGCGGGGAAGAGATTGCCATGGGGCCGGGCAAGGCCGATCTGCTGGAGTCGATCGAGCGGGAAGGCTCGATCTCGGCCGCGGCGCGGGCCATGGGCATGAGCTATCGCCGCGCCTGGCTGCTCGTCGATGCAATGAACCGGTGCTGGAGCGAACCTCTGGTCGAGGCGGTGGCGGGCGGCAGCCACGAGCGCGGGGCGCGGATCACGGAGACCGGACGCACGGTGCTCGCGCAGTTTCGCGGCCTGCAGTCGCGCATGGCCGCGTTGGACGGGTCCGAGGAATATGCCGCGCTGGAACGCGCCTTGCGCAGCCTGCCGCTGCCGCCCAAGGGTGACGGCGCGGCTTAGGGCAGCCGCGTCACCAGCAGCGGCAGGCGCGAGGCGGCATTGCCGGAAACCTGGATCAGGTACGTGCCGGGCTGGAGCGTGAAGTCCACCATCTTGCGGATCCCCGAGCAGTCCGGTCCATGGCCGTGCGCGGTCGAGGTCATGACAGTACCGTCGCCCACTTTCGCCCCGGCCTTCACCACGTCGATCCAGGCGGCCGACCCCAGCGCCACGCGGTAGCTACCGGGATCCTTGACGCCGAACGTATAGAGCCCGCCGAAGCTGACCGAACCGCCCGGCTTTTCGGGACGCTGGGCATAGCGCATCTCGCTGGTAGGACGCAGGCCGCCTTCCACCGCCTTGCCCAGTTCCAGCTTCGCACCGGAGAGCGAGCGGGTGTCACGCGCGGCCAGCAGCGGCTTGCGCTTGTTCCAGCTGGCCATTTCGGGCGGCAGGTCCACCGGGTCCGACGAACAGGCCATCGGCGTGGGCACGCGCTCCGGTGCCGGAGAGCTGGAAGGCGCCGTGGGCGCTCCGACCGGCGATTGCATGGGGAAGCGGTCCGGCGTGACCTGTTCCGTGGGGGTCGGGGCGGTCGCCTGCGCCGAAGCCATGTTCAGCGGCGCGATCATGGCGAGCATCAGCGCCGGTCCATAAGGCAGGTAGTGCCGGATCATCGTGCAAACACCTCTTTCGCAACTGCTTTTCATAATCGCCCTCAACTCTGCGCCGAGCGATATAGCCGATCGCGCGGCGTGCGACAGGCCGAAAAATCCACAACGCCCGGCCGCGCCTGGCGGTTGCCGCCCGGCTGTTTTCGCGAATCACGGCGCGCGGAAAACGGACAAAAAAAAGGCCGGTCCGAAGACCAGCCCTTGGAAAGTTTTTGGGAGAGGATGCCTGAAAGGCCCGTCCTATCTGGATGAGAATCGGGATTTCGGCAAATGAGGAAATGAAACCTGCTGTTGCGTTCCGCGCAACTCGCACGCAATTCCGGCATTTTTCCGTGGCGGATCGCCGGGCAATCTGCGCGAACCCTTGCACTTTCCTCAATGCCGAAACGGGGCTTCATTAAGGCTTCGCGCGCGGCGGAGAGGGCGGAAGCCCGCGATAAACCAAGGGTTTTGCTTTAATGGCCAGGCCGCGTCGGCGTCGGATCCGGCCGCAGACCCCAGCCCGGCAATCGTTTCAGGCAGTCGCACGAACCGCAAGTTTCGCAGCGGGTGTCAGACCGCACCGAATGCCGCTCAGAAATGCGCCAGATAGCCGCCGTCCACACCGAGCACCTGCCCGGTGACGTAACTGGCGGCATCCGAGGCCAGGAAAACCACCGGCCCCACCACTTCCTCGGGCCGCCCCCAGCGGCCGAGCGAGGTGCGGCGGGCAAGGTGCGCGGCCACTTCGGGGTCGGCGACCATGGCCGCATTGGCCTCCGTGGCGAAATAGCCGGGCGCCACGGCATTGACGGTGATGCCGCGCGGACCGAGTTCCGCCGCCAGCGCGCGCGTCATGGCGTCCAGCCCGCCCTTGGCCATGGTATAGGCGGCGTCGCCGGAGCGGGCGATCTGCCCGGCGATGGAGGTGATGTTGATGATCCGCCCGCCCGCGCCCATGCCCGGCGCCAGCAGGCGGGCCAGGTCGAAAGGCGCGACGAGGTTGACCTCCAGCATCATCCGCACGGCGTCGCGGTCAAGCGCCTCCATCGGCCTGCGGTCGCGGCGACCGGCATTGTTGACGAGAACGTCGATTCTCCCCAACCCCTCCAGCGCGGCGCGGGCGGCATCGCCATCCGCCAGGTCGAAAGCTGCGGTTGCCGCCGCGCCGCCGGCATCGGCGATCTCCTGCCGCAGGCTTTCGAGCGTCGCGATGGCCCGGCCGTGCAGCACGACGCGCGCCCCCGCCCGCGACAGGCCAAGCGCGATCTCACGCCCGAAACCGCCGCCGGCGCCGGTCACGAGGGCCGAGCGCCCTTCCAGCGGGAAGGCTCGGGAAAGGCCGGGACTCGCAGGCGCAGCGCCGGGGGAATGGGAAAAAGACGTCATGATCCTCCGTTACAATCGCGGCTCTTTCGGAACCAGCCCTCTCCTTGCGGGGTAAGGGTGCGCCCGTGGACGTGGCGCAAAGCCGCTGCAAACCGTTGAATCCGCGAGGATAGAGCCCCGAAAACGCCTCGCCCCGAAATCCCTGCCATTGGCCGCAATAGAAAACCTTGCGCTTGACCCTCCTTTCTCAACCAAATAACTAGACAAGCACACCGCACGGCATCGGATGACTAGGCCGATCGTGCATATCCAGGGTTTCTTGGTCCGCGGCATTTGATGGGAAGCAGCTTGCTCCGCGTTACCAACCGCTAAAGCGCGCGATGCTCAGGCGACAGCGCCAGGCGTCGTGTTCCCCTCACGCCAACGATGAGGTGATACGATGCAGACCATGACTCCGCGCGGCTGACGCGCAACGGCCATGACCCCGCGCGCCTGACGCGCATCACGGGCTGACCAGCGGGAATTCACAGGACCAGCCGACCACGGCGGCCCCCGGAAACCCGCGTCCTTCACAGCAGACCCACGCGCCCGGCGCCGGAACCATGCGGTTCCGCGTGGAGGGATCGTGCGTCCCCGATCCGGTTTTTCCGGGCCTCGACGCAGGCTCCGGCCGTCCTCTGGCGCCCTGAACACGGGCCGACCCGGGCATGGCCGCCTGCCGCGAACCCAACCGCTTCAAATCCGCAGAAATTCACGCCCGACGACAGATCGGCGCGCACTCATGACAACAGGGATCCAGTTGAATGTTTCGCAGTTTCGTCACCGCCACCAGTCCGCTTGCGCTCACGGTTTCGCTGCTGGCCGCACCGGCTTTCGCCAACGAATCCGGAGCAGCGGAGACGGCGCCCGCCAGCGCCGCGCCTGAAGCCGCCGCTCTCGATACCGCAGCAGAGGCGAACAGCGGCGAGGCCATCGTCGTCACCGCATCGCGCCGCCGCGACGAGAACGTGCAGGAGGTGCCGGTCGCCATCAGCGTGATCAGCGCCGCCACCCTGGAAAAGCGCGGAGACTATACGCTCGGCTCCATTTCGCAGCAGGTGCCCAGCCTTCAGGTCATCACCTACAACGCGCGCAACACCAACATCAACATTCGCGGCCTCGGCTCCAACATCTCGCTCACCAACGACGGGCTGGAGAACGGCGTCGGCTTCTACATCGACAATGTCTACTACGGCCGCGTCGGCCTGGCGCAGTTCGACCTTGTCGACCTTCAGGGCATCGAAGTGCTGCGCGGCCCCCAGGGCACGCTGTTCGGCAAGAACACGACCTCGGGCGTGATCAACGTCACTTCCCGGAAACCGACGTTCGATCCCGAACTCACGGCCGAGGCGAGCATCGGCAATTACGGCTTCTATCAGTTCCGCGCCTCCGGCTCTGCAGGGATCTTCAAGGACCTGCTGGCGGTGCGCCTTTCGGGTGCGATCAGCGAGAACGACGGGTTCCTCTGGAACAAGACCACCAACCGCCGCGCGCAGGACTACCTGAACAAGTCCATCCGCGGGCAACTGCTGTTCACGCCCGACCCGGACTTCGAAGTCCGCATCATCGGCGACTATGCCAAGCAGAAGCAGAACCACGTCCTCAACGTCTTCGCCGGCCTGCACACCACGTACACGGACGGTACCACCATCGCCAACAACTGGGCACAGCGCGCCGCGCGGTTCCCCGGCTATACCCTGCCCAGCTTCGACGCCTTCGACCGCGTGGGCGAGGCGGACAGCCACTACCAGTCCAACATGGCCGGCTACGGCGTTTCGGGCGAGGTCAACTGGAACCTCGGCAATGCCGCGCTGACCGCGATCACCGCCTATCGCTGGTGGGACTGGAACCCCGCCAACGACGGGGACAGCACTTCGCTGCCGATCGTCACCAAGGCCCAGCAGGCCAACCGCCAGCGCCAGTTCAGCCAGGAAATCCGCCTGGCCTCCAAGGGCGGCGGCAGCTTCGACTATGTGATCGGCGCCTATTACTTCTGGCAGATCGTGCGCGGCTACGGCGCCTCGCGCTATGGCCCGGCCGCGGCCCTGTGGAACCTGCCGGCCGCCAACCAGACGATCGCCAATGCGGCGCTGGACGGTTTCGAATCCAATTCCACCTCCATCCCGGAAACCAAGACCATCGCCGTCTTCGGCCAGACCGACTGGCACATCAACGATGCCCTGACGCTCACCACCGGCCTGCGCTTCACGCATGAGAAGAAGGAAGGCGCCTACGCCCAGTACTGGGTCGACGGTGCCGACATCTCCGGCTTCACCGCCGCGCAGCAGGCGGCGATCAACGCCATCCGCACCCAGTTCAACCCGGTGACCAGCTATGCCACCAGCTTCACCAACAACAGCCTTTCCGGCCTGGTCACGCTGAACTGGAAGGTCGCGCCGGACATCAACGTCTACGGGACCTATTCGCGCGGCAACAAGTCGGGCGGGCTCAACTTGTCCGTCCTGCCTGCCGGCGTCGATCCCGACGTGAAGCCGGAGAAAGTCGACGCCTTCGAACTGGGCTTCAAGTCCCAGTTCCTCGATCGCCGCGCCACCTTCAACGCCGCCGCGTTCTGGACCGAGATCAGCGACTACCAGACCACCATCACCGACCTGCCGGTGGGCGCCGTGGTGGGCCGCCAATATATCTCGAACATTCCCAAGGTCCGTTCGCGCGGCCTGGAAGGCGAACTGGCGGTGGCGGCCACTGACAACCTCAGCTTCAACGCCTCGGCGACTTATACCGACGCCACTTACATCACTTACAAGAACGCCCCGCAGGCCTTCGAACGGCAGAACCAGGGCGCGATCCAGGACCTTTCCGGCGAGCGCCTGCCCGGCGTGCCCAAGTTCGCCTGGACCATCGGCGCGGACTTCAGCACCGCGCTCGGCGATCTCGGCGGCAAGGAACTGGGGCTCTATGCCCATGCCGACTACGCCTACCGCAGCAATTTCAACACGTCGGCCTCGAACTCGGCCTGGGCGCAGATCCCCGGCTTCGGCCTGGCCAACGGCCGCATCGGACTGAGGACGGACGACGGCCTCTGGGACTTCTCGATCTGGGCCAAGAACCTGTTCGACAAGAACTACTACGTCAGCCTCAGCGCCGCCAACACCGGCGCGGTCACTGCCCAGCTGGGCGAACCGCGCACGTTCGGCGCCACCCTTCGCACCAAGCTCTGATCCCGCTCCCAACCAGGAGGCGCCAGCCATGATCCACGAGAGATTTCCTTCATCGCCGCCACGACAGGAACGACTTGATGGCTGGCGCCTCCTGCGCTTCACCGCCATGTCCGTGCCGATCTACGCCGCCGCGCAGCCGGTCATGGCCTTCGTGCCGGCCATCCTCTCGCGTCACTATGCCATTCCGCTGGCGGGGCTGGGGCTGGTCTACCTGATCGGCCAGGTGGTGAACTCGCTGCTGGACCCGGTGATCGGCGCGCTGAGCGACCGTACCGTCAGCCGTTTCGGGCGCAGGCGGCCGTGGATCGCGGCCGGCGGGCTGCTGTTCATCGTGGGCAGCACCATGCTGTTCTTCCCGCCCGAGGGCGCCAGCCTCACCTGGGTGGGGATCGGCGTGCTCTGCTATTACACCGGGGCCTCCGCCACCCAGACCACCTTGCTGGCCTGGTCCGGCGAGATCAGCGGCGACTACGACCAGCGCACGCGGATCGCCTCGCAGTTCACGCTGCTGTCCTCCGCGGCGCTGGTGCTGACCCTGCTGCTGCCCGCCCTGGCCGACCAGTTCCGGCCGGACGACGGCCCGCTGCGCCTGACCCTGTTCGGCACCCTGGTGCTGGTCACCGCCGTGCCCGGCCTGCTGCTCACACTGACCGCCGTGCCCGACCACAGCGCGCCTTCGGGCGCGGAACCATTCGTGCTGCGCAAGACGCTGAAGGCGGTCTTCGGCAATCCCCTGCTGCTGCGCGTCCTGGCCGCGGACGCCGCGGTCACGGCCGGACAGGGCGTGCGTACCGCGCTGCTGCTGTTCATCGTCACCATCTATTTCCAGCGCCCGGAATGGGCCGCCGGGTTCTTCCTGCTCCAGTACTCCTTCGGCGTGCTGGCCGGGCCGATCTGGCGCCGCATCGGCCTGCGCCTCGGCAAGAGCCGCGCCGCCGTGCTGGCGGAGCTGACCCAGGCGGCCATCAACTTCGGCCTCGTCTTCCTCACGCCCGACCGTTTCGGCCTGATGATGGCGCTCGCCGTGGCGCAGGGCCTCTCGCAAGGCTCGGGCAACCTCATGCTGCGCTCGATGGTGGCAGACGTGGCCGACCTCCACCGCGCCGAGACCGGCGAGGACCGCGTGGGGCTCTACTATTCGGTGTTCAGCGTCTCGATGAAGCTGGGCGGCGCCTTGGCTTTCGGGATCGCCCTGCCGCTGGTCACGGCCTTCGGCTTCGACCCCAAGGCCGCCGCCAACACGCCCCAGGCGCTCGATGCCCTGCTGCTGGTCTTCGCGCTCGGCCCGGCGCTGGCCCACACCCTGGCCGCCGCGCTGGTGGCGGGCTTCCCGCTCGACGCCGGCCGCCACGCCGAAATCCGCCGCCAGATCCAGGCGCGCGAGGACGTCTACGCCGCCGCCGCCGTCCCTGCCGAATGACCTTCCCGACCCCTGTTTTCACGAAGCCCGTTCCCCGTTTTCACGAAGAAGGAGTAACTGCCATGACTTCGATTGCCACTTACGCCAATGCCAAGGATCCCGCCTCCCCGCTCGACGTGGCGCCGATCACCGGCACCATCGGCGCCGAGATCCGGGGCGTGACGCTCTCCGGCGATCTCGACGGCCCGACCGTGCAGGCCATCAAGGACGCGCTCGTCCGCCACAAGGTGATCTTCTTCCGCGGCCAGCACGAACTGGACGACCAGCGCCACGAGGCTTTCGCCTCGCTGTTCGGCGAGCCGGTCGCTCACCCGACCGTGCCGGTGGCCGAAGGATCGCGCTACCTGCTCGAACTCGACAGCAAGGAAGGCTACGCCGCCTCCAGCTGGCATACCGACGTGACCTTCACCGATGCCTATCCGGCCGGCTCGATCCTGCGCGCGATCACCATTCCCGAAGCGGGCGGGGACACCGTCTGGGCCAATACCGAGACTGCCTACGAAGGCCTGCCGGAAAGCCTGCGCCAGCTGGTGAACACGCTCTGGGCGGTCCACTCGAACGACTACGACTATGCCGCCGTGCTGGGCAATGCGCCGAAGGATGACGAGGCCGCCCAGAATCGCACGCAGTTCCAGAAGAACATCTTCGCCTCGACCGTCTACGAGACCGAGCACCCGCTGGTTCGCGTCCATCCGGTCTCGGGCCAGCGCAGCCTGCTGCTCGGCCATTTCGTGAAGCGCATCGCCGGGCTGAACCAGGCGGATTCGGCGCGGATCTTCTCGATCCTTCAGGAACACATCACGCGTCCCGAGAACGTCGTGCGCTGGCGCTGGCAGCCGGGCGACGTGGCGTTCTGGGACAACCAGGCGACCCAGCACCGCGCCGTGGCCGACTTCGGCCTCCAGCGCCGCACCCTGCGCCGCGCGACGATCGCCGGCACGGTGCCGGTCGCCATCGACGGACGCCAGAGCCGCACGACCCGGAAGGAAAAGGCCACCACTTACGAACCGGCCTGATCCCTCACACCCTGTACGGGCCGTTGACTGCCCGCGCCGCGCGCTTCCGCCGCGGCGCGGGATTTTTCCAAGGACATATCGATGAAATCCAAGCGTTTCGCTTTCGCCGCCGCTTTCGGCGCAGCCCTGCTCGCCACCACCGTAACCCCGGCGATGGCGCAAACCGCTCCGGCGCCGTCCGGTCCTGCGGGCCAGGTTCCCGCGCAAGCCCGCCCGAACTTCCTGGTCATCATCGCCGACGACCTCGGCTTTTCCGATGTCGGCGCCTTCGGCAGCGAGATCGCCACCCCCAACCTCGACCGGCTGGCGCTGGACGGGCTGCGGCTGACGGGCTTCCACACCGCGCCCACTTGCTCGCCCACGCGCTCGATGCTGCTGTCTGGCACGGACAACCACCGCGCCGGGCTGGGCAGCATGGCGGAACTCACCGCCCCCAACCAGAAGGGCAAGCCCGGCTATGAAGGCTATCTCAGCCGCGATGTCGCCAGCCTGGCCGAGCGCCTGTCCGCGGGCGGCTATCGCACGCTGCTTTCGGGCAAGTGGCACCTGGGCCTGACCCCGGACCTCGATCCCCATGCGCGCGGCTTCCAGCACAGCTTCGCGCTGCTGCAGGGCGGCGCCAACCACTATGGCCGCGACCAGTCCGCCGAACCCGGCAAGGGCGCGACCTATACCCGCGACGGCAAGGTCCTGGCCTCGCTCGACAAGGATTTCTACTCGTCGGATGCCTATGCCACGAACCTGATCGCGGAACTGCAGCAGAGCCGCCGCGAGAGCCCCGACAAGCCGTTCTTCGCCTATCTCGCCTTCACCGCGCCGCACTGGCCGCTCCAGGCGCCCGCCGAAGACGTCGCGCGCCAGAGCGGCAAGTACGACCTGGGCTTCGACGAGATCCGCAGCCGCCGCCTCGCCCGGCAGGAGCAGCTCGGGATCCTGGCCAAGGGTACGGCCGCGCACAGCGTGCGCGCCCCGCGCGGCGGCTGGGATTCGCTGTCGGCGGCCGACAAGCGCGAAGCCGCACGCGACATGGAGATCTATGCCGCCATGGTCGAGCGCATGGACCGCAATGTCGGCCGCGTGATCGAGGAACTGCGCGCCAGCGGCGAACTCGACAATACCGTGATCGTGTTCCTGGCCGACAACGGCGCGGAGGGCCTCGATTATCGCACGACCGGCGCGAAAATGCTCGGCAGCCGGGTTGCCGAGGCGGACAACAGCTTCGCCAATCGCGGCAAGGCGAACTCCTACATCACGTACGGCCCGGAATGGGCGCAGGCCGGCACCGCGCCCTCGTGGCTGACCAAGGCCTATGCCTCGGAAGGCGGCACCCGCACCGTGGCCTTCGTCCATGCCAGGGGGCTGGCCCACGCGCGGGGCGTAGGCAGCGCCTATGTCAGCGTGGCCGACATCGCGCCGACCCTGCTCGACTATGCGGGCGTGCCCGCCGCCGGCACCACGTTCCAGGGCCGCACCGTCCTGCCGATCACCGGCAAGAGCGCGCGTCCCTGGCTGGAGGGCAAGGCCGCCGCGGTCTACGCCGCCGACGAGCCGCTGGGCACCGAACTGTTCGGCAGCCGCGCCTTGCGCAAGGGCGACTGGAAAGTGACCGACATCGGCGACGGCCAGTGGCGGCTCTTCGACATCGCCCGCGACCCCGGCGAAACCCGCGACCTCTCCGCCGCAAACCCGGACAAGCTGCGCGAACTGACGGCCGCCTGGGACGATTATGCCA
Organism: Novosphingobium sp. PhB57; assembly: GCF_004342985.1. Taxonomy (GTDB): domain Bacteria; phylum Pseudomonadota; class Alphaproteobacteria; order Sphingomonadales; family Sphingomonadaceae; genus Novosphingobium. Next base: position 415,203 of record NZ_SMBO01000005.1, read on the forward strand.
AGGCCAATGGCGTGATCCTGCCCACCGAGGCGCTCTACCGCCCCTGAGCCGCCCCGCGCAGGAGGGGGCGGGACGGATCGCCGTCCCCTCCTGCGCGCTCCCTCTCCTGCTCTCCCCCCTCACCGTGACGCGCGCGGCGAAGCGATCCCCGGCGCGGGGGCGGGAGAGACTTGCCCCGGCTCCCCGGCGGCCAACGAGAAAGATCAGGCTTTTCAACGGGCCGCGCCCGGCAATATGGGTGCCGCGCCATACCCCCGATGGGCCACGCGCTGGCCCTTTTGTTGAATCGCTCCCGCGCCATGCGCTGGCTACGCTGCACCTGCTCAAAGCCACGAGAGGTCGCATGCGTTCTGAATCGCCGCTTCGCGCGCTCTTCGTCATCAATTCGCTCGCCGGCGGCGGGGCAGAGCGCGTGTTCACCACCCTGGTGGACCAGCTCAGCCGCCGCCCGGACGAAATCGCCATCACCGTCGCCCTGCTCGATAACGAGGCGGAAGAGGCCTACCGCCTGCCCGCCGGCGTCGCGGTGGAGCGCCTCGACGCGCGCGGCGGGCTGCTGCGCAGCATCACCCAGACCCGCAAGCTGGTGCGGCGGCTGCGGCCGGACGTGACGCTCTCGTTCCTCTCACGCGCCAATGTCGCCGCGATCGTCGCCATGCGCCGCACCGGCGGCGCGGCGATCATCAGCGAGCGGGTAAACACCACCGCCCACCTCCGGAGCGGCCGTCTCGCCTTCCTCAGCCGCCTCCTGATCCGCAACACCTACCCTACCGCCCGGCGCATCATCGCTGTCTCCGAAGGCGTCGCCCGCACGCTGGAGAGCGACTTCGACGTGGAGCCGCAGCGCATCTCGGTGATCTACAACCCGGTGGACACCGCGCATATCCACGCGCTGGCCGCGCAGGAACCGGCCATCCCGGTCACCGCGCGGGACTTCGTGACGATGGGCCGGCTGGTGGACAACAAGAACACCGCCATGGCCATCCGCGCGTTGGCGGAAATAGGGACGGCAACGGGGGCGGGGGCCGAAGCGGGATCCGGCAACCTGATCGTGCTGGGCGAAGGCCCCTTGCGGGAAGACCTGATCCGGCTGGCGGCCGGGCTGGGCCTGGCCGATCGCGTGCATTTCCCGGGCTTCCTCGCCAATCCCTACGCGGTGCTGGCGCGGGCGGGTTGCTACCTGCTCACGTCCTATGCCGAAGGTTTTCCCAATGCCATGATGGAGGCCATGGCGGTCGGCCTGCCCGTCGTCGCCACCGACTGCCCTTCGGGACCGGCGGAAATCCTGGAGGTCGAGCTGGACGGCGCGCGTTCGGTCATGGGCCATGGCGGCGCTCTCGTGGCGCCCGACGATCATGCCGCCATGGCGCGCTGCATGGCCGAGATGATGGGGCCGCGCCACGCGGAGCTGTCGGCCGCGGCCGCCCGGCGCGCCGCCGCCTTCTCGGTGGAAAGCGCGGTCGAGCGGTTCCGGACGGCGCTGATGGAGGCCGCCCCGGCGCCTGCCGCAAGGCAGGCACAGGCGGTGCGGCCATGAAAGTCTGCGTTACCGGCCTGCGCGGCATCCCCGGCGTCATGGGCGGGGTGGAAACCCACTGCGAGGAACTCCTGCCCCGCATCGCCGCCATGGAGCCCGAGATCGAGATCGAGGTCTGCTGCCGCGCGCCCTATGTCGATCCGGCGATCACCAGTTTCCGCCACGTCGCGCTGAAGCCGCTCTATTCCCCCACCGGCCGCATCAGCGAGGCGCTTGTCTCGACGTTCGTGGGCATCGTCCACGCGCGCCTTCACGGCGCCGACGCCGTGCATATCCACGCGGTCGGCCCGGCGCTGCTGGCGCCTTTCGCCCGCCTGCTCGGCCTGCGCGTGCTGCTGACTCACCACGGCGCCGACTACGACCGCGAGAAATGGGGCCGCGGCGCCAAGCTCATGCTCAAGCTGGGCGAGTGGCTGGGCGTGCAGTCGGCCGACCGCGTGGTCTGCGTCTCGCCCTCGCTCGCCGCCCGCATGCGCGAGCGCTACCCGGCGCGGGCCGAGCGCGTGGAGTTCATTCCCAACGGCGTCAGCACGATGCCCCCCTCGCCCCAGAGCGACGAGGACGTGCTGGCCGAACTGGACCTGCGCGCGCAGGACTATGTCCTCTGCGTGGCGCGGCTGGTGCCGGAAAAGGGCATCCACTACCTGGTGGAGGCCTTCCGCCGCAGCGGAGACGGTCTCGGCAGGGACGGTTCTGGCAGGGATGGGCGCATCCTGGTGATCGCCGGGGCGGGCCGCAAGGACGATCGCTATGCGCAGGACCTGCTCGCCATGGCGGAGCCGCGCATCCGCTTCCTGGGCATGGTGCCGCGCCCCCGGCTGGGCGTGCTGCTGCGCAATACCGCGCTTTTCGTGCTGCCCTCCTTCCATGAAGGCCTGCCCATCGCCGCGCTGGAGGCGCTGGCCTGCGGCTGCCCGGTCCTGCTCAGCGACATCCAGCCCAACCTCGACCTCGGCCTGCCCGCCGACCGCTACTTCCCGGTCGGGGATGTCAACGCCCTCGCCGCGCGTCTCGGCGCGGAAGACCGGCCGCAAACCGGCCCGCAGGACGGGGAAAGCACGGGCGATCGCCAGCCCGAGACATTGCCCGATACCCTGCCCGAAACATTGCTCGACTGGGACGAAGTGGCCCGGCGCACGGCCGCCGCCTACCGCAAGCTCAAGACCCGCAAGTGGCTCAGCCATGCCCTTACCCCTGCAAGCTGAGGCCCTCCCGCCGATCCCGGCGCGGACCGGCGCCACGGCCGAAGCGCCCCTAGACCGCGACCGGAGCACGCCATGCTGGCACTGACATCGGGCAGCCCGCCCATCCCGATCTTCCTGCTCCTGCCCACGATGATGCTCTACTGCGTGCTCGTGGTGGTGCTGTGCCTGCAGGTGCGCGCTTCGGCGCGGTTCCTGATCGTGGCTTTCGCGATGCGCCTGGCGATGTCCGCGATGCCGCGCTTCGCCTTTTCCTCCAGCCCGGCGGGACTGAGCTGGAACGCGCTGGCCTCGGTGGTGCTGGTGGGCGTGGGCGCGCTGCTGCTCCTGCGCAGCCGCGCCGTGCCGCTGATCCTGGCGCCGATCGCGCCGCTGCTCATGGTGATCGCCATGAGCGCCGTGCTTAACGGCGAGATTTCCGGCTCGGTCGAGAGCCTGGTGAAATACGCCTATCTCGCGATCATCGCCCTCACCGCCTACGACGCCTTCGTGATCGACGGCGCAGGCAAAGTGCTGCTGCGGCTGCTGTTCACGTTCCTGCTTCCCCTGATGCTCCAGGGCTTCAGCATCGTGCTGGGCATCGCCAAGGCCACCGAAAGCGATGGCTCCACGTCCTACATCGGCGGCTACAACCACGAGGCCAGCTTCTCGATCATCCTCCTGACGGGGCTGCTCACCGCGATCCTCAACCCGCGGCTGCGCGCGCTCTACAAGCTGGGGATCGCCGTCGTCTGCCTGGGCGGGATCCTGGCCGCCAACTACCGCACCGCCATCATCACCGCCGGACCGCTGATGCTGGGCCTGTTCATCGCCGCGATCGTGGGCGGGGTCCGCCCCAGCCAGAGGCCGATCGCCGGCATCCTGGGCTGGCTGCTGGTGCTCTCGGCCGTGCCGATCGTACCGATCGTCGCCGGGGACCGCTTCGATGCGGTCAAGACCGTGTGGGACAACCCGGCCATCATCATGAAGGCCCCGGCCGACTTCAGCCGCGCCGACACCCAGGTCCTCTCGGGCCGCCTGCTGCTCTGGAGCCAGTACATCACCGCCTGGGATGCCGGCACGCCGCGCCAGCACATGCTGGGCTTCGGCGCCAATGCCTGGGAAGGCCGCTATCGCTATTATGCCCATAACACCCTGGTCTCCACGCTTTACGAGCTGGGCGTCCTGGGGGTGGCGGCCATGCTGCTGCTCTGGAGCTGGATGGTGTTCCTGGCCGCCACGGCGCGCACACCCGCGCGGTTCACGCTGGTGATGGCGCATCTCGGGTTCTTCCTGCTCAACATGGCGACGATGCCGTTCTGGATGATCGAGGGCCTGCTGTTCTACGGCCTGCTCTGCGGTTTCACGGTTCACGCCAACCTTCAGGGCCGCGCTGCGAAACGGTCCGTCGCAAATCCCGCAGCGCTCCGCCCCGTTTGAGGACATTTCGCCCGCCCCGCCAGTTGTGCTTCAAGTTCGCCTGGGCAAGTAGCCCAAAAGAACTAAGCCATACGGATGAGACTATTCGTCATGGTCCTGTCAATAAAACGCGATCAAGCGCCTAAGTCCTTGGGGAAGCACATGTTTCGAACACTTGGCCTCGTCCTGCCGATGCTGGCGATGGGCCCATCCAACGGGGGTGCGCCCGCCGCACTCAGCAGCCTGACCGCCTCGCCGCTGGCCATGGCCCAGGCAACCGCCACTACCGCCGCCACCACTTTCACCATGCCGTCCATCGCCGCCCCGCAAGTCAGCAGCGCCGCCTGCAAGGCCGCCTCGACCTTGCGCATGACCGCCACCACGCCCGGAATCTCGAAGCTCTGCGTCGTGGACGGCAACATCCTGGTCAACGGCAAGGACGCCAGCGGCTTCGTGATGCGGGACATCAAGTCCCAGCGCTACGGCCCGCTCATGCGCGGCAGCAATGTACAGGACCTGCAGGTCCAGCGCGTTTCCGACACCGAGGCGCGCGCCGACGCCACCCTCGGCCTCGGCCTCGTCAACGTCAGCAACGGCATCGGCAAGGCGAGCTTCCACGACCTCGTCTGGATCGGCGACAAGGCCCATCCGGCCATCAACAGCGACGACGCCTGGGCCGCCATCGCCCTCAAGGGCAAGGACGCGGATGACGTCGGAACCTTTGAAATCAACAACTTCGACTTCCAGAATCTATTCATGAATTCAGGAAGCTATTACCAGAACGTGGACGGCATCTCGACCGAGGGCGGCTATTCCGGCACGATCACCAATGGCCGCGTGATCAACGCCAGCGATGCCTGCCTGGACATCAAGGGCAATGTGCGGGCGGACAACGTCTACCTCTCCGGCTGTCGCCAGGGCATCAAGGCCTGGACCAACCAGAGCCACGGCCTGATCGAACTGGGCACCAACCGCTTCGTCGGCATCATCGGCAAGGGCAGCAAGGGCGTGACCCGCACGATCACCATCGACGTGCTGATCGCCTCGGGAGACCCCAACGTGCCCCTGTTCCGCGCCGAGGACGGCGTGGTCAACCTGCATATCCGCCGCCTGATCGCCAAGCCGGGCCAGGTTCTGAGCGCATCCGGCAGCTTTTCCGGCTCCAAGGTGACGATCGACCAGCGGATGGCGATCTGACCGACCGAACAGGCCCGTCGAACCGGCCGGAGCGCCGGTCGGCGGGCTGTTTTCGAAGGCTGGCGGCCCAAGGTCCGCTGGCGCTCCTTGCGCGCATAGCCGCCCTGGCGCCCCAGGCCAGGCGGTCCGGCGCGGCGCCGGCATCCATGCAGGCAGCCCCCAAGCCACTTGCACAAGCGCGAAAGGCCCGGCGCCCGGCCCGGGCGCCGGCTCCACTCGCACGAGGTAGTGGTGCCTGAGATTTCGAATTACTACCTGTTTCTCATGGATTTCCAATGGCAAAGGCTCGCAGAATAAGTCCGCGAATTTCCTCGATTCTCGAGAGGTAGGCGACTTGCACGTGGCTCCCAACAAGCTGGATCCCTCCGTAGCGCGCAGGGTGGGGTTGACCGACCCCGCCCCAGGCAGCGCTGCTTCCGCCTCCGGGTCTGGCCCCGACGGGGGCAAGCTCATCGACCTGTCCTGGCTGGCAACGCTGGCCTGGCGGCACAAGTGGGCCATGCTCATCGCCATTCTCGCGGTGCTGGCGGCCACGGCCACGGCCTATCTCTTCGCGGTCAAGAAATACGACGCCAGCGTCGTGCTGGCGCTGGACCGGGGCGACCAGCAACTGGTCCGCACGGCGCAGACCAACAAGGATACCATCGTCGATTCCCCGGCGGTGGACACCGAAGTGCAGGTCCTGCTCTCGCCCGAAGTGGCGGCGGCCGCCGTGCACAACGCGCGGCTCAACACCAATCCCGCGTTCCTGGCCGCCTCGGCGCCCAACGCCCCCGGCCCCCTGACCGAGGCCGCCGCCGCCAATATTCTGCGCTCCAACCTCACGGTCGGCCGCCAGGGGCTGTCCTACGCGATCAACCTCGGCTACCGCTCGCGCGATCCCAAGGTCTCCGCGATGGTCGCCAACACCGTGGCCGACGCTTACGTCAGCGGCCAGGTGCAAGGCGAGCAGAGCGCGCGCAGCCAGGACATCAACATGCTGCGCAGCCGGCTCGACCAGCTGCGCGGAGACGTGATCAAGGCCGAGGCCGCCGTCGCCTCCTACCGCGCCAGCGCCGATCTCGTGGCCGTCAGCAACGACAGCACGATCGCGCAGCAGGAGCTTTCCACGCTCAACACCGAACTGGCCTCGGCCAAGGCCGAACTCGCCGCTTCCCAGGGCCGCGCCAGGGCCAATGCGGGCGAGAACGGCACCGCCGTCAACAACAGCCCGGTGATCCGCGACTTGCGCACCGAAGTCTCGACGCTGGAGGTCAAGCTGGCCGAGCAGTCCTCCACGCTCGGGCCGAACCACCCCGATCGCGTCAGGACCGAAGCCCAGCTCGCCACTGCCCGCCAGGCGCTGCGCCGCGAAGTGGCCCGTGCCGCCTCGGGCGTCAGCTCCGACGTGGGCGTGGACAGCCAGCGCGTGGGCGCCCTGCAATCCGCCATCGGCGGCGCCAAGGGCCGCCTGCTCGCGGGCAACAACGCCTCCGTGCGCCTCAACGAACTGGAGCGCGTGGCCGAAAGTTCGCGCCAGCTCTACCAGACCTTCCTCGACCGCTACCGCGTGGAACTGGCCACGCGCGGCACCGAAAAGAGCAAGGCGCAAGTCATCGCCCGCGCCCAGGTGCCCACCAAGCCCTCCTCGCCCGACCTGCTGGTCTACATGCTGGGCGGCGGCATTGCCGGCGTGATCGCCGCGGTCCTGCTGGCGCTGGCCCTGGAATGGCGCGAACGCGGCATCCGCACCCGCGCCGAAGCCGAAGAGCTGACCGGCTACGAAGTGGTCAGCAGCCTGCCCGACATCGCCACCATGGACGAACCCGACTTCCGCAAGGACGACGCCCTGGGCGTGCCGGACTTCCTGGTGAGCCACCGGGATTCGCCCTTCGCGGAATCGGTGCGCGCGATCTGGACGGCGCTGAAGATCGGGCACAAGGGGCAGGTCGCCCGCTCGGTGGGGGTCACCTCTTCGATCCCCGGAGAGGGCAAGACCAGCACCGCCATCGCCCTGGCTCGCTCCGCCGCCATGGCCGGCCGCCGCACCCTGCTGATCGACTGCGACGTGCGCCGCATGGGCACCACCATCGCGCTGGGCCTGCGCGGCCGCCCCGGCCTGGCCGAAGTGCTGACCGGCGAGGCGCGGGTGGAAGACGTGCTGGTGCTGGACGAACCCTCGGGCGCGCATGTCCTCCCGCTGAATTCCACGGCCGAAACGCCGCTGGACATCATCCACTCGGACGCCACCGCCACCCTGTTCGACCGGTTCCGACAGGAATACGACCTTGTCGTGCTGGACATCGCGCCGGTCATCCCGGTGGCCGAGGCCCGCGCGCTGGCGGCCATGGCGGACGTCACCCTGATGATCCTGCGCTGGCGCTCCACCCAGCGCAACGTGCTGAAGACTGCCCTGCGCGAACTCGACCGCGCCGGCGCCAATATCTACGGCCTGCTGCTCACCCAGGTGGACACGCGCTCCTCGGCCGTGCTGGGCGAGGAAATGGCCTATTATCAATATTACTACGCGCGCGGCACCAGCTGAGCAGGCGCGGAATTCCCGTCGTCCCTGCCGGATCAGGCCGACCGGATCGGGGGCGACGGGGCCGCATTGGCTCCTTGGTCAGCGGACCCTTTAATCGGCGGACCCTCTAATCAGCTGGGCGTTCGGCCTCGTAGCCGAAGAATGCCAGCAGGTCCGGCGCTTCGGCCACCGTTTCGGCCACGATCCGCCGCTCCCCGGTCGACAGCATGAGGACCTGCGACGAAGCGCTGCGATGCTCTTCGGTTGCCGTCGATGCGGGCGGGCCGACTTCCAGCCCGAACGCCGACAGGATCGCATCGGGATCGCGGCGGAAGCGTTCGTAAGTGACCAGCGGATAGCCGTGCCGCTCGATCGCGGTGCGCAGCAGGCCGCTTCTCCAGATCCACGTCCGCGCCAGGTCGCGCACCACACGGTCGCGCGGGACGCCGCGATAGGCCGGCAGGGCATAGCGCTTGAGCTGGGCGTCGATATTGGTCAGCGGCGCGCGGTTGCACACGGCGACGCGGTAGTCGCTGAAATGACCGAACAGCGTTTCGTAGCGGACGAGGTTGGGCGGGCTCTTTTCCAGGAAGAACGCCCGGCCGCGGCTCCGCTCGGCTTCGGCGATGCGTGCGTTCCAGGCCCCGAGCACCGCTTCGTAGTCCACGAACTTGCGGTCGAGCCACTGGTCCGCGTCCATCAGCCCGCGCACCAGGCGCTGCCCTTCGAAGCTGGAGTGAAGACCGCCGACATCGGCGCGATCGGCCACATGGCGCGCGATCGCGGTCGTGCCCGCGCCCGGCGGTGTCAGCAGGAACAGGAAGGGGTGGTGGATCCGGTCGGTGCGGCGCCGGGGCCAATAGGGTCCGGGATCGTCCGGCCGCGCCTGAAGGCCCAGGGGTTTCAGCAGGCGGTCGACCGCCGTCTTCACAGAGTCGTCCCGCCCATGCCCCGGTTCCTCGCCTATCCGCACCGGATCAGGATAGCCGCTCGGCCTGGCCGGGGCGCGGCTATTGCGAGTGGCCTGCTACCTCTTTTGCGCCCGGAGCGCGCGGAATCAGCAGATCTCGAAGCCGGTGATGCGCAGCAGGGTTTCGGTGATCGGCTGCGCGGTCAGGCGCAGGCGGTGGCGGGATGGGCGGTCGTGGGATGGGCGGGCGCGGGATGGGGCGGGCTGGGCGAGCCGGGACGCCAGCGCTTCCGCCTCGCCGGCCGGCAGCACGATGTCCACTTCGATGCGGTCCGCATAGATGCGGCCCTGGCCCAGCACGCCTTCCAGAAAGGCCGTGCCTGCGGGATTCACGCAAAGCGCGACTTCGGCGCCCTCGTGGCCCCAGGAGGGCAGGACATCGTCTTCCTCCACCGTTCCGGCCAGATCGAGACCCAGCAGACCGGCAGGGCCCGCGGCGCGCACCGAGAGGCTGCCGACGGCCACCGTCAGCGCCGGAACGGCCGGCTTGCCGCCGGCCCATGCTTTCGCGCCGCCGCGTTCGATCATCCGGCCAGGTCCATGTCGCTGCTTCGCTGCCCCATTCGCGCGTCCGGGCATCGCGCACCCGGACAGCGGCAGCCTACATAGCAATGCCTAACGAATTGAGAAGCCAAGGATCGAAAAGTCCGAAAGCGCCGTCTGGGGCGAAAGCTCAGGATTGCGGCAGGGCCACCGCAGTATCGGGCGCATCGCGCAGGCGCAGGTAGAGCTTTCCGGCCACGGGACGCGGCACGGGGAGGCTGGAGCCGGTGAAGCCGGTGGGCACTGCCGCGGGCTGGGCGAAAGTGGGCTCCGCCGAGACGGAGCCGATCAGGAACAGGTCCCGCCCGGTGAGGGTACAGGGTGTTGCCGCCCCTGCTCCGGTCCCTGCTCCTGCCCCTGCTCCGATCCCCGCTCCGGCCTCCTGTTTCGCGCCGTCCTTGTCGCAGGCGAGGTTCTCGATCCGGGGCAGCCGGGCCAGCGTGGTCAGCGGCGTCCAGTCCCCCGTGGTCTCACCCCCGGCCAGACGGAAGCGCAGCGGCCCGAAGGCGCCGGCCGGCAGGTCGGCGGCCTTGAGCCGGGCGACGAGCACTTGGCGGCTCTCCAGCGTCAGCCCCTTGCCGGCCGAAAGACGAGCGACCGCGGGGCCGTCCGCCGTGGCGATCTCGATCGTGTCGCGCGTGCCGAAACCGGCACCCGGCGCGGCCTTTACCGAGAAGACCAGTTCGCCGTTGTCAGGCAGAAGTTCGCCCGCGCCCAGTTCCAGCGCCCTGGCGCCCGGCGCGACCGGGCCGGGATAGATCGTGCGGCCCAGCAGCTCCACTTGCGGGCGGGGGGCACTCACGCGCACCGGCAGGGTCAGGCTGCGCCCGTCCGCCAGGCGCACCACGGCCTTTGCCGAAGCGCCTTGCTCAAGCGCGGGAGTGGTCTTCGCCGCACCGTTCTGGCCCGGCGTGTTCTGGCCCGGAGTCCCGGGCGCCGTATTGGCCTGGGCCGAATTGACCTGAGCCGGATCGGCTTTCACCGAAAGGCGCAGGCGATCGACCGCATCCTCGCGGGTAAGGCCATCCGGGCGGTATTCGACATCGTTCAGCGTCAGCGACTGGACCTGGTCCAGCCGCTGGCCGGTCAGCACGCCCTGCCGGTCTCCGGCGTGAAACTCGAACCCGTCGACCCGGCTCGCTTCGGCGCGGGCGCGCAACGTGACGGTTTCCGGGCCCTTCGCGCCCTGATAGCGCACTTCCACGCGCATCTCGCCGGGGTTGACTGCGGCCAGCGGCACGGTGAACGTCAGCCGCTGGCCGTCCTGCACTTTCCATTCCAGCGACCGGGGGGCGCCGCTGCCCTGCCTCAGCAGCACTTCCTCCACACAGGAGGGCGCCGCGCCTTCCAGCGTGACGGCATTGTCGCGGCCGACCACCAGTCCGTCAGCGTCGCCCGCCACTTTCCAGGCCGCGCCGTCGGGCCGCTGCAGCAGGAAGTCCGGCCCGCCGAACGGCGCGAAGCCCCACATGCCGTGAAGCTGGGCGCGCAGCGATCCGGTGAAGGCGCTGGGCAGTTCGTCCGGCCCGATCATGTAGCCGCCCCGGTCCGCGCGCGGCACCACCGCCACGTCCATCGTCTGGCCGGAACCGTTAGTGAGCTTGACCTTCATGTCGTGCGCGAAGGCCGTGGAATAGACCAGGGGCGCGCCTTCCACCGGCAGCACGGCGCCGGGCCGGGCGATGCAGACCGGCCCCTTGGCGATGCTGCGCAGCTGCGGGGGAATGTCCGCCTCCACCGCGGGCAGCGCCGTGACCATGACCGACTTCGGCTTCTGGAAAGAGGGCGCCGCATTGAGCAGCAGCGACATCGTGGCGTCCTTGCGCAGCGAAAGCGTGGGCAAGTAATTGAACTGAGGGTTGTTGAAAGCGCCGAAAATGCGCGCGATGTCCCGCGCCACACCGATATAGGCGCTGTAATAGCCGCCGCCCGCCTCGGGCGTGGCGCTGAGCTGCAGGGCCAGATCGGTGGGGGTGCCCGTCAGTGTATCGGCCAGCGAACTGGAGTGCACGTCGTTCAGCACCAGCGCCTCGCGGTTCTCCAGCAGGCAGGAGGCCTGCATCTCCACGACTTTGGACAGGCACTCGTCATTGAGCTTGATGGACAGGCTGCGCGCCAACACGGGGGCCACGGTGCGCAAGTATTCCGGGCCGGTGTTGTCCTGCGCCTGGATGGCGGCCATGAAGGTGGCCAGGCGCGAATGGTCGAGCGAGGCCTGGTTCAGATCCTGGCTGGCGCGCACGAATTCGCCCGGCTTGCCGCGTACCGCGTCCAGCAGCACGCCTTCCGCCCCGCCGGTATCCGCCACCATCAGCAGCACCGTCTGCCGCGCGCCCTTGGGCACGGTGAGCGACAGCGCCTTGTCCTTGTCCTTGGACTTCCAGGTGCTGGCGGTGGTGACCCAGTCCTTCGGCGGGGGATTGGTGGCCCCGCGCAGGAAGGCGGACGTCAGCAGGAACTTCTGGCCCTGGTCGCCCGGCAGGTCGGCGCGGATCGAGAGCTTGTCCCCCTCGGCCAGGCTGGGCACTTGCGCGATCGGCAGGGTCTGCTGGCCGCGCGTCACCTCGATCCGCAAGTCCGGGCCGCTCAGCTCGAAGGGAGCGGGATCGGCCAGGGCCGGCGCCGCCGCCACGGCAGCAAGCGCCGAGGCGGCGAGGAACAGGGGCGCTCCGGCGCGCGGGAACCGCGAATCATCGTCCTTCATGCTGATCGGCAAAGCGCGTCCATCCTGTCGGTTGCCTGACTATCGGTCCCGAGGCGCAAATTTATTCACCTCGCCCCTATTCACATCGCTGGACGCCTTGCCAAGGGCACGGCGCCGGTTTGCCGGACGGATCGACCCTGCCGTGCGGTTCGCGGCGGGGGCGGGGCGATATGCTGCGCCTCCCCTAGAACAGCGTCCACAAGGGATTGGCCGGGTCGGCCAGCAGCTTGACGGTCAGCGCGAAGGACATGACCACCAGCAGCGGCCGCACCCCGCGCCCGCCGAAGCGGATCGCCAGCCAGGCGCCGGTCTGGTTGCCGGCAATGTTCGCCGCCGCCATGGAGAGGCCCAGAACCCACAGCACTTTGCCACCGGCCACCATCGCCAGCAGCGCGGCCACATTGGTCGCCAGATTGATGAACTTGGTATTGGCAATGGCCCGCACCAGGCCCAGCCCGCCCAGCGCCACCAGCGCCGTGGTCAGGAAGGAGCCGGTGCCCGGACCGAAGAAACCGTCGTAGAAGCCGATGCCGGTGCAGACGGCGGTCAGCCCCGCGCCGCCGAGGCGGGCATGACGGTCCACTTCGCTCATCGGCGGCGCGAGCAGGAAATAGAGACCCATCGCGATCAGCAGCAGCGGCACGAAAGCGGTGAGGAAGCCGGGATCGACATGCTGGACGGCCGTGGCGCCCAGCACCGAACCGGCGAAGGCCCCGGCCGCCGGCACGGCGAAAGCGCGCAAATCCACTCGGCCTGCGCGCAGGAAGGCGACCACGGCAGAGGCCGTGCCGATCGTGCTCTGCAGCTTGTTGGTGGCCAGCGCGGCGATCGGCGGCACGCCCGCCATGAGCAGCGCCGGAATCGTCAGCAGTCCCCCGCCCCCGGCCAGGGCATCGACCGTGCCCGCCACGAACGCGATGGCGACCAGGAACGAGATGGCTTCGAGGGTCAGATGCATGGAGGGGTCCTGAAAGTACGGTCACGGCCGCTGCTCTTCCGCCCTCCCTGCCCGCGGGACGGCGCCGCGGGGCGGGGGAAGCGGGAAAGGATCGGCGCAGGGCTTTCGAGGGCGCGGGCCGTCAGCGCTGCTTTTTGGTGATGGCGGCGGTGAAGTCCGGGTCCTTCTTCGCCACCCAGTCCACGAACTTGCGCACGTTGGGATTGAGCAGCAGGCCCTCTACATCCATGCCGTGGCGCTGGAGTTCGGAATTGCTGAAATTGGCGATCAGCGTCTGCTGGCAGATCGGGTGCATCGGCACGACATCGCGCCCGCCCCTGCTCTTGGGAACGGGGTGATGCCAGACGATGGTCTTGCCCGTGGGCCGCCCGCAGAGCCAGCACGGCACCGGCGGAGGGGCCTCTTCCTCTTCGGTGGGATCTTCCCAGGGGCCGTGTTTGGGATGCTTGCGGGCCATGTCTCTGCCTGATCTGCCTGAAAGGAATTGCCTGAAATCGGCCTGCCCCTACCGCGCCCCGGCTGACATTGCCACTGCGACGTCCTATCGCCGGCCCATGGGCAGGAAAAAGCGATACCTCACCGCGCGGATGCCGGACGGCTACGTGAAGACGATCGGGCCGACCGCCGACCCCTTCACGCATTACTGGCGCATTGTCGCCACGCTGGAAAACGGCAAGACCGAGGTGTTCTGGGGGCATACCCGCTCGCTGGCGGAAGCGAAGAAAAGGCGCGCCGCCACGCAGGACGCGGTGCGGATGCGGGGCTGGAAGGACTTCGTCTTCGAGATCGCCGAACTGGAGGAAAGCGCCGAGCCGCCTGGCGCCTGAGCGCCTCTTCGCCGGACACACCGCCATGTTTCCCGAGGGAAACGGCTGAAACCCGCGGGGAACGCGGCTTTTACCGCGCCGATTCGGCCAAACGCGCCTTGACGCCGCAAGCGATTCCAACCGGCCGGGAAATGCGCGGGAGCGGTCGCATTTTCCGAGCCATCAGGTGATTCCACCCGACTGGAAAATGCTCTAGGCATGGGTCCGATGTCCAGAATCTCCCTGCTGCTTGCCGCCCTGTGCGCCACAGTTCCCGCCAGCTTCATCTCCGCAGAGGCCGCCCCCGTGACCGAGAAGACCGCCCCCCGGGCCGCCGACACCCCTGCCAGTCCGGCCCCTCGTCCGAACATCGCTGCAGGCGCGCTCGATTTCCAGCGCGTCTTCGCCAGCCCCTCGCTCGATGGACCGCAGCCGCGTGAAGTGAAGATCTCGCCGGACGGGCGCTATCTCACCCTGCTGCGCAATCGCACCGAGGACCGCCAGCGCTACGACCTCTGGGGCTACGACCGCGAGAGCGGCGAATGGCGCATGCTGGTGGATTCGCTCAAGCTCGGCTCCAGCCGCCCGCTGTCCGAAGCCGAAAAGATGCAGCGCGAACGCAAACGCGTGGGCGATCTCAAGGGCATCGTCGCTTATGACTGGAGCGACGACGGCCGCTCGATCATCGTCCCGCTGGACGGCGATCTCTACCTGGCCGGGCTGGACGGTTCGGTGCGCCGCCTGACCGATTCCCCCGAGGACGAGTTGAACTCCGCGCTGAGCCCCGGCGGCAAGTATCTTTCCTTCGTGCGCGAACAGCGGCTCTGGGTGGGCTCGCTCGAACAGGGCGCGCAGAAGCCGATCACCCCCGAAGAAAGCGCCAAGACCGTGCACTGGGGCGAGGCGGAGTTCGTGGCGCAGGAAGAGATGGACCGCATGGCGGGCTATTGGTGGTCGCCCGACGAAAGCCGCATCGCCGTGGAGCGCTATGACGAGGCCCCGGTCAAGGTCGTCACCCGCGCCGCGATCGGCGCGGAGGGCACGCGCACTTACGAACAGCGCTATCCGGCCGCGGGCACGCCGAACGTGCTGGTCTCGCTCTTCGTGATGAAGCCGGACGGCAGCGGCAAGATCCAGGTCGACCTCGGTGCCGACAGCGACATCTACGTGGCCCGGGTCAACTGGTCGCGCGATGGCAAGATGCTCTACGTCCAGCGGCAGGACCGCGCGCAGACGAAGATCGACATGCTGGCGGTCGATCCGGCCACCGGCAGGAGCAGCGTGCTCTTCACCGAAAAGGCCTCTCCGGAGGCCTGGATCAACTTGTCCGGCAACTACCGCTTCCTCAAGGACGGCAGCGTGATCTGGTGGTCCGAGCGCGACGGTTTCGGCCATCTCTACCACTTCGCGAACGGCAAGTGGCAGCAGCTGACCTCGGGCCGGTGGACGGTGACCAAGCTCGTCTCGGTGGACGAGGCGCGCGGGCGCGTGCTGTTCACCGGCACGAAGGACGATGTGCTGTCCCCCCAGCTTTACGCCATCGACCTGGCCAGGCCGGGCACGCCGCAGCGGCTGACCGAGGAAGGCTGGTTCAATGCCGCCGTGGCGAACAAGGACGGCCGCACGCTGGTCGTCACCCGCTCCTCGCCCACGCAGCCCTCGCAAAGCTATGTCGCCGATGCCGAGGGCAAGCGCCTCGCCTGGGTTGAGGAAAACCGCCTCGACGGCGCGCATCCTTATGCGCCCTATCTGGCCGGCCACCGCACGCCCACCTTCGGCACGGTCAAGGCCGAGGACGGCAGCGACCTGCACTGGCTGATGATCACGCCCAAGATGGAGCCCGGCAAGCGCTACCCGGTGTTCTTCGAGCACTACGGCGGCCCGCATAGCCAGCAGGTGGCGCGCCAGTGGCTGGGCGCCCTGCCGCAGGCCATCGTCGACAAGGGCTATATCTACTTCCGCCTCGACAACCGCGGCAGCCCGAACCGCGGCGTGAAGTTCGAAAGCCAGATCCGCCACAAGCTGGGCACCGTCGAAGTGGCGGACCAGCGCGCGGGCGCCGAGTATCTCAAGACGCTGGACTTCGTCGATCCGAAGAAGATCGCGACTTATGGCTGGTCCTACGGCGGCTACATGACGCTGAAGATGCTCCAGGCCGATCACGGCCTTTACGCGGCAGGCATCTCGGGCGCGCCGGTGACCAAGTGGGAGCTTTACGACACCCATTACACCGAACGCTACATGGGCGACCCGCGCAAGCAGCCGGAAGCCTATACCGCCTCCGACGCCATCGAGAACGCCGCGAAGATCAGCGATCCCCTGCTGCTGATCCACGGCATGTCGGACGACAACGTGGTGTTCGAGAACAGCACCGTGCTGATCTCGAAGCTCCAGGCCCAGGCCGTCCCGTTCGAGATGATGCTCTATCCCGGCTATACCCACGCAGTGAAGGGGCCGATGATCAGCAAGCACGTCTGGGAGACGATCTTCGCCTTCCTCACCCGCCACGGCGTCACCCCGCCGGAGTGACCGCCACGAAAGCGAGCAGGCAATTTTCGAAGCGCCGGGCCGAAAGGTCCGGCGCTTTTCAGTTTCATCGAACGATTGGCGGGGTTTTATCCAGCTTCACCGAAAGGGCGATTCTGGCGACAAAGGCTCCACCAACGCTTTCCCGTCCGCCCCGATCGCATCCGGGGCGGCGCATTCGATAACACCTGTCCCGATGGAGCCCCCCGCCATGACTTCGCCCACAACCGGCCCGACCATCACCGCCAAGACGTCCCTCCCGCGCCTGCTGCTGCTGTTGTCCGCAACGACCGGCCTTGTCGATGCCGCTTCGGTGCTCGGGCTTGGCAAAGTGTTCACTGCCAACATGACCGGCAACGTGGTGTTCCTGGGCTTTGCGGCCGCGGGTACGCCGGGCTTCAAGGTCGTGCCGGCGGTGCTGGCGCTGCTGGCCTTCATGGTCGGCGCCTGGGGAGCGGGACGCCTGGCGCGGGCCCATACCGACCGGCCGCTGCGCCGCTGGCTGATCCGCGCGGCCGTCGTGGAAGCCGGCTTGCTGTGGGTCGCCGCGGCGATTTCCACCCGGATCGACGTAGCCGCACAGGCACCGGAGATCGCCGTGCTTTCGGTCATCGCCCTCACCGGTTTCGCGATGGGGCTGCGCAATGCCACGGTGCGCGCACTGAAAGTGCCGGACCTGACGACCACCGTGCTCACCCTGACGATCACCGGCATCGCCGCCGACATGGCAGGGCGCGTCTCCCCCAACTTCGCGCGCCGCCTTGCCGCCGTGCTCTCGATCTTCCTCGGCGCGGCCCTGGGTGCGGCCCTGCTGCTCCGCGTCGGCCTGGCCGTGCCGCTGGCACTCGCCGGAGCGGTAGTGCTGGGCGCCACCCTGCTTTTCGCCCGCGACCCCGGCTCCGCCCAACCGCATCGGCCGTAACCGGGCACCGCCGGTAGCATCGCATGGGGATTTTTCCGGTGCTCGGAACCTCGCGGCCTCCCGAGCACTACCTACGACATACCTTCGTTTCGTGAGCGCTGGACTTCTTTTCCGGCGCTGGCGAACATGAGGCGTGCCCACGCGGGTAGCGGAAGGAGAGACGATGAAGGAACAGTCGAGCCGTGCGGACGTGCGCCCCGCCCTCTCTCCCGGGGATATGGCCGACAGATTCCAGCGAACCCGCCATCTCAGCCGCGATCTGGTGCAGGGGCTGAACGAGGCCGACGCCGCCGTCCAGTCCATGCCCGACGCCTCGCCCGCCAAGTGGCATCTCGCGCATACGACCTGGTTCTTCGAGACTTTCCTCCTGCGCGACCATGTGCCCGGCTATCGCCTTCACGATCCGCGCTGGCCCTTCCTGTTCAACAGCTATTACGAAGCCGAAGGCGCCCGCCTTGCCCGGCCCGAGCGCGGCCTGCTGACGCGGCCCACGCTGGCCGACGTGCTGGACTATCGCGCCCATGTGGAAGCCGCCATGCTGGAGGCCATGCCCCTCCTGCTGGAGCGCCACGGCGAGTTGGTGGAACTGGGCATCCAGCACGAGCAGCAACACCAGGAACTGCTGCTGACCGACATCAAGCACCTGTTTTCGCGCAATCCGCTCGGCCCCGCTTATGCGGCTCCCTCCCCGCCGGCCTCCACGCCGGCCCGCAGCGCCCCGCTGCGCTGGATCGAAGGGCCAGAGGGGCTGGCGGAGATCGGGGCCGGCCCGGACGAGCGCTTCGCTTTCGACAACGAACTGCCCCGCCACCCCGCCTGGCTCGCCCCCCATGCCCTGGCCAACCGTCCGGTGACCAATGGTGAGTGGATCGAGTTCATCGCCGACCAGGGCTACGGCACGGCCGCGCTCTGGCTATCGGATGGCTGGGACTGGGTGCGCGGCGCCGCAGGGGGCCTCGAAACCGTCTCAGCGCCGCTCTACTGGCGCGGCGGCGGACGGCAGTGGGAACAGTTCACGCTGGCGGGCTGGCAGGACGTCGATCCCGAAGCCCCGGTGACGCATATCTCCTTCTACGAAGCCGATGCTTTCGCGACATGGGCCGGCGCCCGCCTGCCCACCGAGCACGAATGGGAAGCCGCCGCGCGCGGCCGCGATCCTCTTGGCGGCCTGCAACTGGACCGGGCCGGCCCCGCAGCGCCCCGTGCGGAAGAGGAAGTGGACGGCTTCGCCTCGCTCTACGGCAATGTCTGGGAATGGACCGGATCGGCCTATCGCCCCTGGCCCGGCTATCGCCCGGCGGCGGGCGCCGTGGGCGAATACAACGGCAAGTTCATGTCCAGCCAGTTCGTGCTGCGCGGCGGCAGCTGCGCCACCCCGCGCGGCCATGTCCGCCCTTCCTACCGCAACTTCTTCCACCCCCACCAGCGCTGGCAGTTCACCGGACTTCGCCTCGCAAGGAGCCTCTGACATGTATTTCACGGCCCCCAGGAACGACGAGAATCCGACTGTCCGTCCCCTTGCCAGAGCGCCCGAGGCAGACCCCGCCTTCCGCGCCGACGTGCTGCGCGGTCTTGCGCAAACGCAAAAAGCGGTGCCCGCGCGCTGGTTCTACGACATGCGCGGATCGCAACTGTTCGAAGCGATCACCCAGGTCCCCGAATACTACCCCACCCGCACCGAAACCGCGCTGCTGCAGGCCCATTGCCCCGCCGTGGCGGAGCGCATCGGCAGCGATGCCACGGTGGTGGAATTCGGATCGGGCAGCTCGATCAAGACGCGCATCCTGCTGAAATCCATGCCGCGTGCGACATATGTGCCGATCGACATCTGCGGCGAATTCCTGGACGAGGCCTGCGCCGCGCTCCAGGGCCTGTTCCCCGCCCTGCGCATCGTGCCGGTGGAAGCGAACTTCATGAACCCCGTCCATCTGCCGCTGCGGCAGGATGGCGAGGCGCGCAGCATGCTGGGCTTCTTCCCCGGATCGACCATCGGCAACCTCACCCCGGAAGCCGCCGTGGACCTGCTGCGCTCCATGCGCGAGACGCTGGGCACGAATGCCCACCTGCTGATCGGCATCGACCGGGTGAAGGACCCGCAGCGGCTCACCGCCGCCTATGACGATGCGCAGGGGGTGACGGCCCTGTTCAACCTCAACTTGCTCCAGCGCATCAACCGCGAGCTGGGCGGCTCGATCCCGGTCGGGGAATTCCGCCATGTCTCGCGCTGGAATCCGCTGGCCAGCCGTGTCGAGATGCATCTGGAAGCCCGCCGCGCGATCCGCTTCGAGGTGGACGGCCAGCCCTTCCGCATGGAAGGCGGCGAAACCATCCACACCGAGAATTGCCACAAGTACCGCCCCGGGGAAATGCGCGTACTGCTGGCGGCCAGCGGTTGGCGCGAACTGGAGCACTGGACCGACTCGCAAGGCGATTTCTCGCTGATCCTGGCCAAGGCCGACGGAGCCCGTCAGGAACCCTGACGGCCATCATGCAGGACGGCGTGCGCGGTGGTTCCGCGCACGTCCGTCGCTCCTGCGACCCCTTGCGCAGTCCTGATCCCTCTCAGCCCCGCCGCGCGCCGCGCGGCGCCGTCGGCACCGGGTGGAAGCGCATGCGGAACACAGTGCCGCACGGGCGGTTTTCGGCGGCCTCCAGATTGCCGCCGGTCCGCGCCATGAGTTCGCTGGCGATGGCCAGCCCCAGCCCCGACCCGCTCTTGAAGTCGCGCCGCGCCGAGGAGAAGCGCGCGAAAAGTTCGTCACCGGCGGCGAAGGGCGGCAGGCCCGGTCCGTCATCGGCCACGCGGATTTCGGCGGCGGGATCCACGGTCACCACCACATGCGTTCCGGCCGGCGTGTGCTTCATGGCGTTTTCCAGCAGGGAATCGAGCGCACGCGCGGCCAGGTGGTGCGCGGCGAAGACGGGCACGCTTTCGGCGCCGACGATCTCGATCTCCTGCCCGCGGGCGATGAACAGCGGCGCGATCCCCGCCACGCGTTCTTCCGCCAGGGCGCGCAGATCCGTCACTTCGCCGGGGTCGCAGGCCATGGCGTCCACTTCCGCCAGCAGCAGCAGCCGCTCCACCATGGCCTCCAGCGCGTCGATCTGCCGTTGCAGCCGGGGCACCGCCTCGGGCGCTCCGTCCTGCTCCACCAACAAGCGCAGGATCGCCAGCGGGGTGCGCAGCTCATGGGCCGCATCCGCCGCGAAATCGCGTTCGATGCGGTAGGCTTCCTCGACCCTGTCGAGCGCGGCATTGATCGCCTGGAGCAGCGGCACGACTTCCTCGGGCATGCCCGCCGTGTCCACCCGCTGCTGGAGCTGATAGGGCGAGACTTGCCCCACTTGCCGCGAAGCCCGCTTGAGCGGCGCCAGCGACTGACGCACGATATAGGCGTCCACCGCCAGCAGCCCCACCAGGAACACCGCCAGCAGCACCCCGCCCACCACCGCGATATCGGCGCGCAGGTCGTCGAAGATCACGTCCGGATGGTCGAGGTTCTGCACGATCACCAGCCAGCTGCCCCGCTCGCCCATCAGCGGCATGGAGACGCCGGAATAGATCCGCGGCCCGCGCACCCGCTTGAAATAGGCCGCACCCGCCCGCATCGGCACTGACAGCGAAGGGTCCGAGCGCAAGTTCTCGATGGCGACGGGCCGCCCCTCGTCCTCGATCCAGAAACTGAAGCTGGAGCCGCCGCCGCGCAGGGCCGAGGCGGTTTCCTTCGAGATCGTCCAGCCGCCCCCCTGCCGGTGGAGCCCGTGCTGCATCTTCTGGGCATATTCGTCCAGGATCTGGCGTTGCAGCCGGTCCCCCGTGCTGTCGATCAGCAGCATCGCGCCCCAGGCCGCCAGGACCGCCGTGACCAGCGTGGCCGCCGCATGGAGCAACAGGATGCGGCGCAGGATCGAATGGGTGGGCATCAGGGCGCCGGGTCGGGGGCCGGATCGGGGGCCGAATTGGGGGACGAGACTTCAGGTGCCGCTTCCGGCAGCCCCACAGGCAACGCTTCCGGCGCGGCGCGCAGCAGGTAGCCCAGGCCGCGCACCGTCACGATCTCCACGCCCGCCTCCAGCGCCGTCAGCCGCTTGCGCAGCCGGTGCACACTGACTTCGGCAGCATTGGAGGAGAATTCCTCGCCAAGGCCGAAGAACACGGATTCGATCTGGGTCTTGCGCACCACTTTGTCTCGCTGGCGCATCAGCAGGTCGAGCAACTGGACCTCGCGCGGGGCCAGGACGATGCTGGAAACCTCTCCGTTCCGCCCCACCCGCACCGTCTGCGAGGCCACGTCGTAGCGCAAGCGGCCGCAGGCGATCTCGCTGCCGTTCTCGCCCATGGAGCGGCGCAGCAGCGCGGCCACGCGGGCGATCAGTTCCTCCGCGGCAAAGGGCTTGGGCAGGTAATCGTCGGCCCCGGCATTGAGCCCGGCGACCCGGTCGGCAATGGCCGAACGCGCGGTCAGCACCAGCACCGGCAGGTAATGGCCGGCAGCCCGCAGCGAGCGGAGCAGGGCGATGCCGTCCTGGTCGGGCAGGCCAAGGTCGAGAAGCAGCGCGGCATGGTTGCCCGCCTCCACCAGGATGCGCGCCTCTTCCGCGGTGGCGACGATATCGTTGCCGAAGCCCCCGTCGCGAAGGTGCATGCCGATCAGCTCGGCCAGCTCGGCATTGTCCTCGACGATCAGCAGCCGCATGGCGCGCCTTCGGGGAGCCGCGGGGCGGGAGTGATCGGAGTGCCAGTCATCCCCCCATCTATCGCGGGGATGGAACCGGCGCGCAACAGACATGCGCCCCCTGCGCACATCCTCCCACGCACCGGCAGGCTGTAAGGTTGCGGTAAGCCAAGGCGGAATAGCGCGGCGCCGAGCGGCGGGCGGAACGGACCGCGCCGCAAATCGAAACCAGGACATGAAGCCGCAAGTCGAAATCGCGCCCGAAGAACGCCCGTCCCTGCCACGCCCCCTTCCCCCCCGCGCGCCCGCTTCCAGCCGGCGCCCGCGCGTCGCGCTCTTTTCGGGAAACTACAACTACGTCCGCGACGGCGCGAACCAGGCGCTCAACCGGCTGGTCGGCTATCTGGAGCGGCGCGGCTGCACCGTGCGCGTCTATTCGCCGACGGCGCCCGCCCCCGCCTTCGCGCCCGAAGGAACGCTGATATCGGTCCCTTCGGTGAGGATCCCGGGGCGCGGCGACTATCGGCTGGGGCTGGGCCTGCCGCGCCGCATCCGCACCAATCTGGCCGAGTTCGCGCCGGAGATCGTCCATGTCTCCGCGCCCGACTGGACCGGCACCGCCGCCCAGCGCCTGGCGCGGCAGGCCGGCATCCCGGTCGTCTCCAGCCTGCACACCCGCTTCGAGACTTATGCCGCCTTCTACGGCGCGGGCCTCGTGCGCCCGGCGATGGAGCGGCACCTCGCGCGCTTCTACCGCAATTCGGATCGCATCCTGGTGCCCACCCCCGCCATCGCCGCGGAATTCGCCGAGGCCGGGCTGGCCGGTCGCACGCGGCTCTGGGGACGCGGGGTGGACCGCACGCAGTTCACGCCGCATGCGCGCGACCTGGCCTGGCGCCGCGCGATGGGCGTGGCCGAAGGCGAAGTGGCCGTGCTCCATTTCGGCCGCCTGGTGCGCGAAAAGGGCCTGGCCGCCTTCGTCGCGCTCTGCCGCCGCCTGATCGCGGAGGGCCTGCCGGTCCGCCCGCTGATCGTGGGAGACGGCCCCGAGCGCGCCTGGCTGGAGCAGAAGCTGCCCCAGGCCCGTTTCGCCGGCCACCTCATGGGCGCTGAACTAGGCCGCGCCGTGGCCAGCGCCGACTTGTTCCTCAATCCCAGCACGACCGAGGCTTTCGGCAACGTCACACTGGAGGCCATGGCCTCGGGCCTGCCCACCGTGTGCGTCGACATGCCGAGCGGGCGCAACCTGCTGGAGGGCGGCTCCGGCCTGCTCTACGCGCCCGGTGACGAGGAGGGCGCTCTGGATGCCCTGCGCCTGCTGGTGAACGACAGCCGCCGCCGTGCCCGGATGGGCGCTTTCGCGCGCGAGGCGAGCAAGGCCTACGACTGGGACGCCGCCTCGCACCAGGTGCTGGCCTGCTACATGGACGTGCTCGGGCGCAGCCTCTCCCCTGCCGACACTTGCCCCGCCGCCCCCCGCTCTGCCGAACCATGCCCCGCCGAAGCCCTGAGCCGCGCCGCGTGAGCGTAGCGCCGAAACTTGTCTCCGGTGGACGTTCTCCCCGCGGTTTCGGCACGCGCCCTGATCCGGGCGGGGCCTGACCCTGCCATGGAAGGCATGATCGCCCAGGCCAGCGCCTTCGTATCGACCCACGGCATCTGGGCCGGGCCGGTGGTGGGTGCGCTCTGCTTCGGGGAGTCACTGGCCATCGTCGGCCTGTTCGTGCCGGCCACCGCCGTCATGCTGGCGATCGGCGGCCTCATCGGCGCCGATGCGCTGGAAGCCTGGCCGATCTTCCTCTGGGCCGTGGCAGGATCGATCCTGGGGGACTGGGTCTCCTACGCCTTCGGCAACCGCATCGGCCCGCGCGTCTATCGCCGCTGGCCGCTGAACCGCCATCGTCCGGCCGTGGCGCGCACCCGGCTGTTCTTCCGCAAATACGGCTTCGCGGCGATCTTCATGGGCCGCTTCCTCGGCCCGATCCGCGCGACGGTGCCGCTGGTGGCCGGCGTTCTGGCCATGCCCCGGCGGCCTTTCCAGATCGCCAACGTCGCTTCGGCCTGCCTCTGGGTGCCGCTGATGTTCGCCCCCGGCTACCTCGCCGCCGGACCGCTGGGCGCGGCGCTGGCGATCGACGAGGGCAAGCTGCTGCTGGGCGGACTGGCCCTGGCGGCCACGGCAATGGGGCTGACCTTGCTCGGATCGCGGCTGCTGGGACGGCGGCGGCGGCGCAAGGCGTGACAATTCGGCATGAGACCAATGGACGGGGTGATGGAATGGACAGGACGATGACCGCAGCGGTTTCCCGCAAGACTGCAATTCTAGCCGCCGCGGCCGGCACGGCGCTGGCCGCGCTGCTGGCGGGCTGCAGTGCGCCGAAGGTGGCCGAAGTGCCGCCGCCCCCGCCGCCGCCCGTGGTGGTGGTGCCGCCGCGCCCGATGCCGCCGATGGGCGCCTCTCCCAGCATGGCCATTCCCGCCCGCGCCGCCGATGGCGCGCGCCATACCGTCAACAGCGCGCTCTCCCCGGCGCAGGCGATCTGGAACTTGCGCTCCGCCTACAACGTGGCGGCGCTCAACTGCACCGGGGCCGATGGTGCACCGATCCTGGCGGGGTACACCGAGTTCCAGAAGAAGTACGCCAAGTCCCTGGCGGCCACCAACAAGACGCTCGACAAGGAATTTCGCGCCCGCTTCGGCGCCAAGGCCATTCGCGAACGCGAGGCCTACCAGACGCAGGTCTACAACTTCTTCGCGCTGCCGCCGGTAGTGCCCTCGCTTTGCCGCGCCGCGCTGGAGCTGACGGGCTCGCTTCAAGCCGTGACCCCCGCCCAGCTCGAAGGCTTCGCGCCCTCGGCCCTGGCCAGTGCCGAGGCCCCGTTCCGCGCCTTCTTCGACAGCTATGAGCAGTACCGCAGCGATCTGGCCGCCTGGGAAGCGCAATATGGCGCCGCCCGCGCCGAAGGCATCGAGAGCGCCGACGGTGCCCAGGCGGCAACGGAATCCGCAGACAGACCTGGCCCGGCAAGTGTTGCCCTAATGAAAATACCTGTGAAAAACACCCTGTAAGGATGCCGTAAGCGCGGCTAGGATAGGCCTGCGTGGTCGATCCCGTGCAAAGCGCCGGGAACGCCCGCGGGGGCACACTAGGACGAAACGGCGTGGTAGATCACGAGCTTATTTCAACGGCATGCGTGCCGGCAACCGAAGGCTATTACCTCTCCACCGAGACCCGCAAGGGCCGTGAGCGCACGGATTCGGCCGAGATGGACCAGGTCCTGGCCTGGCGGATCGACACCTTCAAGGTGAAGGGCGATACGGTGCCGATGTCCACGATCACGCCGATCACCATCAACGGCAGCATGGATACGGTGGAATTCGCCATGCTTCGTCCGGACGGCGTGGTCGAATATCCCGACGGCGCCTCCATCGCCGTCGGCGCGGGTGCACGCCTGCGGGTGGTGGAAGACAAGCTCTGACCGGCACGCCCCTGATGGACGCCGCCCCGGCGCGCGTCCGGTAGGGCGCATACCCGCAATGGCCATAGCGGCGCTGATCGCCCGGTTCGGCCTTCCCGCCGTGGCGCTGGGCGCGGCGGTGGAGGGCGAGACGGTGGTCATGTCCGGCGGTCTCATCGCGCACCAGGGCCTGATGCCGCTTTCGGGCGTCATGGCCGCCGCCGCCATCGGCTCTTTCGTGGCGGACCAGTTCTTCTTCCTGCTCGGCCGCCGCTTCCGCATGCACAGGCTGGTGCGCAAAGTCACCGAACGGAAGGCATTCGCCCGCGTGCTCAAGCTGCTGGAGCGCTATCCCACCGGCTTCATCCTGGCCTTCCGCTTCCTCTACGGCTTGCGCACGATCAGCCCCATCGCCATCGGCACCTCGAACATCCCTGCCCGCCGCTTCGTGGCGCTCAACGCGCTGGCGGCGGCGGTATGGGGCGTGGTGATCGCCGGGATCGGCTACAGCTTCGGGCAGGTCGTGGAGCTGGCTTTCGGCCACCTCCGGCGCTTCGGCCACGTCGCGCTCGCTGTCTTCGCGCTCGTGGCCGTCGCTACCGCGCTGACCCTGCTGTTCCGGCGCCGGCTCAGCCGCGCCATCGAAACGGACGAAACCTAGGGCCTCACCCGCATTTGCTGAAGCCGCATTGCGGGCAGGTGAGGCAGCCTTCCATCATGATCGCGGAGTGCTCGCCGCAGTTCGGGCAGGTCTCTCCGGCACCCCCCGTGTCGTTCGCGGCCGCAGGCGCCGCGACCGGGCCTTCCGCATGTTCGCGCAGGATGCGGCCGATCAGCGCGATCAGGCTGGGGGCGTAGCGCCCCTTTGTATCGTGCTCCAGAGCCACGAAAGCCCCGCCCTTGGCCGAATGGACGCGCTCCAGTTCCTCGAAGATGAACACCGCGTCGCCCCGGCGGCAGACCGCCGAAAGGGTGCGGGTGAGCGCCGCCATCGTCTCGAAATTCTCGGCCGAACTGGTGTTGATGAAGATTTCGAAGGGAATGCGTCGGCCGTCCGGCGCGAGGTAATCGTTGATGGTGAGGTAGTAGTTCTCGCCATCGACCGGCCACTTGATCTTGATCGTGCGGCCCTGAAGCATTTCCGGGCGCCTGGGCACCGGCGCCTCGCTGGGGAAAGTCGGCGCCGGCGCTGCAGGCTTGGCCGTTTCCCCGGCCGTTTCCTTCACCTGTTCCGACACCGGCTCCGACAGCACGGAGCCGCGCACGCCGCTGGGCCGGTACGTGGTGCAGCCCTTCATGCCGGTCTCCCAGGCCTTCAGGTAGACCGCGCGGAACGCCGCGTAGGGCATGTCCGCCGGGCAGTTGATCGTCTTGGAGATCGCCGCGTCCACCCATTTCTGCGCGGCGGCCGCCACGGCGATATGATCCTCCACCGAGAGTTCCAGCGCGGTCACCATGTAGGGCGGCAGCGGCGCGGCCGGATCGAAGCCCGGCAGGCGGCTGTAGAGGTACCAGCCGTAGTCCTCGACGGTGAAGCTTTCCGTGCGCTGCTCGGTGGCGGTCTGCTCCACCACGACGGCGCGGTTGTAGCGCCAGGAAAAGCTCGGCTCGATGCCGGAGCTGACATTGCCGTAGAAGATGCTGGTGGTGCCGGTGGGCGCGATGGTGAGCAGCACGCCGTTGCGGATCCCGTGGCTGGCCACGTCGGCGCGGATGTCCGCGGGGAGCTTGTCCAGCATCGGCGCACGGGCGAACTGGTCCCGGTCATAGGCGGGGAACGGCCCGCGCTCCTTCGCCAGCGCGATCGAGGCGCGATAGGCTTCTGCCGCCATCGCCGCGCAGACTTCCTCCACCATCGGCACGGCAGCCTCGCCATAGCGCAGGCCCAGCTGCTGGAGCAGATTGCCCAGGCCGGTGAAGCCCAGCCCGATGCGGCGCTTGGCCTGCGCCTCCAGCCGCTGGTCCTCGGTGGGGAAGGGCGAGGTTTCCAGCACGTTGTCGAGGAAGCGCACGCCGATCCGCACGGTGGCGGCCAGCCGCTCCCAGTCCACCCGCGCAGCGGCGGTGAAGGGATCGAGCACCATGTTGGCCAGGTTGACGTGGCCCAGGTCGCAATCGCCGTTGGGCGGCAGGGGCTGCTCGCCGCAAGGGTTGGTGGCCGAGATCGTCTCGCAGTAGGAAAGGTTGTTGAGCCGGTTCACCCGGTCCACGAAGACGACGCCCGGCTCGGCATATTCGTAAGTCGTGCGGGTGATGAGGTCGAACAGTTCCGCCGCGCGCATGCGGCGATAGACGTACCACGGCTTGCCGTCGCGCTCGGTGACGGCGACATGGCTGCCGTCCGCGCGGGGCACGGAGAAGCCCAGGTCCCAGTCCGCATCGGCCTCCAGCGCGGCCATGAAATCGTCAGTGATCGCCACCGAGACGTTGAAGTTCTTCAGCACGTCCTTGCGCGTCTTGGCTTCCACGAAGGCGATCACGTCCGGGTGCCAGACCGGCAGCATGGCCATCATCGCGCCGCGCCGCGATCCGCTGCTGCGGATCGTCACGCACATGCCGTCCCACATGACCATGAACGGGATCACCCCCGAGGAGACCGAGGCCGTGCGGCCCACCACCGCGCCGTCGGGGCGGATCGTGCCGAAGTCCATGCCGATGCCGCCGCCCTGCTGCTGCGTGAAGGCGGCCACTTTCAAGGCGTCCATGATGCCCACGCCCGGCAGGTCCGGCTCGGTATCCATCGAATCCTGGATGATCGGACTGACGAAGCAGTTGATCCAGGTCACCCGCTTGCCGGTGCCCGCGCCCGCGAAGATGCGGCCGCCGGGCACCCAGTCGCGCGCCTCCAGCGCCGCCAGCGCCTCGGCCGCATGGGCGGCATCGTCCCGGGCATAGACGCCCGCCACCACGCGCCGGAAGGTGTCGGATGGGCTCTGCTCATCGGCGTGCCGGTACTTCTCCTTCCAGACGTGCAGGGTGACGGGCTGGTCGAGGGGGCCGGAGGAAGTCAGGCCTGAAGAACTGGGAGCGGACGAGGTCGGGGCGGGCATGGCGGTTCCTTGTCGTGATCTGTCGGCCAGAGATCGGTCGGCCAGATCGGTTGGATGGGCGGCGGGCACGCCTGCGGGCGCGCCGAAGCCTCGGCCGTCATCAGGGTAACGGCCGCGGAGCGGTTTTGGTTGTCGGTATCGAGAGCTTGCGCGTCAGGCGCCGGGCGGAGCGCGCTCGCAGGTCTGCGGAGACCTGGGCGACGTTCGCGCCTTGGGGACGCGTCTCATCGGGGCGCGAAGCGGCGCCTGGGCAGCGATCATGGCGGCAATCTCCGCCGCGCCCGGCCATCCGGACGCGACGGGATTCAGGATACCGGGCGGTTTCCCGATTACAACCCTTGCGGGCAACTTTCGTGGTGGAGCAGGGGCCTTAGCCGGGAAGCAGGGGCGGCAGCGCCAGCCGCACGAGGTCTCCGGCGCGGGGTGCGGACACGAAGGTCAGGGCCGGGGCGAAGGCGATCTCGAACAGCAGCGCGCCAAGCTGCTCGGGCGCGGCCCGGCACCCCGGGAAGCGGCCGAGCAGATAGCTGCCGAGCTTGCGCCACTGCCCGCGCACGATCTCTTCCTGCCGGCGCAGCGAGTCCTTGCCCTGGGCCACGCGGGCATGTTCCAGAATGGTCAGCGACCATCCCCCGAACCGCGAGCGCTCATCCGCCCAATCTGCCAGAATGGTCACGATTTCCGCCGTTTCCTCGGCCTTTTCCAGCCGTGCCAGCAATTCCCGGAGGTTCTCTTCGCTTTCCGATTCCAGCACGGCCAGGAAGATCGCTTCCTTGCCCTCGAAATTGGAATAGACCGCGCCCTTGCTGTACCCCGCCGCTTCGGCGATGCGGTCTACCGAGGTCACGGCATAGCCGTCGCGCCGGAACAGCTCGCGCGCCGATTTCAGCAGCCGCAGACGCGTGAGCGCCTGGCTTTCACTCCGCGTCAGCCGCGTCATATGCCCACTTCTCCTGTCGGTCCGCCTCGTTCGGACGGCCTGGCGTTTCTTGCCGAAGCGGGCCGTCTGCGCGGCCCGTTTCGGGATACTTATCGGTATTCAAAAGAGCGCCGCGCCTTGCCCGCAGCGGCGCCCCGGGATCAGCTTTCGAACTTCTCCGTCGTGTCCGCCGCACCCTTCACCCAGTAACCGCTGGCCTTGAGCCACTGCGGCACATGGCCCAGTTCTTCCAGCACATAAGTGCGCAGCGCCCGCGTCACGGCGCCTTCCGCGGCGATCCAGATGAAACCGTCGCCCGCGGGCGGCACGAACTGGCGCAGGGCTTCCAGCAGCGGTTCGGCATCGATGGCCTGCGCGGCCGGGCGGTGAACCCAGATCGCCTCGTGCTGCGCGGCGGTTGCGAATACCTGCTCTTCTTCCGCCCCTGTCACGGCGACGAGGCTGGTGACGGGGGTTCCGGGCGCGAGTTCCTCGATCCGGCGGCCGATGGCGGGCAGCGCGGTCTCGTCTCCCACCAGCAGCCACCAGTCGAAGTCCTGCGGCACCACCAGCGAACCGCGCGGACCGCCGATGCGCGCCTCGTCGCCCACTTTCGCGCCCGAAGCCCAGGCGGTGACCGGCCCTGCCTCGTGAATCGCGAAGTCCACGATCAGCGCATTGTTTTCCGCGTCGTAGCGGCGCGGCGTGTAGTCGCGCATGGCGGTTTCGCCGTTTTCTCCTTCCGGCACGAAGACCTTGATATGATCGTCAGGCGCGAGGCTGGTGAAACCGGCCAGCTCGTCCCCGCTCAGGGTAAGCCGCAACATGTTCGGCGTGACGTTCTCGACCCGGCTGACCACGAGCGTGCGGCGGTGCAGTTCGTGGCGGACGCGGTTGATCTGGTGCTTCATGGGCTCTCCTGCGAGCGGTTGGCGCGAATGGGCGCGCTCCCTTCCCGCCTTTCAGATACTCACTGGTATCCCTGTTCGCAAGGGCCCACGGCCCTCGCTCCGGGGAGCCGCCGCCGCTTTTGCCGGGGATTCTCCCGATGGGCAAAGGCCGCCCGAACGGAACATCCTCCCAGGGTCCGAAGAAGGGGCCTGTCGATGGAAGACATTCTGCATAGCATAGCCGAATACCTGGCGCTGGGGGTGAACCTGCTGGCGATGCTGGCCATCGCCATCGGTTCGATCCAGGGCGCCATCGGCCTGTCGCGCCTGCTGCTGTTCAACGGTTCTGAAGAGGAACTGGGCCCGGTCTGGCTTTCGCTCGGGCGCTGGCTGGTGGCCGGGCTGACGTTCCAGCTTGCCGCAGACATCGTGGAAACCACGATCGCGCCCAACTGGGACGACATCGGCAAGCTGGCTGCCATCGCCGTTCTCAGGACTTTCCTGAACTACTTCCTCGACCGCGACATGGATTCGCTTCGTGAGCGGGCCGAGCGCAGGGCCGAAGCGATGCGGGACGCTGCCGAAGCGCGTGCCGCGCCAATGGGAACCGCCGCCCCCTGATCGGGTCCTGCACGGGAGAGCTTTGATGGCCACGACGCAACCTGCCCAGGGCGAAACGCCCGAACTACCGGGCGACCTGGGCGCAATCCGCACGATCCTGGCGGCAGACCGCACGCTGATGGCGTGGATCCGCACTTCGCTGTCGATGCTCAGCTTCGGCTTCACGATCTACAAATTTCTCCAGAGCCTGGCGGACAACGCCCAGATCACCCGTACCGACAGCCCGCAGCATGTCGGCATGTTCCTGGCGGCGGCGGGTACCGGCGCCATGCTGCTGGGCACGGCCAGCTACTGGATCACCCTGCGCGACGTCGCCCGCGTCGAGCCTTTCAAGCTCGGCCGCTCCGTGCTGCTGGTGGCTTTCGTGATGTCCGTGGCAGGCCTGTTCCTTTTCACCGCCATCGCCACGCGACTGGTGTGAGCACCGGCCCGAGTTCCCGCCCCGCCGCCCTATCGCTTGCCGCCCCACCTCTCGCCCAACGGAGCCTGTCATGATGCCCATAACCAGTCCGCTTGCCTCGGTTCCCATCGTCATCCTGGGGCTCGTGCTCCTTGCCGTGGTGGTCGGCCTGACATGGCTGGGCATGAGGCTGGGAACCCGGATCGAAGGGGCGCGCCGCTCTGCCACGGTCAGTGCCGATCCCCGCATGCCGGGTGCGGCCACCACCTCCGCGAAAGCCGGGGCCGACGATCCGGGCGACGATGTGAACAGCGCGATCGTACCGGCCGTGCTGGGCCTGCTGGCTTTGCTGCTGGGCTTCACCTTCGCGCTGGCGGTGGACCGTTTCGAAACGCGCAGGGGCCTGGTGCTGGAAGAAGCCAACGCCATCGGCACGGCCTATCTCCAGACGCAGATCCTGCCCGACCCGCACCGTGCCCGCCTGAGCGCGCTGCTGACCCGCTATACCGATAACCGCATAGCCCTGGCCGGAGAACCGACGCCGGAGCAGCTGCGCAACGAGCTGGCGGAGAACAACCGCATCGTCAACGACATCTGGTCCGCCACCCTGGCCGGGTTCGACAGCATCCGCCAGTACGACATGTCCAGCACCTTCGTGTCCTCGATCAACGCGGTGATAGACCTCGATACCTCGCGCAAGACCGGTCGCATGGCCCATGTGCCCGAGGAAGTGTTCTGGGTGCTGATCGTCTACGTGCTGATCGCCGCCTTCATCATCGGCTACATCATCCGCACCCGCGCCAGCTTCTACTTGTCCTGCGTGATGAACCTGCTGGTGGTCATGTCGCTCATGCTCATCATGGACATCGACCGGCCGGCATCGGGCGGCATCCGGGAATCGCAGTTCCCCATGCTGCTGCTCAGCCAGTCCATGCGCGGCGAATCCCGCGCCGATTTCGACCGCTGGCGGACCGTGCCGGGGGTGCTGCCGGCCACGCAGCCTGCACCGCAGTAGATGCCGTGCCGGGCGCTCTCGACTTCCCCGGCCGGAACCGCGCATCCTTGGGTGCAGGAGTAGGGGTTTCCCTGATGCCTGCCTCGGGATTGGCCCGGATACGCGGGACTCGGCGGCGCCCATATCCTTGCAGGCATATCCTTCGGGAAAACCACGAATTGAGAGCCCGTCACGCGGGTTCTCCCCGCCTTTTCGAAGACCTCATTCACCTTGGGCCGCCTGCCATCGATACCAGGCCGCCTCTGACAGGAGCAGACCATGGAAGCCCAGATTTCCGACGTGGTTCCGACACTCCGCCGAGGTTCCGGAGAAAGCGCGCCTGAGCGGATGCGGACCGCCCGCAACAGACGGCGGATCGCCCTGCTGGCATCGGCCTGCGCCGCCCTGGGGCTCCACGCCCCCGCCTCGGCCCAGACGCTGGACAACAAGTACTGGGTCAGCGCCATGGCGTTCTTCCCCAAAGTCGATACCGACGTGCGCGTGGCCACCAAGACCCAGGCGGACATCGGCACGGACATCGATTTCGAAAAGGACCTGGCGCTCGACAAGGACGAGATCCTGCCCTCCTTCACGGCCGGCGCACGCTTCGGCCGGGTGGTCGTGGGTGCAGACTTCTACAAGCTCAACCGCAATGGCCAGATCGGCTTGGCGCGCGACATCTCGTTCGACGGCGTCGTCTATCCCGCCACTGCCCAGGTGCGCAGCGGCTTCGACAGCGAGATCTACCGCCTCACCGTGGGCTATGCCTTCGTGCAGAACTCCACGGTGGAACTGGGCGCCGCGATCGGCGCGCACGTCACCCGGTTCGAGATGTCGCTCAGCGGCGTGGGCACCGTGGGCGGTGTGACCGGCCAGAGCGAAGTCCGCCGCCGCAACGTGCTGGCACCGCTCCCCACGATCGGCGCCTTCGTGACGTACAAGGTCGCCCCGCGGGTGGAGCTGAACGGCCGGTTCGACTGGCTTTCGCTCAAGGTCGACGATTACGACGGCCGCCTGCTCAACGCCCAGGTCGGCGCCAACTACGCGGTGGCGAAGAACCTCCAGCTGGGCGTCGCCTATCGCTATGTCGACTACCGCCTGGGGATCGACAAGGAGCGCTGGGACGGCCGCGTGCGCTACAAGCTCCATGGCCCGGCGGTGCAGCTCCAGGCCTCGTTCTGATCGCATTTCCGGCAACGAGAAAGGCGGCGGACCGGATCGGTCCGCCGCCTTTCCCTTGCGTCCAGCGCCTGCGCGCCGACGAGCGCCGGCGCGCCGGTCCCCTCAGCGCGGAGGATTGACCACGACGTACTGGACGGACGATCCCGAATACTGCGGCTGATACCAGGTGCTGCCGCATTGGGAGTAGCTGACGCCGTTGACGATCGTCGTGGTGCAGCTGGGCGGCACGCGGCGGACGATGGAGCCCACCACCGCCGCGGTCGTGGCGGCAACGGCCATCGTCGCCACCGGGTGCCAGTGATCGTCCCAATCGTCCCAGTCGTCATGGTGATAGCCGCCGCCGTGATAGTCGCCGTGGACGTTGACATCGACATTGCGGTTCACGTTGCGATTGACGTTCCGGTTCACGTTGCGATCGGCGCTGTGGTTGATGTTGCTGGAGGCGCCGCCGCGCACGGGCGGACGGCCGCCGGAGCGGGGCGCGGCGGCACGCGCTCCGCCGCCGCCACCGGCAGGCCGCGCGTGGGCACCGCCGCCTGCGGGACGGCGCTGGCCGCCGCCCGGCGCAAGCTGCGCCTCGCTTCCCGACACGGCCGATGCCGGCAGCATGTCCGGCCCTGCCAGCGACGCGGCCGAGACCCCGTCCAGCCCCAATGCGAGTCCGGCCACGAGCGCCAGAGGCGCGGAGACGATCAGGCTCACTGCCCTTCTCCCTTGGTTGCGGCGGCATTGACGTCCGCCATGGTGATACGATGTGCGTTCGCCGGCGGGGTGAAGGCCAGATCGGCCGTGCCCGGCGTCACTTGCGTGTCCCAGTGCAGCACGGCGGTATATTGCGGCATGGCGGGATCGTCCTTGTTGGTGATGACCAGCTTGCAGGGCAGCGGCCGGGCGCCGTCCTCGATCCAGATCTGCCAGTCCACTTTCTCCTGGCGGAAGGCATAGTGCATGCACTTGCGGTCATCGATCGTCTCCGGCCGCACGACCATGGCCTCCTTCACGCGCGAACGCAGGGTCTGGTCGGTGCCCCAGGTGAAGAAGTCGGCCAGGGGCAGCTCGATGCCGTAGTCGCGCTTGGCCTTGTCGATGGTCAGGCCGATCGAGGAGGCCGCCGGGAAGTCCGCGTAGAAACCCACGCGCGGGGCGAAGATCGTGAAGGTCTTGCCGTCGTAGTACATCTCGCGAAGCTGGGTGTCGGAATCCGTGACGATCTTGAAGGCATTGGGCCGCTTCGCCAGGATGTTCACCTTGCCGCCGAACTGGATCTTCTGGCCGGTGACCAGAACCTGCTCGGTGGTGGCGTCCGCCGTGACGCGGAAGCTGCCGAGAGTCAGGAGGAAGGCGCTCATGCGGTCCATGGCCTGCATGGCGGCGGGGTCGATGGGGCTGGAGGCGGCATCCGCGGAAGCGGCCTGCGCCCGGGCGGAAGGCGCCACCGGCCCGCATAGCGCCCCTATCCCCGCCAATGCCATCGCGGTCGCCATGAGCGCCGCCTTCCGTGTCGGGCCGATTGAGCCGGAACGTGCCATATAGTCTCTCCTCTAAGGTCGCCCGACGGGCGGCTATGACTATCTGCCCGCGCCGCCAGCCGCCCCATCGGGATTAATGCCGAGTTCGCGCGGGATTGATCCGCCTATTCGGGGAACAGCAGGGTCATGACGAAACGCGCGCCCCATTCCGGGCCGAACCGCGGCCGCTCCGCATAGTAACGCGCGCCCACGCCCAGGCTGACCGGCTGCTTGCCGAACTTCACGACATGGCTGACCGAAAGGTTTATCGGCACGACCCAGTCCTTCGACTTCCAGTCGTAGCTCGTCTCGGTGTTGAGGCCGAAGCTGGTGGAATCGGGGAGGGTCTTGGTGATGAAAGGCTGAAGGAATGTCTGGCTGATCCCCGGCGCGGAAGACTTGCCCGCGAAAGACCAGATGTGATTGGCGAGAAACCCGTAAGTCATCCCCCCACCCTGCTTGAGAAGCACCGCAGTGGGCCCGGCTCCGAACTTGTCCGAACCGAAGGTGGAATTGCCGGTGGGCCAGAGAATGGCCGGGCCGACGCCCCAGACCACGCCGTTTTTCGCCACCTTGGGCGAAAGGAAGAAGCTCTGCACCGTATCGCCCAGGCCGGTGTCGCCCTTGCCGCCGCGCACGGTGCTCTCCTGGCTGATGATCGGCACGATCGTGCGGGTGATCAGGTTCCAGTCCTGCGAGATGCCCAGCGGAATCACCGGCTGGATGTTCAGGGTATAGCGATCCGCGTCGTTAGGACCGTAGCAGCAGTCGTAGTTGGACTGGAACGGCACCGAGATCAGGCTGGAAACAGGGTTTGCCAACTGGTCCGCCAGCGCCTGGCCTTCGGAGGCCGCGTCTTGCTCCTGCGCCTGCGCGGCACCGGAGGCCGATGCCGCCAGCAGCACGCCGGCCAGACATAACGGGATTCTCATCGCGCGATTCTCCTGCGACGGGCCCAACGGCCCTGCCGGCGAAGGCTCCGCCACCGAAGCGGCGCAGGCTATCGGCGATTCCCTTGTCTTTGCCCGGGGACTTTCCCGAGGCCGCAGGCGGGATGCGGCGCGAGGCCGCAGGCAGTGATGAGGCTGCAAGCAGGTTGCGCACCATGTCAGGGATTCGCCGGGGGTTCCCTCGGGAGAGTCCCGATGGCGCAGGAATGGGGATCAGGTACCCGTTAAAGGGTGACGCGCCGATGGAGCCGCCGAACTGCCGATCCGGCGCGTCACATGTTCCTGTCGGGGCGCGTTTCGCGCCCGCCCGGCAAAGCGCGGCAGCGCGGCATGATTAGCGACCCCACGTGAAGGAGACTGGCTGTGGCCCAGAAGGAATTCAAAGGCGTCATCAAGCTCGATATCAGGGATTCGAAGGCGGACTGGGAGCCATTCCTGCCGCCCAAGGCGCCGGAAGGGGCACCGAACGTCCTGATCGTGCTCTACGACGATACCGGCCAGGCCGCGTGGCAGCCCTATGGCGGCGCGATCAATATGCCCACCTTGCAGAAGCTGGCCGACAACGGGCTGACCTACACGCAGTGGCACACCACCGCGCTGTGCTCGCCCACCCGCTCCTGCTTCCTGACGGGGCGCAACCATCACCTGAACGGCATGTCCTGCATCACTGAAGCCTCCAACGGGTTCCCGGGCTGGAGCGGCCGCGTGCCTGAAAACTGCATGACGATCGGCCAGATCCTGCAAGACAGGGGCTATAGCACCTTCTGGCTCGGCAAGGACCACAACGTGCCCGAGCAGGACATCTGCTCCGGCGGGCCGAAGTCCGAATGGCCGCTCCAGAAGGGCTTCGACCGGTACTACGGCTTCCTCGGCGGCGAGACCAACAACTGGTATCCCGACCTGACCGAGGACAACAAGTTCATCGACCAGCCCTACCTGCCCGAGGACGGCTATCACTTGTCGAAGGACCTGGTCGATCAGGCCATGCAGATGATCCGCGACCAGAAGGCCAGCAATCCGTCCAAGCCCTGGTTCACCTGGCTCTGCCCAGGCGCCAACCATGCCCCGCACCACGCGCCCAAGGAATATGCGGACAAGTACAAGGGCAAGTTCGACGACGGCTACGACGCCTATCGCAAGTGGGTCGTCCCCCGGATGATCGAAAAGGGCCTGCTGCCGGCCGGCACCAAGCTGGAAGACTTCAACCCGGTCCGCGAAGACCAGGCCAATCCGGGCGACTACGTCCGGCCTTGGGAGGAACTGAGCGCAGAGGAGAAGAAGCTCTTCTCGCGCATGGCGGAAGTCTATGCCGGCATGTCGGAATATACCGATGTGCAGGTGGGCCGCCTCATCGACTACCTCGAACAGAGCGGTCAGCTTGAAAACACCATCGTCCTCTACTGCGCAGACAACGGCGCATCGGGCGAAGGCGGTCCCAACGGTTCGGTCAACGAGAACAAGTTCTTCAACAACTATCCCGACTCGATCGAAGAGAACCTCAAGTATCTCGACGTGCTGGGCGGACCGGAAACCTACAACCACTATCCCACCGGCTGGGCGGCGGCTTTCTCGGCGCCGTACAAGATGTTCAAGCGCTATTCGGAATATGCCGGCGGTACCGCCTGCCCGATGATCATCTCCTGGCCGAAGGGCATCAGGGCCAAGGGCGAAGTGCGCAACCAGTACCACCACGCGGTGGACCTGGTGCCTACGCTGCTCGAATGCATCGGCATCGAGATGCCCGAAACCTATCGCGGCGTGAAGCAGCACCCGCTTTCCGGCGTCTCGATGACGTACAGCTTCGAGGCCGATGGTGCGACGCGCAAGAAGCGCCAGTACTATGCCATGCTCGGCACCCGCGGTATCTGGGAAGATGGCTGGAAGGCTGCGGCCATCCATGCTCCGCTGACCGGCAAGGGCCACTTCGACAAGGACGACTGGGAACTCTACAATGTCGATGAGGACCGCTCGGAATCGGTCGACCTTGCCAAGGAGCATCCCGAAAAGCTGCAAGCCCTGATCAAGGCCTGGTTCGAGGAAGCAGAGGCCAACAACGTGCTCCCGCTCGACGACCGCAGCGCGGCCGAAGTGCTCGGCATCGAACGCCCCTCCACCGAAGCGCCGCGTGAACGCTACGTCTACTACCCCGGCACTTCGCCGGTTCCGGAAGGCGTTGCCGTGAACGTGCGTGGGCGCAACTACAAGATCATCGCCGATGTCGAAGTGACCGACAGCACCGAAGGCGTGATCTTCGCCCATGGCTCACGCTTTGGCGGGCACTCGCTGTTCATCAAGGATGGCAAGCTGCACTACGTCTACAACTTCCTGGGCATCAAGCCCGAGCAGAAGTTCGTCTCGGACAAGCTCACCCCCGGCAAGTATTCGCTGGGCATGGAGTTCATCCGCGAGAAGGCGGGCGAGAACGGAGAGTCGCTGGGCAAGACCACGCTCTACGTCAACGAGCAGGCCGTGGACTCGGGCGACATGAAGACCCAGCTCGGCAAGTTCACGCTCTCCGGGGACGGACTCTGCGTCGGACGCGACAGTGGCGACGCGGTCAGCGAGGAATACAGCTCGCCGGGCGAATTCAAGAACGGCAGGATCTACGGCGTCGGTGTATCCGTTGAAAAGGAACAATACATCGATCTGGAAAAGCTCGCCGCGGCAGCGATGGCGGTCGACTGACCCTTCGCGATCGATCGGATCGAAGGATGGATGGGAGCCTTGCGCTCCCATCCATTTTTTTGGGCCCGCCATCCGGCGTGCTGCGACTGGAGCGAGACTGTCCGAAGGGCTCGCGGCCGCATTCGGCGCGAATCGCTACCCGAACAGGAAGCCGAGCCGGCCCCGGTCAATCCAGGTTGAATGCCCAGGCATGGCCGAACTGGAGGTAGAACACCGCGCCCGAGGGACCATAGGCCACGTCGATACCGGCATCGAGACCCAGCTTTCGGGCGATACGATAGCGGAAGCCGCCCCCGCCGGCGATCTTTGCGCCGGAATCGTCGAAGATCCGCGCCCCGCCCGCATCGGTGAAGCCCAGCCCCGCAAAGCCCAGCAGCGCCCAGCGGGGGCTGATCTGGCGGGTTATTTCCAGCTCCGTGCTCACGGCCGTCTCGCCCTGGTAGCGCCGCGCCTCGATGCCCCGCAAGTTGATCGAGGACGCGAAGTAGACCGGATAGTGCCCCCGGATCGCATCGACTTCCACTTTCGCCCCCAACCGCCATTCGGGCGAGAGCTTGTGGAAGCCATAGCCGTGCACGTCGTAGATCTGGAAGTTCCGGTCGCTGCCGAAAGCGCCGTCGTTGAACTTGCCTTCGGCGTAGATGTTCAGGCCCTCGGTGGGGGTCATGGCATTGTCGCGGCTGTCGAAGTGGACCCCAAACCCGAGCGCGCCGGTCTTGAGCTTGCGCTCGAAGTCGGAGAAGCGCTCGGGCAGATCCTCGATGTCGAGGTCTATGCGCGAGTGCAGCTTGCGAAAATCGAACAGCGGGCCGAGCGAGAAGCGCGAATCCGCCAGGTGCAGCCGCACCGAGGCGAGCGCGCCGTAATCGTACTTGTTGGTATATTCGAGGCCGGACGGCAGGATGTCCGGATAGGCCTTCAGCGTCACTTTGCCGCGCCCCACGCCGAACTTGTAGCTGACCCTGTCATCGAAAGCCGACCCGGACTGGAAATAGCCGTAGCCATAGGAGCCGTTGCCGGTCTTCACCGCCCCCAGCATCCGGCGCGTGGTGCGCTTGGGATCGTCCTTGTTCACGGTGATGAACTGCGCGACCACGCCGAAGCCGCCGTCCACCGCCGGCTCGGTGATGATGACCGGCATCGGGAAGAACCCGCCCTTTGCCAGGAAGTTGGAGAAATCGAGCTTGCCGTCGGTCTCGTCGAAGAAGTTGCGGTGAAACTTCGATTCCTTCTTCACCGGCGGTGCTTGCGAAGGGTCGGGGGGACCGACGGGATCGGCGGAAGGCGCAGGCGGCGCGGAGACGGGCGCTGGAGGCGCTGGAGCGGGATCGCCCGCCTCCTGCGCCAGGGCGCCGGGCGCGGGCAAGGCAAGGGCCGCCAGGGCGGCGATCGAGAACGCGCGGGGGCTCAGTCTCATCGGCGCATGACTCCCTGTCGGACCATAAAATCCTGCAGGATCATCGGCAGAACCACTGCCGCCGGCCATCGGTAGAAGCCTGTAGAAACCCGCCTGAAGTTAGAACCCCACGGTGGCCATCACTGCCAGCCGGGTATCGCGGTCCCGCGCGAAGGGCGCCTTCTGCAGCTGGTGGCCCAGGTCCACTTCCAGGTCGAGGTAGCGGCCGAGCGTGTAGTGGACTTTGCCGCCTACGCTCACCAGTTCGGCATTCTTGGGCGAATCCGGCAGACGGCGCTGCTGCCAGACCTTGCCGTAATCGACGAAGAGGCCAAGCTGCATCTGGTCGGTCAGCGAACCGCTGCCGGAAATCACCGAGAAGGCCGGCGCATTGAGTTCGGTCTTGAGCAGGAAGCCCTCGCTGCCCAGCGCCGTATTGGGATCGTAGCCGCGCACGCTGCCGAGGCCGCCTGCCGCCAGTTGCTCGCTATAGGGCAGGTTGCTGGTGGCGAACTGCGCCATGCCGCGCAGCACCCAGCTCATGCGGTAGGGCAGCCAGGTGGTGCGGGTAACGGAAATGCGGTCATAAGCGTAAGTCGCCTTGGCATAAGGCACCAGTTGCTGGAGATCGGCATCGTGGTTGTAGCGGGTCACCCCGCCGGGCGAGAACACCATCTGGTTCTCGATCACCGTCTGCCCCAGCCGGTCGTCCACGGTGCCGGTGAAGACCACCGGGAACTGGAAAACCTCCACCGCCGTATCGAGCACGCGGAAGCCCAGGAACTCCAGGTTATTGTCCGCCCGCTTGTAGTCGATGCCCAGCTGCATGCTGCTCCTGAGCGCGCCGCTGCGCGGCAGGTCGTGGACGAAGCGGGCGCTGACCTGCCCGGAATGGCCCTTGCTGTCGAACAGGTCGGCGATCTTCGGCTTCTGGGTGGCATAGGCGCCGAACACCAGCAGCTTGTCGTTCGGCGAGAGCGGAATGACGTCGCTGGCCGAATGCGAGGTATAGCGGCCTTCGAAGCTGCGGGTGAACTGGTAGGACAGGATCTGCCCGGTGCCCAGCACGTTGCCCCAGTTGAAACCGACGAACCATTCGTCCCTGCCGAGCGTGGCGACGCCCTGGTTGTCATAGCCGCCATAGACGCGCAGCGGCAGCCGGTCATGCGCTTCCAGCACCAGGTCGGTCGTGCCGGTGCCCCGTCCGGGCCGCAGCACCCCGTCCACGGTGAGGAAGGAGTTCTGGTTGTAATCGTCCAGCGCCTCGCGCAGGCGCGGCAGGGTGAGCACTTCCCCGGGATCGAGGTCGCTCATGCCGCGGATCAACCGGGTGGAGAAATGCCGGTTGCCGGTCACTTCGATGGCGCCGACGCGGTATTCGGTGACGACCACCTGCACCACGCCGCTCTGCACGTTCTGCGGCGGCACGCTGACGTCCACGAAAGGATGCTCGGTGGCGCGGTAGGTATCCTGGACGATGCGGACCACGGCGTCGAGATCGGCGCGGGTCAGCGGTCGGCCGAGGTAGGGGCGCACCGCCGCATCGAAGGCCGGACCGGCAAGCAGCGGCAGGCCGCGCACGGAAATGCCGCTTTCCGCACCCTCCGGGGCGATCCCGGCAGGCTGCAGCGCGCCCGGTCCATCGACGAAGACCAGCCCGCGCAGCAGCGGCAGGATCGGCGTGGCGTCCGCAGGAGGCGGCGGGGTTTCGGGCCGCACGGGCACTTCGGGCGTGGCGGGGAGCGGCGGGGCCTTGGGCAGGCGCCGCTCGAAGTCCTGCGCCGCGGCCGGGCCGGGCAGCAGGGCGGCCCCGGTCAGCACGGCCACCCCGGCCAGAAGGGCGGCAGGCGCCGTCACGGCCCGCGCGGACCGGCTTCGCAATATCGTGGATCGCATCATTGTCCCCCCATGCCGCCCGGTTCGCCCAGTTCTATCGCCGCAGGCGGCGCTTCGTAGCGGATACGCACTTCCATGCTGCCGCCGCCGCGCGCCAGGATCTGCTCGCTGGAATTGAGCACCGTGCTGCGCTTGGCCACCAGCCAGCCGTCCGCCGTCAGGACCACGCCGCCCGGATCGAGGATGCTGGGCATCGCCGCGAAGGCCTGGGTATGGGCCTGGTAGCGCGGGAAGACGCTGGGATAGACCACGTAGAAGCGCGGGAACGCTCCCGCCGCGAAGCGGGCCAGGTCGGGCGGTTCGGGCAGGCAGGATGCGAGCGAGGTGCAGTTGAAGGGCGGGCGGATCGTGCCCGGCCCTTCGGCGCTGTCCGGCAGGTTGTAGTTCGACAGCAGCGTACCGCTATCGGCCAGGTAATCCGACGGGGAGAGCAGCGCGGTCACCTGGTGGCGGCCGGGCGAAGCCTCCGCATAAGTGCCGGAAGCCTGGGTGATCGTCGCCCCTTCCCCGGCCGCGAAGCCGGTGATCGTGTAATAGCTGGGCACGAGCTGGGCATCGGTGGTGCCGTCCCAGGCCTTGGTGGGGTTGCCGGTGATCGCCACCGTCAGGTCCGCGCGGGAGATGGTGCCCGTGCCCGAGGCCAGGGTCGGCAGGACGTAGTTCGCCAGCAGGGTGCCGCTGTTCGGGCTGAAATCACCCTGTGCCAGCGCGGCGGTGACGGTGTGCGGCCCGGCATTGGGACCGTCGTAGAGCCCCTGGCCCTGCGTGACGCTGGCGCCCTCGCCCGCGATGAAGCCGGTGAGGGCATAGTTGGCGCTCGTCAGGCGGGCGACCGTGGTGCCGTCGTAGGCGCGGCTGGGGTTGCCGACGATGGCGGCGGTCAGCACCGCGCGTTCGATAGTGCCCGCGCCGCTGGCGCTGGTCGGCAGGGCATAGTTGGACAGCAGCGTGCCGGACTGGGCGGTGAAGTCGGTTTCGGAAAGCAGCGCGGTCACGATCCGCGCCCCGGCATTGGCACTGTCGTAGCGGCCCTGCGCCTGGTTTACGCTGGCCCCGTCGCTGCCGACGAAGCCGGTGAGCAGGTAGTTGCCGGGCGTGAGGCCGATGCCGGTGGTGCCGTCGTAAGTGCGGGTGGGATTGCCGATGATCGCGGCCGTCAGCACGGCCCGCGCGATCGTGCCCGGCCCGCTGGCGCTGGTCGGCAGGATGTAGTTGGACAGCAGCGTACCGGACTGGGCGGTGAAGTCTGCCGTGCCCAGACCGGCGGTCACGGTCCAGAGGCCCGCGTTCACGCCTGCATAAGTGCCCACGGTCTGCGTCACCGCGGCGCCCTCTCCCGGTGCGAAACCGGCCAGGGCATAGTTTGCCCCGGTCAGTGTGGCGGCATTGGTGCCATCGTAGGGCTTGGTGGGATTGCCGACGATGGCGGCCGAGAGCACCGCCCGCTCGATAGTGCCCAGCCCCGCTGCCGTGGTCGGCAGCAGGTAGTTCGAAAGAACCGTGCCCGCCCCTGCCGCGAAGTCCCCGCTGCCCAGCATCGCCGTCACCAGGTGGATGCCGGCATTGGCATCGGCGTATGTGCCCGAAGTCGCGGTGACCGTGGCGCTTTCGCTGCCGATGAAGCCGGTGAGCAGGAAGTTGCCCGGCGTGAGCAGGGCCGCCGTGGAACCGTCGTAGGTCTTGGTGGGATTGCCGAGGATCACGGCGGCCAGGGCGGCCTGCGTGATCGTGCCCGCGCCGCTGGCGCTGGCGGGCAGCACGTAGTTCAGCAAGGACGTGCCGCTGTTCGCCACGAAGTCGGCGCTGCCGAGCGCGGCGGTGACGGTGCGCGCGCCGGCATTGGCGCTGTCGTAAGTGCCGACCGTCTCGGTCACCGTGGCGCCCTGCCCGGCGATGAAGCCGGTGAGCGCATAGTTGGCGCTCGTCAGGCTGGCAGCCGTGGTCGCGTCGTAGACCTTGGTGGGATTGCCGAGGATGGTGGCGGTCAGCACGGCCCGTTCGATCAAGCCGATGCCGGTGGCCTGGGTGGGCAGGATGTAGTTGTCGAGCAAAGTGTTCGACTGGGGCGCGAAGTCCCCCGCGCCGAGCGTGGCGGTGATCTGGCGGAACCCGGCATCGGGCGCGGCGAACGTGCCG
The DNA here is from genome assembly GCF_004342985.1 of Novosphingobium sp. PhB57. Lineage (GTDB taxonomy): Bacteria > Pseudomonadota > Alphaproteobacteria > Sphingomonadales > Sphingomonadaceae > Novosphingobium. Next base: position 459,230 of record NZ_SMBO01000005.1, read on the forward strand.
CTGGCCTGCGTCACGACGGCGCCCTCGCCCACGGCGAAGCCCGTCATCTGGTAATTGCCCGGAACCAGCGTGATCAGCGTCGTGCCGTCATAGGTCTTGACCGGAATGCCGACGATGGAAGCCGCCAGCGTGGCCTTCCCTATCAGCCCCGCGCCCGTAGCGCTGACCGGCAGGACGTAGTTGTCCAGCAGTGTACCGGCGCCGGCAACGAAGTCTCCCGCCACCAGGCTGGCGGTGACGGTGCGCGCACCGGCGTTGGGGCTGTCGTAGACACCGATGCTGCGCGTCACGCTGGCGCTCTCTCCGGTGACGAAGCCGGTGAGTGCGTAGTTGCCGCTGGTCAGCCGGGCGGCGGCGTTGCCGTCATAGACTTTGGTGGGCGTGCCGACGATGGCGGCGGAAAGCACGGCGCGGTCGATGGTGCCGAGGCCGGCGGCCTCCACCGGCAGGACGTAGTTGGCAAGGTCCGTGCCGGCCCCGGCGACAAAGTCCCCGCTGCCGAGCAGGGCGGTGACCAGCCGGGTGCCCGCATTGGCGCTGCCATAGGCGCCCAGCGCCTGCGTGATGCTGGCGCTTTCACCCGAGACGAAGCCGGTCAGCTGGTAGTTGCCGGAGGCCAGCGTGGCCAGGGTGGTGCCGTCGTACGTCTTGGTGGGATTGCCGACGATCACTGCGGAAAGCGTGGCCTGCCCGATGATGCCCGCGCCGCTGGCGCCGAGCGGCAGGACATAGTTTGAAAGCAGGGTGCCGGAATTGGCCGTGAAGTCCCCGCTGCCCAGCACGGCGGTGACGGTGCGTGCGCCGGCATTGGCGCTGTCGTAAGCGCCGATGGCCTGCGTGACGCTGGCGCCTTCGCCGGTGACGAACCCGGTGAGCTGGTAATTGGCACCGGTGAGGGCCGCCACCGTGTTGCCGTCATAGGTCTTGGTGGGATTGCCGACGATCGCCGCCGAGAGCACGGCCTGGTTGATGGTGCCCGCCCCGCTCGCGGTGGTCGGCAGGATGTAGTTGGAGAGGAGCGTGCCCGAACCAGCGACGAAGTCACTGTTGGCGAGGTCTGCGGTGACGGTGCGCGCGCCGGCATTGGCGCTGTCGTACCGCCCCGATGCCTGCGTTACCGTAGCGCTTTCGCTGCCCATGAAGCCGGTGAGCTGGTAGTTGGCCGTGCCCAGGATGGCGGCAATGGTACCGTCGTACGTCTTGGTGGGATTGCCGACGATCGAGATGCCCAGCAAGGCCGGGTTGATCGTGCCGTCGCCGCTCGCGCTTGTCGCCAGCACGTAGTTGGAGAGCAGCGTCCCGCTGTTGGCGTCGTAATTGCCGGCGAGCAGCGCAGCGGTAATCGTGTTGATCCCGGCATTGGCGCTGGCATAGGCGCCCTGGGTCTGGTTGATCGTCGCGCCCTCTCCGGTGACGAAGCCGGTGATCTGGTAATTGCCCGCAGCCAGCGTCGCGGCGGTCGTGCCGTCATAAGTCTTGGTGGGATTGCCGATGATCGAGACGTTCAGTGTGGCCGGGGTGATCGTGCCGATGGGCTGGGCCAGGACCGTGCCGGAAATGCTGTAGTTGGCAGCGTCGCCGCCTGCGAGCCCCAGCCCCATCAGCGAGACATTGATGCCGCTCGCCACGTTCCTGTCGGCATATTCGCCGGTGATCCCGGCCGTATTGACGGTCACGTCATCGCCCGAGACCACGCCGGTCAGGGTATAGGCGGAAGACAGCGTCGGCAGCGTCACGTTGCCGTCATAGGTCTTGGTCACCCCGACCAGCTGGATCAGTGCCTGGGTGATGTCCGCCGAGAGCCCGGTGGGCTGCACCAGCACGTAGTTTCCGAAGTCATCGGCGAGAGCATAGCCGAAGGCGGTCACCGGAATGTCGGTGCCGACATTGCGGCTGTCGAACGTGCCCGCCGCCCCCGTGGAGACCAGCGAGACGGTGTCTCCGCTGACGACATTGACCAGCGCGGCATTCGTGCTGTTCAGCGTGGCGGCGGTGGTGCCGTCGTAGACCTTGTCGTTCGCCACTACCCCGCTGATCGTCAGTACACGCTGGTCGATCGTGCCCGCGCCGCTGGCGGAGACAGGCAGGACGTAGTTGGACAGCAGCGTGGCGCCGGTGGCCGAGAAGTCCCCGCTGCCGAGCACGGCGGTGACCGTGCGTGCGCCGGCATTGGCGCTGTCGTAGGCGCCGGTGGTCTGCGTGACGCTGGCGCCTTCGCCGGTGACGAAGCCGTTGATCTGGTAGTTCGCAGAAGTCAGGCTGGCCAAGCTGTTGCCGTCATAAGTCTTGGTGGGATTGCCGATGATCGCCGCCGTCAGCTGGGCCTGCGTGATCGTGCCGATGGGGCCGGTCACATCGTTGCTGACGACATAATTGCCCGCGCTGGCGCCCGACAGGGCGAGATTGCGGACCGTCACCGACATGCCCGAGCCGACATTGGCACCGGCATTATATTGGCCCGAGACGCCCGAGGTGTCGGCATTGACGGTGTCGCCGGTCAGGACCCCGGTGAAGCTGTAGCCGGTGGAGGCAGAGGGCAGCGCCGTGGTGCCGTCATAGACCTTGGTCACCGAAGCCAGGATGATCTGGAGCGGGTTGATCCGGGCGGTGAGGCCCTGGGCCTGCACCAGGTTGTAATTGCCCGCATCGGCCCCGGAAACCGTGTAGCCGCTGGTCGTCACGTTCCAGAAGCCGGCGTTGGCGGTGGGATTGCCCGCGCCGTCCACGAAAGTGCCGGTGCTGGCGGCGGTGTCCAGCACGACCACGTCGCTGCCGAGCACGCCGCTGAGGCCGGTGCCGCTGTTGTTCAGCGCGGCGAGCGCGCTCTGGTTGTACGTCTTGTCCAGCGCGGTCGCGCCGATCACGTTGAGGGTTGCGGGCGTGATCGTGCCGATGGCGGCATTGGTCACGCTGGATGCGATCGTGTAGTTCAGCGCATCGGTGCCGGTGATGGCTAGGCCGGACAGCGTCACCAGCTTGCCGGTGCCCACGTTCTTGGTATCGTAATTGCCCGAGATGCCGGCGGCATCGACGCTCACCGTGTCTCCCGCGATGACACCCGAAAGCGTGTAGGCGCTGCCCACGGTGGGAAGGCCGGTCGTGGCATCGTAGACCCGCGTGACGGAGGCAAGCTGGATCGTCGCTTCGGTGATGTCCGCCGCAAGGCCCACAGGTTGCAGCACGATGTAGTTCGCCGCATCGGTCCCGGCGGCGGTGTAGCCGGTGGCCGTGACCGGAATGTCGACGCCCACGTTCTTGGTGGCGAACTGCCCGCTTGCCCCGCTGGAAACCAGCGTCACGACATCGCTGCCGAGAATGCCCGTCAGCGAGCCCAGCGAACTGTCCAGCCCGGCCAGCGTGGTGCCGTCATAGACTTTGTCCAGCGCGGAAATGCCCACCACCTGCAGGCTGGCCGGCGTGATCGTCCCCGCACCGGAGGCGGAAACCGGCAGGATGTAGTTGGCAAGCTGGGTGCCTGCCCCGGCGGTGAAGTCGCCCGCGCCCAGCGTGGCCGTGACCACCCGCGCGCCGACGTTCTTGCTGTCGTAAGAGCCCAGAGCCTGCGTCACGTCCGCGCTCTCGCCCGCCACGAAGCCGCTGAGGCTGTAATTGGCGGTGGTCAGCGTGGCGGCCGTGGTGGCGTCGTAGACCTTGGTGGGATTGCCGATGATGATCGCGCTCAGCGCCGCCTGGGTGATCGTGCCGGGGCCGGAAATGCTGGTGGGCAGGACATAGTTGGACAGCAGCGTACCGGCATTGGCCCTGAAGTCCGACACCACCAGCGTGGCGGTGACGGTGCGGGCGCCCGCGTTGGCACTGTCGTAAGCGGCCCCCGCGGACTGCGCGATCGTGCCGCCCTCTCCGGTGATGAAGCCCGAAAGCGCATAGTTGGCGGCGGTCAGCGAGACCTGGGTGGTGCCGTCGTAAGTCTTGGTCGGATTGCCGACGATGCTCCCGGTCAGCGCCAGCGGATTGATGTCCGCCGTCAGCCCCGAAGGCTGCGAAAGCGTGTAATTCCCCGCCTGCGCGCCCGAGATGCCGTATCCGCCCACGTTGACGCGCAAGTCCGTGCCGACGTTGGACTGGAGGAAGGCCGCCGAGGAACTGCCGCCGTCCAGCGCCACGTCGTCCCCCGCCAACACGCCCGAGAGCGTCGCCGCGCCCGAGAGCGTGGCGGCGGTGGTGCCGTCGTAGAACTTGTCGAGCGCGGTGAGGTTGGCAATGGTCAGCCCGCGCGGGGTGATATTGGCCACCAGGCCGCTGGGCTGGAACAGGGTGTAATTGCCCACGTCCGCCCCGGCCACCGTGTAGCCCGAGGCCGTCACCGCGATGCCGTTGCCGACATTGGCCGTGGCGAACGTGCCGGTGGAGGCCGATGGGTCCAGCGTGACGTCATCGCCGGTAACCAGCCCGTAGAGCGTCGCCGTGCCGGCCAGCTGCGCCAGCGTCGTCTGGTCATAGACCTTGTTCTGGGCGCTGATGCCCAGCACGTTCAGCGGCGCGGGCGTGATCGTGCCGGGGCCCACCGCCTCGGTGGGCAGGGCATAGTTGGTCAGCAGCGTGTTCGGCCCGGCCACGAACTCCGATGCCGAAGCCAGTGCAACCAGGATCGAGCGCGCACCGGCGTTGCGGCTGTCATAATTGCCCACGCGGGACAGCACGGAAATGCTCTCCCCGCTGACGAGGCCGGAAATCGCGAAGTTGCCGGAGGTAAGCCCGATCCGCGTGGTGCCGTTGTAGACGCGCGTGGGGTTGCCGATCACGCTGGCCGTCAGCGGCGCACGCAGGATCGTGCCGATGCCGGTGGCCTCGGTGGGCAGGGTATAGTTGGCGAGGTTGGTGTTGGCGAAGGGATCGAAGTCGGTCGGCGCAAGCTGCACGGTCACCGCCTGCGGCCCGGCATTGGCACTGCCATATTCGCCCACCGTCTGGGTGATCGTGGCCCCTTCGCCGGCGATGAAGCCGCTCAGCGTGTAGTCGGCGGGGGTCAGCGTGGCGATGGTATTGCCGTCGTAGACCTTGGTGGGATTGCCGGTGATGTCGACGACGATCACGCCCGGGCCAAGGTTGCGCCGCACGATGGTGCCAAGGCCGGTAACCGGCGAAGGGATGATGTAGTTCGACAGTAATGTGCCGGGATCGGTGGTGAAATTGCTGGCGTCGAGATTGGCCGAAACCGTCCAGATCCCCGCGTTGGACGAGGAATAGGTGCCCTGGCTCTGCGTGACTGTCCCGCCTTCCCCGGTGACCCAGCCGTCCACCTGGAAGTTCGATGGCCCCAGAGAGGCATTGGCATTGCCGTCGTAGGTCTTGGTGGGATTGCCGATGATGGTGATGTTCAAGGGCGCGGGAGTGATCTCGCCCTGGATCGCACCCACCGTGGGGAGGCTGTAGTTCGACAGCAGGGTATTCGGCCCTGCCACGTAGTCCGACGGACTGAGCGAGACGGCGATGTCCCAGATGCCGACGTTCTTAGAGGCATAGTCCAGCGCGGAGGCCTGATTCAGCGTGATGGATTCGCCGGAAACGAGATTGCCCAGCGCCACTTGCGAGGATGTCACGATGGCAGAGGTCGACCCGTCGTAAACCTTGGTCGGCATGCCGCTGCCGGTTACCGACAGCGGACGCGGCGTGATCGCGGCGCTTAGCGTGGACGAGAAGCTGAGGTCGTAATTGCCCGCATCGGCCCCGCTCAGGCTGAGGCCGTCGATCGTCACCGGAATGCCCGTGCCGACGTTCTTGGTGGCGAAAGTGATCTGCGCGCCCGGACCGGCGACGGGGATGATGTCGTCCCCCGCGAAGAGGCCGGAAACCTGGAGGCCGCCCGTGTTGACGCTGCCGAACAGCGTGCCGTCGTAGACTTTGTCGTTGGCGGTGAGCCCGGACACCACCAGCGCGGCGCGAGTGATGTTGGCAGCCAGCCCGCTCGGCTGCGCCACCACGTAGTTCCCCGCGTCCGCGCCGCTCAGCACGACGCCGGTGGCCGTCACTGCGATCGCATTGCCCACGTTCTTGCTCGCAAAGACCCCGCTCGAACCGGAGAAGTCCAGCGTCACGTCATCGCTGCCCACCACGCCGAAGATCGTGGCGGAGCCGGTGTTCAGCACGGCCGCCGTGGTGCTGTCGTAGACCTTGTCGTCCGCCACGATGCCGCTGACGATCAGCGAGGCCGGGTCGATCTGCCCCGCGCCGGTGCCGATGGTGGGCAGGATGTAGTTCGACAGGCTGGTCCCTACCCCGGCGGTGAAGTTGGGCGCCGCGAAGGTGGCATTCACGGTGCGCGCACCGGCATCGGGCGCATCGTAGGCCGCCGTGGCGGCGGCGCCGACGGCGATGGACTCTCCGGCCGCCACCCCGGTCAGCTGGAAATTGGCCGAAGTGAGAGAAACCGCCGTCGTGGCGTTGTAGGTCTTGGTGGGATTGCCGATGATCGCCGCGGTCAGCGCCATGCGGTTGATCGTGCCCGTTGCGGCCGTGACGCTGGGCGTTGCCACGGCATAGCCGAAGACGGGAATGCCGCCGTGGGTCGCTTCGAAATTGGTGGCGGTAACGGCAATGCCGGTGGCGGCGTTCTTGTCCGCATATGTGCCGTCCAGCGTCCAGTCGTCGCTATTGATGAGGCCGGTGACGGTGACGTTGCCATCATCGAGGAAGGCAGTGGTGGTGCCGTCGTAATCCTTCACTACCGGCCCCAGCGTGAAGCTCACGCTCGGCGCGGCGGCATAAAGCAGCCCATTGCCGCCTGCTGCCGGAGCCGTGCCGGCGGGCGCGGCATATTGATAGAAGTCCGGTATCAGGCCGCCCGTGCTGTCGGCGGCCGGGTCGCCCGAATAGACAAGCCAGTTCCCACCCGCCGAAAGCGCGCCCGCACCGGCCTGGTTGATGAAGCTGCCCGTGGTCAGCGTCACGTTCCCGGTTGTCGCGGCAAGCTGCCCTGCGGCCGAAAGGGTGGTGGCTCCGGCCGCGCTGGCCGTCACGGCAGTGGCGGTGACGGCTGCGTTGACGCCAAGCGCATTGCCGGCGGTGAGCGTGACCGAGCCGCCGCCGGAAATGGGCTGGTCGACCGCGATGTCATTGAGCGCGTCGAGCGTCAGGCCGCCCGTGCCGGTCCAGATCACCGGAGCGGCCACGGTGATGTTGCCGCTGCCCCCGGTGCCGCCCGCCGTCGTCTGCTGCGTGACGTCGCTTCCGGCATTGAGCGAGGTGACGATCGTGGTCGCCGCCGCCGTATCGATCACGATGTCGTCGGGATCGAGCAGCCATTGCCCGCCGCGACCCGCCAGGATCGTCGCCGCGCCAAGCGTGAATGCGCGCCCGGATGTCTCCACCCTGCCCCCGCCCGCGCCCCCGCCTTCGGTGCCGTCTGCGCGGATCTCCGCGCCGCTTTCGATCCGGGTGACCTGGGCGATATCCTTCCCACTCGCGAAGGCGGCCGTGCCCACCAGCACTTCGCCGCCGCGCGTTCCCGAGGCGTCGATAAGCGCGCCCGCCGCGATCTGCACCTGCTGTCCATTGACGCTGATCGTGCCGCCGCTGCCGTCGGCCGCCCTGGCCGCCAGCGTTCCGTCCACCACCACCGTGCCTGAAGGCGCTGTCAGCCACAGCTCGCCGTCGATCGTGGCCGTGCCGGTGGCCTGGACCAGGCCCTCGCGGTTGCCCGCCAGCGCGAAGACATTGCCGTTCGCCGCCTTGAGCGCGGCCGCAGCCGCCTCGATCCGGCCGGTCTGGGTCACGTCGCCGCCCGTGCCGGTCCCGGCTGCGTAGGAGACGTAAATCCCGTCCGCCTTGCCATCGGTGGTCGCCAGCAGCACGTCGTCGGCCGCAGCCAGCGTCACGCGCCCGTTCGCCGCGGTAATAAGGCCGCTGTTGGTCACCGAGCGGGCGATGAGGACCACGCTGCCCTCGCCCCCGTCCTGACCGACGCCCGCGGTAATGGTGCCCTGGTTCTCGATCCCCCCGGCCGAAGTCCCGCGCGCGCGCAGCGATCCGCCCGCCATGAAGGCCGCCGGATCGATCGCCCGCGTGGAGCCGACGAAACTGCCGCCCGTCAGCACTTTGCCGCCCGGTCCCACGATCATCCCGGCCGGGTTCATCAGGTAGACCGAGCCGCTGGCCGAAAGTGTGCCGTCTATGCGCGAGAGTTGCCCGCCCATCACCCGGTTGAGCGTGGCGCCCGCGGCATTGTCGATGCGGACCTTGCGGTCGGTGCCGATGGAAAAGTCGCCCCAGTCGATCACCGCCCGGTTGGAGCCCTGAGTGATCGTCATCGTCGCGCCGGCGACGGAGATTGTGCCCGATCCGCCCGTGAACACCCCGCCCGTCGGCAGCCCCGGCGCCTCGGCCAGGGCCGGTGCGGAGAGCAGCAGCGCCGGAGCCAGCAGCGGCAGGAGCATGGGCCGCAGGACGGGCCCCAGGACAGGCCGAAGCCCTGCCGCGGGGAGCCGCCCCAGCGACGTGGTCCGGAGCATGTTCGAACGAATGCGTGCAGATCGGTGCATAAAACCTCGCTGCCCACCCGACTCGCTTGGTACGATCCGCCCGCCCCGCAGGACATCGGGGATTCCCCCTATTGGTTGGGGTAAATGTCGGAGAAGCGGATCAATTCACCGTGCCTGTAACCGCTGGAAATGGCCTCTTCCGCGCGCCACACCGCCTCTCGGCGGGGATGACGGGCTGCGGAACAGCGGAGTGGATGACGCGAATTCGCGGATCGCGCCCATGGCGGCGTCCGAGTTTCGCCAGCCCGGTATCCTCGGGATCATCGCCAGCCCGGTTGGAGCCTTCCAACACGCGGCGAAGTAACGCAGGGTTCAAGCTTCAGGACGCAGGATCGCTCATCGCGTCTGCTCCACTTCGGCCGAGCGGTCCTCGCGAAAGCCGAGCCGCATCGATCCGCCGCTCAGGCGCGCTATCGCCGCTTCCAGTGCGGCACCGTCCAATGCCACCAGCCCCCGCTCCGCCGCGCGGCGGGCCCTCCCCTTGACGATCGCGCGCACCGCCGCTGCCGTCAGCGCCTGCTCGCCGATGGCATAATCGACGCGCGCGGGCCGCGCCGTGCGGGCGCCAAGACGGCCCTCGCCCTGCCGGTGGTTCCACGCCAGCTTGCGCAGCGGCACGGCATCGGCGCCGCTGCGCGCCTTGACCCGCCGCACCGCCACCCGGCGAAACAGCGGGCCCTCGCGCAGATCCGCTGCCGCGATCCAGGCACGGAGCCGCCGCAAGGTATCGCCCGGCAGTGGAACCACGCGCACCGTCTCACTGCTTTTCCGGGGCGGAATCCGCAATTCCTCCGCCTCCAGCGTAAGATCGCTCAGGGTCAAGGCGACGAGTTGGGAAACCCGCAGCCCGCAATCGCTGGCCAGAGACAGCAGCGCTGCATCCCTCAAGCCCGGCGGATCGGCCTCGCAGGCCGCCAAGAGCACCGCCAGCGTGATCGCCCTGTCCTGCGCCGCCCCCTCGCCGCCGTCGCCGGAACGGAGCGCGGCCAACTGCCGTTGTCCGGCCTTGGCGCGCCCTTTCATCGCCAGCAAGGTACCGCGCACCCTGTCGGCCAGCGCGGGATTGGCGCATCCCAGCATCTCGTGAACCGCCCCCAGCGAGGCCAACCGCCGCGCTGCCGTGGCGGGCTTGAGCCCCCGTGCTTCGCAGTCCTCGATATAACGCACCAGACGCGCCTCGCTGGCCGGAAGCCCGGTCAGGCGCCGTTCCCGGCAAAAGGTGGCGTAATCGTCAAGATCGCTCGCCAGCGCCTTCACGCTCGCCGCGGCCCGGGGAGCGATGGCAGCGCGGAAAGCCGCAGCATCCAGGGCGTGGTCCGATGCCAACAGACTGCCGACAAGCGCCAGGAGCTGAGCATTGCGATCGATGGCGCCACCAGCCCGGCGCTGGGGCAGAGACTGCTTTCCCGCCGCATGGACGGTGACGATCGGATCGTTCTCCCCACTGCCCGCCGCCGACATTCCAGCGGCACGAATGGCGGCGCGATCGCCTTTGCCGGCCTGATGCAAGTCATGCTCCTCCATCGGGCGAGCGCCCGAGTTCAGCCCGCCCTCTTCCATCGCTACAACCCGCTCACCTCGCCCGTCCGCTGTAATGGCACCCACACTCCTTCTAGGTGTCCCCAAAAAAGGGCGGAATTCCGCCGCCAGCGAGACTATCGGCAAGGTCGCGAGCGGCATCGAGCGCCGCTTCCTTACCGCAGTTAACGGCGCGTCCGACCGCTGCGCGCCCGAGGATCGCGCCTGCCTTCCGCACCTTGACTATACCACGTTTCGATTATCGATAGTGAAGCAAATCTTGACACCAGCAGGTGCAAAGCTAACTTGATTTAAGTTTCACTTGGTGCAGTCCGTTGTTTCAAGGGCGTTTTATGCAGCCGGATCCATCACACCCCCTGGAACCCGCCCCGATCACGCTCTGCGCCCTGCTCCTGGGCCGCACCCAGATCGGCATTTCGCGGGCCAGTGACGCCGCCCTGCCGGTTCTGGCCGCCCGGTCGATCCGCGAAAGCCTCCTGACCGCGCTTCGACAGGAAGGCCACGAATTCACCGAAAGCCGTTTCTTCACCTGGTTTGCCGGGCTGGACACGCTTTCGGAGGGCTCGCCCGCCAGTTTACGCCCTCCCAAGGCCCTCTGCCAAGCCATTCTAACCGAATTCCGGCACAATCCCTGGCCTCCCCTCGCCCTGGCCGCCGAAGCCCTTCTGCGGGCCTTCCTCGCCCCCAGCGACGTCCACCTCGGAACCGAGCACGAGGACGCCCATACCGCGGTCCAGGCGGCGCACGCGCTGATCGCCGCCATCGACGGCCCGGAGGACGCCCTCCCCTTTCATGCGGCCGCCCGCCTGTTCGCTGCCGCGGCCCGCTCGCCGCACTTCGCCCGCCAGATGCCCAGCCTCGCTCTGGTTCGCGGCATGGCCATGGAACAGCGCCCTACCGGCCATGCAGGCTGGGCGTTGGACATCCTCGCCGGGCGCTACCTCTCGCCGCGTCACGGGCTCCCTGCCGCGCTGCCTCTACCGGGCCTCGTGGTGCTACCCGCGGGACTTCCCGATGGCGATGACCCCGATGTTGCCCAGGAGGCGATAGCCGCCCTGCACGGCGCCTTTTCGCGGATCGATCGCTGGCTGACCGAAGCCGAACGCGACGGCGCGCGCATCTCGGCAGGCTTGCACGACCGTCGCAGTTCCGGCCGCGCGCGGGAACTGGCCGGCTATCTCGCCGGGTTCGGCCCGCTGCGCGGCGCGCAGATCGAAGCCCTGATCGGCGTCTCGCGCCCCGGCGTGCGCGTCCTCACCACCACCTTGAGCGAAGCCGGCCTCATCGAGACCCATGTTTCGCGCAACGCCGCGCGCGTCCACGCCTACCTGCCCTGGGAACCCGAAGCGCCCGCACCGCCACCGGCGCAGGAGAAGTTCACCCCCTCGCGCGAGGCCATCGACGATTACGAAGCCTCCATGCGCGCCATCGAGGACCTGCTGAAGCGCACGGCCGCCAGAGATGACGGCGATTGACGCCGACGAGTGACTATGCCCTCGGTCGACGGCGGCGCTCTTTGCAATCGCCACCTTTCGTCTGGAGGGCGCCGGCTTAACGGCCTCTGCCGATCCAGACGCGGCGCAAGGCAAACGGTCACAGCCCAGAAGAGATGACCCGGGTTGTCCGCCTTGCCTCTTCGCGCGAGGGTGACGAGTTTGCCGGCGGGGTTGCAGGTTCACCTGACCTGGGCCGAATTCTGGAGGACCGGGGCGAAAAACAGCCCTCCGGACCGATTTCAACGGCCTTCGCACGAATTTTCGCGGAAAATCGCGGTTTTCCAGCGCCCTGAGAGCGGCCTTCGTAGAGCGCTGAAACAGGCCCGGGGCAGGGTAAGGGCCCACCAGGGACCTGAAAGCGCTCTACGGGCTTCTCAGGGCAAAAATTTGACATGCCAGACGTGAGACCGGACCTCGGGTGCTGCGGTTTGAATCAATATGCGCCTCAAGGTTCGGAAATTGATTCAACTGGGGTTTCCGCGGCCAGCGAACGCGGCTGCCTTGCGGATTCATCCGGAGTGGCTTTGGACGCGAGGCAGCGGAGGGAAAGGCCCGCACTCTTGGCACCCCTTTTCAACCCGGCGCAGCCCCCTCCCCCATTTCTCCCAAAAGGCAAACTTCGTGCGGAGCGGTTAGAAAGGTGTTTAGAGGGATTCTGTTAGAAGAAGTTAGACCGCCGGGATCTGCGCTGCAGCGCCGCGAGTCCCGCGATTCGCATTTTCGGGCCATTCCCGAAGTGTCGTTGCTTCGTTCCCGAAGTGTCGTAGGACCTGTTCCCGAAAGGTCGAACGCGTGTTCCTGAAAGGTCGACGTGCTGTTCCCGAAGGGTCGAAACATGCGGTTTAGGCGTTCCCGGTGTGTCGAAGGCCTGAATTTCCGTCGGATATTTGAATCACTTTCCAAAGGGGTCGGTGTGGAAAGGTTCAATCGCGCCGCTCTCGCGCCAGCCTTCGTCGCGTTGCCGCTTCGCTTCACCTCCAGACGCGACACTTCGGGAACGGCCCGACCGGCGAACGACCAGAGACAGACGCGAGAAGAGGGGACGCGTTAAGAACGGGCGCTTGCGGTCGTCAGGATCACCTGCGCAAACGGGCCTATGTGCGACTGGGAATCTGGAGTTTCCTTTCCCCACCGCGAGAGGTCCTCGGGCCGCTTCATCGCCTTCCCTCAACTTGAGAGCAATCGCGGTTGGCGTCGAAATGAAGGAGGGGCGCCTGCCGCCACATCCGCGTCTTGCCGAATAGGGCGTGTCCGGGACGCAGAGACGGGGAGCGCGCAGCGATGCTGGGCCAGAGCTGGTGCCGGAATGGGCAAAGAGAAAGGCCCCGAAGCGGTTGTCGCTTCGGGGCCTTCGTTCTGAGGTCTGCGGCAGGATCGGGGAGCGGTCAGCCCCGCAAGTTGCGACCGTGCTTTTCGTGGTGGCGCTTGACCCAGCCCACGAAGGCGCGCTGCCAGTCGGCGGGGGTGCGGTCGGGAGAGGCGGCGATCCAGCGTTCGAACTCCGCATGCAGGGCGTGGAGGTCCCAGCCCGGGCACGTGCGGCGCAAGTGGTCGATGGTCTCGTCGGTCATGAAACCGCGCGTTGCGGCTTCCGACAGGCCGATGACGGTGCGGCGGATGAGCTGGCTGGCGTCGACCACGGGTTCATTCGGCGCGCCCGGGCGGGCGGCCGGAGACGTTGCCGAGACGGCAGGGGATGCGGCCGGTTTCCCCGGGGAAACGGCGGTGCGGGCGGCAGCTGTCGCGGAGACCTTGCGGGGACGGGCAGGGGCCTTGGGAGGCGTGGCCGCGTCGGTGGGCAGGGGCGCGCGGGGGGTGGCGAAGGCGCGATCGATGGCCTGTTCCATTTCGTCCTCGTTCGCGGCGGGACTGGCAGGCAATCCTTTTTCCGCGCCGCCCTTGCCGTCGACGCGGCGCATGCGGATCATCGGCTCACCGTCGCGCGCGGTTTCCAGCGACAGCGCGTAGCCGGGGAGGTCGTCTTTCTCGACCAGCTTCAGCATCTCGAACTTGAAGCGGCGGTATTGCCCTTCCGCGCCGGACTTCTCGAAGAGCACCGGCATGGAAATCGCAAAGCCGCCCTCGCCCGCGCCGCCGGCGTGCTTGCGTGCGACTTTGTAGAGCCAGCGTTCGCGGCCGCCGGTGATGTCGAAATAGGCCCGATCGATGGAGAGCACGCCGCCCTTCATCATCACGCCTTCCCAGAACCAGTTCGACAGTTCGATGGTCATGCCGCGCGAGCGTTCGGTGCGCTCGTCCACAAGCTGGGTCCAGCCATCGAGCCAGGAGAAGGTCGCCTCGCGGCGGTTCTCGGCACGGATGTTGGTCTTGATCGTCGTAGCCACGAGCCGATCGAGTGCCTGGCTGAGCAGTTCGTAGGCGCGGCCCGTGGTCGGCCGGCCAATGGCACGCAGCAGGTCATAAGGCATGAGGTGCAGCTTGCGCGGCACATCGTTGACGCCGCGGCGCGCCATGTCAGCGAGCATGCTGGCGCAGTAGATCAGGATGTCGGCATCCCAGATCGTGGCCATGCCGTAGTCCGGGTTGGCCGAGACGTGGACCCAGAGCTTGCTGTCGGGGCTGGTGTAATCGATCGGCTTGACGCGCTTGGACTTGGCGAGGCTGAAGAAGGGACGCTCCATCATCTCGCGCTGGTCGCGCATCGGCAGGTCCGCGATATACGGAAGGAACAGGTCGAACTGTTCAGAGGCCGTCTCTTTGCGTGGGCGACTCATTATCTCATTCCGAAGTCAGGACGGTGGACACAGGTTGACCCGGACACGGCGTTTCCCTGTTTCCCCGGGGAAACAAGAATCGGCGGATTCGGGTGATTCCCGGCATAATGGCGGCGCGCGGGGGGCTGGGCAAATGGCCGGAACGCTTGCTTGTGCAGAACTTGTGCGTGGTTTCGGGCGCCTGTGCGGCGGCCTGTGAGCGAGTCCGGATCGGCGATGGCTCCTCGGCTGCGAGCCGGGGGCGGGGGCAGGGGGTGTTTCCCCGGGGAAACACCGAAAGCGCAGCGGGTGCAGACATGAAAAAAGCAGGGGTGGCGCCCCTGCTTTTCGATCCGTCTTCCGGCAATGGAGGGAAGAGGGGGGCGTTTCGACGTTCTCGAAAAGCCAGGCCGCCTTCTTCCCTCCCGGTGTCATGTCTGCAGCCCGCGTCCCTCGCCATCGAGCTGGATGAGCAGGTTGCGCACGGCATTGACCACTTCGTCGCGGCTTGCGCCCGAACCCGCGTGGAGGCGGAGCGTCACGCCCTGGCGGTTGCTGGTCTGCACCGAGGCCATCGTACGGCCATGGCGCGATACGATGACCATCGGATCCGGCTTCACCCGCTCGGCGTCGGGCGCCGAGAGCAGGGCCTTGAGAACGTCCGCGGCGGGAAGGGTAGGGCGTCCATCGGCGCGGCGACCGGCCTGCTCACGCGCGAGGCGCGCCGCTTCCTTGCGCACGGCGGCGGCCTTGTCCTTATCGTCGAGCAACTGGGCCAGCGGATAGGCGGGCTTGAGCTGCACGTCGGCCGGCGAAGCGAAAGCCGAGAGCACCGCGTCGGGAATGGCGGCGACCTTGAGCATCTTCGACAGCCAGCCCTTGGAGAGCTTCAGCCGTTCGGCCATGCGGGTCATGTGGTTGCCGTAGTGGTCGCGCAGGGCCTGGGCGTAATTGCGGGCCCGTTCGAGATCCGAAACGTCCTTGCGTGCGCGGTTTTCGAGGTCGGCCAGGCGGAAAGCGGCTTCGTCATCCAGTTGGGCGACTTGCGCCACGAACTGCATGTCCGGATAGGAATGGCCGCGCAGCCAGGAGATCGACCAGTGGCGGCGGGTGCCGGCGATCACTTCGTAGTCGTGATCGGCATCGCCTTCGACCCGGCGCACGACGGCAGGGACTTTCTGTCCCCCTTCGGCGATGATCGAATCGATCAGTTCCTGGCAGGACTCTTCCGAGAGGTGGGCATAGGAACGGGCATTGCCCGGCCAGATCCGCACGCGTGCCGGATCGAGCAGCAGCTGGGTGACCTGCCGCACTTCGCCGGTGGCGACACGGGCGAGGGCGCTCTCGCGCCCCAGCAGAGTGGTGCCGCGCGTCCTTTCGGTGCGGGGCCTGCCTTCCAGGCCGCCTGTGTGCCCGGATACCTGCCCGGATGCGGACAAGGCCGATTGCGCAGGGAACGAGCCGTCCTCGGCCGCGACATTGGCGGCGGGCGCCATGTCGTCATCCAGGTTCAGGTCGTCGTCGGAAAGCAGGGCGGCGAGATAGTCGGATTGCTTGCGGGCCATGGCTTACCTCAAAGATAGCTGGCGAGAAGAAGGGCGAGAATCGCGCCGGAACATATGACGAACAAAATCCTTGTAGGAAAACGTTTTTTCGTCCGTTGCGAGGAGCTTAGCCATTGACCAGCAAGTCCTCGTCCACCCGCTGCGAGCGGCCCCATCCGGTGCGTACCAGTTGTTCGATCTGGCCCAGGGCCTCGTCGAGATTGGCCTTGCAGCGCTTGTGCGTCCGCGGTGTGCCGATGGCCTTTTCCAGCTCGTAGACGGTCATCATGCGCAAGGCGGCATGGCTGATCTCGGCACTTTCCAGGATCGGCACCGGCAGCAGGGCCGGGCCGAACGTCTGCTCCATGATGGAGCGGACCATCTCGTGGCTGGGATCGTTGCCGTCGAACTTCGAGCAGATCAGGCGGACGAAGGAATAGTCCACCGAGATGCCCGCGCCCACCAGCTGTTCGAGCACCTGGTCCATCATCGAGAGGAACTGCACCGTCGAACAGAAGTCGGGCGTGGTGGCGGCCAGCGGCACGAGCAGCGCATTGGCGGCCTGCATCACCGCGAGCGAGATCGTGCCCAGCGCCGGCGGCGGATCGAGGATCACCACGTCATATTCGCGCGCCAGATCCATCAGGCCCTGCTTCAGCTTGCGGAAGCGTGCGGCCAACACCGACTGACCATCCGCACCCGCCGCGGCGAGTTCATATTCGACGTCGAAGAGTTCGAGGTTCGAAGGGATCAGGTCGACATTGGGCCAAGGCGTCCGCTTGACCGCGTAGAGCAGGTCGGCCTGAGTGGGGTCGATCGAGAGGTAGGGGTAGAGCGTCTCTTCCCGCGTGATGTTGAAGTGCGGGTTGAAGCCGAACAGCGTGGTCGTGGTGGCCTGGCTGTCGCAATCGACGACGAGCACACGGTAGCCCTGCACCGCGAAATAGTGCGCAAGGTGCGTTGTGACCGTTGACTTGCCGACGCCGCCCTTGAAGTTCTGCACAGCGATCATCGCCGGAACATCGAGCGGCGCGCGGGCAGGGGAGGCGCCCAGAACTTCACGCATGTGGAGCATTTCCTCCACCGTATAGCCCAAGCGGCGACCGTTGCCGGCGGCGGGCGGCGGCGGCAGGCGCCCGTCGTCCTCGGCCATGCGAATCCGGTTGGTGGAGCAGCCGAGCAGTGTCGCGGCCTCGGCAATGCCGAAACGAACGTTGAGGCCCTTGCGGCTTTCGGGCAAGAAGGCCTTGCGCCGCAGCCGTTCGATCATCTTCTCTCCGGCTTGCGCCATTTCCGAGATACGGTCGACTTGTGAATGCATGTCCCGCCTGCAAAATACTTTTGAACGAGTTTGCAGGTATATGCCTGGGGCGATGTTCAGTCGAGCGCAAAAATCCGGGAAAGCATGACTATCTGTGGGTTTCTGGGGCGTTGCGTCCGATCAGTGCGGCCATGAGGCAAAGGTCTCGGCAATAAACCACGAAGCGGCGGAAGGATTCAATTGCCGGCCGCAGTCACGTACCGCGCGGTGTCACAAGGTGATTCGCACGCCGCTACCAGTCCGCGCCATTGATGGTCTTGCCTGCGACTCTTTCCAAGCGCCCCCGCTTGGCGAGGTAGAGCCGGGCGTCCGCCTCGTCGAGCAAGACGGTCAGATCCTCCCTGCCGTTGCTGGTCACGACAGTGCCGATGGACGCGGTGATCGCCAGCGTCAGATCGCCCACCAGGAAGGGCTGGGCGATCGCCGCCACCAGCCTTTGCGCCAGGAACTCCGCTTCCTCGCCGCGATGAAGGCCATATTGGAGCACGGCGAATTCGTCTCCGCCCAGGCGGGCGACGATATCTCCGCTGCGGATCGCCCCGCGCAGCCGGTCCGCCACGAGGGCGAGCAACATGTCGCCGATGCTGTGGCCGTAATCGTCGTTCACCGGCTTGAAGCCGTTGAGGTCCAGATAATGCACCGCGATCAGCCCGGAAGACGAGATGAGGCGCGTGTTCTCGTCGAAGTATTCGCGCAAGGCGAGGCGATTGGGCAGGGCGGTCAGGCTGTCGCTGCGGGCCAGCGAGACCGAGAGCAGGCGCTTGCCGATCTCCGCCTTGACGATCTCGAAGCGCATTTTCAGCGCCTGCATCCCGCCGACCAGATAGGCCGCGGTGATCAGGGCCGTCCCTATATATAAAGGTGTGCCGTGCAGGGCCGCCGTGACGACGATCGGTCCCGCCGCCGCCAGCATCGAGAGATTGGCGATGGCCGGCCTTCGCCCGACGCCCGTGACCACGCCCGCGCAGAAGCCCATGACGGTGCAGATCACCAGCATGTGTGCCTGCGGGTCCGGCAGGGCGAAGACCCGCGCGCCGAAAGTCCCCAGCAGGATCGCGAAGCCGACATAGGGAACGGCAAAAGCCACTTCGAGCCGCCGCGCCTCGGCCTTGGCGATCACCCCGGTCAAGGCGCGTTGCCGGAAGCGCCGGGCCACCTCGATGCGGGCGATCCAGGTGAGCAGCGCGGCCGAGCCGACCAGCAGAACCGCGCGGTCCTCGCTGGAATGGTAGACGAGAACGAAACAGACGAGAAAGATCACGAGCATGTAGAGCGCCTGCGCGATCGTCTCGTAGAGACTGCGCACGAGTTCGACATAGGCCCGCTCCGCCAGGCTTTCGACAGGCACCGTCTCCGCGGATGACGTTTCGCCCGGTGACGGGGTCATGGCTCTCTCCCAATCCGCTTTGCGGATATTCTCTCTTCACCTCGTTGAAATCGTCGAGCCCCTCGGTAGTTGCCCGGGGAGCGCCGACGGCGAGGCGACTGGCTGCTATACTTATAGCGCCGCGGGATGAACGGATCGCTTATCATTTCCTGGGCGGCGATGGGCTTTGCATGTCCGCAGGAGCGGTGATCGGCGCCGAACGGGCAGGGCAACGCCTGCGTCCAAGGGCTAATTTGTAGCCGAAACGACCTATATCCGCTTTCCGGCGCCTTGCGGGCCTTTCCCCGGCCGACAGGCGGTTGGAGCCGACCTGGCGGCGATTTGCGTAACCTGTCCAAGGTCGTTTTTAGGGCTCTCTTCGGCCCTCATAATCTTAGATAATAGCTATAAATCAGGATGTTAATGAACTCATCCCGGTGATCGTCATCGCCACGACCAATCCCGGCGGAAATCCGGATATGGTTACCGATTTCCTGCCGGCCCTGCCGTTTTCCGCGCCCTGAAGCCGGCTTTGCGTAGCCTCGGCGACGGGGCTGCCCCGACCGTCGGCCGACAAACCCGCATAACCGCCTCGAAGCAGCCGCTCCGGCTCCAGTTCGGGATGCCGGGCGAGTCCATGTTCTTCATCTTGCGGGGAAAGCTCTTCCGACACTTCACCCCCGCAAACACCATCAGGCGATCACGAACCATGACGGCTTCGGCAATTCCCTCACCCCCAGGCCGGTCCCGGAGGCTGGCGCGAAAGCTGGGCCTGCTGATGGCGGGCCTCTTGCTTCCGTCGATGCCGTTCCAGGCCGCGCAGGCGCAGATCGCCGCGCCCTCTCCGCAGGCCCCGATCATCGACCGCGACCGTGTGGACCGGCAGGATCCCGACGTGCCGCGGGTGCCGGCACCGGCGCAAGTGCCCCAGGCGCAAACCCCCGTGGTCGCCACGCCAGCGGCACCTTCGGGCGGAGCCGGCGTCGCGCTGACCGGCCTGCGATACGAAGGCTCCACTCTGCCCAAGCCGCTGCTCGACAAGGCCGTCGCCGCTTTCATCGGCGCCCCGTTGAACCGGGACAACCTGCAGAAGATCGCCAACGCCATCAGCACTACTTATGGGCAGAGCGACATCGCCTTCTTCGCCGTGTCGATCCCGCAGCAAGTGCCCACCGGCGGCGTGCTCACGGTCCGCGTGCTGGAAGGGCGCATCACCCGCTACACGCTGGACGGCAAGACGCGCAGCACCCCGACGCGCCTGATCGACGCGCAAGTGAAGCGCCTCCTGCGCGAGACGCCGACTCACAAGTCCACCATCGAGCGCACCATTTCCCTACTGCGCGACATTCCCGGCCAGACCGTGCAGGCCAGCCTGAAGCAGACGCCGACCCCCGGCGAGCTGGCGCTCGACCTCAAGGTGGACCGCAAGCAAGTGGACGTCACGCTGAACGTCAACAACAACGGCATCGTCAATGTCACCACGGGCGTGCAGACCCAGCTTTCGGTCGCGGTGAACGGCGTGCTGCGCGAAGGCGATACCACGCGCTTCTCGGGGAACCTGCCGTTCAACCCGGATCGCTACCAGTTCTACTCGCTGAGCCACGCCACGCCGATCGGCTCCAACGGCACCACTCTGGGCGTCAGCGACGCCTATGTCCGCACCAAGACGCGCGACCTGAACATCATCGGCGAAGCGAAGCAGGGCGGCATCGCCATCTCGCACCCGCTGATCCGCTCCTATCGCCGCAATCTCTCCCTGAGCCTTTCGCTCGACGGGACGAACAGCACCAATTACTTCCTCGATACGGCGTTCGGCGGTTTCAAGACGCGGGCTTTGCGGCTCGGCACGGTATGGTCGTCGATCGACAAGACCGGCGGCTATGCCATCTCCACCAGTCTGAGCCAGGGCCTGGACGCCTTGGGCGCGCGGCCGATCGAGGGCTATTCCGATGCCTCGTTCCGCAAGGCCAATGTGCAGCTCACGGCGATCAAGGAATTGACCAAGGCCGTCTCCGTCAAGGCCACGCTGCGCGGCCAATATAGCGGCGACCGGTTGCCGACCACCGAGCGCTTCCCCTTGGGCGGCGAGGGCGCGGGCATGGCTTACCGCATCGGCATCATCACCTCGGACAAGGCAGCCGCAGGCAGTCTGGAACTGTCCTGGCGCGTCGCGGGCAAGCCAGCGGGTGCCACGCGCGGCCTGACCGTCTTTGCCTATACCGATGGAGCGCTGGCGCACAGCTACGAGCGACCAGCCTACCGACTGGCGGCTCAGGACTTTTCGCTGGCGACCGCAGGTGCCGGGGTACGGGTAACGCCGGTCAAGGGCTGGACTGCGACTGCACAAATTGCAGTACCTGTCAAGTCTCCATCAGAGTTCTACAGTAAAAAGGCGCGGTTCTTCTTCAGCGTCAATCGGACGGTCTGATTTGCGCTTTTGCGTGTACGCAAAACGCCCGGCGCTTTCCGTGCGAGCCGTTTCACTGGATCATGAAATTCACGCGTCGAAGGAATGGGGCGGACGATGAAGAATGTTTGGGAAGTCTGGACCAGTGCGTTCACCGATGCCGAGTGCGACGCCATCATCAAGCGTGCCGAGGGATATGCGGAACAGGACGCAACGATCGGGTTCTCCGGCAACTTGCGCAGTGATCTTGGGCATCGCACTTCGACAGTCCGCTGGTTGGACGCCGGGCGCGAGAAGGACATTGTTTCGCGTGTCATGGATTTCGTCCGCCCCTCCAACCGCACGAACTTCGGCGTGGAGATCGAAGCGCCTTACGAACTTCAGTTCACGGAATACCGCGCCACGAACAAAGGGCATTACGATTGGCATCAGGACGTGTGGCTCGAATCCACCCGCCCCTTTGCGCGCAAGCTGTCTGTCGTCGTCCAGCTATCCAACGCCAGCGACTACAACGGCGGTGCGTTCGAGTTCTTCGGGATCGCCAACCCGGCCGAGCAATTCGCGCCGCGTGGCAGTCTGCTGATCTTTCCGTCCTTCCTTCAGCACCGCGTATTGCCCGTCATCGAAGGGACACGGCGCAGCCTTGTCACTTGGGTCGAAGGCCCCAACTGGCGTTGATCCGGGGCGGCGAAGGCAACGGGGCGGGCGTCGAGAGTGCCTGCAGCCGCGCAGGGGACCGTAACCGCACCGAAGTGGTGCCATAACTCCGCCGATACGAACATTGTTTAACACCCGCTTTGCGAAAAGCGCGGATATGAAAAGGGCTTGGTCAGAGGTTGTGGAGAGTGACATGGGCGGGTTTGTACGGGACATTTTGACGACCTTGTCCTACGAACCTCATCCGGCCGAAGCGGCGGGCGTGGACGGTGAAGCGCTGTCGCGGCTCGATCAGCGCCTTGCCGGATTTGCGCAGGGCAGCGGCAGGGCCCGCACGGCGATTTCCATTCGCCCTTCCGATTGCAGCGTCTGGGATGGCAACCCGCGCGATGTGCCCGGCCTCTCGGCGGAAAGCTGCCGCTCGCTGATCGAATCGATCGCGCAGGAAGACGGAAATCGCATTCCCGTGCTCGTTCGCCACAATGCACCCGGCGCCGATCATCCCTATCAGTTGCTGGTCGGCAGCCGCCGTCGCTTCTCGGTGGACTGGCTGAATCACAATGGCCGGCCGGAGATTCGGCTGACAGCGCTCATCGTCGATCTCACTGACGAAGAAGCATTTCGCCTCGCGGATATCGAAAATCGCGAGCGGGAAGACATCACCGAGCTGGACCGCGCCCGCAGCTATCAGAATGCGGTCGACAGGTTCTACGGCGGGGTGCAATCGCGCATGGCCGAAGCGCTGAACCTGTCGAACAGCCAGTTGAGCCGCCTGCTGTCCCTCGCGCAGATGCCGGACGAAGTCGTCAATGCCTTCGCCACGCGTGACGAACTGCGGGTGCGCCACTCCGAAGTGCTGACGCCGCTGCTGCGCCGTGCCGAACAGCGGGAACGCCTGCTGGTCAGCGCACGCCTGATCGGGGAAGAGCAGCAACGCCTCGCCGCCGGGGGAGAGCGAATGATCCCGGCCGCCACCGTTCTTGCCCGTCTGAAGGACGCCGCCAAGGAAGGCGACATCCGGCGCGGCAATGATCGGCCCCTGGTTCTCGGCGATGCACGCGTGGGCCGCATCCGGGCCGGAAGGGAAGGGCTGGCCGTGGACCTGCTCGTTTCCGAAGAAACCGACATCGACGCCTTGCTCGTTACCTTGCGGGACGCCCTGATCGACAGCCGCCGCCTTCTCTCGGTAGAGCCAGAGCCGGCCGCCTGACCGAGCCGGCCATAGCGGCTTCCGTGGCCGTTCGCGGCGGTGAAGGGCAACTCGTCGGCGCTGACGGGGGGAGACCAGGTATTTCGTCACCCCTCTGGCCGGGCGGGATTTCTCCCAATCTTTCAGTCTTTGGCTGAGCCGATTCGCCGGCTAACCGGCGGGGCTTCGAAGGTGGCGGCGGTTGAATTCGTGGCTGACAGATTTTCTCCAGCCATGACGGGCGCCGTCTTCGGCAGCCTGTTCCAAACAATAGTCTTTTCGGTTCTAACCGCTCGGCAGGCGGTTTGGCCGACTTGCGCGCCTTGCGTGCTTCCTTCCCCTCCGATCCGACGATGAGCGTGGTCTTTGCGTGGCACCAGCCCCGCAATGGCCCGATTTTCCGTGCGCGATAGCACCTTTGCTCATTCCCGATGCGGGACTGTCGCAAGTCCGGGATCGGCAGTTTCAGGCCGGTTCCATCTGGCCGCGAAGCGCCTCCGAACTGTGCCTAGGCTCCGACGCAGTGGGCATTTTCATGGAGGTTAACACGATGCCGCGTCAACAATCGCGCCGATCCGCCAGGCACCTTCTGCTTTGTGCGACGGCTATCCCGCTTCTTCTCCTGGGCGCCTGTGCCGATGGCGTCGGCTTCCGCGTCGGCGCCGGTGGCGGCTCGCCCTCGGGCCCAAGCGGTCCAACCGGACCCACAGGCCCGACCAGCCCCACCGGCCCGACTGGCCCATCCGGCCCCAGCGGCCCTTCCGATCCCAGTGGCCCTTCCGATCCCAGTGGCCCTTCCGATCCCAGTGGCCCCACAGGCCCTACCAATCCGAGCGGCCCTACCGGTCCGACTGATCCGAGCGGCCCGACGGGTCCGGCCGGTCCGACCGGTCCCACAGGACCCACCGGGCCAACCGACCCCAGCGGTCCCGCTGGCCCCACCGGTCCCGACGGCCCAAGCGGTCCGACTGGACCAACTGGCCCCACCGGCCCAACCAGCCCGACTGGTCCAGCAGGCCCTACCGGGCCGGCCGGTCCGACCGGTCCAACTGGTCCTACCGGCCCCGCAGGCCCCGCAGGCCCGACAGGACCGACCGGCCCGACTGGTCCCACCGGACCCACGAGCCCGACCGGGCCCACGGATCCCAGCGGCAGCACCAGCTTCACCGGACCGATTGCGGGCGTGAACGTCGGCGGTGGCAGCCTGCTCGGCCAGAGCGGTTCGAGCACGCTGATCGACGTCAATGTCGCGCCGGATACCGCCTCCACCAGCAGCACCGGCCTGGCCGTCGACTTGCTCACTGGAGACGGCAAGGCCGTGCAGGTAACGCTGCCGACCACCGCGGCGCAGACCCAGCAGGCGCTCGCGCCGGTCGGTGCGTTGGCCGGGGCCCTGCTTGGCGATCAGGCCGGAACCACGGTGACGCAGCTCACCAACGGACTGGCGCCGACGGTGGCCACGCTGACCTCCACGGTGGACGGCGTCGCCTCGCCGCTGCTCGATACCGTGAACGGCGTGCTCTCGCCCGTGCTGGGTGAGACCGGATTGCTGGCCCCTGTCACCGGCCAGGTCGGCGGTCTCGTCGAGGGACTGACCGGCTCGCTGGGCGGTGCGGGCGGCCCGGCACGGACATATGACGGTCCGCTGCTGGGTGTCGACCTGGGCAACACGGCCCTGACCGGGGCGAGCACCGGCGATACTCTGGTGGGCCTCAATGTCCTCGCCGAAGGGGCGGGCCAGACCACGGGGCAGCTCGTGACGGCCAGTGTGCTGTCCAATGGCAATATCGCGGAACTGGGCCTGCCGACTACGGCGGAAGGCGTCGCTGCCGGACTTGCACCTGTCGGCAACCTGGCCGGTGCTCTGCTGGGCGAGCAGGCCGGCGGCGCGGTCGACCAGTTGACCAGCGGCCTTGCGCCAGTGGTGGCGCCGGTGACGGCCGTCGTGGACAGCGTGACATCGCCTCTGCTGGGCACCGTCAACAGCGCACTTGGCGGCGTTGTCGGCGGTGTGACGGGAGGCGTGACCGGAGGATTGGGATCGGGTGACGGCGGCGCGGCAGCGGTGCTGGCCCCTGTCACCGGCGCGGTCGACTCGCTGGTCGGCGGCCTGGCGGGCGGCGCGACGGGCGGAGCCGGGGGCGTTTTGGCGCCGGTCACCGGACTTGTCGAAGGCGTCGTCGGCGGCTTGACGGGCAGCGGAACGGGGGCAGGCGCCGCCCTCGCGCCCGTGACAGGCGCGGTCGACACCTTGCTGAGCGGCACGAACCAGGGCGGCGCCCTGGCCCCGGTAACAGGCGCCGTCACCGGCGTGGTGCAAGGCGTGGTCGGCGGCCTGACCGGCGGCGCGGCCGAAAGCACGGCGCCGCTCGCTCCGGTGACAGGCGCGGTCAACGCGCTGGTGGGCGGTGTCACCGGTGCGGCAACGGGTGCCGGCACCGGAGCCGGGACCGGGGCGTCCAATGGTCTGGGCTCCGCACTCGCACCGGTCACCGGTCTCGTAGGCTCGCTGCTCGGGGGGCTTGGCGGCCGCACGAACTGATCGTCATGCGTGCCCGGCGCCCCACAACCCCATGGCCGGGCACGCGAACGACCCCCGCCTTCTGACCGAAGGGGGGTGGGGGAGAAGAGGCAGTCCCGGCGACGGGGCTGCCTCTTCGATTCTGGCCGCCCAAGCCGCCGCCCAAGCCGCCGCCCAAGCCGCCGCCCAAGCCGCCGCCCAAGCCGCCGCCCAAGCCGCCGCCCAAGCCGCCGCCCAAGCCGCCGCCCAAGCCGCCGCCCAAGCCGCCGCCCAAGCCGCCGCCCAAGCCGCCGCCCAAGCCGCCGCCCAAGCCGCCGCCCAAGCCGCCGCCCAAGCCGCCGCCCAAGCCGTCGCTCGATCCCCGTTACGGCCGCCGCTGCAAACCGTGATCAGGCCTATCGGGGGCTATCGAAACGTAACGAAAATGAACCGGACTGAGTGCTTAACCATAGGGCAACTTCCGCGGCCCGGTTTCCTCCCTCTCCCTTCCAAAGCCGCCGATTTTCCCTCGGTTTGCGCGAATTTCCGGTGCTTTGCGTGTTTGCGCAGACCTCTTCCGCGAATTTTCCGGCTTGTTCCCGAACGACTTTCCGTTCTCCCGGCCCGCCCGGATGCGGTCAGGTCCGAGGCGGCTGCTTCTGGGCGCGGTGCTTCGGCGGGGCCGACCTATCATCTCTTCAACAGGCCGATCGCGGCTGAGATCACGTTGGAGAAGACCCATGCCGACCCGTCATTACCCCTCGTTCAAGCGACACGCCCTCCTGGGCACGGCCACGATCCCGCTGCTGCTGGTAGCGGCCTGCACGAGCGGAATGGACTTCCAGGCCGGCACCCCTTCCGGGCCGACCAGCCCCAGCACGCCCAGCGGTCCCAGCACGCCTTCCGGCCCGAGCACCCCCTCCGGCCCGACGGGCCCGACGGGTCCGACCGACCCCAGCGGTCCCACCGGCCCGACCGGCCCCACGGGTCCGACCGATCCCAGCGGCTCGACCACCAGCTTCACCGGCCCGGCCGCCGGTGTCTCGGTGGGCGGCACCGATCTGCTAGGCCAGAGCGGATCGGGCACCTTGGTCAATGTGAACGTGAATCCGGACAAGGCGACCACCGACACGAGCGGCGTGACCGTCGATGTCCTCACCGGCGACGGCAAAGTGGTGCAGGTCACGCTTCCCACCACCGCGGACGATACCAAGCAGGCGCTCGCCCCGGTGGGCACGCTGGCCGGCGCCCTGCTGGGCGACCAGGTGGGCGGTACGGTGACGCAAGTGACCGACGGTCTCGCGCCAACGGTGGCCACGGTCACTTCGGCGGTGAGCAGCGTCACTTCCCCGCTACTCGACACGGTCAATGGCGTGCTCGCGCCGATCGCCGGTGAGAACGGCGTGCTGGCGCCCGTCACCGGGCAGCTCGGCGGGCTGGTCGACGGCGTTACCGGCAGCCTGGCCGGTGCAGGGGGGGCCGATGGCTCCGGCCCGGCACGGACATTCGACGGCCCGCTGCTCGGCGTCGACCTCGGCAACAATCCCGTCACCGGGCCGAGCAACGGCGATACCCTGGTGGGCCTGAACGTCCTGGCCGAAAATCCCGGCCTGACCACCGGCCAGCTGGTGACGGCCAATGTGCTCTCCGACGGCAAGGTGGTCGACGTGGCGCTGCCGACGACGACCGAGGGCGTGGCCGCCGGGCTGGCGCCGGTCGGCAACCTGGCCGGCGCCCTGCTGGGCGAGCAGGTCGGCGGACTGGTGGACCAGGTGACGGGCGGTGTCTCGCCGGTCGTCGCGCCGGTTACGGCCACGGTCGCCACCGTGACCGCGCCGGTCCTCGATACGGTGAACGGCGCGCTGGGCGGTACGCTGGGGCAAGTGACGGGCGGCCTTGGCGCCGGCACGGGCGCCGGATCGGTGCTGGCGCCGGTCACGGGCCTTGTTGAAGGCGTGGTCGGCAGTCTCGGCAATGCCGGAGCAGGCGGGAGCGGTTCGCCGCTGGCGCCGGTGACCGGTCTTGTCGAAGGCATCGTCGGCGGTCTGGCGCCGGGATCGACGGGCAGCGGCGCGGCAGGTTCGGTGCTGGCGCCGGTGACGGGCGCGGTGTCCTCGCTGGTCGGCGGGCTGACCGGCGGCCTTGGTGGCGGCCTCACGGGGGGCGCCTCGGGCAGCGCTTCCGGTGGGGCATCGGCAGGCGGCGCGCTGCTCGGCGGCCTGCTTGGCGGCGCGTCGGGTAGCTGACCCGATCCGGCCCCCGGCGCGGGATCTCCCCCACCCGCGCCGGCTGGGCCCAACCGCTCTCCCCCTCCCGGCGGTCCTTTTCCCCCGGCCGCCTTTCCCTCTCGAAGCTCTTGGACCCGACCGATGATCGACCTCGCCAGGATCAGCCCGCCCAACCGCTGCTGCAACACCCTGCTTGTCGCACGTCTCGACAATGCCGAGGCCATTGCCGCGATCCACGGCGAGGACGGACTCCGCGCCGCGATGGCGCACCTGGCCGGCGCGATCGAGCGGAACCTCAACCCCGTCCGCTTCCACAAGGCCGAGCGGGACCGGATGACCCTGCTGGCCCATGCGGCGATGCTCGAACCGGACTTCGTCTGCGCCCAGATCGAGGCGCTTGGCATGCAGCTTTGCCTGGACCCCCTGGTCCATGGCGCGGGCCGCATCCTGCTCTCGGTCTCGATCGGCCATAGCGACCCGGTGCCCGGCGTCCTGGGCGAAGACCTCTCGGCCGCGCTTGCCGCGGCCTGCGCCCGGCTGGAGCGACTGGCCGCGCCCGGCCATACGGCCAGCCTTCACCTGGCGAACGAGGCCAGTGCCCAGATGCTCGCCCGCTACCGTGACGACATGGCGCGGGCGGAGCGGCTGCTCGGCCAGATCGCGCGGGGCGAAACTTTCTTCGCGTGGCGGCCGATCTTCGATCCGCGCCATCCGGACCGCCTGTTCCAGCACGAGGCGCTGCTGCGCTATGCCGGGGAGCGGGGCGAGCAGTTCGACTGCACCGCTGCCTATGCGGCGCTGGAGCGGTTGGGCATGGCTCACCTGCTGGATCGCAATCTGGTGCTCCGGGTGCTGGACGCCCTCGAAGCTGATCCGCACGCGCATTTGTCCATCGCGATCTCGCCGCAGAGCCTCTCCTTCGACCTTGGCGGCGCGGATGCGGCCTGGACCGACGTTCTGGCGCGGCTGGAGCGCCGGCCCGAGCTGGCGGAGCGGCTCGTGCTCGAATTCCCCGAGTCCGCTGCCTGCCGGTTCTGGCCGGGGACGCTGACTTTTCTCAACACCCTGCGCGAACTGGGGGTGGGTCTCGGTCTTTACGGATTCGGTTCGGGCCATGCTTCGGTGCGGCAACTTGCCGTGCTGCGGCCCGACCAGGTCAAGCTGGACAGCGCCTTTCTGCGCACCGCCCTCCTTTCGGAGCGCAACCGCGCGCGCGTCGGCCGGCTGGCGCTGGAAGCGCGCACGCTGTGCCGCACCGTGATCCTCACCGGGGCCGAAACCCCGGCGCAGATCCGGCTGGCAGCGGAGGAGGGCGCGGAATGGATTGCCGGTGCGCGGCTCGGCCGCGTCGGCACACGGCGGGTGTGGTCGGCGCCGGATCGGGCGGCTCAGGACCGGATCCCGCGGGCACGAACGGCCAGCGCCCCTTCCGCCCTCGAAACCGTCGCGACCGAACCTGCCCGTTTCAGGCCGCTGTCCTGGCCGCTCGCGGCACAGAGCCCCGTTTTCTGATGACCCATAATCCAACGAAAAGACTGGAAAGGAAGCCGAGATGACGAACGACAAAGTCCAGCACGCCCGCGAACTCCTGCGCATCGCGCTGGACATGCTCGACGAATGCGAAGCGCGCGTGAGCGGTGCTCTCGTGGCCGGCGCGCTCGATGCGCTGGGCGGTTCGCATGCGGAGACGCTGGATGATCTGCCGGCCGGCGCCCCGCCGATCGAGGCCATGGCCCTGGCGATCCAGCGCGGCCGTCCCGCCTACTCCAGCATCCGCAGCTGCGCATGACCCGGCCCCTCTATTCCGATCAAGGAGAGCATGCCGATGAAGGAGGCCCGATGAACTGGGGCAACCAGAGCCTGCCCGCCCGTTTCGAGCGCGATGCGCGGTCGAACCTGCCGCGCTTCAGCCTCCTGCTCGATGCGCAGGTACGGGCCGACGGGCAGGAGGCGGACGTGGTGGTGCACAACCTCTCCCAGGGCGGCCTGCTTGTCGAAAGCGACGTCGAGCTGACGGTCGACGATGTGATCGAGATCGACCTGTCGGAACACGAACGCGTGCGCGCCCGGGTGATGTGGCACAGCGAGAGCTTCTACGGCTGCCGTTTCGAGACGCCGATCTCCGCGGCGGTGCTGGGCGCGGCCCGGCTGCGCGCGGCGCCGCTCGCGGCCGAGGAAGCGGAAGAGGAGGACGCTGCCGATGCCGCGTCCGATACCGATGACGATGCGCAGGAATCGCTGGCCCGGCGCCTGCGGCGGCTGCGCAAGCAGAACGGCTTCAGCCAGGGCGAACTGGCCGAGCGGATCGGCGTCAGCAAGCCGACGGTCTGGGCCTGGGAGCACGGTCGCGCCCGTCCGCAGGATGCCCGCCTGAAGGGAATAGCCGAAGCGCTGGGCACCACGGTCGACGAACTGGACGGCCTGCCGCGCACCGATAACCTGGCCTTTCTCATGGCCCAATATCGCGATCAGATCGCGACCCACTTCAATGTCGCACCGGCGAAAGTGAAAATCGTAATCGAGTTCTGAATTCGATTGCAGGCATTTTTTTAAGCCGTTCGAACGGCTTGACGTGAAAGTTCGTGCATCCCGCTTTCATTTATTGATAATGTCCCGCGCTTATAGGAGTAACGATGTCCAGTGGCGATCCACCAGTGGCTGCTGGTGGCGGACGTCACACGGAGGAACGGGATCGGATGCGGGACGACCAGGCCAGGGTACTTGTTCTCGATGATTTTTCGGCCATCGTCGAAGAGTTGCTGACCCTGATGTCGCTTCACGGCATTCCCGGCGTCGGTGCCGCCAATCTCACCGAAGCCGTGGACATGCTGGAGCGCCATCCGGCCGTCAGCGTGGTCGCCTGCGACTTGCGGCTGGACCGCGAATCGGGGCTCGACATCGTATCCCGCGTCCGCAAGCACCCGAAGCTGGGCGCGCGGGAATTCGAATATGTCTTCATCACCGGTGACCAGATGCGCGAGGATCTGGTGGCCGGCACGTCGCATTACACGTTCCTGACCAAGCCGGTGCAGCCGCAGGCGCTGATCGGCACGATCCGCAAGATGCTGGCCAACGGTGTCGGTGCGTGACGGGGATCGGCGATGATACGGCCGCCGCGAGCGGCCTGATAGAGGCTTTGCGCGAGCATGTCGGCCTGCGGGTCGTCAGCGACCTGCGCCTGGATGCGGCCGCGAAGACGATCCTGTTCCGCCGCGAGAATGCCGGGGAGGGCGAGCAGCCCGAGGCCCTGGCGATCCATTCCGAGGATGTCCTGCGCCTTGCCGCGCTGAGCGGCCGCTCGGACGTGACGACCGATCTTCGCACCGGCCCGCGCAGCACTTTGACCGTGATCCTGCGCGGCAACCTGGGCGGCATGCATTGGGCCAGCGCGGTGCTCTTGAATGCGCCCGAGCCGCGCGTGTCCCACGAGGAAATGGGGCACGAGGCCATGGCCGAGCGCGCCCGCATGGCGGATCTGGGCGAAAGGGCGCTGACCCTGGCCCATGAACTGCGCCAGCCTCTCTTCACGATCTCGATGGCGAACGAGAGCCTGCGTCTCATGCTGGACCGGCCGGACACCACGCGCTCGCGCCTTCAGACCAGCGCCTCGCGCATTGCCGAGCAGGTCCTGCGCGCCCAGGTCATCATCAAGCGCACGCTGGGTCAGGCCGCAGACGAGAAGATCGTCGCCCGCCATACCGACGTGATGGAAGCGGCCGCCAGCGCGGTGGAGTTCCTGGAAGCGCTGTTCGAGCGGGCGGAGATCGCCGTCGAGCTGGAACCCACGGGCCTCTCCGCCTGTGTCGCGTTGGGGCGGGTGGAGCTGGAGCAGGTCTTCGTCAACGTCCTGCGCAACGCCGCCGACAGCATCCAGTCGCGCCGCGCGGCAGGCTGGGACGGGGAGGGGCGGATCGCCATCGCCCTGGAAGGCAAGCCCGGCCAGATGCGCTGCGTGGTGACCGACAATGGCGCGGGCCTTTCCGCCGATCTCGAACGGCTGGCCTTCGAACCGTTCTTCACCACCAAAGCGCAGGACGGCACCGGCCTGGGCCTGCACATCTGCCGTCAGATCATGGAAAAGGCCAAGGGCGGCATCCGGCTGGTGTCCAATCAGGGCGTGGGCGCCCGGGTGGAAATCTGCCTGCCTTCCGCGTCGGGCAGGCCGGCAACTTCAGATGTCGTCGCGGCCTAGGCGGATCACGAAACGCGTGGGCTGACTGGATCGCAGCATGGAGCGGAAGTCCCCGCCCGCCTCGATCGCGACCTGTTCGACCAGCCAGAGCGTGGCATGGTCCAGCTTGCAGCCGGGGGCAGGCGCCTCGTTCTCGTCGATGCACTGGACCGTCACCACGACGTGAACCGGCGTCATGGCGGCGCGCAGCAGGACTTTGCCCTTTCGCTTCTCGCTGCCCGGCCCGATGAAGCTGCCGAAGGCACTGAGCAGCGCGGCCACCGCCATCATCTCCAGCGCGCCGTGATGTTCGGGCAGGAGATGGTCCAGGGCATTGCCGTCCAGTTCCACCGAGACGCCGTGGTGCCGCACGTTGGACTTGGTGGCGGCCACGGCCCGCTCCAGCGCGCTGCGCACGCTGAGCGCGCTGCGCTCCTTGTCGCCATCGCGGCCGAACCACCGGAACAGGCTGAGGATGAAGGCCGCGGCCTCGGTATGCGTGGAAATGCGCGCGACCCGGTCCAGCAATTGCTTGCGGCTCTCTTCGCCGATGTCGAGCTGCTCGACGATGTAGCGCATGTTGCCGTTGGCCATGGAGATCACGTTCAGCGGCTGCGCCAGGTCGTGCAGCATGCCCGCGGTTACGCGCCCGAGCAGCAGGTCGCGGGTGACGGGCACCAGGCCGTCCTCGCCCCAGGCCAGCAGCCGGGCGTCGACCATGGCGAGGTGCCGCGCGAGGCCGGCACCCAGGAACGCGGCGCTCAGCGATCCGGTGAAGACCGCAACGGTCGCCGGCAGGCCGGGGACGATCAGCGTGGCGCAGAAACTGGCCATGGCGACCAGCAGTGCCAGCACCCAGGTCCAGCGCGGCGCGCGCAGCAGCACGGTGACGAGGCTGCGCGGGAAGAACCCGGCCGCGGCGACCATGCCCAGGGTGGTCCAGTAGGCGGGCGCGATCCGGGCTTCGGGAATGAGGTAGAAGCCCGCGCTGAGGGCGGCGGTGACCAGCGCGGCCTTGATCGTCTTGTGCAGGACGAAGAGAGCGCCCGCTGCGGCCGAACCGATCACGCCGGCGGCGGGGGCATGGCTGGAAACGAGGCCGAGGCAAAGCGCGCAGAGCGCGATGGCGCCGGGATAGAAACGCGTGCCGTCTTCCCAGGCACGCAGCCGCATGGCCAGTTGCGGCGCGAAGCCTGCGCCGCGGGAGGCGCTCTTGCCTCCCGGCAGGCCATCGTCGTTGGCCCCCGGTACTCCCGACGGCCCGGCCCCGGAAGAGTTGGTCCCCGCCGGAGCAGCCGGCGGAAATTCCACGACGTTGTTGTTCGGCACTATCATTGCAGTCTGGCCCCCGAGCCCGGATCGGACGCCCTGCGTCTGCGAGTCCGGACGGATCGATGATTGCCAGCCCGACGGGTTTTCGCAACCGCGAAATAAACCTGATAGAAGGTTTTATGCGGTCGTAAGTAAATAGACTAACAAAGCGCCGTTCAGCTGGATCCGCAAGCCGCTTTCAGAATGTTAATCCGGCGATAATCTTCGCAAATGTCGGCGGAAGCCGAAGAGAAGCGTCAGACGAGAATGCGCAAAGCAGGCGATCCATTCTGTTCTGCTCTTGCCTTATGTTTTCCCTGCTAACGCATAACCGGCTTTTGCGTGGATCGGAAAGAACCGATCCGAACATGTTTGGCGATAGTCTTGGCGTACCCCTAAATGGCCAAAGATCAGGATTGACGCCTGATTTGGAGGAAATGAGCAAAGGTATACTTTCCGGGGCTTTAACGCTTGAGAAAGACTCCCGCTGATTGCGGTCGTATCGGCTATTTCTCCATCTCGGATCATATTCGAGAGCCGCTATCATTCATACGCAAGACGGCGATTTCAGCCGTCGAATGATTGAAAATCTCCATTTCGGATCTTCGGGGCAGTCGATCCGATTTGCGTAGACGCAAGGGACCAGGGGGAATGGGCATGCGGCTCGGTTCGAAGGCGAAGCTGACAATCGGCGTTGGGCTGGTTGCGGCCTGCTGCTTTGCCTTTCTGGGGGTTCGCGAACTGGGACGGGCTGCCAGGCCGGTGGCCGATGCCGCCGCCCGCATCCCGCTGGGCAAGTCGGAGCCTTCCTACACCGTGCTTGCCGCCACCACGCGCGACATCAAGGTGGGCGAAACCATCACCGCCGACATGATCCGTAATGCCCGGTCCGATCCCGCACGCTTCCCCACCGCGGTGACCCCGGCGGAGATCGTCGGCAAAGTGGCCACGCAGGACATTCGCGCCAACGCGCTGATCCCCCGCACGGCGGTGGGACAGGAAACGAAGCTGGCGATCCGCGTGCCGATGGGCATGCGCGCGATCAGCATCGACACGACGGCGGAAATCGCCGTGGCCGGTCTGGTCCGGCCGGGAGACCGGGTGGACGTGCAAGTCGTCTATCCCGGCGAAGACGCCCTCAGCGGCGCGCGGGCCAGCGGCGTCAGCCGCGCGCGCACGCTGCTGCAGATGGTTCCGGTTCTGGCCGTGGGCGAGGCGGTGGTCGGCACCCAGCCTGCAACTGGCGTGACGGGCACGGTCGCGGCCGAGCCGCCGCCCGCCCGAACGGTGACGCTGGCCCTTTCGCCCGAGCAGGTATCGCAGCTCTCGCTGGCCAAGAGCACGGGCGCGCTCACGCTTTCGCTGCGCAACCCGGGCGACAGCGTCGAAGTGGCGGTTTCGCAAGTGGCCTCCGCGCCGCTGCCGCGCCCGGCCATGCCCTATCCGGTGCCGGCGCCCGTTTATGCGGCCCCCCGCCCCGCCCCAGCGCCCCGCCCCACGCCCGCAGCGCGCCCTGCGCCAAGGCCGGGTAGCCAGTCCGGCGGCGCGCAGGCCATCGAACTCGTCGTCGGCGGCAATCGCCAGGTCATCTATTCCGGGAGTGCATCGCAGTGAAAGCCCTGATCGCCTCCTGCGTCCTGGCCGGAGCCGGCCTTGCCGGCGCTTCTCTGGCCGCTCCCGCCCACGCCCAGGCGCGGGGCGAGGAGCAGCAGGAACTCCTGCAAGTGGACGACCAGCGCACCCTGTCCTTCCCCAAGGCGATCGGCCGGGTGGAAGTGAGCCGCGAGAACGTGATCGGCGTCTCGGCCCCGACCGCGCAGTCGATCCGCATCAAGGCGCTGGCGGTGGGCGATGCCGTGCTGACCGTCTTCGCGCAGGACGGCACCGTCATGGGCGAACGCAACGTCCGCATCGGCGGCGCGGGCTTTACCGGCCAGGCCGCGGGCTACCGCCCTGGTGAGAAAGTCGTGGCGGTGGACGTGCAGTTCGCGGCCGTCTCCAGCTCCACGCTCAAGGCGCTGGGCTTCAGCTTCGCCAAGCTGGCCGGAGACCTTCAGGGCGCCGTGATCTCGCCCAGCGGGGTCAACAGCTACAGCAACGACCGGACCGGGCTGTCGATCGACGCTTCGGTGCCGATCCAGAGCGCCTTCAACCTGTTCCTTTCAGCCCGCAACCACGGGATCGGCGCCGTGCTGAGCGCGCTCTCGTCCAACGGGCTGTCCCAGCTCCTGGCGCAGCCCACCCTGCTGGTGCGTTCCGGCGAGCAGGCCAGCTTCCTGGCCGGCGGCGAGTTTCCGGTGCCGGTGCCGCAGAACAGCGGCGGCAACGGCAATACCCTGTCGATCGAGTACAAGGAATTCGGCGTGCGCCTGACGGTGACGCCTTATGTGCTCTCCTCCGATCACATCGTGCTGAAACTGGCGCCCGAAGTGAGCGAACTGGACTACAGCAACGGCGTGCAGCTTCAGGGCTACGTGGTGCCCGGCATCCGCCGCCGCTCCGCGGAAACCACCGTGGAACTGGGCAGCGGCCAGAGCTTCGTGATCGCCGGACTCAACTATACCAACAGCGCGATCACCAAGGACAAAGTGCCGTTCCTGGGCGACCTGCCGGTGCTGGGCGCCTTCTTCAAGCGGCAGCAGACCCAGAAGGAACGGCAGGAGCTGATCATCGTGGCGACGCCGCGACTGGTCGAGCCCGGCACTGCGCCGGTGGCGCTGCCCTCGGCGCCCGGCAATCCCGATCCCAGCCTCGGCCAGATGATCGTCGGCAACGACGGCGTCGAGCAGTCCGTGAAAACCTTCGGCGTCGTGAGGCCCTGACATGCCCAAGATCCACCTCCTCTCCGTAGACCGCACGCTGGCCCAACGCCTGACGGACGCCATGGGCGAGCATGTCGCCGTCGAAATGGTGCAATCGCTGGAGCACAGCGATCTCGATGGCCCCGGCATCGTCGTGATCGACCATGCCTCGGTTCCGGCGGAGCGCTCGCTCTCGTCCTCGATCGGGGAAGTGGCGCAGATGGCACCGGGCCGCGCGGTGGTGGTCGCCACCGAGGACATGTACGCCGGGCAAGTGCTGCAGGCGATCCGCGCCGGCGCGGCGGACGTGCTGCCGCGCGCGGCGGCGGGCGCCGAAATATCCGAAATCCTGACGCGGGTGATGAACACCGCGCTCACCACGCAGGGCCGGCTGGGCCGCCTGACCATCGTGCTCGGCAACGACCGCGAGGCGCTGCCGATGCTGGCGACCGACATGGCGCTGGCCTGCAGCCTGGCCCAGATGCCGACGCTGCTGGTGGACTTCACCTTGCCCACCAGCACGGCCGAGGCCTATCTCGACCTCAAGGTGGACTACGGCGTGGCCTCTGCCGTCGCCGATCTCGACCGCATGGACACCAGCCTGCTTTCGGACGCCCTGGCGCGGCACGAGGCCAGCGGTCTGTCCCTGCTGACGTTCGACGGCGGCACCGGCGCGGAGCCGGCCGGTGTCGGCCCCAACGACGTGGTCGGCCTGATCCAGCTGCTGCGCGCCAACTTCGCGCAAGTGGTGGTTTCGGCAGGCAGCCTGCGCCATGGCGGCCTGCTGCGCGAACTGGCCTCTCAGGCGCAGGCCATCGAGATCGTTTGCAGCCAGTCGATCCGCGAACTCGAAGCCTGCCGCCGCCTGCTCGACAAGATCGCGCTCGACACTGCCAGCGGCAATCGCATGCGCCTGCTGGTCTGGGACTACGATCCGCGCATCCTGCTCGACGGCCGGCGCATGGCCGACGTGCTGGGTGTGGAGGCCGTGATGGGCGTGCCGACGGACCGGGTGCGCACCGCCAATGCCCTCAATGCCGGCCGCCCGCTGATCTACGACCGGGAGAGCGGCGCTTATGGCCAGGCCGTGCGCCGCGCCTGCAACATCGCCGCTCCGACGAAGTCCGGCGGCAGCATCGACCGCATGCGCCGGGCCATCCTGCGCTCCGTGGAGCGCAGCGCATGAGCCTCCTGACCACCGAGGAACTGCAGGAGGGCCTGGCCGCGGGTCGCCGCAAGTCCGCGGTGGCGCAGCCTTCGGCCCAGCGCATGAGCGACAGCTACCAGGCGGTCAAGGCGATCACCTGCCAGCAGGTCATAGAACAGCTGGAGACCCAGGGGATCACCGCGGAATCGCTGGACCAGCGCACGCTCCGCCACGAGATCGAACAAGTCATCAACAGCCGCAGCCGCCGCGGCCAGCTTGCCCTCAACAGTGCCGAGCGCCTCCTGCTGATCGAGGACGTGGAGGACGAAGTGGTCGGCCTCGGCCCGCTGGCGCCTTTGCTGCGCGACGGTTCGATAGACGACATCATCGTCAACGGCGCTCACGCCATCTACGCCGAGCGCGGCGGCCTGCTGCAGCGCGTGGAAACGCGCTTCCGCGACGATGCCCATCTCATGAACATCATCCAGCGCATCGTCGGCCCCATCGGCCGCCGCGTGGACGAGGCGACGCCTTTCTGCGACGCCCGCCTCGCGGACGGATCGCGCGTCAACATCGTCATCCCGCCGATCGCGCTCGACGGCCCGCTGGTCTCGATCCGCAAGTTCCGCCTTCAGGCCCTGACGCTGGACGACTGCGTCGCTGGCGGCGTGATGAGCGGCCCGATGGCGACTTATCTCGCCGCCGCCGTGCGCTCGCGGCTCAACGTCCTGATCTGCGGCGGCACCGGGGCGGGCAAGTCCACCCTGCTCAACGTGCTGTCGGGCTGCATCAGCAACCACGAACGCCTCGTCACCATCGAGGACGCGGCCGAGCTGCAACTCTGCCAGGACCACGTCGTGCGGCTGGAAACCCGCCCGCCCAGCGTGGACGGCAGCCGTGAGGTGAGCGCGCGGGATCTCGTGCGCAACGCCCTGCGCATGCGGCCGGACCGGATCATCCTGGGCGAAGTGCGCGGCGTGGAGGCGGTGGAGATGCTCCAGGCCATGTCCACCGGCCACGACGGGTCGATGGCGACGCTTCACGGCAATTCCCCGCGCGATGCGCTGTCGCGGCTGGAAATGCTGCTCGGCTTCGCGGGGCAGCAGAACGACGTGCGCGCGGTGCGGCGTTTCGTGGCCAACAGCATCCATGTGATCGTCAACATCCAGCGCCTGGCCAGCGGCATGCGCTGCGTCACCTCGATCAGCGAAGTGACCGGCACCGAAGGCGACGCCTTCACCCTGAACGAGCTTTTCCGCTTCGAGGAGCAGCCGCCGATGTCGGGGGAGGGCACGTTCCAGACGCTCTCGCCGCGGCCTTATCATGCGGCGCGCCTCAAGGACTATCCGATGCCCGGGCTGGCGCAAGGCTCCACGGGTTCGGGCCTTGCCAGCGGCCGGGGAGCCTCGACCGCATGGTGAAGGGCGCCGCCTATCTGATCCTGGCCCTGCTGATCCTGGGCGGCGTGCTCTTCGCCCTCCTGGGTGAGCGGGCGCGCAGCCTGGCGGCCATCGACCGGCGGCTGGCCGGGCTGACCACGCCCGGCTCCGCGCCGGTGCGCTCCTCGGTGGCGATTTCGGTGCCGGAACGCATCGCGCCGCTGCTGGCGCAGGCCCAGCTGGAGATCACGGTGCAGACCGTGCGGCTGCTGGCGCTGGTCGGCCTGGGCCTGGTCTTCCTGGTGCTGGTGCTGGCCGGCCCGGCTTTCGCGCTGGGGGTACTGCTCGGGCTGCCGATGGCGGCGCTGTCCTGGCTGCGCGGCCGCGCCCGCAAGCGCGTGGACGCCCTGACCGAGGCCCTGCCGCTCTATCTCGACGGCGTGCGCCAGCTCCAGGCCGTGGGCAACTCGCTCTCGCAGGCCCTGGCCCGCGCGCTGGCGGATGCCTCTCCGGTGGTGCGCTCCTTCTTCGACACGGCCGCGCGGCGGCTGGAAATGGGCGCGCCCGTGGCCGAGACGATGCAGCAGCTGGCTGACCGCATCCAGGTTCCCGAAGTGTCGATGATCGCCGCCGCCATTCGCACCAACTTGCGCTACGGCGGCTCGATCGGCGCGGTCTTCACCAACCTGGCGCACATCCTGCGCGAGCGCCTGCGCATCCGCCGCGAACTTGCCGCCGCCACGTCGGAGGCCAAAGTCAGCTCGCGCGTGCTGATCGCCATGCCGCTCCTGGCCATGATCGGCCTCGTGCTGATGAACCCGGCCTATCTCGACTTCTTCATCTCGGATTCGCGCGGACGGTCGCTTTCCTTCCTGGCGATCGGCCTCGAAGTGGCGGGCATCCTCATCATCCGCCGCATGCTGAGGCTTGAGTTCTGATGCCGGCGCTCGGCCCCATGCTCCTCTTCGCCCTGGCGGCGGGCAGCCTCGTGCTGGTGGTTTTCGGCGTGCGGATGCTCGATGCCGACGCCC
Organism: Novosphingobium sp. PhB57; assembly: GCF_004342985.1. Lineage (GTDB taxonomy): Bacteria > Pseudomonadota > Alphaproteobacteria > Sphingomonadales > Sphingomonadaceae > Novosphingobium. The sequence goes on from NZ_SMBO01000005.1 coordinate 498,529, forward strand.
GCCTGCGCCAGCGCATAGACGGGCAGTCCGGCCGCGCCGGCGGCGCCTCCACTGGGGCCCGCTTCCCGCTGCCCCGCGTGTTCGTGGTGCGCGGGCGGGACCGCGAGGAAGTGGAGCAGAAGCTGCGCAAGGCCGGCTATTTCGAACCCGGCGCGCTGGAGGCCTTCGCCTGGCTGCGCCTGGCCGCGACGGCCGCCGTGGCGCTCGCCTCGATGCTCGCCTGCCTGGCCACCAGCGGCAATCCGCTGCGCCCGCTGTTCCCCACGCTGGCCTTGTCCGGCCTGACCTACATCGGCGCCAAGTACGCCCTGCGCATGCGGGCCGCCTCGCGCGAGCGCATTCTGACCGCCGAGTTCCCCTTCCTGCTCGATCTCATGCTGATGATGCTGGAGAGCGGCGTCTCGCTGGACCAGTGCTTCCGCGCCATCGCCCGCGAAGAGCGCGTCGCCGTGCCGCATCACGCGCGGCTGGTGGCCATGCTGGTCGAGGATCTGGACCGGGGGCAGGACTACCAGCTCGCGTTCGACCGCTGGGCCGCCCGCGTGGCCGTGACCGGCGCGCGCGAACTGGCCACGGTGTTCCGGCAGTCCCTGTTCCAGGGCATGGAGCTGGTCCCGGCGCTGCGCGAATTCATCCGCGAGTTCTCCCAGCGCCGCGTCGCCCGCGCCCGCGAGGCGATCGGCACGATCACCGTGCGCATGGTGATCCTGATGCTCGTGTTCTTCATGCCGGCGCTGTTCATCGTCCTCGCAGGCCCGCCGGTAGCCGCCATTCTCGACACTTTGGGGAGCGTCAAGTGATGATCCGTCGCCGCCTCTTTCCCGTGACCCCGGCCGCGCTTGCGCTCGCCGCCGCGGTCCTGTCGCCCGTTCCCGCCCTGCTTTCCCCCCCGCTGGCGGGCCGCGCCTTTGCCGCCGAAGCCCTTGGCGCGGAAGCGTCCGGCTCGACCCGCCAGCTTTACCTCGTGCTGATCCAGCAGGCCCGCAAGGACGGCCGCCAGCGCGCGGCGCTCGCGTTCCTCGATGATTTCGACCGGCAATATCCCGGTGACCGGGAATCGCGCATCCTGCGGATCAATTGCCTGCTGGACCTCGGCCAGAACGACCAGGCGCAGGCCGCCCTGGCGCAGATCGCCGCCTCGGACCACAGCGCCGAGGCCGAGGCCGTGCGCGGCCATGTCCTGGCCGCGCAAGGACGCTGGCCGGCGGCGGCGGAGCAATATCGCACCGCGCTGCGCGTCAGCCCGGCCGATCCGCTGGCGAGCAATGCCCTCGGCTACGCGCTTCTGCGCGGCGGAGAGGCGGGGCAGGCGGTGGAAGCGCTCAAGGCCGCGCGGGACCTGGCGCCGGGCAACGAAGTGGTGCGCAACAATCTCGCGCTGGCGCTGACCGTCGCCGGGCGCCGGGCCGAGGCCGAGGCGCTGCTCGCCACCGTCCGCGATGCCGCCGCCCGGTCCACGCTGCGCGCGCAGATCGCGGAACAGGCCGCGCTTCTGCTGACCTCGGCGTCACCCTCCGCAATCCCGGCGACCCCGGTCGCAGCGCCTGCCATCGCGGCGCGGGAGAACTGACCGTGGCCCGCCTCCGCCCCTTCCCCAGACTGCGGCCCCTGCGCGAACTGAAGGGCGACGAGGGCGGCGTGATCGGGCCGATGGTGGCGGTGCTGGGCGTCTCGCTGCTGGGCGCGGCGGGGCTGGCTCTGGATGTCGGGCTCTACTACCAGGGCAACCGCGACTTGCGCGCGGCCACCGAGGCGGCGGCTCTGGCGGCCGCCATGGACCCCTACCGCGCCGAAGCCCGCGCGCGCGACTACCTGACCCGCAACGGCTACGATCCCGCCGTGCTCAAGTCGGTCCAGATCGGCCGCTACTGCGCCGACATCGGCCAGGCCACCGACCAGCGCTTCGACCCGACGATGGCGCGCTGCCCCGGCAACGGCCTCGCCAATGCGGTCCGGGTGGTCACGAGCAAGGCAAGCCGCCGTTTCCTCACCGGCGTCCTGGGCGAAGCCGGCCCGATCCCCGACCTCACCGCCACCGCCTCCGCCGCCCGCATCGATGAGGCAGGGGTGAGTGTGACTTCGGGGCTGCTGACGATCTCGAACCCGCTCGTCACCCTCGTCAACAACCTGCTCGGCGCGCTGCTGGGGATCCAGTTGCGCCTGACAAGCACCGACATCGAAGGTTTGATGAACGGCAATGTCGATGCCGGCCTGTTCTTCGACGCGTTGGCCGGCAGGACGGGCTTCACCGGGACTTACGGAGACCTGATAAAGGGCAGCTACGGCCTTCGCGACATCGCCACCGCTGCGGCCGCCGCCACCACCGATGCGAAGACCAGAGCCGGCCTGACCGCCTTTGCCGGGCAGGTGACCAACAGCTACCGGGTGCCGCTCTCCGGCCTCTTTTCGGTGGGCGTGTGGAAGAACATGCCGGTGGGCGGCGCCGATGCGCAGCCCGCGCTGCGGGCCGGCCTGAACGCCTATCAGCTCGTCTCCTTCGCGTCGCAGGCGAACCCTGCCGTGATCGACCTTTCCACCCTGACCGGACTGGTACTGCCGGACAGCGTGGCGAGCATCAAACTGGGCGTCTCCGGCTTCGATGCCATGCCGCGCTTTTCGTTTGGCCCCGCCGGAGAGACCAGCGTGGGCACCTCGCTGATCCGGCTGGGCGTGAACCTGAAGATCATCGACATTCCGATCCCCGTTCTCGGAGACCTGGCCAAGGCCAACGTCCCCCTGATCGTCGATGTCGCCGCCAGCAGCGCCAAGGTCTCGGCCATCGACTGTACCGGCAGCACCGAACAGGGCCGCGACACCCAGGTGACCGTCCAGGCCAACAGCGGGCTGGTGAACGTCTATCTCGGCAGCGCCCCGGCCAATGCACTCACAAAGGTCATGCCGCCGCTGACCGCCAGTGACATCACCCCGGCGACGATCATCAGTTCGAAGCTCCTGTTCATCCCCCTGCTGGAGGTGACGGCGCGCGCCGCGGTGCAGCCCGTGACCGGCGCCAGCTCGTCGCTCGTATTCGGGCCGGGAGGGACCGGCACGGTCGGCAGCCCATCGCTTCAGGGCAAGGCGGTGACGATCGGCAACGATGTCTCGCTGGGCGCCACGGTCACCTCGCTGACCACCAGTCTTCTCGATCAGGGAGGGCTGGAAGTGAAGCCCCTGGGAACGTGCCTCGGCACTTGCAACACGCAGCTTCGCCTCTCGCTGGTCAATGGGGTGGTCCAGCCCGTTGCCGGGCTTGTCAGCGGTGTGGTCGATCCCCTGCTGAACAACCTGCTTTCGGTGCTGGGCATCCAGTTGGGACACGCGACGGTCTGGGTGACCGGTGCGCGGTGCGGAGTGCCTGTTTTGATTTAGTTTTCATGAAGACTGCCACCGGAGTCCTCCAACCGGTTGCGGAAATTTAATCGGAGGAATTGGGGAGTATTGAGCCATGAATACCATTCGTAAGCTTTTCGCGCGTCTGATGACTGACGAACGTGGTCTGACGGCCGTAGAATATGCAGTATTGGGAGCGATTGTTGTGGGCGCTATAAGCAGCATCGGCACGGCATTTGGCAGCGGACTTACAGGTGCGTTTCAGGACATGATCAATAACTTCTGAGGTTGCCGGATGAAGTTCCGCAGATCAGCTTTGTATCTGTTGAAATGCAACCGCGGAATGGCGGCGCTGGAGTTTGTGTTTCTCGCTCCGGCGCTGCTGGCCCTGGTCTTCGGGATCATCATCTACTCGATCTACTTCAGCGCGCTGATCGGCGTGCGGCAGGCTGCGGCCGAAGGGGCGCGGGCTGCCGTTGCTGGGCTTTCCACCAGCGAGCGCGTCGATCTGGCGCAGAAGCGGGCGAAGCAGGTTGTCGATGGCTATGGCCGCATTCTCGGCAGCGGCACGTCCGCTGTAATAACCGCTTCATCGGATGGAGTGGGTGCGTTCAAGGTCAAAGTCAGCTATGACATGAGCGGCAGTCCAATAATGAAATACGGGAACTTCGTTCCCTTGCCATCGTCGAACGTAGAAGCAAGCGTCGTCGTGACAAATGGGGGATATTGAATGGCTGGTCTGAGTTATTTCAATCTGGCCTTGCTGATAATCTTGCTTCTCCCGGCGGTGATTTTGCCTTGGGAGGGGCGAAGGCCGCCTGATCTTCTCTATGTTGTTATCGCTATCGGCGGCCTCAGCTTCGCTGCGCTGAAAGGCGGCGCGCCCGCGCTTGCCTGGGCGATGGCGGCGGGCGCCGGGTGCCTGATACTGGTGGCCGGCAGCGTCGCCGCCCTGCGCGCGGGCATGGGGCTGAGGGTGCTCACGGGCAGCCAGATCAAGCTTCTTGCCGCCGGGGCTACCTGGCTCGGTCTGGTCGGCGCACTGACCATGATCGCGATCACAGCCATGACGCTGCTCGTACTGGCAAGCGCACAGCAATTCCGCACCGCCGCGCGCCGTCCCGACTCGGGGGCGATCGTGGCTGTCGCCATCTTCTGCGTGGGCCTTCAGCAGGTTCTGCCGTCAATCTGAAAGGGGCAACCTTCGCTCAGGCGAGGTTGGATGTGCCGATGAACGTAATGAATCCCAGCTGGCGGTCCCGCCTAGGAGCCATGCTCAACCCGGCCCAGCCCCACGGGGGGGCGGACGAGGATGCCGTCGGCGATGAAACGATGCGGCCCGAGCCGGTTCTCATCGTCGACGACGATGAGGATTTCGGCAGCGAATGCGCCTTCAGCCTGCGGCTCATGGGCTATGACCCGATCGTCGCCACGAGCGCGGAAGAGGCCATGGCCCTGTTCGAGAGCAACGAGATCTCGATCGCCATCGTCGACTACAACATGCCCGGGCAGGACGGCATCGCGCTGATTCACGCCCTGGGCCAGAATGCCGAGGCGCGGGGCCTGCGCCTTCAGTTCATCATGGCCACGGGCTATGCCAGCAAGGATGTCGCCATCGACGCCATGCGGGCATCGGCGGTGGACTTCCTGGAAAAGCCGATCAACCAGTCGGACTTGCGCCAGGCCCTGCAGCGCATCAAGGGCCTGCGCCAGACGCCCGACGCGCGTGAATCGCTCCTCGGCAAGATGTCCAGCCTCAGCACCGAACTGCAGCGGCTGGCGATGCTGATGGACGATCCCGGCGCGCAGCCGCAGATCCGCGCGGGAGATCTGGTGCGCGAGCCGGAGCCTGTCGTCAGGGTTCCGCTTTCCGAAATCCCGGCGATCCCCGAGGCCGGACAGCTTACCGACTTCATCCGCGAACTCCTGCGCAAGGAAATGAAACGCCGCGAGATCGGCGGCGGAGAATTGTTCGGCGATCCGGCCTGGGAAATGCTGCTCGACCTGCTGCTCGCCAAGATCGAGGGGCGGCGCGTTTCCGTTTCCAGCGCCTGCATCGCCTCCGGCGCGCCGATGAGCACGGCGCTGCGGCTGGTGCGCCGGCTGGTCGGCGAAAGCGTGCTTTGCCGCCTGCCCGACGAACACGACCGGCGCCGGCACTTCCTGATCATCAACCCGAAGTTCGAAGGCCCCTTGCTGGAGTACCTGACCGAGCAATTGCGCCAGCGCGCAAAATCGGGCGTGAAGTGACGGCCTGAGGATCGAAGCGCCCGCATGCGAGGTTGAAGGGAGCGGCTGCGCACGGCCGCTCCGCGCAAGTCGAGAAAAACGAGATCTTCGGAACCGGAACCCGGGGAGCGACCACCGCAAACGATTCATGCGGCCGGTGGAACGGTTTGTTTACGAACAACCGTTAACCAAGCGCCATCCTTCCCGACGCGAAGTTCCCATGACCATAGATCCGCGCACAATGCTGTTCATGACGAATGCCGTGGCCTTCGTGGCTTCGGCGTTCCTGCTGTTCGAATGGCACCTGCTGCGCGAACGGTCGCTGGCTTACTGGAGCGCGGGATTCGCCGCGATCGTCCTGGGCTGCGCGATCACCCCCCTGCGCGAGCCGGGTTTCTTCATCGCCGGGGTCTGGCTGGCCAACGGCCTGCTGGTGACGGCGCATCTGGCGTTTCTCTACGGCACGGCCGCGTTTCTCGGCCGCCGGGTGTCGCCGGGCTGGTGCCTGACGCTGCCGGTCTGGGGGCTGATGCTGGCAATCCCCGACGATGCCTCGCGCACGCAAGTGCTCTCGATGATGAACGCCTTGCTGGTGGCTGTGCTATCGCTGAAATCGGGGCACATGCTGGGCGGCCTGCGCCAGCACCGCAATCCGGATTCCGCGCTTCTGGCTTTCGCATTCCTGGCGCACGGCGGCTTCTACTTGTTCAAGACGCTGACGGCCTTCGTCCCCGGTGCTTTCGTCAACCTCTTCCACTACACCGGCCTGATGATCTCGGTCTCGCTGTTCGAGGGGATCATGATGGAAGTGGCGCTGGCGCTGTCGATCGTCGGCGCGCTGCGGCGTCGGCGCGAGCGCAGCATCGTCCGCCTGGCCGAGCACGACCCGCTGACCGGCCTGCTCAACCGCCGCGGGTTCGACGTGCGCGCCCGCGCGGCACTGGAGGAGGAGGGCGCTCCGGCAGCGCTGCTCCTGCTGGATATCGATCACTTCAAGTCGATCAACGACGGGTACGGCCACCCCGAAGGCGACCGCCTGCTGGTGGCCTTGGGCGTTTTCCTCAATTCCACCCTGCCGGGGCACGCGATCTGGGCGCGACTGGGCGGCGATGAATTCGCCATCCTGCTGCCCCGCACCGATTCCTTCGCGGCGCAGAGCTTGGCCAAGGCGCTCTGCCGCGGCTTTGCCAGCGTCGGCGGTGGCCGCGGGAACGGCGGCACGCTCAGCATCGGCTGCGCGACCCAGTCGGGCGGCGCGATCGACCTTGAGACGCTGTTCGGGGTGGCGGACTGCGCGCTTTACGATGCCAAACGTCAGGGCCGAAACCGGCCCAGCCACCGCGAGGTCGGCGCCGAATCGGTAGCGCCCCCGGCGCCGCGCGACCGCGCCTTTCGCAGTGCCATCCCCCTTGTGACGCTTCCGGTCGACGCGCCCCGGCCCCGAGAAATCGTTCCTACACGGTAAAGTATCGTTTCCTTTGAGTGCGACAATCGAATGCAGCATTCGGTTGATCGCGAATAGGCAAAGGCGACTTGAGAAACATTTACGAAAACAATACCTGATGCGCTTAAGCTATCGCTTTGACCCGGGGGGGACAAACTTGCGATCGAGCTACGTTGAAGTGCGAAGTCAGGATGTCCATGACACGGCGCGGCCGTTCAAGTTGGAAGGCGAGGCTTTTCGAGTCCGCGATCTGTTGCCCGCCCTCTCTCTGCTGGGCGCGGGGCTGCTGGCCTTGCTCGTGGCCTCGATCTGGAGCGACGCCACTGACGACAAGTTCGTGGTGATAACGCCGCCCGGCTGGTCGCAGGGACGGACCGTGGCACTGGTTCGCGGCATGGACGGCACGCTGGTCCGCACCGGAAACTTCGCCAACGTGGTCTTCGCCGCTTCGGCCGATCCTGCCTTTGCCGCCAGGGCCCGCGCGGCCGGCGCCTGGCTGGTGGCGCCTGCGCCGCTCGCGGCCGGATGCACCGATTCCAGCCTGGAGCCCGTGCTGTGAACGCCGCTGTCGACAGGCTGCGCAACCAGTTCGGCCATATCCTGGTCCCGCTGCTCTGGGGCCATGTCCTCATCCAGGCTGCTGTCGCCCAGACGCTGAGCACTTCGGGAAGCTGGTCGGCGCTGCGGGCCGGGATCGCGGCAGCGATCGTCGCCGCGGCCTATCATGTCACCTGGCGGCGGTTCGGCACGGCGCCGGCCACGCGCTATCTCTCGGCCGTGGCGCTCATGGCGGAACCGGCCATGCTGTTGTTCCTGCTGCGCGGGCACCCGTGGCAGATGGACATGCACATGTACTTCTTCGCGATGCTGGCGCTGACGATCGCCTGGCTGGACCGGGAAGCGATCCTGGTGGCCGCGGCCGCCATCGCCGCGCATCACGTCGTATTGCTCTATCTCCTGCCCTATGCGGTGTTCCCGGGCGCGGGCAACCTGGAGCGGGTGGCGCTCCATGCCACGATCGTCGCTTTCCAGACCGGCGTGCTGGTCTGGCTGAACAACATGCTCCACGCCAGTTTCGATCGCAGCGCGCGCATGAGCGAGGAAATCGTCGCCAAGAACGCCGCGCTGGAGGAACGCACGCACGAGGCTGAAGAGGCGACCCGTGCCAAGTCGATGTTCCTGGCCAATATGAGCCACGAGATCCGCACGCCGATGAACGCGATCCTGGGCTTCTGCCACCTGGTATCGCGCACCGAACTGGACGAGCGCCAGCGCGGCTATGTCGAGCGGATCAGCAGTGCCGGTGCATCCCTGCTGCGCCTGATCAACGACATTCTGGACTATTCGAAGAACGAGGCCGGCAAGCTCACTCTGGAAGCACGGCCTTTCGACCTTCGCGCCGCTATTGCCGGGCAAGTGCAGCTGCTCTCGGTGGAGGCGGCGGCGAAGGGCGTGCAGATCGTGCCGCAGATCGATCATCGCCTGCCCGTCAGCGTGGTGGGAGACGAACTCCGCTTCTCGCAAGTGGTGCTCAACCTGCTGAGCAATGCGGTCAAGTTCTCCGACCGGGGCGCGGTGACCATCGGCCTCGACTTGCTCTCGGCCGGGGACCAGGCGCTGGAAGTGACGCTTTCCGTGCGCGACCACGGCATCGGCATGAGCGCGGAGCAGCAGGCCAGCCTGTTCCGCTCTTTCTCGCAAGGGGACAATTCCACCACCCGCCGCTTCGGCGGCACCGGGCTGGGCCTGGCCATCTGCCGCCAGATCGTCGAGCAGATGGGCGGCGACATCCGCGTGGACAGCGCTCCCGGGCAGGGTAGCACTTTCACCTGCCGGATGCGCTTCGCCGCGCGCAAGGCGCTGGGTGAGGGTGCCGTCCCCGCGCCGCATATCCGCGGGCTGCGGGTGCTCGCGGCCGATGACAACGCGGCGGCGCGGCATCTGGTGGAGGAGATCTTCGAAGGCTGGGACATGGGCGTGGACCTCGTCGCTTCGGGCGAGGAAGCCGTTTCCGCCTTCGGCAGCGCGGCCGGGCGCGACCAGGCCTACGACCTCGTCCTGCTCGACTGGAAGATGCCCGGCATGGACGGCATGGAAGCCGTGCGCGAGCTTCGCCGCATGCAGCACGGCGCGCCGTCTCCGGTGACGCTGATCGTCACGGCGTATTCCGTGGACGAAATGGCCGCCGAAGCGGGCGAGGCGGGGGTCTCCGCCTTCCTGACCAAGCCGATCGAGCCCCATGCCCTGCTGGAGACCATCACCTCGCTCTTTGCCGAAGCCGCCATCGAGCATGGCCCGGGCCATGCCGAAGCCGCCATCGAGCATGGCCCGGGCCATGCCGCGCCGCATCGGCGCCGGGGCAGTCCCAGCCTGGCGCCGCCCCCGGTCGAGACGCTGGGCGCCGAAGTGGAAGGCAAAGTCGATCCCCGCCTGCGCGGCCTGCGGGTGCTGCTGGTCGAGGATAACGAGATCAACCGCGAAATCGCGACCGAACTGCTGACTCATGCCGGTCTTGTCGTGGATTGCGCCGAGAACGGGCGGGTTGCCTGCGACAAGGTGGCCCAGAACGGCAGGGCCTATGCCGGCGTGCTCATGGACGTGCAGATGCCGGAAATGGACGGGATCGAGGCCACGGCGGTCATCCGCCGCACCTGGCCCGCAGAGGAACTGCCGGTCATCGCCATCACCGCCCATGCTTTCGATGCCGAGCGGCAACGCTGCCTGGACGTGGGCATGAACGACCATGTCGCCAAGCCGGTCGATCCGGCTCAGCTGATCCGCACGCTCAATCGCTGGCTGAAGCCCGCGCGCGAAGGCATCGCGCCTGCGGCGAGCGTGGTGGCGGAGGCGCAAGTGGGAACGGACGCGGCAGAAACCGCGAAAGCGTGCGCGGCCATGACCGACCTGCCCGACCGGCTCGGCCCCTTCGGCATTGCCGAGGCGCTGAAGCGCGTGAACGGCAAGGCGTCTCTGCTCCGCAAGCTGATCGTCAGTTTCGCGGGAACTTACGCCGATGCCGCGCAGGACATCCGGCAGCGGATCGCGGCGGGGCAAGTTGCCGATGCCCGGCGCGTGGCCCATAGCCTCAAGGGCGTGGCAGGATCGCTGGAACTGCGCGAGCTTCAGGCCTGTGCCGCCGATGTCGAACACTGGCTGGCGCGCCACGATCCGGCACCGGCCGCTGCCGCGCTGGCGGCGCTCGAACCGGAACTGGCCAGGGCCGTCGCCGCGGCGCGGTCGCTGGCCGAAACGCCCGCGATCAATCCCGTCGTACCGACCGCCGATGTCGATCCCGGTGCCGCGCGCACCGGCAACCTGGCCGACGGGCGCGAGGATCTGCGCGCCCTGCTGCGGCGCCGCAGCCTGAGCGCGCGCGGCGCCTTCGACCGGCTGGCGCGCGATATGGGCCTCACTGAAGCCGAACGCGCCGCTCACCCCCTGCACGAGGCTTTGCAGCGGCTGGACTATGCCACTGCCCTGGCTCTGCTGGACGAATTGCCGGGCGCTCCGCAAGGTAACCCGGCCCCTGAAGGCCCCGTCTCTCAAGGAATCCCTTCGTGACCAAAGCGACCATTCTCGTCGTCGATGACGATGTGGCGAATATCGAGATCATGAACGCCGTGCTCGAAGACGACTACGACGTCTGCTTCGCCACCACCGGCGAAGAAGCGATCGAGACGGCGCGGTCGGTCGATCCCGACCTGATCCTGCTCGACGTGATGCTGCCGGGCCTCGACGGTTTCGAGGTCTGCCGCCAGCTCAAGACGGATCCCGTCATGGCGGACGTGCCGGTGATCTTCATGACCGGCCTCGGCGATGCCGAGGACGAGATGCGCGGCCTGTCGCTGGGCGCGATCGACTATGTGGCCAAGCCGATCCAGCCCGCCGTCCTGCGCGCGCGGGTGAGCAACCATGTCGAGCTGAAGCGCCTGCGCGACAAGCTGGCCGAACTGGCGGTAACCGACGCGCTCACCGGCCTCAGCAACCGCCGCCAGCTGGAACGGACGCTGGAAGGCGAGTGGGTGCGGTTGTGCCGGACCGGGGACTGGCTCTCGGTCATCATGCTGGACATCGATTTCTTCAAGCAGTTCAACGACACATATGGCCATGTCGCGGGGGATCGCTGCATCGTCATGATCGCCGCCTCGCTCAACCGTGCCTTGCGGCGGATGACGGCGGTGACGGCGCGCTATGGCGGTGAAGAATTCGTCTGCATCCTGCCGGGCGCCGATCCGGTTACGGCGATGCAGGTGGCGGAGGAGATCCGGCGGCAGATCAATGCCCTGCAGATCCCGCATGAAACGTCGAACGTCAGCCCTTGCGTCACGGTCAGCGTCGGCGTCGCCAGCGCGCGCTGCACGGGCGACACTTCGCCCGAACGCTGGATCGCCGAGGCCGACAAGCAGCTCTACCTCAGCAAGGTGAGCGGGCGGGACCGGATCGTCGCCACCGAATTCGAAGTGCCCTGTTTGGGCTGAAGGGGGCCTGGGCTGAAAGGGGTTTGGCTGAAATCGGCCCGGACGGACGCCTATAGGGAGAACGTCGTCCCGGGTCAGACCCGGGACGACGGATTTTCCGGAAGCTGTCAGGCCGGTTCGGCCACGCGTTCCTGCATCAGGCGTTCCGCGGTGCGATCGGCCACGGTCGAAGGGGCGAGGCCCTGCCTTGCGGCTTCGTCCAAAACGGCGGCGACGCGGGGGCCGATCTGGAGGACGCGCTCGCGCACTTCGTCCGCGCTCTCGCGCAAGTATTCGGCCGCCACGTTGATGATCCCGCCGGCATTGGCGACATAGTCGGGCACGTAAGTCACGCCGCGCTCGAGCAGGCGCGCGGCCATGTCCTCGCTGGCGAGCTGGTTGTTGGCCGCGCCGCAGACCAGCTGGGCCTTGAGCGCGTCCACCGTGGCCTCATCGAGCGCGCCGCCGAGCGCGCAAGGCGCGAAGACGTCGGCCGCAACCCCGGCGATCTCGTGGATGGGGACCACGCGGGCGCCATGGCGTTCCGCCATGCGTGCGCAGCGCGCGGGGTCGATGTCGGCCACGATCAGTTCGGCACCGGCCTCGGCCAGCAGATCGCACAAGTGCGCGCCGACATTGCCGACGCCCAGCACCGAGACGGTCATGCTCGAAAGCCCGCTGCCGGACCGAAGCGCGACGGCCGCGCGCATCGCTTCGAACACGCCCAGCGCCGTCCAGGGCGAGGGATCGCCGCCGGCGCGGCCGGGCAGGGCGGTGCGGCCCGCGACATGGTCGGTATAACGGGCGACCGCTTCCATGTCGGCCACGGAAGTGCCCACGTCCTCGGCCGTCACGTAACGACCTTCAAGCCGCGCGACGGCCTGGCCGAAAGCCTCGAACAGAGCGGCGCGATCGAAATCGCCGGCCGGGCGGCGCAATACGGCCTTGCCGCCGCCGAAGGGCAGTTCGGCCATGGCGTTCTTGTAGCTCATCCCTTCGGCCAGACGCACGGCATCGGCCATGGCGGCGCTTTCGTCGGGGTAGGTCCAGAAGCGGCATCCGCCGGCGGCCGGGCCGCGTGCGGTCGAGTGAATGGCGATCACCCCGTCGAGACCGGCTGCTTCGTCGTAGAGACGGACATATTCCATCGGCGGCGTCATGCGGCTGGCGCGGGCGACCATTTTCGAACTCCAGTCAGGATGGCGTGATTGCCGCCTGCCTTATGACAGTTCCGCCGAGGGCATTCTCTCCTCATTCCGGGCCGATCGGGCTGATTGAGAGCAAGACTGACCTCATAAATGCTGATATGGGGAAGAAATGACCGATCTTGATCCCTACGAGCGGAAGATTCTCCGCGAACTCCAGCGCGACGCGAGTCAGACCACGGCCCAGATCGCGGAACGGGTTGGCCTGTCATCCTCCCCGTGCTGGCGCCGCATCGACCGGCTGGAACGCGAAGGCTTCATCAAGCGCCGGGTCGCCCTGGTAGATCGCAAGAAAGTGGGGCTGGACGCGCATGTCTTTGCGCAAGTGAAGCTCAATGCCCATGGCCGCGCGAACTTGGACGAATTCTCGGCCAAGATTCGCGAATTTCCCGAGGTGCTGGACTGTTATGTGCTGATGGGCTCGATCGACTTCCTGATCCGCGTCGTCGCTGCCGACATCGAGGCTTACGAGAAGTTCTTTTTCGAGAAGCTCTCCCAGTTGCCGGGGGTGCAGGAACTCAACTCGATCGTCGCGCTCTCGGAGATCAAGGCCACGACGGAACTGCCGATCTGAAGGCGGCCGGTTCCGGGAGCGCTGGCGCGTGTCAGTCCTCCAGCTTGCGAATGCGGTTGTAAAGCGCGCTGCCCTGTTCGCTCGGCTCGATGGCCCAGCTTCGCCTCGCGCATTGCCGGGCGCGTTCGAGCAGTTCCGTGTCGCGGCCCAGTTCGTAGCGATCGAGCCAGAGGTTGCCGCGCTGGATCAGGAGGATGCGCATCTCGTCCTTGTCGAGGCCGCTCGCCTTGCGCGTCACCAACTCGGTATGGGGGATAGCCTCCACCAACCGGCCCGACTCCCGCAAGGCCGATACCAGCGCGATAACCAGGTCGCCGGGAGGTGGATCGCCCGCTCCTTCCAGCCAGGCGGCGGCAAGTCTGGCCTCCTCACGCGGGGTCCCGTACTTGCGCGCCAGGCGAAGGCCTTCGAAGCGGTCCTCTCGCCAGGGCAAGCGGTAGGCCTGCGCGGCCTCTACCGCCGCCAGCAGGGGCAGGCGATCGTCTTCCTCGACACGGGCGCGAAAGCCGAATGCGATGAGCGCGCGCTCGGCCTTGTCGCGCGCTGCGTCGGCGGGCGTGCGCAATTCCGCGATCGCAGCGGCCAGCGCAGGCGTCATCAGCACATATCCGGAGGCGAGGGGCACGCTGCGTGTTCGGCCCGAGGCAAGGCGAAGCTGCACCGCGCGTGTATGGGGATCCACGCGGAGGATCGTGGCCGTGTCATCCGGGTCGTCCAGATAGAAAGTGCCATGGACCAGCGCCTCGATCAGGGCCTGGCTGTTTGGCCTATGGAGCAGCGGCACGATGTCCTCGCCGCTGATGTCCTCATCGTCGATAGCCACTTCCGCAGACCTCCTTCCTGAGGGGGCGTTCTAAGGCCTTTCGGCAAGGGTTGGATATAGCCTGGGCACCCGGGTCCAGGATTCGCCTCCGGCCGCACCTCTTCAGGCAGCAGGAAGGCGGCGGCCATTGGAAAGCGGCGGCGGGCCGTGTTTTTGGCGAGTATGTCGTTTTTTTGAAATTAGTGTTTGACCGAATCACGGGGTGCTTTTAGAGGGCCTCTCACCGCAGCGGACCACACGGTTTTGCAGCGGTCGCCAGCAGAGACGGACAGCTTGTTCCCCCATCGCAAGAAAGCGGGGAGCGCTAGTTGTCCGGCTTTACTGTTCGGCGGGTTCCGCGAGGGACCGGTTCTTTGACATTGTAGGTTTTAGATGAAGGGACATGTGGGCGACGGCGCCTGCTCCCGGGGCTTCAGGGCTCGGGGTGGCAGTAGATAGTCGTTAC
>NZ_SMBO01000006.1 GCF_004342985.1 Novosphingobium sp. PhB57
TGCTTGCGGCAAACCTCCGCCGTCGGAAGTCCAGCCTCCTGTTCCTTGATCATCCCGATGATCTGCGCCTCGGTGAAACGGCTTTTCCTCATGCGTGTGCTCCTTCATCGTGGACAGACTCTACATCAGAATGAGGGACCTTTCGGGGGGGCAGGTCAACCGGCGTGGCAACTGCCATGACAACGCGGTGGCCGAGAGTTTCTTTTCCTCGCTCAAACGTCAGTGCATTCGGCGCCGGACCTACAAAACATGCGATGAAGCCCGGCAGGACGTGTTCGATTACATCGAGATGTTCTAAAACCCGGTGCGCAAGCAGATCAGGAACGGGACGTTGTCACCCGCACAGTTCGAACGACAGCAGATTTTGAAGCAGAAGGCGTCTAGAAAACTAGGGGCTACTCAAAAGCGTTCATCGCATCAGTTCAGAGGGCCGTTGCCCCGCAGCTCAACGAACGACCAAGGAAAACGCTCGAATGCAAACGCCCGCCAAGCGCTTGAAAGCTTGGGTTGCGACCACTTGTTGATTCCACCGGAGATCAAAGACTTTCGTCTGCGACTACGATCTTGTCTACAATGATAACGCCAGAAATGGGCAGAAGTTTAATTTCAAAAGGACCAGGAATATTGGGCAGTGGTAGCGTTAGGGAGTTTGGATAGTCAGAGGCGATTTTAAGCTCTCTGCAAATTTCGTAACCGGTAATACTTACTATGCCATCACCGTGAGTGGCAAGGAAATGAATTTCTAACTTGCGGTTGGGAAGCCCTGACCAATAAAATCGGATAGTGGCATCATCACCGTCGATTCGGCATCCCTTGAGACCCGGCAGCATCCAAGCAAAACCATGGCGAAGTGCTTCAGCATTTTTTGGAGGTGTCTTACGATCGAAGCTGTCTGTTTGCTGTGGGAGAGCAAAGCTCCATGTGGCTGAGCCAGCAAGGCGGACAAGCGTGTCTTTTTCACGAGACCCGACGTTCCTTGCCTTGGCAATCGCGTCCGCCGCGATCTGTTGCCAAGATCGCGGCAGGTAAGAGTCGCGGATCTTCGATTCAATGTCGAGGCGGGTGTCGCTGTCTAGGAGCGCAAGGACCGTTGAAGCTATGTCCGTTGCATTAGTTGGATCGAAATAGCAGGCGTAAGGGCCTCCGGCTTCCGGAAGTGATGAAACTGTAGATACCGCAGGAACTTTTCCATAAGAAAGCGCCTCAGAAACAGGAAGTCCCCAACCTTCATAAAAGCTTGGATAAATAACGAATAAGCAGTACTCGTATAACGCGGCTAGTACATCATCAGGGATGCCGTGTAGTATAACGACCATACGCCGCAGGGATGGGTGCTTACGCAACATTTGATGCAGTTCTTCATTAAGCCAACCGCGGCCGCCGACACAAACAAGGCGCGGCATAGCCGCTTCGCCGAGTTTTTCTGCGAGCATCAGCCAAGCGTTAAAGGCGCCTCGATGGTTCTTCCGAGGTTCAAGTGTTGATACAAACAGAACATAGCGTTCAGGAGAAAGGCTGTAGTTGCTCAAACAATCTTTGCCCGCCGAGGGTTGGCGGAAATCTCCATTGAGTCGCACAACTGGAACAGACAGCATTTGCATGGGCGCATTCCATTCAGTTGATTTCAGCAGGAGGTCGTTACGGGTCGCCTCCGAAATTGCTAAGCATCCATCAGCGGAATGGAGTAACGAACCAAACCAGGCGCAATAATCATGCACCAGCGATTGGATGAACCATTGCGGTGAAATCGTTGGAATAAGGTCGAATACTAGAGGCACGTAAATCACGCCCTTCTGTATGCGAATCGTGCGTACATCCAGTAGAAAATTTCGATCTGACCACGAAGTTCCTAGGTTTATAAGTAAAGTGTTACGGCGAAAATCAACGTTTTTAGAAAGAGCAATTTCTCGATAAGTCTCTTTCAATTGGCTTATCCAGCTCGATTCCTTGTTATCATCGCTTATCTTAGAGAGTCGGCAAAGCTTCTCAAAGCCGTCGTGTGAGAGTTTGATCCAACCGCGCCGTCCGCTAGCATAAACGCAGAAAGTCGTTAGAGATCTATCGCTCTGTTCAAGGCACGCTAGAGCAATTTCGATTTGAACGCGTTGAATTCCGGTGGGTAACCGACGTTGCCCAAAAAATGATATCAGGTCAGTGACATCAAAAACTATCGCTCCGGATTTTAAAAATCTTGATCCTTGTGAAGAAGATTCGGCTGAATCGAAGCCAAGTACTGTAATGGCTTTGTTCCAAAGTCCAGATTTCGCTTTATCACGGTCAGGTAATAGGCGTACGAGCTCGGAAATTGCCTGTATATTTTCTGGGGCACGTTGCAGTGCTGCCACGAAATGCTCTGCAGCTGTCGTCGAATCACTCCATGTTTTCGCCATGTGTCCCAGCTGCAGAAACGGTTCCGCGTCATCTGATAGGCGAGCAGCTTCTTGATAAGCAGATGTCGCACGATCAATTTCGCCCGCTTCTTTTTCCATGTGGCCGAGTTGGATCCAAATGTGCTGCAGCGACGGCTCACGGGCTAGCGCTTCGCGGTAAGCATTAGCTGCGCTGTGCCAATCTTGATTGCCGCGAGCAATATTGCCGGCACGGACATGGGCGGCTGTGAGCCGGCGAATGGGCACGCCGTTCGAACGGGGGCTGAGCGGCAACTGCGCAAATAAATTTTTCCAAAAGCCATTAATTGATCTCATACTCCCGCTCCTAATGCCCCCGGCCGTTCACTTGCAACGATTTTGCGGCGCGGATTGCCAACCTGCAGCCCGTGGGCGTCGAAACTGAGTAGCCTCTAGATTTCTGGACGCCTTCCATCCTAATTTTGAGGACAGGAGGCGACGATGAGAAAGCCTAATTTCAGCGATGATTTCAAGCGTGATGCGGTGGCGCAGATCACGGAGCGCAGGTATCCGGTGGCAGAGGTTTCGCAGCGGCTCGGCGTCAGTCAGCACTCGTTGTACGTTTGGAAGCGGCAACTGACGAAGGTGGTGTCAGGCGATGCCAACAAGGATGCCGAGATCCGCCAGTTAAAGCGCGAGCTGGCAAGGGTGACCGAGGAGCGCGACATTTTAAAATAAAGCCACCGCGTATTTCGCCAGGGATGCAAAGTGAGATGCGCATTTGTCGCCGAGCATCGTGACCAGTTCCGGGTTCGGTCGATGTGTCGGTGTCTGCGCATCCAGCCCAGTGGCTACTATGCATGGCAGAGGAGCCCACTGAGCCCGCGGTCCCGGGAGGATGCTCGGCAGACTGAGTTGCTTCGGCAAGCATGGAAAGACAGCGGCAAGGTCTATGGCTACCGAAAGCTACACGATGACCTGCTGGATCAGGGCGAGACCTGCTGCCCGAACCGCGTTGCCCGGTTGACCAGACTGGCAGGTATGAAGGCTGGCAGGTATCAAGGCGCAGATCGGCTACAAGCGCTGGCTGGGGAGCTATGGCGGCAAGCCGTCCCTGGCGGTCGATAACACTCTGGATCGCCAGTTCGATGTTGCTGCCCCAGGCCGGGCCTGGGTGACGGACATCACCTACATCCGCACCCTGGAGGGCCTTGCCTATCTGGCTGTCGTAATCGACCTCTATTCCCGTCGTGTGGTGGGTTGGTCGATGCAGAGCAGGCAAACCACCGTTGCGGTGCTGCAGGCGCTGTACATGGCAGTATGGCGGCGCAAACCGAAGCAGCGGGTGCTGATACAGTCGGATCAGGGCTCGCAATTCACAAGCATGGATTGGGCGGCCTTCATCCGAGCTCACAATCTTGAGCACTCGATGAGCCGGCGTGGCAACTGCCATGACAACGCGGTGGCCGAGAGCTTCTTTTCCTCGCTCAAACGTCAGTGCATTCGGCGCCGGATCCAAAAAAACGCGATGAAGCCCGGCAGGACGTGTTCGATTACATCGAGATGTTCTACAACCCGGTGCGCAAGCAGATCAGGAACGGGATGTTGTCACCCGCACAGTTTGAACGACAGCAGATTTTGAAGCAGAAGGCGTCTAGAAAACTAGGGGCTACTCAAAAGCAAATTTTGCGGGCATGTTCCCAAGGCCACAAATTGAGTAAGAGCAGGGGCATAAAAACGAAAATCAAAAGCGCTTACAGGGGCAAGCGGCAACGGTTAAAACGTTATTTATTACCCGAGGTTTGCGATTTGAACGTAGAGGCTATTTGGAAAACCGGTGCCGGAGCTGTCGAGAGACACTGCGTCTGATTCAGCCCCTGCATGTGGACCCGGCGGGGCCGAGGACGAATGGCCAAGGTTGCCGAGAAGACGAATCTCCATCCTAGTGATCTCACCGATGAGGAATGGGGCGCGTCCTTGGTGCCGAGGTCGGCGCGCCTGGGCCGTCCACGCGAGGTGGATTTCCGAGAGGTGATAAACGCTGTGCGCTGCCTTGTTCTTTCGGGCTGTGGCTGGCGGATGCTGCCGATTCATTTCGAAGTATAGCAGTCAATTTATGGCTGGCTCCGGGAATTGGCTCGCAGGTTTTTGTTCCAGACAATCCACGACATCGAAATGATGCTCGATCGCGTGCGTCAAGGGTGGGAGGCTCGGTCCGAGCACAGCAATGATCGACGGCCAGTCGGTCAAAGGCACCATCGCCAGACAAGCGTGGGTTCGACGGAGGCTGGAAGGCTGTCGGGCGCAAACGACACATAGCCGTCGATATCGATGAACGGCTCCTGATGGCCAATCTGACCACGGCGAACATTTCGGACAGCGCGGGCGCCCAGACTATTCACGATGGATGCCGCAAACGTTGGCCTTGAATCAAACATCGCTTCGCGGATGGCGGCGGCGACCGCCCAGAGCCCATGGACAGGGCCAGTTATCTGGATTCGTTGAGGTCATCCGACGGAGCGATCAGTAGTAGAGCTTCAAGGTTCTGTCCCGAAGATAGGTCGTCGAGCGGACCTTTGGCTAGATGATCCGATGGCGCCGATTTGACCGTGATTACGGGAAGCGCATCGACGTCTCGCAGGCTATGATCCTCATCGCCATAGGCGGCATTCTTCTAGGCCACAACGCTCACCCCCTGATTCTCCGAAGAGACCCTTGGTTCATTCGATAAACCAAGGGTCTACCCGGATCAGCTTCGAATTGTTTGCGAGGTTAGGCGCGGGTTACGCCAACCCTGAACGCCGTCAACGCGCGTAACTGGCGCATCTGTTACGTCCATAATAGCTGGACGCTCAACTTCAAGCTGCCACCCTGCGTCGAGCAATTCTTGACATAGCCGGCCCTCGATTACCCGAGAATGAGTCCCTATCATCATATATGCGACATGTTCATTTAGAAAATCTAATGAACTCGATACAAGATTTGCTTCACCTCCCTGAATATCGATGTGCAGTAAGTCGACCCGGTTAATCCCCTCTATAAGATCTGAAAAGCCAACGGCGGGTATTTCATGATAAAGGCCGCTGTTGGCTGCTTGTATTTGTTCTTCCGCCGTCCCATTGATAATCGGATCTAGCCCGCTTCCTTCTGGTGGGAAGAAAGCAGTTCCTGATTGAGGAGCTACGACGCCGTGGTGAATCCGCACTTCATCCAGTTTGAAGCCATTTGTGGCGGTGGATTCGAGCGCAAAGGCTGCGTGATTTGGCTCCCCCTCGATTCCGATTGCCCTAACTTTTTTTCCAGAACGACGTGCCGCAACACCGGTAATATTAATCCAACATCCCCAGTGGCACCCCAGCTCTACTACAGTGAAGGTATCTCCCGATAAGTCGATTGCGCGTAACGCCGCGCCAAACTCAGCCATATCGGCATGCCAATTAGCTGGAATAACATCAACTTCTACTGTACCGGCTAATTTTTGAAGCTGCTCTGGGAAGAATTTTGGATCGATCACTACGCCAAAGTAATTTAGTGCATAGTTCTCCTTGGCTTCTTGCGGGCCTGCCGCATACCGTCGGATTATACCTGGAACATCAAACCGAGCTTGATAATGCCAAAAAGGACTGTCCACCGTTACCTCTCCTTAAGTGCCGGTATTTGAGGATTGGCGGGAGATCAACGTTTCGTCAATGATTGTGTAGATAAATATATAAATCAGCCACAAAAAAATTATGAAAAATTAAAAATTTTTTGCTATGGCAGAATTTTTTCATTTAGATAAATGAATAAGATTATTGCGATAATAAATCATATATAAATAAAATTCCTTTGAGCAATTGATCGATTTTTAACGCGAGATAATTTTCTTTTCTACTTGTGGTATAGTTTGATGAAATATTGTGGTGTCATATTTTTGAAAATTTCTTACTTCCATTTTCTATTCTGAAATATCGATATCTGTTGTCCGTTGGCGGTGGCGTTCGGTCGCGTGATAACGCTTCTTAGCGCGTGTGAGCGTGCGATTTAACCGTGGCATCGGTTGATGCCCCACAGGTGATAACTTTACCGTGGCGGGCAAATCTGTAACTGATGGCCCCATGACAGGCCAATTGGACGACATCAGGCGCGAGAGCGCTATCCTGCCGCTCCAGATTGGCGATCAGGCGCCGCGGTTTCTGGCGCGGAGTACTTTGGGGTCTTTCGATCTCGACGACTATCGGGGGGGCTGGTTGGTCCTGTTTTCCCATCCGGCGGATTTCACGCCGGTCTGCACGAGCGAGGTCATTGCTCTGGCGCGGGCGGCGGATGAGTTTGCGGGGTTGGGGTGCCGGCTGGTCGGGCTCTCGGTGGACAGTCTCTATTCGCATCTCGCGTGGATAAGGCTGATTCGCGATGCGACCGGGGTGACCGTTTCCTTTCCCATCATCGAGGACCCGACGATGGAGATCGCGCGGGGCTATGGCATGGTCGGCAGCGATGCGCGGGATAGCGGCACGGTGCGGATGACCTATTTCATCGATCCCGAGGGCGTGATCCAGGCGACCAGCGCTTATCCGCTCACGGTCGGGCGCTCGATCCCCGAGATGTTGAGGGTGCTGAAAGCGCTTCAGGCGGTGCGGGCGCAGGCCGGACTGGCGCCGGCGGACTGGCAGCCGGGCGCGCCGCTGCTGCGGCTGCCGGGCGAAACGGCCGAGGCGGCGCTGGGGTCGGAAGATGCGGCTGGATGGTTCCATGCGCCGCTGGGCGACGGAGCCTGAGATGATGGACCCGGATATCGCCGCCGAACTCGATGGGACCGCGGAATTGCTGCGTGCGCTTGCCCATCCGGTGCGGCTGCAGATCCTCCATGCCGTGAGGGCCGGGCCATTGGCAGTCGGCGAGATCGAGGAGGCGACCGGCATCGGCCAGCCGGGTCTGTCGCAGCAGCTCTCGATCCTCCGCAAGGCGGAGCTGGTGCGTTCGGAGCGGAGCGGGAAGCAGGTTTTCTATCAGGTCGATGGCGAGCGGATGGCCGAAGTGGCCGAGGCGCTCGCGGCCTTGAGCGGTACGGGTGCGGGGGAGGCCGCGTCTCGGCACGCCTCCACGGCAGCAGCCGCGCTGGGCGCAGCAGGCGGCACGAGGGGCGCCGGCCCGACGCCGCCGGGCGGCGCGGCCCGGTTCGCACGCGTGTTTCGCTGAGCGGATCAGGCCAGGTCGGTCACGTCGATCGTTTCGCCGCATAGCGTCAGCGGCGCCTTGCGGTGAGAGACCAGCACCAGGCCGGTGCCGGTGCGATCCAGCCAGCGGCGCAAGCTTTCCACCAGGGCCGCTTCGGTGGCTGCGTCCAGACCTTCGCTCGGCTCATCCAGGAGCAGCCAGGGTCGCTCGGCCAGCAAAGCACGGGCCAGCGAGAGGCGCTTGCGTTCGCCGCCCGACAGCACGCCGCCGCCCTCGGAGACGGGCGTGTCGAGCCCCGCTTCGCTGCGCGCGATTCGCTGGTCGAGCTGGGCGACCTTCAGGGCCTCCCACATTTGCGCCTCGGTCACGCCGGATCGGGCAAGCCGCAAGTTGTCCGCGACGGTGCCGATCAGCATGGGCGCGTCCTGGGGAGACAGCGCGAACTGGCTGTTCAGGCGCCATGCCGGAAGCGAGGCGAGCGGCGTCGCGTCCATGCTCAGATCCGCGACAGGTTGCTGCATGCCGGCAAGGGCCAGCAGCACGCGGGTCTTGCCCGAGCCCGAGGGGCCCGTGATCGCAAGACGGGCGCCGGTCGGGACGTGGTGAGTGCCGAATGCCAGGGGCGCGGCTGCGGCGGAGACGGGCTCCTGAAGAGCGGCGTCCAGGGCATTGAGCGAGGCGATGCGGCGCAGCCCGGCCTCCAGCGCGGCGCGGCGCAGCAAGCTGCGCGAAAGGCCGCCCATGGCTTCGACCGCCGATGCCGTCGCCAGCATGGCCAGGGCGACCATCGGCGCCGATTCGCGGGCGAGCAGCAGGACTCCGGCGACACAAAGGCCGCCGTAGATGGAGAGCAGGGCGCCTTGCAGCGCCTCGGCACGGAACAGGTCGGCGCGGGCCTTGTCGAAGGCGCTGGCGGACGGCTCCAGTTGGGCGATGGCTTGGTCGGCCAGGCTGTAGGCGGCGATTTCCGCGCGCGCGCTGGCCAGTTCGACATAGCCCTTGCGCAAATCCCCCAGCGCGGCGGCGGCGGCTTCGGCCGGCGTGCGGGTAAGGCGCTCGGAAATGCGGCGGAACAGGAAGGGCAGGCCGGCCATCATCGCGGCCAGGAAGAGCAGCGCGCGCCATCCGCCGAAAGCGACGAGCACCAGGCTCACCAATGCCGAGACCGCCGCGGCGTGGCGTGCGGGTTGGCGGATGACGAGGTCTTCCAGCGCCTCGACATCGTCGATCAGCCGGTTGCTGGCCTCTCCGGGCGAGGTATCGGGTGCGGTGCGGCTGTCCTGCGCCGCCAGCTTGTCGAACAGCGAGCCGCGCAAGTCCGCCATGCCTTCCAGCGCGACTTTGTGGGAAAGCAGGCGTTCGCCATAGCGGGACAAGGTGCGGACGATGGCGAGCAGGCGGATGGCCGCGCTCGGGATCAGGTAGTTGAAGCCCATGGCGGTGGCGACACCGGCCGAGCCTGCCAGCGCGGCAGCCGTGAGGAACCAGCCGGAGAGCGCCAGCAGCCCGATTGCGGCGATGGCGGCAAGGCCAGCGCAGAGGCTGGCGTAGGCCAGGCGGCGGCGGGCGAGGCCGGCCGTGGCGAGAAGCGCGGGCCGGGCGGTGGTGGGGAGCGTGGCGGCGTGGGTCGGAATCACAGCGCGATCTCCTGGCGGGCGGCGCGAATCAGCGCAGGGTCGTGGGTGGCGACGAGGATGCAGCGCTCGGACGCGAGTTCGCGCAGCAGGGCGATGATGCCGGTGGCGGAGTCTTCGTCGAGGTCCGCGGTGGGCTCGTCGCAGAGGATGAGCGGGCGCGCGGAGAGAATCGCGCGGGCCAGGCTGATGCGCCGACGTTCGCCGCCGGAAAGGCCGGAACCCGCATGGTCGATGGGCATGGCGAGCCCGCCGCGCCGCGCGAGCACGGGGCCGAGGCCGACTCGCTGCGCGACGGCGAGAATCTCGGCTTCGGTGGCCTGGGGTGCGGCGAGCGCCAGATTGTGGCCGAGGGTGCCCGTCATCAACAGTGGGCGCTGCGCCGCCCAGGCGGCGGCGTCTCCGGCGAGCGGTGTGCCCGCGCGGCTGGAGATGCTGCCGGAAGAGGGGGCAAGCTGTCCGGCAATGGCGGCCAGGGTGCTCGTCTTGCCGATGCCGGTGGGGCCGGACAGGGCGGCCAGGTCGCTGGATTCGAGATCGAAATCGAGCGGGCCCACGGCGAGGCCGGGGAAGGCGAGCACGAGGCGCTCGACATGGAGGCCGTCGAATGGCGCAGGGCCGGCGTTGTCGCTGACGGCGCTGCCACCGGCGGCGCCATCGGGGTCGCCATCTTGGCCATAGGTTTCAGGCTCCGCTGCGAAGGGGGCAAGGGCCTGCTCTGCCGCTTCGCCCAGCTGCTTCTCGTGATAGGCCGCGGCCAGGCGGCGCATCGGCAGGTAGAATTCCGGGGCCATCGCAAGAACGAAGAAGGCGGGGACCAGCGTCAGCTTCTCGGGCGCCGGGAAGGGCAGGAGGCCGAGCAGCGAGAAGCCGCAATAGACCGCGACCAGCGCGATCGACAGGGCCGAGAAGAACTCCAGCACAGCGTTCGAAAGGAAGGCCGTGCGCAGGACCGCGACCGTGCGGTGGGCCACTTCGCCGGTGGCGGCGCGGACTTGCCGGCCGATCCGGGTTTCCGCGCCGAAATGGCGGATCAGCGGCAGGTGAGTCACGCGGTCCACGAAAAGGCCCGAGAGCGCTCCCAGCGCCGCGAGCTGGCGCTCCGCGGCGCGGCGCGATGCGGTGCCTGCCAGGATCATGCCGAGCGTGAAGGGTACCAGGGTGCCCAGCATGATTGCCGCCGCCACCCAGCTTGCGGGGGCGACGACCAAGGCGACCACGAGGGGGCCGACTACGGCGTTGATCCTTATAGGGGAAAACCGCTGGTCCCGATTCTCGATCGCGGTGCTATGATCGAGGGCAAGGTTTGCGCTTTCGCCTGAGGAGATCAGTCTCGCCAGTCGTCCGCCCAGAAGTCTGTGCCACAGGTCGGCCCGCCTTGTGCGGCTTGCGGCCTGTGCCGACGCCACTGCGATCCGGTCGACCGTGCAGGTCGCCACCGCGCGCAACATCACCCCGCACAGGATCCATGCCGCAGGCAGCGCGAGCGCCGCATGGCTGGCAACCGCGCCCACACCGCTCGCTACGCCCCACGCAAAGAGCACGGCGCCCGCAATATCGACAAGCCAGGCTCCGGGTATCAAGGCCCGGGCAAATTTGACATAGATCAAATTAAGTAAACCATGTAAGTAAAGTTTGACAGCTTTCAGATGCAAGCCTAACGCGACCCTACGAAACCAACCAGCTTGAGGCAATTGCTTTCTCTCCGCCTCAAGCCGCTAAAAACAGCGGGATTCGACATGATCGACATGGCAGTGGTGGAACTATCGCGGCTGCAGTTCGCCTTGACGGCGCTGTACCATTTTCTCTTCGTGCCCCTGACGTTGGGGCTTTCTTTCATTCTAGTAATTACCGAAAGTGTATATGTCATAACCGACCGTCCCATCTGGCGGGACGTCACGCGGTTCTGGGGCAAGCTGTTCGGCATCAACTTCGTGCTGGGCGTGGCCACCGGCCTCACCATGGAGTTCGAGTTCGGCACCAACTGGGCCTATTACTCGCACTACGTGGGGGACATTTTCGGCGCCCCGCTGGCGATCGAGGGCCTGATGGCCTTCTTCCTCGAAGCGACGTTCGTGGGCCTGATGTTCTTCGGCTGGGACCGGCTGTCCAAGCGCGGCCACTTGCTGACGACGATCATGGTCGCGGTCGGCTCGAACCTTTCGGCGCTGTGGATTCTCATCGCCAACGGCTGGATGCAGCACCCCACGGGCGCGGTATTCAATCCCGAGACGATGCGCATGGAAGTCTCGAACTTCAAGGACGTGATCTTCAACCCGGTGGCGCAGGCGAAGTTCGTCCACACCGTCAGCGCCGGCTATGTCTGCGCCAGCGTCTTCGTGCTGGGCGTGTCCTGCTACTACCTGTTGCGCGGTCGCCATATCGAACTGGCCAAGCGCAGCTTCACGGTGGCGGCGGCCTTCGGCCTGGCGTCCTCGCTCTCGGTCGTCGTGCTGGGTGACGAGAGCGGTTACGCGCTTACCGACAACCAGCAAATGAAGCTGGCGGCGATGGAAGCCATGTGGGAAACCGACAAGGCGCCCGCCGGGCTGGCCCTGTTCGGCATCCCTTCCAATTCGGCGCACGAGACCGCTTACGAGATCAAGATCCCCTACGTTCTGGGCCTGATCGCGACGCGCAGCCTTTCGGGCGAAGTCACCGGCATCATCCCGCTGGTGGAACGGGCGGACCATCGCATCCGCACCGGCATCCTGGCCTATGACGCGGTGGAAAAGCTCAAGGTGAACCCGCGGGACCTGGTCGCGCGCGAAGCCTGGGAGCGGAACAAGAACGACCTCGGCTATGCCCTGCTGCTCAAGCGCTTCGTGGCCGATCCGCGCCTGGCGGACGATGCGACCATCGACAAGGCCGCCTGGAGCACCGTGCCCAACGTACCGGCGCTGTTCTTCATGTTCCGCATCATGGCGGGGCTGGGCTTCTTCCTGATCGTGTTCTTCGCCACCGCCTTCGCCTTTTCGGTCCGCCGCCGGTTCGACCGCAAGTGGTTCCTGCGCCTGGCCGTGATCGCCATGCCCGCGCCGTGGATCGCTATCGAAGTGGGTTGGGCCGTGGCGGAGTTCGGCCGCCAGCCCTGGGCGGTGGAAGGGGTTCTGCCCACGTTCCTGGGCGCATCCAGCCTGACGACCACCCAGATCTGGGCGACGATCTTCGGCTTCACCGCGCTCTACAGCATCATGGCGGTGATCGAAGTGAAGCTCATGTTCTCGGCGATCCGCCACGGCCCCGACCGTTACGAGCCCTACGAAGGCGGGCCTGCGCTCGAACACGCAAGCCGGCAATCTTCGTCCAGCACTTTCACCGCCATCCCGGCCGAGTAAGACGGAGGCAACAATGTCCATTCCCTTCGACTACGAAACGATGCGGCTGATCTGGTGGGCGCTCATGGGCGTCCTGCTCATCGGCTTCGCCCTGACCGACGGTTTCGACCTCGGCTCGGCCGCCCTCCTGCCCTTCGTCGGTCGCACCGACGCCGAGCGCCGCATGGTCATCAACGCCATCGGCCCGACCTGGGAAGGCAACCAGGTGTGGTTCATCCTGGGCGGCGGCGCGATCTTCGCGGCCTGGCCTTTCGTCTACGCCGTGAGCTTCTCGGGCTTCTACCTCGCGATGTTCCTGGTGCTCTGCGCCTTCATCCTGCGCCCGGTCGGCTTCAAGTACCGGTCCAAGCGCCCCGATCCCGCCTGGCGCGCGCGCTGGGACTGGGCGCTCTTCGTCGGCGGCTTCGTGCCGGCGCTGGTCTTCGGCGTGGCGGTGGGCAATGTCCTCCAGGGCGTTCCCTTCCGGCTCGATAGCGACTTGCGCAGTTTCTACGAAGGTTCGCTGCTCGGCCTGTTCAGCCCCTTCGCGCTCCTGGCGGGCCTCGTCTCCGTGGCGATGCTGGTCCTGCACGGTGCGGGCTGGCTGACGCTCAAGCTGGAAGACGGCCCGGTTCGCGACCGCGCCCAGCGCTATGGGCAAGTGGCGGCACTGGCGGCTTTCGTGCTCTATGCCCTCGGCGGCGTCTGGCTGGCGATGGGAGATATCGGCTACCGGGTGGCCGGCGTGGCCGAGGCGGGCGGTCCTTCCAACCCGCGCATGACCGAGACGGTCCATGCCGCCGGTGCCTGGCTGGCCAACTACGGCGCGCATCCCTGGATGATCCTGGCCCCGCTGCTTGGCCTGGCCGGTCCGCTGGTGGCGCTCGTGGGCATTCGCGGGCGCAAGGACGCGGTGGTTTTCGCGGGATCCTCGATGGCGAACCTGGGCATCATCGCCTCGGTAGGCCTGTCGATGTTCCCCTTCATCCTGCCCAGCTCGATCGATGCCCGCTCCAGCCTGCTGGCCTGGAACGCCTCGTCCAGCCACACCACGCTCTTCATCATGCTGCTGGTGACCGCGGTGCTGCTGCCGATCGTCCTTGCCTACACCGCCTGGGCCTACAAGGTCATGTTCGGCCGGATCACCGAGCGGGAAGTGAACCTCAACCCCGATTTCTACTGAGGAAACGACGATGTGGTATTTTTCCTGGGTCCTCGGCGTCGGCCTGGCTGTCGGCTTCGGCATCATCAACGGCGTGTGGCATGAGTTCCACACAGACCCGTCGGATGAGAAGACGGTGCTCGACTGACCGAACGGACCGAGCATGAAAAAGGGCAGGGGGCCGATGGCCTCCTGCCCTTTTCGTTGTTTCAGTCTGCGTCTCAGGCCGGCTTGATGCCCATGCAGAGGTACTTCACCTCCATGTAGTCATCGAGGCCGTAGTGCGAGCCTTCGCGGCCCAGGCCGGACTGCTTCACACCGCCGAACGGCGCCACTTCGGTGGAGATCAGCCCGGTGTTGATGCCCACCATGCCGGCCTCCAGCGCCTCGGCCACGCGCCAGACGCGGCTGATGTCCGATGCGTAGAAATAGCTGGCGAGGCCGAACTCGGTGTCGTTGGCCATGCGGATCGCCTCGGCCTCGTCGGTGAAGCGGATCACGCCGGCCAGCGGCCCGAAGGTCTCCTCCTTCGCCAGTTTCATGCCGGGCTTCACCCCGGCGACGACGGTGGGGTTGAAGAACGAACCGCCGCGTTCGTTGCGCTGCCCGCCGGCGAGGACTTTCGCGCCGCCGTCCACCGCATCCTTGAGGTGTTCCTCGACCTTCTCGACCGCCTTCTCGTCTATCAGCGGGCCGACTTCGGTGCCGGCATCCATGCCGTAGCCCACTTTCATCCCCGAGACGCGCTTGGCCAGCTTCTCGACGAATTCGTCATAGACGCCGTCCTGCACGTAGAACCTGTTGGTGCAGACGCAGGTTTGCCCGCCGTTGCGGAACTTGGAGATCATCGCGCCGTCGATCGCGGCATCGACATCGGCATCGTCGAACACCAGGAACGGCGCATTGCCGCCCAGTTCCATCGAGGTTTTCTTGATCGTCTCGGCACATTCGCGCAGCAGGTCGCGGCCGATCTCGGTGGAGCCGGTGAAGGTCAGCTTGGCGACCTTGGGGCTGGCGGTCAGCGTGCCGCCGATCTGCCCGGCGCTGCCGGTGACGACATTGACCACCCCCGCCGGAATGCCCGCCATCTCGCAAAGCTGCGCGATGGCCAGCGCCGAGAACGGGGTGGCCGAGGCCGGCTTGATGACCACGGTGCAGCCGGCTGCCAGCGCCGGGCCGAGCTTGCGGGTGATCATCGCATTGGGGAAGTTCCAGGGCGTGATCGCCGCAACCACGCCCACGCCCTGCTTGATGCAGACGATGCGGCGATCCGGTGCATGGCCGGGGATCACGTCGCCATAGGCGCGCTTGCCCTCTTCGGCGAACCACTCGATGAAGCTGGCGCCATAGGCGATCTCGCCGCGCCCCTCGGCCAGCGGCTTGCCCTGTTCACGGGTGAGCAGCTCGCCCAGGTCGTCCTGGTGCTGAAGCATCAGTTCGAACAGCTTGCGCATCAGCTTCGCGCGCTCGCCCGCCGTCTTGGCGCGCCAGGCGGGGAGGGCCTTGTCGGCAGCATCGATGGCGCGCGAAGTCTCGTCGGCGCCCATCTTCGGCACGGTGCCCAGGGTTTCGCCGGTGCCTGGGTCGGTCACGTCCAGCGTGGCGCCGCTGTCGGCGTCGCACCATTTGCCATCGATGTAACACTGCTGCCGGAGGAAGTCGGTGAAAGCCATTTCGTGCTGATCCTCGCTCGTTGCGGCCATGCCGTGCGCATCGCCTCGCTTTGCGGGCATGAAATAGGGTCAGCCCGAAGGAGAGGCAACTGTGACAGGTGATCGGAGAGCGGGCACCGCGCCTGCGATTGACGGGAGCAGATTGCTTCGATAGTCTCATTTGCGAACATAAGTTCACAATAACGAATTAATCGGGAGAGAGTCGCTGGATCAGGCTGGCTATGTCGATGGCGCTTTCGTGGCCGGGGCGGGCGCTTCATTCACGGTGCTCGATCCCTCGGACGAGAGCGTGGTGGCGCAGCTTTCCGGGCTGTCGGGCGCGCAAGTGGAGGCGGCGATTGCGGCGGCGCGGCGGTCTTTCGACACCGGTATGTGGCCCGGCCTTTCCATGCACGAGCGCGGCGCGGCGATGCTGCGCTTCGCCGATGCCATGGCTGCCCGTGCGGACCGGCTGAAGGACCTGGCCGTGCGCGAGGCAGGCTGTCCGGTTTCCTCCACGGTCATGGGCGCGCAAGTCGCCTCGCCGCTGCGCATGGCGCGCGAGATCGTCGAGATGTTCCTGCGCCTCCCGGAAATTGAGGACAACGCGCTGCCTCTGCACGAAAGGGTCAACGCTCATTTCGCAGTGCAGAGCGTCAAGCGCTGGTCGCCGATCGGGGTGGTGACGGCGATCTCCGCCTACAACGTGCCTTTCTACACCGCGCTCTGGAAAGTCGTGCCGGCGCTGATGGCGGGCAATACGGTGATCCTGCGGCCCAATCCGCTGACGCCGCTGTCTTCGCTGGTCTTCGCCGAAGCGGCCGAGGAAGCAGGGCTGCCCAAGGGCGTGTTCAACCTCGTGATCGAGGCGGGCGTCGAGGGCGCGCAGGCGCTGACCAGCGACCGCCGTGTGGACATGGTGAGCTTCACCGGATCCTCCTCCGTGGGCGTGGAAGTTGCGAAGCAGGCCGCGCCCACGCTCAAACGGCTGGTGCTCGAACTCGGCGGCAAGTCGGCGCAGATCTATCTGCCGGACTCGGTGGAGCGCGCGGCCATGGCGGCGCTGTCGGTCTGCACGTCGCACGCGGGGCAGGGCTGCGTGCTCGGCACCCGCGTCTTCGTGCCGCAGGAAAGCAAGGCCGAGGTGCTGGAGGCGATGGCGAAGCTGCTGGCCGGCGTGAAGATCGGCCTCGCGCGCGATCCGGCAACGCAGCTTGGTCCCGTGGTCAGCGCCGCCCAGCGCGCGCGTTGCGAGCATTTCGTTGCCGCCGCCGTGGAAGCAGGCGGCCGCGTCGTCTGCGGGGGCAAGCGGCCCGACAGCCTCGACAAGGGCTACTTCTTCGAACCCACCGTGCTCGACCTGCCCGACAATGCGAACCCTGCCGCGCAGGAGGAGATCTTCGGCCCGGTCGTTTCGGTAATCGGCTACCGCGATCTCGATCACGCGGTGGACATGGCCAATGACAGCCGCTTCGGCCTCTCCGGCTGGGTGCACGGCAAGGACAAGGTCAAGGCGCTGGAAGTGGGCCTGAAAATCCGCAGCGGCGCGGTGAACGTCAACGGCGCGCTGGCCTCCAGCCACGCCAGCGGCGGCGGCATCAA
Organism: Novosphingobium sp. PhB57; assembly: GCF_004342985.1. Taxonomy (GTDB): domain Bacteria; phylum Pseudomonadota; class Alphaproteobacteria; order Sphingomonadales; family Sphingomonadaceae; genus Novosphingobium. Next base: position 16,873 of record NZ_SMBO01000006.1, read on the forward strand.
GATGAGCGGCCTCGGCCGCGAGCGCGGCGTCGAAGGCCTGCGCGAATTCCAGATCATGACCACGCTCAATATCGGCGGGTAGGGGGAGGACCGGGATGAAAGGACTGCTCGAAGGCAAAGTCGCATTGATAACTGGGGCCGGATCGGGAGTCGGCCGCGCGGCCTGCCTGCTCTTTGCCGAACACGGCGCGAAAGTGATCGCGGCGGATGTGAATGGTGACAATGCGGCGGAAACGGCGGAGTTGGTCCGCGCCCAGAACGGTGAGGCCATCGCCGCCGCGTGCGACGTTGCCGATCCGGCCTCCGTCGATGCTGCCGTGGCGGCGGGCGTCGAAGCCTACGGCCGGCTCGACTGCATCTACAACAACGCCGGCGTGACCATCAGCCCGATCCCCGGCAAGGGCTTGCGCACCCTCACCGAATGCGATGGGGAGGACATGCGCCGCGTGGCCGACGTCAACGTGATGGGCGTCGTCCACGGCTGCCAGTCGGCGATCCGGCAGTTCGAGAAGCAAGGCGGCGGCGGCGCCATCGTCTCCACCGCCTCGGTTGCCGGGCTGATCGGCTATGGCGGCGTGTTCTACGGCGCCACCAAGGGCGCGGTGGTCCAACTTACCCGCGCACTCGCCATCGAGGTGGCAGACAAGGGCATCCGCGTGAACGCGGTCTGCCCGGCGGGCATGCTCACCCATTATGCCGGGATGGACCCCGACAGCGAACACCGGGGCCGCATCCTCGAAGGCATGGGCCGCGTCCACCCGCTCGGCCGGGCGATCGATCCGCGCGACACCGCTTCGGCGGCGCTGTTCCTCTGTTCCGATCTCGCAAGCAACGTGACCGGCGTGAACCTTCCCGTGGACGGGGGGCTTTCGGCCGGACGAAAGGTAGGAGGCTGACCATGGCGACTTGTCCCTATTCCGGAAGCGATTCGCGCTCGAACGCGCTGGCATCGCTGCTCTCGGACAATCCGCGCTATGCCGAGATGTTCGATGTCGACAAAGTGGACGCCAATTCCGGCGTCGATCCCAGCCGCGATTATACCGAGGACATGAATGCCTTGCGCGATGCGGGCGCGGTCCACAAAGGCACCTTGCGCGAACTGCTGGGCGTGCCCGAGATGGTCCCGATGCTGGGCGCGCCGCGAGAGAACATGACGTTCTTCTCCTACCGCGCCTGCGAGATCGGCTTTCGCGAGAACCAGCTCTATTCCTCGGAAGGCTATAACGAGAGCGCGGGTGTGCGGACGCTGGGCACCACGATCCTCTCGATGGTCGGCAAGCCGCATAAGCGCCTCCGCTCCGCCGCGCAGCCGCTGTTCAAGCGGCCCAAGGTGCTGGACTGGTGGAACAAGCGCTGGATCGAGGAGACGGTGGACGTTCTGCTAGATCAGCTGCTCGACCGTGAGACCGCCGATCTCAATACCGAACTTTGCGCCCGCCTGCCGATGGCCACCGTCACCCGCGCCATCGGGCTGGAGGGCGAGGACGTGATCGAGTTCCGCTACCAGCTCAACCGCGCAACCTTCGGCGCCCGATACTTGAGACCGGAGGAAGCCGCCGAGGCGCGCGCCTGGGTGGACGGCACGCTGCGCCGCTTGATCGCGGAGAACCAGCGCGAGCCGGGCGACAACCTGATCGCCGGGCTGATCGGCTGCGAGATCACCCACGAGGACGGCTCCAAGCGGCCGCTGACCGAGGACGAGCTGTTCGGCTACTGCAAGCTTGCGATCTTCGCGGGCGGCGGCACCACATGGCGGCAGCTGGGCATCACCATCGACGCGCTGATGAACCACCGCCACTTCTGGGAAGCCTGTCGCGCCGACCGCAGCGTGATCGACCTCGCCGTGGAAGAGGGTCTGCGCTGGCGCGCGACCGACCCGGTGTTCATGCGCCTCTGCATGGAGGACACCGAGATGGAGGGCGTGAAAGTCCCCGCCGGAACCCGCATCCACTTGTGCCTCGGCGCCGCCAACCACGATCCAGACGTGTTCGACAAGCCGGAGGAATACGACATCTTCCGCCGCAAGGAGCATCACATGGGCTTCGGCTTCGGACCGCATCGGTGCCTTGGCATGGATGTCGCCCGGCAGGAGATGGTGGTGGCGATCAATGGCTTGCTCGACCGCTTCCCGAACATGACGCTCGATCCGGGCAAGCCGAAGCCGGAATATCGGGGCCTCGACCATCGCGGCATGTCGGCGGTGACGGTGAAACTGCGGTGAGCGACACGATGAAGCAGGTCGTGCTGGCCAGCTACGCCAGCGGCAATCCGAAGCCCTCGGACTTCCGCGTGGAAGATGCGCCGATCCCGCAGCCGGGCGAGGGCGAGGTGCTGCTGCGAACGCTGTGGCTCGGGCTGGACCCGCTGATCCGCTTCGCCATCGACGAGAAGCGGCTCTCCGGTGTCACCCAGGTCCATCCGGGCGAGGTCATGTACGGGCCGACCGTCAGCGCGGTGGTCGCCTCCAACCACCCCGGTTACGCGGTGGGCGACGTGGTGGAGGACCGCACCGGCTGGCGCGAATATGCCGTGGTCGCGCCGGACAAGGCCGACTGGCGCGGGCCGCCGAGAAAGCTCGACCCCGCGCTGGCACCGGTTTCCACTGCGCTGGGCGCGTTGGGCATGCCGGGGCAGACCGCGCACGCCTGCGTGATCGGCATCGGCCGCGTGGCGGCGGGCGAGACGGTGGTGATCTCGGCCGCGGCAGGCGCCGTGGGCAGCCTTGCCGGGCAGATCGCCCGGATTCGCGGTGCGCGCGTCGTCGGCATCGCCGGTGGTCCGGACAAGTGCCGGGGCCTGCTCGGTCTCGGCTTCGATGCCGCTGCCGACTACAAGGCCCCCGACTTCGCCGAACAACTCGCCAAGGCGCTGCCCGAGGGTGCGGACGTCTTCATCGACAATGTCGGCGGCGAGGTGATGCTCGCCGTCCTGCCGCACCTGAAGCGCGGCGCGCGCATGCCGGTCTGCGGATTCATTGCCTATTACGGCATGGGCATGGAGGGTCCGGGCCCCGACAAGCTGCCCGGTTTCTTCCGCGCGATCATGTCCAAGGGGCTGGAAATCAAAGGCTTCGGCGGCTTCCTTGTCGGCGGCCAGCAGGCGCTCGACGACATCGCCGGCTGGATCGCCGAGGGGCGGATCCGCTGCCCTGAATCGGTGGTCGAGGGATTGGAAGCCGCACCCGAAGCCTTCGCCGGGGTGTTTTCTGGCAACAGCCATCTAGGCAAGTTGCTGGTGAAGGTGTCAGGCTGACTCGCGATAACGATAAAATCGCAGGATGCCGCCATGACCATGCATACCCCTTCCGCGTCCTACCCGCCGCCGCCGCGCAAAACGGCGAACCCGGCGCCGCAGCGCCCGGCGAATTCGCTGCGCCGCACGTCCAGTATCGACGTGGCCTGGCCCGAGGGTGTCGATGGCGAGCGCCTCTTCGTTGGCCGCGCGCGCGATTTCCTCACCGGCGCGGACGGACAGGGCCGCACGCTTGCCGAGGGCGAATTCACCCTGCGGATGAGCGAGGACAAGACGATCACCCGGATCGCCGCCGATCCCGCCCCCGCGGAAATCGGCCGGCTTGTCGGCGCCCGCGCGGGCGGCCACTTGCGCATGCTGCTGCGCGAGGTCGTGCCCGAACTGATCGCGCGCGCGGACCCGCTCTATCTCGTGCTCGACGACTTGTCCGGCACCGCGCTGGTCTCCGCTTTTGCGTGGGGGCAGTGGTTTCCAGAGCGCATGGAGGTGCTGCGCAAACGGCTGAGCGGCGGGAACGAGGACGGCTCGGTGCTGGCCCAGCGCGCCAACGTCTGCTGGGGCCTGCAGGACGGCAACAGCGGCGTTACCGGCGGCGCCGCGCTGGAGAACGTCGCCGATGCCGATGCAGGCCACTTGCGCAATCCGGCGGACCCGGCGGGCTGGCACGCGTTCCTCGATCACGATGGCCCGGGCTTCCGCCGTGCTCGCCGGATCGACGTGACGTACGGCGCCGATCGCGGGACCATCCATATCGATTCCGCGTTCCAGGACAGCGCCAGGCTGCGCGAGGGCGGACGTGTCGCCATTCACGAATATAGCCTGGGCGCGACGGTGGACGCTGGCACGCTCGAAGTGATCGCCCTCGAACCGAAGGCGCACATCCTGCCGTTTCGCGAGTGTCCGGGGGCCGTGCACAATGTGACGCGGCTGGTCGGTCGCAATCTGGGCCAGGTGCGGGAGGACGTGCTGGAGATGCTGCGCGGGCCGGAAGGCTGCACCCATCTCAACGATGCGCTGCGCGCGCTGGCCGATGTGCCGCGGCTGGTCGAGCAATTGCGTCAGCCGGCGTGAGTGGGACAAGGTGACCGGGCGCAGCGGCCGGTTCGCAGGCAGACCGCCCCGGCGGTATCTCCCGCGGCGGATTTGCGGCGGACAACCGATTGGCGCACCACCCGGGCAGGTTTGCCGCAGGGGAGTGAGGCCGTGAACAATATCCGCATCAATGTCTCGTTCGACATGCGCTCGCCGGATTGGGCGACGCCGACGCCGCAGCTCTACCGGGCAGCGATCGAGATGGCGGCTTTCGTGGACGGTATCGGCGCCGACCAGATCGGGCTGATGCAGCACCACGGGTCGGACGACGGCTATCTGCCGCAGCCTTTCACCCTGGCCGGGGGTATGGCCGCGGTCACCAGCCGGATCCGGTTCATGCTGGGCGCGGTGGTGCTGCCGCTGCACGATCCGGTGGAACTGGCCGAGCAGATCGCCATCGTGGACCAGATGTCCAACGGGCGGCTCAACGTCATTTTCGGCGCCGGCTACGTCCCGTTCGAATTCGCCATGTTCCGCAAATCGCTCAAGGACCGTGCGCGGCTGATGGACGAGGGGCTGGAGATCATCCTGCGCGCGCTGAAGGGTGAGAAGTTCGAGTTCGACGGCCGCCCGATCTTCGTGCGCCCGCTGCCGGTCCAGGCAGCCGAGGACATCGTCATGGTCGGCGGCGGCGTACCTGCCTCGGCGCGGCGCGCGGCCAAATTCGGCGTGGGCTTCGGGCCGATGAAGCCGGAGCTGATCGATCTCTACCTGTCCGAATGCGAGCGGCTCGGCCATGCGCCCCGGACCTATTTCCGCCCGGTTCCGGGCATGCCGCTGGCCGTGCATCTATGCGAGGATCCGGAGGCGGGCTGGGAAGCCATCGCGCCTCACGCCGTCCACGTCATCACCGAATATGCCAAATGGGCCGAGCAGGAGGGCGATGGCTCTAACTCGCCTTTCAAGGGCCTGACCGATCCTGCCGCGCTGCGCCATGCCGGCATGTTCGCGGCCTGGACGCCGGACCAGCTGGTGGAAAGAGTGCGGGCGCTGGGGCCGGGCGGGCAAGTCGGCTTCCAGCCTCTGCTCGGCGGATTGTCGCCGGAAGAAGGCTGGAAGAGCCTCAGGTTGCTGGAGCGGACGATGCCGCGTCTGAAGGAAGCGGTGGCGGCCTGAGCCGCCTCTGCAAAATTCGTCTACCGCGAGTTTTCAGCGGGCTTTCAGGCGTCCTTCTTTTTCAACAGCACCGAACGCAGGCAGGACAGCGCCACTTCGCCGCGCTGGTTGGTCAGCTCGTGCTTGAACACGACGATGCCCTGCGTGGGCCGCGACTTGCTTTCGCGCATCTCCATGACTTCGCTCGTGCAGGTCAGCGTATCGCCGATGAAGGTCGGCTTGGGCGTCACCACTTTGTCGAAGCCGAGATTGGCGACGAGCGTGCCCACGGTGGTATCCGCGATCGACAGACCTACCGCCAGGCTGAAGGTGAAAGTCGAATTGACGAGAATCTGGCCGAATTCGCTTTTCTTTGCGAATTCCGCATCGAGGTGCAGCGGCTGCATATTGTGCGTCATGGCCGAGAACATCAGGTTGTCGGTCTCGGTGACCGTACGGCTCGGCTGGTGAGTGATCCGGTCACCCACGGTCCATTCGTCGAAAAAGCGCCCCGGCACGATCCTCTCTCCTTTTCATGATGTCCGGCCGGACCGCGGCAGCGCTCCGGCCGGAAACAGTGTTCAGCGTCCGACCACCCGGATTTGCGGAGCGCGTGTACCGCGCGGGATCGGTTGGTAGGCCAGGTCCACGCGGTCGATCCGGCGCGGGGGATTGGTCAGGTTGATGGCCCGGCTGCAGCCGCCGGTGTTGATGCGGGAATTCACGCGCACGCTCTGCTGGCGGCCGTTGTCGAAACGGAAGGTGTAGTTCGACAGGCGGATCGGGGCATTGCGCGTGCAGAGCTGGATCTGCCGATAGCGATTGCTGCCGGGAATGCGGATAGTGGTGCGGCTGCTGCCGGTGGCCACGGTCTGCGAGGCCAGCACCCGCCAGTTCGAGGGCGGCGCGGCATCGGCAGGGGCGAGGGAAAAGGCAAAGGTGCCAACAAGCGCGGCTGCGAAACAGGCAAATGAGCAGGCAGGAAGATACGAAAATTTCACGGGAAGTCTCCTCGTATCGAGTCCGCGCGAAGGTGCGGATGCAAGAGGGCTAGGCCGATCCGGAGGAACTGAAAATGCGGATTCTTCGGCCCAGCCCGTAACCTGCCTCAAGCCTCCGTCGGTTCGACCCGCGCGAGAAGCGCATCCACCTGGATCTGTGCGCCCGTTACGGCATTCAGCTCCGCCACCACGCCATCGAACGGCGCGGTGAGCGTGTGCTCCATCTTCATCGCTTCCAGGGTCAGCAGCTTCTGTCCCTTGGTGACGGCCTGCCCTTCGGCAACGGCTACTGCGATCACCTTGCCCGGCATCGGCGCCAGGATCGCGCCGGAGCCATCGGCCCCGCCATGCACGCCGTCGCGCCGCCAGGGGGTAAGCAGCCAGGCCTGCCCCTGCTCGGTCACCAGAACGGCGTCGTCCGGCTCCTCGCTGCCTTCTCCGGTCAGCGCGATCTCGACTTTCTCGCCGTCGAGCGAGAACCATGCCGACTGCGCAGGCGCGGCATTGAGGCGGAAGCCGGGAAGCGCGCGCACCGGAACCAGCGAATTGGCGGCCGCCTCCAGCACTTCGTCCGAAGGCCGGGGCGCCTCTGCCATGGCCTCGCCGTCGCGGCCGATCAGGCCGGTGTCGACCTTGCCCGCCGCGAAGTCGGGATGCTGCAGCGCTTTCACGAGGAAGGAGGCATTGGTGCGCACCGGCCAGACGGCGCTGTCTTCCAGCATTTCGCCCAGTCGCTCGCGCGCCTCTTCGCGGTCCTCGCCCCAGGCGATGACCTTGGCGATCATCGGGTCGTAGAACGGGGAGACTTCGGCGCCCTGATAGACGCCGGTATCGATACGGCCCCCTTCAGCCTCGCCGAATTCCAGCAGTTCCAGCTTGCCGATGCTGGGGAGGAAGCCCTTCGCCGGGTCTTCGGCATAGAGGCGCGCTTCCATCGCCCAGCCGTCGATAGTGAGATCTTCCTGCGACATCGGCAGCGCTTCGCCGCTGGCAACGCGAAGCTGCCATTCGACCAGATCGACACCGGTGATTTCCTCGGTCACCGGATGCTCGACCTGCAGGCGCGTGTTCATTTCCATGAACCAGATGCGATCGGCGGAAAGCTTGCCCGAACCGTCGGCAATGAACTCGATGGTGCCGGCGCCGACATAGTCGACCGCCCTGGCCGCACGCACCGCCGCCGCGCAGAGCGCCTCGCGCGTTGCCGAATCCATGCCCGGCGCGGGGGCTTCCTCGATCACCTTCTGGTGACGGCGCTGGAGCGAGCAATCGCGCTCGAACAAGTGGACGACGTTGCCGTGGCTGTCACCGAACACTTGTACTTCGATATGGCGCGGGCTGGCGATGTACTTCTCGATCAGCACATGGTCGTTGCCGAACGAGGACGCCGCCTCGCGCTTGCACGATGCCAGGGCGTCGACGAAATCCGCTGGCGCCTCGACCAGCCGCATGCCCTTGCCGCCGCCGCCGGCGACGGCCTTGATGAGCACCGGATAGCCGATCTTGGCGGCCTCTTCGGCCAGGAAAGCCGGCTCCTGGTTGGCGCCCATGTAGCCGGGCGTCACCGGCACTCCGGCCGCGGCCATCAGCGTCTTGGCTGCATCCTTGAGGCCCATCGCAGTGATCGAGGACGGGTTCGGGCCGACCCAGATCAGCCCCGCGTCCTTCACCGCCTGTGCGAACGCGGCGTTCTCCGAGAGGAAGCCGTAGCCGGGGTGGATCGCCTCGGCCCCGGTCTGCTTCGCGGCGGCGATGATCTTCTCACCGACAAGGTAGGATTCGCGCACGGCCGAGGGGCCGATATGCACTGCCTCGTCCGCCTCGCGCACATGCAGCGCATCGGCATCGGCGTCGGAATAGACCGCGACGGTTCGGATGCCGAGTTCCCGCGCGGTGCGGATGACGCGGCAGGCGATTTCGCCGCGATTGGCGATCAGCAGCGACTGGATCATGGGTGACGCTCCGGGAAACCGTGACGGGTGTGCAGCGCCGCAAGGACGCCCTCGATATCGTTGGCGAAGCCGCCCTCGGCAAAGGCCAGCGCTGGAAGGTTCTGGTTTTCCTCACCCAGCGCCGCGACCACCGCCGCACGCGGGCGCGGCCAGCCGACGCGGACGACCTCGATATTGCCCGCGCGATCGGGGAACAGCGCCAGCAGGCCTTCCACCGTCACGCAATCCTTGCAGTAGAAGCGCCGCTCGCCGCCGAACGCCGGATCGGCGTAGTCGGTGTCGAGGACGAAGAGAGTATCCTTGCCCATCGCCATCACATCCTGAACACGCCGAACTGCGGCTTTTCGGGGATCGGCGCTTCAAGGCAGGCGGCCAGCGCCAGCCCCAGCACATCGCGGGTCTGTGCCGGATCGATCACGCCATCATCCCACAGGCGCGCGGTCGCGTAGTAGGGATTGCCCTCATCCTCGTACTTCTGGCGGATCGGGGCCTTGAACGCCTCGGCCTCCTCGGGCGACCACTTGGCCGCGTCGCGGTGGACGGTGGCCAGCACCGAAGCAGCCTGCTCGCCGCCCATCACCGAGATGCGGGCATTGGGCCAGGTGAACAGGAAGCGCGGATCGTAAGCGCGCCCGCACATGCCGTAGTTGCCCGCACCGAACGAGCCACCGATCAGCACCGTGATCTTCGGCACCGTAGCGGTGGCGACGGCGGTGACCAGCTTGGCGCCGTGCTTGGCGATGCCCTCGGCCTCGTACTTGCCGCCGACCATGAAGCCCGAGATGTTCTGCAGGAACAGCAGCGGAATGCGGCGCTGGCAGGCGAGTTCGATGAAGTGCGCGCCCTTCTGCGCGGATTCGGAGAACAGCACGCCGTTGTTGGCGAGGATGGCCACCGGCTGGCCATGGATATGCGCGAAACCGCAGACCAGCGTGCTGCCGTAGAGCGCCTTGAACTCGTGGAATTCGCTGCCGTCGACAATGCGGGCGATCACTTCGTGCACGTCATAGGGCGCGCGCACGTCTTCCGGCACGATCGCGTAGAGTTCCTCGGGGTCGTACTTGGGCGGGCGCGGGGCACGCAGCGGCTGGTCGTGGTGATGCAGCGGGCCAAGGTGGCTGACGATATCGCGCACGATGGTCAGCGCATGTTCGTCGCTGTCGGCCAAATGATCGGTCACACCCGACTTGCGGCTGTGCAGATCGCCGCCGCCAAGGTCTTCGGCAGAAATCACCTCGCCCGTCGCCGCCTGCACCAGCGGCGGACCGGCCAGGAAGATCGTGCCCTGCTCCTTCACGATCACCGATTCGTCGCTCATCGCCGGCACATAGGCACCGCCGGCAGTGCAGCTGCCCATCACGCAGGCGACTTGCGGAATGCCCTTTGCGGACATCTGCGCCTGGTTGAAGAAGATGCGGCCGAAATGGTCGCGGTCCGGGAAGACTTCCGCCTGGTGCGGCAGGTTGGCGCCGCCGCTGTCGACCAGGTAGATGCACGGCAGGTTGTTTTCCTGGGCGATCTCCTGCGCGCGGACGTGCTTCTTCACGGTGATCGGGTAATAGGTGCCGCCTTTCACGGTGGCATCGTTGCACACGATCATGCACTGGCGCCCGGAAACGGTGCCGATGGCGGTAATCAGCCCCGCGCCGGGAATATCGTCCTCGTAGAGACCCTCGGCCGCGAGCTGGCCCAGCTCCAGCAGCGGAGAGCCGGGGTCGAGCAAGCGCTCCACCCGTTCGCGCGGCAGCAGCTTGCCGCGCGCGACATGGCGTTCCCGCGATTTTGCGTTTCCGCCCAGCGCTGCCGCGGCGACCTTGGCTCGCAATTCGTCAACCAGCGCGCGGTTGTGGGAATCGCGCGCCTGCGCCTCGGGACTGTCGAGATTCAGGCTTGTCTGGAGCACCGGTGCGCTCATGCTTGTTTCTCCGGTCCGGCCATTTCAGCCTCTTCCCAAGTTCGGATGATTTGTCTCACCTATGTAGACAAGGCAAAGCCCCAGCGGAAATTGAAAGTTTCCGTGCTTCGTAATAGATCGTGTCTATGATCGACCAATATCTCCTGCGCTATTTCCTCGCTGTGGCGGAAACCGGCAATTTCAGCCGCGCGGCGCGGGCGGTCAGCGTTACCCAGCCGACGCTTTCGGCGGGAATCGCCAAGCTGGAACGCGAACTGGGCGCGCGCCTGTTCGACAGGGATCGCCAGCGCGTTGCCCTGACCCCGGCGGGCAGCCGCTTCCTCATCCGCGCGCGCCGCATCGCCGCCGAATACGAGCACGCCCTGGTCGAACTGGCCGAGCCTGCCGAGCCCAGCCTGCTGCGCGTGGGCGTGCTGAACACCATCCCCACCCCCCTGATCGGCCGTGCCCTGGCCGCGCATCACGCGCGTTCGGGCGAAGCGCTGGAACTGCTCGACGGCAGTGAGCGCGATCTTGCCGAGCGCCTCGAACGCGGCCGGATCGACGTGGCGCTGACCGCCGTGCGGCCGCACCACGCCCGTTACCAGCCCGAAGTCCTGTCCCGCGAACGCTACATGATGGTGCTTCCGCCCGATCATCCCCTGGCCGGTGAGCGCGAGGTGCTTGCCGAACAACTCGCGCAGGATCGCATGGCCCTGCGCCGCCACTGCGAGGCGCTGCCCGAGATCAACCGCTTCTTCACCCAGCGCGGCGTGCGCCCGCGCTTCGTGCTCAAGACCATCAGCGACGAACGCGTCCTCTCGGTAATTCGCAGCGGTGCCGGGATCGGAATGATGCCGGAAGGTTTCGCCGATGGTTCGCTGCGCTTCGTTCCGGTGCGCGATTTCGAATTGGTGCGCGAAGTGGGGTTGCTCCATGCCGCGGCTCCGCGGGAAAGCGCATTCCTGGACAGCCTGCGCCGGCAACTTGGCCGGGCGACGGAGCGAGCAGAGACAGCCTAGGTTGCGAGTTGCTCGCTCAGCGATCGGGCGGAAGTGGCGAGCGCGGTTTTCAGGCTTGTCAGATCGCTGCGCAGGGCCGCGCCGATGCCGATGGCGACGAGGGCGTGGCTGGGCGCGACTCGCCGTTCTTGCCCCGTCTTCCAGACCGGGGCGGCGATGACCGTGACCCCGGCGATATAGTGCCCGGCATCGACGGCCACGCCGCTCTCCCGCGCCTCGGCCACCTGGGCGCACCAGTCCTCCCATGACGGCGCCTCATCCCAGCGCAGGGCCTCGAAACGGGGCTTGAGGTCTGCAATCTCATGATCGCCGAAAGCGGCGATGCAGCGCCCCGTGGCGGAAACCAGCGCGGGGAAGCGGCTGCCGACTTGCGTCGAGAGCTGAAAGTTCTGGCCGGACTGCGACATCGCGGTGACGATGATGTGGTCCAGCCCGAAGATCTGGACGCCGAGCGTGGTCAGCCCGAATTCGCGCGCCACCCGGTCGAGAACCGGCTGGGCAAGGTCGTTGAACTGGTCCCGCCGCAGCCAGGCACGGGCGAGCGTCAGCACGCCGGCATCGAGAGCATAGCGCTTGGTATCGGCATCGAAAGCCACGAGATCCTCGGTCACGAGCGCCCGCAAGACATAGAGGCAGGTGCTGGGCACGAGGTTCAGCTCGCGGGCGATGGCCTGCACCCCCATCGGCGTGCCGCGCTTGCCGAGCAGACGCAGTACCGCTGCCGCCCGGGCGATGGCAGGGGCCTTGCTGGCGCGCACGGCGTCTTCGAGAGGGTCTGGTCTGCTCATCGTTCAATATACAGAATAACATTCAATATTTACAAAACAAGCCTGCTTCCTCACATTTGTTGAACACAAGGACAAATGACCGGCCGCTGAGTCGTGTCGGTGCGGAGTGGGATGAGCGATGGTTAGGCTGACCGAACTGACAAGCTATGCCGATGCGCAGGCGCAGGCCTCGTCGGCCGCGCTGTGGGACCTGTTCGACGGCGACCGCGACGTGCTCAACATCGCTCACGAATGCATCACCCGTCATGCCGATGGTTCGGGCCGTCCCGCGGTGCGCATCGCGCATGCAGATGGTCGTGACGAGATCCTGAGTTTCGACAAGATCGCTGCCGGTGCCGCGCGGTTCGCGCATTGGCTGGACGCGGAGGGCGTGAAGCCGGGCGAGCGCATCGCCTTTATGCTCGAACCCTCGCTGCCGTTCTACGTCTGCCTGTTCGGCGCGATGCAGACCGGCGCGATCTCGGTGCCGCTGTTCACACTGTTCGGGCCGGACGCGCTGAAGCTGCGCATCGACGACTGCAAGCCCGCCATCCTCATCACCAATGCCGAGAAAGCCGACCTCGCGCGCGGCGCGGTGACGGCCGAGAATGGGCTGCGCGTGATCGTCGCCGACGATGGCCTGCTGGACGAGATCGCGAAGTTCCCGGCGACTTACGAGCCGAAGACCAAGGCCGGCGACCTCGCCGTGTTCCAATATACCAGCGGCACCACGCGTGAGCTTCCGGAGGCGGTGAAGCATACGCACAAGGCGCTCGTCACCCTCATGTTCGCGGCGCTCTACGGCACGGGAATCCGTCCGGGGGACGAGTTCTTCTGCCCGTCCTCGCCCGCATGGGGACACGGCCTGTGGCACGGCACGCTGGCGCCGCTGGGGCTTGGCGTCACCACCGGGACGTTCGCCGGGCGCTTCGATCCGGTGCGGCTGATGCAGGCGCTGGACGATTACGGCATTACCAATATGTCGGCGGCGGCAACGCACTACCGGATGATGAAGAACAGCGGCGCGGCGGGGAACTTCGCGTTCCACTTCCGCAAGCTGTCCTACACCGGCGAGCCGATTGACCCGGCGACGCTGGAATTCATCGACGAGGCTTTCAAGGTGCCCGTCTGCTCGATGTATGGCACCACCGAGATCGGTGTGGTGCTGGTGAACTATCCCGGTGCGAACGACTTTACGGTGAAGCCCGGCTCGCTGGGCAAGGCGGTTCCCGGGCAGAAGCTGGAAGTGCAGCGCCCCGATGGTACGCCCACCGCGCCCGGTGAGATCGGTGAGCTGATGCTCTGGCGGGGCGGCTCCTGGATGACCACCAAGGACCGCGCGAAGATCGACGAGGACGGCTACTTCTACCACTGCGGCCGCGCCGATGACGTGATCATCTCGGCGGGCTGGACGATGTCTGCCGTCGAGATCGAGAACACCATGCTGCGGCATGAGAACGTCCTCGAATGCGGCGTGATCGGCGTGCCGGACGAACAGCGCGGGCAAGTGGTGAAGGCCTTCGTCGTCGCCAATCGTGCCGGCGACGATGTCTTCGTCAAGGAGCTTCAGGACTTCACCCGCGAGCGTCTGGCCCAGCACGAATTCCCGCGCGTGGTGGAGTTCGTGGATGAGCTTCCCAAGAACCCGGCCGGCAAGGTCCACCGCAAGATGCTGCGCGATCGGGAGGCGGCGAAGGCCGCTGAAGCGGTCGGCTGAAGACCAATCTCGAGAATTTAGGAGAGTACCGAAATGGCAACCACAGCAGAGCCCCAATCCAAGTTCCCCAAGATCACCGAGGCCGGCCTCGACGATCTGCGTGCCCGCATCGGCGTGAAGATCGAGAACACCGTCGAGCCGTGGAACTATGAAGCCACCCGCGACGCGATCCGCCACTATGCCCACGGCATTGGCGACGACAATCCGCTGTGGTGCGATCCGGAATATGCCGCGAAGACCAAGTACGGCTCGATCGTTGCGCTGCCTTCGTTCCTGTTCACCACCAGCCGCATCGTCTCGGGCTACTGCGGCGGTCTTTCGGGCGTGCACGCCATGTGGGCGGGTGCGGACTGGACCTGGCACAAGCCGGTGCTGCGCAACGACACGATCACCACGGTCGCCTATCTGAAGGATCTGGTCGAGCATCAGACCAAGTTCGCGGGCCGCTCTTTCCAGCAGATCTACCACGTAGACTTCTTCAACCAGAACGGCGAGCAGGTTGCCGGCGCGGACAGCTGGGTGTTCCGCACCGACCGTGACGAGGCGCGCGAGCGTGGCACCAAGTACACCGAAGCACGCGGCCGCGTGGAGCCGTTCACGCAGGAACAGCTGGACGAATTCTACGACATCTACGACCAGGAAGAGATCCGCGGTGCCACCCCGCGTTACTTCGAGGATGTGAACGTCGGCGACAAGCTGCCGCCGATGATGAAGGGGCCGATGACGGTCACCGGCTTCATCTGCTACGCGCAGGGCTGGGGCGGCCTTTACATCCGCGCCAACAAGCTGGCCTACAAGATGCAGAAGGCGCACCCGGGCCTGGGCATCCGCAACCGCTTCAACGTGCCGGACTGCCCCGAGCGCGTGCACTGGGACGAAGCTTTCGCCCTCGAAGTGGGCGCGCCGGGCGCATACGATTACGGCCCGGAGCGCTGCTCGTGGCTGACGCACCACATGACCAACTGGATCGGCGACGACGGCTTCCTCACCAAGTCCGACTGCCAGATCCGCCGCCACAACCCGGACGGCGATGCCATCATCATCACCGGCGAAGTGACGCGCAAGTTCGAGGAAGGCGGCAAGAAGTTCGTCGAAGTGGCGCAGAAGGCCACCACCCATCGCGGTGAGCTTTCGGCCTTCGGCACCGCCGTCGCGGAACTGCCCAGCAAGGCATGATCGCCGCATAACGGGGGAGCGATTTCGGCCCGGACCTTTGCGAAAGGTTCGGGCCGTGTCGTATGCTGGCCTGAATAATAACGGAGAGCTTATGGGACAGGATCAGGCCGCGCCGCAGTTCGAAGCCAGTGGCGATGTGCGGGTGCCTGCCTTCGTCCTACCGGTTTCCGACCTGCTGAGTGAGGAAGCGGCGGCCTTCCAGCGAGCCAGGGCGACCACACCGGCGTTCGATGCGGCGGGCGAACAGGAAGCGGACGTCGCGGTGCGGCGTGAGCAGATCAACGCTTATGCCGCCGCCGGCGTGGCGCGGCTGCGAGAGAACTTCGCGGTCGAAATCGTGCCCAAGGTGATCGGCGGCGTCGAAGTGCTCGACGTCACCCCCGCCGATGGCAGCCACGATCCGCAGCGCGTGCTTATCAACCTGCACGGCGGGGCCTTCACCGTGGGGTGGGATGGAATCGCGCTGATGGAGGCGATCCCTATCGCCGCGCTCGGCAAGTTCCGCGTCGTCAGCGTCAACTATCGCATGGCGCCCGAGCATCGCCATCCGGCAGGGGTGGAGGATGTCGCGGCGGTCTATGCCGCGTTGCTGACGGACTATGCCCCGGGCCGGATCGGCATCTACGGCGGATCGGCAGGCGGCGCTCTTACCGCGCAGGCGGCGGCTTGGCTTCCGGCACATGGACTGCCGCAGGCGGGCGCGGTCGGCATTTTCGGCGCGGGCGGCGTGCCGTTCGGGGCCGGAGAGTCGGCCTACGTCGCAGGCTATATCGACGGCTCGTTCCCACCGCCGCCCGCTGACGGCAGCACGGCCATCGACATAACCCGCGGCTATTTCGACGGCTGCGACCCGCGCGATCCCAGCGCCTGGCCGGGCTATCATCTCGATGTGCTGGCCACGTTCCCGCCCACGCTCGTCATCACCGGCACGCGCGCCATGGACCTCAGCCCGGCGATCTTCACCAACTCGCAATTGCTCAAGGCAGGCGTGCGCTCGACGCTGATCGTGGGTGAGGGAATGGGCCACTGCTACCACTACAATATCGGCATTCCCGAGGGGCGTGATGCCGTGGCGGCGATCCTCTCTTTCTTTCGCGAGAACCTGGCCTGATGTCTGCAAAAGAACCTTGGGCCGGCCCGCTCGCCGGGGTGCGGGTGATCGATTTCACCCGCGTGCTCGCAGGCCCCGCCGCCTCGCTGGCGCTGGCCGACATGGGCGCCGAAGTGTTCAAGATCGAACCGCCCGGCACTGGCGATGAGACGCGCACTTTCCCGCCGGTCCGCGATGGCGAGAGCCACTATTACCTCGCGGTCAATCGCGGGAAGAAGTCCATCGTCGTCGACCTCAAGAGTGAGGAAGGGCTGGCGCTCGTCCGCGATCTGGCGGCCAAGTGCGACGTGCTGGTGGAGAACTACCGCCCCGGTGTGATGGACCGACTGGGCCTTGGCTACGAAGCCATGAAGGCGATCAATCCGCGCCTGATCTATTGCTCGATCTCCGGCTATGGCCAGACCGGGCCGCTGAAGGACCGGCCGAGTTTCGATATCGTACTCCAGGCCATGTCCGGCGCGCTGTCGATGAACGGCGAGCCGGACGGACTGCCGACCAAGCTGGGCATTCCGCTGGGCGATCTGGTCGGCGGGATCAACGGCCCGATCGGCATCCTCTCGGCGCTCTACGAGCGTGAGCGGACGGGCGTGGGGCGGCATATCGACGTCAGCCTGATGGACGGGCTGATCGGCATGCTCGGCTACATCGCGCAGCTTGCCTTCTTCAACGGCACCGATCCGAGCCGGGTGGGGTCGCAGCATCCCAACCTCGTGCCCTACGGGATCTTCCCGGCGCGGGAGGGTTCGATCGTCGTCGCCTGCCTGACTCCGGGGTTCTGGAGCCGCATCTGCCGCTCCATCGAGCGGCCCGAACTGATCGAGGATCGGCGCTACGACACGCTGGAAAAGCGCCGCGATGCAAGGGCGGAAGTGAACGCCATCGTTAGCGCCTTTACCGAGCGGTACAGCGTGGACGAACTGGTCGCGATTTTCACCGCGCACGAAGTGCCGCATGCGCCGATCCTGGGCGTCTCGGAAGCGTTGGCGCAGCCGCAGGCGGTTGAGCGCGAAATGGTGGTGGAAACGCAGCACAAGACCTTGGGACCGATCCCCATCGTGGGCCGCCCGATCCGCTTTACTGACGCGCCGCAGCCGGTGCCCACCGCGCCGCCGGTGCTGGGCGAGCACACCGATTTCATTCTGGAAGACGTGCTCGATCTATCGCCCGAGCGGATCGCGGCGCTCAGGGCGTCGGGCATCGTTGCGTGAGGCCCGAACCTTCGTCATTGCGAACGCAGTGAAGCAATCCAGGGCGGTTGGGGCGGCCCTGGATTGCCGCGCGGCTTTGCCGCTCGCAATGACGATGAGTGGAGATGACTATGCCAGACCTGCGCTTCGACAATAGAGTCGCCGTGATCACCGGCGGCGGGCGCGGGCTGGGCCGGGCCCATGCGCTGCTGCTGGCAAGCCGGGGCTGCAAGATCGTGGTCAACGACCCCGGCGTGTCGATGGCGGGCGACGCCACCGAAGAAGGCCCCGCCGAAGCGCTCGCCGCCGAGATTCGCGCCTTGGGCGGAGAGGCCGTGGCAAACACCGACAGCGTCGCCACGCCGGAGGGCGGGAAGGCGATCGTCCAGTCGGCGCTCGATGCTTTCGGGCGGATCGATATTCTGATCCACTCGGCCGGCAATGTGCGGCGCGGCAGCCTCAGCGAACTTGGCTACGAGGATTTCACCGCCGTCCTCGATGTCCACCTGAAGGGGGCTTATCATGTGGTGCGCGAGGCTTTCCCACATATGATGGCGCAGGGCTACGGCCGCATCGTGCTGACCAGTTCGATCAACGGCCTCTACGGCAAGTCGGACAATGTGACTTACGCGATGTGCAAGGCCGGTTTCATGGGCCTGTCCAACACCGCGGCGATCGAGGGGCAGCACGCCAATGTGAAGTCCAACCTGATCGTCCCGGCCGCCGTCACCCGCATGTCGGAAGGGATCGACACCAGCCAGTTCCCGCCGATGGAGCCTGAGCAGGTGGCGCCGATGGTCGGCTACCTTTGCCATGAGGACTGCGAGGCTTCAGGCGAGATGTTCGTCGCCATGGGCGGCCGTCTGGCGCGCGCCAAGATCGTCGAGAACGAGGGCGCCTTCCGCAAGGACTGGAGCCTGGAACAAGTCGCCGCCGAGATCGGCGCGATCCGCGACGGCGGCGAGACGCTGGCATTTCCGCCAGTGCCGGACGGGCAGCTCGAACATCTGCTCTATGGCTTCGGCATGATCCGCGCCGCCACGGCCTGACCGCCAGAACGGAAAAGCCCGCCCGGTCTCGCGACCGGACGGGCTTTCCTGAAAAACGACCCCCGGGTGGGTGGAAGGGGTCGCTGTTCCTCCTGGATCAGAAGTTGGCCGTGAAGCCGACGAAGATCGTACGGCCCAAGGCGTCGTAGACACCGGGGTAGGTATTGCCGTTGCCGAAGTTCTGCAGCAGGCCCGAGTCGAGAGCCGGCGGATCCTTGTCGAACATGTTGTTCACGCCTGCGCGCAGGGTGAAGCGCTTGTCGATCGCCTGGGTCAGCGACAGGTCGAAGTAGTTGTAGGCGCTGATCTTGCGGTTCACGACGGTCTTGTCTGCCGAAAGCAGCGGATTGTCGGTCAGGCTCGACAGCTTGGTGCCGCCGATGTGGCGCCAGGACAGCGAGACGGTCGTGTCGGTGGGCGTCATCCACGAAAGACGCGCGACATGGCGCCATTCGGGGGTGGGCTGGCCGCAAGTATAGCCGAACAGGCCCTTGCAGTCGTAGGAGCCACCATCGGGCACCGGCTGCGAAACCTGCTCGATGAGGTAGGTGCCCACGAGACCCAGATTTACGCTGCCCAGATTGCCGACGTCGAAGGTGTAATCCGCATTCACGTCGAGACCGGAGGTCTTGAGGTAGCCCGTGTTCATCGTGGTGGAGATGATGTAGCCCGAATTCTGGCCGAAGACCTGGCCCGAGCGCGGATCGCGAACGAACAGGCCGCAGAAGTACGGATCACCCGTGGCGGCGCACTGACCCATGATCAGCGACGGCGCGATCGAACCGATGTAGTCCTTCACCTTGATGTTGTAGTAGTCGATCGACAGCGAGAAGCGGCGCAGCGCCTGCGGTGTGATGACGACGCCAAGGGTATAGGTGTCCGCGGTTTCGGGCTTGAGTGCGACGTTGCCGCCGCCAAGACCGGAGCACTGGTCGGACGGGCATCCGGGGATGCTGCCGTACATGGCCTGGGTCACGCCGGTAGCCTGGCAGATTTCGAACGAGGCGCTCGGATTGGCACCGGCGCAAGGGTCGGTGCCGTTGACGTTGCCAACCGCCTGCGAGGCGAAGAGTTCAGCCACGTTCGGCGCGCGGATGGCGCGGTTGTAGCTGGCGCGCACGCGCAAGTCGTCGACCGGCGCCCACGAGATTTCGCCCTTGTAGGTCCAGACGTTGTAACCCGACTTGATGCCGGTCGAGTTCTGCTTGTTGTCGTAAGACGAGTAACGCAGGCCGCCGTTGATCGTGAGCGAGCGGAAGAACGGCTTGTTCTCGATCAGCGGGATTTCGATTTCGCCGAAGGCCTCGGTCACGGCGATGATACCGTCGGAGGGCAATACGCCGTTCTGCTGCGCCACTTCGTCGGCCGTGAAGTTCAGCGTTTCGCGGCGGCGTTCGACGCCAAGCGCAATGCCGACGCCCGATTCCGCCCAGGGCAGGGTCACGCCCATCTGGCCGAGGTCGCCGCTCAGCGATCCGGAGATCACACCCAGCGAATTGCGCGAGGCGGTGTTGCTTTCGCCGAAGATGTAGGCCGCCTGGTCTGCCGTCACGCCGCTGGGCGTGAAGACGTTGATCGGGATGCAGTTCGGGTCGGTACCGTCGATGACCGAGCGGCAGGTCGGTACGCCATTGACGCTGACGGCGTTGAGGGCGAGGCCCGCCTTCGCCTGGTTCACGTCGTTCAGGTACGTTTCCTTGAACTTCACCAGCGAGTACATGTAGTTGACGTCGTAGCTGAAGCCGCTGCCGATGTCGCCGCGCAGGCCCGCCGAATAGCGGTAGTCGTTGAAGCGCAGGTTGTCGCGGCGCGGCTGGCCGACGACGCGGTAGCCCACGTTGGTCGGAGCGGTCGCGTCGGTGCCGGCAGCCGAACCGCAGATGGCGGCAAGCTGGGATGCGTTGGCGTAAGGGTTGTTGCAGGATACGTCGAACGCCGTCCCGAACCAGACCGCCGAAGGCGCGACCTGAGAGAACGTCTGGTCGTTCATGTACATGAAGCTGCCGTAGACTTCGGCCGCCTTGCTGAATTCGTACCGTGCGAAGCCGCCCGCCGTGATGCGCTCGTCAGAGCGCTGGAAGTAGTTGTCCGGCGAGGTGTTGTAGGCATACGAAGGATCGTAGGGCACCAGCGTGCCGCTGCCGTCGCGGTTGTTGATGAGGGTCTGGCCCTTGTACGGGCTCAGGTCCGAGAGTGGAATGAACGAGCCGTAAGGCGTGTTGCTGGAACCGCCGCAGAACAGCTGGTCGAAGCTGCCGGAGCCGGCAACAGATTCACGGTCCTGCAGGGCGCAGGCGGAGACGTCGCGGCTCGACTGGCGGACCGGGCTGAACTTGCGGTAGCCGCCATAGACGGTGATGTTGCCGCGGCCATCGGCGAAGTTCTTGCCCGCCGCGATGGTGACATCCTGCTTGCCGCCATCGATGACCGAGGACGGGGCCGTGTCGTAGCCCGAGCCGCTCTGCAGCGCGCGGAGCGAACTGTTGTTGTTATTGTGCTGCGAGAAGCCCGTCTGCGCGTCGATGCGAACGCCGTCGAGGTCCTTCTTGAGGACGAAGTTGACCACGCCCGACAGCGCGTCCGAACCGTAGACCGCCGAGGCGCCGCCCGACATCACGTCGACGCGCTCGACGAGGGCGCTGGGGATGAAGGAGAGGTTGATGGCCTGCGAAGGCATCAGGCGCTGACCGTCGAGCAGCGTAAGCACGCGGTTCGAGCCGAGGTTGCGCAAGTTGATCTTGGAAGTGCCGTCCGAACCGTTCGAGACGTTCTCGTTGGCGTCGGCGGTGAACTGCGGCAGGCGGTTCAGCACCTGCTCTACCGTGGTTGCGCCCTGGTAGCGGAACTCGTCGGCGCCCACGACGGTCTGCGGGCTGTTGCTCTCAAGGTCGGCGCGCTTGATGCGGGTGCCGGTGACGACGATGTCGTTGGCAACGCCGGCATCGGCCGGTGCCGCTTCCTGGGCCTGGGCCGTGCCAGCGATAATCGCTGTCAGTGCGGCCGCGCAATAAAGTTTCCTTCTGTGACCCCTCATGGTCGTAACTCCCTTTTGATTGCGCCAACCTTGCGTCACAAATCCGACATTGTCAAATATCGTATACGAAATATCGTATCGCGGTGAAATTGGGTTAATTCATGCGCAACAAGCGGGTGAACGTGCCTGCGGGACGCCCGAATCGAGGCCGCGCCGAAACGACGATGCAGGGAGCTTGGAAGGGGAAGGGTGCGCTTGCCGAATCGATGGCAGAGCGGTCAGCGTGCCAACGCGATGCGCCGCATCGGACCGGAAATCCGGTCTGAGACGCATTGCCAGCGATGTGGAATGGTGGGCGGTGAGGGGCTCGAACCCCCGACCCTCTCGGTGTAAACGAGATGCTCTACCAACTGAGCTAACCGCCCGAAGCGACCCGCGTGGGGTGGCTCGATGGAGGCCGCTTTACGAGAAATCCTCACCGGGTCAACTGGGAGCTGGGCAGTTTTCGTCGTTTCCGCAGGTTTCCGGGGAAGGACTGTCCCACAGGGTGTGATCGCGCGGGCGCACGCGCCGCGGAAAAACGCGGTTTTCGATGGTTTCAGGCAGAGGATCGCCTTCCCGTCCCACCAGATGAGCGGGACGGGAATGCGATTCGGTCTTCGTGGAGCGGCTTACCAGTCGAACCAGCGGCGATGGCGGGCGCGGACTTCGGGGATGCCGTCGTGGTTGTAGTCGGTCACGACGGTGCGCGGGGTGGTTTCCACGTAAGTCGGTGCGGTCTGGTTTTCGGCGATGGCGTCGGCGCGGGCTTCGGCGCGGGCGGCGCGCAGCTCGGCGTCGCGAATGCGATCCTCGGCGCTGCGGGCCGCCAGTTCACCGTGACGCTCGCGGGCGATGGCGTAGTAGTGGCTCCACATCTGGCTATGTGCGAAGGCCAGGGCGAGGCCGCCGATGATGGCCACGTTCTTCAAGGCCATGACCTGCTGCATGGGGTCGGTGAACTTGTTGTGGAAGAACAGGATCGTCGCGGCGACGAACACCGCCAGCAGGACGGATACCAGGCGCACCATGAACCCCGCGGCAAGGCACAGCCCGGCCAGAAGTTCGAACAGGCCGACCGGAACGGCGAGCCCTCCCGGCAGGCCGGCGGCAACGATCATGGTCTCGGTAGAGCTGATGTCCATCAGCTTGGAGGCACCGGAAATCACGAAGATCAGGGCGATCAGGAAGCGCCCGATTATGGCAGCGATCTTGGACATGTCTTCTCTCCCGACATGGCGTTCATGCCGGGAGAAGCGGACGTATCGGGGGATTGTTCCCTGGCGCCCGGGCCTAGAGCTTGGGAAGGGTTACGCCGAGCTGGCCCATGTACTTGCCGGCGCGGTCGGCATAGCTCGTCTCGCAGGGTTCGTTGCCCTTGAGGAAGAGGAACTGGCAGGCGCCTTCGTTGGCATAGATCTTCGCGGGCAGCGGTGTCGTGTTCGAGAATTCCAGCGTGACGTGGCCTTCCCAGCCCGGTTCCAGCGGGGTGACGTTCACGATGATGCCGCAGCGGGCATAAGTGCTCTTGCCCAGGCAGATGACCAGGACGTCACGCGGTACGCGGAAATATTCGACCGTGCGGGCCAGCGCGAAGGAATTCGGCGGGATCACGCAGACGTCGGTTTCGCGGTTCACGAAGGAATTGTTGTCGAAGTTCTTGGGATCGACCACCGCCGAATCGACATTGGTGAAGATCTTGAACTCCGGCGCGACGCGGGCGTCGTAGCCGTAGGAGGACAAGCCGTAGGAGATGCAGCCGTCGCGGCGCTGGGCCTCGACGAAAGGCTCGATCATGCCGTTTTCCAGCGCTTGGCTGCGGATCCATTTGTCGCTCAGGATAGACATGGCAGAGTGATTGCCGATGGGCGGGGCCGGGGCAAGCCCCCCGGCCACCTTGTCCACGCCCGGAAATGGAGCGGCGTTCGGTCTTTTAACTTCACCCTTACCCCTCCGCTGCTATGTCCGCCGCATGACCGCCCAGACCCGCATGACCCCGGCCCGTATCCTCGTCGTCTTCGGCACGCGCCCGGAAGCGATCAAGCTGTTTCCCGTGATCCACGCGCTCAAGGCCGATCCGCGTTTCGAATGCGTAGTCTGCGTCTCGGCGCAGCATCGCCAGATGCTGGACCAGGTGCTGGAGATTGCCGGGATCGTACCCGATCACGATCTCGACGTGATGCAGCCGGACCAGACGCTGGATGCGCTCACGGCGAACCTGCTGACGGGGCTGGGCAAAGTGATGGACGCGGCCAGGCCGGACCGCGTCATCGTGCAGGGCGATACGGCCACGGCGATGGCGGGGGCGCTGGCGGCCTATTACCGCAAGCTGCCGGTCGACCATGTCGAGGCGGGGCTGCGCTCGGGCAATATCTACCATCCCTGGCCCGAGGAGGTGAACCGCAAGATCATCGGCGGCATGGCCAGCCTGCACTTCGCGCCCACGGAAACGTCGCGGAACGCCCTGGTCAACGAGAACGTCGATCCCTCGCGCGTCCATGTCACGGGCAATACCGTGATCGATGCGCTGGAATGGGTGACAGCCGAAATCGCGCGCGAACCGGCGCTGGCCGCGGGGCTGGCCGATCTTGAGACGCGCTTTGCGGGCAAACGGATCATCGGCGTCACCAGCCATCGGCGCGAGAATTTCGGAGAGGGCATGGAGCAGATCGCCCAGGCCATTCGCCGCATCGCCGAGCGGAGCGATACGGCCGTGATCTTCCCGGTCCACCTCAACCCCAATGTGCGCAAGGTCATGAACGAGCGGCTTTCCGGGCTGGACAACGTCGCCCTGATCGAGCCGCTGGACTATCCGCACTTTGCACGGCTGCTGGCGATCTCCGAGATCATGCTGACCGATTCGGGCGGCGTGCAGGAAGAAGCGCCGGCGCTGGGCAAGCCGGTGCTGGTCATGCGCGAAACCACCGAACGGCCGGAAGGCGTCGCGGCCGGCACCGCGAAGCTGGTGGGAACCTCGGCCGAGACGATCGTTACCGAAATATCAACCTTGTTGGATGATAGGGGAGCCTACGAGACCATGGCGCGCGCTCACAATCCCTTCGGAGATGGGCAGACTTCGCGCCGAATCGTGGAGCTGCTTGCGCATGAAATCGGATTCGAAGCCTGACGTCTGTGTCGTGGGTCTTGGCTATATCGGCCTTCCCACCGCTGCCGTGATCGCCCGCGCCGGGTGCAAGGTGCTTGGCCTCGACGTCTCGCAGAACGTCGTGGACACCATCAACCGCGGCGAGATTCATATCGAGGAAGTCGATCTCGACGGCCTTGTGCAAGGCGTCGTGTCGCGCGGGCTGCTTTCGGCCGCCACCGAGATCGCGCCTGCCGATGTCTTCGTGATTGCGGTGCCCACGCCGTTCGACAAGGACCACGCGCCGGACATCTCCTATGTCCTCGCCGCCGGTCGCTCGGTCGCCGCGGTGCTCAAGGCGGGGGACGTGGTGATTCTCGAATCGACGTCGCCGGTCGGCACGACCGATCAGCTGCGCGATCTGATCGCCGAGCTGCGGCCGGACCTGAAGATCCCCGGCAAGACGCGCGACATCCCGGATGTCTCGATCGCCTATTGCCCCGAGCGGGTGCTGCCCGGCCGCATCCTTGAGGAACTGACCAACAACGATCGCTCGATCGGCGGCATCACCCCGCGCTGCGCGCGCAAGGCGCTGGCGTTCTACAAGCGCTTCGTGCGCGGCGAGTGCGTGACCACCGATGCCCGATCGGCCGAGATGACCAAGCTGGTCGAGAACGCCTATCGCGACGTCAACATTGCTTTCGCCAACGAGCTGTCGATGGTGGCGGACCGCATGGGGCTGGACGTGTGGGAAGTCATCCGCCTCGCCAACCGCCATCCGCGCGTCAACATCCTGACGCCGGGACCGGGCGTGGGCGGGCACTGCATCGCCGTCGATCCCTGGTTCATCGTCCACGGTGCGCCCGAGGAAACGCCGCTGATCCGCACTGCGCGCGGCGTCAACGACCACAAGATGAGCCATGTCATCGCCAAGGCCGAAGCCCTGGTAGAGGCCAATCCCGAGGCGAAGGTCGCCTGCCTGGGGCTCGCCTTCAAGGCCAATATCGACGATTTCCGCGAGAGCCCGGCTCGCTTCGTCACGAGCCGTCTGGCCCGCAAGTTCGGCAGCCGCATCCATGTGGTGGAACCTTACGCGGCGCAGTTGCCCATCGAGTTCACCGATACGGGCGCTGTCCAGATCGACATCGACGATGCGCTGGAGACTTGCGAAATCCTGATCGTCCTGGTCGACCATGACGTGTTCCGCGTGGTGCCGCTGGCCGAGCGTGCGGAAAAGCTAGTCTACGATACGCGCGGCATCTGGCCGGACCAGCCCCGCGTCGTGCGCGAGGAAGAGGCGCGGCTGGCGCTGACGGCCTGAGGCCAGCGCCCTTCCATCACGTCCGGCCCCCGCGGGAACGAGGGCCGGGAAGGCGTCAGCGGCAGACCTTTACCTTGCGGCCGTGCTGCACGACGTAGCGGCAGGTGACCTTCTTGTGCACGGGCTTGCGGACGGCGGTTTTCTTCACCGTCGTCTTCTTCACCACGGTCTGGTGATGCGGCGTGGGATGACGCTCAGGCTGGGCCATGGCGGCACCGGCAGGAACGAGCGCGCCCAGTGCGAGGGCGGCAAGGAGAGTGGCGCCGGTCTTCGTCATTGTTGGTATCCTTCTGAAATTCAAACGTTCGCCTGACTTTTCTGGCGATCGCAGCGTCGCACCCGCCGCGCGGGAGGTGCAAAGCACGAGAGTGCCTGAAGTTGCGGTGAACATCGGAAAGGATGGGGCGTGGGAACGGGCCGGCTCGCCCCTGATGCGCGGCCCCGTGCGAGGTCCTGAGTGAAGCCGCGCGCGAGGCTTGCCGTCAGCAGGCCACCACGTTGATCGCCAGCCCGCCCTGGCTGGTTTCCTTGTACTTGCTGGACATGTCGAGCCCGGTCTGGCGCATCGTCTCGATCACCTGGTCAAGCGACACCCGCGGGGTCTCGCCCGCATGAAGCGCGAGCTTGGCAGCATTGACCGCCTTGACCGAGGCGATCGCATTGCGTTCGATGCAGGGGATCTGCACCAGACCGCCGACGGGATCGCAGGTGAGGCCGAGGTTGTGCTCCATGCCGATCTCGGCCGCCGCACAGACCTGTTCGGGCGTGCCGCCCCAGACCGCCGCCAGCCCCGCTGCCGCCATAGAGCAGGCGACGCCCACTTCGCCCTGGCAACCCATTTCGGCCCCCGAGATCGAGGCGCGCTGCTTGTAGAGCAGGCCGATCCCGGCAGCGGTGAGCAGGTAGCGGCGCGCCTTGCCGGGCACGGCCTTGCGTCCTTCGCTGCAATATTGCCGCAGAAGCGAGGGGATGATGCCGGCCGCGCCGTTGGTGGGGGCTGTGACGACCCGGCCGCCGCTGGCATTTTCCTCGTTCACCGCCATGGCATAGAGGTTCAGCCAGTCCATCAGCGTCTCGGCCTGGTTGTCCTGTGGGCGCGAGATCAGGTTCTGGTGGATCGCGCGGGCGCGGCGGCGGACCTTGAGCGCGCCGGGCAGCAGGCCCTCGCGTTCGAGGCCGCGGTCTATGCAGGCATTCATGGCATCGGCGATGGCATCCAGCCCGGCGAGGGTCTCCGCCTCGTCACGGCGCGCGGCCTCGTTGGCCAGCATGACGCCCGCGATGTCGAGCCCGCTGGTCTCGCAGACTTCCAGAAGCTGCGCGCCCGAGCCGAAGGGCCAGGCGACCGGCGGGCCGTGCGTCACCTGATCGTCCGGCGCGGGTTGTTCCAGCTGGTGGCGGCTGGAAAAGAAGCCGCCGCCCGTCGAGAAATAATCGTGCCGGGCGAGTTCCGCGCCGGTTTCGTCGAAGGCGGTCAGCACCATGCCATTGGGATGAAGGTCGGGAATGTGCTCGAAATCGAGCACGAGATCGGTGGCAGGATCGAAGGCGATCTCGCGCCGGCCGAGCAGCGCGATCCGGTGTGTCTCGCGCACGGCGGCGGCGGCGGCCTGGGCTTCCTCGGGTTCGGCGGTCTCGGGCTGGAAGCCGATCAGCCCCATCAGGCAGGCGTCCGGCGTGCCGTGGCCTTCGCCCGTCAGCGCCAGCGAGCCCTGCAATTCCACCAGCACCCGCGCGATCGCGGCGAATTGTCCGGCGTCATCCAGCGTCTGGAGGAACCGGGCGGCGATTCGCATCGGGCCGACCGTGTGCGAACTGGAAGGGCCAAGACCGATGCGGAAAAGGTCGAGTGCCGAGATCAAGAGAGAGACTCATGCAGGAAAAGGGGGAAGAACACGGCACAGTCTCCGAAATCCAGGTAGCCAGCGTGGATAGGCATCGCGGGGGCGGATGCAAGAGCCGCGAGCGCGATCCGGGCGGAACAGTCCGCCCGGCCGCCGGGAGGGGGCATGGATCAGGTTCCGATCAGGTGCAGCGCCAGTTCCCGCCGATGCGGCCTGCGTCGATGCTCGGCGAGGTAGATCCCCTGCCAGGTGCCCAGCGCCAGCCGGCCGCCGATCACCGGAACCGCGAGATTCACGCCGGTGAGCACGGCCTTGAGGTGCGCGGGCATGTCGTCCGGTCCCTCGTCGTCATGGGCGTAGTGCCCGCCTTCGGGCGCGACCCGGTCGAGCCATGCCATCAGGTCACCGCGCACTTCCGGCGCCGCGTTCTCCTGGATCAGCAGCGAGGCCGAGGTGTGGCGGCAGAGCATGGTCAGCAGCCCTTCGCCGATGCCGCTCTCCTGCTGCCATCGGGCTATCGTGCGGGTGATATCGGTGAGGCCCCGGCCGGGTGTCTCGAACGCGAGGATCTTGGTCGCCTGTTTCATCGCGCGCCACCCTGAACCGCTCCGCGCGCAGCATCAATCGCGTGCTGCCCGGCCGGCGCGGGGAGGGGGCGAAATGGCCAAGCCGTGTTCGAAAGGTCACGCATTTGCCGCTTGACCTATTGGTAAAGGGGTGAAAAAACCCTGTTCTCGCCGTTTCCATGGATCTTTTGAGGGGGTGCCCGATGGCCTGCCGGATTCGCGGATTTCTGCGCCTTTCACCCTCCCTTCGGCAGGGCGTGCGGCACTTTTTGCGCATACCGACGCGTTCTGGCGATTGATCAACCCATTGTCCCCGCGTATTGCCGCGCTCGGCGGCGGGCCCGACAGGCCAGCGCGGAGCACGTCGCACATAGAGATCGTTCGGTCGCAAGGGGCGCAGGAATACCAGCCCCAGGCATTGCGCCCGGTCGATCCAGCAGGCGAGCCCGGACTCACCGGGCCGCATGAGATTCACGCAAGGGTTCGTCATGAGTTGGCTTAGCAAGGTACGCAATTCCCTCGGGAGCCTGAAGAAGCGGGATACGCCCGACAACCTGTGGACCAAGTGTCGCGGGTGTGGCGAGATGCTCTTCACCAAGGAGTTCGAGGACAATCTGTCGGTCTGCCCGCGTTGCCAGTTCCATGGCCGCATCGGTGCGCAGACCCGCTTCGACCAGCTGCTCGATGCCGGTTATTCCGTGCTGCCCGCGGCCCGGGTCCCCGAGAACCCGCTGAACTTCCGCGACAGCAAGAAGTATTCCGACCGTCTCAAGGCCGCTCGCGCCGCCAATCCGTTCCCCGATGCGCTCACCAATGCGCTCGGCGCGATCGATGGGCGCAAGGTCGTGCTCGGCGTGCAGGACTTCGCCTTCATGGGCGGGTCGATGGGCATGGCCGTGGGCGAGGCCTTCGTCGAGGCCGTCGAACGCGCCATTGCCGAAGATTGCGGCTACGTGATCTGCACGGCAGCGGGCGGCGCCCGCATGCAGGAGGGCATCCTCTCGCTCATGCAGATGCCCAAGGCCACCGTGGCCATCCGCCGCCTGGCGCGGGCCGGGCTTCCCTATATCGTCGTCCTGACGGATCCCACCACCGGCGGCGTCACTGCCAGCTACGCGATGCTGGGCGACGTCCAGATCGCCGAGCCGGGCGCGCTCATCGGCTTTGCCGGCCAGCGCGTGATCCAGGACACCATCCGCGAAAAACTCCCCGACGGCTTCCAGCGCGCCGAGTACCTCCATGCCCACGGCATGGTGGACATGGTGGTCCAACGCAAGGACCTCAAAGACACGCTGGCCTCGCTGCTCGAATATCTTGAACGAAAGGAAGTTGCGTGAACATCGACAGCGCGCTGGTACGCGAGCTCGCCGAGCTCCTTGCTGAAACCGGCCTGACCGAAATCGAGGTCGAGGACGGCGAACGCAAGATCAAGGTCGTGCGTCAGGTCGCACAGCAGATCGTTGCCGCTGCCGCCCCGGCCCTGGCCGCCGCGCCGGTTGCCGCTGCTGCCGCGCCGGTCGCCGAAGCGGCTCCGGCCGCTCCGGTCGATGCGGTCAAGTCGCCCATGGTCGGCACCGTCTACCTCGCGCCCGAGCCCAGCGCGCCGAACTTCATCAGCGTCGGCCAGCAGGTCAAGGCGGGTGACGTGCTGCTGATCGTCGAGGCCATGAAGGTCATGAACCAGATCAACGCTCCCAAGAGCGGCACGATCCAGGCCATCCTCGTCGACAACCAGCAGCCGGTCGAATTCGACCAGCCGCTCGTCGTTATCGCCTGAGGACCGGACGCTTCATGAGTATCAAGCGCCTCCTGATTGCCAACCGCGGCGAGATCGCGCTGCGCATCCACCGCGCGGCGCGCGAGATGGGCATCGAGACCGTGGCGGTCCACTCGACCGCCGACGCTGACGCCATGCATGTGCGGCTGGCCGACCATGCCGTCTGCATCGGCCCGCCGGCGGCCAAGGACTCGTATCTGAACGTCGCGGCGATCATCGCCGCGGCCGAGATCACCCAGGCCGACGCGATCCACCCCGGCTATGGCTTCCTTTCCGAGAACGCCCAGTTCGCGGAGATCGTCGAGGCGCATGGTCTGGTCTGGGTCGGCCCCAAGCCCGAGCACATCCGCACGATGGGCGACAAGGTGGAAGCCAAGCGCACCGCCGGGGCGCTCGGCCTGCCGCTGGTTCCGGGCTCCGATGGTGCGATCGAGGACTTCGACGAGGCGCGCGCACTGGCCGAGACCATCGGCTATCCGGTCATCATCAAGGCCGCTTCCGGCGGCGGTGGCCGCGGCATGAAGGTCGTGAATTCGGCCGAGGAACTGGAAAGCCAGATGGGCCAGGCCCGCTCGGAGGCCAAGGCGGCCTTCGGCGACGCCACGGTCTACATGGAAAAGTACCTTGGCAACCCGCGCCACATCGAGTTTCAGGTGTTCGGCGACGGCAACGGTGCGGCCGTACACCTTGGCGAGCGTGACTGCTCGCTCCAGCGCCGCCACCAGAAGGTGCTGGAAGAAGCGCCTTCGCCGGTCATCACCCCCGAAGAGCGCGACCGCATGGGCGGCATCGTCTCCAAGGCGATGGCCGACATGGCCTATCGCGGCGCCGGCACCATCGAGTTCCTCTGGGAAAACGGTGAGTTCTACTTCATCGAGATGAACACCCGCCTGCAGGTGGAGCATCCGGTGACCGAGGCCATCACCGGCGTCGATCTCGTGCGCGAACAGATCCGCGTTGCCGACGGCAAGCCGCTGACCTTCACGCAGGACGCCATCGAGTTCAAGGGCCACGCCATCGAGTGCCGCATCAATGCGGAAGACCCGTGGAACTTCACGCCCTCGCCCGGCCAGGTCACCAACTACCACGCGGCCGGCGGCATGAACGTGCGCGTCGATTCGGGGCTTTATTCGGGCTACCGGATTCCGCCGTACTACGATTCGATGATCGGCAAGCTGATCGTCTCCGGCCGTACCCGCCAGGGTGCGATCATGCGCCTGAAGCGCGCGCTGGAGGAAATGGTGATCGACGGGGTGAAGACCTCGATCCCGATGCACCAGGCCCTGCTCGAGGACCCCGAGTTCCAGAGCGGCGAATATACGATCAAGTGGCTGGAAGAATGGCTGGCCAAGCGCGCCGGTTGAGGCGCGCTGGACCAGGCAGGTAGACGGAAAAGAGCATGATCTCGTTCCTTGAATTCGAAAAGCCGATCGCCGCGCTCGAGGCGCGCATCGCGGAGCTGCGCACGACCGCCAGCGACAGCGACCTCGACATCGCGGGCGAGATCGCCCGGCTGGAGAAGAAGAGCGCCGGCATGCTGGCGGCGACTTACGGCAAGCTGACGCCCTGGCAGAAGACGCAAGTGGCCCGCCATCCGCAGCGGCCCCACTTCCTCGACTACCTGCGCCTCGGCTTCACCGACTTCGTTCCGCTCGCGGGCGACCGCGTCTATGGCGAGGATGCGGCGATCATCGGCGGCCTGGCCCGGCTCAATGGCCGCAAGGTCATGGTGCTCGGCCATGAAAAGGGCCACGACACGCCCAGCCGCATCAAGCACAACTTCGGCTCCGCCAAGCCCGAGGGCTATCGCAAGGCGATCCGCCTGATGGAAATGGCGGGCAAGTTCGGCCTGCCGGTCGTCACGCTGGTCGATACGGCCGGTGCATTCCCGGGCATCGAAGCCGAGGAGCGCGGCCAGGCCGAAGCGATCGCACGTTCGATCGAAGCCTGCCTTGCCGTGCCGGTGCCGATCGTCTCGGCAATCGTGGGCGAGGGCGGTTCGGGCGGCGCCGTGGCGCTGGCCGCGGCCGACCGCGTGCTCATGCTGGAACACTCGATCTACTCGGTGATCTCGCCGGAAGGTGCCTCCTCGATCCTGTGGCGCACGCCCGACAAGGCTCCCGACGCAGCGGAGGCCATGAAAGTCACCGCCCAGGATCTGCTGTCGCTGAACGTGATCGAGCGCGTCGTTTCCGAACCCGTCGGCGGCGCTCACCGCGATGCCCCGGCCACCGCCCGGTCGCTGTTCGCCGCGATCGAAGAGGAACTGGACACGCTGGACGCACTTCCGGCCAGCGACTTGCTCGCCCGCCGCGAGGAACGCTTCCTGGCCATCGGCCGCGCGTGATTTCCAGGAAGAGGCGCCGGCCGGTGGGTCGGTGCCTCTTCCGGTCGCTCTTCCTGCAGGAAAAGGGCGGCGCCATCCCCATTGACCGTCCCGGCCCGCTGTGTCAGAGCGCGGGCTTACCGATCGCCGATGCGCTGCATCGCCGCCGATCCGCGGGTGTAGCTCAATGGTAGAGCAGCAGCTTCCCAAGCTGAATACGAGGGTTCGATTCCCTTCACCCGCTCCAAACTTCTCATTAGATTCGATCTCGCTGCCGGATTCTGGCGTCCCGGCTGGACAAATCCGGGCGCATGGTGTGTCTGGACGGGCCTTGGGGCTATGAGGGATGCGAAATGACGCCTGTCGAACGGGGAATGCGGGCTCTGGCGGAGACGCTGGGCTACGGCGATTGGGATGCAGTGGACGCGCTTTCGCGCGACAAGCTGAAGGCCGCAGCGCGGGCGGTGCTCGAGGCGATCCGCGAGCCGGACCTGTACATGACGGAATCGGGCGCGGAAATCGTGCGTCATGTCGGCAGCAACGAGAGCGAGGAGGCCTATCGTAACGACGCTGCGAACACCTGGCGCTTCATGATCGCGGGCGCCCTGGGACAGGATTGAGCGCCGGGGGCCGGGCATGAAAAAAGGGGCCGCAGCGACGCGGCCCCTTTTTTCGTTTCCTTGGGACTCCGTGCTTAGCTGGCGCCGCCGAACAGGTCGGCCAGCTTGACCCGGGCGCCCAGGAACACATAGCGGCCCACCGCGCTGATCGGCGTGTTCAGGCTGCCGAGGTCGGGCTTCTGGTTGAACAGGTTGGTCACGCCGCCATAGAGCGTGAACTGATCGCCCACATCGTAAGTCAGGCTCAGGTCGTGCGAGAAGCGCGCCTTGAACTTGAGATATTCGGGCGCGACGATGTCCGGATTGGCGGCGATCGTCTGGCGGTCGTAGCGATAGACGGCCGAAGCGTAGTTGATCTGCCAGTCGAGGCCGAAGGCGCCGCTCTGCCAGGTGAGGTCGGCCGTGACCTGGTACTTCGGTGCGCCGGCCACATAGGCGTTGTTCACCGTGGCCGCGCCGGGGATCGGCACCGAATCCAGGCGGTGCAGGTAATTGGCCATGACCCGCGCGCCGAAGGTGCCGGCGCGCGCCGTCGGGATCGCATAGGCGAGCGCCAAGTCGAGCCCGGAAGTGCGGATCTGCGCCACGTTGAACGGGGTCAGCTGGAAGCCGGTGATGTTGCCCGCGCCGGTGCCGCCGTTCTGCCGCGTGACCACGCCGCAATAGGGATTGTCGAGGCTGGCCTGATCCACGCAGAGATCGGCCAGGTTCTGGGCGGTGGTGACATTGATCGCATTGCGGATGCGGATGTCGTACCAGTCGGCCGAGAGCGTCAGGCGCGGCAGGAAGGTGGGCTGGAGCACCACTCCTGCGGTCCAGGTCTTCGCGGTTTCCTCCTTCAGGTCGGGATTGCCGGCGCCGTAGCCGGGAATGACCTGCCCGGTTACGCCGTTGAAGCCGGAAGGGTCGGCGCCCAGCGAGGTGAGCAGGGCGCTGCAGTTCGCTGCACGGTACTGCGTACCGTTCTGCAGATAGGCGGAGCCGCAGGGATCGTTGATCGCCTGATAGGTCTGCGTGGCGCCGGTGTAGAGTTCGCTGATGTTCGGCGCGCGGACCGACTTCGAGTAGGAGCCGCGGAACGTCACGTCCTGCACCGGGGCCCACTCGCCGCCCAGCTTCCAGGCGCCGGTCGAACCGACGGTGGAATAGTCCGAATAGCGGACGGCGCCGTTGGCGGACAGGCGATGGGCGAAGGGCATGTCCGCCAGGATCGGCAGGTTCACTTCGCCGAAGACCTCCCACACGTCGAACGCGCCGCGGGTGTCGCCCAGGGCGCTGGTTAAGGTCAGGCCCTGCGAGACGAGTTCGTCGGCCACGAACCGGCTGGTTTCCTTGCGATATTCGCCGCCCAGCGCGAAGGAGATCGGTCCGCCGGGAAGCTCCAGCATGCCCTGGCTGTCGCCGGTCAGGGTGCCGCTGACGACATGCTGGGTCATCGTCGTGCGGTCGGTCGTATCGGCCATGATCCAGTCCCGCGCGGCCTGGTTCGCGGCGTTGTTCTCACCGAAGAGGTTGAGCGGCAGGCAGTCGCCCGGCGCGAAAGTCACGGGCGGGATCGGCGCGCGGTTGCGGTTGTAGGGCTGGAACGGCGTCCATCCGGCCTGGGTGTTGACGCGGCAGGTCACGCCGCCGTTACCGTCGCTCACCGCGTCGATCGCGGCGAGGTAGCGGTCGGTCAGCATGTTGTTGACGTAGCGCGATTTCACCTTGGTCTGGCCGAAGACGTAGGACAAATCGTAGCGCAAGTTGGGGCTGATCTGCCCGCGCGCGCCGACGACGCTGCGGATCGTCTCGCGCGTCACGTCCTCGCCTCGGCGGCCGAAATCGAAGTTGTCGCGGTTGACGAGCACGCCGCCCATCGCCGGATCGATATAGGGCTGGACGGCCGCGGGGATGTACGGATTGTCCTGGGGGATGAAGAGGTAATAGTCGAAAGTCGGCTGCCCCAGCGAGAAGGAGCGGCTGCTGGCATACTTGCCCTCGGCGTAGAGCGTCAGCGCACTGCTGACGTCGAAATGGGCCGAGGCGCTCACCACGTCGCGCTTGATCTGCGGCAGAAGGTCGTTTCCATAGTCGGAAACGAGCGTGCCCGAGCCGCCTTGCTGGTAGGCCGGGGCCACGAGGGTACCGTGATCGAAGGGCTGGCCGTCGGCGCCGACGAAATCGGGCACACCGTCGAAATTGACGTCGATTCCGCCCGCGCGCGAGGTGTCGAAATAGCGGATATTCCGCATCGGCACGTAGTCGGGGATACCGTCGTCATTGGTCAGCCCGGCCTCGGTATCGGCAGGGTTGAGGTAGAAGTCGACCTTGTTCTCGCCGTCGAGATAGCGGCGCGAATGGGCGCTGAGGCGGTCTTCCTCGCCGTGCTCCCAGGCCAGGGCGAAGTTGCCGCGGCCGCCGGCGAAATTGTGACCTGCGGTGAGGGCGATCAGGCGCTGGCCCGCATCGCCGTGGCCGGAAATGCCCGTCTGGACACGGGCGGTCAGGCCTTCGAAGTCCTGCTTCTGGATGAAGTTGACGACGCCGGATACCCCGTCCGCACCGTAGACCGCCGATGCGCCGCCGGTGAGCACTTCGACGCGCTCGACCAGATCGAGCGGGATGGTGTTGATATCCACCGACTGCACGCCGGGGACCGAGGCGACCTGGCGGCGGCCGTCGATCAGCACCAGAGTGCGCTGGGTGCCGAGATTGCGCAAGTTCAGCAGGTTGAGCCCGGTGAAGCCGATGCCCGCGCGGCTCCCGCTGGTGTCATAGGACCCGACGGAGTTCTGCAAGGCCGGAATGGTCTTGAGAAAGTCGGTCAGGTTGGTCGTGCCTGATTCGAGCACGTCCTTCGCCGTTACCACGGTCACCGGATTGGGCGCCTCGGACGAGGCCTGCGCGATCCGCGATCCGGTGACGACGATCGCTTCGCCTGCGGCATCACCGGCTTCCTGCGCCAGAATGGGCTGCGGGAAGAGCAAGGCGAGGGTCGGCACAAGCGTTCCGCCGAGAAGGACCTTGTCCTTGCGGGTCATCATTTTTCGCGTTCCTTAGACAGTCGCATCGGCCCGTCGGACCGAGAAGTGGTCAGAAGGGAACACGGCGGCGGTACGCGAAGAGATTTACGTAGCGATTAACAAGAAATGTAACGACGCATTGGCGGAATTATCACGGATGTCCGTTGTAGGATTGCAACAGTTTAATGCGGGGGCGAGTCGGAGGGCACTGCCAGGTGCCGCTCAGATCCCCCGCCGCAATCAGGCCTGGTTCCAGCCAACTACCGATTTTGTTTCGAGATATTCGGCAAATCCGTGCTCGCCCCATTCGCGTCCGTTGCCGGAACGCTTGTAGCCCCCGAAGGGCGCGTGGAAGTCGAACCCGCCGTTGACCCAGATCGCCCCGGTGCGCATCCGGCGCGAAACCGCCCGCGCCGCATCGAGATCCTCGCCCGAAACGTAGCCGCCCAGGCCGAAGTTGGAATCGTTGGCGATTTCCACCGCGTGATCGACGTCGTCGTAGCCGATGATGACCAGCACCGGGCCGAAGATTTCCTCGCGCGCGATCACCATGTGATTGGTGCCGACGAATACGGTGGGCTTCACATAGTAGCCCTTGTCGAGCCCATCGGGCTTGCCGAGACCGCCGGCGATCAGCTTGGCGCCTTCCTCCAGGCCCTTCTCGATATAGCCCTGGATGATCTCGTACTGGCTCTTGGAGACGACCGGGCCCATCGCGAAGTTGCCCTTGGGGTCGCCCACGGTGACGCCGTTCGCGGCTTCGGTAGCGGCGGCGATAGCATCGTCCATGCGCGCGTTCGGCACCAGCAGGCGCGAACCGGCCGAGCAGGTTTGGCCGGAATTGCCCATCATCCCGCCGGTGGCGGCGGCGACATTGGTGGCGAGCGAAGCGTCGTCGAGCACTATCCACGCAGACTTGCCGCCGAGTTCGAGGCCGACGCGCTTCACGGTATCGGCCGCGTCCTTCTGGATCTGCACGCCCACCGGCTCCGATCCGGTGAAGGAGATCATGTCCACGTCCTCATGCGTGGACAGCGCGGTGCCGATCTCGCTGCCCTTGCCCTGCACCATGTTGAACACGCCCGCCGGAACGCCCGCATCATGCAGGATTTCGGCGAGGATCTGGGCCGAGTACGGCGCCAGTTGCGGGGGCTTCAGGATCATCGTGCAGCCGGCGGCGAGAGCCGGGAAGATCTTCACGCAGGTCTGGTTCATCGGCCAGTTCCATGGCGTGATGAGGCCGCAAACGCCGATCGGCTCCTTGCGGATCATGGTGACGCCGCGCTGTTCCTCGAACTTGAAGTCCTTCAGCACTTCGATCGCGGTGGAGAGGTGGCCCTTGCCCAGCAGCGTATGGAACCCGCAGGCGAGCGACATCGGCGCGCCCATTTCCTCGCTGACGGCCTCGCCCAGTTCGGTTTCGCGCTTCAGGTATTCGGCCAGGATCGCTTCGAGCAGATCGAGGCGCTCCTTCGCGCTCGTCTCGCCGAAGGTGGCGAAGGCGCGGCGGGCGGCGGCCACAGCCTTGTCGACATCGACAGCCGAACCCAGCGAGATCGTGCCGGAGACTTCCTCGGTGGCCGGATTGACGACTTGTGCGGTGCGCGGCGCGATGGGATCGACCCACTGCCCGTCGATGTAGAACTGGGTGTAATTGCGCATCGTTCTCTCCCGTTCCTAAAGCAAAACCGCCCCGCACTCGGATCGAGAGGGAGCGGCTTCGCTTCAGGTCTGCATTGGTTTTCCGGTGTCCGGCTTACTGGGTGCCCTCGGCATACCAGGTGCGGAATTCCGAATAGTTCGGCATTTCTTCCGAGTTCGCGGCCGGGTCGATCGGGACGTGGATCACGGTGCAGCCGCCACGCTCATAAGCGCGCTGGATGGCCGGGCCGATGTCTTCCGCCTTCTCGACGTATTCGCCTGCCGCGCCGAAGCCTTCGGCGATCTTGTCGAAGCGGACCTTGTCGGACCAGTGCACGCCGGTTTCCTTGGTGCCCTTGCCGAAGGTGCGCTTGTAGACGCCCACTTCGAGGCCCCACTGGAAGTCGACGCCGACGATCACCACCAGCGGCAGGTTCTTGCGCACCGCCACTTCCAGTTCGCCCACGTGGAACAGGAACGAGGAGTCGGACGTGAGCAGCATGCCCGGACGGACTTTGCCCGTCTCTGCCTGATCAGCCAGCATGGCGCCGGTGGCATAGGGCAGGCCGGTGCCGATGTGGCCGTAGTTCTGGTTCCAGATCACGTCGTGCGGCTTGGCCTGCGAGTAGGTCCACTGGAAGATCACCGTGGCGCCGCCGTCGCGGATCAGGATGCCGTCCTTCGGGAAGGCCTTTGTCGCTTCGGTGACGAACTGGCTGGTGTGCATCTTCGCGGTGGAGCCATCGGGCTTGGTCGCGGCTTCCTCTGCCAGTTCGACCAGCTGGTCTGCATCGCGCTGGATATATTCGGCCAGCGACGATGCAGCCTTGCGCGGCGTGTCCTTGAGAGCGCGGACAAGCTGCGGCACCACGGCGCGCACATCGCCCACCAGCGGCACGTCGATCGGGCGGTTGACGCCGATCGCAGTGGGGTCCTGCTGGACGTAGATCCACTTGCGATTGGCTTCGTTGTCCACCCAGTGGCGCCAGCGGCCATAGTGGCTGGGCTCGCCCAGTTCGGTGGCGAGTGCAACGCAGCAATCGCTTTCGACCACGGCGTCGATCGACGCTTCCGAGAAGCCATAGGGGAAGGTGCGGTCCTCAAGCCCCTCGATGAACGAGGTTCCGCCCGAGGTCTGGATGACCGGGCACTGCATCAGCTCGGCCAGTTCCTTCACCGAGGCGCCGGCCTTGGCGGTGTAGACGCCGTGGCCCACCAGCAGCACCGGGTTCTTGGCGTTGCGGATGATCTCGGCCGCTTCGGCAATGCGGTCGCCGTCGGCGCCCTGCATGGTCAGGCGATAGCGGTGCGGCGGCAGCACCGGCGGCAGGTCCAGCTCTTCCAGAATGACGTGCGCGGGATACTCGATATAGGCCGGCCCCGGCGTGCCCGACATGGCGACGCGGATGGCTTCGCGCACGATCTCGTCGGTCTGGTCGGCATATTCGATCGAGCTGGAGAACTTCACCGAATCCTCGATCATCGGCTCCTGGCGGACGAACTGGATGCGACCGCGGCGCACGCGGCGCTCGGTGATGCGGGCGCGCTGGCCGCCCATGAAGATCACCGGATCGTTCTCAACCTTGGCGCACTGAATCGCGGGCATCATGTTCGCCATGCCCGGCCCGAGGGTGCCGATGCAGAGTGCGGGCTTGCCGGTGATGCGGGCGGCGGCGGCGGCCATGTGGCCGGCAGATGCTTCGTGGTGCGGCGAAACGACGGTCCAGCCGCGCGATTCGGCTTCGAGGAACAAGTGGACGAAGTTGGGATCGGGTATGCCGAACAGGGTCTTGATGCCCTCAGCCTCGAACAGGTCGAGAATGCGCTTGAAAACCGGGGTGCCCTTGCGTGCCGAAACAGGCGCTTCGGCCTGGGGTTGATCGTCGTACATCGTCTTGCCTTCCTCTCGATCCGTTTTCTGCCCGCGATGCGGGGGGAATCAGGTTGCCGTTCTTTTTCCCAAGGCACGGCTTGAACATGTGGTTAGCCCAAGCCTCGGGACACTGTCAGGTGAAATCAACAGTACTGTTCACTTGGAATCGACTGCTATCGCCGGGGCGACGCTGGGGGCCTCTTCGGCCAGTTCTGCGAGCACCGCTTCGTTGTCCTGCCCGAGCGTCGGCGCTGGCCCGCGTACCCGGCCCGGCGTGGCGGAAAACCACGTGGGCACGCCGGGGAATCGCACCGGGCCCTGCTCGGTCTCGACCTCTTCGAAGAAGCCGATGGCGTTCAGGTGCGCGTTGTCGAACAATTCGTCGGTGGAGCGCAGCGGCGCGCAGGGGATGTGCAGGCCGCGCAAGGTATCGAGCCATTCCTGCGTGGTGCGCGTCAGGAACGTCTCCCCCAGCAGACCATAGACCCGGCCGATCTGGCGGGCGCGCTTTTCCAGCGTGGAGAACTCGTCAGTTGCCCATTCCGGCTGCACCGATTCGACGAAGGCGTTCCAGTGCTTATCGTTGTAGACCAGCGCCGCGACGTAGCCGTCCTGCGTCTTGTATGGCCGCCGGTTCGGCTCGACCGCGCGGTGATAATGCGCGGGGCTCGTCGGCGGCGTGAACATCGCGCCGTTGGCGTGCTCCACCAGCATGAACGAGGTCATCGCCTCGAACATGGTGACTTCGACTTCCTGGCCCTCTCCCGTGCGCTCGCGGTGATAGAGCGCCATCATCGTCGCGTAGAGCGCGTGGAGGCCGGCCACCTTGTCCGCCATGATCGTGGCGACATAGCCGGGCTCGCCGTTCATCAGGCCCTGCACATGCGGGATGCCGCATTCGGCCTGGATCGTATCGTCATAGGCGGGCTTGTCGCCCTCCGGCCCGCGCCGCGAATAGCCGTAGCAATTGGTGTAGACGATGTCCGGCCGGATCGCGCGCACCGCCTCGTAATCGAAGCCCAGCTTGCGGATCGCGCTGCCGCGCATCGAATGGATGAAGACGTCCGCCGTGGCGATCAGCGCGCGCAGGCTCTCGCGGTCCTGCTCGGCGCGCAAGTCCAGCACGATCCCGCGCTTGCCGCGATTCACGTTGACGTAGATGCCGCCCATGCCCGGCACCGGGCCCTGGGTGATCCAGCGCGTGTTGTCGCCCTCCGGCGGCTCCACCTTGATAACTTCCGCGCCCATGTCCGCCATGATCTGCGTGGCATAGGGGCCGAAGACCACGCTGGTGAGGTCCACCACGCGCAGGCCTTTCAATGGTCCATCTTGGGGTCCGCCACCTTTCGAATCCTTGCTCGCGGTCAAGGCCCTCTCCTTCTCGTTGGCCTATGGGTAACGCAACGCCCGAGCGAAAACCATTCGTATTTGCGTTTGATGGACGCATATCGGCACGATGATGGTTGTGAGGCAAAAGGCCGGCTGCTAGTTCGGGGAGCGGGAAGACAAGAGGAACGCCATGGATTTCGCCCTGACCGACGACCAGCAGAACATCCGCGAGGCCGTTCTCAAGCACTGTTCGCAGTTCTCTGACGAGTACTGGCTGGAAAAGGATCGCAGCGGCGAATTCCCGTGCGAGTTCCACAAGTCGATGGCCGACGCCGGCTGGCTGGGCGTGGCCATGCCCGAAAGCGTGGGCGGCGCAGGTCTGGGCATTACCGAGGCGGCCGTGATGATGCAGGCCGTGGCCGAAAGCGGCGGCGGCATGACGGCGGCATCCTCCATCCACTTGCCCGTCTTCGGGCTGGAGCCGGTGATGCTTTTCGGCACCGAGGAACAGCAGCAGCGGATGATCCCGCCGATCCTGTCGGGCGAGGAGAAGATGTGTTTCGCCGTGACCGAGCCGAACACCGGGCTGGACACCACCAGCCTCAAGACCCGCGCTGAGAAGGTGCCGGGCGGCTACCGCGTCAATGGCGAGAAGGTGTGGATCACGCAGGCGCACATCGCCGACCGGATGCTGATCATCGCCCGTACCACGCCGCTGGAACAGGTGAAGAAGAAGACCGACGGCCTCAGTCTTTTCTATACGAAGCTCGACCGCGAACACATCGAGACGCGGATCATCCCGAAGATGGGCCGCCACGCCGTCGGCTCCAACATGATGTTCATCACCGACCTGTTCATCCCAGACGAGGATCTGATCGGTGAGGAAGGCCAGGGTTTTCGCATCCTGCTCAAGGGCCTCAATCCCGAACGTGTGCTGCTGGGCGCGGAGGCGACCGGGTTGGGCCGCGTCGCGATCCAGCGGGCCTCGCGCTATGCGCGGGAACGCGTGGTGTTCGGGCGGCCGATCGGCCAGAATCAGGGCATCCAGCACCCGCTCGCCAAGGCATGGATGCAGGTGGAGGCAGCCAGCCTGATGGTCTTCAAGGCCGCGACCCTGTTCGACAAGGGGCTGGACTGCGGCGTGGAGGCGAACTCCGCCAAGTACCTGGCCGCCGAAGCCGGGTTCGAGGCGTGCCAGACCGCCGTGATGTCGATGGGCGGCATGGGCTATGCGCAGGAATACCACGTCGAGCGCTACCTGCGCGAAGTGATGATCCCGCGCATCGCGCCGGTTAGCCCGCACCAGATCATGAACTTCATCGCCGAGAGGGTTTTGGAACTGCCCAAGAGTTATTGAGGCGGCTCCCCTTGAGAAAGCCCGTCATCCCGGCGAAAGCTGGGGCCGTAATCGGAAGCGCGGGGTCTGGCTGCCCGCGATCCCGGCTTCCGCTGGGATGACGACTGGAGAGAACATGCCCAAGCACGAAGCAATCGCCGCCCGCTCCTGGCTTTTCGCGCCGGGCGACAGC
Source organism: Novosphingobium sp. PhB57 (assembly GCF_004342985.1). Taxonomy (GTDB): domain Bacteria; phylum Pseudomonadota; class Alphaproteobacteria; order Sphingomonadales; family Sphingomonadaceae; genus Novosphingobium. The sequence goes on from NZ_SMBO01000006.1 coordinate 59,117, forward strand.
GAGAAGAAGATGACCAAGGCGATGGAGGGCGAGGCCGACATCGTGCTGATCGACCTGGAAGACGCCGTCGCGCCCGATTCCAAGGCCGCCGCGCGCCCGATGGTGCATGACTTCATTGCCGCCAACCCCGATCAGCGCGGCCGCCTCTGGGTGCGGATCAACCCGCTCGACGGCCCGCACACGCTGGACGACCTCGTAGCGATCATGCCCGCGCGTCCCGGCGGGATCATGCTGCCCAAGGTCTATGGCCGGCAGGACGTGGAAACGCTGGACCGCTACCTCGAAGCGCTGGAAGTGGCGAACGGCATCGAGCAGGGATCGACCCCGGTGATCGTGCTGATCACCGAGACGGCCGAAGCGATGTTCCACACCGGCAACTACAAGGGCGCACCGCGCGTGGTGGCGCTGACCTGGGGCGCGGAAGACCTGGCCGACTCCATCGGCGCTTCGTCCAACAAGAATGCGGACGGCTCGTATTCCTTCACCTACGAACTGGCGCGCAGCTTGACCGTGCTGGGCGCGGCGACGGCGGGCGTGACCGCGATCGAGACGATCAGCGCCGACTTCAAGGACCTCGAAGCGCTCAAGGCCCGCGCCGAGAAGGTGCGCCGTGACGGCTATCGCGGGATGATGGCGATCCACCCGGCGCAAATCCCGGTGATCAACGAAGCCTTCACCCCCACCGAGGCCGAAATCGCCGAAGCGCAGGAGATCGTCGACGTGTTCGCCGCCAACCCCGGCGTCGGCGCCATCGGCTGGAAGGGCGGCATGCTCGACCGTCCGTACCTCGCCCGTGCCGAACGTCTGCTGCGGCAGGCCGGCAAGCTGTGACCACCAAGCTCGCCGCATCCGAACTCGATCTCTCCCGGTTCTTGAAACCGGGCGACCGTGTGGTCTTCGGTCAGGCCTGCGGCGAGCCGACTACTTTGGTGGAAGCCTTGATCGAACAGGGGGAGGCCATCGGCGGCCTCCACGCCTTCATCGCCACCAGCTTCTCCGGCCTGTTCACGCCCGAAAGCGCGCGATCCTTCCGCCTCTCCAGCATGGGCGCGATCGGCGCGCTGCGCAGCATGACGAAGGCGAATGCGCTGGACGTCATCCCCGTCCACGTCAGCCAGGTCGCCTGCCTGATCGAAGCGGGCATCATGCCCTGCGACGTGGCGATGATTCAGGTCAGCCAGGCCGACGCGCAAGGCAACCACAGCTGCGGCCTGATCTCCGACTACGTGCGCGCGGCGTTGGACAAGGCCCGCCTCGTTATCGCCGAAGTCAACGAGCAAGTGCCCTACGTTCCCGGCGAGACGATCCCCGGCGCGTTGATCGACGTCGCCGTCCACGTCAGCCGCGCGCCGGTGGAAGTGGCCCCGGCCAAGATCGGGCCTACGGACGAGGCCATCGCCCGCCACTGCGCCGAATTCATCGGGAACGGCGCCGTGCTGCAAACCGGCGTCGGCGCGGTGCCGGACGCGATCTTGCGCCTGCTGCATGACCGCAAGGACCTGGGCGTCCATTCCGGGATGCTGGGCGACGGTCTGGTCGACCTTGCCGAAGCCGGTGTGCTGACCAATGCCCGCAAGGAGATCGACAAGGGCGTCTCGATCAACGGCGCGCTGATCGGCACGCGGCGGCTTTACGACTGGGCCGCGAACAATCCGGCGATCCGCATGACGCCCACCAGCTACACCCACGACGCGGGCACGCTTTCGCGGTTATCCCGCCTCGTCACGATCAATTCGGCGCTGGAAGTGGACCTCACCGGGCAGGTCAATGCCGAACAGTCCGGTGCCAGCTACCTGGGGGGCACCGGAGGGCAGGTCGATTTCGTGCGCGCCGGCGCGCGCTCGCCGGGCGGGGCTTCGCTGATGGTGCTGGGCTCGACCGCCAAGGGCGGCAGCCTTTCCAAGATCGTGACCGCACTCTCCGGCCCGGTCACCACCGCGAGGACCGAGGTGGACGTGATCGTCACCGAATACGGCGCGGCCCGGCTCAAGGGGCAGTCGCTGGCCGAACGCGCGAAGCGGCTGGTCGCCATCGCCCATCCCGACTTCCGCGAAGACCTGTCGCGCACCGCCCATGAGATCGAAAAAAGGGGCTTCTGAAGTGTCGAGTTCGCAAGAAAGTCGGGCCGTCCTCTACGATGCCCATGACGACGGCATCGCGGTCATCACCATCAACCGCCCCGAACAGCGCAATTGCCTGAGCCGCGAAGTGCGCGAGGGGCTGCGCGAGGCCTGGGCGACTTTCGAGAACGACGCCTCCGCCCGCATCGCCATCCTCACCGGCAGCGGCGACAAGGCCTTCTGCGCCGGCGGCGACCTGAAGGAGATGGTGGAAACCGGCATGGCCGTGCCGCCGCGCGACCTTTACGCGCTGCCCTACGACACCATCGAACTGACCAAGCCCACCATCGCCGCCGTCAACGGCCATGCCTTCGCGGGCGGCTGGATGATCGCGCAGGCCTGCGATCTCTGCGTCGCCAGTACCCATGCGAAGTTCGCCATTACCGAGGTGAAAGTTGGGCGCGGCAGCCCTTGGGCCTCGCCGCTGATCCACATGATCCCGCAGCGGATCATGATGGAGATCATGCTCACCGGAAAGCCGATCACCGCCCAGCGCGCTTACGAGATCGGCCTCGTCAACCGCCTAGCCGAGCCCGGTGCGGTGCTGGACGCGGCGATCGAACTGGCGCTGGAAGTGCTGGAAGGCGCGCCCCTATCGGTAAAGGCCGCGCGCGAGACCGTGATGCTCTCGACCGAGATGGGCCGCTCCGCCGCGCTACAGGCGGCGCGGGCGGCGCATGAGGCCACCTACAACAGCGCGGATGCACAGGAAGGCCCGCGCGCCTTTGCCGAGAAGCGCAAGCCGGAGTGGAAGGGGCGCTAGGCGAACTTACCTCTCCCGGCCGACATGCCGGGAGAGGTTTGGTCCACCGTGTGACGCCTCAGCGCTCTTCCACCAGGCTTTCCGCGGTTGCTCTCGCCTCGTCGGGTGAAGCGTCCTCGAACTTCACGCCAGGATGCCCGTCGCTCTTGCGCCAGTCGCCCAGCATGTCGCGGAAGGCGTCCCAACCGGGCAGATAGCCGCGGAACAGCGCCCACTTCAGTTCCTTGTCGCCCTCGTTATTGAAGTAGCTGGGCGTGCAATCGTTCTGGAAGCCGGACATGTCGACTTCGTTTTCCTTGCAGTGCGCGCAGTAGCCTTCGACGCCTTCCGTGGTGGCGGAAACCGTGCTGGCGCCCCGACGCTTGGTCTCGCCGATCATGAAGGCGATGTGCTCCGCCTGGCGCCCGAACTGCTCGGTGGTGGAGGAGTTCGTCGCGCCCTGGATGTAGCCCATGTAGAACATCGCCGGGAACTCGTCGGTGATCACGCCGTGGAACGTGCTCGCGCCATTGGTCCAGTGGTCGTAGATCGACTTGCCGCCGCGCCCTTCCACGGTGTCGATGCCCCAGCGGCGCTTGAGGTCGCTGGTCACTTCGAAACCGCTGGCGAAGATCACCAGGTCGACTTCATGCTCCACACCGTCGGCCACGAAGCCCTTCTCGGTCATCCGCTCCACGCCCTGCGTCGTCGAAACGTCGATCAGCGTGACGTTGGGCTGGTTGAACGCGGGGTAGTAGTCGTTGTTGGACAGCGGCCGCTTGCACATGAAGCGGAAGTAGGGCTTCAGCTTTTCCGCCGTGGCCTTGTCCTCGACGATCGAATCCACGCGGCGGCGCAGGCGTTCCATCACCTGGAAGTCCACCACTTCGCGGCGGTCCATGAACTCCAGCGGTTCCAGCGCGGGCCAGCCCTCTTCGCCCAGTTCGATGGCAAGGTTGCGGCTGATCTCGGTCCAGATATCGCAGATCAGATCGGGCTCGCCGGGGATGAAGAACTGCTGCGCGGCGCGGTGGAAATTCGCCATGCGCTCCTGCTGCCAGCCGGGCTGTAGCGAGGCGGCCCATTCGGGATTCGTCGGCGGATTGGGCCGCTCGTCGATGTTCGAAGGCGTGCGCTGCAGCACGTAGAGGTGCTTGGCATACTTGGCGAGGTGCGGCACCGCCTGGACCGAGGTTGCCCCGGTGCCGATGATGGCGACGCGCTTGTCGCGCAGCTTTTCCAGTTCCGGCGCGGTCCACGAACCGCCGGTGTAGTCATGCTCCCACCGGCTGGTGTGGAACATCTTGCCCTTGAAATCGTGGATGCCGGGGATGCCGGGCAGCTTGGGCATGTTCATCACGCCGCCCGCCATGACCACGAAACGCGCGCGGATGTCGTCGCCGCGATTGGTGGTCACATGCCAGCGCTTGATGCTTTCGTCCCAGCGGATGCCGGTGACCAGCGTGTGGAACAGCGCCTTGTCGGCCAGGTCGAAGCGCTCGGCCATGTCCTGGCAGTACTGCTGGATTTCCCAGCCGTCGGAGAACTTCTTGCTGGGCATGAAGCCCGTTTCTTCGAGTAGCGGCAGGTAGCAGTAGGCGTCGTTGTCACATTGCACGCCGGGATAGCGGTTCCAGTACCAGACGCCGCCGAAACCGCCGGCATGGTCGATGTTGCGAACGTTGGAAACGCCCTGCTTGTGCAGGTGGTAGCCGGCCAGGATGCCCGAGAATCCGGCGCCCAGGATGGCAACGTCGATATCCTCCACCAGCGCTTCGCGCTCAGCCACTGGCGTGAACGGATCGTGGGCGTAGTTGTCGGAAAAGTCGTCGGTCGGCCGCACGTACTGCTCGCCGCCCTCACGGCGCAGGCGCTTGTCACGCTCCTGAAGATACTTGGCCTTGAGCGCCGGGATATCGAGTTCCTCGGGCGAAGGCACGTCGGACTTGAGGCAGGTCATTTCCATCGCGTGGCATCCTCTTCGCGGCGACTCTGCTTAGGCCGCCCTTTGATTCCAGAGTTGCGAATTGCAGTGCTAGTTGTCAACACTGTTGTTTATTAAGCGTGTCAGGCATCCGCACCCGCCGTGGCCATCCTGAACGAATAGCCGATATGATCGACGTGCCCGTGCAGGCCGAAATCGAGCACTTCGGCCTTGTCATGGAACGCATCCGAAGCCGCGGCGACATCCTCGATCGTCCATTCCGGCAGATAGACTCCGCGCGTTTCCGCCACGAACATCCGCGCCACGCGGCCCGCCATGGAGGCGAACATTTCGCCGGTGACGGGGCAGCTCTCATGCGCCAGCCAGCCGACCACCGGGGCGACCAGTTCGGGCTCCATCGGCGGATATTGCGAGATGTCGATGCCTTCGGCCATGCGCGTCACCGCGCCGGGCACGATGACGTTGCACTTCACGTCGTGCGCCTCACCCTCCAGCGCGGCGATATTGTTCAGGCCCAGCATGGCCGACTTCGACATGCCGTAGTTCACGCAGTTGAGATTGCCGTAGAGCCCGCCGACCGAGCTGGTCAGCACGATGCGGCCATATCCCGCGTCGCACATCGGCCCGAATGCGGCCTGCACCACATGGAACGCGCCCAGCAGATGCACGTCGAGCACGGAATGGAGGTCGGCACCGGAAAGATCGCGGATCGATCCGTAGCGGACGTTGCCGGCGTTGTGGACAAGCACGTCGATCCGGCCCCATTGGTCGAGCGCGGCCTGGATGATCGCCTTGCCGCCTTCGGGCGTGCCGACGGAATCGGTGTTGGCGATCGCCTCGCCGCCGGCCGCGACGATCTCGTCGACGACCTGCTGGGCGACGCTGACGTCCGCGCCCGGCGCATCGAGATCGCCCCGGATCGCGCCGCCGAGATCGTTGACCACCACTTTGGCGCCGCGTTCGGCCAGCAGCAGGGCATAAGCCCGTCCCAGTCCGCGGCCGGCCCCGGTAATCACGGCCACCCGGCCGTCAAAGCGCAACGGGGCAAAGCGCAAGGGGGCAAAGCGCATCTCTTCCATGGTAAGCTCTCCGGGTTGCCCGTTCTCGGCCGGGCAGTCTCTTTTCCGTCTGACGGTCGAATATGCGCACGGGGCGAGCGGGGGCAATCGAACAAAGCCCTGCGAACGTCGCCGGGGCGATAGTGCGTCGCGGCAAGGTCTTCGTCCCGGTCCTCACGTTGCCTGCCCCCGACACGCTGGATAGGCTCGGCGGGAAAAGAACGGCCGCAAGAGCGCCGGACGAGAGGACAATTTCACCGATGCTCGAACCCGCAGGACGTAATCACGGCGTCGTTTCCGCCCGCGCTTCCGAAGGCTGGATGCTGCACCGGCTGACCCCGCCCACGCGCCTTTACAGCGCCAACGGCCTGCGCACCGGCGCGGACGGGCGCATCTATGTGGCGCAAGTGGGCGGCAGCCAGATCAGCGCGGTCGATCCCGATACCGGCGCGGTGGAGATCATCAGTCCGATGGGCGGCGCGATCACTGCGCCGGACGATCTGGCCTTTGACGAGGCAGGCAACCTCTACGCCACCGAGATTACCGAAGGCCGCGTTACCATGCTGCGCCCGGACGGCAGCAGCGAAGTGGTCTGCGGCGACCTGCCGGTGGCCAACCCGATCACGTATTCGCAAGGCCGCCTGATCGCGGCGGGTTGCCACATGGGGTCGCAGATCCTCGAACTGGACCGCCACGGCGGTGCGCCGCGTGTGATCGCGGGCGACGTGCCGATGCCGAACGCCTTCGAAGTCGGCCCAGACGGCAAACTCTACATCCCGGTGATGGGCGCCAACGCGATCTGGCGCATCGATCTGGACGGCAGCGGTGAACCCGAAGTGGTCTGCGGCGACCTTGGCGTGCCGGACTCGGTGAAGTTCGATAGCGAGGGGATGATCGTCTCCACGCAGGTCGCCAGCGGGCAAGTGCTGCGCATTGATCCGCGCACCGGCGCGAAGACGGTGCTGGCCGACATCGGCGCCGGCCTCGACAACTGCACCTTCGTGGGTGACCGCCTGTTCATCTCGCACATCCTCGGTTCGATTCACGAGATCACCACGCCCAAGGCGGCGGGCGGTGTGGTGAAGCCGCTGATCGAGAAGGGCCTGCAATGGCCGCTGGACGTCGCCATGGGCGAGGACGGGGTGCTGTGGATCGCCGATGGCGGCTTCGTGTTTTCGCTTCGCGCCGGGGAGGCGGTGAAGCTGGAAGGCATGTTGTTCAGTCCCAGCTTCCCCGGTTACTCGCGCGGCGTCGCGGCGGCGGGTGCGGGGACGATGATCGTCACGACGGCCAACGGCGAAGTCGCGAAATTCCATCCTGCCGGGCCTTCCAGTGAGGTGTTGGCGAGCGGCTACGACCAGTTGATGGGCGTGGCGCTGGCTCCCTCCGGTGCGGTGGTCTTCGCGGAATATGGCACCGGCAAGGTTCACTCGGTGCACAATGGCAAAGTAGAGGAACTGGCCTCCGGGCTGGACCGGCCCAAGGGCGTGGCGGTGGCCGGGGACGGCACCGTCTACGTGGCCGAAAGCGGCGCGGGCCGGGTGGTGAAGCTGGTCGGCGGGCGTACCGAGACGGTGCTGGACGATCTCGTCCGCCCCGAAGGTCTCGCGATCCGCAATGGCACCGTGACCGTGCTCGACGTGAAGCGCCGCGAAGCGATCCAGTGCGACTTGTCCGGCGGCGCGCGCGAAGTGATCGCGGCTGGCCTGCCGGTCGGCGCGCCCGAGGGCACCGATCCCAAGCCGCTGGGCGGCGTGGGCGACATGTGCGGGCCGATGGGCAACATGACCGGGCTCGACGTGGGGCCGGACGGCACGGTCTGGATCTGCGGTGACCTGGAAGGCACCGTTCTCGCACTCAGGAAGGCGTAACATGCTCAAGCAGATATGTTTTTTCCGGAAGCGCCCGGATATGACCATGGACGAGTTCATGGACTATTACGAGAACCAGCACTCGCAGCTGTCCAAGAAGATGGGCGCGCAGCCGGCGATCCCGGGGGCGGTGCGGTACGTCCGGCGCTATCTGGTGCCGGAAAAGAACCCGATCACCGGCGAAGTCCACGATCCCGGCTTCGATTGCGTGATGGAAATCTGGTGGAACAGCCGCGCCGACTTCGAACGCTCGCAGGCGATCATCAGCGATCCCGCGCGCCTGCCGATGACGCGGGCGGATGAGGAAAAGCTGTTCGCCAGCCACGCCAACCCGGTCTGCACCTGCATCGAATACGATTCGCCGATGGGGCCCAATGGCGAAGCGACGCAAGTTGAGCTGCGCTACGGTGACTGAACTGACGGCCCGGCCAAACGCCCGGGAAGAATGGCGGCAGTTCGGGCTGGTGCCCGTGGCGGCGGGCCTCGGCTATGCCACCAGCGTGATCCATATCTACGGCATCGGCCCCTATATCGGCCCGGTGGCCGAAGCCATGGGCTGGAGCCGCACCGAAGTGACCTTCGGCCTCACCATCGCGACTCTCGTACAGGCCATCGGCGGCGTGTTCATCGGCCTTGCGGTCGACCGCTTCGGCCCGCGCCGGTTCGGGGTGATCGGCATCGTATTGCTGACCTTGGCCTTCGCGCTGCTCGGCACGACCGGGGCCAGCCTGTCGCAATGGTACTTGCTCTGGGGGCTGATCGCGATGGTTTCGCTGCCGGTGCAGGCCTCGGTCTGGACGAGCGCGGTGGCGTCCCGGTTCGAGCTTTCGCGGGGGATGGCGCTGGCGGTTACGCTCTGCGGCGCCTCGATCGCGGCGGGGCTGTTCCCGATCATGGGCACCTGGGCGATCAAGACCTTCGGCTGGCGGCTGGCTTTCGCGGTGCACGGCGGGCTGTGGTTCGTGATCGCGGCGCCGGTGATCTTCCTGTTCTTTCGCGGCGCGCATGACCGGGGTCGGGTGAAAGCGGAAGCCCCGGTGCGGCGCGACCTGCCTGGTGTTTCACTGGGGGAAGGGCTGCGCTCCAGCGTCTACCACCGGCTTTTCGCGGCGAGCCTGCTGTTCACTTTCACGATCATCGCCGTGGTCGTTCACTTCGTCTCGATCCTCGGCGACCGCGGCGCGGATCCGATGACGGCGGCGGCGATCGCCTCGTTCGTCGGTTGGTTCTCGCTCGCCGGGCGGCTGGGGACGGGCGTGCTGCTGGACCGATTCCCGGCTTCGCTGGTCGGCGCGGCGGTGTTCATGCTGCCGGTGATGGGCTGCCTGCTGCTGCTGGGATCGGGCACGTCGCTCGCCGCGCTGGCGCTCGCCTCGGGGCTGATCGGGCTGACCCTTGGGGCGGAGATCGATGTGGTGGTCTACCTGATCACCCGGCATTTCGGCCTCAGGAACTTCGGCGGGCTCTACGGCGGCGTGCTGGCGGCGCTGTCGATCGGCACGGCGGTCGGCCCGCTGGTCGCCGCGCTGATTCACGACCGGACGGGCAGCTACGAAATGTTCCTCTATCTGGCGATTGGCACGATGGCGGCCAGCAGCCTCGCGATCGGCTCGCTACCGCGTGGCCGCCTCAAATTTGCGCCGGCGTAACCGATGTAGCGCCTCAGCGATTGGCCTCGCGTGCGAATAATGGGATAACGGCCGCAAATCGGCGCGATACGAAATTGGGAAGAGAGCAATGGGTGAGCAGGGCAAGATCGTACAGGCTCCCGAGGATCTGACCGTCCCGGTCCGCGTCCCGGCGGAAGCCTACATCTCCCCGGAATACGCCAAGGCAGAGCGCGACAAGCTCTGGCGCAAGGTCTGGCTCCAGGCCGGGCGGCTGGAAGACATTCCGGAAGTGGGCGATTTCATCACGTTCGACATCATCGACGATTCGGTGATCGTGGTCCGCGCCTCCGAAACCGAGATTCACGCTTTCCACAACGTCTGCCCCCATCGCGGCCGCAAGCTGGTCGATACCCCGGCCGGAAAACGCAATGCGCGCGGCACACGTCGCAGCTTCATCTGCGGCTATCACGGCTGGACCTTCGGACTGGACGGCGCGAACACCTATCTGGAGCATCCGGAGGACTGGCAGGGCCATCTCTGTGCCGGCAAGGCCGACCTGGGTGTCGTCAAGGTCGATACTTGGGGCGGCTGGATTTGGGTCAATCTGGACCCCGAAGCAATGCCGCTGGCGGACTATCTGCACCCGGCGGCGGGCATGCTCGATCCCTATGGCCTCCAGAACATGCGCCCGCGCTGGCGCAAGTGGGTGGTGTTCGAATGCAACTGGAAGGTCGCGATGGAGGCTTTCTGCGAGACTTACCACGTCTCCACCACGCACCCGGAATTCATGGAATTCGGCCAGTTTCGCGGATGGGCGCGCAACCAGGGTCTCCACTCCAACATCGGCTACGACGCGCCGAAGGGGCAGGAGGAAGACTCGGGCAAGCTGCGCCTCGGCGCCGGTGAAGACCCGCGCCTGACCACGGCGGACATGCAGAACTTCACCTGGGCCAACGCCAATACCAACACGACGATGACACTGGTCGGCGTGGCCAACCGCCTGAAGGACGAACTCCCCGAAGGCACCCCGGCGGCGGAAGTCTCGGCCTACTGGATCGGCACCGCGCGCAAGGAAGATGCGGAACGCGGCGTGGTCTGGGCGCAAGTCGATCCGCAGCACACCGCGCAGGCGGGCACGGCCTGGCAGATCTTCCCGAACTTCCAGATCGGCCACGCTGTCAACAACATGCTCTGCTACCAGGCGCGGCCTTACGGCACCGATCCGGACAAGTGCATTTTCGAAGCCGCCGTCTACGAACTCTGGCCCGAGGGTGAGGCGCCGGAGACGGAGTGGGAATATACCGCCCCCACTGACTGGCCGCCGGTGCTCCAGCAGGACTTCGCCAATATGGCCGCCGTCCAGCAGGGCATGAAGAACGTCGGCTTCCGGGGCGCCCAGCCCAATCCCTACATGGAGCGCTCGGTAGCGTCGTTGCACATGAACCTCGCCCGGTTCATGGGCTCGGGCGCGCCCGAAACCTACTGAGGTCTCCGCCTTGGATCCGATGCCCCTGGTGCATGTCAGCTGGGCGCTGGCCGACAACGCCGCGCGCCCGGCGTGCGATGCCTTCTTTCGCGAGGTGTTCGGCGCGCGAACCGCGCACGAGATCCTGATTACGCCGGAAACCGAGAAGCTGGGGCTCGACCGCGAGGAAAGTCTGCTCATGATCGGCGACACCATGGTGATCCCGATCGCTCCGGCCGGTTGCGGTGCGCAGGAGGGCAATGCGCTGGGCGACATGCTGCGCCGCTCGGCGGCACCAAATCGCTGGATCGGCATTGCCCTCAAGGTCGGCGATCTGACCGTGGCCGACGCCTGGTTCGGCCAGCGCGGGTTCAAACGACACTACGATCCCGGCATGGAAGCCTTCTACTTCCTCGTTCCACGCGGACAGGCGATGGGGCTGCGGCTGGAAATCGTGAAGCAGGACATGCCGGGCGATCCGCGCCGCGATTCGGCCTGGCGCCCGGACTGCGAGGATCCGCTGGGCATCGAGGGCCTTCAGGCCATCGGCATTTCCGCGCCGTCGTTGGCAGAGGCGCGCGAATTGTTCCACGGGAAACTTGACTGGCCCGAACTCGGCACCCGCGCCTTGCCGGAGGCCGACTGCGCCGCCTTCGCGATGGCCGACACCGTGCTGGAAGCGCTGGAGGGTAGAGAACAGGGCGATGCCGTTGCCGTCCACGCGCGCGAGGTGAAGGGCATCTTCCACCTCGTCTTCAAGGTTCGCGATGCCGACCGCGCGGCGCAATATCTTCGCGGCAGGGGCCTGCCGCTGATCGGCCAGGTCGCGGACCGCTTCGCCATCGCCCCGGAAGCGGCGCAGGGTCGGTTGATCTGGCTGACCGAAGCGACGCCGCAGGGCTACCCCGTGCCGGGATCGCGGCTCCATCGAACCACGGTTCCCGGCTGAACGAGCAGCCCGGCATGCATGGCGAAAGCCTTCGGGGGAGAGGCGCCAGGCCCCTGCCCCCTGAGGATTACTTCGCTTCCGCCAGCAGCTTGGCGGCTTCCGGCGAGGACCAGTCGTTGCCGCCGGTATAGCGCCAGACTTCGCGGCCCTGGCTGTCGAACAGGACGGTGACCGGCAGGTTGCCGCCGTACTGGAAGCCCAGGTCGCCGTTCTCGTCGACCCAGGGCTGGATGTTGTCGAGCTTGCGGCGGCGAAGGATCTCCACGACCTTGTAGGTATCGCCGGTGTCCTCGGAGATCGGCAGGATCTGCACGCGTCCGTTGGGATCCTTGGCCAGGGCCTCCAGGGTGGGCATCTCGGCGATGCAGGGCGCGCACCAGGTGGCCCAGAGATTGATCAGCAGCGGCTTGCCCTTGAGCGACATGAGATCGAGGCTCTCGCCGGTGTTGTCGACCAGCGTCACGTCGGGCAGCGGATCGCCCTTGTGCGAACGGTCGACCTTGCCGGTCGCGGCGGGCTGGGCCGTCGGTGCGGGGCTTTGCGAAGCCTCTTGTTGCGCGTCCTTCTTGCTTTGCCTATCGCAGCCCGCGGCCAGGAGGGCGCCGGCCCCCGCGATGGAACACAGGACGAGCGACTTGAGCGATTTCGAAGACAGCAAGGGTGGAAGCTCCAACCAGATGTGGGGTGGACGGTTCGAAGGTGGACCGTCTGCGATCATGCGCGAGATAAATGCCTCGATCCCCTTCGACAAGGCGCTGTGGAGACAGGATATCGCGGCCAGCAAGGCGCACGTCGCTATGCTGGGTGCCTGCGGGGTCGTTTCGGGCGAGGACGCGATCACCATTCGCGACGGCCTGGACCAGGTCGCGGCCGAGTACGAAGTCTCGGGAGTCCCGGAAAACTGGGACCTTGAGGACATTCACATGACCACCGAGGGCCGCCTTGCCGAACTGATCGGCCCCGTCGCCGGCCGTCTGCACACCGCGCGTTCGCGCAACGATCAGGTCGCGACCGATTTTCGTCTCTGGGTGCGCGATGCCGTCGATCAGGCCGACGCCGGCCTTGAAGCGCTGCAGAAGGCGCTCGTTTCCCGCGCCGGCGAGCATGCCGATTCGATCATGCCCGGCTTCACCCATCTCCAGACCGCGCAGCCGGTGACGCTGGGCCATCACCTGATGGCCTATTACGAGATGATCGGCCGCGACCGTTCGCGTTTCGCCGACGCCCGCAAGCGCATGAACCGCAGCCCGCTGGGCGCGGCGGCGCTGGCCGGCACCGGCTTCCCGATCGATCGCAAGATGACGGCGCAGGCGCTCGGTTTCGATGCGCCGACCGACAACAGCCTCGATTCGGTGTCGGACCGCGACTTCGCGCTCGATTACCTGATGGCCGCCGCGCAGTGCTCGCTGCACCTTTCGCGGCTGGCGGAAGAATTCATCATCTGGGCCAGCCAGCCCTTCGGCTTCGTGGCGCTGCCCGATTCGCTGTCCACAGGCAGCTCGATCATGCCGCAGAAGAAGAACCCCGACGCGGCCGAGCTGGTGCGCGGCCATTCGGGCCGGATCGTCGGCTGCCTCACCAGCCTGATGATCACGATGAAGGGCCTGCCGCTGGCCTATTCGAAGGACATGCAGGACGACAAGCCGCCGGTGTTTGAGGCCGCCAGCCTGCTGGCGCTGTCGATCGCGGCGATGACCGGCATGGTCGCCGAAACCCGCTTCCGCACCGATCGCATGCGCGGCGCGGCCGAACTGGGCTTCGCCACCGCCACCGATCTGGCCGACTGGCTGGTGCGCGAAGGCAACATTCCCTTCCGCGAGGCGCACCACATCACCGGTTCTGCGGTGAAGCTGGCCGAGCAGCGCGGCGTCGCGCTCGATCAATTGCCGCTGGAAGACCTCAAGGCCATCGACAGCCGCATCGACGAGCGCGTATTCAAGGCGCTCTCGGTCGAGGCATCGGTCGCCGCGCGTCGGTCGCACGGCGGCACCGCGCCTGAGCAAGTACGCCTGCGCGTGGCCGAAGCCCGGCTCGCGCTCGGTCTGGAGTGAGCCTGATGCGCAAGACTGCCGCCCTGATCCTGCTTCTCGCGCTCTCGGCCTGCGGCCAGAGGGCGGCGCTGGCATTGAAACCGGGGCAGCAGCTTCCGCCCGCACCATACGGCCGCGAGCAGAAACCGGGCAGCGCCGAGCTGCTCCAGACGCCGACGCTGGCGATCCCCGAACGCAGCGTCGAACTGCGCACCCGCTCGGAACCACGGGACGACGATCCCTTCGATCTCCCGCCGCCCGAGTAGTTTTCAGGCAAATCGCTTTAGGCCGGATACACTTCCAGGCCGATCAGGCCTTCCAGATACCGAGACATCCATGGACCATTTTGCCCTGACCAACGGCGAGCTTTTCGCCGAAGACGTGCCGCTGGCCGTCATCGCCCGCGAAGTCGGCACGCCCGTCTACGTCTATTCCCGCGCGACCCTGAGCCGCCACGCCCGCGTGTTCCGCGAGGCGCTGGCCGAATTGCCCAGCGTCCACATCGCCTTTGCCGTGAAGTCCAACCCCAACCTTGCCGTGCTGCGCTTGCTGGCGAGCGAGGGCTACGGTGCCGACGTCGTCTCGGAAGGCGAGATGAACCGCGCGCTGGCCGCCGGTATCCCGGCCGGTGACATCGTCTTCTCGGGCGTCGGCAAGACCCGCCGCGAACTGACCGCGGCCGTCAAGGCAGGGATCGGCCAGTTCAACCTCGAAAGCGAGGAAGAGGGCGTCGAACTGGCGGAAATCGCCGCTGAACTCGGCTTGCGCGCCGCTTGCGCGCTTCGCGTCAATCCCGACGTGGACGCCCGCACCCATGCGAAGATCTCCACTGGCAAGGCGGACAACAAGTTCGGCGTCGCCTACGACCGCGCGGGCGGGATCTACGCCCGTCTCTCGGCTCTGCCCGGGCTGGAGATGAAGGGCCTTGCCGTCCATATCGGCAGCCAGATTTCCGACCTCGAACCCTCGCGCCTCGCCTTCCTCAAGATGGGCGAGCTGATGGAGGCGATTCGCGCCGAAGGTCATTCGGTGACTCACATGGATCTCGGCGGCGGCCTTGGCGTGCCTTACAAGGCCAGCGATTCGCTGCCGACCCCGCAGGACTACGGCGCGATGGTCGCCTCGGTGGCGAAGGACTGGGGCGTTACCCTGATGTTCGAACCGGGCCGCGTGATTACCGGCAATTCCGGCGTGCTCGTCACCGAAGTGGTGCGCGTGAAGGAGGGCGTGGTGAATCCCTTCGTCGTCGTCGATGCGGCGATGAACGACCTTGCCCGCCCGGCCATGTACGACGCCTGGCACGACTTTGCGGCCGTGAAGCCCAACGGCGCCACGATGACCGCGAACATCGTCGGCCCGATCTGCGAAAGCTCGGACACCTTCGCCATGGGCCGCGAGATCGACGAAGTCGCCGCGGGCGATCTGGCGATCTTCCGCACGGCCGGTGCTTATGGCGCGACGATGGCGAACACCTACAACAGCCGCGCGCTGGTGCCGGAAGTCATGGTGGACGGCGAAAAGTGGGCGGTGGTGGCCGCCCGGATCGAGCCGGAGACGATCCTGGCGGCCGAAACCGTGCCCGACTGGCTCACCTGAGCGCCGGCTTCGACAAGCGCCGATCGAACGGATAGGAACGGCACGGTTTGCCGTTCCTTTTCGTTTCGAGGCCCTGTTTCCATGATCGAAAGCCTGCCCCTGTTTCACCGCCTTTCGGGGCGTCCGGTTGTGGTCACCGGGGATGGCGAGGCGGCCGATGCCAAGCGGCGCCTGGTGGAGCGCGCGGGCGGCCGGGTGGTTCGTGACCTGGCCGAGGGTATGGCGGCGGGCGCCCGCATCGCCTTCATCGCCCAGGAGGACGAGGCGGCCGCCCAGGCCGATGTCGGGCGCGCGCGCGAGGCCGGGATGCTGGTCAACGCCCCGGATCGCCCCGCGCTCTGCGATTTCACCGTCCCCTCGATTCTCGACCGCACGCCGGTGCTGCTGGCGATCGGCACGGGCGGGGCTTCCGCGGGGCTGGCCAAGCAGCTGCGCCTGCGGCTTGAGGCGCTGTTGCCGCAGTCACTGGGCGTTCTGGCCAGCGCCTTGCTGGCGGCGCGTCCGGCGCTGCGCGCACGCTTTCCCGACGCAGGGGAGCGCCGGCGGGCGCTGGATGCGGCGCTGGGGCAGGGCGGCGCGCTGGACCCTCTGGAGGACGCGGACGCGGAGCGGGTGGCCGAGTGGCTGGCCCATGCCCCGCAGGCGCCGCGCGCGCCGGTGGAAATCACCCTGCGCAGCGCCGATCCCGAAGACCTGACCTTGCGGGAAGCGCGCCTGCTCGGTTCGGCCGATCTGATCGTGCACGAGGCGGAAGTGCCCCCGGCCATTCTAGACCGCGCGCGCGCCGATGCCGCCCGGCAGCTGGCCGGGGCCGGCCAGCAATCTTTCGAAATGCATCGCGGGCTGGTCGTAACCCTCCGCTTCCCCGCTGCGAACCGGGATTGATCGCGGTGACAGCTCTTGTTCGACAATAGTGTCGAACAATTTGCGCGGTTAAAAACAAGTTTACAATTTCAAGGAATTAACTCATTCAAAGGCGCGGTGTGCGGCAGACTTTGCCCAGTGTGACTTGAGACTACTGCGGCGCAGGAATGGCCGAAGGAACCGGTTTTGCAAATATCCGATGTGACGACTATCAAATTGCCGCAGATCGACTTTGCCAGCCTTCCCGATCTCGCCAGTTTTTCCGACTGCGATCGTCCCACCGCGCTGCACGGCGCGCTGACGGACCGACCCCGCCTGCAAAGCCTGGACGACAACCGCGCCCTGCTGCTCCCCTGCCTGTACGAACTGCATCCGGGAACGTGAACCGGGATGCAGGTGCATGACGACCTGAAGGCGCTTTCGCGCGACGCTGCCGCTTGGGAACAGGGCCAACGGACGCTCGCCCGGACGACCGCGGCGTGGCGGACTGCGCCGGAGGCCGCGTCGGTACTGGCCGCCCTCGACAGGTTCGGGCGGAAGGAACCGCTCGATTCCTGCGCTGCGCTGGCGGCACTCTTCGCGAAAATCGGCGACGTTGCCCCCGATTCGGCCCCCGATACGCCCTCCGATCCTGCACGCGAGCTGGTGAGTGGGCTGATGCGCCGGGGATTGGCGGCGCTGGCGGTCCATCCGCTTGGCCAGATGCCGTTTCGCCATGCGCACAGGCAGACGGCCGATACGCTGCTCCTGGCCCATTCGGGCACTGCCACGCTGGGGCTCGCGGTGTTCGACGGTGCGGCGCTCGCGCGGCAGCCCGCGCCCAGAACAGCGGAATTCGCGCCTGTCGAGACGTGGTTTCGCGTGCTGGCGGGAAGCGGGCGGGGCGACCTCACCACGCGCGATCCGGAAAGCGCCGCCTTGCGCACCGAAGCGCTCGATCTGGTGCCCGGCATGACATTCCACCGGCATGGCGCGCGGCAGGCCCTGCAATTGCGGGAGGTTTCAGGCAGTCTCGTCGTCTTGCGGCTGCAACGGTTCACTTCGCTCCACGATCCCGTGCGCGAGGTGGCACTGGGAGACGGCGACTTGCGGTCGCAAGCGGCGCTGACGGCGGAATATAGCCGAATGGATATGGCCATGGCCGCTCTGGCGGCGCTCGGGCGGCAGGACGCGGTTCCGGCGCTCTCGCGCCTGGTCCATGGGCAGGGCCCAGCCGCCCTGCGCTGGCAGGCGCTGCGGGCGATCCTGGCGCTCGATACCCGCGCCGGGCTGGTGCTCCTGAGAACGGTTGCGTCAAGCGATGATCCGGTCTTGTCCGGGCCCGCGCGCGACTTGCACCGCACTTTGGTCGCCCAATGGCCGGAGCTGGAGAAAGTGGCGCAATGGCGCGGATGATGACCATGCGCGACCCGACGAGCGCCTCGCTCGCGGAGTTCGTCGATGCACTGTCGAGCTGGGGCTTCGATCCGCGCGATGACGTGAGCCTGTCCCACGCGGCGAACTGGTTGCAGCGGCTCGGCAATGACCGGACGTTCCTGGGCGACATGCTGATCGACCTGATCTCCGGTCTGGCACCTGTGCCGGACGGGGCGGACGCGCTGGAAGGGATCGGCGCGCATTCGATCATGCTGGTGACGCCGGGCCAGGGCAATTTCTTCCTCAACGCCCGCATCTGGCCGGCCGAGCAGGACGCGCTCTACCGCGCCAGCGGCCCCGAGGCGCTAGGCTACGGTCAGGCGCACGACCACAACTTCGACATGCTGGCGCTGGGCTATTTCGGGCCGGGCTACGCGGCGGACGAGTTCGAATACGACTATGGGGCGGTGGTGGGATACGAAGGCGAGCCGGTGGCGCTGCGCCCGGCCGGCCGGTTCGTGCTGGCACCGGGCAGCATGGTCCATTACCGCGCGCACCGCGACGTTCATGTCCAGCATCCCCCGGCCTCGCTGTCGGTGGCGCTGAACCTCGTGCATACGCAGGCCGTGCAAGGCTGGATGGACAGCTACGATTTCGATGCGGCGCGCGGCACCGTCACGCGGCTCCATGGCCATGGGCCGAGCGAGAGCTTCCTGCGGATCGCCGTCGCGCTCGGCGGCGGGGAGGCGCAGGATCTTGCGAGCCGGTTCGGCCAGTCCCATCCCAGCGACCGCATGCGCTTGGCCGCTTGGGAAGCGCTGGCTGGCGCAGCCGCGGGCGCCGAGGCGCGCGACGCCGTCTGGCGAGAGGCGGAAGGCTGCGGAAGCCGCCTAGTTGCCGCCGAGGCGCTGCGGCGACGGGGAGACGACGGCTAGGGCGACGCCTGTCGCGGACCGTCGGCAGGCCCCGCCCTGGCGCCGGCTGTCGTCAGGCGCCGACGTTCCGGAATGGCGGCCTTGTCAGAACATCCCGCCGACCAGGGCGTCGACGGCGCCTTGCAGGATCACTGCGGCGGCCGCGGAATCGATCCGCGTGGCGCGCTTGGCGCGGCTCATGTCCTGGTCGATCAGGCCGCGCTCGGCGCTGGTGGTGGACCAGCGCTCGTCCCAGAGCAGGATCGGCAGGCCCACCACCGAGAGATTGCGGGCATAGGCGCGGCTCGATTGCGCGCGGGGGCCTTCGGAGCCGTCCATGTTGAGCGGCAGGCCGATGACGATTCCCTTGATGCCGCGTTCGCGGATCAGTTCCTCCATCAGGGCCTTGTCCGCGCCGAACTTGCTGCGCTTCAGCGTCTTGCCGGGGGAGGCGATGCGCCAGCCGGCATCGCAGAAGGCCGTGCCGATGGTCTGGGTGCCCAGGTCGAGGCCCATCAGCGCGCCCCGGTTTTCCGCCAGTACGGCGCGGTAGTCCAGCGCGTTGGTGGTGATCAATGTGCCTTCTGCCATGCCGCGACGCGTCCTTCGAAATCCGCGCGAAGGTTCGCCCAGAACAGCGTCACGTCATAGAGGTGGTAGTTGTTTCCGGGAAGCACGTAAGGCCCCAGATCCAGCGCCGGCGGCGGTCCGATGTGGAGAAAATGGTCGGATCCGCAGCTGGCCGGGACGGTCGCCTTGGCCAGAGTGCCGGTCCCGGTGCGGAAATCGGGCACCAGCGTGCCGAGATTGGCGGCAGCATCGGCGCTTCCGCCTTCGGTGCCGGTCAGCGGATTGGTGCAGAGGAATGGGCTGGCGGCCACGCTCTGCCCGTCGAGGCCGGTGCGGCGGGCGTAGGCGTTTGTCAGCATCTGCGTCTCGGCGGGATCGGCCACCGAAAGCCAGCTTATCACGCAGCCGGTCTGGTCGGAGCGCAGGCACGCGGGCAGGCCCATCCGGGGCAGGTCATGCGCCAGCGAGACCGGCCAGCCGATCACGTAGGCGGCGACGATGCGCTTGCCGAGCGGCTTCCCGGCTGCCCGGTCGCGCAGCACGCGGCGCAGCAGGAAGGCACCCTGGCTATGTCCGGCCACGACGATCGGGCGGCCCGCAGGTACGCTCTTCACGAACTGGTCGAAGGCGGCGAGCACGTCGGAATAGGCCAGGTCGATGGCGCGGTTGGCCTGGGGCGCGGCGGTAAGGAAGGCGCCGATGGCCGCCTGGCGGTAGCGCGGCGCCCAGATCTCGGCGCGATTGAAGGGGCTCGCCATGCCTTTCACGAAAAGCTCTGCGCGGCCCTGCGAGAAGTCATCCGCGAGATCGCCGTTCCAGGCGCTGCGCACGACGAGGCTGGTGGGGTGCACGAAGAACACCGCGACCGGCAGGGGGCTGGCTGGCTTCTCCACGCCCGGCGGCAGCCAGCGCGCGGGATCGTCCTTCATGTCGGGCCGGGCGATCCACATCTTCGGATCGCGCCAGGCTTCCGGCCCGAGGGCGTCCTTGGGAGCGTAATCCACCGTGGGCACGAAGGCGATTTCGGTCAGGTCTTCCGACCAGAGCCGCATGGCCGCCAGCAGGCCGATGGCGAGGATGACCAGAATGGCGATGACGTAGAGGAACTTGCGGGCCATGGTTCAGGATCTCGCCCGAGTGTGGCGGCGGGTCAAGCCGAAGCCTCCAGGCCGGCGGCAGTCTTGCCCCCGCCGTTGCGATCGGCCTCCCGTTCGAGCCAGATCTTGATCATCGCCACCAGCGGATCGGCCAGTGCCAGCCCGAGCAGGCCGAACAGGACGCCCATGATGAGCTGGGTCGCCAAGACCAGCGCGGGCGGCAGGTCCACGGTCTTGCGGGCGATCATCGGCACGATCAGGTAACCGTCGATCAGGTGGATCAGCAAGTAGACGACGATGGTGTAGAGCCCCATCTCGTACCCGCCCGAGAAGCCGACCAATATCATGATCATGCCGGAAATCGGCGCACCGATATTGGGCAGGAAGGCGAGCATGCCGGTGATGAGCCCAAGCAGGACCGCCATCGGCACGCCGTAGAATTGCAGCATCGCCCAGGTGAACAGGCCCTCCACGGTCATGCCAATCAGACGGCCGAACATCAGGCGGCGCAGGGCCTGGCCCATCATCTCCACCGTCGTTTCGAAATGATCGCGCCTGTCTATGGGCAGCATCCAGCCGACGCCGCGCTGGTAGAGCCGGGGCTCCAGGGCAAAGTAGATGCCCAGCACCAGGATCAGGAACAGGGTCGTGACCACCCCGATCAGCCCGCCGACCACGCGCGTCACTTGCCCGATCCCGCCAAGCGCCTCTTGTGCCATGCCGCGCAGTTCGGTGATGCGCGGCTGGATGCCATGGGCGTGAAGCCAGGTGAGGCCGTGGCGGAACTGGCTTTCGATCGTTGCCGGCAGCTCGGCCGCCTGCATGGCGATCTGACTGCCGGCAAAGCGCCCGACCCAGAGCAGGAACAGCAGGGCCAGGAGCAGAACCATGCCCACGCGCAGTCCGCGCGGGATCTTCAGCACTTTGCCGATCAGGCGGGCGCCGCCGTCGATGAGGGCGCCGAAGACGATGCCGCCGAAGATGACGAGCAGCGATTGCGCCAGAAATACGGTGAGCGCCAGAAGCGCTGCCATCCCGATCCACACGAAGGCCTTGCGGGCTTCGGTGCGGATCAGCGGATCGGAAATGTCGGTCGGACCGGCACGCTCGGCAAGATCGGCTCCTGCCTCCCGTTCCGGCCCCGTCGCCATCAGTTCGCGGCTCCGGAGGCCATGCGCGGCTGGTCGGCGCCGGACGGCCAGGTCTTGGAGGGATCCACGGGCGGACGCAGGCTGGTGAAGGCGCGGCCGGGGCGCAGCGCGCTCCACCAGGTCAGCGGGTTCCAGCTCTGGGTGCCGTCGAGAGAGAACGTGATGAATTCGGCCCTTCCGCCCACGTCGGACAGCGGCACGGGACCGCCGAGGCCGCCGCCGGGCTGGCCGAACATGTCGGTTTCGAACGGCGCCCGGCTGTCGGCCGAACGGTCGCGATCGTCGCCCATCAGGAAGACGTGACCTTCAGGCACCCTGACCTCCCCGTAATTGTCCAGTTCCTGGTTCAGATAGTCGATCACCTGATAACTGGCACCGTTGGGCAATGTTTCACGGTAGGTCGGCATTTCGTAGACGCTCCGGCCGCTCGGCAGGCGGGTGCGGAACTGTTCGAAGCCCTCGTAGCAATGGCCGGGCTCGGCATCGCCCTCGCAGGTCAGCGAATCGTCGGCGGCGATGCGGACGGGCGGCACCATTTCACGCGGCACGAAGCGGCCGTTGAGGCGGATGCGGCCGTCGATCACGGCGATGCGGTCTCCCGGCAGGGCGACCACACGCTTGATCAGATCGGCCTTGCGGTTGCCGGGCACGACGATGACGATGTCCCCGTATTCCGGCGTCCGGCCCAGCAGGCGCCAGGTGCTGCGCGGCAGCAGGTGGAAGCTGATCGAGGACCAGTTCCAGCCATAGGGATATTTGGAAACGACCAGCCGGTCGCCCACCAAGAGCCCGGGCATCATCGAGATCGAAGGGATGTAGAACGGCTTGGCGATGAAGGAATGGAATGCCAGCACGCCCAGCAGCATGAGCACGAGGCCGCGCAGCTCCTGGAACCAATTGACCTTCTCCGCGACCGGCGGGGCCTGAAGGGGCGCCGGGTTCACGGTCGGCTTGGGCTGTTGGATCATGTCCCGGGGATACTCGGCGTCAGGATTGGGGGAGGGGGCGTGCTTCGATGACCACGAAGGCCTGTGCCCATGGATGATCGTCCGTGAGCGTGAGGTGAACCACGGCCTCGTGTCCGGCCGGAGTCAGGCTGTCCAGCCGCAGTTTCGCGCCGCCGGTCAGCGCCAGCGTCGGTGCGCCCGAGGGGGCGTTGACGACGCCGATGTCCTTCATGAACACGCCTGCCTTGAAGCCAGTGCCGACGGCCTTGGAGAAGGCCTCCTTGGCGGCGAAGCGCTTGGCGAGCGTGCCGGCAACGGTGTGGGGACGGCGCGCCGCCTTGGCACGCTCCACATCGGTGAAGACGCGCTGGAGGAAACGATCGCCGAATCGGTCGAGCGAGTTCTGGATCCGCTCGATGTTGCAGAGGTCGGAGCCGAGGCCGATCATCATGAAATTCCGGTCCTTTTCACCGAACCTCGTCCATCAACTGGCGCATTTTCCGCACGCTGGTTTCCAGCCCGCAGAAGATCGCCTCGCCGATAAGGTAATGGCCGATGTTGAGTTCCGCCAGTTGCGGAATGGCGGCCACTGGCTGGACGTTGTCATAGGTGAGGCCATGGCCGGCGTGAGGCTCGATGCCGTTCTTCGCGGCCAGAGCGGCCATGTCGACGATGCGGCGCAGTTCCACCGCGACCTGCTCGCCTTCGGCATGGGCATATTCGCCGGTGTGGAACTCCACCACCGGGGCGCCCAGCTTCATCGCCGCTTCGATCTGCCGCGGCTCGGGCGCGATGAACAGGCTGACGCGGATGCCGGCGTCCGACAGGCGGGCGACGATCGGGGCGAGCCGGTTGTGCTGGCCGGCCGCATCCAGTCCGCCCTCGGTCGTGCGTTCCTCGCGGCGCTCCGGCACGATGCAGGCGGCATGCGGCCGGTGGCGCAGCGCGATCTCGAGCATCTCGTCGGTGGCGGCCATTTCCAGGTTGATCGGCAGGCCGGTGGCCTCGAACACCCGCTGAAGGTCTTCGTCGCGAATGTGGCGGCGATCCTCGCGCAGATGGACGGTAATGCCGTCACCCCCCGCCTGGGCCACGATCTGCGCGGCGCGCGCCGGATCGGGATGCTCGCCGCCGCGCGCGTTGCGGATGGTAGCGACGTGGTCGATATTGACACCGAGACGCAGACGGGAAGGGGTGAGGACGTTCATTCGCTCATCCTGAACGGGATAGGGGGCGGGCGGAAGATCGGCGGGGATCAGGGCTGGGCGCGGCTACCCGGCTTGATCGCGGGGGTTGCGGCCAGTTCGGCCGGCAGCTCGTCCGCGGCGTACGTCGGGAAGTTCAGCGCCACCAGCGGGAAGAAGGGCACGCCGAGGTCCACCGCGCCCGCCGAACGGTCGATCAGCGATGCGGCCGCAACCACTTCGCCGCCGGCTTCCTCGATGGCCTTGATCGCCTCGCGGCTGGAAAGACCGGTGGTGACCACGTCCTCCACCATCAGCACTTTGTCACCCGCTTCCAGCGAAAAGCCGCGGCGCAGTTCGAAAGTGCCGGTCGGGCGTTCCACGAACATGGCGTCGACCTGGAGGGCGCGGCCCATTTCCTGGCCGATGATGACCCCGCCCATGGCCGGCGAGACGACCTTGGTGATGGACTTGCGAATATCGTGGGGGAGTTTTGCAGCCAGGGCGACGGCGAGTCTCCCGGCGCGGTCCGGGTTCATCAGAACGCGGGCGCACTGGAGGTAGAAAGCGCTGTGTCGACCCGAGGAAAGCAGGAAATGCCCCTCAAGCAAGGCCTTGCTGGCGCGGAACTCGGCGAGGACTTCTTCTTCCTGCATCGACGGGTAATCCTTTGGTGCAATTTGCAATGTTCTGGCAGGGCGTCATGGACGCTTGCGTCAAAAATCCCCTAGAGGCGCTTGAGACAGGCGGCAAGGCCGCGTATAGCCCCCGGTGAAGGGGGGCACCAAGCCTCCGCAATAGGGGTGCGCGCTTGGGAGGCGACTCACTTGGGCGTTCATAAAGAAAACGGAAGCGCTATAACCATGATATTGGGCAAAACCGTTCGTACTTTGGGCGAGGCTGCAAGAGCTCTCGGTCTATATTCCGTCGCGGCCATGGCGTTCTCGTCGACTTTGGCAGTTTCTTCCGCAATCGCGGCGCCGGCTGCTTCGGCTGTCGTTCCGGCACCCGTCGCCAGCTATACGCCGCTGAAGCCGACCCCCGGCATCGGCATGCCGGTAGAGGGCGGAATCGGCCTCCAGCAGCAGTTTTCCAAGCTCGGCGAATATGGCGAGTGGATCCACGACGGCGTGCTGATGCCGATCATCACGGTCATCACGCTCTTCGTGCTGCTGCTCATCGTCATCATCGCGGTGCGCTACAACCGCCGCGCCAATCCGGTGGCCTCCAAGACCAGCCACAACACCATCCTCGAAGTGGTGTGGACGCTGGTTCCGGTGCTGGTCCTGATCGGCATCGCGGTTCCTTCGATCGACCTCATCGCCAAGCAGTACAAGCCGGCTCCCAAGGGCGCGCTGACCATCAAGGTCACGGGCAACCAGTGGTTCTGGACTTACGGCTACCCCGACAATGGCGACTTCGAGGTCGTCTCCAACATGCTCAACCTGCCCGGCCAGCCGATCATCAACAACGGCGTGCGCGAAGTGGGCTCCAAGCCCTGGGACGGCCCCTCGCATCTTGAGGTGGACAACCGCATGGTCGTGCCGGTGGGCGAACCGATCCGTCTGCAGATCACCGCGGCGGACGTGATTCACTCGTTTGCCGTGCCTTCGCTCTGGTTCAAGCTCGACGCCGTGCCCGGCCGCATCAACGAAAAGGTGCTGCTGGTCGAAAAGCCCGGCGTCTATTACGGCCAGTGCTCGGAACTGTGCGGCGCCAAGCACGGCTACATGCCGATCGCGGTCGAGGCGCTGCCGCGCGCCCAGTACGATGCCTGGGTCCTGACGCACGCCGGCGGCGTGATCGACGGACAGGCCAAGCCCGCCGCTGCCGCAGCAGCAGCGGCACCCGCAATGAGCCCTGGCGCCGTCGCCACGGCCGAAGCGACGGAGGCCTCGGCCTCCGAAGCCACCGCCGCAGCAGAATAAGCGCGAATCGAAGGACAGGGCTCCACCATGGCAACCACCGTTCCAGAACATTTCCAAGGGCATGCCGATCATCACGGCCATGCCGACCACGACCACAAGCCGAGCTTCTTCGCGCGCTGGTTCATGTCCACCAACCACAAGGACATCGGCACGATGTACCTGATCTTCGCGATCTTCGCGGGGATCATCGGCGGTGCCTTCTCCGGCATGATGCGCATCGAGCTGGCCGAACCAGGCATCCAGTACCTCGATATCTTCGCGCGCTGGTTCGGCGCGACGAACCCTGATTTCAACTCGACGCTGCATGTCTGGAACGTGCTCATCACCGCCCACGGCCTGATCATGGTGTTCTTCATGGTCATGCCGGCGATGATCGGCGGCTTCGGCAACTGGTTCGTGCCGCTCATGATCGGCGCGCCGGACATGGCCTTCCCGCGCATGAACAACATCTCGTTCTGGCTGACCGTGGCGGGCTTCATCTCGCTGCTGTGCTCCGCCTTCGTGCCCGGCGGCACGGGTCTCGGCGCGGGTACCGGCTGGACGGTCTATGCGCCGCTCTCGACCACCGGCTCGCCCGGTCCCGCGGTCGATTTCGGCATCTTCGCGCTGCACCTTGCCGGTGCCGGCTCGATCATGGGCGCGATCAACTTCATCACCACGATCTTCAACATGCGTGCTCCCGGCATGACCATGCACAAGATGCCGCTGTTCGTGTGGTCGGTGCTGGTCACCGCCTTCCTGCTGCTGCTCTCGCTGCCGGTCCTGGCCGCCGCGATCACCATGCTGCTGACCGACCGCAACTTCGGCACCACCTTCTTCGATCCTTCGGGCGGCGGCGATCCGGTGCTTTACCAGCACCTGTTCTGGTTCTTCGGCCACCCCGAAGTCTACATCATGATCCTGCCCGGCTTCGGCATCATCTCGCAGATCGTCTCGACCTTCTCGAAGAAGCCGGTGTTCGGCTACCTCGGCATGGCCTACGCCATGGTCGCCATCGGCGTGGTCGGCTTCATCGTCTGGGCGCACCACATGTACGCCACCGGCATGTCGGTGAACACCAAGATGTACTTCACCGCCGCCACCATGGTCATCGCGGTGCCCACGGGCATCAAGATCTTCTCGTGGATCGCGACGATGTGGGGCGGTTCGGTCGAGTTCAAGAGCCCGATGGTCTGGGCCATCGGCTTCATCTTCCTCTTCACCGTCGGCGGCGTGACCGGCGTGGTGCTGGCGAACGGCGGCGTCGACGACGTGCTGCACGACACCTACTATGTCGTGGCGCACTTCCACTACGTGCTGTCGCTGGGTGCCGTCACCGCGCTCTTCGCCGGGTTCTACTACTGGTTCCCGAAGATGAGCGGCCGGATGCATTCCGAGTTCCTCGCCCACGTCCACTTCTGGATCTTCTTCATCGGCGTGAACATGATCTTCTTCCCGATGCACTTCCTCGGGCTGCAGGGCATGCCGCGTCGCTATCCGGACTATGCCGAGGCGTACCAGCACTGGAACCACGTCGCGACGATCGGCTACATGGTCATGGCGACCAGCCTGGTGGTCTGGCTGATCAACATGCTCTACGCCTTCACGGCCGGTCGCAAGGCCGAGGACAGCTACTGGGGCGAAGGCGCCACCACGCTGGAATGGACGCTGACCAGCC
Organism: Novosphingobium sp. PhB57; assembly: GCF_004342985.1. GTDB lineage: Bacteria > Pseudomonadota > Alphaproteobacteria > Sphingomonadales > Sphingomonadaceae > Novosphingobium. The sequence continues at coordinate 86,171 of NZ_SMBO01000006.1, forward strand.
CGCCGCCGTTCCACCAGTTCGAGACGCTTCCCGTGATCGAGGAAGCTGCTCACCACTGATCGAAGCGTCGTCCCGGGGCTGACCCGGGACGACGCCCGATTCGCAAGGAACTCGCTTTTCGCGACTTTGCGGGTGTATGGGGCCAACCACCATGACGACAACGAGTCCCTCTCCCGCCGCAACGCTCCCCGCCGATTGGCGCGACCTTTTCGCGCTGACCAAGCCGCGGGTGATGAGCCTGGTGATCTTCACCGGCCTCTGCGGCCTGCTTGCCGCGCCGGAACGGATCCATCCGGTCCTCGCCTTCACCGCTATCCTCTGCATCGCCATGGGCGCCGGCGGTGCCGCCGCGCTGAACCAGTGGTGGGAGGCCGATCTCGACGCCGGGATGAAGCGCACGGCGAAGCGCCCCCTGCCGCAAGGCCGGCTGGACCGCACGACCGCGCGCGACTTCGCGGGCGTGCTCTGCGCCGTCTCGGTCTTCCTGATGGGCTTTGCAGTCGGCTGGTTGCCCGCCGCGATCCTGGCGATCTCGATCGTCTACTATGCCGTCATCTACACGATCTGGCTCAAGCCGCGCACACCGCAGAACATCGTGATCGGCGGCGGCGCCGGGGCCTTCCCGCCGCTGATCGGCTGGGTGGCCGTCACCGGCGAGATCACGCTGATGCCGGTGCTGCTCTTCGCCATCATCTTCTTCTGGACCCCGCCGCACTTCTGGGCGCTCGCGCTTTTCGTGAAGAGCGACTACGCCAAAGTCGGCATCCCGATGATGCCGGTGGTCGCGGGCGAGAAGGCGACGCGGCACCAGATCCTGCTCTACGCCGTCCTCCTGCTGCCACTTTCGGCGCTGCCCTGGTGGTTCGGCGCCCATGCGATCTACGGCGTTTCCGCCCTGGTCCTCTCCACGCTGTTCCTGGCGCTTTCCATCCGTGTCGGCCTGCGCGAACGCAGCGGGCCGGACGATGACATGAAGCCGGAAAAGCAGCTTTTCGCCTATTCGGTGCTCTACCTCTTCGCCCTGTTCGCGGCGCTGGTGGTGGATCGCTTCATCGTCCTTTGAAAGATCGAAGCATGAACGACGTCCAGCAGCCCGATCCCCGCACGCCGCAGCAGATTCGCCGGAGCCGCAACCGCGTGCTGGCGCTCAGCCTGGCGGGCTTCGTGGTACTGGTGTTCTTCATCTCGATCGCGAAGATGAGCTGATGGCAGGCGCAGCCGCTCCTTCCACCGACGGCAAGACGCGCAGCAACCGGCGTGTCGCTTTCATCGCCCTGTCGATGGCTCTCGGCATGCTGGGGCTGGGCTATGCCTCGGTCCCGCTCTACCGGATCTTCTGCCAGGTGACCGGCTATAACGGCACCACCCGCCGGGCGGACGAGGCGCAGGCGGCAGCCGTGCAGGTGACCGACAAGACCGTGTCGATTCGCTTCGACGCCAATGTCGAGCGCGGCATGCCCTGGCAGTTCAAACCGCTCCAGCGCACTGACACGGTGACCATCGGCGAGCGCGACATGGCGCTTTTCTGGGCCAAAAACGATTCGGACAAAGTGATCACCGGCACGGCGAGCTTCAATGTGGAGCCCGAGCAGGCAGCGCGCTACTTCAACAAGATCCAGTGTTTCTGCTTCACCGAACAGACGCTCCAGCCGGGCGAAGCGGTGAAGATGCCGGTGATCTACTACGTCGATCCGGCGTTCCTGAACGACCCGGATAACAAGGACGTGGAGCAGATCACGCTGAGCTATACCTTCCATGTCACCAGCACCTCGGATGCAAAGACACTGGACCACAGCCAAACGGGCGGTTAAGTCCCGGTACGGGAAACAAATCACGGGGGGAGCATTACCCCACCGGAAGAATCGAACACTGAAGTTTCGAGAACGGGGACGAAGGCACCATGGCCGGTACCAAGAATCACGATTACCATATTCTGCCGCCGGACATTGCGCCGCTGGCGACCACCATCGGTGCGCTCACGTTCACTTCGGGCATGGTCCTGTTCATGCACGACATGGCGGGCGGCAAGTTCGTGCCCTGGCTGGGCCTCGCGATCCTGCTGGCCTCGATGTTCATGTGGTTCTCCAAGATCGTCAATGAAGCTCATGCCGGCGATCACACGCCGGTCGTGCAGCTTCACCAGCGCTATGGCATGATCCTGTTCATCGCTTCGGAAGTGATGTTCTTCGTCGGCTGGTTCTGGGCCTTCTTCGACTTCTCGCTGTTCCCTTCGACGCTTGCCGAAGTGGTCGGTGGCCAGTGGCCGCCCAAGGCGATCGAAGCCGTCATGGACCCGTTCGACCTGCCGCTGCTCAACACGCTGATCCTGCTCTGCTCGGGCACGACCGTCACCTGGGCGCACCATTCGCTGATCCACGGTGACCGCGAAGGGCTGAAGAAGGGGCTCTGGGCCACGATCCTGCTCGGCCTGCTGTTCTCCAGCATCCAGGCTTACGAATATATCCATGCGCCCTTCCCCTTCGGGAAGAACACCTATGGCTCGGCCTTCTACATGGCCACGGGCTTCCACGGCTTCCACGTCATCGTCGGCACCATCATGCTGATCGTTTGCCTGAAGCGCACCTACAACGGCGATTTCACGCCGCGCCAGCACTTCGGCTTCGAAGCCGCGGCCTGGTACTGGCACTTCGTGGACGTGGTCTGGCTGTTCCTTTTCATCGCCATCTACGTCTGGGGCGGCTGGGGCTATCCCACGCACTGACCGGCCGGCCTGCCGGTCAACGGCAGTCCCATCGTTCGAACAGGAGGGCAGCCGCGCACCGCGTCTGCCCTCTTTCGGTTGAATGACCCAAGGAACGTCCATGCGCCCGATCCCCCTGATCCCCACGTTCCTGGTGCTGGTGGCGGTGGCCGTCATGGTCTCGCTCGGCTTCTGGCAGTTGCGCCGCCTTCACGAGAAGGAGGCTTTGCTGGCGCACTACGCCAGCGCCAGAGGCGCAGCGCAGGAAGTGGCATGGCCGCGCGATCGGGCCGGGCAGGAAGACCTGCTGTACCGCCGCGCCCGGCTCGACTGCGCGACCGTGACCGGCCATTCGAGCATCGCCGGCCGCAACGACAAGGACGAATCGGGCGCGGCGCAAACGGCGGATTGCACCCTCGCGGATGGAACCCGTGCCCTGGTCGTGCTTGGATGGTCGCGCTTGCCGATGGCGGCGGGCGGGTGGGAAGGCGGCCCGGTTCACGGCATCGTGGCGCCGGGCCCTCGGCTCGTGGCGACTCCTCCGCTTGCAGGGCTGGAGGCGAACGCCATTCCCGATCCCTCGGAGATTCCCAACAACCACTTCGCTTATGCGATCCAGTGGTTCCTCTTCGCGGCGACCGCGCTGGTGATCTACACGCTGGCGTTGATGAAGCGGTGGCAGAAGTAAGCTCGCACGCCATTCGCAGGCGGCCGGCGCGGCGCGCCGCGAGACGATGATGCGCGGCGTCGAGAGTGGCCGTGAGCTGCCCGCACTCTGGCCGCGCCTTAGTTACCCGCCTCGATCGGTCCCGATCTACGCCCCCTTTAGGAATTGTTCGCGCGCCAGCCCAACGACAGGCTTTTCATTTCGCGCCCCTGCGGCTAACCGCGCCACCATGGATTACATCAGCACCCGCGGCAGCGCACCGGCGCTCGATTTCGAAGGCGCCACGCTCGCCGGCCTCGCATCGGACGGCGGCCTTTATGTGCCGCGTGAGTGGCCGCGCTTCTCCGGCGAAGAGATCGCCGCGATGGCGGGCCTGCCTTATGCCGAGCTGGCGGCGAAAATCATGTTCCCCTTCGTTGAGGGCAGCCTGACCTACGACCGTCTGCTGGAACTGACCACCCAGGCCTATGGCCGCTTCGCGCACAAGGCGGTGACGCCGCTGAAGCAGCTCGACGAGCAGCAGTGGGTGCTGGAACTGTTCCACGGCCCGACGCTGGCTTTCAAGGACGTGGCCTTGCAATTGCTCGGCTTGCTGTTCGAGGAATTCCTCGGCCGTTCGGAGCGTAACCTGACGATCGTCGGCGCCACTTCGGGCGATACCGGATCGGCCGCGATCGACGCGGTGGCCGGCCGCGCCAAGGTCGACATCTTCATGCTGCACCCCAAGGGCCGCGTGTCCGACGTGCAGCGCCGCCAGATGACGACGGTGCTGGCGCCCAACGTCCACAATATCGCCATCGACGGCTCGTTCGACGACGCGCAGGCGACCGTGAAGCGCATGTTCAACGACAAGGCGATGACCGATCGCTTCGCCATCGGCGCGGTGAACTCGATCAACTGGGCGCGCCTGATGGCCCAGGTGGTCTACTACTTCGCGGCCGGTCTCCAGCTGGGCGCGCCGCACCGCAAGGTCGCGTTCTCGGTGCCGACCGGCAACTTCGGCGACGTGTTCGCCGGCTATGTCGCCGCGCAGATGGGTCTTCCGGTCGAGAAGCTGATCGTCGCCACCAATGTGAACGACATTCTCCACCGCGCGCTGGCAGACGGCGACTATTCGCAAGGCACCGTCACGCCCACCGCCGCCCCGTCGATGGACATCCAGGTCTCGTCGAACTTCGAACGCCTGCTGTTCGACCTCGGCGGCCGCGACGGCCAAGCACTGGCCGCGCAGATGGCCGGGTTCGAATCGACCAAGGCCATGCAGCTCACCAATGCGCAGCGCGAAGGCGCCGCCGCACTGTTCACGTCCGCGCGGACCGATGCCGACGAGATGGCCTCCACCATCCGCTGGGCCTGGGAAAACTGCGGCGAACTCATCGATCCGCACACCGCCTGCGGCCTGTTCGCCGCCCGCAATGCTGGCATTGACGCCAGCGTCCCGGTCGTCACGCTGGCGACCGCGCATCCCGCCAAGTTCCCGGACGCCGTCGAGCGTGCCACCGGCCAGCGCTCGGGCCTGCCCGCGCGCGTCGGCGACTTGTTCGAGCGCGAGGAAAAGTGCGTCGAACTCACCGGCGACTACGATTCGATCGCCGATTTCGTGGCCGAGCACGCGAGCCCGAAGGTCTGATGGCACGCCTCGAAACCCAACCCGTCATCCTCGCCGGAGAGGGCTGGGACGATTACGGCCTTGTCGATTCGGGCCACGGCCGCAAGCTGGAGCGCTATGGCGACTACCGCTTCGTGCGCCCCGAACCGCAGGCGATGTGGACTCCGCGCCTTGAAAACTGGGATGCGCACGGCGAATTCGTGCCCGGTTCGGACGAGGACGGCGGCGGCCGCTGGCAGTTCGACAAGGCCGTGCCGCGCGACGGATGGCCGCTTGCCTGGAACGAAGTCAGCTTCACCGCGCAGTGCACGCCGTTCCGCCATCTCGGCTTCTTCCCGGACATGGCGCCGGTGTGGGACTGGATGCGCGAGATGCTGGCCGGTCGCGACGATGCCAATACGCTGAACCTGTTCGGCTACACGGGCGTCGGCACCCTGGCGCTTTCGCCGCACGGCCCCGTCACCCATGTCGATGCGTCGAAGAAGTCGGTCGGCCAGGCGCGCGAGAATGCGGCGCTGGCCGGGCTTCAGGATCGTCCGGTTCGCTGGATGATCGACGATGCCGCCAAATTTGCCGCGCGCGAAGTGCGCCGGGGCAAGCGGTACGACGGCATCATTCTCGATCCGCCGAAGTTCGGCCGCGGCCCGACCGGCGAGACGTGGCGCCTGGAAGAGAACCTCCCCGGCCTGCTCGCCGATTGCCGCCAATTGCTCGACGCGGACAGCAAGTTCCTGTTCCTCACCGTCTATGCCGTGCGCATGTCCTCGCTGGCGCTGGCCGGGCTGATGGAAGAACTGTTCCGCGACCTGCCGGGCACCATCGAGCACGGCGACCTTTCCGTTCGCGAGGACGGCGTCTCTGAAAAGGACGGGGGCCGCCTGCTGCCGACGGCAATCTTCGCGCGCTGGCGCAATAACGGCTAAAGGCCCCCGCCATGCACCTCACCGCCATACCCGATTCGCTCATTCTGGAAGTCGCCGATTTCGAACACGATGTCCTTACCGGCATCTATTCGGAAGAGACCGGCAAGCCGCAGCCGCTGCGCTTCACGATCTCCGTGCAGCTGAAGCCCATCGATCGCTACGCGCCCGATACCCCGCTCACGGCCAGCAAGAACTACATGGACCTCAAGTTCGCGGCCAGCGAAGCGCTGCCGCAGGGCGTCCACTTCAAGCTGATCGAAGCCGTGGCCGATCACGTCTGCGAAACGCTGTTCCTCCAGGACGAGCGGGTCGAGGCCGTGACGGTGAAGATCGTCAAGCTCGCCATCGCCGAAGCGGGCGAGAAGATCGGCATGACGCTCACCCGGCATCGCCGCTGAGCCGTGATCCTGCGCGTCGGACCTCTGGCGGAAGACCCGCTCGATGCCGCCGCGCAGTTCCATGCCGATATCCTGCCGCAGGTCCGCGCCGCGCTGGTGGCGGAGGCTGACCTCACGCTGGTCTTCGCCCCGGCCGGGCACGAGCATCGCGGCTGGCGGCTGTCCGTGATCCAGGCGCTGGCCCGCAGCCACGCGCCGCGGCGCGTAAACGCCCTGACCGGAGACGGCGAGGCGGCCATTGCCGCCGCCGCTGCCTGGCTGGCCGAGGCTCCGGGCGTGACCGGGCAATACCTCCCCCTCGACGGCTCCCATTCTTTCGCTTGATGGGAATGGCGCACGGGGCCTACTATATGGGCTTCCATGAGCACTGCTGCGCCTCTCATTGACCAGTTCCAGCGCCGAATCACCTATCTGCGGCTTTCGGTGACGGATCGGTGCGACTTGCGCTGCGCCTATTGCATGCCGGAACGCATGACCTTCCTGCCCAGGAAGGACGTGCTCACGCTGGACGAACTGCACGAGCTGTCGCTGGGGTTCATTGCGCGCGGCGTGACCAAGCTGCGGCTAACCGGCGGTGAGCCGCTGGTGCGGCGGGACATGATCGAACTGGTCCGCGCGCTCGGCCGCAAGCTGGGCCACGGCCTTGAAGAGCTGACGCTCACCACCAACGGCACGCGCCTGCCCGAATTCGCGGACGACCTGTTCGCGGCGGGTGTGCGGCGAATCAACGTCTCGCTCGACACGCTGGACCGCGCGGCGTTCGAGAAGCTGACCCGGCGCGATTCGCTGCCGCAAGTGCTGGAAGGCCTGAAAGCCGCCAAGGCGGCTGGCTTGCGGGTGAAGATCAACACGGTCGCGCTCAAGGACGTGAACGAGCGGGAAATTCCCCGGATCGTCGCTTGGGCTCACGGCCAGGGATTCGAATCCACGCTGATCGAGGTCATGCCGCTGGGCGAAGTGGAGGAAGACCGCTTCGACCACTACCTGCCTTTGTCTGAAGTTCGCGCCGATCTCGAGAGGCGCTGGACGCTGCATCCCAGTCTCCACCGCACCGGCGGCCCCGCCCGCTACTTCGACGTGGCGGAAACCGGCGGCCGCTTGGGCCTCATCACGCCGCTTACCCAGAATTTCTGCGAGGGCTGCAACCGCCTGCGCGTCACGGCGACCGGGCAGCTATATGCCTGCCTCGGTGGTAACGAGCAGGTGGACTTGCGCGCGGCGCTGCGCAGCGCCGATCCGCAGGCAGGACTGGACGCCGCTCTCGACACGGCGATGCGGATCAAGCCGGAGCGTCACCACTTCGCCATCGACCGGCGCGGCGCGGCGCCGGCGCTGGCACGGCACATGTCGATGACCGGCGGCTGACATGGCGCTTGAACTCGTGTTTCTCGGCCGGCTGGAAGATCTGGCCGGCAGTTCAGGCCGCGCGGTACCCTTCGCGCCTTCGTTGGCGGCGGTGATCGCAGCCTTGGAGCCGGACCTCTCCGCCGCCGTCAAGGAACCGCGCATCCGCTACGCCGTGAACGGCACGCTCGTGCAGGGCGACGTGGAACTGCGCGAGGGGGACGAAGTGGCTTTTCTTCCCCCGGTTTCCGGCGGCTGAGGTGAGCAGCACCGTTCGCCTGTCCACCGATCCCTTCGATCCCGCCGAAGCGCTGCGCCAGTTCGCCGCGGGGGTGCCGCAGGCGGGCGGTATCGTCAGCTTCCTGGGGCAGGTTCGGGAGGGCGGCGGCGTGGAAGCGCTCGAACTGCGGCACTATGCGCCGCTGACCCTGCCCGCGATGGAAGCGCTTGCCGCGCGAGTGCGTGAGCGCTGGTCGCTGGACGGCCTGCTGGTCATCCATCGCAGCGGTACCATGCAGCCGGGTGAACCGATCGTCCTGGTCGCCGCTGCCGCGCGCCACCGCCGCGATGCTTTCGCTGCGGCCGATTTCGCGATGGACCATCTCAAGAGCGAATCGTGGTTCTGGAAGCGCGAAAAAGTCGCGGGCGAATGGCGCTGGATCGAACCGCGCCCGCAGGACATCGAAGACCTTGCGCGCTGGGCCTGATCGCGGGGCGTCCGATAGCCTGAGGCGGATCCCGTTTCGTAACTTTTCCGCGGTTTGACCGGCATCAATTCCTCCGGCGCGTAAACGGCCCATGGTGCTCCACAAGGAGATCACGCCATGACGCAACGTCTCGACAAGCAACAACTTCGCGAACTGGCCATCGCGGTCAGCTTACCCGCAGGCGCCAACCCGTCGCCTGCGACCGTCGATCGCGGTTTCGGCCTGCCGACGGGCCTCTACCTCGCGACCGTCGCGCTCTATCTCGGCTTCATCGGCGTCATGGCCGCCTCGTTCCTCAATCCGGAACTGGCGATCCCGATGGTGATCTTTGCGGGCTTCGTCGTCTTCGCCTTCGCCCTGGCCGGCTACTGGCCGCGCATGAAGCCCGCAAACGATACCGCGCCGCCCGATTGGGCGCAGTTCCGCGCGCGCGGCATCGAAACTTCGAGCGGAAGGCTGACTGCGGGCGAGGCGACCGTTCAGGTCCTCCTGCTTCCCGTGCTGATCCTGGGCTGGGGACTGGCCGTCGCGGTCATAGTCGCCCTGAGGTGATCCTGCCTCCCGTTTCCCGACCTGAGCCGGGGGGCTTCCGGTCGGGAGCGGTCCGTTCGGACGACCCCTCCCTCGCAAGGGGGAGGGGTTTTTCGTGTCTCGACGCCTTGGGAAGCGGGGCGAGGTTCAGGTCTTGAGGCGGGCGTCGAGGCCGGTGATGACGTCGTTCTGCGTGTTCACGAGGCCCTGGACCTGGCTGCGCGCGGTATCGATGGCGAGGGCGCTGGGCGATTCGTCCACCGGCTCGGCCTGCCGGGCATCGGCATAAAGCGAATCGAGATCCGCCAGGGCGGCAACGGCACTGTCGCGGCTGGACTGAAGGGCCGCCACGGCCACTTGCGCCGAAATCCACGCATCGCTCGTGCGAGAGGACCGGGCCGCGGCCGCCACGGCGCGATCGGCGGCGGGGCGCTTGGCCGCGAACTGCTTGTCCGCGTCGCGCGCGGCGGCAACCAGTCCGTCGATTCGGGTGGTGAGGTCGGCCGTGGGCGGGGGCAACTGCACGGGCGGCGGCGTGGGCTCGGCCGCGGCGGGCATGGCGGAGCGTTCCACCGCGCGATAGGACAGGGAGGGATAGCTCCCCGCCGTCGAGCAGGCGCTCAGGCCAAGGGCCAGCATGCCGAGGGCCAGCGCCCCCAGGGGCTGCATGGGCGCCAGCGTTCGCGCGGCTATGGGGGAAGCCTTCCGATTCGCGGGGCAGGGCGGGATCAGCGGCTGGAAACGGGCTGGTACGCGGGTCATGGTGCTGCCATAGCATGGTCATGGCCGATCGCGAGGGCCAATCCATGGCCAACCAAGCGGATGTCCGGGTTGAATCGCGTTTCGCGGCCTGTGCCGGGCGACTCCTTGGTTGACACGAATCGGGTGGTGGACTAACGGCACCCTTCTTTCCGGTACCCCATGCAAATGGGGACGCCGGTGCGTCGCCCGCAAGGCTCCACGGTTCCTTCCTGGACCAGAGCGGCCGGGGCAGAGTTGTTTCGGCCTGTTTAGGGCTCATTGATATTAGGTAAGGGCACCATGTTCGCAGTTGTGCGCACGGGCGGCAAGCAGTATCGGGTTGCCGCCGGAGACAAGATCGCGGTTGAAAAGCTGGCTGGTGAAGCCGGTGAGACCATCACGCTGGGCGACGTTCTGCTCGCCGGCAACGACGGCGAAGTCGCTGACGCCTCGAAGATCACGGTTTCGGCCGAGATCATCGCTCAGGCCAAGAGCGAAAAGGTCGTGGTGTTCAAGAAGCGCCGCCGCCACAACTATCGTCGCAAGAACGGCCACCGCCAGCAGATGACCCTGCTGCGCATCGTGTCCGTCGCCTGAGCCAAAGATCGGAAGGACTGAGCAATGGCACATAAGAAAGCAGGCGGTTCGTCGCGCAACGGTCGCGACTCTGCGGGCCGCCGCCTTGGCGTTAAGAAGTTCGGCGGTCAGGAAGTGATCGGCGGCAACATCATCATCCGTCAGCGCGGCACCCGCGTGTACCCGGGCGTGAACGTCGGCATGGGCAAGGATCACACCCTGTTCGCACTCGCCGAAGGTCGCGTGCGTTTCCACGACGGTAAACTCGGCCGTAAGTACGTCTCGGTAGACGCTATGGCAGAAGCCGCCGAATAATCGGATGGTCGATCAAAGGGCCATCCTGACGGGATGGCCCCGCCGATCTTCTTGAGATCGGCTGAACGAGGGAGAGGGGCCTGCCCGTCTCCCTCTTTTCGTGTCTCCCTCTCGCACGGCGCAACTGTCTTACAGAGCGACTAAGTCGTACATTTTCTTACGAATTTGCACGGATATTTCAGGCTCTCCGGACGTTGTGCGTAATCGCAATGTCACGCGCAAACCTTAGGAAAGGCGCGGGGCGGATGAGTGGAGATACTCTATGTTCGTTCGCAGCGAACGGCTGTTTCTGCGGCCCGGCTGGCCCGAGGACCAGGACGAATTCCTGGCCTTGATCGACGACGAAAGCGTCGTGCGCAATCTGACGCGCGCGCCCTGGCCCTATACCGGCGAAGACGCCCGGCGTTTTCTGGATGCCGCGCCGGACATGCTGCTGCCGCGTTTCCTGATCACCCAGCCCGGCTCGCACGGCACGCGCATCATCGGCTGCATCGGCTTGTCCCTGCTCGATGGCGAAGCGAACCTGGGCTATTGGATCGCCCGCGACCATTGGGGGCAGGGATTTGCGAGCGAAGCCGCGCGCGCCGTGCTCTCGCTGGCCCATGCCATCGGCCACAAGCGTATCGTCGGCAGCCACTTCGTCGACAACCCGGCCTCGGGCCGCGTGCTTGAAAAGGTCGGATTCCGGCCCACCGGGCGCGTGCTCGAACGCTACAGCGAAGGGCGCGCTGCAAGCTGCCTCTCGCGCGAATATGCCGTCGAGTTCGATTCGCCCAGCGATTGCGGCGACGATTGCGACAATTCCGGCCTCGGCAGCGCCCAGGCCATGGCGCCCAAGCGCGCCGCCTGACCTTTGTCGCGTCCCCGGCCCTGCCCGGCCGGGGACGACGATTCTTCCAAATCCCTGAAAAGAAAGGACTGCCGGATCGCGGCTCACCGGCGCGCGATCGCCGGTCGACTTCTCGCGTCCGGCCGCAGCAAAAGCCGTGCATTGCAACTGGCTTTGTGCATAGTGTGTCCTGCGGACAAAATAGAAAAACGGAGAACCGTCACATGTTCATCCGCACGGAGAGATTGTTCCTGAGGCCCGGCTGGCCGGAAGACTTCGACGAACTGGTGAACGCCATTTCGGAGGAGACGGCCCAGCGCAACCCCGGCGTAGGCGAATTGCCGCGCTCGACGCGCGCCATGCGCGACTATCTGGCCAAGCCGCGAGATCCGCGCCTGCCTCACCTCGTCATGTATCTGCGCGCGCCCGGCGGCCCCAAGCTGGTGGGCGGCATCGGTCTCGGCCGGATCGAGAACGAAGTGGAACTGGGCTACTGGATTGCACCGGCCCATCGCGGGCGGGGCTTCGCGCGGGAAGCCGTGCGCGCCGTGCTCGCCCAGGCGCGAACGCTGGGGCATCGGCGCGTGGTCGCCAGCCATTTTGCAGACAATCCGGCCACGCTGGATGTGCTGCAGGAGGCCGGTTTCGCGGATTCCGGGCAGGAGCGGGAGCGTTTCGCCCAAGGCAGGGCCATGCCGATCCGCGCGCGGATCTATGTTGCCAACCTTGGGGAGCGGCCGTTCCTGCGGGCGCCGATGCCGACGAACGTGCTTTCGGCCTGATCGATCCGGTCAGGCCGCAGCCTCAAGCCCCGAAATTCAGACCTGCAGTTCGAGCCACTTCGGCGCGATCAGCGGATCGATGTCCTCCACGCGCAAGTGGTCCACCGCCAGCCCCAGTTCGGGATAGGCGGCGCGGCGGCGCTTCTCGTCCGAGCGGGCCAGCGGAACCACGATCAGCCGGCGATTGACCTTCTGCCGCCAGTTCATGCGTGCGGTGTTCTCCTGGCCCACGTAGCAGCCCTTGGTGAAGCTGACGCCGTGCAGTTCGACTGCGTTGCATTCCAGCCAGAGCGTCTCACCGTCGCCGAGTTCGGCGCGGCCTTCGGGTACGCCCATGGCGAGCCGGTGCGCGCGCCATGCCGCATCGGCGCCTTCGAATTCCGAGGGATCGGTGGGGTCGACCGGAGCGATCCAGCGTTCGCCCAGGCCATGGTGGCGGGGGTCCGGGGCGGCGCCGTCGCCCGTATGCGGGCGCCAGTGGACGGCAAGGGTATCGTCGCGGGCGATGTCGATGGCCCGGCGCAGGCGGTACATCGACAAGCGCTTGACCAGAGCCTCGGCCGCTTCCGCCTCGCAATCGATCAGCAGGCCGTGCCCGCCCGGCCAGACCAGGAAGTCGAACAGCGCCTTGCCTTGCGGGGAGAGCAGCGCGGCCCAGGTGGGCAGCACGCCCTTCACGTCAGCGGTGACGAGCCCTTGCAGGAACTCGGCAACGTCTTCGTTCGAATCGGGGCGGGGGGAGAGCCGGATAACGGCGCGGTCGAACAGGCGGCTGGCGGTCATGGCCGATAAGTGGGGCAGGGCGGCGGACTGCGCAAGTGTCCGAATGACAGGCCGGAAAAGCTTGGGTGACGGCGTGGCCGGGAGGTGTGGTCAGGGACAGCCGGCAAGGCGTTCGCGGATTTCATCGAGAACCCAGACGGCGGCGGGGCCCGGCGGGCTGTCCTTGCGCCAGAGCGCGACAAGAGCATAGTCCATCGTCGGCCGCTCGGGCAGGTGAAGCTCGACCAGCTCGCCGCTCGCCAGGTCCGCGGCGATGCGGTGGCGCGGCATGGAGCCCCAGCCGATTCCCTCCTTGAGCAGCGCATGCTTGGCGCCGAGATCGGCCAGCCGCCACGAACGCGGGCTGAATACCGAGAAATCGCGGCCCTCCGTCAGCGGGGAGCGGTCGGTCAGCACCAGCTGGAGGTGCTTGCGCGCCGCGCCGGGCGGAATCGGGCCCGGGTTCGCCAGGGGGTGACCGGGCGCGGCGACCGGCACCATTTCCACGGCGCCCACCGTCTCGCGCTGGATTTCCGGCAGGTCGAGAATATCGGGCCCGGCGATGGCCAGGGTGGCGCGCCGATCCATCACCAGCGCGGCGACGGCGCCCAGAGCCTCGACATGAAGGCGCAGTGGCACGCTGGGGAACATCACCTGAAAGTCGCGCAGCAGCTTGGCGAGGACATTGCCGGGCACCATCACGTCCACCGCCAGCGAGAGTTCGGCCTCCAGCCCCTGTCGCAGGCTGCGGACTTTGGCGAGCAGGGCATCGACGTCGTCGGCAATGGCATGGGCCTCGCTCAGCAGCGCCCGGCCCGATTCGGTGAGCCGGGGCTTCCGCGACCCCTCTCGCTCGAACAGGCGGACATCGAGCTGGGCCTCAAGCTGGGCGATGGCATAGCTCACCACCGAGATCGCCCGGCCCAGCTTGCGGGCCGCACCGCCGAAGCTGCCCTCCTCGACGACGAGCAGGAATGTGCGCAAGTGATCCAGACTGGGCGGGGCAATGTCGACCACGATGCGAAGCCTTCAGCTTAGTTGAACATCTCGATCGATTTTATCCCAATTATCCGATGACCCTGCAAGGGCTACCTGATGAGCAGGCAGACCGCATATCCGCGGCAGACTAACCCCCTTCAGGAGGGCCACATGATCGAAGTCCGTCCCTTCGCAAGCCTCGGCGCCGCCGACCACGGCTGGCTCGATGCCCATCACCACTTCTCCTTCGCCGACTATCACGATCCTGCGCGCACCAATTGGGGCCGTCTGCGGGTCTGGAACGACGACACCATCGGTCCGCGCGCCGGATTTCCGCCGCATCCACACCGCGACATGGAGATCATCACGTATGTCCGCACCGGCGCGATCACGCACAAGGACAGCCTGGGCAACGAAGGCCGCACGGGCGCCGGCGACGTCCAGGTGATGAGCGCGGGCACCGGCATCGTCCACTCCGAGTTCAATCTCGAGGATGAGGCCACCACCCTGTTCCAGATCTGGATCCTGCCCGACGAACGCGGCGAGTCTCCGGGCTGGGGCGCGCGTCCTTTCCCCCGCGGCGATCGTGCCGGCCACTTCGTCACGCTCGCCAGCGGCATCGCCGGAGACGGGGATGCCCTGCCGATCCGCGCCGATGCCCGGGTTCTGGGCGCCACCGTCAAGGCGGGCGACAGCGTGACTTACCCGACCGAACCGGGCCGCCATCTCTATCTCGTTTCTGCAAGAGGCCGGATCCTGGTGGACGACGTCGAAGCGCAGCCGCGCGACGGCGTGGCGATCACCGGTCTCGACTCCATCACCGTGACCGCGATCGAGGACGCCGAACTCGTCCTTGTCGACGCGGCCTGAACTCTCTCCCGACACTCTCAACACCAAGGAAATCGACATGACCGGACGTATTGCCCATCCCAAGGTTGAAAAGCTGATCGTCAATCGCTGGTCGCCCCGCGCGTTCGATGGCAGCGAGATCCCGCAGGAAGACCTCGACGTGATCTTCGAAGCCGCCGGCTGGGCGCCTTCGGCCTATAACGTGCAGCCCTGGACCTTTCTCTATGCCCGCAAGGGCGACGCCAACTGGGACCTGCTGCTCTCGCAGCTGATCGAGTTCAACCAGGGCTGGGCCAAGGACGCTTCGGCGATCGTCTACGTCGTGTCCGACAGCCAGATGCGTTCGGACAAGGGCAATTCGGACAACCACAGCCACAGCTTCGATGCCGGTGCGGCCTGGGCGCTGGCTGCCCTTCAGGCGCAGGCCCTGGGCTATCACACGCATGGCATGACCGGCCTGAAGTTCGGTGAGGCCGAAAAGGCGCTTGGCATTCCCGCCGACCACCGCCTCGAAGCCGCTTTCGCCATCGGCAAGATGGGCGACAAGAGCCAGCTTCCCGAGTTTCTGCAGGAGCGCGAAGTCGCCTCGGGCCGCAAGCCGGTGGCGGAAATCGCCAAGGCCGGCACTTTCGCCTGATCCAACCGGGCGTTCCGGCGCTTTCCTCTCCCTTTAGCCGGCGCTTCCTCTGCCGGCCTCGAGGCCCGATCCGCCACTCCCTTGGGCGGATCGGGCTTTTTCGTTCAGAACTTCCGCTTCACGCCGACCATGACCCGCTGGCTCTTGCTGCCGTCCGGCATCGAGGCGGAATCGAGGTGAACGTCGATCGAGGTGCCGTCGCCGATGTCCAGTCGGGCGCGGGGCGGTCCATCGGGAATGCTGTAGTCCGTCGAGAGCGGCGGCAGCCGTTCCTGTTCGGGATCGGGCGCGCAGACGACGATCTCGCCGGGCTTGCCCTCGGGGCAGCGGGGGCGGATGACGCTGAAACCCGCGGAGGGCGGCGCGCGCATCTGCCGAAGGTCGAAAGCATCTACGGTCTGCTCGGTAACGGTGGGAGCGGAAGGTGCGGCGTCGATCGCTGGCATGGGAAGCTCCGGAGGGAACACGCAGGCAAACATTCGAAGATGGCCGATTTGCGGCAGGCCTGCGGTTTCCGGGCACCCGGCGATGACCAGACCCGTTACAATTCGTCTATCCGGGCCCCAAGCACGAGTCGCCTCGCCACGATGGTGGACATGGTTCATAGGGCGCCGCGACGGAAACCAAGTTCAGGAGAAGGGCCGGGTGGTGGCTCGAACGACAGCACGGTGGCGGGACGGATGGGGCAATAGCCGGATCGGCGGCCTGGTTGCAGGCGCGATCGGCCATCTCGGCTGGGTGCGCGGGGCCCTTGGCGGCATGCTGGGCATTGCCATTGCCGGCGGCGTGACGCTCCTGCTCGAAATGAAGGGACTGGAACAGGCGGGGCTTGCGGCGCTGCCGTTCCTTCTGGCGCCGCTCGGCGCTTCGGCGGTCCTGGTATTCTGCGTGCCTGCCAGTCCGCTGGCGCAGCCCTGGTCAGTGGTCGGCGGAAACATGGTCTCGGCCATCGTCGGGCTGACCGCGGGGCACTTGCTGGGGACGCCCTGGCTCGCGGCGTCTGTGGGCGTGGGACTGGCGATCGTGGCCATGTCGCTGACGCGCAGCCTGCATCCGCCAGGCGGCGCCTGCGCGCTGCTCTATGCGCTGGGGGCCACGGGCGACCAGTCCTGGGGCATCGGCCATCTCGTGCCGCTGGCGCTGAACCTGATATTCCTGTTCCAGTTCGGCTGGCTCTACAACAACCTGACCGGCCACCCCTGGCCGCACCGCGCGCCCAAAGTGCAGCACAAGACACCCGAGCCTTATACGCGCGCGGATATCGAAGCCTTGCTGGCGGAATGGGACGAAGTGCTCGATGTCGAAGTCGACGATCTCGACGCCTTCGTCCAGGCGCTGCTGCGCAAGGGGAAGCAGGCCTGACCTGGCAGGCCTGCGCTCAGGCGGCGGCCTTGCGCTTGCGGGACAGCAGGTCCCAGCAGAACACCGCGATGGCCGTCCAGATGAACAGGAAGCAGAAAATCTGGACCGGCCGCAGCGGCTCTCCGAACACGAAGAGGCCGAGCAGGAATATGCCCGTCGGCGTCACGAACTGGATGAAGCCCAGCACCGAGAAGTCCAGCTTGCGAGCCGCGCCGGCGAAAAGCAGCAGCGGAATCCCGGTGACGATCCCGGCGCAGGCGAGCAGGAGGCTGATGTTCAGCGACTGTCCCATGGCCAGCCCCGCCGGGCCGGAAGCCTGCCAGCCCAGCAGGCCCAGCGCGGGAATCAGCAGCACCAGCGTCTCCACCGTCAGCCCCGGCAGTGATTCGACGGGGGCCAGTTTTCGCACCAGGCCGTAGCCGGCAAAGCTGAGGGCGATGCCCATGCTGATCCACAGCGTGTCCAGCGCGCCGCCCGCCAGCATGGCCACGCCGATGGCAGCGAGGCCGACCGCGGTCCATTGCAGGCGCGATAGCCGCTCGCGCAGGAAGATGGTGCCTGCCAGCACGTTGACCAGCGGATTGATGTAGTAGCCCAGGCTCGCCGCGATGACGTGGCCTTCCATCACCGCCAGGACGTAGATCAGCCAGTTGGTGCCGATCAGCAGGCCGCTGACGGCCAGCGTGCCGAGCAGGCGCGGATTGCCGAGCGCGGCCCGAAGCTGCGCACCCTGGCGCAGCACGGCGACCATGATGAGGCAGAAGGGCAGGGTGAACAGCAGCCGCCAGGCCACGACCTCGAACGGGGAAACCGCGTGGAGCATCGCGAAATAGAGCGGGAACAGGCACCAGATCAGATAGGCGCCGAAAGCCTGCGCAAGGCCGCCGCTACGGCGAGTGGTTTGGTGCTGCATCGAAAACCCCGTGGATCGTCCGGTGCGATAAGTGCCGAAAGGTCCGTCCGCAAGCAGTTCGTCGCAAGACGTTCCTCGCCTCGTCGATATCGCCAATTCTGACAGCCGCGTTGCGGATCGTTCAGGTTCGATGCCTTAAAGCTGAATGCGTACCGCGGATCGAGCCTCGAAAGGCCCCCTCCCCGGCAATGACGAGGAGATTTTGAGATGAACGCATTTTTCAAGGCAACCGCCCTCGCTGCCGCAACGGCCAGCCTGGCGACCGCTCTTCCCGCTTCGGCTGCCGTCAGCTACGCGCCGACCCACGAATTCCAGGCCCCCGGCGAACAGGAATACGGCCACGGCCGTGAGCGCTATTCGCGCGAAGACTATCGCCGCGGCTACGGCAACCGCGACCGCTACTATCGCGGCGACCGCCATTACCGCGGCAACGACCGTCGCTACGACTGCCGCCGCTCGAGCGGCACCACCGGCCTGCTGGTCGGCGGTGCGGCGGGCGCCCTGGCCGGTCGTGCCATCGACACCCGCGGCGACCGCGCCACCGGCACCGTCCTCGGCGCCGCCGCCGGCGCCCTGCTCGGCCGCGAAGTCGACCGCGGCGGTTCGCGCTGCCGCTGATAGAACCGGGCGCGGCTTGCGCCTGACAGGAACTGGCTTCCCCGTGAGGACGGCGACTTACGGGGGAGACCTCCCGAACTCCATCTGATGGGGGCGGGTGGGAGAGGGCGCTCGTGGCTTCGGCTGCGGGCGCCCTCGACCTGTTTCGGGGCTTCGCGCGCACCGGCGCTGTATGTCGATGCTCCATTCCCTGACCGCAAACCTTTGCCTGCGGGCCTTCCCGAATTGGGACGTGCGCGGGAATTCCAGCGGAGAGGCCTTGAATTTCCGCCATTTACCGGGAAGTCTTGGCCGATGAACTGGATGTCGGGAAGACGCATGCGATCTTCCGGGGACAAGGACGCGACGAGGATGGCCATTATGACGAAGGTTCCGGCGCAGCACTCCGCCGCCCCGCACTTCATGCTCCTGGCTCTGGCCGGATCGCTGGCGCTGGCGGGCTGTAACGCCAAGACGAAGAAGCCCGATGCGGCCGGGAGCGAGGCCGCTGCGTCCGGTGCCCTGGGCGATCAGATCGTGGTCGATCCCGAAATGTCCGGAGAGAGCGGCGGAACCGCGGGCAAGGACGGCCCGGTCACGCTGAAGGCGGCCGATCGCACGCCGGCGGCTATCTCGGCTGCCCGGAAATCTGCCGCGGATGCTGCGGGCGGCAAGCTCCTGCCCGCGCCGGTTCCCCAGAAAGCCAGCGCCTCGGCGCTCGCCCAGAACGCCGCGACTGCCGCGCAAGTCAGCGACAGCGCGCGCGCGGCCAAGACCGATTGCTCCGCCAAAGTCCAGTATTCCGCCGCTTGGGCCGCCAAGCTGCCCGCCGCCATCCCCGTCTATCCGCGCGGCGCCGTGAAGGAAGCCGCGGGCACTGACGCTGACGGCTGCGCGCTTCGCGTCGTCAATTACGGCACGGCGGTCTCGCCCGAGGATGTCGTCAGCTTCTACTATTCGATGGCGCAGCGCGGCGGCTATACCGCCGAATACCGCATCGACGGCGGCGATCATGTGATCGGCGGCCGCAAGGCAGGGCAAGCCTACGTGGCTTTCGTGCGCAAACTGGAAGGCGGCGTGACCGAGGTCGATCTGGTCACCAGCGGGAAGTGACGGCCCCCGGGTTCGGAGCGACAGGGCTGACGCCCCGGGCCGTTACCGCAGTCCCACCCCGATCGCCGCGCGGGGCTGCTCCATCTCCCCGGACGCCACGGGATAGGCGCAGTAGTCCGCCGCGTAGTAGCCGGTGGGGTGGTGGTTGCCGGATAGGCCGATGCCGCCCATCGGCGCGGCATGGCTTGGCCCGGTGGTGGTGCGGTTCCAGTTGACGATGCCGGCGCGGATATTGGCCCAGAAGCGGTTGTAGTCCTGGGGACTGCCGCCCACCAGCGAGGCGGCCAGGCCGAACCGGGTATTGTTGGCCTCGGCAATCGCCTCATCGAAATCGTCGACGCGAATCACCTGCAGGATCGGGCCGAACAGTTCGACATCGGGCCGTTCCTTCATGGCTGTGGTGTCGATGATCGCCGGGCTGAGGAACGGCAGGGCGTCGTCGGTCCGCACCAGGTGCTTGATCGCCCGTCCGCCGTTGCTCAGCAGGTAGAGGAAGCTCTCGGTCAGGCCGTCGGCCGCCGGATTGTCGATCACCGGGCCCATGAAAGGTGCCGGTTCGTCGAACGGCGCGCCCACGATCACCCGGTCTGCCAGTGCCTTCACTTCCGCGATGGCCTCGTCATAGAGCGCGCTCTTCACGATCAGCCGGCGCGCCGCAGTGCAGCGCTGTCCGGCGGAGGAGAAGGCGGACTGGACGATCAGCGCTGCGGCGTCGGTCAGCTTGGGCGTGTCCCAGAGGACGATGGGGTTGTTTCCGCCCATCTCCAGCGCCACCAGCCGGTCGGGCCGGGCGGCGAGGCGGCGGTTGATCGAGATGCCGGTATTGGCCGATCCGGTGAAGAGAACGCCGTCGATCCCCTCGTGCGCCACGAAATCCTGGCCCTCCAGCGGCCCGCCCACGGCAAGCTGCATGACGGCGGCGGAAATGCCCGCGCGGTGGAAGCAGCGCGCCAGCATCTCGCCCGTGGCGGGGGCCTTCTCGCTCGGCTTGAAGATCACCGCATTGCCTGCGAGCAGGGCGGGGACAATGTGGGCGTTCGGCAAGTGCGCGGGGAAGTTGAAGGGTCCGAGCACGACCAGGACGCCGTGCGGCTTGTGGCGCACCGCCATCGTGCCCTGCAGTGCCGAATCGAACTTCCGCTGGCTGGTGCGCTCGGCATAGGCGCGGATCGAGACTTCGACCTTGGCGACCACGGTTTCGACTTCGGCGCGCGCTTCCCACAAGGGCTTGCCGACTTCGCGGGCGATGGTCGTGGCCAGGCGGTCGGCTTCCTTGCGCACTTCGTTGGCGAAGCGGCGCAGCAGTTCGATGCGCGTGGCCAGCGGCTGGGCGGCCCAGGTCGGCCAGGCGCGCCGGGCACGGCTCACCACATCGTCGACATCGCAAGGCTTGCCGCGCCAGATCTCCGCACCCGTGGCGGGTTCGTAGGAGATGATGTCCGTCACGTTCCTTGCCCGTTCCTGTCCGGCAGATCCCCGATCGCTGGCGACCGTTGCTGGCGGGGTGCTGTATGCGCTCGCTGTCGCGCCCATGAAGATTGATGGTCCGTTGGCTGGATAACTCGCTGTAGGACATGCTGTTGCACAGCGATCCCTACCGGGAAGCTAACGCGGCCTTTAATCCTTTGTATCAGGATGCCCCGGAGCCTTGGCTAGCAGCCTGCCCGGCGGGCGCCGGCGCCGCGCCGAGTTGCCGACCGAGTTCGCGGATTTCCGCGACCCGGGCATGGAGCGCCGACCAGTCGTCATGCCGGTCGATCCCATCCCAGATGCGCTCGACCTCGTCGATGAGCAGGCCGGGCGGGACGGGTTGCTGCCAGAAGGGATCGGACGTTTCCGCCGCCGGGGCGTAAGTGCCCAGGACTTCGCCGAAGCGATCGGCGCCTGCATTTCTTCCGCCGCGATGATGGAAGAAGAACTGCTCCGGCGCTTCCCCGCTTGCCAGCATGGCCTGTTCCGCAGCCTGGATCAGCGCATTGTCGCGCTCCAGGCCCTGCGGGGTCACGCCAAGGCGCCAGGCGAAGCGCCGGCTCATCGCCTGCTGGTAGAGCGGGGCGAAGCGGTCCAGCGCGGCCACCAGCGGCGTGGTTTCGGTCAACTGGCGCAAGGCAACGGCAAGCTGGCCGCAGTTCCACAGCACCGCCTCGGGCTGCCGGCCGAAGGCGTAGAGGCCCGAATGGTCGAAATAGGCGGCAGTGAAGCGCGGGTCCCACTGCGGCAGCCAGCGCCAGGGACCATAGTCGAAGCTCTCGCCCGAGATGTTCATGTTATCGGTATTGAGAACGCCGTGGACGAAGCCGGCCACCATCCAGCTCGCGGCGAGATCGGCCATGCGTTCCACCACCTGATGGAGCAGGATCACCGCAGGTTCGTCCCGGCCGGGCGCATCCTCGGGCGGGAGATTGCCGGGATACGTTGCGAGGCAATAGGCCACGAGCTGTTCCATGTGCGCGCTTTCTTCCAGCGCGAGCAGGCGCTGGAAGGTGCCGATGCGGATATGGCCGTGGCTGAGGCGGACCATGGCTGCCGAGCGCGTGGGCGAAGGCTCGTCGCCGCGCCAGAGCGCCTCGCCGGTTTCGATCACGGAGAAGGTCTTGCTGGTGTTGACGCCCAGCGCCTCCAGCATTTCCGTGGCGAGGATCTCGCGAACCGCGCCCTTCAGTGTCAGCCTGCCGTCGCCGTCGCGGCTATAGGGCGTCTGGCCGGACCCTTTCGTGCCAAGGTCGAGCACGCGGTCCTGGCCATCCAGCATCTGCGCCTGGAGGAAGCCGCGTCCGTCGCCGATGTTGGGGTTGTAAACGCGGAACTGGTGCCCGTGATAGCGCAGCGCCAGCGGCTGGGGCAGGTTGTCCGGCAGCGGCTCGAAGCGTCCGAAATGGGCGATCCAGCCGGCATCGTCGAGCCCGTCCAGCCCCACGGTGCGGGCCCAGCGGTCGTTGCGGAAGCGCAGGATATGTTTCGGAAAATCGGCAGCCGTCACCGGACTGGCGATCCAGTCGGCAATGGCCTCGATACGCGGGGCAGGACGATAGGCACTTGCTTGCGGTTCGCTTCGCATCAGGCGATAGTGGCGATCCGATGCCCGTCGATCAAGCCGGGCGGCAAGATGAGGTCGCAGCTTCGGCATGACGGTATTCGAAGATCGGTTCTGGTCGAGCCGGGATGGACTGAAGCTGCACTTTCGCGATTATCCGGGCTCGTTGCCTGATCGGGCGGGGCCGGATGGCGAGGGGCCGGAACAGGCGCAGCTTCCCCCCATCGTCTGCCTCCATGGACTGACCCGCAATGCCCGCGATTTCGACGTCCTGGCCGAGCGCCTCTCGCCGGGCTGGCGCGTCATCTGCCCCGACATGCGCGGGCGCGGAGACAGCGAATATGCGCGCGATTCGGCCAGCTACAATCCGGTCCAGTATGGCGAGGACCTGCTGGAGCTGCTGGCGCAGGAGAAGATCGATCGCTTCGTGGCCATCGGCACCTCGCTGGGCGGGCTGATGACCATGGGACTGGCGACGATGATGCCAGACCGGATCGCCGCGGCCGTCATCAACGACGTGGGCCCGTTCCTCGAGCCGGAAGGGGTGGAGCGGATCAAGGACTATGTCGGGCAGGGGCGCAGCTATCCCACCTGGGTTCACGCCGCGCGCGCGATCGAATCGTCGCAGGGCGATGCCCATCCCGGCCAGCCGCTGGACTTCTGGATCGGGCGGGCCAAGCGCCTGATGACCGTATCCAACGCCGGGCGGGTGGTCTTCGACTACGACATGAAGATCGCCGAGCCTTTCCTGGGCTATGACGTGGACGACCAGCCCGATCTCTGGCCCGCCTGGGAAGCGCTGGCCGGCCGGCCGGTGCTGGTGCTGCGCGGCGCGTTGTCCGACCTGCTGTCCGCCGCCACGCTGGAGAAGATGCTGCGCCGCCTGCCGGGCGCCGAGGCGGTGACGCTGGACAATGTCGGCCACGCTCCCACTCTGGACGAGCCCGAATCCGTTGCCGCCATCGAGCGGCTGCTGGCGCAAGTCGCCTGATCGGCCGGGCCGGAACCGCCTTGCGCATTCTCCACCTTCATTCCAGCTTCGCGGCCGGCGGCAAGGAACTGCGCGCCGTGCGGCTGATGAACCTGTTCGGGCCGGGCATCGCTCATACCGTGGTCTCGGCCCAGCCTGAGGCCTACGGCGCCGCTGCGCTGCTCGATCCGGCGGTGCCGGTGGCGTTTCCCCAGGACTTTCCCGCCCTTCAAGGCCGCCCCACCCCGCGGCGGCTCTGGCGGATCGCCCAGGTCATGGCAGACTACGACCTCGTGCTCACTTACAATTGGGGCGCGATGGACGGGGTGATGGCCCATGGCCTGTTCGGCGGCCTGCTGTCGCTGCCTCCGCTCGTCCATCATGAGGACGGCTTCAACGAGGACGAGGCTGGCGGCCTCAAGCCCGCGCGCAACCGGTTCCGGCGCTTCGCACTGCGCCGTGCCTCGGCGCTGGTGGTGCCGTCGCGGCGGCTGGAGGAGATTGCGCTCACGGCATGGCGCCAGCCGCGCGAGCGGGTGCGGCTGATCGGTAATGGCATCGATTGCGGCGCCTATCTCGACCGGCCCCGGCCCGACATGCTGCCCGGCCTGATCAAGCAACCCGGGGAGCGCTGGGTCGGCACGCTCGCGGGCCTCAGGCCGGTAAAGAATCTGCCCCGGCTGGTCCGCGCCTTCGCCGGGCTGCCCCCTTCATGGCGCCTCGTGATCCTGGGCGAAGGGCCCGAGCGCGGCGCGATCGCGGAGGCGGCGGCGCGCAGCGGCGCGGCTGACCGGGTGCACATGCCGGGCTTCGTCGCCGATCCGTCCCACGCGGTCGGTCTTTTCGATATCTTCGCGCTCTCGTCCGACAGCGAGCAGTTTCCGATCTCGGTGGTGGAAGCAATGGCCGCGGGACTGCCGGTGGCCTCGCCCGCCGTGGGGGACGTGGCGCAGATGGTATCCGGGGGAAACCGCGCCCTGATAACGCCGCCCGGAGACGAGGCCGCGCTGGCCGCCACCCTTGCGCTGCTGGCGGGTGACGATGCCCTGCGGGCCCGCCTCGGCGCCGCAAACCGCGTCCATGCCCGCAGCCACTATGATGAAGCCACCATGCTGGCCGCCTATAGCCGCACATATGGCGAAGCGCTGGGGCAAGACCGCCTGATTTGACACGCCGACATCATTCAGCAAGGCTTCACCGCGAACGGTGCAGCGATCATCACCGTTGAAAAGCCGTGGTCATTCGCTAAACAGCCCGGCAACCATCCTGATTTTTCCGCAGAAAGCGCCCGAAACTTGGCCCTGCCTCCTTCCAACAGCACCCCGACCAACCCCAAGTCTGCCGAGCGACTCGCCGCGCAGCAGGACGTTTTCCTGCGCGAGGTCGACGATGCCCTGCGGCAGGACCAGATGGAAGGCTTCTTCACCCGCTACGGAAAGCCCGTGATCGCGGCCGTGGTCCTGGCGCTCGCGGCGTTCGGCGGCTGGCTCTACTGGAACCACCGGCAGAACGAGCAGCGCGACGCCAATGCCGAGGCTTACGTCCAGGCGATCGACAGCATGAAGTCCGGCAATCTGGATGCCGCCAAGGGCAAGCTGGAGGCCATCGCCAAGGGTTCGGGCGGCAGCCCGACGTCGGCCAAGCTGATGCTTGCGGGCATCGCTGCCGAGCAGAAGCGCCTGCCCGACGCCGTGAAGCTCTATGACGAAGTGGCCGCCGATGCCAAGGCACCGCAGCCGCTGCGGGACCTTGCCGCCGTGCGCAGCGTGGCCGCCAATTTCGATGCCATGAAGCCCGAAGACGTGGTCGCCCGCCTCAAGCCTTACGCTGCCCCGGGCAATCCGTGGTTCGGCGTTGCCGGCGAGATGGTCGGCATGGCCTATATCAAGATGAACAAGCAGGACCAGGCAGGCCCGCTGTTCGCCGCCATCGCCAAGGACGAGCAGGTCGAATCCGGCCTGCGCAGCCGCGCACGCCAGCTTGCGGCCGTGCTCGGCGTCGACGCGATCGACGATGTGGTGGACGAACGCGGAGAGCCGCTGGGCAAAGCGCGAGACCAAGGGGCCAGCGCGCAGACCGCGCCTGCCGCCGGAGAATGAACATGGTTGAGATGACGCGCATGAAGGCAATGCCTTCCAAAATGGGCCGCGCGGGGGTCGTATCGCTGATCGCCCTGGCGCTCGTCGCCGGTCTGTCGGGCTGCAAGTCCAACAGCAAGGGCCCGAAGACTCCCACCGTGGGCGAACGCGTGCCGATCCTGTCGCGCATCGAAAGCGGCGCCAAGGTCGATCCCTCGATGGAAGCGATCTCGGTGATCCTGCCGCCGCAGCAGGCGAACGAGGCCTGGTCGCAGGCGGGCGGCAATGCCGCCAAGTCCTACGGGCACCTGGCCCTGGCCGACAATCCCAGCCGCGTGTGGACCGCCCAGATCGCCGGTTCCACCAACCGCGCCCGCCTGGCCGCCGCGCCTGTCGTGGCCGAGGACAAGCTCTTCGTCATGGACACCGAAGGCGTCGTCCATGCGTTCGACGCGAAGACCGGCAGCTCGCTCTGGACCAAGAACTTCTCGGTTTCGGGCAAGAACGAAAGCTCGATCTTCGGCGGCGGCGTCAGCTACGACGCGGGCAACCTCTACGTCACCACCGGCCTCGGCGAAGTGGCGGCGCTCAAGGCGGCCGACGGCAGCCAGCTCTGGACGAAGAAGCCCGGCGGCCCGCTGCGCGGCTCGCCCACGATCAGCTTCAATGCCGTCTACGTGATGACGCAGGACAACCAGATCTTCGCGCTCAACGCGGCGGACGGCAATGTCCTGTGGAACGAATCGGCCTCGCTCTCGCAAGCCGGCGTCTTCGGCGTGGCCGCTCCGGCGGCCGGCCAGGGCACCGTGATCGCGGGCTATTCCTCGGGCGAACTCGTGGCCTATCGCTATGAGAACGGCCGCCAGGTGTGGTCCGACGCGCTCGCCCGCACTTCGATCTCCACCGAAGTGGGCAGCCTCACCGACGTCGACGCCGATCCGATCATCGACCAGGGCCGCGTCTACGCGCTGGGCCAGGGCGGTCGCATGGCCGCTTACGAACTGGTGACCGGCCAGCGCATCTGGGAACTCAACCTTGCCGGCATCTCGACGCCGATGGTGGTGGGCGACTGGGTCTTCACGCTGGACGACCACGCCGAAATCCTCGCCATCGCGCGCGGCACCGGCAAAGTGCGCTGGCTGACCCAGCTGGCGCGCTACGACAACGAGAAGAAGCGCAAGGGTCCGATCTTCTGGGTCGGCCCGGTCCTGGCCGGCAACAAGCTGTGGGTGGCCAATTCCCGCGGCCAGCTCGGCACCGTGGATCCGACCACGGGCAAGCTCACGCCCTTCGTCGAGCTGGGCGATCCGATCTCGCTGGCCCCGGTCGTGGCCAACCAGACGCTCTACCTTCTCGACGATTCGGGCCGTATCACGGCTTACCGTTGATCATGTCGCCGTCGCTCCGGGCCGCGCCCGGGGCGACGCGGCTGTTCGGCATTTCGCACCTCTTAACCAATTCGCGCTAGTCCGGGCGCCATGATCAGCGCCCCGAATCCCGCGAAAAGCCCGCCCGCCAGCGACGTCTCGGCCGGCGTGGGCCTGTCCGGACTGGCGGCGCTTCTCGTCTGGCTGCTGGTCTGCCGCAACTGGGCCGTGATAGCCGACGCCCTTGCACTGCCCGGTCCCCATGCGCCGATGAGCGGCCCTTACGCCTCGGTCGCCACGCTCTTCGTCACCGGCTCCGCCATGGCGCTGTGGTCGGTGCTGGTCGACAAGGTGCACCGCCGCCCCTCCACCGGCATCGACTGGAACCTGCGCCGGCCTTTGTCCGAATCGGCGGAGCTGTCGATCACCAAGCTTGCGGGGCTCTGGGCCACATGGGCGCTGATCGGGGCGTTCTACTGCATCGGCCGGTGGTACTGGGACGGGCAATATCTCTTCGCCATGGAAGTGATCGGCGCGGCGGCGCTGCCGGTCTTCCTGCTGTCGGTCCCTTACGTGCTCTGGCTGGACCGCAAGCTGATCGAGCCGCGTGACCAGGCCTGGCATTTCGGTGCCCTGCTGATCGGCCGCGAGGCCTGGGACGTGGAGGCGGTGAAGAAGCACGGCCGCGCCTGGGCCATCAAGGCGTTCTTCGGCGCCTTCATGATCTCGATCCTGCCCGGCGGTTTCGCGCAAGTGGTGGAGGCGAACTTCGCAGCCATGGCCCATGATCCGGTGCCGCTGGCCTCCACTGTAATCGCGCTGCTCTTCCTGATCGACGTACAGATCGGCACCGTGGGCTATATCTTCACGTTCCGCCCGCTCGACGCCCATATCCGCAGCGGCAATCCCCTACTGGCCGGCTGGGTGGCCGCGCTCATGTGCTATCCGCCCTTCGTCTGGGGCACGATGGGGCGGGCCGACGTGATGGGCTATGAGGTCAACACCGGCGGCTGGTCCTACTGGCTGGCGGGACACACGGCGCTGCTCTGGCTCTGGGCGGCGCTCATGGTCACGCTCACGGCCGTCTATGCCTGGGCGACGTTCGCCTTCGGGCTGCGTTTCTCCAACCTCACTTACCGCGGTGTGCTGACGAACGGCCCTTACCGTTTCACGCGGCACCCGGCCTACCTGTCGAAGAACCTGTTCTGGTGGACGTCGACGCTGCCCTTCCTCGTCACCAGCCACGCGCTGACCGACATGGTGCGCAATACGGTGCTGCTGGGCGTCGTCAGCGGCATCTACTATTGGCGCGCGCGGACCGAGGAAGCGCATCTTCTGGCCGAGGACGCCAAGTACCGGGAATACCATGCCTGGATGGCGCAGAACGCGCCGATCACCCGCTCGCTCGCGCGGATGGGCGCCTGGTTGCGGCCGCGGAACGGCGCGCTGCAGGCCGCGGAATAGCAGAGGGTATTTCGCGGGGATGATCCCACGGCTGGCGGCCAGTGGCGCCGCTGGGCATTGGGCGCCACCTTGACGGCAGGGGAGCGATGCTCACCCTGCCTGTCATGTGTTTGCCGTCAGAAGCTCTTTACCGCGTAGACCTTCGACAGGTCGCCGCCCCATTCGCCGTTGTAGAGGTCGAGCAGGCGTTCGGCCGGAACCTTGCCGCTGGCGACGATCTGCGCGAGCGGTTCCAGGTAGCCGGTCTCGTTGTCGCCGCCTGCGTTGAGGCAATTGCGCGCCGCAAGTCCCGAGCGGGAGATGTCGATCACTTCCGCGGCGATCTTGCGCAGGGTCCCGCCGCCGGGTAGCGGCGCGTCGAGGCCCAGCTTCGGTACCGCGGTGCGCAGCGCCTCGCGGCCTTCCATGTCCCAGTCCTTGACCAGGTCCCAGGCCGCATCGAGCGCGCCCTGGTCGTAGAGCAGGCCGACCCAGAGCGCCGGCAGCGCGCAGATGCGGCTCCACGGGCCGCCGTCGGCGCCGCGCATTTCGAGGAAGGACTTGAGGCGCACTTCGGGGAAGGCGGTGGAGAGATGGTCCGTCCAGTCCGACAGGCGCGGCCGCTCGCCGGGAAGCACCGAAAGCTCGCCCTTGAGGAAGTCGCGGAAGGAATGGCCGGCCGCATCGATGTACTTGCCGTCGCGGAACACGAAATACATCGGCACGTCGAGCATGTAGTCGACATAGCGCTCGTAGCCGAAGCCGTCTTCGAACACGAAGGGCAGCATGCCGGTGCGTGCCGGGTCGGTGTCCGACCAGATGTGGCTGCGGTACGAGAGGAAGCCGTTGGGCTTGCCCTCGGTGAAGGGAGAATTGGCGAAGAGCGCCGTGGCCAGCGGTTGCAGCGCCAGTGAAGTGCGGAACTTCTTCACCATGTCCGCCTCGCTCGAATAGTCGAGGTTGACCTGGATGGTGCAGGTCCGCAGCATCATGTCGAGGCCCATAGTGCCCACGCGCGGCATGTGCCGCAGCATGATGTCGTAGCGGCCCTTGGGCATGATCGGCAGTTCGGCGCGGGTCTTGTCGGGCCACATGCCAAGGCCGAGGAAGGCCTTGCCGATGCGGTCGCCGATGGCCTTCACCTGGCTGAGGTGGCGCCCGGTCTCGGCGCAAGTCTGGTGCAGGTTTTCCAGCGGCGCGCCGGACAGTTCGAGTTGGCCGGCCGGCTCCAGGCTGACGGTGCCGTCGTCACCCTTCATGGCGATGACGTTGCCGCCCTCGATGATCGGCTCCCAGCCGAATTCGGTCAGGGCCATCAGCAAGTCGCGGATGCCGCCGGGTTCGGCATAGGACGGCGCGTGGTGATCGCCCGTGTCGTAGACGAACTTTTCGTGCTCGGTACCGATCCGCCACGCCTCGCGCGGCTTTTCGCCCGCAGCCATCGGCGCGGCGAGTTGGTCCAGGCTTTCGATCACCGGATCTTCGCGATCCGAAACCTCACGGGTGCTCATGCGGCGGGAGGTAGTGCGGCCCGCGCCCGGACGCTAGAACTTTTTGTACCGAGCGGTTTGTTTCGTTTTTTCCGGGAGGTTTTTGTCGGATTTCAGGACAAGTCAGGCGCCGCGCCAATCCCCGGAAACCGCCATCCACAGGGCCGTCGCACCGATGCTCGCGGTCTCGCCGCGCAGGATTCGCGGACCCAGGGTAATCGCCCGCGCCATCGGATGTGCGCGGATGAGGGCGCGCTCCTCTTCGTCGAAACCGCCTTCCGGCCCGACCAGCAGTGCCGCCGGCCCGTCGTGCGCGGCGAAGGTGGCCGCTGCCGGCGCTCCCCCGGTCTCGTCCGCAAAATAGAGCACTCGCCCCTCCGGCCAGTCGCGGAGCAGGGCATCCAGCTTCACCGGCTCGGCGACATCGGGAAGCGCGGTGCGCGCGCATTGTTCGGCCGCTTCGGTAACGATCGTCGCCGCCCGCTCGGCATTGAGCTTGTCGGCCACGCAGCGGCGGGTGACGAGCGGCTGGATGCGCGCGACGCCCAGCTCGGTCGCCTTTTCCAGGACGAGGTCGAAATTCGGCTTCTTGAGCAGGGCCGCGCAGAGCCAAAAATCGGGCACCTCCTCGCGCGGGCGCAGTTGCTCGCGCACTTCCAGTGCGACATCCCGCTTGCCCGCGGATGTCACGGCGCAGGCCCATTCGCCGGTCTCGTCGTCGCAGAGGATGACGGCGTCGCCCGGGGCGACTCGCATGACCTTGGAGAGGTAGTGCGCCTGCCCGCCTTCGATCACGAGGGTGCCGCCCAGGCCCAGCGGCCCGGTAACGAAAAGACGCGGCGCGCTGCGCGGCGGCCAGGCGGGGGTGGCGGCCATGATCTGGATGAATCTCCGGTGAAAGTTGCGGCCGCCTTTTCGCGCGAAGCCCGCCTGCATGCAACTGGCGTGCAGGCGGGACGTGTGCACCAGGAACCTTGGGGCATGACAGTTTCGCCATGATAGGCTACTCGTCCTGGCGTGAACGACTCTCTACTCGTCCCCGATACGCAGCATCGCGGGCTTGTCGCTGCCCTGCCGAGGACGCCGCGCGCCTATGCCATGCTGGCCCGTTTCGATCGCCCGATCGGCTGGTGGCTGCTGTTCTGGCCTTGTGCCTGGGGCGTGCTGCTGGCGGGCGGAGAAGCGCGCTGGGGCCTGATCCTCTGGCTGCTGCTCGGCTCGATCGCGATGCGCGGCGCTGGCTGCGTGCTCAACGACATCGTCGATGCCGATCTCGACCGCAAGGTGGCCCGTACGGCCTCCCGCCCCGTGGCCAGCGGCCAGGTCAGCCGCAAGGCAGCGGCGATCTGGCTGCTTTCGCTCTGCGCGGTGGGCCTCGTGGTGCTGCTCCAGCTGCGCTGGCAGGCGCAGCTCGTGGCGCTGGGCAGCGTGGCGCTGGTTGCCGCCTATCCTTTCATGAAGCGGATCACCTGGTGGCCGCAGGCCTGGCTGGGCCTGGTCTTCACCTGGGGCGTGCTGGTCGGCTGGGTCGAGATCCGGGGCGACCAGCTGGCGGTGATGGCCGCGCTCTATGCCGGCTCGATCTTCTGGTGCATCGGCTACGACACGATCTACGCCCTGCAGGACCGCGAGGACGACGCCGTCGTCGGGATCCGCTCCTCGGCGCTGCGCCTTGGCAGCCACGTCCGCGGCGGCGTGGCCGGTTTCTACGCGCTGGCGACGGCGTTCTGGGCGTTGGGGTTCTGGACGCTGCGGCATGACTGGGTGGCGTTGGTCGCGCTCGTGCCGGTGGCGCTTCATCTCGGCTTCCAGATCGTGACGCTCGATACCGAGGATGGCGAGAACGCCCTGACGCGGTTCCGTTCGAATCGCGATCTTGGCCTGGTGATGGCGCTGGCCTGCTGGGTCGTCGGCAACGCCGGGATCATCTGATCGACCGGACGGGCCATGTGCAACCTCTACCGCATGCGCAAGGCCACGGACGAGATTGCAGGACTGTTCCGGGCCTCGGCGGAACCGGCCGCGAACCTGGGCGAGGAGGTCTATCCGGGCTATCCGGGGCTGGTCGTTGCGGAACATCGGATCGAGGCCATGACCTGGGGCTTCCCGCTCGCCCAGACCGGCAAGCGCGGGCAGGCCATCAAGCCGAAACCGATCAACCAGGCGCGGGGCGACAAGCTCGGCACCGCGTTCTGGCGCTCCAGCTTCCAGACGCGCCGCTGCCTCGTGCCTTTCAGCGCCTGGGCCGAGCCGGAAGGCGACAAAGGCGCGATGACGCGCACCTGGTGTTCGCTGGAGCAGGAAGATCCCTTCGCCGTCGCGGGAATCTGGCGGCCGACGGTGGAATGGGGCAAGGCCTTCGCCGTGGTCATGGTCGACCGACCCGAACCCATCGTGGCCAACCACGGACGGGTGCCGCTCATCCTCGCCCGTGAAGACTGGGCGCTATGGGCCGGGGGCGACGCGGATGCAGCGCTTGGATTGTGCCGCCCCGACACGCATCGGCTGGTGATCGACCGCACCGATGCGCCCTGGAACGCGGGCCGGATCGCGGTCAGTCGTAGCTGACCAGTTCGAATTCGATTCCGTCCCAATCGAAGAAATAGAACCGCCGGCCCGGTTCGTAGTCGGCATGGTTGAACGGCTCCAGCCCGGCCGCCACCACGGCCCTTTCCGCAGCGTCCAGATCGCTCACCACCAGTCCGACATGGTTGAGCGGACTGCCCTTGGGAAAGCGATCGTGCTGCTTCCGGTCGGTATAGACGGCGATGTAGCTGAAATCCCCGCCGACATGGATCGTCTCCCCGCCGTTCAGCGCGGGCCCGCGCCAGCGTTCGTGCCAGCCCAGCAGGTTCTGGAGCAGGGCGGAGCTGCGATCGATGTCGCTGACGGTGATATTGGCGTGTTCGAGGCGGCCCTGGGCCATCTGGCATCTCCTGTGCGTCGCCGGGCAACTTGCCGGCTTGGCTTTGATGCATCCTCAAGTTAACTTGAGATCAAGCGCTTTTTGCAGAAGGACGGCGTGATTTGCAGAAGGACGGGAGGGTCGAGGACCGATTCATCACCATCGGCTATCTGGCGCGGCGCACGGGCGTCGCGGTTTCGGCCATTCGTTTCTACGAGGAGCGGGGCCTGCTGACCTCGCTGCGGACCGCGGGAAACCAGCGCCGCTTCCTGCGCTCCGATATCCGGCGGGTCAGCTTCGTACTGATCGCCCAGAAGCTGGGACTGGCCCTTGCCGAGATCGAGCGCGAACTTTCGGCCCTGCCGCAAGGCCGCACGCCCACCCTGGCGGACTGGGAAACGATCAGTCTGTCGATGCGGCAGGCGATCGACGCCAGGATCGCCCTGCTGGAACTGACACGGCGCAAGCTGGACGAGTGCATCGGCTGCGGCTGTCTCAGCCTGGCGAAATGCCGCCTCTACAACCGCGAAGACGAGGCCGCCGCGCTGGGACCGGGGCCGCGCTTCGTGCTCAAGTAGTCTCTGCGGTCTTGCGGATGGAAGCGAGGATGCGGCTGCGAATGAGGCCGCTCACCGGCCGGATCAGCAACCAGTAGAAGCGAAACTTTCGGCGCGAGACCGCGTCGGGGCAGAACACGCGGGTCTCGGTGGTGAGGCGGTGTGCGCCGCCCGGCTGGGATGCGACTTCGAAGCTCAGGGCGAGGCGCGGAACGCCTGGCTCCTGGAAGTCCCGAAAGGCGGAGCCGTCCGTGATCGGGCGAAGCCCATAATCGGGGCGCCAGAATTGCCCGGCGAGACCGTAGACCAAGGCCCGGTCGGTCCGCTCCAGCAGCGTGAAGTTCTGCATCCCGAACGGCTTGCTGCCACGCCGCCCAAGCAGGCGAGCCGGCATTTCGCGCAAGCCGATCATGGCGCGAAAGAAAAGACCGTCCTCGGGCTTGTAGCGCCCTGCCGCGTCCAGGATCGGCGCCGCATCGGCCGCGATCCGGCAGGAATGGGTTTCCGAGAACTGATAAAGCGGCAGGTAACTGTCAATCAGGGGCATGGGCGCAGCCGGGCTATTCCGCCGCCAGCAGTTCCTCGGCGCCGACCAGATCGACGCTGACGAGGCGGGAGATGCCCTTTTCCACCATGGTCACGCCGAACAGGCGGTGCATGCGGCTCATCGTCACGGCATTGTGCGTGACGATCAGGTAGCGCGTGTCGGTTTCCTGCGTCATCGCTTCGAGAAGATCGCAGAAACGCTCGATATTGGCATCGTCGAGCGGCGCGTCGACTTCGTCCAGCACGCAGATCGGCGCGGGATTGGTCAGGAACAGCGCGAAGATCAGGGCGACGGCGGTGAGGGCCTGCTCGCCGCCCGAAAGCAGGGTGAGCGACTGGAGGCGCTTGCCCGGTGGCTGGGCGAAGATTTCCAGCCCGGCCTCCAGCGGATCGTCCGAATCGACGAGCGCGAGATGGGCCTGCCCGCCCTGGAACAGGCGCGTGAAAAGGCGGCGGAAATGGCCGTCGACGGCCTCGAAGGCGGCGCGCAGGCGTTCGCGGCCCTCGCGGTTGAGGTTGCCGATCGAGCCGCGCAGGCGGTTGACGGCTTCGGCCAGTTCGGCCTTTTCGTTGATGCTGGTGCCGAGCTGGGCTTCGGCCTCGGCGAGTTCGGTTGCGGCGACGAGGTTGACCGGCCCGATCCGTTCGCGCTCGGAGACGAGCCGCTCCATGGCGACCACTTCGTCCTGCGCCTCGCGCACGTCGCCCGGGGCGAAAGCGAAGCGTTTGGGCAGGACCGGCGGCGGGCACTGGAAGCGTTCGCCCGAGACGCGGGTCATCTCGACGCGGCGGGCATCCTCGTTCTCGGCGCGGGCGGCGGCACCGGCGCGGTTCTCGCGGGCACTGGCCAGCGCTTCCTGCGCGGCGGCGAGCGCGGCGTCGGCCTTGCGCGCGGCATCGGTGACGAAGGCAACGGCGGCTTCGGCCTTGCCCAGTTCCTCGGCAATGCGGTTGCGCACCGTCTCGCCCTGTTCGATCTGGGCCATGAGCGACGCGGGCTTGGCGGCGACGACGGCGCGCTCTGTCTCGATTTCATCGAGCCGGCCGGCCATCTGGGCAAGGCGGTTGGCGGCATCGCCGGCGCGCGATTGCCAATTGCGGATGTCGCCGCGCTGCGAGGCGGTACGCTCGCGCGCGACGGCCAGAGCCTGGTCGTGCGAGGCGAGCGTGGCGGTGGAAATCTGAAGCGTGGCGCGCGTGGCCTCGTTCTTTTCGCGCGCGACGACGAGCCCGGCCCGGCCCTTTTCCGGATCGGGCAGGACGGACCGTTTGCCTTCGGCGCCGGCGATGTCCCGTTCCGCGACCTGGCGCTGCTCGGCCAGATCGGCCTGGGCGCGGCCTATTTCGGCGCGGCGCGTTTCGTGGCGGATGCGGGCATCCTCGGCCTGGTCCACCGCGCGCAGGGCGGCGCGTTCGGCATTGGCGGCATCGGCAATGGTCCGCTCGGCGGCGACCACGGCGGCGGCATGGGCGGAGAGTTCCTGCTGCACCGCGTTCTGGCTTGCTTCGGCGGCGGAGACGGCCGCGCGCAGCGGTGGAAGCTGGGCATCGAGCTGGGCGAAGCGGTTCTCGGCCTCAAGCCGAGCGGCTTCGGCGGCGCCTTCGCCGCGCGCGACGAAGCCGTCCCAGCGGCGCAGCGCGCCGGTGCGCGTGACCAGCCATTCGCCTTTGCCGAGCGGCCGGGCATCGTCTTCCTCGACCACATGGACGAGCGCCAGGCGGGCCGCGAGTTCCGGCGGACATTGGGTGACATGGGCGGCCAGGCTGTCGGCTACCGGAGCAGGGGCCTGGGAGCCGGTCCAGAACCGGCCGTCGGCCCTGGCGACTTCGCCCAGGGGGGCCTTGGCATCGCGGCCGAGCACGGCAGCGACGGCGCGTTCGTATCCCGGAGCGGCCCGCACGGCGTCGATCGCGACGGGCAGGCCATGCGCGGCCTTGGCGCCTTTGGCGCGGGCCTCGCGGTCGCGGGTGAGGGCAGTGTGCTCGCGCTCGACGCCGGTAAGGTCGGCGCGGGCGGCGGCGAGGGCCGAGGCCGCGGCGTCGCGCTCGGCCTGGAGTTCGGTCTTGCGGGCCTGCTGCGCCTCCAGCCCGGCGCGGGCGGCGGCCAGAGCGGCCGTACCGGCTTCGGCCCTGGCCTTGGCTTCGGTAACCGCCGCTTCGAGATCCCCGGCAGCGGCCAGCGCTTCGACCTGGGCTGCGAGGCGGGCTTCTTCGGCGGCCAGCCGGCCCAGACGGGCGCGGGCCTGCGAGAGTTCGGCTTCGGCAATGCGCCATTCGGCCTCGACCCCGGCCTGCGCGGCAGTGGCCTGCGCCAGGTCGAGTTCGGCGGCGCGAGCCGAGCGTTCCGCGCCTTCGAGGGCATTGGCCAGGCGCGGACGCTGGGCTTCGTCCTGCTCCAGCTGCTTTGCGCCTTCGGCCAGATCGCGCTCCAGACGGGCGAGGGCCTCGGCCGCGTCGCGGGTCATGCGGTCGGCATCGCCGCGGTCCTCGTCGAGGCGCGTCTTCTGGCGGTCGAGATCCTTGAGCCGCTGTTCGGCGGCTTCGAGCTGGCTGGTGAGCGTCGCCATGCGGTGACCCTGCGCGCTGGCATCGTCACGGCGGTCGGCCAGTTCGTCGCGGGCTTCCACGAGGGCCTCGGCCGCCTTGGCCTGCGCGTCCTGCGCCTGTTTCGCCGCGTCCTGCGCGGTGCTCACGCCTGCTTCGGCGCCTTGCGCTTCCTTGCGGGCGGCATCGGCGGCCTCTGCCGCGTCGCGCCAGCGGGCGAAGACCAGCCGCGCTTCGGCCAGCCTGATCTGGTCCGACAGGGCGGTATAGCGCTCGGCCGCCTTGGCCTGGCGGCGCAGGCCGGCGACCTGCTTGTCGAGCCCGGCCATGAGGTCTTCGAGGCGCGAGAGATTGGCTTCGGTGGCGCGCAGTTTCTGCTCGGCGTCCTTGCGGCGGACGTGAAGCCCGGCAATGCCGGCCGCTTCTTCCAGCATGGCGCGGCGTTCGGCCGGCTTGGCGGCGATGACGGCGGCGATGCGGCCCTGGCTGACGAGCGCGGGGCTATGCGCGCCGGTGGCGGCATCGGCAAAGACCAGCGAGACGTCCTTGGCGCGCACGTCGCGGCCATTGATGCGGTAGGCGCTGCCGGCGCCGCGCTCGATGCGGCGGACCACTTCGAGTTCCTCGCGCACCCCGTTTCCGTCAGGCGCGGCATCGGCCTGGAGCACCACTTCGGCGAAGGCGCGGGGCGGGCGCGTGGCCGTGCCCGCGAAGATCACGTCCTCCATGCCGCCGCCGCGCATCGACTTGGCCGAGCTTTCGCCCATGACCCAGCGGATCGCTTCGAGCAGGTTGGACTTGCCGCAGCCGTTAGGGCCGACCACGCCGGTCAGCCCTGGCTCGATGCGCAATTCCGCCGGCTCTACGAAACTCTTGAAACCGCTGAGCTTGAGCCGTTTTATGCGCATCTTCGTATCGTTCGATTCAGACGGGCGGGCGCATCAGCGCGCGCCGGCCTCCTGCAGCTTGGCTTCCAGTTCCTTCCAGCCCATCGAACCGACATTGCTGCCGTTGATGATGAAGGTGGGCGTGCCGTTGACGTTGAATTCGGTCGTCGCCTTCTGGGTCTGGTCGGCGAAGGCCTTGGCCTTGGCGGCATCGGCCAGGCAGACCTTGCCCTGGTCGCGCGAAATCCCGCGCGAGGCGAAGAATTCGGTCATGCCGCCGACTTCGGCGATGGCCGCCATCTGCTGGTCCTTCGGCAGGTTCTGGATTTCCTTCATGCGGGCGTCGCCGGCCGACTGAAGGTTCTGGAACATGTTGGGCTGCCAGGCCCAGAACTGCTCGCTGAGCGGCAGGACCGCCTCGGTCGCGCCGCAAGTGGCGAGCAGCGATGCCGGGATGTCGAAGGCGTTGAGCATGAAGTAGCGCAGTTCGTAGCTGACGCGGCCGCTGGCGACGTAATCCTCGCGCAGCTTGTCGTAGCTTTCATGCGCGAATTCGGCGCAGTGCGAGCACGACAGCGCGCCATATTCCACCAGCTTGATCGGGGCGTCGGGATTGCCGATGCGATAGCCGCCCTCTGCGGTCTTCACGACGTTTTCGGCCCAGGCCTTGCCGGCGGGGGCGGCGACCGTGGGCAGGGCCTGCGCCGACTTGGGCGCTTCGCCCGGCGTGCCGGCGTCCTTCTTGCCGCAGGCGGCAAGGCCGAGCGCGAGCGGCGCGGCGATCATTCCAAGGGCGATGGTGCGCAGGGCGGTCTTGCGGATCATGTCGGCGAATCCTTGTGAGAAGGCGGGGAAACTAGCCCACAGTCGGGGCGGATAACAGCGGAGGGGGGCGGAAGGACAGGCGCTTTCCCACAGGAAACCGCCCTTTTCCGGTGCTTCAGACCGAACCCTTGCGCTTCGCGGCCATCTGGTCGGTGATCTCCTTGGAGAGAGTCGGCCAATCATGCGCGTCGAGCAGCTTGCCGTTGAGAATGAAGCTGGGCGTGGAATTCACGCCGTTCTTGGCAACGGTGGCCTGCTGTTGCTTGATGGTATCGAACACCGCCTCGTTGGCGAAGCAGGCATCGGCCTGGGTACGGGTCATGCCCCAGGCGGCGACCCTGGAGTAGAAATCGAGGTCGCTGGCGATGGCCTTCATGCGTTCGGGCAGGGCGCCCTGGTACCAGCGCTTCTGCTGCTCCTCGCCGATCTTTTCCAGCTTGGCCATCCAGGTGTCCTGGCTGGCAAGGAAGGCGTTGTGGCGCACGAAGAAGCGCTTGGGATCGCCGCAAGTCGTCAGCATCGAGATCGTCAGGTCGATCGGGTTGCGCAGCAGCGTGGTCACGGTCACGCCGATCTGGCCCTTGGGCACCATGGTGAGGCGCAGCGTGGGATCCGCCTCGCGGTTGAAGTGCGCGCAGTGCGGGCACGTGTAGCTGACGAATTCCGTGAGCTGCATCTCGGCCTTGGGGTTGCCGTACATGTGGCTGCCGTCGCCCGTGACCACGATCTGGTTCGCCCAGTTCGAGGCGGGGTTGGAGCTGGGCGCCAGTGGCTTGTGAGCGGGCTTCGTGGCCGCGACGCTCAGCAGGGCCGCTGCGGCAAGGAAGACGAGACGGGGGGCGGCAAGACGCAACGTGGACTTCATCACTGCTTTTCCTGATCTTGCATGGGATCATCCTGGGCACCGAGGCTTCGGGCCAGCGATTCTAGCACCGCGCGAAGTTCGGGATCGCCGATGTCGCGCAGCGATTCGCCCAGTTCGAGCGGTACGGGCTTGAGAGAGGGCGGAGCCGCCTTGGGCCGCGTGGCAGCCGGTGCCTTAACCTCACCTTGCCGGATTTTCACTTTGGCTACAGCCTTGTAGCCGAAGAAGCGGTTCACCCGGTCCATGATCTCGGGCACGACGTGCTGAATCATCGGGGCATGGGCGGCCAGCACCACGAGCTGGAGAATGCCGTCGCACTTTTCGCCGGGCGGGAAGCGGATCGATTCGGGGGCGCAGACGCGGGCGTGGCGCAGGCCGACGATCTCGGGCCAGCGCGTCACCACGCTGGACTGGACGAAACCGAAGCGGCGGAAAGCGGTGCGGCCCACTTCGGGCATGAGGTCGGAAATCTGGCGGGCCTGGCCGCCCCGCGCGCGCTCGAACCGCTTCGGGGCGCCGGCCTTTGGCTCGCCGCCGGCCGGGGCTTTGCCCGCGGCTTTGACCACGCCTTTCGCCGCGCCTTTGGCGGACTTCGCCGCCTTTTCCGTTCCTTTGCTTGGATGCCGTTCCATTGTTGCCGCTCCAATGCCATAGGGCGCTGATGGACGCCAGCCGCGATACGATCTCCCGCAAGGTTCTCGACTGGTACGACGCTCATGCCCGCGCACTGCCGTGGCGCGCGCCGCCGGGAACGCCGGCACCCGACCCTTATCGCGTCTGGCTTTCGGAAGTCATGCTCCAGCAGACGACCGTGGCCGCGGTGAAGGACTATTTCGCGAAATTCACCGCGCGCTGGCCGACCGTGACGGACCTTTCCGCCGCAGCCGACGAGGACGTCATGGCGGCCTGGGCAGGGCTTGGCTATTATGCGCGCGCCCGCAACCTCCTGGCCTGCGCGCGCGAAGTTGCGGCGCGGGGCGGGGTCTTCCCCGAGAGCGAGGAAGGCCTGCGTGCCTTGCCGGGGCTGGGCGCCTATACGGCCGCGGCGGTGGCGGCGATCGCCTTCGGGCAGCGGGCCGTGGTGGTGGACGCCAATGTCGAGCGCGTGGTGACGCGGCTTTTCGCGCTGGAAGACCCGCTGCCGAGTGCGCGGCCCGCTATACGGGCGCTGACCGACGGGATCACCCCCGACTTGCGGGCGGGCGACTTCGCGCAGGCGCTGATGGACATGGGCGCCACCGTCTGCACCACGCGCATGCCGCGCTGCCTGCTCTGCCCGCTTGCTGCCGATTGCCGGGCAAGGACCATGGGCGAGCCGGAGCGCTTTCCGGTCAAGGCGCCGAAGAAGGCCAAGCCCGCGCGGCATGGCCTCGCCTTCTGGATCGAGCGGGACGGGAAGGTCTGGCTGGTGCGCCGCGCGGACAAAGGCATGCTCGGCGGCATGAGAGCGCTTCCCGACGACGGCTGGTCCGCCCGCGCGGACGGCCACGGCGCGCCGCCGCTGGCGGGGCGCTGGGAAAACGGCGGCCGGGTCGGCCACGTCTTCACGCATTTCTCGCTCGAACTGGGGCTTCGCATTCTGGAGCACGACCTTGACGGCGATCCCCCCGGCCCGGGGGAATGGTGGCCGGTCGACCGTATCGCCGAGGCGGGGCTGCCCACGCTCTTCGCCAAGGCGGCGGGCCTCGCCAGGGCGGAGATGGCATGAGCCCTGCGCGCGAACGGCTGGAAGCGGCGGTCGATCGCCGGATGCTGCTGCGCATGGCGGGTATCGCGGGTGTCGGCGCCGCGTTCATGCCTCGGCTCGCCTGGGCGGCGGCGCAGGCGGAGACGATGCCGCGCGTGCGTGCGTTGGTGGAGCGCTGGACGGGGAGCGGCGATGCGACGGGCACGCTGCCGGGCCTCGTCGCCTCGCTGGCGCTGCCGGGCCGCGAACCGGAATTCGTCGCCCGCGGGTCGCAGGGGTTCACTGACGGCACGCCGATCTCGCCGGACAGCCTGTTCCGCATCTATTCCATGACCAAGCCGATCACCGGCATCATGGCCATGCAGCTGGTGGCGGAGGGCCGGCTCGGCCTTGACCAGCCGGTCCATGAAATCCTGCCGCGTTTCGCGCAGATGCGGGTGCAGGACCGCTATGACGGATCGCTCACGGCCCTGCATCCGGCGCCGCGCGCGATCACCATTCGGCATCTGCTCACGCATACGTCGGGGCTGGGCTATTCGATCATCCAGACCGGCCCGATCCGCGCGCTGATGCAGTCCAGGGGCCTCGCTGCCGGGCAGATCAGCCGAATCAAGGTGCCGGGCCTCACCGATGCGCCCCCCGCGCCCAGCCTCGCGCTGTTCGCCGACCGGCTGGCCGACGTGCCGCTGGTCTACGATCCTGCCACCCACTGGAGCTATTCCCTCGGTCTGGACCTGATGGGCCGGGTGATCGAAGTGGTCGCCGGCCGGCCCTTCGACGTCTATCTGCGCGAAACACTGTTCGAACCGGCGGGGATGACCAGCACGGCCTTCCAGGTGCCCGCGGCCCAGGCGGGCCGCCTCACCACCAATTATGCCGCGCTGGGCAGCGTGCTGGTGCCGATCGACGAGCCGGGCAACTCGGTCTTCCTGGAAAAGCCGGCCTTCCCCTTCGGCGGCGCGGGCCTTGTCAGCACGCCGCGCGACTATGACCGTTTCCTGCGCCTTCTGGCCCAGCGCGGCATGATCGACGGCAAGCGCGTCCTGGCCGAAAGCGCGGTCGTCACCGGCACGTCGGACTTGCTGCCACCCGGCGTGGCGCTTTCCGCCATGCTTCCGGCGGGGAGCGGCTTCGGTGCCGGCGGGCGC
The DNA here is from genome assembly GCF_004342985.1 of Novosphingobium sp. PhB57. Classification (GTDB taxonomy): domain Bacteria; phylum Pseudomonadota; class Alphaproteobacteria; order Sphingomonadales; family Sphingomonadaceae; genus Novosphingobium. The sequence continues at coordinate 127,851 of NZ_SMBO01000006.1, forward strand.
GTCGGCAAGGGAGCGGAGAGCGGCCTGTTCGGCTGGTCGGGCGCGGCGGGAACGGTGGGCATGGTCGACATGGTGCGCGGCCTGCGCTCGCAGCTCTTCGCGCAGTTCATGCCGCCGAACGCCTACGAGCTTATTCCCCAGTTCCAGAATGCGCTGAAGGCCGATGTCATGGCCCTGTTGGAGACGCCCCTTTGACCACCACCCTCCTGCCGAAGCTGCTGCCCATCGCCTTTTCCGGTTCGCATCTCGACCGCGCGGACCATATCCGCAACGACCCGGCAGCGCTCCTGGCCCTGCAGAGCAGCGAGGCGCGGCTGCTGCGGCTGGACGGACTGGATGCCGTGCTGGCCGACGACGGCGCCTTGACCTGGGGCACGCTGGCGGATGCGGAGCCGGGCAGCGAGATGATCTTCCTCGGCCTCGACGGCCCCGTGCCCTGCTTCGCGGAAGTGCCCGGTGCCACGCCGCTGCAAGGCCCCCATGCCACGCCCGTCAACTGGCACGCCATGGCCGTGCTCGATTCCGCCGAACTCGCGGCCTATGGCGGCGCGCGCTCGCTGGTGAGCTGGCATTGCCGGCACCGGCACTGCGCCGTCTGCGGCCACCCCACGGTTCTTGCCAAGGGCGGCTGGCAGCGCTCCTGCACCAATATCGACTGCGGCGCCGAGCACTTCCCGCGCGTCGACCCGGTGACCATCATGCTCGTCGAGCACGAAGGCCGCGCATTGCTCGGCCGCCAGCCGCGCTTTCCCGAAGGGCGCTATTCGACGCTTGCGGGCTTCGTGGAGCCGGGCGAATCGGTGGAGGAAGCCGTCGCGCGCGAAATCCACGAGGAAGCGGGGATCTGCGTGCGCGATGTGACTTATGTCGCCAGCCAGCCCTGGCCGTTCCCGTCCTCGCTGATGATCGGCTGCCACGCCCATGCGGACGACGATGCCATCACCATCGACGAGACCGAACTGGAAGACGTGCGGTGGTTCACCCGCGACGAGGTGGTGGAGGCGCTCGAAGCCATCGGCCGGGGCGAAAACGGCAAGGCTTTCGGGGCGCCGCCGGCCCATGCGATTGCCCATGTGCTGATGCGCTGGTGGGTCGATCGGGGGTAACGGAAGGCGCCGTCCCGGATCGGTCCGGGAAAAGGCTACCGATCGGGCAGACCCGCGCCCGCCCGCGCCACGGCGGCGACGATGGCGCCGCGGGCCTGCGGGGAGTTGCGCCAGCAGGTCGACCCCATTGCCGCCGAAATTTCCGCGCAGACCGCATCGGGATCGCGCCCGGCAAGATCGGCGAAGTTCCGGATGCCCAGTTCCTCCAGCCGTGCGATCACCGTGGGGCCGACGCCTTTCACCGCAAGCAGTGCTTCGCGCTCGTCGCCGGCGAAACCGGTCACACCAACCCCAGCTTGGCCAGTTCGCGCGCCAGCTTGGGCGGCATCGCGTCGCCCGCCGTCTCGCCTTCGCCCAGATCGCGGGGGGCGTCCTTTTCGGCAAGGTAGCGCCAGCCCTGGTGCGCGCGCTTGGGGTGCGTGACCACCGGGATCAGCATCGGTTCCAGGCGAATATGCCAGCGCCCGTCCTCGCGCTGTTCGAAGCCCAGGATCGGCGAGCGGCCGACCAGGGCATGTTCGTAGATCCAGTATAGCGAGCCGCCGACCATTTCCTCGTGCCGCTTGGGCAGATAGCGCGTGGTGAGGCGGGCTTCGCCCAGGGTGTCGTGGCTTTCCAGCCAGGCGCGCAGGGCCGCCGGGCTCTCGGCGGAAAACGCGATCTTGGTCATGTGCAGCGGCATGATGACTAGATAGGAGGCGCGCCCCTAGCGCACCAGACCGGATACCGTGGCAAGGCCGAGGAAGACGAGGAAGCCCATCGAATCCGTGGTCATCGTCACGAAAATGGACGAGGCGATGGCCGGGTCCGCCTTGAGCCGTTCCAGCGTCAGCGGCACGAATACGCCCGCCATGCCAGCGATCAGGATATTGGTCATCATCGCCAGGGCTATGACCAGGCCCAGCGTGACATTCCCGAAGATCAGGCTGACGACGATGCCGATGATCACCGCGATCGTGCAGCCATTGAGCAGCGCGATGGACATTTCGCGGCGTACCGCGCGCCAGGCGTTGGAGGCGGTAAGCTGGTTGGTGGCAAGCGCGCGGACGGTCACGGCCAGGGTCTGCGTGCCGGCATTGCCGCCAAGCCCGGCGACGATCGGCATCAGCGTGGCCAGCGCCACCATCTTCGCGATCGTGCCTTCGAACAGGGCGATGACCGAGGAAGCGAGCGTGGCGGTGAGCAGGTTGGCGATCAGCCAGCGCACGCGGGCCGAATAGGCGTCGCGAATCGGCTCGTTGATGTCGCCGTCACCCGCGCCGGACAGCAGCAGGGTATCTTCGCCCGCTTCTTCCTGAATGATGTGGACGATGTCGTCGACAGTGACCTGGCCGATCAGCCGGCCGGCATCGTCGACCACGGCCGCCGAAATCAGCGCGTACTTCTGGAAGCGCAGCGCGACTTCCTCCTGGTCCATGTCGACCGGGATCAGCGTCTGGTCGCGCGCCATGACGTCGTAGAGCGGGATGTTGCGCGGGGTGCGCAGGATCCACGAGAGCGCGCAGGTGCCGATCGGGCGGTGCATCGGATCGACGATGAACACTTCCCAGAACTCGGTCGGCAGCTCGCGATGTTCGCGCAGGAAATCGATCAGGTCGCCGACGGTCATCGATTCGTGGACGGCCACGAAATCGCGGCTCATCAGGCGGCCGGCGGATTCCTCGGGGTAGGACAGCGCCGATTCGATGGCCGCGCGGTCTTCCGGCTCCATCTCGGCGAGGACGGCCTGCTGGTCTTCCTCGTCGAGGTCTTCCAGCATGGCGACGGCATCGTCGGTGTCGAGCTGCTCGGCGATCTCGGCGACGACTTCGGCGGGCAGCGCCTCCATCAGCGCCTCGCGCACCCAGTCGTTCATCTCGGCGATGACTTCCACGCCCATCAGGTCGCGGATGGCGCGGGCCAGGCCGAGGCGCTCGTTCTCGTTCATGAGTTCGAACAAGTCGGCGATGTCGGCGGGGTGGAGCGGCTCCACCAGGTCGTAGACGCGCTCGAAGTCTTCCTCGTCCAGCGCATCCTTCACGCTGCGGACGAATTCGGCCTTCAGGCGGTTGTCGTCGTCGAGGGATTCGGATTCGGGCATATCGAGACGCGCGGTGTCTTCCGCGTTTTCCATGCGCTCGTCCTGAAGGTCCGTTTCGCTCATCCGGGCCGGTCTACGCAGCTATTTCGCGATTGCAACAGGGGGGCGGCGGCATTCGGGAAGTTTCCTCGGCCGGTGGCTGCAGAGCCACGGGACGATGCACCGAATGGACCCCGAATCGGCCTCGCGGCGGCGAGAGGAGCGTGACGGGCAGGGGATGACCGGGACGGAGGCACGAACGAGCGCTCCCCTCGTGACATTGCCGCGCCAGTGCCTATATCGGGCGCCGATGCCCCACCGGCGCGGACCTGCGCCGGCAGAAGGAGACTGCAATGGCTGACGAATACCTGACGCTCACGCTCGACACCGGCAATGGTGAAGGCGGCGACGTGAAGATCAAGCTGCGTTCCGACCTGGCCCCCGGTCACGTCGAGCGTATCAAGGAACTGACCGGCGAAGGCTTCTACGACGGCATCAAGTTCCACCGCGTGATCCCCGGCTTCATGGCGCAGGGCGGTTGCCCCAACGGCACCGGCATGGGCGGTTCGGACAAGCCCGACCTCCAGGCCGAATTCAACGCCGAGCCGCATGTCCGCGGCGTCTGCTCGATGGCGCGCACCAGCTATCCGCACTCGGCCAACAGCCAGTTCTTCATCTGCTTCGACGATGCACGCTTCCTCGACAAGCAGTACACCGTCTGGGGCCAGGTGGTCGAAGGCATGGAACTCGTCGATGCGCTGCCCAAGGGCGAGCCGCCGCGCGAGCCGGGCAAGATCGTCAAGGCGACCATCTCGGAAGGCTGATCCTTCCGTCGGTCTACCGATAGAGAAAAGGGCGGCTCCGCGAGGGGCCGCCCTTTTTCGTTGCGTACTGGGCCAGACGAAGCTGTACCCATCGCGGCGCAAGTTCCCGGCGCTTCCAGCCCCGGTCGATCAGCTCAATGTGCCTTGGCCTTCTCGTCCTTTTCGAGCTGGGCCTCGGAAACGCCGAGCAGCTTGGCGAGACGAGCCTTCTCGTCCTTCGAAAGATCTCCATAGGCGCGCGGCTCGGGAAGGCTCGCGCTGGCGGTCTTCACCTTTTCCACGATGGCGGGCATCTGCTCCATCAGCTTGGGGACGAAGCCCTGCATCTTCGCCATGACTTCCGGCGACATCATGACGAGATAGGAATCGGCCGCGTAGGCCTTGCCGGTCGGCGTCGCGAAGAAGGCATTCAGTTCGCCCAGCTGCGTCGTCGTATACCTGCCGGCATAGGCCTGCGTCAGCCCGTCGCGAATGTCGGGCTCGACCTGGGTCATCAGCGGGATCATCTCGTTCATCATCGTGCGCGTGGAGATCTGCATGCGCTGCTTGAAGGCCGGGTCATAGATCTGCATGATTTCTGCCATCGAGGCCTCGCCCAGGTCCTCGGTGTTGACGCCGCTGAGCCCGGCAAGCTGCTTGAGCGGCAGCTTCATCGTGGAATCCATGATGGAATCCATCATCTTGTCGAGGGTGCCGTTCATCAGGCGCGCGTAAGTCCCAAGGGGAAAAACGTGATCCACCGTGACGCGCGCCGCGGCGATGCGCGCGGGGTCGGTGATGGGCGCTGCCGCCGCCGCCGCCGCTGTCGCAGCCGGCGCCGCCTGTGCGGGCTCGGCGGCGAAGCTCGGCGCGGCCGAAGCGAAGGAAGCCGCAGCAACGGCGGTGAACACAGTGAAACGCATGACGGAGCCCCCGGACAGTCGAAAAGTCCCGGGGATCATAACCGTGAAGTGCCGCGCAGGGGAATGAAATCGCCCGTCATGTCGCAAAAACGCCGGCCCCGTCTCTACCGGGGACGGCGCTTGCAGGGCGTTACAGTCCGGCTTGCAGCAGCCACTCGTGGAAGATGCGCACGGGGCGGGATTCCAGGGCCTTGGGCTTGCAGACGAACCAGTAGCGATAGGGGCTTTCGACGTCGATGTCGAAGAGCCGCGCCAGGCGGTTGTCGTGGCTGCGGCGGAAGTGGTCGTCGTGCATGATCGCGATGCCGAGGCCCTGGGCCGCGGCTTCGAGCACGAGCTGACCGGAATCGAAACGGTCGACCGAGGCCGGTTCCAGCTTTTCAAGTCCGATGGCGGACTTCCACGCGTCCAGGCTCTGCGGCAGGTCCTGATGGATCAGGAAGGTCTGCTTGGACAGGATGGCTTCGTCGGGGACGGTGCCGATCTCCTGCGCCATTTCCTTGGAGGTGATGGCGTAGACCTTGTTGTGGTCGAGCTGGATACGATAATAGGCCGGGTCCGGTTCGGGCGAGAGGATGATCGCCGCGTCCAGCGTGTCGCCCACCCGGTCTTCCAGGTGTGCGCCGGTGTCGATGTCGATGTGCAGGCGCGGGTGCAGCTTGCGCAGCTCCGGCAGGCGCGGGAACAGGCGCTGGCCGCCGAACAGCGAAGGCACGCCGAGGTGCAGGCGCAGCACCTGGCCGCGGTCGATCTGCGATTCCACCGCTTCGGCCAGTTCTTCCAGCTTGGGGCCGACCACGTTGTAGAAGGCCTGGCCCTCGTCGGTCAGCTTCATCGACTGGTGCTGGCGGGTGAAGAGGCGCTTGCCGGTGAAGTCTTCCAGCGCGGCGACCCGGCGCGAGAGCGCCGAGGGGCTGAGCGCCAGTTCGTTGGCGGCCGCCTTGGCCGAACCGAGGCGGACGACGCGAACGAAGGCTTCAAGCGCGCGCAGGGGGGGTAGTCGGCGTACTGGCAATGTCTCGTCTTTTCACTCGGAGTATCGATGCCGCCTGGAAATGGCGGCAGCGAGGTTCAATCGGGCTCTGCGACCGCTTCCGTGGCCGGCGGATGAAGGCGAAGCCGCGTGACGCGGCGCTCGTCGCCATCGGTAACTTCGATGCGCCAGCCGCTGTCATGCTCCAGCACGGTGCCGACGGCCGGGACCTGGCCGGCCAGTACGAAGGCGAGGCCGCCCAGGGTATCCACCGCTTCCTCGACTTCGGCGAGGCGCGGGTCGATCCGTTCCGCCACATCGTCAAGCTCGACACGGGCGTCTGCGTCCCAGATACCGTTCTCTTGCGAAATTAGCAACTCTTCGGGGGCGTCGTCGTGCTCGTCCTCGATGTTGCCCACGATTTCCTCGACGAGGTCCTCGATGGTGATGATGCCATCGGTGCCGCTGTATTCGTCGATCACCACGGCCAGATGGGTGCGCTGGGCGCGCATGTCGGCCAGCACGTCCAGCGCGCCGCGCGCCTGGGGCACGTAGAGCGGCTGGCGCAGCAGGGTGGACCAGTCCTCCGGCGGCTGTTCGCCGCGCGCGAGGATGGGGAACACGTCCTTGATATGGATCATGCCCTTGATCGCGTCGAGCGAGTCTCCGTAGACGGGCATGCGGCTGTGGCCGTGCTCGGCGAAGGCCTCGACCACTTCGGCCCAGCTTGCAGAGGCCGGAATCGCCACGATCTCGCTGCGCGGCACGGCGATATCGTCGGCATCGTGCTCGCTGAAATGGAGAAGGTTGCGCAGCATCTGCCGCTCGATCGAGGAAAGGTCTCCGCGGGCGCGGGCCTCGTCTTCGGCATCGCCTTCATGTTCGTTGATGACGCCTTCGATCTGCGCGCGAAGCGACTGATCGCCGTCGTTCTGGAAAAGTCGCCGGAAAACACGCCAGAGCGTGCCGGTACTGTCCCCATCTCCCGAGCCGGACTCGGTGTGGCGGCCATTGTCGGCCATCGTTTTAAATTACCCCTACAGCTTAAGATCTGTCGCCATATGGGTCGGCAATGCCGATGAGGGCAAGAGCCTTTGTTTCAAGGGCCTCCATTGCCTCGGCATCGGCGTCCGAAATCTCGTGGTCGAGGCCGGCCAGGTGGAGCAGGCCGTGGACGATGAGGTGGCTGGCGTGGTGCTCCACCGGCACGCCCTTTTCCGCGGCCTCGCGGGCGCAGGTCTCGAAGGCGAGGGCAAGATCGCCCAGCATTTCCGGCGGTCCGTCCGGCGCGAGGGCGAGCAGGTCGGCGCGTTCCAGCATCGGGAAGGACAGGACGTTGGTGGGCTTGTCCTTGGCCCGCCATTCGCGGTTGAGGACGTGCACTTCCTCGTCCGTGGTGAACAGCAGGCTGGCCAGGAGGCGGGGATTGTCGAGTTCCGGTGCGACCTGCACCAGCGCTTCGAGCGCCGCTTCGGCCAGGTCGGCCCAGTCCGTCTCGGCGGGCCAGGGGGCTTCGATATCGATTTCGAGATCCATGCGGGGGCTTTACGCGCAGTCACGCGCGCGGTCGAGCGGTAGCGTGAAGAGATCGAGCGATAGCGTGAAGAGGTCGAGCGGAAGCGTGAAGAGAAGGTGCGGGGTGGCCTGCTCGGACAGGAACCGGCGGGAAATCGAGGACGGCGAACCGCCGTCCTCGATGCTCAAGCGCTTGCTGCGCCAGACCTGGTCATTCCCCGGGGGAAAGTCACTCCGCCCGGAGCTGCTCGGCCGCCGGTTGTTCCGTCTTCGGTGCCGAGGGATCGACGTAAGGGCCTTCGTAAGCCTCGACGATGCGACCCACGATCGGGTGGCGCACGACGTCCTGCACGGTGAAGCGAGTGACATCGATGCCGTCCACACCTTCCAGCCGGTTCACCGCATCGGCCAGGCCGCTCATGCGGTCGCCGCCCGGGATGTCGACCTGCCGGGGGTCGCCGCAGACGACCATGCGGCTGTTCTGGCCGAAGCGGGTAAGGAACATCTTCATCTGCTCGCGCGTGGTGTTCTGCGCTTCGTCGAGGATGACGAAGGCATCGGCCAGCGTGCGGCCGCGCATGAAGGCGATCGGCGCGATCTCGATTTCTCCCGAGGCGAGGCGGCGCTCCACCTGTTCGGGCGGCATGCAGTCATAGAGTGCGTCGTAGAGCGGGCGCAGGTAGGGATCGACCTTGTCCTTCATGTCGCCGGGCAGGAAGCCCAGCTTCTCGCCCGCTTCCACGGCGGGGCGCGAAAGGATCAGGCGCTGGACCGATCCGGTCATCAGCTGCGAAACCGCCTGGGCCACCGCGAGGTAGGTCTTGCCCGTGCCTGCCGGGCCGAGCGCGAAGATCACGTCGGAGCGGGCGAGCGCGCGCATATATTCGATCTGCATCGCCGAGCGCGGCACGATCGTCTTGCGGCGGGTGCGAATCATGATCGGCGGCGCGCCGGTATCGCCCGAGATGATGCCTTCCAGCGTCGGTTCGGCCGACATCGCGATCAGCGATTCCACCGCGCCGGCGTCAAGAGCCTGGCCCTGCTCCAGCCGGTGGTACATGCCTTTGAGCGTGTCGCGGGCGCGGGCAACGGCGTCTTCCGGCCCTTCGATCTGGATCTTGTTGCCGCGCGCGGCAATGTAGACCCCGAGCCGGTTCTCCACTTGCACGAGATTTGAATCGAACTGGCCGAACAGGGCCCCCAGCAAAGTCTGTTCGTCGAACTCGACTTCGACACGTGCCCGGCGGTGCGCTTCGGGCCTGAACTGCGCCGTTTCACCGGCGCGTGCTGCTTTGCGGGCCATGTGCTCCTTTCAGGTGAGGATGCCTTCGTTCCATCCCGAAGATGGCTCTGCGCATCGCGTCCCGCAAGCCGCCTCTATCGAAAAATTGCTCGCTTCACCGGGGATAACATGGCGTTTCGGCGCGCTTCCCGAATTTTGTCGCAACCTTGCGACACTCCTGAAATTTCACTGCAACCTGCATTTCAAGTTCGTTCAGCTTGAGGGGTTCAAACATGAACTCACAGACCAGATCGAACGGATAATCGTTTCGGGTCAAGGAGAAGAAAACATGCGCAAGATCATTATGGCCGCCCTTGCCGCCAGCGTCATCGTTCCGACCGTCGCCGTGCCCACCATGGCTTCCGCGCAGAGTGCCCGCGAAGTGCGCGAGAGCGCCCGCGACGTTCGCCAGAGCCAGCGCGAGGTCGATCGCAACGTCCGCCGCGGCGACTACCGCGCCGCCGACCGTTCGCAGCGCCAGCTCAACCACGACCGCCGCGAACTGCGCGAAGATTGGCGCGACTATCGCCAGTCCCACCGCGGCGAGTTCCGCCGCCCCGCCTATGCCGGTCCGCGCGGCTATCGCTATCGCCCGGTCGCCGTGGGCTACCGCTTCCAGCCGGCCTATTACGGCAGCCGCTACTGGGTGAACGACTATGGCCGCTATCGCCTGCCTGCGCCGCGCGCCGGCCACCGCTGGGTTCGCTACGGCAATGACGTGGCCATGGTGAACATGCGTTCGGGCCGCGTCGTCACCGTCCACAACAGCTTCTTCTTCTAATAAAACCGCCACCGGCGCCGGGAAGGGCGCCGGACGAGTCCCAGGCGGGTCGCGAGGGCCCTCGGTGCGAACCGGGGGCCCTTTCTCGTGCTTCCCGTGCGGCAGACCGATCTTGCCGGGGCGGCGGTCGAGCGGCTAGCCTTCGGTCATGACAAGGACGACCTCCGCCGCCAGGATCCTGGCGCTCGCCCCCCTGTTCGCGCTGGGACTTTCGCTCGCAGGCTGCAAGAAGGATGCGGCCCAGCCCGAAGCCACCGCCACGGCCAGCGCCGAAGCGAGCGAGGAGGCGACCGAGGCCGCGCCCATGCGTGCCGAGGACTGGATTCGCGCGAATCACAGGGATGCGCTCACCAGCGATCTCGGCAAGTTGCAATATGCCACGGCGGAGACCGACCTTGACGGTGACGGCACGCCTGAAGTGCTGGTCTATCTGGGCGGCCCGATGTTCTGCGGCACCGGCGGGTGCAATCTCGCAGTGCTGAAGCGGCAGGATGGCGATCTGGTCCAAGTGAGCGAGACGAGCGTGGTGCAACTTCCGGTCGGCGTGCTGGACAGCAAGTCGCACGGCTGGCGCGATCTGGCCGTCACCGTGTCGGGCGGCGGCATGGCGGAAGGCATCTCTCGCCTGCGCTTCAGCGGCAGGGGCTATCCCACCAACGCCAGTGTGGAAGTGAGCGCGGGCGCGGCGGCGATCAGCAAGCCGCTCATTGCGGAAGACGCGCTCAAACCGCTCGACTAGAGCCGCCTCATGGTTCTGTAAGACGCCGGGATCAGCGTGTCAGCCATCGGCGGAAGGCGGCATTGACCGCGTCGGGCTGCTCCATCGGCGCCATGTGCCCGGCATCGGCGATGACCTCGTAGGCCGCGCCCGAATCGGACCCAACATCGGCTGAGGCCATGGCCTGCGCCATTTCCTCAGCAAGGTGGGGCGGGGTGAGGGCGTCGGCCGCGCCGACCATGACCATGGCCGGGACGGTGATCGTGCCTAGCGTCGCCAGCGAATCGGCGCGGTCGATGATCGCGGCCTGCTGGTCCATGTATGTCCCGAAACCGACGCGCAGGGCCATCTGCACGACTTCCTCGAACAGCGCCTCGGGGCAGTCCGGCGCCACGAGTTGGCGCAGCGATCCGCGCAGGACATGTTCGAAGCCGCGCGCCTGGGCGGTGCGGATCGCCGCGCGGCGCAGTTCCGCCTGGGCCTGGGTATCGGCCCGCGCATTGGTGTCCACCAGGGCAAGCCGTGTCACCCGCTCCGGGGCGCGGCGCCAGATTTCCATGGCAACGTAGCCGCCCATCGAGAATCCCGCGATTGCGAACCGCTCCGGCGCGGCATCGAGCACGCGGCTGGCCATGAGGGGAATCGAATCGTCTTTCAGCGTATCGCCGATGGAGATGTCGGCCATGTCCGAAAGCCCCGCGATCTGCGCCTGCCAGACGTGACGGTCGCAGGAAAGCCCGGGAACGAGGACCAGCGCTTGCCTTTCGCTCACGCGGGGACCGGGCTCAGCAGCCTGGCGGAAACGGCATTGTAGCCGCCTTCGGTCAGTTCCACCGTGACCATGTCGCCCACGGCGACGTCGCCGTCGAAATAGACCGATTGCAGCCAGGGCGACTTGCCGAGCCACTGCCCGGGCAGCTTGCCCTTGCGTTCGACCAGCACCTGGCAGGTTTTGCCGACCGAGGCCACGTTGAAGGCGGTCTGGTCGCGGCCGAGCGCGGCCTGGAGGCGGACGATACGCTCGGTCATCACTTCGGCGGGGATCTGGTCTTCCATCGTCGCGGCGGGCGTGCCGGCACGGGGCGAATACTTGAAGCTGAAGCACTGCGCATAGCCGACCGCATCGACCAGCCTGAGCGTATCCTCGAAATCGGCGTCGGTCTCGCCGGGGAAACCGACGATGAAGTCGCCCGAAAGTGCGATGTCGGGCCGGACGGCGCGCACGCGGTCGAGGACCTTGAGATAGCTTTCGGCCGTGTGGCTGCGATTCATCGCTCTCAGCACCCGGTCGCTGCCGGCCTGCACCGGCAAGTGGAGGAACGGCATCAACTTCTCGACATCGCCATGGGCGGCGATCAGCGCCTCGGTCATGTCGTTGGGGTGGCTGGTGGTGTAGCGGATGCGGGCAAGCTCGGGAATGTCCGCCAGCTCGCGAATCAGCCCGTCGAGGCCGATGCGCCGTCCGCGTGCATCCTCGCCGTACCAGGCGTTCACGTTCTGGCCGAGCAGCATGATCTCGCGCGCACCGGCGTCGATCAGGCGGCGCGCCTCGTCCATCAAGGCGGCGTGGGGGCGGGAGACCTCGGCGCCGCGCGTATAGGGCACGACGCAATACGTGCAGAACTTGTCGCAGCCTTCCTGAACGGTGAGGAATGCCGTCGGGCCGGACCGCCTGCGGCCACCCTGATTTCGGGCGGGCAGGGCGTCGAACTTGGTTTCGGCCGGCATGTCGGTATCGGTCACGCGGCGGCCGGCGGTGGCCTCGCGGATCATGTCGGGCAGGCGGTGATAGGCTTGCGGGCCGACCACCATCTTCACCGCGGGAGAGCGCCGCATGATCTCGTCGCCCTCGGCCTGGGCCACGCAGCCGGCCACCGCGATGAGGGGCGATGAGCCATCCTCGCGGCGCAGGCGGCCGATGTCGGAATAGACCTTTTCCGCCGCCTTTTCACGGATATGGCAGGTGTTGAACACGACCAGGTCGGCCTCTTCGCCTTCCGGCGCGGCCGCGATGCCCTGGTCCGTGAGCAATTCGGCCATGCGCTCGCCGTCGTAGACGTTCATCTGACAGCCGAAGCTCTTGACCCGGTAGGTCCTGGGATTCTGGGTTGATGGCATGCGCGGGCCGATACACGCGTTTCGGGCGATTTTGAAGCGGCTGCGTTCGGGGTGCTCCGCGCGAGACCGGCATCGCCGGCCGGCACCAAGGCCTCGCAGCCTGTTCCCCTTTCGCTGCACTTGGGGTATTCGCGCGCGCCATGACCATTACAAACAGCGATCACCAGACCCTTTACGCCGCCTTTGCGGGCCACCTCAACGCCGCGCTCGATGCGCTCGAAGCGGCCGGTACGCTGCCCGGCGGTCTGAAGCGAAGCGCGATCACGGTCGAGCCGCCGCGCGACACCTCGCATGGCGACCTCTCGACCAATGCCGCGATGGTCCTGTCCAAGCCCGCCGGCATGAAGCCGCGCGACCTGGCCGATGCGCTGGTGGCGGAGCTGTCGAAGCTCGACGCGGTCACTTCGGCGGAAATCGCCGGCCCCGGCTTCATCAACTTGCGCCTCTCGGACGCCACCTGGATCGCCGAGCTGCGCGCGATCGCCGCGCTCGGCGCGGACTACGGCCGTTCGGCCATGGGCGGCGGCACCACCGTCAATATCGAATATGTCTCCGCCAACCCCACCGGCCCGATGCACATGGGCCACTGCCGCGGCGCAGTGGTGGGCGATGCATTGGCGACGCTGCTCGAATATGCCGGCCACAAGGTCATCAAGGAATATTACGTCAACGATGCCGGCGCCCAGGTGCAGGTGCTCGCCCGCTCGGCCCATGTCCGCTACCGCGAGGCGCTGGGCCATGAAGTGGGCGCCATTCCCGAGGGCCTCTATCCGGGTGAATACCTCATTCCCGTGGGCCAGCAGCTCGCCGCCGAATTCGGCGACAAGTTTGCCGAGGCGCCCGAATCGGAATGGCTGACGCTGTTCCGGGAAAAGGCCGTTGCCGCGATGCTGGTGATGATCAAGCAGGACCTCGCGCTGCTGGGCATCCATCACGACCTGTTCTCCTCGGAAGCCGAGCTTCAGGCTTCGGGCAAGCCGGACGAGGCGGAAGCGTGGCTGCGCGCCAAGGGCCTCGTCTACGACGGCGTGCTCGAAGCGCCCAAGGGCAAGACGCTGGAGGACTGGGAAGCCGTGGAGCTGCCGCTGTTCCGCTCGACCCAGTTCGGCGACGATCAGGACCGCCCGATCAAGAAGTCCGACGGCACCTGGACCTACTTCGGCGCGGACCTGGCCTACCACTTCCAGAAGGCCCAGACCGCCGACGCGCTGGTCGACATCTGGGGCGCCGACCACGCGGGCACCGTCAAGCGCATCAAGGCGGCCGTTGCCGCCATGACCGGCGCCGATGGAGAGCCGACGCCGTTCGAGATCAAGCTGGTGCAGATGGTCCAGCTGCTGCGCGATGGCGAGCCGGTGAAGATGTCCAAGCGTTCGGGCAACTTCGTCACGCTGGCCGAAGTCGTCACCGAAGTGGGCAAGGACGTGGTGCGCTTCACCATGCTCACCCGCAAGCCGGAAGCGCAGATGGACTTCGACTTCGCCAAAGTGGTGGAAGCCTCGAAGGACAACCCGGTGTTCTACGTGCAATACGCCAATGCCCGCGTCCACTCGACGCTGCGCAAGGGCGAGGCCGAAGGCGGGTTCAAGCCCTCGGGCGAAAACCTCGAACTGCTGGGCGCGGAAGAACTGGAACTGGTCAAGCTGGCCGCGCAGTTCCCCCGCATCGTCGAGGCCGCTGCGGCCGCGCGCGAGCCGCACCGCATCGCCTTCTTCCTTGGCGACGTTGCCGCGGCCTTCCATGGCTACTGGAATCTCGGCAATGACCGCGTCGAAAAGCGCTTTGTTAACGCTGCCGACGGTAACCTGACCGGCGCACGGCTGTTCCTTGCTGCGCAGATCGGGCAGCTTGTCCGCAATGGCCTCGCGCTCCTGGGCGTCGAGGCGGTGGAGGAAATGTAAGTCATGGCAAACTGGGGCCAGAATCGGGACGAAGGCAATCGGGACGAAGGCGATCGGGGTGTCGACCAGGGCGGCGAAAGCCGTCGGGGGACCTTCCATGACGACCTGAACGCGGGCCGTTCCGCCGGAGCCCCGGCTTTCGAGGATGCCGCTCATTCGAATTCGGGCCGGCCTGAGGCCGAATCCGGCAAGCTGGAACTCGGCGACGACGACGTGCGCCTGCCCTGGCTGGAAGGCGAGGACGAGGAGTTCGAGGACCAGCAGGGCGGTGCCTCGGGGCAGACCTTGCTGCTCGTCGTCCTGGCCGTCATCGCCATACTGGTCATCGTCGGCGGAATCTGGTGGGCCACGCGCCAGAAGTCGGAACAGCCGCTTGTCGCCAGCGGCGGCGTGATCGAGGCGCCGAAGGAGCCTTACAAGACGCGGCCGGAAAATCCGGGCGGAGACGTCGTGGCGGGCACCGGAGACACCAGCTATGCGGTTGCCGAAGGGCAGAGCCGCCTGCCGCAGATCGGACGGGGCGAAGCGCCGGGTCCGGGCTTCGGCGGACAGTCCGCCGGTCCGGCCGCCCCGCCTGCGCCTTCCGGCAAGCCTGCTGCCGGGCCCAGCGCGCCCGCCAGTGCCGCTTCTGCCGCTAGTGCCCCGGGCAAGCCGGAACCGGTTGTCGGCGGCGTGGGCGTGCAAGTGGGCGCCTATACCTCGAAGCCGACCGCCGAGGCAGGCTGGAACGCGCTCAAAGTGCAGTATCCGGGACTTTCCGGGGTGAACCACCGCATCGTCGAGGGGCAGGCCGATATCGGCAAGGTCTACCGCCTCCAGGCCGTCCCCGGAGACCTTGCTGCAGCGCGCGCGCTCTGCAGCGGGATGCGTTCCGCCGGATTGAGCTGCCAGGTGAAGCAGTAACGGACCGGCGCGGCCAGGAGATGCCGGCCCGGGCTTTTCTCGGACTGGCATCAGGGACGAATCGAAACTTCGGAAGGCCCTTTGGGCCGCGCCGAAGTTTCGTTCTTTCCGCATGACGTGACCGCGCCGCCCGCGCCCTTGCTTTCCACATCTGCAAACCGGGGCTTCCTTGCGAAAGCCGCGGAATTCTGCGACCAAGCGCGATTATGACACCCGCCATCTTCGGCCTTTCCGGGCTGACTCTCAGCGCCGACGAGCGCGCGTTCTTTCGCGATGCCGACCCTGCCGGCTACATCCTGTTCGGCCGCAATGTGCAGGACCGCGAACAGGTGCGGGCACTCACCGAGGATCTGCGCGCCATCCACGGCCGCGACCGGCTCTACATCACCATCGACCAGGAAGGCGGCCGTGTCGCGCGGATGAAGCCGCCCGTCTGGGGCGCCTATCCGCCGGGTGAGGCGTTCGACAGGCTCTATGATCTCGCGCCCGCCAGCGCCATCGAGGCGGCGCGCGACAATGCCGAGGCTCTGGGCCTCGACCTTGCCGAAGTGGGCTTGACGGCCGACTGCCATCCCCCGCTCGACGTGCGCCACCCCGGCGCGCACGACATCGTCGGCGACCGTTCCTTCGGCGCGGACCCGATGCGTGTGGCCGCGCTGGGCCGCGCGACGCTGCAGGGGCTGGCGCGTGCCGGCATCGTCGGCTGCGTCAAGCATATCCCCGGCCACGGCCGTGCCATGGCGGACAGTCACAAGGAACTGCCCACGGTGGAGGTTGGCGAAGAGGAACTGGAGCATGACATCGAGCCGTTCCGAACACTTCGCGATGCCCCTTTCGGCATGACCGCCCATGTCCGCTACACCGCCTGGGACGCGGAGAATCCGGCCACGCTCTCACCCTTCGTGATCCGCGAGATCATCCGCGAGCGCATCGGTTTCACGGGGCTGCTGATGAGCGACGACCTCGACATGCAGGCGCTCTCGGGCAGCGTGCCCGAACTTGCGGCGCAGGCGATCGCGGCGGGCTGCGACCTGGCGCTCAACTGCTGGGCGAAGATGGACGACATGACCGGCATCGCCGCGCGGTTGCCGTCCATGCCGCCCGAGACCGCGGAAAAGCTGGCGCGGGCACTGGCGTCGGTGGAGGGCATCGCCGCAACCGGCACTCATGCCGAGCTGATCGCCCGGCGCGACGCCCTGCTGGCGCTGGCGGCCTGACGATGAACGCGCCTGCCGAGCTTCCTTTCGGCCTGCCCGGCGCCGATGCCGGCTGGGACGGCGAGGACCGGGCCGAGGCCCGCAAGGAAGCGCTCTATCTGGAAATCGACGGCTGGGAAGGCCCGCTGGACCTCCTGCTGGACCTCGCGCGGCGGCAGAAGGTGGACCTTCGGCGGATTTCCATCCTGGAGCTGGTCGCGGCCTATCTCGATTATATCGAGCAGGCCGAGGCGCTGCGTCTCGAACTCGCGGCGGACTACCTGGTGATGGCGGCCTGGCTCGCCTACCTGAAGTCCGCTTTGCTGCTGCCGAAGGACGAGCAGGCCGACCCCAGCCCCGAAGAACTCGCCTTGCGCCTGCAACTGCGCCTGCAGCGCCTTGGTGCCATGCGTGAGGCAGCGGCGCGGCTGATGGGCCGAAACCGGCTGGGCCGCGACGTGTTCCTGCGCGGCGCGCCCGAGGGCCTGCGGGTCGAGCGCAAGTCGGCCTGGCAGTGCTCCTGGTACGATCTCGTGCGCGCTTATGGGGACGTGAAAGTCCGCAGCCAGCCGGTGGTCCACATGGTCCGCGAACGCATGGTCATGACGCTCGACAGTGCCATCGCCCGGGTCTCCTCGATGCTCGGCGTCTCGCTGGACTGGATGGACTTGCGCGATTTCCTGCCGCCCGCCAGCGACACCTGGGCCAATCCGCAATTGCGCCGCTCCGCCCTGGCATCCAGCTTCGTCGCCGCGCTGGAACTGGCGCGCACCGGCCGGGCCGAGATCGCGCAGGAGCAGACTTTCGGGCCGCTTCGCCTCAAGGCATGCAAATGATGACCGAACCGACCGACGACTTCGTCCGCGCCGTGGAGGCGACGCTTTTCGCTGCCGAGCAGCCGATGACGGTCGAGCAGATCTCGAACCACCTCGGACAGGCCGACGTGCGCCCGGCGCTTGCCGAGCTGGAGCGGCACTACCGCGCGCGCGGGGTGCTGCTGGTGGAGCGCGGCAAGCGCTGGCACTTCGAGACGGCGCCCGACCTTGCGCATCTGCTGCGCCGCGAGAAGGAGGACTTGCGCCGCCTCTCGCGCGCGGCCACCGAAGTCCTGGCGATCGTTGCGTATCACGAGCCGGTCAGCCGCGCCGAGATCGAGGCGATCCGCGGGGTGCAGACCGCCAAGGGCACACTCGACGTTCTGATGGAGGCGGGCTGGGTGCGTGTCGCGGGCCGCCGCGAGGTACCCGGGCGCCCGGTGATCTACGCCACCACGCCCGATTTCCTGGCGCATTTCGGGCTCGGCTCCCTGAAGGAATTGCCGGGACTGGAAGAACTTCGCGCCGCCGGCCTGCTCGATCCTGTGGATGACGACATGATCCAGACCGGCCTGCGCCCCGGCAAGGTTCCCGGCGAAGACGAGGAAACGGCCGAGGACACGGCGGAAGACCTCGACGAGCGCGACCTTTTCGAAGAAGATGACGGTTAGGCTACCGGCGCCGGTCAGAATAATGACAGGCTGGCAACTTGGCGGGAAAGTGCCTAGATGGGCTCTATGCGGTCGGAATCGATCGCACGGTTTTTGGAGTTGAGGTTATGGGTAGCTTCTCGATCTGGCACTGGATGATCGTCCTGGTGATCGTGCTCGTGCTGTTCGGACGCGGCCGCGTGTCGGAAATCATGGGTGACTTCGGCAAGGGCATCAAGAGCTTCAAGCAGGGCATGAACGAGGAGGAGAACAAGTCCACTCCCGCGCCCGCCCCGCAGATCACCGCCCAGCAGGGCGATGCCCCGGTAGCCCCCTCGGTCACTCCGGCCAAGGCCGAGAACAAGACCGAGCAGTCCTAAGCGCCTGACGGATCCGCGCGCGCTATGTTCGACGTAGGTGCTTCCGAACTGTTGATGATCGTCATCGTGGCGGTCGTCGTCATCGGTCCCAAGGACATGCCGATGGCGATGCGCACGGCTGGGCGATGGATCGGCAAGATGCGCAAGATCTCCGGTCATTTCCGCTCGGGCATCGACGCCATGGTGCGCGAAGCCGAGCTGGAGGAGATGGAGCGCAAATGGCGGGAGCAGAACGAGGCCATCATGAAGGCCAATCCCGTACTGCCGGACATGAACCAGATGCAGGCCCCCACCGGCACGTCTCCCTCGATCCCGCAGCTGGCCGAAGACGCGCCGGTCGCGGGCGGAGAGGCGGGCGCTGAAACGGGGCAGGCGACCGGTAATGCCACGGCCCAAAGTCCCGGCAAGCCGGACAACGCGGGCAAGCCCGAGGCAGCCGCTCCCGGCGGGCAGGCCGAATTCCACCTCCCCCCGCCGCCCCCCTGATAGAAGCGCGCCATGCAGCCATTCCGCATATCCGATATCGACGATTCGCAGGCCCCGCTGCTCGAACACCTTGTCGAGCTGCGCGCCCGCCTGCTTCGGGCCTTCCTGGCCTTTGCGGTGGCATTTGGCATCTGCTTCTACTTCTCGGGCGACATCTTTTCGTTTCTGGTCCGCCCGCTGACCGAGGCTTTCCCGCCCGGCCAGGGCCGGTTGATCTATACCAAGCTCTATGAAGCCTTCTTCGTGGAAGTGAAGATCGCGCTGTTCGCGGCGTTCTTCGTCAGTTTCCCGGTGATCGCCAACCAGATCTGGGCTTTCGTGGCGCCGGGCCTCTACGCCAAGGAAAAGAAGGCGTTCCTGCCGTTCCTCGTGGCGACGCCGATCCTCTTCACCATGGGCGCGGCCCTGGCCTACTACGTCGTCATGCCTACGGCGTTCCACTTCTTCCTCGGTTTCGAGGGTCAGAAGGGCGGGCTCAAGCTGGAAGCTCTGCCCGGCACCGGCGACTATCTCGCGCTGGTCATGCAGTTCATCCTGGCTTTCGGCATCAGCTTCCTGCTGCCGGTGCTGCTGATGCTGCTCAACCGCGCCGGCATCATCACCCGCGCGCAGTGCGTTGGCGCGCGTCGCTATGCCATCGTCGGCATCTTCATCATCGCTGCCGTTGCCACCCCGCCCGACGTCGTTTCGCAGCTCCTTCTCGCCGTGCCGCTGCTGGCGCTCTACGAAGGAACGCTGGTGTTCATGTGGTTCACCGAGAAGCGCGACGCGCGCGACAAGGCTGCAGAGGATGATGTTCCTGCCCCGGTCGAAGGCAGCACGCCCGCCGTCTGAGCGGGCGGGTGCTTCGGGCGCCCTGACATCTGGGATAGCGCGCCAAAGTCGAGATAAGGCTGTGAGATGGGCTTAGGTGTGCCGAGGGACGAGCCGGCTCGCGCCGGTCTCGCCCCCCAAAACTCCAACTCTCAAACCTCCAGCGGCCGACTTCTCAGCGGCCGGGCGTGTCCTTGGCCGGAATCACCCGGTCCTTTGCCGCGGACCACGCCATCTGGCCCCCGATCCAGGTCTCCATGACCTTGGTGGCGCGCAGTTGCTCCGGCGTTGCCAGCATGGGATCGGCATCCACGAAGAGGAAGTCCGCCCGGTAGCCCTTGGCGATCCGCCCGAGACGGTCTTCCGCGAACATCGCATAGGCGGCGCCCGTGGTGTAGGCATTGAGCGCGAGTTCGCGGCTCACGGCCTCCTGCGGCTGCCATCCGTTGAACGGCTGGCCGTCCGCACCCTGGCGGGAGATGGCGACCGCAAGGCCGACGAAAGGCTGGGACGGTTCGACGGGAGTGTCCGACCCGAAGGCGAGCGTCGCGCCGGTGGCCGCGATCGACTTCCAGGCATAGGCGCCGGCCAGACGCGCCGGGCCCAGCCGCGCTTCGGCCATGGTGCGGTCCGACGCTTCGTGCTGCGGCTGCATCGAGGCGATCGTGCCGAACTTGCCGAAGCGGGGGATGTCTGCCGGATCCACGATCTGGGCATGCTCGACGCGCCAGCGCCGATCGCCCTTGTAAGTGGCCGAAAGGTCCTCGATCGAGGCAAGCACGGCGGCATTGGCCTGATCGCCGATGGCGTGGACGGCGACCTGGAAATTATCCATTGCCGCGCGGCTCATCAGGTTGCCCAGCTGCGTCTCGTTCATGCGCGGCAGGCCCTTGCTCTCCGGGGCATCGGCGTAAGGCGCCTTGAGCCAGGCGCCGCGCGATCCAAGCGCGCCGTCGAGATAGAGCTTCACGCCGTTCATCTTGAGATGATCGTCATAGAGCCACGGCGTGGGGCGAGGGCCACCGATCAGCGCCATGTTGTCCACGCCGTCGGCATACGTGACGATGCGGATACGCAGGCGGCTGGCGTCGGCGGCGCGGCGCATGGCCTGCCAGTCGTCGATCGAGGTGCCCATGTCGGCAATGGCGGTGACGCCTTGCGCCAGCAGCGCGAGCTGCGCTTCGCCGAGCGCGGTGTCGCGATCTTCCGGACGGGGCCTGGGCATCTTCGATTCGATCAGCGCCATGGCGCCGTCCACGAAGACGCCGGCGGGCTGCTTGCTGCCGCTCAGGCGCAGAATCTCGCCGCCTTGCGGCACGGCGGTGGCGGCAGTGATCCCGGCAGCGGAGATGGCGGCCGAATTCGCCCAGCCGGCATGGCCATCGACGCGGACCAGCCAGGTGGGCTTGCCGCCCGTCGCCCGGTCCAGTTCGGCGGCGGTGGGCATGCGGTCGAGCCCCCACTGCGCCTGGTTCCAGCCGCTGCCCAGGATCCAGGGCGCGTCGGGATGGGCGGCAGCCCAGGCCGTGATGCGCGCGAGGGCCTCGTCAAGCGACTTGGCCATCGTCAGGTCCAGCGTCATCTTCGCGAAGCCGGTGGCCATGACATGCCCATGCGCGTCGATCATGCCGGGCACGACGTGGCGGCCCTTGCCGTCCACCTGGTAGTCGACCTTCTTCGGGCGCTTGTCCCCATGGCGATAGACTTCGGCGATCCGGCCGTCCCGGTCGATCAGGAATCCTTCGAAGCGTTCGACGCCGCCCTTGCCGTCACCCGTCACGCCCTCGACATTGTCGACCAGCACATCGGCCAGAGCGGCGGGCGCCAGCGCGGGACTTGCCGCGATGGCGGTGGAAGCAAGCAGCAGCGCCAGGGCTGCGCCGGTTTTGGAATTCACTTGATACCCTTCTTGGGGAGGCGCTTGATGATGGCGCTGGTGTCGAGGCGGCCGCCGCCTTGCGCCTGGATGTCCGCGAAGAACTGGTCGATCAGCGCGGCCACGGGCAGCGAGACGCCAAGGCCGCGCCCTTCGTCCAGGCTGAGGCCCAGATCCTTGCGCATCCAGTCGATCGCGAAGCCGAAGTCGAACTTGTCCTCGTTCATCGTCTGCCAGCGGTTGTCCATCTGCCAGGACTGGGCAGCGCCGCCCGAGATCGCCTCGTAGACTTTGTCCATGTCGAGGTGCGAGGCCTGGGCGAAGCGCACCGCTTCCGCCAGCGCGGCAACATTGCCGGCGATGCAGATCTGGTTGGCCATCTTGGCGATCTGGCCGGAGCCGGCCTTGCCGACATGGACGATGCGGGTGGAATAGGCCTCCATCACCGGATGAGCCGCCTCTATCGCCTCATCGCGGCCGCCGCACATCAGGGTGAGCGTGCCTTTCTCGGCACCGATCTGCGATCCCGTCATCGGCGCATCGACGCAGTGGATGCGAAGGTCCCGCGCCTCGACCGAAATCTGGCGGGCGATACGGGCGGAAACGGTGGTGTGGTCGATGAAGACGCCGCCCTTCTTCAGCATGCGGAACACGCCGTTGGGGCCGAGCACGACTTCGGAAAGATCGTCGTCATTGCCGACGCAGGTGATGACCACATCGGCATCCTGCGCGGCGTGGGCCGGGTTGGCGGCGATGCGATGGGCAAGGCCGGGGTTGTCCTGCGACCACTTGTGTGCCCGCTCGGGAGAGCGGTTGAAGATGGTGAGTTCGTGACCGGCCAAGGCGATATGCCGCGCGATTGCGCCGCCCATGACACCCAGGCCGATGAAGGAAACCTTGCGTTTTTCGCTCATGGCAAGCGTTCTAGCGCTTTTTGCACGAAAGCAAACCGCAAGCGGCAGGGAAATCTGTTCGTTCCGGCGCAGTCTTCGGGCAGCGCGGCGGGGGAAGGCTTCGGCGGCAAAGGGATTTTGGACAACAATATTACAGCGTCCATCGAAAGCGAGAATTTTTCCTATCGCGCGGCTTTCCATTCGGCACGCTTTCCTTTACCCGCGGCCACCATGGAACAGCCATTGCTCAAGATCGCTGCGGAGCCCGAAGTGGCCACGCTGACTGCCGAAGACATTCGTGCGGCCGCGGAGCGCATTATGGGCAAGATCGTCCGCACGCCGACGCTCTATTCCACGACGCTCAGCGCGATCACGGGCGCCGAGATCTGGCTCAAGTTCGAAAACCTCCAGTTCACTGCCGCCTACAAGGAACGCGGCGCTCTCAATGCCCTTCTCCTCCTGGATGAGGCGCGCAAGTCGCGCGGCGTGATCGCCGCTTCGGCCGGCAACCATGCGCAGGGCCTGTCGTATCACGGCACCCGGCTCGGCGTGCCCGTCACCATCGTCATGCCGCGCACGACGCCGACCGTGAAAGTCATGCAGACGGAGAGCGTGGGCGGCAAGGTCGTGCTGGAAGGCGAAAGCTTCGACGAGGCCTATGCTCATGCCCGCAAGCTGGAAACGGAACTGGGCCTGACCTTCATCCACCCCTTTGACCATCCGCACGTCGCGGCGGGGCAGGGCACCGTGGCGCTGGAGATGCTGGAGGACGTGCCGGACCTGGACACGCTTGTCCTGCCGATCGGGGGCGGCGGGCTGGCCACCGGCATGGGCACGGCAGCGCGGGCGATCAACCCGGACATCCGCCTCGTCGGCGTGGAAGCGCAGCTCTATCCCTCGATGTACAACCTGCTGAAGGGCACCAGCCTGCCCATCGGCGGGGATACGCTGGCAGAGGGTATCGCCGTATTCTCGCCGGGGCAGTTCACGTCCTCGGTCCTGCGCGACTTGCTGGACGAGTTCCTGCTCGTCAGCGAATCGGGCATCGAAAGCGCGCTCGCGCTGCTGCTGCAGATCGAAAAGACCCTTGTCGAGGGCGCGGGCGCCACCGGCCTGGCCGCGGTCATGGCGAATCGCGAGCTGTTCGCGGGCCGCAAGGTCGGCATCGTGCTTTCGGGCGGCAATATCGACACGCGTCTGCTGGCTAACGTGCTCTTGCGCGATCTGGCCCGTTCCGGCCGCCTTGCCCGCCTGCGCATCGGCCTGCAGGACCGCGCCGGCGCGCTGTTCAAGGTCGCCAAGGTGTTCCACGAGCACAACGTGAACATCATCGAAGTCTTCCACCAGCGCATCTTCACGCACTTGCCGGCCAAGGGCCTGGTCACCGAGATCGAGTGCGAGGCGCGCGACAAGGACCAACTCGATGCCCTCGTGGCCGCGCTGCGGCGCGAAGGCTACGAAGTGAAGCAGGTCGAAACCGAATAGACCGTACTCTGCCGCCGGGGCGACTCGGCAGGAATGCAGATCGGTAGGGAAGCGGACCGGCAGCGGGCGGGCGGTTTCGACCGGCCTTCCGCTCGGGCCGGATTCGGGGGCCGATTCGGGTCTGCACCGCAAGGCTTCCCGTTCCTCTATAAGGGAATAAGGCGCGGCCTTGCGTGCAGGGCTGAAAGGAGTAGGGGGCACACGCCTGAATCGCCGCAGGTCAGGCGTTAACGGCGCGCGTCAAATCTGCTAACCTTCATCCGGAAGAAAGAACCAATCCGGGACAACCGGACGAAATCGCCACCCAGTTGGTCCCGATTCCGATACGGGTCGGGCTCCTTTCGTGGTTAAAACGCTTTCAACCGGCGCAAGCCCTATGCATATTCAAGGCTAACACGGAAACTTCGCCGGCGTCGCGGTGGGCTTCCAGCAGGCTAGAGGATAAGTTTCGTCCGTGACGGCACCCGTTCGTTTTCCCCGGTTCTTCGTGACCAGCCCGGCGCCATGCCCCTATCTGCCGGGTCGCAGCGAGCGGAAGGTCTTTACCGAACTCAAGGGGCCGCACGCCGATTCCCTCAACGATGCGCTGGGCCGCATCGGGTTCCGGCGCAGCCAGACCGTGGCCTATCGCCCCTCCTGCCTGGATTGCAACGCATGCGTCTCGGTGCGTGTCGTGGCAGAGGAATTTGCGCCGTCCGGCACGCAGAAGCGCCTGGTCAAGCGCAATGCAGACCTTGTCGCCACCGTGTGCCGCCCTTGGTCCACCAGCGAGCAGTTCGACCTGCTTCAGCGCTATCTCGCCGTCCGCCATCCGGAAGGCGGCATGACGGCGATGGATGAAGTCGATTTCGCGGACATGGTGGAGCATACCCCGGTCACCAGCTACGTGATCGAATATCGCGAGCCCTCGGATGACGGCGTCACACCCGGCCGATTGGTGGGCGCCTGCCTGACGGACCGCCAGTGCGACGGTCTTTCGATGATCTACAGCTTCTACGATCCGCATCACGAAGGACGTCAGGGGCTGGGCACTTACATCATCCTCGACCACATCCAGCGCGCGACGGAGATGGGGCTGGCCTATGTCTACCTAGGCTACTGGGTCGAAGGCGCGCCGCGCATGCAGTACAAGGTCCGCTTCCGTCCCATGGAGAAATTGGGCCGCGCGGGGTGGGAGCGTATCGCGCCGGTGGAGCACGATCGCCTGATCGCCGCCGCCGTCGCCAATCCCCGCAGCCGCGACGCTGTGAACGAAGGCGCGCGCAAGGACGGCGTGCCCTCCATCACACGGTAAGCCGCCGGTTTCGTACACCGCGCCAGCCGAATCGACGGCCGGTGCCGGGGCCGGCCGTCTTCCCGTCACGGCGTCAGATAAAGCGCCGCTTCTTCGGCGCGCCGCCGCTTCAGGCCTTCCAGCACTTTGCCGTCATTGTAGATCCATTTCCCGAACTGCGCCGCCGCTTCGGCAAAGCGGCCCTCACGGTGCAGCTTCGTCAGCGTGGCATCGGCGATGGCGCCGGTGTTGTAGTGAAAGGACGTCAGGGCATCGAACTGATGCGGCGAAGTTGCCGCATCGCCGATGGCGGCGACGACCTCCTGGACGTATCGGGTGATTTCGCGGTCGAAGCGGGCATCGCACTGGGCCTGGGTCCAGACCGTGTCCGGCCCGATGTCCGCGCCGGTGGAGTCCCAGCCGATCGTCCAGGGCCTGCCGTCTTGGCTGCCGGGATCGGGATAGGCTTCGAACAGGCCGTCGGCGCGGCGTTTCGCGCAGCCTTCCCAGTTTTGGATCAAGGTTCGACCGGCAGACCCGAGCGTGTGGCCGGCCGGCAGGGGCTCGCCGTCCTGGACCAGTGCATTGTCGATGGCGCGATCGAGCGCGGCGACTTCGCCGGAGGTGAATCCGCGCCCGAGCAGAAGGCGAACTTCGTCGAAAATCGGCTTGCGATGAAACATCGGCCTCTCCTTGTTTGAGGGAAAGGCCGATCAAGTAAGGCGGATGCAGGGCTGTAGGAAAACGGTTTTTTTCCGAGAACCGTTTCCCTACTCGATGCCCCTGATTTCAGGCCCGTTTTTCGGCCCGCTCAAACGTCGAGGTTGGCAACGTTCAGCGCGTTTTCCTGAATGAAGTCGCGGCGCGGTTCCACCACGTCGCCCATCAGGCGGGTGAAGATTTCGTCGGTGACGTCGGCGTCTTCGACCTTCACCTGCAGCAGGGCGCGGTTTTCCGGATCCAGCGTGGTTTCCCAAAGCTGATCGGCGTTCATCTCGCCAAGGCCCTTGTAGCGCTGGATGGACAGGCCCTTGCGGCCGGTGGCCAGCACGGCGTCAAGCAGCTGCGAAGGACGGCTGATCGTATCGCCGCCTGCGACCGGGCGAGTCGCGGGTGCGTCCTCGTCGCCTTCGACGGCTTCGACTTCCACCGTCTCGGTGCCCGCGCGCACGAGGCGCGCGGTGGCCGCGTAGACTTCGGCATTTTCAGCGGCGATGCGGGCGAGCTTGCGGGCTTCGGCACTGGCGATGAAGCCGGCCTCGATCTTGTGATGATCGGTGACGCCGCGCCAGAGACGCTCGATCTCGAGGTTGCCGGCTTCGGTGAGGCGCGCGGTCCAGCGCGCTTCCGGGTCGCCGCGATCGAGCCAGCCGGCGGCACGGCTCAATGCGGCCGTGCGATCGGGCGCCGAAAGATCGGGTGCGAGCGCACCGGCGATCGCCAGGGCCTCGATGATGACCGGATCGAAGCGGCGGGGAACGAAGGCCATGATGTTGCGCATGCGGATCGCATGTTCGACCAGAGCTTCGAGGTCCGAACCCATGCGCGCGCCGCCGCTGCTTTCCAGCACGCGGCCGGCCAGCCCGGCTTCGACCAGATAGCGGTCGAGCGCGGCGTTGTCCTTCAGGTAGACTTCGCTGCGGCCCTTGGCGACCTTGTAGAGCGGCGGCTGGGCGATGAAGAGGTGACCGGCGCGGATGATGTCGGGCATCTGGCGGTGGAAGAACGTCAGCAGCAGAGTACGGATATGCGCGCCGTCGACGTCGGCGTCGGTCATGATGACGATCTTGTGGTAGCGCAGCTTTTCCAGGTTGAAGTCGTCGCGGATGCCCGTGCCCATGGCCTGGATCAGCGTGCCGACTTCCTTCGAGGAAATGATGCGGTCGAACCGTGCGCGCTCGACGTTGAGGATCTTGCCCTTCAGCGGCAGGATCGCCTGGATCTTGCGGTCGCGCCCCTGCTTTGCGGAGCCGCCTGCGGAGTCACCCTCGACCAGGAACAGTTCGCACTTGCTGGGATCGCGCTCCTGGCAGTCGGCCAGCTTGCCCGGCAAGGAGGCGATGTCCATCGCGCCCTTGCGGCGCGTGAGTTCGCGGGCGCGCTTGGCGGCTTCGCGCGCGGCGGCGGCGTCTACCACCTTCTGGATGATGGTCTTGGCGTGGCCTGGGTTTTCCTCCAGCCATTCGCTCATCTTGTCGGCCATGAGCGCTTCGAGCGGCTGGCGCACTTCCGAGCTGACCAGCTTGTCCTTGGTCTGCGACGAGAACTTGGGATCGGGCAGCTTGACCGAAACGATCGCGGTCAGGCCTTCGCGCATATCCTCGCCCGATAGCGAGACCTTTTCCTTCTTGAGCAGGCCCGAACGCTCTGCGTAGCCGTTGAGCGTGCGCGTCAGTGCGGCGCGGAACGCGGCAAGGTGGGTGCCGCCGTCACGCTGCGGGATGTTGTTGGTGAAGCAGAGCACGTTCTCGTAGTAGGAATCGTTCCATTCCAGAGCGACTTCCATGCCGATGCCGTCCTTGTCCGCGCCGATGGCAATCGGTTCGGGCATCAGCGCCTGCTTGTTGCGATCGAGATACTTCACGAAAGCGCCGATGCCGCCCTCGTAATAGAGGTCGTGCTCGATCGCTTCCTCATGGCGGTTGTCGCGCAGCTTGATGCGCACGCCGGAATTGAGGAAGGCCAGCTCGCGGTAGCGGTGCTCCAGCTTGTCGAAATCGAATTCGGTGACGTTCTTGAACGTGTCGGTCGAGGCCAGGAAGGTCACGCGCGTGCCCTTCTTGAAGCCGTTGTCGTCCGGATTGTCGCTGACCTTGGGGGCCACGCCGCGCACTTCCAGCGGGGCCACGGCGTCGCCATGGGCGAACTTCATCCAATGTTCCTGGCCCTCGCGCCAGATCGTGAGTTCCAGCCATTCGGACAGGGCGTTGACCACCGAGACGCCGACGCCGTGCAGGCCGCCGGAGACCTTGTAGGCGTTGTCGTCGGAGGTGTTCTCGAATTTACCGCCCGCGTGAAGCTGGGTCATGATGACTTCGGCAGCCGAGACGCCTTCCTCGGCATGAATGCCGGTGGGAATGCCACGGCCGTTATCTTCCACCGACACCGATCCGTCGGCGTTGAGTTCGATCAGCACGAGGTCGCAATGACCTGCCAGTGCCTCGTCGATGGCATTGTCCGAAACTTCGAAGACCATGTGGTGCAGGCCCGAGCCATCGTCGGTATCGCCGATGTACATGCCCGGACGCTTGCGGACCGCGTCGAGTCCCTTGAGGACCTTGATCGAATCCGCGCCGTAGCTGTTCTGGTTCTTGCCGCTGTCGGAAACGTTGGCATCGGCGGCTGCGGTCGCGGGCGTGTTATCTTCGGTGCTTGCCATGGCGAGCATATAGGGTTTGACGGGCGCAAACCCAAGCAAAACCGGGTCCGCCTCGGGGCTTTTCCACAAGAGACGGAGCCGCTTGCGCCGCTCCGCCGCCAGACAGCGCTGAGTTGCGAAAAGTTGCACCCCGCTCACGAGAGACGGAAGGCGCCCCTGCTGGGCAGGCAACAAAAAAGGCGGCCACATGGGCCGCCCTTCTGTCTTGTCGGAAATGCCGGCCTCAGATGAGGGTGACGGCAAATGCCAGAGCGCTCACACCCAGCGCTGCAGCGAAACCGAACGTCTTTTCGACGATGGTCATGGAATTGCTCCTGCAAACTTCTTGTTCTGTTTTTTGTCGCATGCATGGCGCTTCTCGTCGTCATGCTGCAGGTGCGAGATAGGCGTTCTTGGAATTTTCACAACGTCGAAAGAAACAATATTGCTTGCATGTTTTGCAATTGCGTGCGGCGGCGAGCGGATGGGTCAAAATGGCGCGGGGGCGCCCGCGGATACTGGACACCTGCACTGTCCCGCTATAGTGGCCGCCCATGACTAATCAGACTTCTGGCCAGACTTCACAGCCGTCCGATTCCATCCTGATCGTCGACTTCGGCAGTCAGGTGACCCAGCTTATCGCCCGCCGCGTGCGCGAAGCCGGCGTCTATTCCGAGATCGCCCCTTTCAATGCCGCGAAGGAAGCTTTCGCCCGCATGAAACCGGCAGGCGTCATTCTCTCGGGCTCGCCGGCCTCGGTGCTCGATGACAACGGACCGCGCATTCCGGACGAGATTCTCGAAAGCGGCCTGCCGATGCTGGGCATCTGCTACGGCCAGCAGTCGCTGATGCACCAGCTTGGCGGCGAAGTGCTTTCCGGCGATTCGGGCGAATTCGGCCGCGCCTTCATCGAGATCGGTGACGACTGCGCGCTGTTCGATGGGCTGTGGTCCAAGGGCGAAAAGCACCAGGTGTGGATGAGCCACGGCGACAAGGTGACCAGCCTGGCCCCCGGCTTCCGCCCGGTCGCCTCGAGCGAAGGCGCGCCTTTCGCGGTGATCGCCAACGACGAGAAGCGCATCTACGCGATGCAGTTCCACCCCGAAGTCGTGCACACGCCCGACGGCGGCAAGCTGCTGAAGAACTTCGTGCGCCACGTCTGCGGCCTTGCCGGCGACTGGACCATGGCGGAATTCCGCAAGACCAAGATCGACGAAATCCGCGCCCAGGTCGGTGACAAGCGCGTGATCTGCGGCCTTTCGGGCGGCGTCGATTCGGCGGTTGCGGCGCTGCTGATCCATGAGGCGATCGGCGACCAGCTGACCTGCGTCTTCGTTGACGGCGGCATCCTGCGCATGGGTGAGGCCGAGCAGGTCGTCAGCCTGTTCCGCGGCCACTACAATATCCCGCTGGTCCACGTCGATGCCTCGACGTTGTTCCTGAACGGCCTGGCCGGCGTGACCGACCCCGAGGCCAAGCGCAAGTTCATCGGCAAGACCTTCATCGACGTCTTCGAGGACGAAGCGAAGAAGATCGGCGGCGCCGAGTTCCTGGCGCAGGGCACGCTCTATCCGGACGTGATCGAATCGGTCTCGTTCACCGGCGGCCCTTCGGTGACGATCAAGAGCCACCACAACGTCGGCGGCCTGCCCGAGCGCATGAACATGAAGCTCGTCGAGCCGCTGCGCGAACTGTTCAAGGACGAAGTCCGCGTGCTGGGCCGCGAACTGGGCCTGCCCGACATCTTCGTCGGTCGCCATCCGTTCCCCGGGCCGGGCCTGGCGATCCGCATTCCCGGCGAAGTGACGCGCGAACGCTGCGACATCCTGCGCAAGGCCGATGCGATCTACCTTGAGGAAATCCGCAACGCGGGTCTCTACGACGCGATCTGGCAGGCCTTCGCGGTGCTGCTGCCGGTCAAGACCGTGGGTGTAATGGGTGACGGCCGCACGTACGACAACGTCTGCGCCCTGCGCGCGGTCACCTCGACCGACGGCATGACCGCGGACATCTACCCGTTCGACTCCGCCTTCCTCTCGCGCGTGGCCACCCGCATAATCAACGAGGTGAAGGGCATCAACCGCGTCGTCTACGACTACACCTCGAAGCCGCCCGGCACGATCGAGTGGGAATGATCGCGCGAAAGCGCTGAGGTTCGAAGGGCCGGTATCCTGCAGGGTGCCGGCCCTTTTCGTTTCAGAGCAGGGTGCGGGGGCCTTCCAGTCTCAGCAGGAAGGCTTTGGCCTCAAGGCCGCCGGCGAAACCGGTGAGGGTGCCGTTGGCGCCGACGACGCGGTGGCACGGGGCGATGATCGAGATCGGGTTGCGGCCGTTCGCCGCGCCTACCGCCCGGCTGCCTCCCGGATTTCCAAGCGCGGATGCGATCTGGCCGTAACTGCGCGTCTCGCCGAATGGTATCGCGAGCAGTTGGGCCCAGACGCTTTTCTGGAAATCCGTGCCGCGGAAATCGAGCGGGAGGTCGAACACTTCCCGTTCGCCCGCAAAATAGTCGCCGAGTTGGGCCTTGGCCGCCGTGATGACGGGATGGTCGTGGGCATCCTCGGTCGCTTCCAGGCGGACGCGGGCCGGGTTGTCGTTCTCCCAGAGCACGGCGACGAGGCCGGCGTCGCTGGCGATCAGGGTGAGTTCGCCGATGGGCGAGGGCATTGTGCTTCGGGCGAGCGCCATGAAGCGAGTC
Organism: Novosphingobium sp. PhB57; assembly: GCF_004342985.1. Classification (GTDB taxonomy): domain Bacteria; phylum Pseudomonadota; class Alphaproteobacteria; order Sphingomonadales; family Sphingomonadaceae; genus Novosphingobium. The sequence goes on from NZ_SMBO01000006.1 coordinate 158,856, forward strand.
TCCTGGGATGGGCGCGGCAAGGCGGGAGCGGAAGATTAGGTCAGCGCCGCCGCCAGGGCCAGTCCGTCACGCCCCCGGCCCACAGTGGCCACCAGATCAGCACCGGCTGCAGGGCAAGGCGCGGGACATGGTAAGCGAGGGGCAGGCCGCGACCGGGGTGGGCGAGGTCGATCAGCATATGCTGCAAGTTGGCGGGCCAGACGCAGAGGGCATAGGCGGCAAGGCCCCAGCCAGCAGCCTGGCGCAGCGCGGGCGAAACCGGTTGCAGCATGCCGATTGCACCCAGGATCTCGGCAATTCCGGTGAGGACGACTACCAGGGCCGGGGCGGGCACCCAAGGCGGAACGATGGCGACGAACGGTCCGGGCAGCGCGAGGTGCAGAATTCCCGCCGCGCCATAGAGCAGGCCGAGAATCCAGATCGAGATGGTCCGGCGCGTCAGGTGCCCGCTCCAAGACGCATCAGGCGGCCACGGACGTTTCCGCAGCCGCCCATTTCGCGGAACTTCTCTTTTCGGTTACTTGGCAGACGTGGTTTTCGGCTTCGTATAAGGCACGAAGTCCTGAAGGCCGACGAAACCGTTCCACATGCTGGGCGTGGTCCGATCGCGCAATTGCACTGTGTCGAGACGGCAGAGCTGGCTCGAATAGAGCTTCGTCACCAGGATATTGTCCGAATCGAGCCGATCGGCGTTGGTGGGGCGATTCACGTAATAGGTGCTGCCCACGCGGTAGACGATCGCGGTCTTGTCGATGATCTGCGTGCTTTGCGCCTGGTTCAGCGGGATGCACGTCACCGGTTTTCCGGCGACACGGCCATCGAGGATCTTGGCGAGTTGCTGTTCGCCGGTCAGTTTTTCTCGTGCGAACACGGTGGGCGCGGCCAGCAGGCTGGCCGCGATCAGCGTGGCGCCGACGACATGCTTCAGTGACATGGTCTCTACCTCACTTTCCCAACCCTAGATCGCGCTTATGCCACGTTTCGTCTGAACATGGGCTGAAGCCTGGCAGGCGTAAACCCGGGGATTTCCTTAGGACGACAGGTATGTACGGCGGTTACGCCGTACCGCCCACGGTGATGCCCTCGATGAGCAGGGTGGGCTGGCCGACGCCCGCCGGCACGCTCTGGCCGCCCTTGCCGCAGACGCCGACGCCGCGGTCGAGTTCGAGGTCATTGCCGATGCCGGTGACACGGGTCAGCACCGAGGGGCCGTCGCCGATCAGCGTGGCGCCCTTGATCGGCGCGCCGAGCTTGCCGTTCTCCACTTTGTAGGCCTCGTTGCACGAGAACACGAACTTGCCCGAAACGATGTCGACCTGGCCGCCGCCCATCGATTTCACGAAGATGCCGTTCTTCATGCGCGACAGCAGTTCGGCGGGATCGTCGTTGCCGGCCTTCATGAAAGTATTGGTCATGCGGACTTGCGGGGCGTGGGCGTAGTTCTCGCGGCGGCCGTTGCCGGTGGGATCGACGCCCATCAGGCGCGCGTTCATGCGGTCCTGCATGTAGCCCTTGAGAATGCCGTCCTCGATCAGCACCGTCTCCTGCGTGGGCGTGCCTTCGTCGTCGATCGAGAGCGAACCACGGCGGTCGGCGATCGAACCGTCATCGACGATGGTGACGCCGGGTGCGGCCACGCGCTCGCCGATGCGGCCCGCGAAGGCCGAGGTGCCCTTGCGGTTGAAGTCGCCCTCCAGGCCGTGGCCGACGGCTTCGTGGAGGATCACGCCGGGCCAGCCGGGTGCGAGCAGCACGGTCATCTCGCCCGCCGGGGCGTCGACGCTTTCAAGGTTGACCAGCGCCTGGTTCAGCGCGGTATCGATGGCGCGGTTCCAGTTGGCCGGGTCGAACAGCGCGTCGTAGAGATGGCGGCCGCCCATGCCGAAGGAGCCGGTTTCGCGGCGGCCGTTGCTTTCCGCGACGATCGAGACGCTGAGGCGCACCAGCGGGCGCACGTCGGTGGCGATGAAGCCGTCGGGACGGACGATTTCGATGACCGACCACTGGCCGGTGAGACTGGCACTGACTTGCGAAACGCGGGGATCGCGTGCGCGCGCGGCGGCGTCGATGGTCTCCAGCAGCTTCACCTTTTCCTCGAACGGCACAAGGTCGAGCGGCGAGACATGGGTATAGAGGTGGCGGTTGCTCTTCTGCGGCGGCGCGGCGCGCACGGCGCCTGCCGGGTCCAGCAATTGCAGCGTCTCGCCTGCGCGGCGGATGGCGGCGGGGGAAATCTCGTTGGCGTGGGCGAAGCCGGTCATCTCGCCTGTGACGCCGCGCAGGCCGAAGCCCGCATCGCGCGAATAGTCGGCGGTTTTCAGGCGGCCGTCATCGAAGCCGAAGGCCTCGGTGGCCATGAACTGCATGTAGAGTTCGCCGTCTTCGCAATTGCGCAAGGTCTCGGCGGCGAGGGCCTGGGCGTCCTCGGGCGAAAGCTGGCGATAGAGGAGCGAGCGCGGATCGGTCATGGTCATGCCCCCCGATATAGGCGCCGCGCGGCTGGAGGCAATTGTTTGGTACGCCATTCGCCTCCGCGAATGGCTCGCGGCACCGGCCCACGCCCCCACCCGACCTCCCACTCGTATATCCTGATGGGAGGTCGGGTGGGGGCGTGGGCCGGTGCCGCTTCCGGGCGTGAGCCCGGACAAAAACTCTCAGCTCAGGCCGAGGAACAGGCCGGCCAGTGCCGCGCTCATCAGGTTCGAGAGGCTGCCTGCGCAGAGCGCGCGCACGCCGAGCCGGGCGATGATCGGGCGCTGATTGGGGGCGAGGCTGCCGGTGACGGCCATCTGGATGGCGATAGAGGAGAAGTTCGCGAAGCCGCAAAGCGCGAAGGTGACGACGGCCACGGTGCGCGGGCTGAGCGCCGTCATCTGGCCGAGGTCGATGAAGGCGACGAATTCGTTGAGTACGATCTTGCTGCCGAACAGGCTGCCGGCCTGCATGGCCTCGTTCCAGTCCGGCACGGCGAGCAGGTAGAATACCGGCGCGAAGATGTAGCCGAGCAGGCCCTGGAAGGTCACGCCGCTGAAGCCGAACAGCCCGCCGATCCAGCCGACAAGGCCGTTGGCCAGCGCGATCAGCGCCACGAAGGCCAGCACCATGGCGCCGACGGCCACGGCCAGCTTCACGCCGGTCTGGGCGCCTTGCGAGGCGGCCATGATGATGTTGGCGGGCTTTTCTTCCTCGTGCTCGAGCGCTTCCGGCTCATCGACGTGGACGCCGGGCAAGTGGGTCACGTCGGCGCGGTTGAGCGCGGCGGCAGCGGCACCGGCGGGGGGCAGGGTGCTCTCGTGAACGGCAAGCTCTTCGCCCGCGATGGTCTGGACCTGTCCGGGGCGGGGATCGGGCATGATCATCTTGGCCATGAAGATGCCGCCCGGCGCCGACATGAAGGCGGCGGCGACCAGGTAGTCGATACGGATGCCCATCGAGGCATAGGCGGCCAGGATCGTGCCGGCCACGCCGGCCAGGCCGACGCTCATCACGCAGAACAGCTGCGAGGGATTGAGATTGGCCAGGTAGGGGCGGATCACCAAGGGAGCTTCGCTCTGCCCGACGAAGATGTTCGAGGCCGCGCAGAGGCTCTCCACCTTGCTGATGCCGGTCAGCTTCTCCAGCCCGCCGCCGATCCAGCGCACCACCAGCGGCATGATCTTGAGATAATAGAGGATCGAGATCAGCGAGGCGAAGAAGATGATTACCGGCAGGGCCGAGATGGCGAAGCTGTGGCCGCCGATCTCGGGGCTGGCGAGCGGGCCGAACAGGAAGTCGACGCCCGCGTGGGCATAGCCGAGCAGGCTTTCGACGCCGGCCGCCGCGCCGCCAAGCAGGTCCTTGCCGAAAGGAACGTAGAGCACGAGCGCCGCCAGGCCCGCCTGCAGCGCGAAGGCCGCGCCCACCACGCGCAGACGGATCGCCCGGCGGTTGGTGGAGAGCAGAAAGGCGACGGCCATGATGAGAACGATGCCGAGCAGACTGTAGGCGACGTGCATCGTCCCCGTTTCTCCGAAAATACGTGCTGAATCTGTGCGCAAACCTAGAGGCGCGCATCCATGACGGCTAGTGCAATTGTTCCGCGCCCGTTAGAGCATCGTCATGGAACCGCAAGCCCCTGCAAGCGCGCAATCCCGCGCCATCGCCATTCCCCGCTCGATGTTCGTGTTCTCCACGCTCTATGGCGGACTGGTCGTCCTGGCGGGCGTTCTGGGCATCAAGATCGCCTATCTCGGACATTGGCCGGTCTTCGGCGACCTGGCCGTCGAATCGGGGATTTTCGCGTTTCTGCTGCTGGTGGTGCTGTCGAGTGCGGTGGCCGAATTGCACGGCACGGCAGTCGCCAACCGGCTGGTCCGGTTCGGCTTCATCCCGCTGATCGTGTCGATGACGCTGCTTACGCTGGTGATCCACGTCGTCCCGGCTGCCCCGTTCTGGGACGATCAGGAAGCCTATGCCCGCCTCCTGGGGCAGGGCGCGCGCATGCAGTTTGCCGGGCTGGTGTCCTACGGCGTGTCGCAGACGCTGAACGTCACCGTGTTCTCGCGCCTTTCGGCCGGTCGCGAAGGGCGTATGCTGATGATGCGCGCCTGGATCGCGAGCTTGCTGTCGCAAGTGGTGGACACGCTGATCTTCATCACGATCTCCTTCGCCGGGGTCCTGCCGATCTGGGACATCATGGGCGGGCAGATCATCGCCAAGCTGGTGCTCTCGACGATCATGGTGCCCCCGTTCATCTGGCTCTTCGTGAAGCTGGGCCGCAAGCTGGACGGCGTCTGACCTGAAATCCGCTTCGGGCGCATTCTGTCAGCAGCGGCGCAAGTCGTTGTTGGGGGAACGAGGCGGGCGAGAGCCCGTTTTGCACGGCCGTAAGGTCGGACAGGCAACCGACGGGGCGGGAGCGAAATAATCGGTCGTTTTTCCCCGAAATTGGGGTTTAATTCCTGACGCAGGGGTCTAATAGCGGCCCATGCCGATTCCGCACGATCCCGCCATGCTCTCGAAAGCCGAGACGCTCGTCGATGCGCTGCCCTACCTGCAGCGTTATGCCGGTCGCACGTTCGTCGTGAAGTACGGCGGCCATGCCATGGGCGACCCCGAACTGGCGCGCGATTTCGCGGAAGACGTGGTCCTGCTCAAGGCGGTGGGGATCAACCCGGTGGTCGTCCACGGCGGCGGCCCGCAGATCGGCGCCATGCTCAAGACCATGGGCGTGGAATCGCGCTTCGTCGACGGGCTTCGCGTCACGGACAAGCAGACCGCGCAAGTGGCCGAAATGGTCCTCTCGGGCGTGATCAACAAGGAAATCGTCGGCTGGATCGCGCAGGCCGGCGGCAAGGCCATGGGCATTTCCGGCAAGGACGGCGGCCTCGTCACCGCCAGCAAGGTGCAGCGCACCGCCAAGGACCCCGACAGCAATATCGAGCGTGTCGTCGACCTCGGCTTCGTGGGCGAACCGGCCCATATCGACATCAGCGTGATCGAGACGATTTCCTCGGCCGGCATGATCCCGGTGATCGCGCCGATCGCCCCGGGCGAAGACGGGCAGACCTACAATATCAATGCCGACACCATGGCCGGTGCCGTGGCTGCAGCGCTGGGGGCCTCGCGCCTGTTCCTGCTCACCGACGTGCGCGGCGTGCTCGACAAGCAGGGCGAGCTGCTGACCGACCTGACCCCGGCCGACATTGTCCACCTGCAGCGCAACGGCACCATTTCCGGCGGCATGATCCCCAAGCTGGAAACCTGCATCCACGCGGTCGAGGCCGGCTGCGAGGCGGCTGTCGTGCTTGACGGGCGGGTTTCGCATGCCATGCTGCTGGAAATATTCACGCAGGAAGGCGCCGGAACGCTGATCCGCGCAGGCTGATTTCGCTCCGGCTCAAATCTGTTCAGGCCCAAAACTGTTCAGGTTCGGTCTGTTCAGGTTGGGCCAGAACTGCAAAGAGGAACTATCGGGCTGAAAGGCACTTCGAGCCACATGCGTAATACCCTCGTCATCGCCGGCGCCGTTTCGGCCATCACCCTCCTGCTTGCGGCCTGCAATGGCGAGCCGGTGGCCGAATCCAGCAGCGATCCGACCAGCGCTGCGAGCGAGGCGATCGCTGCCAGCGAAGAACCTTCCGGCGATGCCACCGCAGCGGCCACCAATGGCCTTGCAGCCCAGCTCGACCAGACCGCGCTGGGCGAACGCCGCGATCCCGAACGTCTCCTGCGCTACTACGTCAATGCCCTGCGCATCGGCGACTGGGACGATGCCGCCAAGGCCTGGACGCTCGATGCGCAGATGACGCCCAGCCGCCTGGCCGAGGAATTCGGCGGCGATGCCGGCCCGCGCATCGCGCTGGGCCGCGGCGACAGCAGCAATGCCGCCGGTACGCTCTATTACGAGGCGCCGGTGGTGCTGGACTTCGCAGATGGCCGCCCCTCGCGCCGCGGCAGCATCGTGCTGCGCCGTATCAACGACTTGCCGGGTGCCAGCGAGCAACAGCTCAACTGGCGCATCGAACGGATGTCGACCGTCACCCGGTAATCTCTCGCAGCAAATCCCGCAGGCGCCCGGCCGAGAGGCCGCGGCAGGCGGGGTTCGCCGGGCTTTCGGCCCCTTGCTCTGTAACCGAGCATTGCTCGGACCTTCCGGTCCTCTCCTGCGCTTGCTCCCCGCCCCCCGCCTCGGCTATCAGGCGGACGCTCCATTCCTCAGAAAGGCCCCACGCCCATGCTCGGCGGTGTGATCAACGCCCTTATCTACCTCGTCCAGATCCTGACGACCCTCGTGCTCGTGCAGTTCGTGCTGGGCCTGCTGATCGCCTTCAACGTGGTCAACCTGCACAATCGGTTCGTCGAGGCGATCTGGCGCGCGCTCAATGCGCTGCTCGATCCGATCCTCAGCCCGATCCGGCGCATCATGCCCAATACCGGCGGGATCGACTTTTCGCCGATGGTGCTGATCATCGGTCTCAACGTCCTCATCATGATCCTCCAGCCGATGGCGTACGCCTGATATGAGCGCAGACACCAGAATCATCGACGGCAAGGCTTTCGCCGAGGGCCTGCGCACCCGCATCGCCGCCGTCGCGGCCGATTTCGAGGCTAAGGCCGGCCGCAAGGCGGGCCTCGCGGTCGTGCTGGTGGGCGAAGACCCGGCCAGCCAGGTCTATGTCCGCAACAAGGGCAAGCAGACCGTGGCGGCGGGCATGGAAAGCTTCGAGCACAAGCTGCCTGCAGACGCGTCCGAGGCCGACCTGCTGGCCGTGGTCGAGCAGCTCAATGCCGATCCGGCGGTGGACGGCATCCTCGTCCAGCTGCCGCTGCCCGCGCACATGAACGAGCAAAAGGTCATTGCCACGATCAATCCCGACAAGGACGTGGACGGTTTCCACGTCGTCAATGTCGGGCGTCTCGCCACCGGGCTGCCGGGCTTCGTGCCTTGCACGCCGCTGGGCTGCGTGATGCTGCTGAAGGACCGGCTCGGCTCGCTTTCGGGCCTGGATGCCGTGGTGATCGGTCGCTCCAACATCGTCGGCAAGCCGATGGCGCAGTTGCTGATCGCGGAAAGCTGCACCGTCACCGTGGCGCATAGCCGCACGAAGGATCTGGCCGATGTGGTGCGCCGGGCCGACATCGTGGTGGCGGCGGTCGGCCGTCCCGAGATGGTCAAGGGCGACTGGATCAAGCCCGGCGCCACCGTGATCGACGTGGGTATCAACCGCGTTCCCCGTACCGACCAGGGTGCCGAGGAAGGCAAGACCCGGCTGGTGGGCGATGTGGACTTCGCTTCGGCGGCCGAGGTTGCTGGAGCGATCACCCCGGTTCCCGGCGGGGTCGGTCCGATGACCATTGCCGTCCTGCTGCGCAACACGATCGTCGCCGCGCACCGCAGCGCGGGCCTGGCGCTGGACGAGAGCGCCCTTTGAACCGGCCGCCGGCCCGGGTCCTGGCCGCTGTCGCCGGCGGGCTGGCGCTCTTCGCGCTGGCCGCCGGCCCGGCCGATGCCCGGCGCCGACCGGAATATGCGCCGGGTAACGGCACGGCCAATCCCAGCGCCCTTGTCGCCGCCGAAATCGCTTTCGCGCGAACGGCGCGCGAGAAGGGCCAATGGAAGGCCTTCGACGAATTCGCCGACGATGAAGCGGTGATGTTCGTGCCGGAACCGGTCCGCGCCAAGGAATGGCTCAGCGGCCGCAAGGAGCCGGCGGCGCCGGTGCAGTGGCAGGCCCATCAGGTCTGGATGAGCTGCGACGGCACCATGGGCGTGACCAAGGGCGCCTGGCAGCAGCCCGATGGCACGGTGGGCTATTTCACGACGATCTGGCAGCAGCGCAAGAAAGGCGACTATCGCTGGGTTCTCGACCAGGGGGATGCGCTTGCGCAGCCGCTCAAGGAACCGGAAATGCTCTCGGCATCCGTTGCCGATTGTGCCGGCGGACCGGGCGACGAGCTGCTGGTCGAGCGGGACCGCGAAAAGACCGCGCCCGGCATGGACGGCCGGGGGCGCTCGAAGGACGGCACCTTGACGTGGCGTTACCATGTCGAAGCCGATCACTCGCGCTGGCTGGCCGTATCGATGAAGAAGAACGGGGCGATGACCGAAGTGCTGCGCAGCGAAGTGGCCGCGCCGAAAGACCGGAACTAGGGGCAACGAACGGCATGTATGAAGTCTTCCTCAGTGCCTTCGTCACGCTCTTCGTGGTGATCGATCCCCCCGGCTGCGCGCCGATCTATGCGGGACTTTCGGCCGACGCCAGCCGTTCGCAGGCGATCTCCATGGCGGCACGCGCCTGCATGATCGCCAGCGCCATCCTGGTGGTCTTCGCGCTGTTCGGCGCCCGCCTGCTCGGCGCGCTCCACATCGAGCTGAACGCTTTCCGCATCGCCGGCGGCATCATGCTGTTCATGATCGCCATCGACATGGTCTTCGAAAAGCGCACCCAGCGCCGCGAGGAGCGGGCCGAGAAGATCATCGCTCACAATGCCGAGACGCCTGAGATCGACGACGTCTCGGTCTTCCCGATGGCCATGCCGATGCTGGCCGGGCCGGGATCGATCGCGACGATCATGCTGCTCACGTCCCGCGCGCACGGGGCGGAGCAGACCATGGCGATCCTGGCCGCCATGGTGGCGGTCATGCTGCTGAGCTTCGCCGCCCTGGCCGCTGCCGGACCGCTCATGCGGGTGCTGGGAGACAAAGTCGAAGCCGTCATCACGCGGCTGCTGGGCGTGCTGCTGGCGGCGCTGGCGGCGCAATATGTGATCGACGGGGTGAAGACGGTCCTACTGCAATAAGGCGAATTCATCGCGGGTTCAGCGCCTGAGGGCAGTCTTGCCCTTCTCTGCCGCAAAAGGAGGGTGCGATGCTCCGCTTGCTGTCTGCCGGTTTCGCTGGAGCGCTGCTTCTGGCCGCGTCCATTGCCGAGGCGCAGATCGTCGGTCCCCCGGCGCCGAGGCCCGGCACCGCCTCCCCTGACGCGGCCCGGCAGACCGCCGACGAGGCTAGTTACCGCATAGACTTGCGCAAGGCGGACCAGGCCATTCGCGAGGGGCGGGAGTCGGGTCGTCTCTCGAAGCAGGAAGCCAAGGGTCTGCGCAAGGAACAGCGGCAGATCGGCTCCCTGGCGGAACGCTACGGCAGCGACGGTATGTCGCCGCGCGAAGCGGACGAACTCTACATGCGCTCCCGCGTGCTGGAGAGTCAGGCCAGGTTACCCGGTAAAGACAAGCGCTAGGGCACGCTTTCGAGCGGGGCCGATCGCCGGGGGCAGGCAGAACCGGGACGCGTGGGCGCTGCTTTAACCCCTACTGCAGGGTCACGGCGTCATCGTCGTCCGAGTGGCGGCCGAAGAACTGCATCAGTTGCACCAGCAGTTCGCAGCGGAGCGGCAGGGTTTCCGCCTCCAGCAGGGCCTGCTTGGCCGCGGCATCGAAAGGCGCGATCTGCGAGACGCCGTTGATCAGCGACTGATCGTCGAGCCGCCCGACCTGGTCCCAGTCCACCGCATAGCCCTGGGCATCTGCGAAGCGCTTGGCTTCCCGCTCGAAGCTGGCGCGCTCGATCGGGGCGAGCACTTCGTCGTCGCGTTCCGCAAGGAGTTCGGCTTCGACCTGGCGGAACGGGGTCGGCACATCCAGTTCGCGCAGCAGGCGAAAACGCGATTCGCCGGTGAGCACGATATTGAAGCGGCCGTCTTCCAGTGCCTCGACATCGCCGATGCGGCCAAGGCAGCCCACTGAAAACAGCGGGGCGCCTTCGGCCGGGCGCTGCGGCTGGATCATGCCGATGCGGCGATCTCGCGCCAGGGCGTCGCTCACCATCGCCCGGTAGCGGGGCTCGAAGATATGGAGCGGCAATTGCAGCCCCGGATAGAGCACCGCTCCCGGGAGCGGAAAGATGGTGATTCGCGCCACCGTCAGCCGAACAGCACGGTGGAGAGCTTGCGGCGGGTGGCGGAAACCCAGGGATCTTCGAGGCCGGTGACATCGAAGATCTGGAGCAGCTTGGCGCGCGCGGCACCTTCGTTCCATTCGCGGTCGGCAGCGACCATGCGCAGCAGCGTATCGGCGGCCGCGTCGCGCTCACCCGCGGCGAAGGCGGCGTTGGCGAACGCAAGCTGCGCTTCCATGTCGGCCGGGCGCTCGGCGGCGGCAGCGCGCAGGGCGGCGAGTTCGCTGTCCTCGGGCTTGTCCTTGGCAAGGGCAAGCGCAGTGCGGGCGCGTTCGACTTGCGGGTCGGCCGCCAGTTCCGGTTCGAGGCTGGCGAGAACCTGCTCGGCCTCGTCAAGGCGACCGGCGAGCACCAGTGCCCGCACGAACCCGGCGAGCACTTCGCCATTGTCCGGTGCCATTTCGAGGATCTGCATGAAGATGGCGGCAGCGCGTTCGCCGTCGCCTCCGGCCAGGGCTTCCTCGCCCATGGCGATCAGCGGCGCGAGATCCTGCTGCGGCTCCGCGCCGTCCGGCTGGATGGGAAGCTGGGTCAGAAGCTGGTCCAGCGTCTGCTTGAGCTGCGATTCGGTGCGGGCATTGGTGAGGTCTGCCACCGGCTGCCCCTGGAAAATCGCATAGACCGTGGGGATCGAGCGCACCTGGAACTGCGAGGCGATGAACTGCTCTTCATCGACGTTCACTTTGGCAAGGATCACGCCCTTGTCGGCATATTCCGCGGCGACCTTCTCCAGCACCGGCGTCAGCGCCTTGCAGGGGCCGCACCATTCGGCCCAGAAATCGAGGATCACCAACTGCGTCATCGACGGTTCGGCTACCGTCTTGCGGAACCGGTCGACCGCTTTCTGTTCGTCGAGGTTGAGACCCATGCTGGCCAAGATACGTGCTCCCGTGAAAAACGAATGGCACCCTAGATCGTCCTTCGGGACGGATTTGTGAAGGGTTCATGTCCAGTTAGGTGTGGTTCTGCGGGGCTTCTGAAAATTCTTTCGATTTTCCTCTTGCGGCCCTCAAAAGGCACTGCTAGTGGCGCGCCTCCACCCCGGACCTGCCGGTTACTCCAGCAGGTCTTGAACGTCAGAGCGGGCGTAGCTCAGGGGTAGAGCACAACCTTGCCAAGGTTGGGGTCGAGGGTTCGAATCCCTTCGCCCGCTCCAGTTCACATAGGGATTTCCGGTTAGCCGGAAGTCTCCAAACGCCAGAGCGGGCGTAGCTCAGGGGTAGAGCACAACCTTGCCAAGGTTGGGGTCGAGGGTTCGAATCCCTTCGCCCGCTCCAGTTTTCCTTCGGTGGAAATCCAGACATTCCAGATCGCGACCATCCACACCAGGTGGATGTCCCTAATCGCGCGCTTATCCGGCGTGAACCCTGTTCGCCTAACCCCGTCCGCTGCAATCGGCGGAGGGAAACGTGGGCGGATTGGAAGCACTGCTGATCAAGGCCAAAGGCGCGGCCAGGCGGGGCGAGACCGAGACCGCCCGCGCGCTCTACCGCGAGGCGCTGGATCGGTTTCCACGCAACGGTCGGGCACGCGCGGCGCTTCACGCGCTGGATGCGGCGCAAGCTGACCCGGCCCCCTGCGAACTCGCGGCGATGGTCTCCGCCTATCGTTCCGACCGCATGGACGAAGCCGCCAGGGAGGGCGCCCGACTGGCAGGCGTCTTTCCGCAGAGCTTCACCGTCCACAACCTGCAAGGCGCGGCGCTGCTGGCGCTGGGTATCCTGCCCGAGGCCGAAGCCGCTTTTCGGCGCGCCATAGCACTGGACCCGGATGCCGCCGCCTGCCGCAACAACCTGGCCGTGACGCTGCGCCGCCAGAATCGGTCGGCCGAGGCGGAAGAAATCTACCGCGCGGTGATCGCGCGCCACCCGGACTATGCCGATGCGCGCTTCAACCTGGCGAATCTGTTCGACGCGCAGGCGCGGTGGGACGAGGCCGAAGAGGAACTGGCGCGGACGGTGGCGCTCGATCCCGGCTATACCGAGGCACACTACAATCTGGGCAACCTGCTTGCGAAGCGCGGGGCGCGGGAAGAGGCGGTCGCCGCCTATCGCCGTGCGGTCGCGCTGCGGCCGGGTCATGCCCTGGCCTGGAACAACATGGGCGGGGAACTGCTGCTGATGGACCGCCTGGACGAGGCTCTCGCTGCCTACGACCGTGCCTTGGAGGCCGAGCCTGCCGGTACGCAGGCGATGGTCAATCGCGGCAAGGCGCTGGTGCTGAAGGGCGCGTTGCCGGACGCCATCGCGGCTTTCCGCAAGGCCTGGACGCTCGTTCCCGACGACCGCTCAGCGCTTCTGCAGGCCCTGTTCGAGGAAGCGCACATCTGCGACTGGCGCCGCCGGGCCGAGTTCGCCCTGACGGACAGTCCTTCGGCCGCGGCGGTGCAGCCTTTCGCGGCGCTGCCTTTCGTGGACGACCCCGGCTACCAGTATCGCCGCTCGCTGGCCTGCGCGGCGGTGAAATTCACGGAGGGGCCGCAGAGCTTTCCCGATCCGCCGCCTTCCTGCGATGGACGCATCCGTATCGGATACTTCTCGGCGGACTTTCACGATCACGCGACGATGTACCTGATGAGCGGCTTGTTTCGCGAGCACGATCGCAGCCGCTTCGATATTCGCCTCTACAGCTATGGCCCGCGCCGCGAAGGCGATGCGGCGCGCACATCCTTGCGGGGGCAGGTCGATGCCTTCATCGAGATCGGGCACCTGGCCGATGCCGCTGTCGTCGACAGGGCGAGGGCGGACGGGCTGGATATCGCGGTCGATCTCAAGGGCTATACGCGCGGCACGCGCACGGCGCTGTTCGGCCGCAGGCTGGCGCCGGTGCAGGTGAGCTACATGGGCTATCCGGGTACCCTGGGCCATCCCTGCATGGACTACTTCATCGCCGACGCCGTTTCGCTGCGGCCCGGGCAGGAGGTCTGGTTCACCGAGAAGATCGTGCGGCTGCCGCATAGCTATCAGGCGAACGACGATCGCCGCATCATCGTGCCGGACCGGCGCGGGCGCAGGGCCTGGGGACTGCCCGAAAACGGGTTCGTGTTCTGCTGCTTCAACCATACCTACAAGATCGGGCCGGACGCATTCTCGATCTGGATGCGGCTGCTCGGCGCCGTGGAGGGCAGCGTGCTCTGGTTGCTGCGCTCCAATCCCTGGGCGGAGCAGAACCTGCGCCGAGAGGCGGCGGCGCGCGGCATCGATCCGGCGCGGCTGGTCTTTGCCGAAAGCGTTCCGCATGGCGAGCACCTCGGGCGCCTGGCGCTGGCCGATCTGTTTCTCGATACTTTCGCGGTCAATGCCCATACAACGGCCAGTGACGCGCTTTGGGGCGGCCTGCCCGTCCTCACCATGGCCGGACGCCAGTTCGCCGCGCGGGTGGCGGCCAGCCTCGTCCATGCCGTCGGCCTTTCGGAACTGGCGGTGCCGGACCGGGACGCCTACGAGGCGGCGGCGCTGGTCCTTGCGCGAGACCCGGACGCGCTTGGATCATTGCGTGATCGCCTCGCCGCCAACCGGCTGACGGCGCCGCTGTTTCGCACCGCGGTCTATACACGCCGGGTGGAGGCGGCTTTCGAGGAAATGCACCGGCGGCGCCTGGCCGGACTTTTGCCGGATCACTTCGACGTCGACGAGTAGAGGAAAAGCCCCGGGGATGCTTCCCCGGACCCTTGGAATATCGTCCCTATGCCCGCTCTTAAAGCGTGGCCGGTGCTTAGAACGAAATCACCGCTTCGCCGATGGCATCCCACACTTGCGCAAGCTGATCGTCGGTGATGCAGTAGGGCGGCATGACATAGACAGTGTTCCCGAGCGGCCTCAGCAGCACGTCGCGTTCGCGGAAGAAGGCCATGAGGCGCGGGGCAAGGTCGCTCATGTAGCCGCTGGCGCCGCTGGTCCTGAGGTCCAGCGCGGTGATAGTGCCCAGGCTGCGGGGATTGTCGAAGTGGCAGAACTGGCCGAGCTTTTCGATCCAGCCCGCCTGCTTGGCGGCCAGCGCGGCAATCCGTTCGAGAACCGGCTCCTCGCGCCAGATCTCCAGATTGGCGGCGGCGGCGGCGCAGGCGATCGGGTTCGCGGTATAGCTGGAGGAATGGAAGAACATCCGCGCGCGGTCGGTGGAATAGTGCGCTTCGTAGATGGCCTCGCTCGCCATGGTGACGGCCAGCGGCACCGCCCCGCCGGTCAGGCCCTTGGATAGGCAGAGAATGTCGGGGACGATCCCCGCCTGCTCGCACGCGAGAAGAGTGCCGGTGCGGCCCCAGGCGGTCATCACTTCGTCGGCGATGAACAGTACGCCGTGGCGGGCGCAGATTTCGTGCATCGCCGCGAGGACCGCCGGCGAATAGACCAGCATGCCGCCCGCGCCGAGGATCAGCGGCTCCACGATCAGCGCGGCGGTATCCGGCTGGCGGCAGAGCGCTTCGAGCGCGTCGAGCGTCGCCTGTTCCGCGCCGGCAGCGGGGAAGGGGATGCGGCCGACGTCGAACAGCAGCGGGGCGTAAGGCTGGTTGAACACCCCGCGTTCGCCCACCGACATCGCGCCGATCGTGTCGCCGTGGTAGGAATTCTCCATCACGACGATGCGGTGGCGCCCCTCGCCGCGCCAGTGCCAGTAACCGAGCGCCATTTTCAGCGCCACTTCCACGCTGGTCGATCCCGAATCGGAGAAGAACACCCGCGTCAGGCTCTCGGGCATGATGGCGCGCAGTCCCGCCGCGACCTGTTCGGCCGGCTCGTGAGTCCATCCGGCGAAGATGATCTGGTCGAGCTTCTGCGCCTGCTCCGCGATGGCGGCCTTGATGCGCGGATGGGAATGACCGTGCGTCGTCACCCACCACGAGGACACGGCATCCACCACCGCCCGGCCATCCGCCGTGTGGAGCAGCGCTCCCGCGGCATGGGTGACCAGCGGAACCGGCTCCTGAAGGCCGTGCTGAGTGAAGGGATGCCAGACCGATGACGTCATGCGGTGAAATCCTCGATGTTGAAGTTTTCAGCGAAGGCGCGGGCGAGGGCCTCCGGCGTCAGCGGGTCGAGCCGAGGCAGGCGGCCCAGACGGCGGACCCGGCCCATGGCGCAGATGGTGGCCTCGCTGTCTTCCACGGCATCGCCGACGAAGGCCACGCCGAGCACTTCGACACCGCGGCTGCGCAGCGCCTCGATAGAGAGCAGCGAATGGTTGATCGTGCCCAGCACCGTGCGCGCCACCAGCACGACAGGCGCATTCCAGCGGGCGAACTGGTCGGCATATGTCGTCGAACGGGTGAGGGGGACCATCACCCCGCCTGCACCCTCGACCACCAGCGGGCCTTCCACTTGCGGCAGGGCGAGACGTTCGGGGGCGATGTCCACCCCGTCGATCTCGGCGGCGAGATGGGGCGAGCAGGGCGTGGCAAGGCGATAGGCCTCGGGCAGGATGCGATCGGCGGGCAGGCCGGAAAGCCGCCCGACACGGTCTCCATCGCCGCCGTCTTCCTCAAGCCCGGCCTGCACCGGCTTCCAGTAGTGGGCGCTGAGCGCACCCGCCAGAGCCGCGGCGAAGACGGTCTTGCCGATCTCCGTATCAGTGCCGGTCACGATCAGGGGGCGGGAAGTGAGGGGGCGGGAAATCAGGGGCTCTACGATCATGAAGTGCTCAATTCCGGGACTTTAGGTGGCAGGTCACGACTTCGTAAGTCACGTTGCATCCATTCTGGGCGAAACGCGCCATGACGCGGCGGAGCTGGCCCGGCGACAGCGGCCGGTGATCTTCCTCGGCCGTCTGCGCGCCGATGGCCTTGAGGGCGTGGAGGAAGGCGAGCGGGCTATCGTGATGTTCGGCGCGGCGTTCCACGGCCGCAACGCCGGCGCCGAAATCCGCGATGGGCGCGAAGCGCGGTGTTCCTGGCGCCAGCCCCTCGGGATCGTGCGCCGTGCGCCACTCGGCGAAGCTGCCGGGGCCGAGCGTGGAGACCATGAGGTGCCCGCCGGGCGCCAGCCAGCCCGCGATGCGGGAAAGGGCAGCCGGGGCATCGTCGAACCATTGCACGGCCAGGCTGGAGCAGATCAGGTCGAAGGGGCCGCCCTCCGGAGTTCCGTATTCGCCGTCGAGCACGGCGAAGCGGTGGCGGACGGCCTCGCCCAGCCGCGCGCGGCAGCGTTGCAGCATTTCAGGGGCGAGATCGGTGACGAGCCAGTCGCCGCCAAGCCCGGCGAGAGCCTGGGTCAGGAAGCCGGTGCCGCAGCCGATTTCCAGGATGCGGGGGCGTTCGGGCAGGTCCAGCGCGGTGATGCGGGCGGCCAGGTCCTGCGCCACATCGCGCTGCACGCGGGCATGGCCGTCGTAGTCGGGCGCGGCGGCAAAGGCGCGGCCGACGCGTTCGCGCGGCGCGGTCATGCCGGCATTCCGATCATGTCGCGAAGGACCGCCGCGCAGAATTCCGGCGCCTCGCGCGGGAGCAGATGGCCGCCGTCCGCACAGTCCACCCGGCGCACCGCCGCGCCCTCGAACACTTGCGCGCGCATCGCCTCGGGCAGGAGGGGGTCGCGGGTGCCTTGCAGCGAGACCACCGGAACCGGCGGCAATGGCGCTTCGTCGTGGCGCAGGCGGGAGAGGTCTTCGTGCAGCAGGGCGGCATCGATCTCGCCGAAGTCGGCATCCCCGCCGCACTGGCGGCGGAATTCGGAGAGCACCGCGCGGGGGGCCTCGTCGAAGCGGCGCAGCATGCGGTCGATCACGCGCGGGGGCACGCCGGGATAGTCCGGGCTGGCGGCAAAGCGGGCGAATCCGTTGATCGCCAGCACGCCGACGAGGCCCGCAGGCGGCGCGGCGAGCACGCGCATGGTGCCGAAGGAATGAGTCACGGCGATGCAAGGCCCGCCTGAGGAGACGGCCTCGGGCGTTCCGAAATAGCCGCGATCGTCGATCGCCTGCGGCAGGTCCGCCAGAAGCGCGGCAAGCGGTTGCCAGAAGCTGCGGTCGAAGCCCCAGCCATGAACGAAGAGCAGGTTCACCGGCAGCCCTCGATCAGGTTGAGCAGGGTGTCGACGTCGCTTTCCGCATGAGTCGCCCGCAGCGCCAGGCGCAGGCGGCTGGTGCCGGGGGGCACCGTGGGCGGGCGGATCGCGGAAGCCAGAACCCCGCGCTCTTCCAACGCGCGGGACAGGTCGAGAGCAGCCTGTTCGCCGCCGATCATGGCCGGCACGATCTGCGTGCTGGACGCGCCATGGTCGATGCCGAGCGCGGCGAGACCGCTGCGCAGCCGCTCGCCCAGCGCCGCGAGATGGGCCCGCTCTGCGTTCATGCCGGGCCCCAGGTCGAGCGCGGCGTCGATGGCGCCGAGCACGGCCGGCGGCGGCGCCGTCGTGAAGATGAAGCCGCTCGCCGCATTGACGAGGTAGTCGATCATCACGCGCGATCCGGCGACATAAGCGCCGAAGCCGCCCAGGGCCTTGCTGAAAGTGCCCATGATCAGGTCGATCCCGCCGGGCGCCTCGGCCGAGAGACCGGCCCCGCCCGGTCCGAGCACGCCGGTGGCATGGGCCTCGTCCAAGAAGAGGAAGGCGTCGTGCCGGGCGGCGATGGCGGCAAGGCGGGCGATGTCGGCGCGGTCTCCGTCCATCGAGAAGACGCTCTCGGTGAGGATCAGCCGCGCCGGCGCGTCGGCGCCTTTGCCTGCCAGCAGCTCTTCCAGGTGATCGAGGTCGTTGTGGCGGAAACGGTGCTGGCGCGTGCCGGATATGGCGAGGCCGGCGTGCATGCTGGCGTGAATCAGGCGGTCGGTGAAGACCGCCGCGCCCGGGACGGCGGCCAGCAGCGCGGGGATCACGGCGGCATTGGCCTGCCAGCCGCTGGCGAACAGCAGGGCGGCTTCGGCATGCTTGAAGCCGGCGATCCGCCTTTCGAGCGCGAGGTGCGCCTCGCTGGTGCCGGTGACCAGCCGCGAGGCTCCCGAGCCGGTGCCATGGGCCTGCGTCCATTCCCGTGCCCGCTCGACGAGGCGGGGGTGCCTGGCGAGGCCGAGGTAGTCGTTGCTGGAAAAGTCGAGCAACGCCCGCCCGTCGCGCATGACGCGGCCGCCGTTTTCGAGTGACGCGGCGCGCAGGATGCGGCGCTGGCCGGCGCTCTCGATGCGGCCGAGCGCCGCCGCGAAGAAGGAATCGAGCCTGCTCATGGCGCCAGCCGGTATGGCAAGCGGGCCTTCGGCACAATGGGCGGCGGTTGCGGAAAGAGATCGCCGCCGTGCCCTTGCTGCATCGGGCGAGGGCAGGCCGGGCGGCATGGCGCATGAAATCGCGCGGCGCAGGAAGCCGCAAGGCCCCTCGCGCGTTAAGCAGGGAAACGAAAAATCGAAGGATGCCCGCTTGATGCGATCCCTGCCGCTGACGTTCGCCGCCGTTCTCCTGCTCTCCGCCTGCCATTCGGGCGACCGCAACGCGGGAGGCGATGGCGGTAATGGCGACAACAAGAGTACCGCGCAGTCCGGCGATCCCATGGCCTTCGCCTCGGCCCCCGGCGGCGGCGCGACCGAGGCGGCCGACAGCCTCGTCATGCGCGCCCAGGTGGCGCTTGATCGGAAGGGCTTCTCTTCGGGCGTGATCGATGGCCGCGAAGGCGGGTCCTACGGCCTGGCCTTGCGCGGGTTCCAGGAAGCGCAGGGCCTGCCGGTAAGCGGCAAGCTCGATCCCGCGACGCAGCAGGCGCTCATTTCCGACAGGCAGGGCGCCACGCGCAATGTCGTCATTCCCAAGGCCTTCGCGCGTGGGCCGTTCTTCCCGGACCTTCCGCAGAACATGGCCGGACAGGCCGAGTTCGACCATCTCGGCTATCGCAGCATGTCCGAGGCGCTGGCCGAACGCTTCCACACCACGCCCGAGACGCTGCTGGCCCTGAATGGGCCGGGCACGGTGCTGGGTGCGGGACGCACGATCCGGGTGCCGGACATCCCCGACGCCGCGCTGGCGGACATTCCCGATGACAAGACCGGCTGGGCCAGGACCCTGCAGAGCCTGGGCGTTCCTGCCGAGCAGCCCAAGGCCGATCACATCGTGGTCGACAAGTCGGACGGGGCGCTTCGGGTCTACGATCAGGGCAACAAGCTGATCGCGCAGTTCCCGGTGACCACCGGCAGCGGCCACGATCCGCTGCCGCTCGGCACCTGGAAGATCGTGGGCGAGGCCCGCAATCCGGACTATCATTTCAACCCGGACCTGTTCTGGGATGCCAAGAAGAATGCCAAGGACAAGCTGCTCCCGCCGGGTCCGAACGGGCCGGTCGGCGTCGTCTGGCTGGACTTGTCCAAGGAGCACTACGGCATCCACGGCACGCCCGAACCGAAGAACATCGGCAAGACCGAAAGCCATGGCTGCGTGCGCCTGACCAACTGGGACGCAGCGCGCCTGGCGCAGATGGTTTCGGCGGGCACCAAGGTCGTATTCCAGGCCTGATGCCGGCGCCGAGGATCGGGCCGGCGCCAAGGTTGCGGGTCAGTCGGGCAGTTCGACCTCGTAGCCGGCCTCGATCCAGGCCTTCATGCCGCCATCCAGAGCCGCAGCGCGCGGAAAGCCGAGTTCCCGCAAGGTCGCGGCGGCCAGGGTGGAGATCTTGCCGAATTCGCAGCAGGTGACCAGCCGGGCCGTCGGATCGGTGAGCATGGCATTGACCCTCAGTTCCAGTTGCCCGCGCGGCAGATGGATGGCGCCGGGAACATGGCCGGCTTCGAAGGCGTCCCTTTCGCGCACGTCGAGCACGATCAGGCCGTCCTGCCGGCCGATCCGCGCGCGCAGTTCCGCCAGCGAGACGAACGGCACCCGCGTGGCGGCATCGGCCAGGAGCTGGGCCACGGTCCTGCCGCCGTTCATGTTGGTGCGCAGGGCCTCGGTCAGGTGCGTCGGCGCGGCAAGATCCAGGTGCTGCATCATCGCCACGAATTCCCCGCGCTCGCTGTTCTTGAGGCGCGGATTTTCAGCGATCTCGGCGCCGATGGTCGAATGGCTGCGGCCCTTGTAGTCGTGGGCGGGATAGACCCGGGTTTCGAGCGGCAGGGCCAGCAACTTGCCGAAGAGGCTGCCGTGAAGCGCCTCGGGATCGCCGGTGGGCAGGTCGGTTCGCCCGGTGCCGCCGATCAGCAGGGTGTCGCCGGTGAAGACCCGGTCCTCCATGACCATGCACATCGAATCGTGGGTGTGGCCCGGCGTATGCATGGCCCGAAGCCGCAGGTTGCCCACGATCAGCATGTCCCCGTCGTCCAGCCGCATCTCGGCATAGGGCGCCGGGCTCAGGCGGTTCATCACCACCGGCGCCTGGAACGCCTTGCCCAGTTCGCGGCTGGCGGAGAAATGATCGGCGTGAGTATGGGTGTCCAGCACGTAGCGAACATGGACCCCGAGCTGGCCGGCAAGGCCGAGATAGCGATCAACTTGCGATTGTTCGGGGTCGATGAGGATTGCCGAACGGCTGCTTTCGCAGCCCACCAGATAGGATTGACAGCCGCCCGTCGCGATCTGCTCGAAGATCATGCCTGCCTCCCGCGGGTGTAGCGGGCTGCGGTTTTGCGCCCTGGAGCCTCGGCGGACAAGAGCGCCGATCCGTTTCGGGCGCGTCTCTTTTGGATAGTGCGGCGTGCGGCCGGCGATGGATTGGTAAACGCGCCGTAGAGGCTGGCGGGACGGACAGAGCCTGGGCCGGGATGGACCGAATCCGGCCGTCTTGCGTTTCGACCCGCTGGAATCCTAGGCCTCTGGGATCAGAAGCAGATGTCTCAAATCAAGGACCTACCATGAAATTCCGTCCCTCCGTCCCCGGTGCCGCCAGCAAGGCTGTCCTTTCCGCCGCACTGGCGATCGGCGCCGTCGTCGCCGCCACGCCTGCCGCTGCGCAAGTGACGGCCGAGGCCAATGTGGCGCGCTCGGAAGGGGACTGGGGCGGCGAACTGGCGCTCGGCGTGCCGGTGATCTCGGACGGCGGATTCAGCATTACCCCTGCCGCCGGCGTGTTCTTCCACCACCGCGACCACCCCGGCTACGTCAACCAGGATTCGCAGTGCTTCAACAAGGACAGCGGCAACCAGGTCTCCGACGGCAAGTGTGACAATTCCGGCACCAAGATCTTCGGCAAGGTCGAGGCGATGTACCGCCTGCCGATGTCGCTGGGCTTCGGCGTCGGGGCGCGCCTGATCGGTGACGATTTGCGGGCCTATGGCACCGTGGCCATGCCGATCCTCCCGCGCATCGACGTGAAGGGCAATTTCGGCGACCACTATCTTGCGGCCGGCCTGCAAGCGCGGTTCTGAGGACGTTTGCCAGGGTTTGCTGAAAGGCAGCCCTGAACGAAAAACGGCCCCGGGCTCCAGGAGGAGGCCGGGGCCGTTTTTGTTTTCGACGGCGTCCCTACCAGTCTTCCACAAGGTCGAGGTAAGCCACCACGTCATTGTCCGTGGCGATGAAGAGGCCGTCCTGCACGTCCTCGCTCTGGAGCGCGGCGACGTTCATCGCCTCGGACAGCGGGCCGTAGAACAGGGTGTTGGCCGCGCCGCCTTCGGAGCCGCCGTCGAGATGATAGAGGCGCACGCTGGCTTCGAGATAAGTGCTGCGCATCAGTCCGTTCCCTTTTCGCCCGCTTCTTCGCTGCGCTCCCGCTTGGCGCCGTCCACCACCCGGACCAGGCGCGCGGCTTCCGCTTCGGCGGCGCCGCGCTCGGCCCGGGTTCTGCCATGGCGCGCGCGGCTGGCGTCGGCCTCATGCCTTGCGGCGTCGCGCGCCTTGGCCTTGCGGGCCATGCGGAGATTGATGATGTCGGCCATGGCCGCCTTCTACCGCGCGGATCCGCGCGGCGAAAGAGCGGCGATGTGCGCGGGCTTTTTCAGGCGGTTCGGGCCGGGCTCAGAACGAGATGCCCAGCAGGCGGCCCAGGAAGATCAGCACCACGGCGCCGACGATCGAGGCGAGGCAGCCGGCGCGCTGGAAGTCCGCCTGGCCGCGGGTGGTCACGAGACCCGCCACGAGCGAGCCGCCGATGCCGAGCAGGATCGTCGCGATCCAGCCCATGTCGACCGAGCCGGGATAGAAGAATCGCGCCAGCACCCCGATGATGAGGCCGCTGATGATGGCGCCGATGATATTGATCATGACCTGGAAAACCCTCGTTATAAATCCGGGACCTGCCGCCCC
Source organism: Novosphingobium sp. PhB57 (assembly GCF_004342985.1). Classification (GTDB taxonomy): domain Bacteria; phylum Pseudomonadota; class Alphaproteobacteria; order Sphingomonadales; family Sphingomonadaceae; genus Novosphingobium. The sequence continues at coordinate 181,443 of NZ_SMBO01000006.1, forward strand.
GGGGATCATGCCCTAGAAGCCGCGAACGACAGGACGGTTTCAATCGCGGTTCTGCAGGATGCAGACCCGGTCCGTCGAGGCGCTCGGTGGGATTCGCGGCGTGGTTCGTTCCCGGCCTCCCTCCAATGAGATGGGGAAATGCCGGGGCAAGTGTCTCGACAGAGGCGAAATGTCCGGAAAACGGCGACTCGTTTCGTCGCAAAACAGATTCGCTTCACCGCCGTTTTATGTGGAAAAATTTTTAGTACGACCTTCGAAATAGGCACTTGCGCATGGGGCCGGTGAAGGAGTTCCCACGCGTCGCGAGACCCCCTCGGCTGTAAAGGGGCAAGACTTGCCGGGGCCGCGGGGAAGGGCAGCCCCCTTGCGTCAAAATCCAGAACAGGCACTATGGGTTGTGGCGCGTCGATCGCGGGGCATCTAAACCTAGAGAAATCGTCCTTGGGCCGTCAGGTGTCCCTAAAGGCGGTTTTCCGGTGTCCGGTGCTTCTTGCGAAGGGCTCGCGCCAGGGTCGGTCAGAGATTTCGTTCTCTTTTTGTGCCTGTCAGTGGTATGTCGGTCGGTTCTTCGCTCCGACGAATCGCGGACAGGCAAAGGATGTTCGGGCCGGTCCGGGTGCAATGCTGAACGCGCTTTTTGGCGCTTCGATGACGTGGCTCGGAAAATGGGAAACCAGGGACCGGGCGGCCGAGCGCCAAGTGGCCGGATCAGGGTGGCCTGATCGGGGTGGGCCACAGGTTGAACGGCCAGAGTTTGAACAGTTGAGCTAACGGGGGCGAAAATTGGATTTCAGAAACGGAAGCGACGCTGACGTGAACAGCTCCGACGCTATGCAGGCAGATATGAATCAGAATGATGGCCAGGTGGAAATGCCCGGTTTCGAGCTTTCGCCCCGGGCCCCGGCCCCCAAGGTGGAAGAAGTGCAGGCCGCGCCGGTGAAGCTGGAACGGATCAAGTCCGAATTGGCCAAGCCCGTGAAAAAGCCGGCGAAAACGGAAAAGGAGGCGGGCGAGAGCCCGGCAATAGCGATGGACAAGACCGATACCGCTACGGCCGCTCTTGTGGCCGACGCCCTGCTGGCGGCCGCTGCCGCCGCTCCGGAAGCCCCGAAGGCGCGTCCCGATTCGAAGACGATCAATGCACGCCGCTTCACCGTCGTCACCGACGATTCGCGTGACGCGCTGCTGACCGATTTCGGCAAGGAAACGCTGGACGATCGCTACCTGCTGCCGGGCGAGAAGTACCAGGACCTCTTCGCCCGCGTGGCCGACGCCTATGCGGACGATCAGGACCACGCGCAGCGGCTCTATGACTACATCTCGAAGCTGTGGTTCATGCCCGCCACCCCCGTTCTCTCGAACGGCGGCACCGGCCGCGGCCTGCCCATCTCGTGCTACCTCAACTCGGTGGACGACAGCCTGGAAGGCATCGTTTCAACCTGGAACGAGAATGTCTGGCTCGCCTCGCGCGGTGGCGGCATCGGCACTTACTGGGGCAACGTGCGCGGCATCGGTGAGCCGGTGGGCCTGAACGGCAAGACCAGCGGCATCATCCCCTTCGTGCGCGTGATGGATTCGCTGACCCTGGCGATTTCGCAGGGTTCGCTGCGCCGCGGTTCGGCCGCCTGCTACCTCGACGTCTCGCACCCCGAGATCGAGGAGTTCCTGGAGATCCGCAAGACCTCCGGCGACTTCAACCGCAAGGCGCTGAACCTGCACCACGGCGTGCTGCTGACCGACGAGTTCATGGAAGCCGTGCGCGATGGCACCGACTTCGCGCTGCGCAGCCCCAAGGACGGTTCGGTGCGGAGCACCGTCCACGCCCGCTCGCTGTTCCAGAAGCTGGTCGAAGTGCGTCTCGCCACCGGTGAGCCCTACCTGGTGTTCTCCGACACCGTGAACCGCATGATGCCCAAGCATCACCGCGATCTGGGCCTCAAGGTCTCGACCTCGAACCTCTGCTCGGAAATCACGCTGCCCACCGGCCGCGACCACCTGGGCAACGACCGTACGGCCGTGTGCTGCCTCTCCTCGCTCAACCTGGAAACCTGGGAAGAGTGGAAGGGCGAGAAGAGCTTCGTGGAAGACGTTCTGCGCTTCCTCGACAACGTGCTGCAGGACTACATCGACCGCGCGCCGGACGAGATGGCCCGCGCGCGCTACTCCGCCGCGCGCGAGCGTTCGGTGGGCATGGGCGTCATGGGCTACCACTCGTACCTCCAGAAGCGCGGCATCGCCTTCGAAAGCGCGATGGCCAAGGCGCTGAACATGCAGATGTTCCAGCACATCGCCGCCAAGGCGGACGAGGCCTCGCTGCTGCTCGCCAACGAGCGCGGCCCGTGCCCGGACGCGGCCGAAATGGGCGTGATGCAGCGCTTCAGCTGCAAGATGGCGATCGCGCCCACCGCGTCGATCTCGATCATCTGCGGCGGCACTTCGGCCTGCATCGAGCCGATCCCGGCCAACATCTACACGCACAAGACGCTCTCGGGCTCGTTCGTGGTGAAGAACCCGTACCTCCAGAAGCTGCTCGCTTCGAAGAGCAAGGATTCCAACAATGTGTGGAATTCGATCCTCGAACACGGCGGTTCGGTCCAGCACCTCGATTTCCTGACGCCGGACGAGAAGGGGGTCTACAAGACCAGCTTCGAGATCGACCAGCGCTGGCTGCTCGAATTCGCGGCCGACCGTACGCCCTATATCGACCAGGCCCAGTCGCTGAACCTGTTCATCCCGGCCGACGTCGACAAGTGGGACCTGATGATGCTGCACTTCCAGGCCTGGGAGAAGGGCATCAAGTCGCTCTATTACCTGCGCTCGAAGTCGTTGCAGCGCGCGGGCTTCGCCGGTGCGGGCGGCGGCGTCGAGGCGGACAATACGCCCGAGGCGCCCAAGTTCCAGATCGGCGAGACGACCGATTACGACGAATGCCTGGCTTGCCAGTAAGCGCAGGTCGGGCTCGATAACGGCCTGACGACGCGCACGAAATTCGAGACGCCCCGGGCAGCCAGGCTGCCTGGGGCGTCTTGCTGTGCGCGCGGCATTCATTTCCTCGCGATTCCGCGCTAAGGGCCGCGTCATGCAAGATGGCTGTGCCCAGATGAACGATTCCGCCGAGGCGGTCGGCCGCGCGCCCGTGTGCGTTGCGGCGCTCTACCAGTTTACCCGCTTCGCGGATCACGCGGCGCTGCGCGAACCGTTGCTGCGCCTTTGCGAGGAGCAGGGCATCAAGGGAACGCTGCTCCTGGCGGCGGAAGGCATCAACGGCACGATCGCCGGTCCTCACGATGGCATCGCGCGCGTGCTCGATCATGTCCGGGCGCTGCCGGGCTGCGAAGGCGTGGACGTGAAGCTCTCGGGCGCGCAGGACATGCCGTTTCACCGCATGAAAGTGCGCCTCAAGCGCGAGATCGTGACGATGGGGCAGCCCGACATCGATCCGCTGGCCATCGTCGGCACGTATGTCGAGCCGCAGGACTGGAACGCGCTGATCGCCGACCCGGACACGATCGTGATCGATACCCGCAACGACTATGAAGTCGCGGTGGGCACGTTCCAGGGTGCCATCGATCCCCAGACGGCGACCTTCCGCGATTTTCCCGAATGGTTCCGCGCCGAGCGCGAAAAGCTGATGGCGGCGACCGGCGCCGGGGGCAAACCTCCGAAAGTCGCGATGTTCTGTACGGGCGGCATCCGCTGCGAGAAGTCGACAGCTTTCCTCAAGCAGGAAGGGGTGGAGGACGTGTTCCACCTCAAGGGCGGTATCCTCAAGTATCTGGAGACCGTTCCCGAAGAGGAGAGCCTCTGGCAGGGCGAATGCTTCGTGTTCGATCAGCGCGTCACCATCGGCCACGGACTGGTCCAGGGCAGCCATGCGCTGTGCCATGCCTGCCGCCGCCCGGTGAACGCGGCGGACCAGGCCTCGCCGCTCTTCGAAGAAGGGGTCAGCTGCCCCGCCTGCCACCATGAGCGCAGCGACGAACAGCGCGCATCCTATCGCGAGCGCCACCGCCAGGAAGCGCTGGCGGCCGAGCGCGGGGCGCTTCACGTCGGCGCCATGCGTCAGGACCCGCGCGCAGACGCGGCGAGGGCGGGAGAGAGCGAAACGGAGCGGGACGCTGGCTGATCCGATCCTCTACAGCTTCCGCCGCTGCCCTTACGCGATGAGGGCGCGCCTGGCGCTGCTGGTGAGCGGCACCGCCTGCGAACTGCGCGAAGTGAAGCTGTCGGCAAAGCCCGCCGAAATGCTGGAGACCTCCCCCAAGGGAACGGTGCCGGTGATGGTGCTGCCCGGCGGCACGGTGATCGACCAGAGCCTGGACATCATGCGCTGGGCGCTGTCCCGGCACGATCCCGAAGGCTGGCTCACCCGGGACGATAACGCGCTGATCGCCGCCAATGACGGCGGCTTCAAGCACGACCTCGACCGTTACAAATACCCTCACCGCCACGACAGCGACGCGCTCGCACACCGCGAAAGCGGGATGGCGTTCCTGCGCCAACTCGACGCCCGGCTGGCAGGAAGCCGCCATCTCTGCGGCCCGGCGCGCGGGATCGCCGATGCCGCCATCATGCCCTTCGTCCGCCAGTTCGCCGCCGTCGATCCGGACTGGTTCGAAGCGCAGCCGCTGAAGCACCTTCAAGCCTGGCTGGCCGACCACCTGCACTCGCCCCTGTTCACGGCGGCGATGCTCCGCCTGTCACCGTGGCAAACAGGCGACGATCCCATACGCTTCGCCAGCGCGGGCTGAAATTTCGGAAATATCAGGAGAGTGGTGCCGCTTACAGGATTCGAACCTGTGACCCCATCATTACGAATGATGTGCTCTACCAACTGAGCTAAAGCGGCTTGCCTTGGTCGGTTCGGGTTGAAAGCCGTACCGGGGCAGGGGGCGCCTTTACCGAGCGGCGCAAGATCGCGCAAGGGGCTTTGCGGCCAAAGGCGATCAACTTTTTCGATTTCTTTCCGGTCACAGGCCGTAGCGCAGCTTGATGGCTCGATATCGCTCCAGCAGCATGACGGCGCGGGCTGCGGGATCGGCTTTTGCGGTGGATTTCGGCAGGTGGTTCGCAAGCTCCGCGGCCTTTACCAGATGCGTGCGGAAGGTGGCGGGCTGCTGGCTCATCAGGTTGCGGTAAGTGAGGTTGCCGTCCGAAAACCCCTGGGTGTCGAGCCAGTTGTGGAGGCCGGGGTCCCGATGCGCGAGAATCAGGCGGACGACGCCGTCTTCGTCGACTTTCGTGCGCGCCGGGGTGTAGCTGACCGGGCGGTGGAGGAAGTCCATGGAGCCCATCAGCGCGCCGCCCATGCCGAACAGCCAGAAGCCCTGATGCCAGTCCATCTCGACGATCAGCGCCTCATCGGGTTCGAGGTGCCAGACCATGTGCGCGGCCATGCGCCCGCGCTTGGCGTCGCTGGCGTCGTTGGCGGCCTTGTCCGCCGGGAACATGTTGAGGCTGGCCGGGTCGCAGACTCCGCGTGAGGTGAGCCAGGCGTGTTCGGGCCAGTCGCGCATCAGGCCGGTGACGAACTGGCCTGCCCAGTCCATCGCTTCGGTCATCTGCGGGGGAGTGGGCAGGGGGCGGGGGGAGTCCATGCCGATCCGTTCGATGGATAGCGTGGTCGGCGTTTCGCCCCAGGCGTCGAAGGCTTCGCGGATGAACAGCTTGCGCGTGCCGGGCGTGGTGGGGAGCCAGTTCCTGTCTTGCTGCGGGCCGCCGATGGTCACTTCGAAGCGGCCATCGGTGTCGGTTTCGATCTGATGGCCGAACAGGTTCGCTTCGGGAATGTCGCCGAAAGGTTCGTGCAGGCTGGGCCAGTCGGTGCCGGGGATCTTGTCCGGGCGGGCGCCTTGCACCGTGACGTTGAGCCAGCGGGCGGTGCCGCGCTTGCCGCTGAGGCGGTAGACGTGATTGCCGGAAATCCATGCCTGGCGGTAGGTGAAGTCCGCCAGGTCGCCGCCCAGCTTCATCGTTGGCGTGGTGAACGGGTGGATCTGCGGGAAGGCCGGATCGCGCGTTTCCAGCGCAAGGTCGAAGGCCTGGCCGAGGTTCTGGGTGAGGAAGCGGAAGGCATCGGCGCGTTGGAGCGGGTTTGCCGGGTTGGCGTCCTTGAACGCGGATAGGCCCGCCTGTTTCAGCTGCTCGCAGAAGGTTTCCCACGCGGTCTTGAGGGCTGCGTCGTCGGTTCCGTCGCCATAGGCCATCGTGTCAGGCTCCCAGCTTGGTGAGGAGGTCGGAAAGGGTGTTTGCCGCGCGGGCGCAGGCCTTGGCGGGGCCTTCCGCCTCGATACGTGGGCCGAGCAGTTCGAGGTCGAACAGGCCGGTGTAGCCAAGGTCCAGCACGTCGCGCAGGATCGCTTCCAGTGGCACCGCGCCGTCTCCGGGCACGGCGCGGCAGGGGGTGGTGCGGTCGCCGGGGACATGGTCGCTGACTTGCAGGAGGCCGGTGAGGGGCAGGGCTTCGGCCAGCTTCTCACGCAAGTCCGCCTCGAACCAGCAGGCGTGGAGGTCGACACAGAGGCCGATCTGCGCGAGCCGGGCGAGGCGCAGGGCATCGGGCAGGGTGTGGGCGATGTGGATGTCCACCGTCAGCGGTGAGGCGTTTTCGACCAGGAGCGCGACGCCCTGCTTTGCGGCGTGTTCGCGGCAGGGGGCGAGCAGATCGGCGAAGCGCTCGGCCGCCTGCTCCCACGACAGCGCGCCGCGTCCGCCGGTGATGAGGTAGATCGATGGCGCGCCGAGTTCGGCGGCCATGTCTATCACTTTGATTAGCCCATCAGCAGCGTTTTCGGTGTGACGTTCCAGATCCGGCTTGAGCGCGAAGGGGTGGTTGATGCAGCCGACCCGGATCGTGCCATGCTGCACTGCTTCGCGCGCAGCACGAAGCTCGCTTGCTTGCATCAGTCGCGGGGATACGAGCGTGGCATGCTGCACCCCGATATCGCAGCAGAAGTCGAGGAACGGGCCGGTCTCCCGGTCCATCATCGCCACTTGGTGCAGGCTGACGCGGGGGTGCATCAGCGCTGCTCGATCTCTACGCCGAAGCGGGCGCGGAAGGGGGCGAACTCTGCGTTCAGCGCGTCGATGTCATAGCCGGCATCGACCAGGACTTGCGTCGAGTAGTGGAACTTGCCGTGGCGATCGCCCTTGTTCTCGGCGAGGTAGCGCCGCATCGCGCTTTCGGCTTCGGGCGTGAAGGGGCGGCTGGCGAAGGCGTAGTAATCGCGGATGGTCCCGATCGGATCGGCCACGAAATCGCGATAGCGCACGTGATGGATGCGCGGATCGTTCGCCAGCGGATGGGCCATCGTATTGCCGATCGACCAGCGCACGCGCTCCAGATGGGCGCGGGCTTCCTTCACCAGATCGATCTTGCCGACGATCCCATCCATGATGTCCGCCATCATCATCGTCGAACTGGCGGCGACCATCACCGGGTCGCGGTGCAGCCAGACCAGCGAGGCATCGGGGTAGGTGTCGAAGAAGGCGTCCAGCCGCGTGGTGTGGAAGCCCTTCAGCACCCAGTGGCGCGGCGGGCGCCGGTATTGCAGCGCTTGCAGCATGGCCTTGTGGATGCGGTATTGCGCGGGCGGATCGGTGGGCAGGCCGAAGGAGAGGTTCTGCATCGGCACGCGCCACCAGGCGGTGGGGGTCATCACCCGGAAGTCGAAGGCCCAGGTGCGTTCGTCCTCCGGCAGGCCCTGGCCCAGCATGTCGTTGTAGGGGTGGCAGTGCAGCCAGCGCGGCATCTTTGCGTTGATCTCGCGCCATTCGGCATCGGCCTGTGCGATGCGGGGATCGGTGCCCTCGACGGTGCCCGGCGGTGGCGAGGGGTGCATCACCTCCCAGAACCGCAGCGCCCGTGCGCCGGGATCGACTGCAAGCAGGGCGTGCATCAAGGTCGTGCCCGAACGCGGTTCGCCGCTGACGAACATGGGGCGGTCGATCACTTCCTCGGCCAGCGGGAAGCGCTTGCGGTCTTCGAAGAAGCGCAAACGGTCTGTCAGCAGCCAGAGCACGTTCTCCGCTGCTGCTGCGCGTCCTGCCGCGTCCATGGCAATGCCGTTGATGTGATCCACGGCGAGGGCGAAGCGTTCGAGAAAGCCTTCATCCGCCCAGTCCGAAAGGCCGGTGCGCTGCTGCGCTTCCCGCAGCAATTGCTGCGCGTTGAGGTCGCTCATGTCAGCCCTTCACCAGCCGCGCGATTTCGTCTTCGGTCTCGCGGACTTTGGCGGCGCTACTGGCGGAGAACTTCATGCCGCCCATCGCGCCATATTCCATCAGCTTGTAGACGCGCATCCCGGCATCCGCGAAGCCCTTGATCTTCCGTGCCACTTCCTTGGGCGTGCCGGTGGGGAGCACGTCGCGGATCGCCTGCGGGTTCATCTCCTCGCAGAATTTCACCATTTTCTCACGGCTGAGGCGCACCGGATCGAAGTCCATGATGCCGCGCCAATCCGGGCCCATCGGGTGTTCGTAGCCGAATTGCGCAAGGTCCTTCGCGGTCATCATCAGGATGATCGACTTCACCATCGGGGCGCGCAGCATTTCGTCGATTTCGTCAGGCTCGCCGATTAGGCACATCTGGGTGATCGCGGGGGTGAAGTGGCTCATGTCGCGCCCCGCCGCGTCGCCTGCGTCGAGGATGACCTTCAGCTTCGCCGCATAGTCCTCCGGCGTCCACGATCCGGCCGGCCACCAGCCATCCGCCTCGCGTCCGGTGATCGAGAGCATGCGCGGACCCGCCGCGCCCAGCCAGATCGGCGGCGCCTTGCCCTCGTAGAACTCGGTATCCATCCGCGCGTGGTGGAGATGGAAGAACTGCCCTTCGAAATCGACCGGGCCGTCCGCATGCCACAGCAGCTTGATGACCTTGATCGCTTCTTCCAGCCGCCCCACCGGCTTGTCGAAATCGAAGCCGTAGGGGACGGTGTTTTCCAACTCGCCCGAACCGAGGCCCAGGATAAAGCGGCCCTTTGACAAGTGGCTGATCGTCAGCGCCGTCTGCGCCAGCAACGAGGGGTGGCGGCGCACGGTATCGACCACGGTGGTCGCCAGCGGCGTATTCTTCGTCAGCACGGCGGTGGCAGCGGCGACGGCCAGCCCGTCGAGATGGCGGTGCGGACTGGGCGATGCTTTGGCGAGATCGGTGAACTCCGGCGTCCAGATCGAATCGGGCCAGAAGCTGACCATGTGATCGGGCAGCCAGATCGAGTGATAGCGGCCCGAATCGTAGTCCTGCGCCATGTCGATGCCCAGCGGCAGGGTGGTTCGCAGGAAGGCTGCGGGCTGCACTTTCATGATGTGATCCTCTCAGGCCGCGTCCGCCAATCGTTGGGGTGATGGTTCGGCGCCGCTCGTTGTCTCCATGGCCGCTTGTGGGTTAGCCCTCGGCTCAGGCACATTCCCATTTGGGGATCACGGACATGCTGCAAGGAGAGGACGCGGCGCTGCTGGTGCCGCTGATCGAGGGACTGGTGGAAGACCCGCCCTGGCGGCGCTTCCTCGATGCCTTGCGGGCGCGCGTTGCAGCGGACTATGCCAGCCTCGTGTTCCGGCCTCTGCCGATGGGTACGCCCGAGGCGCGGGTGATCCACCTCTACTCCGGCCAGCCTTCTCCCCCGCCGATCTCGCGGCTCTATCGCGAGAGCCTCTATCTGCGCGACCCGATGCCCTATCACGCCATGCAGGAGGGGCGGACTCATGCGCTGCACGAATTGCTGCGTTTCGGCGACCCCAAGCACGATGCCTATCTCGACCAGCTGCTCGCGCCTTCGGGCATGAACCATATGCGGATGATCCGCTTTGCGGAGGCCGGCGGGGTGAACGGCTGGATCACGATCACCCGGCGCGATGGCGAGTTCGCGCCGGATATCGACGGCCTGCTCGAAGACTTGGCCCCGCATCTGCGCGCTGCGCTCGGCAGCTTCGTGGCGCTGGAGCGTGAGCGCATGGGTGCCGAAATCGAGCGCGAGGCGGTGCGGCGGATGAACTTCGGCTGGGTGACGCTCGACGGGGAGGGGCGGGTGCTGGATGCCGATCCGCTGGGCGCGCGGATGCTGGCGGGCTCGAACGGCCTGACGCGAACGCGCGATGGGCGGCTCAGCGCGCATGATGCCAGGCTGCGGCGGCAACTCTCCGAAGCGGTCGGCGAACTGGCGCGCGATCCAGACGCCCGGCCGCGTGCGCTGGTGCTCTGCCGGGAGCCTTGGCTCGACCTGCTGCTCGTGCCCTCCGGCCGGCGCATGGGCACGACGCGGGCGGCGCCGGCAGTGCTTTGCTACCTGCACGCCGATCACTGGTCTTCGGCCGACCGTTGCGGGCAACTGGCACAATTGTTCGACCTCACCGCCAGCGAGGCGCGGCTGGCCCTGGCTTTGAGCCGGGGGCTGTCGATCGCCGAGGCCGGGCCGGAAGTGGGGCTTACGGTGGAGTCGGCGCGGACCTACTCCAAGCGTATCTACGCGAAAACCGGAGCCCGGGGGCAGGCGGATCTGGTGCGGTTCATCCATCGCAGCGTGCTGGCGATTGCTTGAAGGAAGCAGAGGGAAGCCTTGGGGCAGGGTCCCCTGCTTCTTTCCTGTCCCTTCTCAGCTTGGATACATTCACCAGACCTCGCAGCAGCGATTTGAACACTTGTTCAGCATTTTTCGTTGACTTCGCCCGGAGCCCTTGCCAGCAAATGGATACGAAGCGGCCGACAGGTGCCGCGCGAACGAGTGGAGAAGGCATGTCGGGCCAGCTTGCAGGAAAGGTCGCGCTCGTTACCGGCGCGTCGTCGGGGATCGGGGAGGCCGCGGCGCTTTGCCTGGCCGAGGCAGGGGCGACGGTCGCCGTCTGTGCGCGCCGGGTGGAGCGGCTCTCCGGGCTGGTCGCCCAGATCGAGGCGGCGGGCGGCAAGGCGCTGGCGATCCCCGGTGACATGACCGTGGAAGAAGACGCGCGCGGCGCGGTGGAGAAGACCGTCGAAGCGTTCGGGCGGATCGACATTCTCATCAACTCGGCCGGGATCATGGAAGCCGGCGGGATCGAGAACTGCGATACCGCGATCTACCGCCGGGTGATCGACATCAACCTGATGGGCACCGTCTACACCAGCGCCGCCGCCGTGCCGCACATGCTGGAGCAGGGCGTGGGCGACATCATCACCATCTCCTCGCTCGCCGGGCGCAAGGGCGGTCCGATGACCAGCGCCTATTCGGCCAGCAAGCACGCGGTGAACATGATGACCGACGGCATGCGGCAGGAACTGGGCGGCCGGAACATCCGCGTCACCACGCTGATGCCCGGCGCGACCGAGACCGAGGTAGCGGATTCGATCTCCGACCCGCAGTGGCGTACCGCGATCAAGGCCCATGTCAGCAAGGAAGGCGCCGTGAAGCCACGCGATATCGGGGAGGCGCTGGTCTTCATCCTCGCCATGCCGCGCCGGACGAACATCTCCGAAATCTCGATCCGCCCGACCATCGACACCAGCGCCTGAGGGAGAATGAATATGGCTGGAAGGCTTCAGGATAAAGTCTGCATCGTCACCGGCGCCGGTTCGGGCATGGGCAAGGCGATGGCCGAACTGTTCCACGCGGAGGGCGCGAAGCTGGTGCTCGCGGACATTTCGGGCAAGCAGGACGAAGTGGCGGCCGCGCTGGGCGGCGACACCGTGGGCGTCCAGTGCGACGTCTCCGACGAGGCGCAAGTGCAGGCGATGATCGCCGCGGCCGAGGACCGTTTCGGGCGGCTCGACGTGCTCTGCAACAATGCCGGATTCGGCGGGCCGATGGCGCCGCTGCACACCCAGTCGCTGGAGACCTGGGACCGGGTCCACGCCACCAACTTGCGCGGCGCGTTTCTGGGCATGAAGTACGGCATCACGTCCATGCTCAAGACGGGCGGCGGGGCGATCGTGAATACGACATCGGCCTCGGGCGTGGTCGGATGGAAGCATCATTCGGTCTACGGCGCGGCCAAGGCGGGCGTGAACCAGCTCACGAAAACAGCGGCGCTGGATTATTCGGACCAGGGCATCCGGATAAACGCCATAGCGCCGGGCACGATGTGGACCGGGCTGGTCGAGGCATCGCGCACCCATGCCGAGCCGCCGGCCGAGTTTCCGGTGCTCGCGGGCATTCCGATGGGGCGCTGGGGCCTGGCGAAGGACATCGCCCAGGCCGCGCTCTACCTCGCCAGCGACGAATCGGCTTACGTGACCGGCGTGGTCCTGCCGGTGGACGGCGGATATTGCATCGGGTTTTCGGGCATGGGGGCAGAGCGCCTCGGCATCGCCAGCGCCAATCCGGGCTGAGTGCGAAAACGGGGCGCCCCAGAGGCGCGGCGCCGGCCACTCGATCCGCCAGACCTCGGCGAGGAGGTCACCCCCTTGCGATAACTTCCCCCCCGGGATTATCGCTCTGGGCGAATGTGGGCCGGCGCCGCGATCCGGTCGGGGCCGGATTGGAAACCGTACAAAGCCGGCGGCAGCCGCCATGGGCTGAATTCAGCCGATAGTGGTCAGGCTGCCGCCGAGTTATGAAATTTGCCTGCCGGTAGAGCCTTGCCGTGGGGTCGCATCACGGGTCGGCCGGTTCGCGGCAGTGTCCGGGCCAGATGCGTTGCCACTTCCGATTCGAACAAGATGGTTATGGCAGCTTCTCGCAAGCCGCGCCGTGAGGCAGATCACGCTCCGTTTTCGTCCCGGCCGTAACGCCAGCCGGCAACAGGATTGCCTGCCGATGGCAAGCCGCCTAGCAACGCGGCCATGACCGTTTCAGAGATCGCCCGGGTAGACCCTTTCCACGCCATGGCCATCGGCCGCCTCGCTTACGAACTGGCGGGCGAAGGGCGGGACGTGATCCACATGGAATATGGCCAGCCTTCTACCGGAGCGCCGGCGGCCGCCATCGCCGCGGCCCACCGCGTGCTGGACAGCGACCCCGGCGGCTATTGGGAAAGCACGGCTCTGCTGGAGCGCATCGCCCGGCACTACCGCGAGGCTTATGACGTCGGGATCGACCGCGAGCAGGTGATCCTGACTTGCGGCGCCTCGCCCGCATTCGTGCTGGCGCTTTCCAGTCTCTTCGTGCCCGGCGCGCGGGTCGCCCTGGCCCGGCCCGGCTATGTTGCTTACCGCAATACGCTGAAGACGCTTTATCTCGAACCGGTGGAGATGGCCTGCGGTCCGGCCGAGCGCTATCAAGTGACGGCCGCGGCGCTGGATGCGCTGGACCCCGCGCCGGACGGGCTGATCCTGGCCAGCCCGGCCAACCCCACGGGAACCGTGATCGCGCCCGAGGAACTCGCGGCCATTGCGGAGGTCTGCCGCCGTAAGAATATCCGCGTCGTCTCGGATGAAATCTACCATGGCCTGGCCTATGGCGCGCCGGCGCAGTCGACGCTGCAGCATCTGCCCGAAGCGGTGGTGGTGAACAGTTTCTCCAAGTATTACTCGATGGCGGGCTGGCGCCTTGGCTGGCTGGTGGTGCCGCCCGAAGTCGTCGCCCCGGCGCGCGCGCGGATGAACAACCTGTTCCTCACGCCCTCGGTCCTGGCCCAGCACGCGGGCCTGATCGCCATGGACGAAACCGCCGAACTGGAAGGCCATGTCGAGGGCTATGCCCGCAATCGCGAACTGCTGCTGGCCGCGCTGCCCAGCCTCGGCCTCGACCGGATCGCCCCGCCCGACGGCGCGTTCTACATCTACGCCGACATCGGCCATCTGACCGAGGACAGCCTGGCCTTCTGCCAGCAATTGCTGCGCGACACCGGAGTCGCCACGGCTCCGGGCATCGACTTCGACCCGGTCGACGGGCACCGCTTCATCCGCTTCAGCTTCGCGGTCTCGACCGCCCTGGTGCAAGAGGCAATCGCGCGCATGGTGCCGTGGTTCGCGAGCAGGGCGGAAGCGCGTTCGGCCTGAGGCCTTTCAGGCGGGGCAATTGCCGATCCGCGCGCCCGTCACCCGCCTGCGATACCGTTGCTTGAAATTCGAACCCTCGCCCAAGATCGAGACGGCCGTGTCCATCGTATCGGCGCCTACCTTGCCGTGCACGTCGTAGCTCAGGGAATACATGCCGGCCGCGCAAGTCTTGCCGCCGGTCACTTTGCCGCTTTTGATCTTCACGGTCGAACGCGTGCACAATCCGTCTTCGGCAAGGCCGGTGGCGGCGGCCAGAAGTCGCTCCAGCGCATCGTCATGCTCGCCCGCAGCAATGCAGACGGTATAGGTCTTTCCAGGCCTCAGCTGAAATTCCCGTGAGGGCTTTTCGTTGAATGTCGCGGACTCCTTGATCTGCCACAAGCCCGGCGTGACTTGCGGCCGCCCGCCGATGACGACGATTTCCGCAGCCGGCGCTTCGCTGGGCACGGCGATCGGCGTCGATGGCGGCAGGCGCGGAACGGTCGCGGCGAGATCGGCCGGCTCGCTCTCGCCAGGGTCCCAGCGCGGCGGCCGATAGGCAACCGAGGCGATCCGCTCGGCCAGGCAGGCCTTGGCCGGGACTGCGTCACGGAAGCCGTCCTTGATGCAGGCATTGAGCACGGTGCAGACGAAGCGATCGATGTCGGCATCGCCGCTGGAGATCATGACATCGCAGCGCTTCATGTGCGCACCCCATAGCGCGTAGTTCAGTTTTACGCGGCGTATCTTCCGGCCAATCACGACGATGTCTTCGCCCGAGGGAATTGCGGCGGCGGCAGGCTCGGGCGTCTGCGCGCGCGAATGGGCGAACAGTGCCGCACATGCGAGCCCCGCAGCGGCAAGACAGGCCAGAGCGCGGCGCACGTCGATCCTCCCTCCCTTCCCGCGAGGTCATGCCCCGCTTCGGCACTCGAATTCCTTGCGCGGCGTTAGTCCCGCCGGGCGAAGATCATCGCGGTGTCCGTACCGCCGTGTCCAAGCCATTCTTGTGGAACGGGCACGGCACCGCATTGCTTAACTTTGTTCACTTTCCCTGCCAAATAGTAAGGCCTGATTTCAGAGATTTAACCTGAACAGCGCTGCGGCTCTTTGCGAGATCCGCCAGATCCGGAAGTCTTTTCGGGGCGCTGTCAGGCATCGCCCCTGCGAACGCGCTGCGATTGACCGCGGACGCGCCTCGGCGCTTCTCTTGCTGTGAAAAGAAGGGTGGAGGGGAACGATGGCCACATTCGTGCTGGTTCATGGCGGCGGCCATGGTGGGTGGTGTTACAAGCTGGTCGCCCAGCGGCTGCGGGCCATGGGGCATGAGGTGCATGCACCCTCCTTGAGCGGTCTGGCGGATCGTGCGCATGTTCTCAGCCAGGCGATCGACCTGGACACCCACATCGATGACGTGGCCGGCTTGCTGGAGTTCGAGGATCTGACGCAGGCCATTCTCGTGGGGCACAGTTATGGCGGCATGGTCATTACCGGGGCCGCGGACCGCAAGCCGGAGCGGGTCGGGCACCGGGTCTATCTCGATGCCGCTTATCCGCGCGATGGCGAATCGCTTTACGAACATGCCCATGAGCAGATCCACATGGCCCGGCAGGGTCTGCACGACGTGGGCGGCGTGCCGATGGTGATGGCGCCGATGCCGGGCTTCGCGGCGTTCTTCGGGGTGACCGATCCCGAACTCGGCGCCTGGACCGATGCCAGGCTGACGGCGCAGCCCTGGAAGTGCTTCGAGCAGAAGATCGTCTTCCGCAACGAGGCGGCCATGCGGGCGATCCCGGAAAGCCACCTGATCTGCACATCGACGATTCCCGGCCGCGACATGACTCTGATCGATGCGCGGTCTCACGGGCGCGTGTGGGATATCGACACCGGGCATGACCTCATGCTGACCGAGCCGAAATGGGTCGCAGAACGCCTTGATGCCATCGCCCAAGGCACCTGACTCGATTGCCCCTGGGCAGGCTTCCGAAAGCAAGCCCTTGAATCTGCTGGTCGCACGTGCAGAAGATTTAACCGCGATTAGCGTTTCAGGAATGGCCCCGCCCCTGTAGCAGGATGGCACGCGCCCTTGATCCGACCCGGCGCGCGGATTGACAGTCCGCGCCGGTTGGGGACTTTGGCGTACCAAGCAACAACACGGTGGCGAGTCCCTTGACCCAGCACGTATGCAGTACGGAAGTGTGGATCGCGCGCCTGCGCGACTTCCTGCACGATTGTGCGGGCAGTGCGCCCTCCGAGGAACACGACCGTATTCGCGAGGGTCTGTTGCTGTTCCTCCACGATCCTGCGCGAGGGGAGAAACGGCTTGGCGCGGGTCAGAAGCCTGGCCAGAAGCCCGAGCCGAAGTCGGCGCACAAGCTGGACCCCGCCGCGATCGAGGCCATGCTGGCTTGCGGCGCCACCGAGAGTGCAGTCCTGGCGCTGATCGGTCCCAACGATACTTTCATGCTTTCGCGCGGGCTGAACGGAACCTGCCTCGCCACCCTGGTGATGGCGGATGGCTCCGAAGAGATGATCTGCGAGGCGGCGACGCTGTCGCTGGCGCTTCTGGCGGCCTATGTCTCCAAGCTGCTGACCGGAATGGAGCGCCGCGACACGGAAGCGGCGCCCGTGACGCTGCCTTCGGGGGTACGCCTCCACTAAGCCGGGCCAAGGGCCGATTTTTCTGGAACAGGCGGCGCAGATGTGCGAACGGGGCGGCGCTCCGCACGGTCGCACGTCGAGCGGAGGCGCCGCCAGTTCGGGTTCATTCGCGTTCCCGCGAACGCTTCGGGCCGGGAGGGGAATACGGCCGGGTTTGCCGAAGCGTACGGGGCCGGCGCTGTTGGAGTGGCGTGCCGGCGCGAGCGTTGTGACACGGGATCGCTTAAGCATTGGTAGGGCGGCCCTTAGGGTCATGTCCGTGTCCGTTCGCCCGTCAGTTCACCAGCGAAGCCTCTATGGCGATGCGGATCGCGTCGGACGTGTGGTTGGCGCCCAGCTTGTTCAGCATGTTGGCGCGGTGGATTTCCACGGTGCGCGGGCTGATCGAGAGCCGTTCGCCGATCAGCCGGTTCGAAAGGCCGCTGGCGACCCCGCCCAGCACTTCGCGCTCCCGCCGGGTCAGGCGATCGATCCGGGCGCGGGCCATGACTTCGCGCAGCTTGGCATTGCCGACATGCTCGGCGCGGTCGATCGCGCGCGCCAGCGTGGCGTTGAGTTCCTCCGCGGCGATGGGCCAGGCGATATAGTCGATCGCGCCGTCGAGAACGGCCTGGACGATGCGGTTGGCGTGGGGATGTTCGCTGAAGGCGATGATCGGGAACCACTCGCCATGACGGGCCATGTTGTCGATCAGGTCGTCGATCACGCCGGGCTCGTCGTGGATGAGGATGACCCCGGAGCGGGGCCAGGCGCTGGCGATCTCGGAAATATTCTCGAAGGGTTCGACATGTATCTGCCCGGTTGAGAGGGCATGACTGATGGCGGCGCGTCTTCGCAGATCGTTATCGATCAGGATGAGATTGGAAATCCGCTCCATGCGTATTCTCCCTTTTCGGCTTGTGCCTAGGGGGATATCGCATGATCGCTTTCCTGCGCGCCGGACCTGCTCCAAAATCGACCTATGACCCGCCTCCCGGCAACGAGACGCGCGGGGCACTGCGGGTTTCGGCAACCGAAACGGCAACATTTCCCGCACCGTGAACCGTCAGCGTTGGGCGAGCAGGGCCTGTCCGATCTCGGCGAAGTCGGCGCGCAGGGCCGCAAGGCTGCGGGCATCGAAAGCGATGGCGCTGTCCAGCACGGTGCGGCGCGCGGCGTCGTAAAGCTGGTTGAGCGCAGCGGCCACCTCGCTTTCGCCCGAGACGCCGAGATGCAGGGCGGTGATCGCCGTGAGCGCGCGCGTCAGCGAACGGCTCTTCAGCCCGTTGTCGCCGTTGCGGTCGGCATGGATGGCGGTGCCCAGCGCGGCCACGAGGTGTTCGTAGCACAAGTGGACCAGTTCCGCCGGCCCGGCTCCGCTGACGCGCGCATCGAAGTCTACCCGGCGATAGGCTTCGACCGGGGAAAGCTGGCGCCGCATCTCAACTGCTCTTGTTCCACTGGGCGATCTGGTTCTGCAGCATCGTCAATGTCGATTTCGACACGCCGATCCGCGCTTCCGACACGGAGAACTGCGAGGAGAGGCGGGCGCGGAGCTTCTCCTGCTGTTCCGCCAGACTGCTCCGGTCATCGGAAATCTGCGTGAGCAACTTGGTGTAGCGCGAGATCGAGCCGCCCAGAGAGCTGGTATCGGTGCTGGACGTCGCGGCGCGATAGATCTTGTCATAGCTAGCGTAGACGCCGTGGAGGCCGTTGGTGAACATGGCCGTCACGCCTTCGGGATCGGCGGCGATGGCCGTGTTCAGCCGATCGGTATCGAGCGCGAAAGTGCCGTCGCGCTGGGTCTTGAGGCCGATGTCGGCCAGGGTCTTCGCCGTGCCGGTGGCATTCGGCATGATGGTCGATCCGGCCAGGCCCGAAAGCGCGCGCTTCAGGGCGCGCGCGCCGCCGTCGTTGGCGAGATCGCCGCCGATCGCGGTGGCCGTATTGAGCGCGGACATCACCTCGTTCAGCGCGTCGGTGAAGTCCTGCATGGCGCCCGCGATCGAGGTGGCGGGATTGGCGAAGCTCACCGTGGTCGGCGCGCCGATGTTGGTGGCGGCAAGCAGGAGCTTCACGCCCGGAATGGCGTCGCTGACGGTGTTGGATCTGGCCGTCATCGCCAGGCCGTCGACCTTGAAGGCGGCATCCTGCGCGGCAGCGAGAAGCTGGGCCTGGCCCGGAGCGGAGCCGGTGGCGGGGCTCCAGGCCAGCTTCGAGAGGCCGGGATTGGCGGGGTCTTCGCTCGCTTCCAGCATGAAGCCGTTGGCGGCGCCCTCTTGGCCCTTCAGCACGAGTTGCGCGCCGTCCACGGTCTGGGCGACATAGGCGCTGACGCCGGCGTTCGCGGCGTTGATGGCCTTGGCCACGTCGGCAAGCGAGGCGCCCGCCGCGATCGTCACATCGACCGCCGCATGGCTGCTATCCGCCGTGAACGCGCTGCCGGAGACGGTGCCGAAGCGCAAGGTGAGCGTGCCCGCGCCGACTTTGTCCGTGGCGGCCGGATAGGCCTTGCTCGCCAGTTGCTGGCCCCGGGCGAGTTGGGTGACTTCCAGCGAATAGGTGCCTTTGGGCGTCGAGGTGCCGGTGAGGCTGGCCGCGCCGACCGCGGCATTGGCAAGGCTGGGCGTGCGCGCCAGGTCTCCCGAGCGCACCAGCGTCCCTAGCGAGGTATCGAGCGAAAGCAGCATGGACTTGATGTTGGAGGCCGTGGAAATCTGGGTGCCCAGCTTGTCCGAGCGGGCTGTCAGGCGGTCGTTCCGGCTGGCGAACTGGGCATTGGCCAGATTGTTGGCCAGGGCTGCCATGTCCACGCCGCTGCCGCCGCCAAGCGCGGTCACCAGCGAGGAACTGGTCAGCGACGAAGTCGCGGCGGTCGATGCGGTGGTGGTAGCCATGGGTCGGAGAACGGCAGGGGTGGGCATTCGTTAAGGGGCGGCTCGGGAGAATTTCTCAGCCCTGGCGGGGATCGGGACGCCCTTCGGCATCGAAGCGGACGGTGACAGGCACGGAGACTTGCGGCGGGTGGCGATGCTCCCCGCGCCGAAGGGCCAGCACGAAGGCGAGGATCGCGGCAATCGCCACATAGTGGTCTTCGCGGATCATCTGCCTTTCGCGCGTGGTGAAATAGACCGAGCGGGCGAGCGCGGGGTAGGAGAGCACCGGCAGGGAGAACTCCGGCGCCATCTGCCGCATCGCCTGCGCCCGATCGCCGCGGCCCTTGGCGATGACCAGCGGGGCAGGCGCCATGGCGGGGTCGTAGGCAAGGGCGACGGCGAAATGCGCCGGATTGGTGATGATGAACTGCGCATCCTTCATCGCCGGGACCAGCCCGCCCATGGCGATCTTGCGTTGCCGCTCCTTTATGGCCGCCTTCTTTTCGGGCGAGCCTTCGCTTTCCTTCTGCTCGTCTCGCACGTCCTGAAGGGTCATCCGCAGGCGCATCATCCGGCGCACCAGCTGCACCGGCAGGTCGACGAGGGCGATCACGAACAGCCCGGCGGAGAGCCAGAAGAGAAGCTGGACCAGTGCGTCCCAGGCATAGGCCAGCTCTGCGAAAAGGTTGCCCCGCCCGAGTCGTGCGAAAGCCTCCAGCCGCCCTTCGGCCCAGGTCCAGGCGATCGTTCCAAGCAGAGCGATCTTGGCGATGCCTTTCGCCATCTCGATCAGGCCGGTCAGGCCGAACATGCGCTTGAGGCCGGACATCGGGTTGATCCGCGAGCCCTTCGGCGCCAGGTTGCCCCCGAGCCAGCGCCCTTCGCCGAACCCGAGCTGAGAGACCAGCGAGGCGAGGACGACCCCCAGGCCCAGCACCAGGATCGGCGGAAGCCCGGCCAGGAGCGCACCCATCAGCAGGCGGCCGGGGGTGAAGTCGTCCAGCGCGGACTTGTCCCAGGTGAAGCCGGCGCGCAGCACTTCCGCCAGCATGTTCAGCACCCAGGGACCCGCCAGCGACAGCCATGCCGCGCCGATCGCCACCGAGGCCGCCGTCGCCAGTTCACGCGAGCGGATCACGTCGCCGCGTTTTGCCGCCTCGCGCTTGCGCTTCTCGGAGGGCGCGAAGCTCTTTTCGCCTTCCTGTTCGCTCATGGCGCCCTGCCATCGCCGGATTGCAGGAGTTCGGCCGTCTGTTCGACGGCGTCGGCCGAAAGACGCACCACGAGGTCGGTCAGCACCGGGGCGCCCACCAGCAGCGCGGCGATACCGCCAAGCACGCCTGCCGGAAGCCCCAGCGAGAACAAGTTGAGCGAAGGCGCCGAGCGGCCGAGCACGCCGGTGACGATCTGCACGACCAGCAGTATCAGGCAGGCGGGCAGCGCGATGGTCACGCCCGTGGCGAACATGCGGCCCGCGAACCTGGCAATCGCGGCGAGGCGCTCGGCCCCGAGCCAGGTGTGCCCCGGCGGGAAAGCACGGTAGCTGTCGACGATCAGTGCGAACCATTGCAGATGGGCGCCCAGCGCCAGGAAGACCAGCGAGAGCACCACCGCGAAATACTGCCCCAGTGCGGGAGACTGCGCGCCGGAATTGGGGTCTACCGCGGTGGCGACGTTCATGCCCATCGCGCCGCCGATCAGCTCTGCCGCCAGGATCGGCGCTGCGAAGGAAAGCTGGAGCACGAAGCCCAGCGCCAGGCCGACAAGCACTTCGCCGAGGACGCAAAGCACCCCGGCGGCGGAGAACAGCGCGGCCGGTGCGGCGACGTTCGTCCAGGCGCAGACCAGCACGGCCAGCGATCCCGCGCCGATCACGCGGACTTGCGGCGGTACGCCGGCGATGCCGAAGAGCGGGGCCGCGACCAGGGCCGCGCCGATGCGCGTCATCACGAAGACCAGCCGCCAGAATTCGGCCTCCAGCGGCCCGAACCCGAAGTCCAGCTGGATCACGGCGCGGCCTGCTCGGCCAGTCCGGTGCGGGCGATCTGCGCGAAGACTTCCTGTGCGAACTCGCCGACGAGGGTCATCATCGAACCGCCGAAAACCACCAGCACCACGGCGGTGACGGCCAGTTTCGGCACGAACGTCAGCGTCTGCTCGTTCACCGAAGTCGCGGCCTGGACCACGCCGACCGCCAGCCCCACCGCCAAGGACGCCAGCAGGACCGGCGCGGCGACGAGTGCCGTCACCCAGAGCATGCGGTCGGCCAGCGAGAGCAGGGCGGTGATGTCTTCCATCGCCTAGCCGAAGCTCGCCGCCAGCGAACCCATCAGCAGGGCCCAGCCGTCGATCATCACGAAGAGCAGCAGCTTGAACGGCAGGGAGACCACCATCGGGCTCATCATCATCATGCCCAGGCTCATCAGCACCGAAGACACCACCAGGTCGATCACCAGGAACGGCAGGAACAGCATGAAGCCGATCTGGAAGGCCGTCTTGAGTTCGCTGGTGACGAAGGCGGGAAGCAGGATCGAGAAGGGCACGTCTTCGCTCCTGCCGAAGCGGGCCGGCCCGTTGCCGTTCCGGGCGGCCATGTCGGCGAACATCATGAGGTCCCGCTCGCGGGTCTGGCGGATCATGAAGGCATGGAAGGCGCGTCCCCCCGCCGCAATTCCCTGTTCGGCATTGATCCGGCCGGCGGCGTAGGGCGCAACGGCATCGGCGTTCACCCTTTCAAGCGTGGGCGCCATGACGAAGAGCGAGAGAAACAGGGCCAGTCCGATCAGCACCTGGTTGGGCGGGGACTGCTGCAGACCCAGCGCCTGCCGCAGGATGGCCAGCACCACCAGGATGCGGGTGAAGCTGGTCATCATCAGGATCAGGCTGGGCAGGATCGTCAGCAGCCCCATGACCAGCAGGAGCTGCAGGGACATGCTCAGTCCCCCCGAACTTCCGGCGCCGTCCGCTCCACTGCCTCCCAAGGAACCCAAAGCGCGGTCCAGTGCGCCGGGTATCGCCTCCTGCGCATGGGCGGCGAGCGGCACGAAAAGGGCCGCGAGCAGGCAGGTGGCGAACAGGCGCTTCATGGCTCCGCGGTCCCGGCGGCAACGATGGCGTCGAAATCCGGACGCGCGGGGGCTTCCGCCAGGCGCGTGAGACCGTGGCGTGTGGCTGCCACCAGGATTTCCCGGTCGTGGAAGGCGATCACCGCCAGGCGCTGGGTGGGCGAGAGCATCAGCGTCTCCACGATCCGCAAGGACCGGCTGCCGGCGTTCAGCCCCGCCCGCTCCTGCATCTTGCGGGCCAGGATCAGGCAGCCCCAGGCCAGCAGCCCGATGAGCGGCAGCAGGACGACCAGCTTGGCCAGATACCAGAGCATCAGGCCGCGCCTTCCTCGCCGTCGGGCAGGGCCGGGGACAGGGCATCTTCCGCCGACCCGCCCTCGGCGCCCTCCAGCCCCGCGATCTCCACGATCCTCAGGCCGAAGCGGCCGTTGTGAGACACCACTTCGCCGCGCGCGATCGGCTTGCCGTTGACCAGCACGTCGAGCAGCTCGTCGGTCAGCCGGTCCAGCACGACTAGGCTTTCGGGGCCGAGCGAGAGCACGTCCTTCAGCTTCATCTGGGTCCGGCCCAGTTCCACGGTCAGGCGCACGTCGACGTCGCGAAGAAAATCGAGGCCGCGGGGATGGATGCTCATCGTCGGTCGTTATCCCTGTTGTCTGGAAAGCGGGGTGAAGGCGTCAGAACGCGTGCGTGACCTGGACCGCGACCCGGTCGTCGATTTCCCCGATCGTGCCGCTGGCGAGCGTGCGGCCACCGATCTGGAGCGGAACGCTGCGCGCCACCGCCACCGGCAGGATCTCGCCCGGGCGCAAGTTGGACAGGCGCGCCATGCCGAGCCGCATGTCGACAAGCACCGCCGTCACTTCGAGCGGCATGGAGGCGAAGGGCTCCTCGGCCGGTTCGGGATGCACGAAGCGCCGCCGCCGCGGGGGTCCGTAGCGGGGCGTCGTGGTGGCGGCGGCCAGCGTGGTGGTCGGCAGAGCGAGGGTGAGGGACCAGGCCGACAGGCCCGGCTCCTCGATGTCCAGCGACAGTGTCAGCAGGTCGGCATGGGCGGGGAAAGGGTCGAGCTGGCGCAGGCTGACATCGCGGCGCAGCGGACGGACGCGGTGCTCCTCGCCGCCCTGGCCGTCGAGCGCGAAACTGAGCGCTTCGGCCACGCAAGTCTCGATGTGGGCGAGCAGGAGCTCGGCGGAAAGCGGGAAGCTTTCGGGCAGGGGATTGGGCACTTCACCGGGGCCGCCGTAGGCTCGGTCCACCAGCCGGAAGACCGGCGCGGCCTCGAAGATCGCCAGGAGCGGCAGGCCGGAGACGCCCATGCCCATCAGCGTATGCGCCGCCAGACCCGCGATCCCGGCCTCGACCGTCGCCAGCGTGGCAGCCACCGGCATGGCGGCGCGCACCAGCGGCGCCTCGCCGCCCGACAGCCGGGCAAGGCCCACGGCAAGCGCACGCGTCAACCTTTCCCCGATCAGGGAGAACGCCGGAACCAGATCCGCGGTCGAGGGGCCCGTTCCCAGCAGTTCGCTGCAGTGATGTGCCGGGTGATGTGCCGGGGGACGGGCCGGGGAGCGGGCTGCATGCCCGCGGGACGAGTCTGGAGCCGCCATCACCGCTGCCTTCCTGGATGATGTCTCACTGGATGATGAAAGTGCGGAAGTAGACGCCGTCGACGCCGCCGAACCCTTCCTTGCGGATCAACACGTTGTTGATCGCGGCGGTCAGCCGTTTCTCCAGCCGGTCCTTGCCCGGCATCGTGTAGACGTCGTTCTCGGGCGTATCGGCCAGGATTTCGAGCAGGGCGGAGCGGATCGCCAGTTCGTGCTTCTTCAGCCAGATCACCACTCGGCCATCCCGCCGCGTGGAGCAGGCCAGGCTCAGCTGGACGAGGGCGTCCGAGTCCTTGAGGTTGGAGGTGAAATCCTCGCTGAAGGTGAAGTAGGCCGTGCGATAGGGATCGCCGCCGTCGCCTTCGACCTCGGGCGGCGCAGCACCCTCTTCACCCTCGGCCTTGGGCATATAGGGATCGTCCTCGCCCTTGCGGACCAGCTTGGGCTGGTTGTCCTCGCGGCTGGAGGCATGGCCGCCGATCATCCCGCTCATCATGAGCGCCGCCACGCCGCCGCCGCCCACCACCAGCATGCCCGCGGCGATGAGCACGAGAGTCAACTTGCCCCTGCGCCTGGTTCCTGCCTTGCCGCTGGCCTCGGCGGTGCCGTCCTGCGCTGCCTTTTCGCTCACTGTACGCAATCCCCCCTTGGTGCCGGATCAGGCATAGATGCCGCTGCGGTCGCCATCGCGCGGCTCGGGCCGAGACGATCGATGGTGGTGTGCCTGCCGTTCGCGCGAGGAGCCCTGCTGGCCGCCCGCGCCCTGACGCTCCCCTGCACCGCCGCGATCGGCGCCGGACGCCTGCTGACGCAGATCGCCGCCACCGCCACTGGCGGCATTGCCCGAAGTTGCGGGCTGGTGTTGCCCGGCCGGTTGGCCGCTATCGCGCGGCGGGTCTCCGGCCGCTCCGTTCTGCGCGCCACCGGCAAGAGAGCCGGCAAGCGAGGCGGCCAGGGCGGCCTGAACCGAGCCGTTGAAGCCGGGCGAAGCGCTGGCCATGGTCACGGAGAGCCCTCTGTCCTCGTGGCGGAACTCCAGCGAGACCGGCCCGAACTGCGCATGGTTGAGAGCGGTGCGGACGAGATGCGGGCTGGCCGCCTCGCGCGCTTCGGACAGGCGGCCGACGAGCGTGGCAAAGTCCTGAGGCGCTTCCGCGGGTCGCGACGGACCAGGGCTGTCGATCGGGGCGGGGACGAGGGGCGATTGCAGGACGGGCGCAGGCACTTGCGACGATGGGAACGCGGTATCCTGCACCGCTGCAGCTAGCGCGGGGCGGGGGGCTTCCGGCGCGGGCTCGCTCGGACCGGATGCGATCTCGGTCGATACCGCCGGCAACACCGGTGCCTCGGTCCCGCGCGAGGGGCCGCCCGCCACTCCGGCGAAAGGCGGGAGTGTCGGCGTTCCGGGGGGCTGCGCTTCCCGGCTTGCGGAGACGGCCAGGGGCTGAGCGTGAGCGGACGGTGTCGGGCTCGTTGTCACGGGTCTCTGCCCCGGAGCAACCTCCAGCACTTCCGCTGCGACGACGGTGATCGGCGCCAGGGCAATGCTGGCGGTATCGAAGGCCGCTGGCGGCGTTGCGGCGGCCGGGGAGGGAGCCGGGGCGACAGCCGGGGGCAAGGGCATGCGGGGCTGCGGAAGCCTCGCCGCGATGATCGTCGCCTCGCCGCGCGGTGCGGCGGCGGAACCAGCGGCAGTCGAAGCCGGAACCATCGTCGGCGGCATCGGCGGCGCGACAAGCGCTGCGGTCAGTTCGGTGAGGGTTGCGGGGAGCAGCGGCGGCGCGGCCCGATCCTCGCTCTCGGCGGTGGTGCCATCCTTTGCGCCGTCCTCGGTGGCAGGGGCCTCTGCTTCGCCGTCCGGCAGGATCTTGCCGCCTGGTTTGCCGACATTGCCGCCCGGCAGGACGGTCCCGGCCACCCGCTTCACGGCCGCTTCGACCCCGGCCGCGATGCTGGCAACCATCCCAGACGCCGGTTCCACCGCAGCCACGAGGCCGCCCGCCGCGCCGAGCAGGGCGGCGAAGCCCCCCGTTTCGGCGGCCTTGGCGGAACTTGGCGCGCTTCCGGATGGGGCCGGGGCGACTGTTGGTGCCGATGCCGGGGCGCCGACTGGTGCCGGGCCAGATACCGGGCCGGAAAAATGGATCATGCCTTGCAGGTTCCTCGTGTCGAGCGTTCGAAAAGATGGCGGGAATTGCTATTCAAGAGCCGTGCCAGATGGCTTGCGGCCGCCCAGGACCGGGGTTTCGCCGGCCTTGGCGATGGTTCGTTCCTGATGGGCTGCGCGGTCCTCGATGGCGGCGCGGCGGCGCTCGGCTTCGGCCAGGAGCAACTGCTTGGCATCGGCGATCGACTGCGCCCGCAAGGCGTCGCCCTCGGTCGTGCGGCGGATGGCCTGAAGCCCGCCGACGAAGCGCCCGACCTGGTGCAGCGCCGCCCCATCGGTCATTTCACGGCGGCCGCCGTAGTCGTCCGCCATGCGGCGGGTACGCTCGGACAAGTCGCGCAGTTTCGAAAGGGTGCTTTCGGCCTGCGCCGCTTCGATGGCGGCGGTCTGCTTGGCAATGGCGCGGATCTTTTCGAGGCGGCGCAGCCGGACGAGGCGCTTGCGTTCTTCCTTCACGGTCAGCCTCCCAGCAGGGCCGCGAGCTGCGCGGCGCTGCGCCCCAGGTCGACGATGTCGCCCTGGGGCTGGCCGAGGAAGGCGGCCAGCCGCTCGTGCATGGCGATGGCGCGATCGAGCTGCGGGTCGGCGCCCGCGCGGTAGGCTCCCATCAGCACGAGGTCGCGATTGGCCTCGTAACTCGCTGTCAGTGCGCGGAACTGGCGGGCAAGCTGCTGGTGTTCGGGCGGCACGATGTCGTTCATGACCCGGCTGAGCGAGGCGGCGATGTCCACCGCGGGATATTGCCCGCGCTGCGCCAGATCGCGCGAGAGGACGATGTGCCCATCGAGGATCGAGCGGGCGGTGTCGACCACCGGGTCGTCCTGGTTGTCGCCATCCGCGAGCACGGTGTAGAGCCCCGTGACCGATCCGCCCGAAGCTGCCGAATTGCCCGCCCGCTCCACCAGCTTGGTGATCGTGGCGAGGGCGGAGGGCGGGTATCCGCGCGCCGCTCCGGGCTCGCCAAGCAGAAGGCCGATCTCGCGCGCGGCATGGGCGACGCGGGTGAGGCTGTCCATGATGAGCAGCACGCGGCGGCCGCGCGCACGGAAGTGCTCGGCCATCGACGTGGCAAGCATGGCCCCGCGCAGGCGAAGATTGGGCGCGTGATCGGCGGGCACGGCCACCACCACCGTCTTGTCCTTCTTCGCGGCGTTCATGTGCCGCTCCACGAAGTCCGACACTTCGCGCGCGCGCTCGCCGATCAGGCCGACGATGACGATATCGGCCGAGGCGCCGCGCGCGATCATGTCGATCAGCACGGATTTGCCGACGCCCGATCCGGCCATCACGCCGATGCGCTGGCCGACCCCGAAGGTGGTGAGGGCATTGAGGGCGCGCACGCCGGTGTCGAAGGGCAGGCGCACCGGGCTGCGATCGAGCGCGGATGTCCGCACCCCGCCCGAGGGCCATTCCATGCGGCTGTGGATCGCGAAGCCCCCATCGATCGGCAGGCCCTCGCCATCGACGGCGCGACCGAGGAAGGCCTCTCCGACCGGGAGCAGGCCGGGCCGTCCTTCCGCCCAGACCCGCGCGCCGGGGCGCAGCAGGATCATGTCGCCCAGAAGCATCATCATCGTCCTGCCGTTGCGGAAGCCGATCACTTCGGCTGCCAGCGACTGGCCCGGCGCATGCGACACGCGGCACATCGCGCCGACCGGCACGGAAAGCCCGCTGACTTCCAGCAGCCCGCCGTCGCAGGCGGCCACCAGCCCGAAGCGGCGCGGGCCGAGATCGAGCGGCCCGGCGGCAAGATCGGCAAGGATCGGTTCCCAGAGCTTCAGCATCGGCCGGCGGGCCCTTTCAGCAGCGGTGCAAGGCCTCGGCAATCGCGCGGCGCCAGTTGGCGGGACCGTCCTCGACCCCGCCGGTCGCCGTCTCGATGCGGACAGTACCGCGTTCGAGCGAGGTGTCGGGCTGGACCTGCCACTCGGCGGAAAGCCGCGGCGAAACCAGTTTGAGGTCTTCGGGATGGAGGCGGATCAGCCGCTCGTCCTCGGCGCGGGAAAGCATCGAGACTGCCACGCCGACGCGCCGCAGCAGCGCTTCCGGCTCGATCGCAAGGGGCGCCACGGCCGCTTCGCAGAGCGCGGCCACGGTATCGCGCAGGCGCAGGCGGAGTTCTTCCTCCAGCACTTCGTCCAGGCGCGCAAAGGCGAGCGAAAGGCCATTCCGCGCGGTATCTTCGGCCTCCGCGCGCTGCTGCGCTTCCCGGGCGGCCTGCTCGTGGCCCATGGCAAAGCCGTGGCTGAAGGCCTCTCCGACAGGATCCGCCGCCTCGACCGGGACCACCGTGGGCGGCGGCTCCGGTTCGGAAGGGCCGAGGTGCAAGGTGCCGCCGAAGCGCAAGTCGGGCTGGAAGCCGGCCGGCTGCGCAAGCGCGTCGATCAGCCGCTTGCCGGGACGGCGGACGAAGAAGCCGAGGTCAGACATAGTCGTCGTCCCCCGAACCGAAGGCTATGGCGCCGTCGGCCGCCAGGCGGCGGGCTATGGCCACGACTTCCTTCTGCGCGGCGACGACATCGGCCAGGCGGGTGCGCCCGCGCGCGACGATCTCGTCCTTCACGCCGTCGGCGGCGCGGCTGGACATGGCGCGGAAGAACAGCTCGCGCTCCTCCTCGCTCACGCCCTTGAGTGCGTCGATCAGCGTGTCGTTGGGGACGTCGCGCAGCAATGTGCCCATCGACTTGGCATCGAGCACGAAGAGGTGCTCGAACTTGAACATCTCCTCCTCGATGCGGCGGGCGAGGACCTTGTCGCGGCGGGTGAGTTCGCCCAGCACGCGCTTTTCGACGACTTTGCCGACGCCGTTGATGATTTCCGCCGCCTCGCGCGCGCCGCCGATGGCGAGCGGGCGCTGGCCGTGGCACTCGGCGATGCGGCGGGCCAGCAGTTCCTCCAGCATCAGGATCGCCTGCGGGGATACCGGTCCCAGGGTGGCGATGCGGTGGACGATCTCTGGCTGTTCCGGGGCGGGCAGCGCATGGAGCACGGCAGCGGCCACCTCGGGATCGAGCTGCACCAGCAGCACGGCGATCGCCTGCGGATGTTCGCCGCGCACCAGCGGCACCAGCGAATCCGGGGTCAGCCAGCGCGCCAGTTCGAGCGTGGAGTGCAGAGGCGCGGCGGGCAGGATGCGGCGCATCACGTTGTCCGCCTTCACTTCGCCCACCGCGCGCGTGATCATGCCCCGCACCTGGCCGACCCGGTCGTGCGCGACGAGACCGAGCGCCTCGGTCTTGGCGACGAAGCCGGCGATGGCCTCGGCGATCACCTCGGGGCCGATCTCCCCCAGCGCGCACATCTTTTCGCCCAGGCGGCGAAGTTCGTCCGGTTCGAGTTCGGAAAGGATGCGGCTCGTCTGGTCCTCGTCGAGCAGCATCATCATGATCGCTGCGCTGTCAGGCGCGCGCAGGGGGGCGGTCTCGCTCATCAGGCGGCCTTGGCCCGTGCCTTGTCGGAGGCGGCTTCCGAGGCGGGCTCGTTGATCATCTGGCGGAGCGCGGCTACGGCATTGTCCGGCCTTTCGGTGACCAGGCGCTGGGCCAGATTGACCTGTCGGGAGAGCAGGTCGGCGCGGCGCAAGTCGATATCGAGGCCGTCCGCGCCGGGAATCTCGGGGCGGAGCGGCAGGCTGCCGGCCGGTACCAGCGCTTCGAGGCTGCGTTCCGCGATGGGGCCGAGGGCGTCGGGCCCGTCCTCCGCCTCGCCGTCTTCGCCAAGCCTGCTGTTCTTGCGGCCCTTGCGCTTCTTCGGCGCCGACTTGTCGCCCCGCATGGCGCGGATCAGGGGGCGCACGCCCAGCAGCAGGACCATCAGCACCGCCAGCAAGGCCGCGCCGTTGCGCACCACCATGGCGAACCACGGCGCCTCGTAGAACGGTGTGGCGCTTTCGCCCACCGGCTCGAACTTGCGCATGACCACTTTCACCTGGTCGCCGCGCTGCGGGTCGGCGCCGACGGCGGCGCTGACCAGCGACTGGATATCCTGCACGTCCTGCGCCCGCGCGCCTTTCATGGCATCGGCCTTGATCGCCACGGCCACGGAGATGCGCTTGATGCCGCCGGGCCGGGTATTGGCCACCGAGACCTGCCGCCCCAGTTCGTATGTCCGGCTGGACGAGGTCTCGCCGTTGGTCGGTGGGGTGGCCGCAGGGCTGGGCTGGGTGCCCTGCGGCGGACCGGGGCGCGCCTGCGTGGCGGGCGGGGGGGTGTTGGAGAGCACGCCCGGAACGCCCGCGGCAGGGGCGGAGCCGGTCGATTGCGACTGTTCCTGCGTTTCGCTGCGCACGGCGCCGTCCTTGTCGTAGCTTTCGCGCGCGGAAGTCACGTCGTCCATGTCGAGCGCGACTTGCGCCTCGGTGGTGAAGTTGTCAGGGCCGAGCACTGGCGCCAGCAGGCCCGAGACCTGTTCGCGGATCTTCGATTCCAGCCGCGATTGCAGGTCGATCCGGTCCGCTTCCGCGCCGCCGCCCTGCGAGAGCAACTGTCCGTGCTGGTCCACCACTTTCACCGCGTCCGGCGAAAGCCCCGGCACCGAACTGGCGACGAGATTCACGATCGCGGAGACCTGGCTCGCGGAAAGCTGGCGGCCCGCCTTGAGCCGCACCATGACCGAGGCGGTCGGCGCCACGTTGTCGCGCACGAAAACCGACTTTTCACCCGCCGCCACATGGACGCGGACCGATTCCACCCCGTCGATCTCGCCGATGGTCAGTTGCAGGTCGTGCTCGCGGGCGGAGCGCAGGCGCTCGCCCTCCAGCGTGCGACTGGCGCCCATCGGCAGTTTGTCCAGCATCTGGTCGCCGCTTTCGGGAGCGGCCAGGGCGCCGTCCGAAGCGACCAGCATGCGGGCCTTGTAGAAATCACCCTCGCCCACGGTGAGCGCGCCGGTCTGGTTGTCGATGCGGTAGCCGATCCCGGCCTGTTCGAGCGCGGCGGCAACGCCCGCCCGGTCGGAATCGTCTAGTTGTGCATAGAGCACGCGCTGCGGCGAGGGGGCGAGAGTCGCCCAGGCCAGCAAGGCGCCGCCTATCGCGGCCAGGCCGATGAAGGCGGGCAGCATCTTCTTCACGCCCGGCTGCGCGGTGAAGGTGCCGAGGCGGGTCAGCACCGATCCACCGGACCGATCGGTGAAGGGCGCGAAGAGGGAGCCGGTCGCGGGAAGCTGCGCGGCGCCGGCATAAGCCGCGGGGGCGGGAACGAGGTCGGCCATTTCGGATCAGACTCCCATCCGCATGATGTCCTGGTACGCGGACAGCAGCTTGTTGCGGACCTGCATGGTCGCCTCGAAGGCGACGCCGGCTTCCTGCCGCGCGAGCATGACTTTCGCCACGTCGGTCACTTCGCCTTTCTGGTAGGCGTCGGTCACGCCTTCGGC
This sequence comes from Novosphingobium sp. PhB57, assembly GCF_004342985.1. Classification (GTDB taxonomy): domain Bacteria; phylum Pseudomonadota; class Alphaproteobacteria; order Sphingomonadales; family Sphingomonadaceae; genus Novosphingobium. The sequence goes on from NZ_SMBO01000006.1 coordinate 213,068, forward strand.
GCGGGCCTGCACGGCGTTGACGCCGTCCAGCGCGGACTTGAGCGTGTCGGCAAAACCCTGTCCGGCGGGCTGGACTTGCGAGCCGCCGACGGCATTCGCCGTTCCGCTGCCTTGTGCGGCGTGGATCTGCTGGAGCAGATCGCTGCGCTGGATGATCTGCTGGCGCATCGCCATGATCTGCTGGATGCCGCCCCCGCTGCCGGGCAGCGCAGCGCCGGAAAGGCCGGGGACCGTGCTCATCGCAGGCCTCCCACCGCGCCGCGCGGGGTGTTGGGGCCAAGGTCGATCCCGGCTTCGCGCAGCGAGGCGAGGCGGTAGCGCAAGGTCCGCTCGGAAATGCCGAGTTCACGGGCGGCGCGTACCCGGTTGCCGCCGCAGGCTTCCAGCGTTTCCACGATGGCGCGGGCCTCGGAGTTCTGGACGATGCTGGCGAGCTTGCGGTTGCCGTCGATGTCGAAGGGCTCGGCACCGGGCATGGCGGAAGGCAGCAGCCGGGCGGGGCTGTCGAAAGCGATGTGTTCGGGGGCGATCATGGTCTTTCCGTGGGCAAGGAGCATCGCGCGGCGGATGACGTTTTCCAGTTCGCGCACATTGCCGGGCCAGGAGTGGAGCTTGAGCATCGCGAGCGCCGCATCGTTCAGGCAGGGCACGCGCGCCGGGTCCGGGGCGTGGCGCAGGGCCATGGCGAAGGCCAGCGGGGCGATGTCATCCGGGCGCTCCCGCAAGGGCCGCAAGGTGAGGGGGAAAACGTTGAGCCGGTAGTAGAGGTCGGCGCGGAAACGGCCCTCGGCGACTTCGGTGGGCAGGTCGCGGTTGGCGCAGGCGATCACGCGCAAGTCCACCTTGATCGGCCGGGTCGCGCCGATCGGCACGACTTCCTGCTCCTGCAGCGCGCGCAGCAGCTTGGCCTGGAGCGGCAGCGGCAGTTCGGCGATCTCGTCGAGCAGCAGCGTGCCGCCGTCGGCCGCGCGCATGAAGCCTTCGCTGGCCTGAGTGGCGCCGGTGAAGGCGCCCTTCTGGTGGCCGAACAGCATGGCCTCCAGCATGGTTTCCGGCATGGCGGCGCAGTTGACGGCGATGAAGGGGCCGTCGCGGCGCGGGCTGCGGGCATGGATGAAGCGGCTGAGCACTTCCTTGCCGGTGCCGGTCGGTCCGTTGACGAGCACGGGAATGTCGCTGTTCGCCAGGCGGTCGGCCAGGGCGAAGACCGAAAGGCTCTCGGGGTCGGCCGCGATCGGATCGTCCGGGCCGGCCATGGCCGCCAGCAGCATCGCCAGCGATGCCTCGCCGATGGGGTCGGCATAGAGGACATCGGTGAGGGCTGCGGTCTTGCGGGACAGGACCGGCTGGATACCGCGCGAGAGCCGCACCACGCGTTCGCGCGCGGGAGCGGCGACCGGGCCGGACCCGATCGTCTCGTCCGCCGCATCGCGCAGGGCGATCGCCGAACAATCGAACAGCGATCCGGCAATGGCGGCAGCGCGATGGGCAAGCGGCCCGTGGCGCCGGTTGAATTCCGTGTCGAAAACCAGTTCGACCATGTTTCTCGTCCCCGTGGGATTAATGCATTGGCGGGGATCGATATGCGTGCGTAACGGCGAATCTTTGGGAAACTTAAGGCCCCGTAGCGACCCCTAGTGAAGGTAAATTTCGGCGCAGCTCCGTGGGTTTGCAGGGACGAGCCGTGCCGGATGCGGGCTTAAATTCGCGCTCGACCTGCCGGTCTTTGTCTCGACAGCCGCGCCGGATGGGCCGGCAGAGGCTGTTTCCTCATCGGGACACTCAACGGGAGCCACAACCATGTCTGTCATCAACACCAACATCAGCGCGATTCGCGCTTCGAATGCCTCGACCTCCGCCAACAAGATGCTCGGCACCGCCATGGAGCGCCTGTCGACCGGCAAGCGCATCAATTCGGCCAAGGACGATGCCGCCGGCCTCGCCATCTCCACTTCGATGACCGCGCAGGTCCGCGGCATGAGCCAGGGCATCCGCAACGCCAACGACGGCATCTCGCTGGCGCAGACCGCCGAAGGCGCGCTGTCGGAAGTGTCGAACATGCTTCAGCGCGTGCGCGAATTGGCGATCCAGTCGTCCTCGGGCACGTACCAGGACAGCGACCGCGATGCCATGCAGTCGGAAGTGACGGCGCTGACCAGCCAGATCGGCGACATCCTTTCCGACACCACTTTCAACGGCAACACGCTGTTCTCGACCACGTCGGGCACCGATGTCACGTTCGACATCCAGACCGGCGCCAATTCGGGCGAGACGATCACGCTGACTTCTTCCGCAATCAACGGCACCAATATCAATGCCTCGGCGCTGGACGTATCGAGCGACTCGGCCGCTTCGGACACGATCGATAACGTCGACCTTGCCCTTGCGGACGTGAACAAGACGCGCGCCTCGCTCGGCGCCGGGCAGAACCGCCTCGAATCGGCGGTCAACAACCTGACCAACAACGTCACCAACCTTTCCGACGCGAAGTCGCGCATCGAGGATGCCGACTATTCGACGGAAACCACGCAGATGGCCAAGGCGCAGATCCTCAGCCAGGCCTCGACCGCAATGATCGCGCAGGCCAACCAGAGCCAGCAGAACGTGCTGTCGCTGCTGCGCTAAGCACGCAGGACAAGCCGGCGGCCCTCAGCGGGCTCGCTGCAGGGCCCGGCGCACCCCCCACGCGCCGGGCCCGTTTGCGTGCGTGAGCCATCAGCGAACATGGCAGGGAAACGGCGCGGAAACAGGCGGTTCATAAAGACCCTGGTTCCCGTTCCCGAAACCCGGACCGATCATGCGCCGCTTTCTTGCCTGCTCCCTTGCCGTCGCTGTGTTCCCGGCGCTTGCCGCCCCTGCCGCGGCTGAAACGCGCGAGGACGAACAGGTCTGGGTCAACCTTACGGCAATGGGGCCGATTGCCGGCGACGCGGTCTATTTTGCCGAAGTTCAGCCGCGCATGGGCGACGGCGCTTCACGGCTGGACCAGCTTCTCCTGCGCGGCGCGATAGGGCTGAAACTGTCCCCGGCGGTCACCCTCTACCAGGGTTATGCCCATATCGTCGTGCCGGTGGATGGCGGCCGCGACGTGAACGAGGAGCGCAGCTTCCAGCAGTTGGGCTGGTTCATGGGCAAGCCCTGGGGCGGCGAACTCTCGTCGCGCACCCGTCTCGAACAGCGCTGGCGTTCGGACGGCGGTGACACGGGCTGGCGCCTGCGCGAGATGCTGCGTTACGAAAAGCCACTGAAGCCGGGCACCAACACCGTGAACGCGCTGGTCTATGCCGAAGGCTTCCTGGCGCTAAACGACACCGACTGGGGCGCGCGCGGCGGGTTCGACCAGTTGCGCTCTTTCGTCGGCGTGGAACTCGGCGTGAAGGACGCGACGACCGTGGAGCTGGGCTATCTCAACCAGGTGATCGACCAGACTCGCGGACGGACGCGGATGAACCACGTCGCTTCGGTCTCGCTGTTCTTCCGGCACTGAGCGGGCATTCGCCGGGAAAGCGGACGGCTTGCCTATGTCCCAGCCCATCGCCCTGAGATAAGCGCATGACAAAACGGGCGGGAGTCTCGCGACTCCCGCCCGTTTTTTTGTTCTTCGCGGTGTTTCGCTCAGGCGGCCTGCGCCGCTTGCGCGATCTCTTCCGGCGCTTCGTTGCGGATCAGGTAGTCGAAGGCCGAGAGGGCCGCCTTCGAGCCTTCGCCCATGGCGATGATGATCTGCTTGTAAGGCACCGTGGTCACGTCGCCCGCCGCGAAAATGCCGGGCAGGTTGGTGGCCGCCTTGTCGTCGATCACGATCTCGCCGCGACCTGTAAGCTCCACGCCGGAGTCCTTGAGCCATTCGGTATTGGGCACCAGGCCGATCTGGACGAACACGCCTTCCAGTTCGACCTTGTGCTCTTCGCCGGTCTCGCGGTTCTTGTAGACCAGGGCGTTGACCTTGTCCCCGTCGCCTTCGACCTCGGTGGTCTGGGCGCTGGTGAGGATCACCACGTTCTTCATCGACTTCAGCTTGTCGACCAGGACCTGGTCGGCGCGCAGTTGCGAGTCGAATTCGATCAGGGTGACATGGCCGACGATATTGGCCAGGTCGATCGCGGCTTCCACGCCGGAGTTGCCGCCGCCGATCACCGCCACGCGCTTGCCCTTGAACAGCGGGCCGTCGCAGTGCGGGCAATAGGCCACGCCCTTGTTCTTGTACTCGGCTTCGCCCGGAACGCCCAGGTTGCGCCAGCGGGCACCGGTGGTCAGCACCAGGCTGCGCGCTTTTAGCGAAGCGCCGTTGGCGAAGACCACTTCGTGATAGCCGCCGAGTTCCCTGGCCGGGATCAGCTTTTCGGCGCGCTGGAGATTCATCACGTCGATGTCGTATTCAGCGACATGCGATTCCAGCGCGGCGGCCAGCTTGGGGCCTTCGGTATAGGGAACCGAGATGAAGTTCTCGATGCCCATGGTGTCCTGCACCTGGCCGCCGAAGCGTTCGGCGACCACGCCGGTCGAGAAGCCCTTGCGCGCGGTATAGATCGCGGCCGAAGCCCCGGCGGGACCGCCGCCGACCACGAGCACTTCGAAAGGCTTCTTGCCCGCCAGCATGGCGGCGGCCTTGGCATCGGCGCCGGTGTCGAGCTTGGCGAGGATTTCCTCGATGCTCATCTTGCCCGAACCCCACATCTTGCCGTTCAGGAAGACAGCGGGGACAGCCATGACGCCGCGCTCGTCGACTTCCGCCTGGAACGTGCCGCCCTCGATCAGGGTGGCGTTCACATGCGGGTTGTTGAGCGCGAGCAGGGTCAGTGCCTGCACCACGTCGGGGCAGTTGTGGCAGGAGAGCGAGAAGTACATCTCGAACTCGTGCTCGCCCTCGATGGCGCGGGCGATTTCGAGTGCCTCGTCGGAAACCTTGGGCGGATGGCCGCCGGCCCAGAGCAGGGCAAGGACCAGCGAGGTGAATTCATGGCCGAGCGGCAGACCGGCGAAGCGGACCCAGGCGCCTGCGTCGCTCGCGCGGCGGATGATGAAACTGGGGCGGCGCTTGTCGTCGCCGTCGAACGTGGCGGTGACCTTGTCCGAGAGCGAGGCGATCACGGTCAGCAGCTCGCGGGTATCGGTGGACTTTGCGTCATCGCCAAGGGAGGCGACGAGCTCGATCGGCTCGCGCAGCATGCCGAGATATTGCGAGAGCTGTTGCTTCAGGTTGGCGTCGAGCATGGTCTTTGCGTCCTTTGGAAATGCGTTGGGAAAAAGGGGCGGCCGGGGCTTCGGTTCAGCGTGGCCGCGCCGTGAGGGCGCGGCACCGGGAGAGGGAAGCCCCGGGCCGCGCACCTTCACGCGACCCTAAGGGTGTCGCGGATAGTCTTAGAGCTTGCCGACGAGGTCGAGCGAGGGAGCAAGCGTTTCAGCGCCTTCTTCCCACTTGGCCGGGCAGACCTGGCCGGGGTGCTCGCGCCAGTACTTGGCGGCCTTGATCTTGCGGACGAGTTCGACCGCGTTGCGGCCCACGCCCTCGGGGGTGATTTCGACCAGCTGGATCACGCCGTCCGGATCGACCACGAAGGTGGCGCGGTCGGCCAGGCCAACGCCTTCGCGCAGCACGCCGAAGTTGTTGGTCAGGGCGTGGTTCTGGTCACCCAGGAACGCGTACTTGATCTTGCCGATCTTGTCCGAGGTGTCGTGCCAGGCCTTGTGGCTGAAGTGCGTGTCGGTCGAAACGCCGAAGACTTCGACGCCGAGGCCCTGAAGGGTTTCGTACTGCTCGCCGAGGTCTTCCAGCTCGGTGGGGCAGACGAAGGTGAAGTCAGCGGGGTAGAAGAAGAACACGGCCCACTTGCCGGCGATGTCTGCTTCGGTGACGTCGAAGAAGTCCTTGCCTGCCTGGAAGGCGGTGTTCTTGAACGGCTTGATCTGGCTGCCGACGATACCCATGGATATGATCTCCCTCGATTGGGTGTTGAAGTTCGAGGAGGGAGATAGGGCCCTCGTGTGACGATGTGTAGGGCGTTGATCCGATTGGCTTGATCGGATTGACCGATCAGTGGCGGTGGACTGAACGTTTCTGTCGATAAAACGCGCACAGTGCCGAAATCTCGTGCGACCGGGCGGCAGATCGGGCAACGGCGGCCCATGAAAACGATACGACTTGCGCTGCTGCTGGCAGCCTGCGCGTCGCTCGCGGGATGTGACGGCTGGCCGACCTCGCTGGACAATCGCGCCTCCGGCAACCTGACGTTCCGCTATCATCACCGCCTTTACGACCAGTGGTCGGGCTGGGCGCCGGTGCTTCGGGGAAATGCCGTGCTGCTCGCCCGCGAGCACCGCATGCGCGACATTTCCGGGCTGGAGATTACTCAGGGCGGGCTGACCTATCGCTACGGCACCCGTGCCCTTGCGCCGGTGCACGGCCTCTGCGCCGGGAGTTCGAGCTGCGCGCTGGTTTATCGCGGCGCCGGCCGACTGGAGGCGCGCACCGCGCCGCTACCCGATGCGCAGATGCGCTAGGGCGCTCTGCGCTTCGGCCCTCGCTTCTGCGCTTCGCTTCGGCAGGCTCCGACCTCCATCCGGTTCCGAACCCGTCAATCCGCCAGCGTGATGGAAATGCGCCGGTTTCTGGGATCGTGCGGGTCGGCGGGGATCAGCAGTTCGGTATCGGCCACGCCCTCGATCCGTTTGAACCGCGCGCTTTCCACGCCGTCGCGGATCAGTTGCTGGCGAGTGGTCTCGGCGCGGCCGGCCGAGAGCGACCAGTTGTTGCCCGGAATGCCCTGCCTGTAGGGCAAGGCGTCAGTATGGCCCCGGATCGTCAGCGCGCCCCGATCCGGCCCGATGGCCTCGGCAATGGCCGACAGCAGCTCGCCGGCCTGGGGCGTCAGGATCGTGGTGCCCAGCCGGAACATCGAGAAATCGGCATCGTCCACCATGTCGATCCGCACGCCCTGGGTGGTGTCCACCATGCGGACCTGCCGGGCAAGGCGGCGCAGGCGCTCGGAGGAGGCGAGCTTTTTCTGCAGCGCCTCCTTCGCCCGCGCGGTGCGCTTGACCTTGGAGCCGCCTTCCTTGGGGCCGCCGGTCGCATCGCGCGGGATGGTGAGGGTCTTGGTGCCGGTCTGCCCCGACTTGAAAGGATAGTTGTCGACTTCGGTGAGCGACCCGCCGCCCAGCACCCCGCGGCCCGAACCGGCGCTGCCCTGCTTGGTCTTGACGAGCGTGGGCGTGAAATAGTCGGCAATGCCGCGCCGCTGCTTTTCGGTGGTGGCGCCCAGGATCCAGAGCAGCAGGAAGAACGCCATCATCGCCGTCACGAAATCGGCATAAGCGACCTTCCAGGCGCCGCCGTGGTGGCCGGCCGCGACCATCGTGATCTTCTTGACGATGATCGGGCGGGGCGGCTCCGGCTTCTTGGCCACGTCAGCGCCCCCTCATCGCATCGAGCAGTTCGGCAAGCCCGGGGCGGAAGGCATGGCCCAGACCGGAGCGGGCCGATTCCACCACCAGCGGCTGCGGCCAGCCGTGAAGCGAGGCGATGATCACCTGCTTCACCGCCTGGAAGATCTGCTCGTCCTGCTCCAGCACCTGCTTCAGTCGCCCGGCCAGCGGCGCGACGATGCCATAGGCCAGAAGCACGCCCATGAACGTCCCGACCAGCGCGGAACCGATCATCGCGCCCAGGATCGAGGGCGGCTTGTCGATCGAGCCCATGGTCTTCACCACGCCGAGCACGGCCGCGACGATACCCAGCGCCGGCAGTGCATCGGCAAGGCCCTGAAGCGCGTGTTGCGGCTCGTGAATCTCGTGGAAATGAGTCTTCATGGCATTGTCCATCACGTCCTCCACCGCATGCACTTCCAGTGTGCCGGATGAAACGACGATCAGTGTCAGCGTGTCGCAGATCAGGTGGACGAGCGGATCGTTTGCCACAAGGCGCGGAAATTCGGCGAAGAGGGAGGAGGCCTTGGGGTCGTTGACATGGCTTTCCAGCGCCACGGGGCCTTCGGAACGCAGGATCTTCATCAGGCGGGTGGTGAGGATGATCGCGTCGATATGGTCCTGCCGGTTATGGCGCGGGCCCTTGAACACTTTCTTCAGCCCGCCGCCGAGGCCCTTGATCTCGTGCATCGAATTGCCGGTGACGATCGCCCCGACCGCCGCGCCGCCGATGATGAGCATCTCGTGCGGAATGGCCTCCATCACCGGACCGAGCGCGCCGCCGGTGATCGCGAAGCCGCCGAAGACCATCACCAGCAGAATGACGACGCCGATGATCACGAACATCTGGATAGTCCCCCGTATGTCAGGCGGTCCCCGCAGCGCGCGGGTGACGCGGCCCGGGAACCTTGCGTGCCAGGCGTTCTCAGCCGAGCTGGTCGAAGAGGTTCAGCGACGCGAGCCGGGTGAAGCTGGCCTGGCTGGCCTCCAGCACGGTCATCGTTTCCTGCAGCTGGGCGAGGGTGGTCGCCAGGTCCGTGCCGCCCAGATCGGTCTCTTCCGAGGCGCGCAGTTCCGACAGGTTCACGCGGCGGTCGTCGGTCACTTCGATCCACGCCAGCCGGGTGCCGATCACGGTCTGGCCGGTGGAAAGGGTGTCCAGCCCGGTCTTGAGGTCTGCCAGGGCACTGCCCGCCGCACCGGCCGGATCGGTGGAGGCGCCCTGCAGTGCTTCCGCGAGCGTTTTGACCACCGCCATCAGGTCGGTGGCGCTGCCGTCGGCCGCATTGAACGACAGGAAGGCGGGGCCGGTCATCGAGCGGGTGACGCTCTGCCCGTTGCCCAGCGGCAGTTCGGCCGAGCCGGGCGTGCCGACGTAGACGGCCTTGCCCGTGGCATCGAGCGAATAGGCGTCTCCCGCGCTTTCGCCGCCGAACAGGGCATGGCCGTTCGAATCCCGTGCATTCGCCAGGGAAACGAGGTTGCCGAAGATCTGGTCCAGCTCCTGCCCGATCGAGGCGCGCTGGGTATCGGTGAGCGTGGCGTTCGATGCCTCGGTGGCCAGTTCCTGCGCGCGTATCAGGGCGTCCGCCATGTCGGTCATCGCCGAATCGGCCAGCGAGAGATCGGCGTTGGCGCGGTTGGCGTTGGTCTGGTCGATGCCCGAGAGCTTCTCCTGCCGCGCCAGGGCGCGCAGGCGGGAGGCGGCTACGGGATTGTCCGAGGAGCGCTCCAGCTTGCTGCCGCTCGACATCTGCGACTGGTAGGTCTCGGCCTGCGTGCGCAAGTCCTTCATGTCGCGGCGGGCGCGTTCGAAGAAGGCGCTGGTGCTGGTGGATACGATCGACATTGCGTGATTACCTGATGGCGAGGATGGAATCGAAGATATCGGCGGCGACCTGCATGACCCGGCCCGAAGCCTGGTAGGCCTGCTGGAAACGGGTGAGGTTGATCGCTTCCTCGTCGAGGTCGACGCCGGCCTGGGCCTGGAGCGCGACTTTGGCGGTGCCGGCGATGGATTCGAGCGCGTCGCGGGTCACGGTGCGTCCGGCCACGGCGCTGGAGATGCCGAACAGCAGGGTGTCCATCGCCCCGGCCGGATCGGCACTGTCCAGCGCGCCGCGCATGGCGACGAGATTGGCGGCGTCGCGGCTGTTGGCACCCGATCCGGCGGGAGCGGTGGCGATCTGGCTGCCGCTGGCGAGGGCGACTTTCATGTCGGCGGCGCCGCTGCCCGCGAAGATCGGCTGCCCGTTCGCGCCGGCGAGATCGGCCCCGCCGGCCTGCGCCGCATTCATCGTCGCGATCACCCCCGAGGCGATGGCGTCAAGCTGCTGGCGCACGCCCGAAAGTTCGGTGAGCGCCTGTCCCTTGCCCGCCAGCGCGCCCGAGGACAACGTCGCGGCGGCGCTGCCGAGCATGAAGGACATCGTGCCGTCGCCCGCGGTGGCCATCGTCATGGCCGCGGCGTTGCCGCCGCTCACCAGGCTGGGGCCGCCGGATCCTCCGATCCGCACTTGCACAGTGCCGTCCGAGGCGAAGCTGGTGGCGATGTCAACTTGTCCGCTCAGCGTCTCCAGCAGCGAATCGCGCTGGTCGAGCAGGCTGGTCCGGTCGCTCGACGCGTCGGACGCGCGGGCGAGCCGCAAGTTGACGCGGGCGAGTTCCCGGGCGGTGGTGTTGACCGAATCGACGCCGTCCTGCGCCTCGAAGCGAAGCCCTTCGCCCACCGCGTCCAGGCTGGAGGCGGCGGTGTTGAAGGTCTGCGCCAGCGTGCGGCCCTGCTCCAGCGCCGCGGCGCGCAGCGACCCGTCGGTGGGATCCGACAGGAGCTGCTTGAGGGAGGCTTCGAAGCCGACGATGGCATCGTAGACGCCGGTCTGCTCCACGGCGCTTTCGATGTTCTCCAGGCCCTGCACTTCGGCGCCGGCCCGCGCCGCGTCGGAACCGGTGCGGCGCACTTCCGACTGGCGGAACATGTCCGCATTGCGCACGATCCCGCTGACGCGCACGCCCGCAAGGTTGATCGCGCCGGGCGAGGAGGCGACCGAATTGACCGCCAGTTCCGACAGCGAGACGCTGCGCCGGACGTAGCCTTCGGACGAAGCATTGGCGATGTTCTGCGCCGTCACGTCCAGCGCGGCGCGGGCGGCGCGCGTGCCGGAGCGGGCAATGGTGATGAGATCGGCGGCCATGGCTTACTTTGTGTCCTTTCCGGTCCCGTCACCCCGGGGGCTATGACTGGCCGTTTGACTGGCCGCTTGACTGGTGGTCTTGCCGGTCGTTTCGGAACTCTCGCCCGTGGCCGCCCCGGTGGTTTCGGGCGGCACGAACTGCGCCATCTGCTGCTCGATGATCCTGGCCAGACCCAGCACGCCGCTTTGTGCGGTGACATCGGCGAAGTGCTCGTCCTGCATCTGGTTGAAGGTGTCGAGCGCCTGCCCGCCCAGCAACTGTTCGCCGCCGAAGTGGGTCTTGCGGGCCTCGGCCAGCATCTGCCGCACGAAGACGGCCTCGAACTGCCTGGCGGTGACGGCCAGCTTCTCGCGGTCGGTGGCGCCGGGCTTGATGGCCATGCCGGGCAGGTTGCTGAGGATCGTGCTCATATCACTACCATTTCCGCTTTGAGGGCGCCGGCCTGCTTCAGGGCCTCCAGGATCGCCACGAGGTCCGATGGCGTGACGCCGAGTATGTTGAGGGCATCGACCACCCGCGAGAGCGAGGCGCCGCCCTTGAACAGCGCGACCGAGCGTTTTTCCTCGTCCGTGCTGATCGAGGAGTGCTGCTCCACTTCGGTCCGGCCCCGACTGAAAGGCGCGGGCTGGACCACGCTGGGGTTTTCCTGGATGCGCACGGTCAGCTTGCCGTGGCTGATCGCCGCGGGCGAGAGGCGTACCGCCGAGTTGATGACCACGGTGCCGGTGCGGCTGTTGACGATGACGCGCGCCGGGGTTTCGGCCGGGTCCACGTCGATCATCTCGATCGCGGCCATCATCGAGGCGCGGGTATCCGGATCGGCCGGCAGGCGCAGCGCGACGGTGACGCCGTCTTCCACGGTCGCCGTGCCCGGAAGGCGCCCGTTGATGGCGTCGCGCACGCGGGCGGCGGTCAGGAAGTCGGAAGTGAAGAGGTTCCAGCGCAGCGTGTCGCCGCTGTCGAAGCCGGTGGCGACCGCGCGTTCGACGCTGGCTCCCTCGGCGATGCGACCCACCGTCGGGATGTTGATGGTGACGTTGGAGCCGTCGCGTGCCGAGACGCCCAGCCCGCCGACCGCCAGGTTGCCCTGCGCCATCGCATAGATCTGCCCGTCCGCCCCGTAGAGCGGGGTGAGGATCAGCGCCCCGCCGCGCAGGCTCTTGGCCTTGCCGATGGTAGAGACGGTCACGTCGATGCGCTGGCCCGGCTTGGAGAAGGCGGGCAGGTCTGCAGTGACCATGACGGCGGCGGCGTTCTTGAGCCCCGGCGAGATGCCCGGGGGCAGGGTCAGGCCCATGCGGCCGGAAACGCCCTTCATCGCCTGGGTCGTATATTCCAGATTGTCGTCGCCCGTGCCCGGCAGTCCCACGACGACGCCGTAGCCGGTCAGCTGGTTGCTGCGCACGCCCTGGAACTGGCCCAGATCGCGCACGCGCTCGGCATGGGCATGGATCGGCGCCAGGAACAGGATCAGTGCCCCCAGCGCTGCGGCGAGCAGCGTGGGCAGCCAGCGCGCGGCAGGTGAGGCCGGGGCTGAACGGGAGGCGGGCGGACGAGCCATCAGAACGGCGAGATCATGTTGAAGAACTGGCCGAGCCAGCCCTGGCGGCCGCTGCGCATGATCGCGCCCTTGCCGGTATATTCGATCCTGGCGTCGGCGACCCGGGTCGAGGCGACCTGGTTGTCCTCGTCGATGTCGGCAAGGCGCACGATGCCCGAGAACCGGACCCATTCGTCTCCCTGGCTGACGAGCATCTTCTTTTCTCCTCTTACGAGCGCCGTCCCGTTGGGGCGCAGTTCGGCAATGGTCACGGACAGGGTCGCGCTCAGGGAACTGGTCTGCGACGCGCTGCCCTGACCATTGAACGTCGAGGACGAGCTGGCATTAAGGGCATTGGGGTTGAGGAACGACAGCGGCCCCGATGCGGGCGGGGTGATCGATGCCCCGCCGCCCTTCTGGCTCTTGGAGCCGGCGGTCTTGGCGGCGCTGGTCGATTCGACGAGCAGGATCGTCAGGGGATCGCCCACGCGCGCGGCGCGGGTGCCGCCGTAGAGCGGTGCGTAACCGGCGGAAACGCTGAAGATCCCGCCGGTCGCCGGCCCCGGCAGGGCAGCGGGCGGCGCGGGCAGGGTCGGCTCGAAGCCCGAGGGCTTCGGCGGCTTCTTCGCCAGCGCTGCCGGCGCGGCGAGAGCCATGAGCGCCGTTCCGGCCAGGAGGATCTTGCGGATCATGGCCGTCAGAGCGTCTGGTTCGCGTTGCGCAGCATCTCGTCGACGGCGGAGACCATCTTCGAATTGATCTCGTAGGCGCGCTGGGTCTCGATCATGTCGACCAGCTCCTCGACGATATTGACGTTCGAGCCTTCGAGCATGCCTTGCCGGATATGCCCGCGGCCTTCCTCACCCGCGATGCCGAGCTGGACCGGACCGCTGGCGGCGGTTTCCTTGAGGAAGTTGTCCGAAGTGGCCTGGAGCGCGGTGGGGTTGGTGAAGCTGGCGATCGTGAGCTGGCCGAGCTGGCTGGGGTCCGACTGGCCGGGCACTTGCGCCGAAACGGTGCCGTCCTCCGAGACGGTGATGGTCGTCGCGCCTTCGGGTACCGTGATCGAGGGCTGCACGGGATAGCCCTGCGACGTCACCAGTTCGCCCTGCGGCGAGCGCGTGAAGTTGCCTGCGCGGGTATAGGCCAGCTCGCCGCCGGGCAGGGAAACCTGGAAGTAGCCGTCGCCGTCCAGCGCAAGGTCGAAGCTGTTGCCGGTGGCCTGGAGCGAGCCCTGCGTCTCCATCCGGGTGGTGGACTGCACGGCCACGCCGGTGCCGAGGTTGAGCCCGGTGGCGTACGTGGTCTCGCTGGAGGACTGGGCGCCGGCCACGCGCGCGTCCTGGTAGGCGAGCGTCGCGAAGTTGGCGCGGTCCTTCTTGAAGGCGGTGGTGCTGACGTTGGCCAGGTTGTTGGCGATCACGCGCATGCGCGTGTCCTGCGCCTCCAGCCCGGTACGGGCGACCTGCAAAGCGGAAGTGGGCATTGTCGGGGTTTCCTCAGCTATCGATGCGCATCAGGCGCACGCTGCCCTCGTCGAGCTGGCGGGCGGTCTCGACGAGCTTGGTTCGCATGTCGAAAAGGCGCTGGGCCGAGATCATCTCGGTCAGCACTTCCGACGGACTGACGTTCGATCCCTCCAGCGCGCCGGGGATCACTTGCGCATTCTCGTCGTCCGGCAGCACGCCGCCGGGCTGCGCGCCGGTTCCCGTCACGCGGAACAGGCCGGTGAGATCCTTGGCGATCCGCGATCCGGTGGGATCGACCAGCTTGAGCCGGTCCACCCGCTGCGGCGGTTCGCCCGGCGCGGCGGGATCGGTGACGAGAATGCCGCCGTCCTGCGCGATGGTGACGGCAGCGCCCGGCGGCAGCGTGATCGGGCCGTTCTCGCCCAGCACCGGCCGGCCTTCTCCGTTCTGAAGCAGGCCCGTCACCGTCACCGACAAGTCGCCGCGCCGGGTATAGGCCTCCGCGCCATCGTCCGCCTGGACCGCCAGCATGGCATCGCCCTGCATGGCGACATCGAGCGGCTGGCCGGTGCGGGTCACCGTCCCGGCCTTCATCGAGGCGCCGCTCACTTCGGTGCCCGAAAGCGCGCGTACTTCGAGCTGCGGCCCTTCCAGCGTGTTCGGCGTGGCCTGCAGGATCTCGGCGCGGAAGCCGATGGTCTGGGAATTGGCCATGTTGCTGGCGATGACGCGCTCGCGGTTGAGCGAGGCGTTCATCCCCGAGACGGCGGTGTAGATCAGACGGTCCATGGCGGCTGCGATCAGGTCCGCAGGTTGATGATGGTCTGCGAGATCTGCGAGGCGGTATCCACGGCCTTGGCATTGGCCTGGAAATTGCGCTGGGCGGTGATCAGGCTGACCAGCTCCTCGGAAATATCGACGTTGGACCGTTCTATCGAACCCGAGAGCAGGCTGCCGTAGAGACCGGCGCCCGGCTGGCCGTACGTCGCGTCGCCCGAGCGGCCGGTGGCCGACCACGAGGCGTCGCCCAGCTGCTTGAGCCCGGTCGGGGCCATGAAGGAGGCGAGGGCGACCACGCCGACCACGCCGTTAGAGCCATCGGCATAAGTCGCGACGACCTGGCCCGTGCTTTCGATGGTGACGCCGGCGAATTCCGAACCGGCCGCGTTGGTCGGCGGGATCTGGGCCGACTGCGGCGTGGTGCCGGAGATCGTGCCGCCGGCATCGACCGCGAAGATCTGCAGCCGCGCACCCTGCGCGTTATGGATGAAGCCGTCTCCATCCACCGCGAAGGACCCCGCGCGGGTATACTGGACCGCGCCCGAAACCGGCGAAGTGACGGTGAAGAACCCCTCGCCATTGATCGCCACGTCGAGCGCCGAGCCGGTCTGCTCCATCGCGCCCAGGCCGAAGTCCTGCTTGATCGAGGCGACGCGCGCGCCGATCCCGGTGGTCAGCGAAGGGTCGGTCAGGATCGACGACGAGACGATGTCGGCGAAGGCGGTGTTGCTCTTCTTGAAGCCCGAGGTCTCGGCATTGGCGATATTGTTCGAGATGACGTTGAGGTCGGTCTGGGCGTTCTTGAGCCCGGTAAGCGAAGTGTAGAAGGACATCGTATTCTCCTGGAAAGGGGGATCAGGCGGCGTTCTGGCCGGTGCCTGTGGGGGTTTCGGTATCCGTGGTGCCTGCGGCGGCGGTCCTGGTCGTGCCGCCGGTTCCCAGGGCCGCGATCGCCTCTTGCGTGGCGGTCTGCGCGCTCACGAGCGTGTCGAGCTTCGACGAGATGGTCTTGAGCGTGTCCGCCATCTCGGTCGTCCCGGCGAGCGACGAGAACTGCGCCATTTGCGCAAGCATCTGCGTCTGGTCGACCGGGCTGAAGGGGTCCTGCTGCTTCATCTGGGCCATCATCAGCTTCAGGAAATCGCCCTGATCGAGTTCGCCCAGCGAGGTCTTGCCGCTGCCGCCGGTGGTCTTGTTGGCCGAAGTGGCGGCCGCGGTGTTGATAAAGGTCATTTCAGCCTCATCGTATCGAGCATCAGCTGCTTCGCGGTGGAGAGGGCCTCGACCAGGTTCTGGTACTGGCGCGAGGCTTCGAGCATTTCGACCATCTCCGCGTTCTCATCGACGGGAGCGGTCCAGACATCGCCGTTGGCATCGGCCAGCGGATGATCGGGTTCATGCCGGCGCACGGCGGCGCCCTGCTCGCGCATCACCCCCTGGACCGAAACCGAGGCCAGGCCGCTGGCCTGGTCGAGGTCTTCGGCGAAGACGGTGCGGATCGGCTTGTAGGCCCCGTCCTCGCTGCCCGAGACGGAGCCTGCATTGGCCAGGTTGGAGGCCGCCGCGTTCATCCGTACGAGCTGCGCGGACATCCCGCGCTGGGCGAGGGTGAACATGGTCATCGGTTCGTGGGCGCCGGGCATCGTCACTCGCCCTTCAGCGCGCGGGTGACGGTATCGACCCGGCCGCGGATGAATTGCAGCGTGGCCGAATAGCCCACCGCGTTCTCGGAAAAGGCTAGCTGCTCGTTCTGCAGCTCCACCGTATTGCCGTCGAGCGAGGGCATCACCGGCACGCGGTAGAGCATGGCGCCATTGGCGGCCTCTTCCACGCCGGTGCCATGCTCGCCGCCGTTCCGGGCAGCGTTGCGCAGGGCGGCGGTGAAGTCGATGTCGCGGGCCTTGTATCCGGGCGTCGCGGCATTGGCGATGTTCGAGGCGATCAGGCCCATGCGCTGCGAGCGTAGCTCCAGCGCCGCGGCGTGAATCCCGAACAGGTCTTGTGACATGGTGATCTGGCTCCGGCGAGTGGTTCGCCGCCTTCATCGCAAGGGGTGTGCCAATCGATGTAACCGGCGGATTTCTCTCGTTTCGAGCATCCGGGCCGCTCCCACCGCAGCCAGATGGGCGGCAAATGCTTGCCGTTTGGGCGGCAAACCGGGTCCGGGGCTGAAACTTGCCGCCGGCTGCCGTTCTCCGGGTGCAAAGGAGAAGCGCCCGTCATGCAGCCCGAACATCTACTGGACCCCGCCAGCGCGCTCATCGTGCTCGGCGGGACCTGTCTTGCCACTGTCCTGCGCTGCGGCAGCGGCGATTGCCTCACGGCCTTGACGGCGGTGGGTGCGTTGCTGCTCCACCGCCCCTTCGACCCGGAGCACGCCCGTGCGGAACTGGCCGTGCAAGTGCAGGAAATCCGGCAGGACGGCGTGATCCGCTCCCGCCCCGCGCCCACCGGCGATGCCGAATTCGACGAGGCCACCGCGTTGCTGATCGGCAGCCGCTCGCTCGGCGCGCTCCAGCTGGCCCATGCCGCGCACAAGCGCCGCCGCGTGGAGCGCAGCCAGTCCGCGGTCCGGACGTTCATCCAGGCAGGCGACCTCGCGCCGGTCTTCGGCCTTGCGGGAACGCTGGTCGCGCTCAACCAGCTGCCGCCGCTCGACCAGCCGGGCGGAGACTTTTCCGTGGCCATCTCCATGGCGGTGCTGACGACGCTTTACGGGTTGCTGCTGGGGAACCTGTTCTTCACGCCCCTGGCACGCGTGGTGGCGCGGCGCGCCGCCGATGAGGAGAGGGACCGGCAGACGGTGATCGACTGGCTGGAGGCGCAAGTGGCCGATGCCATGCCGCGCATGGAGCACCCCGTGCGCGAGACGTCGGGCGCCAGGTCTTGAGCGCGCGGGTTGCGGCAAGCTGGCAGACCTCGCTGGCGGACCTTTCGCTGATCCTGTTCATGATCGCGGCTGCGGCGCTCAGCCGTCAGGAGAACGACCGCCGGCAGGCCATTGATCGCAGGCAGGACAGTGACCGCAGGCAGGAACTGGCCCAGCCAGTCGACGCACCTGCTCCGGCCGCGCCGCTTGCCGTCTATCTGGCGACGCCCGATGCCCCGCCGTTGGGCGCGTGGCTGGCCCGGCAGGCGGCGGACCCCCGCCAGCGGCTGACCGTGACGACATTCTACGGCCCCACGCCCACCGCGCTTCCTGCCGCGCTGGCCGAAGCCGCGCGCCTTGCGCGGGCAGCGGGCGCCATGGGCCTGCGGGCAAGGGTGGTGGCGGAGCCGGGGCGGGGACCGGCGCGGGTGGCGCTCGCTTTTGACGATCCGGCCCTGCCCGAGCCGGTGGCACGGAGCTTGCTGGAGGGCAGGCCTGTATCTTCCGAAGGAATCTCCGTGCCATGAATCCGACCCCAGCGTTGTCCGGTCTCCTGTTGATGGCCGCCGCTGCCGCTGTCTGTGCCAGTGCCGCTGTCAGTGCCGCCGCAGATCCCGGCGCGGCGGGCGCCTTTGCCGATCTCGATGCGATCGACCGCCAGGTGGCCGCTTTCACCGGCGCTGCCGCGGGCGAGGAAGGCGGCGCGGCGACGCCGGTCGATCGGCGTCTGCGTCTCCAGCCCTGCCGGTCGGTCGTCTCTCTGGCCTGGCGCACGGCCACGCAGGACAGCGTGGTGGTCCATTGCGGCGATGCCGGAGGCTGGCGTCTCTTCGTGCCGGTGCGGCGCGCCGGGCCGGTGGCTTCCGTTCCGTCGAGCTGGGCGGTGCGGCGCGGGGATGCCGTGGCGATCTCGGTCGAGGGTGAGGGCTTCTCGGTCTCCCAGCCCGGAGAGGCGCTGGAAGGCGGTGCGGTCGGCGCCTGGATAAGGGTGCGCACCGCGGCGGTCGGCAAGGGTTTCGGCGGGGCGCGGGGGGAGGAGATGCGCGCCCTGATCGTGCGGCCTGGCCTCGTTTCCCTACCGCTGCCTTAACCGAACCGCCCGGCCTTTCAGCCGGGCTTTCGGTAAAATCCCGCCCGAGACCCTTAACGCTTTCCGGTCGGCGCCGTCCTTGAGGGAAAGGACATCGCAAGGAGCCAGACCATGCCCCCCATCGAAATGGGATCCACCAGCGCCCTGGGCGCCATCAACGCCCGGCTCGCGCGCGCCGTCGGCAAGCCGGAAAGCGCTGCGAATGCCGGGGTGACGAGCCTTTCGGCCTGGGCGGAGAGCCCGACCGTGGAAGCGTCTGCGGCGCTCGACCCCGGCACCGCCCCCGTCGATGCCGAGCGCGTCGCCATGATCCGCAAGGCGGTGGAGAACGGCACTTATCCGGTAATCCCCACCCAGATCGCCGATGCCATGATCGCGGCCGGCGTCCTGCTGCGGAGCCACGGCGAATGACCCCCCGGATGACAGCGGAAACGGTACCGGGATCGGGGCCGGGAACGGGCGGCGCCGAAGAAGTCGACCTGCACGACAGCTTGCGGCAGATGCTTGCCGTTCTCGAAGCGGAGCGGCAAGCGCTTGCCGGGCTCGACCTCGACGCCATCGTCGGTACCACGCGCGACAAGGACCGGCTCTGCGCCGCGCTCGATGTGGCCGGCCAGATCGATTCGCTTGGCGATCTCGACGAGGAATGCCGGGGCATGCTGGAAACGGCACGGCGCCTCAACGAAGTGAACCGGCAGGTCCGCAACATCATCGCGGCCAATGTCGCGCGCCGTCTCAATACCTTGACCGGAGCGCCGCAGCTCTACCGCGCGGGGGGCAACTATGCGCTGGTCGCCCGCACCGGCGGCGGCCGGAGAGCCGAAAGCGCTGTCGGCCGGGTCTGAGCCGTCTGCTCGCGTCTGTCCGGTCGGGGCGGATCGGAGCCATCTGGCACGGTGCTTGCTGAACATGCTCCCGAACCAACCGGATCGGGAGCATCAGTTTGAGCGAGGCACGGAGTACGGATATCGGCGCGGGCGTCCATGTCGGCGGCCAGGGTAATGGAGCCGGGGTGCGTGCTGCGATCGCGCGCGCCGCGCAGGCCACGGGTGTCGATTTCCAGTACCTCATGGCGCAGGCCCGGCTGGAATCGAGCCTCGATCCCGGCGCCCATGCCTCCACCTCCAGCGCGGCGGGGCTGTTTCAGTTCACCAACGGCACCTGGCTGAACACGCTGGGCCGCCATGCGGCGGACCACGGCATGGCCTGGGTCCAGCAGGCGATCAGCGGCGGCGGTCTCTCCAACCCCGGCACGCGCGCCCAGATCATGGGCCTGCGCTACGATGCCGACGCTTCCGCGCTCATGGCGGCCGAACTGGCCAATGACAACAAGGCCGACCTGACGGCGCGGCTCGGCCGCGAGCCGGACTCCACCGAGCTTTACCTGGCGCACTTCCTTGGTTCGGCAGGGGCCGGGCAGTTCCTCAGCGCGCTTGCGGCCGATCCTTCGCAGAGCGCGGCGGCGATCCTGCCCAGTGCGGCGGCGGCGAACCGCGGGATCTTCTACCAGGGCGGCGCAGCCCGCAGCCTGGGCGGGGTGATGGACCTCATGCGCGGCAAGATGGCCGGCGCGATGGAGGGGGCATTGGAGAACCGCTACGATGCCGGGAGCGCCGGCTGGCCGACTTCGCCGCAGATCGCTTACGAAGCCGTAGCCGAGGACATGCCGATGGGCCCGATCGCCCGCGAATTTCGCGCGGCGGCAGCGGAAGCCCCTGCCGCGCATGGAGGCCGCGCCCCCGCCATCCCGCCATCCCCGCCGCGCACGTCGATGGCCGACACGCTGCAAGGCATGTTCGGCGCGGCGGGCACCAGCGCGCCCGCTCATGTCCGCGCGGCCTATGCCCGGCTGGCGGGGCTGGGCCTGTGAACCAGCTTCTGCGCCGCTTCGGCGATCTCGGCACGATGGCGCTGCCGGCGGGCATACTCACGCTCATCGTGCTGATGATCGTGCCGGTTCCGGCTTTCGTGCTCGACGTGTCCTTCGTGCTCAACATCGCGCTTTCGCTGGCGATCCTCATGGCGGCGATGAATGCGGAAAAGCCGCTCGACTTCTCGTCCTTCCCCTCGGTCCTGCTCTTCGCCACGCTGCTGCGCCTCGCGCTCAACGTCGCCTCGACCCGCGTGGTGCTGGTCCACGGCCACGAAGGCGAGGCTGCGGCGGGCGTGGTCATCGAATCCTTCGGCAAGTTCCTGATCGGCGGCAACTTCGCCGTGGGCATCTTCGTGTTCCTGATCCTGATGATCATCAACCTGGTGGTCGTGACCAAGGGCGCGGGACGCGTTTCGGAAGTGTCCGCGCGCTTCACGCTCGATGCGCTGCCGGGCAAGCAGATGGCGATCGATGCCGACCTCGCGGCCGGGCTGATGACCGCTGACGAAGCCAAGGCCCGGCGCCGCGAAGTGGCCACCGAGGCGGACTTCTACGGTTCGATGGATGGCTCCAGCAAGTTCGTGAAAGGCGATGCCATCGCCGCGTTGCTGATTCTGGGCGTCAATATCGTCGCGGGCTTCTGCCTCGGCATGATCAGCCACGGCCTGTCCGCCACCGAGGCCGCGCAGACCTACATCACCCTGGCCATCGGCGATGCGCTGGTGGCGCAAGTGCCCTCGCTGCTGCTGTCGATCGCCGCCGCCGTCATCGTCACCCGCGTCTCCGACAGCAGGGACCTGGCCGGGCAGATCGGCGGCCAGTTCGCCAATCCGCGCACATGGCTGCCGGTCGGCGTGGTGCTGGCGGCGATCGGCCTGATCCCCGCCATGCCGCAGACCGTCTTCCTCCCGGCGGCGGCGCTGGCCTTCTGGCTGTGGCACGCGCTGCGCAAGCGGCAGGCCATGCCCGAGCCGGTCCTCGAAGCCCCGCCCATGGCGGACCCCTCGCGGATCGCCCTGGAGGACGTTTCCGACCATACCCTCGTCACTATCGAGCTGGGCTACGGCTTGGTCCAGCTGGTGGACGAACGCCGCGGCGCGCCGCTGGTCAGCCGTGTCACCGGCGTGCGCAAGCAGCTCAGCCAGTCGTTCGGCTTCATCGTCCCGCAGTTCCGCGTGCGGGACGCGCTGGACATGCCGCCGCACGACTATCGTATCGCCCTTGGCGGGGTGACGCTGGGCAGCGCCACGATCCGCGCCGACCGGGTGCTGGCCATCGACGCGGGCGAGGCGCGCGCCAACCATGGCCTGCGCGGAGAAGCGACGCGCGATCCCAGCTTCGGCTGCCCGGCGCTCTGGATCGACCCCGCCGCGCGCGACCATGCCACGGCCGAAGGCTTCCTGACCGTCGATGCCGGTACGGTGATCGCCACTCACCTCAACCAGCTCCTGTCCGAGCGGGCGCACGACCTGCTCGGCCCGGACCAAGTGAAGGCGCTGCTCGAAGGCATCAGGGCGCATTCGGCGGGGCTGGTCGAGACTATCCATCCCCAGCCGCTCTCGCTCGCCGCGATCACCCGGCTCCTGCGCGCGCTGCTGGAAGACGGCATCCCCATCGCCCATCCCCTGCCGATCCTCGCCAGCCTGAGCCGCGCGGTGCAGCAGACGGTCGATCACGAACGGCTGGTGGAACTGATGCGCGCCGATCTGGGAGCGCTGATCGTCGGCCGCGTGTGCCCGCCGCATGAGCGCCTGCCGGTAATCACGCTCGATGCCGGACTGGAGGCGGCAATCGTGCAGGGCATGATCGATCCCGTCACCGGCCAGCCGGTGATCGAGCCGGACCTTGCCCGCATGATCGGCGAGCGGATCGCCATGCTCTGCGAGGAACGCGGGCCGGGCGAAGTGCCGCTGGCGCTGGTGGTCCAGCCCCGCGCCCGCCGTGCGCTCTCCGCGCTGCTGCGCCTGCGCGCGCCGACCTGCCTGGTGCTCTCCATCGCCGAACTGCCCCAGACCCAACCCATAGAAGTGGTGGACGTGGTCGGCGCCGCCCAGCCCGAGCGCACGGTCCCCGGCCTTCCCCACCCCGATTCCCATCACGATCAAGCTGAAAGCATGGCCGCATGAAGCAGGACCAGATTTCCTTCCACAAGACATCCAGCCGTATCGCCGGGGCCTACCAGGGCGACGTTGGCGACCGCGTCCGCCGGTTCCTGCCGATGGTCCGCCGCCTTGCCTGGCATGTCCATGGCAGCGGGCACGGCGCCGGGCGGCCGGGCATCGAGCTGGAGGACCTGATACAGGCCGGCCTCGTGGCGCTCACCGAATGCGCGCAGAAGCATCAGGGACCGACCGAGGACGGCTTCGCGGCTTATGCCAAGATGCGGGTGCGGGGGGCCATGGTGGACCTGATCCGCCGCGCCGTGCCGATGTCGCGCGGGGCGAGCGAGCGGCGGCGCCAGCTTGCCGCCAAGGAAACCGAGCTGCGCGGCACGCTGGGCCGCGATCCCCGCCCGCACGAGCTGGCCGCGGCCATGGGTATCGACGAGGGCGACCTTGCCGTCCTGCGTGGATCCAGCCAACCGCTTCGCTTTGAGGCCATCGACGAGGTCTATTCGGACCAGAACATGGCCTTCGCCGACGAGCGGCCCGACAGTCACGCGCTCCTGGCCGATGAGGAACTGCGCGGCGCGGTGGTGGAAGCGCTCACCGACCTGCCGGACCGGCTGAAACTGGTGGTGCAGCTCTACTTCGTGGAGGAGCTGAACCTGGCCGAGATCGCGCAAGTGCTGCAAGTCTCGATCCCGCGCGTACACCAGCTGAAGGCGCAGGCGCTGGCGAAGCTGCGCGAAAGCCTGAAGGGCGTGGCGGATATCGTGTGACGAGGCGCCGGATGCGCTGGTTCCGCTCCAGGCATGCTCTTTCCGTTCGTCGCCCGCGAGGAGGCGAAACTTCCCTCTGTTCGCCGCCCGTGAGGAGGCGAACCTCCTTCCCTTCGTCATTGCGAGGAGGCGAAGCCGCCGAAGCAATCCAGAGCGGCTCTGCGCGGCTCTGGATTGCTTTGCTGCGCTCGCAATGACGAACGTATGGGGGCAATCCGCCCCCGTCGGTTATCCGAGATAGATGCCCGAGGGATTGCCGGTAACGCCGGATTCCACCTCGAACAGCGCCCCGTCGAATTCGGATTCCGGCAGGCCCTTGGATGCCGAAGTCACGAACATGCGGTCCAGCTTCTCGCCCGCGAAAGCGATGTTGGTGATACGCTTTGCGGGCAGTTCGATCGAGCGCTCGCGGGTGCCGTCGGGGGCGAAGCGGCTGATCTTGCCGCCGTCCCAATGGGCGGTCCAGAGATAGCCCTCGGCGTCGGTGGTCATGCCGTCGGGATAGCCGTCTTCCTCGGAAAAGCGGATGAATTCCTCGCGCGAGTGAGCGCCGGTTTCATCCAGGGCGAAGCGGTAGATCACGCGCAGCGCCGAGTCCGCGTGGTAGAGCCACTGGCCGCAGGGCGAGAAGGCCGGACCGTTGGGCACGGTGTAGTCGCTGTCGATCACCTGCCATTCGCCCGCGGGCGAAAGGCGGTAGAGCGAGCCGGAGACATTCTCCTCGGCCATGTCCATCGTGCCGCACCAGATCGCGCCGTGGCGGTCGGCCTTGCCGTCGTTCATGCGGTTGCCGGGCAGGTGCGGTTCGGGGTCGTTGCGCTCCGAGATGGTCAGCGGGTCGAGCGTGATATTGGCGACGCCGTCCTGGAAGCCGCCGATCAGGCCGCCTTCGGCACGCGGGGCGACCCAGCCGAGACGGGCAGGCATGTCCCAGCGAGTCACGGTGTTATCGTCCAGGCTGAGACGGTTGAGGGCAGGGGCGAGGATGTCGACCCAGTAGAAGGCATTGTCGCGCGCGCACCAGAGCGCGCCTTCGCCGAGGGTATCGCGCACGTCGCGATCGATCTTGCGCCAAAGCGTCATGAAACTCTCCCTAACAGTAAATCGGCCCCCGCCCCGTCCTTTCCCTTGGGGGGACAGGCAGGGACGAGGGCCGAAAGGTCATCCGACGGCTAGATCGGACAGGATGTCGATCTTAGTGGCTATCGCCCTTAGTGGTTGTCCCTGGGCAGGCCCATGGTCTGGGCAATGCGCTGGTACTTCTCGGCGCCTTCGAGGATCGCGCCGGTGTCCATCTGGCCGACGACCGAGCGCTGGATTTCCTGCCAAGGCGTCTGCGAGGCCGGGAAGGGGTATCCGCCCTTGGCTTCCAGAGCGGCACGGCGCGCGGCCAGTTCCTCGTCGGAGATCAGCACGTCCACGCGGCCCTTCTTGAGGTCCATGCGCACGCGGTCACCCGATTCCAGCAGGGCGAGGCCGCCCATGGCTGCGGCTTCAGGCGAAGCGTTGAGGATCGAGGGGCTGCCCGAGGTGCCCGACTGGCGGCCGTCGCCGATGCACGGCAGCGAGTGCACGCCTTCGGTGATGAGGTACGAAGGCGGACGCATGTTCACCACTTCGGCTGCACCCGGGTAGCCGATCGGGCCGGCGCCGCGCATGAACAGCAGGGTCTGGGGGGTGATGCCGGTGGCCGGATCGTCGATGCGGTGATGGTAGTCTTCCGGACCGTCGAACACCACGGCCTGGCCTTCGAAGGCGTCCAGGTCGTCGGGGTTCGAGAGATAGCGGTCGCGGAATTCCTTGGAGATCACGCTGGTCTTCATGATCGCGGCGTCGAACAGGTTGCCCGACAGGACCAGGAAGCCGGCTTCTTCCACCAGCGGCTGGTCGAAGGGCTTGATGACCTTCTCGTCCTCGATCGTGGCGTCGCGGCAGTTGTCGCCCATGGTCTGGCCGTTCACCGTCATCGCGCCCTCGTGAATGAGGCCCTGCTTGATGAGCTGCGCGACCACGGCGGGGACGCCGCCGGCACGGTAGTAGTCTTCGCCCAGGTATTCGCCTGCGGGCTGGAGGTTCACCAGCAGCGGGATCTTGTGGCCGATGCGCTCCCAGTCCTTCAGCGGCAGATCGACGCCGATGTGGCGGGCGATCGCGGCAAGGTGGATCGGGGCGTTGGTCGAACCGCCGATGGCGGCGTTGACGGCGATGGCGTTATGGAAGGCGTCCAGCGTCATGATGTCCGAGGGCTTGAGGTCCTCGTGCACCATGTCGACGATGCGCTTGCCGGTGCGCCATGCGCATTCCTGGCGGTCGCGGTAAGGCGCGGGGATCGCGGCCGAGCCGGGCAGCATCATGCCCAGGGCTTCGGCGAGCGAGTTCATCGTCGTCGCCGTGCCCATGGTGTTGCAGTAGCCGGTGGACGGGGCCGACGAGGCGACGAGCTTGATGAAGCCGTCGGCGTCGAGTTCGCCGGCAGCCATCATCTCGCGGCCCTTCCACACGATCGTGCCCGAGCCGGTGCGCTCGCCCTTGTGCCAGCCGTTGAGCATCGGGCCGACCGAAAGCGCGATCGCCGGGATGTTCACGGTTGCGGCGGCCATCAGCAGCGCCGGGGTGGTCTTGTCGCAGCCGGTGGTCAGCACCACGCCGTCGAGCGGGTAGCCGTAGATCGCTTCGACCAGGCCGAGGTAGGCCAGGTTGCGGTCGAGACCGGCGGTCGGGCGCTTGCCGGTTTCCTGGATCGGGTGGACCGGGAATTCCAGCGCGATGCCGCCGGCTTCGCGAATGCCTTCGCGAATGCGCTCGGCCAGCACGATGTGGTGGCGGTTGCAGGGCGACAGGTCGCTGCCGGTCTGGGCGATACCGATGATCGGCTTGCCCGAGCGAAGCTCTTCAAGGCTGATGCCGAAGTTCAGGTAGCGCTCCAGGTAGAGCGAGGTCATGTCGATGTTGTCGGGATTGTCGAACCAGGCGCGCGAGCGCAGCTTCGGTGCAGTCTTGTTGTCGGTCATGGGCGATCGTTTCTTTTCGAGGTCAGCGCGAAGAAGTGGAAACGCGGTAGATCATGACATGCTTGTAGGGCTTGCCGGGATCGACGCGGGTGGACGGGAAGTTCGCGTGGTTCGGCGAGTCCGGGAACTTCTGCGGTTCCAGTGCGATGCCGTCGCCCATGCGGTAGAGGTGGCCGTTCTTGCCGATGAACGTACCGTCGAGGAAGTTGCCCGCATAGAACTGCACGCCGGGTTCGGTCGTCAGCAGTTCCAGCACGCGGCCGGACGCCGGGTCTTCCAGGCGCGCGGCCAGTTCGGGGGTCTTGGTCACGCCCTTGTCGAGCGCGAAGTTGTGGTCGTAGCCGCGGCCCATGACGATCTGCTCGTCCTTGCCGTCGCGAATGCCTTCACCGACCAGGCGGCCCTTGCGGAAGTCGAACACGGTGCCGGAAACGTCGCGCAGTTCGCCGGTGGGGATCAGCTTGTCGTTGACCGGGGTGTAGTGACCGGCCGGGATCGTCAGCACTTCCTGCATGGCGTCGCGCGGGCTGCCTTCACCGGCCATGTTGAAGATGGCGTGGTTGGTCATGTTGAGCACGGTCGGCTTGTCGGTCGTCGCTTCGAACACGATCTGCAGGTTGCCCTTCTCGT
The DNA here is from genome assembly GCF_004342985.1 of Novosphingobium sp. PhB57. Taxonomy (GTDB): domain Bacteria; phylum Pseudomonadota; class Alphaproteobacteria; order Sphingomonadales; family Sphingomonadaceae; genus Novosphingobium. The sequence continues at coordinate 239,831 of NZ_SMBO01000006.1, forward strand.
CCAGCGAGTAAGTGACCTTGGTCTTCACCGTGCCGGGGTAGCCCGAATCGCCGTCGGGGCTGACGAGCGAGAACACCGCCGTCGCCACGGCGCCCGACTTGACCGATTCGACCTTCCAGTTCTGGACGTCGAAGCCCTTGCCGCCGCCGTGCAGCGACTGGCCGTGGTCGTTCTGGGGGAGCTGGTAGCTCTTGCCGTCGAGCGTGAACTTGCCGTCCGCGATGCGGTTGCCGTAGCGGCCGATGGTGGCGCCCCAGTAGTTCGGGCGCTTCTCGTAGCTGGCAACGTCGTCATAGCCGAGCAGGATGTCGGCCAGCTTGCCGTCCCGGTCGGGGGCCATCATCTTCCACAGCGTGGCGCCGTAGGTCAGGATCGTGGCGGAGACGCCATTGGCGGCCTTCAGCGTCACGGCCGAGACTTGCGTGCCGTCCGCCAGCGCACCGGCCGGAGCCTGCGAGGCATCGGCGGCCAGCGCCGGATTGGCCGAAAGGGCAAAGGATGAGGCGGATACCGCCATCGCTACAAACGCCTTGCGCAGTTTCCTCATTGCCCTAGCTCCCATTTCTTAGTGTAAGTCGATTCTGCATATTGGTTTCCGACGCGGCCCATTGACGACGCCGTGTCGCGCATATAGTCCGACAAATAGAAAGAGCGCAAGCCGGTTTGCCGCAGGGCACGGCGCGGTTCTCTGGTAAAGAGAGGATAGTCATGCCCCCAGTGGTTTCATCTGGAGATGCCCCAGTGCTTCACGCGCAGCCAGCGGGCGTCCGCTACGGCCCTGCGCTGACGCTGCTTGCCAGCCTGTTTTTCATGTGGGGCTTCATCACCGTCATCAACAACACGCTGCTGCCGCATCTGCGCAGTGTGTTCGATCTTAGCTACACCCAGACGACACTGATCGAATCGGTGTGGTTCATCGCCTATTTCGTGGCTTCGATCCCCTCGGCCAAGCTGATCGAGCGCGTCGGCTACCAGAAGTCGCTCGTCGTCGGCCTGCTGATCATGGCGGCCGGCGCGCTGGGCATGATGCTGGCCGCCAGCATCCCGTCCTACGGCGTGACGCTGGTCATGCTCTTCGTCATCGCCAGCGGCATCACCCTGCTGCAGGTTGCGGCCAACCCCTATGTCGCTGTCGTCGGCAAGCCCGAGACCGCGTCCTCGCGCCTCAACCTGGTGCAGGCGCTCAACTCGGCCGGTACCATGCTGGCCCCGCTCTTCGGCGCCTACCTGATCCTCGGCCGTTCCAAGAGCGGCACTTCTGCCGCCGGTACCGTGCTGACCGATGCCGAACGCCTGGCGGACGCGCACTCGGTGATCTTGCCTTACGCGCTCGTCGCGGTGGTGCTGGTGATCCTGGCCGTGGTGATCGCCAAGTTCCCGCTGCCCTCGATGGGTTCGGCGAACTCGCGCCTTGCCAAGGACCAGCGCAAGCACTTGTCCTTGTGGAACCACCGCAACCTCGTGTTCGGCATTCCCGCGATCTTCATCTACCTGATCGCCGAGATCGGCGTGGCGAACCTCTTCGTGAACTTCGTCAGCCAGCCGGACATCGCCAACCTGACGCATGAGCAGGCAGGCAAGTACCTGACCTTCCTCTGGGGCGGCATGATGGTCGGCCGCTTCGCCGGTTCCGCGATCATGCAGCGCTTCGATGCGGGCAAGGTCCTGGCGTTCTTCTCGGTTGGCGCCTTCGCGGTGATGGTCGTGACGATCTTCGCGCATGGCCCCGTCGCCATGTGGTCGCTGATCCTCGTCGGCCTGTTCCACTCGATCATGTTCCCGACCATCTTCACGCTCGGCATCAAGGGCCTCGGCCCGCTGACCGAAGAAGGCTCGGGCCTGCTCGTCATGGCGATCGCCGGCGGTGCGCTGGTGATCGTGCAGGGCTGGCTGGCCGACAACTTCGGCCTCCAGAACTCCTTCATCCTGACGGCTGTTTGTGAACTCTACGTGCTGTTCTACGCGCTGTGGGGCAGCAAGGTGACCAACGCGGAGCCGGACCTCGTGCCGGAACCCGCCGAGTAACCGGACGATTCAGCATCAATGAAAAAGGCCCCGGCGAGCAATCGCCGGGGCCTTTTTCTTTTGGAGCGGTAAGGAAAGCCGTCGTCCCGGATCAAGTCCGGGGCGACGGCTTTCCTTATTTTTTCTCCATCGCGCTGCGGGTATCCTCCAGCGCCAGGTCCACCAGCACGTTCATCGCCTCGGCCGCCGCTGCGGCATCGCCTGCGGCGATGGCGTCGTAGACGCGGACATGGTCGGGGATCGGGTTGCGGGGCAGGGCACGGGCGCGCTGCTTGAACTGGGTGGTCCAGTTCACTGCCGCGCCGATCGAGGCGCTGAGCACCAGCAAGGCGTCATTGCGCGTCGCCTGGAGAATCGCATTGTGGAAATCGCGGTCCGCCGCGCGGCCGGCCTCGGTGGTGAGCGTATGCCGACGCATTGCCGTCAGCGCGTCCTTCATCGCCTTGAGATCGTGCTTCTCCCGGCGTTGCGCGGCCAGGCGCGCGGCGGCTGGCTCGACGATGGCGCGCAGTTCGAACAGGCTGCGCACGAATTCGATGTCCGGCTCTCCGGCAAAGGCCCAGCCCAGCACTTCGGGATCGAGCAGGTTCCAGCGATCGCGAGGAAGAACCCGCGTTCCCGCCTTGGGGCGGCTGGCGACCAGGCCCTTCGCACTCAGGACCTGGATGGCTTCCCGATAGGCGCTGCGCGAGACCTGGAGTTCCTCGGCAAAGGCGACTTCACCAGAAAGTATGTCTCCCGGTGCATATTTGCCGGACAAGATGGCCGTTCCCAGTTTATGGGCGATAGCGCCGTGCAGGCGGCGGCCCGGACCACGGGCTTCGTCGGCCGGCCTTGCACTTTCTTCATCGTTCACGAAATTGGCTTCTGACACTGTTATTGGCACCTCTCCGATGGAACCTAACAGTCCTTCTCACGCGAAGGAACGACAAACATTGCGTTTCTGATGCGCTGGGAATATGTCGGAGTAAATAGGGAGATCCCAAATGACCGAATTCCGTTCCATCGTGGCCGAAACCGGCGAGCCCCAGGGCGAACCGCTGGCCGTGAACGGCCCTGCCGATGTCGCCGCCGCCTGCGCCGCAGCGGCTGCCGCATTCGATACCTACCGTGCCACCGACCGTGAAACCCGCGCTGCGTTCCTTGAGCGAATCGCAGACGAGATCCTGGCCATCGGCGATTCGCTGATCGACGCCTATGTTGCCGAGAGCGGCCTGCCGCGCGGCCGCGGCGAAGGTGAGCGTGGCCGTACCATGGGCCAGCTGCGCATGTTCGCCGATGTCGTCCGCAAGGGCCAGTGGCAGCAGCTGCGCATCGATCCGGCCCTGCCGGACCGCGCTCCTCTGCCCCGCCCCGACCTGCGCCTGCGCATGATCCCGGTCGGCCCGGTCGCCGTGTTCGGCGCCTCGAACTTCCCGCTCGCCTTCTCGACCGCCGGTGGTGACACCGCTTCGGCGCTGGCCGCCGGTTGCCCGGTCGTGGTCAAGGGCCACCCGGCCCACCCGATCACCGGCGGGCTGATTGCCGCCGCGATCACCAAGGCCGTCAAGGACGCCGGTCTTCCCGAAGGCGTGTTCCAGCACCTGGTCGGCCCGTCGAACGAACTCGGCGCCGCGCTCGTGCAGGATCCGCGCATCATGGCGGTCGGCTTCACCGGTTCGCGCGGTGGCGGTCTCGCCCTCGCCAAGCTGGCCCAGGCCCGCGAAGTGCCGATCCCGGTCTATGCCGAAATGTCGAGCATCAACCCGGTCCTGCTGCTTCCCGAAGCGCTCAAGGCCCGTGGCGAAGCTCTCGGCACCGCTTTCGTCGGTTCGCTGACGATGGGCGCCGGCCAGTTCTGCACCAACCCCGGCCTGATCCTGGCCGTGGACGGTGAAGGCCTGGACGCTTTCGTTGCCGCCGCCACCGGCGGTGTGTCGGAAGCCAAGCCGCAGACCATGCTGACCACCGGCATCGCCGCCGCTTATGCCAAGGGCGTCGAAGCGCTTGAAGGCAATGCCGGCGTCGAGACCATCGCCAAGGGCGAAGAAGGCAGCAAGACCACCGGCGGTGCGATCCTGTTCCAGACCACGGCCGAGCAGTTCCTCGCCGACAAGGCGATCGGCCACGAAGTGTTCGGCGCCGCGTCGATCGTCGTGCGCTGCAAGGACGAAGCCGAACTCGCCAGCCTGCTCGAAGGCCTGGAAGGCCAGCTGACCGCCACCCTGCACATGGACGCCGCCGACGAAGCCGCTGCTTCGCGCCTGCTGCCCGTGCTGGAGCGCAAGGTCGGCCGCATCCTCGCCAACGGCTGGCCCACCGGCGTCGAAGTGTGCCACGCGATGGTGCACGGCGGCCCGTTCCCCTCGACCTCCGACCCGCGCACCACGTCGGTCGGCAGCATGGCGATCGACCGCTTCCTGCGTCCGGTCAGCTACCAGAACCTCGCTCAGGACGTGCTTCCGGCCGAACTGCGCGACGCAGCCTTCGGTGACGGCGCGCCCCGCCTGATCGACGGCACGCTTACCCTCAACTAACCCCACTCAATCCCCGCAGCGCGCCCCCTCAAGAAGGCGCGCTGCGGACCTGGGAGAGACCTCCATGACCTACCTTCGCCTGCTCCAGCATCGCGCGCCCGACGGCGTGCGCTCCGTCATCCTGGCCGAGGGCGATGCCGCCCACTTCCTTCAGGGCGTCACCACCACGCGCGAACTCGCGTCGCGCGCCATCGCCGAAGGCGTGACGCTGGCCGACGCCGCCAAGGCTGCCGGACAGGGCGAAGCGGTCGACATCAAGGCCGAATTCGCGGCGGGCAACCTGCTCACCCCGATCGACCACGACGATTCCGCCCACCTGCTGATGACCGGCACGGGCCTGACGCACCTCGGTTCGGCCGAAGGCCGCAACAAGATGCACCAGGCTGCAGCCTCGGGTGAGCACGTCACCGATTCCATGCGCATGTTCCTGGAAGGCCTCGAAGGCGGCAAGCCCGCCGCCGGCACCGAAGGCCAGCAGCCGGAATGGTTCTACAAGGGCGACGGCCAGCTGCTCGTCGGCCCCGGCGAAGCGCTGACCATGCCTGCTTTCGCCAAGGACGGCGGCGAAGAGCCCGAACTGGCCGGCATCTACCTGGTCGGTGAAGACGGCAATGTCTACCGCCTCGGCCTCGCGCTTGCCAACGAGTTCTCGGACCACGTCACCGAGCGTCACAACTACCTGTGGCTCGCCCACTCGAAGCTGCGCCAGGCCGCCCTCGGCCCGGAACTGCTGCTCGGCACCCCGCCGGAGAAGATCGAAGGCACCAGCAAGATCGTGCGCGGCGGCGAAACGATCTGGGAAAAGCCCTTCCTCTCGGGCGAAGGCAACATGTCGCACACGTTTGCGAACCTTGAGCACCACCACTTCAAGTACGACCTGTTCCGCCGCGCCGGCGACGTGCACGTCCACTTCTTCGGCACCGCTACCCTGTCGTTCGCGGACGGCGTGACCACGCAGGAAGGCGATGTGTTCGAGATCGACGCCGCGCCCTTCACCCTGCCGGTTTCGAACCCGCTCGCCCGCGCCGCCGCTTCGGCCGAAGCGACCACGACCGTGAAGGCGCTCTGAGCCATGGATCCGATCCGCATCGCCATCGTCGGCGTGGGCAAGATCGCGCGGGACCAGCACATCCCCGCGATTGAGGGCAACCCGAACTTCAGCCTCGGCGCCACCGTCAGCCCGCACCATCGCGGTCCTGAAGGCATCCCGCACTTCTCCAGCCTCGACGACCTGATCGAGAACGGCCCGGCGATCGACGCCGTGGCGCTCTGCACCCCGCCGCAGGTCCGCTACGACCTGGCCGCGCAGGCGCTGGCCAAGGGCATGCACGTCTTCCTCGAAAAGCCGCCGGGCGCGACCCTGGCCGAAGTCGCCGCGCTGGAAAGCCGCGCCGACAAGGTGGGCGTGACGCTCTTCGCATCGTGGCACTCCCGCTACGCCGCGGGCGTCGCCCCGGCTCGGGCCTGGCTGGCCGAGCGCAAGATTCTGAGCGCAAAGATCATCTGGCGCGAGGACGTGCGCGTCTGGCATCCGGGCCAGGCCTGGATCTGGGAGCCGGGCGGCCTCGGCGTGTTCGATCCGGGCATCAATGCCCTTTCGATCGCCACGCACATCCTGCCGCGTCCGTTCTTCCTGAAGGAAGCGACACTCAGCCTGCCCGCCAACCGCGCCGCGCCGATCGCCGCCGACATCGAGTTCCGCGACACGGCCGGGGCCGAGATCCACATGGACCTGGACTGGCGCCAGACCGGCCCGCAGTCCTGGGACATCATCGTCGAGACCGATGCGGGAACGCTGAAGCTCTCGCACGGCGGTGCCGTGCTCACGCTGCCCAGCGGCACCGAGCACAATGAAGACCTCGAATATCCGGGTCTCTATTCGCGCTTCGCGAACCTGATCCGCGGCGGTCGCAGCGATGTGGACATCGCGCCGCTGCGCCTCGTCGCCGACGCTTTCCTGCGCGGCAAGCGCGATATCGTCGAAGAATTCCACGACTGAATTTCCCAGGGAGGGGACTGACAATGCTGAAGGCGCTTCGCCTTACCACTGCTGCCGTCCTGCTGAGCGCCACCGCGCTCGCAGGCACGGCTCACGCCGATACCGACGGACAGGCCACCACCGCGACGATCGACGCCGCCAAGCCCGGCCCGGTCTATCACAAGGAAGTCTTCACCCAGTTCGCCGAGCACCTTGGCAACGGGATCTACGGCGGCCTGTGGGTCGGCAAGAACAGCAAGATTCCCAACACCAACGGCTTCCGCAACGACGTCGTCAGCGCGCTCAAGGACCTTTCGGTCCCGGTGATCCGCTGGCCCGGCGGCTGCTTCGCCGACGAATACAACTGGCGTGAAGGCATCGGCCCGCAGAACAAGCGCCCGGTCAAGATCAACACCCATTGGGGCGGCGTGACCGAACCCAACACCGTGGGCACGCACGAGTTCTTCGAACTGATCCGCCAGGTCGGCGCAGAGGCCTACATCGCCGGCAACGTCGGTGACGGCACCCCGCGCGAAATGGCCGAGTGGGTCGAATACATGACCTCTCCCGCAGGTTCGCTGGCGGACGAACGCGCCAGGAACGGCCACAAGGAACCCTGGAAGGTCGCCTACTTCGGCGTCGGCAATGAACTTTGGGGCTGCGGCGGCAACATGCGGCCCGAATTCGCGGCCGACGAGACCCGTCGCTACGCCACTTTCGTGAAGGCCCCGGCCGGCACCAAGATCCTCAAGGTTGCCGCCGGCGCCAATGTCGACGACTACAACTGGACCGAGACGATGATGCGCGTCGCGGCCCCGCAGCTCGACGGCGTTTCGCTGCACTACTACGTCCACCCGGCCGGTGGCTGGCCGCCGCGTGCGCCTGCCGTCGACTTCGACGAGCATGGCTGGGCCGATGCGCTGAACGGCGCGCGCCACATGGACGAGCTGATCACCAAGCACTCGGCGATCATGGACAAGTACGACCCCGAAAAGCGGGTCTTCCTGGCCGTGGACGAATGGGGTTCGTGGTACGCCCAGGATCCGGGCACGCATCCGGGCTTCCTGCGCCAGCAGAACACCCTGCGTGACGCGCTGATCGCCTCCGTCCATCTGGATATCTTCGCCAAGCATGCCGACCGCGTGCGCATGACCGCCATCGCCCAGATGGTGAACGTGCTCCAGGCGATGATCTTCACTGACGGCAACAAGATGGTGCTCACGCCCACCTACCACGTCTTCGAGATGTACAAGCCGTGGCAGGACGCCACCGTGCTGCCGATCCAGATCAAGTCGCCCTGGTATCACAAGGACGAGTTCTCGATGCCGGCCGTCAGCGGTTCGGCCGTGAAGGCGAAGGACGGCAAGATCCATGTCGGCCTGTCGAACCTCGATCCGAACCAGTCGAACACGGTGACGATCAAGCTCGACGGTGTGAGCGCCTCGGCGGTCACCGGCCGTATCCTGACGGCACCGGCGATCAACTCGCACAACACCTTCGACACCCCGAATGCCGTCAAGCCCGAGGCCTTCTCCGGCGCGACCGTGCAGGGCGGCAACCTTGTCGTCACCCTGCCGGCCAAGTCGGTCGTGGTGCTCGAACTGCAATGAGCGTGAACTACGTCCTCGGCGATTGGGGTACGACCCGCCTGCGGCTGTTCCGCCTTGACGGCGAGGACGTAGTTGCCCGGCTCGATGGGCCGGGCGCGCTCGAAGGCAATGCGCAAGAGGCGCTGGCCGAGAGGCTGGAACTCTGGAAGGCTGCCAATGAGCAGTCCGGTGTCGTGCAGTCTGGTGCCGTGCTGGCCGAAGTCGTGCTTTGCGGCATGGCCGGGGCACCCGGCGCGCTCGTCGCGGCAGGCTATGCGGCCTGCCCGGCGGACGCCGCCAAGTGGCTGTCCTCGCGCACGGAGCTTGAGGTGGCAGGCGTTCCGGTTTCGGTGCTGCCCGGGCTGAGCTGCCATGCGGATGGCGTGCCGGAAGTCATGCGGGGCGAGGAAGCGCAAGTCTTCGGCGCCCTCGCGCTTCACCCGGAACTGGCCGAGGGCGAGCACCTGATCGCGCTGCCGGGCACCCACTGCAAATGGGTCACGGTCAAGGACGGCACGATCACCGGCTTCCGCACGCACCCCACCGGAGAGCTGTTCGCCCTGCTGGCGGGCAAGTCGACGCTGACCGGGCCGGATACTCCGGGCGAGGGCACTGTCGACGAAGGCTTCGCGCGCGGTCTGGAACGCTGCGGAGAGCCGCTGACCGGCGCGCTGTTCGAAGCACGCGGCGCGAGGATGCTCGACGGCCGCTCGAAAGACTGGTCGCGCGGGTACATTTCCGGCCTGCTGATCGGCGGCGAAGTTGCAGCGCGTGTGCAGCCGGGCACTTCGGTGATCTTGATAGGCGACCCGGCGCTGTCGGCGCTCTATGACCGTGCGCTGGAAGGGATCGGCTGCACCGCCCGCCGCATCGACGGCGACGCGGCGGTTCTCGCCGGCCTGCGTATCGCAAAGGAATTGAGAGCATGAAGATCGAACAGGTTCTGGCAGAAGGCGCTGCCCCGGTCGTCGCGATCCTGCGCGGCATCCAGACTCACGAAGCGGTCGAGATCGGCACCGCGCTGGTCGAAGCCGGCGTGCGCATCATCGAAGTGCCGTTCAACTCGCCCGACCCGGCCGGTTCGATCGGCGCCATGGCCGAGGCTCTGGGAGACCGCGCCGCGATCGGCGGCGGCACCGTGATCGGCACCGATCTGGCCGAGACGCTCGCGGGCGTCGGCGGCACTTTCATGGTTTCGCCCAATGTCGATCCCGCCGTCATCAAGCGCGCGATCGAACTCGGCATGGACGTGCTCCCCGGCTTCCTGACCCCGACCGAGGCTTTCGCCGCTGTCGCGGCCGGCGCCAGCGATCTCAAGCTGTTCCCCGGCTCGGTGCTGGGCAGCGGCTACATCAAGGCGATCCGCGAAGTACTGCCCAAGACCAGCCGCGTCTGGGCCGTGGGCGGCGTGGGCGCTGCCAATGTCGCGGAATACCGCGCGGCCGGCGTGTTCGGCATCGGCGTGGGCGGCAGCCTCTACAAGCCCGGCTTCGATGCCGCGACCGTCGGGGCCAAGGCCGCCGAGATCGTCGCCGCATGGAACGCCTGCGCAGCATAAGACAGATTTGGAGAGTTAACGTGTTCAGGAAATTCCTCGCTGCCGCCAGTCTTGCCGTGCTGGCCGCCTCCGGTGCGGCCGATGCGCAAGTGCAGGTCGGCGAGAAGGGAGCGGGCACGCTCAATTCCCAGCTTACCGGCGACCTCACGGTGCACGATCCGGTCATCATCCGGGAAGGCGATACTTACTACGTCTTCAGCACCGTGGGCCGCTACGTCGGCATCAAGACCTCGAAGGATCTCAAGACCTGGAAGGACGCCGGTTCGGTCTTCGCCGAGATCCCGGCCTGGGCGAAGCAGGCGATCCCCGGCACCGAAGGCATCTGGGCGCCGGACATCTCCTATGTGAACGGCGAATACCGGCTCTACTATTCGGTCTCGACCTTCGGTTCCAACCGCTCCGCCATCGGCCTCGCCACGAGCAAGACGCTCGACCCCAAGGCCAAGGGCTACGGCTGGAAGGACCAGGGCCTCGTCGTCATGTCCACGCATGAGGACGACTTCAACGCCATCGACCCCAACTTCGTCGAGGATGCGCAGGGCCGTCAGTGGCTCTCGCTGGGTAGCTTCTGGACCGGGCTGAAGCTCTTCCCGCTCGATCCGAAGACCGGCAAGGTCGCTTCCGGCACCGAGCCTTATTCGATCGCCCGCCGCCTTGCCCCGGCAGGCGGCCCGGCGCCGGTGGAAGCGCCGTTCATCATCCCGCACGGCGGCTTCTACTACCTGCTCGCCAGCTACGATTACTGCTGCAAGGGCGTGAACAGCACCTATTACACCGTGGTCGGCCGCTCGAAGAAGATCACCGGGCCTTACCTCGGCAAGGACGGCAGTTCGATGATGGAAGGCCGCGGCACCATCTTCCTGCGCGCCGACCTGGAAGAACAGCAGCGCTTCCGCGGCCCCGGCCATGCCGGCGCCTTCACTGACAAGGACGGCACCACTTACGTCGTATACCACGCCTACGACAAGCAGGCGAACGGGGCTCCCACCTTGCGCATCGCGCCGCTCCGCTGGGATGCGGACGGCTGGCCCGTCGCCCAATACTGAACCCACCTGACGGCACCCCGGTCCCCCGACCGGGGTGCCCTTTTTTCCTATCGCCGGACAATCTGACCGGCGCCACGAATCAAGAATCTCGGAGAGGATGACATGAACTTTTCCCTTTCGCGCCGCACCTTCGCGGCCAGCGCCGCCCTTCTGCCCATCGCCTGTTCCAAGGCTGGCGACAGCGCCATCGGCGGTGACGACAAGACGGCCGTGACCGATCCGCTCAAGGGCCCGATCAACCCGCTGGTGAAGAACCGCGCGGATTCGCAGGTCTTCCGCCACGAGGACGGCAACTACTACCTCACCGGCTCGGTCCCCGAGTACGACCGCCTGATCCTGCGCCGCTCGAAGACGCTGGCGGGCCTCGCCACTGCCGAGGAGCGCGTGCTCTGGCGCCATGAAAAGACCGGCCCGATGTCTGGCTTCCTCTGGGCGCCCGAACTGCACCTCGTCGACGGCAAGTGGGTGATGTACTTCGCGGCCGGCCCCAGCGGCGGCGGCGAGGACGTGTTCCGCATCCGCACTTACGCCATCGTCTGTGACGGTGCCGACCCGATGACCGGCAAGTGGTCGGTCCTGGGCGAATTCAAGATGCCGTGGGACAGCTTCAACCTCGATTCCACCAGCTTCGTGCACAAGGGCCAGCGCTACTTCGCATGGGCCCAGCGCGAAGAGGGCATCGACACCAATTCGAACCTCTACCTCGCGCCGATGAAGGACGCGCTGACCCTCTCGGCCGAGCCCGTGCGCCTCACCGTGCCGACGCTCGACTGGGAAACCCGCGCCTACAAGGTGGCAGAGGCCCCGGCGGTGCTGGTCAAGAACGGCCGCCTGTTCATGACCTACTCGGCCAGCGGCACCGGCGCCGTCTATTGCCTCGGCATGCTGACGATCGACGAGAACGCGAACCTCATGGACCCCAAGGCTTGGACCAAGTCGCAGAAGCCGGTCTTCGCGACCAACGTGGAAACCTCGGTCTACGGCCCCGGCCACAACAGCTTCACGGTGGACGAGCACGGCAACGACATCCTCGTCTACCACGGCCGCGACTACGAGAAGATCGAGGGCGACCCGCTGCTCAACCCCGATCGCCACACCCGCGTCCAGCGTATCTACTACGATGCCAAGGGCGCGCCGGACTTCGGCGTCCCGGTCGGCAACGGCGCTCTGCCCGAACGCTTCACGCCAGCGGTGCGCCGCGACGTGATGCTCAGCCATGACGGAACGAAGCTGGCCCTCGCCGCCAATGCGCCGCTGCCGCAGACCCAGTTCCGCGAGATTGCCGGTGCCGACGGCGCCGTCCAGCTCTCGCCCATCCTCCTGCGCGACCACGGCTTCAAGGCCGGCCAGGACGGCACCGTTACCCTGGCCCCGCTCGGCAGCGCGGACCTGTTCCTGCGCGAGGCGGGCGAAGCGAAGGGCACCGTTCGCTTCGTGTCCAAGTCCGATTCGTCAAAAGCGCTCGCCTTCGCCGGCGACACCGTGAAGCTGACCGACAAGAAAGACCCGGCAACGAGCTGGATTGCCGGTTAATCAGACAAGAAAACACACAATCCCGCCCGGAAACAGCAGGTTCCGGGCGGGTCTGCGACCATTCTGCCACACCTCTCCGAGCTTTTTGACGGCCCTCCCGCATTTCCGCTTGCAACGCATTAGTCAGACTAATAATTAGTCCGAGTAATTTGAAGGGGCATGGTATGGGCCAGCCCCCATGGGAGGGTTGATCCATGGCACTCAAGCCATTCGCATTCTGCACCGCATCCGTCTTCGCACTGAGCCTTGCCACCGTCGCACAGGCCCAGGACACGGTTGCCGCCCAATCCGACGATCAGCCTGCGCAGACCGAAGAGATCATCGTCACCGGCGTTCGCGCGTCGCTGGCGAGTGCGCAGCGCATCAAGGAAAACTCGATCCAGATCGTCGACTCGATCGTCGCTCAGGATATCGGCAAGCTGCCCGACAACACCGTGTCCGACGCGCTTCAGCGCGTGACCGGCGTTCAGGTGACCCGCGGCGCGGGCGAAGCCGGCACCGTGCTCATTCGCGGTCTGCCGAACACCGCCACGCTGCTTAACGGCCGCGAAGCCTTCACTGGCGTCAACCGCGGCGTTTCGCTGCAGGACATCCCGGCCGAACTGCTTGCCGGTGTCGACGTTTACAAGACCAGCACCCCCGATCTCGTCGAAGGCGGCGTTGCCGGCGTCATCGACGTGCGTCTGCGCCGTCCGTTCGACTTCAACGGCCTGGAGATTGCTGGCGGCGGCCGTGCGGTCTATTCCGACCAGTCCGACAAGTGGGGCTACCTCGGTAGCGCGCTCGTCAGCGATCGTTGGGATACCCCGATCGGCGAAATGGGCCTGATGCTTTCGGCCTCGTACAATCGTCGCCGCTTCGAGGACAACACCGCGTTCGACTTCGTCTCGAACCCGATCGCCGATCCCGCCACCGGCAACATGGTTGGCGTGCCCGACACCGTGGGCGGCCTCTACACCAATGGCGACCGCAAGCGCATGGCGTACAACGGTTCGTTCCAGTGGCGTCCCGCGCCGAACCTCGAAGTCTATGTCGACGGTCTCTACACCCAGTACAAGAACCGCTACGACACCGACTTCTTCGTCGGTCTGCCGAAGGCCGGCAACGTCACCTCCGTCACCCCCAATCCTGACTACCCGGCGCTGGCCGATGGCGTGACGGTCAATGACGCCTACACGATCACCAGCAACCAGGCGTACAAGGACAAGACCACCACCTACCAGATCAACGGTGGCCTCAAGTTCGATGCCGACGACTTCACGACGATCACGACCGAGCTGACGTACAACCGCAGCAAGATCAAGAATCGCAACATGATCGTCGACACGTCGTTCAACGCGCCGACGGCCGTCTACCAGTTCGACGTCGGCGGTACGCCGAACATCGACATCCAGGGCGTCGACCTTACCGATCCCGCCAACTTCACGCTGCGCACGCTGTTCGACAACCACAGCGTCGCAATCAGCAAGCAGTGGGCCTGGCGCGCGGATCTCGAGCACCGCTTCGACGACGGTTTCCTGTCGGCGATCAAGGTCGGCGCTCGCTACACCAACCGCCACGTCAGCTCGCAGGCAACCGCTTCGGTCGGCCTTGCCGCCACGAACCCGGTGCTCGTCAGCACGCTTCCCGAAGATTTCTGGGATCTCTCGCCCAGCGGTCTCGTCAAGGGCAAGGCTGGCATCGGCTCGTTCCTCGATGCCAACGGCGACTATCTGCTGAACAACAGCGACACCGTGCGTAGCTGGTTCGGTCAGCCGGCCGGCGATCGTCCCTACACGCCCGAACTCGCGTTCTTCGACGTTGAAAAGACCTACGCCTTCTACGGTCAGGCTGCCTATCGTTTCGACATCGGTTCGATGCCGGTTGACGGCGTGGTCGGCGCCCGCGTGGTCAACACCGTGCAGAACCTTGCCGGTAATGGCGTCGACAGCAAGCAGAACTACCTGAACGTCCTGCCGAGCATCAACATCCGCTTCGGTCTGGCCGATAACCTGAAGCTGCGCCTGGCAGCAGGCAAGACCATCACGCGTCCGAACTTCGGCGATCTCAATCCGCTCGTGACGTACGTTCCCAGCGGCACGACCGGCAACCAGGGCTATGCCGGCACGGGCAGCGGCGGTAACCCCAACCTCGCGCCGATCAAGTCGGACGCCTATGACGCGACGCTGGAATACTACATCAGCAACAATGCGTCGGTTACGGCAGCGGCATTCTACCGCAAGTTCGACAATTACATTCAGACCTACTCGGCTCCTGAACTCTACCAGGGCCAGGACTGGCTGGTTACCCGTCCGCGCGGCGTGGAAGGTACGCTCAAGGGCATCGAACTGGCCTACCAGCAGTTCTTCGACTTCCTGCCGGGGCCGCTCGGTGGCTTGGGTGCGCAGATCAACGGCACCTACATCGAAGGCAAGAACGACGATCCGATCAACGGCGGCACGCAGCGCCTCGTCAACGTGTCGAAGTATTCGTACAACCTCGTGGCGATCTACGAGAAGTACGGCGTCTCGGCGCGCCTGGCCTACAACTGGCGTTCGAGCTTCGTCGACAGCTACAACTCGGGCGGCACCCAGGCGAGCACCATCGTCGCCGACCCGACCGGCCAGCTCGACTTCTCGATGAGCTACGATGTCACGCCGGCCCTGACGGTCACCTTCGATGCGACCAACATCACCGACCGTACCTACCAGGATCGCTTCAAGGGTCTGAACTCGCTCACGGGCGTTTACACCAGCACCCCGCGCGACACGCGTACTTACGACCGCACTTTCGAAGTGGGTGCGCGCTTCAAGTTCTAACCTGACAAGGCAGGCCGCGGCGCACGCCATTCCGCGTCGCGGTCCGCCATGGGCGGCCGTTCCTCCGGGCTCCTCTCCCAACCAGGCCCGGAGGACGGCCGCATTATTATTTTCGGCACCTGCTGACGCTCGCCAGACCATGAAGGGGTAACGATGCGCGGAAACTTCCGGACGATCCTCGCCACCGCGGCATTTCTTGCGTGCGGGGCCAGCCCGCCGCCCGCCGCATCTTCCCAGGCTTCTGCTGCTGCCGGTAATTCCCGTCTCGGCGCTTCCGTTGCTCCGGCGGCTTCCCCGAAGCTCGACGCCGCCGCCATCGCCAAGGCCCGCTTCGGCAACGATGCCGCCTGGTACGAGCAGCGCATTCCCTTCTTCGAAAGCGCCGATCCCAAGATCGACGCTGTCTATTACTATCGCTGGGGCCTGTTCCGGGCCCACCAGCGCGACCTGGGCGCGCAGGGCTACGTCACCACCGAATTTGCCGATGACGTGGATTGGCAGCGCGAGCCCTATGCCAGCCTCAACGATGCCAGCGGCTTCCACATCGCCGAGGGACGCTGGCTGAACGACCGCCGGTTCACCGACGACTACGTCAATTTCATGTACGAAGGCGGCAACGACCGCCACTTTACCGACCACATGGCGGACTCGGTCTGGGGCCGCTATCTCGTCGACGGTGACCGCGCGGCGGTGTTGGCCCACCTCAAGACGATGCGCCACATCTACCGCCTGTGGGACGAGAAGTTCGACTTTACCAAAGGCCTCTATTTCGTCGAGCCGCTGCTCGATGCC
This sequence comes from Novosphingobium sp. PhB57, assembly GCF_004342985.1. Classification (GTDB taxonomy): domain Bacteria; phylum Pseudomonadota; class Alphaproteobacteria; order Sphingomonadales; family Sphingomonadaceae; genus Novosphingobium. The sequence goes on from NZ_SMBO01000006.1 coordinate 255,666, forward strand.
ACCGAGTACACCGTCTCCTCGATCGACGCCTCGGGCGGCAAGGACGGCTTCCGGGGCGGCGATTCCTTCCGGCCCTCGGTCAACAGTTACATGTTCGCCAATGCCCGCGCCTTGTCGCGCATGGCGGAAATGGCGGGCGACACGGCCATGGCCAGGGAATATGCCGACCGCGCCCAGGCCCTGCGCACGCGCGTGCTGGCAGACTTGTGGAGCCCGAAGCTGGGCCACTTCGTCGATCGCTATCAGGTCGATAACGAGCATGTGAAGTACTGGGACCAGATCCGCAATCGCGAGCTGGTGGGCTATCTGCCCTGGATGTTCGATCTGGTGCCGGACGATGCGAAGTATTCCCAGGCCTGGGCGCATCTGCTCGATCCCGCGTCCCTGGGGGGCAAGGCCGGGATGCGGACCGTCGAACAGAATTACGAATACTACATGCGGCAGTACCGCTATCTCGGCACCGCGCCCGAGTGCCAGTGGAACGGCCCGATCTGGCCCTACCAGACGACGCAAGTGCTGACCGGCATGGCCAACCTCCTCGATCACTACGACGAGCATGGCCCGGTGACGCGCAGCGATTACATGCGCCTGCTGCGCCAATATACGCAGATGCACTATCAGGGAGAGGGCCGGAGCGCGCGTCTCGACCTCGAAGAGGACTATCACCCCGAGACCGGCAAGCCGATCGTCGGGCTGGACCGCAGCCATCATTACTTCCATTCCGGCTATCTCGATCTGGTGATGACCGGCCTGGTCGGCATCCGTCCGCGCGCGGACGACGTGCTGGAAGTGAACCCGCTCCTTCCGGCGGCGAACGACGCCCAGGCGCTGGGCTGGTTCCACATCGAGCGCGTGCCCTATCACGGGCACGAGGTCTCGGTGACCTGGGACGCGGATGGCAGGCGTTATGGCCGCAAGGGGCTGACTATCGCCGTGGACGGCGCCGAAGTCGCGCATCGCGGCGACCTCGGCCGGATCGAGGTGCCGCTCGCGCGCAAGGCCAACGCGCCGGTCCTGCGTGAGACGAACCTGGCGGTGCAGCTTGTGCGGGGCAACTTCCCCAAGGCCAGCGCGTCTTCCGGAACCGAGGCGGAGAAGCTCCACGACGGCATCGACGGCCGCGCCTGGTTCTATCCCGAACTGCCCAATGGCTGGGATTCCGCCGCCGGCGCGAGCGAGCAGTGGTATGCCGTGGACTTCGGCAAGTCGGTCACGCTGGGTGCCACCGAACTGGCGTTCTTTGCGGACGGCGGAAAGTTCGCGGCGCCGCGCAAGGTCCGGATCGAAGCGTGGCGCGATGGGCGCTGGCAGATCGTGGCGGCGCCCTCTGCCGCGCCGCTGGCGAACGGCGTGACGCGGCTGAGCTGGACGCCCGTGACGGCAGAGCGGATTCGCGTGGCCATGACGCCGGCGGGCGGGAAAGCGATCCGGCTTGCGGAACTCAAGGCTTTCGCGCGCTGATTTCGTTTCCGGCGGGGTTTCCGGCGAGGACGGCAAGTCCCGGAAAGCCCGCCGGAAATTTCTTTCGTTAACCCGGAAGAAACTGCCCTGCGCAAGCCGGAATTAACCGTCGGAGCGTCCCTTTGGGGCATGTCTCACGGCTATCCCTTCGCTTCGTTCGTCGCCGCCGCTTCGTGCTTCGTCGACTTTTCCCTGATGATGCCGGGCTGGCTCGCCGGGATCGCCGCCGCGCACATTGCCTGCGCGGTGCTGTTCATGGGCCTGTTCAAGCACGAGACCGGCTGAAGGCCGTTCCCGTGCCGGTAATCAGGCTCCGGCCTTGCCCGCCAGGAGTTCGGGCGTGAGCACTTGCGGCAGTTGCTCGGCCTTTCCGGCGCCGCCCGCATACCAGACGTAAAGCGGAACCCCGGCTGCGCCTTGCGCCGTCAGGTAGCGCGTGATCTCCGGATCGCGCCGGGTCCAGTCACCGCGCAGCACCACCACGCCCGCTTTCTCGAATGCGGCGCGGGTGTCTTCACGCTCGATGGCGACCTGCTCGTTGACCTTGCAGGTGAGGCACCAGTCGGCGGTCATCCACACGAACACCGGTTTGCCGGCGGCGCGTGCTTCGGCAAGGGCTTTTTCGCTGAAGGGCTTGGCTGCGAGCAGCGAGTCCGACGTCGCCGCGGGCGGGGCAGGGCGCGGCAGCACGACGAGAGCCAGCACCGCGAGGGCCGCGGCGATCAGGGCGGCGGCCCTGGCGGACTTGCCGCGGTGCTGCGCCCGGCCGGCAACGAAGAGCGCCGCCAGGACGAAGAGCAGGCCGGCCAGTGCGGCCAGAGCAAAGCCGGTTCCGCCGACTTTCCATGTCAGCCAGGCCAGCGCCAAGGCGGTCAGGCCCATGGGCAGCGCCATCCAGTAGCGGAATGTCACCATCCAGCGGCCCGGCCTGGGCATGCGCCTGCGCAGCGCCGGAATGAAGGCGACCGCCAGGAAGGGCAGGGCGATGCCGAGGCCGAGCGCGGCGAACAGGGTCATCGCGGGCAGCACCGGCAGCAGCAGCGCTGCGCCCATGGCGCTGGCCATGAAGGGGCCGGTGCAGGGCGTCGCGACGAAGGCTGCCAGAAGTCCGGTCGCGAAAGCGCCCCTGAAATGGCCGGGGCGCGCGGAGCCGGAGGAGGAACCGCTGGAAGACGGGCCGCCCGAGGCGAAGCCGGGCACGGTGAACTCGAACAGGCCCAGCAGATTGGCCGTGATGACGGCGGAGAGAAACAGCAGGCCGACGACGACCAGCGGCTCCTGCAGCTGGAAGGCCCAGCCGACCTGTTCGCCCCCTGCGCGCAAGGCCAGCAGCACGGCGCCGAGACCCAGGCAGGCAAGGATGACGCCCGCGGCATAGGCAAGCCCTTCGATCCGGGCATGCTGTTCGCTCTCGCCGGCACGGGCAAGGCTGAGCGCCTTCAGGCTGAGAATCGGGAAGACGCAGGGCATGACGTTCAGCAGCAGCCCGCCCGCCAGCGCGGCCAGCAGCAGCAGCGGCAGGGACGGCAGCTCAGGTGCCGCGTCGTCGCTGGCCAGCGGCACGCCGCCGACAGGAACCGTGCCCGGGGCGGCGGAGAAGGCGATGCCGTCGCCGGCTGCATTGAGGCGCAGCACCCCGGTCAGCCGGTCCGTTCCGCGCGCGTCGAGCTTGGCGCGGGGCAGGGTGACGATCAGCATGTCGCCCTTCCAGGCGAATTGCTGCGCGCCGGCATAATCGATCAGCTTGTCCTCGCCCACGAAGACATGCGGCCCTTCCAGCGGAGTCGCGGCGGGCAGCGGAATGGCCAGGCGCACCGCGCGGTCATCGAGGCTGAAGGTTCCGGCAGCATCGAGCGGCGCGGGAAGGCGGCGCTGCCATTCGGCGAAGCGCGGGTCGGCCGGGGCGGAAGGGCCTGTCGCAACCGGCACTTCCACGGCGAGATCGGCTTGTTCGGGCACGCAGATCTGCTCGGTGCAGGCCAGCCACTGCGCGCGCACATGCACGGGAATCCGGCTTCCCGGCGCTGCCCCGGCCGGCACCGTGAACGGCACCAGGACCGCATAGTCGCTTTCATAGACATGGTTCATCAGGCCGGAGACCACCAGCGTCTGCGGCACCGGATAGCGCGGCGCGCCCGTCCGGGCGCCGTCCGGCAATGTCCAGTCGAGCTGCATGCCCAGCCCCGCGTCGCCCGGGTTGGACCAGTAGCCGTGCCAACCTTTCTCGGGCGTCATGTGAATGGCGATGGTCGTTTCGCCGCCGGGCGCGGCGGCAGGACCCGCCACCAGTTCGGCGGCGATGTGCGGTGCAGCGGCCCGCGCGGCGAGCGGCATGAGTACGAGCGCCAGCATCTGACACATGAGTGCCACAAACAGGCTATAGCGGCGCTTTTCCATGAAACTCCCGTGCGTTGGGCGGCGCTTGCGTCATTCGCGCATTCCAGACATCGCTGCATCTGCGCCGATTGTGCCGACATTTCAAGGAAGACCCCCGATGCGCCTGCTCTCCTCGTCGCTTGCCCCGCTGGCCCTGATCGCGGCTCTGGCCGTTTCGGCCCCCGCCACGGCGCAGGAAGCACCGGCCGCTCCCGCGCCTGCCGCCGCCACTTCGGCCGTCTCGCCGCAGGGGCAGCCGAAGCTGATCGTCGCGGTTTCGGTGGACCAGTTCTCGGCAGACCTCTTCGCCCAGTACCGCGAGCACTTCACCAAGGGCTTCACCCGGCTGCTGCAAGGCGCTGTCTTCGCCTCGGGCTTCCAGTCGCATGCCGCCACCGAGACCTGCCCCGGCCACTCCACACTGCTGACCGGCGTGCACCCCTCGCGCACGGGCATCACTGCGAATTCCTGGTTCATGCCGGGCATCGGCCGCGCCGAGAAGGAAGTCTACTGCGTCGAGGACGAGACCAACCCGAAATCGACGCCGGACAAGCCGGTGGTCAGCGCCGCGCACCTCAAGGCGCCGACGCTGGGCGACCTCATGAAGAAGCGCAACCCGAAGACCATCAACGCCGCCGTTTCCGCCAAGGACCGTGCCGCCGTGATGATGAGCGGGCATGATACCGATGCCGTCTACTGGATCGGCCCCAAGGGTTTCACCACGTTCGAGAATCGCAAGATCACCAAGGCTGTCGAAGCCGAGAACGCGGTCATGGCCAGGCGCGTTGCCGCAGGTGACGGCGCTCTGCCGGTGCCGGGCTGGTGCGGCAATGTAGACCGCGCGACGCCGATCAAGGACTTCACCATCGGCACCTATCGCTTCCCGCTGGCCGCGGGCGACTTCAATGCCTATTCCAACGGCCCGCGCATCGATACCGCCACTGCCGAAATGGCCGTTCGGATGGTCGACGAACTGGGCATGGGCAAGGATGCCGTGCCCGACGTGCTGTCGGTCAGCTTCTCGGCCACTGACAAGGTCGGCCATGCCTTCGGTACCGAGGGCGTGGAAATGTGCATCCAGATGAACGTGCTGGACGAAGCGCTGGCCACCCTGTTCGACGCCCTCGACGCGCGCGGGATCGACTACGAAGTCGTGCTCAGCGCCGACCATGGCGGCTTCGATGCGCCCGAGCGGCAGAAGCTGCGCGGCAATCCCGATGCCGCCCGCATCGATCCGGCGCTCTCGGCAAAGGAACTGGCCGCTGCCGTTTCGCAGGAAACCGGCATTACCGTGAAGAACGGACCGCTGTTCTACGGTGCGGGCGAGGCGGGCAGCGTCTGGTTCTCGGCCGAACTGACGCCCGATCAGAAGCAGAAGGTCATGGCCGCGCTCGTCGCACGCCTGAAGACCAACCCGCAGATCGCCGCGGTCTACACGCAGGACCAGATCATGCAGTGGCCCGAGCCCAAGGGTAACCCGCAGGACTGGACCATGGAGCAGAAAGTCCGCGCCTCCTTCGTGCCCGGCCGCTCGGGCGAAGTGCAGATGCTGACCGTGCGCGGCGTGGTGCCGGGCAAGCCCGCGCCCTTCAAGGTCGCCTCGCACGGCAGCCCCTGGGATTACGACCGCCGGGTGCCGATGCTGTTCTGGCGCAAGGGCATGGTCGGCTTCGAACAGCCCACCCCGGTCGAGACCGTGGACATCGCGCCGACCCTGGCCGCAACCGTGGGTCTGACCGCGCCCGCCGGCACTTGGGACGGAAGGTGTCTCGACATCGACGCCGGAGAGGCCGATAGCTGCCGTCGATGAACGACTCTGCAGCGACGCAAGACCAAAAGGCGGAATACCGCGACCTGATCATCCTGGGCGGCGGCCTCGTCGGCATGACGCTGGCGCTTGCCGCGGCCCGGGCGGGTATCACCAGCCACGTCATCGACCGGGCTGACCCGGCCGACCTGACCGCCGAGGGCGCGGATGGCCGCGCCTCGGCCATCTCGACGGCGAGCTGGAACCTCTTCACGAATATCGGCCTAGCGCCCGCGCTGAAGAATCTCGGCTGCCCGATCGATTCGATCGCGGTCACCGATTCGATGAAGCCTGGCCGGATCGACTTCACGCCCAAGCCCGAGGAAGGCTCGCTGGGCCGCATGTTCGCCAACCGCGACTTGCGCCTCGCCCTCTTCGCCGCCGCGCGCGAGGAAAAGAACATCGCCTGGCACGTCCGCACCGAAGCGGTACGCCGGGATCGCGGCCCGCACGGGGTGGAAGTGGAACTGTCAGACGGCCGCGTGCTGAAGTCCAGCCTGCTGGTCGCCGCCGAGGGCCGCCAGTCGCCCACCCGCGACGAGGCCCGCTTCGCCCTTGCCAAGTGGGACTACAAGCACCGCGCCATGGTGACCGGGCTGTTCCACGAAAAGTCCCACGCCAACACGGCCTGGGAAATCTTCTATCCGGCCGGGCCTTTCGCCCTGCTGCCGCTACTTGACGACGACCAGGGCCGTCACCGCAGCGCGCTCGTCTGGACGGTCGCGGAGAAGGATGCCGCGGGGATCATCGCGATGCCCGATGCCATGTTCCTCAACGAAGTGGAAAGCCGCATGCACGGCGTGCTCGGCAAGATCACCTTGTCCGCGCCGCGCATGAGCTATCCCTTGCGTTTCCATCACGCCGGTCACGTCATCGACGAGCGGCTTGCGGTGATCGGCGACGCGGCCCACGGCATGCACCCGATCGCCGGGCAGGGCCTCAACCTCGGCCTGCGCGATGTGGGCGCCCTGGTGGAAGTGCTCACCGAGGGCATGCGCCTCGGGTTGGAGCCGGGCGACGCCCAGCTGCTGGCGCGCTATGAGAAGTGGCGCAGCCTCGATACCTTCATGGTCATGTCGGTCACCGATGGGCTGACCCGCCTGTTCGGCATTCCCGGCCGCCTGCCCAGCGCCGCGCGCCGTCTCGGCATGGGCGCGGTACAACGCCTGCCCAGCCTCAAGCGCTTCTTCATGGACGAGGCGCGGGGCATGTCGGGCAAGCTGCCCGAGCTTCTGCAGGCATAGAAAGCGGACCTCCGCTTGCACTGTCGCTTGGACGAAGGGTGCAGCGAGAGGTTCGAGGCCGAAAAAACCACGTCATCCTGAAACAGGTTCGGGATGACGGGCGTGCAGAGGCGTTAGCCGTCCTTGCCGTGCGGGTCTTGCCGGCGCCGGATGCACGAGAGCTTTCGCCCTCGCATCCAGACCTTATTCCGAAGGAACCGCTTCCGAGGCATCTGCCGAGGGCAGGTCGGTGGGCAGAACGCCCGGCGTCGCCAGCGGGCTGGGCTGGTCGACGGCCTGGCCTTCCGCGTCGGTGAGGCGGCGCGGTTCGAGCATGGCGGTGGTTTCCAGCAGGTTGAGCGCGTCCTGCACGTCCTGATAGCGGCGGGCGTCGGCGGTCCAGGTCTGCGCGGCCTGGGCATTGGGCAGGCGCTCGACTTCGCTGATGGCATTGGCGATGCGGCGGGCCGAGAGCATCAGGCGGGCTCGGTCGATGCGGGCCGTGGGCGTCAGCAGGGTCGAGGATTCGCGGCGCACCACGAAGAGGCTGGACAGTTCGCGGCGGGCCTTCTGCCACAGGCTTTCGTCGCTCTGGCTTTCGCTCAATTCGGGCGAGAGCGCTTCGAGGCGAGCGGAAAGCTCATCGATGGTGACCGGATTCTTCGAAAACTCGATCACCGTCTGTACGGCGCGGGGCTGGGCATTGGTGAAGCGCAGGCGGAGCTGGTCAGCCACGTAGCTGAGCGGTTCCCCGCGATCGACCATGCGGCGCGCGGCGAAAGCGATCAGCAGCCCTTCGGCGCGGGCGGCATTGCCGGAAGCGGCGTCGGTCTGGAAATCGATCCGCGAAATGCGGTCCTCGATCAGCGCAAGGCGGCCTTCCACCGAGCTGAGCGAAGAAAGCTGCTCAGGCGAAGCGGGCGCGGTGGCGGCCGGCAGGGCAGGCACCGGGGCTGCCGTCGGCTGCGTCTCGGGCTGCGGCGCGGCCGGGTCTGCGGCGCGCTGCGGCAGGATCTTGTCCAGCAGCCCGTCCTGCGCGGCCCAGACGACGAGCGCCCCGCCCAGCAGGAAGGCGATGAATGCCACGAAGAACAGGCCCCCGCGCGAACGCGGACGCGAGATTGGAGAAGGCTGCGGCGAGGTGAAGTCCTGCATCAAGTGTGGTTCTGTCAGTTTACGATCCCGAGGGGAAGCCTTGGCACATCTCTTCGGCCAAGGCCAGCAGCGCGGCGTCATTGGCGGCGGCGGCGCAGCGCACGGCAGCCCAGCCCTCGCCGGTCCGCGCGATGAGGCGCGGACCTATGATGGCAAGCGCGATCCGCGTCCGCGGGAGTGAAAGCCGGCGGCATTCGGAGGCGAAATGCGCGGCGGCTTCGCCCGAATGCAGCAGGACGAGCGCCGGGTCCTGCAGCAGGCGGGCCAGTTCGGCGGGCATGGACAGTGCCTCGCTGGCGTAGACCTCGCGCGTGGCCATGGTGCAGGGCGCGGGAAGCGCGATGTCCACCCGCTCGCGCCCGGCCAGGCGCAGCAACCTGCGGTGACCGGGATCCAGCTGCGCCATGACCGACTGCAATCCGCCGCGCGCGACCCGCACCACGTCCAATCCGGCCTGCCGCGCGGCTGCGGCCGTCGTTTCGCCCACGGCATAGGCGGGCAGGCCGCGATAGTCCGCCAGCGCCGGTCCGGCCTGCCGCATGGCATTGGCGCTGCCGATCAGTATCGCATCGACCTCTTCGCGCGGGACCGGATGCCACGTCAGCGGGACGATCTCGAACAGCGGAAATCCGCGGGCATCCAGACCCTGCCGGGCTGCCGCCGCGACCGTCGCCGCCCCGCCCGGCTCGGGGCGGATGACGATGACGGGCAGGCGCGGGGCGCTCATGAGGGAGTCAGGCCGGTCCGGCGAAGTGGACGGCGATGGCGGGAACCGCGCGGGCCAGCAGGTCTGCCGCCAGGCGTGCGGGGCCTTCGGGGTCGTCCATGGCAAAGCGGGCCGCACCCTCCACCCGTTCCGCGCCGTCGGGGCTGTAGAGCGCCGCCCGCATCGCCAGCCCATCGCCGTCAAGCCGGGTGAGCACGGCGATGGGGCTGTGGCAATTGCCACCGAGACCGGCCAGCAAGGCGCGTTCGGCCAGGACGGAGGCGCGGCTCTCGCCGTGGTCGACGGCCGCAAGAAAGCCGAGCGTGCGCGCATCGTCTGCGCGGCATTCGATCATGATCGCGGCCTGCGCGGGGGCAGGGAGCCAGTCTTCCTCGTCAAGGGGATGGCCGGTGCCGGTTTCGCCCAGGCGCTTGAGCCCGGCGGCGGCCAGGAAGGTGGCATCGGCCTCTCCCGCCGCCAGCTTGGCCAGCCGGGTGGCGACATTGCCGCGGAACGTCACCACCGTGCAGTCGGGCCGGGCGTGGAGCAGCTGGGCGGCGCGGCGCGGCGCGCTCGTACCCACCACCGCGCCTTGCGGCAGCGCGCGGATGCTCTCGGCGCCCACCAGCACGTCGCGTACATCCTCCCGCGGGAGGATGGCGCCGATGGTGAAGGCTGCGGGGCGAATCGTCTCGACATCCTTGGCCGAATGGACCGCGAAATCGATCTCTCCGGCGGCGAGCCAGGCGTCCAGCTCCTTCGTCCACAGGGCCTTGCCGCCTATTTCCGCCAAAGCGCGGTCCTGGATGCGATCCCCGCTGGCGGTGACGGCAACGATCTCTATATGCGCAGGATCGATTCCGTGTGCCGCGGCCAACCGGTCGCGCGCTTCCTCAGCCTGAGCCATCGCCAGCGGCGACCGACGGGTACCGAGGCGGAAGCCATGTTTTTGCGTGTCTGTTTGCGTCGTCATCGGCGGGTTGTGCTACCCGTCAATGTCGTCCAGTGGAAGGGTCGTTCAGGGAAAGTTGAAATGCGTACGGTACTGGGCATCGAAAGCTCGTGCGACGAGACGGCGGCGGCACTGGTAACCAGCGACCGCACGATCCTCGCCCAGCGCATCGCCTCGCAGGATGAGGCACACCGGCCTTATGGCGGCGTCGTGCCCGAAATCGCCGCGCGCGCACACTCGGAGCGGATCGCGCCCTTGATCGAGGCGACCCTGGCCGATGCCGGCATGACGCTTGACGACGTGGACGCGATCGCCGCCACCGCAGGCCCCGGCCTGATCGGCGGGGTGATGGTCGGGCTCGTCACGGCCAAGGCCCTGGCGATGGCCACCGGCAAGCCGCTGATCGCGGTCAACCACCTGGAAGGCCACGCCCTTTCGCCGCGCCTGGGCGACGGCGCGCTCGAATATCCCTACCTCCTGCTGCTGGTGTCCGGCGGGCACTGCCAGATCCTGCTGGTCGAAGGCGTGGGCAGGTTCCGCCGCCTCGCCACCACCATCGATGACGCGCTGGGCGAGGCTTTCGACAAGTCTGCCAAGTTGCTCGGCCTCGGTTATCCGGGCGGTCCGGCCATGGAACGGCTGGCGCTGGAGGGAGACGCGAAGAAGGTGCCGCTGCCGCGTCCGCTCAAGGGGTCGGAGGAACCGCACTTCTCCTTCGCCGGGCTCAAGAGCGCGGTGATGCGCGCCAAGCAGTCCGGCCAATATGCCGATGCCGATATCGCCGCTTCCTTCCAGCAGGCGGCCATCGATTGCCTGATCGACCGGACGCGCCGGGCGCTGGCCTCGGTCGGCCCGCTCAACGCGCTGGTCGTTGCCGGCGGCGTCGCGGCGAACAAGGCGATTCGCGGCGCGCTCGAAGCGCTGGCGGCCGAGCACGATCTCGATTTCGTGGCCCCGCCGCTCGGCCTCTGCACTGACAATGCGGCGATGATCGCCTGGGCGGGCGTCGAGCGCTTCGCCATGGGCCAGTCCGACCCGCTCGATGTTGCCGCGCGCCCGCGCTGGCCGCTCGACCCGGATGCGGAAACCGTGCGCGGCGCCGGAGTGAAGGCATGAGCGGCTTCGAAAAGACGCGCGTCGGCGTGATCGGCGCGGGCGCCTGGGGTACCGCGCTGGCGCAGTCGCTGGCCGGGGACGGCAGCGACGTGCTGCTCTGGGCGCGCGAGCCGGAACTGACCGCGCGCATCAATGCGGAGCGGCTCAACGACCTCTATCTGCCGGGCGCGGCATTGGCCGACAGCGTCCGGGCCACTTCGGACCTTGCCGAACTGGCGGCGCTGCCGGTGCTGCTGGCGGTCGTGCCGGCGCAGTTTCTGGGCGGCGTGCTCTCGCAGCTTCCCGCCCTGGGCTTTTCCGGTGATCTCGTGCTTTGTGCCAAGGGCATCGAGGCAGGCAGCGGCCGCCTCATGGCCGAGGTGGCCGCGCAGGCAGTGCCCGGCTCCCCCATCGCCGTGCTGTCCGGCCCGACTTTCGCGCATGAAGTGGCGGCCGGCCTGCCCACCGCGGTGACGCTCGCCTGTTCGGGCGGGCAGGCGCAGTGGCAGCGCCTTTCGTCCGTCATCGCGCGGCCGGCGCTGCGTCCTTACTATTCCGACGATGTCATCGGCGCCGAAATCGGCGGCGCGGTGAAGAACGTGCTGGCGATTGCCTGCGGCGTCGTCGAAGGCCTGAAGCTCGGCCAGAACGCCCGTGCCGCGCTGATCGCGCGCGGCTACGCGGAAATGCTGCGCTTCGGTCTTGCGCGCGGGGCCCGGGCGGAAACGCTGTCGGGTCTCTGCGGCCTTGGAGATCTCGTGCTGACCTGTTCCTCTACCTCCAGTCGCAATTTCTCGCTGGGCCTTGCGCTCGGACAGGGGCTGACCGCGGCCGAGGCGCTTTCCGGCAAGAATTCGGTGGCCGAAGGCGCCGCGACTGCCCCCGTGCTGGCCGACATCGCCCGGCGCGACGGTATCGAGATGCCGATCGCCGAAGCCGTGTGCCGCCTGCTGGAAGGCAAGGCCCCGGCCAGTGACGTGGTGGTGCAGATCCTCGCCCGTCCGCTTCGCGCCGAGCAGGAGCCGCTTTCTTGACCGACGGTATCGTGACCCGCACCGCGGCGGAACAGGCAAGCAAGGAACACGACGATATTGCCGCGCTCGCCAAGGGCGGCCGGACCAATCTCTTCGGGTTCTTCCTGCGCCTTGCCGCGCGCATCCCCTTCCTGTTCATCGCCGGTCGCGCCTCGGTCTACGGTCCGGCGGCGCTGGGACGTTTCGCCTCGGCGCTGGTGGTGATCGAGCTGACCTCGATGATCTGCACCATGGGCGAGAAGCGCGGCCTGGCGCAGCGCCTTTCCGATACCGAGGGGCAGGTCCATCCGGCCAACGTGATCGCGGACGGCATGATCATCGCGGTGATCGCCTCTTGCGCGGCATCGCTGTTCTTCTGGCTGGTGCCGGCGCCGATGTTCCCGGGCGGGCACTATACCCAGATCGACCGGCTGATGGTGATCGCCATCCTGCCGCTGACCATGACCGAGATCTGGCTGGCGGCGCTGGCCTACCGCCTGCGAGTGACGCCCACCGTGTGGTCGCGCGCCATCGTCGAGCCCTGGGTCATCTCGATCCTGGCAGGAGCGATGATCTGGATCGCGCCGGAAAGCGGCCTGTCCATCGCCTATATCGGCTCGATCTTCGCGGCAGCGGTGATGGCCTTCATTCCCTTCTTCCGCGAATATGGCCTGCCGCAGGGCTGGCGCCCGCGCCCGCGCCAGATGCAGAAGCTGGCCGTGCGATCGCTGCCGATCGCGCTTGCCGACACGATCGAATGGGGCACGCGCCGCGTGGACCTCTTCCTGCTCGGCTTCCTGGCTCCCGCCGCGGCGGTGGGCGTCTATTATGCCGCGCAGCAGGTCGCCAGCCTGCCGCAAAAGCTCAAGACCAGCTTCGAGCCGGTGCTGGGACCGGTCATCACCCGCAACCTGAAGGAAAAGGACTACGCCGCGATCGCGCGGCAGGTCTGCCAGGTCGGCTTCTGGATCACGGCGGCACAGGCGGGCATTGCCCTGGCGCTGGGCATACCGGGAGAGGGCGTGATGGGCCTGGTCGGCCGCGAATTCGTGGGCGGCACGGGCGCGCTGGTGTTCCTGCTGGCTGCCGAAGTGGTGGCGGCGACCGCAGTGGTGAGCGAGGCCGCGCTCGTCTACGTCGCCCGCATGCGCAACCTCGTCGTCTCGGTCCTGACCATCGCCCTGCAGGCGGTGCTGACCCTGGGCGGCATTCTGGCCATGCAGAAGCTGGGCTACAACTCGCTGTTCCAGGCGGCCACGGCCGCGGCGGCACTGATGCTGGCGCTGGGCTTCGCGTCGCTGGTCAAGTCGAAGATGCTGGCGGATTTCCTGAAGGAACCGATCAACAACTGGCGCTGGGCGCTGGTGTGGGCGGCGGCGCCGGCGGTGGTGCTGGGCTATCTGGCCACGCAGTTCCTGCCGGAGTGGGCGGAACTGGCCTTCGGCATTCCGGCCATCCTGGGCTCCTACTTCCTGGTGATCTGGAAGAAGGCGTTCGGCCCGGAAGACCGAAAGCTGTTCCAGAAAACCAAGACGGCGTGACGGTCTGCGGCATTTTCCTGGATTTTCGTGTCTTTTCGGCCCGAGAGGCGTTTCCGCCGCGTTCGAAATTGCTCTAGGCTAAGGCCATGAATCCCCGTCGCGCCTCCATCGTTGCCGCCGGTGCCGTCTTTTGTCTGGCGCTGTCCTTTGTCGCTACCCGGGTGCGGGGGCCGGTCTTCATCGGCCAGCTCGAACGCGAGGCGGAAGCCGTGCGCGACCAGGCCGGCGGTCCCGGCGTCGATCTCGCCTTTCGCGACCGCTATGGCTGGCTGACCCGGCACCCGGTGCTGTCGGGCGGCGAAAGCCTCAATTCCGAAACCCGCAAGCGCGTGGCCGCGGCCGTGGCCGGCGTGCCCGGGATCGGCGGCATATCCTGGTCGAGCGAGGGCGACGGCGATGCCACCAAGCTGCGCTGCCAGGACGATGTCGAGGCGATCCTGGCCAGTCGCTCCATCCGCTTCACCGAAGCCAGCGCGCGGATCGACCCGGTCAGTGAGCGTCTGCTGGACGAAGTGGCGAAAGCCCTGCGCCCCTGCGTGGGCAGCATCATCGCCGTGACCGGCCATACCGACGCTTCCGGCAATCCCGCGGCGAACCGGGCGCTCTCGCTGGCGCGGGCGGAATCGGTGCGCTGGGGGCTGGTCGGCCGGGGCATTCCCGCCGATGGTTTGCGCGCCTCGGGCGTGGGATCGAAGACCCCGATCGAGGGGCTGGATCCGCTCGACCCCGCCAATCGCCGCATCGAGTTCTCGGTCATCGCTTCCGCGCCGGTCAAGCCGACGCCGATCGACACGCCAGGACCGGAATGAGGACGCCCGGAATGAGGACGCCCGGAATGATGAGGTCCGGAATGAATGGCATCGCCACCGGCGCAGGCCGGGCCGCCGTCAGGGTGCAAATTACGATGAAAGGAGCCGCCGATGCCGCTATGGCTTGAAATGGCCGTTTCGGTGCTGCTGACCTACATGGCAGGTTTCGGCATCGGCTGGCTGGTGTGGAACCGGAAGGGATAAGTTGTGGTGGAAATGATTTCGGCCAATTGGCTGATATTCGTCGTCGCGTTGCTGGTCGGCATCGCGATTGCCTACTGGCTGTTTGCGCGCGCCTCCAAGCCCGCGCCGCGCCAGCATCGGCCCGACGTGCTGGACGAAGGCGCTGCGCCCGCCCAGCGTAACCAGGCCCTGATAGACGATGCGCCGCCCGCCGCGCAGTTCACCGCGCCTGTCCACATCGATCCGCCCGCCATGGCCGGAACGATGGCCGGCATCGGCGAAGTGATCGCCGTGGCCGCGCAAGAGGAAGTGGATGCGGTGAAAACGCCGCCGCAGACGATCGCGGCCGAGCCGGAGGCGGTCCCTGCTCCCGCAGCTCCCGCTCCTGTTGCCGCCCAGGACGCTCCTGCCGAAGGCGATGACTTGCGCAAGATCAAGGGTCTCGGACCCAAGATGCTCACGCTGCTCCATGCCCTGGGCATCACCCGCTTCGCGCAGATCGCCGCCTGGACCGATGCCGACCTGGACGAGCTGGACGGCAAGCTGGGCGCTTTTGCCGGCCGCCCCCGCCGCGACAGCTGGGTGGAACAGGCCCGCATGCTCTCGGCCGGCGATACCGGCGCCTACGAGGAGAAGTTCGGCAAGCTCTGAGCTTGTCGAACGCCACGAAAAAGGGGGCGGGAAGTCAGACTTCCCGCCCCCTTTTTTCTGTCCGGCCGGCGTGTGCCGTTCGGCCTTTGGCCGATCAGGCGGCCTTGACGCCGAAGCGGCCGTGGTTGCGGAACGGCATCATCCAGCGATCGAGGAACAGCTCCAGCGGGCGCGGCGTGATGCCGAGCTGGGCGAAGCCGGGGAGGGTGCCGCTTGCGACATTGCCCGCCTTGAGCAGCTTGAGCTGGTCGCCGCTGATCGGGGTGCCCGGCAGGGCGGCGATCAGGCCGGAAACGCCGTCGGGCAGCTCCGCGAAGCTGCGGTTGCGGCAGGCGGCCTGGGCGATGCGCTTGTTGAGGTCGATCATCGAGATCACTTCGGGGCCGGCGATCTCGAAGGTCTTGCCGCCGTGCACTTGGGGCGCACCCAGCGTTTCCGCGACGGCCAGGGCGACGTCGTCCACGAAGACCGGCTGGAGCTGGGCCTGCGGTGCGAAGACCGGCAGGACTGGCAGGCGCGAGACGAGGTTGCCGAACATCATGACGAAATTGTCGTCCGGGCCGAACATGACCGAGGGACGCAGGATCGTGGCGGCGGGGAAGGCGGCGAGCACGGCCTTTTCGCCCTCGGCCTTGGTGCGGGCATAAGCGACGCTCGAAGAAGCGTCGGCGCCAATGGCCGAGATGTGAACGAAGGCAGCGGCGCCGGCGGCCTTGGCGGCGGCGGCGATGCGGCCTGCGCCTTCACCCTGGACGGCGTCGAGATTGCCGGTGAAGGCGCCCACCAGGTTCACCACCGCGTCCGATCCGGCCAGGACGGCGGCCAGCGATTCGGGCTTGGTCACGTCGACACCCGCGAACTGCACCTGGCCAAGGTTGCCAAGCAGCTTGAGGGCGTAGGACTTCTTGGGGCTGCGGCTGGCGATACGCAGGCGCGCACCGCGTGCGAGCAGTTCCTGGGCGACATGCTTGCCGACGAAGCCGCTGCCGCCCAGCAGCGTGACGATCTTGCCGTAAAGAGGGTCGGTAGCTTGGCTCATGATAAGAACGGGTCCTTCAGCGTGGCGCAGGCGCGGCTGAAGGAAGAGTAAGCCGCCTGCGCCGGTTTCGCGCACGATAAGCGCCCTTGGCACAAGGCCGGTTCCCGAGCAACCGGGCGGAGGCTCCGGAAGGAGATTTCGCCTTTTTTCACGCGATTTGAAAAAAGTTCGAGAACGAGCGTTGACAACAATCCGGCCGCCGCTTAGAGGCGCCCTCCTACCCGGCGAGGACGGCAGATCAGCCCCCTCGCTTCCGTGCCCAGATGGCGGAATTGGTAGACGCACCAGCTTCAGGTGCTGGCGCTCGCAAGGGCGTGGAGGTTCGAGTCCTCTTCTGGGCACCATTTCTCAAGCAATTGAGAAGCGTCGGGGGCCGTCGAAAGACGGCCCCTAGTCGTATCTGCCTCCCCCAAATTCCATGGCCCGCAATCGACCGCCTGCCAGCATCCGGGTTCCGGACGGGTTGGCTGGCGTAGCGGCACTATTACCGCTTTCGGCGTAATCCATGCGGACAATTCCCGGTTCTTTGGAAGGGCTGCGGGAACCAAGATCGTTTCAACCAATCGAAGCCATAGCCTGAATCCGGACCTTTCGGGTGATGGTGCCGGCCCGGCGGCGGGATTAGTCTGTGAACGGCGGCAGTGCTGCCGCAACCACTGCAGCTTCGAAAGGTCGCAGGCTTGAAGGCGCCGGCACAGCAGTCGATCCCTGCCGTTATCATCGCCGTCACCATCGGCGTCCTCACCGTCTCCGCGGCCTAGGTCATGGCGAAAACCGACGAGATCGGGCGCAGGGCGACGCGGGGCATGGCCGCGACGGGGGTGGCGCAGATCGTGAAGGTCTTCACCACCACGGCGACCACGATCGTCGTCGCCCGCACCCTGTCTCCGTCCGACTACGGCGTATCGGCCATGGTCGCGCCGCTGATGGGGCTGATCATGACGTTCCAGAACCTGGGCTTCACCCAGGCCGTGGTGCAGGCGCGCGAGCTGGATCAGGAGCATTCGAATGCGCTGTTCTGGCTGAGCGTCCTCATTTCCATCTTCGCCGCCCTGGTCATGGCCGCCCTGGCCCCGCTGGTGAGCAGTTTCTACGGGGATGTGCGCGCCGGTTATGTCACTGCCGCGACCGGGCTGACCATTCTCGTCACCGGTCTCAAGCTCCAGCACCAGGCCCTGCTCAACCGCGAGATGCGTTTCCATGCCCTCAGCATCAACGACATCGTCGTCGCCGTCGCGACTTTCGTGCTCACCGCGCTCGCGGCACTGATCCTGAAGAACTACTGGGCGATCTGGCTGGGCATCTTCCTGAACGCAGTGGTGAGCACGGTGATGATGTGGCGCGCCTGCCCCTGGCGGCCGCGTCTCGGCGCCTCGTTCCGGGGCGTGCGCAAGCTGGTGGTCTTCGGCGCGAACCTGACCGGCTTCAACCTCATCAACTTCTTCGCCCGCAATCTCGACAACGTGATCGTCGCCAAGGCCGAGGGCGCCGAGGCAGTGGGCCTCTACGACCGCAGCTACAAGCTGATGCTGTTCCCGCTGCAGAACTTCAACCAGCCGCTGAGCCGCGTCATGCTGCCCGTGCTGGGCCGGGTACGCGACGATCCGGCGCGATATCGGCGAGTCTACGAACTGGTGCTGAGGGCGCTGGCGCTCGTGTCCATGCCGGGCATCCTGGCGGCGGCGATGTGCAGCGAGCAGCTCGTGCCCTTCCTGCTGGGCGAGCGCTGGGCGGCGGCGAGCCCGATCTTCTTCTGGCTCAGCCTCACCGCGATCGTGCAATGCGTGCCCAGCACCACGGGCTGGCTCTATATCAGCACCGGCAACACCCGGAACATGATGTACTGGGGCATGTTTTCCAGCACGATCAGTATCATCAGCTTCTTCATCGGCGTCCGGTGGGGCGCGGTGGGGGTGGCCTGCGCCTATTTCACCGGCCAGCTGGCGACCCTGCCGCTGCAATATCACTATGCGACGAGGCGCACGCCGGTGTCCCAGCGGTTCATGTACCTCGTCCAGCTTCCCTCGCTGGCGGGCGGGCTGTTCGCCTGGGGGATCGTGGCGATGGCGCGCGAGGCTCTGGTCGCGCGGGGACTGCCAACGGTGCTGCTGCTGGCCCTGGCGGTTGTCGCCAGCTACTTCGGCGCGGTGGCGGCGCAGGCCTGCACGCCGGGCGGGCGGCAGGCGATGGCGGAAATGCTGCGGCTGGCCGGGAACCTCCTGCCGGATCGCTTCCGGCGCGGCAAGGGCCAGCTCGGCTAGGCCAGCCCCGCCCCGCCCCGCCCCGCGAGGCCAGCCCCGCCAGGACAAACCTGTCCGCCAGGGCAAACCCGCGGCGAAGCGAGCGATCCCCGCCGCCGGCACCCTGTTCCTCCGCGACATCGTCGTCTATGCCAAGGTCTTGAAAGGAACCTGGGTCATGGCCGAAACGCACGCCGCGGACGACAATCTCGAAGGCATCAGCGACTACAAGGGCCCCGCCGGCGGCTGGGGTGCGCTGGGTGCGGTGGCGCGGACGGTGCGCGAGCAGATGAAGGCGAGCCCGGACACGCGCGCGCTGCTGCAGATGAACCAGCCGGACGGTTTCGATTGCCCCGGCTGCGCCTGGCCCGACCCGAAGCATACTTCCTCCTTCGAATTCTGCGAGAACGGCGCCAAGGCGGTGACCTGGGAAGCGACCGTCAAGCGCGTCGATCCCGATTTCTTCGCGCAGCACAGCGTCAGCGAACTGTGGACCTGGAGCGACCACCGGCTGGAGGACGCCGGGCGCCTCACCGAACCGCTGCGCTATGACCCCGAAGCCGATCATTTCGTGCCGATCAGCTGGGACGAGGCCTTCGCGCGCGCCGGCGCGGTGCTTCGCGCGCTGGACGATCCTCATGCCTGCGAATTCTATTGCTCGGGCCGCGCCTCGAACGAGGCGGCGTTCCTCTACCAGCTTTTCGCGCGCGAGTTCGGGACCAACAATTTCCCCGACTGCTCCAACATGTGCCACGAAGCGACGAGCGTGGGGCTGCCCAAGTCGATCGGCATCGGCAAGGGCACGGTGACGCTGGAAGACTTCGACCATGCCGATGCGATCTTCTGCATCGGTCACAATCCCGGCACCAACCACCCGCGCATGCTCTCGACCCTGGCCGCCGCTTCCAAGCGGGGCGTGCCGATCGTGGTCGCCAACCCCATGCGCGAACGCGGCCTGGAGCGCTTCAAGTCGCCCCAGCATCCCACCGAGATGCTCTCCACTCACGCCACGCCGCTGGCCTCGGCCTATCATCAGGTTCGGATCGGCGGCGACATGGCGATGCTCAAGGGCATGATGAAGCTGGTGATCGCGGCCGATGCGCTCGATCACGCCTTCATCGCCGAGCACACCGAAGGTATCGCGGCGCTCAAGGCCGATCTCGACGCGACCTCGTGGGACTGGATCGAGACCGAGTCCGGCCTGACCCGCGATGCCATCGAGACGATGGCCAAAGTCTATATCGATGCCGAGCGGGTGATCGTCTGCTACGGCATGGGCATCACCCAGCACCGCCACGGCACCCAGAACGTGCAGTCCATCGCCAACCTGCTGCTGCTGCGCGGCAACTTCGGCAAGGAAGGCGCGGGGATCTGCCCGCTGCGGGGCCACAGCAACGTGCAGGGCGACCGCACCGTCGGCATTACCGAGATCCCGACCGAGGACATGCTGGAACGGCTCGACGCCGCTTACGGCATCGCCTCTCCCCGCGCGCATGGGCACAATGCCGTGGAAGCGCTGGAGGCCATGCGCGAGGGCCGCTCCCGGGCACTGATCGGGCTGGGCGGCAACCTGGCGGTGGCCATGCCGGACCCCGAAGCCTGCTTCGCCGCCGTGCGGGGGCTGGATCTTTCGGTCAACGTGCTCACCAAGTTCAACCGCACCTGCCTGCTCACCGCGGGCGAGACGCTGGTGCTCCCCTGCCTCGGCCGTACCGAGCTGGACGAGCAGGAAGCCGGCGCGCAGTTCGTCACGGTCGAGGACAGCATGTCCATGGTCCATGCCTCACGCGGGAAGCTGAAGGCGCCGGGGCCGCATGTCCGCTCCGAGCCGGCGATCGTCGCGGGCCTGGCCAAGGCCGCCATGCCGCACACCCGAGTGGACTGGGACGGTCTGGTTGCCGACTACGACCGCATTCGCGAAGGGATCGAGCAGGTCTATCCCGATTTCCACGCCTTCAACCGGCGCGTTCGCGAGCCGGGCGGTTTCCGCCTGACGATCCCGCCCAGCGACCGGATCTGGAAGACGCCCAGCGGCAAGGCGCAGTTCATCGCCCACCCTTCCGCGCGCGAAGACGGCGCAAGGTCGATGCTGCTCACCACCATCCGCAGCCACGACCAGTACAACACCACGATCTACAGCCTCGACGATCGCTATCGCGGCGTGACGGGGCGCCGTGACGTGATCTTCGCCAACGAAGTCGATCTGGACATGCTGGGGCTGGCCCATGGCGACATCGTCGATGTCACCACGCCGGCCGGGCGCGCGCTCAAGGGCTTCACGGTGGTCAAGCACGCCATCGCGCGCGGCTCGCTGGCGGCCTATTACCCCGAGGCGAATTGCCTGGTGCCGCTGGACGACTACGATCCGGTAAGCGGCACGCCGGCCTACAAATCGATCCCGGTGGAGATCGTCCGCGCTGCCTGAAAGCCGCTAACCGGGCCGGATCAGAAGGACTGGCGCAGCGAGATGCCGCCGGCGGTGGTGTTCCCCGCAAGCGCGTCGAAGCTGCGCGAGGCGTAGAGGTCCAGGTGGAGGCGGTCGGTCAGCTTCATGTTGGCGCTGACGCCCAGCTCCCACCACCCGTCCGCGGTGTGCTGCGAATCGAGCAGGCCGGAGCGGGGGACGTTCTCAAGCCCTTCGAACTGGCCGCGCGTCACTTCGGACACGGCATTGCTAGTCCAGTTCCGCGAGACGGAAGCGCCGATGTAATGGTCCGCGTTCTTGCCGAAGGCATAGTCGATGCGCACGGTGCTGCCAAGCGTCCAGGTCGGTTCGCGGGTTTCGAGATCGACGAGATCGGCGAATTCCGGCGCGGGGCGCAGCAGGCGGCCTTCAGCATAGGAGCCGACGACCGTGGGGGTCACGAACCAGCGCGGCGAGAGGGGGAAGATGCGCCCGAAATCGCCGCCCAGCGCGTAGTAGCCGCTGCTTTTCGCGCCGGTGCTCTCGCGGCTGCCGCGTTCGGTGGTGATCCGGCCGTAGTCCTGCCGGCCGTAGCTGGCCCAGCCATCGACCACCCAGTTGTCGAAGTTGCCGCCGGCGCCGAGAGTGGCAACGTAATAGTCCGAGGGCAGCGCCGTATAGGCCTGGATCAGCGTGCCGTGATAGCGCATCAGCCCGCCCCGCACATAGCCCCGGCCGACCTGCCGGGTCAGCGAAAGCGATTGCCAGGACCCATCCGGGCCATCGTCGCGGTTGCTGACCCCGGCAGAGGCGGTAACCGTCCAAGGCGCGGCGCGGAGCGGGGGCTGATCGGCATTCGCCGGATCTTCGGCACTTGAGTCGGTAGCGGCCGGAGCAGCCTCGGTCGAAAGGGTTGCGCCTTCCGGCGTGGCGCTCGCTTCGGGTAGCGGCGCCGTATCTTGCGCCAGTGCCGGAGACGACAGAACGGCCGCGCCTGCCAGCAGCAGGCAGGCCGGCAAGGAATGCAGCATCAGGCGGCCTTTCGCAGGGTCGGATCGAAGGCCGCGGCCGGCACGGTCACGCGGGCGGCGAAGCCGTCGCCGCCGTGCACGAAATGGACATCGCCGCCATGGGCGCGGGCGATCGAGCGGCACACCGCCAGGCCCAGGCCAGTGCCGTTCTGGCCCGACTTGCGGGCGGTTTCCGAGCGGTAGAACGGCTCGAAGGCGCGGTCGAACTCGTCCTCGGGGATACCCGGCCCGGCATCGACGATCTCCGCCACGGCCTCGCCGTCGAGGAGGCTGACGCGGACCTTCGCGCTGTCTCCGTACTTGATGGCGTTTTCCAGCAGGTTGCCGAGCAGGCGGCGAATGCCCACCGGATCGACTTCGACGGGAATATGGAGATTGTGCTCGATCGTCACCTTGCCGCCCACCAATTGCGCATCGGCGACGCTGCCGGCGATGAGATCGGCAAAATCGACGCGCTTGCGCGGGCCGGGGGTGGAGGCATCGCGAATGAAGGCGATGACCTGGCTGATCATCGCTTCCATCTCGGTCACTTCCTTGAGCAGCCCCTCGCGCTGGTCGTCCGGCACGTCCTCGATGCGGAAGCGCAGGCGGGTGAGCGGGGTGCGCAAGTCGTGGCTGATGGCGCCGACCATCGCCGTGCGGTCGTCCACGAAGGCGCGCAGCCGATAGCGCATCTGGTTGAAGGCATTGGCCGCGCGGCCGATCTCGGCCGGGCCGGAGAGCGGCAGGATCGTGGCCGAAGGATCGCGGCCGAGTTGCTCGGCGGCCTGCGCGAAGTCCTTGAGCGGCACGACGATGCGGCGCGCGAACAGCCAGGCCAGCGGGCTGATGATCGCCAGGGACAGCGCGAACCACAGCATCACGCGCTTCTGCCAGGCATTCGGGAAGGGCTCGGCGCGGGGGGCGACGGCCAGCCACTGGCCGTCCGGCTGACGGGTGGCGGCTACGAAGTCACCCTCGATGAATGGAGGCGAGGTGAGGGCGAAGAAGCTGCCTTCCGCGTGGCGGAACGGGATCGGCTGCGGCGCCCCGGGCACTGCGGGCAGCGGCGTGGCAGTCTCGGCCGCGGACGTTGCCAGCGGCGTGGGCAGGGCGGAGGCGCTGGCCGAGGGCGAAGCCAGCGTGACCGGCGGCAGCGGGATCGAGACCGCGACCGGGCGGCTGGCCAGCGTGGGACTGGCGATCGGATCGGGTGTGGCGATAGGCAGGGTGGCCCGCGGGATGTCGTTCATGCTCGGCATGACTGGGGCCGGAAGCCCCCCGCCGATCGCGCCATTGCCCATGGGGCCGGCCATGGGTCCGGCCATGCCGCCCGGACGCGCGCCGGGGGAGACGAACTGGCCGGGATGACCGTCCTGGTTCGCCACGCCGCCTGAGGGATTTCCGGGCGCCGCGGTCGGGCCGCCCGTGCCGGCGCCGGGCGCGGCATTGCCGGGGTTTTGGCCGCCGGATGGTGCACCGGGCTGGCCTCCGCCCGGGCGCTGGCCGCCCGGCGCGGCGCCGGGAACCTTGCCGCCGGGAACCTTGCCACCGGGCATGGCGCCGCCCGGAACGTGGCCGCCCGGCCTCGCGCCGCCGCCCGGCATCGCGGGGCGGGGCATGGACGGAACGTGCGGCATCGATCCGCCCGGAGGCATGCCGCCGGGGAAGTGCCCGCCGGGCATGCCGCTGGGACCGGGAGCGCCGCCCGGCGGGGGGCCGCCGGGGATCGACTGGGCATCGGCCGATCCCACCAGCAGCGCGGAAACCCTGGCGCCGGGGCTGATCGCCGCGCTCTTGCTTTCCACCATCGCCAGCGGGGACCGGGCATTGCTCGGCACCGCGACGCCGCCGACTGGCAGCTGGGTGTAGAAGGCCAGGACCACGTCCTTGCGGTGCCGCCCGAGTCGCTGGGCCAGGGCATCGCGCGAGGATTCCGACACCAGCCAGCCCTGTCCGCTCACATCGGGCGGGCCGACCATGGGCTTGCGCTCCAGCCGATCGGACAGATCGCCGGTGGTCAGCGCGCTGGCGACTTCGTCGATGTTCCACCGGGCCGTCGGGCTGGGAGGCAGGATCACCGTGAGGCCGAGCGTCACCAGCTGCGCACCGATCAGCGCGCAGACGAGGATGACGATCATCTGCATCGCCAGGGGCAGTCCGAGTCGGTTGGTCAGGCGGGGCGGGGTCATGGCTGCGCCATTGCCACGAATCGCCCGCTATTTCGAGCCGTGGTATTGCGAGCGGCGGCGTCAGCGCCGAACCTGCGGATTGTCGCCAAGGCCGGGGCGAAGGATGGGCCGGAGGATGTGGGGCTTGCCGGCGGATATTGCGGCGCGGGCTCGGAAGAGAGGGACACCGCTCTTCCGAACCCGCTCCGCGCCCCCATCATGCAGCGGGACGCTGCCTGGCGGGGACGGTCACCTCGTGGCCTGTCCGGCGATCGTGCCGGAGGGCAATCTCTCTGTTGGCCAGCCCGGCTGGAGCCGCTGGCACGAAGCGCCGGGTACCACCGATTTGTGTCACTATCGGGTAGGGTTTCCGGCCATCCTCGGAGCGATATAATTCCGGGGCCGTCGCAGGACAGGGCGGGTGCGACTACGTGACCTGTCGCTGCGACGGACCCGGCGCCGTCCGGCGCCTTGGCGGTGGCTAACCGGGCGGCGGTTCCGGCCGTTCCGGAGGAATGCAGCATCGCCGCGAAGGCAACGGGGGATGTCGCCGAAGACGCGCTGCAGTCCATCCAGGACGGAACCTGACGAACTCGAATGTTCATGTCGCTGGATTTTGCGGTTCGAGTTTGCCTGCGGATTTCACGCAGATTGCAATGGCGTTACCGGGCTGTCGCAAGCTGTATCGCCGCTGAAATCCGCGTGGAACACGGGGTTCCTATCGGCGCACAATGATCCTAGAACGTGCCCCGATGGACCTCGAAACCCGCATCCTCATCGTCGACGACGATGACGGCATCCGCTCGCTCATCAGCGAGTTCCTGGGAAAACACGGTTACGCCACCGAGACGGCCGCCGACCCCAGCGCCATGCGCGAGCATCTGGCGCGGGAGCACTTCGATCTCATCGTGCTGGACGTGATGATGCCGCGCGAGGACGGGCTGACGGCGCTGCGCGGGCTTGGCCCCGATGCGCCGCCGGTCATCATGCTTTCCGCCGTGGGCAGCGATGTCGACCGCATCGTCGGGCTGGAAATGGGCGCCGACGACTACCTGGCGAAGCCCTGCAATCCCCGCGAGCTGCTGGCCCGCATCCGCACCGTGCTGCGCCGGCGCGCCGGGGCTGGCGGCAGCGCCGCGGTGGACCGCGTCGTCGCGGCCGCCACCGCCCGTTCCGGCGCCCCGGAACCGCGGCCGGTCAACGACATCCATTCGGGCGAATGTCTCTATTTCTCCGGCTGGCGCATGGACGTGGGCCTGCGCCTGCTGTTCGACCCGGCCAATCGCCTGATCTCGCTTTCGGATGGCGAATTCCGGTTGCTCCGCGCCTTTGCCGAGCATCCGCGCCGCGTGCTCACCCGTGACCAGCTTCTCGACTGGTCGCGCGGGGAGGACAGCGATCACTACGACCGCGCCATCGACGTTCAGCTTTCGCGCCTGCGCCGCAAGCTGGCGGAAGGCGAGGGCGGCGGCGACATCATCCGCACCGTGCGCAACGAGGGCTATCTTTTCGTGCCCTCCGTGTCCGGAGACATTTCACCTGCATGACAGCCCGGCCGCTGCGGCAGGGCGTTTCGCCATGGAGGTGAAATGCACCTGAAATCCGATCGCAAACGCCGGCTTTCAATCCTCGTCGTGACCTGATCCGCGACGCCGGTCTCCCGGCCCCGTCGCGCGACTTGCGACACGCGGGGAGATTGCAATGGAAGACTACCATCAAGACCACCATTCGGGCGGGGACCTGGACTGCGACCAGGGGCATCACGGCGGCCTGCTTCACGACCTGAAGACGATCGGTGAGAATATCATGGGTCGGCGCCGCGCGCTGGCCATCCTGGCCAGTGCGGGGGGCTTCACTGCCGTTACCGCCTGCGGGGGTGACGACGGTTCCACGTCGACCAGCAGCGGATCGACCGCCACGACGAGTTCCACCAGCACGTCGAGCACGAGTTCGACCAGCACATCGTCGACCAGCACTTCTTCCACCAGCTCCGGCGGCACCTCCTCCAGCAGCTGCATCGCCGATCCCACCGAGACCAACGGGCCTTACCCCGCGGACGGCACCAACAGCGCGAGCGGTTCGACCTCCAACGTGCTGACCGTCAGCGGCGTGGTGCGTTCGGACATCCGCTCCAGCTTCATCAATTCCACGACCACGGCAGACGGGGTCAAGCTGGAGCTGACCTTGCAACTGGTGGACGTGAACAACGGCTGCGGCGCCATCGAGGGCGCGGCGATCTACGTCTGGCACTGCGATGCCGCGGGCAAGTACTCGCTCTATTCCAGCGGGGTCACCACGGAGAGCTACTTGCGCGGCGTGCAGGTGACCGATGCCGAGGGCAAGGTGACTTTCACCACGATCTATCCGGCCTGCTATTCCGGGCGCTGGCCGCATATCCACTTCGAGATCTTCACGGGCGGCCTGACTTCGGCCAGCACGGGCCGCACGGCCAGCCTGATCTCGCAGCTGGCCATGCCGGCGGCCACCAACACCGCGGTCTTCACCGGCGACACGCGCTACACCGCCAGCATCGCCAACTACAACGCGATCTCGATCTCTTCGGACAATGTGTTCGGCGACAACAGTTCGGCACAGATCGCCCAGATGACCCCCACGCTGAGTGGCAGCGCCACGGCCGGATATACCGGCACCGCGCTCATCGGCATCGCCACCTGACCGGCGCTCCATCGTAATCGCCGCCCCGAAAGGGGCGGCTCATCGAGAATCCTCGCCGCCTGGCGAGCGACAACCTGCCTGAGGGCGATGGCGATGCGGCGCAGGATCGTTCCTGCGCCGCGCCGGCAGCCTTACGCTCACGAAGAGATCCGAACATCATGACCTCGCTGCACACGTCTTCCAGCATCGGCGCGCTCGTTCTCGCACTTTGCGCCGCGCCTTCGCTCGCCGCCACGACCGTTTCCACCTCCACCACCAAGGCGCTCGTCACCTCCAGCGCGGGTGACGTGACCGTGACCGAGGACGGCACCATCACCCTGCCCAGCGGCAGCGCGATCACGGTGGACAGCAACAATGCCGTCGATCTCGAAGGCGCTCTGGTTCTCGACGATGCCGACGGCGCCAGCGGCATCACCGTCAATGCCGGCACCACCGCGACGATCACCGTGGGCGAGGATGCCACCCTCACCGTCACCGAGGACTTCGTGCCGGCGGACACCGATTCGAACGGCATTGCCGATGGCTCGATCGCTTCGGCCAGCAATCGCTACGGCATCCACGTCCTGTCCGGCGCCACCACCAGCGGATCGATCCTCAACGAAGGCACGATCAAGGTGGAGGGCCTGAACTCCGGCGGCATCGTCGTCGATTCGGACTATGTCGGCAGCGTGACTAATACCGGCACCATCAACGTGATCGGCGACAACTCGGTCGGCATCTCCACCAGGAGCGTGGACGGGGACGTGACGGTGGAAGGCACTGTCTACGCCACCGGCGCGGGCGCCCAGGCCCTGGTGGTGGACGGCGACGTCAGCGGCACCGTGACCATCCAGGGCACCGTCTCGCAGCGCGCCTCCTACACGGACGACGACAGCGACACGATCGTGCTTTCGCGTGCCGCCCTCCGCTCGGGCGCGGCGGCGGTGGAGATCACCGGCAATGTCGCTGGCGGCATCTACGTGGCGGCGCCCCCGGTCGACAACGACAGTTCGAACGATGACGAGGACGGCGACGGTGTCGACGATGACGATGAAGGCACCGGAGCGGTCATCGCCTACGGCAACGGCCCGGCGATCCAGGTCGGCGGCACCAGCGACATCACCGTGGGCGGCGTGTCGAGCAAT
Source organism: Novosphingobium sp. PhB57 (assembly GCF_004342985.1). GTDB lineage: Bacteria > Pseudomonadota > Alphaproteobacteria > Sphingomonadales > Sphingomonadaceae > Novosphingobium. The sequence goes on from NZ_SMBO01000006.1 coordinate 283,302, forward strand.
TCCGGCACGTACTCGATTGCCATCGACGGCTCGGTCAGCGCCAACGCCTATTACAGCAATACCGATGCCTATGGCCTGGTGATCGGCGGGCAGGGCGGCAACGTCACGCTGACCGACGGGATCGGGGTGACCGGCTCGCTGAACGCCACGACTTACGATTCGGCCGCGACGGCGCTGCTCATCAATGCCGGGAGTACAGTGACCAGCCTCTATAACAGCGGCTCGATCACGGCCTCCATCACTTCGCAGGGCGAAGGCTCCACAACGGCGATCCGGGATCTCTCGGGCACCCTGACCACGATCGACAACACCGGCTTCATCGCGGCCAGCGGATCGAGCACCGACACCCGCACCGCGATCGACCTCTCCGCCAACACCACCGGCGTCACGATCAACCAGTACCTCAACGCCGCCGATATCGAGACCAGCGCCGACTACCTGGACGACAACGATACGGACACCGATCCCACCATCTACACCGCGATCACCGGCAATATCCTGCTGGGATCGGGCGATGACACCATCAATGCCTCGTCAGGCACGATCACCGGCAACACCACTTTCGGCGATGGCGACGATACGCTGAACCTGTCCGGCAACACGGTCTACACCGGCGACGTCTATTTCGGCAGCGGCACCGGCACGGCCACCATGGCCGGAACCTCCAGCTTCGTCGGCACGATGGATTTCGACGGTGAGAGCGGCACCCTCACTTTGTCCGACAGCGCGGTCTATTCGGGCAACTTCAGCAATGCCGACAACCTGACGGTCACCGTGGGCAGCGGGGCAAAGCTGACCGCCAGCGATTCGGACACCATCGGCTTCGGCAGCCTGATCGTGAAATCGGGCGGCTCGCTGGGTGTCTATATCGACACTTCGGAAGGCAGCAGTTCGCTTTACACCGTGGCCAATGCCACGCTGGAGGACGGGGCCAAGATCACGGCGACAGTCACCGATCTTGGCGATGCGGAAGGGACCTACACGGTGCTCACCGCCAGCAGCCTCGACGTGCAGGGCACGCTCAATTCGACCGACACCGACCTGCCCTTCATCTACAACGGCGATGTCACGACCGACGCGAACAGCATCTATCTCACCATCGCGCGCAAGACGACCGACGAACTGGGCCTCACCCGCAGCGAGGCTTCGGCCTGGGATGCGATCTACGCCACTGCCCAGAACGACGACAGCCTGACCTCCAGCCTGCTCCAGGTCGAGGATTCGGCCACGCTCCAGAGCCAGGTCGCCGGGCTTCTGCCCGACCATTCGGGCGGCGTCTTCGATGCCGTGACTCACGGCGACCGCATGGCTTCGCGCCACCTTTCGGACGAAACCTCGCTCTTCACGATCTCCGATGTCGGCGGCTGGTTCGAACCCGTCTACTGGCGCACCGCCAAGGATGCCGGTTCGACAGCGGGCTACAAGGCGAGCGGCTGGGGCCTCTCCGCCGGTGCCGAGCGCCGGACGAACCTGGGCTACTTCGGCGTTTCCTATGCCTGGCTCCACGGCACGGTGAAGGATAATGGCGGCACGGGCGATCTCGGCGTGGGCCAGCACGACTTCGGCCTGTTCTGGCGCACCGGGAAGGGGCCGTTCATGGCCTGGGCGCGCATCGGGGCCTCGAAGATCTCGGTGGATTCCACCCGCACCTTCACCGGCACCATCGACGATACCGACTTCACGTATTCCGCCGATGGCAAGTGGAACGGCTGGCTGATCTCGGGCCTGGCCGGTGCGTCCTATCGCTTCCAGATGTCGCGCCGCTTCAACCTCAAGCCCAAGCTGGAGCTGGAGCAGTTCTGGCTGAAGGAGAACGGCTACAGCGAAACGGCCGACAGCGATGCGGTGGCGCTGACCGTGGCAGACCGCACCAGCAAGATGACCACGGTGACGCCGACAGTGACGGCGTCCTATTCGCTCGGGACCATTTCGCCCGACTGGCGCCCGCTGACGTTCCAGTTCGAAGGCGGTCGCCGCGAAGTGGTGTCGGGCAAGCTCGGCAGCACCACGGCCTATTTCAACGGCGGAGACACGTACGACGCCGGGGAGGCCTTCACCATCACGCCCGAAAGCCTGAAGGGTGCCTGGGTCAGCGAAGTCTCGATGCTGGCCGGTGGTTACGACTTCACCTGGAAGCTGTCCGCCCGCGCCGAACGGACCCAGGACGCCACCGATCTCTCCGCCCGCGCTTCACTAAGCGTAGCGTTTTAAGGCGCAGCGACCCGCTAAAGGCCGGTGCGTAGCGTTTTAACGCGTAGCGACGCGTTAAAGGCCGATGCGTAGCGTTCTAACGCGCAGCGACGCGCTTAAGGCCGGGGATCGTGGATCCTCGGCCGCACGTCGTCCCGGACTTGCTCCGGGACGACGCCGTTCTGCCGGCGGCTCTACGCTCCGCGCAGCTCGGTCAGGCGGCGCTCCCAGGCGAGTGCGTGTTCGACGATCGTGCCCAGGTCGGCATATTTCGGCTGCCAGGGCAGGGTGGCCTTGATCCGACGGTTGTCCGAGATGAGCGAATCGGGATCGCCCGCGCGCCGGCCCTGCATGCGGCGGTCGATCGTGCGGTTGGTGACGCGGTCGACCGCGTCGAGCACTTCCAGCACCGAGAAGCCCTGGCCGTAACCGCAGTTCATCGTCAGCGATTCTCCCGGCGCCGCGATCAGCTGTTCGAGCGCGAGGACGTGCGCATTGGCGAGGTCGGAGACATGGATGTAGTCGCGCACGCCGGTGCCGTCCGGCGTGTCGAAATCCGTGCCGAACACGGCGACATGCTCCCGCTTGCCCAAGGCCGCTTCCACCGCGACCTTGATGAGATGGGTGGCACCCGCCGTAGACTGTCCGGTGCGGGCCTGCGGATCGGCACCGGCGACATTGAAGTAGCGCAGCGCGCAGTAATTGAAGTCATGCGCGCGGGAGACGTCGGCCAGCATGGTCTCCGTCATCAGCTTCGACATGCCGTAAGGGTTGATCGGCAGCTTCGGGCTGTCCTCGGTGACCGGGGAGACTTCCGGGATGCCGTAAGTGGCGGCCGTGGAGCTGAAGATGAAGTGCGGCACGCCCGCCTTCACCGCCGCGTCGATCAGGGCGCGGCTCTTGGCGGTGTTGTTGTGGTAGTACTTCAGCGGGTTCTCGACCGATTCCGGCACGATGATCGAGCCGGCGAAGTGCATCACCGCCTGGATACCCTCTTCCCGGAAGATCCGGGCGAGCAGTGCGGCATCCTCGATGTCGCCTTCGTAGAGCGGGACGCCTTCCGGCAGGGCGAAGCGAAAGCCCGTGGTGAGGTTGTCGATCACGACCACCGGCCAACCGGCGTCCTTGAGGGCGAGAACGGCGTGGCTGCCGATATAGCCGGCGCCGCCGGTGACAAGAACGGGGATCTTGGAGGTCATGGTCTCGCTCTGATGGTCGGCAGGAAGTGGGATGGAGAAATCGATTGGAACGGGTTGCTACGGCGGCTTTGTTGAACGGCCCATTCGCGCTGCGCAAGTGGGCATGAAAGCAGCGCGCGCGAACCGGGTTCAAGGACGACCCCAGGATTATGCGCTGCGCTGCGGTGCGTCAAAGCCAACTGCGTCCAAAGCCGCACCATCCTTGCACCTCCGGTAACCAATCCGGAGCAGTCTGCAGGTCCCGGCGAATACTGTACCTGAACTGAACACGCACTATAAAGTGCAGTTCAGGGCGATTCCGACATCTGTCATGCCGATTGCTATCCATTGCATAGTTATCCCGGATTCGCTGCCGGATCGGTTCGAACGCAGGTCTGCCGGCCGTTTGATTTCGCACTTGCGGAAGAGATTTGCGACGTGCCGTTTTAGGAGTGGGCTTTGCCGTTTTCGAGCGCCTCCCAGGCACTTGCACCCCAATGCGCTCCTGATTACCCGAATAGGCACCCGGTCACCCCATCGGGGGCATTGACTTAAGCCTTATGGAGAAAACCGTAAGTGCGCTGCACAAAGACGCTTCTTGTTGGGCTCGCTGTCCTATTTTCAGGTACCATCCTGACAGGATGTACCTCCACCATGACGTCGAACCCGGATGTTCCGGTCGGCGAAGCTGCCTATCAGACGATTCCCGCCACGGTTCCGGCGCCCACTGTCTATGCGATCTCGCCGAAGGACGTCCTTCAGGTGCGGGTCTTCGGAGAGCCCGATCTCTCCGTGGAGAAGGCGCGCGTGGACGAGGCGGGCTTCATCCAGCTTCCCCTGGCCGGGCAGATCAAGGCCGCCGGCCGCAGCGCGCCCGAAGTGTCGAGCGACGTGACGGCCGTGCTTGGGCGCAAGTATCTGAAAAACCCGCAAGTCGCCATCTCGGTAGACGAAGCCGCGCCGCGCTTCGTATCGGTGGAAGGCGAAGTGAAGGTTCCCGGCGTCTATGAACTGACCAGCAATACCACCCTCCTGGGCGCGCTGGCGCGGGCGCAGAGCCCGCTGGTCACCGCCAAGCTGGACCAGGTGGTGATCTTCCGCACGATCAACGGACAGCGCATGGCCGCGCGCTTCGACCTGAAGGACATTCGCGGCGGCGTCAGCCCCGATCCGATCGTCATGGACGGCGATGTGGTGGTGGTTGGTTTCTCGAAAATTAAGGGGCTTTGGCAGGACTTCCTGAGAACCGCGCCGATATTCAATGCCTTCGCAGTCTTCGCCCGCTGACCGTTCGGGCAGCGGGCCGTGGCGCCAAGGACAGTGACTTCGAGCGCAGGGCCGGTCCGACGGCCCTCGCAGAGCCTTTTGAATGCGATTCTCCTGCCATCCTCGCAGCGACCATTGCGCCGGTGCGAGCCAGACAGGCCGGGCCGCGGCTGCGGCTTGTCGGGCTGGAAGGTCGCTCCGACCTGAATTCAGTGCCTCCGGTACTGCGAACACAACGCCCAGTGAAAGGATAAGCTATGTTGAATCCTGAAAGCGGCGGGACCGATCCTATGAATTATCGCGTGGCCTTCTTGTCCCCCGTCTCCTTTTTTAAAGGAGGAGCGGAGCGATCGCTGTTCGACCTGATGGCGAACCCGCATGTCGACCCGCTGCTAGTGGTGCCTGCCGAAGGGCCGGTGTCCGAGCAAGCGGCGAGCCGGGGCATCCCCGTGGAAGTCGTCGATTTCGGCCAGGTCGCCGCGATCCGCCGCCCGGTGCGCCCCTCCAGCGTGGGTGCGGCCTTCGGGGACTGGTTCGGCGCCGCGCGCAAGCTCATGGCCGTGACGAAGCGCCACGGTGCCGACATCGTCCATAGCAACGGGCTGAAGGCCCACTGCATTGCCGGCCTGGCGCGCAAGCTGGGCGGAGAAGCCTGCGTGTTCCACGTTCGCGACATCGCCGTGCGCGGTTCGGAGCGCCTGATCTGGAAGGGGCTCGCCCGCAGTTCCGACCATACCGTGCTCGTCAGCCGCGCCTGCTGGCCGGGCGAGATGCTGCCGGGCAATGTCTCGGTGGTGTTCAACGGCGTGAAGCAGGACGGGGCAGCCCAACCGCTCCAGTCCGTCCAGGCTCCGTCTGCCGCCGCGCTCCAGGCGCCGCGCGCCCATGCCCCGCTGGTCGTGGGCATCTGCGGGCGCATCCATCCCTTCAAGGGGCACCACGTCGCCATCGACTGGCTGGGCGCCGCCCGTCGCCGCGGGATCGACATCACCCTGCTGGTGCGCGGTGAAGCGGAAGCGGAAGATCGTCCCTACCTCGAAAGCCTGAAGCGCCAGGCCGAAGCCCTGGGCCTCGCCGATTCGGTCCGCTTCGAAGGCCGCTTCGAAGGGCTGGCGGCGATCTACAACGGCCTCGATGCCGTGCTCGTGCCTTCCGAGACGCCCGATCCGCTGCCGCGTTCGGTGATGGAGGCGATGTCGATGGGGCTGCCCGTGGTCGGCTATCCGGCCGGCGGCATCGTCGAAATGATCGATCACCGCGAGAACGGCTGGCTGGCCGGCGATGCGGAAGCCTTCTGCGCGGCCATGGAGGAGATCTCCAGCCTCGGTCCCATGCTCGTCGAATTGCAGAAATCCGCCGCGCGAACGGTGGCGGAACGGTTCGGCATGGAGCGCATGCACCGGCAGGTGAACCAGGTCTATTCGACGGTGCTCGGCCGGTGATCCGCTGGGGCCAGGGCCCGAACCGGCCCGGAGAAGGGCTGGGGCGCGCACTTGGTGCGGGACGCCGCCGTGCGCGGCGCGCCCGCCTGCGCACCGGTCTGTTCGGCGCCGCGCTCCTGCTTTGCCCGGGGGCGCTGCTGGCAGCGGCTTTGTTGCTGCAGCCCGGCACCGTCCGGTCCGACCGGCACGTCTCCGCGCCCGTGGCGCAAGTGGTGGGCATTGCCGGCAACGACCTGACCCCCGCCGATCTCGACCGCGTTTCCGGGCTGGGGCTCCATTTCGTGCGCAGCGATTTCAGCTGGGCCCGCACCGAGCGCAAGCCGGGCGTCTACGACTTCGGCCCCTACCTGGAGTTTGCGCGCGAAGTTCATGCGCGCGGCATGCGCCCGCTGTTCATCCTGGACTACGGCAACCCGGTCCATACGCCTTTCACCAGGATCCAGTGGCGTGGCCGCGACGAGCGGCGCACTTCGCCGCCGGTCGCGCCAGACCAGATCGCGGCCTATAGCAAGTGGGCCGCCGCCGCCGCCAAGGCCTTCGCGGCCTACGACCCGATCTGGGAAGTCTGGAACGAGCCCGATCACCCGCGCTTCTGGCCGCCCAAGCCCGATGCCGCCGCTTATGGCCGCATGGCACTGGCGGCCTGCCAGGCCATCCATTCGGCGGGCCGGGCCGAAGTCTACGGTCCCGCCGCCTCCAAGTGGGTGGACGGTCCGTTCCTGACGGCGCTGGCAGGGTCCAAGGCCATCACCTGCTTCGACCGGATCAGCGTCCATCCCTATCAGATGACCGGCGATGCCGCGCGCGATGGCGCATTGTGGGACGGACTGTGGCACCGCATCGCCGCGGGGGGGCAGGTGAAAACGCCCCGGATCGCCAATTCCGAATGGGGCCGCCCCGTCGTCGGCCGCGTCGACGATCAGGCCCAGGCGCGCTACCTGGTCCGCACGCTGGTTTCGGCGCTGGCGGCGGGCGTAGCGCCCAACATCTGGTATTCCTGGAAGGACGCCGGCACCGATCCGTCCAACGACCAACATCATTTCGGCCTGCTCCTGCCCGACGGTTCGCCCAAGCCGGCGTTCCTGGCGCTGCAGACCATGCTCCGGCAGGTCGGTACCCTGCGCTATGCCTGCCCGGTCCAGCGTGCCGGCGTGGAAGGTGCGATCTTCGCGGCCGACCCGCAAGCCGGCGGCAGCAGCGTGAAGGCGCTGGTCTGGGCTAAGACCGGCGTGGCGCGGCTGGAGCCCGGCAAGATCGCGCCGACCGGCTGGAAGGTCTCCGGCCTGGCCGACATGACCGGAAAGCCCCTCGAAGGCGGCGAGCAGAAGCTTGGCAATGCGCCCGTCTACTTGCGGCTCGTGCCGGAAAAGACCGGCGCGCAACCCACCCTGAACTGCCCCGAACGCACATGAGCGCGAGCGATATGAACATGACTGGCCGCAACGGAGACAGTACGTCCATGACGTCCCGACGAATTCTCTTCATCATCCGCTCCTACCGGCCCGACCAGGTCGGCGGCGGCGCCAAGTCCGTGCAGACCCTGGCCGAGGGCCTGGTCGAGCGGGGGCACGACGTGCACATCCTGCGCCTGGCCCCGCGCGGGGAGGAAGCCGCCACCTTGCGCGCCGGCATGGAGGCCGGAGTGACCGGGCCGGGCAAGCCGACGCTGCACGTCCTGCCGATCCGCAACATCTACTGGCCTTACGACAAGCGCCGCCGCTCCCCGGCGATGAAGGCGGTGTGGCACGCGCTGGACCTCTGGAACTTCCGCGCCGCGCGGGACGTGCGCCAGATGCTGGACATCATCCGCCCCGACGTGGTCAACACCAGCATCATCGACGGCTTCTCCACCGCGATCCTGCGCGAGGCCAAGCGCAGCGGTGCGCGGCTGATCCACACCATGCGCGACTACTATCTGATCTGCAGCCGCTCGGGCATGTACCGCGCGGGCGAGAACTGCACGTCGCTCTGTTCGGGCTGCAAGGTGGTGCGGGGGGTCAACCGCCGCCAGACCCGCAATGTCGACATGTTCCTGTCCAACAGCGCCTTCGTGGCGGATACCCACCGCCGCCACGGCGCCTTCGGGGAAGACAAGCCCTGTGCGGTGCAGTGGAACGTCAACGACCGCCCGCTGGTGCCCGAGGCGAAACAGCTGGCCGACGGCGCGCCGATGGTCTTCGGCTATATCGGCCGGCTCGCTCCCACCAAGGGCGTGGAGAAGCTGATCGAGGCCGTGCGCCGCCTGCCGCAGGGCGGCCGGCCGTGGTCGCTGGTGATCGCCGGTGACGGGGAGCCCGAATATGTGGCCGGGCTGAAGGCGCAGGCTGCGGGCGATCCGCGCGTGCAGTTCCTCGGCTGGCAGGCCGCGGAAGACTTCTATGGCGCGGTCGACGTGGTGGTCTGTCCCTCGGTCTACAACGAGCCGCTGCCCCGCGTGATCTACGAGGCTTACGGCTTCGCGCTGCCGGTCGTCGCCTCACGCGTGGGCGGCAATCCGGAAGTCGTCACTCCCGCCGAGACCGGCGAGCTTTACGACGGCGAGGATGCCGGCGAGCTGGCCGATAAGATCCAGCATTTCCGCACGCTCTCCGCCGACAGCTATGCCCGCTACAGTGCCGGCGCGCTCGACATGGGTGCGGTGTTCACATCGGGTGCGGTGATCGATCGTTACGAGAGCCATCTGGACCGGCTGTTCGATGCGGCCTGAGCGCGAAATGGCTGTGACCGACGGCACTTTCGCCCCGGCCGACCTCCACGCCGCCCCTGGCACTCTGCCGGCGCGCGGCCTGCCGGTGGGACGGTTCAGCCCGAGCAGCGGCATCCTGCGCGCCTGGCAGCGCATGAGCGGGCTCTGGGCCTCGGGACCGGCGGGGCGGGTGCTTGCGCGGGTGATCCGGGGGCACATCCGCCGCGCCTATGGCTGCTACATCGCGCCGACCACTCATGTCGGCGAGGCCGTCTACCTGCCGCATCCAGTGGGCGTGGTGATCGGTGACAATGCCGTGATCGGAGACGGGGTGACGATCTACCAGCACGTCACCATCGGCCAGGACGGCGCCGCCGGGCGCTGCCCGCGCATCGGCGCCGGGGCCACGATCTTCGCGGGCGCGACGGTGATCGGCGGCATCGAGATCGGCGCGGGCGCAGTGATCGGCGCCAATGCCGTGGTCAAGACATCGGTTCCTGCGGGGCACATCGCCGTCGGCGTACCGGCGCGGATCCTGCCGCCGCGTCCGTTTGCCCATGAAGCGGCGCTGCAAACGGAGGCTCGGCGATGAGCGGGGCGCGGGCCATGGAAGGCGCGGGCCTCGTCTCGCTCTGGCGGCGCATGTGCCGGCTCTACCCGCGCGGACGCATGGGGCGCGCCATGGCGACGGTGATCCGGCGCTACATCCACTGGCGCTATGCCTGCCACATCTCCCCGCTCTCACGCCCGGCGGGGTGGATCAACCTGCCGCATCCGGTGGGCATCGTGGTGGGCCACGATGTCGAGATCGGCGAAAACGCCACGATCTACCAGCACGTCACCATCGGCCAGTCGGGCCGGGAGGAAGGCTATCCGGTCGTGGGACCGGGTGCGGTGATCTACGCCGGCGCGGTCGTCGTCGGCCCGGTCCGCATCGGCCGCGAGGCGCGGATCGGCGCGAATTCCGTGGTCCTCCAGGACGTGCCGGACGGCGCCACCTCGGTCGGCGCCCCGGCCCGGATCGTCACGCAGAAGCGCAAGGACCTCCTGGCCGTATGAAGCTCGGGCGCATGAAACTCTCCAAGGGCGCGATCACCACCGCGGCACTGGGCATATCGAGCGGACTCAACTTCCTCTCGCTGATCGTCTGGACTCACCTGCTCAGCCCGGCCGAGTTCGGCACTTATGCGCTCGTCTCGGCGACGGTGCTGTTCCTCAACGCCACGATCTTCGAGTGGCTGCGCCTTACCGCCTCGCGCCTGCTCTACGACCCCGCGGCCGAGCATCAGCTCAACCCGGACATCGCCAATGCGCTTGCCACCGTCGGACTGGGCCTGATCCTGCTGCTGCTTCCAGTGGCGCTGTCGCTGCGCGGCTTCCAGGTCCACTTCATGGGTGTCGCGCCCGACTGGTGGCCGGCGATGTGGCTCTGGCTCTTTTCAGAAATGCTCTTTGCGATCAGCACCGTCGGCGCGCGCCTTCGCCTGCTCAGCTGGCGCTTCTTCACGATGATGACGCTGCGCTCCTCGCTCTCCCTGGCGGTGGGTGCGGTGCTGGTCTGGTTCTTCGACATGGGCGCGCTGGGCGTGGCCATCGGCATTCTCGGCGCCCAGATCGGCTGCGCGGTGCTTGCCAACGTCACGGACGCGGCCTGGCGCAATTTGCGGCCGCTGCAGGCGCGGGCGGCGGACCTGAAGGAAATCCTGCGCTACGGCGCGCCGCTGATCGTCAGTTCGGGGCTCGGCTATGCCAGTGCCGTGGCGGATCGCTACATCGTTTCCTCCACGCTGGGGAAGGCGGCGGTCGGCCAGTATTCGGTCTCCGTGGACCTCATGCAGAAGACCGTGATCTTCCTGATGCTGGCGGTCAACCTCTCGGCCTATCCGGCCATCGTCCGCGCGTTCGAGAACGAGGGACGCGAGGCGGGCGAGAAGATCCTGGCGGAGAACTTCATCGTCTACCTGATGATCGGCGCGCCGGCCGCGGCCGTGTTGGCGGCGCTTTCGCCGGGGGTGGCGCATCTCTTCGTCGGTCCCTCGTTCCGCGACACCGTGGCCATGTTGCTGCCTTATGTGGCGATCGCCGCCATCCTCAAGGCGCTGACCACGTTCCACCTCTCGGTGGCGCTGCAACTGGTCAAGAAGACGCGGCTGCTGATCATCTCGCCGGCGGTCAACCTGGCATTGCTGGTTCCCAGCGGCATCATAGGGGTGAAGCTGGCGGGCCTCACCGGCATGGCGATCGGCATAGCGGTCTCGCAGATCGGCAGTTTCGCGCTGTTCTACGCGGTGGTGAGCCGCCATGTTCGCACACCCCTGCTGACGCGCGCCTCCGCCTTCGTGGTGGTGCTCTCGCTGGCACTCGGCGCTGCGCTGGTGCCGCTGCGCGGCTTCAGCGAGCCGGTCGCCTGCCTGGCCCTGCTCGGCGCGGCGGGTGCCTTCTATTGCCTGGTGGTCTGGCGCGGGCACGGCTGGATCATGCGCAACAGCCAGGGCTGGAGCGCGGCATGAGTGCCGGCGCGCTCCCTTACGGCCCGCGCCCCGCAAGAAAGCGGAGCCAGAACTTCGCCGCCCTGCTGACCACGCTGACCGGCACGGCGGTGCTGCTCATCATGGCGCGCGAAGTCTTCGGCGGCGCGGCGCGCTATTATTTCGACCGCTTCGGCCTGGGGCCGCTCTGGTTCATTCCCGACCTTGCCGTGATCGCGGTGGTGCTGGCACGCCTGCTGCTGGCCGCCGTGACGCTGCGGCTGCCGACGCCGCTGATCTGGCTTTTCGCGGCGACTGCGGTGCAGATGGCTGTCGGCATCGTGGTCTACCAGAATGCCGTGGCCGTGTTCTCCGGCTTCAAACTGCTCTGCCCGCTGATCGCGGTGCTCATGCTGCCCCCCACGTATCTCAACGCCAAAGTCTGGCGCTGGGCCTGCCTGGCGCTGTTGGTGGTGGGGATCGCCGGCGTGGCGATAGACACCCGCGCGACGATGCCCTGGACCGGCTACTCGGTCTCGCAATTCGGCGTCGAGCGCGAGGCCGGGCGCGAATGGTGGATCCACGGGCAGGAGCGCATCGCCGGGCTGGGTGCGGCGAGCAGTGCCTCGGCCAGCATCCTGCTGCTGCTGGCGCTGATCGTGCTGCGGCAGGCCCGCACCTGGCATGTGCGTCTGCTGATCTACGTGGCGACGCTCTGGGCGCTCAACGTCACGACCTCGCGCACCAACCTGATCGCGCTGGCCGTGGCCATGGTGATCGACTTCTGGCCCTGGCGCTGGTTCCAGGGGCTTGGGCCGGGCCGCATGGCGCTGGGCGCCCTGCTTTCGGTCTGCTTCTTCCTGCCGGCTCTGGCCGGGCTCTGGTTCCTTGCCATCGACGGCGTGGGAGAGATATCGGTGGGCATGAGCAGCATGGTCGTGCGCGTTCACGTCACCTGGCCGGGGATCTGGGACATGATCGTCGATGGCGGCCCGGCGACGGCCCTGCTGGGCCACGGTTTCGGATCGGTGGGGCCATCGGCGTTCTACACGGGCGTCTATGTCTCGCCGTTCAGCGCGGTGGACAATCTGTTCCTCTACATCTTCTACCAGTTCGGCTTGTTCGGCGTGCTGATGGGCGTGGAACTGATCCGCCGCCTGGTACGGGTGCCGCGGCCGGACCGGCACATCGGCTTCGTGATCGCCATCCTCTCGGCCACGATCAACTGCCAGGGTGCGGCGCCGCTCGTGCTGATCGGCCTTGCCGCCTCGCTCGGCGCCTATCCGGCGCTGGCGAGCGGCGCGCGCGGCCGGATTCAGAAAGCGATCCGCGCGCTGCCCCGCCCCGCTCCCAACCCTTACCGCAACCCCCGCCGAGACCCCGAAACCCGCCACTGGGCGCGGGGGGGCTGGACGCCGGGAACGTCATGACCATGCACCGAGGACCCCATGCGCATTAAGGGCCTGGACGCCGCACGCGGCGTCGCCATCCTCTTCGTCGTGTTCGGCCATGTCTGGCGCGGACTGGACGGGCAGGGTCTGGTCGATCCACACCTGTTCCAGACCATCGACCGCGCCGTCTACTTGTTCCACATGCCGGTGTTCTTCCTGATTTCCGGCATGCTGTTCAAGGCGCCGGAGAGGCTGGGCGGAGGCGCGCTGCGGAACGGGCTGTCGCGGATCTCGATCAACCTGCTCTGGCCGATGTGCCTCTGGGCCTGGGTGGAAGGCTGCGTCCATCTGGTCACCGGAGCGGGCAACAAGGGGCGCATCTCGCCCTTCGAAGTGCTGACTTATCCGTTCCCGCCCAAGAGCGTGTTCTGGTTCCTGCTCGCGCTGTTCCTGTTCCAGGCGGTGGCCATGGTGCTGCGGGGAAGAGCCGCGGCGGCCGCGATCGCGGCGGCCTGCCTGGCCGCCGTCGTGGTGCTGCAGCCGCAGGGCCTGACCGGGCAGATCCTCCAGCACGCCCCCTTCTTCTTCGTGGGCCTGCTGGCGGGCACGCGCTGGCTGGAGAGGGGCCTGCCGCTCGTGCCCTGCCTCGCAGCCTTCCTCGCGGCCGAGGCGGCGGCCTTCATGCTCGCCGTCTCGCCCTTCAACACGGTGCCCGCCTATCTGTGCGGCGGCGCGGCCTGCGCCGCTTTCCTCGGCCTCTGCCTGAACGGCGGGGCGCTGCTGGACAAGCTGGGCGCCCGGAAGCTCGGCGAGCGCACCATGCCGATCTACCTCACGCACATCATCTTCGCTGCCGGCATGCGCGTGGTGCTGACGCGGCTGGGGCTCGGCAACGTCGCCCTGGTCGTGCTGGTATCGACGGCGGCGGGCGTGCTGCTGCCGCTGGTCCTGTTCGACCTGTCGCGCCGCTGCGGCCTAGCCGGCGTGCTGGGCTTCGAGCCGCTGCGAAAACGCCGGGGCCGGGAAGAACCTTGCGTCCAAGCGTCTGCCCGGCCCGAGTTCGCCGATGGCCCTTCCGTTGGCAGCGGGGCCTGATACCGGACGAGCAGGCCCGGTTTCGGCAAAGGCGGCCATGAAAAAAGGGGCCGCGTCAGTGACGCAGCCCCCGTTTCCTGCAAGGATCGGCCGCTCAGACCTGGTAGTAGTCCCGGTACCAATCCACGAACTTCGCCACGCCTTCGGTAACCGAAGTGGTGGGGCGGTAGCCCGTCAATTCCTGCAGCAGCGAGGCGTCGGCCCAGGTTGCGGGCACGTCGCCCGGCTGCATCGGCATCATGTTGATCTCGGCCTTCACGCCCGTCGCCGTTTCGATGGCGCGCACGAAGTCCATGAGCTGCACCGAATCCGAATTGCCGATGTTCACGGCACGCCAGGGCGCGACCGGCGAAAGACTGTCGTGCCCGGCGATGTCCTCTGCGCTTTCCGGGCGTACCGGCGCGCTGTCGATGAGGAGACGGATGCCCTGGACGAGATCTTCGACATACGTGAAGTCCCGCTTCATGTCGCCATGGTTGTAGACGTCGATCGGCTTGCCGGCGAGGATGTTCTTGGTGAACTTGAACAGCGCCATGTCCGGGCGGCCCCACGGCCCGTAGACCGTGAAGAAGCGGAACATCGTGATCGGCAGATCGTAGAGATGCGCATAGGAATGCGCCATCGCTTCATTGGCCTTCTTCGTCGCCGCGTAGAACGACATCTGCGTATCTACCTTGTGAGTCTCCGCATAAGGCATCTCGGTATTGGCGCCGTAGACCGAGGAGGTCGATGCCATCAGCATGTGCTGCGGCGGATAGGCCCGCGCGGCTTCCAGCATCTCGAACACGCCGATCAGGTTCGCCTCCACATAGGCGCGCGGATTGTCGATCGAATAGCGCACGCCGGCCTGGGCCGCGAGATTGACGACGATCTCGGGCCGTTCATCGGCGAAGATCTGCATCAGCCGCTCGGGGTCTTCGAGCTTGCCCTTGATGAAGTGGAAATGCTCGGACTGGCTGAGCATCGCCACCCGCCGCTCCTTCAGCGCGACTTCGTAATAATCGTTCAGGCTGTCCAGGCCGATCACCCGGAAACCGTCATCCAGCAGTCTGCGGCAAAGGTAGTACCCAATAAAACCCGCGGCACCCGTAATCAAAGCCGTACGGGGGGCAGCCTTGCCGACGACGTCATCAGTCATGCTAAAGTCCAGATTTTGTGGAGATGTCCGTACTTTCTGAAGGCCCGAGACGCACTTGGCAAGTCGCCCGAAAGGGCAGGCGTCCGACTGAGGGAACGGGTGGCCGACAGTTTTACGAGCGGTTGTTCTCAGTCGAGCGGATTTGGGCAACGAGGCGCGTTCGGCGATCCCATCCTACAAATTCGATTGCAGGAGGTGGGCGCGGAACGACAATCGATTTTGCAGCGCGGCAAAGCGCGCAGTCGATGCGCCATTCAGAAGCCGAGGTTGCCCTGCACCGGGGGCCTCGTGTCCCGCATCGGTACCGGAAATTGGTAAATCGTGCTGAAACTATTATTCTTCTTCAACAAGATGACTGCAAGATGAACAAGCCCGGTGGCAAGGCTAAGGCGCCGTCATCGCCGCGAATCGATTCGCTTGTCGAGACGCGGAACAGTGCCTGGCGTTGCGTGCGACATGTCTCGTCGGGCTTCTTTTAGGTGCGTCGCAGCATGGCGGTTGGATGTCTCTCATCGTCAATTTGCGGACAAGAATGGATTCCGTCGCGTTACTGCACCCGATTATCCCATATTCTGCGCAGGCGCTTGAACAGGCTCGCGATCCTCGGCAGAGCACTCGTGCCCATCGGTAGCAGTTTCACCTACCGGGAGTTTCCGATATTCCCCGCATCGGAAGCCCCGGTTCAAGCGGCCGGGGCGCACTTGCCGAACCTGCCCCGTCCGGGGCGGTCAGAGGAGCAGAAATGAAGATCGCTGTTGCAGGCGTTGGCTATGTCGGTCTGTCGAATGCGCTGTTGCTGGCGCAGAACCACGAAGTCGTGGCCAAGGATGTCGTGGCCGCCAAGGTGGACATGATCAATGCCGGTCGCTCGCCGATCGTCGATGCCGAGTGCGAGGCTTTCCTCCGCCGCGACGACCTGAATCTGCGCGCCACGCTGGATGCCGCGGAAGCCTATCGCGGCGCCGACTACGTGATCATCGCCGCGCCCACCAATTATGACGAAGTGACCAACCGCTTCGACACCAGCCTGGTCGAAGCCGTCATCCGCGAGGTCATGGACCATGCGCCCGATGCGGTCATGGTGATCAAGTCCACCATCCCCGTGGGCTTCACCACCGCGACTTCCGAGGCGATGGGCACGCGCAACCTGATCTTCAGCCCCGAGTTCCTGCGCGAGGGCAGGGCGCTTCACGACAATCTCCATCCCAGTCGAATCGTGGTGGGGGAGCAGTCGGAGCGGGCAAAGGTCTTTGCGGAACTGCTGCTGGAAGGCGCGATCAAGAAGGATGTGCCGGTCCTGTTCACGGACCCGTCCGAAGCCGAAGCCATCAAGCTATTTGCGAATACATACCTCGCGATGCGTGTGGCCTATTTCAACGAGCTGGACAGCTATGCGCTTTCGCGCGGGCTGGAGGCGCGCCAGATCATCGAAGGCATCGGCCTCGATCCGCGCATCGGCTCGCACTACAACAACCCTTCGTTCGGTTACGGCGGATACTGCCTGCCGAAGGACACAAAGCAGTTGCTGGCCAATTACCATGATGTTCCGCAGACCATCATCGGTGCGATCGTGGAGGCGAACCGGACGCGCAAGGACTTCATTTCCGACATGGTCCTGTCGCGCAGGCCCAGGGTGGTGGGTTTCTACCGCCTGGTCATGAAAGCCGGTTCCGACAATTTCCGCCAAAGCTCGATCCAGGGGATCATGAAGCGCATCAAGGCCAAGGGCATCGAGACGGTGCTCTACGAGCCGAGCTATCCCGATGACAGCTTCTTCAACACCCCGGTCGAAGCCGATCTGGAGACGTTCAAGCGGCGCGCCGACGTGATCGTCACCAACCGGATACTGCCCGAACTCGACGACGTGAGGGACAAGGTCTTCTCGCGCGATCTGTTCGGGTCCGACTAGCGCAAGGCCGGGCTTCGCCCGGCGGCGTCCCGCCCCATCCTCGAAGGACCACTTACGCCCATGAAACATAGTGTTCCTGTCGCCGAAGCACCCCTGACAGGGGGCCCGGCGCTGATCCGCGGCGAGCGCATCGCGCTCGTCCATGACTGGATTCCCCTGATTGCCGGGGCGGAGCGCGTGCTTCAGCAAATGGCGCACTGCACGCCGGGCAGCGACATCTTCACGCTGTTCAACTTCCTTCCCGAGGAAGTAACGCGGGAGTTCTTCGGCGCCGATCACAGGATACAGACGTCCGGTCTCAACGATCTGCCGCTGGTGGAGCAGTATTACCGCTTCCTCCTGCTGCAATCGACACGTGCGATCGAGGCGTTCGACCTGACCGAGCACGATGTCGTGCTCAGTTCCTCCGCGGCCCTGGCCAAGGGCGTGATAACCGGGCCAGGTCAGTTGCACGTCAGTTACGTCCACAGTCCTGCCCGTTATGCCTGGGATCTTACTCACGAGTATATCGCCACGGTCGGCGGCACGCTCGGCGGGCTGAAGCGGGCGGTTGCGCGCGAGATGATGCATCGGTTCCGGCTCTGGGACATGCGCACCGCGCAGAGCGTTGACCATTACCTGGCAAATTCACAGTTCATTGCCCGGCGGATCTGGAAGATCTACCGCCGCGAGGCGCAAGTGATCTATCCGCC
The DNA here is from genome assembly GCF_004342985.1 of Novosphingobium sp. PhB57. GTDB lineage: Bacteria > Pseudomonadota > Alphaproteobacteria > Sphingomonadales > Sphingomonadaceae > Novosphingobium. The sequence goes on from NZ_SMBO01000006.1 coordinate 300,757, forward strand.
CGTCAATACCGGCAACTTCGTGCCCGGTACGGCATCGCGCGGCGATCATTTCGTCACCGCTTCGCGCCTGGTGCCCTACAAGCGCGTCGAGATGATCGTGGAGGCCTTCAATCGCCGCCCGGACCTGCGCCTGAGAGTGATCGGCGACGGGCCGGACATGAAGAAGATCCGCCAGATCGCCGGTTCCAATATCGAGATCCTGGGGCACGTCCCATTCGAGCAGTTGATCGCCGAATTCCAGACGGCGCGGGCCTTGGTCTTTGCGGCGCTGGAGGATTTCGGGATCGTTCCGGTCGAGGCACAGGCCTGCGGAACCCCGGTCGTGTGCCTGGGCAAGGGCGGCACGGCCGAGACCGTGCGGCCCCTGGGCAGCAGCGGGGCGACGGGCGTGTGGTTCGAGGATCAGACGGTGGAAAGCCTGGTCGGCGCAATCGACATGTTCGTCGAGGGCGAGGGCGATATCCGCGCCGAAGATTGTATCGCCAATGCCGCCAGCTTCGGTGAGGAACGGTTCCGCCAGCAGTATTCGGACTGCGTCAATAGTCTCATTAGCTGATCGACTTTACAGGATCTGTCTTCGCCACCAGTCGACAGGTTCCGGGCGCGCGCAAATTTGAACCGGGAGCGACCTTCTTGGCCGCTCCCGGTTTTTCGCATCTGCGCAGGCGGTCGGCGTTAAGGCGCTGAAAAGCGTCGGCGAGAGGTCGGACCTTGCGCTGCGAATCCACCGGATCGACAGAGAGCGAGGGGCTGCAATCGGTTTTACTGTCGACGCGATCCGGCGTCTTTCCGGCTACTGCGATGGAAAGGCTTGAAAGTGCGACGAGAGGGGCCGGATCGAGGGCAAATTCCCGGTTCGCAATTTGCCCTCCATTGTGCAGCGCGGTATGGTCGAAGAAGACGATTGACCTGTATAGCGCAGTTCCAGGAGGACTCATGACGCAGAGAGACGTGCAGCCCTTCGCCATCGCTAGCCGATTGCTGGCCGCTACTTCGCGTGGGAGCTGCAGTTAAGGAACGGTCTCTTTCAGGACTGCATGTGATGCGGTTATTCTGAAATATCTCAGTATAAGTTCTGTCATTGTAATTCTTACCAGTCGAGTTGTTGATAGTAACGTCAGCCGGGTCGCAGACCGATGCCGACGGAATGCTCCATGGAAGCCCTTTCGATTGGGCGAGACTTGCGAAAGCAGACATTTTCGCATCCCGATCTGCAATCATAAGGAAGAAGCTCTGTCTGGGTCGTTAGCTGAGAAACGCACGGTCTTCGTGCCGAAAGCCCGTCCGGGAAGCCGCACGGTGCAGGCCGGAATCCTCGTTCTTGTCGGACTGCTGTTCGGCGGCGGCGGGTCCGGCGCGGGCCTGGCCAACCTGGTCGTCCAGCTTGCAGGCCTGGCGATCCTGGCCATCAACGGTCCGGCCGTGGCCGCTTTCTTCCGCACTGCTCCGCGCGGGCTTGTCGTGCTGGTGGCGCTGACGCTGCTTCTGCCGCTGCTTCAGCTGGTGCCGCTGCCGCCCGCGATCTGGCAGGCGCTGCCGGGCCGGGAATTCGTGGGGCAATCGCTCGACCTCACCGGCGGCAGCGATGTCTGGATGCCGTTCTCGCTCGACCCCAATCGCACGGCCATCGCCTTCTTCGCGCTCTTGCCGGCGCTCGCGGTCCTCGTCCTCGCCTGGCAGCTGGGGCGCGAAGACAAGCGCCAGTTGCTCATGCTGGTGGTCGCTTGCGGGCTGATCGTCGTGCTGCTCGGCGCCCAGCAACTGGCGACCGGCAATCGCCACCTCGTCTTCTACGCCGAGACCATCGGCTCACTCGATCTCCAGGGCACTTTCGCCAACCGCAACACCGGCGGGCTCATGCTCGACATCGCATTGGTGGCGCTGGTGGCGGTGTTCCCGCTGCGGCAGATCCGCGCGATCTGGACGCTGGGCGGCATGGCGACCGCCGTGCTGCTGATCGTGGGCGTCGTGCTCACCCGCTCGCGCACGAGCATGCTGCTTCTGCTGGTGCCCGCCGCGCTGGCCGCCTGGCGCTGGGTGCGCTGGCGCCGGCCGACCCTGACCCGCCGAACCGCGATCGCCGCGGGCGCCGTGGTGCTGGTCCTGGCAGGCGCAGCCAGCCTGCTGGCGAATAACCAGCGCGTGCAGAGCGCGTTCGGACGCTTCGACGCGGTGGAGGACGAGCAGCGCCCGCTGATTTGGAAGGACACCGTGGCCGCATCGCGTCGGTACTGGCCGGTCGGCAGCGGGATCGGCTCCTTCGACGATGTGTTCCAGGCCGACGAGGCCCTGGAAAACCTCAGCTATGGCCGCGCCCAGCGTGCGCATGACGACTTCCTGGAGGCCACGCTGGAATCCGGCCTGGTGGGCATTGCGCTGGTGCTGGGCTGGGCCTTTGTGCTCGGACGGCTTGGCGTGGCGGCGCTGCGCCGCGGCGGCATCGGACTGGCAGGCGTGGGCACGTTCGCGCTGGTCGCGCTTCAGTCGATCACCGACTACCCGCTGCGCAGCCAGACCCTGCTCTGCCTTTTCGCGCTCATGGCCGCGCTGCTGATCGGCGCGGAGCGGGACGAGGCCGAAAGTCGCCGCGGCGCGCCTGAACAGGGGGGTAAGAAGGGCGCCAGAAGCCGGCCGGCCGGCAGGTCTGGAAGCAGGGGCACAGGCGGGCGTGGGGGCCGGTCCGGGCAGGAGGACGGCTTGACCGCCTTCGCCCCTTCAGAACGGGTTTCCTGAACCTATGAACGAACTTCGGGTCAATAACCGCTCGCGTGGAAACAATAGGATGGCGGGACATATCTTGAACGATGCTTTTCTCGATCGGGTCGGTCTCGAAGGCCCCTCTCACGGATTTCCCCAAGGGGCTTCCCATGGCGAGCTTTACGGCGAGGAATCCGGGCCGGACCTGACCGCGCTGCTCAAGACCATCATGGGGATGGTCCGCCGCAACATCGCGCTGATCGCGGCCATCGTGGCGGCAACGCTGGTGCTGGGCGTGATCGTCACGCTGCTGATCGCGCCGCGCTACAGCGCAGGCGTGCGCGTGCTGATCGAGGACCAGGCCGACCAGATCATCGAGGGCAGCGAGCTTCAGAAGGTCACCAACGTCCAGGACGCCGAGCGCTTCCTGCAGACCCAGCTCGGCATCATCCAGAGCCGCTCGCTGGCCGAAAGCGTGGTCGAAAGCGGCCGGCTCGACCGTGATCCCGCCTTCTACGAAGCGATGGGCACCGACATGCCGACGCAGGAAGACGTGCTGAAATCGGGCGGGACCAAGAAGCTGGACCAGCTTCGCAAGGAAAGCGCCATCGATTCGCTGCTCGGCAGCCTGACCGTGACGCTGCCGCCCGACAGCCGGATCGTCAGCATCAGCGTCAGCAGCCGCAGCCCCGGTTATTCCGCCAAGCTGGCGCAGCTCTATGGCGAGCGCTACATGGAGCGGAACCTCAACCAGAAGTACGACAGTTCCTCCTACGCCCGGCGTTTCCTGGCCGACCAGCTGGACGAGGCGCGCGCCAAGGTCACTCAGTCCGAACGCGATCTCAACCAGTATGCCAGCGCCGCGGGCCTGATCCGCGTGACCAGCCAGGGGCAGGACGGCAACCAGGAATCGGTGCTTTCCGTCACCAACAACACGCTGGTCCAGCTCAACGATGCGGCGGCCAAGGCCACGGCGGACCGCATCGCTGCGCAGGATCGCTGGCTGACGCTGGCCAAGGCCGCGCCGCTGGCCATTCCCGAAGTCAACGCCAATCCGGCCGTCTCCACGCTCCTGGCCGAGAAGGCCAAGGTCGAGGCGGACCTTGCCGAGGAACGCACCCGCCACCTCGACGATTTCACCACGGTGAAGTCGAAGCAGGCGGAAATCGCCGAATACGAGAGCCGCATCGGCGCCATCTCGGATTCCATCAAGAAGTCGGCCTATCTCGAATACAAGTCGTCGCAGGAGCGTGAGAAGTCGTTCTCGGGCCAGGTCGAATCGCTGCGCGGCGAAGCGCTCAAGGAGCAGGACCGCGGCGTTCAGCTGGCCGTGCTGAAGCGCATCGCCGATACCAACAAGACGCTCTACGACACCCTGCTCTCGCGCTACAATCAGCTCAACGCCACGGCCGGGGCCTCGTCCAACAACCTGACGCTGGTCGACGGCGCGGAAGTGCCGGGCAAGCCCTACTCGCCGCGTCTGCTGGTCAATATCGTCGCCTCGCTGGTGCTGGGCCTGGTGCTGGCCGCCGGTGCGGTGCTGCTGCGCGAGATCTTCGACGATGCGATCCGCTCGCCCGAGGATGTCGAGCGCAAGCTGGGCATGCCGCTGCTGGGCCTGATCCCGCTGGAGAAGGGGGGCGATGTCGCCAGCCACTTCGACGACCGCCGCTCGCGGGTGAGCGAGGCCTATCGCTCGCTGGTCACCAACTTGCGCTATTCCACCGCGACCGGCCTGCCGGAAGTGCTCATGGTCACCAGTTCGCGCGAATCCGAGGGCAAGTCCACGACCGCCCGCGCGGTGGCGCACGACATTGCCGTGCTCGGCAAGCGGGTGCTGCTGGTGGACGCCGACTTGCGGCGCCCGACGCTGCACAACTTCATGAGCGACCGGAAGGCCACGGGCCTGACTGACGTGCTGACCGGCGAAAAGACCTTCGATGCGGCCCTGCAGCCCACCGAGGTCGCCAGCCTCAGCTACATGTCGGCACTGCCCGCGCCGCCGGATCCCGCGCTGATCCTCTCGGGCGAGGGGCTGCCGCACTTCATGGAGGAAGCGCGCCGCAAGTTCGACGTGGTGGTGATCGACTCCCCGCCGCTGCTGGGCCTTTCCGATGCGGCGCTGCTGGCCAACCATGCGGACGGCGTGCTGTTCATGGTCGATGCCTCCAGTTTCCATCGCGGCGCGGTGAAGTCCGCGCTGCGCCGCCTGGCCCTGATCAAGGCCAACATGCTGGGCGTGGTGCTCAACCGCTTCGACCCCAAGGTGGGCGGAGAGGACTACAACTACTATGCCGCGAGCTACTACAGCTACGGCGAAAAGGACTGACGCGGGATGACCTCGCTGATCGGTCGCACGGCGTGGATCGCCATCCTGGCCCTGGCCGCCATCGTGGCGGTGGGCGTGGAGATGGACCGGGAAGGGCGGCGCAATTTCGCCGTGGCCCAGCTTGTAGCCCGCTTCGTGCCGGCCTCGCTCCAGTCTTCCTCGCTGGAATCGCTGGCTCACGAGGCTTACGATAGCGGCGATGCGGCAAGGGGCGTGGCACTGTCGCAAGCCTTCGTGCGCCGCCGTCCGGTTCCTTCGGAAGGGCTGGCGCTGCTCGCTTACGGGCAGCTTCAAAAGGGTGAGCAGGACGCCGCGCTGCGTTCGGTGGTCCTGGCGGGCGATCGGGGCTGGCGCGACCGCTTCACGCAGGAGACGCTGGTCATGCTGGCGCTCCAGGCCGAGGAATGGAGCATCGCCGCCCAGCGCACCGTGGCGCTCTGGCGGATCGGGCTCAACGACGATCGCCTCAAGGACATGACCGCCGACCTGCTTTCGCGCCCTCAGGGGGTGGATGCCTTCGCCGCGCAAGTGGGCCAGGAGAAGTACTGGGCCAACGCCTTCCTGCCCTGGGCCGGTACCGCGATCAGGCCCGAGGCGCTGAAAACGGTGGCCTCCACCATGGCCCGCAAGGGCGCCAGGGTGGACTGCGCCGCGCTTTCCCCGCGCACGCTGATGCTGGTACGCTCCGGCCGCGCCGAAGCGGCGTCGATCCTGTGGCAGAACCTCTGCGCGAATGGACACTTCACACGGGCCGCCGATTTCGCCTTCCGCGAAGACCTGGGAGACGGCGCGCCGATCGGACCGTTCGACTGGCAATATCCCGAGGAATCCGGGCTGGATCGCAGTTTCACCGGCAGCAAGGCGGGCACCGTCCTGCATTACCGCAACCGCGAGCCGCTGCGCAGCGTGATCGCCAAGCGCAATGCGCTGCTGGCACCGGGCAACTACCGCGCCCGGATGGATGGGGCTGCTCATGCGGAAGCGGGCTTCCGGCCCATCGTCCTCCAGATCGTCTGCTATGCCGAGGATGGCACGGCGCGGCGTCTCGGCGATGCGGAAATGACCTCAGGCTCTACCGATTTCTTCATTCCGGACACGTTCTGCGCGAGCCAGGAACTCGTGATCCTCTCCGGCCGGGGCGAAGGCGAGATCGGCAGGCTGGAGATCGATCCGGCCTAGAGCGCCTTTTCGATGCGGCCCTTTCGATGCGAACGTCCCGGCCCGGCGTCTTGCCAGGTTTTCCGCTTCGGAAAGGAACGACCCTGATGGGGCGAAACCGCCAAGTCGAGAGAGAATTCGGTTAAGTACCTGCCCGAATGGCTGACTTGCCGACCGGGCGGGGGACAAGGATAACTTCCCCAAAGTTCATAAGGAAATGGAAGCGCCATGAAGATTGCGATGGTAGGTTCGGGCTACGTCGGCCTTGTCTCGGGTGCCTGTTTTGCCGATTTCGGCCATGAAGTGGTCTGCATCGACAAGGACGAGACCAAGATCCAGCGGCTGCTCCACGGCATGATGCCGATCTACGAGCCGGGCCTTGCCGAGCTGGTGGAATCCAATGTGGCCGCCAAGCGCCTTTCGTTCACCACCGACCTGGCTGAAGGCATTGCCGGCGCGCAGGCGATCTTCATCGCCGTGGGCACGCCTTCGCGGCGCGGCGACGGCCATGCCGACCTCTCCTACGTCTACGCCGTGGCGCAGGAAGTGGGCGAGCACCTTTCCGGCGATGCCGTGATCGTCACCAAGTCGACCGTGCCGGTGGGCACTGGCGACGAAGTGGAACGCATCATCCGCGCATGCAATCCGCCGCACCGCGTTGCCGTGGTCTCCAACCCCGAATTCCTGCGCGAAGGCGCTGCCATCGGCGACTTCAAGCGGCCCGACCGCATCGTCATCGGCGCCGAGGATGATTTCGGCCGCGATGTCATGCGCGAGGTCTACCGCCCGCTGTTCCTCAACGAATCGCCGATCCTGTTCGTCAGCCGCCGCTCGTCGGAACTGACCAAATATGCCGCCAACGCCTTCCTGGCCGTGAAGATCACTTTCATCAACGAGATGGCCGATCTTTGCGAGAAAGTGGGCGGCAACGTGCAGGACGTGGCGCGGGGCATCGGCCTCGACAACCGCATCGGCGGCAAGTTCCTCCATGCCGGACCTGGCTATGGCGGCTCCTGCTTCCCCAAGGATACCCTGGCCCTGCTCAAGACGGCGGAGGACTACGACAGCCCGGTCCGCATCGTCGAGGCGGTGGTTAAGGTCAACGATGCCCGCAAGCGCGCCATGGGCCGCAAGGTGGTGGATGCCCTGGGCGGCGTGGACGAAGCGCGCGGGAAGCGCGTGGCCATGCTCGGCCTGACCTTCAAGCCCAATACCGACGACATGCGCGATTCGCCGTCGATCGCCATTGCCCAGACGCTGGCCGATGCCGGGGTGACCGTGGCCGCCTACGATCCCGAAGGCATGGAGCAGGCCCGCCCGCTGATGCCCGAAGTGGAGATGAAGGAAGATCCCTACGCTGCAATCGAGGGCGCTGACGCCGTCGTCCTGGTGACCGAATGGGACGCTTTCCGCGCGCTCGACCTTGTCCGCATCAAGGCCATCGCCAAGGCGCCGGTGCTGGTCGACTTGCGCAATGTCTACAAGCCCGAGCATGTCCAGGAAGCGGGCTTCACTTACCTCTCGGTAGGACGCGGCACGCGTCCCAAGGAAAAGATCCGGAACGACGGGGAACAGGCACCCAGCCCCGTGCCGGCCTGATGCGTTTCGCCTGAGTTGCCACCGGCCGAACCCGGATCCGAGCCAGTCTCGGGTCCGGGCCAGGTTCGGGCCCGATGTCTGTCATCCGGGCCGGCATTCTTTCGGCAGAACACATCCCTTGCCATTGGACACCCTCCGGGGCGGGCCATGGACCATGTTCTTCAAGGCGTCGTGATGCCTTGCACCATGCGGAATCTGTCGTCGTTCGAAGGGGAGCCTGTCCGATGTCGCTCGTCAGGATATCCATGCCCATGCTGGCGCTGGTGCTTGCCCTTTCGGCGCAAGCGGCCGGGGCGCAGGCGCCGCAAGGCCTTGCCGACCTCGTCGGTGCCCGCGCCGCGGGCGGCGAAACAGAGCTGCGCGCCCGCGGCTACGAACGCGTCAAGGCCGAGAAAAGCGACGACCGCAGCTACACTTACTGGTGGAGCGCTTCCCGGTCGCAATGCCTTTCGGTCGCGACGAAGGAGGGGCGTTACGATTCGATCGTCGCCACCCCGGCCCCCGACTGCGGACACAGCGCCGGCAGCGGGAATGACCGCGACCGCTCGGCCTATCACCCCGATATCGGCTACAACGCCGCCGCCCCCTCATCGCAGCGCCAATCGCCCAGCTACGTCCAGGACCGCGACCGCTATCAGGTGGAGGGCCAGAACGTGGACCTCGGGCTGGTCTGCTTCGGGGACGGCACCCGCCCCGGCATGGCCACGAGCTACGGCTGGACGTGGAACAGCCGCACCGAGCGATACGACTACGGCAATCGCACGGAGATGACGGGGCAGCAGTTCGACGCATCGCTGATGGTGCAGCTCTGGTCCGGCGGTGGGCGCATCCGCCTGCCGAAGAAGCTGGTCCCGCCGATCAACAGCCGGGGGCAGGACGGCTGGTGGGACCTTTACGATGTGGAGCAGGGGCCGGACATGATCCGTGCCAGGTATCGGCTCAACGGGCTGAACAAGCCGCAGGTCACCATCGACCGCCGCAGCGGCCGGATCAGCGTGCAGGGCACCGCGCCTTATGCTTTCAGCGGTATCTGCGATCTGGTGGATGGCAGCGATCACCGCCGCTTCTGAAGCCCTGCGGTAATTCCGGGAGGGTTTGGCGCGGCGATGAACCGCGCCGATCCTGGCGTCTCTCAGTCTTGCGGGCGTCTCGTCCGCCCCATCAGATCAGGGCGAAGTGCTGCACGATCTGCCGGTCCAGCGGCTCGGCGAAGCGGACGGAAAGGCTGCGCGAATCGCGCCGCGTGGCCGTGGCCGCGAACGGGCCTATGGCGCCGATCCAGAGCGTGAGATCGCCCTCGATGCTGGCGGCCGGGGCATCGGTCTCCACGGCGCAGCCAAGGCTGGCGAGATCGGAAATGCGCACCGCGGTGGAACCGCCAGCGCTGACGCACTCGCCATAGAGAGTCGTATTCATATTCATTCTAGTGCCTGTTCTTCTTGGGTCCGGTTTCCCGGATCCCTTTCTGGTCATCCTGCAGCCCGCGGCTTTGCCGCGTGACCTTGCGGAGTCGCCTCCGCATTTCCCTTTCTAGCGAGTTTAGAGGTCAGATTGGTGGCAGGCGAGTTACGTTTCGCAAATGACAGGCGATTTCATGATGGACGACCGTTCTTCCGGGTCGAACTGAAACGTCAGGCCACTTCGTCCTGCCTGGTCGTGCTGGTCCGCTGCGGGGGCTTGCCTTCCAGCGCTTTCACGAAGTCCTCGCGCCAGCGCTGGACGTCATTGTCGCGCACGGAAGCGAGCAGCTTGGCGTGGCGTTTGCGGCGTTCGGCCAGCGGCATGTCGAGTGCCTTGCGAATTGTTTCCGCAACGTGCTCGATCGAGTGGGGATTGACCTGGAGTGCGTCCTTCAGCTGATGCGCGGCGCCCGCGAACTGCGAAAGGATGAGCACGCCGGGGTTCTCGGGATCCTGCGCCGCGATATATTCCTTGGCGACGAGGTTCATCCCGTCGCGCAGGGGCGTGACGAGGCCGATGTCCGCCGCGCGGTAGAACCCGGCGAGCTGGTCGCGCGGATAGCCGCGGTTGACGTAGCGGATCGGCACGAAGGCGACATCGGCATAAGCGCCGTTGATGTGCCCGGTCTTGCGCTCCAGGTCCTCGCGGATCTGCTGATAGCTGGCGACGTCCCCGCGCGAGGGGGGCGCGATCTGGAGCAGCACGGCCTTGCCCGCATCGTCGGGATTGTCGGCCAGGAAGCGACCGAAAGCCTCGAAGCGTTCGCCAAGGCCCTTCGAATAGTCAAGTCGGTCGACGCCGATCAGGATCTTGCGGCCGCGCACGCTGGACTTGAGCCGGTCGTGTGCTTCCTTGGCGCCCGGGCCGGCGGCGGATTCGGTGAATTCCGCGAAGTCGATGCCGATCGGGAAGGCGCGGGCGATGATCTTGCGGCCCTGGTACTCGACGGAATTGTCGAGATTGACCTTCAGGCCCATTTCCTTCTGCACATAGTGCAGGAAGCTTTCCAGCCATTCGGTGTTCTGGAAACCGATCACGTCGTATTCCAGCATCGAGGCCACGAGGCGTTCGTGGAACGGCAGCGAAACCAGCAGGCGCGTGGGCGGCCAGGGCGTGTGGAGGAACAGGCCCATGCGGTTCTTCACGCCCTTTTCGCGCAGCTGCGAGCCGAGCGGGAGGAGGTGATAGTCGTGGACCCAGACCAGGTCCTCGTTCTCGATCAGCGGCAGCACCGAATCGGCGAAGCGGGCATTTACCCGTTCATAGCCTTCGCCGAAATTGCGGTCGTATTCGGTCAGGTCGATGCGGTAGTGGAACAAGGGCCAGAGCGTGCGATTGGCATAACCGTTGTAGTATTCCTCGATATCCTGCGGTTCGAGGTCGATCGTGGCGGTGGTGATGCCGTCGTTGCGCTGCATGTCGAGGTGGCCGGTGAAGTCCTCGGTCTCCTGCCCGGACCAGCCGAACCATATGCCGCCATGTTCGCGAAGTGCGGAGTTGAGCGCCACCGCGAGCCCTCCCTGCGCCCCGGCGGCCCCAGCCGCCTTGGGAACCGAGACCCGGTTCGAGATGACGATCAGTCTACCCATTTACATTCCCCTGTGACGCGTCCGCGAGCACAGAGCGGACGCGTTTTGCGGGACCGGCGAGCATTCCGCGAAATTCGCCTGAGGCAAATCTCGAAACGGACTCAGCGCCAGTCCCGCCAAGACCGGGACAGTTGCCCGGCACAATTGATGATACCTACTAGCGAATAGGTCTGCGGAAAGTTCCCCCACAGCTCGCCGGTCTCGAAATCCATGTCCTCGGAAAGCAGGCCGGAGCGGGTGCGGTGGTTGAGCATGGCCTCGAACAGGCGGCGCGCCTCTTCGTCCTGGCCGCTGCGGTGCAGCGCCTCGATCAGCCAGAAGGTGCAGATGTTGAAGGCGGTTTCGGGCAGGCCGAAATCGTCCTCGCTATCGTAGCGCAGCATGTGTTCGCCGCGGCGCAGGGCCTTCTGCACCGCCTGGAGCGTGGCCTGGAACCGCGGATCGTCGGCATCGACGTAGCGCAGCTCGACCATCTGCAGCAGGCTGGCGTCGAGCTGGGATCCGCCGAAGCTGGCGGCATAGTGGCCCCCGGCACCGCCATCGTCGAAGTCGGCGCCCTCGACCGCGTGCCAGGCATGTTCGTCGATGTTCTTGCGCACGGTGGCCGCACGCTCGCGCCAGATCGCGGCGCGGTCGTGCAGTTCCAGGAACTCGGCGGCATTGGCCAGGCGGTCGCAGGCGGCCCAGCTCATGACGCTGCTATACGTATGCACGGCCGTGCGGGTGCGCAGTTCCCAAAGTCCCGCGTCGGGCTGGTCGTGAGTCTTCCAGGCCATTTCGCCCACCTGTTCCAGGCTGGCGAAATCCTCGTGCGTGGCGATGCGCAGCAGGCGCTGATCGGAAAACGCCTGGATCGCGGGCAGGACGATCTGCCCATAGCAGTCGTTCTGGACCTGGTAATATGCCGCATTGCCGATGCGCACCGGACCCATGCCGCGGTAGCCTGCCAGGTCCGGCGCTTCCCATTCGATGATCTCGCGTCCGCCGCTCACCGCATAGAGCGGCTGGATCGCGCCGCCCTCGGCATCGTCGATGATGTTGCGCAAGTAGGAGAGGTATTTCTCCAGCACGTCCAGCGCGCCCAGGTGGTTGAGGGCCTGGACCGTGTAATAGGCGTCGCGGATCCAGCAATAGCGGTAGTCCCAATTGCGCTGGCTGCCCGGCGCTTCGGGAATCGAGGTGGTGAGCGCGGCGACGATCGCGCCGGTCTCCTCGTGCTGGCAGAGCTTGAGCGTGATCGCGGCGCGGATCACCGCGTCCTGCCAGTCCAGCGGGGTGGCCAGCCCGCGCACCCAGAGCCGCCAGTAGTCGCCGGTGTGGCGGAGCATCGATTCCAGTTCGTGCTCGATATCGCCGGTGAAGGGCTCGTCCGGCCCGAGGAAGAAGTGCTGGGTGGTTTCGAGCCGGTAGTAGCGCTCGTCCAATACGTAGCCCACCGGGGCATTGGTGGTGAGCCGCAGGGTGTTGCGCTCCACCAGGTAGCGGATGTGGTTGGAGCCGCGCGTGACGGGCGCGAGCTGCGCGCCGTAGCCGCTCATCGGCGTCAGCACCGTGCGGATGCGCGGCGAACCGCTGACCGGGCGAACGATGCGCGCATAGGCGACAGGGCGATAGGTCCGGCTCGAGCGTTCGAACCGAGGGCAGAAGTCGATGACTTCCACCACCCCGCCGCCCGCGTCTTCCAGCCGGGTGATCAGGATCGGTGTGTTGCGCGAATAGCGCTGGGTGACCGAGACCTGGTTTTCCAGCTCGAAGCGCCAGGTGCCGGCGTCCTGCCCTTCCGCGCCGCGGAGCAAGGCGCAGAACGTGGGGTCTCCATCGACCCGGGGAACGCAGCCCCAGACGAGGGCGCCGCTGGTGTCGATCAGGCCGGAGACCTGACAATTGCCGATGGGCCAGAGTTCGAGCGAGCTCATGCCGGGCTGTTCTCCCTATTCGAATGTGAAGCGTGGTCTGGCGTGGCGCCCGCGAGCCAGTCGTGCACGGCGGGTACGCCGTCCAGCCGCCAGCGGGCGAGGGTCCGGCGCATCGGCCCGACAAGAATTCCCGCGCCGCCGAGCCGGGTCACGGCCGCGAAAGCGTCTTCGTCGGTCACGTCATCGCCTGCGAAGAGCGGCCTGGCACCGGCGAACGGCGCCATTTGCATGAAACGAGCGACGGCGCTGCCCTTGTCGGAACCGGGCATCGACAGTTCGATCACCTGCTTGCCGTGCTTCAGTTTCAGGCCGAACGCCTCGCCGGTCTCGGCCGCGCAGGCGAGCAGGGCGGGCATGGCTTCGGGCCGGCGGCGGTAATGGACGGCGATGCTGAACGGCTTCGGCTCCACCAGCAGGTCGCCGTTGGCCCGGGCAAAGTCCGAAAGGCGCTGCGCGACCACCGGGGGCAGGGGCTGGGCGAGCGGGACGACATCGCGGGTGCCCGCGGCCCGAAACTCGCCGCCATGCGATCCGGCGACCGCCACGTCGAGCGGCCCGAGCATGGCTTCCAGCGCATCGAGCGAACGCCCGGTCACGATCGCGAAGCGTCCGTCCAGGCGCTGCGACAGGCGCGCGATCCTTTTCGGCAGGTCGGGGGGGACGATCACCCCGTCAGGATGGTCGGCAATCTCGACGAGCGTGCCGTCGAAGTCGAGGAACAGCGCAATCGGTTCATCCGCGTCGAGGAGAGCGGGGACGACCTTGGCTTCCGTGTCGAAGGCTTCCGTGTCGAATTCCGGGCGAAATCCGGGGGTCAGAGGAGGAGGAGGCGGCAGATCGCGCGGAATTGCGCCATGTTCCGCCAGCGATGGACTTTCGCGTGGATCGGTCATTACGTTCAGTCTTGCACCTTCGAAGGAGGATGGCCACCCCTCTTGCGGCGAAACTTGCGCCGGATCGGCCGGATGTCGCAGTGCAACGAACGGTCGTCTCCAGGGTTCCAAACCGGCCCGAGAGCGCGTCCCGAAGACGGGCGAAAACAGGTGCATTTTGGCGCCAAGAGGCTGCGGTTCATGGAATTTTCCGCACAAGTCGCAGAAATTGTCATCGTATTGGCGCAGGAACACGATTTCCTTCTCCCGCCGTTGATGGCAGGGCGCTCTCACACGCAAATGCGAAAAGGCATGGAATGAAGCAGATCATCGCATTCGATCTCGACGGAACCCTGGCGCTGAGCAAGCAGCCGCTGACCGAAGAGATGGCACAGCTCATGGCCGGACTGCTGGAAGTGGCGCAAGTCGCCGTGATTTCCGGTGGCGACTGGCCCCAGTTCGACAAGCAGGTGGCCAGCCGCCTGCCCGCCCATGCCGACCGTTCGCGGCTCTGGCTGATGCCGACCAGCGGCGCCAAGCTCTACGTCCACAAGGATGAGGCCTGGACCCCGGTCTACGCCGAACTGTTCACCGACGAACAGAAGCGCGAGATTCTGGAGGCTTTCGACGCCTCGCTCGCCGCCACCGGCTTCACCCCGGAAGAAACCTGGGGCGAACGGATCGAGGATCGCGGCAGCCAGATCACCTTCTCGGCGCTTGGCCAGCAGGCCCCGCTCGAAGCCAAGGAAGTCTGGGATCCCGACTTCGCCAAGCGCAAGGTGATCCAGGCCGACCTGGTGAAGCGCCTGCCCGGCGTTTCGGTGAATCTCGGCGGCGCCACGTCGGTGGACGTCACCCAGCCCGGTGTCGACAAGGCCTGGGGCCTCAAGCGCCTGGCCGAGCACAGCGGCGTGGCCGAGGCCGACATGCTGTTCATCGGTGATGCCATCTTCCCCGGCGGCAACGACTATCCGGCGAAGGCCATGGGCCTCGACACGATCTGCGTGCGCGATGCCGGTGATACCGCCAATGTGATCGCGGCGATCATCGCCTGCCAGAAGGCGGGCTGACGGCAACGCCTCCCGCGCGAACCGGCGGGTGCCTGCCTTCTACCTGACGCTGATCGCGGTCCTGCTCGCCGGTTTCGGCGCGCGGGACCAGGTCACGATCGCCGGTCTTGCCGCGCGGCAGGGGCGGCGGCCGGGTGTCCTGCTGGTCGCCCTGCTGAGCGCGGCGCTCACCGCCGCCTTCGCTGCCTGGCTGGCGGGGCTGATGCTGGCGGAACTGCCGCCACCGGCGCGGGCCATATTCGCCGGCATGGCGCTCGGGCTGGCGGGACTGGAATCGCTGGTCCTCGTGCCGCGCCGCCGCCCGGCCGAGCCGACCAATTCGCTGGGCGCGCTGCTGCTGGTGCTGCTCGCCAACCAGGCGACCGACGCGGCCCGCTTCCTGATCTTCGGCATGGGCGTGGGCATGGCGGCGCCGCTGGCTTCCGGTGCGGCCGGTGCCGTGGGCGGGGCCGTGCTGGCCGCAGCGGCCTGGGCTGGCCCTCATCTTCTCGATCTTGCCGCCTTGCGCTGGGTCCGGCGGATCGTCGGGCTTGGCCTGCTTGCGGCGGCGCTGGTTCTGTTCCTGCGGGAATTTTCGATACTCTGATCGGAAATTGATCGTGAACCGGGGGTTCAATTCCGCGTTCACAAATCTACATAAGACATCGAGGGCCGGGGCCAGATCGCCAAGGCCGGCATGCAACGTCACACAGCAATTGGGGAACCACGGCATGACATCCAAGGACAATTCCAGGGCCGCTCTGATCGACAGCCTGAACGGGCTGCTGGCCGACACCTTCGCGCTCTACATCAAGACGAAGAACTTCCACTGGCACGTCCGCGGCCCGCAGTTCCATGACCTGCACTTGCTGTTCGACACCCAGGCCGGTGAGATCTTTGGCCTGACCGACCTCATTGCCGAGCGCGTTCGCAAGCTGGGCGGCACCACCATGACCTCGATCGGCTCGATCGCCGCGAAAACCTCGGTCGCGAACCAGGACGATACCGGCCTGGATGCCATGGGCATGGTCAAGGAACTGTTCGAAGACAACAGCGCTTATGTCGCGGCGCTCAAGTCCACCAAGGAACTGGCCGGCGAAGCGGGCGACAACGCCACCGACGGCATTATCGACGACTGGACCGACCAGGCCGAGCAGCGCGCCTGGTTCCTGCGCGAAATTCTCGCCTGACAGGAATGAGGGGCCACCCGCCTGCGGGCTGGCCCTTTCCGGCGCGGAAACGCCGTCCCTTTGCGGGTCCGTTCCGGAAGCAGGATGGCGTCGCTCCCCACCGGGGGCGGCGCCGTTCGCGTTTACAGGTTCGGCCGCCGGGGGCTGGACGCAAGCTCCCTCTCGCGCAATCGGCAAAACCGGCTTAAGCAACGCGGATGCCGAAACTCGAAATCATCGAAGGCGCCGACGATGGCGCCATCGCCGCCTGGTTTGCCGAGCGCCTCAGGGCCGCGCTGGCGACCAGCCCGGACGACATCGCGATCACCGTCCCCGGCGGCTCCACCCCGTTCCCGATCTTCGACCGGCTGGCGGCGATGGACCTGCCCTGGCACCGCATCGCGGTCTGGCCGGGAGACGACCGCATCGTCGACGAGGATCATGCCGCCAGCAATGTCGGCAAGATCCGCGCCCGCCTGGAGCCGGTCGGCGCAAGGATCGTGCCGCTGGCCGAAGAGGCTCAGCCGCCGCACTTTGCCATCGCCTGGCTGGGCATGGGCGGGGACGGGCACATCGCTTCGCTCTTTCCCAACACGGACCCGCAGGTCGACGATCCCCACGCGGTCCGCCGGATCACCCCCGACCCGCTGCCGCCCGAAGCACCGTTCGACCGCCTGAGCCTGACGATCCCGGCGCTGACCGACAGCGACGAGATCGTCTTCGTGATCCGCGGTGCCGACAAGCGCGCCGTGTTCGACGCCGCGATCCAGGGCGAGCATGACCTGCCCGTCGCCCGGCTGCTGCGCGCGGCCCGGCACAAGGTGACCTGCTTCTGCTGAACGGCCTGCTGAACCTGCTCCCGGCGCCGCTGCACCGGACGCTCTACCGCCTGGCCCACTGGGGCCGCAGGCAGGTGTGGCGGGTGCGGCGCCCGCGTCTCGACGGGGTGCGGGTGCTCGCGCTCGATGCCCGGGGACAGGTGCTGCTGGTGCGACATTCCTACGGTTCGGGCAAATGGATGCCGCCGGGCGGCGGTCTCAACCGGGGCGAGGAGGCGGTCACGGCGGCGCGGCGCGAATTGCTGGAGGAAACCGGCTGCACGCTGGCCGATGCGCGGCTGCTCATGGTCGCCACCGAGGACCTCGTGGGCGCGAGCAATCACGTCCACATCGTCGCGGGCCGGACGCAGGACAGCCCGCATGTCGATGGCCGCGAGATCGTCGAGGCCCGTTTCTTCGCCCTCGATGCCTTGCCGTCACGGATGGCGGCGCGGCTTCCGGGCGAATTGCAGTTGTGGGTGTCCGAATATGCGCGATGACCGGGTGGAGGGCGCCGAGGCTGCGCCGATCGGCCTCGAAACGGAGCGCCTCCTGCTGAGACGCCCGATCCGCTCCGATTTCGAGCCGATGCGCCAGATGTTCTGCGATCCGCAGGTCGTTACCCATATCGGCGGATCTCCGCTTTGCCGTGCCGAGGCCTGGGCGCGGTTCCAGCGCGATGTCGGGCACTGGACGCTCGAAGGCTTCGGCCAGTTCACGGTGCTGGAGAAGGCGTCGGGCCGTTATGTCGGCAAGCTCGGCCATGCCCGCTTCATGCGCGACTTGGGCGCGCGGGCGGAAACCGAGGTGGAAATGACATGGACCCTGGCCTCCGGGTTCCACGGGCAGGGCTATGCCGCCGAGGCCGGCCGCGCGGCGCTTGAATGGTTCGATGCGCACGGGGCGCGGCGCACGGCTTGCATCGTCGCGGAAGCGAATCTGGCGTCGCTGAAGCTGGCGGAAAAGCTGGGCTACCGCGAGGTCGACCGGCTGACGGGCGCCAGTGGCGCGCGGGTCGTGCTGGTGCGCGAGGGGTGACGGGGGGCGGGTTGATGGGGGAGGGGGTGACGGGGGGCCGGGACGACCGTCCGGCCGGATCGCCTCTTCTGCTAGAGTAGCGGCAATTGCCCATCCTTGGGCGGCCGGCTGTCTTCCTCGCCGCGTTCCAGCGCCGAAAGCGTCAGGCCCATTAGCCGGATCGGCTGGGGCAGGGGCAGCAGCTCCTCCAGCAGCGCATGGCCGAGGGCGGAGAATTCCGCCTTGTCCGCCACGAAATGGTGCAGCGAACGCGCGCGGGTGAGCGTCTGGAAATCGGCGTAGCGTAGCTTCAGCGTGACCGTGCGCCCGCGGGCTTCGGCGCGCTGCACCCGCTCCCAGACGATGTCGACGATATTGCCGAGCGTCTCGCGCAGGGCTTCGGTGCCCTGGATGTTGTCGAAGAACGTGCGCTCGCCCCCTACCGACTTGCGCGGGCGATTGGCGCGCACTTGCCGCAGGTCCACCCCGCGCGCGGCCTGGTAGAGGTATTCCGCGAAGCTGCCGAACTGCGCGCGCAGGAAGCCGATGTCCCGGGCGCGCAGGTCCGCGCCGGTCTCTATGCCGAGCCGCGCCATCTTCTCGGCCCCGCGCGGGCCCACGCCGTGGAAACGGCGCACCGGCAGGACGGCCACGAACTGGGCGCCCTTGCCGGGGCGGATCACGCAGAGCCCGTCGGGCTTGTTCTGGTCGCTGGCGAGCTTGGCCAGGAACTTGTTGTAGGAAACCCCGGCGCTGGCGGTCAGGCCGGTTTCCGCCTTGATGCGCCGGCGGATCTCCTCGGCGATGCGGGTGGCGGAGCCGATGCCCTTGAGATCGGCGGTGACGTCGAGATAGGCTTCGTCCAGCGAGAGCGGTTCGACATGCGGGGTATAGTCGTGGAAGATCGCGCGGATCTGCTGGCTCACCTCGCGGTAGACCTCGAAGCGGGGCTTGCGGAAGATCAGGTCCGGGCAGAGCCGCGCCGCCCGGGCCGAGGGCATGGCTGAACGGACGCCGAAAGTGCGCGCCTCGTAGCTGGCCGCGGCCACCACCCCGCGCAGCGAGGAGCCGCCCACCGCCACCGGCTTGCCGCGCAGGGCGGGATCGTCGCGCTGTTCCACGCTGGCGTAGAAGGCGTCCATGTCGACATGGATGACCTTGCGCAGGCCGTCCGCTTCGTCCCCGGCGGCCGATTCGGTTTCGTGCGCTGCCATCATGGTCCTATAGGCCGCGGCGATATAGGCCGTATACGTCCAAGAGCAGGGACCGGCAAAAGCACGGGCCGGTAAAAGCATGAGCCCGGGCGCGAAAAAGCTGGCCAGTCCGGTCCAAGTGCTGCATGCGCCGGGGATGACCTCCGACACAGCGAATCCCGCGCCGTTTCCGATGCGGGGGGTCGAGTTCGTCGTCCTCATGGCCGCGCTGCAGGCTCTCCAGGCGCTCTCGATCGATATCATGTTGCCCGCTCTGGGCGAGATCAGCCGCGACCTTTCGGTCGTCGATCCCAATCAGCGACAGCTGATCGTGGGGGTGTTCCTGATCTGCACGGGCCTCGGCTCGCTGTTTCCCGGCGCCATCGCCGACCGTTACGGACGCCGGCCGGTGCTGCTCTTCGCAATTGCCGCCTATGTCCTGAGCGCGCTGGCCTGCGCGGTGGTGACCACGTTCCCGATGATGCTGGCCGCGCGCGCCGTGGCGGGGCTGTGCACTTCGGCGCTGATGGTCATGCCGATGACGGTCATTCGCGATCGCTTCGAGGGCGACCGGATGGCGAGCATGCAATCGCTGGTGTCGATGACGTTCATGGTCGTGCCGATGATCGCGCCGATGGTGGGGCAGGGCGTCATGCTGGTGGCGGGATGGCGCTGGATATTCGGCCTGATCAGCGTGCTGGGCACGTGCGTCTGCATCTGGACGGCGCTGCGCCTGCCCGAGACGCTCCACCCCGATTACCGCCAGGAAATCCGGCCCAGGGTGATCGCCACCAACATGGCGCTCACGCTGCGCACGCGTGAGGCCGTGGGCTATCTCTTCGGCGTGGGCTTCGTGCAGGGCGCGATGTTCGGCTATATCAACAGCGCGCAGCAGCTGGTGGCCGAGCACTTCGGCGCCGGCTTCTTCTTCCCCGCGGTGTTCGGCGGCATGGCACTGGTCATGGCCTCCACCAACTTCGTCAATTCGCGGATCGTGCAGCGCTACGGCGCGCGGCGCGTCTCGCAGACGGCGCTGTTCGGCTATATCGCCAGCTCCGTGCTGCACTTCTTCCTCGCTCTAGAGGGCGAGACGCTGTGGGTCTTCATTCCGCTGATGACCTTCTCGATGTGCATGATGAGCTTCATCGGCTCGAACTTCCAGTCGATCGCGATCCAGCCTTTCGCGCGCACGGCGGGGGCGGCGGCCTCGATCATGTCGTTCGTGCGGATGGTGATGGGCGCCGTGCTGGGCGCGCTGATCGGGCAGGCCTATGACGGCACGCCCCGGCCGATCCTGGCATCGATGGTGGCAGCAGGGCTGACGGCGCTGATCTTCGTGCTCTATTCCGAGCGCGGCAGGCTGTTCCGCCGTCTCAACTATCCTCCCGGCTACTACGCGCCCGGCAAGCGTCCCTGAGACGCGGCCGCTGCGCGCTTTCGGCGGCGCCGGACATGAAAAAGCGATCCAGGGCGCGTGGCCCCGGGTCGCTTTTTCGTGCCGTCCGCCTCACCTGTGGCAAGGCGGAGCGATCACCGTGTCGGTGCTAGACCGCTCGGCCGCCGCGGAAGAGCTGGACGAGGCCGACGACGATCGCGATGACCAGCAGGACGTGGATCAGCGCGCTCGATACGTGGAATACCACGAAGCCGAGGAGCCAGAGGACCAGCAGAATGGCGGCAATGGTGAAGAGCATGGCGGTTCTCCCTAATTGTTACAAATTGTGAAACGCACCGGGGGGCGGGAGGCTCCCACCGGTTCGCCGTGGTTTTCATATGTTTCATGGCGCTTGGCGCGAATCCGGGCAGGATCGGGCCGCGTAACGGTTCGTCTCAGGCGCGGCGCGGGCGGCAGATTGGCAGGGGCGCTCCGGTTGTCCGCCGGGGCAAGTCGCGGCATGGTCTCCCTGCGACCGCGAATCGCCCTTGGGCGCATCTCGCCGCGAGTTCCTCGGGTCCACCGCATATCGTTTCGCAGAGCCGCAAGGTCGGCCGCGACGTCCAGCAAGCCGGAGCCTTCGGGCTTTCGTTTTCCCGGATCGCCTGTGGTCCTGCCCCGCGCAAGGCAGGCGTGGCCCCGGCTTTCTCAGTGGATGGCCGTGTGGCGCATCCCCCCGTTCATCAAGTCTTGGCCAGGGCTCTCAATTGCCGCCGCGAGAGAGCGGGGCGGGGCGCGTCCCCTGCCGCGTCGGACAGCCTGCGCGCTTCTTCGAGCGCCGACCAGACATGAGTCAGCTTCTCGCCGCGCGAGGTGCTGACGCGGTGATCCCAGGCATGGGCGCCGAGGCGTTCGACTTCGCGGGCGATGCCGCCGTAGATATTGGCTGCCGAGAGCACGGCCCAGCGCTGGCGGAAAGCCAGGCGCGTCGCGCCCACTCTGGCGGAGCTTTCGTAGTCCCGCGCGAGGGCGCAGGCGCGGGCCACCATCGGCACCAGTACCGCCCGGTAGTGCGGCTTGGTCACTTCGCCGGGCGGAATGTCCGCCTCCACCAGCCATTCGATCGGCAGGTAGCAGCGCCCCTGTGCGTCGTCTTCCCAGAGGTCGCGGACGATATTGGCGATCTGGAAGGCGATGCCGAGGTCGCAGGCGCGGTCCAGCGTATCGTCGTCATCGGGCGCGACGCCCATGACCGCGGCCATCATCACGCCCACCGCGCCGGCGACGTGATAGCAATAGCGCAGCATGTCCGCCTGTGTCCGCGGGCGCCAGTCGGCCGCGTCGAGGGCGAAACCGGCCAGGACATCCTCGACCATGGCGTCCGTCAGCGGCACTTCGCGCGCCAGTTGGCCAAGTGCGTCGAAGGCAGGCGTTCCGGTGGTTTCGCCCGCCATCGCCAGTTCGGTGAGGGTGCGGATCGTCGCCAGCCGGTCCTCGGGCGAGAGTCGGGTGCCGAGCCGCACCGGGCCGGTGGCGCGGCCATGATCCTGCTCGTCGGCAATGTCGTCGCAGGCGCGGCACCAGGCGTAGAGCAGCCAGACGCGCTCACGCGTCTCGCGGTCGAACAGGCGGCTGGCGGCGGAGAAACTCTTCGATCCCTTGCGGATGGAGCGGTGGGCCTCCTTGACGAGGCGGGCGCGATCGAGCGCCACCCCGCCCTGGAGCATGCCGTTTCGGGCCGCGGTTTCGAGGAGGTTGTCAGTCGCCACCCGCAAGCCTCACAGCGTGTCCGGGTCCATCCTGACGATCGGGACGATCGGCTCGTGGGCCTCCATGCGTTCGAGCAGGAGGTCGAGTTCGGTCTCGGCCAGGATGATGCCCTGGTGGGCCGGGCGCACGAAGCCGACTTCGGCCATGTGGCGGTTGAAAGCCAGCAGCCCGTCGTAGAAGCCGAAGGAATTGAGCACGCCCACCGGCTTGTCGTGATAGCCGAGCTGGGCCCAGCTTACCGCTTCCCACAGCTCGTCCATGGTGCCCACGCCGCCGGGCAGCACCAGGAACGCGTCGGACAGGCGCGTGAACTCGGCCTTGCGCTCATGCATGGTCTTGACGACGTGAAGCTCGGTGCAGTCGTGGTTGGCCACTTCGCCGCCCTTGCCGCCGGCGCCGGTGAGGGCCTCGGGGATCACGCCGATCACTTCGCCGCCCTGTTCGAGCGCGCCGGCAGCCACGGCGCCCATCAGGCCCAGGCGGCCGCCGCCGTAGACGACGCCGATGCCGCGGGCGGCAAGGGCCGAGCCCACGTCGCGGGCAAGCTGGACGTAGCGGGGATCGGCGGGGGTGGCGGAGCCGCAGTAGACGGCGATGCGTTTCATGACTCAGGTAGCCTTCAGTTGTACCCGCGCGCCGTCCGGCAGATCGCGGGTCTGCCGGGCGAGGTCGCCGGTCAGGTAGATCAGGTCGACGAGGTCGATCCGGACCAGGTTTTCATGCCCATAGTCGCCGGACAGGATCGCGGAAAGCGTCCGGCTATAGACTTCCCCCAGGACCGTCAGGCCAAGCCGCTGCGTGGCCGCATCGACCAGCGCATCGGCGCGCCAGATGGCCTTGGTTTCGGGCAGCGCCATGTGGCGCCGCGCCGCGGATTCGTCTCCCAGAGGAGTCACGGCCAGTATATCGGGATCGACGTAGTGGAACGTTCCCTTGCGGTCGATCGCCAGCAGGTGCCCCATCAGGCTCTGGCCGGCGATCTCGGCGAAGTCCACCCCGGTCCAGCCCCAGGCCAGGTTCAGGGCGTGGAGCGCCCTGGCTGGCTCGGCTACCGTCATTTTAACCCTTCCAGCATCAGCTTCGCAGTCGCCTTGGCCGAACCGACGACGCCGGGAATGCCCGCGCCGGGATGGCAGCCGGCACCCACCAAGTAGAAGTTCTTCAGCTTGTCGTCGCGATTGTGGCCGCGGAAATAGGCGCTCTGGGTCAGCAGCGGTTCGAGGCTGAAGCCGTTGCCGTTATAGGCGCCAAGGTCGCTTTCGAAGTCCGGCGGGGCGTAGCGGAAGCTGGTGACGATGCGGTCGTCGATGTCCGGGATCAGCCTGCGGCCGACTTCGGCCAGGATCCGCTTTTCCAGGATCGGGCCCACTTCCGCCCAGTCGATCGGCAGCTTGCCCATGTTGGCCACGGGGACCAGCGCGTAGAACGTGCTCTTGCCCGCCGGGGCCATCGACGGGTCGGTGACCGTCGGGTGATGGAGGTAGATCGAGAAGTCGCGCGGCAGCACGCCGTGTTCGAAGATGTCGTCGAGCAGGCCCTTGTAGCGTGGGCCGAACAGGATCGTATGGTGCGGGATGCCGGGCCAGGTGCCTTCCAGGCCGAAATGGACCACGAAGAGGCTGGGGGAGAAGCGCTTCTTCTTCAGCTTGTGCGCCATGTCCTGCCCGCGCTGGTTGCCCGAGAGCAGCTCGCGGTAGGTATGCATGATGTCGCCATTGCTGGCGATCGCGTCGAAGCGCTGCTTCCAGCCGCTTTCGGTCTCGACCTCGGTGACCTGATCGCCCAGCGTGTGGATCTGCACCACCTTTTCGCCGAGGCGCAGCGTTCCGCCCAGCCGCTCGAACAGGCGCGCCATGCCTTGCGCCAGCTTGTTGGTGCCGCCCCGCGCCCACCAGACCCCGCCGTCCTTTTCCAGCTTGTGGATCAGGGCGTAGATCGCGCTGGTGGTCATCGGGTTGCCGCCCACCAGCAGGGTGTGGAACGAGAGCGCCTGGCGCAAGTGCTCGTCCTTCACATAGTGGCTGACCATCGAATAGACCGAGCGCCACGCCTGATAGCGGGCCAGCGCCGGGGCGGCCTTCACCATGCTGGAGAAATCGAGGAAGGCCTCGTGCCCCAGCTTGACGTAGCCTTCCTGGTAGACCCCGGCGGCGTAGCGCACGAATTCGTCGTAGCCCGCCGCATCCCGCGGGGCGACGCGGGCGATCTCGCGGCGCAAGGCCACTTCGTCGTTCGAATAGTCGAAGGTGACGCCGTCGGTCCAGTTGAGCCGGTAGAACGGCATGACCGGCATCAGGTCGACGTCGTCCGCCATGTCCTGCGAGGAGAGCGTCCACAGTTCGCGCAGGGCATCGGGATCGGTGATGACGGTGGGGCCGGCGTCGAAGGTGAAGCCATCGCGCTCCCAGACGTAGGCGCGGCCGCCCACTTTGTCGCGCGCTTCCACCAGCGTGGTTTCGATGCCGGACGTCTGCAGCCGGATGGCAAGGGAGAGACCGCCGAAGCCGGCGCCGATGACACAGGCCTTCTTCATCGGTTACGGCTTTCGGTTGCGGGCGCTAGGTCCGCCAGCGGATAGCCGCGTCCAGCAAGGCTGGCCATCGCCGCGCCCAGCGGTACCGGCGGCTTGCCCGCCAGCACGCGCGCCATGTCGGCCAGGGCGGGACGGCCCGCGTAGAAGCGCTCGATCAGCGTTTCGGGAAGGGTGTAGAACCGCGCGAGCACGGCCCGGCGTTCCTCCGGGCGCGCGGCCCCGAACAGCATGCGCGTCAACATCCGGTAAAAGCGCCCCCCGCGCCAGTGATTTGCGGCCCATGCATGACTCGTCCTTCCTAGGCTGTCGCCGGAGAGGTTGTCGAGAGTGGTCAGGTGCATGGCAAATCTTACAGCATCGGGAAAGGAATAGGATGTCATCGGGTTAAGCAGTGCGGCGCGCGTTCCGGCCCGGGCAACGGAGGGATCCGGCGCGCAGTTCCAGAACTTCTCGAAATCGCCGCCCGCGATGACCGGCAGCACGCCCGTCTCCTCATAGGTGACGGAATCGACATGCCAACCCATGCCCTGGGCGTAATCCCCCACGCGCTGGCGCAAGGCGGCGGCATCGAGCCGGTGGTCGCTGGAATAATAGGTGTCCTCGACGAAGACCTCGCGCGCGCCGAAAGGCAGGCAATAGACGAAACGATAGCCGTCGAGCTGGTCGACGCGGGCATCCATCACCACCGGCCGTTCCAGGCCGTGCGGCACCGAAAGATGCAGCATCTGGCCAAGGAACTTCTGCCAGCCCCCTGCCATATGGGGCAAGCCGTGAGTGCCGCGCGCGTCGATCACCGCCCGGGCATTCAGGCGCCGGCCATCGCCCAGCACGACGTGCTGCGGGCCGGCTTCGGCCACGGCAACGCCAGTGAGCAGGGCTTCGGCGGGCAGGGCGGCGCGGACCATCATGTCCAGCCGCTGGCTGGTCACGCTGGCATAAGGCGTGGCCAGCATCCGCGAGTAGCCGGGAAAGTGGACGTCGTAGCCGCTCCAGCGCCGGGCGATCAGCGGTTCCACCAGGTCGCGGTGCGCGGGCGTCACGTCGGTCTCGAAGAAGGACCAGACATGGTCCCCGCCCAGCCGGTCTTCCCGCTCCACGAGGAGGACGCGCAAGTCCGGCCTGTGCCGCGCCATGGCGAGCGCGATCAGCGATCCGGCGAGGCCGCCGCCCAAAATTGCCAGATCGGAGGAAAAAGTGGCCATCGGAGTACCGTTTAAGGACAGGTTATGCCTGCCGCAACTTGGCAGGGCACGGGCTTTGCGGCATTGTGATGACAATGACCGAGGAATTGACCGTCTGCAGCGCTTCTATCGAGGATGCCGCAGCCATTACCGAGATCTATGCACACTATGTGCTCGAAAGTACCGCAACTTTCGAGACGGAGCCGCCTGACCTTGCGGAAAGCGAGCGCCGGATCCGCGATATCGTCGATGCCGGCTATCCATTCCTCGTCGTGCGCGAAGGCGGCGCGGCAGGCGAGCAGGGCCGCGTGATCGGCTTCGGCTTCGCCCATCGCTACGGCCCGCGTGCCGGTTATCGCTACAGTGTGGAGACGACGATCTACGTCGCACCGGCCTGCATCGGGCGGGGCATCGGCGGACGCCTGCTCGCCACCTTGCTCGAAGAGTGCGAAACGCGCGGTTTCCGGCAAGCCTTCGCGGTCATTGCCGAGAGCGAACCGGCCTCTGTCGTGCTTCATGCCCGCGCGGGTTTCCGCCCGGTTGCGACGCTGGACGGGGCGGGGTGGAAGCACGGCAAGTGGCTCGACGTCTTCCTCATGCAGCGCCAGCTCGGCGAGGGCGACCAGAGCCTTCCGCAACAGGCTGCATGATCCGGGTCGGATAAAGTTCCCGAATATTTTGCCATTTTTTCAATCCATTCCGGAGGTACTCCGGGGCAACCCTTAGGGGTGTGCAGGCGTTGCGCGGGGAAACCTGACAAGGATTCCCATGCGCATACCCCTGATCGCCGCTCTCGTTTCCGGCGCCTGCATCTCCGCTTTTTCGGCAACGGCTGCCTTTGCGCAGGAGGCTGACGCTTCCGACAACGTCTATGAGCGCGATCACCTGACGATCGGCGTCGGTGCCCTCTACGGCCCGAGCTACGAAGGTTCGGACGATGAGACTTTCTCGCCCATCCCGGTGGTGCAGGGGCGGTACAAGGGCATCGAGGTCAATCCCCGTACCCGCGGCCTTGCCTTCAACCTCATCCCCTCGACCCGCGGCTCCAAGATCGACTTCTCGGCCGGTCCGGTGTTCGGCGTGTCGTTCAACCGCAACCGCCGCATCAAGGACGATGTCGTGCGCGCCGCCGGCAAGCTCGATGCCGCCATCGAGGTGGGCGGAACGGCGGGCGTGACGGTCAATCGCCTGCTCAATCCCTACGACTCCCTCACCGTTTCCGCGGATGTGAAGTGGGACGTCAACGGCGCTTACGGCGGCATGGTCTGGCAGCCGCAGGTGACCTACATGACCCCGGTCAGCAAGGCGATGGTCGTGGCGGTGAACGCCCGCGCGCACCATGCCGACGGCGACTACGCCCGCTATTACTACTCGGTGACGCCCGAGCAGTCCGCCGCGTCCGGCCTGCCGGTCTACGAAGCGAAAAGCGGCTGGGACACGGTAGGTCTGGGCGCCCTGGTCGGCTACGACCTCTCGGGCGACTTGCGCGATGGCGGTTTCGCACTGTTCGGAGCGCTCAATTACTCGGCCATGCTGAAGGACGGCAAGAACACGCCCTATACGTCGCTTCGCGGCAGTTCCGACCAGTGGACCGTCGGCGCGGGCATCGCCTACACCTTCTGAGGCGGTCCGGCCGCCCTTCAGCCGCGCAGTGCGTGCCGGACGCGTTCGCGCAGGTCCGGCAGCACTTCGGCCTCGAACCAGGGGTTGCGCGCCATCCACATGCGGCTGCGCCAGGCAGGATGCGGCAGGGGGAACAGTCCCTCCGGCGCATCCCGCCATCGGTGCACGGCCTCTGTCAGGTTCGGCGCGAAACCACGCGGCAGGTAGCGCTTCTGCGCGTATTGGCCCACCAGCAGGGTGAGCCGAAGTCCCGGCAGCGCCGCGAGCAGGCGGGCGTGCCAGAGCGGCGCGCAGGCCGGCTGCGGCGGCAGGTCGCCGCCTTTACCCTTGCCCGGATAGCAGAATCCCGTCGGCATATGGGCGATGAGCGCGGGATCGTAGAATGTCGCGCTGTCGATCCCGGTCCAGTCGCGCAGACGGTCGCCGCTGTCGTCATCGAAGGCGTGACCGCTGGCGTGGACCTTGCTGCCCGGCGCCTGCCCGATGATGAGCAGCCGCGCGCTGGGCGCGGCCTGCACCACCGGCCGCGGAGCGTGGGGAAGACGATCCTCGCAGAGGCGGCAGGCACGAATGGCCGTCAGCAGGTCGGGAAGATCGGTGGCAAGCGACATTGTCCTCGTTCAGATGGCGCGCCCCTGGCCTCTCCGCAAGCGGGACCGGAGTGAAAGGGCGAAATGCGGGGACCGGACGGCTCGTCGATCCTCCGGGCCGGGATGTCACATTCTCAACCAATTAAGTTGATAATACCCGCCAGCTGTCGCTAGACAGGCACATTGCATACCCAACGGAGCTTGCCCTTGAATACTCAGAACGGAACCGGCGCGCTTCCTGTCGCGATCGTGGGTGCGGGGTTCAGTGGAACCCTGCTGGCGATCAATCTCCTGCGCAACGGCGTCCGCGTCGTCCTGATCGAGCGCAAGGACGCCCAGCTCGCCAAGGGCCTGGCCTTCGGCACCCGCTGGCCCGAGCATTTGCTCAACGTCCGCGCCGCCAACATGAGCGCTTTCCCCGACGACCAGGCCAATTTCCTGCGCTGGATCGGCCATGCCGGAGACGAGCAGGCCAACCGCTTCGTGCCGCGCCTCTCCTACGGGCTTTATTTGCGCGAATTGCTGATCCGGGCGCTGGCCGATGCCGGGCAGGACGCCCTGATCGTCAACGGGGAAGCCTGTTCGACCCGGTTCGAGGACGGCCGCGTCGTCGTCGAGATGGCGGATGGGGATTCCATCGAGGCCCGGGCGCTCGTGCTGGCGCTGGGAAATTTCCCGCCTTCGCCGCACCCCGTCCTCTCCCTCATCCCCGAGGATCGCCGCTTCACCGACCCCTGGCAGCCCGGCACGCTGGAGAAGATCGACGAGATCGACCACGTCCTGCTGATCGGCACCGGGCTGACCGCGGCGGACATGGTGCTCTCGCTTGACAAGGCGGGCTTCCGGGGCCGGATCACCGCACTTTCGCGCCGCGGGCTCAAGCCGCAGGCCCATTCCGAAAGGGGGCCCTCGGTCGATTACGTGCCAGCGCCCGAAGAGCGCGGATCGCACCTGATCGCCCGCGTTCGCGGGCGCGCGGCGGACATCGGCTGGCGTGCCGCCGTGGACGAGCTGCGTCCGCATACCCAGAATCTCTGGCGCCGCCACGATGAGGCCGGGCAGCGCCGTTTCCTGCGCCACTTGCGCCCTTACTGGGATGTCCACCGCCACCGCCTTGCCCCGGACGTCGCGCGGCGCATTGCCGAGATCGAGGCCGAAGGGCGGCTGGAATTCGTCGCGGGCAAGCTGGTCGGCGCGGAGCCTACGGAAAGCGGGGTCGCCGTGACGTACCGCCCGCGCGGGGAGGACCGGCTGGTGCGGCTGGAGGTATCGCGCACTATCAACTGCACCGGACCGGAGGGCGACCTTCTGCGCAGCGGCGCGCCGCTGGTGAAGGACCTGCTGGCCCAGGGCAAAGTGCGCTCGGACGCGCACCGGCTGGGGCTGGACGTCGATCATCTCGGCCGGGTTCGGGATGGCGACGGCGAGCCGCAGGACACGCTCTTTGCGGTCGGCCCGGTCACCAAGGGTGAGGCCTGGGAGATCGTCGCGGTGCCGGATATCCGGCGGCAGGTGTGGAACCTTGCGCGCTATCTGGCGGATGCGCACTGGGTTGGGGGCGAGGGGCTTTAAGGCAGGGAGAAGACCCGGGGGATGATCCCCCGGACCCTCGGAATGTCACCATTGCGCGCACCCTATCCGTCGTGCGCTCCCTGCGGCGCAGCCAATACGTCTCCCGACGCAGCCATGGGCGCACCAGGCTGTTGGTCCGCGTGACCTGGACAGTGTTGGGGGTGCAGGGGGTGTTGACCCCCTGCTTCTCCCTTTTCCTCAGAACTCCTTGCGCAGCATGATCCCGCCATAGCGCTTGTCGTCACGCGGGACGTAGCGGACGATCCCGGCCAGCGTGCCGTTGGCAAGGAAGTTCGAGTAGCTCTGGTTGGTGATGTTCTTCACGAACCCGCGCAGCTGCCAGCCGTCGTTCGCGCCGATCAGCGCCACGCTGCCGTTCCAGATGTAATAGCCCGGCTGGATCGTGCCCGGCGTCTCGGTCAGCTGGTACTGGGTGCGGCTCTTGAGCGTGATGTCGGTCTGCACTTCGAGGTCGATCGCGTCCGACAGGGCGAAGCGGTAGGCGGCGTTGCTGTAGAGCTTCCACTTCGGCGCGAACGGCAGGACTTCGCCGTTGATGTTGCAGCTGGACGGCGCGCCTTCGGGGCAGATGAAGTTCAGCACCTTGGCGTCGGTATAGGCCACCGAGGTGTCCAGCGAGAGACCCGGGATCGGACGCAGGCCGAAGTCGAGTTCCACGCCCTTGGTCTGCACGGTTCCGGCGTTGATCAGGCGGGTGACTTGCGCGCCGCCGACCACGTCGTTGTAGTTGGCCTGGTAGTTGTGGAACTTGGTCGAGTAGACTGCCAGCGCATACGTGATCTGGTGGCCCAGCGCCGAGCCCTTGATGCCGCCCTCGAACGAGTCCGAAGTTTCAGGCTTCAGCGCGATCTCGTCCAGCGGCGTGGTCGCGTTGAGCGAGCGCATGTTGAAATAGGCGTTGTAGGCCGGGCCCTTGTAGCCGCGCGAATAAGTGAAGTAGGCCTGG
This sequence comes from Novosphingobium sp. PhB57, assembly GCF_004342985.1. Taxonomy (GTDB): domain Bacteria; phylum Pseudomonadota; class Alphaproteobacteria; order Sphingomonadales; family Sphingomonadaceae; genus Novosphingobium. The sequence goes on from NZ_SMBO01000006.1 coordinate 331,235, forward strand.
TTGTTCGGCAGGAAGTCCGCCTGGAGGCCGCCGCGATAGGAATCGCCGCGGGTCGAGGTGGAGCCGGCCGAATTGTGGTAGGCACGGATGCCCGCCACGTCGAGCGCGGTCGATCCCGAATTGGTCGGGTCGTTGCTCGACGTGCGGACGTGATAGTAGCTGAGGTCGTCCCAGGTCGAACGATAGCCGGCGATGGCACGCAGCCAGGGGGTGAAGTTGAAATTGGCCTCACCGAACAGGGCGTAGTTGTCGCTGGTCACCCCGTAGTTCGCCACGCCCGACACCACGTTCTCGGCACCGGAAATCAGGCGGGTGAGCGTCCGTGAATAGACTTCGTCGGTCTTGGCGTGGAGGTAGTAGGCGCCCACGACGTAGTCGATGAACTTGCCCTTGGGCGAGGTCAGCCGCAGTTCCTGCGAGAACTGCTTGTTGTCCACGATGCCGCGGTCGTCGCCTTCGGGGAAAGTGGCCGAAAGCTCCGAAAGGGCGTCGTAGTCCTGGTGCTGGCGGTTCTTCCATTCGCGGTAGGCCGTGATCGAGGTGACGGTGTAGTCGCCCAGGCCCCACTCCGCGGTCAGCGAGCCGCCGTAGTTCTTGTCGCGCACGTCGGTGTCGAAGTTGGTGCTGACTTCGCGGTTCTCGGCGCCGGGGGTGATGCCCTGGCCGGCGAGGAACGAGGCGAGCGCCGGGGAATTGGTCACCGCGCCGGTGGGATAGGCGATCTGGCTGGTGCGCAGGTAGACGCCGCTCGGGGTGGTGTCGTGCGAGTAGAGGTAGTCGCCCGAAAGGGTGAGCTTCAGGGTGTCGGTGGGCGTGGCTTCGATCTTGGCGCGGGCGCCGTAACGCTCGTAGCCGTTGACCTCGTTGCCGGTGGTGACGTTGCGAACGTTGCCGTCGTAATTGGCGTATAGGCCGTCGATCCGCGCGGAGACGTTCGGGGCAAGGCCGCCGGTGACGCCCGCCTTGATGCGGTATTCCTCATCGGTCGTGGCCGAACCTTCGGCGTAGGCGTGGAATTCCTGCGACGGGGCCGCGGTGACGACGCTGATGACGCCGGCCGAGGCGTTCTTGCCGAACAGCGTGCCCTGCGGGCCGCGCAGCACTTCGATGCGCGAGACTTCGCCCACGTCCAGCGTGGCCTGGCCCGGGCGGGTCAGCACGACGCCGTCGAGCACGGTGGAGACCGAGGATTCCACACCCGGCGAGGTGCTGATGGTGCCGACGCCGCGGATGAAGACCGTGCGGTCCTTGTTGGATGCGCCGTTGCGGAAGTCGACCGAAGGCACCGTGGCGCTCAGGTCCTGGAGGTTGTGGATCGCGCGGTCATTCAGCGATGCGCCGCTGACGGCGGTAATGGCGATCGGCACCTGCTGCAGCGATTCGTCGCGGTAGCGCGCGGTCACGACGATCTCGCCGGACGCGGTGTCCGGTGCATCGTCGGCATAAGCGGCGGCCGGGAACAGTACCGCGGAGGCCAGCAGCAGGGTGCGGGCGGCGCGGAGCGAGGTCATGGTCATTCGGATCTCCCTTGGTCGCGCGGATCTATAGTCAACCGTTTTGGTTGAGAAAGATAGTTTTCCTTTAGTCGCCCTATGCGTGGGACGAGGTGGTGTCCTCTGCCGGGACAATCCGGGGCATGGTGAGCTGAATCCAGCCGAGTGCAAGCAGGTAGGAAACCGCAGCAAAACCGAAGAGCGGACCGTAGCCCAGCCCCGCCGCCAGCACGAGACCGGCGATCTTGCTGATCGCCGTGCCGCCGAGGTTGCCGCAGAACGCGCCGAAGCCGGTCACGCGGCCGACTTTGTGGCGCGGGGTCACGTCGGCGATCAGGCCGAACAGGTTGGTCGAGAAGCCCTGGTGCCCGGCCAGGGTCAGCGCCATCAGGCCGACGGCGGGCCAGTAGCCATCGACGTAAAGCGCCAGCGGCACCGGCACCACGCAGAGCGCGGAAATCAGCATCAGCGTCTTGCGCGTGCGGTTGGCGCTCCAGCCGCTGGAAAGCAGGCGGTTGGCCGCGAAGCCCGAGATCAGCGAGCCCGCTGCCGAGCCGCAATAGGCCAGGGCCAGCGGCGGCCCCAGCTCGGTGCCGGAGAGGCCGAACTGCCGGTTGAAGTAGTCCGGCATCCAGAACAGCATCAGCCACCAGGTTGCGTCCGACAGCACTTTGGCCAGCGCGATGGTCCAGGTACGCCCTTCCTTCAGGAACAGCTTGTCGCCTGAAATCAGGTTGCCCGTGGCGGAAGGCTGGCGGTCGCCGAAGTCCACCCCGCGCGACGCCAGGAGCCAGGCCGCGACCCAGAACAGGCCGACCACGCCCGCCAGCACGAAGGCGGCGCGCCAGCCCCAGACCGCCGCCACCACCGGGATCGCCAGCGGCGCCAGGATCGCGCCAAGGCTGTTCATCGCATTCGAAAGCCCGAAGCCCAGAGAGCGCAGGTTCGGCGGGAAGATCGTGGCGATGGTCTTCACACCGGCGGGTGTGCCCATCGATTCCGTGGCGCCCAGCCCGACGCGGCAGAGCACGAACTGGCTGAAACTGTGCGCCCAGCCATGAGTCATCGCCGCCAGCGACCATGCCGCCACGCCCGCCGCATTGGCCCATTTCGCGCCCAGCCGGTCCACCAGCCACCCCGCCGCGAGGAAGCCGAACGCCGCGCCGGCCTGGAACCAGGCGGCCAGGGTGCCGTAGTCGTCGTCGCTCCAGCCGAGATCGGCGGCGATCGTCGGCTTCAGTACCGAGATAATCTGGCGATCCACGAGATTGAGCACGCCCGCCGTCAGCGCGAGAGCGAACAGCAGCCAGCGGCGGCGCGGGGACAGGGTCATGCGCGGCACGTCCGGGCTTTGGGGAAAATCTGCATCCCGGATCGTCTAGCGATGGGGGAGAGCAGGGGCGAACAAGAAATTCTAGGGCGGAGAGGGAAGAGAAGTCCTGGGGGATGATCCCCCAGACCCTCGGCCAGACCCTCGGAATGTCGATGCTGTGCGCCGCCTATGCGTCGTGCGCTCCTTGCGGCGCAGCTTGTACGTTGCCGACGCAGTCAATGTTCCGTCCCGGCCTCTTTTGCTCTCCCAACACTCGTCATTGCGAGGAGGCGAAGCCGACGCGGCAATCCAGAGCGGCGCGGAACCGCTCTGGATTGCTTCGCTGCGCTCGCAATGACGAAGGTTGGCTGGGGTATTGAGGTTAAAAAACCAGCGGCCCGTGATCGATCCGGGGCAGCACATGCCGCGCGAACAGGTCCGCCTCGCGCGCATGGGGGTAGCCGGAGAGGATGAAGGCATCGATCCCCGCCTCGCGATAGGCTTGGAGTTTCGCCAGCACCTGATCCGGATCGCCGACGATCGCCGCGCCGCAGCCCGAGCGGGCGCGGCCGATGCCGGTCCAGAGGTTGTCCTCGGCATAGCCGTCGTCGCTGGCGGTCTCGCGCAGCGCGGCCTGTGCCTGTACGCCGACCGACTGGGAGTCGAGCGAACGCGCGCGGATCGCCGCGCCCTCTGCCGCATCGAGGCGGGAGAGCAGGCGGTCGGCCGCGCCGCGGGCTTCCACTTCGGTCTCGCGCACGATGACGTGGACGCGGTAGCCGAAGCGCATGGCGCGGCCGTATTTCGCGGCGCGGGCGCGCATGTCGGCGATGGTTTCCTTCACCGCTTCCATGCGGTCCGGCCACATCAGGTAGACGTCACAGCCCTTGGCGGCCACTTCTCGGGCGGGTTCGGAAAGGCCGCCGAAGTAGAGCGGCGGGCACTTCGAACCAGGTGCGATCATGCGCGGCGCATCCAGCTTCAGGTTCCAGAACCGGCCCTGATGGTCGAGCGACCGGCCCGAGAGCAGGGTGCGCAGGATCTCGATGGCCTCGGTGGTGCGTTCGTAGCGGGCGGGGCCGTCGAGCGTTTCGCCGGGCATCTCGCTGGAGATGATATTGATGTTCAGGCGGCCGCCGCCCTCGCGGCCACCCAGGATCTGGTCGATGGTGGCGATCTGTCGGGCAAGTTGCGCGGGCCACATCTCACCGATGCGCACGGCCATCAGCAGCTTGATGCGGCGGACTTCGGCGGCGATGGCGGCGGCAAAGGCGGTGGTGTCGATGCCGAGCGCATAGCCGGAGGGCAGCAGCACATTGTCGAAACCGCCTTCCTCGGCGGCCATCACGATGTTGCGGCAATGCTCCCAGCTGGAGCGTAGCATCGGGTCCGGCTGGCCGAGGAATTCATAGTCATCGTCGCAGAGCGCCGAAAACCAGCTGATTTCGCAAGGGGACAGCGCGCTCACGGCAGGCGCGCTCCCATCGAGGCTTCCAGCACGGCATACCATTCCGGCGCGGTCCATTCGACCTTCAGCGCATCACGCGAGGCGAGGATGCGCTCGGGGGTCTGCGAGCCGACGATGGGAATCGCGCGCGAGGGGTGGGCCATGATCCACGACAGTGCGGCGGCGGCAGCATCGGTGCCGTAACGCGCGCCTTGCGCGGCGATCAGCTTCGCGACGGGGTCTTGCGAACCGGCGGCAAGGCGTCCGCCGCCCAGCGGCGACCATGCCAGCACCGCCACGTCGCGGGCCATCGCCTGGTCGAGCGTGCCGTCATAGAGCGGCGCATAGCGCGCGGCCGAGAACTCGGGCTGGGTCGAGACGATGGGGAAGGGCAGGTAGGCCTGGAGCGCGTCGAATTCGGCCGGGCTGTAGTTGGAAACGCCGATGGCCTTGACCTTGCCGCTCTCGACCATGGCGGCGAGGGTTTCGGCCACGTCGCGCGGGTGGGCCAGGAAGTCGCGGCGGTGGATCTGGTAGAGTTCGACCGACGGCAGGCCGAGGCGTTCGAGCGAGGCTGCAAGCGCCTTGTTCAGGTAGTCCGGGCTCGAATCGTAGGGCACGCCCAGGACGATGCCGCCCTTGGTGGCGATGGTCATCCGGTCGCGCAGGTCCGGGCGGGCGGCCAGCGCCTTGCCGAGCAGCAGTTCCGCGCCGCCGAAGCCGAGCGCGGCGTCGCAGCCGTAGATGTCGGCAGTGTCGAACAGGGTCACGCCTGCCTCAAGCGCCGCCTCGATGCGGGCGCCGATGGCGCCGATGTCGTCGTTACCGTCGGGTCGGGCGAGCCGCCACATGCCCCAGGCAATCGGGAAAACGGAAATTCCGCTCTTGCCGAGCGGGACGGGTTGGGCCGATAGGCGCATCGTCGATGGGGAGGTCATGGATCGCCACATGGCACACGGAGTTGCGAAATGGTAGATACGCTGCGTTACGGAATTGTCGGAACCGGGATGATGGGTGTCGAGCACATCCACAATCTCAAGATCCTCGAAGGCGCCGAAGTGGTCGCCATCGCCGATCCCGAGCCGACCTCGCTCGGCTGGGCCAGGGATGCCCTGGGCGAGAAGGCCGAGGGCGTGGCCGAATATGCCGACAGCGCCAGCATGATCGCCAATGCCGGGCTCGATGCCGTGGTGGTCGTCTCGCCCAATTTCACGCACCGTGCGGTGCTGGAGCCGCTGCTGGACAGCGACGCGGCGATCCTCTGCGAAAAGCCGCTCTGCACGACGATGGAAGACGCCCGCTGGGTGATGGAGCGCGCCGAGGCCCGCAAAGCGCCGTTCTGGACGGGCATGGAATACCGCTTCAGTCCGCCCGCCAAGGCCTTCATCGACGAGATTCATGGCGGCAAGGTCGGCCGCCTGCAGATGCTCTCCATCCGCGAGCATCGCTTCCCGTTCCTGGTGAAAGTGCGCGACTGGAACCGTTTCTCGGTCAACACCGGCGGCACCATGGTGGAGAAGTGCTGCCACTTCTTCGACCTCATGCGCCTGATCACCCGTTCGGAGCCGGTGCGCGTCTACTGCTCGGGCGCGATGGACGTGAACCACGTGGATGAGCGCTATCAGGGCCGCCAGCCCGACATCATCGACAACAGCTTCACCACGGTCGATTTCGCGGACGGCAGCCGCGCGCTGCTCGACCTCTGCATGTTCGCCGAGGGCGCCGAGCATCAGGAAGAGATGAGCGCGACGGGCGACAAGGGCCGCCTCGACGTCCTGATCCCGCCGGGCGATCTCGTCTGGTCGCCGCGCGTGCCCTGGCCCGGTCCGAAGGCGGTCGAGCGCTGGCACGTCGCGGTGGACGAGGCGGCGATGGATGCCGGCTCGCACCACGGCGCGACCTTCTACCAGCACGAGGCCTTCGCCCGCGCGGTTCGCGGCGAGGGCGAAGTGCAGGTGACCGCGCGCGACGGCCTGATGGCCGTGGCCATCGGCGCGGCGGCGGAACTCAGCGCCCGCGAGAAGCGCGTGGTAGAGATGGCCGAACTGCTGGGCTGAAGCACAGGCGCTGAATGCTGATTTGAAGAAGGCGTTGAAGAAGGCGTCGTCCCGGATCAAGTCCGGGACGACGTGTTTCTCTCCCCAACCTTTCGTCATTGCGAGCGTAGCGAAGCAATCCAGAGTCGCGCAGAGCCGCTCTGGATTGCTTCGCTACGCTCGCAATGACGAAGGGGGAGGGGGGAGGGGCGCGCTTTTTCCTGCATCCTCACCCCACCTCCAACGCCCGAACACACGGGCGCCGGACGGAGAGACCGGTTCCCGGCCAAGGCAAAATAAGTTCGGCGACCATTTGGCGCGAAACCGCGATCCCGACGATCAATGGGCTCCAGACCCGCGGAAATGCAGGCAACCGGCCGGAAAATGTCCGGAATTCCGCTTTGTGGAACTGTTGCGCAGCCGTCACATATCGACCCACTTGCGCCCGGGATATACCCCTAATGGGCAACTTTGACCGTAGGATCGCCGTTTCCCGGTGACCCCCGACCTACTTCAAGGACCTATTATGAATATCAAAGCCACCACGATCGCCGCGCTTTTCGCGGCGGGGATCGCCGCGCAGCCTGCGTTCGCGCAGGAAGGTTCGGAAGTCGCTTCGAACGGCACGAGTTTCCGCGGTATCCGCGTAGAAGCCAATGCCGGCGGCGATCGCTTCCAGTCCGAAGGCAATCATAACGACAAGTTCGGTTACGGCGGCACCGTCGGCTTCGACGGCACCCTGGGCGACCGCTTCGTGATCGGCGCCGAAGGCAGCTACTGGCGCCCCGGCAACGGCAATGAGAACTGCACCGGCCTGGCCGACGGCAACAGCATCTGCCACAAGGGCTTCGAGGAATGGGGCGCCGCCGTGCGCGCCGGCTACCTCGCCACCCCGCAGCTGCTGGTCTTCGCCAAGGGCGGCTACGTCAACGGCGAACAGCGCCGCCGCATCGACGGCCCGACCGGCGACACCCTCGTCTACGATCACTACAAGGCGGACGGCTATCAGGTCGGCGGCGGCGTGGAATACACGCTCACCCAGGGACGCCTGCCGGTCTACGTCAATGCGCAGTACGTCTATTCGGACTACCACGGCCACTCGGCACGCCAGCGCGTGATGGGCGGCGTCGGTATCCGGTTCAAGTAATCCTGTAATCCGCGATTCTTCGCAGGGAGTGACCCGGGCCGTCTTTGCGGTGGCCCGGGTTTTTCTTGTCCAGCCTTTTTTCTGGGCCCGTTCTCAGGCGCCCGCCACGCGCAGTGTCGTGAGCGAGGATGAATAGGGCACCACCAGCGCCGCCGCGCGCTTCCAGTCCCCCCGCAGCCAGAGATCTTGCGCTTCGGGCGGGAGGATCACCGGCATCGCGTCCCGGCCCTCGGCCCGCAGCGCAGCATTGGCCTCGCACGAGAGCAGGGCGAAGCTGGGCACTTCGCTGTCCTTCCACACAGCGGCCATCGCGAAGATCGGCTGGTCGGCAGCGCCGAACCAGTTCTGGCGGCGCTTGCCGTCGCGCGGGTCCACCTTGCCCCATTCCATGAACGCAGTGGCGGGCACCAGGCAGCGGAACTCGCTGTTGCGCAAGTTGCCGATCCAGAACGGGCTTTCCAGATTGCGCACGGTGAGGATGCCGTGGCGACGCTCGCCAAAGGCGGCGGGCGGGGGCGGCACACCCCAGAGGCGCGGCACCATGCGGCGCGGCTGGCGTTGCTCCGGCCGGGGTCCGGCCACGAATTCGCGCCCCATCGTCACCACCGGCGCGAACCCGCCGCCCGAAACCGGGCCGCCGCGCCACGGGTCCTCCCCGGCTGCGGCGCCCATGGCACGGGCGACATCGCGGGCGGGTGCGTCGAGGCGATAGATGATCGGCATGTCGCCGGTCGGCCTAGACGGACGGGATCGCCCCGTCTATCGTCCGCCCATCCCCGGGGAGCTTGTGCCCAAGGTTTTCGTTTTGCGAAAGCCGGAAGGAAACAAATGGCTGAGAGGGGCAGGTCACGCTGCCCGACCCGTTGAACCTGAACCCGTTAACACGGGCGGAGGGAAGGGCGGGCCACAGGACTCATCTGTCGCGACCTTTCTTTCGTCCATAAGCCCTAGGAAAATCGCTTATGGCCGACATCAATTCCACACTGGAAATCCCCCTCCCGGGAGGGCACTTTGATGTTACCACCGGGCCCATTCGCGGGTCTAAGAAGATCCATGTTGCGCCGCTTGGCGTTGCCATGCGGGAAATTCATCTGGAGCCGGGATCGGGCGAGGCGCCGGTGCGTGTCTACGACACCTCCGGTCCCTACACCGATCCAGAGGTGAACATCGACATCGCAGCGGGTCTCGCTGCCAAACGCCGCGAGTGGATACTCGCCCGCGGCGATGTGGAGGACTACGCAGCCCGCGCGGTAAAGCCGGAGGACAACGGCCAGCTCGGCCCGGACCGCTCGGGCGGCGTCCCGGCCTTCCCCAACGTGGTCAAGCGCCCGCTGCGCGCCAAGCCGGGCAAGAACGTCAGCCAGATGCACTACGCCAGGGCCGGGATCATCACGCCGGAGATGGAATACGTGGCCGAGCGCGAGAACCTCGGCCGCGCGATGCTGAAGGAATATGCGCGCGACGGGCAGGACTGGGGTGCCGCTATCCCGGATTACGTGACGCCGGAGTTCGTGCGTGAGGAAGTGGCGCGCGGCCGGGCGATCATCCCCTCCAACATCAACCATCCCGAGAGCGAGCCGATGGCGATCGGCCGCAATTTCCTGGTTAAGATCAACGCCAATATCGGCAACTCCGCCGTGGCCTCCGACGTGGCGAGCGAGGTGGACAAGATGGTCTGGTCGATCCGCTGGGGCGCGGACACGGTGATGGACCTTTCCACCGGCCGCAACATCCACGACACCCGCGAATGGATCATCCGCAACTCCCCCGTGCCGATCGGCACCGTACCGATCTATCAGGCGCTGGAGAAAGTCGGCGGCATTGCCGAGGATCTGACCTGGGAGGTCTTCCGCGACACCCTGATCGAACAGGCCGAGCAGGGCGTGGACTACTTCACCATCCACGCCGGCGTGCGCCTGCCCTTCGTGCCGCTCGCCGCCAAGCGCGTGACCGGCATCGTCAGCCGGGGCGGCTCGATCATGGCCAAGTGGTGCCTCGCCCATCACCGCGAATCGTTCCTCTACGAACGCTTCGACGAAATCACCGAGATCATGAAGGCCTACGACGTCGCCTATTCGCTGGGTGATGGCCTACGCCCCGGCTCCATCGCCGACGCCAATGACGAGGCGCAGTTCGCCGAACTCTATACCCTGGGCGAACTGACGAAGCGGGCGTGGGCGCAGGACGTGCAGGTGATGATCGAGGGGCCGGGCCATGTGCCGATGCACAAGGTGAAGGAGAACATGGACAAGCAGCTTGAGGCTTGCGGCGAAGCGCCGTTCTACACCCTCGGGCCGCTCGTCACCGATATCGCGCCGGGCTACGACCACATCACCAGCGGCATCGGCGCGGCCATGATCGGCTGGTACGGCACGGCGATGCTTTGCTACGTCACGCCCAAGGAGCATCTCGGCCTGCCGGACCGCGATGACGTGAAAGTCGGCGTCGTCACCTACAAGCTGGCAGCCCACGCCGCCGATCTCGCGAAAGGCCACCCCGCCGCCAAGGTCCGCGACGATGCCCTCAGCCGCGCCCGGTTCGAGTTCCGCTGGCGCGACCAGTTCAACCTCAGCCTCGATCCCGACACGGCGGAGCAGTACCACGACCAGACGCTTCCGGCCGAAGGCGCCAAGTCCGCGCATTTCTGCTCGATGTGCGGGCCGAAGTTCTGCTCGATGAAGATCAGCCAGGAGGTGCGCGATTTCGCGGCGAAGCAGAACCAGCCCTCGACCGGCTTCATCGCGGCGGAAGAAGGCGGCAAGCTCGCCATTTCCGAGGCCGAGGCGGGCATGGCCGAAATGAGCAAGGTGTTCCGGGAAACCGGCAGCGAACTCTACATGGGGGCGGGAGACCGCGAACACGACTGAGCGATATCGAAGCCGGTTGGAGATAACGCCGTCCCGGGCCCGGCCCGGGACGACGGCCCATTTCGGCCTCAGCAATTCCCCTTCGCAGGAATCGATTGCGCTGCTACCATCGATTTCCATCTCGAAGGGTTCCCGAATGCCCCGCAATTCCAATGGCGACTGGATGAAGCTCGCCCATGACAGCTACTGGCTCTGGGCCGAATCCATGATGGTCATGGGAATGCGTACCACCGACATGATGACCGGGCGGGGCAGCAACCGCGAAAACATGCTGATGGTCACTGAAAAGCTCCAGGCCAATGCCGAACTGGCGATGAAGTTGGCGACCGGCGGTCTGGCCTCTCCGGAACAGACCGCGCACAAGGCCGTGCGCCACTATCGCAAGCGCGTTACCGCCAATCGCCGCCGCCTTTCGCGAAAGAAGGCCTGATGAGCGCCAGGGGGCCGGGCGAAGTGCACGTCGGCATCGGCGGCTGGAGCTACGACCCCTGGCGGGAAACCTTCTATCCCAAAGGCGTGTCCAAGGCCCGCGAGCTGGAATATGTCGGCCAGCACCTCACCGGCACCGAGATCAACGCCACCTTCTACGGCCGCCAGAAGCCGGCCAGCTTCGCCAAGTGGCGCGATACCGTGCCGGACGGGTTCAAATTCGCGCTCAAGGGCTCGCGCTACTGCACCAACCGCAAGAACCTGGCTGAAGCAGGCGAAAGCGTCACCAACTTCGTCGAGCAGGGCCTGGTCGAGCTTGGCGACAGGCTGGGGCCGATCAACTGGCAACTCGCCGCGACCAAGCAGTTCGACCCCGACGAGATCGCCGCCTTCTTCGCCCTGCTGCCGGCAAAGCAGGAAGGGCTGGTCCTGCGCCACGCCATCGAGCCCCGGCACGAGAGTTTCAGCGATCCGGCTTTCCTGGACCTCGCCCGCAAGGCCGGCGTCGCGGTCATTCTCGCCGACAGCGCCAAATACCCCGCCTTCGAAGACGCGGCCGAGAACAGCCCCTTCATCTACGCCCGCCTCCAGAACGCGCAGTCGGACCTTGAGCAGGGCTACCCCTCCGCCCAACTCACGCAATGGGCAAAGCGCGCGCAGGATTGGTCGAAATCCGGCAAGGACGTCTTCCTGTTCTTCATCAACGGCGCCAAAGAACGAGCGCCCGCCGCGGCAATGGCGCTGATCGAGAAGTTGGGAACGGACTGACGGCGTTATCCATGAAATTCCGATCATCCTGAACCGGGATCACGCTGACCCAGCCCGGCGCGGTGAAGGAACCTCGCATCGGCATTATCTGCGAGAAATCCGGTTAGGTGAAGCGACGGAGAAGCGCTCCAGATCCTGTCCTTCGGAACTTCCCCTGCCGCTTTTCGTTTTTGCTGCCATGAAGAATCTCCTCACTGCATCGATCCTGGCCCTTGCACTTGCGGCCTGTTCGTCCGAGCCTGCGAAGGCGCCCGATCAGGCTGGCGAGGCTGCGACGTCCTCGGCCATGCCGGAAGAGGCCATGTCCGGGTCCGAGGGAGCCGCGCCGGCGTCCGAGGTCCCGGCTACGGAGATGCCATCGGGGACTGCCGGGCCGGCTGCCAACCCCAAGGTGCTGGCGCTGGAAGGGCTGGGTGATTTGCGGCTGGGGCAGGCGGTGCCCTCAGGCTCATCGTGGGCGGAGCGCGGTGCGCAGGCATCGGATGCTTGCCGTACGGTCACTTCACCGGACTACCCGGGCGTTTACGCCATAGTCGAGAAAGGCAAAGTGCAGCGGATCACGCTTGGGCAGCGGTCGCAGGTCAAGCTCGTGGAGGGGGTCGGCGTCGGCTCCACCGAGGCGGACGTGAAGAAGTGGTTCGCCGGCTTCCGTGAGGAACCGCACAAATACGAGGCCGCGCCGGCCAAATACCTCACCGCACCCAATGCCAGGAGCGGGGATCCGGCCCTTCGCTTCGAGATCGGGCAGGACGGCAAGGTCAAGATGGTCCACGTCGGCATGATGCCGGTGCTGGGCTATGTCGAGGGATGTTCCTGATAGAAGAAGATGGCTGGACATGATCTTCTGACGACGATGATCGTGCTTGGCATAACCTTCGTTTTTGCAGTTGTTTCTGCCTGGCTGTCGGTACGGGCCAATGCCCGCTTTCGGCATCACGAGCGGTTGCCGATGCAATGGTCGCTTGCCGGAACCGTAAATTGGACCGCCCCTCGCGTGCTCGCGCTCTGCCTCGTTCCGGCTTTGGGGATCGGTGTGTTGGCGGTCATCACGGTGCTGACTTTCCTGGACGTCAGGCCAAGGCCCGGGCAGGAAAGCATGCTCCTGCCGGTGACAATGCTGATGGCTGCCACTTTCGTCGCGATTCAAATCCTGCACTACGGATTGATCGATAGGACCCTGAACCGGAACCGCCGCTAGAACGGGCCGCGAATGCCCCCCTTTCCGCTTCACGGCCTGGTGCGCTGAAGTGTGCGAATGCGGGCGAGGCGACACATCCGGCGCATTTCGTGTAATGCGGATGGTCACACTTCGAAGCACGAGAGCCTCGCGATGAACCACTACCTTCTGACCTATCACCTCGCGCCCGATTATCTGGAGCGGCGCCCGGCGTTTCGTGACGCGCATCTCGCACTGGCCTGGGATGCGGCGGAGAGCGGCGGACTGGTTCTGGGCGGGGCGGTGGAGGATCCCGTCGACACGGCTCTCCTGCTTTTCGCGGGCGAGGGGCCGGAGGGCGCAGAGGCCTTCGCCCGGGCGGACCCTTACGTCACGTCCGGGATCGTCCAGCGCTGGACGGTACGGCGCTGGAACACCGTTGTCGGTGCGCGGGCTGTGAACCCGGTGCGGCCCGAGGGGCAGGCATGAGCGGGGCGGAACTGTCCATCCGCGCGCGCCGGGCGGCTTTCAACCGCGCGATTGCCGAAGGCGACGCTGCGGCCATCGCCCCGATTCTCGCGCGCGACTGCGTCATGGTCACCGGGACCGATAGCGCGCTGATTCAGGGGCGCATGGGCCAGGTGAAAGTGTGGCGGCGCGAATTTTCCGGTCCGGCGCGGCTGATCTACACCCGCACGACCCGTGAGGTCGTGCTCTCCCCGGTCGAGCCGATCGCGATGGAGCACGGGCGCTGGGAAGGGATAGACAGCACCTCGGACGTGCTTACTGCTTCGGGCACTTACTTTGCCAAGTGGCGCGAACTGGGCGGGCAGTGGGTGATCGAGGCGGAAGTCTTCCTCACCCTGGCCTGACCGTTCAGGCGCCCTCGCGCTCGGCAGCCAGGACGTCCGCCGCGGCGCCAGCGGCGCGGGCTGCGGAATCGGCGGCTGAATCCCGTGGCGCCGGGCCTGAAGTCCGGGTCTGAGGCGCGGCGGGCTGCGGCGCATAGCTGCGCGGTCCCGCTTGGTAGAGGCGCTGTTCGGAGGGCGGATAGGCACGGGGCGGGGCCATGTACGGGCGTTCGCCGCGCTCCGGGAATGGGGCGCCGCGCTCGTCCCGGTTGCCGTAGCGATCGCTGCCGCGGTCGTCGCGCCACGGGCGGGCGTAACCGGGGCTGTCGTCGTCAGCCCAGCCCGGGCCGTCCAGGATCACCATGCGCCCGCGTGGCGGTCCATAGCCGGGCCGGTTTCCGCCAGAGGCGTCGTCCGCATAGCCTTCGTCCGCATAGCCCTCATCTGGCAGGGCATAGTCCTCCTGCTCCCGATCGGCATAGCCGGATCGCCGGTCTTCACGGGCGGCAGGCCGATGCTCGCCCGACAGCGCGTAACGATCGGGATACTTCGTGATCTTGCCCGTGGTCATGCCCGCCACGACCACGCCGGCGCCGATTCCACCGGCAGCCAGCACCACGAACCACTTTGCGAAACCCATTTCAACTCCACATCACGCCAGCCCACCTACCTCATATAGGACTAACCGAGGTCCCATGTCGGCGAGGTGAATGCTTCGGGGAATATACCCATGCCTCTGGCAAGCAACCGTTCACGACCGGATGAGATGGTGAACGCATGTTTACGAAACGGTCAGACGCCTATTCGCTCACGCCCTGCTGGTTCACGCGCGTGCACGAGCCGGATGGTCGGCGTGAGCGGGACGATGACGGCACGCTGGTCTGCACTTGCCGCTATTGCCGCAAGCGTATCCGTTCGCGGGAGGGTAAGACCTGGAACCTTGCCGATGGCCTCGATCTCGATGCCCTGGCCGCCTCGTGCATCGCCAGCCACTTCAGCGTGGTGGACGTGGAAGAGGGCATGGTGCTGGCGCGCTACCAGGTACCGCCGGGCACCGACGCCGGGGCCATTGCCGACATGCGTGCGGCCATCGTCGAAAAACACGGCTTTGTCCCGGGCGGCGATCTGGAGATACGGTTCGTGCGGCACGAAGACGTACTTCAGAAGCGGCACTGAACCGGCGCCTGACGAAACACCCTGCGACATACCACGCGGGCAACAAAAAGGGCGCCGTTCCGATTGGAACGGCGCCCTTTTCTGTCTCAGGGACGAACCCTTACTGCGCAGCGGCGCCGGCCAGAGCGCCCTTGGCGTCGGCGAGGCGGAAGTTCACGTTGCGCGAGTTGTAGGTGCCGGTGACGCGGTTGCCAGCGACGTAAAGGCGGAAGGGAACCTGGCCCGAAGCGGTACCTTCGATCACGGTAACCTTGCCCTTCTGCTCGGTGGTGTAGTTGTAGTGCACGCCGTCGTGCGAGAAATCGCGCGAATCTTCAGCGTGAGCGGCAGTGGTGGCAACGGCGACGAGAGCGGCGCCAACAGCGAAAACGGTCTTCAGCATGGCAAAATCCTTAGTCTGAACGATAGGAGATTGCCTTGGGCACCCCTTATCTTGTTGCAGTGCAACATGGTTTTTTGACACCGCTGTCGCAATGGAATTACTTGCCACTGGTGTTGCAGAAACCGCAATTGTCCGGAAATCTGCGGCAAACGAGCATGTTAGCGGTAACGGAACTCCCGGAAAAACTTTCGCACATGCAAAATTTCACCGTCAGCGGAGAGACCGGCGTTCTCTTTCAGGCGAATCGCCCGAGCGCGGCGATGAGCAGAGGGGCGGCCTCATCTGGCGATTGCGCGTTTTGCGCGCGCGGACTAGGCCATGGTCATGGAACTGCGATCCGACGCTCCGCTGAGCCGTGCCGCCCTGGCGCTTGCCGCCGTCATGGTGCTTTCGGCCTGCCACAGCGGCGCCAAAAACGTGCCCGGCGATGCCCAGGACCATGCCCCGTTTCACGAGATCGGTTCAGGCGAGCGCATCCGCTTCGTGGGTACCGAGCCGTTCTGGGGCGGGGATGTCGTGGGAGAGCGCCTGACTTATACTACGCCTGAAAATGCGAAGGGTGAGGCGATCGCCGTAAGCCGGTTCGCCGGGCGGGGCGGCCTGTCCTTCAGCGGCGAGCGCAAGGGCGCTTTGCTGACGCTCGCGATCGGGCCGGGCACATGCACCGATGGCATGTCGGATCAGACATATCCTTACACCGCGATGCTGAAACTGGGCGACGAAACCAGGCAGGGTTGTGCCTGGACGGACCGTCAGCGGCCCAGCGGGCCTGAGGTGTCGGCAACGGAAAGCCGCTGAGGCTCTTGCGGCCGGGTCGCGGCGAGGTGCTGCTTCCGCTTGGCCGTATAGGCGTTCTCTGCCTTCGTATCGCCTTCCGAACCCGCCGGCAGGCATGCTCCGGCCAAGGCTCCGAAAGCGATGGCGCCGGCAACGGCGCCCATGACATTGATCTTCATCGGCAATGCGGATCTCCGCTCGCCCCCGTCCGATGAGCTAAACGTCGGGGCCTTGCTGCCGTTCCCTTGACGGTCAGCGCTTGCGGACGAATTCCGCGCGCAGGACCAGGCCCTTGATGCCGGGATACTTGCAGTCGATCTCCTGCGGGTCGCCGGTCAGGCGGATCGACTTGATGAGCGTGCCCTGCTTGAGCGTCTGCCCGGCGCCTTTGACCTCAAGGTCCTTGATAAGGGTAACCTGGTCACCATCGGCCAGCACATTGCCCACGGCATCGCGCACTTCGACGCTGCTCTCGGCGGCGCGCTTGTTCGCCAGTTCGGACGCGGGCATCCATTCGCCGCTGTCCTCGTCATAGACGTAGTCTTCGTTGTCGCCTGCCATGGTCGTCCTTTCCATCAGGACGGGCCCGCCATCCTCAAGGCAAGCGCCATGGCAGGCGCCACGCGGCTTTCCTAGCCCTCCAGCGACTTTTCGAGCGTGATCTCGCAATTGAGCAGCTTGGAGATGGGGCAACCGGCCTTGGCTTCGTCGGCCAGCTTCTCGAAGTCCTCGGCGCTGATGCCCGGCACGCTGGCCTTCAGGGTAAGCGCGGACTTGGTGACGGCGAAGCCGCCGTCAGCGCTGTCCAGCGTCACGGTGCACTGGGTGTCCAGCGTGCCGTCCGAGAAGCCCGCCTTGGCCAGCGCGAAGCTGGTGGCCATGGTGAAGCAGGCGGCATGGGCGGCGGCGATCAGTTCTTCCGGATTGGTACCGGGCTGGCCTTCGAAGCGCGTGCCGAAGCCGTAGGGCTGGTCGCTCAACACCCCGGAACGGGTGCTGATGGCGCCTTTGCCTTCCTTGCCGAGGCCAGAATAGCGTGCGGAGGCGGAATTGGTCGTCATGCCGGATTTCCTTTCATGAGGATCGTGCGTGCTTGGGGATGGAATCTTTCAGCCTGAACTTGGTCGAATGGGGTTCGGGCGCGACGGGCAAACGCAAGGGCGGCGCGCCCTGTTCCCGATTCGCTGGATGGGGGCCCGGTTCGGTGTGCAGGAACGGCCGAGACGCCGCGCCGGTGCGCTGGACCGCATCCGCGCGGAGGAAATCGACGTTAGCGGGTGCAGCATCGAATCGCCTCCAGGCCGGGCCGTGGGGCGGAAGCTATCGCGCCGAGGCAGGCCTTCACAAGCGCGATCCTGTCCGTGATCGACGAGGAACCGGCCGCCGGGGCGGGGGCAGGGCATGTCGGGCCTGCGCGGGGCGGCACAGGGCGGGTTCCAGCGCGGTGTTCGCGGGTGCCATATCTTTCTGTCGCAGCGCAAAATAACGGATTTCTGCGGGTTTGCGCCAATGACCGCTTCCGATTCTCCGGGGCGGATGTTATGTCTCCAGGACAAGAGAGGCGGCCCGCGATGATGGAGCCGCCAGGGAAGAGGATGGTGTCATGAAGCGATTCCTGACAGCATTGCAGGTGGGACTTGTCCTGTGCGCTGCGGCTTCGGCCGGCGCGGGCTGGGCAAGCGATTCCGGATCGGAGCCCACCGCGATGTCGCCGAACATGATCGGCGCCTACTTCATGAGAGAGAGTCTGGTTCCCCGAGCGGACGATCTCGCCCTCATCCAGCGCAAGCCGGCGCTCTACCTTGCCAGTTTCAACGACGGCATGGCGACGGTGGCCTATTCGCTGGATGATGGGCGGATCGTCTATCGGGTGGTTTCGGGTACAGTCAACGATACGGCGCGCGACGCGATCGACCGCGCCCTGGTGAGGCTGCAGCGCAAGCTGGCCTGACCGCAGGGAGAATAGGCGGCGCAAGCCGCAACGGCCGAGGGAAGGGAGAAGGTCAGGGCGCGGCGGACCAGAGTCCACGCGCCCTGATACCGCATTTGGCCGGATACCCTATCTGGTTTGCCGGCATTGATGTATTGCCGCCACGATCTCCGGAATTTCCACCGTATCCGAGCCTGTCGAGGCTGGACCGTCCTGGTGCGCCGCAGCATAAGGCGGCATGGAATTCGTCCACCATTACGAGCGCGCGATCACCTGGATCGTTGCGCAGTGCCCGGCCCCCGACAAGTTCGCGCATACTTATGCGGGCCTCACGATCTGGCTGCTGACGGCCATCGTGATGAAGAAGAAGCTCAGCTCCGCCTGGCCGCTGGCGATGGTGGTGATCCTGGAGGCGGGCAACGAATATATCGATCGCCTGGCCCATGGCTCCTGGAGCTGGCACGACACCATTCGCGACGTGATCGCCACACTGTTCTGGCCTTTCGTCATCTCCTTCGCGATGCGCCTGCGCCCCGCCATTCGCGGCTGATTTTTGGTCCCCGTCGAAGCGGGGCGGCATCAGGATTTGCAGCGCAGGCGGGAACCGGCGATGCTCGGGCGCGATTCGAAGAGACTTTCGAACGCGAAGGAGGAAGCCCGATGCAGCATCCGGACCCGCGCCCCTGGCTGGCCGGCGCCACTCTAGTCCTTGTCATGGCCGGTCTGGCCGGGTGCAAGGGCGGTTCCGAGCCAAGCCCCGCAGCCTCTCCCACGATCGCGGAACAATCCGCCGCGGCCGAAGTGGAGCCATCAGAAGCCAGCGAGACGCCTTCGGGCGCGGTCGACAGCCTCTCGGTCTATGTCGGCAAGTATCCGCTGGACAAAGTGGGGGACTACACCTTCTTCCAGCATCCACGGGTGCAGGAAGGCGTTTCCCGCGCCGTGACCGATCCCAAGGTGCTCGATGCCATTGCCGCGATGAAGGGGCCGGTGGGCCCGGTCATGCGCAAGGACAACGATATCGGTGCCTCGCAGTGCGAACTGCACAATTGCGGCGCGCATAACTATGCCGTCCACGTCGATGCGACCACGAATGCGGTCTCTTCGGTCTGCTACTACGACGAAAAGGCCGGCCCGATCGCGACCTGGTACCGCCCCGACGGGTCCAAGACCAGCGAGGGCGGCGGCTGCTCGATCGGCTAGAGCCGGCCCAGCCACGCCTCGACAAGCGCCATGTGCCCCGCCCAGTCGGGCGCGCGGTAGTCCTGCAGCAAGCGGCTCTGGCGCGCGGCCTCGGTGCTGTCGCCCAGGCAGGCGATCACGGCATCCTGCCAGGCCTGTTCGTCGTCGGCGGCCAGGAACAGCGGAATGCCGGGCGCCAGTTCGCGATAGACCGCAAGGTCGGTGGCGATCACCGGCGTGCCGCGCGACAGTGCCTCCAGCACGGGCAGGCCATAGCCCTCGACATGGCTCGGCATGAGCAGGGCCTCGGCATCGTCGAGCCAGGCGGCCAGTTCGCTGTCGGTGCAGCGGGCGAGTTCGACGATCCGGCCATGATCGTGGCTTTCGGAGTCGAGCAGGTCGAACGTGTCCTGCGCCTCCCACCCGCGCTGGCCGATCAGCACGAGATCGGGCGTGTTCGCGCCCAGTGTGCGGCGAAGGCCCTTCCAGGCGCGCAGCAGCAGGATGTGGTTCTTGCGCGCCTCGATGGTGCCCAGGCACAGGAAATAGGGCCGGTCCGTCGGCGCCGCTTTCGCACTCTCCGTAAAGGCGACGGCAGGGGCCGGCGCAGCGAGCGGCTCGATTCCCAGATGAGCGACGAGCGTGGGGGCAGGTTCCAGTCCCAGGCTGCGGGCGAAGCCGGTGAGGGCCCTGCCGGTATCGGCCGAATTGACGATGAACCCGTCCGCCGCAGCCAGGGCGTTACGCATCCTGGCAGCATGGCGCTCTGCCTCGCCGGCGCGGCAATATTGCGGGTGAGTGATCGGGATCAGGTCGTGGATGAGGAAGACCGGCCTCAGCGCCCGTGCGGCCAGCCAGTCCACCAGACCTGCTGCGTTCAGCCCGGTGTGGCCGACGTTGAGGTAGATCTTGCCCGCGACTTTCGGGGGGCGAACCAGAGCGGCGGGAATCGCCGAAGCCAGCTGCGCGACCAGCGCCCCCCGGATCGGCTTGCCGACCCCGGCGCTCAGCACCGCGAAGAGGCGATCGCTGGCACGCGGGCCGAGCACGATCCGGTGCTCGCGCCATTGCAACATGGCCAGGGACCGGTCCGCGAACTCTTCGAGATAGGCCAGGCACACCCGGTCGATCCCGGTAGGCAGGCGCCCGGCCCAGAGGCGCCAGATCAGGCGGCTGACGTCGAGCACGAAAGGACGCGGATCGGCGCCGGTTCCAGTGCGGGATGTGGCGGTAGCGGGCGCCCGAGAAGACATGGCGGGCGCGTAGCAGCGGTCAGGATCGATTGGCAAGCGGCGCGCGAAGGGTTACTGGCGAGGGCATGTCCTTAGTGCAGCGTATTCTTCTCTGGGCCTTCCTGGCCTCGCTGGCCGGCAGCATGGTGCTGGCGTTCGCGGATCCGAGCTGGCTTGCCATCCCCGCGATGCTGGTCGCCTGGTATCTGGCGGATCTGCTGTCCGGCGTGATTCACATGTACATGGACTATCGGCCGTGCCGCCCTGGCATGGGGCTGGACACGATCTTCTTTTACGAAGGTTCGCGTGAGAGCGAGGAGTACCAAGGGCTGTTCCGCGAGCGGATGCGGCGGCTCAACCCGTTCGAGCGCATTTCCTACGATTTCAAGAACCACCACCCGCGCCCGGATGCGCTGGGGCGGCGGCAGCTGTGGCGGCTGATCGGCTCCACCGTGATCGCCGGCGCCCTGCCGATCTCGCTTCTGGGCAATGTGGCCGCGCTGATCTGGCCGATTCCCGGCTGGTTCATGGCCGGATTCGCCGCATTTCTCGTGGGCGGGGCCTTCGCCCAGTATTTCCACGGGACGCTGCACCGGCGAGACAACCCCTGGTTCATCCGCGCCATGCGCAAGCTGGGCCTGCTGATGTCGCCGGAGGCACACCAGATCCACCACGACACGCTGAAGCGCGACTTCGCCACGAATTCGGGCTGGTCGAACCCGCTGGTCAACCGCCTGTTCCGCTTCCTGCGTTCGCAAGGGCAGTTGCCCGACGCGAACCTGGAGCCGTCTTCCTGAAGGTTCAGGGCAAGTTGAACGCCGGCGGATAGCGACGGCGCACGGCGGGGCCTTCGGGGGCCTCCACGGGGACCAGCAGCCGCTCGACACTGTTTTCCACCAGGATGCGCGTGGCCGATTGGCTCGCGAGGCCGCCGCGCACCAGGCACTTGGCATGGAGCACTTTCTTGAAGGCTTCGTAGAGCTTGCTGTCGGGCAGTTCGGGGCTGCGCCAGAAGCGGTCGAGCGAGGCCTGGTGCGTGATGCCCGGCACGTCGTAGACGGCATCCCCCAGCACGATGACCGGCGTTCCCGAGGCCAGCGCCAGGGTGCCCGAGGTGCTGTTCACGCATACCATGCCGATCGAATTCTCGCAGAGCGGCTGAAGATCGCCGCCGTCGATATGCATGACCCGGCCGGCCAGCCCGAAATGGGCGGCGCGGCGGCGGATCGCCGAGCGCCAGTTGCGGAATCCGACGTCGAGCGGATGCTCCTTGATCACCAGCAGCGCATCCTTGGGCGCATGGCGCGCGAAGCTGGCCAGCACGTAGTCCAGCGCCATGGCCATCGACAGGAATGGCGAGTGCGACCGGATCTGGAAGTCGCCCGAAAGCTGGAGCGGGAACAGGAAATAGCGCTTGCCGTCGATCTCGCGCAGGGTGTCCTGCGCCTGCCGCGCGCGGCGGCCCCGGAGCGAGAAGCGGCGGATCCATCCGAAGCCCTCGAGCACGATCGATCCCTGGCGATGGGTGCGATAGAACGGGAAGCGCAGCAGCAGCCGTCCGGTCACGACATTGTGGTAATGCCAGTAGCTGTCGTGCGCGCGCCGGTTGAACGAGGCGGTGATCGACGGGAGATCGGGAATATCGGGAAGCCTGGCCGCCGCGGAGAGCAGGTTCTGCGGATCGCGGTCGAACGAGGAATTGCCGTTCACGCCGTCACGCTCCAGCGTCATCCAGTCGGGCCGGATATAGCCTTCCTCGAAAACGTGGAAGTGGATGCCGCGCAGACGTGCCAGGCGCATCGCCCGCATGTGCATGGGGCGGCAGTCCCCGAACAGCACCACGTCGGTGATGCCATTTTCCTGCACGTAGCGGTCGAAAAACAGCGGCCAGTCGCGCATCAGGCCGCGATAGTCGGTCGAACCGTCCGGCCAGTCGCGCCGGTCGCCTCCGGACAGGTTGATGCGATGGACCGCCGCGCCGCGGCGGCGCAGTTCTTCGCCCAGGGCGCGGAAAAACGGGCCGGGTGGTCCCTGAAGGAACAGGAACCGGCGATCCCCAGTCGTCAGCAGCAGATGCTTCATCGCCGGGTCATCCATCCAAGCACGCGGTTCATCCTCCCTTGAACTTCCCGCAGGCGAATAAGTGCTGATCGCACGTTGGCCTGCCCGCTTGCAATCCTGTCCACCAGCGTTTCCGGCCCGCACGGCAAACGCGTGACGGGATCGAGGTAGCGGGGATAGAGGATCAGCGTGGCCGCGACCAGTTCGTCCAGCGTCCGGCGGCGGGTGCGGCGCGCGGGTACTGCCCCGAGGTCGCGCGTCAGCCCCCAGCCCGCGTAGAACGGCACCCCGTGCGTGACGACCTCGCGCCCGCGCATCAGCGCCTCGAACCCCGCCAGCGAGGTCAGAACGTGGACGGCATCGACTTGATCCAGCAGCGCCGCAATCGAGGATGTCCGGTCGATCGTGTCGGCGAATTCTAGCGCGCGCGCGTCGGGAACATGGCCCTTGCGATGGCCGGCCTCCACGTCGGGATGCGGCTTGAAGATGATATGTGCGCCAGGTTCTTCGGCGCGGGCGCGGCGCAGCAGTTCCAGATTGTCCAGCCCGCCGCCGCCGTGCAGCACCGAGCGGTCGTCTTCGACCTGCCCGGTCACGAGCACGCGCTTGCGGCCGCCGATCCGGGCACTGCCTTCGTCGTCTGCCCGCGGCGCGCGCTCCGCGTCGAGGCCGTACTTGCTGATCCCGCCCGAAACGAGCCGTTCGCGCAAGGCACCGGCCCGTTCGATGACGGCCCGGGGGATTGCCGCGGTTTCGAGAATGATTTCGAGTTCGCTGGCCTGTGCCGGGTCGAAATGGGGGCCATTGGCATCGACGACGATCGAGAGCGGCGGCACGCAATTGGCTCCGAGGCCGGTCGAGCGGATCATGCCGTCCTCGATTTCACCGATGCGGATGCCGCGCGCTTCGAGATCCGCGAGGGCCTGTGCATCGCTGCGCGCGATCCAGGCCAGCGCCAGGGAGCTTTCGGCAGGCACTTGCGCGCCCTCGGCATGGCGCACCGGGCCGCTGCCGTCCCACAGCAGGTTGTCGGCGGTGATCCGCTTCCAGCGGGCGATGCCGTAGACGCCGGCGACCTTGCGGTTGGCGTCGATCAGGGTGCGCCAGCCTGCCAGCAGTCCAATGGCTTGCGCAGGTTCCAGCCTGCCTTCGCCGAAGGGATCGCGATAGGTCCAGCGGCCGATTTCGCGGGCTGCGACGGCGTCCAGCTCCGCGGGATCCGAAAGCGCGGCGAAGCGCCCGGTCCCCAGCGGCGCGACCTTGCACCCGCAGAGGGCGGCGACCAGCAGCAGCTCGTCTTCGGCATCGGCTATAACCAGCGAGGCCGATGCGCAGGCGGTCCAGGGGTCGCCGTCCGACGGGAGGGAAGGGAGGTTTTCAAGGCCGACAATCGCGCCGCGCGCGGCTGCGCGTTCCGTCAGCCCAAGGTCGCCCAGATGTCTCGCGACTTCGCCGGCTGCCGCGGTGCCGGATGCGGAGGCCAGAACGTCGCGGCCTTCGGGCAGCGCAGCGGAGGCTCCCCAGAACGTACTGCCGACTCGGGCCTGGCGCAGAAGCGAGGACAGGTCCGTCGCGGCGGGGGCCTCTCCGGGAGCGGGCTGGGCCAGGGGTGGTGCGCGGTGGCCCGGGAAGGGCGGGATGCGCAGGAACGGGGTTGCCGTCATGCCGCCTCGACCGTCAGTGCCAAGGTTTCGCCCAGGCTTTCCAGCTGGCGCGCCGTACGGTCCCAGATGACCGGATCGACGGCGGCGATCAGGCCCTCGCGCCGGTCGTCGCAGCGATAGGGGGTGCCGTCGGGCCGGGCGGCGCGGCCGCCTGCTTCATTGAGGAACAGTACGCCTGCGGCATGGTCCCAGGGGAGCGTGCGGGTGAACAGCGTGATGTCGTTCTCGCCCCCGGCGATGCGGGGGTACTGGTCGGCAGCGCAGCGCGGGCTGTCGATCACTTCGGCGCCTTCGGCCAATTCGGCCAGCAGTCGGGCGCGCCGGTCAGAATCGGGAAAGAGGCGCGTCACGGCCATTACCGGGCGCGCGCGCGCTGCAGGAGCGGTGCGAAAAGCCAGGCCGTCGATGGTGGCGCCCTGGCCGGACAGGGCGGCACAGAACCGGCCGGACAAGGGATCGAGTATCCAGCCGCCGACCGGAATGCCGTTGTCCGCCAGCGCCACCAGCAGCCCGAAGGGCCCGGTGCCCGCCGCGAAATTGGCAGTGCCGTCGAGCGGATCGACGATCCAGCACGTTCCGGCGCTGAGCC
This sequence comes from Novosphingobium sp. PhB57, assembly GCF_004342985.1. Taxonomy (GTDB): domain Bacteria; phylum Pseudomonadota; class Alphaproteobacteria; order Sphingomonadales; family Sphingomonadaceae; genus Novosphingobium. The sequence continues at coordinate 355,734 of NZ_SMBO01000006.1, forward strand.
TGTCGAGCAGATCCGGCCGGTGATGCACGGCCTCTTCACCCACGACATGAGCGCCGGGGATCAGGCCGGCGAGGCGTTCGCTCAGGATCGCCTCGCATTCGCGGTCTGCGGCGGTAACCGGTTCGCTGCCACCATTGCCTTCGCGCTTGTCGGCCACGAGCGCGGCGCCCGCCGTGCCGAAGCGCGGCATGACGGCGAGGCGCGCTGCGTCGCGCATCACCTGCTCGACGGCAGGCGTAAGGCTTTGGTTCATGATCAGCGTGCCTCGATGGCGTGTGATCGCCCAGTTACCAATGGCCGAACTCTCCATGCGTATCGACACGAACCGAGGTGTAGGGAAGCTGAACGTGATCGAGCACGGAGTAGGCGGCCTTGCCGAAGCGCGACTGCGAATTGCCCCAGAACAGCTCGCCCAGGTTCAGGCCGACGCCGAAGAACAGGTGCCGCTTGGGCTCGATGCCCTTTTCGCGGTCGCTGTTGAGGAAGTCGGTGGCGTAATAGCCGACCTGGAGGTCCAGGAATCGCAGCGGCGTCTTCTGCAGGCCTTCGAAGCCCGCGCCCTTGAGCGAGAGCATGAAGCGCTGCTGGGCGTAGTGTTCCTTGCCGACGTGGCTGTAGATCTGGTCGTTCGGCATGATCTCGATCTTGAAGGCGATCTTTTCCTTCAGGCCGGGAATCGTGTTGCGCAGCACCGAGAGCGTCGCGCCGGTCAGGTTCATCGCGATGTCCTGCATCGAGTAGCCGCTGTCGGGCTCGATGGCGTCGGACACTTCGTTGAGCGCCATCAGGCCCGCGGCCAGCACGCCGGCCGTGACGGCGTCGCCTTCCGAGGCATTGGTGTTCTTGTGAAGGCGGGCATGAAGAATGTCCGCGATCAGGTAAGTATTGAAGGCATGGGTCAGCTTGTCCATGCCGATGCTGGTCGTATCCTTGCCGAACCAGCCTTCGTCCTTGAAGTGGAACGGGGCGGTTTTCTTCGTCAGCTTGGGGATCGTCTGCACGCCCATGTAGACGGCCAGGACCGCCAGTTCGGTCGTGATCGTGCCCGCCTGCTTGAAGAAGCCGCGGTACTGGGCATATTCGCGTGGAACGTGGCCGGTGCCGTTGAGGCTGACGCCGGGGGGCAGCGATGCGGCCGGGCCGGAAACCACCTGGTTCGTGGGGCCGTAGACATCGGCCGGCGCGGCCGGCTCGGGCTCCAGGGCGGCAGGCGGCAGGATCGTCAGGTCTGGCACCGCGCGGGGTGAGGAGATGTCGGCCAGGTTCCACCGCGAGACGGCGACGAGCTGCGGATCATTTCCGTCGCAAGGCGCGGCACTGCCGATGCAGCTGGACGCCGTGATCGGGCCGGCGGCAAGCGCCTGATCCTCGATCCGACCCGTCGGAGCCGAAAAACCGGCCTCCGGAAGGGCTGCCGTGCCGCCGAACGCATCTGCCCAGGCGGGAGTGGCCGGCAGGCAGGCGGCCAGCGCCAGAACCGCCCGGCCGCGGGAACCCATCCTCATGTATCGTCTTACCCTGAAAAGTTATGCCATTTACCAGCCAAGGACATTCGACGATCCGAGGACCACGAAATCAGTTGCCAGCGACCTGTCAAAGGGGCCATTGCGAAGCCCCCCGAAATCGGTAGCCCTCTTCATATGATTGTTCTCAAGCCGGTCAAGTCGTTACTCATGCTACCCGTCTGGATCTTCCAGCTCGGCACCACTGCAAAGAGTTTTCTCGACAATCCGCTTCTGGGTTCGCGGCGATTGAACGGTTGGGGCCTGCACCGGGCGCGGGTGAAAGTGGCCGGGGCGCTGTGCAGCTGGCGACGGGCGCGCCTTGCGGGGAAAGTTCGGAAGGACTGGCGCGAGGCTTTCGACCGCGACGGTTTCGTCGCCATCGAGAATGTCATTCCGGCCGAAGAGTTTGCGGCGCTGCGCCAGGCGATCCTGACATACGAGGGTGAAGCGCGCGAAATGCGGCAGGGCGATGCGATCACTCGCCGCCTCGCCGTCGATCCCGCGATGCTCCGGGTCATTCCCGCGCTGCGCCGCCTGCTCGGCCGCGACGACCTCAAGGCGCTGTTCCACTATGTCGCCGGTTTCCGGATCGCACCGCTGCATTATATCCAGACCATCGTGACGCACGACGCCAGCAACGAGGCGGACCCGCAGGAATCGCTTCATGCCGATGCCTTCCACTCATCGCTGAAGTCCTGGCTGTTCCTGAATGCGGTCACGGCCGACGAGGCGCCTTTCACCTTCGTTCCGGGATCGCACCGGTTGACCGCGGCGCGGCTGGACTGGGAATATCGCCGGAGTCTTGCCGATCCGCGCGCGATCGACCGGCTGTCCGCGCGCGGTTCGCCGCGGGTGCGGGCGGGGGACCTTGCCGAGATGGGCCTGCCCGCGCCGCGGCCGCTGGCCGTTCCCGCCAATACCTTGGTGGTGGCCGATACCCTGGGCTTCCACGCGCGCGGCGATTCGGTTCGGGCGATCGAGCGTGTCGAGATCTGGTCCTATTGCCGCCGCAATCCCTTTTTGCCCTGGCTGGGAGGCGACCTTCTCAGCCTTCCGGGCCTTGCCGAGCGCCGCATCGGCTGGCTCTGGTCCTTGCGCGATCGGTTCGAGAAAGTTGCTGGGCAGCCCTGGCGCAGTGTCGGAATAAGGCGCGCGGTAGATTCGTTAGACTGATCCGCCTGCACTTCCTTGCCTCGAAACTGTCACGATTAAATTTCGTCAACTATATGTGACTTCTACCTGTCGGCGCTTGTGCGGAATTTGCGGCAGATCGAGCAATTCAGGGATTATGTGGGGTTTACATAGGGTGGTGTGCTGCGTAGCACAAATTCGCGGACTATGCCGGCGTCTAACAGTACATGTCAGGACTGTGGCGTTGTGCAGTGCGGCCAGCAAGGTGTAGGCGATGCGCAGCAATCGAAAGCACGCGAGCAGGGGGGTAAAGTTGTCGAATTCGGTCGTCCCGATAACAGTCGGGGCCAGCAATCTCATTATATCCAGAGCACGCGAAGTCATCGACATCGAAGCACGCACTCTGGATAGCCTGGCCGCATCGCTGGGCGCGAGTTTCACCAAAGCCTGCCAGCTTCTCGCCAGCGCCACTGGACGGATCGTCGTGGCCGGCGTCGGCAAGTCCGGGCATATCGGCCGCAAGATCGCCGCCACCCTCTCGGCAACCGGCTCGCCCGCCATGTACCTTCACCCCGGTGAGGCCGCCCACGGCGATCTCGGCATGGTGGTGGAGGGTGACGTGATCCTCGCCATTTCCAATTCCGGCAACACTGCCGAGCTGCAGGTCCTGTTCGACCATGCGGAGCGCTGCGAAATTCCGGTGGTCGGCATGACGTCTCATGCCGATTCGCTGGTGGAACGCCGCTCGGACATCTGCGTGTTGCTGCCGGTCGCGACCGAGGCCTGTCCCTCGAATATCGCGCCCACCAGCTCGACCACGCAGCAGCTGGCACTGGGCGACGCCATCGCCATGGTGCTGATGGACATGCAGGGCGTCTCGAAGGAGAGCCTCAAGGCGCTTCATCCGGGTGGTTCGATCGGCCTGCGTCTCGCTTCGGTCAGCCAGCTCATGCACGGCACCGACAAGCTTCCGCTCGTCGACCTCGACCTGCCGATGGACGGCGTCATCACGTGCATGACGTCCATGGGCTTCGGCATTGCCGGCGTCGTCGATCCGGCCGGACGCCTTGCCGGGATCATCACCGACGGCGACTTGCGCCGCCACTTCAAGGTGCTCGACCAGGTCTGCGCGCGCGACGTCATGACGCCGCGCCCCAAGATGCTGCGGGCGGACATGGCGGCGGAGGATGCCCTGCGTTTCCTCAACGATGCGCAGATCACATGCGCTTTCGTGGTCGGCGAAGACGGCCCGCGCTGCGCGGTGGTAGAGGACGAGATGGTGGCCACGATCAACCAGATCCCGGTCGGCATCATCCACCTGCACGATTTCCTTCGCACCGGGCTCAGCTGAACCTCCGTGACATCCCCGAATAGCGGCAACAGTTTTGCCATCATCATCCCTGCGCGCTTCGCGTCGAGCCGGTACCCGGGCAAGCCTCTGGTTCGCCTGGCCGGCGCCACCGGCGAGGAACGCAGCCTGATCCGCCGCAGCTGGGATTGCGCCATGGGCGTTCCCGGCGCGGCCGGCGTCTGGGTCGCCACTGACGACGACCGGATCGCCGCCGAAGTGGAGAGCTTCGGCGGGCAGGTCGTCATGACATCGCCCGATTGCGCTAACGGCACCGAACGCTGCGCGGAAGCCATTGCGACGCTTGGGCCAGTCGCCGATGTCGTCGTGAACCTTCAGGGCGATGCGCCGCTTTCTCCCGCAGGCGTGGTCCCGGCGCTGGTCGAGCGCCTTTCGGCAGATCCGGAGGCCATCATGGCCACCCCCGCCGTGCGCGCCTCACGTACCGTTTACGAACATCTGGTCCAGGACCAGGCCGAGGGCCGGGTCGGCGGCACCACCGCCGTGATCGACGGCCGCGGCCGGGCGCTTTACTTCTCCAAGCGCGTGCTGCCCTATCTTCCGGCAGAGGCCGCCGCGCGGGAATTCCCGCCGGTCCACCTGCACCTCGGTCTCTATGCCTATCGCCGCGCGGCGCTGGAGCGCTACGTCGCCGCGCCGCCTTGCGAGCTGGAACTGCTGGAAGGCCTGGAACAACTGCGTTTCCTCGACCTTGGCCTGCCGGTCTCGGTCGTCACGCTCGATCCGCTGTCCTGGGATGCGATCGAGCTGAACAATCCGGGCGACAAGCCGGTGATCGAACGCATCCTTAAGGCACGCGGCATCGCCTGAAGGCGATTGCCGAAGGGGGCGGCGCCGCGAAGCAGCCGCCCTGTTTTCCTCAATCCCGGTTTCGCTTAGCCCCGGTTTCGTTCAATCCCGGTTTCGCTTAATCAATGTCGAGGGGCGGGAAGGCCTTGACCAGGCGGTCGATGGCCTGGACCTGTTCGAGATAGGCGCGCAACCGGCCGAGCGGCAAGGCGCAGGGGCCATCGCAGAGCGCCTTGTCCGGATCGGGGTGTGCTTCCAGAAACAGCCCGGCAATACCGAGGGCCATGCCCGAACGGGTGAGGGCGGCAGCCTGCGTACGGCGACCGTCGGCGCTGTCGACCCGGCCGCCCGGGCGTTGCAGCGCATGAGTCGCATCGAACACCACCGGTGCCATGGCCTTCATCTCGTCCATTCCCAGCATGTCGACGACGAGGTTGTTGTAGCCGAAGGAGGAACCGCGCTCGCACAGCAGCACGCGGCCATTGCCGGCCTCTTCGCATTTGCGGATGATGTGGCGCATCTCCTGCGGGGCGAGGAACTGCGGCTTTTTCACGTTGATGACCTTGCCGGTGCGGGCCAGGGCGACGACGAGGTCGGTCTGGCGGGCGAGGAAGGCCGGGAGCTGGAGAATATCGGCGACTTCCGCCACGGCCTCCGCCTGGAACGGTTCGTGGACGTCGGTCAGCACGGGCACGCCGAAGCGGTCCTTCACTTCGGCGAGGATCTTCATTCCTTCGTCCAGCCCCGGACCCCGGAAGGACGAGATGGACGAGCGGTTCGCCTTGTCGAAGCTGGCCTTGAACACATAGGGAATGCCCAGCTCGCCGGTGACCCGTACGAATTCGGCGGCAACGTCCATCACCGCCTCGCGGCTTTCCATGACGTTCATGCCCCCGATCAGCACGAATGGCCGGTCGTTGGCGAAAGTCAGGTCGGGAAGCAGGGTAACGGAGGGAATCATGGCGTGGCTCGGTCCTCGTCGATCGGGAGAGAGGCCGTCGCCGGGCAGGCCGCCGCCGTCAAGGCGTTTCCGGCTTTCAGGCCCCATAACCGGCGCGATACGCCATCGCCGCACTCTCCGGCGCGCCTGTCCTGACGGCCGTTTGGGCGCGCCGCCGTGTCATCTGGGGCTATCGCGTGATGAAGGCTTCGCGGCGGCTGAAATGACGGCTATTCAGGGCGGCGTAACAGTCGCACCCGCCGTCACGAGGATAATACCATGCCCCACCCCTTAGGCATCGACAGCCGCACGGTCGCGGGGATGGGACCGCTCGAACATGTCCGCCTGGCGGGCGAAATGGGCTGCAAGGCGGTGTCGATGGGCCTGCAGCAGGAGGCCGGGCGGAGCGAGGGCTACGCAGCCTGGTCGCTGCGCGAGGATGCGGCCCTGCGGCGCGAAGCCCAGGCCGCGCTGGCGGACGCCGGCCTGCGCATCGGCCTGGGCGAGGGCATCAATGGATCGGCAACGCGCCCGCCCGAGGACCATGCCGCGGACATGGACATCTTCGCCCGGCTCGGCACCCGCCGCATCGGCGCCCGCGATAACGGGCTCGAACGGGAACATGCCTTCGACTACATGGCCCGCCTGGCCGAAATGGCGCGTGAGCGCGACATGGACTTCGGCTTCGAATTCTCTCCTGTCATGACCATTCGCACGCTTCGCGAAGCCCTGGCTCTCGTGGCGCATATCGGCGAGGATCGGGTGAGCGTGACGGTCGACGCATTGCATTTCTTCCGCGCGGGCGGGGTGGCGCGTGAACTGGCGGAACTCGACGCCGCGCTGATCGGCCATGTCCGCCTTTGCGACGCCGCCCTCAAGGCCCTCGGCGATCATGCCGAGGAAGCCGAGCGGGGCCGCCTGATTCCGGGCGAGGGCGAACTGCCCCTTCGCGAATTCGTGGATGCCCTCCCGCGCGGCAAGACGCTGGGCCTGGACCTTTCGCTTCCGCAGGCGGCGCTGGGGGTGGAAGCCGCGCGGGACTATCTCGTGGAAGTGGTCGCCCGCACGAGGGCGCTGCTGGCCTGAACGGCGCGCCGGACCGGTTCTCGACGGATCACCGGCTGTCGGCCAGGATCATTTCCGCGCCTTTTTCCGCGATCATCATGGTCGGCGCATTGGTGTTGCCGGACGTGATGGTGGGCATCACCGAGGCATCGATCACGCGCAGGCCCTCCACCTGGAGAACGCGCAAGCGGGCATCGACCACGCTGCCCATCGCCGCGGTACCGACCGGGTGGAAGATGGTGGTGCCGATCGCGCCGGCTGCGCTGCGCAAGTCTTCCTCGCTCGCGCGTTCGGGGCCGGGCCGCAGTTCTTCCGGGGCATAGCGGGCGAGGGCGGGCCGGGCGACGATCTCGCGCGTGAGGCGGATCGACTGGGCCGCGACGGCACGGTCCTCTTCGGCCGAGAGATAGTTCGGGCGAATGCTCGGCGCGGCGGCGGGATCGCGGCCGGTCACATGCGTGCTGCCGCGACTTTCCGGCCGCAAGTTGCAGACGCTGGCAGTGAAGGCCGGGAAGGGATCGAGCGCGCCGCCGAAGGCTTCAAGGCTGAGCGGCTGTACGTGGTATTCCAGGTTCGGCGTGGCATAGCGGGCGTGGCTGCGGGTGAAGACGCCAAGCTGGCTCGGCGCCATGGCCATCGGACCGCTGCGGCTGAGCGCATATTCCAGGCCGATCAGCGCCTTGCCCATCAGATTGGCAGCGCGCTGGTTGAGCGTGGACACCCCCGTCACCCGCCAGGCGCAGCGCAGTTGCAGGTGGTCCTGCAGGTTCTCCCCCACTTGCGGCAAGTGGCGCAGGGTGGGGATGCCGTGGCCGGAAAGCCGGTCTCCATCGCCGATGCCGCTGCGTTCGAGAATCGCCGGCGAACCGATGGCGCCTGCCGAAAGCACGACTTCGCCGCGCGCGCGGGCGGTTCTGGACTGGCCGCTCACCATATAGGCGACGCCGACGGCGCGGCCGTCCTCGATCAATACGCGCTCGACGCTGGCACTGGTCTCCACCTTGAGGTTGGCGCGGCTTCTTACCGGCTTGAGAAAGGCATCCGATGCGCTCCAGCGCCAACCCCGGCGCTGCGTGACCTGGAAGAAGCTGGACCCTTCGTTGTCGCCCCGGTTGAAATCGGGCACCGCGGGGATGCCCTGCTGGCTGCAGGCCTCGCGAAAGGCTTCGAGGATGTCCCAGCGCAGCCGCTGCTTCTCCACGCGGATTTCGCCGCCGCTGCCGTGAAACGCGCTGGGGCCTTCGTAATGATCTTCGGCGCGGGTGAAGTAGGGGAGGACCTCGTCCCAGCTCCAGCCTTCGTGACCCGCCTGCCGCCACTGGTCGTAGTCGGCGGCCTGGCCGCGCATGTAGATCATGCCGTTGATCGAGGAACTGCCGCCCAGCACCCGGCCGCGCGGATACTTGAGACTGCGGCCGCCCAGCCCGGCTTCGGCCTCGGTGGACAGGCACCAGTCGGTACGGGGATTGCCGATGCAATAGAGATAGCCGACGGGGACGCGAATCCAGAGGTAGTCGTCCTTGCCGCCCGCTTCCAGCAGCAGCACCCGGCTGCGCGGGTCCGCGCTCAGCCGATTGGCAAGGACACAGCCCGCGCTTCCACCGCCGACGACGATGTAATCGAATTCTCCCATCACCAAGGGCTAGGCCGCGATTTCCCCGCGATCAAGCATTCCGCGAATCGCGCCGTAAACCCGCTCCGGCGATGCTGGAAAGGAAGCGCCCGGCAGGGTTTCCGAAGCGTGTCGTTAAATTTCTGCAACGGACTGTCTTCCGTTCGGGACATGGCGAATACACCCGCCACCGAGACGGAGTATTCGGACGAGTAGAGGATGACGCGAAGGCGCCGTCCATACGAGGGCCGTCGGTGCAAGGGATCGATTGTTCGTCGGGGGGCGAGAGATCGATCCGGGGCGGGAGCGCAGCATGAACCCATGCCGCGCTCGGGACACGCTTCCATCGGCGGCTCATTTTTTCACGCACATCTTCGGCCATGTCCGGTCGCGGGTCGATTTTTCGGGCGAGTTCTTTCGGCCGAATTCCAGAGGCCGCGGCGGGGTTCAGGGCGCCTCCAGATGGAAGCGCCCCACGTCACGCTTCAGGGTGAAGATTGCGCCGGGGCTTCCTGCTTGGCGCCTGCGGGCGCGAGGTGATCGGGGTTGGGGCGGCTCCAGACGCCGATCGACAGCCAGAGAATGACGATAGCGATGGCGAACACGCCGAAGATTGCTGCCAGGATATGCGGAAGAATCGGCAAGGCGGCATCGCCGCCGCGCCGCAGGTCGCCTTCCTGAGCATGTATCGTCGTGGAATGCGTCGTAGTGGAAAGGCCCGTCCGCGCGGGATGGGATTCGGCCTTGTCGGCCCCTGCCGCAAAAGCTGTGTCCTGCATTCCTGTCTTCCTCTCCATGAGGATCCTGCGCCGCCACAAGGCAACGTCGGTCCTTCTCGTTTCTCCCGAGCACAGATCAGGACAAGTCGGCCCGTCAGGCAAGCAAATTCGGCAGGGTCAGTTGCCGAGCGCGTGCTCCTCGGCGGTCACGGGATGTCCCTGGGACGGCGGCTGGTCCCACCAGGCGCGCGATATCCAGATCGCGGACATCGCCAGAATCGCCAGAACGAGGCTGGCCAGCAATACATAGCGGACGATGTGCGGTGTGCTGCCCGAACGGGCTTCGTCTTCGTCCAGATGAACTTCATCACCGACGCGTTGCATCTCGGCTCTCCCGTGGCCCGACAGCTTTGGGAGCGGCTCTGCGGCCGCCGTGCAATAAGGGCCAACAGAGGAAACGCTCTGGCGGTGCTTCGGGTTCCCGAACGAGCGAAGCGCTAGGGATCCGGCGCGGTGCCGAGGAGCTGGAGTGTCCGTTCGTCCCGCTCGCCCTCGAAGAACCCTTCGAGCGCGCGGCCGAAACGCGCTTCGCCGCCGGCCGCTTCGAACAGCGTCATGGCGCTGCGAAACTTCATGGCATCGAGAGCGCCCAGGATCTCGGCCGCGCTGTGTTTGCCGAGCCATTCCAGCATGATCTCGGTGCATTCATCGAGACGGGCGCCGAGAATCGGATGGGCCAGATAGGCGCGGGCCTCGCTCAGGTCTGAAATGGCGTAGAACTGCGAGGTTTGGCTTTGTCCCAGGCCGGCCACTTGCGGGAAGATGTACCAGATCCAGTGGCTGCGCTTGCTGCCGTGTTCCAGCTCCGCGACCACGCGGGCATAGTCGCGGGACTGGGCATCGACGAAGCGCGCCAGCCCCGCCACGGGTCAGCTTCCGGTCTTGCCTGCGGCCGGCTCGGGGCTCTGGACGCCGGGTTGGGACTGGGTATCGACATCGCCCCGCTGCACGGCCTCACGGGTGTCGGCGGCGCCGCCGGTATCGTCCGGGGCCTTGACCGCGCCGAAGATCCAGATCGCGGACATGGCGGCAATGGCCAGGACCAGGCTGACAAGCAGGATGTAACGGACGACATTGGGCGTCGCGCCGGCACGGGCTTCGGTCTTTTCGACGTGAACTTCCTCGCCGCGGGTATCCATGGGCATCTCCCGGTTTCCGGCCCGATCTTCGATCGCTTCAGGCCGATGTTCCAGGGATCAACGCCCCATCTCCCCGGCCGTTCCGAGGGAGCCGGATGCAGGAAGGGCCGGACGCGCTGGCATCCGGCCCCTTCCAGACAGGATCGGTGCGGCGATCAGTCGCGCAGCAGCTCGTTGATGCCGGTCTTCGAGCGGGTCTGCGCGTCCACGGTCTTGACGATCACGGCGCAGTAGAGCGACGGGCCGGGGGTGCCGTCGGGCAGCGGCTTGCCGGGCAGCGAGCCGGGGACCACCACCGAGTAGGGCGGAACCTTGCCGATGTGGACTTCGCCGGTCGCGCGGTCGACGATCTTGGTCGACGCGCCCAGGAACACGCCCATCGAGATCACCGCGCCTTCGCCGACGACGACGCCTTCGGCCACTTCCGAACGGGCGCCGATGAAGCAGTTGTCCTCGATGATGACCGGGCCGGCCTGCAGCGGCTCAAGCACGCCGCCGATGCCGACGCCGCCCGAGATGTGCACGTTCTTGCCGATCTGCGCGCAGGAGCCGACGGTCGCCCAGGTGTCGACCATGGTGCCTTCGCCCACATAGGCGCCGATGTTCACGAAGCTGGGCATCAGCACCACGTTCTTCGAGATGAAGGTGCCGCGACGGGCGACGGCGCCCGGGACGACGCGGAAGCCGGCCTTGCGGAAGTCTTCGTCGGCCCAGCCTTCGAACTTCACCGGCACCTTGTCGAATGCAGGCGCGCCGCCGGCGCCGTGGGCGACGGGGGCGTTGTCGTTCAGGCGGAACGAGAGCAGCACGGCCTTCTTCAGCCACTGGTTGACCTTCCAGCCACCATTGCCGTCCGGTTCGGCGACGCGGGCAGCGCCCGATTCGATCAGGCCGAGTGCTTCGTCGACCAGCTTGCGCACGTCGGCGCTGGCGGGGGTGACGGTGTCGCGCGCATCCCAGGCGGCTTCGATCGCGGTTTCGAGTTCGGACATGTTCGCGTCTCCGGAAAGGTCGTTCAGATTTTCTGTTCCGGGCGCGCGTAGAGCCTGCGGTGGGCGAGGACAAGTAAGAAGGGAGCGCGGGACATAAGGCCGGCGCTCTCCGGGCAGGCGGGCGGCGGGGTCGGGGTCCGCCTCAGCGGACCGGCGAAAGCTGGGCGGAATCGATGTGCCAGCGCAGTTGTCCGGGCGTGGCCCCGTCCACACCGTTGACGCGGCGCAGGACGTACTTGCCGCGGAACCGCTGGCTCGATCCGTCGTCCAGCGTTGCGTCCACCGTGACAGGCACCGTCTGGTAGACCGAGCCGGCCCCGGCGTCGCCGGGCTCCATCGCGCCGATGGCCACATGGGTGGCGCGGGTATGGGCGAAGCCGGCCGTGAACTGCGCCATCGTCTGGCGCGGCGGGCCGTCGTCGCCCCACTGCTGCCAGGCCGTCCCGAAGTCGCGGGCATTGAGCGCGGAGTAATAGCGTTCCACCACCGCGGCGGCGGCTTCCTTGCTCTTGGGCGCGGGGCGGCATCCCGGCATGGGATCCCCCTTCGAATCGAACAAGGCGCAGCTGCGGGCGATCTCGTCCTCGATCATCGCGCAGCTGTTGGCGACGTTGCAGGGAGGGCGTGTGGCCGGGGAGACGTTGCGGCATAGGTCCGCGCGGCGCTGGGCGGCGGTGGCGCCCAGTTCCTCTGCGCAGGAGAGCGGGCCGGAGCGCTGGGCCGCGCCGTTCTCCGCCAGCGCGGTCGGCGATCCAGCAGGCGAGGCCGATGGGGATGCCGAGGTCGTGGCCGAGCTGCTTGCGGGGCCTTGCGGGTCCGAAGCAACGGCTTGCGAGTGCGTCTTCGAAGCCGGCTGCCGATCGGGCGCGGCGTTGCAGGCACCCAGCATGAGCAGGCCCGCCAGGGGCAGGCCCGACAGGCTGAGCGACCGGATCGCGGACTTTCGTGGCGGCATCATCGCTCTCTCCCGTGGCGCGCCCGAGCAGGGCCAGTCCCACATCTACGCGCCAGACGGCCGCAGGTGCCCGAACGAACGGGAAAAAATGCCGGACCGCCTGCTGGGCAGGGCGTGGAGAGGCAGCGGCGCGACGCGCGGCTGCCCGTCACCCTCGCTGCTTTCCCGATACCGCGATCAGGGCGTCATCAGTTCGCGGACGAAGCCGATCAGGCCGGTCTGTCGCGCGCGGCGCATGCGTTCCGCGGCGAGGATCTTCTTCACTTTCTCGAAGCAGGCTTCGATATCGTCGTTGACGACGACATAGTCGTAGCCGTCCCAGTGGCTGATTTCCGAGCGTGCGCGTTCCATGCGGGCGGCGATCACGTCCATCGAATCGGTGCCCCGGCCGGTAAGGCGGCGGCGCAGTTCGTCGATGCTCGGTGGCAGCAGGAACACGCGCACGACGTCGCGCTCCAGCTTCTGGTAGAGCTGCTGCGTGCCCTGCCAGTCGATGTCGAACAGATAGTCCTGCCCGTCCTTCAGCCCGGCCTTCACCTGGGCCTTGGGCGTGCCGTAGCTGTGGCCGAAGACATGCGCCCATTCGAGGAACTCGCCTTCGTCCACCATGCGGTCGAACTCGGCCTGGCTGACGAAGAAGTAGTCCTTGCCGTCCACCTCACCCGGGCGGGGCTTGCGGGTGGTGCAGGACACCGAGTTGCAGATGTGCGAATCGTGCTCAAGCAGCATGCGCGAGATCGTCGTCTTGCCGGCGCCGGAAGGCGAGGACATGATGAGCATGAGGCCGCGCCGGGCGAGCGTGTCGGCGGGATTGTCCGGAGAATTGACCATGTGCCCCGATGCCGCCGCCGGGCGCGCAAATCAAGGGGTGAGGTGAAGGCAGCGGATCGCGGAGCGAGCGGAGAGCCCTTCGCCCCGGATCGGGTCACTCCAGAAAGTCGGGCACCAGGCCGGTTTCGTCTTCGCCGTCCTCGGCCATGTCCTGGATCTCGGCTTCGCCCTTGACGCTGGCCTTGCGGGCGCGGCTGCGGTCGTAGAGCGTCTTGGCCGCCAGTCCGCCGATCACCAGCGCCGCGCCGGGCGCGGAGCCCAGGGCCACGCGGGCAATGGCGGTATGGAGCATGGACTGGGTGAAGGAACGGCCGCGCAGGATCTGCTTGGCCTTTTCCGGGGTGTAGCGCTTGCCCAGCAATGCGTGCTCGACCGCCCGGCGCGCGAAGAACGTGCCGCTGCGCAGGGCGATGTCGGCAATGGCCAGGTTGGTGGCCGTGCTGGGGCTGGGCCCCCGCAAGGTGTTGGCGCGGGCGCGGGCCTTGGCGGCCGTGTTCTTGACCGCCGCTCCGGCCTTGCTCACGCCGCTGCCGACGCTTTTGCCGACTTTCTTCGGAACCGAGGTGACGCCCATGGACCTTGCTTTCCCGGGCCTTCTCCTGCCCGCCTTACTTCTTCTTGCCGAAATCGACCGAAACGACGTTCGATCCATCCTCGCTGGGAGTAATGCGCGAAGCAACGTCGCGTTCCGAATCGTTCTCGGGCGCGGAAAGCTCGTCTTCCTCGTCGTCGTCGGACATGGCCTGGAACTGCAGGCCGAAATCGACGGCCGGATCCACGAAAGCGGTGATCGCGGCGAAAGGGATCACCAGCTTGGACGGGAGCTGGTTGAAGCTCAGGCTGACGGTGAAGCCGTCTTCGCGCACCGCCAGGTCCCAGAACTTGTTCTGGAGGACGATAGTCATTTCGTCCGGGAACCGCGCCCGCAGCTCGGCAGGGATCGAGACCCCCGGCGCTCCGGTCTTGAAGGTGATATAGAAGTGGTGCGTACCCGGCAGCATGCCATTGCTGGCTTCCACCTGGCCTAGCACCCGGCCCACAACGGCGCGCAGGGCCTCCTGCACGATCTCGTCGTAGGGGATCAGGCTGTCTTGTGGCGTATCGTTCATCGCGCCCTTGGTGCTCATGCTTCCGGTGCCGGTCAAGCGTGTTCAAGCGTAAAATAACACGTTCCGACGGGTTTTCCCTAGGTCGTTTGTGCCGGGCGTGAAAATTCGCCGCGACCAAAGATTACCTGGGAAACGCTTTTCGCGCACACTTGGTGCCGGGCGGAATTGATTCCCTGACATAGCGGGCTATAGGCCCTTGGCATGCGCACTGCCTCGATCACCCGCAAGACTCACGAGACCGACATCGCCGTGGAGGTCAACCTCGACGGCACCGGGGCCTATCAGGTTTCCACCGGAATCGGCTTCCTCGACCATATGATCGAGCAGTTCAGCCGCCATTCGCTGATCGACATCGCCTGCCGCATCAAGGGCGATCTCCATGTGGACCAGCACCACACCACCGAAGACAGCGCCATCGCCATCGGCCAGGCCATCAGCCAGGCCCTGGGCGACCGCGCAGGCATCGGCCGCTATGGTGACGTTCATTCGCCCATGGATGAGGCCCTGAGCCGCGTTTCTCTGGATATTTCGGGCCGCCCCTACCTGGTCTGGAAGGCCGGCTTCACGCAGGACAAGCTGGGCGAGTTCGATACCGAGATGGTCGAGCACTGGTTCCACTCGATCGCGCAGGCCGTGGGCATCACCCTGCACATCGAACTTCTCTACGGTTCCAACAACCACCACATCTGCGAAGGCATCTTCAAGGGCTTCGCGCGCGCGATGCGCACCGCGGTGGAACTTGACCCGCGCAAGGGCGGGGCGATTCCTTCCACCAAGGGCATTCTCGGACAGGACACGCTCTGATGGCCAGCTTCATCATCTCGCTTCGCTACACCGCCCCCGTCGAGGAAGTGGACGGCCTGCTGGCCGATCATGTCGCCTGGCTGCGCGCGAATCATGCGGCGGGCCATTTCCTCGGCTGGGGCCGCAAGGTTCCGCGTGACGGCGGGCTCATCCTGGCGAAGGGCAGCAATCGCAACGAGGTGGAAATCCTCGCCGCCGCCGATCCTTTCGTGGCGGGCGGCGTGGCCGAGTTCGAAGTGATCGAATGGGCGCACGGCTTCCTTGACGACAGCGTCGCCGGGCTCGCCGGATGACGGCAGGCCGCCCGATCCTGGCGCTGATCGACTACGGCGCGGGCAATCTGCACTCGGTGGCCAATGCCCTGCGCGCGGCCGGGGCCGAAGACGTCGCGATCACGGCCAATCCGGACGTGGTGCGCGCGGCGGACCGTATCGTCCTGCCCGGTGTCGGCTCCTTCCGCGCCTGTGCCGAGGGTCTCTGGGGCATTCGCGGCATGGTGGAGGCGATGACCGAGCGCGTCCATGTCGGCGGGGCGCCGTTCCTTGGCATATGCGTGGGCATGCAGCTGCTGGCCACGCGCGGGCTGGAACACGGGGTGACGCGCGGGCTCGACTGGATCGGCGGCCAGGTCCAGCGCATCGAGCGTACCGACCCTGCGATCAAGATCCCGCACATGGGCTGGAACGACGTTTCACTCGGCCGCAAGGACCCGGCACAGGGCCTGATCGAGCTGGGCGAGGCCTATTTCCTGCATTCCTACCACTTCCAGCCCGACGACGGCGCGCATGTGGCGGCCATGACCGACCATGGCGGCGGCCTGGTCGCGGCCGTGGCGAAGGACAATATCGTGGGCGTGCAGTTCCACCCCGAAAAGAGCCAGGCCTACGGCCTCGCGCTGCTTTCCCGTTTCCTCGAATGGAAGCCCTGAGATGAATTTTGATGCATGGACCGGATCGGCTTTCGCCGATCCTTGCGCGGCACCGGCCCACGCCCCCACCCGACCTCCCATTCAGGGTACACTCGTGGGAGGTCGGGTGGGGGCGTGGGCCGGTGCCGCCTCCGGCCGGGAGGCCGGACAATGATCGTTTTTCCCGCCATCGACCTCAAGCAGGGCCAGGTCGTGCGCCTTGCCGAAGGCGACATGGACCGCGCCACCGTCTATGGCGACAACCCTGCGGCGCAGGCCATGCTCTTCGCCGAAGCGGGTTCGCAATATCTCCATGTCGTCGATCTCGACGGCTCCTTCGCGGGCCGGGCGGAGAACCGCGAGGCGGTGGAAGCGATCCTCGAAGCGTTCCCCGGCCATGTCCAGCTCGGCGGCGGCATTCGCACGCGCGAGGCGGTGGCCGGCTGGTTCGACCTGGGCGTTTCGCGCATCGTCATGGGCACGGCCGCGCTGAAGGACCCGCAGTTCGTCAAGGACATGGCGCGCGAATATCCCGGCGGCATCGTCGTGGCGGTGGACGCGCGCGACGGCATGGTCGCGACCGAGGGCTGGGCGGAAGTGTCCGACGTCTCGATCGTCGACATGGCCCGCCGCTTCGAGGATGCGGGCGTCGCCAGCCTGCTCTTCACCGACATCGGCCGAGACGGCCTGCTCAAGGGCTGCAACATCGACGCCACCGTCGATCTCGCCCGCCGCACCGACATGCCGGTGATCGCCAGCGGCGGCGTGAAGGGCCTCGACGACATTCGCCTGCTGGCGCTCCATGCCGGTGACGGCATCGAAGGCGTGATAACCGGCCGCGCGCTCTACGACGGGCGCCTGGACCTGGCCGCCGCGATCGCCATGGCGGAGAAGGCGTGAACGAAAACCGCCTCGTCGCGGTCCTGGCGCTGGCCATCTTCGTGCCGGGCGCGCTCTATGCCTTGCGCGATTATCGCGAAGGCCGCGCGCGCCTGATGCTGTTCAGCCGGGCGCGGTCGAAAGTGGAAACCTCGCTTCAGGAGAATCCGCGCAAGTTCTGGGGCTACACTGCGTTCAACCTCGCCGTGTGCCTGACCGTGGGCGTGTTCTGCGTGCTGCTGTTCTTCAAGCCGGTGGAGTGATCCCATGACCGTCCGCATCCGCGTCATTCCCTGCCTCGACGTTGCCAACGGGCGCGTGGTCAAGGGCGTGAACTTCGTCGATCTCGTCGATGCCGGCGATCCCGTGGAACAGGCGCGCGCCTATGACGCCGCCGGGGCCGACGAATTGTGCTTCCTCGATATTTCCGCCAGCCACGAAGGGCGCGGCACCCTGCTCGACGTGGTCCAGCGCACGGCCGAAGTCTGCTTCATGCCGCTCACCGTCGGCGGGGGCGTGCGCACGGCCGAAGATGCCCGCGCCCTGTTGCTGGCCGGTGCGGACAAGGTGGCGGTCAACTCCGCCGCCGTCTCGCGGCCGGAAGTGGTGGCGGACATTGCCGAGAAGTTTGGATCGCAGTGCATCGTCGCCTCGGTGGATGCGCGCAGGGTTGCGCCCGGAAAGTGGGAGATATTCACTCACGGCGGCCGCAAGGCGACCGGGATCGACGCGCTCGAACACGCGGTGAAGCTTGCGGACTACGGCGCGGGCGAGCTGCTCGTCACCTCGATGGACGGCGATGGCACGCAGGGCGGCTACGACCTCGACCTCACCCGGCTGATCGCAGACAGCGTCTCGGTGCCGGTGATCGCCAGCGGCGGGGTGGGCAATCTCGACCATCTCGTGGCGGGCGTGACCGAGGGCAAGGCCAGTGCCGTGCTGGCGGCCTCGATCTTCCATTTCGGCAAGCACTCGATCGCGGAGGCCCATGCGGCGCTGCGCGCGGCGGGATTGCCCGCGCGCGGGTGAGGGCGGATGCCTGGGCGTGTTCCGGGACGAGGGGACGGAAATGACCCATCCGATCATGCCCCGGATCGGGACAGGCCCCGATCATCCCTTGCCGTTCCCGGCAGGCCTGCCATGGGTCCTGTCAACAGTCCCCCGCAGGAGCCCCCCGTGCCTCGCTACCGCTGCCTGCCCGCTTTTGCGGCGATGGTCCTCGTTCCCCTGCCGGCTTTCGCCGCCGACGCCACACGCCTGCCGGAGCCGAGCGGACTTTTCCTCCTGGCCCTGGGCGTCACCGGCGTGGCGATCGGCCGCCGCTTTTCCTCCAAGCGCCCGGACTGATCGCCGGCCCGCGCATGTCGGGCCGGCCTTGACCCTGCCGCCCGCGCGTCGCATGGGCATGGCATGAGCAGCCCCGACACTCTCGCCCGCCTCGAAACAACGATCGCCGCGCGCCGCGCCGCCGATCCCGACAGCAGCTATGTCGCCAAACTGCATGCCAAAGGGCTGGGCAAGATCGCGCAGAAGCTGGGCGAAGAGGCCACCGAAACGGTGATCGCCGCCCTGACCGAGGACGACAAGGCGCTGGTGGGCGAAGCCTCGGACCTGATTTTCCACCTCATGGTCCTGCTGGGCGCGCGCGACGTGCCTTTCGCGGCCGTGCTGGCCGAACTCGACCGCCGCGAAGGCATCTCCGGCATTGCCGAGAAGGCTGCTCGCGCCGCGGACTGAATGCTCGCCCGTATTCGCATCTCCGGGAGAACCCCATGCCGATCGACCCCAAGCTGCCCTACGACGATAACAATATCTTCGCGAAGATCCTGCGCGGCGAGCTGCCTTGCGACAAAGTCTACGAAGACGAATTCGCGCTTGCTTTCAACGACATACGCCCGCAGGCGCCAGTCCATGTGCTGGTGATCCCCAAGGCCGCTCATGTGTCCTGGGACGATTTCACCGCCAATGCCGACGATGCGGAAATCGCCGGCTTCATGCGCGCGGTCGGCCATGTGACGCGCCAGCTCGAACTCGACGAGCCGGGCTACCGCCTGATGGTGAACATGGGCACCAACGGCCACCAGGAAGTGCCGCATCTTCACGTCCACATCTTCGGCGGCCGCCAGTTCTTCCAGATGATCGCGGAGTAAGGCGCGGATCGGGAAGTCTGCACATGGTCCCGGACCCGATCCGGGACCATGCCGACGCCAGGCAACGACAAATCCGACAATTACGACGCAATTAACCGTCCATCCGCCCGCACGCGCGGGATAAGTGCGACGAACGGATTGCGCTGCCGGTCTCGCCCGCTACACATTCCGGTGGCATGAGCAGCGACCCTCTTCCCCCCAGCGGCGTCCTCGATGGACCCACCCACCGCTATGCGCTCCGCGTGTTCTACGAGGACACCGACGCCGGCGGCGTGGTCTATCACGCCAACTATATCCGCTGGATGGAACGGGCCCGCTCCGATCTGCTCGACCTGCTCGGCATAGACCAGCGCGCCGCGCTGGAGGCCGGGGAGGGGCTCTACACCGTGGCGGAAGTGAATATCCGCTACCTCTCGCCCGCGCGCCTCGGCGACGCGGTCGTGATCGACACTCATGCGCTTCAGGTCGGAAGGGTGAGTTGCACCCTTCGGCAAGTCGTGCGGCGCGGAGAAATTCGCCTTGCTGAAGCCACGGTAAAGGTCGGGTTCATCAGTCCTGAAGGACGACCGCGCAAACAGCCCGCCGCCTGGCAACATGCTTTCGCCTCGCTCATGCAAGAGCATCCGAGAGGACTAGAATGACGTTCGAACTGCTCGCCTCTGCCGTGACCATCGGCAGTGATTCCGATCACCTCAATCCGGTAAAACTGTTCCTTCACGCCGATATCGTCGTGCAGGCGATCATGGCCGGGCTGATCCTGGCGAGCGTCTGGGTCTGGGCCATCATCATCAGCTTCATGCTGCGCATCGGCAGCCTCAACCGCAAATGCGCGGATTACGAGGAAGGCTTCTGGGAAGCCCAGAACTTCGAGGCCTACCAGAAGGAACGCCGCCGCGGCGACGTGCCGATGGGCAAAGTCGCCGGCGCGGGCCTGGCCGAATGGCGCCGCAATGCCGCCATGCCCAAGTTCGACCCCGAAGGCGCGCGCGAGCGCATCGGCCTGGCCATGACCTCCTCGGTCGGCGAGGAGAGCGACCGCATCTCCAACCGCCTGAACTTCCTGGCGACCGTGGGCTCGGTGGCGCCTTTCGTGGGCCTGTTCGGGACCGTCTGGGGCATCATGAACAGCTTCTTCCAGATCGGCCAGCAGCAGAACTCCTCGCTCGCCGTGGTTGCCCCCGGCATTTCCGAGGCCCTGTTCGCCACCGCCATCGGCCTGTTCGCGGCCATCCCGGCGGTCATCGCCTACAACCGCTTCTCGCACCGCGTGAACCTGTTCGAATCGCGCCTGCAGCGCTTCGCCGATCGCCTGCACTCCGCGCTCACGCGTGAGCTGGAGCAGCGCTGATGGGGATGGGCCTATCCGGCGGCGGCAGGCGCGGGCGCCGTAGCGGCGGCGGACGCACGCCGATGGCCGAAATCAACGTGACGCCGCTGGTCGACGTCATGCTGGTGCTGCTGATCATCTTCATGGTCACTGCGCCGCTGCTCAAGGCGGCGGTGCCGATCGAGCTGCCCGACAGCCGCGCCAAGGCCATGAACGAGGAGCAGGACCAGATCACGATCTCGGTCCAGCGCGACGGCACGATCTATTACGAGACCGAGGCACTGGCGCCCGGCGAACTGGCGGAGCGTCTCGCTTCGGTTCCGGACGGTGCCGATGGCCGCAAGCCGCAAGTCACCCTGCGCGCCGACAAGGCGCTCGACTATGGCCGGGTGATCGACGTGATGGGGGAACTCAACCACGCCGGATTCACGTCGATCTCGCTGGTGACGGGTGTCAGCAGCGGTTCAGGCGGCTGAGTTAGGCTGGCACGATGGCAATGCTGGGATTGCGCAAGGACGAAGGGCTGGGCCTTACGCTGGCTGTCGCACTGCATGTGGCGGTGCTGGCGGTGATGGTGCTGCGTCCGGCGCAGAACGAGGTGGTGAAGCCGCCTCAGCGCATCGAAGTGACACTGAGCGACCAGGTGGGCATGACGTCCACCTCGCCCGACCCCTATAGCCAGGCCGCGCCGGACATGGCGCCGGAACTGGGCGAAGCGGCCCCGCCGCCGGCTCCCGCTCCAGCCCCCGAGCCTCAGCCTCAGCCCCGTCCGGAGCCGCAGCCCGCGCCGGTGCCGCCGGCGCCCGCGCTGCGCCCGCAGCCGCCCCAACCTCGGCCTGCGCCGCGTCCCGCTCCGAAGCCTGCTCCGAAGCCCGCGCCCCCCAAGCCGGCGCCGCCGAAGCCCGCCGAAAAGCCCGCGCCGCCAAAGAAGGCGCCGGCCAAGCCCGCACCCAAGGCGCCCGCCAGCCGTGACAGCGCGATCGACCGGATCGTCGGCAAGCCCGGTTCGTCCGCGAGCAAGGCCACCACGCCGCCCAAGAAGGCAGGCGGCAGCCGCGTTGGCGCCGACTTCCTGTCGGGCGTTTCGGGTGCCACCTCGACGCAGGGCAAGGGCCAGCCGGCCGCGGCGCTCGGCCCGGCAGCGGTTTCCGCGCTCAACGGCGCGATCAGCCGCCAGCTCAAGCCGCACTGGGCGGCCCCGCAAGGCGCCGATGCGGAACTTCTGGTAACGACCGTGCGCTTCCGCCTCAACAAGGATGGCAGCCTCGACGGGGAGCCGCAGGTCCTGCGCACGACCGGCCAGAACGCGGCCAACTCGGCGCAAGTCCAGCGGCACCAGGAACAGGCGATCCGCGCCGTGAAACTTGCCGCCCCGTTCAATCTGCCGGAAGACCTCTACAACGGTTGGAAGGTCATCACGACCAACTTCGACAGAAGGCTATCGCAATGAAAAAGATCATCCACCTTGCTGCATTTGGCCTGCTGCTTTCCGGTTCCGTGGCAGCTCTCGCGCAGAGCGCCCCGCCGGCAACGCCCGTCCAGCCCGCTCCCGCGGCGCCCGGCGCGCCTGCCGCGCCTGCCGACGAGGATGGCGGCCTTCAGGTGACCGTCTCGGACGATAGCGACTGGCAGGACCTCGGCATCGCCATCACCACCTTCGCTACCGATGCCGACGTGCCCACCGGCACCAATGCCGGCTCCACCGCCGCACTCGGCCGGGCGCTGTCGCAAGTGGTCGCCGCGGATCTCAAGAACAACGGCCTGTTCAAGCCCTCGGGCCCGGACGGTCTGCCGCAGCCGGTCTATGCCCAGATCCAGACCCCGGACTTTCCGGTATGGTCGGCCCGCAGCGCCGACATGCTGGTGCAGGGCTATGTCCGCGCGGGCGCCGGCGGCCAGCTCACGGTGGGCTGCTATCTCTACGACGTGGCGCTGAAGCAGCAGCTCGTGAAGGGCGGCTGGCAGGTTCCGCCTTCGGACTGGCGCCGCGCCGCGCACAAGTGCGCCGACATGGTCTACTCGCGCCTGTCGGGCGAGAGCCCGTTCTTCGATTCCAAGATCGCCTATATCGCCGAGACCGGTCCCAAGGACCACCGCATGAAGCGCCTGGCGATCATGGATTCGGACGGCGCGAACCACCGCTACCTGACCAGCGGCCAGTCCACCGCGCTGACCCCGCGCTATTCGCCGGACTATTCGAAGATCCTCTATCTGTCCTACCTCAACGGGCAGCCGAGCATCTATGTCTACGACCTGGGCAGCAACACCCAGAAGCTGATCGCCCGGACCGGCAACCCCACGATGGCGCCGCGCTGGTCGCCTGACGGCAAGTGGGTGCTCTATTCGATGGCTTCGGGCGGCAATACCGACATCTATCGCATCTCGTCGGCCGGCGGCGGCACGCCGCAGCGCCTGACCAACACGCCGGGCATCTCGATCGGCGGGTCCTATTCGCCCGACGGCAGCCAGATCGTGTTCGAGAGCGACCGCTCGGGCAACCAGCAGATCTATGTGATGGGCGCGGATGGCTCCAACCAGCGCCGCATCAGCTTCTTCGGCGGCCGCTCGGCCACGCCCGAATGGAGCCCGCGCGGCGACCAGATCGCTTTCACCCATGTTGCCGGCAACTTGCGCATCGCCGTCATGAACCCGAACGGCGGCGGCATGCGCCACCTCACGGATTCGTGGCAGGACGAAGCGCCGACCTGGTCGCCCAACGGCCGCATCATCCAGTTCTTCCGTACCGCGAAGACGGCGGGAACGGCCTCCATCTGGCAGGTCGATCTCACCGGCCGCAACGAGCGCAGGCTGCCGACCCCGGTGGGTGCCTCGGACCCGGCATGGGGCCCCGTTCGCCCCTGATTACCCTCTGAGACCAGCGCCCTGTCAGATATGCCTGGACGACGTGCCCAAGACGGGGCGTTCGTTCAGGTTGACAGGGTAATAAATTAATCGGAACTTCAAACTACGCAGGCCATTCATAATTGGCTGCGCACGATAGGAGATTGCCTCATGCCTGCCCTCATGTACCCCCGTCATGTGAAGACCGGATCGACAATGCTCCTCCTCGCCGGGGCTCTTGCCATGTCGGCTTGCGCGTCCAAGGCGCCCAAGGAACTGCCGCCCGAGCCGGGCCCGGCCACCACCACCCAGACCACGCCGCCGCCCAGCGGCCCGCAGCCGGGCAGCCAGGCCGATTTCGTGGCCCGCATGATGGGTTCGGACACCATCTACTTCCAGCTGAACGAAGATACCGTCGATTCGGCTGACCAGGCGGCGCTGTCGAAGCAGGCCCAGTGGCTGCAGCAGTACCCGAACAAGCGCGCCACGATCGAAGGCCATGCCGACGAACGCGGCACCCGCGAATACAACCTCGCCCTGGGCGAGCGCCGCGCCAATGCGGCCAAGAACTACCTCATCAGCCTGGGCATCGACGCCTCGCGCCTGAACACCGTGAGCTACGGCAAGGAACGCCCGATCGCCCTGGGTTCGGACGAAGCCTCCTGGGCCCAGAACCGCCGCGCGGTTACCGTCACGGTAGACTGATCGCTCGGTCGCAAGATTTGAAGAAGGCCCGGTTCGCGATGGCGAGCCGGGCCTTTTGCATGAGGGATCCCCGCGATTCCCGGCTGCCGGGCCGGCTGGAACCGGAATTCCCGCATGGACTTTGAGCCTTACGCACTTGCATTGGCTTCGGGTCGGCAGGTATCGCCCTTCGAATGAGTCGCGCAGGTCGATCGATGGATTGGGGTTTCCCGCGCTGGCGCAGCTACGGCAGCTCGCGCGAGGCTGCGCAAGTGCGCCTGTGCGATCGGCATGGTTGCACCGAGCCCGGCAATTGCCCCGCGCCCAAGAGCCCGAACAGCCCGGATCGCTGGTACTTCTGTCAGAAGCATGCCGCGGAATACAACGCGGGGTGGGACTATTTCGCCGGGCTCGATGCCGAAGAGGCAGCGCGCCGGGAATCGGACGAGCGCACCGAGAGCGCGGGATTCAAGGAATCGGCGCACTATGGCTGGGGAGGCTCCGGCGACGGTTCGCGCAGCCGCGACGAATTGCGCGCGCTGGAAGCGCTGGGTCTCGACCCCGATGCGGAGTTCGATGCGGTGCGCAGGGCCTGGCGGACGAAGGCCAAGGAAGTGCACCCCGATGTGAAGCCCAACGATCCCGAGGCGGCCAAGGCGTTCCAGACCTACCAGCTAGCCTATGAAGTCCTGCGCGCAGCGGAAGAGCGCCGGGAGTGGAAGGGCTGAGAACCGGGAAGCCGGGCGTGGTTCACGGCTGATCCCGGTCATTCGTCATCAGGACGGCCATGACCATGCGGCCCAGAAACAACATGCGGCCCATAGACAAAGAGCGCGCCTTGCGGCGCGCTCTTCGTGTTTTTGCCGTGAATGACGGGCCGAATGCTTACTTGGGCGAAAGCACCATCAGCATCTGGCGGCCTTCCATGCGCGGATAGGCTTCAACCTTGGCAATATCCGCGACGTCTTCCTGCACCTTGCGCAGCAGGTTCATGCCCAGCTGCTGGTGCGAAAGCTCACGACCGCGGAAGCGCAGGGTGACCTTCACCTTGTCGCCATCGAGAATGAACCGATGGACGTTGCGCATCTTCGTGTCGTAGTCGTGATCGTCAATGTTCGGACGCATCTTGATCTCTTTGATCTCCTGCGTCTTCTGGGTCTTGCGCGCGGCATTGGCCTTTTTCTGGGCCTCGTACCGGAACTTGCCGACATCCAGGAACTTGCACACCGGCGGATCCGCGTTGGGCGAGACCTCAACCAGGTCGAGGCCAACTTCGGCCGCCTGTTCGATCGCCTGACGCGTATACATGACGCCGATGTTCTCGCCGTCCTGGTCGATAACCCGGACCTTGTCCGACTGGATCATGTTATTGTAGCGCGGGCCACTCTTGACCGGTGGCGTCATCATGCGCCGGGGTGGGGGTGCTATAAGCGTTCTCCTGAATCGTTTCTGTCGCTAGGCGAGTGGAGGCGTCATTAATGCGAATCGCGTCGACACGCAAAGCACGATTTCAAGGAAATCTATAGGACGCCTAAAGTGTCTTGTCCGGGCTCACGCCCGATAGTGGGCCGGTGCCGCAAACAACGACCGGATGGCCGTTTCTGTTCGGCCCTCGGATCGACCGAAAGTGCATATAGGTACTCAGGCGGCCGCGCGCCAGAGGGGGTAGCGCAGCAGCTGGTCCTTTGCCGAGAGAATCGCGTCGATCTCGCGCGCGGGTTGCAGGGCCTTGAGGATCGCCGGATCGGCGGCGTCCATGCCGCCCGTCAGGGCGCCGAAAGCAGGCAGGATCAATCGATTGCCGCTGTGGACCACGCAAGGCCGCGCGATTCGTCGGCCGCGGGCGTTGATGATGAGGCGCGGGTGGAAATGGCCCGACAGTTCGGGGCCGGTGGTACCCGGCCGCGCCTCGTGTCGCAGGGCGATACCGGCGACCTCGATTTCCTCTACCCGCGTGCCGCCAGCCTCGCTGCCGAGATGGGGGTCATGGTTTCCGGTGATCCACACCCAGTCGAGCGCGCGGGTGAGAGCGCCCAGCATTCCGGCGGCATGGGGATCGAGCCGCTCGGTCCCCCTGCTATCGTGAAAGTTGTCCCCCAGCGCGAAAACCCGGCGCGCGCCGGTCTGCCGTACCGCCAGCGCGATACGTTCCAGCGTCTCGCGGCTGTCGTAGGGAGGGAGCATCTGCCCGCCCCGGGCAAAATAGCTGGCCTTTTCCAGGTGCAGGTCCGCCACCAGCAGCGCCTGTTCACGCGGCCAGTAGAGCGCGGCGCCCCTTGCGGCCCCGGAACCGGCCGGAGACCCGGCGGGCGGCGGGACCAGTTGCAACTCCTGTGAAAGGAACGAAAAGGGAACCATGGCTTTCCCTTGCCGCAGGCCGTGCGATTTGGCAAGCGCCCGGCGGAAGAGGAAATGCGATGACCGACAGGATTGCCCAAGACTGGAATGACCAAACCGGCCGAGCCCGCGCGTGGTTCGAAACCCTGCGCGACCGTATCTGCGCCGAGTTCGAGGCGATCGAGCGGGAGGCGGGGTCTTCGGCGGTTTTCGAATATACCCCCTGGCAGCGCGCTGCAGTGGAGGGCCGCGGGGAAGGCGAGGCCGGGGCCGAGACGGGCGGTGGCACGCGCGGGCTGATGAAGGGCAAGGTCTTCGAGAAAGTCGGCGTGAACGTCTCCACCGTCGTGGGGGCACTGTCGAAGGACTTTGCCGGCACGATCAACGGCGCCTCGGCCGAGCAGAACGCCTTTTCGGCCACGGGCATCAGCCTGGTCGCGCACATGGCCAATCCTCACGTCCCGGCCGTGCACATGAACACGCGCTTCCTCACGACGACCAAGGCCTGGTTCGGCGGCGGCGCCGATCTCAACCCGCCGATCCCCTATGCGCAGGATACGGACGAATTCCACGCCGAGCTAAAGGCGGCCTGCGATGCGCACGGGGCGGGCTACTATGACCGCTACAAGGCCTGGGCGGACGATTATTTCTACATCCCGCACCGCAAGGTCCATCGCGGTGTCGGCGGCATCTTCTACGATCACCTCGAATGCGCCGACGCGGCGGGATGGGAGGCGAACTTCGCCTTCACCCGCGCCGTGGGAGAGGCTTTCCTGGCGGTGTTCCCGCGCCTGGTGCGCAGGCGCATGGGCCTGGACTTCACCGCCGGCGACAAGGCCGTGCAGCTGGAATGGCGCGGTCGCTATGCCGAATTCAATCTGGTATACGACAGGGGCACGCTGTTCGGCCTGAAGACCGGCGGCAATATCGACGCGATCCTCATGAGCCTGCCGCCCGAAGCCACCTGGTCCTGACCGCATCTGTGCGCCGCAAGCAAAACTGACCGGCTTGAAGCGGTCCTAATCGGCTTTCATTCTTTCCCCTATCTAGCGCCCCGACACCGCAAGTTTGCAAGAAGGATAGCTTCATGGATCTCAAGATCGCCGGAAAGACTGCGCTCGTAACCGGATCGACCGCCGGCATCGGCCTTGCCATCGCCGCGAAGCTGGCGGCGGAAGGCGCCGAAGTCATCGTCACCGGCCGCAACCAGGCCAAGCTCGATGCCGCTGCCCATACCGTGGGCCAGCTGGGCAAAGTGCGTGCCGTGCTGGCCGACCCGGCGACGGCCGAAGGGGCCAGGGCGCTGACGGAGGCGGTTCCCCAGGTGGACATCCTGGTCAACAACCTGGGCATCTACGAGGCGCGCCCCTTCGTGGAAATCACCGACGAGGAATGGCGCGAGATCTTCGACGTCAACGTCCTCAGCGGCATCCGGCTTTCGCGCCACTATTTCCCGGGCATGCTGGAGCGCGATTGGGGGCGGGTGATCTTCATCTCCAGCGAGAGCGGCCTGATGACGCCGGGTGAGATGGTCCACTACGGCATGACCAAGACGGCGCAACTGGCCGTGGCGCGCGGCATGGCGGACGCCACGCGCGGCACGCAGGTTACCGTGAACTCGGTGCTGCCGGGGCCCACGCGGTCGGAAGGGATCGTCGAGTTCATCCGCTCGGTGGTGGAGAACAAGGACGCCTCCGAAGCGGAGCGCGAAGAGGAATTCTTCACCAAGCTGCGCCCGCTCTCGCTGATTCGCCGCCTGATCGAGGCGGACGAGGTTGCCGCCATGGTCGCCTTCCTGGCCAGCCCGCTGGCGGCCGTCACCAACGGTGCGGCGATCCGGGCCGAGGGCGGCATCCTGCCGACCATTGCCTGATCGGCCTGGGCGCCTGATCGGCCCGAGTGCTTGACCGGCTCAGGCGCCTGATTCGTTCGGGCGCCTGGTCCACCCCGGCCGATAGGGGGCTCGGCCGGTGGCCGGCGATAGGGGAAGGCATCAGGCCGTCTCGGTATTTGCCCCGATAGGGTAGCCGCCATCCTGCGCGCATGATCCTCCCTCATTGCCGCTGTGGCAGCGAGAGGGAGAGGCTCATGCAGGATCAGTCTTGGAAAGTCTTCAGCGGCGCCAGCTTCCTCCTGCTGGCCTGTGCCATCGTACCGCGTGCCTGGAGCCAGGATCCGACGCCGCCTGCGGCGCCGGCAGCCCCTGCAGTCCCCTCCGAAGCCGATGCGCGCGACCGGGCCGTGGCCGCCTGCATGACCGAGGCCAAGGCCCGGGGCGCAAAGCTGGGCGCTGTGGACGTGGAAATGCGCCAGGTGGAAGACACCGACAAGAAGAGCGACGACCGCGCCTCGGTGCGGGCGCTCGTCGATGTCGTGCTGCGCAAGAAGGACGGAACCACCAAGACGGTTAAGAAGACCTTCAAGTGCGACACCCGCGGCGGGGTGATCACCGCCTTCAAGTACTACTGATCCCGGACGGGCCCATCGCCCATCGCCGTCGCGGCACCGTCCGGCTCCAGCATATGCAGGAAGTGGACATTGCGCCGCCGATTGGCAGCGCCAAGCGCTTCGACATCCAGCGTGCAGAACAGCTCTACCCCGAAGGCATGGCCTTCCACCCAGCGGACCTGGGCAAGATGCTCGACATTCTCGGGCAGGCGGATGCAGACGATCTCGTCGCCGAGCGGCAGGGCCTTGTAGCCGCCGTTCCCGGAATCGCCCTTGCAGGCAAGGCACATGCCGCGTTCGGAGACGTTGCGGACGATGATGGTCTGCGCGGGCAGCGTGTCGCGCAGCAGCGTGGCACTGATCAGGGTGCGCAGGCGCGGCGCGCGCGGCAGGTGATCGGGGGCGTAAGGACGCGGCGGCAGCAGGGCGGCCTCCACCAGCTCCGAATCGGTCATGCCCAGCAGGGCCGCATAGATCGCCGTTTCCATTTCGCTCGCCATGGCTGCCTCTCGTGCTTTCGAATCGGAGGGACGGCGGCTCCGGCGCTTCCAGACGACGGAAAATCTCTTTCCAGGGTTCGGCGCAGTCCCGGCGCGATGGTGCCGCATGTCATGTTCCCCGCGGCTTAACCGCAGACACCGGGGAATTCCGATGGAATCGATTGCTCGCCCGCCGGCGTCATACTTGCCGTCGTGGGCTCGAAAACGAGGTGGTGCCAATGTCACAGTTTCGTTGCATAATCTGCATGTGAAGACTCGGCCTCTTGCCGCGCCGCGAAAAATCCTGACATGAAGTCCGGGAATGCTGCGCCAGTACGAACTTGTCGAACGCGTGAAGGAATACGCGCCCCAGGCCGATGAGGCCCTGCTCAACCGTGCCTACGTCTATACCGTACAGAAGCACGGCACCCAGAAGCGCGCCTCGGGCGACCCCTACTTCAGCCATCCGGTGGAAGTGGCGGGCCTGATGACCGAGCTGAAGCTCGATCAGCAGACGATCATCACCGCGTTGCTCCACGATACCGTGGAAGACACGCTGGCGACGATCGAGGAGATCGAGAAGCTGTTCGGCCCGGACGTGGCCCGGCTGGTGGACGGCGTCACCAAGCTCTCCAAGATCGACGTGATGACCGAGAACGAGCGCGCGGCCGAGAACCTGCGCAAGTTCCTGCTCGCGATGAGCGAGGACTTGCGCGTCCTCCTCGTCAAGCTGGCCGACCGGCTGCACAACATGCGGACCCTCCACTACATCAAGAAGGAGGACAAGCGCCGCCGCATCGCCCGCGAGACCATGGATATCTATGCCCCGCTGGCCGAGCGCGTGGGCATGTACGAATATATGCGCGAGATGCAGATGCTCGCTTTCGAGCAGCTGGAGCCGGAGGGCTATGCCACGATCACCGGCCGTCTCGCGCAGATCCGCAGCGAGGAAGGCGGGCAGGTCGACGCCATCGCGCTGTCGATCAAGCAGGCGCTGGCGGAAGCAGGCCTGAATGTCGAGGTTTCGGGACGCGAGAAGCACCCCTACTCGATCTGGCGCAAGATGGCCGAGCGACATGTGACCTTCGAGCAGATCACCGACATCATGGCCTTCCGCGTCCTGACGGACAATGTAGACGAATGCTACAAGGCGCTCGGCGTGCTGCACCAGACCTGGCAGATGATCCCCGGGCGGTTCAAGGACTACATCTCCACGCCGAAGTCGAACGGCTACCAGTCGCTGCACACGGCGCTGATCTTCGAGCGGTCGATGCGGATGGAAGTGCAGATCCGCACGCGCGACATGCACCGCCTCAACGAGTTCGGCCTGGCGGCGCACTGGGCCTACAAGCAGGGCGGTTCCCGTCCCGACGGGCAGGTCGGCTGGCTGCGCGACCTCATCGAGATTGTCGATGCCAGCCACGATGCCGAGGAACTGCTCGAAAATACCAAGATGGCGATCTACCAGGATCGCATCTTCGCCTTCACGCCCAAGGGCGCGCTGTTCCAGTTGCCCAAGGGTTCGACGGCGGTGGACTTCGCCTATGCCGTCCACACCAATCTCGGCAATGCCACGGTGGGTGCCAAGATCAACGGTCGCCACATGCCGCTGCGCACCCAGCTCGCCAATGGCGACGTGGTGGAGATCATCAAGAGCCCCACGTCCGAGCCGCAGCTCTCGTGGCTGGGCTTCGTCGTCACCGGCAAGGCACGCGCCTCGATCCGCCGCGCGGTTCGCGCGAAGGAGCGGCAGGAAGTCTCGGAGATCGGCGCCAAGCTGCTGGACGAAATCGTCGGCCGCCTGCCGGGCCGCATCGGCAAGAAGGCCATCGACGGCGCCATCCAGCGCCTGGAAATGCGCGACGAGGAAGACCTGATGTTTGCCATCGGTTCCGCCCGCCTGACCGACCGACAAGTGATGGAGGCGCTGGTGCCGGGCAGTACCGCCGAACTCCCCGACGATGGCGAATGGGCTCATACCGAGCGTGCGATCTCGATCCGCGGCCTCACCCCCGGCGTCGGCTTCGAGCTGGGCGAATGCTGCCATCCCGTCCCCGGAGACCGCATCGTCGGCATCCGCCGTCCCGATCACAAGGTGGAAGTCCATGCGATCGACTGCCTCACCCTGGCCAATGGCGCCGATGTGGACTGGCTGGACCTCTCCTGGGGGGAACGCACCACGGGCGCCGTCGGCCGCCTGAGCCTGGTGCTTTACAACCGTCCGGGCACGCTGGCGGAAGTGACGCAGATCCTGGCGACCAACCGCGCCAACGTCACCAACCTGCAGATGGTCCACCGCGACGAGCCTTTCGGCACCTACGAAGTGGACCTGGAAGTCAGCGACCTGGCCCACCTTACCCGCATCGTCAGCGCCTTGCGCGCCAGCGAGGCGGTAGCGGAAGCCTCCCGCATCTGACGGCTGCGAGGGAGGTCAGTATTCCAGGCTGACCTCCACCTCGTCGCCTTCCGCCAGCCCTTCGGCGCGGCGCACGCTGGCTTTCACCGGCAGCAGCCAGCCTCCGTCCGACTTGCTGGGGAAAACGGAGGTGGCGAAATGCGTCTCGCCGATCCGCGCCCTGACCTTCAGCGAGCCGAAGCCGCGGGCCGTGCCTTCCAGCTTGCGCATCACCGCCGTGCCCGAAAGGGCCTCGCCTGCCGCCCCGTCGATGGTGAGGAAGTGCCAGGTGCCGCTGTTGGCGCCGCCGGTCCAGCGCCAGAGCGGGCCGGTGTGGTCGAGCTGCTCGGTCGGGATCACTGTGCTGCCTCGCGGATCGGCACCGGCACGTTGCAGGCGTCTACCCCGCCGGCGGGATGAACGTAGAAATCGTCCTGCCGATTCGCGCGCTTGTCCACATAGGCGGCGAAGCTGTCGCTGTCGGTCGAAAGATACTGGTACCCCGGAAGCCCTGTGACTTCGTTGCCCATGCGGACCGAGCGAATCGCCACGCGCTCTTGCGGAGACTTGTAGAAGCCGATGTCCCCCATGCCGCGCGGCAGGGCCGAAAGGTTCTCCATGCCGGAAATCACCCGTCCGACGATCGCCACGTTGCGATCCAGTTGGCGCGGGGCATGGCCGATCACCGCATAGAGTTCGGCCCCGGTGCCGGTATCGGGCGAATTGTTGCGGCCGACGCCGACCATGCCGTAGCAGTGGGTGGGCCAGGCATTCTGCACCGAATAGCGCTGCGCTCCGCTGCCTGCCGGCGTGCCGAGTTGCACCGCCACGGGTATTCCGTCTGCGAAAGCATAGAGCTGCGCATAGGGATCGCTGAATATCATTGACGGACGGAAACTGTCGGGTCTGGTGACCCCCACGTCGCCCTCGGCCGGCTTGCGGCCGCTGCCGCCCCATACGTACTTCCCGATATCGAGGGCACCGCTTGCGACGTAATCGCGTTCGTCTACGGCGACCAATCCCTTGGGAAGCGGCTTGGCCTTCGTCGGGTTTTCTCCCTCGGGATCGCCCCACTGCACGACGTAGTTGTCCTGGACCCGCACCACGGCGATACCATCGTACCAGCGCGCGGCGACCAGCTTGCGGATGTTCCCCACCCAGCCTTGCGAGAACGGCGCCGGGATCAGCTGGATGACCACCCGCCGAGGCTTGCCGTCGGCGCTGGGAGCAAGGTCCATCACCAGGAGATCGGAAGGCGCGATCTGCTTCCAGTCCGCCGCCGGCGCCGCCGCGACGATATCGTTCGGAGTGCGCGCCGCAGGTGCGTCCTCGGCCATGAGAGGGGGTGCCAAAAGGGCGGAAACCACGAGGGCTGAAAAGAATTTTCGCATCGAGAGCGTGATGGCATGCCGAGACGGCTTGCGAAACCCTGCAACGCAGGCTAGGGCGCCCGCCTTACCAGTGCATGCGGAGCGGTGGCCGAGTGGTCGAAGGCGCTCGCCTGGAAAGTGAGTATACGCCAAAAGCGTATCGAGGGTTCGAATCCCTCCCGCTCCGCCATCTGTTCTCGATCCCACCTGCGAATGTGAAACGGGCCTTCGGGTCAAGCAGGCGGATCGCCGGGACATGTCCCGGATCGGCGCACCGAAAAATCTCCATCTCTGCGTTATTCGGTCGAAATCGTTCGAGCGGACGGCTATCTCCGGAATGTGGGTAGCAGTAATCTCCGTAGGACGATTCTGGTCGCGGTCTTGGCGGGCCTCTTCTATTTCGTCCTCGCCGCCATAGCTCTTCAGTTGACGAGGGGGGCCGACGGTATCGCCACCGTCTGGCCTGCCAGCGGCGTGGCCGTGGCCGCGCTCCTGCTGGCGCAGCCCGGCGAGAGGCGATGGGTGCTGCTGTCGCTGACCGCGGCCAGCTTCCTCGCCAACTTCACCTGGAGCGGACTGCCCTTGCTCGCGCTGGGACAGACGGCCGCCAACGTGATCGAGGCACTGGTCGCCTTCTGGATCATGCGCGACATCGAGCGGCGCAACGATTCCTTCTTCCACATCGCCGCCATCCTGCGTTTCTGCTTTGCCGCGATCCTGGCTGCCTCGGTCAGCGCGGCGATTGCCGCCCTGCTGATCGGGAATGGCTTCGGGCACATGTTCGTCTCCTGGCTGACGACGGCCGCGCTGGGCATCATGATCGTGGTGCCGCTGATCATGAACTTCGCTCACCCCGGCCCCGGCGGACCGACGAAGACGAGCAGCCATGCCGGCAGCACGGCGATCGTGCTCGTGCTGGTCACGTTCCTGGCGGCGGCGGTCTTCACGCAATCGAGCTATCCGCTGCTGTTCCTGCCCCTGCTCGGCGTGCTGTTCGCGACCTATTTCCTGGGCGCGACCGGGGCCACCTGCAGCATCCTGATCATTGCGGCGATCGGTTCCGTGGCGATCTGGCAGGGTCGCGGGTCGATCAGCCTTCTGAGCGCGCATAGGGACACGGAACTGGAAGTGCTGTTCTTCCAGTTCTACCTCTTCACCCTGCTGGTGTCGGCACTGCCCCTGGCCGCGCTGATGGCCATGCGCGACCGCAGCTTCGCGGAAGTGGAGCGCGGCAAGCGCTGGCTCGAGATGTCGGAAGGCATTGCCAAAGTGGGGCACTGGCGGCTCGAACTGGCCGAGCAGCGGCTGTTCTGGTCGGGAGAGGTGTTTCGCATCCACGGCCTTGAAGCCAGCACGCATCCGGCGCTGGACACGGCGATGAACTTCTACCACCCCGAAGACCGGTTGCTGGTGCAGGACAAGCTGGCCCAGAGCCTGGAATCGCTGGAGCCGCTCGATTTCGAAGCGCGAATTGTGCGCTCGGACGGGGAAATCCGCTACGTCTACAGCTGCAGCGAAGTGGAACTGCGCGAGGATGGCAAGCCCGGCGCGATCTTCGGCATCTTCCAGGATGTGACCAACCGCGTGCTTGCGGCAATGGAACTTGCGAGCGCGCGGGCCCGCGCCGAAGCCCGAGCGGACGAGGCGATCCATCTGGCCGAAACCGATTCGCTGACCGAGATCGCCAATCGCCGCAAGGTTCTGTCCTTCCTCGATACCGAGATCGCCAAGGCTGCCGTCCTGGGCGGGCCGCTGTCCATCGCCGTGCTGGACATCGACCGCTTCAAGCAGATCAACGACCGTTTCGGCCATGCCGTGGGCGATCAGGTGATCCGCCGCGTGGCGCAAGTCTGCGCCCTGGCGATCCGGGGATCCGACCTCGTAGGCCGGATCGGCGGCGAGGAATTCCTGATCGTCCTGCCGGCCACTGACGCGGAAATGGCCTTTGCCGTGGCCGAGCGCGTGCGCCGCACCGTCGAGGCCATCGATTGGGAGCCGCTCGACCTTCAGCAGGTGACGGTGAGCATCGGCCTCACGCCGCTCAAGGGCAATATCGACCGCGAGGAACTCATGGGCCGCGCCGATCGCGCGCTCTACCAGGCCAAGGACGAGGGACGGAACCTGCTGCGCCAGACCGGCTGACGGCTATCCCGGTGCCTCGCCGTGAGGATCCGGCCCTTTACCCAAGGCCGGCCCTTTACCTTGTCCAGATCGAGCGAGGCGAGACGGCGGTGGGTTGCGGTGCATACTGCGGAGACTATTGTTAACCATTGCATGGCATTGGGCTGTTCTCGATCCAAGCGAGTCCGATGACCTTTCCCGACGTCGATACCCTCCGCCTGTGCAGCATGCTGTCGTCGAGCGCCTTCGGGTTCGTGTTCGGCGTGCTCTGGCTGCGGGACCGATCCGCGCGGCATTTCGTCCATTGGGCGCTCTCGTCGTTTCTCTACACCGCCGTGCTCTTTGCCTTCACCGCCGCTCCGCGCGATTCGCTGGCGGCGGGCATGGCGATCTATGCCATGCTGGGACTGACCCAGGCGCTTCCGGTCGCCGGTGTCTATGCGCTGGAAGGCGGGCGGCCCTGGCGCTGGTGGATGATCGTGCCGGTGGCCAGCGCGGTCCTTGGGCACGTTCTGCCGGGCATGCTCGATGCGCTGGGCTGGATGGCGCGAACCGAGCGCGGGCAGAGCGTCTGCGATGCGGCGGGGCTGGCGATTTCCATGGGGCTGGCCGGATTCATACTGGCCTTCGGTCACGGCGCGCGGCGCTCGGTGGGCCGGCGCCTCGCCGGTCTGGCGATGTTGGGATATCTTCCCGGATATGCGCTCTCGATCTGCGGCATGTTCTTCGAGCTTCCGGGCAAGAACCTCGTGGCGCTCCTGGCGCTGCTTTCCGACCAGGTGCTGCTGGGCGTGCTCAATCTGGCGCTGCTGGCGATTCCCGTCGAGCAGGTCCAGCGGGCCCTGCGAGCCGCTGCTTTGCGCGATCCGCTGACGGGTTGCTGGAACCGGGCGGGGCTGGAGCAAGTGGCGCTGCGCTTCCTGCGCCCCGGCGCGGCGGTCATCGCCATCGACGTCGACCATTTCAAGGCCATCAACGACCGCCACGGCCACGGCGCGGGGGACCAGGTGCTCATAAGCCTGGGCCGCGAGGCCGCTGCGCTGGCCGGTGAACACGCGGGCCAGGCCGCGCGACTGGGCGGCGACGAGTTCCTGGTGCTGCTGCCGGTGGAGTGCCGCGATCCCGAGGGCTTCATGACGCGCCTGCGCCAACGTCTCGAAATGAGCGGGGCGCTCACCGACCGCTGGAGCGTGAGCATGGGGCTCGCCGCCGTGGAAGCGGACGACCGGCGGATCGACGACGTGATCGTCCGCGCGGATCGCTCGCTCTATCGGGCTAAGGCGTGCCGCGACCTCGAGGTCAGGGAACTCTGCTGATCGCCGCGTTCAGGGGCGCAGCACCCAGCCGCCATCGACATGGATGGTCTGGCCGGAAATCCACGCGCCTGCGTCCGAACACAGCAGCAAGGCGGTGCCGACCAGTTCGTCCGGCGCGCCGCGAGCCCTGAGCGCGCAAGTCATGTTGAGGAACTGGATGAACGGCGAATCGTCCGGCACCAGCATCTTGCCCGCGTCCGAGGTGACATTGCCCGGCGCGATGGCGTTGCAGGTGATGCCGTCCTTGCCGAACTGTTTGGCCAGCGAAGTGGTCAGGCCAACGAGGGCAAGTTTGGTGATGCCGTAAAGCCCGGTTGCCGGGAAGGCACCGCCCGAAGTCTGATTGACGATCCGCCCACCGCCGCGCTCGCGCATCGAGGGGATTACCGCGCGGGCGCAAAGCAGTGCGCCGTTGAGGTTCACCGCGAAAGCCTTGTTCCAGGCGTCGAGGCCGATGGTCTCGCAATTGTCGTAGCTGACGTCGACCATCAGCGCGGCATTGTTGATCAGGATGTCGACGCCGCCGAAGGCTTCCTTGGCAGCGGCGCCCATGGCGAGGGTGGAGGCTTCGTCGGCAACGTCCACCTGCACGCCCACGGCCTTGCCGCCGGCCGCGACGATCTCGTCCGCCACGGCCTTGGCGCCGTCGCCGTTAAGGTCGGCCACAACGATCGACGCGCCTGCGTTGGCAAGGCCAAGCGCATAGGCGCGGCCGATGGAATTGCCGCGTCCGCCCGCGCCGGTGACGACCGCCACTTTGCCGTCGAGGCGGAACTGGTCGAGTGAGAATGTCATTGCAATCGTCTCCTGTCAGCCTGCCGTGATGCCCGCATCGAGCGAGAGGCAGGCGCCGTGAAAGCCGCGACCGGCGGGTGAGGCGAGCAGCACGACAAGGTCGGCCACGTCCTCCACGTCCACTTGTCCGCGCAGCCCCGAAAAGCGCTTGAGCAGTTCGAAGTCGCAGCCTTCCGGCGGGGTGAAGTTGGTCGCGATATTGGTGATCATGCCGCCGGGCGCGACGGCGTTGATGCGGATGGGTTTCTTCTGGAATTCCATCGCCATGGCCTTGGTCATGCCCACGAGGCCCCACTTGCTGGCGCAATAGGCGGCGGCATAGGCCTCCCCGATGTAGGACGCGCAGGAGGCGACGTTGACCACTGCGCCGTTCGCTTCCAGCAAGTGCGGGATCGCCGCTTGCGAGAGGAAGAACGGGGCGTTGAGATTGACGTCGATGGTGCGTTCGTACTGCGCCTGCGGCATCTGCGGTGTGTTGGCGAGGTAGATCAGCCCGGCGACGTTGCAGAGCGCGTCGAGCCGGCCGAACAACTCCACCGCGTGGGCGATCACGGCGTGGCAGGCGGCGGCATCGGACAAGTCCGCCACTTCGCTGCCGACCTTGCGGTCATGCGGGGCGAGCAGCTCGGTGGTTTCGGCTAGCCCGGCTTCGTTCACGTCCACCAGCCAGAGGTCGCAGCCCGCCTCCGCCAGTTTCAGCGCGGTCATGCGGCCAAGGCCCGATGCGGCGCCGGTGACGACGGCGGCCTTGCCGGTCATGTCCAGGGTCTTGAAGATCACGCTCATGAGGCGGCTTGCTCCATTGGGGCCAGCGCCGCGTCGAGGAAGGGATCGGCGGCGTGGGCCAGCGCATTGTCAGGCGTGGTGATCGTGCCGAGCAGGTCCACGTCCTTGCGCAGCAGCTTGCCGCCATGCGCAAAGGCGGTGGGTGAGGGCAGGCGGGCGTAGACTTCGAAACCGAAGCTGCGACCGCTGGAGTGCTTGACCAGATCGGCCAGCGCCGCGCGGTCGATGCCCAGTTCTTCGCCCAGCGAGAGCGCCGCGTGGGCAAGGCCCATGTTGGCCGCCATCAGCGCGTTGTTGACGATCTTGGCGCGCTGGCCGGAGCCGACCGGGCCGAGCAGCACGATCTTACCCGCGAAGCTCTCGATCACGGGAAGGGCCTTGGCGAAGGCCCCTTCGCTGCCGCCGCACATGACGGTGAGCGTGCCCGCCGCCGCACCCGCGCCGCCGCCGCTGACCGGGGCATCGAGCACGGCGATGCCGCGTGCTTCGGCTTCCGCTGCCAGTCGCTCGCAGGTCTGCGGCAGGATCGTTGAGTGGATGACGAGCACGCTGCCCGGCTTCATCACGGGAAGAAGCTCGGCGCAGATTTGCTCGACACCGGCATCGTCCACCACGCAGACGCCTACGTGTGGGCAACGCTCGCCAAGTTCGGCAACCGAGGCTGCACGATGCGCGCCTTTGGCGACGAGGTCATCGGTCGCCTCCGGCCGCCGCGCCCAGACGGTCAGTTCGTATCCGGCCGCCAGCATCCGCTCGGCCATCGGCCCGCCTTGTGAGCCGAGGCCGATGAAGCCGGTCGCGATCTTGTCATTTGGCATGCCAGGGGAGCCCCTTTGCTACCTTGTCGATCATCTCCAACACCACGCTCTGAATGCGCGAGGCTTTGGGCCAGCCGGCGTGCGTGCCGTACTGAAGGCAGAATTCGAGCATCTCGGCAGGCTGGCAGTTGCCGCTCGATATGGCCGCATGGATATGGCTGCGGATCGGGATTTCCGCGCCGGATTCGCAGACGCCGACCAGTGTGATCCAGCGGCGCGAAGGCTCGTCCAAGCCGCGGCGGCACCACATCTCTCCGAACACGAAGTTGTTGATGCCTTCCAGATAGGGCGTTGCCGGAGGGCCGGGGGCGAAGGTCATGACCTTCGCGAATTCGTCATGCCCGCGCTGGCTGCGGACGTCCGGGTCCCATGGGTCGGGGCAGATCGCGGGGACTTCGGCAGGTGGCAGGCCGAGTTCTTCGGCCACGCGCGTGACCGCGCGGTCCAGCGTGCCGCCATTGCCCCAGCCTGCGTAGACGGCGAGGTGCAGTGCCGCTTCGCGCAGTTCGGCCAAGGTCAGTGCCTCGGTCTTCAGCGCGCCGCGCACGAAATCGTCGATCTGGCTGTCCTGCAATCCGCAGGTCACCGCGCTGGCGATCGCCACCAGGAAGCGCGGGCGGCGCGGCAGTCCGGGGCGGGTCCATACTTCGGCGAAGACGAAATCCCGCCACGATTGTTCGAACAGCGTCGCCGGTTCGTGGGCGGTGCGGCCGGCAACTTCGGCCTCGGTCTCAAGGCCGCGCTGGCCGCGTTCGATGGGGTCTAGCAGTGCCATGACCGTCTCCTCAGTCCTGAAGGTTGACCCAGACGTTGCGGACCTGCTGGAATTCGCGCAGGCCCTCGATCCCGCCCAGGCGTCCGTGTCCGGAGTGCTTCATGCCGCCGAAGGGCACGCAGGGCGTCATCGCCTCGCCCGATCCGTTGACCTGCACTTGCCCTGCCATCATCCGCCCGGCGACGCGGTGCGCGCGGGTGAGATTGGTGGTGTGGACATAGGCACCGAGCCCGTAGTCGCTGTCGTTGGCCAGCGCGATCGCCTCTTCCTCGCTGTCGAACGGGGTGACGACGAGGACCGGGCCGAACACTTCGTTGCGGGCGATCTCGCTGGCGGGGGCGACACCGGCAAGCACGGTGATCGGATAGAAGTAACCTTCGCCGTGATCGCCTTCCATCCGCGCACCGCCGCAGAGCACTTCGCCGCCTTGCTCGACCCCGCGCCGGACCATGCTGTCGATACGGTCGAGCGCGGTCTCGGAGATCACCGGGCCCATGAAAGTGTCCATCGCGAAGGGATCACCCACCTTCACATGCGCGGCCATGGCCTTCAGCATCTGGAGGTAAGGTTCGTAGACGGAGCGCTCCACCAAGAGGCGCGTGCCGTTGACGCAGCCTTGTCCATTGGCGCTGACGGCCCCGGAAAGCCCCCGCTTGGCCGCTGCCTGAAGGTTGGCATCGCCGAACACGATTACTGCCGACTTGCCGCCGAGTTCGAGGCCGACAGGCTTCAACGTCTGCGCGGCGCTGGCGAGGATCTTCTTCGCCGTCGCGCCGCTGCCGATGAATTCGATCTTGTCGATGCCGGGGTGATCGACCATCGCCGCGCCTACGTCCGGCCCGCCGGTGACGAGGTTGACGACGCCTGCCGGGAAGCCGGCTTCGTGGATCGCCTCCATCAGTTTCATCAGCGACCACGGCGCCAGCTCGGGCGCCTTCAGCACCACGCAGTTGCCGGCGGCAAGGGCGGGCGCCATCACCATCGTGGCGGCGAACAGCGGGCCGTTCCAGGGAACAATCACGCCTAGTGTGCCGTAAGGCTCGTACATCACGTAATCGTGAGCCGGGCCGCCCCAGGTGGAGATGGTACGCCCGTCGATCTTGTCCGCCCAGCCGCCGTAATAGCGGAACTTCTGCGCAGCATCGAGGCTCATGTGCCCGCCCGCAATCAGGATCGAGCCGTTCTCCGCCGTAAGCAGAGGGCTCATTTCCGCCGCCTTGCTCTCGATCACCGAGGCCAGGCGGAACATCAGGTCGCGCCGCTTGTCGCCGGGCAGGGCGCGCCATGCCGGCTGCGCGGCCCTGGCGGCGGCGACGGCGCGGTCGACATCGGCCGGGCTGGCCAGACGGACCTCACGCGTGACGCGGCCGGTGCCGGGGTAGACATGGCCCCAGTCGGCGCCGCTGCCGGAGCGTGCGCGTTCGTCGCCAATGACCAGCGAAATCTCGGGGAATGCCGAGATGTCGGGATGTTGGAAGCCCATCCTCTTACGATCCTCTCCAGTGGCGGCGCTTGATGCCGCTCGGTTTCAGGCGAAAGGTATGAAGGCAAATATACGCGGTCAATTGACTTGAATTTACCAAAATTGGGCCGAGAATGGCGATGAACGCCAAATAATAGGCACATTATGGAGAGTGTATGGATCTGGCGCCCGGACGCCGCAGGGGAACCAACCTGGTGGCACGCACGACCGAAACCTTGCGGGAACGCATTTTCGCCTGCGAAGACGGCGCCTTGCTCGGCTCGCTTCACCAGCTGGCCCGCGCGTTGGAAGTGGGCATCGTCACGCTGCAGCAGGCCGCGCGGGTGCTGGAACATGAGGGCCTGCTGGAAGTGCGGCGCGGCCCGGGTGGGGGGTATTACGGCACGCGGCCCGACGATGCGGCGCTGGAGCGCGCCATGGTTTCCTACATGCGGATGAACCCGGCGGGTTACGAGGAGGCGCTCGACATGACCTCCCTGCTGTTCACCGAACTGGCGACGGCGGCCGCGCGATGCACCGACCAGGCCCTGCGGGACCGGCTGGCGGGGCTGGGCGAACGCGCGGTCGCCTTCCGCTCGATGGCGGAATTCGGGGCATTCGAGCTGGAGTTCCAGGAGTTGCTGTTCCAGATGGTCCGCAGGCCCTTGTTCGAAATGCTGACGCGCGTGACCCTGCACTATGCCTCGACCCGGGCCTCCCCGGTGGTCGAATCGTTCGGCGCGGGTGTCGGGCTCTGGCGGGCGGGGCGGCTGCGGATCATCGCGGCTATCCTGGACAACGACCCCGATCTCACCCGCTTCGAGGCAAACCGCCAGAACCGGGAAGTGGTGATGGCCAGTCTCCGCATCTGAGCGGGCGGGGGCCGAAGCAGGAAGGACACGCCATCGGATTTAAGGTCACGGCTATTGAGAATGCGATTGACTCGCAATATCGAGGAAATCTATGTCGCCGCCTGAGGAAACAGGGGGTTTCATGTTCAGATTTTCCGTATTGCTTACGGGCGTTGCCGCCGCTGCGCTCGCCGTTCCCGTCCAGGCGCAGCAGGGCGTGCCCGGCGATCCCGCGGCGGGGACTACCACCAGCCCGGACGATATCATCGTCACCGGCGAGAAAAGCGCCCGCACGCTTCAGGAAACGCCGACCAGCATCGCGGTCATCACGCCCGAGCGGATCGAACGGGAAAACCTGATCACCATCCAGGACGTCTACAACCGCACCGCCAATCTGGCCGAGACTTACGGTTCGTCCGGCTTCACCATTCGCGGCATCAGCAATACCGGCGTGGGCGCGGGCGGGCAGGCCGATACGGCCAGCGTCTATGTCGACGGCGCGCCGATTCCCAAGTGGGCGCTCTATGGCGGCCCGACCGACATGTGGGACGTGCAGCAAGTGGAAGTGCTGCGCGGGCCGCAATCGACCATCCAGGGCCTCAACGCCCTGGCCGGCGGTATCGTCATCACCAGCAAGGACCCGTCGCTGGACCGCTGGACCGGCGATGCGCGCGTGCTCTGGAGCGAGCATGACGACCGCACCTTCTCGGCGGCCGTGGGCGGGCCGATCGTCCGCGACGAACTGGGCCTGCGCCTCTCGGCCGAGCGCCGCGCCGATCGCGGACTGATCCGCAACGTCACCCGCGGCGGTTATGACGATGAACTCAAGTCGCTGAACCTGCGTGGCAAGCTCAAGTGGACGCCGAGCGCCATTCCCGGTCTCGAAGCGGTGGCCAGCTACAACCGCGTGCGGCGCGACGGCGGCTATCTCTACGAATATGCCCGGACCGACGTGCCGGACTATTACGACCACCGCATCTCCACGGGCGACCAGCCCAGCCGCGGCAAGATCGACAGCGATCTGGCGGTCTTCAACATCAGCTATCCGTTGACCGACAGTCTCAAGCTGTCGAGCGTGACCTCGTGGAATCGTTCGAAGGTCCATTCGGTGATCGATACCGACGGCACGCCCGAGGACATCCAGGCGATCGACAATCGCTATCTCTACAAGACGCTGACGCAGGAGTTGCGCCTCAACTACGAGAGCGACTGGCTGAGCGGCCTGCTCGGCGCCTGGTATTATCGCCGCACCGGCGCAATCGACCAGAACAGCCGCGTCAACATCGCCACCCCCACTGCAACGATCGCGGGCCTGCTGCAATCGCGCGGCTTCAACGCCGCGACCTCGCAGTTCATCGCCAATGCCTACAGTGCCCAGCTTCCCGTGATCCCGGTGGCCTACAGCGCCGAGCAGCCCGAGAAGGTCGAGACCATGGCCCTGTTCGGCGATGCCCGCTTCAAGCTGGCGGACCGGCTGACGCTGATCGGCGGTTTCCGTTTCGATCACGAGCGCAACCGCTATGCGGCCGAGACCGTCGCCGCCTTCAACGGCACGCTGCCGGACGTGAACTTCATGGGCACGGCCTACGCGCCGGTCATCTCGGTCATCAACCAGGGCGTGCTCGGCCTCGTGTCCGACGCGTCTTCGCCGCTGGCGTCGAACAGCCGCACGTTCAATGCCTTCCTGCCCAAGGCGGGGATCAGCATGGACTGGACGCCGGACCTCACCACCGCCTTCACCGTGCAGCGGGCCTATCGCTCGGGTGGGTCGAGCCAGAACCCGGCCCGCGCCGAACTGATCCCCTACGATCCCGAATATAGCTGGAACTACGAGGCCTCGCTGCGCTCCAAGTGGCTGGACGGGCGGCTGACCCTCAACGCCAATCTGTTCTACATGGAGTGGAAGGACCAGCAGGTCACCGCCTACTTCGGGCTCAACGCCTACGACTACAACACGGTCAACGCCGCCGGATCGCACCTCTACGGCTTCGAGGTGGAGGCGAATGCAAACGTGGCGAAGGGCGTCGACCTCTATGCCTCGATCGGCCACGTTCGCACCAGGTTCGACGATTTCACCCTGCCTACGGGCGCGACGAGCACGGTGGACCTTCAGGGCACGCAGTTCCCCTATGCGCCGCGCTGGACGCTCTCGGGCGGTGCCAATG
The DNA here is from genome assembly GCF_004342985.1 of Novosphingobium sp. PhB57. GTDB lineage: Bacteria > Pseudomonadota > Alphaproteobacteria > Sphingomonadales > Sphingomonadaceae > Novosphingobium. Next base: position 399,660 of record NZ_SMBO01000006.1, read on the forward strand.
CGCAGTTCGGCGGCGGGTTCACCGCCAACGTCAATGCCAATTACCGCACTTCGGTCTATACCGGCGTCGGCCAGGACCAGTCGCAATACAAGGTCTCGGCCCGCACCCTGGTGAACGGCAAGCTCGGCTACGAGACGGAGAACTGGTCGCTGTTCCTCTTCGCCCGCAACATCTTCGACGAGAAGTACAAGCAGTACGAATATGCGGCGATCCATCAGGCGATCCTCGGCGAGCCGCAGACCTTCGGGCTGGGCGCGGGAGTGCATTGGTGATCTGGCCGGCCAGCCTCCTGCTGCTTGCGGGAGGTGCGCTCGGCGCCTTCCTGCTGCGGCGCTCGTGGCTGCGGCGTGACGGTTCGGCCCTCGGCATGATTGCCGGGGGCTGGGTCGTTCTGCTGGGGCTGCTGCTGGCCGCGGCGTTCCTGGTCGGGCCGGTGAAGGGTCTCGCGCTCGGGCTGGTCATGGAGGGCATCGGCGCGCTGGCGGTGGTCTGGCTGGGCCGTGTGCGGCGCAAGGCCGCGCGCCTGCGGGAGATGGAAGCGGCGCCCGAGCCGCTGGACGAGCCCGGGCGCTTGTGGCGCGGCGTGCTGCGGACCCTGCTGGCCGGCCCTCTGGGGATGACCGCCGCGATGGCGGTCGCCTTCTGCGTCACCGTCTACCTGCCGGGAGACCCGCGCACCCGCATCGTGATCGGCGGATTGCTGATGCCGGTGCTCTGGGGCCTCGCCATGACCTGGACCCTGGCCGACCGCCGCATCCTGCGCGCGACCGCCGTGCTGGTCGCCACCAGCGTAGTCGGCTTCGGCCTGGCCCATCTGGGAGCGTCGGCATGAGCAATACCCGCAAGAAACAATGGCGCTGGCCGCTCTCGCCCGAAACGGTGCGTTCGGTGCTCAGCAGCCATTCGATCCTGGGCCTCGCCTTCGCGGCGGTGATCTACCTCGTCTGCGTGACCGGCACGGTGGCCGTTTTCGCGCCCGATCTCGAACGCTGGGAAGTGCCCGCCACCCCGGTCGCGCGCAGCCTGAGCGATGCTGCCGCCGCGCGCGCCATTGCCGAAGGCGCGCAGCACGCGCCCGCCGATACCGCCCTTTACCTCGCCCTGCCCACACCTGCGAAGGAGGGCGCGTCGCTGGTTGCTTTCAGCCCGGCTTTCGAGCGCAAGTGGGCCGTGGCCGAGGACGGCTCGCTGTCGGATCTCGAAGCCGGCTGGACCGATTTCCTGATCCACCTCCACGTCAACCTGCACTTGCCGCGTAGCTGGGGCGAATTCATCGTCGGGCTGACCGGGGTGGCCCTGCTGTCCTCGCTGGTTTCCGGGATCCTCGCCCATCCGCGCGTGCTGCGCGATGCCTTCCACTTGCGGCTCGGCGGTTCGCGCCGGTTGCAGGAGGCGGACTTGCACAACCGCCTGGGGATCTGGGCGCTGCCGTTCCACTTCACGCTGGCGCTGACCGGGGCGCTGCTTGGCCTCAGCACCATCATCGTCGCGGTGCTGGCCCTGCTGCTCTATCCGGAGGGCGGGATGAAGAAGGTCTACGAACTCTTCCTGGATGCGCCGCCGCCGGTCGATACGCGGGCGGTGCCGATGCCCGATATCGCGGCTCTCATCGCGCAGGCCCGCGCCCGTGCGCCGCAAGCCGCGCCGCAGAACGTCATGGTCGAGCGTGCGGGCCGCGCCGACATGCGTGTCACCGTGCTCAGCGGCCGCGCGAAGCTGCTGGTCCAGCAGGACGAGACCCGGTTCGACGCGGCGGGCAAGGTGGTGGCCGACGAACACCCCGAAGACTTCGTGCCCGGCACCCGCGTGCTCGGCGGCATCGGCCAGGTCCATTTCGGCTGGTATGGCGGACTGGCCGTGCGGCTTGCCTATGGATTGCTGGGCATCGCGCTGTGCGTGGTGACTTCCAGCGGCGTGACCATCTGGCTCGCCCGTCGCCGCGACCGTGGCCGCCCCGCACCGCAGTGGGAGCGGATCTGGGCGGCGGTGTGCTGGGGGCAGCCGGTCGTGCTCTGCCTCACCGCGCTGCTGGCACGGTTTGCGCCCGAAGCGTCCCTGCCCGCCGCCTGGCTCGCCTTCACCGTGCTTTCGATCCTGGCTTCGGCGCTGGCGAAGACGGTTCCCGGCCCCCGGCTGGCGCGTGCCTGGCGCTGGGCCCTGACGGCGTTGCTGGCGATCCTGGCCTTCATCCACGGAGCGGCGGCGCTGCCGCAAGGGGGTGCGGTGCTGATCGACGCCGTGTTGCTGGCCGGCAGCGCGGGCCTGCTCGCCTCGCTCCTGCGGGGAAGGACCAGGACCGCCGCCTGAGAAATCCATCGTCCCGGTCCTGATCCGGGAACGCTCTTTGATGAGCCTCGTTCATGACGGCATGTGATTTCACACAGTGCCGGAATCCGTCGCCGTGCGTTATCGTACCCGATGGACGGAAACTGCCGTCCTGGTGCGACAAGGACGGGCAATGAGCGAAACGGCGGATTTCGAGGTATCGCGGCGCGCGGTCCTGGCAGGCAGCGCGGCGAGCGTGGGGCTGACCGTGGTGCCCACGATGGCGGAAGGACAGGCTCCCATGGCGCGCAAGCCCCCGACGATGGCCGTTTCGTTCAAGGTCAACGAAAAGGCGCAGGCCTTGATGGTCGATACGCGCACCACGCTGCTGGACGCCTTGCGCGATCACCTGGGCCTGATGGGCACCAAGAAGGGCTGCGATCACGGTCAGTGCGGGGCCTGCACGGTGATTGTGAACGGCACGCGGATCAATTCCTGCCTCAGCCTGGCGGTCATGCACGAAGGCGATGCCGTCACCACGATCGAGGGTCTCGGTACTCCGGAAGACCTGCATCCGATGCAGGCGGCCTTCGTGAAGCATGACGGCTTCCAGTGCGGCTATTGCACGCCGGGCCAGATCTGCTCGGCCGTCGCGGTGCTGGAAGAGATCAGGGCGGGTATTCCCAGCCATGTGCAGGAGGACGTCGGCGGCGCTCCCGAGATGACGGTTCTGGAAATGCGCGAGCGGATGAGCGGCAATATCTGCCGCTGCGGCGCCTATTCGAACATTGCCGAAGCGATGGCGGAAGTGGCGGGCGTCAAGCTTGCCGAGACTCACGGCGCGGAGATCGAGGCATGAAGGCTTTCACATACGAGCGTGCCAGGACGCCGGCCGCTGCCGCCGCCGCGGTCGCAGGGCACAAGGGCGCCAAGTTCATCGCCGGGGGCACCAACCTGCTCGACCTGATGAAGCTGGAGATCGAGACGCCGACGCATCTTGTGGACGTGCAGGATCTCGGCCTCGATCGCATCGAGGAGACGACGGAAGGCGGGCTGCGCATCGGTACGCTGGTCAGCAACACCGCGCTGGCCGCAGACAAGCGCGTGCGGCGCGATTACGGTGTGCTCACGCGCGCCATCGTCGCAGGCGCCTCGGGCCAGCTGCGCAACAAGGCGACGACCGGCGGCAACCTGCTGCAGCGCACCCGCTGCCCCTATTTCTACGATACCAACCAGGCCTGCAACAAGCGCAAGCCCGGCTCCGGCTGTGCGGCGATCGGTGGTTTCAGCCGCCAGCTCGGCGTGGTCGGCACGAGCGAGGCCTGCATCGCCACGCACCCCAGCGACATGGCAGTCGCCTTGCGCGTGCTGGATGCCGCGGTGGAGACGGTCGATGCCCAGGGCAAGACGCGCAGCGTGCCGGTGGGCGAATTCCACCGCCTGCCGGGTGATACGCCGCACCTGGAGAACGTGCTCCAGCCGGGCGAACTGATCACGGCCGTCACTCTGCCCAAGCCGCCGGGCGGACGGCATGTCTATCACAAGGTGCGCGACCGGGCCTCCTATGCCTTCGCGCTCGTTTCCGTGGCGGCGGTGCTGAACGAGGACGGCAGCGGACGAGTGGCTTTCGGCGGCGTCGCGCCGCGGCCCTGGCGGGTCGAAGCCGCCGACGCGCAGCTGCGCAACGGCGCGGGCGCCGTGACGCGCACGGCTTTCGCAGACGCGCGGCCGACCCATGAGAATGCCTTCAAGGTCACTCTGGCGGAGCGCACGCTGGCGGCGATCATCCAGGAGAACCGGGCATGAAGTTCGATACGCCTGCGGGCTCCAATCCCATCGACGCCATGAAAGTGATCGGCCAGGCGGTCGACCGCGTGGACGGCAAGCTCAAGACCACGGGGCAGGCCCCCTATGCTTACGAGCACAAGGACGTACCGGCCAGGCCGGCCTACGGGTATGTGATCGGTGCCGGGATCGCCAAGGGGCGGGTCACGGCGATGAACACGGCCGAAGCCAAGCGCATGCCCGGCGTGCTCGCGGTGGTCAGCGCCGAAAATGCGCAGCCGCTGGGCAAGGGCAGCATGAACACCGCCAAGCTGCTGGGCGGTCCCGCTGTCGACCATTACCATCAGGCGCTGGCGGTGGTCGTGGCCGAAAGCTTCGAGCAGGCGCGCAATGCCGCCAATGCCGTGCGGATCGAATACGAGCGCGGTAACGGCCGTTTCGATCTCGCCAAGGCGAAGCCCGGCGCGCAGCCGCTGACGGGCAGCGATGCCGACACCCATACCGGCGATTTCGAGGGCGCCTTCGCCTCGGCCGCGGTGCAGCTCGACCAGACTTACACCACGCCCGACCAGAACCACGCGATGATGGAGCCTTTCGCCACCATCGCCTGGTGGGAAGACGATGCGCTCTCGGTCTGGACGTCCAACCAGATGATCGCCTGGAACAAGAAGGAGCTGGCCGCCACTTTCAAGCTGCCGCCCGAGAAAGTCCATGTCCGCTCGCCCTTCATCGGCGGCGGTTTCGGGGGCAAGCTGTTCCTGCGCGCCGATGCGGTGATGGCGGCGCTGGGCGCGAAGGCCTGCGGCAGGCCGGTGAAGATCGCGATGCCGCGGCCGCTGATGCTCAACAACGCCACGCACCGCCCGGCCACGATCCAGCGCATCCGCATCGGCACCGGCAAGGACGGGCGCATCACCGCGATCGGCCATGAAAGCTGGTCCGGCGACCTTCCCGGCGGCGGCCCGGAATCGGCGACGCAGCAGACCAAGTTGCTCTATGCCGGCGCCAATCGCCTCACCGCCCTGCGGCTGGCCGAACTGGACCTGCCCGAAGCCAATGCCATGCGCGCACCCGGCGAAGCGCCCGGGCTCATGGCGCTGGAGATCGCCATCGACGAAGTGGCCGAGAAGCTGGGCATGGACCCGGTGCGGTTCCGCGTGCTCAACGATACGCAAGTCGATCCCGAGCATCCCGAGCGGCCCTTCTCGCAGCGCAACCTCGTGCGATGCCTGGAGGACGGTGCCAAGCGCTTCGGCTGGGAACGCCGCCAGACGCGTCCGGGCAAGATGCGCGACGGGCGCTGGCTGATCGGCATGGGCGTGGCGGCGGCCTTCCGCAACAACATCAACATGACATCGGCCGCGCGCGTGCGGCTGTCGAGCGACGGCGTGGTCACGGTGGAGACCGACATGACCGACATCGGCACCGGCTCCTACACCATCATCGCCCAGACCGCGGCAGAGATGATGGGCCTGCCGGTGGAGAAAGTGCGCGTGAAGCTGGGCGATTCCTCGTTCCCGGCCTCGGCAGGCTCCGGCGGGCAATGGGGCGCCAACAGCTCCACGTCGGGCGTCTATGCGGCCTGTGTGAAGCTGCGCGAAGCTGCGGCCCAGCGGCTCGGCATGGATCCGGCCACCGCGGAATTCGCCGATGGCGAAGTGCGCGCGGGCAATCGCTCCGCGGCCCTCGCCGACGCGGCGAAGTCTGGCGAGATCGTTGCCGAAGAGACGATGCAGTGGGGCGATCTGGGCAAGAAGTTCCAGCAGTCGACCTTCGGTGCGCACTTCGTGGAAGCAGCCGTGGACGCCTATACCGGCGAGACGCGGGTGCGACGCATGCTGGCGGTCTGCGCGGCCGGACGCATCCTCAATCCCAAGACGGCGCGCAGCCAGGTGATCGGCGCCATGACGATGGGCGTGGGCGGCGCGCTGATGGAGGAACTGGCGGTCGACAAGCGCTTCGGGTTCTTCGTCAATCACGACCTTGCCGGGTACGAAGTGCCGGTCCACGCGGACATTCCGCACCAGGGCGTGGTTTTCCTCGACGAGGCGGACGACAAGGTCTCGCCGATGAAGGCCAAGGGCGTGGGCGAACTCGGGCTCTGCGGCGTCGGCGCGGCTGTGGCCAACGCGGTCTACAACGCCACGGGGGTGCGCGTGCGGGACTATCCGCTCACGCTGGACAAGCACCTTGCGAAGCTGCCGGCTATCGCCTGAATCCCAGGTCGGCGGTTTGGCAGGTCAGCAGGTCGGCGATCAATTCCGGCGCCGAGGGGAAGTAGAAGTGCATGTAGCTGGCCGTGAGCGGTCCGTGGCGGAACAGGCGTTCGCCCGGCCGCCCGTCCGGCGTGACGGCGCTGACGGTGGGCAAAAGGGACGTTTCCAGCCGCGAATAGTGGAACGTGTGGCCCCGCGCGACATGACCGCCCAGTTCCATCTCCTGCATGCCCAGCGCTGCCAGCCGCCCTTGCATCACGGCCCGCGCAGGCAGCAGGCCGAGCAGGGCGGCACTGGCGCCGTCGGTGCTTTCGAGCCTCTCGGAGGCGTAAAGCATGCCGCCACATTCGGCCAGGATCGGCCGCCCCGCCTGGAAGTGGGTGCGGATCGCCGCGATCATCGGGCGATTGGCGGAAAGAGCGTCCAGGTGCAGCTCGGGATAGCCCCCGGGTAGCCACAAGCCGTCGCAAGGGGGCAGCACGGCATCGCGCAGCGGCGAGAAGAAGGCGAGCCGCGCCCCGGCCCGTTCCAGAAACGCGAGGTTGGCGGGATAGATGAAGCCGAAGGCCTCGTCGCGGGCAATGGCGATGCGGCGGCCTGACAGCGCGGAAGGCGGCGCTTCGGCGGCTTCCGGGGCGGGGAAGGGCACCGGCTCGGGCAGCCAGAGCGCGGTTTCCGGCAGACTGTCGGCGGCGCGGTCTATGCGCGCCTCGATATCCGCCACCTCCCCGGCCTGCACCAGTCCTAGGTGCCGTTCGGGCAGGCCGAGCCCGGCATCGCGCCGCAGGGTGCCAAGCCATTCCACCCCGCCCGGCATGCCGCGCTCCAGCAGTTCGGCATGGCGCGCGCTGCCGACGCGGTTGGCCAGCACGGCGGCCAGGGTCACGTCCGCGCGGTAGGTGGAAAGGCCGTGGACCAGCGCACCGAACGTCTGCGCCATCGATGCCCCGTCGATCACCGCCATGACCGGCAGACCGAACAGGCGGGCGATGTCGGCGGAGGAGGGGGTGCCGTCGAACAGGCCCATCGCCCCTTCGACAAGGATCAGGTCGGCGTCCCGCGCGGCCTCGTGCAGCAGGGCGCGGCATTCCCGCTCTCCGCACATGAACAGGTCGAGCTGATGAACGGGCGCGCCGCTGGCCCTTTCGAGCACCATCGGGTCCAGGAAGTCCGGCCCGCACTTGAACACCCGCACTTTGCGCCCGGCGCGGCGGTGGCGGCGGGCCAGCGCGGCGGTGACGAGGGTCTTGCCTTGTCCCGACGAGGGCGCGGTGACCAGCAGGGCGGGGCAGGCCGTCATGCGGGCAGGCACGAATATCGTCCGGACGGAGCGGTATCCGAAAGGCGGAAGGGGCAGGGCGGCATGACGGTTCGATCCTCCTGGGCGCAAGTACGGCTTGTCGTCTCGCGAAAGACCGGGTCCGCGGGGAGCAGCGCTCCGCATCGGGCATGGCCCCCGTCCGCCCGGTACATCCCGCCCGCGCGAAGGATCGACGGCTGGGGGCCGGTTTCCTGACTTCCTGGGCCCGATTTCTTGGAATCGGCGCGCCTTCCGCCGCCTTCTCGGCACCGCGCGGTGCCAATGGCGTGCTGGCGGGGCGCATCCCCGGTTACAGTTGCGGGAGCAGTGCCGGATTCCAGCGGGATTACCCCTCTGGCCCGGACTTCCCGATTAAGCCCTTGCGGGCACCCCTGGCCCGGCGGGCCTATGGCACTTCGCCAGAGAGCGCAAGCGCAGGACAGGACCAGCGCAAGCGTCGGACAAGGCAAGCGCAAGCGCCGGGCTCTTGCACGCGGCACCCCACCGGGATAGGGGCGCTCCAGCGACAGGTTCCCCGCAAGGGGATCAAAAGGGAACGCGGGTGAATGCCCGGGCTGCCCCTGCAACTGTAAGCGGCGAGCCGTGCGGCCAATTCGCCATTGGGGATGCAAGTCCCTGAGAAGGCGGCCGAAATGGCACTGACCCGTGAGCCAGGAGACCTGCCTGACGCCGTCGTTCTTCGACCGGACAGGGTGAGCCGGGCGAACGGGGCCATTCCTCGCGCAACGACAGCCATTGCCGTGCCGGCACGCGCCGCGCGGGAGGGGGCGTCGTCCGCTGCATGGGCGGCAGAGGCCCTGCCTTTCGCATGCGTGCCGACCCGGCCGGGTCGATGCTCGTGCGAAGGACATGCCGTGAACTGCCGAATTCCCGCCGCCAGCCCCCTGGCTCTCGCGCTCACCCTTGCAGGGGCACTGCACCCGCTGGCGGCCCTGGCCGAGGAGGCCGATGCGGTGCCCCTGGACGAGCGCATCGTGGTCACCGCCCTGCGCACGCCCGTCGCGGCCGACCGGGTGGCCGATACCGTCACCGTGCTTGACGAGGCGCAGATCGTTGCGGCCCAGCCGATCGCGCTGACCGATGTGCTGCTGCGCACGCCCGGCATCAGCATGTCGCGCAACGGCGGTTATGGCACCACCACGTCGCTGCGCATTCGCGGTGCCGATGCCGGGCAGACGGTGATGGTGATCGACGGGATGCGCCTGTCGGACGCCTCATCGACGGCGGGAGGCTATGGCTTTGCCAATTTCCTGATCGACGATGCCGATCGCATCGAGATCCTGCGCGGTCCGCAATCGATCCTCTGGGGCAGCGATGCCATCGGCGGTGTCGTCAACGTCCGCACCCGCCGCGCGGCCGCGCCGCTGGAAGGCAGCTTCGCGGTGGAAGCAGGAACCCATGACACCGTCTCGGCCCGCGCGGGTCTTGGCGGCACCTCCGAGGCCGTCGACTGGCGCATTGCCGCCTCGCGCTTCGCCACGGACGGCATCTCCGCGCGCGCGAACGGCACGGAGGACGACGGCTACCGGCGCAGCGCGGCCAGCGGCACGATGACTTACCGCGTCGCGCCCGGCATCTCGCTGGATCTGCGCGGCTACTGGTCGGATTCGCGGAACGCGTTCGACGGTACCTCCGGCGACTCCCTGGCCTATGGGCGGACGCGCGAATGGTCGGGCTATGCCGGGGTGAACTTCGCGCTGCTGGACGGCCGGCTGGCGAACCGCGTGGCCGTGCTCCAGACCGAGACCGACCGCGAGAACTTCGACCCCGCGCGGCAGGTCCGCCAGCTCACGTTCGACGCCCATGGCCGCGTGCGCCGTTTCGAGTACCAGGGCACCTACACGTTCAGCGAGGCCATCCAGGCCGTGTTCGGCGCCGAGCGCGAGGAACAGCGGATGACCACCGCCTCGCCCGCGAACAGCACCGCGGCCTATGCCCTCGTGCCCAGCCGGGCGAATACCGACAGCGTCTACGGCGAACTGCGCGTGACCCCGCTCACCGGGCTGACGCTCAATGGCGGCGCGCGCTACGACCACCAATCGCGCTTCGGCGGCAACACGGTGGTCAGCGCGGGCGCGGTCTACACCCCCAATGGCGGCGCCACGATACTGCGCGCCAGTTATGACGAGGGTTTCAAGGCGCCCTCGCTCTACCAGCTCTTTAGCATGTACGGCGTGGCCGATCTCAAGCCGGAGAAGGCGAAAGGCTGGGAACTGGGCGCCGAGCAAGGCTTCGGCGAAGCCCTCCGCCTGTCGGCGACCTGGTTCGAGCGCGATACCGACAACCTGATCGACTTTGCCTACTGCCCCACCAGCGGTACCCTGCCGGACATCTGCTACGTTCCCGGCACGGGCACGTCGCGCTTCGGCTACTATGCCAACGTCAAGGCCAGCCATGCCCGCGGGCTGGAACTCGCCGCGTCGGCCAAGTGGGGCGTTCTCTTCGCCCAGGGCAACTACAGCTGGATCGCGGCAGAGGATCGCACGCAAGGTAGCAGCACTTACGGCCGCCAGCTCCAGCGCGTGCCGCGTCATCTCGCCAATGCCGAGCTGGGCGTGGCGCTGCCGCAGGGCCTGCGCGCCAGTCTGGCCGCGCGCTATTCGGGTGAAAGCTTCAATGCGGCGACCGGCACCGCCACGCTGGACGACTACTGGCTAGTGGATGTGCGCGCGCAGTGGCAGGTCATGGAAGGCCTGATTCTTCAAGGACGTATCGAAAACGTGGGCGATCAGAAGTACGAAACCGTGAGCGGCTACGGCACGCTTGGCCGCACCGTCTATTTCGGACTGAGGAGCCGGTTCTGATGCTGCTTCCAGTCGAACCCGGCCCGTCCGTGGTCGTGTGCAACACCTGCCGCCATTCCGCCGAAGTCCGTGAGGACGAGGACGGTCGGCGCGGCGGTGCGGTCCTGGCAGAGGCCATGCGCGCGGCGCAGGCCGCCGATCCCGCGCTCCAGGGCGTGGCGGTGCAGGAAATGCCCTGCCTCTTCGCCTGCCAGCGCCATTGCACCGTGGCGATCCGGGCGCCGGGCAAGCTGGGCTATGTGCTCGGCGATTTCGCACCCGATGCGGAGGCGGCCCGCGCGATCCTTGAATATGCGGTGCGCCATGCCGCCAGCGAGGAGGGGCAGGTGCCCTATCGCGAGTGGCCACAGGGCGTGAAGGGCCACTTCATCACCCGCACCCCGCCGGAAGGGTACCTGGGCACATGATCCGCTTCGAGAACCGCGCCGCTTTCGCCGCGGCCCTGGCCGACCTGCCCGGACCGGACGAGCCTGCGCTGGCCGCCGCGCGTGCGCGCCAGGCGTCGCTCACCAAGCCTGCGGGCTCGCTCGGGCGGCTGGAGGACATCGCCGTGTTCATGGCTGGTTGGCAGGGGCGCATCCGGCCACGGGCCGAGCGGATCCGCGCCGTGGTCTTCGCGGGCAATCACGGGGTCGCGGCGCGCGGGGTGAGCGCCTATCCGAGCGAAGTCACGGCGCAGATGGTCGCCAATTTCGAGGCCGGCGGCGCGGCGATCAATGCGCTGACGGCCGCCTGCGGGGCGACGCTCTCGGTCGTCCCGCTCGATCTCGACCGCCCGACCGGAGACATTACGCGAGAGCCCGCCCTCAGCGAGGCCGAGTGCCTCGAAGCTCTCGACCGCGGCGCTGCCGCGGTGTCGGCGGACAGCGATCTGTTCTTCGTGGGCGAAATGGGGATCGGCAATACCACCCCGGCGGCCGCGCTGGCGGCGCAGGTCTTCGGCGGGGCTGCGGCCGACTGGGTAGGGCGCGGCACCGGGCTCGACGATGCCGGCGTGGCGCGCAAGGCCGAGGCGGTGACGGCGGCGCTCGCCCTGCACGGCGCGGCCTGCGAGGATGCTTTCGAGACCCTGCGCCGCCTTGGCGGGCGTGAGATCGCGGCCATGGCCGGCGCCGTGCTGGCAGCGCGGCACTTGCGGGTGCCGGTCCTGCTTGACGGGTTCATCACTTGCGCGGCCATGGCGCCGCTGTTCGCCGGCAATCGCGATGCCCTGGCCCACTGCCTTGCCGCGCACTGCTCGGCCGAAGCAGGCCATGCGCGCCTGCTCGATCGCTTCGGGCTGGACCCGCTGCTCCACCTCGGCATGCGGCTGGGCGAGGGGTCCGGCGCGGCGGTGGCGGCGCAGATCGTGCGTTCGGCCCTGGCGGCGCATGACGGCATGGCGACTTTTGCCGAGGCGGCAGTGGCATCCTCCGTGTCCGGGGCATCATGAGCGGCATCCTCGTCCACCTGATGCGCCACGGGGCGCCTTACGAGCCGGGCTTGCTGCTGGGCCACCGGGACGATGCGCCGACCCCGGTAGGCATCGCTCGCTGCGTGTCGCGCAGCGCGGCCCTGGCGTTCGAGCGGGTGATTTCCTCGGACTTGCGCCGCTCCAGCATTCCGGCCGCGCAGATCGCGGCCATGCGCCGCCTGCCGCACAGCCTCGACCCGCGGTGGCGGGAGATCGATTTCGGCGCCTGGGACGGCATGGCGCCGCATCAGCTCGATCCGGCCGTGCAGGCGCGGTTCTGGGACGATCCCGAGGCTTTCGCCCCGCCGGGAGGCGAGCGCTGGTCGCAGCTCTGCGCCCGCGTGGGAGAGGCCGTGGCGGGTATCGACAGGGCCAGTCTCATCCTCACGCACGGGGGAGCGATGCGCGCTGCGCTCTCGGTCCTGTTCGGGTTCGACCACCGCCAGGTCTGGGCTTTCGAACTGCCTTATGGCGCGCTGGTGAGCCTGCGCATCTGGCCGGGCGAGGGCCTGCCTGCCGCGCAGATCCTCTCGCTCGACAGTAGCAAGGCAGGATGAGGGGCAAGGTAGGATGAAGGGTAAGGCAGGATGAAGCAGCTCGTTCTCGCCCTCCAGTTCCTGACGCGGCTGCCGCTACCGGCGGTTCGCGCCGATGCGGACGACTTCGCCCGGTCGATGCGCTGGTTCCCGGCGGCGGGGCTGGCCGTTGGCGGCTCGGTGGCGCTGGCCTGGTGGCTGGCCCGCTCCGTGGCTCCGTTCATGGCCCCGTCCATGGGCGGCGGCAGCGGCGACGGTTGGATCGCGGCGCTGTGCGGCCTTGGCGCCTGGGTGGCGGTGACGGGCGCGCTGCATCTCGACGGGCTTGGCGACGTGGCCGATGGCGCGGGCGCGGCGCACAAGGATCCGGCGCGGCTCTCGGCGGTCATGGCCGATCCCCATGTCGGCAGCTTTGCGGTGGTGGCGATCGGCATGCAATTGCTGGCGAAGCTGGTGTTGCTCCATGCACTGGCGCCCGGGCAGGTCTGGGCCCTGCTGCTCGTCGCTCCGCTGGCGCGCGCGGCGCCGCTGGCCTGGACGCTGGCGCTGCCGCCGCTGCACGAAGGGCTGGGCAGCCGCTTTCGCAGCGCGGTGACCTGGCGGCACCTGGCCTTGTGGAGTGTCATCGGGGCTGTCGCGGCGCTGCTCGTGGCACCCGCCCTGCTGGCGGTGTTCCTGGTGGTTCCGGCCTGGGGCTGGTGGCTTCGGCGCCGTATCGGCGGTATTTCCGGGGACGGGCATGGCGCCGGGATCGAGGTCGTCGAAACCCTGCTGCTGCTGGCGCTGGCGGTCGTGCGATGAGTGCGGCCTTCCTGTTTCATGGCGGCCGCGTAAGCGAGGCGGCGCGAGCTTTCGGCGGTGCGCCGGAAGACTGGCTGGACCTCTCGACCGGCCTCAACCCACTGGCATGGCTCGCTGCGGGCGTCGGGCCGGTCGACTGGACGGCCTTGCCCGATCCCGATGCGCTGCTTCGCCTCGAAGCCGCGGCCGCGCGCCATTTCGGCGTGGCGCCGGAACTCTGCTGTGCGGTGCCGGGCAGCGAGACCGCGCTGCGCCTGCTGGCCAGGGCGCTGGACCTGCCCGGCCGCGCGCTGGTGCCCGCCTATCGCACTCATCGGGAGGCTTTCGCCCCCTCGCGCCCGGCGCTGTTCGGCGAGCAGCCGAAAGCCCGGGAAGTCTTCGTCTTCGCCAATCCCAACAATCCCGACGGCGTGCTGCGCGACCCCGAGGATGTGGTGGCCTGGGCGGAGCGCATCGATGCCACGGGCGGCTTTCTCATCGTCGACGAGGCTTTCGCGGACTGTCATCCCGGCGCCAGTGTCGCCCGCGCCGTAGCGCCGGGGTTCCGGTTGATCGTGCTGCGCTCGTTCGGGAAGTTCTTCGGACTGGCGGGTCTGCGCCTGGGTTTCGTGCTCGGCCCGCCGGCGCTCATGATGCTGCTGCGGCAATTGCTGGGGAGCTGGCCGGTTCATGCCGGGGCGCTGGCCATCGGCGCGGCGGCCTATGCCGATGGCGACTGGATCGCACGCACCCGCAGCGCGTTGCCCGTGCGCGCTGCCGCGCTCGATGCCGTGCTGCACCGCCATGGGCTGGAGCCGCAGGGGGACTGCCCGCTGTTCCGCCTGGTGACCGGCTGCGCGGGCGGCGCGCTGTTCGATCGCCTGGCCCGCGCGCGCATTCTGGTGCGCCCTTTCGCGGATCGCCCCGACTGGCTGCGCTTCGGCGTGCCCGGCGATGCGGACGCGCTGGCGCGTTTGGACGCGGCATTGGCAGGCCGCGCGGCGTGATCGAGCCGATCGCTTTCGCCGCCATGGCGCTGGAGGGCGCGCTGGGCTGGCCGGGGCGGCTCCACGGGCTGATCGGTCATCCGGTCGGCCTCTTCGCCCGCGTGATCTCTGGCTGCGAGCGCAAGCTGAACCGTGCGGAGTGGTCGGACATGGCGCGGCGCATCGCCGGCCTGGGCGCCATGCTCGGCCTGATCGCGGCGGTGGTGCTGGCGACGATGCTGGTGGTCTGGCTGGTGCGCGGTGCGGCAGGGGACGGGGCCTGGCTCCTGCTGGCGGTGCTGGCATGGCCGGCCCTGGCGGCGCGCAGTCTCGACGACCACGTCCGGCCGGTGCTGGCCGCGCTCGAAGCGGACGACCTCGCGCAGGCGCGCCGCGCCGTCGGCATGATCGTCGGGCGGGACACGGCCGGGCTCGATGCCGCCGGGGTGGTCCGCGCGGCGATCGAGAGCCTTGCCGAAAGCTTCTGCGACGGGGTGGCGGCGCCGCTGTTCTGGCTTCTGCTGGGCGGCCTGCCGGGCGCCTGGGCCTACAAGGCGATCAACACGGCCGACAGCCTGATCGGCCACCCGGAAGAACCGCTGCGGGCCTATGGCTGGGCCGCCGCGCGGATCGACGATCTGGCCAATCTGCTCCCGGCCCGGCTGGCGGGCGCGGTGCTTTGCCTCGCCGCCGGAGCGGGCGGGCGGGCTGGCTGGCGGGTCATGCTGCGCGACCACGGCCGCCATGCCTCGCCGAATGCCGGCTGGCCCGAAGCGGCCATGGCGGGCGCGCTCGGCGTCAGGCTCGCCGGGCCGATCCTTTACGACGGCGTTCTTGCCCCGAAGCCCTGGATCGGGGAGGAGGGCCGGATTGCCGGCGCGGCGGACTTGCGACGGGCGCTGGCGATCTACCGCCGGGCCTGCGTCCTGCTGGCCCTTGGCGCATTCGCCGCGGCGTGGGGAGCAGTATGGCTGGCTTGATGTTGCAGGGGACGGGGTCGGATGTCGGCAAGTCCGTGCTCGTGGCGGGGCTATGCCGCGCGCTCACCCACCGCGGATTGAAGGTCCTGCCGTTCAAGCCGCAGAACATGTCGAACAATGCCGCCGTCACCCCGGAGGGCGGCGAGATCGGCCGCGCCCAGGCGCTCCAGGCCCTGGCGGCGCGGGCACCGCTTCATGTCGACATGAACCCGGTCCTGCTGAAACCCCAGGCCGACCGGACCTCGCAGCTCGTCGTCCACGGCGAAGTGCGCGGCACCCTGGGCAGCGCCAATTTCCGCGAGGCGCGCCGCACGCTCCTGCCGGAAGTCATGGCGAGCTACCGCCGGCTGGAGGCGCGCTGCGATCTGGTGGTGGTGGAAGGGGCGGGCTCCCCGGCCGAAATCAACTTGCGCGCCGGGGACATCGCCAACATGGGCTTCGCGCGCGAGGCCGGGGTTCCGGTCGTGCTGGTCGGGGATATCGACCGGGGCGGCGTGATCGCGGCCGTGGCGGGCACCCGCGCGGTGATCGACGCCGATGACGCGGCGATGATCCGGGGCTTCCTCATCAACAAGTTCCGCGGCGATCCGGCGCTGTTCGCCGATGGCTATGCCGCCATCGCGCAGCTTTCCGGATGGCCCGGCTATGGCGTGATGCCGTGGTCCCGCGCCGTCTCGCGCCTGCCCAGCGAGGATGCCGTCGTGCTCGAAAGAGGGCTGGGCGGCGGCAACGGCAAGCTGCTCGTCGCTTGTCCGATACTGCCCCGCATCGCCAATTTCGACGATCTCGATCCGCTGCGGCAGGAATCCGGCGTGGACGTGGCGATGATCCCGCCCGGCACGCCGATCCCGGCCGAAGCCGCGCTGGTCGTGCTGCCCGGCTCCAAGGCCACTATGGCAGACATGGCTTTCCTCCGCACCGAGGGCTGGGACATCGATGTGCTGGCGCATCGGCGGCGCGGCGGGCTGATCCTGGGCATCTGCGGCGGGTACCAGATGCTCGGCCACACGATCGCCGATCCGCGCGGCATCGAGGGGCCGCCGGGCGAGATTGCCGGGCTGGGCCTGCTCGACGTGACCACCGTGCTGGGAGACCGCAAGGCCCTGCGCGAGGTTTCGGGCACGGCGCTCGGCGCAAGGATGACCGGCTACGAGATGCACATGGGCGTCACCCGGCGCGGCGGGGCGGCGCCTTTCGCCTTGCTCGGCGATGACCGGCCGGACGGCGCGGTCGATGCCTCGGGCCGGATCATGGGGACATATTGCCACGGGTTGCTCGCCTCGACCGGACTGCGCGCCGCCTTGCTGGCGCGACTGGGGGCGCAGAGCGACGGGCTCGACCACGGCGCTGCCGTCGATGCCGCGCTCGACGAACTGGCGGCGGACATGGAACGACATCTCGACATCGACGGCCTGCTGGCCCTCACGGAGTATCGCGCATGACGAGCACGCTGGTTCTGGGTGGCGCGCGGTCGGGCAAGAGCCGCCATGCGCAGGCGCTCGTCGAGGCGGGGCCGGGACGGTTGATCTATATCGCCACCGCCCAGCCGCTTGATGACGAGATGGAGGCGCGGATCGCTCGCCACCGAGAGGATCGCGGGCCGCGCTGGTCCACTCTGGAAGCGCCGATGGACCTGAGCGAGGCCATCGCGCGGGCCGCTAACGAGGCGGACGGGGTCCTGGTCGACTGCCTCACCCTGTGGCTGTCGAACCTGATGCTGGCGGAGGCGGCGTTGCAGCCGCAGTTCGATGGTCTGTGCCGGGCGATCTCGGCATGCCCGAAGCCGCTGGTGCTGGTGGCGAACGAAGTCGGACTGGGAATCGTGCCGGACACACCTCTCGGGCGGCGGTTTCGCGATGAGGCCGGGCGACTCAACCAGCGTGTTGCCGCCACGGTGGAGCGGGCGGTCTTCGTCGCCGCCGGTCTGCCGCTGGTGTTGAAATAGGGCGAAGAAAAAGCCGCCCGGGACAGGGCGGCTTTTCCGTTTTCAGCTTTCGGTGAACGCTTAGAAGTCCATCCAGTCGTCCGCCGTGGCGAGCGCTTTCATAGGCTTGCGGATCGCTGCCGGCTGCATCGGCTGAGCAGGGGCGAACGAGGCCGCTGCAACCGTGCGGACCGGCGCGCGCATGCCTTCGTGTCCGGTGCGGAACATGGAGGCACGATCCGAAAGCGAGGTGACCTCGCTGTTGAGGTTGCGTGCCGCGGCCGAGGTTTCCTCGACCATCGCCGCGTTCTGCTGCGTGGCCTGGTCCATCGTGCCGATCGTCGCGCTGATCTCGGTGATCGTCGAGGACTGCGCCTGGTTGTCGCTGGCGATGTCGCTCAGCAGCGAGTGCACTTCGGTGACGTCGCCCGAGATGTTCTGCAGGGCGCCGTCGACGCGCTGCACCGCTTCCACGGCAGTGCCGATGTCGGTCTGGGTGGCGGTGAGCTGTTCGCGGGCGCGCTTGGCTTCCTCTTCCGAGCGCATGGCGAGCGCCGAGACCAGATCGGCCACGACTGCGAAGCCGCGACCGGCATCGCCGGCACGCCCTGCTTCGACGGCGGCGTTCATGGCCAGCACGCGGGTCTGGAAGGCGATCTTGTCGAGACCTTCGATCACCGAGTCGATGCCCTTGGCGCTTTCGCTGACGCGGCCCATGGCCTGCACGGCCTCGTCGGCGATCTCACGGCCCGAACCGACCACGTTCATCGCGCCATCGGCGCGCTGGACGGTGCGACCGGCGGCGGCGGCGGTGGCGCGCAGGCGTTCGTCCATCTGGGTGATGG
This sequence comes from Novosphingobium sp. PhB57, assembly GCF_004342985.1. GTDB lineage: Bacteria > Pseudomonadota > Alphaproteobacteria > Sphingomonadales > Sphingomonadaceae > Novosphingobium. Next base: position 417,555 of record NZ_SMBO01000006.1, read on the forward strand.
CGGCGGAGGTTTCCTCAAGGCTGGCGGCGTTGCTCTCGGTGCGGCGGGCCAGGTCTTCCGAAGCCTGGGCGATTTCGCTGGAGCCGGTGCGGATGGCCACGGCGCTTTCGGCCACGGCGCCGATCAGGTCGCGCAAGGCGCCGACGGCGGAGTTGAAGTTGCTCTTCAGTTCGCCATAGGCGGGCGGGAAGTCGGCGTTGATGGTCTGGGTCAGGTCGCCTTCGCTGATCGCCTGGAGGCTGGAGCGCAAGGTGGACGTGACCAGTTCCTGTTCGCGGGCACCCTTGGCGTCCACTTCGGCGCGGCTTTCGGCGGCGGCGCGGAACTGTTCGACAGCCTCGGCGATCTCACCGATTTCATCGCCGCGCTCGCGGTAGGGGACTTCGGCCTTGCCGCCTTCGGCGAGCGTCGAGGTGACCTGGGCGATGCGGCTCATCGGTGCGGCGACCGAGCGGTTGATGAGCAGCCAGATGAAGACGATGAGCGCCATCGCGCCGAGCGCCAGCGTCACGCAGAGAATCATGGCGGTCTGGGCGGTCTGGGCACCGTCTTCGGCCTTGGCGGCAACGCGTTCGCGGGTCAGTTCGATCAGCTTGTCGGTCTGCTCGATCATGTCGTGCGAGGCTTTCTTGCCGTCGCCCTTGATGAGCGCCATGGCGCCGTCGTTGTCGCCGGCGGTGCGCAGGGCGAAGATCCGGTCGTTGACCTGGGTGAGCGCCAGGGCGCGCGTGCGCAGGTCGGCGGTTTCGGCAGCGAAGGCTTCGTCGCCGATGACCTTGTAGGCTTCGACCGACTTCAGCAGGTCCTCATCCCCGGACTTCAGGCGGTCGCGCAGGTTCTGGGCGTCGGCGGCGGAAGCGGCGTTATAGTAGCTGTAGACGATGATCCGCAGCTCCTTGACGTTGCTGATCACGTCGGTGAGCCCCGACATGCCGGCCATCCCGCGCGAGACATGCGCCTCGGCCACGGACTTCAGCTCGCGGGTCGAAAGGAAGCCGTTGATGCCGACAATGGCGATCATGATGTTGATGATCGAAAAGGCAGCCCACAATTTCTTGGGCAAACGCCAATTGTTCAGAAATTCAAGCATTTGTAGTCCAGTTCCTGCTTGGGGGGTCGGTCCCGCCGTGGGCGCGCCATTTTTATTATAGATCGACGGGCAAATCGCGGGCGTGGGAGGCGTGGAATTCCTTGCGAAACCGCCGTGAAGACGGCCTGCGTGGCTGCGGCGCTCGATGAATTTTGGCGGCAATCTCAGGAAGGCTTCCGGTGCGTCTTCGGCCTCACCCCGCTTCATGGTTCCCGAAACGACAGAAGGCCGGGATGGCGAACCATCCCGGCCTTCCAGACGACCTGCCTCCCGGCGAACCGGGAGACCATCGAACTTCCGATTAACGGAAGAGCGACAGGATCGTCTGCGGCGCCTGGTTGGCGATCGACAGAGCCTGCGTGCCCAGCTGCTGCTGGACCTGAAGGGCCTGAAGGGTCGCCGATTCCTTGGCCAGGTCAGCGTCGACGAGGTTGCCCACGCCGGCAGTGACCACGTCGGTCAGCTTGCTGTTGAACGACAGCTGACCATCGATCTGACGCGAAGCCGCGCCCATCTCGCTCAGGCTGTCCTTGACCTGACCGAAGAAGGTGTCCAGCTTGCCGGTGAAGGCATCAGCCGCCGTCTTTGCCGCATCACCGTCAGTAGCAGTGCTGATGGCGTCGATGTCGGTGTTGTCAGCCGTGCCGCTCCAGGCACCGAAAGCAGCGGTCGCCTTGGTGGTGAAGCCCTGGTTGTCCACGGTCAGGGTCTCGGCGCCCGAGATCGACTGAAGTGCACTGACCTTGCCGTCGGTAGCTACTGCGACGCCGGTGTCCTTCAGCAGGTTCGTACCGTTGAAGTCCGAACCGTCGATGATCGTGCCGATCTGCTTCTTCAGAGCGACCAGATCCTTGGCGATCGCCTTGCGGCTTTCTGCGTCCAGACCTGCGTCCGACGTTTCGAGAGTCTTCGACTTCATCTCGTTGACGAGGTCGGAGATCTGCTCGGCACCGGCAACAGCAACGTCCGTGACGCTCTTGGCGTTGTTGAGCGAGGTGGTGACCGCGCTCAGCTTGCCGAGGTCGCCGCGAAGCGTCTGGGCAACCGTGTACTTTGCCGAATCGTCCTTGGTCGAAGCGACATTGAAGCCGGTGTTGATGCGGCTCTGCACGGTGTTCATGCCCTTGTTGGTCGCGTTGAGGCTCTGGAGAGCGGCCATTGCGCCAGCATTGGTGTTAACCGAAAACGCCATTGTATCTTCCTTCTAGAATACAGGCCAAGTTCTGCGGCCAGATAGCGGAAGCGCCGCCATGCGCGCAGCTGGTTCTTCCGGCTGCATGTTCATTTTAGGAAGACGGAAGAAGCCTTCGGATTTTCTGGAAGAAAAATTTTCTCGTTTCGATCCGGTGTATCGTTACCCCTCGTCATTGCGAGCGTAGCGAAGCAATCCAGGGCGGCTTGAGACCGACTCTGGATTGCTTCGCTACGCTCGCAATGACGAAATGGGGGATGAACGACGCGTGGGTTTCGGTTAGCGCGGTTTAAGGACTTTGCAAATACGCAGAAGACCCCTCCGGCTGCTGCCGGAGAGGTGCAATTCACATCGCAATAGTACGCCTCGTCAGAACGGGAAGAGGGCGTCGTAGATCTGTTGTCCCCAGCGCGCCTGCTGCGCGTCGGTGAGCTGGCCGCGGCCGCCGTAGCTGATGCGGGCCTCCGCGATCTGGGAGTGCTTGATCGAATTGTCGCGGGCGATGTCCTCGGGCCGGATCACGCCGGTGACGACCAGCTCGCGCAGCTCGTAGTTGACGCGGACTTCCTGCTTGCCGCGGATCTGGAGGTTGCCGTTGGGCAGCACGCCGATGACGGTGGCGGCCACGGTCATGTTGATCTGCTCGCTGCGGGTGGTGTTGCCGACCCCGGTGGCGCTGGACTTCGAATCCGTGCTGACCAGTTTCGAGGGGTCTGGGTTGCCGGGCAGGATCTTGGGGATCACCGTTTCCAGACCGAGCAGGGCGGCGATGCCGCTGTTCTCGCTGCCGTTGCGGGTGCGCGTGGTCGAGTTCGCGACTTGCGCATTGTCGGCGATGTTGATGCGGATCGTCACGATGTCGCCCACGCGCGAGGCGCGCTGGTCGCGGAAGAAGGCACCGCCGCCGGTACGGAACAGGGAAGCGCCGCGCGCCGCGTCGGCCTGCTGACCGCCCGCCGCCAGTGCCCGGTCGTCCACCGAGTGGTTGCCGATCGAGGGTTCGAGGCGCGGGGCGACCGGGTCCTCGGCTTCCGACATCTTCGGCGCCTTGCCGACGTTCTTGAGCCGGCCCACCGAGCCGCAGCCCGAAACCAGGCTGGCGGCGAGGATCACGGAAGCGACGGTTGCGAAGCGGTTGTTCACGGCCAGTCTCCCTACTGCGCGGTGATGCGCACGTCGCCCGAGCCTTCGGCCACGGCGTCGAGCGTGCGGTTGGTGGCAAGGTTGAGCACGCGCACCTGCTCGCCCTTGGTACCGTCGCTGAGCGCGCGCCCGGGCGAGGAAATCTTCAGGTTGCCGGACACGAGCGAGATGGTCACCGCTTCCCCGCGGCGCACGAGACGCGGCGGGGTGAGGTCGGTGGAGCGCACGGGCGCGCCCGCGTTGAGGCGGCGCACCGCCTCCTGCCCCGCCGCTTCGGCCGGGCTCAGCGCATTGCGCGCAATGGCCGGGAAGACCGGGGCGGTGACGAAGTCCGCCTTCGACAGCACTTCGCCGCGTTCGACGGTGCGGGCGAGGACGGGCGCCGCTTCCCCGGCGGGAATCGCCGGGGCGGCGGCCAGTGCCGGGGCGAGAAGGAGTGCGGTGAGCATGGCTTCAGCTGATCTGCGTGGAGGTCTGGAGCATCTCGTCCGCGGTCTTGAGCACGCGGCTGTTCATCTCGTAGGCGCGCTGCGCGGTGATGAGCGAGGTGATTTCCGAGACCGGATTGACGTTCGAGGCTTCGATGAAGCCCTGGCTCAGCGTGCCGAACGAAGGCTGGCCCGGCGTCGAGACGGTGGGCTGGCCGGATGCGCCGGTTTCCAGGAACAGGTTCGAGCCGATCGCTTCCAGGCCGGCCTCGTTGACGAAAGTGGCCAGTTCGAGCTGGCCGACGGTCTGGAGTTCGGCCTGGCCGGCGATCTTCACTTGCACTTCGCCGGACTTCGAGACGGTCACGTCGAGCGCGCCCTGCGGGATCGTGATGTTCGGCTGGACGAGGTAGCCGTCGGTGGTGACGAGTTCGCCCTGGTCCGAAAGCTGGAAAGAACCGGCGCGGGTATAGCCGACGTCGCCCGAGGGCATGGTGATCTGGAAATAGCCGGGGCCGTCGATCGCCATGTCATACGTGTTGCCGGTATTGGTCAGCGCGCCCTGTTCGGTGATGCGGTAGACGCCGCCCGTGCGGACGCCCGCGCCGATCTGGATGCCGGTCGGCACTTTGGTGCCGCTGTCGCTGGTATTGGCGCCGGGGCGCGAGACCTGCTGGTAGAGCAGGTCCTGAAACTCCGCGCGCTGACGCTTGAACGCGGTGGTGTTCATGTTGGCGATGTTGTTCGAGATGACGTCGACGTTGGTCTGTTGGGCAAGCATGCCCGTCGAAGCGATGGAGAGCGAACGCATGATGGCTCCTCGTTAGAAAGGGATAGGCGTGAAAATGCTGTAAGGACGCAGGCCGTCAGCTGACCCGGCTCAGCCGGTCGATCGCCCGCTTGCGCATGTCGTTGAGATCGGCGGAGAGGCGCTGGCTGGTCTGGTAGGAGCGCAGGATCTCGACCATGTGCGTGGTCTCGGTGATCGGCTCGACATTGGAGGCTTCCACCCCGCCGGTCTTGAGCTTGGTCTGCGCCGCCGTGAGCATGCGGCCGTTAGTGCCGGTCATCATGCCGTCGCCGCGCGGCTCCAGCATGTTCTCGTCGGCAAAGTTGGTCACGGCAAGGCGGCCGACCGGGCCGTCTCCCACCATGACCGAGCCGTCCTCGGTGATCGTCACCTGGTTGAGCTGGTCGGTGGGCACGGCGATCGGCTGGCCGTTTTCGTCCAGCAGCCGCTGGCCGCCCGACGTCGCCAGTTCGCCCGTGCTCAGGATCTTCACGAAGCCCGCGCGCGTATAAGCGACGCCGCCTTCGGGAGTCTCGACATTGAGGTAGCCGGGGCCGTCGATCATGACGTCCAGCGCATTGCCGGTCGACTGGAACGCGCCTTGCGACGTGTCGTGTACCGCGCCGAAATCCAGGACGAAGGAGGTCTTGCGCGCATCCTCCACCGGAGCGTCCTTCACCGTCTCGACATATTCGTGGAACAGCGCCTGCTCGCGCTTGTACCCCACGGTACTGGTGTTCGCCATGTTGTTGGCGGTGATGTCGAGCTGACGGCGCAGGGCCTGCTCGTGGCTCAGCAGAACGAAGGAAGAGACGTCCATTCAAGCACCTTGCGAAAAAGTTCCAGATATTCGGCGCTAGGCAGATTTTGCCGTGTAGCTTTCCTATAATAGAGGCGAAATCGCGAAAGCGGATGCGCCGACACCATTTCGGTGAAGCGCGCATCCCGACAGCCAAGGGGATGAAAGTTGTCCAGCGACGACGTGATCGACATTACGGCGGTCGATGTGCCGGAGCCCAAGAAGTCCGGCCGGAAAATGCTGGTGATCGGCGGGGCCGCGGTCCTGGCGCTGCTTGCGGGCGGCGGCGGGGCCTGGTGGTTCATGCGCGGCGGCGACAGCGCCGAGGCAAGCGGCGAGCACGAGGCCGCGGCGGAAGCGCCGGAGGGTGAAGCCGGGTCTTCATCCTATATCGAAGTGCCGCCGATGATCGTAAACTTGCGCGGCAGTGACAGCCAGGCGCGCTTCCTGAAGCTGCGTTTCATCATCGTTGCGGCAGACGGCAAGACCGACAAGGTCAAGGACAAGCTGCCGGCGGTGCTCGATGCGCTGCAGCCCTTCCTGCGCGAGCTGCGCCCGGACGATCTCAACGGGTCGGCCGCGGTGTTCCGCATCAAGGAAGAGATGATGACGCGCGCCACCCAGGCGCTCGGCGCGGGCATGGTCAAGGACGTGCTGATCCAGGACCTCGTCCAGCAATGAGCGACGACTTCGACGACTTCGTCCTCCCCGATCCGCCCAAGATGGGCGCGATCAACGACGACATGTTCGACCAGGCCGGTATCGATGCCCTGTTCGGGTTCGACAGCGACATGCCCACCCAGCCCAAGAGCGGGTTGAAGGCCATGATCGAGTCCAACGTGATCAGCCACGAGCGCCTGCCCATGCTGGAAGTGGTGTGCGAGCGCATGGTGCGCTCTTTCGCCACGAGCATGCGCAACCTCACCTCGGACGCGATCGACGTCAGCCTGGAGGAAATCACCTCCACCCGCTTCGGCGAATTCATGAACCATGTGGCGCTCCCGGCGATGTTCGGCGTGTTCCAGGTGACCGAGTGGGAGAACTACGGCGTCGTCACGGTCGATTCCGGGCTGATCTACGCCGTCGTCGATGCGCTGCTCGGCGGCCGCAAGGGTTCGCGCCCGATGCGGGTCGAGGGGCGTGCCTTCACCACGATCGAGACGATGCTGGTCGCCAAGATGGTCCAGCTTGCTCTCGACGACCTGTCGCAGGCCTTCGAAGCGATCGAGCCGGTGACCATGGTGGTCGAGCGCATGGAATCGAGCCCGCGCTTCGCCGCCATCGCCGGACCCAGCAATATTGCTGCCGTCGCCACTTTCCGTGTCGACATGGAAGGGCGCGGGGGCAAGTTCTCGGTGCTGCTGCCCTATGCCACGATGGAGCCGGTGCGCGACAAGCTGCTGCAGCGCTTCATGGGCGAAAAGCTCGGCCGCGATCGCATGTGGGCGGCGCACATGGCCAGTGAACTCTACAATACCGAAGTCACCGTGGACGTCGTGCTCGGCGAAAAGCAGATGAGCCTGCGCGACGTCATGACTCTCAAGGTGGGGCAGACCATCGCCCTCAGCCACAGCCCGAACGATGCGCTTCAGGTCCAGTGCGGCGGTGTACCGCTGGGCCGCGCGCATATCGGCCAGCGTTCGAGCAATATCGCCATTCGCATGGCCACCGACATTTCCAAGGGGTATCCGAAATGACTTTCGCCACCATGATCAATGTCGTGCTGATCCTGCTTTGCGTATCCGTGCTGGTGCAGAGCGCCCGCATGGGGCGCCGCATGAAGCAGCTGCGCGACACCCAGATTTCCGAAAGCGTGACCCAGATCGACCGCGCCACCAGCCAGGCCCGCGTCGTGCTGGGCGATCTCAAGCGCGTCCTGTCCACCGACGGCGCCGCCCAGGCCAGCGCCATTGCCGCGGCCGAGGAAATCCGCGATGAGCTGACCCTGATGGTGGGTATCGGCAATGCCGTGGCCGACCGTATCATGGATGCGGCCGCGCAGACCCCCAAGGTCGAGGAAGCGGCGCCGAAGAAGCGCGCCGTCCGCAAGCCCCGCGCCGCCAAGCCCAAGACGGCCGCCAAGACCGCTCCCAAGGCTGCTGCAGCCAAGTCCAGCGACGCGGAAAAGGTCGTTGCCGGCATTCTCGAAGCCGAGAAGGTAGTCGCTCCTGCCCGCACCCGTTCGCGCCGCAAGGTTGCCGTTCCGGCCGCCATCAACGACGTGACCCGCGGCGACACCACCGGCGTCGTGCGCGACATCGCTGCCGCCCGCGCATCGCGTGAAAGCGCGGTTGCATGACACGCCCTGAGGCTTCGGGACTGATGGCCGGCGTGCTCGCTCCGCTGCGCGCGCTGGTGACGCCCTCCCGGTTGATCTTCGGCGTGGCCGGCGTGGCGGCGGTGGCCAATGCCATTGCCCTCGCGGCGCCTGCGGTGGACAGCGGCAAGGGAGATTCGGGGCGTCTCGGCGCCTCGCTCCAGGACGCTTCGGTCCGGCGCGACCGCGTGCTGGCCGCCGAGCGGCGCAAGCTGGAAATGCGCGAGCAGGCGGTCAAGGCCGGCGAATCGCGCCTTGCCGGTCAGGCCCAGCAGAACCAGGCCGCGGCGGCGCCCACGGGCGGCAAGAACGGTGCGCCCGAGCCGGAAGTGCCCTATGACAATCTGGCGCGCATCTACCAGACCATGAAGCCCCAGCGCGCCGCGCCGATTTTCGAGAAGCTCGACATCGAAGTGCAGGCGCAGGTCGCCCGCCGCATGCGCGAGCGTGCGACCGCGCAGATCATGGCTTACATGACGCCGAGTTCGGCCGTGGAACTGTCCATGGCGCTGGCTGGCCGCAAGGTCATCAAGGCGCCGCCGGCTCCTCTGCCGCAAGCGAAGCGCGGCAAGGCCCAGGCGCTGGCGGCCACGGCCAAGCCGGCTGCAGGCAAGCCGGCCGCAGCGCCCGCCGCGACACCGGCGCAGTAAGGACGCCCCAGGCAGGAACGAAAAAGCCCCCGTCCAGTCCGGACGGGGGCTTTTTTGCTGGACGACCTGGTTTGCTGCACGCCTGGCAGGGAAAGCCGTCAGCCTTCGTCGGCGGAGACCTTCACGATCAGCACTTTCTCGATGCCCTTGTCGAGCCGCTTGATCGGCGGCGCCATCATGGCGGAGAGCCGGGCGACGTTGACGGGCGTATAAGGGGAGGCGTGGAGGCGGGCGAACTCGATGGCGGCGGCCAGCGAGGCGGCCCGAAGTTCGGGCATGCGCTTCGCCAGTTCCGCGGCGTTCGCAGCGGATTTCGTCTTCACCGTGATCGAGACGTGGAGCACGCCGTCCAGACGGCCGCTGTCCACGATCGGGGCGTCGATCGGCTCCATCACCACGAAAGAGGGATCGGGCGGGGGCAGGGGGTCCGGCTTCTTGGCTTCGGCCAGGGCCGGCGTCGTCACCGCCGTGGCCGCGAGGCTCGCGGCCAGCAGCGCTGCAAGCCGGGCGGCAAGCTTAGCGGCTCTGGGGGAACGGGCGGAACGCGGCATCGAAGACTCCAGATCGGGCCGACCAGGACGGACCGCCCGGCGGCTTGTTCCTCTATAATAGAACGAAACCCCAGGAGTCAGGTTAAGATGAGTGACGATCGGCGCCCGGCGAAAGTCAGGGTCTTCTCTTCCGGAACGCCGGACGGGAACGCCTCCTCCTCGCCGCAGGCCGGTGGAGCAGCCGGTAATGGTGTGCCCAACCCGGGACGCCGCCGCACCGATGCACCGCAGATAAGTGCAGGTGAGGCGCTCCCCACGGCGACCGGCAAAAGCGGCGGTGCGCTCTGGGTGGCTCTGGCGGTCCTGTTGTTCCTGATCGGCAGCGCGCTGGGCGGCGTGCTCTTTGCGACCTCGGTCCTGTTTCCCGGAGCCCTGCTGTGATCCTTACCCGTCTGCTGGCCACGGCCGCACTCGTCCCCGGCGCGGCGCTGCTCGCTGCCCCGGCGGCGTCGCCGCCTGCCACCCCGCTGGCCTCATTGCCTGCTTCTGCGGCCGCTTCTTCCCCTGCTCCTGCCCCTGCTCCTGCCACGCAGGCGTCGCTGACGCCGCCGGGCGCTGCTGCGCCGAAGGCGGCCTTGCTGCCGCCCGCACCGCGCCTGCCCGGCTTCGCCGCCGATCTCGCGCAGCAGCCCGCGATCGTGGGACCGGCCGCCTGGACCCGGCTTTCCGACGCCGACGCCTGGACCCGACTGGCGCGCGTGCCGCGCCCCGAACGGCAGCAGGCGCGCTGGAACTACGCGCGCAGCCTGATCGGGCAGGAGCGCGGGGGCGAGGCCTTCGGCGTGCTCGAAGTGATGCGGCAGGACGATCCGGACCTGGTCATGGTCGATACCTTCCGCCTGGCGCAAGGCGCGACGTTGACGCTCCTGGGCCGCTATCCCGAAGCACTGTCCGCGCTGGGCGCGCCCGGGCTCGGTACCAATCCCGAGGCCTGTGCCTGGCGTCTGCGGGCGCTGGCCCAGAGCGCGCTGGGGGAACAGGCGCTGCAGCAGCTCGATTGCGCAAGGTCCGCGCTCAAGACGCCGCGGCCCAAGGCCTTCGTGCTCGCGGCGGCCCGCGCCGGCGTGGAAGGCGGGGCGCCGGACAAGGCGCTGCAATGGCTGGCGCCGCTGCCTGACCGCGATCCGGCGGCCAATCTCTATCGCGGCCGCGCCGAGCTGGCACAGGGCCATGCCGACCAGGCCCGCCTGCGCTTCGCCCGCGTCGAGCGCTCGGGCACGATGGAGCAGCGCATGGACGCGCGCCTCAGCGAGATCGAATCCGAAGTCGCTCACAAGACGGTCGGCCCCGAAGCGGCGCTCAAGCGGCTCGACGCGATCCGCTATGCCTGGCGGGGCGATGCCATCGAGGAGCGTGCCCTGCGCCTCACTTACCGGCTCTACGATGCGCGGGGCGACTTGTCCGGCGCGCTGGCGGCGGGGGCGGCCCTGTTCCGCTACCACGATGCGACGCGGCAGGGGGCGGACTTCCTGCCCGGCCTCCGGACCAAGCTGACGACCGCGCTGGACCCTGCGCGCAAGCTGCCGCTGGACAAGGCGGCCGGGCTCTATTGGGATTACCGCGACATCGCACCGGGCGGCGCCGAGGGAGACCTCATGGCCAGCCATCTTGCCGAGCGGCTCCAGCAGGCTGGGCTCTACGAACGTGCAGGCGACCTGCTCACCTACCAGCTTTTCGTGCGGGCGGGCGATCTTGCCCGCGGGCCGCTCTCGGCGCGGGTGGCGACGCTGTTCATTCTGGCGGGCCGCCCGGACCGCGCGCTGGAAACCTTGCGCAAGTCGGACGATCCCTCGTTCCCCGATGCCATGATCGCCGCGCGCAAGCGCGTGGAGGCCGCCGCGCTCAGCCAGATCGGCCGTATCGACGAGGCCATGGCCGTGCTTCAGGACGTGCCCGATGCGGATACCCTGCGCGCCGAGATCCTGTGGAAGCAGCGCGACTGGTCCCGCTATGCCGAGGCTTCGGCCGGTGGACTGCCCAAGGGCCGGGCGCTGGACGAAGTGGCGCAGGCCGTCGTGCTGCGCCATGCCATCTCCCTGGCCATGCTGGGCCGCGAGGAAGGCCTTGCCGGCCTCCATGCACGCTATGCCGCGGCCTTCCAGGGGCTGCCTTCCGCGCCCGTCTTCGAGATGCTGACCGGGCGTCCGGCAGAAAGCAATGGGCCGCAACTGGCGCGGGCCATGGCGGCCATGCCCTCGGCCAGCCCGGCGGGCGACTTTGCCGACCTGCTGGAGCGCGCACCCGGAAGCGCCGCGCCCAAGGGCTGACCGGCGCCGGGGGCGCGCTGCAAGCCGGCCCCGGCCTTGTCGAACGGAGCTTCGTCGAACGGAGCTTTGCCGAACGGAAAAGGGCGCCGGGATCGAGATCCCGGCGCCCTTTCTCATGCGCTGCGCTGCCGCCCGGTGCTTATTTGAGGAACTGGGCCAGCGACATCGAATTGAGCTGGGCGAAGACCGAATAGCTCGCTTCCAGGATGGTCTGTCGCTGCGTGATGTCGATCGCGACCTGGCCGAGATCGGCGTCTTCCACCGAACCGATCACTTCCTTGAACAAGTTGATCCGGTCGTCCGCGCGGTCGGTCAGATTGTCGATCTTGTTCTGGTTGCGGCCATTGGTGGCGTTGACGTTGCGCAAGTCGGTGACGCCGGTGTCCAGCTGCGCCAGCGCATCGGTGATGGCCTGCTTCTGCGTATCCGTCAGCTTCTCGCCGAAGGGGCCGGCCTCGGCCAGGGTGCGGAACGCGGGGATCAGGTTGGTGGCGACGTCGCTGGCGCCGATGCCGTATTCAAGCTCGATGTTCTCGCCCACGCGGGTCGACTGGCGCACGTCGTCGTTGGCGAAAGCGTCCGCGGCGTCGAGGCCGACGGTGTCCTGCAGCGTCTTGGGCAGGAACGGGGAGCCCGAGGTCTGCGAGCCGGCGAAGAGGGGAATGCCGCCTTCGTTGGCGTTGAGCGCGGTGCGCAAGTCACCAAAGGCGCTTTCGATGGCGGCCTGAAGCCCGGGCGAATCCCCGGTGCCGATTGCGCTCAGAAGCTGGGTGCTGAGATCCGACAGCGAGGAATCGACCTGGTTGAGGTTGGCATCGTAGAGCGACAGCGTGGTCGAGACCCGGCCGGCATTGTCCTTGTACGATTCCTGCTGCGCCAGCATCGACCTGGCCGAAAGCGTACGCACGGCATCGAGGCCGAGGCCGGCATAGTCGGTGGCCTTCTTGCCCGACGTCAACTGCAGCTGGCTGGTGGCAAGGTTCTCCTGCGAGCGCGTGATGGCGCTGGCAAGCGTGCGCTGCAGGGGGATGGTGGCTACGCGGGTCATCTTCGTATCCTCTCTCTAACTCAGCGGAGCATGCCGATCAGGGTGTCGTACATGTCCGAGGCCGTGGTCATCACGCGTGCCGCGGCCGAATAGCTGTTTTGCAGGATCACCATCTGCGCGAGTTCCTCGTCGACATTGACGCCGGAGAAGGAATCGCGGCGGTCGAGCGCGTCGCTCAGCCGCGAGGAGGCGTCGTTGTAATTGGTCAGCGCCAGCGAGGCCTGCGAACCGGCGCTGCCGAGCAGGCGGTTGGCGAAAGTGCCGATGGTGAGGCTGCCGTCCTTGCCGAAATCGACCGCGCCGGAAAGCGCGTCGACGAAGCCGGAGACATTGCGGATGTCGCCTGAGCCGATGGCCTTTTCGCCCACCGCGGCCGTCAGCTGGAGCTGGGCCAGTGGCAGCCGCGTGGTATCCGCCAGCAGGCTGGCGGGCACTTCGGCCGAAGCGAGGCCGCTCGCCGCGCCGGTCAGACCCGAAAGCGAGGAGAAGGACAGGCCGGTGCCGTTCCGGTCGGTCGAATCCGAAGGGATCGAGATCGTCGAGCCCGAGCTTGCCGCATTGGTGTTGAACTGGATGCGGCCGCGGTCGTCGAGTTCGAAGCTGCCATAGGCGGAAAGCGGGCTGGCGTTGAGTTCGCCCACCAGGTCGCCCCAGGTCGATCCGGTGGAACCGGTGAGGGTATATTGGGTCAGGACCTTGCCGGTGGGATCGCGCAGGACGATCTGTGCGGTCTCGCCGGTGCCGAAGCCGTGGGGATCGCTGGCGGTGAAGCCTGAAGGCGCCAATGCGCTCGTGTCCGAGCGGATCAGGTTGTTGAGGCCGAAGAACTGCGAGAAGCCCACGCCGGCGCGGTCGCTCGGGCTGTCGGGGTCCTGGGCGATGGCGATGCCGTTCGCGCTCGATGCGGCGCCGATCGACAGGACGCCGTTGGTGAAGCTGGCGGTGCCGTTAGGCGAGAGGCCGGCGTTGATCGCGGCGATGGCGTCATCGACGGTGGCCGTGGGGCCCAGCGCATCGAAGTCGACAGTCGTCTTGGAAACCAGCGTGCCGTCCTTGCCGACGACCGCGAACGTGGCCTTCCCGGTGAAGCCCAGGCGGTCCGTGCCGATCAGGCCGTTCGGCTCGCCGGTCATCGTGTTCGGCGGGGGCAGGGTGGTGCCCGCGTTGGAAACCTTGTTCAGCGTCTCGGCAAGCCCGCTGAACAGCTGGCCCAGCTGTTCCGAGAAATTGGGCAGCGCGCGGTCGCGGATGTCCAGCAGTCCGCCCAGCTTGCCGCCGACGGCGGTGGAATCGATCTTCTCGCCGGTGGAGGCGCCCATCACGCCGCTGTCGGACGCGAAGCGGATGTCGATCGCCGGATAGGTCGCCTGGGAGGACGCGGCGCCGGAGGGGTAGCTGAGCTGGCGCAGGCGCTTGTCGAGCAGGACCTGGCCCGAGGCGGTGTCGATGGTCACGCGGCCGTCGCTCTGTTCGCGCACGGTCACGTCGACGAGGCCGCTGAGTTCCTCCAGCGCGGACATGCGCTCGTCGGCCGGGCCGGACACGCTCTTGCCCAGACCCTGGAGCCGGGCGACTTCGCTGTTGAGGTCGTGGATCTTCTTGAGGAGCACGTTCGTGCGCTCGACCGTGTCGGAGACTTCGCTCTCGACATCGGCCTGAAGGTTGGAGACGTCGCCCCGGAGCTGGTTCAGGCTGTCGATGGTGTCGGACACGTTGCCGGTGAACAGCGCGATCGACTGCGCCGAGCCCTGGAGGCTGGCGATCTGCGACACCGACGTGGAAAGGGCGGTCAGCCTCGACGCGATGCCGGACTTGGAATCGGTGGCGCCGAGCAGCGACTGGAGACGGTCGAGGTAAGTGGCAGCCGCCTCGCTGCGCCCGGCGTTGCCCGCGCGCTGGTAGACGGCGTTCTCCAGGAACTTGTCCGCCACGCGCGAGGGTTCGCCGACCACGACCCCGTTGACCTTCCCTCCGGCCACTGCCGTGGAGAGCGTCGGCTTCTGGCGGGCGTAGCCCACCGTGCTGACGTTGGCGATATTGTTGGAGACCGTCTGCATTCCGGCTTGCGAGGCCGAAAGGCCGGACATGGCGGAATTGAGTATCTGGTTGAGGGACACGGTGCTGGTCTTCCTGAAAATATCGCCGGGAGAGGGAAGGTCTTGAGGGTAAGGGCCGAGATCAGCGCTTCAGGTTGCTGACTTCCTGAAGCATGTCGTCGACCGTGGTGATGATCTTCGACGAGGCGCTGTAGGCGCGCTGGAAGAGGATCATGTTCGAGAACTCGGCCGCCAGATCGACGTTCGAGGCTTCCAGCGTACCGGCCGAGATCGAGCCGCCGCCAAGGGCGCCGGGCTGGTTGATCGCGACGTTGCCCGAAGTGGCCGAGGCGACGTAGGCATTGCCGCTGATGCGGGTCAGGCCGTCCGGGTTCTGGAAGGTGGCGATCGGCAGCTGGTAGATCGCGCGGGTCGTGCCGTCGTCGAAGACGGCGCTGACGATGCCCGTGTCCGAGATTTCCACCGAGGACACGGTGCCCAGCACGCCGCCGTTGACGCTCGACGAAAGCAGGGCGGAATCGCTGCCGAACTGGGTCAGGCCGTCAAGGCCGCCGTTGGTGCCGAGGCCGAGGGTGATCGGCGTCGATCCGGCGCCATTGGCCCAGCCGATGTCCAGGTTGGCAAAGAGCGAGGGGTCCGAACCGGCCAGGTCGAGGCTGCCGTCGGGGTTGAACTTCACCACGCCGCTGGCGAGGACGCCATCGGTGATGCCGGTGCCGTTCGAGCTGGTGATTTCGCCGGGCGTGCCGGAGATTTCCGCAACCCACTCGTTGGGGCCGGTCTTGACGAAGTTGAAGGTCAGGCTGTGCGAGGTGCCCTGCGCGTCATAGACTTCCATCGGGCGGGAGAACTGCTCCGCGACCGCGCCCGATGCCATCGAGCCGCGCACGTAGCCTGCACTGCCGCCCGCCAGTTCGGCGGCCGTCGAGTCCAGGTTGGTGCGCATGGAAATCTTGGTGGTGGGCTGGGCGGCGCCGGTCAGCGAATTCGGCTTGATCGGCTCCAGCGAGTTCATGCTGCCGTTGTTGGTATAGCTGCCGTTGGCGTCGAGCGGCCAGCCGGTCAGGTAATAGCCGGCCGTGTTGCGCAGATAGCCGTCGGCATCGGGCGTGAAGGAGCCGGCGCGGGTATAGGAAATCTGGCCGCTGGTATCCGAGCTGGAGCGCACGACGAAGAAGCCGGCGCCGTCGACGCCGATGTCGGTCAGGCTGCTCGAAGCCTGGAGCAGGCCCTGCTTCGAGATGAGCGCCTTGGGCGCGGCGGTGACGCCGCCGGCCGAATAGCTGCTCTTCATCTTGCCATCGGTGACGAGCGTCTGGAACTGGGCGGAAACGCCCTTGTAGCCGATGGTGTTGACGTTGGTAATGTTGTCCGCGACGGTGGCCATGGCGCTCGCCTGCGCGCCGAGGCCGGAAACGCCGGCGTAAAGAGCTGAATAAAGGCTCATTTCATTCTCCTGTGCGTGTCGGCCGGGAAAAGTGGCGTACCGGCCACCGAACAGAGGCATTGTAGGAAGAATGGCGCGGCCCGCGTTCGCAGGCGCACGAAAATTTATGACGCTTCGCCACGGACCTGTCTCAGTCATCCTATAACTGATGCAGATGTCTTGGGGGCAATTGACATGACACTTCGTATTTCGCTTCGCAACGGAGAGCCGGTGATCGTGAACGGCGCGGTTCTGCGCGCCGTCGGCCGCACCGATCTCGTCGTGGAGAACGAGGCCACCATCCTGCGCGGACGCGACGTCATGAAGCCGGAGGAAGCGACTTCTCCGGCTCGGCAGCTCTATTTCGCCTGCATGATGGCCTATATAGACCCGGCCGACCTTTCGCGGCACCAGCAGGTGCTGCTGGCCCGGCTGGAAGCGCTGATGCTGGCGCTGGAGACCGCGGAGGCCAAGGCCGTCTGCATCCGCTTCGCCCAGAAGGTGGCGACCGGCCAGTTCTATAATGCCCTGGCCGACTGCCGGTGGCTGATCGGCTACGAATCCGACGCGCTTTCGCGCATCGTGGTGGCGCCGAAGCCGGCACCCGCGGAACCTGCACCGGCGGTGGAAGCCGCGCCCGTCGTGGAGGTGGCCTCGGCCATCGCGGCCACGCCGGCCGCCTGACGCGAAGAAGCGCTCCTCCGATGGCCAGTCTCGCCGCCGCCGCTGCAGGTCTTCGCCTGCTTACCCCCGACCAGCGCTATGGCCGGGTCGTGGCCGTGCGCGGCGCCCTGATCGAGGTCGAGGGCCTTTCGGGCGCGGCGCAGATCGGCTCCCGCGTGACGCTGAATTCGCCGACCGGACAAGTCGAGGCGGAAGTCACCGGACTGGACCGGGGCATTGCACACTGCATGCCGTTCAGCGAGCCGCAGGGCATCGCCTCCGGATCGCGCGCAGACCTTTCCGCCAGCCAGTTCGCCTTGCGCCCATCGAGCGCCTGGCTCGGTCGCATGGTGGACGGCCTCGGCCGCCCGGTCGACGGCAAGGGGCCGCTTGAACAGGGCGCCCTGCTGCGCAAGATCAAGGCATCACCGCCGCCCGCTTCGGCGCGTGCGCGCGTGGGCTCGCGGCTTTCCACGGGCGTTCGCGCGCTCGATCTGTTCGCGCCGCTGTGCCGCGGCCAGCGGCTCGGCCTGTTTGCAGGCTCGGGCGTGGGCAAGTCGGTGTTGCTGTCGATGCTGGCGCGCTGGACCGAGTGCGATGTCGCCGTGATCGGTTTGATCGGCGAGCGCGGGCGCGAGGTTCAGGAATTCGTGCAGGACGACCTCGGCGAGGAAGGCCTGGCCCGCAGCGTCGTGGTGGTCGCCACTTCCGACGAGCCCGCCCTGATGCGCCGCCAGGCGGCATGGACCACCTTGACCGTGGCCGAACATTTTCGCGACCAGGGGCTCAATGTCCTGTGCCTGATGGACTCGGTCACCCGCTTCGCCATGGCGCAGCGCGAGATCGGCCTGGCCAGTGGCGAGCCGCCAGCGACCAAGGGCTACACGCCCACCGTTTTCGCCGAACTGCCGCGCCTGCTGGAACGCGCCGGGCCCGGGCTTCCGGGGCAGGGCGCGATCACCGGCCTGTTCACCGTGCTTGTCGACGGCGACGATCATAACGAGCCGGTGGCGGACGCCGTCCGCGGCATTCTCGATGGTCACATCGTCATTACCCGCCAGATTGCGGAACGCGGGCGCTATCCCGCGATCGACGTGCTCAAGTCCGTCTCGCGAACCCTGCCGCACTGTTTGGGCGAGGAGGAAAACCATATCCGCCTGGCCGCCCGTCGCGAGATGGCGACGTACAAGGACATGGAAGAAATGGTCCGCCTCGGTGCCTATCGCGCCGGGTCGAGCGCGGAAGTGGATCGCGCCGTGGCGCTGGCGCCGCGCATCGAAGACCTGCTCAAGCAGGGCAAGCAGGATCGCGGTTTCGCGCAGGAGAGTTTCGACGCACTGGCGGCGCTGATGGAGGTCCCGGATGAAGACACCCTATGACGCCGCGCTGCGCGTGCAGCAGCGTGAGATCGACGAAATGAGCGCAGCGATCAGCAACCAGTCCGGTGTGCTGGGCGAAGTGGAAAAGGCGCGGGACCGCGTGGCCGTGTCGATGAGCCGCGAGGCCGATCTGGCGGCCGGCGATCTGGCGGTCTGCTCGCACGCCTATCTCCAGCGCATGCGCGGCGAGCGCCGGCTGCTGACGGTCCGCCAGGTGCAGCTCAAGGCCCGGCTCGACGAGCTGCGCGATCAGGCGGTCGATGCTTATGGCACGTTCCGCGCCATCGAGACGGCCGCGGACGGCTACCGGCAGGACGCCGAGCGGGTGCTCGCCAATGCCGAGCAGGCCGGGATCGACGACTTCGCCGCCATGTCCTTCATCAAGGCCCGCCGCGCCGTTCGGCGCGAGACCTCGTGATGATCGAGGGCGCAACCGCTCATGGCGCTCAGGCCGGCAGCCTCCAGGGCATGACACCGGCGCAGAAGGCGCAGCTGATCTACAGCCAGGCCCGCAGCGAACTGTCGGGCCGGCTCTGGCGTGCGGCGCTGGGCGGAGAAGACGACACGCAGTCGAGAGGACTGGCCGACAAGCGTTCCGACCCGCTGGGACTGGATGGTTTGCTCACCCTGCTGGATGAACGCACCAGAGCGGCGAGCGGACAGGCCTCCGTGGCCGATCCGGCCATGCCCAAGGCTCCGGTGGAGGATCCGTCCTGCGGATCGGCTGCCGGCGGCTGGGACCGCGAGGCGCGGCGCGACAGCGGCGAGGGCAGGGGCGGCCGCAACGATGACGCAAGCCGCGCCCTGGCCATGCAGGAAGGGCCCAATGCCCGCTACGCCGGTACGCTCGGCACGGCGGCTTCGCGCACCGGCATTCCGGCGGCGGCACTCGCCACGATCGTGAATGCCGAGGCGGCGAAAGGCTCCGACGGCCGTTGGCTCCCTTATTCGCGCAACCCGCGATCCAGCGCCGCCGGGCTCGGCCAGTTTCTCAACCGGACCTGGGAAGGGCAGGCAGAGCGCCAGGGTACCTGGCTTCATGCCATGGCCCAGCAGAACGGCTGGCTCAACGAGCGCGGGCACGTTCGCGGCGAGAGCCGCGGTGCCTTGCTGGCGCTGCGCTACGATCCCCAGGCCGCGATCGAGACGATTGCGGACTATGCCCGCACCAACCTGGACGCCTTGCGCGGGTCGGGCGTGCGGATCGGCGGAGACGTGGTCGAAGTCGCGCAGGCAGCTTATCTCGGCCACCATCTCGGCCTGGGCGATGCGGTGCGTTTCCTGAAGGGCGGGCTCTCTCCAGACCGTGCGCGCACCCTGCTCAATGCGCAGGTGGGCACCGCCAGTGCGAATCGCCGCATCGAAATGGCGGGCAGCGCAACCGCTGCGCACCGTTCTTGGCTGCTCGATTATGTCGGCCGCAACATCCGTCCGGACCGTTTCGCCGGCTGATATTACGGCAAAATGCACTTGGTTCCCGACGAAGTGAAAAAATTTATAGGAAATATAGGAAACAAGTTTATAGGATTAACCTCGCGTTCAGAAATTCACGAGACAACAGGTCTTGTTGAAGTGGAGCAGCGGCGATGGGCGCCCGAGGCTCCTCTCTAACCGGGGGTTCAACATGTCGAAGATCACAATCGCTCTGGAAGCCGCGGTCGCCGCCGTCAGAGCGAACATGCCGGCCGATGGCCAGCCGCAGTCCGCACGTCAGCGCGTGCTCGTGGACCGCGCCTTCGCGCAGATCATCAAGCTGATCGCGCCGCGCATCCGCCACTTCATCCGCCAGTACGGTCTGGTCGCCCATTGGGACGACGCCGAGCAGGTATGCGCCATCGCGGTGCACCGCGGCATCCAGGCCTACGATCCCGAAAAGGCGCAGTTCACCACTTTCGTGAACTGGCAGATCCGCGGCGAGCTGCAGAGCCTGCGCTTCCGCCTGATGACTGACCAGCGTCCTTCCGCCAAGAAGGTCGAGGCGGTCACTGTATCGCTCGACGCGATCGCCGGGGGCGAGGACGGCGAGGGTCAGTCGATCGTGGCCTCCATCGAGGACGAGGATGCCCTGGGCCGCACGGAATCGGGCGCTTCGGACTATCTTGCCCGTCAGGCCATGGCCTCGCTGACCGACAGCTATGTCGATCACTTGCGCAACATCGGCGTGGAGCGCATCCGCCGCAAGGCTCAGCCCAAGAAGGCGCCCCGTGCCGAGGCCGGCACGCGCCGCTCGGTCTGGCGCACCGGAAAGTCCATGCTCGATCCCACCGAACTGGCGGAACTGGAAGAGCGCCTGGAGCACAACCGCAAGGTCGTGGAAGGCCGTCTCTTCGAGATGACCGCGCTCGAGACGGCGGACGATGAAAACAGCGTGGCCAAGGAGCGCGTGCGCCAGATCGCCAAGCGCGCCGCCAAGACCATGAGCGACCTGGCCGTGGCCGATCCGCGTTTCACGATGATGGCGGAATACCGCCAGTCGATGCTGGCGCCGGCCGCCGCGCACTGAGCGCGCCGGCGCGACCTGGGGCGCCGCCGCCGGGAAATGCGCGTACCGCGCGTGTCCCGGCCTGATCCAGAGACTTCGCAGCGGCCTTGTAATGCGGGGCCGCTGCACCCCCCGCTCCACCCGGCGCAAGGGGCTTTTTCATCGTTGCCGGGTGTGCTTTGAAGCTGCCAGGAAAATTGGACAGGGCTGAGGGCGAAAACCGGGATCCGGTCGCCTGCGGTTGCGGTCATTATCCTATAATGGACCGCTACTTCGGGAGATCGTGATGAGTGCCTGCCTGTTCGACCCGGTCCGCAAGGACTGGAATTTCGGTCCGCAATCCTGGCGCGCCCGCGCGCTGCTGGGCATGATGGGCGGCGGTCTGCTGCTCGTCGGACATACCGGCACTGCCCATGCCGACGGCATGCTGGAAACCGCGGTCGGCGCGCCGGAAGGGCTGACCATCAAGGGCGAAGTCCGCGCCCGCGTCGAAGGGATCGACGGACAGTTCCGTCCCACCGCGGCCGAGGACGACGCCATGTTCTCCCTCAAGACCTCGCTCCTGGTCGAATACGATGGCGGGCCCTGGCGGGTCGGCGGCGAACTCTGGGACGCCCGCGCCTATGGCGAGAAGTCCAATTCCTCCGCGGGCACCGGCGAAGTCGATGCACTGGAAATGGTCCAAGCCTATGTCGGGCTGGACTTCGGCATGGGCGGCGGTTCCAAGGCGCAGCTCACGGCGGGTCGTTTCACGATGAACCTGGGATCGCGCCGCCTGGTGGCGCGCCAGTCGTTCCGCAACAGCACCAATGCCTTCACCGGCGTCAATTTCCAGTGGAAGGGCCGCGGCGGAGACCAACTGACCCTGCTCTGGACGATGCCGCAGCTGCGCCTGCCGGATGATTCCGAAGGCATCCACGACAATTCGGTGAAGCGTGACGAAGAGACCACGGACCTCCAGTTCTATGGCGGCTCGCTGACCAAGGCCGGCGTGTTCGGCGGCTCTCTGGAAGTCTACGGCTATGGTCTGGCGGAACGCGACAGCGCCGACCGGCCGACCCGCAACCGCCACATCTTCACGCCGGGCCTGCGTGCCTATCGCGCGCCGAAGGCTGGCCATCTGGACTACGATGTCGAGGGTGCCTACCAGTTCGGCCGCACCCGGGCGACGACCGCGCCCACCGACCGGGCCGACCTGGACGTCTCGGCCTACTTCATCCACGCCGAAGCGGGCAACACCTTCGCCGGCGGATGGAAGCCGCGCGTCTCGCTCGACTTCGACATCGCCAGCGGCGACCGTTCCAAGGCGGGGACCTACAACCGCTTCGACACGCTGTTCGGCGCCCGGCGGTTCGATTTCGGCCCGACCGGGCTCTACGGCGCGGTTGGCCGCTTCAACACGATTTCGGGCGGCGCGCGGCTTGAAGTGAAGCCGGACAAGAAGTCCGACGTGATGGTGATGTACCGCGCGCTCTGGCTGGATTCCAAGACCGATGCCTTTTCCAACACCGGCGTGAAGGACGTGTCCGGGCGGAGCGGCAGCTTTGCCGGCAACCAGGTGGAAGCCCGCTATCGGCGCACCCTGATCCCGGACGTGCTGCGGGTCGACACGGGCGTGGCCTATCTCGCCAAGGGCGGCTTCCTCAAGAACGCGCCCAATGCCCCGCAGACCGGCGACACCCGATACGGCTACGTGGATCTCTATTTCGACTTCTGAAGAATAACCGGCGTACCCTGTGGACCTGCCCCGTCCGGCCTCTCTCCTGAGCCGGGCGGGGCATCCCTGGTATCGCGAAAGCCGCCGCCCGGGCATCCGAGATGCGCGGCGGACTTTCGAAAGGCCCGGTCAATCCATCGGCACGAGGCCCGCCGCAAAGGCGATGCGCAGCACTTCGGAAAGGCTGCGCACCTGCAGCTTTTCCATCAGCTTGGCGCGGTAGATTTCCACCGTGCGCGGGCTGATGTCGAGCGCATGGGCAATGATCTTGTTCGATTGCCCGTCGATCAGGCCCTTGAGCACGTCCAGCTCCCGCGGCGAAAGCTGCTCCAGCAGCGAGATCGCCTTTTCCTTGCGCCGCTCTTCCGCGGTCGAGACGGCCTGCTGGGTGAAAGCGGATTCCACCGCGTTCATCAGCTTGAGATGGTCGCAGGGCTTTTCGATGAAGTCGATCGCACCGAGCTTCATCGCCTGCACCGCCACGGAGACGTCGCCTTCCCCCGTGAGCACGATCGGCACGAAACGGGTCGGCCGCCCGCCCACCGTGCTGAGCACTTGCAGCCCTGACGCCCCCGGCATCTGCAAATCCAGCAGCAGGCAGCCCGGCTCCAGCAAGGGCGCCGCTTCCAGGAAGCTGTCCCCGGAATCGAAGCAGCTGATCCGGCTCTCCCCGATCATCGACAGCAGATATTCGAGCGAAGTGCGTACGGCCAGGTCGTCGTCGACGATATAGATGCGCCGCGACGTCATCCTGCCCTGAGCTCCAGCTCGCTGTAGCTGGGCAGCGTGAATTCGACCGCCGCGCCCCCATCGGGGACGTTCCGCAAGGAGAAGCGCCCGCCATGCGCTTCCACGATGCGGCGGCAGATCGACAGACCAAGCCCCATGCCCGTCGTCTTGGTAGACGAAAAGGCCTCGAAGGGGCGGTTTATGATGGCTTCGGGCAAGCCCGGGCCGTTGTCGATAACACTGATCATGATGTGGCCATCGTTCAGTTGGCGGGTTGAAAGAGTGATTTCCGGCAGCCTGTCGTTGAGGCCCGCGAGCGCGTCGAAGGCGTTGTTGAGGACGTTCACCAGCACCTGCTGCATTTGGATGCGATCGGCAAGGATGGATGGAGCCACGACACTGGGGCGATAGCTGAGACGGACCCCCGGTACCCGGCTGCGCGAGCGCGCAAGCTGCAGGGTTTCGGCGATCACTTCGTCCAGCGGCTCGGCGCGAATTTCCAGCTCGCCCTTGGAAACGAAGGCGCGCATGCGGCGGATGATGGAGCCGGCGCGCAGCACTTCCTGGCGCGCCAGTTCCAGCATGCAGCGCACCTGCTCGGGATCGCCGCCGCGCGCCATCGCCAGGTCGATGGCGCCCAGCAGATTGGAAGTGGCGGTCAGCGGCTGGTTCAGCTCATGCGCCAGGCCGGCGCCCATCTCGCCCATGGCGCTGACCCGCGAGGCGTGGAGCACCTGCTCGCGCAGTTCATTGAGGCGGGCCTGGGTGGCCATCTGCTCGCGCAAGTTGCGGATGAAGGCGATGGCGATCCGCTCGTTGCCCACATTGGCCGCGCCCACCGCGATTTCGATCGGCAGTTCGTTGCCGTTGCGGTCGAGGCCGGCGGTGATGCTGGTGATGGCGGGATTGCCCTGGCCGGGCAGCGCCGGGTCGGTGGACGGCCGGACATAGCGCGGCAGCAGCAGGCGCACGTCCTTGCCCAGGACTTCGGCCGCGGCATAGCCGAACAGCGTTTCGGCCGTGGTCGAGAACGAGCGGATCTGCCCGCCCCCGTCGATGGTGATCATCGCCTCCGGCACGGTTTCCAGGATCGAGCGCAGTTCGGATTCGCGCGATTTCAGCATTTCGGCATGCTGTTCGCGCTGGGTCGCATCCATGACGATGCCGATCATCGACACATCGTTCTCGCCTGGGCCGCGGTGGATATGCGCGGTTCCCTCGACGACTTTGACGACGCCTGCCTCCACCGCGACCAGGCGGAAGCCGTAGCGGCCCGCGCTCCAGGCTTCGGGCGGGCCGGGCATGCGGAAGGAGGTTCCGAACGTCTGGCGCAGATGGCGTTTCCAGGCGTCGATCCCGCCGTCGAACAGGCCGGGCTCCAGCCCGAACAGGCGCTCGGCATGGCCGTGAAAGACGAAGCGGTCCGTGGCAAGCGACCATTCGAAGATGCCGAGTTCGTGGAGGTCCACCGCCAGCGAGAGGCGCGCGTCGCTGGCGAGCATGGCGTGTTCGGCGCGGGTGCGGGCGGTGATGTCGGTCATGGCGTGAACCACCATGGGCGCGATGTCGGAGCGCGGCTGCACGGCCTGGCTGCTGTGCAGGACGCGCAGCATGGTGCCGTCCTTGCGATAGGCGGTCACTTCGCGCTCCTGCCGGGCGCCGGCGAGCAGCGCCTCGATGTCGCTGGTGGCGATCGGCGGGGTGCCGGTGAGCTTCTGCTGGAAGCGGCCGAGCGCCTGCTCCGAGGTCCAGCCGTAAAGGCGCTCGCAGCCGGCCGACCAGCGCAGGATCCTGCCGTCGACATCGGTGATGGCGACGGGGGCGGAATCGAGGGCGAGGTTCACGGCCCAGCGGGCGCCGCTCTCGCGGGCGATGCGCATCCAGGCCCAGGCGATCAGGCCGCAGGACAGGGCCACCTGGGCCACGGCCTGGACGATCTCGATCATCTCGGTAGAGACCGCTCCCGAGCGCTCGACCCAGAAATGCGCCAGGGCCGAGACGACCGGCAGGGAGACGCAGAGCAGCAGGCAGGCCTGGAGAGTGGCGGAGCCGAACCCGCAATCGGGTTGCCGCGGCCAGGCGCTCTGGCGGCGCAGTGCGATGAGGCCCACCGCGAGCAGGCAGATGGTCACGGCCGTCGGCACGGACATGAGCGCGTGGCGGGTCTCCGGGCCCGGCGTGCTGATGCCCAGCGGCAGGAGCATGCCCGAAATCGCGGCGACGGCGATGGCGATGCAGGCGAAGACCACGGTGAGACGGCGCAGGGCGCGGCGCGAGGAACCGAGGGAGAGGGCGGAAAGAGCCAGCAGCACGAGGCCGAGCGCGGGCAGCACGCCGGGGCGGCCGGGGTAGGGCCGGGTCTGGTGAAGGACGCTGTCCGCAAACAGCAGGCGGTCCATGCCGAGCGAGACGCCTGCCCATTCCTGGATGAGCGAGGAACATCCTATGACGAGGGGTACGGCCATGGCCCATCGTGCGGCGCTGCGCCGGGAGGCGGCGCCGAGCAGGATACCGATGCCGGTGGCGCTGCAGCCCACGGCCGTCAGCGGCTGCATGAGGAAGCCGTCCGTGCCGATTCCGGCAAGGCCCGGCATGCCGAAAGCCCAGCCGCAAAGGACGATGGCGCAGACAAGTTGGGCCGCGAGGACGAGGGCGGGAATGGCCGGTGCCATCCCGACAGGAAGCGACCCGCCCAAGCGCTGCGGCGGTGGATTCAATTCCTGCATTCCGACCCGCTTATTGCGCCTTGCACTTTGGCTTCAAGGCGAACGGGCAAATAGAGCTTTACGCATCTTTGTAAATAGACGGTCGAGATGGCAATCCGGTGCTTTCCGGTGGCAGACGAATAAGCGCTTGATTATCTTTTCTAAAAAAGATGAAGGAAATCGTTAAGTGATTTTCCTTAGTTGCCAGTACCGTTCTCGTTTGCAAGTCCTTCTATGATCGCGCGATTTACCACGATCAAATCGTCGATGGTGTCATGGCCTGTAATGACTTCCGACGTATACTTGTCCACCCACAGACCGATCGAGATGATCCGCGCGCGCAAGTCGTCCGGTAGTTGATTGCCCTGGCCCGCGCACATCGAAGAGAAGGTGGACCAGGCCTGGCGATTGCGGTGAAGCGCAGGCGCAAGCTGTGCGCCGCGCAGGCCGGCATCGCGTGCGGCGATCATTTCGCCGGTGATCTGGCTCATCAGCCGGTATTCGTTCCGGCGAGGCGTCGCGGCGATCTGTTGCACGCGTTGGTAGGCATTGAGTGACATGATGGCTCCAGCAAGGACGTCCGCCTCCCTCATATAGGACAAAGACGCACCGAGCGGTCGCAGGGCGGTCCGTTTTGCGATGCGCCGTCGCGGCGTTCCCGATCCGGGACCGCCGAGGAGCCTAAGTCCGTCTTCCTCGCGGCGCCTGGCGATGGCGAGCGGGGACGGGGCCACTGCCGGATACGCAAGGACGCCGCCGGGCATCGCTGCGCCTAATTTCCATCGCCCCGCACCGCCCCCGGCCCGAGCATCCTATAACTAACGCAGGGCTTCGGCCCCGTAACCTTTTGCGGCCATCAATCGCGGATCTTCTTCATGCTCAACGCCATCGGCCTCGTCGTCATCCTGCTGTGCGTCTTCGGCAGCTTCCTGATGTCGGGCGGTAACATAATGGTCATCGCTCACGCCCTGCCGCACGAAATGCTGGCCATTGCCGGCGCGGCGGTGGGTGCGTTCATCCTCGGCAACTCGATGACCACGGTCAAGAAGACCTGGGCGGGGATCCAGCGCGTCTTCAAGGGCGGACGCTGGACCGAGGTCGACTTCCGCGATCTCCTGGCGCTGCTCTTCACGCTGCTCGCCACTTTCCGCAAGGAAGGCGCGAACTCGATCGAGAAGCATCTCGACGCGCCCGAGGAAAGCAGCATCTTCATGCGCTATCCCCGCCTGCTGGGGGACGAGGGGCTGATCGAGTTCATCTGCGACTACTTGCGCATGATGACCGTCAACTTCGAGGACCCGCACCAGCTGGCCGAGGCGATGGAAGGTGACATCGAGCGCCACCATGCCGAGGAACTGGCCCCGCAGCACGCGCTGCAGATGATGGCCGACGGCCTGCCTGCCCTCGGCATCGTCGCCGCCGTTCTGGGCGTCATCAAGACCATGAGTTCGATCGACCAGCCCACCGAGATCCTCGGCGCGATGATCGGCGGCGCTCTGGTCGGTACGTTCCTGGGCGTGCTGCTGGCCTACTGCCTGGTCGGGCCGATCGCGCAGAAGCTGCAGCAGATCATCGATTCCGATTTCAAGCCCTACCTCATCGTCAAGACCGCGATCGTCGGACACGCGCAGGGCCAGCCGACCGAAGTGGCCATCGAGCTTGCGCGCCGCATGACGCCGTCTCCCTATGCCCCTTCGTTCACGCAGCTCGAGACCGCGCTCGACGAAGTGAAGGATCAGCTCAATGCCAAACCTGCCTGAACCCGTGCCGTTCGAAGAGTTCGGACTGGACGCCGCTGCCGCGGATTTCGCCGGAGAGGACCGCGCGCTGCAACTGCCGGTCCATGGCTCCACCGTGACGGCCGAAGACTTGCGCGTCCGCATGGTCCTGGCCTGCGACTTCGAAGGTGCGATGAACATCGACGCCAGCCGGGTCGAGACGGTGGGCCAGGCCGTGCTGCAACTCCTGGTCGCCGCGCGCACCGAGGCGCTGGACGCCGGCCACGAATTCGAAATCGTCAATCCCAGCACGGCCTTCGTCGAGCGCGTGCAGGCCTGCGGACTGGCAGAAGCCGTCGGCCTATCTGAAGAGGAATTCCCGTCGTGAGCAAACTCATCCTGACCGTCGACGATTCCGCCTCGATGCGGATGCTTCTCAAGGCCTCGCTGGCCGCGCAGGGCTTCCGCGTAGAAGCGGCCGATGACGGCGAGCACGGCCTCGAGCGCATGCACGAGGTGAAGCCCGACCTGCTCATCACCGATATCAACATGCCCAAGATGGACGGCTTCGAACTGATCGAGGCGGTCCGTTCGGTGCCCGAATTCCGCGGCACGCCGATCCTGGTGCTCTCCACCGAGTTCTCGGACGAGAAGAAGACCCGCGCCCGCGAAGCCGGGGCCACGGGCTGGATCACCAAGCCGTTCGAAGCCGCCAAGCTGGGAGCGGCTGTCCGCCGCGTCTGCCCGTGAGCGACGAACTCGACGAAATCCAGGGCATCTTCTTCGAGGAGTGCGCCGAAGGTCTCGCCGTGGCCGAACAGGGTCTTTCGGCGATGGCCGAAGGCGATGTCTCGTCCGAGACGATCGCCGGCGTGTTCCGCGCCGTCCACTCGATCAAGGGCGGTTCGGGCGCTTTCGGCCATGCCGCGCTGCTCGCCTTCTCGCACCGTTTCGAGAACGTGCTCGACGAAGTGCGCGCCGGCCGCATTCCCGCCAGCGGCGAAGTGACCCAGACCATGCTGGGCGCCTTCGACATCCTCTCGGATCATGTCACGGCGGCACAGGGCGGCACCGAGCCGCCGGCCGACGCGGTCATGCTGGAACAGCTCGACGCGATCCTGGAAAGCAAGGGCGCCGCCTCGCAGGCCTCGCCCGTCGTCGCTGCGCCCGAGCCGGTGGCCGAGCTGGACGATTTCGGCTTCACGCCGGTCGCGGCGGTGATCGACGACTTCGATCCCTTCGGCTTCGAGCCGGTGGCGGTCGAGCTGGACGATTTCGCCTCTCCGGAACCGGCGGAGCCTGCCGGATGGACCGTTCGCTTCGGCCCTTCGCGCGGCGCGCTGGCCAATGGCGGCGAACCGATGCTGGTCATCCGCGAACTGGAAGAGATGGGCGCGGCGGTCACCGCCGTCGATACCGGCGCGCTTCCGGGCCTGCGCGATCTCGATCCCGAGGACAGCTATTTCGTCTGGACCCTGACCCTGCCCGGCAGCGTGGCCGAACAGGACATCCGCGACTGCTTCGACTTCGTGGCCCCGGACTCGCTGATCGAGATCGCGCGTGCCGCCGCCGTGGTGATGGTGGTGGTCGAGGAACCGGCCGCAGAGGACTTCGACGGCTTCGGCGTATTCGAGCCGCTGCCGGTTTCCCTGCCGGATCTTGACCTGGCACCGGCCGAGCCGATGCTGACGCTGGTGCCCGCGGCCGCCGCTCCGGCGGTACCGGCCCCTGTCGTGCAGGCGGCGCCTGCGAAAGCGGCACCGGCCCAGGCCGAAAAGCCCAAGGCGGAAGCCCGCCAGGGCAGCGTCGAAGTGGCGCAGTCGATCCGCGTGGACTTGTCCAAGCTGGACCAGCTGCTCAACCTTGTGGGCGAACTGGTGATCCGCGGTTCGATCCTGTCGGACCGGCTCTCGCCCGCCGACCAGGAACGCGTCGAACTGCCGGAACTCTCGCGCCTGACGCGGCAGATCCAGGACAACGTGATGTCGCTGCGCGCGCAGCCGATCAAGCAGGCCTTCTCGCGCGTGCCGCGCATGCTGCGCGATCTTTCGGCCGAGACCGGCAAGAAGGTCGTGCTCGAAACCATCGGCGAGATGACCGAAGTGGACAAGGGCGTGATCGAGAAGATCGGCGACCCGCTGACCCACATGATCCGCAACGCAGTGGACCATGGCATCGAAAGCGCCGAGGAACGCCTTGCCGCCGGCAAGCCCGCCGAAGGCACAATCCACTTGTCCGCCGAGCAGAAGGGCGCACGCATCATCGTGCGCGTGCGGGACGACGGGCGCGGCATCAACCGCGAACGCGTGCGCGCCAAGGCGATCGAGCGCGGCATCATTTCCGCGGATGCGCCGATTTCCGACGAGGAGATCGACGGCCTGATCTGCGCGCCGGGCTTCTCCACGGCCGAGACGATCTCGAATATCTCGGGCCGGGGCGTGGGCATGGACGTGGTCCGTTCCAACGTCGAGGCCCTGGGCGGCCGCCTGGAGATCAACTCGGTACCGGGCGAGGGCACGACCTTCACGATGGCGCTGCCGCTGACTCTGGCGATCCTCGACGGCATGATCGTGCGCCTGGGCGACCAGCGCTTCGTGCTGCCGCTGGCCAATGTGATCGAGACCGTCCAGCCCGAGCCGGGCCAGGTCCAGGCGACTTCGCCCAGCTCCGAAGTGATCGAGCTGCGCGGGCAGTACCTGCCGGTGCGCCGCGTGGGCGAGCTGTTCGGCATGCGGTCCCACCGCGTGCCCGAGGACTCGCTCGTCATCATCGTCGAGAGCGAGACGGCCGGGAACGTCGGCCTCATGGTCGACACGATCGATAACCGCCGCGAAGTCGTGATCAAGAGCCTCGAGGACAACCTCCACCCGATCCGCGGTCTCGGCGGCGCGACCATCCTGGGCGACGGCTCGATCGCGCTGATCCTCGACATCGATGCCCTGGTCGCGCCGACCGGCGGCTCATCCAAGTATGCGCTGAAAGGAATGGCAGCATGAGCACCGAAGATAGCGAACTCGACGAACGCAAGATCGTCACTTTCACCCTGGGCAACCGCCTGTTCGGCATCGACATGCGCTCGCTGATCGAAATTCGCGAGTGGGAGGAACCCACCCCGCTGCCGAGCGTGCCGCCCTATGTGAAGGGCGTGACCAACTTGCGCGGCTCGGTCGTTCCCGTGGTCGGCCTGTCCGAGCGCCTGGGCTGGGCGCCCAGCGAGCTGCATTCGCGCTCGTGCATCCTCGTCGTCACCATCGGCGGTCGCCATGCCGGCTTCCTGGTGGACGAAGTGCAGGACATCGTCGTGATCCAGGGCAGCGAGATCCAGCCCGCGCCGGATGTCGAGATCAACGAGCAGGGCGCCATCGCCGGTCTCGTCAAGATCGAACGCCGCACCCATGATGCCGCGGCCAATGCCGAGGCCATGTGCCTGCTGCTCGACCTCGACGCGCTGAGCCTCACCCGCCAGGTGCCGGACTTCGCGTAATGACCGTGCTGGCTTCCCCTGAAGCGACGAGCGGCAGCGCGTTAGGCGGTACTGCCGAGCTGCGTCCCGCCCAGTTCCGCGACATTGCCGCGATCATGCAGCGAGAGGCGCGCATCCATCTGGTCGAGGCCAAGATGACGCTCGTCCACTCGCGGCTGAGCCGCCGCCTGCGCGAGCATGGGCTGACGAGCTTCGTGGACTACGTCGCGCTGGTCCAGCGCGATGCCGGGGAACGCCACGCCATGGTGGTGGCGCTGACCACCAACCACACACATTTCTTCCGCGAGAACCACCACTTCGATCACTTGCGCCGCGACGTCCTGCCCAAGCTGCAGGACCGTGCGCGCAAGGGCGAGAAAGTGCGGATCTGGTCCGCCGGCTGCTCCAGCGGCGAGGAAGTCTATTCGATCGCCATGTGCCTGGCAGGAGACGGGCCGACCAGCGCGGCCTGGCTCCAGCAGGGCGACGTGCGCCTGCTCGCCACCGACATCGCCCCGCATGTCGTGCAGTCCGTGCAGGAGGCGCGCTATTCGGCGGCCACGGTCGAGCCGGTGCCCGAGACCTATCGTCGGCGCTGGATGCGGGCCGAAGCGAACGGCGACCATGTCGTGGCCGATCCGCTGCGCGAGCTGGTGGCGGCACGGGTGCTCAACTTGTTCGAGCCCTGGCCGATGCGCCGCAAGTACGACGTGATTTTCTGCCGCAACGTGATGATCTACTTCGACGATACCGCCAAGGCCGAGCTGGAGGCGCGCTTCGTCGAGATGCTGGCGCCCGGCGGCTATCTCTACATCGGCCATTCGGAGCGCCTGATCGGCCCCGCCACCCGGCTGATGAAGCCGGCGGGGCAGACGATCTACGTCCGCAACGACGGAGGCGCGGCATGACCCTGGCGCCTGAAAAGACGCGCGTCCTGATCGTGGACGACAGCGCCGCCATGCGCGCGCTGCTGAACAAGTTGCTGAGCCACGACCCCGCCATCGAAGTGGTCGGCATGGCGCCAGAGCCCCATGCCGCGCGCGAGATGATCAAGTCGCTCAATCCCGACGTGGTCACGCTCGACATCGAGATGCCCGGGATGGACGGACTGTCGTTCCTCGAACGCATCATGCGCCTGCGGCCGATGCCGGTGGTCATGTGCTCCACCCTGACGGCGCGCGGCACCGAGGCGACCATCGAGGCCATGCGCCTGGGGGCCGTGGACTGCATCGCCAAGCCTTCCGGCAACCCGCTGGAGATCGCGCAGGACGGGGCGCTGCTGCGCAAGATCGTCAAGGCCGCGGCGCGCTCGTCGGTGCGCCGCACCGCCAGTCCGCCGACCCCGGTCAATGCCGCGCAGGGAACCTTGCGCGACGTCGTTATCGCGGTGGGCGCCTCGACCGGCGGGGTGGAAGCCCTGTTCTCGATCATCGGCGCCCTGCCGCCCGATTGCCCGCCGGTCATGGTGGTGCAGCACATGCCCGCGATCTTCACCGGCAGCTTCGCCACGCGGCTCGACAAGACCGCGCGGGTGCAGGTGGTGGAGGCCCAGAACGGCATGAACTTGCGCCGGGGCACGGTCTATCTCGCGCCCGGCGGCGCCCAGCACATGGAGCTGCTGGGCGGCACCAGCGGGCAGGTCAAGCTGGTGGCCGGCGACACGGTCAGCGGACACCGGCCTTCGGTGGACGTGCTGTTCCGTTCGGTCGCACGGCTCGGCTCGCGCGCGGTGGGGGTGATCCTCACCGGCATGGGTTCGGACGGCGCCATGGGCCTCAAGGCCATGCGCGACGCCGGCGCCCGCACGCTCGGGCAGAACCGCGATACTTGCGTGGTCTACGGAATGCCCCGCGCTGCCTTCGAGGCGGGCGCGGTGGAGAAGGAATTGA
Organism: Novosphingobium sp. PhB57; assembly: GCF_004342985.1. Taxonomy (GTDB): domain Bacteria; phylum Pseudomonadota; class Alphaproteobacteria; order Sphingomonadales; family Sphingomonadaceae; genus Novosphingobium. The sequence goes on from NZ_SMBO01000006.1 coordinate 450,058, forward strand.
GTTTGTCCGCCATGCCCGAGGGAATCCTCGGCGCGTGTCGGAGGTAAATGGAGCGGTTCATGCCGGCAGCGTCTGCAATAAAAGTAATGGTGGTCGACGATCAGACGTCCATGCGCGCGATGATCCGTCGCACGCTACAGGATCTGGGTTTCAAGGACATTCGCGACAAGGGCGGCGCGGTGGAAGCACTCGCCTCCATCAAGACCGACCGGGTCCATCTGGTCATCTCGGACTACAACATGCCTGAAATGGACGGCCTGGAATTCCTGGAAGCCGTCCGCAACGATCCGGTGATCGGCAAGACCGTGTTCATCATGCTCACGGGTTCCGCCGACAAGGAAGTGGTCCAGAAGGCCGCGGCCCTGGGCGTGAACAACTATGTCGTGAAGCCTTTCGCGCCGGCGGCGCTGAAGGAAAAGATCGAACGCGTCTTCGGCGAACTGGTCTGAACGCCATGCGCCGCGTTGCCATCGTCCAGGGTGAATATCATGTGGTCAACCAGTCCGGCGTCGTCATCTCGACGCTGCTGGGCTCGTGCGTCGCGGCCTGCCTGCAGGACCCCGTCGCGCGGGTTGGCGGCATGAACCATTTCCTGCTGGGAGAGCCGGGCGCCGATGCGCCGGTGAACCCGGCGGACATGCAGCGCTACGGCGTCCATGCGATGGAACTGCTCATCAATGCCCTGATGAAGCGCGGCGCGCAGCGTTCGCGTCTGCGCGGCCACCTTTACGGCGGGGCGAACATCGTCGCCGGGCTGGGCGGGATCGGCACCAAGAACGGCCAGTTCGCGCGCAACTTCATGCAGACCGAAGGCATTGCGCTCGATCACAGCGACCTTGGCGGCACGCAAGCCCGCAAGGTGGAATTCATGCCTTACGAGGGCAGGGTGCGCGCGACGCTGGTGATGGACCAGCCGCTGCCGCCCGTCGTCCGTCCCAAGCCCATGCCGGTCTTCCAGCCGACCGGCGAACTGGAGCTGTTCTGATCATGGAACGGGCGGACATTCAGGGGGAAGCAATGACAATCGAATCCGAGGGACTCGGGACGGCACTGGGCACGGAACCGGGCCAGGGTCCGGCGGCCCCGCTCTGGCAGGCCCTGGCCCGCGAGATGCGCGTGGCCCGCGAACTGCTGGAACAGCTGGCCGGCGTACTGGTGAACGACGAGCGCTTCGTGCTGGACTATATCGACCAGCTCCAGGCCTTCGACCTGATCGCCCAGCATGTGGATGAAAGCGCCGCGCTGCTCGACCGCGTGGCCGGCGGGCAGAGCCCCGGCGAGGCGATCGGCCAGGTGCGGCTGAGCGTCATGCAGGACCGGCTTCGCGCCGCCCTGGACTGAGGAATTCAAAGCGTGGCACGGGGCAACGAAGATCATCCCACGATCGTCATCCGCAAGGTCAAGAAGCATGCGCACGCCGGTCATCACGGCGGTGCGTGGAAGGTCGCCTATGCCGACTTCGTGACCGCGATGATGGCCTTCTTCATGCTGCTCTGGCTGCTGGCCAACCCGGACAAGGAGCAGCTCAAGGGCCTGGCGGAATACTTCTCGCCCAATGCCGACCGGTCTTCGCCGGCGACGACGCTGACCAACCAGCCCGGCTCGCAGCCGGGGCTTGGCGGGCACAGCCGCCGCAACCAGTCGGCCGACAACCGGGCCGTGGGCCAGCCTTCCGCCGAAGCCGGCACCAAGGGTGCGGCGCGCGGCGGCACGGCCGATGTGCCTGAGGCGGCGCTGCGCGTCATGGCGCAAGAGATGCAGCTCTCGCTCGATCCGCCTGTCGATCCCAGCGAGGGCAAGCGCAGCGTCGACGTGGAGCCTTCGCGCGACGGCTTCCGCATCCACCTGATGGACAACGCCAACCGCTCGATGTTCAAGGGCCCGACCGCCCAGCTCAACGACTATGCCCGCAACCTGCTGGGCCGTATCGCTCGCAAGCTGGCCGGTACCGGCGCCCAGGTCGCCATCGAAGGACATACGGACAGCACCGGCGGGCAGAGCGAGGCCAACTGGAACCTCTCCGCGCAGCGCGCCCTTTCGGCCCGCGCGGCCCTGGTCGCCTCCGGCCTGCCGGCGGATCGTTTCTCCGAAGTGGTGGCCAAGGCAGGGACCGAGCCGGTCTATCCCGACCGCCCGGACCGCCCGGAAAACCGCCGCATCACCATCGTCGTCATGGCCGAACCTTCTGCGTTGCCGCAGGATGCGAGCTTCAAGTTCTGAGAGTCAGCATAAAAAATGGCTCGCATTTTTAGAACGGCACCGATTGGGGCCTGGGCCGGTGCCGCAAAATGCGCCTTCGGCGTATTTTCAGATAAACGAGACTGGAGACTATCGTGATCAAGCGGATCGTGATCGGCCTTGTCGCGCTGATCGCCGGCACCGGTGTCGGCATTGGCGGCGCCTATGCGGCCCGGCATTTCCTGCCGCAGGTCATGCCCGACCTTGGCCCTGTCCGGGTCGAGACCGAATTCGTGCCCACGGGCACCATCCTTGCCCCGCTGACTTTCCCGGATGGCCGCCTGTCGGGCTACGTCTCGTTCGAGTGCCAGATCGAAGTCGACAAGGGCAAGGCCGAGGATGTGACCGGCCAGCTGCCGCTGCTGCTCAACGCCGTGAACATGCGCACGTATCGCACGCCGCTGGCCAGCGGGCCGGACGGCATGATCCCCGGCGTGGAGGCCTTCCGCCGGGTGGTGATGGACGCCGCCGTGGAAGTCTACGGCAAGGATCTCGTCCACCGCGTGGTGGTCACGCAGGCCTCGCCGGTCTGAGCGGGGCGGGGGAGAAAGACGCGATGCCCTTGTCATCGTCCGCCATGCCGCAGCCTGCGGGGGCCGTCCCGTCATCGTCGCCGGTGCCGCCGCGCGTTGCGCGCGGGCCGCGGGTCACGACGATCCTGCTCATCGGCAAGCTCGCCAGCCATTCGGGCGAGACGATCTGCCGCATCCGCAACATCTCGGACAACGGCTTCATGGCCGAAGTCCACGGTGCTTTCGCCGTGGACCAGAAGGTCGAGGCGACGCTGAAGGCCGGAGACGTGCTGCGCGGCAAAGTGCGCTGGTCGCTCAACGGCCGGATCGGCGTGGAGTTCGACGCGCCGGTCGACGTCGCGGGACTGCTGGGCCATGTCGCCAATCGCATCGGTCCCGAGGGCATTGCGCGCGGGCCGCGCTTCGACGTCGATTGCGGCGCCGAGCTGCTGGCTGCGCACCAGCGCCACGACGTCCGCCTGATCGACCTTTCGCAGGGAGGCGCACGCCTGGTCGCGGAAGTGCAGATCGCGCGCGACAGCATCGTCAGGCTCACTCTTCCGGGCCTGGGCGAACGCGAAGCCGCGGTGCGCTGGGTGGGAGAGGGCGCCTATGGCCTCTCTTTCCTGGAACCCTTGCCCTTTGCGGACTTCGGCCCCTGGCTGATGAACCGCGTGCTGCGCTACGGCGCCTGATGACAAAAGGGGCGCGGCAGGCCTGATCCTGCCGCGCCCCCTTCAGGCGAACCGGATGGCGAAGGGCCGCTACCCGGGCACCCCGAAACTCTTCACCAGCGACCCGGCGATCAGCGCCCAGCCGTCCACCAGCACGAAGAAGATGATCTTCATCGGCAGCGAGATCGTCGCGGGGGGCAGCATCATCATGCCCATGGCCATGAGCACGGCGGCCACTGCCAGGTCGATCACCAGGAACGGCAGCAGCAGCAGGAAGCCGATCTCGAAAGCGCGGCGCAGTTCGGAGATCATGAAAGCGGGCATCAGCGTCGTCATCGGCAGATCCGCGCGCGAAGCTGGCACTTTGCCGGAGAGCTGGACGAACAGCTTCACGTCGTCGTCCCGGACCTGCTTGAGCATGAAAGTGTGGAACGGCTTGCTGGCACGTTCCAGCGCCTGGGTCTCGTTGATGCGGCCCTGGTTGTAGGGGACCATGCCCTCTTTCCAGGCTGCATCGAACGTCGGGGCCATGACGAAGAACGACAGGAACAGCGCCAGGCTGATGATGACCGGGTTAGGCGGCACGCCCTGGGCGCCAAGGCCCGAGCGCAGCAGCGAAAGGGCAACGATGATGCGCGTGAACGAGGTGACCGTCATCAGGATGCCGGGCGCCAGGCTCAGCACCGTCATCAGCAGGACGAGCTGGATCACCCTTCCGGACATCGCGCCTTCGCCAAGGGCGCCGGCGGCCTTCTGGGCCATGGCGGCTTCGGGCAACACGGCAAGAATTGCCGCCCCGCACAGCGCGGCGGCAATGGCATAGCGTTTATGCATCGACAGGGGCTTTCGGTGTACTTTTCGGGGAGACCGGGCCGATGCACGGCGCGGAATCGAGCATGACGACGCCTTCGGGCGAGATCAGCAGGCTGATCTCGCGGTAATCGCGGCGGATGAGGACGACCGAGCGGCGGGGATCGATGGCAAGGCGCTCGATCAGTTCCAGCCGGCGATCGGGACGAGCCTGGCCCATGCCGGCAAAAAGCTGGCCGTTCAGCCACTTCTGCGGCAGTTTCAGGTCATAGCGGCGCACCACCCAGAGCGCGCCGACCAGCATGCCGAGCACCACGCCCAATGCGCCGATGGTGCGCAGCAGAGAGAGAAAATCCATCCTCTCAGCGCTCGCGTTCGACGACCTTGGTGATCTCCAGCGACATCACCTCGCCGTTCACCAGGATCTTGCCTTCTGCCACCAGCTGGTCGTTCACATAGACGCGGGTGGGATCGTTGTGCCCGCAATCGAGCGGGATCATTGCGCCGCGGCTCATCTTGAGAACCTGCCGGATGGGGATGCTGGTCGATCCGAGTACGATCGACATGTCGATGGGAATGCCTTCGAGAACGGACATGACGCGTCTCCTTTCAAGCCTGCTTATAGGAATTATTTTATAGGAGCATGCCGCCGCTAGGCAAAAAATGCCTATAAGGATGCTGACTGCCGCAAGGGGCAGGGCAGGAGCTGTGTTGATGGAACTTCAGAACTCGATCGGCGTCTCGGCATCGGGCCTTCGCGCCCAGTCGCTGAGAATGCGCGTGATCGCGGAAAACCTGGCGAACTCGGATTCCGTGGCGAAGACGCCCGATGCCGATCCCTATCGCCGCCGGGTCGCCACCTTCACTGCCGAAGTCGACCGTGCCAGCGGTGCCACCCAGGTCGCCGTCAAGTCGATCGAAGGCGACAAGAGCCAGTTCGGGCGCGTCTACCAGCCGGGTAGCCCGGCCGCCGACGCGCAGGGCTATGTCAGCCAGCCCAACGTCAACCCGCTGATCGAGGCTGCCGACATGAAGGCGGCGCAGCGGTCCTACGAAGCCAACCTCAATGCGATCGAATCCGCGCGCGGCATGACCATGCGCACTATCGACCTGCTCAAGTAAGGAACATCTCCATGGCAATCGGAGCACTCGACGCCGCGGCCGCCTATGGCCGCGCGATGAAGACGGCTGGGCCGTCGGTCGGTGGTAGCGGGGGCGGCCTCGCCGGCCTCGGCGACATGGCCGGAGGCCTGTCCGGCGCGGTATCCGGCGCGGGCGGCAACTTCGGCACCATGGTGGAATCCATGGTGACCGACGCCTCGTCCTCGCTGCGCACCGCCGAAGCCGAAAGCGCCAAGCAAGTGGCCGGCAAGGGCGACCTGATCGACGTCGTCACCGCCATCGGCGCAGCGGAAAGCGCGCTCGACACCGTGGTGGCCGTGCGCGACCGCGTGGTCAGCGCCTATTCCGACATCATGCGGATGCAGATCTAGACGACCGCGCAGTGGCGGGGCCGGCCGGGACGGAATCCCGGCCTGCAACCGCCACATCCTGCCGCCACATCCTGCAAACGCCACATCCTTCCACCGAAAGACAGACGGCAGTCATGACCTCACCCGAAGCCATCGAGATCGCGCGCGCGGCGCTGGTGCTGGTGCTGACCATCGCCGGTCCCATGCTGATCGCCGCGCTGATCGTCGGCGTCGCCATCGGCCTGCTTCAGGCCCTTACCCAGGTGCAGGAAATGACCCTGACTTTCGTGCCCAAGATCCTGGTCCTGGGCGTGGTCATGCTGGTTTCGCTGCCCATGATCGGCCATGCCCTCGGCGCCTTCATGGACCGCATCGCCGACGCCATCGTCACTGGCTGACACCATGGCCGGCGCATCCCTCGACATGGTGACCCTGGCGGCGCTGCCGATCGATGCGGCGACGTTCCTGATCCTGTTCTGCCGGGTGGGTGCGGTGATCATGCTGCTGCCGGCCTTCTCCGAAGATTCGGTGCCGCCGCAGATCCGGCTGGTGATGTCGCTGGGCTTCACGGTCGGCCTTTACGGCATGCTCCAGGGCCAGGTCGCGCCGGCGGTGAAGTCGGACGTTTCGCTGCCGCTCCTGGTGATCGGCGAAGTGCTGGTGGGCATCGCGATGGGCATGATCGTGAAGATCCTGTTCAGCGCGGCCGCCGTCGCCGGATCGATTGCCAGCCTGCAGGTCGGCCTGGCCTCCGCGCTCGTGGCCGACCCCTCGATGGGCGGGCAGTCTCCGCTGCTCTCGCGCCTGTTCGGGATCGCGGCGGTGATCGTCTGCATGAGCCTGGGCGTCCACCACTTGTGGATCGCCTCGATCTTCCAGTCCTATTCGGTGTTCCCGGTAGGCGGACTGCCGCCCGCCGCGCAGTTCGCCGATCTTGCGGTGAAAGTCACCGGCCAGTCGCTGGCGCTGGGCGTCAGCCTGGCCGCGCCGCTGATCCTCTATGGCGCGCTGTTCAACGTCGGCCTCGGCCTGGCCGCCCGCGTGGCGCCGTCGATCCAGGTCTTCTTCATCACCCAGCCCCTCAACCTGCTGCTCGGCATCTCTTTGCTGGCGATGACTCTCGGCACGATGCTGACGGCCTTCGCGAACGCCATGGGTGCCTTCATGCAGAACGGATGGAGCCTCTAGCGCCATGGCCGAGAGCGACAAGGACCAGCGGACTCACGAGCCGACCCAGAAGAAGCTCGACGATGCCCGCAAGCGCGGCGAAGTGGCGATGGCGCCGGAAGTGCGCCACGCCACGATGATGGCCGGCGCGCTGATCGTCACGGGCTGGGTCGGCATTTCCGCGATCCGCCATCTCGGCATGATGTTGACCCGCCTCTGGGGCAGCGCCGAGGACTATCCGCTCGATCCCGATGGCGCGCAGAACCTGATGACCGGGGTGGCGCGCCATTTCATGCTCTCGATGCTGCCGGTGTTCGGCGTGCTGTTCGCCTGCGCGGTGGCCACGATGTTCCTTCAGGGTCGCGCCACGCTGAGCTGGTCGCGCCTGAAGCCGAAGTGGTCCAAGCTCAACCCGGCCAGCGGGATGAAGCGCATCTTCGGCATGCGTGCGCTGGTGGAATTCGGCAAGACCCTGGCCAAGTTCAGCGCCATCGGCCTGGTGGTCTTCCTGGTGCTGAAGCCGCGCGTGACCGGGTTGGACCAGTTGGTCGGCTTCGCGCCGGGCGCGATCGGCGCCGCGGCGGGAACGCTGGCATACGAGGCGATCCGCGCAGTGCTGATGCTGGTCATGGCCCTGGCCCTGTTCGACTTCATCTATCAGCGCCGCGCCTTCATGAAGCGCATGATGATGACCTTCCAGGAAGTGAAGGACGAGCACAAGCAGAGCGACGGCGATCCCAAGATCAAGGCCAAGATCCGTCAGATCCAGATGCAGCGTTCGCGCAAACGCATGATGGCCGCGGTGCCAGAGGCGAGCGTCATCATCACCAATCCGACGCACTACGCCATCGCGCTGAAGTACGACCACGGCGCCATGGCCGCGCCGGTGGTGGTGGCCAAGGGCGTGGACGCCATTGCCCTGCGCATCCGCGAGATCGCCACCGAATCCAGGGTGCCGATCGTCGAGAGCCCGCCGCTCGCCCGCGCGCTTTACGCCGCCGTCGACATCGACCGGCCGATCCCGATCGAGCACTACGCCGCCGTGGCCGAGATCATCGGCTACGTCATGCGCCTGGCGCGCACGGGCAGCGGCGCCGGTGCGGCCCGGAAATACCCGTGAAAATCCCTGCCGCAGCCGCCGCCAGCCGCCTCTTTCTTCCTATAAGGACAGTGATGCCCAAGCCTTTCAAATCGAGGATGCAAGGTCCGCGTCTCGCCATGATGGCAGGCCTGGTGGCACTTGCTTCGGCGCTGGCGCCCACGGCGGCTTTCGCCGGGCCCCAGCCGCGCATCAAGGACATCGTCGATGTCGAGAACGTGCGGTCGAACCAGTTGGTCGGCTACGGTCTCGTCGTCGGCCTCCAGGGCACCGGCGACCGCATCCGCAACGTTCCCTTCACCGAAGAGACCTTGCAGGCCATGCTGGAGCGCATGGGCGTGAACATTCGCGGCACGCAGATGCTGACGCAGAACGTGGCCGCCGTGACGGTGACCGCGACCATGCCGGCCTTCGCCCGCGCGGGCTCCACCATCGACGTGCAGGTCTCCGCGCTCGGCGATTCCACCAGCCTGCAGGGCGGCATCCTGCTGGTCTCCTCCCTCCGCGCGCTCGATGGCGAGATCTACGCCGTGGCGCAGGGCCCGGTCGCGGTATCCGGCTTCAAGGCGCAGGGCGCGGCGGCCAAGCTCAGCCGCGGCGTAATGACCACCGCGCGCATCGCCGGCGGCGCCATCGTCGAGCGCGAGGTTCCCTATGACTTGCGCTCCGCCCAGACGCTGAAACTGGCGCTGAAGAATCCCGATTTCACCACCGCCCGCCAGATCGCCGCGACCATCAATCGCGAGGCGCCCGGCGCCGCCCAGGTGCTCGACCCCGGCACCGTGGAGATCAACCCGGCCGGCGGCTCGGTGATCGATCTCATCACCCGTGTCGAGAACCTGCCGGTACAAGTGGACCAGCCCGCGCGCATCGTCATCAACGAAGCCGCCGGCACCGTGGTCATGGGCGCGGACGTGCGCGTCAGCCCCGTTGCCATCGCGCAGGGCGGGCTGACCATCAGCGTCACCGAGACGCCGATCGTCTCGCAGCCCGCGCCGTTCTCCAGCGGCCAGACCACCGTGGTGCCGCGCACCAACGTCCAGGCGGACGACGGCAGCGGCGCCTCGCTGGCAGTGCTGAACGGCGGCACTTCGCTCCAGACCCTGGTTGCCGGGCTCAATGCCCTGGGCGTCAGCCCGCGCGACCTCATCACCATCCTGCAGGCGCTGCGCACGGCGGGCGCGCTGCAGGCCGAAATAGCGGTACAGTAAAGATGGCAGATCCGATTCTTGCTTCGCTTCCTTCCCATCCCGCGGTCCAGACGCCGGATCGCAGCCCCGCCAAAGTGGCGCGCGATTTCGAAGGCGTCTTCGCAGGGCAGATCACCAAGATCATGCTGGAGACCGTCGAGCAGGGCGAGGATTTCAACGGCGGCCACGGCGAGGAAATGTTCCGCGGTGTCCTGGCCGAGCAGATCGGCACCCAGATCGCCAAGGGCAAGGGCTTGGGCATCGCCTCGGCCGTGGAAGCGCAGATCATCCGTTTGCAGGGAGGCAATGGCCATGCCCAATGAGCTGATCGAGATCATGACCTCGCTCTCGATGGTCATGCGCGAAGAGACCGAGCGTCTCGAAGGCCGCGAGCGCGCGCTCGAACTGGCTGAACTGGCGGCGGCGAAGACGCGGCTGGTGGGGTCGCTGGAAGAAGTCCTGGCGCGGCGCAACCGGCTCGACCCGGAATGGACCGAGCAGATGGACGACGAGACGCGCGAGCGCCTGGCCGAAGCCCTGGGCGAACTGCGCGCGGCCTCGCTGGTGAACTCGGCCCTGCTGGAGCGCCAGATCGAACTCTCGATGGAAATGATGGGCGCCATCGCCAACGAGGCCAAGCGTCTCTCTGGCAACCGCACTTATACCTATGGTTCCAAAGGCGACATCGCGCGCCTCGACCTGACCACACCCATCTCGTTCAACAGCGAATACTGACCGGCAAGGCCCGGCAGGGGACCAGCGGTCTCTCGCCGGGCTTTTCCTGGAGTCAGGGCTGGAGCTTGTGCCAGCACCGGCGCGCAGGGCTGCCTTCCGGCCGCGCGGAAGCTGCGGCACGCGGCCTTCGCGGGAGGGAAGTTCCGGGGTATGGTTCCGACGGTCCAGAAAGCGCACGACCCTTCACGCGCTTCCATTGCGTTCCAACGAGAACGCTGCTTAGCAATCCCGGCCAAACACCTCTTATGCGGAATTCGGACCCGTCCCGTGCGACATCGCGGGCGGCGAGGCGCGCCGATCAACAGGCCAGCGGAACCGTCAGGCTCCCCGCCAGGAGGGCGGCGGTCTCGTCGGCCGGCGCCGGGCGGCCGAACAGGTAGCCCTGGCCGAACGTGCAGCCCAGATCGGCGAGATAGCGTGCCTGCTGCTCGGTTTCGATCCCTTCGGCCGTCACGGGCATGGCAAGGCTCTGGCCGAGATCCACGACCACTTTCACCAGCTTGCGCCCGGCATCGCTGTCGAGCGACTGGACGAGCGTGCGGTCGATCTTGATCATGTCCAGCGGGATCTTGCACATGCGGCTGAGGCTGGCATAGCCCGAGCCGAAGTCGTCGAGCGCCACCTTGATGCCCGCTTCGCGCAAGGCGGCAACGGTGGCCTGGGCAGCGGCGACGTCGTGCATCACTGCATTCTCGGTGATCTCCACCGTCAGCCTGTCGGGCCTGAGGCCGCTGGCGAAGACGATCCGCAGCAGCCGCGAGGCGATGTGCGGTTCGCAGACCTGCCATGGCGACATATTGAGCGCGAGGCCGGTGCCGCCGCCCCACTCGTGCGCATCGCGGCAGGACTGGCGGAACATCGCATAAAGCAGGTCATCGTTGAGGCCCACGTCCTCGGCGATCGGCAGGAAGCTGTCCGGGGCAAGCAGGCCGCGCTGCGGATGTCGCCATCGCACCAGGGCCTCGAAGCGGACGACCCGGCGCGAGGCGAGCGCGACGATGGGCTGGTAATAGGGCACGAGTTCGCCGCGCAGCAGGCCACCGCGCAAGTCCTCTTCCAGCGAGGCCCGCTCGGCCAGGCTGGCGAACATCTCGGGTGAAAAGCGCCGGGCGCAATCGCCGCCTGCATCCTTGGCATGAGTGAGGGCGATCGAGGCGCCGCGCAGCAGTTCCTCCGCGGGGACTGTTCCCGCGTGGTCCGTGGCGATGCCGATGGAGGCGGTCAGGTGTACCATGTGGCGGCCGAGGCTGACCGGTTCGCCGATCGCTTCCAGCAACTGCGCGGCGAGGCGCTCGGCAGGGAGGTCGGATGTGATGATGCCTGATGCCGCGCGGGGCCGATCTTCGGGCAGGAAGCAGGCGAATTCGTCGGCACCGAGATGGATGACATGCGAGCGGCGCAGGACGCGGCGGCAGCGCTCGTGAACGATGTCGATCAGGAAGTCGCCGGTAGCAGGGCCGCAGAGATCGTTGATGAGCTTGAAACGGTCGAGATTGACCATCAGCAGCGAGACGGCCCGCGGTGGCATGGCCCGTGTGAAAGGCGCGCTTTCAGAGAGAGCGCTGCCGTCGGGAGGACGGGCTCCATCGGGCGCCCGGAGGCGGGCGAGGGCGTGCGAGACCAGCGTCAGCGGCGGAACGCGCGCGGCGGAGAATCCCGCCGGGTCGGCCGTGGATCGCGGCGGGGGCCGCTTTCCATTCGGCTTGAACAGTTTAGGTATGCGCATCGTGCCTTCCGGGGGGTCTGACACATACCATTATATGGGGCCGGTCGGGACTATGGGCCCGGCCTCATGTCATTTGCTGTTACTATTCGAACACGGCCGCCAGGACCGTGGCAAGATTGGCCGGATCCAGCTCGTCTATGGCGACTTCGAGATCGGGGTTCTCGCTGTAGCCGAGCATCCGTCCATGACGGTCGAGCGTGACCGAGAGGACGCGCAGCCCTTCGGCTTCCGTCACCACGGCAAGGCCGCCGGCAGAGGGGAAGCGGTCGGGATCGACGATCAGGACCGAGCGTCCGGGAAGCCCTGCACCGAGCGTGGCCCGGCCCAGGCGCAGGCCATAGGCGCGCGGCCCGGCATTGCGCGGCGCTTCGACCTGGGCACCGGCCGGCGTGAGGGCGATCAGTCCATCGGCCAGGGGGCTGCCGAAGACGGGCACGAGGCGAACGGAGGGGTGCTCCGCCACCATGGTATCGCCGCCGGCATCTTCCGCCAGAGCTTCCGCAGCGCGGCGCCTGCCGGCACCGCGTTCCAGCATGGGGCGCTCGCTCATGGCGCGGCCCAGGGAAGGACGATCGAGCGGCGGACGATCGAGCAGCGGATGCGGCACGGCGCGTGTGATGCCTTGCGCGCGAGACGGGCCGTGCAGTTCGTCGCGCAGGGCGGCGATGCGACCGCGGGACTTGGCGATCCGCAGTTCCGGGTTCGCCACGAGCGGCAGCACCGGATCCAGGTCTCCGCGCTGATGCGCCTCGGTGACGATGGCGATCAGTTCGCCGTCGTCCGCAGCCGCGAACAGCCGGCGCAGGGAAGCACGGACTTCCTCGTTCCAGCGATCGAAAGGCTTCAGGGCATTCTCGATACGCGACAGGATAACCGGGGCGATCCCATATTCGTGCTCGAGAGCGGCGATCGTCAGGGCATCATCCGCCGCGCGGCGTGTGCGCAGGGCCGCCGCCAGCAGCACGGCGAAACGCTCGGCAGCGGGATCGACACGGTCGCTGCCATGGAGCGGATCCGCCCAGGCCGAGATGTCGAAATCCGGATCGTCGATGTCGATCAGGAGTTCGCCGGCATCGATGCCGAGGGCGGCCGCGATATCGCGCAGCTCTCCGGCACGCGCAAAGATCTCTCCCCTCTCGATCTTCGAAAGGCGAATATAGGTGATCGTCGGAAGCTTCTCCGACAACTCTAGCAGCGATCCAATATTCAGCTGCTTGCGAAATTTCCGGATGCGGTTCGGAAAGACGAGTGTTCGATATGCATCGATCTCGATTGCGGTCGGCGCCGTGGCAAGCGCCTTCCCAGTCCGCTTCTGCGATCCAAGCGGTTTTTGGGTCATTGAAGCTCTTATCTGGCTATGAATGAGGAATTTGTTCCACGGAACGCCCACTTGGTCAATAATCCATTATGTATATCGTACCAAAGTGGGTCGGATTGTCGTGACCGGCAATAACTTCCACCAGTTGCCTTCCTATTTTGCACCATAATGGCTAGTCTTGTGGTGTTTCCCGGAAATTTCAGCTTCGTTGCAGGAAAAACTTTCCTATCAAGTGCCGCTTGTCCAGGAGGCGTCCTCGTCCCGCAAAGGCAGAGTTAAAAAGCTGAAATACAAATAGTTTCGCTTTTGAACGTGCTGCGGCTTATCCAGTTCCCTCCTATCAGAATCGCTTCGTCGATTTTTTAGGATAAGGCAGGGATAGATTGAAGGCAGGCTGAACGAACCCGCCTGATCGGCGATTCGCCTGCAGAGGGCGGCCTACCCCTTTCGAGGTATCGCACGCCGGATTTCACGCTTGTCGGATCGTCCTTTTACAGGGCGCGGCCCTCTGTGAGGTACCGCGCCCTTGGACATCCTCTCCCGAAGCGATTTAGCCGCGGCCGAGGGCCGTTTTCATGAGGCCCATCTGCTTGCGGTAGAGATTGGTCATGGCCGCAAAGTCGGCCTGGACCTGCCCCAGGGTAAGCAACTGGTCTTCCAGCGTGACATTGTTGCCGTCCGGCTTGGTTTCGGTTGTGTCGCCGTCCAGCACGACATGGCTGCCGGCCAGGGGCGGGCGGGCGCCGAGCGCGGCCATGCCGCTGGACAGCTCCACTTTCGGCCGGGAGACGCGGGGCGTACCCGCTACGCCATATTGCGAGACGAGCGAGGAGAAGTCCGGCGCGTCCACGGTCCGCGCCTTGAACCCGGGCGTCTCATTGTTGGCGATGTTCTCGGCGATCACGCGCTGGTGCTCGGCCATGTATTTCATGGCCTGGCCCATGCCATCGAAAATAGGAGGAAGAGAAGACATGAAGGTTTACCTCAGGAACCGGTAAGCCGCGACAAGGCGGCCTGGTAGTTGGCGAGCTGTTTCTGCTGGTAGACCGTGCCGCCGCCGGTAATCGCGCCGTCCACCAGGGTCGCCTTCGACGAGTCCCAATAGAGCGAGCGATAGGCGGTCTGGGTCATGGAGAGGGCCGACTTGATCTGGGCCAGCGCGACTGCAGCCGTCTTGGCATCCTTCACCGACAGGGTCGTGGCGAGGCCCAGGCTGTAAGTGCCGCCGGGCGTGACCTTGGGCGCATCGGCATCGGGTGCCTTGGAAGCGACCAGGCGTACAGGGTCTATGCCCAGTTTGGACAGGGCGTCCTTGTTGTCCGGACCGGAACCGAGTTCGACCTGGTAGCCGGACTTCACCTGGATCTTGAGCGTCGTCTGGCCGTTCACGCGCGGGGTGGTGATGGTGGCCTTGGTGCCGGTGATCTTCTGGATCTTCTGCGCCAGCGAGACCATCGTCTCGTCCTTGCCGATGGTGATGGTGCGCGTGGCCCCGCCATCGACGCGGATCGTGAACTTGTCGCCCGCCTGCAGGTTGGTCTGCGAGGAAAGTGTGGTCGATTCCTGCTCGTTCAGTGTGCCGCGGTTGAGGCCCAGCGCGCCCAGCACCGTGGATCCGCCTGCCACGGCGGAGATCTTCACCGGCTCCGTGGTCGAGGTATACATGCCCCACTGCGAAATCTTCTCGATCGCGCCCGTGGAAGCATCGATCCGCGCGACGAAGCCGTCGACAGTGCCGGACTTCGTTCCCGACAGGTCTCCCGCCGTGCGGCCGCCGACATAGAGCGTACCGTTCAGATACGTGACGCTGTCGGCCTGATCGGTGGCCGAGGTGCCGATATACGTCGTGCTGGCCGAGGACAGGGCGGCATCGATGCGGGTGACGAACGCGTCCTGTCCGCCATTGATGCTGTTGACCTGCGTGCCGCTCACCGCCGAACTCGTGGTGCCGACGACGGCAATCTCGCCGCTGTCGGACACGGCGATGGCGCGTGCGGAAACCTTGCCGAGCGTGATCGAGCCGAGATCGGTGGAGAGCGAGGTGGAGTCGATCCGATGGATCGTGGCCACGCCGCTTTCGCTGGTCAGGGCAAGGAGGTTGCCGTCGTTGTCGATGGCGAGCGAGGTGACGGAATCGAGGCCGCCGCTGTCGATCGCGCGGCGTTCCTGAAGTTTGCCGGTCGCATCGAGCTTGGCGATGAACGCATCGCCGCCGCCCGTCGATGATTTGCCCGCGACATAGATGCTGCCATCGTCGCCCACGGTCACGGCGCTTGCGGTTTCGTTACCGACCTGCCGGATGACGGTGGCGGAAAGCTGGTCGCCCTTGATGTTGTAGCGCGCGACCAGCATGTCGGTCTGGCTGTCGTCGCCGCCGTTGTAGGCACCGTCTACCGTGCCGGCGACCACGATGTCGCCATTGGCGGCAATGCTGACGGCGGCGCCCTGCGCGCTGCCTGCAGCGCCCAGGCTGCGCTGCCATACGACATTGCCCTTGCTGTCGACCTTGGTGAGGAACAGATCGTCGGAGCCGTCCGAGATGCGCGTGCCGACATCCCCGGCCGTGGTGCCGACGACATAGCTGAAGCCTTCGGAATCCGTCGCGATCGCCTTGGCCTGGGTGGCCGCGGCGACCGTATAGTCCTTGTCCTCGTCGTCAGTGGAGGATGCGTTCGCCTTGGCGTCTGCCGTGGCGGTGCCGTCTACCGCGTTGAGCTTGCTCAGGCGCTGCCAGGACAGGGAATCGTCCAGGTCTTCCACCCGGTACACGCGCGCAGCGGTGGCGGCATCCTTCGCGGTCTCGCCGCTGGCCACCATCAGTGCGTCGCCGCCGCCGACCTGGTCGATGGCGACTTTCTCGCTGCCCGCCGGATTGAAGACGAGCCCCCATTTGCCGTCGTTCTTTTCGACGGTGAAGTTCGACTTCCACTTGCTGATCGGGTCGCCATTGGCATCGACCACGGGATTGCCGCTGGTGTCCAGTGCCTGGCTGCTGCCGATGGCGGCATTAAGCGCGGCCGCGACCGAATCGAGCGTGGGCGGCTGTGTCGTTGCCGAAAGGTCGACATTGACGGTCTCGGTGGTGCTGCCCTTGGTCAGCTTGATCTGCAGCACTTCGCTGCCGGTCATGCCGGAGATGGCCGCATTGCGCGTGGCCGATACGCCTTCACCGATGACCGCGCCGCTGGAGTTCGTGGACTTGATCGCGACGGAAGTGGCGTTGCTGGTCTTCGACCCGAAATAGAGCGAGACGAGATCGGTGTCGGCCGAACCCAGGAAGGACTGAAGGTCCAGCAGCCCTTGCGCGAATGTCTTCTGGAGCGAGGCGCGCTCCGTGGAAGACGTCGTGGCCTTGGCGGCGCTTTCGGCCAGGATGCGGAGCCGGTCGAGCGCCTTGTAGGTGGTGAAGGCGGTCTGGACATCCGGCAGATCGCCCAGCGAGCTGTCCTTGGTGGTGTCCACCAGCGACAGCATCCGCTTGAGCGCGACGATCTGGGCGCTGACCGGGCGGGTATCGGCGGCTTCCTGCCAGGGCGGCGTCGTTTCCGGCGTGGCGAGGGTGAAGGCCTTCTTGGCCTTGAGAACGGCAGCGCTGTCCAGGGCGGCGAGGGAGGACGACAGGGCGGAATAGGCACTGGTGCCACCCAGAACCGACAGTCCGATCAACCCGTTGTTTATATTTATCGTCAATTCTGTCTCCATCGGGCGGTTGCGCAAGCCTTCCTCCTATAAATAGAAGGAACAGCGCCCAAACCGTGCGGAATTGAGCAATTTTTCGGGGGTATCGAAGTGACGATGATGGCCGCGGTGGCTGAGCCGCCGGAGCTCAAGAAATACTCGGGAATTCAGCGCGCTGCCGCGCTGATGCTGGCCCTTGGACGCGACCATGGCGGTCCGATCTGGGAACAGCTGACCACCGAGGAAATCAAGGAGCTGTCTTCCACGATCGCCCAGCTCGGCCGGGTGCCCGCAGTCGTCGTCGAGCACCTGCTCGTCCAGTTCTCGGGCGAAGTGGCGAGCATGGCGACGCTGCATGGCTCCTACGAGACCACCGAAAGGCTGCTGGAAGGCATTCTCTCGGCGGACCGCGTGAAGGAGATCATGGAGGACATCCGCGGTCCTTCCGGCCGTACGATGTGGGACAAGCTGTCCAACGTCAGCGAGGCCGTGCTCGCGGGTTACCTCAAGAACGAATATCCGCAGACCGTTGCGGTGATCCTGCACAAGCTGCGCCCGGACCATGCCGCGCGCGTGCTGTCCGAACTGCCGCGCGATTTCGCGACCGACGTGGTCATGCGCATGCTGCGGATGGATACCGTGCAGAAGGACGTGATCGTCCAGGTGGAGCAGACGCTCAAGAGCGAGTTCATGACCAACCTGTCGCGCGCCCAGCGCCGCGACCCGCATGAGACCATGGCGGAACTGTTCAACGCGCTGGACCGCTCGACCGAAGAGGCCATGCTTGGCGCGCTCGACGAGAAGGCGCCGGAATCGGCCGAACGTATCCGCGCACTCATGTTCACCTTCGAGGATCTCGGCAATCTGCTGCCGGGGGCGATCCAGACGATCGTGCGCAATTGCAACAAGCGCGAACTGGCGCTGGCGCTCAAGGGTGCGCCGGACGAGATGAAGAAGCTGTTCTTCGGCGCCATGACCGAACGTGCCGCCAAGCTGATGCGCGACGACATGTCGGCCATGGGTCCGGTGCGCGCGCGCGAATGCGAGGAAGCGCAGACGGCTCTGGTGCGTCTTGCCAAGTCGCTTGGGGATCGGGGCGAGATCATGCTCGTCGATCCCAAGAGCGACGACGCCATGATCTATTGATCGGTGCGATGACCTGTTTGATATCCTGCTCGTCCGGGTTAACGTACGGAACGAGCAGGGAAGATTCCGGTATCCGGTGCGCTCGCGGCTTGTGTCGCGAGCTTGCCATTTGGGGAAGCCAATGGCGTATCGGCCGAACGATTTCGAACTGTTTCATGCCTCGCGGGACCATGTCCGCGATGCGCGACCGGAAGGTCGTCCGAATTCCGAGGGTGCGGCGATGATGGAGGATCCCATGACCATTCAGCCATTCGGTTTCGACAGGATATTTCGTTTTCCGTCCAGTGAGCAGGTCGACGAACGACGACACGATGAACTGCGCGAGCACGTCGAGGAACTCCAGGCCCGTATAGAGCGCCTGCACGAGGACCACGTCGCCGAGCTGGCGCGGGCGCGGGTCGATGGCTTCGAGGCGGGCCTGGAGCAGGCGCGGGGCGAGCGGGCGGAAGCCATGCTGGCCGCCACCGATGCGCTTCATGCCTCGATCGACGATGTCGAGAGCCGTTTCGATGCGGTGATGGATCAGGTCATTGCCGAGGCCGGGGCGATTGCGCTCCAGGCCGCCGAACTGCTGGCCGGACATGCCATTGCCGCCGAACCCGCGCGCGCCATCGACGAAGCGCTGACCCGCGCGCTCGATCAGGTTTCGCGCGATACCGCGCTGTCGATCCGCGCGAACCCGGCCATGCGTGAAGATATCGAGCGCCTTGTCGAGGAACGCCGCGCGCGCGAGCGGCGGGCGATCTCCATCGTCGTGGTCGACGACGACACGCTCCCTTCCGGCGATGCCCATATCGGCTGGGCCGAAGGCGGCCTGAACATCGACGCGGCCTCGCGCCGTGCCGCGGTCATGGCCGAACTCGCCGGTGTTCTGGGGCAGGAACCCGAAAGCGACGCCGTCTCGTCGTGAGCCGGTCCGGCGCTTGGCCGGCTTTCCGGCGCGCCGCAGACCGTCAGGCTCCCGATCGGCCGGGAGCCGCTTCCACCGAAAAGACCTGGGTGCAGACTGGGGCGCAGACCGCGTGGCAATGGCCAGCGGGACTGCGGCCTCGCTGACGGCGGCGCGCCGGTTGCGCCCCTGACTCTCCAGCCCGTCCGGCATCTGCACGGGGCCGTGTCCAAGTTCGACTACCGGCCCGGAAATTCCTGCATAAACTTTTCCTGTTCCCGGCAAGAGTTGCCTAGCGTTTATCCTATAATGTCAGGGGCGACACCAGGGGGTGACGCCGCTGACGTAAGAGGCGACTTTTGAACCCGTTGCGGAACTTTATCGAGCAGGTCGGTCCCCGCCGTGCCCTGCTGATGGGCGGCGTGGCCCTTGCCCTGCTGGCCGGGCTCGGATGGATGGCGTTTCGCAGTCCTGCGACTGAGATGGGCTATCTCTATACCGATCTCGATCCTTCGGCGGCCCAGTCGATCAGCGAGAAGCTCAAGGGCCAGAACGTGCCCTTCCAGCTCTCCGCCGACGGCTCTGCGGTCATGGCCCCGGTCGACAAGCTGGCGGAGCTTCGCATGTCGATGGCCTCCGAGCAGCTGGGCGGCAAGATCGGCTACGAAGTGCTCGATGCAGAGGAGCCTTTCGGCATCTCTTCCTCGCGCGCGAAGCTGAACGAGACCCGCGCCATCGAAGGCGAACTGGTCCGCTCGATCGAGAGCCTCGAAAAGGTCAGCAAGGCCCGCGTCCATGTCGTCATGCCGGACCACGCGATGTTCGAAACCGAACCGCGCAAGGCCAGCGCCGCGGTGACGGTGAAGACCAACGGGCGCCTTTCCAGCGAGCAGGTCCAGGCGATCCGCTACCTCGTCTCCTCGGCCGTTCCCGATCTCAATCCCGAGGCGGTTTCCATCGTCGACCAGACCGGCGCGCTGCTGGCGCGGGCGGGCGAGGGCGGTGACGCCGGTGCAGGCAATCTCGAAGACCGCCAGAACGCCGTCGAAGCGCGCCTGCGCACCGAGATCGAGGCGATGATCGAACCGATCGTGGGCCAGGGCAAAGTGCGCGCCGAAGTGGCGGCCGTGCTCGAACGCGATCAGGTGCGCGAGGAATCGGAAGTCTTCGATCCCGATACCCAGGTCGTGGCCCACACGGTCACCGTGGAATCGAACAACCAGAGCGACGAGAATTCCGCCGGCGCCGAGGGCGTGACGGTCGGCTCGCAGCTTCCCGACAACCAGGGCAACGTCAACGGCAATGGCGGCGACGCCCGCCGCTCGGCGCAGAACGAGACCTCGGAAGACACCACCTACCAGAACAGCCGCACCCAGAAGGTCGCGGTCCGCACCCCCGGCCAGGTCAAGCGCCTGACCGTGGCGGTCATGGTGGACGGCGGGCCGCAGGGCCTTCCCGCGCCGCAGGTCCAGCGCCTGCAGCGACTGGTCGAGAATGCCGTGGGATTCGATGCCGACCGCGGCGACAGCGTGGTGGTCGAGAACATGGCCTTCAACGCGCCGACCGATCTCGACGGCGCCGAAGGCGGCCTGCCTTTCGGCCTGACCATGGACCGCATCTTCGACGTGCTGAAGATCCTGATCGTGGGCGGCATCATCCTCTTCGCCATCCGCATGCTCAAGCCCAAGCTGGCCGAGCCGCCGCTGGTCGAAGGCGTGGTGGAGCGCCGCCTGACCGCCGAGGATGCCGAAATGATGGCCCTCAACGAGCGGGCCGCGGCCGGCGACGAGGAGGCCATCCGCCAGCTCGACGAAATGCGCGCCAACGAAGGCGAGATGCTCGACCAGGAAATTGCCCTGGCGCAAGTGGACGGGCGCATCAAGCTCTCCGCCCTGCGCCGCATCGGTGACGCCATCTCGGCCAGTCCCGGAGAATCCGCATCCGTAATCCGTCAGTGGATGAACAGTTGAAAGGTATGACCATGAGCGACGAGCTCGAGCCGCGCCAGCTGGCGCCTGCTCACCTGTCCGACGAAAACCCGAACGGCGAAGCGAGCGAGGATGCCGCAGCCGCCTGGTCTCCCCGTCCGACCACGCCGCCCACGCCCGACGACCTCCAGGCCGTGTTCGACGTGCCGGTCAAGGTCCAGGCCGTCCTGGGCCGGTCGCGGATGGACATCGGCGACCTGCTGCGCCTGAAGCCCGGCATGGTGGTGGAACTGGACCGCCGCGTCGGCGAGCCGGTGGACATCTTCGTCAACAACCGCCTGATCGCGCGCGGCGAAGTCGTGCTGATCGACAGCACGCTGGGCATCACGCTCACCGAAATCGTCCGGCAGGAGGCATGATGCCTTACTCCGAACACGATCCGACCCGGCTGATGCTGGTCGGCGACCTCGGCAACGCGATGGGCCTGGCGGTGGAGATGGTGCGCGGTTCGCCCGCCAGCATCGCCGTGGGCACCGCCAGCTCCACCGTGCTGGAGGACTGGCACCGCGCCAAGGACGATCTCGTGGTCGTGGACATCGCGGTGAACCTGCAGGACGTGCTCTCGCGGCTGCGCGGCGAGCGGGCGAACCAGCCCGTGGCCATGGCCGTCTCCGAGCTGGTCGGGCAGAACATCGCCGATGTCGAGCGCGAGCTGATCCTCAAGACCCTGGAACATTGCCGGGGCAATCGCACTTCCGCCGCCTCGATGCTGGGCATTTCGGTTCGGACCATGCGCAACAAGCTGCGCACGTTCCTGTCCGACGGTGTCGCGGTGCCGCCCGGCCTGATCCGTCATTGACCTCCTGAAAGCCCGGTGAAGCGATGAACGCACTCGTCTCTGCAAGGCTGGACCAGTTCCTGGCCCGCCTCGGCCCCAGCCGCGATCTCGCGCTGGCGCTGGGGGTCAGCGCTATTATCGGCATGCTGATCCTGCCGATGCCCGGCTGGATGCTCGACATGGGCCTGGCCCTGTCGATCACCGCCTCGGTGCTGATCCTGATGACGGCGCTGTTCATCGAGAAGCCGCTGCAACTGTCGAGCTTCCCGACGATCCTGCTGATCGTGACGATGCTGCGCCTGGGCCTCAACCTGGCCTCGACCCGCCTGATCCTCGGTCACGGGCACGAGGGGCATCATGCGGCGGGCGGCGTGATCGCGGCCTTCGGCGAGTTCCTGATGGGCGGCGAGACCGTCATCGGCCTCACCATCTTCGCGATCCTGATCGTCATCAACTTCGTGGTCATCACCAAGGGCGCGGGCCGCATTGCCGAAGTGGCGGCGCGCTTCAGCCTCGATGCCATGCCCGGCAAGCAGATGGCGATCGACGCCGATCTCAACGCCGGCACCATCACCGAGAGCCAGGCGCGTGAGCGCCGCGCCGAGATCGAGGCCGAGAGCGGCTTCTACGGCGCGATGGACGGTGCCTCTAAGTTCGTGAAGGGCGATGCCGTTGCCGGCCTGCTGATCACGGCGATCAACATCGTCGTCGGCCTGATCATCGGCGTTGCCATCCACGGCGTGCCGTTCGGCGAGGCTTTCACCACATACACCATCCTCACGGTGGGCGACGGCCTTGTCAGCCAGATCCCGGCGCTGATCGTCTCCACGGCGGCGGGCCTGCTCGTTTCCAAGGGCGGCGTCGTCGGCAAGACCGGCGCCGCGCTGGGCGACCAGCTCGGCCGCTACCCCAAGGCCTTCGGCATCGTCGGCGTGCTGATGACGGTTCTGGCGCTGATGCCGGGCCTGCCGTTCATTCCCTTTGCCGCGATGGGCGGCATGTGCGGATGGATGGCCTGGTCGATGTCGCGCAAGGCGCAGGCCAGCGCCGCGCAGGAGCGCATGCAGGAGGCGATGGCGCAGCAGCAGCAGATGGAAGCGCAGGCCGAGGAACCGATCTCGCGCACGCTGGCCATCGACGCGCTGCGCATCGAACTCGGCTACGGGCTGCTGCCGCTGATCAACGATTCCCAGGCCGAGCCGCGCCTCGACGACCAGGTCCGCGCGCTGCGCCGGCAGATGGCGATCGACTACGGCTTCGTGCTGCCTTCGGTCCGCATTCTCGACAATATGGCGCTTCAGCCGAACGAATATATCGTCTTCGTCAAGGAGACCGAGATCGCGCGCGGCGAACTGCGCATCGGCAAGTTGCTGGTGATCAACGCGGCCGGGCAGGACATCGGCATTCGCGGCGAGCCCACCAAGGAGCCGGTCTTCCAGTTGCCGGCGCTCTGGATCGACCGCGACATGCGCCAGGAAGCCGGCTTCCGCGGCCTGACCGTGGTGGACTGCGGCACCGTGGTGACGACGCACCTGACCGAGATCGTCAAGGACAACATCGCCGACCTGCTCTCCTATACCGAGACGCAGAAGCTGCTGAACGAAGTCCACAAGGACACCGAGAAGCTAATCGCGGACCTGATCCCCAGCAAGATCTCCATCTCCGGCGTGCAGCGCGTGCTGCAGAACCTGCTGGCCGAAGGCATCTCGATCCGCGACGTGCCCACGATCCTCGAAGGCGTGGCCGAGGCGACGGCGATGACCGGCAACCTGACGCAAGTGACCGAACATGTCCGCGCGCGCCTGGCCCGCCAGATTTCGGCGCAGCAGACCTTCGACGGCGCAATCCCCATCGTCACGCTTGGCGGCGAATGGGACGAGGCGTTCGGCGAGGCCATCGTCGGCCTCGGCGACGACCGCCACCTGGCCATGGCGCCTTCGCAGCTCCAGGCGTTCATCGCCTCGGTCCGCGACACTTACGACCGGTTGGCCGGGCAGGGCGAAATTCCCTGCCTGCTTACCAGTCCGCCGCTGCGGCCCTTCGTGCGCTCCATCATCGAGCGCGTGCGCCCGGCGACCGTCGTGCTCTCGCAGAACGAGATCCATCCGCGCGCGCGGCTGCGCAGCCTCGGCACGGTCGGTTGAGCGGTCCCGCGCCAGGGGCCTGAATATAGGATCGCACGACCGGGCAGGCTGCAATCCCTCTATGATGAAGTGTTGGCCGCGGATCGTCGGCCGGGAGACGTCCTCTAATGCCGGTTTCCGTGAATTCCCTGTTCCCCATGGCCGCCGCGACGGGCGGCAGCACCTCGGCCGCCGCCGTCTCCGGAGTTGCAGCCGCTGACAGCCTTGCCGGCGGGCTTGCCGGCGGGGGGGCTTTCAAGAGCGCGGAACAGGCTACCGGTTCCTTCCAGTCGCTGCTCGGCGCAGCGCAGGCGGTGCCCGCGGGTGCCGCCTCCGGCACGGTCCAGGCAGGCGCGCCAGCAACGGCAGCGACGGGCGAGGCACCGGCTGCTGCCGAGCTGATCCCGGCACCTGTCATTTCCGCCGATACGCTTGCTCAGGACGCGGCAGCCGCTGCGGGCGCCTTGCCGGCCGAGAACCTGCTGGCGAAGCCGGCGACGTCCACGCCGGGAGCCAGGCCCGCCGATGGGAGCCACGCGGCGAAAGCCGACCATATCAAGCCGCCTGTCGCGACAGCCGGGGCAGTTCTGCCGCAGCTCGTCGCCGAGGCGGCAGCTTCGGCAGATGCGGCCCCGACCGGCGAGACCGGCGAAGCCGCAGGCGATGTCGCCCCGGCAGGGGAGGATGCCGATGCCCCGGAGGCGAAGCACCTCGACGCCGACGCTTCCGCATTGATCCCGGCCGCCCAGGCGCAAATCCCGCAGACGCCGACGACGGCGGTGCAGCCGCAACTCGCGGTCGCGCCGCAGGCCGTGCCGGCGCCGTCCGAGGAAGTGCCCGGGGAGCCCGCCAAGATCGCCACCGACGGTGAGGGCAAGGCTTCGGTGAAGCTGGCCAAAACGGGAAATGCCGGGACGTTCGCGGGGGCCGAGCGCGCCGCAGCGGAACCGGCAGGCGCTCGCAGCCAGGGCGCGGCGGCCAATGCCGCAAGCCCGGTCGATACCGCGCAGGCGCCCGACCAGGCCGCCGCCACGCCCGATGGCAATCTTTCCGCACCGCTGTTCAGCCAGACGCTGAACGCCGCCGCCAGCCGCCCCGCCGCGCTGCCTTACGCGCCCACCGCACAGGCCGCGCCGCAGAGCGCGACCGTTGCCGTGCAGCAGGGGCAGTTCGGAAACGACATCGGGGTCGAGATCGCCCGCGCGCTCGACAAGGGCAGCGATGACCTGCTGATCCGCCTCGACCCGCGCCACATGGGCCGGATCGACGTGCGGCTCTCATTCGACCACGACGGCGTCCTGCGCGCGGTGGTCTCGGCCGACAGCGCGTCCTCGCTGGACATGCTGCGCCGCGAAAGCACCGATCTCAACCGTGCCCTGGCCGATGCCGGCGTGCGGTCCGACGGGCAGTCCCTGCGCTTCGACAGCCGCTCTGGCGGGCAGGGCGGCGGGCAGCGCTGGCAGGGTGAACAGAACCAGCGTCAGGCCCAAAGCGGCCTGTCCGACGGCTTCGGCGGGAGCGACGACCCGATCTACCGGCCTCTGCGCAGCAGCGGCCATGTCGATCTCATGGCATAAGGCACAAGAGCAATGACCACCGTTTCAGGCACCTCGTCCACCGCGACGACCGACACGACCGCGGCCTCCACTTCGGGCCTGCTGACCGATTACAACTTGTTCCTCAAGCTGCTGACCACGCAGATGACGAACCAGGATCCGCTCGATCCGATGGACACTTCGGAATATACGCAGCAGCTCGTGCAGTATTCGCAGGTGGAACAGTCGATCCAGCAGACCGGCTCGCTCAAGGACATCCTCAGCCAGCTTTCCTCGCAGCAGATGTCGCAGGCTTCCAGCTACATCGGCCGCGAAGCGCGCTTCGATTCCCCGGTGTCCGGTCTCGGCGATGCTCCGGCGCACTGGACCTATTACGTGGACGGCACGCCCGCCGCGATGACCGCCACGATCAAGGACTCCTCGGGCGCGGTCGTCAACACCGTCACGCTCGATCCCGAAACGCAGGGTTCCTACTCGTGGGACGGCACCAAGGCGGACGGCAGCAAGGCTGCGGACGGCGCCTATACCTTCTCGGTCACGGCCACGGACAGCGCCGGCAATGCACTGGACACCACGATCAACTCGGTGGCGATCGTCAACGACGTGGTGACGGACGGCACGAACATCATGCTCGGCGTGAACGGCATCCGCATGTCGGCATCGGGCCTCGTCGCGATTGCCGCGGCCGGGACCAATATCGACAACTGAGGCCTTCCCACCGGGGCTTCACGGCGCCCCGGTCCGTAAAAGAAGAACACCCCTGAACCACGCGGTTCAGGGGTGTTCTTCGTTCGACCGGCCAAAGCCTTTCCCATCAAGTGGAATGACCCGATGCCCCGGAAAACCGCGACAAACCGGAAACCTGAAGCACTCGATCCGACGCAGTGGGATCGAGTGCTCCGGTTCAGGCCTGGCCCACCGTGGAGCGACAATCGCTGCTGCCGATCGTGGCCGCTAGGCTGGGGCTTTCCGAGGCCTGAAGGGCCACGTCCAGCCGCGTGCAGCCCGGAATACGGTCCGGCAGCGCCAGGATCATCAGGCAATCGGCGATCGAGGGATCCTCGATCGGGCCGATCAGTTCGTCCACGTCCTCATAGGACATGTCCGCATGGCTCATGCAGCGAAGCGCGGCCGCCTGCCAAAGCTGAGAAGTTGAATCAACCCTCAGTTTCAGCGAGAACCAGAACTCTTCGTGCGAAACGACATTTGGACCGGCCTCGCCGGCGCAATTCCAAGGTAAATTTTCTACCATCGCACTCTCAATAGTACAGCGAACCGAATAGATGCAGTCCGTGCCCCCGGACCTGAGAGGGAATTCCACAACCCCCGCCAGAGCAATGGCTGTAGGGGTCGACAGGACCAACTAAGGGATTTCCCGTATTCGATCGGAATTAAAGTAAATCATCTCTTACCGCGGAAAACCGGCGAGATTCCGAGAGCGATAGCGGTGTGATGCGACGTTGAAATTACAAGATAATCGATTCGCCGAGGGGGCGTGCGAGGGCGGCGTTGCGCATAGCAGCTAACGCTCCGCGAGGCGGTGAATTCTTGGTAATCGGAAGGTGGGAAGCCTTCACAAGGCTCCCGCAGGAGCCTTTCCTGCCTTCAGGGGGCCGTCGGCGGGCCTGCGAGGCGGCGGGCGCTGACGATTTTCACCATCGGCTCCAGCATCTGGCCCTTCATCACACCGTCACCCTTGGTGGCGGAGCGCGGCTCGTCCCAGATCTTGCGCACCACGTCCATGCCCGAGACGACGTGGCCGAAAGCGGCGAAGCCGGCGCGGGTGTCCGGGTTGTCGGAATCCGGCTTGGCGTCGAGGGAAGGTATGTCCCCCAGCATGATGGTGAAATCGGCGGTGGCGCTGCCCGGCGCAAAGCGGGCCATGGAGATCGTCCCGGCCTTGTGGCTGATGCCGGTTATGTTGGTCGGTTCATGGGCGACGGGCGGCAGGACATTGACGCCCTGAAGCCCGCCCTGCAGCAGCCCGTTGGGCTGGTCGCCCCAGTCGATGTGCATGGCACGGTAGAAGTTCGCGCCGTCAAAGCGCTTGCTGTCTACGTATTTCAGGAAATTGGCGACGGTCAGCGGGGCGTGGGTCTTGTCGAGATCCAGCACGATGACGCCCGCGCTCGTGGTGAGTGCCACATAGACATGCTCGACAGGCGCTGCTGCCACGGGCGGCGCGGCGATCGGCGCTTCCT
Organism: Novosphingobium sp. PhB57; assembly: GCF_004342985.1. Taxonomy (GTDB): domain Bacteria; phylum Pseudomonadota; class Alphaproteobacteria; order Sphingomonadales; family Sphingomonadaceae; genus Novosphingobium. The sequence goes on from NZ_SMBO01000006.1 coordinate 477,358, forward strand.
GGGCCAGGGCAGGGGGAACCATGGCACCCGCCGCGAAGGCGGCTACAAGGGCGAGCGATGCCCTTGCGGAAAGAGGCGCGGCCAGGAGCCGGAATGCCGGGTTCACGGGCCGCGCCTTCATCATCGGATCAGCGTACCCGCGGGCCGCCGAAGGGCAGGGGCGGAGGGGGACGGCGCGCGCCGCGCGGCAGCTGGGCCTGATAGGCCCGGCCGCAGTGCTCGACGCAATAAGGGAACCCGGGGTTCACCTTGTCTCCGCAGAAGTGGAAGTCGGGCTCGCCCGGGTGACCCATCGGCCAACGGCAGACGCGGTCGTTGAGGTCGAGCAGGCTGGTCTTGTCGGCGATCTCCGCGCTCGGCTTGGCCGGCACCAGGCGGCGCGGCGGCGCCGGCGGGATCGGCTGCTGCTGGTCGCCAGGGCCCTGACGCAGGAAGCCGCCAGGGCCGACCGAGACCACGCGCGGCCCCTTGGGGGCAGGTGCGGGAGCGGCATCGTCGGCGGCAACCGGCGGCGCGGCGGGTTCCGGCGCGCGCGGAGCAGGCGCGGCGGCCGGCTGCGGCGCAGCAGCGCGCACCACCGGGGCTTCGGCCTGAGGCTCGGGCGCAGCGGGCGCTGCTTCCACCGGCTTCGGCTTCTTGGGGGCCGGCGCCGGGCGCGCGGGCTTCTCGTTGGCCTTCACCGGCGAAGGGCGTGCCTTGAGGCCGAGGCGGTGGGCCTTGCCGATCACTGCATTGCGGCTCACGCCGCCAAGCTCGTCCGCGATCTGGCTGGCGGTGGCACCACCTTCCCACATCTTGGTCAGCTTCTCGATCCGCTCGTCCGTCCAGCTCATTCGTGTTCCATCTCTTCATCGGGCGACCTGAGAATCGCCAAAATTCCGTGGCGCGGCTTGCCTTGGAAAGCCGCAGCCGATACTCGCCGGTCCATGCCCGATCAAACGAATTCGACCGAACTGCCGACGTCCGACGGGATCGCGCCCGCCGCAATTTCGGCGCGCCATTTCCCGGCGAAGGGAGAAGCCCTGATCCACCAGGTGAACTGGGAGGGGCTCAAGACGCTTTATATGAAGGAGGTGCGGCGCTTCTTCAAGGTCCAGACCCAGACGATCTGGGCACCGGCGATCACGACGATGCTGTTCCTCGTCATCTTCACGGTCGCGCTGGGGCGCGGAGGCCGGGAAGTGCTCGGCGTCAACTTCGCCACTTTCGTGGCACCGGGCCTCATCGTCATGGGGATGATGCAGAACGCCTTCGCCAATGCCAGCTTCTCGTTCCTGGCCGGGAAGATCCAGGGCACCATCATCGACTACCTGATGCCGCCGCTGACCGAAGGCGAACTGATGCTGGCCATGACCGGCGCCGCCGTGACCCGCGCCTTGCTCGTCGGCCTGGCGCTGACCGCGGCGATGATGCTGTGGCCCGGCGTCGACTTGTCCATGGCGCACCCCTGGGCTGTCGTATGGTTCGGCCTCACCGGCTCGATCTTCCTCTCGCTGCTGGGCCTGCTGTCCTCGATCTGGGCCGAGAAGTTCGACCACAACGCGGCCGTCACCAATTTCGTGATCGCCCCGCTCTCGCTGCTGTCCGGCACGTTCTACGTGATCGACAACCTGGCCCCCGCCTTCCAGGTGGTCAGCCGTCTCAACCCGTTCTTCTATGTGATCTCGGGCTTCCGCTTCGGCTTCCTGGGTGTCAGCGACATTGGCGACACCAACATGGCAGTGCTGCACAGCGCGCTGGGCATGGGCCTGCTCGACGCGGTCCTGGCGGCGATCGTCTACATGGTCCTGCGGTCGGGCTGGAAGATCAAGGGCTGACCGTCCGGCACTTCAAAGTCTTCGAAAAACCCCGGTCGGACCCTCCGGCCGGGGTTTTCTGCGTCTGGAGAGACGGCCCGTCAGGCCCTCAATGCGTCAGCCCGCGCCGCAAGTGATAGCGGCCGTTGTCGAAGTCATCGAAGATCTGCGAGAGCGAGGGGTGGTCCACCGGGCCGCCATCGGAATCCGTGATCAGGTTCTGCTGGCTGACATAGGCGACGTAGCTGGAATCCTCGTTCTCGGCGAGCAGGTGGTAATACGGCTGATCGCGTCGCGGACGGACGTTCAGGGGAATGGACTCGTACCATTCATCGCTGTTGGCGAAGACAGGATCGATATCGAAAACCACACCCCTGAAGTCGTGGTTCCGGTGGCGAACGACATCCCCGATCGCGAATCGCGCACGCGTTTCACGCGGCGCGTCGATGACGCGGCCCGCTGTCGGAGAAAAAAATGACGCCTTGTTCATAGGAGAAATATAGGTTTCCTGCGGCCTGCCCACAAGCAAGCCTTGTGGACAATCCCCATTTTTTGAAAACAGGGGCTTGGCAAGTCCGATAAGCCGGGCTATCGGCGCGCTTCCTGACCCGGCGGCTCTGTCCGCTGCATCGCATCTCTAGCGGAGAGGTGGCAGAGTGGTCGAATGCGCTGCACTCGAAATGCAGTGTACGGGAAACCGTACCGTGGGTTCGAATCCCACCCTCTCCGCCAAGAGACCATCCCACCACATCACGATTTAGTCTCATAAACCCAAGGATTTCCTTGGTTTATGGCCTGATTCGCATCCCACCGCATCCCATTCCATCGCACGGCGTCCGATTGGTTTCGTGGGAAGAAATGTGGGAAGGTTTTGGCATGGGAAAACTGTCCGCAACAAGCGTCAGAGCAGCCACTCGGCCGGGCCGAATGGGCGACGGCGAAGGCCTGTACCTCTTGGTCCAGCCCGGCGGTTCAAAGAGCTGGATATGCCGGGTACAGAAGCATGGCCTGCGGCGAGATTTCGGTCTCGGCAGCACTTCGAAAATTTCGCTCGCGACCGCCAGGGAGATGGCGAGAGAAATCCGAAGCTGGATGGAGATGGGCCTCGACCCCATTTTCGAACGCCGCAAGGCTCAGGGCATACCGACTTTTCGTGAAGCAGCTGCCAAGGTGATCGCCGCTAACGGAAAGACCTGGCGCAACGAAAAGCACGCGGCGCAGTGGTCCAGCACATTGGAAGCCTATGTCTTCCCACATATCGGTGATCGGCAGGTCAGCGAGATCACAGGTCCGATGATTCGCAATCTCCTTTCGGAGATTTGGCTCTCCAAGCCCGAGACCGCTCGCCGTGTTCGCCAGCGTGTCGGCGCCATTCTCGATTGGGCTTATGCCTCGGGATTTCGCGAGACCGAGGCTCCGATGCGGGCGATCACCAAGGGGCTTCCGCGTCAGCCCAAGAAGGACGGCCATTTCGCCGCGATGCCCTATGACAAGGTCCCGGCGTTCCTGCGCCGGCTGCCCGAGCGCGAAACGTTCAGTCGGCTCGCATTGCAGTTTGCGATCTTCACCGCCGCTCGCTCAGGCGAGGTGCGGGAGGCAAAATGGAGTGAGATCGATTTCGATACCAAGCTCTGGACTGTTCCCAAGGAGCGCATGAAAGCCAACCGTGAGCACGTGGTGCCGCTGAACGATGGGGCTTTGAAAATTCTACGGCGGTGTCTGGAACTGAGGCTCGGGGAGGCGGCCCTGATCTTCCCCGGATCTCGGCCAAAGTCCCCCTTGTCCGACATGACTCTTTCCAAGCTGCTCAAGGAAATGCGCGAACCCTACACGCCCCACGGCTTTCGCTCGTCGTTCCGGGATTGGGTAAGCGAGGAAACCCAGCATCCTAGCGATGTTGCGGAGGCGGCGCTTGCCCACGTGGTGAAGAGCAAGACCGAAGCGGCCTATCGCCGAGGCAACCTCCTCGAGAAGCGCCGGGTGATGATGGAAGACTGGAACGCATTCTGTGTCAGCTAGCTCGCAGTACATCCTGAATGACTGGCTGGATGGGAACGGTTACGATTTTCGTATATTTCGCTTGTTGCGTTCATTGCGAATATCGTATGCTTGCGCGCAGCAGAGGAGCCCAATCATGACCATCCCAGCCTTCGCCGAGGAGATCGGCGCGCGTCTGCCTTCTGCGAGCGAGAAGGTGGCGGCGAACCAGTTACGACAGATCATCGCCGCCCACGCCGACGGCGGCGCAACCCTGCGCCTGCTTGATGACGACCGCCAGCCCGTTGACGTGACTCTTACTCCGGCGCTGTCGCACTTGCTGCTCGATTTGCTTGGTCATATCGGGCGGGGCGATGCCGTGACGTTGGTGCCGGTCCACCAGATGCTGTCGACACAGCAGGCGGCTGACATCCTGAATGTGTCACGTCCCCATCTGATCTCGTTGCTGGACAAGGAGGCGATCCCCCATGTCCTGGTGGGGAGGCACCGCCGCATCCGTGCCGAAGACCTGTTCGCCTACAAGCAGGCGCGCGACGCACGCCGCGGCGCTGCGTTGGCCAACCTGGCAGAGAATGACTCGGAGCTGCTGTAGCCTTGTTCGCCAACCGCTATACGGCATTCGTCGACGCTTGTGCGCTTGTGGGTGTCCTCAAGCGTAACATGCTGCTCACGCTCGCAGAGGCGGGCTTCTTTCGCATTCGATGGTCCGCCAGAGTCCTCGACGAAGTGGAAGTGGCACTCGAACGAATCCATGCGGACAAGGGACGGGAGGGCGCAGCGGCGATCGCTCAGCGTCAGCGTGCCAATATGGAGACCGCTTTCGAGGAAGCGGCCATCACCGATTACGAGGCACTTGAGCCTGCCTGTGCATCGATCCCCGATCGAAATGACCACCATGTGGTCGCGGCTGCCCTGAAGGCTCAGGCGGCAACGATCGTGACGGACAACCTCAAGGACTTTCCCGCCGAGGTGCTGAACGGGCTCAACATCGAGGCGAAGTCCACGGACGCTTTCATTGCGGACACTATCGAGCTTGATCCTGGTCGTGCGGTCGGCGCGCTTAGGTCGATGCGAGAGCGTTTCAGGAATCCGTCCCTGACAGCCGAGACCTTGTTGCTTAAAATCGAAGCAGTAGGTCTCAACGAGACGGCAGGCACGCTTCGACCTTACCTCGCCGTGCTGTAAAGTCCTCAATTCAGTTTGTTAAGCCATACGTAGCAGAAGTGAAACGCTGTTGCGAATGCGCGGAACCTACGATTTGCTTGCTCAAATACGCCGCGAAAAAACCCGAAACACCCAGGCGGGTATTTCGGGTTAAGGCGTTGGGTCGCAATGCGCCGAAGCGCACCTGATGACCAGCCGGAGGGAGGAAGGTTACCGGCCGAATCACATGCGCAGTTTGTGGTTGCGACTGAAGGCTTTTGCGAATGAAAAATGCTGTCACCCACGGCATGAACGATATTTTCGTTTAGTTTTCGGCACGAGCTTTAACATCCTGGGAGGGATCGCACCGACGTATGGGATGTCGGTTGACCATGGGCGTCTCAGGCCCGGCGGCCTGACCGCGCTCTACCTCCGCTTACGCTCGGGCCGAGCCGCCCTTGGCGTCTCGTCGGCACAGCCGTTACGATCGCTGACGCGCTCCGGGCGCCGCTGGCGCCCCGGGCTGGACGCGTTTGCGCGTCCCATCAGCGGTCTCCGCACCTTCGGCGCGTCGGAGCTTGCCCTGCTCCTGGCTGGCGAGGGGCGTCACGGCCCCTTGGCCCCGCCATGGCGCGCCGCAAGGCGGGCTTTGCCCGCCTCCTCCATTTCATTTCGGCCCTGCGGGTGCGCCCCGCCATTCGAGGCGAGGCCTGTGGTCCGCTCCTGCCGCCCCCCGCCACCCCGGCGCCGGTCAATGGCGGTTGGAGAAAGGAAGCAGGAGAAAATGAACAAGCCAGATCGCCAGAGCCTTTACGGCGAAGTTACCGCGCGGATCATTGCCGAGCTCGAGGAGGGCAGGCTTCCCTGGGTGCAGCCATGGGATAGTTCGCGGTGTCCCTGCATGATGCCGTGTAATGCGGCATCGGGGCGGGCCTATTCGGGAATCAATATTCTCATCCTGTGGTGCGAGGCAGCGGAGCGGCAGTTCACGTCGCAGCGCTGGCTTACCTACCGGCAGGCCGTGGCGGCGGGCGGGAATGTCCGGCGGGGCGAGAAGGGCACAGTCGTGTGCTACGCGGATCGCTTCACCCCGAAGGACGAGGCCGAGAACGCAGCAGCCGGCGACCGCGAGGCGAGGACAATCGCGTTCCTGAAGCGCTTTGTGGTCTTCAATCTCGATCAGGTGGAGGGGCTGCCCGAGCGCTTGATGACGGAACCGGGGGTGCCAGATCCGGTGATTCAGATTGCCGAGGTGGACAGGCTGATCGCTGCCAGCGGGGCGGACTTCCGGATCGGCGGCGATGAGGCGTTCTATTCACCGGCGCCGGATTACGTGCAGGTCCCGCCGCAGGCCGCCTTCCATGATCCGATCAACTGGTTTCGCACGGCCCTTCACGAGATGGGCCACTGGGCTGGCGGGAAGGCAAGGCTGAACCGGGACATGTCCGGAAAGTTCGGCTCGGCCCAATATGCCAGGGAGGAACTCGTTGCCGAGATGACGGCGGCGTTCTCCTGCGCATCGCTCGGTATCCAACCGACGGTGCGGCATAGCGATTACCTGGGGACGTGGCTCGAGGTCATGCGCGCTGACGAGAAGGCGATTTTCCGGGCGGCGAGCGCGGCCAGCAAGGCGGCCGATTTCCTCCTCACCTTTGCGGAGGACGCGGCATGAGGTGGCATCTCTACAGGATCGAGCAGCGGGTTCGCGAGGCTTTCCTGCGGGATGCCTTTTCCGAATACGAGGATCCGGAACTGCGCCGGCTGGCGCGGGCAATCTACTCGCTTCCCTGGCTGCCCAAAAATGTGTTCGGCATGCTGCGGTACGATAGGCTCACTTATGAGCAGATTGCCGAAAAGCTGCGTATCAGTCCCCGGCGCGTGCAGACCGAGGTGGGGCGAGCCATGGCCCTGATCATTCGCTCGCGAGACCGGCAGAAGCGCAAGGGATGGTGAGACATCAGGGCGCGTCCGCAGCTGCGGACGCGCCCAAGTTTTTGCACGTTGGACGCTTTGCGGCTCAGGAGCGCGGCAGGGTGTCGTCGACCAAATAAGAGATCGGACTGTTCATCCATTCGTTGACGGCGCTCTCGCGCCAGTCGCAGCATCTTTCGGCGAGGCGGACCTGGGCCGGGAAGGTCCCGGTCTGGATTTTGCGGTAGAGGGTGGCACGCGACAGGCCTGTGCGGGTGAGCACGGCATCGAGGCGCAGGAAGCGTTCAGGGGGTGTCATGTTCATGTGGCATGTCCTCGCATTAAGTGAAGTGGACTGGCCGGCCACGAGTAAGTTTGGCTCAGATCTGCGGGCTTACAAGTGCGCTGAACAGCGCTGAACAGCGCGGAACAGGTAAAAAACGGGCCCCAGTTCACCGGGTGGCACCAGCAAGAACCTTGTGTGCCCCGAATCGACCCCATAAAAAAATTTGCGCGCCAAAGCCGTGATTTCCGCATTTCATTCTCATGCCATCTCGGCGGCCCCCTGGCGCGAAGGTCTGGCCTTCGCGCGAAGAGGATCGGCCGCCGAATCGCATCGGGCTACCGCTAGCCCCGAGCTCCGGCCTTCGCCGATCGCCTCCACCAAGGGCGAGATCAGGACGGTGTCGTTCGCCGCCGCGAACGGGCATGGCCGGTGACATGGCAGACATGATCGACGAGCCCGCCGACCAGGGTCCGCACCTGATCCCCAGTGAAGCCGCCATCGTCAGGATGCTTGCCGTTCATGAGGTGCCGCCGGTTCCATTTCCAATAGGGCGCCAGCACCTGGACCAGCCGCGCCGTCTCGGTGCAATCGTAGCCGAACGCGGTAACGTTGGCGTAAGCCAGCGAGCGGTCGACATTTAGGCTGATATGCCGCGCGCACCAGCTGTCCGGAAAGCCGACATCGAGCAGGTGCGAGGACAGCGCGAGTTGGACGACGATGCCGGTCGAGTAGAGGAAATCGGGCCAGTTACCGGGCGTATCATGTGCCAAGCTGCCCATGAATTCTTCGGCACGGTGATAGCGCGCGAGGCTGAGGTTGCGGCCCTCCTGCGTACGGACCAGGCGCACCGGCTCGGCGCCATAGATCTTCCACAGCGCGGCGAGCGCGGAATTGTCGTGCGGCAGGGAGTTCAGCGCCGCCGACACGGCGGCCATTTCATCGGGTGAAGTCGCAGGAACAAGATTGTTCATTTAGCACCTCCGGGTCCGCATCAGGGCGGGTAGGCGGAAGGCTGAGGACCATGCGGACCAGTCCCGAACTCCCGCACGCTAACGCGCGGGAGCCGCCGGAGCTGGTAACATGCAAGTGACATGCGCCGCCGCCTTTCACCCGAAGGTTTGGACATGCGCGACGGCACCCCGGAAAACCATGTTTTCCGAGCTCGATTCACTTGCGGGATTACCAGTCCCGGCGCTGCCCTTTGCGCAGCGCCTTGGCAGGATAACAGACGGGAATCCCTAGGCCAAGGACTGACTGGATCGCGCAGATTGTGCGTGCTTCGGACGGATATCTGGGCCGTCGTCGCGGCATTCCAGCTAGAAGTGAAAGCGTATCCTGCGCCGATGCGAACGATGACCGCGATAAGGCTCGCAAGCAGTGCCGTCTCCGTCGGCATCGAGCTCGGCGCGGTACCCCGGCTCCCCGGTCCGGATCGGCGCATGTCCCACCGCGCGCGCCGCGTCGCAATCGGCATAGTAGACCCAGCTATTAGGGGCGGCCGAGGAGCGGCCTTCCGGCAGCAGGCGCGCCGCGGCATTGCCGATGTCGCCGGCGTGCAGGCTGAGGTACCCAGCGCCTCCGCCTACGAGCGCAGCGAGCATGAACCACGAGCAGACTTTGCCGACCGTTGCCTGCCGTCTCCGGAGAAGAGAGCGCTTTCGAAAAAGCCGGCCGTGCTCAATTGGAATCGCTCGAAACGGCCTGTCTTTTGCCATCGGTCTTCCACCCCGCAGTTCGGCCCCTCGAGTGTGCGCGGCCGCGCGTGCAAGCCGGGGGGCCGAACCTGGTTTTGCCGCTAAGTGTCTAACGGATCGCTAAAGGCCCGAACCCCGCGCCGCCGCCACAACGTCAGCGCCTGCTCGCGATCCTGTCCGCGTAGTCTGGCTGCGGCTTCGACGAGCAGGCCGAGGATCACCGCACGGTCGTCGTCGGTCAGCTCGACCAGATCGGCTTTGACGACAAGCCCGCCGAGCTCGATGAGCTGGCGGGTGCGTTCGCGCCGCTTCACTTGCCACGCGCGGCGGTCATGCCGGGCCCGGCTCGCCGAGAGGCAATTGCGTGCTGCCTGGCTGCGCCGCAGCGCCGCGCGGCTTGTTGCCAGTTCCTGCGCCAGGGGTTTTGCCGCCTGCAGAAAAGAACGCGGCGCCGCGCCCCCGCCACGCCTCCTTTCTGGCCGCGTCGCTCATGGAGGCAGCCTCGAGCAGGGCGCCGGCCAGCACTTCGGCGGCAAGGGCATCGGCGCCGGTTGCATTCACCAGCTCGCCGAGCTGAGTGATCCGGCGAAGTTTAAGTTGCCGCGCCTTGTCGGTAAGGGCTTTGAGCTCGGCATCATAGTCACGGGGTTTGCGCATTGTCCGTTCTTTCGTTGATGGAGGCGGACAGTTCAGTTATCGGGAGTCTCATTCCCAAACAATAGCGTGAAATCTTCTGGGATTTCGTGTTCCCGAGAGCGATGAAATCGTTCGAGGGCGCGCTTATACGTCGTGCCGACGCGCTCTTTGCAGTGTAAATGGTATGCCGTCATGGCGATCTACCATTTCTCGGCCAAAGTCATTTCCCGCGCCGCCGGCTCTTCGGCCGTGGCCGCCGCCGCCTATCGCTCCGCCTCGCGGCTGCACGATGAACGGCTTGAGCGCGATCATGACTTTTCGAACAAGGCGGGTGTCGTCCACTCGGAGATCCTGCTGCCCGAGAACGCCCCCGAACAGTGGCTCGAGCGCGAGCGCCTCTGGAATGACGTCGAGGCGGCCGAGAAACGCAAGGACGCGCAGCTGTGCCGCGAGGTCGAGTTCGCCATTCCCCGCGAGCTTGACCAGGCCGAGGGCATTCGTTTGGCGCGTGACTTCGTCAGCCGTGAGTTCGTGGCGCGCGGCATGGTCGCCGATCTCAATGTGCATTGGGATATCGGCGAAGACGGCCAACCCAAGCCCCATGCCCATGTGATGCTCGGCATGCGTGAAGTGACCGAGGAAGGGTTCGGGCCCAAGGTGCGCGAGTGGAACCGCACCGAGCTTCTTACTCATTGGCGCGAAGCCTGGGAGATCCACGTCAACCAGCGGCTTGCCGAGCTCGATATCGACGCGCGGATCGATCATCGCTCGCTGGAAGCCCAGGGCATCGACCTCGAGCCGCAGCACAAGATCGGCCCTGCTGCCTCGCGCATGGCAGGACAGGGGCTCAAGAGCGAGCGGCTCGAAGAGCATCACGCGATCGCGCGGTCGAACGGCGAAAAGATCCTCGCCAATCCTGCAATTGCCATCGATGCCATCACGCACCAGCAGGCTACCTTCACCACCCGTGACCTCGCCAGGTTCGTCCACCGGCACAGCGACGGGAAAGAGCAGTTCGACCAGGTGCTGGGGGCGGTCCGCTCCTCGCCCGAGCTGGTCACGCTGGGCAAGGACGGGCGCGGTGAGGATCGTTTCACGTCCCGCGCGATGATCGAGACCGAGCGGCGGCTCGCGAATGCCACCATCAGGCTCGATGCCGGCCGGCGGCACGGCGTCAATCGCGCTATCCAGGAAAAGGCCCTGGCACGCGCCGAAGCACGCGGGCTCGTCCTCTCAGGCGAGCAGCGCGGCGCCTTCGAGCAGGTGACCAACAACCGGGGGCTTTCCTCGGTGATCGGCTATGCCGGCACCGGCAAGAGCGCGATGCTCGGCGTGGCGCACGATGCCTGGCGCTCGGCAGGTTACGAGGTGCACGGTGCTGCGCTCTCCGGGATCGCAGCCGAGAACCTCGAAAGCGGTTCGGGAATTGCCAGCCGCACCATCGCCAGCCTGGAGCGGCAATGGGGGCAGGAGCGCGAGCTGCTGAGCGATCGCTCAGTGCTGGTCATTGATGAAGCCGGGATGGTCGGCACCCGGCAGATGGAACGGGTGATCCACGAGGCGGAAAAGCGCGGCGCCAAGGTCGTGCTCGTCGGCGATCCCGAGCAGCTTCAGGCGATCGAGGCAGGGGCCGCCTTCCGCAGCATTGCCGAGCGGCACGGCAGCGTCGAAATCATGGAAGTGCGCCGGCAGGGCGAGGAGTGGCAGCGTCAGGCCACGCGCGATCTGGCCACCGGGCGGACCGGCGAGGCGCTGCTGGCCTACGAGCGAGCCGGGCATGTCCATCATGCGCCTACCCGCGACGCGGCGCGAGAGGCGCTGGTCGGGCAATGGAACCGAGATCGCCGGGCGCATCCCGAAGCCAGCCGGATCATCCTCACCCATACCAACGACGAAGTCGGCGAGCTGAACCAGGCAGCACGCGCTCGCCTGCGGAAGGCCGGCGAGCTTGGCGAGGATGTGACGCTCAAGGTCGAGCGCGGCGAGCGCAGCTTCGCGGCGGGCGACCGGGTCATGTTCTTCCGCAATGAGCGCAGCATGGGCGTGAAGAACGGATCACTGGGCACACTGCGCAGCGTCTCGCCCTTCAGCATGGCGGTCATGCTTGACGATGGTCGCTCCGTCGCCTTCGATCTCAAGGACTATGCCGATGTCGATCACGGCTACGCCGCGACCATCCACAAGGCGCAGGGCATGACCGTTGACCGCGTACAGGTCCTCGCCACCCCGGGGCTCGATCGCCACGGCGCCTACGTGGCGCTCTCGCGCCACCGGGCGGAGGTCGACCTGCACTATGGCAAGGACGACTTTGCCGATCGCGCGAAGCTGCTGCGCGCGCTCAGCCGTGATCGCTCGAAGGACATGGCCTCCGATTACGGCCCTGCCTTCGAGAAGAAGCGCGAGCCGGAACCCGCCATCGCTGTGAGGCGCGACCCCTTCGCCGGGCTCAGGCTGAAAGCGCCCGGGCAGGTGCGGCAGGCAGCGCCGCTCGAGATCGCGGTACAGCGCTATGGGCGCGCGGCGCAGGATATCTTCAGGATGCGTGAGCAAGGGCTGAAACCGATTGGTCTGCAACATCAAGAGATGACCAGGGCGGCCGACAATCTCGACCGCGTGCAGGAGCACGGTGCGCGCGATCTCTATGCCGCGATCCGGAAAGAGCCTGAACTTGCCGATGAAGCCGGCAAGGGCCAGACCCGCCGCGCTATCCAGGCGATGATGGCTGAAAGCGAGATCCGCATCGCGGCCGATCTGCGCGCCGACCGCTTCGTGAATGAATGGCAGACCCAGACCCGGCAGTTCATGCGCATGCAGAAGATGGGCAACGCGCGCGGCGAAGAGCAGGCCATGGCGCGAATCGATCACCTCACCAAAAGCCTTCACCGCGACCCTGAGCTCGAGTCGCGGCTGCGCAAGCGCGGCGCCGAAATGGGCTTCGGATCCTTTGAGAAAAAATCGCTATCTCAGGAAATCCAGGGTTGGGTAGACCGCTGGCGTTCGCGCGGCCTCGGGCTTTAGGCTGGCTGGATGCCCCAGAACCAGACCCCCGAAGAGCTCGATCCTGCCGCTGCGTTTGAAGTCATGGGCCAGCGCCTGGCAGGACTTACCGCTGCCATCGACGGCCTCGCCGTCAAATTCCAGGAGGTGCACGGACGCGACTACAGCCCCGAACTGGCACGGATCGATGCGCGGTTTGAAGCCGTGCGGGATTTTGTTGACCAGCTGATGCAGAAACCGGCGATGGCGCTGACGCCGGAGAAGATCGCGGCCGAAATCGAGGCGGCAGGAAGGAATGGGCGTCAGGCAGATCATGCCGCTTGGCATCAAGCCCAGACACAACTGAATGCTGCGACGAAATCAATCAGCAGGGTCGTTGGTTCTGCGCTGGAGGAACAGAGGCAGTTCAAGTGGCTCATGATTGCCGCTGGCGTTGCCCTTGTCTCAGGCGTCGTGCTTGGGAGTATCGTTCCGCCCATGATCGACCGTCAGATGCCCGAGAGTTGGCAGTGGCCGGAGCAGCGGGCCGCGGACATCCTTAACCGGGACCGCTGGGCAGCTGGCGAACGTCTGTTGGAGGTTTCGGATGCAGAGAGGTGGTCGAAGGTTAAGGCTGCCTTGCAATCGCTGGAGGACAAGAGCGCCGAGGTTGGGAAGAGAGAGAAGCCAGAGGCGGGGCGTGGCAAGAACGAGGGTGCTAGAGGTCGTGACCGGCGCAGGTCGAAGTGACGGATTGGCTTTAAACAAACGAATCCGCCTTGGGCATGGACGTAAGTTTATCGCTCCCAGAGATCGACGCACGCGGGCGCCAGCTGCCTATGTTGTTGGGATGCTCAAACGCCAATTGAGAGACAGAAGGGCCGGGGGGACCCGTATAGGGGCAGGTCGCGACCAGAGCACGAACATGGGGTAATCGCGGGAGCGCTGGCCATCGTAAAGGAACTGGTCGATGCGACCGGACACACTGTGGAGTTTCCGGAACCCCCTGACGCAAGTTCGCGCGTAGCTCTTAGCTGGGTGCCGAAGCCCTAGCCGGGACTGTCAGGAATTCCGTGTGTGGGCAGGCATAATGGGTAACAAGGAGTCCCACTATGTCACGACGCAAAGAACCGGCGATACCTCACGAGCT
>NZ_SMBO01000007.1 GCF_004342985.1 Novosphingobium sp. PhB57
AAGAACCGGTCCCTCGCGGAACCCGCCGAACAGTAAAGCCGGACAACTAGCGCTCCCCGCTTTCTTGCGATGGGGGAACAAGCTGTCCGTCTCTGCTGGCGACCGCTGCAAGACCGTGTGGTCCGCTGCGGTGAGAGGCCCTCTAAGTGCCACCCGCGATTCGGTCAAACCCTTTTTCCTGAAAAGTTTTCCACACCCGCCGGGGTGACCAGAAAAACGACACGCGGCGTGGCCGGAGCCGCGCCGCGTGCAGGAATGCAGGCAGGAACCTGCCGGCAGGCCACAGGGAGAGGCCTGCCGAAACGGTGAAACGTCAGAAGTTGACGGTGCCCTCCACGCCGAAAGTGCGCGGCGGATTGAAGTTGCCATAAGCGCCCAGCGTGTTCGCATTGGCGTAGGACAGGCGGTAGATGTGCGTCTCGTTGAGGAGGTTGCGGCTCCAGACCGAGACCGTCAGCTTGGTGCCGTTGTCGGACATCGGGATGTCGGCAAGGGCGATGCGGCCATTCACGATGAAGCTGCTCTGCGCCTTAACGTCTTCGTCCTCGAAGCTGTACTGCGCATCGGCATAGGCGGCGTCGAGATGGACCTGGACGCTTTCGTCGCCGCTGCCCACCGGCACCGTGTAGTCCGCGAAGACCGAAGCGGCATTCTTCGGCGTGTAGACGATGAAGACGTTCTGGTAGACCGGGTTGTCGGCCGTACTGAGGAACGGATTCAGCGTCCGCGGCACACGCGTATAGGTATAGGCATAAGAGGCGCCGAACGTGAGATTGTGCGTGGGGTGGACGTTCAGTTCCGCCTCGACGCCGCGGATCTTGGTGGTGCCCGGCGCATTCAGCGTCTCCTGCGTGTGCAGGTTGAAGTAAGGGCTGGTGGGATCGGTGTTGACGTTGTCGAAGTCCACCTGGGTGCCATCGCGGTCCATGATGTAACCGGCCAGGTTCAGGCGAACCTTGCGATCCAGGAACATCATCTTGGCGCCGACTTCATAGGACTTCACCGTTTCCGGGCCGAAGGCGTCGAAAGTCTGCGAGCGGTCGTTGGCGCCGCCGGCCCGGTAGCCGGTGGAGTACTTGGCGTAGAGGTTCACGTCCTGCGTGGCGTCATAGGCCAGCGTGACCATCGGGTCGAAGCGGTCCTTGCGGTAGCGGAAGGTGTAATCGTAAGCCGCGCCGTTGACGATATCGAGCACGCCGTCGCGCTTGTCGTGCGTGAAGCGGCCGCCGGCGGTCAGGTGGACCTGGTCAAGCCCGGCAGGCGTATACGTGGCCTGCGCGAAGGCGGCCAGGCTCTGGGCCTTGGCGTGGCTGTCGCGCTGGAGGAACAGCGAACTGTCGTCCCAGCCCTGGTTGGACGAACTCACAACGCCCGACACGCTGGGGCTCAGCACGGTGTAGCCGGAGCCGTCCGCGTTCCACTGGTTGGAGCTGGGAGTGGCGGCGTTCTCGCTGGCGTGCTCGTTGTAATAGTAGGCACCGGCCACGAAATCGAGGTGCGGCAGGCTGCCGACCAGCTGGAGTTCCTGGCTGAACTGGTTCTGGTCGAGGAACGAGAGCGAGTAGCGGCTGAACTTGGCGTTCGGCAGGAACACGGTGCGGTGAGCGCCGCCCGAGTTGTCGTACTGGTCGGTGTGGACGTCCCGCCAGGCGGTGATCGAGCGCAGCGTCAGGTTCGGATTGAGGTCGTAGCTGAGGTTGCCCATCACCCCCTGCGTGCGGTCGACGCTGGGCTGCTGCGGCACGCCGATGTCCGCGGTCTTCATGCGCTTGTCGCCGCTGACCTGGACGAGCGGGGAAAGCGGGGCGATCTGCCCGGCCTTCAGCTTGCCGCCCTGGCTGGCGATATCCGCCAGCGTGGCGACCGTCAGGTTGTTCGGGTTGTAGTTGATGAGCTGGCTGTACATCGGCGTGTTGTCGTCACGCGACTTGTCGTACGAGATGTTCGCCGTCAGCCCTTCGAACGGCTTCCACTGGGCCTGGATGCGGACGCCGACGCGGTCGTAGTAGTTCCAGCCGGTCTGCCCCGCGAGCGGGTTCTTCACCGTGGCGTCCTGGTGCTGGTAGACGCCGTCTACCTTGACCGAGATGTTGTGGAACTCGGGGAAGTCGATGTGCGCTTCGCCGTCGCGCTGGCCATAGTTGCCGAGGCCCGCCGAAACACGGCCGCCGAATTCTCCGGTGGGCGCCTTGGTGACGATCGAGAGCGCGCCGCCTTCGGTGTTGCGGCCGAACAGCGTGCCCTGCGGTCCGCGCAGCACTTCGATGCGCTGCACATCGAACAGCGCGGCGTTCAGGCCCTGCTGGCGGCCGAGGTAGACGCCGTCGAGGTAGACGCCCACGCCCTGGTCGCGCGCGGTCTGGTTGGCGTCGAACGGCACGATGCCGCGGATGCCGACGGTAAGGGCCGACTGGCGCGCTTCGAACGTGGCGACGCGCAGCGAGGGCACGGTACCGCTGGCCAGGTCGATCAGGCTCTGGACGTGCTGCTTCTCGATATCCGCACTGCCGATGACGGCGATGGCGATCGGAGTCTTCTGGAGGTCGGTCTCGCGCTTGGTGGCGGTGACGATGATCGGCACCGAGCCGTCGCTGTCGGCCGCGGCGGCGCTGTCGGCAGCGGGAGCGATTGTTGCGGCTTCATCGGCGAAAGCGGCTACCGGCGCCTGGCTCAACGCGACGATGCTGCAAGTGGCCGCCAGACGGATGGCGTGGCGAATCATGCGAAAACTCCCTGAAATGCTTGGTCTTCCTCCTTGCAGTCGCGGCAAGGGGCCCGCCCGGCGGGGCGACAGGGAGGCTGACTAGGCGCGACCCGCGTCACATCCGTGTTGCTTTCTTGTAATTTTCTTGACGCAATTATGGCGACACGCGGCCGGGCGAACATGACAAATTTGACATGTGCATGGCGGCGATCACGGCACTATGTGGCCGGATCATTCGTATCGAAACTGCAGGATACCATGATCAAATCTGGCGACATCGTGCTGACCTCGGGCGACCTTGCCCATGTCAGCGCCGTTCGTGACAACTTCCTCTCCTTCGAGGCGGCGGTGATGAACGCAACCGAACTCTGCGCGCGGCCCGCCAGGGCCCCGACCTGGATCTTCGTGGACTGGCTTCTGCCGGAAATGTCGGGACTTCAGCTCTGCGGGCTGCTGCGCGACCGCATCAACGACCATCCCCTCCACATGACGATGATCCTGCCGGAGGCCGATCCGCGCGCCCAGGCCCGCGCGCTGGACGCGGGGGCGGACGACTACCTGATCGCGCCCCTCACCCCGCATGCGCTCGTGCAGCGCCTGCGAATCTACCAGCCTGCCGCGGCCGCGCGCAAGGAAACCCCGGCGATCCAGATCGGCGAGCTGATGATCCAGCCCGATTCGCATCTCACCCGGTACCGGGGTCTGGTCGTGCCGCTGCAATCGAATGAGCAGCGCCTGCTCAATCACTTCGCGCGCAATCCCAACCGGGTGTTCACGCGCGGCGAACTGATCGGCGTGCTGGGCAAGAGCGTGGAGGTCTGCGACGAGCGGACCGTGGACTCCTGGGTCAGCCGCCTGCGCCGCAAGCTGCGCTCGATGCAGGTGCCGCACCTGCCGCGCACCGTGCGTTCGTTCGGATATGTCTTCGACAGCGCCGAAGCCTGAGGGCGGCGGCCAACTGCAGCTGCGAAACCGCGATCAATCCGGGCCTTTGTGCCCGGGCCGCGCATATTCGGGATAATGGAACATGGCGCTGAAGACATGGCCGGCATCGGCGAACAGCGCTTCTGCGTCCATTTCCTTTTCCTTCAGCATCTCGTCCAGCGAATAGGCGATCTCCACCGACATGCGGGTGCGCCGCAGCACCAGTTCACGCGGAACATGCGCGAGATAGGGCATGTACATGTCCGTCAGCAGGTCCGAGACGAAGTTGTGCGAGAACAGGCGGATCGGCGTGAGGCTCGGGATCGCCCGCAGCGCCCGCATGATCCACAAGGCGCCCGGCTCGCTGGCCGTGATCTCATGCATGGTGCGGATCAGTTCGACCACCTTGCCCTCGATCACGTCGAGCCCGGCCTCGCGGTAATTGTCCAGCCAGGCCTGTAGCGCCACGTTCTGCCGCTCCATGAAACGCTCGGCCAGGGCATGGAGAATCGCATATTTGTCGTCGAAATAGCGATAGAACGCGGGCGGGGTCATTCCGGCGCGTTCGCAGATCTGGTTCGTCGAGATGCGCTCGATGCCCACCTCCCCCAGCAGATGCGCGGCGGAATCGAGCAAGGCATTGAATGTCTTGCGCGATCGCTCCTGCATGGGCCTGCGGTAAGGGGGTTTGTCAGGATCCAATTCGTGCTCCGGACACCGCAAATGCCGCGTGGTGTCATAAAAATGATAATTATAGCTACCATATGCGGCCCGCACAGCAAATACAGGGGTCGCATCCATGTTCAAGTCCCGTTTCCGCGTGCAGGCCTCGGCCTGCGCGATGGCCGTCTTCGCCTGCGCTTCGGGCATCGCCCATGCCGACGAAGCCGCGCCCAACCCCGCCGCCGGATCGGGTGACGACATCATCGTCACCGCGCGCGCCGGCAGTGCGCAGAAGAAGGTCGAGGCGAGCTACGCCATCTCGACGATATCCGAAGCCGAACTGCAGATGAAGGCGCCCATCGGCGTGGGCGAGGCGCTGAAGAACGTGCCCGGCTTCTGGATCGAAAGTTCCTCCGGCGAGGCCAGCGGCAATATCCGCGTGCGCGGCATCCCGACCGACGGCTTCTCCGCGCTCTCGCTGCTGGAAGACGGCATCACCATCCAGCACGACGCCGGCCTCGGCTGGCTGAACGGCGACCAGGCCCTGCGCATGGACCAGACCATCCAGGGCATCGAAGTGGTGCGCGGCGGTCCGTCGTCGATCTTCTATTCGAACGCCCCCGGCGCGGTCGTGAACTTCATCACCCGGCGCGGCGGCGACCATCTGGAAGGTTCGGTCCGTTACGAAGTGGCCGACTACAATTCGCACCGCGTGGACGGCTGGGTCGGCGGCCCGATCGGCAACAGCGACTGGCGCTTCCTGGTCGGCGGCTATTACCGCCTGTCGGACGGCCAGCGCCACACCGGCTACCGCCAGGACGAAGGCGGCCAGATCCGCGCCACGATCTCGCGCGAGTTCGAGCGCGGCTCGCTCATGCTGGGCGTCAAGCGCATCGACGAGCGCATCGGCAACGCCATGGTCACGCCCTTCGTCAACGACGGCAACGGCGATCCAGTGGGCGTGCCCGGCTTCAACGCCAAGCGCGACATCATCGCCGGCAAGGAAACCCGCTATTTCGACTTCCTGACGCCGGACGGCGTGGAAAAGTTCGACAACGGCATCGGCACCACCATCAAGCTCACCCAGCTGACCGGCGAGTTCGACTACGAACTGACCGACAGCCTGCGCGTCGAGCACAAGATGCGCTACCGCGACAGCTACACCAAGCGCAACTCGATCACCCCGCGCACGGTCGCCTCGGCCGCCGACCTGCTGTCCTCGACTTATGGCAAGTACGTCGACACGGCCGCCGGCCAGACGCTGGGCTTCAACTATACCAACGGCAGCGGCCCGATGGACCTGGCCAATGCCAACGGCAACGGCCTGGCCCTGCTCAACCTCGCCCGTTCCTTCACCATTCCCGAAGACGAGTTCGTTTCCGACACCCGCTTCCTGCAGGACTTCGAACTGGCCGGCCACCACGACCTGGCGCTGGGCTTCTACTATGCCCACGTCAAGGAAACCTACCATTCGAACTCGGCGGCGATCTTCACCGACGTGAAGGACAATGCCGCCCTGCTCGACGCCGTACTGCGCGATGCGGCCGGCAACACGCTCTACCAGTTCACCAATGACGGCATCGCCAGCTACGGCTCGGAATTCAACAACGCCTTCGGCAAGTCGGACACCATCGCCGTCTACGCCAGCGACGAATGGAAGCTGACCGACCGCCTGCGCGTCGATGGCGGCATTCGCTGGGAGCAGATCAAGACCAGCGGCCAGGTGGAAGGCAAGAGCACGATCAACCTCGGCCAGTCCGCCACCGCCGCCGACGACGCGGTGCTGGTCGGCTCGGGCGTGTTCGCGCCGTTCTCGCGCAAGTACGATCACATGGCCTGGACGCTGGGCGCGAACTACCAGCTCCAGCCGCGCATGGGCGCCTTCGCCCGCTTCACCTCCACGTTCCGCCTGCCCAGCGTCTCCAGCTTCCTCGGCAATGCGGCGGCCAGCCCGGTCACGCAGAAGATGGACTTCTACGAGGTCGGCCTGAAGTACGCCTCGCCCACGTTCGACGTCTATCTCACCGGCTTCAACTCGATCTACAAGAGCTACGAGATCAGCGACTATCGCCAGAACGCGGCCGGGCAATATGTGCTCAACACGGTCTACGGAGACACCAAGACCTGGGGCACCGAGCTGGAAGCCACCTGGCGCCCCGCGAAGTGGTTCGACATTCACGCCAACTGGACCTGGCAGGACGCGCGCTTCACCGACTTCGTCTACACCAATTCCAGCGGCCAGGTCGTCGACTATTCCAAGAACCGCCTGATCCGCGTGCCGAAGCACAGCTTCCGCATCACTCCGGGCGTCAACCTGATGGACAACCGCCTGCGCGTGGAGGCGGACTTCGCCTACTACGGCCAGCGTTATGCCGAAGTGGCGAACCAGATCAGCCTGCCCGCCTATTCGACGGTGGACCTGAACGCCAAGTTCGACGTCAACGACCGGCTGACCTTCAACCTCTACGTCAACAACCTCACCAACACGATCGGCCTGACCGAGGGCAATCCCCGCGCCGGCTCGATCGACAACGAGGAAGTGGGCGACCTCGTCTACATCGCGCGCTCGATCTTCGGCCGCAGCGTGCGCGGCGCGGTGACGTTCAGGTTCTGATCGGCCTCTCCGCCCTCTCCCTCCCGGCGGGCGCCCTGGCCGCGCCCGCCGGAACCCTCACCTCCGGGGACAATCGACATGCCCAAGACCTTTTCCCGCCTCGCCTCGCTCGCCCTCCTTCTCGCTTCTGCCCTCGGGTCGCACCAGGCAATCGCGCAGGACCTGCCGGAATGGGACAAGGTGCCTCTGGCAAAAGGGCATGAGAAGCCGGACCTCGTGCTGACCGGCACGGTCGACCGTTCGGACTACCAGCGCAACGTCCCGGTCTCGTTCGACGTCCCCGGAGGCGTTACCCGCATCGGCGTGGCGTACGAATATACCCGCCCGGACGGGAAGACCGTGATCAACCTCGGCCTGTTCGACGGCAAGACATTCCGCGGCTGGAGCGGCAGCAACAAGCACACCGTCGTGATCGACGAGAACAACGCCACGCCCTCTTTCATCGCCGGGCCGGTCGGCGGGCGGCGCTGGTCGCTCGATCTGGGCGTGTCCTATATCGGCGAAGGGGTGACCTCGCGCTATACCGCCCGCATCTGGTTCTGGCGGCCGGGCGAAGTGCCAGCCGTCTCGACCTTCTCGCCCGAGCCGCTGGAAGTGGCCGACAAGTGGTATCGCGGCGACTTCCATCTTCACACCGGCCATAGCGACGGCTTCTGCACCAGCCGCCGCGGGCGCAGCGTGCCCTGCCCGCTCTACCGCACCGTGGATGCCGCGCTGGCCGCCCATCTCGATTTCGCGGCGATCACCGATCACAACAATGTCGCGCTTTATGGCTCGATGCGCGAACTCCAGCCCTTCTACGACGATATCCTGCTGATCCCCGGCCGCGAAATGACCACCGAGCAGGGCCACGCCAACGTCTTCGGCACCACCGAATATATCGACCACCGCCTCGGCGAGAAATCCATGCCCGACATGGCGACCATGATCGAGCGCGCCCATGCCGCGGGCGGTTTGTTCTCGATCAACCATCCGGGATCGCCCACCGACTTCCGCTGCCGCGGCTGCGGCTGGTCCGCCCCCGAGGCGACTTACGCCGCCACCGACGCCATGGAAGTGATGAACAGCGGCAACCTCTGGAAGCAGCTTGGCGGCGGGGACGCCGGGGGCGATGTGGCGATCTGGGAAAAGCAGCTCGCCCAGGGCCGCCGCATCACCGCGATCGGCGGCAGCGACAACCATGACGTCGATCTCGGCCGCCTCGGCGTCGGCTTCCCGACCACGCTGGTGCGGGCGCCGGAACTGTCCGAACGCGCCATTCTCGATGCCGTGAAGGCAGGCCACGTCATGATCGACATGACCGGCAAACCGGGCCTCGGCTTCGATCTCTCGGCGCGCTGCGGCGCCCGTGCAGGAACGGTCGGGGATGCCTTCGCGCTGCCTGCCGGCCAGACCCTGGAACTGGCGCTCACCATCACGGGCGCGAAAGGCCGCAAGCTCGTGGGCCTGGTCGACGGCCAGCCTGCGGCGGAACTCTCGGCCGAGAGCCTGACCGAAGCGCGGCAGGCCCTGCCGCTCAAGTGGACCTCGGACGGCCAGCGCCACTGGATCCGTTTCGAACTGCGCGACGGAGCGCAGCGGCTCTTCATGACCAATCCGGTATATGTGAACTACTGAGCTTCCCGCTCCGCAGCCCGACCGGATGGGCCTGAACTGCGGCGAAACGCTTGCCGGGGGACGGCGGGGACGGCTTGACCGGGTAAACTCAATCAAATAAGTTGAGAATATCCGGTCAGGAGTTCGTACAATGCCGATTGAAATCCGCAAGCATGGGCGCGTCGGCGCCGAAATCCTCGGGATCGACCTCGCCCGTCCGCTGGCGGAAGACGATCTTTCGGCGATGCGCGCGGCTTTTGCCGAACATGGCGTGGTCTTTTTCCGCGACCAGTCCATCACCGAACAGCAGCATATCGACTTCGCCCGCCATTGGGGCGCGATCAACATCAACCGCTTCTTCACCGCCCATTCGGTCTATCCCGAAATCGCGCTGGTGGTGAAGGAACCGGACCAGCAGCACAATATCGGCGGCGGCTGGCACACCGACCATTCCTACGACTTCGCCCCCGCGCTGGGCTCGATCCTGGTGGCCCGCGAACTGCCGCCGCAAGGCGGATCCACGGCCTTCGCCTCGATGTACGCCGCCTATGACGCCTTGCCGCCGCGGCTCAAGGCGCAAGTGGAGGGGCGCCATGCCGTCCATTCCGCACGCCATGTCTTCGGAAGCAGGGCCGGCGCTTACGAGGCCGCGCAGGACACCCGGCGGGACGGCCGAATCGGCAATGCCGGCGCTGCGGACCTGCTGGACGACCCGGTGCATCCGGTCATCATCACGCACCCCCTCAGCGGCAAGCGCGCAGTCTACGTGAACCCCAGCTTCACACTGCACATCCAGGGCCTGTCCGAAGAGAACTCGCGCGGCTTGCTCGAAGAACTCTATGCCCATTGCCGCCGTCCGGAATTCCAGGAGGATTTCCACTGGCGGGAAGGTTCGATCGCCTTCTGGGACAACCGTGCCACCTGGCACTACGCCTACAACGATTATCACGGCCATCGCCGCGAAATGCACCGCATCACCATCGAGGGCATCCAGCTCGGCTGAATCGGTCGCGGCGGCACCCGGGTTTTCTCGCAGTTGAAGGGTGCGGGGCTTTGCAGCACGATGGGGCGCTGCTCCCTTTGGGTAGGGCCCGGGACGGATGCCGTCCCTATGGAAACGCACCGA
This sequence comes from Novosphingobium sp. PhB57, assembly GCF_004342985.1. Taxonomy (GTDB): domain Bacteria; phylum Pseudomonadota; class Alphaproteobacteria; order Sphingomonadales; family Sphingomonadaceae; genus Novosphingobium. The sequence goes on from NZ_SMBO01000007.1 coordinate 9,628, forward strand.
AGGGCGCTCTTTTCGAGCGCTTCGGCGCTGGCGGGGCCGCCGAACCCTTGGGAAACCGCGGAGTTCGGCATCGGCCAAAAGGTGGACTTGCCACCCTGCAAATACATATTTAATGTCAACCAAATCGATTGAGTTTAGGCAATGCGCCTTCTGACGGGAGACATGACACGATGAAAGCCGGAACCCTCAATCGCCGCCTGTTTATTTCGGTGGCCGCCGCAACGGCACTGGCAGCCTCTCTGGCGGGCTGCTCCGGCGGCAAGTCGGGCAATGCGGTGGAGATCACCAATGTCTCCTATGACCCCACCCGCGAACTCTACCAGGCCGTGAACCCGGCCTTCGCCGCCTACTGGAAGAAGAAGTCCGGCCAGGATGTGACCTTCCGCATGAGCCACGGCGGATCGGGCAAGCAGAGCCGCGCCATCATCGACGGATTGGAAGCAGACGTCGCCACCCTGGCGCTGGCCTATGACATCGACGTGATCGCGGACAAGGCCAAGCTGCTCCCGGCCGACTGGCAGAAGGCCCTGCCCGACAACAGCGCGCCTTATACCTCCACCATCGTGTTCCTGGTCCGCAAGGGCAATCCCAAGGGCATCCACGACTGGGCCGACCTGGTGAAGCCGGGCGTGCAGGTCATCACGCCCAATCCCAAGACCAGCGGCGGCGCGCGCTGGAACTTCCTGGCCGCCTGGGCCTATGGCCGCAAGGCGGGCGGATCGGATGCCGCCGCCGAGACGTATACGAAGCGCCTCTTCGCGCAAGTTCCGGTGCTTGACAGCGGTGCGCGCGGCGCCACGACCACTTTCGTCGAACGCGGCATCGGCGACGTCCTGCTGGCCTGGGAGAACGAGGCGCTGCTGGCCGAAAAGAAGCTCGGCGCCGGCAAGTTCCAGATCGTCGTCCCCTCGATCTCGGTCCTGGCGGAGCCGCCGGTCGCCGTGATCGCGAACAATGCGAAGAAGCACGGTACCGAAGCGGTTTCCAAGGCCTACCTCGAATATCTCTACACACCCGAGGCCCAGGTCGCGATCGCACGCAACTTCTACCGGCCGAGCGACCCCAAGATCGCGGAACAGTTCGCCGGGCAGTTCCCGAAGCTGAACCTCGTCACCATCGACAAGGACTTCGGCGGCTGGACCAAGGCGCAGAAGACCTTCTTCGACGACGGCGGCGTGTTCGACCGCATCTACACCAAGAAGTAAACCGCGCCTTTCGCGCCAGAAATCGAGCAGGCCACTGCAGATGCCATCCATGACGACGCGCAAGGCCAGCTGGCGTGCGCCCTCCGTGTTGCCCGGCTTCGGGCTGACCTTCGGGTTCAGCCTGGCCTGGCTTTCCCTGATCGTGCTGATCCCGCTTTCCACGCTGTTCCTGAAGTCGGCCGGCATGGGCTGGCACGCTTTCGTGGACGTGGGCTTTTCCTCCCGCGCCCTCACCGCCTATCGCCTGAGCTTCGGCACCGCCATCGCCGCGGCCTTCGTCAACGCCGTCTTCGGCCTGCTCGTGGCCTGGGTGCTGGTGCGCTACGAATTTCCCGGCAAGCGGGTGGTGAGCGCGCTGGTGGACCTGCCCTTCGCCCTGCCCACCGCCGTTGCCGGCATTGCCCTGACCGCGCTTTACGCGCCCAGCGGCTGGGTCGGCCAGTACCTCGATCCGCTGGGCATCAAGGTGGCCTTCACGCCGATCGGCATCACCGTGGCGCTGATCTTCATCGGCCTGCCCTTCGTGGTCCGCTCGGTGGAGCCGGTGCTGGCCGACCTGGGCAAGGACGTGGAGGAAGCCGCCGCGACCCTGGGCGCGAACCGGGCGCAGACCTTCGCCCGCGTGATCTTCCCGGCGATCCTGCCCGCGCTCTTCACCGGCTTCGCGCTGGCCTTCGCGCGCGGCGTGGGCGAATATGGCTCGGTGATCTTCATCTCGGGCAACATGCCCGGCCGCACGGAGATCGCCCCGCTGCTGATCGTCACCCAGCTCGAACAGTACAATTACGACGGCGCCACGGCCATCGCCATGGTCATGATGCTGGTGTCCTTCGCGGTACTCTTCACGCTCAACGCGCTCCAGTCGATCCGTCGCAGGAGGCTCGGCGCATGAGGCGGCACGCTCCCGGCACCGAGAGCCGGACCGCACAGGTCCTGCTGATCGGCCTTGCCCTCACTTTCCTGGCCTTCTTCCTGATGCTGCCGCTGGTCGCGGTGTTCAGCGAAGCGCTGAAGCAGGGCATCCGTCCCTTCCTGGACGCGGTGACCAACCCCGACGCCTTCTCGGCGATCCGGCTGACGCTCATCATCGCGGCGATCAGCGTGCCGCTCAACATGGTCTTCGGCCTTGCCGCAAGCTGGGCAATCACCAAGTTCAGCTTCCCCGGCAAGAACCTGCTGCTGACGCTGATCGACCTGCCCTTCTCGGTCTCCCCGGTGGTCTCGGGCCTGATCTTCGTGCTGCTGTTCGGGGCGCAGGGCCTGCTGGGGCCCTGGCTTTCGGCGCACGGCGTCAAGATCATCTTCGCCGTGCCCGGCATCATCCTCGCCACCGTGTTCATCACCTTCCCCTTCGTCGCGCGCGAGTTGATCCCGCTGATGATGGAGCAGGGCAAGGACGACGAGGAAGCCGCGCTCTCGCTGGGCGCGAACGGCTGGCAGACCTTCTGGCATGTGACCCTGCCGAACATCCGCTGGGGCCTGCTCTACGGCGTGCTGCTCTGCAATGCCCGCGCCATGGGCGAGTTCGGCGCGGTCTCGGTCGTTTCCGGCCATATTCGCGGCGAGACCAACACCATGCCGCTGCATGTCGAGATCCTCTACAACGAATACGATTTCGTCGGAGCCTTCGCGGTCGCCTCGCTGCTGGCCGCCCTCGCCCTCGTCACGCTCGTCCTCAAGAGCGTGCTCGAATGGCGCTTCGACCTTCACTCGGGAGCAAGCCATTGATCCGCGTCCAGAACATCACCAAGCGTTTCGGCAACTACCCGGCGCTTCACGGCATCGACCTGGAGATCCAGCCGGGCGAGTTCATCGCCCTGCTTGGCCCCTCCGGCTCCGGCAAGACGACCCTGCTGCGCATCATCGCCGGCCTGGAGTTCCAGGACGAGGGCCATGTCTACTTCGACGGGCAGGACGTTTCCGACATTCCCGTGGGCAAGCGCAATGTCGGCTTCGTGTTCCAGCAATATGCGCTGTTCCGCCACATGACCGTGGCCGACAACATCGCCTTCGGCCTCAGCGTGCGCAAGGCCAGGCTGCGCCCCGCCAAGGCGGAGATCAAGGAACGCGCGCAGGAACTGCTGCGCGTGGTCCAGCTGGAAGGGCTGGGCGACCGTTATCCCGGCCAGCTTTCCGGCGGCCAGCGCCAGCGCGTGGCGCTCGCCCGCGCGCTGGCCATCGAACCGAGCCTGCTGCTCCTGGATGAGCCGTTCGGCGCACTCGATGCCAAAGTCCGCAAGGACCTTCGCCGCTGGCTGCGCGACTTGCACAAGCAGATGGGGCTCACCTCGATCTTCGTCACGCACGACCAGGAAGAGGCGCTCGAACTCGCCGACCGCGTGGTGGTGATGGATCACGGCCGGATCGACCAGATCGGCACGCCCGAGCAAGTCTACATGGAGCCCGCCACCGCTTTCGTCTCGCACTTCGTGGGCGAAACCAACCGCCTGCCCGACGGCCGCCACATCCGCCCGCACGACATCGAGATCGTCACCGCGGCCAGCGGCCGGGGCGAAGGGCAGCTGCTGGTGGACAACGTATTCCGCAAAGGCGGAGCCTGGCGCGTCGAAGGACGGCTCCACGGTAGCGAGACGATCGTCGAGATCGACGTGGATGCCCATGAGCCGCCGCCCGGGATCGGCCAGACGGTCGCCATCGCCGCACGCCGGGCCCGGACCTTTGCACTGGCGGAGGAAGCCTGATGACCCGCGACAGCCAGTCCGAGCGCAATCTCGAGGAAAGCCTCGCAAAAGTCCGCGAGGCCCTGCAGGACTTGCGCTACGGCCAGATCGCCCTGACCATCCACGACGGCCGCGTCGTCCAGCTCGACGTCACCGAGAAGAAGCGGTTCTGATCCGCCAGCGCTCCCGGACGCGGTCCGGGAGCGCTGGCCCCCTTCTCGCCGCAACATGAATCTTTTGTAACCTTGCCTCCACGCCGGCTCCATGCCGCCGGGGTTAGAACGGCCATGCGGTCCGGGAACCGAATTTGACATTCGCACCCTCGTCATTGCCTCTGGTTCCCGGGCCGCACCTTCCAGAAGACCAATGAGCCTCCGGGCGGCGTTCCCCCACGCCGCCCGGAACTTCGTGAGGCACGCCGTGGCAGCACCTGTTTTCTTCGACCCCACCGGAAACCGGCGCGTCCGGGTCCGCCGCCTGTCGTTCCTGGCGCTGCTGCTGGCGATCGCCGCCTGCGTCGTCTTCGCGACGACCGTGGCCAGCGTACCGGCCCCGCCGCCGCTGCCCATCGCTTACGAACATGCCTCCCCCCTGCCGTTCCGCGCGCAGATCGGCCACCTCACCCGCAGCGCACGCAAGTTCCTGTTCGGCAAGGCCGCCGTCCAGACCCCGACGCCCGGTGCAAAGCCGATCACGGTGGGCTTCTACACGCCCTGGAGCGACGACAGCGCCACGTCGCTGGAACGCCATATCGATCGGCTGGACTGGGTGGCCCCGGCAACCCTCTCCGTAGACGCGACCGGCGCTCTCAAGGTCGACGACGATGCGCGCCTGAAGCACATCCTTTCCTCCGCGCTCCACCGCCCGCTGGTGGTGCCGGTGCTCCAGAACACCGTCGACGGTGACTGGCAGGGCGATGCCACCGCCGCCCTGCTCGCCCGCCCGGTCCGCCGCCGCGCGCTGGAAACGCAAGTCGCCGCCTATCTCGACCGGACCTCGGCCGCCGGCGTCATGGTCGATTTCGAAACCATGCCCAGCGCCAGCCTGCCCAACTTGCGCCTCTTCCTGAGCGAACTGCGCGCGGTTCTGGCGCCGAAGCACCGGATCGTCTCGGTCACCATGCCGATCGACAATCCCGAATGGTCGATGCGCGCCTTCGGGCAAGTCGCCGACCGGCTGGTGCTGATGGCCTATGACGAGCACTGGCAGGGCGGCACGCCCGGCCCGATCGCCTCGAACCCGTGGTTCGCGCAGAAGGTCTCCCATGCCCTGGCCGGACTGCCGCGCGGCAAGGCGATCGTCGCTCTGGGCGAATACGCCTACAACTGGCACGACGGCAAAGCCGACAGCATGACGGTGGAGGAAGCCTGGCTCGACGCGCACGACAGCGGCGCGCCGCCGCAGTACGACGCCATGAGCGGCAATGCCGGCTATTCCTATGACGATCCGCAGGACGGCCAGGATCACCGCCACGACGTGTGGATGCTGGATGCGGCCGCGACCTGGAACGAGATGCAGGTCCTCTCGCGCCTGGGCGTGGGCGACATCGCGCTCTGGCGCCTCGGCTCCGAAGATCCCGGCTTCTGGAACACGGTCAAGGCCTGGCGCACCGGCACGCGGCCGAACCTCACCCGCCTTGTCCAGGCCGCCAATGTCGACGTGGAAGGCCAGGGCGAGATCCTCGACGTGACCGCCACCCCGCAGGAAGGCAGCCGCACGGTCGATTTCGATGCGGCCACCGGCATGATCTCGGCGGAAAGCTACACCCGCCTGCCCACGCCTTACGTCGTCCACCGGATCGGCGCCCTGCCGAAGAAAGTCGCCCTTACCTTCGACGACGGCCCGGACGCCACCTGGACGCCGCGCATCCTCTCGATCCTCGAACAGTACCACGTCCCCGGCACGTTCTTCGTCGTGGGCGAAAACGCGCTGACCAACCGCGACCTCATCAAGCGCATCGCCGACGACGGCGACGAGATCGGCAACCACAGCTACACGCACCCGAACATGGCCGAGGAAGCCGCGACCGGCATCGGCCTGGAACTCAACGCCACGCAGCGCCTGGTAGAGGCCACCACCGGCCGCTCCACGCGCCTGTTCCGCGCGCCCTATTTCGGAGACGCGGAGCCCACCACCGCCGACGAACTGGTGCCGGCGGCCATCGCCCACGCCCGCGGCTATACGGTGGTCGGCCTCCACGTCGATCCGGACGACTGGAAGCGCCCCGGCGTGCAGCATGTGATCGACAGCACGATCGCGCAGGTGGAATCCGCCTCGCCCGACCGTTCGGAGAACGTCATCCTGCTGCATGACGGCGGCGGCGACCGTTCGCAGACCGTGGCGGCGCTGCCCGTCATCATCGAGCGCCTGAAGCAGGACGGCTACACGTTCGTGCCCGTCTCCACGCTTGCCGGCCTTTCGCACGATGCGGTGATGCCCAAGGTCGACGGCGTGGACCTGGCCGCCGTTCGCGCCGACGTGGCGCTGTTCGGCGCGCTGGCGGCGATCCTGGTGGCGCTCAACTGGACGTTCTTCTTCGCGATCTCGCTGGGCGTGCTGCGCTCGATCGGCCTCGCCTCGCTGGCAAGCCTGCTGCGCCGTCCGCAGCCGATGGCCGCGCCGGAGGACACTTGCGATCCGCTCGTCACCGTCATCATTCCCGCCTTCAACGAGGAGCGCGTGATCGAGGCCTCGGTGCGGCGCGTGCTCGAAAGCGACTATCGCCAGCTCCAGATCATCGTCGCCGACGATGGATCGAAGGACCGGACGAGCGCCATCGTCCGCGAGGCTTTCGCCAGCAATCCCCGCGTCGAACTGCTCACCCTGGTCAACGGCGGCAAGGCCGCGGCGCTCAACCGGGCGCTGAAGGATGCGCGCGGCGGCGTGATCGTGGCGCTCGATGCCGATACCCAGTTCGAACGCGAGACGATCTCGCGCCTGGTGCGCTGGTTCGCCGATCCCGCCATCGGCGCGGTCGCGGGCAATGCCAAAGTGGGCAACCGCGTGAATCTCGTCACCCGCTGGCAGGGCGTGGAATATGTCACCGCGCAGAACCTGGAGCGCCGCGCGCTGACCCGGCTGGACGCGATCATGGTCGTGCCCGGCGCGGTCGGCGCCTGGCGCCGCGAAGCGCTCGACGATGTCGGCGGCTATCCCGAGGACACTTTGGCGGAGGATCAGGACCTCACCATCGCCATCCAGCGCAAGGGCTGGAAGATCGCCTACGACGAAGACGCCGTGGCCTGGACCGAAGCGCCGGAGAGCTTCCGCGCGCTGTCCAAGCAGCGCTTCCGCTGGTCGTTCGGCACGCTTCAGTGCCTCTGGAAGCACCGCGGCACCCTGGCCAAAGGCCGTCCTTCCGGCCTCGCCTTCATCGGCATGCCGCAGGCCTGGCTGTTCCAGATCGTCTTCGCGGTGATCTCGCCCGCCATCGACCTTGCCCTGCTGATCTCGATCGCCGGCACCGCCTTGCGCGTCTCGCAGCACGGCTGGGCCCAGACCCAGACCGACGTGCTGCGCATGGGCGCCTATTGGCTGGCCTTCACCTTGGTGGACCTCGCCTGCGGCTGGATCGCCTACCGGCTCGACACCCGCCGCGAGCGCTTCCGGCCGCTGCTGCTGCTGGCGCAGCGCTTCGTCTACCGCCAGCTCATGTATAGCGTGGTGATCCGCGCGGTAAGCGCCGCTTTCGCCGGCAAGGGCATCGGCTGGGGCAAGCTGGAGCGCACCGGCCGCGTCACCGCGACGCCGGGCGGCGGCCCGGCAACGCCGGCACGGGAGCGCGAACTGGAAACGGTCTGAAGGGCGCGGAGATCGGCGTCAGGCCGGAATGCCGAGCCGGACCTCCAGCCCACCGCCCGGCGTTTCCGCCAGTTCGACGCGCCCGCCATGCAGCTTCGCCACGGCCTCGACCAGCGCCAGCCCAAGCCCCGAGCCGGCGACCGCGCGGCTGGGATCGAGCCTGCCGAAACGCTGCAAGGCCGCCTCGCGCCGCGCTTCCGGGATCCCCGGCCCATCGTCGCGCACGCCCAGCACGACCTGTCCCTCGCGCCGCCGGGCAAAGAGCGCGATGGTGCTGCCGCCTTCGGCATATTTGACGGCATTGTCGACCAGGTTGCCGAGCGCCTGGCTCATCAATTCGCGGTGGAGCAGCACGGTGAGCCCCACCGGCACCTCGGCCCGCAGCACGAAGCCCGCGTCCTCGGCATAAGGCTCGTAGAGCGCCGCGAGATCGCCGAGGAAATCGCCCGCTTCCGTCTGCTCGAAGCGCTCGCGGCCGATACCGGCTTCCGCACGGCCGATCTGGAGCGCGGTGGTGAGAATGCGGGTGAGCGTATCCGCCTCGGTCAAGGCGCGCTGCATGGCAGCCTCGGCTGCGGGATCGCGCGCCTCCAGCGCCGCCTGTTCCAGCACCGCGCGCAGCCGCGTGACGGGCGAGCGCAAGTCGTGCGCCAACCCTTCCGCCACCACGCGCAGCTCGCCCACCAGCGTCTCGATCCGCGCGAGCATGGCGTTGATCTCGCCGGCAAGCTCGTCGAAAGCGTCGCCCGAACCGTCCAGCGTCACGCGGGCGTCGAAAGCGCCGCTGCCCACCCGGTGCGCGGTCTGCGCCATGTCGTGGACGCGCTGGCCCACCAGCCGCGAGGTCAGGACCGCCACCAGCATCGCCAGCGGCAGGGCCAGGAACAGCGCCGCGAACAGCGCCTGCTCGAAACTGTGCTGCAGCTTGAGGTCGCGCCCGATCTCGATTCCGGCCAGCAGGATCGTGCCGTCCGCAAGCCGCGTCTCGGATAGCGCCATGTTCAGCGGCTGGGCGCTGTCGCTCCGGTAGAGCACGGTCTCGAACTGGCCGCCCGCCTCGGGATCGGGCGGCGGCAGGGCCGAAAGATTGCCCACCAGGCTGCGCCCGTCGCGGTCGGCCAGGAGCAGGACCGGCGCACGGCGGCCCTCGCTGCGCAGCCGCCGCTCGACATTCGCCTGGAGCGCCGCCGATCCGCCGTCCTGATAAGTGTCCAGCAAGTCGTCGCGCAGTTCCTGGACCAGCGCCCGCTGCTCGTCCCGCACGCTCTGCTGACCGGCGATCCATACGAAAGTCAGCACCCCGCCGGTGGCGACGAGCTGGAACAGCACGACCGGAACGAAAAGGCGGAACGTCGTCGAGCGCAGGAAGCGCGGCAGGCGCGCGGGCGCGACCCCGCCGCCCGTCAGGCCGCCCGTCAAGCCGCCAGTCCCAGGCGGTACCCCGCCCCGCGCACGGTGTGCAGCAGCGGGGCCGCACCGTCCTCATCCAGCTTGCGGCGCAAGCGGCTGACATGCACGTCGATGACATTGGTGCCGGGATCGAAGTGATAGTCCCACACCGCCTCCAGCAGCATGGTGCGCGTCACCACTTCGTCGACATGGCGCAGGAAGTATTCGAGCAGGCGGAATTCGCGCGGCTGGAGATCGATGGCGCGGCTGCCGCGCCGCACCTTGCGGGCCAGCAGATCCATTTCCAGATCGCCGCAGGCCAGCCGGGTTTCAACCGCCGCCTGCCCGCCGCTGCGCTTCACCAGCAGGCGCACCCGGGCGAGCAGTTCCGCAAAGGCGAAAGGCTTGGTGAGATAGTCGTCCGCGCCGGAGGTGAGCCCCGCCACGCGGTCATCGGTCGATCCCAGGGCCGACAGCACGATCACCGGCGTCTCGATCCCGCCTGCGCGCAGGGCGCCCAGTACCGACATGCCGTCCATCTGCGGGATCATGCGGTCCAGCACGATGGCATCGTAAGTCCCGTCGCTGGCCAGGAACAGCGCATCGCGCCCGTTCGCGGCCCGATCGACCACGAAGCCCTCCTCGGCCATGCCCTTGGCGATATAGGTCGCCGTGGCGTCGTCGTCCTCGACGACCAGCAGCTTGTGACCCATTTCTTCGCCCGGCCCCTTCACATCGCGGTTCAGAGCCCTTGCGGCTCCGGCTCCCGGGCAAGATCGATCGTGCGGACCGCGCCCTGGTGCACTACCTTCAGGTGAATAGGCCGTTGTCCGCGCTCAGACAACTCCTCGGCGAGGGCCTGCAGGCTCGGCGGTTCGTGGCCGTCGGCGCTTTCGATCCAGTCACCCACCGCCAGCCCCGCCTTCTCGGCATAGCCGCGCGACCGCACGCTGGTGACGACCAGCCCCGGCTGCGGCCCCGGCACCGGGTCCGCGGTGAAGTCCAGCACCTGCCGCCAGCCCTCGGCCGAAAGCGTGCCATGGGGATGGGGCAGGGTCTGGCCGATCAGGCCGAAGTGCCGCTGCGCCCAGATGTCGCCCCAGGTCAGCGCGCCGGTCACGGCCAGCAGCGCGCCCAGCATCGGCAACAGGCTGAGTATCCGCGTCCTGCGGCGACTGCCCAGGTCCTGCGCCTCGCTCACGCGAAAGCCTCCTGGCCCAAAGCCGCTTGGCCCAAAGCCGCTTGGCCGGAAGCCGCCTGGCCCAAAGCCGCTCGGTCACAGCAGGACATGCAGCCGGGCCTGCCGGCAAGGAAAGGGGAGATGGGCGAAACGAACATGAAGCGGCACGATCCTCGGCGCCAGTACGAGACTGACCGCAAGCTACACCCTTGCCCTGCATTATCGCAGCACGGCGTGCCGGAGTCACATTAAGGAAAGTCCATGTTTGCTCCACGCTGCGGCAAGGTCCGCGCGCCCAGACCGGCAGCATGAAAAAGGCTGGCAGCATGAGAGGAACAGCACCCCGTCGGTCGCGGCGCCGCGCCGCCTGGCTGGCCGCGGTGGTCATCGTCGCCGCGGCCGTGCTGGCCGCCTGGCTCGGATGGCTCGGCGCCTGGAACGCCAGCCCTTTCGCGGACCTGCCGGCAGCAAGCGCCGGCACGGTCAAGGGCGAGCGCTATGCCGCCGTCCTGCTCTCGGGCGACATGGGGCCGCGCGCCGGGCTGGGCGGGCAACTGGCCACCCGCCTCGCGGATCACGGCCTGGCCACCGTCTCGGTCAATTCGCTCACCTACTTCAAGGTCCGCCGCACGCCCGCCGAGGTTTCCGCCATGCTGGCCGAGGCCATCCACCGCGCCATGACGCTGGGCCATGCCGACCGCGTGATCGTGCTCGGCCAGTCGTTCGGCTCCGACATGGTTCATGTTGGGCTGGAGCATCTTCCCGCCGACGTGCGGCGCCATGTCGCGATGGTGGTGCTGACGGTGCCCACGCGCACCGTGTTCCTGCGCGTCTCGCCGCTCGAATGGCTGGACCGCACGCCGCCCGACGCGCCTGCCCTGCCCAGCGCCATGAAGCTGGATTGGGTTCCCGTCGTCTGTATCCATGGCCGCGACGAGCCGGACAGCCTCTGCCCGCTGCTTCACCTGCCGCGCCTGACGCAGATCGTCCTGCCCGGCGACCATTACCTCGACAAAGATGCCGACCGCCTGTTCGCTGCGATCCGCGGCGCCCTGGCCGCGCATTTCGGCCCCGGTCGCATATTCGCCAAGCGCCTCACGAGCGGCGCGGAGATCGCCCCATGACTTCGTTCACCCGCGCCTTGCGGAGCGCTCTGCAGCGCACCCTGCCGCGTCCCCGCCTGCGCGCTTTCCTGCCGGTGCTCGCGCCGCTGCTGATCGGCGCGCTGGCCGCCACTGCCCCGGCCCGGCCGGTCAATACCATCAGCCCCTACGGCCGCTGGCTCAATCCCCGCGGCGACGTGGAAGTCTCGGTCGCGCCTTGCGGGGCGATGCTGTGCGGCACGGTCACCTGGGTCGGCGGCGCGGCGGTGGCCGATGCCACGGATGCCGGCGTCGGCCATCTCGTCGGCACCCAGCTCCTGCGCGACTACCACCGCGAGGAAGACGGCGGCTGGCAGGGGCAGGTCTTCGTGCCGGACATGGGCGAGAGCTTCTTCTCCCGCATTCGCCAGCCCGATCCGGCGCACCTCAAGATCAGTGGCTGCATCCTGCACGGGTTGATCTGCAAGTCGCAGACATGGACACGCCGGTCATGAGCGCGGGCGGCACCCTGCAGGCGCTCGGACGCCGCTTCGCCCACCTCCAGCCGCTGGCCCGCCGCCTGGCGATCCCCGCGCAGCTCGCCGTGGCCGCTTTCGTGCTGGCGCTGGCGGCGATCTGCCTGCACCGGCTGGCCATGTCGCTGAACCTGCAAGCGCTGGTCCGCACCGCGCGCGCCATCCCCGCATGGCGCTTCGCCGCCGCACTGGGGCTGACCGGGGCGAGCTACCTGCTGCTCACCGTCTACGATGTCATGGCCCTGCGCACCATCGGCCGGCCGCTGCCCTATCGCACGGCCGCGCTGGCTTCGTTCACCAGCTATACCCTCAGCCACAACCTCGGCTTCGGCCTTTTGACCGGCGCCGCCGCGCGCCTGCGCATCTACGGCACCAAAGGCCTGGGCACCGGCGAAGTCGCCCGCGTCACCGCCATTGCAGGGATCACGTTCTGGACCGGTGTGCTGGCCTCCGGCGCGCTGGCCCTGCTGGTCCATCGCCGGCCATTGGTCGTGGCCGAGCACGTCCTTCCGCTGGGCGTCCAGCATGCCGTGGGTGCCGGGCTGCTCGTACTGCTGTCGGCCGGCGCGCTGACAGCCCGGCGCTGGCACCTGCCGCCCCCGGCAGCGATCGCACGGATGACCCTGGTGGCCCTGGCGGACATCGCCGCCGCCTGCGGCACGCTCTACGTCCTGCTCCCTCACGCGCCGATCGCGCTCTATCCGCCGCTGCTGCTCGCTTACGTCCTGGCCATCGTCATCGCGCTGGTGAGCCACGTTCCCGGCGGCCTCGGCGTGTTCGAAGCCACCGTAGTCGCGCTCTGCCCGCAGATCCCGGCGGGAGAACTGGTGGCCGCGCTGCTGGTCTACCGCATTGTCTACTATCTCCTGCCGCTGGCCTTCGCGATGGTCCTGCTGGTCCGCCACGAACATGCCCGCTGGCGCCGCCCCGCGGTGCTGGCGCTGAAGGCGGGGGAGACGATGATGGTCAGCCTGGCCCCGCGCGCGCTGGCGCTGCTGGTGTTCCTGGGCGGCGCCATCCTGCTGCTCTCCGGCGCGACCCCCGCCTTGCCCGAGCGCATGGCCGACATCCGCGGCATCGTGCCGCTGCCTTTCGTGGAAGCCTCGCAGATCGCCGCCAGCCTGGTGGGCACGCTGCTGCTGCTGCTGGCCCCCGCGCTCTATCGCCGGCTGGACGCGGCCTTTCTGCTCACCCGCGCGCTGCTGCTGGCCGGGGCCGCCTTCTCGCTGATCAAGGGCCTGGACTGGGAGGAAGCGCTCACCCTGCTGGCGGTGGCCGGTATCCTGCAACTGGCGCGCAAGGGCTTCTGGCGGCGGACCGCGCTGACGGCCGACGTGATGAGCGCCAACTGGATCCTGGCGATGGTCGCCACGATCGCGCTGGCCATCGTCATCGGTTACTTCGCCCAGACTTTCCCCGCCTATCGCGGCAGCCTCTGGTGGAAGTTCGCCTGGTCCGGCGACGCTTCGCGCTATCTGCGCACCAGCTTCGCCGTCGCGGTGCTGATGTGCGCCTCGGTCCTGCTCGCCTTCCTGCGCCCCTCGCGCCGGGCACGCCTGCCGGATGAAGTCGCGGTCGACGTCGACGCCGCACTCCGCCATGCCACCCGCTCGGAATCGATGCTGGCGCTCACCGGGGACAAGCTGTTCCTGGCCGGTCCCGACAATCGCAGCATGCTGATGTACCAGGTCCAGGGCCATTCCTGGATCGTCATGGGAGACCCCGTGGGCGATCCGGCGGACTGGCCCGAACTGCTCTGGCGCCTGCGCGAGCGGGCGGACGCCAACCAGGGCCGCGTCCTGCTCTACCAGGTCACGCCCGAAGTCCTGCCCATCGCCATCGACATGGGCCTGCAGCTGATGAAATACGGCGAGGAAGCCCGCGTGGACCTCACCCGCTTCGGCCTCGAAGGCCCTGCCGCCCGGCCGCTGCGCCATGCCATGCGCCGCGCCGAGCGCGAGGGCGCCGAATTCGCCATCGTCCCCGTCGCCCGCGTGCCAGGCCTCATGGCCGAGCTTGGCGCGGTTTCGGACGAGTGGCTGCGCGCGAAAGGCCAGCGCGAGAAAGCCTTCAGCGTCGGCCGCTTCGATGCGGCCTATATCGCCCGCTGCGACGTGGCCGTGGTCCGCTGCGCGGGCCGGATCGTCGCTTTCGCCAATCTCTGGAAGACGGCGGGGCGGCAGGAACTCTCGGTCGACCTCATGCGCCACCGCGCCGAGGTACCTTATGGCTGCATGGACTTCCTGTTCACCCGTCTCATGCTCTGGGGCCGGCAGGAAGGCTACGCCTGGTTCAACCTCGGCCTTGCGCCGCTCTCCGGCATCGAGGCCCGCCGCCTCGCGCCGACCTGGGCGCGGGCCGCCGGGATGCTGTTCCGCCACGGCGAGGCCTTCTATGGCTTCGAAGGCCTGCGGAACTACAAGGAGAAGTTCGCCCCCCTCTGGGAGCCGCGCTACATCGCCTGCAACGGCGGCATGGCCACCGGCCGCGCGCTGCTGGATCTCCAGTCGCTCATCGCCGACGGCAAGGGCAGCGCCGCGCGCCAGCATACCGAACGGCAGCGGGAAATGCGTTGAGGCGCAAGCGGGTTCCGAACATGGGCAGGCCCGTCCCGCCCACGGCTCCCCTGCGCCGGGACGCCGCCGCGGACGGCATTCGATAAGGCAGGACATGCCTTCCCCCCGCCGCTATCGTAATCGGCGAAGTCACCAGAATTCCGGAAAAACGCCCCGATGTCCGTCATTGCCGCCCGCCTCTATCGCCAGGGCCACCCCGCCGAGCCGGTCTCGCTCGAAAACTGCCCGCCGATCCAGGACCGGCCCCAGGGCCAGGGCGAGGACTTCGTCTGGATCGGCCTGCATGAGCCGACCGAAGCCGAACTGCGCGCGGTCCAGAAGACCTACGGCCTCCATCCCCTGGCCGTCGAGGATGCGCTGAAGGCGCACCAGTTGCCCAAAGTCGATATCTATGGCGACCAGCTCTTCGTCATCGCCCGCACCGCTCACCTCGAAGGCGACGAGATCGTCTATGGGGAAACCTCGGTGTTCGTGGGCAAGCACCATGTGATCTCGGTCCGCCACGGTTCCGCGCGGGCCCATACCGAGCTGCGCGCCCAGCTGGAGGCCGCGCCCACCCTGCTCTCCAATGGCGTCGACTACGTCCTTCACGCCATTCTCGACTTCATCGTCGATGGCTACCTCCCCATCGTCGAGACCATCGAGGAAAACGTGCTGGAGATCGAGAAGCGCGCGCTCGACGCCTTCCTCGACCGCGAGGACGTGATGCGCCTGTTCGGCCTGCGCCGCGAACTGATCCGGTTCCAGCGCGTGCTGGGGCCGATGGCGGAAGTGAGCAGCAAGCTCGTCCACCTCGACGTGCCCTATCTGGATGCGGCGGTGCGGCCCTACTTCGCGGATGTCTTCGATCATGTGCGCCGCGTCGATTCCATGGTCGCCAGCCTGCGCGAAGTGCTGACGACGGTGTTCGAAGTGAGCCACCTGCTGGAATCGCAGCGCCAGGGCACGATCACTCGCCAACTCGCCGCCTGGGCCGCCATCCTGGCTGTCCCCACCGCGATTGCGGGCATCTACGGCATGAACTTCGAGAACATGCCCGAATTGCACATGCGCTACGGCTATTTCGGGGTGCTGACCGTGATCGCTGTGCTCTGCGCCACGCTCTATGCGTGGTTCCGCCATACCCGCTGGCTCTGATCCTCCCACGCCCGCCGCACATCCCACAGGCCCAAAGGAAAGGCCGCGGAGTTCCCTGGGGAACTCCGCGGCCAACCTTCGCAAGCGGTCGTGATCGCTTACGAAGAGCTACCTGTGGTGCTCGAACCCGAAGTGGGGGTTAGCCCGCTCGCGCTCGAACCAGTCGTCGTCGAACCAGTTGCGGTCGAACCCGTGGCCGTGGCACCTGTCCGTGCCGAGCCGGGAACCGAAGCCCCCTGGCCGGTGTCCGTCCAGTTCGTGCCGCCGGTGACGCGCAAGTTGTTCTGGACGTGCTTCACGCCGGTGACGTCATCGGCAAGGTCTTCCGCACGGCGCTTGGCGTTGCGGCTGCCCACGGTGCCGTCCAGCGTGATCTCGCCGTCCTTGGCGACGACGCGGATATTGGTGGCATCCACACGCCAGTCCTGCGTCAGGCGGTCGTTCACATCCTCGCGGATCCGCTCGTCGGATCGGGTATAGTCCGAAGGACCGCGACCGCGATGGTCGTCCTCGCGGCGGCGGGCGGCCTCTTCGTCGCCGAACCAGCTGGCGATCTCGTCACCGGCCTTCGCGAAGAAGCCGCGTTCCTCGCCATATTCGCGCCACTCGCCGTAATCGCGCGGGCTGCGGCTTTCGCTTTCCTGTTCGCCATAGCCGCGGCTGCCGAAATATCCGCGGCCGAACGTGTCGAACGTCGGGCGGTAGCTGAAGCTCGGGCTCAGTCCGCCCCCACCGCCGCGCCGGGCAGAAAAGTCCCGTCCGCCGTAGTCCTCGCTGGTGAAGCTAGCGAAGTCGTTGCCGCCGCTGGCATCGTATTCGCGGCTGGGATACGCGCCGCGGTCGCCCGAAAAGCGATAGGACTGGTCACCGCCGCGCCGACTGTAGTCGTCGCCATAGGCGCGTTCGCCGTAGCCGCGCTCGCGACCATAGCGTCCGCCGGCTCGCCCGCCCTCTCGATAGCCCGCCCCGTCGCGGCCAGCGGCTCGATAGCCGGACTCGTCGCGGGGATCGCTGCGATAGCGGCCTTCCAGGTCCTCCGCGGACGTGGCGCGGCGGCGGCGCGTCTCTTCGGAATAGCGGGTCTGCTGGTCTTCGTCGTTACCCCAGCCGCCGGTCTGGCGAGGGGATTCGCTTTGCCACTGGTTGGCCTGGCGGGGAGTTTCCCAGTCGGAGTCTTCGTTGCGGTAACCACCGGACTGCTGGCCGCCGAAGTTCGAATCACGCCGATTCATCGATGCTCTCCTTGGTGTCGTTCTGCTATGCCGAGACCGGCCCCGGCCGGGGTGCGGGGGCGCGCTCTGCATCGGCTGATAGTGGAACGTGGCGGGACGGACAGACGATCCACTGCCCAACGCTCAAGGAATCGATTTCATCGCACGCGGCGAAAAGGCGGCCGCCCGAAAGCCTAGAACTGCATCCTCACCTGACAGCCGAGCGCGAGCGCATTCGCCGTGGAGCGGAAGCTGAACGCGCCCGGGTCGAGAATGTACTGCACGTCCGGACGCACCACCAGCCAGCGGTTCGCCTGGAAGCCGTAGCTCAGTTCGATGGCCGTTTCCCCTGCCGGCAGCGAGGCATAGCTGCCCGGCACCGGCGCCGTATCGACATGAAGGCGGCGCAGGCGCGGATCGACCACGGCGTGGGTGAAGCCCAGCCCCACGGTGTCGGCATCGCGGCCCGCGAACGTCCCGGTCTTGACCAGTCCGCCCGCGTACCAGCGGGTGATCTGCGCCGAGATCTGCGGATTGGCCGTGAACTGCCCGAAGACCGAGAGGCCGCGGCTGCTGCCGCTCCGCCCCCCACCCTCGCGCCAGATCATCTGGTCCGCCAGGATATAGAAGCCGTAGCGCCCTTTCACGGTGCCGCCGCCGCCCTGCCGGGTGACGCGAGACGTATCGTAATAGCCGCCCACCTTGTAGTGCCCGGGAAGGACGCGGCTGCCTTTCGCCGCGCCGGGATCGTATTCGAACTCCAGCGGCAGGAGCACGCCGATGGTGCCGCCGGCGAAGGGGTTCCAGGCATTGTCCTGATCGTTGAGGCGCGGGTTCACCTGGTAGAGCCCGGTGCGCACGATCAGGTCCGGCCGCAACCGATAGCGCAAGGCCGCGCCCCAGCGGGCATTGGGGTAGTTGTACCAGCCGCTGTCGCCGGACATCGAAAGCGGATGGGCGCAGAAGGCCGCGTTCACGAAATTGCAGCCGATCGGCATGCCGCCCAGATCGTTGCCCATGGCGAAATAGCCGAGCCGCAGGTCGAGCTTGCCGCCCATCAGGCTCTGCTCGATGCTGGCCTCTGTCAGGCGCGCGTAATAGCCGCCGGCCGCCTCCTGGATCGGCAGGCGATTGCCCACGTAGTCCGAAGAGAGGCCCACGCCGCGCCGGTCGTTCACGGTCAGGTGCACGGTGGCGCCCTGCCAGCCGGCCAGGCGCTCCATGTCGAGATCCGTACCCATGCGGACTTGCTGGACGTACGTGGTGCCGCGGCGCTCTCCGCCATCCACGGCCGAGAATGTCTCCGAGACGTAGTCGCCGCGAAAGGTCACGCCCGACTGCTTCAACCGGGTGCGCAAGCCGCCCCAGTCCCCCGTGAGGGTCTCGCGCCCGGCGGGCGGCGGGACCGGCTTTTCGGCGGCGGCCGGGGGTTCGACCGGCCCGGCGGTTTGCGGCGCTTCCGGCTCATCCGCATGAGCGGGAAGCGCGACCAGCGGCGCGGCGAGAAGCAGCCCGAACCCGGTGGTCCGGGCGGCACGGCGAATCAAGGTCTGGATGCGTCGGGCCAAGGCCCCCTCCTCCCCGCCGTCCTGCGTGACGCGGGCTTGCTTTCGTTTGAAGGAATATGGGGCGACGACCGGCGCCGCCCCCAGCCGCTACTTGAGGGTATAAGCGATCACGTAGTCCCCGCGGTCGGGCGACTGACGCGCACCGCCTGCGGTGATGACGACATATTGCTTGCCCGTCCGCGGCGACTTGTAGCTCATCGGCCCGCCCTGGCTGCCGACGGGCAGACGGGCCTTCCAGACTTCCTTGCCGTTCGCCGCGTTGAAGGCGCGCAAGTAGTAGTCCTGGGTACCGGCGATGAAGACCAGGCCGCCCTGCGTGGCCAGAGTTCCGCCCAGGGTCGGCAGGCCGATCGGGATCGGCAGGCCCATCTTGATGCCCATGGGGCCGGTATCGCGCACGGTGCCGACCGGGACCTGCCACTTCACTTTGCGGGTCTTCATGTCGATCGCCGTCAGCGTGCCGAAGGGCGGGGCCTGGCAGGGAACGCCCAGCGCGGAGAGGAAGCGGTCCTTCACCACCGAATAGGGCGTGCCCTTCAGCGGCACGCTGCCCATGCCGGTGTTGATCGCCTCGCCCGCGGCGCCGGCCTTGCCCGCCTGCGCCTTGGTCTGGGCGACCATGCGCACCCAGAGGCCCAGGCGCATGTCGTTGGCGAAGATCGTGCCCGTGGTCGGGTCGGTCGAAAGCCCGCCCCAGTTCATCCCGCCCAGCGATCCCGGGAAGCTGAGCGACTTGTCGGTGCCCGGCGCGGTGTAGAGCCCTTCGTAGCGCATGCCCTTGAAGGCGATGCGGCAAAGGAGCTGGTCGAAAGGCGTGGCGCCCCACATGTCCGCCTCGGTCAGCGGGCCCACGCCGATCTGCGGCATGCCCACCGAACGCGGCTGGGTGAGCGCGTAAGGCTCGTTGGGAATATCCGCGGCCTTGACCGCGACGTCGGCCACTTCGGTCAGCGGCTTGCCGGTCGCGCGGTCGAGCACGTAGAGCTGGCCGGCCTTGGTGCCGAAGACCAGCGCCGGGACCGTCCGCCCGTCCTTGGCCGCGAAGTCGATGAAGCTGGGCTGCATCGGCAGGTCGAAGTCCCAGAGGTCGTTGCGGACGGTCTGGAAGTGCCACTTCTCCTTGCCGGTCGTGGCATCGAGCGCCAGCATCGAGGCGCCGTACCGGTGATCCAGCGATCTCCGGGGAACGCCGTAGAGATCGACCGAGGAACTGCCCACCGGCATGAACACGGTGTTCGACGCCGGATCGTAGGACATCGCCGCCCAGACATTGGGGGTGGAGCGGGTATAGGTCTGGCCCGGTGCGGGCATGCCGGTGATCCCCGGGTTACCGGGATCGAAGGCCCAGCGCAGCTGGCCGGTGACCACGTCGAAGCCGCGCATCACGCCGCCCGGCATATCGACCTGCACGTTGTCCGCCACGCGGCCGCCGACGACCACGGTAGTGCCGGCCAGGGTCGGCGCCGAGGTCAGCTGATATTGCGGGTCCGGCGCATCGCCGAGCCCGGCCTTGAGGTCGACGCGGCCGCCGTTGCCGAAGTCCGGGCAGAACTTGCCGGTCTCGGCATCGAGCGCGATCAGTTCGGCATTGATGGTGTTCATCAGGATGCGGCGCTGGCACGGCGCGCCCTCAGGCACGGTAACGGCGGTCACCGGGCTCGATCCGGGCATCGCCGGCTGCTGAAGGGGTGCCCTGGCATCGAAATAGGCCAGGCCGCGGCAGCGGTTCCAGACGGAAGCGCGCGCATCGATCCGCGCCTTCCACTTCTCGCGCCCGGTATCGGCGTCGAGCGCGATGACGTTGTTGTGCGGCGTGCAGATATAGACGGTATCGCCTACCTGAAGCGGGGTATCCTGGTCCTCGGCGCCATTGCCGTCGCTCACGGCCACGTCGCCGGTGCGGTAGGTCCAGGCGACCTTGAGGTTTTTCACGTTGTCGCGGGTGATCTGGTCCAGCGCGGCGAAGCGGCTGCCGCCGCTGGTGTTGCCATAGGCTTCCCAGTTCTTCTGCTCATGCGCGGGATCGACCGGGACCAGAGCGCCTTCCGGACCCGAGAAGGCAACGGTCGCATGGGGCACGAACATGCCCGCAAAACCCGCGGCCGAGGCAAGCCCGACGACCGCCGCCACGCCCAGCGCGGGTTTCCACGCCGGAGCCAGCCCGGCAGCGCGGCGCAGCAGCGGATAGGAGACCGCAACCACCGTCGCGCCGACGGCCATGGCCAGGAGGCGTGAGATCAGCGGCCAGAACGAGAAGCCCACTTCCCAGAGCGCCCAGGGAACCGTCAGCAGGAAGACTGCGCCGAACAGCAGTGCACCGATCGGCCGGCGGCGCGCGATGAGCACGCCCGAGACCATCAGCGCGAGGCCGGCCAGTACGAAGTAGAGGCTGCCCCCCAGACTGACGAGCTTCGCGCCGCCGATCGTGAAGAAGAGCCCGGCGGCCACGACCACCACCCCCAGCAGGAAGAGCCATGCCCTTGTCGGCATATTGGCGTCGTGCTTCCTGGCGTCGTACTTCGTGCCCCGCATTCGGCACCTCCTTGCTTTGATTTCACATGCGATTCAGAATCGCGCAGCGCGGAAAAAGGCGAACAGAAACGGTCAGGACACGCGCGATCCGGCCTTCCGGTTCAGGAAAGCAGGAACAGCGCGCAATCAATGCTTTGCCGGTCTGGTGACTGCACGGATTGGAAGCGTCGCGCATTGGCACTCCATCACGCTCTCGACCAATTTGAATTGCGCAAGGGCAATCGCTTATTGCTTTGTTATTGCTATAGTATTCCAAACCATAAAGTTATGGAAGTCTATCTTTACGTTATGGCCGCGCGGCATGGAGGCGGAGAACGCCGGATCGGACGTATTGTCTACCGATTAAGTTGACATTGAAGGGGCAGTGTGCGAGCGCCCGGATCGACAGTTTGCGGCCGCCTGCCCTTGCAGGATGCGCCGCAAGCGACGAAATGGGCTGCGGCCCGGGCCTTCCGGCCAGCACCGCCGATGGCCCGCACCGGCGAAGCAGGCCAGTGGCGGCAAGCCGGTAACGAAAGTAAGCGAATGTCGAATTCCCCGCGCTCCCAACGGTTATGGCTTCCCGGTTTCGGGACTCAGGTCATGCTGGGCATGGTCGTCGGCCTCGGCGCGGGACTGGTGGTCCGGCAACTGGGTGCCGACAGTGCGCTGGCCAGCGGTGCGAGCGAGACATTCCACACGATCGCCCAGATCTTCGTCCAGCTGCTGCGCACTCTGGTGCCGCCGCTGGTCTTCACCGCCATCATCGCCTCCGTCGCGGCGCTGCGCGGGCTCGACAATGCGGTGAAGCTGGTGGGCGAGACCCTGCTGTGGTTCGCGATCACCGCGTTGATCGCCGTGCTCATCGGCATAGCCCTGGGCCTGACGATCCAGCCCGGCCTTCACGCCAGCGTCGATGCCGGCGCCGCGCAAGTCCCCAAGGCGGTGGGCGGCTGGCTGGACTTCCTGAAAGGATTGGTCCCCGCCAATTACCTGGGCATCACCGCATCGACCACCATCGAGGCGGACGGCCCGGAAACCGCCGTTTCGTTCAACGTCCTGCAGATCATCATCGCGGCCGTGGCGGTGGGCGCCGCTGCCGTGCGCATCGGTGACAAGGCGGAACCGTTCCTGACCTTCATGACGTCCGCCAACCTCGTGCTGCGCCAGATGCTGCGCTGGCTCATCGCGCTGACCCCACTGGGCTCCGCCGCGCTGATCGCCAATGCCGTGGTGAGCTATGGATGGGATGCTCTTTCGGCGCTCGGCGCCTTTGCCGGCGCGGTCTACATCGGCCTCGCGATCGTCCTGCTGGCCGTCTACCCGATCCTGCTGCTGATTCACGGCATCAACCCGATCCGGTTCTTCTCGGTAGCCTGGCCGGCCATCCAGATCGGCTTCCTCTCGCGCTCCTCGGTGGGCACCATGCCGGTGACCGAGGAAGTGACGGAGCGCCTCGGCGTGCCGCGCTCCTATGCCGCTTTCGCCGTACCGCTGGGCTCGACCACCAAGATGGACGGCTGCGCGGCGATCTATCCCGCGATCTCGGCGATCTTCGTGGCCCAGTTCTACGGCGTGCCGCTGCAACTTTCCGACTATGCGCTGATCGTCTTCGTCTCGGTGATCGGATCGGCCGCCACGGCCGGCCTGACCGGCGCCGTCGTCATGCTGACGCTCACGCTCTCCACCTTGCGCCTGCCGCTGGAGGGCGTGGGGCTGCTGCTGGCGATCGACCCGATCCTGGACATGGGCCGCACGGCGGTCAACGTGGCGGGGCAGGCCCTGGTGCCCACGATCGTCTCGGAGCGTCTCGGGATGCGCGGTCCGATGCAGTTCCAGCCCGCCGAAGAGGGTGCCCCGGCCGCGTCCTGACGGGAACCGCGGCTGCTTCCGTGGATTGTTTCCCGAACAATTGGAAAGGAAAAACCATGCGTTCGGGACTTCTCTGGCTGATCGGCGTTCCGATCCCCATCATCCTGCTGCTGGCCTATTGCTCGGGCCACTTCTGATCCGCACGGGAAGCGATACGGCAGGCACCGGCTGAACGGTGCCACGCGCTCCGGGACGGCGCGAGGCAGTCCCGGAGCTTCATCGTCAATGCGGCGTCGCGCCGGTCTCGAAGCCGGTCTTGTCATGCAGGGCGAATCGGTCGACGATATCGGCGCTGGCCCGGTTGTAGCCGTCGATCTCCACGCTGCGGCCTTCCCTGCGAAGGCGGGCGACCACCTTGTCCAGCGCGCCGACGCCCGAGATGTCCCAGAAATGCGCGGCCGAAACGTCGATAAGGACGTGCGAGGCCTCGCTCTCGGACTGGAACGCGCGGGTGAAGCGCTGGACCGAGGCGAAGAATATCTGCCCGGTGACGCGGTACGTGGCATGCGTGCCATCGGCGGAAAGCGCCCGCTCCACCGCAAACATGCGCTGCACTTTGCCCGCAAAGAACACGCCCGAAAGCAGGACCCCCGCCAGCACGCCCAGTGACAGGTCGCGCGTGGCGACGACGACCACGACCGTCACCAGCATGACCGCCGAGGATGTCGGCGGATGGCGGCGCAAGTTGGCGATCGAGGCCCAGCTGAACGTGCCGATCGAGACCATTACCATCACCGCGACCAGCGCCGGCATGGGAATGCGGCCGACCCAGGGGCCGAGCACCGCCAGGAGGAACAGCAGGAAGGCGCCGGCCACGAACGTCGAAAGCCGTCCGCGTCCGCCCGAGCTGACATTGATCACCGACTGGCCGATCATGGCGCAGCCGCCCATGCCGCCGAACAGGGCGGCCACGATATTGGCGCTTCCCTGGCCCGCGCATTCGCGGCGCTTGTCGCTGTCGGTATCGGTCATGTCGTCGACGATCTGCGAGGTCAGCAGCGATTCCAGCAGGCCGACGGCGGCCATCGTCAGCGAATAGGGCAGGATGATGCGCAAGGTGTCCAGCGTCAGCGGAACCTGCGGCAGCGCGAAGCTCGGCAGGCCCTCGGGCAGGCGGCCCATGTCGCCCACCGTGTGCACGGGCAGGCCCATGGCGATGCCGATGGCCGAAAGCACCAGGATCGCCACCAGCGGCGACGGCACGGCCCGGGTCAGGCGCGGGAACAGGTAGATGATCGCCAACCCGCCCAGGACCATGGCGTAAGTTTCCCAGCCCACATGGGTCAGCTGGGGCAGCTGCGCCATGAAGATCAGGATCGCCAGCGCGTTGACGAAGCCGGTAATTACCGAGCGCGAGACGAACTGCATCACCAGGTCGAGCCGCAACAGGCCCGCGACGATCTGGAACAGGCCCATGAGGATCGTTGCCGCGAAGAGATATTCGAGGCCGTGATCGCGCACCAGCGGGCCGATGAGCACGGCCACCGCGGCCGTCGCGGCCGAGATCATTGCCGGGCGGCCGCCGGTGATGGAGATCACGATGGCGATCGCCACCGAGGCATAGAGGCCGACGCGCGGGTCGACCCCGGCGATGATGGAGAAGCCGATGGCCTCGGGAATGAGCGCGAGGGCGACGACGATCCCCGCAAGCACGTCGCGGCGCGCCGTCGGGGCGTCGCTGAACCACTGCCGCCGATAGCGGGTGAGAGCATTGGACATGGAAAAAGTCCGCAATTGCGCATGACGCCGGCAGTGCCGGTGCTGAATGAAGGAAGTCATGCGAGATTGTCCGGCGGATCGGCGGCCGGAATAGCCACCCGGATTCTCACCGGGCTCCTTGCGAATGGCGGCCCCTTACACGACCTTGCCAGCCGGTTTCAACCCTTGCACCTGCCAGTTCCTGCGCACGGCCAGCGCCCCGCCCGCCAGCCGCCCGCCAGTCCCGATAGCGAAACTGTCTGTCGCCGGGGCGGCGATCGGTGGTAGACGGGGGCATGGCGCCGCCACCGACCCTTTCCCTGGACATGCGCAGCTACGGCCCGGACAGCACGACCGATCGGCACGGCTTCGCGCAGATCGTGCTGCCGCTGGAAGGCGCGCTGTCGATGGAGATCGGTACGCGCGGCGCGGCGATCCTGCGCGGGGACATGGCCTTCGTCGAAAGCGACACGCTCCACGACCAGGTGAGCGCGGTGCCGAACCGTTCGTTCATTCTCGACCTCGACCCCGAGGCGCTGGCCCCGCGCCTGCGCGAGGAGCTGATCCGGCGCCCCTACACCGCGCTCTCGCCTGCCGCGGGCAAGCTGGTGGACTTCATGGCGCTGATGGCCGCGCAGCAGGATGCCTCGGCGGAAACGACACAGGCCATGGTGGATCGCTGGGCACCGCTGTTCCTCGATACGCTGGCAGGCGGCATGCCGCGCTCTCGCCTGCGGCTGGCCGCCCTGCTCGCGGCCCTGGAGGCCGAGCCGGGCCGGGACTGGACGGCCGCGGCGATGGGCCGCCATGCCGGTGTCGGCGTCAGCCGCCTTCACGAGCTGTTCCGCCAGGAACTGGACACCACGCCGCGCGCCTGGCTTTCCGACTTGCGCCTGAAGCGGGTGCGCGAGGCGCTGGCCGCGGGGCATCGCTCCATCGCCGAACTGGCCTATCGCTTCGGCTATTCCGACCAGAGCGC
Organism: Novosphingobium sp. PhB57; assembly: GCF_004342985.1. Lineage (GTDB taxonomy): Bacteria > Pseudomonadota > Alphaproteobacteria > Sphingomonadales > Sphingomonadaceae > Novosphingobium. The sequence goes on from NZ_SMBO01000007.1 coordinate 35,054, forward strand.
CTTGACGCGCGCCCTGCGCAAGGCCACGGGGCTGCCGCCGGCGGCCTATCGCCGCCAGATGCAGGATGCGATCGCGGAGAGCCCGCCAGAGACGCAGGGCGAGACCGGGCCGGAGCCTCGGTCAAAACCGGCGTAGACGGGGACAAGACCCCCGCGGGCAACCGTTGCAACCTGCCGCCTTTCTGGACGGAGTCAGCAGTGTCGGACGCGCGGAACACGATTGTCGGAGTAGGGTTCGGCGCAGCGGCCGGCGCGGTCTGGGGGCTGGTCTTCCTCGCGCCGGAACTGGCGGGAGACTTCGGCCCGCTCTACCTCGCCGCCGGGCGCTATCTTGCCTATGGCCTGATCGCGGCGGCGCTGCTGGTGCCCAGGTGGCCGATGCTGGTGCGTCATCTCGGCCGTACCGAGTGGATCGCGCTGGCCTGGCTCAGCCTGCTGGGCAACACGCTCTACTACATCCTGCTGTCGAGCGCGGTACAGATGGCGGGGATCGCGGTGACGTCGCTCATCATCGGCTTCATCCCGGTCGTCGTCACCATCGTCGGCAGCCGCGATGCCAGCGCGCCTTCGCTGGCGCGGCTGGCGCCCTCGCTGCTGCTCGGCATCGGCGCGATCGGCTGCATCGGCTGGCAGACCCTGGCGAGCAGCCATGCCCAGGCCGGTATCATGCCGCTGATCGGGCTGCTTTGCGCGGTGGGCGCGCTGGCGTCCTGGGCGACGTTCGCCATCATCAACAGCCGCTGGCTGGTGCGGCTGGAGCATGTCTCCGCCCACGACTGGAGTCTGCTGCTGGGCATCGTCACCGGACTGCAGGCAGTGGTGCTGGTGCCGCTCGCGCTCCTGCTCGAACCGGCCGCGCACGATGCGGCGGCATGGTACCGGTTCCTGGCGGTGTCCGGCGCGGTCGCGCTGTTCGCCTCGGTCGTGGGCAATGCCTTGTGGAACACCATGAGCCGCCTGCTGCCGCTGACCATGGTCGGCCAGATGATCCTGTTCGAGACCGCTTTCGCCTTGCTCTACGCCTTCCTCTGGGAAGCCCGGCTGCCGACCGTTCCCGAAATGCTGGCCATCGCCTGCATGGGCGCAAGCGTCGTCTCCTGCCTGACCGCGCACGGCCCGAGACGCGCCGCCGCGGTCGCTTAGGGTCGGGCCCTAGGTGGCAGCGCTCACCGGCCCTGCCAGCGTATCGTCCGCGCCCACCGCGCTGTAGACGGTGATCCGGTTGGTGAGGTCCGCCAGGATCGTCGCGATCCGGGTCTGGCGATAGGCGTAGAGCGACCGCTGGGCGACCAGCGCATCGAGATAAGTATCCGTCCCCGCCCGGTACTGCGCGTCTGCCAGGCGGTAGCTCCTCTCCGCCGCCGTCACCAGCCGGTCCTGCGCGGCGCGCTGCTCGGTGATGGTGCCGCGCCGGGCGAGCGCGTCGGCGACATCCTTGAAGGCGGACTGCACCGCCGCGCGATACGTGGCGAGGTAATATTCGCGCTGCGCCTTGGCATATTCGAGGTTGCCCTTGTTGGTGCCGCCCAGGATCGGCAGGCTCGCGCTTGCCGTGCCGCTGGCGCCGAGCGCGCCGCCGGTGAAGAGATCCCCCAGCGCCGTGCTGGCCAGGCCGAGCGCGGAAGTCAGCGAGATCGTCGGGAAGAACGCCGCGCGGGCCGCCCCGATCTGCGCATAGGCCCCCTTCAGCTGATGCTCGGCTTCCACCACGTCCGGGCGGCGCAGCAGGACTTCGGAGGAAAGGCCGGCAGGAACCTGGCCGATGCGCGCGTCCAGTTCGGCCAGCGAGGCGGGCAGCAGAGCATCCTCCACCGACCCGCCCACCAACAGCTCCAGCGCATTGCGGTCCTGCGCCACCAGCGTCGTCTGCGAAGCGACGTCGGAGTTGGCCTGCTCCAGCACCGTCTGCGCCGAGGCCAGGTCTCCGGCCGCCGCAAGCCCCGATTTCAGCAGGCTCTGCGTCAGGTCCACCGAGCGCTGGCCGCTGGCGCGCGTCTCCTGAGCCAAGGTCAGCAGATCGCGGTCGGAGGCGAGCGTGACATAGGCCGTCGCCACATTGGCCACGAGCGTCAGCCTGGCGGAGCGATAGCCGGACTCGGTCGAGAGATAGGTCTCCAGCGCTTCGCGGCTCTGGTTCTTGAGGCGCCCGAACAAGTCGAGTTCGAAGGCGCTGAAGCCGGCATTGGCACTGTAGGTCTGGGTATCGCCCTGCGAGGACCGGAGCCCGCGCGTGCCGGTCGCGCTGGCCGTGCCGGCCAGGGTCGGCAACTGGTACGACCGCTCGACATGGTACTGCGCCCGCGCCGAAGCGACATTGGCCAGGCTGGCCTGGAGGTTCTGGTTGTTCGCAAGCGCCCGCTCGATCACCGATTGCAGGCGCGGATCGGCAAGGAGCGTGCGCCAGGGCATGCCCGCCTCGCCCGCTTCGGCAGGGGCATAGGCCGCGCCTTGCGGCCACTGCGCAGGCGCGGCCGCTTCGGGCTGGACGTACTTGGGCGCCATGTTGCAGCCGGCAAGGGCCGTGGCGGCGACAAGGAGCGGTATCAGGGTGCGACGCATCGACTGGTTCCTCGATGAAGGTGCCCGGAGCCCCGACCTGATGGGGCTCCGGGCTTCACCGGCGCGGGAGGGTGCGACTGTTCCGCGCCGGTGAATGGGGAGAGAGGGGAGGCTCAGGCCTCTCCTTCGGATGGGGTGCCCAGGACTTCGGCATGCGATGCAGGCCGCAGGTCCCGGGCAGCGTCGTCCTTGCCGCCTCGGTGGAAGAGCTTGGCAACGACGACGAAGAACATCGGCACGTAGAAGATCGCCAGCGCCGTCGCGGTCAGCATGCCGCCCAGCACGGCAGTGCCGATGGCGATGCGGCCTTGCGCGCCTGCCCCGCTGGCGATGGCGAGCGGGACGACGCCGGCCATGAAGGCGATGGAGGTCATCATGATCGGTCGCAGGCGCACGCGGGCCGCTTCCAGCGCGGCGTGGAGCATGTCCTTGCCGTCGCGCCAGGACATTTCCGCGAACTCGACGATCAGGATCGCGTTCTTGGCGGCAAGGCCGATGGTGGTGAGCAGGCCGACCTGGAAGTAGATGTCGTTCTCCAGCCCGCGCGCGGCCACCGCGATCACCGCACCGATCACGCCGAGCGGGATCACCAGCAGCACCGCCAGCGGCACCGACCAGCTTTCGTAAAGCGCGGCAAGGCACAGGAACACCACCGCGATCGACAGGGCATAGAGGTAGACCGCCTGCCCGCTCGACTGGTTCTGCTGGTAGGACAGGTCGCTCCAGGCATAGCTCGTGCCCGGCGCGATCTTCTGCTGCAGCGCGACCATCTCCTTCATCGCATCGCCCGAGCTGTAGCCCGACCCGGCATCGCCCTGGATCGTGTAGGACGAGCGGCCATTGAAGCGAGAGAGGCTGTTCGGTCCGGTTTCCCAACCCATCGTCGTGAAGGCGGAGAACGGCACCATCTTGCTCGTGCCGTCGCCATTGGTGCCCGATGTCGAGCGGACGAACCACTTGTCGAGGTCGCTCGGCAGCATGCGCGCGGTAGCCTCGCCCTGGACGTAGACTTTCTTCACGCGGCCACGGTCGATGAAGTCGTTGACGTATGTGCCGCCCCAGGCCGTGCTCAGGGTGTCAGTGGCATTGTCCACCGAAAGGCCGAGGACGGAGAGCTTGGCGTCATCGTAGTGGATGTCGAACTGCGGCGTATCCGGCAGGGTGGAGGCGCGGACTTGCGAGAGCTTGGGATCCTGGTTGGCCGCCGCGATCAGCTTGTCGCGCAGGGCGACGAACTTGGCTCGGTCCATGTTGGTGGAATTGAGCAACTGGAACGAGAACCCGTTCGATTGGCCCAGCCCCTGGATCGAAGGCGGCGTCATCACGAAGACCTGCGCATCGCGGATCTTGCCCAGCTTGGCCATGATCCGTCCGCTGATCGCCGCGGCGCTCTTGCTGGAATCCTTGCGCTCGTCGAACGGCGCAAGGCTGGCAAAGCCCATGCCCGCGTTCTGGCCCGCTCCGTTGAAGCTGAAGCCGCCGATGGTGAAGCGCAGCGGCACGTTGTCGCCTTCGGAGGCGAAGGCCGCCTCGATCTGTTCGCGCACCTTGTCGGTCCGCTCGGAGGTCGCGCCGGCGGGAAGCTGGTAGACGACCATGACCTGGCCCTGATCCTCGGTCGGAAGAAAGCCGGTGGGCAGGCGTGTGAAGACCACCACGAGCGCGACGATCACCAGTCCGTAGACCACCAGCCACACGCGGCGGCGGGCGATCAGCTTCTCGGTCGTGTCGACATAGCGGCCGGTCATGCGGTCGAACCAGCGATTGAAGCCGCCGAACCAGCCGTCGATCCGCTTCTGGCCCCGTTGCACCGCGCCGCGCAGGCCCGTGGCGGGTACCTGCGCGTGATCTTCATGTTCGCGCGGTTTCAGCAAAGTGGAGCAGAGCGCGGGCGAGAGGATCAGCGCGGTCAGCACCGAAAGCGCCATGGCCGAGACGATGGTGACCGAGAACTGGCGATAGATCACACCCGTCGAGCCGCCGAAGAACGCCATCGGCAACAGCACCGCCGAAAGCACCAGCGCGATGCCGACCAGCGCGGAGCCGATCTCCTCCATCGAGCGGACAGTGGCGCGATAGGGGCTGAGGCCGTCCTCGTGCATCAGGCGCTCGACATTCTCGACTACGACGATGGCGTCGTCGACGAGGAGGCCGATGGCCAGCACCATGGCGAACAGGGTCAGCGTGTTGATCGAATAGCCCAGCACCGCCAGGATGCCGAAGGTGCCCATGAGCACGACCGGCACGGCAATGGCCGGCACCAGCGTGGCGCGCCAGCTCTGGAGGAAGGCGTACATCACCAGGACGACGAGCACGATGGCGATCACCAGCGTCTCGATCACTTCCTTGATCGAAAGCTTCACGAAGTCGCTGGTGTCGCGGGCGTAGGCGATCTTGTAGCCGCTAGGCAGGCCCTGCGCGAGTTCGTCGACACGCGCCTTCACCGCGGCCACGGTCTTGAGCGCGTCCGCGCCGGAGGCCAGTTCGATGCCGATGCCCGAAGCCGGATGGCCGTTGAGGCGGGCCGAAGTCGAATAGCTCTCCTGTCCCAGCTCCACCCGCGCCACATCGGAAAGGCGCACGACGGAGCCGTCCGTCAGCGTCTTCACCACGATGTCGCGGAACTGCTCGGGCGTCTGCAGGCGCGACTTCGCCTTGACGACGGCGTTCAGCATCTGCCCCTTGGCCAGCGGCTCGGCGCCGAGCTGGCCGGCGGAAAGGTCCACGTTCTGCGACGAGATCGCGCTGGTGACGTCCGAGGGGATCAATTGCCGCGCCGCCAGCCTGGCCGGGTCGAGCCAGATGCGCATGGCATATTGCGCGCCGAACACGCGCACCCCGCCCACGCCGTTGACGCGGGCGAGATCGTCCTGGAAATTCGAGACGAGATAGTCGGCCACGTCGCTGTCAGTGGTCTTGTCGCTCTCGTCGTAGAGGCCGACCACCAGCAGCATGTCCGACCCCGACTTGGTGACGGTGAGGCCCTGCTGCTGGACCTGGGTGGGCAGGCGCGAATTGGCCTGCTGCACCTTGTTCTGCACCTGCACTTGCGCCACGTCCGGGTCGGTGCCCTTGGCGAAAGTCGCGGTGACGGAAGCGGAGCCGGAACTGTCCGAACTCGACGAGAAGTAGAGCAGGTTGTCGATGCCGGTCAGCTGCTGTTCGATCACCTGGGTGACCGAATTCTCCAGCGTCTGCGCCGAAGCGCCCGGATAAGTGGCGCTGACGGTGACGGAGGGCGGCGCGACATCGGGATATTGCGCGACGGGAAGGCTCATGATGCCGGCGACGCCGGCCATCATGACGATGATGGCGATGACCCAGGCGAAGATCGGCCGGTCGACGAAATAGCGGCTGAGGTTCATCGGATCAGTCGCCCAGCTTCACGGTGACGGCCTTGACCTTGGCCCCGGCGCGGGCCTTGTCGGTGCCCTCCACGATCAGGCGGTCGCCCGCCTTCAGCCCGCTGGCGATCAGCCACTTGTCGCCGATCGCCTGGCCCGTCACGACCTTGCGCTGCTCCACTTTGCCCGAGGCATCGACGACGAGCGCCGTGCCGTTGCCCTTGGCATCGCGCGAAATGCCCTGCTGCGGCGCGAGCACTCCGTTCTGCACCACGCCCTGCGGCGCGGCGACGTTCACGAACATTCCGGGCAGCAGCAGGCCGTCCGGGTTGGGGAAGCGGGCGCGCAGGGTCACCGTTCCGGCCTGGGGATCGACATTGACCTCGCTGAACTCGATGGTCCCCTCACCCGGGTATTTCGTGCCGTCCTCCAGCGTCAGCGAGACTTTCGCGCTGGCCGGCATCATGCTGCCCTTGGCGAGCGCGCTGCGCAGGCGCAGCAGGTCGGCCGAGGACTGGGTGATATCCACGAAGATCGGATCGAGCTGCTGGATCGTCGCCATCGCGTCGGTCTGGCTGGCCGTGACGAGCGCGCCCTTGGTTACCGAGGAGCGCCCGATGCGCCCCGTGATCGGGGCCAGCACGCGGGTGAATTCCAGGTTCACCGCGGCGCTGCGGCTCGTAGCCTGGTACTGGTGCACGGCGGCCTGCGCGGCGCGGGCGGCGGCGATCGTCTCGTCCCGGTCCTGTCCGCTCACCGCCTCGCTGTCTCCGAGCGTGCGATAGCGCTTCGCCTTGGCCTCGGCGCTGTAGAGCGTGGCCTGCGCGTTCTCCAGCTGCGCGCGCGAGGTATCCAGCGACGCGCGATAGAGCCGCGAATCGATCTGGTAGAGCGGCTGTCCGGCGTGGACCAGCGAGCCCTCCTCGAACAGGCGCGACTGGATCACCCCGTCCACTTGCGGGCGCACTTCCGCCACCGTCGTCGCAGCGGTGCGGCCCGACAGCGTGGTGGAGACCGTCACCGGCTCGGCCCGCAGCGTCACCACGCCCACTTCGACGTCCTGCTGCGGCATGGCCTGCTGCTGGCCGCACCCGCCAAGGCTCAGCGTCGCCAGCGAAAGCGCGGCCATGGATAGCATCGGGGCCATGGCGAAATGTTTGAACGAAGGGCGCAAGCGGGGGGCTCCTGTGCACGTTTGCAGCTTTGGTCCTGCAATTGTGCGCCGCAGCACGGAACGGCAATCAACAGCGCGTATCGTCAAGTTGCTAGCGGTAGCCTATTGTTTCATCGTGTATCACCAGGGCAGACTTCACCGGGCAGCGCGTTTATGGCTTCATTCATGATCCCGCAGAGCGATGCGCCGGAAGGCCGCATCATCGTCCTCGAGGACGATCCCGACATTCGCGAACTCATCGCCGCGCAGCTTTCGCGCGAGCCGCAGCGCGTGGATTCGGTCGGCTCGGTGGCCGAACTGCGCACCTGCCTCCAGGGCGATCCGGTGGACCTGCTGATCCTGGACCTCAACCTGCCGGACGGCGACGGGCTGGACATCTGCCGCGACTTGCGCGCCGCCGGACATCAGGGCGCGATCATGATGGTCACCGCGCGCGAAGGCCCGATCGACCGCGTGCTCGGCCTGGAACTCGGCGCGGACGACTATCTCACCAAGCCTTTCGAACCGCGCGAGCTGCTGGCCCGCGTGCGCAATCTCCTGCGCCGCTCGCGCGTGTTCGACGGCGCGGCGGGACAGGGCGGCCAGCGCCCCCGCGTCGCCCGTTTCGCGCGCCTCGGCCCGTGGCGGCTGGACCTGCACCAGCGCCGCCTGGTCACTCACGACGACCGGCTGGTCATGCTCTCCTCCGCCGAATACCGCCTGCTCTCACGCTTCATCGAAGCGCCGAACCAGGTGCTCTCGCGTGAGGAACTGCTGCCCGAGCGCAGCGCCACCGTCGCCTTCGACCGCTCGATAGACATCCAGATCAGCCGCCTGCGCCACAAGCTGGCCAGCGAGCCGGGCGGCGACGAACTGATCCTGACGGTGCGCAGCGAAGGCTACGTCCTGCCTGGACCCATCGCCTTCGAATGACGAGCGCCGAACCTGTCAAACCCGGCTTCCTGAAACGCCTGCGCGACTATCCGCGCTCGCTGGCCGGGCGCCTGACGCTGGTGCTCTCACTGGGCATGGCGGCCTCGGCGATCCTGGCGCTGCAGGCCTCCGACGGCCTGGGCCACTATACGTTCCGCAGGGACCAGGTCGATGCCGCGCTCGACAGCGCCGAAGACATCGCTCACCGCTTCGAGCGGCAGCCTCTAAGGACCGCCAACCTGTTGTCACGCGGCGTGATCCTGGGGGCGCACGATGCCAATCCCGCATGGCGCATGACCGCACCGGACCCGACATTCTCGCGCCGCCTATCCGAGCGCCTCGGCCGTCCCGCCCAGGTCATGCCGCTGCTGAACGGCGAATGCTTCGCCCAGCTGACGCGCTATCCTCACGCGGCGGGCATGAACACCGACCCGCTGCCGGACTGCTGGTTCATCCGCGTCGATGCCGGGGACCGCAAGCTGGACTATGTCGTCGACCTCTGGCCCGACCGCAGCTGGAACCGGCACCGCGTCGGGCCGCCCTATATCGAACTCATCATCGTCGCCGGGGCATTGCTGGGCCTGCTCGCGGCCAGCCTGGCGACCACGCCGCTGCGCCGCATGGAACGCGCCGCCCGCGCCTTCTCGCTGGTCGGCGAGTTCGAGCCGATCCCGGTCAAGGGCCCCAGCGAAGTGCGCGCCGCACTGGAGACCTTCAACCTCGCGCAGGAGCGCGTGCGCGAAGGCCTGCGCGAACGCACGCAGATCCTGGCCTCCGTCACGCACGATCTCCAGACCCCGCTCACCCGGCTGCGCCTGCGGCTGGAGCAAGTGGAGGACGAAGCCTTGCGCGACCGGCTCGTCGCCGACCTGCAAGTGACCCAGCAGATGGTGCGCGACGGGCTGGACCTTGCCCGCAGCAGCGAGATCCGCGAACCCTGGTCGGTGCTGGACATCGATTCCATCCTCTCCAGCACGGCGGAGGACGCCGCCGAGTTCGGGCACCGCGTGGTCTTCAGCCAGGGCTGCGATGTCGAAGCGCGGGTCAAGCCCCATGCCCTGGCGCGCGCGCTCGGCAACCTCGTGGACAATGCGCTCAAGTACGGCGGCAGTGCGGAATTGAGCTGCCACCGCGAGGGGGCGGACCTCGTGATCCGCGTGGCGGACCGGGGGCCGGGCCTGCCCGAGGACGAACTGGCACTGGCGTTCCAGCCCTTCCGCCGCCTGTCGTCCAGCAAGGGCAACGGCACCGGTATCGGCCTGGCGATCGCCCAGGCCCAGGTCGGTACGTTCGGCGCCGCGATCGGCCTGCGCAACCGCGACGGCGGCGGATTGATCGCCGAAATCCGCATTCCGGCGACATCGATTCGCGGTGAAGGCGAAGTCGTTCGCGATTGACGACGCCGATACAATTGGTCACGACTGTATCAAGTCGATGCAACAGAGTTGAAATCCGATTGAAATGTGGATTTACGCCGTTTCATAAAGTCCTCACCAAATAGAGTTTGGTATCTTCGTCAGTTCAACTCTACGGTAACTGTCTCGACACTGTCACATAAAACCGATTAAGGCTTCGGCAGCAGCGACGCCCTGGCTGCCCGAAGACGACCGTTGGCGGACGATTGTGCTTCCCGAGGCCCGGAGACGCATGCTGAAGCCATGATGCCCCCTTCAGGGGGAACCAATGAGGTCGTAAATCCAATGCAGAAACGTTCCGTTCTCGCCGCCTCCGCGGCGAGCTTCGCGGTTGCTTGCGTGCTCGGTTCCGCCCCGGCCCGCGCCCAGTCCACCGGTTCGCTCGATTTCGAGAAGTCGGAAATCGTCGTCACCGGCCGCACCCAGAACGACATTGCCGGAATCGAGATTCCGAACACGCCCAAGGCCAAGCAGGTCCTGACCAAGGACGTGATCGGCCGCGAGACGCCGGGCCAGTCGATCGACGAGATCATCAACCTGATCCCCGGCGTGAACTTCCAGAGCTACGACGGCTACGGCTCCTCGGGCGGCAGCCTGATGATCCGCGGCTTCGATGACAGCCGCATCTCGCAGACCTTCGACGGTATTCCGCTGAACGATACCGGCAACTATGCACTCTATACCAATCAACAGCTCGATCCCGAACTGATCGAGCAGGTCAACGTCAACCTTGGCACGACCGATGTCGATTCGCCGACTGCCTCGGCCTCCGGTTCCACCGTCAATTACCGCTCCATCGACCCCAGCCACGAATTCGGCGCCCGCATGGTCGGCACCGTCGGCGATTACGGCAAGATGCGCGTGTTCGGCATGGTCAACACCGGCGATCTCAATTCGTCCGGCACCCGCGCCTGGTTCTCGGCCTCCAAGGACACGTACGACGCGCTCTACGGCGGCATCGGCCAGATCGACAAGACGCAGTTCAACGCCAAGCTCTACCAGCCGCTGGGCAGCAACGGCGATTTCATCGCGATCTCGGGCCACTACAACGTCAATCACAACACCATGGCCTCTGACTGGGCCCTGACCAACACCAGCGGCATCCCCACCAATGCCGACGAGCGTGACGCCTATACCGTCGCGCGCTGCACCATCCCGGCCGGCACCGAAGGCGTGGCCGATGCCGCCAGTTCCTGTGGATCGGCCTGGGAATATCGCTACAACCCGTCTAAGACCGCGAACATCCGCATCAATTCGCGCTTCACCCTCAGCGACAAGCTGACCCTGACGGTCGATCCCTATCTCCAGTATACTTCCGCCAACGGCGGCGGCACCGTGGCGGCCAAGGAAGGCAGCTACAGCAGCACGATCGCCAGCGGCTATATCGGCGGCACCCCCTACTTCGGCGGCGTAGACCTCAACGGAGACGGCGATACGCTGGACACGGTACGCCTTTCCGCGCCCAGCCAGACCGAAACCTACCGCATCGGCGTGATCGCCTCGCTGCGCTACGACCTTTCGGACAACCAGCGTGTCCGCGTGGCCTATACTTACGATCGCGGCCGCCACCACCAGACCGGCGAGCTGGGCTACCTGGACTCGAACGGCTTCGCATCGAACTACTTCAACACCGACGATGCGCTGACCGACGTGAACGGCAACGTCCTGCAGAAGCGCGACCGCTTGTCCTACGCGATCCTGCATCAGGTCTCGGGCGAATACTCGGGCGATTTCGTCAACAACTCGCTCCACGTCGTCGGCGGCCTGCGCGTGCCGTTCTTCCGCCGCAACCTGACGCAGAACTGCGTGACCTACAGCAACAGCGGCTCGGTCAACTGCCTTGCCGATGCGGACAGCCTGGCCGCCTACGAGGCCAGCCTGACCACGACCTATGCAGCGCCGCAGAACAAGGTGTTCGACTATAGCCGCGTGCTGCCGAACGTGGGCTTCACGTACGACTTCACCCCGGCCCTGTCGATGAACGCCAACTATTCCAAGGGCCTGCAGGTCCCGGGCACGGACAACCTCTACACCAACGCCTTCTACTATTCGGACGGCTCGGCCGATCCCAAGCCGGAAACGACCGACAACTTCGACCTCGGCCTGCGCTACCGTTCGGGCATGTTCCAGGCATCGGTCGCGGGCTGGTACACGATCTTCTCCAACCGCCTGTCCTCGGCCTACAACCCGGACACCCAGACCTCCACGTACACCAACCTCGGCACCGTGGACCGCTATGGCATCGACGGCAGCGTCTCGTTCCGTCCCGACAAGCACGTCTCGGCCTATCTGTTCGGCTCCTACCTCTGGTCGAGCATCCGCGACGACGTGCAGACCGGCGCTTCCAGCTACGCGGAAACCGCCGGCAAGATGGAAGGCGGCGTGCCGCACTACAGCTTTGGCGGCCGCGTGGAAGGCAATGCCGGCCCCGCATCGCTGGGCGTGGAAGTCAAGAAGACCGGATCGCGCTACTACAACAGCCTCAACGCCGCCGTGGTCGACAGTTCGGGCAACCAGCTCTGGGCTGCCAAGGTCCCGGCCTATACCGTCGTCAACCTCGACGCACGGCTCAACCTCGGCTTCCTGGGCCTGAACGACAAGACCTTCGTACAAGTCAACGTCACCAACTTGTTCGACAAGTTCTACTACGGTGCCTTCGACGACGCGGGCATCACCAATACCGCGACGACTTATGCCTATATCGGTGCTCCGCGCACTTTCTCGGCATCCGTCAACTTCCAGTTCTGATCCCTTTTGAACTGACGAAAACCTGGTCGGCGGCGATGCACAATCGCCGCCGACTCAGTCGTGCGTATTTTCGACTCATCGCCGCAGAGGCACGGTTCGGCCATTAGCAGCCCCTTTTTCCGCAAACCTGTCTATGGGGGCGCCTCCCCCGCTTGATGCCCTGTCGGCATCGCATCCCTTTACGGCCGCCTTGCGGCCGTTCTCTCGCCTGGTGATCGTGGTGCCGCTTCGTTGCGCCTGCCCGGGCGTGAACGGAGACAGACATGCACGATCCTGTTGCGCGAAATGCGCAATCTGGCGCCGCTGCGCAACATGCGCAATTCGGCTGGTTCAAATCCCGCCGTGAAATGGCCATTGACGACATTACCCTGGTAGACCGCTCGCTGCTGAAGCGCGCGGTCGGCGCTGCCGCGCTCGGCAACGCCATGGAATGGTTCGATTTCGGCGTCTACGGCTACATCGCCGTCACGCTCGGCCATGTCTTCTTTCCCTCGGGCAACCCCACAGTTCAGCTCATCGCCACTCTGGCGACTTTCGCGGCGGCCTTCCTCGTGCGCCCGCTTGGCGGCCTCGTGTTCGGCCCGCTCGGAGATCGCTACGGGCGCCACAAGATCCTGGCCCTGACCATGGTGATGATGGCGGCCGGCACTTTCGCCATCGGCCTCATTCCCTCCTATGACCGGATCGGCCTGGCGGCACCGGCCCTGCTGCTGCTGGCCCGGCTCGTCCAGGGCTTCTCGACGGGCGGCGAATATGGCGGCGCCGCCACCTTCATCGCCGAATATTCGACCGACCAGAAGCGCGGCCTGATGGGCAGCTGGCTCGAATTCGGTACGCTCGGCGGCTATATCGCCGGCGCCGGCACGGTCACGGCCTTGCAGATGTCGCTCAGCGATGCGGACATGCTGTCCTGGGGCTGGCGCGTGCCCTTCCTGGTCGCCGGCCCGCTCGGCCTGCTGGGGCTCTACATGCGCCTCAAGCTGGAGGAGACCCCGGCATTCCAGGCCTATAGCGAGCAGGTCGACGCCCGCGAGGCGGACCGCCCCGGCCTGTCGGACATGTTCCGCCTGCACTGGCGCCAGCTTCTGAAGTGCGTGGGACTGGTCCTCGTCTTCAACGTGACCGACTACATGCTGCTGACCTATATGCCCAACTACCTGACGGTGACGATGGGCTATGCCGAGAGCAAGGGCCTGCTGCTAATCATCCTGGTCATGCTGGTGATGATGCCGCTCAATGTCGTCGGCGGCCTGTTCAGCGACCGCCTCGGTCGCCGGCCGATGATCATCGGCGCCTGCGTGGCGCTGATGGTCCTGTCGATCCCCAGCATGCTGCTGATCGGCAGCGGCAACGATTGGCTGATCTTCCTCGGCCTGATGACGCTGGGCGTGGCGCTGGTCTGCTTTACCAGTTCGATGCCCTCCACCCTGCCCGCGCTGTTCTACACCCCCGTGCGCTACAGCGGCCTGTCGATCGCCTTCAACCTCTCGGTCTCGCTGTTCGGCGGCACCACGCCGCTGGTCACCGCCTGGCTGGTCAGCCGCACCGGCGATCCGCTGGTCCCGGCCTATTACCTGATGGGCGCCGCCGCGATCGGCATCCTGACGATGCTCACCGTGCGCGAGACCGCCGGCATGCCGCTTCGCGGTTCGCCGCCCGCCGTGGAGAACCGGGGCGAGGCCATCGCCCTCATCAAGAGCGGCCAGCCCGTCACCGTGGACGACGCCATCCCGGGAATGGCCCCGGAAGCGCCGAAGGCCCGGCCCGCGGTCATGATCGCCAGCCCCGCCTGACCTCAGCGTCCCCGGCCTTCCCGGCCAGACGGAACCACGACCGGCCGGTTGTCCCACGCGACACCCGGCCGGTCGCTTTTGTGCCGCAGTGCAACAATAATATCTCTAGCCGCGTTCCGGGGGCATCGTTTGCATCACTCGGATCCTGTTCTCGTTTCCATGACCATTCATCGCCGCGCCGTCCTTTCTGGCATCCTTGGAGGCGCCGCCGCCCTCGGCCTGCCGCGCATCACGTTCGCCGCCGACGAGGTCAGCCGCGTGGACGCGCTGATCGCGCGCATGACGATCGAGGAAAAGGCGGGGCAGATGACCTGCCTTGCCGACGCCTTCCGCCCCTTCAACCCGCCCAATCCGCAAGCCGGGATCCAGGACGAGAAGCGCCTCTCGGAAGAGATCCGCAAGGGCCGCGTGGGCTGCCTGTTCAACGGCATCGGCGTGGCCGGCGCCCGCCGCGCCCAGGAACTTGCCGTCAAGCAAAGCCGCCTCGGCATACCCCTGCTTTTCGCCGGCGACGTGATCCACGGGCTCAAGACGATCTTCCCGGTACCCCTCGCCGAAGCCTCCACGTTCGACCCTGCCCTGGCCGAGCGGAGTGCCCGCGCCATGGCCGTGGAAGCCACCGCCGCCGGCCTGCACCTCACCTTCGCGCCCATGGCCGATGTCGCGCGCGACCAGCGCTGGGGCCGCGTGGTCGAAGGATCGGGCGAGGACGTCACGCTGACCGCGCTGCTGACCGCGGCCAGGATACGCGGCTTCCAGGGCCGCGACTTGCGCCGCGCCGACTCGCTCCTCGCCTGCCCCAAGCACTTCGCCGCTTACGGCGCCGTCGCGGGCGGCCTGGAATACGGCAGCGTGGACATCAGCGACGAAACGCTGCGCGAAACCCACTTGCCGCCCTTCTCCGCCGCCTTCGCCGCTGGCGCGCTCACCACCATGGCCGCCTTCAGCGAGATCAACGGGGTGCCCGCCACTGCCGACCGCGCCCTGCTCACCGACATCCTGCGCGGCGAGATGGAGTTCCGCGGCTTCGTCTTCTCTGACTATACTGCCGACGAGGAACTGATCGCGCACGGCTATGCCGAAGACGAACGCGACGCCGCGCGCCTTGCCGTGCTGGCAGGCGTCGACATGTCGATGCAGAGCGGGCTCTACGTGCGCTACCTGCCCGATCTGGTGAAGAGCGGCGCCGTGCCGATGGGCACGGTGGACGTGGCCGTGCGGCGCATCCTCTATGTGAAAATGGCCATGGGCCTGTTCGACAACCCCTGGCGCTCGCTGGACGAGGAGGTGGAACGCACTCACATCGCCACGCCCGCCCATCGCGAACTGGCGCGAGAGACTGCCGGACGCTCCATCGTCCTGCTCAAGAACAGCGGCTTATTGCCGCTGGACCCTGCGCAAGGCCAGAAGATCGCCCTGATCGGACCGTTCGGAGAGGACAAGGACAATGTCTACGGCCCCTGGGCGTTCTACGGGGACCCGGGCAAGGGCGTGGACATCGCCAGCGGTCTGCGCGCGGCGCTGGCAGACCCGGCCAGGCTGACGATCACGCCGGGCTGCGGCATCGAGAATGCGATGGACGGCGGCATCGCCAAGGCCGTGGACGCGGCCAAGGCGGCAGACGTCGTCCTGCTCGCGCTGGGCGAATCGCAGACCATGTCAGGCGAAGCGCAATCTCGCACAACCATCGAAATTCCCGCCGCCCAGCAGGCCCTGGCGGATGCCGTGACCGCGACCGGCAAGCCGGTCGTCGTCCTGCTGCGCCACGGCCGCGCGCTGGCGCTTCACGACGGGGTCGCCAATGCCCAGGCCATTCTGGCGACCTGGTTCCTCGGTTCCGAGACCGGCCATGCCGTGGCCGACGTGCTGTTCGGCAAGGTCAATCCCTCGGGCAAACTGCCGGTCAGCTTCCCCTGGGAATCGGGCCAGGAACCGTTCTTCTACGACCGCAAGTCCACCGGCCGCCCGGTCGTCGACAACCGCACCGAATATCGCGCCCGCTACACCACCACCGACAACAGCGCGCGTTTCCCCTTTGGACACGGCCTCAGCTATAGCGAATTCGTGCTGGAGAACCTCAAGCTTTCGGACACCGCCATGCGCTGGGACGAGACTGTCGACATCTCGGTAAGGATCACCAACAAGGGCAGTAGACGGGGCAGCGAAGTCGTCCAGCTCTACATGCGCGACCGCGTCGCCAGCCGCACCCGCCCGATCCGCGAACTCAAGGGCATGGAGCGCGTGACACTGGATCCCGGCGACAGCAAGACCGTACGTTTCCCATTAGCGCGCAAGGACTTGGAGTTCGTCGGCGCCGGCAACGCCCGGATCGCCGAACCCGGACTGTTCGACATCTGGGTCGGTCAATCCTCGACAGGAGGACTGCATTCGCAGATCGAACTCTATGCCGCGGCACCGACGACCTAGGGCGGGCCCTATGTCTGCACGGGGCCAAGGCGCCGGACCTGTTGCACTGCAGCAAGCGGTGCGACGGAACCGGTGACACCATAGTATTCGACCGCGCACACTGTGCCAAACGCCGTCAGGATGGGCCGCAACTGGCATCCCTCCAAATTGACTATTGGCCCGCAAAGGATTTCCTGTTTATTTACGTCAATCGTGCGAGGACAGCGTTACAGGATCCTCCTCGCAAAACTCCAAGGGAGCATGTGATGCCCGATAGCGAACAGCCCGACCTCACGCGTCTGACAGTTGAACTGCTGAGCGCTTATGTCGCCAACAACAGCGTGCCCAGCAACGAACTGGCCGCCCTGATCGAGCAGACCCGTTCGGCCCTTGCCGGCCAGTCGGCTGCCGATGGCGAAGCAGTCCACAAGCCGGCCGTGTCTGTCGAAGACAGCCTGGCTTCCAAGGAGCACATCCTCAGCCTGATCGACGGCAAGCCCTACAAGAGCCTGAAGCGCCACCTGGCCAATAACGGCATGACCCCGGCCGAATACCGCACGCGCTATAGCCTTGCGGCGGACTACCCGATGGTCGCCCCGGCCTATTCCGAGCATCGCCGCGCCGTCGCCCAGCGCATGGGCCTGGGCGGTCGCCCCGGTGCCGCCAAGCGCGACACTGCGGCAACCGCAACCTCGCCCGCCAAGCCCGCTCCCGAAGCGAAGGCCGCCCCCTCTGCTCCGGCAGCGCCAAAGGCTTCGCCCGCAGCCAAGGCTCCGGCAGTAAAGGCCAAGTCATCGGCCACGGGTGACAGCGCGAGCAAGTCGCCCGCAGCGCGCGGCGGCAAGAAGCGCTTCGCCCGGGAACCGCAGAACGGCACCGCTCCCCAGGCGGCCAAGACGGCAGAAGCTCCGGCCACCACCACCCCGGCAGCAAAGCCCGCTGCCAAGTCGGCATCGAAGCCGGGCAAGCCTGCTGCCGCCAAGACCGCCGCCAAGCCTGACGCGGCCAAGAAGGCCGCGCCAGCCAAGCCGAAGAGCGCCAAGCCCGCCGCCACTGCTGCTTCGGCAGCCAAGCCGGC
Source organism: Novosphingobium sp. PhB57 (assembly GCF_004342985.1). GTDB lineage: Bacteria > Pseudomonadota > Alphaproteobacteria > Sphingomonadales > Sphingomonadaceae > Novosphingobium. Next base: position 52,483 of record NZ_SMBO01000007.1, read on the forward strand.
TGAAACCGGAGCGACCACTGCGCCGGCCGCTCAACCGGCAGCCCCAGCCGCCGCCAAGCCCGCGGCGAAAGTTGCAGCCCCTGCGGGCGATCCCGCGGATGCCGCAAAGAAGCCTGCAGCACCTGCCAAGCCCAAGCGCAGCAAGTCCGCATCGACCGGCACCGCCAAGTCGGGCGCAACCAAGACGTCCTCCGCCCCGCGCAACACTGCAGCGAAGACGGAACCCGCCAAGCCGGCCAACCAGCCGGAGTAAAACGCCAGGCCCGGCAGGCACAAACCCTGCCGGGCCGCGTGCCTCCCTACGATAGCTGCCCTCAGTTCTGCATCGTGCGACGTTCTCTGGTTGCCGTAACCCTCCCTGCCTCCCGATCCCCGCCGCCGTGCACGCAAACCGCGACCGCCGCGACTATGATCTGGCGGCCGTTAGCCCGCAGACGTGCACTTGCGAGCGCCGACTTCCAGACACATGCCTTCTGGAGCCAACCGCGGTAGACGCCCGCCAGCGCCGGCCCTGCATCCAAACTGTCCGCACCTTCCTCCGTAGCCTGCCAGGTTTCACAACCAGCCGTCCGGAACGCGACCCCCGCGGCCAAAATCCTGTGCGCGTGAGCTTGCCGCCGCCACGCCGTGCACGCTTGCTCGCACCGCGCCCCGAACCGTCGGCGACCTGCCCCGCAGCTTTCCATGCCTCGCGACCTGCCACCCGCAAACCGCGCCCGCCGCGTGAGCCATTACGCGGACGCTAACCTGCTGACGCGCACTCGCAGGCGACAACGTTCGAACGCTAGCTTGCAGACGGCGGCTTGCCGGTGCCAGCCGCCATGCCTGCCCACTCGCGCCCGCCCCGCCCGCTCGAACCGCCGAGGCCCCTCTACGCAGCCCTCCAGACCTCGCGAGAAGTGGCCCAAGACCCGCATCCGGGATAGAATCGCCGGCAACGTCCGGGCAACTTGCGCGGCACACGACGTTACATTTCCGAATACTGACCTTTTCAACCAACCATACTTAGATTCCGTCGACCGGAAAGAAGTTACTGTCGAGCACCCCAATCCAAGTCTCTTCGCCAGAGGCGCCGACCGCTTCCACTCTGAGGCTGCGCTTCCGCTTTATTGCAATCGCCATGCGTTTCCCATTCCCCTCACCATATCGGCGACCGATTCAGACGGACGCCAATCCTTCCCCACTCGACGTATAGAGCCGACCAACTTCAGTAAATCGCTCTTTTTGGAGAAGCATCCAATACCGATCTACTCCGCCAAAACGGTTTCTGATCGAATTGCGGCGATGGATCGAAACAGTATAACTGAACCGCATCGCTACTGTAGCGTAGTCCAGCAAACGTGAGGGAACAATGAGATCGCGACTGAACGTTCCCCTGCCTCCCACCCTCGATAATTGTCTTGGGCACATTCCCATCATCTTGACGGATGGACCCGTCCGGCCCCGCCATAGCGTCGATTGCACAGCCGCGACCTCCCTGTGAGCGACCGCCCGCTCCCGGCACCAGCGGAAACCGTCATCGTCCTGGGAGCAGGCGTCGCGGGCCTTGCCGCCGCCACACACTTGTTGGATGCCGGTCATGACGTTCTGGTTCTCGATCAGCAGAATCGCGCCGGCGGCACACACCGCAGCCGACAGATCGGGGCCTATACTTTCGACGTCGGCAGCATATTCTACGAAGAAACCGCCCGGATCTTCGACCTCGCCCCATCGCTGCGGGAACTCTGCCCGAAAGTCTCAAGCATTCAGCGCCGGGTCGCGCCCGACGGATCGGTGCTGCTCTATCCGATCGAGCCGCGTGACCTGCTCCGTCAATCCGCACCGCGCCTGGCAGCCTCAGGGCTGGATCTCCTCGCCTCACGCCTTCGTCTGACGCCGGACGGCTCCCTCGACACGCTGTGCCGCAAGCGATTGGGCAGTCGTTTCTTCGCCGATACCGGGCTGGAGCATTATGTCACTCGGTTTCACCACGTTTGCCCCAGCGAGATAGACGAAGAGTTCTTCTTCCGCCGCATGGCGATCATCGAACGTTTCTCGCGCACGAGCAACCTTGCCCGCAGCGCAGCGCGCGCGATTTTCTCCCAAAAGTCGCACCACTCCGCACAACACTGGCCGATGCGCGTCAGACCGCGCCAGGGCTTCGACGCACTGTTCGATCCCATAGTTCGGCATCTCGTTTCTCGCGGCGCAACCTTTGCATTCGGCGAACGCCTGTTGTCCCTCCTCAAGGAGGGTCCCATCTTCAAGGTTCAAACCGATCGCAGCACTCGCACGGCCGGGGTCGTCGTCAGTACAGTGCCCCTCGATACGCTCCACCGCGCTCTCTTCTCACAGTCTTCGAACCTCAACAGCCTCGACATGACCACGCTCTACGTTTCCGCCGACTGGCTAAGGCCCGATACCGGAAACGTCCTTTTCAACTTTCACGCCGATGGCGCATGGAAGCGCGCCACGATCTATTCGCGTCTCTATCCCGACCCCGCCATCGCGAGGCCTTACTTCTCGGTTGAAACCACACTGGCACCCGGATCCGCGCACGATCCGCAATCCACCTTCGAGGCATTTCGCTCCCATGCAGAGCAACTAGGCCTCGCCCGAGGCCTGCGCCTGGAGGGCCACGACCATGTCGAGAGCTGCTATCCGCTCTACCGCATCGGCGCCCGAAAAACGGTCGACGCGGTGCTGGAACGGGTCGCTCAAACCGGTGTCATTACCGTAGGCCGTCAGGGTCGCTTCGAATACCTCCCCACCTCCACCGGCGTGATCGCGCAAGTTTCGCGCCATCTCGGCATGGCACAAGCCGCCGCCCGCCCTTCGGAGCGGGCCGCATGAGGACCTTGCAGCGATGACCTATTCAATTGCCGCGCAGGAATTTCCGGGCGTCCCGCGGGACTTCAATCCATCACAGGACGGCGCGCGGAGCAATCCGCTCCGCGTGAGGATCTTCAACGTAAAGTACAGCCCGAACCTGGGCGACGGCCTGCTTTCAGAATGCCTCGAACAGGCCCTGATCGATTGCGGCGCCCATGCCGACACCCGCTCGGTCGATCTGGCAGGACGAAAAGCGTATGGCCCCGGCCCGGCGCAACGCGGCGCGCTGATCCGGGCGCTGCACATGCTGCCCCCTCCCGTCAGGCAGCTTTCCGTGCGTCTGCCGCTCGCCATCCAGTCGCGCCGCCGATGGCAACCGCATTATAGTGCCGCGCTGCTCGGCGCGGAATGCGTGGTCATCGGTGGCGGCAATCTGATCGTCGATCTCGACCTCAATTTTCCGACAAAGATCGCGCTGGCCATACGGACCGCAGAGCAACGCGGCCTGCCCGCCTTCATCTATGGCTGCGGCATGTCCTCTGGTTGGAGCCGAGAGGGCCATGCACGCATGAGTCGGGCGCTGGAACGAGGCGTGCTACGCGGGGTTTTCCTGCGAGACGAACGCTCTCGCCTGCTGTGGAACGCCGAATTCGGGGAGGCTCACGGCTTGCCGGCTTTGGTGGTCCCCGATCCCGGCTTGCTTGCATCCTATCGATACGAATCGGGAATGAAAGAACTGCCGACCCGGACGGGCCGAAGCGTCATAGGGCTCAATATCACCAGCCCCGTCGCCGTACGCTACCACTCCAGCCAGCCGGTTGAGACCGGCGGCTTGGAGCGCTGGTACTGCGATCTTGCGCAGGAACTCGCCATCGCCGGGCATGAGGTCAGGTTATTCACCAACGGGAGCCCCGAAGACCGTGCTTGCGCGCTCCGCGTCCGGGCGGCGCTCCAGTCCAGCACGTGGTCCGAGAGATTTTCCCATGCCCAACCCGAAACACCCGCCGAACTTGCAATCCTGATCGGCGGCTTCCAGGGCCTAGTCGCGTTCCGAATGCATGCCGTTATTGCGTCCTATTCGTACCGCGTCCCCTTCGTGGCGCTGCAATGGGATCCGAAACTCGATTCCTTCGTCCAATCCGTTGCGCGCGGCGATTGGCTGATCGATCCGTTCGACACCTCTCCTCAAACCGCTGGCGCGCTGCTCGGCAGGGCGATGGCCTGCGGCATTGAAGCAGAGGCGCACGCGACCGTCATGGAGCGGGCACGCGCAGGCGTCGCCATGCTCCATGCCGAAATCGTTCAGGCCGTGATGAGAGCATGATCTTGAGGTTTGCTGCCCTTGCCTTGGCCGCGATGGCAGCTTTGGTTGCCGCTTGGCAGGCGCCTCTCCGGCCAGTGCGTCACCGTATCGAGATAGGCGCGCTGACCACTAGGCCCCGGGGAATCACTTGGCCGGAGCAGGCCTCCCCTGTTGCACCGATGCGGCTCGGAGCGGCCTCGAACTTCTCGCAGGGCTGGAACGAGGCGATGTTCTCGGCCGCACTGGCTCTTCCCCTGACGAACTGGCGCGACAGCATTCGCTGGGCGGATGTCGAGAAGACCAAGGGGCAATATACTTTCGAGACGCCGATGACCCGGTTTCCCGAGCGACTGGCCGCCGGCGGCGCCCGGCTGACTGTAACGCTCAATTGGGGCAACCCACTCTATGACGGCGGACAGACGCCCCATTCGCCCGAAGCTCTGGCGGCCTTCAGCCGCTTCGTGTCTGAACTGGTGAGACGCTATCCGGCGATCGACACTATCGAGGTCGGCAACGAGATCAACGGCGCCAACTTCGTAAACGGGCCGGTGAAGAACGCCGATCTTGCAGGCAGAAGGGCCTACCATCTGGCCATGGTGGGCAGCGCCGCCGAGGGCGTGAGGTCGGCCCATGCCCGAGTTCGCGTGATCGGCGGATCGGTACACTCGCTGCCGGGCGGGTTTCTCTGGTCGCTGCTGGACGCCCCCGGTGCAGCCTACCTGCAAGGTCTGGCGCTCCATCCTTATACGACGCCGATCGACCAGTTGCCGGCGCAGATCGGCGTGCTTCGGCGCCAGAGCGCCTTGCGGAAACAGCCCCTCCACATCACGGAATTCGGAAGCCAAAATCCGCAGACGGCGCCGGATGAACTCGTGCGTGCCTACGCGACCCTTGCGTCGCTGGGCGCGGCCGAAATGGACTGGTATCCGCTGGGAGAGCGGGAAGACGGTTTCGTCCCGCTACTGCGCCGGGACGGAACACCAACCACGGCAGGCCGCGCGTTTCAGTTCGTGACTGAGCAGCTCGTGTCGACGCCAGCGCGCAATCTCAGCCCCGATCCCTTCACATTCATCCACGCTTTCGGTCCGAATCTCTGGGTGGTCTGGGGAGCGCCGCGCGCCATCCGGCTGGACCCGGTCGCCGTGACGGCTCTCGACGCCACGGGCACTCGGATCAATAACGCGGATCTCAGGCTCGACGAAACCCGGGTTCTGATACTCCGGGGCCGCAAGCCATTGGTCCTTGGCGAGAACGTGAGCCTCGATTGCTCTCCCCTTGTTGCCGACAGCTTTCTGGGCTTCACATTTCCCGATGACCCCGTCCGGCCATCCCGTGCTCCGCCTGACTTCACGGCTTACGCGCAGACGGCCACGGGAAGGGTGCCCCTTGCCACCATGCCCGGTCAGCAGAACGACGGCGTGCCCTGGACGCCCTATCTCGGTAGAAAAGACGCCGCGCTTCCGCGGCTCGCGGCCGACCTCGCTTTGCCAGGTCCCGGAGCAGAATTGCTGCTGGAATATAGGTCTGCCCATACCCGGACTCTGCACATCGTTGGCGAATTCACGGCGGCAAATCCCGGTGCGGCCGGTACGGCAATTTCATTCTCGGGAAATGACGGGCAGGTATCGCTTATCCAGCAAGCGCCCCATTCCCTGTTCGATAGGCAGGTTCAGGCCCAGGCTGATCGGAACCTGACATTCTCGATCGGGTGGAATGGTACAGCGCGAGACAGCGCCACCCGATACCGCATCAGTGTGTTCGATCCTGCGGCCTGTCCTTCAGGCCGACCCAGCACAGGACAAAAGCTGCCGATCATGCGATGAAACCTTGATTCTAGCGCACGACAGGCGCTTTCGGCCATGCAGCGCGGCAGTATGCCCGAAACACTGCGGACAGGGCCGGATCACAAGCCTTGTCCAAGGGGCTCAAACATTGCAACCGCCCTAGGCCCCGCGACGGAGCACTGGTTGAAGCGCTGGCCCGCCTCGTCATCCTGAACTTGTTTCAGGACCCCAGGCCAACGGTTGTTCCGGAACCGCGATGGACTTACGACAAGGTTCAGACGGCATCGGCGAAGCCCTGAAAGCAGCGGAACACGCCCCCGCACCGCCATTATCGTTCGCTTGCAGCCGGCAGTGCGATCGGGCAACCGTTAGGGAATGACACTGCCCGATCCACTTCACGAAACCATTGTCGCCGTGGGATCGATCTTGGCGGACGCTCGCGACCCCTGGTGGATCATTTCCGGCGCGGCTGCAGCGATCCATGGAGCGCAGCCAATCACTGTCTCGGACGTGGATGTCATGCTCAGTATCGAGGATGCCAAGCGCCTGTTCGCCCGAATCGGCATCGCGCAGGAGCCTCAATCGAACCACCCACGCTTCCGATCCGAAATCTTTGGCCGATGGGAAGCCTGCCCACTGGTTGCCGAATTCATGGCAAACTTCGTCTTGCGCGATCTGGATGGAGTGTGGCGACCCATGCTCCCCTCCACCCGCCGCGCCGTAACCATCGGCGCCATCACGATTTTCGTACCGGAGTTGCAGGAACTTCGCGGGATGTTTCAGAGGTTCGGCCGTCCGAAGGACCTGACGCGCATAAAGCTCCTCGATCACCTCTCCTAGCCGGAGTTGGCCAAGCCTGGGACGAGAGCATCCACCTTTTCGGGCGATCCCGGACATTCCACACTCATATCAAGGCTCGCTCATTTCGCAGGGCCCGCAAACGCCGCGGACTGAAAAAATCTGTTCGCCTAAGTCCAACTCCTTAGTCCCGAGCGCCGCGGAATTCTGCGTAGATTTGCGTCTCGAATTCCTTGCCGGAAGCACCAAAATCGGCGGCCAGCCGGCCCGATGGTTAACGCCAGCTTTCTCGCGGTACTGCCAATCGCCTGTCCCCATTGAAGAAAACCGCGGCGACCGGCTTATCGATTCTAAATTACCCGGAATAATACCTAAACAGTAGAAACAAATCGTACAGATACAGCACTGGCGAAACCTAATTTCAATTTACTGCACCAAGAAGCCCGTGATTAGTTTTATTCCGCAAAAACGCTCCTCGCTGAACACCCCATTCCGATCCATTCAGGTCCGAATTTCATCGAACCTATTTGGACAATAGCGAGTTTCGAGCCATGAGCACCAAGATCAATAGCAATTCTGTTTCAGGCGCCGCAAGTCTCACCCCGTATTACGGCGATCTTCTTGAAAAGCAGCAGTGGTATCTTGACGGATCAACCCGCTCGAAACTGAGCATCGATACCTATTCCGTCTGGAAGGACTACAATGGCGCAGGCGTGAAGATTGGCGTGATCGACACCCAGATCGACTTTCGCCACACCGATCTGAAGAAGGCCTACGATACCGCGCTCGACTTTAATTTCGCGTCCGGCACGGATAATGTCGCAATCAGCGCCACCGCGCTTCCTGCATCGCATGGCACGCTTGTCGCGGGCGTGATCGCAGCCGAGGCCGGCAACAGCGTGGGCACCGTGGGCATAGCCTCGGGCGCCACTCTTGTCGGCTACGGCGTCGACTATGCCGCTGCCAACGCCGCCGGCCAGATCGCGGCGGCCCTAGAAAAGTCCGCGGCGGTCGACGTTGCCAACAACAGCTGGAGCTTCGTCGAGAACTTTGCCGACAATTTCGCGGTCAATCCCGAATACAAGGCCGCGCTGGTCCACGCCGTTTCCGAAGGTCGCGGCGGCCTGGGCACCTCCGTAGTCTTCGCGGCGGGCAATGCCGGGACGACCGGCATCTCCAACTATCACAACTTCCAGAACTCGCCTTACGCGATTGCCGTGGGCGCGGTCGACAGTGACGGCAGCCCCTCTTCCTTCACCAGCCTGGGCGCCAACCTACTGGTATCCGCTGCTGGGCGCGATGTGATGACAACCACCCTGAACGACCGCTACGAAAGCGTGAACGGAACCTCGTTCGCCGCGCCTGCGGTCTCGGCCGCGGTCGGCCTCATGCTCCAGGCGAACCCCAACCTGGGCTTTCGCGACGTACAGGAAATCCTGGCCTATTCCGCACATCGCGTCGGCCTGAGCGACAGCGCCAACTTCGGCGACGGCTGGCGCACCAACGGCGCCGACAACTTCAACGGCGGCGGCCTGCACTTCAGCGACGCCTTCGGCTACGGCTTCCTCAACGTCCACGACGCCGTCCGCCTGGCCGAGACCTGGGACCAGCAGCAGACTTTCGCGAACATGGCCAGCGTCAGCAAGACCGTCGCCTCGGCGCAGACGCTGGTGGCCGGTTCAAACGACCACATCTCGCTGGACATTCCGATCACCGACGCCGTCAACCTTGAGCACGTGCAGCTCTCGATCGACCTCAACTGGCTGAATTCCGGCGACATCGACGTCTATCTGACATCGCCGGACGGCACCCAGGTCCGTCTCGTCTACGACCTTCCCACCGAGACGCGCGTGGGCAGCATCCGCAATTTCACCTTCAGCTCGGTCGCATCGATGGGCGAGGATTCCGCCGGCACCTGGAAGGTGGACATCTACAACCGCGATCCCGCGGCCACGGAAAAGACCGGCGTGCCGCTCAGCGGAAAGTTCAAGGGCGCCACCCTGACCCTGATGGGCGACGCAGCCGTCTCGAAGAACGACACGTATATCTACACCAACGAATTCGGCGTGCTCTATCAGGGTGACGATCTAGCCCACCGCAGCGTCCTGCAGGATGTGAATGGCGGAATCGACACGATCAACGCCGCAGCCGTGACGACGAACTCCGTCGTCGACCTGACGGCGGCCAAGGCAAGCTCGATCGCCGGCGTCACGCTCTCGCTGACGGCGAACACGATCGAAAACCTCTACACGGGTGACGGCAACGATACGCTGATCGGCAGCAGTGCCGCGAACACCCTGAACGCCGGGCGTGGCAACGACGTGATCTATTTCAGCTTCGGCAACGACAGGATCGACGGCGGACAAGGCGTGGACAGCCTGGTGCTGAACTGCGCGGTGTCCAAGATCGCCGGATCGCTGGCCGCCTCGGGCGCGCTGCTGATCTCCGCCAAGGCGGGCGAAGTGTCGAGCGTGTGCAACGTGGAAAGCTTCACCTTCTCGGACGGGACCTATTCCTACGATCAGTTGGCCAAGCTGCTGGCCGCAGGCGGCGTCTCGGCCGGGCAGCCCGTCTCGCAAGTTCCGTCCGAGCCTGCGGGCGGCGGCTCCGGCGTCACCGTCGAAACCCCCGCTTCCGGCACGCCGACGGAGCATGCCGCGACCAGCCCTTATGGCGACGCCGATCACGTCTATGCCGCCAGCCTCAACGGCACGGCCGCCGACGACCGCCTGACGGGAACCGCGGCAGGCGAGCGGATCGACGGGCTGGACGGCGCCGACAAGCTGCGCGGCATGGCCGGCGATGACGGCATTCACGGCGGCAACGGCGACGACACGATCTACGGCGACGATGGGCACGACTACCTCTACGGAGACGGCGGCGTGGACACGATCATGGGCGGCGCGGGCAACGACTGGATCTTCGGCGGCACCGGCGCGGATCGTATCTATGGCGAAGCCGGCGCGGACACATTCGTGTTCGACGCCGCCGACCTTTCGGCCATGGATACGATCTACGACTTCAATGCCGCCGACGGCGACCGGATCCTCATCACCGGCGCCGGGAACAGTGCCACGTTCGACATCGTCACCAGCGCCGGCAGCACTTATCTCGAGATGCATGACGAGGCCGGAGACCATCTCCTGGCCCGCCTGAAAGGCACCGGCATGGACGGCCTGCACATGGCCGACACTGACGCCGGCCTGCTCTGGGCCTGAGAATCCGGCTGCCCTCTCGCGGCATCGCCCCGACGCTCCGGCTGGATGCAGCCAAGGAAAAGGCCCCGACCGATCGGGGCCTTTTTTCCGTTTCCGCAGAACAATCCTCGTCCGTATCGGACAGGCCGAAAGCTGTATCGCCTCACCCAAGCGCTTGAACAGGCCTATTTCCAGATTGTCAGGCACAGCATGATCCAAGCAATTATACTTAGTATTAGCTCCGCAACGAATTAATACTGCACCATCAGCGACGCCATGATGATTTATTCTATTGCCACTCCCTCGCGATACGGAGTATTCGTCTGGCACGATAGAGAGTAGGTCGAATTGCTGTTCCAGATCCACCAAACGGGAATTGGGCAACAGGGGAACTTCGCCAAGTCTCTTGAGTGGGCGTGATTTGCTGAAGAGATAATCGGGAAGCCGGCACAATCGTCGTCGAATTATCGCGATTCATGACTCAACGATTTTCGGAAGGAACATCCCGTGGCAATAATTGATGGATCTTCGATTGGTGATATCCTGTCGGGCACTTCGGCCAATGACGAAATCCTGTCCGGCCAGGGCAACGATACCGTGCACGGCAATGGCGGCAACGACATCATCCAGGGCGGCGCGAACAGCGACAATCTCTATGGTGACGAGGGTGACGACATTCTCTGGGGCCAGGGTTCGCCGGATAAGCTGCGCGGCGGCGACGGCAACGATACGCTCCACGGCGGCGGCGGCGACGATCGCCTTTATGGCGGCGCCGGAGACGACATCATCCAGGGTGGTGCCGACAACGACGTGCTCTATGGCGACGACCCCAACGACCCGTCCGTAACCGGCTCCGACATCTTCCAGTTCGACAAGGACGATGGGTCGGACAAAGTGTTCGATTTCGAACAGGGCATCGACAAAGTCCAGCTGACGGACGGTGCCGGATATTCGATCTCGTTCTTTGGAGACAATACCATCCTGACCTACGGCAGCACTTCGGTAATGCTCTACGACGTCCACCTCGTCGATGCGGACATTCTCGTCGCCTGACACCCAAGGCACACGACAAGCACCGGAGAAGGCCCATCCTTCTCCGGTTCTTCGTGTCCATAGGCCGGGGCGCGCGGCGCGCGCGAATGTCGCCCAACGGCGACCGTATCTCGGCGTTGTCCAAGCGCGGATGGGCAGTTCAAGGCTAGGACAGGAACGCAGTATGCCTTGGAGACACCGCCTGACACCACGGCAGTGAAATCCAGACCTGAACCTCAGATCAGGAGCGTCAGCAGGCAGCCCCAGGCCAAGGCGGAAAGACTTGCCGCCACCGCCAGCCCCAGCATCGGTCGCCGCGGCCCCTCGCTTGCAAAGACATGCTCCAGTGCTGCCGTCGAACGACAGAGGCGCGCGCTTTCGCCGGGATCCCGTCCGCGATGCGCTGCCGCCCAGGGCGAAGATCGATGCACTGCCCCCTCCGGCACGGCGGCAGTCCGGTGCATCCTGGCCTCCGCAAGGCCGTCGGTCGCCGCCGGGCGGCGCGGATCAGAAAAGGATGACATCGGTCGCATCGATCATCGGCTTTCCGCGCAGACTGGCCAAGGCAACTGCAGAGGCCGCACCGTCGCCGTCCGCATCGTAGTAGAGCATGCCGATCGCGGGATCGTAGAACAGGTGCATGTCGGGTCTCGTCGCCTGATTTCCGATTCCAAAGCCCTCCACAACGCCCGCCGACCAGCCAGCGATGCCTGGGAAGGCATCCCGGTCGATGGCGATGCGGTCCACGCCATGGGTGAAATCCAGGATGACATCGGCGTTTCGGCCGGATTCCAGCACGTCGAACAGGAACACGTCCGCCCCTGCTCCGCCCTGCAACTTGTCCGCGCCGCCACCGCCCGAGATCACATTGGCACCGTCATTGCCATAGATGATGTTCGGCAGCGCATTTCCGGTTCCGTCGATATCATCGGTGCCGGTCAGATAGAGATGCTCGATCCAGTCGCCCAGAACGAAGTCCACATCGGAACGGACCGTATCGACGCCGTCTCCCGCGATGTGCTCGACAACCTGTTCCCGAACGTTGTCGACATAATACGTGTCGTCCCCGCTTCCGCCCTCCATGCGATCCGCCCCGTGCCCGCCGTCCAGACGATCCGCGCCGCTTCCGCCGATCAGGACGTCATCCCCATCGAGCCCCAGCAGACGGTCGTCTCCCGCGCCGCCCTCCAGGTGGTTGCCGTGAGCATCCCCCGAAAGGATGTCGTTGTAGCTGGAGCCAATCGCGTCGGACGCGCTCACGGCGACTTTCCTGCCATCGACCACCGCACTCGCCGCCGCCAGATCCAGCCGAACGCCTGCCTTGGCATTGCTCCAGTCCGCAGCAGGAACCTCGGCCATCGCCGCGAGCGCCGGCGCCTCGGAGAATATCTGGATATGCCGCGCAGTGGCGTCGCCGGTCGCATTGGCACCCGACGATACTGTGAACTCCACCCGGTCGCCCGCCGCTAGCCTGACATGGTCGAGACTGAAGCTATAGCGATTGCCGTGGGCCGGATCGTAGACGTGCTGCTGCAGGGTCTGCAGATCATTGACGGTCACGGTGAGATAGATGCCATCCTTGGACTGGTCGCCCACGTCGTAGTCGCCCTTGATCGTGAAGAGACCGGCCACGGGAGACGTATATCGCTCCAGGACGGCATAGCGCGAGGCGGCACTGGTCCCGCCGGAAAAGTCCACGGGCGTCACGCTGGTCGCATTGACCTCCAGCGGGCGGAGCCATTGCGATCCCAGGTAGGGCGTCCAGGGTTCCCCGCTTTTCAAGCCTCCGCCCATGGTCTGGAGAGCCGTCGTCTGCCCCGTTCCCGACCGGGTGAAGTAGGACCAGGGGCCTTCGAAACCGGCGCCGGCGGCATCCCTGTTGGTCACGTCGAACTGGTCGAAACTGTCCGCGACGAGCGCCCCGGCATGAAAGGCCACCGATGCGGCCGAGATCGCGCCTTCGGACTTCAGGATGATCGGCTGATCTGCCGAAATCCTTCCATCGAATTGGGCGATGCGGTTCCCCTCCAGATCGTAGGCGGCAACTTCCGGGGCCAGGGAAACCGAGCCGGTCTGCCCCCAGAGCACCGCCGCATTATCTCCGAAGGTATAGAAGTAAGTGAAATCATCGGTGGCCACTCGCGCGATCGTCGGGGCGCCTGCCAACAGGCCGTCGAGGAACTGGAAGGCCTCACCGGCCGGCGTGGCTTGCCCCGCAGCCGTGTTCCACAACTCCATGTTCGGAAAATAGGATTGCCGCGCCAGGGCATACCAACTCGCGCTTTCGATCCCGGCCGCCCCCATGACGCTGAGCATCTTGGCCAGATAGGCGGGCGCCTCATCCAGGGAGGCAAAATTGCCGCCGAACTCGGTAACGCGGATCTCGATCCGATTGCCAATCACGCCGCGCAGCACGCCGATCTGGTCGGCAAACTGTTCGGGCGGCGTCGTGTAGGGGTGGATCGATATCGCGTCGAGAAGATCCAGCGTCCCCAGCGCTTTGAGATCGGCAAAATAATCGACCGGAATGGAATGGGTTGCCCCGCCCACCATTTCCACCTCGATACCGGCCTTGCCAAGCGCGGTATCCACTGCGGAGACCAGTTTGGCATAGTAGTCATCACGCTCGGCGGCCGAAGCAGTAGCGATCGGGCCGGTAACGAACGAGTTCGAATTGTATTCGTTGCCGATCTCGATCGCGCCTACGCCGGGATAGTGCTTCAGAGTGGCGACGACGAAGTCGGCAAATGCCTGCCGGCCCGCATCGCTGTAGACGGTGAAACCCTTGTCATAGAGAGCATTGGCATGGGCGAAAGTCAGCGTGACGAAGAGCCCCTGTCCCAGCGCCCGATCGAGCCAGGCGGCCTGCGGCACCGTGAAGTCGTAGCGACCGGCCGCCGTCTCCACGCCGCCCCAGGGAATGCTGTCGCGAATGGCCTCGGCGCCAAGCGTTGCTGCGGCATCGAGCAGAGAGGGGCTCCAACCCTGGCTGAAATGGGTTTGCGCACCCAGAACGATAGTCATGAAACGGCCTCGTGGAATGGTTTCGCTCCAGATGCGCCGCAGACAGTACCAATCGATGTAAGTGCATGGTTATCCGCCCGAACATCTCTCCTGACAGACTGTTCCTTACCCACCACGTATTGTTACTTATAGATACTGCGCCTTTCGCCGATTTGACGGTCGTTCTGCTGAAACAAAGATCGATAATGGCCATGCTTCCTGTTGAACTGCGGGCCGTTACGTCGATTTCGGAGATGTTCGCGCTGCAAGATCGGCCTCTGCACGACTAAGGTAACACCAGTTCGCGCTCGCAAGGGCGACGCTACCGGAGATCGACTTGATACCCGCCAGAGCCAGCAATGCTTCAGGAAGTGCACCGGGGCGTGGAACCTTGGCGTCAGTTTCAGTCGCCTCATGAACGCCCTTCCCATCGTCCTGTTCTGGCTCCTCATCTGTTGCGCCATCATCAGCCGGCCGCCTTTCGCGCTCTACCTGTTCTTCGCCACGATGCCCTTCGGCGCCTGCGCCGCGATCCCGACCAACCTCACCGGCGGCCTGACATTCGTAGCGACACCGATCGTGGCGCTGATTATCATCGGCAAGACCTTCCTCACTCGCGGCGGGCCTTCGTCTTTCCTCACGCTGGCGCTCCTGCCGGACCGGCTGCTGTGCCTTTTCGCCTTCTGGATCGTCGCCAGTGTCGCCACGCTGTTCATGCCGCACCTGTTCGCCGGAGACATCCTCGTCGTGCCGGTTCGCGGCGTTCTGAGCACGCCCGTGCCGCTGCATCCAACCACGCAGAACCTGTCGCAATGGGTCTACATGACCATCTCGGTCTTCACCGTCTTTGCCATGGCCAGACTGCTCCAGAATCCTGCGATGCGCCAGCATGCCCTCCAGTCCATCTGCCTGGGCGCCGCAATGCTGATCGCGACGGGACTGCTCGACTTCGCAAGCCAATACCTGCCTCTCGCCGCGGTGCTCACGCCGTTTCGGACGGCTTCCTACGCCCTCGCGACCGAAGTGGAAGTGCTGGGCTCGAAGCGCGTGGTCGGCCTCATGCCGGAAGCCTCGGCCTTCGGAAATTACTGCCTAGGATTCCTCTGCGCCTTGCACTTCTACCGGCGCGCAATCCTGAGCCAGACGTTGCGCGACAGGATATGCCCCATACTGCTCGTCCTGCTGGTCGTCCTGTGCTGGCAGTCCAAGTCTTCCGCCGCCTATGTGGGGCTGGCAGTGTTCGCGGCGATGGCCGCACTGGAATGGCTGCTACGCGCCCATGCGCAAGGTCGGGGCGCGCATGTATACAGGCAAGGCCTGATGGGCGAATTGTCCGTTCTCGTCACGATACTGGTCGCGATAACCCTTGCGCTGCTGTTCAAACCGGGCTTGCTCGATCCGATACTGGCCTTGATCGACCGGATGGTTCTGCAGAAGACATCCTCCCTGTCGTACGAAGAACGCGGAATGTGGCGGGTGATCGCACTTTCCAGCCTGTTCGACAGCCATGGCTTCGGGATTGGCCTGGGGAGCACCCGCTCTTCCAGCAGCATCGTCGCGGTGTTGAGTGCAACGGGAATACTGGGCGGAATTCTGTTCTACGCCTTCGCGGCGCAATCGTTCTTTCGATCCCCGCGATACGGGACCGTGGAATCCGAAATCATCATGTCGGCATTCCGGTTTTCCTATGTGCCGATGATCGTCGTATCGTTGATGATCGCTGACGCCAACTTCGAGCCTTTGACCGGGTTCGGGTTCGGCATCACCGCCGCCCTTGCCATCGCCCAGGCACAGCGAAGGGGAATGGGCCATGTGCCGGAAGGGTCGCCCGCGCAGCCTCCCGCATCGCTCAGTGCTGCCTCGATGGATCAAGCGGCGCTTCTGCCGAGCGGAGCTGCAACCTCATGACCGCGGCGACGGCGTTGACCAACGCGCATGATCGATATGGTCTCCTGGATGAACTTCGCGGAATTGCGGCTCTTGTCGTCCTGCTCTTCCACATCGGGACGCGCATCGGTGCGCCGGTGGTCGCTGCCAACGGCTACCTTGCGGTCGACTTCTTCTTCATGCTGAGCGGCTTCGTCCTGGCGGAAGCCTATGGACGGCGGCTCACCGGCGAGATGACCTTCGCCGAATTTGCCATGCGGCGCATGGCTCGGATGATGCCGATCGTGGTTCTCGGCGTCTGCCTTGGGACGACTTACGCGCTCACCCGCTGGTACGCGGCGCCCTCCCGGTCGGACGACCTGCCGACGATCCTGGGAAGCGCCCTGCTCAATGGACTGCTGCTTCCGAAATGGTGGCGCGGATCGGCAACGGGCTGGGAAGTCTTTCCGATCAACGGCCCCCTCTGGTCGCTGTTCTTCGAAATCGTCATCAACCTGATATGGGCGACATGGCTGGTCGCCAGACGCCCCGGCACTTTGGCTTTGCTCGCGATCCTCAGCCTGGTCAGCCTCTGCCTGCTGGCGCGCCATCACGGGACAATGGATCTCGGCTGGAGCGGGCCGACGCTGGCGGGCGGCATGGCGCGCGTATCGTTCGGTTTCCTGACCGGACTCCTGATCCACGCGGCGCGTGATCGGCTGCCCGTGCTGGGGCGAGGCGCTGCCACGATCGCGATCATGGTGACTGTGGCAGCGCTGGCCCTGCCAGTGAGCGATGTATCTTGGGTGGTTGCCATGACGGCCCTGGCACTGCCGGCCGCGCTGGTGCTGGCAGTATGCTCCGGCCGCCAGCGCATTGTGCCGGGCGCCCGGTTCCTCGGCACGATTTCCTACGCCGTCTACGGGCTGCACGTCCCCTTCCTGGCGCTCTATTCGGGCCTTTCCGAAAGATTGACCGGAAGAAGCGATGCCGGGTTCGAAGCCTACCTGATGGTTCCGGTCATCCTGGGCGTGGCCGCCCTCGCCACCACTTTCTACGACCGCCCCGCCCAGCGCATTCTTCGCAAGGCCCTGGATGCGCGGTATCGGCAGCACGGCGTGGAAGTATCACTGGCGCGCAAATCGCCCGCAAATCCCGTGGGCGCGAGAGGACTCCGCCACGAAACCGCAGACTCGTGAATGGGCACGACGAATCCTGGTGCGACATGGTCGCATGCAAAACGGACCCGCGGGACTGCATCCGTTTTTCTCAAGTGCCGGATGTGTAGATGATCGGTCGTAGCAAGGTCTCGGCAATGCCCAGATCGATCCTGGGCTCCGTTCCATCCAGCCTGAGAGCGCACATCCCCGGCCCCGCACTCTCAGGGAGAGCGGCCGGCCACTGGAAGGCTCTGACGCGCTCCGATTTCGCGACCCCTGGCCCGGCAATTTTCGCCCCGCTTACCGGCGCCTCACAACTATGCCGGGCCCGTGCTGCCACGCAGGATGAGTTCATGCGGCAGCATCAGATGCGCGTGCTCGTCCCCCGCTTTCTGCCGGAACTGCGGGTTCACCAGAATATCGACGGCCGCTGCCGCCATCTCCGCCTTGGGCTGGCGGACGGTCGTGACTTGCGGCCAGGCCGCCCGGGAAGACGGCGCATCGTCGAAGCCGCAGACAGAGAGCCTTTCCGGCACGGCAATGCCATGCTTCATCGCGGTGATCAGCACCCCGAGCGCCATGTCGTCGTTCGAGGCGAATATCGCGGTGGGGCGTTCCGGCAGCGCCAGAAGGCGCTCACCCAGTTCCATGCCCGTGCGCGAACTGAAGTCTCCGCGCACGATGCAGTCCTCATCGACCGTGACGCCCGCCGCGGCCATGGCCTTGCGGAAGCCCTCTTCACGCCGCGCCGAGGCGCTATGGCTGATCGGGCCCTGGACGAAACCGATCCGCCGATGGCCAAGGCCCAGCAGATATTCCGTCATCTCCTGCGCTGCACGGCGATCGTCCATGCGCACCGTTCCCGAAGCCGGCGGGGCGCTGCTGGGCGCGACAAGAACGGTGGGCAGGCCGGACTCGGCGAAAACGGCCATCAGCGCCGCTTCGTCACAGATCGGCGGGGCGACGATCGCCCCGTCGAGCCGCAGCGCCGCGATACTGCCGCGAACCTGGCCCTCCCAATCGGGCGCCGTCAGATCGACCGGCTCCACCACCAGGTGGTAGCTGCGCTGCCGGCAGCCGATCAAGGCTCCGTGCTGAACGTCCGTGGCATAGCCCGAGACGGGATCGTCGATGAACAGGCCCAGCAAATAGGAACGCGAGCTGGACAGGCTGCGCGCAAAGGCATTGGGCCGATAGTCGAGTTCGGCCACGACTTTCTGCACCAGTTCCCGCACCTCGGGCCGCACATAGGCCTCGCCGTTGATGACGCGGGACACCGTCTTGGGCGAGACGCCGGCCTTGGCCGCGACATCCTTGATCGTGACGATGCTCAAGACGCTGCCTCCCCGCCGCGCACGCACAGGGCGGCGAACAGGGCGATCCCCACGTAGCAGGCCGCCGGCAGCAGCAGTGCCAGCAGCAGGCCGATCGCGTCAGCCGCCATGCCGGTAAGCAGCGGCACGATCGCACCGCCGACCACCGCCATGCAGAGCCACATCGAGGCCAGCGGGGCCTTGCTGCTGTCCCGCGGCATGGCGAGCGCGTAGATGGTCGGGTACATGATCGCGTTGCACAGACCGACAGCAATCAGGGCACCGGCACCAACCGCGCCGGGCAGCAGGGCCGCGGCCACCGTCAGCATGATCGCCGCCAGGGCCGCGTAGACCAGCAAGCGGGCCTCGGCGATCCAGGTCATCAGCCAGGCTCCGGCGAAACGGCCGATCATGGCCCCCGCCCAGTAGAGGCTGACCAGTCGCCCGGCACTGACCGGCTCCAGCGCCAGCCGGTTCGGCAGCATCAGCACGTTCGTCATCAGCGTCCCGATCGTCACTTCCGCGCCCACGTAGAGGAAGATCGCACAGACACCCCAGAGAAGCCGGCGCTCGCCGAGCACGGCGAAGATCTGCCGGGTCCAGTCCCGCGGGAGATAGTCGCCCGCGGCGGACGGCGCGTCGGCCAGCAATGCCCGGTGCGCGATGTAGAACGTGGCCAGCGTCGCCAGCCCTGCCCCGATGGCGATGAAGGGTATCGACGCGGTCACCTCCACGCGCGCGCCGGGGGCGATGTCGGCCAGAAGGAACGGCGCGCTCACCAGCGGGCCAAGCACGGTGCCGAGGGAGTTAAAACCCTGCAGCAGGTTGAGCCGGAAAGCCGAGCGCCGCGACGGGCCGATCACCGTCACCACCGTATTGGCCGCGATCTGCAGGACCGTCTGCCCGGCCGAAAGCAGCAGCAATGCTCCCAGCACCAACAGGAATTGCCGCATCCCCTGCGCGAGGACCAGCGCCAGGCAGCCCGCCGCCATGACGGTCAGTCCCGCCGCGATCGCCCGCATATATCCGATTCGAATCACCGATAGCGCCGCCGGCAGGGCGAACAGCAAGTAGCTGGAGTGGAAAGCCAGCTGGATCAGCAGCGCGCTCTTGTAGTCCAGCGCCAGCACCGACTTGAGCTGCGGCACCAGGAGGCCGACCGAAGCGCTCAGGAACCCGCCGATGAAGAACACGCCGATGGAGAGCCAGAACAGGCGGCGAGTCACCGATTCCTGCGCTTCGGACGTGCGGCTGATCGGGGGGGAAAGCGACATGGTGGACATCTATGGCACTCGGCAGGCGAAGGCAAACGGGCCGGATCGCGGAAATGATGTGTCATGAAATCCACAATCTGACATCGATGTCAAATCGTTGCCGAACCGTTTTCAAATGCGCTTGACATCGATGTCAGATTGCGGCCATCAGCCGCTCACAAGGTACAAACCATCTGGGAGGATGACATGACGAGGCACGATCTCGTCGCGGGCACAGCGCTCGCGGCTTGCCTATTTTCCATTTCCACCGCAGCCCACGCGCAGGATGCCGCAGCACCTGCCCAGAATTCGGCGCAACAGGCGTCGTCGGCTGCTTCCAACGGTGACATCATCGTCACGGCCACGCGCCGCGAAACGACTCTTCAGTCGACGCCGATCGCGATTTCGGCCTTCAGCCAGGAAACGCTGACCAAGAACGGCGTCAAGGACGTTACCGACCTGGCCCGTTTCGTGCCTTCGCTGCAGTTCAACCAGCAGGGCGACCAGTCGGCCGTGCTGCTGACCCTGCGCGGCATCGGCAACGACAGCGCCTATACCGAAGTGGCCGACCCCGAAGTCGCCATCTATATCGACGGCATCTATTCGCCGCGCTCGCAGGGCGCCTCGGTACTGATGTACGACATGGAACGCGTGGAAGTGCTGCGCGGCCCGCAGGGCACGCTGTTTGGCCGCAACGCCACCGTCGGCGCGCTCAGCCTGATCTCGGCCAAGCCCAAGCTCGGTGAGTTCAGCGGCAATGTCGAAGTGACCGCCGGCAACTACGACCGTCTCGGCGTGCGCGGTGCGATCAACATCCCCGTCACCGACACCCTGGCCTTCCGCGTCGCTTTCGTCAGCGACCGCCACGACGGCTATGCCGACTACCAGGCCGCGCCTGACATCGCCGGCATCAACAAGTCGGCCTTCGTCACTTCGGGCAAGAAGTACTATGCCGCCGACCAGCAGTCGGGCCGCGTCTCGATGCTCTGGCAGCCGAGCGAGAAGTTCAGCTGGAACCTGTCGGCGGAAGGCTTCCTCGACAACGGCGCGCCGGTTATCGGCCTGCTCCAGACCCCGCGCGCGGGCACCAAGCGCTGGTCCACCCTGAGCGACACCGCGCCCAGCACCGACCGCTATTCGGTCGCCGTGCGCAGCACGATGAACTACGACATCACGGACGGCGTCCAGCTCAGCTACATCGCCGGCTGGTCGCGCATCGGCGGCAGCACCCGCACCGATGCCGATGCGGGCGCCCTGCCCCCGACCGGCCAGGTGGATGCGGACGGCAACGACCTGCCGCTCGGCGCCTTCAACGAGAACGCCACGCTGTCGTCGCGCTATGACTTCCAGAGCCACGAACTCCAGCTCAAGTCGAGCGGCGAGAACGAACTCGACTGGATCCTGGGCGCTTACTACAGCCACGAGAAGAACAAGATCCGCTTCGACATCGACCAGCGCAACGGCTACCGCGACGGTACGTTCAGCTGGGCGGGCAGCTTCATCCAGGCCAATCGCCAGATCGACAGCCGCGCCGTGTTCGGCCAGACCGTGTGGCACGCCACCGACTGGCTGCGCCTGACCGGCGGCCTGCGCTACACCTCGGACAAGAAGCAGGACATCGGCGGCCGTAACGTCACGTTCTCGGGCGACGGCTGCACCGATGCCGACAAGGCACCCGGCGGCGCCTGCACCACCGGCATCTTCGGCGCCTATCCCGATGCTTCGGCCGCGGAACTGGTGGCCCTGCTGCCCGGCTTCTCGATCTCGAACAACGACGTGAAGGGCAAGTGGGACAAGCTGACCTACCTCGCCCGCGTCGATGCCGATCTTGCCGAGGACACGCTGGGCTATGCCAGCATCTCCACCGGCTTCAAGTCGGGCAACATCCAGGACAATGCCGGTCTGACCGATCCGGAAACCCTGACCAACTACGAAGTCGGCCTCAAGACCCGCCTGCTCGACCGGGCCGTGACGCTCAACCTGGCGGCCTATTATTCCGACTTCAAGGGATACCAGGTCAACCAGGCCGTCACCTTCCGCGACGATGCCGGCAACGTGGTGCGCAGCCAGATCGTGACCCAGAACGCCAAGGGCGCGAAGGCTTACGGCCTGGAAGCGGAAATGAATGCCGCCTTCACCGCCAACGACCGCCTGAACTTCTCGGCTACGCTGCAGAAGACCAAGCTGGACGATCTGGAAAGCGTCGACGGCCGTCTCTACGACGGTGGCAAGGCGTCCTCCATCGTGCAGCTGCAGGGCAACGAACTGGCCCACGCGCCGCGCTTCTCGGCCACGCTGAGCTACGAGCATGATTTCGAACTGGCGAGCGGAGCCCGGATCACCCCGCGCTTCACCACCCATTACGAAACCAAGAGCTGGCTGAGCTACTTCAACGGCGACGCCAATCCGTTCGTGAACGTCAACGATCCGGCCGACAACATGCCCGACCGCGGCACCAACGGCACGTCGTGGGACAAGCAGAAGGCCTACTTCCGTTCCGACGCCTCGCTCCGGTTCAGCCCGGCAGACGGCAGGTACTCGGTCGAAGCCTTCGTCCAGAACATCGAGAACGGGCATATCCGTACCGGTGCCGGTGCCTTCGGCGCGCCGCGCTACGATCCGGTGTTCCTCTCGAACCTGCAGCCGCCGCGGACCTGGGGTGTGCGCGCCAGCGCGAACTTCTGATAGCGAGCTGAAAGGAAAGAACATGACGACCGACTATCCCTCCTCCGGTCGCGTCGTCATCCTGGGCGGCGGTACGGCCGGTTGGCTGGCCGCCGCCTACCTTTCCCGCACGTTGAAGCTGCCGAACGTCACGCTGGTCGAATCCAGCGAGATCGGCATCATCGGCGTGGGGGAAGGGACTTTTCCCACGATCCGCACGACACTGGCGGGCCTGGGGATCAGCGAGGCGGAATTCCTGGTCCGTGCCGACGCCACCTTCAAGCAGGGTGTGCTGTTCGACGGCTGGGCCACCGGCACCGACAGCTATTTCCATCCGTTCAACCTGCCCGTGGGCGGCGAGGACGAAGCGCTGCTGCCGCACTGGATCGCCGATGACAGCGGCCAGCGCCTGCCCTGGGCCGATGCCGTCACCGTGCAGGAACAGGTGATCCGCGCCGGACGCGGTCCCAAGCGGGTCGAAGACCCCGACTTCTCCGGCCCGATGAACTATGCCTACCACTTCGACGCGGCCCGCTTCGCCGATTACTTGCGCGACATATCCGTCGCCGCCGGTGTCGACCGCATCGAAGGAACCGTCGCCACCGTGGAGCGTGCGGACGACGGCGATATCGCCGCGCTCGTGCTGGCCGATGGCCGCCGCGTGGAAGGCGACTTCTTCCTGGATTGCTCGGGCTTCCGCTCGCTGCTGATCGGCCAGACGCTGGGAGCGGGCTTCACCTCCTGCGCCGGCAGCCTGTTCAACGACCGCGCCCTGGCCATGCAGGTGCCCTATGCCGAACCCGGCGCGCCGGTGCGGCCCTATACTCTGGCCACCGCGCACGAGGCGGGCTGGACCTGGGACATCGGCCTCAGCGAACGGCGCGGCATCGGCTATGTCTACTCCAGCCGCCATTGCTCGGACGAAGAGGCGGAAGCGACCCTGCGCCGCTATGTCGGCAACGAAGGCGACAGCCTGACCCCGCGCCAGCTGCGCTTCGAAACCGGCTACCGCGAGACCCAGTGGATCGGCAACTGCGTGGCCGTGGGCCTTTCCGCCGGCTTCTTCGAGCCGCTGGAATCGACCGGCATCATGCTGATCGAGGCCGCGCTCAAGATGATCGGCGAATTCCTCGTTCCCGGCGGCCGCGCCGCCCGCGACGCCGCCGCGCGCAGCTTCAACCGGCTGATGGCGGCCCGCTTCGAGCGCATCGTCCATTTCCTCAAGCTGCACTACTGCATCACCCGGCGCACCGACACCGCCTATTGGCGCGACAATGCCGATCCGGCCTCCATCCCCGAAGCCTTGCAGGACATGCTGGCGCAGTGGCGCCACCGCCCACCCTCGCGCTTCGACTTCGTGGTGGATCTCGAGACCTTCCTGCCGCCAAGCTACCACTACATCCTCTACGGCATGGGCTTCGAAACCAGCCTTTCCGGCGGAGCGGCCCGCTATCCCGGTGGCGCCGCCGCGCGCGATGTCTTCTCCCGCGTCCGCAGCGCCCATGCCGGCGCCCGCGGTGCCCTGCCGGACCACCGCGCCCTTCTCGACCATTATCACGCTCGCTCGGCCCCCCAGCCCATTAAGGTTTTCCGATGATTTCTGCCACCAAGACTGCCCTGATCGCCGGCCTCATGGCCGGCGCCAGCCTGAGCGCACCGGCGCTGGCTCAAAACGCGCCTGTCCGGAGCGCGCCTGCCCAGAGCGCTGGGGCCTCCGCTTCCGCCGCGACCTCCCCGTCCTCCCAGGCCCGCGCCGATGCCCTCGTCAAGCAGATGACGCTGGAAGAGAAGCTGCAGCTGGTCCACGGCTTCTTCCCGCCCCTGGCCAAGCCGGCGGTGCCCATCGCGATGATCCCCTCTGCCGGCCATATTCCCGGCATTCCGCGCCTGGGCATCCCGACCCTGCGGGAGAGCGACGCCAGTCTCGGCGTTGCCAACCAGATCGAGCAGCGCAAGGGCGACGTCGCCACCGCGCTCCCGGCCAGCATCGCCACCGCCGCCACGTTCAACCCGAAGCTCGCTTATGAAGGCGGCGCGATGATCGGCGCCGAAGCCCGCGCCAAGACCTTCAACGTGCTGCTGGCCGGCGGCGTCAACCTGACCCGCGACCCCTGGAACGGCCGCAATTTCGAGTATCTCGGCGAAGACCCGCTGCTCGCCGGCGTCATGGTGGGCCAGCACATCAAGGGCGTGCAGAGCAACCACATCGTCTCCACCATCAAGCACTTCGCGCTCAACTCGCAGGAAACCGGCCGCACCGTGCTCGATGCCCGGATCGGCACCGCCGAACTGCGCGAGAGCGACCTGCTGGCCTTCCAGCTTGGCATCGAGAGCGGCAATCCCGCCTCCGTCATGTGCGCCTATAACAAGGTCAATGGCGACTATGCCTGCGAGAACGACTGGCTGCTGAACAAGGTATTGAAGCAGGACTGGGCCTACAAGGGCTGGGTCATGTCCGACTGGGGCGCGGTCCATTCCACCGAGAAGGCGGCGATCAACGGTCTCGACCAGGATTCCGGCCAGGAACTGGACGACCAGATGTTCTTCGACGCCAAGTTCGCCGAAGCGGTGACGGCCGGGCGCATCCCGATGGCCCGCCTTGACGACATGGTCCGCCGCATCCTGTTCGGCGTGATCGACAGCGGCTTGATGGACAATCCCGTTCCCGAAAGCGCCCAGCAGATCGACTATGCGGCTCACGCCGAAGTCGCCCAGCGCGCGGCCGAGGAAGGCATCGTCCTGCTCAAGAACCAGGGCGACCTGCTGCCTCTCGCCAGGACCGCGAAGAAGATTGTGCTGATCGGCGCCCATGCGGACGTGGGCGTGCTTTCGGGCGGCGGGTCCTCGCAGGTCCGCTCCGTAGGTGGCGCGCCGGTCGAAATCCCCCTGACCAAGGGTGCCGCCGCCTCTTTCGCGCGGATCACCTGGCATGCCTCCTCGCCGCTGAAAGCGATCCAGGCCCTCGCGCCGGGCGCCAGCGTCACGTATGTCGACGGCAGCGACCCCAAGGCGGCAGCCGCCGCGGCGAAGGGCGCGGACATGGCGCTCGTCTTCGCCTGGGCCTGGCGCACCGAGGCGCAGGACCCCGAGAGCATGGCCCTGCCCGACAACCAGGACGCGCTGATCGAGGCCGTCGCCGGCGCCAACAAGAAGACGCTGGTGGTGGTCGAGGCCGGCGGCCCGGTGCTCATGCCTTGGGTCAGCCGCGTACCCGCCATTCTCCAGGCCTGGTATCCCGGCCAGCGCGGGGGCGAGGCGATCGCCAATATCCTGTTCGGCGCGGTCGATCCTTCGGGCCGCCTGCCGATGACGTTCCCGGTCGGCATCGATCAGGCCCCGCGCCCGCAGCCGCTCGGCCTGGCCGAACTCCACGCCGCCGAAGCGCGGCGCAGCGCCGGGGACAAGACCGTCTACGGCATGAGCGGCGGCGTCGCCTCCTTCCCGGTCGATTACCCGGAGGGCGCCGATGTCGGCTACCGCTGGTATGCCGCGAAGAACGAAAAGCCGCTGTTCCCCTTCGGCTTCGGCCTTACCTACACCAGCTTCCGCTACGCCAACCTCAAGGTGTCCGGCGGCGCCAGGCTGACCGTCGCCTTCGACGTGACCAACAGCGGCAAGCGCGAAGGCGCCGACGTGCCGCAGCTCTATGTCGAGGCGAAGAGCGCCGCAGGCACGAGCGCCTATCGCCTGGCCGGGTTCGAGAAGGTCTGGCTCAAGCCCGGCGAGACCCGCCACGTCTCGCTGACCGTCGACCCGCGCGTGATCGCCCGTTTCGACAACGCCGCGCCCGGCTGGATCGTCGATGCCGGCGCCTATCGCCTGCGCATCGGCCACTTCGCCGGTGACGCCGCTCTCGAAGGTGCCGCCAATCTCGACCGGGTGACCGCCAGGCCGTGACGACCAAGCCCTGACACCCCCGGCGGCGGCACCGGCTTCCCGCCGGCGCGCCGCCACAGCCCCATCCTGACGCCCGCCCTCACAGGAGACCTCATGACCCGCCGTTTCCCAGCCGCTTCCCTGTCGATCCTCGCCCTGGCGCTGACCGGAGCGGCGGGCGCGCAATCTGCGTCTCCTCAGGCCGCCGCTCAGGCAGCCTCCCCAGTGGCCAATCCGGCGATCTGGCCCAAGGTGAACGCCCAGCCGAAGCGCGATCCCAAAGTGGAAAAGCGCGTCGATGCGCTGATCCAGGCGATGTCCCTGGAAGACAAGGTCGGCCAGATCATCCAGGTCGACATCGGCTCGATCAAGCCCGCGGACGTCGTCACCTACAAGATCGGTTCGGTGCTGAACGGCGGCAACAGCGGCCCTTATGACGACGAATATGCCTCGCCCGCCAAGTGGCTGAAGCTGGCGGACGAGTTCTACGATGCCTCGATGACCCGCAGCGATTCTCGTCCGAAGGTTCCCATCATCTGGGGCACGGATTCGGTCCACGGCAACAACAACATCGTCGGCGCCACGCTTTTCCCGCACAACATCGGCCTTGGCGCCGCCAGGGACCGCGATCTCATCCGCAAGATCGGTGAAGTGACCGCGCTGGAAACGGCGGCGGCCGGGCTCGACTGGACGTTCGCGCCCACGCTCGCCGTCGTGCAGGACGACCGCTGGGGCCGCACGTACGAAAGCTATGGCGAAGAGCCGGAGATCGCGGCGGACTATGCCGGCGCCATGATCGAAGGCGTGCAAGGCAAAGTCGGTACCAAGGACTTCCTCGCTCCCAACCACCTGATCGCCACCACCAAGCATTTCTTGGGCGACGGCGGCACCGGCGGCCGGGACCAGGGCGACACGCGGATTTCCGAACAGGTCCTGCGTGACGTCCATCTCGGCGGCTATCCCGCCGCGATCGAGGCCGGCACCCAGTCGGTCATGGCCAGCTTCTCCAGCTGGAACGGCGAAAAGATGAGCGGCAACAAGTCGCTCCTCACCGGCGTGCTGAAGGACCGCATGGGCTTCGACGGCTTCGTGGTGGGCGACTGGAACAGCCATGGGCAGGTCGAAGGCTGCACCAACGAGGATTGCCCCCAGGCGATCAACGCCGGGCTGGACATGTTCATGTATTCCGGGCCGGGCTGGAAGCAGCTTTACGACAATACCCTGCGCGAGGCGAAGGACGGCACCATTCCCATGGCCCGCCTGGACGATGCCGTGCGCCGCATCCTGCGCGTGAAGCTGCGCGCGGGTACGTTCGAGCGCGGCCGCCCCTCGTCCCGCGTGGCGGCCGGCAAGTTCGACGTGATCGCCAGCGCCGCCCACAAGGCCATTGCGCGGCAGGCGGTGCAGGAATCGCTGGTCCTGCTCAAGAACGAGGGCGTGCTGCCGCTGAAGCCCAACGCCAATATCCTGGTGGCGGGCAAGGCCGCCGACAGCGTGAGCCAGCAGGCCGGCGGCTGGTCGATCACCTGGCAGGGCGCGGACCTGCCCAACTCCGCGTTCCCCAATGCCACCACCATCTGGAAGGGTATCGAGGACACCGTGAAGGCTGCAGGTGGCACCGCGACTTACGCGCCGGACGGCACATTCGCGAAGAAGCCCGACGCCGCGATCGTGGTCTTCGGCGAAACCCCTTATGCCGAGTTCAAGGGCGACATTCCCAACCTGGAATACAGCCCCGGAGACAAGCCGGACCTGGCGATGCTGAAGCGCCTCAAGGCGGCGGGCATTCCGGTCGTTGCCGTGTTCCTGTCCGGCCGGCCGCTATGGGTGAATGCGGAGCTGAACGCCTCGGACGCCTTCGTCGCGGCGTTCCTGCCGGGCAGCGAGGGCGGCGGCGTGGCCGACGTGCTGTTCGCCAGGGCCGACGGCGCGGTCGCTCACGACTTCAAGGGCAAACTCAGCTTCTCCTGGCCCAAGCGCCCCGACCAATATGTGCTGAACCGCCGCGATCCGGGCTACGATCCCCTGTTCGCGTTCGGCTACGGCCTTTCCTATGCCCGCCCCGGCAAAGTGGGCAAGCTGGACGAAACCCGCCCCGCAGGCATGACCGAGGCGACTCCCGGCACGTTCTACGGCACCGGGCGGACTCCTCCGGGCTGGCAGTTCGACACGCAGCTGGTCAAGGAAACCGGCGTGGACCGGCGCGCGCAGGAAGATGCCCGCCTGTTCACTTGGGGAGAGCCGGGCGGCAAGGCGGGAAGCGGCACGGCAACAGGCCGCGTCGCCATCGTCGCGCCCCGCCCCATCGACCTCTCGCGCGAGAGCAACGGAGAGATCAGCCTGGTGATCCAGTACCGGCTGGACGGCAAGCCCACCGGCCCGGTCACGCTGGGCATGGAGAGCGGCGGCAAGACGGTGGGCGTCCCGCTCACGCAGACGCTGGCCAAGGCGGCGCCGGGCACCTGGACCACGTTCGCCATCCCGCTGCAATGCTTCGCCAGCCGCGGCGCCGACATGCACGCCCTCACCGCGCCGCTGGTGCTGTCCGCCACCGGACCGTTCGCCATCGCCATCTCCGATGTGAAGCTGGACTATGTCTCGATGCCGATGAACGCCTGCGGCGGCTGAGGCCCGCAAGGGGCCGGAACGCATCTCTCCCGCTTTTCGGCCCCTCGGACATATTGAGTTCCACGCGCAGAAGTGATCTAATCCGCCCTGCACGCGTAGGCCCGGCCTGCAAGCGTCGGCCTGCGCAGAAAGGGTCCGTTACCCTGACGATGGGCCCTGTTGCCGGGCCATGGTGCTGGCCCCTGACGTTGGGACCTCGCCATGCACAAGGCAGCTTTTCTGGTCTACGCCCTGGTCGTCTACGGACTGTTCCTGGCGACCTTCCTCTATCTGATCGGCTTCCTCGGCAATGTTCCGGGTCTTCCCTTCACGGTGGACCGCGGACCGGGCGCTCCTCTCGCGGCGGCAGTGGTGCTCGACCTGGCGCTGATCGCGCTGTTCGGCCTCCAGCACAGCGTGATGGCGCGGCAGGGCTTCAAGCGGCGATGGACCCGGATCGTCCCGCCCCCGATCGAGCGCAGCACATACGTGCTCTTTGCCAGCCTCGCGCTGATCGTGCTGTTCCTGTTGTGGCGCCCCATCCCCGCGATCGTCTGGGATCTTTCCGGCCCGACGCCCCGCGCGCTGGTCTGGGCGCTGTTCGCCGCGGGCTGGGTGATCGTGCTGACGAGCACGTTCCTTATCGATCACTTCGAACTCTTCGGCCTGAGCCAGGTCATCCGCCACGCGCGCGGAAGAACGCCCGCCGCCCCGCGCATGCGCCAGCCGCTGTTCTACCGCGTCGTGCGCCATCCGCTCTATTCGGGCTTCTTCCTGGCCTTCTGGGCCGCGCCGACCATGACCGGCGGCCACCTGCTGCTGGCGCTGGGAATCTCGGCCTATATCCTGATCGCCATCCGCTACGAGGAGCGCGACCTGGTGCATCTGTTCGGCCACGACTACGAGAGCTATCGGCTGCGCGTGGGCATGCTGGTGCCGCGGTTCCCGGGGAAAGCCTCTAGGCCGCCGCGAAAGTGAGCGCCTCGATCTTGTTGCCGTCGGGATCGCGCACGAAGGCGGCATAGTAGTGAGGGTCGTACTCCGGCCTCAGTCCGGGTGCCCCGTCGGCGCTGCCGCCGCTGGCGATCGCCACGCGGAAGAACGCCTCCACCGACGCGCGCGCTTCCACTTCGAAAGCGATATGGACGCCGTTGCCCGGCGTCGCCGCGCCGCCGTCTGCCGGGAGGTTGAGGCTGAACACGGTGATCCCCGCCCCGTAGCCGACCGCCTCATCGACATCCAGGGTCCGCGACAGCCCCAGCTCGCGCATGACCGGGTCATAGAAGGCGCGGGCGCGGGCGAGGTCGGACGTGCCGAGGGAAACGTGATGGAGCATGCCCGGGGAACGAGCGCCGGGCGATCCGGTTCCGGCGCGGAGGCTTTGCTGCCGCTTCGCCGGAACCGGATGATTGTTCGACCCGTCAGGCGGGACTGACGAGCATCAGCGCATCCAGCGCCACCGCGCCCTGCCCGACGGGATGCAGGATCACCGGGTTGAGGTCGATCTCGGCCAGCGAGGGCTCTGCCGCCAGGATCGCGCCCACTTGCGCTACCAGCCGCGCCAGCGCCGGTACATCGAGCGCCGGCGATCCGCGATAGCCGGCCAGCAGCGGCGCGCTTTCAAGCTGCATCAGCTCCGCCGCGATCTGCTCCTGCGTCATGTCGGGCGTGAACAGGCGCACGTCCTGCAGGATTTCCGCCGTCACGCCGCCGAACCCGGCCAGGACCACCGGACCCCATTCGGGATCGTTGCGACCGCCGACTATCATCTCCAGCCCGCGTGCGCCCATCTTCTCGATGAGAACGCCGTCCAGCACCAGCGCGGCATCGTAGGCGCCGACATTGGCATGGATGCGCGTCCAGGCCTGGGCCACCGCATCGGCATCCGCCAGCCCCAGGATCACCCCGCCCGCGTCGCTCTTGTGCCCCAGCGCCGCCGCCTGGGCCTTCATCGCCACCGGATAGCCCACCGCATCGGCAGCCGAGACGGCAGCCTCGGCGCTGTCCGCGAAGCGCCCTGCCGGGAACGCGAAGCCGAGCGGCGCCAGCAGTTCCTTCGCGCGGTACTCGGCGATCACGCCCTCGCGATCGCGCAGACCCGGCACCGGCATCGGGGCCGTCTCTGCCGCCTTGAGGTCGCGCGCCGCCAGCGCCCCCAGCCGCGCGAGCGCGCGGAAGGCCCGCTCGTTGCTGGGGAAGCAGGGGATGCCCCGCGCCCGCAGCGCGGCGATATGCTCGGGTGGGATCGGGGCGCCTTCGTCCAGTCCGGCGAAGACCAGCGGCTTGTCGATCGTGCGGCCTTCCAGCGCGGCCAGGATCGCGGGCACCTTGATGGCGCACGTCACGGGATCGGTCTGGATGATCCCTGCCACCACGCCGCCGACGCGCGGATCGTCCAGCAGAGCGGCCAGCGTATGGGTGTATATCTCCGGCTGGCTCAACCCCTGCGCCGTGATGTCGAGTGGATTGCTGACCGGCACGAAAGGCGGCAGCGCGGCGCGCAGGGCCGGGGAATCCGCATCGCCCAGTGGCGCAAGGGCAATGCCCAGCTCCTCCGCCAGATCGAGCGTCAGCGCCTTGAAGGCGCCGGATTCGCCCAGCACCGCCAGCTCCGCCTGCGCCAGCGCGGGCGCGCGCAGGAGCACTTCGGAGATATCGCCCAGCTCTTCCAGCGTTTCTGCGAAGACCACGCCGGCCCGCTCCACCTTGCGGCGCATCAGCTTGTAGTCGCCCGCCATGGCCCCGGTATGAGTCGCGGCGGATTCACGCGCAGCGCTGGACTTGCCGGGGTGCAGCAGCACCACCTGCTTGCCTGCCGCGCGGGCACGGCGCGCCGCGGCCAGGAAACGCGCGGGACGGCGGAACTGCTCCACGATCATGGCGATGACCTGGGTGTCGTCATCCTCGACCAGCCAGTCGACATAGTCCTCGACGCCGCTGGCGGCCTCGTTGCCGGTCGAAACCGAATAGCTGATCGCCAGGTCGCGCGCCTGGAAGGTGGTGCAGAGCACGGCCGCCATCGCGCCCGATTGCGACACCACCGCCACCGCGCGGCGGCCCGCCGGGGCGACCGTATCGGTCTCCACGAAGGTCAGCGGTATGCCGTCTACATGGTTGACCAGGCCCAGGCAGTTCGGCCCCTCGATCACCATGCCGTGCTCGGCGGCGATGCGGGCGATTTCCGCCTGCTGCGCCTTGCCCTCTTCACCGCCCTCGGCAAAGCCTGCCGAGAAGATGATCGCGCCGCCGCAGCCGCGTGCGGCCAGACCGCGCACGGCGTCCACCACGCCCGCCTGCGGGATCGCCAGGACCGCCACGTCGACGCCTTCGGGCAGAGCCTCCACGGAAGGAAGGCAGGTGCGGAAACCGATCGTCTCGCGCTTGGGGTTGATGGGATAGACCGCCCCCGCGAACGCGTTGCGGTCGAGATTGCCCAGCACCGAGGCGCCGAGCGCCCCGGGCTTGTCGCTTGCACCCACCACCGCGACCGAGCGCGGCCGCAGCAGACGCGCGATCGCGTCCCTCGGCAGGGTTCTTTCGTTCATCGCTGCCTCTCCCAGGGCCTGGCGCTCAGCGCGCCTTGTTCAAATCGTAGGCGCCGAGACCGGGCTTGTACGTCTTGTCGTCGATGAATTGACGAGTGGCTTCCTTGCGCCCCTCGCCATCGAAGAAGTTCGCCGCTTCCTGCGTGCGCACGAGATAGTCCATCGAATTGTCGAAGGTCATCTCGCTCACCCGGCGGATCGCCCACTTGGTGCCGCGCAGGGCCACGGGGTTCTTGCCGAGCAGGACCGTGGCCACTTCGGTCACGCGTGCCTTCAGCTTCTCCGCCGGCACCGCTTCGTTGACGAGGCCCCATTCGGCGGCCTTCCGGCCATCGATGTTCTCGCCCATCATGGCGTGGTACATGGCGTTGCGGAAGCCGGTCAGCTCGACGATGATCTTGCTGGCGCCGCCGCCGGGCAGGATGCCCCAGTTGATTTCGGACAGGCCGAACTGCGCGTCTTCCGCGGCAACCGCCAGGTCGCAGCCGAACAGCGGGCCGTAAGCGCCGCCGAAGCACCAGCCGTTGACCATCGCGATCGTCGGCTTCTCGTACCAGCGCAGGCGTTCCCACCAGCCATAGGCTTCGCGTTGGGCCTTGCGGACATGGCCGAGGCCCTTCTCTTCGTTTTCGCGGAAGTATTCCTTGAGGTCCATGCCGGCCGAGAAGGCGGTGCCCTCTCCGGTCAGGACCAGGACGCCCACGTCGTCGCGGAATTCCAGCTCGTCAAGCACTTCCTTCATGCGCCGGTTGAGGCTGGGGCTCATGCAATTGCGCTTCTCGGGGCGATTGAACGAGACCCAGGCGATGCGGTTTTCGACGGTGTAGGAAACGGTATCGGTTTCAGCGCGGTCTTGCATGGCTATCCTCTTTCCTTGATTGCTGTCATGCATAGCAACACGATTGCTATCGTCAATAGCATAAACAACGAGGGACCATGACCGATCTTCTGGGGCAACTGCCGGGCTATGCGCTGCGCCGCGCCGCCAATGCCGTGATGGGCGAACTGGGCGACCTGCTGGGCGATCGCGGTTTCCGCATCACCGAGGCTGCCGTGCTGCTGCTGGTCCAGGACCGTTCGGACCTCACCAGCAGCCAGATCGGCAAGACGCTGGACATCCAGCGCGCCAACATGGTGCCGCTGCTGAACCGGCTGGAAGCGGCCGGCTGGATCCGCCGCGAGCCGCTGGACGGCAAGTCGCTGGCGATCATGCTTACGCCCGAAGGGGCGGCAAAAGTCACGGAACTCGGTGAAGTGATCGAGGCGTTCGAGCAGAAGCTGCTGGACCGCGTGCCCGCCGAGCACCGCGACCACTTGCTCCCCGCGCTCAACGCCATCTGGCGATAGGCGGCGGGCGCGCCGCCGAAGTGGAGAGCGGGTTGCCCCGCTCTCGGTTCCGTCAGATCGGGTAGTGGCCCGGCTGCGTTTCCACCGTGATCCAGCGGGTCTCGGTGAAGCTGTCCAGGCCCTGCCGGCCGCCGAAGCGCCCATAGCCCGAGGCGCCGACGCCGCCGAAGGGCATCTGCGCCTCGTCATGCACGGTCGGGCCGTTGACGTGGCAGATGCCGGATCGGATGCGCCGCGCGACGCCCAGCCCGCGCGCGGTGTCGCGGGTGAAGACAGCGGCGGAAAGGCCGTATTCGGTGTCGTTGGCCAGTTCGACGGCGTGGTCCTCGTCCCGCGCGCGGATCATGGCGACGACCGGGCCGAAGCTCTCGTCGCGGTAGAGGTTCATCGCCGAAGTCACGCCGTCCACCACGGTCGCGGGCATGAGCACGCTGTCCGCCGCGCCGCCCGTGAGGATGCGCGCGCCCTTGTCGGCGGCATCGGCGATCAGCGCATTGACGTGGTCCACGGTCTTGCGGTCCACCACGGCGCCGAGCGGGGTCTTGCCCTCGCGCGGGTCGCCCGTGGCCATGGTGGAGACTTTCGCGGCGAACTTCTCCGCAAAGGCGTCCGCCACCACATCGACCACGATGATCCGCTCGGTCGACATGCAGATCTGGCCCTGGTTCATGAAGGCGCCGAATGCCGCGGCCTTGACCGCCTCATCCAGGTCGGCGTCGTGCAGCACAACGAACGGCGCCTTGCCGCCCAGTTCGAGCAGGCAGGGCTTGAGATGCTCGGCCGCGCGCTTGGCGATGATCTTGCCGACCGCGGTGGAGCCGGTGAAGTTGATGCGCTTCACGGCGGGCGCATCGATCAGCGCGCCCACCACTTCGGCCGCCTGGGCCGGGGCATTGGTGACGACGTTGACCACGCCCTCGGGGAAGCCGGCCTCGGCGAAAGCCTCGATGATCAGGGCATGGGTGCGCGGGCATTGCTCGCTGGCCTTGAGGATCACGGCATTGCCGCAGGCCAGCGGCACGGCGATCGCGCGCACGCCCAGGATGATCGGGGCGTTCCACGGCGCAATGCCCAGAATCACGCCCACCGGCTCGCGGATCGCCATGGCCAGGCAGCCCGGCTTGTCCGAGGGGATGATCTCGCCGGTGATCTGGGTGGTCAGCGCGGCCGCCTCGCGCACGATCCCGGCGGCCAGCGTCAGGTTGAACATGGCCCAGCCCGCGGTCGCGCCGATCTCGCCCATCATGGCATCGACGAACGCCTCCTTGCGCGCTTCCAGCGCATCGGCGGCCCGCAGCAGCACCGCGCGGCGCGCATTCGGCCCCAGCGCGCCCCAGGCAGGCTGCGCAGCGCCGGCCCGGGCGGCGATCGCAGGCATCTGTTCGGCCGTCATGGCCTCTGCGCTGGAGGCGACGTCGCCGGTCAGCGGATTGATGCGCTCGAACTTCATGGCGTGGATTCTCCCAAAGATTTAGCTATTGGCTATAGCATTAAACCGGCCCATGCAAGCGGCACACATCGGCTGAAGGCCGCAAGGCGTTGACCGGCAGGCCCTGTTCCGCGCATCGTCCGCCCAGCGTTGCATGGCTGAAGGATGTGGAATTGGACCGGTGGCAAGCCATGAGGATCTTCGTCCGGGTGGCGGAAACGGCGAGTTTCGTCGAGGCGGCCCGGCAGATGCATCTCAGCCCGCCGGCCGTCACGCGGGCGGTGTCGGGCCTGGAAGAGGACATCGGGGTCAGGCTGCTGGCGCGAACGACGCGATCGGTGAAGATGACCGAAGCCGGCCAGCGCTATTTCGAGGATTGCCGCCGCATCCTGGCCGACATCGCCGAAGCGGAGGCTTCCGCGGCGGGATCGCACGGCAATCCCACCGGCACGCTCATCGTCACCGGGCCGATCATGTTCGGGCAGATGCACGTCCTGCCGATCCTGCTGGAATATCTCGACATGTTCCCAAGCGTCACCGGCCGCAGCCTCTTCGTGGACCGGGGCGTCAACATCGTCGAGGAAGGGATCGATGTCGCCGTGCGGATCGGGCATCTCCCCGCCTCGGGCCTCAGCGCCACGCGCGTGGGCTGGGTGCGGCGGACGATCTGCGGCGCGCCTTCCTATTTCGAGCGGCACGGCGTGCCTCGCTCCCCAGCCGATCTCGCGGATCACCGCGTGATCGTGCCGACCGGCGCCTGGGTCTCCCCGGAGTGGCACTTCGGCCCGGACGGACGGACCCGCGTGACCGTGCACCCGCGGCTGCTGTGCAATACCAACCAGGCCGCCATCGCCGCCGCCGAGCAGGGCTGGGGCATCACCCGCGTGCTGTCCTACCAGGTCGGCCCGGCGCTGGCGGCGGGGCGCCTGCAGTCCGTGCTGGACGATCATGCCGAAAGCCCGATGCCGATCCACGTCGTCCATGCCGAGGGGCGGCATGCCACCGCCAAAGTGCGGGCTTTCGTGGACTTGGCCGTCCAGCGCCTGCGCGGCAACGGCTTGTTGCAGTGATGGGGCCATTATTCCTCAAACAGGAACAATGATTTCCGCAGACACCCGATTATCGAGATCGGGCATAAGAACTACTTCTTCCATCAGAGGCTGACGCAGCTCGCTCGGCCGCTCTCACGAAAGTGGAAGACATGACCAAGCCCCTGATCCCCGCTCCGCTCCCCCAGACGTTCCAAGCCGCCGCCCACAATGCGGCCTCCGCCGCCTCCGACAATGCGGCCTCCGCCGCCTCCGACAATGCGGCCTCCGCCGCCATCCACTACCGCACCGCCACGGTCGAAGGCCTGACGATGGCCTATCGCGAAGCCGGCCCGGCGGACGCTCCGGTGGTGCTTCTGCTCCACGGCTTCCCCACCTCTTCGCACATGTTCCGCAACCTGATCCCGCTACTGGCGGACGGCTACCGCGTGATCGCGCCGGACTATCCCGGCTTCGGCCAGAGCGACGCACCGGACCACACCGCCTTCGACTACAGCTTCGCCCACTATGCCGACCTGGTCGACGCCTTGCTGGAGCAGATCGGCGCCGCGCGCTATGCCATGTATGTCATGGATTACGGGGCGCCCGTGGGCTACCGGCTGGCGCTGAAGCACCCCGAGCGCGTCACCGGACTGATCGTGCAGAACGGCAATGCCTATGACGAGGGGCTCGGCGCGTTCTGGGACCCGATCAAGACCTACTGGCAGAGCGGATCGGCCGAGGACCGCGAGGCGCAGGCCTGGCTGGTGACGCCCGAAGCCACCCGCTTCCAGTACACCGACGGCGTCCGCGACGTCACCCGCATCAGCCCGGACAACTGGGTCCACGACCAGGCCCTGCTCGACCGGCCGGGCAACCGCGAGATCCAGCTCGACCTGTTCTACGACTACCGCACCAATGTGCCGCTCTATCCCGCGTTCCAGCAGTTCTTCCGCGAACGCAGGCCGCCGACGCTGATCGTCTGGGGCAAGAACGACACGATCTTCCCCGAATCCGGCGCTCATCCCTACTTGCGCGATCTGCCCCAGGCCGAAATGCACATCCTCGACACCGGGCACTTCGCCCTCGAGGACAAGCTGGACGAGATGGCGCCGCTCATCCGCAGCTTCCTCGACCGTGAGGTGGCGACCCGCTGATCCGGGCCGCAAGGGGCCGGGCACCCGCCCGGCACCCTGTCCCACCCATCATCGCTTTGGAGATGGACCATGTCCTACGGATTTCTGGATATCGCCATGACGCCCAGCGTTCGCGCGGCCCAGGCGGAAATGGGCGCCGACCGGCAATGGGCCCACTTCGAGGGAGACCGCGAATTCGACCGCTTCACCGCGAACGAGGCGGCCTTCATCGCCGCGCGCGACAGCTTCTACATGGGGTCCGTATCCGAGGATGGCTGGCCCTATGTCCAGCATCGCGGCGGCCCCGCCGGCTTCCTCAAGCTGGTGGACGAACGGACGCTGGCCTTCGCCGACTATCGCGGCAACCGCCAGTACATCAGCACCGGCAACCTGGCCGCGAACGACCGGGCCTGCCTGATCCTGATGGACTATCCGCGCCGCATGCGGCTGAAGATCTATGCCCATGTCGAGAAGCTCTCGCTTGACGCCGATGCGGCGCTGACCGATCTCGTCATGGACCCCGGCTACAAGGCGCGGCCGGAGCGGATCTTCCGGTTGCGGCTGGCGGCGTTCGACTGGAACTGCCCCCAGCACATCACGCCCCGCTTCACCGAGCGGGAAATCGAACAGGCGGTCCGCCCGTTTCACGAGCGGATGGCCGAACTGGAGGCGGAGAACGCAGCCCTGCGCAGCCGCCTGGAAGAAGGACACGCATGATGGAAAACCCGCGCCCGCCGCTGCCGCCGTTCACTGCCGAAAGCGCGGCCGAGAAAGTACGCCTGGCCGAGGATGGCTGGAACAGCCGCGACCCCGCCCGGGTCGCGCTGGCCTATACGCCTGACAGCGCATGGCGCAATCGCGCCGAATTCCTGAACGGACGGCCGGCCATCGTCGCTTTCCTCACCGCCAAATGGCAGCGCGAGCGCGACTACCGGCTGATCAAGGAACTCTGGGCCTTCCGCGAAAACCGCATCGCCGTGCGCTTCGCTTACGAATGGCACGACGACAGGGGCGACTGGTTCCGCTCCTATGGCAACGAGAACTGGGAGTTCGACGCCGATGGCCTGATGCGCAGGCGCCTGGCCTGCATCAACGATGCCCCCATCGCCGCGGCCGACCGCCTGTTCCACTGGCCGCTCGGGCGCCGTCCGGACGGGCACCGCGGCCTCAGCGAACTCGGGCTCTGACGATATCCGCTGCGCCGGGCGCGGTGTGGCGCTTCAGCGCACCCGGCCCGGCACATCCGGACGTTCAGCGGCCCAGCGTTCCGGCCCAGGCACGCATGTCCGCGGCAAAACGAGTCAGTTCGCCTTCGTCCTCGAACACCGAATGGCCCGCCGCATAAGTCTTCGAGGTGCGGCGATCCGGCCCGATCCCGGCATGGTCGAGCGCGAACTGCCCCGCCGCGACCGGCGTTGTGATGTCGTAGTAACCGCCCACCGTCATCAGCTTCATGTCCGGCTTGTCGGCCATGGCCCTGGCCAGGAAGGGCGCGAAGCGCACGGTGCGATAGACTTCGCCGCGGCCCCAGTCCCACTTGAAGTTGATGCCCAGGTTGAGCGTGCGATAGGCGCTCGGCAAGGGATAGCCCAGGTCCTTGCCGATGTAATCGGCGATCAGATGGCCGGTCTCCCCGCCCAGCGTCATGGAAGGATCGTCGAAGGGCGGGTGCATGTTGGATTCGGCAATGGCCCGCGTCGCGCGGCCGTCGAGCTGGCCGGTGCGCAGGCCCTTGGCGGAAAGCAGGCCGAGCATGAAGGATTGCCGGTCGAGCTGCAGCCCGTCTTTTTCCAGCGTCGCCGCGGGGATCCCGATCAGTTCCGAGATGCGTGCGGCGATTTTCGCCCGGTCGGCCTCCGGCAGCGACGCGCCGGCGATGAGGGCGCGGGCATAGTCGTTCTCCGCAAAGGCGCGGGCTTCGGCGAAGTGCTCCGCCACCGACTTGCCCTTGCGGTCGACGGCCTGGTGGTACCAGGCGACCGCGGCGAGCGTGGGCAGGAGCGAAACGTCGGAGATCACGGGGCCGTCGTTGTCGCCCAGCGAGAGCGAGAACAGCGCCACGCCGTCGGGCAGCGGCAGCTTCGCCTTGCTTTCGGCATCGAGCATGGCCAGCGCCCGCGCGGTGCCGTAGCTTTCGCCCACGATCGCGAAAGGCGCATCGGTGCGGCCATTGGCCCGGCGCCAGCGCTGCACCACGTCGGCCACGGCGGCGGCATCGCCGGAGACCGAGAACAGGCTGGTGGCGTCGGCGCCCTTCACCGGCATCGAGGCGCCGGTGCCCGGCGGATCGATGAACACCAGGTCGGCCACGTCGAGCAGGCTGTGCGGATTGTCGTCCAGCCGCGCGGCATCGCCCTTGCCGACGATCCGGCGCGGACCGAAGGCGTTGAGGTGCAGCGGCGAGGACGATGCGCCGGGGCCGCCATTGAAGAAGAACAGCACCGGCCGCTTCGCACTCACCCCGGTGTGCTTCGCATGGGCCGCATTGCGCGCGACATAAGCGTAAGTGACGACCACCGCCGCCGTCTGCCCCTTGGCGTTCGCCACCGGCGTTTCGGTGACGATCGCGTCATAGCCCAGCTTTCGGCCGCCGAAGGTCCCCTGGTGGCGGGTGAGCACGACCCTGTCGCTGGCGGCAGGACGCTCCACCATCGGCTCCATGGCCTTGAGGAATACCGGCGGCATCGGCAGGCTTTCGTCCTGCGCCAGCAGCGGACCCGCGGGCAGGAGCGCGGCCACAGGCAGGAGCGCGGACAGGGCTAGCAGGCTGGAACGCAGGAAAACGGTCTTCTTGGCGGACATGGGGTCTGGTTCCAGATCAGGAGGAAGCCGGCAGCGCGGCGATCAGGCGTTCGATGTCGTCCATCGTGTTGAACCACGAAGGACAGATGCGGAACCGGTTGCGGCTGAGCGTGATCGCCACCCCGGCCCGGTTCAGTGGCTCGGCCAGCGCCTTGTGTGCATCCGGCAGGACGCATGTGAGCAAGGGGCTGCGACAGTCGCGCGGCGTGACGACCGTGTAACCCTTGGCGGGCAGCGCCTCGTGCAGGCGGCGCAGCAGGGGCTGGCGATGGGCCATGATATTGTCCACGCCCAGCTCCAGCAGCTTCGCCAGGGACCAGTCGAGCTGGGCCATCACCGCGTGCGAATGCGTGCCCATGGCGAACAGGCCTTCAACGTCGCTGCGCGGCGTCATGTCGGCGATGGTCTCGCCGGGCTGGTCGTAGGGATAGACGTGCGGGTTGAAGCCATCGAGCTGATAGTAGCCGAAGCGCTTGCGCTTGAGGCGCGGCAGCCGGTCCGGGCGGACATAGAGGAAGCCCAGCCCGAAATCGCCCATGAGCCACTTGTAGCTGGCCGTCGCCGCGAAATCGACGCCGGTGGCCCTGACGTCGATCGGCACGGTGCCCGCCGCATGGATGATGTCGGCATAGACCAGCGCGCCGCGGGCATGGGCGATCTCGCAAATGCGCTTCAGGTCATGCTCGAAGCCGTTGTAAGTGGAGACGAGCGAGAGGCTGACCAGCTTCGTATCGGGACCGATCGCCTTTTCGTAGGCATCGGGATCGATCCGGCCGTCCGTCGGCCGGATCCAGCGCACGTCCACGCCTTGCTTGCCAAGCTGGTCGTAAAGCCAGAACGAGCCGAAGAAATGCAGCGTATCAGTCACCACGCTGCCTTTGGCGGCCGGCAGGTCGAGCGCATCGACGATCGATTGCTCTCCCGCGGTCGTGCTCTGGACGAACGCGAGATCTTCCGGGGCCGCGTTGATGAGGCGGGCAAAGGCGGACTTGATGCGGACTTCGGTATCGTGGCTGGACCACTCGCGCATTTCCGTGCGGGTCCGGAAATAGGCGTCCACCGATGCCTTGGCCGGCAGAGGCACCGGATGCATGGTGCCGGAATCGAGGTAGACCTTGGCCATGGGCGCGAAGTCGCCCGCCCGCGAAAGCGAACCGGCCGCGGCAGGCGCGGCCGCAAGGGCCTCTCCCGCCATTGCCGGGGCCAGCGGCAGGAGCGCCGAGCCGCGCAGCAAGGTGCGGCGGGAAAGTGCGGTTTCGGCGGGCGAATCGGATCGCTGGATCATTTACGCATCCTAGGCAAAGGCTTGCGCATAAGAATTGCGCATTTCGGGCGTTGCTGCATCGGCAGTCAAGGGCGGGTGCCGAAGGTGATCGCGCGACGTCCCCCTTCGCGCATAAACTTGCCTCCACAACTCGGCTAGGGTCGGCGGGAAGCTGATCCCCGTGAAAGGTCCCAGATGCCTGCCAAGCCCAACCGCCTGCCTCGCCCGGCACGGATCTTCACCGCCCTGATCGCCGCCACACTGGGGGCCAATACCCCCGCCTTGGGTAACAGCATCCCGGCCCATGCCGAACCGGCGGGCAGCGTCTGCACCCCTGCGGAATCCGGTGCCTCGGCCCGGCTCGGCCGCATGGACTATGCCGCCTGCGCCGGGACCATGGAGATCGGCGACCGCCAGACCGGCAAGCAGGCCGACTTGTTCTACACTGCCTACTTCGCAAAGGCCGCAAGCCCCGAAACGCGGCCCATCGCCTTCGTGTGGAACGGCGGGCCCGGCGCGGATTCGCGCCTGCTGCAGTTCCATGCCCTCGGCCCGCGAACGCTCAGGGGCGCGGCGCTGGCGGATAATCCCGGCAGCCCGCTGGCCGCGGCCGACCTGGTATTTCTCGATCCCGCCGGCACGGGCTTCAGCCGGGCCGCTTCCGAACGTGCGGCCAAGAGCCTCTATTCGACCACCGGAGACCTCTCCGCCACGACGGCGTTCATCCTGAACTTCCTCAAGAGCCGGGGGCGCGAGAAGGCGCCGGTCTATCTCGTCGGCGAAAGTTTCGGCACCTGGCGCGCGGCCGGCGTGGCGGAAGCCCTGATCGACGCGGGCCAGCCGGTCGCCGGGATCGCGCTCGTTTCCGGGGGGATACCGATGGGCGCGGAACGCGACCGGGCGCTGATGCGCGCGCTGACCCTGCCCAATCGCACGGCAACGGCGCTGGCCCTCGGCAAGCTCGACCCGGCGCTGGCGGCAAAGCCGGCCAGGACCCTTGCCGCTGCCGAGCAATGGGCGCGGGAAGTCTGGTATCCCGCCCTGGCCCATCCCGATGCCCCCGGCGACCGCGCCCGCGTGGTAGCCGGCCTGGCGCGCTATACCGGGCTTGCACCGGCCGCGATCGACGCGAAGACGCTCTGGGTATCGCCGCGGGACTTCCGCACCAGGCTGCTGGCATCGGAGGGCAAGACGCTGGGCATCTTCGACATGCGCCGCACCGCGCCGCCGGCCGACGACAAGACCGGCGATGCCGCAATCCTGGCCTTCTACCGCCAGACGCTGGGCTATCGGCAGGGCCAATACGCCGGGATCGACATTCCGGAGCTGCCGGTAGGCAACGACTGGCAATACGACCAATCGCCCATCACCAAAGAATCGCTCGCCCGCGCCATGGCCGGCGAAGGCCCGCCCAGCGCATCGCAGCCCTGGGTCCAGCGCGCTCTGGAGAAGGCGCCTGCCCTGCGGGTCCTGGTGGCGACCGGCCTTTACGATTCGCTCAACGGCTGCGCCGCCAACCGGCAGGCCGCCGCCGATTTTCCCGCCGCCCTGGCGGAGCGGATCACGGCGCACTGCTATCGCGGCGGCCACATGATGTACGAGGAACCCGCAGAGGCGGTGCAATTCGCCAGCGACTTGTCCGCCTTCTTCCGCAATTCACAACCCGCGGCAAAGTGAGGCTAGAAATTTCGCGATTCCGCTTCGGTGCGAAATTTCAATTCAAACAGCCTCACCCGCGCATCGCACAACGCAACCCCCTCGCTGCCCGCCTGCGCTAGTCTCTCGCTCAGGGATTAAAAACGCATAGAGCACATGAGGGGTAGTTCGATGATCCAGTCACGCATGGAGAGGGCCGGCCTGGCGGCGCTCATGGTTTCCACCGCCGTCGCCGCGCTGTTCGCCGCCCCGGCCTTCGCGCAGGACCTCGCGCCGGCTGCCGACGACAGCGCCTCCGCCGTGGACATCGTCGTCACCGGATCGCGCATTCGCCGCGACGCCTCGGACGAGACCGCCCCGCTCAATGTCGTGGACAGCCAGACGATCGCGGATCGCGGCTATATCAGCGCCTCGGAAGCGCTGAACCAGCTCACTTCGAACAGCCCCATGCTCAACCAGGCGGACGGCAGCGGCGAAGGCAGCGGCTCCGGCCAGCAATTCCCCAACCTCTTCGGCCTTGGCGCCGGTCGCACGCTGACCCTGCTCAACGGCCGCCGCATGGTGACCAGCTCCTCGGGCCTGGGCGATGCGCAAGTCGATGCCAACATCATTCCGCTCGGCCTGCTGGACCGGGTGGAAGTGGTGCAGGGCGGCGGCGCGGCGGTCTATGGATCGGACGCCATCGCCGGCGTGGTCAACTACGTGCTGAAGGAAAGCTTCGAAGGCCTCGAACTCGATGGCCAGAACGGCATTTCCTCGCGCGGGGACTATCACACCTACAGCCTGCGCGGCACAGCAGGCAAGAACTTCGCGGACGGACGCGGCAATGTCGCCATCGACCTGAACTATGCCCAGTCGCCTACGCTGATGTTCGCCGCGCGCCCGCTTTCGGCGCTGGGCCGCCTGACGGTGAGCAACCCGGACGATACCGGCCCCAGCGACGGCGTTCCCTCGGTCAAGGAACTGCTCGACGCGCACTTCTGGGAATTCAACTCGAACGGCGTGCTGTTCAACACGCCCGCCCCCTTCACGCGCTTCCTGACCCAGTCGAACGGCACGCCGCTGCAGTTCGATTCCAGCGGCAACGTGGTGCCCTACGATCCCGGTACCAGCGTGGGCATTCCCTTCTCCAGCGGCGGACAGGGCTTCGCCTATCGCGACCTGGCGGGGCTGCGCACCGGCGTCCAGCGCTTCACCGGCAACCTGATCGCGCACTACGACCTGACCGACGCGATCACCCTGCGCACCGAACTGCTCTATGCCCATACCGAAGGCACCGAGATCCCGCAGGGCCAGAGCCGCACGATCCTGAACTTCGGCACTTACGCGGGGCCGGTGGTCTTCACGATCGACAACCCCTACCTGACCGACCAGGCCAAGGCCGCGCTTTCCGCCGCCCGCCCGGCCTTCGCGGCCGGCGCGCCGCTGTTCCTGTCCAAGTATTTCCAGGACCTGACGCCGGACAATCTCCAGCGCTACAAGACCGACACCTATCGCGCCCTGCTCGGCGTGGACGGTGAATTCTCGGCCGGAAGCCGCAACTTCTACTGGTCGGTTTCCGGCAGCTATGCCCGGGTCGACGGTTCGCAGCGCCGCTGGGAAGTGGACAACGCCAAGTACGCGAACGCCATCGACGCGGTGCTCTCGGGAGGCCAGATCGTCTGCGGCATCAACGCCGACGCCGATGCCACTAACGACGACGCGGCCTGCGCGCCGATCAACCCCTTCGGCA
This sequence comes from Novosphingobium sp. PhB57, assembly GCF_004342985.1. Lineage (GTDB taxonomy): Bacteria > Pseudomonadota > Alphaproteobacteria > Sphingomonadales > Sphingomonadaceae > Novosphingobium. The sequence goes on from NZ_SMBO01000007.1 coordinate 97,089, forward strand.
ACGGCAATGTCTCCAAGGCCGCGCAGAAGTACGTAAGCGTGCGCGCCGGACTGGACTATCGCAACGAGCAGACCGACATCCTCGCCACGCTCGGCGGTGACGTGGTCCGCCTGCCGGGCGGCACGGTGAAGTTCAGCCTGGCCTACGAGCACCGCGACGAGCAGGTTTCCTACAACCCGCTCGCCGCCAACCAGCAGGGCCTGTTCGGCGGCGGCACGCTGGAGATGGCGCAGTCGGCCGGGTACAATACCGACGAACTCTCCGGCGAACTGCTGATCCCGCTGATCGACAGCGCGATGAACGTGCCGATCGTGCACATGCTGGAAGCCAGCGCGGCGGGCCGCCTGGTCGACAACTCGATCGCCGGCAAGGAGCAGGTCTGGGATCTCGGCCTGCGCTGGCAGCCGGTGGACGGCGTGACCCTGCGCGTCAGCCGCAGCCGCAACTTCCGCGCGCCCACCCTGGCGATGCTGTTCGCGCCGACGACGACCTCGCTCGGTTCGGTGGGCTACGACCCCTGCGACGCCGACCGCATCAACAGCGGCGCCAACCCGTCGGTACGCTACGCCAACTGCCTGGCCGCCTTCACCGCGAACGCGAACTACGGCGTAGAGGCCGACGGCACCAATGCGGGCCTCAGCCCCGCCGAACGCCTCGCCCGGTTCCAGGACCCGGCCGAGAACTTCGAGCGCGCCACCATCACCACGGGCGGCAACCCGAACCTGCGCAACGAGATCTCGGATACCTTCACGTACGGTATCGTGCTCCAGCCCAAGTTCATCCCCGGCCTGACGATCAGTGCGGACCGCATCGAGATCGACCTCAAGGACGGTCTCTCGGCCTTCACCACCGAGGACTTCACGGCCGCCTGCTATGACAACACCACCCCCGATCCGGCGGTTTGCAATGCGTTCTCGCGCATTGCCGCCTCGGACGGCGTGAGCCCGGGCGGCACGATCCTGGCCGGCACCACCACCACTTTCAACGCCGGCATCGTCAAGTATCGCGGCGAAGTCTACGCCATCGACTACACCTTCGAGCCCGGCCGGATCGGCGCCTTCCACGTCGGCGTCAACGCCACGCACAACACGCTGCTGACCACTTCGGTCACCGGCGAGAACTATATCCGCACCGACAACACGTACGAGAAACCCACCTGGGAAGGCCGCTTCAACCTGGACTGGACCAGGGGTCCGGTGCGGGTGAGCTACCAGGCCTACTACCTCGACAAGACCCGTGCCGCCTATGACGCCACGATCGAAACCAACCCCAACCCGATGCTGGACAGCAACCTGACGCACTCGATCTCGGCGCAAGTCGAAGCGGGCGCGATCACCTTCCGCGCCGGCATCGACAACTTCACCGACGAAGCACCTTCCTACCCGCAGATCGCCTATGGCGACATCCTCGGCCGCCGATTCTGGATCGGCGCCAAGCTGAAGATGTGACGGGTTCCGGCGGCGCCGGGGAACATTCCCTTCCCGGCGCCGCCGCCACCCGACGCACTCGGCATTACCCGGCAGATACGAGACAATGGCTTCCCGCCCAGACGACCAGACTTCGCAGTCCTACGCCCAATGGGTCAGGCGCTCGATCATCCGGAACAGCAATTCCCGCAGCCTCCTCGTCAGCCTGTTCGAAAGCTCCGTCCCCGAGCCGCGCGACCTGCTGCGCGACGTGCTGCTCGAAGGCTTCGAGGCGGGCATGACCTCGCGCTACGCCAGCACTTTCGTGAAGGGCAATCCCTACCTCGTGGCCGCGCTGGCGCGGGACTACGGCGTGCGCGAGGAGCAGGTGCTGACGACCACCGGCGCCACGGGGGCGCTGTCCCTGATCTACCGCGCGCTGCTTTCGCCGGGCGACCGCGTGCTGGTGGAGAACCCCAGCTTCGAACTGTTCGGCAACCTGGCGCAGGCCAGCGGCATCGCAGTGGACACCTTCGAGCGCCCGGCACCGCGCTTCGCCATCGATCCGGGCGCGGTCGAGGCCGGCCTGCGACCGGAGACGCGGATGATCGTGATCTCCAACCTGCACAACCCTTCGGGCATGGCGGTGGACGATGCCACGATCGCCGCGCTGGGAGAGATCGCCGAGCGGCACGACCTCCTCGTCGTCGTGGATGAAGTCTATGCGCCTTACGCCGGAACGCGGATCCGCCCGGCCGCCTCGCTCGGCGCCTCGCCGCGGCTGGTCTCGGTCAACAGCCTGACGAAGATCTTCGGTCTCAGCACCTTGCGCTGCGGCTGGATCGTCGGGGACGAGAGCGTGGTCAATCCCGTGCGCGAACTGGCGCAGGAGGTGGACTTCGCGATCTCGAACCTCGCCCACGCAGTGTCCGCGCTCATCGTCGAGCATCCCGCGCGCTTTCTGGACAATACGTTCTCCGTGCTGGCCAAGGCGCGGCCGATCATCGAATCCTACCATGCCTACTGGCTGGCCGAGGGCCTGGCCGAGGGCGAACTGCCGGAAAGCGGCTGCATCGCCTTCCCCCGCCTTGTCGGGATCGGGGATACCGAGCGCTTCTCCGGCTGGCTTTCCGATCGCTGCGGCGTACTGGTGGCGCCGGGGGAATATTTCGGCGCGCCCGGACATGTCCGCCTCGGCTTCGCCATGGAGCCGTCGCGCCTCGATTACGGGCTCCAGGCCCTGACCGACGGCCTCATCACCTATCGGGAACATAACAAGCAGCTGGAAACGCCATGAAGTTCACGCCGCCGCAGCCCTTCGGTCGCAAAAAGAAGTCTCCGCTGCGCCTTTCGGTGCTGACGGGGATCGCACTGTCAGCGGCGTCTGCCGGACCCCTTCCGACGCTCGCGGCCGCGCCGCCGGCCGAACGGGTCCTCATCGATGCGCGGGTATCGCAACCCGATCCCGCGCATCCTGTCCGCGCCGAGCTGGGACTTGTCCCTGTTTCAGCCGGCGCGGACAGTTCCCCGGCCACGGCCGGCTACCTCTCCTATTCGCGCAAGGTCGCCCGTTCGGCCGAGAGGCCGGTGATCTTCGCCTTCAACGGCGGCCCCGGCGCCTCTGCCGCCTATCTGCACATGGGGCTGCTCGGCCCCGTGCTTGCCCATGTCCCGCAGGACCCGGCGAGCCGCGATGCCCGCCCCGGCGGCAGCGGCCCCGGCCCCGCAAAGCTCTACGACCTCGCCGACGTAGTGTTCATCGATCCGCCCGGAACCGGCTTTTCCAGCCGCCCGGAAGGGGCAGCCGCGGCGCCCTACAACACCGTGGAGGGCGATGCCAACGCCGCCGCCGACCTCGTGCGGCAATGGCTGCGCGGCCATGACCGCCTGGGCGCACCCGTCTATATCCTGGGCGAGAGCTACGGCACGATCCGCGCTGTGGCCATGCTCGATGCGCTGGACCGGCAGGGCCTTGGGAAGAACGTGCGCGGGGTGGTCCTGCTGGGCCAGGCGCTCAACATGATCGAGACTTCGCAGCGGCCCGACAACGTGGTGACGTATGCGGTGTCGCTGCCGACGCTGGCCGCCATCGCCTGCTATCACGGCATGGTGAAGGCCCCCTGCACGCCCGAAAGCGTGACGGCGCAGGCCGCCCGCTTCGCCCGCGAGGAATACCTGCCCGCGCTCTACCTTGGCCGCGACCTGCCGCAGGCCGAGCGTGAACGCCTGGCCGCGCGGCTGGCCGAACTCACCGGCATTCCCGCCGGATTCTACCTCGCCAACGACTTGCGCATCTCCAAGGAGCGCTTCCGCGTCGAACTCCTGCGCGCGCAAGGCAAGGTCATGGGCCGCTACGACGCGCGCTACCTGGCCGACCGGCCCGACAACGTCACGACGATGATGCCCGGCGATCCGTCCTCGTCGATCTCCGAGGCTTTCGGCCAGGCGATGAAGGACTATCTGGCCGGCACGCTCAAGGCGCCGGGCGCCGATGCCTACAAGGTGATCGCGCGCTTCGAGGGAAGCTGGAGCTACGGCGCCGAGGATTCGCCTTTCGCGGACTGGCCGTTCATGGCCACCGTGGAGCGCCACGCCGCCAGCAACGCCTGCCTGCGCCTGTTCGTCGGCACCGGGATCTACGACACCACCACCACCATCGGCGCGGCCGACTACCTCTTCGCGCAGTCCAGCCTGCCCCGCGAGCGCTATCGCAACGCCCGCTACGTCGGTGGGCACGTCTTCTACTCCGATGACGGCAGCCGCGCGCGGTTCCAGTCCGATCTTGCCGAATTCATCGCGGCCGACGGCTGCGGGGAGGCGCGCAAGTGAGCGACGCCGAACAGGCCCTGCGCAAGGGCATAGGTCTCTGGGGCGTCGTCTCGCTCGGCCTGGGGACGGCGGTGGGCGTGTCGATCTTCTCCGCCGTATCCCCCGCCACCGGGCTGGCCGGGCCGGGCATGCTGCTCTCGGTCGTGATCGCGGCGCTGCCGATGTACCTGATCGCCGTCAGCTATGCCTATCTCGGATCGGCCGATCCGGTATCGGGCGCCAGCTTCGTATGGCCTTCCCGCTATCTTCATCCCACCCTGGGCTTCTTCATCGCCTGGATGCGCATCATCGCCAACATGGGCGCCATGGTCGTGCTGGCGCTGGTGCTGGTGCGCTATGTCTCGATGCTGGTGCCGCTGCCGGTCAAGCCGACGATGTTCGCGGTGCTGGTATTGGCGCTGCTGGCGAACCTCGTGGGCGTCCATGTCGCCGCCCGCGCGCAGACCGCGATGGTGGCCGCACTGATCGTGCTGTTCGGCCTGTTCGTGGCCTGGGGCGGCTTCACCGCGTCGGAACCGGCGCGGCTGGAACCGTTCCTGCCAAAGGGCTTCCACGGCGCGCTCGCCGCCGCGCCGCTGCTGATGGGCCTGTTCTTCGGTATCGAAGCCGCGACCGAAGCCGGCGGCGAAGTGGCGAACAGCCGGCGTAACATCCCGGCCGGCATCGCGCTCGCCATCGGCTCGGCCACGGTGCTCTACGTGGCCGTCGCCTTCGTGGCGCTCACCGTCCTCGGACCGGAAGCCCTGGCCGGCAGCGAGGCGCCGATCCTCGACACGGCCAAACGCTTCATGGGGCCCCTGGCCGTGCCGGTCATCATGCTGGCCGCCGTCGCCGCGATCGGCACCAGCCTCAACGCGATCTTCACGATGTTCAGCCGCAGCCTCTTCGCCATGGCCGAGGCGGGCGTGCTGCCGCGGATCATCGCCCGCGTGCATCCCCGCTCGCACGTTCCGCACATGGCCTTGTTCGCCGTCTTCGGCATCGGCTGCGTGGGACTGCTGATGCCGATGGAGCTGACGTTCCTGTTCCTGGCCGTGAACATCCCGAACCTGGTGAAATACGGCAGCATCTGCCTTTCCGCCGCCCGCGTCGCCCATGGCCACCCGCAGCTTCACGAAGGCGCGGGCTTCAGGCCGGCGCGCCGGACGATGGTGGTCCTGGGCCTGGCCGGCGCGGTCTGCGCGCTCGGCCTGATCGCCGTGGGCCTTGAGGCGGACTGGCGGCCCTACGTGCTGCTGCTGGTCTGGGGCGGCATCGGCGCGATCTGGTATTTCGCGCGCCGGGGACGTTGAGGAAGGCGCGGGCAGGCGGCCGATCGCCCCCTGCCCGCGCCCTCTACCGGCTCAGAACGCGAGGTCCTCGTGGGCTTCGGCGCCCGATCCATTGGTCAGCGCCACCGGCTTCGCCTCGGCCACGGGCGCCACGATCCGGGGCGCCTCGGCAAAGGGCTTCACCCCCACCTCGCGCCAGATTTCCGAGGGGAAGTAGACCGTCCCGCCCTTCACCACCATCGCCATGCGGTGGATCGCCGACAGGTCTTCCAGCGGATTGCCGTCCAGCAGCACGAAGTCGGCATACTTGCCCTTCTCCACCGAGCCGTAGGACTGGTCGCGGTGCATGTAGCGCTCGGGGCCAAGCGTGCCGATCTTCAGCACTTCGGCTGTGGGCAGCCCGGCCTCGGCATAGATCTGCAATTCGCGGTGGACCGACAGGCCGGTGCCGTCGTCGGTTCCGGGCAGGAGCGTGATGCCGCGCTTGTACATGTCCAGCAGCAGCGCCTTGATCGTCACGAAGGCGCCGTCGTAACCGGCGGCATCTTCGGGCGTCTTGATCGGGGCGATGCCCTGGCGGCGATTGCGCTGCACGCCCACCGGCAAGTGATCGAAATAGCCCGCCACCGCCGGGCTGATCCTGCCGTCGCGGCTCATCATCAGCAGTTCCAGCGTCACCGCCGTGGGGTCGAGCGCGATGTGCTTCGCCTGCATCGTATCGAGCGTGGCGGCGACGCGCGGAGAGGCAAGGTCCAGCCCTGCCGTCCGGCGCATGGCCGTGAGGCGCAGCGGCGTGCGGGTGTCTTCCCTGGGATCGAGCACCCAGCCCAGCATGAGCTGGTTGATATGACTCACTTCGTCATAACCCGCCGCGATCATGGCATCGGCGTTGGTGAAGGCCGGGATGTGCCCGGTCACGCCCATGCCCAGGCGTTTCGCTTCCCGGACCACGCCGGGCACCCATGCGGGATTGAAGCTGTTGTAGATCTTCACCTGCCAATAGCCGCGCGCGCCGTACCAGCGCACCGCGTCCAGCGCTTCCGCCTCGCTGCCCGCGATGAAGCCGTTGCGCGAACTGTAGGGGCTGCGTCCTTCCAGGAAGCCGTTGCGCACGATGCGCGGCCCGGCCACTTCGCCCGCATCGATGCGATGCGTCAGGTCGATCAGGAAGGCGTTCTCGTTGCCCATGTCGCGCACGCTGGTCACGCCCGAGGCGATGTAGAGCAGGGCGGACTGCAGCGAGACGTGGGCATGCATGTCGTGCAGGCCGGGAATGACCACGCGGCCCGCACCCTCCACGGTCGCCTCGCCGGGTGAGGCAGGGCTGTCCAGCGGCTCCACCGAGGCGATGCGATCCCCGAAGACCACCACCGAGACCGGATCGCCGATCTTGCCGCTCGCCGGGTCGAAGACGCGCACGTCGCGGATGCGGATCGGTGCGGTAAACGTGTGCGCGACCTTCTTCTGGATCGCGGCGAAGCGCTCGGCCGAACGCACGGCGGCGATCTTCGCCAGATCCCCGGCGAATGAGGAAAGGTCCTCGCGCACCGTGGCGTTCGTGGGCGAATAGGCCGCGACAAGCGCGCCCTTGTCGTCGAGCAGGATCGCGCTGGGCGTCAGTCCGATGCCCTTGACCAGGAACGCGCGATAGGCCGTGCCGCCCAGCGTGACCGGCGCTTCTTCCTCCAGCGAGAGCGTTCCCCCCGGTGCCGCCGCGAGCACATGGTCGGCATCGGCCAGCAGCGCGCGGGCATAGAGGCCGAGCGAGAACGGGCTGCCCTCCTGCGCCACGTAAAGCGTGGGCACCCTGGCCGCCATCGCGCCCTTGCCGGTGGTGTCGACCCAGGAAAGCCGCTTGCCTTTGGCCGTGAACTGCTCATCCACCTTGTTGCCGAACGTCGACGTGCCTTGCAGGGTCCAGCTCGTGGGCAGCCCCCGGGCGCCCAGCACGATCGTCTCGTGCATCGTCGGGCCGCGGCCGTTGCTCTTGACGTCGTGGTCGATCGAGACGGTATTGCCCTCGATATCGGCCAAGACATGACCGACGTTCTCGCCATTGTCGATCACCGCGAAGCGCTGGGTCTCGGCGTGGAGCGCGGCGGCCGAAAGCGCCAGGGCGGAACAGGCGAGGCAGCGCAGGCCGGCGGTCGGTCTCATCGTCATCGGTTCTGGGTTCCGTGGATCTTGTGGCTGTGTGCTTCGTAGAGATGGGCGGCCGATGCCAGGTCCTGCACCGCATGGCCGAGCGACTTGTAGACGGTGATTTCCTCGGCGTTGCGGCGCCCGGCCACCTGGCCCAGCAGGACTTCGCCAATCTCCGCGACGATATGCGCGTCGTCCACCAGGCCGGCTTCTTTCGCCACCAGGAACTCGGCGGCGGCATCGCGGGCGGACGCCTTGCTGTCGGCAATGAAGCGGGAGGCGACGACCAGCGCATTGTCCACTTCCACCGGCCCCGGTCCGCTGGAGCCGACGACGTTGACGTGCGTGCCCGGTCGCAGCCAGGCGCCCAGCAGGATCGGCTGGCGCGCACCGGTGAGCGTGCAGATGACGTCCGCCTCGCCCGCCGCCGCTTGCGCGTCCAGCGCCACTTCCACCGGCAAGCGGTCCTTCCAGGCGTCGACCACGTCCTGCGCCCTGGCCGGATCGCGTCCCCAGATCAGGATGCGCGAAAAGCGGTGGACCAACGGCAGGGCTTCGAGGTGCGAATGGACCTGCCCGCCCGTGCCCATCAGCAACAGCACTTCGGCATCGTCCCGCGCCAGCGCCGCCGTGGCGACGGCGGTGGCGGCGGCCGTGCGGATATGCGTGATCTCCTCGGCATCGGCCACGCAGACGGGGCGGCCTTCCACGGGTTCGAACAGCGTCACCACCCCGCGATGGCGGCGCACGCCGGGATTGTCGGGCTCCGCGAAGACGCTGATGAGCTTGGCGCCGAACATCCCCTGTTCGGACAGCGCCCCCGGCATCAGCCCGAAAGTCCGCCCTTCTCCCATGTGGATCATGGTGCGCAGCAACTGGCGGGTTTCTCCCAGCGACAGCGCCTTCATCGCCTCTCGAACAACCGCGATGCAAGAGGGATAGTCGAGCAGCGCGCGCACGTCCTCCGCATCGAAGATCGCCAGTTCGCCTCGTTTCATAGAATGACCCGTCCCTGTTGCCGATTATCGGTTTGCGTCGAGCATCAGTGATAGCGCCGCGCCTGGAAATATCTCCGCCTTTATTGCGCTCGATCCGGTTTGCGTGGCATGTTCAAACCAACAAACCATAACAGGGAGCATAATCTTGCCCGCCGAACTTGACCGGCTCGACATGAAGATCCTCGATCGCCTCCAGATCGACGCCTCGGAATCCTCCAGCGAAATCGCCGACCGCGTGGGGCTGTCGCAATCGCCCTGCTGGCGCCGGATGCAGCGACTGAAGGAAGAAGGCTACGTGCGCCATACCGTGGCCGTTCTCGACCGCGAGAAGTTCGGCGAGAGCATGTTCATCTTCGCCCAGCTCAAGATGTCCCGCCTGTCCGACGAGGACCGCGACCGCTTCGTCCACGCGGTGGAGGCCACGCCGGAAATCCTGGAAGCCTATACGCTGTTCGGGGAGATGGACGTGATGCTCAAGGTCCTCGCGCCGAACATCGCCTGGTACCAGAACTTCACGTTCCGCACGCTGCTGCGCCTGCCCGGCGTGGAGGATGTGCGTTCCACCGCCACCCTGTCCGAACTGAAGTGCACGCACCGGCTGCCGCTGCCCTCGCTGCCGGGCTGACCGCAAGGCGGAGCCCGCCGCCGATCGCAGCGACGAGCATATTTCATGCGCGCCGGCGGGCCGGCGCCATGCTCTTTGCACATTATCCTTCGGAACGGACTGTTAGCCTCGTGCCATGACCTCGCATCGCATCGCCTTCATCGCCGCGCTTCCCGCCGTCCTCATCGCATCGGCGCCTTTCGCGGCGGCGCGGGCAGACGATGCGCCCGATCTCTCGATCACCCTCGCGCCCGTCGCCGATCCCCGGGGCGCGCTTACCCGCATGGATGTCGCGATCCGTTTCGAGGCCCCGCCGCAAGGCGATGCCTTGGCCGCGATCGCCCTCACCGCGAATACCGTCGAGACGTCTGCCGGCCATATGGAAGCGCTGGCCTTTTCCGATGCGAAGGGCGCCCTGCCCGTGGAAGCGCGGGACGCGGCCAGGGACGGCGACAACCGGGACCGGACGTGGAAACCGCTGCGCCCGGTCGAGGGTGCCGTCACCGTCTCCTACCGGCTGGCGATCGATCCCGCGCAGCCGGAACAGGCCAAGCCGCAGTACGAACTGCGTGCCAGCGACGGCGGCCTGTCCGGCGCGGGCAACGCCTTCCTCGTCCTCCCTGCCGACACCCTGCCGCGCGACCTCGTCGTGCACTGGGACCTCGCGCGCGCCGGCAAGGACGCGCGCGGCGTTTCCAGCATCGGCGTGGGCGACAGCCGCAGCAGCCGTCCCCTGCGGGCGGACCAGATCGCCGGCGGCTACTACATGGCCGGGCAGGTCGGCACATATGCCAAGGGCACGTTCTTCGGCATCTGGCAGGGCCGCTTCGGCTTCAACGGACCGGACCTGATGGACTGGGCCGCCCGGCTCCAGGCCTTCTACGGCACGTTCTTCGACCAGCGCCCGGCCAGCTTCGGCGTCTTCGCGCGGACCAACCACGTCAATCCCGGCAGCGGCATCGGCCTGACCGACAGCTTCGCCTTCACGTTCAGCGAAAAGACCCCGATCGCCGATCTCGAAAGCCTGCTGGCGCACGAGATGGTGCACGCCTGGATCAATTCGCTCGGCGATTCCATGGATGCGCCCGGCGGGCTGGGGCTTTCCTGGTTCGGCGAAGGGCTGGCCGTCCACTACCAGCGCATCCTGCCCTTCCGCGCCGGGCTGATCTCTTCGCAAGCCTTCCTTGACGATCTCAACTCCACGGCGGGCCGCTATTACACCAATGCCCTGATCGCCACGCCGAACGCGCAGATCGCCGAAGGCTTCTGGAAGGACACGCGCATCCGCGTGCTGCCTTACGATCGCGGCTCGCTCTATTTCGCCTCGGTGGACGCGCAGATCCGCGCTGCCTCGCAGGGCAAGCGCTCGCTGGACGATCTCGTCCGCCACATGCTGGCGGAGCGGCGCGCAGGCCGGCCTATGGACCTGGCGCTCTGGAAGAGGCTGCTCGGCCAGGAACTCGGCGCGCGGGGGCTGGCCGATTTCGACGCCATGCTGGCAGGCGGCACGGTTTTGCCGCCTTCCGATGCCTTCGGTCCCTGCTTCGAACGCGTGACGCGCCCGATGAAACGCTTCGATCTCGGCTTCGATCCGCTGATCCTCGTCACCAAGGACCGGATCGTGGCGGGGCTCAAGCCGGGTTCCAACGCCGAAGCGGCGGGATTGCGCAACGGCGACCGCATTCTCAACCGCTTCCCGCAGGACGCTCTCCAGGGCGACCAGAAAGCCGAAGTCACGCTGGAGGTCGAGCGCGGCGGGCAGCAGCTTCGCATCGTCTACCTGCCACGCGGCGAAACGGTGTCCGGCACCTACCAGTGGCAGGCCCGGGCAGGCACCGACTGCGCCGCCCGGTAGCCCCGGCGGCGTTCACCCGGCGAGCAGTTCCTTGAGCGGCACACCCGCATCGGCAAGGCGGTCCACATTCGGCAAGGCGCCCGCTTCCACCAGCTTGCGGCCCTGGACGTAGTCCTTCACCGCGTTCACGCAGTCGAGCGCCAGGACTTTGCCTTCCTTGAGGTAGATCACCGAGAAGCTGCGGTCCTCGGGATTGCCGCGGATCACCGTCTGGTCGAAGCCCAGGTTGATGCCCGCCGTCTGCAGCCGCAAGTCGTACTGGTTGGACCAGAACCACGGAAACGCCTTGTAGGGCTTGGCATCGCCGCAGATCACCTTGGCCACGCACGTCGCCATGTCGTTGGCGTTCTGCACCGATTCCACGCGCATCACCGTGGCGCCCGCAAAGTCGCAGGCGAAAGCCGCGCAGTCGCCGATGGCATAGATGTCCGGCAGCGAAGTGCGGCAATATTCGTCCACGTCCACGCCGTTGGCTCCGGCCGCGCCGGCCAGGATCAGCGGCCCGACCGCCGGGACGATGCCGATGCCCACGATCACCGCCTCGGCGCCCAGGACCTCGCCGCCGGCAAGCTGCACGCCGGTGACCTTGTGGCCATCGCCCACCAGGCAATCGACCGCGACGCCCGTGCGCAGATCGACGCCGTGCGTCCGGTGCTCGTCTTGGTAGAATTCCGAGAGCGGCTCCCCTGCCACGCGCGCCAGCACACGCGGCAGCGCTTCCAGCAGCGTGACCTTGAGGCCCATCTTCGAGAGCACTGCCGCCGCTTCGAGGCCGATGTAGCCGCCGCCGATCACGACCACGTTCTTCGTGCCCGCATCGATTTCGGCCATCAGCGTGTCGCAATCCTCGCGGGTGCGCACGGCATGGACCCCGGCCAGATCCGCGCCCGAGCACGACAGCCGGCGCGGATCGCCGCCCGTCGCCCAGACCAGCTTGCCGTAGCCGTAAGTCTCACCGTCCGAGAGCGCGAGTTCCTGCGCCGCCGGATCGACTTTGGTCACTTCGGTGCCGAGCTTGAAGGTGATCTCCTTCTCGGCCCAGAACGTCGGCGGGCGGATGTAGAGACGGTCGAAGGTCTTCTCCCGCGCGAAATATTCCTTGGAGAGCGGCGGCCGCTCGTAAGGATGCTCCGGCTCGCGGCCAATGACGGTGATGGTCCCCTCGAAACCGTTCTGGCGAAGGGCGATCGCGCATTGCGCACCGCCGTGCCCGGCTCCCACGATAACGACGTCTGCACGCTCCGCCATGGTCACACGCGCTCCAGCAGCACGGCCAGGCCCTGCCCGACGCCGATGCACATGAAGGCCAGCGCCAAGCGGCCGCCGGTGCGATGCAGTTCCTCCACCGCCGAAAGCGCGATACGCGCGCCGGACATCCCCAGGGGATGGCCCAGTGCGATGGCGCCGCCGTTGGGATTGACGCGCGGGTCGCCGGGATCGATGCCGAGATCGCGCAAGGTGGCGATGGCCTGGCTGGCGAAAGCCTCGTTCAGCTCGATCACGTCAAGGTCGTCCACGCCCAGCGCATGACGCGCCAGCACCTTGCGCGCCGCCTCGATCGGGCCTGCACCCATGATGCGCGGGGCGATGCCCGCGGCCGCCATGCCGACCACGCGGGCGCGCGGGACGAGGCCGTGGCGTTTCGCCGCCTCCGCGCTGGCGACCAGCATGGCCGCCGCGCCGTCGTTGAGGCCCGAGGCATTGCCCGCCGTCACGGTGCCGTCCGCCTTCACTACCGGCTTGAGCTTCGCCAGCGCTTCGAGGCTGGTGGCGCGGAGGTGCTCGTCCTGCGCGAAGATCACCGGATCGCCCTTGCGCTGCGGGACCGATACCGGAACGATCTCGGCGGCGAACCTGCCATCGGCCTGCGCGCGCGCGGCCTTTTCCTGGCTGGCGAGGGCGAAGCGGTCCTGCTCCTCGCGGCTCACCTGCCACTGCTCGGCCACGTTCTCGCCGGTCTGCGGCATCGTGTCGACGCCGTAAGCCGCCTTCATCGCCGGATTGACGAAGCGCCAGCCCAGCGTGGTGTCCTCGATCTTCTGGTCGCGGCCGAAAGCGCTGCCGGCCTTGCCCATGACATAGGGCGCCCGGGTCATGCTCTCGGCGCCCCCGGCAATGAGAAAGTCCGCATCGCCGCCGCGGATCGCCTGCGCCGCCATGCCCAGCGCATTGAGGCCCGAGGCGCACAGCCGGTTGACGGTCACGCCGGGCACGCCTTCGGGCATCCCGGCCAGCAGCACGGCCATGCGCGCCAGGTTGCGGTTGTCCTCGCCCGCCTGGTTGGCGCAGCCCAGGATCACATCGTCTATCGCGCCCCAGTCGGCATCCGGGTTGCGCGCCATCAGCGCCTTGAGCGGCAGCGCGGCAAGGTCGTCGGCGCGCACGGCGGCAAGCGAGCCGTTCAGCTTGCCGATAGGGGTGCGCACGGCGTCGCAGATGAAGGCTTCGGCCATGATCTTCAGCTTTCCAGGAACGAGGCGAGTGCCCCTGCCAGCGCCTCGGGCGCTTCCAGGGGGGCAAGATGAGCAGCTTCGAGCGAGACATGCGCCGCGCCGGGAATGCTCTGGACGAGGTGCTCGCCGTGCCCGGCGAAAGGCGTGGAGCTGTCGCGCGTGCCGGTGACGACCAGGGTGGGCGCGACGATGGCGGGGATGCGCGGGGCCAGGTCCATGTCGCGGATCGCCGCGCCGCAACCGGCGTAACCTTGCGGGTCCATACCGAGGAGCTGGCGACGCACGCTTTCGAACGGTGCGGGCGCGGCGGCGTCCGAGAGGAAGCGGCCCATGGCGAGGTCGGCGATGGCGGCCATGCCTTCGGCGCGCACGGTGCCGATGCGGTCGTTCCACGAGGCGCTGTCCATTGTGGCGGAAGTGCAGACGAGCGCCAGCTTTTCCAGCCGCTGCGGCGCGCGCAGGGCCAGCTCCATGCCGATCATGCCGCCCAGCGACACGCCCGCCAGCGAAAAGCGCGCGATCCCGGCGGCGTCGGCCACCGCCAGCACGTCTTCGGCCAGTCGTGCCATCGAAAAGTCACCCGGCTCCGCCACCGAAGCGCCGTGACCGCGGGTGTCGATGCGCAGCAGCGCGAAACGGTCCTGCAAGTGCGGCAGGACCGCGTCCCACAAGTCCATGTCCGTGCCGATGGAATTGAGCAGCACCAGTGCCGGCGCGTGGTCGCGGCCGTCGCGCTTCCAGTAGAGGCTGGCGCCGGGAACGTGAGTGAAGGCCATGGGTCAATCCTCCGGGGCGATGGCGACACGCAGCCCGTCAAGCGCGGCGGTCATGGCGATCTGGCAAGACAGGCGCGACCGGGCGCCGCGATGGTCGGAGGAATCGAGCAGGTCGTTCTCATCCTCGGACATGGCTCCGGTCGCGGCGGTCCAGTCCTCGTCGACGAAGACGTGGCAGGTGGCGCAGGAGCAGCAGCCCCCGCAGAGCGCCAGCAGTTCATCGAAGCCGTTGTCGCGGATCGCTTCCATCACGGAGCGGCCCTCTTCGGCATGGATGGCGGTTTCGTCTCCCGAACGGTCGACGACGATCAGTCTAGGCACGGAACAGTCCTGTCTTACGCCGCTTCCGGCAGGGCCAGCGGCGCACCGGTCTTCTCGGCGACTTCCGCTTCGGTGACGCCGGGGGCGAGTTCGACCAGCGTCAGTCCGCCGCGAATGCGGTCCACGGCGATCACGGCAAGGTCGGTGACGATCAGGTCCACGCAGGCCTTGCCGGTCAGCGGCAGGCTGCATTGCGGCAGGATCTTGGGCGCGCCATTCTTCGAGACATGGTCCATGACCACGACCACGCGCTTCACGCCCGCGACGAGGTCCATCGCCCCGCCCATGCCCTTCACCATCTTGCCCGGGATCGTCCAGTTGGCGAGATCGCCCTCGGCCGAGACTTCCATCGCGCCCAGCACGGCCATGTCGATATGGCCGCCGCGGATCATCGCGAAGCTGTCTGCGCTGGAGAAGAAGCTGGAAGTGGGCAGCGCGGTGATCGTCTGCTTGCCGGCGTTGATGAGGTCGGGATCGACTTCGTCGTCATAGGGGAACGGGCCGATGCCCAGCATGCCGTTCTCGCTCTGGAGCGTGACCTTGATGCCGGTCGGCACATGGTTTGCCACCAGCGTCGGGATGCCGATGCCCAGGTTCACATAGTACCCATCGCGCAGTTCCTTCGCGGCGCGGGCGGCCATTTCATCGCGGGTCCAAGCCATGTCAGGCGACCTCCCTTTCCCGAATAGTGCGCTTCTCGATGCGCTTCTCGTTGATGGTCGAAAGCACCACGCGGTCGACGTAGATGCCGGGGGTGTGGATGCAGTCGGGATCGAAGGTGCCGGCGGGGACGATTTCCTCGACCTCGGCCACGGTGACCTTGCCCGCCGTCGCCATGTTCGGGTTGAAGTTGCGCGCGGTCTTGCGGAACTGGAGGTTGCCCTCCTCGTCCGCGCGCCAGGCCTTGATGATCGACAGGTCCGCGCGCAGCCAGGTTTCGCGCACGTATTCCTCGCCCTCGAACACCTCGACCGGTTTGCCTTCGGCGACCACGGTGCCCACGCCCGTCTTGGTGTAGAACGCCGGAATCCCCGCGCCGCCTGCGCGGATACGCTCGGCCAGCGTGCCCTGCGGGTTCAGTTCGAGTTCGAGTTCGCCCGAGAGGTACTGGCTTTCGAACAGCTTGTTCTCACCCACGTAGGAGGAGATCATCTTCCGGATCTGGCGGCTTTCCAGCAGCATCCACAGGCCGAACCCGTCCGCGCCCGCGTTGTTGGAAATGACCGTGAGGTCCTTCACACCCGCCGCGCGCACTTCGGGGATCAGGCTCTCGGGATTGCCCGAGAGGCCGAACCCGCCGGACATGATGGTCATGCCGTCGAACAGCAGGCCATCGAGAGCGCTGCGGGGGCTGTCGTAGATTTTCGACATCGCGTGTCTCCTTAACCGAGGTCGCCGCCCGCGACGGGCAATACGGTGCCGGTCACGTAGCTGGCCTCGTCCGAGGCGAGGAACAGGATCGGGGCGATCTGCTCCTCAAGGGTTCCGTAGCGTTTCAGGAAGGCGGAATCGGTCACTTGCGCGACCGCCTCGGCCATCCACGCCTGCTCCTGCGCGCTGTCGCCTTCGGCGTTCCGGGCGACACGGCGGGGCGGAGCGCTGGTGCCGCCCGGTGCCGTCGCCACGACACGAATGCCGCTTTCCGCATATTCCATCGCAAGGCTCTGGGTGAGGCCGTTGATCCCGCCCTTCGCCGCCGAATAGGGCACCCGGCGAATGCCGCGCGTGGCGTTGGAGGACAAGTTCACGATCGTGCCCGCGCCCTGCTCCAGCATGGTCGGCAGCACCGCGTGGCAGCAATAGAGCGTCGGCATCAGCGAGCGGCGGATTTCCGCGTCGATCTGCGCAGGCTCGAACTCGGCATAGGGCCGCATCCGGATCGCGCCGCCGACATTGTTGATGAGGATGTCGATGCGACCGAAAGCTTCCACGGCCTTGGCCATCGCCACCGCCGCGCCTTCGTAGGTCTCAAGGTCGCAGCAGATGGAGATTGCTTTTCCGCCCTCGGCGACGATGGCCTGTTCGACTTCGGTCACGAATTCGGCGCGGTCGACCAGAACCACGCTCGCGCCCTCGGCAGCGGCGCGGGCCGCGACACCGGCCCCGATGCCCTGCGCCGCGCCGGTCACGACCATGACTTTGCCTGCGAAACGTCCTGCGAAGATCATGACACCGCACCCTTCGTCATTGCGAGCGTAGCGAAGCAATCCAGGGGCGGTTTTGCGCCGCTCTGGATTGCCGCGTCGGCTTCGCCTCCTCGCAATGACGAAGGTTGGGAGGAGGACGATCGCGAAGAGAGTGAGTGAACCGACATATCCACCTCCTCAGACGTGGTAGATGTCGATGACCTGATGAATGTAGTCGTCCTTCAGGACGATCTTCTTCTTCAGGATCAACGGCGTCTCATCCGCAGTATCCAGCGTCAGGAACGTGGTCCCGAAGAACTGCTGCGTCTGCTGGTAGCGGTGGCTGAGCGTGTGCCAGTTGTAGCGCAGGTCCACCTGCCCTTCCCGGCTCTCCAGCACTTCGACATTGCCGATGAAATGCGCCGAGCGCGGCTCGGGCGTGGAGGCGGAGGAGCGCTCGGTGTTCAGGCGGTAGACGCGGTCTTCCAGACCCTGCCGATTGGCGTAGTAGATCAGCGAGATTTCGGTCTGCGGGTCAGAGCACAGTTCATCGTCGTCGGTCCAGGCGGGCATCCAGTATTCGACTTGCGGCGAATAGCATTCCAGCCACTCGTCGAACCGGCGATCGTCCAGCAGGCGCGCCTCGCGGTAGAGGAAGGCGCAGATGTCGCGGTAGGAAAGGGCCTCACGGGTCATATCGAGCGTGCTCATTCCGCCGCCTCCATCATCGGCGGCTGATCGGCCGCGTCCTTGGCCAGACCGTCGAGCATGATCTGCGCCCAGAACTCGTGCTGGCGGACGAACAGCCCCTCGTCCTCGCTGCGCTCGCTGGAAAGCAGCGGGTTCATGCCCATGGCCTTGGCGTTTGCATCCGCGCCGTGGATCCAGCGGGTGGCGCCGCGGCTGAGGTCATTCCACAGCTCGCCCGCGCCTTCGTAGGCCTTCTGGCAGGAGCGGAACTCCTCCAGATCGTCGGGCGTGCCCATGCCGGTGACGTTGAAGAAATCCTCGTACTGGCGGATGCGGTGGGCGCGGTCCTCGGCGCTCTCGCCCTTGGGGGCGTAGCAGTAGATCGTCACTTCGGTGGTGTGCACGTCGATCGGGCGGACGACGCGGATCTGCGTCGAGAACTGGTCCATCAGGAACACGTTGGGATAGAGCGCCAGATTGCGCGTCTGCTCGATGATGAACTTCGCCCGATCCTCACCCAACCGTGCGTCGAGTTCCGGCTTGTGGTTCCAGATCGGCCGGACCTCCGGATTGATCACCTGCGTCCAGAGCAGGATGTGCCCATGCTCGAAGCCGTAGACGCCGCTGGCGGGCGCCTTGGACCAACCGTTGGCGTCCACCGCCTTGGTGCCGCCCTCGGCGCGGCGGCCCATGGTGGACTGGTAGTTTTCGTGAACGGAGCTGACGTGATAGCCGTCGCAGCCGTTCTCCATCTGCATCTTCCAGTTGCCGTCGAAGGTGTAGGTGGAATTGCCGGTCAGCACTTCCAGCCCCTCGGGCGCCTGATCGACCATCTGGTCGATGATGACTTTCGCCTCGCCCAGATGGTCTTCCAGCGGCACAACGTCATGGTTCAGCGATCCGAACACGAAGCCGCGATAGCTTTCGACGCGCACCTTGGTGAGGTCGTGCGACCCTTCGTGGTCGAAGCTGTCCGGATAGGCGCCGGTGCTGGCATCCTTGGCGCGCAGCAGCTTGCCGTCGGTCTTGAAGCTCCAGCCGTGGAACGGGCAGACGAACAACGGCTGGTTGCCCCGCTTGCGGCGGCACAGCTTGGCGCCGCGATGCGCGCAGGCATTGACCACGCCGTTGATCGCGCCGTCCTTGGCCCGGGTCAGGATCACGGGCGTGCGCCCGATGAAGGTCGTGAAGTAATCGTTCTTGTTCGGAAGCTGGCTTTCGTGGGCGAGGTACACCCAGTTGCTTTCGAAGATGTACTTCATTTCCAGCTCGAACAGCGCCGGATCGGTGAAGACGTCCCGGCGGCAGCGGAACTCTCCGGTTTCGACGTCATCGACCACGGCGGTCGAGACCCGGTGCATGAGGTGTTCGTACATGATCCTGTCTCCCGTTTTGCTGTGGTCAGGCCGTTTCTGTTTCGGGCTGCGGCTCGGCTTCGGCGCGGGCGCGGGACGAGAAGTGCTCGTCGTCCGCATCGGCGGCGCGCTGCATCTGGAAGTCGAACTGGATGTAGGCGCTGTCGCCCTGGCGGCTGGGCACCGGCAGCAGGCCCGCGCGGGTGCCGAAGGCGAAATCGTCGGCCGCGAAGGGATCGTCGCCGAAGTTGATCTGCGTCGTCAGCGTGCGGTAGCCCGGCGCCTCGATGAAGAAGTGCACGTGGGCGGGGCGATTGCCGTGGCGGCCCAGCGCCTGCATCAGCTGGTCGGTCGATCCGCCCGGCGGCACCGAGTAACCGCTCGGCTGCTTGGAATGGAACGCATAGCGCCCGTCCTTGCCCAGCTTGATACGGCGGCGGTTGTTGAACGGGGTCTGCTCGCCTGTGGGATCGAAGTGCGAATACCAGCCCTTCGAATTGGCATGCCAGACGTGGACGATCGCGTTCTCCACCGCCTCGCCGTCCGGGCCGGTGACACTGCCGGTCATGTGCAGGACCGTGGTGCCCTCGTCCTCGTCGACGGAGAGATTCACATTGCCTTCCACCAGCGGCGCACCGGCGACGTAGAGCGGGCCTTCGATGGTGCGCGGGGTGCCGCCGGAGAGGCCGGCCTCGGCATCTTTGGCGTCCATGTAGAGGTCCAGGAAGTGCTCAAGGCCGGTGCCCGGCACGATCAGGCCGATCTCGCCCGCGCTGTCCGAAAGGTACTTCATGGCGAGCCAGAACTCGCTTTCGGAAATGTCGTGGCGGACGATCAGCTCCATCACCGATTCGGTAAGGTCGCGCATGATCGTCTTGAGGCGGGGGCTGCCGCCGCTCTCGTTCACGCCGGCGGCGCGATCGAGCAGCTGCTGGATTTCCGGGGTCTTTACGAAGCTGACGTCCATTTTGTTCTCTCCCAAGGACTGTATTCAGTGGCTCCGGCGATCAGCGATCGTCGTCATGGATGGAGGATGGGTGCCGGCAGAGCGGCGTGATTTTCATGGTCATGAAGGGGTAGAGCGGCAGGCCCATCAGCGTGTCGTGCAGCGCTGCATTGCTCTCGACATCGAAGATCGAGACGTTCGAATAGAGCCCGACCTTGCGCCAGATATGGCGCCAGGTGCCCGCCTGCTGGAGCTTCTGGAAATAGGCCTTCTCGGCCGCCTTGATCTTCGCAGCCTCATCGGCATCGAAGTCCAGCGGAATGTTGACGTCCATTTCGACCATGAACAGCATGGCTCAGGCTCCTGCGTTTACGGCGTGAAGGCGCGGACCCGAACGGTCACGCCGGAAGAAGTCGATCTTGTCGGGATCGAGCGCGATGCCGAGGCCGGGGCCGGTCGGCACCTTCAGCGAAAAGTCCCCATAGCCGAGCGGCTCGGTGAGAATTTCCTCGGTCTGCAGCAGCGGGCCGAACAGCTCCGTGCCCCAGGCCAGCTCGGGAACGGTGGCGAAGACGTGGGCCGAAGCCGCCGTGCCCACGCCGCCTTCCAGCATCGTGCCGCCATAGAGGCCGATCCCTGCCGCCGTGCCGATGGCGGCGACTTCGGCTGTGGCGAACAGACCGCCCGATTGCGCGATCTTCAGCGCGAAGACGCCCGCCGCACCGGCAGAGGCGATGCGCAGCGCGGTGCGCGGCCCGTGCAGCGCCTCGTCCGCCATCAGCGGCACGCCGCGCGTGGTGGCAAGGCGGGTCATCGCGGCAATGTCGTCCCCGGCGATGGGCTGTTCGACGAGGTCGCAGCCCACGTCCTGAAGCATCGCCATGCCCAGCTTGGCCTGCGCCTCGCTCCAGTTCTGGTTCACGTCCACGCGCACGCTGGCGCGGTCACCCAGCGCCTTGCAGATCGCGCCGACATGGGCGACGTCCTGTTCCACGCTGCGCTTGCCGATCTTCAGCTTGAAGATGCGGTGGCGGCGGAGCGAGAGCATTTCCTCGCCCTCGGCAATGTCGCGCGCGGTGTCGCCGCTGGCGAGCGTCCAGGCCACCGGCATATCGTCGCGCACGCGGCCGCCGCCGATGAGGTCAGAGACCGGCACGCCCAGCTGCTTGCCCGCCATGTCCAGCAGCGCGGTTTCCACCGCGCACTTGGCAAAGTGATTGCCGCGCACGCACTTGGCGACTTTCGCCATCGTCGCACCGACACGGCTGATGTCGCAGGTCTTCAGGACCGGGACGATATAGGTGTCGATGGCGGACTTGATGCTTTCCGGGCTTTCCTCGCCATAGCTGAGGCCGCCGATGGTGGTGCCCTCGCCGATGCCCTCTACGCCGTCACTGTCAGTCAGGCGTACGATCACCATCGCCTGCGAATGCATCGTGGCCATGGCCAGAACATGCGGGCGGATCGTCGGTACATCGACGATTAAGGTATCAGCTTGGCTCAACAGGGCCATTGCAGCGACTCTCCCGAATGTTTAGCTTTCGATGGGAAAGTTAGGCCTCGGTCGCAGCGGCTGCAAAGATCAATGCGGTTACAGGCCTATACCTGAGAGGTATATTATCGTGATGGACGTGCGCCTTCTGCGCTACTTCGTGGCCGTGGCGGACGAGGGGAACTTCAACCGCGCCGCCGAACGGCTGCACATCGCCCAGCCGCCGCTTTCGCGCGCGATCCAGCAGCTGGAGGCGCATGTCGGCGCGCCGCTGCTCGATCGCGGCACGCGCCCGCTGCGGCTCACCGCCGTCGGCCGCCTGCTCCACGAACAGGCCCTGCAGGTGCTGGCGCGCATGGAGGACGTGGAGGCCATGGTGCGGGCCGCCGCCACCAGCGAGCGGCGGCGGCTGGTGATCGGCTTCGTCGCCTCCACCATCTATGCCCGCCTGCCCGAACTGATCCGCGAATTCCGCAAGGCGGCGGAGAATGTGGAACTGGTCATGGTGGAAGCCACCACGCTGGACCAGATCGCCGCCCTGAAGGACGGACGCATCGATGTCGGCTTCGGGCGTATCCGCTTCGAGGACCCTTCGGTCCGCCGCATCATCCTGCGCAACGAGAAACTCGTGGCCGCCTTCCCGGTCGACCACCCGCTGGCCAACGGGAGCGGGCCGATCTCGCTGCGCGACCTGGCCGATGAGCCGCAGATCATCTATCCGCGCGCGCCCCGCCCCAGCTATGCCGACCAGGTGATCTCGCTGTTCCGCGACCATTCGATAGAGCCGCGCATCGTGCACGAGGCGCGCGAACTGCAGATCGCCATCGGCCTCGTCGCGGCGGAGGAAGGCATGGCCATCGTCCCGGAATCGGTACGCCGCGCGCGCAGCCACGATGTCGCCTTCCGCGAACTGGTGGAACCGGCCACCTCCCCCATCATCATGAGCCACCGCCCGGGAGACCGCTCTCCCGAACTGGCGCTCATGGCCGCGGTGATCGCGCGGCAATATGCGCAGTGGGGCTACGACGTGCCCGCCGCGCTGAGCGAGGAATTGTGACCGGCGCGTTTCCGGCGATACCCGCTGCGTATTCGCATCGGACTTAAACGGTATTTGTTGAACCCCTGCAGGTCATTCACTTTCCCGGAAAATCACACAACGTGAAATGGGAGAGGAATCGATATGCAAGGTATCGATGTAAGTCGTCTTGTCGACGAAGCCAGATTCGGAAATCTGCACCTCAAGATAATTATAGCCTGCGCATTGCTGCTTATAGTCGATGGCTACGACGTATTCATTTACGGAGTCGTGCTGCCCAAGCTGATGGAGCAGTGGCAACTTACCGCACCGCAAGCCGGTTCTTTGGCAAGCTGGGCGCTGTTCGGCATGATGTCCGGCGCGCTTCTGTTCGGACCGATGGGTGACCGGATCGGCCGCAAGAAGTGCATCACCCTCTGCTTCACGCTGTTCAGCGCCGCGACCTTCCTGAACGGCTTCGTGACGACGCCGACGATGTTCGGCGTGCTGCGCTTCGCTGCGGGCCTGGGCTGCGGCGGGCTGATGCCCAATGCCGTTGCGCTTACCAACGAATATGCCCCCAGGCGGATGCGCAGCACGCTCGTGGCGCTGATGTTCAGCGGCTATGCCGTGGGCGGCATGGTTGCGGCGGGCCTGGGCATCTGGCTGCTGCCCCGGTTCGGCTGGCAGGCGATGTTCCTGGCCGCCGCCGTGCCGCTGGCGCTGCTTCCGCTGATCCTGCGCGGCCTGCCGGAATCGGTCGGCTTCCTGGTGCGCAAGGGCGAGCAGGACAAGGCCCGCGCGATCCTTCGCCAGCTCTCCCCCGAGGCCGCCTCCGGCGCGCCGCTGGTCCTCCGCGAGGCCGACACGGGACGCGCCTCGGTGGGCGAACTGTTCCGGCATGACCGCACGCTGGGCACGCTGTCCATGTGGCTGTGCTTCTTCTGCTGCCTGCTGATGGTCTACGCGCTGGGTTCGTGGCTTCCGCAGTTGATGCGCAGCGCCGGATACAGCCTGGGCTCCAGCCTCTCGTTCCTGCTGGCCCTCAATTTCGGCGGCATGTTCGGCGCGATCATGGGCGGGCGCCTGGCCGATCGTTTCGGACTGCCCCGCGTGGTCATGGCCTATTTCGCCCTGGGCGCGCTCTGCATCGCCCTGCTCGGCCTGAACAGCGCCATGCCGGTGCTCTACCTGCTGATCTTCATCGCCGGCGCCGGCACCACCGGCACGCAGATCCTGCTATATGCCAGCGTCGCGGAGTTCTACAGCCTCTCCGTCCGATCCACCGGGCTGGGCTGGGCCTCGGGAATGGGCCGGGTCGGCGCGATCGTGGGGCCGATGCTGGGCGGACTGCTGCTCGCGGCGGAACTGCCGATGGCGCTCAACTTCCTTGCCTTCTCCATTCCGGGCCTCGTCTCCGTACTGGCGACCGCGCTTTACATGGTGAGCCGCCGCCAGCAGCGCAGCCGGGAAGCCTACGCCCTCGCGGCGTGAACGGACGATCATGACCACCACCATCGAGACGCTCCCGGCGCAAGGCCAGACATCGATGATCCCGGCTATCGTCGCCGGGATCATCGCCACCACCATATCCTACGCCGGACCGCTGGTGATCGTGTTCCAGGCCGCGCAAGGGCTGGAGCCGGCGGTCGTCGCCTCGTGGATCTGGGCGATCTCGATCGGCAGCGGGGTGCTGGGCATCGTGCTGAGCTGGCGCTGGCGCGTGCCGATCGTGGTGGCGTGGTCGGCGCCGGGTTCGGCGCTGCTGGTGACGATGCTGCCCCAGACCGATTTCGCCACGGCCGTGGGCGCCTATATCGTCGCCAACCTCGCGGTGCTGGCGGTAGGCGCTTCGGGCGCGTTCGACCGGCTGATGAAGCGCCTGCCCGCCGCGATCACCGCCGCCATGCTGGCCGGCATCCTGTTCCGCTTCGTGATCGACATGATCGGCGCCGTCCCCTCCGCGCCGGTCACGGTGATCGCGATGATCACCGCCTTCTTCGCCGGACGCGTGCTCGCCCCGCGCTATGCCGTCGTCGCCGTACTGGTGACGGGCGTGGTGCTGACCATGCTGGACGGCGGCCTTTCGGGCACCATCGGCACCCCCCGCCTGACCGTGCCGGTCTGGACCACGCCCCGGTTCGACTGGGCCGCCACCGCCAGCATCGCCCTGCCGCTGGCGGTCGTGGCGCTGACCGGGCAGTTCCTTCCCGGCATCGCCGTCCTGCGCGCCGCGGGCTACGAGACCCCGCCGGCGCGCCCGATCGTCGCGGCCAGCGCCATAGGCTCGATCCTGCTGGCCCCGTTCGGCTGCCACGGCCTGAACCTGGCGGCCTTCACCGCCGCGATCTGCCTTGGCCCGGACGCGCACCCCGATCCGGCGAAGCGCTATCTCGCGGGGATCGCGGGCGGCGTGACCTACCTGATCTTCGGCGCTTTCGCGGCAACCGTGCTGGCCCTGTTCGCCACTTTGCCCAAGACCCTGATCGCCGCGCTGGCCGGGCTGGCGCTGTTTCCGGTCGTCTCCGGCTCGCTCAGCACGGCCCTGCGCGCGGAGCAGGGCCGCGACGGGGCGCTCGTCACTTTCGCGGTCAGCGCCTCGGGCATGACGCTGGCGGGCCTCGGCTCCGCCTTCTGGGGCCTGGTCTTCGGGCTGGCCGTGCATGTGCTCCAGACTTTCGCCGCAAGACGATGACATAGCGGCTGCGACTGGGTCGCCCCCTTCAGAACAAACGAAAAAACGGGAGAGTATCGATGTTCCAGATCATGGCGCATGCCCTGACCGCAGCCACCGCGCAGGTGCCCGCACAAGTACCCGTGCCGGTATCGGCGCAAGCACCCGCCGAGGCGCCAGCCGCAACGCAGACCGCCGCGCCCCAGATCGCGCCGCCGCTAAGTCCGAACCGCTCCAAGGCGCCCAAGCCGGCCTTCAAGCCGATCAACCATGACGAGGACTATTCCAGCTTCCGCGCCGTGCGCGACGCCAATCTCTGGACCCGGATCAAATACATTCCTCTGGCGGGCAATACGTATGCCTCGCTTGGCGGAGAGCTGCGCCTGCGGCCCGAACTGCGCATCGGGGAGCGCTGGGGACGCGGTCCGCAGGACGACGACGGCAATTTCCAGCAGCGCACCCGCGTCTGGGGAGACCTCCAGATCGAGGGCCTGTTCCGCGCCTTCGTGGACCTGGAGCACGCCACCAGCACCGGGCTCGATTCCGTGGTCGCGCCGATCGAGGAGGGCCGGCTGGACTTCAACCAGGCCTTCGTCGAGGCGCATGTGCCGGTGGGCACGGCGCGGATCACCGCGCGCTTCGGCCGCCAGGAAATCGGCATCGGCAACCAGACCGTGTTCGACATGCGCGAAGGCGCCAATACCCGCCGCTCGCTGGACCTCCTGCGCGTGATGGGCACGATGGGCCCGTGGGACGGCGGCTTCCTCACCGGCCACGCGGTGCTGGAAAAGCTGGGCACCTTCGACGACGAGACCAACCACGACTACGACCTGACCGGGCTCCACGCCGGGCGCACTTTCGGGGCGGGAACCCATACCGGCCGGGCCGAAATGCTGTTCGTTTCCTCCGACCGCGCCAGCGTGTCCTTCGCCACCGCACCCGCCGCGCGCGACCGGCGCCGCACACTCTCGCTGCGCTATGCCGGGAAGGCCGATGCCTGGAGCGTCGATGTGGAGGGCATCCGGCAATGGGGCGCGTTCGGGAACCTCGACATCGATGCCTATTACGTCACCGGCACCATCGCTCACGGCTGGCAGGGCGGCTGGAAGCCCAAGCTGGCCCTGCGCGTGGACGTGGGCTCGGGCGACCGCAATCCCGGCGACGGCAAGGCCGGCACTTACGGCCCGCTGTTCCCCAAGCCGCTCACTTACAACGGCGACCTCGGGCCGCATAACCTGACGATCTTCCAGCCGATGCTGACGCTCCAGCCGAACGCGAAGCTGACGCTCGACTTCTCGGCGGCAGGCCTCTGGCGCACCTCGATCCACGACGGCGTCTATTCGCTGGGCGGGCAAGTGCTGCGCCGCGCCGACGAGACCGATTCCCGCTTCTTCGGAAAGCGTGCCACGGCGGCCGGGCGCTATGCGCTCAACCCCTTCACAACGCTCGGCTTCTACACGATCTACGGCGATGTTTCGGAGAAGTTCAAGCCGGGGCGCGACTTGTTCTATGCCGCCGCCTACCTGACGTTCCGGATCTAGCGAAGGAGCCTAGCGCGCCGGGGGCGGCGTCTCTTCGCCCCGGCCGGGGGTGAGCAGGGCATCGAGCCGCTCCAGCGCGGCCAGCAGCATGGCCTGCTCCCACCGCTCCAGCGCGCCGAAGCCCTGGCTGAAGCGCAATTGCAGCGGGAACGGGGAGGCGCGCAGCTTCTCGCGCCCCTCGTCCGTCGCCTGCAGCAGCATCTGCCGCTTGTCCGTCAGGCTGCGGGTGCGCGTGACCAGGCCGCCGGCGACCAGCCGGTCGACGATATTGGTGATCGTCGCCTGGCCGAACCGCAGCGCCGTGGCGACCGCACCGGGGGTGATCGATTCGTGCCCGCAGATCTGGCGCAGGACCAGGCCCTGCGACGGGGTAAGACCGGTCGCGGCGGCCATTTTCCGGTTATCCAGATCGGCGGCGTCGATAATTTTTCGCAGCGCCGTCAGCGCCGCTGGCGTGAGGTCCGATTCCATGCCCGACAGCTAGCTTTGACGGGGCTTTGCGCCAAGTGTGAATATGCTTCGGATATGGAAGATTTGTGACACGAAACGGCAGGGTCTCTGGAACCATTCCCCCGGTGGACTGTTGCAATGCCGCGCCGAATCAGTATGTTTCGCCGCAAGCGCAGTCACTATGAGGCAATAGCCAAGCACAACGATGTGCTTCGGAGGGTGAAGTAATCTTAGATTTGAATGCGAACGAGGCAAGCCTCCGGGATCTTTCCGGGGGCCCCGAGAACGCGCCGCAGGAAGACGTGGCCAAAGCGCCGCTGCGCCTGCGTTGCCCCACTGCCGAAGACGGCCCCGCCGTCACGGCCCTGATCGCGGCTTCCCCGCCGCTCGATCCCAACTCGGCCTATTGCAACCTGCTCCAGTGCAGCGATTTTGCCGATACTTGCGTGCTTGCGGAGCGGGATGGGCAGGCCGTCGGCTGGGTCTCCGGCTATCGCCCGCCTTCACATCCCGAGCGTCTCTTCGTGTGGCAGGTGGCCGTGGCAGCCTCGGCCCGCGGCGAGGGACTGGCAGGACGCATGCTCGATGCCCTGCTGACCCGGCCCGCCGTGCGCGGCGCCACCACGCTGACCACCACCATCACCGTGGACAATGCCGCCAGTTGGGCGCTGTTCACGGCCTTCGCGCGCCGCCACGGAGCGCAGCTTTCGAAATCGCCGCGCTTCGAGCGCGACGCGCACTTTGCCGGTGCGCACGACACGGAATGGCAGGCGAGCATCGCGCCCCTGCCGTCCGCCCAATCCTGAACAGGGGAACCCTGACATGACCAAGATGCCCATGCCGAGCGCCGCCGCGCCCGACACGAAAATCTACGAGCGCCGCGAATCTGCCGTGCGTACTTATTCCCGCTCCATGCCGCGCCAGTTCGGCAAGGCGCAGGGCGTATGGATGCACGACAATGCGGGCGGCCGCTATCTCGACTTCCTTTCGGGCTGCTCCTCGCTGAACTACGGCCACAACCATCCCGTGCTCAAGGCCGCGCTGGTGGACTACATCGCCGGTGACGGCGTGACTCACGCGCTGGACCTGCACACCGACGCCAAGACCGAGTTCCTCCGCACCTTCGAGGATGTCGTGCTGGAGCCGCGCGGGCTGGACTATCGCATGATGTTCACCGGGCCGACCGGCACCAATGCGGTGGAAGCCGCGATCAAGCTGGCGCGAAAGGTGACCGGCCGCGAGATGGTGGTGGCCTTCACCAACGGCTTCCACGGCATGACGCTGGGCGCGCTGGCCTGCACCGGCAATGCCGGCAAGCGCGGCGGCGCGGGCGTGCCGCTCAACCATGTCAGCCACGAGCCTTTCGACGGCTACTATGGCGAGGGCGTGGATACCGCGGACCTGCTGGAACAGCGCCTGTCCGACCCGTCGAGCGGTCTCGATGCGCCCGCCGCCTTCCTGGTGGAGACGGTGCAGGGCGAAGGCGGCCTCAACGCCGCCAGCCCCGGCTGGCTGCGCAAGATCGCCGCGCTCGCCAGGAAGCACGGCGCGCTGCTGATCGTCGACGACATCCAGGCCGGCTGCGGCCGCACCGGCGGCTTCTTCAGCTTCGAGGGCATGGGCTTCACGCCGGATATCGTCACCCTGGCCAAGTCGCTTTCGGGCATGGGCCTGCCTTTCGCGCTCACCCTGATCCGCCCCGACCTCGATATCTGGGCGCCGGGCGAGCACAACGGCACGTTCCGCGGCAACAACCACGCTTTCGTCACCGCCACGGCGGCCTTGCGCGAATTCTGGGCCGATTCCGCCTTTGCCGACGACGTCGCCCGCCGCGGCGGCATCCTCGAAGGCCGGCTGGAGCGCATGGCCGACCGCCATGGCCTCTCGACCCGCGGGCGCGGCATGATGCGCGGCATCGACGTGGGCAGCGGCGAGATCGCCGCCCGCATCACCGGCGCCTGCTTCGATGCCGGCCTGATCATCGAGACCAGCGGCGCGCATGACGAGATCGTCAAGGTGCTCGCCCCGCTCGTGATCGACGATGCCACGCTGAATGCGGGCCTCGACATCCTGGAAACCGCGCTGGCCGAGGCGATCGCCCCGGTGAAGCGCCCGCTCGGCGTCGCTGCCTGAGCACCCTTCCAGATCGCCTCGAACTAGAGGCACAGATTTACAGGAATTGACCATATGATCGTTCGCCAACTCAAGGAAATCCGCAAGTCCGACCGCCACGTCGAGTCCAACGGCTGGCACTCCGACCGGCTGCTGCTCAAGGACGACGGCATGGGCTTCTCGTTCCACGTCACGACGATGTTCGCGGGCGAGGAACTGCACATGCACTACCAGAACCACCTGGAAGCCGTGCTGGTGCTGAAGGGCGCCGGGACCATCGAGGACCTGGGCACCGGTCTGACTCATGAGCTGAAGGCCGGCGTGATGTACGCGCTCAACCAGAACGACAAGCACATCGTGCGGCCCACCGAGGACATCCTCTGCGCCTGCGTGTTCAACCCGCCCGTCACCGGACGCGAGGTTCACGACGAAAGCGGCGCCTATCCCGCCGACGCCAGTGAAGATGCCGGCGAGCCGGCCCTCACGGACTGAGGAGGAAGGCCAGACGATGCAGGACCATTATCCCACCCGCTGCGCTGCGCAGCCGCAGCTCTTTCCCCGCGACGAACCCGTCGCGCGCCGCGAATGGCAGCCCGGCGCGCCGCTCAGCGCCGAGCAGATCGCCCAGTTCGACCGTGACGGCTATCTGGTGCTGGAGGACGTGTTTTCCGAGGCCGAAATGGCCGCGCTCCAGGCCGAAACCGGCCGCCTCCTGGGCAACCCGGCGGGCCTGAAGGACGAAACCGTCATCGCCGAGCCCGGCAGCCGCGAGATCCGCTCGATCTTCGAGATCCACGAGCAGAGCGAGACCATGGGCCGCCTGGCCGCCGACGCGCGGCTGGCCGGCGTCGCCAGCTACCTGCTGGACGACGAGGTCTACATCCATCAGTCGCGGCTGAACTACAAGCCGGGGTTCAAGGGCAAGGAGTTCTACTGGCACTCCGACTTCGAGACCTGGCACGCCGAGGACGGTATGCCGCGCATGCGCGCGCTGTCGATGTCGGTGCTGCTGGCGGAAAACACGCCTCACAACGGCCCGCTGATGGTCATGCCCGGATCGCAGCACGTCTTCATCGCCTGCGTGGGCGAGACGCCGGAAGACCACTACCGCGCGTCGCTGCGCAAGCAGGAATACGGCGTGCCCGATGAAGATACGCTGGCTCAGCTCGCGCACCGCCAGGGCATCGTCTCGCCCACCGGCAAGCCGGGGACGGTCATCGTGTTCGACTGCAACACCATGCACGGGTCCAACGGCAACATCACGCCCTTCCCGCGTGCCAATGCCTTCCTGGTCTACAACGCCGTGAGCAACCGGCTCGAAGCGCCCTTCGCCGCCGCCACCCCGCGTCCGGACTTCATCGCCGCGCGCGAGGTGAAGACGATCACGCCGGTTTCCGGCATCCTCGAAGGAGAAGCCGCATGAACCGGACCCATTCCGTCGAGAAGATCGGCGGCACCTCGATGGCGGCCACCTCCACGGTGTTCGACAACGTGCTGGTCGCCGGCCGCAAGGGCGCGGACCTCTACAACCGGATCTTCGTGGTCTCGGCCTATGCCGGGATGACCGACCTGCTGCTGGAGCACAAGAAGTCGGGCGAGCCCGGCGTCCATGCCCATTTCATCCGCAACGAAGTGCCCGGCGCCTGGCGCTCCGCCCTGGCGGACGTGATGGGCGCGATGTGGGCCCGCAATGCCGAGATGTTCGCGCGCTCCGCCAGCCGGGAGGAAGCGGATGCCTTCGTGGCCATGCGCATCGCCGCGCTGGAAACCTGCCTGGACGATCTCGACCGCCTGCGCGCGCATGGTCGCTTCTGCCTGAAGGACCAGATGACCACCGTGCGCGAGATGCTGGCCGGCCTGGGCGAGGCGCATTCGGCGCACTCCACCGCGCTGATGCTGCGCGACCGGGGCGTGAACGCGGTCTTCGTCGACCTGACGCTCTGGGACCACGCGGACATGCGCAGCCTGGACGAGCGCATCGTCGAGGCCATGGCGCCGATCGACCTTGCCAAGCAGATGCCCATCGTCACCGGTTATGCGGGCTGCGAGGGCGGCATGGTGCGCTGCTATGCGCGCGGCTATTCGGAAATGACCTTCTCGCGCATCGCCGTGCTGACGCAGGCGCGCGAGGCGATCATCCACAAGGAGTTCCACCTTTCCAGCGCCGATCCGCGCCTGGTGGGCGAGACGGTGGCGCGCAAGATCGGGCGCACCAACTACGACGTGGCGGACCAGCTTGCCAACCTGGGCATGGAGGCCATCCACCCGCGGGCCGGGCGGGGCCTGCGCCAGTCCGGCATCCCGCTGCGGGTGCGCAACACGTTCGACCGGCACGACGGCGGCACGCTGATCTGCGGCGACTACGTTTCCGACCGTCCGCGCGTGGAGATCGTCACCGGGCTGGCCTCGGTCCAGGCGCTGCAGGTGTTCGAACAGGACATGGTCGGCGAGAAGGGCTACGACGCCGCGATCCTGGAGGCGCTGACCCGCCACGGGGCGTGGATCGTCAGCAAGAGCTCCAACGCCAACACCATCACGCACTACCTTTCGGGCACCAGCCCGGCGCAGATGGCCGCCATCGTCGCGGACATCGAGGCGCACTGGCCCGGCGCCGCCGTGACGGTGCAGCCGGTGGCGATGGTCTCGGTGATCGGCAGCGACCTTGCGGAGCCGGGCCTGGTCCCGCGCGCGCTGATGGCGATGGCCGAGGCCGGGATCGGCATGGCCGCGATGCAGCACCAGATCCGCAATGTCGACGTGCAGTTCATCGTCGCGGTCGAGGCTTTCGACCAGGCGGTGCGGGTGCTGCACAAGGCGCTGGTCGAGGGCGGCGCCGCCGCCCCGATGGGCGGAACCCCGGAACCAGCCGGAACCCAGGAACTGGCTGCCGCCTGATCGCTTGATTGATCATGCTGAAAGCCATCCTCCCCGTGCGCAGCTTGCTGCTCGCCATCTTCGTGCTGATGGCGGGCGGCGGCTTCATGAACACGCTCGTCAGCGTGCGCCTGGAGCGCGGGGGGTCTGGCACCCTGGCGATCGGCCTGGTCGGCACCGCCTATTTCGCAGGGCTGGTCGCAGGCTCCATGCGCGCGCCGTCGCTGCTGCGCCGCATCGGCCACATTCGCGCCTTCGCCGCTTTCGTGGCCGTGCTGAGCGCCAGCACGCTGGCTTATGCCATCCACCGCGACGTGCCGTTCTGGGGCCTGCTGCGCTTCACGGACGGAATCTGCCTGGCAGGCATCTACGTCTGCCTGGAAAGCTGGCTGAACGAACGGGCCGAGGGCGCCGGGCGCGGCAGCGTGCTGGCCGGCTACATGATCGCACTCTATGGCGGGCAGGCGATCGGGCAGTTCACGCTCAACCTCGGCGGCGCGGCATCGACGATGCCGCTGATGGTGGGATCGATCCTGATCTCGCTCGCCGCCGTGCCCGTGGTGCTGACCCGCATCGCCGCACCCGCACCGGGGGAAGCCTCCTCGCTCTCGTTCCGCGAACTCTACGCGGTCTCGCCGCTGGGGATCGTCGGCGCTTTCCTGACCGGGATCATGCTCGGCGCCTTCTACGCGATGGGCGCGGTCTATGCCCGGCGCTCGGGGCTGGACCTTTCCGCGACCGCGCTGTTCATGAGCGTTGTCATCATGGGCGGCGTGGCGCTGCAATGGCCACTGGGCCGCCTGTCCGACCGGATGGACCGGCGCATGGTGATCGTCATGGCCTTCGCCGGCACGCTGGCCGCCAGCCTGGCCATCGCCCTGACCGAGGGCAACCTGCCGCTGCTGACGTTCGGCGCGCTGTGGGGCGGCCTCAGCTTCGCGCTCTATCCGCTCTGCGTCGCCCATACCAACGACCACCTCTCGGCCGAGCAGCGCGTCGCCGCCAGCGGCGGGCTGGTGCTGCTCTATTCGCTGGGCGCCGCCATCGGCCCCTCGCTGGGGGCGCTGGCCATGACCCTGCTGGGAACGGCCGGGCTGTTCCTCTTCGTTGCCGCCTGCGCCGGCGCCGCGCTGGCATTCGGCCTGTGGCGACAGGTCCGCTCCGAGCCGGTCCCCGGCCATCTCCAGGAAACCTACGTCGTGCTGCCGCGCACCACGCCCATGTCCGCCGCGCTCGACCCGGTGGCCTCGGACGAAAGCACTCTTGAATGACCGACCAGACTTCGCCGGCCGTACTGCACCGCGCCATCGCCGCATCCGCGATCGGCAATGCCACCGAGTGGTTCGACTATGGCATCTATGCCTATGGCGTCAGCTATATCTCCGCCGCGCTGTTCCCCGGCGAGGCCGCCGAAGCGACGCTTTTCGCGCTGGCGACATTCGCGATCTCGTTCCTGGTGCGGCCGCTGGGCGGCTTCTTCTGGGGTCCGCTGGGCGACCGCTACGGCCGCAAGGCGGTGCTGGGCATCACCATCGTGATGATGGCGGCGGCCACGGTGGGCGTCGGCCTCATCCCCTCCTACGCGGCGATCGGCCTCTGGGCACCGGCGCTGCTGGTGGTGCTGCGCATGGTGCAGGGCTTTTCGACCGGCGGCGAATACGGCGGCGCGGCGATCTTCATGGCCGAGTATGCGCCCGACCGGAAGCGCGGCTTCTATGGCAGCTTCCTGGAAGTCGGCACGCTGGCGGGCTTCTGCGGCGGCGCCCTGCTGATGCTGGGCTTCTCGCTGCTGCTGGGCGATGCCGCCATGCGCGACTGGGCCTGGCGCCTGCCGTTCCTGCTGGCCGGGCCGCTGGGTTTCGTAGGCGTCTACTTGCGGGCACGCATGGAAGAGACGCCGCTGTTCCGCGAAGTGGAAGAGAGCGGCCAGAACGCATCCGCCACGCCGCTGCGCGACCTGATGCGCCGCCACCGCCGCCCGCTGCTGGCGATGAGCGGGCTGGTGATCGCGCTCAACGTGGTGAACTACACCCTGCTCAGCTATATGCCGACATATCTGGAGCGCCGGCTGGGCCTTTCGACCGAC
This sequence comes from Novosphingobium sp. PhB57, assembly GCF_004342985.1. Classification (GTDB taxonomy): domain Bacteria; phylum Pseudomonadota; class Alphaproteobacteria; order Sphingomonadales; family Sphingomonadaceae; genus Novosphingobium. The sequence continues at coordinate 131,105 of NZ_SMBO01000007.1, forward strand.
GCCGCGCTGGCCGTGCCCATCGCCGGCATGCTGTTCATGATGGTGCTGCTTCCCTTCGCGGGCGCCCTGTCGGACCGAGTGGGGCGCAAGCCGATGTGGATGGCCTCGCTGATCGGGCTGATGCTGGCGGTGGTGCCGCTCTATCACTTCATGGATACCGGCCTTGCCAGCGCGGTGATCGGCTATGCCCTGCTGGGGCTGCTCTACGTGCCGCAACTGGCGACGATTTCGGCGACGTTCCCCGCCTTCTTCCCCACCCCGGTGCGCTTTGCCGGTTTCGCCATCGCCTACAACCTCTCGACCTCGCTGTTCGGCGGCACCGCTCCGGCGGCGAACGCCTGGCTGATCGACCGGACCGGCGATCCGCTCACCCCCGCCTACGTGATGATCGCCGCCTGTCTCGTCGGGCTGGTGGCGCTGCATTATACCGAGGAAACCGCCGGCAAGCCGCTGCGCGCCGTCTGACTGCCTAACCGAGGATTCCCTTTGAAAACCGATGCTTTCGCCGCCCTGGCTGCCCCCGGAGCAAACGGGCCCTGGGCCATGGCGCCCTGGGCCTCCGAGCCCTGGATGCACACCGGAATCGCCCTGCTGCTCCTGGCCGCCGCCGCCTGGCTGGCCAACTGGATCGCCAAGCGCATCGTCCTGAGCGGCATGATGCGCCTGCTGCGGCGCACGCCCTTCGATGTCGAGGCGGGGCATATCGGCGCCATCGTCGCGCGCCTGTCGAACATCTTGCCCGCCGTGATCGTGCAGGGCGGGATCGGCGCGGTGCCCGGCCTGCCGCCCGCGCTGGTCGGCTTCGTGCACAGCCTTTGCGCGGCCGTGGTGATTCTGACGCTCGCCCTGGCCCTGTCCGGCGCGCTGACCCTGGCCAACGACGTGTACCAACGCCGCCCGGAAGCCGGGCACCGGCCGATCAAGGGCTATGTCCAGGTGGCCAAGCTGCTGGTCTACGGCGCCGCCGCGATCCTGGTGCTGGCCGCGCTGATGGACCAGTCTCCGCTGCTGCTGCTGTCCGGGCTGGGCGCCATGGCGGCCGTGTTGCTGCTGGTGTTCAAGGACACCATCCTCTCGCTGGTCGCATCGGTGCAGATCACCTCCAACGACATGGTCCGCGTGGGCGACTGGATCGAGATGCCCAAGCTCGACGCCAATGGCGACGTGATCGACATCGCGCTGCACACGGTGAAGATCCAGAACTTCGACAAGACCATCACCACCGTGCCGACTCACCGGCTCATCACCGAGAGCTTCCGCAACTGGCGCGGCATGTCGGAATCGGGCGGGCGGCGCATCATGCGCTCGCTGATGATCGACCAGAACAGCGTGCGCTTCCTGACGGCCGGGGAACTGGAGGCGCTTTCGCGCTTCACCCTGCTGCGCCAGTACCTGGCGGAGCGCCGCGGCGAAGTGAACCGCTGGAACCAGGACCACGCGCAAGGCGAGATCCTGGACATGCGCCGCCTGACCAATATCGGCACTTTCCGCGCCTATGTGCACGCCTACCTGACCGCGCACCCGGACATCGCGAAAGACAAGACCCTGCTGGTGCGCCAGCTCGAACCCGGCGAATACGGCCTGCCGCTGCAGATCTACGCTTTCGCCTCCACTACGGCCTGGGCCCAGTACGAAAGCATCCAGGCCGATATTCTCGACCACCTGATCGCGATCATCCCGGAGTTCGACCTCCGCGTTTTCCAGCGGCCCACCGGCCTCGACCTGTCAGGCGCGGTCGCGCGGTCGGCATCCTCGCCGGACGCCGTCCTGCCCCCCGCTCCCTCCCTTCCCGTTCAGGACCCTGCGTGACATGAAGGCCGCCTTATCCATGCCTGCCGCCCGCCGCCTTTCCGCAGTCTCCGCCGTGGCGGCCGCTGCCCTGCTTGCCCTGACGCCCCCACCCGCCGCCGCGCAGGCAGGACTCTCTGCTGCGCAGGCGGGGCCAACCGATGCCGACGTGGTCTCGCTCGCGAAACGGGCGGATATGGTCGTCAGGGCGCAAGTCGCCGGCGTGACGCGCGTGACCACCGCAAGCCAGCGCATCCCCGCGCCCGGCCATGCCCGCTATTATGTCGAGGCCACAACCGGCGCGCTGCTGTTCGGCGCCGCGCCGATCGGCGGATCGCTGCGCTATCTGGTGGACCTGCCCCAAGACGGCCCCGCGAACGGCGTCATGACCGGAATGGGACCGGCGGAACTGCCCGGCCGCGATGTCATCCTGTTCGCCTCCCCGGTGCCGGGCCGCCCCGAGGACCTGAAACTGATCGCCCCCACCGCCCAGATCCTCTGGACCCCGGACGAGGAAGTGCGCCTGCGCGCCGTCCTGCGCAGCCGGGTCGCCCGCAATGCGCCCAGCAATGTCACGCGGGTGCGGGAAATGCTCTACGTGCCCGGCAACCTCGCCGGGCAGGGACGCACGCAGATCTTCCTCGATACCGAGGGCGGGCGCAGCGCCTCGATCACGGTCCGCCATGAACCGGGCCAGGCGCCCGCCTGGGGCGTCTCGTTCTCCGCGGTGGTGGCGACGGCGGGCCGCCCACCCGCGCGCGGCACGCTGGAATGGTACAGCCTGGCCTGCTTCCTGCCGCCCGCCCCGGCCGAACGCGCCAATATTTCCGCCACCTACGAGGGCAAGATGCAGGCCCTCACCGATTACCGCATGGTGATCGCCGCACTGGGCAGCTGCCCGCGCACCATGTCCTGAGCGCCGGCTTGCGCGGAACGGCGAGAGGGCCGATTTCGTGCCGGGCGGAAACCGAAGGGCGCGCGGTGGGTTGTTGCCGGACCGCGGATCGGGCCGGACTGCAGACAAGGAGGTAACGGGGGTTGGAACAGGCAGCAGGGGCGGAAAGCCCAAACAGCGCCATGCAGGACCGGTTCGAGCAGATCGCGCTCTATCGCTGGTGGCGGCGATCGGTCGTCGGGCGGGTCGATCACGAGAGCGTGATGGCGCGCATCACCGAGGATTCCGGGTGGTCGCCGCGCTATGCCTTCATGGTGATGATGTCCGCGGGCATCGCCGTGCTCGGCCTGCTGCTCTCGTCGCCGGCCGTGGTCATCGGCGCCATGCTGATCTCGCCGCTGATGAGCCCGATCCTGGGGCTGGGCTTCAGCCTGGCGCTGTTCGATTTCTCCGAGATGCGCCGCTCGCTTACCGCCCTGGCGGTGGGCGCAGTGGCGGCGGTGATCTTCACCGCGCTGATCGTGGCCCTCTCCCCGCTGCAGGCGCCGACCAGCGAGATCATCGCCCGCACCCGGCCCAACCTGTTCGACCTGGCGGTGGCGCTGTTCGCGGCCCTGGCGGGGACTTTCGCGATCATCCGCGGGCGCGGCGACACGATCGTCGGCGTCGCCATCGCCACGGCCCTGATGCCACCGCTCGCAGTGGTCGGCTTCGGTCTGGCGACATGGAACATGCCCGTGCTGGGCGGCGCTTTCGCCCTGTTCGTCACCAACTTCGTGACCATCGCCCTCTCCGCCACGGCCATGGCGCGCTTCTACGGGTTCGGCCACCATCTCACCAGCCAGCAGAGCTGGACGCAGACGTTCGTCCTGCTGTTCGTCTTCGTCGCCATGGCCATTCCGCTGGGCATTTCGCTCAAGCAGATCGCCGGGGAAGCAGTCACCGTCAACCAGACGCGCTCCTTCCTGTCCGAGCGTTTCGGCGCCGACGCGCGGGTGACCCAGCTTGACATCGACTTCGATGCCGATCCCGTGGTGGTGCGCGCCGTGGTCATCACCCCGCGCGGGCGGATGCAGCGCACGGCGGCCCTGCAGGAAGACCTCACCAGCCGCCTGGGCAAGCCGCTGCGCCTGCGGCTGGACCAGGTGGTGCTCGAACCCGGCGCCGGCGCCATCGAGGCCCAGCGCGAGGAAATCCGCCAGGCGGGCGACGCCGCCGCCATCGAGACCCAGCGCATCGCCGCGCTCTCGCAGATGCTGGCCCTGACCGCCGGGACCACGGCGGACGGCGTCACCGTGGACCGCGACCATCACCGCGCCATGGCCGATGCCGTGCCGCTGCCGGGCGCCTCGCTGGCCACCTACCGGGTGCTGGAGCAACGCGCCGCGGCGCAGGCGGACGGCTGGGACGTGGTGCTGACCCCGCCGCAGATGGCCACGCCGATGATCGCCTTCACCGGCAGCGCGGACACGCTCGATGCCCCCGCGCGGGAAGCGGTGCTGGTCAGTGCCTGGGCCGCGCGGCGCTGGAACGTGCGCAGCCTGGGCGTTCCCGGACTGCCCCCGGCATCATCGGAGCAAGCCGCGGAGGAGGCGCCGGAGAAGCCCACGCTCGTCCAGCGGCGCGCGCTGGCGGTGGCTGCGCTGCTCCGCGAGAACGGCATAGCGCCTCTCCCGGCCCCGGCCGCGGGCAGCCGTTTCGCTCTGCGCCGCATCGATGAGGGCGAGGCCCAGCCTTGAGCCCCGCCGCCCTCAGCGCCTTCATCCTGCTGGGCGCGCTCGTTCTGTTCGTATCCGAAAAGGTGCGGCACGATCTCGTGGCCTTCCTGGCCCTGATCGCCTGCCTCGTCACCGGTCTCGTCGCGCCGGGCGATGCCTTCTCGGGCTTCGCCGATCCGGCGGTGATCGCGGTGGCGGCCGTGCTGGTGGTGGGCCGCGCCATCGAACTCAGCGGCGCCGCCGGGGCCGTGGCGAACCGCATCATCCCCGCCCGCGCGCCTTTCGCGATGCGTCTTGCCTGCCTGCTGCTGGTGGGCGCGCTGCTCTCCGCGTTCATGAACAATATCGCCGCGCTGGTCATCACCATGCCGATCGCCGCGGAGATCGCCCGCTCGGCCAAGCGCTCGGCCGGCGCCACGCTGATGCCCCTGGCCTTCGCGACGATCCTGGGCGGGATGACCACCCTGATCGGCACGCCCGCCAACCTGATCCTCTCCTCGGTGCGCGAAACGCGGCTGGGCGCGCCTTTCGGGTTCTTCACGATGACCCCCGTGGGCGTGGCGGTGACGGTGGTGGGGCTGGCCTATCTCTGCGTGGTCGGCTGGCGGCTCCTGCCGGCGCGGCGCGGCGATGCGGCGGACGGCAAGCCGCCCTGGCGCGTCTACGAACTGGTCGTCCCCGACGAGCGGCTGGACGCGGCCCAAGTGCGGGCGCGCCTGCGCGGCGCCGGTGGACGCCTGCTGGCCGCCTTTCGCGGCATCGACCGGATCGGCGCGCAAGGAGCCTTGCAGGCGCAGGACCGGCTGCTGGTCCTCTCGCGCAAGAACCAGTGGTCGGTCGGGACCACGGCCGGGCTGGTTTCGGATCTTTCCGTCGATCACGTCCCCGATGCCGTCACCGTGCGGGTCGCGGTTGCGCATGGATCGCCGCTGATCGGGCTGGGCTATGACGAAGTCCGCACCCGCAGCCGCCAGCAATTGCAGGTGGTGGCGGTGGGGCCGCGCGTGGCGCGGGAGCGGCGGCAACTGGCGGACATGCGGATCAGCGCGGGAGACCAGCTCTACATTCGCGGTCCGCAGGCGGAACTCGGCAGCTTCAGCGCCGGCGCCCGCGTGCTGGAGATCGACCGCCACGATCCCGTTCCCACCGCACGGGGGCGCGCCTCGGGTATCCTCGCGGTCTTTGCCGCGGCCATCGCCTGCATCGTCGGGCTGGGCATGTCCCCGGCGCTGGCCTTCACCGCCGCGGCGGTGCTGATCGCGGCGCTGCGACTGCTGCCGCCCGAGGAAATCTACCGCTCCATCGACTGGAGCGTCATCGTCCTCCTGGCGGCGATGATCCCCGTCGGCCAGAGCTTCGAGGACAGCGGCGCGGCGGCCATCGCCGCGCAGTGGCTGGGTCATGTCCTGGCGGGAATGCCGCTGGTGGCGGTGCTGGCGGCGCTCTGCACGGTGACGCTGCTGCTCTCGATCTTCCTCAACAACGTCGCGACCGCGATCATCATGGGGCCGCTGGCGATAGACGCCGCCGGCCTGCTGCACGTCAGTCCGGATGCGGCGTTGCTGGCGGTGCTGATCGGCGCGTCTTCCGATTTCCTCACCCCCATCGGGCACCAGAACAACCTGCTGGTCATGGGGCCGGGAGGCTACCGCTTCAGCGACTACGCCCGCATGGGCGCGCCGCTGGTGGTGGCGGTGGTCGCCTGCGCGGCGGTGACGCTCTCGGTTCTTTATGGGTAGGGGTCCGGCTGCGGGGAACAGCGACCGCCGCGACGCGTTCCGGTTCGTCTGCAGATATGCGTTAGGGCAACCATGATCGAAAGCCGAATGAACCCGCGGGTATTCTGGGGTGCCTCCGCTGTCATCCTGGCCATGCTTTCTGCCGCCCTGGTCGCCCCCGGCGCCTCCGACCTGGTCTTCAAGGCCGCGCAAAGCTGGGCGATCGACACGTTCGGATGGCTCTACATCGCCGCGGTCGTCGGTTTCCTTGTCGTGGTGCTGGCGCTCGGCTTCGGCCCGGCCGGCCGGTTGAAGCTCGGCCCGGAAGATGCCGAGCCCGATTTCCCCTACGTATCGTGGCTGGCCATGCTCTTCGCGGCCGGCATGGGCATCGGGCTGATGTATTTCGCGGTGGCCGAGCCGATCCAGCATTACAGCGCCCCACCCGAAGCGCAGCCCGGCACCATAGACGCCGCGCGCGAGGCGATGGCCATCACGTTCCATCACTACGGCGTCCATGCCTGGGCGATCTACGCGCTGGTGGGCCTGAGCCTTGCCTATTTCACCTATCGCAAGGGCCTGCCGCTGACGCTGCGGTCCGGCCTCTACCCGATCCTGGGCAAGCGCATCCGCGGGCCGATCGGCGATGCCATAGACATCTTCGCGGTCTGCGGCACGGTGTTCGGCGTCTCCACCTCGCTCGGCTTCGGCGTTTCGCAGATGACCGCGGGCCTCGCCTACAACTACGGCCTGCCCGACAACACGACGATGAAAGTGGGCGTGATCGTCCTGGTCATGGGCGCGGCGACGCTATCCGTGCTCAGCGGCGCGGACCGCGGGGTACGGCGGCTTTCCGAACTGAACCTGGCGCTGGCCGTGCTGCTCATGCTCTTCGTGCTGGCGGAAGGGCCGACGCTGTTCCTGCTGCGCGCGCTGGTGCAGAACTTCGGGCTCTATCTCGACCATTTCTTCGAACGCAGCTTCAAGCTCTATGCCTATGAGCCGCGGGCCTGGATGGCGGACTGGACGCTGTTCTACTGGGCCTGGTGGATCGCCTGGTCGCCATTCGTGGGCATGTTCATCGCGCGTATCTCGCGCGGGCGCACGATCCGCGAATTCGTGATCGGCGTGCTCTTCGTGCCCACCGCCTTCACCTTCCTGTGGATGACGGTGTTCGGCAACTCCGCCATCGCGCTCGACCTCGGCACTGCCGGCGGCCAGATCGCGCATGCCGTGCAGGAGAACCTCTCCACCGCCCTGTTCAAGTTCCTGGAGTATCTTCCCGGCTCCGGCTTCACCTCCACCCTGTCGATCGTACTGGTGGCGGTGTTCTTCATCACCTCGGCCGATTCCGGCGCTCTGGTGATCGACACCCTGGCATCGGGCGGCGAAGAGGATACGCCGCGCTGGCAGCGGATGTACTGGTGCCTGCTGCTGGGCGCCACGGCCACCGCGCTGCTCATCGCCGGCGGGCTGGGCGCCTTGCAGACCGCCACCTTGCTGGCCGCGCTGCCGTTCTGCTTCGTGATGATCCTGCTCGCCTTCGGGCTGGTCCGCCAGACCAGCGCCGACCTTGCCGGCATCACCATTTCCGACGACGAGCCTGCGACCGTCAGCGAAAGGCTCAAACGCCTCTTCGTGCCTTCCAGCAAGGCGCAGATCGTCCGGCAACTGGCGGAGCGCGGCGCCCCCGCGCTGCGATCCGTCTGCGCAGCCATGCTGGCGGAAGGCTGGGCCGACAGCCATGTCACCGAGGGCGAGGGGCAGGCCGCGCTCACCATCACGTTCGGGCCGGAGAGCCGGTTCGTCTACAGCCTGGGCACCCGGTCGCGCCCCCTGCCCGCCTATACCGCGCTGGAAGCCTCGGAAGGCCGCCGCAGCCTGACCTGGATGCTGACGGGGCAGGTCGCCACCGAGCGCCACCGCGACCTTACCGGCCTTACCGAACAGCAGATCGTGAACGACGTGCTGACCCAGCTCGAACGATGGCGGCCTGCCGCCTGAACCGCGCGCGCTATTTCAGCGGCAGGAACAGCTCTGCCACCGCTTCGTGCTCCGGCACTTCCGGGAAGAAGCGCAGGCGCTGGCAGTAGAGCGGGAAATCGCGGACGTCCTCGCCGCTGCCGGGAAGCCAGTCGCGATAGAGAAAGAGCGCGGCCGGCTCCAGGTTATCCGTCTGGCCGACCTGCCGCAGCACCGCGCAGCGCCCGCCGGGGATCTCGCCGATCCGCACCGCCTCGCCATCGGCCGCGACCGGCCCCTCGATGCCCGCGCAAAGGTCGATGCCATAATCGGCCGGTGCGGCGGGGCGGCGCTCCGACCGCCAGATATTGAATGTCGGGCTTCTGGAGGGATGCAGACCGGCGCGGCGGCGCCAGGCGATGAAGCGCTGGATGGTGCCTCCCAACCCGGCCGGGTCGCCCCGGTGCTCCATGATCGCCACCAACTGCTTCGGCACCTCGCGGATAACGACGTCTTCCTGCGTGAATGTCCTGTGCATGAACTTGCTCCTGGCTGTGTCGAGAGGCTCGAAGGCCGAAAGCCACGGCGCCCAATCGGGGCTCTTGCGGAACGAGGAGGGCGATTGCCCGAACCTCTGCCGAAACGCGCGGGCGAAAGCGTCCGGCGCCTCGTAACCGGCATCCAGCGCTATGTCGGTTACGCTCTGCCCCTCGCGATAGGCCAGCCGGTGCGAGGCGCGCTTCATGCGGGCCAGCTGGACATAGCGATGGACGGAGATCCCGAACATGGCCGTGAACTGCCGGTGGAAGTGGAACTTCGAAAAGGCGGCCACGCCGCTCACCGTTTCGAGGTCCAGCGCCTTGTCGAGGTGCCGGTCGATATGGTCCAGCGCCCGCAGCATCCGGGCATGGTAGGTATCGAGCGCCGCCTTCATCGTTCCTTCCTCCGTGACGCCCTCCGTTAGCCACGGATCGCGGACACCTGCTCGACCGATCTTGCGCTTCGGCATGGATCGGCGGCGGGATTCGGGCAAGTGCCCCCAGGCCTCCCCGCCATTCCCCAGCGCTGATCCAGCTGATCCCCGCCAGCCCGCCTCCGCCTTGACAGGGTATCGCGCGGCCAACATCCTGCCCGGCGGGAAGACAGGGCCGATGAAACGGCCGGCGGGAGGAGGCAATCGATGCAGGCGGCAATCGAGGGGTTCGACAGGATAGCGGCGGGGACCTACATCGAGGGCCTTGCGATCGACCATCTGCGCGACATCGTCTGGTACAGCGACGTCATTGCCGGCGGCATCCACGGCGTGAAGCCCGACGGTACCCGGGTCGCGTCCTTCAACCCCGATCGGCGGTGGACCGGCGGCGTGACGATGAACGCCGATGGCGCAGTGCTCTCCACCGGCGAGGGCGGCATCATGTGGAACGATCCCGAAACCGGGCGATCGGGCTGGCTGCTGTGCGAAATCGACGGCCAGCCGATCAACGGCATCAACGAGATGGCGCCGGACGGCCGGGGCGGGCTGTTCTTCGGCACGCTGGACATCGCCAGCGTCATCAAGGGCGAACCTGCCCGGCCGACGGCGATCTACCGCATGACCGCTTCCGGCGAAGTCATCCAGGTCGCCGGGGACATCGGCTTCACCAATGGCCTGATGTTCGATGCCGGACGCCGGCGCCTCTACTGCAACGACACGTTCCGGGGCACCTGGGCCTTCGACGTGGCGGACGACCTCACCGTGTCCAACCGGCGCATGATCCTCGACAAGGAGGATGCCGACGGCATGGCCCTCGACGCCGATCACAACCTCTGGATCACGGGCTTCCGCTCGAATGCCCTCACCCGCCTCGCGCCCGACGGTACCCGGCTGGCGGACTCTCCCACTCCGGGCGGCGCCATCACCCAGGTGCGCTTCGGGGGCGCCGACATGCGCGACGTCTACGTCAATTCCGTGCCTGCCGATGGCGGCGACACCCTGAAGGAAGGGGGCGAGATCACTGCCCGGAACTCCTTCCTCTATCGCGGTCGTTCGAACACGCCGGGTCTCAAGCTGGACCTGCCGCGCTTCAGGCTGGACTGAGCATTTCGGGCGGGGAGCCGCGGCTGTCGGCGGGCATCGCCGCAGCGGTTTCAGTGCCCTTAGGAAGCTGCGAAACAGGATAGTGCGCGCTATCCACCTTCTGCACGGCGCGCCGGGGTGATAGGTCTCGACACAAGGCGAGTCCGGCTCCAGCAGTGCGATCGGACCGGACCATGGCGAAGGGATTGAGCATGCAGAACCTCGACGGGCTGGGATATCGGGACAGGACAGTCGTGGTCACCGGCGGGTCGTCCGGCATGGGCGAGCAAGTCGCGCGCATTCTGGGCGAACTCGGCGCCAAAGTGCACATCGTCGACATCCAGCCGCCCAAAGTGCCGCACCTCAGCTTCCGGCAGTGCGACCTCTCCGACTTCGACCAGGTCCGTGCCGCCGCCGCCGCGCTGGCGGCAGAAGCGCCGATAGACTTCGTGTTCCCCTGCGCCGGCCTGCCGCCGCACATCAAGGGGCCGATGTATTGCATGCGCGTCAACTACATAGGCACGCGTCTGTTCGTGGAAGAACTGCTGCCCTCTGTCCGCGACGGCGGCGGGATCGCGCTGATCTCTTCCGATGCGGCAATGGGCTGGCAGGGCAACCTCGCCCAGTCGCTGGAGATGCTGGCGATCTCCGACCCGGACGAAGCCTATGCCTGGTGCGAGGCCGATCCCGATGCCCGCGTCCGCGACGGCTATACCAGTTCGAAGGAGATGCTGGTGGTCTGGGTGGCCAACAAGGCGGTCGAATACGGCAATGCCCGGCGCATCCGATTCAATGCGATCGGCCCCTGTCCCACCCGCACCGCCTTCATGGACGAGCAGGAAAAGCTGCTGCCAGAAGGCTTTCTCGACGCCTGGCCCTATCCCTCGCTGGGGCGCATGGCCACGGCGGAAGATCAGGCCTGGCCGCTGGTCCTGCTCAACAGTCCGCTCAACGGCGCGGTTACCGGCAGCTTCCTCTACACCGACCAGGGCTTCGCCAGCGGCGTGTTCACCGGCGCCATCAACCCCGCCTTCATGAAAGGCGAGGTCGCCTGAACGCGATCGCGGTGACAACCATGGAGACGCATTCGTGAAAGCGGCCATCTATCCCGGGCAGGGCCAGCCTGTCGTCATCGAGACATTGCCCGATCCGGAGCCAGCGCCCGGCGAAGTGCTGATCAGGGTCAGCCGCTGCGGCATCTGCGGCACCGACCTGTCGATGACCAAGGGCGCCGGCTGGGATTTCGGCGCGGGTTCGCAGTTCGGCCATGAATATGCCGGCGAAGTCGTCGCGCTTGGCGCGGGCGTCTCCACCCTGGCGATCGGAGACCGCATCGCCGTGCTGCCCTCGGTCGCCTGCGGGGAGTGCCCGGGCTGCGCGCATCAGAACAACGTGCTGTGCCAGGCCTCGCCCGGCAGCGCGATGCATGGCTTTGCCGAACTGGCGCGGGTGCCGGCTGCCGTGGCCACCCGGCTACCGTCCGTCCTCACGCTGACCGACGGCGCCCTGATCGAACCGATGGCGATCAGCCTCTACGGCGTGAAGCACGCGCGGATCCAGCCCGGCGACAAGGTCGTGGTGCTGGGCGGCGGCACCGTGGCGCTTTACGCGATCTACTGGGCGCGGCGTCTTGGCGCGGGCAGGATCGTCGTCATGTCCCGTACCGCCCGCCGCGCCGACCTGGCGCTGCAGATGGGCGCCGACCGCTTCATTCCCTATGGAAGCGACGAAATGGGCGAAGTGCGGGAAGCGCTCGGCGGCGTGCCGGACGTCGTGTTCGAATGCGTGGGCGCGGAAGGGATGCTGGGCAAGGCGATTCTGCATGCCGGGCCGTTCGGCCGGGTCGTCTCGCTGGGCTTCTGCACCTCGCCCGATCCGGTGATACCCGCCCTCGCCTCCTACAAGTGCGTGAACGTGCAGTTCCTGGTCGGCTATTCGATGAAGGAATTCCTCTACATCGCCGACCAGATGGACAAGGGCCACGTCGACCCCAAGGCGATCGTCACCAGCACCGTGCCGCTGACGGCCCTGCCCGAGACGATGGCGATGCTGCGCGGCCCGAACGAGGAAACCAAGGTCCACGTCACGATGACGTGACAGGATGGCGTGACAGGACGGCGTAAGACAGCTTGGCGTGGGACCGGACCCGATCCGGTCCGCATCCCACCCCCATCGACGCCCAGGGCTACGCGGGGTCCGCGTAGATCCCGTCCATCACGAAGCGCGTGGTCGCCGCGCGCAGGGTGTCGTCGTCGGCCATGCCTTCGGGATAGAGCCAGTCCTTGAACAGCACGCAGCCCAGCAGCGAGGCGAAGCTGATGCGGACCATCAGTTCGGGCGGCAGCTTGTCCGTGCCCCCGGTACGGCCGCGCACCACTTCGGCGCCGCGCGCGAAATAGTCGTGCAGGGCATCGACCGCGGCCATGCCCTGCACTTCGCCGCTCTTCCCGGTTTCCGCCATGATGAGCGAGAGGAACATGCGCTGGTGCTCGGCGATGAAGTCCTGCAACTCGGCGATATAGGTCTTGGCCTGCGCTTCCAGCGGTGCATCGCCGCTGGCGGCGGAGACGTTCGACATGAAGTTCTGGAGGTGGCTGTCCAACGGGCGCTGGATCGCTTCGCGGAACAACTCGGCCTTGGAGCTGAAGTAGCGAAAGATCTGCGTCTCGGTCGTATTGGCGCGCGCCGCGATGGCCGCCGTGGTGGCGCCCGAGAAACCATAGCGCGAATACTCCGCTTCCGCGGCGCGGAGAATTTCCTCCCGAACTTGCGCGGGAGCGCGCCTTTGCCGCGGCCTGTCGTTCTGCCTGCCCAAACTCTGCTCCGCCAAACACCGCCTCACTTGCGGCCGTCCTATAGCGCCGCCACGGCTTTGGCCACTCCTGGCGCCAAAGCGCGGTATTACCAGCGCCGGCGGCGCTGGCCACTCTCGGCACCAAGGCGCGGTTTCACCAGCGCCGGCGGCGCTGGCCATTCTTGGCGCCAAGGCGCGGCTTCACCAGCGCCGGCGGCGCTGGCAGGCCCGCACGCGCCGGGCGATCTCTTCGCGCCGCTCGGCGGGGGTGACATGGGGCGTGTCTTCGGGAAGGTGATCGCGCAGCTCGGCCAGCTTGACGCGCCGGATCGTCGGCGTCGGCTCCGCGCTGCAATCGTACCAGCGGCCATAGATGCCGCCTTCGGTGTAGCCGGCCGGGTCCAGCCAGTTGGGCACGCCGGGGTCGGTCAGCGCGATCACCGCCCGAAACCGTCCGTCCGACGAGAGCCTGGCCATGGCGCCATTGGTGCTGGACAGCCGGTAGACATATTCCAGCGCATTGAAGAGCGGGTCGTTGAGCTGGATGTTCCAGTAAGGCGCCCGGTCGGGAATCTCGGTCTCGATGATCAGCGCCTCGTCTTCCGCGAGCTGGAAGCAGGCCGGCCAGTAGACCTGCTTGACCAGCGCGCCGGGCATGCGGACCGGCTCGAAGACGTTGAAGCCGACGCGGTCCTTCACGCCGTTCTGCATCGGGTAGTAGAGGTTCGTCTTGCGCGCCGGGAAGCGCGCCATCTCGCCGATCCGCGCCAGGATATCCTCGGGCGAGAGCCGGGGCTTGGGCGGAACCGGGTCCAGGCACTCGATCGAGAGCTGCGGATCGGTCTCGTTCTCCCAGTCGTACATCCGGTAGCGCAAGTACATGCCCCGCGCCTCCGGATCGATCGGCGCCCAGTGCCCGGCATGGCCTTCCGGCCGCACGGCGCTGAACAGGATCTCGAAGTCCTCGCCCAGTCCGATGCCCAGATCGTCGCAATCCACCTCGTTATGGCCATTGGGCCGGGGCATCTCGTCGACCGTGCCCGAAAGCGCCTTCTGCGTGGTGAACGAGAGGATGCGGCAGGTCCCGCGATTGCCCGAGACCCGGTAGCGCAAATCCCCCCGGATCGGGCTCTGCACATAGATATCGTCCGGGTTGGGCTGAAGCGTGAAGACCGGGTTCCACAGCGGCGCCCAGTCGGGATGCTCGGCATCGGCGTGGAAATACATGAAATAGGCATAGGACAGGCTGGTCATCGTCTGGCGGTAGACATCGGCGCGATAGGCCGGGTCTTCGGGCCGCCAGCTCATCGCCAGATTGTCCACCGCCTGTTCGAGATCGCCCAGGTAATCCAGGATCGAGGTTGTCTTGGTGGCCACAATGCGTCTCCAGTCGGAATGGTCGGTCTCGGGGGCGGAAGGGCCTTACCAGCGGCGCCGGCGCTGGGCGGCGCGCACGCGGCTGCGCAGGGCCTGCTCCCTCTCGGCGGGCGAAACCGTGGCCGTGCCGGGCGGCAGGTGCGCCTTCAGGTCGGCCAGCTTGACGGTCGTGATGGTGGGGATCGGCAGGCTGGAGCAATCGTACCAGCGCCCGTAAAGCGTTCCCTCGGTATAGCCCGCAGGGTCCAGCCAGTTGTGCACGCCGGGATCGGTCAGCGCGATGACGATGCGAAGCCTGCCGTCGCCGTCGATGATCGCGGTCGATCCATTGAGGCTGCTCTGCCGGTAGACATATTCGACCGCGTTGAACAAAGGGTCGTTGAGCTGGATGTTCCAGTAGCGCGCGACCGCCGGCATCTCGGTCTCGACGATCAGCGCCTCGTCCTCCCCAAAGGAGAACACCGCGGGCCAGTAGAGCTGCTTGTCGAGGCCGGGCAGCCGCACCGGATGGATCCTGTTCTGGCCGACCGCCTCCAGGATCTGGTTCTGCATCGTGTAGAACAGCCGGTTCTGGTTGCGGGGAACCGCGGCCTGACGGCCCAGGCGCGCGGCGATCGCTTCGGGCGAGAGACGCGGCTTCATCGGCACTTCGTCCAGGCATTCGATGGTGAGCTGCGGATCGACCTCGCAGCTCCAGTCGATCATGCGATAGCGCACGAAGATGCAGTCGGCCCCGCTCTTCAGCTGCGACCAGTCGCCCTCGTATCCCTCGGGCCGCACGGCGCTGAACACGATGTCGATCCGCCCGTCGGGGCCGACGGTGAAGTCCGAATCGTCGAAACTGCTGGCCGCGCCATATTCACCCACCGTTTCGAGCGTGCCGGGAATCCCGCGCTGGGTGACGAAGATCAGCTTGCTCACGGTGCCCCTGTCGCCGCTGACGCGGTAGGTCAGGTCATCGCGCAGCGGGCTGAAGAGGTAGATGTCGTCGGGATTGGGCTGGCACAGGAACACCGGGTTGTAGAGCGGGCTCCAGTCCGGATGCTCGGCATCGGCGTTGAAATGGACGAAATAGCCGTAGGACAGGTTCATCAGCGCCTGCCGGCAGACTTCTGCCCGATAGGCCGGGTCTTCCGGGTGCCAGGTGTTCGCCAGCTCCGCGGCCGCTTCTTCGAGAGGGGCCAGGTAGCTGGCGAGCGGTTCTATTGAAGGACCCATACGATATCCTCACCCATTCCCTCCGCGCCCACCCGGGGGTCTTCGCGGCATGGATTTCTGCTGAAAGCGTCCGGTTGTCCGGTCCCGTCGAAGTGCGGCCGTCCCGGCACCGCGTCGGGCCGGGCATCGCGCCGAGGAAAGCATGCACTGTCATAGTGCGACGCCGCAAGCCTTCTGGCGGGAGCAGCCCCGCCACATCGCAGGCAGGATATCGGCCCGGCCAAGCTAGATAGTCTTGACTGTCTTGAATCGCCGATCGAACATGGTGCCTCGCGCAAGAACGGCCGCGGGCGAGGATGATTTCGAATGGACCTGACGTACGATCCCCCCAGCGCATTCCGCCATGCCGGCGATGCCCTGCACGAACTCGTCGCCGCGGAGATCGGCAGCAGCGACTTCGGCCCGGACGATTATCGCCCCGGGCTGAATGCCTACCTTCATGCCATGGACTACGACCCCCGCTTTCACGAACAGGGACGGCGCGCGGCCTGGGGCCAGATCGTGGCCATCCTGCGCGGCCGGGCACATGCCTATCGCGCGATGAAACAGCATCCCGGTTTCGACCGCCATCCGGTGGTGAGCCCGGTCGTCATCACTGGCGTTCCGCGCACCGGAACCACGGCGCTGCACCGCCTGATGGCCGTGGATCCCCGCTTCCAGGGGCTTCAGACCTGGCTGATCGATTCCCCGATGCCCCGCCCGTCGATCGAAACCTGGGCCGACTATCCGCAGTTCCGCAAGACCATGGCCGGCATCGATGCCCAGCACGCCGCCGCGCCCGATCACCAGGCCGCCCATTTCCGCGCGGCCGAGGAAGTCCACGAATGCTGCATGATCCTGTGGCACGGCTTCACCTCGAACATCCTGGCCTGCGCCGGGCCCTCCGCGCAGACTTACGACGCCTGGTGGCGCAGCCAGTCCGAAGCGGCCTCCTACGATTACTTCCGCGCCTGCGTGCAGTTGATCGGCAGCAACGAGCCCCATCGCCGGTGGCTGCTCAAGAACCCGGGGCATATCGAGAACCTCGACCTGCTGCTTGCGGTGTTCCCCGATGCGAAGATCATCCAGACGCACCGCGATCCCGGCAAGGCGATCCCTTCGCTCGTGTCGCTCATGGCGAACCTTCACCCGCTCTTCGAGGAAGGCCGCCGGCAGGAGCGGTCGGAAAACATGCTGATCCGGGAAGTGGCCAAGTGGTCCGAGGCGGTCGAGAAGGCCGAGCGGGTTCGCAGCCGCTTTCCCGAGCAGGTCCTCGATGTCGTCCATGCCGACTTCCATGCCGATCCGATGGCCGTCCTCGAACGCATCTACGCCTTCATCGACATGGACATTCCCGAAACCCTCCGGCCGGGGCTGGCGAAGCGGATTGCGGAAAAACCCGAACTCGCGCGCGGGACGCACAAGTATGACATCGCCGATTTCGGCATGACCGCGGACCAGGCCCGCGAGCCGTTCCGCGACTATATCCAGCGCTACGATCTCCTGGAGAAGGCCCGCTGACGGTGCCGCCAGCCGCCGCCTGAAAGGGTCTGGTCCCGGCCTCTGGCATCGCCCCTGCGCGCTCTGGGATGCCCGCATTGACAAGCCGCGCCGCCCGCTCGCAAATCGGCGGACACCGCGCAGGCCGGGGCGGGAACGGGAGAACGCAGGACATGTCCGATAGCAGGATCGAAGACCGGCTGCTCATCCGCGAAGTCTACGGGCGCTATGCCATGGCCGTCGTCCGCCAGGACGGCGCCGACTGGCTGGGCTGCTGGTCCGCGGACGCCACCTGGAAAACGCCCCAGTTCGAAGTTGCCGGCCATGCCGCGCTGGAGCAGATGTGGACCGCGACCTGGACCGATTTCCGCAGCGTCACGCCTTTCAACGAGATCGGCCCGATCGCCTTCACGCAGGACGGCGCCAGCGTGCTCTCCACCGTGCTGGAGACCATCGCGCTGAAATCCGGAAGCGGCATGACGATGACCGGCCTTTATACCGACCGCCTCGTGCGGGAGGGCGGCGAATGGCGCTTTGCCTACCGCGCTTATACCCCCATCGGGCAGCCAGCCTCGCTGGCCGGTCGCGCGGCCTGAGGGAGAACGGCACATGACAGAGCGGACCATCGCCATCGTCACCGGCGCCAGCAGGGGTGCCGGACGCGGGATTGCCATTGCGCTGGGCAGCCACGGATGCACCGTCTACGTCACCGGCCGGTCGGAACGGCAGGGCGATCATGCCCTGCCCGGCACCATCTACGAAACCGCCGAGGCGGTGACGCGCGCCGGGGGCAAGGGCATCGCCGTGCGCTGCGATCATGGCGACGACACCCAGGTGGAGGCGCTGTTCGATCAGGTCCTGGCGGACGAAGGCCGGATCGACATTCTCGTCAACAATGCCGCCGCCGTCTATGACGAGCTGTCCATGCCCGGGCAGTTCTGGGAAAAGCCGCGCAAACTTGCCGACATGATCGATGTCGGGATACGCAGCAGCTACGTGGCGAGCTGGCTGGCGGCACCGGGCATGGCCGCGAAGGACCATGGGCTGATCGTCTTCACCTCGGCCTCGGGCGCCGCGCATTACGCGATGGGGCCTGCCTATGGCGCGCACAAGGCCGGGATCGACAAGATGGCCTTCGACATGGCGGTGGACTTCAAGGCGGCAGGTACCCGCGTCGCGGCCTTGTCGATCTGGATGGGGGCTTTGGCGACCGACAGATTGCTGGCCATGATCGCCGCCGATCCGGAAAAGTACGGCTATCTTCGCGGCCAGATCGAAACGCCGGAATTTACCGGCCATGTGATCTGGGCGCTCTACAACGATCCCGAATTGGCCGCGCTCAACGGGGAAACCGTGATCGGAGCGGAAATGGCCGTGCGATACGGGCTGACCGACGAGGGCGGCCGCCAGCCGCCGTCATACCGCGATACCCACAAGGTGGCGCCGCACCGCCACCACCCCCTGATTATCCGCTGATTTCCGGCAGGAGGGCTGCTTGGCCAGCCCCCTATACCGGTGCGCGCCTCACCAGCGCGTACCCGCCGCGCCCACTGCGACCGGGCGGTCGTAGGAAAGATCGTCCCGGTCGCGCCGTCCCTTGAGGAAGCCCTTCACGGCCGGTGTCTGCAACCACGAGGCATCGCCCTGCATCGCGGCCTCCACCGTCGAGCGACGCCACAGGATCCGCCACTCGCCGTCCCGCCGCTCCATCTGGTCCATGTAGCGACCCGCCGCCATCGTGCAGGTCAGGCCGTCGTGCGAAAGCAGGGTGCCGATGACGTAAGTCTCGCAATAGGCGGTGTCGCCGTCGATCTCGCAGGAATGGTTGGCCAGGTTGTGCTGGTTCATCGCGAACATCGCGGCATGCCCGCGATTGGCCTTCGCGGGATATTCCGTTGCGGGCAGCGGCACGGGGCCGTGTTCGTCCGCACCCTCGGGCCAGTAGCAACTTGCCGTCAGCGCCTCGTCGTGGCGGTCCCGCCCCCGCGATTCCCGGACGATGACATCGAGGATCTCCTGCCGGTCCCTGATGTGCTGCACGCTGCGCCTGAGGGCCGCGACTTCGCTTTCCAGATCCATTGCCGGCACCTCTCCACTGTTGAACGGATGTTTAGCGCAGGGGCGCGCGCAGGGTCAATTTCCGCCCGCCGGACATCGGCACAGGCGCAGCCCCGGCGCGCAACCATCGCTTGGGCGTTGAAGGATTTCCCGGCCGCTCCTCATGCAAGAAGCCGGTGTGCCGCCGCCAGGCAGTGCGCCATTCTGGCATCGAGGGAGACCCCGGCAGCGCCTGCCGATCGTTGCGGCACCTCGATCCCCACCACGCGGTCCGCGGGAAGCTGTGCGAGTGCCTCTGCCAGGGGGAACTCGCCTTTCCCGGGCACGGCCCGCTCGCACACGGCTTCTTCCATGTAGTCCGCGATGACCGGCGTGAAGGGCGCATCGCATAGCTGGATATAGCCGATCGCCTGCGGGTCGATTGCAGCAATGTCCTGCGTTCGCCCGCCTGTGCGGAAGAAATGCATCATGTCGAACGTGAGCCGGCAATCCCTGCGGCCGACATGGCGGATCGCGCACATCGCCGTCTCCACGTCGCGGATCGGGAAGATGGGGACGAATTCGATCAGGGTTTCGATGGCGAAGGAACCGGCCATTTCGCTCAGCCGCCCAAGCTGGTCGAATGTCCGCGCAAGGTCGCCATCGAGGCTCACCACATTGATCCTGGGAATGCCCAGTTCGGCCATGATTTCGAGGTCCCCGGCGTAGAGATCCCGAACATCGCGGCCGGGCAGCACGGCGATGCCTTCCCCGGAGGCAATCGTGACGCCGGTGTCGGTCATCGCCGCCAGCAGGTCCCGCCGCAGCGCCGCGTCGCTGCGCAGCGAGAAATGCGGGTGGCCCTCCAGACTCTCGCGGAACGGTTCCAGCACGGTGCTGACATGCTGATAGCCGAGCCGCGCCGCCAGTTGCACGGACTCTACGGGCGGCAGGCCGAAGGTGCTGACGAATTCAAGACTTACCGGCCGCATCCTGGTCCCGATCGAGCGTGCGCAGCGGACCGCCCGGCGCCGCTGCGAAGGTGAAAGGCGGGCGCCGCTCCATGAGAGCGCCGACTGCCTTGGCGGCCTTCCGGGGTGGCGGCGAAACAAGCCGAGGTAAAGCGCCCTGACCGCGGCAAGGGAGACATCGCACCGGCGAATAGCGCCGCGAGCGCGGTGGATCCGGCCTGCCCGGCATCGACAGTACGCACTTTCTTGTGAACAATCGGCGGCGGAAATGCGCCGCTGGCGTCAAGACTACGGAGCCGGCCCGCTCCGCGGAGAATCGTGCATGAAGACCATCCCAGCCATCGTCGTCGGCACCGGTTTCGGCTGCCGCATCCATGTTCCGGCCTTGCGCGCCGCTGGGTTCGAAGTCGCCGCGCTGGTCGGGCGGAACGAGGAAAGGCTCGCCCGGAAGGCCGCCGACAGCGGGGTTCCCGCCTGGTTCACCGATCTCGACGAAGCGATCACCGCCACCGGCGCGGAAGTGGTGACGATCGCCACCACGCCCGACACGCATGCAAGCCTGGCCCACCGGGCCATCGCCCGCGGATGCCATGTCCTTTGCGAAAAGCCCTTCGCCTTGAATGCGGCCGAAGGCGCCGCCCTTCTGGACGCCGCGGACGAGCGGCAGATCGTGCACATGGTCTCGCACGAATTCCGCTGGCTGCCCGAGCGGGCGCTGTTCGGCCAGGCCATCCGGGACGGCCTGATCGGCGAGCCGCGCTTCCTGGTCATGGACCAGTTCATTCCGTTTTGCGCGGATCCTGCCGCCCGGCTCCCGCGCTGGTGGTTCGACGCGGAGGCCGGTGGCGGCTGGCTGGGCGCCGGGGGCTCCCATCTGATCGACCAGGTCCGCGCCTGGCTGGGCGACATCCATGCGCTGAGCGCGAACCTCCTGACCGTGTCCGACCGAAAGGACGTGGCCGAGGATTCCTACTCGGTGCGCTTCGTGACGAAGACCGGTGTCGAAGGTTCGATGCAGCAATCGGCGGGCGCCTGGGGCCAACCGGCGAGCCTCTGCCGTTGCGCGGGATCGAAAGGCACCGTCTGGATCGATGGGGGCAAGGTGTTCCTGGCCGACAGCACCGGCACCCGCCAGCTTGAGGTGCCCCCCGAACTGGCGCTCCCGCAGGCTCCGGCCCCGTCCGATCCCGCCCCGTCCGATCCCGCCGCCTCCGGTCGCGCCCCGCCGTTCGAACTGGCGCCTTTCACCCGTCTCGCCGAGGCGCTGAAAGCGCGGATCACCGGACAGGCCCAGGCGGGCGGCGTGGCGGCGCCGACGTTCCGCGACGGCCTGGAATGCATGCGGATCATGGACGCCATGCGCGCGTCCGCAGCGCAGGGCGGCGCCTTGCAAACGCTGGCGTGACCACGCGCGCGGTTAGGCGGGGTGGGGCATCGTCCGCCCGGATAGCGGTGGAAACCCCGAGATCGTTCGCCAAACAGGGCTGCTAGGGTTGGGGCCGCCAATCCTATGGACGGTCCCGAAACATGCGCAGCGCAGCAGTTCCTTTCGCTCTCCTCCTGATGCTCGCCGGCACGCCCGCATGGGCCGACGAGGCCTATGTCGAAGTCACGGGCGGCGTGAACTGGAACGACGAGGAAACCGATGCCATCACCGGCGTGGCCCTGGGCTACGATGTCGATCTGAACGAGACCTTCTTCGTCGGCGTCGAAGGCACGGCCGAGAAGCTGCTGACGGACGGCACCCGCGTCGCCTGGGGTATCGGCGGCCGCGCCGGAGCGGAAGTCCTGCCGCAAAGCAAAGTCTTCGTGGGCCTGAACTGGCAGTCCAAGGATTGCCGGGACTGCGGCAATGCCGTCGGGCTCGGAACCGGCTGGGAGCAGAACCTGACCGAAAAGCTCTATGCCAAAGTGGAATTCAAGCACCTCTTCGTGGGCAACGGCGAACCGAACGCCAATGTGGGGATCCTGGGTCTCGGCGTGATGTTCTGACGCCATCTGGCGCCATCTGGCGCCATCTGGCGGGCGTCGCGGGCCAGGCGCTAGAAGGCCTCGGCAATCCCGAGATAGACGGCCTGCGAATCCCTCCCCACCGCAAGGTCGAGCCGAAGGTTGATGTTGGTGGCCCGCGAAGGCTGAAACCGCAGCCCGACGCCCCCGGCCGGCAGGAAATCGGTCCTGCCAAGCTGCGCAAGACTGGGAGCGATCCCACCGATCCCGCCGAATGCCACCATGCCCACGCGGCCGAACAAGTGCCGCCGCCATTCCGCCTGAAGCGCCCAGCTCATGCCGTCGCGGTAGCGCCCGGCCTTGTACCCCCTGAGATCGTTCTTCTGCCCATAGAGGCACAAGTCGAAGTAAGGCAGATCGCCCGCGGCATCGCAGAGACCGGCATGGAACGCCCATACCGTCCTGGTGCCCGAGGGAACGTAGACGCTGGCGCCCGCCGTGAATTTCCCGCCCTTGTAATCGCTGCCCAGCGCCTTGATCCCCCAGAGCCATTCGGCATGCAGGAATGCGCCTTGCCGCGGGTTCAGGCTGTCGTCGCGCCGGTCGTATGTCACGGCGGGGCCGAGCTGGACGAGGGTACTGTTGCGCTGGTCCTGGGGAATGACCAGATCCGGAAAGGCCGGGTCCGCATCCCGCGGGTTCACTTTCACGTGCATGGCCAGGGCGCGCACGCCGGCATAGAGCCCGGGCAGCACTCGCATCTGGGGCTGCAGCCGCAGCGCGACGGTCTTCTCGTCCAGTTGGGCGGCAACGTCCCGGTCTCCGGCAGCGTCGCCGGTTCCGTAGTAGTCCGTGACGAGCTTGCCGGCACCGACGGCGGCGGTGAAGCGAAAGCGGTCGTCTGCCAGCGACATGCTGTGGAAGCCGCCCAGCAGCCAATTGTCGTTGTTGGTCTTCATCGCCGCGGCGCCGCTGATCCAGGGCGAAGGCGCGCCGTTCGGATTGTAGAACACCACGCCGGCCACGACGAGGCCGACGCCCAGCACCGGGCTGGTGATGGGCAAGGGCACGGCCAGCACGTCCTTGTCCCCCTTCTTCCCGGTGCCGGCCCTGGCAGCCTCGGCCACCGCGGTCGCCTGCTCGTCGATCTCGTCCATCTGGTCGTTCGGACCGGCGGCGCTGGCGGTCCCGGTCGCAAGAGTGAGCCCAAGGGGCAGGAGCAGCGCCGTCATCCAGAGCCGCCCCCACGGCTCCCGGCTACCGCAGGACGCGCCGCCGGGTGAGCCGGACAAGGAAGCAGGCGGGGCCATTTCGCTTTCGAGAATGGCTATATTCCCGGGTCGCCGGAATGGGCACTTACCCCGAGTTCAGGGCCGCCCGATCAGGACCCGCGCGCAGCCGGGCCAGTGGCAAGGCCGGCGCAGAGCGGCACCAGCAGCAGCATCGCTGCAAGGATCCAGAAGGCGTTCGGCAGTCCGATGCCTTGCGCCACGAAGCCTACGGCGGCCGGGCCGACCAGGATACCGGCATAGCCCACCGTCGTGACCGAGGCGATGGCCAGGCCCGACGGCATCGCCTTCTGCGCCCCGGCCAGTCGGAACAGCACCGGCACCGTGTTCGATGCGCCAAGCCCGATCAGCAGGAAGCCCGCGAAAGCAAGCGGCGCGACCGGCGCTGTCAGCAGCACGACATAGCCGGCAATGGCGAGCAGTCCGCCCCAGAACATGGTATGCCGATCGCCGAGCCGCGCCACCACGGCATCGCCGGTCAGGCGGCCGAACGTCATCGCTACGGCAAAGACACTATAGCCGATGCCCGCCTGCGCTGCCGGCATCAGCCCCTTGCCGCTCAGCAGGAGCGCGCCCCAATCGAGGATCGCGCCCTCGGTCAGGAAAGTGAGCGCGGCCAGCAGAGAAAGCAGGACGACGATGCCGCGCGGCACCACAAGGAGAGGTGCCTCCTGCGCGCGGGGCGTCGCGATGAATCGGGGCGCCGCCAGGATCAGCGCCGCGATCATGAGCGCCGCGGCGACGATCGCGCCGGTCACGGCCGCCAGTCCGGCCGAAAGCGCAAGCGTCATCATCGATGCGCCGACAAAGCCGCCCACACTGAAGAGTCCGTGGAAACCCGACATGAGCGGACGATCGGCGCGCTTCTCGACTTCCACCGCGTGCACGTTCATGCCCACTTCGATCACGCCAAGAAAGCCCCCGAACAGCAGCAGCGCCAGCGCCATCGATCCGACGCCGGGCGCATAGGCCAGGAAAGGCAGCAGCACCGCCTGCCCTGCTCCGCCGACGATCACCGCCGGACGAGCGCCCATGCGCGAGGTCAGCGGGCCGGCAAGTTGCATGGCGGCGACCGAGCCCAGTCCCAGGCACAGGAGCAGCAGCCCCAGCGTGCCATCGCTCACGCCAAGGCGCGCCTTCGCCAACGGGACGAGCGGGGCCCAGCAGGCAAGGCCGAAGCCGGCCACGAGAAAGGCAGCACGGGTCGCGAACCGGGAGCCGGCATCGTGTGTCATGATCGGTGATTTCCGTTAATTCGCCTGCGGTGCCGCAGCGCGCAGGATTTTTACACCGGCCCGCTCAAGCTCGGCAACCTGGGAGGTGGGGGCGTCGTGGGACAGCACGATGTGGTCGATGCTGTCCAGATCGGCAACCGTGAACGGCGCCGTTGCGGTCAGCTTGTCGTTCGAAACAAGCACGACCTTGCACCGGCTTTGCCCGACGAGCGCGCGCTTGAACGCCGCATCGGCCGCGTCGAAAGCGCTGGCGCCCCGCTCCGCAGAGACCGCGCAGGCCCCAAGCAAGCAGAGATCGATGTTCAGACGCGACAAGGCTTCGATGGCCGTGCCGTCGACGCAGCCGCCGATCGCCAGGTCCACGCCGCCGCCGAGCAGCACGAAGGGCACGTCCTGGCGCGTCGCCAGCCTTGCCGCCGCATGGACGGAATTGGTCGCGACCGAGAGATCGGCATCGTCCGGCAGGAACTCCGCGGCCAGCACATTCGTGCTGCCATTGTCGATGAAAACGAAGCTTCCCGGCGATATGAGCGTCATCGCCGCCTTGGCCAGAGCACGCTTCTCTTCCGAGTCCTCACTCAAACGCGCTGCGATCGGGGTGCTGCCCGCGCCTATGGGCACGGCGCCGCCATAGACCCGCCGACATGTGCCCTGCGCCGCCAGCGCCCGCAGATCGCGCCGCACCGCATCTTCGGAAACCGCGAATTCGCTGGCAAGCGCCGTACTGCTGACGGCTTCCCCGGCCAGAAGCCGGGACTCGATCAGTTCGCGCCGGGCGGAAGGAATCTCTTTCGTCATAAGCGCCGCCTACAGGATTGGCCGGCGTGAAACCAGCACAAACGAGAATCAATCATGCAATAACGTGCAGGCCTATTCGCCACCCAGGCTCTGCCCGCAAGACCGCGAAGCCCCGCTTAAGGAGCGCTATGGCCGTTTCATCTCTCCATCGGCGGCCCGAATGCCGGCCATTGCAGGAGCTTGGCGCTTCATGCCAAACCGCGCGCGGATCGCGGATCGGGCTGAAAAAGGCTCTTGTGATTTAACGGTAAATCACCCAGTCCGACCGCAACAAGAAAAGCGACTGCGGGAGCGGACAAGTTGGATCGATTGGCAAGGCCACGGCTTACGGCAACACCGGAAGCCCGGCATGAGGCGCAAAACGCACCCAGGCTCGACCGCACGGCCACCGGCAAGGCGCATTTCGAAGTTCTGGACGGATTGCGCGGCACCGCGGCGATCCTGGTGGTCCTGTTCCATATCCAGGGTATCACCGTTGCGTGGGAGGGGGCGCGCATCATCCTGCACCACGCCATCCTCGCCGTCGATTTCTTCTTCATGCTCTCCGGCTTTGTGATCGGCTATGCCTACGACGATCGCTGGGGGCAGATGACGGCACGCCAGTTCATGACCCTGCGGCTGATCCGCTTGCACCCGCTGGTCATACTCGGCACCGCGCTTGGCCTCGTCAGCTATCTGGTCGATCCCTTCGCGGGCGCCGCGCAGAACGTTCCGGTGCGAGAGCTGCTGCTCGCCCTGTCGTTGGGGCTGCTGCTGCTGCCGTCACCCTCGCTGCCCAATCGCTGGGGGGACACCCATCCTTTCAACGGCCCGTGCTGGAGTCTGTTTCAGGAATACATCGGCAACATCGCCTATGCCTTCGCGCTGCGCCACATGGGGACGCGTTCGCTGGGGATTCTGGCCGTGCTCAGCGGCGCGCTGCTGGTGGTCTGCACGACCATGCTGGGCAGCATCGACCAGGGGTCGGCATGGCCTTCATTCTGGATGGCGCCGGTGCGGCTGTGCTTCCCGTTCGTCACGGGCCTCTGGCTCTATCGGGTCAGAGCCAGCCTTCCATCGATCCGGCTGGGCTGGCTGCCGCTGACGGCGCTCATGACCGCCATTACCGCGGCCCCCACGCTGGCACCCGTGGCCGGCATTTCCATGAACGGCCTGTTCGAAGCGCTCTGCGTCGTGCTGCTGTTTCCGGTAATCGTTCACGCCGGCAGCCATTCGGAAGCAGGCCGAGGCATGATGGGCCTCTGCAAGGCCAGCGGGCGCATCTCCTACCCGCTCTACATCACGCACTTCCCGTTCCTCTATGTTTGGATGAACTACGTCGCCAACGACAAGCCGTCCGATGCGCGCATGACCGTCATCGGCCTGGCACTGGTTCCGTTGCTGCTGGCGGTGGCCTGGGCCGCGTACAAGTTCTGGGACGAACCCATTCGCCGCCGACTGCGGCAGGTATGGCTCCGGCGCAGTTGACGGCTGCAGAGGACGCCCGCCATGGAAGTTGGCGTGAGTATGATGAACTGAAGAGGCCATCCCGTCTTCGTCAGACCGAGGCGAAGCCAGGGAAGTGTGGCTGAAGCATCAGCGATGTGCCGCTTCGCTGCCCTTGAACAGCCCTGAGACACGTGTGCAGCCCCAGCAGGGCTCTGCAATGACGAAACTCTCTTTGCCATCGGCCTCGGAATCATAGATCTACGCCTCCATGGTGCCGTCCTCGGAGCGGTAGAAACCGTGCGACCGACGGATTAGGGGCCAGCGCTTACGTGCGTTTTCACCTTCCGCGGTATCAACAAACTGTTCGTCGGTCATGGCAGCATGATCTCACGTATTATCCGAGCCTGCGATGGAGTCGATGCGATCCGGGTCTCCGAGAGTTCTCCAGCGCGTGCGGGGTATCTTCTGTCGGCGATGAGTTCGGAAAGACGAGATCCAGTTGCCGGGCGCGTCGGCGTAAAGCCAGTTGTACGCGCGTTGCGCCGTCCCTGCTGCCTGCTCCGCGCATTGGCTTCTGCTGCCGCGTGTGCGGCGCCAAGGCGCGCGCTTGCCTGGACCGTTGGGTAATGTGCGTGTGGGGGGGGTAAGTTCATGGTTGCGGGGGCAGGATTTGAACCTGCGACCTTCAGGTTATGAGCCTGACGAGCTACCGGGCTGCTCCACCCCGCGTCACCATT
>NZ_SMBO01000008.1 GCF_004342985.1 Novosphingobium sp. PhB57
GATCGTAGGGCAGTCTCGTGTGCAGGCGCTCCTGTCAGACGACCACTTCTCGGTGGATGGCACACTGATCGAAGCGTGGGCCAGCATGAAGAGCTTCAAGCCCAGGGACGGCGAGGCTTCGGGCGGTGACGACGACGACAGCGTTTCGGGCACCGGTCAGAGCGCACAGGCAAAGGCCAAGGGGCGTAACGCCGAACGCGATTTCCATGGCGAGAAGCGATCCAACGCCACCCACGCCTCCACCACCGATCCTGATGCCCGCCTGTTCAAGAAGGCACGCGGCCAAGCTGCGAGGCTGTGTCATATGGGCCACGTCCTGATGGAGAACCGGCATGGGCTGGTCGTCGATGCGACGCTCACTCACGCCACGGGCACGGCCGAACGGGAGGCCGCGCTGACCATGCTTTCCCGCATGAAGGGGCGCCATCGCATTACGCTGGCGGCGGACAAAGCCTACGATACAGCCGGATTCGTCGCCGCCCTGCGCGACGTTGGCGTTACCCCGCACGTCGCCCAGAACAATGCCAACAGGCGATCCGCTATCGATGGACGCACTACCCGGCACCCTGGCTACGCCGTTTCGATGCGGATCAGGAAACGGATCGAAGAGGTCTTTGGCTGGGCCAAGACCAGCGGAAACCTGCGCAAGACCCGGCATCGAGGGCAGGACCGCGTCGGATGGAACTTCACGCTGACCGCTGCAGCGTACAATCTGGTTCGTCTGCCAAAACTAATGGCGAAGGCGTAGCTATGCGAGGAATCCGCGACACGGCGGGTTCTGGCAGCAAACGACTGCCACCTGATGCCGAATTCCCCAAACCGGTGCCCGACAAACCCTTTGAGCCCGGCGATCACCGCGCCTCATGGAGGGTTTTTCCGCACCCTGCTAAGCGTGCGACTCAAGAAAGCCGTGGCTCCCAGCGTATAGCTTGCAACCGGTCCTATGACGGCGATGCGCATGTTGGCGCCCTACAGCCCGCCATTCAAAATTCTCATGAGCGAACACTGGCGATGTGCGTTATCCAGCGTTCCTAAATTACACGTGAGTGCTGCCGAAACCGGGACGGATGCGATGAGCATCTTCCTTTACGTCAATGGCACGCTGACCCGTCACTACGTCCACCATGCAGTTGTAAAATTCCAAGGCTTCGTAAGGCGTCGTAAGTGGCAGTTGCACTTTTGCGCCGAGCAAGGCGTTCGCCGCGTCTTCTTCGGTCGCATCGCGAAGTTGTATCAGCAGAACCTCCGCACGGGCCTTGCTGTCATCAAGTTCGTTACCAAGCAGATCAGCGACCAGACTCACGAAGTCCTGCCGCTCAGGCGCTTGCGGATTTGCACGTAGGAAGTCCTCAATCGAGATTTTCGAGATAGCGCCGCCTGATGAGCGGTTCGCTTCATGCACCACCGTGGTTTTATCGGTGCCGTTTCCACGGGCCAGATACCACTGGTCGCCGTTGGAGCTGAGGGAGAAAAGCAACATCGGATGGGTCATGGCAAATTCAACTCCGCAAGTGCCACGAGGTAACGCTGGGTGGGTTCGTTCATCATAACCACCGCCCTCGTACGCGTTAAAAGATGTACTGCCGGACGATGTCCGCGATCAGCTTGTCCGAGAAAACCTAACGCATCTCCTCGGCATCTTCCCGGCCTAACGCAAACACAATGCCTGCCGCCCCTCGGAAGAGGCTCGCCCCTACTGATTGAAACGTTGTGCTCGCCGCTTTGCCGTTCGACGTTTGCCTGCGGGAGATCAATGTTGAGCAGACGGCTATGATGCGATCCTCAGATCTCAATCAGGCTACAAGTCAAGGTTGTGCGAGCTTCTGACCCAGCCGTCTGCTGCGCATGCACCAATGCCGAACTGATGGTTGCTGATCCGATACGCCCTAATGCCGGCTGCGGCGAGATGACGCGTTCTTGCAAGACTCGTTCCAGCAGCGCTTGCGCGCATAAGCGATAACTGGTGTTCGAAATACTGATGGTTGAGATCCATGACAACACCCCTTCTTACAAGCGGGAGCCCTATGG
Source organism: Novosphingobium sp. PhB57 (assembly GCF_004342985.1). Taxonomy (GTDB): domain Bacteria; phylum Pseudomonadota; class Alphaproteobacteria; order Sphingomonadales; family Sphingomonadaceae; genus Novosphingobium. Next base: position 2,029 of record NZ_SMBO01000008.1, read on the forward strand.
TCTCTCAGCCGCCGGTGCTTATTTTCCGATACCAGCGATTATAGGTATGTAGGGAACGAAATTTATATTTCAATGGAAGGCTTGTTATAAGCGCAATAAAAGCCGTCGCGCGCACGGAAAAATTAGATCGCTGTATTATGCTCATTTTTATTGCGTGCGCAGGCATCGTGCCCGCGCGCATGTGCGCTTTACCGCGTATTGCGTGTTAAATTTTGCTTATAGCTTGGAGTCGCTCCCGGCCTTTGGGCCGATCACATGCACGTGCAATTACCGGACGGGCAACTTTCTACGCTTTCCCGAGCAGCCCGAAATTCTGGAATCGGCTCTCATCGAAGCCCATGAATGGGTAAACGGATGGACCGCGCTTGGGAGCAGAAATTCGATGACGGAACGGCCGAGACGGCTCGTCAATTTCGAGGGGCTTAGTCCTCATGGCCAGCTACACTACCATTAAGAGGTTGGGAACGGCGGGGACTGGTAGACAAGCGGTGGGACAAGCGCACCGGGCGTCCCGATCACCGCATGCTCATAGATGGATGCAGCGAACCTACTGCGGCCCAACGTCTCAGTGGCTAATTGTAGAAGCAGAAGTGAAGTAAGGCCCCACCACCAGGCCGGATGCACCTTTCCGTAGCGCCGCTTGTCCCGCACGATGCCCGCCACCGGGAATGCGATCATGCCAACGAAGACTGCCGTCAGCATCGAATACATGAACAGCGGGGCCGGCAGCAGCCTTCCAAATGAGGGACCCATGATAGCCGCCATGCCGCATATGACCAAGCGTGGATGCCACTCACTGTCGCGCCGCTTTAACACGGCCCCGATCAAGAATGCCGCGAACAGCATTACACTGAGCGGGTTCATCAGCAAAAACTGCGCGGGTAGGAAGAAGAATGGCACTGCCGCCTTTTGGGCGCTCCATACCGTCGAAAGTGTGCCGACGACCACCATGGCCAGAGCCCAGCCAAGGGCTAGCCAACCTAATTTGCGATGAAGCCCTATCGATCCGGTCGCGGCGAGTGACACCTGCGACACGAACAGCAAGACCCAACCCATGAACAATATGGCGTGGATATGCACCGAAACGGGAGCACGAAACGACGATATGCCCATCACTGCAAAGAACGAGAACGCGCCAACATTAATGAGCGCCATGACGATTGCAGTGATGGCAAAAAAGCGCGTCTCGGCTAAGAAGAACCGCTGTCTCAAAATTGCTGAATCCATCCCACCCGTCCCGTAGTTTGAATCTGCCACGGCAAAATATTACAGTATTCTCCCGTTAATGTAAAAGCTATTCAGATGGACGTGACGAGCGCCATCATAGTAAATATTATGAGTAAGGGGTTGAATGCTCTCCACAGCAACATCCTACGACGTTTATGGAGGATGAGCCGCAATCATCCTAGAGCGCTTTTTTCCAATGACCGTTAGCGTATCGTGAGAGGCATCGTCGGGGCGACATTCAGCAAGGGCATTGGCAAGAAAAGCCAAGCCGCTCGGAGTTGGAACTCGAAAATTTGCGACCGAGCGGCCCCAAAGGGAAGTTCAGACCTGGGCCGGACGCCACATCGTACGGCATTTTTGCCGTCCTCAAATGCACGGAGGAAAGGCAAAATTGGTTTGAGATGCGACCATTGACGCGGCATCTACATTCAACGATAAGTTTTTATCGGGCAGTGCGGCGCCCGATTAGACGGCATCCGTCCAAGTCCGCTCCATTCGCCGCGCCTGCGGCCAAGGAGCGTTTATGGATTACACGGCTACTGGCAAGCACCCCCCGTCGATGAGCCTTTCCGCACTTTTTCTGAAATTCCTTCGTTTTGGCTTCCTCGCCTTTGGTGGGCCTGTAGCCCAGATTGCCATGCTGCGTGAGGCACTGGTCGAGGAGGAGCGGTGGATTGACCGCTCCCGCTTCAACAAGCTGCTCGCGATTCTGCAAGTGCTCCCAGGACCTGAAGCCCACGAACTCTGCGTCCACTTCGGCATCGTTGCGCGGGGCCGGATTGGCGGGCTTTTGGCGGGGCTGGGCTTCATGCTGCCCGGTTTCGCCTTGATGCTGCTCGCTGGCTGGATCTATGTCACTTGGATAGCGGGACACGGACTGTGGAGCGGGCCGCTTCTGGGCGTCCAGATCGCTGTACTCGCGATCATTCTGCGCGCCGTTTTCCGGATCGGCGAACATATCCTTATAGATCGTCTTACATGGGCAATCGCCTTGATAAGCGCACTGCTCACACTGACTAATATGCCGTTTTGGTTGCCGCTCATTGCAGCCGCGGCAATTTATGCCTTTGCGCAAAGGCCTTATCTGGCCATTGCCGTAGCTATCTTCACCGCGGGCCTCGCCGCCTGTCTCTATATGCTTCCTGGCGGACAAGCGGCCCTCACTATCTCTCATGAGCCGTCAACAGTCATTGCCCTCTTCATTGCCGGCCTAAAGGGCGGACTGCTGACATTTGGCGGTGCCTACACCGCAATTCCCTATGTCCGCGCCGACACGGTGGGCCGTGGATGGTTGAGCGACGCCACCTTTCTCGACGGGATCGCGCTGGCAGGGATTCTTCCTGCCCCGCTCGTGATTTTTGCAACATTCGTGGGCTATGTTTCGGGCGCGCTGCCCGGCGCGCTTGCGATCACGGCGGGGATGTTCCTTCCTGCGTTCGCTTTCTCGCTGATTTTTTATGAGCGGTTGGAAGCGATCGTCGATCATCCTGCGCTTCAAAAGGCACTGGAAGGCGTTGCGGCAGCAGTGGTCGGCATCATCGCCGCGACCTTCCTACAACTAGGCAAAGCAGCGTGGTTGCGCGTACCCTCACTGCCAATGGCGTTGACGCTGTTTTGCTTCGCCTTGATCGCCGCATGGCGCTTGAAGGGAATGTGGGTGACGCCGGCAATACTGGTCTTTGGCGCATTGGTCGGTGCCGCCAGTTCACTATGGTAGAGCCGCACGGATGCGGCGGACGCTTTCGTCGCCATATGAGTTACAGTTGATATCAATGACCGCGAGTTGTAGGAACCCGGACGGACCGCACCTGGACAAAGAATTTTGACGTCTGAATGACGACAAAGGGTCGATGCCGCCAACGGCCCAGCGAAACAATTAGCCGAATTCTGCGCCGTTACGCTAAAGGGCCTCGATAAGCGAGACGCTAAGCCCGTCGATCACATCAGGCTATGATCGGCAGAGACGCCAGGACCTCCACGATAATGGTTGGGCGGGCATGCCCAGTTTTGAGCGATTCGCCGTTCGCCCCCCTCCTTCTAGGAGGGCGCTGACGGGGCGAGGGGGCTGCTGACCGTCGGCGCGATGGCCGAACAGTGCAAGGGGGGGCGCGATGCCGGGCGCCACCGCGCCGGATGGGTAGCCTTTCGTTCAGGCACAGAGCATCCGTCGTTATGATGTCGGCCTGACGGCAGAGACGCCGCTCGAAGGCATCGGCACGTTTCACCTGCACACATCAGGCGTGGATCCGCCCCATCGCCACCGCTTTGGCGACATCATTGAGAATGACCGGCACAGGACTGGGCCGGGGGAAGCATCGATCGGCGGAGAGGCTGGCGCGACCACTTGGCTGGCGGGCGCTGCCATCCAGGTGGACGACTATCGTTCAAGGACATATTGTTCCTTCGGCTATAGCTACGCTGAGCCCTCGCTCTCCGTTCAGATTGAGCAAAAGCTGGCAGACAGGCTGACCCTTGCGGGAAGCGCACGGTGGGACGGTCACAGCGACTATGGCTCGCGTATCAGCCCGCGCCTGTCGGCGCTGTACCAGCCATATGGGCCGCAGCCTACACGATGGGCAACCGGCTCGACATCACTCGCCCAATTGGATCGCACCGCCCTCCCCATAGCGAAACGGCTGATACTCGGAAGTTTTCTCCGCTCCCCACTCCCGGCAGACTTCTCGAAAGGTTTCGACGAACGCTGCCTGCAATTCTGTCGGACGCCAGTCGCTTCGCGTCGTGATGCCGAGGCGGCGGCGCAGTTTCAAACCCGGTTCGTCAAGGCGCGTCAGCAGTCCGGCGCGAGCCTCGAACAGAAACTGATCCGGCGACAGAAGCGTGAGCCAATCGCCCTCCAGCATCAAACCGCGAATTACCAGGAGCGAGCCGCATTCTATGCGTAGCTTCGGCGGCTCGAAACCATGGGATGTGAACATTTCTTCCCATCGCCGGCGGCCCGGCGTCCCGCTGGCGGAAATTACCCAGGGGTATTCAAGTAGTTTTTCAAAACCGAATGGGCGCCGGGCGAGCGGATGGCCGGATCTAGCGACAATTACGGGATCATCCGAGAAAACCCCCTCTTGCGTGACATCGGAAACCGGCAACGGATCTCGCAAAGCTCCGACAAGGATGTCGAGCTCACCATGCCGCAGGCTACTGAGCAGTTCGGGATATGGGCCCTCAACGATGTTCACATGCGCATCCCCATACGAACGCGCAAATCGCGCGAGCGATTGCGGCAGCAGGACCGCCTGCGCGACGGGCATCGTGCCGATCCTCAGGCGCCCTCCTCCCTGAGAGCGCAATGCTTCAAGCTCATCGACCCCGGCCTCAAGCTCCGCGCGGACCAAGCTGACGTAACGAAGGAAATGGGCGGCGGCCGGTGTCTTGACGACGGTCCGCCCCTGTCTCGTCAGCAAGGGGACGCCGAGCTGCTCTTCAAGCTCGCGCGCAGAGCGATGAAGTGCAGGCTGCGAGAGCTGCGTCCTTGCGGAGGCCAGCGCAAAACTTCCCGCTTCATCGACCGCGAGCAAGGCGCGCAGCTGATTGAGGGTCACCCGCCGGGAGATATGGGGCAATGCGGGCAACCGGGCACTTCGTCGTAGCGCCTGACCGCCCCGCTCCAGATAAGCCACGGCCCGATGCACCCTGGCAATCAATTGGAATCCGGCCCTGGTCGGACGGACACCGGTGACCTGGCGCTCGAGCAGCGTATGGCGGAGCTGGGCTTCGAGACTGGCAACGGCCTGGGTGACTGCAGGCTGTGAAAGGTTCAGTTCCTTGGACGCTGCACTCAAGGTCCCTAGACGGGCCGCGACAGCTAACGTGTCCAGGTGCCGCAGGTTGAGTCCCATTGGGTCGATCATATGAACTTCAGCATTGCTTATGGTTGGTTCGCATTTCCACATTGCCGAAAGGCGCTACAGAGCGTGTAGATAGGACAACACAAGGGTTGAGGATACGATCAAATTGCGTCTCGGACTTATGGTAACGAAAGCACGGTTGACCTGAGGGTCACGCCAACGGGCGGCAGATTTCAGACAGCGTGCGTCTCCCCTTCGCTATCGCAGTACCGTCAATTTGGCATTCTCACGTCGAGTTCGCTCATCTCGCAAGGCTCTACTCCGAGCAGATGACGGGCCGCAAACATGAGACAAGACAAAAGCCATGAAAGCATTGGAAGAGAAGAAGCCCAAAGGGCGTTTTGGCATTTTCGGCCAATTATGGTTCCAGGTCCTCGCCGGCACGCTGATCGGCATCCTGCTTGGCCATTTCGCACCGCAGGCAGGCGTTGCGATGAAGCCGCTGGGCGATGCCTTCATCAAACTTATCAAGATGATGATCGGTCCGATCGTTTTCGTCACTGTCGTTCACGGCATTGGCGGAATGAACGACATGAAGAGCGTCGGCCGCGTCGCTCTGAAATCCATCATTTATTTCGAGGCGATCACCATCCTGGCGCTCGTTTTCGGCCTCATCGGAGTGAATTTGTGGCAGCCAGGCGTTGGCATGAACATCGATCCGGCCTCGATCGATACGGCGTCCATCCAGGGATATGTCGCAACAGCGCATGACCAGTCGATCTCTGCCTATCTCATGGCCATCATCCCGGATACATTTCCCGGTGCCCTGACGGAGGGCCACGTTCTCCAGGTCCTTCTGGTTGCAGTCCTGTTCGGCCTTGCGATGGCCGCTGGCGGTGCGCGCTCCAAGCCGGTCATAGAAGTAATCGAGAGCGCCTCCCAGGGGCTTTTCCGGATCATCGGCTACATCATGTACTTCGCCCCTCTCGGCGCATTTGGCGCGATCGCGTTTACGGTCGGGCAGTTTGGGACGGCCTCGCTTCTCTCTCTCGGAGAATTGATCCTCGAATTCTTCGTGATCTGCGCCGCATTCACCGCGATCGTAATGGGCGCAATCACCTGGTGGTGCGGCGTAAACCTCCTTCGCCTGCTGGGCTACATCTGGGATGAGATCGTCATTGTTGCCGCGACGACCTCGACCGAAACCGTGCTGCCCCGCATCATCCAAAAACTGCGTGCGCTTGGCTGCGATGAAAGCGTCGTCGGCTTCGTCGTGCCGGCCGGCTATTCGTTCAACCTTGACGGTACTTGCCTTTATCTGACGACCGTTGCCGTATTCCTCGCCCAGGCGACAAATACGCACCTCACCATGTGGCACGAGCTTGGACTGATCGCGGTATTGCTGCTTACCTCGAAGGGCGCAGCCGGGGTCGCCGGCGCAGCCTTTGTCGTCCTGGCCGCGACACTGAACACGACCGGAACGATCCCAGTTGCAAGCATTGCTCTGATTTTGGGTATCCACCGGATCCTCGCGGAAGGCCTGACGTTCGTGAACCTCGTTGGAAACACGGTTGCAACGATCGTGATCGCGAAGTGGGAAGGCAAGCTCGACGAGCACACGCTGGCTGCTGCGGTGGGCACCAAAGCAGCCCGTCAACGCTTGGGCATCGCCCACTAACCGAAGTCAATACCTATCCAATCAGAAGACCGGCCGCGCAACGACGCGGCCGGGTGTGGAGAGTCGCATGTCCATTAGCCGAGCCTTGGCCCTCGTACTGGCCTTGCAGGTCTATTCCCCCGCAGCAGCTGCCCAGACGGCCGCATCAGAGCCGTCCCTTGCAACCTCCTTGCCCGCTGGGTCCTACCGACCTGCGGTTTCTCAGGAAGCGGATCGGGATGTAGAAGTTACTGCGGTGCAGGCCGGTCCGTCTGCACCTCAACTGTCCAAATTTGAGCGCTTGCAAAAAGACAATATAATCGGGAAGCAATTGCGCGCCCTGAAGACGAAAGGAATAGACCTTTCTCTCGATTTTGTCGGTAACATCGCCGGCAATCCCATCGGCGGAAATCGCAACGGGTTTGCAGAATCGCACTGGGTGAGTGCAGCCGCGAACGTGGACCTCGAAAAAGCACTGGGCTGGTCTGACACGAAGCTGCATGTGCAAGGCGCGTGGTTCAGCGGAGAAAGTCTGGGACGCAGCTACATCGGCAACTCGATCAGTTTTCAGCAAACTTGGCGCCCCGTTCCGGGACCACGGTTGACGCAGTTCAATATCGAGCGCGATTTCGGACGCTTGAACGTCGTTGTCGGACGCGCGGCGGTGAACAGCTATTTTAACAACTCGCCATTGAACTGTTTGTTCATGACGAACACGTCATGCCTGACCGCATATGGCGGCATCAGTGACATCGGAATTACAGCATTCCCAAACTCATCCTGGGCGGCAAAGGTGCAGTATTCATTCTCCAAGGAAGCCTACTTCCAAATCGGTGTCTTTGATTACAACAACGACCTGAACCTCAAAGGAAAAGCCGGGCTCGACTTCGCTCTCGGGAAAGGCTCGGGTACGCTTATTGCCGGGGAATTCGGATACGAAAGCGATGCAAAAAAGTCCCGGTTTCCAGGTTTGTACAAAGTGGGTTTCTACCTGAATACAGATGGCGGACAGAGCCCGTACTACGACGCGAACCATGGGTCTGCGGCCCAAACCGGACTCCCCCGCACGGGCTTGGATGGCAACCGCGTCGGGATCTACGGCCTGCTGGATCAGACGGTGCTGCGCGCCTCCGGGTCCAGTAAACGCAATCTGGCACTATTTGCCCGCGCATTTCTAAATGTCGGCAATACCCAGCAGTTGGACTGGTTTGCCTCCGCCGGATTTGTAAAAACCGGGACTTTCCGTTACCGTGATGCTGACACCATCGGCTTCATCGTATCGAACACCCATTTCAGCGGTCAACAGATTGCTTATTTGCGAGATCTTCGCGCTAAGGCAGGTGGCAAAGGTTCTCCGAAATCCAATGAAATCATCGCCGAGCTCAATTACGGGTTCGCGGCGCTTCCGGGCCTTCGGATAATGCCGAATATCCAGTATGCAATAAATCCGGATCCAATTTACGCGACCAGCCGCAAGACCGACATTCCCAATGCCCTGGTTCTCGGCGTCCGGCTCGATCTCAAGCTCGCGCAGTTCTTTGGGAAGTAACCGCTAAGAGGGCCAAGCTCTTCGGATCTCCACCGATTCCGGCGAGCTTGGCCTTTCCCATGCGAATCACACAAGCCCGTTGATCAGGAGGGCCCGCCCTCCATCGGCCACCTCGCGATAGAGGTCCCGAGTTCGACTGCGGGCGTTGTCCAGGCCAGCCTCGTCCCTCCGATATCGAGCGGCGAGCGAAGCCGCCGCGCATCTCCCCAAACCGTATGCTCGATCGCGGGGAAGAAATCAGCGTCGTCGGGTTGCAAGCCCAGATTGCCCTGCGCAACCGCCGGATGACGGGTAAGCAAATCCCCTGTACGGGCGAGGGATAGACGGGCCGAGGCTATTTCTTGTCCCTGGATCGCCCTGTCCAGACCCACCAACGCCGCCGCAGCCATGAGATACCCAGTCGCATGGTCGAGCGCCTGAACAGGAAGCGGCGTCGGTTCGGCGCGCCCTCGCCACGTCATTCCCGCCTCGGCTATTCCGCTGCTCATCTGGACCAGGCTGTCGAAACCTCTGCGCTGCGACCAAGGCCCAGTCCAGCCATATGCATCAAGCGCAACCTCGACGAGAGAGGGATTGAGCTGCCGACGCACACTGGCGCCCAGTCCAAGCCCATCCAAGGCGCCTGGTCGATACCCATGAACAAGCACGTGCGCGCTTGCAAGAAGGTCCTTCAGCGCATGGAGGCCCTCAGACGTGTCCAGACGCAAATTGGCGCAGCACTTTCCGAGCGTCACATCTGGAACGATGTTTGGCTCCTCCCATAGCGGAGGATCGATCCGCAGGACTGTCGCCCCGAGACCGGCCAATGTGCGAGTGGCGACCGGACCGGCTATCACCCTGGTGAGATCCAGGACCCGCAGACCTGCCAGGGGTCTGGCCTGCGTCCCGTGCCAGCTATCGATTGATGCCGAAGCTTCTGCGCGCCAGGATACAAGCGGTTCGGAAGCTATGGCAATTCCTTGAGGATGCGAAGTCCATTGCGCACGCGAACGCATCATGGCGGCCACGCCGCCCTCAAGGACAATCGCGGTTTCAAGGGCTTCGGCATCCCACCGCGCCACAGCCGAGGCGACGTTTGCGCGATCGGGTCCAACCCCGAGGACTTTGAGCGCCGCACGGCGATGATGCGGTAAATTGGTGTGCAGTTTTATCCAGCCATCACGCGCCCGATAGTCCCCCGCAACAATATCCCAGACTGGCGGTAGCTCCCATCCAATGGGATGGACTGATCGACTTGACCATAGCAATGCCAGGCGTCGATCGACCCGAACAGCAGGAGGTGACGGCGCTAATCCAAGCGATGACAGGAGCGCGCTCGCAGCACTTCCGACCGCACCGATCGAGGCACTGAGAAGATCACTGACCGCGTAACAGGATGCGAAGCTTACATCGCCGATTATGTCCGCAGCGATGCTTGTGCCGAGGGCCTGTTGGATTTCCGATGCAATCATGTACGGCCTTGTCTCGGTAACGTTGAATGCGCTCCTACCAGATTACATGTGCTGCTGTGCGGCGGACGAACGTGAATTTTCTGCACATTCTATGAGCAAAAAGAGATCCACGCTTCCCTTTTGCGAGCGGAGACCCCGGGGGCGCAAGTTTTGCCAAGAGATGCCAGGATGGATGATACCCCCTCCCCTGACCATTCGTGGTCAACCATGATTGCGAGCGTTTCAATCGCAGAACCTATCTGCACAGTCCTGGGAGAGGGAATACTCAGCAAAGCTCCCAGCTATCGAACGCTATGGATCGCCGAATGGGTTCATGCAGTTTGATCCACATGTAAGCCCGCTTGCGAATGATCGCAGCCCAGACCTGAGCAAATATATGACAGATGCGGCGCCCCTTCCGCCGCGCGCTGCGGGCCGAGTGACTGGGATTGGCCTCGGTGTCGTCGACGCGAACAGGCAACCGGTGAAGACGCTGGCTGAATATCGCTGCAAGGCATGATCACGCTGCTCACGGATGGTGGCGGACGTTCGTAGCTCGCAATGAATCTGGATTGTCACATAAGTGTCATATTGACGCCGCGTAGATAGAGAGACTAGCTCGTCAGCGATTGGAGAACAGGCGTGAAGGTCAGACTATCGATTGCCGCTGCGGTCACTGCAACCGTGCTCTTTACCGCATCGGCGGTCTCGAGCGAAAGACCCAAGGGCTACCTCGCGCCAGACGAATTCGACGTGACGCATGTCATCGAACCGGCGCCGCGGCCAGGCGATCCGCGCTACGAAACCGATCGCAAGATTTTCAAGGCCACACGCAAGCTCGTCGACACTCCGCGATGGAAGCTTGCAACCGAGGATGCCGACTATACCGTGCCGGCGCTGGCGCGCGATTTCAGCTGCGCCGTGGGCGTCAAGCTCACGCCTCAGAATGCTCCGAAGCTCATGATGCTGATCGAGCGCGCGGGCGCGGATACCGGTGTACAGTCGAGCAAGGCAAAAGCGGTCTACCAGCGGCATCGTCCTTTCACGATTGACAAGGGCCGGATATGCCAACCCGAATCCGAGCTTTACGACGAGAAGAAGCAACGGATGAGCTATGACTATCCCTCCGGTCATACGACCTGGGGGTGGACCTGGGCTCTCGTCCTCTCGAGCATCGCACCCGATCGTGCGCAGCAGATCCTAGAACGCGGGCGTGCTTATGGCGACAGCCGCTTTGTCTGCGGCGCCCATAACGAAAGTGCTGTCGAGGCGGGAATGCTGTCGGCGACAGCCACGATGGCTGTGGTGCAGACCAAGCCGGAATACCAGGCTGATCGCGAGGCCGCGAAAGCGGAACTCGACGCCCTGCGCCACAGCGGCGAGCAACCCACCGCATGCGAAGCAGAGGCTTCGTTGCTGAACCAGCGGGTAATGCCGCGCTTTTGAAGGCGCGCTGTCATTTGCTTCGTTGTTGCCTCCTTTGACTTGACCCGCTTAGGGTTACGTCAGCGGTGCTTATCGAGCTGGAAAATGCCACTTCAGACACATGCCCTTCCTTACCGCCTGACAGGCGACGGCTTCGAAGTCCTGCTGGTGACGTCTCGCCGCAAGGGAAAGTGGATCCTGCCCAAAGGTAAGATCGAGGCGGGAGAGACGGCGGCGCAACGTGCCGCCATAGAAGCTTTTGAGGAAGCCGGGGTACGTGGCACCGTTGCAACAGAGCCATTGCTCGCATCCTCACTGGCAGACCCCAGTCAGGCCCAGATCTATCCTCTCGCAGTTCTGGAAGAACTGGAGCTGTGGCCGGAAATGGGCGTACGGCAGCGTGCCTGGTTCTCGCTTCCGGAAGCACGGGCACGATTGCGAGATGCGGGATTGCTTCGAGCGCTCACTGCCTTTGCTGCGACGGTGTTCGAAGATGCCCGCCCTGCGACACCAGCGACTAGGGCTCCGACGCCCAACTGAGAGCGACGCGCAGGCCTTCGATAGAGGCTTCGGCAAATTCCATCGTGCCCCTGGTCGCATCGACCAGTTCCTTGACGAGGGCGAGCCCGAAGCCATGTCCGGAAACCGCTTCATTCTGGCGCCCGCCGCGTGCCAACGCATCATGGATCCGTCCAGCCTCCATGCCCGGGCCATCGTCGTCAATGAAGACGCAGATCGTTCCGCCCTCTGCAATGCCGCTGATCGCAATCCCCTGTCGTGCGAACCGGACCGCATTTTCCATCAAGGCGCCGACGATTTCCGTCATTTCCGGCGCAGCCACGGGAACTACAAAGCCGTCGTCGATGGGGACACCGTAGACTAGACTTCCGCCCTTCTCAGTCTGCTCCAGCACCGAGATGACGTTATCGACGACACGGGCCAAATCGGCGGTCTCCCCGTTCGATCCACGCGCCAATAAACTTCAGGCGCGCGCAAGTTCGGTTTCCAGCGCGGCACGGGCGACGGCAAGTGTACCATCGATGGCATCAGCGGCATCCGGCGCCCTCACTGCGCGCCCGGCGCCTCTGCGCGGCCATGGCAGCAAGCGGCGTTTTGAGGATGTGGGCGAGGTCCGCGGCCCGGTGACATGCCCGTTGCACGTCAGCCGCCCGGACGTCACCCAACGCGTTGATCGCCTCGACGAGGCGGGTGATCTCACGAGGGTGGTCATTCGCCAGCCGAGCGGAAGGATTGCTCTGCAGCCTCTCGATTTCCCCCTGAACGCGCAGAAGCGGCCACAATCCAAGCCTGATTTGCACGCCGGTAGCGACCAAAAGCACGATCCAAAGCATCGCTACGGCGAACGCGGTTTCACTGCGGATCTCTCGCAACGATAGCGCCAGGGCATCATCATCCGAGGCGAACTGGACAAGCACCGGCTCATTGCTTCCGGGCGGTCGGATAAGCTTGGAAATGACGATCAGGCGATGCCCGAATGGCTGATCGATGCGCCTAAAGCTCCAGATGGTTGACCTCCCGCCCCCGTCCGTCCGGTGTCAGCATCTTGACCCCATACACGAACCTACCGTCATCCTCTTCCAATTCCACTTCGAGCACTTCGCCTGGCACGTGCTTCTGAGCAAGGTCGAGAATGCGCGGAAGTGGTAGAACCTCGCCCCTTTTAACGGCAGCCTAGATATCGCGAGGGTCATACGCTTGGCTGAAGGCGGCGTTCAGACCCAGCCGAAGAAGGCCGACAAGGCTCTGTTCGGTAACTCAGCCTATCGCCGCTATCTCAAGGCCAGCGGCAAGACCTTCGAGATCGATCATAACGATCCTCCGCGCGATAAGGCGTTCATCAAGGAGCGTGACGCCTGCCGGAACGTACAGTGCGTCAAGGAGGTGTTCGTGCGCCACACCAACGACAGTCTCGGCGGCGAATCTCGCTATTACGCTCGTTGAGGATCACCATGCACGGTGACGGAGCAAGCAAACCGCCCTGTCACCGCGCATCGCGGCCCCTTCAGTCGCAGCTTACGCCGTAGTCGGACACGGTGGGATCCTCGTTGTCCCCCACAGTGGTTACGCCAAGCTTTGCCTTGCCCTTGCGATAATCGAAGCTGCAATAGCCGAACCCGGTGCCCGAGCAGCTCTCCACCTCGGTTACGCCAAGCAGCGCCAGTGCCTGTTCGCGCTCATCGATGTGGTCATCGGGGACGCCGTGGTTCGCTGGCGTCCAGCCTGCCGCGATCAGCGCCTTGCGGGCGTGAGTGATGGGCATGTCGTTGATCGTCGGCACTGCGCCGCCGCAAGTCTTCTCCTCAGCGGCGAGCTTGCCGATCACCAGCCCCTGCGCGCTGCGGCGAATGTCCGCGATCGGCGCAGGGACGATGTCGCCGTGCCAGATGCGCGCGCCGTCCTTGCCGAACGGCTGGATGCGGCCGATCGTCTCCTTGCTGCTCGAGCGGGCGTAGGCAATAGCGCGCAGCGCAGTGCCCTCGAATACGCCGATGTTGCCCTTGCTCACGAAGCACGAACCGCTAGTGCCCGGCTCGAACGAACCGGCGAAGCTGACCAACTGGTAAGCGCCAAGCTTCGCTTCTCCGGTCACGCCCCAGCCCGCCTTGGCGACCTCGCGGGCCGCGGCGGACTTTGCATCGATGACCTGCCCGGCGCATTCGGACCTGCTCGCGGCACTGGCGGGCGCTTTGGGGAGCTGCGACACCGGATCGAAGGCGAGTTCCCTGACCTCAGAAGTGAACCCGGCTTTTTTCTCGGCCATAGCCGCCTCAGACATGACGCCGGTGGCGGCTTCGGATGCGGTGTCGCTTGCATCGCTGCCGCGACCATGGTCGCCTGAGGAACAGGCCGCCAGCATGGCCAGCGCGCTCATCGCAGTCGGAAGAAATAGTTGCTTCATCGAGAGGGTGCCTTTCACTTCGATCGGGGGGAAGAGCCGGATCACCCCGGCGTATCGACCGATTTCATGTCGCAGGTGGTTTCGTAAATGGCGCAGACACCGCGAAACCAGGCGGTTCCGAAGGTCATCATGTCGCGAACGTCGCTGTCGTCGTGATAGGTAAGAAGCACCCAGTCGCCGCTGCAGCCATGAATCTCGCCGATCCGGTAGACCTCGGTCAGCCATCGGTCACCAAGGTCGACGATGCGCGGCGACGCGGCATCGGGCAGCAGGTAGCCGCGCGCGGATTGCACCCCGATCTTCACGGTGTCGGACGATACCCAGCCCTCGCCCGCGAAGACCTCGCGGCGGGGATGGCCGGCCTGATCGTTCGGCGCATCGGACGCATGGGCAATGTGCAGCCAGCCGGGCTCGGTGCCGATCACATCGAGATATACCGGATAGTCTCGTTTCTCGTCATGGACGGGCAGCGTGCCGAGGAGCGCCGACCTGTCGTCGGGCGCTGCCATGACGCGCACTGCCCCGCCCTCCCAGCGTTGCCATGCGCCGAACGCGCACTGCGTGGGGCCAGTCGGCGCTTTCGCATGCGGCGGCAGCGGACCGAGCCTGCGCGCCGAGGCCGGGGCCTGCGCTGCGAGAAGCCCGATCACCGTCACTGAAATCGTGGCGAGCCGGATCATGATGGGCACGAACCGGCACGGACGCGCGAACCACCCTTGCCGTCGTACCTGCGTGACTGTGCGCCGGTGGCCGAATAGCAGACCCGCGCAAGGTTGCTGGCCGGATTGAAGTAGATCGCACAGTTGCGCCGGTCGCAGGCGTGCTGCTGGCAACCGATGACGATAAGTTCCCCGTTCTCGCGCCGGATCTGCGGGAACGGGCTGCCCTTGGCGCCCAGCAGCCAAGCGCGCGCCTCGGGATCGCTCACCCCGCGCGTCACTGCGGCGCGAACCGCCGGGTGATCGAGAAAACTGACGCCGTCCACTTTGTCGAAAGGATACTTACCGACATAGGCCTCCACCGGCGGCGCCTTTGCAGGCGGAGCGGCAGGGGCGGCAGCGCTTGCGAAGCAGGTCAGAGCCGTGAGAGCGATACGTGTGGCAATCATTGACCGGTTCCTTCCATCTCGGCCTGCCTGCGCTTCATGTGCAGGAGGAAGCCGTGCAGAAGTTCGGTCGACAGGCCGTGCAGCATCAGCCGGAAGCCCGCGCGCAAAGTAGAGTGCGGCACCAGCGGATGGCCGTTGACGATCATCGCGAGGTGCTTTTCCTCCCCCGTTAGCCGGGCAGCATAAAGGCCGATGGTCTCGTCCAGCTGCAGCGAATTGGTGGCGCGCCAGAAATCGCGGTCGGTCAGGAACATCGCGTAAGCGGGGGTGTAGCACTCGATGGCTGTCTGAAGGTCGATCACGTTGAAGCGACCGCGCGGCAGTTCCTCCAGTTCGACGTCCTCGGTGATGGCGGAGAAGTCAATCCGCTCCACCTTGTCGATGTCCTTGCCGCGACGATCCAGTTCGGCGTTCAGGCCGATCAGGTAGTTGTAGATGTTGAGGTCGTGGTTGAGGAACAGGTTGGCGCGCACGTCGTCGATTCGGCGCGGGGTCATCGGCTCCAGCGGGGGGTGAAAGCCCGGCGTCGCATTGTCCGAGATGAAGCGTAGGATCTGCGCGCCCAGATGAAAGTGGCGCAGGATCAGCCGGTTGGCGTCGGGGGTGAGGAAGTGCTTCATCCCGAAGGCGATGCTGGCGTGCAGGAAGCGCGGCGCATGCGGCCAGCGCGGCGTCACAGTATGGACAAGCTGCGCGGCGACGATCCACATCCGCGCGAAGGGACGCACGATCGGCAGCAGGAACTGGCGGCTGCGTGAACGCTGGTCGCGGATCAGCGCGGCCTTGGCCGCAGGCGCGATCGGCAGCGAACGGTCCATCGACAGCGCCAGCCACGGATCGGGATCGCTGCGGTCCCAGTCTGCAATGTCCGGGATGTCAGGCCCGCGCATGTCAGACATTGTCGAGTTCTTCCAGCTGCAGCCGGTAGAGCCGCGCCACAATGCGGGCATGGCGGACCACCGCCGTCGCCGTGGCCGCATCGATGACGGCCATCGCCAGCGCGCGGTCGAACATCGCCAAATGGTCCTCATCGTTTGCACCGTGATAGGCAAGAAAGCTAACGGCATCCTCGTCCAGCGCCAGCTGCATGCGGATTGCCTCCGCCCAGGGCCCGGCCATGCGGTTGCCCAGCCCCTCGATCACAAACATCGCGCCGAGCAGGCCGACCGGGTTCGCCTGCGACGCCGCGTGGAACATGAAGGCCGAAAGCGCCTCTGAACCGATGTTCTTGACCCCGCCCCGGATCTCCTCACGCATGCCGCCGGCGGCGACATAGTTGTCCTCCAGCATGCGATAGTCGCGGTGCTCGGCGGCGGCATGGCGGATGAACAGCGAGCGCAGCTCCTCATGCTCCAGGTTGGAAGCGGCGCGGCTGATCCAGCGGCCGCCGTCGACAACCTGCTGACGCAGGTTGAACAGCAGGCTGCGATAATCCTCTATCCGCAGGCGCCCCGAAAGCAGGCGGGCGATCACCGGAACTGCCGCCAGCCCGCTCTCGAACTCGATCCACGCACGGGCAAGGCCGCGATGGGCAGACTCAAGGTGCGCAATGTCCAGTACCTCGGTCATGTTTCATCTCCGTCCACCACGGTCATCATCGCATAGGCCATAACGCACTGACCGCTCTCGGGCACGGCGCAGAGCACCGTCTGGCCCGCCGCCAGCCTGCCGGAGCGCAGCAGGTCGTCAAGCAACAGAAACAGCGAGGCCGCGCCGACATTGCCCTTTTCGTAAAGGTTGGTGAACCAGCGGTCCTCGGGGATCAGGCACCCGGCCTTGCGCGCCAACGCAACCATCTCGTCGCGCAAACTGCGGGCGGAGAAATGACAGAGGAAATGGTCCACCCCGCCAGGATCGACCCGCCCTTCGTCGACGAGGCGCATCAGTTCGCCAAGCCATACTGGCAGCATGCGGTGCAGCGCCTCGACATCCTGCCGCAGCTGGAACGCACCCGCCTGCGCAGCCTCAGCGATCGTGGGAAAATGGCTCCAGGGCACAAGGTCGCCCTGCTCGTTCAACGCGGCGCCACCGGTCATGCACGGCGCGAACCGATCGGCGAAGGAGCGCAAAGAAATCCAGTCGATCCGCAGCGAGAGCCCGCGCGGCGCAGGGCGGTCCTCCACCAGCACCCCCGCAGCACCGTCACTCAGCGTCCAGCGCAGGAACTCGGCATCGCTCGGCAGCGTGCCGTCGGCATTCATCGCGGCGGTGCCGTGATAGTGGCCGGGCCGGAAGTAGCGGCTGGAAAACTCCGCCCCCACCGCCAGCGCCGCCGCGTGCTCGCCTGCGGCAACCTGCAAGGCTGCGGACTTGAGCGCCATCATCCCGCTCGCGCAGACGCTCTGCATGCTGGCGATCTCCACCGGCGGCAAACCGGACTGGGCATGCAGTCCGCTGGCCAGCCCCGGCACCATCAGGTCGTTCTGCGTAGTGGCGGTGGCAAGGTAGCCCACCGCGCGCCGGTCCAGTCCGGAACGGGCGAACAGATCGTCCAGCGCCGCCGCGCCCAGCCGGGCCAGTGTCCAGTCGGTGGTCCCGTCCGGCCGCATGGCATAGTGACGGCTGCGAATGCCGTTGCGGCGCAGCGTCAGCCTGCCGAGCCGCGCCGCCTGCAGCGAGAGGCGTCCGATATAGTCAGCCATCGCGTCGTTGGAGACCGGTTCTCCAGGCAGGAACTGCCCCGATCCGGTAACATAGGCCCGCATTCAACACGCTCCCGAAGTCTAGGACGAATCATCGGAAAGCCGGTGATGGCAAAATTATGATCGGTGTTCAATATAATTCTGGACGGCGATTAATTTCACCGCAGCCAGAGCATTTTCAACAGCTTGTGCGAGCGGCCGAGAGGCTTTCGCGAACGCGGGCAAGCGCCAACGCCATCGGATCCTTTTCGCCCATAAGCGCGAAGGACCCGTTGATGTCGAACATGCAGTGGCCGTGCACCGTCGCCACAAGTGAACGCGCCAAACGCGGCGCCTCTGCCTGACAGGCGGCCGGGAGGGCGGCGCGCACTTCCTCCACTACAACGTCGGTCAACTGGCCGCGGAGCACGTCATGCTCGGGCGGCATCGTCACGTCAGGTGGCAAGTGGTGGTCGTAGATCGCCATCCATGCGTTGCGGTTGGTATGGGCAAAGCCGAAGTAACCTTCCACCAACGCACGGATGCGGTCTTCTCCGCCTTTTTCCAACGCATTGCGGATGTAGGTTGTCCACAAGACAAACGTGCGTGTATTGATAGCGATGATAAGCTGATCATACGTTCCGAACACATTATACAGCGTACCGATCGAGTATCCGATCCGCTTGGCGACTTCCCTCGCCGAAAACCGCGCGAATCCCACGTCAGCCATGTGTTTGTGGCCTTCAACGATGAGCATGTGCTCCAGCTCTTTGCGGCTGTGATCTGATCTGCGACCCATAGGCGTTCACCATAACAAACAACTCAAAAATGTACATCGTCGAATTTTTAATTGATCGTCGATCAATTCCCCTATAGACCTTTGGCCAGAATCAACAGCTTGGATGCGCCATGTCCGTGATTCCCGCCAGGTCTACTAACGTGTCCGCTCTGGCATGCCGCATCGTGGACAGCCGAATCATCGGAACGGCGATGGACGCGCACCCTATCCATGCCCGGTTCACCGCAAAGTCGGAAAAGGGGAAAACCCGTCGTGCGAAAGATATCTCGCTACACCGCGATCGCCGCAGCCGCCTTGCTGGCAGGCAGCGGCAGCGCCTCCGCCCTGACAACGCCGCCCCCCGACCGGGCCGTGTTGGCGCTAGGCACGCTGGGACCGCTAGATCTGGACGTGAACAACGGCCCCGGCAAGGCGTTCCTTGCCTCGCTGTTTCCAGGCCAGAGCGATCCTTGTCCGCTGCCAGCAGGCCAGAACCCGGATTTCGACGGCGCCTGCATGTGGTCCACGGACGACAACGAGGAGGATTTTGACCTGCTCATTGGCATCGAGGACCACGCGCTCGTCAGTGTGGTCACATCCTGGCCGCGCCAGCTCGACGCGCAGATTTGGGCCTGCGAGCCGGTCGATCCGGTCAATCCGGACAACTTCCTGAACGTGTGCAGCGTCCAGTCCGCCACCCCGGCGCACCGCGCGCACTGGGCAGCCAGTTGGCGAGCCTTCCTGAACGCCATGAACTGAGGCGCCCATGACCAGAAACGCGATCACCAAGCCTGTGATGAGTGGTACGCTCGGCCTTGTCGCCTTCATGCTTTCATCCAGTGCGCCTTCGGCCTTCGCACGGGCCGCGCGCGATCCCTTCCCGCCCGACTATAACCAGGCGATAGGTGCGGTATGCCGCTCAGTGGCGGAAGACCAAGCCTGCACACTCGGCGGCCGGGAATGGTCCTACTGGTTCAGCTTCACCACCGAATTAACAGGCCTGAAGACGTACACCGTGGTCGCCATAGGCCGCCCGCGCGATGGCGTCAGCGACCTGTTGGGCACGACCGCGAAGATGCCGATCGCACAAGTCACATACGGACTGCGTGACAACGCCTGGACGTTGATAGGACGGCAGATCGATCTGGGCGAGGTCTACGTCAACAATACCGGCAACCCCTCGATGTCCGACGACGACGGCGATGCCGCCTACCTGGAACAGCCTCTGCAGGGCGGCAGCGCACTGGTCGGCTATCCCACCGTGACGATGGCTGGCGGCGGCGTGAACCTGCATGGCCATGTGCTGTTCCGCTCCGACCCGGCGAAGCCCGGCACGTGGTCCTTCGGCGGCGAGATCGTCGATGCCTCCGACAACTGGAACGACTGTGACCGGGAAACCGCGCCGGAGAAATGCTATCGCTCCTGGGGCAAGCTGGCGCTGACCGGCAAGACCGTGGCGGGATGGCCGGAACTGCAGTCCACGCAGACAGGCACGCTGCCCGGACCTGATGGCCAGGCGCGGCGCGCCAAGCCCGCCGACGGCTCGGTGTGGCGCTTCAGTGCCGCCAGCCACGCCTATCAAACCGATTCCACCCGATGACGGAGCCCCCAATGATTCGAACTTCCCTGATGATCGCAGCACTGGCCGGCGCCATCTCCGCCGCGCCCGCAATGGCTGCGGCGCCCGCTTGCCCCGGCAGGAGCTTCAACACCTTCCTCGCAGCGTTCGCCGCCAACGCGGATATTCAGCGCGCCCATGTCGCGGATCCGCTGTCTTCCGGCCGGATCGATGCGGAAACTGAGCCGGAGCCGCGCATGGTTACGTCAAGTTTGCCCAAGGCGGCGCTCGGCTTTCCGATAATGCCGCTGGGTGCGGAGCGCCGCCGCGATGGGCTTGAAATGCGCACCGCCCCCAAAGGCGGCGGAAAGTTCGAGGTCGTGCTGGCCAAGCCGGATACCGGGTATCAGCTGCGCTACCAATTCCAGCCGGTCGGCGACTGCTGGCAGTTGTCCGCGATGACTGACGAATCGATGTGAGGAGCCTGCCATGCACTACCGAATGACCACCGCCGCGCTTGCTCTAGCCGTCTCGATTACGCCGGCGCTTCCCGCCCCGCAGGCCATCGCCGCCCCGGCGCGGCAGGGCTTCGACCGCTTCTTCGCAGGCTTCCGAGCTGCGGTTCTGGCCGGAGACAAGGCAAAGGTCGCTGCAATGATTGCCCTGCCGTTCAAGGACTTCGCGGGCGGCGAGGTTGACCGCAGCGCCGCCACGCGCGCGCAGTTCCTCGTCCGGTACGACCAGATATTCACCCCTTCCGTGATCGCCGCGATCCGTGCTGGCAAAGTCCGCGCCTTCAAACCCGGCAGCGATGACGGCGAGGCCCCCGGGCCGATCGTCAAGGGCGAATACCTGCTGGATTCACCGGAATTCGCCAACCAGCTGGTATTCTCGCCCAAGAACGGCACCTATGTCTTAAGCCGGGTGCCTTTCTATTCTTGAATTTTTTGAACATCGATCAAATTATGAATTGATCGATGTATATTTGGCCGGCATATTGGTGCCGAAGACGGATTGCACGGCAACGTTCCATGGCAAAGCGGCATGGCGGTCGCAGATCACCAGACAAGCGGAGCCTCGAAAACGGCCATGAACATTTTTGCTGGACCGGATGAAACGCAAAACCCAACCTGGCCGCTGCGTGCTTGGGGCCTTGCACTGCTAGGCGGACTGTCCGGTCTGCTAATCTACTGGATCATCCGGCCGGACAAGTACCTGCCGAACCTCGATCACGCGGACCTGCGGGCGGCGGCGGCCAGTTTCATCGCGATCGCCGCCGTGCTGCTCGGCTTCGTGGTCGAACGCGGGAAACTGGGCTGGAACATCGCTTTCGCGATTGTCGGCGGCGCGCTGGTGGGGCTGACGGTCTACTTCAACGGTCCGTTCGGTGAAGGCGAGGATGCCTGGCGGGTAGCGTGTGCCGCGCTGGCGGTGGCGATCTGCACCCCGCTGTTCCAGGCCTGGCGCGGGGCGCAGCCGTCCGAGGGGCCGCTGAGCCGCGCGATCCCCTATCCCGAGGCATATCGCCACGCCTGGGGCGACGTGGTGCTGTGGCTGGCAGCATGGGCCTTCGTTGGCGTGGTCTGGGCAATGGCGACGCTGCTGGGACAGCTGTTCAAGCTGATCGGCATCGTGATCCTTGCCGAACTGCTGAACGATGCCTGGATGATGCTGACGCTGAGCGGCGCCGCGCTGGGCGCGGGCATCGCCATGCTGCGCGACCGCGACCATATCCTTGCGCTCATGCAGCGGGTGGTGACGACAATCCTCTCGGTCCTCGCGCCATTGCTGGCGATCGGCCTGCTAGTTTTCCTCGCGGCGATCCCGTTCACCGGCCTTGCACCCTTGTGGGGCGCAACGCGCTCGACAAGTCCGATCCTGCTGAGCTGCATCGTCGGCGCGCTCTGCCTTGCCAACGCGGTGATTGGCGAGGAACAGCCGCACGAAGCGCGCAGCCCCCTGCTACGCGCAAGCGTCGGCGCGCTAGGGGTGTGCATGCTGCCGCTGGCACTGATCGCCGCGCTCTCGATCGGCCTGCGCCTCCACCAGTACGGCCTGACACCCGACCGGCTGTGGGCGGTGATCTTCTCCGGCATCGCCTGCGCCTACGGCCTCGCCTACATCGTCACGCTGGCGCATCGCCGGCTTGGTGCAGCGCCGTACCTGCGCGCCGCCAACCTGCACTTGCGATGGGCCTTGCGGTGCTGGCGCTGGTGCTGGCCACCCCGCTGCTCAACTTCGGCGCGATGTCCGCGCGCGATCAGGTGGCAATGCTGGAAAGCGGCCGCGTTCCGCTTAAGCAGTTCGACTGGGCCGCACTGCGCTTCGATTTCGGCCGGGCCGGTAAAGACGCCGTGGCCCGGCTGGCGAAGCAAGGCCGCACGAAGGAGATCCGCACTGCGGCCGCTTATGCGCTCAAGGAAAACAGCCGTTATGCGCTGGAACCACGCCAGTTGGCAGAAGGCAAGCCGCAACCATATAATCGCGATCATCTCATCGTTCTTCCCCGCGGCGCGCAATTACCTGCCGCTCTCTACGACCAGCTCAGCAGTTATTCGGCCTGCTACACCAGCGCCACCTGCGTGGTCTGGTACACACCGGGCAGTCGAGAGGCGGTGATTGTGACCAACAATGGATCGACGCGCTACCATCTGAGCAACGGAGCCTGGGGCCCCAATGAGCGTAATCCGGTGCGCACCGCAGAACAGAACCGCCAGATCGAAAATGGTCTAGCCACCGGCAAGGTGGAAGTGCGCACCGTGACACGCCGCCAAGTTTACGTGGACGGCCTGCCGGTCGGCCCGAATTTCGAGTGAGCCACATTTCTTCCCCAAAGCAGTTTGAGGTAAACCCATGCCCCCTATCCTGATGATGGCCGCCGCCCTTGCCGCCTCCCCAACTGCGATAGGTCAAAGCTTCGAGGCGCTGACGCAGGCCAGCAAGGACGCCCCGCTCTGCACCGAAGAAGGCGGCCTGTGTGTCACCGGCACGCCAGAAGGTGCCTTCGTTGTCACTCGCAAAGGCAAGCCCGTCGCGCAATGGACCGCGAAGAAGGAGCAGGACGACGATCGGTTCCGACCCCTTCCCTCGGTGCTGCGCCTGAGCGACGGCAGCGGCGTACTCGTCGGGGTCGGCGTGCAGCGCAGCAAAATGTATTCCGGCGGCAATGCTGAAGTGATCTTTCAACGCCTGATGCTCGTGCGCTTGGGCCAAAAGCAGGGGAGTGAACCGGTCGCAGTAATGGAGGCGCCCTACAGCAGCGACATCTCTATCCGGGCCTGCTTTGACGAAAAAGACATGAAGCAGCGACTCGATGCCTGCGCCGATCAATATACTCTGACGAGCACCCTGGCGTCGGCGCCCAGCACTCACGGGGGCACGCAAAGCGGCATGCCCGACCTTATCCTGGTGGTGAAGGCCACCAATTTTCCGCGCGGGGTGAGCCGTCAGGCGGACTCGCTGGAGATGCCTGCGCTAACCCAAACGGACCTCGTCGAGGAAACCGACAAGATCTGTACGTACAGTCGCCGCTATACTTTTAATGCTGCGGCCCACGCCTACCGACCCAACGTGCCGCTGCCTCCATGCGAGGATTTCACGGTTCCGTGACGCCGTCCGCCTCAGGCTGAACGGCGACCCGGAAGAATGGCTCACCGCCCAGCGCGCAGGGACTTTCGGCCGACATGGCGCTGTCGGTGACGACCATGACGGTGCCAAACCGTTCAAGCCTCACGCTGCGACGGGGTTGCCCGTGCAGCGTCACCTTGCCCGCCATCGCTGATGCTCCCAGGCTGCCGGTAACCCGGCATATGCTTTGCCCGTAGGCAGGCTGCGCCTCAACGATCATCACGCTGCCGTCGTCAGTCACCGCGACTGTTCCGGTGAAGTTGCGCCAGGTTCCCGCGCGCAACTCGGGCCCGCCGAGAACCACCGCGTCAAGAAACGCCGCACGCTCAGCCAGCACCGCCTGCAAGGCTGCCGCGTTGCCGCCCGAGGCCCGATAGGCGAGGCCGCGCAGTTCCTCGAAGTAATGCTGGTCATCGGCGAGCGCCATGGCTGCATCTTCGGGAAGGTCCCGGCGCACGGTTTCGAAGCGAGCCGTGATCCTGCGGTCAAGCGCAGCGCTTGCCGGGTCAGCGCAGATCGCGCGCGATACCTCGTCCATGTACGCTGCAGCGCAATCCAACGACGGGTCGCCACGCTCGGCCGCATGAGCCGATGCAACCGTGGTTGCCGCGAGGGCCAGAGCGATGGCGTAGCCCAGATTCGTGACGGTCATGAACGGTCCTTCCTTGATCGCATCTTGGGTCAGGAACCTAACTTGCCACAAAATAATCAATGTTCAATATATAATTGACTGATGTCTATTTATGTCGCACCTTCCCCTCGCCACGATGGAGATTCAGACCCATGCGCAAGATTGCCCCCGTTTTTGTCGCTGTCCTGCTTGCAGCTTGGGCCCCTGCGGCGGTCGCGCAGCCCGAACCGGCCACGCGGCTGACTTTGTGCCGCCCCGGTTCGGACATGCCCAGCGCCGAACTGGAGACGCAGGCGCTAGGTACCGCGACCTGCCCTTACGACGAAACCGATCTGGGCGGGCGCATCGCACATCTGATCGAGCGTGCCAGCGGCACTCGCATAGAGCATGTCGGCTTGGCACTGAGTTTCGGGCTTCCGGGGATCAAGCCGATCCGCAGCGAACGCCGCATGACTGCGTATGCGACAATGGCAAGTGGTAAGGACTGGAAGATGCTGATTGCCGTCCGTGAGGCGGCTTTCCCGCTCGGCGACGACCAGCCCGCCGTCTTCGAGACTGGCGCAGATCCGCGCCGGCTCGTCGGCCTGGACAAGCTCGATGTCGAGATCGATCTGACGCTCGAGACTAAGAACGGCGCAACCGGCCCCGATGGCTGCCTGACCGCCGCACGGTTGGCGGCAGCGGCGAAGAGTGCGGGGTGGCAGGACCTCACCACCGTTTCCCAGACGTTCGTGACCGATGGTGGCCCGGGCTACCCGCTCTATCGCGGGCCGGAAGGGCGCATCATGACCTTCACGCTCGATCGGCAGGAGGGCGGGCTGCCGAGCGGGAGGGACATGGAAAGCAGTTGTCTGCGCAAAGTCATGATTGCAACCGCTGCCAACACCCCGGAAGGACTCAAGCGCCGCACTCTCCCCGTGCCCTGACGCTTTCAGTAAAGCAGCCAGGGTACGACCTTGTCGGCCCCCTCGATGCGGAAATACTGTCCCACCAGCGCACCGCCGAGCTGGCAGTAGGGCGCCAAACTGCCCGGCCGCACGCTCTCGTCCTCGATCGCCAGCGCGATACCGAGGCGGCGTATAAGGATGACATGGCCTGAGCTATCTGTTGGCGTCACTACGATGCCATCACCCGCCGAAGCCGCAGATCCCTCGATGACGCAGATACCTTTGCCTCTATCAAGGGTATGGGAAATGCTGACTATCTTGGCATGGCCTCTATCGTTCAGGTCGAGCAGGACTTCCTTCATCCCATCGCTCCAGCCGCCTTTCATGCCCTGCCAGTCGCCGGGCCGGATGCTGGAGAGGAACTGGTGTCGCTGATCCTTTAGCGATGCCGTCACCTCCTCCAGATCCTGCGCGCTTGCCTTGCCTTCCCGCACCATGACAGCCGCTCTTTTTGCGAGCGCCTGTGCCCAAATTTTCCACGCCCTCTGGTTACCGCGTAGCACCTCGGCGGAAACTGGATCGAGGGTGGCCGCTACCCTGTCCGCCTCCGCAGTCATGGCTGACTGGCGATCAGGGGTGGTGGATGCAGCGGCAGGCGCGGCAGTAAGGCACAAGGTCAAAGCGAGAAAACGTACACGAACCACAGCCATTCCTTTATCGAAAGATCTTCAATGTTGCCATTGCCGGCGTGAAAAGCCGGGCCACCTCCGCGGGGTAGTCACGTTCCAGCATCTCCCAGTCGGTGCGCGGCAAAGGCAGGAATGCGGCATCGCTATTGCCCTGACTGTCCTTGCAATTGTGCAGCTCGAAGTCTAGGCGGAGCACCTCGGCAAGCGCTGCCAGAGTCTCGGCGCGGTCGGCATCCCCGCCTCCGTAATCAATGCGCGTAAGCGCCCCTCCGCGCGTGATCTCCAGCCACAAGTCATCGAAGCGCGCGGACAGCGCCGGCAAGCCCAGCAAGGCTGGGCATTTTGTCGCGATCTCATCCTCCTCCTCGCCGCGGTCGACCCACAGCACGATTTCGTCGGTGTCTGGCGAGCACATCGAACAGGTAATGTGGATCGGCATGCGCGATGTAATGGCGGATGAGTGCCATCGGGACGGTCCGGTCGACGGGACCGGCATGAACTGGGCGGGCGGCGTCCGCGATGCGCCGTTCCTCCTGGTTAGCCTCCCACAGCTCGAAGGCATCGTCGGTCAGTGCGATCCGCGCGGAATCCCGGGTTACGGGCAGTCATAACAGCGCACCTGCCCGGTCTCGCTCCAGCGGTATTGCACGCAGCCATCCACCAGCGAGATTTTGGCAAAGCAGGGCATGTACGAAAAGGCAAGGTGAGCGGGATGGACGATGATCTCGTCGCGGCGATAGGGCATCCGCACAGCGCATGTCGATCTCGAACGGGTCGGGATGAAAATGCAGGTTAAACTTCAGACGACGGGGGGCATGGTGCAGCGCGCCGATCGATTCCACCGTCGTACCTCTGGCGTATGAGAATATAGCGTCCAGGCGCTCCGCCGTAATGCGCCCGGTCGGTTTGCCATCTGCTCCGCTGCCTTCGAAATTGCGGCTGATCAGCGCGTGCAACCATTGTCCTATCTTCATTGCATGCTGGTCCTTATGGATCGCTTGTGCTGCTGAAGTAGGCTTTCTCCAATTCCCGCAATTCCTCGTTGCGGCGTTGGTAGTGCGCGATCACGCAATCCTCCCCCGCCAGCCCTTGCGCAGTGCCATAGCCAAACACATCGTCGATGATACCGCAGTCGGCCTCGGCAAAGGCCGTCCAGTGCCGCTGCGCCTCGGCGAAAGAGGCTGCCGCGCGGGAGTAATCGGTTCCGGCAGGGCCTTTGCCTTCCAGGGCCTTGCCAATGCGCGCCACGATCCCCGCCTGCGCGGTCTTGAGCGCTTCGCGGTGGTCGACCATACAGTGCCCCCAGCCCAACGTGGTGCCTTCGCCCTCGGCTTCCGCCTTCTTCACGCACTGCGCCAGCCATGCCGGATCGTCCATCGGCTGGGTCTGCCTCGCCGGGGCCTCGCTTGATGGATCGGGCGCAGCCACGACGGCTGCGGCAGGCAAGGCCTGACCGGCCAGCAGAAGCCCCGCGAGGACGCGTGCCATCGCCGCGCCGCCCGCTCTGCTCAGCCCGATCATGTTCCTTTCGCTCCCTTCAGGCACTCGGAAATGCGGGCGGCGACAGGATTCCAGGTGGCCGCAGCCGCCTTGGGATAGACTAACCGGAAGCTGGCGAAGCGCACCGTATCGGACAGGCCGCGCTGGTAGAACACCTTGCCATCCATTGTTCCCGACAAGGCGTACCAGCCCGGCTTCGACGCCTTGTAGGTGATCGTTCCATGCTCACCGGTGATGTGCGCGGTTTCCGCCGCCAGCACCTGCGCGGGCGTGAGGTTTTGCGCATTGAAGGTGCCCCATACCTCCAGTCGCGTTCCATCCGCCGCAACGAACACGCGCCCGTCGCCGTTGTCCGCCTCCGGCTGCGGGGTCAGCAGGTCCGCCGGGAAGCAGATCAGAAATTCAAACCGCGCATTGCCGTACGTATTCCAGTCGTGCTGCGGCGGCGCAGCGCCCCAAACGGCGGATATCGGCGCTGCGGCGGCCGCCAGCAGCGCCAATTGAAGCATTCTCATTGCGGTTCCTTTCCGGTCGGATGCAAAGATACATAAGTCGGTGTTACGCGCCCGGCGCGATACGGGCGAGCAGCGCTTCCCAGTCCGCAATCAGCCGCGTGCGCTGCTCGGCCGGCACTACCAGCGAGATGCAGATCGTGGAGACTTCCCTGTTTAGCACCCGCTTGCATTGCCAGTTGCGGGTGTTGAGCGGCATTTCGCCCCAGAACACGACGCTGTCGAGCTTGCGGCGAGACAGCGACACGAACATGTCCGGCAGGATCGCGCCGCTGGTGTTCGCCCCCGGCGCACGCCATTCGCAGACGGCATCTGATGATATCAGGTCGGCGCCGGGCCCGCAGGGACCCTGCTCAGTGTACTTGGGAAACCACCGCTCCAGCATAGCCAAGAAACGCGGTGACGGCCCTGCAAGGTCGGCCCGCGACAAGCCGTTCAGCGTTGCATGGATCTGGGTGACCTCTTCCGCGCGGGCAGAAACCGTTCCTCTGAAGGTCGACGCGATCAGCATGACGGCGGCGGCGGCGGCATGCTTAGCGAAAGCCATGTCGAACCTCTTCGATATCCATGATAACGGGGGCAACCTAGCGTAAAATGATCGCCGTTCAAATTAAAAATCGACAGCGATCATTTTTGCAGGGCGTGGTGGCCGCAAGATTACGAAACATCGTTCTATATGACCACTTCATCTTCATGAAGGTGCCTTTCGATCCTGGAGGAGCGATCATGCCCGTCCGGATGCTGAGCGCATGTGCGGACATCGGCGTTGCCGCCTGCTGCCCACCGTCAACCCTGCCTGGCCGCCGCGCCCTCGTTCGATTGCCGCAAGGCGTCCTCGTGCAACAAGAAGCTGATCTGCGCAATTCTGGGCTGGCCTCGCTCGACCGCCAGATCGCCGCACGGTACAGGAGGCTGCTGACACAGTTCGACAGCGCCTCCGCCAAGCTGCTGAACCAGGATCAGCAATGGTTCATGACTGGCCGCCGCGACGACACCTGCATGGGCCCGCGTTCGGCCAAGGACCTCGCCAGTACCCTGCGCCGCCGACTTGCCTTCCTAACGCGATCCGGCTGTCCCCGCCCGCCGGATTGATCGGCAAGTGGCGTAACGTTTCCGGCGAGATCCGCCGTCGCCTGTCCGGAACCGCCTCGTTCGCGGCGAACACGTCAGAACCGTCGGTCGGGCGCCGGGTCTGCGATGCCCAGGGCAACACCGCCAGCGATGCACATGGCCGCTGGACCGCACAGATCACTGAGCCGACGGCCAGCCATCTCACTGGTCCGCACCAGACCGCCGCTGACAATCACGCAGAGTGACAACAAACCGGGTTACTGCGGCCGCAACCGATCGCTGTCCGTCGGGTACTTTTTCGTAGGCCCGAATTAACCGCGCGTCGCCCCCCAGGCTGCTTAGGTCCGGCTTAGGAAGCCCTCAATAATCCACCACCACCGATTCGGTCTTGAGCACCGGCGGCGCCGAGGCGAGCGCCTTGCGCAGGGCCTGCGTGGACGGATGGTTCGCGCCCAGCGTGCGCTCGTCTATTTCGATCGCCGTGGCAATCAGCGCCTTGCCCTCCTTTTCATGACCCATCGCCCGCTCCGCCATGCCAAGGTTGCCGTAGCTTTCCGCCGTGTCGGGATGATAGCGCCCGAGTGCCGCTTCGCGCAGCTTCAGGGCTTGGCCTAGTTGCACAGCCGCCATCGAGAACATGTCTTGGCGGTAGTAGTTCATCCCCAGACCGTTATAGCCGCTGGCGGTCGTGACGTGCTCTGCGCCATACAGCTTCGTCCACATATTGATCGCGATGCCGTACATCATCTTCGCCTTGCCGGACTGGCCCTGACTATCGAGATTGAGCGCAATGTTGAGTGCATTCTGGGCGACCAAATCCGGCACCGTGCCATCCGCCTCGCGGATGGCCAGCGCCGTCTCGAACAAACCTTGCGCTTCGGCGAAGCGTCCCTGCCCGCTCAGCGCCGCCGCCAGATTGTTGTAGCTTGTCGCGGTATCCAGATCGTTCTCGCCCAACTCCTGACGCCGGATATCGAGCGCGCGGCGATAGAACGGCTCGGCTTTGGCGGGGAGCCCCTGCTTGTCGAGGGTCAGCCCGACGATCGATAGGGCGTGCGCCGCTTCGGGCGCCTCTGCCTTGCCCGCCGTCCGTAAGAGTTCCAGCGCCTTATAGCTTTGCGCCGCGCCCTCATGCAGCTTGCCCTGCATGGTCAGGTTGTAGCCCAGCGCCGAGTAGGCCTCCGGTACAATCGGCGCGGAGTCCGCATCTGTCTGCAGCAGTTTTAGAATGGCGCGGCGCATTGGCTCTGCCCGCTTGTAGTCGCCTTGGATTTCGATGTTGCGCGCAAGCCGCTGCATGCCC
The DNA here is from genome assembly GCF_004342985.1 of Novosphingobium sp. PhB57. Taxonomy (GTDB): domain Bacteria; phylum Pseudomonadota; class Alphaproteobacteria; order Sphingomonadales; family Sphingomonadaceae; genus Novosphingobium. The sequence continues at coordinate 32,325 of NZ_SMBO01000008.1, forward strand.
GCTGCAACCATCGGATCACGCTCTCCCAATAGGCGCCGTCGTTGGTTTAGCGCATCGCGCCAAACAGGCTCGGCGTCCACAAAGCGGCCCTGCTTTTCAAGAGCGTCCGCTTTTCGCATCGCTTCGCCAAGCCGCGCGACGGCGGTATCGACAGCGGCGACTTGCTTGGCAGTCGGTTCCCGCGCCTGAACGCCCGGAGCGAGGATAGCAAGAGCCGCGCCGAGCGCGGCGCAAGCCACAGGCTTGCAGGAAACCATCGTAATTTCTTCCGTTGCCAAAATGCTGGATTGGACATCACCATACCGAAAATTAATCGCCGTTCAAATTACAATTGCACATTGATTATTTTTGGATAGTCTTCCTTCCCGTACGGACAGTCAGAGGGCCCTATGCGACATTCAGCGTTCCGCCGGATATCCATCTGCACAAGCGCGTCAATTATGCTCGCGGGTTCTGCGTATTCCGCCACTGCTGAGCCGACCTCGCCTGCCGAAACCGAGGAATTTCTGAGGGAGGCGACCAGCGCCTGCCGGCGAGGTGAGTTCTACGAATTTTTGGAAGCCTTCATCGCCTCCGGCGCAGTGCGTGCCCGCTACCGCGACGTGCCCTCTGAGCCTTTCCGGATCGGCAAAGTCGATTATGCTAACCTCGATCCGTCCTCGGTCGCGTTGTCCAATCCAGATCCAAACAAGCGTTTCCGCGAACTTGCCGTCGACGTGACGGACTTGCCCGGCAAGGGTTGTCGTCTAACTTACCAGCCCGGGATTTTTCAGGATGACGGCGAAGGCAACGGCCGAACCCTTGTGCGCAGGATCGGCATGCCAAAGTCCTACGACTTCGCATGGAAGAATGGCTGCTGGCGGCTGAGTAAGGCCGGCAACTTACCCCCGGCAGCTGGAGCGAAATGAAGACAAGGAGAAGACATGAAGGTGGTTGCTTTGACGGGCTTGGCTTTGCTGGCCCTTGCAGGATGCAGGCAGACGGCAGGCACGTCCGATGAACAAACCCAAGGCCCCGAGATCACGGCGAAGACCGCCACGCCGAACGCCACTCTCGTCGTCCAGCCCTCCATCGCGCCTGCGGTCGATCTGACGCCTTACATTGGCAAGTATCCCTTCGACGTCGTGGAGGGGCATCGCTTCCTTGATAACCCGGTGGTGAAGGCCGCGATCGCCGCTTCGGTGCCAGACGCGAAGGTTCGTGCGGTCGTCCGATACAAGGACGGCGAACTGGGGATCCCGATCAAACGCGTCAAGGGCGGCCGGTTGCTGATATGGGGCGGCGAGAACCACGCCGAGGACTATAGGAACTGGGCTGTAGTGCTCGCACCCGATGGGTCGGAACCCGAAGTATGTATATACGGCGGGCTGGGCTACGATGAAGACTTCCAGTCTTCGCAATGGTTCGAACCGGGCACGCCCAGCCTCATGAAACAAGGCAAGTGCCCTTCGGATGCTGAAGATTATCCCGCTGTGCCGATTGCGGCTGGGTAAGTTTGTATCGCTGATGCCTGGGAAGCAGCCGGTTGATCGCGATTGGTGCCACTATTTTGGGTGCCGCGACCGGCCAGCTGCCATGGAGGGAGGTTTCAAGATGGGCGTTCCTCGATCTAATTTGATGACAAAGAAGGCCGGAATGAATGGCTATCGTCACTGTGCTGTCGGCATGGTCGCGATGGCCAACTGCGTTTCACCGGTATTGGCTAGTGGCCAGCTACCCCCCTCACCAATGGAATCGCGCCGCTTTTCCAGCTTCGCAAAATGCTTGGCGTTCCTGAAAGATCGGTATCGGGCAGACTTGAAAAAAGCAGATCGCAGGCCGATTCGCGTCGATGACGGAAGCAGCCAGACGCTGATTGATAGCCTTGGCGTCGTCGCCACTTCGCCAAAGATTGCGACTTACAAGGTGACCGAAGGCTGGAGCTTCCGCCGGCCGGATCTGAAAATCCGCCAGATCATCACAAGCTACAGTTACGAGACAACCTTTATGCGGTGCGATCGTGAAGAGCTGACGGGGTCAAGCTATAAAGGCTACGCACTCGAAGGATTCGAAGATTTGCCCGAGAACTGGGACCCGACAAAGTAATCCGCTATGGCGTCTCGAAACGCAATGAAAGAATACGTGTCCTTCCTCGTTTGAAAACCGCTAGTGTGGCCATCTGCGAACTGTCGATTCCGATCAGCGCGATGCGCAGATCGATAGCCTCGCGCCATTGACGCCCAGCTTCGCGATGCTCCTCAGCTTTGTCGAGAGCGTGGCCCGCGCTCCATGGTAACGCCAAGTTCGGCAATGCCGGGCATGATCCGGCCGGTTGGGTTGGGGTGGGGTGGGCGGCGGTGGGGTCGGAACTTGGCCCACACCTGCGGCTGCGACGACGACTAGGGCAATGGCAAACTGGCGGGAAGCCTAGAGTCAGGAATACCGATAATTACACAGCGATTAATAAAAATATAGCCATCTTTCAATTTAGTGCTAGTTTGAGGCAAGATGGCAGAACGACTGAGGCGGTCATGATGAAAGTTTGGGCAATCGCAATCGTCGCCGCAGGCACGATCGCTGCGATGCCGGTGCTCGCGCAGTCTGACGCCGAGGTTTCGGCGGCCTACACACCTTTGTTCGATCGCTGCATGAAAAGCGGCGACGCGGCACAAGGTGTCACCGCTGGCGTTATGGATTGCCTAGGCCGCGAAAATATACGCCAGGATGCCCGCCTTAACCACACGTACAAAGTGGTCATGGGCGGGCTCAACGCGCCACGAAAAGCCACGTTGCGCGGGCTGCAGCGTTCCTGGCTCGAAGAGCGCGAGAGTACCTGCCATGCGGCTATGGATGAACTTGGCGGAGGCACGGCCTCCGCAATCGTTTATAGTAATTGCTTCCTGGACGAAACGATAAAGCGCACGCTTTATCTGAAGAATTATCGTCCGTAGCGTTTGACTTTGAGACTTAGAATTACTTCGTCCTCCTACCGTCCGTACCGCGCTTCAACACAGATCCGCACGAATTAGTAATGAGGCCGTTTGCGCATCCTCGATCCTGATCGGGCACGCATCGCTTCGATCTAAAGGTTTCTTATCGGCGCCGCGGCGGAGCACGATCGGTGCTTTGCAATTTTCACGGGATCGTGCGCGGGCTCAAACGGATGCCGTTCTCGTCGATCGGCTTGTCCGTCCAGGTCCTGATCTTGCCGAGAGGGCCGCCGGGTTCGGCAAAAGGAGCGCGGCCGCATCAAAACTCTGATCGGCCTAGCTTCAGCCAGGACAATGATGGGTCTCACTCCGATGATCACGGCCTTCGCCAAGCTCGTTCGCAGCCGGATGCGGAACGCCGCATGGTGGGACGAAGCTGCCGTTTCCCATCACCCCTCATAGTCAGGTCGTAGCGAAACGCGCCATTTAATCGAGAGGCGAGAACATCATTGGGACCGGTAGCGAAGCGCTTCAAGCACGATCTGGAACGCAGGAGAAGGCTGTCTGCGACTGGTGTAATACAGATAATATCCATCGAAAGGCTCGCACCATTCGTCGAGCACCCGAACAAGGGATCCGTCAGAAAAGTGATTGAGAACATGATCCTCGATCATGAAGGCAATGCCATGTCCGGAAAGCGCTGCTGTTATGATGAGCTGCGCATCGTTGAATACTAACTGACCCTCAGCCTTAACTCTCAGCTCTTTGCCCCCGCGCTCAAATTCCCAGGCATATAGTCCGCCGGACGAAGACATGCGCAGACTAATGCAATTGTGGTTTGCCAGGTCATAAGGCGTCAAGGGCGTTCCCTCGCGAGCCAGGTATGATGGAGAAGCGAATGCAGCCATTCGGAGTTTGGGACCGATTGGCACGGCAATCATGTCCTGTTCCAACGCTTCACCAAGGCGAACCCCAGCATCATATCGATCGGCAACGATATCTACGAAGCCACCCTCGATACTGACTTCGATGTTCAAGTCAGGATTTTCGCCCGTCAGGCGGTTGATGACCGGCCACAGCACCGCACGCGCCGCATGAGCGCTGGAAGTAATTCGAACAGTTCCTCCGGGACGTTGGCGAAGCTCCGTCAGCGTCGCCAGCTTGTCATCGATCGTATCGAATGCAGGTCGCAGCGTCTCAATCAGACGTTCACCGGCCTCCGTGGGGGCGACGCTGCGTGTCGTGCGGGTGAGCAACCGCAGCCCCAATCTGGCTTCCAGACGTCGCACCGTATGGCTCAGCGCAGATTGCGAAATTCCGAGCTTTGCTGCGGCTTTGGTAAAACTACGTTCTTCCGCGACGGCCAAAAACATCGCGAGATTGCCCAATTCTTCACGTTTCATAGCCAGCCTAACCGATCAAGTTTCATGACTTCATGTCATAGACCCAAGCGATTTGCCCTGTCTAATTATCAGAACCGCTTCGCGCTACCTTTTGATCATCCTAGCCCCGCTTGTGACGATGGGCCGAACGAGGATTTTGATGATGCAGAAGCGCGTATTAGGCCGCAGCGGCCTTGAGGTATCGGCTCTTGGGCTTGGATGCATGGGTCTTAGCTTTGGCTACGGTCCAGCTACCGATCGCACAGAAGCGGTTTCACTACTCCGCGCCGCGTACGATCGCGGCGTTACCTTCTTCGACACGGCCGAAGCCTATGGGCCCGGGGACAATGAAGAGGTTGTCGGCGAAGCACTGGCGCCGGTTCGCAATCAGGTGGTCATCGCTACAAAGTTCGGATTCGAGAACGGCAAACCGGGTGATGGCTTGAACAGTCGTCCCGAGCGTATCCGGCAGGTCGCGAACGAGGCGCTGTCCAGGCTGCGTACCGATCGCATCGACCTTTTTTATCAGCACCGCGTCGATCCCAATGTGCCGATTGAGGACGTAGCTGGAACGGTTCGCGACCTTATCGCAGAAGGCAAGGTCAAGCATTTCGGCCTGTCGGAAGCCGGACCGGACGCTATCCGTCGCGCCCACGCGGTGCAGCCCGTGGCCGCACTTCAAAGCGAGTATTCGATGTTCTGGCGCGAGCCGGAGTCAGAGATCCTGCCACTGCTCGAAGAGCTGGGGATCGGCTTCGTGCCGTTCGCACCGCTCGGAAAGGGCTTCCTCACCGGCAAGCTGAAGGCGGGCACGACGTTCGCGGCCGATGACTTCCGCAGCACTGTGCCGCGCTTCCAGGCCGATGCGATGGCGGCGAACCAGGCGCTCGTCGATCTGGTCACGACGATCGCCAGCGAGAAGGAGGCCACGCCCGCGCAGGTCGCGCTTGCATGGCTGCTTGCACAGCGTCCGTGGATTGTGCCCATCCCTGGTACCACCAAGCTCCACCGGCTAGAGGAAAACCTGGGCAGTGCCGATCTGGGGCTGACCGATCAGGACATGGTGCGCATGGCTGACGCCCTGTCGGGGATCGAAGTCCAAGGCGAGCGCTATGCGGCTTCGCATCAGCAGTTCGTGAATCGCTGAACCGAACGAGGACCAAGCCCATGACCAGCAACGTTCCCAGTGTCACTCTTAACAACGACGTGAAGATGCCGATCCTCGGGTTCGGCGTGTTTCAGGTGCCTGATCCCGTAGAATGCGAGCGCAGCGTCCGCGATGCCATCGACGTCGGTTATCGCCTGCTCGATACAGCCGCGTCCTACGGTAACGAGGAGGCGGTTGGCGCCGCCATCAAGAACCACGGCATCGATCGAAGCGAGTTGTTCGTTACCACCAAGCTCTGGCTGCAGGATGCCAGCTACGAGGGGGCAAAGGCTGCCTTCGAGCGGTCGCTTAATAAGCTCGGGCTCGACTATCTCGACCTATGGCTGATTCATCAGCCCTATGGTGACGTGTACGGCGCGTGGCGCGCGATGGAGGAACTGCATAGGGCCGGACGCATTCGTGCGATCGGCGTCAGCAATTTCTATCCCGATCGCCTCGTGGACTTCGTGCTGCATAACGAGGTGAAGCCGGCGGTCAACCAGATCGAGATCCACCCTTTTCACCAGCAGACCGATGCGGTGAAGATCCTTGAGGAATACGGCGTCCAGCCAGAGGCATGGGGACCATTCGCGGAGGGCAAGAACGGCCTGTTCACGAACGAGGTGTTGCAGCCGATCGCCGACAAGCATGGGAAGAGCATCGCCCAGGTCGTGCTTCGCTGGCTGACCGACCGGGGCATCGTCGCGATCCCCAAATCGGTGCGCAAGGAGCGCATGGCGCAGAATTTCAACATCTTCGATTTCGACCTCGACGCTGGCGACCTCGATGCCATCGCCAAGCTCGATCAGAACGCCAGCAGCTTCTTCGACCACCGAGATCCGGCGATGGTGAAGTGGCTCGGCGAAAGGAAGCTCTGATCGTCATTGCCAGGCTGATGTTACGGCATCAGCCTGCCCTTTCAAACTCAAACGGGAGCAGTTGTGATGGACACTCGATCGACCCAGGGAATGAAGCGGCTTTGCCTGCTAGGTGCCGTCGCCTTGTCGGTGCCGCCTATGCAGCCCTTGCTTGCGCAGCAAACGCCGGCTCCTCCCGCCGAGACTATCAAGACGGCCGCCACTCATACCCCGACAGAGCAGCAGGTCATCGACCTGTCGAAGACCAAATGGGCTTGGATGGCGGACAAGAAGGTCGACTCTCTCGAGACGCTCTTTGACGATCGGGCCATGTTCACCCACATGGGCGGAACCTGGGGAAAGACCCAGGAACTCGCCACCATTCAAAACGGCGGTATCTGGTACAAGAAGGCGTCGATCTACGCGGTTGATGTGCGGGTGTTCGGCAACACCGCGATCGTGTTGGAAGACCTCGATCTGGAGGCGGTGGTGGGCGGTCGCACCGTCACCAACCCCTTCATGGTCACGGAAGTTTACAACAGGCAGGCTGGCAAGTGGCGCTTGGCCCAGCTCACATTCTCGCGCCTCGTTCGACCCGTGAAGGCGAACGCTGGCAGCAATTGAGCCTAGTCGAGGACCGGAATGGGAGACGAGACGATGAAGGTCGCTTATGCAACTGCTGCCGCGCTGGCGATGGCCGTGCCGGTCGAGGCGCAGGAGCGTCCGTCGGTCGCGCCCAGGAACATGCAGGCGATCGCTCCCGCGCTTGCCGGCTATACCGACCGGGTGCTGTTTGGCGACGTGTGGGTGCGGCCGGAGCTGACTCCGCGCGACCGCAGCATCGTCACCCTGTCGGTGCTAATTGCAACCGGCAAAACCGCGCAGATGACAGGCCATCTTGGTCGTGGCCTCGATAACGGCATCAAACCGTCCGAAGTGGCCGGCATGGTGACGCAGCTTGCCTTCTATACCGGGTGGCCGAATGCCGTGTCGGCCTTGAACGAGGTCGAGAAGGTATTTGCTGGACGCGATGTCGATCTAAGGTCTCTTGCGACGATGCCTCCGGCCACTGCACCGCTCTCCAGCTCCGATCCCGCGCGTGCCGCGGCCGTCAACAGGACGCTTGGCCCGATCGCCCCCAAGCTCGCGCAGCTTACCAACGACGTCGTGTTCGCCGACTTGTGGCGGCGCACCGACTTATCGCCGCGCGACCGCAGCCTCGTTACCATCGCCGCGCTTTCCGCAGGCGGTGATGGCGATCAGCTCGCCTTCCATGTCCAACGTGGCCTCGAAAACGGGCTAACGCAGCCGCAGATCGTTGAGGCCCTGACTCACCTCGCTTTCTACGCAGGGTGGCCAAAGGCGAATGCCGCCATCGGCGTCGCAGGCAAGGTGTTCGCCAGACAAGAGGTTGCCACCATGTCAGAGGTTCAAGTTATCCGTCCCGGGCAGGAGCCGAAGGCTGGGCCGGCCGACTATTTCACCGGCAGCGTGTCGGTCGCATCGCCCTTCAAAGGCACCGGCGCGGCGCGCCTTGGCGGTGCTACGGTCACGTTCCAACCAGGCGCGCATACGAACTGGCACACGCATCCGCTGGGACAGTTGCTGATCGTCACTGCTGGACACGGATGGGTCCAGGTCGAGGGTGAGGCCGCGAAGCCGATCGCGACGGGCGACACAGTGTTTATCTCGCCGGGCGTCAAGCATTGGCATGGCGCGGCGCGAAATAGCGTGATGACGCATGTGGCGGTGTCGGAAGCGCGGGACGGTACGTCCGTGACGTGGCTCGAACCAGTCGCCGACGATTTATACAACAAGCTGTAACGGGAGAGACGGCGATGATGTCGGAAATCGAAATGTCGAGGCGCGGTGTCCTTGCTGGCAGCGCCGCAGCGGCTGCGCTGGCAGCGGCCCCGCCTGCGGAAGCACAACCCGCAAAGGCACCTGCGCCTGCGATCATGCCGGTATCACTCACCATCAACGGCAAGCGTCGTGACCTCAATCTCGACACGCGCACGACGCTGCTCGATGCGCTACGCGAGCATCTGAAGCTCACCGGCACGAAGAAGGGCTGCGATCACGGGCAATGCGGAGCCTGTACCGTCATCGTCAATGGCGAGCGGATCAATTCCTGCCTTAGCCTTGCCGTCCAGCATCAGGGCGACGAGGTGAAGACGATCGAGGGGCTGGGGACACCCGACAAGCTCCATCCCATGCAGGCCGCGTTCGTGCGTCATGATGGCTACCAGTGCGGCTATTGCACGCCGGGCCAGATTTGTTCGGCAGTCGCGGTGCTGGACGAGATCAAGCGCGGCGTGCCGAGCCACGTCCAAGCCGATCTTTCTGCGCGACCGCAACCAACCGACATTGAAATGCGCGAGCGAATGAGCGGCAATATTTGCCGTTGCGGAGCCTATTCCAACATAGCCGAGGCGATGGCGGAAGTCGCGGGAGCTACGGTCAAGGAGATGGGGGCATGAAGCCCTTCACCTATGAGCGCGCGAAGACGCCGGCGCAAGCCGCTGCCGCTGTTGCCCGTCAGCCCGGAGCCAAGTTCCTTGCCGGGGGCACCAACCTGCTCGACTGATGAAGCTGGAAATCGAAACGCCCCGGCATCTGGTCGACGTCCAGGACCTGAAGCTCGACCGGATCGAGCCGACAACGGATGGCGGCTTGCGGATCGGCGCGCTGGTCACGAACACCGCGCTGGCTGCCGACACCCGCGTCCGTCGCGATTATGGCGTATTGACCCGCGCGATCGTGGCAGGAGCTTCAGGCCAGCTTCGCAACAAGGCGACCACGGCGGGCAATCTGCTCCAGCGGACCCGGTGTCCCTATTTCTATGACCCCAACATGCCCTGCAACAAGCGCAAGCCGGGGTCGGGCTGCGCTGCGATCGGCGGGTATTCGCGCCAACTCGCGGTGATCGGTTCGAGCGACCAGTGCATCGCCACCTATCCCGGCGATATGGCAGTCGCGATGCGCGTGCTGGATGCGATGGTGGAGACGGTCAAGGCGGATGGCACGAGCCGCGCTATCCCGATCGCTGATTTCCACCGTCTGCCCGGCGAAAAGCCTCACCTCGACAACAACCTTGAAGCCGGCGAGCTGATTACGGCGGTGACGCTGCCCCGGCCGCTTGGCGGCACGCACCATTATGAGAAAGTTCGCGACCGAGCATCCTATGCCTTCGCGCTCGTCTCGGTCGCAGCCGTGATCCAGAAGGACGGGAGTGGACGTGCAGCGTTCGGCGGGGTCGCACACAAGCCGTGGCGAGTCGAAGCAGCCGACGCCGTGATGACCCAAGGGGCCGCAGCCGTGACGGCCAGAGCGTTCGCGAACGCCCGACCTACAGAGAACAATGCGTTCAAGATACCGCTCGCGACGCGGGCGCTTGCAGCCACCATCGCGGAGGGCAAGTCAGCATGAAGTTCGACACGCCAGCAGGCATCAACCCAATCGATCAGGAAAAGGTCGTCGGCAAGCCGCACCCGCGCATCGAGGGGCCGCTGAAGACAACTGGACGCGCGGTCTATTCCTACGAGAACCAAGAGGCCGCGCCGAACGCCGCCTATGGCTATGTAGTCGGTTCGGGTATCGCGAAGGGGCGAATATCGTCGATGGACGTTCGCGAGGCCAAGGCCGCGCCGGGTGTTCTCGGAATCGTGACGGCTGATAATGCCGGGCCGATCAAGAAGCAGGGGTTCTACGTCGCCAAGCCGCTCGCGGGGCCGGAGATCGAGCATTACCATCAGGCTATTGCACTGGTCGTCGCGGAGACGTTCGAGGAGGCGCGTCATGCCGCCTCGTTGATCCGGGTCGATTACGCGCGTGCGCAAGGCGCATTCGACCTGGCCGCTGCGCGCGGGGGTGCCAAACCGCATCAGCGCCAACCGGACATCCGCATTGGTGACTTTGAAAAGGCGTTCGCGTCGGCACCCGTGAAGGTCGATGCGACCTACACCACGCCTGACCACAGCCATATGATGCTGGAGCCGCACGCCACGATCGCGCGCTGGGAGGGCGATCACCTCACGATCTGGTCCGCTCAACAGATTGTCGGTTGGGCGCGGCGCGACCTCGGCAACAAGCTCAGTATCCCTCAGGACAAGATCCGTGTCGTCGCGACCTACATTGGGGGTGGGTTCGGCGGAAAAGGTAGCGTCTGTTCGGACGCGATCCTCGCGGCGCTTGGCGCTCGCGCTGTCGGCCGCGCGGTGAAGGTGGCATTGCCGCGCCCGCTAATGCCGAACAACACGACCCATCGTCCGGCCACCATCCAGCGCGTTCGTCTGGCGGCGGGTCGCGACGGTAAGCTGGTCGCGGTTGGCCACGAAACGCTGTCGGGCAATCTGCCGGGAGGCGGTCCGGAGATCGCGGCTGCACAGACGCAGTTGCTCTATGCCGGTGCCAACCGCCTCAACCTGACCCGGCTCGCGACCCTCGACTTGCCTGAAGGCAATGCGATGCGCGCACCAGGCGAGGCGTCGGGCCTGATGGCGCTTGAAGTGGCGATGGACGAGCTGGCCGAGAAGCTGGGGATGGACCCGGTGGAGCTGCGCGTCATCAACGATACCCAGGTCGTACCAGGTGACCCCGGTCGCGGCTCACCCACTGATCCGCAATCGGCAAGCGGCAATCAGGGCAAGCCGGAACAGGGGCCGCGACCGTTCTCCATCCGGCAGTTTGTCCCATGCCTGCGCACGGGTGCCGAGCGCTTCGGTTGGAAGGAGCGAAGCCTCAGGCCCGGCAGTCGTCGTGAAGGCCGCTGGCTGATCGGCATGGGGATGGCCTCCGCGATCCGCGGTGCGCCGATCATTCCGGCCGGCGGACGTGTTACGCTTGACGGCAAGGGGATCGTGACCGTCGAAAGCAACATGACCGACATGGGGACTGGCAGCTACACCATCATCGGCCAGACGGTCGCGGAGATGATGGGCCTGTCCCTCGACCGCGTTGTGGTGAAGCTAGCGGACTCCAATTTTCCTGAAGCGTTCGGGGGTGGCGGACAGGGTGGTGCCGCATCTGCCACGGCCGGTGCCTACGCCGCGTGCGTCAAACTGCGCGAAGCCGTGGCGATGAAGCTCGGCTTCAACTCTGCCGACGCCGAGTTCGTTGACGGCGAGGTCCGTGCCGGCAACCGACGTGCCCCGCTTGGACAGGCCGCGAAGGATGGTGCGATCACCGCCGAAGACAGGATGGAATATGGCGACCTGTCAAAGCAGTTCGAGCAGCAAACCTTCGGTGCCCATTTCTGCGAGGTCGCGGTCAATGCCTACACCGGCGAAATTCGCATACGGCGGATGCTCGCCGTTTGCGCGGCCGGACGTATCCTCAATCCCATCACTGCCCGCAGCCAGGTTATCGGCGGCATGGTCGGCGGTGCGGGCGCGGCGCTGATGGAAGAGCTGGCGGTCGACAAGCGGTTCGGCTTCTTCGTCAATCACGACCTCGCCGGATACGAAGTGCCGGTCCATGCCGATATCCCACATCAGGAGGTGATTTTCCTTGAGGAGACCGATCCCACAATGTCGCCGGTGAAGGCGAAGGGCGTCGGCGAGCTTGGTATTTCCGGCGTAGCCCCCGCCATTGCCAACTCGGTCTATAACGCGACCGGGGTCCGGGTCCGGGAATATCCGATCACGCTCGACAAGCATCTTGCAAAGCTGCCGGAGATTGTGTGATGCAGGGTGCGGAGCGGTACTCCCGCCGGGACGTCCTAGCGACCTCGGCGATGCTGTCACTGGGTGGCACGGCATGTGCGGAGGAGCTAAAGCAGCCTAGCGCCGGCAAGACGCTGATCGCGTACCTTACCCGCTCGGGCAACACGCGCGTGATCGCAGGAACCTTGCAACGCACGCTAAGGGCTGATCTCTTCGAAATACGTCCCGCGCGACCCTACCCGGATGATTATGAGCAGCATGTCGCGCAGGCAATGCGCGAGCGTGACAGCGGGTTTGAACCTCCACTGACGACCAAGGTCGACAACATTGGCGCATATGGCACCGTCTTTCTTGGCTTCCCCATCTGGGGGGAAACAGCACCTCCGCCAATCCGCTCGTTCCTCAAGGCTCATGATCTAGCTGGGAAGACGCTCCGCCCGTTCATTACGCACGGCGGATATGGTGTTGGCGCTAGTCTCGCGGTGTTGGCTACCCAGGCGACCGGCGCAAAAATCGAAGACGCCTTCGTCATGGAGGCAGACCAGGAACGGCGCACGCTCAATCATGTCCGCGACTGGCTCGGCCAAATCAATAGCTCACAGAGTTGAATTGCTTTCCGGCAAACTGGCTTTGAAGCGAAGCCCTAAAGCAGCCTCATAAGCTCTGAGCGGCTGTTTTCCTCAGATCCGGTAGTTCTCGTTAGCATGGCCAGATGTCCTGATGTAGTCGCTAACTGGCGAAAGCGATCGCCACATCGTGTGACTTTGCCGATATCCGCTGGAGGCAATGGAGGGCCACTCTTACATGGAGCAGACGTTCGCCTGACAACCTTCCTGCATGCCGAAAGGCGGGGTATAAGGAATATCTGCCCCGAAACTGCGGGCTAGTCGCCATTATCCTGGCACTCGTGAGGGTTAGTTTGGAGTCCTTCCAGAGGTTCCGATGCCCACAGCGTCGTGCTTCAAACACTTCGCGCAGAAACCGTATCAATGCTCAAAAATCAATGAGCGATTGCTGGCTGTTCTAATGGCATCTGGAACGAGAAGGTCGTCTCGACTTCGTTAGACGCGACGCTCAGGCTACCGCCATGCGCCTTGGCGATCTGCGAGGCAATATACAGCCCTAACCCAAGGCCTTGAAGGCTCGGCCTGACCTCACCGCGTGAGAATGGCGCAAACAATTTGGCTCTCGCAGCCTCTGGGATTGGCTCGCCTGCATTGCTGACCTTCAGCTCGACGAGGGCTCCGGCGACATCAGCATTCACCCGCACCGGGAAATCGGGCGCACCATGAGTCAATGCATTGCCTACCAAATTCGACAGCAGTTGCCCGACGCGTACTGGGTCGCAGTTTACCACTTCGGGTAAATTGAGGTCAGCCTCGATGACCCGGTCAGGATGACCAGATACCAGTTCATCGATGACTTGTTGCAAGACAGGCGTCAGCCGCGCGAGGGTTCGAGAAAGGGTCAGGCCTCCACCCAGACGTCCACGAGCAAAATCCATGACGTTATCGATCAGACCAGCCATGCGGCTGACGCTATGATTCATCATCCCGAGGATGGACGTTCCACGATCGCTCAGCGTCTCGCCGCTGAGCAAATTCATGCCCGCAGAGATTCCGGCCAACGGATTGCGAAGGTCATGGCCTAAGACCGCGATGAACTGCTCTCGCAGCGCAGATGTCTCCTGCTCATTCAGCAAAGCCGACGCGCTGGCTTTCAGCGTGCGATTGAGTTCAATCTGATGCGCGATCATGTCGGCAAAGAGCTTGAACATCGAAACGATATGCGGCTTTTTCACAGTCGCGGGCTTCGGGCTAATCGCGCAAAGCGTGCCAAAGAATGTCCCATCGGCCAATATGATCGGCATCGAGATGTAACTCTGAAGGCCGTAATGCTTAGGGGTATGGTGGTTAAAGTATACAGGGTCTTTCGACACATCGTCGATGACGACGACTTCTCGATGCTCTCTGATCTCATGGCAGATGGTTGTTTCGATTTTCAGCTCATCGCCCGGCTTTAGCCCAAAACCAATGTCATCCTTCACACTGCAAGTGACCCACCGCTCCTCGGTCACTCGCGCGACTGCGCAGAATCCCATGCCTGTCGTCTGGCAAACAACGTCGAGAATTGTCGGGACAGATTTGATGCCCTCGATCAGTTCAATGTCTTGAGCAAAATCCCGGTTCATGCAGTCGGTCGCGCCTCAATCGAATAGTCATCTGTGTCGGTTCAAAAACCGCTGAGCGGCAGCCATACGCCCTCAGGATCGTGACCCGAACCACAGCAATCGCTTTGTCATACCCAAGCATCGTCTCTAGAGTCCATCAAAGCTTAGCGCCCACTTCGGGTCGTGGGGCGAACGGCAGGTCTAGCAGCCTTCTTTCATCGATTCACTAGCGACAGTGAAGGTAGCCTTGGGACAATCCTGCCGTTCCCAAACACCATCGCGAACGGCAGGTTCTAGATGATGCGGCCGTTCGCAGGGCGGCGCCGGTGACGGCCCTAACAAGAAAGGCAAGCCGTTCTCAACCTGCTTCACTTCTGCATCTGCTCCAAACACCCGGTCTGCGACGATTTGGTGCAGGTCCCAGCCGCTCGCGCTTTCCATTGCCTCCGCTCAGCGGATGGGTACGGCGCAAACTTGTTTTTCGTCTTGCTCATTGTAGACCCATTCTCTCAGGAAACAGGGCCTCCGGCAATCCCAGGGCGGTGCATCACAGCCCGCTTCATATTGTGAGCGCCAACACCTACCCGAGTAGGAAATCGATATCGGCATCTGTCAGACTGGTCGAACCAGGCTTCGCCTCCTCATCCCACAGCATATCGGCAAGTCCCCGCTTCCTTTCCTGAAGCGCTAGTATTTTCTCCTCGATCGTCCCGGTCGCGATAAGTCGATGAACGAATACCGGCTTAGACTGACCAATCCGATGAGCCCGGTCGATCGCCTGCGCCTCGACGGCTGGATTCCACCAAGGGTCATAAAGGATCACAGTGTCAGCTGCGGTAAGATTCACACCCGCGCCGCCCGCCTTGAGGCTGACAAGGATAATCGGAACACCGCCTTCCTGAAAGCGCCGAACCGGCCGTCCCCGGTCCCTGGTTGCGCCTCGCAGTTGCTCGAATGGGATGCCGGTACGCTCGAGATCGACCGCTATGAGATCGAGCATTGTGGTGAACTGGCTAAAGATGATGATCCGGCGGTGTTCCGCAATAAGTTCGGAGACCATCTCCCTCAGCCTCTCCCGCTTGGCGGATGCGACCTCGGCGCCAAGATCATTTGGCAGCAGCACGGGATCGCAACAAATCTGGCGCAGCTTGAGCATCGCGTCGAGCACGATGATCTGGGAGCGCATCAGCCCGACCCGGTCGATCTCGTCGCGCACTCGCTTATGCATCAGCAGACGCTGACTTTCATAGAGCCTCAGTTGCGGGGGCGCTAGATCGATGCGCTCGGGGATGATAGTCTTGGGGGGAAGATCAGCGGCGACGGCATCCTTGGTCCGGCGCAGCATAAATGGCCTGATCCGCCGCGCCAGCACCGCGCGAGCAGACGGATCGTTGTGTTTTTCTATCGGCGTGCGGTAGTTCGTACGAAACCCTTCATAGGTGCCGAGCAGTCCCGGATTGGTAAGGCTCGCCAGTGACCACAAGTCGGTGAGACGGTTCTCGACCGGTGTGCCGGTCAGCGCGACAACCTGGTCGGCCTTCAGCATCGCCGCTGCCTTGAACCCCGCAGTCTTGGGATTCTTAAGCACATGAGCTTCGTCAAGGATGGCCAGCGCAAAATCGCGCGAGCTCAAAAGACCGCTGTCGCGGGCCAACAGCGTATAGCTGGTGAGCACGATATCGGCGCCTGTAAAGTCATCGCCATGCAAGTGGCGTCGATCCGCGCCATGCCACAAAAGGCAAGTTAGACCGGGCGCAAAGCGGGCAATCTCGGCCTGCCAGTTTGGTAACACCGAGGTAGGCGCGACAATCAGCGCAGGGCGTAACGCGGCGGTACCGCCGCGAGTGACCAGAATATGCGCGATTGCCTGGAGCGTCTTGCCCAGGCCCATGTCGTCGGCGAGGATGCCCCCCATGCCCGCTTCGCGCAAAGCTGAAAGCCATCCGCAACCGGTGGCCTGGTAGGCACGCAACTGCGCATCGAGACCTGCCGGCGCCACGAAGGTTTCTCCCCCGGGCGAATTCAGTCTGGCTGCCAGGGCACGCAGACTATCTTTCGATGCCCATGACAATCCCGCGTTGGCCAGGTCATGAACGGCCCCAAGATCGAACTTGCTGAGCTTCAGGGTCGTCGCACCACGATCGACAAGCGCCATGCGCACGATCGTTTCTATGAGAGGACGCACGGCGCCGAGACGAAGTGCTGTGAACCTGCCGCCGCCAAGCGGCAACGGGATGCGGTATTCGTCGTCTCGCTCGAGAATTTGATCAACGCCACCCGCGAGCAGTCGGCGCAGTGCCGGCAACACATCGATGCGCTGGCCGCCCTCCACGCGCGCGGCCAGCTCGACATCGAACCAGTCGATTGCATTGCCGTTTACTGCCGGCAATGACCGCGGCGAAACCTCGATACCCGGCGCCTGCAAGCTGCCATCTTCAGGCGGGATGAGGACGTGCGGCCACTTCGGCGCGAATTCGATCAGCCAGCCCTCATCCCGCAAGGCCTGGGCATCGTTGACGAGGAACTCACAGAAACGCTGGTCATGCTCATCATCCTCATCGTTAAAAGCATGATCCCAGCCTTGCTGTGGCTTTGTCTCATAGCGTCCGGTCAAAACAAGAGGCACCAGCGGCGTCTGCGCCAGACGGTCAACTGCGGCCTGCTCGGCTTCGATATCCCGCACGATACGTATGACGCCTTCGGTGCCGCTTACGATCACTTCGGTTGCGGTATGGAGCGGACCAACCCGGTGCGCGCTGTAATTGAACTCGAGCCGCGCTACTAAAAGACCTTGCGATGCCGAGCGTCCTCGCCAGCCCCGATCGTAATACGGACGCCCGACCTTATCGACCAGACAGCGCAGCACTGGCTGCGGAACTATGTCCGTTAGCGATGTCGACGATATCAGTTCCGGCGCCGGCAGCATGTCGTAGGCAATGTCCTGCCAACGTGCGGCCAGCGCCGGGATCTCGTGGGAGGCGACCGGCGGCATGGCCAACAAGCGGCCGACGACCATTGGATTGCCCGCGTCGATGAGCCTGAGCTCGCTTGTGCCGAGATCAAAATGGATCGGCGGATCGCCCGCAAAGATCATGTGCCCGGCGGGCTCGTGACCATCCTCGTCAAGGGCAACGACCTGCCGGCCATCAGCCAGGGTCTCCCAACGAAGCTTGCACGCGAAGTGTTCCCGCCTGACGGTAGCCGAAGGACCATCGGGTCCTTTCCAACGCAGCAGTCCTTCAATACTGGCTTCCCATAGCCAACTCCAACCGTTTGGACCAGTGGGGCTTCGGTTCGCCGTGAAGTCGCCGCCGGCAGCATGGGACATGCGTGACAGCAGCCGCCCTGCCGCCGGCCGGAGACTGCCCCGTGCGTGTTGCACTTCCCACGGATGAGCAGCACGCCACGTAATCTCGTGGGGCCACCGCCTCCAGGCGCGGACCTGAAGGTAATATCGCTCGGGGAGCACCGAGGCGGGCATCCCCCTGCCCGGGCGCTTGCCCTGCTTGAAGATGCGGACTGGTTCGAGACTGAAGCGCAGCTCTTCGTGCTTGGCGCGCACGGCGAGATCGTCGACAACGGCCGCCTCGAGCCATTCGGCCAATGGACCGGTAACAGCCGGCACGCCCTGTCTCTGTGCCTGAATGCGTAAGCGAGGCCTTTCGCGCTCTAGCTGTCCGGCAGCTTCCGATGCCTGCAGCGCAAAGAGTACCGCTGCGACGTGCTTGCATCCCATGCCGACCGGACATGTGCATTCGCTGGCTGGAAGACCGCCGAATTCTTCGTCCTCGTCAAAAATGATTGAGGTGACATAATGGATTTTGCCGCTGCCGCGCACCAGCGCCGAAACCGTGTCGAACGGCTGATCAATCCGCAGATCCGACACGCGCCCTTGTTGGAAATAACGCTTCCCTGCCTCGACCATGCGGTCGGACTGGATGGTAAAATACAGGATGTCTTCCGAAAGCGCGGGGATCATGTCGCCGTTTTTCCTGGCTTACAACGTATTGGCAAGCGGTAGCGTGGTACATGGCGTTCTTTCAAGCCTGCCTGCCCTCGCGCGCGGTTATCTAACCGCCGGCGGCATGTGGGGGAGCATTGACGTTCAACGACCACCTCCAAAACCTGGAGGCAGATATGACGTATTCCGTCGGATCAGGCATCGCAATCGGCGTCGACGTTGCGGTAGCGATCGTAATGGCCCTTGCTGCGTTTTGGGCGAAGCGTCGCGCCTAAACCTCGTGTGAGCGGCAAGCCTCCGGTTCGCTCCAGCGGTCTCAGAACACCGTCGTTTTGGACGACAGCAGTCTTTTGCTCGCATCTCTTATTCGCAGGATGGCAAACCATTTTACCCGGACGTTCTAGGTGACCTGGACGTTTGTCGGTCCCGACCAATTCTCGCCGTTCGCCTTTAGGACGCGAACGGCCGGATCCGCCTAAACCTGCCGATCTGGTGCCTTGAGCCGCCGGACAGCAGCGTCTCCGACATTGCCGCTAAATGGATCACCACGGCTTCTCCGAACCGGCCACTGAGAATGGCGGACCGCCCCATCTCTACGCTCCGATGCGCGATTTAGGGAAAGCCAAGCGTGCCACCTGGTGCCACCGCCTGCAGCCACTTGCCGCCCCGCGTCACGTTTCCAATCGGGATGGAGACTGGACGCTGGGAATGAACGATTTTTTCCTTTAGATTCCTCGACTTAAATTTTCCTCCCACTGATTCGTCTAATATCCATCAAATAACCTGTCGCGGATGCGAGCGAACAATTAGGGTCGGCGAATCGTTCATTGATGGGCTTACGGCACCGATTCGGCCTTCCATTCTCTTGTCGATAATCGCCGGCATTCCGGAGGCTGTGGCAGCCCAGCGCGATCGGTCGGCGGAGAAATTCATTGCTTGATGAACGCCGAACCGACCAAGGTTTGGCGAGTCGCCTCACACCGAATTTGAACTCATCGTTTGAGCCATTACGCGAGCAGCACCCACTCTTGCGCAGACTTACAGTTTGGGACGGTAATCGTTCTCTCAGTCTCGTCCCGGGACAGGGACGAAACCGCTGCGCGGGAATGGCGTTTGGCGCGAGGTTGCTCCGTAATAGCGCGGTGTTGGGGCGCGCTGAGTCGCCATGAGATTGTGAGGTTCCTTCAACGCAAAGGAACTCACCATGGACACCACGATTACCGCCGCCCCAATCGGTTCGCTGCGCCAGCGGATGCTGCAAGATGTCCTGAGCGTCGAAGAGGCCGCGCGGCTCAACGAGGCAGCTCCAGGCATCAAGTACAAAGCGATTTTCAGCGTGGCCTACGGCGCCGGCCTGCGTGTGTCGGAGGTCACTTACCTAAAGGTTGGAGACATCGACAGCGAGCGTATGATCATCCGTGTCTTGCAGGGCAAAGGACGCAAGGACCGTATGCCATGCCCTCACCGCACCTGCTGGATTTGTTGCGGCAATGGTGGCGCGAAGGCGAACGCCGCGGAGTGATGTTACCCCGTGGCTGGCTGTTCCCGGGCCGCAACTGCACGGATCCGATCTCGGCGCGCCAGTTGAACGTAAGCGCGCATTTTATAGCGCGGCGCTTACGGTGGCGGGGCGGCCATCTGTTTATGGACAAGCTGACACGTCTGCCTCAGCCCCACGATCCACGCCACAGCCTTTTACCCATAGATCCGTGGATGGGGCCCGCGAATTCCTCCATGTGAGGATTCCCTACACAAGCGCCCGAAATCCTTAGACTTAGCTGCCATTCCCAGACGGAGTGGTGAGTGCCAGCTCTCGGCAGAACGGACATCCAGGGTCTCACGTAAGGATAGGCATTCGGCGCTTTCGGTCAGTTCTGTGCGTACAGGTAAGCTGCCATATCTCTTGCTTCGCGTGGGCGGACAGCTTGTTCCGGCATGCCGCTTCCTGGCCGCAGCTTTTGTGGATGCAGGAGCCAAGCCGTCATCGTCGCGGGATCATTTGTGAGGGAACCCGCCAGAGCGGCACGCTGGCCGACATGGCTAAGGTCGGGCCCGACCTTGCCGATCGCGCCATCAATGCCGGGAATGACGTGGCAGCTTCCGCAAGCGTAGCGCTCGATCGCCATGTGGCCCCGACCCCGGTCGCCACCGGTGATCATCTCGGCTCGGTCGCGATGCCGCGCCTGCGTTTGAAAATACATGCCGGCGCCGGTGATAACAGCGACGAAGACGCAAAGGGCGATGAGGAGGATCAGCCACCAGAGGCTTGGGGGGATTTGCTGCCTAGCCATGGACAGGTCTCAACAGACGTCGCATAACGAGGAGGGCAGCGGCCGCATGAACGAGGCCGCCCGGAACCCACATGAGAAGCCCGGCCAGCTCTTGGTCTTCCGCCGGCGTCAAACCGAAAGGGGCAAGGCCGAGCCGCGCGTAGCCTTCATACCAAGGGCTTGTTGCGAAGGCCATCAGGGCCCCGAGCGCACCCGAGACGATGGATGTGGCAACGAGGCACAGCGCGGCCACGGGTTCCGCTGTCCTGCGGCTTGTCATCGCGGTCCAGAAGAGCAGCGCGCTCACCAGAAAAGATAAATGCTGGGCAGCATGCCAGCCCTCGCTAGCGAGGGCGAGGTCGAAAAGCGCGGGCGCATGCCAGAGCCAGAGGCTTGCGGCCTGCAGCAATGTTGCGGTGACCGGCTTGGTAAGAAATAGCCAGCTTCGGCGAACGACGCTGAAATGGCTCCAGCCGCCAATCACGGGCCGGGCTTCCGCTGGGACACCCCAGAGCATGACAGCCAAGGGCTCGGCGAGGACGAGAAGCGGCGCGGCAGCGAGCATGATCAGTTCGTGCTCGAACATATGGGCAGCGAACGAACGCTCGCCCGCTTGGTGGAGCGGCGAAACCAGCGCGACAGCGAGGATGAGCCAGCCTGCTACGAAAAAGCGTATGCGTGATCGCAGCGCACCATGACCCCGCGTCGACCTGCGCGAAAGACGATCTGCGCCGAGCGCGAAGAGCACAAGCGCTATTAACAACGGCCCGGTGATCGAAGGGTCCAACGTCCAGCCAAGTGGCTCACTGTGAGGCCTGTCCGTGTCGTGCCCCGCCGCCGGGACGGCGTATAGAGCGAGCCAGGGGACGGAGCAGGCGATCAACCGACGCATGGCGGCACCAACGATAAGGCCAGGGTCTGGAAGAGAATAGCGAGTGCGAAAATGGCAGCGACCGCGATCGCGAGACGCGCGAGCCATGAGTTAGCGAGATCGCCATCATGCGTTTTCAAGGGCCAGGCAATGCGCGCGGCGATGGCGCAAAGCGCCAAACTGGCGATGCCCCAGATGATGCCGACGGGCGCGGCGTCGCAGCGCGCGTGCAGGAGAGCGGAAAGGCCCTGTTCAAAGACAAACCAGACCGACGGCGGGGAGAGCAGCGCGATCCAGGCCCGTGCGCGGATGGAGAGACGCCGGATCATAGCGCCCTTGGCGCCCAATAGATGAGGGCATAGACCGGGAGCCAGCACAGGACGACGAAGGTCCAGTAGTTCGAATTGTCCTCGACGTCGGCGAACTGGTCGTCGCCGACCTCATGGGTAAACAGCCAGGCCCCTAGGACAACTGTGTCGCCCCAATCCGTGACGACGTGGACCGTATGCAGGACGAGCAGCAACCAGATGACCGAGCCGTAGGCGTCCTGGTGCCAGGACACGCCCAAATGTGCGAACTCGAAACCACGCGGCACGAGAAGCAGGAGTGCGATCACCCCCATGGCGAATGTCCCCCAGCGAACGCCGGCGAGGTTCTTAGCGCGCGCGCAGCGCAAGACCCAGATATTGGGAATTTCGCTGAGGAGCAGCCCGACGGTGAAGATGGCGCTCCATAGGAGACCAGGGAGGACGTCGCCTTTCGGGGGCCAAACATGCGTCTGGGTCATCAGGTAGAGGTAGACTGCAGCGGCGAGCGCGAAGCCAGTGCCTTCGATCACCATAAAGCCGATGTTGCCCCACCAAACAAGGTGACGAGGCCCCGTGGCGCTGGTCGGCAAATTCGCCAGAGTGCCGACGATTTCAAAGTCGCGTGCGCCTGTCATGGCATGGCCTTCAATGGACCAATTTTGGCGCGGGGCCGATTCGGCCAGAACCATCCGATAAGCGCTGCGGCGATCGGAAGTGTGCCGATCGGAATGGCCCAAGGCGTGAAAATGCTTCCTAAGAACATTGCCGAGACCGCGAGTGCCGCTAGTAGTGGCCATACGGAGGGCGCGGCGCTCTTTTGCCGATAGAGCGGTCCTGCACCGGTAACCGATGTGACGAGAACTTCACGCTTGCCGACTGAAATGCCGTCCATGACGCTCAGTGCGCCGCCGCCGTTCCACATCGGCGTCAGACTAGCGACGACAGGGGTGAAGGCCAGGTTCCACGCAGGCGGGGGGGAAGCACTGGCCCATTCGAGAGTCGATCCGCCCCAAGGGTCCGCACCCGACGGCTCGCCGCGCCAGTAGCTCCACAGCGCATTGGCGACGAAGACCAGACCTCCGAGCACGGCGATCGCGCTGCCCGCAGTTGCGACCTGGTTCAGCGTCTCCCAGCCCATGCCGGGAGAATAGGTATAGACCCGCCGAGGCATGCCCATCAGACCGAGTATATGCATGGGAAAGAAGCCGAGGTTGAAGCCCCCGACGATCAGGCCGAAGGCGACCTTTCCCCAGAGCTCGGACATCAGCCGGCCGGTCGCCTTGGGGTACCAGTAGCAGAAAGCGCCGAAGAGCGGGAACATCGCGCCGCCAACCAGAACGTAGTGGAGGTGGGCCACGATAAAATAGGTGTCGGTGAGCTGCAGGTCGAGTGCTGCGGAGGCGGTCATCAACCCGGAAAGCCCGCCAATCACGAATGTTGCGAGAAAGCCTAGTACCCAAAGCATTGGCGTCGGAAACCAGGTTCGCCCGGCCCAGATGGATGCCAGCCAGCAAAAGATTTGCAAACCCGCCGGCACGGCGATGGCCATACTGGCCGCCGTGTAGAAATCATTGCCGAGACGCGGCAGTCCCACTGCGAACATGTGGTGGACCCAAAGCCCGAAAGCGAGCGCTCCGATCGACAGGATCGCGAGAACGAGAACGCTGTGTCCGAAAAGCTGGCGACGCGAGAAGGTTTCAACGATCGAGGAGACGAAGCCGGTCCCCGGTATAAAAATCAAGTAGACCTCCGGATGGCCGAAGAACCAGAAGAGATGCTGAAAGAGAACTGCGTCGCCGCCCGCTGCCACCGAGAAGAAGTGCGTGGACACGAGCCGGTCGGATATCAACATCGAAGTGACCAGCATAATGGCTGGCATCGAAAATATGGTCATGATCGAAGCGATCAGCATCGCCCAGAGGAACACCGGCATTCGGGCCAAGGTCATACCCGGCGGACGCATCTTGAGAATTGTCGCTGCCACATTGACTGAAGCGGCCAGCGCCGCGACCTCGGTGAATGTGATCATCTGCGCCCAGATGTCAGCGCGATGCCCCGGCGAATAGGCGGGGCCGGACAGCGGTGGGTATTCGAACCAGCCGAGGTCCGGCGTGACGTCGATCGCGTGGGCGATCCAGAGCGTGAGGACGCCGCCGAAGTAGAGCCAGAAGCTGAAGGCGCCAAGGCGCGGAAACGCCATGTTGCGCGCGCCCAGCATAAGGGGGACCAGCCAGAAAGCCATCGCCTCCATGAGGGGCACGGAGACGAGGAAGAGCATGGTCGAACCGTGGAGCGAGAAGCTTTCGTTGAAGAGCTGCGGCGTCATCCGGGTGTTTTCAGGTACCGAAAGCTGCCAACGCATGTCGAGCGCGAGCATGCCGGCGAGGAACATGAGGAGGATAGCCGTTACGATATAGCGAGCGGCAATGCGCTTGTGGTCGACGGTGGTCAGGAACCCCCAGACGCCGGGCGGGTCGCGCCAGGTGCCGTTGAGCTGCTCAATGAGCGATCGATCGGGTGTCACCGCAGCGTCTCCAGATAAGTGGCGACCGCATCGGCGTCGGACGGAGCGAGCGGCACTGTCGGCATCGACGTACCGGGTTTCAGCGCCTGCGGCTGCGCCAGCCAGCCCTGGATGCCGCCGCGGGTCATTGGGAGGGTGCCGGCCGCAATGGAGCGACGGCTCGCGAAATGCGTGAGGTCCGGACCAGCCCGGCCCATTGCCGATGTGCCGCGAACGTTATGGCAGGAACCGCAGACGCCCTGGAATACGGCCATGCCTCGCGGCATGTCAGGTGCCGCAGCTGCGACCGGATTGTCCTGCCGCGCGAGCCATGCGTCGAACTCCGCCGGAGCCTCGACCTTCACATCGAACGCCATATGTGCGTGCTGTGCCCCGCAGAATTCCGCGCACTGACCGCGGAACCAGCCGACACGACGCGGTGTCAGGTCCACGATGTTGCGGCGTCCCGGGATCATATCGATCTTGCCCGCGACATTGGGCACCCAGAAGCTGTGGATCACGTCTCCCGAGTCCAGTTCGATGCGTGCGGTCCTGCCGAGCGGCAGGTGTAGCTCGTTCGCGGTTTCGATCCAGCGCCTGCTTGCGGGATCGCGATACTCAATCCGCCACCACCATTGATGGCCTGTCACCCTTACAAGCATGGCGTCGTCGTCGCGGGCGGCGATGAGCGCACGGTCCGCGATGAAACTGCCGACTATTAATACCGTGAGCCCGGCGACGATCACGGCCGCGGCTGTGTACAGACCTCGAGAGAGCACTTTATCGCTGCCGTTTTTCGCATCTTGCCGCCGACGCGCCCGCGCCGCGAGCACGCTCCAAATGATTCCCGTGAGCACGACGAGATAGACCCCGCCGCAGACGAACATCATCAGCATGAATAGGGAGTGCAGCGCCGAGGCTTGATCGCCAACCGGCGACAGCGGTGTCTGAACGCCGGCACATGCGCCAAGCAGCAGCGTTAGAACAATGGGGGCAAACCTGCTCATTGCGGGCCCGACCAGTGAGAACCTTGCGGCTCTCCCTTCTGATCGAGCGAGACGCGGCGGCGCTTTTCCGGATAGTGTTTTGGCAAATCGCGGACATAGGCGGTGACCTGCCATAGCTGCTCGACCGGGATGACATCGCCGTAAGCCGGTTCGGGCTGGTGTGCAGCAATCGCGCGATAGACATCGGCAAAGCCATGGCCTCGCTGCCACCGACCATCGGCGAGGTTCGCAGCGCCCGGCGCGCTGTCGCTATGGCATGCCGAACAGCCGTACCAGGAGAAATAGCGGCCGCCTTGCGAGACCTGGTAGAGGTTCGACTGATAAGCCGATATGCGCGGATCTGTGTTTTCCGCCGGAGCGGTCTGCGGCAGGCTGGGCCCAAGTTCGCGCGCCTCGTTGTTGCACCCCGCGAGCGCCGCCAAGGTCAGTAGTGATGCTACCCCTATGATGCGCACGGCTATGCCACGATGCGGACCGGCACACCCTTAGACGCCGGGGTCTTGGATTGTTCGTCGTGATACCAGAGGGGAATGAGGGGGTTCATTTCGGGATAGTAGGCACCGATGCAGCCACGTGGCAGCAGGAACGGCGTGACGCTCAGTCCATCGACTTGACGATGGACGCCGTCGCCGGCATCGCTGGCCAGCGCCACGATCTGCCCGTTTTCTAGTCCCGCGGCGGCAATGTCTTCGGGGTTCATAAGCACCACGTCTCGCGTGCCTTCGATCCCCCGCAGGCGGTCCGAGTAGCCGTAGATGGTGGTGTTGAACTGATCGTTCGAGCGCAGTGTTACGAGGCGGTAGCGGCCGTCTGCGGGCGCGAAGCCGACCGAAGTCATGGTCTTGGGAACCGTAAATTCGGCCTTGCCGCTTTCTGTTTTCCAGACGCGCTCGCGTGCCGAGTTGCCACGATAGAAGCCGCCCGGCGTAAAGACCCGCCCATTGAAGTCGTGGAACTGCTCCGGATAGGTTTCCTCGATGGCATCCCGGATAAGGGCATAATTCGCAGTCCATGCGTCCCATGGAACATTGGCATTGGGCGGCAACGTCGCTTTCGCCAAGCCGGCGACGATTGCGACTTCGCTTTTCAGATGCTCCGACGCAGGGGTATTCTTACCAAGGGAGCCGTGGATGCAGGACAACGAGTCCTCCATCGTCACCGCCTGCGCACCGCTTTCCTGTAAATCCTCCTCCGACCGTCCAAGGCAGGGTAGCAGATAGGCGCTCTCGCCATTGATCAAATGACTACGGTTGAGCTTGGTCGCGATCTGCACCGTGAGCCGCATCTTTTGCCAGGCCCCCTCCATCTTCTCGCGCTCGGGTATGGCGCGCACGAAGTTTCCGCCCAGACCGATGAAAGCCTTTACCTCCCCTGAGACGATCTTCTCGCAGGCCGTGACCGTATTCATGCCCTCCTCGCGCGGCGGCTCGAAGCCATATTGCTCGGCGATCTTGTCGAGCGGAACGAGCTCTGGTTTCTCCGATATTCCAACCGTGCGCTGGCCCTGGACATTGGAGTGGCCGCGCACCGGCGAGATCCCTGTCCCGTCGCGGCCGATATTGCCTTTGAGGAGCCACAGGTTGGTCAGAGCTGCGAGGTTCTCGAAGCCATGGACGTGCTGGGTGAGGCCCATGCCATACATGGAGATCGAGCGCTTGGCCTCGACATAAATTTGCGCCGCTTCCTCGAGATCGGCGCGGGCGAGGCCGCTTTCGCGCACGATCTCGTCCCAGCTGGTCGCTTCGACATGCGCTTTCATAGCCTCGAAGCCATTCGTATGCTGCTTGATGAAGTCGACGTCGAGGACGTGACGCTTCTCCTCTGCCCACTTTTTCTGCTCGGCCGCGAGAACGTGTTTGATCATTCCCGTGATTGCCGCAATGTCGCCGCCTGCTTTCACCTGCAGGTAGAGCGTCGAAATCTGGGTCTTCTTCGGCGTCAGCATCTCGACGGGATTCTGCGGGTTCTTAAAGACCTCGAGCCCTTTTTCGCGGATAGGATTGAAGGTGACGATTTTGGCGCCGCGCTTCACCGCCTCTTGGAGTGGATGGAGGAGGCGCGGACTGTTTGACCCGGTGTTCTGTCCAAAGAAAAAGATCGCGTCGCACAAGTCGAAGTCTGAAAGGACGCAGGTGCCGACCGGCGAACCAATTAGCTTCTTCAGGGCGACAGAGGTCGTCTCGTGGCACATGTTCGAGCTGTCGGGCAGATTGTTGTGCCCGTAAAGCCTGGCGAACAGCGCATAGAGGTAGCTTGTCTCCAGACTTGCGCGACCCGAGGAATAGAACACCGCAGCGCCCGGATCGATAGCCTTGAGCTCACGACCTATCGCAGCGAAAGCCTCGTCCCAGTCGCATGGCACATAGGTGTCCGATGCGGTGTCGTAACGCATGGGATGCGTGATCCGACCGAGTCGCTCGAGATCATGATCCTTCCAGGTCTTGAGCTCGCTGATGGTGTGCTTGGCGAGGACCTCGGGCGTGCAACGCCGCGAGGTCAGTTCCCACAAAGTCGCCTTCGCACCATTCTCACAGAACTCAAGCGGGTGCGGCTGCGCGGGCTTGGTCCAGGCGCAGGAAACGCACATGAATCCCTTGACCTTGTTCTGGCGGCGCAGCGTGTTGAGGACGGCGGGTGTCGGCTTTTCGCTCCACGCGATAGAAGCCATTCCTCGCACCGATCCCCAGCCGCCTTCGGCCCCATCGTAGTGGACCGTTTCTTCTTCTTCAGCCATTTCGGTACCCTCCTCCCAGCCCCGCAGTATCTCGTGCTCGTGCTCGTGCTCGCGGGTTAGTCTATTTTCGTGGCCGCAGACTCATGGATCGAGCGTTGAATCATGCCCGAAAGGCGCAGAAGGATCATAAGGCTCTTGACCGCCCGCTTGATGTTGCCGAGCAGAAGGAGCGCGTGGAGGCCGACCCAGACGGAAAAGCGCGTTTCCTCGTCTGCCGCTTGAACGGTAGTCTCGTCCCCGCTGGGCGAATAGCGATTGGCGGCGCTAGGCTCATTATGGAAGCTCCTTGCGAATTGGCGAAACGATTTGGCCGGGACAGGGTTCCAATCGGAATGCAGCGTCCGTCAAAACAACAAGCCGCCGAAGGCGCTCCTGGCTGCCAATGCGAGCCCCCGGTTCTTTCCAACTCGGCGGCCGCAGAGAAGGTTATGGTCATACGGGTCGGTGCCGATGGTCAGCGGTTGCCCGAAATGCGCTAGATCGCGTCAGACTCCGATCGCATTTGAGATCAACGGCCTGGGCTACGCGGTCCTCTCGGCAACGCCTCAGAATCTTGAGGATCTCGCTCTGGGCTTCGCGCTCAGCGAGCGGCTGATGGACGAAGCGGCTGACCTGATCGATCTCGACATATTCGTGCGCGAACAGGACGCGATTGTCCGGATGACGCTCGGCGAACCGCGTGAGGCACGGCTGCGCGGACGCGTGCGGCACCGTGCGACCGATTCCTCCTGCGGCCTGTGCGGGATCGAAAACCTCGAGGAACTCCTGCGGCCACTTCCCCAGGTCACGGCCACGACGAACGCCGAGGACGCCGCGGTGTTCGTTGCCTTAAGCACTCTGGAGAATTCCCAGCAGCCGAGCAGAACTGCTTAACAGCGGATGCGCTCGAAATCCGGTAACGGCCAGCTCGCGTCGAAATATGCCTCGGTCGGCTCGTACAAGCGGAAATAGGCGAACCAGCCCTTGCCGGGAACGGTTGGGATCCAGTTCTGCTCGAAGCCTTCGGGTGCGTCGGGACCGCAAAAGAGGTCGATGGAGCCGTCGCCATTATGTCGCAGGTCCATCCGCGAGGAGCGGTCAGCGATCTTCTGCTCGTTCAGCAGCAGTGAGCGCGTATCGAGATCGTAGAGCGTCAGCGACCAGAACAGTTTCGCCGGCGCATTGGCCGGCACGCGCAGAACATAGGTGTTGCCGCCGTCCAGCCAGTCGCCGTCCTTGTCGCGATACGCGCCGAGGTAGGCCGATGACGCCGTCCCCGGCCGTTTGGGCGACATGTCGGCGGCAGCCGACACCGCCTCGTAGAACCACGATGCCCGCTCATCCAGCCGGCCCCAATATTCGTCGGGATCGTCGGCATTCAGATTGAGCGCATGATCCCAGCGTGTGTCGAGCCGATAGAGACTGCCGAAGCGACGGTCATAGGTATTGGCCTTGGCAATCGCCTCGCCGACCAATGCGCCCTGCTCGAGCAGCTTCGTCTGCCGAGCATCGGGGACGAAGGGCTTGCCCTTTTCGATTCCCAGCGGCTTCAGCATCTCCAAGAAGAAGCGATCGCGTTCTGCCGTTGGCTCGCGGTTGATTACCCTGCTCAGCAGCTTCCAATAATCGAGCCCGCGCGGTGGCATACCGTCCCAATGCCGGTCGGCGGCATGGTCGATCTCAGTCGCAGGCGGGTTCGCACGCTGCGACCAGGGATAGAGTTTGAGCTTCGTCAGCGCCTCCGCCGCCTTGGCGGGATCGGTGGCGGTGATCCGCATTCCGAACAGGTTATTGGTCGTGGGGGTGCGGATGACCGTGCATCCCTTCACATCCGCCGGCGCCTCCATATCCGGCCCGAGCAGCAAATAGCGCCCGCCCGCCGTGCTGCCGGGTAGCGCGCGCTGCCAGAAATCTGTGAAGCCACCGCGGATCCCTTCATCGGGCATTTCGATGACGAATGGCCCGGACTCGGTCAGGTCGACAAAGGCAAGATAATACGGAGTGGTGGCGTTGGGCGTGAGGATACCGAGCTTGTCGGCATAGCTCAGATAGGCGACCACTTGGCCGTTTGCCGCGCCGAGCTGCTCGCTCTGCCCGCGCTGCCACGCCGCGAACGAGACGATCGGCAGCGCCCAGATATAGGCCTGGCAGGCGCGCTGGAAATCGCGCTCGTCGAACAGCTTCTCCAGCGTCTCGGGCGTGGGATAGCCATTGGCGAGATCGTGGGTGAACTCGAGCTTGCCGATGCGCGTATCGACCTGGGTCGGCGCGCTGCCCGTCCCCGGTGGGGAAATCGTTGCCATGTTCACTCCTAGATTACTAGAGGCTCAAGCCACCTTTTCGATGTCGGGCAGCACCCATTGCTTCTCGAAGAACGGCTTTTCGGGTCCATAGACGCGGAACAGCACTTCGAAGCCGCGATCGG
The DNA here is from genome assembly GCF_004342985.1 of Novosphingobium sp. PhB57. GTDB lineage: Bacteria > Pseudomonadota > Alphaproteobacteria > Sphingomonadales > Sphingomonadaceae > Novosphingobium. The sequence goes on from NZ_SMBO01000008.1 coordinate 62,511, forward strand.
CGCGGGTCGGAATCCAATTCGCTTCCTTGCCGCCGGGCGGCTCGGGAGCGAACCAGAGCTCGACCGATCCGTCCGGATTGACCTCGATCCCCGGGCTATTAGACGCGCGGCTGGCGCGGTAGACGTCACGGATCAGCGCGTGGGTCTCACGGTCGTATGCGGTCGCCGACCAATAAAGCCGGACCGGGGCATCGGCGGGAACGCGCAGCCGGTGCGTCGCTGCGCCATCGAGGCGGCTGCCTTCGCTATCGCGCGTGGTCATCAGGTAGAATTGCCCGGCACCCAGATTCTTGGCGCTGAAATAGGCCATCGAATAGGTCACGCCGCGGCCATCGATCGGATAGGAGTTTGGATCTGCGAAGAAATTGGGCATGCCCTCGACTACCTCTGGGACGGCTGGCAGCGCCCAATGACAGCCCGGATAGAAGGGCGGATCGAAGACGTCCTCGTAATGGGCATCCAGATAGGCGGCGGCCTCCGCGGCTGCGGCGTCGAATAGGATCTGCGTCGCTTCATCCGGCGCGAAGGCCTGTCCCTTGCCTATGCCGATCGAGCGCAGCGGATCGATCATTACCTTGTCGCGCACCAGCCACGGCTCGGCCTGGACCATGCGGGCGAGCGACTGGAAGAAGCGCCGGTCGTACTGGATGGTCGCGTCGTAAAGCGTGCCGGAGAGATCGACATAGCGGGTCTCCGGCGGATCTCCGGCGGCGGAGAGCGGGTAGAGGCGGATCTGCCTGCCATAGGCGACGGCCGCGGCGACATCGGCGTCACTGCCGCTCTTCACATTGGAGCGAAGGATCGCATAGCCCTGGAGGGTATCGGATTGGACGGGGATATAGCCATCCGGCAGATCGCCCTGGTGATCGGGTGGCAGGATCAGATACTTGCCGCCCGCGCCCTTGTCGGCACCGACCGGGCCGGCGTCCTCGAGCGCGTTCTGCCAGCAATCGTCGATGCTGCCGGTGATCGATCCGTCGCCGGCGGGCGGGATCTCCAGCACCATTGGGCCATCGCGCGTGTCGAAGAACGGATTGATGTAGACCGTGTCGGGATTGGGGGTGAGTGTCTGGTTCTCGCTGTCGAGTAGGCGCGACCAATAGGCGATTTGATTGGCCCCGCCACCCGCCGCAACAAACGATTGCAGCATGCGGTCGTAATTGACTGCCGGTATGCCCCAGATCACGGCCTCGACCGCGCGGCGATAAGCGGCACGCTTATCGAGCTGCTCGCGCGACGGGCCTTCTGGATCTGTTACATTGCTCGTCACCGGTGGCGTCGCCATCTGCTCGCTCCCACATTGCGAATCAGGGTGTGGGCGGGATCTCAATGCGCCTCTATCGGGGCAAACCCGGAGAAACCTGGGAGGCCGACCGGATGACGGCGGATTGAATGACAGAAGTCGGCGACTCTCTCGCTCAAATGATCAGGGTAGCAAGCCAGTCGGTGGGGCTCTAAGACTTGACTGAAGAGGCAGCTTTTCGGGCCAGCGCCCGTACGGCTGGAATGTCCGACTTTGGAGCGCGTTGCTGCCAGGCGGCTTCGCGCTGGGCGAACGGCAAGTTGTGTCAAGGGCATCCGGTGCGGGACATGGGACGACTCGAGTTGGTCGCGATTAGCCAGTACTCCCCTGCCCCGCCAGGGGTTTCGCGGAATAAGCCGACCTAGAGCAGCCCATCGCGACTCCCTGATACCTGCCCTTCGTTCACCGAACCACTAGGGCCAATGAACGGCTTACCAGGGGACTGAAATCGAGGAGGGAACTGCGCCGGTAGCTCCGCGGTCTTGCCTTAATGTGACGCAGCGGAGGCAAGGGCCGGCCATCGATCGACACCCAGCCCATCGGCTTACATCGCGTGACCTGCGGGTTTACCGGACTGCATCTTCTGCAGCGTGGAAAGGTGCTGCTTCATGATCGGCACTGCCGACCTGGCACTCGCAGATCGAGCGCCGCTTGATGGGCGGGCAACTGCTAGCCGAGGTAGAGCCGGTCCAAATCCGTCGCCGATGCGGTCTGCAACCCTTGATCGAAGCCATTGCTCCGGCATCCAGCGCCGGTGCCATCGGCGCGAGGCCGTGAGTGGCCGAGTTGCGATCACCCGTTCCTCCATTCGGACTGGCTTCGCTCAGGTCTCGCTCACCGCATCGAGTGCACGCCGGATCACCTGCTCCCGCTTGTTGTCGTTGACGTCGACCGAGACGGTGATGCTGCCGCCGAGCACGGCATCCTCCCGGCGGGCTCCAGTACGGCGGGCGCGTCGCCACCGCTGATCATCTCCCCCGAACTGTTCTGCGAACCTTGCGGGGTGACGAAGATGTCAGTCCGTTCCACGCCCAACTCCTGAACGAGGTGCTTGCTCGTTCGGCCTGCTCGCGTGTCGCGAAGGTCTTTTCCAGGCTGCTGCTCATATCAGGCTCCTCCCGCTCGCGACGTGTAGCCTGCCGGAACCGCCGTGAGCTTGAAGGTAACGGGACGCAGGCCTTCCAGATCCTCTTCAGGAACTTGCCCATGCGGATCGGGTCGGAAATGGGGGTCGGCGCGTCGGTTGCGATCGCGTGCAGGGTCGCGGTCGAGATCGCGCGGCGTGTAGCCGACCTTGTCGCCCTTGGCGGCGTTCCGGGCGAGCAGCTTACGGCCTGCGAAAGCCGCGAGACCCAGCAATGCGAGTTTGCGGATCATGCGAAACTATCCTATTCCATTGGCACCGAACTAAGCAAGCCAATGAAAGGACTGACGGTTCCAGCCGAAATCTTCGTGACAGGCGCCGGAGGCCGGCCTGTGCTATCAGGACATTTGTGACTAGGTTTTCGTTCGCCTGATCGACGCCGCTGCCGACGCGCATGGGTCTCGCCGGCCAGGTCAGCGCCGGATTCGCGCGTAGAACGGAAAAAGGGGGCGATACGTGCTATTACGCCCTCTTTGAAACCGCACACGCTCTCATTTATCTCCGCTTGCGTCCCACCACCAGAGACCCGGCAAGAGCGGCTGAGGCTGCAAGGATACCGATCGCTCCGGACGCGAGTTTGCGACGAAGCGCCGGGTTGCGCGTGTGCCCATCAGGGCCGCTTGGCGCGGTTGGAGGCGTGAACAGGCTTCCCTCGGTATTTGCGCCCGGCTCCGCCTTTTGCGACCAGCTATCGAGGAAGCCGTTCATGATCGCCGGACCCACGTTCGGCGTCGTGAACTGCGCCAGCTTCATGACAAGGCCGGGGGCGCCGACGAACGTGGAGTTGCGCGGATGTGTGGCCAGCCTTACGACTGCTCTGGCAACTTTCTCCGGCGGCAGCGATCCCGGAGGAAGCGACAACTTTGCGCCCGTATAGTTGCCCGCATGTCCCACCGCAGGCGTATCTACAAAGGTCGGATAGACATCGCAGACATGGATATGCGGCCGCTTCGAAAGCTCGGCCCGCAAAGCCTCGCTAAAGCCGCGAAGGGCGAACTTGCTCGCGGAATAGGCCGCCGCATAGGGTGTTGCGACGAAGCCGCCTATCGAGATCATGTTCACCCATGTGCCTTCGTCCTGCGCCAGGAAGATCGGCAGGACAGCGTGGGCCTCCTGCATGTGGCTGATCAGGTTCGCCTCGATCACGCGCTGGTGATCGGCAAAGGGCGTATCCTGATATTTGCCCAGCACTCCCACGCCCACGCAGCTGAACCAGAGATCGATGCCGCCCAGGAGCTCCTGTGCTTCCCGGGCCAGGGCGATCACGGCGGCGCCATCGGTAACGTCGACGACGCGGGCCTCGACCGAACCGTCCACCTCGCGGCAGCGCCGCGCGATGTCGTCCAGTCCCGGCGCACCTCTGGCGGCGACGACCACCCGGGCACCGAGCCGCGCGAAGGCGATCGCCGTCGCCGCTCCGATCCCGCTTGACGCGCCGGTGATGACGATCCGCTTGCCTGACAGGTTCCGGCTCATCGCGTAGTCTCCTTCCCCCAGTGCGTGGGTACTACCGGCCTGCTCTCAGGCCGCCGTTTCGTCGGCGCGCGGCGCGCCGTCGTTCTGCCAGAGCTTCGCACGATAGCGTTCGAAGCAGAGCTTGCCACAGGTGAGGCGCATCAACGCACCTTCGGCAATGGCTGTGGCTCGCCGCGGATCCTCGCTGACGAGAGGAAGCAGGGCTTCCTGGTTCCAGGTCTGGCTGTGCTTGACGTCAAGCACGGCATGAAGATCGAAATACCGGCGCTGAGCGCCCGACAGGCCGATCCGGCGCAAGCCCCTGGCCACCGCAGCCGAGCGCCAGGGGGCGGTCAGTTCGATCACTCCGAGCGCGCCGACCGAATGCCATGCATAGCGCCGCGAACTCGCCATGGCCGTCATGGCATTGGCGAGTGCGAGACTTTCCCACACTGTGGTGTCGATGGAGGGATGGACCTCGAGCGCGTTCGCGACGAAGTGCAGCATGGGGCCGTGCATGCCTTTGGCATTGCCGCGCCCCATCTCGTCCCAGTAGTTACCGGCCAGTTCCAGCTTCGCCCGATCAGGTAGCTTGATCTGGGTCATCGCGACGAGATCGTCGAACCCCGCCTCGCCGGCGGCCTCCTGCTCGAAGAACCAGCGCAGTTCGTCTCGCGTCGCATTGTCCGCCAGCCAGGGAAAGAGGGGGTCGTTTTGTCCGGGGCCGGTTTCCGCAAGCCCCTCGAACCAGTCGATGAACTTTTCCGCTTGCGTTGGAGCCGCTTTGGCGGCTTCACGAACCTGCGAGCGCAACCGCTCGATGAATTCGCCCTCACGCAGCAGCATGACGGCATCGCTTTCTAAACGATCGCGCCAGTCCTGGGATGGAAATTGTGGAGCAAGCCGCTCATGATTCCAGTGCGCGAGTTCACGCTGAAATCTGTCTCCGAATAATTCGTCTTTATCTTCATCGTGGTCGGCAGGGGGAATACGAAAAGCCAGCAGCTGAGACATGTGTTAATCCCGTGATCTGTTTCCTGGAAAGGACGTGCCGATCCCCGGCGAGTTCCCGCTCCAAATATATGTTAAGCGGATTCTACCAACGAGCCGGGGCGTCACTACGTGCTTGCGGCAGGTTTCGATGAAGCAGATTTTCGCGGAGAGAGACGAATCTCCGCCGGCCCGCTTGCCGAGATGCCGGCAAGGCCCCGAACGATAGGCACGCCATATAGATTGAGATCCTCCATCAGCAGGGCGTTCGCCGGATGGGGAGCAAGCGGGCCGATGACGGCAGTGGACGGCATCGCTTGGCCGAAGGATGCCAGCGCATCGAGTACGTTGCCGTAACAGCGCACGCTGAAACCTTGCCGCTGCAAGCTTTCGATCTCGGTCCACATATGGCGTGGCGAATCCGCGACGACGATTGCGCAAGGCTTTTCCGGAACAGGCTCTCTCATGCAGTGCTAACGCGGAAGGATGGGATCCGAGTTCCCGTTACCAGGCCATCCGGCCAGGACTTGCGTCGGGCAGACCCGGTGGCACGCTGGTCCGTTCGGTAGATCTCGGCGTTATGTATCTGGAACGAGAAGACCAGCTTCGCCGTTGTGTTCTGGAGAAGGAGAACGGAAATGAGCCGCGACAGCGAAGAAATCCACGAACATCCACAAGCAGCGGATCAACTCATTGTTCGCGCGACGACCGAAGGCGTGGACGCTCAGGATGCTACACAATTCGACATGGATAGAGGGCTGGCTGGGGCGGAAGCGAAGCCTTTTTCAGAGGGGGCGGAGGGAAACGCCGCCTCGACTGAAGCCGGCGAGGAAGCCCATCGGTCGGCCACGCGAGAGGAGGACCTCGTCTCTGGCCGCCGCAATGCCGGTCGCGAGGATGGAGCCGAAAACAAACGGAACATTTAGCCTGCGGATCGTCATCGAAGCGCGGGAGCAGTTTCCAGTTCAGGCACTTGATCTGGATCGATAGCGTGAAACCGCGGAGACGTGGCGCGCTTTATCTTGTGGGTCATTATTTCGTGGGTCACGATCACCAGAGCAGGAGTCCTACCACGATGTCCGCCCAAGACGAAGCAAGCGTGCTCGCCCCCGAGGGCGCAGTCGCCAGTTCGGTCCTGCGGGAGAGGGAAGCCGAGCCCATCGCGCAGGCACGACAAGGCGGCCTTCATCTGGAAGTGCGGCTGGCACAGCAGCATATCTGGATTACCATGGAGCGCAGCAGCAAAGCTGGCCTGGCCCTCAGAATGCCCGATTTCAGCGCCGATGCGAAATGCCGCGTGCTGAAGACGCCGGGGCGCTCGCGGCCGTGGAGCGCAAGGGCAGCATGGGCACCGCGCGGCTCGTCCTTACCGGCGAGCCCTTCGGCCTGGAGCAGCTGAATGCGCAGCTCTGGTTCAATCCCACGCGCGACATGGCGATCAAGTGGGTGCCGCGCGATCTCGTTCCCTTCGGCATCGACGGAGACATCCTCGAAGCCCGCGGCACGGTGGAAGCGCGCCAGCGCAAGATGAACACCGGCCTGCCCTGCTTCACGCGGGAGCGCCCGGCTTCGGCAAGTTTCTCTATCTCCAGCACCTGACGTCGCTGAACGACTACTTCAATCTCACGGGCAGCAAGCCGGAGAACGCCAAAGGCGGCGACTGGGCCTCGTCGGCGTCCGCCGCTTCCAGCACATCAAACCCGGCATCCTCCAGGATCTCCGCGCCTACCATGCGTATCAGCGTCTTGTCTTCGACGACCAAAATACGGGTCTTCACTTCGTCCAGCGGCATTTCCCGGCTCTCCTGTCAGGCGATGCCTGACTTAAGGAAATGCCGGAAGCGCGAACTGGTTCACCCATTTCTGAAAATCAGGCGGTTAGCTCTTGGGTTCCGTCCAATGGCATGGTGAAGGTGAAAACAGTTTCTACCTCGTCGGAATGAACTTCCAAGGTCCCGCCATGGGCCTGGGCGATTTCACATGCGATATGCAGGCCAAGGCCTAGCCCCTTCCCAGACGGGTGGCCATTAGCCCGGAAGAATGGTTCGAACAAATGCTCCATAGCTTCAGGCGGGATGGGCACGCCTCCATTGGCGACGACAATCTTCAATTGCCCGTCGTTGGTGGCTGCCCGGACGCGGACCGGCTTGTCGCGAGCGCCATGGGTCAGGGCATTACCTAGCAGGTTGGATAGCAGCTGCCCGATCCGAACCCGATCGCAACTTATAGGTACGTCCAGATCATAGCTGACGTCGACGCTACGTGCCGGTGCGATAGTTTGTAATTCAGAGACGACCTGCTGAAGCACTGGCTCCAGGGGCTCGGAGGCGTCTCGTTCGAGCGTAATGCCACCCCCGAGTCGTCCACGGGCAAAATCCAGGACGTTGTCGATGAGGCCAGTTGCCCGGACGATACTGCCATCCATGAGGCCGAGCACTTTTCGCCCGCGCTCGCTCAGATTTTCTTCAGATAGCAAATGCAGGCCGCTGGCGAGCGATGCCAGCGGATTGCGCAGATCGTGACCCAACACCGCGATAAACTGTTCCCGCAGTTCGGCTTCCTCGCGCTCGGCAGCGATTATCGCGTTCGCTTCGTCTCGTTCCTCAAGAAGACCGAGTTCGTAAGCGCGGCGCTGAGCGGCCATAAACAGCGTGAAGCAGATGAACGGTATCCCGCCTTCACTCCTCTGTTCGATCGCGTTCACCAGCATAGGGATCTTTGCCCCACCCCCTCCCTTGAGGTCCAAGGCGACTTCAATGAAGCTACCCTGCATGTGCAGGTACGGCGCTAAATGGGTCTCATAAAACATCTTCCCTGCGATTGGCAGAAGGTCTGAAAAGCGAAGGCCCAGCAATTCGTGGCCAGGCCGCCCAATCCAGTTCGCAAAGGTTTTGTTGGCACGCGAAATGCGTCCATTTTTATCGGTAAGAAGGTAGCCGCAGGGTGCGATTTCGAATAGCGCTTCAAAATCGATGTGCCCAGCATCCCAGTTCATGGACGCGGCTGGTTCGGGGGCATCAGAGGAAGGCTTTGATCGCAGCAATGGTAGGCTCCGGAGCGCTCAGGTTCGGGCAGTGACCGGTGGCGTCTAATACCACCAGTTCGCTGCCTTGAATAGCATCGTGGACGTACGCGCCCACGCTCAATGGTGCGATAACGTCGTCTCGGCATTGAAGGATGAGTACGCGCGCTGCTGCGGTCGCAAGGTCTGCGCGATGATCAGAGAGAAAGGTAACCCGGGCAAAATGCTTGGCGATCTGCGGATCGGTGCGGCAAACGCTGGCGGTCAATTCGTCGCCGAGCTCCGAGCGGTCCGCATTGCCCATTATTAGCGATGCCATTGCTTGGGCCCAACCCATGTGATTGCAGTCGAGAAACTCCAGCAAGGCGCCGATTTCAACGCGCGGGCCAAATCGACGAGGTCGTCGGCATACCCGTCGAGCGAGGTATACTGCTCCTCATCATAAGCCGTAAGGTCTGACTCACCAGCCCCGATGTGATCGAACAGGACCACCCGATAGTCATGCTCGAACGCGGGCGCGAAGTAGAGCCACATATTCTGGTCGCAACCAAAACCATGCGCGAAGACATCGCGGTCTTGCCATCTCCGCTCGAACGGACATTGAAGCGCCGGATAGCCTCGGTTACGTCTAACAGGTGCGTTGCTCTGCCTGCGTGGCGATGGGAGAGGATATCCTCGGGAACATTCGTTAATCGGACACCACGTGAGCTGGGGATGCAAGGAAAATGCGCACATGTGCACATTGTTGCCGGTGCCGAGCGGGAAGCGCTCGATAAGTCAGGCGAGCATTGGCTCCCGTGCAGGTCGTATCAACATATGCGGCGCACCAGACGTCGCAGGCTCCGTTTGAACACGCTCATTGTGACCTAAAGAAAGCGTTTTTCCCCGAAGGCTGATGGCGCCGCTTTTGCGCAGATCCTTCAAAACGCGGTTGACGTGAACCGCGGTAAGACCCAGCACGTCGGCCATGTCCTGCTGAGTCAACGGTATGGTGCAGCGATGCACAGATACAGCATCCGACGCATGGAGTCGGCGATGCAATTCGAGTAGAAACTCCTGCACGCGCGCCTTCGCAGATTTGCGGCCCAAGCTGACGATCCAGTCAGTTTGGCGGTTGAACGCCTTTAGCATCGCGCCCAGAAGATCTTGTACTGCTTTTCCAGGCTGCGCGTAGATATTTTCCAGGGGGATTTCAGTGACGGTCATGGGGGTGATGGCAATGATCGGAAGCTGGGCCTTGCCCGCGAGCAACCACTGCGGCTCGCAAAAATCGCCTGGCAAGTATACCGCGGTGATCTGCCTGCGGCCGTCGGGGACGATCGAATATCGACATGCCCAACCTTCCTGGATTTTGTAAACTACGCGCTGGGGATCGCCGACGCGGGCAAGGTGCTCATGCTTGCTGAAATGGCGGATATGCAGATTGCTCGTTTCGATTGTCATCCTTGCCTCCCGCCGGTTGCGGCCCTCGGCGTCATAACGCGCTCACCCCTTGCAGGTTTCTGAAATGAGATTTCACATAGTCGCCAGCGAAGGCCTGGGCGGCGAACGCCAAGAACTAAGCTCCCGTCCGCTTTTATAAGTCTGGTAACACCTGATCGGCGCGACCCCAGTGCGCAAGGTTCTTGGATGACGCACGCTTCAGCATCTCTGCGCTGTCACCGATATGCCAATGCGCAGGTTTATCGAGATCATGCAGTTCGTCCCATGTCAGAGGGACGGCGATCGGCGCGAACTCGCGATTGCGAGCACTATACGGCATGACAGCCGTCGCGCCGCGCTGGTTGCGCAGATAGTCGATGAATATTCGGCCAGTTCGTCGGGATTTTGACAAAGCGGCGGTGAAATGTCCAGGGTCTGCTTGCTCCAGCGCCAAGGCGAACCGATGGGCAAAGTCCTTCACCACCGGCCATTCGGCGGACGGGGTAAGCGGAGCAATGACGTGGACGCCCTTCCCGCCTGTCACCATCGGAAAGGTGATAAGCCCCATCTGGGCCAGCAGATCGCGGATATGGAATGCGGCCGAGACCACATCCTTGAACTCAAGCCCTTCATCAGGATCAAGATCAAAAACCAACCTGTCGGCTTTCTCCACATCCTCGATCCGCGCGCCCCAGCCATGAAACTCGATCGTACCCATTTGCACGCACATCAGGAGGCCAGTCGGCGTGTCTATGAAAAGATAAGCTTCTTCGTGCCCGTCCTTCTCGCGAATACTGATATGTTTTACGTCATCGCCGAAGCTGCCGGCGTCGTGCTTCTGAAAGAAGCACTTCTTCTCGCGCCCCTGCGGACAGCGCACGAGGCTGATGGGCCGGCTTCCTGCCCACGGCAGCATGATAGGCGCAACGGTCTCATAATAGTCCGCTAGCTGCCCCTTGGTAAGCTTACCCTCTGGGAAAATTACGCGTTCGCGGTTGGTGACTTTTACGGTGTTTGCCGGCTCTGCCGTTGCAACGGCCACCGGTGCCTCCTTCTCGATCACCACAGCTTCAGGCTTTTTGTCCTCACGAAGCCCCAGATAGCTGGGATGGCGCAGCACCCCTTCATCGGTGTACTCGAGATAAGCGATCTCGGCGACCAGCTTCGGTTCGATCCAGTGGGCACCGCGCACAGCGGCGCGCGGTGCCTGAACCGTCGCCTCCTTTCGCGCGAGGGGGGCCATGATTTCCATCAGGCGCTCTGTCTCGGCCCTGGTAAATCCGGTTCCGACCTTACCGGCGTAGCGGAGCTTTCCATCGTCGTTGACGCCCAGGAGAAGGGATCGGAACCCGCGCTGCTTGTCTGAAGGCGTCCAGCCCACAATCACGAACTCTTGCCGGCGGATGCACTTGGTCTTGACCCAGCTGCCGCTGCGCGAGCCGCTATATCGAGCGTCGATGCGCTTCGATATGACCCCTTCCAGCCCCGCCTCGCAAAAAGTGGCCAGCAGCTTTTCGCCGTTGCCGACAATATGGTCTGAATAGCGCAGCCGACCTTTGTGGCCGTCAAGAATGCCCGCCAACTTCTCCTTGCGCTCGATCAGCGGCAAGTTGGTGAGACCCTCGCCGTTCAATTCCAGCAGATCGAACGCGAAATAGTTGATTATCCCAGGGTTGTCCTTCAGCGCGGCTTGCAGCGCCTGAAAGCTGGTCCGGCCATCGGGCAGCGTCACCACCGCCTCGCCGTCGATCAGCGCGCTTTCAACGTCAAGCTGCGCGGCCTCTGTGATAAGACCCGCGAACCGATCCGACCAGTCCAAACCTGATCGGGTATAAGCCCGCCCCTCGCCGCCGCCGATGGCAATGAGCGTTCGATAGCCGTCATACTTCAACTCATGGAGCCAGCGATCGCCAGGCGGCACATGGTCTACGAGAGCAGCAAGCTGGACAGGTTGGGATGGAGGGAGTTTGGCTTTGTTCTTGCCCCGTCGGGCCGTGGCGGTCGATGATTTCGACTTCGTGGACGGACCTTTAGCCTTGCCGCCCCGATTCCGGATCCGCTTGCCTGCAGCGATTTCTTCCATCGTCCGTCCGCTGTCGATACTCGTAAGATGGATACCGATGAGGTCGTCCGAGCCACCGGCAAACTCGTCCTCGACCTTGCGCAGAATCCAGTTTTCGCCCTTCTCCTTCCCCCGTGGCTTAAGGCGGAACATGATCCACTCACCCTTCATGCGGCGGCCATGGAGGGTGAAATGCAGATGCCCTTCGGCGAGCGTTTTGGTTGGATCTTTGCCAGGGACTGGCTCCCAGGTGCCGTTGTCCCAAAGCATCACGGTGCCGCCGCCATACTCACCTTTGGGGATCGTCCCCTCGAAACGGGCATAATCGAGCGGATGGTCTTCGGTGCGAACTGCCAAGCGTTTGTCATCAGGGTTGGCGCTTGGCCCTCGGGTCACAGCCCAGCTGACCAGCGTGCCATCCAGCTCGAGGCGGAAGTCATAATGCAGGCGCGTCGCGGCATGCTTCTGGACAACGAAGCCATTACCTGACGTTGGCCCTGAGGCGCCAGAAGGTTCCGCGGTACGCGCGAAATCCCGCTTTTCGCGATATTTCGCAAGCCGCTCTTCCGCCGAGGTTGCTTTCGCCTTGGTCGCCCGTGCCATATCCGCTCCGATCGAGAACCATCTCAAATCCCGAGAAGGGCGCCGCGTTCCCTTTGCACACGTGTGTGGGAGCGAAGTCGTCCGGGAAACCCACATCAGTATCGCGCTAGCAGCCGTTCCACGCTCGGCGCTGCGGTCTTCTGCTTGTTATCTCCATCCTTGATGTCGGCTTCGAGCGCTTCGCGGATGCGGCCGATCTGCGCATCCGTCAGATGCTCGATGCCAACGAATTCCACCCGCGCCTTGTCCAGCGCCCTGATAATCTCGTCGAGCTTTGCCTGCATGGCCGCGCCGTCCCGATTCTGGCTGTTCTGGATAAGGAAGACCGCAAGAAATGTCAGGACCGTGGTCGCGGTGTTGACGATCAGCTGCCAGGTATCGGAATAACGCATGAACGGGCCGCTCACAGCCCACACGACAATGAACAGCGTGGAGATGATGAAGGCCAAGGGCTGCCCCATCAGCTGGGCGCACTTTGTGGCGATGCCGGTGAAAATCTTATCCATCATGAGGCTCCGTACTGTTCGTATGTGTTGTCACATCATCCCCTTGCGTCTTTCGGGTTGTTCACACTCCTGTCTGCGAGTTCGGCGCTGCTACCGGTTTTGATTCAGGGGATTCTCGCTGCCGCAGGAATATGGAAAGGACCACCAGCACGGCCGTCGAAAGAAATTCGCTCTGCCAGTTCTGGAACGATTCAAACCACAGCTGCGCATCACCAAGGTAGGCAAAGACGGCCTTAGGTGTTTCGCCATGTTCCAGGGCCTCTTGCGCCGAGGCATGCGCGCTGTTGATCCAGTGCATCGTGAATGACGCGACAAACAACAGGATCAATGCAAGGCCAAGGGAGCGCGCATAAATCGCCCGCCAGAGCGGACCTTTGCGCAAGATCGACGGTACACTGTGTTCCTGGGCATTCTGGTCTAGATCATCGTCACGGGGCGGAGCATCGGGATCTTTCGATTCCGCCGATCCACGCTGGATCAGGAAGGCGGTAAGCACGACGTAGGCCGCCATTTGCAGGAACTCGCTCTCCCAATTCTCGAACACCGACGAGAGGAATTGCGGGCTGGCCGCATAGGCAAAGAGCGTCAGGCCGGGCTGGGCATGGCGCCGGGCATCTTCCAGATCGACATACCATCCCGAGATATATTGCCCGACAATGCAAAAGGCGAAAAGCGCCAGGAGGGCGATCGTAAGCCCATTGTCTCTCAGAAGTCGCATCCCAAAGTCTCTCGCTACCTTTTGCTTTGGAAACGCATGAGAAACAATTGGGTTCGAAGAACCTTGCCTACTTGGTCAAACCAGCGAGCCATTCGCTGATGGATTTCTGCGACGTGGCGGCCGTGTCTGCCCCCATGCTTGAGGCCATGATTTCCAAGGCCCATATCCCCCGCTCATCACTTTCCGCAGCGACGGCATCTTTGGGCACCCATAGAGCATAATCGCGCATATGGGCGTCTGCCGCGGTAAACAGGACGCAGATGTCAGTGGCAATCCCGCAGAGCACCAGTTTGCTCACGCCTAGCTTCGGCAGCAGCACCGGCAGATTGGTCGCGTAAAACCCGGAGAATTGCGGCTTGATGATGAAGAAGTCGCCTTGCTCCGGCTTCACCAAATCTGTGACGAGGTTATCCTGCTCCAAGGCGCGCTCTACGAGCCTGGACGCCTCTGAATGCCATTCGCCAAAATTGTCGTTCACATAAATTACCGGCCAACCATGCGTACGAAATTCCTGGTGTAGCTGATTTATGCGGCCGGCGGCCTCGAGAGCACGCGGCTTCAACGCCTCTGCCCCCTCAAAATCGAAACAGTTGACCATATCCAGGATCAACAAAGCTGCTCGATCGCCGGACTCCAATGAGGTTTCGGATGGCTGCTTGTCTTTTGAAGCCATAGAACTCCACCGTTTAGATGGGGCCGGCAGCCGCCAGCCCCTTTCTGCTCATCCTTTTGTGAGCTTCTCCGCCTCGGCGTCCAGCTTCTCGCGATCATTGCCAACCCGTTTGATGAGATCTTTCGCCTGCTCGCGGGTCAAGCCATGCTCCGCAGCAAAATAATCGACCTCATAGTCCTCATCGCCCGCGACCGTGCGGCGATCGGCGCTACCGCGCTCGGATTTATCATCTGCCACTACGCACCTCTCATGTATCAGCTTTATGGCAACGGATTCCAGAGCACGGAGTTCCGCTCGGCTTGCCATGGCCAGACAGGCACGCTCTTCGCCGCGCCCGCGCCCGCGCCGTCATAGGCGAAATGGGTGATGGGAAAAGTCGAGGATTTTAAGCACCATTCAGCGAACTCAGGTTGCCGAAGCAGCGCTACAGGCGCTGCTGGGAATTTGCCGCTAGGTGAATACGAGAGCCCGCTATATTTCCGATCCGACGACCTGCGCCTATGATCCAAGCAAGGAAAAGTCACTGCTGTGCCGGGCGGATGGCGGCAGTGCTACCGATGCCGATTGCATCACGGCGGGCGAAGCGCGAACCATCAACGCGATGTGGTACGGCCAGACCGCAGACGGCAGCAGCGCAGACCCCGCAACGCTCGCAGGCCTGTCGGACCGCCTCGCGCCCGGCCAGTTGTGGTTCGGCCTTACCCGCACATGAACAGTTGCACGGTGGTCGGCGCCGAACTTGTCTGCGCCGCGTCGAATTATCCGGCAGTGCCGCAGACCAGCGCGGTCGAGGTGTTCGACACCCGCACGCTGAAGCACGTCCGCAGCGTCAGCCTCGGTTTCGGGCCGGGCTCGCTGACGGTGATGGACCGCCATGACGGCAAGTGGTGGGCGGTCTTTGCCAACTACGAAGGCAAGGGCGGCGAGCCGGGGCGCGACTACCGCTATACCGCGCTGGTGCGCATGGACGACCAGTTCCGAGCCGAGGCCAGCTGGGCCTTCCCCGAGGCTGTACTGGCGCGCATGGCGCCCAAGAGCTGCTCGGGCCTCAGCTGGGGCGACGACGGGCTGATCTACGCCACCGGGCACGACCGATCGGAGGTCTACGCGTTAAGGTTGCCGGAAGCGAACTCGCGGCTCGAACTGGTGGATACCATCGGCCTAGCCACGCCGGGCCAGGCGATCGACTGGGACCCGAAGGAGAAGCGCCGCCTCTGGACTATCGGCCGCGGCCTAAGCGAAGTGGTAGCCAGCGAGATCCGTACGGTGCGGTGATGGCGGAGTTCATTCCTTAGCGTGGAATGCTGCTGCATGAAACGGACTGTTTCGCCTAGCTAAGAAGTTGGAAAGCAAATTCATTGGGAGGGCTTGCAGTAGCAACTGTACAGGCCCGTATCGAATTGAAACGCGTTCATCAAAATGCCCAATTTCCCAGCGGCTCGGAAATCCGCAATGACAGATTCCGGCACAACCTGACATTCCCGCAGTAGCATCGGATCGGCGTAAGTTGGTCGCGACCTGCCGCCAAAGCAGAACGTCCGCAGCTGGGAACGGAAAATATGGCATTGAACGGCCGCAAAGGGTCGACGGTGGAAATGGCTGCAACGCGCCCATCTAAGCCGTTCAAGTAGGAAATTAGCGAGCCTATGAGCGGATAATCTGTTCAAGACCGTGGCTGGGACATAGCCGCCGTTTGCGAGCATGATGGCGACAATTGGCTTTCGGATGAACAGGACTTTCGCGTGGCGACGAAGCTCGGCTGCGGAGCGAGGAGGTGAGGCGGTGCTGCGTTGGGTTGATTTGAGAACTTAGAATAAGAAAACGTCACTCGTGCTTCATGAAGCGATACTTCCCGGAATGTGCGATGCTCTGTGATCACGTACTGCGGGGAGCGGCATCGCTGTTCGCCAGCAGACGAATATAAGGGATTGTTATGATCCCATTTAATATCGCTGAGAGCACGATTGCGGCCGGCGCCATTTTCGCATCGGGAAAATTGGTTGCGGCAATCGCAATTGCCACGCCAGGATGACGTGCGGCGCTCGCCAGCGACAGGGCCAGTCTCTCGTCTTGATTGCCACCTGCCAGCCAATGACCCGCAGCCAGCCCAACGAGATTCATCGCGACCAGCACCACAATCGTCCCGTCCCCGATGACCTTGAGGATGGCGGGTGCCAGGACGACTAGCAGCACCAGCACGCACAGGATGAACAGGATGGCCGAGACCTTAGCGATGACGTCGGCCACTTTCGCGACGCGCTCGTCCAGCATCTTGCCGACGACAAACCCCAGAAATAGCGGCCCGCCGACGCCGACGGCCAGGATGCTGGCGATCTTCGCGGGCGCTATCTCAGTATCCACGCCGAAATAGACGCCAGCCAGATGGAGGCCGAGCGGGGTGATGGCCAGCGATGCCAGGGAAGCAGCGAAGAACAGCCCGGTGACGTAAGATGCCGAGATGCCCGCCTTGATCTGCTTCTTGGGCAGCAAAGGCGGCACCGGCGAGAACGCCAGCGCGACGATGACCAGCTTCACCACTGGCTTCACGTCGAATGCGGTGGCGATCAATATCGCGGCGACAGGCACTACGATGTACATGGCCGTGAGGGCCCGAAGACCAAGTCGCCATTCCTGAAAGAGGTAGAAAACGTCCGCCGGCCGTGCGCGCAAAGCCAGAGCGAACACCGTCAGGAAGATGCTGCCCAGCAGCAGGAACTTCACGATTTCCCCAGGAGCCATGGCAGTCAGTTCTCCAGAATTTCCACGTCCATCCGCTCGATCCGGCCTTCGAAATGGAAAGGACGGCGGTCAAAATAGTCCGGCGAAACCGGCGAGCCGAGATCGACGCCCACACCGAACGTCTCACTGGCCGTGAAGGCAGCCGGAACCGTTTGTGCAACGGCGACCTCGGCGACCGCCGCGCCGTCGACCGTGAGTGTCACATGCGCCGGGGCCATGGGCTGGGCAGATTCGAAGCGGGTCTCGACGATGATACGGTGCTTCCCTCCCGCAATCGGGGCGGAACTGCGCGCTTGGAAACGGTCGAGGATCAGCATGTTGTATTCGTAGACCAGCTCTCCCCGGTCCATGAACAGCGTGAGCCCGCCGGAAAAGCCGCCGAGCGCATAAAGCACGCCCGAGGCTTTGTCCGGAAACTCCGCCTCGATTTCCACGCGGCTGCTTTGCCGGCCAAGACCCGGGGCGTTGAATTCCGGCATCCGCACCGTCGATTGATCGAACCGCCAGCGCCTGTAGGGCGAGGCGATGCGGTCCTCCGGATGTATGCGAAGCCACAACCCCGCGCCGATCGGCCAGACGAGGTTATCTCGCGAGACGTCCTTGAAGAGCGCTTTCATCTCTTCCAGCTTTTCCGGATGGCGCGATGACAAGTCGCGCGCCTGGCTGAAGTCCTCGTCGATATTGTAGAGCTCCCATGGCTCGGTCGCGGCATCCCAGTTCCTGAGCCGCTCCGCCGTGCTCGGCGTATCCCACGGCACAAAAGGCCCGAAAGCGCAGGCATACCAGCCATCCGAGTAGATGCCGCGGCTGGCATTGTTCTCGAAATACTGGACGTTCTTGCGCGTCGGGGCGTCGGCGGCACCGAAGGTGTAGGCCAGGCTCACCCCGTCGAGCGGCTTCTGATCGTGGCCGTCCACGACCTCGGGCGCAGTGATGCCGATCACCTCGTAAAGCGTCGGCACGATGTCGTTCACATGATGAAACTGGCCGCGCATCGCCTCGTCCGGCTTGATCCGTTTGGGCCAGGAGATCGCCATGGGATTGCGCGTGCCGCCGAAGTGGCTCGCTACCAGCTTTGTATGGTGGAAAGGCGTATTGCCAGCCCAGGCCCAGCCCGCGTGGTACATGTTGTCGGTTTTCGGCGAGCCCAGCACGTCCAGTCCGCCGAGCCTCTCCAGCGCGTCCATCTGCTGTTCGATGGTATTGGGGATGCCGTTCTGCGCCAGCAATTCGCTGATGCTGCCCCGCTGTCCTTCCGCGCTCGACCCGTTGTCGCCGAAGATGTAGAGGACGATGGTATTGTCGGCCTTGCCGAGCCGGTCCACCTCGTCGAGCAGCCGGTCGACCTGCGCATCGACATGTTCGAGGAAGCCGGCGAAGATCTCCATCAGCCTGCGCTGGAAAGGACGCTGTTCTTCCGGTATATCCTCCCAGCCTTGCATGGTGTCGGCGCGCGGCGTCAGTTCGGCATCGGCCGGAATCCAGCCGTGCTCCTTCTGGCGGGCGAACACCCGCTCGCGGTAGGCATCCCAGCCGTCGTCGAACTTGCCCTTATACTTGTCCGCCCAATCCTTGAAGATGTGGTGCGGCCCATGCGCCGCGCCAGAGGCCCAGTACATCAGGAAAGGCGCATTCGGCGAGAAGGCCTCGTGCTGGCGCAGCCACCCGATCGCCTTGTCGGCCAGATCCTCGGACAAGTGGTAGCTCTCGTCGTGAGGCGGCTCAACGGGCGTGGTGTTCTCGTAAAGCCTTGGTTCCCACTGCGAAGTTTCGCCGGCAACAAAGCCGTAGAAATAATCGAAGCCGTGCCCGGTCGGCCAGCGATCGAAAGGCCCCATGGCAGTCGTCTGGTTGGCGGGAGTATTGTGCCACTTGCCGAAGGCCGAGGTCGTGTAACCGTAATGCCGCAGGACCTCCGCGATGGTGGCCGTGTCCTTTCCGATGACGCCTGTATAACCGTCCCAGTCCACTGCTCGCTCGGCAATCGTGCCGGAGTGAACCCGATGATGGTTGCGCCCAGTCAGGAGGGCAGCGCGGGTCGGTGAGCAAATCGAGGTGGTGTGAAAGCAATTGTAGCGGATACCCGCCTTGGCGACGCGGCTGAAGGCCGGGGTATGAACTTCCCCTCCAACCGTATCCGAAAGCCCAAAGCCCACGTCGTCCAGCAGCACGATGAGGATATTCGGTGCGTCGCCGGAGAGACGCGCCGGTTCCACACGCCGTTTGTGGGCTGACTCCGCTAACGTGTAACCAGCGGTACTCGCCGAGGGGGCTGAAGGGAATGGAAGGACGGAGCTATCTGAAGAGCCAGACCGGGAAGCGCTCTTATTCATCTTCGATTGTCCTTCTGATAGCTGTTTTCAGAAACCGAACGCCAGCGTGAATGAGATTACTTCGCTTTCAAGCCTGCGCCTTGCTTCAAATTCGTGGTAGTATTTGAGCTTTCCCGAAAGCGAATGCTTGCCGACCCTGGTCTGGTAGGTGACGATCGGGCCGACCCCGAAGACGCGCGCCTCCAGGCTCTTGGCGCCTACGGCTTGCCTGAAGCTTTCGGCACCCGGACCGCTGTCGTCTCCAAACTGCTGATACCAGTAACCTGCGGCGCCAAGCGCCAATCCGCCCGGCAGATGCTGCATCGCTGCGGCCTCGAGGTGCATTTCGGGCGCAGTCTGGTAGTCGGTTTCTTTATTCTCTGCCGAAATGGTGACGCCAAGCGCGGCCGAGAATTCGAGTCCGGTCTTAGGGTTCAGGTGAGTGAAACTGAAGGTGGGATCGACCGCGACACGGTTTTTTCCGAAGCTCAATGCCTGGATTTGCCGGTTCTGGAAGTCTACCGAGGTCGGATCGTAAAAGCCGGTCGGTAGAAAAATGCTGACCGCGATCGAGTAGTGGTTTATGCCTTCGTCCCACCCGAGCATCGGATTGACGATCACGTCGCTCAGCCCGGTGTCACTGTCTTTGAAGCGCAGGTTCAGATCTTGCTGAACCAAATCTCCACGAAAAGCGATATTTCCGGTAACCACCGGCAACGTCACGGTGACCGCCGGTCTCCCCCCAAGGACATTGCCCTCGAAACTGTGAGTCATGTTGATTTTCGAGATCCACAGGTCGGCATGGACATCGGTGAGCACCGCGCCGCCGATCGCGAGAAAATCGACATTGCCGTCGAGATGAAAGGTGTCGACCGAGGTGTATGTGCCGGGCGGCGGCACGATTCCCGGGACACTGTCTCGGCTTCCCAGCAGATAGGCCCCGCTGCCACCTTCCGTGGCCCATGCCGTACCACCCGGAGTCGCCATCAACAGTGCAGGAGTGAGCCACCGAAGACGTCTCATATCAGTCCGCAACCAATTTGGCATTTGTCGATCCGTCACTATTGCTTGCGGAGGTAGACCTTCATTTCGGCCTCGTGATCGACCACGGCCTCGCCGCTGACGTCGACGATCACGCGTTTCAGCTTACCCTCGTAGCGGAACGGGGGCTTGTATTCGGGATTGACCGGCGCCCCGGAATCCTGCCCGACGAGCATAGCGCCGCCTTGCCCCAGCCTGATCGGCACAGTGTAGGGCAAGTCGCTGCTCGCAACCGCAGCGCCGTCGACCAGCAGCGTGACCTTGCCTGGAACTCCCTTGCCGTTGCGGAAGTCGGGCTTGCCGGTCGGCTCGAACTGCATCGACAGGAAGTGCGAGCCGGAAGGCAGGAGATCGGGCGCCTTCACATAGAAATAGTCTAGCGCCAGATAGTTGTGCAGATAGCAGAGCTTCCCATCCTGGACATAGAACGTGAAACCCCCGTCGTTGCCGCCGAAGCTCAGCAGCACGCCGTCCGCGCCGCCATCGGGGATCACGACCTCGGCAGTGAAGCTGTGCGGGCGGTTGAGCGTCCTGGGCGCGGCAGCCGCGACAATCGACTGAGTCCCCGGATAAAGCCTATAGCGTTCCAGATCGGCTGCCACCTTGGGCCGCTCCAGCGCGATGCGCTGGGTGCCGCGGCTGTCGATGGGCAGGACGTTGTATTTGCCCGCCTCAACATACCACATGCCGATCATGGCGATCAGCCGGTCATGCTCGTCGGCGGCAAGGTCACGCGCCTCGGCAAAGTCCTCGGCAACGTGGTAAAGTTCCCAACCACTGGCATCGAGCGTGTCGAGCATCTGCGCCGAGATCTCGTCGCCGAACTTGCGGCCCGATCCGGCGAAGGACGAGCCCGGCCAGGGGCACACTGCCCGCCAGCCGTCATGATAGAGCGAGCGGTGCCCGAGCATCTCGAAGTACTGGGTCAGGTGCACCTCGGTCGCCTTCGCATCGCCGAACGTCGAAAGCAGGCTGACGCCTTCCATCGGCGACTGGGTAACGCCGCGCAGGCTGGCCGGCGCTTCGATGCCGATGGCGTCGAGTACCGTCGGCACCATATCGACGATATGGCCGTAATGCTCGCGGATCTCGCCCTTGGCCGCAATGCCGCCTGGCCAGGTGACGATGAAGGGATCGGTGCTGCCGCCGCGATAGGTCTCGCGCTTCCAGCGGCGGAATGGGGTGTTGCCGGCATGGGTCCAGCCCCAGGGAAAATGGTTGAACGTGGTGGGGCCGCCGATCTCGTCGATATGCTTGAGCCCGTCCTCGACCGTGTCTGCCACGTTGTTGAAGAAGCGGCACTCGTTGACCGAGCCGGTCGGGCCGCCTTCCGCGCTCGACCCGTTGTCGGATATCAGCATGATCAGCGTGTTGTCGTATTCGCCGATGTCCTTGAGGAACTCGACGAGTTCGCCGATGTAGTAATCGGTGTGTTCGAGGAAGCCCGCGAACACCTCCATCATTCGCGCATAGAGCCGCCGTTCGTCGGCGGAGAGCTGGTCCCAGTCCTGAACGTCGGGATCGGCCGGGGGAAGCTCGGCATCGGCCGGGATGATGCCCAATTTCTTCTGCCGAGCGAAGACGGTCTGGCGATAGGCTTCCCAGCCGGTGTCGAACTTGCCCTTGTACCTGTCCGCCCATTCCTTGGGCACGTGATGCGGTGAATGCATCGCGCCCAGTGCAAAATAGCAGAAGAACGGCTTATTTGGTGCGACCTGCTTGGCATCGGCGATGAAGCTCGTCGCCTTTTCCACCAGATCCGGCGTCAAGTGATAGCCTTCCTCCGGCGTCGTTTCCGGCTCGACCTGGTGGTTGTCGTACATGAGTTCCGGATAGTACTGATGTGTGTCGCCGCCGAGGAAACCGTAATAGCGGTCGAAACCGCGCCCGAGCGGCCAGCGGTCATAGGGGCCGGCGGCGGTGTTGGTCTCTTCCGGCGAGAGATGCCACTTGCCCACGCAGTAGGTGCTGTAGCCTCGGTCCTTCAGAATCTCGGACAGCATCCCGTTCTCGAACGGCATGTACCCGTCGGTGCCCGGATAGCCGGTTGATCCGTTCGAAAGGCAGCCCATGTGGTTGCTGTGGTGGTTGCGTCCGGTCAGGATGCAGGCTCGGGACGGCGAACAGAGCGCCGTCGTGTGCATATTGCGATAGAGCAGCCCATCGGCCGCCAGCGCATCGATGTTCGGTGTGGCGATGGGACTGCCATAGCAGCCGAGATGCCCATAACCGGTGTCGTCGAGTACGATGAACAGTACGTTCGGAGAGCCTTCACGGGGTCGGACCGGCTCGGGCCAGGCTGGCGAGGACTGGTCGGCAGTCCTGCCGATGACGCCTGGAAAGCGTGTTCCAGGCCGGTATTCCTTCAATGACATCGCTACCTCTCAGCGGGCGTGGACGTTCCATCGGCTCAGGATGAATCCACGGGCTATGAGAGGCCATGACGCGGGGACGATCCCGCGTCGAAGCTGTTGGAATTGAGTTGCTCTTCCTATCCATGAAAACCCCGGAGTTAGCTGCCAACGCCACCTGGATGGATCAGTCGTCATGCGGTCCCGTGAACGTGCGAGCGCTTATACCAGCCGCATCTTCAAGGCCGGAGGAAGAGTAGAGTCGCAGGAGGTATTTTCCGATACGCCACTGTGAGCCGATCGATCCGGCTGAAACGCAACGTTGCACGGTCGATTCGGCATAGACGAGCGACCGATTGCGGCGTGAGCGGCAGTTTATACGAAGACGAGAGAATGACCAGACGCGGTCGGCAGCCGACTTCGAGCGAGCGTCAGCTTATCCCGCAACCCGGCTCCGAGCCAAACATTCACCTATCGGCGAGTCCAAGGCTCCTGAATGGGAAAAGCTGACGATCCGCACCTGGGAGCACAAAATCGGCGGCTGAATAACCGACAAGGGTCGACGGCGGAAGCGGCTGTAACGCGCCCATTGTCGTCGTACGGGATGACGAAGGTCGCCTCCGAAAGCAGCCGTTCAAGTCCGCCCATATCCTCCCTGTTTCGGAGTATACCAGAATCTTATCCCTGGCCGACGTGTGCTGCTGAAGCGGCTTTCATACAAGCGTTGTACTCGGCCCTCAAAACGAGAGCCGAGCACAACTAGCAACCAGCGGTGAGCCTTGCACTCGTCAGTCCATCGCGGTCGCCAGCTTCAGGCGGTCCATGCCTGACGGTGCATCATGTTCGCCAAATTCGAAGGTCACCGATTCAATCTGGCCTGTGAAGGGGAACAGTCCCTTCTTCTCGTAGTCGGAACAGACCGGCGAGACGCAGTCCATGCCCACGTCCATCGTCTCGGTGCCGCAGCGCATGGGGATCTGCTCGTCGATGCGCCCTTTGGCGACGGCTTCCCCATCGATCGAAAGCACCACATCGGCCGCACAGCCCGGCGTCTTCGATTCCGGCGTGAAGTCGATCTGGATGACGTGCTTGCCGGTCCCTAGCGCTTCCGTCGAGATGATATCGTAGCGACGGATCGCGAAGAAGTTGTAGTGGAACCGCGCCTTGCCTTCCCACAGGAACAGCGAGAAGCCAGCGGCGTCACCGCCTAGCGCAAAGACTACGCCTTCCGCCCCGCCCTCCGGGATTTCGACCGGCACCGTCAAGCGGAAAGGCACGCCGACGAGCTTGGGTCCGCTGCCTTCCGGCAGGCGCGTCATGCCCGGATAGAAGGTCACCTTGTCGCGGCCGAAGAAGTAGCTGGGCCGCAGCGTGACATCGAGCCGTTCGGCGAAGCGATCGTCCAGTGGCAAGACCTGATATTTCGCGGCTTCGCCCATGAATAGGTCCTGGAGATAGCGCAGCTTGTCCGGGTGCTTGTCGGCGAGGTCGACAGCCTGGCTGAAATCCTCCTCGATATTGTAGAGCTCCCAGGTGTCTTCATCAAAGCCTGAGGATCCCGAGGTTTCCCAAGGGAGGCGGCCGTGCCGGCACGAGGCGATCCAGCCATCGGCATACATTGCGCGGTTGCCCAACATCTCGAAGTACTGCTTGTCACGCGTGCTTGGCGCATCGGCATGAACGGGGTCGAAGGTATAGGCGAAGCTCGTGCCTTCAATCGGGCGCTGGATGTAGCCGTTCACCTCTGTCGGCTCCGCGATGCCGACCACTTCCATGAGCGTTGGCATCACGTCGATGCAGTGGTGGAACTGGCTGCGGATGGCGCCGCTTTCCTTGATCTTTTCGGGCCAGGACACAATCATCGCGTTGCGGGTGCCGCCGAAGTGTGATGCGACCTGCTTGGTCCACTGGAACGGCGTGTCTCCGGCCCAGGCCCAGCCCACGGCATAGTGCGGCGAAGTGCCGGGCATGCCCCACTTGTCCATGAAGCCGATCGATTCTTCCATGGTTGGCTGGCGGCCGTTGAGGCTCATCAGCTCGTTGGGCGTGCCGACCAGCGATCCTTCGCCGCTCGAACCGTTATCGCCGATGATGTAGAGGATCAGCGTATTGTCGAGCTCACCCAGCTTCTCGATCGCATCCACGACGTTGCCGACCTCGTAGTCGGCATGTTCGAGGAAGTCTGCATAGTTCTCCGCTTGCCGCGCGAACAGCTTGCGGTGTTCCTCGGGCTGGCTGTCCCATGAAGGAATCTGCTCTGGGCGCTCTGTCAGCTTGCTGCCCGGAGGGATCACGCCGAGCTTGAGCTGGTTCTCGTGGACGATCTTGCGGTACTCGTCCCAGCCCATGTCGAAGCGCCCGGCATTGCGGCCCCGCCAGTCGAGCGGGGGCTGGTGCGGTGCATGAGCGGCGCCAGTCGAGAGATAAGCCATGAATGGCCGGTCCGGTGCGATCGACTTCTGCTTGCGGATCCAGGCAACGCATTCCTCCGCGAGGTCGCGCTGGAGCTGGTAGCCTTCCTCCGGGCGCTTCGGCGGCTCGACGGGGGTGGTGTCGCGAAGCAGCGAGGGGAAGAATTGATCGGTCTCACCGGAAATGAAGCCGTAGAAATAATCGAAACCTTGGTAAGTCGGCCAGTTCTCGAAGGGCCCGGCGGCGCTGGTCTGGTTGTCGGGTACATTATGGTTTTTGCCGAACCAGGCACTGGTGTAGCCACTCTGCTTGAGCAGTTCTGCGAAAGTGGCGCAGCTCTTGGGAATGATCCCGCAGTAGCCGGGATAGCCAGTCGCCATTTCCGCGATCACCCCCGTGGCCACTGTGTGATGGTTGCGCCCAGTCAGGAGCGCGGCCCGCGTGGGCGAGCAGAGCGCGGTGGTGTGGAACTGGTTGTAGAACAGCCCGCGTTTAGCCAGCTTTTCCGCCGTGGGCATGCGAACGAGGCCACCCGAAGCGCTCGACCAGCCAAAGCCGACGTCGTCGAGCAGGACCAGCAAGATATTCGGTGCGCCCTTCGGTGCTTCCTTGTTCGGCGGAAAGTCCGGTTCGGACTCAGTCGCGTACATCCCGATCTTAGCATTCGGGAAACTCCATACCGGCTCGGGCAGATGTGTCCGATCGAGATGAAGCGGAAACGCC
Source organism: Novosphingobium sp. PhB57 (assembly GCF_004342985.1). Lineage (GTDB taxonomy): Bacteria > Pseudomonadota > Alphaproteobacteria > Sphingomonadales > Sphingomonadaceae > Novosphingobium. The sequence continues at coordinate 87,986 of NZ_SMBO01000008.1, forward strand.
GGCTTTTCGGATTGCGTCACGATGGTGCTCCTAAAGCTAAACGACAAAGGGCGGAGCGCAGCCGAGAGGCCATGCAGAGCCCGCCTTGGGTGAAAGCTGGAGAATTCTGGTGATCGCCGCCATCGGGGTTATCCCTGAAACTCATGGCTGGCCTATCGGACTGGTTTCTGTCGCAACGAAGATTCAGGTAGTCGTTCACTGTTGGACCGCGACCACTCTTAAACGGCGGCCATTTTGGTACCGCTGCCAAAAGCCGCCGATCTCTTCACGGCCGACGCGCGCTATCGGGAAACAAGTTGTCGAACGTCCGCAATGGGGCGTGAGCCGCCGTTCCGCTGTCGGTCGGCAATTCGGCGTCGGGCAATGGCTAGAATGGGTGGATATCGGACGCTTGCATACCAGCCGAGGGTGCCCGAGCGTTCGTGAAACGACCTGCTCCGTAGAAGCCGAGTGCTCCGTGCATAGAAACCCTGATGGCGGCACCGGTCCGTGCGCCGGTATACCTAATGGCCTTGCGGGCATTGGGCCGCGATCCTCTGGAGGGTGCTATGACCGCTGCCACCAAGCCAAACATCGTCATGATAATGGCCGATGACGTAGGAATCTGGAACGTCAGCGCCTACCATCGCGGAATGATGGGCGGCAGCACCCCCAACATCGACCGTCTCGCGAGCGAGGGTGCGCTGTTCACCGACTACTACGGCCAACAGTCATGTACGGCGGGACGGGCCGCATTCATCACCGGACAGACGCCCTTCCGCACGGGCCTGCTTAAAGTCGGCCTTCCGGCGGCAAGACAGGGCCTACAGGATTCCGACCCCACCATCGCCGAATTTCTCAAACCGCTCGGCTATGCGACCGCGCAGATTGGCAAGAACCATCTGGGTGACCGGAACGAGTACCTGCCCACGGTGCACGGCTTCGACGAGTTCCACGGGATACTCTACCACCTGAACGCGATGGAGGAGCCTTACTACCCGGATTATCCCAAGTCCGATGAGTTCCTCGCCAGGTTCGGCCCGCGCAACATCATCAGCAGCGTCGCGACTGACGTGGATGACCCGACCGAAGATCCGCGCTGGGGCCGGGTGGGCAAGCAGAAGATCACCGACGCTGGCCCGCTGCCGCCCCGTCCCGGTATGGACCCGGCCGCGAAGGTCAATATGGAGGACATCGACGCGGACCTGGTGAAGCGATCGTGCGATTTCATCGACCGCTCGTTTAAAGCAGGCCAGCCGTTCTTCCTCTGGCACAACTCCACCCGTTGTCACTCGTGGACGCACCTCTCCCAGGAATGGGACGGAAAGACGGGGTACGGCCTATTTGCTGACGCCATGGCCGAGCTCGACTGGATCGTGGGCGAACTGCTCGCTAAGCTTGATGAGCTTGGGATCGCAGACGACACCATTGTGCTGTTCACGAGCGACAATGGTGCGGAGGTGTTCAGCTGGCCTGACGGCGGCAACCATCCCTTCCGAGGCGAAAAAGGAACGGTATACGAAGGCGGGTTCCGGGTGCCGATGCTTGCGAAGTGGCCAGGCGTCATCGAGCCAGGCGCGATCATCAACGAGGTCATGTCGGCCGAAGACTGGCTGCCGACACTCGTTGCGGCCGCCGGCGGCGATTCCGGTCTGAAAGAGAAGCTGATGGACGGCTACGAGGCGGGCGGGAAGACGTTCAGGACCCATCTCGACGGGTACAACTTCATGCCGTTTTTCGAAGGTGAGGTTTCCGAAAGTCCGCGCCGCGAGTTTTTCTACTTCAGCGACAACGCTGACCTCATGGCACTCCGCTTCGATGAGTGGAAGATTACCTTCAAGACAATCGTGGGCAACCTCTTCAGCGGCAAGGAGGACACGACAAACGTCCCGATCGTCACCAACCTGCGCGTCGATCCGTGGGAGAGATATCAAACAGAGTCGACGTCATATGGCGAATGGTGGGGGAAGAAGCTGTGGGTCATGATGCCCGCGACGATGATCATGGGCAAGTTCCTCGCCACCTTCAAAGACTATCCGCCGAGCCAGATTTCCGGCTCCCTCAGCGTGGAAAAGGCATTGCAGGCGCTAGAGGAAGGTGGCCGGAAGAACTGAAAAGCGCGGTCGGGTAGCTGTTGACGGCCGCTTCGTCCGCTTTGGGGCAGGTCCGGACAGGCGGCTTTTGAACCGAAATCTCGGATTGCAGACCTTCGTTCTCGATTACGGCAATGACCGCAATCCACCCATGTCGGCCTTCCAGCGCGAAGATCACTCGCCTGAAACCGGAGGTCGACTGACCCCCTCCATCCTCGGCAGTCGAATGACCGCTAGCGGTGAATCCCGCCGTTCCTGCGGCAAACGATTAACGACCGGGCCTGGTCGCAAGCGGCCAGAACCTGACGCATTTTTCGGAGCGTGGTATGTCAATGGCAGCCTAGCCCAAATTGGGCCAGTCCGGCCAATCGTACACAATTCCTCTTCACCTCAAGATCGTCGCTGCCTTTCCATCCACATTGAAATCTCGAAATCACTCCACCGGGAGGCGTAGTTCGTCGGCTTGTAAGGTCGCGGAAACGTGCCCTCTTGGATCAACTTGTAGATGCTGGTTCGGCCCAAACCGATCCGTGCCTCGACTTCCTGAATTTTGAGAAAGCGATCGCCAGTGGCGTTCGTCATGATCGACCTCCTGCATCAAGCGAGCTCCGAGCCTTTGCAAACGCGCGATCGCTCGTGAGGAAAGCGGCGAGGATCGCTGGGATCAGCGTCGCAACCGACTCTTCTCGCCCATAGGTCGATGCATAAATTCGAGCATAGTCACGTAGGGCCGCATCCAATTCTGGCATGACGTGTATTGCGTGCTTTATCGGTTTGCGATCAGGTAGCGGCGCGAGCTTGATTTCCGCCATCGGCTTTACTCCTGCTGGCGCCATGGCGCGAGAACGAGGTCACGATGCACGACAAGGCGGATCGATGCGCCCGGCCTTATCGTGATTGTTGGCTGGACTTGCAGGCTTCGCGAAACCAGCTGGTCCCCTGCCCGCGACAAGCTCTGCTGGGTCGATTGCCGGATCGCCTGAGCAAGATCGCTTTCATCCGTGAAGGTCAGCTCGGTTCCCACGCCTAGCAGTGTCGAGATCGCCGCGCCTTTGATTACCTGCCATGCATGTGCATCGACCTGATCCGCCAGGCCGGCATATCCAGACATGTCGGTTGCAGGCACATTGTCGAGACGGATCGAGCTGCCGTCCGGCATGACGATCCGCTGCCACACGACCAGCGCCCGCTTCTGACCAAAAGCCACGAGGCTATCGTAGCTGCCAATGAGACGCGCGCCTTGCGGGATGAGCAAGGTTCTCCCCGTCGCGCTGTCAAAGACCTGCTGTGTTACTTGAGCGATGACAAGGCCGGGCAGATCCGAGCGCAGGCCGGTGATCAGACTTCCGGCGATCACGCTTCCCGCCGAGAGCATATTGGCCGATGCGGCAGGCGTAAGCGCATGCGGTTCGACCTCTCCGGTGCTATCCTCGGCGGCAACAAAGTCAGCCTTGCGCTGCTGGGCATTGGGATCCGCCGTGAAATCGATAGCCAGCTTGCCATCGGATTGGCTCGCAGGCTGGGTACCCTGGACCGAGGCGGCTTCCGGCGCGTCCGATACGGCGGCAACCTTCGCGCTCGCGAAGAATAGTCCGGACTGCCGCTCCGATTTCCTTTCCTCGTCGGCCCGGTCAGGCCTAGCTTGCGGTTTTGCCGCTTCCGAACCCGGCAGGAGGTTGGAGGCCGGAGTAATACCCGCCCTCTGTTTTTCAACGATGGCTCGTCCCAGGTCGCCGGGCAGCGGCGGCCCGAGTTTCGGAACCTTGTCATAGCTGTCGGGAAGGGCGCTGATCGCTTCGGTCGGAGCCTTCGCCAGGTTGGCGCCGTTGTCGCTGCCGCCGGCGAGGTGGAGATCGATCGGACCAAGCGCGTACCAGGCGGTTCCAGCGATGATGAGCGCGAGCGTACCTGCCATACCAACGATCACTTCCCGCTTGAAACGGATCGCGCGGGGCGGCCGTGACCTCAGCGCCAGTGTCTCCGGGTCGACCTTTGCCGGTAGCGGTACGTCCGCAACCAGTGTCTGCTGCCGAGCGCCGCCGGTTTCCGCCGCTTCTGACGATGCAGCGGGCTGAGGGTGGCCCGCGTCGTTTTCTGGATCGCCGCTCATCGGCCCCTCCCCTGCACGGTGCCTTCTGCCACGCGCTGAATGCGGACGATCTGCTGGTTCTTTGTCCCGAGCCGCAACTCGGCGGCGGTGAAGATCCGGTCGACGACATAGTAGCGACCCGACAGCCGGTAGTTCACCAGCTGTGCTGCGCCCTTTTCATCGATAAGGAAAAGCGGCGGTGCCTCGTCAAGCACGATGCTGGCAGGCAGCTGGATGAAGGTCTGGCGTCCGTCGTCGAATGCCCGCAGCGGCCGCCAAGTGGGCTTGTCGCCGGATATCTCGTAATTGAAATTGAGGCTTTCGGCAGACAGCCCGGCAGCGATCGGCTTCGCGGCTTCGGCTGCAACCACCGCCCGCTTGATCGCGACCAGTTCGTCGGCTGGGTAGGTCCACGAAAGCGCCGACATCGCGACTCCGTCGCTGCTGGATAGTGCCAGATGATAGCTGCGCCGATCGGTCGTGATGACGAGGTTGGTCGCAAGCCCGGGTGAATAGGGTTTGACGAGGACGTGGGTGCGCTTGGTATCGCCCTGCCCGCTCGTGGTGTCGCCGATCACCCAGCGCGCGGTATCGCCGCTTGCCACGGCCACAAGATTCTCGCCGGGCTGAAGGGCGATGTCCGTCACCCGGTCAGGCGCCGTCATCACATGATAAATCGCACCTTCGGAAAAGGCCTGAAGCTGGACTGCCTGGACGAAGCGGCTCACCTGCGGCTCTATGGTCGCAGCGCGATTGGCGCGCTCGACGACGGCGGCACGCGAGAGCGGCGGAGCGGCGGCGATCACGGGGTGGCTACAGATAGGCAGCGAGAGACCGCCCGCCGCGAGGGCGAGCCGGGGCAAATGCACATTCATGGCATGATCTCCGATCCAGACGGTGAGGCGATTTCAGGGGATGGGGGCGCAGGCTGCGGCGCTTCAGCCTCAGCTTGGGCTGAAGCTGCCGGCTCGAGCTCGCGGCTCCAGTCGATGGCATCGACGTAGATCCCCAGAGGATTGCGCCGCAGGATGTCAGCGCTATGCGGCGGCCGAGTGAGAATCGTCAGGATGGCAGTCCAATGGCTGCTGCCGGCCTTGTTGCCGCGCTCATAGGCCGTCTCGATCCACTTGACCTGGAAAGACCGATCGGAGGCGCGCACGACGCTCGTGATCTGCACAGAGGTGCTGCGCTGCCCGAGGTTTGCGAATGGATCAGCTTCACGGGCATAGCCGTCGAGAAACCGGGCGCCGCGTTGACTGGCGAAGTCGTAGGCGGAAAGCCAGTCGCGGCGCATCAGCACCGGATCAAGCGACACTCCGCGCACGCATTCGATAAATCGGGCCAGATGCCAAGCGATCTGCGGATCGGTGGGCGTGGCAGAGACATCCGCCTCGTTCACCGCCCTCGCCTCGCCCAGCCTGTCGACTTCGACCACATAGGGGACGACCCGGCTTTGCAAGGACTGCCAGACCAGAGCCGACCCCATCGCTCCGGCCATGCCGAGAGTGCCGAAGGCCATGAGCCGCCAGTTGCGAGCCTGGACGCGGGCGGAGCCTATCCGCTCGTCCCAGACCTGCCCCGCCCGCTGGAAAGGCGTTTCGGGCTCGAGAGTTCGTCCGTAACGCTGGACGGCGCGCTTGAAGATCATCGATCAGTCCTCCTTTTCCTTGATGTCGGGGTTGGCGGCAGCACCGCCGCGTTCACCATCCTTGAGGGTGTGCAGCGCGATCTGACGGTGATGACGGGCGTTCTGCTGGCGGCGAAGATCGCGCGCCCAGCCCGGAGCGGAATCGGCGGCAGGTCCCCTGGCGGCTTCCGAGGCGCTATCGGCGCCTTGCGGGCCTTCAAATCCGGCCCGCGCCGCTGAGCGACCGCGTTCGGCCGCCTCGCGAACACCGAAAGTCTGGCTCGCCTTTTGACGCGCCGCGCCGCCGGCGGCCTTCGCCATGCCGCTGAGGCCAGCGCCGACGCTCTGCGAGCCGGCAGCTGACTGACCCATGCTCCACGATGTCGACGCGGCAGCGCCCATGCTGGTGCCGGCGCGAACCGCGCCAAGCGCAGCGCCGCCGACCAGTTTGGCGGCACCGGCAGCGCCGCCCGCCCCCATGGCAATGATGCCAGCTGCGCCAACTCCGGTGCCGAGGGCGGCGCCCGCGCCGAGCTGCGGTGCGCCGGCCACAAGACCTGATGCGATCGACGGCCCGAAGATGCCAAGGCCGAACAGCGCAAGGCTGGCAAGGACCAGGCTGAGGGTCTGCCCGATGTCGGGCTCCTGGCCCTGGAGCGCCGAGGTGAACTCGTCGAAGAAATTCGAGCCAATCCCGACGATCACCGCCAGGACCATGACCTTGATGCCGGAGCTGACCACGTTGCCGAGCACGCGCTCGGCCAGGAAGGCTGTCCGGTTCCACAGCGCGAACGGCACCAGGATAAAACCTGCGAGGCTCGTAAGCTTGAACTCGAGGATGGTGACGAAGATCTGCACCGCAAGGATGAAGAAGGCGAGGATCACCAGCAGCCAAGCGAGCAGCAGGATCACGATGGTAAGGAAATTGTCGAAGAAGGTCGTGAAGCCCATAAGGTCCTTCACCTGTTCGAGCAGCGGCCAGGCCGCCGCGAAGCCTGTGCCCGCGAGCCGCCCTGGCTTGAGCAGATCGGCCGCTGTGAGCACGCCTCCGCCGGCCGTAAGCCCGGCCTGCGCCAAGGAGCGGAACACGATGTCGCCGAGCGCCGAAAAATTGCCGATGATGAAGGCGAAGGCGCCGACATAGAGGACCTTGCGAATGAAACGCCCCAGAATGTTGTCCTCGCCGCCCATGGTCCAGAACAGGCCCGCGAGCGTCATGTCGATGCCGATCAGCGTGGCCGTCAGAAAGTGGACGTCGCCGCCCAGCAGTCCGAAGCCGCTGTCGATGTAGGCGATGAAGCTGGTCATGAAGCGGTCGATGACATTTAGATCATTCATGGCGCTGCACTTTCCAATCGGGGCGAAACACGGGTGACGAGGGTGTCGCGGGACGCGGCCAGGGGCGCGGAAAACCGCGTCCCGGCGCGGCGACGGGAGAGGCATGACCGTCGCCGCAAACGATGCTGAACCTGGAGCCGAAGGGGACCGGCTGTGCGCGGCTAGTTAGGCGTATAGGCCGTCCCGTCGCCGAGGAACTTGGCCGTGGCCGCCTGCGCATCGCTCGTCGCCTGCGCGCGGTTGGCCCGCTCGAGCGCATCGGCTCGGTAATGGGCGGCGAGGAGCTGCTGGATCTGGAACTGCTGCTTGGCGGTCAGTGCGAGCAGCTGATTGGTCGCCTGGCTGGCCTGCAGGGCACCTTCGGCGTTCTGGCTCCTCTCGACCATCGCCGAGAGCGCCGAGGCATCGCTCTGGATGTTCTCGACGACCTGCGCCTGTACCGTCATCGTATGCTGGTAGGCGGTCATCTCGGTGTCGAGCCGCGCCCTCGCGGCCGATACCTGGCTGCTGAGCGACAGCGAACCGTTGCTGGTAGGATAGAGCTGGCGGAACTGCTGGTTCAAGGTCGAGACCTGAAACTGGATCCCCTGCGCCTGCCCCATCAGTACATCGATCTGGCTGAGAGTCTGGGTGAGCGCCTGAAGTTCGGGAAAACCGATCGTCGTGAGGTTCTTTTCCTCGTTGAGCAGGCTCTGGGCCTCGTTCTGCAACGACTTGATCTGGTTGTTGACCTGCTGGAGCGTCCGTGCCGCCGTCAGCAGGTTCTGGCTGTAGTTGGTCGGGTCATAGACGATTAGTGCCTGCGCCGGTGTCGACGGGAACGACATCGCCGCAAATGCGCCGCCAAGTGCGACGAGGGCCATGCATCCGGCGGCAAGCGAGGGACGGGAACGCGGTTTCACAATCATCGGTCTTCTCCTTTGCAAACAGGCTTTCAGAAGCGGATTGCCGCTGGGAACGTGGCAGTGAGGTCGGAGGCCCAGGGGGCGTCGGAGCCGGCGAGAAAGCGGGACAGGAACTCGTCTCCGCCATGCTCGGCGATGAGGCGGTCGATTCGCTGCTGGGCAGCGGGTCCGGACGAGCCGCAGAGCGCCAGGGCAATCGGGCCGAGACCCAGTTCGAACAGACGATTCCCGCGGGCCGACTGGAGGTAGTAGTGATGCTTAGGGGTTGCCCGCGCGATGATCTCGATTTGCCGGTCATTAAGCCCGAAGGCCTCGTAGGCTTCGCGGGATTGCGGCTCGATCGCGCGGTCGTTGGGGAGGAATATCCGCTGCGGGCAGCTTTCGATGATCGCCGGCGCAATCGAGCTCTGCGCCACATCGGCGAGGCTTTGCGTGGCGAACAGGACCGAGACGTTCTTCTTGCGGAGCGTTTTCAGCCACTCGCGGATGCGCGCGGAGAAGATCGGATCGTCGAGGAGGCTCCAGGCCTCGTCGAGCACCATTAGGGTCGGACGGCCGTCGAAGCGCTGTTCAATGCGGTGGAATAGGTAGGTCAGCACCGGCGCGACCAGTCCCGACCGCCCCATCAATGCCTCCGTCTCGAAGCACTGGACGTCTGCGTCTGCCAGGCGCTCCTCGGCAGCATCGAGCATGCCGCCAAACGTGCCCTCGAGCGTATAGGGCGCCAGCGCGGTGCGGAGGTTGTTCGACTGGAGCAGCAGTGACAGGCCCGTCAGCGTCCGCTCGCTTTCGGGAGCGCCGGCGAGGCTGGTGAGCGCCGACCAGACCTGATCGCGCATCTCTGGCGTTGGCAGGATCAGCAGGTGCGAGAGAAGATCGAGTATCCAGTCGGCGGCCCAACTGCGCTCAGTCGGATCATCGATGCCCTTGAGCGGCTGGAAGCTGAGGCCGTTCAGGGCGTCGGTGCCGTGGCCCAGTGCATTATGCGTTCCGCCCATCGCCAGCACAGCGGCGCGCGCGGAAAGCCCCATGTCGAACATGATCACCCGCGAGCCGGGATAGCGGCGGAACTGACAGGCGATCAGCGAGAGCAACACCGATTTGCCGGCTCCGGTCGGGCCGACGACGAGCAGGTGCCCGACATCGCCGACGTGGGTGGAGAAGCGAAACGGCGTCGATCCCTGCGTCCGTGCGTGGAACAGCGGCGGGCCGCCAAGATGTGTGTTGCCAACATCCCCCGCCCAGACCGCTGGAAGCGGAATGAGATGGGCGAGGTTGAGCGAGTGGACCAGCGGTTGCCGGACATTGGCGTAGACTTGCCCCGGCAACGACGAAAACCAGGCTTCGACCGCATTCACGCCTTCCCGGATGCATGTGAATCCGAGGCCGTTCACGACCCGCTCGACCGCACGAAGCTTTTCCGCGACCCGGGCGCGGTCCTCGTCGGCGACAGTGATGGTAGCCGTCAGATAGCCGAACGAGACGTGATCGCCGCCCAGCGCCTGCAATGCGATATCGGCATCGACCACCTTGTTGTCGGCGTCGCTGTCGACCAACTGGGTTGGCTGGTTATACATGACTTCGCGCAGCAGCGCGGTGATCGACTTGCGCTTGTTGAACCACTGGCGCCGCAGCTTGGTGAGGACCTTGGTAGCGTCCGCACGGTCCATCGCGATGAAACGGGTCATCCAGCGATAACCGAATCCCTGATGGTTGAGGGCATCGAGCAGCCCAGGCCGGCTGACATTGGGGAAGCCCGGCAAAGTCAGCGTGCGAAGATGGAGCCGCCCAAGCTTCGGCTCGAGGCCACCGATGAACGCCCTGTCGGCCAAGAGGGCATCGAGGTAAACCGGCGTTTCGGGCATGGCGACATCGACCGCGCGGTCCGACACCGTGCCGTGCAAGTAGGAAAGCGTCTCGGTGCTGGAAAGCGCACGAACCTCAGGCATGAAACCCGCGAAGAGATCCAGAATGCGGTCGGTTTCGGCGATAAATCCTGCCAGGGCCGCACGCCAGTCGCGTCCTCTCCCGGTCTCGCTGTCAGCCTCCGGGCGCTCGACCAGCGACCGGCCGGCTGTATCGCTCGCATCAGCCGGAGGCAGCCAGAGCAGGGTTCCGGTGAACACACTCTCGAAATGGCCGCCTTCGGCTTCGAACGCGGCGCGTCGTTCCTCGTCAATCAGCCAGGACGCAGCGTCGGGAAAATCGCTACGCGGATAGCGCGAGATTTCCCGCCGATTGGCCTCGAAGAATATCGCCCAGCCAGAGCCGAGACGGCGCAGGACGTTGTTGGCCCGGGCGCAGGTGCCGACCAGTTCAGCCTCGGTCGAACTCTCAAGATCGGGTCCGCGAAAAGCGAAACTGCGCTGAAAACTGCCGTCCTTGTTGAGCACTACCCCCGGGGCGACCAGCGCAGCCCACGGCAAGTGATCGGCAAGGCGGTCGAAGCGGGAGCGATATTCGGCAAGGTTCAGCATGCCAGGTATCCTTTTTGCCGGAGATGGCGGATCAGGACGTTTGCGAATTCGGGGTCTCGCCGGGCGACGAAGACAGCCAGGCTGTGGCCGATCGCCCAGAGCGCAATGCCGACCGGCCATTGCTGGAGGCCGAGGCCCAGCGCGGCCGCCAGGGTCCCGTTCACGATCGCGATCCCGCGCGGAGCCCCGCCCATCAGGATGGGCTGGACGAGGCTCGCGTGGATCGGTGTTTCGAAGCCCTCGATATGGCTCACGAGACCACGGCTCCCCCGCCGAAGCTGAAGAACGAGAGGAAGAACGACGAGGCGGCGAACGCGATCGAGAGCCCGAAGACGATCTGGATCAGCTTGCGAAAGCCGCCGGCGGTCTCGCCGAATGCCAGCGCGAGACCGGTGGTGATGATGATCAGCACCGCGACGATTTTGGCGACGGGGCCTTGGACCGACTCCAGCACTTTCTGCAGCGGATCCTCCCAAGGCATGCCCGAACCACTGGCAAGCACGGGCGAGGACACAGCCACAGCCACAGCAAGGACGAGGAGGCCGTTCAGATCGCGGCCGATAAGCTTCATGGAACGCATGGGTCTTCTCCTTCAGGTTGAGGGGCGTTGAGGGTGTTGGGATTTCGGAAAGCGTCGGTGACGCGGTATTCGCCGCGTTCGTCGAGCCCGGCGACACGCGCGATCGTCTCGATACGGCGCGCGGCGCCGCGCCCGGCAATGAAGACGACGAGATCGATAGCCTCGGCGATCAGCCGGCGCGGAACAGTGGTCACCGCCTCCTGCACCAGCCCGTCGATGCGGTAGAGCGCGGCGCGCGCATTGTTGGCATGGACCGTCGCGATCCCGCCGGGATGCCCGGTATTCCACGCCTTCAGCATGTCGAGCGCTTCCGGCCCCCGCACTTCGCCGACGATGATCCGATCGGGACGAAGGCGCAGTGTCGAGCGGACGAGATCGCTCATAGACACTTTGCCCGCCCGCGTGCGGAGCGCGACGGTGTCGGCCGCGGGCGATTGCAGTTCTCTGGTGTCCTCGATAAGGATGACGCGCTCGTCGAGAATGGCCATTTCCGCAAGCAGCGCATTGGCGAGCGTGGTCTTGCCAGAGCTGGTACCGCCCGCGACCAGAATATTCGCGCGCTCCACGACCGCGCGAGATAGGAACCCAGCCTGCCCGGGTGTCATGATCCCGTCGCGCACATAATCGGCCAGCGTGTGGATCCGCGCCGCCGGCTTGCGGATCGAGAAGCATGGCGCGGTGGCGACGGGCGGCAGCAAGCCTTCGAAGCGCTCACCTGACCCGATCCCATGGGCTGGAAGTTCGGCCGAGACGATCGGCGCATCTGCGTGGACTTCGGCCCGGATATGCGAGGCCACGAGGCGGACGATGCGTTCGACCTGCGCGGGCTCGAAGCGGATATCGGTGTCGACCCGCCCTTCCCCGAGCACATCGACCCGCAGCGCGCCGTCGGGGTTCACCATGATCTCGATGATGCGCGGGTCTTCAAGCGCGGCGCGAATGGCCGGGCCCATGGCCGTGCGCAGCATCGCGCGGCGGCGCTCGGCCGAGACAGCGTCGGGTGCGTCGGTCATGCCAGTTCTCCCGACCTGCGCTCGGCCAGCGTCCGCTGACCAGTGCCGATCTGGCGCCCGACCTGGGCCACGAACGCCTCGAAGCGCTCGCGGCCCACTGCACGGGCAGCGGCGTCGGCTTCGGGCAGCGGTGCCGTCACCGAAAGCTGGTAGCGAATGAACAGCGCGAGGCTTTCCAGCACGACATCGATATCACGCCGGCTTGCAGCGATCTCGCGAGAGAGGCGGTCGAAGCGGAGGCGCAGGAGGTCGTCGATCTCGTTCGAACCCTGCCGCGCGATCCAGGCCTTCAGCGCATCGTTGACGAGCCGGCTCTTGTTGCCGCGCGTGCCGGCCGCCAGGCGGTCGAGCGCCACGGTTACGTCCATGTCGAGGTAGAGGTTCTGGCGGATTTTCATGAGCTGCCTCACATTCCAAGGGTGCGGGTGTGCTGGCTCTCGTCGAAGGCGAAGCCGCGGGCGACGGGGGTCAGTGCCTGCGCCTGATCCATGGCGCGCTTATCTGTGACGAGGTTGCCGTCATCGTCATTGGCAAGCTGGGGCTCGGTGACTTCGGGCTCTGCACGCGCGATCGGCTGCCCACCGCCCTGCCCTGGATGTTGCTGCTGCTGCGGGCCGCTCTCGTCCTCTGGGTCGGAGACGGCCATCTGCTCAGCGAGCTGCGCATGGCGTCGGCTCGACGTGCCTTTCCAGTCGTCCGGGCGCGGCGCGGGGCGGTCCGGATACTGGCCGGCGGCGATCGTGGGAGCGGGAAGCCGGCGTTCCGCGAAGTTCCGGTCGCGGTAGTAGCGCAGCTTTCCAGCCCTGATGGGCGCCATGCCCGACACGAGAATCAGTTCCTCATCCGGCGAGAGCTGCATAACTTCGCCTGGCGTCAGAAGCTGGCGGGCGGTCTCTTGGCGGCTGACCATGACGTGCGCGAGCCAGGGAGCGAGGCGGTGTCCGGCGTAGTTGCGCATGGCACGCTGTTCGGTTGCCGTACCGAGAGCATCGGAAATACGCTTGGCGGTACGCTCGTCGTTCGCCGCAAAGGCGACGCGGACATGGCAGTTGTCGAGGATCGAGTTGTGCTCGCCGTAAGCTTTCTCGATCTGGTTGAGGCTCTGGGCAATAAGGAATGCCCGGATGCTGTACCCCGCCATGAACGCGAGGCTGGTTTCAAAGAAGTCCAGGCGGCCGAGCGCCGGAAACTCGTCGAGCATCATCAGGAGCTGATGCTTACGGCCGGCGCCGCCAAACCCGTCGAGCTGTTCAGTCAGTCTCCGTCCAATCTGGTTCAGCACAAGGCGGACGAGCGGCTTGGTACGGCTGATGTCCGATGGGGGAATTACGAGATAGAGCGAGCACGGCTGTTCGGCGTCGACGAGATCGGCGATTCGCCAGTCGCAGCGCGAGGTGACCTCCGCTATCGTCGGATCGCGGTAGAGCCCAAGGAACGACATGGCCGTCGAAAGCACACCGGACCGTTCGTTCTCGCTCTTGTTGAGCAATTCGCGCGCTGCGGAGGCGACGACCGGATGGACGCGCGGCGCCTTATCGTCTCCAAGGTGGTTGGTCGTCAGCATCGCCCGCAACGTGGCGGCGAATGAGCGCTGGGGATCCGAAAGAAACGTGGCGACGCGGGCCAGCGTCTTCTCTTCCTCGGCGTAGAGGATGTGAAGGATTGCGCCGACCAGCAGCGAATGGCTGGTCTTTTCCCAGTGATTGCGGCGTTCGAGCGCGCCTTCGGGATCGACCAGGATGTCGGCGATGTTCTGGACGTCGCGGACTTCGTTGGCGCCGCGGCGCACCTCGAGCAGCGGATTGTAGTGGGCCGACGCCGCATCGGTGGGATTGAACAGCAGGCTATGCGAGAACCGCGCGCGCCATCCGGCGGTCAGCGTCCAGTTTTCACCCTTGATGTCGTGAATAACGGCGGAACCGGTCCAGGTGAGCAAGGTCGGCACTACCAGGCCCACGCCCTTGCCGGAGCGGGTGGGCGCGAACGCCAGGACATGCTCGGGGCCATCATGCCGCACATATTGGCGGCCGAGCTTTCCCAGCATGAGCCCCGCATTGCCGAGCAGGCCGGCGCGGACAATCTCGCGGTGACCCGCCCACCGCGCCGATCCATAGGTCGTGACCCGGCCCTTCTGACGGGCGCGCCAGAGTGAACCCGCTACAGCCGATCCGCAGCCCAGAAAGCCACTGGCGCCGGCGAGCAGACCGGCCTTGTCGAAGACCTCCGGGGCATACGCATCAAAATGATACCACCAGCCAAAGAGCGCCCAGGGTTCGTAGAACGGAACACCGAAAAGGCGGAATGAAGCCTCACCAAGTTCGGGTTGGTAGGCCAGCATGGCAGCTGCCCACTGCGTCGAGACCCAGAGCCCAGCAAACATGATCGCGAAGACGACAAGGATCTGACCGACGAGAAGTTTGGTGGGCGTCACGGTAGTTCTCCACCCCGGTTGTCCGGGTGGAAAAATAATCCGTGATCGGCTGAGAAAAATAAACGGCGCTAATTGGTGTTAATTGGATATTGCCGGATATTGCTGGTCACGCCTTCAATAGAGCCAAGCGATTTAGTGGCAGGCCTTCTCCCGCAGCTGGGCGAGTCGTTCTTGGCACACAAATTCAACTAAGTCGCGAAGCGCGCGAACACGTTCGATGATGGCGTCGAGGTCTTCCACTTGGACTTTGTAGCTCGTCGAATATCGAGCTTCGACATACGCGCGCTTGAGCAATTCGAAACGACGACGGTCGATTTTCGCCTCCCGCGGCCATGCATCGATAAGTTGCGGGGCGCTTCCTTCCGCTAGGGATCTGAGAAACTTGATATTATGCGAGCGGGGAAAATAAAGCGTCCGCACCAACAGATAACAGGAGTAAGCCGTTTCTACAGCTTGATGAAGATTAAACGTCGCATTCCGAAGCCATTCCTCATCGTCAATTGATTGCTCTAAAGATACTTGGGCGAGTTTCAGCCATCGATTGATCGCTGGAAACTTCTTTTCAAAATGCTCAGTAGCCCTTTCGCGTGCATCGGCCGGCGTCAGCGGTGTCGCTGCGACGAACCTGCTCCCCGGCCCCTCGTACAAGGCAATTCCGTCTCGAGCGATGTCTGCCCAAAAGTACTCGCCGCGGTTGAGGCCCCGATTGACCTCATCCATTGTGTGCACGATGAAATTCACTTGCCGCCTGATCTCCGGATCCCGCTCGATCTTGTCGTCCGCGACATGCCAATATTCGGCCGTATCCGTAAGTTTCGGATGGCTGACGATGATCAGCAGATCGAAGTCGGACTGGTAGCCATTAAGCGGACGATCAACCCAGTCGGTTCGAGCATAGCTTCCGAAAAGGACGATCTTTTGGATTCTGCCGTTCTTCTTCCAAGGCTGCGTGGCGCGGGAAATCGCGACCTCAAACTCGGCCATCAAAATGTTCTTCGCGCGCTCAAGTTCGGCTTGCTGAAGGGCTGGTAGGTGATCGATATCCTTACGCATCAACGGGATTCTCGCTGCAACGCGCCGGATTGACAAGCCCCTGTGACTAACCTTCATCAAGATTTCTGAAACTGATCCCGATCATCCGAGGTTACCCGCACCAGACCCATCCTTGCCGTTCAGTCTTCATTTCGACGCCCCCGGGTGCGGACGTTCCGGTTCCGGCAGTTTGCGACCAGCTCAAGCCGTTTCGGCGAAGCCCCAGGAATGTCGGCTCACGCCGGAACGGGTCATCGTAGCTCTAAACTGCGGTCGAGCAGGTACGCGCCGCAGCTCGATTGTATTTTTGATGCGCTTGGAAGCGGACATTCCCACGCAACCTTAATCTGGCCCCGCTGACCGACCTTGGGACGGGCGGTGGCAAGAAGCGGCTATCTATCCGCAGACGAAATTGCTACAATGCGATACTTAATTCCATATAATGGAACTTATTGATAGGGGGGCTGGACATGCGGCATTTCGAAGTTGAAATATCTGTCGTGAACCCAGATGGCGATCCAGCTATCTCGCAATCCGTCAAGAAGGAGGGGACTGGACTAACCCAGCTGCACCGGCTCTCGTGCTGTATGGCGCACGGTCGGGTGAAGTCTTTATCCGTTTTCAATCAGATCCAGAAGCTCATCGCGGCGGGTGCAACAGCATTGTTATTCGCGACCGCAATGCAGCCGGTCAACGCGGAAATAGTACCCATCAATGCGCGTGCGAACACGCCAGCCCCCGTCGAGAATTATCTCAAGATGGGAACGGGCGCAGGTCCAGGTGGCGTTATTGCCATCAACAACAGCTTCATCACCCGCGACGGCCGACCTTGGATACCGATAATGGGGGAATTTCACTTCTCGCGCTTTCCCTCTGCTTTTTGGGAGGAGGAGTTGCTGAAGATGAAGGCGTCTGGCATTAATACTGTCGCGACGTACATCATATGGAACCAGCATGAGTTGGAACCCGACAAGCTCGATTGGTCGGGCGACCGTGACTTGCGCCGCTTCGCTCAACTCTGTGCGAAACACGGGCTGTTCCTGTACATTCGGCCAGGCCCTTGGGTTCATGCCGAAACGCGCATGGGAGGGTTGCCCGACTGGGTGGTTGAAAGCACGCGACGCCGCACGAACGATCCTGCCTATCTGGCGCAGGTGGAGCGGTTCTGGAGTGGAGTAGCAGAGTCGCTGCGCGGACTGTTGTGGAAGGATGGCGGGCCGGTCATCGGGATGCAGGTCGAGAATGAATATAACCTCACAGGCCCCGGAAAAGGTCCCGACCATATCGCCGCCCTCAAGCGACTGGCGCACAAGCTAAACCTAGACCTGCCGCTTTATACTGTGACCGGATGGGACAATGCAGCCTACCCGCGTGGCGATGTCGCACCTGTCACCGGCGCCTATGTCGATGAGCCATGGAGCGCTTCGACCCGCGAACTACCCCCGCGTGAAGCTTATGCCTTCCGCTTCAAGAGCCGGATCGCCGCCGGTTTAGGCGCCCAGACCGAAGGCGACAAGACGCGCGTCCCCGATGCTGACAAGGACCGTGACTTGACTCCGTTTCTGGGCGCGGAATATGGGCCGGGCCTGCCAGTCATGTATCGTCGTCGCCCTTTGGTCGCACCCGACGACATCGCTGCAATGATCGTTACCCAGATCGGGTCGGGCCTCAACCTGCTTGGCTATTATATGTATCATGGCGGAGCCAATCCGACGGCCTTCGAGCGCGGTCTTGAAGAGACGACCGCGAGCGGCAGCGCCAATGATGTGCCCCGCATTGCCTATGATTTTCAGGCGCCGATCGGCCAATATGGCGAGGTAAATCCGGTTAACGGGTATCTGCGGCCACTGCATTATTTCCTGGCCACATTCGGTGAAGATCTGGCGCGCATGACGGCGCGTCGACCTGACGCCGTCCCTGCGACGCCCGGCGATCTCAACACGCTGCGCGCGGCGGTCCGCAGCGAAGGGGACCGCGGGTTCCTGTTTGTGAACAACTATGTACGCCAATATGCGATGGCCGAGCATCGCGATGTGCAATTCGACATCCATCTGGCCGATGGCGACCTGCGTCTTCCCTCGCGTCCCATAACGGTCAAAAACAAAGCGTATTTCTTTTGGCCCTTCAATATGGACCTAGAAGGCACAAAGTTGCGTTGGGCGACGGCGCAGCCGATCACCCGGATCGACGGCGCCGACGGTGGGCTGCTGCATGTCTTCAGCGCCGCGAATGACGTGCCCGTCGAATTCGTTTTCACAGCCGCGGACATCGTCAGCATATCGGCACGAACGCGGCGCGACGGGGACCGGCTGATCGCGGATATCCATCCGTCGCGCACTCGGTTCGTCACCGTCAGGACTAAAGCAAACAAGACGATCCGGCTGCTGGTCCTTCCTGCTACCGACACGCGAAAGCTTTGGGTGGGCGACATGTTGGGCGTGCGACGGGTGCTTTTGAGCGACGCGGCGGTATTTAGTGAAAAGGGCAAGCTGCTGCTTCGGCAGCGCGGCGACGCGAACTTCACCTTTGCGGCCTGGCCGGCGTTACCCTCGCTTCCCGGAGTGCGCCGCGCCAGCGTCCATGACCTTCCCATCTACCGGGGGAGCGTGAACGCGGTAGCGCCGCTGAAGGTCGAGGTGAAGCAAATCCGCCAGGCATCGGCGGCGGGCCCGCTCAAGATGAGCGGTCCCAGAAACTCTGCGGTCCAACCGGTCGCCGAGGCTTTCGATGGGGCCGCTGCATGGGATATTTCGGTTCCGGAGCAGAGTCTGAAGGGGGTTGAAGATGCATGGCTCAGCATCGACTATCGGGGTGATGTTGGCAGGCTGTTCGACGGAAACACGATGCTAGATGACAGTTTCTGGGACGGGCGCGTTTGGCATGTCGGCCTCAAGCGATTTCGCGCGCGGCTCGGAAAGCCCTGGCAACTGAGCATTGTTCCCTTACCGGCTGACGCGCCGATCTATCTTGATCAGGCCGTCCGCCCCAAGTCCGGTGAAGGAGTGGCCGCTGAACTTCGTTCTCTTACGCTTGAACCCGAATATCAACTTGAACTGGGAGCGATCCGGCCGTGAGCCATGCAATGCCCTCTCGAATAACGCGGCGTCAGGCCGGCAAAATCCTTGTTGGCGGTTCTGCGGCTCTCCTGCTGCCCGCTGCCAACGGTCGACCAAGTGTGATGGCCAGGGATTGCAAGGTCGAATGGCGCGTCAATCCGGTCGGGATCGACAGCGATCGTCCGCGTTTTCGCTGGTGTCTCGATACCGGCCAGGACGCAGGGCCGGTCCGGCAGAAGGCCTTTCGCATCCGCATGATCGGCGATGTGGGAAGCGGACAGGCGGATCAGATAGTCAGCGACAGTGGCTGGGTTCGCTCATCCGAATGCCGATGGCGGCCGGCTTCTGCTTTGCCGTTGCGTTCGCACAGCCGCTATGGCTGGGAACTGGCCATTCGCGTAGAGCATGGCGCTGAAACACCATCCGTGCAGGCCGGCCATTTCGTGACCGGCCTCATGCAGCCAATGCACTGGAATGCACGGTGGATCGGGGCGGAACCGGAAGGGAATATCCTGGGCAAGGCCGTCGAATGGCGCCGCCCGATACAGGACTCCGACCGGATGCCGCTGTTGCGCGGGCAATTTGAGGAAGCGGCCCCTGTTCAGGCCGCTTTCCTGTCGGTCATCGGCCTGGGGCAGTACACGCTCGCAATCAATGGCCAGGGCCTTAATGATGATCAATTGCGGCCAGCCTGGTCGCATTATGCCGACAGCCTCTATTACGACACGTTCGATGTCAGCAATTTTCTGCGACCCGGACTGACAGTGATTTCCGCGATGCTGGGCGACGGGTTCTTCAATGTGGAGGGTGTGAAGGACCGCTACACCAAATTTATGGGATCCTATGGCCGACCCAGGCTTCTCCTCCAGTTGCGGATGATCTTCGCCGATGGGCGGGAGCGGCTTTTCTGCACGGATGATTCATGGTCCTGCGCGGCCGGTCCGGTGATTTTCTCCTCCATCTATGGCGGCGAGGATCACGACGCGCGGTTGGAACCTCTAGGCTGGCGCGAAACGGCGATCCCGCCCGCTGCTTTCCATCCGGTTTCGCTCCTGCCCCCGCCGGGTGGCCGCCTGTTTGCCTCGCCGCTGCCGCCTATGGCGGTAATGGGCAGACTCGAAAATCCTAAGATCACGGCTCTGCCCGGCGGCGCTCTTCTCGCGGACTTCGGCTTGAACTTCGCTGGACGACCCCACGTCATGCTCGATCGGCTCGGCGCTGGCGAGAAGCTGGTCATGAAGCCTGCCGAACTGCTGGGCGTGGACGGGCATATCGATCAGGCCAGCGCGACGGGCGCCAGCGAGCCGGGCTATAAAGGGATCGCCTTTGCCTATACCGGTTCAGGTACGGCAGGCGCGCTAGAGTGGACACCCCGTTTTACCTACACCGGCTTTCGCTACTTGGAGATGGAAGGGGTCGAGCGGAAGAATATCCGCGCACTTCGCGGCGACGTCCTACATCTGGCTGCAGAGCGAAGCGGACGGTTCGCCTGTTCGGATGAAGGACTGGTGCATATTCACCAGCTTATCGAGCAAGCCTTTCTAAGCAACTTCGCTAGTGTTCTAACTGACTGCCCGCATCGGGAAAAGCTGGGGTGGCTTGAACAGGTCTATCTCAATGCGCCGACCGCCTTCTTCAACCGCGACTGTGCAGCCTTGTACGAGAAGATCGGTCGCGACATGCGCGACGCGCAACGCGACAATGGCATGGTGCCCTCGGTCGCCCCGGAGTTCGTCGAATTTGTCCGGCGCGACGGCAGTGACACCGATTTTCGTGATTCTCCGGAATGGGGTTGTGCGATCGTACTCGCACCCTGGGCCGCATATCGCTTCTACGGTGACACCATGGTCCTTGCCGAAAATTTCGATGCGATGCAGC
Organism: Novosphingobium sp. PhB57; assembly: GCF_004342985.1. Taxonomy (GTDB): domain Bacteria; phylum Pseudomonadota; class Alphaproteobacteria; order Sphingomonadales; family Sphingomonadaceae; genus Novosphingobium. The sequence continues at coordinate 108,484 of NZ_SMBO01000008.1, forward strand.
GCTACGCCGCTTATCTTGAAGGACGCGCGGTCGACGGTCTGGTCGATTTTGGCTTGGGCGACTGGTTTGACATCGGTCCCTCAAAGCCGGGCAAAGCGCAATTGACTACAAGGGCCTTTACCGGGACAGCGACCCTGTTCGCAGTGTTGGCGACCATGGCCCGTATCGGCGCCTTGCTCGATCGTCCTGCCGACGCCGCGCTCTATCGTCGCAAGGCGGCCGCGGTCAAAGACAGGATCAACGCGCAATTCCTTGATCCGGCGCGTGGCATCTATGATCGCGGCAGCCAGACGGCCCAGGCGATGGCGCTCGCACTTGGCATCGCGGAACCCCGGCAGCAGCATAAGGTGCTGGCGCGCCTGATCGAGGACATAAAGCAACGCAACTATCATGTCAGCGCGGGGGATGTGGGCTTCTACTATCTCGTTGAAGCGTTGACCCAGACAGGCGGGGCCGACATTTTATACGCAATGCTCAAAAAAACGGATGCTCCCAGCTATGGTGCCCAGATTGCGCAGGGAGCGACGGCGCTGACCGAAGCGTGGGACGCTGCTCGCCACGCATCGCAGAATCATTTTATGCTCGGCCATGCCGAAGCCTGGCTGTTTGGCGGCCTGGGCGGAATTAGAATGGACTTTACTCGAAAAGACGCCCCGATCCTGATAGCGCCGCAGCCGGTGGTAGGTGTCGAATGGACCGATGTCAGCCTGACGTCGGTCCTTGGCGATGTACGATGTGCCTGGCGTCAAGCGGACGGAGAAATTTCGATTGAGGCATCGGTCCCGACCGGCGCTCAGGCCGACCTCATTTTGCCGACTTCGCCCTCTACACATTTGGCGTCTTCGCGATCGATGCGGCTCGGTTCGGGCCGTCATCATTTCACAGTACCTTTAGCGATCGCTAGTGCAAACGCGTCAAACCTAACGTGAATCGGCGCGCATCCATCGTTTGCCACCTTGCCACTGAGGAATCGGCCACGCGTGGACGTAAAGGTTCGAATAACCGACCGTCCGGACTCAGGCATCCCAGTTGCCTCTGGCAGCTGATTTGGGTCGCGAGCCGCCTGCGGCATCCGCATAGGCGAAGGGCAGTTTTCCTGCCTTCGCTTCTCCGAACGCGACATTCCGGATTCGGCCAGTCCAGCCCATTCAGGGAACGATCATCAGGGCTTCAGGAATGGCAGGTGTTAGATGGGGACCTGCCATTCCCCGCCCGGCTCGCGAACGACCGTTTTGTCCCAGCCCAAGGCGTTCGACGCTGGGGCAACTCCGACCCTTTGCGGCCGTTCAATGCCATATTTTCCGTTCCCAGCTGCGGACGTTCTGCTTTGGCGGCAGGTCGCGACCAAACTAAGACGTTTGGAGACTAACGCATGAACGGCCAAGCGTTCTGAAACCCGCCATTCACGGAGTGGGTTGGCCGGGAACCTAGACTCCATCCCGGTCGCTCTGCCGCCTGCAGTCGTTCTCGCACGTGACTGGTTCGTGGAGGTGCAGCACCGCCGCAGGGCCGGTGCCGAATTTTCGTTGTTTACTGTGGGGACGAAGAATCGGTTAGTCATCAGTCAGCTCGGACGAGACGACCGATTTTTGTCATAATCTCCCCTTATGTGCGCGACGTGTCCGAAAAATCCTTCATACGTCACCGCCTGCACGAGGAGGATTCAGCCAATCAGTTGGATGATGGGTCATCGCTGCTCGCTAATGCCGACTGGCATGCGGTAAGGCATGCAATCGTCGCTTATGTCCTGCGTAAAGGGCAGCCGCGCGATGTCGCTGAAGATGTGGCGCAAGAGAGCCTATACAAATTAGTCGCCTATACCCGGCAAGGCCGCCCGGCGAGCCTTTACGGGCTGGCGCTCAAGATCGCGGGCAACAGCCTGATCGACCGGGTTCGTGGGGAAACCCGTTTCGGCGCGCCAGTGGACGAGACTTACGCCTGCGAGGCGCCTCTTCCCGACAAGGTGGCCGAAGATCGCCAGCAACTGGAGAGGCTCAATGCGGCGCTTGAGGGTATCCCATCGCTGCGACGTGCGGTCCTGATGCGCAGAAGGGTGGAAAACCAGTCACATGCGCGCATCGCGGCGGAGTTGGGCCTTTCCATTGCCGCCGTCGAGAAGCATATCGTGCGGGGACTTGGCGATTTGCGCAAGGCCATGGCGGATCGCGTCGCTCGCGGTAAGGGAAAGTCGTGACGCGCGAGGACATCGATAGCCAGGCCGCCTTCTGGGTCGATCGCATGAACCGACCGGTGTTCGATCCGGAGGAGGGGGTGGCATTCGACCGCTGGATGGGTAGCGATCCCGCGCACCGGGAAGCCTACGCCGCCATGTCCGCAATCTGGGAAGACGACGTGCCGGGACTGGCTCGGCTGGACGTCTCCGCCGTGAGTCCCGCAGCGGTGGCCGAGATCTGCACGGGCGAGGGCAGGCTCCGGAAAACCATGATCTTTGCTGCGGCTGCCGTCGCCGTGCTGGCGGTGGGCATCGGCGCTGTCACGCGCCTGATGCCGCATACTTATTCCAGTACACCCGGGGCGGGCGCGACCATCGCCCTTGCCGACGGTTCACAGGTGCGCCTAGGCGGAAACAGCGCGATTACCGTGCAGTACCTGCCCTGGCACCGCAGCATTGAATTGACGCGCGGAGAGGCTGCGTTCGACGTGGTGCGCGATACCTCGCGCCCCTTTGCGGTGGATACGGGAGGCGCTCAGGTCGTTGTGCTGGGCACCGCGTTCCATGTCGACCGGCTTGGCAAAGATGCGATGGCCGTGCAGGTTTCGCGCGGGGCAGTGCAGGTGTGCGCCGGGGATCGGACTGAGGGACTGGCCGCCGGACAGGCCGCGCGAATATCGGGCAAGGTCATTCATCGCGTAGCATTGCAGGAAGAGGATCGTAACTGGGAAGCAGGCTGGTTCGTCGCACATGATGTGCCGCTCTCCGATTTGGTCGAAAAGCTGCGACGTTATAGTCATCGCGCGATTCATATTCCGGATCCGGGAATATCCAAACGTCTCATCGTCGGCCGTTTCAAGGTCTCGGAACCGGAAGCTGCGCTGGAAGCGGTCAGGGTCTCTTATGGTCTGAAGGTTATCGAAAAATCTGGCGGCATTTTTATAACGTCATGAAAATGAAGTAAAAAAGACGCTGAACTTTCATAACAAAATTTGTCCGGATTGATCTTCGCGCGTCGTTTTAATCCCCGAACCACTAGTCGGGGGACTGCATCATGAAACGTCATTTCTTTCTTCTTCTCGCTTCCGCTGCGACCATTCCTGCTGCGGCACAGCCCGTATCCGCACAGACCGCGGACGAAAGCACCCGCACTTTTCGCTTTGACCAGCCGGCGCAGGACCTGACCGAGGCTCTAGTCGGCTTTTCGCGCATCACCCAGTTGCAGATCGCCGCATCGGCGGGAGACCTGCGGGGTCTGCGCAGCGCGCCCGTCAACGGCACGATGACCGCGCGCGCAGCCCTGGCGCAGATAACCCGCGCATTGCCGGTGGAGGCGCGCATCTCGGGCCGCACCGTTACCGTGTCCCGCCGCACGATGACGGCGCAGGCCGGCTCCGCCGCCGGTTCGATATTGGCGGAGCGCAATGGCGAGGCGGCCGACGGCTTGATTCCTGCCTCAACGCTCCCGGGAGAAGACATCGTCGTCACCGGTTACCGCCAGAGCCTGAGCGTGGCGCAGGCGCAGAAGAAGGCGGCGACCGGTTCGCAGGATGTGATCCTGGCCGAGGACATCGGGGCCTTCCCGGACCAGAACCTGGCGGAATCGCTTCAGCGCGTGCCGGGCATCGCGATCACGCGGGACAGCGGCGAAGGGCGCAGCATATCGCTGCGAGGGCTCGGCCCCGACTTCACGCGCACGCAGATGAACGGCATGGAAGTGCTCAGCAACACCGCCTCGGGCATGGACAGCCGCGGCGGTGCTAGCCGCGGCCGCTCATTCGACTACAGCGTCTTCGCCTCGGAACTGTTCAACAAGGTGGTGGTGGAGAAGTCCTATGCCGCCGAACAGGACGAAGGCGGCATCGGCGGTACCGTGTCGCTGCGCACGGCCAAGCCGTTCGACTACGACGGGCGCACGCTTGTTGCCAGCGCCAAGATGCAGACCAACCAGTACACCGAGACGCTGACCCCTCGGGTGGTCGCGCTGGCATCCGACCGGTGGGGCGATTTCGGCGCGCTGGTGTCGGTGGCCTACAGCTCTGCCGAAACGATCGAATGGGGATATCGCAACTGGAACTGGTCGCGGATGATCTTCGGCGCGGCCAATGTCGGCCCCGACATCTCCACCGAGGACCGCGACCTGCTAGTCAACGCTACAGGCGACGACCGCGTCTGGAATTCGCGCGCCCAGACGTACGGCACCTGGTACAACAAGCGCGATCGTCTCGGTCTTACCGGCACGCTGCAGTATCAGCCCGGCAGCGCCACCGACGTGACGCTGGACGTGCTCTATGGCCAATTGACCAACAATCGCGACGAATATGTGATCGGCAACGCCGGGACCAACGGGCTTTCGGCGAACGATGTCACGGGTACCCAGGTAATCCAGAACGTCACAATCGACGAGCACAACAGCATCACCGGCGCCACCGTCAGCGGGGTGGACGTACGCTCGGAATCGAAACCCACGCGTGATCGCACCGAGTTCTGGCAGGTGGCGCTCAACGGCCGCACCATGCTGACAGACAATCTTGAACTGACCGGGCTGGGCGGCTGGTCCTCCTCCACGTTTAATTCAAAGTGGAGCCGCGTCTATCTGGAATCGGTGGGCCACACCGTCTCGTTCGGCGGGCTGGAAACCGAAAACCCGACTAACGGCTACGACTTTGACCCCGCCGACGCCTCGGCCTGGGATCTCCAGTCGATTCAGTGGCGCCGCGACCATATCGAAAGCGAGTTCTACAACGCCAAGGCAGGCCTCAAGTGGACCGTGGATGGCAGTTCCACGTTCAAAGTGGGCGCTGAATTCAAAAAGTTCCGCAACAGCGGCTATCGCTACGATTCCACGGTCAACTACGAAAACAAGAACGCGCTCGGAACCATCCCGACGATGGTGACCGACCACACCAGCGCCATTCCCTATATCGTTGCGGACGTCCCCGCGACGTTCGAGGCGCTCGGGCAGGACGGCAAGCTCGACGCGAGCAATCTGTCGGCGGGCACCGATTACACTGTCCAGGAACGTACCTTTGCGGCTTTCGCCCAGTATGACCTCGACACGCATCTGGGCGCGGTCGGCCTGCGTGCGAACCTGGGCGTGCGCTACTACAACACCCGCCTGACATCGCAGGGCTCGTCTGCAACGAATGCGGGGCTGGTTCCGGTGACCATCATCAATACCTACGACGGGTTCCTCCCGGCCCTCAACATCGCCTTCGACGTCACCCCCGACCTCGTCGTGCGCTTCAACGCCAACCGCAACATCAGCCGTCCGGGGTTGGGCGACCTGAGTGCAGCGGCCACGGTGCGCGTGGCGGGTTATGGCGGCACGATTAGTGCCGGCAACCCGAACCTCGCGCCCTACACGGCGGACTCGGTGGAAGGCGCCGTCGAATACTACGATGGCAAGCGGGGGTTCCTGGGCCTGGCGGTGTTCTACAAAAAGATGAAGTCGTTCGTCACTTCCGAGACGTCGACCGTGCCGTACAGCGAAACCGGCTACCCGCTCGACCTGCTGGAAGAAGGGCAGGACGGCTCCATCGTGTTCAACTACACCCGTCCGGTTAACGGCCCAGGTGCCTCGATCCGTGGCGTGGAACTGTCGGCGCGGCGCGATTTCGACTTCCTGCCTGCCCCGCTCGACGGGTTTGGTGCGATAGGCAACGTGACGTATGCGGACGGTTCGACCGACGTGTTCTACAATCAGGTCCCGGTCGAACTCCCGCTCGTCTCGCTGTCGAAGTTGTCGTATAACGCAACGCTCTACTACGACACCGAGCGAGCAGGTGCGCGTATCTCGATGGCATCGCGTTCGCGCTATCGCAACGGCAACGGCGGCAACAACAACATCGGTGAATTCTTCGCGCCGTCCACGGTGTTCGACGCCACCGCTTATTTCAATGTAACCCCTGCGGTCCAGCTGCGGGTCGAGGCTCTCAACCTCACCAACGAGCCGGTGATGCAGTACGCCGACACCGATGCCAAGCGCCTGATGACCAGCACTGTGAGCGGACGCACTTTTACCTTCGGCGCCTCGATCCGCTTCTGATCCACCCTTTCCCGCCCCCTGCATCCCGGGGGGCGGCGAGCGGTCGTGACAACATGATCGCGCGGCCGCTCGCCATCTGATCCGGATATCCGCACATGATCCAGCATCCTTTTGCCCGGCGCGGCATCCTCGCCTCCGGCCTTCTCCTGGGCCTTTCGGCGGGAGCCGTGGGGGCCTCGGTCCGCCACACGTTCCGGACCGATCCCTTCACGTTAGGCGTGGCAGCGGGCGATCCGGCACCTGACGGGTTCGTTATCTGGACGCGGCTTGCCCCCAACCCGCTGGTGCAAGACGGCGACATGCCCGCCGTCGATGTCGTGGTCGGCTGGGAGGTCGCCAGCGACCCGCAGTTCCGCCAGGTGGTCCAGCGCGGTGAAGGCCGCGCGATCGCAGCGCTGGCACACTCGGTCCATGTCGAGGTGGAAGGGCTGCTGGCCCACCGCCCTTACTGGTATCGCTTCCTTGCGCCGGGTAACATACCTAGCCCGGCAGGCAGGGCGCGCACGCTGCCCGCGCCCGATGCCCCCGTGAGGCAGGCCCGCATCGCCTCGGTCGGCTGTCAGGACTACGAACGCGGGCTCTATACCGCGTATCGCCACCTTAGCGCCGAGCCCGATATCGACGCGGTGTTCCATTACGGCGACTACATCTATGAATTCGGCCCGCGCGAAAACGGCGTCGTGCGTCGCCACTGGGGCGGCGAGACGATGACCTTGTCGGACTATCGCCTGCGCTACGCCCAGTACAAGCTCGACCCCGACCTTCAGGCCGCGCATGCCTCTGCGGCGTTCATCATGTCGTTCGACGATCATGAAGTGGACGACAACTGGGCCGGCCCCTACGGCAAGGACGGCGGCCCGCTCGGCCTCTTCGCGGCGCGTAAGCGTGCTGCATTCCAGGCTTGGTACGAACATGTCCCCGTGCGCGCCAACACCCGCCCGGACCTGCCCGGCTCCCATTGCTTCCGCCGTTTCGACTTCGGCGCACTGATGCGCATGCACGTGCTCGACACCCGGTCGTACCGTAGCCGGCAGCTGTGCGAGGGCGGCGAGATGACTGGAGAAGAGCGCGCCGCCTGCCTTCCCGTTTATACGCCCGAGCGAACCATGCTGGGCGCCGAGCAGGAACGCTGGCTGGGGGAAGGCCTGCGCCAAGACGCGAGCTGGCATTTCGCTGCGCAGCAGGTCCTGATGATGCCATACGATGCGCGTAAGGACGGGGAGACCTTGCCACAGCGCGGCACCGACAACTGGAACGGCTATCCCCACGCCCGCCAGCGCTTCGTCGACATGCTCAAGCATCACGGGAAGACCAACGTCGTGATCGGCAGCGGCGACATGCACCAGAACGTAGTCGGCCACCTGACCGTCGATCCCGAAGACGCGACTTCGGCCCCGCTCGCCGCCGAATTCCTCGCCACCTCAATCTCATCAAGCGGGACTGGAGGCGCGCATTATCCGAAAGAACTGCACGTGCTGGACAACAACCCCAACGTGTCGCTGCTCAACAACCAGCGCGGCTATCATCTCTACACGGTGACTCCCAACATGTGGGAGACTGAGATCAAGGTGGTCGATCAGATAGACCGGGTCGGTGGACGGCTATCCACGCTGGCGCGCTTTTGCGTCGGCCCCGCTCGGCCGAAGCCCGAACCGCTCTAGATGGAGTAGCGGACCCGGCATCTGATGGATCGAACAGCATGCAACCAGCCAGCTTTTTCGTGGCCGGTAGCAGGCTCTTCGCGAATGGCGGTTCCATGTGAAACGCGTCATTCAGGTTCGCGGTCGCGAAGGACGGTTGTGTCCCACGACTTGCCTTCCGATGTCGACCCTTCACGGACACTCAACCCCCGATTTTCCGTTCGCAGTTGCTGCCCGTCCGCTTTCTCATCTGCGATGCTCAAGATTGGCCGGTAGGCGACTGTCCGGTTCAGAGCGAAGTCGCCCAAATAGCTGACACTCGCTTAAGGGCGGCCGCCGGCAGCAGACGACCAGAGCTGGTCGTTTACATCAGCGGCCATAAGCGTCCGCTTCTGACAGTAGCTGCCAATGGAAGGTCTCGAAGCGGAAGATCGGCAGTACGCTTGAATGTTGGTACGGGATTGCGAAACCTTTCGGCAGCGCAATCCCGCTGATGGTATGGTTCAGTTGGCAAGCAGCCCGATCGTTCCGGGCAACCAGGCTGTGACCAGCTGGATCACGTCGGACATAGGCGGCAACGCTTTTGCCGCCCGTCGGCATGCATCGATGGCCTGCTAGCTGGCGGCCGGCGCAACGGCGCCATGTCGGCGCTCGACGAAGGCGTCGAATTGTTCTTTCCAATCCGGATGCCATCGCGACAAGGCCGGGCGATTTTCGGTCAAATCGCCCGCGCCCCAGGCGATGCGTGCGGCGTCCATTTCCGGCGACACCGCACCGTCGGGGCAGATGATGTAAAAGTCACCGACCTCTACGCCCAAGATCATGCGCTCGACGACCTGCTCCGGTGCCCAACTCCCTTCGGGCTGCCGGCCGTCCGGCGTGCTGGTCATACCTGTGAACGTCCATCCGGGCACCAGAAGATGCGCCGTTACCCTACTATGCGCCTCCCTTAGCCCATGCGCGAGCTGCTCGGTCAGCGTCCTCACGCCAGCCTTCGCGACGGCATAGGCCGGACGCCCGGGCGGGTTCGTAATGCCCTGCTTGGAACCCGTATTGATAATCGCGCCGGGCTGGCCTTGCGCGTTCATGGTCGCGGTAAAGGCGTGAACGCCGTTGACCACACCCCACAGGTTCACGTCGAGCGTGCGTCGCCATGTATTGAGGCCCGTCCAGTTGTCGCCTCCTTCACCGCCGATCGCGGCGTTGTTCATGAGAAGGGTGACAGAACCGAAGGCGTCGAACGCGCTGTCGCGCAGACGCTCGACATCTTCGATCCGGCTGACGTCGCCCGCCAGGAAACGCACGCCGGCGCCGAGCCGATCGGCAAGTGCTGCAAGCGCTGCCTCGTCCTGATCGAAAAGAACGAGGCGCATGCCCGTGTTGGCGAAGCGCTCGGCTGCGGCACGGCCGATGCCGCTGGCAGCACCAGTAATGACCGCCACATTGCCGCGCGCGATCAGCGGCGTCGCCGCCTTTCCGATATCACTCATGACGTGCTCCTTTCGTTTCAGCATCCTCACGGCTGTGAAGATGCGATATGCTTTTTGCTGACTTCAAATCCTGCCGACGCTGCCCGAACCGAAGCCAGGCCGCGCAGGCGAAACTACCAAGCCCGCCCATAGCGACCATCACACCCATCGCCCGCGGCGTGCCATCGGCCATGGCTCCGGCGAGCGCCGATCCAATCACGCCGCCGCCGTATTGCATCGCACCGACCAACGCCCCGACCGCCCCTGCCTGGCGGGGAAAGGCGGAGAGCGCGCCGGCGACGGCATTGGCACCGATCAGACCCGTAGAGGAAACGAACAGGAAGATCGGAACGGCGAGCCCCGCCACGCCGCCCCAATCCGTCCACGCAGCCAGCGCGGTGGCGATCCCGCCCAAGGCTGCCAAGCCGGCGCCCCAGAGCAGCATGCGGTCGAGCCCCAGGCGAGAGACGAACTTGGCGTTGACGAGGTTCATGACCATCATGCCGATGATCCCGGCTCCGATCAGCAGACCATATGCCGCTGCCGGCACATGGTGATAGGCGATATAGGCGAAGGGAGAGCCGGCAATATAGGCGAACGTGCCGCCGAAGAATAAGCCGCAGGCGCCGCCATAGCCCAACAGCCGGCGATCGAGGATAAGGTAGCGATAGCTTGCAAACGCGCTCCCAAGCGACGCGCTGTTGCGCCGCTCCGGTGGCAGCGTCTCCGGTAGGGTCGCCAGCGCTGCCAACGTGATGATGCCGATCAGAACGAGCGTCCAGAAGATGGCGCGCCATCCCGCCAGCGTGAGGATTTGCGCGCCGGCAATTGGACCGATCAGCGGAGCGATCGCCATCACCGTCATCAGCGTCGACAGCATCTGCGCCGCCTTGTCGCCCTCATGAATGTCACGGACCATCGCTCGCCCGAGGACGACCCCCGCGCTGGCGCCGATCGCCTGCACGAGCCGCCAGGCGATCATCGCCGCCGCGCTGCCCGAGAGGGCACAGCCCGCCGAACCGATCAGGAACAGCGCGATCCCCAAGGCGGTGGGGCGTCGGCGGCCGTAGCGATCGGCCATCGGCCCCCAAAACAATTGGCCAAGACTGAACCCGATCAGGAACCCGGAGATGGTGAATGCCATGGTGCCGCTGTCCGAGTGCAGCGCTCGCGCCATGGTCGGCAACGCCGGCAGATAGAAGTCGGTCGAGATCGACGCGAACCCCATCAGTAGCCCGAGCACGGCGAGCGTTCGGCGCGCCGCTGCCGGTCCTTCGCTGGCCGCGGTTGTGAGGCTGCCGGGTAATGCCGCCACGATCAAGCAGCCTGCCCGGGACCGATCAGATATTCCTCGTCGGTCACCTTCTGCATCCAGATCACGTTCTTGCCGTCGAGCGCCTCCTGGATGGCGATGTGCGTCATCGCGGTGGTCGGCGTGGCACCGTGCCAGTGTTTGTGGCCGGGCGGGCACCAGATCACGTCACCGGCACGGATCTCGACGATTGGCTCACCTTCGCACTGGGTCCAGCCACAGCCTGCCGTCACCACGAGCGTCTGGCCAAGAGGATGGGTATGCCAGGCCGACCGGGCCCCGGGCTCGAACGTCACAGCCGCACACGACACGCGCGCGGGCTCGGGCGGTGCATTCAGCGGATCGATCCGCACGGTGCCGGTGAAATACTCCTCCGGCCCTTTCTGCGAGGGCTGTGATCCAGCGCGCATCAGTTTCATGGTAGTCTCCTTCAAGGTTAGGTCGGCGACATCGACGCCGTCCCGGTTGGCCGCGGATCTGCTCGCCGTTGAGAGGAAGGCGATGCCGACAAGCCGCACCGCCTCGCGGCGCGAGAGCATTCCTCAGGCGCTCGCTTCGTCGAACACCTTCCGGATGATCGGAAGCGCCGTCATCGCCGGCGGCCAGCCGGCATAAAAGGCGATCTGGGTGATCGCCTCAACAATCTCGTCCTTGGTGACGCCGTTCTCGAGGGCCTTCTTGATATGAAAAGGCATCTCGTTGATCCGATACATCGCGATCAGGCAGGTGATCGTAACCAGACTGCGATCGCGGGGAGAGAGCGCCGGGTTTTCCCAGACATCCCCGAACAGCACTTTGTCGGTGATCTCAGCAAGATGCGGCGCGATGTCGCCGAAGGATTTTCGGGCATTGGTCGGTTCAGTGGTCACAAGCTTTTCTCCAGCAAATGCGGGCCACGGCATCGCCACGGCAAGCGCCGCGATGAACGTGTCCCGGCGGGTGATGGTCGTCTTTGGCGGCATCAGTGGGCGACGAAACCGCCGTCCACGGGCAGCGCCACGCCGAGCACGAAGCTCGCCGCCGAGCTGCACATCCACAGCACCGCGGCCGCGACCTCATCCGGGCGACCCATGCGGCCGATCGGCTGCTCTTTGAGAAACTCCTTCATCGCCGCCGGATCGATCTCGTCGCCCATCGGCGTGTCGATGCAGCCAGGGCAAATCGCGTTGACGCGGATCCCTTCGGCGGCGACGTCCATCGCGGCGCTCTTGGTGAGACCGATCACGCCGTGCTTGGTCGCATGATAGGCGGCGCGGCCGGGCAGACCGACGAGACCGCCGAGCGACGAGCAATTGACGATCGCACCGCTGCCCTGTTTCTTCATCTGGATCAGCTCATGCTTCATGAAGGTCCAGATGCCGCGCAGATTGACCGCGTTGACCTGATCGAAGCCATCGCTGGTCTCCTCCACCATCGGGCACATCGGCCCAAGGATGCCAGCGTTGTTATAGGCCATGTCGAGCCGGCCGAACTCGGTCACTGCCCGCTCGACCGCGCTTTGCGCGAGCGCCTCGTCGGCAACATCCCCGACGATACTGATCGCCTTGCCGCCGGCGGCGGTGATGGCGGCTAGCGTCTCGCCCAGACCGGTTTCGTCGCGATCGACCAGCACGACCGCAGCGCCTGCTGCCGCGAACGCTTCGGCGGTGACACGGCCCATGCCCGAGCTTGCGCCTGTCACAAGCGCGACCTGAGCGGAAAAATCATAAACAGGGTACATCATAAGCTCCTTTGAAATGTGATGAGGGCGCGCGTCAGCGCGTGTCGGGGTCGGGGCCGCCGCGCTCGTTCTGATCGATCGCGTCGATCGCTGCGATTTCCTCCGCGACGAGGGTGAAATCGAACACATCGATATTCTCGGCGATGCGGGCGGGGCGAACCGATTTCGGGATTCAATCCGTGCATCATGGGACCAGATTGATCCCGCCGGTAACGTGCCGCGCCTCGATCAGGCGGTGAGCTTCAGCAGCCTGTGACAAGGGGAGCGTGCCGTGGATCCTGACCTTGACCGCGCCGCTCGCAATGACGTCGAACAGGTCCCGGGCATTGGCGATTACATCCTCCCGTTTCGCCAGATACTGCGTCAGACCGGGGGATGTGGCGTCGAGCGACCCTTTCTCGAGCAGAGCCATCATATCGAAGGCCTCGATCCGGCCGGACGCCCAGCCGAAATTGACGAAAGTGCCGAACGGCCGCAGGCAATCGAGCGAGCCCGCAAAGACGTCCTTGCCGACGCCGTCATAGACGACATGGCATAAGTCGCCGCCGGTGATCTCGCGCACGCGCGCCACAAAATCTTCGCGGCGATAGTCGATCACATGATCGCAGCCGTTTTCCCGCGCCAGGGCGGCCTTTTCGGCCGAGCCGACCGTCCCGATAACGGTGGCGCCTAGATGCTTCGCCCATTGGGTCAGGATCAACCCGACGCCGCCGGCCGCTGCATGGACGAGGATCACATGGCCGGGCTCGACACGGAAGGTGCGGCGCAGCAGGTATTGGGCGGTCAAACCCTTCAGCATCGATGCGGCTGCTATCTCGAAGCTCACGGCGGCGGGCAGCTGGACTAGGAAGTGCGCGGGTACGATGCACAGTTCAGCATAGGCGCCGAGCGTCTCGACAAAGGCGACGCGGTCGCCAGGCGAGAAGCCGGTCACGCCCTCGCCGATCGATACGACTTCGCCGGCGCCTTCCTTGCCGGGAGTGAAAGGCAGATGCGGCGCAGGGAATGCCCCGCTTCGCAGGTAGATGTCGACGAAGTTCACGCCGATGGCGCGGTTGCGCACGAGCACCTCGCCAGCTCCAGGCGGCCGAATGGCTACGTCCTCATAGCGCAGCACGTCCGGAGCGCCCTGCTGAAGAATCTGGATGGCCTTGGAGGAGAGGGTCTGCATGATCTTTCGTCCTTCGTATCGCGATAACCGGAACGCCCCGTCTGGTTCATCCGGTCCCGCGCGCGAACCTTGCGTCCTGATCCTGATCCGCTTCATCGCCGTTCGGGGCGCTCGACGCCGGCGCGTCCTTCCTGGCACCGCGCGATGCGAGGAATGCCATGAACGCCGAGGCGCACAGGATGGTAGCGCTGACGGCGAAGGTCACCTGGTAACCGCTGCTGTCGAACAGGAGACCGCCGGCGGACGCGCCCAAGGTGATCGCAAGCTGGATAGACGCGACCATCAGTCCGCCGCCGGCCTCCGCATCGTCCGGAAGCACCTTGCTCAACCACGTCCACCAGCCGACCGGCGCGGCGGTGGCGATGATCCCCCACAGTGCCAGCAGCACGGTTGTGGCGACGACCGACGATCCGTAGGCGATCAGACCCACCGCGATCGCGGCCATAGCCAGCGGCATCGATACGAGCAGGCCATAGAGCCGATTTCCGACGAGGAATCCAATCAGGTAGGTTCCGGCGAGACCGCTCAGCCCGAGGATCAGCAGGATCAGCGACAATGTCGAGACGCTCACGCCCGTGACCGTTTCGAGAAAGGGCCGAAGATAGGTAAACAACGCGAACTGGCCGATGAAGAGCAAGGAGACGGCCATGATGCCCCTTGGCACGCCGCAGCGACGCAGCACCCGGAATGCGGCAGTCGGGCCGGACCCGCCGCGCGCCGGCATGGATGGCAAGGTTTTGAACAGCCACGCGAAGGTGAGCGCCGCCAATGGCACCACACAGAAGAAGGCGCCGCGCCATCCGATAAATTGACCGAGAAAGCTTCCGAGCGGCGCCGCGATCGTGACGGCCAAGGCGTTGCCGCCGTTGAGCAGGCCAAGGGCACGTGGCACTTCGTCTTCGGCCACGAGCCGCATGACGATCGCCGCCGACATCGACCAGAAGCCGCCGATGACCACGCCGACCAAGGCTCGCCCGATGATCATGACGCCGAAGTTCGGGGCGAAGGCGACGATCAGTCCCGAGCCGAGCATCAAGGCAGTAAGCCACAGCAGCAGTGTCCGGCGGTCGACCCGCTGGGTAATTGACGAGATGAAGAGGCTCGTGATGACAGCGAAGATGCCGGAGACAGCGATCGCCTGTCCGGCCTGACCTTCGGTCAGGCTCAGGTCCGAGGCGATCGGAGTGAGCAGGCTCACCGGCATGAACTCGGAGGCGATGAGGGTCGCGACGCACAGGGTGAGCGCGAACACCGCGCTCCAACCGCTATGCGGCGACCCGGTGGGCTGATCGACCGACGACTGTGCGATGGGAGTTCCGGTGTTTTGCATGACACCCATTTAGAGACTGCCTTTGACTTCGATTAGACGCTATAATGCGCACGAGCCTTAAAGCAGAGCTAAACAATGCCACGCCAACCGTTGAATGATCTTGCGGCGTTTCTCGCGGTCGCCCGCGAGCGCAGCTTCACGCGCGCAGCGGCCCAGCTTGGCGTTTCAGCATCGGCACTCAGTCAGACGGTACGTGCGCTTGAGGAGACGCTGGGCGTGCGGCTGCTCACGCGCACCACCCGCAGTGTTGCCCCGACCGAGGCAGGCGAACGTCTGGTCGCTACGGTCGGCCCACATCTCGACGGCATCGGCGCCGAACTCGCGGCGATCGCGGAACTCCGCAACAAGCCCTCAGGGACGATCCGCATCACCGCCGTCGATCATGCGGCCGAGACGATAATATGGCCGGCTCTTGCCGGCTTCCTCGCCAGCTATCCCGACATTCGCGTGGACATTACCGTGGACAATAGTCTGACCGACATCGTGACGGGCCAGTTCGACGCGGGCGTGCGGATGGGCGAGCGCGTGGCCGGCGACATGGTCGCCGTGCGGATCGGACCCGAACTCCGCATGGCGGCGGTTGCCACGCCCGCCTATTTCGCTGCACGCGGCACGCCGGCGACACCGCAGGACCTCGCCGGGCACAGCTGCATCAATCTTCGCATGCAGACGCTTGGCGGGATTTATGTTTGGGAATTCGAGCAAGGTGATCGCGAGGTGAATGTGCGGGTCGACGGGCAGCTAACCGTCAACGACATATCCGTCATCAAGCAGGCTGCGTTGAACGGTCTCGGGGTCGCGTTCATGCCGGAGGATATAGTGCGAGCGGAGCTCGCGTCCGGCGAGCTGACCCGGGTGCTGGCGGACTGGACCCCACCGTTTCCCGGCTACTATCTCTATTACCCGAGTCGTCGGCATCACTCGCTAGCATTTGGGCTCTTCGTTGAAGCCCTGCGCCGCTGATCGACGCCCTGCGCACGCTAGCGCGATGCGCCGACTACTCGGCTCCTTCGACGAAGACGGTCCGTCTCCGGACTACTGGGTCTCGGAAGAGGTGCCACCTCCCGAACCGCCGAAGCCTGCGCCAGGTGGCACCTTTTGGCCGCCGCGCTACCTTGATCCCTTTGCCGAGCCGGACGACGATCGCCAACCAGCGCTGGCGGTCGCCATCGACACTCTGCAGGTCCATCATGTCGAGAGGATCAAGATTAAGACGGAGACATTCGATGTGCGCAGATATTGGAGGGAAAAGCGCCCCTCCAAGCTAAGCGGTGCCCCTGACTTTTGACGGCGATGCCGTGATTCGGAAGTTCTTTCTGCTTGTGAATGGCAGGTCTGGGCATGAGCCGGCGTTCAGCGGTTAGGCCGGGAACGACTGCTTCGTCCCACGATCCGGCGTTCGCTTGCGGCGGCAGTCGACCAAGGACCGTCGATCGCGAGGCGTCAGCAGCCGACCAAAGCCGGTCGTCCAACGCTGCACCGGCGTACGTCTGTTTTCGACAGAAGCTGCCGCTCGGACTGATCAAGGTGAATATCGGCAACGAACTACCTCTTGACGTTCATCACCTCGCGTAACGATCAAGTGTGATCAGTGTGCGTTTCCGAGCGGCGTCAGCTATGAAAGGTGACGCTCCGCGCCAATTCGTCTCGACCCATACGGACCCTGTTCGCCGATGCTGCCTCGTCGGGGTAACCAAAGGAAATACCGTAGAGCAGCTTCAGGTCCTGCGACACGCCAAGCACGTCGCGGACGGTCTGCGCATACAGGCCGAGCACGGTCTGAGGAACGCCCCCCAGGCCCCGAGCGGCAAGCGCCAGCAGGAACGTCTGGCCATACATTCCAAGGTCGCCGGCGACCCGCACGCTGTCGCCGACGACAGGCATGAACAGCAGGGCGACGTGCGGTGCGTTGAAGAACGAGAAGTTGACCCCGGATGCCTTTGCGCGGCTCTCCCGATCATCCCGAGCCACGCCGAGATTGCGGTAGTAGATCGCGCCCTGCTCACGCCGGCGCTCGTCGTAGCGCCCCTCGAAGCCGCCCTCGTCCCAGGAAAAGTCGGGTGTCAGCCTGCCGGCGACGTTCGCTTCATGAAGGGCCTTGGACAGATCATCACGCTTGGCGCCGCTGACAATATGCATGTTCCAGGGCTGTGTATTACAGTTCGACGGCGCATGTTGGGCATCCAACAACACTTCCCGGATCACGGCATTGGGCAACGGCTCGGCAAGAAAATCACGGTAGGATCTGCGCACCCGAACCGTTTCGTCGAATGGCAGCATGAGCCTGTCGTCGACGGACGTCGCAGCGGAAATTGGATCCTGGGTCATGCAAACTCCTTACGAAACAAGATCGGCATCGACGGCAGCGGTCTTCTGCCGTCGATGTCTCCGCGAACCGCTCCGACGACACACGTCACAGACCGCTCAGGCATCAACCGCCGCTGGAACCTTGCTCTCAGTGATCGCAAACCAGCCAGGCGTGTTTGCGATGACCGACCGCAGCTTTGCCGGGATGGCGAGATCTGCCGTGCGCGAGAGATCCAGCGCCGTCGTGACATCCGTGCTGTCTGTCTTGGCGGCCGCAACCCAACCCGGGTTCATCACCAGCCCTTGCCCGATCGCAATCATGTCCAGGCCGACGGCGCGCGCCTTCAGTGCCTGTTCGGGGGTCCGAACCTGACCGGCCGCCATCAGCAGCGCGCGGCCGTTCAGGCGCTCGAGGAGGCATTCTACCATCGTCTTGCCATCGACAGAGTCGATTGGGCAGTCCTCCAGGACGTTGCCGAGGGAGGCGTGAACATAGTCGACGCCCGCATCGGCAAGCCGGTCGACGAGTACGAAGCTTTCCTCGATGCTCAGTCCGCCTTCGCCATGCTCCTCGGGGGAAATCCGATAGCCAAGCGCGAACGGACGGGGTGCCTCGGCAGCGATCACACGCTGCACTTCGTTGACGACTGCGAGTGGGAAGCGCATGCGGTTCTCGAGCGATCCGCCCCATTCATCGGTCCGCTGGTTCGTGCGCGACGACAGGAAGTTCTGGATCAGGAAACCGTGCGCGCCGTGGAGCTCGATACCGTCGAATCCGGCAACGATTGCGCGCCTCGTCGCCGCTCCAAAATCGGCGATGATTGCTTTGATCTCGTCAGGCGACAGCGCGCGCACCGGCGCGCCACCCGGTACGAACGTGCTTTCCTCCATGTAGCCATCACTGGCGCTCACCACATCGCCACCTGGTACGAGACCCGGCAGCGCCTTGTTTCCAGCGTGGAAGATCTGGAGGATTGCTGGCGCACCGCCGCTTTTTGATGCGGCCGCGAGGCGGCTCAGGCTGGGAACGAACCGGTCGCCGTAGGATGCGAACTCGTCGGTGAAGCCGATACCGTTCGCGGTGACGTGGCTGCAGCCGGTGATTACGAGGCCGACGCCTCCCGCCCGCTTGCGATAATAGCCATCTTCTTCGTCAGAAATCGTAGCATCGTCATTGGCTGACCAAGTCGTCATCGGCGCCATCACGATGCGGTTACGCAGCGTCATGCCCGAGGTCAGCTCGAACTGCTCGAATAGGGGGTTGGTGTTCATGATGGTCCGTCCGCGATCTGCAGCCCGCTGTGCAGGCGTGGTCATCGAACAAGATAGGCTCTATGTTCTATGCGACTACCGACCTGTGGTCGCTTAGGCCTATGTGAGATTTGCATATATGCGGCGTGACGAACTAAATGATCTGGCGGCGTTCGAGGTGGTCGCGCGGGAGGGCAGCTTTACGCGAGCTGCAGCCACTCTCGGGATGTCGCAGTCGGCATTGAGCCACGCGATGCGAGGGCTCGAGGACCGATTGAAGGTTCGCCTGCTCTCTCGCACTACGCGATCAGTATCAACTACCGAGGCCGGCGAAATACTGCTGCGCTCGTTGCGCCCCGCACTCGAGGACATCGCGTCAGGCCTCGCAGAGGTCGGTGCGCTCGGTGCCGCTGCGTCTGGTCCGCTCCGGATCACGGCAACAAAGAATGCCGTCACTGCGATCATCCTGCCGGTGCTACCTGCCTTTCTCGCTTCCCACCCGAACGTCAGCGTCGAATTGATCGTCGACGACAATCTGACCGATATTGTTGCGAACCGCTTCGATGCCGGCATCCGCTTCGGCAACATCATCGAGAAAGATATGATCGCGGTGAGGATCGGGCCGGATATGCAACGCGCGGTCGTCGGATCGCCGGATTACTTCGCCAAGAACCCACCACCCGCGACGCCGCACGATCTCGCGGCGCATGACTGCATCACCTATCGCCTCGTCAGGACGGGCGGCTTTTATGCCTGGGAGTTTGAGGAAGACGGCCAGCCGCTGCACGTTCGGGTCAGCGGATCGCTGGTGTTCAACGATTCCGACCTGATGCGAGCTTCTGCGATCGCCGGGATGGGGATCGCCTACGTCTATGACGACGATGCAGCCGCGGACATTCAAGAAGGGCGCTTGATCCGCGTCCTCGAGGATTACTGCCCGCATCTACCAGGCTATTATTTGTACCACCCGAGCCGACGGCAGACCCCACCCGCGCTAACGGCATTGATCTCTGCGTTGCGAAGCGGCAGCCAATTATTTTGATCCCAATCGGTTTCATGCACCTTTTGCATAAACCCTAGCTGACTTCCCCCTCTTATCCTTTTCATCGCCAGTCCGATATCGTGTCGACCGGAGCAAATGACGGCTTTCCGGTTCGCATTCATCGCGACGCTTTGGTTCGAATGAGCCGAGGCGCCGCCCAGCTGGAGCACGCCGCGATGCACTATCGTAAACTTGGAAATTCCGGCCTCTCGGCCCCCACGCTCATCCTCGGGACGATGGGGCTCGGCACGGAGACTGAAGAAAAGGAAGCGTTCGCGATCCTGGACGCTTACCTCGAGGCGGGCGGCAACATGCTCGATACCGCTGATGTCTATGGCAAGGGCGCCTCCGAAGAGTTGCTCGGCCGCTGGCGCGCGAGCCGCCCAAGCGACATCACTGATCGCGTGGTCTGGGCATCGAAGGGGCGCTTCGGCACCGGGCCGGACGTCAACGACGCAGGGTCGTCGCGGCGCCATCTCGATCGCTCGCTGAACACGTCGCTTCGCCGGCTCGGCGTCGACGCGATCGACCTCTATCAGTTGCACGGTTGGGATCCGCTCACTCCGGTCGAGGAGACCATTTCCTTCCTCGGTGCAGCGCTGCTCGCCGGCAAGATCCACTATTACGGCCTCTCGAACTTCACGGGCTGGCAGATGCAGCTGTTCGTCTCGACGGCACGCGCGATGGGCGTGCCCACGCCGGTCACGCTGCAGCAGCAATACAGCCTGATCTACCGCGAGAGCGAGTATGAGGTTATCCCGGCCGCCCTGCACAACGAGATCGGCCTGCTTCCCTGGTCGCCGCTGGCAGCCGGTTTCCTGACCGGTAAATACGTCCGGGGCACGGACTCCGGTAAGGGGTCGCGTCTGGCATCGGATAATCCGATGACTCAGCATCAAGCCAAGATGCTGCACGACAACGACCAGAAGTGGGCGACGGTCGATGTGGTCAAGGAGATCGCCGCCCAGATCGGCGCGAGCCCGAGCCAGGTCGCGCTCAGCTGGGTCAAGGACCAACCTTCAGTTACCGCCCCGATCATCGGTGCGCGCACGATCGAACAGTTGCGCGACAATCTTGGCGCGGCCGAGTTGGTGCTCGAAGCTGCCATGACCGAGAAGCTGACCAAGGTCAGCGCGCCGACACCCGAGGACTATCCTTATGGTCGCTTCGGCGTGCTCCAGCGCGGCCGCTACATCGACTCCAGCGAGCAGGCGCTCCGCGAACTGTAAGCTCGAAAGTGCGGCACTGGCTGAACGCGATAGCATCAGCCGGTGCCGCGGTCCGATGCGGGCGACCGCCTGTCCAGCATCGCAAGGGAATTATGCGCCGATTGCATAAGGCCTATCGAGCTTTGCCACCTTATCGATTTCCGCTAGCAGCGTAGCTTGGCCTCGACTGGCCAAGCCTCGTTCTGCGCCGGCGATCCGACCCAGGAAGTACCGCGATGAACCCCAAATATGATTATGCCGGCAAGGTCGCGCTGGTCACCGGCGCGAGCGCCGGGATCGGTCTTGCTACGGCCAAGGCCTATGCCGAGGCAGGCGCTTCCGTTGTGCTGGCCGATATCGATACCGCATCTGTAGAAAGGGCAGCAGCGGACCTCGTCGCTGCGGGGCATACGGCGATCGGCGTCACCTGCGACGTGTCCGATGAAAACCAAGCTGCGTCGCTTGTTGCGAAGGCCGATGAAACCTACGGCGCTCTCGACATGGCATTTAACAATGCCGGAATCGCGGGGCCCTCGGGCAAACTGACCGACGAGACCGCCGAAGAGTTTGATGCGGTCAATGGCGTCAACCTGCGCGGCGTATGGGCCTGCATGAAGCACGAGATCATTCAGATGGAGAAGCAGGGTGGCGGCGCGATCGTCAATTGCTCGTCGCTGGGCGGCCTCGTCGGGCAAGCCGGCCGGGCCGCCTATCACGGCACCAAGCACGGCGTGATCGGGCTGACCAAGAGCGCAGGCGTCGAATACGTGTCCAAGGGCATCCAGATCAACGCGGTGTGCCCGGGCGTCATCGAGACGCCGATGCTCGGCGACCTGATGAAGCGGTCGCCCGAAGCCATGGAGCAGGTTCAGCGCGACCAGCCGATTGGTCGGCTGGGTCAACCCGAAGAGATCGCCGCTGCCGTCCTCTGGCTTTCCAGCCCTGCCGCCAGCTTCGTCGCCGGAGCCTATCTGGCGGTCGATGGTGGTTTCGTCGCCCATTGATCCCCATCAACGCCAACCAACAGGACAGTCGAGCATGGAGCGATCCGACGACTTCGCCATCTCGCGCCGCGGCGCATTGGTCGGGACGGCAGCTGCCGTCGCGATTGGCGCGACTGCCAGCGTGACCGCGCAGACGCCACATCACCCCAGCGTTCCGCAGCCTACCCGGCTGTCGGTGTCGCTGAAGGTCAACGGCAAACGCGAGGCTATGGAGCTCGACACGCGCACCACGCTTCTCGATGCGCTTCGCGACCATCTCCACCTGACCGGCACGAAGAAGGGCTGCGATCACGGCCAGTGCGGTGCCTGCACAGTGCTAGTCGACGGAAAGCGGATCAATTCCTGTCTGACGCTCGCGGTCATGCACCAGGGCGACGAGATCACGACGATCGAGGGCCTGGGACAGCCCGGCAATCTGCACCCGATGCAGGCGGCGTTCGTGAAACACGACGGCTATCAGTGTGGCTATTGCACGCCCGGCCAGATCTGCTCGGCAATCGCCGTGCTCGGCGAGATCGAGGCTGGCGTGCCGAGCCATGTCAGCGGGAGCCTCACCGATCGGCCGACAGCCACCAACGACGAGATGCGCGAGCGGATGAGCGGCAATATCTGCCGTTGCGGCGCCTATTCGAACATCCTCGAGGCGATGACCGAAGTCGCGGGAGCCAAGGTATGAAACCCTTCAGCTACGAACGCGCCACCACACCGGCCGAGGCGGCTGCGGCAGTGCAGCGCCCCGGTGCCAAGTTCATCGCAGGCGGCACCAACCTCCTCGATTTGATGAAGCTCGAGATCGAGACGCCGCAGCATCTCGTCGATGTTGGCGGGTTGAACCTCGACCGGATCGAGCCGACACCCGAGGGCGGCCTTCGGATCGGCGCGCTCGTCACCAATACCGACCTCGCGTCTGACAAACGCGTACGCAAGGATTACGGCGTCCTCTGCCGCGCGATTGTCGCGGGCGCCAGCGGACAGCTCCGCAACAAGGCAACGACCGCGGGCAACCTGCTGCAGCGCACGCGCTGCCCGTATTTCTACGACACCAACCAGCCCTGCAATAAGCGCAAGCCAGGTTCCGGCTGCGCGGCCATCGGCGGGGTAAATCGCCAGCTCGGCGTGATCGGAACCAGCGATGCCTGCATCGCCACCTATCCAGGCGACATGGCCGTTGCAATGCGTGTCCTCGACGCGGCTGTCGAGACGGTGAACGCTGCCGGCGCGACCCGCGCTATACCTATCGCCAACTTCCATCGGCTGCCGGGATCAACCCCGCATATCGACACGACGCTGCAGCACGGCGAACTCATCACCGGCGTCACGTTGCCCCGCCCGCTAGGCGGCACGCATGTCTATCTCAAGGTCCGCGACCGCGCGTCCTACGCCTTCGCACTCGTCTCGATTGCCGCTGTCATCCAGCGTGACGGAACGGGGCACGTCGCGATTGGCGGTGTCGCGCCGAAGCCGTGGCGCAACGAAGCGGCCGATGCCGCGCTGCCGCAGGGCGCCAAGGCCGCAGCGTCTCGGCTCTTCGCCGGTGCGCGACCGACGCCGGAAAACGCATTCAAGGTGCCGCTCGCCGAGCGCGCGCTCGCAGCCGTCCTGGCAGAGGTAAAGGCAGCATGAAGTTCGACACGCCTGCGGGTACCAACCCGATCGATCAGCTAAAGGTGATTGGGAAGCCGACCGACCGGATTGACGGTCCGTTGAAGACCACTGGCGCCGCCAAATATGCCTATGAATGGCATGAGGAGGTCCCCAACGCGGCCTATGGCTACATCGTCGGCTCGGCGATCGCCAAGGGGCGGATCGGATCTATCGACCTCGACGAGGCAAAGGCCGCCTCCGGCGTGCTCGCGATCGTGACCGCTAAGGAGGCCGGCAAGCTCGGCAAGGGCAAGTTCAACACCGTCAAGCTCCTCGCCGGCCCCGATATCGACCATTACGCTCAGGCCATTGCCGTGGTCGTCGCCGAGACGTTCGAGCAGGCGCGTGCCGCGGCCGCGATGGTGCGCATCGACTATGTCCGGGCCAAGGGCAGTTTCGACCTTGCCGAGGGCCTGAAGACCGCACCGATCACGGGCGGCATGGGCGACGACGGCAAGCCAGCGCCCAAGGAAGATCGCTATGGCGACTTCGAAGGCGCCTATGCGGCAGCGCCGGTCAAGCTCGACGAGCGCTACACGACACCCGACCAGAGTCAGGCGATGATCGAGCCGCACGCCTCGATTGCGGCGTGGGATGGCGACAAGCTTACCGTCTGGAACGCCAATCAGATGGTCGACTGGAGCCGCGCCGACCTTGCCACGACGCTCGGCATTCCGAAGGACAATGTCCGCCTGATCTCGCCTTATGTTGGCGGCGGTTTCGGCAGTAAGCTGTGGATCCGCGCCGACGTTGTGATGGCGGCCCTCGGCGCGAAAGCCGCTGGCCGTCCCGTCAAGATTGCGCTTCCCCGCCCGTTCCTGATGAACAACACGCCACACCGACCGGCGACCGCGCAGCGCATCCGCATTGGCACCGACCAAGCCGGCAAGATCACCGCGTTCGCGCATGAGAGCGGCACCGGCGACGTCGCGGGTGGTCAGCCCGAGACTGTGACCGCCCAAAGCAAGCTCCTCTATGCCGGTGAGAACCGCCTGCTCCAGCGTCGCCTCGCGCATCTGGATCTGCCTGAGAGCAATGCGATGCGCGCGCCAGGGGAGGCGCAGGGCCTTATGGCGCTGGAGATCGCGATGGACGAGATGGCCGAGAAGCTGAAGATCGATCCGATCGAGTTCCGCATCATCAACGACACCCAAGTCGATCCGATGAAGCCCGAGAAGCGCTTCTCGCAGCGCCAGCTCACTGAGTGCTTCCGGATCGGTGCCGAAAAGTTCGGCTGGTCGCAGCGCAATGCCTCGCCAGGCCAGATGCGCGATGGCCGCTGGTTGATCGGCATGGGCACCGCGACTGCCTTCCGCGGACACATCAATACACCGTCGAAGGCCCGCATCCGGCTCGATGCAAAGGGAATAGTCACGGTCGAGAGCGACATGACCGACATCGGAACCGGCAGCTATACGATTTTCGCGCAGACCGCGGCGGAGACGATGGGCCTCCCGCTCGACAAGGTCATCGTGAAGCTAGGTGATTCCACCTTCCCCGTGTCCGCCGGATCGGGCGGACAGTGGGGTGCGAACAGCGGCACGGCCGGTGTCTATGCCGCGTGCATGAAGCTGCGCGAGTTGGTCGCGGAGCGTCTCGGCCTTAACACAGCCGACGCTGCGTTCGTCGATGGTAAGGTACGGTCGGCCAACCGCAGCATCGCCCTGGGCGATGCTGCAAAGGGTGGCGACATCGTCATCGAAGACGGCATCGAGTTTGGCGATCTCGACAAGCAGATGCATCAGGCGACATTCGGTGCGCATTTCGTCGAGGTCGGGGTCGACGCCTACACTGGCGTCACACGTGTTCGCCGCATGCTAGCGGTCTGCGCCGCGGGGCGGATCCTCAACCCCAAGGCTGCCCGCAGCCAAGTGATCGGCGCAATGACGATGGGAGTAGGCGGCGCGCTTATGGAGGAGCTCGCGGTCGACAGGCGCTTCGGCTTTTTCGTCAATCACGACCTCGCCGGCTACGAAGTGCCGGTCCATGCCGACATCCCGCATCAGGAGGTCATCTTCCTCGACGAGGTCGATGCGACGACGTCGCCGATGAAAGCCAAGGGTGTCGGCGAGCTGGGCCTGTGCGGGGTCGGCGCCGCCGTCGCCAACGCTGTCTATAATGCGACCGGCGTTCGCATCCGCGACTATCCGATCACGCTCGACAAGCATCTCGATCGCTTGCCGGCGATCGCATGAGGATGGCCGGAGCGATTGTGCCCGCAATACCCAGCGGCACCTGGCTCGTATCCCTGCTGGCGTGCCTGAACATCGCCTTTTCTCCTGCGGCAGCCGACACGAAGAAAGCATCTGCTATGACCGACATCAAACGTAAAGCCGATCTCAAGACCGTGCCCGGTCCCGCCGAGACCTTCACTGGGGAGGTCACCGTCACCATGCTGTTCCAGCGCGACGAGCCGTCGCGGGTGTCGGGCGCACGGGTCCATTTCGAGCCCGGTGCACGGACCGCGTGGCACACGCATCCGCTCGGCCAGACGCTAATTGTCACCGAAGGCGTTGGTTGGACGCAGGTCGAGGGCGGCCCGGTCCTTGAGTTCTTCGCCGGTGACGTTCTCCTCTGCCCTGCCAAAGAGAAGCATTGGCACGGCGCTACGCCGCGCGAGAGCATGACCCACATCGCCGTCCAGGAAAGTCAGGACGGCTCGCCCGTCACCTGGATGCACCATGTCACCGACGAGGAATATTTGAAGGGACCGAACGGCTGAGGCGCGTGCCTCTGGCGTCGCTGAAAAAGGACCAATGCGCTGTCTGCTCACGGCTGCGATGCCCTTTTAGGGCCTACACGCCCCGTCGGCTTGCCGCTGATACTTCCTCACTCCGTAATGCGGGGATCGTCCAGCGCCAGAGGTCCGGTTCTGCCGATAGCTGCCGTATGGTCGAGGTCTGTGGAAAGACCGCTACGTCCCAGTTCTCCCCCTTCGGATGTCGACCCTTCTCGGTCGTTCAGCAGCCGATTTCCGCTCCCCAGGTGCGGACCGGCAGCTTTCCCATCTCATACGTGCAACACTGGCCGTTAGGAGAATGTCCGGTCCGTAGCCGGGTTACGGGGATAGCTGCCACTCACTCGCTGTCGGTGCCGACCAGATATCGCCGTTCCCCTGTGACGGCGCGAGCGTCCGGATCTGACGGGAGCCGCCGATCGAGCGTCACGAAGCTGCCTGCAGCGGCCTCAGTGTCGGCCGTCCAGCAGATCGCGACAGGCTGCGGAAACCGGTCGCAAGCACCCGTAGCAGTCCCGTTTCTCCATCTCCAACTGGCAGTTTCAGGAAAACACAAAAATACATTCGGGCACACGTTTTGGGAAAGCGCCTCGACGACGCGCCAGGAAAGGCTGATCCGCTCCAAACTTCCCATTATTGGGAAGGATGCACGTCTCGCATTCCCCGCTCAATTAGGCCTTCAAAACGGCTTTGGCTAACTGACCAACCATCTAGCGAAGAACGTGTCGCAATCGCATCCAGTGTGCGTAGACGACAGCGCCCACGATAAACGCCCAGGTCGCGCCTTTGACGGCCAGCGTCCGTGTCGTTTGCATGGCCTCTGGCAGGTTCACGAGTTCCTCGCCCAACGTGCCGATAATCAGCGCGCAGAGGAGCACAATGAAGGCCGAGAAGGCGTGGCGTGATCGTGCCAGCAAAAGCAGGGCGGCCGTGGGAGCCGCGAGAATGCCGGTCGCGCGCGCGGCCAACGCCCATGATGGCAGCTTCGCCACCAGATCCATCGTGCCGGGAGGCACATACGCGAGCAGAATCGGCGTCTGGAAGACGGTTCCGAGATACCCGATGAGCATGCCGAGGCCGATCAGCAGGCAGACGGACCCGACCAGCCACAGGTGCCACGGGGCCCGCACGGCGCTGCCGTTGCGGCTCCCATCGCGTGAGTCACGATTGACCATCACGTGCTCCCTTGCCGTCCATTTCAGCGGAACGCTTTGAGGACGCTGTCCTTCAGATGCTCGGCCTTGTCCTTGGCGTCCATGAGCTGGAGCATGTGGTGAGAGCGCTCGTTGGCGAGGTAGGGTGCCGACGAGAACCACCCGCCATCAACCACAATGTCGGTGCCGGTGATGTAGGAGGACTCGTCGCTGGCGAGGAACAGGGCGGTGTAGCCGATCTCTTCCGCCTTGCCGCTCCGGCGCAAGAGGACGGTGTTGTTCATTGCAGACGCCTGCAACTTCTTCGCCACCGGGTTCGCCTCCATCCCGGCAGTGAGATCGGTCTCGATCCAGCCTGGCTGGATGACGTTGCAGCGTATGCCCCAGTCCGCGTAGATGTAGGCGGCCGAGCGGGACAAGCCCTCCAGCGCCCACTTGGAGGATGAGTAGGCTGTGCTGAAATTGCCCGTAATGCCGCCCACCGAGCCGATGTTGACGATCGACCCGCCACCCGACTCCTTGATGAGCGGTGCGCATGTCTGGATGCCGCGCAGCGTTCCGGTGACGTTTATCTCGAAGATCTTGTTCCACTCCTCGATGTCCACGGTCGGGAAGCGGACGAGGGCGTTGCTGCCGACGATGTTCATCAGGATGTGCAGCGCGCCCGCCTGCTCGCGCACCTGCGCGACGGCCGAGTCCCACTGCACTTGATCGGACACGTCCAGCGGGACGAAGTGCGCCGTGCCGCCCGCGCCGGTGATCTCGGCCGCCAGCGCCTCGCCGCGCTCGGAGCTGCGCCCGGCGATGAACACGGTCGCGCCCTCACGGGCGAACAGCCGTGCGGACGCGCGGCCCATGCCGCCATAACCGCCAGTGATAAGTGCCACCTTGCCCGCGAGCCGGGGTGGGCGGGCTTGGCCTGCATAGGTGGTCTTGGTCATTATGTTCTCCTTGCTGAGGGCCGCAGGCCGCTTGATGATAGGTGGTAACCGTTCTCGAGGAACTTCTGCAATCGCGGGCGAGCTTCGCCGGCCACTCATTGCAGACGCCGTGGACGGAACTGCAGCTCGGGCACGCCGAGACTTCTTGCTGGCGCTGACATCTTGCTGACGTCCGTCTTCATCGGAGCCTAGAATGCGGTTGCGGCCCGGCCCATCGGGATTAACCCCCAACGGATTGACAAGATTATCAGACCCGTTGAATCATAGAAATTCGCCCTCCCACGGGGGAAATATCGAGCCTAGGAATAGCGCGGCAGCACTAGTGATCGCCAAGAATGTGGGCCTGAATGTTTCGCAGAAACTCGGCATACGGCATTCCGCTCGCCCGCACGACCAACTGCTGTGCGAGCATCAGCGAGAAGACCATGTAGAGGAACGAGAACAGCCACGTCCGACCGCGCATCAGACCGTTGCGGACTGCGTAGACGATGCCGTAGATCGAGATCGGCAGCAGCAGGACGAGTGCCGTCGCGAGGCCGGGCGAGTAGAAGCTCGGAAGCTCGAAGATCCAGATCGCCGCCGTATGGGCAACAGCTTCCAGAATACCGAGCAGAAGCGAAGACACCGCGAGGAAGGGAACTCTCGGGAAAAACAGCGGTGCCAGGCACAGGATGAGGACAATCGCGGCGAGCACGACCTCCCCGAAATGCGGATTGCTGGCAGTGAACCCAAGCTTGTCTGTCATCAGCTGAGTGAAACCGCCCGGAAACCGCGATTCTTCCCAAATATGAATGACTACGCCGATGAAAAACATGGCGGCAAGGCGTTGCAGCATCGGCATCGAGCGCCATCGCACCGACGCAAAAACCGCGACAGTGAACGCGATGAGCGTAAGCAGGTAAAGCGTATTGCCCATTACGAAGCTCAGCATTCTCTTCCTCCTGTTTTGGCGGACGGGCCAAGTTCAAGTATTCTTCTATTTATCGCGAACGAAATCACCTTTTCGGAGATAATCCATGGGTTGGAGTTGGTTTGACATCCATTGGTGCTGGATAGGCCTGGCGATTTCCGCGGCGCTGCTCACGCTCCTGTTTGGGACGAACATCTTTCGCGGAAACATTGGCATTTCCCGATGGCGCGATCCTCTGTGGCTGGCTTGGCTCGCGCCGGCCTCCTACATGCTCCACCAGTTCGAGGAATATGGCATCGACGCGCAAGGCGTGAGGTTCGCTTTTCCCGACGTCCTGTGCGGATCTGTAGGAATGCCTCCTTATCCGGCATGTTCCCTCCCTGAGGCTGTCTTCGTAGCCATCAACATTCCCGTTATCTGGGTTGCAGGTCTCGCGTGCGCGCTGCTCGCACGTCGCCATCCCTTTGTGGGCCTGGGCCTTTATGCCATTCACTTCACTAATGCCCTCTCGCACATCGGTGTTGCAGTCGCTTCGGGATATAACCCGGGTGCCGTCACGGCGACGCTGATCCAGTTGCCGCTCTCTCTCTGGGTAGGCTACGCCTGCTTCGGACCGGGCAGGATCATCCGCTGGGGTGCCGCCATCATCGTGGCCGCTGGAGCTGCCTTCACCGTGATCCTGCTCGTTAGCGTCAATATGTTCGCGAAGGGGATGATCGGTGCATCGATGCTGGTAATCGTTCAGATCCTGAACGCCTCGCTTGTGGTTTTGGTCCCATGGGTCTCGGCGCGCTGGGTGATGCAGCCAGTGCGGTAGCAGCCATTGGCTCGCGCGGCTATCGAATGTGCACCGACACCAATCGGCACTTGGCTGATCCCATCGGCGCTTTCGCTAATGGCCGCTTGGCTTGGCTGTGGTCTAAAACCTGACGGACGGCAAACGGGCAGACTTGATCGTTCCCTGCCGCCGCTTGCTGTCCTGCAGAACGTCCGGTGCTCGACTGAAAGCCGCCGCTTCGATAGCGGCACGGAATGACGGCAATGTCCCAGCCCCGGTCATGAGCAGACTGTCCACTCATAGGCTCGCTAATTTCCCACTTGAACGGCTTGGATGGGCGCATTGCCGCCAAAGGAACGGTGATAAGCTACACGCTGGGGGCGTCGGCTTTCTTGAGCCGGGCGCTCAGAACCGGACCGGGTACAAGGTCCCAATGACGGCCAATCCCAGGCATCGCCGAAGTTGGCCGTTCGAGCCTTATGGAATTCCCGGACCACCACGCCCTCGCCCGATCGTCCAATTGATGCCGTCGGCGCGCATCAGGCCGGACACCGACTTCCCGACCTGCTTTTCGAGCGCCGGCCTCCACGGAACCAGCGTGAAATCCCGGCTTCGCTCGATGAGCGCATGCTTGCCGCTGACAAGGTCGAGAGAGCGCCGATAAACACCCTCGATGCGCTCGCCTTGGCGAGCCTCCCGATAGGGCCGCCCAAGTTCCTCCTCCATACCGTTTGAAACCCGCAACAGCTCCCGCCGGCGAAGCGCATCCATCATGCCGTCCGCGAACACCGTCCGTCCCTGGCTGTCCTCTGCAAACCCCTGCGCGAGCAACCACTGTCGCCGCCTGTCCCGCGCATCGGATAGTTCCTGACCGAAACCAGCGCCGCGCGCAGGCTCCGCCGCATCAGATGTCAGGTCGCGGTCGATCCAGGTTGCGGCCTCCATCTCTACCAGCTCGCCGAGAGGATCGCGGGCGAGCACTTCCAACGCCACCGGTCGATCCCGCAAGCGGGTCTGTTGCCACGTGGCAACCCGGTCCAGATGGTCCGCGGATATCGTCCAACGTCCCGATAACTCGCGCTCTACCAGCCCGCTCTCCCGCCGCATCGCTTCCAGCCTGCGGACATGGGTTTCGGCAAAGGTCTGTGAAGCGTTCGGATCGTGCCTGAGATGCAGGTCGACCTCGTAATGCCCATCGTTAGCGGCGGCGATCGCGGCTATCGTGCGATCAACATCGCGAATAGTCGCCCGCAGGGGCTCGACCCTGACGATGGAACCGGCAAGCGATCCGGTATTGTCGGCGCCCGATGCCAGCCCTTGCCCGGCCTTCCCGATGGCGACGTAATGGCTTCGCCCATCGGTGCCGTCGATGATGAGGTAATGACGATCCTCGAACTCGTCGGCAAGGCCGCGCGATAGCACCCGGCCGACAAGCGGCCTCGCACCCTCGGCGGCAGGCTCATAGATAACCTGATCGGCAGCCGCCCTCTCGATCTTCAAGCGCGTGAACTCGCGCTGCATGGTACGGATCACGTCGCCGCGCTCGCCCATTCTGTGCAGCACACCTTCAAGATCCAGCGATAGCCGGTAGCGATCGCCGCCCAGATGCTCGGCCAGATCCATGCGCGTGAGCTGGGCAAGCCGCCCTGCGCGGATCGACTGATGGAGGGCATATGGCGAACGCGCGGCAACTTCTCTTTCAGGCCCAGCCTCGGCAAGCAGTGCGCGATCGATGGAGGTCAGGCGCTGCTGACCGATCTCGGCGCGCAAGCCATCGGCAATTTCCCGGTCCGATCGCGGCCCAAGATCAAGCTCGACCAGATCGGCGGCGCGCTCTCGGATTCCGTGAGTGAGATAGTCACGGGCGATGACGAGATCCTTGCCCGCCGCATCCTTTCCTCGAACAACGATATGCGTGTGCGGATGGGCGGTGTTGAAGTGATCGACCGCCACCCAGTCGAGCGGCGTTCCGAGGTCCTTTTCCATTTGCGCCATGAGCCGCCGCGTCAGCGGCTTCAGGTCCTCGTAGCGATCCCCATCCTCTGGCGAGACGATGAAACGAAACTGGTGCCGGTCGGCCTTACCGTTTTCGAGGAACGCGTTGCCGTCCACGGCGTCTGCGTCGCGCCCATTAAGCGCGCCGCGTTCTCCTTCGCGCGTCGTACCGTCCCGCTGGAGGTATCTGAGGTGGGCGGCGGCCGCCGCGGCGCCTTTCCCGGTCAGCCTGACTATGCTCGCCTTCACGACGACGCGGCGGCGATGCGAACCACCCATTCCGCCCCTGCTGGCAAGCATCCGGCCGATCCCGCCGCCGCGCCCGATCCTGCTGCCGGAAAAGCCCGATTTGCCGCGCGCTTTTGCGGCGCCCCCGCGGGCCAGATTGGCCGCCGCCAGGACCTTGCCGATGTAGCGCCTCTCGCCCTTGCTTCCGCGCGCATTCTGACGCCCGAGGCGAGGCAGAAAATCGTCGTCGTTTGCCATGGAAGATCGCCCGCATGTGGGAATGGACCCGAAACATGCCGCGCAGCCGCCAATGTGAAAACCGGTGCCGTCCGGGGCCGCAGATAGGCTGGTCTCATGCGCCCCATGGCACTGGCGAATCGCGCATAGTGCCGTTGAGCCCCAAGAAAAAAGATGTGCAGACAACATGTTATGGCGCGGGCGTGCCATAGCTTTATCTTGCCTTACACGCCCCTACCCCGCCGGTCTCAGCCAGGCCCAATCAGCGCTCATCCACTGCCCGGACCGATGCCGCCCCTCCGGGTGCGCCCGCACCCCGCCGTCCGACCGAAAAAAAGGCCGAGACGCGAGTGCGCAGCGGCACCTGCATCCCGGCCGGGAAAGCCCTTTCGCGCCTACCGCAAGCCCGCGTAGAACTCGCGCGCCTCGCCTTCGCTCGCACACGCGCGCCGCGCCATGAGCCCCTGCGCCTGGCCATCGCCATCGACGATGCTCACCGCTGCGTACCACGCCCCGTCCATGCACCCCACAACGGCGATCCGGTCGAGTTCGAGCCCGAAATCATCCTCGCTGTCCAGCGCGCCGAGCCAGCGCTCGCATACCCGCGCATCCCACACAAAATCGCTCTCTTCCGCGTCCAAGAACCGGCGCGCGAGAGCTTCGCCCGCGCCATGCCCGAACTCGATCTCCAGACCCGCCACGAGCTTCGCAAGTACCTGCTGTGCTGCAACGCCAATGTTCGCCTGAACCGTCATAACAACCTCCTACGCCTGAGCGTCCCCTTCCTGAGGACCCCAGTCGTCGGACGGTCGGCGCGGTGGCTGTCAGGGCCGCACCGGCTTGCCGGTGCGCCGCGAAGCGGCGGCGGAGGAACCGATTTTATTGCAGGAAAACAAACAAAATCGCGCGCGAAGCGCGCTCATTTGCTGCGGTAAAATTGGAGGGGCCGCCGGCCTTTACAGCCGCCGCAGAGGCCGTCACACTCGGCATTTTCCGAGGAGGGTGGCTGACCTCTCGTCCTAGCGCACGGCTGGGGCCTGGGCTCTGGAATTGAATGCTCGCACCGCCGCGCTCTGACCGGATCAGGGCGCTGTACGAATAGCGAAAAGGGGATCGGCAGCACCCGGCGATTTCGGTAGTGAAGCCCCGTCGTCATCCGCAGCATTGACATGGGTAGAAGCGACAAAGATTGTCTGCCTTGCGGCCGTCTGCGGTGCTCTGGATGGACTGTCGCTCGGCCCGGCCGCGAGGGGCACCGCCCCATTCATGCCAGCCACTCCGCCTGCGACACTGGCGAGATAGGCCCGTGTCTCGGCGGGTAATCGCCGGCCACTTGCAAGCGCCGCAGCATAGCGCCTGGGGCCTGCATTGTAGGCCGCGAAAAGCCCCGGATAGCCAAAACGGTCGTACATTTCCCTGAGGTAGGCCGTGCCCGCAAGGATGTTGTCGCGCGGGGCATCGGGATCGCCTCCGAGCCCGAGGCGCGCGCGCATTTCCGCCCAGGTTCCCGGCATCAGTTGCATGAGCCCCATAGCCCCTGCAACCGATCGGATCGGGTGCCCATCGAGGGTGGTGCGCCCCCTGCTTTCGGCGCTCATCACCTGCTCGATCCAGACTTCGGGAATGCCGAATCGCTGCGAGGCTTCCGCGATCTCGGCATGCCAGCGAGACACCGCGCCGGGCTCTGCTGCATAGACAGGCGACGCCCACCAAAGCCCGCCCAGCAGTATCGCGAGGGTCGGCAGCCCGGCCGAGGCGAGGCTTAATTTCTGCAACGTCACAGGCGCGCGGGCGGGATGACCGGCTCCATTCCGGGCGCCGCGCCCCATATGCTTCATGGCAACCACAGCGGGGTAGCCTTGCCGACGATGTCGCGCTCGCTGGTCGCCCCGAAATAGCGCCCATCGAAGCTGTCAGGGCGAATGGTCATCAGCAGGAAATAGCTTCCTTGCCGAAGACGCATACAGCCCTCCCACTGCGGCAGCGGACGGCCCGAAGGGTCGAACGACATGCGCTCGGCGATAGGCTTCGCACCCAGCGTGACAGTCCCGCCGTGGGCGCAGACGGTATCGCCCGCCGCGCCCGCCACGCGCTTCACCAGCGGCACGCCCGAGGGCAGATAGTGACGCCGGGCAGCCAGGGCGCGGGCCGGTTTCGGCGGCCAGGCGACGACCATGTCGCCGGGCATGAGCGGCACGCCCGGAGAAACCAGGTAGAGCCCGATGGGAGCGCTGGCGCTGTGGTTCCAGACGAGCCGAGGCACGGGCGGGAAGATGAGAGTGAGGTTCAACGCGGCGAGGCCGGCGGCGATCAGCGCGGCGCGGCGGCGAAGAAGTCGGCGCCGCGCGCTGGCTGCGCGCAGGGCCTCGCCCCAGGCGAAGAGCGGAAGGTTTCTGGCATCAGCCATGGGTCCCTCCCCGCGTGGCGGCAAGGGACCAGGCATCGAGATCATCGATATGATAGCGCCAGTCTCGGCCATGCTTGCGGCACCTGGGGCCCGTGCCTTTCCTGCGCATGCCTCTCAGCGTGATGACCGCGAGGCCAAGGTAGAAGGCGGCTTCCTTGGAGGTCAGAAACGGCGAGGCCTGACGGGCACTTTCCGCCCGCAATTTTGCCAGCCGTACGGCTTGTTTGATGCCGCCGGGATTGGCCGCGGACGCGGGCAATCCGCCAGAATTTTCCGTCATGATCTGCGCTCCCTTTGCAGGCCGGAACGGCCTGCCGGGTACGAGGCATGACGGCTGCGGCACGCGCGCGGCAGGGTCGAAAATCGACATGCGCGTTTTCGCCCCTCCCCCCCGCCGCCTCCGGATTAAGCAGTCAGGGCGCATCAGATACGAACGGGAACGCCGCGCGCGACCGCGCTGACCCGATGCCTCGCGGTAGGCGTCGGACGGGGCAATCCGACGCTGGCCACGCGGTTATTGCGGCGCCGGGAACCCCGCATCCGGGTGGATGCGAGGCTCCCCCAAGTTCGCCTTAATCGGCGGGATTCCAGATGATCGCGAAGGCGTCCTCATCGTCGTGGCCGGCGGCCCGGCCGAGGTTGGCGTAGAGCCGCCGGGGTCCGAATTCCGGGGCCGCGAGACTCAGCGAAACGTAGTCGTTGCCCGAGCTTTCGCTGCGGCGCAGCCATCCGGCGCCGACCTCGACCCCGCCCGAGGACACCCGGTAGTCGGGCTGGGCCTCGCTGGTCTTGCGGGGGTTGGGCGCAATCTCGATCTCGGCGCGGATCGAGAGGGTGCGAAGCTGGCCCTTGAAGCTGCGGCCATCGCGGGTGACGTATCCGATTGCAGGCATCGTTCTTCTCCTGACTGTGTCGTCCCGAACCGATTTTCCGGACGATGGCAGACCGGAAGGAGCGGTCGAGGCAGCATCCACGAACCCTTGGGCCGAAGCGGCAGCGAAGGACCGGAGCGCAGCGGCTTATTTGCACGCGAAGCGGCCGCGAGGAGACCGCGCCTGAGCGGTCGGGGAAATAAGCGGCCGCGCGATGGTTTCGCGGGGCTGCGACTGCTCCAGGTCGCTGCCTCTCGGATCCGGGAATCGGCTTTGGACGCCCGGTGTCGGGAGCGCAAAACGATGCAGCGAATCGGATCATCATTCACGCGCGTTCGCGCGGCTTGGGCCGGCATCACACGCTCTCGATCCGGGCAGATTTGCGCATCATACCCGCAAGGCGGGCGAGGTTGCTATCGGCTTGGCGCAGGTGGCGCAGGTGGCTGGGGATCGAGGTCTGAAGTCACCAGCGGGCCGCACCGCGGCGGGAGTGCGAGAGAAGCGAGACGCGGATTCGCTTGAGAACCGGCAAATTCGGGGACCTGCCGCTCCCGCCCAAGTTCGTCCTGGCCGCTACTGTCCAGGACGGTACATGGTCGCTGCCACGACACAGGCGCCGCGCCGGCAATCGGCGACAATTCGTGATCCTCGTACCCGGATGCGGGGCTCTCGGCAGAACTTTCGCGGCGGAAAATTCGCTGTCGCGCGTTGCCCCCCTCAGCGAAGCGATTTGGTCCGCCGCAGGCATCGCCGTGACCGGATTCACCCGAAATAGTCATTTCCTCTTGTCTCGGATTTGACGCAGCACAATGCTAGGAGCGTCTGCCGTGACCAGGTCGTTAGACGACCGGAGCGGCGGGAGGAGCCTGAATGAACATCTATACCCTTAGATTCCCGGACGACGGAAATGCAGGCGCGCTTCGCCTCGATTTTGGCGCCGAAGACGCTGCCGATGCATTGGTCACCGCGCACCGCAAGGCCTTGGACGTGAGGTCTGCGCGTGCCGCCGAACTGTGGCAGGGTGGCCGCAAGCTCTGCACCATCCGCCATGCGGCAAATGGACCTGAAAGCGGGCCCAAATCCTTACGTTTCCAGTCCGCCTGACGCCGGGTTCCACGGCTGTCTCTTTTGCAGAATTTTACTGGTGGTGCGGATCGCTCCGGGGGCGTGGAGCGGTCCCCCGAAGGGCGTTTGCAGCCCGGACAAAAGGGGGGCGTGCCGGGCTGCTGTTGGCGGCGCTAGCGACCGGCGGGCGAGCGCGACAGGCCATTTCGGCAGGGCGTTCGCCAGATACGTCGATCACCTTCGGGCGCACGAAAGGCGAGAACGGCCAAGAGCGATCCCCTTGGCCGGTGCGCCGGTGCCAGTCGCTTCGCCCCATGCGCACTGGCGCTTCGCCGGCGCCGATGGCAGCATCGCATGCGCCGCCCGTCGGCAGCCGGGAGAGACGCAAGGGACGAAGACGCCGTGTTCGCATCCGGAAGCGCGCTCCTGGCGATTGCGGGAATGATCGAGGAAAAGGACGTCTGCACCGCGGCCGAGATTTCATAGTCCTTGTGGCATGCGGCAATGTTTCATTTCAGGTCCGGCGAGCGGTAACAGACGCGCGGTCACTATCTGTGCGCCTGGGCGGTTTCGGTGAAGGCCGCCGCCGA
Source organism: Novosphingobium sp. PhB57 (assembly GCF_004342985.1). Classification (GTDB taxonomy): domain Bacteria; phylum Pseudomonadota; class Alphaproteobacteria; order Sphingomonadales; family Sphingomonadaceae; genus Novosphingobium. The sequence continues at coordinate 145,717 of NZ_SMBO01000008.1, forward strand.
TGGCGGGACAAATCCCCCCGCAACCAGCCGGGTAAATCCGCCGCAACCGGAACTGCTCCCGATATTCCGGCGCGCCGGGCCATGCGAGAAAGGAACGGCGCGAACAGTGTGGCGTACGGGTCCGAGCGCGCGGTGACTCTGTGACAAGGCGCGACAGTGTCGCACCGGTCCGCCGGGAGGGCCACCGACAGGGACCGTTCAGGCCCGATCCTCTCGATAGGGCGCGCGGGACGCGGCGCCAATCGAAGGAAAATCCCTATGATATCGACGATTCTCCAAGCCCTGCGCTGCCGGTTCGACCGGCACCGGCCCGAGCAGGGCAAAGTGTTTTGGGATGGGCTGTGTTATGTCGGAAGATGCGAGCATTGCAGTATGGAAATTCGCCGTGCCGGCCGCAAACGCTGGCTGCGCGACGAGTTCGGTGGCAGCCCCGGCCTCGCCTGAAAACGCTGCCAAGCACAGCCAAAACACTAGAGCGGTCGATCTGACTGAGTCAGATCGACCGCTCTAGGCTTTTGATTTGGCGCATTTTCCGAGTCATCATGTGATGCCACTTGATTAGAAAATGCTCTAGCCCAGAAAAGCGGCAGCGCAGCGCTACAACGCAGCGCCGCAACGAAGCACTGCACCATGACGATCAAACCTGTGGCGGTCTATCAATGACGCCTTGTGACGAGGCGAACTTCTCCGCACAGGCTGCAGATGTCTTTCGCCCGTTCGAAACCGTTCGAACCCACCAGTTCGCGCGCCGCCTGGTCGGCGTTCTCGTGTCGTGAAAGACCAAGCGTCTGGGTGATGCAGTCGTCGCAGACCGGCTCCGGAGAGAGCCGGGTGACGAGCTTTTCGATGGCGCTAAGTTCGGTCATGGCCCTGCCCCCGATGGTATCGCGGATGTTATCCTGTTCACGGTGCGGTGGCGCGGCGGGCAGCGGCTGGCAACGCATTTTTTTGTGTCAGCGGCGGGGCCGCGCCTTTCAGGCGCGGCCCCGCCGCAATTTTTTTGAGGACCGGCAAGAGGATCGACCGGAGGCGGGAAATTCCGCCTCCGGTCGCTTTATTCACGCCGCCAGCCGGTCAGACTCGCCACCGGCTTCAGAGCTTGGTTCAGCGCCCGGTTCCACACGCCGTTCGGCACCGGGATCGGGCACGAAATCGCCTTGGGGCGATTCGCCTTCGCCCTTCGCCAAGACGCCGTCCAGCTCCTCGGCCATCTCCCTCGCCAAGTCCGCGCCCGGCTCCCCGGCAAGCTCATCAGGTTTGGCGTCCTCATCCGGTGCGGCAAAAGCCCGGGCATGGGCTTCGACGGTGCCGACCCCGCCCCGCGAGGTGTAGGCGGCGGGCGGGAAGGCCATCCAGCGAGGAACCCAGCCCTCGCGCTTTTCGCGCCCGCCGTTCCCGGCCAGATGGTCGCGGATGATGCCCTTGAGCGTCTTGCCTTTCTCCTTGGCATTGGCGCTGGCAACCATGTCGCCCGCCACTTCCGCCACCATCGCCAGCAGCACTTCGCGGTCGCGCAAGCTGTCGAGGAAAGCCTCGTCGGCCTGCCACCAGTCGGCCATCGGCACGCCGATCTCGAGCCCCACGGCCTCGACCGCTGCGCTCCCCGTGGCAAGCGTTTCGCCTATGACGACGGTCAGGACGTCCATGACCATGGGATCAGGAAGTTCGACCAGCCGCGCGAATAGCTTGCACAAGTCGCGATGCGATCCGCACATGCCGTAACCGGTTCCGCCCGCCACGGCAGGTTCGTCGTCGGGAAGGTCAAGGATCGTCAGCACCGCGCGGCGCGCCGCATCGAAGACCGCTTCGGCGCGGCTCTCGTCGACGCTTTCCTTCGCTGCATCGTTGCGGCTCGACTGTGGTTCGACGACGATCCGCCAGAGCGGCGAACCGGCGATGGCGTGGGCGACCATGAGCCTCAAAGCAATGCCGCTCCGTCCCAAGAGTTCGGCGCGCACGGCGGCATGGCGGTGCAGGTCGATATAGGTCTGGGTAGTGGAGGTGAGTTCGGGGCGAACCGCCTTCGACGCGCCGTCCCCATTTGTGCCCCCATCCGCGTTCGCGCCGCCCGCCTTCGCCAGCCGGGCCGCTTCCTTGCAGGTGAGATAGCCCTCGTGGAACACGACTTCGCCGCTCGCGCGCACATCGATATAGACCCGCCCGCCCTTGCGCTTGGGAGTTTTCTCATATTCCCAAGAATGGAAATGGGTTTCGGGAGAGAGGATGACGGCATCTGCCCAGCCCGCCTCGATGAACGCGACACGCTTCGCCTCGATGGCCGCATTCTGCAAGTCCCAGAACGCACCGGTTTCCGCAAAGTAGGCGTCTTCCCCGAACAGGTCCGCGATGGTGGCAAGGCCGCTCGCCTCGACGTCGAACAGGGCGTGGTCCGCCGCGACCGACTGCCCTCCGAATAGCCAGGCCTTGAGCTGATAGCCGCGCGGCGCGTAGGCGTCGGGATCGTCAATGAGCGCCAGCCATGCCTTTTGCTGTTGGGGTGGACGGCCTCCATACGGCATCAAAAAAGTGCCAGAGTGAGTCGTTAGACCTCAAACGAAGGAGACCGTCCGTGGACGAGATTATT
>NZ_SMBO01000009.1 GCF_004342985.1 Novosphingobium sp. PhB57
GCCATCAACGCGGGTGACTTCCCCGAATGGGAACTGGGCGTCCAGTTGTTCGACGATGCCTTTGCCGACAGCTTCGACTTCGACGTGCTCGACGCCACCAAGCTCATCCCCGAGGAACTCGTGCCGATCCGCGTCGTCGGCCGCCTGGTGCTCGACCGGGTGGTGGACAACTTCTTCGCCGAGACCGAGCAAGTGGCCTTCTGCACCCAGAACGTGCCCCCGGGGATCGATTTCTCGAACGACCCGCTGCTTCAGGGCCGCAATTTCTCCTACCTCGACACCCAGATCAAGCGGCTGGGCGGACCCAACTTCACGCATATTCCGATCAACGCGCCCAAGTGCCCCATGGCTCATTTTCAGCAGGACGGGCACATGGCCATGCGCAATCCCAAGGGTCGGGCGAATTACGAACCGAACAGCTGGGGCGCCGAGCAGGGCGGCCCGCGCGAGGATCCCGTGCGCGGTTTCACCAGCTATGCCGAGACGGCAGATGGCCCGAAGCAGCGGGTGCGGTCGGAAACCTTCGCCGATCACTATAGCCAGGCACGGCAGTTCTTCGTGAGCCAGACGCCCGTCGAGCAGAAGCACATTGCCGATGCCCTCGTGTTCGAGCTGTCGAAAGTGGAGCGCCCGGACATTCGCGCGCGTACCGCCTCCCACCTGATCCGCATCGATCCCGGGCTGGCGGGCACCGTGGCCGATGGGCTGGGCCTGCCGTTGCCCGATCCCGCGGTCGCGGCGCGCGAGCCGATCGCGAACCTTCCCGCTTCGGACAAGCTGAGCATCGTCAAGAACGGTCCAGCGGACTTCAAGGGCCGCAAGCTGGGCATCCTCGTGAGTGACGGCGCCGACGCGGCGGTGCTCTCTGCCCTGCTCGAAGCGGTGGAGGCCGAGGGCGCCGTCTATGAGGTGGTTGCACCCAAAGTCGGCGGCGTGACGCTGTCGGACGGGACCCGTCTGGCCGCCAAGCACAAGATCGACGGCGGCCCCTCGGTGCTGTTCGATGCCGTGGCTCTGGTGGTGTCCGGGGAGGGTGCGGGGCTGCTCGCGATGGATGCGGCGGCGAAGGATTTCGTCACTGACGCCTTCGCGCATTGCAAGTTCATCGGTTACACCGGCGCGGCGGAGGCGATCTTCGCCAAGGCCGGGATCGCCGGCGATCTCGACGAGGCCTGCCTGAAACTGGACGGTGCAAAGGATGCCGGCGCCTTCCTCAAGGCCTGCCGCGCGCTGCGTCGCTGGCCGCGCGAAATGGCGGTCGATCTCGACGCGTAACGGGCTGGCGCAAACGCCGGTTTTCGCCGCGGCCCGGTCTCGGTTTCCCTGTTTGGAACCGGGCCGGGCCGCTGGTCGTTTCTCAGCCTCGACGCCGTTCCCGTTTGCGGATTAGTGTCATCCGCGAGCGACCCCGACGATTACCGAAGGAATCCATTTATGAGACGCATCCGCAACCTGTCCCTGCTGGCTTCCGCGCTTGTTCTGGTGCCTGTCAGCGTGCTGGCCCAACCGGAGCCCACTGCCGGCGCGCATCGTGAAAAGGTTGCAGGGCAGAGCGTGGCCGAGATGGGTCTGCCTCAGGGCGCCGAGGCGGGCGACGCAGAAGCGCGGCGCAAGGCACTGAACGAGCAGCAGGCGCAGGCGGCGCGGGCGCAAGTCGAGGACAACGTGGCGCGCGAACAGGCGCGTGAAGCCGCCATCGCCACGGAGACCGCGCGGCAGGACCGCGAGCAGGCGGCCTATGCCGAAGCCGTGCGCCAGCACGACGCGGCCGTGCAGGACTACCAGGCGGCCCGCACGACCTGGGAACGCGCCAATCCCGCCTGCAAGCGCAACGACCCGGTGAAGTGCCCCCGCTGACCGGGCTTCCGAGGCATGCGGGGCGGTTTGACGTGGTCGTCCGCCCCCGCTACCGCGCGATCGATGATCGCTCTCCTGTCTCCCGCGAAAACGCTCGATTTCGAGCGCGCCCTGCCGCCCCTTGCCGTCACCACCCCGCATTTCGCAGAGGAGGCGGGCAGCCTGGCACGGTCTGCGGCGAACCTGACGCAGAAGCGGCTTTCCGAGCTGATGCACATCTCGCCGCGTCTCGCCAAGCTTAACGCCGATCGCTTTCGCGACTTCGCGGAACTGCCCGAACGGCAGGCCCTCTTCGCTTTTGCCGGCGATGTCTACACCGGCTTCGAGGCGCATACCCTGGACGAGGCCGGGGTTGCCTTCGCGCAGGATCATGTTCGCATGCTTTCCGGCCTTTACGGACTCTTGCGCCCTCTCGACGCGATCCGGCCCTACCGACTGGAAATGGGCACGCGCTGGGCGCCGCGCCACAAGAGCCTGACTGACTGGTGGGGCAATCGCATTGCCGGGTTCCTGCTGGAACAACTGGCGGAAGAGGGTTCGGAAACCGTGCTCAACCTGGCCAGCCAGGAGTATTTCGCGGCCGTCTCCGGAAAGTTGCCGGGCGTCCGGGTGATCGAGGTGGAGTTCCGTGAGCCCGGCCCGAACGGCCCGCGCTTCGTCAGCTTCAACGCCAAGCGCGCACGCGGCATGATGGCGCGCTGGCTTTGCGAACACCACGTCACCGAGATCGACGCCATGCGCGGCTTCGACAGCGACGGCTATCGCTTCGATGCCGCCGAGAGCGATGCCGACCGCTGGCGGTTCACCCGCTCGTGAGCGCCGCGGGCCGGTCTTCCGCCGTCGTCATCGGCGCATCCGGCGGGATCGGCGCCGCGTTCGAGGCGGCTCTGATCGAGGAAGGCGCTTACGAGGTCGTCCGTGGCTTCGCGCGATCGCGTACCGGAGCGGATCACCTCGACCTGCTGGACGAGGCCAGCATTGCCGCTGCCGCCGCCCGCGTGGCCGCAGGGCCGCCGCCGGGGCTGGTGATCGTGGCCACCGGGCTGCTCCACGAGGAGGACCACGGCCCGGAGAAGGCGCTGCGCGATCTCGATCCTGCATGGCTGGCACGGCTCTATGCGGTCAATGCCATCGGGCCAGCACTGGTGGCGAAGCATTTCCTGCCGCTCATGCCCAAGTCGCGGACGGGACCGGGGGCGGGAACCGGCAGCGGGGCGCCATCGGTCTTCGCGGCGCTCTCGGCCCGGGTCGGTTCGATCAGCGACAACCGGCTGGGCGGCTGGCACGGCTATCGTGCGTCGAAAGCGGCGCTCAACATGCTGGTGCGCAATCTCGCCATCGAGGAACGGCGCCGCAGCGAGCGCACCATCGTGGTGGCGCTCCATCCCGGCACGGTCGACACGGCCCTGTCGCGCCCGTTCCAGGGCAATGTTCCGCCCGGCAGCCTGTTCGATGCCGAGCGCGCGGCGCTGCAGTTGCTGGACGTGATCGAGGAGCTGAAAGTGACTGACAGCGGCAAGCTCTTCGATTTCGAAGGCAAGGAAATCGCATTCTGAGGCAGGCCGGCCCAGGCTGAGGGGTCGGCAGGGATGGGGGCCGGACTTCGGGCCTAGTCGTCAGGTTGCCACAATTCTAGCGGGTTGCCTTCCGGATCATGGATGCGGGCGAAGCGGCCGACGCCCGGCATGTTCCATTCGGGATTGGTCGCCACGGCCACGCCCGAGGCCAGCAGCCGCGCGCAAAGCGCGTCGAGATCGTCCACCCGCAAGTTCAGCATCCACGCCTTTTCGGCCGCGAAATAGTCGCTATCGGCGGGGAAGGGTGCGAAAACACTTGGACCGGCCTGGGTATCCCAGGCGCCATGCGGCGATGCGCCGACGCCGAGATGTTCGGCATACCAATTCTTAAGCGCCTCCGGGTCCTTCGCCCGGAAGAAGAAGCCGCCGATACCCGTCACGCCCATTCCCGTGCTCCCGATCCGAATGGCAGGGCCATACCACAGGCCGCGGCGCTCAGCGAATGCTTCCTCGGCAGAGGAAAGCCGCTGCACCCTGCCTTGCAATTCGCCTCACGAAGTATACGATATATCAAACGGCCGGCTCGATCCGGCTTTCACGGTTTCATTCCCGCGAGGGGCGTCCCGGCGCGGGGCGTCCCGATGGGAGTCGGCAAGGGGCGGATTGGTGCGACATTTCCTGAACAGCTGCGCGGTGGGCGGGCTCATGACCGGGCTCCTGCTGGCGCAAGCCGCCATGGCCCAGACCGCCACGACCCAGCCCGCCGCGGCGTCTCCGGCCGATCGTTCGGCCCCGGCAGAATGGGAACAGCCCCAGGTGGTCCGGCAAGGCGCCGAGCCCATGCGCACCACGTTCGACGGCTTCGAGACACGCGCCGGTGCCCTTTCGCGCGACGTGGCGAAATCGCGCTATCACTTGTCGCTGGACGGGGACTGGAAGTTCCATCTCTCCCCCACGCCGGAAAGCCGCCCGGCCGAATTCTTCAAGCCCGATTTCGACGTGAGCGGCTGGGGCACCATGAAAGTGCCGGGCATTCTCCAGGCCGATGGGCACGGCCGCCCGGTCTTCGTCGGCAGCGGCTATCCCTTCCCGCGCGACCAGCCATGGATCGACCATCGCCTCAATGAAGTCGGCTCCTATCGCCGCGACTTCACGGTGCCTGCGAACTGGTCCGGCCGCCGCCTCTTGCTGACGGTGGGCGCGGCGGGCGCGGCCTATTACATCTGGGTCAACGGCCAGCGCGTCGGTTACTCCGAGGATTCAAAGCTCCCCGCCGAGTTCGACGTGACCCGCTATGCCCATGCCGGCAGCAACACCGTCGCCATCGAACTCTACCGCTTCGCCGATGGCAGCTATCTGGAAGACCAGGACTTCTGGCGCGTCAACGGGATCGAGCGGAGCGTGACGCTCTACGCGGCGCCGGCCACGCATATCCGCGATCTCACGGTCGATGCCGGGCTGGAGAACGCCTATCGCGACGGCAAGCTGACCGTGAAAGTCGACCTGGCTGGCCAGTCCGAGGCGATGCGCCTGCGCGCGACGCTGCTCGACGGCAAGCGGGAAGTGCTGACGCGCGGCGGCACGGTGCAAGGGGGCACGGTGTCCCTCGAGGCAGGCGTTCCCGCGGTGCGGACATGGTCGGCCGAGGACCCGCAGCTCTACAAATTGCTTGTCGAACTGCTCGACGCCGACGGCAAGCTGGTGGAGGCCACCAGCCGCCGCATCGGCTTCCGCACCGTGGAGATCGCCGGGGGCGAAGTGCGCGTGAACGGCAAGCGCGTGATGATCCGCGGCGTCAATCGCCACGAGCACGACCCGAAGACCTTCCACGTCGTCTCCGAGGAGACGATGCGCCGCGACATCGAACTGATGAAGGCGGCGAACGTCAATGCCGTGCGCACCTCGCACTACCCCAACGACCCGCGCTGGTACGACCTTGCCGACGAATATGGCCTCTACGTCATGGACGAGGCCAATATCGAGAGCCACGGCTACCTCAGCCTCTCGCAGGAACATGGCAACGATCCCAAGTACCTGCTGGGCAACGATCCCAAGTGGCAGGCCGCCCATCTCGACCGGGTGGAGCGCATGGTTCGGCGCGACCGCAACCACCCCTCGATCATCTTCTGGTCGCTGGGCAACGAGACCGGCATCGGCACCAATTTCGAAGCCGCCGCCAAGTGGGTGCGGGCGAACGATCCCAGCCGCCTGATCAACTTCCTCGGCTGGAGCATGAGCAACTGGCGCCACCCGGTGAACAGCTATGTCGACATCTTCGCGCCGATGTACGACGACGTGCCGAAGATGATCGACTACGCTCAGGACCCGGCGTTCACCCAGCCCCTGATCCTGTGCGAATATGCCCATTCGATGGGCAACAGCCTGGGCGATCTCCAGGGTTACTGGGATACGATGCGCCGCTACCCCAAGCTGCAGGGCGGCTTCATCTGGGACTGGGTGGACCAGACCATGGAGCTGAAGGACAAGGACGGGCGGACCTATTGGGGCCAGGGCCTGGACTACGATCCCGATCCGAAGGACGCGGGCCTGCACGGCGACGACAGCCCGGTGGGCGACGGCGTGATCCAGTCCGACCGTACGCCCGATCCCGAATATTACGAACTCGCCAAGGTCCAGGCGCCCATTGCCTTCATCCACGATGCGGGCGGCTACCGCGTGGTCAATCGCCACGACCATATCGACCTTTCGCGCTTCACGCTCGACTGGACGGTCATGGAGAACGGCAAGGATGTCGCCAGCGGCGCTCTGGCGACGCCGGACGTGGCCGCGGGGGGATCGGCTGCGCTGGTGGTGCCGGTTCCGGCGGCCAGGGATGGCTCGGCGGAGCGCATCCTCGTGCTGCGTGCCCGCGCCAAGGCCGGCGCCGTGCCGACGCAGCCTGCCGGGCATGTGGTGGGCTGGGAGCAGTTCGCCTTGACCGCGCCGGCCGTCGTCGCGGCGGCGGCAGGCACGGTCGCGCCCAGTGAAACCGCATCTGCCATGCGCCTCGCCTCGGGCGATGCGGTGCTGGAGATCGACAAGGCGACCGGCCTCGTCACCCGCTACGCGCGCGGCGGCAAGCTGCTGCTTACGGGAGGAGCGCCCAATTTCTGGCGATCGCCCACTGACAACGATGTCGGCGCCGGCGTACCCAAGAGCCATGCCATGTGGCAGTATTTCTCTGAGCATCGCCGCGTCGAGGCGGTCGAGCGGGACGGCAATGCCGTAGTCGTGCGCCATGACATGGGTGTGGGCTCGGTGAAGACCGAAACGCGCTGGACCATGGCCGCCGACGGCTCGGTGGGGGTCACTGTCCATTTCGAGCCGCTGCGCGACACGCTGCCCGATCCGCTCCGCCTGGGCCTGGCTTTCGAGACGCCCGCCGTGCTCGACCAGGTTCGCTGGTTCGGCCGCGGTCCGCAGGAGACTTACGCCGATCGCAAGACCGGCGGCCTCGTCGCCCAGTGGCAGGGCGCCCTGGCGGACCAGTTCCACGATTACGCAAGGCCGCAGGAATCGGGCAACAAGACCGACGTGCGCTGGATCGAACTGACAGGCGCCAGGACCGGACTTCGCGTCACCGGCGCGCAGCCGCTGTCGGTCAATGCGCTTGCTTTCCCTTATGCGGACCTCGCCATGAAGCCGCCCGGGCAGGCGCATAGCGCCGACATCCGCCCGCATGGCAACGGCAGCCTGCTGATCGATGCAGCGCAGGCGGGCGTGGGCGGGGACACCGGCTGGAACCTCGATGGCCGGGCGCACATGCCCTATCGCATCGCGCTGAAGCCGCTGACGTATGCGTTCACCATCGGCGCGCCGGGGCCCCGCTGAAGCGGCCGGCGGAACGCGCATGTGCCGTTTCGCAGGGCGCTTCGTTTCTTGGCGGCAGCGGCATCCTGAACGTGTTTCAGGATCCCTTGGCGGGCCTGCTGCGGCGCGCGGGGTCTTGCGGGCGCTCTGGGTGACGTCGCAGTTGTCAGCGCAGCGGGCAGCGCCAGCCTTCAGGGCGAGCCCGAACCCTTGTCCAACTGCCGCAACTCGTCCTCGGTGAAGACGCGGCCGCGCGTCAGGAAGCGGCGTTCGCGGCCGTTGTCCAGGCTGAACATGCCGCCCCGGCCGGGGACGACGTCCAGGATGAGCTGGGTATGCGCCCAGGCCATGCCTTGCGCCCGGCCGATGTAGACGGGCGCGCCGCTCACTTCGCCGAGCAGGATGTCGCCTTCGCCGATGCGGAACTCGCCTTGCGGGTAGCACATGGGGGAAGACCCGTCGCAGCAGCCGCCCGATTGGTGGAACAGCATCGGACCGTACTCGGCGGTCAGTTCCGCGACCAGTTCAAGTGCCGCCGGGGTGGCGGCGACCCGTTTTACCTCATTCGTCACCCCGGCGAACTCCTGTTCTCTTCGTTCGACCTTGCGTCTTTCCGCCTTGCCGCAGCCTCATCCGGCCATGTCGAGGACGACGCGCCCTTCGATCTGGCCCTTGTGCATGCGATCGAAGATGGTGTTGATGTCCTCGATCTTCGCGGTCTCGACCGTTGCCCTGACTTTGCCTTGCGCTGCGAAATCTATGGATTCCTGCAAGTCCAGCCGGGTGCCGACGATCGAGCCGCGCACGGTGATGCCATTGAGCACCATGCCGAAGATATTGAGCGGGAAGTCGCCGGGTGGCAGGCCGTTGAGCGCCACGGTGCCGCCGCGTGCGGTCACGCCGATGGCCTGTTCGAAGGCTTTCTCGCTCACCGCCGTCACCAGCACGCCGTTGACCCCGCCGCCGGTCTCGCGCTTGATGATCGTGGCCGGATCCTCGTTGCGGGCATTGACCGTGATCGTCGCGCCCAGCCTGCGGGCAAGGTCCAGCTTGCCGTCGTCGATGTCGATCGCCGCGACGTTGAGGCCCATGGCAACGGCATATTGCACGGCCATGTGGCCCAGCCCGCCGATGCCGCTGATCGCCACGTAGTCGCCGGGCCTGGTGTCGGTCATCTTCAGGCCCTTGTAGACCGTGACGCCAGCGCAGAGCACCGGCGCGATCTCGGTGAAGCTGATATTGCCGGGCAGATGGCCGACATAGTTGGGATCGGCGACCACATAGTCCGCAAAGCCGCCGTTGACCGAGTAGCCGGTGTTGAGCTGGGTTTCGCAAAGGGTTTCCCATCCGCCCAGGCAATGCACGCAGTGGCCGCAGGCGGTGTAGAGCCAGGGCACGCCCACCCGGTCGCCCTCCTTCACATGAGTGACGCCCGCGCCGACCTGGCTGACGTAGCCTACGCCTTCGTGGCCCGGAATGAACGGCGGGTTGGGCTTCACCGGCCAGTCGCCCTCGGCGGCATGGAGGTCGGTGTGGCAGACGCCGGAGGCCTGGATGGCCACCTGGATCTGGCCGGGGCCGACTTCGGGAACCGGTACTTCGTCGATCGTCAGCGGTTTTCCGAATTCACGCACGACGGCAGCCTTCATGGTCTTGGCCATTGGAACACTCCTCTCGGGGGATAGTCAGGTGGTCGGGTGTTGGGGGGCGCGCGCCGCGAGCGGGAGAGAGCGGGGCGGCGCGCGCCGGGGGTGAAGCTCAGAAGAATCCGAGCTTCCGGGGGCTGTAGCTGACCAGCATGTTCTTCGTCTGTTGGTAGTGGTCCAGCATCATCTTGTGGGTCTCGCGCCCGATGCCCGACTGCTTGTAGCCGCCGAAGGCCGCATGGGCCGGGTAGGCGTGATAGCAGTTGGTCCAGACGCGCCCGGCCTTGATCTCGCGGCCGAAGCGGTAGCAGGTGTTGGCGTCGCGGCTCCACACGCCCGCGCCGAGCCCGTAAAGTGTGTCGTTGGCGATGGAGAGCGCTTCGTCCGCGTCCTTGAAGGTGGTCACCGAAACCACGGGGCCGAAGATCTCCTCCTGGAAGATCCGCATCTTGTTATGGCCCTTGAACACGGTCGGCTTGACGTAATAGCCGCCCGCAAGTTCGCCTTCCAGCTGCGCCGCCTCGCCGCCGATCAGGATCTCGGCGCCTTCCTGGCGGCCGATGTCGAAGTAGGAGAGGATCTTCTCGCGCTGTTCGGAGGATGCCTGCGCGCCGATCATCGTCGCGGGATCGAGCGGGTTGCCCTGGACGATGGCGGCCACGCGCTGCAGGGCGCGCTCCATGAAGCGATCGTAGATGCTTTCCTGGATCAGCGCGCGGCTGGGGCAGGTGCAGACTTCGCCCTGGTTCAGCGCGAACATCACGAAGCCCTCGATCGCCTTGTCGAAGAAGTCGTCATCGGCGGCGGCCACGTCCTCGAAGAAGATGTTGGGAGACTTGCCGCCCAGCTCCAGCGTCACCGGGATCAGGTTCTCGCTGGCGTATTGCATGATGAGGCGGCCGGTCGTCGTCTCGCCGGTGAAGGCGATCTTGGCGATGCGGCTGGACGAGGCGAGCGGCTTGCCCGCCTCCAGGCCGAAGCCGTTGACGATGTTGAGCACGCCCGGCGGCAGCAGGTCGCCGACGATCTCCGCCCAGACCATGATCGAGGCCGGCGTCTGCTCCGCGGGCTTGAGCACCACGCAATTGCCTGCCGCCAAGGCCGGGGCGAGCTTCCAGGCGGCCATCAACAGCGGGAAGTTCCAGGGAATGATCTGGCCGACCACGCCCAGCGGCTCGTGGAAATGGTAGGCGACGGTGTCCTGGTCGATCTCGCTGATCGAGCCTTCCTGACCCCGGATCACACCGGCGTAGTAGCGGAAATGGTCGATGGCGAGAGGTACGTCGGCGGCCAGGGTCTCGCGGATCGGCTTGCCGTTGTCCCAGGTCTCGGCCGTGGCGAGGCGCTGCAGGTTCTCTTCCATGCGGTCGGCGATGAGATTGAGCACGCGTGCGCGTTCGGCGACGGAGGCCTTGCCCCAGGCGTCCTTGGCGGCATGGGCGGCGTCGAGCGCGGCCTCGATGTCGGAAGCGTCCGAGCGGGCGATCCGGCCGACGACCTGCCCGGTGATCGGGGAGATATTGTCGAAGTAGCGACCGGCCTTCGGCGCGACCCAGGCACCGCCGATGAAGTTGTCGTAGCGTTCTGCGAAGGGGGCCTGGAGTGCGGTCCGGTCCTGAACAAGTGCGTCCACGGATATATCCTCTCTTGCGGCGCCTGGTGGCGTCTCGTCGAGGATGAGTGTTGCGCAGTGGAAAGGATTGCGGAAGCGGGTGGGGGCGGGCAAGCCGGCCCTGGTGTCTCACCCGCGAGACAGTTTGCGGATTTCTCCTGAGCCCGATGACCTGAGCCCAATGGCCCTAGCGCGAGAGGCCGGCCTTGGCCATGCGGCGATAGAGGGTGGCGCGGCCCACGCCCAGGATGCGCGCCGCCGAACTGGCGTTGCCTCCGGCCTGCGCCAGCGCCTGGCGCAGGACGGTGCGGTCGCCGTCCTCGAAGGAAGGGCCGGACGACGCCGCGCCCAGCACCTGGTCGAGCGGACGGGGGCGGCAGAGCATGGCGTCCGTGAGCCGCAGCCGCGTACGCGCGCCGCGGCTGGCGCCGATCACCAGGTCGTCGCGGTCGGTGGCCAGGAGAGCCGTGCCGTGGACCGGATCGTCGGCCAGGAACACGATGCGCGAACCGGCGAAATGCTGGCAGAAATAATCGCGCTCGATCCGGCGGGCCGCGTCGCGCACCAGGGCGGAGACGAGTTCCGCCATCGCGGGGCCATGGTCCTGGCGGTAGCTGGAGACGTCGAGCGCGCCCGCCAGCCGCCCGTGCGGATCGTGGAGCGGGGCGTCCATGCAGCTTATGCCGACATTGCGGCTGGCGAAGTGCTGGTCGCGGTGAATGACGACGGGCTGGTCCTCGAAGAGGCAGGTGCCGATGCCGTTGGTGCCTTCCTCCGCCTCACCCCAGCGGCCGCCTTCCACAAGGCCCACCGCGTCGAACTCGGCGGCGTCGGCATCGCCCACCCGGCGGTCGAGCACGATGCCGGTCGGATCGCTGAGCACCACGCCGCAGCCCGATCTGCCGACGGAACGATACATCTGGTCCAGCACCGGGCCTGCCACGGCCAGCAGGGCGGCATGTTCGCTGCGCCGATGGCCAAGGGTGGCAAGGTCCACGCGGGCGCGCTTGGCGCCCGTGCCGGGATCGAGTCCATGGTGGAGGAGAGAGCGGCACCATGACGCCGTCACGGCCGAAACGCCGGCGCTGCTCGGCGAACGTACCGCGTCGATAACCACATCGATGTGGCGCAGCTCGGGGCTGGGGCCGTTCCGACTCATCGCATCTCCTGCGCGCAGGATCACGGTTGCAACCGATGAAGTCAAACGGCTCCTCTGGGAACGGCGCGATCTCAGGGAAAATCCCGGTCCACGCGCGAAATTTCGCAGCGCTTTTCGAACGTTGCACCGCCCTGCCCATCTGGTAGGGGAGAGGACGGCGGGACTTTGGGGCGACGAACAGGCGGCGGGCCGCTATTGAACCATAAGGGATGGAGCCGATTCAAAGGCTTTCAGGGGCGTTGGCAGATGGTCGTTTATTGCCGATGACGGCGGAACAGGACATCGCGGGGAATGAGGGAACGCGCCGCTACCGCGCGTTCCTGAGCTATAGCCATGCCGATGAGCGCTTTGCCGGCCAGCTGCACCGCTGGCTGGAATCCTATCGTATCCCTGCGCGCCTGGTCGGCACCGTCACCCGCGCGGGGGAAGTTCCGCGCCGCGTCACGCCGATCTTCCGCGATCGCGCCGAACTGCCCGCGGCCTCCAGCCTCGACCAGGAAGTGCGCCAGGCGCTGTCGCAATCCGATGTGCTGCTGGTGCTGTGCTCCCCCGCGGCGCGCAATTCGCGCTGGGTCGATGCCGAGATCGAGCTGTTCCGCAGCCTCCATCCCGAACGGCCGGTGATCGCCGCGCTGCTGGAGGGAGAACCGGAGGACAGCTTCCCGGTCTCGCTGGTCGGCCCCGATGCGAACGGTGTGGTCCACGAACCGATCGCGGCGGATTTCCGCGCCGAGCATGACGGGCGCAAGCTGGCCCGGCTCAAGATCGTCGCCGGCCTTACCGGCATCGCGCTGGACCAGATCATCCAGCGCGATGCGCAACGTCAATTGCGCCGTGTGATTGCCATCACGCTCCTTACGGTGCTGCTTACTTTATCCATGGCCCTGATGCTGATCTTTGCGCTGCGTGCGCAAATGGAGGCGGAACATCAGCGACAGCAGGCCGAAGGATTGATCGAGTTCATGTTGACGGATCTCAGACAGCGGCTGGAAGGCGTGGGCCGCCTGGATGTGCTGCAATCGGTCAACGAACGCGCGCTCGATTTCTATGCCGACCAGTCGGACCTCAAGGCCCTCCCGGCCGACTCGCTGGAACGCCGCGCCCGCATCCTCCACGCAATGGGGGAAGACGACCACAAGCGCGGCGACCATGCCGGCGCCCTGGCCAAGTTCAGCGAGGCGCACCGCGTCACCGGCACTCTGCTGGCAGCCGATCCGCGGGATCCCTCCCGCATCTTCGCCCATGCCCAGAGCGAATTCTGGCTCGGCTACGTGGACTTCATCGCCAAGCGCTACGACAAGGCCCTGCCGCGGTTCCTGGCCTATCGGGCGCTGGCGGAACACCTCGTGCGCCTGGTGCCCGGCAACCAGGCCTATTGGCGCGAACTGGCTTATGCGGAAGGCAATATCTGCACGATCGCCGTCACCCGGAAGGGACCGGAAGAGCAGCTCGCCGAATGCGGCAATGCGCTTCGCACGATGGAGCGCGTGGCCCGGATGGAGCCGCAGGACCGCAGCCTCGATGCCGATATCGCCAACCGTCACGCCTGGATGGCGGACGCCCTGCGGGCGCAGGGGCGCGACGTGGAAGCGCTTGGGGAGCGGGCGAAGCAGGCGGCCATCGTGCAGCGCCTGGTGCGGGAAGATCCCAAGAACGCCACCTATCAGCAGGACTGGATGCTGGCGCGCTATTCGAATGCGCAATTGCTCTATAGTCTCGGCGAGAAGGGGCGTGGGGAACAGTTGCGGGACGAAGCGCGGGACGATGTCGCCCGGCTCATCGCATCCGATCCGGAAAACAACGACTGGCGGCTCTGGCAGATGAAGCTGGCCCGTCCGTTGGAAGACTGATCCGAATCCGGTCCTCGCGCCAGAAGCCGCCGGCTTCTGAAGCGAGGCTTTTCAGAAGTTTAGGGGAAAACGCATGTCTACGCTCAATTATACCCAGTACGGCCTCTCGCCGTCCTTCGATCTCGGCCTGTCGGACGATGCCACTGTCGTGCCGTTCCGCGTGACGCTCGAAGTCGTGGATGAGCAGATTTCGCTGCATTACGAAGTGGTGGACGGCAAGGATCTGGACTACATTCCCATCACTTGCGACAGCAAGGTGGAGATCGAACTGGTAGGCGACCAGCTCTATTTCTCGAAGCAGTGGGATGCCATCACCACCAAGGAAGCGCTCTCCTCATTCTATGGCGGCCTTGAATACAGCAAATACGACGAGGAACTCGATCGCTACAAGGTCGTCCGCTTCCAGGCGCGTTTCAATCGCGGCGGGAAGTTCGGGACCAAGCATCCGTTCAACATCAACGTCGACCTGCTGCAGGGCACCCGCTGCGAACCCCGCTGGATCGGCCTTACCATCGATCCCGACATCAAGAACCCGCCGCCGCAGCGCTTCTGAATTTCCAATCCTCCAAGGGGTGCGCCCGTGACTCTTCCTGCCCTTGCCAGAATCAGGCAGATCGCGCGTGCGGGCGACACCCTGCGGGCCTGGCGCATGTTCGAGGAAACAGGCCTCGGCGCCTCTTCCGCCCCCGATGCGCTCAGCCTCAAGGGCCGGCTGCTCAAGGATCGCGGGCTGCGCAGCCTGGGCGGCGACCGGGCCAGCCTGCTCGAACAGGCTCAGGAGGCCTACCTGCAGGCCGCGGGCGGCCGCCCGGCGACTTATCCGCTCATCAATGCAGCCACCATCGCCTTCCTCAACGACCGTCCCAGGGAGGCGCGGGACATCGCCGGCCGCATCCTGGACATTCTGGCGAGCGGCGCGCACGAGCCGGAGACACGCTACTGGCTTGGCGCGACCGAGGCCGAGGCGCTGCTGCTGCTGGACGATCCGCAGGCGAGCCGCGAAGCGCTGGAACGGGCCATGCAGGCGGCCCCGGAGGCTTGGGAAGACCACGCGGTAACGCTGCGACAGTTTCGGCAGATACTGGAACGGCTGGGCCGGTCGCCCGACTTGTTCGATCATCTCCAGCCGCCGCCCAGCCTCTATTTCTACGGGATCATCGGTCTTCCGGACGACGAGGCCGAAGTGCGCGCGAAGCTGGAAAGCGTGCTCGACGAGATCCGGCCGGGCGCCGTTTTCGGCGCATTGGCGGCCGGTGCGGACATCCTCGTGGCGGAAATGGCGCTGGCGCGCGGCGCCAGGCTTCATGTCGTGCTGCCGACGGCGATCGCACGGTTCCGGGAAATTTCGGTCGCGCAATACGACAGCCAGTGGGGCGAGCGGTTCGATCGCCTGATCGAGGAGGCCGACGTGGTCGAGGTGCTGGGCGGCAATGCCGGCCTGTCCGAGGCGGCGATCCTGAACGGCGCGCGCGTGGCCATGGGGCTTGCCTTGCGCCATGCACGAAGTCTGGCGACACGGGCCTTGGCGCTCCATGTCTCGCGCCCGACCGACGATCCGGCGCTGGCCGAAACGGAATGGCGCGCGCAGGACCTGCCGGTCTGCAAGGTGAACCTCGAAAACTGGCTACCGGCACGGGGCGGGGCACTGGACCCGGCCTCGAACCTGGCGATCGTCGCTTCCGCGGAGCCGCTGCCCGCGATTGCCGGTCATGAACCCGTCGCGCAGGTGCATGGGGAAGGTGGTGAAATCCTGGGCTTTGCAGACCTGGTGACGGCCATGAGCTATGCGGAGGCGGCCCTGCGACTCGCGCCGGAGGTCCGTCTGGGGCTCGACAGTCGGGCCGTGGCGGTGGAGGAAGCGCTGGAAGCCTCGGGCGAACTGGCCGTTCTGCTGGCCCGCGCGGCCCCGCCGGGCAGCATCTGCGCATCGTGGCCGCAAGTGGCCGCGCTGGATATCCTGGCGCCGCGCTACCGTTTCGAATCGGCGGGGGAGATCGTCACGAGCCTTGGCGACGTGCCGATCGGGTTGTTCTGCCGCCTCACTGCCGCCTGATCGCAGCGCGAATCGTTTTCAGCAGATCAACTCGGCCAGCATGCGCGGTGCATGGATGGTGAGTTGCTCGTCGTCGCGGCTGATGATCCCGCGGCGGATCAAGGCGGCGATGGCGCGCGACGCCGTTTCGCGGGTGGTGTTGGCGCCGAGCGCCAGAGTGGTGACCCGGGGCGAGGGCACGATCCGGTCGCGACCGTCGGCCAAAGCGACCAGTTCGGCATAGACCCGCCCGGCCGCACTATACGTCATGCGGGTTACCATGCGGTCCAGCGCGCGGTCCAGCTGGCGGGCGAGGAGCCGCGCCATACCCGCCGCGATCTGGACGTTTCCGGCCACGAGTTCGGCGATTTTCGGGGCTTCGGCGCAGAGTAGCTGGCAATCCAGCAAGGCGCTGATCTCGGCGCGGTGCACCGTGGCGGCCGGATAGGCGCCGAAGAATTCTCCAGGCCCATGCTGCGCCACCTGCTGGCGCTGCCCTTCCAGCCCATATGTCTCGACTCGCAGTGCGCCGTCGATGACCAGCCAGCAATTGTGCGAGGGTTCGCCCTGGCGGGCCAGGATGTCCTTGGTGGCCAGGCGCTGCGGAATCAGGACGCGGGCAAGGGACTCGGCAGATTGCCGATCGCACCGAAAAATCGCCCCGATAGCCTCGATCTGACTTTCGAAATCCAAAGACACAGCCCCTTAGCCGATGCGGCGAACGCCGCACGACTGCATCGGGCTTAACCCATCCAGGCGGGTTAGGGGAAGAAGCTAGGTGTCGATTCCTGATGAGGCGTGATCCCCGTCACGCGCCAGGGGCAATTCAAGGCGTACACAAATGGCGCGACCCGAAGGCGGCTCGTACAGAGCAGCCCTATTCCTTGGCCCGGAGGTCTTTATGGCCTTCGGGCCATTTTTTTATGTGCCGACGTGCTCGTCGAGGGCTTCATGAAGCGCCTTTGCGAGTTTCGCGGCCGGGCGATGCAGTTTCAGGCTTCGGTATGGAAGGGCCTTGTTTCGGCCTCTTTATCAGCGTGCGAACGTTTCGAAGTGCGACCCGAGGACGGGTTTGGAAGTGCGGCTAGTTCTTGTTTCGTCGCAATGAATTGCTGCCGCAGAGCTGCCATCCGAACAAGTGAAAAAAAAGTCATTGCGGTGTTAAAAAGGCAGTATTCCGAAGGACATCGGGAGTGTCTGCTGGTGCCGTTGCACCTGACCGAATGTGCCGGTCTTGGCGGAACTCCTTCATTCCATTCGAAGAAAAGGATCCCGGGCCGTGGTTTGCACGGTTCCGGACAGAGTAGACCGGAACGGTCCTTTCTTGAACGCGGCGGCAGTTGGCCCGGCCGGCTGCATGGCCCCGACGCCTTCTTCCGGCGCCGGGGCGATGCATCGACCTGGCTTTGCCTGCCTTACTTGCGCGAGGCGGAAGTCGCGTCGCGGGCCGCGCGGAACTCGCTGTCCTGCGACCAGTTAGGCCAGTCGCGGCCGTTCGCCAGGCGGTTGCCGACGCTGTAGAGCAGCGTCATGTCGCTGTTCCAGCCGGACGTGTTCCAGTTCGGATCGTATTCGTCGGCCGGCTGGTGGTACTTGTCGCGCGTGTAGATGTCCGACAGTTCCTTGCCGCGGGCGTCGCCGCCGTTGACGAGTTCACGGCCCGGGCTGAACGAAATCGCCGGGACGCCGCGCTTCGCCATCGGGAAGTGGTCCGAACGGTAGAAGCTGCCCGCTTCCGGGCGCGCATCGGGGGTATAGTGGCGGCCCAGCTTCTGGCCTTCCTCGGTCAGCATGGTCAGCAGATCGAGCTTGGCCGCGCCCGAGATGCTGAAGTTGGTGGTCTTCTCGATCGAGAGCGGGCCGTCCATGTTGATGACGCCGGCCGTCGTCGCCAGCGGGCGCAGCGGGTTGTCGGCATAGTATTCCGAGCCGAGCAGGCCCTTTTCTTCCGCCGTCACGGCCAGGAACAGCACCGAGCGTTCCGGCTTCGACTTGGCGAAAGTCCGCGCCAGTTCGAGCAGCGCGGCCGTGCCGGAGGCGTTATCGCGCGCGCCGTTGTAGATGCGGTCTCCCTTGGCATCGGGCAGGCCGACGCCGAGGTGGTCCCAGTGGGCCGAGTAGATCACGGTTTCGTCCGGATACTTCGAGCCGCGCACCAGCCCGGCCACGTTGTGCGAGGTGATGATCTCCGACTTCACCGCATAGTCTGCGCTCATCGTTGCCTTCAGCGGCATGGCCTTGAAGTCCGTCTTGCGCGCGGCGGCCTTGGCGGCTTCGAAGTCCAGACCCGAAGCCTTGAAGAGCTGCACGGCGAGGTCCTTCTGGATCCAGCCTTCCATCTGCGTATGCGCAGCCTTCGGATCGGCGCGGACGATGTCGAACATCGTGTTGGTGTTGCTGTTCTTGACCGTCGCCCAGCCATAGGAGGCGGGCTCGCTCTCGTGGATCACCAGCACGCCGGCCGCGCCCTGGCGGGCGGCTTCCTCGTACTTGTAGGTCCAGCGGCCGTAATAGGTCATCAGCTTGCCGCCGAAATCGGCCCCGCCATCAGCCGCACCGCCGCCTTCGAAATCGGGATCGTTGACCAGCACGACCATGATCTTGCCCTTGAGGTCCACGCCCTTGAAGTCATCCCAGCCGCGTTCCGGGGCCTTGACGCCGTAGCCGACGAAGACCAGCGGCAGGTCCTTGATGGCCACCGAGGACTGCCCCGTTTCCGCAGCGCGGACGGCGATCTGCTGGCCCTGCGACAGGGGCGTGGCGGCCCCGCCGATGGTCATCGCCAGGCTGGGCGCGCCGACGATCTCCGACTTGCGCAGCGGCACGTCCTGGAACCAGGTGCCCTTCTGCCCGGCCGGCTGGAGGCCCGCGGCCTTCATCTGCGCGGCGATGTAGTCGATGGTCTTCTTTTCCGCCGGGGTGGCCGGGCCGCGTCCTTCGAAGGCGTCGCTGGAGAGCGTCTTGATGTCGTTCGAAATGCGGGCGACGTCGAAGGCGGGTGCGGCGGGCGCCGCCAGGGCCACGGAAGCCATGGCCGATGCCGAAAGAAAGCCGCCGAGGGCGAGAGCGCGCAGGGCGCTGCGCGGGGCGCGGAACGTGGGGGAGGTCATCGATACTCCTTGGCCGGTCGGCCGTTGATGGCGTGCTGAATCGGGTCGATCCAAGGCGGCCGATGATGCCGATCCCCCGACGTATGTCGATATGTATACCTTATGATTTCGACAGTCGCGGCCGCCGAATGCCTGCACTATCGACGATGGACCGCGATCCGATCACGAAACGAGGCGAAACTCCAGCTGGGCTTCGGTGATCGCCCGGCCCAGTGCCTTCGCTTCTTCCGGGCTGTTCCAGGCGTGGAACGAGGCCCGCAGGCAGCGCCCGCGCACGTCGTAGCGGAAATCGCCGGGCGCGAGCACCGCGTGAAGGCGGTCGACATCGGCGAATTCCAGGCAGAGCGTTCCGCCGCGGCCGGTCATGTCGAACGGCCGGTCCACGGCCTCGGCAAAGGCGGCGATGCAGTCCCGGTTGTGGCGCAGGATCCTGTCCTGCCCCAGCGCGGTCACCGTCTTGATGCCGGCAAGGGCGAGCGCGAAAGGCGCGATGGACGGGCTGCCGCCCTGGAACCGGCGCGCGTCAGCGGCGGGGCGGAAGCTGCGGATGTCGAATTCGTAAGGGTCTTCGTGGCCGAACCAGCCGAGGTCGAGCGGCTCGATGCCGGGCGTCAGGTCGCCGCGCAGCCAGAGCCACGCGGCGCCGGGGCCGCCGCAGAGCCATTTCACGCTCGATCCGATCACAGCGTCCGCGCCCCAGGCGTGCGGTGCTACCGGCAGGATCCCCGCGGACTGGGCGGCATCGACGATGGAGAGCGCCCCGTGGCGACGGGCCATCGCGGCGATCTCGGCAAGCGGAGAGGTGACGCCGGTGTTCGAGTGAACGTGCATGGCGACGACCGCCGCCACGCTCTCGTCGAAATGGCTTTCCCAGGTGGCGGCGTCGCCGGGCGACTGGGCCGCGGGGATCAGCCGTGTCTCGAAGCCCAGTCGTTCAAGCCCCTGCGCGACATAGCCCACGGTCGGAAAGGCCTGCTCCGACATCAGCACACGGTTGCGCTTCGGGATCGGTCGCAGCCCGGACAGGAGCGAGAACAGCGCGGAGGAGACGCTCTGCTGCGGCGCGACTTCGTCCGCCGCCACGCCGATCAGCCCGGCTAGGGCGGCGCGGAACTTCTCGATCGTTTCCAGCCACGGCCCCCAGGCAGCGCCGCCGGTGGTCTGCCAAGGGCCGAGATAGCACGCGTCCAGCGCGGCGCGCGCCGCGCGCGGCAGGCAGCCGACCGAGTGGCTCATCAAATAGGGGCCACCCTCGGGAACATGGAACAGGTCACGCATCGATCACTGGCTCGCCTTTTCCGCAATGCTGTCGCGCACGCGGCCATAGTCATGGCCCCATTCGTCGGTCATTTCCACGCGCACGTCCCAGAGCTCGGGGAAAAAGCGATGTTTCGCACCGGCTTGGAGCAGATCGACGGAGCGCCCCTTCAGCGAGGCCGAGCCCATGCCGATCGAGCGGTGGATGAGGAACAAGTGGTGCCAGCGGAACTTGCCGAAAAGTTCGTCCAACTCCATCAGCGCCTCGGCGATGGCATAAGCTTCGTCATGCGCATAGCCATGGTCGTAGATGTCGCGCACCGTCCGCCCGGCGCCGGAAACGTAAGCCGCATCGAAAGTCTGCCAGAGATCGGGGATGATGCGGAGCAGCACGCGGAAGCCCGGCGATTCCTGGCCGCTGCCGTTGCCGAGCTGGAGGCGGATCTGCTGGTATTCCTTGGGCGACATGGTTTCCAAGAGGTCGAGCTGCTCGGTCATCATGCGCATGATGCGGTGGCAGCGGCCGAGCAGGGTGGTCACCCGGAACGCCTGCTTCGCGCGCAAGTGCTCGTCCACGGCGACGATCGTATAGGCCATGAGCTTCATCCACAGCTCCTCGACCTGGTGGACGATCTGGAACTGCAGTTCGTCGGCATTGGCCAGATCGTCGAAGGGCTTCTGGCAGGTCAGCAGACGATCGGTCTGGAGATAGAGTTCGTAGTCGAGCGCGGCGGGCGCTTCGAGCAGTTCGTAGACCTTGCGGCGTTCCATGTTGTCTTCCCGGGCTTGCTGTGAGAGGACATTAGCACTGGCCGGGCGGGACATTGGTCCCAATCCACAAGCCATGGGCTATTCCTGAAGAACGATTGGCACGGTGCGGTGAAGATGGGAGAACGGACGTTTCGGTGGAGAAGGGCATGACCCTCGACGCGGCGGACAAGCGCATCCTGGCGGCGCTGGAGCAGGACGCGCGGCTCAGTTTTGCGGGGCTGGGCGAGGTGGCGGGGCTGTCCAAGACGCCAAGCTGGAAGCGGGTCCAGGCCATGGAGAAGGCTGGCGTCATCACCGGCTATCGTGCGGTGATCGACCCGGCAGCGATCGGGCTGGGCACCAGCGCCTTTGTCCATGTCTCTATCGAATTCGACCGGCACGAGGCTTTCGAACGCGCGGTGCTGGATGAAGCGGCGGTGCTGACGTGCCACGCTGTCGTCGGGGATTTCGACTATCTGCTGCTGGTGATGACCGGCGGTGTTCCAGACCTTGACGACTTCCTGCGCAACCGCCTGCGCCGGCTTCCGGGCGTGCGCCACTTCAACACGACGCTGGCCATGCGCGACGTGAAGCCGCGCGCCTACCTCACCGACGCCGCAAGCTGACAGCGAGGGCGCGGTGAGGCATGCGGTCGGGCCGGATCAGTCGATGTCTTCGACCTGGTCGACGTAGCTGGCGTAGCCTTCGTCCTCCATGTCCTCGCGGGGGACGAAGCGCAGCGAGGCGGAATTGATGCAGTAGCGCAGGCCGCCGCGATCGCGCGGGCCGTCCTCGAAGACGTGGCCAAGATGGCTGTCGCCATGGGCCGAGCGCACTTCGGTACGGGTCATGCCATGGGTGTGGTCCACCAGGTTGTTCACGTTGGCCGGTTCGATCGGCTTGGTGAAGCTGGGCCAGCCGCATCCGGATTCGTACTTGTCCGAGGACGCGAAAAGCGGTTCGCCCGAGACGATATCGACGTAGATGCCGGGCTTCTTGTTGTTCAGGTATTCGCCCGATCCGGGGCGTTCGGTGCCGCTGCGCTGAGTGACGTGGAACTGCTCGGGCGTCAGGCGCGCGATGGCTTCTTCGGTCTTTTCGTAAGTCGGCATGGATCGGTTCTCCTTGCGGGCGAAGATGGTGATCGAAGCGGGCCGTGAGAAGGGGGCTTCGACGTTGTCAGGCCGGAACCAGCACACCGAGCAGATCGTCCAGCGAGCAGGTGGCGAAGCCGGTAAGCTCATCGCCGATGCCGTAAGGCAGAAGCACGCGCCGCCCGTGGACGAGGGCGCCGCAACTGTAGGTCACATTCGGAACGTAGCCGCCGCGCTGTTCGGCGCTGGGAAAGACCAGCGGTGCCCGCGTGCGCTTCAGCACGCGCGAGGGATCGTCGCGGTCGAGCAGGCAGGCGCCGATGCAATAGCCGCGGACCATGCCGACGCCGTGCGTGAACACCAGCCAACCCTCGTCGATCTCTATGGGCGATCCGCAATTGCCCATCTGCACGAATTCCCAGGGGTAGGCCGGCCCGAGGATCGGCTCCCCGCTTTCCCAGGTGAACAGGTCGTCCGAGCGCAGCAGCCAGATGTTCTCGCCATCCTGCCGCCCGAGCATGACGTACTGGCCGTCGATCCGGCGGGGGAACAGGGCCATGCCCTTGTATCCGGTCATCCGGCCTGCCAACGCGCGCATCTCGAAGGTCCGCAGGTCCACGCCGCGCAGCATCTCCTGCCGCGTGTTCTGGCCGTCGTAGGCCGTGTAAGTGCCGATCAGGAAGCGCTGGCCGTCGTCCTCCACGAACATGACCATGCGGAGGTCCTCCACCCCCTGCCGCTGTTCGGGCAGGACCGGGAAGATCACGGTTTCCGATACGTCCTGGCTGTCTTCGCACTGGAGGCGGACCCAGCCCTCGTTGTCGCTTTCGATGCGGGGCGGGATGCAGTGCGGCCACGCCGGGTCGATGGTGACGGTCTCGCCGCCGTCCCAGGAACCGGTGCGGAAGGTTACCGAGGAAATGTGCCCCTCGCCGATGCCGCGCAGCGAGAGCAGGAAGCGCAGGGGCGCGCCGGGGGCAAGCGCCTCCTGCGCTTGCGCCTCGATCGGGATCCGCACGATGCTGGGATTGAATAGGGCGGCGGATTCGAAGGCGTATTCCTGGCTGAAATAGGCGCCCAGCAGCAGGCGGTCGCGGTGGTTCAGCGCGGAAATATCGCCCAGTTCGTCGGCCAGGCTGTCGACCTGGCGCAGGAAGAAGGCGTCGGCGTGGCAATGGCGCTCGCGCATCGGACCCATCACGAAGCCGATCATCCGCTCGCGCACGTCATCGTCCAGCGAGAGGATGCGCTGGACGATGACCTGGGGCTTGGGCGGGTGGTGATCCGCGAAGGCGGCAGGATAGGCGAAGTGGAAGGGCCGTATCACCGTGCGCGCGGGATCGGGCCGCAGCTCCAGGTCCAGCTTGGTGAAGACGTCGGCGGCTTCCATGCTCCGGCGCTGTCGCTCAGACGTCCAGCAGGGCGTAAGGGCGCCCGAACCGGGCGGAGACCACGAACTGCGCGCAATTGTAGACCGGCACGCCGCGCGTGGTCTTGCCCTCGTAGGTGCCGCGATGGGCGTGGCCGTGGACCACGGCCTTGACGTTCTCGAAACGGTCCACGGCATCGGCAAGGCGGGAGGAGCCCAGGAACGGGAAGATTTCCGGCGGCTCGCCCGCGACCGTTTCCGGGATCGGGGCATAATGGAGCACGGCCACCGTCCGCTCCGTCCGCAGCGAGCGCAGGCCGTTCTCCAGCTTGCGCGCTTCGTTGAGCGATTCGTCGACGAAGCTCTTGATCGCCGCCTCTCCGAAGGCGCCCAGCTCGCCGCGCCCGAAGCCGCCGACGAACCCCTTCACACCCGCAAAGCCCACGTCCTTCACCACCACGGCCTGATCGTCGAGGATGGTGACGCCGCCCTGGCGCAGGATATTGGCGACTTCCTCCGGCTGTCCGCATTCGTAGTCATGGTTGCCCAGCACGCCCACGACGGGGATCGAGCAGGCCGAGAGATCGGCCGCCAGGCGCTCGGCCTCGCCGGTCTTGCCGAAATTGGTGAGGTCTCCGCACAGCGCCAGGACTTCGGCATTGTCGGAGATTTCGCGGAACAGGTCGCGGTAGGAACCGCCGTCCTGCTCGGTGACGTGAAGGTCGCCGATCGCCGCCAGGCGGAGCGTGTCAGACATGTCGTTCATGCTTCTCGTCCAGTCCTTTTCCTACCAGGTCCGCAAAGCCCCATTCGCTGATGTCGATCACGTAGTCCCGCGGGGAAAACAGGCGTCCGCGGCAGATCCGCACTTCGGCGGGGGGAAGTTCGGCCTGGGCGCGGATGCGTTCGATCAGCGTGTCGAACAGCCAGCGCGGGATCGCCTCGCGCTCGGTGGGGTAGATGAAGCGGAAGTTGAGCACATGGAGCAGCAGGACTTCCCAATGCAGTTCCATCAGCGAGAGGAGGCGGTGCCAGTCGATCTCGTCATGCTTGCGCAGGATGGTATGGGCGATGTCCGCCCCGTCGTAGCGATAGCGATCCTGGATGAAGGCCTTGGAGACGATGAATTCGGTCGGCGGGGTGATGCGGACCTGGGTGCCATAGACCTCGGCCGTGAAAACATCGCTGAACCAGGCGTCAGTGATCGGGATCGATGCGGAGGACATGTTGAAGATCACGTCGAAGAAGTTCTTTCCGGACCATACTTTGGCGATCCAGCGCTCGTCCTCCACGGTGACGTCGTAACCCTCCTGCTTGAAGCGGGCGAGCAGCCGGGGGGCGTCTCCCGGCTTGCAGAACACGTCGATATCCTTGGTCGGGCGGACGACGCCGGTGTGGCAGGTCAGCGCATATGTGCCGGACAGGAGGTAGGGGATGTCCCAGGACCCCAGCAGTTTCAGGCTGTCGGTATAGAACGCCGCCGCTTCGGGGGGCGGGTCGAAACTGTGCGGTTCGGTCGGCGTCGGAATTTCGAGCATGCTAGGGGGTGCGCCTGATAAAGGGTGTCCCCGATCAACCTTGCGCCGCGCCGCTTTGTTCCATGACAGATCATGGCTGGGGGCGGCACTCCTGCGCCAGCCATGCCCGAAAGCGGCCCAGGGCGGGGCTTCTGCGGGCGTGTTCGGGGTAAGCCAGCCAATAGCTGCGGTCTTCGGCCAGCGGGGCGTCGATGGGGATCACCAGCTCGCCGGCTTCCAGTTCGGGCGCGATCAGGAAGCTGGGGAGGAGTGCCGCGCCGCCGCCGGCCTTTACCGCCTGCGCCAGCATCAGGAAATGGCCGAGGCCGGGCAGTCCCTCCATGGCCGGCGCAGCGATCCCGAACATTGCGAACCAGCGCGACCAGGCATCGCGCCGCGCGGACTGCACCAGCAGCGGCACGCGCAGCAGGTCCTCCGGTGCGGCGATCCCGTGATTGTCGCGCAGGCCTGGCGCGACGACGGGCACGACATGCTCCTGGAACAGCAGGTCGTGCTCCGCGCCCGGCCAGTCCGCCGCGCCGACGTGGATGGCCGCGTGGAAGGGCTCGGCGGAGAAATCGAAGATGTCGGTCCGCGCGGCGATGTTGACCACCAGGTCCGGGTGCTGCCGGGTGAGCCGCGGCAGGCGGGGGGCGAGCCAGCGCATGCCGAAGCCCGGCAGGACGGCCAGTTCGATCACATGCTCCGGTTCGGGGTCAATCAGGCGGCCGGTGGCGCGCCGAATTGCGGCGAGCGCGGGGGCAACCTCCTCCAGATAGGCGCTTCCGCCCGCGTTCAGCACTACGCGGCGGCCATGCCGGTCGAACAGCGCGGTGCCGAGCCAGCTTTCGAGATTGGCGACATGGCGGCTCACCGCGCCTTGCGTCAGCCCGATCGCCTCCGCGGCGCGGGAGAAAGATCCGAGGCGGGCCGCGGTCTCGAAAGCGTGCAGCATGGCCATCGGTGGCAGGTAGCGGCGGTCGTCCGGCTTCATTCCATTCGCTCATATCGTCATGCGCGGAATTGGGGTTATTAGCGGAAAATATATCGGCCAACATGCCAAATATGCATGAAGATCGCCGCGCTTGGCCGCGCGGACGCCTTGTGCGACGGTGTTGCCAAGGCTGGAAGGAGCTGCGGGATGCGCGAGATCAATTTCGACGGGCTGGTCGGGCCCAGCCACAACTATGCGGGCCTTTCGCTGGGCAACATCGCTTCCGCTTCCAATGCCGGCGCCACGTCGGCCCCGCGCATGGCCGCGCTGCAAGGGCTGGGCAAGATGCGGCGCATGCTGGCACTGGGCCTGCCGCAGGGGCTGCTCCTGCCGCAGGACCGGCCCGATGCGGACTGGCTGCGCAAGCTGGGCTTTTCGGGCAGCGACGATGCGGTTCTGCGCGCCGCCTGGGAGCAGGACCCGGCGCTGCTGCGCAATGCGTTCTCGGCCTCATCGATGTGGACCGCCAATGCCGCCACCGTCTCGCCCGCGCCGGATACGGCGGACGGACGCTGCCATTTGAGCGTGGCCAACCTCTCCACCATGCTCCACCGCGGTATCGAGCATGACCAGACCTTCCGCCAGTTGCGGCTGGCTTTTGCCGATGCGCGCTTCTTCGCGGTTCATCCGGCCCTGCCGCCCGGTCTGGGGGATGAAGGCGCCGCCAATTTCATGCGTCTGGGCGAAGGCCATGCGGAGCGGAGCCTGGAGGTCTTCGTCTACGGAGAGCGTGCGGTCCAGGGCAGTGCGGGGCAGATCTTTCCTGCCCGCCAGCACCGCGCGGCCAGCGCGGCCATCGCCCGTCGCCACGGCCTTGCCGCCGCCGATCATACGCTCGTCCCGCAAGGCGAGATCGCCATCGCGGCGGGAGCCTTCCACAATGACGTGGTCGCCGTGGCCAATGAAAACGTGCTGTTCACTCACGAACAGGCCTTTGCCGACCGCGATCTGGTCTACCGCGTCCTGCGCCAGCGAGTGCCGGGTGCGGTCATCGTCGAGGCACCGGCCGCGCGGATAAGCCTCGACCTCGCGATCCGCACTTACTTGTTCAATTCGCAGCTGGTGACGCTGCCCGGCGGAGACATGGCGCTGATCCTGCCGCAGGAAGCGCGGGAGGCCTCTGCTGTCTGGGAATGGCTGGAGGAAGTGGTCGCGGCGGACAATCCCATTCGCCGTCTGGAAGTGGTCGACGTGCGCGAATCCATGCGCAACGGCGGCGGCCCGGCCTGCCTTCGCCTGCGCGTGGCGGTATCGCGGGAAGCCCATGCCGCCATCGATCCGCGGTTCCTGCTGGACGAGCGCGCCTGCGACCGGATCGAGGCGGTGATCGCGCGGGAATGGCCGGAAAGCATCGCGCCGGGAGACCTCGGCGAGCCGGACTTGTGGCACCGCTGCCGCTCCGCGCGCGCTGCCTTGCTCGATGTGCTGGGCTTCGCAGCCGGAGAGCTTTGAGGCGGGCCAGGTTTTTGCCGGATCTTCCAGGTCATCAGGTGATTCCACCCGATTGGAACATGCTTCAGCCTTCGGGCGTCTTTTTGACGACAAGCGTATCGGCGGCAATCCAGCCCAGCAGCGCCGAAGTGTTGCTGCCGAAAGTCGCCTGCGCCAGTCCGCTCCGGTCGCGGCTGCCCACGACCACGAGATCGGGCGCGAACTGCGTTATGGCGCGGGCGAGCACTTCGTCGGGCGCGCCGAGTTCCAGGCGCGGCGTGATCCTGGCGGCAAGCGCCGCCGGCAGGGCTTCGTTAGCGAGAAATTCGTCGAGCCGGGCGCCTGCCTCGCGCCGCAGTTCCTCGCGCATGCCGTCGGAATCGACCCAGCCGCGAAACGGTACGTGATAGGCGTGAACCACCTCGATCGGTACCTGGGGGAAGAGTTCGCCGGCAGTGCGCAAGGTCCGCAAGGCATCGACCGACAAGTCGACGGCCACCAGCATGCGCCGGTACGGCGTGCGGGCGCGTTGCTTGACCACCAGCACCGGAGCGGCGGCATTGCGGATGATATGGTCTACCGCCGTGCCCAGGAAATAGTCGCCGAGGTGATTGAACCGGGCGATGCCGGTCACGATGAGCGAGGGGGCAAGGTCCTGCGCCACGTCGGCAATGGTGTCGGGGGCGGGACCGGCGGGCAGGAGGATGCGGACATTGCCGGGATCGGCCGGCAGCGTCTGGCGCACGTCGTCTTCGGCCACGCGTTCCTCGGGGCGGAGGGCGTGGAGCACGCACGTCTCCACCTGCCATTGTCCGCCGAGCATGAGCGCCCGGTCCACCGCGCGGTCGCTTCGCGGGCTGAGATCCGTGGCGACGAGTACCGGTCCCCGTTGTTCTGCCATGCGCGGTCCCTTCTCTTCCTTCGTTCCCGGGCCGTCCGGCCTTGCGGCGCCCGGATGTTCAGTCCTTTCAGGCCGCCTCGACCGGAGCCTTCCGGCGCGAAGCCGTGAGGCGCAGGACGGCGAATCCGGCCAGGGCGGACACGATGGAGCCGCCCAGCACGCCGATCTTGACTTCGTCGATGAGGATCGGATCGCTGAAGGCCAGCCCGCCCACGAAGAGGCTCATGGTGAAGCCGATGCCGCAGAGCAGGCACATGCCGTAAGTCTGCATCCAGGTCGCGCCGCTGGGCCGCTTGGCGATGCCGAGACGGGCGCAGAGCCAGAGCGCCAGGAACACGCCGATCTGCTTGCCCAGGAACAGGCCACCCGCCACGCCCATGGGAAGCGGCGCGATCAGATGCTCCATGCCCAGGCCCGCCAGCGAAACCCCGGCATTGGCGAAACCGAACAGCGGCACGATGGCATAAGCCACCCAGCCGTGGAGCCCGTGTTCGAGGCGGTGCAGCGGCGATTCCTCGCTGTCCGGCGCGCCGGGCGTGGCGCGGATCGGGATCAGGCTTGCGGCCAGAACGCCGGCGATGGTCGCATGGACGCCCGACAGCAGCACGGCCAGCCAGAGCGCCGCGGCCAGGATCAGATAGGGCCACAAGGCCTTCACGCCCACGCGGTTGAGCACGAACATGACGCCCATGATGACGCCGGCCGCCAGCAGGGCGGCGCCGTTGATCTCGCTGGTATAGGCCAGCGCGATCACTGCGACGGCGCCCATGTCGTCGACGATGGCCACCGTCGTCAGGAACAGCTTGAGCGAGGCGGGCACGCGCTTGCCGAGCAGCGCCATGACGCCGATGGCGAAAGCGATGTCGGTAGCGGCAGGAATGGCCCAGCCGCGCGCGAGTCCGGGCGTGGACCCAGCGATGGCGAGGTAGATCGCCGCCGGGCAGATCATGCCGGCGGCCGCGGCGATCGCGGGCAGCGCGCGATCGGACCAGGTGGACAAATGTCCGTCGACGAACTCGCGCTTGATCTCCAGGCCGACGAGCAGGAAGAACAGCGCCATCAGTCCGTCGTTGATCCAGTGGGCGAGAGACATCGGCCCGATCATGACGTGCAGCGTGTGGAAATAGGTGTCGGCAAGCGGGCTGTTGGCCACGATCAGCGCCAAAGCTGCCGCGACCATCAGCAGGATGCCGCCGGACGCCTCACTGTGCAGGAAGGCGCGCAGGGCGGAACGGGGGCGCTTGAGCAGGGGCATCGATGTCGAGCGTTCTCGTCGGGATGGCGGGCGGGAAAAGGCGGCGGACATGGCCCGATGCCTGTGCAGATACCTGCCAGCCTAACCGGGATGTGGCCCGAAGGCCACCCCAAGCGCTGCACTCCCCGCCGGTTTCCGGCAGGAGCCTCCGTACTTTAGGGCGTGGGTACCGTTTCGAGGGCGGGTACGGGAGCGGCAGGAGCGGCGGTGGTGGCAGGAGCGGGCTCGGAAGCGGCCGGCTGGACAGGCGCCGCGGGGGAATTGCCCTGCGGTGCGGGAACGGCGGGCTGTGCCGGTGCCGGTGTCTGCTCCGTCACGTCCTTTGTCGCTTCGGCCCTGGCTTTGGCTTCCGCTTTGGCTTCCGCTTCCGCTTCCTTCGCCTTGGCCTCGTCCTTGTTGTCGGCCGTCTTCATGCTCGGGCCGTAGACCGGCACCACGTCGGGCGTGATCCGGCCGTGGAGCGCCTCGATCTCCGCCTTGCGCTGCCTCAGGTAGAGTTCGCGGTAGGCGGCGTAAGGCTTGTCTTCCTTGCGGATCTTGTTGATCCGCTCGTCGAAGGCTGCGCGCTCGCCCAGTTGGTCGACGATGGTCATCGGCAGCACGACCGCCGGATTGGTGAAGGGCTTGCCGACGACGGCGGGCACCAGCAGCCTGTCGACCGAATCGCCGATGATGTCGCGCAGCGTCGTCGGGCCGACGATCGGCAAATAGAAGAACGGACCAGGACCGACGCCGTAATAGCCCAGCGTATTGGCCAGCCCATTGGGGCGGTAGGGCAGGTTGAACGGCTTCTTCTTGGCCACGTCCACCAGGCCGGCCACGCCCAGCGTCGTGTTGATCGCGAAGCGGCCTGCGGTCTCCGCCGCCTTGCCGGGCTTGAACTGCAACAGGTAGGCGGCGAAGACCACCGGCTCGCTCAGGTTGGTGAAGAAATTGCGCAGCCCCTGGCGAACGGGGCGCGGCAGGCCCTTGTTGTACGCCTTGGCGACCGGCTCCAGCACGGCCTGGTCGACGGCCTGGACCGCCTTGAAGGATTCGATGTTCAGCTTCTGCAGCGGATCGCCCGGCGGTGCCGGTTCGGGTGCGGTGACGACGATGACCGATTCGGGCTCGTCGGAAGCGGCTTCCGGCGGGGTGGCAGAGGCGGCCGCCGCCGAGGCGTCAGGAACCGTCGGGGCCGGATTTACCGGGGCCGCAGGATCGGAGACCGGCGGAGGCGGAGTGGTCGCATCGGCAGGTTGAAGTGCCGCCAGCTGAAGGGCGCCAACGTGCGGACTGCCAACTTCCGGGCTGCCAACTTGCAGATCACCTGCCTCTGCCGCGGTATCGACGGCGAAGTGAACAGGAGCGTCGGGCACCGACGGGCCCGTCATCAACAACGCCACGGCGGCAGCCGGCAAACTCATTCGATGGTCCTTAGCATATCGCGGTCTCTGCAGCGAAGACGATTTTTCCGCGATCAGGCAATTCCGCTGGGCTTTCCGGCCGCTAGGCTCGATTTACGCTTTCGTCAATTGGACCGGCCGATGGCTGTCGCATCGCCCAAGCGCCCATTCATCGCCTCTCGGACAGGCCGTTGCAAGATCGGGCCGAAGCGCTTATGACGCTTCCCAGCATCAAGAGTTGGGATGACGCCCAACGCCAACCTGCCGATCCGGGCAAGGTGGCACTCCCCTCGGGGAGGATGTGGCCGACCCGGCAATCAACGGATCAAGCCACCAGCGTCATCCCCGAAAGAGGACCGACGCAAGTGCCCATCAAGATTCCCGACGATCTGCCCGCCCGGTCCATCCTGGAAGCCGAAGGCGTGGCCGTGATGCGCGAAAGCGATGCGGTGCGGCAGGATATCCGCCCGCTGCGGATCGGGCTGCTCAACCTCATGCCTGACAAGGTCAGCACCGAAACGCAGCTCGCCCGCCTGCTGGGGGCCACGCCCTTGCAGATCGAGCTGACCCTGGTGCGGATCAGCGACCATGTCGCCCGCAATACCTCGGCCGAGCATCTCGAAGCCTTCTACCGCCCCTGGTGCGATGTCCAGCACGAGCGGTTCGACGGTTTCATCATCACCGGCGCCCCGGTGGAGCGCATGGCCTTCGAGGAAGTGCGCTACTGGCCCGAGCTGCGCCGCATCTTCAACTGGACGCGTACGCACGTCCATAGCTGCCTGACGATCTGCTGGGCCGCGCAGGCCTTCCTCCACCACTTCCACGGCGTGCCCAAGCATGCGCTCGAGGCCAAGGCCTTCGGCGTATTCCCCCATCGCAATCGCGCGCCGAACTCGCCGTTCCTGCGCGGCATCTCGGACGAATTTGCAGTGCCGGTCTCGCGCTGGACGCAAGTGCGCCGCGCCGACCTGCCAGAGGGCGGCGATTTGCGGGTGCTGGCGGAGAGCGACGACAGCGGGCTCTGCCTGCTCCACGATCCGGCCCGCCGCGCGCTGCTGATGTTCAACCATCTGGAATACGACGGCGACACGCTGGCCAACGAATACAACCGGGACGGCGGCCCGATCCCGGCAAACTACTACCCGAACGACGATCCCTCGCTGCCGCCGATCAATGCCTGGCGCAGCCACGGCCACTTGTTCTTCGGCAACTGGATCAACGAGATCTACCAGACGACACCTTTCGAGGCCGCGTCCATCGGCCAGTCTGCGCGCGGCGAGGCGGCAGCGGATGAACGGGCCGCAATCGGGTCGGCCGCAATCGAGCAGGCCGATGGGCCGGTAGACCTGGCCCCGGCGTAACTTCGATGCCGCGCCCGGCCCGGCCGGTCGCGGAATTTTTTCCAGTCGAATGAAGCATTTGTAAATTTCTGTTGCCGGGATCGGCGGGGAGCGACGCGCATCCCGGCCGTCCGGGGGCATGGCGTCCTATAATGCCACTGCCCCCTATCGTCCCATAACAGGACTTCCATGCATTTCGCTTCTTCCGCCGGGTTGGTCCTGGCGCTGTTCTTCCTGCCCGTCACTGCCCAGGCCGCCGACGATACGCCCGACTTTTCTGTCTCGGGTGCCGCCACGATCATCAGCGACTATCGCTTTCGCGGAATTTCGCTGACCGGCAAGGATCCGGCGGTCCAGGCGACGATCAATCTCTCGCACAAGAGCGGGGTCTACCTCGGAACCTGGGCCTCGTCGCTCGACATGGGCGATCGCTACGGCCCCACGGAAGTGGATTTCTACGGCGGCTGGGCCGGGACGGTGGCTGCCGCCACCACGCTCGACGTCGCCCTGGCCTATTACAGCTATCCCGGCGGCGAACGCCCGGCGACGGGGAGCGGCGCGGCGAAAATCGAATATTTCGAGACGACCGCCCGGCTCACTCACGATTTCGGCCCGCTCAGTGCCACGGT
Organism: Novosphingobium sp. PhB57; assembly: GCF_004342985.1. Lineage (GTDB taxonomy): Bacteria > Pseudomonadota > Alphaproteobacteria > Sphingomonadales > Sphingomonadaceae > Novosphingobium. The sequence continues at coordinate 32,516 of NZ_SMBO01000009.1, forward strand.
CGGTTCCGGCTATAGCTGGGACCAGTCGGCACTCGGCGGCGACCACCTCTATCTCTTCGGAGAGACCGCCGCGCCGATCCCCGGCACGCCGCTGACGCTGAAAGCGCACGGTGGCCGCAGCAAGGGCGCGATCAGCCCGAAACCCGGCGGATATTACGACTGGTCGCTGGGCGCCGACGCGGCTCTCGGACCCGTCACCTTGGGCCTTGCCTATGTCGACACCGATCTGGGCAGCGCCTCCGCTGCCGATGCCGCCGCGCTCTTCTCGCTTACCGCGGCCTTCTGAAGATACCTCCTGGAGCTGGAAAATGAGAGACGTTTTCAACCGCATGCATATAGCGGGCAAGCTGATGACGGTCGCCGGACTGGCCATCGCCGTGCTGCTGCTGCTGGGCTTCACCGCCGTGGTGGTGGAGACCGGCTCGGCCGTGGGTGCCTTGTCGGACCAGTCCGCCGTGGCGCAGGCCGATGCCGAGGGCAATCGGGTCGAGACCGAAGTCGCGACTTTCGCCGGAACCGCCCGCGCGCTGGCCTCGACTTTGGGTGACATGCACGCGCGCGGCACGCGCGATCGCGGCCTGGCGGTGAGCGTGCTGAAGACCGACCTGCTCAAGTCCAAGGTCGCCCAGGGCAGCTGGGCCATGATCGCGCCGGACCAGTGGGACGGCGGCGACGCCGGCAAGGGTGGCCAGCCCGGATCGGGCAGCAATGGCAGCTTCAGCCCTTATTGGGTCAAGGCTGCCGGCGTGCTGACGATGTCTCCGAACAACGAGGCGGATGCTTATGAAAAGCCTTATTTCCGCAAGTCCTTCGAAAGCGGCGCGGGCGCCATCGTCGACCCCTATTCCTATGACGTGAACGGCACGACGATGCTGATGACGTCGATCACTTATCCGGTCCGCTCGGGCGAGCGCGTGATCGGGGTCGTCGGCGTCGACATGGACCTCGGCGGCGTGTCCGAGCGCCTGTCCAAGCTCAAGCCGTTCGGCACGGGCCGGGTCATGCTTCTCTCCGCCTCGGCAACCTGGGTCGCCAATCCCGATTCCTCCAAGCTCAGCAAGCCTTACGAAGGCGCGGGCCTCGACGAAGTGAAGGCCGCGCTCACCAGCGGCCAGGTGCAAGTCGTGTCCGATATCGACGTCGACGGCGTGGCGACTCGCCGCGTGATCCAGCCAGTCGTCCTGGAGGGCCTCGGCACCACCTGGGCGCTGGTTCTGGACGTTCCCGAGGCGACGATTGCCGCGCCTGCACGCAGCATGGCCTGGCAGCTGGTGATCGGCGGCCTGGTGATCGTCGCGGCCGTACTGGCCACGCTGTTCTATGCGGCCGGCGGCATCATCGGCCGTCCCATGGCCAAGCTTTCGGGAGCGGTGGACCGTCTGGCCAAGGGCGAGCACTGCGCCATTCCCGAACTGGGCCGCGAGGACGAGATCGGCACCATGGCCCGCGCCGCCGACGTGTTCCGCCAGGCCGCGGCCGACCGCGCGGAAGCCGACCGCCGCTCGGCCGAGGAGCAGAAGATCGTCACCAGCGCCGTGGGCGACGGGCTCGACGCACTGCGCCAGGGTGACCTCACGCGCGACATCACCGAAGCCTTCCCGGCCGGCTATGCCGCGCTGAAGGACAACTTCAACGCCGCCCTGGCCGAACTGCGCCGCATGATCGGCGCGGTCGCCGGCAGCGCCAGCGGCATCCAGACCGGCTCGGCGGAAATCGCGCAGGCTTCCGAGGATCTCGCCCGCCGCACCGAGGCCAATGCCGCCAGCCTGGAGGAAACGTCCGCCGCGCTGGTGCAGATCGACCAGCGCCTCAAGGCCTCGGCTTCGGCCTCGACCCGGACGGTGCGCCGTGCCGACGAGGCACTCTCCACGGTCTCGGGCGGACGCGCCGTGGCCGGTGAGGCGGTGGCGGCGATGGACCGCGTCAGCCAGAGCGCCAAGGGCATCGATTCGGTGATCGAGGGCGTCGACAAGATCGCCTTCCAGACCCGCGTGCTGGCCATGAATGCCGCTGTCGAGGCGGGCCGGGCCGGCGATGCCGGGCGCGGCTTCGCGGTCGTGGCCGATCTCGTCTCGGCGTTGGCCATGCGCTCGGAAGAGGAAGCCAAGCGCGCCCGCGAGCAGTTGACCGCCACCCAGACCGACATCGGCACCGCGGTCGATGCCGTCCAGCGCGTCGATGGCGCCTTCGAGACGATCTCGGAAGGCGTGGGCGAGGTCCATGCCCTGCTTGGCCAGATGGCGCAGGACAACCAGGCGCAGTCCACCGCGATCACCCAGATCAGCGTGGCGGTCTCGACGATGGACCATTCGACGCAGCAGAACGCGGCGATGGTGGAGGAAACCTCCGCCGCCGCCCGCAATCTCACCACCGAAGCCGGATCGCTCAACGACCAGGCCGCCCGCTTCGATACCGGCGCGCGCAGGCAGGAGTTCCGTCTCTCCTCCGTCGCCTGACGTTTCCAACGCTCCTTTCTGCGCCCGCGAGTCCAGCCGGATCCGCGGGCGCAGCTTTATCGGCGGTCAAGACGGTTGCAGCCTGCCCATCGGCAATGGCACAGGCGAAATGGAGAAGATGAAGCGGCGCGGGACATTGCTGTTCCCGGCCGTGTCGAAACTGCAGGATGATCCAGCGCATGACGATCCATGGAGCGATAGAGGCCGGCGGCACCAAGTTCGTCTGCGCCGTGGGCGCCGCCGAAACGGGCTCGCTCCGCACGGCCACGATTGCCACGCGCGATCCCGACAGCACTTTCGCCGAAGTGGCGGCCTTCTTCGAGGATGCCGCCGATCTGGGCCCGGTTTCGGGGATCGGCATCGCCAGCTTCGGGCCCGTGGGCGTCGACCCGGCCTCGCCCGATTACGGCAGGATCCTGGCGACACCCAAGCCGGGCTGGGAAGGGACCGACCTGCTCGCCCGCGTCCGCGCATTCCGCGATGTCCCGCTTGCCATCGACACTGACGTCAATGCCGCGGCATTGGCCGAAGTCGCAGCGGTGGGCGGTGACTTGCGCCAGCTTGCCTATGTCACGGTCGGCACCGGGATCGGCGTCGGGCTGGTCAGCGAGGGCAGGGCGGTCCACGGTATCGGCCATCCCGAGGCCGGCCATATCCTGGTCCGCCGCCATCCCGCGCATGGGGATTTCGCCGGAACCTGCCCCTTCCATGGCGACTGCCTGGAAGGCCTTGCCGCCGGACCCGCCGTCAGCGCGGCATGGGGCTCTCCCGCTTCGGAGCTGCCGGCCGATCATCCCTTCTGGGCGGTGGAAGCCGACTATCTTGCGCAGCTCTGCATGACGCTGTTCCTGACGATGGCGCCGGAGCGCATCGTCATGGGCGGCGGGGTGATGAAGCAGGAACGGCTGCTGCCGCTGATCCGGGCGCGAACCGCCGAACTGCTGGGCGGCTATGTGCAGGGCGCGCGCGACATGGCGGCGATGGAGCAGCGGATCGTCGGCCCCGCCTGCCGTGAGCCCTCGGGCCTTGTCGGCGCTTTCCTGCTGGCGGAACGGGCCGCGCGCCACCATGCCGGCACGGCCAGCCGCATTTGAAGCCAGCCGCATTTGAAGCCAGCCGCGCTTGAAGCCAGCCGCGCTTGAAGCTTTGCGAGCTGTGCCTCAGGCCGTGCGGGAGGTAAGCAGCGCTGCTCCGAAGCCGACGAAGATCGATCCGGTGACGCGGTTGAACAGCCGCTTCACCGAAGGCTTGCGCAAGTGGGTGGAAAGCGATCCGCCCGCCAGCGCGTAAGTGCAGTACCAGAGCATTTCGATCACCGCGAACGTACCGACGAGCAGGGCGAACTGCGGTGCCTTGGGCTCTGCGGGATTGATGAACTGGGGGAAGAAGGCAGCCGCGAACAGCAGCAGCTTGGGGTTGCTGATCGCGATCGTGAAGCCGCCGCGGAACAGTGCGGCCGGCGAACTGCGGCGGGTCAGCCCTTCGTCGACCACGGTTTCGGCAGAGACTTTCGCACGCCAGGACTTGATGCCGAGATAGACGAGGTAGGCGACGCCGAAGTAGCGCAGCACCTCGAAGGCACCGGGGATCGCCTTGAGCAGGGCTGTCAGGCCCGCGGCCGAGGCGGCCAGGACCAGCGTGATGGCCAGCATGCAGCCCGCCATGGCCGCCATGCTGCGGCGAAAGCCGAATTCCACGCTTCGCGTCATGACGTGAAGCATGTTCGGTCCGGGCGTGCCGGAAAGTAGGAAAACGGCGAAGGCGTAAAGCCACCATGTCTGGAATGTCATAATTCGTCTCTGCAGGTTTGTCCGTTTCGCGTAGGCCCGGGGGCGGGGGATCGCAATGGTCTTGGTGATCCGCGCTTGCGGCCTTGCCGCGTATCGGCGACGCGGACTTCGCGCTGGCGGCCCGACGGATTGGCGATGCGGGGCGCCTTGGCAACTGCGCGCGAACGCAGGTTCGCGCGCGGAGGCTTCGGCGGCTCAGACCGCTTCGATCAGGAGCGTGTCGATGGTGAAGGAACCGTCAGGTTCGATCTCGAAGTGCGCCGATACCTCGCTGCTCGCGGCCAACTGGAGCGCGCGGATGGCGGCGGCCTGGACGGGCGGGGTCTGCATGCGGCCTGTCCAGTCGGCGAAGTCCATACGCAGGCGCGCGCTGGTCATCCGGGTGACGGCAAAGCCTGCGCCGCCCAGCATGGCCAGCCATTGCGCCGCGGAATAGTCGCGAACGTGCGAGAGATCGCGCAGCAGTTCGACTGCCTGAAGATGCGTGTCCGCCGCCGGATCGGCCGGTGCGATCACGTCCATGAATATGGCCGGGCTGTTCGGCGCGAGCACGCGGCGCGCCTCGCGCAGGCCCGCTTCCGCGCCGCGCCAGTGATGGGTCGAGAAACGGCAGGCGAGGAAGTCGAAGGTGCCGTCGGCAAAAGGCAGCGCCTCGGCAGCGGCGGGCTGAACGGCGATATTGGCGAGGCCGCGGCGCTCCGCTTCGGCGGACACCACTTCCAGCATTCTCGGCGCCAGATCGCAGGCGGTCACTTTTCCGGCATGCGGTGCCATGGCGTACCCGGCGTGACCGCCACCTGCGCCGAGGTCCAGCACATGGGCGGGCCGCGCTTCTCGCGCCCGCTCGGCAATGCGGTCGAGATCGGCGCCGGCGGCGTGGACCCTGCTGGTGACATAGGCGGCGGCCGTGGCGCCGAACTGGCGGTCCACCAGCGCATGCCGGCTGGGTTTGGTCTGGTCTTCGGTCATGGGTTTCTCCTTGCGAAGCCCCGATCGGCGCAACTATAGCCTGTTACAATGAACATTGTTATCCTGTTATAAAGGCTACCATGCGGAACGAGGAGCAAAGACGGTTGCTGGGCGCTTTCGTCCGCACGCGGCGCGAGAGCATGACACCCGAGGGACACGACCGGCGACGCCGCACACCCGGGCTGCGGCGAGAGGAGCTTGCGGCCCGCGCGGCCATCGGCACCACCTGGGTGGCCTGGATCGAGCAGGGCCGCGACGTGCGTCCCTCCGCCGAAACACTGGCGCGGCTGGCCTCCGGGCTGAGCCTGTCGGCGGCGGAGCGCGACTATCTTTTCTCTCTCGCCGGGCGGCACGATCCGGTCGATCCCTTTGCCGATGCAGGGCAGGCGGCTCCGCCGGCCATCGCCGCCCTGGTGGGGGAGATCGCGTGGCCATGCTATGCGCTCGACCCGGCATGGACGCTTTGCGCGGCGAATCCGGCGGCGCGGCAGCTGTTCGTCGGGCTGTTCGAGGACGATCCCGCGCCGAACCTGCTGCGCTATGTCTTCACGCATCCGGCCGCACGCGCGCTTCTGCCCGACTGGAACGCCCGCGCCGGACGCTTGCTCGCGGAGTTCCGGCGCGACTACAGCCACGGACTGGCAGATCCGCGCGTGCAGGGCGTGGTCCATTGGCTGCAGGAACAGAGTCCCGAGTTCCGGGAATCGTGGAACGCGCAGACGGTGCTGGCGCGGGAGGGCGGAACGCGAAGTTTTCGCCACCCCGATCGGGGCCTACTGCATTTTACCCAGCATACGCTGGCGGACGTGGAGCGTGGCGATTTCCGGGTGGTCTTCCTGCAACCCGCGGAAACGCGCGGCTGAATCGCCTCGCCACTAGGTCGGCGGCGATACGGACCAGCAACAATCATGAAATCGATTCATGAGAGTATTCCGTTCAGCGCATTTTTCTATCGCCGAGAGGGTCGTTAGGGGCTTAACTATTCCAGCAGGATTTCCCGTCCGTTTCCGCTGCCCCGGCAGAGGAGGGTCGCAGCGGCGGGGACTCAACCAAAAAATGATTCGGAGAGGAATTCGCCTGTCCGGTGCGCGTGTCCGCGTGCCGGGCGGCCTATGGAGTTCTCGATGCTAGGTATCGTCAAGACCGCGCTGCACCGCCCCCTGACATTCATCGTCATGGCCATCATCATCGCCATCGGCGGCTTGCTGGCGGCCTTCCGCACGCCGGTCGACATCTTTCCCGAAATCAAGGTGCCGGTCATCGCGGTGGCCTGGACCTATTCGGGTCTCGCCCCGCAGGACATGACGGATCGCATCATCACGCCATACGAGCGCGTGCTGACGACGACCGTCAACGATATCGAACATATCGAGAGCCAGTCGTTCCAGGGCATGGGGATCGTCAAGATCTACTTCCAGCCCGGCGCCGACATCCGCACCGCCACGGCGCAGGTCACCTCGGTTTCGCAGACGGTGCTGCGACAGATGCCGCCCGGCATCACGCCGCCGCTGATCCTGAACTACAGCGCCTCTACCGTGCCGATCCTCCAGCTGGCATTGTCCGGCGAGGGGATGACCGAGCAGCAGCTCTTCGACATCGGCCAGAACCAGATCCGCACCGGCCTCGTCACCATTCCGGGCCTCGCCATGCCGTTCCCCTCGGGCGGCCGCCAGCGCCAGGTCCAGATCGACCTCGATCCGCAGGCGCTCCAGTCCAAGGGCCTTTCCGCGGTCGACGTGGGCAATGCCATCGCCGCGCAGAACCAGATCAACCCGGCGGGCTTCGTCAAGATCGGCGCCACCCAGTATTCGGTGCGCCTGAACAACACCCCGGATTCGATCGCGGCGCTCAATGACTTGCCGGTCAAGGTCGTGAACGGCGCCACCATCTACATGCGTGACGTGGCCTTCGTGCGCGACGGCAGCGCCCAGCAGCAGAACGTCGTCCATGTGGAAGGCCGCCGCTCGGCCCTGCTGACCGTGCTCAAGAACGGCGCCACGTCCACTCTTTCGATCGTCGACGGCGTGAAGTCGGCCCTGCCCAAGATCGCCGAGACCCTGCCGGACAATCTCAAGATCCTGCCGGTGGGCGACCAGTCGCTCTTCGTGAAGGCCGCGGTCAACGGCGTGATCCACGAAGGCGCCATTGCCGCCGCGCTGACCTCGCTGATGATCCTGCTGTTCCTGGGCTCCTGGCGCTCGACGGTTATCATCGCGCTGTCGATCCCGCTGGCGGTGCTGGCCGCGATCGCCATGCTGGCGGTCTTCGGCCAGACCCTGAACGTGATGACGCTGGGCGGATTGGCACTGGCGGTGGGCATTCTCGTCGACGACGCGACCGTGACCATCGAAAACATCAACTGGCACCTCGAACAGGGCAAGGGCGTGATGGAGGCGATCCTCGACGGTGCCGCCCAGATCGTCACCCCGGCTTTCGTCTCGCTGCTCTGCATCTGCATCGTCTTCGTGCCGATGTTCTTCCTGCCGGGCGTCGCAGGCTACCTGTTCGTGCCGATGGCGCTTTCGGTGGTCTTCGCGATGATCGCCTCGTTCATCCTGTCGCGTACCCTGGTGCCGACCATGGCGATGTACCTGTTGAAGCCGCACGCCCCGCATGGCGAGAATTCGCACAATGCCGGCGCGCCGGATTCGCGCAATCCGCTGGTCCGTTTCCAGCGCGGTTTCGAAGCCCGCTTCGAGAAGCTGCGCGATGGCTATCTCGGCCTGCTGCACCGGGCGCTTCAGGGGCAGCGGACTTTCATGATCGGCTTCCTGGCGGTCGTCGTCATCTCGTTCGGACTGATGCCTTTCCTGGGTAGTAACTTCTTCCCCACCGTCGATTCCGGCCAGATCGCCATGCACGTCCGCGTGCCGGTCGGCACCCGCATCGACGAGACGGCGCTGCGCTTCGAACGCATCGGCGCGCAAGTGCGGCAGATGATCCCCGCGGCCGAAGTGGCCTCGATCACCGACAATATCGGCCTGCCGGTCAGCTCCATCAACACCGTCTACAACAACAGCGGCACCATCGGTCCGCAGGACGGCGACATGCTGATCACGCTGAACAAGGGCCATGCCCCGACCGACGGCTATGTCGAGCGGCTGCGCCGCGAACTGCCGCGCGCGTTCCCCGGCACCCAGTTCTCGTTCCTGCCCGCCGACATCACCAGCCAGATCCTGAACTTCGGTTCGCCTTCGCCGATCGACGTGCAGATCGCCGGCAAGGACCTGGCCGCCTCGCGCGTCTATGCGCGCAAGCTCATGGCCAAGCTGACGCGCATCCCCGGCCTTGCCGACATGCGCCTCCAGCAGCCGGCGAATTCGCCGCAGCTCGACGTCGACGTCGATCGCGCCCGCGCCGGTCAATATGGCCTCACCGAAAAGGACGTGACCACCAGCCTCGGCAACTCGCTGGCAGGAACCTCGCAGACCGCGCCGGTGTTCTTCGTGAATCCCGACAACGGCGTGCAATATGCCGTGGTGGCGCAGGCACCGGAATATGCGGTGGATTCCATGAGCAAGCTGTCGAACCTGCCGGTTTCAGGGGCCGCCGCCGGTACCCGCCCGCAGCCGCTCGGCGCGCTGGCCACGCTGACCCGCTCGACTACGGCCCCGGTCGTCTCGCACTACAACATCGCGCCGGTGATCGACATCTACGGCACGCCGCAGGGCCGTGACCTCGGCGCCGTGGCAGGCGACGTGCAGCGCGCGATCGACTCGCTCAAGGCCGAGGCGCCGAAGGGTTCGACGATCACCATCCGCGGCCAGTACCAGACGATGAACACCGCCTTCTCCGGCCTCGGCTGGGGGCTGCTGGCAGCGGTCGTGCTGATCTACCTGCTGATCGTGGTCAACTTCCAGTCCTGGCTCGATCCCTTCGTCATCATCACCGCGCTGCCGGCCGCCCTGGCAGGGATCGTGTGGATGCTGTTCGCCACCGGAACCACGCTGTCGGTCCCGGCCCTGACAGGCGCGATCATGTGCATGGGCGTGGCCACGGCCAACTCGATCCTGGTCGTCAGCTTCGCGCGCGAGAAGCTCGCGGAAAGCGGCGACGCGGTGAAGGCGGCCATGGAGGCGGGCCTCGTCCGCTTCCGTCCGGTGCTCATGACCGCACTGGCGATGATCATCGGCATGGGCCCCATGGCACTCGGCCTTGGCGAGGGCGGCGAGCAGAACGCTCCGCTCGGCCGCGCCGTCGTCGGCGGCCTGATCTGCGCCACTATCGCAACCCTTCTTTTCGTTCCCACCGTCTTCGCCTTCGTCCACGGCCGTCGCCGCGAGAAGGCCGCCCCCCAGGAAGTGCAGGCCGCCCATGCATGATTCGACCTCTGAACCTGCTCACCAGTCCACCGGACCGGAGAGCCGCACCCTCAAGCGCGTCGGAATCGGCGCCGCGGTGATCGCGCTGGCAGTGGTCGGCGCGGGCATCGCCAGCCGCCTGAGCGCCACGCGCGATCTGGAAGTCGTGGCAGAAGACGCCGCGGTGCCCACCGTCGCGGTCGTCTCTCCGGCCGGCGCGGCCGATGCCGGCGGCCTTGCGCTGCCCGGCACCGCGCAGGCCTTCAACAGCGCGGCGATCTATGCCCGCACCAACGGCTACGTGCGCAGCTGGCAGGCGGACATCGGCGACAAGGTGGGGGCCGGACAGACCCTGGCCGTGCTCGACGCACCGGAAGTGGACCAGCAGCTGGCGCAGGCCAAGGCCGACTATCAGACCGCGCTGGCCAACCAGCGCCTTGCCGCCACGACCTCCAAGCGCTGGAGCGCCATGCTCAAGCAGGACGCCGTCTCGCAGCAGGAAGTGGACGAGAAGGCCGGCGATCTCGCCGCCAAGACCGCGCTTGCCAATGCCGCGCTCGCCAGCGTGCGCGAGCTTGAGGCCACGCGCGGCTTCACCCGGCTCTCCGCGCCGTTCGCAGGTATCGTGACCAGCCGTTCGGCGCAGATCGGCGCGCTTGTCGTGGCCGGCAATGCCGCTGCGCAGCCGCTGTTCACCGTGTCCGACGTCCACCGCATGCGCGTCTATGTCCGCGTGCCGCAGATATACTCGGCGCAAGTCAAGCAGGGCGTCGGTGTCGACCTGAGCTTGCCCGAATATCCGGGCCGCACGTTCCCCGGCACCGTCACCCGCAGCGCCGGGGCCGTCGATGCCCAGTCCGGCGCCGTGCTCGTGGAAGTGCAGGCGGACAACAGCGAAGGCGCGCTGAAGCCGGGCGCCTTCGTCCAGGCCCACTTCGACGTGGCAGGCGGCGTGCAGGGCCTGACCCTGCCGGGCAGCACGATCCTCTACACCGACAAGGGCCCGAGCGTGGCCGTCGTCGGCGCCAACAACCGCGTGACGGTGCGCCCGGTCACCATCGCCCGCGATCTGGGCAAGACGGTGGTGGTCTCGGTCGGCGTCAAGCAGGGCGAGCGGGTGGTGGACAGCCCGCCGGATTCGATGCGCAGCGGGGACGCGGTGAAGATCCAGAAGCCTGCAGCCCCTGCCGATGCCAAGGGCGCGGCCCATGGCGGCTAGGTTCGGCGCAGCCGCTGCGCTGCTGCTTGCGGGGTGCTCGATGGCCGGGTGCTCCATGGCGCCCGACTATCACGCGCCCGAAACCGCTGCTCCGCCCGCTTTCCGCGAGGTTGCGGGCTGGTCGCAGGCCGCCCCGCGCGATGCCGAGGCCCGCGGTGACTGGTGGACGATGTTCGGCGATCCCACGCTGGACGATCTGGAAAAGCGCGCAGAGACCGCCAGCCCCACGCTGGCCGCCGCGCTCGCCCGCTACGACCAGGCCCGCGCCGCTGCCGGTGTCACCGCATCGGACCTTTATCCCACGGTCGGCGTCAGCGGCGAAGCCTCGCGCGATCGCGTCTCGGCGGGCCGGCCGCTGTCGACCGGCTCGGCACGGACCTACAACGACTATGTGGTCGGCGGCAGCCTGTCCTACGAACTCGACCTCTGGGGCCGGGTGCGCAATTCGGTGAAGGCAGCCGATGCGGAAGCGGTCGCTACCGGCGGGGATCTCGCCTCGGCGCGGCTCAGCCTGCAGGCTTCGGTGGCGGACGCCTATCTGCGTCTGCGCGGGCTGGATGCGCAGGCAGACCTGTTGAACCGCTCGGTGGAGGCGTTCGAACGGGCGCTGAAACTTACCGATACGCGCCATTCGGGCGGTATCGCCTCGGGCATCGACGTCAACCGCGCCCGCACGGTGCTCGGCAATGCCCGCGCCCAAGTCTCGGCCGTCGCCAACGAACGCGCGGCGACCGAGCATGAACTGGCCGCGCTGATCGGGCTGACGCCGGCCGAGTTCTCCCTGCCGATGCGCAGCGAGCCGCTCGACGTGCCGGGCGTTTCCGTGGGCGTGCCGTCGGAGCTGCTCCAGCGCCGTCCCGACATCGCGGCGGCAGAGCGCCGGGTCTTTGCCGCCAATGCCCGTATCGGCGTGGCGAAAGCGGCATGGTTCCCGTCGATCGGCCTCGGCGCGGCAGGGGGCTGGCAGACGACGCATGGCGATCTGCTGAAGACGCCCAACACGTTCTGGTCGCTCGGCCCGGTCTCGGCATTGCTGACGCTGTTCGACGGCGGCGCGCGCAAGTCGCAAGTGAAGATGTCGCGTGCGGAGTACGAGGAAGTGGCGGCGAACTATCGCTCCACTGTGCTGGGCGCGTTCCAGGACGTGGAGGATGCGATCGCGGCCATGCATCACCTCGAAAACCAGGCCGGCGCGCAGAGCGAGGCGGCCCAGGCGGCCAAGCGCACCAGCGAGATCGCGCTCTCGCGCTACCGCGACGGCGCGGCGGACTATCTCGAAGTGGTGACGGCGCAGACCGACGCGCTGGACGCGCAGCGTTCGTGGATCAGCGTCCAGACCTCGCGAATGCGGGCCAATGTGGCTTATGTCCGCGCCATGGGCGGGATGAGCTAGGGCTCACACCGCTCGGACGACGAATGCACTCGAAGGAAATGCGCCCGTGCCGCAAGGAACGGGCGCATTTCCTTGCATCAGGCCGCCGCGGGTTGCAGCCCGGCCGTGCGCGAGACGATATCCGCTGCAATGCGGATCGGATCCTCGCCGGCGATGAAGGGGGTGCCGTCGGGCTTCCAGTCGAGGCCGCCGATCGAATAGCGCATCCGCTCCTTCTGCCAGGCCACGTAGGCGCGGTGATCGGCGAAGGCCTGGTCGATCGCGGCGATCGGGTCGGCATCGGGCGTGACGACATCCCCGAAGTGCCACATGGCGTAGTCCTCGCAGTCCTGCCAGTCGGCGCCATGGGCATTGACGAAGAGGCAGGCGCGCGGGCGGATCAGGAACTCGTAGACCTGGCTGCTGACATCGCCCAGGTAGAGATCCGCGCCGCAGGTATACGTCATGTCGTTGCAGCGCGGAGAGCCCAGGTCGACGATCACTTGCCCCGGCACGGCCAGCGCTTCCCATTCGCGGCGCTGGCGCGCGGACCAGCGCGCGGCCATGCGGACGTGCGGCGCGACGACCAGGTTGTAGCGGCCGTCCCTGACCACGGACTCGATCAGTTTCCGGGCGAAAGCGTCGAAGGAATTGAGCTTCCTGGTGAAGTGCGGGTTGTAAAGGATCGTCTTGCGCCCGTTCGCGAAGAGCGGCGCGCGGTCGATCCCCGTTCGCAGCATCGCGGCGAGCTTGATCGGGCCGGCGGCCGTGCAGCGTTCCGGGGTGACGAGATCGGCCTCCAGCAGGCGGTCGCGGTCCTTGGCGCCGGCCACGATGACGTGGTCGAACAGCTCGAAGCGCTTCTCGAAACCGACGGCGCGGTCTCCGGCACCGTGGGGAATGTGCACGAGCAGCGGGCATTGCTTCCACAGCCGCGGCAGGATCGTCGAGGTCCGCTCGGCGCAGAGGATCAGTTCGGCATCGCGCAGCAGCGGCGACCAGTAGAGCAGGCGGGCCAGCTTGCGCGCGAAGCCCGGAACGATCGCGCCGAGTGCGGGCGGAAGGCGCATCTCCACCAGGGCCGGCAGCGGCAGCCCCATGCCGGCGGCAAGATCGCGCACTGCGCGGGCATCGGCGGCCTTGGGCACGAAGATCTTCACCGTGCCCGGATGGCGCCGCTCCAGTTCGCAGGCCACCGGGACGATATGGGGCAACTGATGCGCGCCGCCGATCGCCAGGACATGGATGAGGCCGGGCTTCGCGCCCCGCAGCGTGGTGGCGGGCGGCGGCATGGGAACGTGCGAGGGGGCTGCAATCAAAGCGGACATCCTGTCCCCATGCGCGATTTCCGTCGCGGGATGATTGCGGAAACATTTGGATTTGCCCATCTTGCCGCGCCGACCCCGCTCTCGACGGCGCGGCCTCGTGCCGGTACGAGCACGATTCCCGTCCTTAATCCCGCCCGGACCCGAACAATGCAGATACTGCTGGTCGAAGACGATGAAAGCCTGGCCGCCCATGTCGCGGCAGGGCTTCGCGAGGCCGGCCATGTCGTGGAACACTGCGCGGATGGGCGCGAGGGCCTGGTCCAGGCGACTTGCGAGATCTACGACGTGATCGTGCTGGACCGTATGCTCCCTTCGCTCGACGGGCTCAAGCTGCTGGCGGCGCTGCGGGCGACGGAGAACGCCACGCCGGTGCTGATCGTCAGTGCGCTGGGCGATGTGGACGAGCGCGTGCGTGGCCTGCGGGCGGGCGGGGACGACTACATGGCCAAGCCCTTCGCCATGTCCGAACTGCTCGCCCGGGTCGAGAGCCTGGGCAGGCGCGGCGCGGCGGTTGCGGAGCCGAGCGACCATTTGCGGGTGGCGGACCTGGAGATCGACCTTGTCGCCCATGTCGTCTCGCGCGCCGGGCGCCGGATCAACCTGACCCTGCGGGAACTGCGAATCCTGGCCTATCTGGCGCGCAATGCCGGGCGGGTGGTGACGCGGTCCATGCTGTTGGAGAACGTCTGGGACTACAATTTCGACCCCCAGACCAATATCATCGACCAGCACATCTCGAAGCTGCGGCAGAAGATCGCGCGGGAGGACGAGGCGCCGCTGATCCATACGATCAGGGGGCTCGGCTATGTCATGCGCCCCGAATGACCGCGGCCTGATACCGGGATGATGCGGCCATGACCCGCCTTTTTCGCAGCCTGTCGTTCCGTCTGGCGCTGACCTATGCGCTGCTGTTCAGCCTGTCCGTCGGCCTGCTGTTCGGCGCGGGGTACTGGTGGCGGGTGGTGCGGCCGATGGCGGACGTGCGGGCCACGGTGGAGGCCGAGGCGGGCGAGGTGGCGCGGATCTATCGCAAGTCGGGGATCGCCGCGGCCCGCGCGGCGCTGGACCGGCGCGCGCATACCGCTGCGGCGCGCGTGCCCTTTCATGTGCTGGTGGCGCCCGATGGCGAGATCGTGGTCGCCAATCTGCCGAGCTGGCCGCCGCGGCCGGCGCGGGATCTTTCGGTGATCGAGGCGGACAAGTTCGTCGACGGGTTCGAGATCGACCATTCCGCTTTCGTCCGCGATCGGGCCATGCCGGACGGCGCGCGCGTGATCGTGGGGCGCGACGTGCAGGACATCGTCGATGACGAGGACCTGCTGCGCACCGGTGCTCTCTGGATGCTCTTCGGCTCGCTGGCGCTGGGCATAACCGGCGGCTGGCTGATGAGCCAGGCCATCGGCAAGCGGATCGAGGCGGTGGTGAACACCGCGCTCCAGGTGATGGAGGGGGACTTGTCCGGCCGTGTCCCGGTGCGTGGCACGCGCGACGATTTCGACCGGCTCTGCGCGACGCTCAACCTGATGCTGTCGCGGATAGAGACCCTGTTCGAGGCGGTGCGGCGCGTGTCTGACAATGTCGCGCACGAGCTGCGCACCCCGCTGGCGCGTCTGGCGGGCAAGCTGGAAGTGCTGGAACACGATCTTGGCGAGGAGTTCAGAGGCGATCCCGCCGCGCGGCAGGCGGTGGCCGAAGCCATCGTCGAGGCCAACCGGCTGCGGGCGATCTTCGCAGCCCTGATCCGCATCTCGCGCCTGGAAGGCGGCCGGGCGACGGTGCATCTTCAGCGCACAGACGTTGTGCAACTGCTGGAAGACGTGGTGGAATTCTACCAGCCCGAGGCCGAGCGGCGCGGTATCGATCTGGTGCTCGACGCGCGGCGGCCGCTGGTGGCGGATCTCGATCTGGACATGGTGTTTCAGGCGATGTCCAACTTGCTCGACAATGCCCTGAAGCATGTGCCGGACGGTAGCCGCGTCGATGTGCGGGCCGGGCGGCAGGGCGCAGAGCTTCTGCTGGCCGTGGCAGACAACGGGCCGGGCCTGTCCCCCGCCGATCTTGCGCGGGTGACCGAGCCGTTCTACCGCGCCGAGGGTTCGGCGGGAATCCCCGGTGAAGGGCTTGGGCTAAGCATGGTCGCCGCGATCGCGCAAGTTCACGGGGCGAGGGTCGTTTTCAGCGACAATCGTCCGGGCCTGAGCGTAGTGCTGCGCTTTCCCGTCAGGCCGTTATAGCATGCCGCTGCAGGGTCATCTTCCACCCGCCATTCAACGTTCTTGATGCCTTAAAAAAATATACGATATATAATCTGTTCATTTTCAGGCTAGCCAGATCGGTTTCGATATTACAGACCAAATGCAAACGACGAGAGCGAGCATGATGGCAAACAAGAGGCCGGGCATGGAATCAGGCGAGGCCGGCGAAGCGCTTCCGCTGTTGAGCGGGCGCCTGCATCATGCAGTGGCCCAAAGACTGGCCACGCATGTCGTCAATGGCGACTATCCTCCGGGGCACGTATTCCCGGCCGAAGTGGAGCATGCCGAACTGCTCGGCGTCTCGCGCTCGGTCCTGCGCGAGGCGTTTCGCATGTTGACGGCGAAGGGCCTGGTCAGCAGCAGGCCCAAGGCGGGGACTCGCGTGAACGAGCGGCGCAAATGGAACCTGCTCGATCCCGATGTGCTCTCCTGGCAGATCCAGTGCGGCGCCAGCGACGAATTCCTGCGCGACTTGTTCGAACTGCGCATGGTGGTGGAGCCGCAAGCAGCGGAAATGGCTGCCCTGCGGCGAGACGAGCGGCAATTGCTGGACATGGCCAACGCGCTGGATTCGATGGAGCGCTATACCCTCACCAGCCCCAAGGGCCGGGCGGCGGACATCCGCTTCCACGAACTGCTGATGGAGGCCACCCGCAACGAAATGCTGCTGGCGCTGTCGAACTCGATCTCGACCGCCATCGCCTCGACGACGGCGATCAAGCACGGCATGCAGGACAGCCCGCGCGATCCCATGCCCGAGCATCACGCGCTCTATGCCCAGATCGCCGAGGGCAATCCTGCAAAGGCCCGCAAGGCGATGATCACGCTGATCGAACTCGCCCATGCCGATACCCAAGTGGCACTGCGCCGCTGAAGTCGTGACGGAATTGCTGCAAAGAAAGGATTGACTCCAGACCCCCTCGTTCTATCAATACCGTATACGATATTCGATAGGGGTTTTAAAATGCAGGCCAATCGGCGCGAATGGATGGCTGGCGTGGCGGCGCTGGCTATTTGCTCTGTCCCTCTCAAGGGCTTTGCGGCCGTCGTCGCTCCCAAGCTGCCGATCAAGGCGAAGCCGCTGCCGCTGACCGACGTGCGCCTGGCGCCGTCGGACTATGCCACGGCGGTGGAAGTCAATGTCGACTACCTGATGTCGCTCAGCCCCGATCGCTTCCTGCACAACTTCCGCAAGTACGCCGGGCTGGAGCCCAAGGCGCCGATCTACGGCGGCTGGGAATCCGATACCATCGCCGGCCATACGCTGGGCCACTACATGACCGCGCTGGTGCTGACCTGGCAGCAGACGGGCAACCCCGAATGCCGCCGCCGCGCCGACTATATCGTCGACGAACTGGCGCTGTGTCAGGCGCAGCGCACGGACGGCTACATCGGCGCGCTCGGCCGCAAGACCAAGGACGGCAAGGTCGTCGACGGGCAGGAAATCTTCCCCGAGGTCATGCGCGGCGAGATCAAGTCCGGCGGGTTCGACCTCAACGGATCGTGGTCGCCGCTCTACACCGTGCACAAGTACTTCGCCGGCCTGCTCGATATCCATTCGGCCTGGGGCAATGCCAAGGCGCTGGATGTGGTCATCGGCCTCGGCGGGTACTTCGAGAAGGTCTTCGCCGCGCTTGACGACAAGCAGATGCAGGAACTTCTGGGCTGCGAATATGGCGGGCTCAACGAAAGCTATGCCGAACTCTACGCCCAGACCGGCGACCTGCGCTGGCTCAAGGTGGCGGAACGCATCTACGACAAGAAGGTGCTCGACCCGCTGGTGGCGCAGGAGGACAAGCTCTCCAACTTCCACGCCAATACGCAGGTGCCCAAGCTGATCGGCCTGGCGCGCATCCACGAGCTGACCGGCAAGGACGAGCCGGGCCGCGCCGCCCGCTTCTTCTGGGAACGCGTGACCCAGCATCACAGCTACGTGATCGGCGGCAATGCCGACCGCGAGTATTTCTTCGAGCCCGATACCGTCGCGTTGCACCTCACGGAATCCACCTGCGAGCATTGCAACACCTACAACATGCTCAAGCTGACCCGTCAGCTCTACGCGTGGCAGCCGGACGGCGCGCTGTTCGACTATTACGAACGCGCGCACCTCAACCACGTCATGTCGGCGCAGAACCCCGAGACGGGCGGCTTCACGTACATGACCCCGATGATGAGCGGCGCCCCGCGCGGCTATTCGGGCCCGGGCGAGGAAGCCTTCTGGTGCTGCGTGGGCTCGGGCATGGAAAGCCATTCCAAGCACGGCGATTCCATCTTCTGGGAAGGCGATGATACCTTCTTCGTCAACCTCTACATCCCCTCGACCGGGCAGTGGAAGGCCAAGGGCGCGGCCTTCACCATCGCCACCGAATATCCCTTCAAGTCGGACGTGAAGATCACGCTGGACGCGGTGAAGCAGGGCAAGTTCGCCGTGGCGCTGCGCATTCCGGGCTGGTCGAACGGCAAGGCCACCATCACTGTCAACGGCGCTCCGGTGCCCGCCACGCCGGTCGGCGGCTATGCCGTGATCGACCGCCGCTGGAAGAAGGGCGACGTGATCGCGCTCAACCTGCCGCTGGAACTGCGCCTTGAAACCGCGCAGGGCTCGCAGGACGTGGTGGCCGTGGTGCGCGGCCCGATGGTCATGGCCGCCGATCTCGGCCCGGCCGAAATGGAGTTCACCGGGGTGGAGCCCGCGATGGTGGGCGACAACCCGCTGGCCGCTTTCGCGCCGATGGTCTCGGACCGTCCGCGTTATCAGACCACCGGCATCATCCGTCCGGGCGACCGCATGTTCGCGCCGTTCTACAGCCAGTACGACCGCCGCAGCGCCGTCTACTTCAAGCGCTTCACCGAAAGCGGCTGGAAGACGGAAGAAGCCGCGTTCCTGGCCGAACAGGCACGCCAGAAGGACCTCGCCGCCCGCTCGATCGACATCATGCACCTGGGCGAAATGCAGCCTGAGCGCGACCACGAGCTGACCTCGGAAATCTCCTATCCGGTCTCCTATCGTGGCCGCAATGGACGCGATGCCCGCTCAGGCGGCTTCTTCGAGTTCAAGATGAAGGTGAAGCCGGGCCCGCTGCTGCTTCAGGCGAGCTACTGGGGCAGCGAGCGTTCGCGGGTGTTCGACATCCTGGTCGATAACGTGAAGATCGCCACCCAGAAGCTCGACAACGATGCGGCGGGCAAGTTCTTCGATGTCGATTATCCGCTGCCCGAGGCGCTCACCAAGGGCAAGAGCAGCGTGAAGGTGCGCTTCGTGCCGCATGATCGCAGCTCGGCCGGTCCGGTCTTCGGCGTGCGCCTGTTTACCGAGAAGAAATGAGCCTGTCCTTGAGTGAAGACGTTGCCCTGACGATAGCCGAGGCGGACGAACTCGCCCGCACGGTGCTCGAAGCCTGGGGTCTTGCGCCCGATCATGCCGCCGCGGTCGCCCACACCATGGTGTCGGGCGAGCGGGACGGCTGCACCTCGCACGGGCTTTACCGCCTCCTCGTCGCCGCCAATTCGGTCGAGCGCGGGGTGGTGGTGCCCGATGCCGTGCCGGAAGTGAGCGAGCCTGCCCAGGCGCTGGTGCGCGTGGACGGCAAGGGCGGTTTCGCCCAGCTTCCCTTCGAGCGCGGCATGCCGCTCTTGGTCGAGAAGGCACGGAAGTTCGGCATCGCCGCCATGGCGCTGAACAATGTCGTCCACTTTGCCGCGCTCTGGCCCGAGGTCGAGGCGCTGGCCGAGCAGGGGCTCGTCGCCTTTGCCTTCACGCCAAGCCATTCCTGGGTCGCGCCTGCGGGCGGGACCAAGCCGGTGTTCGGCACCAATCCGATCGCTTTCGGCTGGCCGCGTCCAGATCGCGCGCCTTTCGTGTTCGACTTCGCCACCAGCGCGGTTGCGCGCGGCGAGATCGAACTGCACCGCCGCGCGGGCAAGGAAATCCCGCTCGACTGGGGCTATGACGCGGACGGCAATCCGTCGAGCGATGCCAAGGCCGTGCTCGACGGCGCCATGCGCACCTTCGGCGGCCACAAGGGCTCGGCGCTTGCGGCGATGGTCGAACTGCTGGCAGGTCCGCTGATCGGCGACATGACCAGCGCGGAATCGATGGCGGCCGATCAGGACCGCGGCGGCTCTCCCATCGGCGGCGAATTCATCATCGCCATCGACCCGGCGGGCTTCCTTGGCGCGGGTGTGGAGGAGCATCTGCGCCGCGCCGAAGCCATGTTCGACATGATCGAAGGGCAGGGCGCGCGCCTGCCGGGATCGCGCCGCCTGATCGCGCGCGCGCGATCCGACAAGGAGGGGCTGCGCATTCCGGCGAAGCTCCACCAGGACATTCTCGAGGTTCTCGAAAGGGGAAATGACGTGAAGAATTCGGTTGGCCGGGCCATGTTGCTGGCCGGCGCCGCTCTGGCCGCCTCGCCCTCCATGGTTGCCGCCGCTCCTGCCGCCCAGCATGCCGTGAAGCAGACCGCCGACCAGGCGTTCGAGGCGGTCTACACGGCGGAATATACCTGGCGCCAGGGCCAGTTCGCGCCCTGCGAGGACACGCCGAAGGACTGCAAGGTCACCCTGCCCGACCTCGGCCCCAAGGCGCAGGCCGAACGCCTCGCGCGCTGGGAGCAGGTGGAAGGCCAGCTTGCCGCCATCGACCAGAAGCAGCTCTCGCCCGCCAACCGCGTGAACTTTGCCGTCTACAAGGGCCAGGTCGACGCGTTCCTCGCCTCGCAGCGATTCCGCGATTACGAGAAGCCGTTCAACGCCGACACCAGCTTCTGGGGCGATCTGGCCGACTGGGCGCGCAATCCGGTCAAGGACCAGGCCGCTGCCGAGAACTACCTGGCGATGCTGCGCGAGATCCCGCGCTATTACGACCAGCAGATCGAGAACATGCGCGCGGGCTTGAAGCGCGGCTTCACCGGCCCGCAAGTGACGTTGACCGGGCGTGACAAGGGCATCGAGCTGGTGGTCCAGGCCAAGACGGCGGAAGCCTCGCCGTTCTATGAGCCGCTGCGCAAGCTGCCTTCGACGATCCCTGCCGCCGAGCAGGAAAAGCTGCGCGCCGAGGCCCGCACGCTCATTTCCGGCGGCGTCGTGCCGGCCCATGCCAAGCTGCTCACCTTCATGCGCAGTGAATACGAGGTCGGCGCGCGCAAGTCGCTGGCGGCCTACGACCTGCCGGACGGCAAGGCCTATTACCAGTCGAAGATCGCCGAGTTCGTCACGCTCGACAGGACGCCGGAGCAGATCCACCAGATCGGCCTCAGCGAAATGGCGCGCATCCGTTCGCAGATGGCCGAAGTGATGCAGCAGGTGGAGTTCAAGGGCGACCTCAAGGCGTTCCTGCACTTCCTGCGCACCGATCCGCAGTTCTATCCCAAGACCCCGAACGAGTTGCTCTATCGCGCCGCCTGGATCGCCAAGACCTTCGACGGCAAGGCGGACCAGTTCTTCGGCCACATGCCGCGCAGCCGCTTTGCCATCAAGCCGGTGCCGGACGACATCGCGCCCTTCTACACCGGCGGCCGCGGCGGTCCCGGCATCTATCTGGTCAACACCTACGACCTGCCCAGTCGCCCGTTCTATTCGCAGATCGCGCTGACCCTGCACGAATCCGCGCCGGGCCATGCCATGCAGATGCCGCTGGCGATGGAGAACAAGGACCTGCCGGCCTTCCGCCGCGACAGCTACCTCTCGGCCTACGGCGAAGGCTGGGCGCTCTATTGCGAGGCGCTGGGCGAGGACATGGGCATGTACGAAACGCCCTACGACCGCTTCGGCATGCTCAGCTACCAGGCCTGGCGCGCCTCGCGCCTGGTGGTCGATACCGGTATCCACGCCATGGGCTGGACCCGCGAGCAGGCTCAGCAATACTTGCGCGACAACACGGCGCTTTCCGATCACGAGATCGAGACCGAGGTGGACCGCTACATCTCCTGGCCTGGGCAGGCCCTGTCCTACTACATGGGCCAACTCGCCTTCGTGGACGCGCGCAAGAAGGCGGAGACCGCGCTTGGTCCCAAGTTCAATATCCGCGCCTTCCATGACGCCGTGCTGGAACTGGGCGGCGTGCCGCTGCCGCTGATCGATCAGCGCGTGGACCAGCTTATCAAGGATGGCGGCAAGGGCCCTTATCCGGACGAGGAATAAGCCGAGGACCGCCGCGCCCACCCGGCGCGGCGGTCGACTCGCAAAGATTGCCGGTCTGTTTCGCTTCGCACATGCAAAATTGCGTTTTACGCAATCTTGGGCCGTGGTCGAAGTTTTCGCGGCACCAAGCCGATTTTTTGCCGCTCAAAACCTTTAAAGCGGCGGGGTTTTATCCGGCAAAAGCATCCCCTCATTCTTCAGGAGGGGGCCGATGTGCAATCGGCAAGTGGCCTCAGGTGCCCCGGTTTGCGCCATCACGCTTGCATCAGCGTCAATTGCGGCACCTCGCCGAGAATGGCGGCGCCGGGTGCGACATCTCTACAACCGCACCGGCTTCCAATTGCGCAATATGCAACCACAAGCGAAGTGCTTGCATTTGCAGCAAGCGCAAGTTGAGATCACATAGCGGGAATGTTGCAATGCAGCACTGCGCTGCACGCTAAAGGTATTCCCGATGTTCTCGCTTGTTTCGCTCTATTTCGCCTATCGCCGTGATGTCGTCATGGCCGAACGCCACATCCCCGCGCTGGCGCAGGCCACTGCCCAGGCCGAAACGCCTGCGGCGACCGAAGCCGAAGCTCCTGCCGCCGCACGCGAACTGCCTCTCGCTGCCTGATCGCGCAGCTTGATCCGGCGTATTGCGCCGATCAGGCGCGATGATCGGAAATGGCTTCGCCGCCCTGTTCCTCTTCGAACAGGAGCGCCACGTCGCCCGCGGCCGAGAGGCGGACTTGTCCGTCCGACACCGCAGCGACCAGTCCGCCCGGGATGTAGTGGTGGTGGCTGCCGTGGGAGCCGCTGTCGGCCTTGGTCATCTTGATCCGGTCGCCCTCGACATGATCGACGGTGCCGATGTGGACGCCGTCGGCGCCGATGATTTCCATGTGTTCGGCGATTGCGCTGAGATCTGCCATGTGAACTTCCTTTTCTGTGACGAGCTTGTCGGACGCGAGCTGGTCGGACATGGAAGAAGAACGCGGGCGGAAGCGCGATATATCCCCGCCGGCCGACCGTTCGGCCCGCGCAGGGCGCCGTTCCTCGCGCGCCGCCTGCGCTGCGCTTAGCGGCTCCCCGCGAAGGCCCAGCGAATGGCGCCGGCCATGGCGCGGGTTCCGGCCAGTGCGGGAATGGCCGAGAGGCCCGGCCGCTGCAGTTCCAGCATCGTGCGGGCGAAGGGCGGCAGCAGGTCGACGGCCGCCGCGCCCAGCGCGCGCATGGCGGTGCCGGGCCGCCGTGCTCCCTCTCCCTCCAGCAGGAACGCGGCAACCTCGCGGGCTGACGCGCTGCCGCGCAGGTCCTGGCGCATTTCCGACATCAGCGCCGCCGCTTCCGCGCGATCGCGCGGGACCGGCGCGGCGCCCAGCATCTCGGCGACCACGGCGCTTTGCTCGAAATAGCGGTCCTGCTCCTCGGGTGGCATCGCGGGGTTGCCGTAGGCGAGAAAGGCTTCGAGGAAGCTGGTCGCCTCCGCCAGATGCACCCAGGCGAGCACACGCGGATCGGTGGCCGCATAAGCCGTGCCGTCTGGCAGGGTCCCCATGACGCGCGAATGGATGGCGTTCACCACCCCCACCATGCGTGCCGCCTCGTCCCGGTGGCCATAGGTGGTCACGGCGATGAAGCGCGCGGTGCGGCGCAGGCGGCCTTCCACGTCTTCCCGGAAATCGGAATGGTCCAGCACCCCCTGGAGCGCGGCCGGATGGAGCATCTGCAGCAGCAGGGCGCGCATGCCGCCCACCATCATCGCCACGACATCGGCATGCACCATGCGGATGGGGCTGTCCGGTTCGAACAGGGCATGCCGGGAGGGCACGACGGGCGTTTCGCCCTTGCTGCGATCGTTGAACACGGCGCGAACCTGCCGCACGAGCAGGTTGCGCAGGGCTTGGGTGGGCCCGGGAATCCTCAGCGCGGCCATGGGGTGACTGTGCCCCAATTCGCCGCGCCGGAACAGAGGCTCAACGCACAGTGAAGCTGTAGCTGCCCGTGGCACCGTCGCGATCGGCGCCGGCGGCATGCCAGGTCAGGAGGTAAGTGCCGGCCGGCAGGGCGCGGGGCAGAGCGGCGGCGATCCTGCGGTCTTCGACCTTCACCGGGAAGCCCTTGATCGGCATCGGCTGATGGTGGGCCATGCCGGGCATCGCGGTCATGACAAGGTCCAGTCCCGAGAGCGGCGCGTCGAGCGCTTCGGAGAACGTCAGGGTCAGGACAGTCGGCTTGGTCACGGCGGCATCGGCAGCGGGATCGGCGGCGACGAGGGCGGGGCGGGCGAATGCCGCGGGTGCCAGCCCGGCCGCGCCCAGGGCAAGGTGCAGGGCCAGGACGGATCGCAGGGAAAGCGGGAATGCAGGAAAACGCATGAAAGCTCCGATAAGGGGGCCGGGCGATGCTGCTTGCTCCGGCTTGCCTGAAACCATACGCAGGGCCTCAGCCGATCCCTTGCGCGCTCGGCAGGAATTTTTACCCGCGGCCTTCAAGGGATGCGCTACGCCCGTGCGTATCGCGAGCAGAAGGTTGGAAATGGAACCGGGCCGATGAACGAACTCGACGACATGCTGGCGCGGCTGCGCCGGGAATCCGTGCCCGCGGCGCTCGGCGGGCTGGAGGGGCCGGTCATGGCAGGCCTGGCCGCCGGACGGGAGCGACTGTCGGCGCGGCGCGGCTTCGTGCTGGCCTGCGGCGTGGCGGCGGTGGTCGGGCTCTGGGGCGGCTTGTCGATGCCGCTGGCACAGACGCAGCATCGCCATGCCCATGTCGAACCGCTGCTGGGCATGCCGGCGGCTGCTCCTTCGCACTTGCTGGCCTCCTGATCGTGCGGCAGGCCTATCGCTATGGACTTGTCGCCCTGCTGTCCTTCCTGGTGGCGCTGGCCGCCTTGTGGATCGGCCAGAAGTTGCGCGCCGATGCGCCGGACGAAAGCCGCATTCACGCCTTGCTCCACGGCGAACTCGATCTGGACGCTGGCCAGAAGCGGCGGATAGACGGATTGGAGCAGGATTTTGCCGGGCGGCGGAAGCAGCTCGAAGGCGAATTGACGGCTGCCAACGCCGATCTCGCCCGCGCCATCGCACATGAACATGCCTATGGCCCGGACGTGGAGAAAGCGGTCGACCGTTCGCACGTCGCGATGGGCGAATTGCAGAAAGCCACGCTCCGGCACGTCTTCGCCATGCGCGCGGTGCTGCGCGCCGACCAGACCGCTCGCTTCGACCGGGCCGTCGCCCAGGCATTGACCACCGCGCCGCAGGACTGACCCGGCGTGTCCGGGGCAGCCACGAAAGCGGTCCGCTGGGAGGCCGAAGCGGCCGCGGCGGCGCTGGCCGGGCGGCAGGCCGGTTTTTCCGCGCTGATGGAGGGGCACCGCGACGCGGTGTTCCGCATGGTGCGCGGCCATCTCGGCAACGAGGCCGATGCGCTCGACGTGACGCAGGAGAGCTTCGTCGCCGCCTTCCTGGCGCTGCGCCGTTACGATCCGGCACGTCCGTTTCGCGGGTGGATCCTGCGCATCGCCCTCAACAAATGCCACGACTGGGCGCGCCGGCGCAAAGTGCGGCGCTTCTTCGCTTTCGCCCTGCCGATCGAGGCGGCGACCGGCCTTGTCGACCCGGCGCCCGGCCCGGAGGAAACGCTCTCCTCCCGCCGCGCGGTGGGGCGCATTCACGCTGCCGTTGCCGCACTGCCCGATGCCCTGAAGGAGCCGTTGCTGCTCTGCGCCGTGGAGGGGCTTTCTCAGGAAGAGGCCGCCGCGATCCTGGGCATCAGCCGCAAGGCCGTGGAAACGCGGATCTACCGCGCGCGGCAGAAATTGTCGTTTCTGTCCGAGGGATAGGGCGCCGCGCCGCGTATCGGGTGCATGTCGCTCCACGATAGTCAGTTTCGCCTCCTGCTGGAACGCAGGCGTTTTCTCGCTCTCGGCGGTGCCGTGGCCGGAACGCTCGGCATGTTTCCCGCCTGGGCGCGCAGCGGTACGGCCGGACTGGCTCACGCCCGCCCGGGATCGGAAGTGCTCTCCGGAGACAGCATCGCGCTGGAGATCGGCGAGAGCCACTTCACCACCGGAGGCCGCTCTGCCCATGCCGCGACTGTGAACGGCACGCTGCCCGCGCCGCTGCTGCGCCTGCGGGAAGGCAGCAAGGTGCGGATCGCCGTCACCAATCGCCTGAAGGTGCAAAGTTCCATCCACTGGCACGGTCTGCTCGTACCGTTCCAGATGGACGGCGTTCCCGGCGTCAGCTTCCCCGGCATCGAACCGGGCGAGACTTTCCTCTACGAGTTCCCGCTCACCCATTCCGGCACGTTCTGGTACCATTCGCACTCCGGCATGCAGGAAGCCGAAGGGCTGTTCGGGCCCATCGTGATCGATCCTGTAGGCGTCGATCCGCTGGCTTGCGACCGCGAGCATGTGCTGGTGCTGTCGGACTGGAGTCCGATCCATCCGCACGAGCAGATGCGCCGGCTCAAGATGCAGGGCGGCTATTTCAACCGGCAGAGGCAGACGCTATCGGGCCTGCTCGCCGGGCGGGACCAGACCCTGGCCGAGCGGCTCGCCTGGGCGCAGATGCGGATGGATGCCACTGACATTTCGGACGTGACCGGCTCCACTTACAGCTTCCTCATCAACGGCCACGGCCATGCCGAGAACTGGACCGGGCTCTTCGCGCCGGGCGAGAGAGTGCGCCTGCGCGTCATCAATGCCTCTTCGATGACCAATTTCAATTTCCGCATTCCCGGCCTGCCGCTGACCGTGGTGGCGGCGGACGGCAATCCCGTGCAGCCGGTCGAGACCGACGAAGTCCAGATCGCCATTGCCGAGACTTACGATTTCATCGTCGAGCCGGGGACGGCCCCAAGCCATGCCATCGTGGCGGAGGCGATAGACCGTTCCGGCCTCGTCCGCGCCACGCTGGCGCAGCGGCCGGGCCTGGTGGCCGAGGCGCCGAAGCTGCGCGCCCGCCCGGTGCTCACCATGCGCGACATGGGTATGGATATGTCCGGCATGGATATGGGAGCCGGCGGCGTCATCGACCTCAGCCAGCCGGCGTCCGGCGAAATGACCGGCCACATGGAGGGTCACTCGATGTCAATGCGCGACCCGTCCGCCGCGCCGGGCGTGAAGATGGGCCCGGGGGTCGCGATGCTGTCTCCCATGCCGGTCGACCGCCTTGCCGACCGGCCGACCGGCCTGGAAACGGTGGAACACCGCGTCCTGACATATGCGCAACTGCGCGCACGCGACGCCAATCCCGATCCGCGCACGCCGAGCCGCCAGATCGACGTCCACCTCACCGCAAACATGGAGCGCTACATGTGGTCCATGGACGGCGAGGCGATGTCGGAAAACCCGGCGCCGATCCCGTTCCGTCTGGGTGAACGCGTGCGCGTCAACCTGGTCAACGACACGATGATGCCGCACCCCATCCACCTGCACGGCCATTTCTTCGAACTCGTCAGCGGAGAGCCGGGGCACCGGGCGCGCAAGCATACCGTCAACGTGCTGCCCGGCGGCAAGGTCTCCTTCGACCTCACGGCCGACGGCGAGGGAGACTGGGCCTTCCATTGCCACATGCTGCTCCACATGCACGCAGGGATGATGCGCGTCGTGACGGTACGCAGGGCGGAGGAAGCCTGATGACGAGGCGCTTCCCGATCCTTGCCGCGCTGTTGCTGCCCGGTGCCATGCTGGCGCTGCACGCGCAGGCGCAGGCGCAGGCGCAGGAAACCGATGCAACAGCACCGCAGGCCGAACGACATGCCGGAAGCGATCACGGCTCCATGGATCATGCGCAGATGGACATGAGCGCGGGTGACATGAACGGAATGGATCACGCCGCGCATGCCATGCCCAAAGTCAACGCCTCCGACGAACCGGGCGATGCTCCGCCGCCGCCGGTGCCAACCGATTTTCCCGCCGATCGCTTCTTCCCGCCTGCGCGCATGGCGGTGTCGCGTGCGGCAATGGTGAAGGAAATGACGTTCAGCACATTCGCGCTTCAGGTCGATCAGCTCGAATGGCGGTCGGGCAAGGGCGGCGACGGCTTCGGTTGGGAAGGACAGGCCTGGTACGGGGGCGATATCGACCGCGTGGTGCTGGCCAGCGAGGGTGAAGGCCTGTTCGGCGAACGGGCCGAGCGCATCGAACTGGGCGCCTATTGGCGTCATGCGCTGGACCCGTGGTTCAATCTGCAACTGGGCATGCGGCAGGACTTCCGGCCCGATCCGCGGCGCACTTACGCCTTGCTCGGCATCGAGGGACTGGCACCTTACTGGTTCGAACTGGAAGGCCAGCTGCTGGTCTCGAACAAGGGCGACATCCACGCGCGCGGCAAGGCGGGCTATACCCAGCGGATCACCCAGTCGCTGGTGCTCGAGCCCGAAGCCGAAGTGGATTTCGCCTTCCAGGACGTGCCGGAACTGAATGTGGGCGCTGGTTTCGAACGGCTCGAACTGGGCTTGCGGCTGCGCTACGAGCGCAATCGTTCCCTCGCACCCTATGTGGGCGTGAACTGGGAGCGCAAGCTGGGCGGGACTGCCGAATTCGCGCGTGCCGCGGGCGAGGGCGTCTCGGGCGTTTCGGCGGTCTTCGGCGCGCGCGCGATGTTCTGACAGGCGCCGTCGCTACTTTTTGCGCGCTGCTCGACATGGGACGGCACTCCCGGTCTTTTCAGGTGTTGCCGATTGCATGACACATCTCGGCATTCCCTTCGAAGAGACCTCGGTTGCAATCGTGACGGGCGGCGAATCCGGCATCGGCCGTGCCACCGCCCTGAAGCTGGGGAAACGCGGCGTTCCCGTGGTGCTGACTTTCTTCGAAGATGCGGAAGCGGCCGATGCCGTTGTCTCCGCCATTGCCCAGGACGGGGGCCAGGCAGCGGCAATAAAGGCGGATGTCAGCGACGAGCAGGCCGTGGAGAACCTCTTCACGATGGCCGAACAGCGGTTCGGTACCGTCGATCTCCTCATCAACTCTGCCGGTCTGAACATGTCCGGCGTCATGCTGCGGGACATGGCGCTGGCTCAGTTCGACCGGCTTGTCCGCGTCGATCTCTACGGACCTTTCCTGAGCTGCCGCCGGATGGTGCGTGCTCTGGAAGATGCGGGACGCGGGGGCCGGATCGTCAACGTGTCGTCGATCCACGAACGCGCGCCGCGTCCAGGCGGGGCGGATTACGACGCCGCCAAGGGCGGGCTGGCACAATTGACCGCCACGCTCGCGCTCGAACTGGCGCCGAAGCATATCGCGGTAAACGGCATTGCCCCCGGCATGATCCTGACGCCGATGAACCAGAGCGCGCTGGACCATCCGGACGAGTTGCAGCGAAAGGAGGCCGCGATACCCTGGGGCCGGGCCGGCACGCCGGAAGAAGTTGCCGATCTCATCCTGTTCCTGCTCTCGCCCGCCGCCGATTACATCACCGGAACGACCGTGACGATCGACGGAGCCCTGTCGCTCACCGTCGCCCAGGGAGCCTGAGCCCATGGTCGCTTATGTGGTGGAGGCGCTGGAGGATGTGACGCTCGACGTGGCGGGGCCCGAGGGGCGGCTCGCCCATTACGATCTGATGAGCCCGTTCGTCTGGACGGAAGGAGAGACATATCGAATGCTCGTCCGCGTGCTGCCAAACCCGCTGGGTCCAGCCGACCCTACCGGCGTCATCTGGGGCGGCGATTCCGACGACGGATTGCATTTCCGGATGCGCGAAACTCCGGCGATCATACCGGGGCCCAACCCCGACGACGCTGGCGGATGCGAGGACCCGACGGTCGTGCGGGGCGAGGACGGCGCCTATCTCGTTTTCTACACCGGGGTAGACGCCGCACGTCAGCAAGGCTCGCTGCTGGTGGCCAAAGGGCCGGCGGTCACGGATCTTCACGAGCAGCGAGTCATGCTCACGGCGCCGCGCGGCGAGGGCAATATCAAGGAAGCGACCCTCGCGCAGGGGACGGACGGCTGCTTCAGGCTGTTCTACGAATATGCCAAGGACAATGCCTCGCGGATCGGAATGGCGATCGGCCCGACGGTGGAGGGGCCTTGGACCGTGGTGGAGGACCCCTTTTCGATCCGTGAAGAGGGCTGGGACAACTGGCACTTGTCGACCGGCCCGATCGTTCAGCAGGACGGGCGCGACCCGGTGATGTTCTACAACGGCGCCACGATGGACGCCCGGTGGCGGATCGGCTGGATCAGTTTCTCCCCCGACTTCGGCAAAGTGACCGGACGCGGCCTCGAACCGCTCATCATGCCGCCTCCGGCAAGGAGCCGCGATGCGACCGACATCGCCTTCGCGGCCTCCTGCCTCGTGATCGGGGACGATATCTGGCTGTACTACTCGCTGGAGGACAAGATCTTGCGGCGGGCCCTGGTTCGCAGCTGTCTCTAGGATCATGCCGGAACCGCGCACCTGACCGGATGTTCGCAGCCCTCATCTCGCGCTGGCAGGGCGCTCTGGCGCTGGAAGTTCCTGACCGTCGGACAGGGACGTTGCGGCGGGATAGTGCCCGATCCTTGCCCCCTTGCGCGCCGCGCGCTTAGTCCGCGGTCGCCAGCAATTTGGCGAGCAGCACGCTGAGCTGCACTTGTTCAAACGCATCGAGGCCGCTGACGATGGCGTGCTGGTTGGCTGCCTTCCTGCCCCTCATCGCGGGCGTGCTGCGCCAGCACCTTGCCGACTTGACCCCCGCATGGTGGCTGATGGCCACCTTGTGCCTCGGCCTCGCGCTCATGACCGTCCGGCTGCGGCCGGGCACGCACGTCACCGGAGCCCTCGAACCCTGTTAGCCGCCGGCTACCCGACGCTTTCCACGTGAAGGCCGGGCTTGCCGGCTTCCAGCGAGAAGCGGGCAATGTCGGCAATCCCCGAATCCTCGCGCCGGGCGTCCGCCAGTCCGCGATAAGTGACGGCAGCCCCGCGGGCATCGATGTCGATCCGGCCGTAGCCGCGCACGTCGTTCTCCGCGAAGGCCAGCCCGTTGGTGGCGGCCAGGCGCTTGAAGTCCGGATCCGGCCGGAGCGAGGTGATCGATCCGCCCACGAATTCGGCGGCGATCGGCGCATCATCCGGACGGTCGGGATTGTGGATGTCGGCGGCGGCGAAAGCGTGGATGTCCCCGCCCAGAGCCAGCGGGTTGCTGGTTCCGGCCTCGGCCCAGCGGCGGAAGATCCGGTCGCGCGCGGCAGGATAGCCGGACCAGTTGTCCGCCGAGTATTCCGCGGCGCCATCCTCGTAATGCTGAACCGTCTGGCGCATCAGCGTCTGCTGGGTGAGCAGGTTCCACTGCGCAGTGCTCTTGCCCAGGCGCTCGTCCAGCCAACGCTCCTGCGCCGCGCCCAGCATCGTGCGGTAGGGGGTATAGAGGTCCGCGCAATTGCCGATGCGGCTGTGATAAGGCTGGTGCGCCTCGATCAGGCCCTCGGGCTGGCAGGCGTGCGGCCCCCGGTACTGGCGGTCGTCGACGATCTGGAACTGGGCCAGGCTTCCCCAGTCGAGCGTGCGATAGAGCCGCATGTCCGCCCCGCGCGGTGGGCGAGCCCGCAGCGGCTGGTGCTCGTAATAGGCTTGGTAGGCGGCGGCACGGCGGCGCAGGAATGCGGCCGGATTGCCGTTGCCCTGGTCCAGCGCCCCTGCATAGTCGTTGGCCACCTCGTGATCGTCCCAGGTCAGCGCCCAGGGCGCGGCGTGGTGGGCGGCCTGGAGCAGGGGGTCGAGCTTGTAGGTGGCATAGCGGACCCGATAGCCCGCAAGATCCATCGGTTCGGAATTGCGGTGGAGGCGAACCGCGTCCTTCTTGTTGGGCGCGCCTTCGTAGATGTAATCGCCCAGGAAGAGGATCAGGTCCGGGTCTTCTTCCACGACATGGCGCCAGGCCGCGTAGAAGCCGACCTCGTATTTCTGGCAGGAGGCGAAGCAGAGCCGCAGGCGGTCAACGGCGGCCCCGCGTGCCGGGGCCGTGCGCGTGCGGCCCACCGGGCTGGCGTCGCCGCCGGCGATGAAGCGGTAGAAATAGGCCCGGCCGGGTCGCAGGCCCCCAGCCTCGACATGGACCGAATGGCCCCAGCGCGCCTCGGCGCGGGCCACGCCCGAGCGCACGATCCGCGAGAAGCGCTCATCCTCGGAAACCTCCCAGCGCAAGTCCACCGGGGCCGAAGTCATGCCGCCGTCGGGTGCCATGGGCTGCGGCGCGAGGCGGGTCCAGAGAATCACGCTTTCGGGTTCGGGATCGCCCGAGGCTACGCCGAGCGTGAACAGGCCCGGCGGCAGGCCGGCCGCCGCATGGGCACCGATCGAAAACAGCGTCCCCGCGGCCAGCGCGCCTCCCATGACGGCGCGGCGGGAATAGGCGAGAGGGGCGGTGGGGCGGGTTTGGGTCATGATGGCCGGGCTATCGGCATCCAATGTTACCGAACCGTGACAATTGCCAGCAGGCGCCGGTCCCTGCCGAAAAATGGCGAGGCGGCCGCAACGCAGTCGCAGCAAAAAGAAAGCCGGCCCATGGGACCGGCTTGAAAAGTTTTGGGAGAGGATGCCTGAAAGGCCCGTCCTTCTTGCGCCATGTTGCGGTGCAGCGCAATAGACAAAATTGCATGTGCAGTTGCAGCATCGCTAGCGCGTTGCGATCTGCGACATTTGTCGCAAGGCGTCAGACCATCGGGCTGGCCCGACCGTCGCGGTGGTGGAGCAGGGCGTCTACCGTTTCGAGCGCGCGGTGGAGGCGCGGGTGGTCCACGCTGCCGCCGATCGAGAGGCGCACGGCATGGCGCTGGCACGCCGGATCGACGCGGAAGTGCTCGCTGGAGACTGCCGAGATGCCGAGTGGGCGCATCGCGCTCACCAGTTCGTGAGCGCGAGTCTCTCCCCCCAAAGGGATCCAGAGATGATAGCCCGCAGGCGCCGTGCGGTAGGCGCCTGCGGGCAGGGTGGAAGCGACGATGGCCTGCCGGGCCAGGCATTCCTCGCGCACTTCGCCGACGAGGGCGGCCCAGGTGCCGTCGACCAGCCACTGCGTGCACACGGCCATGTTGAGCGGCGGCGGCATGATCGTGGTCTCGTGCGTATCCGTGGCAAGGCGCATAGCGTCGCGCAGCAGCGGCGCGCGCAGGTAGGCCACCCGCAGCGCGGGCGAAATCAGCTTGGAGAGGCTGGCGACATGCCAGGTCCGCTCCGGCGCCAGCGCGGCAAGGGCGGGGACATCGGTCCTGTCCAGGCGCGAGTAGGGATCGTCCTCGATGAGGAGAACGTCGTGGCGGCGAGCGATCTCCACGATCCGCTCGCGCCGCTGCCGGCTGAGCGTGCCGGTCGTGGGGTTGTCGTTCTCGGGCACGAGATAGAGCGCGCGGATCGGCTGGGCGGTGCAGGCCCGTTCGAATGCGTCAGGGTCGATACCCTCTTCGTCGCCGGTCAGGGGCACGATGGCCATGCCCAGCCTGCGGCAGATCGCAGTCCAGCCCGGATAGACGAAAGCGCCGGTGCATACCGCGTCGCCCGGCTGGAGGATGGCGCTGGCCACGGCATGGAGCGCCGTCTGCGCGCCGCTGGTGACCACCACATTGTCCTCGTTCGCCTCGATCCCCGATGCACGGAGCCATTGCGCTCCGGCCACCCGGTCCTCGGGCGCGCCGCCTGCGGGCTGATACTGGAGACGATTGGCGGCAGCCGGTCCGTCCAGCACCTGCTGCAGGTCCTGCGCGAAGCGCCGCGCGAAAGTGCCGGCAGCGGGGACCGGGGGCAGGTTCATCCCGGTATCGAAAGGCGCAACTTCGCTGGAAATGCCGCCTGCAGGCCGATTGCGCACGAAGCTGCCGCGGCGACCTTCGGCATCGATCAGCCCCTGCCGCCGCGCTTCGGCATAGGCGCGGGTGACCGTTCCAGTGTCGATGCCGAGCGCTTCCGCCAATTCGCGCTGCGGGGGAAGACGGTCGCCGGGGGCGAGCCTTCCTTGCTCCAGATCGCGCCCGATGGCCGCGCATATCGCCAGGTAGACAGGCCCGAGGGCCGGGTCGATCTCTGGCAACCATTTTTGCGATGTGATTTGCATTGACTTTGTATGCATACAAAACCCATATGATGCAATATCGACTCCAGGGACATTTTTCGGATCGGACCATGACGCAGCCGGATACATTGCCGCCCAGCAAGGGACGCTGGATCTTCCATTGCGGGCTGAAAGGCTTGTGTCCGCGCTGCGGAAAAGGCGCGATGTTCCGCAAGTGGCTGAAGTTGCAGGATACCTGTCCCCAGTGCGGATTGGACTACGGCTTTGCGGCACCCGACGACGGCCCGGCGTTCTTCTCGCTGTGCATCGTCGCCTTTCCGCTGACGTTCTTCGCCGTCTGGCTGCAGGTCGCGTTCGAGCCGCCGTTCTGGGTCCATCTGCTGACTTCGTTCCCGCTGCTGGGGATCGGATGCATCGTGCCGCTGCAATATATCAAGGGCTGGCTGGTCGCCTCGCAATACGTGAACAAGGCGCAGGAAGCCGGGACCGAGAAGCTTTGGGCCGACCTGAACGCAAGGGCGGAAAAGCATGATGCCTGACCGCTACGGCCACGCCGCGATCGGGATGGCGCGCAGTTTCGTGTCGGGATATCTGGAGGCGGCGGGACGGGCCGATCTCTCGCATATGGTGCGCGCGGGCGAGGGGGACGATTTTCCCGAGGTTCGTGCTGCGGTCGAGATGCTTTCGGTGCAGGCCGATGTCCTGCGGCGATATGAGGAAGCGCTGGGCCAATATGCCGATCCCGGTTTCTGGGATGAGGCGACGCCGGGCGGTGCGCTGGCCTTGCATGACAGCGGCCAGATGGCGCGCAACGTGCTGGGCGGCCGGCCGCCGTTCTTCCACCGCGACTGACAGCGATGACATGGCAAAGAGCCCTGTCGGTCCTGCTGGCCGCTGCCGCCCTCGTGTCAGGCTGCGGGGACGACCGGCGCGAGGAGCGCTTGCGCGCGGCCGGACCCGATCCCTCGTTCGAACGCCTCATGACAGTGGCCGACGCCGATTCCGGCGCGCGCAAGTTCCGCCAATGCGCGGCCTGCCATAGCGTGATCGAGGGCGCGATGGACCGCGGCGGGCCCAACCTTTTCGGGGTATTCGGCAAGCGTTTCGGCACCAACAGCACGCGCTACGGTTACACCGCCGCGCTTACGCGCGCGGGCGGAACCTGGGACGCGAAGACCCTCGACACCTGGATCGCCGGGCCTTCTGCCCTGATTCCGGGCACGACGATGCAGTTCCCCGGCGTGCCGGACCCGCTCGACCGCGCGGACCTGATCGCCTACCTGCGCAGCCAGAAGCCCCAGAGCTAGAGCAGTTTCCCGAAAAGCCGATGCAATCGCCGGCCGGCGTCCCCATATCGCTACCGGGCGGAAGGGCGGATGCAAGGAAAGTCACATGGCCAACGGCTGGGCGCCCGACGGCGCCGTTCAGGACCAGATCGACGACAGCCTCAAGGACGCCGTCTCCATCGCCCGGGCAAGATTGCCGCAGGGTGAGGGGCTGGAGGATTGCGAGGTCTGCGGGGAGACCATTCCCCCCGCCCGCCGCCGTGCACTTCCCGGCGCGCGGACATGCGTTTCCTGCCAGTCCCAGCGCGACAAGCGGCCGGATTTCTCCGGCATCAACCGGCGTGGCAGCAAGGACAGCCAATTGCGCTGAGCACGGCTCCGGCGGGCCGGAACAACTCGGCGCACCACTTCGTTTCCTCGCAAAACGGAGTAGCCCATGGCCGACCACGACAGCGAAGTCTCTACCGTTCCGGCGCTCGATATCGATCGCTACCTCGGAACATGGTTCGAAATCTGCCGCTTGCCTCTCAAGTGGGAGGATGCGCAAGCCCGGGACATTACCGCCACTTATTCCCGCAACCCCGACGGCAGCGTCCGGGTGGAAAACCGTTGCATCGACAAGGACGGGAATCCGGACCGATCGATCGGGCAGGCCTTCCCGATCGACGGCAGCAATGCGCGCCTGAAAGTCAGCTTCCTGCCCCAGTTCCTGCGCTGGATCCCCTTCACCAAGGGCGACTACTGGGTGCTGCGGATATCCTCGGACTATACGGTGGCGCTGGTCGGCACGCCCGATCGCGACAACCTCTGGCTCCTGTCCCGCACCGCCGATCTTGCGCCGGACGTGACGGCGGACTTCCTGGGAGCGGCCGAGCGTGAAGGCTTCGACTTGTCCGGGCTGATCACGCCGGTTCAGAGCGGATATGCCGTGCCGGAGGCGGCCTTCACCGACTGAAGCGGAGGCTTCCCTTGGGCTTGCGGTCATGTATGGTGGAATAAGACAACACCATATGGGATCGATTTTCGACCCGAACCGGGAGCATAAATGTCCAGCAGCCACTGCGATCGCCGTACTTTCGCGTTATCCGTGCTGGCGCTGCCGCTTCTGGCGCAGGCCGGCGGTGCGGGGGCGGAGCCGGACATTGCAGTGTCGATCGTCAGCTTCGGTGCAAAGGCGGATGGCGTCACCATCAACACCCGTGCGATCCAGTCGGCGATAGACAGTCTCGCCAAACGGGGCGGCGGGACGGTGGTGGTGCCGAAGGGCGTTTTCGTCAGCGGCGCGCTGTTTCTCAAGCCGAGAGTCCACCTTCATCTCGCCGAAGGAGCGGTGCTGCGCTGTACCACGCGGATGGAAAATTTCCCGCCGCGCCGCACCCGCATCGAGGGGCATTTCGAGCCTAGCTTTACCCCGGCGCTCATCAATGCGGACGGCTGCCACGGGCTGCGCATCACCGGCAGCGGCACGCTGGACGGGGCGGGACGCCCGGTCTGGGACCGCTTCTGGAAGCTGCGCAATGCCGCGCCGGTTCCTGATGAATTCCCGAACCTCGGCCTGCCGCGCGCGCGCCTGGCCCTGATCGAGAATTCGAAGAACGTCCTTGTCGAAGGCGTGACCTTCAAGGATTCCCAGTTCTGGAACCTGCACCTCTATCGCTGCGAGGATGTGCTGGTGCGCTATGCGCGCTTCGAAGTGCCGGACGACTATGCCCAGGCGCCCAGCACCGATGGCATCGATGTCGACAGTTGCCGGCAAGTGACGGTGGACGGCTGCACGTTCTCGGTGACGGACGATTGCATCGCCGCCAAGGGATCGAAGGGGCCGCATGCCCTGGAAGACAGGGACAGTCCCCCGGTGGAGGGGCTGCGCGTGCGCAACTGCCACTTCCGGCGCGGCCATCACGCCCTGGCCTGCGGCAGCGAGGCCACGGTCGTGCGCGATGTCGTGATGGAGAACTGCCGCGTCACCGGCAGGATGGTGCTGGCGCGCCTCAAGCTGCGCGCCGACACGCCGCAGCGTTACGAGGATATCCGCTTCCGGAACATCCGCCTGGATCATGCCGAAGGCACGGTCATGGCGGTGGAGCCCTGGAGCCAGTATACCGACCTCAAGGGCATGGCGCCGCCGATGTCATGGGTGCGCGGGCTGGAGTTTTCCGGCATCAGCGGCCGGTTCGGCGCGCTCGGCACGATCAGGCCCAATCCGGGGCAGACGGAAATCCGCGACGTGCTGCTGAAGAACTTCGCTCTGCAACTGGCCGACGGGGAACTCCACGGGCAGGGCGTGGAGGATATCGTGTTCGATCACGTCATGATAAACGGGAAAGTGCGCAAGGCGCCTGCCGCTCAGGGGTAGGATCGCGCCGGCGCGGGCAGTTCCGTCAATTGACGGCGTGCGCTGCCTCTTCGCCGGCCGGAGACTGCAGCGCAGCGCGGGCGCGTTCAAGCGCGGTGGTGAAATCGGCGCGGCGGATATCCTTGGTGGCGCGAACCAGCTTGCGCAGTTCCTGGGCGGTACGGGCGCGCAGGGTCTCGTCGGCGATACGGTCGAATTGCCGGGTCAGCCATTCCACCGAAGCGGGTTTCGCGTTGCGGTGCGAACGGAACGCCAGTTCCACGGGAGGCGCCAGAAACACCAGCGTTGCAATGCCTTCATATGGCGGAAGACCGAACAATTCCACGAACCCTGAACCCTTTTCCTCGATGGCGCCGCGATGCGCTCGAACTATTCATAGGATCGGGTTAGCCAACCCGGTCGCGCGATTGCGACGAACCGTTGACAACGATTGCCGATAGCCGCGCCGGGTAGGGTGAGGTGTGAAGCGCACAGGGCTTGCGCCGCTTCGGCACGACAATGAGGCCCCGCACGCACCAGCGCGCGAGGCCCAGTCAGGGTCGCACTTTGAATTTCGATGGATCGGTCCCGTAGAGGCCGGGGCCTGGCGGTTACGCGGCGGGTACGGTTCGCTCGCCCGCGATCGGCTGGGCGGCATCGAGGCCGCGGTGACAGCTGCGCAGGATCAGGTCGCTCCATTGCGCCATGTTCTCGGTATAGGCGCGCACGGAATCGGTGATGAACGACACCCCGACTTGCGATGCACTGGCCGGATCGCCGGCCTTGGCCATTCCGTCCAGGCAAGTCAGCAGCCGTTCGCGTGCCGTCGAGACCTGGGCCACGATCTGCGCCTGAATTTCCTGGCCGTTTTCGAGCATCTGTTCCGCGGCGATCCGCGTGGTCGAGGCGAGGTGTTCGCTCATGGACCTGGCGCGATCGATGCCTTGTTCGAAACCTGAGAACTCAATCATGCTTCATCCTCTGTCCAATAGCTGCTTTCGAAGTCGCGAATGCATCACGTCCGTGCTCGGGGCCTCCAGCGGAGACGCGAGGCCCTCAAGCGTCCGGCTAGTCTCCGTCCAGCAAGGCCCAGAGCCGCTGCTGCAGGGCAGCCGATTCCGAAGGCGTGAGCGAAGGACGCCCATCCTTGTCCGAGCGTGACCATGACCGGTGCGCCGGTGCCGCGACATACGACGATCCGCGCAGGTTCGTCCGCCCTCTCCTCGAGCCGATGCTCATGACGATCCAGTTCCTCCTCGCAATAAGTCAGCAAGACCGGACGCGCATTCCCTGGCGCTTTGCCGGTGCATTCGGCGATAATCGTATACTTATTATTATTGTATGCCGTTTGGCGTTCTTGCGAGGGCTTATCTACAGTTCGCACTCGGTTTTAAAAAGAGGAAAACTTTGTACGGCCGCGTACAGTGGTTTGGGGTAGCCCGAAAGGGTAACTCTACTGATCGAAAATGAGTATATGTAAAAATACGGTGCTTTTGCAGATACTTGCGCGGTGCGTCGGGAAGGCCGCATTTCAAGGAACCTTGGCGCGCATCGATCGTTGTATTTTCCTGATAAAATGGAATATCTCTTGGTCGGTCCGGCCAGGGGGAGGGCTCTGCCGATGACAGGCGGATTGAAGACGGGAAAGACCTGCAACAAGTTGTTGCTAGGCATGTCGAAAGACGACCGCGGGCGCGTCGAATCGCTGCTGCGCCGGGAGTGGCTTGCCACCCGGCAGTATCTGGAGCGACGCGGCGAACTTCAGGAAAAGGTCTACTTCATCGAATCGGGCGTGGTTTCCAATCTGGAGACCAGCGACATTCCCATACCGCTGGAAGTCGGCGTGGTCGGCTGCGAGGGTATCGTCGGCGCCAGTGCGATCTGCACCCTGCTTCCGCAACGGGACAGCTGCGTCCAGATCGAGGGAGAGGCGCTTTCGCTGGGTCGCGGGGAATTCCAGACTTTGCTGGAGACGAGCCCGTCGCTGCTGCGCTACCTCCTGCGTTACATCCAGACGCAGATCGTGCAGATCAGCCTTGCCGCCAGCGCCGGCGTGCGGGCCACGGTGCAGCAGCGCCTGGCGCGCAAGCTGCTGATGTATCACGACCGCATCGGCAACGACGATCTTGCGCTCACGCATGAGGCGATGTCGATCATCCTCGGCGTGCGCCGGGCCAGCATAACCCACGCCATCCACAACCTCGAGGCCGAGCGCTGGATCAGGGCGCAGCGCGGACTGGTGCATATCCGCGACCGCGCGGGCCTGGTGAAGTATTGCGGGCCGTTCTATGGCGTCGCGGAGGCTCGCTACGCCGAGATCATGGGCCACGAATCCTGAGGCTGCCCTTGCCGTGCGCGCTCGAGATGGCCGGAAGCAGATCTCACGCAACTTACGGCCGACTGATCCATTGTGCCCGCATGGAATTTGCGCACCTGCAGACGGGGAGAACGCCTGTGCACAGTCATGATGCCGTCGCTCTGTTCGTAAGGCGTATCCAGCTGAGAAGCGTGGTTTCCGCCGAGGAAGTGGAAGCGATGCAGCAGCTTGGCGGCCGCCGCGTCCATGCCTCGCGCGGGCAGGATCTGGTTCTTCCGGGCCACGGCGTGAACCATGCGATCCTGCTGGTGGACGGCCTGCTGGCCCGGTTCGACCAGATGGCGGACGGCAAGCGGCAGATCACGGCGCTGCACATTCCAGGCGACATGGCCGATCTGCATTCGGTGCCGATGCCGCTCCCTGCCTGGGGCATCCAGGCGCTGGTGCCCTCGGTCGTGCTGCACATTCCGCACGGCGACTTGCGCAGGCTTGCGGATTCCCGTCCCGCGATTGCCAGGGCGTTCTGGCGCGACACCGTGACGGATGCCTCCATCCTGGCGAAATGGACGGCCAATCTCGGCCGGGCCGATGCCGTCACCCGCACGGCGCACCTGATCTGCGAGATGGGCATGCGGATGGAAGCGCACGGGCTGGACGCGCGGGACGATTTCGCCCTGCCGATCACCCAGGCCCAGATGGCCGATGCGCTGGGCCTGACCACCGTTCACGTCAATCGCACAGTCTCCGCCTTGCGCCAGGAATGCGGCCTCCTCTTCGAGCAGGGGCGGGTGCGCGTGGAGAACTGGGACGCCCTGGCCGGTCGCGGCAGTTTCGATCCGGGCTACCTGATGCTGGACGTTCGGGTCTGAGCGCCCGCCGCCGCAAGTGGAGGCGGCAAGATCCATCGACGTGAAAGGGGATAGTGCGGGGCGCCTGCTTGTGCAGGCATCGGCGGAAGACTAGCGGCTTGCGCGGATGGCCGAACAGAGGATGCGCCTGCGATGACCGACGACGAACTGATCGACCATGCCCAGCGGCTTTACGATCTTGCCGCATCGCGGGTGGGATCGCGCCTCGACCTGATCCATCTTCGCGATCTGGTGCCCGATCTGCTCGACCGGCTGCGCTCCCGGAACGAGCCCGACCATGAAGGCGAAGGCACGCGTTCTTTCTGACATTCGCGGTATTCTTCGCATGGTCCGCAGACGATAGCGAGGAGGAGGGGGCGGCAACGCAGCGCGCCACCGCCCCCCGGTCCATCGTTGTTTAGAGGCGAGGACCGGGCGCGGCCTCTAGAGCGGGTTTGCGCCGACAACAAGCGGTCGGCGGCCATAACCCACCGCC
Source organism: Novosphingobium sp. PhB57 (assembly GCF_004342985.1). Classification (GTDB taxonomy): domain Bacteria; phylum Pseudomonadota; class Alphaproteobacteria; order Sphingomonadales; family Sphingomonadaceae; genus Novosphingobium. The sequence continues at coordinate 73,617 of NZ_SMBO01000009.1, forward strand.
CAGATCGCCGGAAAAGCCCGTCCTGCCGTTCACGCCGGACATGGAAAGGCCGCCCACCGTGCATGGGGGCGGCCTTGATGGAGTGACGGGGCCCGGTCGGGGGTGGGGATTGGGCCCTCGGGGTCTCTGCCTCTTTGAGCAGTCCCGATCTCAACACCCCTGTCGCGAAGAGGTTCCGCCCTTTCGCGGAAAACCGAACATGACGAAGAGTTAATCTGCCGCCCGGATAGCAGTTAAGCCCCGCTTAAGGAGAATTCGGGCTGGACGCGATCCTTTCGAAACGTGGGCTTCGCGCCCCTGGATAACCGCAATGACCCTGATGCAGCCGCTTCTGCCCGTGCCGCCCTCCGTACTCGACGGAGCGGAGGCGCGCGCCGTGGAGGCGAGGCTGCCGGAGCGTTCGGCAGTCCGTCCGGCCACGCGCCTGACGGCATCGGGCCAGGGCGATGTGCTTCGCCGCCATCTCATGGTCGGCCTCGCGCTCAGCCTGGTGGCTCTGGGGATGCTGTTGCACTGGGCCGGGCTGCGGATCGACCCCTGGCGCGCGGGTAACGTGCCGTTCTATCTCGCGGGCGCCCTGGCGCTGGCATGCCGCCATTTCCTTCCCCGGATGCGGTGGCGCCATGCGCAGGCCGGTGCGGCGTTCAGCGAGTATGCGGCGCTGTTCGCCGCGATCTCGCTGATGGGGGCGGCCGCCAGCTATCCGGTCGCCGCGCTCACGCATGGTTATGCCGATGACGCCCTGCAGCGGATCGATGAGGCGCTGGGGTTCGACTGGCTCGCGCTCTATCGCCAGGTCGTCGCGCATCCCTGGCTCCAGGTGCTGGGGACGACCGCCTATCGCAGCATCTACATCACGCCTGCACTGCTGCTGTGGTCGGCGGCAAAGTCCGGACAGCGCGAGGCGGCCTATCGCTTTCTGGCCGGTTTCTGGCTGGCGGCGGTCATCACCCTGGCCGTGTTCAGCCTGATGCCGGCGCTGGGGCCGTTCTCGCATCTGTGGCACCAGCCGATCGTCTACATGCCGGAAAGCGAGCTTTGGCAGCCCGGCCTGATCCCGGCGCTGCGGGCACACGGCGTCCATGTGGTGGACCTGGCGCATCTGCGGGGCATCGTTTCGGCGCCGAGTTTCCACACTGCCGCGGCCGTGCTCTACATCGTCGCGGCCTGGCGGATTCCGGGGCTGCGCTGGCCGGTGATCGCCCTGAATGGGGCGATGCTCCTGTCCACGCCGGTGGAAGGCACGCATTATCTGATCGACATGATCCTGGGCGCGGCGGTGGCGGTAACCGCGCTTTTGCTGCTCGAATGGCACGTGCGACGCCTGAAAGCGGGCGCTGTTCGCGGGTCGCGCTGGACGGCTGCGCGACAATATGGCAGCGAGCGTGCCGCTTCGACTTCCGAAGATCGCAGAGAATTCCATATCGGGCCTCCTTCTCGCCAGGCAGAAGGCGGGTGGGCCCCATGATCGGCTGAACGGGACAACATGGCGAACCAGACTGGCAGCACGCGCGCGGGATCGCCGCTTGAACTGACCCTGCGCGGGGTGCTGCTCGGCGGCGTGATCACGCTGCTCTTCACGGCGGCGAACGTCTATCTGGGCCTCAAGGTTGGCCTGACTTTCGCCACCTCGATCCCGGCAGCCGTGATCTCGATGGCGATCCTGCGCGGGTTCAAGGACTCGACGATCTTCGAAAACAACATCGTCCAGACCGTCGCCAGTGCGGCCGGGACGCTGGCGGCCATCATCTTCGTGTTGCCGGGGCTGGTCATGATCGGCTGGTGGCAGGGCTTCCCTTATTGGACCACGGCCGCGATCACCGGGACGGGCGGCATTCTCGGTGTGTTGTTCTCCGTACCGCTGCGCCGTGCGCTGGTACTGGATACGCCGCTGCCCTATCCCGAAGGCCACGCCGCCGCCGAAGTGCTGCGCGTCGGCTCCGAATCGCGCGAAGGTGCCGAGGAAAGCGCCAAGGGTCTTTCCGTCCTCCTGTGGAACGCGCTGGCGTCCGCCGGCTTCGCGATCCTCACCCAGACGCGCCTTGCCGTGGCGGAAGCCTCGGTCTGGTTCCGCGCCGGGCCCGGTGCGACCGGCATTTCCGGCGGCCTTTCCTTCGCCCTGATGGGCGTGGGGCACCTCGTGGGCATTTCGGTCGGCATGGCCATGTTCCTCGGCCTCGTGGTGGGCTGGTGGGTGCTCCTGCCGATCCTGACCGCGCAGAACCCGCTGCCGGGCGGGGCGGAAGTCTGGGCTTCCACCGTGTTCTCCGAAAACGTCCGCTTCTTCGGCGCCGGCGTGATCGGCGTGGCTGCCGTCTGGACCTTGCTGCGCATCGCCGGACCGGTCATCGGCGGCGTGCGTTCCGCCCTTGCCGCCAGCCGTGCGCGCCAGGCGGGCGAGAAGCTGGCGGTAGAGGAGCAGGACCTGCCGATCTCCATCGTCTTCATCGGCACGCTCGCCATGCTGGTTCCCATCGCGGTGCTGCTGTGGAGCGTCATCGGCAGCGGACCGCTGGCAGGCTCCGAAATGCTGCTGATTTCCGGCGCGCTGGCCTTCATTCTGGTGATCGGCCTGCTGATCGCGGCGGTCTGCGGTTATATGGCGGGCCTGATCGGTGCGTCCAACTCGCCCGTTTCGGGCATCGGCATCCTCTCGGTCGTGGCGGCCTCGCTCATGCTGGTGGGCCTGTTCGGCCGAGATCAACCGACCGGAACCACCGAGGCGCTGGTGGCCTATGCCCTGATCGTCACCGGCATCGTCTTCGGCGTGGCGACGATCTCGAACGACAATCTCCAGGACCTCAAGACCGGGCAGCTGATCGGCGCGACGCCGTGGAAGCAGCAGGTCGCTCTGGTGATCGGCGTCGTGTTCGGGTCGCTGGTGATCCCGCCGGTGCTGGACCTGCTGAACACCGCCTTCGGCTTTGCGGGCGCGGCCAATGCCGGCCCGAACGCGCTGCCCGCCCCGCAGGCGGCGCTGATCTCGACCCTGGCCAAGGGCGTGCTCGGCGGCAATCTCAACTGGACGATGATCGGTTGGGGCGCTGCTGCCGGCGTGGCCTTCATCGTGATCGACGAAGTGCTGGGCGCCATGGGCCGCCTGCGCCTGCCGCCGCTCGGCGTCGGTATCGGCATCTACCTGCCGATGAGCGTGATCCTGCCGACCGTGATCGGATCGGTGCTGGGCTTCTTCTACGACCGCTGGGCCGGGAAGCAGCGCGATCCCGAATTCGCCGAGCGCATGGGCGTGCTCACGGCGACGGGCCTTATCGTGGGCGAAAGCCTCTGGGGCGTCGGTTTCGCCGGGATCGTTGCGGCTTCGGGCAGCGACGCGCCTTTGGCCCTGGTAGGCGACGGCTTCGCCGGACCGGCGCTCGTCGGTGGCACGCTGCTGTTCTTCGTCCTGGTTCATGCGCTCTATCGCCGGACCCGCAAGCTGGTGACTTCGGACTGAAGGCGCTGCCCGGTGCCGCGATCGGCGGAATCGGGAACCGGAAAATCCACTGTCCGTTAGTCAAAGGCTGTCCTTGTCGAGACAGCGACCGCGCCGGCGCCCTTTATGCGCGCCGCGTGATCTGCGTACTGCGGATCAGCTCTCCACTTCGGTCGCCGAGGCCTTCGCCCGCCCCTCGATCGCTCGTTCGAGGCGTCACCGGAACCCATGCAAGTGACGGAAACAAAAACCATTTCGGCCTGAAAAATAGAGCCGTAATGAATGTAAATGCGTCTCGTTGAGAACTTCGTGCTCTTCTTTGAAGATGCCATCTAATCATTGAGAAATAGCGGATTCCGTTGCCTCAAGAGGAGATCGGCAGACTTCGCGTGGCTGCTCATGCGCGCGTCGATCTGGCCGTGTTTTGCCTTCCCGTGTCCAATCGCGCAGTCTCTGTGACAAATCGCTTACTTCGCTCGGGAAACTTCGGCTGGAAATCGACGTTGCAGGCCGTAACTAGGTGACATCGCCTAAGTTAAAAACCTGATGGGGACTGGGCCGCAGACGTATTGATGAGTTGGAGGGGCGTAAAAATCCTGTTGCCGTGGCGCCCTAGGTCACGGTGAATAAAACAGAGATTGGTTAGTTGATAAAACTAACTAAGGCGATCTCTTCGGTTCGTCCGCAGACGCGGGCCATCTTCGCGCAACGAACGGCTGTATCGCGCTAGGCGATACTTCAATGCTGGGAGGACCGAGATGGACAAGCGGGTCGAGATCGTGAATCGCGCCACCAAGGCAACAACCAATGCCGTCGCCCGAGCCGGCGAAACCCGCATCCCGATCCCCCTCGATTCCAACGTCAAGATCGACGCCCCGCCCAATTCCGTCGCATCCATGGTCCGCGAGGGCGACGACCTCGTCCTGAAGTTCGCGGATGGATCGATCATTCGTCTTGAGGGCTACTTCGGCTGCTCGCCGGAAGACCTCGGGCAATTGACGCTCGACGATCCCTCCAACGGATCGCAATGGCTGGTGAACCTGAGCGAGGTGTCCTGCGTGGCGCCGGGCGATGTTTCCACCGAGGCCGTCAACTACAACCTGACCCCGCTCGACAGTGCCGCCGCCAGCACGGCCGGTGCCGCCGGCGCGGCGGCGAGCGGGGGGATCAGCAACGGCCTCCTGATCGGTCTGGGCGCGCTGGCCGTAGGCGGCGGTGTCGCTGCGGCTGCCGGCGGCGGCGGTGGCGGTGGCGGCGGCGGAAATGTTGGTAATCCGCCCAGCGACACCACGGCGCCTGCGGTGCCGGTCGTTTCCAGCGGCCTCCAGTCGGGCGGTGCCACCAACGATACGACGCCCACCTTCAGCGGCACGGCGGAAGCCGGCTCGACGGTAACCGTCTTCGACAACGGCACCCGCATCGGCACAGCCACCGCCGCAGCCAACGGTACCTGGACTTTCACGCCCGGCACACCGCTCGGCGAAGGCGCCCATAGCCTGACTTTCACGGCCACCGACGCCGCCGGCAACCAGAGCGCCGCCACGCCGGCACGCGGCTTCACCGTGGACACGGCCGCCCCCGCAGCGCCCGCCGTTACCGGCGGTCTCGAACCGGGCGGCGCGACCAACGATACGACGCCGACGTTCACCGGCACGGCGGAAGTGGGATCGACCGTAACGGTCTTCGACAATGGCACGTCCATCGGCATGGCGACGGTCGGCCCCGACGGCACCTGGACCTTTACGCCCGCAGCCCCGCTTGGCGAGGGCGCGCATAGCCTGACTTTCACCGCCACCGATCCGGCGGGCAACCCCAGCGCCGCCACGCCGGCGCTTGGCTTCACCGTGGACACGGCTGCACCTGCTGCGCCGGTCCTGAATCCGACCGACGGCACCACGATCTCCGGCACGGCCGAGGCCGGCGCCACGATCGGCCTCGATACGAATGGCGATGGCACGCCCGACGCGACCACCACGGCCGGTGCAGACGGCACCTGGAGCATCACGCTGCCGGCCCCGCTCGGCAATGGCACCGTCGTCAGCGCCACGGCCACTGACGCGGCAGGCAATCCCTCCGCTCCGGCGAACGCCACGGTAGACAGCGGCCTGGACACTACACCGCCGGCCACGCCGGTCGTCACCAGCGGTCTCGAACCGGGCGACGCGACCAATGATACGACGCCGACATTCACCGGCACGGCGGAGGCCGGATCGACCGTAACGGTCTTCGACAATGGCACGTCCATCGGCACGGCGACGGTCGGCCCCGACGGCACCTGGACCTTTACGCCCGCCGCCCCGCTTGGCGAGGGCGCGCATAGCCTGACGTTCACCGCCACCGATCCGGCGGGCAACCCCAGCGCCGCCACGCCGGCGCTCGGCTTCACCGTGGACACGGCTGCACCTGCTGCGCCGGTGCTGAATCCGACCGATGGCACCACGATCTCCGGCACGGCCGAGGCCGGCGCCACGATCGGCCTCGATACGAATGGCGATGGCACGCCCGATGCGACCACCACGGCCGGTGCAGACGGCACCTGGAGCATCACGCTGCCGGCCCCGCTCGGCAATGGCACCGTCGTCAGCGCCACGGCCACTGACGCGGCAGGCAATCCCTCCGCTCCGGCGAACGCCACGGTGGTGAACGGGGTGGACAACGTGCCGCCGCCGATCCCGGTTGTTACCGACGGCGTCGCCGCCGGGGGCGCCACCAACGACACCACGCCGACGTTCCAGGGTACCACCGAGCCGGGATCGAGCGTCACCGTTCTCGACAACGGCACGCCGATCGGCGCTGCAACCGTTGCCGCCGATGGCACCTGGAGCTTCACGCCGACTGCGCCGCTGGGCGAGGGGCCGCACAGCCTGACCTTCGTGGCCACCGATGGAGCGGGCAACCAGAGCCCGGCCTCGGCGCCTTCCGCGTTCTCGGTAGACACCATCGTTCCGGCCGCTCCGGCGCTCAATCCCACCGATGGCACCACGATCTCCGGGACGGCGGAAGCGGGTGCGACCATCGGCCTCGACACCAACGGCGACGGTACGCCGGATGCGACCACGACGGCTGCCGGTGACGGCACCTGGAGCATTACCCTGCCGGCCCCGCTGAGCGACGGCACCGTGGTCGGCGCCACGGCCACCGATGCCGCGGGCAATGTCTCGGGCACCGGGAACGCGACGGTCGACGCGGGCATCGATACCACGCCGCCCGCCGCGCCTGTCGTGTCTGGCGGCAGCGACAATACGGCGCCGGTGATTGCGCCGTTGCTGCCCGATACCGCCACGAACGATCCCGCGCCCACTTTCGGCGGTACGACCGAGCCCGGCTCGACCGTGGCGGTGTTCGACAATGGCGCGCCGATCGGCAATGCCACTGTCGCCGCCAACGGCAGCTGGACCTTCACGCCGCTGGTCGCGTTGGGCGAGGGGCCGCATAGCCTGACCTTCGTCGCGACGGACGCCCTGGGCAACCAGGGTGCCGCGTCCGCGCCCTTCGCCTTCACTGTCGACACGAACGCTCCCGTAGCGCCCACGGTCAATCCCACCGATGGCACGATGATCTCCGGCACCGCCGAGATCGGCGCGGGCGTGGGTATCGACATGACCGGAGACGGCGTTCCCGATGCCTACGTCCAGGCGGACGGAGCCGGGAACTGGACTTACGTGCCCGGAAGCGCCGTGCCCGATGGCGTGACGATCTCCGTCACGGCCATCGATGCCGCGGGCAATGTCTCGCCGCCGGCCGCCGTGATCGTCGATGCCAGCGTGCCGGTCGCGCCGGGCATCACGGAAGTGGTCGACGACGTGCAGGGCGTCATCGGCGTCGTCCCGCGCGGTTCGGTGAGCAACGATGCCACGCTGACGATCAACGGCACGGCCGAGCCCGATTCCACGGTGCGGATTTACGACGGGGCCACGCTGATCGGCACGCTCATCGCCGACCCATCCGGCAGCTGGACGCTCACCACCGGCGTTCTCGCCGAAGGTCCGCACGAGTTTGCCGTTACCGCCACCGACGCCACCGGCAATGTCAGCGGCCCTTCGGTGACTTACGGCGTCGTGGTCGATCTTTCGCCTCCGGCGTCGCTGGTCGTGAACCCCACGGACGGCTTCACGCTCACGGGTACGACCGAGATCGGCGCGACCGTGCTGGTCGACACCAATGGCGACGGCACGGCCGACCAGACCGTGACGGCGGGGGCAGACGGCAGCTGGAGCGTCACTTTCACCGCGCCTCTGCCCGACGGGACGGTCGTCAGCGTGACGGCGGTGGACGTCGCGGGCAATTCCACTGCGCCTGCCACTGTCACCGTGGATGACAGCATCGATACCACGCCGCCGCCCATTCCCGTCCTGGCGGTGGTGACGGATAATGCCGATCCCGTGCAAGGGTCGCTGTCGAACGGCGGCTCCACCAACGACACCCAGCCCACTCTCAACGGTACGGCCGAAGCCAATGTGACCGTGACGATCTACGACAACGGTATCCTGCTGGGCACGACCACGGCGGACGGGCTGGGGGACTGGCAGTTCGAACCAACCGCGCCGCTTGGCGAAGGCGCCCATAGCCTGACGGTGACGACGACCGACACCAATGGCAACGAGAGCCAGCCATCGCCTGCCTTCGCGCTGACGGTCGATACCGCGGCCCCCGCCGCCCCGGTCATCAATCCTTCGGACGGGCAGGCCATCACCGGCACGGCCGAGGCCAACGCTACCATCAATCTGGACCTCAACAACGATGGCACCGCCGATACCTCGGTCCAGGCCGACGGCGCGGGCGTCTGGAGCTATACGCCGCTCGTGCCGCTGATCAGCGGCACGATTTCCGCCACCGCTACGGATGCGGCCGGCAACACTTCCGGCCCGGCGATCGGAACGGTCGACGCCACCGCTCCGCTGGCGCCGACGATCGGCGCGGTGGCCGACGATGTCGGAATCTACACCGATCCGCTTGTGGACGGTGCCTCGACCGACGATGCCCAGCCCACCTTCAGCGGCACGGCCGAGGGCAATGCCATCATCACGCTCTACGAAGGCACGACCGTGATCGGCACGGCGCAGGCCGGTCCTTCCGGTGCCTGGTCGGTGACGCCGCTGGTGCCGCTGGGGCAGGGGAGCCACGCGCTCACCATCACGGCGACGGACGCGGTGGGCAACGAGAGCCTGCCGGCGACTTTCACCGTCGTGGTCGACAACCAGGGCCCGGACGCGCCCGTCATCACATCGGTGGCGGACGGCGTGGGGGCGATCACCGATCCGCTGGTATCGGGCAGCGTCACTGACGATACCCGGCCGGCGTTTACCGGAACGGCGGAGTCCGGCTCCACGGTTTCGATTTTCAGCAACGGGACGCTGCTGGGCACGGCCCAGGCAGACGGCACGACGGGCATCTGGAACTTCATCCCCGGCGCGGCGCTGCCGGAGGGGAGCAACAGCATCGTCGTCATCGCCACGGACCTTGCCGGCAATGCCGGCACGCCCTCGGCGCCCTTCACGCTGACCGTGGACAGTGTGGTTCCCACCACACCCGCGATCACATCCGCCTTCGATAACGTAGGGTCCGTGCAGGGCGCGTTGGCGAGCGGCGCGGCAACCGACGATACCCTGCTGGTCCTGTCCGGAACCGCCGATGCGAATGCCCAGGTCGACATCTTCGAGGGGGGCATTCTCGTCACCACGGTGACGGCCGATGCCTTCGGCGTCTGGAACTTCACGCCTGCCACCCTTGCGCCGGGCACCTATACTTATACCGCGAGTGTCACCAATGAGGCCGGTGTGCCCAGCGCCGTCTCTCCGGACTTCGTGCTGACGGTCTCGACTGCGCTTCCCGGCGCACCCTCGATCACATCCGCTGCCGACGATGTCGGACGCTACACGGCCGCGCTGGCGAGTGGCGACGTGACCGACGACGTGTTGCCGGTGCTGAGCGGCACGGCGCCGATCGGCAGCACCGTAACGGTCTACGACAATGGCACGCCCCTGGGTCTGGCGACTCTGGATGGGCTTGGCGGCTGGACTTTCACGCCGACTTCGGCACTGTCCGAAGGCCCGCATGTCTTCACCGCCACCGCCACCGATGCCATCGGCAATATCAGCCTGGCGTCCGGCGGCTTCACGCTGGAAGTGGACACCAGCGCGCCGCTTGCCCCCGAAATCGATCCCAGCGCGGGCGCGATCCTGAACGGCACGGCGGAAGCGGACGCCACGATCCTGCTGGACCTCGACGGTGACGGCACGATCGACGCCACCACCTTTGCCGACGGCAACGGGGTCTGGAGCTATACCCCTGCGACCCGGCTGGACAACGGAACGACGGTGATCGTCACGGCGGTCGACGCGGCGGGCAATGCTTCGGGCACGGACAGCGTGGTGATCGACCGCACGCCGCCGCAGGCACCGAGCATTACCCAGATCCTGGACAACGTCGGCGCGCAGGCCGGCAATGTCGCCAATGGCGGCACCACCGACGACACTTTGCCCGAACTGACGGGTACGGGTGAGCCGGGCTCGACGATCAACCTCTTCGATTTCGGCGCGCCGGTCGGCACTGTCGTGGTCGGCGCCACCGGCACCTGGTCCTTGCAGCTGACGACGCCGCTCGGTTCGGCGCCGCATTCCTTCACGGCCACGGCTACCGATCCGCTGGGCAACGTCGGCCCGGCCTCACCTGCCTATGCGGTGACCGTGGACGTCAGCCCGGTCGTCCTGCCGGTCATCACTTCGGTGCGGGACGATGTCGGTACGATCGTCGGCACGGTGGCGCCGGGCGCCACGACCGACGATGCGCTGCCGACGATCGTCGGAACCGCGGGCGGCAATGCGACCGTCGCCGTCTATGACAGTGTGGCGGGCCTGTTGGGCACCACCGTGGCGAACGGCAGCGGCGACTGGTCCTTCACCCCCGCTGGAACGCTGGGGGGCGGCCAGCATACCTTCACGGCCATCGCCACCAATGCCGCCGGCAACTCCAGCAGCTTTTCAGCCGGCTATCAGATCAATATCGATACCACCGTTCCTGCGGTGCCGACGATTACCCAGGCCAACGACGATGTGCCGGGCATCACGACGCCGGTGCTGAGCGGCGGCCTTACCAACGATACCACGCCCACCCTCATCGGCCGGGCGGACGGCAACGCGGTCGTCACGATCTACGCCAATGGCGTTGCGATCGATACCACGACGGCTTCGCCGACTGGCGACTGGCAATATGTGCTCGTTACCGGCGGAGACGGTCCGCAGAGCATCACCGTCAGCGCCGCCAATGCGGCCGGAAGCAGCAGCGTGCAGTCAGCGCCCTTCGTCTTCACCGTGGACGCCACACCCCCTGCGGCGCCCCTGGTCAATCCCACGAATGGCACGGGAACGCTCAGCGGCACGGCCGAGCCGAACACCACGGTGAGCATCGTCATCGGCGGCGGGACGGCCGCGACGCCGAATGTCGATGCATCCGGCAACTGGACTTACGCCATTCCCGGCAGCAATGCCGAAAACACGCAGATCGCGGTGACCGCGATCGACGCGGCGGGCAACGGTTCGTCGGCCACGACGGTATTCGTCGACCTGACCGGGCCTGCTGCAACTGTCGCCATCGCTGCGCAAGACGATCAGGGCCTCGTCATGGGCGCGATCGCGCCCAATTCGACGACCGACGATACGCTTCCCCTGTTCTCCGGAACCACCGAAGCCTACGCGACGGTTCAGGTCTTCGACGCCGGACAGCCGATCGGCACCGTCCAGGCCGACCTCAACGGCAACTGGAGCCTCACGCCGGGTGTCGCGCTTGGCAACGGCCCTCACAGCATCACGTATATCGCCACCGACCTTGCCGGAAATGCAGGCACGGAAAGTCCGGCCCTGGTCTTCACGGTTCTGACCGGAAACCCGGCCGTGCCGACGATCGTCCAGGTTGCCGACGATGGCCCGACACCTGGCGCCATCCTGGGCGGCGGCGCCACCAACGACCCGACGCCGCTCATATCCGGCAAGGCCGATCCGGGCGCCATCGTCACCTTGATCATCGATGGAACCGGCGTCGCCACGATGACCGCAACCGGGACCGGCGACTGGTCGTTCAACGCGCCCAGCCTCGATGACGGGCCGCATACGATCGCCGTCTCGGCCGCCAATGCTGCGGGCAATCAAAGCGGGCCTTCGGGCGACTTCGCGATCGTCGTCGATACTCTTGCGCCCGGTGCGCCTGTCATCACCGGCAGCGACGGCACCACCGTCATGGGCACGAGCGAAATCGGCGCCACGATTACGCTCGCAGTCTCCGGCGGCGGTACTTACGAAACTACAGCCAACAGCGTCGGCCAATGGAGCCTGACCCTGCCGATACAGGCAGCCAACGGAACCACTCTCACCGCCACCGCGAGGGATGCAGCAGGCAACAATTCCGGTCCCGGGACCGGCACGGTCGACCAGGGCGTCGACATGACCCCGCCTGCCACGCCTGTCCTTTCCACTATCAGCGATGATGCGGGCTTCGTCGTGGGGGCCATCACCAACGGCGGCGTCACCGACGACACCTCGCCGCTGATCTCCGGCACCGCCGGTGCCAACGTGCTCATCTCCGTCTACGACGGCACGACATTACTTGGCACGACCAACAGCGATGGGGATGGCGCATGGAGCTTTTCGCCGACCCCCCCTCTGGGCGCAGGCCCTCACAGCATTTCCGCCACAGCGACCGCCAATGGCGTCGAGAGCATCAGCGGCAACGCCATCGCCTTCACGCTCGACCTCACCCCGCCGCCGGCGCCTGTGGTCGATCCGGGCAACGGCACGGTGTTTACCGGCACGACGGAAGCCAACGCCAGCGTTATCATCACCTATCCGGGCGGATCGACCACCGTTCAGGCGGACGCGACGGGACACTGGACCTTCACGCCGGGCACGCCCATTCCCGACTCCGCCGCGGTGACCGTGGCCGCGCGGGACGTGGCGGGCAATCTCTCCGGCAGCACCACGGCGACCATCGATTCGACGCCGCCCACCGTGCCCGCCATCACCGGAGCAGACGATAATGCCGGCGGTGTCCTGGGCCCCGTCGCTACCGGAGGCGGCACGGACGACACCACGCCAACGCTCTCGGGCATCGCAGAGGCGAACGCCATCGTCTCGGTCTACGACGGCGCCACGCTGCTCGGCACCGCGGTAGCGACGGGCGGCGCCTGGACCTTCACTCCGCCGACCGCCCTGGGAGAAGGGCCGCACAGCTTCACCGTCACGGCCGCGGATACGTTCGGCAACGTCAGCGGCGCTTCCGCGCCTTACACGCTGACCATCGTCACCTCCACGCCGGCCGCCCCGGTCATTACCGGCGGCGCCGACAATGTCGGCACCATAGTCGGTCCCATCGGCAATGGCGGGGCCACGGATGACAGCCAGCCCACGATCACCGGCAGCGCCGGCGCGAACCTGACGATCACGCTCTACGAAGGCGCAGTGGCCGTAGGCACGACCACCAGCGACATCAACGGGGCCTGGTCGATCGAGACCAGCCTGTTGCAGGACGGCGCGCACGTTCTCACGGCCGTCGCCACCAATGCGGCCGGCACGGCAAGCGCCAACTCCAGCGCCTTCACCGTCAACGTCGATACCGCTGCACCGAACCCGCCGGCAGTCACGTCCGTCACTGACGATGTGGGCACGATCCAGACCGCCCTGGTATCGGGCGCGCAGACCGACGATACCCGACCGACCCTGACCGGCACTGCAGAGGCGAACTCCACCGTCTCGATCCTGGACCGCGGCGTGCTCTTGGGCACTACCACGGCCAATGGGTCCGGCGCATGGACGTTCACGCCCACCACGCCGCTCGATCCCGGCGGTCATATCCTGACGGTGACCGCCACCGATGCCGTCGGCAACCAGAGCGGGCCCACGGCAGCCTTCAACCTGACCGTGGATACCGCCGCCCCGGCGGCGCCCGCCATCACCGGCGCGACGGACGATGTCGGCGTGTCCGGACCGATCGCCAATGGCGGCCTGACTGACGACGCTCTCCCGCAGATCACGGGTACCGCCGAAGGGAACGCGACCGTCTCGATCTTCAACAACGGCGTCCTGCTGGGGACCGTTGTTGCGAACGGATCGGGGGACTGGTCCTTCACACCGCTCTCGCCGCTATCGGAGGGCCCGCACAGCTTCACGGCCTCCGCACGCGACGCTGCGGGCAATGTAAGCGGAACGTCCGCGGCTTACGCCTTCACCGTGGACACCACGCCGCCCGTGGCGCCGGTGATCGTCTCGGCAAATGACGACACCGCGCCGCAGCTTGGCATCGTGGCCAGCGGCGGCGCCACGAACGATACGACGCCGACACTCACGGGCACGGCCGAGGCCAATACCAGCATCGCGGTGTTCGACAACGGCCTCCAGATCGGCACGACAACCGCAGACACCAACGGGGTCTGGACCTTCGCACCCACCACGACCCTGGGGGACGGCAACCACAGCTTCACGGTCCGCGCCACCGATGCCACCGGCAACCAGGGCGCCGCGTCCGCAGCCTATACCGTAAGGGTGGACACGGCCGGCCCGGCCGCCCCGGTCATCGCCAGCGTCACTGACGACGTGGGCTCGGTGCAGGGTGCCGTCGCCAATGGCGGCGTGACCAATGACACCATCCCGCTCCTGCGCGGCACGGCCGAGGCGGGCTCGGTCCTGACGATCCTGGCCAACGGCACCGCGATCGGCACAACCCAAGTCGATGCCACCGGCAACTGGAGCTTCTTGCCCCCGACTGCCCTTGGCGAGGGCAATTATGCCTTCACCGCCTTCGCCACCGATGCCGCCGGCAACCCCGGCACCGCTTCGGCGGCCTTCGGCATCACCGTAGACCTGACCGCGCCGCCCTCGCCGATGATCACCAGCATCGTCGACGATGTCGCCCCGGTCACGGGCACGGTCCCCAGCGGCGGTATCTCCAACGATGCCTCGCCGCAGCTGAACGGCACGGCCGCGATCAATACCGTGGTCCTGGTCTACGACAACAATGTCCTGATCGGCAGCACCACGTCGAACGGTTTGGGAGCCTGGAGCTTCACGCCGACCGGCACGATCGCCAACGGCGCCCACAGCTTCACCGCCGTGGCCGTCGATCCCGCCGGCAATGCCAGCGCGGCGTCCAATACCTATGGCATGACGGTGGACACCGCCGCGCCGGTCCAGACCATCGCGATTACGATGCTGACCACCGACACCGGCACTCAGGGCGACTGGAGCACGCAGGATACCACCCCTACCATCGGCGGCACGCTCAGCGCCGCGTTGGGGGCGGGTGAGCAAGTGCAGGTCCAGATCGACGGCGGCACCTGGATCAACGCCAGTTCCTCCGGATCGACCTGGTTCTACGGCGCGGGAACCTTGGCGACCGGATCGCACAGCATCATCGCCCGCGTGGTCGACGCGGCGGGCAATGTCGGCAACAGTGCCTCGCAGAACCTCAGCATCGCCGCCATTCCGGCTCAGGCACCGATCGTCCAGGCCACCGGCACATCGCTGCTCGGCCTCGTGGGGGTCGAGGCGCTGAACCTCATTGACCTTAGCACCCAGTCGCTGATGGCGGTCGACCCGAACAACAACCTGAAGAGCGTCCAGGTCCGCTACGCACCCCTCCTGGCGCTCAGTCTCGGCGCCTACACGCTGACCGGCTCCAGTGCGCTGGCAGCGGAACTGGGCCTGCAGATCGCCGTCACCAATACCGCAGGCCTGCTCGGCATCCTCGCGCCGACCTCCACGCTGACGATCACCTCGCTCAGCGGCGGCGCGATCGACAACCTGGCCGTCAACGAACTGCTCAACACCGTGCACTTCCAACAGAACGTCTCGACCCTGGGCGTGGACCTTCTCAATTCGGTCAGCATTACCGCCACTGACACCACCAACCTTTCGGCCTCTTCGTCGACGGGGACGCTGCTCGATCTCAGTCTGCTGAACGCCAGCGGTTCGCCGAACTTCATCGAGGGCGACGGTGGTAACAACCTCCTGAACGGCACCGCAGGGAACGACCGTCTCTACGGCCACGCCGGCGTCGACGTGCTGAACGGCGGCAACGGCAACGACTTCCTGCGCGGCGGTCCCGGCGCCGATACCCTCAACGGCGGCGCCGGCAACGACACCCTGGTCTACGACTCCGCGGACACATTGATCGACGGTGGAACCGGAACGGATACACTTCTGATCGACAGCGGCACCGGACAAGTGCTGGACTTGGGAACGGCCACCAACATCCGGAATATCGAGGTGATCAATCTCGGGATCGGCGATGCGGGGCGGCGGATAAACCTAACGGAAGCGGGAGTCATTCGTGCCACCGAAAGCAGTCATCAACTCACCATCAACGGCGATGGGAACGACAGCGTGACGATGACCGGCGCGGTGTTCCAGGGACAGACGCTCATCAATGGAGAGGCCTACAACCATTACTCTCTGGGTACGACCGACATCTTCGTCGACCATCCGGTGATGGTCGTCATCTGACAGGAAGCACGGCCAGCGAACTCAGTTCATGAAAGGGGAGCATGGCGTTTACGGAGTGGAGGGTCGCCGGAACGGTGGGAATCGCCGTCCTGGGGATCGTGGGTAGTCGATGTCACGCACAGGAACAGGATAATACGCATGCCGTAATCGCCTCGGGCGAACTGCCGCCGATCGGTAGGCAGGAAGTTCTCCCGCCGGGCACCGCCACCTCAGGCACCGTGGCGCCGCAATCCGCGGCGCCCGGTGTCGGGGCTGCGCCGAACGCCGTCTCTGCGGCGAGCGTCGCAGCCGTTCCGCAAGATGGCCAGGCTGGCTGGGCGCAAGCTGTTCCACCGCCGCCGCAAGGCCTGCCTCCCGGCTCCGGTCAGGCAGCTTCCGGGCAGCCGGGCGAAGATCAGTCCGATGCCCCGTTGGTGCCGGGCCGGCTCGACCTCTCCGATGCCGTGGTGCTCACCTTGATGCGCCACCCGGAGATTTCGCGCGCCAACGCTGCCCTGGCGCGGGGGCGGGCCGATCTCGGCGCGGCCAAGTCTGCCTGGACGCCACAGGTTTCCTATCAGGCCAATCTCGGACCGAACATGCTTTCCGGCCGCAACACGTCCGGTTTCAACGAAAACATGGCCGGGCCGAGCGTCTATCTGCAGCAGCAGGTCTGGGATTTCGGCCGCTCCAAGGGAGAGATCGGCGCCGCCCGTTCAACCATGCGTCAGCGCCGATATGAATTGGAATCCGTCGCGGACCAACTGGCGGAGCAAGGCGCCATGGCTTTCCTGGAGGTCAAGCGCTTCGAACTGCTTTCGGTAGAGGCCCGCAAGCAAGTGGAGGAGCTGGAACGGCTGCGCCACCTGATCGGCCTGCGGGTCAACGCCGGCGTGTCCGACAAGTCGGACCTCATGCTCGCCGATGTCCGGGTGGAAAGCGCCCGGGGAGAGGCGATCCAGGCGGAAACCTCGCTCGCCGTTGCGCAGTCCGGCCTGCTCAATCTCATCGGCGATCTTCCGCAGAGCTATGAGGACCCGACCGCACAGATATCCCGCTTCGAGACGGGCGACGACGAGCCGGACTATGACAAGCTGCCCGCGGTGGTGGCCACGGAACAGGCCGAACATGCCGCCGCCTCGAAGATCGGCCAGGCCAAGGCCGAACGCTACCCCCGGCTGGGCCTCCAGCTCGGCTACACGCGCAACAACTACACCTACAACACGCGCGACAATTCCTTCGCGGGGATGGTGACCGTTACCGGAGACCTCTATCGCCGCAGCAACCACTACCTGATCGAGGCCGCAGAGGAAGATCGCCGCGGGGCCGAGGCGGCGCGCGACTCCGCAGTGCTGGAAGCACGGGGCAAGGCGCTTTCGGCCCGTCAGCAAATCCGCGCCGGGCAGGCCCGCATCTCAGCCTATTCCCGCCAGGAAGAGCAGGCTGTCACCGCCAGCCGCATTTTCTTCGAGGAATACAAGCTGGGCAAGCGCACCCTTACGGAACTGCTGAACACCCAGCTTGAAATCTACCGCGCAGCCAGTTCGCGCATCGCTGCGCAATACGACATCATGGAAGCGCGCGTCCGTTTCGAAAACGTCAGCGGCACCTTGCGGCCTTCGCTCGGCCTGCCTGCCCGCCTGCGTGAGGAGGAAGACTTCGATGGCTGACAGCGCCGATATCGTCCAGCCGCCCTGGACCGCCGCCGTCGCGGCCCTCGGCACTCTGAAAGGCGTGCCGGTGGGCGCGCAGGAACTGGCGAAACGCCTCTACTGGTCCGAAGGCCTGGACGCCGAGAAGACCCTTGTCCACGCCGCGCGCCTCTCGGGGCTGGACTTCCAGATCGTGAACATGCGCGTTGACGACGTGCCGCAACTGCTGCTTCCGGCCATCGTCGAACTCAACGACCAGAGCACGGCGATCCTACACGCCCGGGACGGGCTGGGCGTGCGCGTTTCCATGCCCGGAATGCGGCACGATGCGCCCGTGGAACTGTCGCTCGACACGTTCCGCGGCCGCACCACCGGCCGCGTCGGTTTCGTGGAGCCGCTCTCCACGCGTTCGCGCGATGCCCGGCTGGACGAATTCCTGCGGGCACCTTCGCGGTCCTGGCTGTGGGACATCATCATGGCCGACCGGCGCGGCTATGGCGAAGTGGTGCTCGGGTCGGTCTTCGGCAATCTCCTCACGTTCGCGACCTCGCTCTTCGCCATGCAGGTGTGGGACCGGGTGATCCCGGCCCAGTCCGTCCCCACGCTATGGGTGCTGGCGCTGGGGACCGGGCTGGCGCTGTTCCTGGAACTGTTGCTGCGCACGGCGCGCGTCCAACTGGTGGACCGCATCGGCCGGCGCGCCGACATCGCGATTTCCTCGCGCATTTTCGCCCGCGCGCTGGACATCCGCAACGATGCCCGTCCGCGCTCGACCGGCGCGCTGATCGCCCAGTTGCGCGATGTCGAGCAGATACGCGAAATGCTGACGTCCACCACCGTTTCGGCGATGATCGACCTGCCGTTCATCCTGCTGTTCCTGGTGCTCTTCGCCTTCCTGGCGGGACAATTGACCTTCGTGCTGATCGGCGCGGCTGTCCTGATCCTGCTGCCGGGACTGCTGCTTCAGCGCCCGCTGGCCCGCCTCGCCACCGAAGGCATGCGGGAAGGGGCGCTGCGCAACGCGATCCTGGTCGAATCGATCGAACGGATCGACGAGATCAAGTCGGCACAGGCCGAAGCCCGTTTCCAGTCGCTTTGGGAACGCCTGACCCTTGCCGGCACCCGTGTCGGCGCCGAACAGCGCTTCCTTTCCGCGCTTTTCGTCAACTGGACGCAGACGCTTCAGCAACTCGCCTATACGGCCGTCGTCGTGGCGGGCGCCTTCAAGGTCATGGAAGGCGACATGACGATGGGCGCGCTGATCGCCTGTTCGATCCTCACCAGCCGCGCACTGGTCCTGTTCGTGCCGTTCGGGCAGATATTCACCCGCTGGCAGAATGCCAAAGTGGCGATGACCGGGTTGGAGGACCTGTTCGACAAGCCGGTGGACCACGATCCCGAACGCGGCCTGCTGCGCCGGGCGACGCTCAACGGCTATTATGAAATCAAGGATTTGACATACGCTTACGATCGCGATGGACCGCTTGCACTGAAAGTGGAGCGTCTGTCGATCCGCGCCGGGGAGCGCGTGGCATTCCTCGGCCGGATCGGGGCGGGCAAGTCCACGCTGCTCCGCTTGCTGTCGGGCCTTGCCTGGCCGACCAGCGGCGAAGTGCTCCTGGACGGGACGAACCTGACGCTTATCAACCCCGTCGATGTCCGCCGCGACACGGCCTATCTGGGGCAGGGCGCGCAGCTCTTCCTGGGCACCATCCGCGAAAACCTGCTGATCGGCGCGCCGGGCGTGAACGACGAACAGATCCTCCACGCTCTGGCCGTAACCGGGGGGCTGCCGCTCGTGCAGAACCAGCCGCAAGGTCTCGACCTGCTGCTGCAGGAGGGCGGCGCCGGGCTGTCCGGCGGGCAAAGGCAGACGCTGCTCCTGACGCGCGCCCTGCTGCGCAATAGCAACATCCTTTTGCTCGACGAGCCTTCCGCTCCGCTCGACGACATCAGCGAGCGGGCGCTCGTCGCCAACCTTGGGCAATGGCTGCGCGGCCGCACGCTCGTGGTCACCACCAATCGGCCGGGTCTGCTCGAACTGGTCGACCGTATCGTCGTCATAGACTCTGGCCGCATCGCGCTGGATGGGCCGAAGGAAAAAGTGCTCGGCGCCCTGGCCGGACCGGCCGGGATCAGGGAGAAGCAGGTATGACGGCCGGTAACCCCACAAGCGCGATTGCCGGCGGCGGCCTGCTCGAGGGCCTGCGCGGAGAGGAAGACAGCCGCTGGCTGCGAACCGTGGGGCGGCTGCGGATCATCCCGATCCTCTCGGTGGGCATCCTGGCCTTCCTGGTCTGGAGCTATTTCGGCGTGCTGGACGAAGTGACGGTCGGTTCCGGCAAAGTCACGCCGCCGTCGCGCTCGCAGGTGATCCAGAGCCTTGAGGGCGGGATCGTCAACGGCATCTTCGTGCATGAAGGCGATATCGTCCGCCCCCATGAAAAGCTCGCCACGCTTGACCGCGCGCGCTTCAGTTCGATGCTGGGCGAGGCGGAGGCGAAAGCGCGGGCGCTGGAGGCGACCGCCGCGCGGCTGGAGGCTGAAATCAGCGGTGGCAGTCCCAACTTTCCCGCGTCGGTCAAGGAGACACCCGGTCTCATGGCGCGCGAGCTTGAGCTGATGCGATCGCGGCGCCAGAACCTCGATGTCGCGACGGCCAGCATGCGGCAGTCTCTGGCCCTGACCCGCCGCCAGCTGGCCATGACCGAGCCGCTCGTCGATCTGGGCGCTGCGAACCAGGTGGAGATCATCCAGCTTCGCCGGCAGGAGAACGAGATACAGGCCAAGCTCGATTCAATGCGTAACCAGTACGTCATCGATGCCAGCGCGGACTATGCGAAAGCGCGGGCGGAACTGGACCAGGTCACCCAGGTCATCGGCGGTCGCCGCGACCAGCTGGACCGCACGATCCTCTATTCACCCGTTCGCGGCATCGTGAAGAACCTGGAAGTGACCACCATCGGCGGCGTGATCCAGCCGGGCGGTTCGCTGATGGAAATCGTGCCGCTGGAGGACCAGCTCCTGATCGAATCCCGCGTGCAGCCGAGGGACATCGCCTTCATCCGTCCGGGGCAGCCTGCGACGGTGAAGATCACCGCATACGATCCCTCGATCTACGGCACCCTGGCCGGGACGGTCGATCGCATTTCCCCCGATACGCTCCAGGACGAGGTCCATCGCGATCAGGTCTATTACCGTGTCTATGTGCGGACCCAGCGTTCGACCTTGCGCGCCAAGAACGGCCATGAATACGCGATCATGCCCGGCATGGTGTCGACCGTGGAGATCAGGACCGGGCGGAAGACGATCCTGCAGTACCTCATGAAGCCCATCAACAAGGCAGCCGAAGCGATGCGCGAACGCTAGAAAACGCCGGGCCTGCTCAGGTAGCAATCATCCTGTCAGACGCGCTGGCAGGACGAATTGGGAACCCGGCCCGGCGCCTTGCCGAACTTGGCTTGCACCCGGGCAAGGAAAGGACGGCTGCGCGCCTTCGGTTCCGGATCGCTGCAGCATGTGGCTTTCCACGTCCGCGCGCGGACTTCCAGATCCTGATTGGCGGCAAGCTGGGTGCGGTCTCCGAGTGTCTCGGTCGAGGATTCGCCTGTGTTGCAGATGTCGTCCACGCGGGCGACGGGACCGCCCGCGCCGCCGCCTCCACCGGCTCCGCCGCCACCACCTCCGCCACCGCCCCCGGCTCCTCCCCCGCCGCCACCGCCACCGCCGGCTCCACCGCCGCCGTTTCCGCCGCCGGCATGTCCTCCGGACTTGGCGATGGCGGGCGAAGTTAGTGTCGTGGACAGGAGCATGGTCATGGTCGGCGGCACCAGCAGCGAGTATTTACCGCAGGCGGTCAGGAACGAGCGGCGATCGCTGTCCCCTTCCGGTCCATTGAAGATTTTGGGCTTTTCCATGACTTATCTCCGCATTCCGCCCCAGTCATGAAAGTACAGGAACGTCGCGGGCTGTTAAGCCGCTCTTGAGGATGGCCCGCCCTCACCAGATTTTCGAAGCGCTACGCCGTATGGCACCGGCAGCTAACACGCTTTTGCAGGGCCGCTTCGGATAGCTTAGGAGAAATTCACCACTCCCGCCCGGCGATCAGCCAAATGGAGGAACCGGGGCCGCATTCAGGCGGGCTCGCCGCTGCCCTGGCGCCGCGACGATTGCAGAAGCTCCAGCAGGCGGCGGGCGATCTCGCGTTCACCCATCACGACATGGTCCGCGCCGATCTTTTCGAGGTGATCGACCTCCTCGTCGGAATGCGCCCGTGCGAGGATCTGGATGTCGGGATTTCGCTGACGGGCATGCTGGGCGATCACGCCGGCTTCGAAACCTTCCGGTATGGCGATCATCAACCGCGTGGCTTCGCCGATGCCCGCTTCTTCGAGAATATCCATGCTGGAGGCATTTCCCTCCACCACTTCATGGCCGATCTCCCGCGCCGAACGGGCCAGGTCGGCGCGTTCTTCCACGATGACCATCTGGCGGGCCTCGCCGGAGATGCCTTCCGCCACCAGCCGTCCGACCCGGCCGTAGCCGACCAGCACCACGCGCTCTCCGGCTGCGGACGGCGCGCGTCTTGCACTCTCCGACGCGGCCACGGACTTGACGATGCTGTGCCGCCCGGCCAGCCAGCGGAAGAGCAGGGGATTGGCGAAGATCGAGAAGATCGCACCGGCCAGGATGAGGTCGCGCCCCTCTTCGGGCAGGACGCCAAGTTTGACGCCCAGCGCGGCCAGCATGAAGGAGAACTCGCCGATCTGGGCGAGACCGGCGGCGACCGTCAGCGCGGTATGCAGCGAGTGGCCGAAGAACCGCACGATGGCGATGGCGGCCAGGGATTTGCCGAGGATGACGATCAGCACCGTGGCCAGAACCGCGCCGCCATGCTCCACCACCACCGCCGGGTCAAACAACATGCCGACCGAGACGAAGAACAGTACGGCGAAAGCGTCGCGCAGCGGTAGGGTCTCTTCGGCGGCGCGGCGGCTGAGCTGCTTCTCTCCCATGACCATGCCGGCGAAGAAGGCGCCCAGCGCGAAGGAGACGTCGAAGACGTAGGCCGCTCCGAACGCGACGCCCAGTGCGATCGCCAGGACCGCGAGGCGGAACAGCTCGCGCGAGCCGGTATGGGCGGCCCAGTGCAGCGCGGCCGGGATCACCCGCTTGCCGACGATCAGCATGAGCGCGATGAAGCCGCCGACTTTCGCCAGGGTCAGGCCGATCATCCACGCCAGTTCCATGCCCGATTGCGCGCGTCCGTTGGCCAGGCCGGCGAGCGCGGGCAGCAGCACGAGAACCAGCACCATGGCCAGATCCTCGACGATCAGCCAGCCGACCGCGATGCGGCCGCGTTCGGTGTCCATCAGCTTGCCGACCTGCATCGCTCTCAGCAGCACCACGGTGCTGGCCACCGACAGCGCGAGGCCGAACACCAGGCCGCCGGCAAGGTTCCAACCGAGCCAGGTCGCCAGCCCCGCTCCCAGCGCGGTGGCGAAGGCGATCTGGAGCACGGCACCGGGCACGGCAATCTTGCGGACCGAGAGCAGGTCGCGGACGGAAAAGTGCAGGCCGACGCCGAACATCAGCAGGATCACGCCCAGCTCCGCCAGTTCGTTCGCCAGCGCGCTGTCCGCCACGACGCCCGGCGTGAACGGGCCGACCAGCACTCCGGCGAAGAGATAGCCGGCGACCGGCGATATCCTCAGCCGGTGGGCAACAGCGCCCATCGCGAAGGCGGCGACCAGACCGGCGACGACCGTTGCGACGAGAGGCGTACTATGGGGCAATCGGGACTCCTGGCGTGTTTCACCACCGGCGAATCCTTCACTCCACGGTCGAGACGAAAGCGACGGCGATTGCGGCCGCGACCATCGATCCGACCAGCAGGAGCGGCAGCAGCCACCCCGGAGCCATGTTACGCCTACGGACCATCGCCGGTTCCTTTCCGCTTGCGTTGACGAACCGCATATTGCTCAGGAACCGGCTTCCTGTTGGTGTCCGACGCGTTTCGGAATGTTTCTCCGGGCCGGGGCCTCAATAGATGTCGCGGCGGTAGAGCCCGGCTTCGGCCATCCCTTCCAGGCGCTCGTCGCCAAGCGCCGCGCGCAATGCGGCGTCGACGGCGGGGGCCATGCCCTGAAGGCTGCCGCAGACCATGATCGCCGCGCCGTTCTCCGCCCAGTCGCGCAAGTCGGCTTCAGCCTCGGCGCAGAGGTGCTGGACGTAGCGCCCGCAATCGGCATCGCGTGACCAGGCGCGGTCGAGCCGGGTGAGGGTGCCGCGTGCCAGCCAGTGCTCGATCTCGTCAGGCAGCAGGGCGTCGTGATCGCGATTGCGCTCACCGAACAGCAGCCAGTGACCGCCGCGCCCAGCCGCTTCGGAAGCGCGCAAATGGCCGCGCAGTCCGGCAAGGCCCGTGCCGTTGCCGATCAGGATCATCCGCCGCGGTCCGGCAGGGCCGGCCACGGGCGCGTGGAAGCCTTCATTGCCGCGCAGCCGCAGGGCGATCTCGCTGCCGAGCGGGGCGAAATGCGTCAGCCAGCCAGAACCCAGCCCCAGGGTGCCGTCGGTTCGTTCGACTTGCCGGATGAGCAGGTCGAGGCGGCCGTCCGCCGGGATCGATGCAATCGAATATTCGCGGTGAGGCAGCGGGCGCAGCGCGGCCAGAAGTTCCTCTGCAGTGGCGACGGGATGGTCGGGAATCAGCGCCAGGGCGAGGTGGTGGGCCAGCGGCTGGCCCCTCGCCATCTCCGACCCGGCCAGGCCGCAGTGAGCCAGATAGGCCGCGACGCGGGCGGGATCGTTGGCGCCGGGGAGCACTTCGGCAATGTCGCCGGCCTGCCAGGCAGCGCTGCCGTCGCAGGGCTCCAGACTGACGAGGAAGGCGGGGCCGCCGGCACTTCCGGCGTTGAGCCGGCGCCGGTAGGCCAGCCGCCAGCGGGAATAGGCGGCAGGTTCCCAGTCCGGCATGTCCGGCTCGGCGCCGAGCGCGGCGAGCTGCTGCTGCCACTGGCGCTGGGCGTCGGTGTCGTCACCGTCGACCTCGATCATGTCGAACAGGCGGCGGGCGCCGCCGGCATGGAGCCAGCGGTCTACCGAATGGCCGAAGGCGCAGAACTCGGGATATTCGCGGTCACCCAGCGCCAGCACGGCATATTCGAGATGATCGGCGCCGGGAGGCGTCGCCATGGTCTGGCGTGCGAAGCGGCGCGCCGGGTCCGGCGGTTCGCCTTCGCCATACGTGCTGACCACGAAGAGCGCGCGGTCGACTTCGGAGAGCACGCCTTCGTCCACGGCCGAAAGCGGCAGCACGCGCGCGCCGCCCAGTGCCGAGGCAGTTTGCCGGGCGAGACGCTCGGCGCCGCCGGTCTGGCTGGCGAAGGCGATCAGCATGTCGCCGATCCCGCCCGCGGCGCCGGGGCTGCCTGCGGGCTGGCTCGCCGTCGCTTCGGCCACTTCCGCCAAGGCGCGTTTGCGCTTGCGGCGGGCGAGATAGAGCAGCAGGCCGGTGACGGTGAACAGGGGCATCGTCAGGCTGGTCAGCAGGAGCAGGATGCGTCCGCCGATGCCGAAGAAGGCGCCGCGGTGCAGCTCGTACATGCTGGTGGTGATGACCTTGCCGAGATTGCGGTCGGCATAGCGGTCCGCCTTGACGAGCTTGCCCGTCGCAAGGTCCACCTTGAGATCGTCGGTCATGCGGTCGTGGCGGGCATCGGCCAGCAGGACCCGGAACGTCGCGGGTTCGTGCCCTTCTGGCAGCGTGACGGAAATGGAGCTGTAGCGGCCGTCCATGGCGGTCATCACGGTGGGCCAGGCGCGCAGGAGGCGCGGCGGGGCTGCCGGGTCCTGGGCATGATCGGGCTTTGCGCCGCCGTGTCCGCCTTCCTCGCGGCTGGTCTTGCCGGTGAGGGTGTAGAGCACACCCTGGCGGTACCAGTCGTAGGACCACCAGAGGCCGGTCATGGCGCTGAGCAGATAGACTAGGGCCACCCAGCCGCCGATGACGGCATGGAGCGCGCGATAGAGATTACGGCCGCTCTTCCTGAGATCGAGCACGAGCCAGGCCCGCCAGTCGAACGTGCGACGCGGCCAGCGCAAATAGAGACCGGAAATGGCGAAGAACACCAGCGAGATCGCCGAGAAGGCCGTGATCTGGCGGCCGATGCCGTTGGGGCCGCCGGGCAGGGCCAGCCAGCGGTGCAGGTTCTCGATCGTGCGGAAGAAGCCCGCGCCGGTCGCCTGGCCCAGCAGCATGCCGCTATGCGGGTCGACAAAGCTACGCTCGCCGCGCCGCTCACCTTCCCGGGCCGCGAACTGGACGGTCCAGGCCGCGTCGGGATCGCTCTCCACGTTCAAGCGCTCCACGGCCTGGCCGGGGCGCTGGGCGGCGGCGCGGGCGATCACTTCGTCGGGCGAAAGGGCGGGGCCGGTGGCGTGGGAGAGCGTGACGATGCCCGGGCTGAGGGCGCGCATGATCTCGTTTTCGAAACTCAGCGTGGCGCCGGTCAAACCCATGACCGCCAGCACGAAGCCGGCCGTGATTCCGAGGAACCAGTGAATTTGGAACAATACTTGCCGCGTCACCCTGATCGCTTTCCGAAAATCTGGTGGCGCCACTCACCGTTACCCTGGAAAGCAGGTGCCGATAAGCATCCCGAACTTTCGCCAGCTTCCCCTCCATTTGCTCCGCTAATGAGATACAATCGCAATAGCAATGGGGATTTCACACGTTTGCGGGATCGACGGGGGGAGCGCTATTCGTCCAGGTCGCGGAGGTTGAGCGCCTGTCGCAGGGCCTCGACGGCCGGGGTGGTCTCGTCCTTGGGCGTTCGCGTCCAATAGTCCAGGTGCTGGAAGCGCAGGCGCTTGCCCGGCAGCTTCACGTCCTTCACGCCGGCGCCGAAATGGCGCGCCACCGGGCCGGAGATGGGATCTCCCAGAACCAGCAACGAGGTGGGAAACCAGTGGTTTGTCCAGACGGTCGGCGCGAAAGGCGCTGCGTGATGGGGGATACGCGCGCCTTTGCCTTCGGGATAGGAGAACTGCCGGTTCCGCTCGCTCCAATATTCGAAGAGCGGCGGGTCGACGGGAAATTCGCGCCGGTTCTTTCGGCGCTCGAAGGCGGCGGCATCATCGGCCAGCAGCAGGTCCGCCTTGCCCAGCGGCGAGCCGAGCGTCACCAGGTCGCTCACCAGCCAGGGGGCTTCCGGCACACCGGCCAGGGCGCGGCGATAGGCGCGCTGGGCATTGCGCCAGGCGGGCAGGGCGGTTTCCTCCAGGGCAGAATCGCCCCCGCGCTGGGCCGCTTCGAGTACCGCCCCGGCCTTCTCCAGCGCGGTCAGTCGTTCCAACAGGGGCGAGCCGGCGGCATGGAGCGCCTGAAGGCGAAGCGGATCGAGCTGAGCCCAGGCCTGGGTCAGGATGTCATAGGCGATCACTGAGCCGAGGCTGTGGCCGACCAGCACGATCCGGTCGTACTCGCCGCTCTCGGTCAGCTTGCGCAGCAGCTCGACGCCGCCGGCCCGGATCCGCTGACGGGCTTCGACATTGTCCGGCTCCGCGCGCAAGTAGCGTGCCGCGTCGCCGACATAGGGCACCAGCATGCCCACGATCACGCTTGTGAGCGCCGGGCCGATCAGGCCGGGCAGCAGCGTCCACCAGAGGCGGTGATCCGCTTCGTCGCCGGACAGGAGCTGCCAGGCGACGATGGCGATGGTGATCGCCAGGCCCACCAGCCAACCCGCGATCCAGTAGGGCAGGTAGGCGCGGGGAATGCTCTGCGGGCTGCGGAAGAACAGGGAGGCGATCCAGCGGCCGATCCCGGCCACCGTGTTGCCGATCATCATGTGCGCCCAGTAATACTCGAAAAAGTCGACGCGGCGGGGATCGGGCGGGTCGAAGTAGCGCGTCGTCACCCGGCGCAGTTCGAAATTGTCCGAAGTGACGTCGGGCTTGGAGTAGACGGTATTGTCATAGCCCGCGACGAGCGAGCGGTCTTTCGACCATGCCGCGTCGATGAAGCTCCAGAGCGTGTCCATCGGCCGCTGCTCGCCGATGCCGTGGACGAGAATGACTGCCGTTTTGCGCACTTCTGCCAAGGATCGCCCCCCGTCTCGTCACGAAGGGCGATCGTAACATGCAAGTTATGCGGTGTTTACTGCCAATTCCTCAGAGCTTCTCTGAAAATTCGCGGTCCCCGAACCTTGCGGCACGAGGGTGCTTTCCCGCGCCAGCGCGATCACATCGGCGGCGAGACGGTCGACTTGGGCGGGGTCGGCATCCCAGGCGAACATGAACCGCGCACCGCCGCCGATGAACGTGTAGAAACGCCATCCCCGGGCGCGCAGCCCGTCCAGCACCGGCTCGGGCGCGGCCAGGAACACGGCATTGGCCTCCACCGGGAAGATGAGGTCCAGTCCTTCGATCCCGGTGACGGCGCCGGCCAGCCGGCGGGCGCAGGCATTGGCGTGGCGGGCATTGCCCAGCCAGGCGCCGGTTTCCAGCACGCCGATCCACGGCGCCGAAAGGTAGCGCATCTTCGAGGCGAGCTGGCCGGCCTGCTTGCAGCGATAGGCGAAGTCCTCGGACAGCGCGTGGTCGAAGAAGATCACCGCCTCGCCCGCCGCCATGCCGTTCTTGGTGCCGCCGAAGCAGAGCACGTCCACGCCGGCCTGCCAGGTGATCTGCGCCGGCGCACAGTCCAGGGCGGCGCAGGCATGGGCGAAACGGGCGCCGTCCATGTGCAGCTTCAGCCCGAGTTCGCGGCAGGTCGCGGAAATCGCCTCGATCTCGGCCACGGTATAGACCTGCCCGGTTTCGGTGGGCTGGGTGATCGTGACGACGCGGGGCTTGGGGAAGTGGATGTCCGAGCGGCCGGTCGCCAGGCCGCGGATGGCGGCGGGGGTCAGCTTGCCGTCGGCGCTTTGGGCGACGAGCAGCTTGGAGCCGTTGGAGAAGAACTCCGGTGCGCCGCACTCGTCCGTCTCGACATGGGCCGAGGACGAGCAGATCACCGAGTGGTAGGACTGGCACAGGGCGGCCAGCGCCAGCGAATTGGCGGCCGTGCCGTTGAAGGCGAAATAGACGTCGCAGTCGGTGGCGAAAAGGTCGCGGAAGGCGTCGGCGGCGCGGCGCGTCCATTCGTCCTCGCCATAAGCGGTCGCGGAGCCGCGGTTTGCCTGCTCCATGGCGTTCCAGGCTTCCGGGCAGATGCCGGCATAGTTGTCGCTGGCGAACTGCTGCGTGGGTCCTGAGGGGAACTGTTCGGACATGCGGTCTTCCTTCTGGCGCGCGATGGACTTCGGGCGAGCCGGGGAGGAACGACGGCGATGCAGCTGGAAAACCCGTTTGTTGCCGGTCCGGCCACATCCCTTCGCATGTCTGCGAAGGTACCACCTTGCTCGGGAGCAGGTTGGTGCCGGGCGCGATCCCGACTCTTGATGCTGGGGCGCTGACTAGGCCCGGCGCCCGAATTCGTCAATCGGTTCTGCGGATTCGACCGCACACTTATCCCTTTTCGCAGGCCGATCAGCAGTAAGTCTGACTCGACGAAATTGCGGCAGCTTCGTAGCTTTTTCCTACGCTTCCGGCCGTTATGCCGCGCGGGCGCGAGGAACCGAAGAACACATGGGGCGGACTTTCGACGCGACGGCATCCGGCGTCAGCCGGGCACGCAATGCCTTGCTGATCACCGATCCCAATCGGCTGATCAGCTATGGACGGCTGATTACGGCGATCTTCGCCGTCATCGCGATCTATCTCGACCCCACCCAGCCCAGCCGCTACCGCGCGGAAGTGCAGGACGTGCTGGCGATCTACCTCGTCATGGCGATCGTGCTGGTGGCCGTGCCGATCCGGCGGCCGGTCGACAGTCCGGTCCATTTCCTCGTCCATGTGCTGGACACCGCCATTCTCGGCTGGCTGGCGTTCCTGACCAACGAACTGACCAGCCCCTTCTTCTCGTTCCTGCCCTTCACCTTGCTGGCGATGACCGTGCGCTGGGGCTTCATGGGCGCCATGATCGGCGCGGTCATGCTGGAAGTGGTGCTGTTCACGATCGGCATTCCCGACATCCTCGACGGGGAATCGGAACTGAACGTGCTGATCATCCGCACCGTCTACTTCCTGGTCTGCGCGGTGATGCTCGGCTATTTCGGCGCCTACCGCGAGAGCAGCCGCGAACGGCTGGCGCGCCTGGCGGGCTGGCCGATGGATGCGGGCGTCGGCGACCGGCGCGGCTGGCTGGCGGAACTCTGCGGCCATTCCGGCGCGATCACCGGCTGCGAAAGCCTGATCCTCATCTGGCGCGAGCAGGACGAGCCGACCGGGTTCATCGCCCACTGGCGCAAGGAAGGCCTGCGCCTGCTGCCGCTCGACCCGGCGACGTTCCGCAGCGTCTTCGCGGAGGCGCGGCTGGACTTCATGGACCGCACCCGCGCCAGCCTCGTCAGCCCCGCAGAAATGTCCGGATTGACGCTGGCGCTCGATGCGCTGGGATTGCCGCGCCCCCTGCCGCACGACTACGCCGTGCGCTCCGGCTTCTCGGGCCTGCGCTTTCGCGGCGCGATGATCGTGGTGGACCCGGACGGCCGCCCCGAAGATGCCCTGGCCCTGACCGAGATCATCGCCGCGCGCACCGGTTCCGAGCTGGAGCACGTCGAGCTTGTGGCACGGCGCGCCGACAGTGCCCGTGCCGAGGAGCGCAGCCGTTTGGGACAGGACCTGCACGACAGCGTGCTCCAGGATCTCACGGCGACCAGCCTGAAATTGCGCAGCCTGGCCGCCCGTGAACCCGACGTGGCGCAGGACCTCAAGGCGATCGAGGAACTCGTCACCGAGCAGCAGCGGCGCATTCGCCGCTTCGTGGAGGAACAGCGCGACGTCTATGCGGACCAGCCCACCGACATGGTGGCGGACTTGCGCCGCCAGGCGGACCTGCTGGAGAAGAAATGGGGCGTCACCGTCGCTTTCGACTGGCACGGCCGCTCCACCCACTTGCCGCGCAACCTGGTGGAGGAAGTGATCGCGCTGTTCTCCGAGGCGACGGCCAATGCCGTGCGCCATGGGTCGGCCACTCGCGTCGCACTGGAAGCGCGGCGCGTGGGCAGCGCGCTCGAACTCGGCGTGGTGGACAACGGGCGCGGCCTGGGACCGGCGGCGAACGGGATCGGCCCGGTTTCGCTCCGCAGCCGCGCCATGCAGCTCGGCGGCTCGATCGCGCTCAATGACAGTGCCGACGGGCTGCGCGTCACCATGGTCATCCCGCTGGACGAGGCGGCATGAGCGTCGTGAACCTCAAGACCTGCCGGGTCCTCGTTGCCGACGACCATCCGCTGCTGCTGCGCGGGCTGGCCGACCTGCTCCAGGCGACCCGCGAAGTCGAACTGGTGGAAGCGACGGGCAGCGGTACGCGCGCCTTGGCGGTGATCCGCGACAAGCGGCCCGAAGTCGCCGTGCTCGACGTGTCGATGCCCGATGTCGGCGGGCTGGCGATCCTGCGCGCCATTCGCGAGAACGGCTGGCCTGTGCGGGTCATATTCCTCTCGGCCACGATGACCGGAAGGCAGATCGCCGAGGCCATCGGGCTTGGCGTCTGGGGTTTGCTGCTGAAGGACTATGCCTCGGATTCGCTGCTGGATTGCCTGCATGAGGTCATGGCCGGCCGCAAGTGGCTGCCCGAAGACCTCGTGGCCAAGGCCAAGCGCGGCGGCGGCGTCGATATCGGCGGCGAGATCGCCAGCCTGACGCCGCGCGAAAAGGAGATCAGCGCGCTGGTCTGCCGGGGCTTCTCGAACAAGGCCATCGCCGGGATGGTGGGATCGACCGAAGGCACGGTGAGCATCCACCTGCACAACATCTACCGCAAGCTCGACATTTCCAGCCGCACCACCCTGGCCACGCTTTTCGTCAAGTATCAGTCCCAGATCAGCGACAACGGCTGACCATGGACCGGGCAGCGGCAGGAGCGGGGGGCAACGCCGGCAGCAAGAAGGGCGGCGGACAACTGCGCTTCTGGCTCGGCGCCCTGGTTGGCGCGGTGTTCCTGGGGCTGCTCTGGACTTCGGTGGACATGGCGGCCGTGGGCGCCTTGCTGGCGCGGGCGAGCTGGCCGCCGCTGGTGCTGGCGCTGCTTGCCTATGGGCTCGATTTCCTGCTCCGCGCCTGGCGGTTTCGCGTCCTGCTCGATCCGGGCGGGCGGCAAGTGCCGTTCGGGCCGAGCGTTGCACCTTTCGTCGCCAGCTTCGGGATCAGCGACATACTGCCGTTCCGCCTCGGCGACGTGTTCCGCGTCTACTGGTTCCACCGCAGTTTCTCGCTGCCGATGGGGCATGTGCTCGGCGCCATGGTGGTGGAGCGCGTGCTCGATCTCGTCTCGATCCTGATGGTCGCTGGGCTGGCGCTGCTTCTGGTCGACACGGCCTTGCCGGCCGAGATCGTGGCGCAGTTTCGCCTCGTGCTGTTAGTGGCGGTAGGGGCGAGCCTGCTCGTCCTGCTCTCGCCCGGCGCGATCGAGGCGGTGGCCGGATGGGCCGAACGCACGTTTCCCTTGTCTCTGGTGGCCCGCATTGCCCAGACCGCCCGCTCGGTGGCGGGGGCCGTGCGCGGCACCGGCGATCCGCGCCGCATCCTGGGCATGGTCCTGCTGTCCTTTGCGCTGTGGCTGCTGGAAAGCCTCGTCATGTTCGGTGCCTGGGTGAGCCTGGGCGGCGAGGTGGGCGGCGCATTGAAACCGCTGGTGGCCTTTGCATTCTCGACCTTGGGCACGCTGGTGCCCGCGCTGCCGGGCCATTTCGGGTCTTACGAATTCTTCGGCATGCTTTCCTACCGCGCCGTCGGCGTCGATGCCGAGCAGGCGACGGCGACGATCCTGCTGGCCCATCTGCTGCTCTGGCTGCCCACCGCGCTGTTCGCGCTGGGCTGGCTGGTATCGATGCGGCGGGAGTCTCCGCTGCTGGTCATGAAGGCAGGCCAGGCCGGCTAGGCTTGCGCCGCAGCGGGAGGCATGCGCCAGGACACCGGAAGGCCCGCCGGCAGGGCGCTGCTTCTTGTCGGATTCCCGATGATGGAGGGATAGAGCGCGGCTGGCCTTTGGCGCCGCGGCAAAAGGCGTCGATGCGGGCCGACCCGGCCCGCACCGCACCCGATCAGTGGAACCGGCGGGTCAGGGCCTCAGTGGCATTGCGATGGGCGACGGCCATGACCGTGCCTTGCGGGTTGACCGAAGTGGGCCCGCAGAGCAGCGAGGCGTCGTTGATGTAGAGGCCGTCGGTGCCGTGAACCTTGCCGAAGGAATTGGCCGCGGTACGCCGGTCGTCCTCGCCCATCGGGCAGGACGAGAAGACGTGGACTGACGTGACGTTGCCATCGCTGGCCTGAAGCAGTTCGGGCAGGCCGGCAAGGTCCGCCGGGGAATGCAGGTCAGGATAGCCTGCGAGACAGGGATAGATCCGCTGCGCACCCGCCGCGAACAGCGCCTCGCACAGCCGGCGGAGACCTTCGCCCAGCACCGAGAGATCGCCTTGCGAGAAGCGCACCCGCACGATGGGATCCTCGAAGCCGGGCAGGTTGCGAACGCTTGCCTCGCCGCCGCCGGACTGGACGTAGTATATGCCCATGCGCCGCCAGCGCTCAGCCACCAGGTCCCAGTGGCCGGGCCGGCCCGACAGCGCGACGCCCAGCATGGCCGGCGTGCTGATGGAGCAGCCCATGCCGAAGCGCGGCTCGAATTCCTTGACCTGGTGGACCGGGTCGAAGTCTCCGGGATGGTTCACGTCGCGGTCGAATTCGGCGACGACTTTGACCATGGGGTGAAAGCGCAGGCTGTCGCCGACGTTTTTCGTGATCCCCGAGCGGCGCAGCAGGGCGGGCGTCTGGACCGCGCCGCAGGCAACCACCACCGTCTTTGCGCGGAAAGTGACCGCGCGCCGACTGCCATCCTCGCCGCGGCGCGTGCCCTCGGCGATCCAGTGGCCGTTCATGCGGCGGAGCCGGGCGATGCGGGTTGCCGGAAGCAGCGCGCCGCCGGCCTCCAGGAAGCGGCGCACGAATGTGGCCGACATCGATTGCTTCACGCCGCGCCCATGGTCATGGTCGTAGCGATAGAGGCGCGGCGCCTCGATCGCCAGCCAGCCTTGCGCCTGGGCGCCCTGCTGGAGGCGGCGCGACATGTCGGAGGCGGCACTGCCGGCGTATTCCACCCGGGCGACGGCCTCGCAGGCCGCGAAATGCGGCGTCATTTCCGCCAGGTCCAGACTGTGCACCGCGAAGCGCCGCCGCCAGTCGTCGAAGACATAGCCGGGGGTGCGGTGATAGAGGCCGCGATTGACCTCGCTCCCGCCGCCCACGCAGCGGCCCTCCACCCAGGCCAGCTTGTGTCGCCCCAGCGCCACGCCGACACCGGCATTGCGGTACTTGAGGAGCATTTCCTCGCGCGAGAAGTGGGGCGCGGCTTCGAGGGCGAGATGATCGCCTTCCTCCACCATGGTCACGTCCCGCCCGGCTTCGGCGAAGAGCGTTCCGCTCACCGCGCCGCCGGGGCCGGATCCGATGACGAGGATCTCGGTCTCGATCTCGCCCGAGCCGTGTCTGGCGCCGTTGGCAGCCCCCTTCATGCCGCGATCCTCGCCGCCTGCGCACTGTTCGCGGTAGCGGGCAGCGAATAGAGGCCGTAGCAGGCGAAAGTCGTGTAGAAAGCGATCATCGAACGGCGAAAGCCGATGCGGGACCGGCGCCAGGCGGCGAGATGGGCCTGTCGCTCGGCCGCGCCGAGGCGTGAGAAGCGCTGCCCGTGGGCCGGCAGCGCCGCCACGTCGAAAGCCAGGGCCAGCGCGCGGAAGCCGATGCGGAAATAGTCCGGCATGCTGGCCAGGGTTGCGCGCACATAGTCCGCCACCAGGCCGCGCTCCGGCGCGGGCAGGTCCGGGCGGGATTCGTCGATCAGGACATCGACGATGGCCGTCACGCAGCGCGCGACCGCGTCGGTATGGCGCCGGGTTCGGTCAGACATGGCGGGCCTCCGCAAGGATGGGTGCGAACGGGGGATCGTCGAAACGACGGAACAGGGCATCGCCGCTGGAACGGGCGCTGCGGATCAGCGAGGGCACGCCGATCGCGGCGGCACCGGCGGCGTCGCGGTCCTGCCGGTCGCCGATGACCAGCGTTTCCTCCGCGGTGACTTCGGCCTCTTCCAGCAGGGCCAGCAGGCCGGTGGGATCGGGCTTGAGCCGGCCGATACCGCGGTCTCCGGACCAGATGACGTGGTCCGCCTTGAGGCCGAGCGCGGCGAGCTTGTCGTTCACGGGATAGTCCGACCAGACCGCGATCCGCCGCCCGGTCGCCCTCAGGGCCGAGAACAGGCCGTCGATCCCGCGCGCCTTGTAGCGGGGCAGCAAGGCCAGCGGGCGGCGCTCGATCCACTCCTCGACAAGCGCGCGGACCTCGCCTTCCGAGCAGCCGCAACGCCGCGCGGTGAGGCGGAACTGCTCGTTGTTGAAGTCGTCCCCCTGCACCTCGCCCAGCAGCTCGCGGATCTGGCGGAAGGCCCGCAGCGTCTCCACCGTGCGCAGGCTGCGGCGGCGAAGGCTGTGCTTGACCAGTTCCAGCGCCATCGCGCGGCGGAGCGGCGGTTGGTCGTAGAGCGTGCCGTCGAGGTCGAACACCACGAGCCGCACCTTGCTCCAGGCCACGTCGGTCACGGTTTCCACTCCCTTACTTGCCGTGGCCGGGCAGCATGTCCACCGGCGTGAAGCTGCGGTTGGAAAGCGCGGTGAGGCTGGGCAGGTCGACGAAGGAGAGCAGCAGCAGCACACCCACCGTGATGCCCAGCGTGGTCATCAGGCGGCGCGAGCGGAACATGCGCTCAGGCCGCTGGGCGATGGAGTCGCGCAGCATCGAAAGCCAGAGGTAGCAGCCGAACAGCCCGGCGATGAACGGGAAGGCCAGGATGTATTCCACCCGGTACTTGATGAGGAACACGCCCAGGAAGAACGAGGAGAGCATGGCATAGACCAGGCAGCTCACCACCAGGCTTTCCGCCGTGTAGCCGGCGAAGGACTTGCGGTAGCGGGTCAGCGTCTCGATCCCCACCATGGCGGTGATGTCGCGATATTCGGAAAGGCGCTTGGAGCCCATCAGGAACGCGCCGCCGGCCCAGTAGGCCAGCAGGAGGCTGGCAGGCGGCATGCTGGAGGGGTCCATCATCAGCCAGCCCAGGGTCAGGCGGATGGGGTTGTTCACCGATTCCGAGACCACGTCCAGGAACGGCCGGTCCTTGGAGCGCAGCGGGCGCACGTTGTAGACGATGCCGGAGACCAGGAACACGACCGCCACGGTAAAGAAGGCGCTGCCCAGCGAGGTCGCCAGGGCCAGGCCGAAGGCCGCGAAGACCGTGTATTGCAGGTAGACCAGCGCCGGGGAGAGCTGCAGCGACACCGCGGTGCGGTGGTGCTTGCTGGGATGGTGGGCATCGGATTCGCGGTCCAGCCACTCGTTGATGATGTAGTTGGCCGAGGCGATGGCGATCGCCACCACGAAGCCGATCACGATCCGCGCCGGGGCGTCCAGCAGCGAAGGTTCGCGCAGCGCATAGGCCAGGATCAGGCCCGGGATCACGAAGACGTGCTTGGTGGCGTGATCGAAGCGGGCAAGGCTCAGGTAGTCGCGCAGGCGCGCGGTCTTCCGGTTGCGCGATGCGGCGCCCTTCGTGGTGGGTCCCGCAATTTCAGGCCCCCTCATTTCAGATGTGTTCATTTCCGGATTCTCCTGGAACGGAGGGGTGAACTTGGGGCATTCACGGATGCAGGGTGGCTTTGACGCGGTAGATGCGGCCGTCGGCGAAGGCGCCGGCAGGTTCTAGCGAGAGGTCGCGCTTCAGGCGCTGTTCGCTGGCGAGGTAGAAGCGCCAGTCGATCCGGTCGAAGCATACCACGTAGACCGGCAGGCCTGCGTCCGCCTGGGCCCGGATGCGGGCAAGCTGGGCTTCGGGCGGGTTGGCCGGATCGGGCCTGTTGGTGCGCAGCAGGCGCTCCTGCGGCACGATCTGGGCGCTGCGCTGGGTAAGCAGGGCGACCACTTCGGGGCCGTTGGAAAAGAGCGAGGCATTGCCCGGGAGCGCTTCGACGGCGGCGATGGTCGGCGAGGCGCGCCATTCGAGGCTGAGGAAGCCGATACCCTCGCGGAATACCTGATACGTGCGGGCCGAAGTGCGGACCGTGTGGCCGACGAGGACCAGCGCGGCGAGGGCGGCAAGGGCCAGCCAGATCGTCCGCAGGCCGCCGAGGCGCTGGTCGAGGCCGCTGGCCTGCGCGGTGACCATCATGACCAGCATGACATAGGCCGGAAAACCGTAGCGGCCGACGAACTGCAGGTTCGCTTCCAGCGCCGTGGAGAGCCAGACGAAAGCCAAGTAGCCGACGAAGGACAGGCCGAGCATCAGCGAGAACGCCAAGCGCGGGTCGCAGCCCCCATCGCGCGGGGTCGCATCGGGGCGAACGCGGCGCCAGGCGGCGAGTTGGCGGGCGAACTGCCAGCCGGCGAAGCCGAGCACGGCGACGAGCAGCAGCACGCGAAGGGCCAGCGGCACGGCGTCGGGCAGGAGCCAGGCGGCGGTCGTCTCCAGGTTCGCCCACCACTGTGCCGGACCCATGTTGCCGTAGAAGCGCAGTTCGCGCCCGATCGAATGGCCGACCGTCAGCGTGCTGGCGACGACCCAGACGAAGAACAGCGCGGCGCCGGGAATGGCGAACAGGGCACTGTCGGCGATCCGGCGTCCGAAGGGCAGTCGCGGGTTCGCCAGGATCACCAGGACCACGGCGGCGCCGATCGGCGGGGCGGTGAAGCGGGTAAGCGTGGCCATGCCCAGCATCAGCGAAGCGATCAGGAGATCGCGCCGGGCGCCGCGTTCGAAATAGTCCAGCGTGAACCACAGGGTCAGCAGGACGAACGTGATGAACGGGGGCTCGGAGATCACCGCAGCGTGAAGCGAAACGAACTGCGGCGCCAATGCGATGAGCGCAGTGCCGATGGCGGCATAGCGCCAGTCTGCGGCCGTGCGCCGGATCAGCGCGAAGATCAGGATCACGTTGGCCACCAGGGTGACCAGCGCCCAGGCGCTGGCTGCCGTCAGCAGCGGCATGCCCAGGGCATGGGGCAGCACCAGCATCCAGTGATAGACCGGCGCGTCGTAGGGGATCGGGCTGATCCCCATGTAGCGGGTGCTGTCCGGCGTGACGACCATGCCGTGATGGACGTTGAGCTGGAACAGCACCAGCGAGAGGACCAGGATCGCGGCGCAGGCGATCCATCCGCCCGGAGCGGCGGCGGAGACGTGCGGAGCCGTGAAGCTGCGCGGGGCGGAGGTGAGCCTGTCGGCGGGAGTGGCCATGGCGTCAGCCCAGCACGCGCTTGATGTTCTTGACCACGAAGCGCACCGTGGCATCGGCCACGCCGCGGCCCAGCACATCGTCGAGGGCATCGACCAGGGCATCGATCTGCGCTTCGGAAACGATGTAGGGCGGCATGAAATGCAGCAGGTCGCGGGCGCCGGGCTGGAAGTGCACCAGGATGCCGTGGCGCTCGTAAAGTTCGCGGGCCATCGCCCCGATCAGGACCGTCTCGTAAGTGACGAAAAGCGGGTTCTTGCGGATATCGATCGCCTTTTCAGCCAGTTGCTGGCCGAAGTTCAGCTCGATGGCCTGGAAGCAGCCCTTGCCGCGCAGCGACACGATCTTGCGCGGGTACTTTTCGCGCAGGCGCTCCAGCCCGGCGCGCAGATATTCACCCATGCGGGCGGCGCGCTCGATCAGGCGTTCGTCCTCCAGCACGTTGAGCGTCTCGATGCCGACGGCGCAGGTCTCGCCCATGCCGCTGAAGCTGGAGCTGTGCAGGTTGCAGTCGTTCTTGTTGCCATAGGCCTTGTCGAACAGCGCCTGCGAAGTGACCATGGCGCCCAGCTCGCGCTTGCCGCCGCCCAGCGTCTTGGCGAGCGTGACGACGTCGGGCACCACGTCCTCGTGCTGGAAGGCGCAGAACTTGCCCGTGCGTCCCATGCCGACCTTCACTTCGTCGAAGATCGTCAGGATGTCGTTCTCGCGGCAGACTTGCGCGAATTCGGTGAGGAAGCCGGGATCGGGAACGTGGCAGGAGGTGCCGCGGATCGTCTCGATGATGCCGGCGATGATGCGGTTGCCGCTGCCGGATTTACCGATATCGGCCTTCTCGCGGGCGATCGCCTCGCGCACCGAGGCGATGTCGCCATAGGTCGCGAAGACCACGTTCTCCTTCGGCACGCCCATGATGAAGCCGCTCTGCACGTCGGTAGCCGTGGTGAGCGAGAGCGGGCCGTGAGTCTTGCCGTGGAAGGCACCCTTGAAGCAGAGGAACTTGGTCTTGCCCTTGGGTGTTTGCACGCGCTCGCAGATCTTCATCGCCGCTTCGTTGGCCTCGGTGCCGGAGACGGCGAGGAACGAGACGTCGAGCGGTTCCGGCAGGAAGCGGGAGATGTTGTAGGCCAGCGCGCCCTGCAGCTTGTGCGGGGCGATCTTGATGCAGTCCAGCACCTTGAGATCGTGGCAGCGGCGCTCTGCGGCGATGATGCGGGGGTGGTTGTGGCCCAGCCCCAGCACGCCGAAACCGCCCGAGTAATCGAGGATCCTGCGCCCGTCGCGCAAGGTGATCTCGGCGCCCTGCGCGCTTTCGATATCCATCTGCGCCAGGCCCAGGATGTCGAAGACCTGGAGCATGTATTTGTTGAGGTGGGCGGCGTAGAGGCCCATCGCGGACTCGCTGTCGAGCGCAAGGCTCTGGTCCAGGGTCAGCAGGCCGCGGTTCTGCCGGTCTTCGCGGCTCGGGGCTTCTATCTTTGCAAGTGCCGTCACGCTCGTTCCCTCCTTCAAGCGAATGGGAAGACGCTACCGGAGGGTGAGGGCGGAATGTATCTACAGGACCATATACTACCGAATGCCCGGCCGGGCCGCGCGCTCTAACCCGGCAGAGCGAAGGCCTATCCCTGCTGGGTAGGACCGATGACCCGGGGACTGCGTAAACGAGAGCATGGCCGGCGCGATGGTCATCGGGCCGGGTCTGCGGTTTGTCGATTTTGCGACAACAATTGCCTCGCAACGCGGCACGGAACCCCGTATTGGCGGAATCCGGCCCGGGGTGGGCCCGATACACGGGAAATGCAGGCGAAGCCGAAAACCATGGCCTTGACGTTGGATAACCTGGACAGTCTGCCGGAAGGCGGACCCGCTCAGGGCGACCTTTCCCCCCATTCCCCGAACCCGCCTCCGCCGCCCGAAGGCAAGCCGCGAAGGCGTCGCTCTCGCTGGTGGTGGTTCTCGCGCGGGGTGGCGGCGCTGCTCATGCTCTTCATCGTGACGATCGGCTGGCTGGCCGTGACCGCGCCCATGTCGAAATCGCTGCAGCCGATCTCGCCGCCGCAGATCACCCTGCTGGCCGCGGACGGGACGCCGATCGCCCGCAACGGCGCCATCGTCGACGCGCCGGTCGAAGTGAAGAAGCTGCCGATCCACGTCACTCAGGCTTTCATCGCCATCGAGGACCGCCGCTTCTACAGCCATTGGGGGATCGACCCGCGCGGGATCGCCCGCGCCTTGTGGAGCAACGTCAGCGGCGGCAGCACCCAGGGCGGCAGCACGATCACCCAGCAGTTGGCCAAGTTCACGTTCCTCACCTCCGAACGCAGCCTCACCCGCAAGGCGCGGGAAGTGCTGATCGCGTTCTGGCTGGAAGCCTGGCTCACCAAGGACGAGATCCTCGAACGCTACCTTTCGAACGCCTACTTCGGTGACAATACTTATGGCCTTCGCGCCGCCTCGCTCCACTATTTCCACCGCAAGCCGGAAAGCCTGACGCCGGCGCAGTCGGCCATGCTGGCCGGTCTTATGAAGGCGCCCTCTCGCCTGGCGCCCACCAACAATTACGACCTGGCCGAAAAGCGCATGAAAGTGGTGCTTCTGGCCATGGTCGATGCCGGCTACATGACGCCCGCGCAAGCCCGCGCCACGCGTCCGCCGCGGCTCGACGTGCGCTCGCGCAACGACCTGCCGACCGGCACGTACTTCGCCGACTGGGCGCTGCCGCAGGCGCGCGGGATCGACGAGGCGAGCTATGCCGCGCAGACTTACAAGACCACGCTCGATTCGCGCCTCCAGGCCGCGGCGCGCCGCGCCATCGAAGGCGCGCCGCTCGGCAACGCGCAAGTTGCGCTCGTGGCGATGCGTCCGAACGGTGAAGTGGTGGCGATGGTCGGCGGCAGGGACTACGCCAAGTCGCCGTTCAACCGCGTGACCCAG
Source organism: Novosphingobium sp. PhB57 (assembly GCF_004342985.1). GTDB lineage: Bacteria > Pseudomonadota > Alphaproteobacteria > Sphingomonadales > Sphingomonadaceae > Novosphingobium. Next base: position 114,490 of record NZ_SMBO01000009.1, read on the forward strand.
GCACAGAGGCAGCCGGGCTCCACCTTCAAGCTCTTCGTCTACCTGGCCGCGCTGAACGATGGGTGGAAGCCCGAGGATACCATCGAGAACACCCCGTTCGAGATCGGCTACTACCGCCCCCAGAACGCGGGCGGGGCCTATTCGAAGACGATCACGCTGGCCGATGCCTTCGCCCATTCCAGCAATGTCGCCGCCGTGCGCCTGTTCCAGAAAGTGGGCGACAAGGCGGTGATCGACATGGCCCGCAAGCTGGGCGTCACTGCGCCGCTGCCCCATGGCGATCCCAGCCTGGCGCTGGGTACCTCCAGCATGAACCTCATGGAACTGACCGCCGCTTACGCGGGTGTCGCGGGCAACCGTTTCCCGGTCGTGCCCACGGCGTTCAAGTCCAAGGAGGAAGGCTGGTTCGACGGGCTGATCAGCGGCCGCCGCAGCCTGTCCAGCGATGTCCACGAGAACATGGAGACCCTGCTGCGCGGCGCCGTCAATCGCGGTACCGGGCGCGGGGCGCGGCTCCAGGCGGCGAACTACGGCAAGACCGGGACCAGCCAGGAAAACCGCGATGCGCTGTTCGTTGGCTATGCCAAGGACCTCGTGGTCGGCGTGTGGGTGGGGAATGACGACAATACGCCGCTCAAGGGGGTTTCCGGCGGTACCATCCCCGCGCGCATCTGGCGCGACTTCATGCAGCAGGCCCTGGGCGAGCGCGCTGCGCCCCGTCCGCGCGCGACCGAGAGCCCCGATCCGGAAGGCCCGGTCCAGCCGCTCGACGTGCCCGATCTCGGCGATATTCCGCTCGGCGATGCCAATCTGCGCGTCGAACAGGGCAAGGCGGTGCTTTCGACCCAGATCAACGGCGCGCCGGTCGACGTGAAGCTGGACCAGAACGGGCTGCAGATCGACGGGCGCAAGGTGATCGAGCAGATCGTGTCGCCGCCGCCTCCTCCGCCGCCGCAAGCCCGACCTTCGCCGCAGCCCTGAGGCATTCGGTCCCCGCACCGTGCGGTGGGGCAGGCCGGGTGGGGCTGCGGGGATTTGGCCCGGGAACGTCCCGCGGCGCGAGGCTTTCCCCTCAGGACCCTGTCCCGAGGAGCCTGCGCGCGATGTCCGATTTCGATCTTTACTATTGGCCCGTCCCGTTTCGCGGCCAGTTCCTTCGCGGGATCCTGGCTTTCGCCGGCAAGACCTGGAACGAGCACGACAGCGATGAGATCGCCGATCTCATGGGCAAGTCTCCCGGCGATCAGCCGGTGCCTTTCATGGGGCCGCCGGTCCTGATCGACCGGGAGAACGACTTCGCCATCGCCCAGATGCCCGCCATCGCGCTCTATCTGGGCGAGAAGCTGGATCTCCTGCCCGCGACGCCCGAAGGCCGGGCCGCATCGATCAAGGTGGTGAACGACGCCAATGACGTGATCGACGAACTCACGATAGATGGTGGACGGGAGATGTGGGACGAGGAGGAATGGCAGGAGTTCCTGCCGCGCCTGGAACGCTGGATGGCCATCTGGGAAGCGACCGGCCGCGCGCACGGCCTGGGCGACGGCGAGGGTTATCTCCTCGGCGGCGACGAGGCGGGCCTGGCCGATGTGGTCACGGCCGTGCTCTGGTCAACGATGGCCGAACGCTTCGGCCAGATCGCATCGCTGCTGGAGCGCGCGGCACCTCGGGTTTCCGCACTTGTTGGCCGCATGGGGCAAAGGCCGGCGCTGGCGCGTCTGGCGAGCGACGCGAAGGAACGATATGGCGAAGCCTATTGCGGCGGCGAGATCGAGAAATCCCTGCGCAAGGTGGCCTGCTGAGGTGCCGGGTCGAAAGTCACAGCACGACCATGGCCATGCCGATGATCGCGATCCACAGCACCACCGTGATGCCGGCGATGGTCAGGAGGTCTAGCCTCCGTTCTTCTCCCATACAGGGCGCTATTCTTGTCATGGCTGGCTGCTCCTTTCGTTGCTGCCGGGCACAACCCCGCATCTAATCAACTGCAAAGGTTCGAGATTGTTCCCTCGCCTGTGCCGGCAGGGCGGGACGCGGGTGCGGTCAGGGTGTACGGCGCGGCGTCCGGCGCCTAAGGGACAGGCATGCAGCCAGCCATGCTTATCGACGGGCGTCTTCACGAAGGCGCCTTCACTTTCGACGTTTTCGACCCCGCCACCGGCACGGTGCTCACGCCTAGCTGGTGCGCCGATCGCGCCATGGCGCAACGCGCGATTGCCGCCGCCAATCGGGCCTTTCCGGCCTGGCGCGACAGCCCGGCGCAGGACCGTGCCCGTGCTCTGGAAGCGCTGGCCTCGGCCCTGGCGGACCGCGCGGAGGCTTTCGCCCGCCTGCTGACTCAGGAGCAGGGCAAGCCGCTGGCGGAAGCACGCGGCGAAGTCGGCGCTTCCATCGAAGCGCTGCGCTATCATGCGGGCCTGACGCTGGAGGAGCGCGTGCTGGTGGATGCACCGGGGGAGCGGATCGTCGAACAGCGCTACCCGCTGGGCGTGGTCGCGGCGATCGTGCCGTGGAATTTCCCGCTGCTGCTGCTGGTGCTCAAGCTGGCGCCGGCACTGGTCGCGGGAAACTGCGTCATCGCCAAGCCCGCGCCGACCACGCCGCTGACGGCGCTTCTGCTAGGTGAACTGGCGGCCGACCTGCTGCCGCCCGGCGTGTTCCAGACCTTGGGCGACGACGGAACGCTGGGTCCGCTGCTGGCCGCGGATCCCGGCATCGCTCATGTCAGCTTCACCGGATCGACGGCAACGGGGCGCAAGGTCATGGCCTCGGCGGCGGACAGCCTGAAGCGCTTCACGCTGGAACTGGGCGGCAATGATGCCGCGCTCGTGCTCGACGATGCAGACATTTCCGCCATCGCGCCCCGGCTGTTCGAAGGCGCCATGGCCAATGCCGGGCAAGTCTGCATCGGCATCAAGCGCATCTATGCGCCGCGCGGAAAGATCGACGCGCTCTGCGACGCTCTGGCAGACCTCGCGCGGCAGGCCGTTACCGGCAGCGGCCTCGACCCCGCGGCTACGCTGGGCCCGGTCCAGAACGCCGCACAGCACGCGCGGCTGACGGGACTTCTGGCAGAGAGCCGCGCGCTTGGACGCGTGGTCGTCGGCGGCGCGCCGCTGGCGGAAGAGGGCTGGTTCGTCCCGCCCACCGTGATCCGCGACTTGCCCGAACATGCCCGCCTCGTGCGCGAGGAGCAGTTCGGTCCGGTCATTCCGCTGTTGGCCTATGACAGCGTGGACGAGGCGGTGAGCCGCGTGAACGACAGCGAATACGGCCTTGGCGCCTCGGTCTGGAGCGGCGACACGGAGCGCGCCCTGAAGCTGGCGGGGCGCATCGAGAGCGGGCTGGTCTGGGTCAACCGGGTGTTCAGCCTGCCTTTCGAGGTGCCGATCGGCGGCGCGAAGCAATCGGGCATCGGGCGCCATCAGGGGCAGGCCGGGCTTGACGAATTCACCCAGGCCCGCATCGTCAACGCCGTGCTCGCGTGACGGCGCCCGGGCTTGCATAAGGCGGGCAGCGCTGTATCCGGCGCGATACGGCCGTTCGGGCCGGCGATCGGAGTGACCATGCAGGACGTTCACCTCTTTTCCTACGGCACCTTGCGCCAGGAAGCGGTTCAACTGGCGCTGTTCGGGCGGCGGATCGAGGGCGAGCCGGACGCCATGCCCGGCTGGCGGCAGCGCATGATCGAGATCACCGACGCCGATGTCATCGCCAAGAGCGGGACGCGCTGGCACCCGATGGTGGAGCCGAGCGACCGCGAGGACGACGCGGTGGAGGGCACGCTGTTCCGGATCTCCGCCGAGGACCTGGCCCATGCCGATGCCTATGAGATAGACTACGTGCGCCGCGAAGTGCGCCTGCGCTCGGGCAGGATGGCCTGGGTCTACGGCGATCCGGAGGCGTGAGCGTGCAGAAGGATTCCCACAGCCATGACGGAGCCGAGATGACGACCCTTTCTTCCCCGCGCGAAGCCGTGGGACCGGGCTATTCGCCTGAAGCTCTGCGCGAGGCCCAGGCCCTGTCCTGGCGCGCGCTGGAACGGATCGTCGCCCAGGTCCGCCCGGGCATGCGGGAGCGCGAGGCCGTGGCCATCGGCGAGGCGGCGCTGGCGGAACTGGGTCTGGAGAAGTCCTGGCACCCCGTGCTCGTGCGCTTTGGCGAGAACACCCTGAAGATCTTCAGCGATCGATCCGAGGGCGACGCCGTCCTGGGCGCGGACGACATCTATTTCATCGACATGGGCCCGGTGTTCTTCGGGCACGAGGGCGACGTGGGTGCCACGTTCACCGTTGGCGAGGATGCCGGGATGCAGGCCTGCGCGCGCGACGTGAAAGTGCTGTTCGACCGGGTGCAGGCGATCTGGGGGCAGGGCGAGGTAACTGGCCGCGCGCTTTATGCCCGTGCCGAGGAAGAAGCGCGGGCGATGGGCTGGGTGCTCAACCTCGACATCCGCGGACACCGGGTCGGCGACTATCCGCACTCCGTGCACAAGGGCGGGAATCTGGGCGATTTCGATGCCTTGCCCGGCAAGGGGCTATGGATCCTGGAAATGCAGATCCGCCATCCCACCCGGCCGTTCGGTGCCTTTTACGAGGACCTGCTGGCCTGACGCTTCGCTGTCCTCGCGGCATGTCGAGGCGGCGGATCTTTTGAGCTGGGTACACGGCAGGCGATCCGGCGGTACCGGATCGCCTGCCGTTCCAGATCGCCTCAGAAGCGATAGTTGGCCATGAGGCCGAAGTAGTTGCCGTTCTTGCCGCCATTCGCCTGGAACGAATCGCTGGCGGCGAAGTAGGTTTCCCAGAGACGGAACGCCAGGCGGTCGGTGGCCTGCCACGAAGCCTCCAGGTTGAGGTCCGTACCGATCGAGCGGCTGGAATCGTAAGGCGTGAAGCTCGATCCCGAGGGGCCGATATAGACGCCGTCGCCCTTGCGCGCGCGCCAGAGGAAGTCCGGTCCGGCCATGACGGTGATCGCGGGAAGCGGCTTCACCGTCACCGAGGGATAGATGTCCATCAGGTTGGAGAAGCTGAAGAAGGCGCCCTCGGTGATGAGCGGCAGACGCGCGGCGGCGGGAACGAACGTGCCGACCTTGCCGTCGGTCAGGTCCTTGTCGCCGCTGAAATAGTTGGCGCGCAGGCCGAGCCGCGGCTTCATCGGTGCGCCGCCCAGGGTATAGCCGCCTTCGAACATGGCGCCGTAGGCTTCGATGTCCTTGCCGATGAAGGAGCCGCTCTGATAGGTGGCTTCGAGGTCGAGGTCCCAGCGGGCCCCGCGCTTCCAGAGGCGGCCGCCCCAGTTGTTGCGGTCGTCCTTGCCGACACCGGCGGCCAGGGTCGCGCGGTCGCGCTCCATCTCGTACCAGTAGAGGTCGGTGCCGAAGCCGGCGATGCGGTTGGGCGCGCTGATGTAGACGCCGTGGAAGTCCTGCGCGTGGTTCGGGCCGTCGTCGAACGTGCCCGGATCGATCAGGATCGGCTTCACCGCGAAGACGTCTACCGAGACTTTGCCCGGCAGGATGTAGGTGGCGCGCACGCCCTGGTAGGTGAAGCGCATGTTCAGGCCTTCGCGCACGCCCACCAGCTTGCCGTTGCCCAGCGGCATTTCGAAGCGGCCGGGGCGGAAGGTCACTTTGCCGGCCTTGCCCAGCGGCACCGTCACGTCGACGAAGGCCTGGTAGACGTCCACTTTGTCGCGGTTGGGCGCGGTGGCGAACTGTTCGCCGTATTCGCGGTTGTCGCCCAGCTCGACATAGGCGCGAAGGTTCTGGCCGACATGCAGGTCTGCCAGCAGGCGCAGGCGCGACTGGACCGGGTCGTTGTTGTCGTTCGGCTTCAGGCCCAGCGAGGAGTGGTGCCAGTCGGTGTAGTAGACGCGCGCCTCGCCGCCGAGCGTCAGGTAGACGTCGTCATTGGCGATGGGGATGTGCTTGATCTTCACCAGCAGGGGATCGTCCGCGGCGGCGGGCCTGGACCAGTCTTCCGTCCAGCGGATGTTCTGGGGCAGGCCCTCGGGGCCGGGACGGCCGCCGGGGAGCGCCTCGGCCGGACGGGCCTGCGACTTGGCCGGGCGAATACCGGGAGGGGCCTGGGTGGAAAGCGTGCCTTCGCCCACGTCCTTCGATTCCGGGGGAACCGACTGGGCGAATACGGGCTGATAGGGGAAAGCGGCGGTCAGGACGGCAAGGGAGCCGCAGGCAAGCAGATGCAGGGCGCGGGGGGAGCGCATCGGGAAGTCCTCTCTGGAAGGTCTTGCTATTTTAGCGGGACGGCCGCTGCGAACTGGCCGTCCCGTCATTTTTATCCGCCAATCAGGCGATTCTTATCGGCCTATCAGGCGATGGCGCTCTCGCGGTAACGCGTCAGCGAGAGCAGCACGCCGCCCACCAGGGTGCCGCAGCCCAGCGCGATGGCGACCGGGGCGAGGCTCCATCCGGCGGTGAACAGCACGCCTGCCAGGATCGGACCGAGCGCCGCACCGGCGCGGCCGATGCCGATGACCAGACCGGTCCCGCCGGCCCTGAGGGCAGCGGGATAGCTTTGCGCGATCACGGCATAGAGGCCGGCCGTGGCTCCGTTGGCGAAGAAGCACGCGATCGCGGCGATCACGGAGAGGCTGCCGAGCGTGACGGCGCCCTGGCCGAAGACGACGACTGCCATGGCCCCCAGGAACATCGTGGCGACCACCACCGGGCGGATCCCGACTTTCTGGCTGAGCAGGCTGACCGCGATCGAGCCGATCGCGCCGCCTACGTTACCCCAGACCAGTACGCCTCCGGCCAGCGCGGGCGGGAAGCCCAGATCGACGACGATCTTGGGAATCCACTTCACCAGGAAATAGAAGGTCATCATATGGAAGAAATACGTGGCGGTGAGCATGATCGTGACATGCGCCATGCCGGGCGCGAAGAGCGCGCTGACGCCGGCCTTCTGCGGCACCGGATCGGCGGGCGGCATGGCAGCGATGGGCGCGCGGCCCTGCCGCTCAAGCGTGCGGTTGATCTTGTCCAGCGCCCCTGCAGGCCGCTTCAGCAGCAGGAAGGCCATGGTTTCCGGCACCAGCCAGAGCACCAGCGGGATGAAGCAGACCGTCACCACGGCGCCGAACTGGAAGACCGATTCCCACCGGCCCGTCGCGGCGAGCAGCCAGGATGCGGCCGAACCGCCGACGATGGCACCCATCGGATAGCCCCCTGCCATGATGGCGACCGTGAGGTTGCGACGGCGCGCGTTCGAGCATTCCGCGACGACGGCATTGGTCGCGGCCAGCATGCCGCCGATGCCCAGGCCGGTGAACAGGCGGTAGGCGGACAGGATCGGCACGGTGGCGGCGGTCGAGGCGAGCGCCATGCCGATGCTCATGATCACCAGGCAGGCGAGCAGCATCGGGCGGCGGCCCACCTTGTCGGCCAGGTTGCCCAGCACGAAGGCGCCGATACCCATGCCGAACAGTTCCATCGACAGAACCAGGCCCAGGGCGGCGCGGTCGATGCCCCAGTCCCTGGCGATGCCGGGCGCGGCGAAGCTGATCGAGAGCACGTCGAAACCGTCGAGTGCGTTGAGCGCGGTGGCGATACCGACGGCGATGACCTGCCGGTAATGCATCGGTTCGCGCGCAATAAGGGCGCGGGGGTCTTCCATGCACTTCTCCTCTGGCCCGCCCCTTGCTCTTGGTTTCGGGAGGCGGACATTATTGGCGACACGCGCGGCAGCGGCCCGGCTCCAGCGACGGTCGGCAATCTTGCGACTCGGCCACCACATCGAGCACGGCCGCCACCGCAATTGTGTAGGGCTGATTGCTGAGCTTTGCTGGCGGCCTCAAGTCGGGCGCCGGTCAATCGAGGCAGAAATAGCCAAATGCGATAGCCCGCAGGCCGGGCGCGCGGGTGGCCAGATCGCGCCTTCGAAAGGTCGCGAGGTTGCGCGCTAGATGGCGGGGGAAACGAAGTCCCGGTTCAGCTCGTCCAGCGCGGCAATCCCCAGCATGGCCATGGCCACGTCGATCTCATTGGCGAGCAGGGACAGTGCATGGGCGGCGCCCCGCTCGCCCGCCGCGGCGCAGCCATAGAGCGTCGCACGGCCGACCATCACGGCATCGGCGCCCAAGGCCAAAGCCTTGATGACGTCTGCGCCCCGCCGCACGCCGCTGTCGAACAGGACGGTCGCCCGGCCGGCAACGGCATCGACCACCGCGGGAAGGGCGGCGATCGCGGGCGGCGAGGAATCGAAATTGCGCCCGCCGTGGTTGGAGACCGCGATGCCGTCCACCCCGTGCTCGACGGCAAGCCGGGCATCCTCGGGATGGAGCAGGCCCTTCACCACCAGCTTGCCGGGCCAGCGCCGCCGCAGCGCCTCCACGTCCTTCCAGTCCACCGAGGCCGAATTGGTCACCCTGGCGACTTTGCCCGTGACCCGGCCGCCCACTTCGGCCGGGTAGTTGGCGAACTGGGGCAGGCCGCCTTCGAGCATGTAGCGGCCGATCACTGAGGCCAGCCAGCCGGGGCGGCGCAGGAAATCTCCGACCAGCCGGGCATTGGGGCGCACTGGGTTGGACATGCCGGCGCGGCGGTTGAATTCGCGCAGCGGCCAGAGCGGGGTGTCGACCGTGAGCACCAGGACGTCCGCCCCATGATCGCGCGCGGCGTCGACGACCTGCCAGGAGAGGTCTCGCCGTTCCCAGAGATACATCTGCATCCAATGGCCGGCCGAGGCGACTTTGGCGATCTCGGCAAAGGCGGTGGTGGAGCTGGTCGTCTGGGTGAAGGGGATGCCGGCGGCCGCCGCCGCGCGCGCGATCGCGCGCTCTCCGCGGTGCCACATGAGATCGGCCACGCCGGTGGGGGCAATGACGAGCGGCAGCGGCTGGCTGCGTCCGAACAGCGTCGTGCGGGCCGAGCGGCTGGACACGTCCCGCAAGGTCCGCGGCAGAAGGTTCAGGGCCTGCAGCGCCGAAACGTTGCGGCCGATCAGCAGGTCGTCTTCCGTGCCGCGTTCCACGAATTCCCAGATGGCACGGGGCAGCCGGCGCCGGGCGAGGGCGCGCAACTGGGCTATGTTATGCGCGCGTTCGGCAATATCCGGCATCCGGCGCAGGCTCCCTCCTGGCTGTCGATTTCCCGGCTCCGAGCTTTCAATGTGTCGCATTTTCCGAGCCATCAGGTGTTTCCACCTGACCGGACAATGCTCTAGCCGTCTGCGGAGCGGGCAGGCAACGCGGCGGCGAAGAGATCGGGCAGGCGTTATGCCGGGTCATTCGGGCGGCACAGCGCGCGCCTCGGGTGCCGCGCTCAGGAGGTGGGCATAGCGCTGCAGGCCCAGCGAAGTGCGCCGGATATGCATCGACAGCACCGATTGCGCCGTCTCGATCTCGCCGCGGCAGATCGCATCGTAGAGCAGCCGGTGCTCCACGTCGTGGGTGCGGTTTCCCTGGCCCAGCGAGAGCTTCATATAGGCGCGGCGGTAGCTTTGCGTCGTATCCCACACACGCTCGACGATCTGCGCCAGCAAGGGCGTGTCGTGACGGCGATACGTGATCCAGTGGAATTCCCGGCCCAGCGCGATGGTCTCGTCGAGATCGGTCGCCCGTTCGATCCGGGCCATCGTCGCGGAAAGGTCGGCAATGTCGCCCTCGGTCAGGCCGGGCACGCTTTCGGCCAGCAGCAGAGGTTCCACGCGCGCGCGGATCTCGAAGGAGACTTCCAGGTCGCGCGTGGTCAGGGCGGTGACTCGCGCCCCGGCGTTGGGCCGCATGACCACGAGCCCGCGCGCTTCGAGCATCCGCAGTGCATCGCGCACGGGGATGCGGCTGATGTCGAGTTCCTCCGCCAGTTCGTCCTGCTTGATCCGGGCACCGGGGGCGAGGTCGCCCGCGAGAATGCGCTCGGCCAGGATATCGGCGATGCGCTGGCTGGCCACGGAAGACGGATTGGCGGTCATGCAGGTGCCCTGTTGCTGTAGCTGCGTCGATGAAGCTGCATCCCCTCTACGACCGAACGCGCGGATTATCGACAGGCGCGGCGATCTGATTGCCCGGGCGAATTCGGCTGTTCGCCATATCGTGCAACGGCACGCAGGACGGGGAACGCCCTTGCGCATCATGCGGAGATTGCCCAAGACTTCCGCGCATGATCACGCTGCCCACTCTCGGCGAGGCCTACTACATCGTCGAGTGGGGCATTCGGCTGACGATGCTGGCGGTCGTGCCGCTGCGGCGCTCGCCTGCGGCGGCGGCGAGCTGGCTGCTGCTGATCTTCTTCCTGCCGGTGCCCGGACTGCTGCTTTTCACCGCGATCGGCAGTCCGCGCTTCCCCGCTTGGCGCGTCGAGCGCTTCGAGAGCCTGCGCGGCTTCTTCCGCGATGCCGCCGGGCGCATGGCGCGCGATGCGCCGGGTGCCGCGCTTGTCCCGGCCGAAGTGGTCGAACTGGCGGGCCGGCTGGGCCACTTGCCCGCCGTGGGCGGCAATGCGGTGCAGCTTCTGGACGACTATGACGCGGTGATCGCGCGGCTGGTTGCCGATATCGACGCGGCGAACGAGCATGTGCGGCTGCTTTCCTACATCTTTGCTGATGACGCCACGGCCGGCAGGGTGATCGCTGCACTGGGCCGGGCGGTCGATCGCGGCGTGCCCTGCCATGTCCTGGTCGATCCGGTCGGCTCCTATCGCTGGCTCAAGGGCACTTTGCTGGCGCTGCGCGGACAGGGCGTCCGCGTGCGCCGGATGCTGCCGTTCCGCCTGATCCGGGGGCGCACCCGGCGCGACATGCGCAACCACCGCAAGCTGTTCCTGATCGACGGAAAGATCGGCTACGCCGGTTCGCTCAACATCGTCGCCAAGGATTTCCGCCCGGGCGTGACCAACCGCGAACTCGTGGCGCGCGTCACCGGCCCGGCCGTCGCGGCGATGTCGGCGATCTTCGTGTCGGACTGGTTCATGGAGACCGAGGAGATGCTGGAACCGGCACTCGCCTTGCCGGCTCCCGCGGGCGATTCCATCCTTCAGGTCCTGCCGAGCGGCGCGAACTATCCGCTGGAGGGGTTCCTGACCCTGCTGACCTGGCAGGTGGCCCGGGCAGAGCGCGAGATCGTGCTGGTCACGCCTTACTTCATCCCGGACGAGGGGCTGCTGGGCGCGCTGATCACGGCCGTCCTGCGCGGGGTGGAAGTGCATATCGTCGTGTCCGAGGTGGTGGACCAGCTGCTGGTGAACCTGGCCCAGTCGTCCTACTACGACGAACTGCTGTCGCACGGAGTGCGCATCCACCGCTATCGCGGTTTCCTGCTGCACGCCAAGGCGGTGCGGATAGACGAGAGCCTGGGCATCGTCGGCTCCAGCAATGTCGATGTGCGCTCTTTCCAGCTCAACGAGGAAGTCAGCCTGCTCCTTCTCGACCGGCCGGGGATCGAGGATCTGGCGCGGATCCAGAAGAACTACATCGCCGGCAGTGACGAACTGACCCTGGCGGAATGGCGCGCGCGGTCGCGGATGCGGCGTTTCGTGGAAAACGGCGCGCGCCTGGTCAGCCCGCTGCTCTAGGTCACGGCCTGATTCACGCCGTGATTTCACACCATGATTCTGGGCCGGAAACAGGGGTGTTACAGGCACGCCGGCACGCCTTGTCCAAAAAGCCCTAAGTCCTTGGTAGCCTGTAAGCGGCGCGTTGGAGGTAGTGGCCTGCCCCATTTGGATTCGACGGCCGTGGCATCGGGATAGGTGTCACCGTCAGGTCCAGATTGCCGCTTTCTGGCCCCTGCGACTCATGTAACTTCGGAAGACTTGGCGAGGAGTCGAATACATGAAGCTTGCGGAGGAAAAACTGGCCGAACTCGGCCAAAACGACCGGCGGTCCTTTCTTGCCGCCTGTGGGAAGTATTCGCTTCTCGTACCCCCGGCGATGACGATGCTCCTGTCGACGTCCCTGACCTCGACGGCGATTGCGAAGTCGGGCGGTGGCGGCGGCGGCGGCGGTGGCAGCGGCGGGTCTTCGAGCGGCGGCGGTTCCGGCAGCACGCCGGGCGGCGGCTCGGGCAGCGGCGGTTCCACCGGAGATGGCGGCAGCGTCAAGGATGGCGGCGGTTCGGGCTCGGGTCCGAAGGACACCGGCGTTCCCGGCACGGGGGATACCCATGCCGGATCGGTGAGTGCCGAAGCCAGCCTGCCCAAGTCCGAGGGCGTTACGCCCAAGGGCAAGGACGGTGCCGGCAAGGGTACGGGCCACTGATCGTCTTCGGCCTCGAAAACCTGCGCGCCTGACAGGTTCGCGGGGATCGAGGCCGAAACCAACCGGGGGAGGGCGCCGCGATGCACGGGGGCATGGCGTCTGGAACGCAGACGGCCGGGGATGTCGTGCCGGATGAGGTCGTGCCAGATGGGAAGGAGCAGGCCGGGGGTCCGCTCCTGCGCCTGGCGGACGGGGTGGTTCCGCTGGTCATCGCCGATCGCCCGGTCCTTTTCATAGAGGCGACCCAGCGCCTGAACGCGCTCAACGGTTCGGCCGGAATGCTTGTGGCGCTCCTGGCGGATGGCATCGGCCTTGCCGATCTGCGCCATGAACTGCACGAGACCATGGGCATGTCCGCTGGCGAGGTCGACGCCCTCGTGGTTGCCTGGAGCGCCCAGCGGGTCATGGCCGCCGACTTCGGACCGTCCGACGTGCAGGGCCATCTGGTCCAGCTGCGCGCCGGCGGACGGGACATCTTGGTACACTTTCCCGAGGGGGCATGGGGCCGCGAACTCGCTGCCGCCTATGCGCATTTACCGGCCCTGGATGCAGCGGAGGCCGGTGCCGCGGAGATCGATTCCGCCGCCCGCGTCACCGTGGAAGCCATGGGGCACGGCCCGGACGAACTTGCCGGCATTTTCGACGAACAGGCCGGGACGCTTGCTGCCCGCGATGCCGCGGCGCCGGTGCTGCGCGGCGCCATCGTCGATCTCGTGCTGGAGCAGCCGGGATATGTGGCCCTTCATGCCGCCTGCCTCGTTTCGCCGCACGGCCCCGACAGCGGCGCTGTGCTGTTGATCGGCGCGCCGGGCGCTGGAAAGTCGACTTTGGCGACCATGGCCGCCGTCTCGACCGGTCCGCTCGGGCTGGCGGGAGACGATATCGTCCTGTTCGATCCGCGCAGCGGGTTGGTGATGGGCGTGCCTTTGCCGCTGACGGTCAAGAGCGGTAGCTGGGATCGCCTCGCCGCCGTTCTGCCCGGCCTTGCCGCATTGCCGCCCGTGCTTCGTGCCGACGGGCAATGGCTGCGTTATGCGCCGCTGCCGTCGCCTGTCGCTCCGGCATGGCAGCGCGTTGCCGCCATCGTCGATCTGCGCCGGGAGGACGGCCGTGCCGCTGGGCTCGTTCCCCAATCCCCGATCGACTGCCTCGGCCGGCTGCTGGAGGAAGGCTTCGTGCGCGAGGGGCGCTGCACGGCCGCGCAGATGCGCGGTCTTGCGCGGATGGTGGACAATGCCGATACCTGCACGCTTCACTATGCCGAGGCCGAAGCGGCACTACCCCTGATCGAGGCGCTGCTTGCCTAGGCGGGACCATCGTTCCGCCCAGAGGAGGCTGCGAAGCGCGCCATTCCGCGCCGCGACGTTCGCGAACGATCCCGTTCGCGGCGCGCCGATGCCGGGACGTCGCGCTTTCCGGCCCTGCCGGAACTGAATGGCGAACCGCTCCCGCGACCATGCGGCCTTCCTGGATCTGTGCGCATGCCTGAAGGGCCGCATACCGCCTTCGACCGATTGGGAAGGGGTGCTGGGCCTTGCCAATCGCACGCTCGTCACGCCGGCCCTGGCCGGGGCGCTGCGGGGGCAGGACGCCCGCGTTCCGCCCGAGGCCGCCGGGATGCTACACGTCATTGCCGAGCGAACCGCGGCGCGCAACCGCATGATGCATGGGCAACTGACCGAGGCGGTCGCGGCGCTGGCTGCAGAAGGCATCGTCCCGGTACTGCTCAAGGGCGCCGCCTTGCTCGCGCGCCGCGGACCGGAATGTGACGACCGCCTGCTGACCGACCTGGACCTCATGGTTCGCGAAGACGAGGGCCCGCGCGCCTTCGCCGCACTGGAAGCCATCGGCTACCGCCGGCTCGACGGTCCCACGGAAACGAGCCCGGGCCAGGGCGCCAACCTGGGCCGAGAGCGTGACGTCGGCGGGCTGGACTTGCACTACCGCCTCAAGCGCATCGGCAGGGGACGGAATTTGCAGTGGCTTGTCGATGCCTGCAGCCCCTTTGCCATCGGCACGGGTACCGCCGCAATGCCGTCCCCCGCGGCGCTCACGGCGCTTTTCGTGCTCCACGACCAATTGCAGGAAGCCGACTATTGGCGCGGCCGGATCGATTTGCGCCACCTTGTGGACATGGCCAGGCTTGCGGAGGAAGAGGGCGGGCTGGACGGCGGCGAACTTGCCGCCCTGTTCCCGCCCGGACGCGCCCGGCGTGCTCTAGCGGTGCAGTTGGACACGCTGGCGGCGTGGCTGGGCGTGCGCGTGACCATCGGCGAACGCGGCTGGCGCGTGGCTTTCCAGCGCTGGCGGCGGGATCTGCAATTGCGCCGGCCGGGCCTGGAGACCGCGCTGACCCTGGCTTCGTGCCTGGCCGATCCGCCGCTGGGGCTCTTCGAGCACCGCGGATTTTCCGCCCGTAGCCGGGAGATTCGCCGTATTCTGCTGGAGCAGAAAGCCACGAAAGTCTGACCGGCGTTCCTCGGCCTCAACGCAGCCCTTCGAGCCACTCCGCGATCATCGCCTGTCCGGCCGCAACCGCGGCAGGGCCAAGGCGGTCATGCGCGGCGCGCAGCGAGGCTTCGTCTCCGCCGGCCTCGATCACCGATTCCGGCCACTGTTCGATCCAGGCATCGAAGCGCGGGTCCAGCCCCATCTCGGCATGGAACTGGAGCGCCAGGATATTGCTGCCGCGCCGGAACGCCTGGTGGGCATAGAGATGGCTGGATGCGAGCAGCTCGACATCGGCGGGCAGGGTGAACGTGTCGCCGTGCCAATGGAGCACCGGCACACCGGCAATATGCCGCAAGGGGCCGTCGATGGCGTTGTCATGCACCGAGATGCTGTGAAAGCCCACTTCCTTGTGCGGCCCGGCAAAGACCTCTGCCCCCATCGCTGCGGCTATCATCTGGGCGCCGAAGCAGACGCCCAGCGTCGGCCGCGCGGCATCGAGCCTGAGTGCAAGGCGGCGCATCTGGCAGGCAATCCAGGGGTGCCGGTCCTGCTCGTAGATGCCCATGGGGCCGCCCATCATGATGAGCAGGTCCGGTTCGCGCAGATCCAGCGCGGCAAATGCCGGGTCGGTCACGTCGATGCGGTCGACGTCATATCCGGCCGCCTCGATGGGCATGCGATAGCCCGCGACGCCTTCGTAAGGGACGTGTCGGATGATCAGGGCGGTCTTCGTCACTGCTCGCTTTCGTTTCGAGGGGCCGCGGCCGAACGGCCGGCGGGGACACCGAAATGTCATCTTTCCAGCCTCAGGGTGCGTGCGCAAGACCCGTCGAGACCGTGCCGACGCATCCGATTCTGTTTCAAACGGTTTCCCTGGGCGAATTCACGGCAAAAATGACGGATGCAGGATTTGCAATCCTTTGCCCGGGCCCCCATGGTCCCTTACGAGAAAACATGGCGTGTGAAGACATGGAAGGAGCCAAGGTTTGGAATCAGTTTCGGTCGTACTTTTCCTTTTGCTAGCGGTAGTGGTGAGCGGCGCGATATCGCGCATGCTGCCCTGGTCGGTCCCTACGCCTCTCGTGCAGATCCTGCTCGGCTGCGTGATCGGTCTCTCGACCTCCTATAGCGTGTCCCTCGATCCCGAACTGTTCCTGCTGCTGTTCCTGCCGCCCCTGCTGTTCCTGGACGGCTGGCGCATCCCAAAGGACGAATTGTTCAAGGACGTTTCCACCGTGGTGGAACTGGCGCTGGGCCTCGTCCTGACGACAGTCATCGGCATGGGTCTCTTCATCAACTGGATGATCCCGGCCATGCCGCTGGCCGTGGCTTTCGCGCTTGCCGCCGTCGTCTCGCCTACCGACCCGATCGCCGTCTCGGCCATTGCCGCGCGCGTGCCGATCCCCAAGCGCATGATGCACATTCTCGAAGGGGAATCGCTGCTCAACGACGCCTCCGGCCTCGTCTGCCTGCGTTTCGCCGTAGCAGCCGCGCTGACGGGCACGTTCTCCGCCGGCGGCGCCGCGCTCAACTTCCTCTGGGTTGCCGGTGCGGGCCTGGTGATCGGCGTCGCCGTCACTCTGGTCGTTTCGCGCGCCAAGGCGTGGGTCACGCGCCGCTGGGGAGAGGATACCGGCTCGCAGATCCTCGTCAGCCTGCTGATACCTTTCGGTTCCTATATGCTGGCCGAGCATTTCCACGCCTCGGGCATCCTTGCCGCCGTCAGTGCCGGCGTGACCATGACCTTTGCCGAGATTTCGCGCGAAGCCATGGCCGTCACGCGCATGCGCCGAAATTCTGTATGGGACACCATCCAGTTCACGCTGAACGGCATCATCTTCGTGCTGCTGGGTGAGCAGCTTCCCGGCATTCTCGCCGAAGCCAAGCTGACCGTGGCGGTCACCGGCCATACGGAGCCGGGCTGGCTCGCGCTCTATGTCGTCGCGATCGTGCTGGGCCTTGCGGCGCTGCGTTTCGCCTGGGTGTGGCTCTCGTTCAAGTTCACGATCCTGCGCAAGCGTCATGCCGAAGGGAATGGCGGAAACGTGGCAGCGACCGTGCGCAGCCCCAATTGGCGGCTGGTCGCGGCCATGTCCTTCGCCGGTGTACGCGGCGCAATCACGCTGGCAGGCGTACTCACGCTGCCGCTTGCCTTGAACGACGGAACGCCGTTCCCGGCGCGTGATCTGGCGATCTTCCTGGCGGCCGGCGTGATTATCGTGTCTCTGGTCGTCGCCAGCATAGCCTTGCCGGTCCTGCTCAAGGGGCTGACCATGCCGGGCGAGCCGTCCAAGCAGGCCGAGGAGGATGCCGCCCGTGTCAGGACCGCGGAGGCCGCGATCAAGGCGATCGAGCGCCATCAGCACCGGCTTGCAGAAAGCCACGGCGATGCCGATCGCTATTCGGCGGCAGGCGGCCGCGTCATGGACCTCTACCGCGAGCGGATCGAGGGTCTCGGCGAGGAGGAGAAGATCGCGACGCGCGAGCAGGAGCGCCTTTTCCGCGATTTCCGCATGGTTGGCGTAAAGGCGGAGCGTGCCGCATTGGCGGAACTGATCCGCGCACGCGAGGTCGGCAGCGAGACGATGCGCAAGCTGACCCGCGAGTTGGACCTCTCGGAAGCCCGCTTGCGCGGATAGGGGAACCAGGCCCGGCGGCTGTCCAGACGCCGCCGGGCTAATCGTTGCACGAGGGGAGAGGGAAGGCGGCGGCGGGCGGTGGTTTTTGGCGAGTATGTCGTTTTTTTGAAATTAGTGTTTGACCGAATCACGGGGTGCTTTTAGAGGGCCTCTCACCGCAGCGGACCACACGGTCTTGCAGCGGTCGCCAGCAGAGACGGACAGCTTGTTCCCCCATCGCAAGAAAGCGGGGAGC
>NZ_SMBO01000010.1 GCF_004342985.1 Novosphingobium sp. PhB57
CGTACAATCTGGTTCGTCTGCCAAAACTAATGGCGAAGGCGTAGCTATGCGAGGAATCCGCGACACGGCGGGTTCTGGCAGCAAACGACTGCCACTTGATGCCGAATTCCCCAAACCGGTGCCCGACAAACCCTTTGAGCCCGGCGATCACCGCGCCTCAAGGAGGGTTTTTCCGCACCCTGTTAGGAGGCTGAACTGGTAAATGGAGGGAAGGTAGGTTGGATAAGGATCGTTTGGTTTGATCTGAAATCCGGTGGGTAATTCACCTAGCCCTATACCTGCCCAATGAGGCGATCAGCGCCTGGACGCCGATTAATCCAAGGCCACAGACCACCAACCCCAGATCAGCGCTGCCGGTCGAGTCAATGGCTGCTCCGAAAAGCGGCGGCCCGAACGCTGCGCCCAAGCTGAACAAACCCAGCACTAAACCGTAGGTGGCCCCGTAATTCTCCAACGCGGCATAGCGACTGGTGAAATAGGCTAGCATGTCGACTTCCGCGCCTGCGGCAAGGCCCAGCATAAGCGCGGCAGGAACAGCAGGGCCTTCCATCCAGAGAATGACGCATGCGATGATGGGTGATGTCAGGAACAGGCAGGCCACTCGCGGAGCGTGAAAACGGTCGAACAGCCAGCCGACCACCAACCGCGAGACCAACACTGCCATCCCAACGAGGGCCGCCATGCGCGCGGCCTGCGCGGGTGAGGTACCCCGGTCGATCAGCATCGGCACGAGATGGACGATCAGCGCTGCCACGATCACACCCAGCAGAAACCCAACCAGCGCAATGCGGCCAGTGGCAAAGTTGATTTCTATCTTTCCGCGATCGTGCGCTTGCGCCTTAAGGACGGACGCGGGCTCCTCGCGACCGGTCAACAAGCTGACAGGAATGCCGATGGCCGCCACGATTGCGGCGAGCGCCGTCAGCCCGGCGCGCCAACCATGGGCGGCTATGAACGGGCCGAGCAGCGCAGGGGCGAGCATCGCCGCCGTTCCAGTGCCCATCAGCATCAGTCCCAGAGCCAGACCGCGATGGTGGTCGAACCGCAACGAAACCACGCGAGCCCAGATTGCGGGCGTTGTACCACAGCCCGCCAGCGACACGAGCAGCCACAGAGCATACCATGCGGTCAGCGAAGGGCCGGTTTGAGCAAGCGCCAGAAAAGCCAACGGAGTTGCAATATAACTGGCAATGGCGATGGTACGGTTGCCAACGCGATCGGCCAATCTTCCAACGATCGGCGCAGACATGAAGATGCCTAACTGTTGAAACGTCGCCGCGCCGGAAACCTGCGCTCGCGTCCAGCCGAACTCGGCCTGAAGCGGGGTCACAAACAGGCCCAAAGAATAGAAGCCAACGCCCATCATGCCTACGCCAATTGCCAGCGCCGCGCCCAGGATCGTCGGCCACCCGCCTCCAAATTCAGAGCGAGCGGAAAATCGTGTGGTTGTAACTTTTGTCATCCTTTCACGCTGACACAGCTATGCCCGGTGCGCACTCGCCAGAATGAGCGCATTCGCAGGACGGATATCAGCCCGCTCTTGATATATCGGATCGCGTGTAGCCGCCCCCTTCCCGTCGTTCAGCGGTCAATTTTATGGTTCAGGGTTCAGCCCGTACGCTTTCCTCCTCTGCGTGATCGACTAGCCAGATCTCCGGTTTTCGATAAGGTCGGATGGCGGATCACTTCGACCTTTGCGATGCCTGTCCGGTCAAGCGCCGGTTAGCGTAGCTCGTGCCTGCAATATCTCCATGATGCGTGCCGCCGCCATTTGCGCGAAATTCACTATCCCCAGAAGGGGAAGGTACCGCCGAGCATGAAGATGCAGTAGCTGCGGACGGTGGCGACAAGCGAACTCGTCAGCCGCCCGCAAGAACGGGTATGCGCCAAGGTCTCTGGGTGCGGTCGACTCGGTCTTCCAGCCCATCGCACCGGTGCCGGAAGGCCTGCGCTCCGATCGGCATCACCATTTCGCAGACGTTGAGAATTTATAGATCAATTGTCTTAGAAACAAATTCGGAGGGTAATGAAATTTACTGGAATTGAAGCTATCTTTTTTAGTAGACAGGTTTATATAAAAAAATCCCGGAAGCGTATTGACGTTTATTGGCGCTTTGCGGCTCCTGTTAATCGGCCCTCGATGTGCGCCGTCTATGGCAAGCGTTTTTAGCTGCCACCGGGTTGGAGAACATACTCATGGCCGTCAAAGACGATTATCTTGCACGTGCCGCCGCTGCGCTCGCAGAAGCGGAAATGGCTGGCCTTCAGAACGTGAAGGAAAGATGCTTGCGCTCTGCCGAGGCATGGAACGCGATGGCGACAAGGGGCGAGCATACCTGGTCGCTTCGCTCTAACCGGGAAGCATAGCCTCACGGCCACAGCTCGCATGGCCGAGCTCTTGGTAGCGGATAAGGCTTCGGCACTGTCGGCATGTAATGGCTAAGGGTCAGGTTCGAGGCAACGAGGTAGCGCACAAACCGAAAAAGCCCGTTCCTCCCAAACAGGATGCCGCGAAACCTTCTACAAAAGAATTGGCAGTATCTTCAGAACCGAAGCCATAGTGAAGTGGGCTCAGCGGACTGCCTGTATTGCAGGCTTTGATGCATCTGGTGTCCGTTCAAAGACGGGCTTCTGGCTCGTGCTCACGCAGTCTCGACCGGCGCGGCCCCAAGTTTCGTTCACTCGTGTTCTAGCGGAGAAGCGCTTCGTGAAAGGTATTGGGAAAAGTTCAACGGTGCAAGGTACGCTCACTGTCGTCAGAAGCAGTCTCGTCGTTAGTAAATTACCGGGTAATTCCGACAAAAAAAGGATTCTGCGATGAAAATGTCTGGCAAAGAATTTGCGTCAAGCTCAAATGGTGACCGCTGGCTCCTGGCGCGAGACGATATGGACGGCGCAGGCTATGTGATACATGAGGCTAACAAACCCTCAGGCGGGGCTGTCACGCGCATCGAGATTGGTGATTTTCTCAAAAGCTCACCAGCAGCGTCTGAGCATTTGGCTTTGCTCAGTCTGATCGGCGCGGTGGCAGCGCACGGTCCGTCAACCCTCAAAGACGAGCATATCGGCATGAAGATGCTTCGCCGCGCCTCGGAGGATGACGCGGATAAAGCCCTGTTTGGCGCAAAAGTGGCATTGCCCCTGACGACGAGCTACGAAGCGCTCGAGTTCTTTAACTGCATGCTGGATGTGCTGTCGGGTCAGCGAGAGAGCGACGAAGCCGCAGACGCCTTGCGCATGCCGGTGGGTTTTGGCAGCACTCACTGAGTCGCTGCCGGTCCGAGTAGCGGCTCTTCTCGAAATTCCAAACCTGACAAGCATGGATTTGCAGCCAGCTAATTCGCACATCGGTTTCCGGTTCTGCACGACCTGGCTTTCGCGATTTGGCTGGCGTGACGTGCAAAATCCCATTCAGCTCGAACCTTCGCTGGATCGGATAGCCGTTATCTCCTGAGAAAGGCTCCAGTCAGGACGCAGCCGAACTGGTAATCGGGATGTCAATGCGGGAGGTGGGGACCTCCTTAAACCGCTTATTGGGAAATCGGTCTTACCCGGCACCCTC
Source organism: Novosphingobium sp. PhB57 (assembly GCF_004342985.1). GTDB lineage: Bacteria > Pseudomonadota > Alphaproteobacteria > Sphingomonadales > Sphingomonadaceae > Novosphingobium. Next base: position 3,563 of record NZ_SMBO01000010.1, read on the forward strand.
CTTGGCGCGCTCTTTTTCTAACGAGATGAACCGGCCGCCCTAGCTACGGAGATCAGAGCTATAGCGACGTTATACCACCCAACGTAGTCACTGGGGGCGTGGCGTCTGCGATGCATGTGGTAAGGAAGTCCGGGAGGCTTCGGTATCCTACCGTCTCGGCCTGCGCGGGCGAATAGCCGCATAAACTCTCCATGCATGGCCTTGAAGTATTTATCATCTGTCAGCGCCGAAGACAGCAGCCATCCTATCAGTGAATGGTGGCCCAGCCGCCATTATCATCGTCGAGAAAGGCTTCGATCCCCTCCTGCTCAACTGCACGCTTAAACGCGTTTAAAGCTGTCATGTCGCTATCGAACGGCTCTTCCCAAACGGTGGAAGTGCCAGCTTCATTGACCACCTCCAAGGTCCAGCCCTCGTCCTCCTCAAGCTTGAAGATCACTACTCTGAGAGTAACGCCGTCCTGGATAAAGGTCTGCGAATGCGGGGAGTCTATGATGGGAGGGTCAATTTCAAACATGTCCGTCTCCATGGGCGTTCAAGATGGTATACGCCGGCCCGCAACTCGTTGGTAGGCAAAACGCGAACGGTCCCCTCGGGGCGGCTGAAATCAAGCACGAACAAGCAGGAGTTCACTAGCTCCAGTTCCAACACGCGATGAGGCGGTAGGACACTGATCTTGGTGCGGTGCACTGTGCCTTCATGAGCGTGCCAAGCTGACGCGGCCCTTCGGCTCCGGCGTGGTCGATGCGCACGGCTTCTGAGCGGGCAGTATACCTGAAAATAAACATATTGCTTGGAGACTTATGTCTCGATGAGGCATAGACGGTTCTGCCTATGGCCCGTGGCCCAGCGGAAGGCTTATAGCGGCCATCCCAATCAACAGTAAAGTCCGACAAAAATCCGGAACTTGACCCGGCGGTACATAAGCATTCAACACCCCCGGCAGAACTCGCGGTAATCCTGCGAACCGGCTGCAGACTTTTCCATACCGCTTAGACCCGCAACCGAAACGGATATAACTTCGCTGCTGATGATCGCCGCGCAGGTTGCGCTGCGCTCCCCAGATGGGCCATGATCGCTTCAGGTTTTCGACCAGGGGCTCTCTAATATGAATTGTTTTCGCGCGATCGCGACCAGCTTGTTCGCTCTGGCGTCTTCTGCTGCCTACGCAGAACAAGGCTACTATCAATATCCGAGCGCTCGCGCGGACGTGCTTGTTTTTGCCAGCGAAGGCGATCTTTGGCGCACCAACCGAAACGGCGGGACTGCCACCCGACTGACGAACCATGTTGCCGAGGAAAGTGACGTTCATATCTCACCGAACGGCACATTGGTAGCTTTCACTGCCAGTTATGACAGTGACCAGGACGTCTATGTCATGCCGATCGGCGGCGGAGCGCCCCGCCGCCTTACGTTTGAGGGAGGTATGCTGCGCACGGTAGGTTGGACGCCCGAGGGCAAGGTTATTTACGCCTCTCGCATCACTGGTGCGGGTCAAGGGGAAATACTCTACACCGTCGATCCAGCTGGCGGAGAAGCCACCCCTATTCCGCTTTGGCGCGCCAACGATGCGACATACGGTCAGGACGGCCAGACCCTGTTCTTTAGCCGCCGGGGCTTGACCGCCCGCGCGCGTGACAATGCCGTTCTCTACAGGGGCGGCGGAATAGAACAACTTTGGCGTTGGCGGACCGGCACGGCTGTGGAGGCAGTCCAGCTGCTGGCGGACTTCGATGCACCAATTCGCTTCCCGATGGCTTATGCTGGCCGGGTTTACTTCATTTCGGACAAGAGCGGCGCCGATGCTGTCTGGTCAGTGAACGAGGATGGCAGCGGTGTAACCAAGCTCTCCGCCGAAATGCCGTTCCCCGTGCTTCAGGCCAGTCTCGATACAGGAGATATCTTTCTTCAGAACGGGGCGGACATTCATGTCTTCTCCTTGCGGGACAATAGTCTGCGCAAGCTCTCCATCGACATTGTTACCGATCGCGAACAAACGCGACTGCGTTCGATCGGCGCACCTTTGAGCCAGTTGGAGGGCGCCCGGATATCGCCGTCGGGCGAAAGCGTGGCTGTAACGGCGCGCGGGCGGGTAGCACTGGGTGCGCCCAAACAGTTGCGCCGGGTGGACTTCTCGGTGCCGCTGCAGGCTCGCGCCCGGCAGGCGGTTGCAGGGCCTAACGGCGAGCGCGTATTCATGGTCCTGGACCAGGGAGAGCGCGGCGACATCTACACCATGCGATCGGACGGTTCAGGAGAACCCGCCGCGATCACGCACGGCTATGACGCCTACATTTGGTCCTTTGCGCTCTCGCCCGATGGGAAGGCGTTAGTCTTGTGGGACAAGCAGGCCCGATTGCGAAAGGTGGATATCGCCACCGGCCGCGTCACCCTGCTTGCTACAAGCGATGCCGGCGATGACGAGCCCTTTCATAACCTCGTCTTTTCGCCAGATTCAACGCACATTGCTTATGCGGAGGTCTCTCGCCGCAACAATGCCAACACCACCGACATTTTCCTGCAAAATATAAATAGCGGTGCGCGCGTGAAGGCGACCTCAGGCAAGTACAACGACTATGCGCCTGCCTTCGCCCATGACGGGGCATGGCTCTATTTCCTGTCCGACCGCAATTTCGAACCGACACCGGGCAGCCCTTGGGGCGATCGCAACATGGGTGTGGCATTCCCAAATCGCGGTGAAATCTATGCGCTCCAGCTCGATCCAGCGTCGGAGTTCCCTTTTCGCGAGGACAACGAGCTAAGCCGAAAGCCCGACGAAGAACCCGAAAGCGATGAGGAACCTTCTTCGGACAAGGAAAAAAAAGGGGATAACGGAAAGAAGGACGAGAAACCGAAGGCTGCGCATATCGTAATCGATGGGGTATCGGAACGTCTTTACAAAATTCCGACCGAGCCGGGGATGAGCGAGATGCTGCTCGCTTCCAAGGACTTTTTGTATAGCCTGAAAGATGACAAGCTTGTCTCGATCGCGATCGACAAGAGCGATCCAAAAATTGAGACTTTCGCGGACAAGGTCCAAAGTGCCGATATTTCCGCAGATGGCAAAACTCTCCTGGTGGTCGCAGGGCCCGCGAAGAAACCGGCGCTCATGCTGGTGCCCGCCAAGAGCAAGTTACCTGAAAAGACCGAGCCGGACACCGTTAGGCTGGACGACTGGCGTCTTACGGTTGATCCCGCCTCGGAGTGGAAACAGATGTTCGTCGACGCCTGGCGGCTTCACCGTGACTTTGCCTACGATCCGGCCATGCGCGGTGTCGACTGGATTGCGGTGCGGACGCGGATGGAACCTCTTCTGGCCCGCATCGGGCACCGGGCCGAACTCAATACGATCCTCGGCCAGATGGCCTCACAACTGGGCATCCTGCACAGCCAGGTGCGCCCCGGTGACTTGCCAAAGGATGACGAGAACAGCGCCATGGCTTTTCTGGGCGCGCGTTACACCGCTGTTGCGGGAGGGCTGCGCGTGGACAGTATCTTCCGGGCAGAGGCAGACCTCGTTTCCAGACGTCCTCCGCTCAGCCGGCCAGGCGTCGATGTTCGGGTTGGGGACGTGATTCGCCGTGTCGACGGCCGACCCGTTGCCTCACTTAGCGCTCTCCGGCTCGAACTGGCGTCGAAGGCCGGCCAGGAAGTTCGCCTTGATGTCACACGAGGGACCCGTGCGCTGAGCGCTATCGTCGAGCCGATGACCTTTGATGGCGAAGTAACCGCCAGCTACCAAGACTTCGTTGAAAGTAGGCGCCTTGCTGCGCAGAGACTGTCGGGAGGAAAAATCGGGTATTTGCATCTTCGCGCCATGGGATCGGACGACGTCGCCAGTTTCGCGCGCGACTACCTTGCACAGCTCGACAAGGACGGCCTCATCATCGATGTGCGAAACAACAACGGCGGCAATATCGACAGTCTTATCATCTCGATGTTGATGCGCCGCCCATGGGCATTCTGGGCCAAGCCCGATGGCACCGGCGTTCCAACGACGAACATGCAGAATGCCTATCGTGGCAAAGTCGCCGTTCTTATCGACGAGAGGACCTACTCCGATGGGGAGACTTTCGCCGCCGCGATCAAGTCGCTCGGCATCGCCCCGCTGATCGGCAAGCGCACGGCGGGGGCAGGCATCTGGTTGTCCGATCGCAACCGGCTGAGCGACGATGGGGCAGTCAGAGTGGCCGAGAACGCGCAATATGCAGCCGACGGTACCTGGATTGTGGAGGGACACGGCATAGGCCCGGACGTCGAAGTGGAGAACGGACCGCATGCGACTTTCGAAGGCCGGGATGCCCAACTTGAAGCGGCAGTTTCGCTCCTTCAGCAGGAGATCGCAAAGGACCCTATCCACCCCCTCATACCCAAGCCATTACCGCCATTAGGCGTGCCGGCAAGCGACGTGACCCGATCGAATTCAGACCTGCGGTAAATGCCGCTGCCGGCGGCGCCTTTTCCGCTGCCGGCAGCACCTTCACGTGATGCAGCCCCTGTTTATGCGGACAGGCAAAAGGCGTTTCACAGGGGCTATGAAATATATTGCGAATGGGCGAATAAAGTATGGTTTTAGCGACCGATGCCGACGCAGGGTCACACTGTCAGCACGGCAGAAAGGCAGCTGTGAATACCCGTGGCTATTGCTCGCCTGAAGCAGTGCAGGGTGGCCAATCCTGTGGGACGCCGCTGATATTTTTCTCTTGTGGAACTATTTTTCTCTTGTGGAACTCAGGGGTAATGCCGGGACGGGGGGATGTCTTTATCGTATGGGCAGCGCTTGCGCCGGATTATTCGCAAATATTGCGGTATTGCTCTTTGGTTTTAGTTCAATTCTGTCGTCCCAAACTAATATAGTTTACTTGTAAATCCAGTCGAATTTTCTTTTACCGATATCTCGTCATATCTATTTTATTCAACAACACCTCCGCAAACGCGGCGAACATCCTGAAACGTCCTATGATTGGCGGGCCTGGTGCGCAGGGCGCCTCCTAGTTTACACTTGGCCAAGCCAGCGATGGCGGCGTACCTGCATCGTCAGCTTCATCAAGGCTGGTGAGCCAATTGCAAGTTTGACTGGTCACTCATTTGCATCTTGGGGGATACCTCGCACAAAGCCGGTGTCTTGAAGAGATGACGCTTATCGAACGAGCAATCTTTGTTTGTAATAATCCGCTTGGGCGTAAGCGGGTTGGTTGGACTGGATCACAGCCCATTCAGCGGGCGTCAAAGGGAGGCGGGGGTAGAGCGCCCCGTAATAGCGGGCAAGGTCGCCGCTGAATGGGTAATCTGAGGCTGGCACGAAATGAGAGAGGCCGATCCGGCGCATCACGGTAGCCATGGCCACCAGGTTGGCGTCAGAGGTGTCGGCCCCCCAAACTTCGGCGAGATCGAATGTCAGATGCTCGGCGAGCAAGGGTTGCGTCTCGAGCGCCTTGGCGAAGGCAGCAAGGGCAGAAAGCGTCTGCGGGTCCGTCCCCCCCCACCCCGCAGCGTGAGCGATCTGCACTGGGGTATTGCCGGCCGCCGGCAGAACCACACGTACAAACGATTCTACGTCCCTTGCCCCGTAATCCGGTGCCCGGGTTCGCATGTGGATCGTGATCGCGAGGTGGGAGCGAGCAGCAGCACGCAATACCTTCGCTAGTTTGTGGGCCTGGGCGGGATCGCGCAAATCCACGCCTGAGTTGGTGAGATGGATCTTCACTCCTGTCACATTGGGGTCTGCGCCCCAATACGCGATCTCCGACAAGGCAGTGTCGGTCATCGGGTTCACGCCGATATAGACGCCGAAGCGCCCCGGATACTTTCGGGCTTCGGCCACAGTCCATGCATTCGCCGCGTGCAAGATATTGGCGTGATCCGGATTCTCCGGCACCATCATCGGGCTTTCCGCAAGGTAAGCCGTGGACATGATAAGACCCCGCCGAATTCCGGCGTTGTCCATCTGCGCGATGAGTTCGGCCATTCCATAGGCCCGGGTAAACGCTTCAGGACACTTGCCAATCCTGCCGGGACTGGAGCAGTAGCCCGGCAGGAACGCGAGGATCGCGGGAGAATGAACATGAAGGTGATGGTCCACTGCCACCGACACCTGCGATCCGGCTGCAGCAACAGTGGGGGCCGAAGCGGGCGGCGTCGACGGCGCGCGGGCAAAGCCGGGGTCCACTGCCGGCAGCACTGAGGCGGCCAGGAGGATCACGGCGATCAGGCGCCCGCTTCGCATCCTACTGCCCTTCCGAAAGCAGTGTACGCTTCCAAAATTCCACGCTGGCCTGGAAGTAATATTCCTCGTTTTCCTTCTTGTGGAACCCGTGCCCTTCGTTGGTGGCATTTAGGTACCAGGTGGGATTACCTGCCGCCCGCAGAGCCTTGGCAATCTGCTGGCCTTCGGAGGCGGGAACGCGCGGATCGTTGCCGCCTGTCGCAATGAACAGCGGGATGTGGATTTTCGAGATGCTGGTGAGCGGCGAGATCTCCATTAGCTTGGTACGCTGCTTGGGATCGCGCTCGTCCCCATATTCCGGTCGACGCAAGTCACGCCGATAGCTCTGGGTGTTCTCAAGGAACGTCACGAAGTTTGATATTCCGACATAGCAGCTCGCACTTTTCAGCTTGTCGGAGAAGTGTGTCGAGGAGGCATAGCACATGTATCCGCCATAGCTGACGCCTGTCACTGAGAAGCGGCCGGCATCGAGCGTGCCGTCTTTTGCGAAGTGATCGAGGAAGGCTCCGATGTCCTTGACCGAATCCTCCCGCTTGAAGGGACCATTGTCGAGATTAACGAAACGCTTGCCGAAGCCCGAGGAGCCCCGAACATTAGGAAAGAACAGTGCGATGCCCAGTTCGTTCAGGTAATAGTTTTCCGCTCCAAGGAAATCAGGGCGGGTCTGCCCTTCGGGCCCCCCATGGATGTCGAGCAGTAGCGGGCGCTTGCCGGGGAATTTGGCTTGATCGGGACGGTAAAGGAAGCCGGTCACGGTCTCGCCGTCGAAGCTCTTGATGGTGACGAGTTCGGGCTCTACATTTTTTGCTGCGTCAAGCCCGCCTGTCTCGCTTGCGGTCCAGCGGGTAACCGCCAATGTCTTGGGGTCGACTGAAAAGGCGTCGCCCGGGACTTTGGCGGAGGACAGGCTGAAGCCAATGGCTCCCCAAGGCGCGATCTGAATGGCAGGGCCGATCGCCCAGGGGATGACCCCCGTCGGCAGCCCTGTGACCTTTCGGATTGTGCCGCCGGGCATGTCCATCACACGAAGTACGCTTACGCCCGCCTCGTTTGTCGCATAGGCGATAAAGCTACCATCTCCGGCCAGCGCGTAGTCGCTGACGTCCCACTTTTCCCGGGTAATCGGCGTGAATTTGCCGCTCTTGGCATCGAGCTTGCCGAGCTGCGTGAAATCGCTTCCGCCAGCATCGCTCAGCACCCAGATGGTGCCGTCAGCGGCGTATTGCGGGTCGATAAACGAGGCTTCTGCCTTGGCATCGGTCAGCGCCTTGAGCTTGCCCGAGGCAAGATCCACTTTGTAGACCACGGATTTGTTGATCGACAGGCGATTGACGGCCAGCGCGGTTCTGCCGTCGGGCGCAAAAGCGGCAAAGGTGAAGCCACCGCCGCTAACCTGCGCAACGAGGCGGTCGCTCTTCGGCTCCCGCGGATTGATGACATAGAGGTCCATGTCGGTACCGTTGCGGCGTGTGGAGGTGTAGCCCATCGTTTTGCCATCCGCGCTCCAGGCACCGAGCCAGTTCCGGCTCTTCCCATCAGTTATGCGCTCGAGCCGCCCATCCGCGAGACGGTAAAGCTGATAGAATTCATCCCCTCCGCTATCCTGCATGACCACCGTGAGGTGGTCCCTCGCAGGCGACATCGAAGAGGCCAACACCGGTTCCTTGCCGAAGCTGATCTGGGTCCGCGCGCCGCCCGGCGCCTTCACGACGTGAAGCTGGTTAGTCGCACCGAAGCGAGTCTTGACCAGCATAGAGCGGTCGGTGGTATTCCAACCGAGGAAATCGGCACGGCGGGATTCGAGGTAGGGGCGGGTCGCAGAGACCACAGAATCGGGAATTGCGGGAACGTCCTCGATGTCGATAGCGGCCGGCTTTTCGGCATCGCCGTAGGCGGGGGTGCCAACCAGGGCCAGCAGTGCCAATGCGCAAGCGGAACCTGCGGAAAGGCGATGGAGCGCGGCAGGTGATTTCATCAGGCGGTCCTCATGGGAAATTGGGGAAATGACAGGAAGGATCGGCGCGGTCCTTCGCGGACCGCGCCGAAGTGATACCACAAGCCTTACAGCGCGACGCGGGCGCCGATCGTCACGTAGCGTCCCACCACGTCATAGTAAGGCGAGTAGAGCGAGCCGACCGGCGGATCTTTGTCGAAGAGATTGTTGACATTGGCATAAAGCTCGAGCTGCGGGCCGGTATCATTCTTGATCCTCACCTTCATCTGCGCATCGAAGTAGGTATAGGCTTTGATGTGGTTGTTCGAGATCGCCAGCGTCGAGTTGTACTCGCCGGGCGAGATATAGCGAGCGCGCACGAGACCCGACAGGGCCTGGCTCTCATAACCAACCGTGGCATTTACACGCCACTTGGGCACGCCGAGACCGAAGGAATAGCCCTGCGAACGGACATATTCGATCTGCGAGACACCGTCGTTGGTAGTCAGACTGTCGATCCAGGTACCGACGAGACCGAGCCGGACCTGTCCCTTGCCAGAGCCGAAGACTTGGTCAAGCGGTAGGACGTAATCAACCTGGGCATCGATACCGTTGGTCTTGTAGTTCGACAGATTGACGTAACTTGACACGGTGCGGGTGATTTGCCCAGCTGCGTTGCGCTCAACGCGGTCGCACAGTTCGTTATTGCCGTTGTAGCACCGCGTCACCAGATCTTGAGCCGAGATTGTGGTGATCACGTCGTCGATAGTGATGTCGAAGTAATCGAGCGAGAGATTTAGGCGGGGGATCGAGGGCGGGTTCCAGGTCGCCCCGAAGGTCCAGGTATCGGCCTTCTCCGGATCGAGATCCGGATTGCCGCCACCGTTGCTGAGTACGTATTCGGTTTGCCCGTTCCAGGGGTTTACGATATTATTGTAGCCCGTCGTCGACTGCGTGAAGAGTTCCGAAAGATTGGCCGAGCGGATGTCTCGCGAACGCGTGATGCGGCCACGGAAGCCTGGAAAGAATTCGTTCGTTGCGCCCAGCTTCCACGACCAGATTGAGCCAGAGGTATTATAGTCCGACAGGCGGACTGCGCCGTTGAAGTCAAACCGGCGCAGAAGCGGGGTGTCGTGGACCAGCGGAACCAAAACTTCAGCGAAGGCTTCCTTCACGTTGAAGCTGCCAGATAACGGTGAGAAGCTGAACGTTCGATAGGCGCCAGCGGCATCGAGGTCGCTCACGGTCTGCCGAATCGATTCCTTGCGCGCTTCGGCGCCAATAGCGATCGAGACTGGGCCCGCAGGAAGTTGGAACGGCTCGCCGCGAAGGCTGATGCCGCCGACATCAAGCTTGGACTTCGCGCGCATCGAAGGGGTGCCGGTGACGTAATCGATGGCATCCTGTGAGGGGGAGCCTTCTCCGAACAGGTTAAGCGGTGCGCAGCCGGAGTTTGCATTGGTCAGGGCCACGCGGCACACGGCAGCGCCACTGGCCGGATCGATAACAGCATCAACAGCGTTCGCGAAATTTTGCGTAAGCAGGAAACCGGGGGTGTCGATGTTGTTCTGGTACTCACCGTGGCTGTAGTAAGCGCTGTAGCGCCAATCTCCGCCGAAAGTCCCATCAACCGCGAGCGTACCCTGCGTAGTCTTGCGCTCAAAATCGATGCGAGAGAAGGACAGGTCGTTGTTGAAGCGGCCCATGTAAAAACCGGTCTGGCCTGCGCTTGCCAAGGTGTCCTTGATGCCCTGCGACAGGAATGCGTTTTCTGCACTGATATAGACGCCAGAGCTTGCCGAACCCTGCACGTTATCACCGAACCAGGTGTAGTTGTTGTACATGCGCGAGTGCCGCAGTTCAGCCGTAACAGTCAGTGCGGGGCTGACTTCATAGCTGAGGCTGGCCATGCCCGAATAGCGGCGCTGCGGTGTGACAAGTGGGCTCAGGTCGTCGTTCGAAGGACCCTCGCCGCCGGCCGAATAGCTCCCCGAGACGGCATTGCCGTAGTCATAAGGACGCAGCGATCCGTTCGAATTGAAGGCTTGCCCCCTCAGCGCGCCCGACGTGATGAGGCCGCCGTAGGCCATGTTCGCATAGCCAACATCCGGCGTCATCGTTCCGTTGAAGACCGCCCAGCGGCCCACGTTCGGGCGGCTGACCTTGGGCACCACGCCTTCACTGTCGTAGAATTCGCCGCCTACCACGAAGTGGCCGCGACCGTCTCCAAAGGAGACCCCCGCCTTGCCTTCGAAGCGATATTCGAAATCGTCATTGTAGCGCGACAGGCCGGCAGAGGCTCCCAATGTAGCGCCGGTGTACTTGCTGTCAGTCTGGAGATTGACGACACCAGCCACTGCGCCCGAACCCCAGGCCGCCGAAGCGCCGCCGGTGACAACGTCGACGCCCTTCAGCATGATCGATGGCACAGTATTCAAGTCGTTTTCGCTAGAGAAGCGGCGACCATTCATGAGCACGAGCGTGCGGTTCACGCCGAGTCCGCGAAGATCGACTGGTGCTTGTCCAGCGCCTGTATTCGTGCCGGTCGTCTGGGGCGAGGTGGTTGCGCGAAACTGCGGCATGTCGTTCAGCGCCGCAGCAACGTTGGCGCGCTGGCCGACCGAAAGATCGTCGGCGCCGAGATGCAGTGTCGGCGTAGGCGCGTCGAAGCCGGAGGCATCAATGCGGGAGCTGGACACGACGATCTCACCCAATGGCTCGTCGGGGGCAGCCGTGTTGTCCTGTGCTAGTGCCGGGAGCGCGAACGCCATGGCGGCGGCAAGCACACTGGCGCTGCCGGTCAGCCGGTTACGAAAAGATTTCATTAAGAAGCCCTGTTGCTGAGCCTCATTTCCTGAGGCCATTTATGTTGGTGGCCTCCCCCATGAATATCTATCAATGAGTGTTTGGACGCGCTCCGCTGTCACCGCCAAGTATAAGGCCGCGATCGATGGATATTGCGTTTATGTTGAGGTGCGACCCTCTAGTGTCTCATTTTTATTGCAAAGGTTTGTAACAATCGCGCCGCGATACACAACAACAATTTTTGCACTTGAGCAGACGCAAAAATGTTGCACCCTAGTGCAGCCCTTCCACGCTTCGCACCCTGTCGATAAGATCTGCACTGTGAAATGCTGCCGATTGCCGCGATATACGGCCTGAAGATGATCAACGGATTGTGCAAACGTCCAAGCGGCTGACCACATGTCGATCCGGCATAGCCACCATTTGTAACTCATCGCACGCGGCCCGAAGAAGTCTAGTCGATCCTGTCTAAAGTTCATCGATCCATCAAATGGCTTGCGGTCGCTCTGCGATATCCGCAAGCAGTTGATTCAAGTCTTTCTCTCGGATTACTCTCTCGAACTGAAATCCCGCCTGGTGTCCATGTTGCCAGACTAAATGGGCATCGATCCGGCCAATGAACGGAAGGAGAAGCTCAACACGTTCGCCGAGCTCAAGGGCAATCGTGCCCTCGTTCATGAAGCCTTGCGCTGAAAGATTAATAATATGCAAGGCCATGTCGCCCAGCCGGCGATTGGTTCCAACCGTCTGAAAATCGACCCGGTGTCGCAGGGCTTTCCGTGCATCCCTCACCGACAATTTAGCTCGCATTGTCACTGCGCCAATTCTCCGCACTTCGACGACCAAATTAGACACAGATAGTTAAATTTATGCTAAGTCCAATCACCATTTTCGCGGAGCGCTAATTAAATACACGTCAAAATGATGAACTTTCATTCATCTCATATCTATTTTGAGGGATAATTTTATTTTTCGCGTAAGGGATGCCGATAGCTCTCAATGACAGCATTGTAATGGCGAGCGGCGTCGATTTGCGGTGTATGTTAAACAGATGCAGAAAAATCTCAATTCTTCAGTGCAACTTTTTTCAGCCGTCCCGGCTCCTCGCATCGAGCATGTTTTCATGACCTTATCAACCGCAGGTTTTTCTCAATGGCCTCAAGACGAGGAAGACCTTTTAAGGTTTTTCACGTTTATGCTCGATTTACTTCAGGCTGGTGATTCAACGCCGAATCATTGAGTTACCCAATCCCGGGCTGTCTGCGAAGGTCTGGGCAGCAATTGTTTGGAACTAAGGCGTGGCAAAGGAAGGTCTGTCGGGATGTGCACAGACTGCTCGGCGCGTGATTTGGCGGGCTTCACCGGATGCCGTAATTGCATTGCACTGTCACGCGTGTCACAAAACGCGTGCCGGGCGCGCACCTCACGCAACGCATTATTTCCCACTACGTGCGCGCGATCTAGAGAACGCGCGATCGCTGCTTAGAAATGCTTCGAGCATCGCTGGAACTAGAGTAGAAACAGCCTCTTTGCCATAATCCTTCGCATCCCCAGGTTTAGCGGCAGACATGGAACCTGTGGTGGTGGCGCCATTCGGTTCAGCAGCGTCGATCGTTTCAGCGATAGCGGTGGCCGCTCCAATGCCGCGGGCGATCATAGCGGCGATAATCATGATATTGGTCGCGTCGCCCTTCGTAGCGCTGGTGATCGCGAGGGTGTGCGTCGGCCGTAGCGGCTATGCCGGGCCATCAGCTATTGCCGCAAGTACAAGAGGTTATTTAAGAATTTTCATAGTCGCCTTCTTATGGTGGAAGCCATGAGATGGCTCGGTGGATGGATTGCCGATGTACGCTGCGACGACTTGTGGCTCGTTCACTGCAACTAGGGGTGCGCGCCCTTATGTCCGGGATCGGGCATCTCCCCCCTCAACCAGGCGATTACGGTTGACCTCGCCGTCGCCGACACCAGTCGATGCAAAAAGCATCATCTGTTCGGCCTTTCACCCGACGTGAGCGATCTCTCCCGAGGCCGCTTCGAGCTTTAAGAAATGGGAGCACCGCCGGTTTCGCCGCAGTTTTCGGGAAGATGTGGCCCACCTGGCGGCTTATCATGAATACGCATCGCTGTGTTCAGCGGAAAGCCTCTTTCGACAAGAGACGCAGGTCATCATCGCCGGGGCATTCGTAGGCGATCGTAATTGGTTGTGCACGGTTCGCTTCATATCGCGAAGTCGCAGGACGCTCCGAAACCTCCCTAAGGTCCGAGTTCCAAGAGCCAGGACGCCATCTCTTCGTTGCCTTGGGCCCGGGCTAAGCTGACAGCATCGTTTCCCGCAGCGTCAATCGCTCGCAGATCCGCGCCGTTGGAAACAAGCAAATCGATAATATCGCGGTGACCAAAAAGTGATGCCATCATCAGTGGCGTTTGACCGGCGGAATTGCGCTGGTTGGCATCAGCTCCTGCATCAATGAGTTTTTTCGCAATCCTGAGGTGGCCCTTAAAACACACTCCCATTAACGGGCTCCCGCTCACCGTGTCACCATCGGCCGCCGCGCCCAGCTCGAGGAGCAATCCGGTTGTGCTCTCGTGACCATTGTACGTTGCGAGTACCAGCGCCGTATGGCCTTTGATATCGTGGGCTTCCAGATCCGCGCCTGCGTCGATCAGGGGGGTGATCATATCGTCCCGTCCGATTCGCGCTGCTTCAAACAGCAGCTCTTGGATCCTTTCGGGCGATGGCAGGGACGAGTCATTTACAGATCCCGGGGGGCCTTGGTCATGGCGCTGGTCGTCAACGGATTGTTGATCGGGGCGGTTCGCATTGGCTTTCCCGCGAGTATCGTTCGATCCTGTCATGTGCCAAGCTCCGGCGTTCCCAAAAAGGGAAATTGTTTGGGCCCGCGCCCATTCATTCACCACAACATCGGTTGTATCGATGAGTTCCGAAAGTTTCGCGAACGCTATCAAGCGATCGGTTAATGGCAGCTGAGGCGGAGCAATCCAGCGCGTGTAAGCGGTAACCGCGAGTTGCGGACGTCGCCAGGTTGTGGTGCCCTCCTCTTCCTGTTGGGCTATTCCCTGCTTTGTCGGGCTGCTTGTTGTTCGCTGTCATCGCCGCCGAGATCGAGTGACCATTTGATTATCTGCTCTTCGGTGATCCGGGCTAACAGGTTCAATTTCTCAGCTTCTGCCGGGTCAGAAGACGGCGCTGTTTGCAGCAGGTCAATCTTTTGCAAGAGGCGGCTTCGCTCGATATTAAAATACTTAAGGCATTTTTCGAGCATGTCCCCGGACCCCAAATATATGGACTTACGTGCCCGGTGGATTTCGAAAAAAACGCCGAGATTGTTTGAGGATCGCCGCCAACAAAGCGGACTGAACTGGCGGTTCTAGGCAGGAGTGCTGGCGGTTATCGAAAAAATTAGTAATAGGCGGGATGATCATTGTTCACATCCGGTCTACAACGCTTTTCTCCCTGCGAGAATGCCACCGCGGTTTAAGTTAAGGCTGTAGATGGGAATATTCAATTCGCCTTACGATGTCGGCCAGCGGCAAGGCTCACCCCGCGCGAGCATCGCAAGATGAGCCCGAGTCTGTTCAAAAATAGAATGATACTTGCAGGTCGGGAAATCAAGAATTGTGCGGCGGCTAAAATTAGCCGCCGCATAGTCTCATTCTTCGTTATCTAGGCCTTCGTCTTCGACCATGCCTTCGATCGATTCATCATCGTCTTCAACATCTACATACTCCAACGGATTGAGACCGAGCTCAGCAGCAACCTCGACTTCGGTCGCAACCACCTCAATCTGGTCTCCATTTTCGAGTTCGATTATCGTCACTTCCGGTTCCTCACCGGCCGCAAGATGCACGACATCATCGCTGTCGATCTCAACGTCATCACCATCGACGTTCTCGAACGTTGCTTTTGGCATAAAGCTCACTCCATGGGGGTCAAGCCACAACATCGTGTCCATTGATTTGGTTTCGGTTCCGGGGTTTTTTGCTGTTCCGCTGGGCTTTCGAGGGCCTGGGCTTAATCGAGATTGATAAGCTCCAAGCTGGCAACGTAGCGAGCCGCCGGATATCGGAGATGGGTTCTTTGAAAGGTTTGGGAGTTCCGCGCGGATTGGCGTCACGCAAAACTCCCAGCGACACAAATCCGATGGTTTGCACCGGTTCTGCGGAGCCCATTCGAGTCTTCCAAGGATGCTACGCCAAGTCGGGCGGCGCTATCGGGAAAAACCCGGACCCAGCAATGGAATACATATCTTAGAATGGCGCGCCGTCCATCCGCTGACTTGGACAGCGAGCGCGCGCGCGAGGTTCTCAAGAGTGAGCATTATGTGGAAGCGGTTCGGGAGGAGGAAGCTCTCTGGCAGTCCCGCGGGATAAACAGCGTTCCGGCAATCGTGGTCGACGATCGTTATCTGATCAGCGGAGGGCAGCCGCCTGAGGCGTTCGAGCAGGCACTTCGCAGTATTGCAGCTCAGGCGCCAACCGAGTGAGCATCACAGCGTGGGGGTTAAAACTGATCGCGCGGGGGAAACGCCAGAAGGTCGATGCAAGAGGCGTTTCATTTGGGACATCGCCTTTCCGGTGTATTCGCCCATTACCCGTTGCCCGTTGCCCATTGCGCCCGCTGCGGCGCGATAGCCCAGCTGGCGAGCGTGATAAACAAAACAATACCGATCCCGCTTGCCAGCACGCTGTGTGGCCGGCGCAAGCGTCGGCGGGCGTACGCCCGAGCAAACCTACTTTGACAATCTGCCGCAGGCCGTGGCAGCGTGAATTGGCCGCGACTTGCGGGGCGTCACTCCGGCCAGCTACGCTCGCCCTCCATGACGCGGCGTGAACAACCAACCCGCAGACGATCAGCCTATCAGGCGTCAAGGCTGTTGAAACAAACCCGGGCACTTCTCAGAGCCGAACAAGTTGGGCCAGGATAATATCTTCGTTCATGTAACTTAACAGCTTGCGGAAAAAGGAACTTCCGTTGAGGCCGTTGAGGTGATTCAAGGCCCCTCGACCGAGGTCGAAGGATTCAAGATGCGCGGCGGCGATTACCGGAGTGAAGGGTTGTTTTCCTACGTGAGCTGCGAAGCTCGGGTACCGGCGCATCATCCGCTGCGGGCAATCCGTGCAATTGTCGACGAGGCGCTCGAGGTGATGTCGGGGGATTTCGACGCGATGTATTCGCGTATCGGCCGGCCGTCGATCCCGCCCGAGAAGCTGCTGCGTGCGCTGCTCCTGCAGGCCTTCTATACGATCCGCTCGGAGCGCCAGCTGATGGAACAGATGGATTACAATCTGCTTTTCCGCTGGTTCGTCGGGCTGGCGATGGATGCGCCGATCTGGAATGTGACGGTCTTCACCAAGAACCGCGAGAGGCTGCTGGCCGGCGATATTGCCGCCAAGTTTCTGTCCGCGATCGTAGGGCAATCGCGCGTGCAGGCGCTGCTGTCAGACGACCACTTCTCGGTGGATGGTACGCTGATCGAAGCCTGGGCGAGCATAAAGAGCTTACGGCCCAAGGGTGACGCCGCCTCGGACGGTGACGACGACGACAGCGCTTCGGGTACCGGACAAAACGGTCAGGCCAAGGCCAAGGGGCGCACTGCCGAGCGCGATTTCCATGGCGAGAAGTGGAGCAACCTCACCCACGCCTCAACCACCGATCCTGATGCCCGGCTATTCAAGAAGGCACGCGGTCAGGCCGCGAAGCTGTGCCACATGGCCCATGTCCTCATGGAAAACCGGCACGGTCTGGTCGTGGATGCAACGCTCACCCATGCCACGGGCACGGCCGAACGGGAGGCTGCGCTGACCATGCTTGGCCGTATGAAGGGGCGTCATCGCATCACGCTGGCGGCAGACAAAGCCTACGATACCCTCCACTTCGTCGCCGCATTGCGCGAGATCGGCGTTACCCCGCACGTGGCACAGAACGTCAATGGCAGGCGCTCCGCCATTGATGGGCGCACCACCCGCCACCCTGGTTACGCCGTTTCTCAGCGGATCAGGAAACGGATCGAAGAGGTCTTTGGCTGGGCCAAGACCAGCGGAAACCTGCGCAAGACTCGGCATCGAGGGCAAGACCGTGTGGGGTGGAACTTCACATTGACCGCCGCAGCATACAATCTCATCAGGCTACCGAAGCTGCTGGCGGCAGCATAACTGTGCCCGAAATCTGCAGAAAGATGGGTCTTGGCAAGCGCGGCAGTCAACAGAGACCGATGACACCACCCCGTTGGCGCCAAACCTACTCAAAATCCGGCGGTCAAACGGCCCAAAGCAGACTTTTTCCGCGGCGTGTTGAGGCTGATGGCAGTTCCCGTGGAAGCTGCCATCAGCGGCCGGCGTTGGGAATGGCTTTGATCCGACCAATTGGCGTTTAGCCTTGGAATACCCGCCCTTCCCCAATTCAAGGCTTGAATGTCTCTCTTTCGGGCGATGCCCTAGGGAATGAGACGATCCAAACGAAGCCGTTCGAATAACGCGAAAAAGGCGTTATCGGTGGGTTGATAGGACGTAAAGCCAAGTCGCCGGCTTTTCGACATGTCTGTCACCACCTCGATCGGTCGGCCAAGATCTGCGTCGGTGTGCCAAGGAGATGCGAGACGGGACAAATCAGGCTCGGCCAAGCCTTCCCGATCGGCAATCTTGCGCCAGACCTTGGCATCATCCGCCATCTGCATTTCCAAAGGCCGCACAATCCCATCGAAAGGTACAGGCTCGATGCCGAACCAATCTGCAATGCGGCCCCACATCCACTGCCATCGGAATACATCGCCATCGACCACGTTGAAGTCTTCGTTGTGCGCAGGTTTGGTCTCGCTCGCCCATAGGAGATGGCGCGCCAGCTGCCGAGCATCAGTCATGTCGGTCAAGCCGCTCCACTGGGCCGCGGAGCCCGGGAAGGTGAATGGGCGTCCCAACTCCCGGCACAAAGTCGCGTAAACCGCCAGGGTCGTTCCCATGTTCATGGCGTTGCCGACCGCCTTACCTATGACGGTATGGGGACGATGAATGCTCCAGGTAAAACCATCGCGCCGAGCCGCGGCGAAAAGCTCATCTTCCTGAGCATAGTAGAAGTTTTCGACATCGAGCCGGCCTTGCTCCTCGCGGAAAGGCGTCTGGGGCAGGATGCCTTTTCCGTAGGCCTCGAATGGGCCAAGGTAGTGTTTGAGGCCAGTAACCAGCGCTACGTGACGGGAGCCGGACGCCCTCGGTAATCTGGCGAGCAGGTTACGAACCATGTTCGCATTCACCCGTATGTTTTCCGCCTCGCTGTCTTGGCGTAGCCAGGTAGTGATGAAGATTGCGTCAGGATCAATATCCGCAAGCGCGGCACCGGTGGCTTGCTCGTCCTGCAGGTCGGCGGCAATGGGGATCACGCCGTCCTGTTCGATCGGCCGCCTGGCCAGCCCATATACCTTCCAACCATGCTCGACCAATAATGCCGCCGTTGCGTTTCCAACGATCCCGCTTGCCCCCACTACCAAGGCCGTTTTCACCATCTTCATTTCCTTCGTCTCGTGCATGGGCAAATCAACTAGGCACGAAGCGCGTTTGCTTCTAGACGGCACCAAATAGGTCACTAGGCACCAAAAGGTTACCAGCTATGTTCCCAGGTACGGCTGAAGAAGAGTGGCGCGAAGACTGCGCCCCGCGCCGGGTGCTCTCGTTGTTCGCAACCAAATGGACCAGCATGGTGCTGCACACCTTGCACGCTCGTCATGGTGGCACTTGCCGCACTGGCGTACTGCAGCGAAGCCTTCCAGGCATCTCGAAGAAGATGCTGACGCAGACCCTACGAGATATGGAAGAGATCGGCTTGATTAGCCGCCATGTCCAAAGCGATATGCCGCCAGCGGTGGAATACCGCCTTACAGAACTGGGCGTGCGTTTCGTTGAGCCGGTTGAATTGCTCTACGCATGGGGCCGCAGCAATCCCGATGCTCTCGAGCAACTTGGCACCAGAGCAACGAGCAGAAGACGCTGACATGCCCGGCCGCTTTTCGAACGACGCCGCGTTGGAACTTGCCGATCACACTTCGGGGTAGCGAGATAGGTCGACTTCCTTGCCTGGGCCGCTGAACATCTTGGCGGAGAGATTGCGGACCGGGTCAAGACTAGCGAGACCGAGCATGCCATGCAGCAACCGAATACCCAGGCGGGTTTGAGGATGCATCAAACGCGGTCCGATCTTGGGGATGCCCTGTCCATACTCCACCATCGGCCGCATCTGCGTTTCATAGGCAGCGAAAGCTTCTGCCACGGCATCTGCGCGCGCAAGTTCTCCGGCAAGAACATAAGCGCCGGTCACGGCAAGTGTAGCTCCTATCCCTGCCAGTGGGGTCGCACACCAAGCCGCATCGCCCGTCAACACTGCACGTCCTGAAGACCAGCGCGGCATCTTCACTTGGCGCAGCGCATCGAAGTAGAAGTCTTCGGTGTGGTCCATGGCTTCGAGAATGCGCGGTGTTTCCCACCCGGCATCCGCAAAGCAATCGCGCAGGAAGGCTTTCTGACGCTTTGTATTCCAATCCTGCGCGCCATCGGCTTCTTTAAAGATCGACAACATCGCGCGTGCCGTGCCGTGGCGGTCTGGGCGCAGTGATACGCTGCGTTTGCCAGGCGCATTGTACCACCGCCACATTCGATCATCGTCCGGCGTCCGGGGAATAGTGAAATAGGCGATAGTCAGGTCCATCCAGCGCGGCTCGTTCTCACCAGGAAAGACCAGTTCTCGCGTGCCTGACCCAACGCCCTCCGCGATAATCAGCGCATCAAAATCGCCGGTTGCGCCACTTGCGAATGTAACTGAAATGGCCTGATCAATCTCGTCAACCCTGACAATATGATCGCCGAAGCGGAAGCGCGCGTCATGTCTGGCTGCATCGTAAAGCAAGCGAGCCAGGTCGCCGCGCAGGATTTCCATTTCAGCCGTTGGGCCGTCTCCTTCGATCTCGCTGACAAGGAAGCGTGCAGCCTCGCTCCCGTCAGCATTGACCCATGCTGTCCCTTCCTCACCTGTACCTTTCTTTAGCGCCTCGGCCTCGAGACCCATCCGCTGAAGTACCTCGCGCCCGACCCCGCGAATATCAATGTTCTGGCCTCCATCACGAAACTCGGGTGCGCGCTCCACAACGGTTATATCGAACCCACGCCTCATCAATGCGAGGGCGGCTGCGTTACCAGCGATGCTCGCGCCGGTGATCAGTAGGTGCTGTGGCATAAGGTCGCTTCGGCCATGATCCGGTCCTAAGGTTCATTCCAAGAAACCCATGCATCTTGGTAGCGTTCCCCGTGGATTTATGGCCCCCGCTCCGCGAAGTCTCCGCTACATCTCACGAAACCTTGAATCGTGTTCCGTGGCCGATTCAGGCGCGCGACTTTCTGCCCTCCAATCCGGGAAGCGGAAGTTCGTGGAAGACTTCGGTCAAAGGCATAGGGAAACCGGATGCTTCGAGCGCCATTCGCAGCTCTCAATTACGTTGCCAGTCCGGTGCCGTTGATGACAAGAGCGAGTCCGATAGAGTTGCGGCAGGTATCGGGCACACGAACTTCGAGCGCGTCGGCCGATCGCGTGAATGGAAGAGGTAGCTCGCTGCCAGGCAGCGTCACGCGAGATACTTCGCCTCTACCAACGGGATTACTGCCTCCAAGCAGCGTTAGGCGCACTCTGCCTTCCTCAGGCCAACCCAGGATCAGTGCGTGAACCGCACCATTGCGCGTCACATATCGCACGTCTTTTGCCGTATAGATGGAGGTCTGACCACCCTCCGAGAAAGCTCCGCCGCCGTTCACCGCTGATCCCTCTCCATGCAAACGCCACGGGCGGGTGCCGTAGATTGCCTCTCCATACCGGCCCATCCACGTCGCGATCTCTTCGACGATCTGCCGCTCCTTTTCATCGATAGTACCATCCCCCCGGATTGGCACGCTCAGCATCAAGTTACCGTTCTTTGAAACTACATCACACAAGGTATGAATGACCTTGGCTGGGGTCTTGTATAGGTTTTTGCGATAATATTCCTCGCCGTAGAACCAGTTTCCGAGGCATGTTTCCGTTTGCCAAGGAAACTGGTCGATATAGCTCTTCTGGCCCCGCTCGACGACATCGACCAGACCCATCCGCCGCTGCGGAGGCGTTTCCTTGGCTGTGACCACACCCTCGAGGTGCCCGCCGTTCCACTCCATGTTCCGGTTGTAAAAATACGCGGCCATGTCGAGCCCAGCCTGTTGCAACGGCAGGTCATGGTTGTCGAAGTAAAGCATATCGGGCCGATACTTGTCGATCAGCTCTTGGCATCGCAGCACCCACCGCCGCACAAACTCAGGATCGGGCGGCACGCCCTCATTCCACAGTCCATCTGTCGCGGCATGCCACGCGTCCGCCTCAGCAATTGAAGTGATGCCATCTGGCATCGCCATGCTCGCCCGCGTGTAGAGTTGCTGCGGATCCAGTCCCTCCCACCAAGTACCGCGCCCGGAGGCCTTTGTCAGTCTGGCGGCATCGTAACGCTGTCCCTGCCGCGATCCCTCGGCATCATAGCCGTAAGCCGCCTGGTTCCAGTGCCAGGCATGGCCGGAATGGTTTGATACGGCAAAACGCAGCCCACGCTCACGCGCAAGCTTTTCCCACGTACCAATGACATCCTTGCGCGGTCCTATTCGAACCGAATTCCATTCATGGTGAGAGGAGGCGAAGCAATCGAGATTGTCGTGATGATTGGCGATTGCCATAAAATATCGAGCGCCGGCTCGCTTGTAGAGATCAAGAAGTTCCGCTGGATTCCAACGCTCTGCTCGCCAACGGTTCTGGATTTCCATGAACCCGCTATCTGCAGGATGTCCGTAATTCTTCAGATGGTGTTGATATGATGGATGCCCCTGAAGGTACATGTCCCGGGCATACCAGTCGTCGCCTGCGGCCGGCACGGATGCAGCACCCCAATGCGCCCAGATACCGAATTTCGCGTCACGGAACCAGTCGGGTGCGCTATATCCTGCCGTTAACGAAGCCCAGTCCCCTACGAATTTTTGCGGGGGCGGCACCTTCACCGACCGCACCGTCGATGCCGCATTTGAAATTCCGGTAAACAGCGATGCAGCCGTTCCGGCAAGGCCTACACCCAGGATCGTCCGTCTCGTCGGCCGCATGTTCTTCCCCCCCCCAACAACGTCGATGTACCGATACCGTCTTTCATTGGTAAAGGTTACTTCCACCAATGCCAGAGCCTAATTCGAGCATCGTGTTTTTTTTCGGTTTTGACCGGCCTTCCAAAGGCTCTCGTTTTGGGGATGGCGACAGCGCTTCGGAATTTGGCTATCGTCATCCCCCAAAGCGGCGCCTCGGCCTTGAGCATTGCAGAGGTTGCTAGCGACTGATCTCTGATAATAGCATGGAATATCTTCTGTAGCCCTGCTGGCCATCGCAATGATGTTTCGGAGGAAGCGCGCGGATTCCGGGGTTGTCCCGGTCACACGGGGGGAGTGAGGAGCCGCAGTAACGATTAAATCCATGCAAGCTTCAGTCTGAAAGCTTTGTTGCGAATATTCCGCAATCGGAAGCCTTAGAGGCAACCTATAGCTTTATTGGGGCCCTGAAAGATGAAACAGGTCCGGCTCATGCGGGCGAGATTGGTGAAAAGCTATGGGATGGTTCAGGGAAAATGCGCCTAATCGTCCGAAATTTCTGATCTCATCCGCCAGAATGGTCGCTCTGAGCTTCGGCAGAGCGAGTGCCATACTTGATTTGAAAT
The DNA here is from genome assembly GCF_004342985.1 of Novosphingobium sp. PhB57. GTDB lineage: Bacteria > Pseudomonadota > Alphaproteobacteria > Sphingomonadales > Sphingomonadaceae > Novosphingobium. The sequence goes on from NZ_SMBO01000010.1 coordinate 26,295, forward strand.
CCGCCCTGCCCATATACAAACAACTGGCACTCTTTCATCGTGACTGCCAGATCGCAAAGCGCGGCGCTGGCCTCTCTTGTGAAAGCGACGCCTTGTCGCGGCCCAGCGACAGGATCGCTCCATCATGACATTGCGCCCCTTGGACGATCGCGTTCTCGGACGCCGGCTAAAAGCACCCAAGAGGGCCGCCGTCGGCATCATCGTTCCTGACAATGCCCGTGAAAAGCCGCAGGGAGGCGAGATCGTGTCCGTTGGCTCGGGCACCAGAGGGGAAGCCGGGACGATTATTGCGCCTGACGTCGAGGCGGTTGCCGCATCTTGCTCGGCAAATGGTCCCCCACTGAGTTCAAGGTGGGCGGCGAAGACCCCGTTATCATGAAGGAAAGCGACGCGCTCGGCATTCTGGGCTGAGTTGTCAGCGGGCCGGCGCTTCCCGGCGAAGTCGACATCTCCACCTAGAAGGATAACGACCATGACCGCCAAAGATGTACGATTTTCGCGCGATATCCGCGAATCTCTCAGCCGAGGCGTTGATACTCTCGCCAATGCTGTGAAAGTGACGCTTGGCCCCAAGGGCCGCAACGTGCTGCTGGACAAAAGCTACGGCGCGCCCCGTATCACCAAGGACGGCGTCACCGTCGCCAAGGAAATCGACCTCGTCGACAAGTTCGAAAACATGGGCGCGCAGCTGATGCGCACTGTGGCATCGCGGACCAACGATCACGCGGGCGATGGGACGACCACCGCCACTGTGCTCGCGCAGGCGATCGTCCGCGCGGGCATGAAATCGGTCGCTGCACAGTCCAATCCGATCGACCTGAAGCGCGGCATCGACATTGCGGTCAAGGCAGTGGTCGCCGAACTCAAGGCCCGGTCCAAGCCCGTGGCGGGAACGGACGAGGTCGGGCAGGTCGGTACCATTTCGGCCAACGGAGATGAAATCATTGGCCGCAAGATCGCCGAAGCTATGGAAAAGGTCGGCAAGGAAGGCATCATTGCGGTCGAGGAAGGCTCCGGCGTCGAATTCGAGCTCGATGTCGTCGAGGGCATGCAGTTCGACCGCGGCTACCTTTCGCCCTATTTCGTCACCAACCCCGCGAAACTGACGGTTGAACTGGCCGATCCGCATATTTTGCTGTTTGAGAAGAAGCTGGGAGCGCTTGCCCCGATCCTTCCCTTGCTCGAAGCCGTCGTCCAGTCGGGACGGCCGCTGCTCATCATCGCCGAGGACGTCGAGGGCGAGACTTTGGCGACGCTAGTCGTCAACAAGCTGCGCGGTAGCCTGAATGTTGCCGCGGTAAAGGCACCAGGCTTCGGTGATCGCCGCAAGGCCATGCTGGAGGATATCGCGGTCCTGACGGGCAGCGAAGTCGTCTCAGAAGATCTCGGGATCAAGCTTGAAAACATCACGCTCGCCATGCTGGGCACGGCCAAAAAGGTGACGATCGACAAGGATACCACCACCATCGTAGATGGCGCCGGCACCGCCGATGCGATCAAGGGACGCATCGCGGCGATCCGAGGGCAGATAGAAAACACCGCCAGCGAGTACGACCAGGAGAAGCTTCAGGAGCGCCTGGCCAAACTCACTGGCGGCGTCGCGATCATCAGGGTCGGCGGCTCAAGCGAAGTCGAAGTGAGGGAGCGCAAGGACCGGGTCGACGACGCCCTCTTCGCGACGCGTGCCGCCGTCGAGGAGGGGGTCGTGCCGGGCGGCGGCACCGCACTGCTCTATGCCTCCAAGGTGCTGGCCGGGATGAAGGGCGCGAACGACGACCAGACCCGCGGCATCGAGATCGTACGTCGCGCCTTGCAGGCTCCGGTCCGCCAGATCGCGGAAAACGCCGGACACGACGGCAGCCTCGTTGCCGGGCGGCTGTTTGAGGGTGGCGATGAAAACATTGGCTTCAATGCCCAGACGGAGCGCTATGAAAACCTGTTTCAATCCGGCGTCATCGACCCCACCAAGGTTGCCCGCTGCGCCATTCAGGATGCGGCATCAGTCGCGGGAATGGTGATCACCGCAGAAGCGGGTATTGCCGACCTAGTCGAAAATACGTCATCGAAGGCCTGATCTACCTGTCACCATAATTCTCCGTCCTCGAACATCGATTATCCTTCCGAGGTTACAAAGGTAATGGCAATTTCATTCTGGGGATCGGTAGGTTCCTCTAGAACATTCCGCTCGCCTAAATGATAAATGCCGTGGGTTATTTGGAATACGACGCCGCAGGAACGGCGGACATACTCGCATTTCCATTCTGAAGCGGACATTCGTCAATCAGCCGCCTTTTGTGTCTGGAAGGGAAAAGCGGACGGGGAACAGCTGGGACCGGAAAATTGGTGGCTGAGCGTCTGTGAATGATAACGTGACGGCTCTCGAACCCTCCCGCAGGATGACCAGCGGATGAGGCGGAAGAGAGCCGGGATGGGAACAGCCATGACGATAGGTTTGGATCTGGCGAAGAACGTGTGCCATTGCACGGTGTGGATGCTGATGGTGCGGCGGTACTGCGCCAGCAATTGACGCGCAGTCGCGTCCTGACATTCTTCGCGAAACTGCCGCTTTGCTTGATCGGAATCGAGGCGTGCGCATCAAAAGACTTGTGAGCGCGTACAACTCATCGCCCTCGGTCATGATGAAGAGTTGATGCCCGCGCAGTAATGTGACCGTTCGTCAAACGCGGGAAGAACGATGCAGCGAACGCTGAGGCGATCTGCGAAGCAACGCGGCCGACCACGCGGTTCGTTGGAATTAGGTCACCAGAGCAACAAAGTGCGGTGATGCCGCATCGTGTTCGCCTGATACTTAACCGTCAGCGAACCCTGTTATCGACCGCCTTGCGGGCGCACATAGCGGAGTTCGGCATCGTCGCCCCAATCGGCAGGGAAGGTGGCCGACTGGCGACTGTCAGGTTCGGAGCGATTAACGGCGATCAGCCGCCCTTCCCGAAAATCTGATCGAGCGATTGCGATAGTTCAATGCCCCGCGCTTTCCTCCACATGGGGAAGCCCCCTCGGCTTTTACCGTATATACCACGATGGTGGTCAGAGAGAATCTCGTCAATCGTCATCCTCAAATGGAGGCGCCCCATGTCAGACACTCATGAAAAGCTTGCAGCGAATATGCCCGCACCCAACCCGTGGCTGACGCCGAGCGTCTATCCTACATCCCACTTCAACCCAGGCGCGACGGATTCCGTGGCCATTGCAGGCCCGATACAGGGAAAGACCCTCGTAAAGGGCGACGATGCAAAATTCGTTCGCAACTTCATGGCTTCGAACCCCACTTTGAAGAAGATCGGGAGCGATACGGTTGCGTTCGCCAGCGGCATGTTCGGCCTGCGAAAGCTATTCCTCACTGGCAAGGCGATCGAATCGATTTCCTACATGGCCTATCCCGGCTTCGAAGAGGTGTTTGAAGGTGCCGACGAGGCAACGGTCGAAGGTCTACTCGCGGAATGGGACAAGGCGCGTCGAGAAGGCGACGATGCGGATTTGATGGAGGCCATCCGCGGCGTCGACGACATCGGCTTCACTCACGCCATCGGTATGGCGTCTACAACCTGTTCGACCGGGACGGCTTCCACTATTGCGTATTTGGCGGCACGCGAGTGCTAAAATGCACTGATGACAACGAGGTCCGCTCGCCCGCCCGCATCGTGAAGGTGGCCGACGTGGCAGCGGCCGTGCCCCCAGACGTCGCACAGTCGGTCAGCCGCATCATCGCGCTGAGCATGACGTATGACGGCTTCCTGGTCGCCGCCGCTCCCGGCGCGGTGATCATTCTCGATCGCGATCTTGCCGTGAAGTCGTACGTGGCCTTCTCGGGCGAAGCCGTCGACAATGCCGTCCCTGTCGACGAGTACGGCGGCATCTACGTCGTAACCTCGCGCAGGATGCTCAAGGTCGTCTGGAACGGCAAGAACCTCTCGTCCGAAGAGGAGGATGGCGCCTGGGAATCCGGCTACGAATGGATGCCTGACGAAAAAGCCTTCGCGCTGGGATCGATCTCGCGAGGATCTGGGACGACGCCCACTCTGATGGGATTCGGCGACGACCCGGATAAGCTCGTTGTTATCGCGGACGGAGCAGAGGGCGGCACCAACCTCGTCGCCTTCTGGCGCGACGACATTCCCGAGGATTTTGAGCAGAAGCCGGGCACTAAGTCGCGCCGCATCGCGGATCAGGCCAGGATCGAGATTTCGAAGGCGACCATCGAACCGTCGCCCAACGTTCTCGGCTACGGCGTGGCCGTCGTCAACAGCACTTATCCCGAGCCGTTCCCCGAGCCAGGCTTCCATAACGGCTTTATGGCGGGGGTCACCCGCCCGGCCCCAAAGGGCATCCAGAAGTTCAACTGGAATCCTGCGACGCGCCGGTTCGAACAAGACTGGCTTAACGCCGAGATCGACAACAGTGATATCATGGTGCCAGTCGTATCGGCAGCGACAGGCCTGCTGTATGCCGCCAACAAACGCGGCCTAACCTACGAATATGCCGGTCTCGACTGGATGACAGGCGAGGTCAAGGCACGCTGGGTGTTCCCGGACGACAGCGCCATGTGGAATGCTTTCGGCGGCATCACCACCATCCTTGAAGACGGCGACCTTCTAATAGGCGGGGCCTTTGCAATCAAACGTATCATCGGCTGAAAACCCGATATCGCCCGCATTCACCGTTGGATCGCGATATTCGGACGGTTCCTGAGCGAACCCGTGCCCACCAGCAGCTTTTCTCTCGCTAGATTTGGGGGTCTTGAAGGAACGACCAATTCCAAATATTTGAGTTGGGCGGCCGCACGGCGATAATGGGCGTCGAGCCACTGGCATACGCCGCTGCTTGAGAATAATGCGCTCGTCAAGTAACCCCGCCCCATAAACACGAAGGTCACCGTAGCCGAAGTTGTTGGCGAGGATGAAGAGGATGTTGGGGCGCGAAGCGCGAGGTCATGTGGGGACGGGCATCGGTGCCCCCATCATCAGGCCCGCCGAGCCTCCGGCTGCCAGCAGAGCGAGGACGTTGCAGCCAGTTGAGACCATTTCAATCTCGACAGGCTCAAGATTTTCGCCGCTGGCGAACATCTTATGGTCAGAAAAAGAAGCCGATGCGCAACTCTAGTTGCCAGTCGTACTGTTTGTAGTCGTTCACCAGCGCCACATCGCCTTGCAGCGACATCACCGTCCGACATCGACCGTGCAGGATTTGGGAAAAAAGAGACGTAAGCCGATCATCACGGGAACCTCTCTCGACGCCAGGATCACCGAAAGGAGAGACTGACAGTTCGAGGTCTTTCCGAACTCAAAGACATATTGCGCCGCGACACCAACCTCGTAATCGCCCTTCTTCGATAATGCGGCATCGTCAATCACCAGATAGGTCGCCTTGTCTCCCACCAAACGATTAACTTCCTGCAGACGAACGGCCTGTAGTGAAGGGCTGCTCCAAACCCCGTCTGTAACGAAATGATGAATTTGATCAAAGCCGAACTTGCCATCGCGAGCCGCCATCGGTTGCACGCTCTTGCGATCCGCGGGCCTGATCAATCCTGCGATATAGGCCGGACAGACCCGCTGACACACCTTATGGAGTAGCGGAGACAAAAATGGCGCCTGCTCGTCGCCCTCGAGCTGCGCTAGTCACACAACCATGGCAGGTAGAGAAAGTTGAATTCTAATTCGTCTACGGCCGAATGACTCGCGGACGATTACGTCGTTCGATGCACTAATACTGAGTTGGCGCACCGCAACGCAAAACAACCTTCGGATAATAGGCGGCGCATCAGTGGTGCCTCTGCCTAGCAGCCTCCGCCAAGGCAGAGGAGAGATCGGAATACACGTAGGGTCCGACGGAATATACGTTCGTGGTTCTCTTCGTAACGCCATGCGGCAGTCCAGTCGCAGGGGCGTCCAAATGCCCTCCCTCATTTTCCCAGCCGTCCACGTCTTGTGTGTTGCTTAAATCCGGCGAACCGTCTTGCTCCGTGATATCTTGCTGAGAATGGGCATCGATAGCCAGTAGGTCGGCATGGATAAGAAGCAGTTGATCGGCGATCATTTCCAGCGCCAGGACCTTCCGCTCTTCCGTGGTTCCGCCATGTCTGGCAGCGGCAAGACTGATCATTTCAACTTCCTCGAGTGAAAGCGCTGCCTCGTCGGCTTTGACGGCGGCGTGAGCTAAAGGCGATCTCAGCTCATCCGCGACCATAGTTCCAGAATACTGCTGGATATGGCGACGACTGCGATAAGCGTGCAGTCTTGCTGCGTAATGGGCTACGATCCTAGAATAGGCTTCCCGATTCTCACCGGGATGTGAAGCCCTCGCGTTTATAAGCGCCAGCTGATGCTGGTAGAGTAACTCGTTGAGGTCCATGGTTTAATTTCCAAATAGGAGTAAGATGTCTCTTGATATTTCTCCGGCTTATGGATTTATCAATATTTCATCTTAACACACCTGCAATTGATAAAGTATTTTATTTGTCTGTATCGAGAGGAAATTGCCTCTTATTGGCAAGCGATGCCGGTACCCTTGATGGCCGAAACACCCGAGTGGAAGAATGGTCTCCTCAGCCCTGCCCATGATGAGTGGAGGGGGGGGCAGCCGCCTAGAGCGGCGAGCGAATGGGAGGTGGTACAGGCTCAGCGCCGGGCCGGTATTTGTCAGTGGGTTTAGACCATGGATCGCAGCAAAGGAGAAAGCGGTGGCGGCAAATGACCCCGTTGACCCTGAACTCCTCATGTGAGGAGGGTATGGCACAACAGTCGGCGAGACGGGGCTGGAAGAACCAGCGAACGGCAGAGCGCAGTGGGCAAAGCGCCGGCGTCTCTCGGCAAAGGTAATCAAAGCGGCCCCATGCGCACGCCCTTAGCACGCCTCGTGACGTCAGTGCAGGATGGCCTAGCCGAATTCTGAGGCGATACTTCGGGCGCCGCTAGGCTGCCTGACGGGCGTGAGACCATTCGGCGGTCCCCAGCTTGTTCCGGAATAACCCGCAGGTCCGACCGGCCATGCGGATAGCCCGAAGCGAATCCGCGGGAAATCACCAGTTCAGCCCCGTCCCCCCCCTGTCGCAATCTGTCCGCTCCAGCAGCGGACCGAGAGCCCCCATGAACAAAAGGATATCGAAGCCTGGCATGCTGAACGTCATGGCCGTGGCCGCCTTGAGCGGCCTGGCGTTCCTTAGCCAACCAGCGAATGCCGCCGAGGGTGGCAGCTCCGTCTACCTGCTGGGATCGGGAGGGCCGGAGGCGGCCGTACTGCCTCCGGTGGAGGGATTGTTCCTCGACAATACCTATTACTACTACGACGGCGACATCGCGGCGGATCGCAGCTTGGTGGTGGGCGGCAAAGTCGTTCTGGGCCTCGATGCGACGATCGTGGCGCAGTTCACCACCGCCTTGTGGGTTCCTTCGACCAACTTTCTTGGCGGGACGGTAGCATTGGGCTTGGCCCTGCCCATCGGCGCTCCCATGGTCGATGCCTCTGCCGTCCTGAGCGGCCCGCGCGGGCAAGTTTTGGAAGTGTCCCGGCCCGACAGCACACTGACAGTAGGCGACCCGCTCGCCACAGCTGAACTTGGCTGGAAATGGGACAACCTGCACGTCACTGCCAGCACCCTCGTCAACGTGCCCGTCGGCCATTACCGCGAGGATCAGCTCGCCAACCTCTCGTTCCATCGCTGGGCTGCCGACGTCTCGCTGGCGGCGAGCTGGCACGACACAAAGTCGGGCTGGGACGTCAGCGCCAAGGCGGGCGTGACCTTCAACGGCACTAACAGGTACACCGACTACGACAGCGGCAACGAATTCCATGTGGAAGCGGCGATCGAAAAGACCTTCTCGCCTAAATTTTCTGCCGGCGTGCAGGGCTACTACTATAACCAGATCAGTGCCGACAGCGGCCCCGGCGCAGTGCTCGGCCCCAACGAAGGCGAGGTGACAGGCGTTGGTGTCACTGCCGCCTACAACACCGTCATGGGCCGAAGCCCCGCTACGTTCCGTGTCCGGGCCTTCAAGGAATTCGACGCCAAGCGCCGGCTCGAAGGGAGCGCGGTAATGGTCAGTCTTTCGCTGCCGCTGAAGATGATCATGCCTCCGCACGGGGCCGAATGACAAAAGGCCGGAGCGATACCGGCTGGAGCGCACGCGCACTGTAAGGAGAAAACGAATGTCCAAGGTCGCGCACACGAGTTCGGCCCGATTGGGTGTAATTCTACCCATCCTCGCCATGGGCCTGCCGACGTCAGCTCTGGCGCAGAACCAGGTCGCGGAGATGGCTACTGGCTCCGTCACCGCTTCTACCGCGCGAGCCGCCGCGGAAGAAGATCCGGAAAAGCTAAAGACGATGAAGCCCGACCTGCTGGTTGTGCCGATCCCGCTAACAAATCCAACCTTGGGCGCTGGTCTGATGGGAGCGGCGGTCATGTTCTACAATCCGAACGGAAGCGACTCGCCTTGGGTCACGGGTGCGGGAGGTCTCTACACCAGCAACAAGAGCTGGGGCGGCGCTGCCTTCCACAGCATGTCACTCGCGGATGACCGGTTCAAGGTCCTGCTGTTTGGGGGCTATGCCAACATCAACATCAATTTCTACGGCATCGGTGGATCGGCCGGTGACCGTGACGTGTCGATTAAACTGGTCGACAAAGGTATCATGGGACTGGCGCAAGGCCAGTACCGCGTCGCGCCTTACCTTTACGTCGGCGGGCGGTACCAGGTGATGGACCTCGACAACGAGATACGGCGCGAAAACCCACTGTTTCCCAATGCCGACCTGCCACTCCCCGAGTTCAAGAGCATGATTTCCGGAATCGGCCCCTCGATCACTTACGACAGCCGGGACAACCAGTTCGCCCCTCGCACCGGAACTGACATCACGCTGGTCGGCACATTTAACTTCAAGGACCTTGGCAGCGATTTCACGTACAACAAGTGGCAGTTCGCGGCGAACGGCTACTTCCCGGTGACCTCGACGGGGACCTTGGCGGTCAATGGCACGGTATGTGCGGTATCGAAGGGCGGACCATTCTACGACTTGTGCATGTACGGTCAGGCTGGTGAACTGCGGGGCTACGAGATGGGACGCTACCGCGACCGCGCCTCCTGGGCGGCGCAGCTTGAATGGCGCCAGAAGCTCAACGAGAAGTTCGGGGCGGTATGGTTTGCCGGTGTCGGCGGCATCGCCAAAAGCCTCGGTGATCTGGGGGATACCACTATGCTACCCAGTGCCGGCATGGGCGTGCGCTATAAGGCGTCAAAGGAAACTGGCATCAATCTGAGGCTCGACTTGGCGATAGGCAAAGACTCGCAGGCAATTTATTTCGGCATTGGCGAGGTCTTCTGAAGCAGGTTTGGTCCAATTTTGCGTTCGTCATTCCATTGATGGCGCGGGGTGCGAGCGCAAGGTCATACCTATGCCACCCATGCAGCTCAATCGCACCGTTCGCTGGTGGCCGTACTTCATATTCAGTTTCCCGGGACGTTTCCCATATGTCCCAGGCCGATACACTGCAGCGCAGTGCACAGCCGCTGCCTCGCCAGCGATCCAGCATCGCCTTCGGTCCTCGCGCATCCGCCACGGAACGAGGCTCATTCTCACCTGCTCGCGCTTCGCGTGTCCGCGATCTTGGCCGCCGCAAAGGCATGGAAGGGTGGCCATTTATTTTTCGGCCAAACGGGGCAAATATCCCTCGAGCGCATACCAAGAATTTTCTTCGCTCATTTCCTTCTTTAGGAAGGGTTAGCGCCCTCCAGGGGCGGCGGACTTCGCCGCAGCCAGTCGCGCGCGCAGCTTGTCAGCCACTGCCGAGGCGACCGCCTTTACGGTGTCAGTGGTGGAAAGCGTGGCGGTGATATCGAGAGCGTCGGGTGCTTCGCGCCGTACGGCGGCGGCCAGCAACTCTCCAGTCTTGGAATCGAACAGCTCAAAGGCCAGTAAGACCGAGCCGGAGAAGCTGCCTTTCTGCCCGGTGATGCTCTTGTAGGCATTGGTCAGCGCACCGATCGGCATGACCGAGGACACGGTGCCCACCCCCGTGGTCGTCTTTGTTGCGCCGACAATGGTGAACTTAAGACGCATTGCGTCGGCCGCGGGGGCACCCACGACCTTGAACGACTTCACCATCTTCTCCTTCAGCGCCTCGGTCAGGATGCCAGCGAACTTCTCGCGCTCCGCCATCGGGATGTTGTCGAACTGCGCATCGGGCCCCTGATAAACCACTGTGGGCACGATTTGGATGGCATCGTACTCTCCAAGGCTTAGGTCGGGCTTGATGTAGGTCCACGACTCCTTCTTATCGTGTTTCAATTCCTCGGCCGATTTTAGCGCTGCTGGTGCATGGTCGTTAGTTTGCCCCAACGCACTCGAGCCTAATGAACTACCGCTTATGGCCACGAGCGAGACCCCTAGGGCTACGCTGACCGCTATTTTTTTCATGACTGCCTCCTTGTCCGGGCATTTGTGTAAACCGGTCAGGAAGCGTGTACCGAGTAGCCGAACCCCGCCACTGGGGATGTTCCTGATGGGGAATATAGGATTATCCGATCTGCAGGCATTTCGCGGCCAGGCTGCGGGGTTTCCCCGATGAAAACCGGCGGCGGAACCCGGATGATGGCGCCCTCTCGAAGAGGAGCCGCCCATGGAAATTCTCAAGCACCTCCTGCCCATCCTACTGACTGTGAGCCTGGCCCTACTCGTCGTGGCGGCGGGAATCGCGTCCTCGCGCGGGGACTTCGCTTTCGTCGTGGCCCACCCCTCCCTGCTGGCCCGCGCTTTCGTGGCCATTGTCGTCATCCCGGTAATTACTGCGGTCGCGACCGTGTCGGCCTTTCCGATCTCAAATGCCGCCAAGGCCGGCATCTTCCTGATGGCGATCTCCCCGGTTCCGCCGCTGATGCCCGGAAAGGCGATGAAGTTGGGCGGCAACGCAGGCTACATTTCCGGACTGCAGGGCGCCGCCGCGCTGATGGCGCTTCTAACGGTGCCGGCGCTCGGCGCGCTGGGCGCCCGGCTCTACGATGTCCATGCACAGTTCCCCATCGGCATCGTGGCGCGCAACATCTTCGTCGGGCTGGTGGTACCGCTCGCGATTGGCCTCGCCATCGGTCGCTGGCTGTTTCCGAAGGCCTCGCCCGCCCGCACCGAAAGCGGATATGCGACGTGGACGTATCGACTGGATGTGCGAGGCGGACCGACGGGCGGGAACGCCGCCGAGAGCTGGGAGCGCACAGGTTTGACCCGCCCTTCAGAACGTGGCAGGAGATGGCGGGGGGATCGGCAGGATCGACGCTGATCGCCTCGCCGCCGTCGCCGGGCCTCTGGCCACCGCAGCAACTCCCACCGTAGGCTTTCCCGCCGCCGGGGCAGCGACCACCAGTCGCCGGTCGATTCCCAGACGTTGCCGATCATATCAACAAGGCTGTAGCCGTTGGCCGGATAGCTCGCCACGGCGGAGGTTCGCAGCCAGCCGTCGTCCCATGTATTGGCGTAAGGGGATTGCCCCTGCCACACGTTCGCGTGATGGACGCCGGGGACGAGGTCGTCGCCGCAGGCAAGTTCGGTCCCCTTGCCGCCGGCGCGAGCCGCGAACACCCACTCCGCCTCGGAGGAGAGCGACAAGCCCGTCCATGCGGCGTATCCCTCGACGGGCGAGTGCGACATGGCGGACCGGGTGGTCTGGGAGGGCGTCGATGCGGCTGGCGGACCGGCGGGACGAGGTCAGTCAGCACCGGCGCGATAGTCCCACCACGGGCTAGCGGGCCCTTTGGCATCGACGGGGCGGATGAGTCCTTGGAGGACCAGCGAAGCCGGTACTAGTATCTCCGGCAGCGCCCCGGGATAGTTGCGCGGGTCCGGCGCGATCTCGGCCGAGGTGCGATGGCCGGTCTCGGCCGCGAACTGGGCTCTGTGCACGGGAGCACGGTCGATCCAGAAGCCGGGCACCTCCATGATGCGCTCGGGCTTCTCCTTGGGATAGTGATGGTTGGAACACATCGCGAAGTGGCCGCCCGGGATCCATTCCATGGCCCCGTCCCGGCATGCTGCGGGCACGTGGCCATGGTCATTGAGACAGCGCGAAGTCGAACACGATGCTTATGAACGCCGCAACGCAGAGCGCGACCAGAAGCACCGCCATCATTAGGTTGGCCGGAATCACTAACCGGGTTTTGGCATGGACCAGCCGTCTTGCGCCATAAGAGGCCGCACCCCGCGCAGTTCGTAGACATGCTGCAGGAGCCGCACGATGCCACCGACCAGCAGCAGCACGCCCAATACGATCAGCGCCGAACCGAAGTTGCGTTGCGCCCGGCTCTACAGGATCACGCCGGTCTGTCAGCGTTGTCCCTAGGGCGGCGCGCGGACGCCCTCGATGGCGCGCGGGCCGTTCCGCAGCTGAGTCATTCCCGCAGCTCAGTCATTTTCATGATTGGGGCTCGGGTTGCCCCCGATAGCCACGGCGGAAGCGTCCGCCACAATTGGCGCCATGACCGAAAAAGAACCCTGGTGGCGCTCGGGCGCGGCCTATGACACACTGGCCGCGATCGTGCTGTCAATCTCTGCCCTCCTCACTTCGTGGGCGACCTTCCAGGCCGCGCTATGGGACGGGGAGCAGGCGTCCGCCTATACGCAAGCAGGAGCTACCCGCACCCGTGCCGGTCTTCTCGCGACGGAAAACGGGCAATTTCAAGGCGCGGACCTGTTTCTCTTCACGCAGTGGCTCAACGCCTATGCCAGCAAGGACCAGCTGTTGCAGCGCTTCTACTACGAGCGCTTCCGCCCTGAATTCCGGCAGGCGTTCGACGCCTGGATCGCGCTGGAGCCGATGCATAATCCCAAGGCGCCGCACTCACCGTTCGTGATGCGCGAATACGCCCCTCGCCTCGCGGTCGAGGCCGCGGCGCTCGACAAGCGCGCCGACGAGCAGTTCGAGCGGGGCCAGCGCTTCAACGACATCAGCGACGCCTATGTCGCCGCGACGGTGATCTTCGCGCTGAGCCTGTTCATCGGCGGCATCGCGCAGACTTTCGACCGCAAACATCTGGCCGGCGCACTGACGCTGCTGGGCGCCGCCGCCTGCGTATACGGGCTGCTACGCATGGCGATCCTTCCGACCATGTCCTTGTAGCGGCGCCCCCTTCGCGCCCCGCCCTCTCACGGCCTTTACTCACGGACCAAGGGGTTTCCCCGGATTTCGTACCAAGGGGTCCGTTGGGATAGACATAGAGGAGAGACTTCATGCAGGCCCGTAGGGTCACGGTTACTTCGCGCAGCAGTTCGCATTCCAAGGTCCCGACCTCGACTGGCAGCTCCGGATCGCGCGCGGCAAGATCCCGCTGCCGCTTGAGATCGTCATCACCGACCGCGTTGACAGAATGCATCCTTCATATTCGGCGGAGCTGACATGGAACACCGCGCTGGCGCTGTAGATTTCCGACTTCAAGTTCACGCGCCCCGCCAAGACGATGTCGATCCAGACGTCCAAGATTACCCAGGACCAGTGACATCGAAAACGCCAGCGGAGTGACCGTCCTGCTCGGAGCCAGTGCGCTGGTCCTGGGCAGTGTCCTCGCCGCGCTAGCCGAGGCGCAGCACCACTACGGCGGCGGGGCTGCTCTTGAGGTTTTTTAGGTCCATGCTCGATCGCCTTCTGTCCAGTGATGCCAGGACGCCTCCCTGAGTAGGCTCACCGCGGTCTGTCTCGATGGGGACAGACCGCTGGGCGATTAAGCTGCCAGCTTCCATAGGAGCCGCGAAGGAGTGCCTTTCACATTCCAGCGATCGGGGCAATCCTTTCAACAGGCAAGGCATAATCCATGACAGCTAGGTCGGACAACAGGTCTACGCCGTTGGGATTCCATCCAAGACGCTCCCGGGTCCAGGCATTCGTCCCTATCATGTCCAATCCTGCGAAAGGTGCCATCCAGCCAAAGTATCGATTGACTTCCTCGGGCCCAATCGAGCGGACCGGCAAACCGACGCGCAGTCCGATCGCCTCGGCAATCGCCCGCGCAGTGACACCCTCTTCCACTGACGCATTATATCGCGCGCCCGGTTCGCCCTTTTCCAACGCGAGAACATAGAGCCTCGCGACATCGCTGACGTGCGCTGCAGCCCACCGGGTTTGACCATCTCCAAGATACGCTGCCGCTCCCGCCCTGCGCGCTTCGGCCGCCAGCGGCGTGACCAAGCCGGCCTTGAGGGTATTATGCACCTGCGGCAGCCTGATCGTGCGCACGTCGATTCGCTGCGCGGTCAGCGCCGCACCGGCCAGCTCCGTTGCAATGCGAGGATTGGCGTGGCGCGGATTTAGTATGTCTTCGGTCGCTGGGCCGCCGTTCAGCGGGGTACCAATGCCAATTCCCGACGTGATCAGGATAGGCTTGTACGTCCCCTCCAGCGCCGTGCCGATCGCAGCTATATTGCGCGCGTCCTTTTTGGCATTCTCCGCAAAGGTTTCGAAATTATGATCGAACGCGCAGTGGATCACTGCATCGGCCGATGCCGCGCCCTTGGCAAGCGTCTCGGGCTGCTCCAGATCACCACGATGAACCGCTGCGCCGGCCGCCTCAAGCTGGCCGGCGCCAGCGTCCGTACGGGTGAGACCAAGCACCTCATGCCCGGCGCCGAGAAGTTCAGGAATTATGTGGGAGCCAATGAACCCCGTCGCACCGGTCAGAAATACACGCATGATAAGTCTCCTGATTGCGGAGACAGTCTGTGGAGGTTAGATTGAACCTGTTAAAGTAGTGACTTTATCATGGTATAAACGGCAACAGGATCGTTCATGGCCGGCGACAGGTCGAACCGACTAGGCATCTATCTTCGGGATCGCCGCGCGCGTCTCGATCCAGCGGCCTTTGGCTTGGGCGGCGGGCGAAGGCGTACGCCTGGACTGCGCCGTGAAGAAGTTGCAAGCCGGGCAAACATTAGCCCGACTTGGTACACCTGGCTGGAGCAAGGTCGGGGCGGAGCCCCCTCTGCCGACGTGCTGGACCGGATCGCCAGAAGTCTCATGTTGACGGAGCCTGAGCGCGAACATCTGTACATGCTGGGTCTCGGGCGTCCGCCCGAGGCGCGCTATCAGGCGGTCGACGGGATTTCCCCGCGATTGCAGCGAGTGCTCGATGGAATGGCGCTAAGTCCGGCGATCATCAAAAACGCAATCTGGGATGTGTTGGGTTGGAACGGAGCTGCAGCGGCGCTGCTCACGGACTATTCGCTGTTGCCATCGGACCAGCGCAACATCCTGCGTCTGATGTTCACGAATGGCAAAGGCCGGACCCGCAACGAGGATTGGGACAGCGTTGCGCGTTTCGTCGTCGGCGCCTTCCGGGCTGACGTGGCAAGGGCCGGGGCGCAAGACAGCGTGGATGCCGCCAGGTTGGTCGAGGAGTTAAGTCGGCTCAGTTCGGAATTCCAGATGCTTTGGCAGGATAACGACGTCGTCGCCCACAGCGAGGGCGTGAAGCGGATCCGCCATCCGGTGGCAGGGCTTGTGAAACTAGAGTTTTCGTCTTTTGCCGTCGAGGGCAGGCCGGAGCTCGGAATGATCGTCTACAATCCGGCAACCCAGGCTGACGCGGAGAAGCTTCGAGCTCTAGTAGGTATAGTAGAGAAGTGATCACCGGCCCCTTCCGGTCCTCTAGCGCCGCTTTTTACGCCAAGGTGCTTACGCTCTGTTATTCTGACGGGCTTGCCCTCGATCGCCGCCCTGAAGGTCAAGATCGGGGCTCGGGTAGTGGAAATACAAACGCTGCTTGAGCCAACTCGGCCCGGCCATGGCATCGGCAAAAGCTGTACGCCTCAGGCCTGCGGTGTCGTCCTTCAACGCGGGGCTCGACTGGCGCACGCCGCGCTTGATCGCAGCGATACCCACTCGCAAGTTCGCCTTCTATGGCGATCTCATGTCGTTTAACGCCGCCGCCGATGTGGCCGGGAAGCTGACCGGTAAAGCGTTCGAGCGCCGGTCGTTTGCCACAGAGGCCAATCTCCGGGGCGCCACGGCGAAAGCCCATCCCGACACCCAGGTCATTGCTCGCCTACTCGACGCGTTCGATTCGACAAATCGTGGAAGCCGCTGAACGAAGCAGCCGCATACCTGCTAAGCACCGAACAGTTCTTTCCCACGAAGCGAAGGCCGCGTGTTACAAATATATTGGTTGCAGCCTGCTTATCCGCCTCCGCCTAAAGCGCCATGTATAGGATTAGTCTCTTTGAGAACCGTTCTAGAGCGGATCGCAGCGCTTACGTGAACTGGCTCCAACAGCCTCGACATCTCGATCCTCCGGCGATCAAGTTTGATCTTGATTTGGAATTACCTCGAACCGTTTAGCACCGAGGGCAAGCTTTGCGCGATCCACGGCGACGCCTTCTCGTAAGCATTGCCCACTTGCAGAACAGCCAGATCGGCATGTCGCCTGCCGATGATCTGAAGGCCGATAGGCAGCTTTAGCGCGCCGCCGAAGCCCGCCGGCACCGCCAGCGCAGGAAGCCCGGCCATCGTCGCTGGCAGAGTTACTTCCATCCACCGATGATAGCTGTCCATGGCCTTACCCGCGATCTGTGTCGGCCAGTGCTCGCTCACGTCGAAGGGAAAGACTTGTGCGGTGGGCAGCACCAGAAAGTCGAAGTGCTCGAACGCGGCATCGAATGCGTTGTAGATGCGGGTGCGGCCTTCGGAGGCAGCGGCCAGCTGCGGGCCGGTCAACTTCATGCCGCCCTCAACTTCCCAGATCGCTTCCGGCTTCATCTGCGCACGCTTAGTGGGATCGTCGTAGAATGCCTGGAGGTCTGCTCCGACCGACCACAGGCGCAAAGTCTTCGCGGTTTGCCACATGTCTGCGGCAGGCTCGGCCAGCCTCGCGGCTTCCACTTGCATGCCGATCGCTTCGAACGCCTTGAGCGCCTTCGTGCAGGTTTCCATGATGCCTGCTTCCATCGGCAGCTCGCCGCCGAGATCCCCGAGCCATCCGATCCTGCCGCCCTTCCAGTCCCGATCGAGAGATCCCGCGAACAGGGCTGGATCGTCTCCAAGCGAAAACGGCGCTCGGACATCGCCCCCCGCTTGCACGGACAGTAGCATGGCAAGGTCGGCCACAGTGCGGCCCAGCGGACCGGAAGTGGCGAAATTCTGCCAGAACAGGTCGCTGTTGGGAACGGATGGAACGCGGCCGAACGAAGGGCGCAGGCCGAAGACATTGTTCCAGCCCGGCGGGTTGCGCAGCGATCCGCCGAAATCGCTGCCATCGGTCACTGGAAGCATACGAAGCGCCAGTGCCACTGCGCCGCCACCGGTGCTGCCGCCTGCTGCCTTGCCGTGAGCATAGGCATTGTGGGTCGTGCCGAAGAGCGGATTGTAGCTATGTGAGCCGAGCGCGAATTCAGGAACATTGGTCTTGCCGACGAAGAGCGCGCCCGCCTTGCGCATCCGCGACACGACTAGGCTGTCGGCAGCCGGAATATTGTTGCGCAGGATCGGCGATCCCTGCGTGCTGGCGATGCCTTTTACCGGTGCAGTATCCTTCACAGCATGGGGAAAGCCATGAAGCGGCCCATGGAAGCGACCGGCGGCGGCATCCTCGTCCATTGCAGCTGCCTGTCGCAGCAGGGAATTGCTGTCCACGCGCGAGACGATGGCGTTGAAGCGCGGGTTTAGCCTCTCGATTTGCGCCAGATGGGCCATCATAACCTCGCGGCTTGACAGGTCCTTGCGGTGGATCGCGTCGGATAAGTCGGTCGCGGTCATCATGACGATTTCGTTGCTGACGGCAGCGGAAGCAGCTTTCGCGAAAGCGGGCGCGGCGGCAGTCGTCAGCGCGACGGGCGCCGAGGCCAGAACCTTGCGGCGGCTTACCGTCACGCAGTCAAGGATCGTTTCGCCCATCGTAGTCGTCTCCAATCTCAGGTCAGCCGCTTCTTCACTGCGACAGATGCACCGTAAAGGTCCAAGTTCGTATGGCGGCGCGGGACCATGCCCGCTTATTCCATTCTTTGCCGGCCAAGCCCTGTGGTCAGGTCAGGCCGCGCGCTGCAACATGCCGAACAAGTCGCGCGGGTCGTCGGGATCGGCGATGATGTCCAGTTGCTGGAAGAAATCCGTGCCGTCCAGCTTGCTTAGGAGGTAGCGCAAGGCGGAGAAGTCTTCGATCGCGAAGCCGACGCTGTCGAACAGGGTGATCTGGCGGGCGTCGGTCCGGCCCTGCGCCTGGCCGGACAGAACCTTCCAGAACTCGGTTACCGCGTAAGAGGCATCCATCTGCTGGATTTCGCCCTCGATGCGGGTCTGCGGCTCGAACTCCACGAACGTGGCCGCGCGCCCTAGGATGTCTTGGTGCAACTCGGTCTTGCCGGGGCAGTCTCCACCGATCGCGTTGATGTGGATTCCGGCGCCGACCATGTTGTCCGACAGAATCGTGGCATAGGCCTTGTCTGCCGTACAGGTAGTAATGATCTGCGCGCCTTCGATTGCCTCCTGGGAAGATGCGCAGGCGACAATCTTCAATCCCGCCCCGGCGAGGTTACGCACGGTCTTGCTGGTAGCCTCGGGGTCGATGTCGTAAAGGCGCACTTCGCCGATGCCGACGATTGCCTTCATGGCCAGCGCCTGAAATTCGGCCTGCGCGCCATTTCCGATTATCGCCATAACGCGCGAATCGGCGGGAGCGAGGTGGCGTGCCACCATTGCCGATGTAGCGGCGGTACGCAGCGCCGTCAGCAGCGTCATTTCGGTCAGCAGCAGCGGATAGCCGGTGTCCACACGCGCGAGCAGGCCGAAGGCCGCTACGGTCTGCAGGCCTCTGGCGGTGTTTCTGGGGTGGCCGTTGACGTACTTGAAGGCATAGGCGTCGCCGTCGGAAGTCGGCATCAGCTCGATCACCCCTTCCTGCGAGTGAGAGGCCAGCCGGGGCGTCTTTTCAAACAGCGACCAGCGCAAATAGTCGGCTTCGATCTCCGCGGAGAGGTCACGCAATACATGCTCGATTCCGAAATGATGGATGAGCCGCATCATGTTCTCGACGCTCACGAAGGGAATGTAGGCAAGCGGTGAAGGGGGCGGGGCCATAATCTGTCCTTTGCTGGAATAAGCGAGGCCAGCCTAGACCGAGGTTATGGTGGTAAAAATCGCAAAGATGGCTTGCAGACTGCAAGTTTTTGAGCAATTTTAATCGTATCTTTGCGCAACCTGCGTAGACGGAACCCTCTCGCCTTGTCCTCCCCCGCCAAGCTTATTCCCGACGACCTTGATCGGCGGATCATCGCTCATTTGCGCGCGGATGGCCGCGCGTCGGTGTCCAAACTGGCAGACGCCTTGGGCGTGGCGCGCGGTACGGTGCAAAACCGGCTCGACCGCCTGACCGACACCGGAACGCTTCTTGGCTTCACGGTGCGCGTGCGCGACGACTATGAGGATCTGTCCGTGCGCGCGGTGATGATGATCGAGATCACCGGCAAGTCGACCACCCAAGTAATTCAGAAACTGCGCGGTATTGTCGAGATCCAGACGCTGCACACCACTAACGGCAACTGGGATCTGGTGGCGGATATCCGCACCTCCAGCTTGTCCGAGTTCGACCGGGTGCTACGGCAGGTGCGCATGATCGAGGGGGTGCTGAACAGCGAGACCAGCCTCTTGCTAAGCACGGTCTGACACTGGCGCGGCGACTGGACCCGTCACGCTTTCGCCAACTGGATGTTTCGCAAAAGGCGCGGCAACGCGAAAGAAAGCCAGAGCATAAGGCGCGAAAGGTAATGCAGTGAAAACATGGCTGGCGGATACGGCGCTTCTAGCAAGTATGGCACTGTCTGCCAGCATCTTTGCGGCAGGAACCGCGGCGGCGGACACATTGCCGCCGCTGACCGGCCGGCTGATCGAGTACGATACCCGACAAGTCACCTGGCCCGCGCTTGACGTATCACCCGATGGGCGCACCATTCTGTTCGATCTGCTGGGCGACATCTACGCGCTTGCCTCGGAAGGCGGGAAGGCGCGCGCGGTTTTTACAGGCGATGCCTTCGAGACGCAGCCTGTATTCTCTCCCGATGGCCGCCAAATCGCTTTCGTCAGCGATCGGGACGGCCGCGAAAATCTCTGGATTGCCGATGCCGACGGCACGAATGCCCGGCGGATCTCCCAGGAAGAATACGGCGCGCCGCACTACGGCTCGCCTGCGTGGTCGCCGGACGGCAGGAGGCTCTACGTGTCGCGCATGATCTGGGGCGTGCTGGCGTTCGAGCTGTGGTCCTTCGATGTCGCGAGCGGCCAGCACGAAGTGCTGGTGAAAGCGCAGCCTAACGGTGACGACCCCCATCCGCAGCGGCGAAATGCGATGGGCGTTGTCGCTTCGCCGGACGGCAAAAGCCTCTACTACGCCACCAAGGCGGGAACGACGTGGAGCAGCGGCGCCCTGCCCCATTGGACCATTGCGCGCTTCGACCTTGCCACCCGTACGCAGCACGCTGACTTGACGATCCCCGGCGGGGGGATGCGTCCAGTCCTCTCCCACGATGGCCGCCTGCTCGCTTACGTCACTCGCGAGCACGAGCGTACCGTGCTGCGTCTGCACGATCTGAAGACAGGAACCGATCGGAAACTGCATGGCCCGCTCGATCCCGATGGGCAGTCCGGCGGTTACTACGTCGACCTGATGCCGCGCATGGCTTTTGCTCCTGACGACAAGGCCATCTACGTCGGTCTTGACGGCGGCCTGAAGCGGCTCGACGTCACCTCGGGCGCTATCGCAGACATTCCGTTCGAGGCTCATGTGCGGCATGAGATGCCGCTGCCGCTGCGCCGCCAGTATCGGGTGAACACAGGGCCCGTCCACGTCCGGGTGATCCAGACGCCCCGCCTTTCGCCAGACGGCCGACAAGTGGTCTTCGGAGCCGTGGGCCGCATATATGTCGCCGCCAACCGAAAAGGTGCAAAGCCGCGCCGTCTCAACGTGCCGGGCTCCGCGTGGCAGCCAAGCTGGTCGGACGACGGGCGCTTCATCACGTACGTCACCTGGACCGCGAAGGAAGGCGGGCATGTCTGGATCGCGGCGGCGGATGGCAAGACCCTGCCCCGCCGGATCACGACGCAGACGGCATTCTATTCCGAACCCCTGTTCCTGGCTGGCGGCAGGGACGTGGTCGCATTTTCGGCCAGCCAGCGCGACCGCCTTTACCGCACCGCCGAAAGTCTCGGTCCCTTGCCCTCGACGCTGGTGCGGGTACCGGTTGACGGCGGCGAAGCAACCAGGCTGGGCGAAGTCGGCGCCGCGATGGACCTGCGGCGCGACCCCGATCCGGAGCGCGTGCGCTATTACTCGGACGGCTGGATATCATCCCGCCCAGTCGTCGGGCAAGGCGGGGCAAGGCATCTGGCGAAGCTGGTAGCCCGTCCCGACAGCCAATATTTTGATGCGCCTGCTCCCCTCAAGAACGCGCAATTGAGCGCCGACGGCCGCACGGCGCTAGTACGCCTCGCCTCGCAGCTGTATCTGGTACCCGTACCGCCGGCGCAGAACGGCGCGGCGCCGACTGTAAACGTCAGCGACCCGGCGTCGAAGGCGCGGCGGATCACTGCTATCGGCGCGGACTACATGGACTGGGCTCCTGACATGCGCTCGCTGCTATGGTCCGTCGGCGCCACGGTGCGGCAACTACCTGTGGATGCTGCCCGAAGTGGCGGCCCCGCCGTCATCGAGCAGCGCGCCGGCGGCCATGTCCTGGATGTGGTGTTGCCGCGCGATGTGCCCAGGGGCAGGTTGCTGCTGCGCGGGGCGCGGATCGTCACGATGAAGGCCGAAGAGGTCATCGACAATGCCGATCTGCTAATCGAGAACAACCGAATTGCCGCGCTCGGTCCGTGCGGGACCCTCAAAATACCGGCGGGCACGCAAGTGCGCGACGTGACCGGCAAATTCATCATTCCGGGCTTCATTGATGCACATGCCCACTGGTTCGAAACGCGCCGCCGCATCCTGGACATCGGCCATTGGGATTTTGCTGCGAACCTCGCCTACGGCGTGACGGCAGGACTGGACGTGCAGACCTTTGACCCTGACGTGTTCGGCTATGCCGACATGATCGACGCGGGGCTGATGCCGGGTCTGCGTGCTTTCTCCACCGGCGAAGGCGTGTTTCGCAACAGCCCGATGGACAGCCGAGAGGATGCCATTGCTACGCTGCGACGCTATTCTGATTACTACAAGACGCCCAACATCAAGCAGTACATGGTCGGCGACCGGGCACAGCGCCGCCACTTGATCGAAGGCGCACAGGCGCTCGGCCTCATGCCCACCACCGAGGGCGCCAGCGATTACCGGCTCGACGTCACGCAGATGCTGGACGGCTATGCCGGCAACGAACATAGCCTACCGATTGCACCGCTCCATGACGACATGGTTCAGATGCTGGTGCGCTCCCGGTTGTCAACGGTGCCGACGATTCTTGTGCTCTACGGCGCACCGAGCGCCATGGGCGCGATGGCGGCAGGGCATCAGCAGGATTTCGACGGCAAGCTGGGGCGGTTCGTCCCCGAATTCGCTTTCGCTGCGAAGCGCGATTCCGTTACGTGGAACCGGGCGGAAGGGCAAGGCTTCGCACTTTTTGCCAGGCAGGCCAGCGATATCGGCAAAGCCGGCGGGTTGCTCGGTGTCGGCGCGCACGGCGTCGTGCAGGGGCTGTCCTTTCATTGGGAGCTGGAAGCGATGGCCTCCGGCGGCGCAAGCCCCTTACAAATCCTGCACGCCGGAACCATTGGTTCGGCCGAGGTAATCGGGCGGGCACTGGACCTGGGCTCTATTGAGCCGGGCAAGCTGGCGGACCTTCTGGTGCTGGACGATGACCCCACCACTGACATTCGCAACACCCGATCCCTGTCGCTGGTGATGCAGAACGGCCGCCTCTACGATGCCGCGACGCTTGACGAGGTATGGCCGCGTTCCCGCAAGCGCGAGGCGCAGTGGTTCGAGGAAATGAGCCAGCACGATGTCGCTCTCGCGGTTCGCACCGCTGCCGACTTCGATGAAAAGCAGGGCAACGCGGCGTCCTTCGAATACTGAGGCCGCTCCCCTCCTGATATGAGGGGATCCATGCTTAAACGGCGGAGCTGCGCAGGCGAATAGCCGCGTATTGTATGGCGATGCTGGGCGCGCTTGGCCTGCTTCAGGGCCCGTCCATGACGGGGCACTCGATCTCCCGCGTGCCCCGATCCCACATCTTGCAGGCGGCCCCCTCCCCATTTGCGGCGGCGAAAGCGAAAAGCGTGCGGCCTCAGAATTCCAGGCGCGCGCCGATCGTCATGTAGCGTCCAATCACGTCGTAGTAAGGCGAGAAAGCGGAACTAAGCGGAGGATCCTTGTCAAACAGGTTGGCCACGTTGCCGTAGACCTCGAAGGATTTGCCCCCATTGCCGAACGGCACTTTCTGGCTCAGTTGAAGGTCGATATATGTATAAGCAGGAATGCGGTTGTTGGTGATCGGCGTGGCGCTGGTGCGGTTCCAATAGCCCGACGAGATGTAACGCGCACGCACCAGCCCGCTGAATCCATCGCTGGAATAGCCGATCGAGGCATTGGTACGAATGCGCGGCACGCCGTTGACGAAGGCATAGCCTTGCGATTTCACGTACTCGATCTTGGTCGTCCCGTCGTCGGTCGTGAAATGATTCACCCAGGTGCCGACGAGGCGGAAGATCACTCGGCCGCTCGCCTCGTTCTCGACCGGCAGGGTATAGGCAATTTCAGCGTCGACCCCGTCGGTCCTGAACTGCGACAGGTTGACCTGCGAAGACGCGACGCTGGCTATCCGGCCGGTCGCGTCGCGTGTGATGTAGTCGCAGAGGCTGGTGTTACCACCCTGGCAGCGGTCGACAAGGACTTGCGCGCCGATGCTGGTGATGACGTCCTTGATCTTGATATTGAAGTAGTCGACTGAAGCAGTCAGGCCGCGCAGGGGAGCAGTGGTCACGCCGGCGGTCCAGGTGTCCGACTTTTCGGGCTGGAGAGCGGCGTTGCCGCCGCCGTAGACGAGCACGCTGCGGCTGCCTTCATCCGCGAATTGCGGATCGACGACGTTGACGTAGCTGACCGTTCGGTTCGAGTAGAGTTCGCTAATGTTGGGCGCGCGGATGTCCCGCGAACGGGTGACGCGGCCGATCACGCCGGGAAGGAACTCGTTGGTGGCGCCCAGCTTCCACGACCATACCGTGCCGCTGGTGCTGTAGTCCGACACGCGCACGGCTCCGTTCAGCTCCAGCTTTTGAAGCACCGGAACGTCCTTGATCAAAGGCACGATGATTTCGCCGAACGCTTCTTTCACGTCGTACTTGCCGCGAAGTGATGTAAAATAGAACGTCGAGAACGCGCGCGCGGCGTCAAGTTCCCCGACCTTGGTATTCGTCGAAAGGCTGCGTCCTTCTGCGCCGATCGCGATCGAGACGGGCCCGGCGGGGAGGTCGAAGGGCTCCCCGCGCAGCGAGACCCCGTATGTATCCAACTTGTTGAGACTGTTCGAACGCGGCGTGCCTGTGACGTAGTCGATCGCTGCTTGCGACGGCGCGCCTTCTCCGAACAGGTTCAGTGGCACGCAGCCTGCCGCGCCTGAGCGGCAAACGGCATTTCCCGTCAAAGGGTCAACCACTGCGTCGACTGCGTTCGCGAAGTTCTGTGTCAGCAGGAAACCGGGAGTGTTGATCTTGTTGCGGTACTGCCCATGGCTGTAATAGGCCGAGTAGCGCCAGCGCCCGCCACCGAAGCTGCCGTCAAGGGCGAGTGTGCCCTGCACGCTGCGGCGATCGAGATCGATGGTGCTGTAGGCCAGGTCCGCATTATAGCGCGCCATGGTGAAGCTGGTCTGCCCGGCGGCGGCCATTGCCTGCCGGATGGATTCGTTCAAGAACGCGTTGTCCGAACGGATGGTGACGCTGTTCGTGTGGTCACCAAACCAAGTGTAATTGTTGTAATAGCGCGAGTAGCGGAAGTCCGCGCTGAGCTTGAGCGTGTCGGCCAGCTCATAGGAAACCTTGGCAAGTGCGGCGTAACGCTTCTGCGGGGTGATGAGCGGGCTGCGCTCATCGTCCGAGGGGCCCTCACCGCCAATCATGTTAGTACCGACCACAGTGCCGATATCCGGCACGCGCAAAGTGCCATCGGGGTTGAAGCCGTACCCGCGTAGTGCGCCCGAGGTGATGTAGCCGCCGATCAGGCGCGTGGCATGGCCAACGTCGGGGGTCAGCGCATTGCGCACGGTAGCAAAGCGCCCGGTGTTCTTGCGGTCGGTCTTCTTGAGGACGCCCTTGTTGTCGACGAACTCGCCCCCGATCACAAGGTGGCCGCGACCGCCTGCGAAACTTGTGCCGTACTTGCCTTCGTACCTCACCTGCCCGGCATCGCCGCGCGACGAAATTCCGCCTTCCGCGCCGAGGCGGATACCTTCGTAATCCCCATCGACAATCATGTTGACCACGCCCGCAACCGCGTCCGATCCCCAAGCCGCGGAAGCACCCCCAGTCACGATGTCCACGCTTTTGACCATGATCGAAGGGACGGTGTTAAGATCGTTGTCGCTGACAAGCCTGCGACCGTCCACGAGAACAAGCGAGCGAGTCTCGCCCAGACCGCGGATGTTGATGGGAAAGCGGCCCGCCTGCGCGTTGGTCCCAGAGGTCTGCGGTGACTGCGAGGCCTTGAACTGGGGGAGGTCAGCCAGAGCTGCACCAATGTTGGGCCGGCTGACGATCTGCAAGTCTTCCTGAGTTACATGGAGCAGCGGCGTAGGCGATTCATAGCCCGGGCGGTCGATGCGCGATCCGGTGACGACGATGTCGCCTTGTCCGGAAGCGGCACTTTCGCCGGAGCCAGTCTGCGTTTTGGCCTGCGCGAATACCGGCGTGGCAGATGCACTGAGTGCGATGAGAGCCGTACCAGCCAGAATCGACCGGCGGCGTGCGCGGAGAAGCTGTTCCATTATTTGAGATCCCTGATCATGCGGTCGCCCTCGGGAGCGATCTGACTTTGCCTCGCGGCACGACAAAGGATGAAGCGCAAGCGCGGCCCCTGCGGAACATCCACTTTCGTGAAGTCGATGGGTCCAATGCTCCGGGCCCGTCAGTCCCGTTGGACCCTTGGTCCTGTCCGATGTTGGATGTTGGCGGTAGCGAGCCGAGAAGGGATGAGAATGCTCACATGGAAATGGCAAGGGGAACACCATGTTCGATCGTCGTCGGTTTATTGGATCCGGCGCTGCTCTCGCGGCGATGGCCACGCCGTTCGCGCGGCAAGCCTTCGCTGCAGATGCGCCGTTGGACTGCGCGCTGGTCGGCGGCACGGTCTGGACAGGAACCGGCGCCAGCTCGGACGCCATCGGCATCATCGGCGACCGCATCGTCGCGGTAGGGGCGGGAGCGGTGAAGGCGCGCACTGGCGCTTCCACCCGGATTGTCGGCCTGCAAGGCGCCTTCGCTTTGCCAGCTTTTACCGACAACCACACGCACTTCCTGATCGGTTCCAACACGCTGTCACGCCCGGACTTGCTCAATGTGAAAGACCGGGCCGAGTTCGTGGCCCGCATCGGTGCGGCGGTGAAGGCCCATCCCGGCCAATGGCTGCTTGGCGGATCGTGGGACGAACAGCGGATCGGAGGCGACCTGCCCACACGCGAATGGATTGACGCGGTCAGCCCCAACACCCCGATTGCCGTACCGCGCACTGACCTGCACAGCTATCTTTGCAACTCGCTGGCCTTGCGCCTGGCGGGTGTAACGCGTGAAACGCCGGATCCGGCAGGCGGGGTCATCGTACGGGATGCAAAGGGCCAGCCGACCGGCGTCCTGAAGGACAACGCCAAGGCGCTCGTCGACCGCGTGGTTCCGCCGCTGACACCCGCCCAACTCGAAGCCTCGCTGCGCGGCGGGATTGCCCATGGCCTGGCGCACGGGGTCGCGCAGGTCCATGTTCCTGATCCGTTCGACTGGCACTGTTTCGACGCTCTGCGCCGCCTGCGCGCCAAAGGCGAGACAGACATGCGCTTCTACAACTTCGTACCGCTACATGACTGGGAAAAAATCGCCGAGCTGGTAAGGGCCGAAGGTCGCGGCGACGACTGGCTGCGCTGGGGCGGGGTGAAAGCACTAGTTGACGGCTCGCTCGGTGCACGCACTGCGCTGTTCCACGATCCCTATACTGATGATCCGCGAACACGCGGTGTTAGGGTGATGCCGCTTGCCGAACTTCGCGAAGCGGTGCCCGCCGCCGATCGCGCGGGCCTCCATGTCACGGTTCACGCCATCGGTGACGAGGCGAACGACGATATCCTTGACGTCTACGCCGAAGTGGAGGCGCTGAACGGCGCGCGCGACCGCCGCTTCCGCGTCGAGCATGCTCAGCATGTGGCACCCACCACTATTCCGCGCTTCGCGAAGCAGAAGGTGATTGCTTCTGTCCAGCCCTATCACGCCATTGACGATGGGCGCTGGGCTGTGAAGCGTATCGGCGAGAAACGTCTGAACGGCACTTATGCCTTCGGCTCACTGATCACGAGTGGAGCGACGGTGACATTCGGTTCCGACTGGCCGGTCGCCCCTCTCAGCCCCCTGGCAGGCATCCATGCCGCCGTCATGCGGCAAACCATCGATGGCGCCAACCCGGATGGCTGGCTGCCTGACCAGAAAGTTACGGTAGAACAGTCGCTTACTGCCTACACTTCTGCAAATGCCTACGCCGGCTTTCAGGAGGACCGGCTCGGGCGGATCGCGCCAGGTTTCCTGGCTGACATCACGGTGCTCGACAGCGATCCAACCATCATCGATCCGGAAAGGTTGCCGGACGTGGAAGTATTGCGCACGATTGTCGGCGGCCAGGACCGCTACACAGGAGCCGGTGCATGAGCCGTTGGTCCCCGCGCAATGCCGGCGAGATAGCAGCGCTGGTTGCGCGTCACCCTCTTGCATGGATGGTCTCCGCAGCGCCCTCGTTCCACGCGACGCCGTTGCCGCTGGTCGCGGATCTGGCGAGCGACGGAAGCATCGCTGCACTTGTTGGCCACTTTGCCCTGGCCAATCCTCAGGTCGCGGCGCTGCGAGATCAGCCACGCGCGCTTGTCCTGTTCCAAGGAGCCCAGGGGTATATCTCGCCTGAATTGGTGACGCAGCCGCAATGGGCTCCGACCTGGAACTACGCTGTGGCACGCTTCGAGGTAGATGTATGCTTCGCGCCCGAAAGGAACGGCGAGGCTCTCGATCGCCTGATCGCGCACATGGAAAACGATCACCCCGGCCGCTGGACGGTGGCGAGAATGGGTGAGCGCTATGAACCGATGAGCCGCCATATCGTCGCATTCCGGGCCACTGTGCTATCCTGCGATGCGACGTTCAAGCTCGGCCAGGACGAACGTCCGGAAAGTCTTGCCCAAATTATCGCCGCACATCCCGATGCGGGACTGACGGCGGCGATGCGGGAGGCGAACGAGCCGCCTTCTACATGCTAACCGACGACGAGCTTCCTTAGTCCACCACCGAGCGCATTACATCCAGCGCCCGGCGTGCTTCATGCTGGTCCAGGCTGGCGAATCCGATCCGCAGGCCGCGCGGCGCGCCCTCACGGGTCTTGAACGAGCGGGATGAGGCAAACCGAAGGCCCGCTGCTGCTGCGCCAGCCTCGATCCGGTCCAGCATCGCTTCCGAGGCGAAGCGCAACCAGAAGGCAAGACCGCCAGGCGGCATGTCGTAGCTCACCCGCTCGCCTAGCGTGGCGTCAAGCGTTGCGGCGAACGTGGTGCGCCTTTGGGCGTAGATTTGGCGCACTTTGCGTGCATGTCGACTGAGTTCACCGCTGACGATCAGTTCGGCAGCGGCGGTTTCGGTCAGGGTGTTGCCCATGCCGTCCACTAATGAAATCACATGGGCCAACGCCTCGATCACCTCGACGGGCGCGGCGATGTAACCGATGCGCAGCGCCGGCAAAAGCAGCTTGGACAACGATCCCGCGTAGATCACACGCCCCGGCGCATAGGCCGCCATCGGTAACAGCGGCTGCGATGCAAAGTGAAACTCGTGATCGTAATCATCCTCTATCACCGCAAAACCGAACTGTCGGGCCAAGTCCAGCAGGCGCAGCCGCCGTTCCGGTCGCAGGGCCACGGTAGTCGGGAATTGGTGATGCGGCGTCACGAACACCGCAGCCACCCGATTGCGACGGCAAGCCAGTACCACGTCTTCAAGGCATATGCCGTCTCGATCAAGGCCCACCGGCACGATCTTCGCGCCGCGAGCGGCGAAGGCCGCGACGGCAGGCTCGTAAGTCAGTTCCTCTACGATCACCGCATCTCCGGGACGGATGAGCAGGCTGGCGGCGAGGAATATGCTGTTCTGGCTGCCGCGCGTGATGCAGATGTTTTCGGCCGTTACCGGCAGACCCCGCTGGCTTTTGAGCATTTCGGCCACGCTTTGGCGCAGCACCGGGGCGCCGCGTGGGTCGCGGTACTGCAGGCCGTTCGTGCGTACTAGCCTCTGGGCGGCCGCGCGATATGCGCGGGAGAGGAGCTCCACCGGGAACAACCGTCCATCTGGCGCGCCCTCGTCCAGCTTCAGACCCGGACCATCAGGCAGTGCCAGAGGGTGCTCTGGACCGCCGATGAAGCGGTACTCGGCGCGGGCGGTCTCGCCGCGGCCCTGGGGAGCAAGGGAATGACCCAGATCAGGCAGCGCGGTTGACACCATCGTACCACGCGTTCCCGCCGACGAGAGCCAGCCCTGAGCGATAAGATCCTCGTAAGCCAAAACCACCGTCTTGCGGTTGATGCCTAAGCTGACGGCCAACTCGCGGCTGCTGGGCAAGTAGCTGCCCGACGTCAGCCGACCGCTTTCGATATCCCTGATCACCGCTTGGATGATCTGCATGTAGATCGGTTCGTTACGTCCGGCGTCGATGCGTTGACTGAGGCTTATTTGCCAAGGACGGAGCATGGTCAGCGGGCGGCAAGCGGACGATTATTCATCCCGAAGGTTTAGCCAAGCCACGCGGCTCTTGGCAACTGTCTGCTCGGCGCAGTCTTGATGTCCTTCGGGTCAAATGCATAGCCTGCCCCGAACATCTGCCATGGAGATCTGGCACTGAAGAGAATGGACGAAGGCGGCGGGCTTTATCGGAGCCGCACCGCTACTGTGGTGATTTCGCGTGTGAACGGAAGGTCCTAGTCGTGGCGCGACTTGCACGTTGGTTCGATAAATGCTTCGCAATCAAAGCGTTCGCGACTACGTCATCCTTGCTTTCCAAGAGCTGTTTTCGGTTCACCAAATTGCGAATGAACCTGAACGACCTAGGTTGGGACAGCTCCGTCGTTCCCACCATGATTTGCGGATGTCGGCTTACGACCAAGGCGGGACACGCACACGAATACCCGTCACATTGATCAGACTGGAGAGGAGCGCTGTAAGGGGGCAACCTAGGCTGACAACTCTCGCACGATCTCGGCGATTAGCCCTCTCAACCAGCGATGGGCCGCGTCCTGTCGGTACCGGACATGCCAGGCCATCTCGACCGGGAACGTGCCCAGATCTACCGGTGCGGGAAGGATCTTGAGGCGATGATCCTGTTGCAGCCGCCTGCAGATCAGAGACGGGAGCGTTGCACAGTAGTCTGTGACGGCCACCATCTCGGCGACCGCGAAGAAGTTGGTCACTGAGATCGCGACCTCACGCTTGAGTTCCTGCTGTGCGAGCGCTTGGAATAGCCCCGCCCGCATCCGGCCTGGCGGTATGATGTTGACGTGCTTGAGCGTCTCGAACTGCACGCGGGTCATCGCATCGCCTACAGTGGGATGATCCGCCCGCACCGCACAGGCGAGGCTCTCGTCCATAAGGTGCTGGACGACGAGATTGTCGGGGGGATCGACAATGCGGCCGAGTACCAGCGCGGTGGTGCCTGACACGATGCCGGTCTCAACCAGATCGTTGCCATAGGGCGTCAGACGAAGCTTGATGCCGGGTGCGACCTGCTGAAGCCGGGCGACAATAGCGGGCACGAGGACGAACTCGACGTAGCCGTTGGGCGCTATCGTGAAGACCCGCTGCGCCTTGGCGGGATCGAAACCCTGCTGGCCCAGCACCGTATCATCGAGCTTCGCCAGCGCATCGGCGATCGCGGGTGCGAGTTCCAGTGCGACGGCAGTGGGCTGAATCCCGTACCGCTCGCGGATGAACAGTTGATCCTGGAGCATTAGGCGCAGCCGCGAGAGCGCGTTGGATAGCGCCGGTTGCGTCATCCCGACGCGTTCGGCTGCGCGCGTCACGCTGCGCTCCTCCATCAGGGCGACGAAGATCGGGAGCAGGTTGAGGTCGTATCGCATACAGACATGCTCTAGAGCGTATATCTGAAATCAAGACAATAAACTTCTGGAATATGTCGGAATGGGCCACTTTGCACTGGTCCGCAGCGAATGCGGTGAGACAATGGAGGCTCAGATGACCAAGACGAAAGTGCTCTTCCTCGGATCCAACGCCACGCAGATTGAACTGCGCGGCGGGGGCTCGGCTACGATCGGCCAGTACCTCAACGAGACGGTGGTGCCCGCAATGGCGCTGATCGAGGCCGGTTACGATGTCGTGCTCGCCACACCCGACGGCACAAAGCCTCACATCGACGAAGCATCGGATACGGTGCAGCATTTCGGAGGCGACCAAGCCGCCTATGAGCGCGGCCGACACTTCTTTGCCGAGCACCCGGCCATGAACGAGGTTCGCACCTTTGCCTCGGTCATCGAACAGGGGCTGGACAAGTTTGCAGGCGTGTTCGTCCCCGGCGGCCATGCTCCGGCGGTCGACGTAATGCAGAGCGGCGAGGCGGGCGCCATCCTGCGCCACTTCCATGCGGCGGCCAAGCCGACCGGTCTGCTCTGCCATGGCCCTGTCGCGGTCGTTGCCGCCCTGCCCGACCCGGCAAAGTACCGGGCGGCCCTGATCGAGGGCGACGACGCCAAGGCGGCCGACCTTGCGAAGGACTGGATCTATGCGGGCTACCGCATGACGGTCTTCTCGGCGAGCGAAGAGAAGATCGCCGAAGAGCACCTGCTGAAGGGCGAATTGTACTTCGACATGCCCAAGGCCCTGAGGCTGGCAGGCGGCGAGGTTTCGGCCGCTTCTGAAGATTTTGCCGCCAACGTGGTCGTTGATCGCGAACTGATCACGGGCCAGAACCCGGCCTCCGATCACGCGGTCGCAAAGGCCATGATCGCGGCGCTCGGCGGCCCGCAGACGGCGGCATGAGCACGCGCATGACAGGTGGCGCGCTGCGGATGCGCGCCACCAAGTCCACCCATTCATCAAGGATTATCCCTATGACCAACCCTGTGAAGATCGTCGCCGTCCTGACCGCCCGTCCCGGCGCTGCCGATCAGCTCCGTACCCTGCTCGACGGCATGCTCGTCCCGAGCCGGGCGGAAGCCGGCAACTTGCGGTATGATCTCTGGCAGGACCAGAACGAGCCCACGCGTTTCGTGCTGGACGAGCTCTACGCCAGCTCTGAGGCGGTTGCCGCGCACCGCGCGACCCAGCACTTCCAGGCTTATCTCGCCGCGATCGGCGATCTTGCCGAGCGGACTGCCTTCGTCCTCGATCCCGTTTCGGCCTGAGAAGGCCGCGATGCGCAACCTGAAGCACTGGATCGGCGCCGCGCTGCTCGCGCAGCCCTTCTACGCACAGGAAATCCAGTTGATTGGATTTCTGGCGCAGACATGGCGCCTCGGGTTACCGCAACGCCTGCGATCACGGCGTTAACCGCGCCACCATCCAACGAGACCGCAACAAAATATCGCCTCCGTCCCGCGCTGCCGGACTGGAAGGAGCAATGCCGCGCGCCTGCGAAAGGCACCGGTTGATCCACGTATTCCAGGAGATCATGATGACCCGCCACCCCGCTCTGTTCACCCCTGTCCCGCTCGGCCGGCACACCTTGCGCAACCGCATCGTGCTGCCGCCTCTGACTCGCCAACGCGCCGCCCAGCCCGGAGACGTGCCGACCGCCCTGATGGCGCGCTATTATGCCCAGCGCGCCGGCGCAGGCTTTATGGTCAGCGAAGGCACGCAGATCGAACCGCGCGGCCAAGGCTATGCCTGGACCCCTGGCATCTACAGCGAAGCCCAGATCGCAGGGTGGCGCGAAGTGACCAAGGCCGTCCATGCCGAAGGTAGCGTAATCTTCGCCCAACTCTGGCATGTCGGACGTGTTTCGCACGCCCAGTTGCACGGCGGAGCGCCGGTCGCCCCGTCGGCAATCCCGGCCGAGAAGGTCAAGGCCTTCATCGAAACAGCGCCCGGCACCGGCGAACTGGTCGCGCCATCTCTGCCCCGCGCGCTCGAGGTTGCTGAAATCCGCGAATTGGTGTCGCTCTACGTTCAAGGCGCCCGCAACGCGATCGCGGCCGGCTTCGACGGCGTCGAGATCCACGCCGCCAACGGCTATCTGGTCAACCAGTTCATCTCGGCGCACGCCAACCGACGCGAGGATGCTTATGGCGGCTCGATCGAGAACCGCTTGCGCTTCCTGCGCGAGATCGTCGCTGCGGTTTCCGACGCGATCGGTGCGGATAGGCTGGGCGTGCGCTTCACCCCGCTGTTCGAAAGCACCGATGTCGATCGCGTCTACATCGGGTTGGTCGAGCCCGATCCGCATCAGACCTATATTGCCGCGATCAAGCTGCTGGAAGAGTTCGGCGTCGCCTATCTCTCGATTGCGGAAGCGGATTGGGACAACGCGCCGGACCTCCCGTTCTCCTTCCGAGAGGCGGTTCGCGCGGCCTTCAGCGGGCGCATCCTCTATGCGGGCCGCTACACCGCGCAGCGTGCCGAGGATCTGATCGCTAGCGGTCTCGCCGATCTCGTCGCCTTCGGCCGCCCGTTCATCGCCAATCCCGACTTGCCAGCGCGGATCGCCCATGACTGGCCGCTCAATCCGCTACGTCCCGAGACGCTCTACGGCGGCGGGGCGGAAGGACTCACCGATTATCCTGCCTACGTTCCGAGCGGCGTCCGTTCGGTCGCCGCCTGATCCTTACCACAGTCAGCCACTCGCAAGATCGGGTGCACCGGAGATGTACGATGAAGAATATCCATGCCTTGCTGGGCGCCGCTGCGTTGATCGCATTCCCGGGCCTCGCCGCCGCCGCACCTGCAACCCCCGCCGTGCACAACGTGGTCCTCGTCCATGGCGCCTTCGCGGACGGATCGGGCTGGCAGCCAGTCGCCGAGATCCTGGAGAAGGACGGCTACACCGTCAGCATCGTCCAGGAGCCCGAAACCTCCTTGGCCGATGATGTCACCGCGACCAACCGTATCCTGGACCGTGTTCAGGGCCGCGCCGTGCTGGTTGGTCACAGCTATGGCGGCGCGATCATCACCGAGGCGGGAAACAACCCGCACGTAGCGAGCCTGGTCTATGTCGCCGGCTTCGTGCCTGACGAGGGCGATACGATCCTCTCGCAGATCCAGAAGAACCCGCCCGCCGCGACGAGCATCGCACCGACCTCTGACGGCTATCTGCTCGTCGACCCGGTCCGCTTTGCCGCCGATTTTGCCGCCGACCTGCCGCCTGCCCAGTCCTGTTTCATGGCAATCTCGCAAGTGCCGTGGAACAAGGCGATCCTGTCCACGCCCATCTCCGCTCCGGCGTGGAAGTCGAAGCCGGCCTACGGGATCGTCGCGCAGCAGGACCGCATGATCAATCCCGACCTCGAGCGCGCGATGTACCGCCACGCCGGCGTCAGCGTGACCGAGATCAAGGGCAGTCACGCCGTCTTCATCTCGCAGCCACGCGCTGTGGCCGACGTGATCGAACAGGCGGCCCGCGCGAGCCGCTGATCGAAGAACGGGCGGCGGCAAGCCGCCCTCAACCCCCATGCAAAGAGGAAAACGACATGACTGAGGGTATCGCAAACAAGGTCATTCTCATCACCGGTGGCAGCACCGGGATCGGCGCCGAGACCGCGCGCCTGCTCGCAAGCCGCGGCGCCAGGGTAGCGATTGCCGCCCGCCGCAAGGACAAGCTCGACGCGGTGGTCGCCGAGATCGCGGCGGAAGGCGGCGACGCTCGCGCCTACGCCCTCGACGTTACCGACAAGGCGCAAGTGGCAACTGTCGTGGCAGATATCGTGGCCGATTTCGGCCGGCTGGACGTCCTCATCAACAACGCCGGGCTGATGCCGATCCGCCCCATGGCCGAGGCCAATACCGACGAGTGGGACGCGATGATCGACGTCAACCTCAAGGGCACGCTCTACGGTATCGCGGCGGCGCTTCCGCGCTTCCTTGCCCAGAACAGTGGCCACATCATCAACCTGAGCTCGGTCGCAGGCATCAAGGTCTTCGCGCCGGGCGGCACGGTCTATTCCGGAACCAAGTTCGCGGTAAGCGCGATCACGGAAGGGCTTAGGCAGGAAGTGGGCGAAACGGTACGCGTCACCGCCATCGAGCCCGGCGCAGTGGAAAGCGACCTCAAACTCGGCACCTCGGGCACCGCGACCGATACGGTGATGGACTTTTACCGGCAGGCGATCCCAGCCAGTTCGGTCGCGCGCGCCATTGCTTATGCGATCGAGCAGCCCGCCGATGTTGGCATCAACGCTATCGTCATCCGCCCCACTCGCCAGAATTTCTGACAGCCCTAGCAGCCCTGCCCCCGTCCTCAGGAGCCCACGATGTCCGACACACTGACCAACGCCGCCCAGATCTTCGCATCCGAAGCCGTATCCCGCGACCCCGCCACCGACGCGCTGATCGCGCGCTACCCCTATCAGAACCCTGATGAGGTCGAGGCCGTCCTCCAGGCCGGTGCCGCCGCTTATCGGCTGTGGCGGGAAACCCCGATGAAGGAGCGCGTTGTCACCTATCACCGGCTTGCTGCGACGCTGCGCCAGCGCTCGGAGACGCTGGCCGCTCTCATCACGTCCGAAATGGGCAAGCCGATCGAAGCGGCCCGCGCGGAAGTCGAGAAGTGCGCTGCGACGATCGAATGGATCGCAGACAACGGCCCCGCCATCCTGGCCGATGAGCCCGTGTCAATCGAAGGAGGCGATCTGGTCCACATTTCCTACCTGCCGATCGGCACGATCCTGGCCGTCATGCCCTGGAATTTCCCGCTATGGCAGGTAATCCGGGCGTCCGGGCCGATCATGCTCTCGGGCAACGGCTTCCTGCTCAAACACGCGCCCAACGTGATGGGATCCGCCTTTGCCTTGGAGCAGGCCTATGAGGCGGCCGGCTTTCCGAAGGGGCTGTTCGCCCATCTCAGCACCGATAACGAGACGGTGGCTCGCGTGATCGAGGATCCGCGCATCGCAGCCGTCACGCTGACCGGCAGCATGCGGGCGGGCGCAGCCGTGGCCGCCACCGCCGCGAAGGCACTCAAGAAAAGCCTGCTCGAACTGGGCGGCAGCGACGCCTTCATCGTGCTGGCAGACGCGAACATCGATCTGGCGGTGGAGGCGGCGATCCAAGCCCGGTTCCAGAACACGGGTCAGGTCTGCCTCGCGGCCAAGCGCTTCATCCTGGAACGACCCATCGCCGAAGCCTTCACGGCGAAGTTCGTGGCAGCCGCGCGGGACCTGAAGATGGGCGATCCGCGCGATCCCGCCACGAAGATCGGCCCCATGGCGCGTAAGGATCTTCGCGCGGAACTTCACGGCCAGGTCCAGCGCACCCTTGCACAAGGCGCGACGCTTCTGCTGGGCGGGTACGAAGTCGAGGGAACGGGGAACTTCTACGCCCCGACCGTCCTCGCCGATGTAGCCCCCGGAATGGCAGCGTTCGACGAGGAGACGTTCGGCCCGGTCGCGGCGCTGACGATCGCCGATGATCTTGAGAATGCCATCCTGCTCGCCAACAGCAGCGACTATGGCCTGGGTGGCAATCTGTGGACCGCCGATGTCGCCAAGGCGCAGCGGATCGCCCGTCGGCTCGAAACCGGCGGCGTGTTCATCAACGGCTTCAGCGCTTCAAATGCCCGGATCCCGGTCGGCGGTGTCAAGAAAAGCGGATACGGACGCGAACTGTCGCAATTCGGCCTGCGCGAGTTCACGAACGCCCAAACCGTCTGGGCGAAAGCCCATCGCTGAGGATTGAAGCGTCCCGGGTTTTCCGGAGGCTCCGAACTGTGAGAAGGAGCATCCGGTATGAGCAAGATGGGAAACAGATCCCGCCTGAGTTCCATGACGGCGCGGTGCGAATGGTCGGTGCGGCGTCGTGGGACTTAGACGAGGTTCATTGCCGAGAGCGGAATGGCAACTTAACGCAGCATGCCGAACATGGGACTCTCGAATTCATTCTTCCCGAAAAGAACATTGTTCAGCGTAAACTTCGTTCCAGTCATTTTTGAGACTGACCACCGTAATCCCGAACTCTTCCGCGCGATCGAGAGCCTCTGCTAAAGGGCTGACGGCAAATTCCCGATCGTAAGCAAACTCCCGCTCCCCATCGTCGTGGTGAAGCAGGAGAGCCAGTCGCAGGCCGCTTCCCGATAAGGTGTATCTAAGCATCGCGAGATCGCCGTCGGAGTTCCCAAATGCGAAGATCGGCCGGCGTCCTATATGAAGAGCGATGTTCTGCACCTTAGCTTCCCGGTCATCAAAGCTTTGCAGTTCAGCGAGTTTCAGCAAACTCACTTTCCCGTCGGAGACTTCCATTCGGGTCCTGACGCTGGAGCCAACAACCTGCGAGCGAGCGATCCCGTAGACCTCTTCAGAGAAAGCACGAATGAGGTCGATCCCCCCTCCTGACACGATAAAAACGCGGAAGCCATTCTGCCGTAGATATTCCATGAGCTCCAGCTGCGGGCGATACACCAGATCGACGAAGCGTTGCCCGTTTGCCGGATTGCGGGCGTGAACCAGCCAATCGCGCGCATGCGAATGGAAATCGTCTTCGGTCATGCCCGCGTGTGCGATTGACGCGACTTCAAAAAAGCCTTGCTTTCCAAACTCCTTGATTGTGCCAATATCGTGTTCGAGGAACGCTTTGTATGGCTGGCGCGCTTTCAGGTCTGGATCTTCGTCCGCCATCTTTTGAAGCTGATCCCGCCCAAAAAAGAATTGGGTTTGAAGGGGCTGTTCGCACCACAGAGTGCCATCATTGTCGAACGTCGCGATCCGATCTTCCGGCGGGACAAATTCGCTTCCATCCGGGTTGGTCACGCATGCAATGAACTGAAGGATTGCAGTCTTCGCCGCTCCGTCAGCCCAAGTGGAAAGAGGAGTTGTCATTGGTTTTCTCCAGCCCCGGCTAAAGTGCTAACAGCGGCTGTGGCTAGCCTTGTGCAGCTTCCCCCCCCGCGGCGCCGGCGCCGGCCGAGAGTTTTGCCAAGGCGTCGTCGATAGTGAAGCTGTCAGGGTGTTGGGCGGGAGGGAACTCCGCGAAGGTCATCGCGAATTTCGCCGCCACGTCTTTGATATAGTACATGAAATAGACGTGACGAATGAACCATTCGTAGTAGGTGTTGGATGTCACATCCGCAAATTCAAATGGGTCCGTGCGCAAATTGTAGAGCTTCGGGACGCGCAGCTCGGTGAATGGCTCTGCCCAAAGCTGCATCGTACCCTTGCACCGCTGTTCGAGGAACACGGCCTTCCAATTGTGCGCACGCATAGCAACGATGTGGCCGTCGTCGTCGAAGTAGACGAAGTGCTGGCGCGGCGACTTTTCCTCTTCGCCGGTAAGGTAGGGCAGGAGATTATAGCCGTCGAGGTGTGCCTTGAACGTTTTTCCGTTGGCCTCAACGCCGCCTTTCTTGAGCTTTTCCTTGATATCAGGATCGCCGGCAGCAGCCAGGAAGGTGGGCAGCCAGTCGTTGTGGCCCACGATCTCGTTGGAAATCGTGCCGGCGGCGATCTTGCCGGGCCAGCGGATCAGTTTGGGAATTCGAAAGGCGCCTTCCCAGTTGGTATCCTTTTCCGACCGAAAGGGCGTCATGCCGCCGTCCGGCCAAGAGTTGCGATGGGGACCGTTGTCGGTCGAGTACATGAGCAGCGTATCGTCCGCGAGACCGAGTTCATCGAGGAGGTCGAGCATCTGCCCAACGTTCTTGTCATGGTCGATCATGGTGTCGTGATAGGGCGACTGCCACAATCCCGCCTGGCCCAGGCTCTCCGGCTTGGTGTGCGTGTAGAGATGCATGTGGGTGGTGTTAAGCCAGACGAAGAATGGCTCGTCGGCCTCCTTGGCGGCGCGGATGAACGCGGAAGCCTTGTCGACGAAGTCGTCGTCGCAGGTTTCCATGCGCTTGATGTTCAGCGGGCCGGTATCCTCGATCTTCTGCTTGCCGACCCGGCCGAACCGCTCGTCCTCTGTGGGATCATCGATCTCGGTGGCGAAGGAATGCAGGACACCGCGCGGGCCGTACTTCTTGGCGAAGTTTGGGAACTGCTTGGGATCCGGATAATCGTACATCTCCGGCTCCTCCTCGGCGTTGAGGTGATAGAGGTTGCCGTAGAACTCGTCGAAGCCGTGGACTGTCGGCAGGTATTCGTTGCGGTCGCCGAGATGATTCTTCCCGAACTGGCCGGTGCGATAGCCATGGTTCTTGAGCAGTTCCGCAATGGTGGGGATTTCAGCCTTCATGCCTGCCTTGGCACCCGGGATGCCGACCTTGGTCAGGCCAGTGCGATAGCCGCACTGGCCGGTGATGAACGAGGCGCGGCCGGCTGTGCAGCTCTGCTCGCCGTAGCTGTCGGTAAAACGAATGCCCTCGTTGGCAATGCGGTCGATGTTGGGCGTGCGGTAGCCCATGACGCCGTCGCTATAACAGCTGAGATTGCTGATCCCGATGTCGTCACCCCAGATAACGAGGATATTGGGCTTTCCCTTGGGCATCTCGCAAATTCCATTCGAGTTGTGGCGCTCAATGGAAAAGTGCCCGCCTACCCCGGCTAAAAACATCAAGGAAACCCCTGACGCCCGGCAATGATAATCCTTACATCGATACTACCGGGCGCCGAAGCCCTGGTTGGTCGGCAAGGCAAGCGTATAATTCGGCCCAAGGGACGCTTGCGGTGCGCCGCCTGTCGCCTGTTGTAATGTGTTGGCAGCTTAATGGCGACGCACAGCCCCACGTGGCTTCCGCAGCCTCCTATATGGCCGCAATCGACGGGACCTGACACTCAGCACGGCGGGCCGTAACGGCGACAATAGATCGATGGGAGCCGGCGCCGACCGGTCAGTGTCCCGAGGCTGCGCCGGAATGACGGCGCGGCCCTGCGGGGAACCCGTAACCACGCGCCGACCAGGCAATCACCAGCCCGCCGATCAACAGCGTAAGCATCGCCCAGGGGAAACTTGCAGCGCCCAAGTGATCAAGCAGCAATCCGCCCAGCACGCCGCCGCCGGCGATCGCCAGGTTCCATGTCACGACGTTCATAGACAGCGCGACATCGGCCTGATCGCCCGCGGTGTCGGCCAGCGCGGTCTGGAGCAGGGTCGCAGCGCCGCCAAAAGTCAGTCCCCAGATCGCAACCCCAGCGACAATGATGACTGGCTGCGGCGTCACCAGACCAAATAGAAGCGCAATGATGGCAAAACCGGCCAGGCTGGCAAGCACGGTGGTGCGCAGATGACGATCGACCAGACGACCCGTCATCCAAATTCCTGCAAGGGCGGCGATGCCGAAGACCAGCAGCACGAGATCGACTCGTTCCGCCAAGCCCGCCGGTGCCACGAACGGCGCGACATAGGTATAGAGGATGTTGTGAGCCAGCATCCACGTCATCACTACGCCAAGGACGGGTCGGATGCCGGGCGCTGTAAATACCTTGCCGATCGAAAGGCGCGAGGATGCCTTCCGCCCGGGGTAGTTCGGCACCTTGAGCAAGACCCATCCGACGAGCAGGAGTGCCAGCAGCGACATGATGCCGAATGCCGCGCGCCAACCGACAGCGCCGCCAAGCCAGGTGCCGAGCGGGACGCCCAGCGAGAGAGCGATCGGCGTGCCGACCATCGCGATCGCCATCGCCTTCCCCTGCTGGCTTGGCTCAACCATCTGCCGGGCGAAGGCCGCGAGAAGACCCCAGCCAAGTCCCGCCGCGCAACCCGCAAGGAAACGGGCCGCCAGCGTTACGCGATAGTCCGAGGACCACGCGGTGATCCCGTTGAACATCAGGAAGCCGAAGACGGTCAGCAGCAGCACATGGCGACGGGGCCAGGCGCTGGTCAGGATCGTCAAAGGGATCACTGCCAGCACCGAACCAAGCGCGTAAGCCGTCACGAGTTGACCCGCCAGTGCGGACGA
Organism: Novosphingobium sp. PhB57; assembly: GCF_004342985.1. Taxonomy (GTDB): domain Bacteria; phylum Pseudomonadota; class Alphaproteobacteria; order Sphingomonadales; family Sphingomonadaceae; genus Novosphingobium. Next base: position 67,538 of record NZ_SMBO01000010.1, read on the forward strand.
AAGTGCCAGGCTTGCGGAAATCTGCGGCAGGAGGCCGGCGGGTAAAGTCTCCGTCGCGATGCAGATGAAACCTGTCATCGCCAGAGCCGACAGCGCGCCGACGGGAAGCCTTTCGTCAGCGCGGCTCGGTGAAACAGGCGGGTTATCAATGCTAGAAGCCATGGTCCAACTCGAATTATGGATGATTCGATCCAGAAATCATCGAAAGCGCGGCGCTTGTCAACGACTTCTGGATCGAGTAGTTCAGATCTCAGATTGGAGGAGAAACATGGCCCGCACGGGACGGCCCCGCAGCTTCGATCGTGATGCCGCCGTCACAATCGCCACGCATCTGTTCTGGCAACACGGTTATGAAGGCGTGTCGTTGGACCAGTTGCGCACCGCGATGGGCGGCATCTCCTCAGCGAGCTTCTACGCGGCTTTCGGTTCGAAGGAGGCGCTCTATCGTGAGGCCCTGTCTGTTTATCTGGCCACTTATGGCCGGGTAACGGACGCGTTGCGCGACCAGACGCTGCCGCCGCGCGAGCGGATTGAGCATGCGTTGCGCCGCTCGGCCATGATGCAGACGACACCGGGTCATCCCACCGGCTGCATGGTCACGTTGTCGGCAACCATCGGTTCGGATCAGACGACCGCTCTGAAAGGACTGACGGCGACGGAGCGCCAGGCCAATCGCCAAGCGATCGTTCTTTGCGTGACCAGCGCGATCGAGAACGGGACATTGCCGGCCGAGGTGGACACAGTCGGCCTTGCCGCGATGTTCGACGGGCTCCTGCTCGGTATTTCCCTGCTCGCACGCGATGGAATGACAGGGGACGTACTCAATGGCGCAATCTCGAATGCGATGCGCGCATGGGACATGCTGGCTATCGCGCCGCGTTGACCGCCATATTACGCATGAGCATTCGCAGTGAGGTCAGCATGCTTGAGCATCCCGGGATAGCTCTTCCATAGCTGCCGCTGGCATGGCGTCGTGGCAGATTACGTGAGGCTAGAGGATGCTTGTGGCTCTGCAATAGGCAGTCGTTTGGTTTGAGCGTGAGCCGACATTTTTGGCTCTACGCCGGAACGACGTGTCGTCGCCGCCGGCAGGGTGCCGCCAAGCCGGCTGAGATATTCTTGGCTCGTACCGGTTCGAACCGCGCTGCGGTGCGCCCTCGCACAGCCGTAACTGAGGTGACTTGCGCAATCCAAGAAGGGCAAATTTGACCGGATGACAGTCAAGAGCTAAGACGCCGCTTGCGCGTTACTGGCGATCAGATGGGCCACCATCGGGGACCGCGCCGCAGAAAGCCGCTCGCCTGGGCAGTCGGAGGAATCCGAGCAACCTTCCTTTGAGGGAGCCCGATATGAGCGCCAAAGTCATCGATGGAAAAATGTTTGCCGAGAGACTGGCCGGTCGACTTAAGGCGGCGCTGTCAGACTTCAGTGCACAGGTCGGACGGAAGCCGGGCTTGGCGGTCGTCCTGGCAGGCTGCGACCCCGCCAGTGAAATCTATGTCCGAAGCAAGGTCGGGATGGCCGGCGAACTGGGCATGGCGAGCATCGAACATCTGCTTTCAGCTGACATCGGGCAGAAAGAACTGTTACGCCTTATTGCGCAACTTAATGACGACGATGCCGTAGACGGTATTTTGGTCCAACTTCCTCTTCCTAAGCATATTGAGGAGGCTGCGATCATCAGCGCGATTGATCCTGACAAGGATGTGGACGGCTTGCATCCCCAAAGTTCCGGAAAGCTCGTTTCAGGAATCGCAGGCCCCGTCTCATGTACGCCGCTTGGATGCCTGATGCTCCTCAAGTCGGAATTGGGCAGCCTTGCCGGCCTGGATGCCATCGTGATCGGCCGGTCGATCCTTGTCGGCAAGCCGATGGCTCTCCTTCTGTTGAATGAGAATTGCACGGTCACAATTGCCCATTCGCGAACACGCGACCTTGCGGATAAAGTCCGGCGGGCGGACATAGTAGTGGCGGCGTCCGGCCAGGCGGAGATGATCCGAGAAACCTGGATCAAGCCTGGCGCTACCGTGATCGATGTAGGTACGACGCGAGTTGTTCGCGACGGCAAGAAAAGGTTGTTGGGTGATGTCCATTTTGGGTCTGCATTGACGGTTGCGGGTGCAATCACCCCGGTCCCAGGGGGCGTTGGTCCGATGACGATCATGACCTTGATGCACAACACGCTGCTCCTAGCCTTTCGACGTTGCGGCCTACCAGCGCCAGCCCTCTGGTGAGGATACTTACGATTAGCGGGATGTCTGGCCGATGTCCCGCTAACGACGCGACTTGGCGTTGGACAGCCGGCCTTTGGTTTATGGGCCTGTCAAAATCGTCGCCGAAATTTTGGATTTGGCGCTCTGCAGACTGGCGTTGTCCCTTAGCGTGATCGACCGCTTAGGGCCGGTAGGAGATTGTCCGGATTGGAGGCGGATTGCGGGCATAGCTGCCGACCGTTCTATGTAGAGTCTCGACCAGATATTGCCGTTCTCCGCGACGACGCGAACGTCTCGACCTGACAGGAGCCGCCGACCGTCCGTCAGAAAGCTGCCAGTTTGCAGCCGCCCCAATCTCGGTCGTCCAGCAGATCGCCACCGCCTTCTGAAGCCCGTCAAATCAGGCACCAGTTCTGTCGTCAACATGCACCTCATGGTCAAGACCACAGGTGAGGACGGTCGTCCCTTCGGCGCTACGCGAACGATGCTGACAATCACGGGCTGACCGTCGGCAGGCAGAGGCGCAAGCTATCTGGCGTGTTCGCGACCGATATAGCCGGCTTGCACCGCGCGGTATGAGCAGAGCGCCACAGCAAGCCGATCGTGTGAATTTTCAGTCTCCCGTTGAAGGCGGATCCGTTCGCCTGGGCGATAGCGACCGAGCTCGTCCTGACGCCTGCTTCCATCGGAGTTGGCAAAACGCTCGCCGACGCCAGTCAGGAGATACGCATTCATTGCCAGCGATGTAAGCTCAGGACCGCGAACAGAGGGCATCGACATAGGCCTGTAGTGTGATGTTGCCACGGATCGGATCGTCGGGAATCTCGAAGTCGCCATCGACGCTGACGCCGGTCATGCGGGCATAAGACCGGGCGGCGGGTTCGGAGAAGCCAAGCTTGAGGTAGGTTGCTTTCCATCGGTCACGCGGAGTTACAACCGGCTTCACGGGCTTGCCCAACGCGCTGGCGAATGCCTGAGCGACGTCGGCAGAAGAGTAGCGCTCCGGGCCTTCTACATAATGGATGTCAGTGCGCTCTACCGGTTCTTTAAGCAACTCGGCCGCGATCGCGCCGAGGTCCGTTGGTGCGACCATCGGTATTTTGAGATCAGCCGGGTACATGGTGGGCACGACGCCATCTTTTTGCGCCGGCTCGATCATCATGTCCCAGTTGCTCATGTAATAGGCGGCACGAATGACGCTGTATGGGATCGATTGCGCCTTCAGACCCTGCTCCATCTCATACAGGGTGTTCATGTCGCCGAGGTGGTCACCCCGTTGTGCGCCGTAGGTGGACTCCGCGACGATCTTATCGAGCCCCGAACCGTCAACTGCCGCCAAGAGATGACGTACTGTTTCCTTTTCGGTTTGATCGGTATCGGTGTCCGGTGCGGCGGCGGGTTGAGCAGGAACAGACGCTTTCCGAACCGGAAGACGTTGCGCATCGTCTCTACGTCATGAACGTCGGCGACAGCGATTTCTGCGCCCAGCTTTTGGAGGAGTTCGGCCTTTTCGGCGTCGCGCGTTACGACCGTGACGGTTTCACCTTGCTTCAGCAGTGTCTCGGCGGTTGCCGATCCGACATGCCCGGTTGCGCCCAGGACTATGAACATCATTCTCTCCTCTTCTGTATGCCTCGGAGATAGGGCAACGGGGTGACAATTTATGTCAGGAGGCGTCACGGCGCGACGCCTTTCTCTACCTCGCGATAGCTGGACATCAACCGGTCGCTGCTCATTGGGATCGGTTGATCGGTCATCTGCTCACCGTGGATGCGATCGGTACGGAAGTGCCGGAAAGCCCCCCTCGCCTCGCACCAGGCCGCAAGCATTTCCACGTGGTCGAAGAATCCTAAGACTACCGGCCAGACGACCCGTGACGATGAGCGTCCTTCGGCATCAGTGTATGCGAACGTCAGCTTCAGCCCAAGGCGGATCGCACTCCGGATCGTCGTGATCACTTTGCCCTGAGGCGAACCGGCAGGGCCGACTACCAGCCCGTTCAAGTACGCTTGGTTGACTGAGTCGTCGGGCATAACCTCCGCGATCTTCGCCATTGCGCTACGAGCCCCATCGCTCAAGGCAGCATCACCACGCCGCATAACGTACCGCAGCCCCAACATGATCGCGTCAGCCTCATCAGGCGAAAATGTCATTGGGGGGAGAAAACTACCGGGCTTGAGTATGTACCCGAAGCCGGCGACTCCCTCGATGACAGCACCACGGCTGACCAGCACGGCAATGTCGCGATAGATCGTGCGTTCAGATACGACGAACTCGCTCGCCAAAGCAGCAGCGGTGACCGGCACGTGCCGCCCTCGCATCGTCTGCACGATAGCCAACAATCGCTCCGATCTTGTCATCCGACCTAAACCGCTCAACCGGTATTTCGTTCTCGACGGTCGAGAAACGCGGAGGCCCCTTCCTCAATTCATCATCCTTCGCGACGGCAGCGATTGCCATCTCCCGCCTGAAACCTGCCCGACCGCACTCACCATACTTCCACCATGGGCTGTGGGACGCCGCACTGCCTCATGAATGGCGGGATCCGGCGATAACAGTCATTCAGCAGCACATGCCTTGATGACAGCTTCGTCTAACGATTTCGGGCGCTTTCGTACGGAATCCTGACATGGAGGAACCGGGCCCCCATCAACCGGGCTATGGGTGAAAGACCTTCCGTGTGGTCCTGGTTCAATGAGGCAGACGTGCCAGCTTGCGCGTCCTGGGAAGGGTGTCAGGGACTTCGGGGGCGTTTAGGCCGCGTTGGCTCCCTGATCCGGTATGCAATGTGCGCCGTGTTGATCAGGGCCGTGGCGTGGGCGCACATTTCGTATCGGCCGAGACGGAATGACCTCGGTTATGTTGCAGGGTGAGCCCTGCCGGACGCGGTGGAAGCCACGCGGCAGAACGTGGATCAGAAAGCGGCGGAAGAGATCTTCCGAGGCCAGTGTCATGACCTGCTGGCGTTCGGTTCCGTCGCCATGATAATCTTTGAACCCGAACATCACGCCGGCCTCGTCGAAGCAGATGGCCGCCGGTTCGAGAGGGCAACGCGGTGCGGGTAGCGCAAGAGATAGGCAAACGCCGCCTGCGGCCCGGCGAAGGGCGGCTTGGCATAGACCGTCCAGCGCTTCTTCCGGATCGGCGACAGCTTTCGCAGGAAGGGGTTGCGTGTCGAGAGGTACGCCAAGGTGCTGGAGAAGGCCAGCTTGCAGCCATCGAGAAACGCCAGTAGGCGGGTGAGGAAGCGTCGGAACAATCCGCCCAGCACCCGCACCGGCAGCAGGGACGCCTCGCGCGACGAAATCCAGCGTGTGCCCTACAGTGCGATGCCGCCGCCGGGCACGGTCATGTGTACATGCGGGTGATGGTCCGCGCCGATCCTCCACGTGTGCAGCACGGCTGTGATGCCGATATTGGCGCCAAGATGCTTGGAATCAGCGGCGATGGTCAGCAGTGTGTCCGCGCCCGTCCTCGTCCCAGCCGGGTCATAAGCAGAATGTCCGCCCGTGGACTCGCTAAATTTTTAATCGAACGCGGACGACAATCCCTATCTTATCCGCAGCCGAGCTTATGTCCAGCTTGGTGCCATGGGCGAACTCGTCCTTGGCAAGGTCAGCTTGTTCGTGAACGCGGAGAACCTGCTCAATGTCCGGCAGACCCATCACCATCCTCTACTTCTCCGCAGTCGCGCGCCGACAGGTGCGTGGATGGTCGCTGCTCGGGCGCCGACTGACGGCTTCGTCCTCAATGGGGGCGTACGGTTCCGGTTTGGCGAGGAGTAGCATGACTGTGGTCAAGGCTTTTTAACTCCAGCCATGCCTGGCGAATGATCTGCCAACCGCCCGAGACGCCAAGACCGGCCAGCACTGCCGCGACGGCGATGTCGGGCCAAGCCGTTCCGGTGCCGAAGACGCCCAGTGCAGCCGCAACCACTGCAATGTTGCCGATCGCGTCGTTGCGCGAGCATATCCAGACCGATCTGCGGTTGGCGTCGCCTTCCCGGTGCCGCCACAGCATGACGGCGCAGATCAGGTTGGCGACGAGCGCGACAACGCCGATGATGCCCATGGTCTCGGCCGTAGGCAGCGTTCCGTGTGCCGCCATCCACGCCGTGCTGGCGATGATCCAGATGCCCAGAAACAGTAACGACAAGCCTTTGGCGAGCGCTGCGCGGGCGCGCCAGCGCAGCGCAAGTCCGGCGACACCGAGGCTGATGGCATAGTTGGCCGCATCGCCCAAAAAATCGAGCGCGTCAGCCTTGAGCGATGCTGACCCAGCCGTGACGCCAGCGACGACTTCGACGCCAAACATGCCAGCGTTGATGATCAGCGCGATCCACAGGGCGCGTCGCCAGACGCGATCGTCTGTCTGTCCGCCATTTTCTGATGTTCCGCCGCAGCAGCCGCCAGCCATGTGCCATCTCCTTTTCTTCTCGATGACAGGCTATATGAGGCCTGTAGCAACTACAGGGTCAAGAGCATGGCGTTGACGATCGGGGAAATGGGCAAGGCGACCAACACGAAGATCGAGACGATCCGCTATTATGAGAAGATAGGCCTGCTGCCTAAGCCCGCCCGCACGTCGAGCAACTACCGGGACTATGGGCAAGCTGAACTTGGCCGCCTGTCTTTCATACGACGATCCCGTGACCTCGGCTTTTCATTGGATAAAGTGCGCGCGCTCCTTGGCGTTTCCGACGAAAAAAGCTGCAACTGCGCTGGAATCGACCGGATTGCCAGCCAGCACCTGCTGGAGGTGGATCGCAAGATTGCGGACCTCCGTGCCCTGCGGCGCGAGCTGAAGGCAGTGATCGATTCCTGCGATGGCGGCACTGTCGCTGAATGCCGGATCATTGAAGCTTTGGGGCCAGTCGCATCTACATAATTGCAGGTTTTCGCGCCAAAAGCTGAGGCCATCGCCCGGATTGCCACGTCCGGAGTTGGTCGGGCACTGTCAGCGGCCAAGCGCCCAGATCGGGCGCTTGGCGATAATTTTGATCAGATGGCAATTCCCGCGACTTCGCATGCGAGCGGTTCCAATTCGGCCATGGCGGTCTGATCGAGCGCCAGAGACGCGGCCGCCACGTTCTCCTGCAGGCGCCTGTGGCTCCGCGTTCCGGGTATCGGCGAGACAGCGGCCCCAAGTTCACCGGCCTTGGCATAAAGCCAGGCGATCGCGACCTGCGCCGAAGTGACGCCCTGCCCTGCGGCGATCCCTTCGATCTTGGCGACAAGGCGCATGTTCGCCTCCCGATTCTCGGCAGAGAAGCGCGGGAAGTAGGAACGTGCATCTCCTGCGCTCAGGTTTTCGGCAAGGGTCTGGCCGGTGAGCATTCCTCGTCCGAGCGGCGAATAGGGTACGAGCGTGACCCCAAGATTTACAGCCGCAGGCACGATTTCTGCCTCGATATCGCGGGTGAAGATCGACCATTCCGACTGAAGCGCGGCAATTGGGTGAACGGCGTGCGCCTCGCGCAGCTCTTGCGCGCCGACTGCGGAAAGACCCAAGGCACGCACTTTGCCCTCCGCAACGAGGTCCGCCATTGCTCCGATCGATTCCGCGAGCGGCACATCGGTGCTGCGGCGATGCATGTAGTAGAGATCGATGACCTCGATGCCGAGGCGTTGGAGCGAGTTATCGGCTGCTTGGCGGATGAATTCCGGGCGATTGTCGAGGCTCCAGTTATCCGGCCTCTCAGGCGTCCGGGCATAGCCGAACTTAGTCGCGATCACCGCCCGCCCCCGGTTTGCCTGAATGAAGGACGCCAGGAAGCGCTCGTTCTCACCCATACCGTAGACGTCTGCGGTGTCGAACATCGTGACGCCCAGTTCGAGCGCCAGCTCCAGTGTGGCAAGGGATTCGGTTTCATCGGTATCGCCGTAGAATTCGCTCATGCCCATGCAGCCCAGGCCCTGGATGCCGATGGCGGGACCGCCGCAACCGAGCGGGATCTGCGGAAGACGATTTATGCCAGTCATTGAAGAACTCCAGATATTGACAGGCAGGACCTATAAGTGTGGAGTATGGTCAATGGTCAAGACACCTTCATGCTGATTTCGCAGTTCGCCAGGACGGCCGGACTATCGGTCGACACGGTGCGGTTCTACATCGCCAAAGGTCTCCTGAAGCCCGAGCGCAGTGCGAGGAAGGGCGGCGCCAATCCCTATCAGGTGTTCAGCGCGGACGACGTTACCGCTGCACAGATGATCCGGCTGCAACAGTCGCTGGGATACTCACTCGCAGAGATCGGCGCGCTGGCAGAGGAATACCGCCGGGGCGCCGGCTCGCCGGAGCGGACCGGAGAAGTCCTGCGCAAGCAGATCGTCAGGCTTGAGGAACGCCAGCGCGAACTCGATGCCGCATTGGCGTTCCTCAAGGGCAAACTGGCATGGGTGGAAGCAGGCCAGCCCGGCACAGCCCCTCAGCCCAACACCTACCTTTGCTGATCCCCGCCGGCGGAAGCGAGGCGCTTGAGTTCCGCCATGCCTTCGTCGACCGAAACCACAGGGGTATATCCGAGATCGCGCTTGGCCTTGGTGATGTCGAGCGTCACCTCGACGGCCATCGTCGCCAGATCCTGCCGTGTCACAGGCGTCTTGATACGGCCCCCGGAAAGCCGTGCCGCGAACTCGCCCGCCCGGGCTACGGTGCCGACCAGCCAGGACGGCACTACCTTTTCGGGGGGATCGATCCCCTGCGTTTCCAGCAAGCGGGAGACAAAGCTGCGGAATGTCGTGGGTTCTCCATCGGTGATGAAGTAAGCCTCGCCCGCCCGGCCCTTCAGCAGCGCCAGTTCGATGCCATGGCAGACATTGGCGACATGCGTGACTGACGTCAGGTATTCGCCGCCGTTGATCCAGGCCATCTGCCCCGAACGAGCGGCTTGTGTCAGGATCGGCAAGGCGGTCGTGTCGTCGCGCCCCCAGACGAAGCGCGGCCGCACGATGACAGCCTCGAAGCCATTACCGCTCTGCGCCCGTACAATCCGCTCCGCTTCGGCCTTGGTACGCGAGTAGGCCCCGGGAAAGCGCGAAGGCACCGCCAGGTTCTCATCGACATTGATCAGCGCCCGGCCGCCCAGAAGCACCGATTCCGTGCTGACATGCACTGCCCGCCGCACACCTGCCTGCCGGGCCATGGCAAATATGGCCCGGGTTCCCTCAACATTGACCTGGACATGCTCGGGCGTCTCTGGACCGTGGCTCGTATGGGCCGCAGCGTGGACCAGCGAGCGGCATCCTTTCATCGCCTCGGTCACGGCCGGGCTGGAAAGCTGGGCGACAATGGGCCTTGCGCCGAGCACGCGGACCACATCGGCGGACTGCTGCGAGCGAACGAGGGCGACAACCTTGAAGCCCTTGGCGACGAAATGGCGGATCAGGTTCCGCCCGAGATAGCCGTTGCCCCCGGTCACAAAGAGCGGGGACAGCAGTTCTGGATCGGAGGCGCGATCACCTCCGATGGCTTGAAAGTCTTTCATGGAATTTTCTGCCTTGTAGGTTACGGGCAAAGGCCCGGCACGATCAGCCCGGAGGGCCGGATGCAAGCCAGCGGATATCCTCGAGCAGCGCTTCGCGCTCTTCGATGGACCATTGGTGGTAATCTAAGGTTTCGAGCAACTTGAGGCCCTCGAGCGCGAGATAGGCGAGCATCGGGCCTCTGGACGGCCCCGCCTCCTCGCAAATGCGGTCGATCACGGCGGTCTGGTTCTTCTGGATGGCAGCGCGCAGCGAGCGGTCCTGAGCCAGCGCCGCGCAGATGTTCAGCGCGACCGCGCGAAACTCGTCGGGAAATGGCTGGCTTGCTGCGGATATCCGCCCCTTCATCGTCGCATTGTCACTGCCCTCGAAGGGTTCTGCAGCTGCCTGGTTGAAGGCATTGTCGCGCACGACCGCGCGTTCGACCATGGCCTCTATCAGGGTCTGCTTGGTGCCGTAGTCGTACACCACGCTACCCTTGCTGATCCCAGCCTCCTGAGCGACGCCGTCCAGCGTCAGGCGCGCCGCACCTACCCTTGAAACGACGACTTCGGCCGCATCGAGAATGCGGTTCTGATCGATACTCTTCTTGCGGCCCATTGGCGTCGTCCATTTATATCTGACCGGACGGATATAAATGGACGACGCTCGACCGTCAATTGCAGATCGGCCTGTTTAGGCATCCGGAGGCCCAGTGGCAGCAGGTCAGATAAACAACCATGGCTGTAGCACCCTGCTCTCACCGTTCGGAGGCTTGGACAGTTTTGCCGCTGCTGGATCCAAAGCAGTCGGTCTCCCCTAGAGGTGAAAAATCGGCGATTAAATGACCGATAAGGGTCGGCGTGGTGGGCAAGGCCCGGGACGTTGCTACAGCTAGCCGCCACTACAGGGAAGTCTGGAAACCCCGAAACCGGTCGTGCGTGTAGACTGCTGTGACGACGGATTCGACGATGAACGTCAGAGACCAGGCTGCCTGGAGCTGTCTATTGCTTTTGAGGCGGTCGCCGCAGCGTACGCATTGGCGAGTGCCTTCCTCGCCTTGCCGGCAAAGGATGCCTGCGGGTCGAGCTTCAGTGATCGTTCAAACAAGGCGATCGCGCGGACAAAGTCGCGATCTCGACCGCTCCCCTCTTGATAGGCCTTGCCCAGCATGAGGCAGCTCTCCGGATCGCCGAGGCTGCATGCCTTGTCGAACAAGTCGAGGGCATAGCCCCGGTCTTTGGTCACTTCATGGCGCTGATGGATCATCATGGCCAGGTTCCCGCAGGCGCTTGCGTCGCCAGAGCTGCATGATCTGTCGAACAGCGCAGCCGCCTGCCCATAATCGCGAGAGACACCCTGGCCGTCGCGATAGAGGACGCCAAGATTGTAGCATGATTTTTCATCGTCGCCGTCGCAGCCCTGCATGAACAATCGGGCGGCCTCTTTCTGGTCACGAGGCAGGCCCTTGCCCAGCGAGAGGGCGGCGCCCAGGTTCATGCATCCATCCGGCGACCCGTTGTCGCAGGCTTGCCTGAAGAGGGCGGCAGCACGGTGCTCATCCTTCGCGACCCCATCCCCGTGAATATAGGCTAGGCCGAGGTTTGAGCAGCCGTTGGCATTGCCGCCGTCGCAAGCCTGGGCATAATAAGCAGCCGCCCGGTCCATCGACAGCGCAGCACCCTGTCCTTGCCCATAGGCGAACCCGGCCATGGAGCAGCTTGCCATATTGCCGAGCCTGCATGCCTTTATGGTCAGGTCTGTTGCCCGAACCAAGTCACGCGCGACATCTCGACCTTCACGGTATCGGTTGCTTAGTTCGAAACAGCTGCCGGCATCATCCTCTTCGCAGCGGGTGGCGAGGGTCGACGCGGAAGCCGGGGCTTCATCGAGTGGCAAATCGGGATCGGCTTCCTGCGTCGCTGCGGCGGCCTCCTGCGACCGCACAGGATGCGCCGTGGATACGACAGCCAGCGTCAGAACGATCATGGGCGTTATGGCCCACCTCAACCGCCTTCCCCATTCGCTCCGCTGCGGACGAGCCGCGCCTGAAAGCGCAGCGATTGCGGTGTAGCCTGCAGCACGTCGATCATGAAGTCGCCGATTGTGACCGTCTTTTGCGTCTGCGGAAAGCGCATCGGTTGGCCGGAGCCGGCGTGGACAAGGTCGTCGATGCTGTAGCCGCGCTTCTCGAACACCAGCTCGCCCTCCTTCACGCCGAGATAGGCGATGTCGTAGATCTCGCCCACCACATCCGTGTCGTAATCGCTGGTCGCCGGAATCTGAACGCCCTTCGCATAATCGCGTGGCGGGACGATCGCATTGCCTGCTAGCGCGGTCTGCGCCGTGCCGAAGGTGTCGACGCCCGGCGCCTTGGAGCGGATGACCGGCACTTTAGGGTCGAGGCGCATCCGTTCATGGAGCGCCGCCGGACTCTCCGAAGCCTGGGTATCAGCGATCAGCGCTTCGGCAAACGCTACCTCGTCGATCTGCAGCGGAAATCCATCGGCTGCCGTGCGGTCGTCGGCGCAAACGAACTGCCATTGCGCCTCCCCGACCGTGCCGGGCACGACTGCCTCCGGCGCATACGAAACCGCGGCCTCGTCGAGCCGCTTGTCATCGGTATCATAGCGCATGGCCAGATCCCACGTCTCGGTGCGCTTCTTGCAGTCCGCCTTCATGTAGACACGAATGAGCGCCGCCGGATTGGCCGGGTCGCGGATCACCTGGCTCGCTTGATAGCGAACGACATCGCCATCGCGCTGGATAGACCCTACATCGACGAACAGTACCCGGTCGGAGCCCTGTGCGACGAACCACCATTGCGAGGGCCCCGCCTGTACCGCCGTCGGCGCAGCGCCAAGCAGACCGCATAGGAGTGTACCGATCGTCCTGCTCACCAGATGCTCTCTTCTCGTTGTCATGCGCCTGAGCCTATTATGCATTCGGGGCACCTAATGGCTCAATCGATTTGCTATCTTTCGTGCAAGTGAAGCGCGATGCGCGCAGCGGCGCTTTTACGCTGACCGCATCGGCCCGCCAAATCTGCCCCAGGCTCGGGCTGGACGTCATCGCGCTGCGGTCGATCCTCATCCCCGCCTGAGGGGCCAGCTCGCGCTCGAAAAAGCGGATGCATGCCTGAACGGCGGCATCGGTGATCCCGGGAATCGTGACCTCATCGTCCCGGATGCCGGCCGGCAGCATTCCCGGGATCCGATCGGCCTTCACCACGTCGTGCGGGAGGGGCGTGGCGGCGAGAAGGAATGCTGTTACGATCATGTCGCTCTACCCTTCGATGCGCAGAATTTGCTGTAGATGCTCAAGTTCAATCGCGCGGTCGCGCACTGTGGCGGCTTGACTGGCCGCCTGCATCGGCACGTACATCGTTCCCTTTCGGGTTTCGAACAGGGCCGAAGTCGCCTTGGCATTGGTATCCCGAAACAGGAGCCATGCGCGCTGGGCATCGCGCAGATGGGCGGCGGCGTTGGCGGGAAGATCCCGCATCAGCGTCGCATAGGCCGCATTCATTCGGCGATCATAGGCGTTTGCCGCATTGTCTTGGCAGCCAGTCTGACCGGCGGTCGATGCATTCTCAGCATCGTCGAGGCAGCGCTGAAGCTGGCGTTCGGTAGAGTCCATAGCCTCCGCTGCTGAAAGCGCCGCGGGGAACAGCGTTGCACCGAGGAGGATGACACCAAGAGCAAGCCGGGCTTTTGACTGATCGGATAGCCACATAGCGTGATGATCTCTCAGGGCGTTACTGTTTTCAACAACTGTCTTCTGTTCCCGATGTATCGGGGCTGCGGCATTCGATCGTGGCAGGATCCGGCTACCTCATGGGTAACGGGCTTTGCATGACGATCGCCATCCTCCTCTTCGTGACAATCGCACCGCTGCTGTTTTTGGGTATGTTTGTTCTTTCGGGCAGGCTGGACCTCAGGATCGCAGAGCGGATACTTGACTGGACGATCGCAGCGCTGGCTATTCAGTGGCGGCGGGGCAGTGTGCTCAAGTGTCGCAGGCGGCGCAGCACTGGCCGCAGGCGGCGCCTTGTGCGCGCTTGGTTTCGATCACCAGACGCGTTGGATCGCGGCGATCGTGCTGGTCCCTGTCGGCTTACGGCGCATCGGGCGTGGTCTGGGGGCGTGGACCGTTTCGACCCCGATCGCCGTGAACTCGCGCCGGGCATTCACATGAGCGGCGCTGACGATCGCTCGCCTCGGCTGCAGCGGCGCTGGCTCGGGTGTTCATATTCGTTGCTGTCGTGTTTGCGACAGGGGTGGTGGCTGTCTTAGCATGGGATAGTCCGGTCATTTAACAAGCGAGCTGAGAGCGACAGGTGCTCGTCGCCTACTGCCGGTTAGCGAACGGGACGCACCAAGAAACGAAAAATTGGCTGCTGAACAAGGGACAAGAGTCGAGACCAACCTCCGGAACAACCCTTGGTAACACCGCCGTGCGGCATATTGACTTAAAATGAAACCACGCGTTTCCAAGCCCCTGCCGTCAAGAGGCAGGCTTATCCGTGGCTCAGCGTTTTCCCGTCGCTTACGAACTCGGCATGTCCATAGCGCTTCAACAAGCCGGACAGCCGACGAACCAGATGCCGATCGGCCACCTCGCGGATCACCGGCACTTCGGCCAGGACATCGAACAGCCTTAGCTGCGTGGTGATGCGCACCGCAGCAGCCAAAGCCAGCTTGCGGTCCAGCACGGTATAGCGGATTCCCAACGCGGCAGCGCGGCCGACGTCTCCCTTGAGGAAATGGCGAATGAAAAAGGCCTTGGCGAAGCTGCGCTCCAGCCGGCTATCGACAAGACCGCGCGGCGTCGGTTCGTGCGGGAGCCGAGCGGCCAGCGTACCTCTTACTAGTGCGCCGCACGTTTCGTCGTCGAAGGCGGGGCGTAATGTGGCCTGACGCGCCACCATCAGTCGCACGATCTCCTCCGGCGTCTCGCCCAGCAGCGTGCGCGGTAGGCCGAGCAGGAAGCAGCGATAGCGCGCGATCTCGATACGGGCTCGCTCCTGCCTGGTGAAAGGGCGCTCTTCACGCAACGCCTGGGCAGCGATGAGCAGCGACCCGATCTGGCCGGCCGGCATTTGATCCACCTGCGGGATCGGCACGCCGTAGATTTCAGGATCCCACTTGTCCGGGCGGCGCGTCACGTTCACGCGCACCATGGAATGCATCAGGCGCACCATCGCCGCGGCGTGGAAGGCCGCGCCATGGCGCTCAAGCGCGCTGGGCATCACCGTCAGCGTGAAGAAAGTGGCTGTCTCGTTCACCCGCTTGGCGGCCAGCGCGTCCGAGAGATTGCCAGTCAGCGCCATCGGCAGCGCCGAATAGCGGTTCATGAACGTCGCCAGAAATGCCCCCCGAATCGCAAAGGGTACCAGATGCGCGTAGTGATTGCGCTCAATCCGGGCCCCTTCGTTCACCAGATCCAGGTCGATCCAGTCGGGGCGCTCCTCCATCGCTGCAAGGAACGCGGCCAGTTCGGGGGGCGCCTCAGGCACTGAATCGATCCCTTGCGCGCAGGCGGTGCACAGCCATTGCACGAGCTGCCGAAAGCCATGTTCGTCCATGCGCGCGGCATAGGCATCGGCCACGGGATCGCCGGTCAGCGTGTAAGCTGCCATCATCGCCACCAGCGGTTCGTCCGCTCGTACTTGGCCATCCATTGCGGAAAACCCGGGAATGGTATCGCCGGAATCGCCGAATGCGAAACGTTCCGGCATCGAGGTCAGGTCCAGCCCACCGTAGATTTCGGGCACAAGCTTGGCTTGGCGATCGACGTCCTGCCACAGCTGCGGATGGTGGTTGCGCTGATGCATCAAAATGCTCCTTGGAAGGTTCCTCAAGCGGTCAGACGGCGCCGGGCCTGCGCCGCAGGCATCGTCGGTAGCGGGATGAGGCTCGAAGCGCCGGCCATGGCGCGAACCGCCAGTGCCTCACCGGGGCGAAGCCCCCGACCCCGAAGCTGCGCGAACCTGCGCACGGGTTCGGGCACGATAGAGACGGCAGCGCGCAGCAGCAGTCTCTGGAGCGGGCGCAGTGGAGCGGAAAGGATCGCGGCATCGTTCATGATCGCGAGAAATTCGCTCAGCACATCGGATGGTTCGAGACGCCAGGCGGTGCGGCTAAGGAGCGCTTCCCACCCCGCCGCCGACACGGGCGCATCGCGGGCGCCGTAAAGCTTCGCTGCCGGAGCGCCCTCGGCAAACGCGGCGTCCCACTCCCGTGCGGAAAGCAGACGGACGTAGCGATCATAAGCGGCAGTGAAGCCGAAAGTCGCGGTGGCCTGCACCCAGTCCAGCAATTCGGGGTTGTTGGCGCGGTAGGCGTCACCATGCACATTCGTGCCACTTACCCGCTCATGCATGGCGACCACCTGCGCGATCATCTCTCGGGCTTGGGACTGCGGGCCGTAAATCGTCATCATCGCGGCGAACCCGGTCCGGCGCAGGCGCATGGCGGGATCGCGCCGAAAGCTGGAGTGGTCCCACACGCCCGCCCGCACGGAAGGCTCTGCTAGTTCGAGCAGAACCGCCGCCACGCCGCCGATGAACAGCGAAACCGGGTTGGCGAAGACTTTCCAGGCTACGCCGTCCTTTGGTGCCAGCGCGGGTTCCCCGGCCGGGCGGGTGAAATTGAAATCCATGCCCGGCGGCGGGCGAAGCAGGTCGGCAAGCGGTGCCATCACACTGCCCCCTTGTCGATCGCCATGCGGCAGTCGCGCAGTTCATAGCCGGTAACCAGCGGGTTCCACCCCACTGTGGGCGCCTGCACCAGTTTGATGCCGGGAACGGACAGCAGCCGCCTCAGAAAGATTTCCGCCTCGGCCAGCGCCACGCCAGCGCCGGGGCAGCGATGCTCGCCGTCGCCAAAGGACATTCCCGCACCGCCGACGCGATCGGCGCGCTGGCGGTCAGGGTCGAGGTTGAACGGGCAGGCCCCGACTGCTCCGGGATCGGCATTGGCAGAACGTATGTCGAGCTCCAACGGAGGGCCATCCTCCACCGGGCTGCGATAAAGGTAGCCTACCACCGGCTCTAAGCGCAGGATTTCCTCCAGAATGCCCAGGCGTTCCTGGCGATCAACTGCCAGAAAGCGCGCACGCAATGCGGCATCGTCCAGCAGATGCCAGCCGGCCATGGTGATGAACTCCCGGGTGGTGACCATGCCCGCCGCCCCGTAAGTAAAGCACTCGACCAAAATGTCGCGGTCGCAATAACCTTCCGCGATGAGGTGGGAGATCACGTCCTGGCGCGGGGCCATGCGACGGGCGGCAATTGCAGGGCGCACATCGGCGAAGTGGAAGTGCAGCATGTGCCACTGGCCTTGCAGGAAGGCGGACAAGCGGGCCAGCCACCCCTCGCGCGTGGCCGCGCCGACCGAAAAGAAAGCATCGAGCCTGCGTGCCATGGCAGGCCTGTCGCTCTGCGTCAGCCCCACGATTTCGGCAGCGACGGCCACCGCCAGATCCAGCGCCATCGCATCGAGCTTCGCGGAGCCATCCTGGTTCAGCCGGTCTATCAACCGGTCTGCCTGGTTTTCGATCAGGGGGCGGTGCTGCTCTTCAACCACGCGCGGCGCGAAGAAGCGGGCGGTGGCTGCGCGCTGGCGACGGTGCGCCTCGCCCGAGAGGAACAGGATTGGCGGACGAGTAAGGCTGCCGGATCGCTTGATCAACTCCGCCTTGAAACCGGCCTGCCGCATCCCTTGCTCCCGCAGGACCTGTCGAACGGCATTGAACCCGGTCACCTGATTTGCCGCGGTTACGGCAAGCGCGCTACCTCCAGGAATTGAGCGGCGCCGATCCGCGTCGGCTTGCAAATTATTATGGACCGGACAGAAAGCACTTGGCATCTTTCGTCTCCATATATGACAAGTAACTCGTCATAACGTAGGATCGATCATGCAGGTTGCAACCAGCCCTAAGCGACAAGACGCCCGCGCAGTGCGGTCGCGCGCGGCCATGCAAGGCGCTCTCATCAAATTGCTGCGCGATTTCCCGCTTGCCGAGGTCACCGGGGCGATGGTCAGCGAAACAGCGGGAATTGGCTATTCCACCTTCTTCCGACACTATGCCGACGTTCGCGCCCTTTTGGTGGATGCGGTAGGAGAACTGGCTAACGACTTGGCGCAAAAGATGCTGCCCGCCCTGCTCGATGGCCAGGCAGGGCCGGCAGCGCTGGCGCTGATCCAGGAGATAGACCGCCGTCGCGCCGAGGTAACCGCCCTGATGGCCGGTGCGGGCGAGGCCATGCGCGTTGAACTGGCAGGCAGCATCGTGGACCGCTTGGCCGCACTGCCTGACATTTCGCCTGACTGGCTCCCCCAGCACCTCGCCCTGCGCGTCGCTGTGGCCGCCACGATTGAACTGTGCGACTGGTGGTTACTTGAACAACCCGCGACCCCGATAGCGGTGGTAGCGGACATGCTGGACAGGCTAGTCGTCGCGCCCATGACGGCCCACGGAACCGGTACCATTTAAGGCCCGGACCATGGTGCCCGGTAGAGCTCAGTCTCGCTTTTTCATTCCAGTCATCCTGCCACCACAGTCTATTCGTTTATTAGTCGATCTCACCGTTACCCCGATCGAGAAATGGTGATTTCAGTAAGGACCCGATGGTCGTCGGCGCTGTTGTGTGTGCGACAGGATCTGGTCGACACTTGGCGGACCGTCCCACCGAGAGATCGAAAAATAACGGCTGAGCGGCCGATAAGGGTCGTCTGCGAAATCTCATGAGCCAAGCAGAGCTGCGACGCGCCGCCAAACCTCATCGTCAAAATTTGTGTCGCTGGCCGCTGCGCCCGTACGCACGACTATCAGCTTTTTGCTGGGAATGATATAAAGTCGGCGGTCCAACGCCCCGAATGCAGCGACCATGTCCGCCGGTGCAGCGCCTATCAAAGGCCCATCTTTCCGGCCAGAAGCTCGGACTGTGAATGCGCTGCCGTTGAGCCACCACAGCCGTCCATAGGCCGGATTGGCGCCAGACGGCATGAACATCGCGTTGAGCCCGGCCTGCGACACGACGCGCCGGCCATCGGCGCCAATGCCGCCCTTGAGGATCATGGTCCCGAGTGCCGCGAGGTCGCGCGGCGATGTGACGAGGCCCGTGGCATTCCCGACACCCGCAAGCGCACCTGGACGTTGGCGCCATTCGGTATCCTCCATCCCGGTCGGCACCGTCAGCCAATCTTTCGTAATGGCGTCGAGGGGCTGCCCGGAGGCTGACGTCAATATCCGCTTCGTGACGGCGTAGACAGGGGTATTGTAGAAGAACTGCCTCCCCGCAGGCGCGACATAGGCGAACCCTTCGTCCAACCCCGAACTCATGGTGAGAACGTCCAGCACGCGGATGCGCGCTTCCTGATCGGGGGCGGCTCTGGACCACCCCGTCCCCAGATAAGCCGAGACCGGCTTTTCGACATCGATCAGGCCCTTGTCGACGGCGATCGCGACCAGCACCGACACGAAGCTCTTCTGCGCCGAGGCAACGTCTTCCAGAAGACTTCCCTCTTTCGTTCGTTCGTAGACGAAGGATGCAAAAACCTTATCCCTTTCCGGCGCGGGCCAGTTTTGCTCGACGAGAACATGTCCGTCCTGGATCAGAAGGAACCCGGTCGTGTGCTGACTCTCCAGATAGTTAATGAGTTCATGCATCGAGCCTGACATGCCGTGCTCCGTTTTGTCCTGAGTGGCCGGTTGCGGGGCCCGGGCATGCACGAGGCCGCCCGCACAGAGCAGACCGACGAAAAACAGGCCTATCGTCATCTTGCACTTAAACATCGTCACTTTCTCGTGGTGGATACCGCAGTTCGGCCGAACCCGCGAGCAAGCAGGATACGGGACACCGCGTCCTGCATGAAATTGATGAGCCCACGCGCGCCTTGAGCCGCTTTCTCGGCATCACGGGTCAAAAGCGCGGCACGAATGTCATGCCAAAAACTGTACGGACCGCTTCCATTCGCGTTGATGGCCAATGCCACGTAGGAAAAATGCCACCGCGTCTTGCGGCGAATGGATTCGATCATGCGCTGTGCATCCGCGCTGGCGTTGGCCGTCATGTCAGTGAAGATCGCTTCGCTGATGTCCATGATCTCTTCCGCTGCCGCGCCCTGATCGGCGGCCATGAGAAGGCTATCGATCTTGGCCAGCATCTGCGCGATCGCTGTATCCGAGGCTCGCAGGCAGGCGAAACGCGCGGCAAGCCCATAAAGCGCGGCCCTCACTTCATAGAGATCGAAGACTTCCTCGACGGTGGTTTCCGCTACCCGAGCCCCGCGATTTTCCTCCAGTTCGATCAATCCGTCATCTGCGAGCGTGCGCAGAGCCCGGCGCGCCACCGAACGACCGATGCCGAATTCGGCGCAAAGCTTCGCCTCTCGAATCCATTCTCCCGGCGTAATCTCGCTACGTTGAATGCGCAGCCGCAGCGCCTGCGTCACATCGCCGGCGGTAAGCCCGGAATCCGGTTTGGCGGCATCTAATTCCAAGCGTTTCCCTTCCTGCGACATGCCTCAGCGATCGCCGAATGAAGCGCGAGTTTATGGCCGCTCGTAAAGCGCCGCAAGTTTGATTGTCCAGACCACAACCAAAAATTGTCGTACAATATATTTGACATTGTCCCTCGATATGCGGATGACGCCATTAGTCAACTGATTTGGTAGAGAATGCAGGGTGGACAGGATTTAATGGGGAATTTGCTCGTCACGACCACAGGATTGGCGCTGCTGGCAGCGACGCCCGCCTTCGCGGAAACCGCCGCGAGCGCTCCCGATACGGCACAGGCGCAACGCGGCGAAAATGACATCACCGTCACGGCGCGAAGGAGAGAGGAAAGCATCAAGGACGTTCCCGGGACCATCGCGGCGGTCACGGCTGAGCAGCTCGATGCCAAAGGCCCGATTGTCGGAACCGCCGATCTGCTGAACACGACGCCCGGGGTCCGGTTCAACGATGTGGCCGCGGAAAACCTTGCCGAACTCTCGATCCGTGGATCGGGCACACAGCGTGCGACCAGTGCCGATTCAGGCGTTGGGCTGTTCGTCAACGGCGCCTATGTCGGCAGCAGCACGCTAGGCGGCCGCAATTTCAAGACGCTCGATTACTTCGACCTTGAACGATTGGAGGTGCTTCAAGGTCCGCAGGGAGGCCTTTACGGACGCAACTCGGAGTTCGGCGTCGTCAATATCGTGCTGGCCAAACCGCGGTTCGAAAACTCCGGTTATGTCCGCGACACGTTCACGGCGGAAACGAACCAGAACCGTCTGGCTGCCGTGGTCAACCAGCGCCTGAGCGACGATATCGCGGTACGCATCGGCGCGGAGACGTACGGCCAGTCGAAGGGCTTCTACTACGATCCCACCAATCGCAAATATTACGACCGTACCAGCGGCTGGACGGCGCGCGGCCAGATTCGCTATCGGGCCGGGCCGCTGGACGCCACATTGCTAATCGACGCGCAGGACCTCGATTTGCCGAGTTTCGTGAACAGCCTTGTCGTTCCCGGCGGCGGCGTCAACGCCCAGTTGCCGCAAGGGTTCACGCAGTCCCGCTTCACGATTGCGCACAGCGGCCAGGATGGGCTGCAGCAAAAAGTCCAGCGCGTGATGCTGCTGGCCGAATACGATCTGGGATGGGCAAAGCTGTCCTCGACGACGATGGGAACGCGCTGGCGTTCAAGCCAGCAATTCGCCGCTGCCGTCGATCTGGCAACCGAGATCGCGTTGCAGCAGTCCGGCCAGCTCGGGATCTATCCCTTCGGCCAGACCACCACCGACGTGAAGGACCGGACCTTCTACCAGGATCTGCATCTGGCGGGCGAGGCGGACGGAGGGCGGCTAACATGGCTGGTCGGCGCGGAAGGGCTGGTCCAGCGCGACACGTATCGCCGTACGGCAGCAACGTCGCCCTGCGTGTTTCGCCTCGGCAGTAGCCTGTGCACCGGCACCCCGACCGAGCCGGTATGCATCAAGCCGCTGCCGACATCGACCAACTGCCCCACACCCTTTCCGAACGCCTTCGGCACCGACAACAATACGCGTCAGCGCGTGAACTCTTTCGCGGCCTATGCGTCGCTTCAATATTCGCTGGGGCCCGTCACGCTTTCCGGCGAAGGGCGCTTCACGCATGACTACAAGCGCTCTGCGCTGACGGTCTATTCGCTTTACACGGACCGGATTGTCGGCACGCCAACGGAATTCTCGTTCAAGGCCGACCAGCCCACCTGGACCTTCACGGCCAGCTACAAGATGCCCGACGCCTCACGCACGCTGCTCTACGCCAAAGTGGGAACCGGCTACCGCGCGGGCGCCGTCAACAACGGCACGTACAACGCGGCCGCGCCCAATCCGTTCGTTGATACCTACGACAACGAAAACACGGTGAGCTACGAGACCGGGGTGAAGTCAAGCATCCTCGATACCGTGTTCGTGCGGGCGTCTGCCTACTTGTCGCGAACCACGGATGCCATCACCAGTATCAACGATGGATGCACCGTCACCAATGCCTGCGGCACGGCGCAGCAGATCTTCAACGTGAACGGCGGGACGATCCATGCGCGCGGTTTCGAGGTCGCTCTGGACGGGCGCTTCGACGTCGGCTCCGGTCGGCTCACGATCGGTCTCAACGCGGCCAATCAGCGCGCCCGCTTCAGCGACGTTCCCACCGGCCTTTCGGGCCTGCCAGTGCAAGGTTCGACGGTGGCGCAAATCCCTGACTGGACGATGTCCGCCAGCGCCGATTTCAGGCAGCCGATCACCGATGAGGTCAAGGGCTTCGTCAATCTGAGCTATTCGGGGCAGCGCGGTGGCGGTCAGGACACGGTGACGATCGCGACGCCTTACATCCCGATGTCCGACTTCGACAATTTCAACGCGCGCGCGGGCCTGGATTTGGCTAATGTCCAGGTCGCATTCTTCGTGCGCAACCTGACCGACCAGCAGGTGGAGGTCCTGAAGTTCCAGCAGGCCGGTTATCCGCTGTCGGTTCGTTACAACAAGCCGCGCACCTTCGGCGGCAGCGTCAGCTATCGCTGGTAATCCAAGGACGGACATGATGCACAAGACCGACAGGCGAAGCTTTCTTTCGGCAAGCGCTGCACTTTCCTTTGCCGCTTCCACGCCACCGGCTCCCGCTGCGCCGGCCCCGTCGCAGGAAAGCAGGGTCGCAGCGGATCTTGAGCGATACATCGGCTTCGGCAGCAAACAGGCAGGCGGACGCGGCGACATCGCTTGTGGTAAATGGCTGCTGTCCGAACTTGCAAGGCTCGGCTTCGCCATCGAACGGCAGAGCCTGTCGGTTCCCTATTTCGAAGCACAGCGCAGCGAACTCGTCTGCGGCGAGGCGAGGGCCGCGGTATGGCCGCAGCCAATCGTCAGGCAGACGAGGGCTGAAGGCATTACCGGCAGGCTGGTGCGGGTGGATTCCGAAGGGCGAGCGTTCGCCGCCCTTGAAGGGGCGATCGCTCTTGTCGAACTGCCTTTCGGCCGCTGGTCCACGGCGCTCGCCAAGCCGGTGATCACCCCCGTCAGGGCCGCCTTCGCCGCCGGGGCTGTGGCTGTGGTCGCCATCACCAGCGGCCCTACCGGCAAAGTGATCGCCCTCAATGCCGATGGTCGCAAGCCCATGTTCGCCGGACCCGTCGCCCTGATCGCTCCGGAAGACGCGCGCGGTTTCCTTGACGCTGCACACACAGGTGCAAACGCAACGCTATTCATGACCGGGACCGGCGGACAGCGCCCTACGTTTAATTTCATCGGGCGTATCGATCGCGGCAAGCCACAGTGGCTTGCCGTTTCCACGCCCCGCTCTGGCTGGTACGGCTGCGCAGGCGAACGGGGGCCCGGCGTTGCGGCCTGGCTTTGGCTGGCCCGCTGGGCGAGTGCGGCGATCAAGGACTACAACCTGGCCTTTGTCTGCAACAGCGGACACGAGTATGAAAATCTTGGCGCGCTGGAATCGCTAAAAGCCCTTGCCCCCAAACCCGAGGTAACGAAGCTCTGGCTGCACCTTGGCGCGAACGTCGCGGCGCAGGACTGGCACGACGGGACCGGCCAACCCCTCCCCAGCGTCGACCCCCAGCGGTATCTTTCCGTGAGCCGTTCTTTGCTTCCACTCGCCCGCACTACCTTCGCCGGCCTTGTCGGGCTAGAAGCCCCTTATGCCAGCGATGTCCTGTCGGCAGGAGAATTGAGCGAGGTTATTGCGGCAGGTTATGGAACCGTTGCAGGGGTCTTCGGTACCCATCGCTTTCATCACGTTTCCGGAGACGATGCCCGATGTGTGACGACTGCTAATGTCGTTGAAACCGCCGCGGCGTTTCAACGGTTCCTGACGCAGACGACATGAAGCTGGAGCATTTGTGCGACCAAGCCTGAATGATACAGCAGCAGCTAGCGAGAAAGCAAACAGGCCGCACCTGGCGAAGAGAAAATTGGCGATGAGCGTCTGGGAAGGGTCGGTAGTGCCTTATCTGTCTAGGCATCAGCTTCCAAGAAGGCCCTGATCGCAGCAGCCGCGC
Source organism: Novosphingobium sp. PhB57 (assembly GCF_004342985.1). Classification (GTDB taxonomy): domain Bacteria; phylum Pseudomonadota; class Alphaproteobacteria; order Sphingomonadales; family Sphingomonadaceae; genus Novosphingobium. Next base: position 91,747 of record NZ_SMBO01000010.1, read on the forward strand.
GCGGCCAAGCGTGTTCTTCCTCCAGAACCAAGTGGTTTCGAGTATCGAGTTGCACAAATTGGGAATCCGGAATCGCCGCGGCTAATCCTCTTCCCGAGGAAAACGGAATGACCGCATCTTTGTCCGCATGGAGCACCAGCGTGGGTCTTGAGACTTTGGGCACCAGATCTCGAACATCGATCTTGCCGAATGCCTCTTGAAGCCGCACGGCATTCTCGGGCGAGGCGGAAATCCTCTGCAGTTCGTTGAACCAATCTGCAGCCGGCGGCGGCATGTCGGGAAAGAATAGCGAAGTGAACATTTGTCGAAACGCGGCATTGTTCCGGCCCCAACCCGTTCCGGTCAAGGTGATCATGGCCCGGCGCATCGCTACCTCTTCCGGCGTGTCGCGCAATTCCCATCCCAGCGAATAGCCTCCGTAGAGTACCAGCTTGCGAACCCGCTCCGGGTTGCGGACCGCATAGGCGATCGCCACGCTGCACCCTTGCGAGACCCCGAACAGGTCGAAGCGCTCCAACCCGGCCGCATCCACCACGCTGGAAAGATCGTCGACGAATGCCTCAAAGCCGATATCGCGGACATTCCAGTCGGACAGTCCGTTGCCCCGTTCGTCGTAGCGGAACAAGGTGCGATATTGTGCTAGATTCCGTATCCAGTGGCTCCACACCGGACTGTCGAAATCGTGCTCGAGATGGTTGAGCCAGTTGGCCGTCTTCACAAGAGGGGGGCCGCTGCCGACGCTCGAATAGGCAAGGCCGGTGCCATCCCTCGCCGTGCAAAAACGCACCTGCTGATAAAGCTCTTCGCTGCGCGCGACCGCAGCCGTTCCGGCCGCCGGTCCGATCGGGCCGCGAAGCCCGTTGGGAATGGCGATCTCGGCCGCTTCGAGCGCTCTCACCGCCGCCCCGCGTTGCTGCTCAGCCTCTTGCACGCGCCCGCTTGAACGCAGCAGGTCGATCATGGCTGTACGGGCAATCGCGTCGTAAGGATCAAGCTCGCACCAGCGCCGCGCGAGCGAGAGGGCCTGCGCACGCTTCTCGTCCTGCTCCGCAAACCGGCCGACCAGTTCGCGCAGGATCGTCACCTGCCAGCGCCGGGTATCCTCGCGCATCGCCACAAGCCACGCCTGGAACGCCTCACTGGCGCGGATTTCGGCGCCTTCAAGAAATTCTCCTTCTTGCAGGACACAGGCCTCCAGCAACTCGGCCTTGATCGTGCAGACATTTGCGCCGGCCAAATCGCGCAGGCGGAACCAATCCCCTTCGATATCGGAGCCGTCCAGCGACACGTTCTCCCCTTCCGCGATCAGCCGGACACGATGGACATCGTCTACCAGCGGACGCAGCTTGGAGAGGCTCCAACGCAGCGCACCTCGAGGATCGTCGGGAACCTCCCACAGCAGCGAACACAAGTGTTCGCGGCGCACCGGCCTTTTGGCGATGGCCAGATACGCCAGCAAAGCCCGCGTCTTGCGTGAAGAAGGAAGCGATACCGTTTGCCCGTCGCGCCTGAGCGCCAAGGGGCCGACAAGATCAAGGGCAATCCGAGCCTTCATCCACCCTCCATCGCTCGCGCTTCCGATCGCCCCACCGGCGCTACCTTGCCGTGGTAAATTACCAGATGCGCCTTCAAACGCCAATTTCCACGCCGCCTTCCACGCTGGTTCCCATGCAGGGGGCCCACAAGGATCCCACCGGCCCAATCAAGGGCGGCGGGTTTAGAGTGAAAGGCACATACTCATGAACAAGTCTCTCCATGCATTCGCACATTGCTTCGCCCTCGCGGTGCTCGCAGCGCTGACGTCCAGCTTCGCCATCAGCACGGCCGTGGGCCCGATCGCACTGGCCTGACCGCAGGCGCGGCCCATTACCGGAAGGCAATCGTATGGACCGAACGTTCTCCTACGGCGACGTGCTCGCATCGTCGCAGCGGGCAGCCTTTCAGCTCGGCGATGTGCTGCCGCCCGATGCCGAGCTTGAAATCAGCTCTCCGTGCCTACTCGGAGTGCTGGCTCAAACCGCTTATTCCGGCCTCGCTTCCGGCGAGTGCAGGCATCGCGTTTGACCTTTCTTGGATCGGGCATAGCCCATCCACGATTGCGCGAGACGCTTGCCAGGCTCTCGCCCGACGGGGCTGGGAACCCCAGGGAATGGGGGAGCTCTTGCCAAGCGCGCAACGCTGTAATGGATCCGGTCCGCGAACTCCCACGCTGGCCGGCGGCATATGGCGCAGCTTATCGAGACCGGACAGGTGACAGCATATCACGACGTGCCCACATGCCCGATTTACTGCTTGCATCCGAAGGGGCGTCAGATGCTGTTCATTCATCTCCCCGTTCGTTCGATTATTTAATCTCCAGTCTGCGAGTTTGGCGCTGCTACCGGCTTTGATTCAGGGGATCCTGGCTGACGCAGAAATATCGAGAGAACCACCAGCACTGCCGTCGAAAGAAACTCGCTCTGCCAGTTCTGGAACGATTCAAACCACAGCTGCGCATCACCCAGGTACGCAAGCACGGTCTTAGGCGTTTCGCCATGTTCCAAGGCCTCCTGCGCCGAGGCGTGCGCGCTATTGATCCAATGCATTGCGAATGAGGCGACGAACAGGAGGATCAAGGTCAGGCCAAGCGAGCGAGCGTAAAGTGCGCGCCATGGCGAACCTTTGCGCAAGATAGACGGCGCGCCGTCTTCATGGGCCTGCTGGTCAAAATCATTGTCTCGGGGCGGAGCATCCGGATCCTTGGATTCTGCCGATCCACGCTGGACCAGGAAGGCTGTGAGCAGGACGTAGGCCGCCATCTGCAGGAACTCGCTTTCCCAATTCTCGAACACCGAGGACTGGAATTGAGGGCTGACGGCATAGGCAAAGAGTGTCAGCTCGGGTTGGGCATGGCGCCGGGCATCCTCCAGTTCCACATACCACCCCGAGATCCACTGGCCGAGAATGCAAAAGGCGAAAAGCGCCATGAGGGCGATCGTAAGTCCATTATCTTTCAGCAGTCGCATCAAACGCCTCTCACCGGATTTCGCCTTGAATTGAAACGCCCGAGAAACAATTGTGTTCGGCAGCCCCGCGTCTACCAGATCAGGCTGGCGAGCCATTGGTCGGAGCATTGCTGTCATGAGGCGGCCGTATCTGCCCCCCTGCTCTGCGCCATAATTTCAAGGGCCCATTGTCCCCGTTTATCGCTTTTCCGCAGCGAGAGCATCGTTCGGCACCCACGGGTCGTAATCGCGCATTTGAGCGTCTGCGGCGATAACCAGAACGCAGATGTCAGTCGCAATCCCGGTCGGAACCAGTTTGCTCACGCCCAGCTACGGCTTCAAACGTCCGGTGCATCCAGAGCTGAAGTCGGGCGTTATGCGGTGATCATCTAATAATTTAGGGGATTTTCCATGCGAAACCGCGAGAAACTAGCAGACCTAGTCGCCGGCCAATCGGGTCGGCAGCAGCGTAAGCAGTTCGTTCGATCACTGAAAGAAACTGCAGTTCGCGCGGTGGTGACAGCGTCAGTTACCTTCGCGGTAGGCTGGGTCCTCAAACGGATGTTCGAAAATTCGGTTGCCGACGCAGCGAAAGAGGGTGCGGCGGAGGGCGCTCAGCAAGACGTGGCGGAACAGAATAACGCCGGCAAGGCTTCGCACCCCTAGTTTCAGGCGCTAACATTGCCGCAGGGTGAAAATCGCCCTCTTGCTGTCAAAGGTTTACCTTCTATCAAAGCTCTGTCACGGTTCGCACCGCGAGAGATCTTTGGGATCTTGTGACGGGATAGTGGACCTACGCAAAGCGTATTCGAGGTTGACCGTCAGAAGATTTGTTCCACTCCCAGCGCAGCATTTTGAACATCCGGCCGCAACTTTAGAGCAGTTCACCGCTTAAGTGCAGAAGTGCTCCAACAAGAACGCGCAGAAACTATTTAAATACAGATTCATATGCCCATTATAAAAGGCATGCCTAAGCTCAATTTCCGACCCGACCGGCGCGCCGTAATGATTTCAAGTGCGGGAATCGCTCTCGCCGCGCTTTCCGGGCCGGCCACCAGGCCGTTTTTAAGATCTTCACACCCGGGCCGCCCGACCGCAGTTCCCGCTACCGCCCGCAATGCCGCGGGCATGCCGCAGACGGCGTTGGATGCAGCGCGCTTTTCTGTGGAGCCGAAGCTTCTGCGCCGGGCTCTCGCCGCGCTCGACCAACACTCCGTTTCGGTCAAGGCGCGCGACCGGATGGCCATCGTCGATTTCACCGCGCCATCTTCCGATCCCCGGCTGCACTTCCTAGATGTGGTGAGCGGCAAGGCTTCGCGCCTACTGGTCGCGCACGGCTCTGGCTCCGACCCAGGTCATACCGGGTTCCTCGAGCGGTTCTCCAACGCCTTGGGCTCCAATGCCTCGAGTGAGGGCGCCTTTCTGACGGGCGATTACTATACCGGCAAGCACGGTCGGTCGCAGCGTCTGGTGGGGCTCGACCCGACCAACAACAATGCGCTCAGCCGCGCCATCGTAATCCATAGCGCTTGGTATGCGAACGACGAGATGATCCCCGTCCATGGCAAGCTGGGACGCAGTCAGGGGTGCTTCGCGGTGGGCGAAAATAAGCTCAGCGATGTGTTCAGTTTCCTCGGTGAAGGGCGGATGGTCTTTGCTGCCCGCGCCTAGGGCAGCATGAAACCTACGAGATTTCCATTAGTTATCATACGGGTCTTACCAGGAGATCCGTGTGCATAGAAGTGTGATCGCTTGCTCGTTGCTGGCCCTGACGGTCGCGCTGCCCGGGTGCCATTCGAAGCCCGACAATACATCCCAGACCAACGAAGCGCCGCCGATCAACATGGACCAGGTGCACTGGAGCGACGGGGCGGTCCGCCAGTTGCGCGACGCAATCGGCCGCCGCGCTGCGCATGGTCTGGACCGGGTGCAGTTCGCTGTGGATGGTCAGCCGGGCAATGCCGAAGGCGACCGCGCCCTGACCCAAAGTGCGTTGCTTTACGCCTCGGCTCTGGCCCGAGGGGTGTCGGATCCGGCCAAGCTCTATGAGGTCTATACCATCGCCCGCCCCAATCCGAACCTGCTGAATGGTCTGGGCGCAGCTCTCAAAGATGGGAACCTGGATAAATGGCTAGATGGGCTGGCTCCGCAGGACGACGGCTACCGCGCGCTGTCGAAGTCCTATCTCGCGCTGCGTAAACAGGGCAATGCGCCCGCTTCCGCGATCCCCGATAAGGGCGAGCCGCTGAAGCCTGGCGCTGCCGACACCCGGGTTCCCGCGATCGCGCGCCAGTTGGTCGCCTCCGACTATCTCGATCGATCTGCTGAGCAGGGTGGCAGCTACAGCCCAGCAATGGTCCGCGCGGTGCAGCGCATGCAGGCCGACTACGGGATCAAGCCGGATGGCGTCATCGGCGCCGACGCTCTCGAAATTCTCAACATGTCGAATGCGGACCGGGCGCGGACGATGGCCGTGGCGATGGAACGGCTTCGCTGGCTCGACCGCAATCCCGCCCCTACGCGCATCGATGTCAACGTCGCCGCTGGACGGCTGCTCTACTGGCGCGACGGCAAGGTCGCCGACAGTCGCAAGGTGGTCGTCGGCGAGCCTGACAACGAGACACCGCAGTTGGGATCGCCGATCTATCGCCTCGTCGCGAACCCGACGTGGACAGTGCCGCGCTCGATCCAGACCAAGGAGATCGCAGGTAAGGGCAACGCTTACCTTCGCCGCAACAACATGGCTTGGAAGGACGGGTGGGTTGTCCAGCAGCCCGGCCCAAAGAACTCGTTGGGACTCGTAAAGTTCGACATGAAGAACGAGCACCAGATCTACCTGCACGACACGCCCGCCAAGCAGCTGTTCCAGAAAATCCAGCGTCAGCGCAGTCACGGCTGCGTACGGGTAGAAGATGCGTTGGGATTTGCCGAGATGCTTGCGAAGGACGAGGGCATTCTCGGTGAATGGCACCGGGCACGTGCGACCGGCAAAGAGACGTTCGTCAAGCTACCGCACGAGATTCCGGTCAGGCTGCTTTACCAGACGGTGGTGCTCGGCGAGGACGGCGAGCCCGTCATCCGCGCGGACCCGTATAGTTGGAACGACCCCGTAGCGACGGCGCTGGGCTTTTCGTCCGGCCACGCCTACCGCCTGCGCACTTCGGGATCCGACGTAGGGCCTTAAGCCAATACCGACGAAGGATCTCCCGCATGCGGGTACTGGCGGTCCCAAACCGACCGCCGCGTTACGCCTGCGCACGGCAGTGTCCGCGTTAGTGCTTGCGTGCGTTCGAAAATCAGGAATCACGAAAGGAAACCTGCCATCAACTGGCCGACGGTCGGATCCTGGCAGCAATAGCTGAGGATCTCGGCGCAGAGATGGCAGGTAGTCTATTGCTTCAGACTTTCTTCAAGCTCCACGCTTCTTCTGCGGCACAAAGAACGAGGGCGGGAATGGTGCCTGTCCGGCGCCCGAAGGACTACGCAGTTCGTTACGCCCTCCAGCATCGACGCTGAGCGGTATCTGCATTCCGTCGGTTTCCTCCAGGAGCGCAAAGAGCTTGCCGCTCAACCGTTCGACCAGCGCTTCATGTCCCGGTTGGGCGAGGAGGTTGTTGTTCTCGGCGGGATCATTGGACAGGTCGTAGAGTTCGTCCAGATCCCAGATGCCGTGGAAGTGGACGTATTTGTAGCGGTCCTCGCGAATGGCATGCACCGTCGGCGTCTGCGGGAAATTCCGCTCCCAATAGTATTCGTAGAGCAATTCCTGGCGCCAGGGCGCTTGCTTGTCACGCGCTAGCGGCAGCATGTTGGATCCCGCCATGTAGCTCGGCGCCTCCAGGCCCGCTGCTGCCAGGATGGTCGGTGCGATATCGATATTCGCCACGACGTTCTCGAGCGTGGTTCCCGCGTCAAACAGGGAAGGGCATCGTGCGAGCAAGGGAACCCGCATTGATTCTTCGTAGGCGGTGCGCTTGTCGATCAAACCATGCTCGCCGAACATGAAGCCGTTGTCGCCCATGTAGATGATCAGTGTATCGTCCAGTTCGCGGCGCTCCTCGAGCAAGTCCATGATGCGCGCCAAGCCTTCATCAACGGCCAGCAGCGTTTCCATGTAGCGCTTGTAGTAGTCGGCGATGTCGAGGTTGCCATGATAGGCATAGTCCACCCCGTGCCAGCTGTTGCGCTGGTTTTCGACCCACATCGGTCGTCCTGGCACACCCGCCTTCATGTTCTCGGGATAGCGGAACACTTCCTTGTCATAACGCCCCTTGTGCCGTTCGGCGGGCAGGAACTCCGCGTGGACCGCCTTATGCGCGAGGTGCATCATCCAGGGCTTGGATGGATCGCGCTTGTCGATCCAGTCGATCGCGTAGTCGGTCAACTCGTCGGTGATGTAGCCCTTTTGCGGCACCTTGCGGCCATCTACATTCAGGCCGTTCTCGCTGGGCAGGTAGGTCCCCTGCCCCTTGAAGCTCACCCAGTGATCGAAACCCGGCTGGGGGGCGTCACCTTCTGTGCCCATGTGCCACTTGCCGATGAAGGCCGTATCGTAGCCGGCCTTCTGCAGGAACTGCGGGTAGAAGATCAGGTCCGGCGGGATCGGGTGGTTGTTGTCAACGACCTTGTGCTGGTGGGCATAGAGTCCGGTCAGGATCGAGGCGCGCGAAGGCGAACACAGCGCTGTCGTCACGAAGGCGTTGCGGAAATGGCTACCTTCGCGCGCCAAGCGGTCGAGCGTCGGCGTTTCGCCAAAATCCTGAGCCTTCATGAAGCCCATCGCATCGTAACGATGATCGTCGGTCAGGACGAACAGGATGTTCTTCGGCTTCACCCCGGGACGGCGTTGCAGACGAAGATCTTGCGCAGCGACGGGCAGGCTCGCCGTCTTGGCACCTGCTGCCCAGGAGTAAAGCCCGAACGCCCCCCCGGTCCCTCCCAGTAATATGCCGCGGCGATCGAAGCTGTCAGCCATGTCGTGTCTCCCTTAGAAAGTCATGCGGACGCCGCCAAAAAGGCGCCGTCCGGAATCGAGGTAGTTCGCGGGCAGTCCCGTGGTGTATTCCACGATCTCGTCGCGATCGAGCAGGTTCACCGCTTCGAACACGATCGACGCCTGCGGGGTCACTCGGAAACTGACGCTCGCATCGAGAGTGCCGAACGCCCGGTTGATCCGTCCCATGGCCGGCGCCACGGCGGCCAAGGCGAGATACTTGCTGCGCCAGGAATAGGAAAGGCGCGCTGCCACGGGCCCTTTCTCGTAGTAGCCGATCAGATTGTAGTTGTGCTTCGATGCGGCCGTAAGCTGCGTGGGATCGCTGTTGTCGATGAAAGTGTAGTTGGCGATCACCCCCAGGCCGTCCAGGGGACCGGGCAACCAGGTGAAGGCCTGCTGGAAGTAGAGTTCGACGCCCTTCAGGTCGACGCCCGATCCGTTGACAAGCTGGCTCACGGTGAAATCCGTCTGGATCGTCGTCGTACCCGTCGTGCGAATGTAGGAGACAGGGAGCGACTGAATGCTGATTTCGCGACGAATCAGGCTTTCGAGGTTCTTGTAGAAGATGGAAGCGCCGACCAGCGCATCCTGCCCGAAGTAGTATTCCACCGTGGCATCGACATTGTTCGCCCTGAAAGGATCGAGATAGGGATTGTTGCGGGTAACGGTCAGGCCGTTGCCATTAGCCGTCGTGGTGGGAGAAATGTCGGCAAGGTTGGGGCGTGTGATCGTGCGGGAGGCGGAGAAACGCAGTTGCAGTTTGTCCGTCACCTCGTACTTCAGGTTCAAGCTGGGCAGGAAATCCCAATAGGAACGCTTTACGACCAGCGGTGCCGCGGCGGGAACACGCGTGGTCATGCCTGTTTCCACCTCAACGGTGATGCCGTTGAGATCGGGGCTGACTCCGGACGTGGTCTGGCTGGTCCGGACCGCGCGCAGGCCAATGTTGCCGGTCAACTTGCCGAAAGCCAAATCTGCCCGCCCGTAAAGAGCAAGCGTCTTTTCCTTGACGTCGAGAATCCCGGTAGCGTCGTTTGTGTAGTTGCCAGCTGCGATCAGCTGTTCCTTGCTGAAATTCTTCACGAAGCTTCTGGCATCGGAGCCCAGCCAGTAGCGCGGAAACGAAGCGTCGCCGTCGTAGCTTCCCAGGAACGAGCCCGAACCTGCACGGATCGGGATCATAAAGGGAGCTGCGCTGAAGGAGCCTGCCAGCGGTCCTGCCGGAAGGCCGCCATAGAGCTGGGACACGCCGGCAGCGGTGATCGTCAGAGTCTTGTTGTCGGCATAGACGGCGCGGTCGCTGTATTTCACGCCCGCTCGCAGCGACGTCACGCCGAGGTCACCAAGATCGCGGCGTACATCAAGTTTCACATCCCGAAGCCGGTCGCTGGTAACGCGATCGAGTTCACCGTTCAGGCTGAGCAGTCGGAAGTTGTTTGCGTCGAGTTTACGCGTATCGAAGCCGTCGAGATAGGTGATGCTTGGGATCGAATCTCCGGGATTGGCAACGACGCGGACGGTGCCGGTGATGCTGTCGGCAATGTTGAGGGTGTTGCGAACCTGGCGGGAGCGCTGCTCGGAGCCGTCGAGGATCACGGTCCAGCCCTCGCTCTCAAACTTGCCGCCGAAGACGAGGGAGCGGATATAGCCATTGCGATCCTGGTAACGTCCACCATCGCGTAGATCGATATTGCTGACCGTGAAGTCGGTTGCCGTTTCCACGCCGTCCAGAACCTGCGTTTTCGAGGCGATGACCCCGCCCGATCCCGCGAAGTTTTGCCAGTTTTCCTGCCGCACCGCCTCGACCTTGACCCGGGTGTAGAAAACGTCGGCATAGAGTTCGAGCTGGTCGGTAGGCCGGAACTGTACCGAGGCGATGCCGCTCAGGCGTCGGTTCCGCTCGGTGAACATATCGTGGATAATGAGGCCGGGAATGCGCACGAGTAGGCCTGGATCGATCCGGCCGTCACCGTTCAGATCGTCCGCGCCCCCGCCGAGCGGCACGCCCTGCGCTTCGGTCACGGTGTTCCAGCCGGTCTCGACCTGATGGGTCTGGGGTCGACGCTCGGTATAGGACCCGCCGAGCGTGATCCCGAGCCTGCCGTCCAGGAAGCTGTCAGCGAACAGTCCCGAAACGCGCGGAGATGCCTTACCGGAGTTGCTCTCGTGCTCCGCCTGCGCCGAGAGCGTGAGCACGCGGCGACCGACATCCAGCGCGCGCGGCGTGCGGACATTGACGGTGCCGGAAAGGCCGCCGTCCTCCAGATCGGCAGTCGGAGACTTGTAGACTTCCAGTGTGCGCACGAATTCGGGTGGCAGGGCCGAGAAGTCGAAGGACCGCGAGAAGCCCGCGAACAGATCGTTGAGCGCATTCGGCACGCTGCGGCCGTTGAGCGTGACCAGTGTAAATGTGTCCGGCAGGCCGCGGATGTTCACGCTGCGCCCTTCGCCGCGCGTGCGGTTGATCTGCACGCCGCTGATACGCTGGACCGATTCCGCGACGTTCACGTCCGGGTAGCGACCGATGTCTTCCGAGCTGATGACGTCGACGATACTGTCGGCATTGCGCTTGATGCGAACGGCCTGTTCGATTCCGCTGCGAATGCCGGTGACAACGATGTCCTGCCCCGGCGCATCGTCCGTTGGGGGTAGCGTTTCCGCGGTTCCCTCAGGAGTCCAAGTCCGCTCGTCGATGGCGTCAGCATTTGCCTCGACTGGGGGCGTGAATAGCAGAGCCGAGACGGCCGCTCCGATCAGCAACCGCGATTGCCGGATCGATTTCACGGCGAAATCGCCGTGCATAATGCCCAAGCTGGAGCGCGCGGGCGATTGCCTGTATGTGACGGGCGCCGACCAGCGCCCGGCGCGGCGAGCCGCGACGACGGAAAAAGACATGGCTTTCCTTTTGCACGCACCAGGACTCCGGCTTGGAGCCTGCTGTCCAGTTAAGCTGAAGGGAGGAATGTCTGACGCTGTCGTCTCGACAAGCGCCACAGATATCGCAGGAAAATTTCAACTCACCACAGGAATTCTTGTCTTGCGGGAAGCAGTTCTTCCAGCTGGCGATCAGCGATTGAATGACGTGCTTCCACCCGAGCGCAGCTAGATGACCGGGGGCAAGGCGATAGCTGAGGCTGGTTTACATCTGCCGAAAAAGCAGACCACCAGAGCGTTAAGATCGAAAATCAGGTGCTCGGCATCCAGAAAGGGCGGCCTGCGCTGAAGCGCTCTACCTGTGGCCGTCAGGGCCACAGGTAGATGTGTCATGGGATAATCAGAGTTTGATCCCGCCGCTCGCGAGCGGGTACCTTGGAACGCCGGACGCGAGGTTGAAGCAACCCGGGCGCTCAAATCCTGTCAGATATTGGCAATTCGCTTCTTTCTCGACCAGCATGGGCGGGTCCGCAACCTGCTCGTTTTGACCTCGCCCTCGACAGAAAGCTTCGCGGATACGATCTGATGCAGATCAGAATAAGTGTATCGTTTGCGATCGGAAATTCGAACACGGGCAACGGTCGTACAGCAGAAGAACGGCTGGCCGGTTCAGTTCGAGGTGATGACCGATGCTCGCGCCAGCCTTCTCAAATGGCTCGAACTCCGAGGAGGATCCTTGGAGGACTTTGCTTTTCCTAGCCGCACCGATCACCCAGCCCACTTAGCACCAGGCCGTATGCTCACCCTGCCGATGAATGGGTGACCCGGATCGGGCCTATCCGGCGAAGGCTATGGGACCCATTCTCTGCGGCGAACCAAGGCGCCGATCATCTACAAGGCAACTGGAAACCTTCGTGCGGGCCAAATTCTGCTTGGGCACACCAGGATTGAAAGCACGGTCAGATACCTTGAGGAGGACGTGGAGGCCTCCCTGACGTTGCAGAGGGCACTGATTCTGAAAATGGTTGGTTCCTTGCCGTGACGCCCAACAGCGTGGCGGCTGCTCTGGCGCCCTTGTCGGTCGTCCCACGTTTGATACCAGATCCCTAGGAGCCGAACGTCCGCTTCCTTGCCAACAGAGTTCGTAAGCGGAGCAGACAGGTGCGCTAATGGCAGTGACCAGATAGGTCGGTATCATCTTACGATCGCGAATGGCGGACATGCGTCTTTCAGAACCGGCGCTGTAACGCCGAAAATTCAAGTGCGTCCTGATTTCCTCCAATCTGGGTGTTATCCCCCATAGAACCTGCCCCGCAGACCACTAGTTTGCCTCTGCTCAAGCCCCTCGCTCAGCGGAGTATCAACGATGCCTAACGGAAAGCCCAACATCCTCGTCATCTGGGGTGACGATATCGGCATGTGGAATGTCGGGGCCTATGCTCACGGAATGATGGGCGAGACGCCCAACATCGACCGCCTTGCTCGCGAAGGCATGATCTTCACCGACCATTACGGCCAGCCCAGTTGCACTGCCGGACGCGCGGCCTTCATCATGGGCCAGCTGCCGGTCCGCACCGGCATGACCACGATCGGCATCCCGGGTTCTCCGCGCGGCATCCAGAAGGAAGACCCGACCCTTGCCGAAGTGCTGAAGGTCGCCGGCTACAAGACCGGCCAGTTCGGCAAGAACCACCTCGGCGACCGCAACGACTTCCTGCCCACCGTCCACGGCTTCGACGAATGGTTCGGCAACCTCTACCACCTCAACGCCGAGGAAGAGCCGGAGGAGCTGGACTACCCCGGCCAGAAGAACCCCGAATACCTCAAGAAGTACGGGCCACGCGGCGTACTTCACGCCTGGGCGACCGACGAGTTCGATGAGACCGACGACGGTGTTTTTGGCAAGCGCGGCAAGCAGAAGATCGAGAACACGGGCCCTCTCACCCGCAAGCGGATGGAGACGTTCGACGGCGAGGTAGTCGACAAGACGATCGACTGGCTGGAACGCAACAAGGAAGGCCCGTTCTTCTGCTGGTTCAACACCACCGCGATCCACATCCATTCGCACCCTCAGAAGAAGTACGTGCAGATGGCCGTCGACGAAGGCCGCGCCGAGGAAGACGTGGTGCGCGCTAAGATGATCGAGCATGACGAACAGGTCGGCGTGCTGCTCAAGTGGCTCGACGATAACGACCTCGCCGACGACACCATCGTCATCTATTCGACGGATAACGGCAACGAGATGATGCTCTGGCCCGACGGCGGCTATGCCCCGTTCCGCGGCGAGAAGGGCACGACTTGGGAAGGCGGCGTGCGCGTGCCGATGCTGGCGCGCTGGCCGGGCAACATCCCGGCGGGAAGCTGGTGCAATGGCGTGCAGAACCACGAGGACGTCTACGTGACGCTCGCGGCGGCGGCCGGACTGCCAGACATAAAGGAAAAGCTGCTCGAAGGCACCAAGCTGGCGGGTGAGCTGACCTACAAGGTCCATCTCGACGGCTTCAACCAGCTCGACATGTGGAAGGGAGCCAGCAAGGTATCGGCGCGCAGGGCCTACTTCTATTACGACGAAACCGAGCTGACCGCGATCCGGGTGAACAATTGGAAGATGCACATCGGCGTCAAGAAGGAGGGCAGCTGGTTCAACGACAAGACCTATCCTTCCGTGCCGTACCTGTTCCACCTGCGCATGGACCCGATGGAGAAGATGGACCCGGAAAGCCACGAATGGGGCTACATCGGCCGCAAATTCTTCGCCAACAAGCTCTGGGCGCCGACCGCCGGTACCCCCTTCATCGCCGAGCACCTCGCCAGCCTGAAGGCCTATCCCCCGCGCCAGGCGGCGGATACGCTGAGCATGCACAAGGCGCTGGAGGCGGCGATGGCCAAGCTCGACAACCCGGCTGCCAGCAGCAACTGACGATGGACGGGTCGGAGGTCTGGAAGCCCACCTCTGGCCCGCCTCGTTCTATCCATTCTATTGACGCAGTTGCCATGCGGCCTGTCACGTTCGCTTAAGGTGAATATCTAGCGTTGCCAAATACTCCGATCGAACGCCGCTTTGCGCCGTTGTCGGCTATTCAGCAACCCTCGGGCCGCGCTCCATAGCGGCCTGAGGGGTACGCCCCATAGCGCACGTCTGAGCGAAAAGCTTCCTCGTGGTGGACATATGGGAAGATAGTGGAACGTGTCGGATGGCTAAGCGATTTCTCCAGATCAAAGGAGAAAGCTATGATCAAAAAGTTGCTGCTTATCGCTGTAACCGCCGTCTGTTTTTCGAGCCCAGCATTAGCTGATATGCCCGGAAAAGGATGGATCAGTAGTGAGAAAGTAAAGAGCATGCTGTTGGAGCGGGGCTATAGAGTCACGAAGCTGGAAGCAGATGATGGGCATTGGGAAGGCGAAGCTACGAAGGCCAACGTCAACTACGATTTCCATGTTGATCCTCGCTCGGGCGCAATCACTAAAATGGAACGTGATAACGATTGATACTTCTTGATTTGAAAGATCAAATGGTTGGAAAGCTGGCACGCATAGGTCGGCTTTCCACCCATGTCAGCCTTTCTCGATTGAAGATCACTCGCTTGGAACCGGTAATTGACTGACCACCTCGATCGGTGGCAGGCAAAGGACCGCTAGCGGTGAATCCCGTCGTTCCTCCGGTGAGCAAAGAGCAGCCGCAGCTGGTCGCCTGCTGCCGGCGTAGATCGGCAGCTATCCCGATTTCTGCGCTCGGAATCCGACATTCCCCTATCGGCCCAAAACCCGTCGCTCGTTTCAAGGCCGTAGCTCCCAATTGTCGACGTCCGACCCCTATCGGATGGCCGGACGATTAAAGAGGAAAAGCGAAACGCTGCTCAAATCTGCGCAAGCCCACCATCGGCGAACACTTCGCTGCCGGTCATAAAGCTGCTGTCCGACGACGCGAGAAAGGCCGCAACCGCGCCGATCTCGGACGGATCACCGAAATGGCCAATCGGCGTACCGGCTCCCATCTCGATCATCGCTTCCTTGCCGACTGCCTCGCTCGCAAGCTCGGTCAACGTCGGTCCGGGCGAGAGCACGTTCACCCGGATGCCGGTCCCGCGCAGATCCTGCGCCCAGCTCCGCGCGAGATTGCGCACCGCCGCTTTGCTCGCAGAATAGACGCTGAACGCTGGCGTTCCCATGACCCCCGTGGTCGATCCGGTCAGGATAATCGAACCACCCGGTCCCATCAGCGGCAGGCCGGCCTGGACGGTGAAGAGGACGCCCTTCACATTGACGTCGAAGGCAGCATCATATTGCGCGCGGGTGATTTGCCCCAGCGGCACCAACTCACCGAACCCGGCATTTGCGACAAGGATGTCGAGGCGGCCATGCTCAGCCTTCACCGTCCCGAACAGCCGATCAAGATCGGACTGCTCGGTCACCGATCCTTGCACTCCGCGGGCCTTGGGCCCGAGCTTGGCGGCCGCCTTGTCCAACTTCTCCTGCCGGCGGCCGGTGATGTAGACGAAGGCGCCTTCCTCGATGAAACGCTGCGCGGTTCCGAACCCAATACCCGTACCTCCGCCCGTCACCACAGCAACCTTGCCATCCAATCTGTTCATGCTCGTATCCTCTTCGTTATGAAGTTGATCGTAGCTGGCAGCTCACCTACCTATCGACAAGTATGCACCTTTTGGTAAGTATCAATTATGGCAACGATACTCGATAGCGTCCCCGGGTTCTCCTGCGGCCTCGACGCGACGCTTAAAGTGATCGCGGGCAAGTGGAAGCCGCTGATCATCTACTTTCTGATCCAGGGGCCTAACCGCTATGGCGAACTCAAACGCGCGGTGCGGGGGGTCAGCGACAAGATGCTGATCCAGCAGCTCAAGGAGCTGGAAGCGGACGGCATTGTCACGCGAAAGGACTATCAGGAGTTGCCCCCACGCGTCGATTATACACTGACGCCGCTCGGGCACAGTCTGGCCAAGGCCCTGGAGCCGCTCTGCAATTGGGGCAGCGACAATATGGACGCGGTCGCGCAGATCCTCGGCGAGCGCGCGAACTGGAGCGAGGGCGGCTGACGCCCCGCAATCCTCGCAGGTTTGCAGGCGCAACGCCTCGAGTAGCAGCGTGAAGGCGGGCGTCGGGTTCCGCGGGCCCGGCTAATAGAGATGATCCCCGAGATCGGGTGCTACCAATCAGCGCGGATGCGCTGGCTTTAACGCGGACGTTGTTCCTTGGCCCCGCTTTTTCGAGTTCCTACACAATAAACAGTTTTAAAGTAAACTGACGTACCTGCTATGGTGCCGGAATGGATGAAATTGGTTCGATCTGCCTTACCCTCGAACGCGGGGAAGTAAGACAAAGCAGTTGATACGGAAGCAGCTCCTAAACGACGGCGTTCGACAAATCCGGTCGTCTACGTTCTCCCATAAGCAAGCGGAGGCGAGTCATGGAGTTTGGTCGCTGAAGAAGTTAGCACTGTACCTCCTGCCCGCCGCGCCCGAGATGGAACGTAGGGATACTCCGCCCGATTTCTCAATGAGAAAATTCAGCGTGTCAATGTCATTAGGTTTGAAACAGCCGCTCTTTCGCCGTTCCGCGAACGGTGTCTGTAAATGTCTGAAGCGCGGAAGCGTGTAACCGCGTGACGGTCCAGTATAGCTTCACGTTTAGAGGCGTACTAGGTGTCAGTTCGACAAGCAGACCCGCGGCTATTTGAGGTTTTGCTAAAATTTCCGGGTGCAAGCCCCACGCCATGCCTGCAAGTCCGAAGTTCAGGAAGCCGAAGGTCGATGGCACCCAATGCATTGGCCCATCGAGTTCGATCCTGTGCGTTTCGCTAGCCCAACGCGCCTGTAAGCCATCCCTGCGATCGAAACGCAGGCACGGTGCGCGGCGAAGGCTGTCTTCGGAGACGCCATCGGGAAAGTGCAGCTGCGCAAATTCAGGACTGCAGCAAGCCAGATATTGGAGGCTGCCCAATTCGATCGTCTTGCATCCCTGGACAGTGCCTGGATCTGACGAAACAGCGGCAATAACCTCACCGGAACGAAGCCGGTCCGCCGTGTGGGCCTCGTCTTCGATGAGGAACTCCAAAAGATAGCCTGTATCGCGGGCGAACTTGGCAGCCGCCTCGGGAAACCATGTTGCGATGCTGTCCGAGTTGACCGCTACTTTCAGCGTGACGGGGGGGCCCAATTGATCGCCTGCGATCGATAAAACGGGGGCTAAATCCGCTTCCAGAAGCTGCACCTGATCCACATGGGCGCAGAGCTTGCGGCCAAGATCGGTAGGCAGGCAAGGATGCCCTCGCACGATAAGGATAATGCCCAAACGTTCCTCAAGTGCGCGGATCCGCTGGGACACTGCAGACGGCGTAACAGCGAGCCTTTCAGCCGCCCGCTCGAAGGTTCCTTCGCGTACGACGGCGGAGACAGCGGCAAGAGCGGGATAATCAAGCATGGATTAGCTATGCTTCATCCAATTAAGAAGAACAAGTTTCCCTTAAACACATGAAATCGGCATGTGTCTCCAATGCACAGCATCCTGGCAACATTCCTTACCGGCTTCGCCATATCGGCAGCTTTGATTATGGCCATTGGCGCGCAGAACCTTTTTGTTCTGCGCCAAGGCCTGAAGCGCGAGCATGTTGGCCCCATCGTTTTGTTCTGCGGTTGCGCTGATGCTCTGTTGATCGCCGCGGGCGTTGGCGGCGTTGGGGCGCTGCTAGGTGCCGTGCCAAAACTGACCATGGCTTTGACCATCGGCGGCGCCGCGTTCCTGGCCTGCTACGGCATCAAGGCGTTTCAGCGAATGATGGCTCCAGAAGCCTTGTCTGTAACTGCGCCGGGGCGGATCACCCTCGGGAGCGCGCTGGGCGCGACGGCAGCATTCACATTCCTCAATCCGCACGTCTACCTAGACACAGTCCTGCTGATGGGCGCTGCTGGCTCCGCGCAGCAGCCCGAACTGCGGCCAGTCTTTGTGGTGGGCGCAGCGACCGCCAGCATCAGCTGGTTCGCGGCTCTCGGATATGGCGCCCGCATCCTGACGCCGATCTTTTCACGACCTGTGGCTTGGAAGGTTCTCGATGCCATCGTTGGCGTCGTCATGCTGGTGCTCGCAGCATCTCTTGTTGGAAGAATCGTTCCATAACCCAGATCATCTCAGGGACATGCACCTCGTCATCGCTTATCGGGTTGTGTAACCACAGGTCTGGAAATTCATTCGGGTCGGGACGGTTAAGCCGGTGCCGGGGCATGCCCCGGCACCGGCTGCCCATCTTCAGCATTCCACAGAGACACTACTCAACCGTGGAGCAGACGAATGGACAAT
>NZ_SMBO01000011.1 GCF_004342985.1 Novosphingobium sp. PhB57
TGGAAGATGCCACCACGTGAGTGGACCATGGCAAAGGCACAGTTTGCCGTGATCTTCGGCGAACGCTTCATCAGAGCCATGGCGGCCTGATGATCGACCGCCTGCCCACACACGGAATTCCTGACAGTCCCGAGGGCATCGAACACGAACTCGCAGCCTATCTCGCTGGTGCATCGCCCACCGCTGCTCTCACCGACGGCAAGAGCATGGTTGCATGAAACGCGCGGTATCGGCCTATTCGTTGTTCTCGACCCTTCCCGGACACCCAGAGCTATATTTTTGCTCACCAAGTGCAGACTGTCCGCTATTCCCGCAGCTATGACGCAATTTGTCGCGCCGGATCTCGTCGAGGGCACGCTCGAACAGGGCTTCGACTTCCTGGAGGTACTCGACGACGCGTTCCAGCGCGCCATGTTCATGATGATCATCGTCAACGAATTGCATCCCTTCGCCGATAGCAATGGTCGGTCGTATCATGATAAACGCCGAGTTTGTCGCGGCCGGCGAGGAGCGGATCATCATCCCGACCGCCTATCGCTTCGACTATATCGGCGCGCTAAAGGCCTTTTCGCAGAGCGGCCGTGCCGATCCACTCATCCGTATGCTGGGTGCCGCGCAGGCCTGCACGCACAGCATCGACTGGACGTCTATGGCGACGGCGCAGGCGCAATTGACCGCCACAAACACCTTTGCCGAAGGCGAGGACGCCAAGCTCAAGTTGGCCCGATCCCGATCATCGTCGACTGGATTGTTCAGGCAGCAGCGCCTATTTGAGCCATTGGTCGAAACTGACCGAGAAGCCGGCCGCATGCCACGGATTTTTCCAAATTTCGTAATAGCGGATGTCATTTGACGACGGCTGGGGCGAACATGGCCTGACATAGACCACGCACGGCATTGTGACGGCATCACCGATGAGCAGGGCCTCGCCCTGTTCAAGCGCCGGGAGGCCAGCGGTCAGATTGCCGAGCGTGTCGGGCAACAGCCGCTTCACATAGGCCTGATCCTCGGGGTTCGTAAGGCGCATAGCGAGGAAGTTGCTGCACTGGGAGAAGATCGTTTCGGAAATCTCCGACGGGCGCTGGCTGGAGATCAGCAGGCTGACCCCATATTTGCGGCCTTCCTTGGCAATCCGCTCGATCGAATTGAGCGAGGCCTTGAACCGCGCGAGATCGCTGCGCGGCGCATATTTATGCGCTTCCTCATACACCAGCAGGAACGGGGTTTCGCAGGTGCCGCTCGTCCGGCGCGCATGATAGGCGAAATCGAATAGGAGCCGCGTCACCAGCGAGACCGTGATGCTGAGCACCTCGAACGGGATGCCGGACAGATCGATGATCGTGACATTGGCGCTGCTCGTCTTCTCATAGCCCGTGATCTGGCGAAGCACGTCTTCCAGCGTGGCTTTCGCGGCCTTATCGCCGAACATGAAATTGAGGCGCGGATTGCCGATCTTGGCCGCGATGCGCCGCACGAACTTGTCGATGCTGCCATCGGCATAGGGGCCCTTGTTGATCTTCGAATGCTTCGTGGCGGCAAAGTCGATCAGCGCTTGAGCATAGGCCGTTAGCCGCGTGCCCTCATCGGCAAAACTTGTGACGACGCCCGCCTTGGTTTCGATGGTGAGCGGGTCGCTGGCATCCTTGGTCTCGCGCGCCAAGTTGGCGAGACAGTTTTGCAGATGGGTGATGTCGTAGGGCACCGGGCTGTCGAAGCTCACCTTGACCGCGCCCGGGTTTGCCATCTCCTTGCAATGCGTGATCAGAGTGCGCAGCAAAGCTTCCTGATTGTAATTGTTGCTGTCACCGGATTCGAGGAACATGTCCTCCATTTCTCCGTCGCTGAGCAGCCAATAGGGGAGGACGATATCGTCGGCGCTGAGTAGGTTCGCACTCGGAAACGCGGACTTATACTCGCCGTGAATGTCGAAGATGACGATGTGCGAATTGTTGAGGCCGGTATATTCGCTGGCCTTAGCCGAGGTCGCTTCCTGAAGGATTGTCGCCACGCTGGACGACTTGCCCGAACCCGTCGCGCCGACGACGGCGATATGCTTGTTGAAGAAGCGATCGCCATGGACAGGGACCTTGACGTCGCGCTGACGCGTGAGCGTCGAAAAGCAACAACGCTGCGCTTCCGCAAAGGCATTAGCGTAGATCGCCGCGATCTCGGCGCGCGACGCGGGCACGACCTTTTTCGGCGGGATGGCCAGCTCATCGCCACCGCGGCGAAACACGCCGCCACACAGTGTGCCGAGCGGATAGGCCTCGACGATATAGACCCGCTTGGTATCGTCGCGCTTTTCGCGCAGCTCGATCGCGAAACTCTCGATGATGCAGATCAGCGATACATCGTCATTGTCCGATATCTTCAGGAACGAGCCGACGCGCAGCGACTGCTCGGCGATCTGAAAGGACGCCAGATCGTCCACCGCGATCCGAACCTTGTTCGGAAAAACCGAGACGACCTCGGCATTGATGTCTTCCTCGCCGCTCATGCCTCACCCCTTAAACGATCTTTCTGGCCATGCTGGCGCTGTTGATGGGTATCGCAATCTGCTGGATCGCCGGCGCGACATCGTGCGGATCGCCAACATGGAGTTGGATCACCAGCCGCGCGCGCTTGGCCGCAGCAAGCGCCGCCTCAAGCTCCTCAGCACTGCCGACGAACCGCGCCGAAACTGGATAGTCCCGCGTCTGCGGCAGCATCAGATGGTCCGTCGAGAACGCAGCGCCGTGATAGGCGAAGCCGTCGGTGATCTTGTGGCCGTCGCCCACCAGCCGCCCTTTGAGAGCCGCCAGCGTCGCCGCCGTCACGCCCGGCAGGAAGAAAAACGGTGCGTAGCGTTCCTTGGCGGGCGTCCTGCCCATCCGGTGGCTGCTCCACCTGCCGATAATATGCTGAACCAACTCATGCAGCTCGTCGATGCTATCGGTTTGGGCGAGGGTCAGGATGAAAAAGCGCTCGCGACTGTCGATGTTCAAGCGCGCGAAATGCAGCTCGCGAATCTTCTTGCAGTAGGTGTTCTCGCCTTCTTCGCGCAGCGCCCAGGCAGAATAGATCGCGACATTGGGGCGGATAAGCTGCAGGAATGCAGCCCGGTTGGTCGTGCGCGCCGACTTTGTCGTGACCGACGACAGGGCGGCCATGGCCGTCAGGGCAGAAGGATAGCTATAGTGTTCGGCCTCCAGCTTCGAGACGCCAAGGGCACTGACCAGCTCCGCGATGACACGGGCGCGGTGGGCATCGAAGGCTTCGCTGAGCTTGACGGAAAAGCGGCTGCAGAAATCCGAAATCTCATCATCCGTCGCACCGACTTTGCTTTGCAGATTGACCTCGACGCGCACCTTTTCGCCGGTCGCCGCGTCGACCCGGTACGGGCGCTGGATAAGAATATGCTGCATGTCCGCGAGGCAATAGGTCGGAGCGGTTTCGGGTGCCTGTTTGAAATGGCCGTACAGGACGTAGCGCTTCCGCTTCCGCATGTCGGCCGGATAGCGCAGAAAGCCCTCAAGCATCGGCAGCACCGCATCGCGGACGGTGGCGTTGGTGAGCTTTTGCGCCTCATAATATTTGACCTGACCGTGCGTGTCAGTCTCACCCGCCAGAACGTCGAAATCTTCGACGCCCTCGACCGTCACCGTCTCGTCGCTCGTTGCGCCAAGCACCGCGAGAATGCTGGCGTCGAACTGATAGATATAGCCGCGGATCGTGGCCGTCGCTTCGCGTTGCGCCTCGATCGCATCGCTGTCCGCCATTAAGCAATCGCCATTAACCATAGTTGCGTGCTCGTCATACCATCCCCCTCCCAAGATTCTGTCGCGTCAAATATATGATGGCATGCCAGATAACGAGCCTCGATCTCGCGCATGGCACGAGAAATCCAGTATAGGTCTCTGCCATCCCGCCTTTCATTCGATCGACTGCACACAAGCTGGCTCCAGAACTTCCTGTTCGAGCCAGTGCGCGTCTTCGGAGGCCAGGAATTGCGCGAGGCCGGCGAAAGCGGAATCCGTTGGCATGACGATCGCGGTTGAAGCCTGCCGCTTGCCGTGCGCCCGCGCCAGCGCCTCCGACATCAAATGCGGCCGTACGCGCAGCCCCACCGCCTCTTCGAGATAGCGGCCGATCCGGATGCCCCCCGGATCGATATCGCCCCAATGACGCAAGATGGTCAGGTTCGCGGCCTGCATCAGATGGCGCACGATCCTCACGACGCCGAGCGGCGGAAATCCAGCGCAATAGACCACGACCCCATCCGGCTCGCGCGCCTCGCGAACATGGCGGTGAAAGCTCTCCAGATTTTCGATCGTGAGCACCGATCGCACCGGCCGTGTCAGCGAAATGGACTCCAGGGATTCGGGCGGAATGCCGAGATAGGGCAGTCGGTCGGCGCCCATGTTCGCAATCTTGATCGGCCCCGCGACCAGTACCGGTTGCGGAAATTTGGCGAGCCCAAGCGCATCGAGCGCCGCCTTGCGGTCGAGCGAATTTTCAAGCCGGCCGCTGCGTTTGAGGTGGCCAATGAGCCGGCTGAGCTGGCGTTCGAGCGCCTTGCTGTCGCCGAGCAGCCGCGCCGACCTCGTACGCAACGGTAGCGGCGCCTCGCCCAGATCGGCAAAAGCCGCGTCCGCTGCACGCACCAGCGCCAGTGCATCGTCGAGCTTGTCCGGGCCAAGCCCAAGATAGGCCGCACCAGCCTGCCAGCGGTGACGCACCGCCTCCAGAATTTCGATGCCGATCTCGCTGTTCGGCGAGATCGTGGCCAGCCCGGCAATCGCCGAAGCTGTAAGCGCCGGCGATGGGGTGCGCCCGAGGTGCCGATACAAGATGTCCGCATCGGCAAGAATGACCCGCGCGACCAGATGCGGTGCATCGCGGTCCCATTCGAGGAGCACCGCACCTGCCTCCCGCGCTGCCGTAAGGCCCGCAATCAGCCCATCGCGCGCGCCGCTGTCCGCAAAGGCTTGCGCCGGGCGCGCGATGATCCGCCGCGTCCGGTCCGATTGCCGTTCGTGCGCGTCGATAAGCCTGTTCAGCAGGCGCGTCGGATTGCCATCACGCTTCATTCCGCCGCATCTTGCGCCAGCGGCCGGAACGCCTCGATCCCGCGATGCGCTGGATTGGCGTCCATGAGCGCCTGTCGCGCTTCCAATCTGGGGTAGGTCACCGTGACGACCGGCTCCTGCGTCGCCGGATGCCGGTTGACCGACACGATCGTATCTACGGTTTCGAGGAACATCGCGCGCACCTTCTCCGGCGCCGCAATCACCGGCTGGAGGCTGAGATCGCGGAAGAAGGCGAGCAATGCCTGCGTGTTGGGCGCATCGAGATTGTTGAACGCCTCGTCGAACACAACGAGGCCGGCCCCCTCAGGTTCGCCATGGCTCGTCTTGGGATAATAGGCGGCCGCCATCGCCGCGCCGACCGCGACATAATAAGGTGCCTGCTTCTGCCCGCCCGATCCGGTCACCGATCGTTTCGACAGTGTCGTTTCCTGGCCCCGGTCATTGGTCATGTGCAGATCGAAGTCGTAGAACCGCCGATAGTCTCGCAAGTCCTTGACCAGTTCCTCGTCGGACAGGCGCCGTTCGAGTTCGCGGAACCCTTCGCGCACCTTGGGGTCGAGATCGACATCGTCGAGCATCGACAAGCCCACACGCGGCTTATCGGCGATGGCTTCGGCCAGCGCATGGATCGGCTTCATTGCCGCATTGATATGGTAGCGGAATGCATAGCGCTGGCCGGTGAAGTGACGATCCTGGAGCGTGCGATTGAGGCGCTCGATCTGCGAGCGGGCCTTTTGAAACTTGTCCGAGAGCCGGTTGATCAGCCCTTCGGTCAGGTCCGCTTCCATCTGGATACGGGCATCCTCGAAGGCCTGGCGATATTGCCGCAGTTCGTCCTGCTCAAGCTGCCGTTCCTTTGTCTGGCACCAGCGCAGGATCGCGATATCGCTGTCGTCGAACAGCGGCGAGGCGCCCAGATAATCCTGGACGAACTTGCCGTAGAGCGCGCGGCCCCGCTTGACGCTCTCATCGGCAAGTCGCGGCAGTTGCTCAGCGTCGCGGCGGGCCTGCGCGACATGATCCGCCAAGCGCGCGACCGGGTCCTTTTCGGCGGGTGACAGGTCGATCAGCACGGCTACGCGCTGGGTCGCATGGTCGATCACATCATCGATCTCGGCAATCTCGATCAGCGTCGCGATCGGCTCGCCGCCCTCCCGCTCGACCGCGACGGCTTCTTCGGCTTCGCGGGTCGTGCGCTCCTTGTCGGCAACGCCGGCCTGGACCTGAAGCCGGGTATCTTTCTCCTGCAATTCCTTGATGCGCGGTTCGATCTCGTCCGCAATCTCCTGGCGATAGCCTTTGATGTCGCTTTCAAGATCGGCGATCTCGGCTCGGGTATGCTTGACCTCGAGCGTTTCCGCCTGCTCGCGGGCCTTGGCGGTGCCGCGCAGCCTTGCCTCGGCTTCCGCCATATCACCGAGCGCAACCGCCAACACGTCCGCGGGATCATCGACCAGCGCCGCCATTGCCGCCAGCCCGGCGAGTATGGCGTCGCGGATGGTCGAAATGGCCGAATAGTTCTGCGACAAGGCGGCCAGTTCGTCCCGGTCGCGCTGCGCCGCCGATGCTTGCGCGGTCTTACCGAACTTGGGTTGCAGGTCCTGATAGACCCGCAGTCCCATGCCGGCGGTTGTCTTGCCGCGCTTGGTGATCGCCTGTTCCATGCGCCGCAGGTCATCATCGGTCTCCGCGCGCTCGAAGCGCCCGACCTGCCGTTCGATGAAGGCGCGCGCATCCGGATTTTCCGTCACTAGGATCGCGGCGATCGAGTTCGACGACACGCTGCCGCGCCACGCAGCCGTTTTGCGCGTATCGATCAGGCGGCAGCCATGGAGGTCGCGCCGTTCGCGATAGAGGATACCAAAGGCGTCCGAGAGGCGTTCGCTCGGCACGATCAAGGCTTCGCGATTGGCGCCGAGCAGCATCTCAAGCGCCATCGCCCAAGCCGGGTCCGACACATCGACGATGTCGGGAAGCGCGACCGCGCTGATGCCGTCAGCGGCAAGCAGCCGCATGAAGTCGCGAACATGACGAGATAAGATCGCGCCGTCGGTCGCGGTCTGGAGGCCCTGTTCCAGCTCATCCATCCGCGCTTTGGTCCGGCCAAGCTCGACCCGGAGCGCTTCCTCCTGTTGCTGCAAGCTCTGGCGCGCGCCGGTAAGAGCAAGAACCTGCGGTTCGAGCGCAACCAGTTCGCTATCCACCGCGCCGAGCTGTTCGGCGCCGCGACCGCGAGTCAGCGCGAGCAAGCTCGACGCCGCGGCAAGGTTCGCACGAAAGACGTTCGGGATGCGGTCGGCGATCCTCGAGAGTTCGGCCAGGCGCGTGAGCTGGGTCAATCGGCGCATCGCGGCTGTCTTGCCGCCGCGCAGCTTGGCCTGCGCCGCTTCCTGCTCGATATCGAGCGAGCGCAACTGACTCGATCCGGATTCGGCGAGGACCGATTTCAGCCGGAGGATGTTGGTTTGGCACTCTTCGATATAGCCGAGCGACAATTGGCGCGAGCGTAGCTCGCGGGCGAGGTCCTGCGCGAGAACCCCGCGGTCTTGCGTGATGCGTGCTAGCACCAGATCGAGGCGGCGGCGATCGCCATGAGCGATCTCGAACCGCAAGACATTATGGCGGACATGATGCCGCGCCCAAAGCTGCATGCGTTGCCGCGCCTCGGCAATCTCGGCGAGCTGCTGTTCGCGCTTCTTCACCTCGGTTTCGAGGAAACGATAGCGCTCGATCGAACCTTTCAGTCCATCGACGTCGATATTGTCTTCTTCGAGGATATGCTTGCGCACGAACTTCGTCGGGTCATCGATCGGCTCGAAGGCGATCGACTCCTTGAAATTCCGCAGCACCTGTTTGGAATCCGGGGCCGCACTGCGCGGGCGCATCGCCAGCAGATAATCATCGACATAGCCGATCGCGGTACCGAGGTGGTTGCGCAACTGCGGACAAAGCACCTTCAACCGGTCGAGCAGTCGCGCCGCGACGGGCATGACCCGGCGATTATCGTCGCGCACCTCGACCAACTGGTCGAGCCTGAGGCCAAGGCCCGGCGCCACGAACCGCGCGCGCAGGTCATGTTTTGCCTCGTCCTTATAGGCCGACAGGATCAGGCCAATGGTGATCGGCGCACCTGACTGACGATCACGAAAGACTAAGGCGATCAGCGAGTCAGCGCTATCGCGGGCGGGACCATCGGTGGAAATATGGCTGTCATAGCCGAGGCAATAATCGCGAATGCGCCGCTCATTGCGTCCGCCCGTCGACTTGTTGAGGTCATAGAAATTGGTGTTCGCGCCGGTGATGATCACCTGCAGCGCATCGATGATCGTGCTCTTGCCGGCGCCGGTCGGCCCCAGAATCGCGACACTGCCGCGCAGGTCGATATCCTGGCTGGCGAGCACACCCCATTGGTGCAGGACGATACGCTCAAGTTCATGCATTGGGATCGTCCTGCGCGTCTGCCTCGTCGGCCATATCAGAGCTTTCCACCGGCTCTGCGCCGAGATTGGCGCGATAGTCGGCAAGATGCGCGAGCATCGAGTCGGTGGCCGGCTGCTGCGCGTCGGCTTCTTCACCAAATGCGCGCTGTTCGAGCCAGAGGATCACGGCTTCGACATAGACATCCGGAACGAGCACGGTAATGCCGGGCATGATCTGAAGCTGGAGGATCTTTTCTTCCGGATCATGTTCGCCGAGGCGTACCAGACCTTTGCGCTGGAACCCTTTTAGGATCTCCACCAGCCGCGTCATGGCTGGCGGCTCTTCACCCGCCGTTCGCAGCCGATCGTGAATGTCGTCGGTATTGCTATACACACGGCCGCGTTCGTCGAGCGAGCTGATGCCCTCGGCATAGAGCAGGCGCAGGATCAGCAGGGCGATCGTCTCGTCCTTCTTGAGCCGCGCCATATGCACGCCGTAGACGACGCCATCCGCTTCGAGCACCACCATGCCGGCCACGGCGTGATTGACGAGCCGGTAGCCAAATGCGCGCACGATCGACTGGACCGTCGCGAAATGCCGGACGATCAGGCGATAGGCCGGTGGATAGGGCCAGTCTTCATAGAGGCACTGATGAAACAGCAGCGCCTGAAGCGCGGTCTGCAATTCTTCTTCGGTGACCTTCGCGCCATCGAGCAGGTTTGCAACCTCCCTGAGTTCAGCCATCGACCGTCTCCAGCTTGCGGCGCACGACGAAGTTTCGGCGCTCGATCCAATCGTTGGCCACGGTCCCGTTCAATTCCTCATAATCAAAACGATCACTCAGCGGCGCCAGGCCGGCTTCGTGCAGCCGTTCGAAGGCCAGGAAGTCGTCCAAATCGCTCACCGGGAACTCAGCGGCAGCGAGTTCTTCCCGCGTCCCCATCGCGCGCTCGACATAGGCGGCAAGGCGCTCGGGCGTGATCCCGACGCGCATCTGGAAGAGATCGACCGCGCGCAAATAGAGCGCCATCGCCGGATCGGGGAGCCTGATCTCGACCTCTCGCTCTTCGGGCGGCCGCCGTTTCCGTGCCGGCAGGTAAAGTTGGGACGTGGCCATGGGCAGCGTTTCAAGCTGTAGGCCGATGCGCGCGCCGACGTCGTCCTGCTCGACGAGCGTCGATTTCCCCAAAAGCTCGATCGCCACTAAAATGCGTTCGGTGCTGATCGTTGCCATGCGGTCGCTGAACCGCACGACGTTAGTCATACGCCGTTCGATCCGATGCGTCGTTGTCTCGATATCGTGCACATGGTCGTCGATCGCGGAAAATACGCGATTGATGTCACGCAGATCGGTGATGATCGCTTCGCGCGCGGCCTCGGCCTTGCGCGCAATACCGCCCGTCACCCAGCCTAGGGCGATGTCGCCGAGCGCGGCCTCATCGGCAAGCAGCCTGTCGCCCAGCTCGATGATGTCACCACGAAAGCGGTAGGGACTCTCGCGCGACTGGAGATTGCGATAGTCCTGCACGACACTGGCTTCAATGAAATCGGAGACGAACCGGCGCACGAGCGCGGTTGCCGTCGGCTGCGCCATGATGAGGTTCTCGACCCGTCGCATGGTGCCGGCGACGGTGCGGAGGTGGTTCATGAATCCCCGCGCGGCGAGCGCGGCTTCGCGGATGTTGAGCGCTTTGGCCGCCGGCTCCTGCTCGACCGACTGCAACAGGGTCAGCACATTGAGGACCGCACCGCCATAAGAGCGGACGCGGCCGCTCTGAATGTCGAGCAAGGTATGGAGCAGCAGCCGGGCAGCGGGGTCGAAATCCACGACCTTGCGATAGCGATCGCGATATTCGATCAGCCAGCCAGTATCCCGGAGCCGGTTATACGCGGCCACATAGCTTGGGCCACTTCCAAGGTCTTCGCCAGAAAGGGCGTCGAGCGCAGCCGCCCGGCCCGAGCGATCGATGAACTCCGAAATCGACCCGAACAGTCGCTTGCGCGTCACGATCTCCCCGGTGACGCCGAAAGGGTCGTCGGCAAGGTGAGTCAGAAGATCGGCGAAGAAATAGCGCGAGGCTCCGCTGAACAACCTGAAAAGGTTGCCAGGCACGGTTCCAAATAGTGGCTTCTCTCCGTCACCGGACACGCCATGCTCCACAATGGCGAGTCCCGCATCGCCCCCTGAACAATATCTCAGACAGACGCCGGCCAATTGCAAGCATCGTGTAAGCGCCGCAACCGTTTATTGGTTCACGGCCTAGCATATGCTGCCCCGGCCGAACGTTAGCACCTTCGATTTCGTTCGAAATGTAGCGATCGCTCCATCCGAAGCGCACCTCAAGCCCTCGTACAGCTAGGTACTACGGCATGCCTTTTCCAGCATCGCGAGCGCTCTTGCCTGTGCACAAAAAAACACATAGGCAAGAGCGCTTTTGGCGAATGCCAGCCGCCGATTACGCTTTATGGCTCCAGGCTGAGGGGTTCGGCGGCATTACGCCCCAGGTGCCCGCGGACAGCTCGAGCCAGAGGAGCCGGATAACCTTTCATTGCTGCGCCTTATGGACCGCTTGCCAAGTCAGATATGACGCTTGCTGCGGAGGCAGTCATAGACCTTGATTTCAGATTATTTTCGACACACTCGTTCGAGCGCTTTGCTCAATCGATGGCGATGCATATGCTTGGATCAGGCATCTTCATTTTTGGTGACGGACCGGACGGCACGCGCGAAGCAACTATGATGGCACGCTCGATTAGGGCCATGCAGCAGTCCGGCCTTCCTGCTCTCCGCGCGACGCATTGCATGAGCGAGCGACTTGCATTCGACCAACAACACCGCGTTATCATCGATCGCGGCTACGTCGATTTGCTTCTTCTCGACTGTGTTCGGACCGAACGGCAAGCAGAAAGTCTCATCGATATTGATCTGTCGGTAGCCAAGCCGGTAGAGTTGGCACCAGATATCGTCCTCGAACTGCACACTATGGCTTTTCGCCTTGCGCAGCCAAGTCTTTGGTTTGAGCGGCGTTTGGCGAGAGCGGCGCGCGCGACAAACAGAATGGTCGTCGAGGCGATGATATGCCGTCCACCGGCTCTCGTTCACAACCGAAAACGCCACAAATCTCTGCGATCGAGTGCAGCGCAGCGACCATTAGCCATTGGATCTGCAACTGAAACGTTCGCCAGCCAGCTGAACGAAAGACAAAGGGCGCATTGTCGCCCTCAAGTTCTCGGCAACCTATGAGCTGTGGAGCTTTTTTGGTCTGCTGTTTTAAAGCCCACGTTCGGGAATGTCCCCTTCCAAGCCGCCGTTGCGGGATCGCGTAGCGGCGAAGCGAACGTCGGCTTTCCCGGGGCGGCCGCCGGTAAGCAGACTGTCGCGAATGTCCCACGTCACGGCGTTTAGGTTCAGCCATAATTCGGTTGAGTAAAGGCCGTGTATGCAAAAAGACCTTTCGTGTATGCAAGATTCGCTCTTGGTCGTCCTTTAAGGCTGGGACAAGCGCCGCCAGCGCCAAGCGTTTCACCCGGCGCATTTCCTGAGATTGGGCGCGAGGATCGCGATAGCCGGGCTTGGAGAAGTTTCTCTACTAATTTAGTTGAGAAATCTTTTTAGACTACCGTGCAGCGCGTGGTTAGGGTTGCCGCGTCATACATAGCTAAGAACGGAACCGACGTGACGGGAAAGTCCGCCTTGATTGCCGCAGCTCTCGTGAGCACCTTGATGTCTCCCATCGCTATGGCGCAAGCGGACCCGGAACCGGTAAATCAGTCGCCCTTGAGCGGATCTTCATCCCAACGTGAGGCTTCACGGCCCAATTTCCTGGTGATCGTGGCCGATGATCTCGGATGGTCGGATCTGGGCGCCTTTGGTGGTGAAATCGCAACCCCGAACCTCGATGCGCTTGCCGCCAGCGGCGTTCGGTTCACCGGATTCCATACCGCGCCGACGTGTTCGCCCACCCGCTCCATGCTGCTGAGCGGAGTGGACAATCATGAGGCGGGGATCGGCACCATGGCGGAATCGCTATCGCCGTCACTTGCAGGCCGGCCGGGCTACGAAGGCTATCTGAACGACCGCGTAGCTTCGATAGCCGAGCTTTTACAGCAGGGCGGCTATCGCACGTTGATGTCTGGCAAATGGCACCTTGGCTTGACCGAGGATCGCGGCCCGGCGGCGCGCGGATTCGAACATTCCTTTGCCTTGCTGCAGGGGCTGGGCAATCATTTCGGGGCCGATCAGGACGGCGCGTGGAAGAAGGCCAAGGCGAACACGCTTTACCGGGCGGATGGAAAGCTGGTCCGGTTTCCCGTCGGACGTTACTCCGCGGACTACTTCGCCGATCAGCTGATCTCCTTCCTGGATGGCGGTGCGAAAGATGCACGTCCTTTCTTCGCTTATCTTACGTTCACCACACCGCATTGGCCCATGCAGGCCCCGGCCGAAACGATCGCGAAGTACAAGGGCCGCTACGATGCCGGTTATGAAGTGCTTCGCGCCGAACGTCTTGAGCGGCAGAAGAAGCTCGGCCTGGTCGCCCTCGACCAGCAGCCCCATCCCCTTGACGGAGTGAAGCCATGGGCCAGCCTGACGAGCGACGAAAAGGCGCTCGAGGCGCGAAAGATGGAAGTTTATGCGGCCATGGTCGATCGCATGGACCAGAATGTGGGCCGCGTGATTGCTGAGCTGAAGCGCACCGGCCAGTACGAGAATACCGTCATCGTTTTCTTATCGGACAACGGCCCGGAAGGCAGTGAGATTAATGCGCCTTTTCAGGTTCGCGGAGTTCCCGGCGGGGCCAAAAAGCTGGGCATCGACAATAGCCTCGAGAATATCGGGAATGCCACTTCATATGTGGGCTACGGCGCCGGATGGGCGCAGGCAAACAGTACCCCTTCCTGGCTAGTCAAAGGCTATCCGACCGAGGGCGGTACCCGGGTCAGTGCCTTTGCCGCTGGCAAGGGCGTCGTCGGCAATCGTATCGCCCGTGGGAATCTGAGTGTCACTGATATCGCGCCAACGCTGCTTGACCTCGCCGGGCTGGCGCAGCCGACAACGTTCAAGGGCCGCGCGATCCTGCCGTTCGAGGGGCATAGCCTGGTGCCGGTCCTCGCCGAGAAATCTGCCGAGGTTCGAACCCCCGACGAGCCTGTCGGCACCGAACTCTTCTTCCGACGGGCGCTTCGGAAGGGAGACTGGAAACTCGTCTACCTGCCGAC
Organism: Novosphingobium sp. PhB57; assembly: GCF_004342985.1. Taxonomy (GTDB): domain Bacteria; phylum Pseudomonadota; class Alphaproteobacteria; order Sphingomonadales; family Sphingomonadaceae; genus Novosphingobium. The sequence continues at coordinate 13,710 of NZ_SMBO01000011.1, forward strand.
TTCCGGTTCGACCTATCCTCGTGACGGCGTGGGCGAGGGCAAATGGCAGTTGTTCAACCTTGCGACCGATCCGGCAGAAAGCACGGATCTGGCCGTCAGATATCCGGACAAGTTGGAAGAGCTTGTTGCGGACTGGGGCCGTTATGCCGCGCAGAAAGGCGTGGCAATTCCTGAGGCGGCCACGGGTCAATCGTCCAAGCCCTGATTTAGGCGTAAATTCTACCGGCAAGCGGAGTGTGGGAGAGGCGGGCCCGATTGCACGGCGCGCCTCTCCTTACCTTGAGATCGCCGCCGTCAACCGGTCTTCCATCATTGCTTGAAAATTCGAGAGGATATCATGCATAATCGCAGTGTTTGTGCCGTTTCAACCGCCGTTCTTGCTCTGTTGGCGGTGCCTGCCCTGTCTCAGGAAGCCGCGCCCGGTGGCGCGCCCGAAGTTGGGGCTACGGTGAACGCTGGAAAGCCGGCCAGCGCCGTGACCCGTGAGCGTCTCAGCGCCTTCGCACAAACGCTACCGACGAGCGATCGCGAAGATTATGATCTGGTCCAACGCGGCTTCATTGCGACCGTGGCGGATGGCAAGCTGCGCAATCCGGATGGTCAAGTTGTCGGGGATCTGGATAGCGACGCCTTCTTCAGTCAAGCGTCGCCCGATACGGTGAACCCCAGCCTTTGGCGCAACGCGCAATTGCTGCAGAAGCATGGTCTCTTCAAAGTCGCTGAACGGATATATCAGATCCGCGGATTCAGCATCTCCAATATGACGGTGATAGTCGGCGATACGGGCTATATCGTCGTGGACCCGGGATACGACGCTGAAGCCTACACGGGGATGAAACTCGTTTACGAGCATCTCGGAAAAAAGCCGGTCACGGGCGTCATTTACACCCACAGTCACACCGATCACTATAGCGGCGTGCGTGCGGTGATATCCGATGAGGAAGTCGCGGCCCGGCACGTGCCAGTGATTGCACCGGAAGGCTTCATCAAGGAGATTCTTGGGGAAGCGGTCATCGCAGGCCCGGCGATGATCCGTCGGGCTGCCTTCCAGTTCGGCTTTGGACTTCCCGTTACGGCTACCGGCAACGTCAACCTGGGTCTCGGTCCGCAGATCAAGCCGGTCGAGGCGCAGCCGGGGCAGGTTCCTGCCACACCACGCGCTCGCCTGCCGATCATTCCCAACCACGATATCAAGCAGACCGGCGAAACGCTGACGATCGACGGATTGCGCTTTGAGTTCCAGATGGCTGCGAATACCGAGGCTCCGGCGGAGATGTTTTTCTATCTACCCGAGCTCAAAGCCTTGTGCCTGGCCGAGGATGCCAACGGTACGCTGCACAACGCCTTGCCTGCGCGCGGCGCCCTGGTGCGCGACACCAAGAGCTGGTCAAATGCACTGACAGAGGCGATCAGCCGCTACGGTGGTCGCACCGAGGTTCTGTTCACCTCGCACTTCTGGCCCCGTTGGGAACAGGAGAAGATCGTTGATTACCTGGGCAACCAGCGCGACGCTTACGAATACCTGCACGACCAGAGCGTTCGCTTGATGAACGACGGCCTCACCGGGCCCGAGATCGCGCGCACCCTCCAGTACCCCGATAGCCTTGCGGCCAAATGGTACAATCACGAATACTACGGCACGCTCAGCCACAATTCCCGGGCCGTCTACCAGCGCTACATGGGCTATTATGACGGGAATCCGGCCAACCTCGATCCCATGACGCTGACCGAAGGCGCTAACCACTATATCGATGCGCTCGGCGGCGATGCGCACGTTCTGGCACTGGCCAAAGCCGCGATCGACAAGGGCGACAATCGCTGGGCGGTCGAACTGCTCAACAAGCTGGTATTCGCGGATCCGAAAAACCGCAATGCCCAGCTCGTGCTGGCCGATCTGTACGAGCAACTTGCCTATCAGGCGGAGAGTGCAACCTGGCGCAACGGCTATCTCGAGGCCGCAGTCGAACTGCGACGCGGTCCGCTTGAGCCGAAACGGGCCTCGCCTTTCGCCGGGCTACAGGGTCTGCCGACCGATCTGTTGCTGGATACCATCGCGGTGCGACTGGTGCCCGAGCGGGCAAAAGGCGTGAAGCTTGCCTTCACCATCGTCGACCCGGCGACTGGAAAACGACAGATCGTGCAAGTGCGCAACTCGGTGCTTATCCATGAAGAGGCCGACGCGCCGCTTGGCGGCGCGCCGATTTTGAAGCTTTCAGCCGCTCAGTTCTTTGCGGAATTGACAGGTGATGGTCATTCCATCCTTGGGTCAGACGATTACGCCTTGGTGCGGCGCTTCGCCGGCCTGTTTGACGGGCCTTTGGGCAACTTCCCAATTGTTACGCCGTGAGTATTGGAGCGATCTCCAGGTTGTTCGACTACGATGATCCGAATGGGGCGGATAAGGACTTTATCCGCCAACGCTCATCTTCGCACTGAACCGAAACATGCTCATGATGGAGTTGTGATAAGTTCGCTCCAAGGAGGGCTTGATGACGCTATTACTCACTGTTGAGAAGAGTTACCCGATCAAAATATTATAAAACTGCCCGCTTCTTGGCTGTCTACCGCTATGATCGCGAACGGCTCGCTAGCCAAGACTCGTGATTCGCGTTCAGACTGACGAACGACGGTTTGGGCTCACGCCGGGTTGTTCAGGTTCATCCATAACTGGGAGAACCAACGGCAGCTATCAGGGATCCGAGATCACGTGCTCTACTACCGCTCTGTCGGCGGAATAAGTGCTTTTGGCCCGCGAGCCATGCTTCAATGGAGTATACTCCGACTGGCAGTTGATGCCAATGGAGAAGCGCCATGGGACATTCAGACTTAGATCCTGCCGTTCATGAGCGGCGTCCTTGGAACGCAGGCCAGAATGTGGGGCCAAAACGTCCGCTGAAGTTACGCGACATCTGGGCTATCCGGTTTTACCTCGACGAAAATAGGCGACTGCGCGACCGAGCGCTGTTGGACCTTGCCACTGACAGCAAGCTACGCGGCTGTGATCTCGTGAAAATCCAGATTGGTGATATTGTTAGTCGAGGGAGCATTCGTAGCCGCCCGACGGTTATCCAACAGAAGACCGGAATGCCCGTCCAGTTCGAGATCATGACGGAAGCGCGAAAGAGCCTGACGGCTTGGCTGGACAGACGCGGTTGGAACGTAGACAACTTTGTTTTCCCGAGCCGTGTCGATTATCTCGGTCACATGAGCACGCGGCAGTACGCGCGCCTCATCGACGAATGGGTTACGACGGTCGGCTTGGACAAGCGGGAATACGGCACGCACTCGATGCGGCGCACAAAAGTCTCGCTCATTTACAAGGCGACCGGTAACCTGCGAGCGGTGCAGATTTTACTCGGCCACTCGAACATCGAGAATACCGTGCGTTACCTCGGCGTGGATATCGACGATGCGCTGACTTTATCGGAGCGTACCGAAATCTGAGCAGAATACCGGCTCCGCGACTATTTCAAGGGGCCGGCATGCCGACATTGACAGTCGGCAGGCAACGGCAATGCGTCATGGGACGTTTGGAGGGCGGCTATAACGGCGAATTCACTCACAATTACAGGCTTTCCCACGATTATCGCAAGCGCCTTTGGGCTATCCGGTGAGGCCGCGCCAGTCTTACCCTGATGGAGGCCATTGATCTGCGCCCGGTAAACTTTTCTTCATTGTCATCGACGATTCCTAAACCACCCACGGTGGGCCATGACCAGATAGCGGGACGATCAAATATCAAATAGTCGAATTATAGCCCGAACCAGACTGCCGCTTCCAATTCGTCGGCCAGCTTACCAAGGCGTCTGGGTCGCATAGAACCGTTTCCAGAAGTCGATCTTTTCTAAAGACGCCAAAGGCATTGGGGCGAAATGATCTCCCAACTCCATGACCTGTGGCAGCTGGGCGCTCCAGGCCGGCCATTGTGGGAGCCCGGGACCGTTGGGATTTCCAGTCTTCACAATGTTAGCCCAATAGGATGACATCGTGTCCGCGATCTGGCGGTCTTCGCGCGTCCACGGGAGGTCGACCGCATCCAGACTGTTGAAGGCATAGGGGATCTCAGAGCCATGGAAGGCGCCGCGCGTATCGTGGGTCGGTCCGGGTTGGGCGTGGGTCCAGAAATAAGTGTGGAGGGGCAGAGAATTGGTCTGGCGCCACAAGGTGCCCCAAAGCCAGGTCGAGATCCGCGAATTATCCCTTGCCGAAGCATTATTCTGCAGCGCCGCCTCCGCATCCGTGGAGGCTGGATAGAGCTTGAGGAAATCATCGGCGAGGGGGCCGAACTTGCGACGCACCGCAGCCTGGAACTGAGCGACCGTGACGCTAGTCTGGGGCATCCCAGCGCGAGGCGGGGTCGTGCGGGCGCGCAGCACGGCGAAGGCGGTTTCGGGGACCGCGCCGGTCTCGTCCTTATTGTTGCCCGCCACGTAGGCAACCTTGTTCTGGCTGCCTGATTGATACGTATCCCAATAGGACTTTGGGATCACCCAACCGTCGACCACCGGCCGGAAAAGCGGTGGTTTGCCGTCGCTGCCGGTCTCCACGTCGGGATCGATCGCGGAACTGCCCTCGATCAGTTGCTGCCAGGGCATTTGGCGCAGCGCTGCAAGGGTGCTTGCACCGTGCTGGGCAGCGTACTGCGTGCCGGACTTTTCTGCCGAGGCAAGCGAGCGCCAGGAAACCGACAGATAGCGTAGCTCGGTGTCGCGGGGGTAGCGGGCATGGCTTTCGGCTATCCCGGCGCGGAAAAGGCCTTTCGCGAGGGGTGACATTGAGAGGAAACCGACCGATCCCGCCCCTGCGGACTGCCCCCCAATCGTCACTTTCGCAGGATCGCCGCCGAAAGCGGCTATGTTGCGTTGCACCCACTGGAGCGCGGCGATGTCGTCCAGCAATCCGTAGTTGCCCGAGGCGCCATGCCCGGATTCCCGGCTGAGTTCCGGCGTCGAAAGGAAGCCGAGAACCCCGACACGGTAGTTGAGGGTGACGACCACGATGCCCTTCTTCGCCAGCCCTTCGCCGTCGAATTCAGGACTTGCTCCAGTACCGCCGATGAAGCCGCCACCATAGATCCAGACGTAGACCGGCCGCTTTTCACCGCTGCTCGGCGCGGCCGCCGTCCAGACGTTGAGCGTAAGGCAGTCCTCGCTCTGTGCCATGCCCCGCGCCATGTCTCCGCCGGGCTGCGGGCAGGCTGGCCCAAAGGCATCGGCTTTGCGTACGCCTTGCCAGGCTAGGGGCGCAGCAGGCGCACGCCAGCGCAGCGGCCCGACCGGGGGGGCGGCATAGGGAATGCCCTTGTAGACAGAAATCGAGGGATCGCGGCCAGGAATACCGCTGATAAGGCCGGTCTCGACCCGGATCGGCTTCCCCGTGGTCTGAGCCGCTGCCATCGCCGGTTTCGCGGCGTAGCCCACGAGATCACCCGAGGCCAGCACATGCCCTGTCATCGCTGCCTTGAGCGCCGAGAAGCTCTGGCCGTCCCCATGGGCAAGGACGATGTCGAGCGCGAACACTTGCGTGTGATAGGCGTGACGGTTGGCGTCGTGAGTATGGGGGCCGGCATAAGCGGCGGCGGGGCCGTGGACATTGGGCCCGTAAACCGCGCCGGCAGGTGCCTGCGTCATGCCCTCGGAAAGCGTCGTGGTTCCAGCAGGGAGGTTGTAGAGCACGAGGTGAATACTGGTTACGGCCCGGCCCGGATCGCTTTCTGCAGGCATGCCCTGCATGACCACGACATATGAGCGCGTACCCTGGGGGCCTTTCGACCATGAAAGGCCGGGAAAGCGGTTTTCGCCATATTGCGTGCTGATCAAGGGCATGTTCGCATCGGCTGGAAATGCCGGACTGGTCACTTTCAAGGCTGCGCCGACCCGGGCGGGGACCGCTGCGATCAGAAGCTGCGGGTCGTGGCCGATGGTCGATGCAGCATCTGGTGAAAGCCGCGTGGAAGCGTCCTGAGACCACGCCACGCCGGAAACCGCCAGAGCAAAACCTCCCGCTGCCAGAACAGTGCAATGCGCTAGGGCACGACCGGTTTTCATGGTCATCTTCATATTCCCGTTCTTCCGTGGCTGGAACCTCAATGCACCGCTGCGAAGCGGCCGGGCTTGCTCAACCAGCTGTCGATATGATCGTAAGTCGTCTTTTCGGTATCGCCGAACTCGCCGGGTCTGCGCTCGCATTCCTTGCAGGTGTCATACATGTGCGTCGCACCTTCCACGAAGGCGATCGACTTGTCCGGGCTATGCGAGAGCTGGTAGAGCGTCTCGCTGGCAAGGTATTCCCAGTGCCCGGTCATGCCCATCACCAGCAGGGGCACCTTGATACCCTGCACGTTGCCCGGCGGGCTGGCATAGGTGGAAGTCCAGTCCACACCGTGCACGCCTGTCTCGTCGTAGCCGAAGCCGGGTCCAGTTCGAATTGCATAGGAATTGAGGTAGTTGCGCAAGGTCGTCTTCAAGGCGCCTTGCATGAGCGAAGGAGTCTGGCTGCGGGTGTTCTGGGGCACGCGCACGGTATGGACGATCTCGGTCGTCTCGCGGCCGCCGGCATGAAGCAGGGGCCAGGCCTTGCGGGTATGCGCCATGAGCGCGACATCCTGCGAGAACAGCTTGTTGTTGCTGCCGAGCAGGATTGCGCCAGGCACGACGAAGGGGGCGTCATCCTCGTAGGGCCCCTTGCCAGCGGCGACGGCGGCCAGCCGGCCTTCGGCTTCCGATAGCAGGGCAATGTTTCGAGCACCCTCGGCCTGGAGAAACCGCCGCGTGAAGACGGGACCATACGCAGAGCCGGTCGGCCGGAAGCCGTTGGCGGGCGCGTACATGTCGAGCCGAGTATCGGTGGCCATCCCCCCATCTTCGCCGCGCACGGCAGGGTCGATGCTGAACAGCGTCATCGCTGCCAGCCCCCAGTTGGAATCGATCAGCATGAGCCCGTCCGCTGGAGGAAGGTCCGCCAGGGCATCCGGGCACTTCCAGATCTTCTCTTTCGATCGGCAGGCGTTCGTGCCACCTTCCGCGATGAACTGGTAAGCGCTCATCACCGTGCCGCCTCCGCTGTGGCCCAACAGCACGACATGCTTCACGCCGGGTACGGTGCGCAGCCAGGCGATACCTGCCTTTGCTTCCAGCAGGACCTGATCGAGCATCCCGTCGTTGGAAATGCCGGACTTGCTCGTACTGTTATTGGCGCAAAGCACGCGGTACCCGCGCCGGGAGAGTTGGGTGCAGGCCGAAAAGCTCAGGTAGTCAGCGGAAGAGTGCATCACGAACACCGCCGTTTCGGCCTTGGGGCCGATATTGGCAGGCTCGTAGAGCACGGCCGGCACACCGCGTGCCAAGTGTACGAAAGCGGTGCGGGGCGCGGCTGTCTCCGGGCCCTCGGCACGTGCAGCGGTACCCTGCTGGCACGCCAGCAGGATGAGTGCCCCGCCGAGGGCCGCCTTTATGTTCGAGATAGCGCGAATGATCGCCTCCTGTTCGCCTGCGCGGGCAGGTCTTAACCCTTGACCTTGAACCCGATCACGAACGCTCTGCCGGTGGGGTCGTCGGAGAATTCGTAGGACTGTCCCGCCGAAGTGGTTCCGCTGTAGTAGCCGCTGAGCGGTGGTTTGGCATCGAAGAGGTTGGAGACGCTGAAGTACAATGAGCTGTCGGCGATCTTCCAGGCGGAGCCGGTGTCGAAAGTCAGCGTCAGGTTGGTCGTGGCATAGCTCTTGACGTAAGGGTCCGTGAACACCTGCGTGGCCACGCCGCTGCGGCGGAACTTGTTGCGATAGTGCTCGAAAAGGTCGAGTTTCACGCCGTCCGTCACCTGATAGCTGAGGAAGCCGGCCAGTTGCACGCTTGGGCTTGGCATAAGTCCGTTCTGGCCCCAGCCCGCGCCGCCCTGATCGATCGTGGCAACCCCCAGCTGCTCATAATAGATGTGCGGCTGATAGTTCACCAGGAGTCGCAGGCCGAGCGACCGGCCGGCCAGCGACGTGTTGTAGTCCAGTTCTCCGTCGATACCCCAAGTGCGGACTTTGGCGATATTCTGCGGCTGGATATAGAAGGCGGTTACGTTGCCCGCTGCGTCACGCTGGATCAGCGAGCAATAAGGCGAGGTTCCATTGCTGGAGTAGCAGGCGTTCTGGATCGCGGCGTTGAAGCCCTGAACAGTGGTGATCGCGTCGTCGACGACTGTGTGATAGTAATCGACCGTAAGGGTAAGGCCCGGCACGAAATGGGGCTTGTAGACGCCGCCGAACGTATAGGTATGCCCTACTTCGGACTTCAGAGCGGTGTTGCCGTTGTTGATGGACGGCACGTAGACGGTCGCCCCGGTGGACGTGTCCACGAAGGACCCGGTGACCACCGTTTCCGGCTGGAACAGGTCGTAGAGCGTGGGCGCGCGGATGTCTCGGGAGAGTGTGCCGCGGAACTTCAGGTCATCGTTCACTTCCCACACGCCGCCGAGCTTCCACGTCGTGTAGTGGCCGCTCGTGCTGTAGTCGGTATAACGGGCAGCGCCGTTCAGCGCGAGCGACTTGGCGAAGGCGACGTCCTGCAACAGTGGGAATTCCACCTCGATCGCGGCTTCCTTCACGCTTTGCGAGACGGTGTCGCTGTTCGGGAAGGTCGTGGGATAAAGCGTCGTGGTAGAGGTGCAATTGTAGCGCAGACCCGTGCAGTCGGCATAGTCGGTGGGTGAAGTGGTGCTGGCGGCGTCGAACGAGATCCTGCGCCATTCTCCCGAAAGTGCGACGTTAACCGGGCCCGCCCAGTTGTCGAACACCGGGCCGCTAATCGAGGCGTCGGCCGCATCCATCTTCGTGTGCGTGAGGAAGCCCACGCTGCCCAGCACATAGTCCAGCGCGGCGTCACTGCTGGCGGTCGGGCCGAACAGGCTGAGCGGCACGCAGCCGCCATAAGCAGACGGATTGGTCAGGCTGGCCTGACAGACGATCTGGCCGGTCGCCGGATCGGTGACGGCATCGAGCGCGGCGGCAAGGCGCTGGGCATTGGGCAGGTTGCTGATCGTGGTCTTCAGGCGCGAGGTGCCATGGGTGTAAGTGCCGTTCCAGTCGAAGGCGCCCAGTTTGCCTTCAATCCCGGCATTCAGGTAAATTTGCCGGGTCTTGGACATAGCCTGGATACGCGGCGCCCCGTTCCAGATCTCGTTCATCGTGAAAGTCGACTGGCCTGCCGCCGCGAAGGCATCCTGATAGTCTTGCGCAAGGTAGGCGTTGGTGGCGCTGAAGGTCAGGCCCTGAAGCTGATTCCATCCGGTGTAGGAGGTATTCTTCTTCAGGTTCGCCGCGCCCTGGACATAGACATGAACATCGTCGGTCAGATCATAGTCGAAGCGGCCGAAAATCTGGGTGCCCTGGAAGGGGGAGATCATCGAACTGTTCTGGTAGGCGCCGTCGCCGCCGATCTGGCAGCAGGACGACCCTGTCGCAGTACCCCTGTCGAACGCGCCGATTACGCCGTCGGACGCGAACTGCTGGCCGGAAAATGCGCCCTTGGACGTGATGTAGCCGCCGAAGGCATAGTTACTCAGGCGGACATTCGTGGCGAGCGTATAGGGATTGGCGGCCGTCCCAGCGCCCTGCAATGCAGCCAGATTGTCCCAGTTTCGCGCCGTGGCGCGGTTCAGGATGCCGTCATTCTCGCGGTGCTGGACGCTTGCCTCGAAATGCCCGCGGGAACCGACGTCGAAGCCCAGGGCGCCGCCAAAATCCCGGTTGGCGGCGTCGCCGCGCTGCGAGATACCCGCTTCGGCATGGGCCTGGAATCCGTTGAATTTGCGGTTAAGCACATAGTTCACGACGCCCGAGACCGCGTCCGACCCGTAGACGGCCGAAACACCGCCGGTTACCACATCCACGCGTTGGATCAGTTCCTGAGGGATAAGGTCGACATCGACGGTGGAGTTGTAGAGCGTAGGCGGAATGCGATGGCCGTCGAACAGCACGAGCGTGCGATAGGCGCCAAGGTTGCGCAAGTTGAGGACGTTGGCCGCGCCGTTACCGCCTTGCACACCCGTGGCATTGGAACCTGGGTTACTGAAGGAATTGCGGGAGCCGGAGAAGACCGGGAGGTTGTTCAGCGCATCCGAAATCGAGCCTGAAGGCGCAGCCGCCATAAGCGCGTCAGTGGTTACCGTGGTCAGCGGCGTGGGGCTGGCCGAACCGTTGCGTAATACGCGTGAACCGGTGACGATGATGTCGGCAGCGGAGGGAGCGGCCGGTTCCGACGCGGGTTCGACTTCTGCGGAAATGCCTTCCGAAGCGGCGCCCGATTGTGCGAGAGCAGGCATTGCCAGGCCCAGGGTGCTCACGCCTACCAGCAGGCCGCACGTCAGGATTCTGGTGTTCATCATATTCCTTCCCGATATCGTTCGCGGCGCGCGCCCTTGCAGCGCGTCGTTCCGTCCCGAACGTTCGAGACGCTGATCGCATGGTCCAGGATGTCTGCGGATATCAGTTTTGGTCGGCGCCGAATAAGATCAGCATTATAGAATTGTAACTCTGGCTTGTTAAATCGGCCGCAGGCCTTTCGTCAGGCGCTATGAATCGAGCGCCCTCCGATAGGTTTCGGGAGTACGATCCTGTCCACGGTTCCGGTGGTGGTTTACCTTTGGCGATTCAAACAGTTTGCATTCGGAGAGAGGCGCCATGAAACCAAAGTCTTTGTTGGTCCCTGGAATTGCAGGGCTATTGCTCTCCGGCTGTCAGTTGGAGTCGGGGCCGGTCGCGCAGACTTTGGCTTATGTCGGCACCCAGGCGAGCGGGCCGGGCGAGGGGGTGGTCGCGATCCGGCTCGATGCCGCGAACGGGTCCCTCAAGTCGCTCGGCGTGATGGCGCAAGTCGACAAGCCGACCTGGGTCCTGGCCGATCCGGCGCATCGGCGCATGTTCGCGGTGAGCGAGGTGGGCAACGACGGCAAAAGCGACGGCGCCGTCTTCGCTTTCTCCTACGACCAGGAAACGGGCATGTTGCGAGCGAACGGACAAGGCGCATCGGGCGGCGGGGGACCGACGCACCTGGCCCTGAGTGCTGCGGGTGAAACCCTGTTCGTGGCCAATTACGGCACTGGGCAAGTCGCGGCGATCTCCGTCGGCAACGACGGGAGGCTGGCCACAGCACCGACAAGCATCGCCGCACATAGCGGCACCGGGCCGAACCGCCGGCAGAAAGGTCCGCATGCGCACGGCGTGACGCTGGATCCTTCCGGGCGCTATCTTCTGTCCCCTGATCTCGGTGCTGACAGGGTTTTCGTCTATCGGGTCCAGCCTGGACCACGCCAGCTGGAGCCTGCCGATGCCCCCTTCGTCCAACTCCCGGCGGGATCGGGACCTCGGCATATTGTCTTCGCGCCGGATGGACGCCTCGCGTTCCTCATGGCCGAGATAACGGGCATGATCTTCAGTTATGGCTGGGAGCCGGGTAAGGGCAAACTGACGGAACTGTCGCGAAAGCCCCTCGATAATGCCGGTTACAGCGGCCCGCCCAGCGGCTCCGAACTGGCGGTTTCCCGCGACGGGCGCTTCCTCTACGCCGGCAACCGTGCGGCGGATCGCATCCAGGTCTATGCGATAGCGCGTAGCGGTGCGCTCGCCCTGGTGCAGAGTATCGATTGCGGCGGGAAAGTGCCTTGGGGGTTCGCACTTAGCGGCAGCGGCAAATGGCTGGTGGTGGCCAATCAGGGATCGGGGAACCTGGCGAGTTTCGCGGTGAACAGGTCCAGTGGTCGTCTGAAGGCAACCGGCAATCGACTGGAGCTTGGCAAACCGACCTCGGTGTCGTTTACGGACCGTTGTAAGGACCTGCCATGATCGAAGCATTCCGACCTGTCCTCTATCTCAAGTCCACTTGTCCCCACTGCCTCAAGCTGCGGATATTCCTGTTGGAAGCCGGCTTGCTGGAGCGGTTCGATCAGCGCATCTTCACCCAGGGAGACGATGCGGAAGCTGCGATCCGCGCTGACCTCGCGGCTCATTTCGACAAGGTCACTTTTCCGGCCGTCCAATATGAGCCGGGACGCTTCATGAAGGATTCCGACGCTATCATCGCCCATTACGCGGCGGTGGCAGGGGTGGACGTCGAAGGGCTGCCGATCTTCGCCGCCTATGCACAAGGCGTGCTGCCGAAATACATGGAAACCCGCCGGGAATTGACTGCGCTGAAGCAGGATGCCTGACGTGAGGGGGGACCGTGCCGGTCCCCCCTCCGTTCCTCAAAACTCGAAGCCTGCCGTTACCCCGTAAGTGCGCGGTGCTGCATAAGTGCCGTTGTCGCCGCTGTTGGTGGCTCCGATTTGGCTCCAGTAGAACGTATCGGTCAGGTTCTTGCCCCAGAGGCGCACGAAGAGATTTTCGCTTGCGGGTCGCCATGTCAGCGAGGCATCCAGCGTCTCGTACGACTTCTGCTTTACGCGCTCATCCGGCGAACCGACGAAGCCGGAGTTGTGGTAGAAATTGCCGGCAAGGGTGAATTTGCCGATACCGGTCCGCAAGTCGTAGGCACCGCCCACTGAGGCGGTGAAAGTGGGCGTGTTTTGAAGGCGGTTGCCCGAGGCGTCCCCGATCAGCAGGCAATTGCCGCCCAACTGGGCGTATGGGCTGCCATTGGTGCCAAGGCAGGTCTGGCCCACCGGGATCGTGAAGCCGGTCGGCAGCGGATAAGGCGTGGTGATCACGGCCGTATCGAAGTCTGTATAGCGGGCATGAGTCCAGTTGAAGCCACCGAACAGGCGGAAATCGTTGGTCACTCGCCACGTAAGGTCGGCATCGATGCCGTAGATATGCGCGCCGTCGGCATTGTAGACGGTTTGTGCGCCCGAGATTACCTGCATCACCTGGATGTTCTTTTCGTCATAGAAATAGCCGGACACGTTGAAGCGCACGCGGCGGCCGAACAAGTCGGATTTCAGGCCCAACTCGTATGCGTCGACGATTTCCGGCTGGAGCAGGACGATAGGATCGGATTGGGTGATGAAAGTGCCCGATCGGAAGCCGCGGTTATAGCTGGCATAGGCAAGCAGTTCGGGCGAAAAGCGGTGGTCGAGCGAGAGACGCCAGGTGACTTTGCTGAACGTCTTGCCTTCGTTGACCGTGTCGCTGGTTGTCGTCAGTCCGGCCGGAGGCACATTGCCGTTGAGCGACACGTCGTAGGCCGAGAGGTTGCGCTTGTCGCTGGTGTAGCGGATGCCGGCGATAAGGTGCGTGCTCTCGCCGAAGCTGTAGGTTCCTTCCGCGAAGCCGGCATAGCTGTCCAGCTTGATCGAATTGTAATCGTCGACATAGCCGTTGTTGCCGAAAGTGAAGAGGCCGGTGGTGCGCGATCCATCGTTACCGGCGTTACCATGCATGTAGAAGCCGCCCAGCACCCATTTGAACGGGCCGTCACCTTCGGAAACGAGGTTGATTTCTTGGGTGAACTGTTTGTCGTAGAGATGGTTGTCTACGACGATGCGCTTCACGGTCGTGCCGTCTGGATCGAAGTTGTAATTGAATTCGGAATGGCGGTAGGCGGTAATGCTCTTGAACGAAACGCCGCCAAGGTCCTGCTCGACAGTCAGGCTGGTGCCCCAGGCCCGTGTTGTCATGTTGGGATCGACGTCCGCCAGGATGTCGCGATGTGGATCGCCGCCGAGTGCCTCGATCTGCGCCGGCATATTCTGGCCAAGGGCATTGGTGGTGAAGTTGCGGAAGGCCGGCGCTGCGGCATTGCGACCGTTGAAGTCGCCGGAGAGCGTTACTTTGGTGAGTTCGCTGGGCTTCCAGAGCAGCTTGGCGCGCCCAGCCCACGACCTGCTGGTCTGGATGTCGTTGCCCGTGAATAGGTTTTTGCCGTAGCCGTCCTGCTGGTTGTCGTATTGACCCGAGAGACTGATCGCGACGGTATCGGTCAGCCCACCCGAGACATAAGCAGCCGAATGGACCGTATCGTAGTTGCCGTAGCCAATCTCCGCCTTGCCGTTCCAGTCGAAATCGGGGCCGAGAGTCGACATCTGGATCAGGCCGCCGGTGGCGTTCCGCCCGAACAAGGTGCCCTGCGGGCCCTTGAGCACTGTCACCTGGTCGGTGTCGAAGAAGTTCTGGAGGATACCGAACGAAGCGCCGTAATAGACGCCGTCGACATAGACCGCGACCGGGTTCTCGATGCCCGGTCCCTGGCCGGTGGCGCCGATGCCGCGGATGCGGGGAAGTCCGATGCCGCCCGTGCCCGTCGTGATATTGAGGGCTGGCACGGCCGCCTTGAGATCCAGAGTGCTGGTCACGCCGGCACTCTTCAGCTGCTCGCCGCCGAGTGCGGTAATGGCGATCGGCACGTCTTGTGCGGATTCGTCGCGCTTCTGGGCCGTGACGATGATCTCCTCCACGCCGCCCGCATCGGCGGACTGCTGCCCCGCCGACTGCGCTGCGACAGTGTGCGGCGCGCAGGCGGCGAAAGCGGCGCCCGATAGAAGCGCTTGGCGCAGCGAAACGAATAGCGATCTCGAGATATGCTTCACGGTTTTCCTCCCAGGTTCCGACCCTTATTGGATCGGACAATTTCCCCCCCGATCAATCGCCGCCCTGCCTCATGATGCCGAGAACCGGCGTGCCGGTCTGACCGGCGCACAGGGCGCAATTGCGGTATGGCCTCGATGTAGTCCGGGAAGCGGAGCCTGCGGATATAGGCACTCGACCGGCGCCGATAATTTCGGCGACGGCGCTGATGCAATGAACCGAAGGGTCGCCTAACACGAGTGTCTGCACAGGAAACGGCTTTGCAAGGGGCCGTACCGGGAAAGCAACTTGTCCAAAAACGCGAACCGGGTTGGCGGGGAGAGAGTGAAGTGAAGCGTAGAGATTTCCTGGCGGTCGTCCCCGCATCCGTCCTCATCAGTCAGATCGGGATCGCCAAGCCGGTTCCGGCAAAAAAGGGCGTGATGATGATGAACCGCATCGCCCCTTCGGTTTCGGAGCTTTACGTCGCCGCCACAGACGGTAGCGGAGAACGCAAGGTGTTGGCCGAGAGCGCCTACGACTACAACGTCGCGCTGTCGCGCAACGGCGCCCGCATGGTGTTCACCTCGGAGCGACTGGGCGATGGCAACTCCAGCCTGTTCACGGCGAGCGGGGACGGCACCGGCGTCAGGGCGATTGCCGGAGGACCGAGCGTGGACGATGCCGCCGCCCTGTCGCCGGATGGCAAGTGGCTGGCCTTTGTTTCGACACGCAACGGCTACAGGGCGAATATCTGGCTGATGAACATCGATACCGGCAAGCTGAAGCAGCTGACCGGTATCGGCGAAGTGAAGGGTGCGGCCGATAGTCCCGACACCTACTTCCGACCCGCCTGGTCACCCGATGGCAAGTGGATCGCCTTCTCGTCGGATCAGAACACCAGTTGGCGCGGGCATGATGAGGGGCACGGTTGGGAACATACCCAGGAACTGGCCATTTATCGGATCCGTCCGGACGGGACCGGCTTTGCGAAAGTTTCCGCGCGCAAGGAGTGGTGCCAGGGATCGCCCACCTGGTCGCCCGACGGCAAGCGCATCGCCTTCTACGAACTCTCCACCGAGGCGACTTGGGGCGCGCGCCGTCCCGAATGGATCGGCCGCGTGACCTCGCAGATCGTCTCGGTCGACGTCGAGACGGGCGACAGAATCGAGCACACCGATTCACCGGGGCTGAAGGTCTCGCCGCACTGGATCGACGCCGACGAGATCGGCTATGTCGTGAAGGGCGGCCCGGACGAGGGCATCGCCTATACTTCCGGTCGGCTCGGCTTCAAGAGACAGGGCCTGCGGGCGCCGTTCTGGACGGCGGACGGCAAATCGGTGATCTACGAGGTGCAGGCGTTCCGCCCGGTGCGCAAGCTCGACAAGCCTCTGTTCAGTTGGGACCCGGCCTACGACTACCGTTTCATGGACGTTTTCCCGATCCTCTCGCGTCAGGGCATCATGGCCTTCACCGAGAAGCAGACTGGCTCTTCCTCCATCGTCACTTGCCGCCCGAACGGAACCGAACGGCGCGTGGTGTTCGACAATACAAAATCCGGGCTCGATCCGGAGATGGTCAGGAAGGGGCTGGCCGGGGCGTTCCAGCCCTGCTGGTCGCCCGATGGCGAATGGCTCGCGTTCGGCGTCGGCACCTGGTTCGGCGAGCGGTCTCACTCGAAGGCCGTGGTGGTGCGGGTGCGCAAGGACGGCACGGGACTGGAAACTCTGACCGACGGCAGCGTTCATTCGGGCTTCCCCAGCTTCTCGGCAGATGGCAAGGAACTCGTCTTCCGGGTTTGGGGCCAGGACGGAGAGCGTGGCCTCCGTATCCTGAACCTGGAAACGCAGCAGGTCCGGGTCCTCACGCGCGAGCTGGACAACCTGCCGGGCTGGTCGCCCGACGGCGAACGCATTGTTTTCACACGCAAGGTCGACGGCACGACGTTCCAGGTCGCCACTATCCGGCCGGATGGCAGCGACTACAAGGAACTAACCACTGGCAAGCAGAGCGATGGTCACGCCGTCTGGGCGCCGGATGGCCGCGTCATGTGGTCGGGGTCCGAGCACGGGTTCCGCGACGAGGCGGCACTCTACGACAACACCTTCCAGCAATATGGTCAGATCTACGTGATGGATGCCGATGGCCGCAACAAGCGCCTGCTGACCGACAGCAAATGGGAGGATTCGATGCCGCTCTATATCGACAAATCCTTGCTCTGACCCGCTCTCTCCCCTGACGGGACAACCTTCGGGGAAGATGCCGCCTCGGCATCCTCCCCGTTTTTCGTCAAGCAAGGGTCTGGTTCAGCCAGCTTGTCGAAGCAGCGGCGGCGGCGCGCAGACGTGCGTGCGGATCACCTCGATGAAGGCGGATTGCACCGGTGTCGGCATCCACTCCGCGCGCGTCGTGATGCCGATGGCGGGGACCGGCTCAATCGGTCCGCAGTGCAGAGTTCGCAGGCCTTCCTCGAAGCTGATCTCGTAGGAGGTCATCAGCGTCAGGCGATCACTCCCTTTGAGCAGGTGGCGGATGACGGGCAGGGCGCAAGTGGCAACGTGGGTCTGCGGTCCTTTGGTACCCTCGAAAATCCGGTCGAAGCAGGCACGGCGGCTGGAGCCTGCCGTGCCGGTGATCCAGTCGTAGGCCATGAGCTCCTCCACCGTGACCTTGCCCGCGCGGGTGAGCGGATGGCCTTGCCTGGCGACGACGGCATAAGGCGTTTCGATCAGCGGCTCGCAAACAAGTTCGGGCGGGGTTTCCGCCGGCAGCAGGCCGACAACGAAGTCCACTTCGCCGCCGCGCAGGCACTTGGTCATCTCCACCGCGCTTTCGTTCATGATGCGGATGTCGGCGCTGGGGTGGCGTTCGAGGAAGCGATCGAGCACCGAGGCCAACAGCACGCTGCCACCAAAGGGCATGGCGCCGATCACCACCGGCGTCGCGGTGCCGTCCAGCGCGGAGTCGATCTCCCGCACGCCCCATTCGATCTCTTGCAGCGCCAGCTTGACCATCAGGCCCAGCTTCATGCCTTGCGGGCTGACGAGCATGCCTGCTGCCGTGCGGTAGAACAGAGAGACCCGCAAGTTGCCCTGCAAGTCCCGCGCGGCGCGCTGGAGCGATGCGGCGGAAATGTCGAAGCACTCGCTCGCCTGCTCGAAAGAGCCGTGCTCCATCACGCCCACCAAAGTGCGCAGTTGCGAGCGGGTGAGGCGGTTGACGATGGCGCGGGCGCCGTCGGCATTCACGGCGGCGCCGATCTCGATCACGGCGCGCTCGGTCTGTTCGAAGAAACGCTTCACGCGGGCATGAAACACCATGCCGAATTCGTTGAGGTAGCTGCCGCTGGCGCGCCGGTCGACCAGCGTGGCGCCAAGCTGCGCTTCCATCTTGGCAAGGGCTTGGGTGACGGCAGGCTGCGACAGGCTGCATGCTTCCGATGCGCGGCGCACGGACTTGAGATCGCCGATGGCCTCGAACAGGCGAAGCTGGCGAAAGCTCAGGCTCTGGGCGCGTTCGTGGCCCGAGGTCTTGTGACTCGTTTGCGTCATGTTTTGATCCTCTCTCCACTGCGGACCTAGCGCGAAATTTATCAGGGCTGCAATGAGTGCAGCTATCACCCCGGCCTTCGCGGTTGCGACAGAAGAGGAGGGGTGGCTCACGTCCGAACGCCGGATATACTGACGAGAAATGTTGCAAAACAGCCTCTTGCGTTGCGGATCATTTGGATGATGGCGGAGTCCGCACCGCATCATCCTGCGACAGTCCTGTCAGCGAACCTATTACGCCCGGCGCTGGATTTATATGCCGGGCGGCGCAAATTCTATCACAAGGCCCCGGTGCCAAGAGGTTAGCCTCTATAAATTGTGTGCTCGCGCCGACCGGTTCGGGATGGGGCCGCGTTGACTTGGAACCGGGCTGGGCGCTTTTCGGGGGGCAACCGGTATCGGACGTTGCAGCAAACGCCGATAGCCGTCTTTACTCATTCCCGAGGAGAGCGACCTTGAGCCAGAAAGTCCGCCTGAAGTTGGCGATTGCCGACCATCCGCACACTGCCGCGATCCGCGACGGCAGCATTGAGATCGAGGGCGTGGACGCCGAATTCGTGACGGTGAAGCCGCAGATCGGCGCCTTCCGCCGCATGGTCCGCGATGTCGAATTCGACGTCTGCGAACTGGCACCCACCACCTACATCATTGCCCGCTCCTATGGCGCGCCCTTCGTCGGCCTGCCGATCTTCGTGGTGCGCCGCTTCCACCACGGCGGCATGCTCGTGAAGCCGGATTCGGGCATCCGCCACCCGAAGGATCTGGAAGGCAAGAAAGTCGGCGTGCGCGCCTATTCCGTGACCACCGGCGTGTGGATCCGCCAGGTCTTCATCGACGAATACGGCATGGATAACGACAAGGTCACCTGGATCGTCGATGACGAGGAGCACGTGACCCAGCTCCAGCTCCCCGCCAACGTGCAGCACACCCCCGAAGGCGTGTCGCTGGCGGACATGATGGCCAGCGACCAGATCCAGGCCGGCGTCGAGGCTGCCGCCGGCATCGGCCGCACCGGTGCGCCGACCGGCGGCTGGCAGGAAGTCGACACCAGCATGTATGTCGACCTGATCCCGGATGCGGCCGAGGCCGAGGCGGAATACTATGCCCGCACCGGCGTCTATCCGATGCACGGTACCATCGTCGTCAAGGACGAGATCCTTGCGGAGCACCCGTGGATCGCGCGTTCGCTGAACGACGCCTTCACCCGCGCCAAGGACGAATGGCTGGCCAAGCTTAACTCGGGCGAGGCGACCGGCAAGGGTGCGGACAAGTACCGCGCGCTTCAGGAGATCGTCGGCGCCGATCCGCTGCCCTATGGCATCGAGGAAAACCGCGCGACGATCGAAGCGCTGGAGCAGACCGCCTTCAAGCAGGGCCTGACGCCGCGCCGGATGACGATGGAAGAACTGTTCGTCGATCCGGCCAAGGCGCCGGTGCGCGTTTGAGTCCGACGCTGAGATAGCACCCTCGTCGTCCCCGCGCAGGCGGGGACCCCGCTTGTTCTTCCGGCGTTGCGCCGGGATACAAACAGGAAGCGGGACCCCGGCTTCGCGCGGGCGACGGGGTGAGGTTGGCGAGCGAACTTGCTTAATTTCGACTGACCCTGTCCGTCAGCCATAAAATTCCACGGAGAATCCCATGATTATCGACTGTCACGGTCACTTCACGACGGTCCCCAAGCATTTCCGCGAATGGCGCAGCGCGCAAGTCGCGGCGGCGGACGATGTGGCGAACGCGCCGCTCGTCGCCGATGCGCATGTCAGCGACGACCAGATCCGCGAAGGGATCGAGGGCGGCCAGCTCAAGCTCCAGCAGGAGCGCGGCAGCGACCTCACCTTGTTCTCGCCGATCGCCGGCCTAATGAGCCATCACCTCGGCAACGAGCGCACCAGCCTTGAGTGGGCGAGCGTCTCCAACGACCTCGTCTACCGCGTTACCGAGATGTATCCGGATAACTTCGTGCCGGTGGCCATGCTGCCGCAGAGCCCCGGGGCGCCGCCGAAGAACTCGATTCCCGAGCTTCGCCGCGTGGTGGAGGAACTGGGCTTCGTGGGCGTGAACGTGAACCCGGATACCACTGGCGGCTATTGGACCGGCAAGCCTTTCACCGACAAGGAATGGTATCCGCTGTTCGAGGCTATGTGCGATCTGGACGTGCCAGGCATGGTCCACGTGGCCGCGTCGTGTAATCCGAACTTCCACGGCACCGGCGCGCATTACCTGAACGCCGATACCTCGGTGTTCATGCAGATCCTGCAGAGCGATCTGTTCAAGGACTTTCCGACGCTGCGCCTGGTCATCCCGCATGGCGGCGGCGCGGTTCCCTACCACTGGGGCCGGTATCGCGGCATGTCGCTGGAGATGATGGACCGCCCGCTGGAAGGGTTGCTGGACAACATCTACTTCGACACTTGCGTCTATCACCATCCCGGCGTGGAGCTGCTGACCAAGGTGGTGCCGACGTCGAACGTGCTGTTCGGCTCGGAAATGATCGGCGCGGTGCGTGGCACCGATCCGAACACCGGGCATTACTTCGACGACACCAAGCGCTACGTCGATGCTTGTGACGCGCTGTCGGATAATGACCGTTTCGCGATCTACGAAGGCAATGCCCGCAAGGTCTATCCGCGCCTCGACGCGCGGCTGAAGGCCAAGGGGCTTTAAGGGCTCCGACCCGACCGCTGCCCTTGCTACCATAAATTCCGTCATCCCCGCGCACGTGGGGATCCCGCTTGTTCTTCGGGCCTCGCGCTGTGGGCAGACGAAAGCGGGGCCCCCGCCTGCGCGGGAGGCGACGGAGTGGTTTAGGATAGGTCGGTCTTGCACTCTACGACAGCGGCGGAAGTTATGCCTCGCGGCTGACAATCAACTCCCGCCGCCGCCGCCCACCCCGCAAATTGACAGCAACCAGAACAGAGGCCCGGCAGCGAAGGACCGCTTCCGGCAGCGGAGACAGATGCATGACGTCCAAGTTTGTCGATATCCATCCCCACGTCATTTCCGACGACGAAGGCGCTTATCCGCCCGCGCCGCTGTTCGGAAAGCGGTCCGACTGGTCGCAGGAGCGGCCGAGCACGGTGGAAACGCTGATCGCCTCCATGGATGAGGCGGGCGTGGCAAAGGCCGCCGTCGTCCATTCCTCCACCACGTATGGCTTCGACAACAGCTACGTGGTGGATGCCTGCAACCGCTATGCGGATCGCCTGATCGCGGTGGGTTCGGTGGACGTGCTGGCGCCCGATGCCGTCGATACGATCCGCTCGTGGGTGGACCGGGGCCTCAAGGGCCTGCGCGTGTTCACCGGCGGATCGACCAAGGAATTCGATCCCAGCGAACTCGACGATCCGCGCGTCTATGCGGCGTGGGAACTGCTGGGCGAACTGGGCCTGACCATGTGCATCCAGACCGGCCCGGTCGGCCTTGCCGCCGTGACCGCGCTAGCCAAGCGTTTTCCGAATGTGCCGATCATCCTCGATCACCTCGGCCGTCCGGATGTGACCGACGGCGCGCCTTATGCGAATGCGCAGAGCCTGTTCGATCTCGCGCCGATCGAGAGCATCTATCTGAAGCTCACCCCGCGCATCATGGGCGATTCGAAGAAGGGCGAGGCCACGCCGGAAACGCTGTTCCCCAAGTTGGTGGACGTGTTCGGCGCGCAGCGCATGGCCTGGGGCTCGAATTACCCGACCTCGCCCGGCACGCTGGTGGAGATCAAGGCGACCGCAGAGGCCCGCCTTGCCTGCCTGACGGATGCCGACCGCGAATGGATCTTCGCGAAGACGGCGCAGAAACTCTACTCCGCTCTGGACGACTAAGCGCCAGACGCGACAATAGGTGACATAAACGTGGAGAGAGACGAGATGGACAAGGCACTGGAACGGGGCGGGGCAAGCAGGGGGGCGAGTACCGCCGCACCCGCAAGCGCGGCCGCCTGGGCGGTGCTACTGCTGCTGGCGCTGGGCGTGATGATCGCCTTCGTCGACCGCACCAGCATCTCGTCGGCTCTCGCCGATGGGCCGTTCATCCAGCACTTCGGCATGACCGACATCGACCGGGGCTGGGTGAACGCAGCGTTCTTCTGGTCCTACGGCTTGATCCAGATTCCCGCCGGATGGATCGTCGATCGCTATGGCGTGAAGACGCCCTACACGGTGTGCTTCGTGCTCTGGTGTCTGGCGACGGCAGTGACCGGTCTGATCTCGACCATGTTCGCTCTGATCCTGATGCGCTTCATCGTCGGCGCGGCGGAAGCGGTGGTGATGCCGGCCAGCTATCGCTGGATCCGCAACAACTTCAAGGAAGGGCAGAGCGGCACTGCCGTCGGCCTGTTCGCGATGGGCAACAAGTTCGGGCCTGCCATCGGCGCACCGATCGCGGCCTGGCTGATCACCGCCTATGACTGGCGCGTAATGTTCATCGCCACCGGCGCGGTCGGGCTGGTCTGGCTGTTGCCGTGGATCTTCCTGGTGAAGAATGACCTGCCGCGCCGTGAAGACATGGCTGCAATCAGGCGCAAGGCGTCTTCCATCACGTTCGCAAGCATCCTCTCCAGCCCGCTGGTCTGGGGTACCCTCGTAGTGAACTTCTGCTATGGCTACTTCACGTTCTTCTGCATGACCTGGATGCCCAGCTATCTAGTGGAAGAGCGCGGGCTGAGCCTCGAAAAGTCTGGCCTGTTCACGTTCTTCAGCTTTGCGGGCATTGCCATCGTCGCGCTGATTGCCGGGTGGACGGCCGATAAACTGATCGCACGCGGCGGCGATCCGGTGTTCGTGCGCAAGGCCTTCGTCATTGCTGGCTTCATCGGGGCCTGCACCGTGCTACTGGGCGCCAAGGCGGAATCCCTGAACGCGGCGCTGTTCTGGAACGTCTTCTCGCTATCGTTCCTGGGGCTTGCCACGGCTAACAACCTCGCGCTCTGCCGCCTGACCCTCATCCCGGCGCCCGCCGTGGGTCTCGTCACCGGCGTACAGCAGGTGGCGACCAGCCTTGCAGGCGGTGTCGCCGCGAGCCTTTCGGGCTGGCTGCTCCACATCTCCGGCAGTTACGACCTGCCGATGCTGGTGATCTTCGTCTTCCTGGTGATCGGTGCGCTGACGACGTGGCTGGTGCTGCGTCCCGAATGGGCACCGAAGATTTCCCTCGCAGCAGACGAGTGACGCTGCGCACCGGGCGGAAGCACCCCGTGGGGCGGGTTGCAATCGCCTGGAGCGTAGATTGGATTGGTCGGCCCGACGGGGGCGGCCTAGATCTGCGACACGCTCGCAACAGATGATTGAAAGAGGATGTAATGGCGCAGATCGTATTCGGCATGGCCGTTCCGCACAGCGGAATGCTGGGTCAAGCCCCTGAGGACTGGCTGACCAATGGCGATCGCGACCGCAAGAACCCGGAGCTCTGGTATCAGGGTCGCACCTGGACCTATCCGGAACTGGAAGCCGAGCGCGGCGCCGCTTTCGCTCCGTTCCTGACGCTGGAAGAACGTACCGAACGGGCCGGCCGCTGCCGGGCCGCGCTGAACGAGATGGCCGAGGCTTACAAGCGCGCCAAGGTCGATGTTGCCATCGTGCTGGGCAAGGACCAGAAGGAAATCTGGCCCGACCAGTCGCCCTCGATCACCATCTACACCGGTGAAGACGTCCACAATGGCCCGCCGCAGCGCCCGGTCTATGCGCCCGACCACCATGTGGTGCATCAGGCCTATCCGGACTTCGCGACGTATCTGATCAAGACCTTCCAGGGCCACAACTTCGATCTGAACGACCTGCAGAAGTGGCCGCAAAACACCTGGATGGAATCGCGGCAGGGCTATGCGCCGGACTATCCGGTGGTCCCGCATGCCTACAGCTTCGTCTATCACCAGATCATGGGCGACGACGTGCCGCGCCACGTGCCGGTGCTGTTCAACCTGTTCTATCCGCCCACGCAGCCCTCCATGGCGCGCTGCATCGAATTCGGCCGCGTGCTGCGCGAGGCGATCGAGGCCTGGCCGGAAGACGTGCGCGTGGCAGTGATCGCTTCGGGCGGTCTGTCGCACTTCGTTAACGACGAGGAGTTTGACCGCGACGTGATGGAAAAGCTGGCGAGCTACGATTACGAAGGCCTCGCCGCGATCCCTGACGGTTATTACCAGTCGGGCACGAGCGAGGTGAAGATCTACTCGATCGTGATGATGGCCCTTCAGCACACCGGCGCGAGAATGACCTTGGTGGACTACGTGCCTTGCTGGCGCACCGAGGCCGGAACCGGCGAGGGCATGGGCTTCATGTACTGGCAGCCTGAAGAGTGAGTTGCGAACTGGCCCGTCTTTCCTGAAGGCGGGCCGGTTTTCGATGACGGCGGTCGCCGGATCAATCGGGTGCGACCGTCCGGGAAGAGGTACGGGCAGAGCACGCCCGAAAGGAAAGATCCAAGCAATGACCCAGACGCGCCTCAACGGCATCATCCGTGCTCTCGAAGCCGGCATGCCCGTTTTCACCTGCTTCTCGAAGGTCGACAAGCTGACCGCGCAGGAACTGACCGATGCCCCCTATGACGGCATCGTCTTCGAGATGGAGCACAACCCCTACGACGTCGCCGCGCTGGGCGATGCGCTCCAGTATATGCTCAATCGCAAGAAGATCGCCGAGAGCGGCTCGGTTGCGCCTGCGGTCACGCCAATCGCCCGCATCCCGGCGAACGGCGGCGAGATGAACCAGTTCCAAGCCAAGCAAGTGCTGGATCGCGGCGTCTACGGCGTGATCACTCCGCACGTTTCGACCGTGGAGCAGGCTTACAACATGGTCGCCTCCGCCCGCTATGCGAAGCCGACCGGCGCCGCGCTCTATGAGCCCAAGGGCATTCGCGGCGACGGTCCGGCCACTGCCGCGCGCTACTGGGGTCTCTCGCAGCCTGATTACTACGCCAAGGCCGACGTCTGGCCGCTGGCACCGCATGGCGAACTCCTGGTCGGCATGATGTGCGAGAGCCCGGAGGCGATCGAGAACCTGAACGACATTCTCGCCAATGTCCCCGGCATCGGCCTGGTGCTGATCGGCGAGGGCGATCTGTCGCAGGCCCTCGGCTACCCGCGCCAGTACGACCATCCCGAAGTGGTCAGCGCGATGAACAGGATCGTCGAGGTCTGCAAGAAGCACAACGTCGTCGTCGGCAACCCGCACACCAATGCCAAGAACGTCGAGCGCCTGATCGGTGAGGGCTATCGCTTCCTGATGTCCGCGCCGACGCGCAGCTACGGCGTCGTCGGGCAGGGCCGCGAACTGGCGGGGTACTGATCATGGCCAACGGTGCAGAAACCCTCGTCAACACGCTGGTCGACAACGGTGTGGAGGTTTGCTTCGCGAACCCCGGCACTTCGGAAATGCACTTCCTGGCAGCGCTCGACAATCCGCGCATGAAGTCGGTGCTGTGCCTTTACGAAGGCGTCTGCACCGGCGCGGCGGATGGCTGGTACCGGATGAAGGACGTGCCGGCATCCACGCTGCTGCACTTGGGCCCGGGTCTCGCCAACGGCCTGTCCAACATCCACAACGCCAAGCGCGCCTCGTCCGGCATGGTCAACATCGTCGGCGAACATTCGGCATCGCACCTGAAGTACGATCCGCCGCTGACGTCGGACATCGAAGGCCTTGCTCGCCCGCTCAGCCACTGGGTGCGCCGTGCCGAGTCCGCGACGACGATTGCTTGGGACACCGCCACCGCCTGCGCCAAGGCCAGCGAACATCCCGGCCAGATCGCCACGTTGATCCTGCCGGGTGACACTGCATGGAAGGACGCCGGAATGCCGGTCGTGCCGCAGGGCCTGACCCGCGCTCGCTCAGCACCGGATCAGGCGCGCGTGGATGAAGTGGCGCGCGTGCTGCGCTCGGGCGAACCGACGCTGCTGATCCTTGGCAACAAGGCCACGCGCGGCCGCGCGCTGGACCTCGCCGGCGCGGTTGCAGCCGGCACCGGCTGCCGCCTCGGCTCGCAGTTCTTCACCGCGCGGATCGAGCGCGGCGCGGGCCGCACGCCGCTGGAACGCATTCCCTACGCGGTGCCGCTGGGGCAGGCCTTCCTCAAGGACTTCAAGCACATCGTCACTTTGGAGACCAAGGAACCGGTGGCGTTCTTCGCCTATCCGGACAAGCCCAGCCTGCTGAAGGCGCCGGGCACCGTGGTCCACTCGCTAGTCGCGGATGACGAGGACAGTGCGCTCGGCCTGGAAATGCTGATCGACGCGCTGGGCCTGAAGGGCGCCGCGCCGCTGGTGCAGGAACGGATCGAGGCGGGCGTGCCCAGCGGCGCGCTCAACCCCGAAAGCATCGCCCAGGCCCTTTCGGCAGCGCTGCCGGAGAACGCGATCCTCGTCGACGAGTCGCTCACCACTGGCCGCCAGACCATGGGCCTGACAATGGGCGCGCGTCCGCACGACCTCATCAACAACATGGGCGGATCGATCGGCTACGGCACCCCCGTCGCCACCGGCGCGTCGATGGCCTGCCCGGACCGGCGGACCTTCTGCATGGTGGGTGATGGCAGCGCCATGTACACGATCCAGTCGCTCTGGACGCAGGCGCGCGAAGGGCTGCCGATCACCACGATCATCTTCGCGAACAATCAGTACGCGATCCTCAAGGCCGAATACACGAATATGGGAGCGGGGCAGCAGCCCGGCCCTCAGGCCATGGCGATGATCGATATCGACCGTCCGACCATCGACTGGGTGGCCATGGCAAAGTCCATGGGCGTGCCCGGTGTGCAGGTCGACAATGCCGAAGACTTCCACAAGGCGATGGCACGCTCCACCGAGATGGACGGCCCCTGCCTGATCGAAGTCAAACTTTACTGATCGGGAGAAGGATCACCATGACCACCACCGACGTCCTGACACTCAGGGCAAACGTACAGGATTATCCGCAGACCAAGGCGCTAAAGGACGGGCGGGTTTCGTCCGATATCGTCAGCCTCGATTTCTGCGGACCGGAAAAGGCGCACAACGGCTTCAAGGCCATGCTGCGCGAGAATGCCTTCGATTGCGGCGAACTGGCCATCGTCACCTGCCTGCAGGCGAAGATCTACGGCAAGCCTTTCGTGCTGCTGCCGGTGCCGATCTCGGGCCGTTTCCAGCACCACTGCGCGGGCTTCAACCGTGACCTCGGCCATCTCGACCCCAAGGATATCGAGGGCAAGCAGGTCGGCGTGCGGACCTATGCGCAGACCACCGGCCTGTGGGTGCGCGGCGTGCTCCAGCATGAATACGGCGTCGATCTCGACAAGGTGACGTGGATGACCGTGGGTGACGGTCACCTGCTGGAATACACCGATCCCGCCAACTCCGTGCGCCTGCCCAAGGGTTCGGACATCGGCCAGATGATGCTCGACGGCGAACTGGCGGCGACGCTGCAGGGCGTCGATCTGCCCAAGGACCCGCGCGTGGAACGGCTGATCCCCGATCCCTTCAACGCTGCCAAGGACTGGTTCGCGCGGGAAGGCGTGGTGCCGATCAACCACATGTTCGTGGTGCATCAGGACCTGACCAGGAGCCGCCCCGATGTCGTGCGGGAACTTTACCGCATGGTGGTGGAGAGCCGCGACCTGACCGAAGGCGGTCTGCCCGATCCGTTCCCGCCGGTGGGGCTGGAAGCCAATCGCAAGGGGATCGAACTGGCCATCGACTGGGCTTTCGAGCAGAAGATCATCCCCCGTAAGATCACTGTCGACGAGCTGTTCGATGACGTGACGGCAAGCCTGGGGGCCTGACGCCGAAGGTGCTGACGCAAAGGGGGCCGGGCAGATTGCTCGGCCCCCTTTTTGCGTTCAGCTGACGGGCGCGCGTGCCGGTTCGTGATCGAAGCTGTCGGCGTTGCGTAGGGCTGGGAACCACCGCGCCCAGAGCGCGACCACTGCCAGTGTGCCCACTCCGCCCAGTACTACCGCCATGACCGGGCCGACCGCGGCGGCGAGGAAGCCGCTCTCCGCCTCTCCTAGTTCGTTCGAGGCCGAAACGAACAGCGAGGAGATCGCCCCGACCCTTCCGCGCATCTCGTCCGGCGTGGCGATCTGCATCAGCGACTGGCGCACATAGACCGAGATCATGTCGGCCGCGCCGAGGATCGCCATGCAGGCGAGCGAGAGCAGCAGTGATCGGGACAGGCCGAAGATGATCGTTGCGATGCCGAATATCGCGACTGAAGCAAGCATCTTGATGCCCACTTGTCCCTGAAGCGGCCGCCACGAAAGCCAGAGACCTGAGGCCAACGCTCCGATGGCAGGCGCCGCCCGCAAATTCCCGAGGCCCGCCGGGCCGACATGGAGAATGTCGCGCGCATAGACGGGTAACAACGCGGTTGCGCCGCCCAGGAACACGGCAATGAGGTCGAGGCTTATCGCGCCGAGCACTAACTTGTGGCGGATGACGAACGTGAGCCCGTCCATCATCTGTCGCAGCGGATGACGATTGCGGTCGAACGGCTGTCGTTCCATCCCGCGCATGGCGAAGAGAGCGCAGGACGACAGCAGCAAGAGCGCTGCGCTCAGCGCGAAAGCCAGATAGGGAGCAACGGCATAGGCATAGCCGCCCAGTACCGGCCCGAGGATGGCGCCGATGCGTCCTGCTACTGCATTCGCGGCGACTGCGCGAGGCAGTAATGCGCGGGGCACCGTATTAGGCGCGAGCGCAGTGATGGCGGGGCGATAGACGGCGCGGGTAACCCCGGTGAGCGTGGCGATCAGGAAGTAGACCATCAGGGTTCCCCTGCCGTCATGGACCAGCCATGCCAGGAGAGCCGCTCCGGCGAGCTGGGCCACGCAGGACCAGCCGGCCATGAGCCTTCGGTCATAGCGGTCCGCCATCCAGCCGGTCAGCGGCGTGAGCACGAACATCGGCACGAACTGAACGAGTCCGATCAGCCCGAGCTGGAGAGCAGCTTCCCGCACGTCCATGGACCGCCGCGCGACATCGTAAACGAGCCAGCCCAGCGCGATGACCAGGCTGCTCTGCGATAGCATGGAGGCCATACGCGCGATCCAGAACAGGCGAAAGTTGCGATAGGAAAAGGCGCTGCGGCCGAGATGCATGTTGCTCATGAAATCATCCAGTCCGTCTTCGGCCGATCGTGTCCACCGTGATTTTTTGGCTGCGACTGCGGTCCCTATGGCAAGCGATCTAGGTAGCCCTATCGAAGGCGTGGCGCGGGCGATAGGTTTACGATGCACGCGAGCAGTTGCGCCGATTGTGCTCCTTTGCAGAAACAATCCGATTACCGAATTGAATAAAATAAATCTACGTATAATTGCATAACTTTGTCGTATTCAGCCGGGTGGCTCCAGTCGGCTACGATAGATTATGAATAAATTATCGAGAGGAAGTGTCGGACTGCAAATGCTCGCAGATGCCGGACAGATCGACGAACCTGTCATTCGATCGCAGCAGATGGCCTGCGGGCACGTGCCGTTCCACGTTGAAGCTGTAAAACAGCGCCTCCTGCGATATCGTCGACTTGCCCGACATCGACCTGTGTCCGTCCTGATAGAACAGTGAATCAAACACGCAGGCTACTTCAAGCCAGAGTTTTTCAATATTATCTCTCATTTATGGCCGTTCATCGTGGCTGGCCTTTAGGTGATCGATGGCCGCTTCGCAGAAGCTCACAGGAGGTGTTGAATGACGGCTTTGTCGGCGAAGGCTGAGCTACGACAGGCGGCGGCCAGCAGGCCGCGACCTAATCCTCGCCGTTCCGAGTTGGCTTCCTGATTGTCCGCCTCGCGCCTTTCGGAGTGGATCCGTCGTGGACTGGCTTACGTTTTGCAGAATCAGTTCATTCCGGCGTAGCTAATCGTTCCTGCTGCCCTCCCGTTATGTGGATGTGCGATAAGCTCGGATATCAAACAGGAAGCGATTGGCAGTCGCTGAGGCTCGTTCGGCCTCTTCTGCCGGGATGTCGATCCGGTGCGCGGCCTTGTTGAGACTGCTGACGATGCCGATGAAATCTTTCGTGGAGGGCAGATCGCACACCCCTTCGTTTAGACGCACCATTTCGCTTAATACTAGTGGGCGGTCGCTTTCGACGCCGTCGCCCTCGATCAGAGCGCGCAGTTCGCGCCCTATATCGATGCGGAGCTTGACGAGCGTCATCATTGGAAATTCGCGGGCCAGGTCTTCGGCGGTTGGCAGCGCAGCCTGAAGGGGGGGCAGGGAGGGCCGCCGACAGCTTGTAATCCGCAACTCCCATCGGTTTAATGGAATCCCGCAACGCATATTCTACTACGGCGGCGTTCTTGCCTTGGCATAAAATGATACCATTGTCGGTGCGTCGTCGGCATGCCCCAGAAGGTCATCTACTGCCGAGAGGTAGAAGTTCATTTTGCCTGCAAACTCAGGCTTGAACTCTTCAATTTTCAGCTCGACCACCACGAAGCATCGCAGCTGCAAAACGTAGAAGAGGAGATCAAGGTAATAATCTTGTTCTGCAACCTCGAGATGGTATTGGCTCCCTGCGAATGCGAAGCCTTTGCCGAGTTCGAGAAAGAGCGACCGCAGGTGATCGAGCAGGCTGCGCTCCAGTTCTTGCTCGGAGATGTCCGCGCCAAGACCTAGGAATTCAAAACTGTAGGGATCCTACGAGCGCCTGTGCCAAATCCGACTGTGGAGCTGGTAGCGTTCTTGCAAAGTTAGTGATGGCCTTGCCCTGCCGAGCGAAAAGATCGCTGCGGATCTGGTGGGCGAGGACGTTTCGGCTCCAGCCGTTTTCCCGCGCTTGCTTGGCACACCAGATACGCTGATCGGATACCTTGATAGCCTCCATGAGCGTGATCGCATGGCCCCATGGCAATTGTGCAATGACCTGTTGCACGATTTCGGTATCGGGAACGCCTCGGCCAATGCGCGCATATATTTAAGGTTGTGAGGCGAGAAGCCTGTCATTTCCGGAAAGTCGCGCTTCAGGTCCACCAACAGACGATCGACGATCTTTGCGCCCCAACCGGAAACTCCCTGACGCTCGAAGATATCGCGGCCGATCCCCCAATAGAGCAAGATCAGCTCCTCGTTGACAGCAACCGCTGCCCGCAGCCGTGCGGTGCGGATCCGAAGCTTCATTTGGGAAGGAGCCTCCACGCGCAGCCGCTTGCCGCAATGCAAAGCAAGGCATTCACCACTTCGCGCATGTCCGTGGAGCGACGCCGACCTCCGCGCGTGGCTGGCGGAATAAACGGCGCGGCCAATTCCCACTCCCTGGCCGTCATATGGCTGGAATAGCGTAACCCTTTCCGGCTATGCTCCTGCTGGGCAATACCAGTCCATGCCATCGATCACTCCATCTCTCGCAGGACGGCGTGAATCACAACATGCTGGCATTGCTTAACAACTTTCGGGGTGGCTCTTACAGCTAACAGAGACGCCCAGACGCGGCGAAACGTTCTTAATTCGGCTTAAGCGGACATTGAAGATGCCGGATGGCACACCATCTCACGACCGCGAAATAAAAGGCCAAGGACGCTGATAAGAAGTTGAGCTATTCGAAGGGCGTGTGCTGATACGCACAGACTCGGAACCGAAACGGCGGCGTGCGTTCATAGGCGAAGAAGCGGTGCACGAAACCGGAGAGATAAAGGTGCGGCGGGATAATGCTAGGTGGTGATGTGAAGCACGAAAGGGTTAAGCGTTCCAGTCGCTGGGATATGAAGCCTGCTATATTGATTGTCGACGACGCCCCGTTCGTTGCTCTCGATCTGGAAGACGCCGCAGTGGCTGCCGGTTTCAGGGTCATTGGGCCGTGCGGATCTGTTTCTGCAACGTTAGGGGAAGTCAATCGCTGGACGCCTGCTTGCGCCATTCTGGATGTGCAACTTGCCGACGGCCCGGTCTTCCCTGTCGCGGATTTTCTACAAGACGCGGGGGTTCCTCTCATATTTCACTCTGGCACTTCGGCCGGCGATGAGCTGTTGGACCGCTATCCCGGCGCGCGGTTTTGCGCCAAACCCAGTCAGCCCGCGGATTTGATGAATTTCGTGCGACAAGCTGTCGATTTATGATCGGGTGCAAGTCTCATAACGCTCGGAACAACGGCGCGCTCGCTGGTTCGGCGCTCCGTCATGAGGAGCAGGCGACCGGTGGCTTGGCCGTTTGTGCTTGGTACAGGTATCTACCCCGGTGTCGTGCGTGAGCCTCAGGCGGCATGCAGCTCGCCTGTGAATAAGCGCAGGCGTGGGCATGGTTCGCCCCTTAACGGCGGACGGCCCGCGGTCATTATCTCTCGCTCGAAACAGCCTATCAAAGAGATCGGATACCGACGCCCCCGAAATCCGGAGCGGAACGCTCGTGTAACCGTGAAAAGCGCAAATCTTGCGGGCTCCTTGCCTCAGCCCGGCAGCGTATGCTGAACATACCTGTCCGCGATTAATCAGCTCTTTGCAGTGTTTCTGCA
This sequence comes from Novosphingobium sp. PhB57, assembly GCF_004342985.1. Taxonomy (GTDB): domain Bacteria; phylum Pseudomonadota; class Alphaproteobacteria; order Sphingomonadales; family Sphingomonadaceae; genus Novosphingobium. The sequence continues at coordinate 46,148 of NZ_SMBO01000011.1, forward strand.
ACGCCTTCATCGCCGAAATCAGTTTCTTGCGCGCCGGCCCCCAACGAGGAAGTGCAAGCGGTAGTTGTCCATCTAACCTCATTGAGTCGCGCCCTCAGGTAACAAACCAGTCACGGCTCGAGGCCTTCGCTTTGAGTCAGGCTAGATCGTGTCCCAGGACGTGGTGTAGCTGAAGGCTGAGGTGGTCACCGTGATTTCGGGTAGGTTTGGTTTGCGAAGCTCCAACCTGACGAAAGGAATCACGATGATGTCGCCAGGCTATTTCATCAAGGCGTTTAGCAGCACAGTGGGCATAGCGCCTTATGCCTGGTTGATTGAGCAGAGGCTCGCCATGGCATGTTCCTTGATCGACAGTTCCGTTTACCCACTGGCGCAAATCGCGCTCGATTGTGGGTTTTTCCGACCAAAGCCACCTAACGCGAACATTCGTGAAGCGACGGGGGATGACGCCGGCGCGTTGGCGACAATGGCGGCGAGAGGAGCAGTTAGCTCTTTCGGATCGGTGATCTTGCGCGCGCAAATTGAGGTGTACAATTAAATGGGCGCCCGTCGCATGCATCCATGCCATCGCCTTGGCGGAACACCCACTACCGCTGCCCCGAACACTCTGCTCCGCCAGCGTATGTTGTAGGCTGGTGCAGGCATTTGACGATACTCGGTTTATCCGCATTGGAGGCGCCGATGTGAGGTGTGAAGCGGCAGCTATGTCGGCTGAGCAGGGCAGCGGGTATCGGCATGTCGCGACCCTTTGCAGCCGTTCAGCCGTCATTTCGAGGTGTTCACCAGCGGACGTTCCGCTTCCGGCATGTCGCGACCAGATCTGGTCGTTCATGGCATACCACAGGACAGCTAATTGCCGGCAAGCGGCCGTTTTAACGATCGCTCACGTGAACGGCAGGTGGTCTTGGATGCCGCTCTCTTTCAAACTTGCCGCTTTATGCTTCTGAGCGCAAAGCTGCCGGCGGCACACAGCAACATGCACAGTCCGGCCACTAGAAAGGCATCGCTGTAGGCCATCAGCAGCGACTGGCGATGCAGTGTCTGTTCCATCATCGCCAATGCCTGTTGGCGCAGTGGCTCGGCGGCGCTGGCATGAAGCGCGGCATGCGGGTCCAAAGCGTGATGACCAAGCGCCTGGACCCATTCGACCGTTCGTTCCCGGAAGGTCGAGGAGAACGGCGTCACGGCTTCGCCGAGGCGCGCGGCGTGGAGCTTTTCGCGTTCCACCACAAACTGCCCGGCCAGCGCGATGCCGATGGCCCCGCCTAGATTGCGCACCGTGGAGAACAGGCCGGAGGCAGAGCCCATTTCCGATTTCTCCAGCCCGTTTACGGCCATGACTCCCAGCGCAACGACAATGAAGGACTGGCCGATGCCGCGCACCACCAGAGAGGGGACGATGACATTTGCGGCGGCATCGCCGTCCAGATGGATGTTCATAAGGCACCCCGCCGCCATCACGACGAACCCCAGGATGATGATCGCGCGGGCGCTGGTCCAGCGCATCAGCGGCGGCGTGGCGAAGGACATGACGAGCTGGACGAGGCCATAGGGGATCATCGTCAGGCCGATGTCCTGCGCGTTATAGCCCTGCGTCTCCGCGAAATAGTTGGGCACCAGGAACACCACTCCGAACACCACCGCGCCGAACGTGAACTGCATCAGGCTGGCGATGCCGAAATTGTAGCGGGCGAGCAGGCGCAGGTTGATGAGCGGACTGCCGCCGCGCAGCTCGATCAGGACGAATGCCCCGAGCCCCACCATGGCGACCATGGCAGCATCGACGATAAAGGAGGATGCAAACCAGTCTTCCCGCCCGCCTTCCTCCAGCATGATCTGAAGCGCGGCGAGCCCGATCGCCATGGTCGCGATGCCCGCCCAGTCGCCCTTTCGCAGCCGGTCGAGCGCAGCGGCCGTGCGCGGTGTCGCCCAGCCGATTGCCGCGAGCAGCAGCAGGCCCGGCGGCACCTGGAGGTAGAAGATCCAGCGCCAGTCATAGGCCTCTGTCAGCCAACCGCCGAGCGAAGGGCCGGCCGCCTGCGCGACATTGTTGGCGACTGCGAACAGCGCCATGCCGAAAGGCAGGCGGGCCGGTGGCAGCTCCGTCGCAATGATCTGGAACGAGAGCGGGATCAGAACGCCGCCGAACGCGCCCTGCAAGGCGCGGGCGACAATCATCGTGTTGATGTCCGCCGCCAGCGAGCAAGCGATGGAGAAGAGGATGAATCCGCCCGTCCCGACCATCAGCACCCGGCGCATGGAAAAGACCGACACCAGCCAGCCCGCCATGGGTATGACGATGATCTCCGCCACCAGATAGGCGGTGGTAATCCAGGAGCCTTCCTCGAAGGAGGCGCCCAGCGATCCGCGCACCTGCGGCAGCGAAGCATTGGTGACATGGACATTCATGCCGGCCATGAAGCAGCCGACGACCCCGCCCATCACCGCGACCCAGGCGCGCAGCGATACGGAGGGCGGACGGGCGTCCGGTGTTGCCGCGGTCATGCTCCGGGCTTCGATATGTCGATGCTGGTTTCCACCGACATGCCGGGGCGCAGCGCCGCGGCGGCGCGTTGTCCGGGATCGATGCGGATACGCAGCGGCATCCGCTGGACGATCTTGGTGAAATTGCCGGTCGCGTTGTCGGGCGGGAGCAGCGCGAACTGGGCACCGGATGCCGGGGCCAGGCTCTCGACATGCCCGCGCAGGTCTTGGCCCCCGAAGGCATCGACTGCGATCCTAACGCTTTGTCCCGGACGGATGTGCCGGGTCTGCGTTTCCTTATAGTTGGCGATCACATAAGTGTTGGCGGGGACCAGCGCCATCAGGGGGGCTCCGGCCTCGACATAGTGGCCGGCGCGAACGCTGCGCTGGCCGATCCGCCCGGACGCAGGCGCCCGGATGACCGTGCGCGAAAGATCGAGGCGGGCGGCCGCCAATACGGCTCGGGCGCGGCGCAAGCCGCCTTGGGCCTTGGCCAGATCCGCCACGGCACCGGCCCTTTCGGTGGAAAGAACCGGCAGCTGCGCGCGGGCAACGGCCAGACCTTCGCGGCTGCCGCCCAGTTCCGCACTGGCACGGCGCGCGGCCGCTTGCGCCGACTGCAGGATCTGCTCGCTCGTCACCTGCTGGCGGGACTGCAGCACCTGCCGCCGATACTCCTGGCTCGCGAGCGTGCTACCGGACTGGCGGGCGGACAGCTCCGCAGCAGCCTGCGCAATCACACCCTGCTGCTGGGCCGCGCGCGCATCCAGATTGGCGATGCGGGCCTGTTGCGCGGCGACTTCAGCCTCTGCCGATTGCATCGCGCCTTCGGCCTGCTCAACCCTCTGCCGGAAATCGCTCTCGTCGATGCGCGCCAGAACGGTTCCCGCGCGGACCCATTGGTCGTCGGTAACGGTCACGGCGGTTATGGTTCCCGCGACGCGCGGCGCGATCGTCACTACATCGGCCCGCACGTAGGCATTGTCGGTGATGACGAGAAACCGGCCTGTCGTCCACCAGTGCAGGGTATAGGCTCCGCCCGCAAACAGGGTCAGGGCACTGCCGCAGATCGTCAACTGGCGGCGGGTGGGGCGAAGCATTCGGTTCATCCTGCTCACTTTGAAAAGGCCTTCGTCATGGCAACGGGCGGTAGGGTGACAGCGGGTGCATCTTCCCAGCCACCGCCCAGCGCCTGGAAGAAGTGGACTTGCGCAGCGGCAAGTTCGGCATCGACCCGCGCCAGCGCGCGGCGTGCCGAAATGTCCGCCTGTTCGCTGTCGAGCATGTCCAGCGCGGTCGCGGCCCCGGCGGTGCGGCGCGCAAGGGTGATGGTTTCGGCGCGTTGGCTCCGTTGCCGGGCGATGCGCCATTGCGCCTGCCGTTCGAGCGCGGCGCCATAATCCTGCGCCGCCTGATCGGCTTCGCCCAGCGCTGCCAGTATCACCGCGTCGAAGCGGGCGAGCGCGGCCGCCTCTCCTGCACGCGCGCCGGCAATGCGGGCACGCGCGGCACTGACGTTGGGAAAGCTCCAGCTTAGAAACGGTCCCAGACGCCACACCGCATTCAAGCGCGAACCGAGGCCTGCCACTGACGGCGATGACAGGCCCAGCCCGCCGCCCAGTTCGATATGCGGATAGAGATCGCCCACGGCGACGCCGATCTGCGCGGTCGCTGCGGCGAGCCTCTGTTCCGCCGCCTTCACGTCCGGACGGCGGCGCAGCAAGGTTGCGCCGTCGACCGCAGGCAGCTGCGTATCAAGCACCGGGAGGCGGGTGCATGCAGCGGCGGTTGCCGATATATCCGAGGGCGGACGACCGGTCAGGATCGCCAGTTCAGTCAGCGCCTCATGCCGGGCGGCTTCGAGCGCGGGAATCTCCGCTGCAACCTCGGCGACCGCTGCTTCGGTATGCAGTAGGTCGACGGGCAAGGCAGCGCCTGCAACATCGAGTTGCCTGGTAAGATCGCGGCGGCGCTCCGCCAGTACCTCGGCTTCCCGCGCGAGGGCCACCTGATCGGCCATGCCGCATGCGCGCAGCCAGGCATCGGTCACGCGGCCGGCGATCAACACGCGAACGCCGTCCGCATCGGCGGCGGTGGCCGCGACTTGCGCCCGGGAGGCCCTGACGTCGGACCTGAGACGCCCGAACAGGTCGAGTTCCCAGGACAGGTCGGCTCCCGCGTCGAAACGGGTGCCGGTACGGACAGGTTCGCCGTCTTGGGCCGCAGCGGCGATCTGATCCTGCAAGGTGCTGCCATATCCGGCACCGGCGGACAGACCGGTTGCGGGGCCGCGCCGTGCTTGTGCCTCGCCCAGTTCCGCGCGGGCTTTCAGCAGGTTGGCGGCGGCGACCCGCAGGTCGCGATTGTTCGCCAGCGCCTCTTCCACCAGCGCATCCAGCGCCGGTTCGCGGTAAAGCCGCCACCATTGCACTGGCGGCGCCTCGGCGCTGCCATCCGTAGATGCGGCGATGGTCGAATGCGGAGGCGCGGACGGCACGGCGGCGCAGCCGGTCAGCAGCGATGGGACGAGGATCACGGCGCCAAGGACGCGGATGGTATGGGACATGGGCTCTGCTCGGTGGACACTGCCCGCCTGCTAGAACGCTTCCGGTTGTCATTCTCTCGGGAAAATGACAATCATCGTTGCGTTATGGACAAATTGCGCACAGTAGAGGATTGCGAAGCGGCGCTTCGCCCGGTTGCGGCATTCGCCAGCGACCACCCCGATGGTGAGCACATCGCCCCCCATCGCCATGCTCGGGCACAACTGATCCACACGCTGGGCGGCGTCATGACGGTAACGTCGCCGGAAGGTGGCTGGATCGTTCCCCCCGGCCGCGCTGTCTGGATGCCGCCCCAATGCGATCATGCGATCCGGATCGCGGGGGATGTACCCATGCGCACCGTTTTCGTGCGGGAAGATGCCAGGCCCAGCCTGCCCCGACAGTGTGAGGTGATGGAGGTGTCTCCGTTCCTGCGCGAGGCCATTGTCGCCGCTACGCGCATCCCGCTCGACTATGCTGCCGGCGGCCGGGACGAGCGGGTGATGGATCTCATCCTTGATGAGATCGAGGCGGCGCCGCGCCTGCATCTGCACGTTCCGATGCCCCGCGACCCGCGCCTTGCCCGGCTGTGCCAGAAACTGATCGCCGAGCCTGCCCGCCCGGTGACGCTGGAAGAGCTTGCAAGGGAAATCCACGTCAGCAGCCGCACTTTGGCGCGTATGTTCCACCGCGAACTGGGGCTGAGTTTCGGCGACTGGCTGCGGCGAATGCGGCTCCTGCTCAGCCTGCCACGGCTGGCGGCGGGTGCCTCCGTCCTCAGTGTCGCGCTGGAACATGGATATGACAGCCCCAGCGCGTTCGCCGCCATGTTTCGGCGAACGATGGGCGTTTCGCCCAAAGCATACCTAGAAGGGCGACTGTGAGGATTTCGGACCAATCTCGTGTCGAAGCAGCGACGACAACTTTTGGTTGAGGCCGTCGTTCACGGATCGCGTGGCAAAAGGCAGGACAGTCCTACGACACGGCGGTCGGGGCAGCGAACGACCCTTGTCGGTCAGTCAGCGGATCACTCCGGCCTCCCGAAAGCGGACATAGATCAACGGAATATCTGATGTCCGGGCCCGGACGGATAGCTGCCCGGCAGTATTCAGATCGCAGACCGGCCGAAACAGACCGTTGAACCGGAGAAATTTTCGGTGTGCGCAAAGCGTTTCAAACCAAGGCTACACAGATAGATCACCGCACTCGCCCGCAGCATCGGCCTTTATTTTTTTTCAGACTAGCGATAACGTCGTCGGAATGGTTTGGAGGGCCCGCGCCGGTGATCGACTTGCACGAACGATTATCGGAGTTTTCCTACGGCTATGGCGTTACGCGCGAGGCGGAATTGCTGCTGGCGCAATGCGGTATCCAGACCGTGCCCTTCCTCCCCAGCCTTATCCAAGAGAAATCCCTGGGGTTCGACGTCGCGTTTAATCGCCCCGGCACTGCGCTGATGCTGCAGTTCAAGCTCGGACAGTCCCTCACTCGCTTCCATCGTCCAGACAAGAGCGTACCGCCGCCTCCCTTGGTGCGGCCATTCTGGCGCTTCGCTGTTGATACGGCGGAGCCCGATGGACAGTTCGAAACGCTGTTGAAGGCCGAGCAAGATGGCGCTGAAGTCTATTACGCTGCGCCGCGCTTCAGCGACTGGCCTCAATATGCCTATTTTTTCGAACAGAGCCAGGTCCTCGATAATTCCGTCCTCGTGCGTCCCTCCGCCATTCGACAGGGACTGGATGATCAGGGCGCGATCGACGGAGCCCATCGGATCGTCTATGACCGTTTCACGGTGCACGTCTGCTCGACACCCCGACGCATTCCGGAGGCGGATGGTGAGGAGGCAATGACGAAGCTGGCTGGCCGTATTCGAGAAAAGAAGCAGCCATTGGGTGTCGCTCTCGAGCGAATCTATACGGGATTTGAGGATCGCGCATCAATTCGCAGGCACGACCATGTTCTCGATGAAGCGAAGTTCGTAGAAGACGGGGATGGCTTGGGAGGACGAACCGCCGGCGACGTTGCCCGCTTCCAACGGAGCGATCGGCTGGCAAGATTGAGAGAGCGCGCACAATCGCCGGACGACGCGCTGGCGGCCGCGATCGGCATCGAGCTCTGGACGCTAGGCATTCAGCTCGTCATCGCGGTGGATGAGCCGGCAGCCATTAAAATTTGAGGCTGTCCATTTCAGCGCACCTCGATGGCCAATCCAAAGCCTTCGACTTTGAACGCCATTCGGCTATGTCACGATGCTCGAGATTATCAGGGGCGGGACTTGACGATCATTCCACCAGATTTACTGCAAGCGCTCGCTGCAAATGGTGGTGGCCAAGTCGCGTTGGTTATCGGGGCCGGTTGCTCTATCGAGCAGCCCACCGCCATCCCGCTAGCGGGCGATCTTGCCGAAACGGGCGAGCGTACCCTTGTTCTCGACGGTTTATTACAGCCTCACCAATGCCCGAATCCTCGAGACCTCGCTGAATTGGCAACGCTGGTCTTCGAGCTCACCGGCGAACAGGCTGCCCTCGTTCGATGCTTTCCGATCGAGCAAATGCGTCTGGCGAAGCCCAACCTCGGATACAAGTTGCTGGTCGCTCTTATGGCGGAAGGCGCGATCACCCACGTTCTCTCGCTCAACTTCGACAAAGCCGTACAAAATGCGGCGGCGGAACTGGGTGTTCAAATCGCCGTGGTCACAGAACCAGGGGACGGGGTTCCAATGCGCGCAGCATTGGTGCAGCTGCACGGTAACGCGGATAGTGTTCCCGAAGCGATGATATTGCGTACCGAAGTTCTCAATGAGGGCTGGATCGGACAATGGCATCAGCTCGTCGCCCAGCAAATCCTGGCAACCCCTGCCATTCTGTTCGCTGGCCTTGGCTCGGCCGCTCCCGTCCTGTCGACGACGATCGATATGATTCAGAACGCTCTCGCCGGTGGCAAGCAGCTTTACCAAGCCGACGCCGCGCCCTTCGATACCAATGTGTTCGCCCAGCAGCTTAGCATCCCTGCAGATCGCTATATTCACGGGACGTGGGGCGTCGTTGTCTCAAAGCTAGCGGAGCGGATCGCTGCGGCACAGGTCGATGCGTTGCGAGCCAATGGCGCAGCCCTCCTCGCGGAGAACGGCGTTGAGGCCGCCGACCGTGACAAGTTCGTCGCGCTTACGGAACGGCTGCGCAATCAGGCGTTGCTAGTGCTGGGAAAATTCCGCGCCCACGCAGTGCTGGATCGCGCCGCGCTCTACCGGCCTCATTCCCTGCACACGGATGAACTCCTGGCCGAACCCTTGCTGAGGCTCGCGCAACTGTCGGAGCATTTCGGATGGACCGCCCTCCCTGCGCCCGGTGGAACATGGACTCTCAACGCCGATGGGCGCGTCATAGGCCACTTGGTGCTCGCATCAGGCGGCGGCGTGCGACGCCTATCGGCGCTTGAACCTAGTGCGAGGGCGGTCTGCGAACGGATCAATGAGAACGCCGTGATCCCTGCCGATTTCGTGCTGGTCGGCGCGCCTGCAGCAGAAGCTCCGCCCCTTGCCCATGTTGATCTGATTGCCGACGAGGATCCGGCCGATATTATTGGCGGACCAAGTGAGGCACTGATCATCTCTGCAAATGATCCCGATTATCTGGATCGAATAGGACGTCTGCTCCATGCCGCCTAAACGAGGTGCCCTCGACACATCGACGATGCTCGCGCTCGCGAGCGAGATATTGTCGCGCAGCGGGTATCGAGTTGCTCGCGATTTCACCGAGATGACGCGCCTGGGTGAAGGCAGCCTCGTCGCCGAGGACGCGTTCAGCGTCGTATCGCTGGTGGCGTTCGAGACTTGGCAGCAACTCGAAACCGAGTGGCTCGAAGCCCAGGCCGATCTGGTGGACCTCCTGTCTCGTCGTCTGGCACGCGCTGCCCCAAAAGCGTGGGACGGCTATTTGGTGCTGTTGAGTGTCAGTGATCCGATCGATCCGCTTGCAGCGGTGAGGATCGAACGGGACACCACACGCCTACGCAAGATTATCGCTACTGGAAGCATACTGCAGACGGCCGGAGACGTCGAACGTGTCCTGGACCTGTTGCTACCGCTAAAGCTTCCGGACACGCTTTCCGCGGTTGAGGACGTGCTTGATACGCTCCCGGATCTTATGAAGGGATCGATCGACCCATCAGATCTTCAAACGGTGGTTGACGCGTTCCGGACGATGGAGCCCCCGCTCGAGCGGCTTCATGCGCGCAGAGCAATCCCATGAGGCTTAAATCCATCGCCATTGAAGGCTTCAGGGCATTCGGGCGACAAGCTACTTTCGATCTCGACGCCGATGTCATCCTTCTTCACGGCCCAAACGGCGTCGGAAAGACATCACTGCTGGACGCGATCCTCTGGACGCTCGCGGGCGAAATTGCCCGCTTCGAGGATCTTGGCTCCCCCATCTCCCTCTATGCGCGCGAGGGGCAGGCCCGGTGTGAACTGGTGCTGTCGCACGACAGCCAAGATCTAACGATCACGCGATCCGCTGCGGGCGATGAAACAACCGTGCGGGTCACAACCCACGAAGAGGTTCTGGATGGCGCGAGCGCGGAACAGGCCCTTGCACATCTTTTGCTCCCTCATCTCAAGGATCGAGCCGGAGCTCGCGAGGCCCTCGGGAAAGTCCTGACTCGCGCCGTGTATTTGCAGCAAGATCTTGTGCGGCAATTTATCGAGGAAGACTCCGCTGTCGATCGTTTCAGGCTTGTCAGCGAAGTGATTGGCGCCGGCGCCGTGATCGAGCTTCAGGCAGCATTGGAAAGAAGCCGCCGGGCTTGGGCGCAAAGCACGAACAGCTTCCGGAAAGATGAGATCGAACCTGCCCAAGCTCGTCTCGCGCAACTTCAGGATCATTTGTCGCGCCTATCCGACGGCGTGATCGTCGAGAGTGCCGATGCGCGCGGCGCAGCGGTTGCTATCTTCGATAGGGCGATTGCCATAGTCGGACAGTCTCGCCTTGGCCAGGACGAGCCTCCCCTCACCCCAGCCCGCCTCGACCGGTTTCTGAAGGCATTGCGGTCCGAACGGGAGCGCCTTTCGCGGGAGGCCACCATGACAATGGGGCTGCTCGAACAGATCACCGATATCGCCGAGCCGACATCCCCCTTGGACGATGAAGCGCGCACATTGACCGGGATGGAAGAGAACCTTCTGCGTCGGATGGAAACAGCAGATTCCAGGATCGCCGAGGAAATAGCCAAGCTCTCGCAGCAACGGGCGCTTGCGGTCGCGGCGGCCGATAGTGCAGATCGTGCGGCGACACTTGCACGCTTGGCCCTGCAGGATCTCGGGGCGACATGCCCGGTTTGCCAGCAGCAGCACGACATCGAGGCCACCATTCATCATCTGCACATGCTGATCGACGCGGCCTCGTCACCGTTCCTCGCACAACCGTCCAGCATCGATCTAAGCGCGCTCAACCAAGCCCGTTCTGACCTGCAGCGAGAGCTCGAACAAGCGCGCGCCGCCCTTCGAACTATCCAGGATCGTCAGCGCGACCGCGACGCGAGGCGCAAACTGCTTGAAGTTCGTCTGGCCGATCTCGGCCTCGCCATGGATGACGATGTGAGCGACCGGCTACGGGAGCGCGATGAGCGCGCCCGGGCGTCGTTGGCAGCTCTGGATCATCTGATTGCCGACGCAGAGCAGTTGTCACTGGCAGTGCTGCGGCTTGGCGAGCAACAGCAGCGCGGCGCCCTCGAGGAGGAGCGTACCCAACTGACCGCAAAATTGCGCGAGGCTGAGCTTCGCGCGGAGAGTGAAGACGCGACCCATGCGCTGGCAGGCGGGATCATCGAGGGTCTGCGGGGCGCTTCGCTTTCTGTCACCGAGCGCCAGATCCGACAGATCGCGCCGCTCTTCCAGCGGATATATAGCCGTATCGATCCACACCCAACGTTTCGAGTGACCCAGATCGTTGCAGGGATGGAACGCGGCAAAGGGCGGCTCGACGTGGGCGTCTCGGATCCAGACGGAGACGCGAAGCGCCACAATGCGAGCCCCCTGCTCAGCAGCTCGCAGCTCAATTCGTTCGCCGTTTCGCTGTTCTTGGCCATGAACCTCGCCCTCCCCACTTTAAAGCTGGGCGTCACCATTCTCGACGATCCGCTGCAAAGCCTCGACTCCATCAATCTCCTCGGGCTCGTAGACGTACTTCGGCGCTTTGGTGCGCACCGTCAGATTATCATTTCGACCCACGAGGAACGTCTATTGGGCTTGCTTCAGCGCAAGCTGCGTCCGGTACGAGAGGGCGAGCGCCTCGTCACTATCACCTTCGAAAGTTGGTCTCGGGAGGGGCCGGCCTATCGAGTGGCCGGCGTTGATGGCGGGTCGGCCGCCCCCCAGATCATTGCCGCATGAAAGTGGCTGCCCGATGGCTCGCGATGCGGAGCGCGGAGTTACTGCAGGCCGAGGAAGCACGACACGCACCGCCCGTCTTGGCGCTCGGCATCCCCCGGGCTGATCGCGGCATGGCAGGCCGTGCATTGAGCGCGAGGTACGTAGCCACAGCCCGCGCACATAATGTCCTCGAGCACGAACAGCTCATCCGGCGCGGATCACTTGAATGATAATCCTCGATGCCGATCTGGATCGACTGGACGGCGTTGGTGAGGATCTTTTCCATCGCTCGCCCTATTTGTCGACATCGTCGAAGAGCGAGCGTGCGTTGGGTGTCCCCGCGCTTTGGATCGGCTGGGGCGCCTTCTCGGTGGCAATGCTGGTCCAGTCGACCCCATCGTCCTCGTCCTCATTTTGGCGCTCCCGCTCTTCCTTGCGTTCCTGGAGGACGAGGATCGACGATCTGAGATTGTCCCGGGCGCCCAAGACCAACGCCTCGCCGTCGCTGTCGAGCGGCAGCTCTTCGATAACATCCAGCGCCGCGCTGACATATTTGAAATGGCTGACCGGCTCATCGTCGAGATCGGCCTCGTCGACGATACCGTCGATATGTTCCTCAAGATCAGGCAGCAGGTGGCTGCGCAGCCGCACGCCCAGCGCGATCAGTCGAATAGGCGGGATCAGCGCCACCATCTCCTCATTCTCGACAAAGGACAGGTCGAGCCGATGGCGCACGGCGTCATCTAGCTGATCAGCCGCCCAGAGGCGCTGGATCCCGGACAGCAGGCTAAGGCGGTGCGCCCGCGCGTAGACACCGATCTTGGGATCATAGGTGATCAGTTGCGAACTCCATGACCGGCGCTCGAAGATTCCGGGGCAGCGGCGAACCAATCGCTCGAACACGGTGTCACTCGCCCGCTCGATCAGGAAACTGAACAGCATGTAATTGGGGTGAAGTTCGTCTGGTGAAGCTGCAAGGCGGTCGATCAAAGCGTCGTCGAGGTCCTCTGGCACAATAAGCGCGTCCTGGATCAACGGGCTGTGCTCACAGGTGCAGTTGGCGAGGATGGTTTCGACGGTCGCGCCCCGAATGAGTGCCGCCATCATATGCGGCTTGGCGCGCAGAATCTCGGTGAGTGCGTCAGCGATTGTCGGATGAGCGAAGCTCCAGCGTGAGCCAGATAGCCGCAGAAAGCTGCCCTTGAGATCCGCGAAGCAGTCGAGGATTTCAGTCAATCCGATCGACATCAGCTCGGCGACGGCCTTGGCGGCGTCGCGATCATAGCCATTCGTGTTGAACACGCCCTGCTGGACGTAGACCAGAATCAATGCGGCGCGAAATTGTGGGTCGAGTGCGTTGATCGTGTCGATCAGATGCTCGCGCGGTTCCCGCATGAACCGGACCAGCGATGCTTCGCTGGGCACTAGGCTCCTGGTGAAGTTGGCATCGCCGAGCCGCTCGGCGATGCCGGGCAGGAAGGTCTCGACCGCGGCGACCCCCCGGAGATGGTCCTTCACGCTCGACTTCCAGCTCTGGGTCTGCCCGCCATAATTGATGTGGTTGTAGAGAATCTGCGCGCGCTCCTCGACGCTCAGATCCCCGACGTCAACGACTGCGCTATTGTCGGCGAATTCGGCAAGATTGCGCTGGCCGAGACCGCGCTTCGCTGCCTCGTAGATATGCTTGCGCGAGGTGAGCAGGAAGCGGTTTCCATGACGCACGGCGGCGCGCAGCTTGACGAAGGTCGAAGCCCAATCCTGGACATAGTCCGACCGCAGCTGGTTGGCGCCGAAGGCATCATCGATCCAGAAGAAGCGCTTGGGATCGTTCGGATTCCAGCCCTCCTCGAAGTCGCGCGGGCTGGTCAGGGCCAGTACGGTATTGTCGGGCACCTCCGAGGCGATCGTCGACAGGATCGCGCCGATCGCTGATTTCCCGCTCGACGGATTGCCGAGCAGCAAGACCACGCCATGATCGGCGATCGCGCGGGCAGCGGCGCGGTGGGCGCGGGTAGGGACATAAGTCTTGAGCTTGGGGACCCAGCTGTCGAGAAGTACCCGGCTCTGCTCGCTCAGTCGCTCGTCGATAATCGCGGTAAGGTCGCCCAAACCATAGACTTGCGGCACCATCGCGCGCAGCCGAGCACTACTGCGGATCGCGCGGCAAAGGAACTGGCGGCCCAAAATATGCGGTTTGCGAACGCCTTCGGCTGTCAGCACTGCACGCAACGCGCGGGCGACGGGGGCATCGACGCTCATGTTGGTCATGAAGATATAGGTATCGGCCTGGCCGCCAGCGACCAACTCGCGGACGTGAGCGAGTTCGGGCGTTAAATCGCTCACCCTGAGCGGCTTTGCCGGATCCGAGGTGTGCTTGCACTGGACCGTGCCGATCGCCGCCGCAGACGCCTTGGCCGGAATAAGGAAAACTGCGTCTTGCCCGCCATCCTGCGCTTCGCGGAAGATTTCGACGGAGCGCTGGAGTGAGATCTCACAGACCTGCGAACACAGGTCCTGAAAAGCGCGCCACCCGATCGTGTGGAGCGCAAGATCGGACCAGGGACCGACCGCGGTCCGGCGGCCGGGCGTATCAGGACTGAGTGCAGCTGCGGTCATCATCTCCCCCGGGGACGTAGCATCGGCGACCTTGATAGGCTTCGCTTTCAGGGGATGCCAGATGGTCCCGCTACAAACCCTGTCGTGGCGTGGTCGAGCGACGAGGGACTGGGCTTGCTTGCTACCCGACAGCCGAGGTCGCTCTCTGGTGGGATCGAGTGGGAATGTTCAGATGTGCCGAACGACCATTATCGAGCGTGTTGCCGCCCTCCGACGGTCGGCTTTCTGCAAGCCATGAATGGCTGTCAACGCCGGTATAAAATGGGGCCAGGCACCGGTTTAAAAAGGGGCCAGTTGGTTCAGTCAAACAGCCTGGGATTGAGGCTGGGCACTATCGGCAGCGGGGAAGCGGCTGTAGCGGAGCGGAAGCCGATTTCCCGCTGCCGATAGCCGTTTTTGATTAAGGCATCTTGCTGCTCTCCTTGCCCTTCTGGCGCTTGCGGCTGCTGGCGAGCCGGAAGCTCTCGCCGTTCATCTCGAGGATGTGGACGTGATGGGTCAGGCGGTCGAGCAGGGCGCCGGTGAGGCGCTCGGAGCCGAACACTGATGTCCATTCGTCGAACGGCAGGTTGCTGGTTATGAGCGTGCTGCCGCGTTCGTAGCGCTGGCTGAGCACCTCGAACAGCAACTCGCCGCCAACGGCCGTGAACGGCACGTAGCCCAGCTCATCGAGGATCAGCAGCTTTACCGAAGCCAGATGCTTCTGAAGGGTGCGTAATCGGCGTTCGTCCCTGGCTTCCATGAGGTCATGCACCAGCGCTGCCGCTGTAGTGAATGCTACGCTGAGCCCTTTCTGGCAGGCGGCAAGGCCCAGTGCCAGGGCGGCGTGCGTCTTGCCGGTGCCGCTCGGCCCGAGCGCGATGACATTGCGCCGCCGCTCGATCCATTCCCCGCGTGCCAGTTCCAGCACAAGCGCCTTGTTCAGCGAAGGCTGGGCTGCAAAATCGAAGGTGTCGAAGCTCTTGGTGTGCGGGAATCTGGCCATGCGGATGCGGCGCTCGACCATCCGGCGTTCGCGATCGATCCGCTCGAGTTCGCACAGGCGCAGTAGATAGCGCGCATAATCGGCGCGGTCCTGCGCGGCCTCCAGGGCGACTTTCTCGTGCTCACGCACGAAGGTCGGCAGCTTCAGTGCCTTGAGGTGGTTGGCCAGCAGCACCGCTGGCGGCACGCTGGTCGAAGCCTGCTCAATGGCGGGCAGCGGCATCAGGTTCTCGGTCATGCTGCCGCTCCAGGAGCCGAAGCAGTCGTCCCGGACAGCAGGCCCAGATAACTGCGTGGATTGGTTCGCCCAACATGGGCGCGAGGCAGATGCGGATAGAGCTCCAGATCCAGACGCGGGGGGCGCTGCTCAAGGCGTGCCAGCGCAATCATCTTCACTGCATCAAAGCTGATCGCCCCCATCTCCAGCGCCCGCGCCACTGCCCATTCGACAAGGGTTTGCTCGAATTTCTCACATAGGCGCAGCACCTGAATGAACTCACGTCGACCTTCTTTGCCGCTGCGGGCCTCCATCAAACGACGGATACGGTGCATCGGTTCGGCCAGCACCCAGCCATCCAGCGGCGCAGCCTGATCCAGCGCGCGTGGCTTGCGCTCCAGTAGCGCCAGATAATGCAGCGGATTGGGGATGAAGTCTTCGCGTTCATAGCTGCGCGGGTGCACCGCAATCCGTTCCCCGCCGCAGATCACCTCAACCCTCTCGACATAGCCTTTTATCACCACCTCCTGGTGGGCGTAGGCGGTCGGCACCGAGTAATCATTGGTGCGGTAGCGCACGAGCGACATCGACGAGGCACGGCCCGTCACCATATGGCACGGATCGAACGCAGTCGCCGGCAACGCCATGAATGCCGCCAGGTCTGCCTCCATCCTTGTCGCTATGCTCTGCTCATTCCCGCGCAGCACAGCTTGACGGCGTTCCACGCATTGTTCGAGAAAGCGAGCGTTCATCGCATCAAAGCTCTCGGCCACCGGCATCGGCACCATGAAGTGACGCCGAACATAGCCAACCAATCCCTCGACCTTGCCTTTGTCATTGCCCTTGCCAGGGCGACCAAACTTGTCCTCGAACAGGTAATGGCTCTGCAGAGTGGAAAACATCCGGCTACGTTCACGCTTCCCGTCGCCCAGGATCTGCGCCACGGCCAGCTTGGTGTTATCGTACAGGATGGACTGCGGGATGCCGCCGAAGAAGGCGAACGCCGCCACATGGCCTTCACAAAAAGCCTCGGCTACTTCGGCCGGATACGCTTTGACAAACGGCGCATCGCTGTGCGGTAAATCCATGCAGAAATAGTGAAATCGCAGCAACTTGCCGCCGATGATCCCGTCCGCCTCGCCAAAGTCCACCTGGGCGTGACCCGGCTTGTGGCTTAGCGGAATGAACACCTCGCGGCTGTGGAGCTTTGCGCTCGCCACATAATCGCGGACAATCGTGATGCCGCCAGCATACCCGTGCTCATCGCGAAGCCGCTCGAATATCCGAAACGCCGTATGGCGCTGCTTGAAATGCACCGTGCGATCCTCAACCAGTATCCGGTCAATGATCTCGGTGAACTCCGCAAGCTTGCGGCTGTAGCTCCTACCCGACCGCCCGTGCTGCGGCGGTTCCGGAAAGGTCAGCATCTTGTCCACCGTCTTGCGGTTGACGCCAAAATAACGCGCAGCACCCCGACGGCTCATCCCCTCGATCATCACCGCACGCCGGACCTTCTGATAAAGCTCCACTCTCTTCATCCTTCTCCTCCGCCCAAAAACGGAGGTTAGCAGGACTGGCCCCTTTTTATCCCGGTGCTCTCAGCCGACGGATGGCCCCTTTTATTACCGGTGTTCTCACTCGCCATTGCCGACCGGTACGTTGAAACCGACGCCGGGATTCTGACCGCCGCCGAAGTTCTGCGGGATGGCGGCAAGCACTTCGGGCAGGCTCGTGTGCCCGCTATCGTCAATTTGCCGGCGGTTCAGCGTGATCACTTGGGAAGCCAGTGGCGCTCCCGCGATGCGCGAACCCGTTACGACGATCTCGGCGCTTTTCAGCGAGGATTTCCCCGCCTCGTCGCTCGCCTCCGGTCGCCCCCCGATGATGATGGCATCCTTTCGGTATTCAATCTTCAGTCCGGAGCCAGAGAGCAGTCGACGCACTGCTTCGTCCGCGCTGTACGCCCCCTGGAGGCGGGGAGCACGCCGGCCGATGACGGCTTCCGAACTGAAGATTATTTCGCGACCCGAAAGACGGCTGACGGCTTGGAGCGCGTCGCCAAGCTCGCCGGCTTCGAGATTGTAGTTTTTTTTGTCAGATTGGGCGTAGGCGGCGGGTGCCGCGTAGAGCATGGATGCCAGGATCGAGGCATCCATCAGATAAAGCCTTATTCTATTTTTCATTATTCCCCCCTGTAGGGATCCAGTCATTTTGACTGGTCTTTGCAGGAGGCATCGCGGCAGCACGGATAACTACGGGGGAGGGACGAGATTTTTTTCAATCTCTTTTTCGCAAGGTCAATTCGCCGGCCGCTGTCCTATCGATTTCCAGCCCGAACAGCGCCGCGAGCCGGTCTGCTACCATTTCAGTGTCATCGATCCGAAAGCGGCCGCTGACGCGCAATTGACCGATCGAAGGGTTGGCGAAAAGGATGGTGTTTC
Source organism: Novosphingobium sp. PhB57 (assembly GCF_004342985.1). Classification (GTDB taxonomy): domain Bacteria; phylum Pseudomonadota; class Alphaproteobacteria; order Sphingomonadales; family Sphingomonadaceae; genus Novosphingobium. The sequence goes on from NZ_SMBO01000011.1 coordinate 63,800, forward strand.
CTGATGCCGCATGAGTTTGGGCAACTACCTCGGCAAGCGGCGTCCTATCGAATACCCGAGGTTCGTCATGCTTGAAGGAACTGTCGGCCAACTCTGACACTGTACCTGCCGGAGCAGCAAGGGGGCGTTCGTTCCCGATGCTGAATGCCACACTTTCGCCCGGTTCAAGGCGCGAGAAGGGCGCGATCGAACCGTCTGGTTCCCGCGGTCGCTCGATATCTATAACGCCCCTGACCAGGTTTACCGCCACGCGGCTGTCAGGTGTGAGCCGGACATCGAAGATCGTCCCGCGCGCGGTCACGCTCCCGCCCCCTGCAAGGACAACGAACGGACGCCGTTCATGAGCGACTTCAAAGCGGGCCATGCCGCTCTCGAGCCGCAGCTCCCGGCGATCGGCGCTGAACTTGCGGGTGAGAACACTGCCCGCGGCTAGCGTAGCGGTCGAACCATCGGGTAAATGCACCGCAAGCGTAGAACTGGCACCAGCTACGTACCGTTCGCTCTGTACCGGCTCGAGTGCGGCGCTTTTCACCGAAGATTCGACCATCTCGAATTGTGAACGTCCAAGAAAAATGAACGCGCTCGATGCAAGTCCGATCGCAAGCGCAGCAGCGACGGAAAGCCATGTTAGCCAGGCGTGCCTCTGTCCGTTATCGTTTGCAACGCCGCCGCGCCCGGCGTGTTCTGCTGCGAGAAAACGCCCCATCGCAAAGACTTCACCGGCGCGCTCGTAAGCGGTTTGGTGAAGGGGGGCATGATTGAGCCATTTCTCGAAGTCGTTCCGGAAGTCATCGGCATCCGGGCCGCGCATTCGGGCGAACCAGATTGCACCTTCCTCAAGAAGTTTGTCTGGTACGGAGGCGGCGGCTGAGGCGCGGCGTTCACTCATGGCCCGAGAGTGCCTTTCCGATCCGATGAACGGCATGAGCAACATGCCATTCCACGGTTCTCACGCTGATACCCAGCTTCTTAGCGATGTCCCGCTGGGGCATGTCTTCGGCGCGGTGCAGCATGAAGACCTCCCTTGTTTTCGGCGGTAGAGCGTCGATTGCAGCTCTATACAATCCCTGCATTTGAGCTAGTTCGAGTGCAGCATCGGGCTGCTCGGGCTCGGCGGCAAGGGACAGATCATCCCACGGCATGGCCTTGCTTTTCGCCCAGGAACTAGAGCGGTCGGCGAGAAGATGCCGCAGGATTCCCTGAATGTACGAGCCTGGATTATCCTGGGCGGCTGCACCGCGCGCGGCAATCAGGCGCGCGAATGCTTCCTGAACGAGATCGGCCCGCTCCTCTTCGATCCAGATTTTGCGCTTCAGGAACTGAAGCAATTTTGGAGCCTCCCGGCGATAGAAACTGTCGAATTCCTTCCGGTTATCAAACAGGGTTTCCGATGCGCTTTCGCGCTTTTCTTTTTCAAACTGCAGCATCGCTATCACGACACTGCGGAGATGCCGATGCACGATGTGCTTTCGGCAGGGAAACGATATGAAACGCGCACAACAGGTCCACCACCGGTGGCGGGCATTCATTTCCAGTGCTTGCGCGCGACCTGGATGGTCCCGCTCCTGTTCATGCGTGGAAGGCTTTACCTGCAGCCGGCACCCCGCCTCTCAACTCCGCGCTGCATTGCATACAATGCTCTCGTTTGAAAATGAGTTCAAGTCTTCGGCATTGCGTGCGTGGCACAATTCCTGAAATTACCTTCTCGATGTCGAGTTCCTATCGAGAAGGGCAAGGACTTCTGCGCTTGTTGCCCAGTCATCGAGGAATCGATCGATCGCCTGCCTGCCTCTGTCCGTGAGGTCCACTATCGTCCGCCGACCATCGCAGTCGTCCGGGCCGGTCCTGACCATTGCTTCTTTCACCATGCGATGGACAATCCTTTGCGAGTTGCGTTCGGACGTACTCGAAACGGAGGTGAGGCCGGTCAGCGAACAGGGGGGACCATCCGGTTTGGCATAAAGGTGGAAGAGCATCTCGAGAGCGGGCTGGCTGAAGAGATCGAGCCCGAGCTCTCTCGTCAGGAGCTGCAGCCCCCGCAAGGTTACTCCAACCATCAAGTGGCGGTTGGAATGCCGTTCCATGTTCTGATCGTAAGTGCCCATCAACCCCACCTCCGGGTTCCAGTCTGTTCTTGGCGCCATGCGCTACGGGTGCCAGATCCGTGGCGCTGCCATTCTTGCCGGGAACTAGCGTCTGTCTTGGATCTCGCTGCCTCAGATCGATTTGTCGCCAAACATTGAAAAGATGGGCGGTGTTGCCGTTCTTCGGCAGAAGCCGGCAACGCAAAAACCTCCGATCTCTGCGGTGAAAAGGAATGGTATGCTGCGCCGCGCACAAAGAAATTCCCATGACTGGAGATGCTTGCCATTGAATGCTCCCTCAGGTGTTTCCCGGTACGAAGATGACACGAGCACAAATTCTTTCTTGAACCATATTGTCCAAAAAGTGTCACAATCCGCCCGAGCGCAGGAAAATGGCTGGGGCAGAAGAGAGGAGGGTTGGGGAGGTACGTGGCTGGTCGATCAGCCATTATCTCTGGAGATCAGCGCAATGGATTCAGCTGGAAATCTGGCCGCCGCGGGGGCCCGCATTGTAGCTGAGCTCGCCGGCCATTGGCGGCATGACCGCGGAACCTGCCTGTGCCCTGCTCACAACGACAGGGTTGCCAGCCTTTCGGTTCGCGTCGGGGATAGGACGCTTCTGTTTCACTGTTTTGCCGGATGTGACACCACTGCGGTGCTTGCGGCACTCCGAGCCAGGAATTGGATCGTCCCCCGACAACAGGAACCGGTTTCGACCACTGCCATCAAAGGGGCTTCTACAGCTCGTCGCGCCATTCAACTTTGGGAGCAGGCCGTCCCACTGAAGGGCACGATCGGCGCGAGCTATCTCGAGAGCCGTTCGCTCCCCGTCCTTCCACCCGGTCTCAGATTCCATCCGCGCACACCAATCGGCAGAGGCCCGATGGTCCAGCGCCGGCCGGCCCTGATTGCGGCAGTTAGAGGCGCGCAGGGAATTTCGGCGCTGCATCGCACTTTCCTCGAACCGAATGGCCGCGGTTTGGCTACCGATCTTGAGCAGCCGAGGGCTTGCCTTGGCCGATTGTGGAACGGCGCAGTTCAGCTTGCGCCTGTTTCGTGGGAGCTCGGCCTCGCCGAGGGCATCGAAACTGCCCTTTCGGCTACCGCCTTGCTGGGAATTCCAGTCTGGGCGGTTCTTGGCAGCAGCCGGCTTCACGTGATCGAGCTGCCGAGCCAGGTCCGTCGCCTCGTCCTTCTCTCTGACAACGACAGAGCCGGGCGGGTTGCGGCGCTAAAGGCAAAGGCGGTGTACCGAGGCCGCGGGCTCGATGTCGGTGTCGAATGGCCGTGGCATGGCCTCAATGACTGGAACGACGTGCTGAAGCGACAGGGAGAGGAGAGGGAGGGGTGGGGTGGATGACGGGCTGGTTTTCAGCCGATCCTCAAGAAGGAGCTACCCCATGACCATTGCGAATATCCTCTATGTCCGAGCCCTCGACTGCACGGTTTCCAGGCACAACGTCAGGACGCAAAGCGACGAGGCCGCCGATGCCGAACTCGAGGCGAATATCGGCGAGACCGGCATCGTCCTTCAGAACCTAATCGGCGTGCCGGTGCCGCGCAAAAAGGGCCAATACGAGATTGTCGGCGGCGGACGCCGTCTCGAATGCGTTCATCGAAACATTGCCAGCGGCAAGCTTGAAGAAGATTTCATGGTCCCGGTGTTGGTGGTGAAGAACACGCGAAACGCCATCGAAATGAGCTTCGCTGAAAATTACTACAACCTGCCGATGAATCCGGCGGACGAATGTCGGGCCTTCCAAGGCATGATCGAGCGAGAGAAGAAGACCCCGGCGGACCTTGCCAAGCGGTTTGGCAAAACGGAACGGTTCGTACAGGGGCGGCTGCGCCTGACCGACCTGCCGATCATGCAGAAGACGCGGATCTGTCCGCCGCCGCATGACCTGCGCGCGACGAGATGATTTGGTCCGGAGGTCCGCGCAGCCGGGCCTCCGGTGCCTTACGACTTTCTCATGATTTCCTGATCCCGCGCGCTGGCAATGCGGGGCTCTTTTTGAGCGCCACATTACACCCTTGGAAGGTCGTAGCCGTTCCCTCCACCGTGGCGTGCATATTCAACCCTGGATCCTGGCTGGACATTCTCCGTCCGATCTGGGGCCCGGCAGGACCGTAGGTCGCGGCGAACCAATTTCACAACTGGCCGACAAAGTGACGCGCGGTCCGCAGTTTTCGGAAGAGCAATGACATGACCATCGAACTTGAGATGGGGGCGCTCTTTGCTGCGGCCTACAATACCGATCTAATGGAAGTCGGATCGCTTGCGTGCGCGGCATGGCGCGATCAGGACAAGCATCCTGAAATGCTCGAACTCCGCAATGGAATCGGTCAATTGCTCGATCTCATTCCCGCGGATACCGAGCCGCAAACGGCAGCAATTGCTTGCCGCCTCTACGCCGCGGGTTGCGTTGAAGCCTGCGAAACAGGAACGGCCTCCGCGTGGACGTCGCGACGAAGCCCGATCGGAGCCGCTGCCAAGCAATCTCCAAAATCGTGCCGATTCAGCGCGGTAAGGCCGATCCTTGCCTCGATTTCGAGCTTGGTTCGATCTCGTTCGTGCCGATAAGTGCCGAATTAGTGCGGCCTCATGTTTTCGAGCCCTGACTGGAGGCGTAACCGGATGCCTGCGCTTGGGGCGCACGGAGGGGAGGGTGAGGGGAAGGGATGAGCGTCAGTTTGCGCTCGTTGCAACAAAACTCCGCCATGTCGAATACGCCCGCCAACCACTGAACCTCCGCCCGCGCGCCGCCTTGGGGTCGGGCAAAACCTGCTTGTCGCACATCGTAGCGGATGCCTTGGCTTGGGACATTGCTCCCGTCAGCTTCAATCTCGGAATGTCGGGTACATCCAATACCCGACATTCCAGCGCCGCCTGGAAAGGGCGATAATTACGTCGCTCAAAGGGCTTCACCGATCACACTATGGGCATGTGAGACAGCCCTCAGGCCACAGCCTTGCCTGGTGCGCCGGCCGTAAATGTGCTCGCATTATCCAGCAGTTCGAGATGATCCGCAGAAAGTTTCAGTGACACAGCGCCGAGATTGCTTTTTGCCTGCTCAAGCGTGCGTGGTCCAATGAGAGGTACGGACCCGTGCGCGGACGCCCAGGCAATCGCAACCTGGTCCGGGCTGGCACCAAGCTCCTCGGCAATCGCTAGCACCGCATCCACCGTCGCAGTACGCCGGGCATTATTTTCGGGCTGGAAGACCCGGCCGCCGAAACCCTCGGCGCGGCCAGTTTCGCCCTTGCGGTACTTGCCGGTCAACACGCCCCCGCCGAGCGGCGACCAGGTGACAGGCGCAATGCCCAGCGCTGCGCAGGCCGGAAACAGGTCCGCTTCAGGCTCGTGATGTACCAGGCTATGCTCGAACTGCGCGGCTGCGATCGGCAACGCGTTCGTCAATTCAGCGATAGTGGCGGCGCGCACCAGTCGCCAGGCGGGAAAGTTCGACAATCCTGCATAGAGTATCTTGCCGGCGCGTGCGAGATCGTCGAGCCCGCGCACGATCTCCTCGGATGGTGTCACCGCATCGGGGTAATGCACCCAATAGAGATCGATCCGGTCGGTCTTGAGGCGCTTGAGGCTGGCCTCCGCCGATTGGACCATGGCCCGGCGACTTGCACCAGTCGTTAGCCGGTCAGGCTGGGGCACCGCGCCCTGCGAGAATTTGGTGGCGAGCACGAAGCGGTCGCGGCGCCCCTGAAGCGCTTCCCCCAAGATCTCTTCGGACTCGCCGAACTGATAGACATCGGCGCTGTCGATAAAGTTGCCGCCCGCTTCGTCATAGGCGTCAAGGATCGCAGTTGCGGCGTCGGGCTGGGCGCCGTAACCCCAGCGCGTACCGAAGTTGCCGGTCCCGAGCGCGAGGCGGGAAACCTGGAGGCCGGTGCGGCCCAGCGTCGTGTAGTCCATGGGAATTTCCTTCTGAAATGACGTAGCTCAAGCAGCGAGAAATGCCCTGGCCGTCGCCAGGAATTCTGTGTGATACTGGAAGATGCCGCCGTGACCGGCGTCTGGATAAAGCACCAGTTCGGCGCCGGGGATGCGGCCGGCGAGATCGCGCGAATTTGCTGTCGGCACCATGATGTCGTGCTCGCCGTTCGCGACCAGCACGCGCTGACGGATCGTTTCCAGCGGCTGTGGCGGCTGTTGGCCCCAGGCCTTGATCGCGCCAAGCTGACGCAGGAACGTCCTCAGCGAAACCGGTTTGTCGCGATCTCTGCTGCGCTCCTTGAGCCTTGCCAGAAACGCCTTGGCAGCGTCACGTCCTGCCTTGCTGGAGGTAAAGAACAGATAGGTTTTCGGGTCGCGCAATGTGACAAGGCCTTTGAAGATCAGCGGCCAGGAGACCGCTCCCACCCGCTCTATTCCGGTGCCACCCGCCGGTCCGGTCCCGGCAAGGATTGCGCGGCGGACGAGATCGGGGGCAGTCAGCAGGATTTCCTGCACCACGAAACCGCCAAGCGAAAAACCGATCAGATCCACAGGTCCCCGCGTCAGGGTACGGATCGCCGCGGTCATGTCCCCGGCCATGGCCGCGACGGTCAAGGGAGCATCGCTGGAGGAACCGCCAATCCCGCGATAGTCGAGCGCATAAACGGTCCGATCCACGGCAAGGCCATCGACGATCCGCGGGTCGAAATTGTCGAGGTTGGCGCCCCAGTGGTTGAGCAAGACGACCGCTACGCCCTGCTGCGCGCCAAGGCGGCGATAGGCGATGCGCGCGCCGGGCACATCGACCGTTTGGGTCCGCGCTGCGCTGTAGCGGTCGACCGGCGCGGTCATACTGCGTGCGCCGCATCAAGCGAGACGACAACCTTGCCCTTGGCCCGGCCGGTCTCGATATAGGCAAAGGCGTCGTTGAGCTGATCGAACGGATATACCCGGTCGATCACTGGCCGGAGCGTGCCTGTTTCGACTTGCTGCGCGATGCCGCCAAGCTGATGGCCGTCGGCACGCATGAACAGGAAGGTGTACGTAACACCAAGACGCTTGGCTTTGCGGCGAATGCCCGCGCTCATCAACCGAAATAGCAGCCTCAGCACCAAGTTCAGACTCTGCGCCTTGGCGAAAGCTGGATCGGGAGGCCCGGAGATGGAAATAAGCTTCCCGCCCCGTTTCAGCACTTTGAGCGAGCGCTGCAGCGTATCCGCATCCTGGCTATTGAGCACGAGGTCGTAGCCGGAAAGCTCATTCTCGAAACGCTGGCTACGATAGTCGACCACGACATCGGCGCCGAGCGCGCGCACCAGATCGGCATTGGCCGCGCTGGTTGTGGTGGCCACCGTCGCGCCCAGCAGCTTGGCGAGCTGGATGGCAATTGTCCCCACGCCGCCCGAACCGGCATGGATCAGCACTTTCTGACCTGGCTTCACCTGCGCGCTCTCGACCAGCGCCTGCCAGGCAGTGAGCGCCACCAACGGCAAGGAAGCAGCTTCCACCATTGACAGGTTTTTGGGCTTTGTCGCCAGATCGGCTTCGTTCACGGCAATCAGTTCAGCGAATGTGCCGATGCGGCCGTCGCGCGGACGAGCAAAGACCGCGTCCCCTTTTTTGAACCTGCTGACCTTGGCGCCGACTGCGACGACCGTTCCGGCCAAATCGTGGCCGAGCACCAACGGTACCTTATACGGCAGGATCGGCTTGAAAGCCCCATCACGGATCTTCGCGTCCAGCATATTGAGGCCGGCCGCCTCGACCCGAACGAGGACATCGTTCGGGCCAGGCGTGGGCGCTGGCATATCGCCCGGCCGCAAGGCTTGCTGTTTGCCGTAGCGGCCGAGAATGGAAGCCTTCATCGCCGTTTCCTTCTCAGGCGTCCATAGACGCTATGCTGGCCGGGTAATCGGTATAACCCTGCGCACCGCCGCCATAGATCGTCGCCATTTCCATCTGGGCGAGCGGCGTGCCGGTCTTCAGTCGCTCCACCAGATCGGGATTGGCGATGAAGTCATGGCCGAAGGCGATCAGGTCCGCTTTGCCATCCCCGAGGCGCGAATTGGCGAGTTCGAGATTGTAGCCATTGTTGGCAATATAGGTGTTGCCGAACCGCTGGCGAAGAGCATCATAATCGAACGGGGCGGCATCGCGCGGACCGCCGGTCGCGCCTTCGACGACATGGATGTAGGCGATGCCCAGTCCGTTCAGCGCTTCGACGACGTGATTGAACTGCGGCTGCTCGTCACCCGACGGTACGATACCGCTGGCCGGAGACACCGGCGAAAGGCGAACGCCCGTGCGACCCGCGCCGATCTCGTCGGCTACGGCGGCCACCACTTCGAGCAGCAACCGGGCCCGGTTCTCGATCGAGCCGCCGTAAGCGTCGGTGCGGGCATTGGCAGTTTCGCGCAGGAACTGGTCGAGCAGATAACCATTGGCGCCGTGAACTTCGACACCGTCGAAGCCGGCCTCGATGGCGTTGGCGGCCGAACTCCGGAACGATTCGACGATGCCGGGGATTTCGTCCAGTTCGAGCGCGCGCGGCTCGGATACATCGACAAACGCGTTGTTGACGAAGGTCTTGGCCTCGGGACGGATCGCCGAAGGCGCGACCGGTGCCTTGCCATCATGCAGGTCGACGTGGCTGACCCGACCGACGTGCCAGAGCTGCACGAAGATCCGGCCGCCCTTGGCGTGGACGGCATCGGTGACCCGGCGCCATGCGGCAACCTGTTCAGGCGTATAGATGCCGGGCGTGTTCTGGTAGCCCTGGGCCTGCGGGGAAACCTGGGTGGCCTCGGTGATGATGAGGCCTGCGCTTGCCCGCTGGGCGTAATACTCGGGGGCCAGCAGGCTGGGCACGAGGCCGGGCCCGGCGCGATTGCGCGTCAGAGGCGCCATGACCACGCGATTGGCCAATGCGATGTCACCAAGGTCGAAGGGGGAGAAGAGAGTGCCGGTCATGTTCGATCTTTCGAAGAGGGCGGATCAGGCGGCGGTGTAACGCGGCGCGGGATGGATCGTCTGGAAGCCGGGGAGCATTGCCCGGCGGGCGCTGTCGAGAGCGTCCCACAGGGTGGCATTGTGGAGCGGCGGGATCGTGACAAGCTCGCGCCGGTCGAAGCCGACAAGGGCCGCGTCGACCAATTCGCCGACTTCCATCATTGGCGGCAGGCTCGCCTCGTCGGCGCCGGAACGGCCCCAGAGTTCGGTGCGGGTTGCGGCCGGCAGAACGGCCTGCACATATACACCCTTGGGACCGAGTTCGAGGGCAAGCCCCTGCGAGAGGAACAGCACGAAGGCCTTGGTCGCTCCGTAGACGGACATGCCGAGTTCCGGCGCAAGGCCCACGACAGAGCCGATATTGACGATGGCGCCTTCGCCGCGCGCCGCTAGGCGCGGCGCAATGGCGCTCGCAAGGCGTGCGACCGAGGTTGTGTTGAGGGCGATCAGGCCGGAGATTGCATCCGCCGATTGATCAACGAACCGGCCGCCCAGGCCTGCACCGGCATTGTTCACGAGAACCCCGATACGATCGTCCTCGCGCAGCCGCGCTTCGACTGCGGCCAGATCCTCGGGCCGCGTCAGGTCGGCCGGCAGCACTTCGACCGTCACGCCGGTTTCCTGCGACAGCTGTGCGGCGGTGGTTTCCATGCGCGCCTTGTCCCGCGCGACCAGCACCAGATCATGGCCGCGACGCGCAAAACGGTCTGCGTAAGTTGCGCCGATGCCCGCGGAGGCGCCGGTGATGAGGACGGTGGATTTGGTCATCTTATTGCCCTTTGGAAGGAGATCACTATATTCATGATAGCCATCATAGTTTGATATATGTGATGGCCATCATGAATATGTCAACGGGTCCCAAGGAGTTTTTACGATGAAGGTCAGCCGCGAGCAGATGGCGCAGAACCGCCAGCTTATCCTCGACGAGGCGAGCCGCCTCTTTCGCGAGCGCGGTTTCGATGCAGTCACCGTGGCCGACGTGATGAAGGCGGCGGGCCAGACGCATGGCGGCTTCTATGGTCACTTTAAATCGAAGGACGCGTTGATTGCCGCAGCCGTGGCGCATTCGCTTTCAGGCGAGGCTGCGGGCATGGCCAACCTTCAGGGCTGGATGGACACCTATCTTTCGCCCCTGCACCGGGACCATCCCGAACAAGGGTGCCCGGCAGCGAGCCTGGCAGGTCTTCTGCCTCAGCAAGGCCCGGAAGCGCGGAAGGCGATGGGCTGCGGACTGGAAGTACAGATCGAACGCTTTGCCCGCGCCCTTCCAGATGGGGACGAGACTCAGCGGCGCCGTGCGGCAATCGGACAATGGTCAGCCATGGTTGGCGCGATGGTTCTCGCCCGAGCCGTCGACGATTCGCCGCTTGCGGATGAAGTGCTCAGCGCGACGCGGGCATGGCTAGATGTTGTCGGGCAAACCGCACCCGTAAAGCAAAACCAGGATAGAGTTTCCGTATAAACGTGCTTCTCGACCATGCGGACCTGGACGGTCACGACCAGTTGGCCGCGCTGATGGCGGAAAGCCGCTATCCGCCGATTGGGGAAACCCGCGAATTCTATCTCGTGGAACTCGAACGCGGCCGGGTTGTATTCGCAGGGTCACCGTCCCGCAGGGGGTTCAACCTGATCGGATCCGTTCACGGCGGATATGCCGCGACGCTTTTGGACAGCGCATGCGGGTGCTTTGTGCATTCCAGCCTTCCTACCGGCCAAGGCTATACGACGCTTGAACTCAGGGTTTTCTATCACCGCGCATTGAGCGAAACCAGCGGGCCGGTGCGCGCGGAAGGCAAGCTGGCGTCGCTCGGCCGCCGCGTCGGCTTTTCGGAAGCCCGAGTTTCGATGCCAGGAGACGCTTATGTGCATCTGCGACACCGACGCGGCTGATTTTTCCAATCGAACTGCCTGCGTTACGCGACGCCTGACGTGTAAATGGCGAGTTTCGGCGCAACCGGACCTTTCATGAAGGAGACTCAAATGACCATGGCTGGTCGAAATCTACCGGCCGGTGATGCCGCCTCGTCCTCGGTATTGGCGAGCTAAAAGATTTGGAACGATGTGGTGATTTCAACATTTAGTGTTTAGTAAAAGGGCGAGACCAATGACATCCGTGCTTATTGTCGAAGACGAGATATTCATCGCGATAGAGATAGAGCGCATCCTTGAGGAAGCCGGATATAATGTCGTTGCCATTGCAGCGGATCAACCGGAGGCCTTGTCGGTTGGGCCGAGCGCCCAACTAGCCTTTGTTGATCTCAACCTCCGTGACGGGCCAACGGGAACGAAAATCGCGCGTGAACTCGCCTCTCAGCACGGTGTCCGCGTCGTCTATGTCACCGCCAATCCGGCTCAGATTGGCGAGCCGGCCCCGCAGGCGATCGGGTGTATCCGCAAGCCTTTCACGCCGGATGCAATATTGGCGGCGGCGGCCTTGACGGCATCAGGCGACGAGCATGCGCTTAAACACAAGGCTGTTCTCAGGGTTTAGGCGCGGAAACCGGCGCGCGGTGCAGCGATGTAGATGGAATGGTCAAATCCAGACGTAGGCCATTGGAATCCCAATCACGCGCGATTTGTCCGCTCAACTGCCGGATCGCGCTGAGTTCGATCAACTGAGTTCCAAAGCCTGTCTTTGCAGGTTGTGAAATCGTCGGCCCGCCTACTTCTCGCCATTCCAGCCTCACCGACTGCCTATCCGATTCGCTCCGAAGATGAACGGCGCCGTCGGGCACCGATAGCGCCCCATATTTGGCGGCGTTGGTCGCCAGTTCATGAAAGACCAGTGCCAGGGGCGTAGCCGAACGGCCGTCGATAGTCACATCCTCGCCCTCGATATGCACCCGTTCGACATAGACGCTCAAAAGCTCGCGCAACATGCCCAGAAGACTGTTTTGTCCTGCTTCGGGCCGTGACGCCTCACTGTGCGGCCGCACGAAGTCGTGGGCGCGGCCAAGCGCCATGACGCGATCGCGCAGATCGTTGGCGATGTCCCGAGCCTCAGGGTGGTGTCGCGTCGAGAAGCTGATCAGACCTGTGATGACAGAAAAAATATTCTTGATCCGGTGGCTAAGCTCCTGTGCGATCACCTCGCGCTGGACCTGGATCATCTTATGGTCGTGGATATCCGTGCAGGTGCCAAACCATCGAGTGATTGCGCCGCTGTTATCACGGATCGGAAGTGCTCGACCCAGCGTCCATCGGTATTCACCATGTGCGTCACGAAGGCGGTACTCGATTTCGTAGGGATCGCCGCTCTTTAAAGAATGTCGCCAGACCGACCACGCTCGCTCCTGGTCCTCGGGATGAAACATACCATTCCAGCCTTCGCCGTCCGTGGAGCCGGGCTCGACGCCTGTATATTGGTACCAGCGTGCGTTGTAGTAGTCATGGAAGCCGTCAGGCCTTGTCGACCAGACCATCTGCGGCATCGCATCCGCGAGAACCCGAAACTTCGCTTCGCGCTCATCCAGTTCTCTGTCGCTGCGCCGAAGCGACCGGCGCGAGGTGAGGAACAGCATGATGTTCGACGCGAGGACTTTAAGACCTTGCCGCTGCGCTGCGGTCAGGTCCGCGCGTGGCTCACTATCGATGACGCACAGCGCACCGAGTTGGATGCCATCTTCAGACACCAGCGGAGCACCGGCATAGAAGCGGATATGGGGTTCGCCGGTTACCAGCGGATTGTCTTCGAAACGGGAATCCCGCCGGGCGTCCGGAACAACCATGATGTCTTCACCGAGCATCGCGTATGCACAGAAGGACTGCTCGCGTGGTGTTTCGCGTACGGTCAGCCCCGTGCGGGCGGCAAACCACTGCCGCGTCGCCTCGACGAAGCTGACCAACGCTATTGGGGTGTCACATAACGTCGCAGCAAAGTCGGAGATCGACTTGAGCGTTGCGTCATCCTCGAGCGCGGGTAGATCAAAACTCTGCATTTCGGCGGTGCCTGTCGTATGTATCAAATGCCATGGCCCGCCTTGGCTCCGGCGTACACCGACACAGGGAGGTTGCTGATTTCGTAAAAGAGATGTGGAACGACCCTTCGAAAGCGAGGTGGGGTCGCTGCGCTTACAACGATCCCACCACAGCTCAAATTTTGTCGCCGAGCGCGCCCTTGACGCTGCCCTTCACATCCTGGCCCGTGCCCTTCAGCTTTTGCGCCGTACCTTCTGCGATCAACTCTTCGTTGTCGGTCGCTTTGCCGATCGCCTTTTTGGCGCTGCCAACCGCCTTATTGCCAGCGGCGCTCAATTTGTCGGTAAGCTCGCCCATCTTCGGCTCCTTTGCTTTGATACCGTTCGAGACGGTAACGGCACAACCCGGACGAGCAGACGTAGGTTCCCGCAGAGCAAGCCTAATTGTCCAGCTCGGCGAGTGCAAAGTCCAGTCCCCAAGACCAAACTCAGCGCAAACAGCCCTGTCATTGCTATATAGGCCATCGGTCTCGGCCCCAGACGCTGAACAAAAGCTCCAATTCGATGCGGATAGGAGCGCGAAGATCTTGGGTAAGCAGCTTCAATCGTGATGGACGATATGCGAAGGCTATGGCGTATTCATGCCAAAGGCCGAGCCGCTGTATAACAACACCGAACGTTGGAAGGACGGTGTCGAAAGCAATCGTTCAGGGAAGATCCTCTCGACAGAGTGCGCGAGACGCCACGCAGATCGAAAGATACCCTCAAATTATATCGATCATTCTTCAGAGCCTGCGCTGTAGGTTCGATGGTCGACCTCCCGAACGCGGAAAAGTGTTCTGGGATGGTCTGTACTACGTTGGGCGATGCGAGGATTGTAAAGCGGCTATTCGTAGGCCAAGCCGGAGACGCTGGCCACCGTGACGAGCTCAGGAATGGACCCGGTCTCGCCTGATTGGCGCTAATGTGCGGCATCGGCCCTATCTGCCCAATGAAGAGATCACTCCAGCAACGACAGTTCAGTGACGCCTTGTGACAAGGCGGGTACTTGGTCTTGCGGAACTCGGATCGCTTGCGTGCGGGGCATGGCCCGATCAGGTCAAGCATCCTGAGATGCTCGAACTCCGCGATGGAAGCGGTCAATTGCTCGATCTCATTCCCAAGGATACCGAGCCGCAAACGGCAGCAATTGCTTGCCGCCTCTACGCCGCGGGTTGCGTTGAGGGCAGCGAAGCAGGAACGGCTTCCGCGGGGACGTCGCTACGCAGAATGATCGGAGCCGCTGCCGAGCAATCTCCAAAATCTATCCGATTCAGCGCAGTAAGGCCGATCCTTGCCGCGAATTCGAGCTTGGTTCGGTCTCGTTCGTGCCGAAAAGCGCCGAGTTAGTGCGGCCTCATGTTTTCGGGCCCCGACTGGAGGCGTAACCGGATGCCTGCCCTTTGGGGCGCACGGAGGGGAGGGTGAGGGGAAGGAATGAGCGTCAGTTTGCGCTCGTTGCAACAAAGGAAATCCGCCATGTCGAATACGCCCGCCAACCACGGGACCTCCGCCCGCGCGCCTTACCGCGTCGATATCAGCAAGGGGCAAAACATATCGCGCGTATCGTCCGAATGGTTTGCCCGTCCCGCCGACGAGCGTTTTCTCTCGCTGGATGATCTCTATGCCCGGGTGCTCGCACGAGGGCAGGCGGCCTCGACACGCATCGTGGAAAGCCGCGCTATCGAGGTTCGAGCGGCCTCATCTGATGGGGGCCGGTTGGAACTGCTGGCCCCCGGCGGGGGCCAGCCCGTCGCTCCGACCAATTGGTCTTTCGGCCAACTTTGCAGTCTGGTCAGCACGCCGGCGACATATCTGCGCCAATTGCCAGCGGCCCTTGCAGGCATAAACCTACAGCACGGATTGCTCTCACACAGGGGCGAGCACGTAAAGCTGCTCGAAACCTGGGAAGGACGAACGGAATTGCGCGCCGTGACGGGGCCTGACTATGGCAGGATCTGGGATCACGAGCTGGTATCTGCTGTCATGCGCATTGCCGGGAACGGGACCGGCGATACCCGCTGGAAAGTGCCGGGCGTACTCGACTGGTCGTCAATGACCTACAACCCGCACGTTGACGTTACCAGTGAGACGACGACGCTCTACGCATCTGATCGCGACGTCTTTGTGTTCCTCGTCGACGACACCAATCCGATCGAAGCCGGCAAGCTTCCAGACGGCGATCCGGACCTATATTTTAGAGGATTTTACTGTTGGAATAGTGAGGTTGGCTCGAAGACGCTTGGGATTGCGACTTTCTACTTGCGCGCGGTGTGCATGAACAGGAATCTCTGGGGCGTCGAGAACTTCGAAGAGATCAGCATTCGCCACTCGAAATTTGCTGCCAACCGCTTTGCCGAACAGGCGGCCCCAGCTCTGATGCACTTTGCCAATTCCTCCGCGCGAAGCTTTGTCGAAGGGGTGAGGACAGCACGCGAGCGGCGCGTCGCCCGTACCGACGAGGATCGGGCGACATTCCTGCGAGGGCGTGGATTCTCCAAGGTCGATACCTCGCGGATCATCGCGGCAGTGCTCGAGGAAGAAGGCCATCCGCCTTCGTCCCTATACGATTTCGTCCAGGGCATCACCGCAGTTGCCCGTAGCAAGTCCCATCAGGATGAGCGGCTCGAGTACGAGACCAGGGCTCGCAGGATACTCGAGCGTGCGAATTGATCGCTTACCCAGTCCGATAAGCCCCGGGCCGAAGCCTCGCCTGAAGGGAGGATAGCACCATGGAAGCCTTCCTGGAGTTTCCGCGCAGCTATCGGCTTGGCTGCGCTAAGTTCTATAGCGCCGACTATCTATTCGCGATCGAGACCTTCCTCATCGACGCGGAAAGCTGCGGGGAAGCGCTGGCGCTTGCTCGGATCTATGCTGAGCAGAGCCCATACTTCAATCCGCAAATACCCGACTTCGCCTGCCTCATTCGGGTCCGGCAAAATCCCTTGGTGCCGAATCTCGGTGAACCGGAGGGTCATCTGTGACGAGGGCTTTCGCCAGTGGGGCCAATTCGACTGCGTGAGCGAACCCGCGTCACCCCACAGCGGTTCGCGCTACGCCTCGTATAAATCCCTATTCCCGGAAGGACTGTCATGCAGGCGGCGGAAATATCTCGAGGCGGGCGACACCTGCGCGACTGGGTGGGGTACGTGTCTCCCGGCAGGTTTCGCAGGATCAATGCTTTGGGCCAGCCAAACTTCTGTTCTTGATGCGGACTTTTATCTGCGCAGCGACCCACGCCAGGCGGCTTGGTCCCTTGGAAGGCGGGGGGCGAATGATGGTCAGCTCTTAAACCAGGACACCGTGCTGGGCAGCATGGCGGTGTTCCCGGTTGGACAGAGCCGCAGCAGTGCGCCGTAGGCAGCTGCCGCGGATCTGTCCGATCCGGAAGGTCAGGATCAGCCGCCGGTTGCCGTCGTCTCCGCGATCGGCGCTGCAGGGGCGGCGGCTGCGCCAGACTCTGCCTTCGTTTCAGGTTTTGCCTTTGCGGCGGCCTTCGGAGCGCCCTTGGCCGAATTCAACGAGCTCGCCTTGGACTTGGCGCTGGCTTTGGCAGCAGCGGGCTTTGCCGGGGCCGTCTTCGCGGTGGTTTTCTTGGCGGGCGCGGAAGTCTTTGCGGGCTGAGGAGTGGTCGTTGCGCCGCTTTCAGCCGATGGCACCGCAATGCCAAGCGTCTTGCGGGCCTTGGACGTGGGAGCCGAAGCTACCGAGGCGCTCGCCTGCGCGGTTTCAGTGCTCTTGGGACGCGCCATGCGCCGTGCCGGCGTCTTGGCGCCGGCCTTCGATTTTTCGGCAGCCGGTGCAGCGTCCTGGGCCTTGGGGGCAGACGTCTTGGCAGGTGCCGTATCGGAATTCGGCGTTGCGGTGGCGGCGGGTACGGCGGCCTGCTTTGCTGCCGCCTTAGCCGGTGTTGCCTTGGTCTTGGTTACTTTTGTCGCCTTCACTGCCGGCTTAGCGGCCTTTGCGGGCGCCTTTGCCGGTGCAGCAGGCGTTGCTACCTTCTCAGTGCTGGGTGATGGGGAGGCGGCGACCTTGGGGGCCGCTTTAGATGTGGGGGCTTTGGCCGCGGTGGTCTTGGTAGCAGGTGCCTTTGTCGCTGGAGCCTTTGCGGCCGGGGACGTCACGGCGGACCCGGTACGACCGCCGAGGCCGCTGGCCTTTGCGAACGCGCGGCGCTTATCGGAATAGCTGGGCGCGACCAGCGGATAATCCGCAGGCAGCTTGTAACGCGCGCGGTATTCCTCCGGCGTGAGGCCATTGTTGGAGAGATGACGCTTCAGTGCCTTGTAGGGCTTGCCGTCGATCATGCTGAGGATGTGATCGCGCGAGGAAAGGCTCACTTCGACCGATACCGCAGGCTTGTGTTCGGCCTTGGCTTCCGCTTTCGCAGCCAAATCACCGGCAAGTGCAGCGCGGGTGGTTTCGATCAGCGCGGCGAGGTTCTCGCTCGGTACCGTATTGTTGGCGACATAGGCGCTCAGCAATTCTACGGTAAGGCGTGCCAGTTCTGGCTGCTCGGTCTCGGACATGGGGAATTTCCCTTTCTGGGGAGGATAGGCGGGCCCTTGTCGCCCTTGCGGGCCGCCATGTAAAGTCTGATGTTAGTCCCCAGTTCCCCTACACCGAACTTTATGACTGGCACGCTGGGCGGGCGATCGACGGCTCTTTGATCTGCGTGCCTTGCTGAGGACCTCAGTACTTTACAGTCGTCGTACCCGGGTTTTCCTTTGGAGCGCAACCTCCTCATCGTTTTCCATGCCTTCGACCAGCCGCTCCCCTCGGCGACATCCCGCAGGTAAACGAAGAGTGTTCGGACCTCGTTTACTGTTGAAGCACGGATATGAGGTCCAATCCGCGCCTCCGGTGGGCTGGATGGCAGTATCGCGGTCAGATAGCGAGGCCCGGTTTGGCGGGAAAATCGCCCGATGAGTTTGAGCGACGTTCTTCAGGAGACAGGGGAATGAAGACGGATGCCCGTTAGCGCGGGCACCGCGCATTATCTACGCGATGTGTGCCGCATCGCTTCGACCAAGCTTTGGCTACGCCAAATCTCGGCCCTTCATGTGATGATCGCTTCCGCAAGTCCAACAGCACCGTAAACGTTCGCAGCACCGCTCTTGCGAAAGGAATGGGATGCTGGACCTGGCCCCGCACGCGGGCGCGAAAGCCGCCGGAGAAGTCTGGAGTGGGAGAAAAGGGGGACCTTTGAAAGTGTCGCTTCGGGATTGTCCGAAAGCGGCAGTGTCAAAGGAGAAGTCAGATGAACATTGGTGAATTTCAGCTCCGTAACGGTCGTCTCATGGGTTCGATCGCGACCCGGACGATCGATCTGCCCCACCTCGGTTTGCGCCCTGTCGAAAGCCAGAACGACCGCGCCCCGATCTACGAGATCGTCGCACTCAATGTCGGCAATCGCTGGGTCCAGATCGGCGCGCTCTGGGAAGCCGTCGCCCGCAATTCCACGGGCGAAGCTTTCCTTCAGGGTTCGATCGACGATCCCAGCCTGTCCGAACCGCTGCCGATCGCGCTCTTCGGCACCGAGCAGGAAGGACCATGCAGCCCAGATGTTCCATGCCGAGACCGGCCGTCCGTGGTCGGCGCCGCGCGCCACGCTCACCTCGGGCAAGCGCACCGCATCCGTCATTGCGGCAGCAGACTTCCTCGCCGCGCGGCGGCAGCGGCGCATCGAGGCGCAGGCACCGAGCGGACCGATCGTGCTCTTCTCCGGGGGGCAGGTCTGGGAAGACCACGCCCGGATCTGGAGCGAACTCGACGCGATCCGTACCCGTATTCCGGCGATGATCCTTGCCACGACGGCGCAGGATAGATTTGATGGTATCGGTTCGTCAGGAAACGAGGGCGATGAAAGCGGCCGTCGCGCTGGCCCGCGCCGGCGATTATGCCGGCTCACTCGACCATCTCGATAATGTCTTCACTGCGGAGAGGCCGGAGGAACTGGCCGGTGGGCTCGTGCGTGAATGGACGCGCTTGAAATCGGAAACCCGCAGCACGACGAACATTCTCGTATTGGACAATGCCACGCGCCTCATCGTGAACTCGAAGGTGCGCGAGGCGCTCAGGACAGAGGGCGCCATCGGGGCGGAGGACGAGCGATTGTCAGTCCTGACGCCGGCAGGGTTATCTGATGCCGAGAAGCGCTATGCCCGGTTCTACTCCCGAGGTCAGGTTCTCACGTTTTCACGCGGCATTGCCCGCTCGGGGATCTCCCGGGACGGGGAGTATCGGGTCGTTCAGATGGTGTGCGATGATACAGAACGTCAGGTGCTGGAGCTTGTCGATGAGAACGGGCGCATCGTTCGCTGGAACCCGAGGCTAGGCAAGCCAACGCGGGTAAATGTTTTCAACGAGGAAGATCGCAAAATGACGCAGGGGGACCGCATACAGTGGCGGCTGGTGAGCCACGATCTCGACGTCAAAAATGCCGAGCGCGGGACCGTTGAAGTCCTCGACGGCACCCGGGCGACGATACGCTGGGACACTGATGGACGGCGCCAGTCAATCGATCTTGCCGTCCACAAGACCTGGGACCACGGTTACGCGGAGACGATCTACGCGGCCCAGTCGAAGACCTATGCCCGGGTCTACGTCTTAGCGCCGCTCGGATCGCCGCTGGTCAATGGACAGAACTATTACACCGCCATCACGCGCGCCCGGTTTGGTGTGAAGCTCTGGACCCAGGACAAAGACAAGCTCGCGGACGTTCTGTCGCGCCGGTCGGGCGAAAAGACCTCTGCTCTGGAGGGGCTTGGCCGCGTCGCAAGAGATAGCGTCAAGGGAAGGGCACTTCGCCATTCCGAGCGATGGGATCGTTTGCGTGAGGAGCAGCAGGCAGAGCGGGCGCAGCGCAGGGAGCGGTTGGCCGCGCAGCGCTATGCCGGTCGCCATAGTCAGCCTCACGGGCTCGCGGCTGGGCTCGCTGACCGAGGGCGATCGGCAGCAGTTTTTCTCGATGCGTGGCTGCAGTCGCTTTTCGCGTCGCATCGGTCTGACCGCAGCAACACTGCATCCGAGTCCCCACCCGCCCGCGGGCCCGAACATCCGACCCATCAAGACGTACACGAAATGGGAGGTAGCCATGATCGGTAAACGTCTGAGCCTTGCAACCCGGCTCGCTTTGATGATCGCAGCCATGTTCTCGACCGAGGTTGAAGCGCGTCCCGCTTTGAACCCGCAGCACGAAGCCATCATTGGGCTATGCATCCGTAACGCTGCTTTCGGTCGGGCTTGGTTGGAGCGAACCCTTTGGGGGCTCAGGGATCAGGAAGCCGGATGGATCGGCGCCGAGGTTCCCAACACCAACGGTACTCAAGATCTCGGTCCCATGCAGATAAACAGCTGGTGGATACCCCGCTTGTCCGCAATTACCGGTCGCCCTCCGGAGATCGTCAGGGTGTGGCTCATTCGAGATGCGTGCTTCAACGTTCAGGCGGCGCGCTGGATCTTTCTCACCGAGCTGCGAGCCAATCGAAACTACTGGAAGGCGATTGGTGCCTATCACAGTTCCACGCCGTGGAGGCAGCGTAACTATGCTCAGGCTGTTTCGGGCAAAATCACGGCGCGATTCCAGTCAAATTGACCGCAATTAGAACACTTTCATGTTGCGTCCGGCTATGTTGTTATATGTAACCGGGCGCGTGCAATAGATGGTGAAAGATGCTGACACTCACAGATCATATGCCGAGCACAGCTCAAGACGACCTGACGCAGGTTATTGCAATTCTCTTTGCGGAGTTGGAGGACGCTCTGGCGCTCTCGACACAGAAATGGAAGCGACAAGGTCGCATTTTGAAGATCATCCTGTTTGGTGCTCACGCGGATGGAATGGGGTTCCAGCCTTTGCTGGGCGGGCGTTTGCCGAAGTACTCGATCCTTGTAATCGTGAACGACGACCGCCTCGTTGATCAATCGAACTTCGGCAAGCATGCCGAAGATCGGCTCATGCGCGAACACGCCATCGCGGGGCGCCTGACAGCGCCAGCGAGCCTTTCCGTTCGCGGCATACAGTCGGTCCATATGGACCTGTTGGCTGGCAAATCGTTCCTGTGCGACGCCATACAGAAAGGCGTGATGCTTTACGAGTTGCCGGGGCATTCTCTGGCACTTCCCCTGCCACGAGATTCCGCTGCGATACGGGAAGAGCGCCTCGGACATTTTCAATATTGGTTCACGAACGCCACGGAGTTTCTGGAGCTTGCACGGATCGCCTATGCACGCGGCTGGACCAACCGTGCGATGTTCCAGTTCCACCCGGCGACGGAAGCTCTCTATCACACAGCCCTATATATGATGACCGGCGGTAGCCCGCGATCCCACAATCTTACCTGGCTGCGAGATCGCTGCAAGGATTTTGCGCCTGCGCTCGCAGCCGTGTGGCCTGGCGAGACAAAATTCGAGAGGCGCTGCTTTGACGGCGTTGCCCACCTCGGATGAAATGCAGCAAAATTTTCGGCTGCTCCCGATGGCCTACAGGCGCACCGAGCTCCCTCATTTTCTGCTTGGCAGAGTGATGACGAGTTAGGGCCTAGCGCTGGAAGTCAGCGAGGTTGCCGCGGCGGTAAGCACCGCGGCCAAATTCATCAAACCCGAACTTGCCTGAGCAAGGCTGCGCCGACGTCGCTTCTGCAGCTGACCCATTCCAGACGCTCGGGGTTAAAACTCTCCTTCCCAGTAGCCAACTGGCCGCTTTCCTATTGGCGGTGCGCGACAGTGACTGGAAGCAGGTACTTCAGCCCGTGGGTGAAGCCCCGCGGCGCGACGCTGACGTGATCTTCGTCATTGAGAACTTCCGTCTGCAAATGTAGGGAGGGATACTTGCGGGATCGCAGAATCTGATCCATTTCCTTGGTATCAGTCACCATATTCGCGGATTTGGAAAAGCGCGCATCGCTTGGGCGCGTCTCTTCGTATTCGCCGATGTACATGTAGACTCGTGCGGGCAAGTCGCCATGGCTGGCCGTATAGGCACGTGCCTGATTCATCATATAATGTTGGTCATACCAGAACGAGGGACTTCCTAGAACGTAGCCATCAAACAGACCAGGTTCGCTCAGCAGGATCTGCATGCCGAGCAGTGAGCCATATGAATGCCCCAGGAAAATCCGCCGCTTCTCGTCCGTCCGGTAGCGCTGAGCTACGAAAGGCAGGACTTGGTCGCGGACATAGGTTTGATAGGCCTTGGCTTGACCGTGTACCGTCCCCTTCGGCAATCTTGCAGGGCCGTTTTCCGTCGGCGTGTAATCGCGGCGGCGGCTCTCCATTCCGCCTTCTCCCTTTGCATAGGAGAGCCCGACGAGGATGAACTCTTCGACGGTCGGCCCTTCGACATTGAGACGGCGCCCGATCTGCTTGAGCAGTGGAAACGCATAATCGGCGTCCGTCGCATAGATTACCGGATATCGACGCTCAGACTGTGTGTGATAGGACGGCGGCAGGGCCACGAACACCTGATAGCTCCGTTGCGATGCGGGATCGGGTACGTCCCACACCTCGCTTTCGGTTACCTCGTAGGGCAGCCCGCCCCCTCGTTGCACCGCAACGCCGGGCGTCTCTTTTGCCTGGGCCTGTCCCGTAGACGCATCGGTGCAGGCGGTGAGCACGGTGGCGCAAAGGCCGATGAAAAGGAATTGCTTCAACAATGCTGCCCCCCGGCTAAACGATTTCGAACTTAGATCCCGCCAGCTCTCAGCTGTCAGAATATATAGCCGTGGCAGAGCATTAGCAGTCGATCAGATCGCTGTCTCGGTCATGCCAACCCTGCGGAAAGGCGTTTCGCCGCATCGCTTATGGCTCTTCCCAATCCGGATTGGCATTTTTGTCGCCATCAAGATTGTTCCGCGGAATTAGAATGATTGGGTTAAGAAGGGTGCCGAGCGCTCTCAGCAACGACCTTTTCCCGGCATTGAAGTTTGAATATTTATATCCGCGGATTGACCGTCAGCTTTTGTTTGTAATCCGCTGATTTCTTACAGATTGTCAGTGAGTCGTCGACCATGCCGGCAACTATTCGACGCTGTGATCGCCGAACTTTGTGACGCACGCCGCTACGATCGCGAATGTTAGGCGTGTTCTTTCGAACGCCAGATTCTTTGCTGATACTGGCGCGGCGTGAGGCCAGTGGCGCGGCGAAAGGCGTGGGCAAGGCTGGAGGTCGAGGCAAAGCCAACTGCATCGGCCACTTGCTTGATGCTTTCCTGCGTGGCGAGCAGACGCTTCACCATTTCCAGCCGGTGGTGATGGACATATTGCCCCACGGTGCAGCCTCGGCTGCCCAGAAATCCGCGTGTAAGCTGGCGGACCGAGACACTGCATAGCGCGGCGAGTTCCTCCAGCGAAGGTGGCGTGGCATCGCGCTCGAGCCGCTCGTCGATCACGCGAAGGCGCCAGGGGGCAAGGCCGCCCTGCGCGGTTTCTTCGGCGATCTCTTCGAAATAACGGCATAGCTCGATGGTCAGTTGGCTGGCGATTGAGCCGACCAGCAGTTTGGAATCCCGACGCGGCGCGCGCGCTTCTTCGGCAAGGCGGCGCAGGAGGAGGCGCACGGTATGACTGGCGATGTCCAGCGCGGCGGTTAGGCGGGGGCCGGTCCATTCCATGCGCTCCCCGAAACGGTTTTGTGCCAGCCGTCCACGGAGTTCGCAGCGGATCGAATGCTGCGTTTCCGCCCCGTCCCATCGCAACCGCAGCGGATGACCGGGCGGCACGAAGACGATATCGCCCAACCTTTCGAAACGGTGCCTCTCAAATCCGTCCGGCGCGAATGCCCCCCGCGCATTGGTGGGGCGCGGGGTAATGCAGAGGTCGAGCAGCGCATGATCGCTTGCCAGCGTTGCCGCGCCGCCGCTCGACAGGCTTCCGCGGACAATGGTGACTTCGGCCGAGGAAAAGCTGAGGTCGGCCCCCGCCCTTGATCGTCCTCTCTTCTCGGCCGCTTGGTCCATGCTCTCAAATCCCGCCTAATACCGCGTCGCAATTTGGCTAAATATCCGCCTCCCGTCCAGATCGGGATGCATGACCCGATTGCGGAGGGGCATCGTGATCCGCAGACTGGCGGCAAGACAGAACACTGGAGGTTGCCATGCCGCAGCAGATAGCCGAAACGCTCGACGACTTTGGCGGCCAGATCAATTGGCCACGCTTCAACGAATGGATGGCGACGCAGGATGTGCCGGGAACCGGCCCCGTCACGGCCGTCTGCAAGTTAGCGGGCGGCCTTCAGAATAGCGTCTTCCTGATAACACGGGGCGGCGAAGACCTGATCCTGCGTCGCCCCGGCAAGCATCTGAAGCCGAAGAGCAATGAGACCATGCTGCGTGAGGCCCGCGTGCTGACGGTGCTGGAAGGCAGCACCGTACCGCATCCGCGCGTGCTGGCGACGTGCGCCGATCCGGAGGTGATCGGGGCATGCTTCTTCCTGATGCAACCGCTGGAAGGATTTGCGCAGTCGGGCCAGCTGCCGGGCCAATATGCCACCGATGCCGGCTGGCGGCGTGCCATGGGGGAGGAACTGGTCAAGGCGGCGGCGGCACTGGGGGCGGTCGACCACGTCAGGGCGGGCCTTGCCGATCTAGGCAGGCCCGACCAGTGGCATGAAAGGCAGGTCGAGCGTTGGCGATCCCAGCTTGAAGGCTATGCCGTAACGCCAGGCTACGATCCGGGCGAACTGCCGCACGTCGCCGACGTGAGCCGCTGGCTGGCCGACAACCTGCCGACCGATCGCCGTATCGGCCTGGTCCATGGCGACATGCAGTTTCCCAACGTCATGTTTTCGCTGAAGGTGCCGAAGATTTCCGGTGTACTCGACTGGGAACTGGTTTCGCTGGGGGATCCGCTGCTGGATCTGGGCTGGATCCTGTCCAGTTGGTCGGAAGCGGGCGATCCCGAAGGCAAGGCGCCGATGGTGCGGCCTTGGGACGGTTTCCTGTCGCGGCGGGAAATGGTGGAACTCTACGGCGCTTTAAGCGGACGGAACATGAGCGAGATGCCGTGGTTCTTCGCGCTTGCCTGCTACAAGCTCGCCTGCCTGCTGGAAGGTACATACGCCGCTTCCAAGGCCGGAAAGGTACCCGCCAATGTGGGGGAATCAGTCCACGGCTATGCCACCTGGCTAATGACCAAGGCGCGCCAGATCATCGCGGCTTGAAACCCGCGCGACAGAATCACGACATTTGAGGATGAGGATCACACATGGACTTCTCTACCGATCCTGAATTTCAGGAAAAGCTCGACTGGATGAACCACTTCGTGCGCGAGGAAGTGGAGGCGATGGACCTTCTGTTCTCACGAGGCAGCGAGCAGTTCAACATCCGCAATCGTAAGGCACGCGCCATGGCGAAGAAGCTTCAGGCGCAAGTGAAGGCACAAGGGCTCTGGGCCTGCCACCTGACGCCGGAACTGGGCGGCAAGGGCTATGGGCAGGTGAAGCTGGCGCTGATGAACGAGATCCTTGGTCGCACGTCATGGGGCCCGGTGATATTCGGCTGCGCGGCGCCCGATACCGGCAATGCCGAAATCCTCGCCATGTTCGGTACGCCCGAGCAGAAGGCGCGCTACCTCCAGCCGCTGCTCGATGGCGAAATCTTCTCGACTTACGCGATGACGGAGCCTCAAGCGGGCGCCGATCCCAAGGAGTTTACCTGCCACGCCTGGCGGGAGGGCGACGAATGGGTGATCGAGGGGGAGAAGTGGTACGCCTCCAACTTCAAGGTTTCCTCCTTCGTGATCGCGATGGTCGTCACCAATCCCGAAAACGCGCCGCATGAGCGCATGTCGATGTTCCTGATCCCCTCGGATACACCGGGGCTGGTCGATATCCGGGACGTGGCGGGGATGAACGATCCAGTCGATCACGGCCATCACGCCTATCTTCGGTTCGATCAGGTTCGGGTATCGTTGGACGCCATGCTGGGCGGACCCGGGCAAGGCTTCAAGCTGGCGCAGGCGCGACTGGGCGGCGGGCGTATCCACCATGCCATGCGCGTGGTCGGCCAGTGTCAGCGCGCGCTGGAGATGATGCAGGAACGCGCCGTCTCCCGCCGCACGCAGGGCCGCCAGCTTGGCGATCACCAACTGGTGAAGGCGATGATCGCGGACAGCGCACTGGAGTTGGAGATGTACCGCCTGCTAGTGTTGAAGGCGGCGTGGATCATCGATACTCAGCCGCACGGCGCCGCGCGGACGCATATCGCTATGGCCAAAGTGGCGATGGCGCGCGTCTATCACGACATCGTGCGGCGGGCCGTTCACCTTCACGGCGCGCTTGGCACCACGCATGAGACGCCGCTGGCGCGCATGTGGATGGGCGTGCCGATGCTTTCCGTAGCCGATGGGCCGACCGAAGTGCATCAGGTGCAGATCGCCAATGCGCTGCTGAAGCAGACCACGCCGGCGCAGGGTCTGTTCCCCAGCGAGCACATTCCCACCCGCACGGCCGAGGCGGAGGCCCGCTATGCCGCCGAACTGGCCGAGATCGAGCGCGAACTGGCGGCTTGAGCCCGATGTCTCTGTTCGATCTTACCGGCAAGGTGGTGCTGGCTACCGGCGGCATGAGCGGGATCGGCCTTGCCTTCCTGCAAGGCTGCGCACGGCAGGGCGCGTCGGCGGCGGTGCTGGACCGCGATGCCGCGAAGGCGGATGCCGTCTCTTCACATCTGCGTTCGCTGGGCGCGGGCCGGGTCCATGTGGAGACGGTGGACGTGACCGATGAGGCGGCGGTGGAAGCCGCTTTCACAGGCACCGTCGCCGCGCTGGGCCGGATCGACTGCGTTTTCGCCAATGCCGGGATTAGCCACCGCGCACCGGGGTTCGACGATCTGGACAGTGCGGATTATCACCGCCTGCTGGACGTGAACCTCCACGGTGCCTTCTACACCCTGCGCGCGGCGGTTCGGCATATGAAGGCCAGGGCGCGGCAGGGTGATCGGGGTGGTTCCATTGTCGCCTGCGGCAGCCTGTCGATCTATCACGGATTGCCGGGCATGGAGCACTACGCCGCCGCCAAGGCCGCTCTGCAGGCGATGATCAAGGGGCTAGCCGTGGAGATGGGGCCGTTCGGCGTGCGGGCCAACATGCTGGTGCCGGGCTTCATTCTCACCGGCCTGACCGACGACAAACCGGAGACGAAGCAGATTATAGAGCGCTTCTCCGCGATCACGCCGCTGGGCCGCCCGGGCGAACTATCCGATATCGAGGGGCCGGCGGCCTATCTCGCCTCCGACGCGTCCCGATTCCAGAGTGGCGATACGCTGGTGATCGATGGCGGCCGGCTCGTGCGCAACGTCTGACGGGGGGAATTATGCCGATTACCATGGATCTTACTGGCCGCGTGGCCGTCATTACCGGCGGCAGCCGGGGGCTGGGCCGGGCGATCGCCCTCGGACTGGTGGAGGCCGGCGCGGCGGTTGCGGTGGCCAGCCGGAAACTTGAAAGCTGCGCGGCGCTGGTCGCGGAGATAGAGGCGCTGGGCGGTCGCGCCTCGGCCCATGCTTTCGATGCGGCATCCTGGGAAGACTGCGACCGCCTTTTCGCCGAAGTGACCGAGCGCTGGGGCGGCGCGGATATTCTGGTGAACAATGCCGGAAAGTCGCCGGTGGAGCCGTCCTCGCTGGAAACTTCTCAGGCCGCATTCGATGTCATCCTTGCGATCAACTTGCGTTCGCCGTTTCGGCTTTCGGCACTGTTCGGCGCGCAGATGGTGGCGCGCGGTGGCGGGGCGATCGTCAACGTAAGTTCCAGCGGATCACGCAAGGCGGAGCCATACTTTGCGCCTTATGCTGCCGCCAAGGCCGGGCTCAACACGCTGACCGAGAGCTTCGCCAAGGAATATGGCCCCACGGTGCGCGTCAACACGGTGATGCCGGGGCCTTTTCATACCGACGGGACTAAGACTTGGTCTCGCTCCAAAGGCTTTGCCGACCACGCCCGTAAGAACCAGCCGCTGGGGCGGGGCGGGGAACCGGCGGAGATCGTTGGCGCCGTGGTCTATCTGGTCAGCGATCTTGCGTCCTATGTTACCGGGGCCTGTCTTGCAGTGGACGGCGGGCATTTGATCGCACGCGGATAACCTGAAATAGCGTGGGTGAGGGGCGTCTGACAGGTCGGCCCGGCCCCCTTCTGCCATGTCTCAACGGCGTTCGACCGCGCGTCGAGGCAATCGGAGCTTGATCGGCCGATCTCGGTCCACCGTCTTGCCCAGAAATAGCGCGTACCGCGACCGCGTTTTTACCAGCCTCAACCCATTATGGACGTTCAACCGCCGATTTTAGATCCTCAGGTGCAGACGGTCAGCTTTCTCGATCCGAGACGCCCGCTACCGATGCGCCCAATCCAATGCCTTGTTGCAGTCAGTGCGCTATGCCCGCCGTGCGGCCGGGTATCGCCACTGACCTATTTCAATCAGTCGAACCGCTACTGCACGTTCCAGAACAATTCGGTCTGGTCCCACCCGGCGGTCGTTCCGATCCAGGACCCGGCTTTAAAATTATTTCCTTATGGGACCTGGGGCGGACGCCTCAAGGTCGCGCCGACCAAGGGGTTCTACGCCCAGGCCGGTATCTTGAAGGCCAACCCGTCCCTCAACGTAACCAACGGATTCGACTGGTCGACCCGCAACGCAACTGGCTATCAGACGGCATTCGAACTGGGCTTCCACTCGTCTGACCTCAAGGCGCGAAACTCACTTGCGGATAGGCGGCTATCACAACACCTCCGACGCCGGCGATCCCTATCGTAACCCCGAGGGTCGGCCGCGCATTACGGCGGGTGGGAGCGCTCTGGTCCATGATGGTAAGGAAAAGCGGTATGTAATAGGCGATGCCGTCGCCGCGCACATGGGCGGCAATGCCAAGCGCCCGGTGACCGTTTTCGGCGGCGTCATCGCGTCTACGAACGGCTACCTACCCTTCAAGGAGCAGGCGATCGCGGGCATCATCGTCACTGGTCCTTTTGCCTCTCGGCCCAAGGACACCTTGGGTCTCGTCGGCAGCTACATTCGTCTCGGCTCGCGGCAGGTCGACTTTCTTCAGGCCTCTCGTTTTGCGGGCGGGGCGAACCGATCGGGCACTTGACGGAAGAAGGTGTGTTCGAGATGAACTCCGGTTCGCAGCAGCGCCGGGGATAAGGATCAATCCGAACGTCCAGTACGTAAAGACTGCCTCGGCCCGCCGCCGTGCACCGCTCAGGGGATATAGTGGCGTTCGGCGTGCGCTTGACGGTCGGTATCGCAGGAATTCTGGGCTTGCCGGCCGCAAAATGAGTTTAAGGGCTTCGACCTTGCTAGTCCGTATATTCCTCAGTCTCCGCCTATGGGGTCGGACCCCACACTTCGAAACGGCATCTGGCCTGCGGAGCGGCTTAAATGACCCCTGAGTACTGCAGCCGACCCTTATAAGACGCTCTGCTCGCAAGTTTCAGTCCCCAGCTGCAGTCGATCGGCTTATCAAGAAAGTCGAAGCACTGGTCCAGTGCCGTTGATTGTGGCCAGCTTCATGCTGGGCGCCACGCAATCTCAGTGATGACTGCCATGCCGGGAGGCCCTACGCCATAGATTATTATGGCGTTTCCGAATGAGGAGAGATGGGTCTACGGTCAGTGGACTTCCAAGGAGTGTACTGATGCTTTACCGAAACTTCGAACACGACCAAAATCTGCGTCCAGAAGATCGATAAGCGATTGAGCAACCTCACGTATGGAAATTGAATCGGGTTGGGATCACGCATCCCGGCATTCCCATTTGATGTAGGCCTTGTTTTCGCAGGCCCATGTCTCGTCGATTTCGACGAGAACGGCGGAGACCAGGCGCAGGAGCGCCTCGTCGTTGGGGAAGACCCTGACCTTGACGGTACGGCGCTTGAGTTCCTGCTGGACGGCGCGCTCGATCGGGTTGGAGGTGCGCAGGCGCCGGCGATGGTACTCAGGCAGGGTGAAGACAGCCAGGCCTTCGGGGATGGCATTTTCCAGCCATGAGGCGAGCTTGGGCGCGTTTTTGCTATAGCCCGCGACGAGCTCATCGAGCGCGGCCTGTGCCTTTGCCAGCGAGCCGGCGTTCCAGACGCTGCGCAGTTCGGCGCCGATGCGGGCGCGGATGGCGACATTGGGAGCGTGATGGATGGCATTGGCGGCGAGGTGGAACTGGCAGCGCTGCCAGGTGGCCGATCCAAGTACCGCCCGGCGAGCTGCGCGCAGGCCTGCATGATCATCGGAGACGATGAATTCGACGCCTCGCATGCCGCGCGCGACGAGGTCATCGAGGAAGCTGCGCCAGTGGACCTCGGCCTCCGACAGGGCAACGCTGACGCCGAGCACCCGGCGGCGCTCGTCAGATCCGATCCCGATCGCA
>NZ_SMBO01000012.1 GCF_004342985.1 Novosphingobium sp. PhB57
TCAATGGTGACGCGGGGTGGAGCAGCCCGGTAGCTCGTCAGGCTCATAACCTGAAGGTCGCAGGTTCAAATCCTGCCCCCGCAACCATGAACATATCCGATACACACACGCACGGCACAGGCCAGGCAAGCGCGCTCGCATGGGCGCGCCTTGGTGCCGCACACACGCCGGCAGAACCCGAGAGGGGGAGCACGCCGCAGGGAGAGCACCTCGCGAGTGCAGTTGGCTATACCCGCGACGCGCTCGGCAACCGGACCTGGTCTGACATGACGCCGGGATTTTTCTCCAAGCTTAATTAGGCGATTTGAACGCCGTCCGTGCCTGGTGCCGGGAGGTCGGGGTGAAGTGGTGCTATATTGCCCCGGGCGAGCCTATGCAGCGTGGCCATGTCGAGAGCTTCAACGGTTGCATTCGCAACGAGCTGCTCAATGAGACCCTGCTTCCAAGCCTGGACCATGTCTGCGTGGTGATCTTCGCTTGGGCCGAGGACTACAACCAGGAGAGGCCGGAATCATCGCTTGAATACGAGACCTTGGGGCCTTCGCCACTGAACTGAATAAGCAATGGCATGCTGCGCTAGGCCCTACGGGCTCCGCTACGCAGGCCATTGCTCGACCCGCGCCCATGCGTAACGGAGCTACCCGGCTCTAATCCGCATTGGGTGAAACCTAGGGGTAACGTCATCAACACCGAGGAGGCTCTTGTACGGCGTGATCCGTCAGGCCGCCTCGATTCTCATACCTTGGCCGGCTGTATCGAGTGAGGAGGACCAGCCAATGGCATCCTAAACCGGGACGGCTTGGTCATGCGCGCGGGGCAGGATTGCTCGGCGTTCACGAAGCCCGCTTGGTATCCGGGCAGCGAGCCCGGTATCATCATGCGCAGTACATCCATGAGCTTATCGAAATAGCCCACGTCCACATTCGGCATCCTATCTCCGAACGGTATCCAACGCCGCATTCGTGCTGCGGGCATAAGAAAAGGCGGCCTTTCGGCCGCCTCTTCCCTCCTCTCCAAACCGTGTTGGCTGGGCTGTCTTTGCGCAGTCCCTGGCCGATCTGGAACTCTATCAGCCGCCCGTCGAATCGGAGTCGGCTGCCGCCATGCGATCGCCCTGCATGTAGGGGATCGGGTTGACGGCTTCACCGTCGACGCGGACTTCGTAATGGAGGTGCGGGCCGGTCGAATTGCCGGTGGTGCCGACGAAACCGATCACGTCGCCTTTGTGGACCATCTGGCCTTCGGCAACGTTGAGGCGCGACATGTGGCCGTAACGGGTTTCGAGATCGCCGCCGTGTTCCAGCGCAACGAAGAGGCCATAGCCGCCAAACCAGGCGGCCTTGCCGACGACGCCGTCGGCAGTGGCATAAATGGGCGTGCCGATCGGGGCGCCGAGATCGATGCCCTTGTGGGCACGGCGACCGCCGAGGATCGGGTGGTTGCGCATGCCGAAGCTGCTGGTCAGCTTGAGACCTTCAAGCGGCGTGCGCGAAGGGATCGAGACCGCGCCAAGCTTGGCGGCACCAGGGATCGAAGGCTTGGCCTTGGCCGAAGCCAGACCGGTTTCCTCGAAGTTCTGCCAGGAGCTGAAAAGGTTGTGGAACTGTTCGTCTTCTCCGCCGGCCGACTGGTTCGCGGCCTGGGCCGAGCGAAGCGGGGCGGAAATGTCGGCAGCGGCAGCGCTGCTGTTGGCCATCGCCGGGTGAGCGGCGACAAGAGATCCTGCGACGGCGACGGCACCGGTCACTGCGCGGAACTTGGCGAAGAATTTCGTTACGACCACTCGCAATACCTTGTTATCCGCCGCGAGCGTTAGCCTGCGACGCCTGTATTTATGACGAACACGCACAGCGGCGCGTCGCGCAAACCCTTAACTGGAGATGGTCGGAACCCCCCGCCGTCTCGTGATCTGGAGTTATGCCGAACGATTGCGATCAAGCAAGACTGGCGTAGAGATCGCGCGGTAAACCGGCTGCGAGGCGCGCCGAGTCGTTGAACGGCGGCTTAACAGCCCCTCCAAAGTGGCGGGAAACCAGGGTTTTCCAGAGGTCGTTCCGGCTCTCGTTCAACCGTTCGGCGACCTCGGCGAAATGAATTGCGCCGAACCGAACGTGCCGGATTTCATCGTCAAGGATTCGTTGGAGGATGCGCGCGCCGCGCTCGTCGCCATTGGCTTTCACCCGATCGAGGGTGGCCGGGGTAACATCCAGGCCGCGTGCTTCGAGCACCATCGGCACGACGGCGAGCCTGGCCGCCACGTCATGCGACGTCTTTCCGGCCGCTTCCCATAGGCCGTCATGCGCGGGCAGGGCGCCGTAATGGCTGCCGAGGCCGCGCAGATGACGGTCGATCAGCGCATAATGCATGGCCTCGTCGGCGGCGACCGAGAGGAAATCGCCGACGAAGCGTTCGTCCATCTCGCCGCCGAATCGACCCGCCATGTCGAGTGCAAGGTCGATCGCCACGAATTCGATATGGGCGAGGGCGTGCCAGAGTGCGATTCGCCCGCGTTCCGAGCCGCCCTTGCCGCGCTTGGGCATGCGGCTCGGGGGCAGAAGTTCCGGCGCTTCCGGCCGTCCCGGGACCGTGGGCATGGCCACGTCGAACACGAAGGAAAGCCGGCCGAGCCGCCAATCGCGTGCGACCTTGCGCGTCATCATGGCCTTCGCGCGTGGATCGCATTCGAGCAGCGCCTCGCGGATCGCGGAAGCGACGGATCGGGTCTTTACCGGCGAACGGGACATTAGAGAGCCTTCGCGGCCTCCAGCACCTGCTGGGCGTGGTCCTTGACCTTCACCTTGTTCCACACGCGGGCGATCTTGCCGTCCGGTCCGATCAGGTAGGTGGTGCGCACCATGCCCATATAGGTGCGCCCGTAGTTCTGCTTTTCGGTCCAGATGCCGAGCGCGTCGGAGAGGCCGTTTTCCTCTGCGTCCGTGGCGAGCGGGGCCTTGAGATCGTGCTTGGCGATGAAGTTCTGGTGCCTTTTCGCCGAGTCCTTGCTGACGCCGAGCAGCGCGGTGCCCGCCGCTTCGAACTGATCCTTCAGGGCCGAGAACTCGATGTTTTCGGTGGTGCAGCCCGGGGTGCTGTCCTTGGGATAGAAGAACACCACCAGTTTGCGCCCTGCGAAGTCCGAGGCCTTGATGCTGCCGCCTTCGGGCGTTTCGAGCGCGACGTCGGGGAAAGTGTCGCCGGTTTCGGGAAGGCGGGTGGTCATCGGGAAATCTCCAGTGCTTCGTCGAAGGCCTCCGCCCATGCTGCCGCCACTTGCGCGCGGGCCTGGGCCAGGCTGGTTTCGAGGTCCTGCCAGTCGCCATAGCCGCATGCGCGAACAAGCGCCATGCAGGCGGCGCTGACCGGCTTGAGCGAATCGGGCGCCAGCAGGCGGGCGGCCACGAGCAGGCGGGTCAGCACGTCGTGTGCCTGCTGCAGGCTGGCCGGGAGCAGGGACTGCGCAGTGAGCAGGCGCAGCGCCTCGCCCAGATCCGCATCCAGGCCGGCGCCGCTGCGAAGCTGGGTGAAGTGAACCAGGAATTCGAGGTCGACCAGCCCGCCACGCATCAGCTTGACGTCGAGCGGACCCTTGGGCGGTTTGTGTTCGGCCATGCGCGCGCGCATTTCCAGGACGTCGGTTCGCAGTTTCACCGGATCGCGCGGCGCGGTGAGGACGTCGCGGACGATCGCGGCGAGGCGGCCGCGCGCCTCTTCGCTGCCGTAGAGCGCCCGCGCGCGGCAGAGCGCCATGTGCTCCCAGGTCCAGGCCTGCTCCTGCTGGTAGCGGGCGAAGCTTTCGAGACTGGCGGCGGGGGGGCCTTGCTCTCCGGAGGGGCGAAGGCGCGTGTCCACTTCGTAGAGCGCGCCCTCGGCCGTCTGCACGGAGAGCGCGGCGGTCACGCGCTGGGACAGGCGGTTGTAGTAGAGCGTGGCGCCAAGCGGCCGGCGGCCGTTTGATTCGCCCGCAAAGTCGCCGGTGAACAGGTAGATGAGATCGAGGTCGGAGGCATGGGTGAGCACGCCGCCGCCCATCCGCCCGAGGCCCAGCACTGCCAGCTCGCTGTCCGGCACTTCGCCGTGAACCTCCCGGAATTCCGCCACGGCGGCATCGGTGAGAACCACCAGCGCGGCTTCGGCGATGCGGCCGAGGGCATGGCCGATCTCCAGCGGATCGTTGACGCCTTCGATCAGCTGCACGCCGAGAGCGAAGCGGCGATCGCCGACTTTGCGGCGCACGGTGTTGAGCTTGCGCTCGTAATCGTCACCGGCTTCGAATCGCCCGAATTCGTCGACCAGCTCGGGCAGGGTGCCGGGCAGGTCGAAGGCGCTGGCGTCGATCAGCGGGTCCAGCAGGTCGGCGCGGCGGGCGAGTGCATCGGCCAGCGGCGGGGCCAGGCTGAGGATCCGCGCCAGCCGTTCGATCAGGGCGGGGCGCGCCTCCAGCAGGCGGAACAGGTTGATCGCCGTGGGCAGGTTGTTGAGCAGTTGCTCCCACCGCGCCATGGCGCGCTCCGGTTCCGGCGCGGCGGCCAGGGCGGCGAGCAGTCCGGGGCGGATCGCCTCGAAAGCCACTCTGGCGGCATCGGACCGCAAGGCGCGCATCCGGCCGGAGAGCCAGCCCTCGATCCGCGAGACCATGGCGTCGGGATCGGCGAAACCCATGCGCATGAGTTCGTCGCGCAGATCCTCCTGAGCTGGCGCCGGCACGGCTACCGCGGAGCCCCCGCCGGTTCCACTGCCCGGCGGCAGGTTGGCCATGACCAGTGCATCGTAGCGCTCGCCCACGGCATCGGTGATCCGGGTTAGTTCGGCGATCAGTGCCGCGCCGTCCGGCAGGCCGTCGAGCCGGGCCACTTCGTCAAGCAGGTCTTCCTTCACGGGCAGCGAATGGGTCTGCTGATCCTGCATCATCTGCAGGCGGTGCTCGACGGTGCGCAGGCGGTCGTAGCTTTCGCCCAGCAGGCGGGCATCCTCGGGCGGGACCAGACCCGCTTCGGCCAGGGCATCGAGGGTGGCGCGCGTCCCGCGCAGGCGCAGCGCGGGGTTGCGGCCGCCGTGGATGAGCTGGTGAGTCTGGGCGTAGAACTCCACCTCGCGAATGCCGCCGCGGCCCTTCTTGAGGTCGAAGCCGGGACCGACCGTCACGCTGCCGCGGCTATTGGCGCGAATCTGCGCGGTGAGACGACCGATCTCGGCAATGGCGCCGAAATCGAGGCTCTTGCGCCAGACGAACGAGCGGATCGCGGCGAGGAAAGCCTCCCCCGCGGCAATGTCGCCCGAGCAGGCGCGGGCGCGGATGAAGGCGGCACGTTCCCAGGCCAGGGCGGATGATTCGTAATGAGTCAGCGCGCCGTTGATCGAGATCGCCAGCGGACTGACCTCGGAGGCCGGGCGCAGGCGCAGATCGGTGCGGAAGACGTAGCCCTCGTCGGTCACGCCGGCCAGCGTTTCCACCACGGCGCGCGCCACGCGCTGGGCCGCTTCGCCCGGTTCGTCGCGTTCGCGGCGGGGGAGCAGCTGGGGGTCGAACAGCAGGATCGGATCGATGTCCGAGCTGTAGTTCAGCTCGCCCGCGCCGTGCTTGCCAAGGGCGAGGGCCAGGAAGCCGGCCGGCTCGGCATCGGGCACGCGGCGGCGGATGCCTTCCGCGATGGCGGCGTCCAGCGCGCGGTCGGCCAGGGCGGACAGTTCGCCCGTCACTTTGAGCAGCGGGAAGGCTCCGGCCAGGTCGCCGATGGCGAGCGCAAGGGCCAGGGCCTGCTTCTCGCGCCGCAACGCCGCGCCGACGCTGGGCGCGCCTTCGCCGGCGGCACGCGCCCAGTCCAGGGCGGCATCGCCTTGTCCGGCGGCGAGCCGTTCGGTCAACGCGGGCAGGCGGTCCAGCGCGCTGGAGAGGTAGGGAGCATGGGCGCGGGCACGGGCGATCGCGCCGGTCCAGTCGGCCTGAGGTGCGGCATTGGGTTCGGCATCCATCCCGGCTTCCTGCCCGCCGCTGCCGCGCAGGGCAAGCGCCTGCGGGCACGGGAATGCCAATTCGGGGCGGCAGGCCGGCGTACCCGGTGACATTGCGGCATTGCCCCGAAGGCGGCGCTCTTCTATCGGCTCGGCCATTCGCGGCGGCAGGCCTTGCTCCGCGGCTGAAGGAGGTTGCCCCGTGACGTTCGCCCTTCCCCCCGAATGGCATGCCCAGGACTGGATCTGGATCGGATTTCCGCACGATCCCGTCGAATGGCCGGGTTTCCTCGAAGCCGCGCAGGAGCAGATGGCCGCTTTCGCATCCGCCGTTGCCGAATCGGGGCAGGAAGTGCGCCTGGTCGTGCGCGATGAGGCCAACCGGGCGCGGGCGGCCTCGCTGGTCTCTTCGAAAGTGAATCTGGAAGTGCGCCATTATGGCGACGTCTGGCTGCGCGATACCGGACCGCTGGTCGTGGCCGACGGCAACCGTGCGCTGAAGGCGATGCGGTTCGGCTTCAATGGCTGGGGCGGCAAGTACCTGATGGACGGCGACCAGGAGATCGGCGCCGAACTGGCGCGCGATGCCGGGCTGGATGTCGAGACGGCGGACTGGATCCTGGAAGGCGGCGCGCTCGACGGGGACGGCACCGGCCTGGTCGCCACCACCGAGCAATGCCTGCTCAATCCCAATCGCAACCCGCACCTGACGCGCGGCGATCTGGAAATGCGGCTCCGGCGCGACCTCGGTTATGATCGGGTGCTGTGGCTGGGTGACGGCCTTATCAACGACCATACCGATGGCCATGTCGACAACCTCGCCCGCTTCGTGGCGGCGAACGTCCTGGCCCTGCCGCGGGCGACGGGCCCGAACGACCCCAATGCCGCCATCTATGCCGACGCCAAGGCCCGTGCCGAGGCCATGGGGGTTACCGTGCGCGAAGTCCCCTCGCCCGGCCGGGTGGAAACGGACGGCCGGATTGAGCCTGCCAGCTACATGAACTTCGCGATCACCTCCAAACTGGTGGTC
Source organism: Novosphingobium sp. PhB57 (assembly GCF_004342985.1). Classification (GTDB taxonomy): domain Bacteria; phylum Pseudomonadota; class Alphaproteobacteria; order Sphingomonadales; family Sphingomonadaceae; genus Novosphingobium. Next base: position 6,980 of record NZ_SMBO01000012.1, read on the forward strand.
GTGCCGATCTACGGCACGGAGCATGACGAAGCGGGCGTGGCGGCGATCGCGGACTTGTTCCCCGACCGCGATACCCTGGGCATCATGGCCGACGCGGTTCTGGCCGGCGGTGGTTCGTTCCACTGCTCCAGCCAGCAGATGCCGTCGCGCTGATCGCGGGCGATCCCGGAACCACTGGCTTTAACGGATTGGCAAGGGGTTGCCGTGCATTACCGCATGCATGGCTCGTATCGTCGCACTTGCGCATGGCGCTCAGAACCTCAGGCAGGGTGAATTTCTGCGCGCCGCGCTTGTGTGCGGCTGCGCACTGGCGCTGATTCTGGCCAAGGATGTCCTGCCTTTCTGACCGCCAGTCCAACCGGATCGCGACGGATGCCGGACAATTTCCATTTCATTTCAAAATATTTTCGATAGCGGCCGGCGGCCTGCCGTTTCTGCTGCACCGCACATCGTGTCTGCTGCGTTGCAGCAAAGAAATGTCACGCAAGTTCGATGCAATCGAAATTATCCTTCCCCAGTTTACCCGTTCGCGTATCTGGAAAAGGAGACTCACCATGCGCCACATGTCTGACGCCGAGCGGACTCGCCTTCGCCAATCGCTTGTCGGTAATTTTCTGCTATTGCTCTTCGGTCTGGGCGTGCTGGGCTTTCTCGTCGCCATCGACAGGGCGGACTGGTTCACCTTGAGGCCGGTTTCGGGCACTTCTGTCGCGCTTTCGCATGCCGCCACATCGGCGCATGGAGGGGATTCCGCCAAGCAATGATCGTCACTGCCTCGCTGCAACCTGTCCAGATCTTCCGCGAAATCTGGAAACCGCTGACCTTGCTGTTCGTGTGGGACATCATCGTCACGGTGACCTATTTCGTGCTGCCCTTCCATGCGCCCGAACTGCCGGTGACGCTGTTCGGCTCGGCGCTGGCGCTGTTCCTCGGCTTCCGAAGCAATTCCGCCTACCAGCGCTGGTGGGAAGGGCGCGGCCTCTGGGGGCTGATGATCAATGCCAGCCGCAACATCGCGCGTGCGGCCCGCAATTTCATGCCCGATCCCGAGGCGGCCGAACTGAAGCGCCGCATCGTCCTGCGCCAGATCGCCTACGTCAACGCGCTGCGCTGCCAGCTGCGCCGCATCAAGCCCGATGCCGAAGTCCTGCGCATGCTGTCGCGCGGGGACGCCGATGCCTCGCTGGAGCGCGCCAACGTGGCGAACGGCATTCTCGACGAGACCGGCCACCGCATCGACGAAGCGCGGCGCAAGGGCTGGATCGACACGATCCAGCAGGCGCAGATGGAGGCCGTTCTGGTCGATATCGCCAATTCCCAAGGCGGGATGGAGCGACTCAAGAACACGCCGCTACCCTATCAGTACCGTTTCTTCCCGATCGTCTTCACGCACATGTTCTGCATCCTGCTGCCGATCGGCCTGGTGGAGACGCTGGGCGTGGCGACGCCGCTGGGCTCGACGATCGCGGGCATCATGTTCCTGGCGGTGCTCGCCATTGGCGACGACCTGGTCGATCCTTTCGCCAACACCGTGCACGACCTGCCGCTCAATGCGATGTGCCGCACGATCGAGATCGACCTCCTCCAGTCCATCGGCGAGGAAGCACCGCCGCCGATCGTGGCCGACAAGCACGGCGTCCTGTGGTGAGCCGCTTGTGAACGTCTTGTGATGAACGCCGGGCGGGCCTAGGGCGGTCACATGGCCAGAGCAGACCGCCTCGAACGCATGGACAACCGCCGTGCCGACCTTGAAACCGATTACCGCGCTGCGCTGATCGAAGCCTTGCAGGCGACGGCGGCGGGGCAGTGGGGCCTGTTCGGCCATACGAAGGACAAGCAGCACAAGGCCAAGGCGGCGCCGATGCTCGATGCGCTCGGCGAGATCGCCGACGAGATCGACGATCTGCGCGACCAGCTGGACATGGAGCCGTTCGCGCTCCACCGCGAATTCCTTGCCGCGCGCGGGCCGGTGCAATCCGATGCCGTTGGCGAGCCGAAGCAGGCGCAGGCCTGGCTGGAGCGGCTGACTCGCGGGAGCTGATCGCCGTTTCGCCTTCGTGCTAAGGCTGGCGGTGTTTCAGCAAAGGGAATCACCGGCTCATGCGCTCGCTCAAGCGTCTCTCCAAGGATCGCCAAACCGCCAAGGCCAGCGTGGAGCTGGGTAACTGGGTCAAGCTGGATGCGCGCACCGATTTCAGTCCTGCGGGCCTGGTCGCTGTGGGTGTGCTGGTCTCCGGGATTCTGCTGAGCACCAGCGTTCTGGTCGCCGCCGCGGGACGCGCGAAGGCGCGGCGGGTGGCGGCGCGGCGGGATCGCTCGCTACCGTCCTGATTGTCGCGGGAGCGATGCGCGTAGGCGTCACCGCCATGCCCGCGGGGGCGGGAATCGCGCTCTTTCAAAGCCTTTTACGGGAAACGAGGAACCGTCGCCCCGCCTTCATGGGGGGCGACGGAGAGTGCGAGGCCGCGTGAGCGAGAGGCCGGCAGCGCCGATCGCGCTGCTGCCCGGTCACTCCGGCGTGGCGAACCAGATGACGTGCTTCGGACCCTTGCCGTTGCTGCGCGAGGAGACCTTCACTTCGTCCACCTTGAATCCGGCGCGTTCCAGGCGGCGGGTGAAGGCCGGGTCCGCACCGGCCGACCAGATCGCCAGCACGCCGTCCGGCGTCAGCGCATTGCGCGCCGCGCGCAGGCCGACCTTCGAATAGATCTGGTTGTTGTCCGCGCGCACGAGGCCGTCGGGGCCGTTGTCGACATCCAGCAGGATGGCGTCGTAAGCCGCGCGCGATCCGTCGATGATGTGGGCGACATCGCCCATCACCAGGTTCACGCGCGGATTGTCCAGGCAGCCCTGCGCCAGTTCGGCCATCGGTCCGCGTGCCCATTCGATGATCTCGGGCACGAGTTCGACGACGGTGAGCTTCGAATCCTCAGGCAGGGTACGCAGCGCCGCGCGCAGGGTGAAGCCCATGCCGTAGCCGCCGATCAGCATGTGCGGGCGCTTGGTCACGCCCTTGATGCGATCCCAGGCCATGGTGGCGAGAGCTTCCTCGCTGCCCCACTTGCGCGTGGACATCAGCTCGTTGTGGCCCAGCACGATCATGTAGTCCTGATCGTGCTTGTACAGCTCAAGCTTCTCCCCATCGGGGATCCACGCGGTGTCGATCAGTTCGCGCTTGATCATGCCGGCATGTCCGCACGAAGGTCGGGAGCGGTGGCTTCGACCTTGAGCAGGGCAATCGCCTCGTCGAGGGTCATGACCTTCTGGTGCTCGGCGCCGAGGGTACGCAGGGCGACGGTCTGTTCCTCCGCTTCGCGCTTGCCGACGACCAGCAGGTGCGGAACCTTCTTCAGCGAGTGTTCGCGCACCTTGTAGTTGATCTTCTCGTTGCGCACGTCGGTCTCGACGCGCACCCCGGCGGCCTTGAGCTTCTTCGTCACTTCCTGCGCATAGTCGTCGGCATCGGAGACGATCGTGGCGACCACGGCCTGGACCGGGGCGAGCCAGACCGGCAGCTTGCCGGCGAAGTGTTCGATCAGGATGCCGATGAAGCGCTCATAGGAACCGAAGATCGCGCGGTGCAGCATGACCGGGCGGTGGCGCGCGCCATCCTCGCCGATGTAGCTGGCGTCGAGACGCTCGGGCAGCATGCGGTCGGACTGGATCGTGCCGACCTGCCAGGTGCGGCCGATCGCGTCGGTCAGGTGCCATTCCAGCTTGGGCGCATAGAAGGCGCCTTCGCCGGGCAGTTCTTCCCAGCCATATTCCTCGGTGGCGAGACCCGCGCGCACCACGGCGTCGCGCAGTTCGGCCTCGGCCTTGTCCCACTGCTCGTCGGTGCCGATGCGGTTATCGGGGCGCAGTGCCAGCTTGATCGCGTACGTGAAACCGAAGTCCTTGTAGACCCGGTCCGCCATCTCGCAGAAGGCCTGCACTTCGCCGACGATCTGGTCTTCGCGGCAGAAGATGTGGCCGTCGTCCTGCGTGAACTGGCGCACGCGCATCAGCCCGTGCAGCGCGCCGTGCGGCTCGTTGCGGTGGCAGCAGCCGTTCTCGACCAGGCGCAGCGGCAGATCGCGGTAGGACTTGATGCCCTGCTTGAAGATCAGGATGTGCGCGGGGCAGTTCATCGGCTTGAGCGCCATCCACTGGGCGTCGTCCGAGATGATCGGGCCGTCGTCCTCGGTGTTGGGCACCTCGTCGGGGATGACGAACATGTTCTCGCGGTACTTGCCCCAGTGGCCCGAGGCTTCCCACTGCCGCGCGTCCATGACCTGCGGCGTCTTCACTTCCTTGCAGTCCGCCTGGCCGATCGCGCGGCGCATGTAGTCCTCAAGGGCGCGATAGATCACGTAGCCCTTGGGGTGCCAGAACACCGAGCCGTGCGCTTCGGCCTGGAGGTGGAACAGGTCCATCTCGTTACCCAGCTTGCGGTGGTCGCGCTTGGCGGCTTCCTCAAGGCGCGTGAGGTGCGCGGCGAGCTGCTTCTTGTTCAGCCAGCCGGTGCCGTAGATGCGGCTGAGCATCGCGTTCTTCTGGTCGCCGCGCCAGTAGGCGCCGGAAACGCGCGTCAGCTTGAAGGCGGCCGGGTCCAGCTTGCCGGTGGAGGGCAGGTGCGGGCCGCGGCACATGTCCAGCCAGTCCTCGCCCGACCAGTAGACGGTCAGCGGCTCATCGCCCGGAAGTTCAGCGGCCCATTCGGCCTTGAAGTTCTCACCCTGCTGCTTCCAGCGGCTGATCAGCGTCTCGCGGTCCCACACCTCGCGGCGCAGCGGCTTGTTGGCGGCGATGATCTTGCGCATTTCCGCCTCGATGGCGGGCAGGTCGTCGTCGGTGAACGGCCCGCGCTCCGGATTGGGCGCGAAGTCGTAGTAGAAGCCGTCGTCCGTCGAAGGGCCGAAAGTGATCTGCGTGCCGGGGAACAGCGCCTGCACCGCTTCGGCCAGGACGTGCGCGAAGTCGTGCCGGGCCAGGTCCAGCGCCTCTTCCTCGTCACGGCTGGTGACGAGCGCGAGATTGGCGTCGCCCTTGAAGGGCAGGCTCAGGTCCACCAGTTCGCCGTCGATCTTCGCGGCCAGCGCGGCCTTGGCAAGGCCGGGGCCGATGGCGGCGGCGACGTCGGCCGGGGTGGAGCCTTCGGGCATTTCGCGAACCGAACCGTCGGGCAGGCTGATCTTGAACATCTCGGACATGGACGAACTCATCTCTCGTTTGCCCCATGCCATACCAGAGCATGCGGGCGGAAAACCTTTGGGGCGCCATGGCACAGGCGCGCCGCCGGGTGAAGGTGCGGCGTCAGCAGGATCGGCGCTATTTTCGGGAGAGTGACGCCGCTCGCCCGAACGCCGGGCGACGGTGGCTGCGCCTTCAGACCGCGACCAACCGTCCCCGGAAGCACCGGGTGGTAGTAGTCGTGGTCAAGGTGCGCAGCTGCGTCATCGCCCGAGCATGTAGCAATTCCCGCGCGAAAAGTCACCCCGCCAGAGCGACGGAGACGATGTAAAGGCTCCTTGACTAAATGCAGTCGTCATGACAATGGTCCTTTACATATGGTCATGTACCCTTGACCTAGAGACTGAGAAAGGAACTCCAGATGGCAGGCACACAGCAGGCGCGTCGCCGCTACATGATGCGCTTCTTGCCGATCACTCTGGCCTATGTGGCCGGGATCGCGCTGGCGACGGCGCTGATTCCCGATCATGCACCGGCCGACGTGCGGACTATCTCGCTCTCCATCCTGCCAGGCCTTGCCGTGATCGGGTGGCTCTGGGCGATGGGCCGCCTGCTCGTCGAACTGGAAGACGAATATCTGCGCATGCTGGAAGTCCGCAAGTTTCTGGTCGCCACCGGCATGACCCTGGCGGCGACGAGCATGTGGGGCATTCTCGAACTCTATTCGCCGGAAGTTCCCCGGTTTCCCGTGTTCTTCGTAATGCCGTTATGGTGTCTGGGGCTGGCGGTTGGGGCTCTGTTCAATCGCCTGACGTTCGGAAGCATGAAGGCCGGGGCGGATCACTCTTGAAGAACCGCCTCAAGGTCCTGCGCGCCGAGCGTAGCTGGAGCCAGCAAGACCTCGCCGATCGCCTGGAGGTCAGCCGTCAGAGCGTGAACGCCATCGAAACCGGCAAGTACGACCCCTCGCTGCCACTGGCATTTCGCATTGCCGAGGTCTTTGCTATGAGGATCGAGGAAATATTCCTGAAGGGGTGAGCGATGTCGGGTCGAATTGGCGGGATAGGCTTGTGGATGGCGGCGGCGCTTGCGCTCGCCATCGGCCTGATCCTGCTCGATGCGCGCACCTCCAGCCATCGCAAGGTCGAAAGCGCCGAGGCCACGCCCGGGACCGTGATCGTGCGCGTGATCGGGCCGGCGCTGCTCTGACCTGCTCCTGATCTGGCCGGCTGCCGATCCCTCAGTGGATCGTCGGCTTGCGCCGCGCCCAGGCCAGGCGCTCCACCCCGGTTGCCACAAGCCAGCCCACGGTCATGCAGATGAAGGGCATGACCGGATAATGGAAGCGTGACTGCCCGGAAAACAGCAGGCAGATCAGCGTCGGATAGAGCGCCACGCCGTAAGGCAGCAGCCACCATCCCGCCCAGCGCGTCCTTTCGCGCAGGCGGCGCAAGGTCATCACCGCGAAAGCCGCGGCGAACCCGATCATCAGCAGCGCGTAGTAGCCCTGGTTGGCATAGCGGACCGCGCGGTAGAGCGCCTCGAAGCGGGGATAGTTCGGTGCGCCGCCCTGATAGGCCCATTCCGCCTCTCCGTCCGGCAGCCAGAGGCGCACGAGCTTCCTGGGCGCCAGAGCGGCGAACTTGCCGGGATTCTCGCGGATCCACGCGAGACCCATGCGCGCGGCCTCCTTGTCGCTGGCCACCTCGTCGAGGTCGGTCCGCGCCATGAACCGCTGCACGACCGGGGCGTTCGGGGTGAAATCGCCGGTGGCGCTGTCATGGTTGCCGGTCAGCAGGGTGTAGCCGCCATTGGTGGAGACGGCGACCCAGTGGCCGAGCCGGGCGTGGTTGCGCGCCGTCCACGGCGCCACCACCAGTGCTGCGACGGCGATGACGATCAGGCCCTCCACCAGCAGGCCGGGAAGCCGGCGCCACATGCCGCGCGCGCGCAGCCAGTCGATGGCGAAGATCAGAGGCACCACCACCAGCGTCTGCGCTTTCACCAGAGTCGCGAAACCGAAGATCAGTCCCGCGCCGATCAGCTGCCAGCGGTTGGTGCGCGCCATCACGGCCCAGCAGCCCGCGAGCAGCAGCATGGTGTAGAACACTTCGGTCAGCGCGAGCGGGACGTAGGCGATGGCATTGGGATAGACCGCCAGCAGCAGCAGGCCGCCGCGCGCCGCCGCCTCGCTGCCGAAGATGTGGCGGCCCAGCGCCAGCGTCAGCAACCCGGTCAGCATCGAGGCGCCCAGGTTGAACAGCCCCAGCGAGACTTGCGAAATGCCGAACTGGTGGAACATCACGGAAAGCGCCAGCGGCAGGCCCGGGGGCCAGAACGCGGTCGGCAGGCCCTTGTCCATGTAGCCTTGCCCGGCGGCGAGACCCGCAGCGCGCGCAAAGTAGGACGCGGCGTCGGATGTGGGCGTCACGTCGATCAGCAGCACCGCCACGCGCAGCGCGAAATAGAGCGCCCAGATCGCCAGCAGCACCGACCGCTCGGTGGCGAACCATTCGAGGCGCAGGGCGAGCCGGCTGGGGCGGGTCGGAAAGTCGAGAATCTGCGCGGACATTCTTGGACGACTTCCTGTTTCCGGCGCTCGGGCCGCGACCTGGTGCAGATGCCTTCAGGGCATCTTCCGATCGGTGCCAGTCCGCCAAATTCGCCCTCGGCAAATTCCAGATGGCCTCTTAAGCCGCGATCGGTGTGGGCCGCAACCGGAACTCTGCCGATATCCGGGCCTTGTCCTCGCTGCCGCGCGACCCCAGATGGGCGGCCATGACCGAGACACGTTATCTGGAGCTGCCCGACGGGCGCCGTATCGCCCACCGTTTCACCCCCGGCACCGGCCCCACGATCGTGTTCCTGCCCGGCTACATGTCGGACATGGCGGGCAGCAAGGCCACGGCCCTGTTCGAGATGGCCCAGGCCAGCGGCCGCCCCTGCCTGCTGCTCGACTATTCCGGCTGCGGCGACAGTCCGGGCGATTTCGCCGAAGGCACGCTCTCCCGCTGGCGGGACGAGATCCTGGCCGTGATCGCCGCGGCCGCGCTGGAACAGGTGGTGCTGGTGGGCTCGTCCATGGGCGGCTGGCTCATGCTGATGGTGGCAGAGGCGCTGGCCGGCAAGGTGCGCGGCCTGATCGGCGTGGCGGCCGCGCCGGACTTCACCGACTGGGGCATCGCCCAGATGGACAAGAACATTCTGGCGGATGGCGAAACGCTCTGGGAAGACAATCCCTACGGTCCTGAACCTACCCCCACTCACCCCGGTTTCTGGGCGGACGGCCAGGCCAACCTCATGCTCGGCAAGGAAATCGCCTTCGACGGTCCGGTTCGCCTGCTGCACGGCCAGCGCGACGCCGAGGTGCCCTGGGACGTTTCGGTGAAACTGGCCGAGCGCCTGCGTTCAGCCGACGTGCAGGTCGCGCTGATCAAGGACGGTGACCACCGCCTCTCGCGCGAGTCCGACATCCACCTGCTTCTCCGCACGGTTGCCGAACTGGTCCTCGCCCGCGATCCGGCGGCTTGATCCTGCCCTGATCCTGCTAGGACCGTCTTTCCATGCCCATCCTTCTTCCCCTCATGCTGATGCAATCCACCCTCGACGCGGGGGGCATTTCCAGCCCTTACGCCTCGGCGCTCCCGCGTGAGATCGTCGAGAAGAAGGAGGACGAGGAACGCAAGCGCCGCACCGAATCGGCGCAGTTCGCAGGGCCTTTGCCGCTCCGGGCCGAGAACGGCTGCCTGCTGGCGGTGGAGGCCGATCCCGAGCGCTCGGCCGAAGTCGCGCGCAAGGCGCTTTCCAGCGCCCAGGGCCGCGAGCGCGTGCGTGCGGGGCTGTGCCTGGGCGTGGCACTGGCCGATCTCGACCGCTGGGCCGAGGCGCGCACGGTCTTCGTCCAGGCCCGCGATGCCGCCGATCCCGGCGACCATCTCAGCCGCGCCCGGCTGGGCGCCATGGCGGGCAATGCCGCCCTGGCCGACGGCAAGGCAGGCGAGGCGCTGACCCTGCTGGCGCCCGCCGCCGTGGAGGCCAAGACCGCCAGCGACGGCTCGCTCGGCGCGTCCATCGCGCTCGACCGCGCCCGCGCGCTCGTCTCGCTGGGCCAGAACGAGGAAGCCGGGCGGGCGCTTGCCGATGCCCGCACCGCCGATCCCGACAATGCGCAGGCCTGGCTGCTCTCCGCCACGCTTGCGCGCCGCCAGAAGCAGTTGATCGAGGCACAGACCCAGATCGAGAAGGCTGCGCAGCTCGCCCCGCAGGATGCGGAGATCGGGCTGGAAGCAGGCGTGATCGCCGTGCTCGGCGGGCGCGACGATGCCGCGCGGCGCAGCTGGAACTCCGTGGTCACGATGAACCCTGAAAGCCCGTCCGCCGCCACCGCCAAGGAATATCTCGCCCAGCTTGGGCCGGAAGGAACATCGAAGCCATGACGCCACTCTCCGTCCTCGATCTCGTCTCCGTGCGCGAAGGCGGCACTGTCGCCGAAGCGCTCGCCATTTCCGCCCGCACCGCGCAGGCCGCCGAAAAGGCCGGCTATTCGCGCTACTGGGTGGCGGAACACCACGGCATGGACGGGATCGCGGGCGGAGCCACGTCGGTCGTGCTCGCGCATATCGGCGCGGCCACCTCCACGATCCGCATTGGCGCGGGCGGCATCATGCTGCCCAATCACACGCCCTACATCATCGCGGAGCAGTTCGGCACGCTGGCTGCGCTGTTCCCCGGCCGCGTCGACCTTGGCCTCGGCCGCGCGGCGGGTGCGGACGGGCGGCTCGCCAATGCCCTGCGCAAGGACATCCACGGCGCGTCCGAGCGGTTCCCGCAGGATGTCGTGGAACTCCAGGCCCGCTTCGCCGGACAGGCGGTGGGCGGCGTTTCCTCGCCCCAGGCCGACGGCGCGGACGTACAGATGTGGATCCTCGGCTCCAGCCTGTTCGGTGCCCAACTCGCGGCCATGCTCGGCCTGCCCTATGCTTTCGCCTCGCACTTCGCGCCGGCCATGCTGGACGAGGCCGCCCGGATCTACCGCGAGCGCTTCGAGCCCGGCAAAGTGCTGGACAAGCCGCACTTCATGGCCGGCATCAATGTCGTCGCCGCCGATACCGACGAGGAGGCGCGCTATCTTGCCTCCTCCACGGACCAGAGCTTCGTCGCCCTGCGCACCGGGTCTCCCGGCCGCCTGCCGCCGCCGATCCGCGATTATCGCGAAGGGTTGCCGGGTGCGGCCAAGGCCATGCTGGAGCAGGTGCGCTCGGTCAGCGCGGTGGGCACCCCGGCGCGGGTGCGGGACGAGATCAGGGCCTTCGTGGAGCGCACCCAGGCGGACGAGCTCATCGTTTCCGGCGCGATCTTCGATCCCGATGCCCAGATCCGTTCGCTGGAACTGACGATGGGTGCCTTCGAGGAAGCTCGGGCCTGAGGGCTGTCCTTCGAAATCGCGATATCGTCTTCCACGGCAATTCAATTTCGTGCCGGGGCATTGACCCGGAGGCAAAATTGCTGGAACCCAACCGGCCATGAGCAAGGCAGACGTCGTTATCGTGGGAGCCGGGCACGGCGGTGCGCAATGCGCGATCGCCCTTCGCCAGAACGGTTTCGAGGGGACCATCACCGTCATCGGCCGCGAGCCGGAGCATCCTTACGAGCGGCCACCGCTCTCCAAGGAATACTTCGCGCGCGAGAAGACCTTCGACCGTCTCTACATCCGCCCGCCGACGTTCTGGGCCGAGAAGGAGATCACCTTCAAGCTCGGCACCGAAGTGACCAAAGTCGATCCGGCGGCGCAGGAACTCGCGCTCTCGGACGGTGAGACTTACGGCTACGGCAAGCTGGTCTGGGCGACGGGCGGCGATCCGCGCCGGCTGTCGTGCTCGGGCGCGGATCTGGCCGGGGTCCATGCCGTGCGCACCCGCGAGGATTGCGACACGCTGATGGCCGAAATCGATGCGGGCACGAAGAACGTGGTCGTGATCGGCGGCGGCTACATCGGCCTCGAAGCGGCGGCGGTGCTCTCGAAGATGGGCCTCAAGGTCACGCTGCTGGAAGCACTGCCGCGCGTGCTGGCGCGCGTGGCCGGGGAGCCGCTCTCGGAATTCTACCAAGGCGAGCACCGGACGCACGGCGTCGATCTGCGCACGGGCGTCGCGGTCGATTGCCTGGTGGGCGATGGCCACAAGGTCACCGGCGTGCAGCTTGCCGGCGGCGAGGTCCTGGGCGCCGAGGCGGTGATCGTGGGCATCGGCATCGTCCCGGCGGTCGGGCCGCTGATCCTGGCCGGCGCGGCCGGAGCCAACGGCGTGGACGTGGACGAATATTGCCGCACTTCGCTGCCGGACATCTATGCCATCGGCGACTGCGCGGCTTTCGCCTGCGACTTTGCAGGCGGCACGGTGATGCGCGTGGAATCGGTGCAGAACGCCAACGACATGGCGACTTGCGTGGCCAAGGCGATCTGCGGCGATGCCAAGCCCTACAAGGCGTTCCCGTGGTTCTGGTCCAACCAGTACGACCTGCGGCTGCAGACGGCGGGCATCAACCTGGGCTTCGACCAGACCGTGATCCGCGGCAATCCCGAGGACCGCAGCTTCTCGGTGATCTACCTCAAGGAAGGCAAAGTCCTGGCGCTCGACTGCGTGAACGCGGTGAAGGACTACGTGCAGGGCCGCAAGCTGGTGGAAGCGGGCGCCAAACCCGATCTCGCGGCGCTGGCCGACAAGGAAAAGCCGCTCAAGGAACTGCTGTAACCGCCGGACCATCCTCCTCGCCGGGCGGCGGGGAGGTGCCGAGGCGCACGGCGGCCCATTGCGCGGCTTCGGCGATGGCGGGGTCCGGGTCGTCCAGCAAGGGGCGCACTTGCGCCATCAGCGCGGCGCTCCCGCTGTTTCCGGCCGCATAGAGACAATTGCGCACGAAGCGGTCGCGGCCGATGCGCTTGATCGGGGAGCCGGAGAACAGCTGGCGGAACCCTGCATCGTCCAGCGTCAGCAGGTCGGCCAGCTCGGGCGCGGTCAGTTCCGCGCGCGGCAGGAAGGCTTTCAGGCGGCTGGCGGTCTCTGCGAACTTGTTCCACGGGCAGACCGCCAGGCAATCGTCGCAGCCATAGATGCGATTGCCCAGCCCCACACGGAATTCTTCCGGTATCGGGCCTTTGTGCTCGATGGTGAGGTAGCTGACGCAGCGCCGGGCATCGAGGCGGTAGGGCGCCGGAAAGGCCTGGGTCGGGCAGACGTCCTGGCAAGCCCGGCACGAACCGCAGCGATCGCGACCCTCGGCGGACAGCGGCAGGTCCAGCGTGGTGTAGATCTCGCCCAGGAAGAGCCAGGATCCATGCTCGCGGCTGACGAGATTGGTGTGCTTGCCCTGCCAGCCCAGCCCGGCGGCGGCGGCCAGCGGCTTTTCCATGACCGGCGCGGTATCGGTGAAGACTTTCACGCCCGCCGGACCCAGCCCGCGCCGGTCGGCTTCCGAAACCAGCCAGCGCGCCAGGTTCTTGAGCGCCTTCTTGACCCAGTCGTGATAGTCCGCGCCTTGCGCATAGACCGAGATGCGGCCGATTTCCGGCACTTCGGCCAGCTGCAGAGGATCGCTTGCGGGGGCGTAGCTCATGCCCAGCGCGATCACCCGCCGCGCCTCGGGCCAGAGCCCTTGCGGCGAGCGGCGGTGATGGGCGCGCTCCGCCATCCATCCCATCGAACCTTCCATGCCCTCCGCCAGCCAGGACTCCAGCCGCGCCGCCCGGTCCGCATCCTCTTCGGCCGAGGCTATGCCGAAGGCGCAGAATCCCAGCTCGCGGGCTTGCGCCTCGAGATCGCGGGTCAGGACATTCAGCGCATCGTTAACCAAGCTTGCGGACTCTTCGGTTCATAGGCAGGCCTTGGAAACGGCCAGCGGGTGCCTTGAATGAACGTCGCAGTAGGAGATTGGTCCTTGGCCAGCAACTCGGAAGCACTTTCCCCGGCGTCTTCCCCCATGCCCTCCCTCGCCATCGAGGCACGGGGGCTGGTGAAGCGTTTCGATGGGTTCGCTGCCGTCGACGGTGTCGATCTCCGGGTGCCGATGGGGGCCGTCTACGGCATTCTGGGGCCCAATGGCGCCGGCAAGACCACGACCCTGCGCATGCTGCTGGGCATCATCGATCCCGATGCCGGCATCCGCAGGATTCTGGGCTCCGAGCGCCCGCACGACGTTGCCCACGCCATTGGCTACCTGCCCGAGGAACGCGGCCTCTATCCCGCGATGAAAGCCACCGAGGCCATCGCTTTCCTTGGCGCCTTGCGCGGGCTGCCGCTGCGGGAAGGGCGGCGGCGCGCGCACGAGCTGCTCGAACGCCACGGCCTCGGCCATGCCGCGGACCGGCAGATTCGGCAGCTCTCCAAGGGCATGGCGCAGCAAGTGCAGATCCTGGGCACGCTGGTTCACCAGCCGCGCCTGGTGATTCTGGACGAGCCGTTTTCGGGTCTCGACGCGCTGAACCAGGGCAAGCTGGAGCGCATGATCCGCCAGCTGGCCGAAGGCGGGACGACGGTGATCTTCTCCACCCACGTCATCGCCCATGCCGAGCGGCTCTGCGACGACGTGGCGATCATCGCCGGCGGCAAGGTGCCCTTTGCCGGCCCGGTGGACGTGGCCCGCGATCGCATCCCCCAGCAGGTCCGCCTCGAAACGCGCGCGCAGGACGGCTTGTGGAGAGCGGCCCTGCCGGCCGATGCCCGGCGCGAGGGGGCGGTGTGGCACTTCTCGCTGCCGGACGGCGGTGTGGAGCCCTTGCTGCGCGCCCTGATCGAAGGCGATGCTGGCATTCTCTCGCTGTCGATCGAGCGGGCGGGTCTGCACGATGCTTTCGTCGCCATTGCCGGAGAGGCCGCCGCGCGCGACCTTGCGGCCAGCCCCGGACTGGAGGACGGGCGATGAGGCAGGGTTCCGGCCGTCTTTCCGTTCTCGCTGCCGCCTGGGTCGTTGCCCGGCGCGACTTCACGGCGATCCTGTTCAGCCGCAGCTTCTTCTTCTTCCTGTTGGGGCCGCTGTTCCCCGCCATCATCGCAGTGCTGGCGGGCAGCCTTGGATCGCGCGTGGATGCCAGCCAGGAACGCCCGGTGCTGGGCGTGGTCATGCAGGCGGCGGACGCAGCGGCGCTCGAACGCGCCCGCGCCCAGCTTGCGCCCGCGCTTGGTGAAGACCTGCCCAGGCTGGTGGTGCTCCGCAGGCTGGCCCCAGGCGAACGCTACGACGCCCGCCAGGCATTGTCCTCGCACAAGGCCAGCGCTGCCGCGATTCTGACGGGGACGCCGGCCGCGCCGGTCCTGACCGGTCCGGAGGGCCTGATCCAGGCCTGGGGCGGGCCGGTGGCGATGCTCTCCGCCCAGGTTCATTCGGGAGCGGCGCTGAGCTATCCGGCCGTGGCGCTGCAGCCGGTCGTGCGCAGCAGTGCGGCCGAACGCAAGGGGCGCTTCGCCACGGCGCAAGGGGCGCAGACCCTGCTGTTCCTGTTGACGATGATGCTGGCAGGCATGGTCCTGTCCAACCTCGTGGAGGAAAAGGGCAACAAGATCATAGAAGTGCTGGCGGCCGCCGTGCCGATGGACGCGGTGTTCCTGGGCAAGCTCTTTGCCATGCTCGGCGTCTCGCTGGTAGGCATCGCAACCTGGGCGGCGGCGGGCGGCCTGCTCTGGCTCGGGGGAGGGATATCGCCGGAAAGACTGCCCGATCCGGCCGTCGGCTGGCCGCTGCTGATCGGCCTGGGCGTGATCTACTTCGCTATGGCCTATCTGCTGCTCGGCTCGGTCTTCCTGGCTATCGGCTCCATGGCGACGACCGTGCGTGAAGTGCAGACCCTGTCCATGCCGGTGACCATGGCGCAGCTCATGGTATTCTTCTTCGCCAGTTTCGCGATGACCCAGCCGGGCAGCGCGGTGGAGATCGCCGCGGTGCTCGTGCCCTTCAGCTCGCCTTTCGCGATGCTCGCGCGCGCGGCGCGGGATCCCGCGCTGCTGCCGCATATCATGGCCATCGGCTGGCAGGTGCTCTGGGTGGCACTGCTGGTGCGCGGCGGCGCGCGGCTGTTCCGGTCGCGGGTGATGAAGTCCGGGCCGGGCGGCCGGGCGAAGCCTCGCCGGATCCGGCTGCGCGGCTTCGGCCGCTGACGGCCGGTTTCGAAAGCAATTCTGGTACGGACGGCGGGACTCGAACCCGCACGATCAAGGATCAAGGGATTTTAAGTCCCCTGCGTCTACCATTCCGCCACGTCCGCACGATGATCGGTGCGCGCGATCTGGCAGATCGCGCGCGGCGGGGCAACCGCGATGAACGCGTTATGCCGTCCGGTTCACCACTTTACTCGACGTTGAGACGGGCCCGCATTTCCTTGCCGGGCTTGAAATAGGGCACGCGCTTTTCCGGCACGTCCACGCTTTCGCCGGTGCGCGGGTTGCGGCCGGTGCGGCCTTCGCGGTGGCGGGTGGAGAAAGCACCGAAACCGCGCAGTTCCACGCGGCCGCCGTCAGCCAGGCGCTGGGCGATCTCGTCGAAGAACGTGTCCACGGCGCGCTCGACATCCTCTGCGCGCAGCTCGGGGTTCTCCTTGGCCATAGCAAGCAGCAGTTCGGATCTGATCATCGCGTGCTTCCCTTTCAAAATGCCCTTCGGAAAATTCCCGAGGTCACTGCGAATCATAATATTTCGCGTGACTTGGTTCCGTCATCTCAAGAAAATGCCATTCCGGTGGTTTTCGCGCAATGGCTCACCGGAGGTAGGGAAAACCCGTCGGTTCCCGCCTGCCAGGCCGCCCTTTTGCGTGTCCTCACCCCATTTACATGCCCGATTTGGCCGCTAACGTTCCCGCTTTCAAGCTTGCGAGACAAGCTTTTCGGGCGACAGGACAAAAGAAGGGCGCATGAAAGAAATAGCAACCTGGAACGAGGGAGACTGGATTGCCGCGATCGGCGCCATTCTCCTGTTTGCCGTGCTGGCCATCGGCGGCGTCATCGCCACGCGCAAGAGCGACGAATTCGTCGGCCATCCCCGCGGTCTGTTCGTGCTGTTCTATGCCGAAATGTGGGAGCGTTTCTCCTACTACGGCATGCGCGCCCTGCTGATCCTGTACCTGACCAAGTTCTGGCTGTTCAATGACGGCAGTGCCAACCTGATCTACGGCGCCTATACCAGCCTGGTCTATATCACCCCGGTGCTCGGCGGCTATCTGGCGGACCGCTACCTCGGCCAGCGCAAGGCCGTGCTGTTCGGCGGCATCGTCCTGGCCGTGGGTCACCTGTTCATGGCCTATGAGGGCATGCACGGCGTCGCCGATCCGGCGGTGAAGCAGGCGGACCCGGCCATCAACGTGTTCTGGCTGGCGCTGGCGCTGATCATCGTCGGCTCCGGCTTCCTCAAGGCGAACATCTCGGTGATCGTCGGCCAGCTTTACAAGATGACCGATTCCCGCCGCGATTCGGCCTATACGATCTTCTACATGGGCGTGAACACGGGCGCCGCGCTGGGTACGATCCTGGTCGGCTACCTGGGCGAGACGATCGGCTGGTCCTGGGGCTTCGGCCTCGCCGGCATCGGCATGCTGCTCGGCCTGCTGATCTTCGTGGCCGGTCGTCCTGCCTTGAAGGGCCGGGGCGAGCCGCCCAGGCCGCTGGCGAAGAAGGGCGAACTGACGCTTTACGCCATCGGCCTCGGTTCGGTCGCGGTGATCTGGACCCTGATCCAATACGTCAGCGTGATCCAGTCGCTGCTGGTGGTCTCCGGCATCGCCATGCTGGGCTACACCCTGTACGAGGCGTTCAAGCTGCCCAAGGAACCGCGCGAGCGCATCTTCGCGATCCTGTTCCTGATCGCGCTCAACCCGATCTTCTGGGGCCTGTTCGAGCAGGCCGGCGGTTCGCTGAGCCTCTATACCGACAAGTTCGTGGACCGCGGCGGCGTGCCGACCAGCCTGTTCCAGTCGATCAACCCGATCTACATCGTGCTGTTCGGCCCGATCTTCGCGGCGCTCTGGCAGTTTCTCGGCCGTAAGGGCTTGGAGCCTTCGGCTCCGGCCAAGTTCGGCCTGGCGCTGATCCAGGTCGGCCTCGGCTTCCTGGTCTTCGTCTGGGGCGCGAACAGCGGCGATCCGGCGGCAATGACCTCGGTGCTCTTCGTGTTCCTGATCTATGCGCTGCACACCACCGGCGAGCTGTGCCTTTCGCCCGTGGGCCTGTCCGCGATGACCCGCCTCTCGCCGCTGCACCTCGGCAGCTTCATCATGGGCGCGTGGTTCTACATGACCGCCGTGGGCAACTTCGTGGCCGGCAAGATCGGCGAGGCCACCGGCGGCGAAAGCGGCGTGATGAACAAGGAAGTCACGCTGGGGATCTATTCCACGATCGGCTGGACCACGATCGGCGTTGCCGTGGTGGTCCTGGCGCTCTCGCCGCTGGTGCGGCGCTGGATGCACATCGACACGCTGGAGGATCGCGCGATCGACCGCGATCTCGCGGGCCAGAGCGAAATGGGGCTGGAGGCTCAGGAAGCCGGGTTTCACCCGGTAACCAAGCCGCACTGACCATCGACCGGCCCGGGAAACCCAGCGTTTCCCGGGCCGGATCTTATTTGAACAGGGGAAATCGACATGAGGGTATCGCCGGCATTGCGGCGCTGGTCGTCCACGCTCGTTCTGGGCGCGGCACTGGCGCTGGGCGCTACGGGCGCCGATGCGAAGAAGCAGGACAAGAAGGCGGCGCCGATCGTCGCCGATCCTTATCCCTCCACCTACAAGTCCTATCCGGGCACGCCCACCGCGCTGGTGGGCGCCACTGTCTATGACGGGCGCGGCGGCCGGATCGACAACGGCATCGTGCTGTTCAGGGACGGGAAGCTCCAGGCCGTCGGCGGGGCCGACATGCCGATCCCGGAAGGCTATGCCCGCATCGACGGTACCGGCAAGTTCGTGACTCCCGGCGTGATCGACATCCACTCGCACCTCGGCGTCTATCCTTCGCCCGGCGTCGAAGCGCTGGCGGACGGGAACGAGATGACCAGCCCCACCACGCCCGATGTCTGGGCCGAGCACTCGGTCTGGCCGCAGGATCCCGGCTTCACCCGCGCGCTTGCCAATGGGGGCGTCACCAGCCTTCAGATCCTGCCCGGTTCGGGCAACCTGATCGGCGGCCGCGCGGTGACGCTGAAGAACGTGCCCAGCATCACCGTGCAGGGCATGAAGTTCCCCGGCGCGCCCTATTCGCTGAAGATGGCCTGCGGTGAGAATCCCAAGCGCGTCTATGGCGAGAAGGGCCAGAAGCCCTCGACCCGGATGGGCAACTTCTCTGTCGACCGCCAGGCCTGGATCGACGCGCGCCAGTACATGGACGGCGACCATTCCGAACGCGACCTTGGCAACGACACGCTGGAAGGCGTGCTCAAGGGCGAGATCCTGGTCCAGAACCACTGCTACCGCGCGGACGGGATGGCGCAGGTGATCGATATGTCCAAGGAGATGGGCTACAAGGTCACCGCCTTCCACCACGCGGTGGAAGCCTACAAGATCGCCGATCTCCTGCGGGAGAACGACATCTGCGTGGCCGTCTGGGCCGACTGGTACGGCTTCAAGATGGAAGCCTACGACGGCATTCCCGAAAACGCCGCGCTGCTCGCCAATGCGGGGACCTGCGTGGTGATCCACTCGGACGACGAGAACGGCATCCAGCGCCTCAACCAGGAAGCCGCCAAGGCCCAGGCCGACGGCCGCCGCATCGGCATCGACATTCCCGATGCCAAGGTCATCGGCTGGTTCACTTACAATGCCGCCAAGACCATGGGCATCGGCGAGAGGACCGGCAGCCTGGAAGCGGGCAAGATGGCCGACGTGGTGCTGTGGAACGGCAATCCGCTCTCGGTCTATTCGCGGCCCGAGAAAGTGTGGATCGACGGCGCCCTGATGTTCGACGCCCTCGATGCCCGGCGGCGCCCGGTCAGCGATTTCGAACTGGGGCAGCCCGGCGAAGGAGACGTGAAATGAGCCGCCGCGCCACCATTCTTGCTGCCCTGACGGCAGCCGCCCTTCCTGCCCTGCTTCCCGGCCTGGCCGCGGCGCAGGATTTCGCGATCACCAATGCCACCGTCGGCACGGGTGATGGCAGCGCCCCGATCGAGCAAGGCACCGTCGTCGTGCGGGCCGGCAAGGTCGTCGCCGCGGGCGCCGGCGTTGCCGTTCCCGCCGGGATGCAGAGCGTCGACGGTACCGGCAAGTGGGTGACGCCGGGCCTGTTCTCGGCCGTCACCGATCTTGGGCTCTGGGACGTGGAAGGCGTGCCCAACAGCAACGATACCGAGGCCGACAAGTCGCCCTTCAATGCCGCGCTCGACGTGACCCCCGCGATCAATCCCGCCAGCGAGCACATCGCCGTGAGCCGCGAAGGCGGCGTCACCCGCGCCAGCGTCGCGCCGGTCAACGGCGATTCGATCTTCGCCGGGCAGGGGGCGCTGATCGATCTTCGCGCCGGCTCCGATGCGGTGAACCTGCCGCGCGCCTTCCAGTTCGTGCAATTGGGCGAGGCGGGGGCCAAGCTCGCCGGCGGCAGCCGCGTCGCGGCCCATGTCGCCCTGCGCAGCGCCTTGCGGGAGGCGCGCGAACTGGCGGCCGCACCCACGGCCGCGCGCAGCAGCGATGCCCTGCTGACCCGCGCGGATGCGGCGGCGCTGGCCCCGGTGATCGACGGCCGCCAACCGCTCTACGTCGGGGTCGAACGGGCCGCCGACATCCGCAGCGTGCTGCGCTCAAGAGCGAGTTTCCCAAGCTGAATCTCGTTCTGGTGGGGGCGACCGAAGGCTGGCTCGTGGCGAGCCAGATCGCGGCGGCCAAAGTGCCGGTGATCGCGATGCCGCTGCGGGACCTTCCCGCCAGCTTCGAAAGCCTTGCGGCGACCCAGTCGAACGTCGGGCGCATGAAGAAGGCCGGCGTCAAAGTCGGCATCGGCATGTTCGCGGGCAGCAACCAGCCCCGCTATGCGCCGCAGCAGGCCGGCAACCTCGTGGCCCTGAACAAGCTGCCGGGCGCGGCGGGACTGACATGGGGCGAGGCCCTGGCCGCGATCACTTCGGTTCCGGCCGAGATCAGCGGCATGGGCGGCAAGGAAGGCGTACTGGCGCCGGGCGCCGTGGGCGACGTCGTGATCTGGGACGGCGATCCGCTCGAACTCTCCTCGGCCCCGGTCGAAGTCTATATCGACGGGATCAAGCAGCCGCTCGACAACCACCAGAGCCGCCTGAAGCAGCGCTACAAGAGCCTGGACCGGACTTATCTGCCCAAGGCTTACGACTGGTAAGGAAAACGAGGGCCTGGGGATGATCCCCGGGCCCTCGAAAATACCCGGAAGCAGGTGATGGCCCGAAGCGATCCAGAGGCGCGCAGGGCCGCCCGCGATGGCTTCACCCGGATTTCGCTAGCCCGTTGATGACGGAAAAGAGCGCGACGTCAGCAGGGACGTGCCCGGCACCCCAGGCACGCCTCGATCTTACGCGTTTTACGCGCGGGCTTCGTTCACGCCGGCGCTGTTGTGGCGCAGCGCCTTGAGCACGGTGTCGACGATCTGCGGCGCATTGAGGCCGGCTTCGTCGTACTGCGTCTCGGGCTTGTCGTGGTCCTGGAACACGTCCGGCAGGCGCATGGTGCGGATCTTGAGGCCCGCGTCGGTAAGGCCCTCGTCGCTGGCCATGGTGAGCACATGCGCGCCGAGACCGCCGATGGCGCCTTCCTCTACGGTGACGACCACATCGTGGCTGAGCATCAGCTTGCGAATCAGCTCGGTGTCCAGCGGCTTGGCGAACCGCAAGTCTGCCACGGTGGTGGAAAGACCCTTGGCGTCCAGCAGGTCCGCGGCCTTGAGCGCTTCGCCCAGGCGCGTGCCCAGCGAGAGCAAGGCGACCTTGCTGCCTTCGCGGACCACGCGGCCCTTGCCGATTTCGAGAAGCTGCGGCGTTTCCGGCAGGGCCAGACCCACGCCATTGCCGCGCGGATAGCGGAAGGCGATCGGGCCCTTGTCATACTGCGCGGCGGTGTGGACCATGTGGACAAGCTCCACCTCGTCGGCCGCGGCCATGACCACCATGTTCGGCAGGGTGGCCAGATAGGTCACGTCGAACGAACCGGCGTGAGTCGCACCGTCCGCACCGACCAGTCCGGCGCGATCGATGGCGAAGCGCACGGGCAGGTTCTGGATCGCCACGTCATGGACCACCTGGTCGAACGCGCGCTGGAGGAAGGTGGAATAGATCGCGCAGAACGGGCGCATGCCCTGCGCCGCCAGGCCGGCCGCGAAAGTCACCGCGTGCTGTTCGGCAATGCCGACGTCGAAGCTGCGGTTCGGGAATTGCTGGGCGAACTTGTCGAGCCCCGTGCCCGAGGGCATGGCGGCGGTGATGGCGCAGATGCGGTCGTCCTGTTCCGCCTCGGTGACCAGCGCCTTGGCGAAGACGCCGGTGTAGCTCGGCGGGCCGGCGGGGGCCTTGGCCTGCTCTCCGGTGACGACGTTGAACTTCTGCACGCCGTGATACTTGTCGGCCGCTTCCTCGGCGGGCGCGTAGCCCTTGCCCTTTTGCGTCACGACATGGACCAGGATCGGGCCTTCGGCGGCATCGCGCACGTTTTCCAGGACCGGAACCAGCGCATCGAGGTCGTGGCCGTCGATCGGGCCAACGTAATAGAAGCCCAGTTCCTCGAACAGGGTGCCGCCCATGGCCATGCCGCGGGCGAATTCGTCGGTCTTGCGGGCGGCGGCGTGGAGCGGGCGCGGCAGACGGCGCGCGAACTTCCGGGCCAGGTCGCGCAGGCCGAGGAACCGGCCCGAGGAAACGAGCCGCGCGAGATAGGACGACAGCCCGCCAACCGGCGGCGCGATCGACATGTCGTTGTCGTTGAGGACGACGATCAGGCGGTTTCCGGCGTCCGCGGCGTTGTTCATCGCCTCGTAGGCCATGCCGGCGCTCATCGCGCCGTCGCCGATCACGGCAATGCCGCGGCCGGGCGTGCCCTTGATCTTGTTGGCGACGGCAAAGCCGAGCGCGGCCGAGATCGAGGTGGAGCTATGGGCCGTGCCGAAGGGGTCGTATTCGCTTTCCGAACGCTTGGTGAAGCCGGAAAGTCCGCCGCCCTGGCGCAGGGTGCGGATGCGGTCGCGGCGGCCGGTGAGGATCTTGTGGGGATAGGCCTGGTGGCCCACGTCCCAGATCAGCCGGTCCACCGGCGTATCGAACACGTAGTGGATCGCCACCGTCAGTTCGACCACGCCCAGGCCCGAGCCCAGATGGCCGCCCGTCTGCCCGACGGCAGAGATCATCTCGGTGCGAAGTTCGTCGGCCAGTTGACGCAGGTCCGAAGGCTTGAGCTTGCGGAGATCGTCAGGCGTATCGACGGTGTCGAGGAGTGGCGTTGCCGGGTTGGCTGTCATGTTCTGCTTCTACACGCTACATGTTCTGGTGTCGAATTAAGCAGTGGGCAATATGCCGGAGCCGTCCGAAAGGACAGGAAAAACGTGGCACCTGTTGCTTTGCTGCGACTCTCCGAGCCATCGCCGGCAACTTCCGGCGCCGCTCGACCCCCGCCAGACATGGGAATCCTGCGGAAGCCGGCCAGCGTCAGCGGCCTGTTCGCAGGCCCTGCCGACCTAGCTGCAGGTCGCGCAGGTTCCGCGCAGTTCGACCACCGGGCGCACCCCGGCGAAACCGGCCTGCCTGGCGGCGGCGATGAGGGCGCCGGTCAGCTTGTCGTCGTCGATATGGACGGCTTGGCCGCAGACATCGCAGATCAGGAAGATGCAGTCGTGCTGGCAGCCGGGATGGCTGTTGGCGAGGTAGGCGTTGGCGCTCTCGACCCGGCGGGCGAGATTGGTACGCACGAAGAGGTCGAGAATGCGATAGACGCTGTTCGGCGCCACGCGCTTGCCGCGCAGGGCCGAGACGCTTTCGGCCAGGTCATAGGCTGAAGCCGGACGTTCGCGTTCCGCCAGAGCGCCGAAGACGTCGGCGCGCATCTCGGTCCACTGTTCGCCGGCATCGAGAAGGGCGGCGCGGGCAGCCTCTACAAGGCCTTCGCCGGAATGTTCGTGATGATGATGCGCATTAGCCATGCCGCCCATATGGGCATTGGCAGGGCTGCGTGCAATTGAAAGCTGGAGGGGCGCCCAGGACGGCGCCGGATCAGGCCGCGGGGTCCGATAGACCCCGGATCAGCCTGCCTGGATCAGTTTACTTGCGCAGCCGCTTCGGCGGGGGGCACGAGGCCGTTGCCGATCGAGTGAGTTCCGATGCCCATCACGCCCAGCACCAGCAGCGTCCCACCGGCGAAGCCGAGGGCGAAGAAGCGGTAGAAGTCGGCCTTGAAGAGTCCCATGACGAAAATCAGCTCATATTGATGATGTACGATTGCGTGCCGCTCACTTGGAGCGAATCGCCTTGACGTCCAGTGAATGGCGACGAGCCGCGCCCCATTCTGCGATGAACCGTTGATCGCACGGGGTGGACGGGGGGAACCGTCACAATCTCGTCAAGGGATCGTGCGCGCGATCACTGCCGAAGCGACGGAGACCACAACCAGCCCGGCCACGGGCAGCGCGGCACAACCGAACGGCAGTGCCAGCGCGCCGATGACCTGGTGGGGCTTGCGGATGCGGCCGAGGCGCACGAGCACGGCCGCCGTGGCCAGCCCGATCAGGAAGGCGAGGGTGACCAGCGGTCCAAGCCACATCACCCACATATTCGCCTCCTGGATCGAATCTGGCCCTGAAATATCGAACCTCAGTGCTTGAAGTGGCGCATGCCGGTGAAGACCATGGCCAGGCCCGCCTCATCGGCAGCGGCGATGACTTCCTCGTCACGGATCGAGCCGCCCGGCTGGATCACAGCCGTAGCGCCCGCTTCGGCAGCGGCCAGCAGGCCGTCGGCGAAGGGGAAGAACGCGTCCGAAGCGACGGCAGAGCCGACCGTGCGGGCCTGAGCCCAGCCGAACTTCTCGGCGGCCTCGGCCGCCTTCATCGCGGCGATGCGCGAGGAATCGCGGCGGTTCATCTGGCCCGCGCCGATGCCGGCAGTGACGCCGTCCTTGGCATAGACGATCGCGTTCGACTTGACGTGGCGGGCCACGGTCCAGGCGAACAGGCAGTCCTTCAGTTCCTGCTCGGTCGGCGCGCGCTTGGTCACGACCTTCAGATCGCTCACGCCGATGGCGCCGGCATCGCGGCCCTGCACCAGCAGGCCGCCGGTGATCGGCTTGACGCTCAGGCCGGGGCGGCGCGGATCGGGCAGGCCGCCGGTCAGCAGCAGGCGCAGGTTCTTCTTCTTGGCGAAGAAGGCCCGTGCTTCCTCGTCGGCGTCGGGGGCGACGACCACTTCGGTGAAGATCTGGCAGATCGCTTCGGCCGTCGGACCGTCGAGCGTGGTGTTCACCGCAACGATGCCACCGAAGGCCGAAACGTCGTCACAGGCGAGCGCGCCCTGCCAGGCTTCGAGCAGGCTGGAACCCTGCGCCACACCGCAAGGGTTGGCGTGCTTGACGATGATCACGGCCGGGTCCTGGCTCTTGAACTCGGCTGCGAGTTCGAAGGCGGCATCGGCGTCGTTGTAGTTGTTGTAGGACAGTTCCTTGCCCTGAACCTGCTCGCCCTGGGCCAGGCCCTTGGTGAACGGGCCGACCGGCGTGTAGAGCGCGGCTTTCTGGTGCGGGTTCTCGCCATAGCGCAGCGTGGTGGCCAGGCGGCCGTTGACGCTCAGCATCTCGGGGAACTCAAGACCCTGGTCGGTGAAGGCGAACCACTGCGAGATCATCGAATCGTAAGCGGCGGTCTGCGCGAAGGCGCGCGCGGCCAGCAGCTTGCGGAAGGCCAGGGTGGTGCCGCCGTCGGTGGTCTCCAGTTCAGAGATCAGGCCCGCATAGTCCTTCGGATCGGTGACGATGGCGACGAAGGCGTGGTTCTTCGCGGCCGAACGCACCATCGATGGGCCGCCGATGTCGATGTTCTCGATCACCTCGTCACGGTCGGCGCCCTTGGCGACGGTGGCTTCGAAGGGATAGAGGTTGACGACCACCAGGTCGATCGCGCCGATTTCGTGATCGGCCATGGCCTTGGCATGTTCCGGATTGTCGCGCACCGCCAGCAGGCCGCCGTGGACCTTGGGGTGCAGCGTCTTGACCCGGCCGTCCATCATCTCGGGGAAATCGGTGATTTCCGAAATGTCCTTCACCGCGAGGCCGGCATCGCGCAGCGCCTTGGCGGTGCCGCCGGTCGAAACCAGTTCCACGCCGCGGGCGGACAGCGCCTTGCCGAGATCGGCGAGGCCGGTCTTGTCGGAAACCGACAGCAATGCGCGGCGGATCTGGACGGTATCGGTCATGCGGATGGCCTCGTTCTGGAACTAGCGGAGAGGGATTTTCCGCACCCTCTAGGTCGGCAGCGCCCGGGTCGCAAGAGGGGCCGCTAGCTCAGGGTGCCACAAGCCGTGGGGCCGGTCGCGGCATTTCACCCCATTTTCTTGATTAACCAACCGAAATTCCCGCCTCCGCGCGAGACGAGACCCTGGATCACCAGCTGCTGCGTCGCCTGGGGACGGCCCTGGCCGTCGACCCAGAGCGAATCTTCCAGGATCACTTCGCCGGCACTGCTGCGGAACTGCCAGAGACTGCCGTCGGGCAGGGCCATGCCGGCGCCCTGGCCGTCCTCGGTGAGGGCGACTTCGACTTCCGGGCCGAGGTGGAAGCGAATGGCGAAGCCCACTTTGCCGCGCTGGGCCTTGCGGCCCGCGGGGATCAGCACGTCCTCGCCGCGCAGTTCGCTGCCGTCGTCGCGCAGGATCAGGATGCGGCGGTGCGTGAGGGCGTAGCGCGCCTCGTAGCCGTTGTGGCTCGCCTCGATGCGGGTGGCGTTGCCGCCGTTTTCCTGCGTCAGCGTCTTGCGATCGATATCGACCTCGCTGACGCCGCCGCCGATGGCTCCGTTGATGAGGACGGCGGTGGAATTGGCATCGTCCAGCGTCAGCGTCGAATGGGCGGCGGTCGCGCGCAGGCCTTGTTCCAAGCGCACCGGCACCAGCCCGCCGCCGCTGGCCGCGCCGCCGCAGTTGACGATCAGGCGGTGGCCCGCGTGGGACATCTCGAAGGCCAGCGTGGAAGCGCAGCCGTAGCGGGCATGGGCGGGCAGCGGCGGCGGCGCAGTGTCGAACTGGAGGATCGACTTGTGCGCCAGCACGCGCTGATAGCCCCATTGGCGCACGTCGCGCAGCGGGCGGGTACGCACGCCGGTCGCCTTGACGAGAGCGTTGACGTCCTCTCCGTCGATCGCCCAGCCGCCCTGCCACGAACCCAGCGAACCGTCGCCGTGAGTCAGCGCCAGGAGCGGCGGAATGAGCAGTTCGATCACCCGCTCGACCGCCTTGGGCGCGTCGCGGCGGGTGGCGTGATAGCAGTTGCGCAGCCGCACCAGGAGGGCGATCGCTTCCATCTGCGCTAGCGGGCTGCGCGAGAGCACGCCGCCGTCGTCGCCGATCAGTTCGCCCAGGGCCTTGATCAGCCCCGCCTCGCCGTAGAGGCGGCGCGGGCGACCTTCGGGCAGCAGCAGGCCGGCAGCGACGATGGCGCTCCACCCGGCGACTTCGGCGATCCCGTCTTCCGCCCGGCCGACATGACGGTCCAGCCAGCGCGCGGTCTCGGAAATGTGCGCTAAAGTACGGTTGCGCAGGGTCTTCTCGCCCGAGAGGATCAGCGGGGCATGGGCCAGCCAGTTCATCAGCCGCGCGCCGGTGTTGCCTACGTCCCAGGCCGGACCCTTGCCCGGCTTGGCCGGCGGCTTGGGATTGGCCTGGAGCCACGCGGTGAGAATGCGCTCGGCAACCGCGGTACCTTGCTCGCGCGGGGCGCAGGCCTCCAGGTCGGTGAGCCAGGAGAAGCTGTGGACCACGCGCTCCAGCGGCGGCGTCACGCGCGACGGGCCGGCAAAATCGACTTGGGCCACGGGCGTGCGGGCGCCGTGGATCAGGAAATGTCCCGCGCGCAGGGCGGTTCCGGCGGCGGCATTGCCCGGAAGCGTGTTGCTGACCGTGGCGAGCAGCCGGGTGCGGGCCTTCTTGCCCATCGGCGCCGAGAGCATGGTGCCGGGAATGCCCAGGCGATAGGCGAAGCGGATCAGCCGCTCGCCCGGCCCGACCGAAGGCGGCGAGAAATCGGCCAGGGCCAGCGCCCGGCCGCCCTCGATCTGCGCGACTTCCACCTGGACTTCCGCGCGGGGCGGCAGGAGGTCGGAATCGTGAAAGTCGTCGCCAGTGAAGGCGGTGATATCGGTGATGTCGGTTTCGGAACGTGTCACGGCCGGCGATCCGGTAACGCTTTGATTCAAGACACCCTCCTCGTTACCGCCCTGAGGCCCGCCCCCCGACTTGCCTGTGAGCCCGCCTGCAAGCATGTCGCCCGACTCATCGGCTGCCTCACTTCCCGGGGAAATGGCCCGGAGCCCGTCCGGGTTCCCGTTTCGGGGACGCGGAGGGGTGTCTAGCTTCACCGCCTCAATCGAGCCCCTTCAGGGTGCGGATGTTGGCGGCATATTGCGAAGGGCCGCCGCGGAACGTGGCCGAACCGGCGACGAGCACGTCGGCACCCGCCGAAACGCAGAGAGGTGCAGTCTTGGCATCGACACCGCCGTCCACTTCGAGGCGGATGTCGCGGCCCGACTTCTCGATCATCTTGCGCACGGCCTCGATCTTGCGAAGCTGGCTGGAGATGAAGCTCTGGCCGCCGAAGCCGGGGTTGACGCTCATGATCAGGACGAGGTCGATATCGTCGATCAGGTAGTCCAGCATCTTGGCCGGGGTGGCCGGGTTCAGCGAGATACCCGCCTTCTTGCCCAGGCCGCGGATCGTCTGCACCGTGCGGTGGACGTGAGGGCCGGCTTCGGGATGAACGGTGATGTAGTCCGCACCGGCCTCGGCGAAGGCTTCGAGATAGCTGTCCACCGGCGAAATCATCAGGTGCACGTCGAAGACCTTGGCGGAATGCGGGCGCAGCGCCTTCACCACGGCCGGGCCGATGGTGATGTTGGGTACGAAGTGGCCGTCCATGACGTCGACGTGGATCCAGTCGGCGCCGGCTTCGTCGATCGCGCGAACCTCTTCGCCCAGGCGGGCAAAGTCGGCGGAAAGGATGGAGGGCGAGATCAGCGGCGTGGTCATGGTTAAGAACGGTACTCCTCGATGCGAAGGATAGGCCACCATATCTGGGGGGTACAAGCGCGCCCGGCCCGTTTTCCACACGCCATATGGAGGAAGTTCCCTAAATCGACCGAGCGGACCGGGCTCCGCCCCTTGCAGCCGCTCCGGCGCGGTGCTTGTGGATCGCCAGTTCAGAGTGCATTCACGGCCTCGATGGCAGTGCGGCGCCAGACATTTCACGGGTTTGCTTCCCTGCAACCCTCGTGAACGAGTGACGGAACCGGAGATGAGATTGAAGTTCCCCAAGGCCCCCATCGCAGCTGCCGCCGGCCTGGCCGCGCTGGCCCTGTCGGCGCCGGCCGCGGCCCAGTATCGCGACGAAATCCGCAACGACATGAGCCAGTGCCGTTCCGGTGGCGGCCCCGCGATCATGGTTACGGTGGACGGCATCAAGTCGTCCCAGGGACGCCTGCGCGTCCAGTCCTACCGCGCCACCTCCGGCGAGTGGCTGGCGAAGGGCAAGTGGCTGAAGCGGATCGAAGTGGCCGCCAGGGCCGGGACCATGACGTTCTGCGTCCCCGTCCCGGCGCCGGGCACTTACGGCATCGCCGTGAGGCATGACGTCAACGGCAACGGCTCGACGGACATCAGCACTGACGGCGGCGCGATGTCGAACAACCCCTCGATCAATATCTTCAACCTCGGCAAGCCCAGCTACACCAAGGTCGGCGTGCCGGTGGGCAATGACGTGAAGTCGATCCGCATCCAGATGCGCTACATGTAACAGATTGGATGGAATGCCCCCTCGGGGGCATTTCGGCGCGTGCGTTGCCGCAGTCTCAGGATCCGGCGGCGGCTTCGCGGCGCTCGGCCAGGATGGCGCGTGCGTCCAGGAGGTCGGAGGGTTTGTCGACGTCGACCGCCGCCAATCCGTCGCGCGCGGCGACGAGGCGGGCCTTGAGGCCGATCCGGGTTCCCAGTCGTGCAAGCGCGGCCGCTAGGGTCAGGCGGCCGAGCACATAGCTTGCCAACATGCCGAGCCCGAGCCTGGCGGCGATGCGCCATGGGCGCTTGCGGTCCGCCTCCACCAGCTTCCACGTCTCGATCGCGGCTTCGGCGCGGGCCGTCTTCAGCAGGAACAGGTTGCAGCCCGACCAGTGGCCGTCGGCAAAGCGCAGATAAGTGCGGCGCGATCCCGGCATAGCCGCTTCGATCGCCTGCCGCCGCGCCAGCAGCACGGAAACGTCGGCTTCCTCGGGGGTGTCGAGCAGGAAATCCCGCACCCAGTCGCCGCGCAGCAGCGCATGGTCGGAGGTCGTGACGAGCATCGGCGCGCCGAGCCGGGCGAAGCCCGCGGCCACGCTGGCGCTGGGACCGGCGGCGGCGGGGATCGTCTCGCAGCCCAGCAGTTCCGCGAGCGCGATCACGGCGGGATCGTTGGCGACCACCGCCAGGCGCGCGATCCCGGCATCGCGCAGGGCTTGGACGACATGGGCCAGCATCGGCCGGCCTTCCAGCTCCACCAAGGCCTTGTGGCTCAGGCCTTCGGCCGCTGCGACCGGATCGGGTGCGCCGGGGCGGGAACCTGCGAGAATCAGCGCGGCGGGCAAGGGAGAGGGGGTCATGCCGGTTTGCGCTCCATGGCCTTGCGGGTGCGCCAGACGTGCCAGAGCACGCCGGGCGCGGAAAGCACCGGATGCCGCTCGCGCCAGGGCGTGATGGTGACCGGCACGCCGGTGTGGCGCTCGATCTTCCAGGCGGCATAGCGCGCGGCGCCTTCGAACGTGGTCGAGGCTTTCAGCAGGCGCAGGACGTTGTAGGGCTTGCCCAGCCGCTGGCGGCGCTTCCACCAGTCCAGCATCCGGGTGCGGTCGCGCTCGGAAAGTTCGGGGCGGAAGGCGCCGTTCGGCAGACGCTCGAAGGCGATGTCGTCGGCGGCAAGGGCCAGCGGCAGCAAGCCGTCGAAATGTTCGCGGTTGACGGAAAGGATCGTATCCTCGCGCCCTGCCTTCTCCACCCGGAACTCGGCGGCGTAAGTCGCGCGGAACAGGGCGCGCCAGTAGTCCTCCGCAGTGCCCGTCGCCGGCCCGAGCGCCACGGCCAGCCTGGCGGCGGTGCGGGCCGCGCCCGATACGGCGGCGGTTACGCGGCCGAGCGCGGCCTCGTCACGCTGCCAGGCGATGCCGCTCGGCTGGACGAAGCGGGCCCAGATGGTGGTGTCCAGCCGCTCGCCGGCCGCGGCGGCGCGGAACGTATCCAGCGCCATGGTCGCCACTTTCGCGCGCAAGGGCACGCCTTCGAAGGTCCATTCGTGATAGCTGACGCGCGGCCAGATCTTCTCCGCCTGGGGGCCTTCGGTGAGGACGTAGAAGTCCAGCACGCCTTCCAGCGATCCGGTGCGCAAGTTCGAGCCGTAGAACAGCACGGCCACGGCATTGCCGGCAGCCAGCGCAAGGCGTTCCGCGAAAGCACGGACTTCGGGCACCACGGCGCGCTGCAGCGCCTGGCCAATGCGCCCTTCCAGGTCTTGGGTCATGAAAGCATGCTCGGGCACCGGCGTGGTAAAAGCAAGCATGCCGGTGCCACAAACCTGGCCAAAAAGTGAGAGGAGAGGGGCCGGATCCGGCGGATCAGGGGACCACGAAAGTCAGCTGCGGCCCTTCCTCGAGCAGGTAGTCGCCCGCAGGGAAAACCTCGCCATCGAGAATGAACGAGCCACCGATTTCCAGGTCTACCGCGCTGGCGCAGACGCGGTGGGTGCCGCGGCGTTCCAGGAACTTGCCGGAAAGGCCAAAGAGGATCGCCGGCAGCAGGGCCATGACCCAGCGCACCGGCCAGTCGATGACGCCCAGCTTCATCCCCGGGGCGACATCGCGGCCGAAGGGACGCGCGCCGAGCGGGAACTTCTCGAAAGTGGTGGCGACGACCATGAAGCGTTCGTCCGCACGGCCCGGCCCGTCATAGGGCAGGTCGCGGCCGGTGTGGCGATCGACCAGGCGCGTCGGGGTGCAGGCGCGCCACGGATTGCCGTCGCGGCCGAACAGCGACTGGATGATGCTCCAGAGGATGCTGAGGCCCACGGCAAAGCTGTTGAAGGCGCCGCGGCGGTGCGCTTCCTGGCCGGCCTCGGTCGCCAGCGTGAATACGCCGGTGCCCAGGATAAAGCCCTGCATGCAGCCGCTGCTGCCGTCATTGGCGGAAATCCGCAAGGGACGGCGCGTGAGGGTATTGCCCTTGTGCGCGGCCGCCAGCGCCTCTGCCAGCGACCAGTGGGTCGGCAGGCCCAGGTCTACGCCCAGCGCGTTCGTCTTGCCCTTGGGCAGGATTATGAACGTGGGCCATTCGTCACCGAAGATGTCCGCGCCGCACGTCAGCACATCGCGAACGGTGCCATCGCCGCCGTCGACCACGAGATAGTCCACACCGCGACGGGCAAAGCCGTCAAGCACGCTGTAGAGTTCCGAGCGGGTGCGCGGGGTCTCGGTCAGGATGTTGGAGCAATCCTCCATCTCTGCCGCCCGGCCCTTGTTCCGGTGGCTACGAGGATTGCGAATGATGCCAACGAGAGGAACGGCGCGCCCACGACGCGCCACACGCGCAGGACCAGTGGCCTTGCGCTTGCCGTGCTCACCGAAGGTCGGCAGCGTTTCGAATTCGTAAATGGTTCCGTACACGGACCCTATGTAGGGATGCCGCAGACGAAAATCATCAGGAAACATTCACTGACACATTAAGGTTACAGTTGTATGGCGTTTTTACGCCACTTGCAAGACCGGCAAAATCTGCCGCGTTTTCCGCAAGCCCCGCCGTTGCGTCACTCGGTTCCACGGATTACGGCCGAAAACATGGTCACTCAGGACACTCCCCCCCACGCCGCAACCATCGGCGCGAACCCCGTCCAGCTCTGGGGTTTGACGATGGCCCAGCGCGTTGCACGCATCGCCCGGGCGAACGGCGCCTCCTTCGGCAAGGACGCCTCGTCCGGCCCTTCCATCCTGTCCAATGCCGCCTTTGCATGGGATCCGGCCTGGTTCAAATACGTCACAGCGCGGCCCGGCATGGTCCTGACGCTGGGCGGCATCCCCGCCCTGGCGCATGCGGCCGACGCCGGCCAGGCCGCGCGAATCACCGCCGCGATGGCCGCCGGAACGCCGCTCGCCGATACGGCGGGCCTCGATATCGTGACTTACGAAAGCGGGCCCACCATCGAGAACAAGACGCTCCGCAAGCGCGAGACGCCGTTCCTCATGGCGCTCACGCCCGAGACCGTCCGCACCATCGAGCGTGCCAGCTACTTCGGCGCCTACAAGGGCGTGACCGATGTGCTGACCAAGTACCTCTGGCCCGAATGGGCGCTGGTGCTGACGCGAATCTGCGCGAAATTGCACATCACCCCGAACATGGTGACGGCGGTGGGCGCGGCCTTCTGCGTGCTGGCCACGGTGCTCTTCGCTTACGGGCACTACTGGCTGGGCATGGCGCTGGGACTGGTGTTCATGGTGCTCGATACCGTGGACGGCAAGCTGGCGCGCTGCACAATCACGTCCTCGGAATGGGGCAATGTGGCCGACCACGGCATGGACCTCGTCCATCCGCCGTTCTGGTGGTGGTTCTGGGCGACGGGCCTGGCGACCTGGGGCCTGGCTTACGATGACGCGACGTTCTGGTGGGTGCAGGGCGCGATCCAGGGCGGCTACGTGGTGCAGCGCCTGATCGAGGGCGTGTTCATGCGTCAGAACGGCCTCATGCACATCCACGTATGGCGCAAGTTCGATAGCCAGTTCCGCCTGATTACCGCGCGCCGCAACCCGAACATGGTCATCCTGTTCGTGGCGATGCTGTTCGCGCGTCCCGACATCGGCCTGATCGCGGTGGCCTGGTGGACGGCGATTTCCTGCCTCATCCATGCCGTGCGGCTGGTCCAGGCATGGATCGTGCGGGCGCGAGGCGGTACGATCACCTCCTGGCTCTCGGACGCCTGAAGAAGGAACCGCCATGAACGCGATGCAGGGCAATGTCGCAGCCAATGCGACGATGGAAAAGTTCGGCTACCCGCATACCCTCGTCGCGGAATTCGCGCATTGGGTGGTGCTGGCCCGTCCGGCGCAGCCGACGCTGGGATCGTTGGTGCTGGCGGCGAAATCCGATGCCACCGCCTTTGGGGATCTTCCGGGAGAGGCGCATGCCGAACTCAAGGTCGCCACGGCCGCGATCGAAGCGGCCCTGCGGGAGGGGGTCGGCTATGCCCGGCTCAACTATCTCATGCTGATGATGGTGGATCCCCATGTCCACTTCCACGTCATCCCCCGCTACGAAGGCGCGCGCGAGTGGCAGGGCCGCGAGTTCGTGGACTGCGGCTGGCCGAAAGTGCCCGATCTCGGCCATGCCGTGGCGCTGGAGGGGGATGACCTTTCAGCGCTCGTGGACTGGCTGAAGGGGCACTTCGGCTGATCGACCGCAAAGCATCGTCCCGGACATGATCCGGGACGATCAAAACCCTCGGCTCACCAGGTATCGGTGAGCTTCGTGGCGATTTCGATGTCGTTGAGGAAATCGACTTCGGCCCAGTCGAGGCCCTCGATGGAGACGGTGCCGACCTTGCCGGTGGGCGCGATCGAATCGATCACCTTGAGATACCAGTGCTGGACGCCTTCGGGCGTGCGCATGGCCTGGCGCACGGTCTCGCGGAACAGGTCCGCCCCTTCGCCGCGGAAGGCGAGGAAGCCGATCGATTCGGAGTTGGACTGCCGGGCCGTCAGCGTCTTGCCGATATGCACGAGCCGGCCGTCCCCCTCGCGCTCCACTTTCATGTCGTCGCTGTCGTAGCCCTCGGCTTTCACGTCGACGGTGACGGTGATCGGCCAGGGCTTGCCGTTCGGATCGGTTGCGCCCTGCTGGACCTTGTTCACGATTTCCTCCGAAACGAGGGTATCGCCGTTCAGGATCAGGAAGTCGCCGCGCATGGCCTCGCGCGCGATCCAGCAGGAGCCGAGGTTGTCGGCCACCTTGAAGAAGGGGTTGAAACGAACCGTCACTTCCACGCGCGGATCGTCGATGCGGTTCAGATGCTCTTCCAGCATGTCGGTCATGAAGCCGGTGACGACGTCGATCCGCTTCACCCCGCCGCGCGCGAGCATTTCGATCTGCCATTCGATCAGCGACTTGCCGGTAAAGTCGATCATGCACTTGGGCCGCTCGGCGGTGAGGGGGAGCAGGCGCGAGCCCTGGCCGGCGCTGAGGAGGATGGCGTGTTCGATCATGGATTTTCGCGCTTCGTCAAAGGGGGGAGATGCCCCGCATCTAGGGATTGCCGGCCAAAAGGAAAAGATGCGGCGGGAAAGGCTTGAGCCGGGGTCGCGGGTATTAATTCATTCAGCATGGGGACATCCCTGATCGGCACAGCTTGCAAGTCCCTTCCCCCTCGTTCACATGCAGCCGCGATGTCCGCCAAATTTCACCGCCGTGAGAGCAAATCTCCGCTAGGGCGGATACTCCAGAACACTGCCTGGCTGCTGGGCGGCAAAGGTTTCGGCGCCGTTTGCGGCATTGCCTACCTCGCCATCCAGACCCGTTCGCTGGGCCTCAAGGATTTCGGCCACTTTTCGCTGATCTTCGGAACGGCGCAGGCGCTGATCGCGCTGGCCAGCTTCCAGACCTGGCGCGTCGTGGTGCGCTACGGCAGCGAGCACGTCCATGAAAAGGACTGGGGCAAGCTGGGCCGCCTGGGCATGCTCTGCGGCCTGCTGGATGCCGTGGGCGCGATCATCGGCTGCGGGCTGGCGGCGGTCCTGATCTACGGCTTCGCCCATATGCTGGAGCTGAACCCGCATTTCATCGACGTGGCCTTCTGGTTCTGCGTGGGTTCGCTCTGGGCGCTGGTCTCCGCGCCTACCGGCATCGTCCGCGCGCTCAACCGCTTCGACATGGCCGTCTATGTAGAGGCGATCGTGCCCAGCGGCCGGCTGGCGGCGTCGCTCGTCATCTGGATGACCGGCCCCAGCGTCGGCCGGTTCCTGTTCGCCTGGGCCGCGATCGATATTCTCGAAGCGCTGCTTTACTGGATCATGGCGCGCCGGCTCTGCCCGGAGGCCGTGAACCTTTCGAACTTGCGCAACTGGCGCAAGGCGATCGACGAGAATCCCGGCGTCACGCGCTTCTTCATGCAGACTTACGTTGCGTCCACGCTGGATGCGGCGATGAAGAACGGCCCGCTGCTGATCGTCGGCGCCTGGGTCGGCACCAAGGCGGCGGGTCTCTATCGCCTCGCCTCGCAGCTGTCGCAGGCGCTGAGCAAGCTGTCCTCGCTGCTGACGCGCTCGGTCTATGCCGAAGTGGCGCGCGCGCGCGTCTCCTCGGCCGCGGCGGAGTTCCGCAAGCTGGCGCTCCAGACCAGCAAGATCGCCGGCCTGGCCGGGATCGTGGTGGTCACGGTGGCGGTGCTGCTGGGCAAGCAGATGCTGGAAGTGATCGGCGGCGACGATTTCGAACAGGGCGCCGCGATCCTCGTGCCCCTGACGCTGGCGGCCAGTTTCGACCTTGCCAGTGTCGCCTTCGAACCGGTGCTCCATGCCACCGGCCGGGCGCGGCATTCGCTGGTGGCCCGCCTGATCGCGCTGATCGGCCTGGCCGTGGGGCTGGTGTTCCTGCTTCCCGTGGGGCCCAGCGGTGCGGCCTGGGCGGTCGCGGTGGGCGGCGCCGTGTCCTACATCGTCATGGGCCTTATGGCCTGGCGCACGCTCCAGCAGATCGACCGGAACGAGATCAGCATCATGCCCGATCCCGAGGGCGATCTGCCCGTGGCCGATTCGGCCGTGACCTGACGCTCGACAGGCGCGGCTGGAGGGGTATCATGCCCCGATGCTCTCTACCGCGAACACTCTGGCCAAGGAGGCTGCGGGCCTCGCCGATCGCATCGTCGCGCTGCGCCGCGCCATTCACGCCGAACCCGAGATCGGGCTGCACAACCCCAGGACGCGCGACAAGATCCGCGCGGCGCTGGCCCATCTCCCGCTCGAATGGCGCGAGGGACCCTCGACCACGGGCCTCGTCGCCACGCTGAAGGGCGGCGCGGGAAGCGGCGGCTGTGTGCTCCTGCGCGGCGATACCGATGCCTTGCCCATGCCCGAGGAAACCGGGCTGGACTTCGCCTCGACCGTGCCCGGCGTCATGCATGCCTGCGGGCACGACACTCATGTCGCCATGCTGGCGGGGGCGGCGGAAATCCTGGCCGCCCGCGCGGAAAGCCTGCCCGGCGAAGTGCGCTTCATGTTCCAGCCGGGGGAGGAAGGCCATCACGGCGCCCGCTTCATGCTGGAAGATGGGCTGCTGGGCGGCGAGGGGCAGGACCGGGCTCTGCCCGATGCCGCCTTCGCGCTCCACATCATGCCCAATGCCCCGCATGGCGTCATCGGCGGGCGCGCCGGACCGCTGATGGCGGCGGCCGACGAATTGCGCATCACCGTTACCGGGCGCGGCGGCCATGCCTCGATGCCGCACGACACGGCGGACCCCGTGCCCGTCGCCTGCGAAGTGGTCTCGGCGATCCAGACCATGGTGGCGCGGCGTTTCAGCGTGTTCGATCCGGTGGTGGTGACGATCGCCCGCATCGAGGCGGGCAGCGCCCACAACGTCATTCCCGACATCGCGCGGCTGACCGGCACGATGCGCACGCTCTCGCGTGAGAATCGCGCGCGGCTGAAGGACGAACTGCCGCGGCTGGTCGCGGGAATCGCCGGGGCGCATGGGCTGACCGGCGGCACGACGATCCTTGACGGCTTCCCGGTGACGATCTGCGATCCGCGCGCGGTGGCCCTGGGAGAGGCCGTGGCCCGGGACCTGTTCGGCAGCGAGGCGTTCCGGCGCCTGCCCGATCCGATCATGGGCGCGGAGGACTTCGCCTATGTGCTTGAAAAGGTGCCGGGCGCGATGTTCTTCCTGGGCGTTGCCCCGGAAGGCGCGGACTGGAAGCACTGCTGCGGCATCCATTCCACCCGCATGATGGTGGACGAAAGCGCCCTCCCGCGCGGTTCGGCCTTCCTGGCCGGCCTCGCGCAGGACTGGCTCGCGCGCGGCTTCAGCTAAGGCAGACGAGGCTCCTCGGCCGAGGCAGACGACGCCTTCGCCGAGGCATGCGCTCGGAGAATCAGGCCTTCACGTCTTCCCATTCGGGATGCCGCCGGAAGGCCGCGACCACGTAGCTGCACAAAGGGGCGATCTTGAAGTGGTTCTCCCGCGCGTCGGCGACCATCGCCTCGACCAGCCGTGCCGCCACGCCGCGATTGCCGATTTCCGAAGGAACGAAGGTGTGGTCGGCATAGTGGACGCCGTCGCGAGTCTGCCAGGTCAGCTGGCCGGTGGCGTCGCTGTCCGCAAGGTGCGCCTGGTATTCGCCGCCGGTTGCGGTCTCGTGCTTGGTGATGGTGACGCCTACCATGGACATGTCTCCTGAAAAGGTCCGCTTGACGGCGCGTGCGTCCGCTTACAGGGCATATGGTCATGAAATTCCTCTCCGACAACGCCGCAAGGGTCCACCCGAAGGTCTGGAAAGCCATGATGGCGGCAGACGCTCCCGATTCGCCTTACGACGGCGATGGGCTGAGCCAGGAGCTGGACGCGCGCTTTTCCGCGCTGTTCGGGCGTGACTGCGCGGCGCTCTGGGTGGCGACGGGAACGGCGGCGAACTGCCTGGCGCTCTCCGCCATGGTTGAGCCGCACGGCGCGGTGATCTGCCACCGCGAGGCCCATATCGAGATGGACGAGGGCGGCGCGCCCGGCTTCTATCTCCACGGCGCCAAGCTGCTGCTGGCCGGCGGAGAGGGCGCCAAGATCGCGCCCGATGCCATCGCCGAAGTGATCGACCCGATTCGCGACGGCGTGCACCAGGTGCAGCCCCATGCGATCTCGATCACCCAGGCCAGCGAATATGGCCGCGTCTACCGGCCGGACGAACTGGCGGCCCTTGCCGATTTCGCACGCGATCGAGGGCTGGGCCTGCACATGGACGGCGCCCGCTTCGCCAATGCCGCGGCGTTTCTCGGCGGCAGCGCGGAGACGACGGCGGGCGGCGTGGATGCGCTCAGCTTCGGCATGGTGAAGAACGGCGCCATGAGCGCGGAGGCTATCGTGTTCTTCGATCGCTCCATGGCGGAGAAAGTGCGCTTCCGCCGCAAGCGGGCAGGGCACCTGCAATCGAAGGGCCGCTATCTGGCGGCGCAGATCCTGGCCATGCTGGAAAGCGACCTCTGGCTGGACAATGCCCTCGCGGCCAATGCGGCTGCCGCCGAGATCGCCGTCGCCGCCGGGGCCCGCCTGCTGCATCCGGTGGAAGCCAACGAGATATTCCTGACGTCCACCGCGGCGGAGCGGCTGGCGCTGCGCGAACAGGGCTTCGCGTTCTACGACTGGGGCGATCACGCCGCCCGCCTCGTCACTGCCTGGGATTCGCGCGAAGACCATGTCGCGGCCCTCGCCCAAGCGATTGCCGGGCTGTGAGCGGCGCGGCCGAGCCTGTACCGGGCTTCATGAAGCCTGCCGTGGCGCTGCCGTTCCTGCTGGTCGCGCTGATCTGGGGATCCACCTGGTTCGTCATCACCGGGCAGATCGGGGAAGTGCCCGCCAGCTGGTCGGTTGCCTGGCGCTTCGTGTTGGCGACGCCGGCGATGTTCCTGGTGGCGGTGGTGATGAAGAAGAGCCTGAGGCTCGGCACCGCGGGCCAGTTGCTGGCTCTGGCCGTGGGCGTCGCGCAGTTCTGCGGTAACTACAACTTCGTCTACCGCGCCGAGATGCACCTCACTTCGGGTATCGTCGCGGTCATGATCGGGCTGCTGCTGGTGCCCAATGCGATCCTGGCGCGCCTCCTGCTGGGCCAGCCGATCACCTGGCGCTTTGCCATCGGCAGCGCGATCGCCATCGCCGGCCTGGCGCTGCTGCTGCTCCACGAAGCGCACGAGGCCCCGCTGGGCGGCAAGGTCCTGCTCGGCACCGTCTTCGCGCTGATCGCGATGATGTGCGCTTCGGTTTCGAACGTGATCCAGGCCAACGACACCGGCAAGGCGCTGCCGATGGTGAGCCTGCTGTCCTGGGCCATGCTCTACGGAACGCTGGCCGATGTCGCGATTGCCTGGGTTCTGGCCGGCCCGCCGGTGATCCCGGCCGATCCGAAATACTGGATGGGCACGGCCTATCTGGCCATTCTCGGTTCGGTGGTGACGTTCCCGCTCTATTACACGCTGATCCGCCAGCTGGGAGCGGGCAAGGCGGCCTACAACGGGGTGATGGTGATCATCATCGCCATGCTGATCTCGACCGCGTTCGAGGGTTATCGCTGGTCGCTGCTGGCGATTGCCGGGGCGGCGCTGGCGACGGTCGGGCTGGTCGTGGCACTGAGGGCACGCAGCCCTTCGCGGTAAGTGGGGAAGCGCAGGCGCCAGCCAAGCACGCGTTTCGCCTTGCCGTTGGCTATGCGGCGGTTCTCGGCATAGAAGCCCCGCGCCATGGCCGACAGCCGGGCTTCCTCCACCGATTGCATCGGCGGCAGCGGCTGGCGGAGCAGGCGGCAGGCTTCCTCCACCAGGCTATTCTGGCTGCACGGCAGGTCGTCGGCCAGATTGTAGGCCCCGGCCGGTCCTTCCAGGCCGGCGATCACGCCGGAAGCGATGTCTGCCACATGGACGCGGCTGAACACTTGCGCGGGCAGGGCGATCCGGTGCGCGCGGCCTTCGAGAACCCGGTCCAGTGCCGAGCGGCCCGGACCATATATGCCAGGCAATCGGTAGACCCGCGCGCCCAGTTTCAGCCATTCGCCGTCCGCCTCGGCCCTGGTGGTGCGCCGCCCCGTGCCGACCGGCGCGCTCTCGTCCGCCCAGGCGCCGCCGGTGTCGCCGTAGACCCCGGTCGAGGAAAGATAGGAGAGCGCCAGCCCCTTCAAGGCATCGCCGTAGCGCTCCAGCACGGGATCGAGCGGCTCGCCCCGGCCTTCCTTGCCGGGCGGAACGGAGGACAGCACATGATCGGCATCGGCCAGGGCCAGGCGCACATTGCCTTCGTCTTCGAAGGAGAGGGTACCTTCGCTGCCGGTGGAGATCACTTCCCAGCCGCGGGCCGAGGCCCGATCCGCGATCACCCGCGCGGTATAGCCCAGCCCGAAGATGAACAGTCGCTTCGGTATCGCGGCGGGCATCGGCGGGGCACTCCTCTTGATTCGCGTGTGAATTCGTCGCGCCATGACTGGCATTCGATGCACAAGGCTCTAGTTTAGCGGCATGGACATTGCCAGCACCCCCGCCACGCCCGACGCCAATCCGCAGATCGCCGATGCTGCCCCCGCGCCCCAGGCGCCGCCGGTCATCCACCGGGAGGACTATCTGGCCCCGGCCTGGCTGGTGCCGCAGATC
Source organism: Novosphingobium sp. PhB57 (assembly GCF_004342985.1). Classification (GTDB taxonomy): domain Bacteria; phylum Pseudomonadota; class Alphaproteobacteria; order Sphingomonadales; family Sphingomonadaceae; genus Novosphingobium. The sequence goes on from NZ_SMBO01000012.1 coordinate 47,713, forward strand.
GCGCTCGATTTCCGCCTCGGCATCGACGAGACGCATGTGCTCTCCACGCTTTCGGTCCGCCGCAATCCGCAAGGCAATGGCACTGCGACCCTGCGCCTGAACGGCGACCAGCTCACCCCGCTGGCGATCCGCGTGGATGGCGAATCCGTGAACGACTGGCGCATGGACGGTGCCGACCTGCTGGTCGAACTCAGCGGCGAGGCGCACGAGCTGGAGATCGAGACCGCGGTCAATCCCGCGGCCAACAGCCAGCTCATGGGCCTCTATGCCTCGAACGGCATGCTCTGCACCCAGTGCGAAGCCGAAGGTTTCCGCCGCATCACCTTCTTCCCCGACCGGCCGGACGTGCTCTCGACCTATTCGGTGCGCATGAGCGGCGACAAGGCGCGCTTCCCGATCCTGCTCTCCAACGGCAACTGCACCGCCACGGGCGAGGGCGAGAACGGCACGCACTGGGCGGAGTGGCACGATCCCTGGCCGAAACCGAGCTACCTCTTCGCGCTCGTCGCAGGCGATCTCGTTGCCAACCATGCCGATTTCACCACCCGCTCGGGCCGCAAGGTAGACCTCAACATCTGGGTGCGCCCGGGTGACGAGCAGCGCACCGGGCACGCGATGGATTCGCTGATCCACTCGATGCAGTGGGACGAGCAGGCCTTCGGGCGCGAGTACGATCTCGACTTGTTCAATGTCGTCGCCGTGTCGGACTTCAACATGGGCGCGATGGAGAACAAGGGCCTCAACGTCTTCAACACCCGCTACGTCCTTGCCGAGCCGGAAACCGCCACCGACGCCGATTACGACGGCATCGAGAGCGTGATCGGCCACGAGTATTTCCATAACTGGTCGGGCAACCGCGTGACCTGCCGCGACTGGTTCCAGCTCTCGCTCAAGGAAGGCTTCACCGTCCTGCGCGACCAGCTGTTCAGCGCCGACATGGGCAGCGAGGCCGTGAAGCGCATCGAGGATGTGCGCGTCCTGCGCTCGGCCCAGTTCCCTGAGGATTCCGGGCCACTCGCCCATCCGATCCGGCCTGATTCCTATCAGGAAATCAGCAACTTCTATACGGCCACCGTCTACAACAAGGGCGCCGAGGTGATCCGCATGATGCGGACCATGGCCGGACCCGAGAGGTTCCGCCAGGGCACCGACCTCTACTTCGACCGCCACGACGGCGAGGCCGCGACCTGCGAGGACTTCGTCAAGGCCATCGAGGACGGCACCGGGCTCGATCTCGCGCAGTTCCGCCTCTGGTACTCTCAGGCCGGCACTCCGCAAGTGGCCGTCGAACTGGCGCACGAGGGCGAGACCGCCACGCTCACGCTGACCCAGATCGTGCCCGCCACGCCCGGCCAGCCCGAGAAGCAGCCCGTGCCGATCCCCTTGCGCGTCGCCCTGTTCGATCGCGACAGCGGCCGTCATTCGGGCGAGCAGCTCGTCGTGCTCGACAAGGGCAGCGACAGCTTTGCCTTCGAAGGCTTCGCGCGCCCGCCGGTCGTTTCGATCAACCGCGGCTTCTCGGCGCCCGTCGCCATCGACATGGAGCGCTCGAACGAGGATCTCGTCTTCCTGGCCGCGCACGACGACGATCCATTCGCCCGTTACGAGGCGATGCAGAGCCTGGTCGTGCAGCATCTGGTAGCCGCCGTGGGCGGCGGGCTTGCGGATGCCGCCCGCGCCGAAGGCCGCCGGGCGATCGGCGAGGCTTTCGCCGCGGTGCTGGCCGACGCGGCGCTGGATGACCTGATGCGCGGCGAACTCATGGTCCTGCCGGGCGTCGCTTACCTGGCCGAGCAAGTGCTCGTGGCCGATCCTGCCGCGATCCATGAGGAGCGCGAGGCGCTCAAGGCCTGGCTGGGCGGCGAACTGGCGGAACTTCTGGGAACGCTGCACGACCGCGTCTCCGCGCTGCCCTACAGCCGCGATGCCGCCGCCCGCGGCGCGCGCAAGACCAAGGCCCAGGCGCTGGTGCTGATCGCCGCAGGCGATGCCGCCGAGGGCGCGCGCCGCGCCATCGCGCAGTACCGCGCGGCCGACAACATGACCGACCGCCAGTCGGCCCTGACCGTGCTCTGCAACCTCGACGGACCCGAACGCGAGGAGGCCCTGGCCGATTTCCTGCGCCGCTATCAGGGCAATGCCCTCGTCATCGACAAGTGGTTCGCGCTGCAGGCAGGCTCGTTCCATCCGCAGGTCCTGGAACATATCGAGGCGCTGGCGCGGCACCCCGAGTTCACGCTGAACAACCCCAATCGCGCCCGCGCGCTCTACATGACGGCGGCGGTGAACCCGAAAGCCTTCCACGACGCCAGCGGCGCGGGCTACCGGATGATCGGAAACCTGATCCGCCAGCTCGACCCGATCAATCCGCAGACCACCGCGCGCTTCGTGCCGCAGCTCGGGCGCTGGCGCCGGATCGAACCCGGCCGCGCGGCGATGATGCGCGCGGAACTCGAGAAGATCGCCGCCGAACCCAACCTCTCGCGCGATGTGCGCGAACAGGTGAGCAAGAGCCTTGGCTGAATCGGCGGGGGATTCCGTGGCCGAGGCTGTCGAAGTCAACCGGGCGGGCGTGCTGGAAGGGCTGCCGCACGGTTTCCTCGGCCGCCGCGGCGGGGTGAGCAGCGGGGAGGTCGAGGGTCTCAATGTCGGCCTCGGTTCGGGGGACGAACCGGCGGCGGTGGCGGAAAACCGCCGCCGCGCCGCCGATGCCGTGCTGCCCGGCGCACCGCTGGCCTCGGTCTACCAGGTGCATTCGCCCGATTGCCTGATCCTGGGAGAGGCGCTCTGGTCCGACGCCGAGCGGCCCCATGCCGATGGCCTCGTCACCGATCGCCCCGGCGTGCTGATCGGCGTGGTCACGGCGGATTGCGCGCCGGTGCTGCTTGCAGACCGGGAGGCCGGCGTCGTCGGCGCAGCCCATGCCGGCTGGAAGGGCGCCATCGGCGGCGTCACCGACAGCACCATCGCTCGGATGATATCGCTGGGCGCGGCGCGTTCGCGCATCGTCGCGGCAGTCGGCCCCTGCATCTCGCAGGCTTCCTACGAAGTGGACGAAGGCTTCCGTAGCCGCTTTCTGGCCGGGGAAGACGGCAATGCGCGCTTCTTCTCGTCCGGGCGGGAAGGGCACTGGCAGTTCGACCTGGAGCACTATGTCGCCGCGCGGCTGGAAGCGGCCGGAATCGGCGCGGTGGAGCGCCTGGGCCTCGATACTTATTCAGCGCCGGAGCGTTTCTATTCCTACCGCCGGGCCACCCACCGGGCCGAGGCCAGCTACGGACGCCAGATTTCGGTGATCGGACTGGCCTGAGCTTGCCCCGTTCACGGCCCGACAGAGGGCGCCGCCGAACAGTTATACCTTGAATTTGTTGATGACGATCCATCCCTGCCCAACCAAAAAGGCGGTTGGCAGGGCTGGCTTCCCTGTATATCAGGGCCGCAAAGTCGGTATTCGTTTCGGGTCGCTCCCGAGGCATCTAACCGTCAACGGGGGGCCGTTTACGGGGATACCAGACAAAAAATAGAATTGGTCAGGAATCTGGGCTTGCTACCGGAATCCCGGGAGTAGGTTGTCAATAACAAGGCAAGGGCAATCATGGCAGAAGCAGATGGCGTGCGGCGGCGCGATTTCATCAATATCGCCGCGGTAAGCGCGGCGGGTGTCGCCGGCGTGGGCATCGTCGTCCCGCTGGTCAGCCAGATGTCCGCATCCGCGGACGTTCTCGCGGCGTCTTCGACCGAGATCGACATCTCGTCGATCCAGCCCGGTCAGGCCATCAAGGCAATCTTCCGCAAGCAGCCGGTCTTCGTGCGGAACCTGACGCCGCATGAAATCACGGAAGCCAACAAGGTGGACGTTTCCTCGCTGCGCGACCCGCAGACGCTTGAGGAACGCACCAAGGAAGGCAAGGAAAACTGGCTCATCACCATGGGCGTGTGCACCCACCTCGGCTGCGTCCCGCTCGGCGCCGGCGAAGGGGAACCGCGCGGTGAATTCGGCGGCTACTTCTGCCCCTGCCACGGTTCTTCCTACGACACTGCCGCCCGTATCCGTAAGGGCCCCGCGCCCAAGAACCTCGAAGTTCCGGACTACGCGTTCACCACCGACACGGTCGTAAAGATCGGTTGAGGCCAAGAGAGAGGATCAAGAACATGAGCTTTCCCTGGGCCAAGGAATACAAACCGAGCCATCCCTTCATGCAGTGGATGGACGACAGGCTGCCCCTGCCGCGCCTCGTCTACAACTCGGTCGGCGGCGGCTATCCGGTGCCGCGCAACCTGAACTATTTCTGGAACTTCGGTTTCCTCGCCGCGCTCTGCCTCGTCCTGCAGATCGTCACCGGCATCGTCATGGCCATGCACTACGCGGCCAATACGCAGGTCGCCTTCGACACTGTCGAACAGACCGTGCGTGACGTGAACTGGGGCTGGATGATGCGTTATGCGCATGCCAACGGCGCCTCGGCTTTCTTCGTCGTCATCTACGTCCACATCTTCCGCGGCTTCTTCTACGGTTCGTACAAGGCCCCGCGCGAGATGGTGTGGCTGCTCGGCGTCGTGATCTTCCTGCTGATGATGGCCACGGCCTTCATGGGCTACGTGCTTCCCTGGGGCCAGATGAGCTTCTGGGGCGCCAAGGTCATCACCGGCCTGTTCGGCGCGATTCCCTTCGTGGGCGAACCGCTCCAGCAGTGGCTGCTCGGCGGCTTCGCCCCGGACAATGCCGCGCTCAACCGCTTCTTCTCGCTGCACTACCTGCTGCCCTTCGTCATCGTGGGCGTGGTGATCCTGCACATCTGGGCGCTGCATATCCCGGGCTCCTCGAACCCGACCGGCGTCGAAGTGAAGACCGAGAGCGACACGGTTCCCTTCTACCCTTACTACGTAGCCAAGGACGGCTGGGCGATCGGCGTCTTCGCGATCCTGTTCTGCACCGCGCTGTTCTTCTTCCCGAACGCGCTGGGCCACCCGGACAACTACATTCCGGCCAACCCGATGAGCACGCCCGCGCACATCGTTCCCGAATGGTACTTCTGGCCGTTCTACGCGATCCTGCGTGCCTTCACCCAGGACTTCTTCTTCATCCCGGCCAAGCTCATGGGCGTGCTGGCGATGTTCGGCGCGATCCTCGTGTGGTTCTTCCTGCCCTGGCTCGACCGTTCGCCGGTCCGCTCGGGCTCGTACCGGCCGCTCTATCGCAAGTTCTTCTTCTTCGGCCTGATCCCGGCCATGGCGGTGCTGTTCTACTGCGGCGGTGCGCCTGCGGCCGAACCCTACGTGATGTTCAGCCAGATCGCGGCGCTCTACTACTTCGCGCACTTCCTGATCGTCATCCCGATCGTCTCGGCCATCGAGAAGCCCGACCCGCTGCCCTTCTCCATTACGGAATCGGTGCTGGGCCATGACGAAGGCGCGCAATTGCGCCCTGCCCATGGCGCCACCGAAGCCGTTCACGGCGAAGCGTGATCAACAGCTAGAGCGAAAGACGATAGACATGGCACGCATTCTCTCGATCCTCGTCGGGCTGTTCTTCACAGTAGCCCTGGCGTGGTCCTTCGGCAAAGGGGCCTACCAGCAGATCACCGAACCGCCGGCCGCCACCGCGGAGCACGAATTTCACCTCCTCCCCAAGGAAGTGAGCTTCGCCAGCGACGGTGCTTTCGGCAAGTTCGACCGCCAGCAGCTCCAGCGGGGCTTCCAGGTCTACAAGGAAGTCTGCTCGGTCTGCCACGCGATCCGCCACGTCGCCTTCCGCGACCTGGCTGCGCTCGGCTATAACGACGCCGAAGTGAAGGCCATCGCCAAGGGCTTCCAGGTTCCGGTCTACAATAACGCGACCGGCGAAGTGAACACCCGCGAAGGCATGACGACCGACTACTTCCCGCCGGTGATGTACGGCGGCCAGGGCACCCCGCCCGACCTGTCGCTGATCACCAAGGCTCGCCACGAAGGCCCGGCCTACGTCTATTCGTTGCTGACCGGCTATCAGGACCAGCCGGCCGAGCTTCTGAAGAAGTTCCCGGATTCGAAGACGCCCGATGGCCTTCACTACAACCCCTACTTCGCGAACCTCAACCTCGCGATGCCGCCGCCGCTCACCGCCGATGGCCAGGTGACCTACAGCGACGGCACCAAGGCCACCAAGGACCAGATGGCCAAGGACGTCTCGGCGTTCCTGATCTGGACGGCCGAACCCAAGCTCGAAAAGCGCAAGCAGACCGGCTGGCCGGTGCTCGGCTTCCTGCTCTTCGCGACGATCCTGGGCTATATGTCCTACCGCAACATCTGGGCCGGCAAGAAGCACTGAGGCTTCCGCCAGAACCCTGAGGAAAGAGGCCCCCGCCAGCGATGGCGGGGGCCTCTTTCGTTTGTCCGCCAAGCCACCTAAGGAGTGGGGCCATGACCCTCGACGAGATCAAGGCGCTGGTGCGCACCGTGCCGGACTTCCCGAAGCCCGGCATCCTGTTCCGCGATGTGACGACCCTGGTCGGCGATGGCCCAGGCTTCGCCGCGGCCGTGGAACTGATGGCGGAGACCGTGAAGGCTTCCGGCGCCGAGGTCATCGCCGGTGTCGAGGCCCGCGGGTTCATCTTCGGCGCCGCCATTGCGGCGCGGTTGGGCCTGGGCTTCGTCTCGATCCGCAAGCCGGGCAAACTGCCGGTCCCCGTCATCGCCATCGACTATGCGTTGGAATACGGCACCGACACGCTGGAAGTCGATCCCGAGGCCGTGGGAGAGGGCCACCGCGTGATCCTGATCGACGACTTGCTGGCCACGGGCGGCACCGCGCTGGCCGCCGTCGAACTGCTCCGCCGCGCGGGAGCGACGGTCGACCACGCCCTCTTCGCCATCGATCTGCCCGACCTTGGCGGCGCGGAACGCCTGCGCACCGCCGGCATCACGCCTCACGCGCTCCTGGATTATCCCGGCCACTAAGGCCGAAGCCCGTTTTCCTTCGCAACAAGTTGCAAGGAAGACGTTGACGAGGCCGGTCCTGTCGTGGCAAGCGGCTGCCACGACGCTGGACACAGTCCCTCGATCCGGACTGGCCCTGAGATGGGCGGGTATAGCTTAGTGGTAAAGCTCCAGCCTTCCAAGCTGGCTATGCGGGTTCGATTCCCGCTACCCGCTCCATTGCGTCTTTTAGAACATCCTCAGATTACCGTGACGACAGTTCACGCAATTTCCTGTGATTGGCGTTTGGCCGCTGTCTGGGCGTTCGCCAATCTGCCAAAGCGCTTGCCGTACCGGCTTCAGCGTTTTGAACGGCCCAAAGCGAATCGCTTCTGTCGGTCCCGCGTGGGCCTCACACCTGCCGCGTTCGCCCCGCAAATTCCGCCCGTCAGGAGCGCTTTATCAGTCTCCGAGCTTCGCTTAAGAGGGTGAGAAGGGTTGCGCGGCCGCGGGGGGTGGCGGCGACGAGGGACCAGAAGAGAAGGTATCCTGCCGCCAGGAGCATGAAGACGTTTACCCAGCCCACGGTGAGGTATTGGGTCCAGATCCACACCATCAGCGAGGTTATCGCTATGGAAAAGGCGTAAGGGGATAGGGCTCGCAGCAGGGTGCCGAAGCTGACCGGCCCCTTCCGGGTTGCGGCGTACCAGATCAGCGGTCCCTGGACGCAGCCCGTGGCGATGTAGGCGTTCGCCACGCCCTGTATCCCCCACGGCAGTCCCACGATGAACGAACCGACGAACGCCAGCGAGCTGAAGAGCCCGAAATTCCTCATCTCGCGCGTGCGGTTCTGCGTGGTGAACAGCCAGCCCGTGCTGTTGCTGACGGGCGCGAAGAGCGCTCCTATCGCCAGGACCTGGAAGATGGGCGCTACCGCGTGCCATTTCGACCCGAGCACGGTGTAGATGACCAGCTTGCTCCCCACGCCGGTAACGGCGATGCTGGGATAGGTGAGGAGTATGATCGTCTCCAGGAGCATCAAGTACGACTTGGAGTATTTCTCGCGGTCGTCGTTCAATCGGGAGAGCAGGGGGGTCGCCACTTTGGCGATCGGGCCGGTGATCTGGCTGAGCGGCAGCAGTAGCAGCTTGTAGGCGCGGTCGTATATGCCGAGCTGAACCTCGCCGAGGTGCCGGCCGATGAGAATGTTGTCGAGGTTGCGGGCAAAATAGTTGAAGATGTTGAACGAGGTGACGTTGCCTCCAAAGCCCAGGATCTCTCGCGCTTCGGGCGCTTTTCCCGGCCTGGAAGGGACCCAGCGGGCCAGCGACCAGGCCAGCACGAGCGCGGTGGTCGTCAGCGTGGCCTGGCTGATCACGAGCGACCAGTAGGAAAACCCCAGCAAGGCCGCCGAAATGCCCGCTATCGAACTGAGGACGTAAGAGCCGAGATCGACGGCCACCAGTGAACCGAATGCCAGTCGCCGGTTGAGGATGGCGACATGCTGGTTGTAGAAGCCGGTGAGCATCAGGATCGCGCCAAGCGCGACCAGCACGGGCGCAACGCGGGCGTCGTGGTAGAAGATCGATGCAAGCGGCGCGCCCAGCATCACGATTATGCCGGACGTGACGCTTACCAGCGCGCTCGTCCAGAAGATGAGGCTGAGCTGTGCCTGCGTGATCTGCGGCCGCTGAACGGTGGCCTGGCTCAAGCCCAGGTCGGCGAACAGCGCCACGAACGCCAACAGGGGCGCCGCCATTGCCAGAATGCCGAACTCGGTCGGACCCAGCAGGCGGGCCATGACGATCGACACGACGAATTGCAGCCCGAAGCGCACCGCCTGGGCGCTCATGTTGATGGCGATGCCCTGCGCCGACTTGCGGCGCATCGAAGAGTGGTCGCCCGGCGTCAAACCGGAGTCCAGGGCTGAGGGATTACCGGCCAACGTATTTCACAATCTTGGTTTTCAGCCAGTGCTGTCCTGCGGAACTCTTGAGCGATTTCGCCAGGACTCCCAGCTTCGATGAGAGATTCGGTGCATCCCCGTAGAGCACGTTCAGTTCATGCGTCCTGAGCGCGTCCGCGCGGCGGGTGAGTGCGCCTGCGACGGCGGGATTGCTGGCAAAGGGGGCGCGGCGGGAGAGTTTTTCCGTCTCCGAGATCATCCGGCTGTAGTCGACCCGCGTGCGGCTGAGGCCGGAGTCCCGCGTGGTATAGATATAGCTCAGCACCTCGCGGGCGAGCACGTATTTTGCGCCTTTCGACAGCGCATCGATGATGAAATGGAAATCTTCTCCGTGCCGGATGTCGGTCCGGTAGCGCAGGCCATTGTCATTCAGGAAGGCGATCCGGAACAGAGGTTTCAACAAGCCGTAGTCCGGCTCCCTGTTGGCCGGCCGGGCCGCTTCCACGAAATCGCCGAGGCTTAGCATCGTTATCGGGGCGTTCTCCTGGAAGACGGGTCCCGAGATCTCCTGCCGCTGATGCGAGAAAAAGCGGATGGATCCGGCGACGATGTCGGCATCGCGATCTTCGGCAATCTGCACGAGACGGCTCAGGGCGCCGGGTTCCAGCGCGTCGTCCGCGTCGAGAACGGCGCCCCATTCACCGGCGGCATGGTCGAACGCGAGATTTCGGGCGCCGGATGGGCCAAGGTTTTCCTTGCTGTCGATGACGCGCAATCGCGGGTCCTTGCGCGCGATCGCCTGCAGGACGTCCAGTGTCGCGTCGGTCGAGCAGTCGTTCACCGCCACGATTTCCACCGAGAGCCCCTGCTGATCGAGAGCCGAACCGATCGAGCGCTCCACGAAGTCGGCGCAATTGTAGGCCGCCAGGATCACGGACAGTTTCGGCTGCATCACCGGGTTCATCCTTCAGGGCCGGAAGCGGGGAATGCATCGAGGCCGGAGCAATGGCTTCGCGCCCCCAGAGATCTCGGGCGGTGATCCAGTCTGTGCTTCAACAAAGGCACCAGTCTTCTCCTGATCAAGACTTGACCGATTATCGAGACGCGCACTTCCATTCATACCAAGCGCCGCTGATCGGCGAGAGCAGCCGGCCGATGGTCCATCATCGCTGGCTGCTCTGCACTTCCCGCTGCGAGAAGATCGGAACCCATGAGAGCAGGGACGTCAGCCGCAGGGCGGCGGTGCGCAGCAGGCGGTTCACCGGATCGGTGATCGCGCGCCACCATCGCGACGACACTCTCACGACCGGATTTGGCGACGTGAGAGCGTCCGGCTGCATGACGATGTCGTAAAGCGCGGCGAGCCCGACCACGACCACGAAGAACAACCCGCTCAGCAACAGTCTTTCCGGGATCGACTGATCGTAATCCCGCGTGACGAAGATCAGGAATGCATTGCCCGCCGAAAAGGTGAACAGGCTGCGCCGACCCAGCATCGTCGCGCGATCAAGGCCGGGGCCGCCTTGTCTGACGGAGCGGCAGAGCGCGACGATCATCGCGGTGCCGAGCGCGCCGCAGAAGAAATAGAAGGGATGGTTGGCGTTCCTGAGGACCATTCCCGCTGCGGTCTCGGCAGTCACTTTCTCCGGCCCCATGAAATAGGTTGCGAGCGCGCCGACGCCGAGTGCCCCGCAGAGGAGGAGGAAGCGCCGGGTCACGGATTTTCTCACTTCGGCGTCCGCCGACCGGTCCTCGCTGAGCAGCCAGCCGATCAGCATGCCCACGGCGACGAAAAACAGGCTGTGCAGCACGGAGGGCCCGGCGACGGCATCGCCTATGCCCAGAAGCAGGTCAGCCAGTCGCGCCGGCACATAGTGCGCGAAATTGGGGGGCGGGGCAGGCAGCAGCACGAACAGGGGGTGCAGAAGCAGGATCGCGGTCGAGGCGATCAGCAGCGGCGCCAGGCCCCAGCGCAGCCGGGCCACGAGGATCAGCGGGGCGAGGAAGAAGAGAATGGCGTAGTATCGAAGGATGTCGCTCAGCGGAATTTTCCCCGCGAGCAATGCGCCGAAAAACGCGCTTTTCAGGCTCAGCCTTCCCATCCAGAGCACGGGAATCAAGGTCAGGGCGTACAGAAGCCAGCAGAGAAAGGCCCGTTCGAACAATCTGGCCGTCACCGACTGGATGCCGTCGCGATCGGCGCGATTCCTGTAGACGACCTCCAGCAGGGCGCCGAACAGAATGATGAACATGGGAGTCGCCAGTCTTACGACGAATGCAAAATGTGGCTTTTGCTCGAAGAAATCTTCCCAAACGTTCGTCGCGATGAAGGAGTGGTTGAGCATCGCCAGGGTGATCGCCACGGTCCGAGCTATATCAAGTCCCAGGATCTTGCGACCTGGCGGCATCGCAGCGTACTCCCTATCTGAGCGTCCCGGCGGCACATTATCCCGCATGGAACCACAAGGGGCATTCTAAAAAGGGTGATGGAAGGCTTCTTTTTTGCCTTCATTTAGAAGGACGAAGCCGATTTTCGTGGCTTTGGAGACGGCGCAGGCCGGGCCCCGGCGACCGGGCCGCGATTCGCGCTCCGAGGTTCGCGGAACCCGCTCCGGCGCCGGTCAGCCGCCCGTCTCGGTCAGCATGCCCTTCAGGACCACGCCTGCGTGCTGCACCGCGAGTTCGTGCAGGTCGGGCATTCGGGCGCCCGTGTTACCCAGGACTTCGCGGAACAAGGTTCCGGCCAGCATCGGGCCGATGATCGAAATGGCATAGAGCAGCGGATCGCCAGCGCGCACTTCGCCGCGTTGCTGCCCCTGCTCGATAGCCCGTGTCACGAGGGCGAGCACCTTCGACACCACCTCGTCGTGCCAGACTTGCGCGAGATCCGGGAAACGCGAGCCTTCCGCGATCAGCAGGCGGACCATGGCCGGAGCCTGGCTGCCTGCCGTTGCCGCAACCTTGCGCAGGAGCGCAGGGACGAATTCGGCCAGGGGCGGTGCGAATTCGGCGGAAGGCGCCGGAAGCAGGCTCAGGTGAGTCGCGAGAATGCTGCGCGCCACGGCCCTGAACAATTCCTCCTTGTTGGCGAAGTAGACGAAGACCGTGCCTTTCGAGACCCCGGCCCGGCGCGCGACTTCTTCCACCCTGGCGGCCCCGAAGCCATGTTCGGCGAAGACCTCCAGCGCGGCGTCGATGATCTCGCTGGGCCGGGCATCCTTGCGCCGACGCCGCCCTTGCGCCGCGACCTTGGCGGGAAGCTGCATGGAATCCTGTTTCGGTTCGGTGGTCTTCTTCACGTCTGGTCCCTGATTCTACCGATCCCGTGCCCAGGCAGAAAACGATATAATTATTGACCTGTTGGTCAATAGGTAGGATTGAATTGCGGCATGGCATCCGCTCGAATCGCCGTTGTAGCTACAGTGCTCCTTCTGGGAGGCTGTACGGTCGGTCCAGATTATCACGCTCCTGTCGTAGAGATGCCCACCGCCTATAGTTCGGCCGAGCCCGCCACGCCAACGGCGGACGACCCCGCCGTCTGGTGGCAGGCGTTCCGCGATCCCGTGCTCGACGATCTGGTGGCCCGCGCCATGGCCGGCAATCTCGATATCCAGCAGGCGGCCTCGCGGGTGAAGCAGGCCCGCGCCCAGGAACAGGCGACGCGCGCGGCCGGCGGGCCATCCGTCAATGCCAGCGCGCAAGCCGGCTACACCCGCCTTAGCAGCAATGCCCTGCCATCCGCGTTGGCCAATTTCGGCACGGGTAACACGGGGTCGGGCTCTGGTGGCCCGGGCATCGGCCTTGCGGGCGAGGACTTCGCCACGTTCCAGACCGGGTTCGACGCCGCCTGGGAACTCGATCTGTTCGGCGGCCAGCGCCGCGCGAACGAGGCGGCAGGCGCGCGGGTGGCCGCGGCGGTCTGGTCGCAGCGTGATGCGCAAGTGTTGCTCGCCAGCGAAGTGGCAAATACCTACCAGCAGCTGCGCGCCTTGCAGCGGCGCATCGCTGTGGCTGACGAAAGCATCGCCGCCGCGCGTGACCTGCTCGGTTTCATCGAGGTGCGTTCGGCCAAGGGGCTCGTCACGACGCTCGACGCGCGCCGCCAGCAGCAGGACATCCAGAGCCAGATCGCCCAGCGCGATGATCTGGCGGCGCAGGCAGAGGTCCATGTCCACGCGCTGGGCACACTGCTCGGATTGGCGCCGACGGGACTGGCACCGACGGGACTGGCCGCGCAGCTTGCGGCCGCGCCCGCCGCACCGCCCGATCCGGTCGCCGTGCCCGCGGGTCTCCCCTCCGATCTCCTGCAGAGACGGCCCGATATCCGCGCCTCGGAGCGGCAGCTGGCTGCGGCGACGGCCGATATCGGCGTGGCGACGGCGGACCTCTATCCCAAGTTCAGTCTCACCGGCGCGCTGCAGCTTGCGTCGCGGTCGCTGACTCACCTGCTGGAAACCGACAGCATCACGGCCAATGGCGCCGGGCGGCTTTCGCTGCCGCTGATCGGGGGCGGGGCCTCGCGCGCGACGGTCCGGCTGCGGGAAGCGCAGGCGAACGAGGCGCTGCTCGCCTATCAGTCGACCGTCCTTGGCGCCTTGCGCGATGTCGAGGACGCCCTGACCCGGCTGGCCGCCGACCGCCGCCGGGCGGAGAGCTTGCGGACTTCGCTGCAGGCGGCGCGCGATGCCTCTGAGACGATGCAAGTGCGATATCGGCACGGCCTTGTCGCCTATACCGATGTGCTGACCGCGCGGCAGACGGCGCTCTCGGTGCAGGACGGGCTGGCGCAGGCGGAAGCCGCCGCGGCGCAGGACGCCATCGCGCTCTACAAGGCATTGGGCGGCGGCTGGGACGAGCGCCGTGAACAGCAGGAAGTGGAGCGAACGCGTGGTTGACGCACCTGGAACTTCCCCGCGCAGAGGGGGGCGATTTCCTGTCCGCCGGTTGCTTATCGCCGCCATCGTGGTGGTGGCGGGCCTCGTGCTCTGGCTGCTGCTCAAACCGGGACGGCATGCCGGTGACGAGCAGTTCACCGGCTATGTCGTGAGCGACGACATCTACATGTCCTCACCCGTCGGCGGCACGCTGACACGCGTTTCGGTGCGGCGCGGCCAGCGGGTGAACGCCGGTGCCGCGCTGTTCCGGGTCGATCCGACCGTGCGCGAAGCCCAGACCGAGCAGGCGCGCGCGACCATCGCGGCCAATCGCGCCCAGGTCGAACAGCAGAGAGCCGGCCTTGGCCATGCCCGCGCCGATCTTGCCGCCGCTCAGGCCGATGCCGACCGCTATGGCACGGAAGTGCGCCGCCTGACAGCGGCGCAGCGGGAGAAGCAGGGGGCGATCGCTCAGCTCGATCTCGACCAGGCGCGCGCTTCCTATGAGGGCGCCCTGCGCAAGCGCGACGCCGCACGAACCCAGCTTCAGTCCGCCTCGGCCGCGATTTCGGCAGCAGAAGCGCAAGTGCGGCAGGCCGAAGCGGGCCTTACCTCGGCGAAGCGGGAATTGAGCGACCTTTCCCCGCCGGCGCCCGCCGCGGGCCGGATCGAGGATGTGATGTTCAAACCCGGCGAGAGCGTCCCCGCCAATACGCCCATCGTGTCGATCGTGCCCGACGGCGAGGTGAAAGTGCGGTTCTACGTGCCGCAGAGCAGGGTCAACGCCTACCGCCCGGGCCGCAAGGTGGTGATCGGCTGCGATGGCTGCGCGGGCGGGATGACGGCGACCGTGGAATTCGTCGCTAACCGGCCCGAGTATACGCCGCCCGTCATCTACAGTGTCGATGCCCGCGAGAAGCTGGTGTTCCTGGTGGAGGCTCTGCCCTCCAACCCGCGCGCGCTCACCCCCGGCCAACCGATGGACGTGGCGCCGGATGCCGCGGCCCTGCCGCGCCGATGACGGACACGCAGGCTGCCATCGACGTCAAGGGGCTCAACAAGAGCTTCGGAGACAAGCACGTCGTGCAGGACGTCTCGATCAGGGTGGAGGAGGGCAGGATCACCGGCTTCCTGGGGCCGAACGGTGCGGGCAAGACCACGACGCTGCGCCTGCTTTGCGGCCTGTTGACGCCCGACAGCGGCGAAGGCGAAGTGCTCGGCCTGGACTTTCGCTCGCAGACCGACGCCATCAAGCGCCAGACCGGGTACATGACCCAGCGCTTCTCGCTCTACGAAGACATGACGATCGAGGAGAACCTGAGCTTCATCGCCCGGGTCTATGAACTCGGCGACCGCAGGGGCCGCGTTGGCCAGGCCCTGGAGCGGCTGGGCCTCCAGGACCGGCGTGGTCAGCTGGCGGGCGCGTTGTCCGGAGGCTGGAAGCAGCGCCTCGCGCTCGCCGCCGCAACCCTGCACGAGCCCCGGCTCCTGCTGCTCGACGAGCCGACCGCCGGCGTCGATCCCAAGGCCCGGCGCGAATTCTGGGACGAGATCCACACCCTGGCCGACGGCGGGCTGACTGTGCTGGTCTCCACGCACTACATGGACGAAGCCGAGCGCTGTCACGACATCGGCTACATCCTCTACGGGCGCCTCATCGCGCGCGGGACGGCGGCTGAGATCATTGCGGGTTCGGGCCTCGTTACCTTCAACGGCCAGGGAGCGGATATCGGCAAGGCCGCCCATGAGCTGGAGCATCAGGACGGCGTGCTGAGCGCCTCGGCTTTCGGCGCCGCCGTCCATGTCTCGGGCACGGACAGGGCGGCGCTGGAGCGGGCCATCGCGCCCTGGCGCAAGTCGCCGTTCCGGTGGGACGAGGTCGAACCCTCGCTGGAGGACGTGTTCATCCAGCTGATGGGCAAGACCAGCGATGACAGGTACGCATCGTGAGCGGCCTGTCGTTCGCGCGGATCGCGGCCGTGATGGTTAAGGAGTTCACCCAGCTCCGGCGCGACCGCATCACTTACGCCATGATCCTGGTGATGCCGCTGATGCAGCTCCTGCTGTTCGGCTATGCGATCAACACCGACCCCCGGCACATGCCGGCCGCGGTGCTCTCCCATGACCATGGCCGCCTTGCCAATGCCGTGGTCGCGACGCTGGAGCGCACGACTTATGTCGATGTGAAGCATTTGCCCGGTTCCGAAGCCGAGATGGACCGGCTGATGCGGCGGGGCGAGATCACTCTCGCCCTGACGATCCCGCCCGACTTCAGCGAGCGCGTCCTGAAAGGAGACCGGGCGCAGATCCTGGCCGAAGTCGATGCCACGGACCCCACGGCTGCGGGCGGCGTTGCCGCGGCGGTCGCGACTCTGCCGTCGAATGCCTTCCGGGCCGAACTGAGAGGCCCGGCCGCAAAGCCCGTGTCCCCAGCGCCCTTCGAAGTCGTGGTGCACCGGCTCTACAATCCAGAGGGCATCACCTCGTACAACATCGTGCCGGGCCTGCTGGCGATCATCCTTTCGATGACGCTGGTGATGATGACCGCCATGGCCGTCACCCGCGAGGTGGAGCGAGGCACGATGGAGAGCCTGCTGTCCACCCCGGCCACGGCGTTCGAGGTGATGATCGGCAAGTTGCTGCCTTATATCGCGGTCGGCCTGGTTCAAACCGTGATCGTGCTGGCTCTGGCCCGGTTGCTGTTCTCGGTGCCGATGGCGCAGACTCTCGCCGGCTGGATCGCGCTGACGGTAGGGATCGTGCTGTTCATCACCGGCAATCTCGCGCTGGGATATCTGATCTCCACCGTGGTGCGCAGCCAGCTTCAGGCCATGCAGATCTCGATGTTCTACATGATGCCTTCGCTGTTCCTGTCCGGCTTCATGTTTCCCTTCGCGGGGCTGCCGGGCTGGGCGCGGGTCCTGGGTGAGATCATCCCCATCACTCATTTCCTGCGCATCATCCGGGGATCGCTGCTGAAAGGACAGGTGCTCGCGGACATGGGCACCGATCTGCTCGCCCTCGGCGGATTTTTGGTGGTGGTTGCCGTTCTGACGGTCGCCCGTTCGCGCACCACACTCGATTGATCCCCTTCGGCTTTCGCTACATCAGCCACGAAGCCCGATCAAAAGCCCCCATTTCCGGCATTTTCAGCGGCCGCGATCAAGGCCACCAGCCAGGCTGAGGCCAGATCTTTTCCAAATCGGACGCATCGCGCCTGCTCCCCCTGGACGCCGACCAGCTACAATAAAGACGTGGATCGAAGATCGCGGTGCGACGCCCGGCAAATTCCGCCGGAGTGGAAGGGGAAGGGATCACGTGCGAGCCCATTCTAGAGCAGCCCTTCTTGCAGCCGCCAGCCTGAGCGCCGTTCCCGCGTTTGCTCAAGGCGACGACGCGCGCGTCACCCTGGGCGTCACTGCCGGCACACTCGGAATCGGGCCTGAGGCGGGCTTTCGGGTGTCGGAAATCATCGGCGTCCGCGCGAACGCGACCTTCTTTTCGTTCAGTCACAACATCCATTCGCACGACACCCGATACGATACGAAGGTGAAGCTCTGCTCGGGCGGTGCCATGGTCGATGTCTATCCGTTCGGCGGCGGTTTCCGCATTTCCGGCGGTCTGCGCGTCAATGGCAACAAGGGGCGCGGCGCCGGCGTACCGAACGACGGCACCAGTTACACCATCGACGGCGCCACCTACACCGCGGCCGCGATCGGCACGCTCCACGCCGAAACGGATATCAACAAGCTCGCCCCGGCCCTGACGCTGGGGTACAGTGGCGGTCTTTCGAAGGGGCTGACCGTGGGCATCGAGGCCGGCGCCCTGTTCCAGGGCCGCGTCCGGGTGAAGTCGCTGACCGTCACCGGTCTCTGCGCCGATATCACTCTTGGTCCCTGCTCCACATTCGCCACCGATCTCGTAGCGGAGCAGCAGAGCGTCAACGACGATATCAACGACTACAAGGTCTACCCGGTGTTGCAGGTTACGCTGGGCTACCGGTTCTGAGTGCAGGGCGCCGGTCCATCCGGCGCCCGACCCGCCGGGACATGGCGGGAAGCCTTCGGCGCCCGCGTTAGAAACGGCGGTGCCGGATTACGGGTGCGGGTCAGATCTTCGCGCTGATCAGGAAACGCTCGCGGCTTTCCTGCGACTTGCGTCGCAGTTCCGAGATGGCGTGCTCTTCGGTGGCGTCCAGCATGGAGGCGAGCAGGCGCTGGAAGTGCTGACGCATGGCAAGGCGCGCGCCTTGCGGGTCGTGCTTGCGAAGCGCTTCAACGACCGCTGCGTGTTCGTCCTGCCGCGTCCTGCCGTCATGGTGACAGACGCTTTCGTGGGTGTACTTCACTTCCGGCAGTTCGGTGCGCAACCGCCAGAGCGTGTGGATGACATGGGTGATCGCCGCATTGCCCGAGGCGGAAGCGATCGTCATGTGGAACTCGCGGTCGATCTCGGTCGACTTTTCGTCGTCGCCCTCGGCCGCCATGGCTTCCAGCAGTGTGTCGAGCTTGGCCAGCGTGGCATCCGAAATGACCGGGGCGGCCAGCGCCGCGGCCTCGGATTCGAACAGCGAGCGGGCCTCGGTCAGTTCGAGCGCGCTGACCTTGGGCAGGGCATCGTCGGTGCGATCGCTGAGTTCCGAAACGTAAATGCCCGAGCCGGTCTTGATCTTGAGCACACCCACGGCCTGAAGCGCGATGGCGGCCTCGCGGATCGTGACCCGGCTGACGTTGAACCGCTCCGCCAGTTCGCGCTCGCCCGGCAGGCGCGTTCCTGGCGGAAACGCGCCTTCATTGATCAAGGCAACGATCTGGTCGGCAATGCCCTGGAACAGCCTGTCAGCCATGGTGTGTCTTCTTTCTTTCCATCACGCCTGCATGAGGTTTGAGACCTAATAGCTTCCATGCCAAAACGAAGCAATTGTCCGACCAGTTATGCAGCGCACTTAATGGTGCGCTGAACGACGCGCGGAAAGTCAGGGCGCGATCTGGCTGCGCAAGTCGGGAACCGCGCGGGCAAGGTCACGCGCCACCAGGGCAGCGAAGACTTCCGCGCCCGCATCGCCGATATGGGTATAATCGAACTTGCGCGTGAACTGCCCGTGCGGGCCGTCCGGCATGGTGGGGACCGGCGGCAGGCGGGCTTCCTCGGCCGTGCGGGGCTTGAGGGTGGTGCCGCTGCGTGCAGCCGCCCGTTCGGCCTCGTTGGGAGCGGTCTGGGCCAGCGCCATCGCGGGTTCCGCGCCCATCTGCTGTACGGCGGACGCGCTGGAGGCGTTGAGATCGACCAGGGGCACTTTCAGCGTGCGGGCCACGCCGCGGACCTTCTCGGCCCAGGGCTCCAGCGTATTGTTGAGCTTGCCGCCCACGAATTCGCGCCGGGTGAGCGGAGTGACCAAGACGGGCACGGCCTTAACGGCGCGGACTTCCTCGACCATGCGCCGCAGGTTGCCAGGGAATTCCTTGTCCATTTCGGTCCAGCGTTCCGAGGCGGAAGACTGATCGTTGTGGCCGAACTGGATCAGCACGTAAGTGGCGTGGTAGCCGGGCACTTTCGCCTCGGCCAAGGCGCCGTCCCACGAGCCTTCCTGCCGGTAGCTGCGGGTCGAGCGGCCGCCGCGCCCCAGATTGAGGCAGGCGACCGAAGACTTGACATGATGTGCGCAGAAGATCGAGGCCCAGCCGCTGGTCGGCGCCATCGTGGAATCCCCGACCAGGATGATCTTGTAGGGGCTGAGCGGCTTTGCATCGGTGCGCACCGTGCGGCCCCTGCTGGTGTCGCCTTCCCGCGATGCCGGGGCGCCGGTGGGCATTCCCAGGGTCTTTACCTGGGCCGTTGCCGCATCAGTCCCTGCGACCTGCGCGAGCAGCGCTGCCATTACAGCCGCTGCAATCCTTGCCTTTCGGGTCATCCTCTAGTCTCCCTTGCGAATGCTACGGCCTACGAGAAGAACAGGCCGCCGTTGATGTCGAGATTGACGCCCGTCAGGAACGCCGCCTCTTCGGAGAGCAGGAAGCCGATGGTGGTGGCGACTTCGTCCGGGTGGCCTTCGCGGCGCAGGGGGGTGTTGTTCGCGGTAGCGGCGCGGCCCTCGGGCTTGGAGAACACGTCGTGGAAGCTCGTGCCGATGAGGCCCGGGCAGACGGCATTCACGCGGATGCCCTGCGGCCCCAATTCCTTGGCCCAGCCGCGCGTCAGCGTCATGAGCGCACCCTTCGACGTGGCATAGACGGTTGCGCCCGGGCCGCCGCCGTCGCGCCCGGCCAGTGAGGCGACGTTGACGATGGCGCTGCCCTTGGCGAGCTGCGGCAGCGCGGCCTTGGTGACGAGGAAGGCGGACTTGAGATTGAGGTCCATCACATGGTCGAAGAAGGCTTCGTCCATTTCCGCCAGCGTTTTGCGCGCGACCATGCCGCCCGCAAGGTTGACGAGGAAGTCGATCCGTTCGCCGAAGGCGGCGACCGACGCGGCGATCAGGCCCGCGACATCCTCGGCATTGCTGACGTCGGCCTGGTGGAGGATTGCGGTGCCGCCCTCGGCCTCGATCTCGGAAAGGGTCCTGGCCGCTTCCTCGCGGTTGCTGCGATAGTTGATGACGACCTTGGCGCCTTCGCGCGCGAGGTATTGCGATACCGACTTGCCGATGTCGCGGCCGCCGCCGGTGACGATGGCGATCTTGTCCTTGAAACGCATGGGTTTGCCCTTGTTATCTGTTGGGGGAGGAGAGAGGCGCGATCCGGCCGCCGAGCAGCCAGATGCAGAGAAGCGATGCCGGCACCAGTGCGGCGGCCAGCGCGAAGATGGGGGCATAGCTCGCCTTGGTCATGGCCGGCACGAGCCAGGTGGTGACCAGGGTTCCGGCGACGGCCGCAGTGCCGCCCAGGCCGGCGAGCGAGCCGACGGTACCGCCCGCGAAGTAGTCCGCCGGCAGGGTCTGGATATTGTTGATCGCCATCTGGAAGCCGAACAGGATCACGGCGATCAGCAGCACGGCATAGAGGGGGCTGCCCGCATGCATGGTCAGCAGCAGCGGTGGCAACATGATCGTGCAGCCCAGGGTGATGGCAGTCTTGCGTGCGAAGTTCACCGTCTTGCCGCGGGCGATCAGCGCGCCCGACAGCCAACCGCCGATCAGGCTGCCCGCCATGGCGCCGACGAAAGGCACCCAGGCGAAGAGGCCGATCTGCTGGACATCGAAGCCGAACGTCTCGGCCAGGTAGATCGGTAGCCAGGAAACGAACAGCCACCAGACGGGATCGAGGAAGAAGCGGCTGAGGATGATGGCCCAGCTCTGGCGATGGCGCAGCATCTCGGTCCAGCCTGGCGCATAGCCATCGGCCTTGCGGCTCTGCGCTTCGGCGGTGCCGAGGATGTGGTTGCGCTCGCCCGGAGTGAGCCAGGGGTTGGTCTCGGGATCCGCGCGGTAGAGGAACAGCCAGGGCACCAGCCAGAGGAAGCCCAGCACGCCGATGAACAGGAAGGTCATGCGCCAGCCGAAGGCGGTGAACAGCAGCGCCACCAGCGGGGCCGAAACGATGGCGCCGAGCGATGCGCCGGCGTTGAAGATGCCTTGCGCCAGCGCGCGTTCTTTTTGGGGGAACCACAAGGCATTCGCCTTGGCTGCGCCGGGCCAGTTGCCTGCCTCGCTCACGCCTAGCGTCACGCGCAGCACGGCCAGGATGCCGAGCGAGCGGACCACCGAGTGCAGCCCGATCGACAGCGACCAGAACAGGATCGAGACGGCAAAGCCCAGCCGGGTGCCGATTACGTCGAAAATCCTGCCGAAGACCGACTGGCCGAAGGCATAGGCCAGCATGAACACGGTCACCAGTAGCGCGTAGTCGGACTTGTCGGCGCCGATCTCCCTGGAGACGGCGGGCCACATCACGGCCAGCGCATTGCGGTCGATGTAGTTGATGACGGTGGCCAGCCCGATCAGGCTGATGACCAACCAGCGCAGGTTCTTCACCGGGATGCCTCCTGCGTCATGTCGAAGCGGCCGACCGGGCCCGTCCATGTCTGGAACCTGCCGCCGATCTGGAGCGCGTGGTCCTTGGCAGGATCGGTGTCGTCGGCGATCGCCAGCACCAGGCTGCCGCCCTTGCGGAAGGTGATCGTCACGAGGTCGAAGTCGCCCTTTCGCTCATGGGTGAGCGCTTGCACGGCACTGTCGCTGCCGATGGTCGTTTCGGCGGAGGCGTCATACCGGCCGTGGGGCTCCAGCAGGCTGACGAAGGCGGCATCGGTGGCGCCGTCCAGCCGCTGGAGAATGAAGGGTTCGCGCCGCAAGTTGAAGCGCGGGTCGTTGGCGCCGCTTTCGCCCAGGATCATCGTTACGCCGGGCGTGGCGACGCGATAGCTGTAGAAGCGCCCGTCCTCGATCCAGGTGACGACATTCCCCGATGCGTGCCCGTTCCGCGCTTGCGATGCCGGGTTCGGCTGGCTGGTGGCATCCACCCAGAGGTGCTGGTAGCCGTTCGCCTTGCCCAGCACCGGCCGGGCCGCGACGTTCGACTTAAGCGGGAAGTTCGTGTCGATCAGCTGGCCGGTATAGTGCAGCGGCAGGTCGTAGCGAGCGGGCTTGCCGCCGTTCACCTTCAGCAGATCGACGATGAGCGGGCTCTTGAGCCCATCCACTTTCACCTGGAGCAGCGCGCGGCGGAAGGTGACGCCGGGATAGGCATCCGTCATTTCGGCTATCGAAGCGCGGGTCTGGCCGTCGGCCGAGAAGTAGAGCTGGCGCGGTGAGAGGGTCTCCCCGCGCTTCCAGTCGCCGCCAAAGTGGCTGGTTTCATCCACCACCAGGGTGTTGTGAGCGACCGTCTGCTTGGCCCAGGTCTCGTTCTCGGGAAGATAGCGGCCGCCGTCCTTGGCCTCGATATTGAGGAAGCGTGCGGCGCCGTAATCCGTGACGATGGGCTGGCCGTTGTCGTATAGGATCCAGTTCAGCTTGTCGAAATGGCCGTGGCCCATGCCTTGCGCGGTGTTCTTGACGGCCAGCAACTGGTCCTTGCTGCCCGGGCCATCGCGCAGGACGGCGATCCCGCCATGGTCGCCATCCGGTCCATCGCGCAGCAGCATCGAGGCGAAAGGGAAGGGCTTGGCCTTGCCCGCGGCCAGGTCGCGCGCGACTTCCAGGCCTTGCGGGGTGAGCACGGTGCGGTCCTGCCACTGTGCGATCGAAAGCAGCGTCGGGTCGTGGGTCTTGCCGTAGCCGATGGCCACGGCCTGGTAGAGTTCCTCGGTCTTGAGACTCTTGTCGGGCATGGCATCGTTGAAGGGCAGGAAATAGCCGTCAGACGTGAGCTGGATCGCGGTGCGGATCGCCTTCAGCACGATGCCGTCGCGATATTCGAAGATGCGGCGCTGCGGTTCGTTGGCGTCGACGGCGGCCGCGAAGATCACGAAGGGCTGGAGCGCGTAACGCTGGTAGTAGGGTCCTTCGGCATAATAGCCGTCCGGCGAGAACAACAGGTCGAGCTGGCGCAGGAAGCCCGCCTTGCCGCTCTTGTCGAGGCCCTTCAGCGCCTGCTCCACGAGATCGGGATCGCGCAGGACATAGCCCGTCATGCCGACGCCGGCATTGGCCCAGGTGGCGTGGTTGTGGATGCGGTCGAAGACCTTGGGCGATCCGGTCGAGAGGAACTCGGCCATCTTGCGGAAGACCTGATCGTCGATGGTCTTGCGATCCCGAGGGGTAAGTGCATCGCGCACCGCGTCGTAGCCCTGAATGCCGTAGACCAGCCAGACGCTGTCGTTGAGGCTTTGCCAGAACAGGCGTCCCGCCGCTTCGTTCTTGGCGGCCGGGTGCGGGCCGAGCGTGGGGTAGAGCTTGGCATAGGCAAGCAGAAGGTCGCGCGCAAAGTCGGCATAGCGGCGATCGCCGGTGACGCGATAGAGCAGGCCGGCGCCGTAGAGCGCGGTGTAGTTGCGCTTGTGCTGTTCGTGACTGGCGCCGCCGCCCGCGTCCTTGGGCACGGGTACGTTGACCCCCGCATGGATCGCGGCGTCGACATCCCGGCGCACCCGCGCAAGTTCCGCCGCGAACAGCGGATAGCGCTGGGCCTCTGCGCCGAGGCCGGAGAGCACCGCGGCATTCATCAAGACCGGATGGGCATCGTCAGCCCTGGCCGGGGACGCCGGAGCGGCGCTGGACGGGGCGGCGAAGACGGGAACCGGCGTCAGCGCAAGCAGCGCTGTGCCGAGAAGGAGAGGTCCGAGAGCGAAGGGCCTGGGAAGGAGGGGCCTGGCGATCATGATGCGTCTCCGCCGATACTGTTGCCGGAGACCAGGACGCGCGGCGAACCTTGCGGGTAGAGCTTGGTCACGGTCGGCTCCGGGGTCTGGATGAAGTGGTTGTCGATGATCCGGGTTTCCGGCGTGCCGACACTGTTGGCCACGGCGATCCTGCCGCTGCTGCGGAAGGTATTGCCCTCGATGAGGATCGACTGCACGCCGGACAGGCCGAGCATAACCGGGCCGCTCTGCACGACCGTGTTGCCGCGCAGGATCAGCTCGGGGCCGAACGTGCTCTCGTCGGTGCCCGCGCGCAGGATCTGGGCCAGGCTGCCGATTTTTTCGAAACGGGAATCGGCGATGGCGATGTGCTCGGCGGCATAGCGTCCCTTGCCTTCCGTCTCGGCCGCAGCTGCGAGCACCGCGCCTGAAAGGCCGTTCACTGCGGCCTTCGTGATGGCGATCCGGTAGGCGAAAGTGCCGGGCGTGGTGGCGATCAGGTCGAAAGCCGGGGCGCTGTCGAGGCGGGAGAAGGCTGTACCGTTGATTTCCAGCGCATAGTTGGCGACGGTCGACAGGGCGGAGGTGCGGATGACGGCATTGCCGCTCTGGCGCGGGGCCTTGTCGCCGGTGATGCTCAGGCCTTCCAGGCGCAGCGCTGCGCCTTCTTCCAGTTGAAAGAGCGTGGGAGCGGAGAAGGCGATATCGGCATCCCTGGGGCCGGACACCGTCAGCGGCACGGAGATGCGCAGCGGCGTTTCGGCGGTGTAGTGGCCGGCCGCCAGTTTCAGCGTGTCGCCCGGCCTCGCAGCGGCCACGGCGGCTTCGAGATCGCCGGCCTTTACCGGAACGGCGCGGCCCGACCCGAATGCGGCGATGCCGGTTGCCTTCGGATACCAGGCCGGGCCGACCTCCGCGAGCGTGACCGGCCTGAGGTCGCGCGGCGCACCCAGTGCGGCAAGAGCCGGGTCGGTCGGATAGAGCAGCCCGTTCGCCGCGCGCTTCGTCGCGATCCCGGTCTTCCGCAGGCCGGAAGGGATCGCGCCCGGCACTTCGCCATCGGTCACGTTATCCGTGAACGTG
Organism: Novosphingobium sp. PhB57; assembly: GCF_004342985.1. Classification (GTDB taxonomy): domain Bacteria; phylum Pseudomonadota; class Alphaproteobacteria; order Sphingomonadales; family Sphingomonadaceae; genus Novosphingobium. The sequence continues at coordinate 72,706 of NZ_SMBO01000012.1, forward strand.
ACGCCCACCATGTCGGCTTCGATCCGGAAGGGCTTGCCGTCCTGTCCGGTGATCAGGTTGTTCGTGAGCCGGCTGCCGGTCGGCGCCGCCGTGCGCTCGGCATCGGCGCCTGCTCCCAGCGTCACCCGGGCGACCTCGAACATCGAATTGTTGGCGATCTCCGCCCCGGAGACCGCGTGGTAACGGTTGATCGCGGACCCCGGAACGCCGTTCATCACCGCCAGCGCACTGGTGAAATCGGTGCCCGCGAGCCCTTCCATGTAATTGCCCCGCACGATCTGGCCCTCGTTGATCACGCGCACCCCGCCGGTATGGGGCTTGGCCTTGCCGAGGAAGACGTTGCGCTCGACGCGGTTGCCGTTGCCGTGTCGCAGCACGATCGCGCCCTGCGATTCCAGGATCAGGTTGCCGCGCACGACGTTCGCGCCGGACTTCACCGAGACGATCTCCACCTCGCCGTCGCAGCGATCGAAGACGTTGGCCTCCACCAGGTTGGCGGAATCGGAAAGCGATTCGTCGCTGGTGCCGATGCGGATGGTCTCGCCCCCGTTGGAGCCGAGCGGTGGGCGCGGGCCGAAGTAGTTGTGGTCGATCCGGTGGCGGTTGGCTTCCGGCTGGCCCTTGGGCCGGATCACCGCGAGCGTGACGCCCAGATTGCCTTTGCCGGCGAACCAGCTGTGATCGACGCGATTGTCGCTGCCATAGATCGAGACCCAGCGGTCTTCGGTACGGCGGTCGGCCTTGTTGTAGCGATCGATCACCACTTCGGTGAGCCGCGAATGGCGGGCGTAGCTGCGCGGGTCGCGTCGAAAACTGATGACCTCGGCGCCCGGCGCACTGCCGTCGCGGAAGACGAGGCCGGAGACGAGCAGGTGGCTTCCCGCCATGCGCAGGCTGGAGGCGCCGGTGAGGATGACCTTGCCCTTGGTCTGCACGGTGAGCGTGATCGGCTGCTTGGCGGTACCCTGGCCCTCCAGCAAGATCGGGAAGTTCTTCCACTCGCCCTTCGCGAGCCGGATGACATCGCCGGCCTTCACCGCGCCTGCCGCTGCCCGATACTCTTTCTGGTCGTGCACCAGGTAATGGCGGGCCAGCGCCGAGGCAGGCGCAGCGGCGAGAAGCAGGCCGCTGAAGGCGAGTGTGGTAGATCGTGCCATCAGGCTGCTCTCTTCCAGTTCAGACCGGCCCCTGGGGAGGCCCTTGAAATTGGCATAATGCCGCGCGGCAAATTGGGCAACCATTGTTCATACCAAATCTCATGACAAATCGACAAGTTTGGTTTGAACAAGGCTGCTTCCTTCTGTGGAGCGGGCAGCTTGGCTACGTTCCCGCGCGGTTTCCTGAGGTCAGCGCAGACGCAGGCGCAGGCTGAGGAAATATTGCGGGCCGTAGTATTCCACGTTCCGCGTGCTGCCGATGACCGGCATGTATTCGACCCGCGGCTCGTTGAAGATATTGAGGGCCTGGAAGCGGATGTCGGCGGCCTTGTTGATCGTGTAACGCACGTTGACGTCGAACGTGTCGTTGCCCTTCACGTAGCGCAGTTGGGTGTTGTCGCTGGTGAAGGCCTGGTAGTAGCGCGAGCGGTAGCGATAGATGCCCTGGATCGAGAACTTGCCGATCTCGTAGAAAGCCTGCGCCGAGAAGACGTGCTTGGAATAGCCGCTGAGGCTGGCGGCCGGGATCAGGCCGGGCGTGACGTCTCCGGTCGCGCTGTCGATCACGTCGCCGTAGCGGATGTCCTGGGTCTTGAAGTTGGTCCAGGCGTAGTTGTAGCTCAGCTTGGCGCCCAGCCCATCAAGCGGGTGGGGCAGCCAGGTGAACTGGTTGCTGGCCGTCAGTTCGAGCCCGTACAGGTCGCTCTGTTCGTCGCTGTTGGTGGTCTGGGTGACAGGCACCGAATAGCTGGTGCCACCGATGGTGAAGTCCTCGTCCTCCTCGATCGGAATGCGTCCGCCGGTGAAGCGCTTGTAATAGACCGCCGCGGCCAGCAGTGTGTCCTTGTTCGCGTAGTATTCGAGGCTGAGGTCCGCGTTCCACGACATCGTCGGCTTCAGGGCGGGGCTGCCGGTGGCGATGATGGTATTGATGGCGTCCGTTACCGAAGTGAAGCCGGTGCCGGTCTCCAGCGTGATCTGCCGCCCGGCGCCAAGCGCGCTGGGCGCCGGGCGCGACATGGCGCGGTAGAGCCCGGTGCGCAGGCGCGCCTTGTCCGAAATGTCGAAGATCGCATTGAGGCTGGGCAGCCAGCGCATCGAGCTGGAGCCGATCTTCGTCTCGGTGAAGTCGCCGTTTTCCCGCAGCGAGATCGAGCCGTCGGCATTGTTGATGACGTCGAGTCCGCTGCGCAGGCCGCGCGCGGTGACGCGGGTGTGCACGCGTAAGCCGAAGTTGCCCCGCACCGGTATGCCGCCGAGGTCGCCCGAGTAGGTCGCCATGACGTAGCCGGCGAGGGTCTTTTCGGTGACGTCCGAGTTTTCGACCGCGCGCAAGTCGCCGGTGTTGCCCGGGTCTTCGGTGCCAAGATAATTGCGGAACTGGCAAAGCACATCGAAAGTGGCGAAATTGGTGATCGCGCCGGCGGGGCCATCCGCGAAGAAATTCTTCTGCGCAAATGGCGTTCGGCAGGCGAGGTTGACGTCGCGGTCCACCGCCGGGTCGGTCTGGTCGATATTGACGTCGTTGCTGTAGCCGAAGAACGTGCGCTGCGACCAGCGGCCGCCGATCGCCACTTCCTCAAGGAAACCGTCCATTTTGTACCGCCCGTCAAGGCGAGCGGAATAGATCTCGTCGTCACGGCCGTCCTGCGAGCGGGTGAGGCGGGCATCGTCGCTGAAGAGGTCGGCATTGGTCGGGTCGAAGCGCTGGTCGAATGTGAAGACCGGCAGGAAGCTCTGGCTCAGGTCGACATGGTAGGGGATGCGCTGGTTGTTGATCGCGGTGCGCTGCCCGTAGATGTCGAAGGGATCGGTGCGCAGGCGAACCTGGCGGGTGATGTCGACCCGCTTGGTATGGGAATAGCCCGCATCGGCGCTCAGCGTCAGGCGATCGGTTGCTTCCCAGGCCAGGTTGCCGCCGAGCCCGAGGTATTTCTCGTCACGCTGGAACAAGCCGGAAACCGATTGCATCGTCGCCGAGCCATCGGCAGCGAGCAACTGGTGGTTATCGCCGATGACGACGTTGTGAAGATTGTAGCGGCCTTCCGCCGTGCCGAAATCGTGGCGCTCCTCGCTATATTGGCGGCGCGAGTACTGAACGTCGAAATTGATGTCGAGCGTGGGGCTGGGTTTCCACTGCAGGGCTCCGAACAGCGCGTTACGCAAGTCCGAGGTGGTCATCTGTCGGAAGGCATAGGAATTCGAGGCGTGGTAGAAAGGCGTGCCGGAATTGCCCTGTTCTCGGCTCACTTCGGTGCAATTGCCGGTGGAGACGATTGCGGCGTTGCAGGTGAACCAGGTCGAGCTGGTGTAGAAACGCTCTACCGGATCGCTCACCTTGTTGCGCTGGAAGCCGATGGAAATCCCCACGTCGCCCAGAGCGCCGAGATTGAATTGGTCTATATAACTGGCCGTAACTCGATAGCCATAGGGGCTCTCTCCGTCGATCCGGTCCTGATAGGGGTTCATGTTCCCCTTGATCTCGGCCTGGATCTGGCGCCGCTTGTGATCGAGCGGCTTGCGGGTTTCCAACTCGATCAGGCCGGCCACGCCGCCTTCGATGAGATCGGCCTGTTGGGTCTTGTAGATCTTGATCGCATTGAAGAGTTCGGCGGGAAACTGCCCGAAATTGACCGCGCGGTCACCCGAGCCGTTGGTGGCTTCACGCCCGTTGAAGGTGGTCATGCTCAGGCCTGAGCCCAGGCCGCGGATCGAGACTTCGGTAGGGCCGTAATTGGCGCGGTCGATGGAGGCGCCGGTTATCGTGGCGATCACCTCGCCCACCGACTGGCCAGGAAGTTCGCCGATTTCCTTCGATGAGATGGCATCGACGATCGCATCCGCGCTGCGCTTGGTTTCGATCGAATTCTGCATCGTCTCGCGCACGCCGGTGACGAGGATGTCCCCGGAGGCGGGCTCCTGCGCAGGGCGCGGCGCGGCGCCAGCTTGCGCAACCTGCCCGAATGCCGGCCCGGCCGCACATGCCATCAACGAGCCACCAACGAGAAGTGTTGCTCGCAAGCGTGCAAAACCAACGCCAGCCGATTGCTGCCCCATAGCCACTCAGACTCTCCTCGCCTTTTTTATATACCGCCTACTTGGTCCGATGACCACTTATCTGTCAACCAATATATTCATACCAATGGTGCTGCCAAAATAAGCATGGGTTTAAGGCCGGTCAGATGGATGTGGTATGGAAGGATCTGGTGCTTCAGGAGATAAATTAGGCTGGGTTATCACATGGCTCTGGCTTCAGAGGTGAATCAAACCTATCCGCAGCAGTCTCGGCAGCAGGTAGTTTTCGCTGCTCCTCGATGAATGCTTTTAAGTAGTCCCTAGTTTTCTAGGCGCCTTCTGCTTCAAAATCTGCTGTCGTTCGAACTGTGCGGGTGACAACATCCCGTTCCTGATCTGCTTACGCACCGTGACCTGCCCCCCCGAAAGGTCCCTCATTCTGATGTAGAGTCTGTCCACGATGAAGGAGCAGGCGCATGAGGAAAAGCCGTTTCACCGAGGCGCAGATCATCGGGATGATCAAGGAACAGGAGGCTGGACTTCCGACGGCGGAGGTTTGCCGCAAGCA
>NZ_SMBO01000013.1 GCF_004342985.1 Novosphingobium sp. PhB57
TTCGCAGCTCACGTAAGAAAACAGCCCTTCGCTCCGGTGATCGCCGCCGCGCATCTTCAATCCTTCAACCTCGGTCGAGGCGACTTGAATCACCTCAACGGCCTCAAGGGAAGTTCCTTTTTCCGCAGGCTGTTAAAGCAGGCCGGTGTCATCGCGTTATGCTGTGGAGACGAAAAGGCGCAAGAGGTAGCGGATCGTCTGGGCGTTCGCCGACCGACATTGTACAACTGGAAAAGCCAGTTACTGAGTCATGAGGCTCTGTCAGCTATGAAGCACCGCAATACCTCTCCGCCAGCGTCGGAGCGCGAGGCGCTTGAACGCCAACTCGAAGCCTTGCAACGCGATATCCATCAACTGCAACTTGAGCATGACCTCCTGAATAAGGCCAACGAACTCTTAAAAAAGGCCTGGGCGTCGATCTGCACCTCTTGGGAAATCGGGAGAAGACACAGCTGGTTGACGCCCTCAAAGATATCTATCGGCTGCCGGAGTTGCTCACCCAGATAGGTTTGGCGCGAAGCTCTTACTTCTACCATCACGCCCGGGTGAACCTCGCTGACAAGTATGATGTCATTCGGCGCCGCATTACCGCAATCTTCGAAGCCAATCACCGCTGCTACGGCTATTGCAGAGTACAGGCGTTGCTGGCCAAACAAAGCGTGACAATCTCGGAGAAGGTTGTGCAGCGGTTGATGAAGGAGGAATGCTTGGTCGTCGCCAAGCCCAAACGGCGGCGCTTTGGCTCGTACTTGGGCGAGATCAGTCCTGCGCCCGAGAACCTGATCAATCGCGATTTCCACGCGAAGCCGCCTAACGAAAAATGGCTCACCGACATTACGGAGTTCCAGATCCCGGCCGGCAAGGTATATCTCTCCCCCATCATCGATTGCTTCGATGGCATGAACGCTCATCAGCCGGGCGCAAACTTCATCCGCCTTTGCCCGGTCAGTGAGAAGGCGATTGTATGCCCGCAACTGCTCCTCGATCGTCTCCATGGACGCAATGAGCGGAGCAAACAGGGCCTTCAAATCGGGACGCTGTGCATAGAACGCCATCAGGCGTTCGGTACGCCGGCCCGGCGTTCTGGCGGTGCCCATACGCAGGCCGAACAGCTTCAGGAGGCCACGCAGCTGATTGGCCATGGATGTCCGTGCGGTGATGAGCTGGGCGCGGATACGCAGGGCCGCCCTGTCTATATGCGTGGCCGACGCTTTCATGTGGACGCGTTTGTACCAGCCCGTGCGCGCCAGCTGGGCAAGCCCTTCCGCGTCATGGACATCGCTTTTGTTCACGCGGGCAGAAAGGACGCCCTTCGCGTGCCGGGCGCAGATACATTCTATCGCGACACCACGCTCGACCAGCCCATGATACAGGAACGTCGATAACGTTCCCGTCTCCAGCACCACGCGTGTCAGATCGCTGCAATGTTTGTTAAGCCATTTGGCCAGAACATCGGGATCGCTCTCGACAACATCTCGCCGCAACACTTTCCCGTCGACGTCGACCACGCAGATATGCGTCGTCTTGTCACTCACATCCAATCCTGCGTAGATCGACATCGGTCATCCTCCAGCATTGAAGCGCCAAGGCGACTTCGTACCATGCACGAGGGTGGCTAAATCAATTACGCGGTGTCCCAACCCAAGGCGTTGCGCGTTTGTCGAAACGACTCTTTGGCGCCATTCAGACGCGAAAATCCGAAGTCAATCTGCAGACGGTCCGGTATGCGGTGCGTGTCGGCTAAAGCCAGCTCATCTTATAACCTGCAGCGAATGTTGCCGTCTGGATAGGGTAATCGATTGGGTCAGGCAAATGCACAGAGGCCTTCCGGCTTCAACTCCGGGCCCCACGAGACTGGATGGTTTGGGCCAGCGTGAAAACGCGTAACGCAGGCGTGCATTTTAGCTAACATACCGCAGGGCGGCGCGGGATTCGATCTCACCAGCGATCAGCCAAGAGTGGCGAAGCCGATGGATTTCGGCGCATATTCGCGAAACTCCCTTCATAGTCATCCTACAAACTGTCCCAAAATGAGCAAAGCTGTCGTTAACTAACATTTAGCAATTGCTTACGGTGCTTAGGCTTTCTAAGCCCCCGACGGCGCCCGGTGCGGGGCGTACTGATGTGGACGACAGGGGCTACTCATGCCGTTCACACATTAAGCGGGGGCTTGATGATGATTGACTATTCATGGCGGCTGTCGCTTGCCGCCATCAAGGCCGGCAGCTTATTGCTTGCCGCGTTGCTTGTCATCGAGCCAGCAAAGGCTGCCACGGAGTCCGTGGCGATCGATGTCGTTGCCCGCATCAAGGAACGGTGCGGCTTCGCCGCCAACGGTCCAGCCAGCATCACCGCGCCGCGCGATCTCGAAGGCGCCGCCAACTTCTCTCTGGCAGTTGGGCTCGACTGCAACACACCTTATGCCCTGGGCGTAACGTCGCAGCGCGGCGCGCTGACGAATGTCGATGCGAACGACGACGGCTCGGGCTTTTCCTTCAGCAAGCGCTACCGGGTTTCGGTCATGCTCGAAACCGACAAGGGCGCCGTTCGCAGTGCGCCCTGTGCGTCCGACGAGATGGCGGATGGCGGACGGTGCGCTTTCGCAAGCCTCGTTCCCGGACGCGGCCTCAAGTCCGGCGCCGGCATCAGTGTCGGTCGCAATGCCGTGATCTCGATCGACTGGGCGGCGCAAGCTCTGAACCAGCCCCGCCTTGCGGCGGGCCGCTACAAAGACACCCTCATTCTGGTGGTTGGGCCACGCGCATAATTGCAGTCCACCCACACGGAGGGCGGAGCGTTGGGTCGACGCACCGCTCAACCATCGGCCGCCTGTCCCGGTAGCCGGTGCAAGTCGCAAGACCCGCGAAAGCGGTCTTCAATTCTCCGACGCGTTCCTGCGTCAAAATACTCAAGGAGTTGAATATGAAGCGTTCGATCCTCGCCGCCAGCGCGGCAGCCGTTTTCGCAGTCGCCGCCGGTTCGGCTAACGCCGCCGATACGCGCATCGACATCAATGCGCAGGTCGACAGCAAGTGCGGCATCTCTTCGCAGGCTTCGTCGATCACCCTGGGCGATCTGACCGATGCCAATGCCAAGGTCCGTTCGACCGTTACCGAAGAAATCGCACAGAAGCTGACCGACGCGCGCGTCGTTGCCTTCTGCAACAACGGCGGCAGCAACGTCCGCGTTGCCCGCGCCGTGCTCGCCCTTGACGGCGCTTCCGGCACCGGCCTCGCCCAGGGCGATTTCGCCCAGTTCATCCGTTACAACCTCGACACCTCAATCAACGGCCTGGCCCTCGACTCGACCTCGACCGACGAAGGCTCGACCGTGGCGCAGCGCTTCGGCGGCCACGACAGCCTCAGCTCGGCCGCTACCCGCGTCCAGTTCGTCAAGGCTGCCAGCCAGGGCGCCGCTGTCGCCTCGTCGAACGGCTCCAGCCGCACCGCCACCAACTGGTCGTCGCTGACCGATCGTCGGCTGGCTGCCGGCAACTACTCGGGTTACGTCTCGATCGAGCTGACCCCGGCTGCCTGATGTTGCTCGGAGGCGGACGCTTGCGTCCGCCTCCAGCTTCTCCTGCCCCTGCCCTTGGCCCTGCTTCCCGAGACCCGCTCATGACCACGCCTCTTCCCCGGCGCGCATTGCGCCCGCTGCTGTCGTTCCTCGCACTGATGGCGACCACCGCCCCCAGCCTGGCTTTGAACGTGCAGCCCGTCGTGGTCGACCTCCAGACGGCAGGTCGCCGGACTTCGGCCATCGTCACGTTGCAGAACACCTTCCCCGACACCGTGCCCGTCGAAGTGACGGTCCACCCGGTCAATGTCGTGAATGGGGAACTGCGCGAAGCTGAGGACGTCGAAAGCGACGATGTCCTCGTGTTCCCCAGCCAAGCGACCCTTGGCGGCAACCAGTCCCAGGCGTTCCGCGTCCAGTGGATCGGTCAGCCACTGGAAGGCGAAAGCCGTCATTTCTATGTGACCATCGCCCAGCTTCCGGTTGCCATGCCGGAAAGCCAGAACGCGATTCAGGTCCTCCACCGCTTCAAGGTGCTCGTCAGCGTCGGGACGAACGACGAAGTGCCTTCGCTCAAGATCGTCGAAGCCAAGGTCGGCACGGATGCGGCCGGGAAACCGCAGCCGGTCATCACGATCGCCAACGATGGTGCCAATTACGGCTACGTCGCCACTAACCGCATGACCCTGATCGAGCGGCGCGGGGACGGTTCCGAGGCTTATCGCAAGACTTTCGAACCCGAAGAGATCCGCGAGAGCATGGGCCTCGGACTGGTGCCTTCTAAAGCCAGTCGAATTTTCCCCATCAACGTCGAACTCCCGGATGCCGGCGGCACCCTTTCGGTCGAACTGAATTCAGCCGGAAGCAAATGACGCCGTGGCGAACCGCCGTTCCCTCTATCTCCTAGGCCTTGCGGGCCTGGCGCCGGGATTGACGCTGTTCGGTTCACTCGCTGCCTATGCGCAGACGAATGTGCCCTCGCGGGCCGAAAAGCCGACAACGCCGGGCGAACACCCCGCCGTTTCCCCGGAGCGCCTCAACCGAACCGGGCGCGACATCCCCATGGGAGGGCCGCTGTCCGACAACGGCTTCGTCCTGGGCGAGGTGTCCTACACGCTGACCGCAGACGACCGTATATTAGTCGACACCAAGGAGCTGCTTGCCCTGCTGCGCGGCGTCCTCTCCACCGAGGCGTGGACAAGGGTTGCCGCCGGCATCGAGAGCAAGGCTGCAATCTCTACCGGCGACATGCAGGCGCTAGGCATCGGTCTCGCTTACGATCAGGCCAGCCTCGGCCTGCTGATGACGCTGGATCCCACCCTTCGCGTGCGACAATCGATCCGCGTCATGGGCTACGACCCCGTGGCAGGACCGATCCAGCCTGCTGAAGATGTTTCTGCCTATCTCACCGCCTTCGTTAACAGCGACTACGTGCACAAGGGAAGCCGGACCGGGTTCCAGACCCCGAACATCGTCTTCGACAGCGCGATACGGGTCAGCGGTTTCGTGCTCGAGAACGAAGGCAGTATCCAGGACAGCTTCCGGCGTGAAGGCACCCGTATCGTCTATGACGATGCGCGAGGCACCGCCCGATATACCGCAGGCGATCTGGAACCGGTATCGCGCGGGTTTTCCGGATCCAGCCCGATGGCTGGTCTCTCGCTTTCGCGGGTCTATGCCGACCTCGATCCGCAGCGCAACATCCAGCCGCGCGGTCAAAGGTCGTTCACCCTCACCCGTGCCTCCACGGTGGAAACGATCGTCAACGGGCAATCGGTGCAGGTGACCCGGCTCAATCCTGGCACTTACGACATCGGCGACTTTCCTTTCGCGCAAGGGTCCAACGACGTGAGGCTGATCGTCCGTGACGACAGCGGCCGCGAGAACGTGATCTCGTTTTCCATCAATTTCGATCGGACCCTGCTTGCCGCCGGCCTCAGCGAGTTCGGGCTCTATGGCGGCGTGAAAGCGCCGTTCGGTACAGGCGGCCGCCGCTACAGCGACGATCCGATCGCTTCCGGCTTCTATCGCCATGGCCTGACCGAGGAATTGACGGTCGGAGGAAACTTCCAGCTTCAGCGCCGGGGCGGCGTAGGCGGCGCCGAGGTTGTCTGGGCCTCGCCCGTCGGCACCCTGGCCCTCAACCTCGCCGGCTCGCATAACAAAGACGTCGGCAGCGGCTATGCCGTCAATGTCGGCTACGAGCTTTCGCGCGTTGGCACGGGCGGCAACGCCCGCTCGCTGACAGCTTCCATCCAGGCGACCAGCAGGAACTTCGCGCTGCCGGACAGCCTCTCCGCCAGCAACCCCTACGCTCTGGATCTGGGCGCAACGTACTCCCAATCCCTCGGCGCCGACCACTATTTCAGCCTCGACGGGTTCTATTCGGTTGCTCGCGGCGATCGGAAGGATCAGTCCACCGCCCGCGCCACGTACGGGTGGCGGCCCAACCAGCGTCTGCTGCTGACGGCGGAAGCATCCTACCAGAGCAGCGAACGAAGGTCCGGCCCGGGCGCCCGGGTTTCGCTGATCTACCGCTTCGACCGGAGCTCGAGCGTCACCGCCGATCTCGATAGCCAGCGCGAGCGTGCCCGCCTCAGTTACCAGCGCTCCAGCGGCACCGGCGTCGGATCCTACAATGCCTCGGGAAACATCGACCGGGTCGAGGATTCGGTAGGCGTCAATGCCGCTGCGAACGTGCTCCTCAACCGCGCGGAACTCGGCGCGGCCCACAACACATCGTTTTCGAACAGCGGCGCGATCATCGACCAGCGCACATCGCTGCGCACGGCCTTCTCGGTGGCCTATGCCGGCGGCAGTGTTGCCCTGTCCCGCCCGATCTACGACAGTTTCGCAATCGTGAAGCCCCATGCCTCACTGGAAGGCAAATCCGTCTACATCGATCCCCGCAAGGACGAGTACGTCGCCAGGTCGGGCACGTTCGGCGGCGCGGTCATGTCGCAGTTGACGTCTTATTCTCCCCGGCTGCTGACTTATGACGTGCCCGATGCGCCAGCCGGCTACGATATCGGATCGGGTATCGTCCAGTTCAGGCCGCCCTATCGCTCAGGCCATCTGGTAGAGATCGGGTCGGACTACTTCGTCACTTATACCGGCCAATTGCTGATGCCGAGCGGCGCGCCGCTCGAGTTGGTGGGCGGGAACGCTTTCGAACTCGCGGCGCCTGATCGCAAGCCGGTACAGATGTTCACCAACCGCAGCGGCCAATTCGCTGTGCAAGGTCTGCGTCCAGGCAAATGGCGCATCGAGATGCCCATGAACGATGGCAAGCTCGTCTACATGATCGACGTGACGACAACCGAAGCCGCATTGCAGCGCGGCGGTGCATTGAAGCCCGAGGGAACCCCATGAAGATCGCCGCCACGCTCCTGACCTGCGCCGTCCTCACCCTGGTTCTGCCTGGGGCGGCCAGGGCCAACTGCGCCGATTTCCGCGCCTCCGCGAGCGAACTCACCCTCGACTACGATCCGTTCAATCCGGCCGAAATCGAGCGGAACTTCACCATTCACGTCCGGCGCCTGGATCCGCGCGTCACAGCCGTGCGCCTCGTGCTTGCCAATCCCGGCGCGATCAATCGCGGCGCGGCGCTGGGTCGGAGGGATTCGGTACGCTACGATATCCGCTGGGTGCGCGATGCTGGCCGCATGGTCCTGATCTCCGGCGCGGAACAGCCCAACCCGACCAACGGGGCGGTTGTTCAGTTCGGTGCCGGCGCCAGCGGAGACAACGTCAACGAAAGCTTCCGCATCCAGATACCGGCCGGTCAGGGGATCGTCGCCGGAAACTACTATCAGCCGCTCGAACTGCGGTTCGTATGCCTTGCCGGCCGCGACGAACTTGACCGCGGCATGCAGCTTGGCAGCCAGGTCGCGGTAGATCTGACAGTGCCGGAACGTATCGCAACGTTCGTCGGATCGATGGGTACGCAGCGCGGACGTATTGATTTCGGAGATGTGGACGGCTCCAGCGGCAACGTCATCCGCGGTCTCACGGTGACTGCCCAGTCAACAGTGCCTTACGAAATCCAGGTGGACAAGGAGCGCGGCACCATGAAGCGCTTTGCCGGGGATGACGCCGCTCTTCCCTACGCGCTGAAGGTGTCGGGTTTCCCGGTGGCCGACCGCTCGATGATCGCTTGCAGCCAGACGCCGGCTCCGGGTGGGCGAAGCCATGGCGTGCAGGTGGAACTTGCCGGAAACGATTTGCATCGCCTGCCGGCAGGTCAGTATGCGGACGTCGTCACGCTCACGTTCTCACCCCGCCTTGGGCTTTCGGGGGGCGAGGGATGCTCGTCGGTCCGCCCCTGATAGGCCTTGCAGCTTAAAACACTGCGCCCTTGGGTTCGGCTTCGAGACTGAAGTCCATATCCACGGCCGGCGCCTGGTTCAGGACAAGCCGGAGTTGGCGCTCCCGATAGGCGGGGGTGCGATTATCGACGATTACCGTGTGCGTCTGCGTCGGTGAGAGCGGTACACGAACGCCGCCGACATCCACCCAGGCATCCACCAGTCCGGCAGGATGGTTGAGCGTGATTTTGTAGCCGGCGAGGTTGTTGCACAGTTCGCGCATCGTTCCGAGATCGTTGGCACCGGTTTGGATGGCATGCGCGGGCGGTGCGGAGATGCTGACCTGGCAGACCGTGGGTACGCGGCCGGTAACGGCAATCGAAGAGCCGTCGTAAGCGGTGGCGGAAGCTGCGGGAAAAAGCAGCAAAACTCCCACCAACGCACAACGTTTCATTCCAGACGTGAGCATATTACCCTCCTGCTGAAATCGACAATCGCGTGCCGAACTGAAATCGACGTAAAGCGGCTTAGTTAACAAGTCCTTTTGGCTATCAAGTCCGCATCAGGGGCAACCTTGGCCATTCGGGCAGCACAAAGTCCTGCCAAAGCTGCGCTCCGAGCCAGGAGCATCCTAATGCTCGTATGAACACGTTGCCACGAAAGGCGCTTCTGAAAGCTTGAGAGCGGCATCTCAGCACTTGCTTCGCCTTCTTCCTCCATCGGTCATTGCAGCGGCCAGATGAGCTTACACTCGGACCCATTTCAAGCGTCGCTGACTGTGGTCGGCAACGGAAAAACGTCCGCTGAAGGTCGTTTACTGACGCAGATGCGCCTCCACCGGGTAGGGTCTGGCTCCTCGCTGTAGCGAGGAGCCAGATAGCTTCAGTTTCAGTGCCTTCTGCGAGCGTCAAAGCATCCTCCACGTCCACGCCCCGGTATCTGACCGTGCTTTCAATCTTCATGTGGCCAAGATCTGGACCGCCCGGAGATTTCCAGTCGCCTTGTAGATGATCGATGCCTTGGTTCGGCGCAAAGAGTGCGTGCCGTAATCTTCGCCGGACAAGCCGATACCGGTAACCCATTCGTCGACAAAGGAAGCATATCGGCGGGTGCTGATGTGGGCTGCGTGATCGGTGCGGCTAGGAAATGCAAAGTCCTCCAAGGATCCACCTCGGAATTCGAGCCATTTGAGTATGGTCAAGCAGGCTTCCAGGAGATGCGTCAGCAGCCTGGGCTTCCGTGTCGTCAGACACTCGAAGATCGTGTCGGCGTGATCAAATGTCGGGCTATTTGGTAGGCCTTCCAACATTTCGACCGTTGCCCGCTCCGCGCCGGCGATCCGTAGAAAATAATCCCACGGCTCACTATCAACGAATCCCTCATCACCGCGTTCCAGGCCGCACCCTCGCCGCACACGCTCTGCGCGCTTCGGTCCGACCTCGAGGCGGTTGACCTGTCGTGCCGGCGCACCCGCCGCATAACGCAGCCCGCCACGCCCGAGGTGATTGCGGACTATCTCGATGCGCGGGCAGAGGAGGGCAGCAAGCCGGCGTCGCTCTCGCGCTACAAGGCCTCGATCGCTCGGGTGCATAAGCTGCTTGGCATCGCCGACCGGACCCGGCGGCGCTGGTCAGGCTGGGGCTCGCAGCCATCAACAAAGCAAAGGGGGGGGCGCAGACCCAGGCGCGGCCGCTGCGAGTCAAGGGGCCGTTGCGGGACATTGCGAGTGATGCGCCGCGCGGGCTCAACATTATTGCACTGCTTGACAGCTGTCCCGACGATATTCCGGGGCTGCGCGACCGCGCGCTGCTGTTGGTGGCCTACGACACCGCTAGCGTTCCTATCCGCGTCTTCACCTGGACATAGAAGCGAACGTCGGCCGTCTGCAGCTCGGCGTCCTAATCGCTTTTCGCCACGACCGCTTCACGCCGGCCTCCCCGCGCGAAGGAGGCAATTGGCGACATAAAGGTGCTGATAGAGAAAGCCGCGATGGACGGATTCGATACGATTGAGTTGCCGCGGATCGAGCACGATCGGCCTTTCGCCTTGCGAGGGTGAAGCTTGCTCCATCGCTGGCTCGTCCTGGCTTTCGAGGTCAGGCATGGATTACCCCTGGCGGCGCATGAACTCGGCGAACAGCGGGACGCTGAAATCGAGATAGCCGTGATCGGTGCTGTAGATCATGCCCTTGGAGATGATGCTCGATCTGGCCGGTCCCAGGGATTTTTGAGTGCGGTCCATGGCTTGGGCAATGTCGGCCATCGCGTAGGGGCCATCGCCGAGTTGGGCCATCGCCTTTACGAAATGGACTTCCGCCTTGGTCAGGCGATCGATCCGCACTTTGAAGAAGCCTTCGTCTAACAGCGCCAGCGTTTCGGCGTAGGAGTGGTCGACATCGGCAAGAGTTATCTCTGGCCCATCCGCGTTGTTCCACACGACCGATGCCCATTCCTGGATGAAGAATGGATAGCCCTTGGTACGTTCAACGATGGCCTGCAGCGCTTCAGGGGCGATGCTGGCCTCTTCTTCGACGATCGGCTTTTCTATCGCCTGCCCGGCTGAGGGCGGATCGAGCGGCCCCACCACAGGATATTGAAACAGCCGCTCGGCATAGGATTTTGCTTCGCCCGCCAGGCGGGCGATCTGCGGCAGGCCGGCGCCGACAAGAAGAACGGGCAAGCCTTCCTGCGACATTCGGTGCAGCGCGACGATGAGTGCCGAGAGGTCAGGTTCGGAAAGATACTGAACTTCGTCGATCAACAGGACCCAGCCACGTTCTGCAGCCTGCGCCGCTTTCCCGATCAGCGTGAAGAGATCCGGCAGGTCGTACTGAAGGTCGCCGGTATCGGCGAGACCCGGCTCAGGATCGACGCCGACTTCGACGCCTGCTATCTCGATCTTGAAGATAGAGGCAAAGTTGCGCAGACCCTTGAGGCCGCGCGTTGCAAGCTGCTTGGCCGTTTCCACCCCGGAGAGCGAGCGCATGACCTTGCGCATCTCGGGATAAAGAAGGCGGGCAAGGCTTTCGCCTTCCGGCGATTCGACCCGCGAAATCAGGAGGCCTTCGCGTTCCGCGTTTCGGCCGATTTCATTGAGCAGCACGGTCTTTCCGGTGCCCCGCAAGCCCAGCAGCATGATCGACCGGGCACTTCGTCCCTTGATCGCTCGCCCAGAGGAAATCCGCGCTGCCTCCAGGATCGCGTCTCGGCCTGCCAGCTCGGGAGGACGGCTGCCCGCGCCGGGCGCAAACGGATTACGGTAGGGATCCGTGTTGTCTTTCGTCGGCTGTCAGAAGTGTCTAGCGCTTTATAGGGCCGACTATCAAAAATTGCTAGACTTTGATAGACATCGCTAGGAGGCCCGCCGTTGTGGCTCCACTCAAATATGGGAGACGGATCGCACGGTCGGTCGGTGGCCATGCCGCCTGACCGCAAATCAGGTGCTCAGAGACGTCGCCAGGCAGGCGACGCAGCCTCCGTCGTTCCATTTGCGGCAATTGATGATGAATCGACCCCAGTGTCGCCATCGCGCTCCGTTCGTGTCATTCCCGCTGGATCGACGACAAGACGGAACTGGCGCGGCATGCCCGCAGGTGAGGTCAGCGCAAGTTGAGCATGGTCACTGCTGAGGGCGCGCGCGGACGGATACGCGCGTATCCTGCCGGGGGTGGGCGGGTGTGCTGCACTGCCACTGGATGAGGCGCAGATGGCCAGCGCACGAGAAACTTTCCGCCGAATGGCGACGATTACGGCCAAATCGGCTAAGGCGGAAGGCGCGATGCTGCTTTCCGCTGGCGAGTTATCCCGACAGCATGACGCTTGCTCGGCGGAACCACGGAGCGCCGGTTGCCTGGGATTGGCTGACACCGGAAAGGCCGCTTCAGGTCGCTGACTCGATGCAAACTGCCACCGAGGCTAGCCACAAACGCATCGGGATATCCGACCGTTATTAAAAGAGAATGTCGCATCGGATAATTCCGATGCATGACGGCAGATGATGCACTTTCGATTTTTTCCGCTCTCGGGCACCCGACGCGGCTCGATGCGTTTCAGCGGCTTATCCGACACGAACCTGATGGCCTGTCAACCGGCGAATTGGCCGAAGCATCGGGGCTGACCCAGAGCGCTTTTTCGACGCATCTCGCCGTGATGGCAAAGACCGGACTGGTACTTTCCGACAAGCGTGGCCGCCAGCAGATCCAGCGCGCCAACCTTGACGCGTTGCGCGGACTGATGGTCTATCTGGCCAAGGATTGCTGCCAGGGGCGCGCCGAACTGTGCGAGCCGCTTCTGGCCGAACTTACCTGCTGCTTAAGAGGCAACGATGACCGATGTCGTGATCTACCATAACCCCCTTTTCCGGGACCTCTCGTAATGGCTCGGCCATGATCAGGAATGTGGGCATTGCGCCTCATGTCGTCAGGTACCTGCAGACGCCGTCAAACCGTTCGCTGCTGGTGGAACTCATTGAGCGGGCCGGCATTACGCCACCCGCTTTGCTGCGCGAGACGGGTACGCCCTGTGCCGAACCCGGCCTCGGCGACGAGACTTTGACGGACGAGGCCCTGATCGACGCGATGATGAAGCATTCGATTCTCATCAATCGGCCTCTGGTGGTGTCGCCGCTGGGCGTAGAGCTTTGCCGCCCTTCCGAAGAAGTGCTGGATATCCTGCCGACCGAGCAGCGCGGCACTTTCGTCAAGGAAGACTGCGAAGTTTTGGAAGCAAGCCGGCGATGAGCATCTTGGTTCGCCGGGCAACGGTCGACGATGCGCGCGCCATTGCCGCCATCTACGCGCATCATGTTCTGCACGGCACGGCGACGTACGAAGTCTTGCCGCCGACCGAGGGCGAGACCGTTGAGAAGATCTTGACGGTGTCCGGCCGGGGCTGGCCGTTCCTTGTCGCCTGCGATGGCGGTCAGGTGGTCGGCTATGCCTACGCCACGCAGTTCCGGGATCGACCGGCCTACGCCTATGCCTGCGAGAACAGCATCTACGTGGCGCACGACCGGCGCGGTGGCGGCATCGGCAAGCGGCTGCTCGAGGCCTTGCTGGAAGCCGCTGAGGCCCACGGGTTCCGGCGGATGGTTGCGGTCATCGGCGGGGCGGAGCCTGCCTCTGTAGCCCTCCATGGTTCCTGCGGTTTTGAGCACGCTGGACGCTTGACAGGCATGGGCTGGAAGGCGGGCCGCTGGCTCGACACGGTTTACATGCAGATCGCTTTGGGCAGCGGCATCGCGACCGGGCCCGGTGCTTCCGGCACGGACTGACGGCCATGTCGTTGTTCGAGCGTTATCCTCAGCGACCTGCCGCTGCCCGATCAAGTAGCGGGAGACGATCACTCTGCTGTGCATGAATTGCGCGAGCACGCGCTCTGGTCGGAAGGCATGGTCTGGTGCAGCCCAGAGCGCCACGGCTAAATCAGCGGCATCAAGAAGACGCAGAGTGATCATATGCCGCTCCAAATGTTCTGGATGCTGGCGACGCAGGGACGCTTGTTGTCATGCAGGTGTCCGGCGGCTCGCAATCGTTCAATGCGGTCAATTCGTGGCGCCTGCTAGGTCGCTGGATGCGAAAGTTTACGCCGCAACTAGTCCTCTATTGCGATGGCCTATAGGGAATTTGACGAAGCCAGACGGATGCGAGCGTCGAGTTATTACGAGCGCTGGAGGAATTGGTGCGCTTCACGGTGTCGATGCGGCCGCACTCGGGGCATCTCCTCGACCGCTGTTCCGAACGCAAGGAGGCTGGGCTTCCGGTCGATAGTGCAGCAGATCACTCCGCAATTGCAATCGCGCCTTAATCCTGATGGCCGGCCTGTGCCATCGAATGACCGGTCTGGATCTAAGCGCAATGGGGGTGAATATCTGAGATAAGGCCCAGAGCCGCCGCCATGCTGTAATTCCGAGGTTCTTGCAACGGCAAGGACCCAGCGCAGTTTCAGATTTCAGTCCCCTCTGCGAGCGTCAACACGTCCACCCCGAGATTTCTGACCGTCGCAACGGCAGAGATGGTGCCGTTGTCGCAAGTGAAGCTGCGGTGGAGCCCGCTTATTTCGTTGCAACTGTAGGTCGGGCATGCGGACTAGCGTTGCTTCGACGTCCGCAGGATGAATTCCGACATTAGCCGCACGAGATCGTTACCGCGCTCGTTCAACATGTTGTGGCCGCAGTTCGGCAAGCCGATCAGCCACGCACCCGGTCTCGACTTGGCGATGGCGAGCGCTTTCCTACACGGCGACCCTGAGCGCTGGACGCTCGACCGGAGATCGCGGTTTTCTGCCGTCCTCGGTTTGAAAAGCTATCTCGTTTCTCTAATCGGCCGCCTCCAAGTCTGCGACCGCCAGCAACTCAGTCCTAGATCGCGTTATCTCGGATTCAGAAGGACTTATTGGGGGACCGTCGTTCGGTACGATCGTGACAATCACACGGCGGCGACGGGTCCGAGCCAGTGTTCCGTCGTCCCTCAGGCTCAGGACAAAATGTGCCTCCCAAACCTTGTCGACCTTGGGCGCAGCTATCGGCAGTTCTGTCCCTTCGGGTCGTCTTCAGACCGCCGCTGGAACGGCTAGTGGGCAAAATCATACGCTTGGTACCCGCCGGAGAAACCGGACAAACCGGAGCGACAAGTTCGACAGGCGGTCGGCCACATTGTTGGGGCTTACGGCACTGGTCGGCGCGCCGAGCTCGTAAACTTTTCAGGGAAATAGCAAAACTTTATTGTCAACTAAATTGGTGGAGATTAGCCATGCTTTCCGCAGATTAGTCCGACAAAAAGGGGTGCGTGTTTTGAAACGTCTCACCGGAGCAGTTGTGCTCCTGCTCACCAGCACGTCCGCTTTGGCGCAGGAAGCGAATGTACAGAATTCCACAGAATCCCGCGAGGAAAGTCGCGAGAGCGCGGAGATTCTGGTCACTGGTATTCGTAAGAGCCTGGCAGATTCACTGGCGGTGAAGCGCGACTCTGCCCAAGTCGTTGACGCCATCTCGGCCGAGGATGTCGGTAAATTCCCCGACAAAAACATCGGCGAAGCGCTTCAGCGCGTGACCGGTGTGCAAATCACCCGAAGCGGCGGCGAAGGTTCGGCAATCACCATTCGCGGTGCAGATCCCTCGCTCAACCGCGTGGAGATCAACGGCCAGTCGGCGCTTTCCACCTCGATTGCGGCGGCAGCGGGGAACGGCAGCAACCGCGCGGTCGATTTCCGCGATCTGCCCGCCGAATTCGTCTCACGCCTCGAAGTGCTGAAGTCCGCAACGCCGGATATGACCGAAGGCGGACTTGGCGGGACCGTGCGCATCATCACCCGCCGCCCGTTCGACAGCAAGGATGGCTACCTCGCGGGCTCCGCTCAGGGGATCTACAACGAACTGGCGGACAAGGTCGACCCCAAGTTCGCACTGATCGGTTCCAAGCTCTTCGCCCATGACACCATCGGCGTGCTGCTTTCGGGCACGTACGAGAGCCGCACTATTCGCTACGATCAGGCTCGCACCACCGGTTGGCGACAGGTCGAGACCACGCAGCCTGCGACGCCTGCCGCGCAGAACTGCCTTTCGGGTCGGAATCAGGCCCGCTGTGTCGATCTTGATGGTAGCGGTTTCGGTGATTTCTACCCCGACATCCCGCGCTACATCACCTCAACCGAACCGACCAAGCGCTATGCTCTGAACGGCATTATAGAATGGCGCCCGAGCGACGATTTTCGCGCCTACGTGGAAGGCACCTATACCCGCAGCGACACGACATCTGACGACCAATACCTGCAGCTCAGCACCACCCAGTCGGTGGCGAACGGCGGCATTGACCCCACCGGCGTCGTCATCCGCGACGAAACCGCGCAGACGGTGACCTTCGTCAACGGTTCCAACGCCGGCTCCGGCCCGAGCGTCAATTATCGCAGCGTGATCGGCAGCCTTAACCGGCGCACCTTCAACGGCATTCTTGGCGCCGAGTGGACCACCGGCAAGTTCAAGCTCTCGGCGCGCGGCACTTACGCGGCCTCGCGTGTCCTGAACGACGAGGTGGACGTCACCGCCTCGGTCTCCGGCAAGACCGCGCTGCCGTGGATCACGATCGACTACAACAACCCGCAGAACGCACCCAACATCATCCTGCCGATCGACACTACGACCACGCAGGGTATCAACAGCCTCTCGGTCGAGGCCCGCCCGCGCCTCAACAAGCAGCGCGAGACCGGCGCCAAGTTCGATGCCGAATACAAGCCCGACGAAAGCGGCGTCCTGACCTCGCTGAAGAGCGGCGTCGAGCTGAACCAGCTGGTCTCCAGCAGCCGCTTCCAGAACGCGGTCTATACGCTGAACGGCATCACCGGCCAGACCACGCTGACCCGCTCGGGCGTGACCGGCACCCAGGTCCTGGGCACGACGGCCCCGGCCGCACAGCTCACTAATATCCAGGACCTGTTGAACACCTACGGCGGCATGGGCGACGGCAGCTTCTTCAAGACCGGCGATCTCGGATTTTCCGGCATCGACCGGTGGTGGAACCTGGGCGACAATCTCGCCAAAGCCGTGGGCATTCCCGATCCCTACACCAGCATCTCGCCGCTCGACACCTACCGGGTTCGCGAGAGCACGATCGCGGGGTATTTCCAGGGTGCCTTCAAGGCCAATCTCGGCTTCGAGCTGACCGGCGTTGTCGGCGCGCGGCTCGTTCACACGCGCACCGTCTCAAGTGGTAGCCAGAGCACTGATGGCGTCATCACGCCCGCGCGGTACACCGGCGAATATACCGTATTGCTGCCCTCGCTGAACCTGCGCGCCGAAGTAATTCCCCGTAAGCTGGTGGTGCGCGCCACCGCATCTGACGTGCTGGCCCGCCCGGCACCGTCGCAGATGGCGCCCAACGTCAAGCTGGACTCGGTCGGCCTTACAGGATCACGTGGCAATCCGGCACTCAAGCCTTACCGCGCGTGGCAGTACGATCTCGGGTTTGAGTACTATATCTCGCGCACGAATTACGTGTCGATCACCGGCTTCCGCAAGGATATCAAGTCGTTCATCGACACTGCCAGCCAAGAGGAAGAGATCGACGGGCAGGTCTATACGATCAAGATGCCGATCAACGGCACCCAGCACGTCACCATCCAGGGCTTCGAGGCAGGCGCGCAGCTTGGGCTGGACTTCCTGCCGGGCCTGCTGGGCAATCTCGGTGTGACCGCGAACTACACGTTCAACACCGACAGCGGCTACGAAGGGAAGGACTACTTCACTGACGCCTCGCTGCCGTTCCCCGGTGTCTCCCGCAACAGCTACAACGCCTCGGTATTCTATGACGACGGGCACTTCGCCATTCGCGGGTCGTACAACTGGCGCAGCCGCTATCTGATCAACGCGGTCGATCGCGGCAACAACCCCTCGTTCGGCGAGGCCTTCGGTCAGTTCGACGCTTCGGCCAGCTACATCATCAACCCGAATGTCTCGGTGTTCCTGGAAGGCGTCAACCTCACCGATTCCACCCGGATCGAGAACGCCAACAGCGTCTATCGTCGCAACGTGATCGAGACCTATGGTCGCCGGATCTACTTCGGCGTGCGGGCCAAGCTGTGACGCAGCCGGGACTTTCCCGGCGCATGATGGTCGCGGGTCTGGCGGGAGCCTATCTCCTGCCGGCTCCGACTTTCGCGCGAAACAAAGGTCGCCGCCTGTTCACGGACACGTTCCGCCATGGCCTGGGTCAGTGGCGGATCGAGGCTGAGGCCCCCGCGCACGTCTCGGCGGAACGGGATGTGCTCGATATCGAGGCGCCTGCCGGGCTCACGCTCTGGTTCCTGCCGCGCCTCGAAGGCCGGATCGCCATCGAATACGAGGCGCAGGCCGTCTCGGCAGGCGGTGCGAACGACCGGGTAAGCGATCTCAACTGCTTCTGGATGGCGCAGGATCGAGCGGCTCCGGAGGGAAATGCGATCGCACGCCCGCGCTCGGGGAAGTTTGAGGACTACGACGATCTCGAAACCTACTACGTCGGCCTCGGCGGCAATGGCAATTCGACCACCCGCTTGCGCCGCTATGTCGGAAAGCCCGGCGTGCGGCCTTTGCTGCCTGAAAACGACCGGCGCGGCGCGGCGGACATGCTGGTCGCCAACCGCTGGCAGCGCATTCGCCTGATCGCTGACGGCGCCCGGATCGGCTTCTTCCGCGACGACCGGCAACTCTTCGCTTTCGAAGACCCCGCGCCGCTGACGAGCGGCCATTTCGCCCTGCGAACCACTGCCAGCCATCTGCGCCTGCGCAATTTCGCCGTCTCCCGCCTCGCTTGAACTCAGGAATTTCCATGCCTCCCCCGATGCCCTGCTCACGTCGCGCCCTCCTGCGCGCCGGTCTTCTCGGCGGTGCCGCCATCTCTCTGCCGGGCCGCGTTCTCGCCGGGTCATCTCCGGCAGCGGGCAGCGACTTGCACTGGCTCGATGGCGCCGCACCTGCCTGGGATGGCGGGCAGAGCTTCGGCATGCCCTGGCCGCGCGGCGCCGTGCGCCATGTCGACCGCCTCGCCGCACATGCCGGAAACATAGCCCTGCCGATACAGAGCTGGCCGCTCGCCTACTGGCCCGACGGTTCGGTCAAGTGGAGCGGCCATGCCCTTGCCGCCGGAAAACATGCGCCGAACCAGGTGACGATCGCTGCAGGGCAACCTGCCACCCCGGCCGCCGCCCCAGCCGACTGCGTCACCGTCGACCAGCGCGCCGAAGCCATCGAGGTGAACGTCGGCCTCACGCGCTGGCGCGTTCCCCGGCAAGGTAGCGCCGTGATTGCCTCTGCCGAACGCGGCGGCCGCGTGCTGCTGCGCGATGTCTTACTAGTCGCCCGCGCGCAGGATGCCGCTTCAGCCGAGGAAGCGGACACGCTTTCCCAGCGCCGCTTCACCAGCAGGATCGAGAGCGTCACCGTCGAGCAATCCGGCCCGGTCCGCGCGGTGCTGAAAATCGACGGCACCCACGCAGGCGCTGCGCGCTCTTGGCTGCCGTTCAGCCTGCGCCTCTACTTCACCAGCGGCAGCGACGCGGTGCGGATCGTCCATAGCTTCATCTGGGACGGCCATTCCGCCCACGATTTCCTCTCCGGTCTGGGCGTCCAGGCCACCGTACCGATGCGCGGGGATCTGCATGACCGTCACGTCCGCCTCGCGACCGAGGCCAGCTTCTTCTCCGAAGCCGTGCGTCCGCTGACCGGCCTGCGCCGCGACCCCGGCGAAGCGTTCCGGCAGGCGCAGATCGATGGCCTCGCCGTGCCCGATATGGCCAACGTGCCCGAAAAGTTCGCGCCGCTGCTGGATAGCATCCCCGCCTGGGGCGACTTCCGTCTCTTCCAAGGCACGTCGGAAGGCTTCGTGGTGACCAAGCGCACCGCGAAAGGCCGCGCTTCGATCCAGTCGATTGAGGGCCACCGCGCACGCGGACTGGGCTATGTCGGCTCCCCTCAGGGCGGCGCGGCGATCGGCATGGCGGACTTCTGGAAGCGTCATCCCGTCCAGCTCGACATTGTCGGGGCGAGCGGCGACGAGGCCCAACTCACCGCATGGCTCTGGGCGCCCGATGCCCCGGCCATGGACATGCGCTCCTACCGCGACGTTCTGGGCATGACCGACTACCCCGCGCAGAACCGGGGCCTCGACGTGACTTACGAGGACTACGAGCCGGGCTGGGATTCCGCACAGGGCATCGCACGCACTAACGAACTCTGGCTCTGGGCGCTGCCCGCGACGCCCGACGCGACCGAACTGGAAAGCTACGCCGCCCATGTCGCCCGCCCGCCACGCCTTCAGGCGAGCCCCGCGCAGATTCGCGCAGCCGGAGTGTTCGGAGACTGGGCACTGCCCATCGCCAGAGGCCCGGCGGCCGAGGCCGTGGAGCGCCAGAACGACCTCCTGCTGGGCCATTACCAGGGCGAGATCGAGCGTCGCCACTGGTACGGTTTCTGGAATCACGGCGACGTCATGCACACTTACGATGCCGACCGGCACCAATGGCGCTACGACATCGGCGGCTATGCCTGGGACAACAGCGAACTCTCGACCGACCTCTGGCTCTGGTACAGCTATTTGCGCACGGGCCGCGCCGACCTGTTCCGCATGGCCGAGGCGATGACGCGCCACACAGGTGAGGTCGACGTCTATCACGCCGGGCCATGGGCCGGGCTCGGAACCCGCCACGGCGTCCAACACTGGAGCGACAGTTCAAAACAGCCCCGCGTCTCCAACGCCGCGTATCGCCGCATCTATTACTACCTCACCGGCGACGAGCGCGTCGGCGACCTGATGCGAGCGCTTGTCCATTCCGACCGTGCGCTCCAGAAAGTCGATATCGGCCGCAAGGTGGCTGATCGCGCGCTGGAATCGCTGCCACCCGGCGGCATCGCGGCCGTCACGAAGCCGCAGGGCCTGCCCGAAGGCGTGATCCAGCTCCAGTTCGGCACCAGCTGGGGCAGCCTTGTCGCCGCGTGGTTCACCGAGTGGGAGCGTACCGGAGACGGTCGCTGGCGCGACCGCATCGTAGCAGGCATGGACAGTATAGCCAGTTTGCCGCGGCAGTGGTGGGCGGGCGGCGCGAATTTCGACCTCGCAAGCGGCCGCTTCGTGTCAGGCGGTGATCAGATCAGCGTCAGCCACCTCAATGCCGTGTTCGGCGTGGTCGAGATCATGGCCGAAGTCCTGCCGTTGATCGACGCGCCCCGCTACCGCGCAGTGTGGGTCGACTACTGCGCTTGGTACAACGCTCCCGCCGCCGATTGGCAGCGCCGCTTTGGAGAGCCTCCGCGCGGACACAACTTGCGACAGGCCCATTCGCGCCTCACCGCCTATGCCGCGCATGCGCTTGGCGATGCAGCCTTGGCGGAACGGGCGTGGCGGGAATTCCACGAAGGAGAATTTCCCGACACAGTGAGGGAACGGCGGGTCGGGGAGGGGCAAGTCGAGATAGATGGCCTTTCTACCAATAGTGCCGCACAATGGGGGTTGGCGGCTATTCAAAACCTGGCCCTTTTATCGCCGAGTGTTGTCGAGGCGATGGATCACGGCGGGTAGCGGGGCTGCTGGTTTCCTAAAGCCCCCACACCGCGGAGTGCCTCCATCATTTCTGCGAAACCGTTACCGCTGAATGGTCCCACCGGCATAGGCATATCCTGGTAATGCATCGACCGGGTAGTCACCCCTCGGGGGTCGACGGTGGTTCAGTCGATCGATCACGATGTCTTTCGTCATCGCAATACCGAACTGCTTGGGCTCGAAATCGTCCTGCGCGGCCAATCCTTCGACAAAGGCCTGCATGTCGGCCCTGATCGTATCCGGGAGATCATATCGTGCCTCCGGGCTCAGAAGCTGCAACATGCGCGCGACACCGTTGCGGTGCTTCTTCACATCACGGCTATCAACCTTTTCTCCCTCCGCCTGACGGCGGCTGAGATCGATCCAGGCGCGCGCCTTGAAGGGAATGATGCCGGCTTCGTCCAAGACCGGAATGCCGTCCAGGGGCCGGGTCATCGTCTTGAGGAAAGCATAGTAATCCTCGTCCAGCAGGATCGCGGACAGGCTGGCCGCTTCCTCGGCAATGGGGATCGGCGTCAGGTGACTGCCGGGGGCCAGGTCGAAGCCATCCGGGACATTGGAGAATAGTTCCAGCATCGCGGGATAGCCTTCGGTTGCGGGTTTGGCGAAGCGATACAATATCCGCTCCCCTTCACTGCGCTGCTGGATTTTATAGGCGCCCGCCTCTACAAAAGCCATGAAGGCCTCGGAAAACGCGGGATCGAGCGCCTCGACGATCAGCGCGATATCCAAATCCCTGGTCGCGCGAAAATCGAGGCCGGCATCGTCCATGATCAATTCGCATGCCGCGCCGCCGATCAGGACATATTGATATTCATGTTCAGCAAAATGGGCGCGGAAGCGATCGACGCCAGTTACCATTCAAAGGGCTCCAGAAGTTGCTCGGCTGCCTGCGCGATCCGCTCGTCAGGGTCATGCCTCGTGCTCAGATACAGCGAGATCCGGTCAGCTGTTCCGTCCTCGCTCAGAAGCTGCGGATCATAGGCCCAGGTCTGAACCTCCTGTCTGCGCTCGTCATGATCCCAGCTGCTCTCAAGCTCGCAATCCTTGGCGATACGCTTCCAGGCGAATGCCGGCACGGCGCGGCATATGATCTTCGGCTCTGCCAGCATGGTATAGCGCGCAAGCGCGCTCTCGCCGGCCAGGACCGTGAGATCTTCTGGCAAGTCGCCTATGACGGAGCGGGATTTGCGCACCGGGGATTGCAGCCGATCTTCGACGGCGCGCCATAGCTGCGCACCATCCATGCGCAAGCGCAGGCGGCGCTGACGACCGACATGATGCCGTTGCGCCAGTTTTAACGCTTCCAGTTCATCGACGGCACGGCTGATGCTCATGATCGCGACACGATAGCGATCGGCAAGCTGGGTCATGTTGGCGTCGTTGATCTCATGACCCAGCAACGCGGCCAGCACCAGTACCTGCGCTGTCGGCGACAATTGCTCGGAAGGCGCGGCAGGTCGGCTGGAATAGACTTCGCGCAGGTCGAGAAGCGCCTCGGGTACATAGAATTGAGTACCCGGGGAGATGAAGGCCACGCGCTTTTCAACGAGGCGGCGGCGCAGCGCTGCGGGCACGCCTTCGAGGACCAGCACCAGCAGGCTGCTGTCGAGACGTCGCCGTATCTGGTCGCGATGTTTCAGATATTCCTCTACACCGCCGATCCATGCTGGGACTGCGACCATAGCCTACTGAAAATCCTACTCTACTCCGCGACTTCGCCCACCCGACCCTCCCGCGCCAGCGGATTCGTCCTACCCGGCGCGGGCATAACGTAAGAGCGATTGGAGATTTGCAAAAACAGATTTGCTTCAAATGCAAAATATGCTTCCATATTGCGCAGGATGCAAAATATGGAGCGATGCGGCATGAAAATTTCGGCCCGAAAGAGGTTCATTGGGCTCGATCAGCCTTTCCGGGTCGCATTCGGCACGATTTCCGGGCTCGATGTGGTCGAGGTCGAAGCTTCCGACTGCGGAGTGATCGGGCGCGGAGAGTGTTGCCCGATGAGCATCTATAACCAGGATGCGGACTCGACGTTGGCCGAGATCGATGCGATTGCCCCCCTGCTGGAAAACGGAGAATTGGATCGGCTGACCCTGCAGAGCGCTATGCCGGGGCGGTCGGCACGAAACGCGCTAGATTGCGCCCTGTGGGATCTGGAGGCGAAGAGATCGGGGCGCTCGGTTTGGGAAAACGCCGGGTTGCGTGCCCCGAGCAAGATTACTTCCGATGTCACCATCGGCATCATGGCGCCCGAGGCGACCGCCAAATTCGCGGCGACGCTTCGAGGCGCGTCGATGATCAAGCTGAAACTGGGCGGCGAAGCCGATCTGGAATGCGTGGCGGCTGTCCGTTCGGTGTTGCCTGATATTCCACTGTTCGTCGACGTCAACGCCGGATGGACGCTGGAGCGGCTGAACGCAATGGCTCCCCGCCTTGCCGATGCGGGGGTGTTCATGATCGAGCAGCCGCTGCCGCCGCAGGACGATCGTCTGCTCGACGAATACAATCGTGCCGTCAGGCTTTGCGCGGACGAATCCTGTCACGATCGCACTGACCTGGACCGGCTGGTTGATCGGTACGAATACGTCAACATAAAGCTGGACAAGACCGGCGGCCTTACCGAAGGCCTGGCGTTAGCCGATGCGGCACGGGCCAGAGGATTCCGCTTGATGGTGGGATGCATGCTGGGTTCCGGGCTGGCGATGGCGCCGGCCTATGTGGTCGCATCGCTTTGCGAAGTCGTCGATCTCGACGTGCCGCTCATCGTCAAGGACCGCGCCGATGCCGGCGTGCATCACGACGGCCGGTGCCTGCATCGCTTCACCCCCGAACTGTGGGGCTGATCGCCGCTGCTCCGATCTAGCCAAGCCCCGAGGCAGGGATTAACAGGCATACATGAACATCGTCAAAGACGGGCGCAGGCAGGAGGGCGAAATGCCGGACACGATCGGCGCATTGCTGCGTACCCTTCGAAAGCGCCGGAAAATGACGCTTGAGCGTCTGTCCGAACTGACCGGCATATCGGTATCGTCCCTTTCGCGGATCGAGAATACCCAGCTGGGGTTGACGATCGAGAAGGTGGAGTTGCTTGCCAAGGCGCTTGAAATCGCGCCCGAGGATCTGGTCGCCCGCAAGGCCGCCCCGGATCGCGATGGCGTTGATGGGGGCGGTCGCAAGAGCCCGCGCAGGATCAACGATCGGCGCCTTGCCGTCGATCGCGAGCGGACGCGCGGCAGCAAGGCAAGCAGCTACCGCGAACTTAATCTCAAGCACCTCTTCGAGCCCGACAGCAGCCGTGCGCTGGATTGCATGCAGGTCGCGATAGAATCGATCAGCATCTGGGAATCCGAGTTCGTGCGCCATCCCGGCGAAAAGATCATCTACGTGCTGCGCGGCGACGTTCTGATATATTGCGAAGGGCATGCGCCGCTCGTTCTGGAAACCGGTGATGCGCTCTTTATGGATGGATCCATGTGGCACAGTACCGTCGCTGCACATGGCCCTCCGGCGGAGCTTCTGGTTACCTATTATCACGGCCCCGATGCAGACCAAGGGCTCTTCGAAACGCAGGTTTTCACGCCCGAAAGCTGGGCTGCGCTTCAAACCAACTGATCCTTTTCCGGCCACAAGGCGGAGAAATAGCGCCAAGTTCTAGCTACCATCGCGCACCTTCATAATTTGCTTGAAATGCAAGTTTGAAACATATATTGCACTTAGTGCAAAATATGTGGACAGGGCAGGCGCATTATGGCGCAATGGGGTTTCACGGTCGGTAGGGCAGAAACGCGGGGCAGCAGAACGGTCCGACCGCCCGGATCTGCCGTATCGAACTTCCCCCGACTTTACAGCGTCGCAGCCGGGGGTGACGACCGCATTCCCGAACGTTCCCGCGCCCACGCCGATCGAAATGCGGCGCAATCCGCCGTGCTTGCCAAACAAGGGGTATTCGCATGAGGACATTTCCGAGAGGCAAACTGCGACTTCTGCTCGCCGCCGGTACGGCGCTATCCTACATTCCTTCCGCATCCGCGCAGGATGCCAATTCTGGTGCATCCAACAGCGCATATCCGGGCGAGATCGTCGTTACCGCGCAAAAGCGCGCCGAACGCCTGATCGATACGCCCCAGTCGATCACTGCGCTTTCCTCGGATGACATGTCGCGGATTGCCGCGCGGCAGTTTGTCGACTTCGCCAATACGGTTCCCGGGCTTCAATATACCTCGCAGGGCGCAGGTACGTCGCAGATCAGCATGCGCGGGGTTACCAGCGGTGCGGATGTGTCATCGACGGTCGGCATCTATGTCGACGAAGTGCCCTATGGTTCAAGTTCGGCATTCGCCAACGGCCCGCGCCGTGCGCTCGATGCCGGGCTTTTCGATATCGACCGTGTCGAAGTGCTGCGCGGACCGCAGGGCACTCTTTATGGCGCCAGTTCGATGGGCGGCGTTCTCAAGTATGTGATGGCCAAGCCGTCGCTGACCGAATTCGAGGCCGAGGCGCAGGCGGGTATCTCGACGACGGCGCATGGCGCAACCAGCTACGATGCGTCGGCCGTGGTCAATGCTCCGCTCGCCGCCGATAAAGCGGCAGTACGGGCGAGCGGCTACTATTCGCGTGACGGCGGCTACTTCGACAATGCCATGACCGGCGAAAAAAATGTCGATCGCGGCAAAGTCTATGGCGGAAGGATCGATGCGCTGTTCACGCCGGTGGAGGATCTGTCGATCCGGCTCACCGGCTTTGCCCAGAATATCCGGCGCGAGGGCGGCAGCTATGCCAATATCGGGCTGGATGGCGTGCCGGTTGCCGGATATCTCGACCAGGTGCATCCGCTGGATGAGCCTTTCCGGTCGAACTTCCGCCTTGGCAGCGCAACCATCGACTACGATTTTGGCGGCGCATCGCTGACGTCGGTGACCAGTTATCAGGAGAACAAGACGTACGCGTCGACCGACGGATCGGCCGTCTATGCGCCGTATCTCCAGATACTGGCCAATATCCCCGCCGAAGCGGTGGCGATCAACGAACTGGCAAGGACCCGCAAATTGGCGCAGGAAATCCGCCTGGCTTCGCCGACGGGCCGAACTTTCGAATGGCTTATCGGCGGATTCTACACGCGCGAAAAGAGCCTCTTGCAGCAGGTTGCCGATACATACGGCGCAGGCCTTGTTCCCATGCCGGAGGTGAACGCGGTAACGGCCGAGATTGACAGCACTTACGAGGAATATGCTGCCTTTGGAAACCTCACCTGGCACCTGACCGATGCTTTCGATGTCAGCGGCGGCATCCGTTATGCGCACAACCGGCAGAAATTCACGCAGAACGCCTCGGGCATCTTCGTCGTTTCGGCGCCGGGGTCGAGTTCCAGCGAAAGCGTCTTCACCTATCTGGCCAATGCCCGCTACCGCTTCAGCCGCAACGTGACGGCCTATGCCCGTTTCGCTACGGGCTATCGACCGGGCGGCCCGAACTTCCGCGTAATAGACCCGACCACCGGGGAGCCGTCGCCCGCCACTTTCGATTCGGATTCGCTGGATAGCTACGAACTGGGCATAAAGGCGGAGACTGCCGATCACAGCTTCGGCCTGGATCTGTCAGGCTATTACATCGACTGGAAGGATATCCAGCTTCTCAGCCCCGTGGCCGGCGTTAGCAATTTCACCAACGGGCCGGGCGCGCATATCAAGGGTGCCGAACTGGCGCTGACCGCACGGCCGGGGCCGGGCTTCGTCGCGGCGGCGAATTTTGCCTACAACGACGGTTATCTGACGCAGGACGTGCCGCTGCTCGGCGCCCGCAAGGGAGAACGCTTGCCGAATACGCCGCATTTCACGGCCGCGCTTAATGCCGACTATGTCCTGCCCGACAGCGATCTCGAGCCGGGGCTGGGCGCGACGTTGCGCTTTGCTTCCGACAGCACGGCAAGCTTCGACGCCAGCCCGGCGTTGCGGCAGTACGACGTGCCCGATTACGTAACCCTCGATCTGCGCGCGAGTATGGCCTTGGGACCCGTCGATGCGCAGATATATGTCCGCAATCTGTTCGATACGCGGGGCCAACTGGCCGCGCAGACGGTCCTGTCCCAACTGGGTGGTCCCGCGCAAGTGCTGATCCTGCGGCCCCGCACGGTCGGACTGCAACTTAGCGCGCACTTCTAGGACCTACTCGCGAGACTGCCGGCGGTGGGGCGGCACCGCCGCACCTGCGGTTGATAGCCATCCTTCCCCGCGAGCCTTTCGAGGAAACGTGCATGTCTGCAGAGTTCAGCCAGACGGCCTACCCCAACCTAGCGAAGGCGCGCCGTTCGCAGGTCATTATCGTCGCCATCGCCTTCTTCACGGCTATGGACATCTACGTGATTTCGCTCCTGGTCGAACCAATCAAACATGAGCTTGGATTGACCGACATCGAGGTAGGTCTTGCCAACACCACTGTCCTCTATGGGGCCTATGCACTGTTCTGCATTCCTATGGGGCTGCTGGCGGACCGTTCGGACAGGGTGCGGATGATGGCGGCGGCGATGCTGCTATGGTGTCTTGGCCTGGTGCTCACTGCGCTTTCCAAGGGGGTATGGCTGCTGGTCGCTAGCAAGGCGGTGCTCGGGATCGCTAACGCAATCACGTTGCCCACGGCCATGTCGTTGCTTGCCGACTACTTTGCACCGGAACGACGGGCAATGGCGACGACCTCCTATGGCATCGGCCAGGGTATCGGTCAGGCCGGGGCGATCTTCGTCGGCGGTTTCGGTCTGGGCGCGCTAACCCATTTGGCTGCCAGTGGATCTCAGCTACTCTTTGGGTTTACTCCCTGGCGACTGGTGTCGCTGGGCTTCGCCGCCGCCGGGCTGTTGCTCATTCCGGCGATCCTCTCACTCCGCGAACCGGATCGCATGGAAGTTCGGCAAGAAGGTGGCGGCAGCATCCGTGAACTGTGGGCGTACCGCCGCTTTCTCGTTCCGCTGCTTGCAGGAACGACGTTCCTATCAGGGATGTCTACCGGGGTGGTAAGTTGGATGGCGCCCGCGCTCACGCGCATTTACAGTCAACAACCCGGCGATTTTGCCGGGTGGTTCGGTACGGTTTCGCTCATCTCGGTGCTGGTAGGAATGGTCGTGGGAGGCAGGTTGAGCGAATATTTTCGCCACCGCGAAGGGCAGGGCAGTGTTATGCGACCGGCAGCCTTTGCAGCAGCCGCATGTGCGCCGGGCTCTTTTGTCGCGATGATGCCGAACCTCGTCTGGTTCGCCGTGGCGGCCATCTGCTTTACCGTTGCTTTCGCTGTTGCGATCACCATTCCGATGGTCGCCATAAGCTTCACGATTCCTAATGAGTTGCGCGGCGTCGTAATGGGCTTCTATGTCGTGACGGTTTCGCTGGGCGGTGCCTTTGCGGCGCCGCTTGTCGCCATGGCCAGCGCGGCGTTCGGCGGCGATGCGATGCTGGGCCATGG
Source organism: Novosphingobium sp. PhB57 (assembly GCF_004342985.1). Classification (GTDB taxonomy): domain Bacteria; phylum Pseudomonadota; class Alphaproteobacteria; order Sphingomonadales; family Sphingomonadaceae; genus Novosphingobium. The sequence continues at coordinate 28,342 of NZ_SMBO01000013.1, forward strand.
CATGGCGGCGGTGGGCGCTCCCTTCGCACTGATGGCTTCGGCCTGTTTCTGGTGGGCCTCTCGCGGAAGGAAACTTTCTGCGCAGCCAGTGCCTGCCGCAGCCTAGATGCCGCATCCGCAACCTCGTATCAGGGACAGAGCATATGACCCAAGGAACCGTTGCAACGCATTTCGAGGAAGCCCAGATTGATGCGATTTTCGCATCAATCGACCAATGCAGTCAGCCCGGCGCGGCGGTCGGTATCGCGATAAACGGCGTCCCCGTCTATCGCCGTGGCTTTGGCCTTGCCCATATGGAATTGCCGGTGGTTCTGGGGCCGGCCATGCGCATGCGGATCGGATCGACGACCAAGCATTTCACGGCGCTGGCGTATCTTCTCCTGTGCGAGGAGGGGAGCGCATCGCTCGACGATCCGATCGGTAAACACGTCGATGAAATCAACGCCGCCAGCCGCCTAGTCACAATGCGCCAGTTAATGGGGCATACTTCGGGCATTCGCGATGCGATGACGGTGTCGATGCTGACCAATGGCGCGCTCACGAAAGTGACCGACGCGGATATCCTGGCCTACTACCGAACGATCGAGGACGTGGATTTCACGCCGGGGACGAGTTGGAGCTACAACAACGGCGGCTACGTCCTCCTGACCGCCGCGGTCGAGCGGATTACTGGTGAGACGCTCGATACGGTGCTGCGAAAGCGGATATTTGAACCCGTTGGAATGTACGACACGATGCTTCGACGCTGGGACGACGGTTTCGTGCCCAACAGCGCCGCGCTGCATTTCCGCGCGACGGATGGTCGCTTCACGCGTGACTACATGGGTTCTGAAGTGAGCGGTGCCGGCGGCGTGGTCTCGACGATGGACGACATGTTGCGTTGGTTGAGGCATATGGACGCACCCCGTGTGGGATCCGCTGAAAGCTGGCGGCTGCTGAAAGAGCCTCACCGTCTGGCGAACGGCACGTCCACGGGTTACGGTCTGGGGCTGGTCATCGGGAACTACCGCGGTGTCGAGACGATCTGTCACGCAGGCGGCGTGATAGCTGGTAACTCGCAGATGATCAAAGTGCCCGCCGCCGGGCTCGATATCTCGATCGCGGTGAACCGCGCCGATGTGAACGCTGCCGACCTTGCCAACAGGATTATCGACGCCTGCACCGAGGGACTGGATCCGGTGGTCGACATACCTTTCGAAAAATTGGACGGTGTCTTCGTGTCCCCCGCTGATGGACGCGTGATCGAACTGCAGTCCCTTGGGGAAATGCAGTTGATGGGGATAGATGGCGCGCCCGGTCTTCCGGTGACTGCGGATGAGGGAGGTAACCTGCGGCTTCCTGAGATCATGTCCTTCATCCGCCAGTCAGCAAGGAGTGAGGGGAGGTATCTGGTTTTTACCGATTTCGGCAATGAGGATCGGCTCGTTCCGGTTACGCCGAAACCGGATGCTCACGTCGGCGACCGGGTGGGACACTTCGCGGCGCCTTCCGCGGCGGCAACCGCAGCGATTATCGAAGAGGGCGACGTCTATCGCTTGAAAATCGAGGGGCGCCATGGACGGGCAGAATATGGCCTGTCTCCGATCACCGACACGACATGGAAGGCGGCGTCTCTGGGACCATTCGCAATGCTGGGCGGAATTTTGACTTTCGCCGACGATCGGTGCGGATTCGAGTTCGCGGCCGGGCGGATGAAAGGGATGCGCTTTACCCGCCTGCAATGAGCAGGCGGGCGGAAGGAGGAGCGCGGTGTCCCTAGTTCCTCCTTCCAGTCGCGCAGTCTGTTTTTTTACGGCGAGCCTACAACAATTCACATCGCTCATCCGCGGATACCGTAGGGTTCAACGCCGAAAGAGACGGGCTTCGCAGACCACATCGTGACCGTATATAGGTTTCCAGAGGATGTTTGGTGAAAGACTGACCGCTTTTGCGCAGGCATTCTTTGACCGGTAACGGGGGGTGTGCCAGCGGAAATTCCCGGTGGGGCAGGCGTTATTGGCAGCTCGCCGCCCCATTGTCGACATTACTTACTGCGCGCCGGGATCGTGACTTACTGCGCGCCGGGACCGTGTCCCAGGACGTGGAGTAGCTGAAGGCTGAGGTGGTCACCGTGATTTTCGGGTAGGTTTGGTTTGCGAAGCTCAGACCTGACGGAAGGAATCACGATGACCGATCCGATGATGGACTTGCGTTCGCTCGTAGAAAAGGCCCGGGATGTAGATATTCTGCGCGAGATGATCTCGTTTGCCGCCGAGCGGCTGATGGAGACGGAGGTCGGCAACCTGACCGGAGGCGGCCACGGCGAGAAATCTGCGACGAGGCTGGTCCAGCGCAACGGCTACCGTGAGCGCGACTGGCAGACGCGCGCCGGGACAGACGAACTGCGCATCCCCAGGCTCAGGCAGGAAAGCTACTTCCCGGCTTCCTCGGTGGTCCCTTTCGGAGCGCTCAAATCCTCTCGCTCGGACATTTCATGGCCCCGGCCCGCTGGGCGCCGAACATCGCCGGCTTCTACGCGGCCATTTAAGCTCGCCCTATTGGACCGATCTCCATCATGGGCTAGGCAGCAGGGATGCGGGGGCTGAACATCGCGATTGCCGGCTGTGGGCCGTGCGGGCTGGCTGCAGCGCTGCTGCTTCACGAGGCGGGGCATAATGTCACCCTGTTCGAGCGGTTCGAGAAGCCCCAGCCTATCGGTTCCGGACTGATGATCCAGCCCACGGGGATGGCGGTTCTCGCCAAGCTCGGCCTGCTGGACGCGGTCCTGGTACGCGGCGCGCGTATCGATAAGTTGTTCGGCATGGCAGGCAAGCGGGTCGTGCTCGACGTGGAATATGCCTCGCTGGGCCGTCGGGACGCTTTCGGCATAGGGATACACCGCGCCAGTTTGTTTGCGGTTCTGCACGAGGCCGTGCTGCGGTCAGGCATTCCATTGCATTGCGGGCGCACACTGGTGGGAACTACGCTGCTGGGAACGAAACGTGCGTTGCGGTTTGCCGATGGACAGAAAAACGATCGCTATGATCTCGTTGTGGACGCGCTCGGCACGCGGACACCACTCGCTCCGCCGGCGGGCCGGGAACTGGCATATGGAGCGCTATGGGCCAGCCTCGACTGGCCTGGGGGTGCCGGCTTCGATCCCCACGCCCTTGCGCAGCGTTACGACCGGGCAAGCATCATGGCCGGCGTTCTGCCCATCGGGACACCGCCCGGGGCAACCGTGCCCAAGGCAGCTTTCTTCTGGTCGCTCCGGGCGGATCGGCTGGATGACTGGCGCGAGGCCGGACTGCCCGCCTGGAAGGCGCGGGTCGCCGCACTCTGGCCTGATTGCGCGGCGCTGCTCGACCAGATCACCGATCCAAGCCAGTTGACCTTCGCGCGTTATGCGCATCGCACCCTGGCTTCGCCGGCCGAACCGGCGCTCGTCCATATCGGCGATGCGTGGCATTCCGCCAGTCCGCAGCTGGGGCAAGGCGCCAACATGGCGCTACTCGATGCCTGGGCGCTGGCCCGCGGTCTGGACCATGCGCGCAGCGTCGACGAGGGTGTTCGGCAGGGCATCCGACTACGCCGTCGCCACGTTCTCACTTATCAATGGCTCACTGCACTGTTCACCCCCGTCTATCAGTCCGACAGCCGCCTGCTGCCGCTGATCCGCGACCGGATTGTCGGCCCTCTATCCAAGCTATGGCCGGCCACCGCCATACAGGCATCGATGGTGAGCGGACTGGTCGGAAATCCGCTGCGACCGTTGGGGCTGGAGGGCGAGCGTCAGATGGCTCGACCCGGCGTGGAAGCGGCATGACCGCCGCTTCCGGACCTATCATCGTTTTCGACGCGATGTGCGTGCTCTGCTCCGCCAATGCCGCCTTCGTGCTGCGGCATGACAGGGCCGGGCGTTTCCGGCTGGCGTCGATGCAGGGTGAGGCCGGATCCGCGCTCTATCGCCGGTTCGGGATCGACCCGGCGAATCCGGAAACACTGATCGTCGTCGAGGGCGACAATCTCTTGCGGGACAGCGATGCGGTGTTGGCCATATGGGCGGGCCTCGATCGTCCTTGGAACGCCTTGGCGGCGCTGCGGATCGTACCGCGCAAGTTGCGTGATCCCACCTATCGCTGGGTGGCGCGGCATCGCTACCGCTTGTTCGGAAAGAGGTCCTCGTGCTGGATACCGACGGCCGAGCACGCGGCTCGCATTCTGTGACCTACATCCTGCTCCTTGGCGGCGATGGCGGCCTCCTTGCGGTCGGCGCCATACTGGCGAGCGGCTAAGATCGTCTCTCATCGAGCGTTCGCCAATTGACAACTGACAATGACGTTTCAGTTATGGGCAATCGGCGCATAAGTTAGTTCGAGTTTTGAGGCCTGCCGCCCGATACCTGTTTCAATGATCGGCACAAAAGCTGTCTCAGACATCTGCAGAATGCTCCGGCAAGCCGTGCCCCAAACATAAGCGGGGCAGCCTGCGGCAGCGGTGGCATCCAGATTGGAACGATCGTCCTGGGCAGGATATCGGCCGCCGTTGCATTCTCGTTCGGCGCGAAAAGGGACTTACTCACGACGGCCGATCCAGAGGATTAACGCGTTCCACGATGAGCGGATCATCAACTGTCGAAGGCAGTGTTGGAAGGGAGCCGGTTGTTACTCCGAACGTCGCGGCGAGAACTTCGCGCGAGATCGAAGACGTCGATGTGCGGTAGCCGATGTCCGCGGGCATCGGCTGGTCGAAGAAGACCAGAAAATGAATTTCCTCATCGCCAATTACCTCGATCTGATGAGGATAGGAACGTGGGATGAAATAAGCATCGCCCGCCTGCAGTTCGTAAGTGTCCACGCTGCCGTCCGGGTCCAGGATAGACATCCGCGCGCGGCCCTTGTGGACGTAGCCCATCTCCGCCGTGTTGGGGTGCCAGTGCGGCTCGCGCATGCCGTTTTCGGGGATCAGGATCGAATACATCGCCAAGTTCTTCAGAGCCGGCCAGAATTGTGAGCGCGCAGCGTGCGCTGTGCCGTAGGGATGGTCGATCGGCGGAGTCTCGCTGGCGATGCCGAACTTGTGAGGATCCGGAAACGCCGCGCTTGCGGGGACCTTGGCAGGGCCGTTCCGGTGAACCAGCAGCGCGGACGAGGTATCGCGCTTGAGCGCTGCGAAGTCGGAAGAGGGCAGGGTGAACGTGTTGCCCAGGACTGCGTCGGTCATTGCCCCGAAGGCGCCATGCAGCGAGAACTCCTCGGGTCGTTCGTGGCTGAAGACGATAATAAGTTCGGCATCGACGTCGCCGACGTTCTCGATCGTGTGGAGCGAGCCGACGGTGATGTAAAACATCTCTCCCGCAGAGATCGTGAAAGCGCCGAAAACGTCGCCGGTATCGAGCACCGAGACCAGCAGGTCGCCCGATAGGCAGCACGCCAATTCATCGGCATTGGCGTGCCAGTGCGGCTCGCGGATCGCGCCGGGCGCCAGGACCAGGCGGCGCATCGACATGCCCTTCAGGATGGGAAAATCTTCGCCGTCCGCCCCTCGTACCGATCCGAGGCTGCCTTCGTAGCTTGGCGGTGTGGTGATCAGCGAACGGACATGGCGGGATGCGGTCATGGAACGGGTCCTTTCGGAAGAAGTCGAACACGTTCAAAAGCTATGGACTGGCATGCGCCGCGCCTATCCATACCAAGATATGCAAACCTTGGTGTGGATAGGCGGCGATGACGAGACGCGTAATTCTAGGGCATCGGACGGCGCTGTGCCGCCCCGACCTGGAGAAGCACGATGACCACTGACACCACCACCGTCTCGATCGCCGACCGGTTTCTCGGCACGCCGACCGATCTTGGGACCGACGCGACGCGTGACATTTCGGCCGGGCTGGCCGGGCTGCTCGCCGACGTGTTTGCACTCTACCTCAAGACCAAGAACTTTCACTGGCACATGAGCGGCCCGAACTTTCGGGACTATCATCTGCTGCTGGACGACCAGGGCGACCAGATTTTTGCCATGACGGATCCGATGGCCGAGCGCGCCCGCAAGATTGGCGGCACCACCATCCGCTCGATATCGGACATCGCCGCTCGCCAGCGCATCCTCGACAACAATGCGGCTTATGTGGAGCCCAAGGACATGCTCGCCGAACTGCACGGCGACAACAAGCAGCTGGTGGCCGAGATGCGCCGGGTTCATGAACTGTGCGACGAGTATTCCGACGTCGCCACCGCAAGCCTGCTCGAAGTGTGGATCGACGAAACCGAACGCCGCAGCTGGTTCCTGTACGAAAGCTGCCGTGGCCACGCTATCCGCTGAGGGATCGAGCGGCGCTCCATCCCCAGGGGCGCCGCCGTGCAAAGAAGTCCGTACCGGACTACAAGACGAGAAAGGCGCTACCTCGCGGTGGCGCCTTCCTTTTTTGTTCAGCGGATTGCCGCCTCGATGGCGTCGAGCAGTGAATCCGGATCGACCGGCTTGGTCAGGAATGCCCGCGCGCCGGCGCCCATCGCCTGTTTTCTGGCGGCATCGGTGGGAAAAGCAGTCATGACGATCAGCGGCACGGCCCAGCCGCGCCGCTGCATCTCGGCCTGCAGTTCGAGACCTGTCATTTCCGGCATGTGCAGGTCGGTCACGATGCACGCCAGAGCCTCATCTCCCGCTGCCAGCAATTCGCCGGCGCTGGCGAAGCTGCACGGGGTGATGCCGGTCGATCTTACAAGGCTGTCTATACTCCCTCGAACGCCGGGGTCGTCATCCACGATGGCGATGATGGGGGAAGCGGGCACGCACATTTCTCCTGGTTCACATCCCCCAGATGGGCCTGCACCGTGTGCCGCGCCATCATACTCAGATGTTAAAGCGGTGAATCGTGTCATCGCGAATGCCCAGTGTTTCGGCCATTCTCACCAGGTCCGCCAGCGACTGCGCTTCCATCTTGCGCATGACGTTGCCGCGATGGATCTTCACCGTGATCTCCGAAAGCTCCATCCGCGCCGCGACCTGCTTGTTCATCAGACCGGTCACGACGAGACTCATGACTTCGCGCTCCCTTAGCGTGAGCCGGTCGTAGCAAAGCTGGAGTGCGTCCGACCCGGCGGCCTGCTCGCGGCGCTCTTCGTCGCGCTCAAGCGCGCTGCCGACGGCGGCAAGCATCTGTTCCTCACGGAATGGCTTGGGCAGGAAGTCCACCGCACCGGCTTTCATCGCGCGCACGGTCATGGGGATATCGCCGTGCCCGGTAATGAGAACCACCGGAAGCGTTATTCCTTCCGCGACGAGGCGCTCCTGAAAGTCCAGACCGCTCTGCCCGCGAAGCCGCACGTCCAGGACGAGGCAGGACGCAGTGGTCGGTTTTTCTGCGGCCAGAAATTCCTCGGGGTTTTGGAACAGCGCCACATCCAGCCCGGTCGAGCGGAACAGGCTGCCCAGCGATCCCAGGATTTCGGGGTCGTCATCGATCACAAAGACGGTCATGCTGCCTCCCTCCCGGCCGCAATGACCGGAAGCGTGAACCGGAAAGTGGCGCCGAGTGCCGCATTGTTCGATGCGACGAGCGTGCCCCCGTGCCGCTCGACGATCGAGCGGCAGATCGACAGGCCCATTCCCAGGCCCGTACTCTTGGTCGTGAAAAATGGCGCGAACAGGCTTTCGGGATCGGCGGAAATGCCCGTCCCGCAGTCACGCACTTCCACGTTGACGGTTGCGCCGGCATGTACCGCCTTGACGCAGAGTTGTCTTTGATCTGCCGGGGTCTCGGCCATCGCCTGCTCGGCATTGAGCATCAGGTTCATGAGCACCTGCTGGATCTGCACCCAATCGCCTCGCACCAGCGGGAGGCTATCGCCGATGTCGAGCGTAATCGCGACGTCGTTCGTCTGGAGGTCCCGGCGGAGCAGCGCGACGGTCTCTTCGATCAGGGGGCCCAAGGCCAGCACGTCCTGGCGCGGCTCGACATTGCGGGCCAGGTCGCGGGTGCGGGCGATCACGTCTGCTGCACGGGTGCCGTTCGATGCGATGTGGTCCAGACAGTCGCCAACCTCTTTCGCATCGGGAGCTTCGCGCGCCAGCCAGCGGCGACCGGATTTCGCATAAGTGATGATCGCGGAGAGCGGCTGATTGACTTCGTGGGCGATCGATGCGGCCAGTTGCCCCAGCGTCGTTACGCGCGAGACATGGGTAAGTTCGGCCTGGGACTGGGCGAGCCGCGCCTGCGTTCGGTTTCGCTCGGTAACGTCGATGGCCATGATGAGTACCCGGCTCCAGCCATCGGCGCCGGGGGGAACGGTCACGCGCAGGACCACATCGATCGTCTCCCCCGAAGCGGCGAGAAACTGGGTTTCCTCCTCGATCGCCGGATCGCCGCGCACGAGTGCAGCAAGAATGCGGCCGAGCGTGGCCTCGGCGGCGGGCGTGTGGTGGGGAATGAGCGTGCCGCCGATCAACGCGCTGGCATCGGGCAGGCCGAACAGGCGTCCCGCAGCGTCATTGGCGGCGCGGATGGTCGCGGTACGGGCGATGTGATCGATCTGCTCTGGCGTTGCGGAGCCGCCATTCGCCAGCAGCGCATGCGCCGTCGACCAGTCGCCCTCCCAGATCGGCAGACCCGCCGCATTGAAGATCGTTCGGTAACGCTCCTCCGACTTGCGCTGCTGTTCGGCTACGGCGAGGTTGCGGATGCTGAGCAGTGTGGCGATCAGGATCGCGATCAGGCTGACAGCAAGCCGCATGGCCGGCGAACCCAGCGGCTCTCCCCCATGGCTGATGAAGTAACCCGCCACTGCCATCGCGAGCACGGCCGCACAGGTCGCCAGCATCACCCGGCGGTCATGACTGCGCGAGGACATGACAATGGCAACCGTGTACAAGACGGCAACGGCACCCTGAAGAGGGCTCAGAACATCGAGGGCAAAGACGGCGAGCGCCAGCGCCAGCGCCGCCGCGCCGTGGAGTCTTCCCGTCAACCTTCTACCGCCCGCATCGTCGCGCATGATCGCCTCGCGTAGCCCCACGGCCCAGGCGACCGGGAGCATGGCCAAGCTGGACGAGAACGGCCATGATCGCAACGGGTAAGCTGGCATGCGTCGCGGGTGGCGGGCGCCCGTCCGTATCAGGCACACAACGTGAAGCGCGTGCCGGGCCGCGCATCCGACCAGCCGTACCGGGCGCCCAGACGATGCGCCATCGAGGCAATGAACTGACTGCCCAGTCCGCTTCCTTCCGGCGCCGCGCGCGCTGCGCGGCCTCGGCCCCGATCGACCACTTCCAGCACGAAGGCGCCCATCGGCCTCGCACAGAGGGAGATGTCAACCGCGCCGGGAGAGCCTAGCGGATAGGCGTACTTGCAAGCATTGCCGACCAGCTCAGAGACGATCACCCCGATCGAACTGGCCGTCTCGGCCGCGACAATCACGGGCTCCGCCGCGACGCGGATCTGGCGGCCGGCACCAGCATCGCCGCAACCCGCCTCAAGACCTGCGCCAAGCTGCTCCAGATATTCGCCCAGATCGACCTGCCCGGCCGACCGTTCCCGGCAGAGCTGACGGTGAACCCCGGCGATCGCCGCTATCCGCAGCGTCATCGCAGCCAGCACCGCAAGGGCCGCCGGGTCCGCGATCCGGCGCGCCTCAAGCGTCATCATGGCCGCCACAAGTTGCAGGCTGTTGGCTACGCGGTGATTGACCTCGTCCATCGCGCTTGGCTCGGGAACGGAGGGAAGCACGGCTACGGCTGCGGTTTCTGGGAAAGCGGCGTGATGCGCGGTGGTCATCGTCTCTTCCTCGATTGGGTGACCCGCTGATCCCCGATCGCAGTCCGCCGGGCCATCATACGCAGGTATGGGGGCGATCAGGGAGCACCCAAACCTGCGTATGATATCGGGGCATCCACGCCGCGCCGATATCGGAACGGTCGGACCGGCCCCCCGCCAGTGTCCGCCTGCCAATGGAGGACAACATGGCTACCATCACGACGAACGACGGCGTTGAAATCTTTTACAAGGACTGGGGTCCCAAGGACGCGCAGCCAATCGTGTTCCATCATGGCTGGCCGCTGAGCTCGGACGACTGGGATGCCCAGATGCTCTTCTTCCTGCAGCAGGGGTACCGCGTCGTCGCGCATGACCGCAGGGGCCATGGCCGCTCGACGCAGGTCGGCGCCGGTCACGACATGGATCACTATGCATCGGACGCTTCCGCCGTGGCCGAGCATCTCGACTTGCGCGGCGCGGTCCACATCGGACATTCGACCGGCGGCGGCGAGGTTGCGCGCTACGTCGCGCGCTTCGGCCAGCCCCAGGGCCGGGTCGCCAAGGCCGTGCTGGTCAGCGCGGTTCCGCCGCTGATGCTGAAGACCCCGGAAAATCCCGGCGGTACCGATATCGCCGTGTTTGATGGTTTCCGCAGTGCCCTCGCCGCGAACCGCGCGGACTTTTTCCTCGATGTCGCATCGGGTCCGTTCTACGGCTTCAACCGTCCCGGCGCCGAAGTTTCGGACGCGGTCATCCGCAACTGGTGGCGCCAGGGCATGAGCGGCAGCGCGCTGGCGCACTATGAGGGCATCAAGGCGTTCTCGCAGACCGATCAGACCGAAGATCTGAAGGCCATAACCGTGCCCACGCTTGTCCTCCAAGGCGATGACGATCAGGTCGTGCCCTATACGGATGCAGCCTTGCAGCAGATCAAATTGCTGCGGAACGGCACATTGAAAATCTATGCGGGCTATCCGCACGGAATGCTGACGACGCACGCCGACATGATCAATCCCGATCTGCTGGCATTCGTCCGTAGTTGATCGTCGCGCCGGCGGCGCAATACTGCGCCGCCGGTGGATGATCCTTGGATGACAAGGTGGGCGGCCGGGTTCTGGCCATTGCAAGCGAGACGCGACATGAACACGCTGGGTACCCGCGAACATCAGATGTTTCCCGTATTGGACGATGCGCAGATCGCGATTGCGCGCCGGTTTTGCAGCGGGCCGGAACGCCGCTTCGAGCCGCACGAGGAAGTCTATGCGATCGGCGCCGAGGGCGCACCGGCCTGGCTCGTGCTAGAGGGCACGATCGAGGTCGTGCGACGTGATGGTCTCAGCCACGAGGCGCCGATCACCACGCACGGTGTGGGGCAGTTCTCGGGAGAGGTGAACCAGCTTGCCGGACGGCCATCGATCGCCGCCGGATACGCAGGGCCGGACGGCTGCACGGCACTGCCGTTCGATGCCGCGCATCTCCGCGCACTCATGGTCGGCTCTGCCGATGTGGGCGAGACGGTGATGCGCGCGCTCATCCTGCGGCGGGTTGCGCTCATTGCCGAAGGGGGCGCCGGGACGATTCTGATCGGTGTGCCCGATAGCGCAGAGATCGTGCGGCTTCAGGGCTTCCTGACGCGTAGCGGCTATCCCAACCTTGTCTTGAATGCTGCATCCGATGAGGAGGGCAAGGCACTGGTGGAGCGGATCGGCGTATTGCCCGAAGAACTGCCGCTCGTCGTCTGTCCCAATGGAAACATGCTGCGCCGGCCCAGCGATGTGGAGGTTGCTGCGTGCCTGGGCATGACCCCCAATCTGGACCCTTCGACGGTCTACGATGTTGCGATTGTAGGCGCCGGCCCTGCGGGGCTTGCTGCAGCCGTCTACGCAGCCTCGGAAGGTCTGTCGACCATTGTGTTGGACGAGCGCGCGATGGGCGGGCAGGCCGGATCGTCAGCGCGGATCGAGAATTATCTTGGCTTCCCCACCGGGATTTCCGGGCAGGCGCTCGCCGGGCGTGCGTTCAACCAGGCGCTGAAATTCGGTGCAGAGATTGCCGTGCCGGTTGGCGTGCAGAAGTTGGACTGCTCTTCCGCTGTGCCGGCGCTGGAGCTTGCCGGCGATCGGCGCCTCCAGGCACGCACTGTCGTGATCGCGTCGGGCGCTCGCTACCGCCGGCCGGACATTCCCGATCTTGCCGGTTTCGAGGGGCGCGGTGTGTCGTATTGGGCATCGCCGGTCGAAGCGCGGCTCTGTGCTGGACGGGAAGTGGCGCTCGTCGGAGGCGGGAATTCGGCCGGACAGGCTATCGTCTTCCTGGCGCCGCAAGTGAAGCGGTTGCATTTGTTCGTCAGGCGGGACCTGTCGGAGACAATGTCCCGCTACTTGATCGAACGCATCGCGGCTCTGCCCAATGTCGAGATCCATGTGGGCAGCGAAGTGGTTGCGCTTTCGGGCGATGGGGAAGGGCTTGCCCCTGCGACCTTCAGGCAATTTGCGACCGGTACTCTCCACCGCCGTGACATCCGGCACCTGTTTCTGTTCATCGGCGCCGACCCGAATTCGGCATGGCTTGGCGGCTGCGTGGTGACTGATGCAAAAGGGTTTGTGGAGACCGGCAGCAGCGCCCTGCCGCTTGAAACCAGCCTTTCTGGCGTATTCGCGATTGGCGACGTTCGGAAGGGCTCGACGAAACGGGTTGCCGCGGCCGTCGGTGAAGGGGCCGCCGTCATCGCCCAGATCCACATAAAAATCGCTGAAATGAAGGGAGAGCGGCCATGACGTCGTGCAAGCAGCGAAGCGCCATATAGCGCGTCACGCCCAGCGCGCGGCTGCGAGGAGAGCCTTCCAATCGGCAGCCTATGGCTGCACCCGCGCATCTGCCTTAGCTGCGGCCCTGTCGGCAGCTGCGACCAGTCGCCGCACCGGCACGCGGCCGTCCATTTTCATACAATGGGCCACCCGAATATAGAAGGGTATGACCCGCCGGATGGGGCTGAGGCTACATAGACGACGAAATGATCGATTTGCCCGGCCGAACTCCGCAGCGCGGTTCAGTACCTCGCTATTACCAGCCCGAGCGATTTGCAGCCTCCTCCGCTCGGAGCGCAGCCGGAGCAAGGGCCGAAGGCGTCGTATTCTGGTTGAAGCGGTCGTTCACCATTTTGAATTTAGGCGCCCGGATAAGCCTACGGTAGGCCGTTCAGGCTAACGCGTTCGGTGAACGGACAGCAACTGTCACGGCACCGAAATGCGCTGTTTTACGACCGCTCTGCCAGCGATTATCGCATTGGGTTCAGCCGGCTTCCACGATCGAGTATTCAAGTCGCACGTCGTCGAGCAGTCGCTCGATCGCAGCGCGCTGCGTATCGGTCCCGCTAAGCCTGACATCCCAATTGCAATGGGGATGCGTTTTCGTGTCGCGCACGATGACCTTGCCAAGTGCCCGCCGCCATGTTTGCGAAGAGCCACCTCTTTCCCGGACAAGGCGGGCGATAAGCAGCTGTTCGAGATCGGATGCCGTCATAGCCACTGCTTAGCCTTTGTTGGCGGCCAATCAAGCTGTGCTTCTTGCGCTCGCTTGATGGATCACCGGCAGGCATCGAGATCAGCCGCGGAGCAGTATACGCCGGCTCTGACGGCGTCGCCTGAACCGAGGCAGCGCGATTGCGGCGGGCTGCCACCAAATTTGGTAGTTTTTGACGAGGTCGAAAACGGGGGCTTTTTCCAAACGCTGCCCAACGATCCCGAATTGAGGTTTTGTAGCCGATTTACAAACATCCCTGATAGGTGCTTGAAACGGGCATCAGTGGTAGTGCTGGCGAGATGGGTTCATGTGGGCCATAGCGGCGATCATGTCCGCACACGCTTCCAAACGCACCCTATATGCAGCCCTTGCAGCTAACGCCGGGATCGCAATCGCCAAGTTCTGCGGAGCCGCCTACACCGGATCATCCGCTATGGCTTCGGAGGGCATTCACAGCCTCGTCGACACGGGTAATCAGGTATTGCTGCTCTACGGCATCAAGGATGCGAGCCGCCCGGCAGATGCGTCGCACCCCTTCGGATATGGCCTGCGGCTCTATTTCTGGGGTTTTGTGGTGGCCATGGCCGTGTTTGCTCTGGGTTCAGGGGTTGCCATTTACGAGGGCGCCGAGAAGGTCGTTCATCCGACCTCGATCCAGAGCGCATGGGTCAACATCCTTATTCTGCTGGTCGCCATTGCCCTCGAAGGCTCTTCGCTTAGGGTCGCGCTTGGCGAAGTGCGGACCGACGCGAAGCGCCGCGGGCTAGGAATGTTGGAAACGATCCGGACGCACCGAGACCCCACCATCTTCGCGGTCGTCTACGAAGAGACTGCTGCCCTTGCCGGTCTTGGCGCAGCGCTTCTCGGCATCGGTTTGGCGGTTTTGCTCGACATGCCAGTTATCGACGGTTGGACGTCGATTGCAATCGGCGTGATCCTTGCGATCACGGCCTTGAGCCTGGCCCGGCGCTGCTATGTGCTGATGACCGGGCAATCGGCAGACCCGGCAATCGAAGAACGTCTTCGCGAAATCCTCGCAAGAGTGAAGCCGATTGAGCAGGTGAACGAGGTCCGCACGATGCATTTCGGGCCTTCCGAAGTCCTGGTATTGGCCTCGGCAGACTTCGTGGACGATACGCTTGCGGGCACCGTCGAGCGTATCGTTTCCGACGTGGAAGATGGCATTCGAGAGGAGTTCCCCGAAGTCCGTCGTGTCTACATCGAGGCGCAATCCACCATGCGTCACCGCGAAGCGCTGGAGGACATCGGCGAAGATGTTGACGCCCTCGAGCGGGAGGGTGATGAAGAAGAGGAATGAATTGTCGGACGCCCGGTTCAGTCACTTCATCATTCGCCGTCCATCTTCAGAGCCTTCTCGAGGATGGATTTGTCTTAGATTCGTTGGTCATGACGAACACGACGATCGTCAGCGGAGCAGCCATCGGCACCACCCATGTTCAGCAGTTGCGCAACCAAGGTAGCGGCAAGCGGGTTCCTGTGTCGCACGGCGTTGTGTTCGACAGGAACCATTTGCCGCTCTGCCCTAGCCTCATGTAAATGCGATGATTGAAAGATTTATCGCTTGTATTCCAGATGACTAGAACGCACAGTCTGGGCGCGTAAGATAGCCGCGCAATAGATCGGCTACTCTCGCAATGTCTCCTAGGTCGCCAAAAATCGCTTTTTCTTTGCAGCAGCGATGCGGTCTTACAGCTATGTCCAACGAAATTGAAAGGCGCATGGAGGTTCTCGAGCGCGCCATGATCGAGAGCGAGGGTGCGCAGTTTGCCATGCGCCACCTTCTGTCCGCACTTCTGACGAAAGTCTCCAGGCAAGAGGCGCAGCTGCGCCTAGACGAACTTGCAAAGGGAGCTCAGGTCAGAAGAGCCGAACTGGGCGATGGGCGTTTGCGCGGTTACCTGGACGAGCTTGGCGCTATGCGCGATTCAATCGATCCCTCTGTGCAGAGAGTATCAAGTCAGCATCGGGAATGGACTAGTTTTTAGAGTAAATCTGCAATGTTTTTGATTGGTGTGCCCCGCTAATGCAGAACTGAGGTCACTTAATCGCCAAGTAGGTGTCAAGTTTTACTTTACGAGGAAAGCAAGAGTTGCTGCGAGTTCATCTTTCCGGAAGGGCTTGGTTAATCGAGGCAGTTTGGCATCTATGCCCTCTAGTTCGGCATAACCAGATACGAGCAAGATGGGCAATGCCGGTCGGGTAAGTCGCAAGTGTCGCGCGAGGTCTGTCCCTGTCATACGGGGCATGAGGTGGTCGGTAACCACGATGTCAACGGGCTGGCCGCGCTCCAGCACGGCCAAAGCGTCCTCTGCCGAATTGGCTTCCACGATAACATAACCAAGGTCCGCGAGCATATCTGCCGTGCTCATGCGGACGAGCTCTTCATCATCGACCAGCAGTGCCACGCCGCGATGTTCGGCCTCGAATGCCGGACGTTGGATGTCCGACGGTTCTTTGGCAATTTTCGTGCTGATTGGAAGCCACAGCTCTATATTTGTGCCCATCCCAACCCGACTGTTGATGGCAAGGCTGCCACCGAGTTGCGAGGCAAGGCCATGCACCATGGATAGACCAAGGCCAGTCCCTCTGCCTACGCCCTTCGTCGAAAAGAATGGTTCGATTGCACGAGCGAGCGTTGCGTCATCCATTCCGATGCCCGTGTCGGCGACAGAGATGCGGATATATTCACCAGGGGGCAGCCTGGAATGATGCCTGGCACTTATGCGTTCGGATATCGCTGAGATCCGCAGCGTCCCGCCATCCGGCATTGCATCACGTGCATTCACGGACAGATTGAGCAGTGCCATCTCAAGTTGATTTGGATCGGCCTTGGCAAGTGGCAAATCCTCCGCCACTTCCACCACGACCTCGATTTGCGGCCCGGTCGTGCTGGCGACGAGATCGCCCATGCCGGCAATCAGCTCAGGGATATCGACAGGTACGGATTGGAGCGGCTGTCGCCGGGCAAACGCGAGAAGACGCTGCACCAGCGTTCGCGCGCGCTCCGCCGACTGCGCGGCGCCGGCAATCAGACGTTGCTCACGCTCGTTTCCGACGCCTCTACGCTGAAGCATATCGAGGGAGCCGACGATGGGTGTGAGCAGATTATTGAAATCGTGCGCAACGCCGCCGGTCAGTTGGCCCATTGCCTCCATCTTCTGGCTCTGCCGTAAGGCATCGTGCGCGGCTTCGCGTTCCGCAACAGCTTCCAGAACGCGGGACTCAAGCGTTGCATTCAGTTCCCGAAGTGCGTTCTCGGCCTCCTTGCGCGCCGTGATCTCGAGTGCGGTCCCGGCGACGCGCACGCATCGGCCCGAGGCATCGAACATACCTCGGCCCTTGGCAGCGACCCAGCGCACGACGCCGTCTTCTTTGCCGACAGTGCGGTAATCGACATCGTAGAGCGCACGTACCGAGGGATCGGCGGCTGCCAGATAGGCATCAATCGTGGCGGCGCGGTCATCGGGATGGAGACCGGCGTAGAAGTCTTCCATCGTGATGGGGACTTCGGTCGAGATGCCGAACATGGCCTTGGTCCGAGCGGGCCAGATGAGCCGGTCATTGACGACATCGACATCCCAGAAACCGATTTCGGCGTTTTCGACGGCCAGCCGCAGCCGCTCCTCGCTCTCTCGAAGACGCGCTTCGGCACCGACCCGCTCGACATGTGCCCAACAGCGCTCGGCAACTTCTCGGATCAACGCGATCTCGTTCGGCGCCCACTCTCGCGCCCGGTCCTGATGTACGGCCATCATCGCAGCCAGCCGGCCGTACTTGACCAGGGGACAGCAAACGATCGCCTCGATACCGATCGACTGGAACATCGCGCGACCCTGCTCGGGCTCGAGCTCATCTGCCACATTATTGATGACCAGCGTTTGCCCAAGCCGCATGTCGGCAGCGGCGCGTGGCCCGAAGAGCTCGAGGCTATAGGTCCCGACCGAACTGTCCGTGCCGGGCGCGGTATAATCGTTCCGGATCCAGAAAAGGTCATTGTCAGCATCGACGTCAGCGTAGGCGCATCGTGAGGTGTGGATCTTTTGTCCCAGCATCTCGGCCGCCGCCCGCATCGCCTCGGTCGCCGTGGCGGCGCCGAACAGCCTTTCCTCCAACGTCCCAAAAAAGCGCAGACGCGCTTCGCTTTCCCGCAGCGCTGCCTCCGCTTCATGTTCCGCCGTGCGATCGCGGAAGATTTTAACGTAACCACGGTCACGTTGGGCGAGCGGCATGGTCAGGCCCGATCCCCAGAACCATTGGCCGTTTTTGCGAACATGCCAGCGTTCGTTGACCGCCCGGCCCTGGGCAGCAGCCCTTTCCATCTCATCCGCCGGTGCATTGGCTGCTCGGTCTTCAGGGGTAAAGAACATGTCGCCGCGCCGACCAAGGGCTTCCTGCGCGGCAAAGCCAATAATCCGCGTCGCCCCACTATTCCACCCGGTAATCACCCCTTCGGGATCAAGCGTCACGATAGCGAAGTCCTCGGCGCCTTCGACAATCTGCCGGTATCTTTCCTCGCTCGCGCGAAGTTTATCTTCGGTCCGCGCCCGCGCAATGACGATGCCGGCCGTACGGACCACGAAGTCGACAATGGCAAGGTCCGCTGCGACGGGCGCGCGCGGCTC
The DNA here is from genome assembly GCF_004342985.1 of Novosphingobium sp. PhB57. Classification (GTDB taxonomy): domain Bacteria; phylum Pseudomonadota; class Alphaproteobacteria; order Sphingomonadales; family Sphingomonadaceae; genus Novosphingobium. The sequence goes on from NZ_SMBO01000013.1 coordinate 46,234, forward strand.
GCGGTGGTACATCGCAAACGTGCCCAGAGTTTCGCCCTCCACAGAAGCAATCGGGAGAGACCAGCAAGCCCTAAGGCCGTGGGAAAGCGCCAGATCGCGGAAGTCCGCCCAAAGCGGGTCAGATGCTATATCCGCGACGAATACAGGTTCCTTACGGTAAACTGCGGTACCGCAGGAACCGATGGCAGGTCCGATCCCGATGCCGTCGATTGCCTCGTTATACGCATCCGGCAGGCTTGGACCGGCGCCGTGGCGCAGGTGCCGGCCATCCTCATCCATCAGCAGGATCGAGGCGACGACCCCTGATGTCGACAGAGCTTCCACTTCGAGCACGATGGCATTCAGAGTGGTCCTCAGCGGCGCCGCCTCGACCGCAAGCGCGAGGACCCGATTTTGTGCCGCACTCAGCCGCGCGGCATCGCGTATTTCGAACTGCCGGGCCCTGGCTTTCAACGAGGAGCGAATGGCGCCAAGCATAGCCTCGGCGTGAAGCGGTCGCTCCAGCAGGACGACGTTGCCCAATTCGGAAAGGCGATCGGCTGCTGCCACTGTCCGGGGCGACCGCGATCCGTTGGCAAGTACCACGAAGGGAATGTCCGACCAGCTTTCCTGCCCAGCGACCCAGCGCGCGATTTCGTGAGCGTTCGGTCCTACGAGCGCTTCCTCGGTGAGTAGGACGGCGCCTGCACCATCCTCCAGCCGACAAGCAAGCTCGCCCGCATCAGCGCAGACTTGCGCCGCGATCGAATGGCGTGCGAACAGATTGGCCGCGATCGCCGCATCGCGGCCGCGCGGCGCCAGGATCAGGACGAGCTGGCTCATCCTATCCCCGCGAACTGTCCGGATCCGTCTGGCTTGCCATCAGTGTCTTTGCCTCGCCCGAGAAGGTTGGCACGCCGGTCAGCACGCCTTGGAAATGCCGGAGCGGTTCGCCAAGTTGCAACCCGCTGCTGCCTATCTGAAACTCGCGTATCGTCCGTTCGTGCCTGGCGGTCCGCGTTTTGATGACGGAAATCGCTTGGCGGACTTCCCCGTGCGCTTCGAAATAGCGTAGCTGGACGACCGTGTCCGAGAGATAACTCAGATCGACATCCGAACGGACATCACCCGTCACGCCGTGCAAGCCAAGGATAAGGAGACTCACCACGCCTTTCTGGCCGAGGTAACTCAGCATTTCATGCATCTGCAAAATGAGGAACTGTTCGTTCGGCATCGACTGGAGATAAGCGTTGAGGCTGTCGATCACGACGGCGCTGGCGCCATGCTCCTCGACCGCGGCGCGAACCGATCCGGCGAATTCGCCAGGCGACATTTCTGCCGGATCAATCGACTGCAGCAGCAACTGCCCGTTTTCGAGATAGGGCCGAATGTCCATGCCGAGTGCCGCGCTTCGCGTCATTAGCGTGGGCACACGTTCATCGAACAGGAAATAGGCGGCTTTACTTCCTCTCTCTAGCGCTGCCACCATGCATTGCACTGAGGTCGTCGTCTTGCCAACACCAGCGGGCCCCGTCAGCAAGGTGGCGGTACCGGGCACGAGCCCACCGCCGAGCAATGTGTCGAGCTCTGGCGAGCCGGTCGTCATCGTCGCCCCCCCGTCAACCGTGTCATGGTCTCCGGCGACCAGGCGGGGATAAACGCAAAGACCACCGCGCTTGATTTCGAAGTCATGGTACCCGCCACGGAACTTTACACCACGCATCTTGACGACGTTGAGCCGCCGCCGCTGTCCACCGAACCCGGCCAGCGTCTGCTCCAGCGAGATGACGCCGTGCGCAATGCTATGCAGCTGCAGATCGCTTCCGCTCGCACCGCGGTCGTCGAGCACCAGAACGGTGCACGCACGGGTCGAGAAAAAATGCTTGAGGGCCAGAATTTGACGCCGGTAGCGGATCGGACTTTGAGCAAGCAGACGCAGTTCGGATAGACTGTCCAGTACGATCCGCGCAGGACGAACCTCATCGACCTTCGCCATGATGTTGCGAACGGTCTCGCCTAGCTCGACCTCGCTAGGATGAAGCAATGTCTGCTCATGTTCCTCGGCAAACTCGTCCGCTGGAACCATTTCGAACAGGTGCAACTGGTCGAGTGACCAACCGTGCGACTTTCCAACGGCACGGAGTTCGACTTCGGTTTCGGCCAGCGTGATATAGAGGCCCAGCTCACCAACGGCGGCGCCCGAGAGCAGGAAGCCGAGGCCCAGCGTTGTCTTTCCAGTGCCGGGCGTACCTTCCACCAGGTACATGCGCTCAGGCGTTAGGCCGCCATTCAGTACAGCGTCGAGCCCGGAAATGCCTGTTGAGGCGAGAAGGGACGGCTGCTCATCTGACGACACCTAAATCTCCTTGACTGCGACGCATGCACAAGACAACCCGCCGCCGCCGCATTTGTGCCAGCCGCCCTTTGGAGCGTTTGCTTCTCGCCACGTGTTTATTCCATCCTGTGGATCTTGGAAATCAGACATTTCTACGCATAGGAATCAAAGCATCGCAGCCTTTGGAAAAGTATCTGAGCCTGGAGGCAGGGGACGGTAGAGGAGCGGCAACCACCGAGCAATGAACGGATTTTATTCGGGCGCGGCAACGGTCCGCCAGCGCGCTCGGGCTACAGGAACCACGACCTCGTTAGGTGGCTTTCAGGCCTTTCGAAACCGGATTATCCGGTAGAGGTAGGCGATGAGAATCGCGAGCATAATCGCGGTGCTCGCCGGACCCAGGTAGCGGTCGATTTCATCGAACTTTCGGCCGAGGACATATCCGGCAGTGCCCAGCGCGCTCGTCCAAACGCCGGCGCCGAGCGCAGTGAGAAACAGGAAGCGGCCGAGGCCCATCCGAAAGATCCCCGCCGGAATGGAAATCAGTGTTCGAATGCCGGGAACGAGGTGGCCAAGCGGGACCGCCCAGCGGCTGTGGTGCTCAAAGCGCTGTTCGAGCTCGTCGATCTGCTTCCGCGACAACGTGATCCAGCGCCCATGCCTGCAGGCCCAGCGTTTCAGCCTCTCGTCTCCCAAGGTGCGCGCCGCGACGTACCAGAAGCCCGCGCCGAGAAGAGTGCCAGCCGTTCCGGCAATAAGTACGCCGGGGAGGCTGAGCTTGCCCTCGCTTGCCGTAAAGCCGGCCATCGGCATGATGACCTCCGAGGGTAGCGGCGGAAACACGTTTTCCAGGAACATCAGAAGCGCGATGCCCAGATAACCCATGTCCTCGATCATTTGTGTTATCCACTCGGTCAACGATCATGCTCCACGTTATTGGCCGCTCGCTCCGGCCATGCTGCCATGAACGCCGTGATCTCACGATCGGCTCCGCAGCGCCGATCTGGGCAAATGAGAATGGACCGGCGAAGGAGGATGCGAAGCGAGGTCTGAGCTTTGCCATATCGGTTGGTTGGCGGCACCTGCGAGGTGTTGGTGGTAACATCGCGCCGCGGGGGCAAATGGGTCATGGACGAGGAAGATCGAGGCTGGAGAAACGGCTGCCGAACGTGCTGCTGCCGAGGCTTTCGAGGAAGGCGGCGTAATCGGCCATATCGCCAGGCGTCCCCTTCTTGCTCGCAGGCCTGCCGACCTCAGCCGACCCACAGTGTTTCCGCTTGAGGTTGTCGAGGAACGAGCCGCGCGGCCCGAGATGCGCGAGCGGCGGCGTGCGTGGCTGCCTGTAGCGGATGCGCGGGATCGGGTGATCGAGCGACGGCCTGCGACGGGTTCTGGACGCCCTGGTGGCCCATCTTGAGTGCGAGCGGCGGGGCTAGCGGCATTGGGCGCGCTGTATCGCCGTTCCACGACAGGCTGTGGACAACCTGCCTTGAGCAAAGGTTTGGATGAAGTGTGCGGCTTTGAACGGTGAGGGGCTTGCGCCATGTTGGAACAGCGCCGATCCGGCCTTTGAATGGGTCGGGGTGTTAGAACAGACATCAGCAGGACGAACTTTTTATGAACAACAGCGATCTCGCCGACGCCATCGCTGCCGACCACGGCATCGCCAAGACAGACGCACGCAAGATCGTCGACGCAGTATTTGCGGCGATCGGCGAGGCAGCTGCAAAGGGCGAGGAAGTGTCGCTTAACGGTTTCGGCAAGTTCAAGGTCAAGGACAGCCCGGAGCGTGAAGGCCGTAATCCAGCGACGGGTGAAGCCATGACCATCAAGGCTTCGAAGAAGCTCACCTTCACCGTCGCCAAGGCGGTCAAGGACAAGCTTAACGGGTGATGGGAAGGGCGGCATCGGTTGAGCCGATGTCGCCCGGCTTCCATTTAGCCCGCTTGCCTTGTGAGCACCAGGTGAGTGGGCACCAACCGGAGCGTGGCAGGCGGCTTCAATCGGCTTGCCAATGCCGCGATCCGTCTCCAAAGAGGCGGCGATGCTGGGCCAAGATCGCGGCACCATGAAGAGGCGGCTTCAAACCTCGCTATCGTTCTGTCCATCTTCATCTCTCCCGCCGGCACTGACAACAGCGCGTCCGGCGCTGGAGATCCTGGCCGCGAAGGTCTCTTCAGCGGGGCTGCGGAAAGGCAGGGTTTTTTGCATCCAGGTCGCGGCGCACCCATTGCGGGGCGCGCTCGACGGCATGCAGGATCGCGGCAGTCAGTGTGTCGTTCATAACGGCGGCATGGCGTCTACCCGGCAGGTCGTCCAGCCCGTGGGCGAGGTAGCGCTTTTGTTAAAGCGGCCCGCAGCGAAGCACGACACAGCCGATCCGGACTGGAACTCGGCAATTATGCCCTTAGTTTGTAAGCCAGCATAAACCTGGAGATAAAGGAGACGAGGGCATGACGGGTGTGCCGATCCTCGAGGATGAGCCTGGACGGCTTGCGGCCCTGCAGCGCCTGGAGATACTCGACACGAAAGCGGAAGAGCCGTTCGAGCACATCGTCTCCCTGGTGCGCTCTATACTCAATGTCCCCATTGCCGCCGTGTCACTCATCGATGCCGATCGCCAGTGGTTCAAGGCCAGGGCCGGCCTCGATGCCAGCGAGACGCCGCGCAGCCTCTCGTTCTGCTCTCACACGATCAAGGACACGCAGCCTTTCCTGATCGAGAACACTCTCGACGATGCGCGCTTTGCAGGCAATGCCTTGGTGACCGGGGATCCCAACATCCGCAGCTATGCCGGCATTCCGCTGACAACGCCAGAAGGCTATAACGTCGGGGCGCTATGCGCCATCGACCAGCAGCCGAGACACTTCACCGAAACCGAAGTGACGATGCTGAAGAGCCTCGCGCGGATCGTCGAAACGCAGCTGGAACTGCGCCGGATCGCTGAGCGCGATGTCTTGACCGGTGCTCTTACCAGGCGAGCTTTTGCCGAGCGCGCGCTGGTGGAGATCGACCGATTCCATCGCTTTGGCCGCCCTAGTACGCTGGTGCTGGCAGACCTCGATCACTTCAAGGCGGTAAACGACACACATGGCCACGCGGCGGGAGACTGCGTTCTGCGCGAAGTTGTCCGCCTTGTGACCGAACTGAAACGCGATGCGGATACCCTGGGACGGCTCGGCGGCGAGGAGTTTGCCGTGCTGCTGCCGGAAACGAACGTGGACGCGGCACATGTTGCAGTCGAACGGTTTCGCAAGAAGCTTGAAGATCACCCGATTTCGCTGCCGGGCGACAAGATGCTGATGGTCACCGCCAGTTTCGGGATCGCTGAGGTGGGGCCGGGCATATTGTCGGTGGAGGAGTGGCTCGCTGCCGCAGATAAGCCGCTATACGCAGCGAAACGACTAGGGCGAAATCGAAGTGAGATAGCTGGTTGAGCGTTTCCGCAGCATCCGATGCTGCCGATCAAAAAAAAGCTGGCACGAAGGCTGACTTATAGGCTTTTGGGAGAGGATGCCTGAAAGGCAAGGCCGATAAGGTAGGCCTGGTTCTCGCTCGCAAGTACAACAATCGCAACGGCGGTTTTCCAGTAGGCACGACGGTCCATTGTTTTTGGTAGGTGTACCGCCGCACGGACGCACGCTTGAGCTCAGGCCGCCTGATTTCGCATGATTTTGATCGTGAGAGCCAGCTCAGAACCGACCTAGGGTGGGACGCGGATTTCGGGTTTCAAGCGTGGTCTGAGGACTGGGGACCTTCCACCCAGTCCGCCTGGCAGAACTCCAATGCCAGCCTGTTCCGCGTCCGCGGGGACGGGCCAGTTGAAACTGTTCCTGAACGGCGTTCCCAGTCCCAACGCCCTGGTGCTCAATACAGCGGAAAAGGGCACCGTTCCTGGCAATGACCCAAGCAAACGCGCTCTTGCGCTGTCCCTTGTTGGACGATGGCGAGGTAGTGATACACGTCATCTGCGAGCGGAGCATCATCGATCATGGCGACCTCCTGCACCGCGTCGGCGAGATGTCCTTCCCGCACCGCGTCGGCCGTGGTGAAGGCGCCTTTCGCGGCGGCGACCCCGACCGGGGCGACAAGGGCTGGAGCCCGAAGCCAACAAACAGGCTCCTGGCCACATCCTGCCGATGGCCGCGACCGGGAGGAGGTTGTGCGGTTCAATTTCGCGATTTTCACTGACAGGTGGCCACGCTTCCCAATCACCAGCGCGTGATCTTTTTGCGGCAGTTCGAGTCTTCAGGGTGTCTCAGTCTTCGAGGCCGCCTTGTTCGCGGCGACCAGGGCATCCCAGGTCTCCCAATCGACGGCGCGTCCGGGATAGGCGACCGTTTTGAACGGCCAAGCCGTCTGGATCCAATCGGTCACCCATTTGTAAAGCTCCGCGTCAAAGCCTGCGTCGTAGTCGGCTTTCGTTACCCACATCCGGACAACGGCATCGTAACCGTTTACGGCGCTCGGCGCGATGTAGACACAACCGCGCTCGCGGCTGCCGTCCGGCGTAAGCACGGCGTAGGCAAACGATTGGCGGTTCTTAAATCGGGCCTCTTCGTTTTCCATGTCACGCAGGGCATCGACGCTCGAGATGCCCTTGTGAGGCCAGTTGGGACTGCGGCTGAAGGTTTTTTGCAGGTGCTCGATGGATGACATGTAGGCGTCGAAATCCATGCCCACCAAAGACGGACCGAGCGGAACGAGCTTGAAGCCCTCTGCCTCGGCCGAATGCGGCACCTTGAAATCCGCTGATACTAGGGGTGGCCTTACGTTTGGCGCCGCTCTGGCAGCCGAATCCGTTGGTGATGGGGCCGCGAGTGCCGGATATCCGGTCAGCGTCAGGGCCCAAAATGCCAGTGCCCGACCTGCGATCCCAAATCTCAATTTCTACTCCTCACTTTGTACCCTGCTCGCCGCTCGGTGGGAATGCCGGAGAAATTGCCCGTGTCGAGCCTGCATTCCAAAAGAGCGGCAGCTGGGCCAGTGGGAAAAGTCATATGCAGTACATAGATGCCGCCGATGTACTGCGCTGAGCATACCGTTCGCCGCTGCGCTGGGCACCTGACTGTCCCGCTTATGCCTTGCCTATGCCTCGCCCGGCCCCGTTGGAAGTGCGTCGTTAAGTTGATCCAGGTCCATTCCGCATGCGACGGTTCATATGCCGGCCTGGAATTGAAGTGGTCCCGGTTCACGCACCGGATGTTAAGCTAATCTGAGATGGTGGACCGTGCACATGCTACCTGGTTGGGCTAGACGACGCTGGGGTTTCGTTCGCTTGCGACTTCACCATTGAAGGCCCGGCATCACCTCACCCGGACTTTCGTAAAGCGGCGAGGGACCACACCAGTTCGATGGCGACAGGCAAATGGACGGGTGCTGACGGAGAATAAAGAATGATGCAGTTGGGCACCTACTCACCGTTCCCTCGAATTGATCCGTTCCGAAGTCGGCAGTGTCGGACGGAGCGGACGCAGACCACCTCATCTCGAAGACCTGATGGCTGCCGTCTGTTCAGCAAGTAGCCGATGAACCTGAACGACGTGACGTGGGACAGTCCGGTAAGTCTCCTTTCAGGCGCCTACGGCGGCAAGCTGCCGTTCATTCATGCGCCATCGATGGGTGCTTACATGGTGCTTCGTCGTGATGGGAATAGCCGCCAACTCAGACAGTCCGGACAGGCCAATATAAGGTTATGATCAACAGAATGGGGCGAGGTATGTCAAGCGGCGCCAGCCGCTTAAGGATCTTGAGCTCCCGTTCGGGCATTAAGCCCGGTATTTCGAGATTATAGGGCATGGCTGGCCGCCTTTAGCTCGGGTGATCCTGATAAAAGTCGTTGGGCCAGATGAAATTGGTGTGAGTGACCGAAATGCTGAAGTCGAGCGCCGTCACCTGATGCCACCAGCCGACCGGTATAAAAAACGCATCGCCGGGCTGGAGGATGACTTGATGAACGTGAACGCCGTCAAGATCCGGGAACCGGGCGATCAGGCCGGCTTCGGCAATATCGCGGACCCGGCTGTACACGTGATAGTCGTTATAAAGACGCGGCGTCTGGCCCGGAGCCACCAAAAGTAGCTGTTTACGGCCCACGAGTTGCAGGAACAGGTTGTTCGTCAGGTCATGGTGGAGCGGCGTGAAGGTGCCTGCCGGTCCAATCCACGCCATGCCATGCCTACCTTCGGCACCGGGTGAGAGGAACTGATCAAGAAAGCCAAGGTCGGGATGCAACGCAGCCATCGCCGCTTGGTTGGCGCCCGAGTTGTACGCCGTCATGTAAACGTCATTGGCCGCATCAGGCTGGCAGATCAGGTCGATGAATTCGGCGAATGGCATCGCGGTGCGGTGCCCGTCCATGTTCCTTTCGAAATCCTCATCGGCAACCCGGCCCGATTGCACCTCGACAATTTGCGGACCGATCATGTCCTTCAGGTAGTGCGGGTTCCAACGCTGGACTGCAGGCCAATCGCGCACCGCGCCTTGCAGCACCACCGGAAAATTCGCTGCGTAATGTTCAGCGAGGAATGCCTCACGACTGATCTCGGTGCGGCACGGGATGCGGCGAGGTGCCATGCTGCGCAGGCGTTCAAGCGACGATAAAATCCAGGCGCTCTTGTCCGCCGACGGGCCGTCCTTTGGCTGAGCTTCCAGCTGACGCACCGGCTGCGCAACGGGGCATGAAGGAGCGGCGGGTGTCTCGTGATGGAAGTCTTCCCCACACGCAAAGTCCTTGAGCCGCAGCTTGGATCGATGGTCTGGGGCGCCCCGGCTGCCGTCCGCGTTCAGCCCCCGATAATAGAATTTCTGCCATTTCTCGCTTGGGTTCGCTGGCCGGGTTTCGGCAACCGCCTGCTGAAATGCATCGCGCGATGCGCTCCATTCCTCGAATTGTCGCTTCAATTCCGGGTGCTCTTCGATCGGCGCGATACGGGGCTCGACGCTTTCGATCAGGCGGCGCTCAACCGGAAAGAAAAAGCAAAAGGGCTCGTTCTCCTCAAACCGGATTACGTGCCCCGGCCGGGTGAAGCGCCAGTTCATTGTGAAGCTGTATGGGGTCCAATCGGTTTCGATGATCCCGCCCAAAGGCGCAACGCCGTCCTTGGCCGCGTTGGGCGAACCGCCGACCCAGAGGTCCACCCCCTCGGCGGTCCTGAACAATCCTTCGACGTGAAAAGTAAAAGTCCCCTGTCCAAACAGCGCGACCGGGGCGACACGAGGCTCGGTTCCCGGATCAGGCCTGACAGTGACGTCCTCTACCCGTGAGCCGCCGTTCCATTCCGCTTCGAAGCCGCAGGGGCTGAGTATTTCCCAGCCGTGTGAATTGGCGATGTTGAGTGGCAGGCAGCGATAGGCGAAACGCTCTGGCGTGGCATCCATCCATTCGCGGCTGGATGAGGCCGTCCTGATGCGCGGCGCCCAGCCGGGATAGACGTAGCAATTCAGCTCCATGCAAACAGTCATTCACCAATTGATGCGCAGGCCCACCTTACCGTCGATGCCGTGGGTAGTGCCATTGAATGTTTCGTCATAATTGGCCGCGGCATAGAACGTGACCTTCGGCGTAAACCGGAAGCTGAGGCCGCCGCCGACCTGCCACCAAGTCACCGGCGGCCTGGCCTGGAATGCGACAAACCCGTCAGCTGAGGAGAACTCGGTCTTCGGCTGGCCGAGAAACTCGTGCCAGATGTTGCCGCGCAGCCAGCCTTCGTAGTCGCCGTTCTCGATCTCGTCGTCGATGTTCGAGAAGCGGAAGCCGACGCGTCCGACCAGTGAATCGAGATCGCGGAAGCGCACGGTCGCGCCCAGATCATCGAAACTCTCGACGGAGAGGGACTGGTAGACCAGCTGCGCCTGCGGTTCGAGCTGCCAGTCCTTGTCAAGCCGCAGCGGATAGCCGCCCTCGAGCGACAGCGCGAGGCCAAAGCCATCGGTCGCGATGGGCGCGAGCCTGCGGGACTCCATCTCAATGTCGTACCACGTCAGCTGCCCTACAGCGTCGAGATAGGCGCCACTAGGCTCGTAATGCGTCCAGAAGGCACCGGCCGACCAGGCGTTCATGTCAATCTTGCCGGCCTCGAACCGCTCGTCGAGAAGGTTGTGATCGAACTCGCCGTCCATCTTGCCATAGGTGCCGATAAGGCCGGCATGGTCGCGCGAACCGGTCGTCCCGTCGTCGCGCTTTTCCTCGGTGCGGTAGATGTCGATCCCGATCTGGAAGGCAACCAGGTCGGAATCATAGGACGGCCCCTGACGGCTGCGGCCATAGATGCCCAGCGGATCGCCTTGCGACTCCCCGTGGCGCAGGATTACCCGGCCCCAGACGCCGTTGAAGTGCTCTAAATCGCCGAGCGCGGGGTTGCCGCGAAGCTGCTCTTCCTCGCCCACCCGCTCGTGCAGCGTGCCCAGGATCTGGCGCCCGTAGATCCCCATCCAGGCCGGCGTCGCCGAGTAGAGCGATGTTTCCGGGCGGTAATGCGGTGTGGGGGCCGGGGTCGGCGTGGGCGTGGGCGTGGGCGTGGGCGTTGGTGTCGGCGTTGGTGTCGGGGTGGGGGTCGGCGTTGGGCAGGGTTCACCAAAAATAACACAAGGCGGCGTTGGGGTCGGCGTCGGCGTTGGGGTCGGCGTCGGCGTCGGGGTGGGCGTGGGGGTTGGTGTCGGGGTTGGTGTCGGGGTCGGCGTCGGTGTGGGTGTTGGCTCAAGCGTATTGCGCAGGAACCAGCTGTCCGGCGCGCTCGCATCCCGGCTGCCGCGCTCAAGCGTATATTCGTAGGGCCCAGCGATTACGAAGCCCGCCAGCCCAAAAGCTGCCGGCGCCGTGGTCCCGCCGTTCGCGGCATTGACTACCAATATGCCGTTACCCTGAGTGAGGGCTCCCAGCCCGTCGGTGTTGACGATCTGGAGGCTGGAGGTTCCACTGCCGGTCCCCCCGTCGATAACCAAGGTGTCGGAGGGCGCCCCATCGCCTTCGAGCAACGTGTTGAGGCTTATCAACCCGCCCTGACCGACATAGTTGATGGTCGTCAGGGTTTTATAGCTTGCCAGCAGCGTCGGATCACCGGTCGGCGCGGCGTAAAGAATGCGGCTGAGGTTGTTGGTCGTGCTCGTCACGTTCGAACTGCCGGTCAGGTTCCACGTCGAATCGGCGAGCAATGACATGTTCGCGGTGTTGCCCGGCTCGGTCTCAAATGCCCCGGTCAGGGTCGATGCCCCGTCGAGCGTGACATTGGCGGTTGCGAAGGTGCTTTCGAGGCAATTCTCGTCGGTGAAATTGTCGTAGATGCAGCCGGCGCGGACGACGCTATCCCCCGTCAGCTGGCTGGCCCCGGTCGCGCTGAGATTGACCAAGGTCGGCACGCGCGTTGCGGCGGCTCCGCTGGACTGGAACGAGTCCTGCGCGAAAACGATGAAGACGAACGGCGCGCTCGCCTCGGCAGCGTTTGACAAGGCAATGTCGGCGCGGCCCGCAGCGCCGATCGCCGCGGCGCTCTGGCTCGACAGGCTGCCACCCGACATGTTGAAGACGTTAGGCGTCTCGCCATTGGCGTTGCGCGAATAGAAGCCAAATGTGCCCGGCCCGGTGGCAGTTACCGTCGTGTCACTAATATTGACCGTGCTGTTGCTTCCCGCCGCTGGGGTAATTGCATCGGATGCGAGCAGCACACCGGTGCCACCGCCGCTCGTCGCGATGCTGGATTTGGTGGCGTTGATAGTACCGTAGGAGGCATGGAGCCCGCTGGTGCCCTGGCCGGTGGTGCCGATCTGGTTGTCCACCAACGTCACGATGCCGCCGCGCAGCGCATAGGCCCCGGCTGCATAGGCAGGTGACACGGAAATTTCCGTGCCCGTGCCGGAAAGGGTCGCGCCATCCCACGCCGCAACGCCGTGAGCCGGGGTGCTTGCGTTGGTCGAGAATCCAGTTGCCAGAGTCAGAAAGCCCGCCGACGTCATCGCGTAATAGTTTGGGCTGTCCGCGACGATGGCGATGCTGCTGTCGCCGGTGAGCGCCAAGCCCGCTCCCGCGCCGCGAGCGAGCGCTCCGGATGCCGCCGTCGTGCCTTGGACGATCAGGCTTGCGAAGGCGCCGGTGCCGCCATTGATCGCAACCACGCCTGATCCGTTGCCGCCCAAACCACTACCATTGAGGTTGATGGTGAGGTCTTCGATCGGCGCGGTCATGGCCGAGTTGTCGATCGTCATGCCAGCACCCCCGGCTCCTCCGACGATGTTGAACACCGAACCAGGCCCGAGCGCGATCTGGCCGCCGTCGTGCATGTAAGCGGCAGTGCGGCCGGCCGAGAGGCCGGTGGGGCCCCCCAGCATGTCGACGATGACGGGGCCCGTCGAATCGATCCGGCCCCCGAGGTTCGCCGCGAGCCCGACGACGTTGCCGCCCGATGCGGTGACCGTGGGCGATCCCGCACCGAAATGTATCTGGCCGGTATTCTCCGCGACCGCCCCGTGGCTGCGGCTGGTGACATCGGCGAACGCCGCGTTGATCGTGCCGCTGGTCGTGACCAGGCCGCGGGTGTTCGCATTCGTGGTGGTCACGGTGGTGCGGTTGTCGGCATCACCGCCGAGGGTGATGGTTCCGCCCGTTTCTGCCTGAGCGCCGAACGAGCCAATGCCGTTGGTGACGATTGCGGTGCCGAAGGTACTGATTACACCGCTGGATTCGGCGCGCAAGCCCATCGCGTTGGCGCCAAGTCCGTTGGTATTGGTCGTCGTGACGGACCCGCCAGAGAGGGTGATAACGCCGCTGTTGACGGCCGAAGCGCCGACTGAGCGCTGGCCGTTGGTCGTGACGCTCTCGTCGGCGGCAGTGATGGCAGAGCCAGCGCCATCCGCGCGCAGACCGAAGCTATCGCTGCCGAGCGTGCGAATGATGCCCGAGGCAGTCGTAGGCTGGCCGGTGGCGTCGTCCACGTCGAGCCAGATGACGCCGCCATTGAGCGCATAGGCGCCAAAGGCACCTGTCGCGCCGGAGCTTACGTACTGGCTCGGACTGGTAGCCGGCGTGACCCCATCGGCCAGCACCGGCACGCCGTTCGCGTCGGTCCTGACCCCCGTGTAGATCGAATCGCCGGACGAGGTGATGATCGATGGCGCACCCTCGGCGAATAGGCCGTGCGAACCCGTGCCTGAGGTTATGATCGTCGTCGGATCGATCTCGATCCGGCCACCGGTGGATGCGTGGGCACCGTGGGCGTTGGCCCCAATCGTCACGATGCTGAGATTGGTGCCGGTTATCAAGGTTCCGGTATCTCTTGCGGAAAGACCGGCGGCTCCTGCTCCCCTTGTAGCAATTGTGCTTGCCGTCAGTTCTATTGTCGACCTGGCCTCGGCATCTGCTCCATTTCCAGTGCTAACGATGCTGCCATTAGCGAACGTGACACGGCTTTCAAAAACGGCGTCGATCCCTTCGCCTGCGGAATTCACTACGACGCCGTCCGCGGTGATCAGGCTGGTTGGGCTGCGCGTGAGAAGCGCATGGCTGTCGGCACCGCTAGTGGTGGTTACCGAGCCGCCAATGAGACTGGCGGTACCGTCATGGACGAAAACGCCGCCAGCATTGCCGCCGGTCGCAGTCATGCTGGAATTGGTTGCGTTGATCGTAGCGCCCGACAGGACGTTGAGCGCGCTTGCCAGGCTGTTGACGGTCGCGCCATCGAGCGAGATGAGCGCGCCCTCCTCGGCATGCGCACCCCAGTCGGCGCTGCTCATGATCGTCGACGTCGCAGCGGAAATCGTCGCGCCGGTGCCGGTGGCGAATAGCGACGGCCCGGTAGTCGAGACGGTGGTGCCCGTTAAGGTGGCGGCACCTTGATTGCTTGCACGCACGCCGATCACGCCTGCGGTTGCATTCGGGTTGGAGAGGGCGATGCCTTCAACCAGCGCGGTCGAGCCCGCGCCGTCGACATGAAGAAGCGTGCTGTTGGCGCCCGTCGTGGAAATGGTCGGTAATGTACTCGACGCATTGAGCGTCACAGAAGCGCCCTGGCTCACCAGCAGCACGTCGGAATTCGTACCGCTCGTGAGGATCGACGAGGCGCCAATTGATGTTAGGGTCGCGCCCGGTCCGCGTACTTCCACGCCAATCGAGCGGTTGCCATCGACGTTCACTGTTGCATCGCTCAGCGTCAGCGTTGCGCCGTTCGAAACCAGACCGCCGATGATGTCGTCGTGCACCGCGCCATTTGCCAAGGTGATATTTGTCAGCGACGCGGAACTGCCCGCGCCATCGACGTGAAGCAGGGCGCTCCCCGCGCCCGACACGGTGATCGGCGGCAACGGATTGGCCGGGTCGAAGGCTATGCTCGCGCCGCCGTCAATGAGCAGTCCGTCGGCCGCCGCGCCGGACGTGACGATGGTGTTGGTGCCGGCGAAAGTGGCGAGCGATCCTGCACCGTTGATATTGAGACCCGCGGCTCCGTCACCCGAAGTCAAAAGGCTGACGTTGGTGAGATTGAGCACCCCTGCAGTCTCGGCGCGCGCACCGTGTGCTTCGGTGCCGGTGGTAGTAACCGTGACCGAATTGGCAACAATCGTGGATTGCCCCTCCGGCACAGGGGCGGAAGGCACCGGGGACGTTATGCCTCCCAACTCGTCAGCCGCATCGCCGTCCGGCCTCTGGCGCGGTATGCTGATCGTTGGGGCCAGAAGACCGGAGGCGAGTAGGCCGTAGCTGCCCTGGCCTGACGTGGCGATCGTGCTGCTTGCACCTGTCGCGCTGCCGGTGTCCGGATCGAAGTTGATCCACAAATGGCCCGTGTCATAGGCCGACGCGCCGTTCGATCCGGCGCCTTGGGTTTCCACATTGGCGCCGCTTGCGATCAAACGCGCGGCGGCGCCTTCGGACCAGATGCCGCCGGCATTGGCACCAAGGGAGAGGACTTCGCTGTCCGTCAGCCGCGCCACACCGCTGTAGGAGGCAACACCGAGCGCACGTTCGCCGCGCGTCGTGATCGTCGAGGCGATGAGGGTCAATGCGCCTTCCTCGCCCGCATAGCCCCCGACGCCCCACACGCCGCCGGTATCGATCGTGAGGTTAGTGCCGTCGCCTGACCCGCCGGTATGTGCGACGAAGCCGTAGCCCAGTTCGCCGGTGGTTGTGATCGGCAGGCCCGTCAATGAGACGCTAGCCCCGGCGCCCACCGACCGCGCGCCAATGGCGAGCCGGCCGACAGTGAGGATAGAGCCGCGGCTCATGACTATGGACGAGCCGTCATGAGCGCTCAACCCGTAGGCCCCAGCACTGGTGCTGCCGCCTGTGTCGAGGGCCGCCGTGCGGACAGTCACATCGTTTAGCGTTATGGTAGCACCACTGAAACTGGCCGCGCCGACGCCGACGAGCCCGGCAGTGGTGATCGAACCGCCATTCAGTGTGATGCTGCCGCCACTCTGCGCTCCCGCGCCATAGGAACCGATCGCCGTGCCCGTGAAGCCGCCCTCGGTGCGGATCGTCAGGTTCGTGCCGGTGATGCTTCCGACTGTCGCGTTAAGCGCCCAGCCAGACGGCCCACTCGTGCTGACGCTGCTGTCAGCAATCTCAACGGCTCCACCATTACTGGCATAAACCCCATAGGCCGTCGTACCGCGGGTCATGATCGTTTCGTTCGTGACCGTTGCCAGCGCCCCGCTTTGCGCAACGTCTACGCCATGCGAGTTGAGGCCAGTTGTCGAGATACTGCCGGTGGCGCCGGTGGCTACACCACTTATCGGATCGACGTTGATCCAGCCGAGGCCACCAACTGCGTTGATGAAGAAGCCGCTGGCACTGCGAGCGCCCGAAGCAACATATTGCGCAGGATCGGTGACCGGATTGCCGTTGGCATCGACCGGTTTGGCATAGGTGGCCAAGGTCGGATCCGTCCCGAGCAGCACGCCCGTCCAGATGTCGACTCCGTTCGAGATCAACGTCCCCGCCGCGCCACTGGTGCCGGACGCCATGCCATGGCCAGATGACCCCGCAGTGAGGATCGTCGCGTTTGCGAGCGAAATGCTTCCTCCCAGGGCATTGGCCGCAGCACCTCCGTTGCCAAGCGTGGTGATGGCGATATTGCTTGCAATGATGCCGCCTCCGGCTCCGGAGCGAATGCCGGACGCAGCGTCGCCGCCGGTAGTCACCGAGGCGTTTTGCAGCGTGATCGCACCCGTGGCGTCAGCGAAGACACCGTATGCCGAGCTTCCAAAGGTGTTGACGGTGAGGTTGGTGAATTGGCCGGTTGGACTGGGTCCACCCGACGTGCCGCGAATAACGGCGCCATGGGCGTTGGAACCATGAGTCGTGATCGTCAGGTTCGCCGCTTGCACCGCGGTCGTGGCAGTGGCGCTCTGCAAGGCGCTGATACCGACGCTGTTGTTGCCGAACGTCTCGATTGTGCTCGACAATCCCGTGGGATCCGATGTGGCAGGATCCACGTTGAGCCATGCAGTCCCGCCGGTGTTAGCAATAAGGATGCCGTAGGCGCCACCTGAGCCTGAACCGACAAAGCGGGCCGGATCTGTCACGGCATTTCCCGACAAATCTACCGGTAGGCCGTATGTCGGCAATGTGGAATCGGTGCCCAGCAGCACGCCGCTGACGAAGTTCGAGCCATTTGCAACCAGAGTGCTGCCCAGGGAAATCTGCACGCCCGGAGCGAGAGTGCCGATGCCGCCACCTGCCGTGTAGACACTGAGCCCATTGGCGGTGACCGTTGCGCCGTTCAAAGCCGCAAGACCCGTACCGCCGTTGGCAAGCGCCGAAATGCGGGTCCCGCTCGCGGATATGCTGCTTCCTGCGCCATCGGCACGCAATGCAACCGCATTCCCGCCCGCGACGGTGACTGTGCTGTCTGGCCCGGTGATGGCGATGCTGCGCCCGGCCAGCGCATTGACACCGTGCGCAGTCGCACCGCTGGTGCGAATGATCACATTGGAAGCGTTGACCGTCGTCCCGCTGGCGCCCAACGCCTGAAGGCCGAAAGCGCTGGCACCCGTGGTAGTGGCAACAAAGCCCGAAAGCGTCCCGCTGCCCCCGTTGTAGACCACACCGCTTGCGCTGCCGCCGCTCGTGCTGACCGTGAGATTATTGGCGTTGAAGGTTGAGGTGCCGCCAATCAGGGCACCGTTGCTGCTGTTGGCACGCGTGGTAATCGCCAGGTTGCCGGCGTTTATCGTCGAGGCTCCGGCGGCGAGGATGCCGTGGTTAGCGGCACCCGTCCCTATGGCCATAATCGTGCTGCTGGCTCCGGTCAGCGCACCGGCACCATCGACATTGATCCGCACCACTGCGTCGGACGCGCTAATCCCGGGCGAAGCCGCCACCACGTTCGACACATAAAGCGCGGGGTCTGTGATAAGATTGCCCCCGCTGTCGACCGGCTTGCCAAAAGTTGCCGGTGTCGCGACGCTGGTACCTAGCAATACCCCCGTAACGATCGCGTCGCCATTTGAGACGAGGCTGCTGCCAACGAGGTGGATACCTTCGCTGGTCCCCGCAGCGGTGTAGATCGCGGTTCCATTGGAGGTAATCGTCGTCCCCGCCTCGGCACGAATTGCCGGACCACCTGCCGCGGTGCGGCTCACGGTCGAGCCAGGCGCCTGGAAGTTTACCGCGCCATCGCTGGTCGCGCAGACTGTTGCGGTGTTGGTCATGGTGGTGATGAGCGTCACCGGACCCGATTCGTTTATCGTGCCGCCATTGTACGCAAGGAAAGCTGGGGCGCCCGCAGTTGACGGGTTGTAAGTGCCGCCGGGCACATCGACCACGGTGGCGTTTGCGCGAACCTGCCCCGAAGGCGTCGGCGTTGGAACCGGGGTGCAGGTTGCCGCACTCACCTGTGCCTTGGCCGGGCTGGCGCTCACTACGAACCCAATAGCGAGAGCAATTGCCGAGCAGCCCCCCAAGTGATTGGCTGCCTTGTTTCTATGGGCAGCGTGTCCCCGGGATAAGGCAGCGATTGAATACGCTCGTGGCAAAACAATCCCCTCCTTGGCTGCTGGAAAGGCGATCATTAAGGCTGATACATAGGGATGGCCTAGTACATCGGGATTTACCCTTAGTAATTCTTGAATTAGCGCCTTGCGCACGTTCCCAGACTTCAACTTTATCACTAATTGTGACTGTTTGGGGAAAACACTTATGGTGGCGCTCGGCGCGTAGCCATTATTATGGGTTCAACTCAAGCGGACCGTGCGCCGCAATCACCAGAGTGCCCGATGACAGCCTCGAGCAAAACCCAACATCACCATGATCATGGCCGATGACGTCGGCATCTGAAACACAGCGCCTACCACCGCGGTATGATGAGAGGCAGCACGCTGAAAATCGACCGCTTTGCACGCGAGGGTGCGCTGTTCACCGACTACTATGGGCAGCAATTCGTCCACTGCCGGACGCGCGGCGTTCATCACAGGTCAGTCGCCTTTCCGCACGAGGCTTCTGAAAGTCGGCCTGCCGGCGGCGAAACAGGGCTTGCAGGATTCCGAGCCAACAATCGCGGGTGGCGATCCCGATCTTAAAGAGAAGCTGCTCACCGGATAAAGGTAGGCGAGAAGACCTTCACGAAACCATCTCGTTGGCTATAACTTCGTGCCCTTCTTCGAAGTGTCAACGGCGGCGTTAAGCGCTTAATTGTCTGGTTGCGGGACGCCACTGACAGCGGTGAAACGCCACGCGTTCTCCGCGAAGGTCCATCCTACCTGATCCCAATGACGTCCCGCAATCAGACAATTAAGTGCCATGAGAGCAGGGCCGAACGACCTTTGTCGGTCGTTCGGCCGGTGATTTCCGATTCCAAGTGCAGCCCGTCCGGTTTGCGGGTCTCGCTTGATAGAACTCAGGCGCTACGATTCGAAATTTTGACCTCATCTACGAGCGAGTAGCCAGCGCTGCGCCCACCGGCGGAATCCTTCTGCAGAATGCCTCTTCGAACCAGATCATTGATGTCGCGAAGAGCCGTGTCGGAGGATGTCTTGGTCATCGCTGCCCACTTGGCATTGGTCAGTTTGCCCTCGAAACCGTTTAGGACACGATTGAGAACCTTTTGCTGTCGGTCATTGAGCGACTGGCCCACCATTGAATCCCAAAACCTCGCCTTGCGCATGACGTTGGCCAAAATCGACTCAGCCCTATCGAAAGCACGATCGAGGCAGTCAATGAACCAGAGCAGCCACCCCGTAATGTCCAGCCCGCCTCTCTGCGTCGTTTCCAGCATGTCATAATACGTCTTCCGCTCAGCACGGATCTGAGCCGACATGCTATAGAAGCGTTGCGCCGTTCCTTCCGCACGCGCTAGCGCAAGATCAGCAATCGCGCGCGCGATGCGTCCGTTCCCATCATCAAACGGATGGATCGTCACGAACCACAAGTGCGCAACGCCGGCCTTCAAAACGGGATCGAGCCTGGCAGTCTCGAACCACGCAAGGAAGCGGGACATCTCCCGATCCATCAAATCCGATGATGGAGCTTGGTAGTGTATGCGCTCACGGCCAATCGGCCCGGAGACGACCTGCATCGGGCCACCTTCAATACCTCGCCAGGCACCTACCATAATGCGGCTCATCCCGCTTCGTCCCGTAGGGAATAGGGCCGCATGCCAGTCGAAAAGGCGCTCAGCGGTCAGAGGTTGAGCATAATTCTGTGTCGCATCCAGCATCATTTCCACGACGCCGTCGACATCACGATCCGCTTCGACCAGTCCGCCGATCTCCATTCCGAGCCGGCGGGCGATAGAGGAGCGCACTTGCTCCCTGTCAAGAATCTCTCCTTCAATCTCGCTGGATTTGAGGACATCCTCGGTAAGCGCATGAAGCACAGCTTCTTCACGCAGAGGAAAGCCCAATGCCTCCATATGCCCGATCAATCGCCCTTGCCGGTGACGCACGGCAGCAAGTGGTTGAAAGAGTTCTGGCTCGTTCCAGATGAGGTTCGGCCAGTCTGTCAGTTCATGGATATAGGGCACAATCACCGCTCCTTATGCGGTGAATATATTCATCATTCACTGCATAGCGCAACGATATTCGCCGCGAAATATGCGGCGGACATAGGATAAATCACCGCATCCGAGAGCGCAGATTGAATGGTTGCACATCGTTCACGAACGGCGAACTCACCGTCCTGCCGGCAGAAGCCGTCGAGGTGCCAGCAGTCCCGTCGTCACCCAACAGCGGCATTCTCAGCCTGACGCTTCCCGGAATGTCGGACGTACTGAGCGGGAAGGGAAGCTCCTCGATTGCTTTTGTCGGTATCACACCCGAAGGCTCGAACGAGCTTGCTAACGGTCACCTAAACCTTGAGGGCGACTTCATCCAGGCCAGCAGCAACTTCAAAACTTTTGAATCGAACAAATCCCCATGTTTGTGGACAGGGCTGCTGCCAAGTCTTCCATGCGAGATAGGTCGTCCTATCCACTCACCGAGGTTTCGGAGCGGCGCGCTTCCGTGCAAACAAGCCACTGACTGAGGTTCTGTACTCTCGATGGATTGGGCGGCACGGGCGGCTCCTCCCATAAGGTCGTGACTGATTGAGGCTATGCATGAAGTGCATGCATCGAAGTTTGCAGGTTCCAGTAGCGGCTCACGAATATGGCGGCTAATCCCACGTCCGGCTCAGGTCCATCAACAAATTGGTGAACCGACGGCAGCTATCAGGGAGCCGAGATGACGTGGTCTATTTCGGCTTCGTCGGCGAAGGCTGAGCTACGGCAGGCGGCGGCCAGCAGGCCGCGACCTAATCCTCGCCGTTCCGAGTTGGCTTCCTGATTGTCGGCCCCGCGCCTTTCGGAGTGGATCCGTCGTGGACTGGCTTACGCCTTGCAGAAACAGTTCATTCCGGCGGAGCTAATCGTTCTCGCTGCCCTCCCCGTTATGTGGATGTGCGATAAGCTCGGATATCAAACAGGAAGCGATCAATGTAATCTTCGGTGTTTTGAGCCGGAGAATGGCGTCCAATATCGATTCCTGATATTTTCCGCACCGGACATCGGGTATCTCCCGATAGGCCATCAAACACCGGTACCTTAACATCCTTGGCATTCCTCGTGTCTATCGCGCCAGAATTCAAGGAGTAACAACGGATGCCCGACGCGCTCCAGGACCGCAGCAAGCTTCCACTTCCCGAACCCGAGTTCACCGGCAAGATCGGCAAGTCCTATGAGGATTCCGTATCGGCCTGGCCCGAACTGCCCAAGCCTCCCAAGGGAGCGCCCAACGTCCTGCTGATACTGCTGGACGATGTCGGCTTCGGCCAGGTCAGCACCTTCGGTGGACCGGTGCCCACGCCCACGATAGACCGGCTGGCGGCCGAGGGCCTGCGCTACACCCGCTTCCACACCACCGCGATCTGCGGGCCTTCGCGCGCCGCATTGATCACCGGGCGCAACCACCACAACTGCGGCACCGGCTTCCTGTCCGAATGGGCGACTGGATTTCCCAGCTACAACAACATGATCCCGCAGTCGACGGCAACCATCGGCCGGATTCTCAAGGACAACGGCTACCAGACCTCGTGGTTCGGCAAGAACCATAACACCCCCGACTGGGAGAGCAGCGTCGCCGGCCCGTTCGACCGCTGGCCGACCGGCATGGGCTTCGACTATTTCTACGGCTTCATCGCGGGTGAGACGCACCAGTATTACCCGGTCCTGTTCGAAAACACCGTCGCGGTCGAGCCCGACAGGTTGCCCGAAGAGGGCTATCACTTCATGGCGGACATGACCGACCGCGCGATCAACTGGGTCCGCTATTCCAAGTCGGTCGCGCCGGACAAGCCGTTCTTCTGCTATTTCGCGCCGGGTGCCGCCCACGCGCCGCACCACCCGCCCGCCGAATGGCGCGACAAGTTCAAGGGCCAGTTCGATGCGGGCTGGGAAAAGGTCCGCGAGGAAACCTACCAGCGCCAGCTTGTCGCCGGCATCCTGCCCGAAGGCACCGAACTCACCCCCAAGCCCGACTGGGTGCAGGACTGGGACGGCCTTTCGGCGGACGAGAAGAAGCTGTTCTCCCGCTTCATGGAGAACTTCGCGGGCTACCTGGCCTATGCGGACAGCGAATGCGGGCGCCTGATCGACGCGGTGAAGGAACTGCCCGACGCCGACAACACGATCATCCTGTACATCGTCGGCGACAACGGCGCCTCGTCGGAAGGCGGATTTACCGGTACCGTCAACGAGGTGATGAACCTCAACGGCGTCGCCTCGACCATCGAGGACAACCTGGCAGCCTACGACAGGATCGGCGGTCCCGACACCGAGCCGCACTATCCGCTCGGCTGGGCCTGGGCCGGCAACGCGCCGTTCCAGTGGGTCAAGCAGGTGGCCTCGCACTTTGGCGGATCGCGCAACCCCATGGTCGTCTCGTGGCCCGACCGGATCAAGGACGCGGGCGGCATCCGCCCGCAGTTCGCGCACCTGATCGACATCGTGCCGACCCTGTTGGAAGCCGCCGGAATCCCCGCGCCGGATTTCGTGAACGGGGTGCAGCAGAAGCCGATGGACGGTGTCTCGATCGTCTCCACCTTCGGTGCGGCCGATGCCCACGCGGTGCGGGAGCGGCAGTATTTCGAGATTTTCTCGAACCGCGCCATCTACGACAAGGGCTGGATCGCCTGCGCCCAGCATACCTTCCCGTGGCGGCAGGACTTCGCTCCAGGCCACTGGGAAAACGACAAGTGGGAACTCTACAACATCGACGAGGACTACTCGGAAGCGAACGATCTGGCCGCCGAGCATCCCGAGAAGCTGGAGGAAATGAAGAAAATCTTCGACGAGGAGGCGCTGAAGTACAACGTCTACCCGCTCGACGATCGCGGTGCTGGCCGTCTGGCCGAGCCGAAGCCCTCACCGGGCGGGGCCGATCCGAACCGCACCGTATTCACGTATTATCCCGGCGCCTATCGCCTGCCGGAAACGGCATCGCCCAATACCAAGAACCGCTCGCACTCGATCGTTGCGGAAATCGACAATCCCGACGGCAAGGCGCAGGGCGTGATCGTGGCCTCGGGCGGCCAGTCCGCCGGGTTCTCGCTTTACGTCAAGGACGGCAAGGCGGTCTACCACTACAACTGGTTCGAGCGTGAACGCACCAGCGTCATCTCCGGCAAGCCGCTGCCCAAGGGCAAGGTCAAGATCGAGTTGGCCTTCTCCTACGACGGTGGCGGACTGGGCAAG
Source organism: Novosphingobium sp. PhB57 (assembly GCF_004342985.1). GTDB lineage: Bacteria > Pseudomonadota > Alphaproteobacteria > Sphingomonadales > Sphingomonadaceae > Novosphingobium. The sequence continues at coordinate 69,700 of NZ_SMBO01000013.1, forward strand.
GGAGGCGACGCGATCCTGTTGGTCAACGACGAGGAAGTTGGCCGCGAGCGGATCGAGAATACCGTCGCGGGGCGCTTCGGCATCGACACTTTCGGCATCGGCGGCGACAGCGGCGCCCCGGTTTCGAACGAGTACAAGCCGCCCTTCGCATTCAAGGGCGGCAAGATCGAGCGCGTCGACATCAAGCTCGCCGAGCGCAACCTCAGCGAAAGCGAGGAGGACGAGCTTCAGGAGCGCTACCTGGCCTTCGCCCAGCATATCGAGTGACGGAAACGGAATGTCGGCTGCCTGAGATTGCCCCGCAGCCGACGGACCGCGCAGCCGCCCGAAGTCAGGGCGCGGAAGCCGTATATGCCAGGGCGATGAGGCCCTTGCCCGCCATCATCATGCCTATCACAAGAAGCAGCACGGACATGATGGCGGCATTGTGCTGCGTCAGCCAGTCACGCATTTCGTCGAGCCACGGCTTTACCCGTTGCCATGCCAGGAGAAAGGCACTGACTGGCACGAGAACTGTACTGGAGGCCAGCAGGACATAGAGCACGGCAACCGTCACCGCCGCTCCGCCCGAAAAGTTCGCCGCACCGAAGACGACGCCAGCGGAGATCCCCACCGTCAGGTTTTTGGGATTGGCGGCATAGATCTTAAGCCCAGGCCCGCGGCAGCCGATATGTGGAAATTCTCCACGGCGGCAAGCCAGTGGGGAAGTTGCGCGGTCTCACCCCGGCGCGGGCGCGCACGCCACTCCTTCCACGACAGGAACCCACGACAGGAACAGCATCCCGCAACCGAGCACCAGCTTGATGGAGGCCGCCGTCACGCCAGTACCTCCCCGGCCCGGAGACAGCCCCGCGAGCAGCGAAAAGGCGACGAGCGCGGTGGCGATCGCCGCCATCAGCCCAGCAGGAACGCCGGCGCACAATTAGCCGCGCGCGGCGACATCAAAAGCAAGATCATCGCGATGATCGGCAGCGGGCTGATCGATACGCCGATCGCCAGAGGCAGCAAGTCGCCGATCATTTCGAGCATGAACGCCTACCCCCAAAATGCAGTTGGCGGCGGCACCGGTCAGCCGGGTGCCGCCGCCCATCGTCTTTCGCGCTTATTCGTGCCCGTGGCTCAGGAACTGGGCCACCACGTTGGACATGTCGAAGGACTTGCCACCCTGCACTGGCGGATATTCGGCTAGAGTCTTGAGGTGTTCCTCCATCAGTTCCTCCATAGGATTCGTCATCCACGAGACCTTTTGCAGCAGATGGCCGTAGGAATCCGTGCTGTCGTAGGATTCGAACGGGTCCATGCGAATGTTGAACACCAGCGGTTTGCTGCGGCCGGAGATATTGCCGTAGTAATCCTCGGTCGTGGAGAAGTGCCACTTCCATGGCCCCATCCGGATCGCGGTCAGCTTGCTTTCGTTGTAATGGAAAACGTGATCGCGCGACGATTTCTCGGCCTTGCCGGTCCAGTAGTCGAGGTTGTTCACGCCATCGAGATACTGCTTCTTTTCCGCCTTCACCTTCTCGAACACGTCCGGCACGCCGGCAATCGCGGAAAGCGTGGTGAACATGTCCTGGTGGCACTGGATGCCATTCTTGAGCTGGCCGGCATCGATCACGCCCTTCCAGCGCAGCATCGAAATCACCCGAACGCCACCTTCCCAGGTCGTCATCTTCTCACTGCGCCAAGGCGTCGTCGCGCCGTGGGGCCAGGACGAATGCTCGGGGCCGTTGTCGGTGGAGTACCAGACCACAGTATCCTCATCGAGGCCGTTTTCCTTCAGGAAGTCCAGCACCACGCCCATGTCGTGGTCATGCTGCAGCATGCCCGAACCGTGCAGGTCCTCCTCGCTGCTGTACTTCTCCGCCGCATAGCGCCACTTTTCGTTGAGGCGCGTGTAGAGGTGCATGCGCGTAGCGTTGAGCCAGACGAAGAAAGGCTTGTCGTCGTCCTTGGCCTTCTTCATGAATTCGAGGGCCTTGGGGATGATCTCCGCGCCGTCGATGTCCTCCATGCGCTCCTTGTGCAGCGGTCCAGTGTCCGTGATCTTCTGCTTGCCGATCTTGCCGAAGCGCGGGTCGATGGTCGTATCGTCGGTATCCGTGGCGAAGCTGTGGATCACGCCGCGCGGCCCGAACTTGTTCATATAGGCTTCGACGCTGCCGGAATAGGCCTTGGCGAAGTTCTGGTAATCGCGCTGCTCGTCCTGCTCGGAGACGTTCAGGTGATAAAGGTTGCCGAAGAACTCGTCGAAACCATGGTTGGTCGGCAGGTGCTCGTTTCGGTCGCCCAGATGGCTCTTGCCGAAATGGCCGGTCGCATAGCCCGCCTCCTTCATCACCTCTGCCAGACACGGCGACGCGGGCTGCAGGCCCAGCGGATCGCCGGGCTGACCCACCGTGACCATGCCAGAGCGGATCGGGTATTGGCCGGTAATGAAGGAGGCGCGCCCGGCGGTGCAGGAAGGCTGTGCGTAGTGGTCGGTAAACCGTATGCCCTCCATGCCAATGCTGTCGATATTGGGGGTCATGTACCCCATCGTGCCCAGGCCGTAGGCGCTGACGTTCTGCCAGCCGATATCATCGCCCCAGATCACCAGAATGTTGGGTCGCTTGTTCGCCATTTCGGACTCCACTTGCGCTAGTTTCCACTCTGCAACAGGGATAGCGGGAGGCAATGCCGGGACCATCAGGGGTTTCCCTGTCATGGTGGGGGCGAATCCCTTAGCCGGGCAAATCGGCTCCCAACGTAGCGCCGGGATTGGCGATTTGACGGCCGCTCGACCGGCATTGGACGCCAGTGGCCATTAATGCATCCAGATGGGAGACTGGACCTGCTCGGCTGCTGTCCCCGTCCGGTGCAATCGGCGCAGCCCGACGAGCGGCTGCCTGATCCGCAACCCGCCGTTCGCGATGGTGCTTGCAAACGGCAGTTCTGTCCGAGGCCTTGCCCATCACAGCGCACCCTTTATTGTCGTTCAGCCGTCAATTTTCTAACCTAAAGTCCGGATGTTCCGCATTCTAGATTGCCGCCGCGCGCGCCGTATACAATGGTAGGCACACCATCACTCCGGCGCGTCGTCATTTTCGACCTTGGCCTGCGCTGCGAGTTTAGCGTCGATCGCTTCCAGCGCTTTGATGAAACGCTCATGCGCCAGTTGCGCCGTCGGCATCAGCTTTGGGTTGATACCCCCAGCGGCGAGAATCTCGGCGCGAACCTCCATCATCTTTTGCGCCTTCTTAATCGCATTGACGGCCACCGGGTCTTTGGAGATCGAGACGTAGCGGGTCGGTAGCCCAAACCGAGGATGGGTGCGAATTGCCCTGTCATCCGGCACGAACACTATGCGCGGTTCCCCATCAACCGTGGGGGTAACGTCGTGCCAGGTGCCGTCCTGTTGCTCCCATATCGCGTGGTGCTCTGCCTCCAGCCACACGCCAGGCTTTTCCCAAATGATCCACCCCATGATCGCTTTGCCACCATGGGCGCGGATCGCCCGATCGACGTTATCGAAGCACTCGGTTTGCATGCTTCCCTCTAAGGGCTCCACCTCGATCCACTCGGGCACACCCTTGAGCGCGATGCGAGCAAAGCGGATGATCTGGTCGTCGATTTGGGCGGGAGCGATCGGTTTCATGGTCGGGCATCTATGCCCCGCTCACATTTCCAGCAAGACGCACTCGCCAGACTGAAAGGGCGCCTGGCAGACCTGTCGACGCTCAAAGGCTTGATGCTGGGCTCGCCGTTCCGTGCTCGACAAATGCCGGTCGTTCAGTCGCCGATTTCGGCTCCCCAGGAGCGGACCGGCAGCTTGCCATCATCTACCGGGAGGGATGGGGGCCAATCGGCCTCAGTGCGCAGCCACCCAATCCTTGAGGGCTGCATCGATCCGCGACTGCCAACCGGGGCCGCCGGATTTGAAATGCTCGATCACCTCGGGTGAAAGGCGCAGTGTGGTGCTGACCTTTTTCGGGGCCTTCTGCGGACCGCGTGCGCGAATCGTCTTTGCGAGGTCCGGGAAGGCCTCAGCGAAAGGCTTTGCCCTCGCGAAATCCTCGGCGGTCCATTCGGGGTTATTGCTGACCGCATCCATATCGGCCTTGGTGTATCCGGGAGCGGCGTGTTTCGGGTGGGTCATGGCAGGAGCCTCCGTTCCGTAATGCTGGCCGGGCGGGCAGAGATGATCGAGACGCCTTCGGTGCCCAGCACAGCGAAAATCACCGTGATCGTGCCGTTCATCTCACCGATGACGGCAAAGCGTCCGTCCTTCGCGGGGATGACCAGGGCGGAGAGGAAGAACTCTTCGTCCACATCGGCAAAGTCGATCCCGTGCTTGACGAGGTTCGCTTGCCGTTTCGGTTCATCCCATACGATGATCATGGTTTTTTGTAGTTACGATTTGATTGGTGGTCAATCGCTTTTCGTAATTACAATTTGCCATTGGCGTCGGGATCGATCTTCCAGTTCATCGGGCGCCGCAGGCTCTTGAACATCTTGCCGGCGTGGCGGCGGGCGAGGCGAGCGCGCTGGTCGAGCACAAGGCTTGCGCGGTTCCATCGGCGAGCCGTCCGGCGGTACGTTATCGGCTCTGCGCTTGAAGTTTCGAGCGGCGAGGCGCCTGTCCCCAGTTGAGCGCAACGGCGGCGGTGGGGCGGATCGAGCCCATGCAGGATGCATGCTTCTTAGCCGCCGGCGAACGTGGTCGGCAAGAGAAACCGGACCGTAGGCTCCCTTTCCCATCGGATCAGGCATGGAACGGCGGACTTGGGCGCTTGGCAGCCATTCCCACCGCGGGCACCTTGAAGCCCGTCCGCGCCCGACCCTTGCCGGTCACTCAGCTCCTGATCTTCGCTCCCCAGGAGTAGACCGACCGATTTCCAATTTTTTGCGCCCAACCGATCGAATTCAGACATCATGGTTCGGTATTTGGATCTCCTCCACGAGCGACGATCCCGTGCGACAACCCGACTGAATCCTTCTTGAGAATACCCCTGCAAAGCAGATCATTGATGTCTTGCAGAGCCGTGTCGGGCGATGTTTTGGTCATCGCCGCTTATATGCGTTGAAAATACCCGACCTTCACCGCACACCCCCACTATTCGCGCTGCATGAGGTCGTCAGCAAAGCGCCGCAGCAGGCCGCGCAGCTGTTCCAGGTCGTCGTTCGTCCAGGACACCAGAACGCGGTCAGCGACCCTTTCTCGCGCGGCCCTCAGTGCCGAGATCATGTCCTGCCCCTTTGGGCTAACGACGGCTTCGCGGATTCGTTTGTCCCTGGCGGATGCACTGCGTTCTATGAGGCCGAGTTCCTCGAGTTTGGTCATCTGACGGCTGACCGTCGTGTGATCCCGGCCGGTGCGGTCCGCCAGTTCGACGACGCCTATCGGGCCATGGCGACCGATGCGCGCAAGCAGCGGGAACAGGGCACGATCAAGCGGAATGCCAGCTTCTTCGATAAGCCGTTCATCGCGGCGCGGACGATTTATCTCGTCGACCACGTCCATGAGCGCTGCATGTAGTCCTGTCAGGATTTCGCTATCGCGTGTATTATGCACGTTTATGGTTGCCCTCGATGGTGCCCGGAATATATGTGCGTAATACACATTGATTCGCGGAGCTGCCAATGCCTATCGATACCGTGCCTTTCGATACGGATGTCCTCATCAGTGGTGCGGGGGCGGCAGGCCTCGCGCTTGCGATCGACCTTGCCCGGCGCGGCATCGCCTTCATGCTCATCGAGCAGAAGACGCAAGCCTTCGGAGGATCGCGTGGCAAGGGTATCCAGCTTCGCACGCTCGAGGTGTTCGAGGATTTCGGCATTGCCGATCGCCTGGCGGCGGGCGGCGGCGCCTACCCCCCGATCCGCTCCTATCGCGCCGATGGCAGCTTCGAGGAGACCCTGATGACCGAGGCGACGGCGATCCCGGATGCCGCCGAGCCTTATGCCCGTCCCTTGATGGTCGCGCAGTTCCGGACCGAGGCTGTATTGCGCGAACGGCTTGCCGAACTCGAACATGCTGTGCAATTCGGAGTCAGCCTGGTCGGTTTCGACGAGGACGATGAAGGGGTCTCGGCCCGTATCGAGGGCGCCGGCGGCGACCGGCGTATCCGCGCCCGCTATCTGGTCGGTACCGATGGCGGTCGCAGCTTTGTGCGCCAGGCCCTCGGTATCGCCTTCCCGGGGGAAACGCTTGGTGTTCGTGCGCTTGTCGCCGATGTTCGCATGGACGGGCTCGAGCGGCGCGCCTGGCACCGTTTCCAGCGCGGCGCTGCCGCCACGCAATTGATGATTTGCCCGCTCATGGGAACCGACATTTTCCAGATCCAAGGCCCTGTGCCACGCGAAGGAGACCTCGATCTGTCACCGCAGACGCTCACCGCGCTCGTTCGGGAGCGTAGCGGTCGCAACGACATCGTCGTGCATGCGGTTTCGTGGTCATCGGTCTACGTGATGAATGCGCGCCTGGCGGACCGTTATCGTGTCGGCCGGGTTTTCCTGGCAGGCGATGCTGCGCACATCCATCCCCCGACGGGAGGGCAAGGCCTCAATACCAGCGTGCAGGACGCCTATAACCTGGGATGGAAGCTGGCCGCGGTGCTCAAGGGCGCGCCGGACCTGCTACTCGATACTTATGAGGAAGAGCGCCGGCCCATTGCCGCAAACATGCTCGGCCTGTCGACACGTCTGCTCGGCGAGGCGCTTGATGGGCCGATGCGTCGCAACCGCGAGGTTCGGCAACTGGATCTCCATTATCGTTCGTCGTCGCTGTCGAGGCCAGGATCGGCCGACGCCCCCGTTCTTGCAGGCGACCGGGCTCCAGATGCGCCTTGCCGGGGGCAGGCAGGACAACCGACCCGATTGTTCACGCTCTATCAGGGGCCGCACTGGACCTTGCTCGGCCCCGACGCGGCGCATCCGCCAGCGGCGCGGCCGGGCCTGCGCGTCGTGCTAGTCGGCGAGCGAGGCGATGTCATCGACGAGGGCGGCCATATCCTTGCCGCCTACGGGCTTCAGCCCGAAGAGTGGGTGCTGGTCCGGCCGGATGGCTACATCGCGGCACGCTTCGGCTCGGAGGGCATGGGACTGTCAGGAATTCCGTGTGTGGGCAGGCATAATGGGTAACAAGGAGTCCCACTATGTCACGACGCAAAGAACCGGCGATACCTCACGAGCT
>NZ_SMBO01000014.1 GCF_004342985.1 Novosphingobium sp. PhB57
ACGAGGACCCCCGACCTTTCATCTGGAAGGCCGATCCGGACGAAATTATAGCCGCTGTACGGCGCGGGCACCAAGTGTTGGAATCAATCCACTAGGTCTCGTGAACCGAGTGAAGGATGGCTGGGGACTCTGCGGAAAGCGTCCCGCATTGACTGGATCGGGACTTCGCGGAACTTGTTAAGCTCTGCATATGGGCCGCCGCAAAGAAACACGATTTCCGTCGGAGCTTGAACGTGAAGTTTCGTCACGTCCAGCTCATCAACGAATGGCAACATTTGCTTACCTATGCTCCGGCAAAGAGCGATGAAAAATCGAGCGGAGCGTCCTTTGGCGATTTTTCATCGCTCTTTGACGGAGCCCCAAATGGAACCAATAAACTGAGATTCGGCGAAGCGCCGAACCATGCACCCGAGAGCGCATTACGCGTAAGCCAGACCTGCTTAGCCGACGTCAAACCCAGCGGCAAGATTTAGCTGCTAAAATATTCAACTTATGCGGAAACTCATCCCTGATTGGATTGGAGGTTGAAGCATGGTGCTACCCTCGTGCTGCCCGTAAACTACCACCACCTTCCTAGGTTTTTATAAGTCACTGGTTCTATGTAAAAGTTTGCGGCACCGTAATATATGGCCTTCGCCCTTTGACGGCAGCGGTCACGCGCAACGCTGGTCGGACGATTAGTATCGTCAGATCACGAGGACCTTGGTTTCTCCATTTGGCATTTGATTGAAATGCAATAATCATTATGATTAGTATTGATAAATATATCATACTTAATAGTCACTCGCTAAGTTGATCGAAAAAGTATGCTGTGCCGTTCCAAAACGACTCGAAAATAATCGCTAGCCGTCGTGGAACGATCCTAGATGAGAGGAAATCGTCATGGCATCCGAGGCTACACAGGCACTAACGGCTGAATATATCGACGACCATCAGGTTAGGGTTCATACCCCGGAGAGTTTTGGCAGGGCTCTTATATATGCGGCACTTGAATCCGCTAAAGGCAATACTGATGGCTCAAAAGGAACGTTCGACTTCAAAGGAACCGTAACCGCTATAACAAGCGTGGGCTGCGTTCGCATCTGCGTCGGCACACCTTGGGGCACGATTTGCACACATATCGGATGATCTGAACGTTCGAGTGGCCATTTCCGTAAGCGGTTAAGTTGATACTCCATTAATATTTAAAACCAGAAATTCCGTGAAGGGTTTCCGATGGTCACGCGAGCCGAAGGCAAGTAAGCCGGACCAAATAGGTTAAAAAGGCTTCTTTGGTCCGGCACTATTTTTGTAATTTACTGCAATTTACTTTCAAATTAGCTCTGCTCAACGCCAGAAAATGTCGCACGAGACCATCTAATTGGGACGGTCGGCAATCTAAATTTGGCCAAGACTACCTTCAGATCGCCAGGAGCCGCGATACTTTGCATCCTCGCGACCAATGCCAGCCAGCGCATAGGGATCGGGGTTCGGCTCAGGCTCAGGCGATGGCTCGGATTGTCCAGGCCCTGCTTCCGAGGCTTCGTCGGGCGGATAGACGGCAAATAGGGCCTGCCCGGCGTCGGGATGCCGCCACGCTCTCGCCTGCACCGCGCTCAGGGCCTCTCCGGGTTCGCGCGGGACCATGAGGCCGCGAGAGTTCGCAAAGCCCTGTACGTCGCCCGGAGCCTGATCGGGGTAGATGCTGAACGTGAGACGCGGCAGCCGGCGCTTAAAGCGTCGGCGCTGCGCTTCTAGCCGCGCGATCCGGGATGCGAGGGCTGCGTTGCCTCTCACCGCGTTGGCTTCTCGCCCTCAAGGGCGGCAAGCCGTTCCTCAAGATCGCTAGTGGCTAGAACGCCAGCCAAGGCGGAAAGCAGATAGCCGAGCTTGCTAGCTTCAGAGGTTGCCAGCGTGCCAGCGCGAGCTTCGCGATAAAGCTTGCGATATTCCTTGGCGATATCGCTGACGGTATTCAGCCGTAGGCGGGCCATCGGCTTTGCAGGGGTAGGAGGGGGCGTAGCCGCCGCGCCCACATTATCAGGGGCCTTGGCGGTATCGGCTACGCCATTCGGGGCTGCTGAAGATAGGCTAGGCCAGCCTGGCATGCTCAATTCCAGTAATCATGATGAGATCACTGTTTTGGTATCACCCTCATACAGTAGATGCAACTACAGTCGCCCATCGTCTGATGGCCAATATCACGAAGTGTTTGCCATTTCTCATTTTGGAGCCGTGAGAAAACGCGCATGTAAAAGCCAATATCTTGCTCAAACGTAGGTGACTTTGGATTTAACTTAACAACCTCGATACATTTGAAATTCATCGCCATATGCTTTTGTATGAAAGCCAACTTTTTGTAGACTAATTCGTCAGGCGGATCATTTTCATCGCCGCCAAATTCCTGTAATGGCATCATATCGGCATTCCCACATTGAAGGTTGCCGCCAGCCCCGCTTGAAGCTGGCGGCAAAGGCAATTAATCGTCATCCAGCGTAATGCCGTAGCTTGCCATAACCGCCGTTTGCTCAGTCAGCTTTTTCGAGTAGCCGCCTGTCCCCTTATAATTATCAAGCTTCCACTTCATGATGCCGGGGAAGCTGGCCTCAAGGTAGCGCATTGCTTTCTTGTGCTCATCCAGCACGCGATATTCAGCATAAGCGGCGCTACGCTTGTAGGCTTCATAGTGAGCAGCAAGTTGATCGCTGTCGCAACCATGGGTGATAACCGGAGCATTCACCAGCGCCGCCAGCACTTCTTTGTCGCCATCCTTGAAGGCAGCAGCCAGTTTGGCAGTGCGATCCCCAGGCGACATGCCGCGAAACACATTACGAATCTCAGCCGCGTAGGCGGAAGGCGTCAGCGCAACCCTGGCGTTAACAGCCGCTTCCTTTTCGGTGATAGCCGCCGTTAGTCCCTTGTGGGCATTCTCATAGCCGCGACCAGCTTCGTCATTCAGCTTGTCCGCCAGCTTTTCAATCTCGAACAGATTGGCCCCTGAGGTAATCAGTTCGTTGACGGTAGCGCGGCGAATATTGAAGCCTTCAGCCTTTTCCTTCGTGCCTTTCATGAAGGCAACAGTAGCACCCAAAGCCGGGCTTTCACCCGCTAGATGGCTATCAATGTCGAGATAATAGTTAAGCATAGCAGGAACCTCAGAAGGTCCGAGAGCTTCAGGCGTGGGAGCGAAGTTAGTAGCCATATTAAGAGTTCCTTTAATAGTTGCCCACGTGAGGGGCTTTTGAATTTGCAAAACTGAATTTGTACGGGTTCGAGGTGGTAAGCTACTGTTTCTCCTTATCTTTCTATAAAATTACAAATTACAAATTTTACTAATAGATACCGATGGAATTAATTCGCCCTATTTACGGCGTGGGTAGATGGGGACGCCTTTGAAAACTTTAAAATTTAGATTTCGCGTGTTTTCAATGATTTGTGCGAGAGCCGGCTTTGAACAGGTTAGAAAAAACGAACGCCGCCCGATTGCTCAACTGACTTGAGCGGCTTTAAGCCAAATGTTTGCGCGTTACTGATCACAAAGGCCCGGGCCTTGGTGCCGTACATCGCTAGCATTTGAGTTCTCGGCATTTCCCGAATATCATCATCCTCAAGCAGACGTTGAAGCGTCCGCCTTAATGCTGGCGTTGCACCTTGCTTGTCGTTCTTGAATGCTGGCAACGGCCAAAGGCGATGAGAAAGATAACTGTGGGTTATTGCCCCATTACGGTGCATTGTTTCATCGCAACCATACTTGACGAAGTTCTCAAATGACTGAGAGAAGTGCTCCAAAATTATCCTGATTACAGCGGTTTTTTGCTTGGCTTCATCACCGTCAACCGAGCCAACTTCGTTACGCTCAAACTTGCCGATTAGGTTTTGGGTTTGAGTAACGATTAAGTTTGTAGCCCACATTGTGCAGTCGATATCAACGACCGGATCAAACGGGTTCAAGCTTATGCCGCAAAGACTAGCAAGTTTGAGCGCCTTTAAATTAACTCTGTTCCAGAGTTGGCGCTGTACTTCATTATCTTGGGCGTTGTTGATCTGGTCAGTTGTCCAACGTTCAAATTCACGAAACTTGTCTCTTGCTTCGTCCGTAGCGCCAACGGCTTGAACAACTCCCCGCTGTTGAAGTTGAAGACTGTGGGCACTCAAGTCGGTCAGCCGTTGAACAAGAACGCTAGGAACCTCTTTGACAATGTCGGCATTAAGATAAGGGCGGTTGCCAACTACTTCGTAAATCGAGAAGCGCGGAAGCAGGCCATTACCGATCATCCGTTCGTCAAGGTTATTGTAAAACTCGCCGGGAACGGACTCGCCAAGAATGCTAAGGCACGGGTTTACAATAGAAGCGGTGTTCTTTTCCACGTCGCTGTAAGCCATTGCGTCAACAACGCCGCCACCTGACTTGCCGTAAAGGTCAAGATAGCCAGCCAACAGTGCAACGTCATTGGGTGAAGGACTGCGAGCCATTGCCCGCAACTTCAAACCGAACTCGCCAAATATACATAAAATGGAAGGCTGCTTGGTCAGCCATTTTATCAGCGCTTGCACCGAAGCAATATGGCTTGGCCCCTTGAAGCCGCTCGCCGCAGGCACCGTCTTGACTATAGCTTTAAGCAATTGGCCTATAGCATTGGCAATTGCTTCTTTACCCATACCGCTCAGCGCAAGCAGCAAGATATATTGGTTCAAGCCAGCGCCGGTAAACGTATTGTAAGAGCGGCCCGTGATAGCCGATAAAAACGCTATCGCTGTCACCAAAGAAACAGTTTCGTTCGGATACGGCGATGATGCCATAACCCAATGCGAGACTTCGCTTAGCAATCCGGGAGGAAATGTGTAAATATTCGCAGCATTGTAGTTGGGATAAGGATTAGAATAAGCGCCGGGCATGGTCATAGTAAGTCTTCTTCTATCAAGCGCCCGTCGACTAATACTCCGGTTGACTGTGCCCGGTTCGTGGAGTATTAAGCGGCGGTCGACTTCCTTTCGACGGGTCAACTTTAAGCCGGGGTACGCTTTCGCGCTGCCTCGGCTTTTCTTTGACTATGCTGCGTCCTTGCGGCGGCTCGAAAGCTCAGCCGACGACGCGACAGGCGCGGACATGCGCGCTTCTGCCCATGCGTCGAGATCGGCGGGCCGGTAGACGGGATAAGCCCCCATCTTGCGATAGACAGGGCCACCGCCGACGCAGGCGAGCTTGGCGAGCGTCTGAGCGGTATACGCGCCGAAGCGCTCTTGAAGGTAGCGAGCCGCTTCAGAGCGGCGCAAGTAAGTCTGGACTTCCACTGTATTGTCTCCAACTGATGTTGTTGAGACAGTGTTACGTCCTATTACTTCCTATCGTCCATGTAGAAAAAAGTGGTCATATGCGCCGTGCTATATATTGAACTGCGCTATCTTCCTCAACATTCTCAAAGCCAGCTTTATTGTTTAGATGCCAAACACGGCGAGCCGCTTCATTTTTTGAAATGCTGCCAGCATTGTAAAGCGCTCTAGCCATTTCGACCTTAGCTAGCTTTGGATTAATTGGCCGGAAGATGTGATTTTCGTCAAAAGTAAAACTAACCATTAGAGCCAGCCTTGCCAGCAATCGGAATAATCTCAGCACCAGCCTTTGAGCCGCCCAAAGCCGCTGCAATCTGGCCAGCGATGTTGTCAGAAGCGCGCCGCAACGGATCATCGGCAAAGTGAGAATAGCGGGCCGTAGTGGCCGGGGAGGCGTGGCCTAGGAGCTTGCCCACAATAGTCAGGCCCATGCCGGATGCCGCGCCTATCGAAGCGTAGCTATGGCGAAGGTCATGCAACCTCAGATCGGGCAAGCCAGCGTGCGTCGTTACCCGCTTCCATGGCCGCTTCAGGTCGCTGCGGGGTTCCTTTGGCTTGCTGCCGACGATCACATAAGGATTGTCAGCCTTCCGTTCCAGCGACGCCAAGATTTGTAGGGCTGGCGCACCAATCAAAACCGGCTTTGAGCCAGTCTTGGAATCGGGAAGGTTTATAAATCCCCGATCAAAGTCGATATCCTTCCACATGAGATTAAGTATCTCACCAGCGCGGCACCCGGTAAGAAGTAGTAACCTGATCGCGGCAATGGCATGTGGGCATAACTTTTCGCGCTGGTTTTCAGCATTAACCGGGCGATGCTTAGACTTAGCGCCTTCGTTGAATTGCCAAGGCAAGCCATCCGTCTCAGCAAGCCTCAATGTTTCGCCAAGCTTTTCTATTTCCGATGCTGAAAGGAACCGTTCGCCCTTGCCATCGGCATAGACTTTGACGCCAAGGCGGGGGTTGGTTTCGATGTAACCCCGGTCAACGGCATAGGTGAAGATGCCGCCTAACAGCCGCACCGTGCGAGTAGCCGTGCCCTTGCCACCAGTGACGATAGCGCGACCAAACTTGCCGGTCTTTTCGTCAGTAGCGGTAGCGCCCTTCGCCACGTCACGCATAAACTTTTCAACGTCGCCGCGCGTGACTTCGCTTACCCGCTTTCGGCCAAGCAGCGGCTTGATATGCCGCTCTATCCGGCCCTTGTCCGTGGCAATGGTAGAATCTTTTTTGCGGTCGCAGCCCTCAGCCAAATATTCATCGCAGAGTTGGGCGACATTCAATTCAGCCCGGCGCTTCGCCCGATCCCCGGCAACGTCTTCGCCAAGCTCAGCTTTGGCCAAGATAGCCTTCGCCGCCTCGCGAGCCTGTTCAACGGTAAGCTTGCCGTAGGTGCCGACAGTGACCTTGCGAGTTGGGCTATTTCGCCCGCCAATCCGGTACTGGACGATGAAGGATTTAGAGCCGCTTGGGCGGACCCTAACGCCAAAGCCGGGTAGCTGCCCGCACCATTGAACATAGTCACTCGGCTTAGGCTCTAAGCCATCCACCATTGATTTAGTCAGCTTACCATTGGCCATCAGATCACCTATCGCGGGCATCACCGGGGTAGCACGGTGCAGGTAATCTGATGCCATGACCGGAAATCGAAGGCAATGGTCATAGGTTGGAAAACGTTGGATTGGCGTTGGTTATGGTTATTGCGATCAATCTGGGGTAACAGCCGGGAAGCCGGAACCGCTGCCCTCCGAAGGCAGAGGCCACAGGTTCGAATCCTGTCGGGTGCACCATTTCCTCCATTTGCGAAGATCAACCGGCTTCCGGGCCATGCTGTGCCGTGTCTGTTCGGGCATTGGGGCGGGCACGGTGGCCGTGATCGGGCGGCGCGGGCGCCGCCCTTCAGGTGGGCGGGTCAGGCCAGGACGCGGTGGACTAGGTTGGTGTTGTATTGACGCAGCCAGCCCGGGATCAGGAAGGCGTCCACCAGCACCCAGATGCCGAGCGGGATCAGGAACAGCAGGCCGAAGCCCATGATCCAGATGGTCGCCCAGCCGAGCAGGAAGAGGACGAGCTGGACGATGCCGCCGGCGGTCTTGCCGGCGTAGAAGCGATGGGCGCCCAGCGAGCCCAGGAAGAACCACAGGAGATACGTGACGCCGGTGGACTTGGCATTTGCCTGGTAGAGCAGGCCGGCCATGGCCGCAGTGGATGAATTCGTGTCGGTCATCGATACCCCCGTCGATAAGTGAAGGGGCGTATCGATATGGGCATGCCATTAAGAAACCAATGAATTTTTTGAGTTGCCGGTGGCACGGCTCAATGAAAGTCCCGTGAGCGGGGGAGGACCCGCACGTTGCGCGGGTGCTGCGGGCGGACGAATTCGTCGGCGCGGGATAGCTGGGGCTCGGCCTCGTGCACTTCCGAGAGGCGTTTCAGCTCGGGCGTACGGTCATGGATGCTCTGGGCCATGACATGGATGACGCCTTCGGGGCTGTGCTGGATCAGACCTTCCACCAGCATCAGCCGCGCGGCCATGACCGGGCGGCGGTAGGTTTCGAACAGCCGGGCCCAGATCACCACGTTGGCGATGCCGCCTTCGTCCTCCAGCGTGACGAAAATGGCATTGCCCTTGCCCGGGCGCTGACGAACCAGCACCACGCCGGCGACTTTCACGCGCTTTCCGTTTCGGGTCTTCGCCAGGTCCGCGCAGCGCAGCACGCCTTCCGCCGCGAAGACCGGGCGCAGGAACGACATCGGATGGGCTTTCAACGAGAGCCGGGTGGTCTGGTAATCGGCGGCGACTTCCTCTGAGAGCGGCATGGTGGGCAGGGCGGCATGGGGTTCCTCTCCCAGTTCGCGGGCGCGGGCGGCGGCGAAGAGGGGAAGTTCGCCGGTTGGCGTGCGGCGTGCTTCCCAAAGGCCCTCGCGGCGGTCCAGACCGATCGAATGCAGGGCATCGGCATCGGCCAGGAGGTTGAGCGCCCGCTGGGGCAGGCTGGCGCGCCGGGCGAGATCTTCGAGGTTGGTGTAAGGGCGGTGGGCCTTGATCTGCTCCGCCCAGTTCTCGCGAAAGCCGCTGATCTGGCGCAGGCCGAGCCGGAGGGCGAGTGCGCCTTTCGCTTTGGGTTCCAGGGTGCAGTCCCACTCGCTGTGGTTGGCATCGATGGTGCGCACTTCCACGCCATGCTCCTGCGCGCAGCGGACGATCTGGGCCGGGGCGTAGAAGCCCATGGGCTGCGAATTGAGCAGGGCGGCGGCGAAGACCTCGGGGTAGTGGTGTTTGATATAGGCCGAGACCCAGACCAGCCGCGCGAAGGCGAGGGCATGGCTTTCCGGGAAGCCGTAGCTGCCGAAGCCCTTGATCTGCTGGAAGCAGCGCTCGGCGAAGTCCTTCTCGTACCCACGGGCCACCATGCCGTTCACCATCTTGCTGTGCAGGGAGCCGATCGTGCCGACATTGCGAAAGGTCGCCATGGCGCGGCGGAGCTGGTTGGCTTCGGCATCGGAGAAGTTCGCGGCGGTGATCGCCAGCCGCATCGCCTGCTCCTGGAACAGGGGGACGCCGAGAGTCTCGCCGAGGACACCGCGCAATTCGTCGCGATCGTGGGGAGGAGCCGGAGAAGGGTAGATGACGTCCTCGATCTTTTGTCGGCGCCGCAGATAGGGATGGACCATGTCCCCCTCGATCGGGCCGGGGCGCACGATGGCGACCTGAATGACCAGGTCGTAGAACCTCTCAGGTCTCAGGCGGGGCAGCATGTTCATCTGCGCGCGGCTCTCCACCTGAAAGACGCCGATACTGTCGCCCTTCTGGAGCATCTCGTAGACGGCTTTGACGTGGGGAGGGTTGCTCCGGTGATCTTCCTCGTCGCCCGGCACGGAACTGAGCTGGTACTGGCGGCCGATGTGCGTCTCGATCATGGCGAAGGCCTTGCCGATACAGGTCAGCATTCCGAGCGCCAGGATGTCGACTTTCATCAGGCCGAGCGTATCGATGTCGTCCTTGTCCCATTCGATGAACGTGCGCTTTTCCATCGCGGCATTGTGGATCGGCACGGTTTCGTCGAGCCGGTCCTGAGTCAGCACGAAACCGCCGACATGCTGGGAGAGATGGCGGGGGAAGTTCAGGATCGTCCCGGTGAAGTGATTGACCCGCGCGATCGTGGGATTGTCGGGATCGAGGCCGGCTTCGATGCAGCGGTTGCGGTCGTATTCCGAGGCGTAGCTGCCCCATACCGTGCTGGCGAGCCGGGCGGTGACGTCCTCGCTGAGCCCCAGCGCCTTGCCGACATCGCGGGCGGCGCTGCGCGAGCGGTAGTGAATCACCGTGGCGGCGATTCCCGCGCGCTCGCGGCCGTAGCGGCTGTAGATATATTGCATCACTTCCTCGCGCCGCTCGTGCTCGAAGTCGACGTCGATGTCGGGCGGTTCCTTGCGCTCGGTGGAGATGAAGCGGGAAAACAGCAGGTTGTGCTTCATCGGATCGACGGCGGTGACGCCGAGGACGAAGCAGACCGCCGAATTGGCCGCCGAGCCGCGCCCCTGGCAGAGGATGCCCTGTATCTGCGCCCACTGCACGATATCGTGGACGGTGAGGAAGTAGGCGGCGTAGGCCTGCTGACCGATGATCCCCAGTTCCTCGGTAAGCAGGCGGGTGAGCTTTTCGGGGATGCCTTGCGGGTGGAGGTCGCTGGCGCGGCTCCAGACCAGTTCCTCCAGCCAGCCTTGCGGGGTGTAGCCGTAGGGGACCGGCTCGTGGGGGTAGGTGTAGCTCAGGTCTTCGAGCTTGAAGACGATGCCGCCCATGAAGTCTGCGGTGGCGGCGATCGCCTCGGGAGCGGCGGCGAAGAGGCGGGCCATTTCGGCTGCGGGCTTCAAGTGCCGCTCGGCATTGGCGGTGAGCCGGCGGCCGGCGGCCTGTACCGTGGTCTTCTCGCGGATCGCCGTCATGACGTCGTGCAGGGGGCGGGATTCCGGCCCATCGTAGAGAGCGTCGTTGATCGCGATCAGCGGCACGCCGGCCAGGGCCGCCTGTTCGCGCAAGGCCGCCAGCCGGCGCGCGTCGCGGCCCTGCCGCAGCATCGCCGCGCCCAGCCAGACCTTGCCGGGCGCGGCCTGCGCCAATTGGCGCAACAGGGCGTCGGAAGCGGGGGTGGCGACGATGAGCTGCATGTCCTCCAGGAATTCCAGCAGGTCGCCCAGGCGCAGTTCGCAGTTGCCCTTGGTCGTGCGCAAGTTGCCGGTGGTGAGCAGGCGGGTCAGGCGGCCCCAGCCGTATCGCGTGGTCGGATAGGCGAGGATCTCGGGCGTATCGTCGGCAAAGACCAGCCGCGCGCCGACCAGAAGACGAAAAGGGGGCAGGGTGACGCCTTCGGCTTCCATCTCCTCCCCGAACCTGCGCAGCGCGGCGAGAGCGCGGGCGACTCCGGATACGGTGTTGCGGTCCGCTATGCCGATTCCGGGGTGGCCGAGCGCCTGCGCCCGCAGCGCCATTTCCCCCGGCGTGCTGGCGCCGCGCAGGAAGGAATAGGCGGTCGTCGTCGCGAACTCGACATAGGGCGGCGTTTCGAGGCTCATGCGAAGACGCCGTGCAGATACCAGCGCGGGTCGGCTTTCTCGCTGCCGTAGAGGCCATGGCGGAACAGCCAGAAGCGGCGGCCGTCGCTGTCCTCGATCCGGTAATAGTCGCGCGTGGGGCCGGTCGCCTCCACGGTCTTCCACCAGGGATAGGCGAGGCGTTCGGGGCCTTCCTGCCGCACCACCCGGTGCTGGCGTCCCTGCCAGCCGAACCGGCGCGGGGGACCATCAGGCACTTCGGCCAGCACGGTGACGGGCTGGGGCGGATCGAACAGGAACAGCGGGCGCAAGGGCGGCTCGCCTGCTTCCGGCTGGGGCCAGGACTGCGGAATCGATGCGGGAGGCACGAGGCGGTCGGCATATTCCGGCAAGTGCTCGTCGCGCGGGGCGAAGCGGTGGACGCATTCGGCGCCGAAGCGCACTTGCAGCCGGTCCAGCAGGGGGGCGAGGTCGGGCTTGCCGGAATTCTCCTCGTCCAGCCGGTCCTGCCCTTCGGAGACGTCTTCGTGCAGGGGCACGGCCAGGCGCAGCAGGTCGTAGCCGAAGCCCGGGTCGAGCGGATCCGCGAGCGATTCGATGCGTTCGCGAAACAGGCGGACGACATCGGCGGGTTCGCGCAAGGGCAGGCCGCTGTCCACGGCGAGCCGGGCGACATGGCCATCGGTGCGGAACAGCGAGACTTCGTAGCGTCGGCCGCCCCGGCCGCGGGCGACCAGCATGTCCCGCGCCTGCCCCGCCAGCCATTCGATCACGCCGAGGAGGGGCTTCACGGTCGCCATCGGTTCGGCGAAGCGCTGCTCCACCCAGATCGGCGGCAGGGTGCGATGCGGGGTGATGCGCCGGTCCTGCTCCTCCAGCAGGTGGGCGAGGGCGATCGACATCGCCTTGCCGAAGCGAGCGGCGAGGGGCGCGCGGGGGCGATCCGCAAGCTGGCCCAGGGTGCGCAGCCCGGCGCGCTTCAGCGCGAGGTGGGCATCGTCTCCCAGGCCGAGTGCGGCCACCGGCAGTTCGCGCAAGGTGCTCTTGCCGAAGCGGGCAAGGGCAAGGGCGGCATCCGGCGTTCCGGCACAGGCCGCCAGCGCCCGGAACCCCCGTCGCGCGAGCCGGGTGACGAGATCGCCCCGCACGGCGTCTTCATCCATCCCCAGGCTGTCGAAGCAGCCGGTGAGGTCCAGCACCAGCGCGTCGTCGCGATCGGGGGCCACCATCGGAGTATAGCGTTCGCAGGATTCGACGATGCGCAGCAGCAGGGCATGGTCCGCTGCAGGCCGGTGTTCGAGAGCAGGCAGGTCCGGCTCCAGCGCGCGCGCATCGGCCAGCATCATGCCGGCCGAGAGGCCCAGCGCCAGCGCCGCGGGAGACAGCGCCATGATGCGCTGCGCCCCGCGTTGCTTCGCGATCAGGGCGAAAGCCGCGTCAGGCGGCGCTGCGCCTTCCCGCATCGCCCGTTCGGACGGCAGGAAGGGAAAGGTGACCGCCAGATAGCGGCGCATGGCCAAGCATGGGCTTACGGAAGGTGCCTTGCTCACGATTCCATTCCAGTTGCAGGTTGAGACCCTCCCGCCCGCCGCGCCGGCGCAGCAGGGTCACGTCGAACACCGGATCTCCCGGCGCATTGGCAGGCAAGGGAACCGACGGTGCGCTGGTCACCTGCCAGCGGGTGTGGGCGGCGCTGGGCGTGGGCTGGGCGCCGCTGCGCACGATCATGACCATGGTGCCGCTTTGCTCCGCCGCCAGCGCCAGCCGCCGCGAGGCGGTAAGGTCGAAGGCCGGGGCGCGGCCGTCCATTTCCATCACCACGGCCGCTGCCCCGCCATGCCGCACCGAATCCACGCCTGCGCGCAACAGGCTCTGGAGATCGGGCAGGCGCAGCAGCACCATGGCGGCCGGGTCTATGCCCAGTTCGGCAAGGCCGGGGGCATAAGGGCGCGAGCGGGCCTGCTTGCCCCCGCCCTTTCCATTAACTTTGCCCAGCCGCAGCCAGAGCAGAGGTTCCCGCGCCTTGCGCGCCTGCACCGCGCAAAGCAGCGCCAGCGCCAGGGCGGCCCCGCCGTCCTGCTCGGTCGCGGCATAGAATTCATGAACGCCGTCCTGCTGCAAAGGCGACTCGGGCCAGCCGTCAGGAGACGCCTGAGCGAGGTTTGCTGCCAGTTGGAGGCGACTCGAATCGAACATATGTTCCTTTTATGTTCTATTCCTGTCCTGCGCAATCGAGTCTGGAAATGAGGGTGCAATCGGCTGTGGGCACTGGCCTGTCTCCCGATCCTGCCGGCGAGTTTCGTCGCACACTCCGATCCGCCGGCACCATGGCGTTGAACCCGCCGCCAGCGGCGCAGAACGCAGGGCGAAAAGCTTTCGGGCATCGTTCGCCAAGTCATCGCAAGGCATTCCGCCTAGGGTTTGGGCATCGCCCACCTTACGGCCCCTACCCTCAAAGAAGGACTCACGAAGCATGGCCAGTTCCGCTCCCGCGCCGCTGGAAGCCGTTCCGCCTGTCACCACTGCCGCTGCCTGGCGGGGAGACCGGCTTTCCGAGACCGACGCGTGGATCTACAGGCTGTCCGACGAACAGGTGCTGGAGCTGGAGACGCTCGGTGCCCGCTTCATGGCCGACGACCCGGACCTGCGCACGGTCACCGCCGAGGAATATCCGCTGGTAGCCTGCGCCGATGCGGTGAAGTCATGGGGCGAGGATGTCGATTACGGCCGCGGCTTCGTGCTGGTGCGGGGCTTGCGGACCCAGCTCTATTCGGACGTTCTTTCCAACGCGATCTACTACGTGCTCGGCCTGCACATGGGCGATCCGATCCGCCAGAACGAGATGGGCGACCTGATCGACCACGTCTATGCCACCAGCGACAAGACCATGGACGATCCCACCGCGCTCTCCTCCAAGGTGCGGGACAAGCTGGTCTATCACTCCGACAGCTCGGACATCGTCGCGCTGATGTGCCTGCGCCCGGCCAAGGAGGGCGGCCTGTCCTGCCTCGTCTCCGGCGCGGAGATCTACAACGAGATCCTGCGCCGCCGCCCCGATCTGGCGCCGCTGCTGCTGGAACCCTTCCACTGGGACTGGCGCCGGCAGGACCACAATGCGCCGGCGGATACGTATACTTCGCCGATCGTCAGCCTGGTGGACGGGGTGTTCTCGATGTACGCGGGCTCGCTCTACATCCTCACCGCGCAGGAATATGAAGGCGTGCCCAGGCTGACGCCGGAGCAGATCGCGGTGCTCGAACTCTTCGACACGATCACCTACGAAGAGGGCATGGCCATCGAGATGGATTTCCGCCCCGGCGACATCCAGTGGCTCTCCAATTACGCCGCGCTCCATGCCCGCACCACGTTCTGGGACTGGCCCGAGCCGCAGCGCAAGCGCCACCTCCTGCGGTTGTGGCTGAGCCGCGATGCCGGGCGCCCGGTGGTGGAGGGCTTCGGCAAGAACGGCGTTGTGCAGGTTCGCCAGGCCCCGCGCGACGGGCAGGCGGAGCATCCCGATGCGCATTTCGACGTGTTCTCGGTATCGGTGCCGCGCCTGATGGGCTGAGGGGCCGCGTGCGCAGACAAAGAGGGCCGGAAGTTTCCTTCCGGCCCTCTTTTTGTTGTCCTGAGTGTGCCGATCAGCGGAGGCCGATCAGCTCAGGGCGATGTCCGGAGCGTCTTCCTGCTTCATGCCGACGACGTGGTAGCCCGCGTCCACATGATGCGTCTCGCCGGTCACGCCCGAGGAGAGGTCGGAAAGGAAGTAGAGGCCCGAGCCGCCCACGTCCTCGATCGTGACGTTGCGGCGCAGCGGCGAGTTCAGCTCGTTCCACTTGAGGATATAGCGGAAGTCGCCGATGCCGCTGGCGGCCAGCGTCTTGATCGGGCCGGCCGAGATCGCGTTGACGCGGATGTTCTGCGGGCCCAGGTCGTTGGCGAGGTACTTCACCGAGGCTTCCAGTGCCGCCTTGGCCACGCCCATGACGTTGTAGTGCGGCACGACCTTTTCGGCGCCGTAATAGGTCAGCGTCAGGATCGAGCCGCCTTCGGGCATCATCTGCATCGCACGCTTGGTCACCGAGACCAGGCTGTAGGCCGAGATGTTCATCGTCATCAGGAAGTTTTCGAGGCTGGTGTCGACATACTTGCCGCGCAGCTCGTTCTTGTCCGAGAAGCCGATGGCGTGGACGACGAAGTTGATCGTCGGCCAGCGTTCCGCCAGCGTTTCGAAGGCGGTGTCGAGGGCTGCCATGTCCGAAACGTCGCAATCGATGAGGAAATCGCTGCCCAGGCTCTCGGCCAGCGGCTTCACGCGCTTGGCCAGCGCTTCGCCCTGATAGGAGAAGGCCAGCTCGGCACCCTGTTCGTGCAGTCTCTTCGCGATGCCCCAGGCCAGGGACTTGTCGTTGGCAAGGCCCATGATCAGGCCGCGTTTACCCTGCATCAGACCGGTCATTCGTGTTCTTCCTGTACTTCGTTGTTCTGTGCAGCGGCGCTGCTATTTCCGCCTGGCCCCCCGGCAAGCATTTCCTGCTCCTCGGGACTGACGGTAAGGGCGGCATTGAGTTCCGCGCCCGCGACCATCCCTAGTCCGACAAGCCAGAAAAAGAAAAGCGCGATCATCACTCCGGCGAGACTTCCGTACGTCAAATCGTAAGCGATGAAATTGCGCAACACTTTCGGCAGCAGCCATGCGGCCCCCAGCCACCATGCCGCGACGAACAGAGGACCGGGCCATTTCCGATAGCGGCGAGACTGGTAGCGCGAGGGCGTGAGCAGGAAAAACAGGGCGTAGAGCGAGGCGAACAGGGTGGCGGCGGTGATGCCGCGGGAAATGCCGATCTGGTAGTTGAAGGCCTTGAGGCCGGGGAAAACCGTCAGCAGCACTTCCTCGATCACTGAAATGAGCACCTGCGAAGACAGCGAGAGCAGCAGCAGCAGGACCGAGCCGAAGATCAGCCCGCTCGACGCCAGGCGGTTTCGCCAGAACTTAAGGCCCTTGTTCATGCCGTAGGCGCGGTGGAGAATATCGCGGATGGTCTCGATCAGGCTGGTCGCCGTCCACAGGCCCAGCACGCCGCCGATCCAGAGCAGCCAGCCGTGCCGCGCGGCAACGGCATCGCGGGCCACCGGGGCCAGCGCTTCGTCCACGCGCGGGGGAAGGGCGTTGAGCACCGCGTCGATCGCGCTTTCCAGCTGCCCCTGTTCGCCCAGCGCCGAATAGATGGCCGCCAGGGCGATGAAGAAGGGGAACAGCGCCACGATCGTCATGTAGGCAAAGTTGCCGGCGTGGATGAAGCCGTCTTCCCAGGTCCCGGTAAACACGCGCTTGACCACGACATAGGCGCGGCTGGAAGGATCGGGACGGGGAATCCGGTCCTGCATTTCCTGCCAGCGCATGGCCGCGCGTCGCCGGGCTTCGGGCGTTATCGCTGCCGAAGCCGGCGTTCCCGGGGCCTGCACGTCTATCGAATGGTCGATGTTCACCACGCCGAGATAGGCGCTGCAAAGAGGATATTCAAATTTCGGAAGGGGTTAGGTGGGGCGATCCGCAAAGACATCCCCGCCCGCACCCTCAGATTCCGAGCTTTGCGCGCACGTCGCGCGTATCCTTCCAGCCTTCCAGCCGCTTGGCGAGATCGGCGTCGCTCTCTGGCAAGACGATCTGGAGGCTGATCAGCAGGTCGCCGCGGGCGCCGTCCTTGCGGGACATGCCGCGGCCCTTGAGGCGCAGGACCTTGCCCGAACTCGCCCCGGCCGGAACCGACAGCATGACCGCGCCGGCCGCGGTGGGAGCTTTCACTTTGCCGCCGTTCAGCGCCTCGTCGAGGGTGATCGGCAGGTCCACGCGCAAGTCGTCGCCGTCCTGGCGGAAGAAGGCGTGGGGCTGGATCTGCAGCGTGACGATGGCATCGCCCGCCCCGCCGGGGCCTTGCTCGCCCTTGCCGGCCAGGCGCATCTGGGTGCCGTCCTCCATGCCGACGGGCAGCTTGAGGTCGATCGTCTTGCCGTCGGACAGGGTGATGCGCTGCGGCTTGAGTTCGGCCGCATCGGTCAGAGGGACGGAAAGGCGATAGTTCACATTGCCGCCGCGCGGCGCCGCGCGGCCGCGTGCACCGCCGGCTCCGCCCATTCCGGCACCGAAACCGCCGGGGCCGCGCTGGCCGGAACCGCCGAAGATGCCGCCGAACAGGTCTTCCAGGTCGATGCCGTCGTTACCGCCGAATCCGCCCGAAAAGCCGCGCTGCCCGCCGGGACCGCCACCGAATCCGGCACCCCCGAAGCCGCCGGCTCCGCCGCCGCCGAACCCGCCGAAGCCCATGGGATTGCCTTCGGCATCGATCTCGCCCCGGTCGAACCGGGCCCGCTTGTCCTTGTCGGACAGCAGGTCGTAGGCGCCGGTCACTTCGGAAAAGCGCTCCGCGGCCTTGGGATTGTCCTTGTTGGTATCGGGATGAAGTTCCTTCGCCAGCTTGCGATAGGCGGACTTGATGTCCTTCTCGCTGGCTGTGCGCGATACGCCAAGGGTGGAATAAGGGTCTGCTGCCATGGCTTCCTAGCTAGGTGCGGACGCGCGTTACGGCAAGCGGTGCTTTCCTAGTTCCGGTCACGAGTCTATTGGAACCTTCACGCCCCGCCCTGCCGCCGGGAATCGCCGTGAAATCAGCGAGGTCCGGCCCGGCGCGGCTGCGTTTGACCACAGGCACGATCCCAGGAAGCGAACATGGAAGCTGAACAGGCCCGCGAAGTCATCCCCCACGGCGATCCTTTCGCCCTGTTCAAGGACTGGTACGACGCCGCGCGCGAGAGCGAGCCCAACGATTCGAACGCCATGGCCCTGGCCACCGCCACGCCGGACGGACTGCCTTCCGTTCGCATGGTCCTGCTCAAGGGCTACGGGCCGGACGGCTTCGTGTTCTATACCAATGGCCATAGCCGCAAGGGACAGGAAATCGCCGCCAACCCCCATGTCGCGCTGCTGTTCCACTGGAAGAGCCTGCGCCGCCAGATTCGCATCGAAGGCGAACTGGTGCCGGTGACCGCTGCGGAAGCCGATGCCTATTTCCATTCGCGCGCCCGCGATTCGCAGCTGGGCGCCGTCGCTTCCGACCAGTCCGCCCCGCTCGACAGCCGCGAGACGTTCCTGGCCCGCTACGAGGATGTCCGCAGCCGCTTTGGCGAAGGCGAGATCGAGCGGCCGGCCCATTGGACCGGCTATCGCGTGGTGCCCGCCGCCATCGAGTTCTGGCAGGACCGGCCCTATCGCCTCCATGAGCGCCGCCGCTTCGTGCGCAGCGCCGATGCGGCAGGCGGCTGGGTCAGCACGCTCCTCTATCCTTGAGCCCGCCCTTGCACGAACACGCCAAACTCACCCGCAGCGCCGCTTTCGCCAGCATTGGCGTGGCCGTGCTGCTGCTCGGCCTGAAGGGCTGGGCGGCCTGGTCCACCGGCTCCACGGCGATGCTCGGCAGCCTGGCCGATACCACGCTGGACCTCGTCGCCAGCGTGGCCACGCTGCTGGGCGTGTGGATCGGTGCACAGCCGGCGGACGACAAGCACCGCTTCGGCCACGGCAAGGCCGAGGCGATCGCGGCGATGTTCCAGATCGTGCTGATCTCGATCTCCGCGCTCGCCATCGCCAGCCGCGCGGTGGAGGAATTCCTGGCCAGGAGCCGGGTCGAGAGCGCGGAAAGCGGCATCGCCGTCTCGGCCGTGGCGATCGCGCTGACTCTGGCGCTGGTCGCCTGGCAGCGCCACGTCATCCGCCGCACCGGCAGCATTGCCATCCAGACCGACAGCGTCCACTACCAGTCCGACCTCCTGCTCAACGTGGCGGTGATCGCCGCGCTGGTGCTGGACCAATATGCCGGGCTGAAGGGCGCGGACCCGCTGTTCGGCCTGGGCATCGCCGCGTGGCTGGGCTGGGGCGCCTGGAAGGCCTCGCAGGATGTGCTCGACCAACTGATGGATCACGAGTGGCCGGAGGAG
This sequence comes from Novosphingobium sp. PhB57, assembly GCF_004342985.1. GTDB lineage: Bacteria > Pseudomonadota > Alphaproteobacteria > Sphingomonadales > Sphingomonadaceae > Novosphingobium. The sequence continues at coordinate 18,859 of NZ_SMBO01000014.1, forward strand.
AAGAAGGACCGCTTTCTCCAGGTGCTGGCCCGCCATCCCGATATTACCGGCGTCCATGACTTGCGCACGCGCACGTCGGGCAACCGGGACTTCGTGCAGTTCCACGTCTGGGTCGATCCGAACATGACCGTTCGCGAGGCGCACCGGGTGATGGACGAGTTGGAACACCGGCTCTGCGACGAATTTCCGGATACCGAGATCCTGATCCATCCCGATCCCGAGGGTTTGGTCGACGAAGCCGGTGCGGCCGGACTCGACGTGCTGCCGCCGATCCGGGTTTCCCCGGATTGAGCGCAGGGGCCGCACTGGCTGGACCCGCCCCACTTGCCACCTCATCCTGAACCAGGTCCGGGACGACGCGCCTTTGGCGGCGAGAGCATCGGCACCGCAAATTCGGCTGGCTTCAATATCGCCCACCGCGCATAAGCCTCGACATGTCAGCGATTTCCGGTCCCGGCCTGTGGGCGCTCTGCGTTTCCGCCGTCACGATGACGGCGATCGTCGGCTTGCGCTATCTCGGCACCTCGGGCCTCTTCGCCTGGATCACCGCGCGCGCCAGGCCCGGCCTCTATGCCGGGATGGAGCGCCAGATCCGGGGCGAGATTGGCTGGTCGCTGGCCTCCTGCGCGATCTACGGCATTCCTGCGGGCGTGGTGGCCTGGGGCTGGCAGGCCCATGGCTGGACCCGCATCTATGCCGATCCCCTGGCCCTGCCCTTGTGGTGGATGCCGGTATCGCTGTTCATCTACCTGTTCCTGCACGACACCTGGTTCTACTGGACCCACCGCTGGATGCACCGGCCCCGCGTGTTCCGCCGGATGCATGCCGTGCACCACGCCAGCCGCCCGCCCACGGCCTGGGCGGCGATGAGCTTCCATCCGCTGGAGGCGCTGACTGGCGCGGTGGTCGTCCCGGCGCTGGTGTTCCTGGTGCCGATCCATGTCGGGATGCTCGGGCTGGTCCTGACCATCATGACGGTGATGGGAATCGCCAATCACATGGGCTGGGAAATGTTTCCGCAGCGCCTCGTCCATTCGCGTCTCGGCCACTGGTTGATCACGGCCAGCCACCATCACCGCCATCATGAGCTTTATCGATGCAACTACGGCCTCTATTTTCGTTTCTGGGATCATCTGTGCGGCACCGATCGGGGCGTTTCGGCGCCCTGACCCTGCTGGCGGCGGCGCCGATCGTGCTGGGCGCCACGGGGCCGCAGTCGGACGTGTCCGCTGCCGTCACCGGGCTGCGCTCCGCCAAGGGGCAGATCCTGGCCTGCCTGACCGCCGACCCGCAGACCTTCCCCAATTGCGACAAGGACCCCAAGGCCCGCAAGCTGACGATCCCGGCGCAGGGCGAAGTGCGGCTCGATTTCGGCTCGGTGCCGGAAGGCCGCTATGCGATCTCGCTCGTCCATGACGAGAACGGCAACGGCAAGCTGGACACCGCGCTGATGATCCCGCGCGAGGGCTTCGGCTTTTCGCGCGATGCGCCGGTGCGGATGGGCCCGCCCCGTTTCGACAAGGCGGCTTTCGACGTAGGGGACCAGAATACCCGCATGGCGATCAAGATGCGATACCTGCTCTGAACGGCAGAGCGAGCCTTGCCGCCCATCGCGCCGCGGCCTAACCCCGATTCGTGAACAGGCATACTTCATGACCAGGGAAGAGGACATCGTCGAGGAGGTGGTGGATACGGCCACTGCCGGGCTCGTGCCCAAGCCGGTGCACGGCACGTTCTCGCCATTCCGCTATCCCGTGTTCCGGGCGATCTGGATCGCCAACCTCTTCTCGAACATCGGCTCCACCCTCCAGGGCGTCGGCGCTGCCTGGCTGATGACCGAGCTGACCACTTCGCACCAGCTCGTGGCGCTGGTGCAGGCTTCGGCCACGGTGCCGATCATGCTCTTCGGCGTCTTCGCGGGCGCCATTGCCGACAATTACGACCGCCGCCTGGTAATGCTGGCCGCGCAGATCGGCATGCTGACGGTTTCGGCTGCGCTCGCGGTGCTGTCCTGGCTCGGCTGGATGACGCCGTTCCTCCTGCTGGCGTTCACGCTGAGCGTCGGCACCGGCACGGCGCTCAACTCGCCGGCGTGGCAGGCCTCCGTTCGCCAGCAGGTCGCGCGGGACCAGCTTCCCCAGGCCATCGCGCTGAACTCGATCTCGTTCAACATCGCCCGCTCGATCGGCCCTGCCGTGGGCGGCTTGCTGATCTCGCTGTGGAACGTGTCCTTCGCCTTTGCCATCAACGCCGTCAGTTACGTCGGCCTGATCGGCGTGCTGCTCTGGTGGCGGCCCGAGGCGCGGCAGATCGACCGCCGGCCGATCCTGCCCGCCGTGGGCGTGGGCATCCGCTACTGCTTCGGCAACGGCCCCTTGCGACGCCTGCTGATCCGCGGTTTCGCGCTGGGCTTCAGCCTGGCCGCCTACCAGGGTTTGCTCCCCGCCGTGGTGAACGATTCGATGCACGGGTCGGAGATCGACTTCGGCGTCATGCTGGGGCTGTTCGGCATCGGCTCGATCGCCACGGCGCCGTTCATCGGCAGGATTCGCCACGCCATGGGGCTGGAAGGCATCCTCGCGCTGGGTTCGGGAATGTTCATCTTCTCGTTCTGGGCCCTTGCCGCTGCGCATGAGCTGACCTGGGCGCTGCCCGCGGCCTTCGTGGCCGGGAGCGCCTGGGTGCTGATCCTCACCACGCTCAACACCGCGGTCCAGCTTCGCTCCCCGGACGAGATCCTGGGGCGGTGCCTGTCGATCTATCAGGCCGTCACGTTCGGCGGCATGGCGCTGGGCGCCTGGACCTGGGGCATGTTCGCGGACTGGAAGAGCCTGGCTTTCGCGCTCCATGCGGCATCCGTCTTCCTGATCGCCTCTTTCGTGATCCTGCGCTTCCTCGCACCGCTGCCGCGCCTGGGCGAAGGCGTGCTGCGTCCGAAATAACGGAACGCCTCCTTTTCTGCGGCTTAAACTTTATTTCACCATGGACCCTCACAAGGAGGCGGAAGGATCAACGGGGATTAGCGATGGACAGGTTGCGCGGCGGGTTTGCCGATGGGGACGAGCCGGCAATCGGCACCTGGGGCAACTATGCCGAAGCGGGCAACTATGCCGAAGCGCCTGCCCTCGCGCCTGCCATCACCCCCAGCCCGGTTTTTGCCCAGGATGAGCGGCGCATGCAGGTGCGTGCCTACAATTTCTGGGCGAGTCTGCTGGGAGACCGCGCTTTCCCCGATGTCGCCGACCTCGATCCCGCAGCCCTGCCCGATTTCGGCCCGCACGGCGTCCTGCTCGATTTCTCGCAAGGGCTGGAGAATCCCGAGATCGCCTGGCTGGGGGCAGAACTGGCGCAGGAATGCGGCACGGACGGCGCCATCCAGCGGCTGGACGACGTACCCAGTCGCTCGCTGCTGTCCCGCATCACCGATCACTACATGCAGATCCTGGCCAATCAGGCTCCCGTCGGATTCGAGGCCGAGTTCGTGAACCAGCGCGGCGCCACGATCCTCTATCGCGGTATCCTGCTGCCGTTCTCGCGCCACCATCTGGCGATCGACTGCATCTACGGCGTCATCAACTGGAAGGAACAGGCCGGTTCGCCAACCGGCATGGAGCCGGCGGCTGGTCCGGCCGATCCCATCGATCGCCTGCCGCTGCCCCGCGCGGCGGCCCCGCTGACGGAATGGGCGGACGGCCCGGCGGACGGCGCCTTCGCGCTTCCGCCCGTGGGCTTCGGCAGCGCCGCGCCTCAGGCGCTGGACCTCGTCGAAGCCGGGCTGATTACCGGCCTGGATACCGGACTCCCGGAGGACGGCCCCCTCGGCCCGGACCTCGCGGATTCGGACATTCTGGAACTTACGGCCGACATGGAGCTGGCCGACTGGCTGGCTTCGGCGCGCGAACTGGCACAGGCAGCGCACCGCGCGGAGGATCGCTCGCGTCAGGCGCTCTATGCGGCGCTCGGCCGCGCCTACGACTTTGCGCTGGCCGCAGAGCAGGCGCCGGAGGACTATGCCGAACTCGTGCAGGACGCCGGGCTGAAAGTGCTGGAGCGGGCGCCGCTGATGCCGCTCGTCAAGCTCGTCTTCGGTGCCGACTACGACAAGACGCGCCTCACCGAATTCGCCACCGTCATCGCCCATGGCCGCCGCCTGGGCCTCGAACAGGGCGCGCTGGCCCCGCACATCGCCGGGGCGGACGGCGGCATCAAGGCCCTGGTCCGCGACGAACGCCGCCTCCGCCGCGAGGATGACCGGGATGCGGCCCCCGCCGAATCGCGCCGCGACCGCGTGGCGCGCGAGCTTCGCGCCCTTCAGCCCCTGCCGATGGAAGACCTTGGCCGCTCGGGCGAGTTCACCGTGCTGGTGGCCCGGCGCAACGAGGCGGGCGAGCTGGTCCTGCTGGGCGAAGTGGCCGATGACGAGGCCCTGCTCGGCCGCGCTGCCCGGCACCTGCTGGGATGATCCGCAGCGCAGAGCGCTCTTGCCAGCAGGCTTGCCGCCGCTAGGCTGAAGGCTTGATTCGGCAGTTGCCCGATCCGGACGGACAAGCGTCTTCAGCACCGGTTCAGGCCGAAAGGCCCCAGAGTAGAGCATGCCCTTTGCGCGATTTGCCGCACTTCTCCTGAGCTTTCTGGCGCTGCTCGGCTGGTCCGCCGCTCCGGCCAGCGCGCAGTCGATCCTGCGCGATGCAGAGACCGAGGCCCTGCTCAAGGACATGTCGCGCCCGCTGATCACGGCGGCGGGGCTCGATCCCAACCATGTCGACATCGTGCTGGTCAACGATTCCTCGGTGAACGCCTTCGTGGCGGGCGGGCAGGCGGTCTACGTCAACAGCGGGCTGATCAACCAGGCCGATACCGCCGCCGAAGTGCAGGGCGTGATCGCGCACGAGCTGGGCCACGTCACCGGCGGCCATGCCGTGCTCAACCAGGGCGCGCAGCCGGCATCGAACATTTCCATCCTCTCGCTCCTGCTTGGCGCGGCCGCCGCGGCAGCGGGGGCCGGCGAGGCGGCAATGGGCGTCATCATGGCCGGCCAGCAGGCCGCCATGGGCAAGTACCTGGCCTATAGCCGCTCGCAGGAAGCCTCTGCGGATGCGGCCGGCGCGCAATATCTCTCCGCCGCCGGGATCAGCGGCCGCGGGTCCGTGGAATTCTTCAAGAAGCTGCAGAATCTCGAATTCCGCTATGGATACCGGCCGCAGGAAGGGGACGAGTTCTACTCCACCCACCCGCTCACCGGCGACCGTATCCAGACCTTGCAGGACGTCTACGAGAAGGACCCGGCCTGGGCCAAGCCGGACGATGCCAAGCTCCAGCAGCGGTTCATGCGGATGAAGGCCAAGCTGTTCGGCTACCTGGCCGAGCCGCGCGACGTGTTCCGCGTCTATCCCGAGACGGACAATTCGGTGCCGGCCCACTACGCCCGCGCTTATGCCTTCCACCGCCAGTCGCAGCTCGACCGTGCGCGCGCCGAAACCGATGCGCTGCTGACGGTCGATGCGAACGATCCCTATTTCCTTGAGCTGAAAGGGCAGATCCTGCTGGAGGCGGGGCAGGCGGCCGAAGCGCTGGTGCCGCTGCGCAAGGCTACGGAACTGACCGGCTACCAGCCGCTGATCGCCACGCTCTTCGGCCATGCCCTGATCGCCACCGAGGATTCCGTCCATTTTGCCGAGGCGCAGGCGGTGCTGAAAAACGCCGTCGCGCGGGATCGGGAAAATCCTTTCGCCTGGTATCAGCTCGGCACGATCTACGCCGCCAATGGCGATATGCCGCGCGCCCGGCTGGCCAGCGCCGAGCAGCAATCGCTGACCGGCCAGATGGACGCCGCGCTGATGAGCGCGCAGGCCGCCGAAGCGGGGCTGCCCACCGGCACGCCGGACTGGCTGCGGGCGCAGGATATCGAGATGCAGGCCCGCGCCGAACTGCAGCGCAAGAAACGGCGATGAACGCCCCGTCCCAGGTCGCAGTCCGGGTCGGACCTTCGGCTCTGGCCGCGGTTCTCATAGCCCGCTAAGGGCAGTGCTCAATTGACAGGATTCTCGACGACGATGGGTAATGGCACGAAGTTCGCAGCGATCGCCGGTTGCATCGCGCTGATCGGCGTCGGTGGCTGGTTCGGCGGCCGCGTGGCGGTTGAGAAGGTCGTTCACGACTATATCCTCGAGCACCCCGAAATCCTGCCCCAGGCCATGGACAACCTGCAGCGCAAGCAGGCCAGCCAGCAACTGGCCGGTGTGCGCCAGAACGTGGAGACGCCGTTCCCCGGCGCCGTGCTCGGCAATCCGAACGGCAAGGTCACGCTGATCGAATTCAGCGACTATGCCTGCGGTTATTGCCGCCGCAGCCTGCCCGACGTGGCCCAGCTTCTGGCGAAGAACCCCGATCTGCGCATCGTCGTGCGCGAACTGCCGATCATCGGCCCCGAAAGTCCCGCCGCCGCGAAGATGGCGCTGGCCGCGGCCGAACAGGGCAAGTTCCCGCAGTTCCACGATGCCATGTTCGCCATGGGCCAGGTCGATGCCCAGAGCATCGATGCCGCGGCGCAGAAGGCCGGCCTCGACATCGAGCGCGCCCGCAAGGTCGCCGCCGGGCCCGCCGTGGCGCAGGAGCTTTCGCGCAACATGGACATTGCCGGACGCCTTGGCTTCAGCGGTACGCCAAGCTGGGTGGCGGGCGAGCGGCTGATCTCCGGCGCGGTCGGTTTCGACCAGCTGTCCGAGGCGGTCTCCGAGGCGCGCGCCGAACCCAAGGGCGACAAGAAGGGCTGACAAGTCGACTTGCGGAATTATCGGCTGTTTCCGCATGGGCATGATTTCGGCTAGGAAGCGAGAATGAGCGTCCTGCCGATCCAGCCCATTCCTTTCTTCGCCAACAAGGACAAGGCCTTCTGGCGCCTGCAGTTCGTAGGCTGGGGCGGCGCGATGCTGCTTCGCGCCATGTCCACGATCGCCAATGCCCAGCCCCTGTCATACCTCGTGCTGGTGCTGATCGCGACCGTTACCGGCTTTTCGATCTCGCTGGTGCTGTCCGTCGTCTATCGCGCGCTGATCACCCGTCGCGCCCTGGTGACCTGGGGCCTGACGGCGATGATCCTGCCGTTCGCGGTGGGCCTCCACGCCTTCATCGATGCCTGGGTGATCTCGCTCTACCGCACGGACAGCGATTCCAGCTTCGCCCAGCTGTTCATCGGCGTCTTCTATCTGGACGCCACGCTGCTCGGCGCCTGGTCGGCGCTTTACTACGCCATCAATTTCTACCTCCAGGTGGAGGAACAGAACGACCAGATGATCCGACTGGAGAATCAGGCGACGCAGGCGCAGCTCGCCATGCTGCGCTACCAGTTGAATCCCCATTTCCTGTTCAACACGCTGAACTCGATTTCCACGCTGGTCCTGCTGAAACAGACCGAGCCGGCCAATGCCATGCTCAGCCGGCTGTCCTCGTTCTTGCGCTACACCCTGATCAACAAGCCGTCCGCCCAGGTCACGGTGGCGCTCGAGGTGGAAACGCTGAAGCTCTATCTCGATATCGAACTGATGCGATTCGAGGAGAGGCTGCGCACCACCTTCAACATCGACCCGGAAACAGAGACCTGTCTCCTGCCCTCGCTGCTGCTCCAGCCTCTGGTCGAAAACTCGATCAAATATGCCGTGACACCGCAGGAATCCGGGGCTGAGATCACGATCGTCACGCAACTCGTCGGGCCGATGCTTCGCATCACCGTCTCGGACACCGGGCCGGGCTTGCAAAGTCCGACGACGGACAACAGGTTGTCGGGCATGACTTACGATGGAGGGGAGCCGGTCTCCACTGGCGTTGGCCTGGCAAATATCCGCGACCGTCTTTCCCAGGCTTATGGCGAGCATCATCGATTCGAGACGATCGAGCCGATCGAAGGCGGATTCGCCGTACTCATCGAACTTCCCGCCGAACGCCAACCCACCCCGGAAGACATGCACGAGCAGCCGCGGCAGCCTGTTTTCGCCGCGCGATGAAACATATTTGGCCCACGTGCGTTAGCCGGGCCGGAGACAATAACTGATGACCATTCGCACGATCCTCGTCGACGACGAGAAACTCGCCATCCAGGGCCTTCAGCTTCGTCTGGAGAAGTATCCGGATGTCGAGATCATCGATACCTGCTCGAACGGCCGCGAGGCCATCCGCAAGATCAAGACCGAAAAGCCCGATCTCGTCTTCCTCGACATCCAGATGCCCGGTTTCGACGGCTTCTCGGTGGTCAAGGGCGTGATGGAGATCGAGCCGCCGCTCTTCGTCTTCGTCACCGCCTATCAGGAGCACGCGGTCCGCGCCTTCGAGGCCAATGCCGTCAACTACCTGATGAAGCCGGTGGACGAGACCAAGCTCGACGATACGCTTGCCCGCGTGCGCCAGCGCCTGGCCGAGAAGCGTTCGTCGGACGAGGCGGAGAAGCTCAAGACGGTGCTGGCCGAAGTGGCCCCCGACGCCATCGAGCACATCCCCGAGGAAAGCGATCCCAACGCGGACCGCTACGAAAAGCTTATCAACATCAAGGATCGCGGCCAGATCTTCCGCATCGATGTCGATTCGATCGAGCATATCGAGGCCGCCGGCGACTACATGTGCATCCGCACCGCCGACAATTCGCTGATCCTGCGCGAAACGATGAAGGACCTGGAACGCCGCCTTGACCCGCGCGTGTTCCAGCGCGTCCACCGCTCGACCATCGTCAACCTCAACCAGGTCCGCCAGGTCAAGCCGCATACCAATGGCGAATGCTTCCTGGTGCTCGATTCGGGCGCGCAGGTTAAGGTCAGCCGATCCTACCGCGACGTGATCGCGCGCTTCGTTCACTGATTCCGGAAATGCGGAAAGGCCCCCGGGCTTTTCCGCATTCTCCATTCACGCTGGGATGCGGAGAGGGTAGTCTGCGGCGCAGCCCCTTTTCCGCTGCCGCGCCTTCGGGGTGAGGCTCAGGAGAAAGGCGGGCTTCGCCGCAAGCGCTGTTCCTCTGCGTCTCTGCGCGAATCCTCTCTTCCATACTCGACAACCCCGTCGCGACGCGCGAAAGACGCGGGCATGAGCACATTCGCGATCCCGGGTTTCGACCTTGCCGCCTTCGTCGATGCAACGCTTGCCGAGGACCTCGGCGTGGGGCTTCCGGGTGGCGGGCATGACGTTACCTCGGAAAGCGTGATCGAAGCCGGCGCCAGGTTCTCCGGCGTGATGGATTCGCGCGATGCCATCATCGTTGCCGGCCTGCCCCTTGCCGAGGCCTTCTTCCGCACTCTCGATCCCGCGATGGAGATCGAGATACTCGTCGAGGAAGGCGCCCCGGTCGAACCCGGCGCCAAGCTTATGCGCCTCACCGGCAATGCTCGCGCCATGCTGACCGGCGAGCGTTCCGCTCTCAACACCGTCCAGCACCTCTCCGGCATCGCAACGATGACCCGGGCCTATGTGGATGCCATGGAAGGGCACGCGACGCTGCTCGACACGCGCAAGACCATTCCCGGCCTGCGCCACCTCGAAAAGTACGCGACCCGCATGGGTGGCGCGCGCAATCACCGCATGGGCCTGTGGGACGCTGCGATGATCAAGGATAACCACGTCCTGGTGGCGGGCGGCGTCGGCCCGGCGGTGGCGCGCGCCAAGGCGGCGGGCGTGGCGCAGATCATCTGCGAGGTGGACCATCTCGACCAGATCGAACCCGCCATCGCCGCGGGCGCGCATCACCTCCTGCTCGACAACATGGTGCCGGCTACCCTGCGCGAGGCCGTGGCCATCGTCGCAGGCCGTGTGCCGACCGAAGCCTCGGGCGGCGTCAATCTCTCCACGATCGGTGCCATCGCCGCTTCGGGCGTGACGTACGTTTCCGTCGGCCGCCTCACCCAGAGCGCCCCGGCGGCCGATATCGGGCTGGATTTCTCGCCCCTTTAGAAGCGGTTGCGAACGGGAGTGCACGCCGTCATGCTCCCTCGACCCCGCCCAAAAGGGGGAGGGGAAACGGGGGACACCGCCTTGCGTCCGAATTCCATCATTCAATTCGATCGATTCTTTCTCGGCTCCCTGGCGTTGGCGGGGGTGAATGCCGTCCTGTCGATGCAGGACACGCTTGCCGATCCCAGGCTGGCACGCTCGGGGCTGGGAATGGACTTCATCGTGGGCATTCAGGTCTTCAGCTTTGCGCTGATGCTGGCGCTGTGGTTCTTCATTTCCCGCAGGGCAGGGAACGCGGCCAGGTGGATACTCACGGTGATGACGGTGCTGGGCATGCTCGTGACGATCCCCACGGTCCCGGTCCTTGCCGAACGCGGGATAGGGAACATGGCCTTCGCGCTGGTCATCACCGTGCTTCAGGTCGCCGCAGTGGCTTTCCTGTTTCGCAGCGATGCCCGCGCCTGGTTCGCCCGCAAGGGCGGCATCGCGCCGGACGACCAGAGCATTTTCAGCTAGTCGCCGGTCACCGTTTCGCCCGGAAGAAGCTGCGGAGCATCTCCGCGGCCTCCGATTCGCCGATTCCCGAATAGACTTCCGGCTTGTGCAGGCACTGGTCGTGCTCGAACACGCGCGCTCCGTGCTCGACCGCGCCGCCCTTGGGATCGGAAGCGGCATAGTAGAGCCGGGCGATTCGCGCGTGGACGATGGCGCCCGCGCACATCGCGCAAGGTTCCAGCGTCACCCATAGCTCGCATCCCTCCAGTCTCTCATTGCCGAGAATCAGCGCCGCGGCGCGAATCGCCTCGATTTCGGCATGGCTGGTAGGGTCGTGGCGCTCGCGCGGGCCGTTGCGGCCGGTGGCGATGACGTTTCCATCCTTCACGACGACCGCGCCAATCGGCACTTCGCCGGAATCGGCGGCTTCCCGGGCTTGCGCCAGGGCGAGTTCCATGTATTCGGGCAGGGGCCAGCGGGTCATGGCCATGCGCTAGACCTTCAAAAAGCTGTGCGCAACTTGACCTTCACCCGGGGAATCGCTAAGGGCGCGCCTTCCCGTATTTACGGCCACAGACTTTTTCGAGCGAGAGTAGACATGTCCCGCATCTGCGAACTGACCGGCAAGGGCCGCCAGGTCGGCTGCAACGTCAGCCACGCCAACAACAAGACCAAGCGCGTCTTCCTTCCCAACCTTCAGAACGTCACGCTGCTGTCGGACGGTCTTGAGCGCAGCTTCAAGTTCCGCGTCTCGACCCACGGCCTGCGTTCGGTCGAGCACAACGGTGGCCTCGACAACTGGCTGCTGAAGACTTCGGACACGAAGCTGAGCGCGCGCGCCGTCAAGGTGAAGCGCGAGCTGAAGAAGCAGCAGGCCGCCTGATTCTCCCGCTCCCTACGGGGAGCGTGAAGAACACGGTTTCGCAAAAAGGCGTGCAAGCTTGACTTGCGCGCCTTTTCGCATGCCCGGCTGGGATTGGTTTCCCGGTTGGGAGCGCGCCCATTCCTCTTGAATTCCATGAATCCGCCGCGCCGCTGAAGGCGGGGCTCGGTTCCTGTTGTCTCAAGAGCAGGCGGAAGCCGTTTCCGCGCGGCAGCGAATACCGGCTGGGCTTACGGCAGTTTGGCTGGGTCGACGCTCATCTTCCACACCAGCGTGCGCTGGAGCGGGGAGAAGTTGTCGTCCGAGATCAGCCAGACGGTCAGCTTGCCGCTCTCCTGCGGGGCGATTGCGATGCCTTCGAAGTTGTCGATGGGCAGGTCGGACGAGAGCCGCGCAACCTCGGTGACTTTCCAGGTGCCGCCCGGGCGGATGTCCGCTGGATCGCCGATCGCGATTCGGCCGGCGAATCGTTGCGGCATCGGCCAGATCAGGCGCCGCATCAGGATCAGCAACCGGCCGTCCGGCATTTGCGCCATGTCGGTGGGGCTGAAGCCCGCAGGCGAATCGAGCGTAAAGCCCTGCCCGTTCGGGTTCAGAGTGGGATCGCCGCCGAACAGGGCGGCCTGGTGCAGGTGATCGCTCCAGCCGACATACCCTTCGCGCAGCAGCACGAATCGCCCGTCATGAAGGCGCGTGAGCGCTTCGGGGCCGGAATTGACTCCCCAGTCCGCCATGACCGGGGGGCTGGCGCGGCGTTCGATCTCGTAGTCCGGATTCATCCGGTAGACGGCGTTGCGCCCCTCCAGGCCGAGCCAGATCATGCCGGTTTCGTCCTGCGTGGCCGATTCGACATCGCGCGCGGCCTTGTCCGCATCCTTGGAGAGGGGCAGGTCGCCCATGCGGCTTTCCGCCTGCGACTGTCCCGGCGCCCTGAACTCCAGAAATCCGCCCGAATCGCTGAGCGCCAGCATGACGCCGCCGGGCCGCAGCAGCAGCGCGGAATAGCTGCCGAAGGAGTGGGTGCGGCTATGCGCCTGCCAGACTTCCTCCAGCTTGAACGATCCCAGACGCGGGTCGGCGCGCTGGGCTGCAGGCAGGGGTAGCTGCTCGAACGAAAGTTCGAATGTCTTGAATTTCTTGTGCTGCGGCGCATGCCCCCAGGTCAGCGGCAGCAGGGACAGCAGGACGAGGAGGGCAATGGTGCGGCGCACAAGGGCGGGATAAGCATTCCGGCGAAGGCTGCAACCCGCTTTCGCTGCAGCCCTGCGGAATTGCCGATATTATCGGCGCAATCCCATCGGTTCAGGTCTGGGGGCCGGTGAAGAGGATCGGGTCCAAACGCGCCTCGTTCCATTTGATCGACCAGTGCAGATGCGGCCCGGTGGCCCGGCCGGACATGCCGATCTTGCCGATCACCTGGCCCTGGCGGACGTGTTCGCCCGGCTTCACCAGGATCTCGGAGCAATGCAGGAAAGCGCTGTTGAGGCCCATGCCATGGTCCAGCATCAGCAGGTTGCCTTCGAGCGTGAACGGCTTCTCGGCGGCCAGGATCACCACGCCGTCGGCCGGGGCAACGAAAGGCGTGCCGCTGGTGCCGGTGGCGATGTCGAGACCCGAGTGATAGGCGCCGGGCTCGCCCCGATAGACGCGCTGCGATCCGAAACGGCCGGAAATGCGGCCCTTGGCGGGCCAGATGAAATGTTGGCGCCAGCCTTGGGCGTCGGTCTTCATCGCCCGCGCGGCGTTGATGCGGTCCAGCTCGGGCCGACGCAGGGCCATGAAGGCTTCGGTCGGGCCGCCTGGCTTGCGGGCGATATTGACGTTCTCGATCTGCCAGGCGCGCGGCGAGACGGAAATCGGTTGCGTGATGCGGCGGCCGTTGGCCAGCGTGGCCGTCAGCGTGGCGATGGTGCCGGCATCGCGGTCGAAGGCGGCGAACCAGGTGCCGTCCGGCGCGATCTGCACCGGCTGGCCGCCCAGCGCCAGAGCGCTCGTGCCGGCAGGCACTTTGCCGCGGATCCAACCGCCCTGGGTGAGTTCCCCGCTATAGGTCAGGGTGCCCGGGACAGCCGCAGGCGACACCGGCGCCGCCGATTGGGCCGCGAGGCCGCTCCACGCCAGCATCGCACCGGCAGCCGCCAGGCCGCCGAGAACCAGCGAGGCCGGGATCAGCGATGCCCTTGAGGCCTTGCGGGCCTTCATGCCTTGGCGGTGAGACGCTTGGTCGCGATTTCGGCGCTGGCGTAAGGCTCCTGGAACTCGGCGCTCCAGTAGCGGAGTTCCTCCAGCGGAATCTTCTCGCCGGTGACGGCGCAGAGCACGAAGTGTCCGCCGCTCAGCACCCGGAAACCGTTGGGTCCGTAGGCGAGCTTGGCGGGGCGGTCGGCAGAAGACATAAGCATGGGCGAAATCCTAGCAGAGCCGGCCGTTCAAAACAAATCGCCTTGCCTCGGCTCGCCCGCCTTCGGTCGTGCCGGGCGCTTGGACGCCGGTGTTTCAGGTGCCGGTTCGGCGACGGTTCCAGGCGTCGTGGCGGCCTGGACCGGCGCTTCGGTGCCGACGGCGACCGTTAGTTCGCCGTCCCGGAATTCCAACGTCAGCAGCGATTCCCGCGCCGCCGCTTGGCGATTGGTCAGCGCGCGGCCGTCCGGCCCCTTGGCAAGGACATAGCCCCGCTCCAGCGGGCGCTTCGGGTCAAGCTGCGGCAGCACGCGGGAAACCGGTGCCAGACTGTCGCGCGCCAGAGTCCAGCGGCGGGTCAGCAGGCGCGCGGTCAGGCCGACGCGCGTCAGCCGCTCGTCGCAGCGCTCCACCCGGTGACGCAGCAGCGGCAGTGACAGGCGGGAGGCGGTGCGGCCCAGCTGTTCGCGCTTGGCCGCCGCTTCATCGCGCAGGCCGCGCCGCAGGCGTTCGGAAAGTTCGTCCAGCTTCTGCGCCTTGGCGGCGAGAATGGCCTCGGGCCGGGGGAGGCGCTGCACCCGCGCTTCCAGTCGTTCGCGGCCGAGCGTGACCGGGCGCAGCGCGCAGCGGCGCTTGCGATAGGCCAGTTCGTCCAGCGTGGCGGCCAGTTCCAGCCGCACCGGCACGGCCATTTCGGCGGCCGCAGTGGGCGTGGGCGCCCGGCGGTCGGCGGCATAGTCGCAAAGTGTGGTGTCGGTTTCGTGCCCGACCGCTGAAATCACGGGAATCGACGATTCCGCCACGGCCCGGACCACGACTTCCTCGTTGAACGACCACAAGTCCTCGATCGAACCGCCACCGCGCGCCACGATCACCAGATCGGGACGCGGTACCGGGCCGCCGGGCCGGATCGCGGAGAAACCGCGGACGGCATTGGCCACCTGCTGCGCCGAGCCTTCGCCCTGCACGAGGACCGGCCAGACCAGGACGTGGCTGGGGAAGCGGTCGTCCAGGCGGTGGAGAATGTCGCGAATCACGGCCCCGGTGGGGGAAGTCACCACGCCGATCACGCGCGGCAGGAAGGGCAGCTCACGCTTGCTTTCGGGCGCGAACAGCCCCTCGGCGGCAAGGCGGGCGCGCAGCTTTTCCAGCAGCGCCAGCAACGCGCCTTCGCCGGCGATCTCCATGGTCTCGATGACGACCTGGTATTTGGAGCGGCCGGGATAAGTGGTGAGCTTGCCGGTGGCGATCACCTCGATGCCGTCTTCGGGGCGGAAGGCCAGCCGCTGCGCGCCGCCGCGCCACATGACGCCGTCGATCACCGCCTTGTCGTCCTTGAGCGCGCAGTAGAGGTGGCCCGAGGCCGCCCGCTTCACGCCCGAAAGCTCTCCGCGCAGGCGCACGAAGCCGAAGCGGTCTTCCACGGTGCGCTTTAAAAGGTTCGAAATCTCGCTGATCGAGAGCGGCGCAGCGTTGTCCCCGGCCGCTTGCTTCGCTACCAGCCCACCCGAACGACCATCATCGAATTCGTCGTCATCGAAAGGCACGGCTAATGAACATCCTTCTTCTGGGCTCTGGCGGCCGCGAACATGCGCTGGCCTGGAAGCTGGCGCAATCCCCGCTCTGCGAGACCCTCTGGGCCGCGCCGGGTAACCCGGGCATTGCCGAGGTCGCAAGCTGCATTTCGCTGGATGTCACCGATCACGCGGCCGTCATCGCCTTTTGCGAGAGCAACGTGGTCGGCCTGATCGTCATCGGCCCCGAGGCCCCGCTGGTCGACGGCCTTGCCGATTCCCTGCGCGGCGAGGGTTTCTCGGTGTTCGGACCGAGCCAGGCTGCGGCCCAGCTCGAAGGCTCCAAGGGCTTCACCAAGGACCTGTGCGAACGCGCGGGCATTCCCACCGCCGGTTACGACCGCGTCGCCAACGAAGCGGACGCGATGGCCGCGCTGGCGAAATTCGGTGCGCCGGTGGTGATCAAGGCCGACGGCCTGGCCGCTGGCAAGGGCGTGACCGTGGCGATGACCATGGCCGAAGCCGAGGAAGCCGTGCGCGAGATCTTCTCGGGCCGCTTCGGAGAGGCCGGCGCCGAAGCCGTGATCGAGGAATTCATGGAAGGAGAGGAAGCCAGCTTCTTCGCCCTGACCGACGGTTCCACCATCGTCCCCTTCGCCTCCGCGCAGGACCACAAGCGCGTGGGCGACGGCGACACCGGCCCCAACACCGGCGGCATGGGCGCCTATAGCCCGGCGCCGGTGCTGACGCCGATGCTGGAAGCCGAAGTGCTGGAACGCATCATCGCGCCGACCGTGCGGACGCTGGAAAACGAAGGCACGCCTTATTCCGGCGTGCTGTTCCTGGGCGTGATGCTGACCCGCGAAGGCCCCAAGCTGATCGAATACAACTGCCGCTTCGGCGATCCCGAGTGCCAGGTGATGATGCTGCGCCTCGAATCGGATCTCGTCGAGCTGCTCCATGCCTGCGCCGACAACCGCCTTGCCGCGATCGCGGCGCCGCGCTTCAGCCGCGACACGGCGCTGACCGTCGTGATGGCCGCGAACGGCTACCCCGGCACGCCCGAGAAGGGCGGCGCGATCGGCGGCATCGCGGCGGCCGAGGCCGATGGCGCCAAGGTGTTCCATGCCGGCACCGACGTGAAGGACGGCGTGCTCGTCTCCAGCGGTGGCCGCGTGCTCAACGTGACGGCGCGGGGCGCGTCGGTCACCGAGGCGCAGGGCCGGGCCTATGCGGCCGTGGATGCGCTCGATTTTCCGACCGGCTTCTGCCGCCGGGACATCGGCTGGCGCGAAGTGGCGCGCGAGAAGGCCCATGACCAGTAAGGCGGATTCGATCCTGAAGGTGGCGCTGGCGGTGGCGGCGGTGTTCGCCGGCACCGGCGTCGGCTATTACTACGGGTTGTTCCTGCCCGGTCAGGCGTCCCGCCAGGAAGCGCGTGTGGCCGCCGAGCAGGAAGCCCGGCAGAAGCAGGAAGACGCCGTGGCCAAGGCGCAGCAGCGCGAGCAGGCCGAGCAGTCGCGCCGGCAGGAAGCGGCTCAGCAGGAGTATCAGGACTGCCTGAACTTCGCGGAGCTGTCCTACAAGCAGCGCTGGACGGCGAGTTGCCGCGCGCAGCACGATGCCGATGTCTCGGCACTGGCCGATTGTGCCGACAACCTGTTCGCCACCGAGGAAGGCTGCCGGGCCAAGGTGCCGATCCGGCCCGAGCGCGACTGCGCCTTGCCGGGGCAGACGGCGCAAAGCTATTCCGACGCCCGCGAGCAGCGCAAGGCCGAGTGCCTCGCGCGGTTCCAGTCAGCCCAGCCCGGTGCCCAGCCCAGCACCCAGCCTTTGGCGCCCCAGGGCCAGGCCCTGTCGGAACCGGCGGGGCGGGACGGCGCGATGCCGCAAGCGGATACTTACTGACCGCGCTCGGCCAGCCAGGTCGGTGCGATTTCGATCACCGGGATTTCCCAGGGGTGGGCCGCCATGATGCGGTCCATCGCCTCCAGGAATTCCGGGTCTTCCTCGCTGCAGGGCGCGTGGAGGGACAGGATCACGGTGGGGGAGAGGCTGGTCATGGCCGCTTCGCCCAGCGTCGGTCTTGCGTCCGGCCCGGGCTGGAAGCTCTCCCACCCCAGGCCGATCTCGGCGACTCCCTTGTAGAGGCCGAAATCGCCGAGCGGATTGTCGGCGCGGACGACCGCCAGGATCGCGGCCAGGACCGGGTCGCGCTCTCCGGCGGCGACGTCGCCTGCCAGCATGGCGCGAAAGGTCTCCGGCGAAACCGGAACGTGGATGCGCACCAGCAGGGCTTCGCGAAGATTCATGCGGGCTGTTCCTCGATCAACAGGCGAACGACCAGCGCGAGCCGTTTGGCATCCTCGCGCGCGTGGTGGGCCTTGGGCAGGCGCCGCCTGGCTTCCTCCAGCGCGGCGTCGACCTGCTCTCGGGTAAGGCCGCGCGCGGCCATCCATTCGCCCAGGAAGCGGATCGGGAACGGCAGCTTTTCGCCCAGTTCCTCACACAGCACTTCCAGCCAGAAGCCATCGAGGTCGGCATCGGAATAGACCTCGCACGTACCGACGAACGCCACCATCTCCGCGAAGACTTGCGCGGGCGGCAGTCCGTCGCATGCCAGCATGGCGCGGGTGATGCCGTGGAGCGATTCCGCTTCTTCGGACCAGTCCCAGGTCTGCCAGCGGGGCGGGGGCTTGATCAGCCAGGAGCGGCTTTCCCCGTCGATGCGCGCCACGGCAACCTCGATCGGATAGGACTGGCCATATTCGGGCAGGCAACTCGCCTCGAAGTCGATCAGTGCGGGATCGTGCTGGGCCATGGGCGCTCCGGTTGAGGACGGTGGATCAACCTGTCCTGCGGAGAGGCCGGCGTCAACGCCATGCAAAAAGGGCCCCATTCCTGCGAATGGAGCCCCTTTTTCCAGCCGAAGCCGAAGCGATCAGCCGACGCGTTCGGAAATCAGCGCCTGGAGGTCCGCTTCGGGACGCGCGCCGTAGTGCGAGATGATCTCGCAGGCGCAGATCGCGCCATACTGCAGGCATTCTTCCAGGCTCTTGCCGCGCACATGGCCGAACAGGAAGCCGGCCGCGAAGAGGTCGCCGGCGCCGGTGGTGTCCACCACGCGCTCGATCGGCTCGGCCCCGACTTCGGCGCGCTGGTCGCCCGAGATCGCGACAGCGCCCTCGGCGCCGCGCGTGACGACAAGCACGGGGATCTTCGGAGCGAGCTGGGCGACGCCCTTTTCGAAATCGTCATGACCGACAAGGGCGGCCATCTCGTGCTCGTTGCAGAACAGCACGTCGATCTTGCCGGTATCGATCAAGTCGAGGAAATCGGCGCGGTGACGGTCGATCACGAAGCATTCCGAAGGCGTGAAGGCGATCTTGCGACCGGCCCCGCGGGCGGCCTCGATGGCCTTGCGCATCGCGGCGCGCGGTTCCTCGGGATCCCAGAGATAGCCTTCGAGATAGAGCACGGCCGCATTGGCGACGGCGCTTTCGTCCAGCGCTTCGGCGGGCAGGTAGTGCGAGGCGCCGAGGAAGGTGTTCATCGTGCGCTGGCCGTCCGGCGTCACGAAGATCAGGCAGCGGGCCGTCGGCGGGTTGCCGGGGCGGGCGGGCACGTCGAAGGCGATGCCGCCGGCGCGGATGTCATGGGTGAAGACGTCGCCCAGCTGGTCTTCCGCGACCTGGCCGATGAAGGCGCACTTCGCCCCGAGCGCGGCCAGGCCGGCCAGGGTGTTGGCGGCCGAACCGCCGGAAATCTCGCGGGCCGGGCCCATGGCTTCGTAGAGGCTTTCGGCCTGATCGGCGTCGATCAGCATCATGCCGCCGCGCGAGAGACCAAGCTCGTCGATCAGCGCGTCGCTGCAGTTGGCGATCACGTCGATGATGGCATTGCCGATGGCAATCACGTCGAAAGTGGGCGGCACGGTGGGTTGAGCCATGCGAAAAGGAGTCCTTGGATTGTCTGGAGGTTGTGTCGCGAGTAGCGCGCGGGCCGCCGCTTCGCAAGCGCGGCGAGAGTTGACAGCACCACTGGCCCGCGCAATGCGGTGAGATGTCATGACCCAAGACCGTTCGGCGCTTCACGCCATTCCGATGATCGCTCCCACCCGCCTGCGATGCGCCACCGCCCACTTGCGGGGCGTTGTTGCCGCGGCGGGACTTGCCGTGCTGCTGGCAGGGTGCGCCAGCACGTCCGGCGGCGTGGCGACGGCGCAGCACCAGCCCAAGCGGAGCACGCAGATTCCCAATGTGCGCCAGCCAACCCATACCGCGCGGGACCCCAGTTTCCAGGCGATTCCCGGTGCCGAAGGGGTGATCGGATCGAGCGAGAGCCAGCTCGTGCGGATGTTCGGGGAGCCGCGGCTCAACGTCTGGGAAGGCGATGCCCGCAAGCTGCAGTTCACCGGGAAGGCGTGCCTGCTGGACGTCTATCTCTACCCTTCCGCCGCCACGAAGGAGCCGCGCGCATCCTATATCGATGCGCGGCGGGTTTCGGATGGGCAGGATGTCGATCGCGCTGCCTGCATCGCGGCGCTCCGCAAGTAGGCATTTTCCGGGAGAAGCTCTCCCGGAAGCGGGGCTTCACACCGTGAAGCTCTCACCGCAGCCGCAGGAACCCTTGGCATTGGGATTCTCGAACACGAAACCGGCGGTGAAGTCGTCTTCCTTCCAGTCCATGATCGAGCCGATCAGGTAGAGCACCGAGGCACCGTCGATGTAGAAGATGCCGCCGGGCGTCTCGATCTTCTCGTCGAAGGGCTTTTCCTCGCTGACGTAGTCGACCGAATAGGCCAGGCCCGAACAACCGCGGCGGGGGGTGGAAAGCCGCACGCCGATCGTGCCTTCCGGCGCCTCGCCCATCAGCCTGGCAATGCGGGCTTCGGCATTGGTGGTGAGGATCACGGCGGCCGGGCGCTGGCGCGCCGGCTTTACGCCAGGATTCGCAGAAGTGGTCGTGGTCATAGCTTCTTGTCCCAGAACAGCGCCGTGCCCGCTTCCGGGTCCAGCGCGTAGTCTCCGTAGCCGAGCGAGGCGTAGAGGCCCTTGGCGGTCGCATTGCCGCTCAGCACTTCGAGAGTGATCTTGCAGGCGCCGCGGGCGCGGGCCTCTTCCTCGACGGCCAGCATCAGCGCGCGTCCCACACCCTTGCCGCGCGCTTCGGGCAGCACGGCCATGTCATGGATGTTCACCAGCGGCCGGGCCGCGAACGTCGAGAAGCCGGTGATGCAGTTGGCAAGGCCCAGCGGCCGGCCTTCGGCTCCCTCGTCACTCTCGAAGGCGAGTAGCGAGAACGCGCCGGGATGGGCGGCAAGGCCGGAGACCAGCCGCGCGCGCACGTCTTCGGAAAGCGGCTTGCCCCCACCCATCGGATCGCGCGCATAACTGTCGAGCAGCGTGACCACGCGCGCGGCATCGGCCGCGTCGGCATAATCGGCCAGCCTGACAGAAACAGAACGCACGGTGACGGTGGGGGCAAGCGAGGTCATCAGAGCATGCCCAGTTCGAGCTTCGCCTCATCCGACATCTTGGCCATGTCCCACGGCGGATCCCAGACGAGATTGACCTCTGCATCGCGCACGCCGGGCACGGCGGCCACGCGCATCTCCACTTCGCCGGGCATCGATTCGGCCACCGGGCAATGCGGCGTGGTCAGCGTCATCGTCACCGCGACCGAGGATTCGGGCGAGACGTCGACGCCGTAGATCAGGCCGAGATCGTAGATGTTCACCGGGATTTCCGGGTCGAAGATTTCCTTCAGCGCATCGATGACGCCGTCGTAGATCGCGCCGCCGGGTTGGCTGGGGTCGATGCCTTGCGGCTTTTCGGCAAGGAAACCGTCCAGATAGTCGCGCCGGCGCTCGGGAGCGCCCTGTTCGCCAGGAACCTGCTGATCGGGCGCATCCTCCACGCGCGCACGCGGCGCGGGGGTCACCGAATCGACTTCCTCGACGGTGAAGCCGGGGCCAGAAGCGGAAGTGTCGTCACTCATCCAAAAATTCTCCGGGTGCGCTCGATACCCTTCATGAGCGCCTCGATGTCGCTGTCGTCACTGTAGAGGCCGAAGCTTGCGCGGGCCGTGGCGGGTACGCCCAGGTGGTCCATCAGCGGCTGTGCGCAGTGATGGCCGGCCCGGATCGCAACGCCCTCTTCGTCCAATATGGTGCCGAGGTCGTGCGGATGCACCCCGTCGAGCGCAAAACTGACGATGCCCACCGAATCGGCCGGGCCGAACAGGGTGACGTCGTTGCGCTTGCCGAGTTCCTCGCGCAGCTTGGCGGCAAGGTGGCGTTCGTGGGCTTCCGCCCGGTCCAGACCGAAGGCGCGGAGCCAGTCGATGGCGGCCGCCAGGCCGATGGCCTCGACGATCATCGGGGTGCCGGCCTCGAAGCGCTGCGGCGCGGGGGCGTAAGTGGTCTTCTCGAAGGTCACGCGGTCGATCATCGACCCACCGCCCTGCCACGGGGGCATGCCGTCGAGGATGTCCTTGCGCGCCCAGAGCGCGCCGATCCCGGTGGGACCATAGAGCTTGTGGGCCGAAAAGACGTAGAAGTCCGCCTGCATCGCCTTCATGTCGAGTGCGATGCGCGGGGCGGCCTGGCAGCCGTCGACCAGCAGCTTCGCGCCCACGGCATGGGCCAGGCGCGCGGCATGTTCCACGTGAAGCACCGAGCCGAGCACGTTGGAAACATGCGCGAAGGCCACCAGCTTGTGAGCCGGCGTCAGGATGCGTTCGGCGGCTTCGAGATCGATGCTGCCGTCGGCGGTCAGCGGGCAGACGTCGATTTCCACGCCAGTACGGTCGCGCAGAAGCTGCCACGGCACGATGTTGGAGTGGTGTTCGAGCACGGAGACGAGGATGCGGTCCCCCGCCTTGAGGTTCTGCACGCCCCATGTCTGGGCCACCAGGTTGATCGCCTCGGTGGCGCCGCGGGTGAAGACGATCTCGTCCTCCCGGCCGCCGAGAAATTCCGCGACGGTGCGGCGGGCGGCCTCGAAGGCCAGGGTCATCTCGGCCGAGCGGGCATAGACGCCGCGATGCACGGTCGCGTAGTCGCGGCCCAGTGCATTGACCGTGGCGTCGATCACCGCCTGCGGCTTCTGCGCGGTGGCGGCAGTGTCGAGATAGTGCCAGTCGGCGGCACCATCCACCGAGGCCAGCCCCGGGAATTCGCCCTTCACGGCCAGCACATCTCCGGCTTCGCGCACGAGATCGTTCACAGGATCTGCTCCAGCCGGGCGATGGCCGCCGCGCTCAGTTCCGCCTCGCCGGGCGCGCCGGTGAAGGCTTCGGCGATGAAGGCCTGGAGCATCAGCCGCTTCGCTTCGGGCGGGGTAAGGCCGCGGCTCATCAGGTAGAACAGGCCGCCGGCATCGAGCTCGCCCACCGCGCAGCCATGCGCCGCCTTGACGTCGTCGGCGTAGATTTCCAGCTCCGGCCGGGCATTGGCGGTGGCCGTGCGGTCCAGCAGCATGGCGCGGACCGACTGTTCGGCATCGGTGCCGTCGGCCCCGCGCTCCACGGCGATGCGGCCGAGGTAAGTGCCGACGGAATGGCCGGCCAGCGCCGTCCGCACGATCTGGCTGGACGTGGCGTTCAGCCCGGCGTGCGTGACTTCGGTGACCACTTCCAGCGTCTCGCTGCCGGTGGCAAGCTGCGCCGCGCCCAGAGTGAAGTCCGCGCCTTCGGCCAGCCGCACGTCGACGGCGATGCGGCCATAGACCGGCCCGGCCGAAAGCACGCGAAGATCGAATTTCGCGCCCTTGCCCAGCGAGATCACCAGGTGCCGGGCGACGGCTTCTGCGCCGTCCTCGACGATCTGGAGCGAATCCTCGGCGCCGTCCGCCACGACGATGCTCTCGCGCGCGATCGGCCAGACGCCGGCCAGCGCGTCGATGTCGGAATAGCGGAAGTCTTCGTGCTTCCGCGTCGGGAGAGCAGCGACTTCGCTCATGCGGCCGCCTCTTGCACCACGGCTTCGTAGCCTTCTTCCTCAAGCCGCAGCGCGAGGTCCGCGCCGCCGGTCTTGACGATGCGGCCGTCGGCCAGGACGTGGACGAAGTCCGGCTTCACGTAGTCCAGCAGGCGCTGGTAGTGGGTGATGAGCAGCACGGCCTTGTCGGGCGCGCGCATGATCGCATTGATGCCTTCGCCGCAGATGCGCAGGGCGTCGATGTCGAGGCCGGAGTCGGTCTCGTCCAGGATCGCCAGGCGCGGGTCGAGGATGCCCATCTGCACCATCTCGGCGCGCTTCTTTTCGCCGCCGGAGAAGCCCACGTTCACCGGGCGCTTCAGCATGTCCATGTCCATGCGCAGCAGGCCCGCCTTTTCGCGTGCCAGCTTCAGGAACTCGCCGCCCGAAAGCACTTCCTCGCCGCGGCTCTTGCGCTGGGCATTGGCCGATTCGCGCAGGAACTGGACGAAGGACACGCCGGGAATCTCGACCGGGTACTGGAAGCCCAGGAACAGGCCGGCGGCGGCGCGCTCGTGCGGTTCCAGTTCAAGCAGGTCCTGCCCCAGGAAATCCACCGAACCGCCGGTCACTTCATAGCCGGGACGGCCGCCGAGCGTGTAGCCCAGGGTGGACTTGCCCGCGCCGTTCGGGCCCATGATCGCGTGAATCTCGCCTGGATTGATCGTCAGCGAGAGACCCTTGAGGATCGGCCGGTTTACGTTGGCTCCGGCAACATTGGCCTGAAGGTTATCGATCTTGAGCATGGTCATCCTTCGGAGCCCTCGTCGAAGCGGCCCTCGTCAAAACGGGGAGTGGCAGTGGTTCCGGCCTTCCGGCGCGCGGAGCGCTTGTCGAAAGGCACGTTGAGTTCGGTGGTGATCTCGCGAACGACGCTGTCCACGCGGTCCAGCACTTCGTCCTCGGAGAAGCGCAGCACGCGGATGCCCACTTCGGTGAGCTTGCGGTCCTGCAATTCGTTGACGTCCGGGTTGGAATCGTCGGCGCTGAGCTGCACGACGATCCAGCGCGAAGGGCAGGCGAAGTCGACGATGGCCGAGCCGACCACCGACTGGCGGATGAACTTCACGCCGCCCAGCTTCGAGCCGGAAAGCTCCGCCCAGAGCGCCTTCTGCGCCTCGCTGGGATTGCGGCGCTGTTCCTTGGCTCGCTCCTTGAGCGTTTCCAGGCGTGCGCCGGTCACATTGAAGCTGGCCTTGGCGTCGGCCTTCGGCGCGGCGTCCTTGCTGATGCCAAGGGTCTTGCGGGCGGCGGTCATGGTTTCGTCCTTCGTGTCTTCTGTTCTTGGTCACCCTGAACGCGTTTCAGGGTCCATCTTGCCCGTTGCGCCGTGCCTTGCCGCGGCAAACCGGAACGGGTTTTCCGTCCAGCCTGCCCGGCAGGCCCCGAAACAGGTTCGGGGGGACGGGGCCGGGGGGAAAGCGTCGGCACTACCCCACGCTGCCTTCCAGGCTGATGCCCAGCAGCTTCTGCGCTTCGACGGCGAACTCCATCGGCAGTTGCTGGAGCACTTCCTTGGCGAAGCCGTTGACGATCAGCGCCACCGCCTGCTCGGTGTCGAGTCCGCGCTGCATGGCGTAGAACAGCTGATCGTCGCTGATCTTGCTGGTGGTCGCCTCGTGCTCGATCTGGGCGCTGGGGTTGCGCACTTCGATATAGGGCACGGTGTGAGCGCCGCATTCCTTGCCCAGCAGCAGCGAATCGCACTGGGTGAAGTTGCGCACGCCCTCGGCATTGGCGGCCACGCGGACAAGGCCGCGATAGGTGTTGTTGCTCTTGCCGGCCGAGATGCCCTTGGAGATGATCGTCGAGCGGCTGCCCTTGCCGTTGTGGATCATCTTGGTGCCGGTATCGGCCTGCTGGTAATTGTTGGTGACGGCCACCGAGTAGAACTCGCCCACCGAATCCTCGCCATTGAGGACGCAGCTGGGATACTTCCAGGTGATGGCCGAGCCGGTTTCCACCTGCGTCCACGAGATCTTGGAGCGGGCGCCCTGGCAGAGGCCGCGCTTGGTCACGAAATTGTAGATGCCGCCCTTGCCCTCGGCATTGCCGGGGTACCAGTTCTGCACGGTCGAGTACTTGATCTCGGCATCTTCCAGCGCGACCAGCTCGACGACGGCGGCGTGAAGCTGGTTCTCATCGCGCATCGGCGCGGTGCAGCCTTCGAGGTAGGAAACGTAGCTGCCCTTCTCGGCGATGATCAGGGTCCGTTCGAACTGGCCGGTGTTTTCCGCGTTGATGCGGAAATAGGTGCTCAGTTCCATCGGGCAGCGCACGCCTTCGGGAATGTAGACGAAGGTGCCGTCGGAAAAGACCGCGCAGTTCAGCGCTGCGAAGTAGTTGTCCTGCACGGGAACGACGCGGCCGAGCCACTTCTTCACCAGCTCGGGATATTCGCGGATCGCTTCGGAGATCGAGCGGAAGATCACGCCCGCCTGCTCCAGTTCCTTGCGGAAGGTGGTGGCGACCGAAACCGAATCGAACACTGCGTCCACGGCCACCTTGCGCGCGCCCTCGACGCCGGCGAGCACTTTCTGCTCCTCCAGCGGAATGCCCAGCTTCTCGTAGACCTTGAGGATCTCGGGATCGACTTCGTCCAGGCTGGAGAGCGAAGGCTTCTTCTTGGGCGCGGCCCAGTAGTAGGCTTCCTGGTAGTCGATCGGCGGCACGTTCAGCTTGGCCCAGTCCGGCGGAGTCATCTCCAGCCAGCGGGCATAGGCCTTGAGGCGCCAGTCGAGCATCCACTCCGGCTCGTCCTTCTTGGCCGAGATGAAGCGGACGGTATCCTCGGACAGGCCCTTGGGGCCATATTCCTGCTCGATGTCGGCAACCCAGCCGTGCTCGTAATCGGCCACGCGGGCCGCAGCCTCGCGCGCGGCCTGATCGCGCACTTCTACGTCGCGGGCCTCGCCATCGCGGCGGTTGTCCCCATGGACTTCGCGCACCTCGATGGTGCCCTCGGGGGAGGTTTCGTCAGTCATTCATACTTCCTCGACGAGCTGGGTCAGGACCACTTGCGCCAATGCGCCGCGCAGTGCCGCATTCACTTGCGGCCAGTGCGGGCGCACGCTGCATCCGCCTTCCAGCGTACATTCGTGCTTGCCCTGTTCGAGGCAGGCGGTGAGCGCGATCGGCCCTTCCACTGCCTCCACGATATCCGCAATCGAAATCGTTTCGGGTGCGCG
Organism: Novosphingobium sp. PhB57; assembly: GCF_004342985.1. GTDB lineage: Bacteria > Pseudomonadota > Alphaproteobacteria > Sphingomonadales > Sphingomonadaceae > Novosphingobium. The sequence continues at coordinate 45,247 of NZ_SMBO01000014.1, forward strand.
GGCCAGTTTCAGCCCGCCGCCAACGCCGCGGGTCGATTGCAGCAACCCCGCAGCGGTCAGTTTGCTCACCAGCTTCTGAACGGTGGGAGCGGGAAGGCCGGTGTCTTCGGCAAGCTGGCCTGCCGAGATGCGGCTCATCCGCGAATCCTGGGGGTGATGCGCGCAAGTGCCCGAATGCCGAGTCGCGGCGGACATGATGACAACGGCGTAGTCGGCCATGCTGGACAGGCGCATATCTGCGGCTTTCACGTCTCTGCGGTTAAAGTGGATCAAATCTTTCCGATTTGTGCCACCTAGTGCAGGACCCCTCCGGTTTCAATGGAGTTTCGCACAGGATTTGTGCGACAAAAGCGATCGGGCTGTTGCAAATTTCTCGCTTTTGGAGAGAGTTCGCGCCGGCGAATGGGGGAATCCAAAGAAAAAAGGCGGTCCCCGATCAGGATCGGGAACCGCCGTAAGGTAATAAAGAACTCGTGCGCATCCCGCTACGAGCCCTTCGGGTCGCAACTCTCCTGTATGCCGGGCCCTCGGCGATTTATTGTATAATTGCGACATGCGTGCTCTGGCGGTGACGCCGGAAAACCGATTTTGCGAACGTCACGCAGGATAAGAAGCATTTGAGCAACAGCGCCGAGCCGTTTATGCGGCACCCGTGCTTTACTCTCTGATCAGACCCGCCCTGTTCCGTCTCGACGCCGAATCGGCGCATGGCCTTGCGCTCAAGGCGCTGAAAATGGCGGGCAAGACTCGCGCGCCGGCATTCCCCGCCTCGCTCTCCACGCAAGTCGCGGGAATCGCTTTCCCCAACCCCGTTGGCATGGCGGCCGGCTTCGACAAGGACGGCGAAGTGCCTGACGCGCTGCTGGGTCTGGGCTTCGGTTTCGCGGAAGTCGGCTCGATCACGCCGCTGCCGCAGGCGGGCAATCCCAAGCCGCGCCTGTTCCGCCTGGTGGAGGACCGCGCGGTGATCAACCGCATGGGCTTCAACAACCGCGGCGCGCAAGTGGCGCTGGAAGGCCTGACGGCGCGCCGGGATCGTCCCGGCGTCGTCGGCATCAACATCGGCGCCAACAAGGACGCGACCGACCGCATCGCCGACTATGCGACGATGGCCCGACTCATGGCGCCGCTGGCGACGTATCTGGCCGTGAACATCTCCAGCCCGAACACGCCCGGCCTGCGCGCGCTCCAGGACGAATCGGCGCTGACCGGGCTGCTCGATGCCGTGCTCGAAGCCCGCGGCGAAGTCTGCGGCGAGGACGGCCCGCCGGTCTTCCTCAAAGTCGCGCCGGACCTCGAACCGGCCGATATCGACGCCATTGCCCGCATCGCCGTCGACAAGCGCCTGGGCGCGCTGATCGTCTCCAACACCACGATTTCGCGGCCGACCCTGCACTCGCCCCACCGCGGCGAGACGGGGGGGCTTTCGGGCGCGCCGCTGCGCGATCTGGCCCAGCAGCGCCTGCGGGACTTCCGCAAGGCCACGGGCGGCGCCGTGCCGCTGGTCGGCGTGGGCGGCATCGCCACGGCGGAAGACGCCTGGGCCCGCATTCGCGCGGGCGCCAGCCTGGTGCAGGTCTACAGCGCCATGGTCTATGAGGGGCCGGGCATGGCCAGGGCGCTCTGCAAGGGGCTGGAAGCGCTGATGAAGCGCGACGGCTTCGCCACGATCGCGGATGCCGTAGGGTCCGAATAGCGTCAAAAGCCACCTATATGGGTGCAAGTACGGATGCGGCTCTGCTTGTCGCAACCACTCCACGCGCCTAGACGTTGATCGGAACGGACAATTCCGCGTGAATAGAGAGGACGGGGCTCGGCATGGATCTTGGTGACTTCGACAAGTGCACCAACCTGGTATCGCTGTTCCTCAAGCGAGCAGACCGATTGGGCGATTCGCCCATGCTCTGGTCCAAGCAGGACGGCCGATGGCTGTCCACGAGCTGGGCCGAGGTGGCGCGCCGCGTCTCGCTGATGGCTGCCTCGCTCCGGCGCATGGGCTTGCAGGCCGGAGACCGCGTGCTGATCGTGTCGGAAAATCGGCCCGAATGGTGCATCGCGGACCTGGCCGTGATGGCGGCGGGCTGCGTCACCGTGCCGGCCTACACCACCAACACCACGCGCGATCACATTCATATCCTGGAGAATTCCGGCGCGCGCGCGGCGATCGTCTCCACGGCCAAGCTGGGCAAGGCGCTGCTTCCCGCTATCGTCCAGACGGACTTGTGCCGCCATGTCATCGGCATGGAAGCACTGCCGCAGATGCAGGGCGGTGCCTACGAGGTCCATGACTGGGCGGGCCTGCTCGAAGGCGACGCCCTTCGCGCGCGCGCCGAAATCGACAGCCGGGTGGCCGACTTCCGCCGCCGCGACCTTGCCTGCATCATCTATACCAGCGGCACCGGCGGGGCGCCGCGCGGGGTGCGCCAGCACCACGGCATGATCCTGACCAACGTCGCCGGCTGCGCGCAGATCATCTTCGACGATTTCGGCTGCGACGAAGGCGAGATATTCCTCTCGTTCCTCCCGCTCAGCCATGCCTACGAACATACCGGCGGCCAGTACCTGCCGATCGCCATGGGCGGGCAGATCTACTATTCCGAGGGCCTCGACAAACTGGCCTCCAATATCGAGGAAGTGCGCCCGACGATCATGGTCGTCGTCCCGCGCCTCTTCGAAGTGCTGCGCACGCGCATCATGAAGCAGATCGAGAAGCAGGGCGCCGTTCCCGCGCGCCTGATGGAAATGGCGCTGGGCATTGCCGGGCGCGAGCAGGCCGGCCGTCGCCGCCTGCTGGACTATCCGCTCGACATGGTGATCGAACGGACGCTGCGGCCCAAGGTGCGCGCCAAGTTCGGCGGCCGCATCAAGGCCCTGGTTTCGGGCGGCGCGCCGCTCAATCCCGAGATCGGCGCCTTCTTCGACGCGATGGGGCTGACGCTGCTGCAGGGCTATGGCCAGACCGAGGCCGGGCCGGTGATCAGCTGCAACCGTCCCGCCGCCGGGATCAAGCACGACACCGTCGGGCCGCCGCTTCGCAATGTCGAAGTGCGGATTGCCGAGGACGGCGAGATCCTCGTGCGCGGCGAACTGGTGATGCAGGGGTACTGGCAGAACGCTGCCGCCACCGATGCCGTGCTCCGGGACGGCTGGCTCCATACCGGCGACATCGGCCATATCGACAGTCGCGGGCGGATCATGATCACCGACCGCAAAAAGGACATGATCGTCAACGACAAGGGCGACAACGTCTCTCCGCAGAAGGTGGAGTCGATGCTGACGCTGCAGCCCGAGATCGCGCAGGCCATGGTCCACGGCGACCGCCGCCCCTACATCGTCGGCCTGATCGTTCCCGATGCCGACTGGGCGCTGGAATGGGCCAAGGCCAACGGCGAGAAATTCGACTTCAAGGCGCTGCAGGGTCTCCCGGCGTTCCGGGCGGAGATCCGCGCGGCGATAGACCGCGTCAACACCGACCTTTCGGTGATCGAGAAGGTCCGCCAGTTCACGTTCGCGGACGAACCCTTCGGGATCGAGAACGAGGAAATGACCCCCAGCCTCAAGATCCGCCGCCACAAGCTCAAGGAGCGTTATGGCGAGCGGATGGACGCGCTCTACCGCAACTGAGGCCGCAAACCGGGGTTAGGGGCCGGGTGGCCCTTTACGCCACCTGCCGCCTGGCAGAAACCATCGTCACGGCACCAGCGTGGTGAAGAGGTAGGTCGAGAAGATCACCAGATGGACCATGCCCTGGACGAGCGTGGTCCGCCCGGTGCTCAGCGTCATCGTCGCCACCAGCAGCGTCAGGCCGAGCAGGGCGATCGACTTGAAGGAGAGGCCCAGTTCAAGGTCCAGCCCCATGGCCATGGAGGCGATGGCGACGGCGGGGATCGTCAGGCCGATGGTGGCCAGCGCGGAGCCGATCGCGAGATTGAGGCTGGTCTGCACCCGGTTCGCGCGCGCCGCCGACAGCGCGGCGAGGCTCTCCGGTGCCAGCACCAGCGCGGCGATGATGATGCCGACCATGGCATGCGGCGCGCCCATGGCGGCAACGCCCGCCTCGATCGAGGGCGAGAGCGCCTTGGCCAGCAGGACCACGGGTATCAGCGCCACCGGCAGCATGACGCCCGCGGCGATGGCCTTGACCGCCGGAACCTTCTCATGCGTGCCGTCGCTCTCTTCGGGATAGAGGAAATGGTCCCGGTGACGGATGGTCTGGGCCACGACGAACGTCGCATAGAGGATCAGCGAATCCGCGGCGACGAAGATCAGCTGGTTGGCGTTGTAGAAGGGCCCGGCCTCGCTCGTGGTGTAGTTCGGCATCACCAGCGTCAGCACCGAAAGCGTCGCCAGGATCGCCAACCCGTGGTTGACGCCCGATTGCGTATAGCCTTGTTCGTGATGCCGCCCGCCCCCCAGCAGCAGGCAGACGCCGACGATGCCGTTGATCGTGATCATCACGGCGGCAAAAACCGTGTCGCGCGCCAGGGTCTGGGTGCCATTGCCGTCGCTCAGCATGATCGAGACGATCAGCGAGGTTTCGATCACGGTGACGGCGAAGGCCAGGATCAGCGTGCCGAACGGCTCGCCCACGCGGTGCGCGATCACTTCGGCATGGTAGACCGCCGACATGATCGCTCCGCCGAGCACCAGCGCCAGCACGACCGCCATCGGGATGCCTGAAGGCTTGCCCAGCGCGATGGCGGCGATGGCGATCAGGGGGACGGCGATGGCCCAGGGCGAAAGGCCGAAACAGGGGAATGTCGCGGGTTTCGCGGCGGCGGCTGGGGACGTGTCGCTCATGTCCGGCACTATAGGCGAATTCGGCCCGAGGGCCAGTTTCGCCGCAAGATGGCCGCCTAGCGCTGCACGACCGCCAGTGTCGCCCGGTCCAGCGCCTCGCGCAGCTTCCAGGTCCGCGCCTCGAATGCGCCGGGGGTGAGTTCGTTGGTCATGAGAACGGCCACCACGGCGTGCGCGGGGTCCACGAAGAAGTAGGTATTGGCCGAGCCCGACCAGCTTCCGGCGCCGACCGGCAGTCCGCCCCGGGCCTCGGTGCCGGCATCGCCGATGGCAAGCCCCAGGCCGAAACCCGCATCGAGATGCTCTCCGCCACCGGTGCGCAGGCGCGGGGTGAACATGGCGTCGACGGTTTCCGGCCTCAGCAGGCGCCGGCCCCGCCAGGTGCCGCGGTTGGCCAGCATCTCCGCGAAATGGCGATAGTCCTCCAGCGTTCCCGCCAAGGCGCCTCCGCCGTCGCGCAATCGAGCGGGGTCGCGGTATTCCGAGGTTTCCCGGCGGTCCACCGGCCTCAGGCCCTCGGCACTGGCGACATAGCCGGTGACAAGGCGCGGGGCCTGCGCGTCGCTCACCACGAACGTGGTGTCCTTCATCTCCAGAGGGCCGAAGATCTGCGACTGGAGGAAGGCATCGAGACTCTCGCCCGACACGCGCTCGATCACCGCGCCGAGCACCGTAGTTGAAAATCCGTAGCTGAAGCGCTCTCCCGGCTGGTGGAGCAGCGGCGCCTTGCCGAGGCGGGCGATCAGTGCATCCAGCGTGGCGGCAGGCGGAACCTGCGGCCCGGCACTGGCCACCGCCGTGGTGCGGCTGACGCCGTGTTCGCGGTACCAGCGCTGGACCGGCGTATCGCCCATGAACTCGTAGGTCAGGCCGGAGCGGTGGAGCAGCAAGTCCTCGATCGTGACCGGGCCGGCCGCGGCCACGGTTTCGGCCGGGCTGTTGCTGCTTCCGTCCCAGACCCGCAGGTGCGCCATTGCCGGGAGGTACTTGCCGATAGGGTCGGTCAGCGCGAGCTTGCCTCTTTCGGCAAGCATCAGGATGCCGACGGAGGTGATCGGCTTCGACATCGAATAGAGGCGGAAGATCGCGTCGCGGGCGATCGGTGTGCCGGTCTCGATGTCGGCATGCCCGATGGCGATTTCCACCAGCGGCGTGCCATGCTGCTCGATCAGCACCAGCGCCTGCGGCAATTCTCCCGCCGCGACCATGGCGCCGAGTTCGCCTTTCAGCCTTTCCGCCGGAGAATCGGCCAGCATCGGCGCTGTGCAGCTCAGCGCCGATGCGGCGAGCAGCAGGCGCAGGCCGGCGCGCAGGGTCAGAATGGCCGGTCGCCGGCCACGGTCACGCGGAAGCCGGAGCGGACTTCGGGGAAGTAGTCCCACACCGCGAAGTGCTGCGTGCAGCGGTTGTCCCAGAAGGCCACCGAGTTCTTCCGCCAGCGGAAGCGGACGTGGAAATTGGCGTCCTTGACGTGCTCGAACAGGAAATCGAGCACGGCCTTGCTCTCGGTGCCTGACAGTTCGTTGATCTTCGTGGTGTAGGAAGAGTTCACGAAGAGCAGCTTGCGGCCCGTCACTGGATGGGTGCGGATCACCGGGTGCGAATTGCAGGGGTAGGTCCGGGTCGAATCCGGGAAGATCGCCTTGTAGACGGGATTGGCGTCGTGAACGGCGGTCAGCGGATCGAGGAAGGCCTTCATCGCCGGGGACAGCGCGTCGTAAGCGGCATACATGCTGGCGAACAGGGTGTCGCCGCCGTCCTCGGGCAGCGTGTGGATATGGAGGATCGAGCCCATCGGCGGCTCGGCGTCGGCCGAAAGGTCCGAATGCCAGTTCTCGCCCGCGACGAACTTCGAATTCTCGTTGGCATGGATGGCCACGACTTCGGGATGGTCGGGAAGCCCGGCGACGCCGGAATGGATCGCCAGTTGGCCGAAGGCGCGGCCAAGGGCCTTGTGGGCTTCGTGATCGATGTCCTGATCGCGGAAGAACACCACCTGGTGCTTCATCAGCGCATCGTGAATCTCCGTGAAGGCCTGGTTGCCGAGCGGCTGGCGCAAATCGATCCCGAAGATCTCCGCGCCGATGCGCTTGGTCATGGGGCGGACGTCGATCAATTCATAACCCATTGTCGGGCTCCGGTTTTCTTCGTGGGCACGCACCGGATGCGGAGTGAGGGCTCTCGCATCCGGTGCGTTCGTTGTTATTGGGGCCGTTCCTATTCAGGGTCTCTAACGCTGCCCTTCTCGGGGAAGATTCGGCGTTCGATGCGGCAGTGAATGCCCTGGGTGCCGTCCACCACCTGAGTCACCCCGAAGTCGGCGGCGACGCTCATCAGCGAATAACCGTCGTTGCGGGAGAGACCCTGGTGCTCGGTGAGGAGGTGGAGCATGTCGATCGAGGCCGACTTCATCGCCTTGTCGAGGTTCTCGCCGAAGCCGTGGACGATCCAGCAATCGGGCGTTTCCAGCAGCGGCGAGGGGAACGAGAAGTCCTTGCGCAGCACGATCTGGAACAGGACGTCGAGCGAGGCTTCGATGGCCGTGCCGCTGATCTCTCCGTCGCCCTGGCTGATATGGGGGTCGCCGATCGAGAACAGGCCGCCCTTGACCTGCACCGGGTAGTACATCGTCGCGCCCGCGCCGATGCGCCAGTTGTCGATATTGCCGCCGTGAAGGCCGGGGGGAATCGTGCTGACTGCCTCGTTGACGGCCGGCGCGACACCCGCCGTGCCCAGGTGCGGGCGGGCCGGGATGGTGATGCCGGGCAACGCGGCCGAACGGTCGCATTCCGGGCAATGGGTGATGCGGCCGGGGACCACGTATTTCTCGTCCACGTCATAGGCGTAGAGCGCGCTGGCGGTATTGGCGTTGGGGTCGATCTTGTAGATCGTGACGCGCTCGGTTTCGCCGAATTCCTGGTAGAGATGGCCCCAGTTGGCCGCGAGGTTCGAGCCGTAGTTGAAGCGCGGGCGCATCGCCATGTAGCGCACTTCCAGCATGTCGCCGGGCTCCGCGCCCTCGACGAAGATCGGGCCGGTCATGATGTGGCAGCCCGGCGCGCGGGTGGCGGGGTCGATCTCGGTGAAGATGCGGCGGATGTCGTCGTCGAACATCAGTTCCGGATCGTCGCCGGCATGGTGCGTGACGGCCTGCGCCTGGATCAGGTCGCCGCTTTTCACATAAAGCGCCGGTTTGATCTCGGGCGAGAAGTAGCCCCAGTGCACCGTTTCCGGCGTGGCCCGAAGATGGTGCAGGGCCGACGGCTGGAGGGCCGTCTCCCTTGCTGGCTCGGGCTTTAGGCTGATCAGTGCCATCGGAACTCCTGTTGGGAAGGAAAGAGGTCGGGGCGCGTGCGGCTTTACGCGGCGCCGATCCGCACGCTCGTCATGCTGAGCGACTTGTGCTGGATGAAATCGGGCTCGAACGTCGCCGCTTCGTCCTCATGGCGGGCGCCCAGGACGTAGAGCAGCGGCAGGAAATGGTCGGAACTGGGCACCGAGAGCCGGGCGGCATCGCCCAGCGCCGCGTAGTCGATCACGGTCTGCGGATCGTCCGAGGCGATCGCCTTGCACATCGCGGCGTTGAACTGCTCCGCCCAGGGATAGGGATCGGCGGCGGGGTTGGCCCAGTCCATGGCGGGCAGGTTGTGGACGATATTGCCGGTGCCCATGATCAGCACGCCCTCGTCGCGCAGCGGGCGCAGCATGCGGCCGACCAGCCAGTGTTCGGCCGCGCTCTTGCCAAGGTCCATGCCAAGCTGGATCACCGGCACGTCCGCCTCGGGATAGGCATGGACGAGCACTGACCAGGTGCCGTGGTCCAGGCCCCAGTTGGCATCCAGGTTCACCGGCATGGGGCTGAGCAGTTCGCGCACGCGCTCGGCCAGCTCCGGATCGCCGGGGGCGGGGTACTGCACGTCGAACAGGGCCTGCGGGAAGGCGCCGAAGTCATGGATCGTGCGCGGCTGGGCCATGGCGGTGACGGCGGTGCCGCGCGTCTGCCAATGGGCCGAGATGCACAGGATCGCGCGCGGCTTGCCGATGCTGCTCGCGATCTGGTTCCAGGTGCGGGTGACGGGGCTCTTTTCCAGCGCCACCATCGGGCTGCCATGTCCGAAGAAAACGATGGGAAGGCGGCTCATTGTACGTCTGGCTCCCGGTACTGGTTGGGGGTTGTTGTCTATGCTCGCAGGCTATGGAGAAGGGGGCCGGGCGGTCTTGCGGCGGCGCGCACAAGAACTTGTCGCGCCGCCGGGGAAGCCCGTTTCCTATTCGCGCGTGTAGTCCCCGGGGATCTGCGGATTCTCGCCCGCCTTGCCCCAGAGCAGGATTTCGTTGCCCCAGGGGTCCGCGAAGGCGTGGTTGTAGCCGTTGAACTCTTTCCAGTAGTGATTGCGCCAGAGCACCTTGCCGCCCAGCTTCTCGGCGGTTTCAAGGATGCGCTCGGGGCTGTCGTCGTCGCCGATGAGGACCCAGATGCGCGCCTTGCGGCCCTCGGTGGACAGTGTGCGCGGCTCCACGCCTTCGGGATTCGGATGCGGGCGGGCATTGTTCGCATCGAACACGCCGAGGTGGAGATTGCCGATCTGGCTGTCGCTGCCGTCCTTGTTCTGGAAGAAGCCGCCGGGGACCATGCGGTGATAGATGCCGTGAGGGCGCGCGTCGTTCTCCCAGCCGAAGACTTCGGCGTAGAACTCGCCGGCCCTGGCCGGATCGTCAGTGGCGAAATCGACGAAGATGAGGGTGTTGGTCATAGCGGCTCCTTGTGTTTGAAAATCCGCCGAAGGTGGATTTTGGGCGGCACCGGCCCGCGTGGGCCGGTGCCGCCGCTGGCTCGCAAGGGGTAACGGGTGTCTGGACCGGCGCTCGCCACGACGCGCACGAATCGTTGACTCCTCGCGCCGCTCAAGAAAAGGCGGCGCCCGGTACGAGACCGGACGCCGCAGACCGTCGGGAATGGGTGACGGTAAAACTCTGTGTATCAGGCGCGCAGGCGGGTGATCGGCGCGGGCAGGGGGTTCTGCGGCCCGCGGCGACGGTCCCATTCGCGGCGGTAGCGTTCGACCAGCCAGACGTTGAGCAGCCGCTGGGCGCCCTCCTGCCAGGAATAGCGGCCGCGCGGCGCGAACTTGGAGCGCAGGCCCTGCTGGACCAGTTCGTCGACATGGAAGTCCTGGCTGACGATCTCTTCGACGGCCGTGTCGTTCATCTTCATCTTCAGTTCGAACAGCGGATCGTCCATCGCCTCGGGCACCATCAGCGTGCCGATGGTCAGCGCGTGTGACTGGGCCGAGCGCGGGTCCATGATGAGGTAGAGCACGGTATCGTTGAGCACGACCAGCGAGAGGCTGGGCGGCAGGTTCACGAACAGGAGGCGGTTCTGCTCTTCCTCGGTGAGTTTCGGAAACACCGGGAAGATCGCCTTCTGCGTGGCATTGAAGGCAGCGTTCTTGTGAAGCGTGCCGTTGAGCCGGTAATAGCCCGCCGAATTCTCGGGCACCTCGGGAAACGAGGCCAGCCCGCTCGGGATGAAGTCGTGCAGCGGCCCCGCGTGCAGGCGGCTGGCGTGGTAGCCGTCGTTGTTGTTCTCCAGCATGACCTTCCAGTTCCACGGAAACACGGTGGCCTCCTCGGGACGGGGACCGCGCAGGCTGGCGAAATCGTAGTTGGCGACGACGGCCTCCAGGCCGGCCAGGCGGGGGGTGAGCGGTTCCGCCGCGGGATCGAGGTTGATGAACACGAAGCCATGCCAGATCTCGTGGCGGATCTCGGGCAGGCTCGCCGCTTTCCGGTCGAAATTGCAGGTCCGGTTCATCGCCGGAGCGCCCACCAGCGTACCGTCCAGGTCATAGGTCCAGTGGTGATAGGGGCACACGAAGGCACGGGCATTGCCGTGCCCTTCCGCCACCAGCATGGCGCGGTGCTGGCAGACCGCGGAGAGCGCTTTCACGCTGCCGTCGCGGGTCTTGGTGACGATGATCGGTTCTTCGGCGCGCGTCACCGTGAAGAAGTCGCCAGGCTGCTCCAGCCATTCGGCGCGGCCGACGCAGAGCCATTCGTGCTCGAACAGCGCGGCCTTTTCGAAGTGGTGGAATTCCTCGTCGGTATAGCAGGCCGGAGGCAGCGTGTCGGCCTCGAGCGTGTTCTTGATGGAGCTGCCGAGGCTGTCGAAGAACGGGTCGTTGAGTAGAGTCATTCCTGCCTGATCCCCATGTCGGTGAGACCGGGGAGAACGCCCTGCGTCCTCCCGCTACCCGGCCAGACTAGCGGGCCTGCGCAGTCCATGCTTTGCACTGGGCGCAGGGACTTTTGGCAGGCGCCTATTCGGCCGGAAGCAGCGCGCCGTCGGCGATGTCGGGCTCGGCCGCGGCGGGCAGGCGCACCGGAGCGCGCAGGAACAGCACGGCGACGATCGTGGCGGCCGCCAGCAGCAGGGCGAAGATCAGGATGGCAAGGCCGTAGCCGCCCGTCACGTCGGCGATGCGTCCGGCGCCGATCGGGCCGAGCACGGCGAATGTCGTGGCGGTGGTGGCCATGGCCGTCATGTCCCCCGCGATGCCGGCGCCGAAATAGCGCAGCAGCAGGATATGGGCGGAAAGCCAGGCCATGCCCCAGCCCAGCCCGAACAGCGCGGCGGCGGCAGTGGCCACCAGCACCAGCGAGGCGGACCAGAGCAGCGCCATGGCCAGGGCCTGAAGCGCGAGCCCGGCAATGAGGATGCGGCGCGGATCGACGCGTTCGCACAAGGCGCCGGTCACGCCCTTGGCGCCGGTTCCGGCAAAGGCGAGCAGACTCATGGCGATCGCGCCGGGCGCCGCGCCTTCGCCGAGGTTGGCGACATGGGCCACCAGGATCGAATGGGCGGAAGTGACGGCGGTCTGCACCACCGTCATGATCAGCGCGAGGATCAGGAAGCTGGGGCTCGTCAGGGCCTGGCGCACGGTCCAGGCGCTTCGCTCGGTGGGAGCGTCCTGTTCGTGGCCCGCGCCCTTCACTTGTTCCACGCTCTCCACTTTCACGGCGTCGCGGATGCAGACCAGGCAGATCAGGCCGAGCGCCAGCGCGCTCACGGCCATGACCAGCCAGTGGAGGCGCCAGTCCCCGGTCATGCCGACGATGGCGCCCACGATCAGCGGCCCGGCGATCCCGCCCGCCGCGCCGCTCATGAAGTAGAAGCCGATCATCCGCGCCGAGGTGCGGGGGAACCATGTCGCCAGTAGATAGACGGCGGGGGAGGGGGCGATCAGCGAGAAGCCCACGCCCATCAGCGTGGTGGCCACGAAGAAGAGGGTGAGATGCTCGATCTGGGAGGCGATGAAGAACCCGGCCGCCAGCACCAGGCAGCCCGCGAACATCGTCAGCCGCGTGCCGATGGATTTCATCAGCAATGGCGGCAGAGGGCTCGCGAGGCCGCAGGCAAGGCCCAGCAGCGAGAAGCTGAGGCCGGCGGCGGCCTTCGACCAGCCGAGCTGCGCGACCATCGTGTAGAGGACGTAGCCCAGCGAGGTGAACGTCGTCGCCGTCACGAAGAAGAACCCCAGAGAGGCGGCGAAAAGGACGAGGGCACTGCGCGGCATTGCTACTCCTGCGGGCTTCGTCCGGACGGAATCGCGGACTGACACGCGGTGCAGGCTCTCATGCTGCGGCTGCACACTCTTGATGACGGGCGCCTAGATAGTTGATCGAAACGCCGGGACAAGGCCCGCGGCGGGGAAGTGGCCGGCATGTCCGGAAACGGGAAGGGCGCGGAGACCGAAGTCGCCGCGCCCTCCTGCTTTCCGGCGAACGCCGGAAGGGATCAGAACTTGTAGCCGACCGAAAGGATCACCTGGCGCGGCGGAATGTACGTGTCCATCACCTGGGCGCTGCCATAGGGGTCGGAGAACCGCGAGTTGATGCCGTTGCTGTCGAACAGGTTGATCACCCGCAGGGTCACGTTGGTATTGGTGCCCTCCGGCTCGTACTTCAGCATGGCATTGACCTGGGTGTAGGAAGGCGTGAGGTCCACGTCGCCTTCGTTGAACAGGCGGTATTGGTACTTGCCCCGGTAGATCATCTGGGCGCGGGCGGTCAGCTCGCCCGGGCCGACCTTGCCGTTCCAGGTCGCCGCCACATTGCCCTGCCAGCGCGGCAGCTTGGGAATGCGGTTGCCCTTGATGTCCTCGCGCGCGGCGTCGCGCGCCAGGGTGGCGGCGTAGAAGTTGGTCCAGAACAGGTAGTCGGGATAGCCCGCCGCATTCTGGGCGTTCGCGGCATTGGTCGGATCGAGCGCAAGGTAGTGCGAGGTGAACTCGCCTTCCAGCCACGACAGCGACGCGTCGAAGCGCAGGCCCTCGGTGGGGATGTAGGAGCCTTCGAGTTCCAGGCCGTAGACCCGCGCCTTGGGTGCGTTGCTGATGCCTTCGCCGTAGAGGATCGGGTCTTCCTCCAGGAACTGCATGTTCTTGTAATTATAGAGGAAGGCAGAGCCGTTGAGCTGGAGCGTATCGCCCAGGAAGCGGTTCTTGGTGCCGATTTCGAAGGAATCGACGGTCTCCTGCTTGTAGGTCGGCAGGATCGAGTAGCTGCCTCCGGTGGAGGCTGCCGAGTTGATGCCGCCCGGCTTGAAGCCGCGCGTCCAGCTTGCATAGACCATGTTGCTGGGCGTGATCTGGTAGTCGAGCGCGACTTTGCCGGTCCAGGCGTCGCCCTTGCGGCCGCCGGTCGAGCTGGGCTGGAGGTAGGCGCCCGAGGTCTGGCCGGACGTGCCGCCGGACATCGAATCGTATGTGCCGGTGGCCTTGTCGTGGTTGTAGCGCACGCCGGCCGTCAGCTTGAGCTGGCTGGTGAGGTTGTAGGTGCCCTGCGCGAAGACGGCATAGAGGTCGCGCTTGATCGTCGACAGCTCGGCATAGGTCAGGTTGGCGACGAGCGGGTCGTTCCAGGCGGTGTCGGTGGGCAGGGCTTCCTGCAGGAAGTTGTCGTCGTCGCTGCGGTATTCGTTGACGTACTGGTCGTTCGACGAATGGAGATAGACGCCGCCGAGCACCCAGCTGAACGGGCCGGTGCCGTTGGAGGTCAGGTTGATCTCCTGGCTCCAGCTCTTGGTATCCGATTCCCAGAGCGGCACATGGTCGTAAGCGACGCCGGTGAAGCTGACCGGGTTGTAGGTCTGGGCATAGAACAGGGCCGTGTCGAGGCCGTCTGCATCCCAGGCCTGCTCGGAGTGGAGCTTCTGGTAGCCGGTGATCGACTTGATCGTGGCGAACGGCGTCTCCCACTTGACGACGCCGGTGTAGAGCTGGGTCTTGACCACCGAACGGCCGGGATAGTCCTGCGTCAGTTCGCGCGGATCCGGGTTGGGATCCAGGATGTTCTTCTGCGCGGGGCCGTTGGTGTTGCTGGTGAACTGGACGGTGTTCAACACGATCGAGAAGTTGGAGGCCGGCTGCCACTTGGCGCCGAGCCGCCAGCCGGTTTCGTCCTGATCGTCGAGGTCGTACTTGCGGGTGCCCGGCACTTCGGTGGCATGGGCATAGCCGTCGTGCTTGGTGAACTGGAAGGCGCCGCGCACCGCCAGGCTATCGGAAAGCGGCACGTTCAGCGCGGCCGAGCCTTCCATGTAGTTGTAGTTGCCGTAGCCGGCGTTCACATTTCCGCTGATGGCGTCCGTGCTCGGCTCGATCGAGACGACATTGATGGTGCCGCCGGTCGAACCCTGACCGAACAGCGTGCCTTGCGGCCCGCGCAGCACTTCCACCTGGGCCACGTCGATGAAGGCGGCGCTCGCGGCGATCGAGTTGAAGATATAGACGCCGTCGATGTGGTAGGACACGCCCGGCTGGGTGTTGGTGTTCTCCGGCGTTTCCGAACCCACGCCGCGAATGGTGATGATGCGCTCTCCGCCGCCGCTCTTGGCGACGACCAGGCCCGGCACGGTGCCGTTGAGCCCGGTGATGTCGTTGATGTTCGCGGCCTTCAGCGTCTCGGCCGTGATCGCGCTGACGGAAAGCGGGGCCTGCTGCAGGCTGACGTCCCGGCGTTCGGCAGTGACGACGATGTCGGTAAGGCCTTCCGCCGACACGGCGGCTGCCACCGCGGCGGCGGCATCCGCTTCTTCCGCATGGGCGCTGGCCGAGGCGAAGGCCAGGAGGGAGACGCTCGAGGCGAGCGCGTAGGCAAATCGAGACGTGCTTATCATCATGGTAGCTCCCCGAACAAAGTCAGACCGATTCCCGGGTGTGCGGCTCGTTTGTGGTTTTGGCCGCTTGTGGGAAAATCTGTCGCGAGGAGCGGATCGGGTCTTGTGCATTTGCGAATAAGTACTTGATCGGTGACCCCTGCCGCGAAGGGCAGGGCTGATGGAAATCGCCGATATTCGGAAGATTATCGGTGCGGGGCTACGCCATGTGGGGCGGTCTCTATCCTTTTGCACCGCAAAATGCGGGGGCCACGGGGCGCCCGGGTCAAGCCGCAAAGGCCAGAGCGACAACTGCGCCTCCGCGCCCGCCCCGTCGCGGCCTGCGTTGACCGGCCCGATGCTTGTCAACCGAAGCGACTGACAATCTGTGAAATGCGGCCTCAACGGCCTTGCCATCGCCACGAAGGGTGCGGCATGACGGAGGCGTGCTTTCGCAGAAAACCCGCTATGCCATCCGCGCCATGCAGCATCTTGCCGACAACTACGGGCAGGGTCCGATCCAGCTCGCGCAGATCGCGGAAGCACAGAACATTCCCGCCAAGTTCCTCACCACGATCCTGTCCGAACTGAGCCGTTTCGGGATCGTCGATTCCCAGCGCGGCAAGGATGGCGGCTATCGGCTGGCGGTGTCTCCGATCGACATCACTTATGGCGACCTTATCCGCCTGATGCGTGGCTCCCTGGCGCTGGTGCCCTGCGCCAGCCGCTTCGCGCACGAGAAGTGCAAGAACTGTCTGGAAGAGGGCGATTGTCGTACGCGCGCCCTGATGCTGGAAGTGCGCGACCGGACCGCCGAACTGCTGGACGGAGTAAGACTTTCGGATCGCATCGATCCCGTCCCCGCCCAGGTCGACGATCAGGACTGATTGCGGACGCGGCGCATAGCCGGGCGCTTTCTTCGGCCAACTCCCTCATTTTCAATGGCAATCGGCGAACGAAAAGTCAGCCGTGCCCGTTAAGTCCCCCGAAATTGCCATATCCGTCGAAGGGCAATGCCAGACATCGCTTCGGCGTAAATAGTTTTTGCTTGGGCGCGAAAACGAGAAACTTTCGGCTAGGTGTATTGTCTACTTATTCAGTTGAGAATAGAGAGGGGCAGCGGCGGGGAAGAGCCGCGCTCAGAGGAAGATACGCAATGTCTCAACCGTTATCGGACAACCAGCGATCGGGACGGCACCTCTCCAGGGATTCCGGGAATGACGATCCCAAGGCGGCACCGCTCGAAGTGGTCGCCGATGCCCTGGACCAGATGCGCTACGGCGTCATCCAACTGACAGTCCACGATGGCAAGCTGGTGCAGCTCGACATCACCGAGCGGCGGCGCTTCGCTTCATAAGCGCGCGCTGCCCCGGCAGTTACCGACCCGGCAATCGCTGACCGGGGAAATCAATTTCCTGCCAACCAGACCGGACCACCGGATGTGAGGCCCTTCGAAAAAACAAGGGGGATCTCATGAGAAAGACCATTCGCGGGCCGCTGCCGGCCCCGCTTCCGCTCGCATGCCTGACGTTCACGCTCGCCCCGCTGATGCTGGCCGCCACGCCCGCGCTGGCCGGCGAGACCGCACCCGGCGCGGCTCCTGCCGTGGCTACCGCAGATGCCGCTGCAGGTTCCTCTGCAGATTCCGCCGCCGAACAGGAATCGCCGACCTCCGTCGGCACCGGCGCGCATGACCGGGGCAACGAAATCTTCGTCACGGCGCGCCGCCGCCAGGAATCCAGCCAGGAAGTGCCGCTGGCGATCTCGGTGGTGGGCGGAGAGCACATCGATTCCACCGGCTCGTTCAACGTCGGGCGCCTCCAGCAGCTGACGCCGACCCTGCAGTTCTATTCCTCCAATCCGCGCAACACCGCCGTGAACATTCGCGGCTTGGGCGTGCCGTTCGGCCTGACAAACGACGGGATCGAGCAGGGCGTCGGCATCTACATCGACGATGTCTATAATTCGCGTGTCGCCTCGGCCACGTTCGACTTCCTGGACGTTGCCCAGATCGAGGTGCTGCGCGGCCCGCAGGGCACGCTCTATGGCAAGAACACCACGGCAGGCGCCATCAACATCACCACCAACCAGCCGACCTTCGATTTCGAAGGCAAGGCGGAAGTGTCGATCGGCAATTACAACTTCAAGCAGGCCAAGGCCGCCATTTCCGGCCCGCTGACCGACAAGCTGGCGGCGCGCCTCGCGATATCCTCGACCGACCGGCGCGGCACGATCCGCAACGTCACCACCGACCAGTGGATCCAGAGCCAGGACAACCTCGGCCTGCGCGGCCAGCTTCTCTGGCAGCCCACTGCCGATCTGGCGATCACGCTTGCCGGCGATTACAGCACCCAGGACGCCAATTGCTGCGGCTCCGTCTATGTTCGCACCGGCCTCACGCAGCGCGCGCTGAACCGTCAATATGCCGCACTCGCCGCCGCGCAGGGCTATGTGCCGCCCAGCACCAACCCCTTCGACCGGCGCACCGATCTCGACACGCCGCTCCAGGCCAAGAACAAGATCGGCGGCGCTTCGCTGCGCGTGAAGTGGGATCTGGGCGCGGGTCAGCTGACCTCGATCACCGCCTGGCG
This sequence comes from Novosphingobium sp. PhB57, assembly GCF_004342985.1. Classification (GTDB taxonomy): domain Bacteria; phylum Pseudomonadota; class Alphaproteobacteria; order Sphingomonadales; family Sphingomonadaceae; genus Novosphingobium. Next base: position 62,797 of record NZ_SMBO01000014.1, read on the forward strand.
GTTCTGGGACTGGGATCCTTCGAACGACCGCGACTTCACCGGCCTGCCGATCGTCGCACTCTCGCAGAACCCCTCGCAGCAGGACCAGTACACGCAGGAGCTGCGCTACAACTACAGCAGCGACAAGATCGACTTCGTGGTCGGCGCCTTCGGCTTCTATCAGCGGATCGATACGCAGGGCACCGAAGCGCAGGGCGCCGCGGCCAGCCGCTGGAGCATCGCGCCATCGAATGCGCTTTCCAACGACCCCTCCGTGCTGAACGGCCTCGTCGCCAACAATACGCAGTATCTCAAGAATACGAGCGCCGCGCTGTTCGGTCAGCTCAGCTGGCATCTCACGCCCGAACTCACCCTGCAGCCGGGCGTGCGGCTGAACTACGACAAGAAGGAAGGCTACTACCAGCGCCGCGTGTTCGACGGCCAGGGCAACGAACTGCTGCTGGGCCAGGCGTCCTATACGGCACGCCAGACCGCGCAGCTGGCGATCTACACCCCGCAGGAAATCTCGCCCGAGTTCAGCGACTGGAACTTCAGCTACGATTTCAACGCCAGCTACAAGATCACGCCGGACATCCTGTTCTATGCGACATATGCCAAGAGCTTCAAATCGGGCGGCATCAACCAGAACGGCGTGCCGGTAGACGCCCAGAACAACCCGATCCTGGCCTCCGCCACGGTGAAGCCCGAATCGGTCCACAACTACGAGGCCGGTATCAAGACCCAGTTCTGGGACCGCCGGGCGACCTTCAACCTGTCGATCTTCCGCACCGACATCGGCAATTATCAGGCCAATGTCAGCAACGGCCAGTACGGCGTGCTCCGCGGCTATCTCGCCAATGCCCAGAAGGTACGCTCGCAGGGCGTGGAATGGGACTTCTCGGTCCGTCCGAGCGAGCGCTTCAATGCCTACGTCAACGGCGCCTATACCGACGCCACTTACCGCAAGTTCACGGACGCACCCTGCCCGCCGGAGCTTTCGGGCGGCACCACCGCAACCTCGGCCCAGACCCCCGGCGCGCCCGGCGTTCCCGGCGCGCTCAGCCCGGCCAACTGCAACATCTCCGGCCAGCGCCTGCCCGGCGTGTCGAAGTGGTCGTTCTCGTTCGGCGCAGAGGTCAACAACCCCGCCACCCTGCTCGGCAAGGAGGGTGAGGTCTACTTCGGATATGACGGCAGCTACCGATCGAACTTCTCGTCCAATCCTTCGCCTTCGGCCTATACCTGGGTGGACGGCTATAGCCTTTCCAATTTCCGGCTGGGCTTCCGGGCCGAGAGCGGATTTGACATCTACGGCTGGGTACGCAACGCCTTCGACGAGAACTACTTCGACCAGCTCTTCGTCGGCCCGGGCAACACCGGCCTGATTGCCGGCCTTCCCGGAGATCCGCGCACCTGGGGCATGACCGTTCGGTACAGCTTCTGATCCCCGCAACCCACGGAACAGGGAGGACCACCTCATGTTCGATCTCGGCCTAAGCATAGGGGACCTCGTGCCCTTCATCATCGTCGGATTTGCAGCGCAAGTCATCGACGGTGCCCTGGGCATGGCCTTCGGCGTCATTTCGCAGACGATGCTGGTCAGCGTCCTCGGCATGGCGCCGGCAGCAGCCTCGGCCAGCACCCATCTCGTGGAGATCTTCACGACGGGTGCCTCGGGCGCGAGCCATATCGTCCATCGCAACGTCGACTGGGGCCTGTTCAGGCGGCTGGTCCCCTTCGGCGTGGTGGGCGGCATTCTTGGCGCCTACCTGCTCTCCAACATCGATGCCTCGGTCGCCCGGCCCTATATCATGCTCTATCTGACCGGCATCGGCTTCTACCTGCTGATCAAGGCGATCCGCATGTCGAAGCCCCGTTTCGAGGATCCCCGCATGACCCGGCCGCTGGCCGTGGCCGGCGGGTTCCTCGATGCGGCGGGCGGCGGCGGCTGGGGGCCGGTGGTCACTTCCAACCTGCTGGTGCAGGGGGGAGACCCGGTCAAAGTGATCGGCACGGTGAACACGGCCGAATTCCTGCTCGCGCTGACGATCTCGATCTCGTTCATCGCCACGCTCGGTTTCGGCGCCTTCAGCGCGGCGACGGTGGGGATGATCATCGGCGGCGTCGTGGCGGCTCCATTCGGCGCCTATCTCGCCAAGCGCGTGCCTCCGCGCGTACTGCTCTTCGCCGTGTCGTTCGTTCTCATCGCAACGAGCCTCTTCAGCATAGCGAAGGCGTGGCACCTGATCCCTGGCCTTTGAAACGGCCCGGATGAAACGGCCCAGACTCGGGGCATGCGGCGCGGATTTTGGGGGCGGGACGGAGGGATCCGCTGCCCGCCCCCAACCGCGCTGAAAAGAGAGGCCGGAATTCCATGGCCGCGAAACCCGCAGAGACCCGCGAGTTTTGGAAAATATGTCGTTTTTTTGAAATTAGTGTTTGACCGAATCACGGGTGGCACTTAGAGGGCCTCTCACCGCAGCGGACCACACGGTCTTGCAGCGGTCGCCAAGACATTACGGGCAACATGCTCTCCGAGGTTAAAACCGGGGATGGCTGGTTGTCCGGGTTTTTTGTCTGGTGGATCTTTGACATTGTAGGTTTTAGATGAAGGGACATGTGGGCGACGGCGCCTGCTCCCGGGGCTTCAGGGCTCGGGGTGGCAGTAGATAGTCGTTAC
>NZ_SMBO01000015.1 GCF_004342985.1 Novosphingobium sp. PhB57
CGCCTGCGCACCTCCAACCCGATCGAGCGCGCCGTCCAGCAGGAACTCAAGCGCCGTACCGTCAAGGTCAGGGTCTTCCCCAACGACGAGGCGCTTCTGCGCCTCGTCTCCGCTGTTCTCGTCGAAATCGACGAAACATGGGCCTGCGACAACAAGGCCTACATCAAATGGGAATGCCGGGATGCGTGATCCCAACCCGATTCAATTTCCATACGTGAGGTTGCTCAATCACTTCTCGCCTCGGCGCGGCCTGGGCGCCAGAGACGCTCTACGATCCCAAGGCCCGCAAGATGATGGTCTATTACACCACGCGCGACGGAGCCGGGACGGAGCACATGGTCTATTCCTATGCCGACGACGCGTTCACGACGCTTACCCAGCCACCGCGTCCGCTGTTCACGTACCCGAAGGCCAATGTCGGCTCAATCGATGGAGACATCAGCCGCGTCGGAAAAAAGTATCGCCTGTTCTATGTCGCTCACGAGAAGCCCGGCCATCTTCGCCAGGCCGTCTCCGACAGGATCGACGGCGGCTATCGTTTCGATCCCAAACCCGTCGATCCCGAGACCGTGGGAACCGAGGCACCCAATCTCTGGCGCCGGGCCGGAACGAACACCTATGTGCTGATGTACGACGTGTTTGGAGCCAGGCCGAACAACATGGGCTTCTCCGAAACGAGCGACTTCAAGCATTTCCGCAACCTCGGCCGGTTCAACGACGCCGGCTCGCCGATGAAGGCCACCAACTTCGCCGGTCCGAAGCACGGCGCGGTAATGCCGATCACGCCCGGCGAAGCCGCGCGCCTCGAGCGGCATTTTGCAGGGGGGTGATGGATAGAAGCGAGGTCGGCTCGCGGTATCTTTCCCATGGTCCTGTCAAGTCGGCAGCTTATTCAGGATCCGATTTTTTGCTCCAAGCGTGGACAGGCTGCCTTGGCTTCCTGAAAGGCGAGGACTGTCGCAAACCGGGCATCCATTCATCAATACTTGACTGATCGTTCCATAACGCCTATCTGGCACTTCATGGCAAGACCAAGGGAATTCGATCAGGACAAAGCGCTGAACGCAGCCATGGCGGTATTTCGCGAACATGGCTTCGAGGGCACGTCGGCCGGGATGCTGGTCGATGCCATGGGCATTGGGCGGCAGAGTCTTTACAACACCTTTGGCGATAAATGGCAGCTCTACCAGATGGCGCTGCGCCGCTATGCTGCCGATGAAACCGGCGAGCATATCGCCATGCTGCAAAGCAAGCCGCGCGCCATCGACGGTATCCAGACGATGGTCGACCGGGTGGTCGACAATGCCCGGGATGCCTGTCTCGGCGTCGGCTCGATCTGCGAATTCGGCCGTAGCCGGCCGGAACTGGTCGCCATCCGCGACGCTGCCGACGCTGCCATGCGGGCAATCCTGACCGATACTATAGCGCGCGCGCAGGCCGAGGGGGATGTTGCCCAGGATGTGTCTGCCGATACGATCGCTTCGTTCATCGTGATGAGCTTTTCCGGTTTGCGGATTGCCGCGCGGGCCGGTGCGGGAGACGAGGACTTGCGTGCTCTTGGCGATCTGGCCCTACGCGCTTTGCGATAGGCGCCGGGCGTCTTTTTATTTGCCTAATTATGGAACGATCATTCAACAAAAGGATACGGAAAATGAAAGCCATTGTGATGACCGGAGTGGGCGGGGCGGACGTGCTTGATCTTGCTGACGTTCCCGATCCGCCTGCCACACCCGGAGCGGGCGAGGTTCTCGTCGAGATTACCGCTGCCGGGGTCAATTTCATGGACATCGGCGTTCGCCAGGGCATGGCTTGGGCGGAAATGCCCAATCCCAAGATCCTGGGTGTGGAAGGTGCAGGCCGCATCGTCGCGGTGGGCGCGGGTGTTGCTATGGCTGTCGGCCAGCGCGTCGCCTGGGTCTACGCCCCGGGCAGCTATGCCGGGAAGATCATGCTGCCGGCGGAAGCGCTCGTGGCCATCCCCGATGGGCTGGATGACAGAACCGCAGCCGCGATCATGATGCAGGGGCTTACGGCCAGCCATTTCGCCACGGATTTCCACTCTGTGCAGGCAGGCGAGATCGCCCTTGTTCATGCGGCGGCGGGCGGACTGGGGTTGCTGCTGACCCAGATCGTGAAACTGCGGGGAGGAACCGTTATCGGCCGCGTGTCGAGCGCGGACAAAGTGGCCGCCGCCAGGGAAGCGGGCGCAGACCATGTCATCGTCGATGCCAAGGGGGATTTTGCCTCGCAAGTGCTGGCGCTGACCGGCGGCGAAGGCGTGCATGTGGTTTATGACGGCTCCGGGCCGACGACATTTCAGGGATCGATCGATTCTCTCCGGCGGAGCGGGACCTTCTGCTGGTACGGCCCCGTTCTGGGCGGCCCTGGCCCGATCGATCTCCTTGCCCTGCCCCGCAGCATCAAGCTCGGCTACGCAGTCTTCTCCGATCATATCCATAGCCCCGAACGGTTTCGGGAGCACGCCGCGCGCCTGTTCGATTGGGTCCTGAAAGGCGATCTCAAGGTGCGGTTCGGCGGCGTCTACCCGATGGCCGATGCGGCCCAGGCGCACCGCGACATGGAAAGCCGCGCGACCACCGGCAAGCTGCTGCTGATCCCCTGATTTTCCTTACCATCATTCTCAAGAAGGACTTGCCATGAATATCGAACCCGCGATCAGGACTGCGCTCGTCTTCGGCGGGATCACGCGGCATCGGCGCTGGAGCCGTCAAACGACTGGCGCAGGACGGTTATTCCGTTGGCTTTACTTACGTCAATAGCGAAGAACAGGCCGGGGCGCTGGCCGAGACGATCGCCGCGCAAGGCGGCGAGGCACTGGCAATTCGCGCCGATAGCGAAGACACGGCCGCGATCACTGCAGCCGTTGCTTGCTTCGTCGATCGTCTCGAAAAGATCGTTCTCGTCAAAGGCGGCTTGTTTCGCATGAACACGCTCGAGGCGGTGGCGCCCGATGAACTGGACGTCATGCTGGCAGTGAACGTCCGCGGCGTCTATGGCGGCGGCGCACATCGTCGGTGGCGGAGGCATCGTCATGATCAGCAGCGATGTCGGGATCTGCATCGTCATAACCATTTGCGACGTGCGCAAGCCGGACAAGGCCGCAGTGGAGCTCGTCGAGTCTATCATGGAACGGCTTGTCGACTTATCCGGCCATTCCCGATTCCAATCAGTTCACGTTCTTTCCCTTACGAGAGACGGGCCAGCGCGATCGATCGGTAGGTCCGCATAGGTCTACGTTTCAATCGCCTGTCGCTTAGACTTCTAATTGGCCTTTCGATGGTGCCGAAAAGACGGTAAGCGCAAGATCTGAGCGGGCGATCTGCGTTAACAGCTACCAGCAAAGCCTAGCCGGGCAAGCATGAACTGGATGTCGCAGCTGCCTCGTCGGTACAAGCGGGAGAAAGCGCATTTTTCCGCGCACATGCGGTGGCGTTGAGATCCTTGCCCTCTCGATGAGTTCGGTGAGGTAGGCGCGAACGCCAAGCTCGATCTCGGTAGCATAGATGGTCCGTGCAAATGCATTGATAGTTTCGCACTGCATGCGCAGCGCTTCCCACTTGCCCAATATCCCGCCCCCAGTTCCCCTGGGCGCCTTACAGGTCGAGAGGCAGGAGGTACCGGCGGACTAATGAGTGGATCAGACTATGGATGAGCCCGTATGGCTAAGGCTGGGCTGGGGTGGGGACAGCACTCCGCGGGCGTCATGTCGCAACTGGCTAGTCGTTTTCCGCAATTATGAAGGGCCACCAAGTGCCGTCGTCGTCGTAGGCATGCTCGGCCCAACTTTCCGTCAGATAGCCGTCGCCGATGTGGACGGGGGCGTATTCTGCTTGTTCCTCGTCTATTTCGTGAAGCACTACTGTGCCTCCGAACACGAATCCGCCGGGAGGCATGGATTTGAATTCGCAGGCGTTAGGATCGCAGACTTCGTCCACGAGGTGGATGAGGTCATCCGAGGAACAGGCAAAGATGCCGACAGATACTTTGTTGCGCTTCACGCGAACTATCCAGACGCCGTTAGCCAATCATCCGCTCCCTCTGATCCTCACGGTCTTATCAAAACCCGCGGAGATTGAATGTCAAATCCTTGGGCAGAGGGTTATGGACAATTCGATGATCAGGCCCTCGTGCAATGGAGGAGTACGGTCATGGAACCCTGCCGACTGACCGCGCCGTCCGCGCCGATCTCCGCGCTGGAAACGGCGCAGGGATTTCTTCCCGTGCAGCAACGCTGCGGTTGTTCTTGATCCAAAGTTGACTAGTATCAGGCGACTATGAAGACCGATCTCGACCATCTTCCTGAAGACAAGCGCACCGACCTGAAGCGCGTGGTGAAGATTATCTTCTCCGAATTCGAGGACGTTTTGGCTCTCGCAATGCAGGGCTGGAAGAAGCAGGGGCGGATCATGAAGATCATCCTCTACGGCTCGTACGCGCGCGGCGACTGGGTTGCGGACCCTGTAGGTCGATACTATTCGGACTACGATATTCTTGTGGTGGTGAATGACGAACGCCTTGCCGACGAAGCCGAATACTGGGGCAAGGCCAAGGATCATCTGAACCGGGCCTACGATATAGCCCATGTGATCTCCGCTCCGGTAGGACTGACGGTCCATTCGATGGCGGACGCCAACTTTCAGCTTTCGCGCGGACGGCCTTTCTTCGTCGACGTCGTGCGCGAGGGTATAGTGCTGTATGAACTAGAAGCGCAGCAATTCGAGTTGCCGAGGCTCCTTGATACTGGCCTCGCGCACGTAGAGGCGGAGAACCATTTCAAACAGTGGTTCGAAAGCGCGAGCGCCTTCCTTCGGGCCGCTAAATTTCTCATTTCCGATGGCGCCGGAAACCAGGCGGCGTTCCTGCTTCATCAGGCGACCGAGAACTTTTACCACACCGTGCTTCTTGTGCTGAAACTGTACAGCCCCAAGTCGCACAACCTCAAATTCCTGCGGGGTCGAGGAGAGGATATCGCTCGCGACCTGATCCCCATTTGGCCTCGCAATACCAAGTTCGCAAACCGGTGCTGGGAACTGCTCTATCAGGCCTATGTCAAGGGTCGCTACTCGCCCCACTACGTCATTCGGGACGTTGAATTGGAGTGGCTTGTGGAGCGCATCGAACTGCTGGAAACCGAAGTGAAGGCGATCTGCAAAGAACGTCTCGGCAAGATGTCTGATTGACATCCAGCCGCATGCGTTCGGTGTGCTTCAATCACGAATGCATCTCCATATCGCTGTCGTTGTCAGAAAACGCCGGTTTCGCGCGGGTTTCCGGGTTCCGGCGGGGCTCGCTATAGCCGTGATGGCGCACAAAAGGAACCCTTTGTTCCCCCTCTGTCCGCCATTCGTGAGCAAATAGCCATATGCAGGGTCCGAACTGCGTAAGAGCACATGGCGTGTTTGGACCACGTTCGGGTCGCTGGGGAATGCTCCCATGTCTCCGCTTGGTTACCATCCACGATAGGCGACGAGGCCGCGCTAGCGATCGCGGTTGGCGCGGTCACGCGGATAGGCGAGGGGCGAGATGGTCCCTTGGTCCCGCTTTTAACGGTCCCGTGCAAAGGGCTCCCAGCACAAATTCGGATGCTTCCGTCCGCCGTCTAGGTGATAGCGCCTGCCCGCCTTTCGCGGACCGTCCACCACGACGCCATCATCATTTCCACGGACACCAATTCCCAGATGCTAACGACGAATAAAAACCCCGGTGAATACTCCAATACCGCAGTCAAAAAGCCAGGCCCAAAGCCCCGTCCCGTCATCCAAAGTCCTGTTCCCTCCGCTACGGATTGGATCGAGCCCGCGACCTTCGCAGAGGCCCTCCGTCTGCACATGAGCCGGCATGCGGAATCCTTCCTCGCTTTACACCGCTCGATCATCCGTCCGGGTGAAGATTTCCATCCCGCTACGATCAAAGCCTGGGCGGCAGGCCGGCGGGTTCCTCGCAACGCGGGTAGCATGGAGATACTCGCTCGTATCGAGGCGCGGTACTCGCTGCCGACCGGATATTTTAAAGCCAAGTTGCCGCATCCTGGAAGAGCCTGCGCGGGCCATGATTTGCCCGGCATCCACCGCGCAGAGCAGCGGCGTTTGGCTTGGCACCTCCCTGACGATTTCAACAGGCGTTCGGCGGCTGAGAGGGCTGAGATTTTGCAATGGGTCCGCACCGTGATCATCACGGGTTCGACCGAGTATCGACGATTTCAGGCTGAAGCCATTAAGCTTCGTTACGGCCTGCGATTTCCTGCGCTGACTGGCCGCAGTGCGCCGCGCAACTCCCGAGCCGAATTGAAGTCTGAAAGCCGCGCCGAGACGGAAGACACCGACTTTGTGTCTGCCGTCATCGATGCACCACCGCAGCTTGCCATGGAGATGGCAAATCTTGTCCGCTTCAAGACCGCCACCCTCACCGATATCGGCTTTCGCAGGAGCGGCAAATGGAACGAGGAAACGGTTGCTCAAAAGGCGGAACACATCGGCCTCATGTTCGGGTCGATGGCATCAGCGCCAGGCGGGGCGGTGGCGGGCCTCGGCGTTCCGCTATCTAATCTGACCTTAGCGCTGCTGGTGTTTCCCCGTATCTGGGACTGGTACGTCCAGTGGCGTGAACGGCGTCGTGGCTTTTTTACACGCTGGGAAGTCGATATGCTTCGCCTTGGCATGTCGCTCGTAAAGCAGGAAACCGGCTGGCTTCGGCAGATGCCGGGGCTCGCCGAAAGGCTCGTACCGATCGAAGGAATAGTAGACCAATCTGAGGTCGACAGCGCTCGGATAGATTGGGCGGGAGCATGCGACCGTCTACACGGCCATGCCGCTGCCCGTGCCAAGGAAATTGAGCGTGTGGCACGCGTTCACAGGGACCCCTTCGAACCAATCCTGCCGATACTCGAAGCCGACAGCCCGGTTGGTGAATACCGCAAGATTGCGCAGGAGATTTTGCGCCTCTCACCAGATCCAGATCGGCATCCGCGAGCGGCGGCCGAGGCCGCGCGATCGTTCCTCCTGATCCGGCTCGGACTGCACCTCGGCCTGCGCCAGAAAAACCTCCGGCAACTTCTCCTTTGCAGTCGTCATCAGGTACCGCGAACCGAACGCCAGTTGGAAGGCCTCAAACGCGGCGAGATCCGGTGGAGCGAACGAGACCGGGGATGGGAGGTTTTCATCCCTGCCGTCGCATTCAAAAACGCCGGGTCGTCCTTCTTTGAGGGGCGGCCATTTCGCCTCATTCTGCCCGACTTAGATGGCCTCTATGGGAAAATCAGGGAGTATGTCGATCGCCACCGCCCTGTGCTTCTCAACGGAGCCTCAGACCCATTCACGTTCTTCGTCAAAACGGCCAAGGCCACGAGCCGTGATGCGGCATACGATCAAAACACTTTTTACGAGGCGTGGCGCCTTGTCATCCAGCGATATGGTGTCTTCAATCCCTACACGGGCAATGGCGTGATCAAAGGGCTGCTGCCGCACGGTCCTCACAACATCCGAGACGTCCTGGCGACGCATATTTTGAAGCAAACCGGCTCGTATGAACGCGCCAGCTACGCGATCCAGGATACGCCCGAGATGGTCGCGAAGCACTACGGTCGATTTCTGCCTCAGGATAAATCCGCTCTCGCGGCTCAAATTTTGAACCAGGTTTGGATGGCCGCTTAATTGAACCGAATAAGGCCGGTATGGGGGCGGCTTTGCCCATAGCAGATGAGCCCCCCGATCGACGCACTAGCGTCATCTACCCCAACTCAGTCCGACAGTTTCAGATAAATCAAAAAGGCATATTGCTGATCTCGATTTTCATCGATCGGCTACCTGAGTTCCTTTAAGTGCCCTCGAACGATTCCGAATACCTTGAGAGCCTGACGCGGAAGTTTTCAAGCGCAGGAATATTTGGCGGTCCTGCGGGTGAGCGTGCGAATGGAAGGCTATAGTGGGCCAAGCGGTGGACGATGCGATGGTGGTTTCCGAATCTTCTGCGGGGCGGCGGCATTGCCTGAGCAAACCGCTTGCCGCAATATAAGGCAGAGCGTTCAGGACTTCGCGCATCTCCGTCGTACGGCGGCAACCTCCGCGTTTAGCCGGTGGGATGAATGGTGCCGTAAGTTCCCACCCTCGGTCTGTCATATCACTGGAATAGCGCAACCCCTTTCGGCTATACACCGCTCGGACAATACCCGTCCATGTTATTGATCAATCCAATCTTTCGCAGCGCGGCGTGACGCATAAACAGCTGGTATTCCTTGAGAGCTCTCGGAGTCACGCTCTGATATGCGAAACCGCTTTCCGGCGTTCAGCTCCAGCCCACAGCCTGTCACAACGATTTTGACAATTCTTTATAATAAGTTCTTTGCAGGGCCGCGGCCGCCGGTAAAGCAAGCATGTTGGTGAGCCGACCGATGGGGTGGGCAGTTTAGGAAACGATATCCGCATGAGAGTCCTGCGCCTCCGGAAAGACGACTTTTACGTCCCGATACTCCGCCTGTTGGACTCGTTGGGCGGTTCTGCCTCGATTGAAGAGATGGAACAGAGGCTTGTGGAGGAGTTTGCTTTTAAAGACGCAGATTTAGCCATCGTGCACGAAAAAAGCGGGGCGCCCATAATTCCTAATAAGATCGCGTGGTCCCGGAGCTATCTCAAGCAAGCAAACCTTGTAGCAAATGAACGGCGCGGAGTCTGGGTCCTCACCGAACAAGGACGGAATGCCCTTTCCTACGGCGAAGAGGCTGTTCGTGAGCGTGTCTCCAGCGCTATGCGGGTGTATAACGCGCGCCGGAAGGCGGTGGCTGAGGCTGCTACTCTTGAAGAGGCCTCGCCGGAAGAACTTCTTTCCGATGATGTTGGGGGACCCGAACAGCCAGTCGAATGGCGCGAACAATTGCTCACCGCCCTCAAAAAGATGGAGCCATCTTCATTCGAACGGCTTTGCCAGCGACTCTTGCGCGAGAGCGGATTCGTAAAGGTCGAGGTGACCGGCAAATCGGGCGATGGTGGTATAGATGGAGTCGGAGTACTCCGCATGAACCTGATTTCTTTCCAGGTCCTTTTCCAATGCAAGCGCTACGCAGGTGCGGTTTCCTCACCGACGGTGCGCGATTTTAGGGGGGCGATGCAAGGCCGCGCAGATAAGGGTCTCATCATCACGACTGGCAATTTTACATCAGATGCCCGCCGTGAAGCGACGAGAGACGGCGCCCCCGCAATCGATTTGGTCGATGGAGAACTTCTCTGTCAGTTGCTACTTGAGCGCCGCCTCGGGGTGGTTGTTCGCGAAGTCCGCACTGAAGAAGTGAGCCTCGACGAGACCTTCTTGGCCTCGATTTAGGCCAACTCCGGTGCGGGAAAGCTATATGCCTCGAATACTCAAGCTTTTGAGGTATATATCCGATCTACCTAGCCGGCGATGTGGCGGAGGCGTGGTGATAGGGCAGCCGGGTTTTTCGATTTTTCTGTCAGGGGCGCTGAGCGTGGCGGGAGATCCATTGGAACGATTGGCGGCTGTTGTGAATATCGAGATTTTGCATAGACCGTTGGTGGTAGCCTTGCTCCGCAGTATTTGGAAGATCGAGCGCCCGCCGTTCGAACCAATGTCGATGTTCAAGATCTTGATGGGTTTCTACCAATGCGGCGAGCATAGAAATACTGTCCCGCATTAAGGTGCAGCACTAGCTTAGCACCACATCGTTACAAGTTAAGTTGGCGCATGCCGGAAAAACTAGCGCCGGACATGATATGGCCTACACACCCGGCGCAAAGCGGCCTTCGCTTTACTCGTATTTTGTGATCTCAATCACTTCGACCCCAAGGCTGTTTCGGAGCGCTTGAAGGGCAGGCGGAAAATCCTTGCCGACGACCAAGACGGCATCAACCTCGTACTGCCCACCTGTGAACCCGCGTTCCGCTTCCATCACCGAGCGATACTTGACACACTGAAACAGGCCTCGGGTCATGTCCACGTCGTTCGAGATGTTCGACTTCACTTCCACTGCCAAATGTCGTTGACGGCTTTTGAACAGAACATCGATCCTGTCACCCGATAGAAGTGGGGCCTCGGACGCACCCACCGGCGTCCCTTTTGGTAGGTCTACCACCTGTGGATTTAGCCTGACATGCTCTTTCAATTTGCGGTGCTCCTCGCCTTCTCCTCCGCCCCCACCGCGCCCGGCCTTCGCTCTTTCAATGATCTGGGAAGCGTCCATGGTGGCCGGTTTTAGATTGCAGGCCTTGAGCACTTCCGTCCAATAGGGAAAGGCATAAATGTTATGCCAGTATCCTTCTAGAAACGCGCGCCGCTCAGCGAGCGACAAGCTTTGATATTCGCGCACTCGGTCCGCCAGAAAGCCTTCAAATCCGCTTCCAGGGAGCCGACGGTTCTGATTAATAACGAGCGACTGAATGTGAGGAATTTGCCCCCATTTCTTTTTGCGGGACATCTCGTCGAGGGTGGCGCCAACACTACCGAGAACCCAGTTAAGATTTCTCGGATTTGGCATTCCCATTTCGTTCGCGAGCGCTTCATAGAATATAGGTTTTCGCGTGCTCGCTTGGCGCACAAGAATGGGCAAAGCCTGACGGGCTCTTTGTTGATACAATTTATCGCCGAACATGTTTTCTGTTTGCGATGCCGTTTCGCCCATTTCCTGAAATTCCAGTGACTGATTTTTCCGTTGGAATCATACTTTATACCGGTGAATTTTTCGTTTATTCTCTGCGCAGGGGTGCCATCGGAAGTGATCAGGGATGTAATGAGGCGGTGGTGGCTCAGCTGACTGCCGACGAAAGAGCACCATCAAAGTCCGCAGTATTATTCAGGAAGCGTGCCGATGAGTGCGAATAATATATCTATACCGTTTTTCATTTTTGATATGTTGAGGGGTTATACGGAAAATCTCTTGATTTTAAGTGATGTAAATCCATATGCGTTCCGCCTTAACGGCAGAATGTATTCAATGCATGCATCGGAGATTCACGATTCCGGCGAAGGGCGAATCAATCACGATGAGTGGCGGATTCAATTGCAAAGCTCTATTAAACGCAAGCAGGTCGAGCGTGTCGGTCAGGGCTATTCTATTCTTTTTATAGGCTTCTTCCCTGATGGAAAAACATTTTCAGCATGGGAGCCCGAACGCATAGCTAGTTTGAGTTTAAACGGGACAGGATCAATATATATTCCGTTTTCTCATAAGGCACGTGTGGCGCAAGTTGGAGGTGCTGTTCATACTGTAAACGCGAGAAACTTGGGGCGGCCCTCAGTCGAACTCACGCTGCCTTCCGAAGCCCTTGGCTTCTACATAGAAAACTACCTGCTGCTTCACCAAGTGAGTACTGAAGAAGAACTTCTACAAATTATCGCCGGAAGTCAAAGTGCCGTGTTCTCAGATGTCTTCACGGGAACTGAGGTGACCGAAGTGGTGCTGCATGGCCAGCGCCGACGTGTCACGGTCACGCGTACGGCGTACGCTCGAAACCCAAAATTCCGAGAAGCGGTTTTGACCGCGTACGGACATAGGTGCTGCGTATGCAACCGTCAGCTCGGCCTTGTGCAGGCAGCCCACATCGTACCTCATCAGCATGTCGAATCTTCCGATGATGTGTCAAATGGGTTGGCGCTGTGCATTGAACACCACAAGCTTTACGACGACGCTCTCCTTTTGCCACGAGCGGGGCAAGTCTTCCACCTGAACCTGCACCGGGTTGAACATCTCAAAAACATTGGACAGGTTGAAGGCCTGGATCAAATAGAAGCTCTAGCCGCCACCAATTATAGGATACCGGTTCGCGCGTCGGATAGACCAAGCGACGGCAACTTGGAGCGAGGAATGCGAATCCGATTAGGAACAGACATTTGAACGTGCTTTGGACATGTTCCGGGTCCTCTATCGGCGTGAACTACAGATCCAAACTCAGAATTTATGCATGATCGCAAGATACTCACGCTCAGGCAGTGGGTGAACGCGCAAAAACAGACGAAAAATCGTAGGATTTCACCTTTTTTCCGGAATTTAGTTTAATTTTCGCAAATTCTTCGCGACTAGCCCATGTTTGGGCCGCCGAGTTTAGGTTTTTTTCGCATGCGAAAGTCAGTTTTTTCGAAATCGGGAATCGGTCGATGAGGTCGTTAGTGACGTGGAACCCATCGCCAAAGCTACGCCAATACTTATAGAAGATATCTGAAGCAAGCACCTGCAGTAGGATAAGTGATGTGTCCTCATCATTGGTCTTGACGGGGATCACGCCGGGCGCTTTCCCCTCGTACTCTCGAATGCCAATGAAGTTTCGAGCGACTGCGCCAACTGCGAACGCTCCTCGCCCGATCCTCGACATGAACTCCCGCACAGTCTTGCCACTAGACGCTTCCTCTAGGTAGCACGCGAGACTCTGATCCACCGGACGGGGAATTTGTCGCTCAAGATCAAATCCACGACAGTCATAAAATTGGGGCGTGGACGCCATGAATGTGGCACGCTCCGTCGACGACCACCGCAGAAGTGCGCTGGACTCGACGATACCGTCCCTCGGACCGCCGAGATTGAGGATCGTGCAGCGCTGACTATTGGCCTTGTTGGTATTTCCGCTTTCAGGCTTTCCGGCCTTAAAGAGGTAGTCCGGCATATTGTCATAGCTGGACGCGCTCAACGGCAAAGCAGAGTCACGAATTATGCGACGGAGATCGACGAAATCCCGGCTGAAGCACACGGACACTGGGAGGATCAGCCCGACACGTGCACCATCGCCGTGCAAAAGCATATTATCTAAAAAGTCGGCATAGAGGTTCTTCCATCGACTGCCGCGCTCATTAGTGACGAAAGGCGGATTTCCGACGAAAGCGGCGTCCACGAATGTTCGCGCCTGAACCCACTTGAGGAAGTCAGCCTGCTCAAGGTTCACGGTCTTGAATCCGATCTCGAATATTCGCTCGAGGTCGGCGATCTGTGCAGCAACAAAATCAAGTGCGGCGCGGTTTAGGTCCACCCCATCGAACTTAAGGTGACGGGCTTCGGTGGGTCCGATCCCGAAGTTCGAAAGGCTGCGCAACAGGCTAAAGAAAAACATGCCTGCACCGATTGATGGCTCAACGAAGGTCGTGCGGTCGACAAATGCCACCGCAGACGCTTTATCAGTCACCTGATGGTGGCGCCAGAAAAGACGCCAAAAGTGATCAGCGACGTCAGCCGGCGTGTAGTAGGATCCGCTCGATTTGCGGCCAGCTCCTTCATTCGAAAGCGCAATCTCAGCGCCCTCGAGGTTCTCGAGCACATCGTCTAGCGCGTCCGTCCAAGTTACCAGTTTCTGCAATTCATTCGTCATTTTTCGTTCCATACTGGAATCATGCCCGGTCCGGAGCGTTCTGTAAACGTTCTGGGATCACGCCTATCCTCTTTTCCGTCTAGCCTGATGCTAGGGCAGCATTCGCAGGACGATGGAGAGGCGTTCACGCCATTTTTGCGGGATGTGCGGCTTGTCGCCGGAATAGATCGCCAGCGCGTCGAGGAAGGGTACGGCCACCGCGTCAATCCGTTCCCCCCCCGCAGGAAGTTCGACGTGCCCCAAAAGCGACATCTGCTCAACGTCGCGCGGGAAGAGGAATACGTTCTGGATTATTGAATAACTGCGTCGCTGGGCTTCGCTCTTCAAGCAGTCCTTATACCAGATCTGCTTCGCAACATCATTCACGCCGGGCACATCGCGGAGCGCTGGCGGCATCGCCGGCCTATAGTACTTTGCATCCCCGATCAGTAGTTCGTGATCATTTAGTTCGGCGACCAGATCGGGGATAAATGTGTCGCTTTCCGTCCTTTGCCCGCCCGCCGAAATCCATCGAGGTTTGGGGATGAAAGGCTTCCAAATTTCGACTTCATTTCCGAAGACGCGACCGCACGCGACTTCCCAGATGTGGTAGAACGAGGATGTGCCGAAAAGACTTAAGCCAAGTTCCGTTTCAATCTCGAGAGATTCGATAGTCGCCAGCATCATGGCTAGCAGGTCCATGCCTCTCTGGGAGTATGTCACGCGCTGTTCGATGGCAAGGCGCGCTTTACATTCCTCGATGGAGGGCAATGCCTCAAGGCGTTCCACGGCTTCATGATCAAGGACTATCGGCTCTAGATCGAGTAGCGGCGCATACTCTCTCGATAGACGTTCTAGTAGGTAGCAATGAAGACGAGTTGCGAAATTGCTGTTGTCGGACTCCGAGCGTCGGGTAATCGTATCCAGATATACCGGACGCCCACGAGACATGACGACATCGGTGGATTCGATTGTGCGACGCCAATTTATCTGACCGCCACCGTTGACTTCGTGGGAGATTTCCGTCCGTCGGAGGAGCCCATGCGCTGCGAAGTCCCGGATCAGCCAGTCCGCAGCGGCCAATGTGCTCACCGGGCCTTTATCAGGGCTTTCGTTCAGATATGGTGACGGTTCGTGGTGTGTTGGTGCCCATTGGCGATAGCGCCGCATGGCACGAAGCGCATGTCGATGAACGTCCTCGGGAGATCTCGACGCGTGAACCTTGGGGAGCGCGGCCATGGTCCGCCCCCTGAACACGATCGCGCCGACGAACCGAACCCGAAGTCCGCTTTGGCCAGGACCAATCGCCCCGTTTTCGAGCAGACGCGTTCGCAATTCGTCGTCCTCAGTATCCGGCCAGATATCCCCCTCGCGGAGCCATTCAACCTGCTTATCAGTCGTCACCGAACTTGATGTCCTGGACAAAAATATTCTCGCCGCGCCGGTAGGCGCTAACCAACGCACCGAATGACTTTGCCTCTCCGGCGAACAGCTTACCTGGCGCAGTCCGCATGACGTCGTCGCGAAGATACTGAATTATCTTATCCTCGAAAGCCTTGGGTTTAGCCAAGTCTTTCCTCGTCATGAAGAACGGGCCGATCAAACGGTCCTCGGCGATACCCTGCCTTGCCAGATGGATATTGATGGCTTTCCGGAACTTATTCCATTTGATCGGGCCAGTAGTGATGAACGGAAGGCTCATTTCCCAGTCCTTCACCACCTCTTCGCCGTCATCGATACCAAGATATTCCATCGACCACCGGCGTTTGAACGCGGAATCCATCGGGAACACCCCTTGGTCTGCGCTGTTCATAGTGGCCCAGATATACATGTTGGATGGGATCCACACGGGGCCCAGGTGACCATGTGTCGCCAGATAATCCTGTGCCTCCTGAGGGAGGGTTACCTCATATTTTCCAGTCCCATCATCATCTCTGTCCAACATCTGGAATGCGTCGGCGAACACCGCACTCGCATTTGCACGATTGAGTTCTTCGATCACCAGACAGAAGTTATGTTCCGGGTGGCTGAGCGCCTTTGCTAGGAGCCGGAGAAACGGGCCCGGCATATGCCGATAATCGATGATGGGCTCCAAGCTGGGTGCTGGCTGCTTCTGATCAGCCTGGAAGAACTGACCTTCGGCAGCTCGATAGATCGGAGTTGGCCGATACGCCCCCATGAACATGCCGCTGGTATATTCCGGGAAGAAGGTGGTCCGCTCGAACAGCTCCTTGTCCGGAAAATACCGTTCCAGGCCGGACTTCAAGTTGTGGCTTTTCCCGGTTCCGGGCGCGCCGTAGAAGATGCGGTTGTGCGGCAGATCGTCCTGGATGGCATTGATAGGTGCCGTGAACTCATTGTCCGCCGAAATCTCCGCCTCAAGGTCGCTTGGTTCTTCTTCGGTTTCAGTACCCCACTTAAAAATGAAGGGCATGTTGTGAAGAAACGAAGCCAACATTTCGGGCACGAACGCGCAGCGAATATAACCGTTTTTTGTCCGATCGGCGGCGAAGCCGGTCCTAGCCCCATCCGCCATTAGCGTGCTGGATACCCACACTCGAGGATTTTTAACGACGTTGGTTCGAGTTGAAGCATCCCATGCACAAAATAGAGTTAGGTCATCGCGCTGATAGATGCCCAACAACGCGCACCTGGGGCTGCCA
This sequence comes from Novosphingobium sp. PhB57, assembly GCF_004342985.1. Classification (GTDB taxonomy): domain Bacteria; phylum Pseudomonadota; class Alphaproteobacteria; order Sphingomonadales; family Sphingomonadaceae; genus Novosphingobium. The sequence goes on from NZ_SMBO01000015.1 coordinate 15,959, forward strand.
CTAGGCGAACGGGAAAAATCATCAATATATTGATGATCTCCTAGCTGAATACTTTTTTCGGCGGGATTTTTACGACCTACTTTAATCGGACTAAAAACATATAATAGCGATTCTATGGTCTCACCACTTTTTTCAATCACGATGTGGTGCAGTTTTTTGCCGCGCACCTCTTCATATGATTTTATATTCCAGCCGGACCCCGCGAAAGCTGACCGTATAATGGCGACCTGATCATCATATGAAATGCCAGCAGGATCATTGCCTACCTCAATCGAGCCATCGGCATTAATTTGACTGAGGTTGTCCACGTTCTCTCCCGAATTAGACATGGTTCATCAGGTGTTTGACCATTGCCTCGCCAAGAAGGCAAGGAACTGCATTGCCGATCTGCTTCTGAACCGACCGCCGGGTGCCATGGAACTTGTAGTCGGCGGGGAAGGTTTGGATCGCCGCCGCCTCGGGCGCCCGGAGGCGGCGATTGTTCCAATGGAATGGTCCTACCCACGGCCCTGGCTGTGCAGCGATCGTGATCGAAGGTTCGTCCGGGTGGAGCTTGTAGAGGAAGTTCCAGAAACGACCTCCACGACGGAAGGTGCGACCGGAGTAGCCCGTCAATTCATCCAGCGCCATGTAGTTGCGCCCAGGGGGCACGTTTCGCAATTCGTGCTCGTAAGTTCCGCCGCAAACCATTTCCGAGGGTTCGAAATAGCGAGAAGAGTTGAACGGCTTGAGGAAATCCTTCACGCCAAGATGCGGCGGAAATCCGTCGGCAGGATCCGAAGACCTCAGTCGTTCCGGATTCGGGATAGCCGTTTTGCTACCGCGCGTCCCGAAGATGAAGACGCGCTTCCGCTTCTGGGGGACACCATAGTCAGCCGCGTTCGCAAGCGCGACCGTGCATGTGTATCCTAACACTTCAGCGGCGGCAACAAAAGCATCGAGCGCCTGTTTGTTGGTTGGGTGACGTAGGCTTTCCACGTTTTCGAGCAGGAAGCCTTTCGGATTGGCCTCGCTGACTACCCGCAGAAATTGGGAGAGCATGTTGCGAGGATCGGCTTCGACCAAACGATTTTCGTTTCGGACCCAGTAGCCGTTCTTTGAGAATGGCTGGCAGGGAGGGCCGCCGATCACGATCGTGTCGCCAGTGTCATTTCTATGTTGATGAAAGTCAAGGGTCGCAACATCAGCACACTCAATGAGCGTGCTGGCGTCGGAGTTTAGGCGGAGCGTCGTTGCCGCATCCTTATCGAACTCCACCGCACGGATGATCCGCGCTCCTGCGGCCTTGGCACCAACATCGAGCCCTCCGGCCCCCGAAAACAGGCTAATACACTTCAAAATTTTAGACTCTCTTGGCCGACGTCATAATGTCCGGGCTTATAGGGTTAAACGTGGGTTACCGCCAACGATCCTGGTAGAGAGTTTTGCAGTTTTTACCGGTATCCCCGAGAATCTTAGCCCCCAGGCATGGTATTGAAAGAATCCATGAGCACAGCACCTCCGGCTTGTGATTCGGCGTCAAGGCCGAACCCCGGTTTAAATCGGCACAAGTGTTTGAAAACGCTTTGAGGAGAAGGAGAATGATCGGTCCCCGATCGGCGCTTATCGGGACCTTGCCTCTTGCTATTGCTCGTTGCAATTCAGTGGTGTGAGCGAAATTGAATAGGGTCGTACTTCAGCACCGATCGAGGCCGTATCGGAAATCCGCTCTTTCAGAGCGAACCGCTCAAACGATCTATTTTTCAGGACACGGTTCACGCCGTTCTCGTATCGAAAGGATCAATGAAACTGAGTGTTATGGGGGAAGTGTGTTGCGCTTGGGCATTTCGCCCATACGCAGTGTCAGCCTTTTAGGCTTAGTTGGCCGCCGCAGCTGCCAAGCTGGCGATGCGCTCCTGACAAATGCTGGCAACGATGCTTGTGAGCACCTCGACCCGCTCCACCAGCCAGTCCAGGTCATCCGCTTCGATCTGATAGTGCTTCGAGTAGCGAGCTTTGATGTAGGCGTCTTTCAGCTTTTCGAACCGCTTCCGGTCCTCACGGTGCTCCCGTGGCCAAGCTTCAATCAATCGCTCGTCCAGCTGCTCCGCCATCGATCGAAGGGCAGACAGACGATGGGTGTGCGGCGTGTACAACGTAAGTGTGAGGAGGACGCCGTGGTAAAGCCGCTCAGCGGCTTGATGCAGTTCGAATGCCGCCTTTTTTGCCCAACCTCGCGCTGCCGCTTCCCGACCTTGGATGAGGAATTCATCAGCGCTCGGCAACCAGTCCTCCGCATACTCGCGGGCAAGCGCCAATGCATCGCTAGGCGATTTTGGCTTGGGTTGGGCCAGTTCATCATCGTCCGCCTGATAGATAACGACGCCCTCACGGGCGATGTCGGTAAAAAAGTAGCGGCCTTGGGAAAGGGCATCATTCACCTCGCCCAACGTATGGACAATGAAATTCACGGGCGTGCGCAGAACGCCGGTCACGTCCCGTTCCCGAATCAGCCTCTCGTCCGCATGGCTCCAATAAGTGCCAGTATCGACGAGCTTTTCGTGACTGACGATAATCAGCAAGTCGAAATCGGATCGGTATCCTTTGGCCGTGTGCGGCTCCTCGACCCAGCCACCGCGCGCGTAGCTGCCGAACAGAATGATCTTGAGAATCCGCGCCTGCTTCTTCCAGGTCTGCTGGGCGAGCGCGACGGCGTCGCCAAATTCCTCGAAGATGAGCTTTACCACAAGCTCCAGTTCGCGGCGTTTTGCCGAGGGTAGATGATCGAGATCGGTTCTCACGCTGTTCCCATAGCAAGCCAAACCGGGCGATGCACCCTTTCGCATGCATCGCCCGGCGAAGGCTTACCCTTTCCTGTTGTCGAATTGCTCAAGGGCGAGGGCGATCTGCCGAATAGCGATGCCCATGTGCCGGCGGAACGTGCGCCGCGAAATATGCAGCCTCCTGCATATGCGGTCCGTGCTCCAGCCTCGGCCGACCCGCAACCTAAGAAGGATGATGGAAAGCCGGGTCATGCGAGGCGCGGCAATCAGCCAAATCTCGCGACTTTCCTCCCTTTCCGCGTCCAAGAGATTCTGTCGGATCTCGTAATCATCGAACATAGCCGGCCCCCTTCGCCGAGAGGGCCGGCGGTGCCGCGCCGAGCCCCGCCGAACACAAGGCGTGAATCAGATTGCCTATGTCCTCGGTCGTCTCTTGCAGGTCACGGTCATCCAAATGAGCGTACCGGCTCGTCGATTGTATCGACCTATGGCCGAGCAGTTGCCCAATCATCGGCAACGTTTCCGACATTGCAGCGGCGTGGCTGGCGAAACTGTGCCGCAGATCGTGGATGCGCAGGCCTTCGAAGCCGGCCCTCTTGCAGAAGGCGGGCCAGAAATTTTTGATATCGAGGGGCTTTTGAGATCGCTCGTTCCAGAAGACATGGGACCGCCCCTCCACGCGTGGCAGGCCATGCAAAAGCTTTTGAGCCTCCGCACCTAACCAAACCGTTCGAGGTCCGGTCTTGGTGTCAGTGAGTTTCAGCCGGGCCCCCACAATTTCCGGCCATAGCAGCCCGGTTATTTCGCGGCGTCGGCACCCGGTGACCAAAAGCAGATGTATCGCGGCGACATGCATAGGGGCGCGCGCTTCCTCCAGCTCGAGGGTGGCACCGAGAGCGCGAAGTTCTTCTGGCCGGAGAAAGCGAGCGAACCGCATTTGTCCGTAACGCTGAATGCTGACCGTGGGATTGGTGGACGCAGGACGTATTCCCCATTCTTCAGCTTTGTTGAACACCGTCCTGAGCACGTCCAGCGCGCGGTTAGCTCCGCCTCTCCCAGCACGCTCGGCAACATCCGCAAACCAGAGCGCGACATCCGCCCGGGTAACCTGGTCCACCGCACGCTGCCCGAACGCGCCGTCGAGATATCGGCGACGGTAAGTGTTATGTGTTTTTAAGGTGGAGGCCTTCCATGTCGGAGCCATGCGTTCCCAATACTCCTGAAGAAACGCGTCAAAAGGTGGGATGCGCCTGGCTTGCTGGCGGTCCCCAGCAGGGTCCTGACCGGACCGCGCCCGCAGCAGGATTTGCCTGGCAATATCCTTAGCCTTGGCCTGTGACAGAAGCCGAACGTTGCATAAGGTTACGGTGCGCAGACGCCCCGCCATTTTCGTCTGGACGATGTAGACCTGTCTTCCAGACGCGTAAGTTCGAATGCCAAATCCCGGCAGTTTCTCGGCCCAGACGGTAGTTCGGTGTTTGCCAGCAGGCCGCCGTCCTGCGAGTTTAACGCCAACGTCGGCGAGGCTGTCGCTGACGATCTTTTGCAAGGTAAGGGCGGTCATATCGCCACCCCCAGCGCGCGCGCCATCGAGTGAGAGACGCGTGCCGCCGCCTCGTGAACCAGTTCATCGGCAAGATGGGCATAGCGGGCGGTCGTTTCCGGAAGCTCATGGCCCAGGATTCCGCCGAGCTTCGCAAGGGAGATCCCGCGCCCGATGGCGACTGATGCAAAACTGTGCCGAAGGTCATGCAGGCGAACATCCCTCAAGCCGGCTCTTTCTCGTATGAGTTGCCAGTGTTTATCCAGGCGCGCCCGGCTCAGACGATCGCCGAAGACCGCGCCGCTAGTCTCCCGACCGAGCCGGTCAAGAACATCGATCGCTGGCCTATTCAGATAAAGACGCTTTGGCCCCGTCTTGCTGTCGGGCAAGTCGGCAAAGTGAGTTCCGATCCACTCCCACCGCAAAGCCGCAACCTCGGATCGTCGTGCGCCGGTATAGAGGAGAATCCTGACAGCGGCCGTAGCATCGGGCAGGGCTGCTTGCGTCTCGCAGAGGGCCGTAGCAAGCTGCGCATACTCCCGTGCGGACAGATAACGCTCCATCGGCTTGCGCTTGAATCTCGGCACACCGCGACATGGGTTGCTTCCGATTTCGCGATATCCGAGGGTTTCGGCGTAACCCAGCATCACCGATAAAATGGGGATCGCTCGGTTGAACGCCCCCGTAAGGCGCGACATACTGTCTCTCCACTGGATGACATCGGACCTCTCGATGGCTCTCAGACGAAGATCGCCGAATGTCGCAACCAGCCGGTTCGCAATGTAATATCTGTTGGCGCGTTGCGTGGTGGGCTTCCACCGAGGCGAAAAGTGATTCCAGAAAAGCTGGGCGAAGGCATGAAATTCAATGTCATCGCCCGCGCGCTTACGCCCGCCGAAATCAGGCAAACCATCAAGAGCGGCGTCGGCCAGTAGGGCCTTGGCTGCCTTACGGGCATCTGTGGCCGACAGTTCGCCGACCTTACCGAGTACGGCTCGACGGGTGCTGCTGCGATAGCGGTACTGGACGATCCACCTCTTTGCGCCCGAGGGGCTGTGGCGCATCCCGAAGCCGGCGAGATCGGTATCCCAAATAATGCCCGCCACCCGAGATTTTCGGCGCGCGACATTCCCGTTGAGGTGGGCCCTTTCAGCCTCCGAATCGGCACCGAGATCATCGGTTGTGAGGGCGAGCAAATGGCCATTTGGAGCCTGCGGACTGCTCCCGCTTGACCCTCGGAAGGCCAGGGAACAAGTCCCTGGTTCTTCGTAAGTTGTTGTTTTTACTGCAGGCGAAGCCTGCGTTCGGTGTGCTTAAGACACGATGATGCCACCGTACTGCTGTAGACGGATAAAGTATCGATTTCGCGCGGATTTCCCGGCTCCGGCCGTGCTGGCGACCCGAGGGCGTCCGCTAGGCGAGCAGCTGCTTGCGCGGAAACGGTGGCTCGGATCTGCCCGATGGATATCTGCCGAGGAAGCGAGATCAAGTGCTAACCGAAGGGTCAGTGGGTGAGCGCGTCTGGTGTGTTCCACGCAGCGCTTCGATCACCTGGCGCATCGTTTCGGTGTCGCGCACGTTGAGATCGCGCTGCGGGTAGGGGACTTCGATGCCTTGCTCGCGCATGAGGCGCCAGAGCGCCTTCAAGACGTCGGACCGCACATTTCCGACGCCTTCCTCGGGATCGGTGATCCAGACGTGGATCACGAAGCTGACGCCGCGCTCCGCGAAACTGTCGAGCCAGACGGTAGGCGGCGGAGCGGCCAGGACGCGCCTTACCGACTTGGCGGCGTCCAACATGAGATGTTCCACGCGTTCGATATCGCAGGCGTAGGGCATGACCACGGGAACCTGGATACGCACGTTCTTGCTCGAATAGGACCAGTTCTCGACCTGATTGATCATCAGGTTCTCGTTCGGGATCAGGTACTCCTTCTGATCGCGCGTGGTCAGCGATACGGCGCGGATGCCGATGCGGCGGATCTGGCCGAAAGTGGACATTCCGGCGGCATCCGTGATGGTGATGACGTCGCCGGGCTTGATCGACTTGTCCATCAGGAGGATGATTCCGGCGATCAGGTTGCCGAACGTCTTCTGCAGGCCGAAGCCGATGGCAAGGCCGAAGGCGCCGGAGAACACCGTCAGTGCGGTGAGGTCTATGCCCAGAACGTCGATGCCGACGAGGATCGCGATCGTCCAGATCAGCAGGCTGACCAGCTTTTCCGCCAGCAGGCGCTGGGTCTGGTCGAGCCCTGTTGCCGAGCGGAGCACACGGCTGGAAAGGCGGCTGGCACCCCAGGCGATGGAGATGACCAGCCCCAGCACGAAGAGCAGGACGACGAGATCCCAGACCGAAATCCTGCTGGAGCCGACCTGCACCGCCAGCCGGTCCAGCGTGTCCACCAGATCGCTGAGAAAGCCGCCGTGCGAGGTGACTGCGTTCTTGAGGCCGTCCGCTCCCGCCAGCGGCTGGTCTGCCCCCGTACGGCCTGCCGCATGGGTCGCAGCCTCAGCCGTGCCGCTGGGCGACGGCGTCGGGCTGGGCATCACCATGCGGACGACCGGGTTGGTCATGTCGCCGAGCCGGTCCGCTTCATGGCCGCGAGCGCCTGTTCGAGATCGGCAATGAGATCGTCCGTGTCTTCCAGCCCGACGGCGAGGCGCACGCCGTAGTGGTCGGACGGCTCGTGCTGGCCCGGAGGCCAGGGCATGATCTCGCGGTGCCGGGTCGGTTCGATCGGCACGACCAGGCTTTCGAATCCGCCCCAGGAATAGCCGATGGCGAAGAGGTTCAGGGCGTCGATGAAGCGGTTGCGGTCGGCCATGGTGCCGCCGTTGAACACGAAGCTGAAGAGGCCGCAGCCGCCAGTGAAGTCACGCCTCCAGATGTCGTGGCCGGGCGAGCCGGGCAGCATCGGACAGAGCACTTGCGCCACTTCCGGGCGAGCTTCCAGCCAGCGCGCTATCTTCAGCGCGGATTCGGCTTCCTGGCGCAAACGCACGCCCAGGGTGCGCAGCCCGCGAAGGGCCAGTGCCGCATCGTCGGGCGAGACGACGATGCCGAGATCCTGCGCGCGTTTGCGGAGCTTCTCATAGAGTTCCTCGCCCGCGCTGGCGCTGCCCATCATCAGGTCCGAATGGCCGCCGACATGCTTGGTGAGCGCCATGACGGTCACGTCCACGCCCTTTTCCAGTCCGGCAAAACCGAGCGGGCTGGCCCAGGTGTTGTCCAGAACGGAGACGGCGCCTTTCGCGCGCGCGATGCGGGCCAGTTCGGGAACGTCGCAAACTTCCATCGACAGGCTGCCCGGCGCCTCGATCAGGACGGCGCGGGTCCGTTCGCAGAACAAGTCTTCGTAGGCGGGAATGTTGAGCGGATCGTAGAAACGGGTCTCGATCCCGAAGTCGGCAAGCATGCCGGTGCCCATCGAGCGGGTGGGATCGTAGGCATTGTCAGTGATGAGCACGACGTCGCCCGGACGGAGCAGCGCGAGCATGACTCCGGCGATCGCGGCGACGCCCGAGGGATAGATGACCGTACCGTGGGCACCGGGCTCGATCTTGGTCAGGGCCTCGCAAAGCGCCCATTGCGTGGGAGCGCCGCGGCGACCGTAGAAGAACCGGCCGTCTTCGTTCCGGCGCGGGCCTTCCGCGAGTGCGGCGGTGTTTTCGTAGAGATGCGTGCTCGCGCGCCAGACCGGCGGGTTGACGACTGCGCCGGTCCACTCCTTGCGGCGGCCTCCGCCGACCAGCTTGGTGAATGGGGCGAGGTCGTCGAAATTGTCCAAATCGCTCAAAGTGCTCTCCGCTCTTGCGCTTCCAGCACTACCGCCCCGCGGGGCGGGGGTCGAGAGGCAAGACGGCCAGCGGACGCCGTGATGGCGCCGGCTGCTTCATGGCGGCAGGTGGCCGAAGCGGTAATTGGCCCGCTCAGGCCCCGGCATGCCTGAGAATCAGGCGAGGCGGCGCATCGGGGAATTGGGATCCTGCCCGATGTCGCGGGCGGCTTCGACTTCACGGGCGGCGATCGTGGCATGGTCGCGCGGGCCGGTGTCGAGGCGGATGGGGGCGAGCCGGACAGTCGCGGGATCCGGACCTTCGCCCGGAACGCCCAGCGAGAACACGCGGCGCTCGGCATGGCCATGCTCGTCCACGAGGCACAGGCGCACGAGCGGCACGAAGAGGCTGGCCTGTCCCTGGCGCATCACGCGAATCGCGTTGAGCGGCAATTGCAGTTCGCCCTTGAACGTGCGCGTTTCGCCGGGGGCGAGCGCTTCGAGGGTGTGGCGCAGCGGCAAGGCGGCAGGTTCGGGCGCGAGCTGCTCTACTTGCGATAGCGAGGCGTGGGCGGAGATCATGTCGCCTAGCACGCGCCAGGGCTCGGCAAGGCCGCTTTCCGGCGCGGCCAAGGTCAGGCGATATTGCAGCGTGGCGTAGACGAGCGACAGGCGCAGCGTCACCGGTTCGAAATCGACTGCGATCACGCCCGGACCGGACGGCGCCGGGGCCCTTGCCGGCGCCGGATTAGGGGTCGGTATCGCAGCTGGTGCCGGCTGCGACGGCGATTGCGGCCCGGGATTGCGCAGCGGCTGCACGCGGGGGGCCGGCGAAACGGGGGCTACGGGGTCGAGCGCGGCGATGGCGGCGGCTGCGACGGGGGCATCGGCCGTCTCCTGGACGATTTCGTCCTCGGGCTCGGCTTCAGGTTCGAGACCGGCTTCTTCCCAGGCCGTGGCAGGTGCGCGGCGGCGGCGAAGGAGCAGGAAGACGCCGACCCCGGCCGCGACCAAGGCAGCGGGGATGGCCAGCCACCACTCCGGCCAATGCGGCGTGGCTGCGGGCGGGCCTGCGAGGTCCGCTTCCGGCGCGGCGGAAGGCTGGGCCGGCAGAGCGGCGCTTTCGCTCGCTGTCGGCGTGGGGGCGGGTGCCAGCGCCGGAGCCGGAGCCGGCAACTGGGCCGAGGGGGTGACGGCGGGTGAGGGCGCGGCGGCGGCGGGTTCCGTGCGCGATGGCTCCGCCGGACGAGCGGGCGTGGCCGTGGCGGCTGGCTGGGTCGCACGCGGCTGCGGGCGGTCGCTGGCGCGCGCGGCGGGCGGCGGCGGGGCGGCGATGGTCGGCACCGGTGTCGGCCGCGAAGTGGGCGCTGCGGCGGGGGCTGCGGCCGGTACATCGGGAGCGGTGTCGCGCGGAGTGACGGTGGGGTTCTGCGGGTCCACCGGACCTTGCGGGCGCGGCGCGCCCTGGCCTTCCTGCTGGCCGGGCGGCAAGCTCCAGGTCGATTGCGCGAAAGCCGTCGTCGGTCCCGCCATGAGGCCGAGCGCAAGTGCCGCGCGTGAAAGTGGTGTCGCGAATTTAGTCACATCGGCCCCGCATCAAACTCCCAGCCCCACATTAGACCATGCGCTGAACCCGCGGTTAATGCTCCGCTCCAGCGCGGCGAGACGTGAGCGATCATAGCCCAATGCGGGGCGCGCGGGCAATCGCGCCCTTGGCGCATTTCCCCGCCGCACTTGCGGCGGCCCGCATTGCAGGGTCGGATGTCCGTCACGGTTCCGGTCCCGGTCCCCGTCGCCGTCTCGGTCGCATGGCTTGAAGCGCAGCGCCGGGGCACCTATCAATGGCATCATGACTGACACCACCATGACCCCGCTGCATCTGGGCCAGAACAGTGCGCTGCCGACGTCTCCCGAAGACGCCGTGCTGGACTACGTGCCGAACCCGCGCCAGGGCAGCCTCTATCTGGTGCGCTTCGCCGCGCCGGAATTCACCTCGCTCTGCCCGGTTACCGGCCAGCCCGATTTCGCGCACCTGGTGATCGACTATGCACCGGGGGAAACCATCGTCGAATCCAAGAGCCTCAAGCTGTTCCTCGGCGCGTTCCGCAACCACAACGGCTTCCACGAGGACGTCACTGTCGGTATCGGCCAGCGCCTGTTCGACGAGATGAAGCCCCATTGGCTGCGCATCGGCGGCTACTGGTATCCGCGCGGCGGCATTCCCATCGACGTGTTCTGGCAATCCGGCGCGGCGCCGGAAGGGCTCTGGGTTCCCGACCAGGGCGTGCAGGGCTACCGCGGTCGCGGCTGACCGGCTCTGTCAGTCCATGCCGGGCACCGGTTTTTGGTTCCGGTATGATGAGCAGGGGCACCGGCTTGTGCCGACGCCCCTATGCCCCGAGCTTCCCCTCAGGGTTTCGCGAGAAGTTGCCCCCACGCTTCCCAAGGTCCGTGCCGGGTTACGTAACGCTATCTGGCGGCGAACTGGACGCCGTTCACGCGCCTAAGATCGACAGTTCCCTTGCCAAGCGAGGCCATCTGGCGGTTGCTCAGGCACTGGGCGTAAACCGTGGGCGCTTCCGCCTTCAACGCGGCTTCCGTAGCCAGGGCGTCATCGAGGCGTGCGGTACATTCGGCGCGCGATTCGTAAGTTTGCACAGGCGTCGATAGCCTCTCGCAAGCTGATCCGTCATCGCTGCAGCCAAACAGGGCGAGGGCAATGAGTGTAGCGCTCATTCGTCTCTCCTTTCGAAGGGGATAACGGGCGCCCGGCCGAAAATATCCCGCAAGCGACGGGAAAAGAGTCATTTTCGAGGCTGGAACCTCTGCCGGTCTCATGCGTAGGAAACGCCTTCATGGACCAGACAAAAGCCAAGCTCATCATCCGCCCCGCCACTGTAGCCGATGCACCCGCGATCGCGCGGCTCTCGGTGAAAGTCTACGGCAAGGCCGATGCCTTCACCCGCGCCGAGATCCGGGGCCAGGTCATCAATTTTCCGGAAGGACAGTTCGTTGCCGAATATGACGGCAAGGTCGTCGGCCACTGCGCGACGATGATCGTCACCGCCGCCCAGGCCTTCCGCCCGCATACCTGGGAGGAGATCAGCAACGGCGGTTATGGCCGTCCGCCGTCGGACGATGGCGACGTGCTCTACGGTTTCGAGGTTTGCGTGGACCCCGATTACCGCCGCCTGCGCATCGGCCAGCGGCTCTATCGCAAGCGCAAGGAAGTCTGCCAGTATTTCGAGCTGAAGGGCATCGCCTTCGCCGGGCGCATGCCGGGCTATTCGCGGCGCATGCGCCAATATCCCGACCCGGCCGACTACCTCCAGGCCGTGCGCGACAAGAAAGTGCGCGACCAGGTGATCCAGTTCCAGATGAACGAGGGTTATGAGCCGCGCGAAATTCTGCCGGACTACATCCCGAACGACAAGGAAAGCGGCGGCAACGCGGTCCTGATGTACTGGACCAACCCGCTCGCCCCGCGCGATACGGGCAAGGCGGTGCCCGGCTTCAAGGAGCGCGTGCCTTCGACCGTGCGGGTGGCCACCGTCCAGTTCATGATGCGCAAGATCGAACAGATCGACCAGTTCGAGGAGCAGGTGGAATACTGGATCGACGTGGCCGCCGATTACGAGAGCGATTTCGTGGTCTTCCCCGAGCTGTTCACGCTGGAGCTGCTGTCGATCGAAGAGACCAAGCTGGAACCCGCGGCTGCGATCGAGAAGATCGCGGACTACACCGGGCGTTTCGTGGAATTCATGCAGCGCATGGCGGTGAGCTACAACATCAACATCATCGGCGGTTCGCATCCCACCCGCGTTAAGCTGGGCCAGGGCAAGAGCGAGATCCGCAATATCGCCTATACCTTCCTGCGCGACGGTGCGGTGCACGAGACGCAGAAGCTGCATCCCACCCCGTCCGAGCGGCGCTGGTGGAACATCAAGGGCGGCTACGGCGCCAACGTGATCCCCACCGATTGCGGCCCGATCGGCGTGATGATCTGCTATGACAGCGAGTTCCCCGAGCTTTCCCGCCACCTCGTGAACCAGGGGGCGCTGATGCTGTTCGTGCCGTTCTGCACCGACGAGCGCCGCGGCTTCCTGCGCGTGCGGTATTGCTGCCAGGCCCGCGCGGTGGAGAACCAGTGCTACGTCGTGACCTCGGGCGTGGTCGGCAACCTGCCCAACGTGGAGAACATGGACGTCCACTACGCGGAAAGCGCGATCCTTACTCCGTCCGATTTCCCCTTCGCGCGCGACGGAGTGGCGGCGGACACCGCGGCCAATACCGAGACGATCGCCATCGCCGACCTCAGCCTGGATGCGCTGCTGACGGCCCGTCAGTCAGGCGCGGTGCAGAACCTGAAGGACCGGCGCTTCGACCTCTACCGGGTGGAGTGGACGCAGCAGTAGACAACGGAAGCGCGGGATCGGGCGGCGCGGGTCATTTCCCGGCCGTGAGGCCCTGCGCTGCCGCCGCCACGCGCAGGCGCGTCTCGGCGATCAGTTCGTCGAGGCTGGTCACCTGCTTCACGCCGTATCGCGCGCCGGTGATGTCGACATTGCCCTTGCGCCAGAAACCCGGCGGGCAGAGCAGCACGACTTTGCCGGAGCGTGCATGCAGCCCCAGTTCCAGCAGGCTCACCGGGCTTTGCGATCCGGGCGCGAGGTAGAGCACGATCACGTCGGCACTGTCGAGCGCGGCCAGTTCCCATTCGACCTGGCGGCGGAACTCCGGCTCGCTGGCCTCGGGCTTCCAGGCTGGGTTCCAGTCCGGGCGGCGCGGATTGAGCAGGACCACGTCCTCGCCGCGAAGCGCCTCGATCACCTGCTTCTGCCAGTCCGGCGCGGAGCCCATGTCGATGCTGCCTCCCAGGAACACCCGCGGGCGATCGTGCCGGGGCGGAAGCGGCTCGGGCGAAGTCACCACGGCGGTTTCCGCCAGGGCTGCAGCGGGAGCCGCGGAAAGCAGGAGCGCGGAGAGCAGCAGGGCAAGGGAAGGCGCTTTGATCATGCCGGCCCTCTAGACAATGCGCAGCCGTGCCAGCCAGCGAAATCGTTGGTCGGCGCGTGCCAGGAAGGGCGGCCGCGGCGGTTCTTCGCGCCCCTTATCGGGCCTTCACCCAGAGCACGCCGTAAGGCGGGAGGGCAGCTGGCGTCGCCCCGTTGATGGCAAGAACGATATCGCCCTGCACCGCAAGGGCCTGGAGTGCGGGGCTGGGCGCCAGCGGCTCGGGCGAGAGATTGAACAGGCAGAGCAGGCGCTCCTCCCCTTCCACGCGCAGGAAGGACAGCAGTTCGCCGTCGCAGGCGAGATCCTCCAGCGCGCCGTGCCGCAGCACCGGTCTCGCCTGGCGCAGGGCCAGCAGCTTGCGCGTGAAATGGAGCAGCGAGGCGGGATCGCTCTCCTGGATGGCGACTGCGCGGGTGAGATTCTCGGCGGAAAGCGGCAGCCAGGGCGACACCGGCGTGAAGCCGCCGAGGGGGAGGTCCTCCCAGGGCAGCGGCGTGCGGGCACCGTCGCGCGAGAGGGTCAGCGGCCAGTTGGCGATGGCTTCGGGGTCCTGCAACTGTTCGAAGGCGATCTCGTCCTGAAGCAGCCCCAGCTCCTCGCCCTGGTAGAGGATCACATTGCCGCGCAGGGCCATGAGCAGAGCCATCTTCGTCCGGGCGAAGATGCCCCGGTGTTCGGGCGCGCACCAGCGGGAGAGGGCGCGGGGGGCATCGTGATTCTCGAAGGCCCAGCTCGGCCAGCCGCCGTTCTCGTCCGGGGCAAGCTCCCAGCGCTGCAAGGTCTCGGCCACGAAGCGGGCGGTGAGGGCGGGGGCGTAGAGGAAATCGAAACCATAGGCGCTGTTCAGCCGGTGTTCCCCGGCGGTATAGGCGCGCCGGTCCGCCTGCGGATGGTCTCCTCCGATCTCGGCCACGGTGTGGATGACGCCATATTCGTCGCAGACCGCCCGCAACCGCTCGACGAAGCCGATCATGTCCGGGTGGGACTGGCTGTAGGTCTTGAGCTGGAAGTCGAAGGGGCGGGTGCGGAGGCGGCCGTCGGCCGGGGCGGGAGGATTGTCGCGCAGCAGCGGATCGTGCATCGCATGGTTGAGCGCGTCCAGCCGGAAGCCGTCCACGCCGCGCTCCAGCCAGAACCGGGCCGCCTGCAGTACCGCGTCCTGCACCGCGGGATTGTGCATGTTGAGCTGCGGCTGCTCCTTCAGGAAAGTATGCATGTAATATTGGCGGCGGCGGCCATCCCAGGTCCAGGCCGGGCCGCCGAACACCGATTGCCAGTTGCAGGGCGGGGTGCCGTCTTCGCGGGGATCGTGCCAGACGTACCAGTCCGCCCTGGGATTACCGCGGTCCGAGCGGCTTTCTGCGAACCAGAGATGGAGGTCCGAGGTATGGGCATAGACCTGGTCGATGATGACCCTGAGGCCCAGGTCGTGAGCGTGGGCAACCAGCGCGTCGAAATCGGCCATTGTGCCGAAGACCGGGTCGATCCCGCAATAGTCCGCAACGTCGTAGCCGAAGTCGCGCATCGGAGAAGTGAAGAAGGGCGAAATCCAGATCGCGTCCACGCCCAGCCGGGCGACATGGTGCAGGCGGCGGGCGATGCCGGGAAGATCCCCCACGCCGTCGCCGTTGGAGTCCTGGAAGCTGCGCGGATAGATCTGGTAGATCGCCGCGCCTTGCCACCAGGGGGAACGGGACGAATCGAGGGCTGGAGAAGCGGAGGGAAGGCCGGAAGCGGCGCCAGGAATAAAAGGGGTTGGGGCGACGTCGGATTCGATCAGGCTCATGAGCACCTTTCGCGGGTATTTGCGGGCGATCATATCACCAGCGGGGCAGCCCGGCGCGAATTTTTTGCGGCACTGCACAATGCCCCTTGCCGCAAGCGGGCGCTGTGCTAGCCATGATCGGGAAGCGCGGGAAAGTGCAGCGGTCCGCTTTTGCTTGCCTGACGCTAAACCATACGGATTGCAGGATTTTTCAAAGGGTCCTGCACGTCCAATACCAGGAGTGTGCCCGTGGCGACCGAACCTGTTTCCAACAGCAAGGCCGAAGCGCCCTCGGAAATGGACAAGCACATCGTCAGGGTGCTTCGCCAGCGCGTCGGCAAGGACGAGCGGGCGGCCAAGCAGCATGACTGGTACACCGCCTCGATCCTCGCTCTGCGCGACGAAATCATCGAGAAGTGGATCGATTCCACCCGCCGCACTTACGATTCCCAGGGCAAGCGGGTCTATTATCTCTCGATGGAGTTCCTGATCGGTCGCTTGCTGCGCGACGCGCTCTCGAACATGGGCATGACCCGCGAGTTCGAAGCCGCGTTGAAGGCCCACGGCCTTGACCTTGCGGCTCTGGAGGAACTGGAACCCGATGCGGCGCTCGGCAACGGCGGTCTCGGCCGGCTGGCAGCCTGCTTCATGGAGAGCCTCGCCACGCTGGATATTCCGGCTTACGGCTATGGCATCCGCTACGTGAACGGCATGTTCCGCCAGCGCGTGGACGACGGCTGGCAGGTGGAGCTGCCGGAAACCTGGCTGGCCCACGGCAATCCCTGGGAGTTCGAGCGGCTTGAGAGCACTTACCGCATCGGTTTCGGCGGCGAGGTCGTGGCCGAAGGGGACGGCGTGTTCTGGCACCCGGCCGAGCAGGTCGAGGCCACGGCGATCGACACGCCGGTGGTCGGCTGGCGCGGCAAGCGCGTGAACACCCTGCGCCTCTGGACAGCCAGCCCGCTCGATCCGATCAAGCTCGACGCTTTCAACGCCGGCGACCACTTCGGCGCCCTGGCCGAGCAGGTCCGCGCCGACAGCCTCGTGCGGGTGCTCTATCCCGCGGATTCCAGCCCGGCCGGACAGGAATTGCGGCTGCGGCAGGAGTATTTCTTCACCGCCGCCTCGATCCAGGACATCGTGCGCCGTCACGTCCAGTACCTGGGCGATATCCGCACCCTGCCGGAGCAGGCGGCTATCCAGCTCAACGATACCCATCCCTCGGTGGCCGTCGCCGAGCTGATGCGCCTGCTGGTCGATGAAAACGGCCTTGAATTCAACGAAGCCTGGGACATCTGCCGCCGCACGGTATCCTATACCAATCACACGCTCCTGCCGGAGGCGCTGGAATCCTGGCCGCTGCCGCTGTTCGAGCGCCTGCTGCCGCGCCACATGCAGATCATCTACGCGATCAACAGCCGTGTCCTGCGCGAAGCACGCAAGGCCGGTTGCAGCGATGCCGAAATCTCGGCGATCTCGCTGATCGACGAGAACGGAGAGCGCCGCGTACGCATGGCCAACCTGGCCTTCGTGGGGGCCCATTCGGTCAACGGCGTGGCCGCGCTTCATACCGACCTGATGAAGAAGACGGTCTTCGCGGACCTTCACAAGCTCTATCCCGACCGGATCAACAACAAGACCAACGGCGTCACGCCGCGCCGCTGGCTGCAGCAGTGCAATCCGGGGCTCACCTCGGTGATCCGCGAGGCGATCGGGGACGGCTTCCTCGACGATGCGGAAAAGCTCTCCGATCTCAACGCTTTCGCGGCCGATGCGCAGTTCGGCGCGCGGGTGGCCGACGTGAAGCGCGCCAACAAGATGGCGCTGTCGGACTACATCAAGAAGACGATGGGCATCCGGCTCGATCCCGACGCTCTGTTCGACGTGCAGATCAAGCGCATCCACGAATACAAGCGCCAGCTGCTGAACCTGATCGAGACGGTGGCGCTCTATGACCAGATCCGCAGCCATCCCGAACGGGACTGGGTGCCGCGCGTGAAGATCTTCGCGGGCAAGGCCGCGCCGAGCTACCACAACGCCAAGCTGGTCATCAAACTGGCCAATGACATCGCCCGGCGCGTTAATGCCGATCCCTCGGTCGGCGGGCTGCTGAAAGTGGTCTTCGTGCCCAATTACAACGTCAGCCTGGGGGAGCGCATCTTCCCGGCGGCTGACTTGTCCGAACAGATCTCGACCGCGGGCATGGAAGCTTCCGGCACCGGCAACATGAAGTTTGCGCTCAACGGCGCTCTCACCATCGGCACGCTCGACGGCGCCAATGTCGAGATCAAGGACCATGTGGGAGACGACAATATTGTTATCTTCGGCCTCACGGCGGAAGAAGTGGCAGCCAAGCGCGCGAGCGGCTACAACCCGCGCGAAGTGATCGACGGATCGCGCGAACTGCGCCAGGCGCTCTCGGCGATTTCCTCGGGCGTGTTCTCGCCCGACGACCCGGATCGCTACAAGGACCTCATCGGCGGCATCTACGACCACGACTGGTTCATGTGCGCTGCCGATTTCGACAGCTATGCCGCCGCCCAGCGCTCGATCGACGCCCGGTGGGAAGACATGGCGGGCTGGCATTCGGCAACTATCAGGAACATCGCCAATGTCGGTTGGTTCTCCTCGGATCGGACTATCTCCGAGTATGCCAAAGACATCTGGAAGGTCCTGTGAAGCCACCCGAAAGCGCTATCGAGTCCCTGCTGCAAGGCGTCCACGCCGACCCGTTCTCGCTTCTCGGCCTCCATCCCGGGCCTGACGGGTGTTACGCACGCGCCATCCTGCCTGGCGCGGAGACGGTCGAGGCCTTCAGCCTGGACGGCCGCCGGCTCGGCATGCTGGGCAAAGTGGACGACCGCTTCCTGTTCGAGGGCAAGCTGCTCGGCAATCCGCAGCCTGTCCGCTATCGCTGCACCGCCGGCGACAGCGACTGGCTGGTCACCGATCCCTACACGTTCGGGCCGGTGCTGGGCCCCATCGACGACCTGCTGATCGCGCAGGGCACGCATTTTCGCCTGTTCGATAAGCTCGGCGCGCATATCATGCGGCACGAGGGCGCCAACGGGGTCCATTTCGCCGTCTGGGCACCCAACGCCCGCCTAGTGAGCGTGGTGGGTGATTTCAACGACTGGGATCACCGCCGCCACCTCATGCGCAGCCGCAAGGACATCGGCGTCTGGGAGATATTCATCCCCGACATCGCTGATTACCGTGCCTACAAGTATCATATCGTCGGCGCGGACGGCAGCGTGCAACCGCTCAAGGCCGATCCATTCGCCTTCATGTCGGAAATCCGTCCGGCCACCGCGTCGATGACCGCTCACCCCGCCAAGCTCGAATGGGGTGACGAGGCCCATCGCGATCACTGGGAATCGGTCGATCCGCGCAAGGTGCCGGTCTCGATCTACGAGGTCCACGCCGGGTCCTGGCAGCGCGACCGCTTCAACTGGTTCCTCAATTGGGACGACATGGCGGACAAGCTCATCCCCTATGTCGTGGAGATGGGCTTCACCCATATCGAATTCCTGCCCATCAGCGAGCACCCCTACGATCCGTCCTGGGGCTACCAGACGACCGGGCTCTATGCCCCCAGCGCCCGCTTCGGCGAACCCGCGGGGTTTGCGCGTTTCGTGGACGGCGCGCATAGGGCGGGGATCGGTGTCATCCTGGACTGGGTGCCGGCGCATTTTCCCAAAGACGATCACGGGTTGGTCCGCTTCGACGGCACCGCACTCTACGAGCACCAGGACCCGCGGCTGGGCTTCCAACCGGACTGGAACACCCTGATCTACAACTTCGGGCGGCGCGAGGTGCAGAGCTTCCTCGTCAACAACGCGCTGTTCTGGGCCGATCGCTATCACGTCGACGGGCTGCGCGTTGATGCCGTCGCCTCGATGCTCTACCGCGATTATTCGCGCAAGGCCGGCGAGTGGATCCCGAACGAGCAGGGTGGGCGCGAGAACTGGGAAGCGGTGGATTTCCTGCGCGCCACCAACCGCGCGCTTTATGGCCAGTATCCCGGAGTCTTCACCATCGCCGAGGAATCGACCGCATGGCCCGGCGTCACCCAGCCGGCCTATGACGTGTCGGAAGGCGAGCATGCTTCCGCGCTGGGCTTCGGCTTCAAGTGGAACATGGGCTTCATGCACGACACGCTGCGCTACATGGCCCGTGATCCGGTGCACCGGCGCTATCACCACAACGACATCACTTTCGGCCTGGTCTACGCGTTTTCCGAAAATTACGTCCTGCCGCTCAGCCATGACGAAGTGGTCCATGGCAAGGGCTCGCTGCTGAACAAGATGAGCGGGGACGATTGGCAGAAATTCGCCAACTTGCGCGCCTATTACGGCATGATGTGGGGCTATCCGGGCAAGAAGCTGCTGTTCATGGGCCAGGAGTTCGCCCAGCGCCGCGAATGGAGCGAGGAACGCGCGCTCGACTGGGACTTGCGCGACGCCCCTGCACATGAAGGCATCCGCAACCTGGTGAAGGACCTCAACCACCTCTACCGCGACAAGCCCGCGCTTCACTGCGGCGATTGCGATGGCGACGGCTTCGAATGGCTGGTGGTCGACGATGCGGCCAATTCTGTCTTCGCCTGGCTGCGCAAGGCGCCCGGTGCGCCGCCGATCGCGATCATCTCGAATATGACCCCGGCCATGCACACGGATTATAGACTGCCGCTGCCTTGCGGCGGCACATGGAACGAGATCTTGAACAGCGATTCTCCCCATTACGGGGGAACCGGCAAGGGTAACCTGGGCCAAGTCGAAGCCGCAGACGGTCATGCCTTGGTCACACTGCCGCCGTTGGCAACCATTATGCTCGAATACGCCGGTTGAAAACGGCGACACGAAGGAGAGTGAGTGCAATGAGGACGCCGACCGGATCGCCACTCGCGCGCGATGCCATGGCCTATGTGCTGGCAGGGGGGCGAGGCAGCCGACTTGCGGAATTGACCGACAACCGCGCCAAGCCTGCGGTCTATTTCGGGGGAATGAGCCGCATCATCGACTTTGCCCTGTCGAACGCGATCAATTCCGGCATTCGCCGCATCGGCGTGGCCACGCAGTACAAGGCGCATAGCCTGATCCGGCACATGAACCGCGCCTGGAACTTCATGCGGCCCGAACGCAACGAAAGCTTCGACATCCTGCCCGCCAGCCAGCGTATATCCGAGCTGCTCTGGTACGAAGGCACGGCTGACGCGGTGTTCCAGAACATCGACATCATCGCCTCCTACACGCCGAAGTACATGGTCATCCTGGCCGGCGATCACATCTACAAGATGGATTACGAATTGATGCTGCAGCAGCACGTCAATTCGGGCGCGGACGTGACGGTGGGCTGCCTGGTGGTGCCGCGCAAGGATGCGAGGGCTTTTGGCGTGATGCATGTCGACGAGAACGACGTGATCACCTCGTTCCTGGAAAAGCCCAAGGATCCCCCCTCGATTCCGGGCGATCCCGCCCACGCCCTGGCATCCATGGGCATCTACGTGTTCGACACCGAGTTCCTGTTCGAGCAATTGCGCCGCGACGCTGCCGACCCGGATTCCAAGCGCGATTTCGGCGGGGACATCATTCCCTACATCGTCAAGCACGGAAAGGCGCAGGCGCACCGCTTCACCAATTCCTGCATCCGCGTTAGTGAGGAAATCGAGGAATATTGGCGCGACGTCGGCACCGTCGACGCCTATTTCGAGGCCAATCTCGACCTGACCGACACCGTGCCCAAGCTCGACATGTACGACCGCGATTGGCCGATCTGGACCGATACCGTCGTGGCCGCCCCCGCCAAGTTCGTCCATGACGAGGAAGGACGGCGCGGCCAGGCGATTTCCTCGCTGATTAGCCAGGATTGCATCGTCTCCGGCTCGCTCGCGCGGCGCTCGCTGCTGTTCACAGGCGTGAAGATGGGGAGCTTTTCCTCGGTGAACGAGGCGGTGATCCTGCCCTATTGCAACATCGGCCGCCATGCCCGCCTTTCGCGCGTGGTGATCGATTCCGGAGTGCGCATCCCGGAAGGACTGGTGGTGGGCGAGGATCCTGAACTCGACGGCCGCCGCTTCCGCCGGACGGACAATGGCGTCTGCCTCATTACCAAGCCCATGATCGATCGCCTGAATCTGTGAAAGTGATGTCTGTGAGGGTCATGTCTGCGATCGCGGCCTGCGGGGAATCCACTTGAAAGTCCTGTCCGTAGCTTCCGAGGCCGTGCCGCTGGTTAAGACCGGAGGTCTCGCGGATGTCGTCGGCGCACTCCCCGCCGCGCTGGCGGGCCACGGGGTGGAAATGACGACGCTTCTGCCGGGCTACCCCTCAGTGCTGAAGGCGATCGGCCGCGCCCGTTCCGTACATGCCTGGGATTTGCTGCTTGGCGTTCCCGCGCGGCTGCTGTCGGGCAAGATCGACGGATATCCTTTGCTCGTCCTCGATGCTCCCGCGCTCTATGCCCGTGACGGTGCGCCCTATGCCGATGTTGCCGGGCAGGACTGGGGCGATAACTGGCAGCGTTTTTCGGCGCTGGGCCGCGCCGCTGCCGATATTGCCGGCGGGGCCATGGTGGCCCGCGGCAAGCCCCGGCGCTTCGATCTCGTCCATGCGCATGACTGGCAGGCCGCCATGGCGCCGGCCTATCTCCACTTCGCACCTTTCGGCGGCGAGGCGGGCCGCGTGCCCTCGATCGTGACCATCCACAACATGGCGTTCCAGGGCTGGTTCGGCGCTGAAGTCTTCCCGCGCCTTGGCCTCCCGCGCGAGGCCTGGTCGATCGACGGGGTCGAGTATCACGGCGGCCTCGGCATGCTGAAAGCCGGTCTCGCTTGCGCCGATGCCGTGACGACGGTCAGCCCCACTTACGCCCGCGAAATCCGCTCCGCTGCTTTCGGCATGGGGCTGGAAGGCCTGATCGTAGCGCGGGGCCGGGCAGTGTCCGGCATTCTCAACGGCATCGACACCGGCCTCTGGGACCCGTCGCGTGACCCGACTTTGGCCGCCCCTTACGAGGCGAAGAAGCTGGAGCGGCGCACGGCCAACAAACGCGCGCTGGAAGCTGAATTCGGCCTGGAGATCGACGAGGGGCCGCTGTTCATCGTTGTCACCCGGCTGACCTGGCAGAAGGGCATGGACGTCCTGCTGGAAGTGCTCGACCACCTCGTCGGCCTTGGCGGACGCCTGGCCCTGCTGGGTTCGGGCGACAGCGCCATCGAACAGGCCCTGCATCAGGCCGCCGCGCGTCATCCCGGGCGCATCGCTGTGCGGATCGGCTACGACGAAGCGCTCTCGCACCGAATGCAGGGCGGCGGCGACGCCATCCTGGTGCCATCGCGGTTCGAGCCCTGCGGCCTGACGCAGCTCTATGGTCTCGCTTATGGCTGTGTGCCGGTGGTGGCGCGCACGGGCGGCCTGGCCGATACCGTGATCGATGCCAATCCGGCGGCTTTGGCCGCGGGCGTGGCCACTGGCGTCCAATTCGACGGCATCCATTACGATGCTTTTGCAGCCGCACTGACCCGTACGGTGGACCTCTATAACCGCGCTGAGCAGTGGCGCACGATCCAGAAGAACGCGATGAAGTGCGACTTCTCATGGAAGGCCAGCGGCCAGGCCTATGCCGACCTCTACCGCGCCCTGACAGCATGATTCCGCTCGGCGTGTCGGTCTGCGAAGGCATGACCCGTTTCGCCTTGCGCAGTCCCCTTGCGTCGGCAGTCTGGCTCTGCCTCTTCGACGGCGAGGGGGAACGACGTTACGCCATGGTGCGAAACGGCCCGAACTGGGTGCTGGAAATGCCGGGCGACCTCACCGGCGCGCGCTATGGCTATCGGGCGGAGGGGGAATGGGCGCCCGATCGCGGGCTCTGGTTCGATCCCGCAAAACTGCTCGTCGATCCCTACGCCGTGGAACTGGACCGCCGCTTCGTCCAAAGCCCCAGGCTCGCTACATTCGGCGACGATACCGCCGATATCGTCCCGCGCGCGCTCGTGCCTCCCCTCGTCGAACCTGCGTTGGTTGAGCCCCCGCGTTTCGTCGTCGGCGGACTGGTTTACGAACTCAACGTCCGGGCTTTCACGCGTCTGCATCCCGAAGTGCCCGCACCCTTGCGTGGAACCGTAGCAGCGCTCGCTCATCCCGCCGTGATCGCGCATTTGAAGAAGCTGCACGTCACGGCCGTCGAACTCATGCCGATCGTCGCCTGGATCGACGAGCGCCACCTGCCGCCGCTCGGGCTCGTCAACGCCTGGGGCTATAATCCGGTGGCGATGATGGCGCTCGATCCCGGCCTTTGCCCCGGCGGAACTGCCGAACTGCAATCGACGGTAGCGGCCCTCCACGCTGAAGGCATCGGTGTCCTGCTGGACCTGGTGTTCAACCATAGCGGCGAAAGCGACGTGGAGGGCGGCGTCCTGTCCCTGCGCGGCCTCGACAATGCAGCTTATGCCCATGCGCCGGACGGATCGCTGATCAACGACACCGGCTGCGGCAATACTCTCGATTTCGCCAATCCGGCGGTGCGCCGCCTGACCCGCGATGCCATGCGGCACTTCGCGGGAACCTGCGGCGTCGACGGGTTCCGCTTCGACCTTGCCCCCATCCTCGCCCGTGGCCCTGGTTTCGATCCTGCAGCGCCGATCTTTGCGGAGATTGCGGCCGATCCGATCCTGTCCACCCGTGTCATGATCGCAGAGCCTTGGGACATCGGGCCTTCCGGTTACCAACTCGGTCAGTTCCCGCCAAACTGGCTGGAATGGAACGATCGGTTCCGTGACGACGTACGCCGTTTCTGGAAGCATGAGGAGGGCATTGGAAAACTGGCAACGCGGCTTGCAGGCTCGTCCGATCTGTTCGGACCGATGGAAGATAGCTGCCGTTCGATCAATTTCCTGGCCGCTCATGACGGCTTCACGTTGGCCGATACGGTATCTTACCTGGAACGCCACAACTGGGCCAATGGCGAGCAAAACCGCGACGGGCACGGTGAGAATTTTAGCTGGAACAACGGTGCGGAGGGTGCGACATCCGTGCCCGGTGTAGTGGCGGCACGCCGCGCAGACATGAAGGCAATGCTCGGCACGCTTTTCGCCTCCACAGGCACCATCATGTTGACCGCCGGCGATGAATTCGGCCGAACCCAGCAAGGCAACAACAATGCCTATTGCCAGGATAATGCCATCGGCTGGGTTGACTGGGAAAGCCGCGACCGGGAGCTGGAAGATCACGTCGCCGAACTTTCCGCCATTCGAGCCGCCCGTCCGGGGCAGTTCGCTCGTCTCGCCCCGAACCTCCGGTGGCTGAACGCACAGGACGCCGAGATGTCCCTGCAGGATTGGGAGGCGCCGGGCGCAGACTGGCTGGCCTGGCAGGCAGACGACTTGCGAGTCACGGTGAACCGGGCCGGCCGCGACGTTCAGACGGAGGTTCTTCCCGAAGTATGCTCGAGATGATCGTGTGAAGCCGCTCGCCGGCATGGTCCCAGGTCAATTGGCCGGCGCGGATACGCCCGTGTAAGGAGAGTGCCTAGCCTAAGGCGGGACCTTCCAGAACGGCCAGGATCGCCTCTTTGAATGAACCGGCCGAGTCAGCATCGACGAGAAGGGCGGCATCCCCGCAAACTTCCGGCATGGCGCCTGCCCGCGCCGCGACAACCGGCGCGCCGCAATGCATGGCTTCGATCGGGAGAAGACCGAAGCCCTCGGACAAGGATGGAAAAACGAAAATGGCCTCGGCTTCGTAGAGCGCGCGTAGCTCCGCATCGGACACGAACCGGTGAATGTCGTGCCTCGCGGCGAGCGCTAACCCTTAGTAATATGCATTTCTGCAATTGCTCAATGTTCTGTCGGGTGAAGTGAGCCTGGCAGGACCCAGGCCGATCGTCGGGCAGGAAATCCAGAAATACAGGTCCTATTTCAAGCATTATTGCCGCGTCAGGCCCAGTCTCACGGGCATTTACCAGTGGCAGAAGCGACACTTCCTATCAGCAACGCGTCACCATGGATGTGGCTTACGTGAGCAGTAAAAGAGTGGCGTTCGCTCGTGGTTGATGGCCAAGACGTTGCCAGGGGTTCTGGCGGCGAAGGGGTCTTATTGAAAGAATAAACACGGTTGCGCTGGCCGTGAATTTGCAGCCGCATCGTAGGTGGCAGAGGGCGAAATTACTTGGTACGATTTTGGCAGCGTTTGTACGTGATCGGGCGGGGAACGAATGGATATTTATAAGTATCGTGTCGATATGGGATCATTGCGACTTATGTGAGCACTCTGTATCTGCGTCGAGGGTGCGGAAGTGGCGGCGCACGCAAATCTTGGCGCTGCCATTTCCCCCCAGCTGCTTGACGCTAAGTCCGGCGCGGGTCGTGGTGTGATAAAAATGGCATGTGCGCTTCTGATGCACTTCGGGCGCGATATCCGTGATTGCGGGCATTGCCATAGCTGCAAGGCCAGCGGTGCTTGTGATTTCTACGTACCGCGATTGCTAGCCGTTTTGCTGTTGAACGCCAATGACAGGCGCCGTCGGTGGCTATGTTGTAGGGAGGATCAAGCGAGTGGACGGCGAAGTTAGGAGGCCAACAATCTGGTGCCCGGTCTCAGTTAGAGCACGCCCAGGATCGGCTCGCCCGTGCGGTAATCGACGATCGCGGCGGCGTTGTTCTGGAGGGTGATGAGGTTTTGCGCGGCGATCCTGGCGGGGGCGGGCTTGCCGAACTGATAGCCCTGGGCGAAATCGCATCCCCATTGGCGCAGGGTGGCGGCTTCCGCGATTTCCTCGATGCCCTCTGCGACAACGTCGATATTCAGCTTGTGGCAGATGTCGATCACGCCCTGGATCAGCGTGGCGCTGCGCATCTCGATCAGGCGGCCGCCGCGAACGAAGCTCTGGTCCAGTTTCAGTCGGTGAATTTCGAATTCGGAGAGGTAGCTGAGTGATGAGTATCCCGTGCCGAAGTCATCAAGAGCGATCACGTAACCGCGGTCGCGCAGACCCTGGAGGTTGTCGTGAACGGTGGGCGACTTGTTCAGGAGGACGCCTTCGGTGATCTCGAATCCGATCGATTTTGGGGAAACGTCGAACCGGGCGCGGTTGAAGTCGATCTGATCGAGCAGCGCCGGGTTCTCGAGCTGGAGCGGGGAGAGATTGATCGAGGTCCGCAGGTCCGGCCAGCGACGGCTATCGCGGAAGGCTTGCTGGATGATCCAAGCGCCGAGTTGCGGCATGAGACCGAGCTTTTCGATCACCGGGACGAAAACGGCGGGCGTGTCCTTGGCGCCGCGCTTCAGCCGCAACAGCGCCTCCACCCCGGCTGGCTTCATGGTGCGCAGGCTGATGATCGGCTGATAGAACAGCTCGAAGCCTTCGTCATCGATGGCCTTCTTCATCCGCGCTTCCAGGCCCTTGCGGCTCTTGAAGGCCTCCCCAAGTGCGGGATCGTAGACGACGTGGCGTTCCGGTCCTGCCGTCTTGGCAGCGCCGAGGGCGATGTCGGCATGGCGCATCAGGTCGCTGGCGGTATGACCATGTTCCGGAGCAGCGGCGATGCCCGCTGAGATCGTGACGGCGACGGTTGTTCCGTCGCGCGTTTCGCGTGTGATGGCGATGCCGGTGGCACGGGGGCCGAGCGTGAAGATGTCCGAATTGCCGACGATCAGCACGGCGAACTCATCCCCGTCGAGCCGCGAGACGAGGCACTGGGAACCCTGGAATTCCTTGAGCAACTGCTTGCCGAAGTCGAGGATGACTTGATCCCCGGCGCGATGGCCCAGTTCTTCGTTGATGGCGCTGAAATCGTCGATGTCCAGCAGGATGAGCTGGCAGGCCTGAGAGCCGGCGATCTGCTCAAGCTGCTTGATGAACGTCGTGCGGTTCACCAGCCCCGTGATGGGGTCGAAAAGTTCGAGATAGCGCGCGCGCTGCGAGTTCGTTTCGGCCTCGTCCTTCAGGTTGCTCGCACGATAGGCTACCATGAGGAACAGGCCGAGCACGGCTGCGCCGATCGCCAGGGTGGCCGGGATAACGTATTCTCGGATTGCTTCCCCCGGCATGGCCGGCCGCCATGCGAGGCGGCCCAGCGAGGTGCCGTCCGAGGCTGACAACTGGACGCTTCGCATGTTGGACGGCGCAGCGGTGCGCGGGCCAAGGGCCGTGAACCCATCCAGCATTAGCGTGCTGGACCAACGATTGAGCAGGGGATCGTCGAGGTACGTGATGGTCACCAGCGACAAAGGCTCTCCCGCCGCGGGAATGCGGGACGCAGCGACGACGACGGGAACGCCGCGAACCGAGGCGAGATCAGCCTTGGCATCCGGCGCTGCCTTGGCGGCTGTTCCTTCCGAGGCAGGCGATGCGTGGAGCGAGCTGGCGAGATCCTTGGCCGTGTCCTGGATTTCCTCCAGATCGGCCTCGTCGGCCCGGCCGCCGCGGGTATAGCCGTAGATCGCGCCGGAACGGGAGAGGATGGCCACGGTCCGGGTGGTTTCAGCGCTGACGGTCGGCCGTCCCAGCTCATTGTCCAGCCAGTTGGCGGCTTCGTCCGGGCCGAGCGCTGCGATTCGCTGCGCAGGTTCCATGCGTGCGCTGGTGGCCGCGGCCTGGGCTGCAGCACCGGAAAGTGTGCGCGCGATGGTCTTTTCGACTTGCTGCTGCTGTCGGTTTGCCGCGATTCGGTCCATGGACTGCGAGGTCACGAAAAGTGCCGCCGAACCGCCCAGCGTCAGCCCGAGAAGACCAACTATCGCTGCCACCCCCCGGTGACCCGCTAATTTATGGCCGTTAAGCATTCGCGATCCCTACTTGGTCCCCGACTTTCTGGGTCCTTCGAAGCGATTGCATTAACCTGCTTTCGTCAACAAATCGCAACCAGACAGTCGGGTGCCGGAAATATCTTCGCTACCCTGGGACAGCGGCTGTCTCGCCCCGCGCGCCCTTTTTCCTATTATAGGCGAAAAATTCAGGCGCAGGCGCGCAGCATTGTCAGGCTGCTCTCATCTTCGATCAGGCGAAGCCCCGGCTGGCCGGCGACGATGTCCCGGAAGCTTGAGAAACGGGGCGACTTGAGCAGATATCCCGCCGCGCCGAGTTCGACCGAGCGCCGCTGGTCCGGCCCATAGTCGGAGCCGCTGCACATGATGACTAGCATGTCCCTCAATCGCTTGTCTGTTGCTCGCTGATGCGCCGCTGCTGTTCCTGGAGGCGATGCACCACGCCCTGAAGGCGGGTGTAGTGTTCGGCGTTTTCCAGCGTGACCGAGGTGGTGTCGGCCAAGGCCTGGAGAATGGCCAGTTCCTCGGCCGTCGTCGCGCGGCGGGACGACCAGTAGTTGCCGATGGCGCCGATGGGCGAGGTGCGGCGGATCGGCACCATCGCCATGCTCTTCACGAACGTGGGGCGATAGGCTTCGACCGGGACGCGCGGATCGGCGTAGATATCCTCGATCACCGCGCTCTGTGCATTGATCATCACCCAGCCGCTGACACATGTGCTCATCGGGAAGCGGCGGCCCTTCCACAAGGGCGCTATGGCGTTCTCCTCCGCGTAGTAGCACATGTCGCCGTCCCGCAGGACGAACGTGGCGCCATCAGCTCCGGTCAGGTTGCGCGCGGCGTCCCGGACGATGGCGGTGACGGCGTCCAGATCGCGCGCGTGGGACAAGTCCTGCACCGCGGCGACGAGGCGCTCCATGGCCGAAATGTACCACGACGAGGGCTCGGCGGGCGATCCCGGGGCACTGGGGGGAGAAAACAGGATGGCGTCCATGGCAAGCGCCTTCGGTTTCGATCGTGACTGCACCGCACGCGGGTCTAGCGCGCGAAACCTTCCGCAAGCCTAACTCGGCGATATGTATTCTTTCGGGGGTGCCGGAAAGGCGCGGTCAGGGGCAGGCGTTCAGGCCGGTGCTTCGGGGCCGGCGCAGGATGCGGCTTCGAATACCGCGCGCTGGTCGGCAAAGGCGCGTTGGTAGGCGGGGCGTGCTTCGGCGCGGGCGATATAGGCCAGCAGTGGGGGCCAGGCGTCGAGGAGGTTGGAACTGACCAGTCGGCGCAGCACGGTCACCATCATTAGGTCTCCCGCGCTGAAGGCACCGTCCAGCCATTCGGCGCTCCCAAGCGAGGCGGTCAGTTGCTGGAGGCGGGCCTGCACGCGCTTTTCGAGCATCGGCTGCCGCGCTGCGAACCAGGCCTGCTCCCGCTCGAATATCATCGCCATGGTGCATTCGACGATGGGTGGCTCCACCGTGTTGAGCGCCGCGACGAGCCAGGCGACGGCGCGGGCACGGGCATGGGCATCCTCGGGCAGGAGACCGGGGTGTGTGCCGGCGAGGTGGAGGACGATGGCGCCGGATTCGAACAGCACGAGATCGCCGTCTTCCAGGCTGGGGATCTGCCCGAAGGGCTGGTGCGCGAGATGTTCGGGCCTCTTGAGCGCTTCGAACGAAAGCAACCGCACTTCGTAAGGCAGGCCCAGTTCCTCCAGCGCCCAGCGTACCCGCATGTCCCGCGCGAGGCCCCGCCCCCGGTCGGGCGAGTTTTCGAAAGCGGTGATGGTGATCGTCATGGCGAGGCTCCCGGCAATGCGGGATCCTACCATGCAGCGAAGCGACAGGCGATCCGGGTTCGTGTGGGCGGGCGGGTTGCCGAAGAGTGCTGTGTCAGGCCGTGCCGTCCACGGCCGCACGTCCGAGGCCCGGATCGTCGGTGAAGAAGGAATCGACACCCGCCGCGATGAAGCGGCGCATGAATTCGATGCAGGCCTTGTCCTGACGCGCCGAATCGCCGCCCGGGCCGCGGAAGTCCGTGGGCAGGAAGCTGTTTTCCGGCCGCACCGTCCAGGTCGAGACGAGCAGGCCGGCCGCATGGGCATCGCGCACCAGCGTGCTCGGCTTGCCCAGCGGGCCGGACTTGCCCGTGGCATCGCCGAAGGGGATGATCCCCTGGAGCACGGGGGCGATCCAGTCGGCATAAGTCCTGACTTCGGCCAGACCGGCGGGCGTGAGCATCTGCTTGAACGTGAGGCTGCCCCCGGAGGCGGCGACATCGGCGGGGTGCATGTCCAGAGGCACGGTCAGTTGCAGGAGTTGCAGGCTGCGATAGGTTGCGATGCGCGGGCGCAGCCACTTGAGATTGGCCACCTCGAAGCTCTGGACGATCACCGGGGCGGTCGAGAGATAATGGCTAGCGGCCACGCGGTCGAGGAAGCGCTGTTCTTGCGGCAGGCCGATCCCGGCGAAATAGGTGGAGTGCTTGATCTCGGGAATGAGGCCGATCTTGCGGCCGCGTGCGGCGGATTCCGCGGCCACGAAGTCCGCGATTTCCTCAAGCGTGAGCAGTTGGAACTGGCCGTCGTAGCTCTTGCTTTCGGGGCGCATGGCGCCGAGCCGTTCGACTGCGCGCAGGGTCTTGATCTCTGCGAGGGTGAAATCCTCGGTGAACCAGCCGGTGACCTTTTCCCCGTCGATCACCTTGGTCGTGCGGCGCTGGGCGAATTCGGGATGGTCCGCGACATTGGTAGTTTCGGCGATGTTGTTCTCATGCCGGGCGATCAGGGCACCGTCCTTGGTCGAGACGAGATCCGGCTCCACGAAGTCCGCGCCCTGGTCGATGGCCTTGGCGTAGGACGCCAGGGTGTGCTCTGGCCGCAGCGCCGAGCAGCCGCGGTGGCCGATCACCAGCGGCTTCTTGCGCGCGCCTCCAGTATGCGCGACCGAATTCTGCGGCGCCGCCAGTGCGGGGCCCTGGCCGAGAAGCGTGGCGGCGCCTGCCCCAGCGCCGGCAAGGAGCATGCCGCGGCGGGACAGGGTGGTTTCGGCCGGGTGGTGGTTCATCGCGGTAATCTCCGGGCTCAAGGCAGGGATCGCGGGCAGCGTACCCCGTGCAGAAGCGCGGCGCTGCGGCCATGATCCCGCCTCCTGGCGGGGCGGCAGGGTGTGTCCCTTGCGCGACTAGCCCCGGATCATGACAGCACGGGGTCGGAATATCGCCTTGCGTCAGGGGCTTGCCGCGTTGCCGGAAGGGGGCGGCGATTTGCCGCTCCTTTGCGCGAACTCATGCCTTCGTTCGGGCGTTCAGGCTGCGAGCGTCAGGGGAGCAACCGGAGGGAGGAGCCCGATCATGGAACATCTCAGTTTTCCCAACGAAAGCGCCGAATACCGCCGCGCGCGCAACGAACTGCTCGATGCCGAAATGGACCTGCGCCGCCAGACGGAAACGGTTGCGGCGATGCGCCGGGCGCTGCCCCCCGGCGGGACGATCAAGGAGGACTACGTCTTCGAACGCGTCGGGGACCATCAGCGCCCGGAGCAGGTGCGGCTCTCGGAACTGTTCGCGGGGAAGCCCAGCCTGATCCTCTACAGCTACATGTTCGGTCCCGAGCGCGACGAGCCTTGCACCGGTTGCACGCATCTGCTCGACGGGCTGGACGGGGCCGCACGGCATGTCCCGCAGGCTGCGGCGTTCTACGTCGTCGCCCGTTCGCCTTTGGCCCGTCTGGTGGCCTGGGCGCGTGAGCGCCGCTGGCCGCATCTCCGGTTCCTCTCGGCCGAAGGCAGCAGCTACACACGGGACTATTTCGGCAACACGGCCGGCGTAACCCCCGCCATGCGCCAGGAGCGCGGGTACGAGGACGGAAAGGACTGGGACGAGCCGATGATCAATGTCTTCCGTAAGGACGGCGGCGAGGTTCGGCATTTTTGGGGCGGCGAACTGCTCTACGCCCCGGAGGAGCCGGACCAGCACCATCGCTCGCTGGATGCTTTGGACCCGGTCTGGGGCTTGCTGGACCTGCTGCCCGAGGGGCGCGGAGATTTCTTCCCGAAGCTGAGCTACCGCTGACCGGGGGTCTCTAACCACGTTCCCGGCGCGCGTCCCTGTTTGGACGTGGCTCCATGAGACTTGCGGATCGGCATTTCCTGCGTTAGCGCCCCGGTGCCCGCCCGATCCGTCAGGATCGGCGGGCAAGATCGCGCCGGTGCCTCGAACGAGGCTTAATAGGGAACGCGGTGAGAGGGTTCGTCCCTCGAATCCGCGGCTGTCCCTGCAACTGTGAGCGGTGAGCAAGATGCCGTGGCTTCCCCCGGGGAGCCGGCCACTGGATCGCGGGCGCCCGGCGCCACGGACCGGGAAGGCCGAGCATCGCGCTTTGACCCGCAAGCCAGGAGACCTGCCGGCGCATCGGTCGCTCTTGCCCTGGCCCAGGGATAGGCCAAGGCTCGGTACTCCGCGTGAGCGACGAAGCCGTGCGGCTGGGGCTGCATCGGCGCGCAGGACGGGCGTTCATCGCGCCCGCCCGTCGTTGCGTGCGGACCGACGCCCGTCGGCAAGCCCCGGTCATCGTCGCTGCGCGCGAGAGGATGATGCCGTGGGGCAGGATGAAACGCGCGTCCCGATGACAGGCTTCGCCTTGCGCGGCTGGTGCCCGGATGCCTGGCGTCCGATGATGGCCGGAGACGGGCTGATCGTGCGCGTGAAGCCCCGGCTGGCGCGCCTGACCGCGGCCGAGATCGCGGTGCTTGCTGATCTGGCGCGCCGTTTCGGCAGCGGTGCGATAGACATCACCAATCGCGCCAATCTCCAGATCCGCGGTGTCCGCGAGCAGGGCTGGCAGGATCTGCTGCGCGCCCTGGTCGACCGGGGCCTGGTCGATTCCGACGCTGCTCTGGAGGGGCGGCGCAACCTCCTTGTCGCACCCGGCTGGGATCGCGGGGACGATACCGCGCGGATCGCGGAAGAACTCCTGGGCCGTCTGGGCGAGTTGCCCGAATTGCCCGGAAAGATGGGCATCGCGGTCGATGCCGGCCCCGTCGCCACGCTGCTGGACAGCCCTGCGGATTTCCGCATCGAGCGCGCGGAAGCCGGCGGCCTGCTGCTCCGCCTCGACGGGCGCGAGAGCGGGGTTTCCATCCTGCCGGAAGAGGCCACAGACCGCCTGATCGCGCTCGCGCACTGGTTCGTGGAGACAGGCGGCGCCGCTGCCCGCCGGGCCTCGCGCCACACGGCCGCTCTTCCACAATGGGCGCGGGGGGATGGCCGTCCCGCCGTCGGAGCCGCTGCGCCGCATGGCTACGGGGTGCCGTTCGGGCGGATCGAGGGGGAGGCAATGGTGCGGCTGATGGCAGCGACCGGCGCTGCGGCGCTTCGCGTTACGTCTTGGCGGCAGCTTCTGGCCGAATCCGAGGTGCGAGAGCCGGTGGAGGGCTTCGTTCGCGATCCCGGCGACCCGCTGCTGCGCGCCGATGCCTGTCCGGGCGCGCCGACATGCCCGCAGGCGACGGTCGAAACGCGCGAACTGGCGCGCCGGTTGGCGCCGCATGTGTCCGGGCGCCTGCACGTTTCCGGCTGCGCGAAAGGCTGCGCGCGCGCACGGCCGAGCGACGTGGTCCTGACCGGGCGCGACGGCGCCTTCGACCTCGCCCTCCGTGGCCGCGCGGGCGATCCGCCGACGCGGGCCGGCCTTTCTCCCGACCATGTCCTTGCCCATTTCGGAGCCTCATGAATGGCGCATATCTACGAAAAGGATGGCGCGGCCATCTATCGCCAGTCGTTTGCGACGATCCGCGCTGAGGCGGACCTCGCGGCCTTTTCCGCTGACGAGGAGCGCATCGCGGTCCGCATGATCCACGCCTCGGGGCTGGTGGAGCTGGCGCGGCACATCCGCTTCTCGCCCGGATTCGCCCGCGAGGCGATGGCGGCGCTGGAGGCGGGTGCGCCGATCCTGTGCGATGCGCGCATGGTGGGCGAAGGGATCACCCGCGCCCGGCTTCCCGCGGACAATTCGGTGATCTGCACGCTCCAGGATCCGCAAGTCCCGCAAATGGCGCAGGCGATGGCCAATACCCGCTCAGCGGCGGCGCTCGAACTCTGGCGGCCGCACCTTGGCGGGGCGGTGGTGGCCATCGGCAATGCGCCCACCGCGCTGTTCCACTTGCTCGACATGCTGGAGGACCCCGATTGCCCGCGCCCGGCAGCGATCATTGGCTGTCCGGTCGGCTTCGTGGGGGCGGCCGAGTCCAAGGCTGCCCTCTGGGATGCCTGCCCGGTGCCCTGCTGCATCGTCGAAGGAAGGCTGGGCGGCAGCGCGATCACCGTGGCCGCGGTCAACGCCATCGCGAGCAGCGCGGAATGAGCGTGGGAACCGTGCACGGCGTCGGACTGGGCCCCGGTGCGCAGGACCTGCTGAGTGTTCGCGCCGACCGATTGGTGCGCGGAGCCAGGCATGTCGCCTACTTCCGCAAGGCCGGCCGGCCCGGTCAGGCCCGGCGGATCGTCGAGGGCATGCTCCGCGCCGATGTTGTCGAGCATGCGATGGAATATCCGGTGACCACGGAGATTCCGTTGGGAGACCCGCGCTACAACGCCTGCCTTTCCCGCTTCTACGCAAGCTGGACCGAGCAACTGGCGAAGCTTGTCCGCGAGGGCGAGGATGTCGTGGTGCTCTGTGAGGGCGACCCCTTCTTCTACGGCTCGTTCATGCACCTCTATACCCGCCTGGCCGAAGCAGGGGGCCATGCAGGGCCGGCACCGGTGCCGGTCGCCGTCGTGCCGGGGATCACCGGAATGTCGGGCGCCTGGACGGCATGCGGCGCGCCGATGACCTGGGGCGACGATGTCCTCACCATCCTTACCGCCACGCTACCGGAGGCAGATTTGGCGCGGCGCATTCGCGATACCGACGCGCTCGTAGTCATGAAGATCGGCCGCAACCTGGCCAAGCTGCGCCGCGCCGTCATCGCTGCCGGGCGCGAGGGGGAGGCCTGGCTTGTGGAGCATGCCGCGATGGCCGAGCAGCGGGTGACGCCGCTCGCCGAGGCGGAAGCCGTGACGCCCTACTTCTCGATACTGCTGATCCACGGACAGGGGCGCCGGCCATGAGCGGCTGGCTGGCCATCGCCGGGCTGGGGCCGGGCGACGAGGCGCTCGTCACGCCCGAGGCCTCTGCGGCCCTGGATGCCGCCACCGACGTGATCGGCTACGGCCCTTATGTCGCCCGTGTGGCGCCGCGCGCGGGCCTGCGCTTCCATGCCAGCGACAACCGCGTCGAATTGGAGCGCGCTGCCCATGCGCTTTCGCTCGCGGCCGAGGGGCGGCGCGTGGTGGTGGTCTCCTCCGGGGATCCGGGCGTCTTCGCCATGGCGGCGGCGGTGTTCGAGGCCTGGGAGCAGGGCCCCGCCGACTGGCGCGAACTCGATATCCGGGTCTTGCCGGGCATCACCGCCATGCTGGCGGCGAGCGCGCGGGCGGGCGCGCCGCTGGGCCATGACTTCTGCGCCATCAACCTTTCCGATAATCTCAAGCCCTGGGCACTCATTGAGCGCCGATTGCGGCTGGCGGCGGAAGCGGACTTCGCCATGGCCTTCTACAACCCGCGCTCGAAGGCGCGGCCGGAAGGTTTCGCGCGCGTCCTTGAGATCCTGCGCGAGGCTTGCGGGCCAGAGCGCCCGATCCTTTTCGCCCGCGCCGTCTCCACGCCCGAGGAAGTCCTGACCTTCGTGCCGCTGGCCGAGGCGCGGGCGGAGATGGCGGACATGCGCACCATGGTCATCGTCGGATCGAGCCGCACCCGGCTGGTGGCGCGAGACCGGGGCCCGGTGCTCTACACGCCGCGGTGGGCGGAATGAGCGAGCCAGTCCAGCACTTGCTCCACCCGTTCCAGCGCGCGGCGGGGCGGGATCGCGGGGCGGTCTATCATCGTCACGGCAAGCCCCAGCTCCCGCGCGGCATCGAGCTTGGCCGACGCGCCGGAGCCGCCCGCGTTCTTGCAGACCAGCAGGTCGATCCGGTGCGCACGCAGCAAGTCCGTGTCGCGCTCCGGCGTGAAGGGTCCGCGGTCGATCACGAGGTCGTGATGCGGCAGGGACGGCGCTTCGGTGGGTGCATCCACGAAGCGCAGCAGATAGCGGTGCTGGGGCTGGGCCGCGAAAGCCTCGACGTGCATCCGGCCGAGCGCCAGCATCACCCGGCGCGGCGGACCCTCCAGGCTGGCGACGGCGGCGGCAAGGTCTGGGACCCGGTGCCAGCGATCCCCGCCGCGCGGTGCCCAGGGCGCCCGCGTCAGCGCCGCCAGCGCAATGCCGGCGGCCTTGGCAGCGACAATGGCATGAGCGCTCATCGTGGCCGCGAAGGGATGGGTAGCGTCGACCAGATGGGTGACGGCGGTTTCGCGCAGATAGCGCTCCAGCCCGGCAATGCCGCCGAAGCCGCCCACGCGGACCGGCACCGGCTGGCTTCGCGGGCTGGCCACCCGTCCGGCATAGCTCAGCACGGCTTCGATCTCGCGCTCGGCCAATGCCGCGGCTAGGGCGCTCGCCTCGGTGGTGCCGCCCAGAATGAGGACGCGGGTCATGTCTGAAGCTCCCCAAAAGCCATGGCTGACGATCGTCGGTATCGGCGAGGACGGTCTGTCCGGCCTCGGCGAGGCGGCGCGCGCCGCCCTTGCGGCGGCCGAAGTGGTGACCGGCGCCGCCCGCCACCTCGGCCTGCTGGCGGGGCTTAGTGCGGAATGTCGGACATGGCCAGTGCCGTTCGAGAGCGGGCTGGCCGCGCTGCTGGCGCTGCGGGGGCGGCAGGTGGTCATGCTGGCTTCCGGCGATCCGTTCTGGTTCGGCGCGGGTTCGGTGGTGACACGGGCGCTCGACTGCTGGGAATGGACCGCGCACCCGGTGCCCTCGACTTTCGCCCTCGCGGCCTCGCGGCTGGGCTGGCCGGTCGAGGCGACACCGTGTCTGGGGCTCCACGCGGCGCCGCTGTCGCGGTTGCGTCCGCACCTTGCGCCGGGGCAGCGGGCCTTGGTGCTGCTGCGTGAGGGGGCGGCTGCCGCGGAACTGGCCGATTATCTCGCGGCGGAAGGGTTCGGGGCATCGCAGCTCACGGTGCTCGAAGCGCTGGGCGGCCCGCGCGAACGGATCCGGCAGGCGGCGGCCGAGGGCTTCGATCTGACCGACGTGGCTCATCCCGTCGCCGTGGGCGTGCTCTGTGCGGGGGAAGGCCGCGTCCTGCCCCGGACGTCCGGACGCGGCGATGACTGGTTCGCGAACGACGGGCAGATCAGCAAGCGCCCGCTGCGCGCCCTGGCGCTCTCGGCGCTCGCGCCCCGGCCCGGCGAGATGCTTTGGGACATCGGCACGGGATCGGGCTCGATCGCGATAGAATGGCTGCTCACTCACCGCGACATGCGGGCCGTGGGCTTCGAGGTCGATCGCGAGCGCGCGGCGCGGGCGCGGGGCAATGCCCTGGCGCTGGGCGTCGATCATCTGCGCGTGGTGGAAGGACGCGCCCCTGAGGTGCTGGAAAACCAGCCCCTGCCGGATGCCGTCTTCGTGGGCGGCGGGCTGGGGACGCCCCTGCTGGAGCGGCTCTGCGGTCTCCCCGCTGGCACCCGGCTGGTGGCCCATGCCGTCACGCTGGAAAGCGAGGCTCTGCTGGCCAGGGTCCATGGCGAGGTGGGCGGCACGCTGCTGCGCATCGAACTGGCGCAGGCCGCGCCGCTGGGCACGCGGCGCGGCTGGAAAGCCCACTATCCCGTCGTACAATGGAGCGTGACCTTGTGATCGTGGCCGGCTTCGGATTTCGCGCAGGCGCATCCCTCTCCTCCTTGCGTGACGCTCTGGCGCGGGCCTGTGCGGATGGCGCCGAACCGGACGTTCTGACCGCGCCTGCCGACAAGATCGCGCCGCTGCGCTTGCTTGCTCAGGAGCGACAGGTTCCGGCAGTCCCCGTCGCTGGCGAAGCGCTGGAAGCGGCGGCGACGGTGACTCTGTCCGCCGCCAGCCTTGCCGCTCGCCGTACCGGCAGCGTTGCCGAAGCCTCGGCCCTGGCGGCGGCCGGTCCCGGCGCCCGGTTGCTGACGGCCCGCCATATCTCGTCCGATCGCATGGCCACTTGCGCCATGGCCCAGGGAGCCAGTTCATGACCGTACACTTCATCGGCGCCGGTCCGGGCGCGCCAGACCTGCTGACCTTGCGCGGCCGCGACCTGATCGCGTCGAGCCCGGTGTGCCTCTATGCGGGCTCGCTGGTGCCCGCTGCCGTGCTGGAGCATTGCCCGCCCGGCGCGCGGATCGTGAACACCGCGTCCCTGGATCTCGACGCGATCCTCGCGGAGATCGCGCAGGCCCATGCCGAGGGCCATGACGTGGCCCGTCTCCATTCCGGCGACCCCTCGATCTGGTCCGCCATGGGCGAGCAGATCCGCCGCCTTCGCGCGCTGCGCATCCCCATCAGCGTGACGCCGGGCGTACCGGCCTTCGCCGCCGCTGCGGCGGCGCTGGAGACCGAGTTGACGGTGCCGCGTCTGGCGCAGTCGCTGGTGCTGACGCGGACACCGGGCCGGGCCAGCGCGATGCCGGAGCGCGAAAGCCTTTCCGCCTTCGCCGCGACCGGCAGCACTCTGGCGATCCACCTTTCGATCCACAACCTTGCCGCGGTGGTCGCGGATCTCGTGCCACACTACGGCGCGGATTGCCCGGTGGCGGTGGTCTGGCGGGCGAGCTGGCCGGACGAGAAAGTCGTGCGGGCGCGGCTGGACGGTGTGGAGCAAGCCGTGGCGGGAACGATGGAGCGCACCGCCCTCATCCTGGTGGGACGGGCTCTGGACGTGGAAGAGGGCGTGGCGGCGGAAAGCAGCCTCTATGCCCCCGACTACGATCGCCGCTTCCGGCCGCAATCGGCGCAATCGCCTTTCGCTTCCTCGGGCTTGGCCGGGGAGCTGGAGCCATGACCGGCACGGTGGATCTTCACCTGATCGGCATCGGCACCGGCAACACGGACCACCTGACGCTTGCGGCCATCCGCGCGATGAACGGGGCGGACCTGATCCTGCTGCCCCGCAAGGGCGAGGCGAAGTCCGATCTGCTCGATCTGCGCCGGTCGATCTGCGACAGCGTGCTGACGGAAGAGACGCGGGTCGTGGAGTTCGATCTCCCCGTCCGTTCGGAAAACCCGCCCTACCTCGAAGCCGTGGATGCCTGGCACGCCGCGATTGCCGAGGTCTGGGCGAGTCAGATCGACCGGCACCTGCCGGAAGGCGGCACGCTGGCGCTGCTGGTCTGGGGCGACCCCTCGCTATACGACAGCACCCTTCGGATCGCGGAGCGGCTGCAGCGCGGGGGGCGGGCGCTGAGGGTTCATGTCGTGCCGGGCATCACCAGCATCCAGGTCCTCACGGCGGCTCACGGCATTGCGCTGAACGGTCTGGGAGCGCCCGTGACGATCACGACGGGACGGCGCCTGCGCGACGGCGGATGGCCAGCCGACGCGGAAACCCTGGTGGTCATGCTCGACGGCACTTGCGCCTTCGCCGCGCTGCCGCCGGAGGGCCTGTCGATCTGGTGGGGCGCTTACCTCGGCATGCCGCAACAATGCCTGATCGCGGGCGACCTAACGCAAATCGGCCCGCAGATCGTGCGTCGCCGTGCCGCGCTTCGTGCGGAGCATGGCTGGATCATGGATGTCTACTTGCTGCGAAAGTCCGGTTCAGACGCCTAGCCCGGAAGAAGCTGCCCCTTGCCCGAACTCGTCGGCTTGCATATGAACCATTTATGATTCGTATATGTTTCATATGATAAAGGTCGGTTGCATGGGTATCGTCAATATCGAGGATGAGCTGCACGACCAGCTCCGCAAGGCCAGCAAGGCGTCCTATCGTTCGATCAACGCGCAGGCGGCTTTCTGGATCAGGATCGGCATGCTCTGCGAGTTGAGCCCCCAGCTCACGTTCCAGCAGATCGTCATTCGCGAACTCAGGGAGGCGGGGGTCGACCCTGACGATCTGGCCTGCGGAGCGCGCGTGCCATGATCAAGACGCCCGACGAAATCGAACTCATGGCCGAATCCGGCCGTCTTCTGGCATCGGTGTTCACGTTCCTAGATGGACAGCCGCTCGCCGGGCGGACGACGATGGAGATCAACGACCTGGTGGAGGACATGATCGTCCACCAACTGGCGGCGCGGCCCGCCAGCAAGGGGCAGTACGGCTATGGCTATGTGCTGAACTGCTCCCGCAACGATGTCGTGTGCCACGGGGTCCCTTCTGAAACCGAGACGTTGCGGGCGGGAGATATCGTCAATTTCGACATCACCCTCGAAAAGAACGGCTTCATTGCCGATTCCAGCAAGACTTATGCCGTCGGCGAGATCGCGCCTGCGGCCGCGCGTCTGGTGAAGACGACATATGAGGCCATGTGGAAAGGCATCCAGGCGGTTCGGCCCGGTGCGCGGCTGGGCGATGTCGGCCACGCCATCGAACATCACGCCAAGAAAGCCGGCTATTCGATCGTACGGGAATATTGCGGACACGGCATCGGCCGGGAAATGCACGAGAAGCCCGAAGTGCTCCATTTCGGCCGGCCGGGTACCGGCGTGAGACTGGAAGAAGGCATGGTCTTCACGATCGAGCCGATGCTGAACCAGGGACGGCGCCTGGTCCGCACAGAGGATGACGGTTGGACGGTGGTGACGGTGGACGGCAAGCTGTCCGCCCAGTTCGAGCACACGGTGGCAGTCACCCGGAATGGCGTGCGCGTCCTCACCCTGCGGCCCGAGGAGAGGCTTCCGTCGCGCGGGAAGACCGCCTTGCGCCCGGCCCGGGCATAATCGCGATGACCTAGGTTAATTTCGGCGGATCGGCGGCAACTCCCCTTCGCGGGCGGGGTTATCGGGCACAGACACCGAGCATGCAGGTATGCCGAAGCGGCGGCCTGCGAGAGCATCGGTGCCATCTCATCCCAGCGAGGATAGCCCATGGCCAAGACCCCCACGAAAGCTTCCGCGAAGCGTGCACCTGCCCAGAAGAGCCCGTCGAAGACGCCATCGAAGAAGGCCCCATCCGACGTCACCGCCGCCGATATCGGCGGCGAAACGCCCGCCAAGGCCGACCCGGTTCCGGCTGACGCCGCGATCTCCCATAGCTACGCCGAGACGCAAGGATCCGGCGGAGAAACCCGCCAGAGCGCCGGGGAGGGCGTTGCGGCGCTGACGACCCAGCAGGGCGTGCCGGTTTCGGACGACCAGAACAGCCTGAA
>NZ_SMBO01000016.1 GCF_004342985.1 Novosphingobium sp. PhB57
CGAGCGCAATAATAGGCCGGACATATGAACGCATGCGATCCGATCAAACTTCTGCCCCCATCTTGCAGGGAGGAGGCCGTCCACATATGGCTCTTCGAGATCCCATCCATACCCAGCGCCTTTACCAGGTCATCTACCGAGCGGGTGGAAATGCCCTGGATATACGCTTCCTGGATTACCGCGGTCAGCGCCCGCTCGGCCATGCGGCGGGGTTCGAGGAAGCCGGGGAAGTAGCTTCCCTTCCTGAGCTTGGGGATGCGCAGTTCGACCGTCCCGGCTCGCGTCTGCCAGTCGCGCTCGCGGTAGCCGTTGCGCTGGACCAGCCTCGCCGCAGATTTCTCGCCATGGCCGGCTCCGGTCAGGTTGCCGACTTCCATCTCCATCAGCCGCTCGGCGGCAAAAGAGATCATCTCGCGCAGAATATCTGCATCCGGGGTCTTCTCTACCAGAGAGCGCAAGTGCATCATCGGATCGGTCATCGTGATTCCTTCCGTCAGGTTTGAGCTTCGCAACCCAAACCTACCCGAAATCACGGTGACCACCTCAGCCTTCAGCTACACCACGTCCTGGGACACGACCCTCTCTAAGCAGCAAGATATCAGTATGACCACTGCGGAAAACAGCCACTTCACCTGGTGTTTCATGCTGGATAACCATATTTTATATCCGGAACGGCCTAAGGGTCAGATCGCCGAAACAGCATGCAGGCCCTTGACCTCGAGAGCGGAAATGCAAAATATATTGGACGGCGGAATCACCGCCAAAGCGAGGAGAGTTGGAAGAAAGGAGGCAAAGCAATGTCCCTCTCCAAATTTCATCATCCGTTCGAGTTTATGGGGCGTCCCCAGCTCGAGCCGGAGGTCAAGCGTGCGATTCTGGCGTCTTGGATTTGCGACGCTCACGCAGCCGAAAACCGCCCCGATCTGAGGCGTCCGCCTGGCGGATCGCAGGTCAACCGGCTTGTCGACAAAACGTCTGCTATGCGCAGCGCTGATGCTCACGAGGCGTGACCATGTCGGAGCAGTTATTCACCCTCTTGCGCCAAGAGCGCAAACGCTTGGAAAGAGCGATAGCGAAAGCAGAAGCTGAAAAAGCACATCCTTCCGAAGTGAAGCGCATGAAAGTGCTCCATAGGATAGTGAATGAGCAAATCTGCAGTTGGATGCGAGACCTTTATGGCACCGATCCACAGCGGTTGAAACAAGCCGCATAACTCCAGAGATGAGCCGGAGGCCTGAACTCCGGCTCATCACGGGGACGCATCTCTGCATAACCTGGGACGCGGGCACAGGCGCGGAGCGCGGACGACGTTTGGCCGGTCTGTCGCAGCCCAGCCTGCTCGGCATGAACCGTCGCTTCTCACGTGCCAATCGCATCCCGTAGGAACTAGTTTCACCGCAGCGCAGAGTAAGCCACGATCACGCTTCTGCATTGATTATCCGTCACATCTGTCCCCTTCCATCTTTAATTTCCCTCCTCCGCAAGCAAGAGCTGCTGGCTAGGACATTCTTATTGAAAGGCAATTCCATCCAAACCCTGCCAACCCCCGGCGGTGATTACTGTCCAAACGCGGCCTAAATCAATTTCCCAAACCCGTATTTGAGACTGTGTTTCTGCCTGCTCGCTTTCAAAAAAGTCTAGCCTTCGATCTGAAGCAGCTGCGCAACCACGGAGATGGCAATCACATCCGGCTCTTTGCCTGTCACACCGGGAATACCGATAGGCGCCGTGAGCCGGGCGAGGGCATCCTCACGCACCCCGTCAGCCAGAAGCTTTGACCGGAATCGGGCGATTTTGGTCGACGACCCGATCAGGCCCACGAAAGACAAAGGCGAGCGCCTCATAGCCGCAAGCGTCAGACTGTAGTCCAATGGATGATCGTGTGTGAGGATAGCGAGGGCAGCATCGGCCGGTGCTTCTGCCACACAATGCAATATCTCCGTCTCCTGCATCACCGTGACCCCGTCGATGGCCGCCATTTCGGGCCTCGTATCAAACCATGCAAGTTGTAGGGGGAGGCCAATCATGTGCCGCACGATTGCCTGACCGACGTGTCCTGCCCCGAAAAGATAGAACGGGCGGAGTCGCTGGCCTACCGGCTCAACGATGCGGGCGCCGATGTCGGGCCTTTCGCCCCGCGCAGACTGATGCGTTGCCGTCTCCTGCCGGAAGACGGCGCGTTCGATACGACTTTGTCCTAGTGTCGTCACCAGCATGTGGCCTGGTTCTGCATCCTGCAGCCAGTCAAGCCCGCCGGGGTCCAGGTGCTCGATCAGCAGTCGCACCCGCCCACCGCAACACTGGGCGAGCAGCGGACCAAGCGGATAGTCTTGCACCCGCCAGGTTCCAACTGGCAAGGACAGTACGGCCCGGGCCTGTTCGAGTGCCCGGTATTCCAATTGGCCGCCGCCGATCGTGCCAAACTGGCCGCCTGCCGTCGCTACCATGCGCGTGCCGGCCGCGCGCGGCGCGGAGCCTTCGGTGGCTAAAATAGTGACGAGTGCGCAAGGTTCATCTGGCAGGCGGCCAAGCCAGTCAATCCATTGCGTCACGGTGAGGCAAATTGGGCTATGGCTGCCATAACCCGCTCGGGCGTAGCCGGTGCATCAAGCTGCGCCATTTCCCGGCCATCGGGTGCAGCTGCTGCAATGGCACGGTTAAGGGCTGAAAACACCGAAATGGCCAGCATGAAAGGCGGTTCGCCGACCGCCTTCGATCGATTAATGGTGGGTTCGATGTTTTCTCCGTCCCACAGGTTCACAACGAAATGCTTGGCCCGATCGGACGCCGTAGGGATCTTGTAGGTTGCCGGACTATGGGTAAGGAGCCGACCTTCGTGGTCGAACACGAGGTCCTCAGTCGTCAGCCAGCCTTGCCCTTGCAAAAAGCCGCCTTCGATCTGCCCCTTGTCTATCAGAGGATTAAGCGAGCGGCCAACGTCGTGGAGGATATCGACTGCCAGCACTCGGTGTTCGCCGGTGAGCGTGTCAATCGCCACTTCTGAAACCGCAGCGCCGTAAGCGAAGTAATAAAACGGTCTGCCTCGATGGGCTGCACGGTCATATTGGATGCCCGGTGTTGCGTAAAAACCAGTGGCCGAAAGAGAGATACGCCCTATGTGCGCCTTGCGAGCAGCTTCCGCAAAAGTCATTCTTTCCTCGCCAGCCGTTACACCCTCGAGAGAGAACGCAACGTCCCCTTGCCTGCATCCATACAGGCGGGCAAGGAAAGCAGCGAGCCGCTCGCGGATGGTCATTGCCGCATTATGCGCGGCCATGCCGTTGAGGTCCGCCCCCGAGCTGGCCGCGGTGGCCGAGGTATTGGGAACCTTGTCGGTTCGGGTTGCCGTGACGCGCA
The DNA here is from genome assembly GCF_004342985.1 of Novosphingobium sp. PhB57. Lineage (GTDB taxonomy): Bacteria > Pseudomonadota > Alphaproteobacteria > Sphingomonadales > Sphingomonadaceae > Novosphingobium. Next base: position 3,358 of record NZ_SMBO01000016.1, read on the forward strand.
CCTGTGTGAGTGGCACCGCAAAGACGTCGGCAACGATCTGCGCCACTTTCACATAGAGGCCCTGCCCCATTTCGGTGCCGCCGTGGTTCAGCTGGATCGAACCATCCGCATAAAGGTGGACCAGAGCTCCCGCCTGATTGAGATGCGTCGTGGTGAAGCTGATCCCGAACTTCACCGGCGTCAGCGCAATGCCTCTCTTGATCACCGGGCTGGCAGCATTGGATACTTCGATCGCCCTCACTCTCGCATCGTAGTTTGTGTCGCTGCGCAGCCGGGCGATCAACGCGGGGGCGATGTTATCGCTTACCATCATCCCGTAGGGCGTAACGTCCCGGCCCGGGCCGTAGAGGTTCGCAACGCGAACTTCTAATGGTTCTTTTCCCAGCGCAATAGCGACGTGATCGATGATCCGCTCGATTGCGAGCATACCCTGCGGGCCCCCGAAACCGCGAAACGCCGTGGCTGACACGGTGTTGGTCTTCAGCCTTTCAGAAACGATCTCGACGTCTGGCAGGAAATAGCAATTGTCGACGTGGAACATCGCTCGGTCGTTGATCGCAGGAGAAAGATCCTGGCTCGCGCCGCACCGCGATGCGAGATGCAGCGAAAGTGCCAGGATCTGTCCCGCCGCGTCGAACCCGACCTGATAAGCTACCTCGAATTCATGGCGCTTGCCGGTAAGGATCATGTCGTCGTCACGGTCGACTCGGAACTTCGCAGGTCGCCCGGTCTTGGCAGCAACCAAGGCCGCGGCAGCTGCAAAGCCGGTCGCCTGCGTTTCCTTGCCTCCAAAGCCGCCACCCAACCGCCGCACTTCCACCGTGACATCGGCAGAAGAAAGGTTCAGCAAGTTGGCAACCAGATGTTGCACCTCGCTGGGATGCTGCGTGGAGCACAGCAGGTGCAGCTGTCCATCTTCCCCCGGGGTTGCCACGCAGATATGGCCTTCCAGGTAAAAGTGATCTTGCCCTCCCATCGCAAATTCGCCCGAGATGCGCTGTGGAGCCGCCGCCAGAGCCGCGGCGCAGTCGCCGCGTGCCATGCGCTGAGTTTCCTCGATACGGCTGCCTGCCTTACGCGCTTCAGCAATGGAAACGGCAGCGGGCCGTTTCTCGTAGACCACCTTGCCAAGCCGCGCAGCCTTTCGCGCGCTGCGCTGGCTGGTTGCAGCAACAAGGAACAAGGGCTGGCCAGGAAACACCACTTCTCCATCTGCCAACATGGTTTCATCATGGCGAACCGGCCCAGTGTTGTTTTCTCCCGGGATGTCAGCGGCAGTAAAGACCGCCACCACGCCTTCCGCCGCGCGCACTGCCGATAGGTCCATAGATACGATCCGCGCGCTAGTCTCGCTCGCCTGCCCGAAAGCGAGGTGAAGCATGTCTGATGGCTCAGGCGCATCGTCAGCATATCGAGCAAGACCGGTGACGTGCAGATGAGCAGAATCATGCGGATTGTCTGGCTTCAAGCCGGCGCTCCAGGTGTGATCACGTTCAGCCATCTACGGCTTCCACCTGCAGCACGGAAATGCCGGCGCCCTGTTCCCGAAGCCAGAGGCGGCGCAGCAGCATAGCCGCGGCATCGAGACGGTAGCGCGCCGAACCACGTACATCGCTGAGCGGTGCGAAGTCGGCGCGCAACGCCTCGGCAGCAAATGCGAGCGTTGCCTCGCTGAATGGCGCGCCGATCAAAGCAGCCTCGCAGCCTCGAGCACGGCGGGGCGTCGCTGCCATACCGCCAAAAGCGACTCGCGCATCGACGATCAATCCTTGGTCGAGGGTTAGCTTGATCGCGCCGCAAACTGCCGAGATATCGCTGTCGAAACGGCGCGAAAGCTTGGCGATGTGTATGACGTCCTCCGGCTGGGGACGCGGGATGCTGATGCTTTCTACGAACTCACCGGCCCGGCGGTCCTGCTTGCCGTAATCTAGGAAGAAGGAATCCAGCGGTATTGTCCGGCGTCCGGAAAGCGAGCGCAGTGTCAGCTGCGCTCCCAGGGCGATGAGCCCCGGCGGCCCATCGCCAATCGGCGAGCCATTGGCAATGTTGCCGCCCACGGTTGCAGCGCTCCTCACTTGCAATCCGCCGATACGCCGCACCAGTTCTCCAAGGTCCGGATGAAGTCGCGCCATCGGCCCGTGCGCCTCGGCATAACGGACCGCGCCACCCAGCCTCAGGTTCGATGGGCCTTCGTCTATCTCGCTCAGGTCGGCCACATCGCCGAGGAAGATCACCTCACCGAGATCCCTCAGCCCCTTCGTTACCCACACGCCCACATCGGTTGCGCCTGCCACCATTACTGCCTGGGGATGGTCCGCAAGAAGTATCGCCAGTTCATGCGATGTGCGCGGGGCAAACCACGCTTGGCCGCGCCATTCGCCCTTGGTTCCGCCTTCACCGATGGTACTGAGCCGCGCCGCCAAGGGGGCCTCATCCAGAACACGCGTTTGGACTTGTTCGCCAGCTTCGATGATGGGCCCATAACCGGTACAACGGCACAGGTTGCCAGAAAGCATATCGGCTACCGGCAGGTCGCATCCAAGCGCGCCGATGGCCTTTCCCTGCAGCGACATGACGATTCCCGGGGTGCAAAAGCCGCATTGCGATGCACCATTGGCCGCCATGCAGGCCTGTACGCGATTGAGCCGGCCATCGGCTGATAGACTCTCGACCGTCCGCACTGCTTTACCATGAAGCATGGGTAGAAACTGGATGCAGGAATTGACAGCGCGCCATTGAATCTGGCCGTTGGAAGGTGCGCCGACCAGCACCGTGCACGCCCCGCAATCCCCCTCGGCACATCCCTCCTTCGTTCCCGTCCGTCTGCAGGAATAGCGCAGGTAATCGAGGAGCGTCGTGCCGGGATCAAACTCGGTCAATTCGCAGGCGTGCTCGTTAAGTAAAAACCGGACTGTCATGGCGGACCTAGCTCCCCCGATACGTCGAATAGCCGTGGGGCGAGATTAGCAAAGGTACATGATAATGCCCCGCTCCCGCCACACCGAAAGCTATGGGCACACGGTCGAGGAACGGCGGCTGCGACAGAACGATGCCCTTTGCCCGGAAATAGTCCGCGACCGAAAAGGTCAGTAGATAGGAGCCGGGCCCGAGCCTCGGTATGCCAGGGCACCGTCCATCCGCATCGGTTACACCGGTGAAAAGCACACCGCCATCGGCCGCGGCAAGCTCCAGCGCTATTCCCTCGGCCGGACAACCGAAAGTCGTATCGAGGACATGGGTCGACAAACCCGTCATGCAGCTTCCCCCTGGCCCGGCAACTGGTCTGGCGCCGGCCAGCTGCCCAGAAACTCTTGCTCATCGTACGTCAGGAATTCGGCCATCAAGGCATCGCGATCATCGAGGAACAATTGATTGGCCAAGCCCTTCAACAGGCGCGGCAAGGCATTTTGCAGCCCCGAAAGCGCCGAGGCCGATAGTCCAAGGCTGACCAGCGCGGAGTAATTGAACGCAAACAGGCCGTGGATCCGCGCAGGATCCGCGCCCTGTCGCGCAACAAATTCAAAGGCTGGTCCAAGGTAGGGATGCGCATCGATCAAGGCATGACGCGGGCCAGACGGCGTCACACGCTCACCCCAACGCAAGATAAGATCGGCCACGTCGGCCAACTCAGGGCGTAGTCCCGGATCGCTTATAAACCCTGTCGAAACCACCACAAAATCGAATTCGTGGCGTGCCTGCGGCGTAGTCACCTGAATGAGCCCATCGCGCGCGGCCACATCGAGCCAAGGCGCGCCAAGATGAAGCGCGAAGCCGGGCTTGGCAGAGGCGTTCTCAAAGGAATCGTTCGTGGGAGGCTGGTTGTGCCCGAGGAAGCAGCGCATCGCTGCATACTTGGTCTCATCGTCGAGCGCCGGGTAGCGGGCGGTAAACCCTACGCGCTCCATGAAACGGATCGGGTTGACGCGGGGCAAGTCCTTGCGGCGGATAAAGACTTCCGCAGCTGCTACACCCTGAGAAAGCGCAAAGCCAGCATTGTCGAAGGCCGAAGCACCGCCGCCTAGAATGCCTATGCGCTTGCCATGAAGAGCAGCGAAGTCGATCGGTTCGCTGGTGTGGGCCCAGAGCCGCCGCGGCAGATTTTCCCGAACCACCGGCGGTGTATACCACTCGCCTCCGCCTTGAATACCCGTTGCAAGAACGACCTTGCGAGCATGAACCGGCGCGCCTTCGGTGAAGTGCAGGCGGTGCAGCCCTTCCGCCTGCAGAGGCTCGATCCGCACCAGTTTCGCGTCATTTTTCACGGGTAGCGCGAGCACGCGGCGATACCACCGTAAATATTCCATCCAGTCTCGGCGGGCAATCTTGTCGACGCCGGCCCAGCCCTGCGCCCCATGCTGCGCTTCCCACCAGGCACGAAAAGTCAGCGAGGGAATGCCGAAGTCGATGGGATTGAGATGCTTGGGCGTCCGCAGTGTCACCATGCGCGCATAGTTCTCCCATGGCCCTTCGAAACCGGCCGGGTTCTCATCGAAAACCATCGCATGCGGAACGCCCTGCGAACGCAGACCAAAAGCGACTGACAAGCCGCACTGGCCGCCGCCAATTACGGCCACATCAAGAACCCGTGCCCCTTCGAAGTCACGAGGGCGCACCCATTCGGGACGGTTGTGGCCGATCAGTTCGAGTTCGCGCGCAAGCTGCGCTTCGAGTGCTGTCAGGCCTATCGCGCTCATGTCGGATCCTCCAGCCTCAGGCGCACGATTTCACCGATCTGTTCGAGCGCAGCGCCGATTTCCTCCTGCCTACCGTTCTCGAGGCGACGTTCCATAGCCGCCAGAATGCTGTTCTTGTCGTTCAGACGCACACAGATGATGAAGGGAAAGTGGAAGCGCGCGCGATAGGCCGCGTTCATGGCGTGGAAGCGTGCGAACTCCTCCGGGCTAAGCCTGTCGAGCCCGGCGCTCGCCTGCTCGATGGCGGAAGCCTTGGTGAGAGTCCCGTCGATCGCTGCCTTGCCGCCTAATTCCGGGTGCGCGCGGATCAGCCCAAGTTGTTCCTCGATATCGGCCTCGTACATCACCGCGAGCAGATCTGCATGACGATCGCCCGACGACGGCCTGGTATCTGCGCGCGCCTCGAGCCATGGACTGTGTTCGAACAGCGAGGTCACGAAATGCCATCTTCAGGGCTGACATTCCCGGAAACAACCTTCCAGCCATCGCCGAAGCGAACCCAGGTAAGTGTCTGAAGATCCCCGTGCTCGGAGCCGTCGCGCAAGAGCTCGGTTTCGACGGTAACGAACCCATCCCCATCAACGGTGATCACGGCCCGGCCCAGCAGTTGCCGCGGAGAATCCCTTGGAACCTCGCGGAACGCAGGAGTTTCCTCGAGCTCATAAATCACCTCGCCAACGCTGCAACGGTTCTTGGTAACGACCTCATGGACCAGCGCGCCCTTCGCCGGAATGTCGTCCGCCATCAAAGCACTTTCATATGGATGAAATGCAGCGCTTGTTTCGGCGTGGAACCGGGGGGCCTCGATCGTCAAGCCCCTGCTCCCTGATAAGGATGGTGCCTGATCCAGTGCCGGGCTATGTCGATACGACGCGCCACCCAAGCTTCTCCGCTGGACGTGACATGGTCGAGGAAACGCGCCAACCAGCGGGCGCGGCCGGGCTTTCCGGCTATGCGGCCGTGCAACCCTACCGACATCATTCGGCCGCCCTCCTCGCGCAATTGGTCGAACGTGTCGCGCATGTGGCGGAAGAACTGCTCGCCTTCGGTAAAGCCGTTAAGCGCAACGATCTTCATGTCGTTAACGTCGAGCGTGTAGGGAACGATGAGCTGCGGCCTACCATAACGGTTGTCCCAATAGGGCAAGTCGTCGGCGTAGGAATCAGCGTCATAGAGAAAGCCGGCCTCCTGCGCCACGATCTGCGCGGTGCGCGGCGAGGTGCGGCCCTGATACCAACCCAGGGGACGACTGCCCGTCAGCTTTTCGTGAAGGCAGATGGCCTCCGCGATGTGCGCCCGCTCGGTGGCTTCCGGTACGGACTGGTAGTCGATCCAGCGCAGCCCGTGGCTGGCGATCTCCCAATCTGCATCAAGCATGGCGGCCACGGCCTGGGGATTCATCTCCATAGCCTTGGCAACCCCGAACACGGTAACGGGAAGCTCGCGCTCGAGGAAAAGCCGGTACAACCGCCAAAACCCGGTGCGGCTACCATATTCATACAGACTCTCCATTGCCATCGCCCGGTCCGGGTAGCTCGCCGCGCCAACCATCTCGCTAAGGAAAGCTTCCGACCGTGCATCACCGTTGAGGACGCAGTTCTCGGCGCCCTCTTCGTAGTTGATGACAAATTGCACGGCTACACGCGCGCGGCCGGGCCAACGCGGATCCGGCGGAGTACGGCCATAGCCAACGAGGTCGCGAGGCTTCATGCGTCCCAAGCCCGCATGGCGGCGGGGACTGCTATGCCCGGCGGCAGGGAGTAGCCTTGCATGCCAAGGCAAGCCTCGAGCGCCGCCAGCGTAAGTAGCACCTTGTGCTTCATCGCATTGTATCCCATCGCTCCGATTCGCCAGATCCTGCCCTCAAGCGGGCCAAAGGCAGTGCCGATTTCGATCTCGAACTGCTCCCGCATGGCCAGGCGTACTGTCTCGCCGTCGACATCTTTCGGGACGAACACGCCGGTAACGTTGATCATGCGATGAGCATCCTCCCCGAAGATCTCGAGTCCCATCGCGCGAAGGCCTGCCGTCATCGCCCTCCCCGCGGCTTCATGGCGGGCATAACGCGCGGCCAGCCCCTCCTCCAGCACGATGCGCGCACACTCCCGCGCCGCATAGAGCATCGAGGTCGCCTCGGTGTGATGGTTAAGGCGCTTGTCCGACCAGTAGTCCATGACCATGGCGAGATCGAAGTAATTGGACACGATGCGCGGTCCTTGCCCGTCTGCAATGTCGGGGCGGCGAATGCCCTGCTCGAGATGACGGCGCCGGGTTATGTGTTCGGCGGCCGTGTCGGAAATGGTGATCGGTGCTGAGCCCGAGGGACCTCCCAGGCATTTCTGCAGACCGCCGCTCACCACGTCCACTTCCCAGCGATCGGCTGCCAGTTCCATCCCGCCGATGGTGGCGGTAGCATCGACGTAGCTGAGCGCGCCCGCTGCGCGGCATAACGCGCCAAACCCATCCAACGGCTGGACCATGGTGGTCGAGGTATCGCCGTGGATCGTCGCGACCACTTTCGGCTGGCAGCGTGCAATGCCCGCCGCAATGGCATCGAGAGATACGATCTCGCCCCAGGGAGCCTCGACGGTCTCGACGACCGCGCCGATACGAGCGAGGATCTCGCCAAGCAGCAGGCCGAAGCGACCAAAATTGACCACCAGAACCACGTCTCCCGGTGCTACGAGGCTGACCAATGCCGCCTCTATTCCCGCCCGGGCAGTGCCGTCGACAAGCATGGTCCAGCGGTTCGCGGTGCCGAATATCGGCCGGTACAGCGCCATGACCTGATTCATGTAACCAGTCATCTCCGGATCGAACTGTCCGAGAAGGTCGGCGCTCATTGCTCGCAGGACGCGTGGATGAGCGTTGATCGGGCCCGGCCCCATAAGCAGGCGCTGGGGCGGATCGATCTCTCCCAGCAACAGCATCGGATCAAGTTCGATCGGCAAGCGATTCTCCCAAAACTTTCCGGTTCAGTCGCTCAATGAAGCCAAGCATGACCTCAAGCGCAACGTCGGCATCACCAGGCTCGACATGCTCGGCCGGATTGTGACTGACGCCATCCTTGCAGCGAATGAACAGCATGGCAGCAGGGCACAGTGCGGACATGACCATTGCATCATGCCCCGCTCCTGAAACAAGGCGCCGGAGCGGCTGCCCAGCCTCGGCCATGGCGCTCTCCAGCAATTGCATGAGGGCGGCATCGCAGGGGCTGGCAGGCAGATCGTGAACAAGCGCAAGATCGAGAACCAGGCCTCGCTGCGAGGCAAGTAGCTCCAGTTTTTCCTCAATTGCCTTGGCAGCGCGGTCACGCCGTGCCGCCTCGCCGGCACGTATATCGATCGAAAAGCGCACTTCGCCTGCTATCACGTTGGCAGCTCCGGGAGCCGCTTCAAACTTGCCAACAGTGGCCACGAGATCCGACGCGTCTCTCCTCGCTACTTGCTCGACGGCTAGCACCATCTCGGCGGCACCTGCCAACGCGTCCCGGCGTAGCGGCATGGAGGAGGTGCCGGCGTGGCCTGCCGCGCCTCGCAGCGTAACCGCATAGCGCAGCTGCGCGGCGATGCCGGTGACGATACCCAGCGCCAGGCCTTCGGCTTCGAGGACAGGGCCCTGTTCGATATGGGCCTCAAGATAGCCGACGATGTCACCGGGCGAGCGTCGCGCGGCCTCGAAGGTTTTCAGATCAAGCCTGCGAGTAGGCGTGCTGGCGGTAACCACGTCGTAATCGGTTTTGAACGAGGCAAGCGCGGCGGCCAGCGAAACGCCATCGGCATCGGCTATCCGGGCAAGGTCGCCGTCCAGCGTCCCTGCCACTGCCCTGCTCGTCAACATGGCGGCGGGAAAACGCGAGCCTTCCTCGTCCCCGAAACCATAGACTTCTATGGCAAAAGGCAAGCGGCGCTGCTGATCGTTCAGCGCGGCCACGCATTCGATACCCAACAGCACCCCCAACGGCCCATCATAGCGTCCGCCGTCGCGGACAGAATCGAGATGGCTGCCGATCACCAGCGCCGGCGCTCCAGGGTTCTGGCCTTCATAGCGGCCCAGGAGGTTCGCCGCAGGATCGAGGTCCACATGCATTCCCGCCTCCACCATCCAGGCACCGACGAGGTCCAAAGTGGTATGATGGGCAGGCGTCAGATAGCCCCGGTACAGGCCATGCTCAAACTCGCTATAGGGCGCGCGTCCAAGGACGTCGCAGCGGGCCGCCGCGCGGGCTCCGCCTACCATGCCGCCACCGCGCCATCGCTGCGCGGATCGCTGGCGCCTTCGAAAGTACCGTCCGTCAGGCGCACGACGGCGCCGGCATGGCCCATCATCTGAGTAAGCGGGCCGACGCGCTGAAGATCGTGCCCGGCCTCGGCAAGTTCAGCATAAAGCGCCTCGCTAAAGCCTTCCTCCAGCTTGAGGGAAGTCGTGACTTCACCCCATGTGCGACCGAGCAACCAGCGCGGGGCGCTGATTGCCTGCTGAAGATCGACGTCAAAGCGGGCATAGCGGCTGAACAGCGCGGCCTGCGTCTGCGGCTGGCCCTCGCCGCCCATGGTGCCATAGGCCATTACTCGCCCGTCGTCGAAGGCGGCCAGCGCCGGATTGAGCGTGTGGAAAGGTTTGCGGCCAGGTTTCAATGCATTCCAGCCACTTCTGGCAAGCCGGAACGAACTTCCCCGATTCTGTATGATTATCCCGGTCTGCGGAAGGACGAGCCCGGAGCCGAATTCGAAATAAGTCGACTGTATGGCAGAGACCACCCGGCCTTCACTGTCAGCCGCTCCGAACCAGCACGTATCGCCCCATTGCGGCGGTTGGGGCCAAGGCAACGCCTTGTCAGGCTCGATTCGCGCCGCAAGCGCATCGACAGCGTCCGGATCTCTCAGCAAGCCCTGGAAGTCGAACCGCGTGTGGCCCGGATCACCCACATGCAGGTCTCGCAGCAGGAATGCCTGCTTTGTCGCCTCGACGAGACCGTGGACGTGCGCGAAACCATCCGGCGCATCGACGCCGAGGCGGTCAAACAATGCCAAGATTAGGAGAGAGGCGAAACCCTGTGTTGGTGGCGCGGTGTTGAAGAGGCGTGCGCCCTTTATCCTGGCTGTAAGCGGTTGGGGACGGGTCGCCTCGTGAGCGGCGAGGTCCGAAGCTGAAATCGGACTGCCAAGCGCGGCAAGGTCCTCAGCTATGCGTGCAGCAAGGCCGCCCCGGTAAAAGCTGTCGAGCCCGTCCGCTGCAAGCGTTCTGAATGTCTGGGCAAGCGCCAGATTGCACAGAATGTCTCCTTTGGCCAATGGACGGCCGCTGGGCTCGAAAACGGACCTGTAGGCCCCCGGCTGAAGGCGTAGCTCATAGCCCTTGCCAGCGGCGATGGCTGCGCCCCCTGCGGTGACGGGCACTCCTTTTTCGGCATAGTGGATCGCACTAAGCAGCAGCCGTTCAAGCGAGAGTTTTCCGCCTCCTGTGCCGAGGGCTGCGGCCCAGGCCGAGATCGTCCCTGGCACTGTGTTCGCCGCCAGAGGCCCGCGCGCAGGCACTGCTTCGAGCCCATCGTAGAGCGCCAGGTCGGCACGTGCGGCAGCGCCTCCGCAGCCATGAACAGCGTGAACATGACCATCGGGCTCACGTATCAGCCAGAAACCGTCTCCCCCGATCGCTGTCATGTGCGGATAGACCACGGAAAGGACTGCGGCGGTAGCAACGCTGGCTTCCACCGCGTTGCCCCCGTCGCGCAGGACTGAAACCCCAGCCTCGGCCGCCAGGTGATGCGGCGCCGTCACTATACCGTGAGAGGCCTTTGTGGCCGCGGTCATGCAACGGTTCACGCCGCCGTCCATTGCATATCGAACCACGCTGGCATAGCCGCGGCGGATGGCACCACGAAGCCGGTAATGCCGTCGTCCTCAAGCTTCGCCGCAAAATGCATTAAGTCGGGCTCGCCGCCGGGCTTGCCGATCAATTGCAATCCGATCGGTAACCTTCCTTCTCGGCGCAGCGGAACCGACAGCGAAGGTAACCCAGCAAAGGTGATCGGCTGAGTATGGATCCCGAGGTCAGCGCGGGCGGGTGAAAGTGCGCCGTCGATCAGAATCCGCGGGTCTTCGATCAAAGGCGCCGTGCAAGGCGTGGTCGGCGCGAGCAGTACGTCGAAATCGGCCATTACCTTTTGGAGTTCGCGCAGGAACGACCGCCTGAACCTGGACGCCTCTTCGTAGATACCACGAGGCAACAATACTCCGGCGAGAAGACGATCCCGCGTCGCCGGATCAAACGCCATGGCCTGTTCCGACAGAGCATCGCGATGTTGGCTCCCCCCCTCGAAGGCCGTCATGAGAAACGCAGCAGAACGCGCACGGCCGACATCCGGGAACTCGACCAACGGCGTGCCGCCTGCGATGACGTCAATCGCCGCAAGCTGCTCGGGATCGGCGTTCTCGCGAAACCGTCCTCCAAGGCGCGCTACTCTTAGCGGGCGGCCGCAGGGCGCGGCGTCTCTGCTCGAAAGAACTTCCCATACCAGCGCCATATCGCCCGCGCTGACGGTGAAGGGCCCGACATCATCGAAACTCTTTGCAAATGGAAAGACGCCTGTCAGCGGCAAACCTTCATGGGAGGGCTTCAGACCGTAAATACCCGTGAGGCTGGCGGGAACGCGCACCGAGCCATTTGTGTCCGACCCGAGCGAAAATGGCAGCATGCCACCGGCAACCGCTGCCGCAGACCCGCCTGACGAACCACCTGCCAACCGGCTCTGATCGTGTGGGTTGCGAGTGGTGCCGTGGCGCGCATTGATCGTCGCGAAGCCGTAGGCAAACTCGTCCATGTTGAGCGTCGCAACCAGGATCGCACCGGCGTTGCGCAGCCGGGCGATGGCCTCGGCATCGGCTTTGGCCGGCGGCGCTTCCGCATAGATTGTAGAACCTGCGGTGGTCGGCAAACCTGCAATGTCAAACAGATCCTTGACGCCATATGGCACACCCGCCAGAGGCCCCGGATCCGCGCCAGCTGCCACTAATGCGTCCACAGCCCGCGCTTCGGCTCGGGCGCGTTCGGGCAAAAGGCGAGTTATTGCATGGAGAGAATCACGTGATGGATCCGGCAACGCGGCAAGGCATTTCTCCAACAGGTCGATAGCGGAAATACGCCTGGAAAGAACGGCAGAAGCGATGTCGCGGACCGGGCTCAATGCCGGTTCTTTCCGGAAATCCCCCGCATCGTCGAAACGTGCCTGGAGATAATTTCAAGATTATCCTTCAATCCGGCATGGCACCTTTCCGGAACTGTAAGGCCCTGTGCGCTCGCCGCTTCTGCAATCTGCTCATCTGTCAGAGGAAGCTGGGCTAAATCTGTTTGGTTCTTGTAGTCAGGTATCGTGCTTACCCCTGCCTGGCCGGCAATCAAGGCGGCGAATTGGCGACCTTGGATCGCTCCACGACCTTAGGCGCACTCCCGACCGGGTCTATATCATATTGGCACACGCCCCGTTCGAGAAATGCGGGCGGCTGTCTCTCGAAGCCTCTTGGCGGCATCGAGCTGCACCATTCGGGGTTCATTTTGCGAAGATCACAGACCGGTCAATCCCAACCGGGGTCGTAACTCTTCTGAATCCGAGACAATGTCTGACCGCAGCCTCACAGCTCCTGAAGAGATCAAGGCTGGCGTTGTCAGGATGCCGAACATCATTAGCGCTGGCGCGAGCCTCGGCAGATTTTTAGTCACACCGTTAAGGTGAAAATTAAATACCCCGACTCCAAGCAAATCACCCGCAGTCGCAGCCAAACAAAACCGATGCTAAGGCAGGAGCTTCTGCTGCACGCTGCAAAGGAACTCGGCTGGTTCACGTCACGGTGTGAACCTTAGCAGCCGTCTTCCCGCAGGAGTTATAGCTCCGCCGATGCGCGAAGCCGAGCAGGAGGCATTATGCCTGATTTTGTTCGGCCCCCTGCCCTTCCCTGCCTTGCTACCCGGCTCGATTGTCATTCACGAAACAGAGAAACGGGCGCTGTTCGGCCGCATCGGCGTATGCGACCAGCAGCCGTCCTGTTTCCAAGGCCGTTAGAAGAAGTCATGCGCATTTCAGACAGCAGTGGACAAGCAGCGGCGGTCGCGTCAATGCAGTTTCAGGCGCGGCCGGACGATGCGGTTGACATGACCTACGACGATCAGTGCCGCGCCCTTAATCCAGCCGTGAATTGCAATCAGGTGCATGCGATACAGCGACATGTAGAGGAACCTGGCCAGCCGGCCTTCGACGGCCAACTTTCCGCCGACCAGATTGCCCATCAGCGATCCCACCGTCGAGAAGCGGCTGAGTGACACCAAGGATCCGTGATCCTTATAAACGAACGGAACCGTCGCGTTGCCGGTCATAAGGCGGCCCAGATTGCGGAACACTACGTCGGCCATCTGGTGCGCGGCCTGCGCGCGCGGAGGCACAGGACGTTCCTGGCCCGCCAACACGCAGAATGCACAGTCACCGATAGCGAAGACACGTTCATCTTTAGTTGATTGCAAGCTGGGACGTACCACGACCTGGCCCGAACGAGCCAATTCTAATCCATCCAGTCCACCGGCGATGGGTGCGGCCTTAACGCCGGCCGCCCAGACCTGGAGATCCGCAGCGATCACCTCGCCGCCGCGCGTCACCATACCTTCGGCTGTAGAAGCAATAATTTGGGTATCGGTGAGCACGCGCACGCCCAACGCCTCCAGTTCGTGATGGGCAGCGGCCGCAAGCCGTTCGGGCAGGGCCGGCAGGATGCGCGGCCCGGCTTCGATAAGCGTCACTTCGAGGCGGCTGCCGTCGAACACTTCAAGCCCATAGAAGCCCAGCGCATCTGCCGCGTTGAACAGTTCGGCCGCCAGTTCCACGCCGGTAGCCCCGCCGCCCACGATCGCAATCCGAACTCGCGCGTTGCTTGCCGGATTAGCAGTCATCTCGCGCGATACGCGCAAACACTGGTCGAGCAGCCGATCGCGGAACCGGTCTGCTTGCTTGTGGCTGTCCAGGAAGGTGCAGTTCGCTGCGACACCCGGAGTGCCAAAATCATTAGTAACCGATCCGTAGGCCAGCACCAGATAGTCGTAGCGAATGGTGTGGGCGGCAACCACTTCCCTGCCGGTGTCGTCGTTGACCGGGGCCAGATGGACTTGGCGCGCCGCGCGATCGATTGAGGAGAGCGTCCCGTAGAAGTAGCGATAGCCCCAGCGATGGCAGTGGCTGCGATAGCCTACCTCGTCCATGTTGGCATCGAGCGACCCCGTTGCAACTTCATGGAGCAGCGGTTTCCAGATATGCGTGCGGTTGCGATCGATCAGGATGATGTCGTGGTGCTTACGCCCGTAGCGCCTTCCCAGCTTGGCGGCGAGTTCGAGCCCCGCCGCGCCCCCTCCGACGATCACGATCTGCGTCTTGCCGATCTTCATTATCTACTCCGGGAAATTGAGGCGCTGTTTTATCAAAAAGAAAAGCCGGCCACTTGGGCCGGCTTTGAAAAGTTTGGGAGAGGATGCCTGAAAGGCGCTTCGATGTTCCGTCATGCTGCAACGCAGCACAAGTGCAAATTTAGCGCTGAGCGATGAAAATAACGCAAGCCATCGTCCTGGTCTTATCATCGGGCGCCGTGAGCGATCCCGCACCATCCGTAAAAAGCATCTGGCTGCCGCTGCACAAGTTAAGGCGTTGAAATCGATTTGCGTGACGTCAACCCAAACGCACAATTTTCTCGACACTTAAATTCGCCGCTTCTCTCCTGCTACAACTCAGGGGTTTTCATCCCGTTGCACCTACCAGACCACTGACGGAACCGCCTGAGATATACCAGGCCTGGCTCCGAAGCTGGCAAATACTTACGCCGCAGGATCGACCGCAATCAAGGGATGCTTGGGCAAGGTCAGAATGAAGTTGGCACCCTTGCCCTCCCCCTCGCTTATAACCGAAATCGTTCCGCCATGCTGATCCACCAAGTGCCTCACCAGCGCCAATCCGAGGCCCAAGCCTCCCTGCAAGCTAGAGCCAGCGCGTTCGATTTGCGCGAATTTTTCAAAGATGCGCGACTGCATGGCTGGAGGAATGCCCACACCGTCGTCACTTACCGAGATGCTGTAAGCTTCGCCGGCATCCTGGATACTCAGCGAAAGGTTGCCGCCGATCGGCGTGTACTTGGCTGCGTTGACGAGGAGGTTTGCCAGCACCTGGGCCAGTCTTGAAAAGTCCCCTGTCATCTCCAGCGGCCGATCCGGAATATCGAGCATCAGGCGGTGGCCTCCAGCCCTCACGGCATGCCCGCTGCCCTCGAGCGCGAGTGCGGCGACATCTCGCAGATCTAGCGGAGCCAATCGCAGGGCAAACTTACCCTCCTTGATCCGAGAGACATCGAGCAGGTCCTCGACCAGACGTCCAAGGTGAGAGACCATGCGCCGCATCTGCGAACGGATCTCGCGCGAGCCTTCCTCGGTGCGCGGCCGGTCGAGCAGATCGAGGCCGCTCATTAAAGCGGCTACCGGATTGCGCAGTTCATGCGCGAGAATAGCGAGGAACTGATCCTTGGCGTCGTCGGCCTCGGCCAAAGCCACGGCGATATCAGCCAGTCCGTCGCGCTCAGCCGCAACGTTGCGGCGTTGAAGGAAGAGATCGACAAAGACCTGTACTTTGCTCCGCAGTACATCGGGCTGAACGGGTTTGAGGATGAAGTCGACTGCGCCTGCCTCATACCCGCGAAACTGACGCCGACTGTCGGCGTCACCAGCGGTCAAGAAAATAATCGGCACCTGGCGCGTACGCTCGGTGCCTCGCATGAGCTCGGCCAGTTCAAAGCCATTCATTCCCGGCATCTGCACGTCCAGCAGTGCCAAGGCAAATTCATGTTCCAGCAGCAGCTCCAAAGCTTCTTCCCCGCTACTGGCCTTGCGGATTACAACATCGTCTCGCTTCAGCATTGCCTCTAGGGCGACCAGATTGGCGGGGACATCATCGACTGCCAGAATATAGGCAATCGTTTGCATCGACCCTTTCAATGCATTTGCCGGATTTGCAAACCCCTCGACTATCGCTGTTTTTACGTCCTGCTGCACTTATGATTTTTCCGCGCTTTATGCTCGAGATTGAGATGCCTGATTGGCTAGTGTCTCGAAGGCCCCCGCACCGATATAGGATGGACCGGCTTCGCGCAAATGCAGAGCTTTTGCTGGTCGCAGCAAGCGGCAGGAACCGGGCTAGCTCCTCATGGTGCGGGAGGATGCATCTTTGCACGGCCACAAGGGTCGCGGCCTGTGTTTGTCGTCGGGACCCCGAAGCTATTGGCGCTCTATCCATCCGGCGGTGCATGCGATCAAGGCCACGGCGGTTTCACGCTCGCATAGGCTATGTCTCAGCTCGCAGATCGCCCGTAAAGATGCTGCCATTTGCCGGAAAGGCCTAGATCCGTGCGCCGGGCACGCGCCGGAGATCTGGCCCGATTTCGCGCAGGGGCAGCGCTCAAAACGTATCGAGGCAAGTTTCTTTCCGGGGGTGTGCATCCGAGCGAGGCCGGATGTGAGGCAATTTCCTGCAGCACCATATTCACTTCGCCCGGGCGCCGGGCGCCCGAGCGTTACATCCGGCCATGGCCAGGATCCGCTTTGCGTCTTCTCGCGTTGCCGGCTGCCATTTTACGTGCGCCGAACGCCAGGCGGACAAACGAGGGGAGCCAGACGGCTCCCCTCCCTCGTTAGCCCAGGGTTCTGGTCATCAGGCGCTCGAGTCGCTGCGCGAACGCTCGCGGATCGGCCGGCGCCTCGCCTTCCGCGATCCGTGCTTCGTCCAGCAGGAGAAACGCAAGGTCACGCCGTTCATCGGCGCCAGCGTCCGTCCGCGCGAGTTTCGCGATCAAGGCATGACCTGCGTTGACCTCGAGCACGGGCTTCGCCCTCTCGGGTGCCCGGCCTGCCGAGGCCAACATCTTCTCAAGCTGGAGATCCATCGCGTTGTCAGGTGCAACTATGCAGACGGCACTGGTGGTGAGGCGGTCCGAAACGCGCACATCGGACACCTGGTCTCCCAAAGCTTCCTTCGCAAAGGCAATGAAACCTGCAAGGTCTTCGCCAATATCCTCAGGCTCGCTGCTGCCCTGCGCCAAGGGAATGAGGCTAAGATCGGCCGCGCCCTGGGTAACTGACTTGAACGGCTTGCCCTTGTAGTCCGCGCCCATCGTTGTCCAGAAGCTGTCGACCTGGTCGGGCAAAAGCAGGACTTCGATGCCGCGCGCCTTGAAGCCTTCGAGCTGCGGGGAATTCGCGATCCGCTCAATATCATTGCCCACCGCGTAGAAAATCGCCGTCTGGTTTTCCTTCAGCGAACCGACGTAGTCCTCCAGCGAACGCCATTGGCCCTCCGAGGCGGTAGTCTTGAAACGGGCGAGACCAAGCAGCGTCTCGCGCCGCGCGAAATCCTCGTACAGCCCTTCCTTCAGCACGGATCCGAAATTGTCCCAGATTGCCTGGTAGCGCTCGGGCTCGGCAGCGGCGAGCTTTTCGAGTTCGGACAGGACTCGATTGCTTACCCCCTTCTGGATTGCAGCCAGGACAGGACTGTCCTGAATCATCTCGCGCGACATATTGAGGGGAAGATCGGCGGAATCAACAAGTCCTCGCACGAAGCGAAGATAGCGGGGCAGGATCTCCGCCTCGTCCGTAATGAACACCCGGCGCACGTAAAGTTTGATGCGTCCGCCTCGATCGGCGTCGAACAGATCGAACGGCTTGCTCTCCGGAATGAAGGTCAACACTGAATATTCGTGCCGGCCTTCGGCACGGTAGTGAAGTGTCAAAGCCGGCTTGTCGAACTGACCCGCCGCGCTGCGGTAGAAATCGATGTAGTCTTCCTCGCTGATCTCCGACCTGGACTTCGTCCATAGCGCTGCACCATCCGCGACCTGGGCTGCTTCCTCCTCGCTCCCGGCTTCTTCGATGAAGATGGGAACCGGAACGTGGCCGGACTGGGCCTTGACGATCCGCTCGATGTTGTAACGCTCTGCATAGGTCGCTGCGTCCTCGAGAAGATGCAGCGTCACCCGCGTCCCTCGCGTCGGAGCCTGTGCAGGATCTGCCGGTGCGATAGTGTAAGTGCCAAGGCCATCGGAAGACCAAGTGGCCGCTTGGGTTTCACCCGCTCGGCGTGATACCACCTCGACCTTGTCTGCCACCATGAAGGCAGAGTAGAAACCGACACCGAACTGGCCGATGAGTTGCTGCCCTTCAGTGCCCTTTTCTGCAGAAAGTCGGTCCATGAAAGCCTTGGTACCGGAGCGCGCGATGGTGCCGAGCGTCTCGCCCATGTCGGCGGCGGTCATGCCGATGCCGTTGTCCGCAATCGTCAGCGTGCCTGCTTCCTTGTCGAGCGTCACGGTGATCCGCGGCTGCGGATCTTCTCCAAGAAGCAATGGCTCCGCGATCGCTTCGTAGCGCAGCTTCTCGCACGCATCGGCAGCGTTCGAGATCAGCTCGCGCAGGAAAACGTCCCGGTCCGAGTAAACCGAATGAACCATCATGTGCAGGAGCTTGGAAACGTCCGCCTCAAAGGCGCGGGTTTCAGGGGCGATAGCGGAATCTGTGGTCATCGTATCCTTAGCTCGCATGTTTAAGACTTGCCCGCGCCAGATGGATCGAACGCTGCTCTCGTTCAAGGGGCCGCTCGGTTATGCTGTTGCCAAGGGCCGAGGTCTCCGTGATTACCTGCGATCGGCGGCGTGCGTTCGGACTGCCGCCTTGAGCCAGCCGGGGATGAGCTAAATATCCCAGGTTCTCCAGCTGGCTCTGAGGCGAGCGGAACTAGCGGTTTTGTTGCTCGTTCATTGCGCGATGAAGAATTTTGACCCAGCACAACGCCTTTCCATCCTGCACGCCCGCAGGGATCTGAAGATGGCCCGCTCTGCACATGCATACGTTCGAGGAAACACGCTGCGGTTCTATGAATGGCTGGCGGACACAGCGTCTGCACGGGTCATTCCCGAAGGGCCACCGGTGTGGATCTGCGGCGACTGCCACCTCGGCAATCTGGGCCCGATCGCTGACGGCAAAGGCAAGGTCGCCATCCAGATCCGCGACCTCGATCAAGCGGTGATCGGCAATCCCGCCCACGATCTGATCCGTCTGGGTCTTTCGCTGGCAACCGCTGCGCGCGGTTCGGACCTCCCAGGCGTGATCACGGCGCGAATGATGGAAGAGATGATCGAAGGCTATGAACGCGCCTTTGTATCCCCTGACGATGAAGGAATGGCGTGCGAGGAGGAGCCGGAAGTCGTCCGCACGGTCCGCCGCCGTGCCATCAGTCGCAAGTGGCGGCATCTCGCGAAGGAGCGCCTGGAGGATGTCGAGCCGGCCATTCCGATCGGCAAGCGTTTCTGGCCGCTAGACGACAATGAGCGGGACGCTTTGCGCGAGATCGTGATCCACCCGCCAGTCAGCCGCATGATACTCTCGCTCGACCGCAAGGGAGAGGACCGTAAGCCGTTCATGGCGGATGCGGCTTACTGGATGAAAGGATGTAGTTCGCTCGGGCTGCTTCGGTTCGCCGCAATTGTCGGGCTCAAGGGGCGCGATACTATCGATTATTCACTGATCGATCTCAAGGAAGCGGTCGATCCTATCGCTCCCGCGGCGCCCGGTGCAACGATGCCAAGCGAACCGGCCCAGCGCGTGCTTGCGGCTGCTCTTGCGCTTTCACCCCATCTCGGTCAGCGTATGGCCACGGCGCGGCTGCTTGGTCATTCGATGTTCGTCAGGGAGTTGATGCCGCAAGACCTCAAGATCGAGGTCGAGCAGTTCTCGCGGACCGAGGCGCAGAAGGCGGCACGCTATCTCGCGCATGTCGTGGGCAAGGCCCATGCGCGCCAGATGGACGATGGGGTGCGCAGCGATTGGCTGCACGTTTTGAGAAAAGGTCGTTTTTCGGGCCTTGATGCGCCGTCTTGGCTCTGGCGTTCCGTTGTCGAACTCGCCGCCCGCCATGAGGCAGGTTACCTTGAGCATTGCCGGGCCTACGCTTTGGCCAACTGAAGGGCCACTCCCAGGTCCCCGATACAGTTGGCCGTCTACTTTGCCAGTGCCGCGCGGATCAGGCTGCTACAATCGGCATCGGGCGCTATAGGCCCGGATTTTCCGCTGATCGCGCGCCCGATCATCTTGACGATTGCCCCCACCGATTTGGACTGCTTGGGCACGATGATCTCAGGATCACGGATCGTTCCGCTCACATTGATCGGGCCTGGAAAACGCAGCCCGGCATCGGTCTTGGGTGTGCCCTCCAAGGTGAGGGCAAGGCGCTCGTCGGGGAACGTAACCGTGCCGGTTCCACGCGATTGGCTTACGCTGGTATCGATCAGCAAGGGATTGGCAGTTCCTCGCCCGCCGCGCATATCCAGCTTGAGAATGCTGCAGCGCAAGGACGAACGGCCGGCATCGCCGCCCAGTATTCCTTTGCCGATATCGAAGCCGATCAAAGCGGCGATCTTGGAGGGAAGCGATCCCGATTTTGCCGCCAACCCGATCGAGCCATCGGCATTTCCCACCACTTCCCGGATCGTGCTGCCACTTCCCTCCAACCGAACCCGCCCGTCTATTCGTCCGGTCACCTCCGCACTTCCCCCGCCTGCGAGCGCGGAAATGTCGCTGTGCTTCAAGTCGAGGGAGAGCGTCACGCGCGGGACTGGCCTGCCGTCTCTCTGATCGACGATCGCCTTGCCGGTGATCTCCCCGGTTTTCATGCCGATACGTAGCGGCTCGACTGTCAACAACCGGTTGTCCAAGGTCAGGACGGCCGAGAGATCGGTGATTGAGGATGGGCGTCGTCCGCCGACCACACGATCGATGTTGACCGCGATACGGCCATCGGTTTTGTCAATTTTCCGGATATTGACCCGCGTGTTCGGAACCAGCCGCAAACCCTGCGCCTGTTCAAGTTTCAGGGCCCTGGCATGACCTTCATTGCTTGCCAGATCGTCAAAGTCGAGGCGGGCGAAGCGCAAGCGACCATCGAGCTTGGTTCGCTCGTCTTGCTTGAGCGCGGTCACAGATCCGGTGAGCGTGCTCGTTCCGATAGTTCCCCGCAGGGAACGGACAGACCAGGTCTTGTTTCTATGAGTAACGTCCGCGGCGAGATCGACCGCTTGAGTACCGAACAGACCCGCCTCAATGATCCGGTCGATCCGCTTCAGATCGTCCGCCCGCGCCGTCATTCGAAAATCCATGTCATCGAAGCGAAGCGGCCCGGCCATCTTGCCTGAAGCATGGATAGCCAGCGCCGTGCCCTCGATCCTCGCATCGAAGGGCCATGGCTGCGCGGTATCCATTACCCCGCCCTGGATCGCCACCCGCACCGGCGCGCCGTCCACTTGCCCGGTGCCTTTTGCCGCGAGCCCCTTCTCGGGTGTGACTTGAACCGAAATGGAAAAGCTGCGCTTTTGAAGACCATCGCGGTAGGTAATTAGCCCATCCTCGACGTTCGATACGGTCATTCCCGTGCTATTTCCCGCCTTAGCGCCCGACCCCGGCTGCTCCCAATTCTTTCGCCCATCCTCGCGGCGCACCAGGTTCATCCTGACGCCTCGCGCCGAGAGAATGTCAGCGTCGATCTTCCCGGTCAGCAGTGACAGGGCATGCAGCCTAAGCCGCAGGAGGCCGATCGTCGCCATATCTCCAGAACCTGCCCATTGGGCCTGCGGCACGCGAATGTCTGCCATTCGCATTACCGGGTTCAGGGAGAAATAGTTTTCTCGGTCCATCGACGCGATTGTGACCGGCCTCCCTATCTTGTCGCTGAGCAAGTGCTCGACCGGGTTCTTGAGCCACGAGACCGGAAATGATGCAACCAACACAAGCAGTGCGATCAACGCGGCCAATGCTGCGAGGGAGATCTTGAAAGCGATGCGTTTTACAGAGCCGCGAGTCATCGTCTGTGGACGAGTGGTAGCGCGAAATGTTCCCGCGCGGTGCACACCGACCTTAAGACAGCACAGCTACCGAGAGCCTGAGCGAACATGACGGATGATCCCCGCTTGCCGCTGGCGCACGGCCAGGGATTGAATTGAGTGTCTCGGCAGCGGGGACCAGTCCGGGCATAATATCCCCGCGACGATCACGATCTTCATGAATACTCAAGAACGCTCGCAGCTCGGGCCGAATTTTGCAGCGGCGCGCGTTGCACCCAAACCCGCCGCACCCTTTCGACGCATTCGCAAGCAGAACAACGCAATTGCGTTAACGTCCGAACCATCGGCAGGCCTCCTGAGGGGAAGCTGGCGTAGATGCAATGCATTACCCGAAGCTATGTTCGCCGTGCTCCTTGCCTGGCTCTTGAGATAAGCTGCTTTTCTATGCAATTCCGGGATATAGGTTGTTTCGGAAAAGGCAGTGCCCGAGGACATGGCAATAACGACTAAACCTGATCGGGCGCCTGTCGATCTGGCGGCCTGCGTACCGGCGCTGCTAGTGTTCATTGCACATGCCGCTCTTGGCGCAAGATACGATCTGTTCCGTGACGAACTTTACTTCATCGTCTGCGGTCAGCACCCAGCCCTGGGTTATGTCGACCAGCCACCGGGGGTGCCCCTGATGGCCGCAGGGCTGTTCAAATTGGGACTTGGCGCCTGGGGGGTGCGGCTTCCTGCCATGATCGCGGCCGGGCTGCTCGTGTGGCTTTCCGTGCGGTTTGTTCGGCTCCTGGGTGGAAATTCCCTCGCCATGGCGCTTGCGGCGGTTGCCTGTGCGCTTTCGCCTATGCTGATGGGTCTTACCGCCACTCTCAACACATCGGCTTTCGATCCTTTGGGATGGACCGCTATCGCCTACTTGCTCACGAAAGCGCTTCGATCCGGGGACGACCGGGCGCTCTTGCTTGCCGGGCTGGTCGCCGGTTCGGCGCTCGAGATCAAATACGCCATGGCGTTCTGGTTGGTAGGATTGACCCTTGGCGTGCTCCTGACACCAGAGCGGCGCATTTTGCTGCGCCCGGCGTTATGGAAGGGCCTGGCTCTTGCAGCAGCGATCGCAGCACCCTCCTTCGTCTGGCAACTGGCGCACGGCTTTCCCTTCCTTGAGCTGGGCGCGGCTGCCAGAGGCAAAAACGCAGATGTGGCCCTTCTTCCGTTCCTGGCAAACCAGGTTTTGGTGATGAACCTGCTGCTAGCACCCTTATGCGCCGCCGGGCTTGTCGCACCCTTCGTGCTGGGCCGGGTCAGGGACCTGCGTTTCGTTACCATAGCGGCAGTCACCGTGTTCATCATCGTCAGGCTTGGCCACGGGAAGGACTACTACCTGGCCCCCCTCTACCCTTCGCTTTTCATTATCGGCGCAGTCAGCCTGGCGCCTCTTGCAAAAGGCGGGCCGGGCAAGGTCATCGCAGGCCTCGGGATCTTAACAGCAGTCATCATTTCCGCCGCTCTGGCGCCGATGGCGCTCCCAATCCTTTCGCCAGCCGCACTCGCTGCTTACATGGGCAGAATCGGCATCGCCCCTCAGCAGCAGGAACGCAGCTTTAAAGGCACCGTTCTGCCGCAGGTTTTCGCGGACCAGTTAGGCTGGCACGACTTCACCGATCAGGTCGAGACAGCGTGGCACCACCTTCCCGCCCCGCTGCGCGCGCAAACGGGCATCAAAGTCGACAATTACGGCGAAGCTGCAGCGCTCGACCTATACGGCAGGCACTTGCCGCCCGTTCTCAGCGGTCATAATCAATATTTCTTATGGGGAATGCGCGGCCAGCGCCCTCGCCATCTGGTAGTCGTTCAGGACGATCTGGCGGGACTGGAACCGTATTGCGAAAAGGTAACGCTGCTTGACAGGACCTGGTCACGATATGCGATGGCCTACGAAAACGGTAAAGTTATTGCACTGTGCGAGGGAGTGAGGCCTCCGCTCGAACAGCTCTGGCCGGAGCTGAGGAACTTCAGCTAGCTATCACCGTATAGACGAGCACGAGACGCCGGCGCTAGAGGGAATAATGGAGAATTGGGCCGGCCATGCCTGAATGTGGTGTTTTCGCGATAAAGCCGCCTTATGTCCTTTATCTCCGCCGACAGGAACCTTCAGGGGAATAGGTGCGAGCCGAGAATGCAAACGACACGGACACCGTGGGCCGCCGTGCAAATCGAAGCACAGGCATTCATAGGGGCCGCAATTTGCATCTTGGCGATCTTGCCGCAGGCAAGGTCACCCAAGGCCCTATCGACCGCATGCAAACGGCTAATGACTTCCACATCGGTTGCGCCAGGGCTCATAGGTTGCATCAAGCAGGTGCATCGTTTCAGGTGTCTTGATGCA
This sequence comes from Novosphingobium sp. PhB57, assembly GCF_004342985.1. Lineage (GTDB taxonomy): Bacteria > Pseudomonadota > Alphaproteobacteria > Sphingomonadales > Sphingomonadaceae > Novosphingobium. The sequence continues at coordinate 27,345 of NZ_SMBO01000016.1, forward strand.
GCCGGCTTACTTCAGCGCGCCAGCTACTCTTGAATTCAGCCTTGCAGTCAGCCGTGCTATCGAGGTGCACCTATTGCTTAGCGGATCAAGAGCAATATTCGCCCATCAAAATGCGGCAAGCAAATTTGGTTCTCCGGCAATCGTTTCGTTTTCGCCTACGCGCGTTGAATTGTGAAAAAACCGACGCGCAGCTACCCGCAGCGGCTGAGGCGTAAAGTCTTGCGGCGGCAGTGCGGCTAACAATATGCATTCTTCGAACGCAGCACTACCGCGCGCGGGGCGGGTAGCTCACCAATTGTCTTCTCCGCCGCCCTCTTAAAACAGGGTTACCTTGCGCGCTGGGCTGGCAGCGGTTTCGGGAGCATCATGGGAGCGACGGCCGGCGGCGCTGCTTCCGTACTCGAACCCTGCTTTGGGCTAGCAAATTCCTGTCCTGCGTGCCGCGGCCAACTATGGACGCCCGCTCGGTTTCCAGCCGGGGTCGCCCCCGCCGCCATGCTGGCCAGGATTTCGGCGCTCGGAGATCATGTCACTTCGCTCATTCGGATCTTTTTGATTGGGATCGTCTGCAGGCTGCGATGACACGGCGATATTGCCGCGTTGTTTCACGGACGGTTTGGCCTGGAGATTGGAATCCGCGTCCGCGTCGCGCTGCGACGGTTCGCCACTGCTACGATCGGGCCGGCCGCCATCGTCCGACTGGTCCGCGCCACGGGCTTCTGGGACGCTCGCGGCGTGTTTATCCTGTTGGTCCTCGCTAGCCGCCGCCTTGGGTTGCGAAGCTTCGCTCGGTGTTTGAACCTTCACGTTCGGTCTCCTTTAAAAGGAAACGGTCCCCGCCAAGCCAAAGTTCCGCCAGCTGAAAAGCCTTATCCCGCCGGTTATTCAACCCGTCCTTCCCGAGAAACTCTTGCGACGGTTCTCACCCAGCCTCGGCTGTTATGGCTTGACGCAATAGTTTCAGGTCCCTGCAGGGTCATGCGACCCTTCCCCCGATTGTTATGCGCAGCGGCCGGATAATTTCTGCTTCGAACGGTGTCACGGCCAGCAAAGAGGCCCTGCAGCTTCATCGCTGCAGGGCCTCGTCTCTTTCGTGAATCCGGCGCTCGGCACCGGTTTTCATCGACTCCTCGCGAAAGTGCGCAAAGCGCCGACACCTGCCGAACTAATCGTAGGCCTTTGTGAATAGTTCCAGCTGGAAACGAAAATTTGCGCTTTTGCCAAACTAAAGAGGCCGCCCCCACAAGAAGGAGCGGCCTCAAGAACCGGAGGGCACCGGTTGCCAAGCTACCGTGGGGACACACAGTCTAAGTTTCAACACCTCGAAAGCGAGATTGTTTCAGGCATCTGGCAATAAGGCGTGCTGGTGGAAAACTCGCCTCCGGTGAGCCGACCTCCAGTTCCCGAGGCGAGGCTGGCATCCGATATTCTTCGCAAGCTCCCAAACGCCGGTGCCGGCGCACCGCGGCATTTGAGAACTCTGCATCTCTTGCGCTTTGAATATCCAACGTATTTTTGTACCGCACTAGCTCCTTTGGCGCAGTTGCAACGCCAGCCTTAAAGCTCAACCAGAAATCTCAAATTCCCGCCGAGAGCTCGTCACAGGCCTGCCAACAAAAAAAACGCACCTTTCGTGCCGGGCGTCCGGGGAAAGGGGTTGCACCGGCGCCTCCATCGCGCTTCTGGCGAAGCTCGCCGTCATGAGCGGTCGGAAGTTCGCGCGCAGATGCTTGGAAAGGGGGTTTGGGGAAGCACCCGGTCTCTCTAGTCGCGGTACCGAGCGTTGCCGTCGAAACCGCCGTCGAGGGAGCATGTTACGCACATGTCCCTGTGGGCAGCACCGCGCTGGAAATGAATACGCAGATCCGACCTAATGGAAAGCGGTCCATAAACCCTTTACCCGTTGGGGAGACTTATGTCGCCAGCCGCATAAGCTAAGCACCAGCCAGGGGGTTGGCGATGGCGCGCCGCAGCCGTAATGCTAGACCTCCGCCTTTGCAAAAAGCACAACGTTTTGAACTTACACCGAACAGTATGATGTTAAAATGTTGAAATTTTGTCATGAATAAAATTAATCGATAATGATTTATATTCTTTTTTTAACGACATAGTATTTACGACTCATCTTGAAAATCGTTCCAAAACCCCCATATCCGAAACATCGCCATTTCCTTTTTTGAGCAAGAGGCGACCGAGAGTTGAGTGCTCCCGCTCAAGCGGTGACTCCAATGACCAGCAAATCTAGAAACCAAAGCAGCCCCTTTTCAGCTTTTTTTTCTGCAAGCGATGAGGCTGAGCAATTCGTACGCGCTCCCCGAGAGAAGGACGCTGAGTTAGTGAAATCGCCTGTTTGCGGCGCTAATGCCCAGCCAAGTGAAGAAACCACACTGGAGCGTCGCGTACTTGCTCATGAACGAATCCTACAAGCGCTTATCTGCGACTTGGCTGACGATGACCCTGCAATCTTCGAGCGATTAAACGCTCGCTTCGGAAATGGACATGATCTTGGAACTTACGAGCAAGATCACGTAACAACAGGCCACTACTGCGAACATTTTCTCCGTAGTATCGAACAGCGTCATGCGGCGCGACCTATGTACGTACCTGACGTCGCCTCAGCTTCGAAGTCACATAACGTCGCCCGCTTGGACAATCACGGCGCGCTACAAATACCTTCGGATGGCAATCAGTGGGAGCAGTGGGAGAATGAGGGCGGCTCCTTCACTCTTTCTTTGACGCCCCCAAGAAAGGCCTGTTTCAGTATTTTCCGAGCTGAACGCGTCATGCTAACTTCTACCCGGCTCGCTGGGGGTGATTGGCGATGGAACCTCCGGGCGAGTAACGGCGTATTGATAGCCCAGGGGTCTGGCTTTCGGACTGAAACAGAGTGTCTAACAGCAGTGAAATTTCTAAAAGAGAACAGTCAAAGCGCAAATATCTTCATCGACTGATTTCTCGAATATTAGTTAACGTCCGCAGCATCTGCTCTTGGACGCGTTCATCGAACGCTTTGGCTGGGCGGACATACTGTTCTAACTCGATCCGGCCACTGAGGGTGGCGGACCGGCTACGGCGCCGGCGCGTTCGATAGGGGTGACTTCGAGCGCCTGGCGGCGATCTTGGCCGGCGCGCGCGGCAACCTCCTTCTCTCGATCCAAATACGTTGGCGGTGCGAGATCTTCTCGGCATTCGAGATCAGGGACATTGAGACAACGAGGACGATCTCGAGCGAGGCGAAGAAGTCAATGAGCTGATCATCAGCAATTTTGCGCCTGTTTGGCAGAGAAACCGAACGGGCCGGGGAAGCGGGGCGGAATGGCACGGCTGTAGAGCAAATGTTCAGGCACAGGGCCATGCAATTGCCGGCTCTTCGAAAACTTCCTGCATGTAATCTGCCGGAGTATTGGGTCCGATAGAAACATCAGGGAACTGCAGAAGGGTCTACCCTGCGCTCGCCGTCTATTGACTTGCGCGCTCCGTTTAACCCCTTGATCGTTCGGCCTTCCACGCAATATTCCGGGCAGAGGCTTGCCTCGAACTGCGCATTTCAAATCGGTTCCGGTGCCCGGATCATAGCTTTACGGGAACCGTTGTTGAGGCTGGCGCGATATTCAAGGATAGAACCGTATCATCAAATCAGCAAAGGAGAGGATCATGAGCATCGAAGGCAAGGCAAAAGAGGCCGCCGGTTACGTCAAGGAAGAGCTCAACGAGCATGGCAAGTCCCCTGAGAGCCAGAAGAAGGCGCAGGAAGGCCGCGATCTTCGCAACGAAGGGCGCATCGAAGACGGTAAGGCTCCCAAGGGCTCGCAGCCCGGCACTGGAAATTAAAGACAATCTCCGCTTCGGCGGAGGTTTCTTTTATAGAAAAGGATCATGCCGCAAGCGGCATGCTCCTTTTCCGTTTTTAGCGGCACCGACAGATAGGGGGGCATCAGGCCGCACGGGCGTCTGGTAAGGCCGCTTCTGCGACAAACAATCGTGCGGCCGCTCAAACGCACTGCCTGTGCGGCAGACGGAAGAGGGCGCTGCGGCCTCGAACTCTCGCCCAACCTGGTTTCTGGGAATGGAACCGGGCTCTTCGCCGTGCACCGCTGACTATAGCCAGCAGGCCCGGTTTCGTAGGCACTGGCGGCAGCTCAGCATCGGCGCGCTTTATTCTCGGAACAGCGCCCTAATGATAGAGCCGCTTCTAGGAACGGTTAGTTCCCCCGGTAGGTCGAATACCCATAAGGGCTCACCGCCACTGGCACATGATAGTGGGCGGCTGCATCCGTGACGCGAAACACGACGTCGATTTCCGGAAAGAACGGCTCTGCGCCTGCGGTCCTATAGCCCCGCATATCGAACTGGAGCTTGTAGACGCCCGGTGCGAACTGCTCTTTGTCGCCAAAGGAACGCACCCTGCCATCGCTGTCCGTTTTTGCCTTACAAGCTTCGACCCATGTCCCCTGCCGATCGGAGCGATAGAGCACGACTGGTACATCCGCGCCCCCTGCCCCGCGGGTCAAGTCCAGAATGTGCGTCGAAATTTCGGCGGCGAGCCCCGGCAATGGTGTCAGTGCTGCTCCCATGATCAGGACTGAAAATAGGGCTTTCATTATTCGCGATCCTTTTTGTTCTCAGCAGGCGCTGGCGCATCAAGCTCGAAAGCGGTTCGCGGACAGCTGTCACTATCATGCACGTCATCTTCCAGCGGCGCTGACAAAGCCCATCCTGGCCTATCGGCGGCGCGGTATCCGCTGTTCCTGTGTCCCAAAACTTCCTGCGTGCCCATCCTCGCCCATTGTTTCTGCAGTATGGAGCTACTCAGACTGCTTCAAGCTATTCGATGTTCGCCGGCTGCAGGGCAGCCCCTGTGTCAAATATGTCGTGGCAAAAACTTACACCATCAAGGAGGCCGTGGCCTTAGCGCTTCCCACGACCCCTGGAATGCCGGCACCGGGGTGGGTGCCAGCTCCCACCAGATAGAGGTTGGGAAAGTGATCGTCCCGGTTGTGACCGCGAAACCAGGCGCTTTGGGTCAGGATCGGTTCCAAGCTGAAAGCACTTCCCATATGGGCTCCCAGGTCATCGCGGAAGTCGCAGGGGGTATAATGGAAGCAGAGCTCAATCCGCTGATCGATGTCGGGAATGAGAGTGGCCCGCAAGCGATCGATGATGATACGGCGGTACTCGTCTCCTTCAAGACTCCAGTCGATTGGCGCGGATCCCAGATGCGGCACCGGCGCAAGCGCGTACAGCGCGGATTTGCCGGCAGGAGCAAGACTTTCGTCACTGGCCCCCGGATTGTGCAGATAGATCGATGGGTCCTGCGGAACTTTGCCCTGGCAGTAAATGTCCTTCAGCAAGGGGCCGTAGCGATCCGAGAACAGGATCGAATGGTGCGCAATGTGGGGAAACGTTCCTTTTAGCCCCAGGTGGACGACAAAGAGGCTCGGCGAAAAACGCTTGCGCTTGAGGGATTTCACCCGGCGAGCGGCGTAGCTGGAATCTGCGATCAATGCGTAAGTGCCCACCACATCGCCGTTGCTGGCGATCTGGTCTGCTTCGAAGCAACGCCCGGACTTGGTAACTACACCGGTGACGCGGCCGCCCGAATGCGTGATGGTGTCCACCTTCTCGTTCAGCACCAGCCTCCCCCCTAGCTTTTCAAAGAGCACTGCGAGCGCGTCGATAAGCGCATTGGTACCTCCCTGCGCGCACCAGACGCCCCCCAGCTTTTCCAGGTGATGGATGAGGGCATAAACGCTGCTTGTCGTCATGGGATTGCCGCCGACGAGAAGGGTATGAAACGAAAGGGCCTGGCGCAGCTTTTCGTCATGAACGAAGCTGGAAACTGCCGAATATACCGAACGCCACGCCTGATAACGGGCAAGTGCGGGGGCTGCCTCAATCATGCTCTTGAAACTCAGGAACGGGACCGTTCCAAGCTTTACGTAAGCTTCGTCGTAAACGGCGCGCGAATAGGCAAGAAAGTGCTGGTATCCTGCAACGTCATTGGGATTCAGCTTGGCTATTTCGGCATCTAGAGCAGCTTGATCGCTGGAATAGTCGAAGCAGGTCCCATCGTTCCAGATCAACCGGTAGAACGGGTCGACGGGCCGCAGGACCACGTCATCGCTCATTGAGCGGCCCGACAACGCCCATAATTCGGCCAGGCACGACGGGTCGGTTATGACAGTGGGGCCTGCATCGAAGGTGTACCCATCCTGTTTCCAGCAGTAAGCCCTGCCCCCTGGCCGGTCCCGCGCTTCCACGATTGTGGTTGCGATGCCGGCACTCTGAAGCCGGATCGCCAGCGCCAAGCCGCCGAAACCCGATCCTATGACAATAGCTGAAGTCGCAGCAGGCATTAATGAATCCGCCGTATTCTTTTCGATTGCCAGGCAGCGCTACGCAGTCGCATGCATTCGGCAACCTGTCCAAAAGGGAGGGTGGAAACACTTTGAAAAAGCAGGGATCATAAATTGTGATAGGATCGAAAAATGCCAGCTGACCAGCACGACGAGATCTCGAAAGGCCTCGCCGGCGCTCCGCGTACCGTGCTGCTTGCAAATCCCCGCGGCTTCTGCGCGGGCGTTAGGCGAGCGATCGCAGCTGTAGAAGATGCAATCGCAACATACGGACCGCCTGTTTACGTTCGCCGCGCCATCGTTCACAACCGGCAGGTCGTGGAGCGACTGGAGCGAAGGGGCGCCATCTTCGTGCAGGACATCAGCGCCATCCCGGAAGGTGCGGTGACTGTCCTTTCCGCGCACGGCAGTGCTCAGGGCGTCAAGGATGAAGCGCAAAGGCGCAGGCTGCGCGTTGTCGATGCTGTTTGTCCGCTGGTCGCCAAAATCCATTCCGAAGTAGCGCTCTGGCACCGCCTGGGACGCCATATCGTTCTCGTCGGCCATCTTGGACATCCTGAAATAACCGGAACCTTGGGGCAAGTGCCGGCAGGGTCGATATCGGTCGTGGCGACACCGCAGGAAGTCGAAGCCTTGTTGCTGGAGAAGGATACTGCAATCGCTTACGCTATCCAGACTACCTTCTCGGTCTCGGACGCCGCGGAAATTGTCGGTGCCATCAAACTGCGCTTTGCCGACTGCCAAGGCCCGCGGTCGAGCGACATTTGCTATGCCACGACCAACCGGCAAGCCGCCGTCGTGCAAATCGCATCGCGCTGCGATATCATGCTCATCGTGGGAGACCGGACCTCTTCGAATGCCCGGCGTCTTACCGAGACAGCCAGAGGGGCTGGCGCAAAACAATCCTATCTAATCGAAGACGCAGCCGATCTCACCGGTCAGATGATCGATGCTGCTACTGTGGTGGGGCTGAGCGCGGCCGCTTCGGCGCCTGAGGAGGCCATCACGCAGGTCTGCCGCTGGCTTGAGGCAAAGGGCTTCTCGCTGGTGGAAACGCCCGGCGTTGAGGAGCATATACGCTTCAAGCCTGTCTCGCTGGCTTCGCTGGAGACGGACGTGACCAAATCTTTCGCTGGCGCATTCGCCGCGGCGCGAAAGCAAATCGACGCGGTCCTCGAGGATGCGATAGGCCGCACTCCCGGGCGCAGCCCCAGGCTCGCTGAGGCCATGCGGCTGGCGGCGATGGGAGGCGGCAAGCGTTTTCGAGCCATGCTCATTCTGACGGTTACGCAAATGCTAGGCGGATCGCGCGAGCAGGCACTGCGCGCCGGTGCCGCTATCGAATGCGTCCATGCGCAGTCACTGGTTCACGACGATCTTCCCTGCATGGACGACGACGATTTTCGAAGAGGACGGCCAACCCTGCACCGCCGCTTCGACGAGGCTACCGCCGTTCTGGCCGGCGATGCCCTGCTTGCGCTTGCCTTCGAGACATTGGCCGATCCAAGAACGCACGAAGATGGCGCCGTGCGCGCCGGTCTGGTCCTCTCACTCAGCCGGGCCATCGGGCAGGATGGCCTGGCCGGAGGCCAGATGATGGATCTCTATCCTGGCGGGACGATCAGCCGGAAGCAGCTTACCGAGTGCCAGTCCCGCAAGACCGGCGCCCTCTTTCGGTTTGCAGTAGAGGCAGGAACGGCTCTGGCGGGCTGCGGGGAGGAGGAGCGTCGACGCCTCGACTCATTCGCGCAAAACCTGGGAGTTTTGTTCCAGTTGCAGGACGATATTCTCGATGAGACCGGCGAACCTGCTGTTGCCGGAAAGGCCTTGCGCAAGGATGCGGCAAGGGGACGGCAAAATGCCATGTCGGTAATGGGTTTGGAGGGGGCCGCCTGCGAAGCCGAACGGTTGCTAACGCAATGCGCGGAGGCTTTGGCTCCATTTGGCCCCGCGGCAGCGCCGCTTCTTGAAATTGCCCGATTTGCCGCGCGGCGCGATCACTAGCTCACTTAACTATCCGATTGCGGGGGATCCCCTGCTCAAGCGTTCCGATTGATCGCAATTTTTTCGAGCCGGCAGGTAATTTTACCGGACGGGAAGATGCTCTAGCAGCCTGCCTCCACAGCGATGCGGATAGCTTCGGCGGCAGTGCGAACGTCTAGCGCTCGCAACATGGCGGCGCGGTGCATCTTGATTGTACGCTCCGTCAATTGCAGATCAAACGCTATCTGCTTGTTGAGTTGGCCTCGCGCCAAAGCTTCCAAGATCTGCCGCTGGCGAGGCGACAAGCTTTCCATCAGGTCCCGCGCTCGCTCCAATCGGCTGCCACTTGTACCGTCGATGGCCATCTGAGAGCCCAGGAAGTACTGCAAATTTCCCGATGCATCGAATAGCGGCGCAACCATGACCGCATTGCAGAAGGCAGACCCATCCTTCCGATAGTTCGTGAGCTCGACCATTACCGGGCGGTGGGCCGCTATCGCATCACGCAAGCGCTGGGTTTGTTCAGCCTCGGTGCCAGCGCCCCTCAAAAAGCGGCAGTTGCGGCCCACAACCTCCTCGCGGCCATAGCCCGTCAAATCCAGGAAAGCCGCATTGCAAGCCACGATCGGATTGTCCGTCAGGCGGGGATCACTGACCACTGCCGCCACCCGGCTGTTCGATATAAGAAAATTCGGATCCATAGCCTCGGGCAACATCTTTCGCTTCACATTAGGCCATATCGCAATGGGCATCAGGGAAACCTAGAAGAAGACCTGCAGTTTCCCTCGGATTTCCTAGGAAGATCCTTGTCCCTACGCCATCGCGAAAAGCTACGAAACAATCATCGCCTCGCAATGCCTTGCGCGACATGGGACCGCCAGACTGTTGAAGACCAAGCCGCCACCATCGAACAAGCCAGCCGGTTTCTGGCGGACCTCGATCCAGGTTAACTTTTGCCAATTCGCCCGCCGCGCCGGCCCTCTTCTTGCGGACGCGATCGTGGGCATGGATGCGAACCGTCTTGCTTCGAGGCCCTCCCGTTGGCTCGCGGATATCCCTGCAGGCCTTGAAAAAAATGCGAGACGTCTCCACTTGCCGGTCCTGGCGCTGGGAGCTGCGGCAACAAAAGCCGAGATTTATTGGGCCAGGCTGGCCGCCGGGCCCCGCCCGAAAAAGCACCAAATCTGGACATGCGATTCTGACTTCGCCATAGGCGCGGCATGGACAACGATATAACATTGATCATTTCGCAGGTTTTGGAACGGACACCCCAATGGATCCGTCACGATCTCGAGGCGAAAGACCCTGCAATTCGTATTCGCGCTGAAGAAACGCTTGCCGCGATGATCGCCAGAGCCCTGGAAGACCGTGCTTCGGATGCCGAAGCGAACCGCGCAGCCGAGTAGGCAAATACGCTTTCTCGCTGGAGCGACAGCGGGTCCGCTTACCATGCCTGTTCACCGCCAGCTATCAATTCGGCCTACAAAGCGGCTCGCGGGCGGCCTTTCGTCCGAGGAAGCCCTGGGCGAAAAAGCCAAGGCATGATCATTGTTCCTTGTGAATGAAAGCCGTCGTGTACATGCACACGCATTACGGGATGGACAGCAAGACCGCTACCGCCCAGAACGGCAGCGCGGCTATGAACCTAAGCGCCGAACCCACGGCGGCGATCTCCCAGCTAGCCAATAGGTTTTAAACTGGCTGAAATTGCCTTGGTCCCTGGGACATTATCATGACCCACAAAATGAAACCGACGATGCTTTGTTCGAGAGAACAATAGTGGACATTTGCCCGGCTATAGCCTCCACGCGAAATCCTGCTCGAAGCGAGGCTGCCGCGATGCCCTCACGCTTAACAAAGATCGGCGGCGACGCCTGCAGGCCGCAGGTCAACAGTAAATTTCAAATTCGCCAGGCCGGCTGCCACGGTATCCGGCGCCTATCGGTCGTTGTCGGCGCCGCGCCGAGCTTGGCGCCGAGCAATGACACCGCCGGCAACGAGACAAATGATAAGAATAGCCGGAATTTTTACCAGCCATAGCTGATCGTCGCTATTAAGCTGCCAGGGGTAGCCATGGCAACTATCGGCGCTCGGCGCGTAGCCGCACGCAAGACTGGTCAGAAAGCCGTAACCCAAGACTGCGCAGCCTGCCACGAAGGTGGCGGCGGCAAAGAGAAGGTACGACAACATTCTCACAGCTTCGTCCTTTCCGCGATTACCGCTGCAACGCTCAAGCTAATAGAATGCGAGACAAGGGTTCAGTTCGTCTGGCCGGGCGTTTGAGACCAGCACGTCCTCGTATTTGCCGGCATTCGGCGAGGCGGCGGCTCTTTTTGCGCTCACGCCGCACCGCCAATGCAGAGACAAACGTGAACCTTTTCGATCTTCGCGGGCGGCAAAATCGTGTCCTGTCTGACTGGTGCGATCAGGAACGTAAAGCCGGGTAGCAAGGCCGGGTTCCCTGATCGCGGGCTCTTCAAGCAATGATTAGGGAAACCTGCGGACGCCACTTTGGCGCTTGAAAACTCGATGCTGCGCAAATTTGGCACTCTTGTGCCTGAAAATCATTTTGAATCCATCCAGTACAGATGGACCGATGCCGGTCGCCTTGCGCTGCCCTGCGGCTCTTCAGAACGATCATTCAAAGCCGGGCGAGGCTCGAGGCCAGGTCGCTTTGTTTGAAAGGTTTGGTCAACCGCGCAACGTCCGGCGGAAGGCCGATGCTATTGGCGTAGCCGGAAATAACGAGAATGCGGATGTGGGGCAGCGCGTCCCTTATTCTATCGGCAAGATCGGTACCCGTAATGCTTGGCATGAGATGATCCGTGCCTGCAAGTCGATACTCTGATCTTCGTTCAGCATCCGCACGGCATCTTCGCCCGATCCCGCATCCACGACGCGGTACCCAAGCTCGATCAACATGTTGGCCGAGCTTGCCCTCACAAGGTCTTCATCGTCGACCACCCATGACTTCGTGTCTCAATCGCCGGCAAACGATCGACAAGCTGTCTAGACTGTTCCATTGATCGGGCAAGCTGAGTGACCTCTATGCCCGTCGCTTTGAGCAAGGTGGCAGGACCGTAACACTGAAGCAAAGCTGCAGCTACTGACGCGCGCCCGACTTAAGCTTGTCCGCCTGCTGTTTTAGAGCATCTGCCTGCGTCTTTGCGGCAGCCCGGAGTTCATCCGCCTGGTGCTCTAGTTTTTTGGCATCCGCGTCCGCCTTGGCCCGCAGAGCGCGGCCCTGATCTTCAAGAGCATCCGCCTGGGATTTCCTGGCCTTGCTCTCCGCGCGATTTATACGGTCTTCCGCCGCTCCGGCGCGCTCAGCCGGGCCATCCCCCTCGTACACTTGCCCAGCAGCTTTGGCAGCCTGCTCATCTTTTGTAGCCCCGGCCTTTTTTTGCGGACCATCGCATGCAGCGCAGGCCAGCGCCACCACGAGGACGGTCGTAAGGTACATCGTTTTCATGAATGATGAACATCTCATGGCCTCGCCCGTTCCTTGGACAGAACGAAATAAGGCTCTGAGGCGTAATTTATGGAATCAGGCACGTGAGCACTTGCCGCCCCCTGGCGTCCCCTCTCACTTTCATACATTTCTTATCGCGCAGATTTCCAGCTGCCACTGCCAGGCTCGCCGAAATTTCCGTCGAACAACCACACGCTGCGCGGGCAAATCTTTTGGCAACTTCGAGTCTGGCCGGCTTATCTCCGCAAGTTCTACCGAGATTGCGGAGCTATTGGAACGGCAGGCTACTTCGCCGTTTCCAGGACGACATGGTGAGCCAGAAGATGGAGCATGGCAGTGCCATGGCGGCCAACCAGGTGGGTCGGTTCGCGTGAGCTAAAGCCGGTAGGTAATGACGAGGGCTCGGTCACGAAGAGCTCAATGAGCGGATGGAACAAGAACCCCGCGCCTCAGCGCTTAAAAGCACAGGCCTTGGCCTTGCCGGAAGCAAGCACTCTATCTTTGTGGGTTTCGGAAAAGTGAGTACGGCGATTCCAAAAAACGGTCGCAAAAGCGTTGAAAGATACGCCGCACTCAAAGACCCCCTATCAATCATACCACCGGTTTGAAAGTAAAATGGTTGGAAAACGAAACCCATGGAAGATTGAGCCATCGGCGCGACGTACCCAGAAGACAAGGATTCGCTGAAAAGACGCGGTCCTTTTGCCCGCCGCCCCGCGCTCTCTGCCGTTTATTGCCTGCCTTTACGCTGGCTTGTCCCTGCCTTGCCAGGCTGGGCAGGTCGTACAAGGCAAACAAAACAACGCGAGAATCAAAATTGGGGGCCTGCCGCGCAGCCGGGAGTAATCCCACGAGTGAATGACCGCTTGAGGACGACTGGCCGGACAGTGCCTACTTCGTGTTCGTTTGGCTGTATGATGAGCAACGATGACCTTGGGATCGTGCCAAGCTATTTGGGAAGTTGTCTCGATCACAGGACTACCTATTGTTATTTATTGTGACGACACTTCATTTTCGATAAACTGCCGGCTTCACGGGGGTGGAGCTGAGCATGCAAAAGATGTTCCGCTGGCCGGCGGCAGTTCGGCTCTTGCCTGCTGCCGCCGGTCTTTCGTACCCACCGGTTCTCAGTGAATCCCGGCGCTTTTGTGTCGCCGGTTACCGCGCGGTTTTTCGCTTTTCATCTCAGGTGCCCTCTTCCGAAAGATGGCGCACAGCCTCGATCAACTGAGGCACTGGGTCGCGGACGAGCACATGGTCTGCGGGAGTGCCGCCACGGAAAATTGCCAGCCGGTGCAGCAGCGCGCATGTTCGATAAGTTCGCCATAGGTCATATTTCACTGATAAGCGCCTCCACGCCGCATCACTGGAGATCAGCAAAATCGCAAAAAGCCGCTTCTCAAACGCGGCAGTTTTTCACCCAAGACAAAACAATGGTCTCGACAAGAACCAAACTACTGATCCGAAAAAAGCAGATTGCGCCGCCAGCGCCTACGCCTCTCGAGATTGAACGCGTGCCGCTTGTTTGCGGAAATGCGCCTCGCTTTGCTTGGCTTGTTCGATTTTTCGCCGGTGGATGCCTTTCAGAAAGTCAACCGGTTCAAGTGCGAGATTGATCCGGTGTGGTTCGGCCTGCCAGCGGCCTCCTCCGCCGATTGGTCGTACGCGTGGGCCGTTCCCGATTCCGCTGTAACCGCTGCACCCGCCCCACGTATTCGGAAAGCTTGCTGATGATTAGGCTCGCCCGAGACGATGAGGAGATCGGGCAATGTCGGTAGAAATTGATGCAGGGTCAAACGGCGGTTTGACTTGTGCGTCGCACAGTGCGGCGTCGCGTTTGATCGAGAGTTTGAGGCCGGCGCGCCGCCGCTATGAACGATGGCCTGATGAAGAACGTGACCGCATTGTCGCGGAGAGTTTTGCTCCTGACGTGACGGTGTCGCAGGTTGCGCGCGCGAACGGCGTCGGCCTGGGCCTACTGCACTACTGGCGGCGACATGCACGCGCGGCGGGCGCGGTTGAGGAAATGCGGTTTGTGCCGGTAACGGTCGCCCAGGAGGAGCGATGCGAAGGCGCCGGGCTGGAACTGATCGTCCGCGATGTGACGGTTCGGATCCGGGGGGCGGTTGAGATGGACCACCTGCGCGCGGTACTGGCGGCGATCCGGGAATGATCCCGATCGACGGAAGCGTACGGATCTTCGTGGCGACACAGCCGGTCGACTTCAGAGCCGGGATTAACCGATTGATGGGACTGGTGACGCACGTGCTGGGGCATGATGCTTGTGCGGGCGATGTGTTCGTGTTCCGCAACAAGGGCGCGGATAAGGTGAAGTTGCTCCGTCATGACGGGTCAGGCGCGGTCCTGGCGACGAAATGGCTCGACCGAGGAAGGTTTTACTGGCCGGCCGTGCAAGGCGGCACGATGGTCCTGAGCGGACCGCAATGCATAGCATTGCTGTCGGGCCTGGACTGGAAGAAGCTGCCCTCGCCCGAGACGCGCAGGCCGCTGATTTTTGGCTGATATCTGCGGTTTTCTGTGGCGGCGAGGAGCCGGTGTGGTATAGTCAGCCATGCCCGCCCAAGCCAACAATCTCCCTGAAGATATGAAGCAAATGGCGGCTCTGGTACGTGAACTCCAGGCAGAAAACTCCCAGCTGCGCTCGCTGCTCAAAGGCATGACCCATCAGGCCTTCGGCAGCCGTTCAGAACGCGCCAGCGCCGTCCTGGGCGACCAGGGAATCCTTGATCTCGGCGACTTGGTCGCCACGCCGGCCGCCGCAGCCAACGACGATGGCAACGCCGAAGAAAAGCCTGCAATCAGTCGCCGCCGCCGCAAGCGAGGCCTGATGGCACTGCCGGCCCATATTGAGCGGGTGGAGCGCGTGATCGATCCCGACACGCTGGATTGCCCCTGCTGCGCCGGCAAGCTCCACAGGATCGGTGAAGATGCCAGCGAAGCACTCGACTGGGTGCCGGCCATTGTCCGCGTCATCCGTACGGTGCGTCCTCGCTATGCCTGCCGGGAATGCCGGGAGGGCGTCGTTCAGGCGCCAGCACCACGCCGGGCGATCCCGGGCTCGATGGTCACTACCTCGACGCTAGCCTGGATGGCGACGGCGCGCTTCGCTTGGTCAATCCCGCTCAATCGGCAGCTGCAGATGCTCGCAGGTCAGGGCGTCATCCTCGACCGGGCGCTACCGAGCCGCTGGATGCGAAAGATCGCATGGTGGGTGAAGGCGCTCTACGATCGCCTGCTTGCCTACATCCACAGCCAATCCCGGATATTCTGCGATGAAACTCGCATGCCGGTCCTCGTGCGCAGTGGTCCGGGCCGGGGCAAGATCACACTTGCCTTCTGTCTTGCCCATGCCCGGCGCAAGTTCGTCGATGCGTACCGCAAATCGCCATCGCCGATGGCAGCGGCGATCATCGCCCTGATCGGTGAGGTCTACGCGGTCGAGGCGCGTGTGCGCAAAGGCAGCGCCGGAGAGCGCCTCCAGGCTCGCATGACCGAAACCGCCGACGTCATGGCGAAGATCAAGACGCAGATCGACACCATGCTTCCAGGCCTGTCGCCGAAGTCCGATCTGGCCAAGGCCATGCGCTACACGCTCAACCACTGGAAGGGGCTGACGCTGTTCCTGGAAGACGGCCGGATCGAGGTCGATACCAACACCGTCGAGCGCGGAATGAGAAATGTGGCCCAAGGCCGCCGGTCCAGTCTCTTCGCTGGTAGCGAGGAAGGAGCCCAGACATGGGCTGTCATGGCATCCCTTCTGCAGACGGCTCGCCTGGGCGGCCTGGATCCCTACACCTGGCTGAATGACGTGCTGGAGCGCATCGTCACGGGCGCTGTGAAGATCAACGAATTGGACATCTTGCTACCGTGGAACTGGCGGCCGGCCGCAGAACCGGTAAAGGCTCTGGCGGCATGAACTTCAAAAGTCGCTCATCGCAGGGCCGGACCCTCTCGCTCGAACAGCTCGAGATATGGCTCGACGAGCTTGATCCCCCCGTAGCTGGCGTCTCATCGATCGACGGCTTCCTGGCCGCAGTCGCCGCAGGCCCCAGCGCCATTGACCCCGACCTCTGGATCAAGAGCATCCTGCGCGAGCACACTCAAAGCGCGCGTTCGGCGCCTGCGCGGCGGACGATCCTCAAGCGTTACAACCGCATCTGCATCGAGCTTGCCGAGAAGCCCGAGGCCTACGCGCCGATCTACATGCGCACCGAGGAAGGCGAGGTGCTGCTCGAGGACTTCGCCAACGGGTTCTTCACGGCCATGCACCTGGACATGGAGGCATGGAAGCCCTTCATCGCCGAACCGGAGTTCGGCTACCCACTCACTGCATTGCTGGCACACAGCACCGTAACCGGCGGCCCGTCATGGATCGAGCAACTTGGCGATCCGCTTGCCAATCTGGCACTTGCCGATACCTGGCGCATGGTCCCGCAAATCATCTCCCTGATCCATGACCAGTGCGCCTTCGCGCGCATGACCTCAGCGGCCTGAAAACACCTACCGATCCCATAAATGCGTGGGGTCGGATCAGCGGTTACATTCCGCTGAATTGCTCTTGGTCCGGGCAATTCCACAAACGTTTGGGCCTAGCAACGCCAAGCATTCGGATCCGTACCACAAATCCAAGTATGGGGTCATCCTCGGATCACAAACGGGCAACCAATTCGAAGTCTTGCGAGCGTCTTCCGGCAGCTGCGAACGCGCTACCCACGGCCGGCTGCGCTCTACAGACTACGCGAGAAACGGCACGGCGGACTTTTGTAAAAGTCCGCTGCCCCGTTGGAACAGGAAAATACTTAGGAGCGATTGGGGCAGTTTCCGTTGGCGCAAAGGGGGCTCTTTCCGATGTCGCTTGAGACAATGGCGCCGAGCTCTCGATCGGAGGCTGCTCGGTTTGAACCGCCACTGCTAGGCGACGCACCCATTAACCATGGCGCCGCTGAGATTGGCCGTACTTATCTCGGTAGAATTGTATCCTAGATACGAGCAAGCCCCTGAGACCGGATCGCTCAACGCTGCGCTGCCACGTCACGAATTCTTCGATCGTAAGACTGTACCGCTCGCATGCCTCGGGCATAGTTAGCAATCCTCCGTCGACTGCAGCTACGACTTCCGCTTTCCGGCGGACAACCCAGCGGGCATTCTTGGGAGGAAGCGTATTAAGGGTCAGAGGTTCACCTAACGGTCCGATAACACTTTCCGGGCGACCATTTTTCAATTCGGTGATTATCATCTCAATCTCTAAGCAGGCGGGGTCGTCAAAACGCTTTCGAGCTCAATAGCTGATCATTGTTAAGATATTGTATGAATTTGATGGTCTTGGCCATATTGCCGCACTTCCCAGTTGTTCACTCCCTCCTGCGCCTAACGGTTTTCAAGAGCCGGGCATGTCGAGATGTACCATCCGCACGGCAGGCTATGCATTCGATTGCGCGCATGAGCATGGGCTAGCGATCTCTTGCCGCCAAACAATCAAGTTTCGCTTTGACCGAACGCACACGGCGGCTCGGCTGCCGCCACTTCTCCCGTTCGCATTCCTCCATGCTTGAGGATCGCAGGGCGGCACGCTCGTCGCAGGGAACAATCAGCCGATCACAGCCTTCACGATTGAACAAGACGCAGCACGCTGCAGTTCGTGCGCCGTGGCAGAGGAAAGGAATAGGACGATGCCGCAAAGCCAAACAGGACCGGATGAGCCAAGCACCAAGCGGAAGAGCAAAGCCGGATTGGTCATGGTGGCCGCAGTCGTAACGATGATTGTGGCTATATTCGTGGGGTACAACATTTCCCATGTCGACGAGATGAACAAGGAAAAGACTGGCGCTCAACAGCGCAAAGGCCTGATTGGAGACTGACCCGTCTGAAGTTACCCTCTTCGTCACCTTATCAGGCCAAGGCTAGGCTAGTGATTGGAATCTAACGCTTGGTGCCCGCGCCTGACGGCGGCGATGATTTTGTCAGGATCGGCGGTCCAGACGAAGGGTTTTGGGCTTTCATTGTGCTCGGCCAGGAAGCGGTTGATGGCGGCCTGAAGGTCGACGAGCGAATGGAAGACGCAGCGTTTGAGCCGGCGATTAGTAAGCTTGGCGAAGAAGCCCTCGACGGCGTTGAGCCAGGAGCACGACGTTGGCGTAAAGTGAAAGGTGAAGCGCGGGTGCCGCTCGAGCCACTCGCGGACCTTGGGATGCTTATGGGCAGCGTAGTTGTCGAGGATTACATGGATCGCCTTGCCGGCGGGGACGCGCGCTTCGATCAGATTGAGAAAGCGGATGAATTCCTGGTGGCGATGCCGCTGCATGTTGCGACCGATCACGGTCCCGTCGAGCACATTGAGCGCCGCAAAGAGCGTGGTGGTGCCATTGCGTTTGTAATCATGGGTCATGGTGCCGGCTCGTCCCTTCTTGAGCGGCAGGCCGGGCTGAGATCTGTCGAGGGCCTGGATCTGGCTCTTCTCATCGAACGACAAGACGATCGCGTGGGCGGGCGGCGCTACATAAAGGCCGACGACGTCGCGGAGCTTGTCGATGAACTCAGGATCATTGGAAAGCTTGAACTGCCGAACGCGGTGGGGTTGGAGGCCATGGCCGCGCCAGATCCGGTGAACCGAACTGGCGCTGATGCCCGCTTCGCGGGCCATCAGTGAGGCCGTCCAGTGGGTCGTTTCACCGGGCGGCTCCTCATGCGTGCGGGTGACTACCCATGCGACAACCTCTGGGGTCAGAGCAGGGATGCGCGACGGGCGGGTCTTGTCGCGCAGCAGGCCTTCCACCCCTTCCTGCATGAACCGCTCTTGCCAGCGCCACACGCATGTCTTCGACGTGCCTGTCCGGCGCATAATCTCGCTGGTGCCGAGCCCGTTGGCGCTCAGAAGCACGATCTCGGCGCGCCAGGCGTGCTTCTGAGGGGTGTTGCGATCCTTCCAGATCCGTTCGAGACGCTCTCGGTCCGCGGAACCCAGGTCGATGACTATACCGCTGCGCATCCCCCTGACTCGCACGGCCGAAGCCTAATGGGAATCCCTAATCGGACTCAAGTGTCAGGCGGCAACCACTAGGAGGCGGATTGTCTCTCGATACCCGCGCCGCCCGGCTCCGTTGGCCGAGCGTAATTCCTTGAACGATACGCAGTGGTGACTGCCATCGAACAAGCCCGCAAAACACGCGCCGATGTTTGGTTCATCCTCCTTGTACGATGAACTTCCCTCAGCCGTTACGTCTTAATCGTGTGCTAGATCTAAGGCGGCGGCATCTTGCCTTTTTCGCATATCGCCCTTCGCCAGAGTTTGCCAAATTCTCTCGCAGGACCCTGAAGGCATCACCCCCAGCAAAGCAAGCGGTGGCATCCTTTTGGTAAAGCGAAGACCTGCCGCGCAAATCACAGCACCCTGCACGCATCTGCACACAATCTTCCCGCGGTTCATGGTTTGGATGGCCGTAGCGGCAAAAGCTCAAGCTGATTTCGCAATACGCGATGCCCAATCGCCCATCATTCATCCTGCCCCAACGCGTCAAACGGATGCTTTTGATTTCGCTCGCCCCCCGAACCCAAGTGTCACATGAATGCCACATAGATTTTATGATCGCTTTGACGCTGGAACTCTCCGGCCAGCAAATCACTTTTGAACGCGAAATGGACAGAGCTTCAGACAAGCGCCCAAATTCGATATGTAAATAAATCTTGATGAAACGGGCGATATCGGCGCTGAAGATTATACCATTGTAGTATTATTTTTTGTAGACATTTCTTTTACAGGACAAAACCAAATGATTAATAAAGCCATATTTGCTGTAGCGCTTGTTGCAGGCATGCCGGCGATTGCACACGCTCAGGACACCACTACGTCGTCTGAAACCGCGACTGCCCCAGATGGAACTCCGGCTTTCGGTATTGAACCGTATATCGGTGTGATGGGCGGTTACGATAGCTACGATCGCCGAAGCGAATTCGGCTCCCCGCGTGGGGGCAAAATGAACGGCGGACTGGTTCAGGGTGTTGCAGGTATCAACGTGCCCTTGGGTCCCGTCTTCGTGGGCGCTGAAGGTAACGTTGCGAAGGGCTTCAACGACATTGACTGGGAGTACGGCGTGAAGGGCCGCCTCGGCGCCCGTGCGGGCGACAGCGGCATGGTCTACGCGTCGGCCGGATACGAATGGGTCAATGGCCGCAGGGCCTATGCAGATCACAGCGACTGGATTTACGGCGTAGGTGTGGAAGTTGGCCCCAAGGACATCGGCTTGGGCGGCGTCACTGGAAACAGCGGTGTGCGCCTTCGCCTTGAGGTAGACACCTACGACTTCGACAGCATTCGCCCTATGGCCGGCGTGATCATGCATTTCTAAATTGAATTGAACGTTTGATCGGGTTTCTCGGTCTTTCGAAATGCCGCCCTGTTTCCGCGAAGAAGGTCTCTTCTCAGCGTGGAGCAGGGCTTGGCATTTTAAACCTGCGGCCGCAGCATCGCTGTCCACGCACAATGTGGTGTGGACTGAAATGCCCTATCGCGGTCAGCGGCTCCTTTATTCTTCCAGTCCACCATCGGCTTCGCTGCTTCCGCAGCAAAGATT
This sequence comes from Novosphingobium sp. PhB57, assembly GCF_004342985.1. GTDB lineage: Bacteria > Pseudomonadota > Alphaproteobacteria > Sphingomonadales > Sphingomonadaceae > Novosphingobium. The sequence goes on from NZ_SMBO01000016.1 coordinate 47,744, forward strand.
AATGCATGCGCCCTCATCGCAAATAGTAGCGTCCGGCCCTGAAAGACAGCTCGCGCAGTTATCTCCACGGCATCCGCGAAAATCCGGCGATCTTTGGGGTAGGTTTGCCTCCTTCGTATCTTGGACTTGTGCCGCACCGCAGTGGAGACCCTGCTCCGCAACGGGAACGTTCGTCTACCCCTGCCCGCTCGGGATCATGATCCTGATTATCGTTTTCGTCAGTTGGATCTCCCCTGGCCTCAGATACAAGGTGACCCCTTCGATAGGATGCCTGCTCCTCTGTTTTTTGGTTAGCTGATACCTGAGAGAACGGCGCCATGGTGCAATAGTCGCACATGCCCCTAACTCTATAGTTCAGTTATAGATGTAAGACACCGCCCGGTACTCCCCCGTCAGCTTGCCAGGTCTCAGGCTCTACAATTGGAGCCCGTTCATTTTTTTAGAGGCTGGGGACAGAACAGCCGATTGCAAGCGCGGTCCCGACGTACATAGTCGATTTTCGACATGAGGCGACCCATCTCGCATTCACAAGGGCTCGATTGTGTCCACTCTCCTGGAGGGTCGCGGGGGCAGCTTCCGATCACTACACGGCATCCGCAGGTAAGCAGGATCACCTGAGTTCCCGGATCCCGCGGCATAATGGCAGTCAGCGGCATGGATCAAGCGACAGCGCGTGCTCTAAAAGAAAAGGAGGCCCGCTCCGATAATCGCGAAACCCACAAGTCCGCCGATAATTCGGATCCATCTATAGAAAAAACCGTCCGATAATATGCTGGCGATGACCAGCAAAAAGCCGCTTATAAGCAGGGTGACAAGCGGCTGAGACGTTGCTGGGTCCATTACGCAGAAACTGCAAGAATACCCGGGCCCAGCAATAACTTATGTTATAGAACGGCGGTCTGGCCTGCCAAGTTCCTATCGCCGCGATTGCTAATGATCGGCCATAGACCAGCGGAAGCAAAGCGATAGGCCTGATCCGCCACATTTGTCTGCCGTAAGGGAACTGACAAATCCGGGTAACAAGCGGCGCACCCCACAGATCATTGTCCGAAGCGAGACGCCCGGATCTGTAACTCCCTCTCGGGCTTTGTCTCGCAATGCGATCTCACGCGGGCCCCACGGGTGTAAGTTCTCGACCCGGTTAAACGGGGTCAGGTTACCACCGATCCATCACATGGCCGGACCTGCTCCATGGTCATGGAAACCGGCAGACCAGGAAGCGCTTCGAGATTTGTTCCGGCCCCAGGCCCGTCTATAACGCGGTAGGTGAATGCAGGTTCCCTATGCGGCATTACCATTTGAATTTGCGCCAGGCCCCAGGATAGATCGAATATCGGTGCTTTCATCGGTGCTTGGTGTCCATATGGCATGAGGATGAGGTCCCGCGGAAACTGCCGCAGACCGTGGGAATACGCATGACGGGGTCGCAAGTTTCGCAGAAAAAGCCGAAGGCAGGGATTTGGACCGGTCCAGCCCTTCAGTCGAAGGTTCTGGCCACTGGGCGATGTTAAAGTTCGCGCTTACCACCCGTCCGCGATCGACGCGTTTGCCTCCGAAAAGACAGTCTTTTATGATAAGCACTCTCGCTTGCCATCATTTTACCCTATGCGCGTCAAGGCGTTCGATTTGGCGCGGTGAATGCACCGCGGCTCGGAAATGCAAGGTGACTTGAGAAAGAAGGATTACCAGGTGCTGGGATGCTGTGTCTCTCTCAGGGTCATGTATCAGATGATACCATTTACCGGCTTGTGGATGAGTGGCTTGCTGGGGCGCTTAGGTCGCAATGGCTATGAAGGCCGAAGCAAAGGGCGGGTGCATGCCAGATCGTTGCGCATGGCCGTCGCCGCGACGCCGGCCTCCCCCATCGCATGACTGATTTGATCCAGCCCCTTTGCAACATCTCCAGCAGCATAAAGACCAGGTATAGTCGTTCGCTGATGAGGATCCACGATGATGCAACCTTCCGGACTCGTTTTCGCGCCCAGAAGAACAGCGAGCTCGGATCTGATGACGGAGCCAAGCGCCGGGTAGACAGCATCAAAAGCGAAATGACCTTCGGGTATAGAAACGGCAAGCTGCTGATTTCTTATGCCGAATGCCAAGCACGGCCCTTCATGAAGAGCGATATTGGCATTCTCCAGCGTTTTACGCTGCTCTGCGGTCAGATCATGCGCGCCCTCTAAGGAGATCAGGCTGACATCGCTAGAGTACATCCGGAGGAAAACTGCTTCCTTCACGCCGCGTTCCCCCGTACCGATCACGGCTATTCTCCGGTCTGTAACTTCATAACCATCGCATATGGGACAATAACGAAGCAGTCCTAGAGCCAGAGCCTCGTCGTGAAGCTTCTTGGGCATATTGGGGCAGTTATTTACCACGCCTGTTGCCAAGAGAACAGATCGTGCGCTCCAACGGTTATCGCTGCTCCGTGCGACAAAGAGATCCTTCTCTCGGCGCAAATCCTCGACAATGCCTTTGACGAAGTGAGTCCCGAATTCACTCGCCTGCGCCTGCATTCGTTCAAGCAAATCTGAGCCGGCGATCCCACCAGGAAAGCCTGCATGATTTCGTGTGCGCGGGATCAGTGCAGCACGGCTGTCATTGCCGTGGACAACTTCAACCGTGAGGTGAAACCGGGCAAGATAGATAGCCGCGGTAAGTCCCGCAGGGCCCGCTCCAATCACGAGGCAATCAAGAGGTGCTGTCATGTTAAGCACAAGACGATCGGTACCATCCGGTTCCAATTTGCGACGGAGAGAAGGTCTCGAGTGGACGCTAACATGTCCGTCTTTCCCGAGTTGATTATCTCGAACGTATCCGCAATGCCCCAAAGAGCCTTTGCGTCATAACCCTGATATCGTGAAAGGGGTTATGAGATCAGATCGGGAGACATATGCCCCCGTCGGCCGGTCTGGTCTCACAACCAGTCCTGGTCATGCGCCCGGACCTTCGCGCTTTTGGCACTATATAAAGCCTTTGCTCAAGCACACGATCTGGTAGCCATCTCAGGGGTATCCTGCCACCGTTCTTCATCGCTGGCCCGTCAATTTCAACAAGAGGATCTTTTGACCGATTGATGAATTGTAACGCGTGAACACGCCCCCTTAAATTACACGGAGACAGAATATGGGTTGGATCGTCGCGCTTATCGTCGGCGGCATCGCTGGCTGGTTGGCCAGTTTGGTGATGAACCGAGATGCATCTATGGGCATTTTCCTCAACATCGTAGTCGGCTGCATCGGTTCCGTTATCGGCAATGCCCTTTCCGGACCCTTATTTGGTATCCGTGGCAGCGTTCAGGAATTTTCCGTCACTGGCCTGATCATTGCTTTTGTCGGTGCTGTCGTACTGCTGGCGATCGTCAATTTCTTTCAGCGTAGTCGCCTGCGTTAACCAGCAGCCAGTGAGCGCACTTCGGCAGGGTATCCTCGCCGAAGTGCTCCGGCCGCCGTCAGTAACGCATTCGCAATCTGGCTGGCAATGTGCTACGCAATATGGGCGCCCCGAACAGCGCTCGTTGCTTGTGACCGCAAACATAAACACAACCAGGTTAGGCAGAAAATACTCCTAGCCTTGCAATTAGTGAGATATCCGAGGCCGACTTATATTTACCTAAGCCATTCCGGTTAAGGCATTACAATGGAATACCTTTCAGCCGTTGAATTGTTCGTTCGGCGCCTTACCTCACGGTCGAAATTGGAGAGGCCCTCCATCTCCGCTCTTCTGGACCTCGACGGCCGCTTGGTGCCTGTCCAGCGAGGCGAGGACCTAATTCTACCCGGGCACCCAGTCTCATATTCAACTCTAGTAGTTCGCGGCGTTCTGGGTCGCTTCGATCAGATGCTGGACGGCAAACGTCAGATAACCGCCCTTCACATTCCCGGCGACATGGCTGATCTTCATTCGCTGCCCATACCAACCCCGTCATGGGGTATCCAATCACTTGTACCGTCTACAACTCTCCAGATTCCTCACGAGCGATTGCGCCGCGTGCTTGACTCACATCCGGACGTTGCCATCGCCTTCTGGCGCGACACCGTGGTCGACGCCTCCATACTCGCGAAGTGGACAGCTTACATTGGACGAGCTGATGCGACGACGCGCATAGCGCACCTTTTTTGCGAACTGGGCGTTCGCATGGCTTTTCAAGGGATGGCCGCCAAAGACGATTTCCCCCTCGCATTCACCCAGGCGCAGATCGCCGATGCCGTCGGTTTGACCACTGTGCATGTCAATCGGACGATGGCAGTGCTTCGAGCAGCCTGCGGCCTTTCCATCGAAAAGGGGCGTGTCATGGTCAGGGACTGGAATGTAATGGCGTCTTACGCGAATTTCGACGACAGCTATCTTCTCATGAGCCGGTAGCGGCTCATCGAGTAGCCACCGTTCAGCGACGTCAGAGCCGGACCGACTAAAGCCACCGCTTTTATTCCCTGCCCAAAGCCGCGATGTTACTCTGCCCGCGTGCTATGCGTGGCTGGATTCGAAAAGATGCTTGCGGATTCCGGGGTCATCCCGGCCACCATTCCGAGCAATTCCCGGCCACCTGGGAGGGAGTGAGAAGCCCGATCGTTGGGTCCATCTTATCGGCGCAGCAGCCGGAGGATGGA
>NZ_SMBO01000017.1 GCF_004342985.1 Novosphingobium sp. PhB57
CCTCAATGGTGACGCGGGGTGGAGCAGCCCGGTAGCTCGTCAGGCTCATAACCTGAAGGTCGCAGGTTCAAATCCTGCCCCCGCAACCATGAACAACCCCCCATATCCGCACACACGACAGCCCAGCCCAGGCATGCGCGCGCCTTGGCGCCGCACACGCGCCAGCAGAACCCGAGAGGGGGAGCACGCCGCAGGGATGTTCCCTCGCGCGTAAAACTGGCTTTACGCCGACGCGCCCGGCAACCGGACCTCGTCCTTCCGAACTGCATGCTCGACGACATCATCCTGACGGACTTGTTGAGAAAAGTCTGACGACGCCAAACCGGCGCCGCGCCTTTGTCCTGATTGGCGTCGATCCCAGGACCGTCCGGCGCAAACGTCCGCCAGACCATAGCGCTATCCGGGCCACCATCCGTGAAGTCGCCGGCAAGCGGCGACGCTTGGGCTGTCGCCGGATCGGCATCATGATCGAACGCTCGGGATTGATGATGAACCACAAGAAACTTTCCCGGCTGTACCGGGAAGAAGGTCTGTCGGTCCGCCGCCGTCGCGGTGGAAAACGGGCGCGTGGCGGTGGCACGCCGGCGCATCGCGCTCACTTCATGCAGCGGCTCAACCTCTGGCCCCTGACCGAACTTATCCAATTTCGCACAGACGGCCGGGATCAGGGCTTCGTTCCGAGCGGCTTGCGCAGAGACAGGGCTGCTCCGACCCTTGCAACCTTACATCCGATTTTCACGCCTCTCCTGCACCGCTGGATCGACTTCGGAGCCGCCACATGTCACATCGCCATGGAAGAGATCCGGACGACGGGACGGTGAAATCGATATCGGGGCGGAGAGCAAAGTGCTGAGATCATTTCCTGGCAGCGAAACGGAGGCCAGCGCCGCGTGGATCGATCTGATGTCGCCCGACCAGGCCGAAAAGGCCCGGATCGAGAAACGGTACGGCATACGTATCCCCGATCTGGACACGCTTCGGGAAATCGAGACTTCGAGCCGTCTGCGCGTCGATGGCCATGTCCTGTACATGACCGCGCCCCTGATCGCCGGCACCACGACAAATCACTGGAAGCTGGCGCCCACGGGCTTCATTCTTACGCCGGACGTGCTCGTAACGGTCCACTATTCCGACCTTGCACCGTTTGACGCCGTCGCCGGCCAACTGCGGGACAGCGCGGACCTGACTCCGCCGAGCGTATTGATCACGTTGCTGGAGGACGTGGTGGACCGCGCGGCAGACCATCTCGAGCACGCTTCGGAAATTCTCTCCCGCGCTTCGCAGGCGCTGTTCTTCGAGGAGGAGGCACGACCGGGCCTTCGCAAGGAAACGCGAAAGATCCGGGAGATCATAAGGGATATGGGCCAGGCCAGCGACCGTGCCTCGCGCGTTCGCTACGCGTTCCTGAGCATCGGCCGGATGATAAGCTTCGTTCTGGACCGCTGCACGCCCAAGCTCGACGAGAACCTGCGCGAAAGATTCGAATCGATCCGCCATGACATCAATTCGCTGGACGAATTCGAGACCAGCCTGGGCGGGCGGATCCAGCTCCAGCAGGATGCCGCTACCGCCTTCATCAACATCGAACAGAACGATGTCGTGAAAGTGCTGACAGTGGCCTCGGTCGTAGGCATTCCGCCGGTGATGGTGGTCGGCGTCTACGGCATGAATTTCAAGCTCATGCCCGAACTGGACTGGCCGCTGGGATACCCCTTCGCGCTGGCGCTCTGCGTGCTGTCGACCGTCATTCCCTATCTGTGGTTCAAGTGGCGCGGTTGGATCTAGGCCTGGGAAGGGCGGCCCGGCCATTACAGCCCGGCCTGTCGGCGCATCGCGGTAGCGGTCGAGATTTTCCGAGGCCAGGCCGGGTGACGCTCCGTGTGGTCTTGTTCAACAACCGCGCGCCCCGGCGGCATCGGCGCGGTGAAGAGGCTTGGCACCGCCTGCCGCATTGCTGAGGCCTGTTCATCGGTGCGTTGCCGGAGGCGGGGCTAATGGCGGCGGCCCGGAACGCCTAGATGAGGAGCCGGCGGTTCGCACGTGCGGGCCGGCCATCAGCAACGTCGAAAAGGGCGGTCGGCATGATCGGATGGCGGCTCTCTCGGCGCCCGTTTGCACCGCTCAAGCTCAGGAAGGCACTCGCCCCATGGATATCACCCGCAAGGCAGACATGAAGACCGTCGAAGGCCCCGAGGCCTATTTCACCGGCAAGGTCACGATCACCGGCCAGTTCCAGCGCGAGGATCCCTCGCGCGTGTCCGGCGCCATCGTGCACTTCGAGCCGGGCGCGCGCACGGCCTGGCATAGCCATCCGGCCGGGCAGACGCTGATCGTGACCGAGGGCGTAGGCTGGACGCAGATCGAGGGCGGCGCCAAACTGGAATTCCATGCCGGCGACATCCTTTGGTGTCCCGCCGAGCACAAGCACTGGCACGGCGCCACGCCGCATGAGGGCATGACCCATATCGCCGTGCAGGAAGTGGTCAACGGCACCCCCGTCACCTGGATGGAGAAAGTGACTGACGAGCAGTATCTCGCGCCACTGGCGAAGGATTGAGCCGATGCCGCATGTCATCGTGAAGCTGTGGCCGAGCAAGTCAGAACAGCAGAAACAGGCCCTGTCCGACTTTATCGCGCAAGGCGTGATGGACCATCTGGGCTACGGCGAGGGAGCGATTTCCATCGGTTTCGATGAGGTCGCTGCCGATGACTGGGAAGACCAGGTCGTGAAGCCCGACATTCTCGGCAAATGGCCGAGCCTGTCGAAGCAGCCGGGCTATGTCGACCCACCTTCCTGAGCCGCGCGGCGTATCGCGAAGCCGGCGCTCATGGCCCGGCTTCGCGCCTTTCGCACTCAATCCATCCCGACTTTGCCGGGTGCCCAATAGGCTTTGGTCCTGATCCGGCCCGGCGGCACGCCATGCCGTTTCAGCGCCTGGCGCAGCCGTTGCACCGTTCCGGCCTTGCCGGTCAGGACGAAGGCATGGCCCGCGCCGGCCAGCGCGGGAAGGGCCGCCTCCATGCCGGCAAGGTGGGCATCGTCGGCCGATCGTTGGAAGATGTGCACTGCGCCTATGCTCAGATGGTCGGCCACGGCGGCGCTCTCCGTCTCGTCATCGACTTCGAAATATCCCGAGACGATCCGCCGGGGATCGTGCCGCGCCGCCGCGCAGGCCAGTCCGAGGGAGGTTTCGTCGCCAAAGAACGCGATCGGGCCGTCGAAGGGGCGCAAGTCGAGCGAGGGACGGGGGCCGAACAGGTGGCACTCGTCGCCTTCGCGGGCCTCCCGGAGCCAGTGGCTGCCCGGCGCGCTGCCATGCGCAAAACCCAGGAACTGCATTCGGCCCCTATCGGCATCCCAGTCCATCGGCGTGTAGGTGCGCGCGACGAAGGCGGAATCCATGGCGATCTGCACTTTCTGACCGGGCGCCCATCGCGCGGACCGAAGCGCGGGACCTTCCAGCGAGACGAGGCGAAAGCGCTCGCCCAGCGGCGTATTGGCGGCGATGGCGGCGCGCTTCAGGAGCAGCCCGATCAGGGCCTTGCCGATGCGGCCCGGCTTCCGTTCGGTCGCCGCGGGATCGCTGTGGGCCTCGACCATCAGGCAATCCTCACGGTGAATTCGTTGCCGCGCCCCTCGCCGATCGGCAGCGGCTGCGAGAGATAGCCGTTCGCCGGATCGTGGATATAGGCCTGGTAGGCAGGATCGAAGGCATTCTCGCCAATGACCGCGGCCCCCGTTCGCAAGCGGGGTTCGATCAGCTTTAGAACCGGCAGGTACAGCGACATGGCGCCATCGATGAGGGCCAGGTCGATCTCGCCGCCCGTGTCGCGCAGCGTTTGCAAGGCGTCGCCTTCCCGGATCTCGACGAGGTCGTCCAGACCGGCTTCGGCCAGATGGTCACGGGCTTTCGCGACTTTGCCGGGCTCTAGTTCGGTGCCGATGACGATCCCGCCGCCATTGTCGCGCAGGCCGGCCGCGAGATAGAGGGTGGAAATGCCCATCGAGGTCCCGAATTCCACGATGCGCCGCGCTCCGGTCGCGCGGACGAGGGCATAGAGGAAGCGGCCGAATTCCGGCGATATCGCCAGGAAGTTCCCGGCATAGCTCTGGTAGATGGCCGGATAGTTCTGCCGTTCCGCGGCCAGGTGCTCCCTGACGACCTCCTCGATCGTGGCGCCCGGGGCGTTCAGCTTGGCCATCATCATCGCAAGGTGTTCGCGATCCGATGCCTCGGCGGTCTCATGCAGTCGTTCGAGAAGCGCGGCCACGCGCGGGCTGTCCAGAGTGTTCACGGCTGTTCCTTCAGGGATGGGCGAGGACGAAGGCGCCTCGACGGTGCCTGCCGTCCGGGATAAGGACGCAGCCGGGTGGCGTCATTACGAAGGCTTGCCATGTTGTTATTCAATACCGCCAATGCGGCGTTGCAGCCGGGATCATGCCTGTGCCGGTTCTGAATCCCGCCGATGTCACGGAGTGGGTCGAGCCCGATGACGTCCCCCGGCCGATCGTGGCCTTCGGTGCGGCGATGACGGACGAGGAGGACTTCGAACTCGATCCTCACCGGCATCGGAAAGGTCAGATCCTGCTGGTCCTGCGGGGGGCGATCAGTTGCGAGGTCGAGGGCGGTCTCTGGATCGTGCCTCCGCGCAGCGCGATCTGGATTCCCGGCGGCGCTTTGCATTCCTTCCGGATCACGGGCGCGCTGGAGGGATATTGCGCCTTCGTCGATCCCGCCCTGAGCGGTGCGCTGCCCAAGTCGAGCTGCGCCGTGGCGGTGACGCCGCTGCTGCGCGAACTGCTCGCGCGCGCTGCCCATCTCAGTTATCTCTACGAAGAGGGCGGTGCCAATTCCCGGCTCGTTTCGGTCATCCTCGACGAACTCGCCGCGGCGCGCGTGGAGGATCTCCACCTGCCGATGCCCAGCGACAGCCGCCTGCGCCGGATCATGGATGCGATGATCGCCGCGCCTTCGGATCGCGGCTCCGTTGCGAGCTGGGCAAAGTGCGCCGGGCTCAGCGAGCGGACCATGCTGCGCATCGTCCATCGCGAAACCGGCATGAGCTTCGGGCAGTGGCGCAGGCAGTTGGGTGTCGTCCTGGCGATCAAATGGCTGGCCGGCGGCGCCACCATCCAGCAGGTCGCCGCCGACCTGGGCTACGAGAGCGTGCCGAGCTTCGTGACCATGTTCCGCAAGACGCTGGGGACTTCGCCCGCCCGGTACATGGCCGAGCGCCATGCCGGGTGAGCCTGCAAATCGAGTGGGGGGAAAGTCTTAATGCCCTTTACGGGGCGACGGGCCGTTCTGCCGACATACCGCTGTCCTGCTTCCCGGACGCGATGAGGGTCGGCGCATCGGCGATGAACCGGTCCAGGACGCCGTCGGCCAGCTTGACCGGGCCGCCGAACCGGGTTGCGCCGGGAATGGTCTGGATCGCAGCGGCTTCGGTGGCAAGGCGCTGGGCGCCGGCGAAGTAACGGGAGGCCGCCTCGCTGCCCCGATCCGCCGCGTCGAGGCCGGCAGCGGTCAGCTGAAGCGCGCGGCCCCAGAGGACCATGGCATCCAGCCAGGGGCGGGATTGTTCGGCGAAGCCGGGATCGACGGTGCCCGAGCGGATGATGTCGGGCGCGCCGGCGATCTCATCGGCCCGGCGCCCCAGCTCCGCGATGGCGAGGCGGCGCGCGGCACCGTCACCCTGCGCGATGGCGTCGCGCGTCCGGTCGAGCGCGGCTTTCAGGGCCGGCGCCTGCTCCTGCCAGGGCTGACTGCCGAACGTCGGCGCCATGTGCTGGGTGTCGAAGAACAGCATGAGCGCGGCCGCGGCCTGCGCGTCGCCGCCGGCCAGTTCGCGGGCAGCGGCGCGCCAGGTGCGATCGGCGTCGTAGTCCTTGTCGTTCCACCCGAAGGCGGCAACGCCGGTCACGGCGACGCGGCTGGGCGCCTCCTGGTTCATCGGGTTCGACAGGATGCCGGTCAGTTCCTCGGACAGCCCGGCCTCGCGGCGGGCATAAGGGGCCAGCAGCAGGCGTCCGGTCGTGGTGGCGTAGTCGTTCACGGGGTAGTTGTCCCAGAGCAGCGTCTTGCGGCCGAAGGCCTTGGTCGCGGCGCGGGCATCCGGGATCGAGATGGCGGGAGGCACCACATCCGTGCCGGTCCACTGCACCACGACCCGGGGATCGAGATGCTTGCGCAGGGCGGCCTTGTACGGGCTTTCCTTCGCATCGTAATATTCGGTGGGCACCATGATCAGCGGGCGCGATGCCTTGTCCTTCCGCAGGAGGTCCGCCTGCACCGCGTTGAGCAGGGCCGCCTGGGCGACACCGGCCGCTTCCGCCCCCGAAGGCCCGAAGGCAGCCGCGTCCCGGTCGCAATTCCACTTGGTGTATTCGATATCGTCGAGCGCCACGTAGAAACTGTGGACGCCGATCGTGCGCAGGGCATCGAGCTTTCGCTCCATCGCCTCGCGGTCCGCCGGATCGGAGAAGCAGACCGACGGTCCGGGGGAGATCGCGTAGACGAAGTCCACATGGTTTCGCCGCGCCGTCGCGGCCAGCTTGCCCAGCGCGGCCAGGGTCTCGGCCGGGTAGGGCTCTCGCCAGCGGTCGCGCGCAAAGGGATCGTCCTTGGGGCTGTAGACGTAAGTGTTCGCTTTTACGCTGGCGAGAAAATCGAGATGCCTGGTTCTGTCCGCCATGGTCCAGGGCGCGCCGTAGAACCCCTCGATCGTGCCGCGGATGGGCATTGCCGGATGGTCCTGGATGACGAGCGCGGGCAGGACGGGCTGTGCGGCGATCTGGCGAAAGGTCTGCACGGCGTGGAACAGTCCGTCGCCATCGCGGCCGGCCAGCGCGATCAGGCCGCCGCTGCCGATCGGGCGGCTGGCGATCGTATAGCCTTCGGCATGCGTGTCGAGCGAGGCACCGGTGCGCGCCAAGGCATCGCGGACGAGGGCGTTCTCCCCCGTTCCGAGCACGATATAGGGTTGCTGGAAAACCGAAGGGAGCTTGCGCGCCGTGGTGATGGTCTCCACGCCGGCGGCCGATAGAACCTTGCGAAGCAGCACGACGGTCTCGGGATCGACCCCGGGCGCTGTCACCAGGACGACCGAAGTGCCCAGGGTCAGGGCGCCGCCCGCCAGCTTGATCGAGGTCGGGGCCGGGATCACGACAGGCAAGGTCACCGTGCCGGCCAGGGCGGGGCTCGCCGAAAGGGCCAGTCCCGCAGCCATCAGGATCATGGACGAGCGTGCGACCGCGCTGCCGTTACCTTGCATCAACCCCATTCTCCCCGGTATCATAGTGGTATTATCGGAGATGGCTAATCGCTTTGGCGGTTGGCCGCAACCCATTAAGACCGCGCAAGGTGAGGCGCGTGATGCGATAACGCCAACCTAGGTCCAATCCGAGGGCGACCCGCGTTGCACCCCGGCGATCCCGTCGCTCCGGGGGCATCGGACCCGTTCCGCTCATCGCTGGCCTCTCCGCAGGCCATCTCACGCGCAGGTGGAGGAGGGAAGCGACGGAACGGCTGGGTGTACCGCGCGTTCAGAACGGACTTCCCGCATTCGAGGAACGCTTCATGGCTCAGGGACATCAGCGCCGCGCAGCCCGCGATGGGAGCCTGAAGCGGGTTCGCGGCCGGACTGTGCCGACCGGCCCGACCGCACGCACTCGCGGCGAAACAAGGAGACATTCATGACCGAAATCCCCGCAGTCACGCCTATGCTTGTCGAGGCGGACACCACCGGGCTCAAGGTGCGTTCGCGCGATGGCGACAACCTGGGGCACATCAAGGCCTTCATGGTGGACAAGCGTTCGGGTCAATCGACTTACGCGGTGCTCAGCCTGGGCGGGTTCCTGGGGTTCAACAAGAGCTTCTACCCGGTGCCCTTCAGCGTCCTGGCCTATGACGCCACGGACGACGAATACATCGTGACGATCGACCGGCGGGTGCTGGAAGGCGGGCCGAGCTGGGCCAACAACGCGCCGGAGTTCAACCAGGCCTATGCCGACCGCGTGTCGAGCTATTACGGGACCGCGCCGGGGCCGATCGCTTAGGCGGCGCTCCGGTTCGGCTGGGCAAGTTTGGCCCGATCACGCCGCCGGCAGCACCGTTCCATCGCTGGAGCGGGCTGCCGCCAGGCTTTCGCGCACGCGGGCCAGGGCGAGAGCGGCGGGTTCCTGCTCGCCCATCAGCGCGAAGGAGCCGTTGAGGTCGAACATGCAGTGGCCGTGGACGGTGGCCACGAGCGAGCGGGCAAGGCGCGGGGCGTCGGTCTGGCAGGCAGGCGGCAGCACGGCGCGCACTTCGTCCACCACCATTTCGGTCAGGCCGCCGCGCAGAACGTCCTGTTCGGGCGGGATCGTGACGTCGGGCGGAAGATGATGGTCGTAGATCGCCAACCAGGCATTGCGATTGGCGCGGGCGAAGCCGAAGTAGCCTTCCACCAGCACGCGGATGCGATCCTCTGCGCCATTGGCCAGGGCCTGCCGGATGTAGTCCGTCCAGAGCACGAAGGTCCGCGTGTTGATGGCGATCAGCAGCTGATCGTACGTGCCGAAGACGTTGTAGAGCGTGCCGATCGAATAGCCGATCCGCTTGGCCACTTCCCTTGCGGAAAAGCGCGCGAAGCCGACTTCCGCGAGGTGCTTGTGCCCCTCCACGATCAGCATCTGTTCCAGTTCCTTGCGGCTATGGTCCGACCGTCTGCCCATGCGCGGCAATGTAACAAATGCCGTTAAAATGAACAGCGTTGAATATGCCTTCGGCCGTGCGATCCGGCGGCCCTCCGCAGAGGGCCGCCGGGTATCGTCAGAAGCGGAAGTTGACGCCGGCGCCCAGGACGCGGGGGTCGTTCACGAAGGCGGTCAGGTTGTTGAAATCGATCGCGCCGATCACGTTCGACTCGTTGGTGATGTTCCGCCCGAACACGAAGACGTCCACCGCGTCGGAGGGCGAACGCCAGCCGATGCGCGCACCGCCTTCGAAGTTCGTGCCGACGTGGAATTCGGTGGCGTCGTAAAGGAACAGGTTGAAGTCCTTCTGCGCCACCCAGTCGGTCTGGGCGTAGAGCTTGCTGCCGCTCGCCAGCTCGTAAGTGTACGAGGCGTTGAAGTTGAACAGCCAGCGCGGCGCCTGCGGGAAGGGATTGCCGTTGATCGAGGCGCGGCGCGTGGTGCCGACGTTGACGATGGGATCGCGCACGGTGCAGGCCGCACCGCAGAAGGCGACCAGCAGGTCCGGGTCGTCGATCTTGGTGAAGTTGTAGGAAACGCCGCCGTTGAACTGAAGGCCGCGAACCGGGTTGGCGGTGGCTTCGAATTCGACGCCCCGGCCCTTGCCGCGCTTGGCGTTGATGAGCTGGTTGAAGTTGCCCTGGCCGCCGATGGCGGTGAACTGCGGGTCCTTCAGGTCGTAGATATAGCCGGTCAGATCCACGCGGAAGCGGTTGTCGGGCGTGGCCGCCTTGATGCCGGCTTCATAAGACGTGATCGTTTCCGAATCCGCCGTCGTCAGGATGTTCGAGGTGGCGATGCGGCCCTGGATCGAAGGACCGCGATAGCCGTGGGCGATGCGGCCGAACAGGCTGACCTGCGGGCTGACTTTATAGAGCGCGCTGACGTCCCAGCTCGGCTGCTTGTCGCCCACATGGCGCGAATCCGCGAAAGGCGCGCCCAGGGTGCGGGCGGCGTCGAGGTCGCGCTGGTCGCGGGTCCAGCGGGCGCCGCCGGTCAGGCGCAGGCTGTCGGTCACGTCGTAATGGACCTGGCCGAAGACCGACCAGCTGTCGCTCTTCTGGCGCAGTTCGGAGATCACCGTGGGATTAATGCCGCCGGTGCCGTTCCACGAGGCCGAGATCAGCTCGAACTTCTCGCGCCAGTAGAACGCGCCGACCTGCCAGCCGAAGCGGGTATCGCCATTGCTGGCGAGGCGGACTTCGTAAGTCTGCTGGTCGAGGTCGCTGGAGAGCGTGCCGGTTTCCGAATTGAAGGGAATGAAGCCGCTGCCCGCCGTGGTGCCGAGCACGCCGCCGTCGATGTCGCCGCGGCCCGAGCTGCTGCCCTGATAGGCCGAGACGATGGCGGTCAGCGTCGCGCCGCCAAGGTCGTAGTCGACATGCAGCGCCTCGGAGGTGGTGTCCTGCGCCTGCGGGTTGTTGCGGCCGCCGTCGTAATAGACGGTGTCGCGGTCGTAGCGGTCGTTGAGCTTGTTCGAGCCAGTGGTCAGCACGTTGGCGCGGTTGAGCGTGCCGGTGCCGCGATAGGAACGGGCCTGGAGCGTCAGCAGCACCGAAAGGCGGTCGTCCGGCTTCCACAGGGCGTGGATGCGGCCGGCGATGTCGTCGAAGCCGCCAAGGTCCTTGCCGGGCTTGGTGAAGGAGGCGTCATAGGCGTTGTTCACCCAGTCCTCGCGGTGGTTGGCAAGGCCGGCGACGCGCAGCGACAGGGTGCTCGAAACCGGGATGGTCGCGCCCACTTCGGCGCGGATCGTGCCGAGTTCGCCCACGGTGAACTGCGCCTGGCCTTCGGCATGGTCGCCGGGGCGGCGGGTGTCCATCTTGACGACGCCGGCCGGGGTGTTGCGGCCGAACAGCGTGCCTTGCGGGCCCTTGAGCACTTCCACGCTGTCGAGGTCGAAGATCGGGAAGCCCTTGAGGTAGACGTTCTCCAGCACCACGTCGTCGAGCACGACCGAGACCGGCTGGGAGGCGTTGAAGTCGAAGTCCACGTTGCCGAGGCCGCGAATGTAGAGGCGCGGGGCGTAGCGGCCATTCGAGCTTTCGACGTAGAGGCTGGGCGTGCGGCCGGCCAGCGAGAGAATGTCGCCGCCGCCTTCGGCAATGGCGCTGATCTTGTCTCCGGAGAGGACCGAGACAGCGATCGGCACGTCGCGGATGTTTTCGGGGCGGCGCTGGGCGGTGACGACGATGTCGGCGGAAGCGTCGAGGCTGTCCGGCGCGGTCTGGGCCAGAGCAGGCGTCGCGCCGGCCAGAAGTGCCGGCACGCTGGCCAGCCAGTAAGTCTTCGTCTTCATCGTTGCACCCCTTGCGCGCGGCCGGTAGCTGACGAGCCGCCGCGCCCGCGAGACCTTGTGGTCTGGCGGACAGGGGGTCGCACCGGCGTTCTTCCTTGAAGCGCGGCCCTTAGCCCCCGATTGTGACATTTCCGATAAATTTCTTCCGTGCATCCACAAGAAATCGTAACCCGGTCATATGTTTATTGAAATTATGACATTTTTGCGACGGTACGGCTCCGCGGCGGCCGCCGGTCTGTCCCTCTCGGCACTCACGATGGCTGCAGGCGCGTCTGCCGATGCCGGCGCCGATTCCCGTGCCTTCGATGTCGTGCCGCTCGGCGTGGCGGGCGGCGTGGTCGAAGGTTCGACGACCGCCTGGTACATCGCCCGGAAGGGGCAGGAGCAGGGGCTCGCCTGCGATGCCGGCACGCTGGTTCCGGGCATCCGCGTGGCCATCGCCAAGGGCGGATTTCCGGCCGGCACCCGCGCCGGGGAGGTGCTGCATCGCAGGATCGGCGCCTATCTCGTCACCCATCCGCATCTCGACCATGTCGCCGGCCTGGTGATGGTTTCGCCTGACGACAGCGCGAAGCCGATCCTGGCCCTGCCGGAAGTGAATGCAGCGCTGGCGGCTGATTACTTCAACTGGAGCGCGTGGCCCAACATGGGCGACCGCGGGCGGCCACCCTTGCTGGCGCGCTATCATTACCAGGATCTCGATCCCGTCGCGGCGCCCGTGCCGGTCGCGGCGACGGGCCTGACCGTCACGGCATTTCCGCTTTCGCACGGCGGCGCCCTGTCCACTGCCTTCCTCATCCGCGCAGGGGAGCAGGCGCTGCTCTGCATGGGGGACACCGGCCCCGATGCCGTCGAGCATTCGACCCGGCTCGACGCGCTCTGGCAGGCCGTGGCGCCGCTGGTACGCGCCGGGCATCTGCGCGCGATCATCGTCGAGACGTCCTATCCCGACCCGCGCAAGGACGCCGAACTGTTCGGCCACCTCACCCCGCGCTGGCTGCACCGCGAACTGGCGCGGCTGGCGCAGCTGTCGGGCGGGACGGGGGCGATGAAGGGGCTGCCCGTGGTGATCGGCCATATCAAGCCCTCGGTCGACGGGGACCCCGCGATCGCTTCGACCATCACCCGCCAGCTGGCCGAGGGTGACGGCCCGCCCGTCCGCTACGTCATCGCCGAACAGGGCGCCGCGCTGGCGTTCTGAGCCCCATCCTGAAGAGGCGGCGCACGTCGCGGCGGACCTTGTTCCAGGCCATCCATGTGCCGGTGCCGCAGACGAACGTGACGGCGGCCAGCAGCGGCAGGACCACCAGGTCCCACCACGGGCGCCGGCGCAGCAGCGGCAGGTCCAGCCGGTGCAGGCCGTCCTGCAGCCAGCGGAACCCGCGCCCGTTACGGTCGACAGCGCGCAGGAGCCGGCCGCTCACCGGATCGATGTAGAGGCGCGTCGCCTCGGCATCGGCCAGAACGGCGCGCCAGACCGGAAGCGGCGCGGGGGAACGGCGGCCATAGTAGTAGGCGTCCTCTTCCTCCAGGAGTTCGAGCGAGGCGAGCGAGGGCCTGCCCGACAGCGCGGCGCGCAGCGCGTCCTCGCCGAAGAGAGCGGGCTTTCCGGCAGCGTCGAAGCGCTGCGATGAAACTTCGCCGTCCGATATGGGCAGGCTCGATACCAGCAGGAAAGTGCGCCCGCCGAGCGGTGCGGTCTCCACCCGGCGCGCGCCGCGCGGCAGGTCGCCGAGCGCGGAAAGCGCCTGGCGCACATCGCGCCAGTGCATCGGCCCGGCCAGCCGCCCGGCCTCGGCAGGGCCGGCCGAGGAATCGAGGAAGCCCCAGGGGTTCATCGAAAACAGGCCGCTCGCGACCCAGCTCAGGGTCAGCAGGCCGAAGAACAGCCCGAAGACGTGGTGCCACCACCACAGGCCCTTGTAGGGCGAGCCGAGAGTCCCGTCCCGCTTGCGCCGCAGCCGCGCGATACCGGCCCAGATGCCGGTGCCGGTGAGGAAGCAGCCGGAGAGCGAGGTCCAGACCACGACCTGGTTCCACAGCGCGCCGTCCTGCCGCAGGATCGTGGGGTAGAGCCAGTGCGGCACGGCGCCCAGCCAGCCCCAGAAGCGCTGGAAGCGGGTGGTCTCCTGCACCACCTCGCCCGAACGGCCGGAGATGTAGATCACGGTCCCGGCGGGATCGGCATAGTCGGCGCGGTAGAGCGGGGCGCTCCGCCGGTAGGTCTGCACCGTCCACTGGTCGATGCCGGTTTCGGACAGAGCGGGCGCTGCGCCGCCGATCGCATGGCCGCGGGCGTAGTCCGCCGCGATCCTGGCGAGGTCGGCGCGCCCGGGCGGGGCCAGCTTCCGCCCTGTGGCCAGGTCGATGGTTTCGGGCATGGTCCGCATCTGCGCGATGGGGCGGTCGCCGGTGGCCGCGGAAACGATCCGCAGGACCGGGCGGCCGGCCATCATCTCGACGCGCGCGGAGGCGATCGGCAGGTCTGGCGCAAGGCCTGCCTCTTCCCACGTGGGATCGTTCCAGACCGGACCGGGCGGCAGTTGCAGCGGCGCCAGGCCCTGCAACTGCGCTGCCGGCTCCAGCCTCGGATAGTCCACGTAGATCATCACGAAGCCCGACAGGCACCAGAGGGTCATCAGCAGCCCGACGAAGACGCCGAGCCAGCGATGAAGGACGAGGATGGGGCGCGGCAGCAAGCTGCGGGGCAGCAGGCTACCGGGCGCCTTGGAAGGCTGGAGCGCGGCCACGGCGTCAGAAACTCAGGCCATATTGCATCCGCAGCGTGCGCGGCACGCCCCGGTTGAAATAGAGGAAGCGGCTGTTGCTGCCATCGAGCACGCCCTGGTCGGTCGCGGCCGAAAGGTAGCCGCGCGTGGCATATTGCCGGTCGAGCAGGTTCTCGATATTGACGCCGAAGCGGTTCCGCCGCGCCGCCCTATCGACGTAAAGATAGGCGCCGACATCGAGCAGGGCGTAGTTGCCGTAGTTCCGCCGCCCCGCGCCGGATGCGGTCGACCAGACATCGCCGATCCAGCTGGCGTTGAGGCTCGCGCCGAAGGGCTTGTCTTCGGGCGCATAGGACAAGGCGGCCTTGGCATATTGCTTGGGGTTGCGGTCCAGCTGCGTCGATGCGCCCTTTTCGCGCACGCGGGCATATGTGTAGCTGGCCGAGATGCCCCAGCCGCCCGGCCAGCGCGCGTCGAGTTCCAGCTCCGCGCCTTGCGAGCGGACCTTGCCGTCGAGGTTGGCGTAAGTGCCGCCGGGGAAGGCGGGATCGTCGTAGACGCTGTCGATCATGTCCGTGATGCGGCGGTCGAAATAGGTCGCCTTCCAGCCCAGCGAGGCCGCGCCCAGCGGCAGGATGCCGCCTGCCGAGAGGTTGAGCGAAAGGCTCTGCTCGGCCCTGAGGTTCGGATTGCCCACCTCGCAGCAAGGGTCGTTGCCGTAGAGCTGCGAGGCGTCGGGAAGCACGAAGGCGGTGCCGCCATTGGCTTCCAGATAGAGCGCCTCGGCAAAGTCGTAGCGGCCCGAGACGTTCCAGATCGTCTTGCGCGCGCCGTCCGTGCGATTGTAGCGCAGGCCCGCCGCCAGGCGGCCCTTCGACGAGATCTCGTCGGTGGTGCGAAGCTGCAGGATCCCGGCGTGGACCTGCTCGCTGGTCGGCGCGATCAGCAGCACGTCGTCCCGGCCGCTGAAGTTCTGGAAGTCGTAGCCCAGCAGGTATTCCAGGCCGGGGTGCAGATGCAGCTTCATCACCGCGCTGCCGCCCCAGTCGCGGTAGCCCCAGAAGGTGCCGGCCGGGTAGATCACCTGGGGCTGATGGCCGGGCAGCGAATTGCGGATCTGGAT
This sequence comes from Novosphingobium sp. PhB57, assembly GCF_004342985.1. Taxonomy (GTDB): domain Bacteria; phylum Pseudomonadota; class Alphaproteobacteria; order Sphingomonadales; family Sphingomonadaceae; genus Novosphingobium. The sequence continues at coordinate 14,889 of NZ_SMBO01000017.1, forward strand.
GTAGGCGGTCTTCCAGTCGTGGAAATAGCCTTTCAGGAAGAACTGCACACTGTCGCTGCCGGTGTAGTCGAGCCGCAGGCTGGCCACTTCCTCGTTCCGGTCGTTGCGGCTCTCGCGAATGCGGGTGGGGGCAAGGTTGTCGAGCTTCGCCTCGGTATGCTGGTACTGCGCGTTGAGCGCGAGATCCGGCGCCAGCGCGTACTGGTACTTGAGCCCGGCCGACCACAAGTCGTAGCCGAGGTGCCGGTCGGTGAGGCTGGGCTGATAGGCGCTGTAGGGCAGGTAGCCTTCCGAGCGATTGTGCGAGGCATAGGCCACGAAGCGGTGGTCGCCCAGGGCGCCGCGCGCATAGCCGTCCAGGGTCGTGCCGCCCCAGCTGTCGACCGAGGCATTGACCTGGCCGCCCGGATCGTCGGAAAAGCTGCGCGTCACCACGTTGATCACTCCGGCCGAGGCCTGGGTGCCGTAGAACAGGCTCTCTCCGCCGCGCAGGACCTCGATCCGCTCGATCATGCTGGCGGGCAGCGTGTCGTTGGGCGAGGTGCTGCCATAAAGGCGGTTGTTGAGGCGGATGCCGTCCATCGTCCAGAGCACGTCCTGCGTGCGCGAACCCTGCAGCGAGACGTCGACGTAAGTGAACGGGCCATTGCGGCCGCGCACGTAGAGGCCGGGTACCTGGTCGAGCGCCTTGGTCACGTCCACCGCGCCGCTGTTGCGGATCTGCCGTTCATCGACGGTGACGACGTCGTTGCCGTAGCGGGAGAGTTCCTGCGGCAGCGTCTCTTCCAGGCTCTGCCCGGTGACGACGATCGAAGGGCCATCCGCCTCTGCGGCATCGGCCTCCAGGCCCCCGAACTTCCGGCCCTCGACCTTCCCGCCATCCGCGGCCCGGGCCTGCGCGGCGCAGGCGAGAGTCAGCGCCGCGGCAAGCGCCGCGTGCGAAACGGTTGCGATCTTCATTTCATTCCCCTGCCGGGCGCCAAGCGAGCTTTTGGCAAGGGTCTGCCACTCGCGAACCCAGGCCCGCGAACGACCGGCGCGTCGACCGGCCGGGCGCCCGGATTCGGGACGACCGCTCAGCGCACCGTGCGGCCCTTGCCGCTGGTTCGTCGCTCAGACGGAAAAATCACCGTGCCCCGGCCATCCCCTGGACCAAAGCAAGAGCGACCGTACGCTGGCAGGTCTCCTGGCTCACGGGTCATCGCTCGATGCACGGCCTTCCCAGGCCTCGCAGGATTTAGCGTCCGGCCCAGTGGCTGCGGCAGGGGGCATTGCCCCGCCGCGTGATGTGCATCGCGCTCACCGCTTACAGTTGCAGGGACAGCCTCGGATTCAAGAGAAAGCCTCTCTCACCGTGTTCCCTATTAAGCCTCTTTCGAGGCACCAGCGCGATCATTGCCCGCCCTCCTTGCGGAAATGGCGGACGCGATGAGCTAGCCGGGGCGTGCGCCCTGTGCAAGCGGGATGTGTTCGCGTGGGCGAAGCCGGCCAGAGCGCGCCTGTTCCGGTTCAGGTCCGTTCCGGCCGGAGCTGTCGCGGCGGAGGAAACTCAGTCGTTCTTGTCGGGACGGCCGGAGCCGACGTCGTCGCGCGGCTTGCCCTTGGCGGTGCGCTGGGACTGCGCATTGGCGCCCGACAGCACCGGGCCGCAGGCGGCGGACTTGGCATCGCCCACGTCCACGAAGGCAAGCAGGCCCGCCACCGGCGTCGCCGCCACGGCCAGTCCAAGACCCACTCCGGCGCGGCCGAGCAATTGCGGGCTGATCACCTGGAGGGAGGGCTTGGCGAAGCGGCCGCCGATGCCGACAGGCGACTGCCCGGAAAACAGGCTGAACTTCTTGCCGTCCGCGCGGAAGCCCATATCGAGCGCCTCGGTGTCGAAGCTGAAGCCGCCGCGCCCGGTGATGACGTTCTTCGACGTGTCGATCAGGATCGGGTCGGCCGCCGCCGTGCCGCCTCGCACCGTGAAGGCCACCAGGCCGCAGTTGAGCTGGACGGGCTTCTTCAGCTTGCCCTCGAACATCTTGGAGGCGAACGTGCCAAGGTCCAGCTCGGCCAGCTGCACGTTGCGCGTCCAGAACGTGCCGCGGGGCATGATGAAGGCGATCCGGCCCGATGCCGAAGCGAGCGAATCGTGGATCGTGTCGCCGCGGCCTTCCAGCTTGATGCGGCCGCCGATCGTGCCGGTCGTGCCTGATTCCACCACGCCGTAGCCGGCCAGCAGACGGCCCATCGGCGTGGACTTGAGGCGAATGTCGTAGCTTACAGCCGAGGGGCGCTGACGCGTGTCGAACACCAGATCCGAGGCGACATCGCCGCGCGCCATCGAGAACGTCAGCGGCGACAGGGCCAGTCGTCCCCGGTCGAGCGAGAGCTTCAGGGCGATGTTCTGCACCGGCACATTGCGCGAGCGGACCACGCCGACCTTCCAGTCAAGCCCGGCGTCGAAGCGCTGCATCGTCTCCACGGGCAGGGCGGCGTCCGGCAGGACGCGCTGGGCGCCCGCGCCGGTGGCGGCGGCTGCGGCCACGGCGCCTTTCGATGCCACGATGTCCGGGTTGTAGCCGATGAACGGCGCGGCATCGACGATGTCCAGCCGCCTGGTCGCCAGCACGGCATCCAGCCGCAGCCGCTCGGCATTGGTCACCGTCAGCTTGCCCGAAAGGTCGGACTGGCCGAAGGTGCCGGTCATGCCGGTGAAGCGATAGGTCTCCCCGTCCTTCACCAGCTGCGCTTTCAGTGCGTAGCGGCGGGTCTGCGGAATGGCGACGTCGATGATGCCCAGCAGTTCGGACAAGTCGCGCCCGCGGGCGCGGACCTTGAGCGGCACGTCCTCGAAATCGGCGATGGAAGGCAGGGTGCCCGAGACGTCGACCTGGTTGTTCGCCGCCCAGGCCGTGAGTTCCAGGGCGTTGCTGCCGCGGTTGACGGTGGCGTCAGGAGAGAGCAGCCGGGCGCTCACGCGGAACGGGGTGCTGCGCAAGGTGCCGTCGCCGCGCAGCGAGACTGCCTTGCCGATCCTGGCATCGGTGGAAGTGACGGGATCGACCACGAGATTGGCAAGCAGCGGCATCTGCGGGTCGAGATAGCGGACGCGGGTGTCCGATATGGTGGCGCGGTCGATCCGGGGGAACTCGAAGGGCTTGCCCCCGCCGCCGCTGCCGAAAGTCCAGCTGTTGCGGCCATGGGCCTTGTCCCATTCGAGGTCCACGGCGCCGCCCTGCAGGTCCAGCGTGTGAACGTGACGACGGCCGAACAGCAATGAAAGCGGGGCGATCCGCGCCTCGATATGGCGGGCGGCGAACATCTGCGGGCGGCCCGCCCATTCCGGGTTGGAGACGCTCAGGCCGTCAGCCAGGAACTTGATGCGCAGCGGTGCGAAGTAGAGCTGGAAGTCTCCGCCCACCCGCACCTGCCGCCCGGCGGCCGAGCTGGCAATGCGTTCGAAGGGGTGCTTCAGGAACCGGCCCTTGGTGATGAAGAGGACCAGCCAGGCCGCGAAGACCAGCGCGACGATCGCGATCAGCACATTGCGTAGGATGCGCAGCAGACGGGCGCGATCCGGCCGCTTGCCCGGGGGGCGATGCCCCGTCTCTTCCCGTGCATGGTCCTGCACATCGATCTGCGCCGCTGCATCCATGTGGGCCTAAGCGCCGACGGGCCGTTTGGTTTCCCGGCAAGGCGCAAGTCCCGCACGTCCGGGCGAAAAATCCCCGAAAGAGCCCAATCGGGCGGCGCTGAGGGGACGGCACGTCATACCTTGGCATGGTTGCGCAGGCGCCGAAAACTGTCAGCTTCGTGGCACCCTTCGCCGGGAGAGGGGTTTGAACCCTTCGGTGCCCCATTCGATGTCCCGAGACGAGGTGAAACATGGCCAGGAACGTTGCCGAACAATTCATTGCCACGCTGGAAGCCGCCGGTGTCAAACGAGTCTACGGCGTGGTCGGTGACAGCCTCAACGGGCTGACCGATGCCATCCGCGCCCATGGCCGGATCGAATGGATCCATGTTCGCCACGAGGAAGTGGCCGCCTTCGCCGCCGGCGCCGAGGCTCACCTGACCGGCAGCATCGCGGTCTGCGCGGGAAGCTGCGGGCCGGGCAACCTGCACCTCGTCAATGGCCTGTTCGACTGCCACCGCTCCCGCGTGCCGGTGCTGGCCATCGCCGCCCAGATTCCTTCGCCCGAGATCGGTTCGGGCTATTTCCAGGAAACCCATCCGCAGGAGCTGTTCCGCGAGTGCAGCCATTACTGCGAGCTGGTTTCCGATCCTTCGCAGATGCCGCGCAGCCTGGAAATCGCGATCCGCACCGCCATCGGCGAGCGGGGCGTCTCCGTCCTGGTCATCCCCGGAGACGTGGCGCTGAAGCCCGCCGCCAACGAGGCCTGGCCCAAGCCGCTGGGCCTGCTGCCCAAGCCGCCGGTGGTCGTGCCCGAAGAGGCGCAGCTCGATGCCCTGGCGGCCATGCTGGAGCCGGACAAGCGCGTGACCCTGCTCTGCGGCTCGGGCTGCGAAGGCGCGCACGACGAACTCCTGGCCCTGGCGGAAAAGCTCAAAGCGCCGATCGTCCACGCGCTGAAGGGCAAGGAGCACGTCGAGTACGACAATCCCTACGACGTGGGCATGACCGGGCTGATCGGCTTTTCCTCGGGCTACTACGCGATGATGGATACCGACATCCTGTTGATGCTGGGCACGGACTTTCCCTATCGCCAGTTCTACCCCACCGGCTCCGATGTGCGGACCCTGCAGGTCGACATCCGGCCCGGCCAGCTCGGCCGCCGGGCCTCTCTGGACCTGGGCGTGGTGGGAGACGTGGGCGCGACGATCCGCGCGCTGCTGCCGCGCCTGCCGGACAAGCCGGACCGCAAGCACCTGGACAAGGCGGTCGAGCACTATCGCCGTACTCGCAAGGACCTGGACGGGCTGGCCGAAGGCAAGCCGGGCAAGACGCCGATCCATCCGCAGCAAGTGGCCAAGGCGCTCAGCGACCTGGCGTCCGAGGATGCCGTCTTCACCTTCGATGTCGGCCTGCCCACGGTATGGGCGGCGCGCTACTTGCGGATGAACGGGAAGCGGCGGCTGATCGGCTCGCTCTGGCATGGCTCCATGGCCAATGCCATGCCGATGGCGCTGGGCGCGCAATGTGCCTTTCCTGGTCGGCAGGTGATCTCGCTATCGGGAGACGGTGGGTTCGCCATGCTGATGGGAGACCTGCTGACGCTGCGCCAATACCGCCTTCCCGCCAAGATCGTGGTCTTCAACAACGGCACGCTGGGCTTCGTGGAAGTGGAGCAGAAGTCCACCGGCTTCCTGCCTTTCGGCACCGAACTCGACAATCCGAACTTCGCGGCCATGGCCGAGGCGATCGGCATCAAGGGAATCCGGCTGGAAGACCCGGCCGACGTCGAATCCGGCCTGGCCGAGGCGCTGGCCCATGACGGTCCGGTGCTGGTCGATGCCGTGGTCGCCCGGACCGAGCTGCCGATCCCGCCCAAGATCAATGCCGAGATGGCCAAGGGCTTCACGCTCTACATGCTGCGGGCGGTGATGAGCGGGCGCGGCGACGAGCTGGTCGATCTGGCGCGCACCAACCTCTGGCATTGAGTGGGCGTCGCTGCGGCCGGCGCGGGAACGCCGGCCGCCCGGCGCGCCATCAATAGACGCAGATCTTGCGGCTGGCACCCTGGACCCAGCAGGCGGGATCGCGCGGGCTGCGCGTGAAAGCGCCTTGCGGCACCATCCGCGCGCCGTTGTCGTAATCCACCGTGATGCGGTTCGGCGCCGTCTTGTCCGCGTAGTAGGCCCGGCCTTCCACGTCGATGGCGAAGCTGCCGTCGCCGTTGCGGGGGTAGAAAGTGCAGACCTTGCGCGGATCGCCGTCCAGCACGCATTGCGCCGGGCGGCCTTTGCTGATGGTGCCGCCGTCATAGTCCGCCACCGGCTTCAGCGGGCTGCCGACATGGAGTTCGTTGCCGTGGCGGTCCTTCACTTGCGCGCCCGCGGGTGCCGAAAGGGCGGCGGCCAGGGAGAATGTCAGGGCCGGAAGGCGAAGCGCGCGCATGATGATTCTTTCAGGTTTCAGGGGCAAGTTTCAGGGGCGAAATTCAGGGGCCGGATACAGAAGGTTGACCTTCGCTGATCGCATCCCGGCAGGGCCGCGGGCAAGGGGTGAACGGGAAATGTCATGATCGGTGCGTGCCGGAGGGGCGCCGCTGTTTGCGCGGCGTTCGGCGCGCCCTGGCGAAACCGTGCTTGGCCTGGTTGCCAAGCTCCTCTAAGGGGCCGGGCCAGTGGCCGCCCGGGGACCGGGATCGGCCCTGTGTGGCAGGTTTCGGACAGGCCCCGGGCACGACCAGCAGGAATTTTCGGATGACGGTTTTCAGATGATAGGCGCAAAAGACCTGATCCAGCTCGGCACGCTGGTGGCCGCGCAGCACGGCTGGGCCGCGGCCAAGGCGTTCAAGGCTTACGAGATGCCGGATGGCGACAAGGCCCGGCTGGCCGCCTGCGCGGTGGAGATCCTGAAAGTCTTTCCAAAGGCCGCGAGCGAGGATCGCGCGGCTTCTGCCTGGCTGAGCGCGGCGCTGGCGGTACAGCTCGAACGGCACCTTTCGGCGCCCGTGCAGGTGGTGGCCGGGGTGCTCTCGGTGGATGGAACGCCGGTTCACGGCCGCCGCGAGCCGGTGGACGGCCCCGCCGTGTTCGGCGCCGAGGACCTGCACTGGAGCGGGCACGTCTGGGTCATGGTCGGGCCTTACGTGGCCGACATCGCCATCTTCCGCGAGGCTGCTTCCGCCAGCTGCCCGGCCGAACTGGCGCGCCACGTCCATTCGGTGTTCGGACCGGACAAGGGCCTCTACGTCGATCACTGGCGGCGCACCAGGCGCTCGGGCCTGGGCTACGAGCCGCAATATGTCCTGAGCAGCGAGGAAGTGACGCGGCTGATGGGCGGCGCTTACCGGCTGATTTCGCCGGCCTGAGACGGATCGCCGGCGGCCAGCAGGCGGCGCACCAGCCCGTCCAGGGTCAGCCGCTCGGCGCGCGGCGTCAGGGCCAGGGCGGCCTCGGGCATGACCGGATAGGCGGCCTGTGCGGGGTCCTGCACGATGGCCATGCCTCCGGCCGCGGCCACGGCGGCCAGGCCCTCGGCGCCGTCATGGTTGGCGCCGGTGAGCACGGCGCCGATCAGCCCCGGGCCATAGGCATCGGCGGCGCTTTCGAAGAGCACGTCGATCGAGGGGCGGGAAAACTGCACCGGCCCCTCCACCGAAAGCGAGATCGTGCGATCCGCCTCCACCAGCATGTGATAGTCCGGCGGGGCGAAGAGGATCGTGCCCGGCGCGGCCGGTTCCTTGTCGTCGGGCTCGCGCACGTCGAGCGGGCAGCGGGCCGCGAAGAGCGAGGCCAGCACGTTGCGACGCTGGGGCGGGACATGGACGACGACCAGCACCGGCAGCGGATAGCCGCGCGGAAGCTGCGGCAGCACATGCAACAGCGCTTCCACCGCGCCGGCCGAAGCCCCGATGACCACCGCACGCGGCGCGCTCGGGGCGCTTTCGGTCATGGATCGCGCCTCTGGTAGATCTTCTCCTCGCGCACGAAAGCGCTGAAGGCACCGGCATATTGCGAGAAGCGCAGGCTTTCCCGCGCGCCCAGCCCCAGGAAGCCCTTGCGTGCCAGCGATTCCCGGAACAGCCCCACCGCGCGGTCCTGCAATTCCCGGTCGAAATAGATCATGACATTGCGGCAGGAGATCAGGTGCATTTCTGCAAAGACGGCATCGGTGACCAGGCTGTGGTCGGAAAAGACCACGCGGTCGCGCAGGCTCTTGTCGAAGACGGCGCGGCCATAGGCGGTGGAATAATAGTCGGAGAGCGAGGACTTTCCGCCCGAAAGCTGGTGGTTCTCGGTAAAGGCCCGGATCCGGTCGAGCGGGTAGATGCCGCGCGCGGCGGCGTCCAGCGCTTCCTGGCTGATGTCGGTGGCGTAGAACAGCGTCCGGTCCTCCAGCCCTTCCTCGCGGAACAGGATGACGAAGGAATAGAGCTCCTCGCCGGTGCTGGACCCCGCGATCCAGACTTTCAGCGAGGGGTAGGTGCGCAGATGCGGCACGACTTTCTCGCGAATGGCGCGGAAATAGGCGGGATCGCGGAACAGTTCGCTGACCTGCACGGTCAGGAAGCCGAGCAGGCGCGTGACGATGGCGGGATCGCGCAGCATCCGGTCCTGCAGCGCCGAGAAGGTCGGCAGGCCGAGCTGGTCGCGGGCCTGCCGCAAGCGCCGTTTCAGCGAGGCCTGGGCGTAGCCCCGAAAATCGTAGTGGTAACGGCTGTAGAGGGCCTCCAGCAGCAGGCGGATCTCGATATCCTCGATCTTCTCCTCCTGGATCCTGTCGTTCTCCATCACGATCGTCCCGCGCCTTGCTTCATCGCGGCATCCAGACCCGGACCAGCGAGAGCAGCTTGTCCACGTCCAGCGGCTTGGACATGTAGTCGTTGGCGCCGGCCTCGATGCAGCGTTCCTGGTCGTCCGGCATGGCCTTGGCGGTCAGCGTGATGATCGGCAGCTTGGCCCAGCGCGGGTCCTGGCGGATTTCGCGCGTGGCGGTGAGCCCGTCCTTCACCGGCATCATCACGTCCATCAGCACCAGGTCGATGCGGCGGCCGTCATCGCCGGAGGAGCGGTCGAGCGCGTCGATCGCCTCCTGCCCGTTGCGCGCGATCTCCACCACCGCGCCTTGCGGTTCGAGGATGTTGGTGAGCGAGTAGACGTTGCGCACGTCGTCCTCCACCACCAGGATGCGCCGCCCTTCGAGGATCGCGTCGCGGTTGCGGGCCTGCTGGATCATGCTCTGCTGCTCGGGCGGCATTTCGGTGACGACCTGGTGCAGGAACAGCGACACTTCGTCGAGCAGGCGTTCGGGCGAGCGGGCGCCCTTGATGATGATCGAATCCGAATAGCGGCGCAGGCGTTGCTCGTCGTCCGGCGTCAGGTCGTGGCCGGTATAGACGATCACCGGGGGGAAGGCATAGGCGCCCTCGCGGCTGAGGGTTTCCAGCAGGGTGAATCCGCTGGCATCGGGCAGGGCGAGGTCCAGCACCATGCAATCGAATGTCTGGCTGGCCAGCAGCTCCAGGCATTCGGCGGCAGTGGCGGCGGCCACGGTTTCGACATCGCCGGAAGTCAGCAGCCGCGCCACGGCGTCACGCTGGACGGGGTCGTCCTCGACGATGAGCACCCGGCGCGTGGAGGAATCGAGCTTGGCGGCCAGGGCCTGGAGCACGGCCGAAAGATCCTCGCGCTTCACCGGCTTCACCAGATAGCCGATGGCGCCCAGCGACAGGGCGGTCTGCGTATGGTCGGAACCCGACACGACGTGGACCGGGATATGGCGCGTCTCGACATCGCGCTTCAGGCGGTCGAGCAGGGCGAGGCCGGACTGGTCGGGCAGGCCGATGTCCAGCACGACGGCATGGGGACGGAAGCTGCGCGCCAGTTGCAGCGCCTCTTCGGCGGTGCCGGAAACGAGGCACTGGAAGCCCATTTCCCGCGCCATGTCGCGCACGATGCCCGCGAAGGAGGAATCGTCCTCGACCACCAGCAGGACGCGCTGGGCCATGGCGGCCGTGTCGCGGTCGTCCTCGACCGGGCGCGGCAGGACGGCCGCGGCCGGTGCGCGCCCGGCAGGAGGCGCGGGCGGGGCCGGCTGGGGGGACGCCGCGAACTGGGACGCGGTGAATTGCGGCATGCCGGAAGGGGCGGGCGCGAAGACCGAAGGCAGCGCCGGTGCAAGGGCACTCGCGCTGCCCGGCCCGGCCTGCGCCGGGTCATGGGCGAGCGGCATGCGCAAGGTGAAGCGGCTGCCCTTTCCGGCCACGCTCGCCAGCGAGATCGCGCCGCCCAGCAGGCGGGCCAGCTCGCGTGAGATCGAAAGGCCAAGGCCGGTGCCGCCGTACTTGCGGTTCACCGTGCCGTCCGCCTGCCGGAACGCCTCGAAAATGGCGCGTTGCTGGTCCTCGGGAATGCCGATGCCGGTGTCGGTGACCGCCAGCAGCAGGGCATCGTCGCCGTCCGGCGCGATCTCCAGTCGCACGCTGCCCGCCTCGGTGAACTTGAAGGCGTTGGACAGCAGGTTCTTGAGGATCTGCTCCAGGCGCTGGCGGTCGGTATCGAGCGTGGCGGGGCAATCCGGGGCGATGCGGATCTCGAAGTCCAGCCCACGCGTCTGCGCCACCGGCTGGAAGACCTGCCGCATGTCGCTGGCGAGCCGGTCCAGCAGCACTGTCTCGGGCCGGATCTGCAAATGCCCGGCCTCGATCTTCGAAAGGTCGAGAATGTCGTTGATCAGCGCCAGCAGGTCGTTGCCGGACGCTTCGATGGTTCGGGCATATTGCACCTGCTCGCCCGAGAGGTTGGCGCGCGGATTGTCGCCCAGCAGCTTGGAGAGGATCAGCAGCGAATTGAGCGGCGTGCGCAATTCGTGGCTCATGTTGGCCAGGAAGTCGGACTTGTAGCGGCTGGCCTGCTCCAGCTCCTGGGCCTTCAGTTCGACCACGGCATTCGAGCGGGCCAGATCGTCGCGCTGGTGCTCCAGTTGCTGGGCCTGTTCCTCCAGCTGCGAGTTGGTCTGCTCCAGCTCGACCTGCTGGTGCTCCAGCCGCACTTGCGATTCGCGCAGGGCGCGGCCCTGTTCTTCCAGCTCTTCGTTGGAGACGCGCAGTTCCTCGCTCTGGACCTGGAGTTCCTCGGCATGGTGCTGCAAGTCGGCGCGGTAGCGGGCCGAGCGCAGCGCGACGCCCGCCGCGTTGGAAATCTCGCGCAGGAACGCCAGGACCTGGTCGTCCACCGGCTGGAGGAAGCCCAGCTCGATCACGCCGTGGACGGTTTCGTCGGCCACGACCGGGGCGATCAGCAGATGGCGCGGCTTGTCGCTGCCGAAAGTGGAGCCGATGGTGAGGTAGCTGTCGGGAATGTCGGCCAGGAGCACCGGCTCGCCATCCGCCGCGACTTGCCCCAGCAGGCCCTGCCGCAGCGAGAAGCGCTCGACGATGCCCGCATCCGCGGGCACGCCGTAAGCCGCGACCCGGCGGAAGTGATGGCCGTCCCCGGAAAACACCGCGCCTGCCTGCGCGCCCACGAAGCGGACCAGGAAGGCCAGGATGCTCTCGCCCAGTTGCTCCACCGGCTGGTCGCCCAGCACGGCGGAGGCCAGGCCGACCTGGCCGGATTGCAGCCACTCGCGCTGCCCCGCGGCAATCGCCGCGCGGCGGATCAGGAAGCCGATCACCAGGGTCAGGACGATGCCCAGGAGGCAGGAGGCCACGCCGCTCGCCCAGGCCGACTTGTAGGCCTGCTCCATTTCCGTGAGCCGCTCCTGCCGCAGCCGCGCCTCTTCCAGCTGCATCTGCGCGAGCTGGCTGCGGACCGCGTCCATCTCCACTTTGCCGCGATCCGAGGCGACCAGCAGCAGCGCGGCTTCGAGGCCGCCGTTCCTGCGCGCCTCGATGGTCTCCTTCAGTTCGGCCAGCTTGGCATCGATGTGGCGGCGCAGCGGCTGGAGGCGGCTTTGCTGATCGGGATTGTCGCGGGTGAGCGCGGTGATCGTCTCAAGCTGCCCGCCGACATCGGCCAGGGCGCTGCGGTATGGGTCGAGATAGCTCTCCCGCCCGGTCAGCAGGTATCCGCGCTGCCCGGTCTCGGCATCCTGCACCGCTGAAAGCAAGCCGTTCAGCGACACGATCACTTCGTGCGAATGGACGATCCTGGCGGCATCGTCGCGCAGCACGCGCACATTGAGGTAGGCCACCGTCCCGCTGGCCAGGAAGAACAGGATCGCGATCGCGAGGCCGAACGTCGTCTTGGGATCGAGACCGGGGCGCGACCGGGTGCGCAGGGAAGAACTGCCGAGAATCTGCTGGGCAGGATCGGTCTGCGGGAATGGTGAATGCATGGGCCTGCCAGGAAAGGAGAGCGGAACCTCCCGCTTGCGGGGAAATACGCCAGCGATCAAGGCGTTCCGTCACCGGAAGGAAATCCTGAGCGCAATCTCCGCGCTCCCACGGCGGCAGGTGGCCGCATTTCGGGCGAAAACCTTCGGATTCTCCCCGGCCGGGCGTCACCCGGCGCCAGTCACTCCTTCAGGCCAAGGCCCTTCAGCGCCGCGAAGGGGCCGCTGTCTTCGGGCGTGCCGATTCCGGCGGCCTTGCGCGCGGCATCGGCTTCCGGCCCGGTCAGGAACGGATCGATGGCCAGCGCAAGGCTCTGCGCCACCGCTTCGCCGAGGTCGATATGGCTGCCGGTATATTCGACTTCGTCGCAATCGTCCGAATCGAGTTCGATTTCCTCGTCCGGCGTATGATCGCCGGCCTGGGGAACGAAGCGGAAGTAGACCGGCTCGTCCAGCGATACGGCGATATCCTCGGCCGAAACGGCGCAGGCCTGGATGTAGTCCGCCTTGATCCGGCCGCGCCCTTCGACCTTGCGGTCGCGGCGTTCCAGTTCGATGTCGGCGGCGAGCCGGTTGATCCGCACGAGACCGAAACGCACCGCCAGCGCGGCACGCTCGGCCGCGTCGGCTTCGACGCGGTGGGCGGCTTTGACTTCGGCCTGGCGGATGTCGAGGCTGCGGGAGAATTCGGGCTTGAAGGCAGGGGTGTCGGTCATCGCGCAATGCTCGCGTTCATGAGGTCGGGATCGGAAACGGCGTCGAGCTGGAGCGCCAGCGCCTTCACATGGGCGGCAAGGGCCAGGCGGTCGGCGCCCTCGATCAGCGTTACGTTGCGGCCGAGGACTTCGGCCAGCGCTGCGCCGCCTTGCGGCAGCGCTTCACGAAGCGCGCCGATGCGGCCGCCGAGCACGCTCATCAGCTTGCCCATGCGCTTGCCCACCACCAGGTCGCCCACGCCGGACTGGCGCAGCTGGCCGTCCATGTCGTCCACGAACAGCTCGGTCAGATGGACCGAGGGGGTGATGAGCGCGCTGTCCCGTTCCATCCGCAGCATGACGAGCGCCAGCACCAGCGTGACCGCATCGAAGCGGCCGGCCACGGTATCGGCCACGCCGAACTGCGCATACCAAGGCTTTTCGCGGGCGATTTCCACCACCCGGTGCCAGAGCGGACGGACTTCTGCGCGAGGGTCGGAACTCTTGCCGACGAGACGGGAAAGCAAGGACACGGACAGTCTGACCTTTCGTTCATCGGCAATTCAATCGACCTGCCCCAACGCCCATTGCGTGACGGGCTGGCGGGCTCTAAGGCTCGGTGCCGTTATCTGGCCGATATATGGGCCCTGCGCCGGGTGGCAATGCCCGAACCAGGCCTCGGCCCCGAATGGAGTGGGAAAATGCGCAGTTACGGTCACATGGCTAAGGCGGCAGGCATCGCGCTGGCGCTGGCTGCGCTGACGGCAGGATGCACGTCGGTCCGCGACCATCGCGGTTACCTGATCGACCAGACGCTGCTCGATTCGGTGCAGCCCGGCATCGACAACCGCCTCTCGGTGGAAAAGACGCTCGGCCGCCCGACGTTCGTCAGCCAGTTCGGCGAGAAGGACTATTACTACATCTCGCAGACGGTGAAGACCCCGCCGTTCCGCCGTCCGCAGACCTCGGAGCAGACCGTGCTGCGCGTGCGCTTCGATCCGGCCGGCAATGTCGTCGGCGTCGACAAGCGCGGCATGGAGCAGGTGGCCCGCATCAACCCGAACGGCGACACCACGCCGACCCTCGGCCGTCACCGCGGGTTGCTGGAAGACCTGTTCGGCAACATCGGCGCCGTTGGCGCTGGGGGCATGGGCGGTGCCGGCACCCAGCCCACGGGCCCCGGACCGAACGGCAGCTGATTCCAGACGGAGAGAGGGCGGTCACGAGATCGCCTGCAAAACGTCCGTGAGACCGCCTATCGGTTTCGCGGACGTTTTTTGTTGTTTCGGGCGCGCGGGTGGTTGCGCCTTACCCGCTTGAACCCTGAGAATGCCGACATATATCCCGCGGCATGGATAATAGCGGGGCTAGCCACGGCCTGATCCAGTGGCACGGTACGACGATCATCGGTGTGAAGAAGGGCGACAAGACCGTCATCGCCGGTGACGGTCAGGTTTCCATGGGCAACACGGTGATGAAGCCCAATGCGCGCAAGGTGCGCCGCATCGGCGACGGCAAGGTGATCGCGGGCTTCGCCGGCGCCACGGCTGACGCCTTCACCCTGTTCGAACGGCTGGAGCGCAAGCTGGAGCAGCACCGCGGCCAGCTCATGCGCGCGGCCGTCGAACTCGCCAAGGATTGGCGTACGGACAAGTACTTGCGCAATCTCGAAGCGCTGATGATCGTGGCCGATGCCGATACCCTGCTGGTGCTCACCGGCAATGGTGACGTGCTGGAGCCCGAAGGCGGCCCCGAAAGCCAGATCACCGCGATCGGCTCCGGCGGCAACTACGCCCTTGCCGCTGCGCGCGCCATCGACAGCTACGAGGACGACGCCGAGAAGATCGCGCGCCGCGCCATGGCCGTCGCCGCCGACATCTGCGTCTTCACCAACGACCGCGTGACGGTCGAGACCATCTGAGCTTCCAGGACACCATGAAAGACAACCTGACCCCAAAGGCCATCGTCCGCGCGCTCGACGCGCATATCATCGGCCAGAGCGAGGCGAAGAAGGCCGTAGCCGTGGCGCTGCGCAACCGCTGGCGCCGGCAGAAGCTCTCGCTCGACTTGCGCGACGAGGTGACGCCGAAGAACATTCTCATGATCGGCCCGACGGGCTGCGGCAAGACCGAGATCAGCCGCCGCCTGGCCAAGCTGGCCGATGCGCCTTTCGTGAAAGTGGAAGCGACCAAGTTCACCGAAGTCGGCTATGTCGGCCGCGACGTGGAACAGATCGCCCGCGATCTCGTGGAAGAGGCCATTCGCCTCGAAAAGGACCGCCGCCGCGATTCGGTGCGTGAGGCTGCCTCCAAGGCCGCGATGGAGCGCCTGCTCAATGCCCTGGTCGGCGAGGGCGCATCCGAGGCCACCCGCGCCTCGTTCCACCAGCGCATCACCGAAAACGCCATGAACGAGACCGAAGTCGAGATCGAAGTCGAGGACACGCCCTCGGCGCCGATGGAGATCCCGGGCATGGGCGGCTCGGTCGGCATGATCAACCTCTCGGACATCATGGGCAAGTTCGGCGGCCAGAAGCTGACGCGCCGAAAGATGAAAGTGCCCGACGCCTGGGACAAGCTGGTCGACGAAGAGTCGGAAAAGCGCATGGACCAGGACGATGTCGCCCGCACGGCGCTCGCCAATGCCGAGACCAACGGCATCGTCTTCCTCGACGAGATCGACAAGATCGCCGTTTCCGACGTGCGCGGCGGCTCGGTGAGCCGCGAAGGCGTGCAGCGTGACCTGCTGCCGCTGATCGAAGGCACCACCGTCGCCACCAAGTACGGCCCGATGAAGACCGACCATGTCCTCTTCATCGCCAGCGGCGCCTTCCACGTCGCCAAGCCGAGCGACATGCTGCCCGAACTCCAGGGACGCCTGCCGATCCGCGTGGAGCTGAAGGCGCTGACCGAGGAAGACTTCGTGCGCATCCTTTCGGAAACCCGCGCGAACCTCGTGGCGCAGTACAAGGCGCTGCTCGAAACCGAGGAAGTGACGGTGGAGATCACCACTGACGCTGTGCAGGAAGTGGCCCGCATCGCCGCGCTGGTGAACGAGACCGTGGAGAACATCGGTGCCCGCCGCTTGCAGACGGTGATGGAAAAGCTCCTGGAGGAACTCAGCTTCGAGGCCGAGGACCGCAAGGGCGAAACCGTGGTCATCGACCGGACTTACGTTCGCGAGAAGCTGGAAGGCCTGGCCGGAAACGCCGACCTTTCGAAGTACATTCTCTGATCGGATCGTCGTCCCGGGCCCGGCCCGGGACGACTTCAGTTGTTCCTTGAATGTTCCGCCGAATCGATTAGCCTCCCCCGCATCAGAGGGAGATTCGCGATGAAGTTGGAAGGTGGATGCCAGTGCGGTGACGTGCGCTATGTCGTGGACGGAGAGCCGGAACACGTCGCGCTCTGCCACTGCGCCGATTGCCGCAAGTCCTCCGGCGCGCCGGTCGTGGCCTGGGCGGCCTTCAAGACGCCGGATTTCGCGCTGACAGCCGGAAACCCGTCGGTCTACAACTCCAGCGGCAGCGCCATGCGCCACTTCTGCCCCCGCTGCGGCACGGGCATTTCCTATACGAACGAAGCCTATCTTCCCGGTCTCGTCGACATCCAGGTCGCCACGCTCGACGATCCCGACGCTCTCCCGCCCCAGGCCCATATCCAGGTGGCCGAACGCGTGGGCTGGATGCAGCATATGGGCGAATTGCCGGAGTTCGAGCGCTATCCGGGGTGATCGAACCGGACCTGGCCGCACCGAGGGCAGCTGACCTGGCGCTCGATCTGGCGCGGGATGGGGCCTGTCTCTGTCCTGGCGGCGCGCTTCCGATCCTGAAGGACTTGCAGGACGTGCTGGCAAAGTGGCCGGATGGCCGCGCGGGAAGCCGCATCGCCGGGGATCCCGAACTGGCCGAGATACTGTCTCCCGGAGGGCCGATCGGCGCCATCGTCGCCCGGCACCGAAGCCGGCCCGGGAAGCCGGTAAGGGCCGTGCTGTTCGACAAGAACGACCGGGCGGACTGGTCGCTCGGCTGGCATCAGGACCGGACCATCGCCCTGCGCAGCCGCGCCGAGGCGCCGGGGTTCGGGCCATGGACGGTGAAGCAGGGGATCGACCATGTGGAACCGCCCTTCGCGGTGATCGAAGCCATGATGACCTTGCGGATTCACCTTGATCCGGTGGACGAGGACAATGCGTCCCTGCTGGTGGCGCTGGGCTCTCACCGGCTCGGCCGCATTGCGGTCGACAGGATCGGGGCCGTCGTGGACGAAGCGCCGATCCATGCCTGCCTGGCCGAGCCGGGCGACGTCTGGCTCTATCGCACGCCGATCCTCCACGCGTCCCATGCGGCGCGGCCGGGGCGGCGCAGGCGCGTGCTCCAGGTCGATTACGCGGCTGGGGACTTGCCAGCGGGGCTGGAGTGGTTAGGCATCTGATTCGCTGGAGCAGTTTCCGATCCGACCGACCGGCCGGACTGCTCCAGCGGCGTGGTTTGCCGCGTTTTCCGGGCCAGCGGGTGAATCCTCCCGGTAGAAACGCTCTAGCGAGAGAGAGATGCCAGGATGTACCAGACCCCCGAGGACCGCCCGATCTACCGCCTGCTCACCGGAGCTGACGACCGCGCCTTCTGCGAGCGTGTGTCCGAAGCATTGGCGCAGGGATGGCGGCTCTATGGCTCGCCGTCGCTGTCGTGGGATACCGCCGAAAACTGCATGAAGGCGGCCCAGGCCGTGGTCTGGCACGAGGCCGACGTCGTCAAGGACTGAGCTCAGGCCGAGGCGTTCTCAGGCGCCCATGGCGATGGGGTGAGCCGGCGCGGCCTTGCCGGCTTCCCGGCCGCCTGCGCCAGGAGTGCTTTCATCCAGCGCCTCCTCAAGCTGGGCCAGATCGACATGGAACGGGCTTTGCTTGTGCCGGTAGATTTCGGCCCAGCCCTGATACTGGACATTCTCGTCGAAGCTCGGGATCAGCTGGACATAGCGGTCCACCTTGTGCCCGATCCCGATGGGAAAGTGATCGTGATAGACGCTGGGCGGCATGATCTCGATCACCCGGGAGGTGCGGGCTTTCAGCGCCAGATAGGCCAGCGCCGCCCCGTGGATGGCGACGACGTCGTCGGCCTCCTGCATCAGCGCGATCTGGTCCGGGATCGCGTGATCTTCCATGTAGACCACGGTGAAGCCCCGAGCCTCGAGCATGGCGTCCAGCTGCGCCGCATTGAGGGGCGACCTTGGGCCGCGGCGGGAAATGAACAGCTTGCGGCGGCCGGATGGCGCGGCGCCGTGGTCGGTGTAGACTTCGCCGGTATAGCTGTAGAGCGGCGCGTCGAAATGCGCCTCGATCCCGAACTGCGACAGCCCGCGCGCCAGCCGGAAGCTGAGTTTCTCGCCCGACACCGGCCGATAGGTGCAGAGCGGATCGATCCCGAATTGCAGGAGCAGATCGCGAAACGCCGGCTGTAGCGGGCGGAACACGAACGCGGCGTCCCCCACCGCGCGCCGGGCGGAAAGGCACAGCGGGACGATGTCCATCAACAGGTGCGAGACGTTGTTGGGCTCTATGTGGCGGGTATCGAGGAACAGGCCCGCGTCGATCGGCTTGCTCCACCGGCCGATCGCGCGCTTGGCCAGCGCGCGGGGACCGAAGCCGGCGAGATCGGCGGATCGTTTCGAGCAGGTCCGTTCCGACAGCAGGGTCAGCGCGCGGAAGTCCATCGGCCGGCCCACTTCCAGCGTCAGGCGCCGCTCGCCGGCGAAGAGCCGCACTTCAACCGGCTCGCGCCGGGGCACCGGCTGGACGAAGTGCCTGACAAACGGGTCGGTGGTGGCGAGCATCTTTTCCCTGCCGATCGAATCCGCGCCGGATGCCGGCCGGTGGCGGGCATTTTTCCGGATCTCGCGGTGAGGGGCAATCCGAAGGTCGGCCCGGGGCTTTTCGGGGAGGAAAACGAGGGATGCCTGCGCCTTCAGGACGCGGGGTAGGCAGAGGGGGGCGGGGTCAGTCCTGTCGGTGCGCCTGATCGCGAATGGCGCCATCGGGGAGCGTGACTTGTACCTTCTCGGCGGAGACGGCCGCCACCGGGCGAACCGGCGCGGGCTCCTCCTGCGCGAGAACCGGGCCGGCGATCACGGCCGCAGGGATCAGGGGAGCCAGGGCCGCCATGTGCAGGAGGACGGCGGACATCGGTGGGATCTTCACGCGGGCAGGCTCCGGAGGATTGGACCCTTGCGCAACCCGCGAGGGCGGGCAAGGTTCCTGCCCGCCCTGCGCTATTCCGCCGCCTCGATCATCGCTTCGGCTTCCGCCGCCTGACGGGCCCACATCTCGGCATAGAGACCGTCCTGCCGCAGCAGTTCGGCATGGGTGCCGCTTTCGGACAGGCGGCCGTCGTTGAGCACCAGGATCCGGTCCGAGTCCGAGATCGTCGACAGGCGGTGCGCGATCGAGAGGCTCGTGCGGTTTTCCGAGACGCGGTGCAGCGTGGCCAGGATGTCCTGCTCGGTGCGGGTGTCGAGCGCGGATGTCGCCTCGTCCAGCAGCAGGATCGGCGGGTTCTTCACCAGCGTGCGGGCAATGGCGACGCGCTGCTTCTCGCCGCCCGAGAGCTTGAGGCCGCGCTCGCCCACTTCCGTGGCGAAGCCTTGCGGGAGGCGGTCGATCAGGCCCATCAGCGCCGCGCCGCGCGCGGCCGATTCGATGTCCGCCTGAACCGCGTCGTCGCGGCCGTAGCCGATGTTGTAGCCGATGGTGTCGTTGAACAGCACCGAATCCTGCGGGACGATGCCGATGGCGGCGCGCAGCGATTCCTGCGTGATGCCGGCGATGTCCTGGCCGTCGATGAGAATGCGGCCTTCCTGCGGATCGTAGAAACGGAACAGCAGCCGCGCGAGCGTGGACTTGCCCGCGCCGGAGGGACCGACGACGGCGAAGTTCTGGCCCGCCGGAACTTCGAACGTCAGGCCCTTGAGGATGCGGCGGTCGGGCTCGTAGCCGAAGACCACGTTGTCGAACACGATCGACGGCCGCTGGATCACCAGCGCCGGGGCGCCGGGCTTGTCCGAGACTTCCTGCGGTTCGTCGAGCAGGCGGAACATCTCCGCCATGTCGATCAGGCCCTGCCGGATCGTGCGATAGACCATGCCCAGCATGTCGAGCGGGCGGAACAGCTGCGTCAGGTAAGTCTGCACGAAGACGAGCTGGCCGGCGGTATATTGCCCCTTGTACCAGCCCCACACGGTATAGCCGAGCGCGCCGGCCATCAGCAGGTTCACCACCACGCCTTGCGCGATATTGAGCAGTCCCAGCGAATTCTCGCTCTTCACTGCCGCCACGGCATAGGCCCGCGTCGCCTGCGCATAGCGTTCCTGCTCGCGATGCTCGGCGGAGAAATACTTCACCGTCTCGTAGTTGAGCAGCGAGTCCACCGCCCGCGCCAGCGCCTGCCCGTCCAGCCGGTTCATCTGTTCGCGCAGCTTGGTGCGCCATTCGGTGATCGTGCGCGTCACCCAGATATAGGCGGCGATGGCCAGGGCCGTCGCGATCACGAGGCCGGGGCCGAAATTGATGTAGAAGATCACGGCCACGACCACGAGTTGCAGGATCGTGGGCGCGATGTTGAACAGCATGAAGTAGAGCATCGTGTCGATGCTCTTGGTGCCGCGCTCGATGGTCTTGGTCACTTCGCCGGTGCGGCGCGCCAGGTGGAAGCGCAGCGAAAGGCGGTGGAGCTGGCCGAACACGTTCTCCGCCAGTTCGCGCGTCGCGTCCTGGCCGACGCGCTCGAACACGATGTTGCGGAAGTTGTCGAAGGCGGTCTGGATCAGGCGGCCCGCCGCGTAGCCCAGCACCATGAGCATCGCCAGTTGCACCAGCCTGGGGCCGGTGGCGCCCATGAGGTCTACCGCCCATTTCATCAGGTAGGGCAGCGCCAGCTGCGTCGCGGTGGACAGCAGGATGAACACGCAGGCCCAGACGATCCGCCAGCGCAGCGCCGGATTTCCGACGGGCCAGAGATAAGGCATGAAGCGCAGCAGGGTGCGCCAGCCATCGTGGCGGGCGCGCGAATCGGTGACGGCGGTGTCTGGCGGCATCGGCGCTATTTAGGGTGCCGGCGCCAATAGACAATCGCGGGGACGTGACAGGGGCGCGCGACGGGCGGGCGCGAGACACTAAGCACCGGGCCAATCTGCGGCCGCGGGCAGGGCGTAACCCCCGCTCCGGGCATAAGCCAGCCGCTCAGGACCCCTTGGGCATGTCGAACAGGATGCGCCGGGTGGAGAAGTCGATGGCGATCCGCTTGAACACCCGCAGTTCGCGCATGCCCAGGAAGATGGCGGGTCGCTTGCGCAAGTTCAGCTCCTTGAAGGCCGGCGCATCGGCGAAGGCGATCAGCACGTTGGAGATGTTCACGTCGTCTATCTGCAGCTTGCGGGCGAGGCCGAGGCCCGCGGGAAGCTCGTGGCCCGTCACGGAGAGCAGGGTGGTCTGGCCGGTGGACCTGTCGCGGATGGCGCGTTGCAGGGCGAGGTTGCCGATGGTGGAACTGGCACCGGTGTCGATCACCACATCGGCGCGGATACCGTCGATCAGGGCGTTGGTCATGATCAGACGCCCCGCCTTCTTGCGGGCGCGCACGATGATCTCGTAGCCGCTGCTGCCGCCCAGGCTCTGCGCATCGCCGATGGCGATGGTATTCTTCGTGAAGTCGAGCACGACCCGCTGGTCCTGCAGGCTGTCAGTGCCGACGATCCCGTCCGCGCCGATGTGCTGGCGTTCGAGCAGGGGTACGGTGAGGCCCGAATAGGATTTCAGCCCGATGTCGAGCGAGTCGAGCCGGGCGGTGGCGACGCTGCTCATGCCGCCCATGCTGATGACCCGCACGATCGGCCCCGGCACCAGTCCCAGCTTTCCCGCCAGCGCGGACGACACCACCGTGGTCTGCGAGCCGGTGTCGATGAGGAAGTTGTAGGGGCCGCGGCCCTCCACGCCCACCGAGACGGTCATGCGGTCGTCGTCGTCGGCCTGGCCCTGGATCGGCGCATCCATATCATTGTCGAAATGCTGCGGGCCAGGCTGTTTCGGGACCGGTTGCGGCAGTTGGACCGCGATCGGCTGGGACGGCGGGGGGAGAGGCTGTGCGCCCAGGATCGCCACTTCGGCGAAGATGAGCGTCAGCCCGAGGGCTGCTCCTGGCATCGTTCTCTCCTGCGCACCGCTATTTTGCGGATGTCGCAGGGTCGATCATATCACTCGGGCCGGGGCGACACCAATGTTTCCGCATGGCCGCCGTCCCGTTCCGGCGCATGCGGCAGTGCAGGGGAATCGAGGAAGAACGGGTCGTGCGCCGCCGAAACCTTGCGCATGAACCAGGCATCGCTCGCGGCCACTTCCGCGAGGTCCCTCGCGCCGAGCAGGCGCGGGCTGGACGAACCTTGCGGGAAGCGGACGAAGCGCTGGTTGGCGGCGATCCGGTCGGGAAAGAAATGCGCGACCAGCGTGGGCACGACATGTTCGTCGCTGCAAAGCGTGCCCTTCAGGCGGCCGCTCCGCAGCAGCGGCGGAAGCTCGCGGGCCAGCATGTCGAGCGCATCGGCGGGAAGCGACCACCACTGCGAGCCATAGGCCCAGGTCCCGAAGGGCTGCGCGCGTTCGCGTCCCAGCTTGCCGCGCGTGCGGTCCAGCCAGCGCGCCAGGCGGCGAAGCTCCCAGGTGGCGGCATAGGCGAGCCGGTCCCGCGCGGGGTCGAGCCGCAGCCAGCGGGTGTCGAAACGATAAGTCTGCATGCGCTCGGCCATGTGGCCGGGCCGCAGTTCGACATGGCAGAGGTTCGCCCCCAGCGCGCGCGCCATGTCCGCGCGGGCGGCCACCGGCCAGTCGGTGCCGCTGAGCAGATGGGCGCGTTCGCAGCCGAGGCGGGTCGCCTCTCGTACCAGCTTCGCGGTGGCGGCCACCTGGCTCCAGTGGCCCCAGCGCACGGCGACCGGGTCCGCCACCAGATGCACGCGTCCGGCGGGACCGGGCAGGCGCTTGCGCAAGGCGTGCCAGAGCGCCGAGCGGCGGTCGGCGTGGATCACCGCGAAATCCTCGGCGCTTGCGGCCAGCAGCGTCTCGATCAGGCGTTCGAGCTGCTCCGGCGCATCGTGGGCGAGCAGCAGGTAGGCCATTCTCACGGCCGGTCAGCCCGCCCGGCGCGACAGGATCGGACGGGACAGCGCCTCGGCCATCATGCGCACTTCCTTCCAGGCCGGATGGCGCGTCGCCGCAAGGGCCGCCAGCCAGGCGAGAACGCCGGTGGCGCTGAGCACCAGCAGGGCGAGCAGGCCCAGCTCCATGCCTTGCCAGCGCGCGATCATCAGCGGCACGCCCGCGGCCAGCGCGCAGATGCCGCTGCGGACGTAGACGTTCATCAAGGCCCCGAAGCGGAAGCCGATCAGCCGGCCGAGATAGACCGCGTAGATCGCCCACCAGACGAAGCCGTAGATCACGCGGCTCATGCCTGCGGCGTCGAGGCTGATGAAGCAGCCCGCGGTCAGGATCACCACGGCGGCCGACGTGTCGAGCAGGTTGACCCAGACGAGCTTTCGGATCTGGCCCAGCAGCAGGGGCACGTCCATTTGCAGCGGGACGGCAACGAAGAAGATCTCCCCCAGTGCGGTCCAGCGCAGCAGCGGGGCGGAGCCGATCCAGTTGGGGCCATAGAGCAGCATGACCAGCGGCTCGGCCGCCAGGGCCAGGCCGATCATCGCCGCCCAGTTGAGCGCGGTATAGCAGGCTACCAGGTGGAGATAGGGCTCGGCGAGCGGCTCGCCCGCATCGCGCTTGCGGGCGAAGGCGGAGTAGAACACGCTGCCGATGGCGCCGGTCACCAAAGTGGTGAGCTGGCCGGCCAGGGCGCTGGCGCGGCTGAACAGGCCGGTCGCGGCGATCCCGAGCAGGCGGCCGACAATCAGGTCCTGCGAACGCTGGCCGATGGCGGCGCTGGCGCTCAGGACGAAGGACATCGAGCTGAACCCGAGCATGGGGCGCACCGATCCGGTGTCCTTCGGCAGGCGGGGACGGACGGGGCGATGGAGGTTGGCGATGGCCGCGCGCGCCATGGCGGTGGCCAGCACACCCCAGGCCAGCGAGGAGGCCCCGAAGCCGCAGGCGGCAAGGGCGATGGCGGTGCCGTTGCCGGCCAGTGCGCTGCCGGCGTTGACCTGGAAGAGCGTGCGGAAATTCATCTCGCGCACCAGCAAGGCTGCCGGAACGGTGGCGTAAGGCGTGATCAGGTAGGATGCCGCGATCAGCCAGAGCAGCGGCGCGATGGCCGGCTGGGCGTAGAAGTGCGCCACGATCGGCGCGGCCACGGCCACCACCACGGCCACCGTCCAGCCGATCGTCACGGCTACGGCCGCGTAATGGGGCAGGGCCGCGGGGCTCATTTCCGGCTGGCCCGAGATGAAGCGGGTGATGCCCAGGTCCTGGAAGATCGAGACCAGCATGGCCGCGGCCAGCGCGATGGAGAACAGCCCGACATCGGCCGGCAGCAGGAACAGGCGCGAGATGACGATGCTCGCGACGAACTGGATGGTGAACGTCGCGTATTGGGCGGCAAGGGACCAGAGCGCGGCGCGGCGGACCGACATCGCGCTCAGTTCCGCGCCAGCGCGGCGGCAAGGCGCGCGGCGCGCAGGGGCTCGCCGAAGCGAAGAAGCCGGGCGACCGTACGCCACAGTCCATCGCGGCGTCCGCCCTCGCGCACATGGTCGAGGAGGATCTCGAAGCCGTCGTCCCGCATTGCGGCAGGCGACCAGCGCAGGCTCAGGGCCACACGCTCGCGCGCGGCCTGCGATACGCCGCTCCGCCCGAACAGCGCGTCGAGTTCGTCGATGGCGGGCAGGCGGGAGAGATGCTCGGTCGGATCCGGGTGTCCGTCCCGGCGTTCTTCCCAGGCCAGGCGCGCGATCACGGCCCCGATCTGCTGCTCGGTGGAATGGCGCGCGGATACCTGGTCGGGATAGCGGCGATAGCGCAGCAGGCGTTCGGGAATGTTGCCCATCCGGGTCACGCTGGAAAGCCTGAGCCAGAGGTCCAGGTCCTCGCAGTGGCGGAACGCGGCGTGATAGCCGCCGACGGAGAGCACCACGTCGCGGCGATACATCACTGCGGGATGGCAGATGAGCTGTTCGCCCTGCTCGATTGCCGCCAGCATTTCCTCGTGGACGAGCGGATGGTCTGCCCCGCTGCGCACCAGCGCTTCGCCGTGCTCGCCGATGTCCTCGCTCCAGCTTCCGACGACGCCGTAGTCCGGATGGTCGGTCAGGAAGGCGACTTGGCGAGCGAAACGCTCCGGGCGGCAGATGTCGTCGGCATCCATGCGGGCCACGAGCGGCGCCTGGGCCATGCCGAGCAATTGGTTGAGACTGGCGATCAGGCCGCGGTTTTCACGGATCACCGGCCGAACGCGCGAATCGGCCTCGGCATATCGCCGGATGATCGCCGCCGAACCGTCGGTCGATCCGTCGTCCAGGATCAGCAGCTCGAAATCGGCAAAGCTCTGGCCAAGCACGCTCTCTATGGCGAGCGGCAGGAATCGCTCGCCATTGTAGACGCTCATGGCAACGCTGATCGCCGGTTTCGGCATGGACGCTTCGGAACTCCCTCTGGACGCGGCAAATGGCTCGGCTGCTGCCTTATGCGAGGCTGGTAAAGAAAGCGTGAGGTGATTGTCCAAGGTCCCCCGCAGGGACAGGGAAATGGCCAGGGGTTGTTGTCCCGCGATCCACCCCCATATTTGCCCGTGAAGAGGTCGAACCCACGGGAAACCGCGGTAATTTCAGAAATGTCGTTTTTTTGAAATTAGTGTTTGACCGAATCACGGGGTGCTTTTAGAGGGCCTCTCACCGCAGCGGACCACACGGTCTTGCAGCGGTCGCC
>NZ_SMBO01000018.1 GCF_004342985.1 Novosphingobium sp. PhB57
CGAGCGCAATAATAGGCCGGACATATGAACGCATGCGATCCGATCAAACTTCTGCCCCCATCTTGCAGGGAGGAGGCCGTCCACATATGGCTCTTGGAAGCGAGGGTGAGATGCCGCACGGTTGCGGCATCGATTTCCTCGGCGCGGTACATCTCGCGGATGCGCGGCAGCAGATTGCCGAGCGCAAGAATGCGTCTTACGGCGAGGTCGGGGAGGCCAAAGGTCTGGCCGATATCCGAAATGCTCCGGCCCTCCTTCACCAGCCGAGCGAAGCAGACCCAGCGTGAAACCTCGTCGGGATCAAGCCTCGCGATATTCTCGATCAGCGAAGCCTCGACGGCGCTGGCATCGTCGGCGTCGTCCAGCACCGCGCAGGGCAGCATGGCAGTTTCGGGGTCCGGCTCGCCCGCTCCGGCGCAGGCAGCAAGCCGCTCGGCGGCAACGATCTGCGCGGCATGGAAGCGGCGGCATCCGGCGACGATTTCATAATGCTGCGGCTTTCGATCGGTTTGCGCGGCCGGATCGCGGGTGGCAGCAACAGGTCCGTCTGGCGGCTGAGTGCAGGGTCGCACCAGGATAGGTTGCAGGATTCCGCGCGCCCGAATTGTGGGCAAGATGTCAGAGACATCAGGCGTTCTTTTTGAATAACGCATGTTAAGACGCGAGACACAAAGCTTGTCGAGGGGAAGAAATTGGAGTTTCATGACTTGATCCTTTTTTCTGGCTGTCAGGGGGGCATGCCGGTCCACTGCGAACAGGGGTGGGAGCAGTGGACCGGCTTCCCATTGGCGGCAGGAAACGCCTGCCCGCGTCATCGGCCCCTCAGCGGGGCAGAAGCCGTATGGCGTTCGGATCCTCGCGCGTGAGGCGGTCCAGCAGCAAAGCGGCATCGGGTATCGAGCCCGCCAGCCGCGCCGCTTCGGTCCAGACCGAGAGCCGGTGCCGGGTCGAAAAGGCGATATCGCGCTCGACGGTGAGGCCCATCGGCAGGCGGATCGCCTCGATTTCACGGAGCGAGGAAATGCCCAGCTCCGGGCTTCCAAAGCCAAGATCAGCCAGACCGAACAAAGTATCGTCATCGGCATAGAGTTCGGTGATCAGCCAGACTGCACGCCCCACCGGATTGAAGAGGCGGACGAGCGGCAGCGGATCGAACTTCGGGTTTGCCACGCAATGCTCGAAATTGGCGCTGAGCATCGAGCGGATGGACCGGGAAAGGAGGGTCATTGCCGTGTCCTCCCCTCATCGGTTCGGGCCATCTCGCCCAATTCCCGAACAATGTCCTCGGCCACTTGCGCTTCGGCGGCGGCATGGCGCGCAAGCAACCAATCGGCGGCCTTGCTCGCCATGCTGGCCGCCCTGAAGATCGCCCGGCTGTCTTCGCGCAGCACCTCGAGCCACGCCCCTATGTAATCGGCGTGGCGCACGGTGGGCACGATGCCGAGCGCGGCGCAGAGGAAAGCCGAACCCATTTCGGCGACCAATTCCTCGCGCGCGTAATCCTTCGAACCAAACGGATTCGCCAGATTTCTGCCGAGTCGCGAGGCATGGCCGGTGGCGTGGCAAGCCTCGTGCAGGCACGTCCGGTAAAAGTTCACCTGATCATGAAAGGCTTGCTGGGGCGGCAGCTGCACGAAATCGGCACCGGGCGCATAGAACGCCTTGTCCCCGCCGATCCGGAACTCGATCCCGCTTGCCGCCATGAGCGCCTCGGCCACCGGCACGATTTCACGCTCGGGCAGGATGACGGGTTCGGGCACGACGTCATCGGGGAGGCCCTCGCACTGGGCGACGTTGAACACCGTGAAGCGCTTCAGGAAAGCCACCGACCGCGCGTCGCCGCCATTTTCGCGCGCCCTTTCCTTCTCGGCCTCCGGCGTGAACCTGTCGGCAAAGACCACTTGCGTACCATGCTCGCCCTGGCGCACGTTCCCGCCAAGACTGAGCGCCTGCCGGAAGGTCAGCCAGCCCTGCGAAGGCCAGCCCCCGGCAATGACCGCGCCCCACAGGATCAGGACATTGATCCCGGAATATGCGCGGTGGGTCAGGGCATTGGCGGGCAGACCCGGAAGGGGATTTGTCCCTCCTGCCGCCCCGCCCACTGGCGTTCCCGCTGGCGTGCCGGATTCCCTGCCCGCCGCATCGCTGCCCGCTCCAATCCTGCCCCATGGCTGCACCCACGGCACCCGCCCCGCCTCAAGCTCACCGATGATGCGGGCAGTGACCTCGTCATAGAGCGAAGCCCGATCCGCATCCGTGCTGCGGCCTGCCTGTCCCTTCTTGTCATGCTCCCTTTCCAACCGGGAACCCCGCGAAACCTTGCAATTGCTGCGCATGTCTCACCTCCATACGCCGCCCCAAAACCACCATGGCCTCCCCCGGCGGAGCGGGGGTGGGCGGCCCGGACGACCGACAAGGCCCGCCGCAAGGCGGCGCCTGCACCCGCAGCCGGGGTCCCGATCCTCGAGAGGATCGGGGTGGCAAGGGCCGGAACGGGAGTGGAGGAGCCGCGCTTCAGCGCGGCTTGCAGGAGACGCTGGCGGGCCTAGACGGGAGGCAAGCCCACCCGCGCTTCGCCCGGGAGAGGCCCTCAAAAAAGCGCCGCGCGCGGCCGAAGCCGCGCGCGTCCATAGAAGGGTGAGCATGCTCGCCCGCCCTCCCGCGCCAGCGATCGTGACCGTCAGGACGAGACCCCAAGAGACGCAAGGAACGGGGGCTCAGTGCCAGTGGGCGGCCCGAGAGCCGTAAGGCCAGTCGCCCGCAGCATAGAGCGCGGTCGCGCCGAACGGCGCGAGGCGCCGGGCGATGCAATGAGATAACCTCATGCCCGCTACTCATTTCGTGGGGCCCGCCTCTCGCGATTCGCAGGATCGAGCTTCCCGATGCGCTGCTCGATGCGCTTCTCGATGCGCTTCCGGATGCGCTTCCCGGCGAACAGGCCAAAAAGCACTGCCAGGAGCCTTGATCGCCTACCACATGTTCTTTATATGTTCCATCAAGGACGGAGCATATGGAAACCATCAAGCAAATCCGCGACGCAGTCGCCAGCGAACTCGAAAGCCGCGGCCTCGACAATCGCAAGTTCCTGCGCGAAATCCGCGCGGGCAAACGCGACGATGGCCCGTACATGATCGGAGCTCTCGCCGCGACGCGGCTCGCCGAGCAATCCGCCAAGTCCGGTTGAATTCCCCTCCCCTCACGAAGGGGAATTCTTGCCCTCATCAACGCCGAAGCAGCAGGCCGCGATACCCTCCAAGCGCCATCGCCCTGGCTTGCCGGGTGAGACGGCGAACCCGCGACCGGAGCGAATCCGAGGGATCGTTCCAGTCGGCGTCGACGACCGTCGGGCCGACGAGGGCGCAGGCAAGGTCGCGGTGGCTGGCACCGTCCTCAAGCGCATCATGGGTCCGCAGCAGGACGATCCCCCGGGCAATGGCCGGGTCGCGGGGATAGAGCATCTTGCCGAAGCGCCGATGCCGGTGGAGAGCCAGCAAGCGCTGCAATGACAGCACCCCGTATTCGGCTTTTTCCATGCCATCGACAAGAATACGAAGCCGAACGGCACGGCTCTCCCGGAGAGATCCGGCGACAACGTCCAGCCTGATATGATGGCTGCCATCCGAGAGGACGGCATGCTCGACGCCGGTATGGGCCGGCACAATGGTAAGCCAGGAGCAGATCCGCCCGATGTCGAGGCACGCCGCATCGCCTGCAACCCCGGGCTCAGCTTCGACGAAAAGCGTCGCGGGATCGCGTTCGGCCTGCCAGAGTATCCGGGCCGAGAGACAATCCCGGTCCGGTGCTTCTGCGAAAGTGAAGCCCCCATTCCAGCGGCATCTGGCGAAGCCCGCCGGTAATTGCAGAGGCCTTACCATACCAGGACAGGTAAGCGGAATCGCGCCGAAGCCACTCCCACATCAGGCCTGTTCGGTCAGCGTTTTTCAGATAGGCATAAGCGGAAGCATCTTCCCAGGAAAAGCGCCCATGCTTTCTCATTTTACATTTGGTGTGATCGAATTTTTAGAATACTCGACTTCTGCGATTAACAAATTTTCACCGATATTCGGACACTCTGTCCGCAATAGTGCATTTCGCTGCACCGCAGCATGGTGATATGACAGTTTTGCGACACCACTTGCCAGGGGGCGATCTGAGAAATCGCTCTCTCGACGCTGCAAAACAGGAAGGGCGATCGCCGGAACTACGGTGACAAGCAACGCCGCCGAAGATCGTAAAGTCGAACCTTGGGCATGCACATAATAGAGCTGATGATGCGCTTCTGGCGCGAAATCGAAATGGCAATGTCGATGGACGAACTGGCTCTTGTCCTCGCCGAAGCCACCCCGATGCTGGGTTTCCAGCGCTATGCGCTGACCCACCATACCGATCTGATGAGAGCGGGCGGCAAGTTCATACGGCTGCATAACTATCCGGCCCAGTGGGCCGATTATTATGACCGGTGCGGATTCGGGATCAGCGATCCCGTCCACCGGGCAAGCTATGTGACCAGCGCCGGTTTTCGCTGGAACCGGATACCGTGGCTTATCGGGCTCAACAACGAAGACCGCAAATTCATGGAGCGAGGAAAGCTTCAGGGAATCAGCGATGGCTTCACCGTGCCGATCAACGTTCCTGGCGAAGCCCGCGGCTCGGTCACGTTCGTCGGGCCGGGCGCCGGCTTCGTGCGCGACGAAATGCTGTTCCTGGCGCAGCTTGTCGGCAACTGGACCTTCGAGAAGGCCCGGGTGCTGACCCTCGGCCGAGGGAACTTCACGCCGGCAAGTCCGCTGCTGACCAATGCACAGCGCCAATGCACGATGCTTGCCGCCTGCGGCAAGACCGACGGCGAGATCGGCACGATCGTCGGCATCAGCAAACTGACGGCTGGTCTGCATCTCAGGCAAGCCTGCGAGCGGTACGACGTTTCCAAACGCACATTGCTGGTGGTCCGGGCACTGTTCGACGGAACGGTCACTTTCTCCGACATCTTCCGGCGATGATATATCGGTTTTCCGATATGGCGCGCTGAAGCCGATCGGGACGACCCTTGGCGCGTGACAAGCAAACGTCACGGCCAAGGAGTCACCCCCGATGCTCAATGTCCAAAGCTACGAAAACCGCGAAGCCCCAGACGAGGCGCTGCGCGCCATGTGGGCGGCGCGCAAATCGGTCTTCGTCGATCTGCTCAAATGGGATCTGCCGGTCTTGGCCGAACGCTACGAGCTCGACCAGTTCGACGATCCCTACGCCCGGTATGTCATTCTCGCCGGCCCCGACTGCGAGCACTACGCATCCGCGCGGCTGCTGCCGACGACGCGCCCGCATATCCTGGACAGCTTCTACGCCGATTTCTGTGACCACGGGCCTCCGCGCGGGCCGACGATCAAGGAAATCACGCGCTTCTGTCTCGATCGCCAGCTGACGGCGGCCGAGCGCCGCGAGGCGCGTGATACCCTCATCTGTTCGCTGGTCGATCACGCCCTGATGAACGGCATCACCGCCTACACCGCGATCGCCTCCGAGGGCTGGTTCAAGCAAGTGCTGACTTTCGGTTGGGACTGCCGCCCGCTCGGCCCGCCTCGCTACTGCGGCAATGAAGTGCTCGCCGCCATCCGCATCGATATCGACCGCGATACGCCGGCGAAACTGGCGGCGGCAGGCATCACCAGCCCGCATCGCGGGTCCGACCGCGCCGCGAATTGAGGAGAACGGACATGAACCTATTCGCCCAGGTTGCCCGCCATACCGCAGCGCTCAAGGAAAAGGGCTACTGCATCATCGAAAACGCGCTCCCGGCTGAAACCATCGCAGCGCTCGACGCCGATATTGCGCCGCGCTTCCATCGCACGCCGTTCTGCGAAGGCGGGTTCTACGGGGCGACGACCAAGCGATTCGGCCGGTTGCTTGCGCGCACACCGCACGCCGAAGCGCTGGTGCGTCACGCGCTCATTGTCTCGATCGCCGAGCAGATCCTGCTTCCCTGGTGCGACTGCATCCAGCTCAACACGGCGCAGGCCATTGCTCTCCACGGCGGCGCGCCTGCCCAATTGCCGCACCGGGACCAGGACATGTGGGCAGCCGCCAAGGGCAGCGCCGAGTACCTCGTCAACGTGATGTGGCCGCTCACCCCGTTCACCGCCGAGAATGGCGCCACCATGATCTGGCCGCGAAGCCACGCAGCTGCCGCTCTCGATCCGGATCCCAAGGAGGCGCCGGTCGCTATCGAAATTCCCCCCGGGGCCGCGCTCCTGTTCCTCGGCTCGACGCTTCATGCCGCGGGCAGCAATCGAACCGGTGACGTGCGCCGCGGCGTCATCGTCGGCTACTCGCTCGGCTGGCTCAAACCCTACGAAGCCCAGTGGCTGGTCTACCCCCCCGGCATCGCGCGGAACTTCGACCCCGAACTCGCCGCGCTGGTGGGGTACCGTCAGCACCGGCCGAATCTTGGAAACTACGAGGGGCAGTGCCCCTCGGTTCTGCTCAGCGCGGACTTCGATCCCGATCGACCCCTGGGAGCGATCGACGCGCTGCGCCCGGACCAGGCCGAGCTCCTGGGCCGCCTTGCGGGCAATTACCCTCCAGATCTGTCGGAACCGAAATGAACGCGGGGCCGTTCTCCGAACGCGTCTACGGGGACCTGCGCGATCTCGTGACCAGCCGCGAAACACAGCCTGGCGCGCGGCTCGATCCCAGCGTGATCGCAAAGCAGCTCAATTCCAGCACGACTCCCGTTCGCGAAGCCCTGAACCGGCTGGTCGGGGAGAGGATCGTGGAAACACGCACGAGCACGGGATATCACCTGCCGCTGATCGACGAGCCGGCCCTGAAGGACTTGATCGGATGGTCGAACGACATCCTGTCGCTGGCGCTGCGGCGTATCACCTCATCGCTTGCGCCTGCGGCCGAGCTGCCGGGACCATCCTCGAACTACCCCGACCGGATAGCGGCGACTTTCGCTGCCATCGTGAAGGCGTCGAGACATGTCGAATATATCCCTGCGATCGCGCAGGCGAACGCGAGACTGCACGCCGTTCGTTTGGGCGAGCATGAAAGTTTCGATGATCTCGATGACGAATTGAGCGGCCTCGAGAAAGCCATCCGCAATGATCAGGTGCGTGAGGTCCGAAAGCTCGTCCAGTCTTATCACCGGCGCCGCCAGAAAGCGGCGGCCGAACTTCTCCGCCGGCGCTACCGCGCAGGCTGATCGACGCCCCGATCGATGCCGGATCGATGCCCGGATCGACACCTGATCGGCCCAGGATTTGATATTCGCGATATCAAATCCGTATAAGTTTCGGATACGGCAGCCCCGACCATAGCCTTGTCCCTGCCGCCAATTCCGGCGGCATCTTGAAGGAGCAAGACGATGGTACGCGAACTCGACGAAGACGTGATCGAACTGGGCGCCGCCAGCGCTGAAACGCATGGCTCGGGGCCCCAGCCCTCCGACGAAGCGCTCGGCCAGGTCTTCGGTCTTTCCGACGACTGACTGAACACGGGCCGCGGTCGGCCAGCACGCCGGCCGCGACCTGCCCGCCATTCGGGGAGCATCGTCGGGAGACCGCCATGGGTTATGCTTTACGACGCGATCTCACATATTGCGAGGTCAGCGACAGGCTGGTCTTTCTGGATCTGGCAGCGGATCGGTACTTCTGCCTTTCGCCGGGACTTGAAGCGGGATTCAGGGCAATTGCCGCGGGCTATGCGGACACATCGCCGACCGAGGAAACGCGGGCGCTTCTGCTTGCCGGCCTGATATCCGAAACGCCGGCGCCCACCGATGCGCGGCCGTGCGCCTCTCCAAATCCGGTCCACCGCAGCCTTCTCGATGCCCCTACAGGGACAGCCCGGCCGCTGACGATCGGGCTTCTGACAGGCGGCATTGCGTTTGCCCGCATGGCCCTGCGGATCGGGCGATTTCACCAAACGATCCTGCGCCTTTCGCAGCGCAAGGCCGCCATCGGCCGAGGGCGCGATTTCGATCCGCTGGCGATGCGGGAGCTTGCAACCCAGTTCGAATGGACCGCGCGGCTGACGCAGGCGCACGATCGATGCCTGCCGCGCTCTCTTGCCCTCGCCCATCACGCGGTAACGCGCGGCTGGCCGGTAGATCTGGTAATCGGCGTTCAACTGCGCCCTTTCGCTGCACACTGCTGGGTCCAGGCCGGTTTCGACTTGCTGAACGATCGCATTGACGCGGTTCGTCCTTTCACGCCGATCCTCATCGTATGATGCTGACCTCCCCGCATCTTGGTGCCAGGCACGTGCTGCCCGGTCCCCGCTACATCGGATTGCTGCGACCGTCCCCTGAAACCCATTCCATGCTCGCTGCCGGTTTCACAGCGCGAGCCAGCGCAACGCCCGACTGGACCATCGCGCTGGAGACAGGTTCGCTGGCGGTTGCCGCCAGCTGGGACGCGGCAATTTCCCTGGGTGCGCACGGCATCGTCATCGGCGAAATCTTCCGCAAGGCCGATGGTTCACGGGTCACGCACTTTTCGCCCGATGAAATCGAGCGCATCCACGCCAGCGACCTTGGAGAATTGACCGACCAGTATTGGGGGCCGTACATCGCGGTCTTGCACGATCCCGATCGGAATGAAACCCGGGTCCTGCGCGCCCCGCTCGGCGATCTTCCCTGCCTTCTCGTGCCCGTGGGCGAGGCCGTCGCCTTCGCTAGTGACATCGATCTGCTGTGCGATTTCGGGCTCTACGACCCGGCAGTGGATTGGAGTGAACTCGCCCTGCACCTTGCCCGCATGGACCGGGTCACCGCGCAAACGTGCCTCTGGAACGTCCGAGAGCTGCGGGGCGGGACGACGGAGGTGATTGGCCGAGCCGGCGTTCGCACCTTGGCGCAATGGTCTGCAAGCAAGGCGATCGGCCGGCAGCGCGCCGACACGGCCGAGGCAGCGGCAGCGCTGGTTTCCGAAGCGGCGCGAATGAGCGTCGCCTCAAGGGCCGCTCGGCTGCATCGCGCCGTGGTAATGCTGTCCGGCGGGGTCGATTCCTCGATCGTGGCGGCAGCGCTTGTCGAAGCGGGCATCCGCGTCGATGCACTGACGCTGGTGACCCGCGACGCGCGCGGGGACGAGCGGGACTATGCCCGCGCGGTCTGCGAGCACCTCGGCATTGCATTGCACGAAAGGCTGCGCGAGGTCGACGAGATCGACATCATGTGGAGCAGCGCTGCCGGCCTCCCTCGCCCGGCGGGCCGGGTCATGTGGCAGGAATCAATACGTCATTCGCGGGACCTTGCCCGCGCCATTCAGGCCGGTGCGATCTTCAATGGCGGCGGCGGGGATCAGGTGTTCTGCTCGCTCCACTCCTCCAATCCAGTGGCCGATGCCATGAGAGCCTTCGGCCCCGGCCGGGCCGCCTGGAAGATGGCGCATATCATGAGCGGGATCACCCAGGTTTCGATGGGCAGAATACTGCGGGACGCAGTGCAGCGCGCGTGGTTTGGAAAGCGCACAGCAGGTCCCACCTTCGACACGAGCCTTCTCGCCTGCCGCTTCGAGGATTTCGAGATCGCCTCATCCGAACCGCAACGTGGCGGCATCCTTCCCGGGCAGGCTGCTCACTGCCGGCTGATCGCTGCCGGGCAGAGCTATGTCGAGACGCTCGATCCCCGATCTGCCCCGCCGATCGTCGCACCACTCCTCTCCCAGCCGCTGGTCGAAGCCTGTCTGAACATTCCAAGCTGGTTATGGTTTGAGGAGGGAATGAACCGCCATGCAGCGCGTCGTGCTTTTGCACCGGATCTTCCGGAGAGCGTGATTTTCCGGCATTCGAAAGGCTCGCCGGACAGCTTCACTGCCGAGATCTTCGAGACCTGGCGCCCGCAAATCAGGGAGCTGCTTGCTGACGGCGAACTCGCCCGGCAGCGCATCATCGATCGCACTGCAGTCCTCGATGTGCTCGACGATCCGCGCCCTCCCCGCGACAATCGCTTCCGGAGAGTCCTGCAATTCGCCGAAGCCGAGGCCTGGGCCGCAAGCTGGACATAAGCTTCCCCGATAGTCACTCCCGCGTTTTTCCGATTGGCGCGTGATTTCGCGGCGCGATGGACCGGGTGTGGACACGGGTTCTTCGCGCACCGGTAACGGCGGCGGGAATGGCCGAAAAAGGCCGAATTTGATATTCGCCATATCGGATCGCTATCTATTTCGGATATCGCCCCTCTCCCCATAGCCTCGAGATTGCTGCGGCTCCTGGCAGCGCATTCGAGGAGTACGACAATGGCACGTGAGAACGAAGCGTCCGACGACCTCATCGAACTCGGCGCAGCGAGCACGGACACTCAGGGCGGAGGGCCGATGCCGATCGACGAAGCGCTGGGCTGGCCGATAGCCGGTCTCGACAACGACTGAATGCGAACCGCGGCCGTCTCCTGGGGACGACCGCGGTCCGTCGTACTGCGATCAGGGACGGGACCGCAGACGATCTCTCATCGCTTCCCAGCGCTTGTACTGAGGCTGCTTTGCCGGATCGGGATCCTCCTTGTCCTGGAGCCAGAATTGGAACCAATCGAGATTGCGCGCGTAGACGGCGGCACGGTGCGCGGGCTGCCATTTCCGGTGATGATCGCCGGGGAAGACGAACATCTCGACCGGTTGACCCGCTGACCTCAGAACAGTGAACGTGTTAAGCCCGGCCACGTATTCATCTTCGGCAAGCTGCATGAGCAGAGGCCGGTTCATCCTCCCGGCATTAAGCGCCAGCGAATAGGGCTTCCAGAATTCAAGGTTACCCCCCGGACCTGCATAGCCCATCGCCTCGAACTGCCTTTGAACGGCCGGGCCGTTGTAGATCAGCGCGTTCTCGTCGACACAGCAGGTGCTGATCGAGGCCACCTTGAACAGATTGGAATTGATGAGCGCAAAGCGTACCGCCGACGATCCATCGCTTAGCCCGGTGATGCCGAGGCGCTGCGGATCGGCGAAGCCGCGATCGATGGCGGCCTTTACCCCGACTTCGATCGCCGACTGCATGCTTTTTCGCTCCGCCCAGTCCTTATGAAAAACCGAAAGCATCTGGTCCGGCGTCTTGACCTCCGGGTGCAGAGACACGACCGGAGCCGGGCGTTCGATGCTCAGGACCGCGATGCCCTTCGCCGCCAGCGCATGGATGGGATACTCGTCGCCGGTCCCGCCGCGCAGGAAACCGTTGCTGTTATACTGGACGACAACCAGTGGCAGACGCGTGCCTTTTCGGTAGTCCGGCGGCAGGACCAGATCGCCCCGGACTTCGAGGCCCAGGTTGTTGCGCCAGTAGAGCCGCTCGACTTTGCCAAGCGATATCTTCGCAAACTCGGGATTGGGATCGAACACATCGGAAACCTTCCCCGTCTGCATGTCGATCAACGTAACCCGCCTGGGCGTAGTAGCATTCTCGCGCGAACACAGCAGGCGGGACTGGAAAGCCGTGCATCCGAGAAACACGTCTGCGGACGTCCAGAGCCGTACGGGTGCTGACCCAGCCTTTCCCGCCCAATGATAGAACGCGGTCGTCCCCTTGTCCCAGCCTTCTCGTCGCAGGAATACCAGGCCCTCGCCGCCAGGTAGCCACCAGACACCGCTTAGCCCGCCCCTGCACGCCGGCTGCGAACATGCGACCGGCGGTGCAGCGTCCTTATCTGGTCCGGCAGAGGTCACCTTGAGCGCGTTCGGGCCATAGGGGTTTTCGGCCGTGTGGGCGATCGAGGCCGAGCGACCATCGGCGGAAACGGAACTCACGCCATGATCGACAGCATCAAGCATGCCGACAAGACTTTGCTCGTCGGCATCGCCTTGCCGCATGTCGCTGCCATCGCTTGCAATGGAGAGCGTTTTCAGCGGCTGAAGCGAAACGAACGGGGCCAGGCGCGCGGAAGGCCAGAACCTGCCATCGTAAAGCCAGCCGGATCGCCCTTCTTGTGCAAGCGCCCGTTCCGCCCCTGCGGTTCCGGCACGGACCTGGTAGATCACCCGCTTGCCATCCTTGCTCCACGCAAGCGCTTCCACGTCGGCCTCCGAATGCGTGATCGCGTGCGCGCCGCGCCCATCCGCCCGTGCGACCCAGAGCTGCACCTTGCCGCTGTCACGGTCGTCGTCGCGCCGAAGGTAGGCGATCGACGATCCGCCCGGAGACCACCTCGGCGTGGAAACAGCAGGAAAGCCGTTCTCGATCCGCTTGTCATAGGCACCTACCGTGTCCGTGATGTAGTCGCCGCCTCGATCGACGATCCGTGGCAGCGTCGTGGTCAGCCCCTTTGCCCTGCCCTGCCCGCTTCCGCCGGCCGGAGGCAATGTCACGACCACAAGCGCCCGGCAGTACCGATTGCTCTGCGGATCTGCCCGACTGAGTACGAACGCGGCCTCCGATCCGTCCGGCGAAACTGCGAACGGCGCGGGCATGTTGGTCACGGAACCGTCGGCCGAGCCGAAATCACGCAGCCGCACGAGATCGTCGGCAGTGACTGCGAGAAGACCTCCCTTGGTCCTCCCGCGCGCAGAACTCGCAGTGCCGCTTTTGCCGGTTCGCTCATTGGGGTGGAACGCCGGCAACAGGTCGTCGCATTGTGCGCGAGAAACCGTAGGAATCAGCATCGTGCCGGCAAGAAGCGCGGCAGCAAGTCCGGCGGATCGCCGGTACTTGCTTTTGCCATGGAAGGTTACCACGCCTTGGTCACCCCGATCCCGATGTAGCGACCGATTCCTGAGTAATTGGTCGTATCGTAGGAGGTGTCGGAAATGCTCGTTGTCGCGATGGTCTGCGGCTCGTCATTGAGCAAATTCTGGACTGTCAGACTGAGTGCAAGGCCGCGCAGCGGGCCATGCGCCTGCTGGAAGGCGTAGCGCGCCGTGAGATCCACGGTCGTCTGGCCGCTGATCTCGACCGGGCTCGTCGTACGCTGATCCTCGACCCCGCCGATCCGGCTCACGGTCGCATTCAGCGAGAAGCCGTCGAGGTTCCAGGTCGCGCTTGCCCGGCCGCGCCAATGCGGCGGATTGAAAAGCGTGCCCGCAAGCTGCGTCGGTGCGGCGCCTGTGATCAGCGTTTGCGTGCTCTTTAGGTAGCTTGCATTCAGCAAGAGAACGAGCGAGCCCGCAGCATCGCCAAGGTCGCGGTGATAGTCTGCCAGGAAATCGATGCCGTGGATGCGCTGGTTGCCCGCGTTCACGCTGGTGGTGTCGGCGATGGCGACCACGCTCGACGCGTCGAAGGGAGCGCCGGTGTTGTTGTAGAGCGCGGCAGAATTGGCGACCACGCTTTCGACGGTCGCGGCGCTCGGGTTCCACTCGACATAGGGCGCATAGAGCGCGTTGCTCAGCGCCTGCGTGAAATAGGTGATGGGCGTGACGATGCGATCGCTGTACCGCGTCGAGAAATAGCCGACCTGAAGTCCGAGCCCCGGGATCTGGTGCGGGTGGTATTCGAGCGTCGCGGTCCAGCTGGTCGCGCGCTCCGGCTTGAGGTCCGGATTTCCGCCGGTCAGCATGATCGTCCTGCCGCTCGTTCCCCCCAGCGAGGTGGAATTGTAGTAGAGCGCCGACTGCACGGCATACTGTTGGTACAGCGTCGGCGCGCGGAAGGACTTGCCCCAATTGGCTTTGAATGCGAGATCGTGGATGGGTGCGAAGATCGCGCCGATTTTCGGCGTCACGACGTCGTCGATGCCTGGATAATGCTCGAAGCGGAGAGCCCCGCTAAAGCTCAAGCGGTCGATCAACCCGATCTCTTGCTCCGACGAAATGACCGGCAAGCTGAGTTCGCCGTAGGCGTAATAGCTGTCCTGAGAATGCTTGACGGTGTTGATGTTGCCCTTGCCGCGATCGATGAAGAGCAGGTTGTCGCGGTAGCCCAAGCCCATCGCGATCTTGGCCGGACCGCCCGGGAGTGCGAACAGCGAACCGTCGGCGGATAGCTCGATGGATTTACCGGTGTTGCAATAGCAGTACCAGCCGGCGCTCGTTGTAGTCGTACCGGTGTAATTCCAGCTCCATGCCCGGACGTTCTCGGTGCCGTAGACACCCGAGAGCGCCAGCCGCCACCCTCCTTCCAGATCCAGGGTCAGCGAGGGAGCAATCGCGAACGACTTGCTGCGGGTGACCTTCTCGTTACGGCTTATGGAAAGATCGCCGGCCGTGTTCATCGGTATGACGAGCAGGCTGTCGCGATTGTTGAAAAGGCCGTCGACCGCGAAGGTGAGGTTATTGGTGAGGTCCTGATGGGCAGCACCAGCAAAGGCGTTGCGCTTCATCGGCGGGATCAGCGTATTGCCCGGTCGCGAGGAAGCGAAACTGCGATCGTCCGAGAGGACAATGGTATTGCGCGCGAATTCGTAGGATCCGACAAATCCGCCGGAATCCCAGCGCTTGCCAGCCGTCAAGCCATATTGCTGACGGAAATCGCCGCCCTCGGTGGACGTCCCGAGATTGGCCGCGGCAAGAATGCCCTCGTAATCCCGCCGAAGGATGACGTTGGCGACGCCGGCAACAGCATCGGAACCATATAGCGCGGAGGCGCCGTCTGCGACGATTTCAATGCGATCGACCATCGCCATCGGCAGCGCCGAAATGTCGACGCCCTGGCGCGAACCATTGTAGGCGAGCCGGTGACCATTGATGAGCGTCAGCGTGGCATCGCTGCCCAGGCCGCGCAGGTTGACCGTCGATGCGCCGCCAACGTCGACGCCGCTGGCCGCCGGGACGTTGGAGCCGAGACCCGGGTTTTGCCCCCCGCCGAACGACTGGGGAATGCTGCGCACGACGTCGGCAAGTTCGGTCTTGCCCTCATCCTTCATCTGCTCGCTGCCAACCGCGATCACCGGCGAGGTCACCGGCGCGCCGCGGATGCGGCTGCCGGTCACGGTAATGGCGGAGCCCCCTACCTGTCTGTCATTGTCATCGGCTGCCGGTTCGTCGCTACCCCGCTGCCGGACCACAAACCCGCCCTGCACGGGCTCTGCAATCAGGTCGGACCCGGCCAGCAGACGGCGAAGAGCATCTTCGAGCGTATAAGTGCCCCGCAGAGCGGGAGCGCGCCTTTCGGCAACGCTCCCGTCATCCGCAAGGACCGTACGGCCCGAGAGCAGCGCTAAAGCCCTTAGCGATTCTGCCAGGCGCTGCTCTGGAAGATCGATGGATAGTTGCGCAGTTTGCTGCGCGTTTGCGACCGAAGGGCTTGGCACGAAAGCGATGAGCGACGTCGAAACCAGCCAGAACGTGGCTGAGCAGGCACTTTTTTTCATTTTTTTGTTTCCCCCCTGAGCCGAAAACTGGCCGGTTAATGGGGGGAACGGAGGGAGACGAATCTGCCCCCCAACTTTTTCAATCCAAATTGTTCAGGGTCGGGAGCGCAGCAAGGTATCAGCGCGCGGAGAGCACGATCTCGGCCGGTTTCGGCCGCAGGATTTTCAGGTCCAGCATTCTGGCAACCGCCTGCGCAAAAGCATTGGGATCGTTCGCCCGAAAAGCGCCGGAGATCTTGCGCGACGCCAGGGCTGGATCGCCCAGATGAACGGTCGTCCGGTTGTACCGGTTGATAGCCGCGACGGCATCGCCGAGCCTGGAGCCGTCCAGCGCCAGCATTCCCGACACCCATTCGAGATCGGATCGCGCTACGGGGAACGGATCCGCACGAAGACCGATCTCCACTTGCGCGCCCGCGTCGATCCGCTTGGGCGCCCCGGTTTCCGGGTCCGCTGATGTCAGCTCGACCGGGAAACGCGGTGCGGCGATCCGCATCCCAGTGCCGGCAATGTATGCATCAAACGTCTCACCGTTCACCGTCGCGCTGCGCTTGCCAGCCGTCACGGTAAAGGCGCCGGCGCCCACCGTATTCTCGATGCGGACGCGTCCTTTAGCGATCTCGAGCTGACGACTGCCGCCCGACACGACAACTTCAACCCGTGAGTTGGTATCGAGCGTGATCGCGCTGCCGTCGGCCAGGCGAAAGGTCTGGATCTGGCCGATCCGCGTTTCGTAGGCCGCTGCCTGTGCCGGCGTGACGAGACCAGGAAATGCGTCCTTGCCGACGATCCATGCGGTCGACAATCCTGCCAGCACGACGGCCGCTGCACTGGCCAGGGCCACATGTGTGCTTCTGCGCTCTAAGAAAGGCGCGCGCATCAAGTTGCCGTCAAAACCGCCGTAACCTTCGGGAATCACGTTTGTCTCGCGCCAGACCCGCAGGGCTTCATCGAAAGCCTCGCGGTTGCGCGGATCGGCGACCAGCCATTCTTCCAGTTTCGGCTCAAGCCCCGGCTCACCCGCGACACGGCGATTGAGCCACCTCGACGCGGTCCGATAGGATTCGCGGGAGGGCGACGGTTCATGGCTCTCAGTCACGCCGCAGATGCCGCCCAAGCTGCTTGATGGCAACGCCCATGTGCTTCTCGACCCCCTTGACGCTGAGACCGGTCTGCTCGGCGATTTCTGCATGACTATAGCCATAGACGCGGCACGCCAGGAAAATTTGGCGTGGCAGCGGCTTAAGACGATCCAGCGCAGCTCCGATGCGGTGAAGACGATCGCGCGCCTCAAGCGCAGCCAAGGGATCGCAGTCGGCAAGCTCCTGCTCGTCCTCTTCGGACAATGAAACCTTTGGATGCCGGGAAGACCAACGCGCTTCGTCGCGAAGCAGATTGACGCTCGTCTGCCTGAGATAGGCGCCCGGATTGTCGAACCGCGATGCGTTCTTGCCGGCGGCAAAACGGGTAAAAGCCTGTTGCACGACGTCTTCGGCATCCTCGCGCCG
Organism: Novosphingobium sp. PhB57; assembly: GCF_004342985.1. Classification (GTDB taxonomy): domain Bacteria; phylum Pseudomonadota; class Alphaproteobacteria; order Sphingomonadales; family Sphingomonadaceae; genus Novosphingobium. The sequence continues at coordinate 16,744 of NZ_SMBO01000018.1, forward strand.
TGACCGCCGCGTCACGAACCGCAAGAGGCCGGTACGTTCCTGCCTGTAAACCTGCTCGAGTGACGGAAGCGGGGCACAAACTCGGTCGATTTCCGGGGGAAGCGGATCGTCTTCATCTACCGATACAGATCCCAGGCCTAGGGCAAATCGCATGACTTGCCACCAGGTTGCTTCCAGACTGTCAGTGAACGCATTAACCGGCTCCGCTCGACGAACGAGACAGAGCCGGTCAATGCCCGGGTCTTGAGAACATGCAAGCACATGCGCCGACGCTTTAGTCGCAAAGCGACCTGGACATACGTCAGCCCCCCGACATCATCCCGCAGGGCGGGAAGAATTCTGTTTGCTTGCGAGGTTCTCACGCCTCGGCATCACACTAAGTACGATGCCCGATCAGCGTACTATGAAGTTGACCATATTCAAGCAAAAATAGCCCACGCAGATTTCCGTGATATCTTAGCCACGACATCTTGGGCCGTCGGACACTGACAAGACAGCTATAGTGCCGAAATTGGCCGATCTTGCACGTTACAGGCTCATCCCTCGATCGACACATCCAAGAAATGCATTCAGCGTACGAAAAAACAGTTAGGGTAAATGCACTTGGCGGCGTTTTGCACGCTTATGCCGATCGCAAGTATCGAGTGGAACAGCCCTTGGCCGCGAACGCCCCAAGCCTCCGCTCAGAGTAGCGTTGCTTCTTGTGAGTGAAACATGCAGGGTTTCATGCGGATTTCGACGTCATCGCCTCCCGTTCCGATGCGTGCTCGGCGCGATGCTTATTCACCCTTCGCATTGCTCGCTCGCGGGTCCCAGGTGAAAATTTGTTCCGGGACTTCTCATCATGAAAGCTCCTTCTCACAAATTGGAGTCTCCGGAAAACCCGGGACACTTCAGTCCCCTGCAGGTCTTCCACTGTTTGGTACGATCTGTCGGGTGAACAGATCTCTCACGAAGACAAGAAAGATCGAGTCTTCGGCATGCCGATGAACACGTTGGCAGCAGCCCCGAATTAGCTGCCGCCAAAGACTTTCCTGAACCAGCGCCCCTCCACAATCCAGAAATCAACCATGATCATGCCATTCCAGCAGCGGCTGACCGGGGCGGGCTGGCGTTTCACTCTAGCGGGCTGTCGGGGTGCCGGGAGAGTCACGGCTGTGCACTTGCCCTCCCACCAGAAGGCGGAAAACCCTTGACGGATATGGACTCGGTCTCGCCGCAAAAGTAAGCTTGGGGTTGTCCGCTGACACTTGGGGGCGGCCGAACAGCAGGAAACGTCATGTCGATCTTGAGAAGCTCAAGCACCGTTACCGTTGCGCTGCTTGCATCGTTCTCCGTCGCCACCCTCGCACAAGCCCAATCGACCGGACTGGACGACATGGTCGGCGCACGTGCGGGACAAGCCGAGGCGGAATTGCAGCGTCGTGGATACGTCAACACCGGTGGTCAGAAGGGTGATGATCGAAGCTACGCCAACTGGTGGAACGGCGATCGCCGGCAATGCGTGACCATTTCCACGATGAACGGGCGCTACGACACGATTACGCCCACGACGGCGCCCGATTGCGGGAAGTCGGGCAATAATGATCGTCGAGGTGCTGCGGGCAGAGATCGCAGGGGGAATGGGGGTGATCAAAAGGACCGCTACTCACGCGATGCCCGCGATTCTCGCCACCATATGCCCGTGCGCGGCGTCAATGATGCAACCGAGCTTCAGGCGATCTGCCGGGCCGAAGCGTCGGGCCGATATTACCTACGCCCAAGCGAACTGACCGTAAACCTACCCATCAAACAACGCGGCGGGGCGATTGTGCAGGGTTGGTTCGACGTGGGCAAGCGTTCCACCTTCTTCAACTGCCGTTTCGATGAAGATGGCAGGTTTATCGGAGTGTCCTAACCCATTTGAAGCCAGTGCGCTTCAAATCGGCCGTGAACGGCATCAACCTTTGGGTACCGACGACTCGCCAGGCCGGAAGGCGACAGGCGGCTCTTTGTTCCTCTCCGCCAATAAGTCGACCTTCCGAAATCGACCAGTTCAAGCCGTTCCGCGACGGGCGCTTGAACGTCCGTTCCTGCCAGAACTTGTCATTCGCGTGCCATCGAGCGCCCGGACAGCTACCGGGCCATTCACATCGCTCCGCCAATCTATGTCTCGCGCGATCGCTGCCGTCAGGATGGTTGGCTGTCGGGAATGTCTTGGTTGGTCGCGGGTCACCGCGTAGCATGGGGGTGAAGCCGCATCCACGCGGCCACCCCGAGAGAGTTCATGGTCGATAAAATGCCGCAGGATCCCGAGTTCGAATCGCTACTCGTACACATTCAGGAAAGCCGCGGTCTGGATTTTCGCGGCTATAAACGTACCAGTCTGCGGCGCCGGATTACACTGCGGATGGAAGCGGTTGGCGTTGAGGAGTTCGGTGCCTACCAGTCGCACCTCGAGGCCGATCCCGGCGAGTTCGAGAACCTGCTCAACACCGTCCTCATCAACGTCACGTCCTTTTTTCGTGATGCTGAGGCTTGGGAGGTGCTGAAGGCCGAGGTCGTGCCCAAACTGATCGCGCAGGCTGAGCCAGACAAGCCAGTCCGGATCTGGAGCGTCGGCTGCGCTTCGGGCGAGGAGCCATATTCGATCGCAATGTTGTTCGCCGATGCGCTCGGCACCGAGGAATTCTGTCGTCGGGTAAAGGTGTACGCGACTGACCTCGACGAGGAGGCGCTGAAGGTTGCCCGCTTAGCCACCTATTCCCCAAGAGACGTGGAAGGGGTGCCGCCGGACTATCTAGAGCGATATTTCGACCGGACGAATAATCACTATGTATTCGAGCGCGAGTTACGGAAGTGCGTGATTTTTGGCCGGCACAATGTGGTCAACGATGCACCGATCTCGCGCATCGACCTGCTCGTGTGCCGCAATTTGCTGATCTATCTGGAGGCCGAAACGCAGGGGACAGTCCTGCCGCGCCTCCATTATGCGCTCAATCCCAATGCGTACCTGTTCCTTGGCAAGGCCGAGACTCAGCTTGCCCGGTCACCGCTGTTCAGGCCCGTTGAAATGAAGCATCGCATCTTCAGCAAGGTCGCGCAGGAATGGCGGCGCCCAGTGGGATTCGGAGCGGGCCGGCTACGAGCGCCGGAGGGGATGCCGCCGAACGCGGTGCTGCTTGACGCGGTGCTCAACGAGGCGGGGACGGCGCTGCTGGCCGTCGATGAGGACGGCGTGGTCATCCTGGCGAACCGACCCGCGCGCCAGTTGCTCGGCGTTGGAGAGGCCGACCTAGGAAGGCCTTTCCAGGACCTGCCAATCTCCTACCGGCCGATGGAACTGCGCGGACCGATCGAGGAGGTGTTCCGCGAGCGGCGTAATATCCGGCTGGAAGATCAGGAATATCGACTGACGCAGACCAACGTCATGCGGTTGACAATTGATCTGCGCCCGCTGATGCGGCCCGATGGCGGCATTCAGGCCGTGCTGCTTTCGTTCACCGACATTACTGAGATGCACGCGCTCAAGCTCGAGCTGGAGACGGCGCAGGAAAACCTCGAAAACTCGATCGAAGAACTCCAGTCCTCGAACGAGGAGCTGGAGACCACCAACGAGGAGCTTCAGTCCACCAACGAGGAACTGGAAACCACGAACGAAGAGCTGCAATCAACCAACGAGGAACTGGAAACGCTGAACGAGGAGGCGCGCTCAAGCAACGAGGAGATGGAGTCGGTCAACGAAGAACTGCGCATCCAGGCTGAGCAGGCGACGAGCTATCGCCTCTACCTCGAATCGGTGCTGCGCAGCATGAACGGCGGGATCATCGTCCTCGACGTTAGGCAGACCATCCAGAGCTGGAACCGCTGGAGCGAGAATACCTGGGGTCTGCGGACAGAGGAGGTGATGGGAACCAGCTTTGCCTCGCTCGATATCGGCCTCCCCCTGCACCTGCTGCAGGACGCGATCGGCGCTATTCAGGCGGGACGCGAGGAACAGCTTGAGGAAATGCTGGAAGGTATGGACCGGCGCGGCCGACGAATCCTGTGCCGTGTCGTTATTTCCGGCCTGCTGGATGAAAATGGCGGAAAACAGGGCGCGGTGCTCGTCTTCCAGGACGTGACCGAGGAGCATCGCCGGGATGAATATGGCCGCTATCTCGGCCGGATCATGGGCCGCGCGCTGAACGAGATCTACTTTCTCGATCCCGTCTCGCTTCATTTCACACTTGCCAACGAGGGCGCGCAACGCAAGCTGGGTCATTCCGAACGGGAGCTGGAGATGATGACCTTTGCCGACATCCTGCCCGGCGTGTCGATAGATCGGGTGCGGGCGATGCTGGCACCGCTGACGACCGGCGCCAAGCCGGAGGTTGTGTTCGAGACGGTGATCCGCCGGGCCGACGGCAGCGAGTATCCCGCCGAGCTGTGCATGCAGTATTTCGCCGACGAGCACCCGCCCATTCTCGTCGCGATCGTCCACGATACCAGCGAGCGCCGCCAGATCGCAGCGGAGTAGAGGATCAGCCGACACCGTCGGTGATCGGCTTGCGCAGGCTGCCCATCGCCTTCTCGAGTACCTCGATCATGTCGGCCGACTCCTTGGACGCCTCGGTCCAACGGCTCTCGGCGTGCTTCAGGCCACGGCCATGCGCGCTGTCACGCATCTGATCAAACAGCTTGATCCGGTCCCGGTGCGTGCGCGCCGCGATGCTCAGCGCACGCTCCAGCTCCTCGCTCTGCGCGCTGGCGAGACCTAGCGGAGTGAAGGCGTGGCCGACTTGGCAGCGGAATCGAATCTCGTCCTCTACCTCCATCTGGTTGAGCACTCCGCCACAATCGGGGCAGGAGATATGGCTGGGGTGGCCGGGGGTGATGATGTCGCTTTCCATAATCGCGAACTCCTGCGCAGCCATCCGGTCTTCTACGGCGTATTCGTCGGGCAGTGGAATAGTGGGATTCGCCTCCTCACGGACCAGATCGACCAGCAACTCGGCGAGGCCGGAGAGCGGCACCTTGCGGTCGACGTGATCGCGCTTCAATGCGTTCTGCGGCATCGACGGCCATTCGGCATCGGCCGGGTCCTGGATGACCGACATCCCACCTGCAGCCTTGATCGCGATCAGGCCGTCGGTGCCGTCGTCGAGCAGCCCGGTCAGCACCACTCCGATGACGCGTCCGCCATAGGCGATCGCCGCCGATCGAAACAGCGCATTGACCGCAGGACGGGTACGGTTCTCGTTCGGGCCGCGGCGCATCAGCACCTTGCCGGGACGCAGCAGCATGTGAAAATCGGGCGCGGCGACGTAGATGTGCCCGGGCTCGATCGCGTCGCCGTCATTAGGCGAACTGGCGGGAAGCGACCCGGCGCGGTTGAGGAGCAACGGCAGCATGCTCCGCGCCGAGGCCGACAGGTGCTGGGTGACGAACACTGCGGCTGGAAAGTCCGCCGGTAGCGCGGCGCACAGTCGCTGCAGCGCCTCGACGCCGCCCGCAGACGCCCCAATTACTACGATATCCTTCGTCAACACCCTGGCACTCCTGAACGACAGACCGATGGGCGAATAGCCAAGGGCACGGGAAAAAAGGTACAGCAGGAGCGTAATCCTTTTTCAATCGTTCACAAAATGAAACAGGGATATGATATGGCGCCCGGCAAAATCCGAGAGCAGAATTTGGAAAGCCAGCGGCTGCTTGATGAGAACGAGCAGTTGCGAACGGCGCTCGAGTCTTCTCTCGACGAGAACACACAGATCACCGAGGATCGTGACCGACTGCTGCGGCGTGTGGCGGTGCTCGCCCGCGAGCTGCAGGCGGCAAATTCGGCCTATGCCCGCGTCCGAGAAGCCGTTGTCGCACCGCCCACCGACACCGAGGAGGAGCTGAGGCGCAGCCAGACCGAGGAGGAGCTACGCGTCGCATTTGAGGAACTTCAGGTGCTGACCGAGGAATTGGAGGTCGCAAATGCCGGCCTTCACACGGTGAATTCTGAGTTGGAGAGCCGCGTCGCCGAGCGCACCCGCGACCTCATGGAGGCTAACGCGGCCCTTCGGCGGAGCGAGTCGCGACTCAACACGCTGATCGAGGGCATGCCGCAGCTCGTATGGCGGGCGGTCGACGGCGGCGAGTGGGTTTGGGCCAGCCCGCAATGGTGGGAGTATACCGGGCAGACCGACGAGCAGAGTCGCGGTATCGGCTGGCTTGATGCCTTTCATCCCAGTGATCGCGACGCCGCCCGCGCGGCCTGGGATATTGCCGCTACCGAGGGCCGCTTCGATTTTAAGGGCCGCATCTGCCACGCGGGGGAACATCGCTATCGCCATTTCCGCACCCGCGCGAGCCCGGTCCGTGCGGCGGACGGCATAATCGTCGAGTGGCTCGGCACCTCGACGGACATTGACGACCTCATCCGCCTTCAAGAGCAGCAGTCTGTCCTCGTCGCCGAGTTGCAGCACCGTACGCGCAACCTAATGGCGGTGGTGCAGGCGGTGATGTCGAGGACGATCAAGGGGAGCCGATCCCTCGAAGATTTCCGGCGGTGCATCAGTGATCGGTTGGAGGCGCTGGCGCGAGTGCAGGGCCTGCTGTCGCGGCGCGACCTCGGCACCCGCGTGTCGTTCGACGCGCTGCTGCATGACGAATTGTCAGCCCATCTTGAACTTGACGCGCAAGGCAATGCCGCGCAGGTTTCGACCGAGGGGCCTGCGGGTGTTCCGCTCCAGTCGTCGTTGGTGCAGACCTTGGCGCTGGCGATCCATGAGTTGATGACCAACGCGGTCAAGTATGGTGCGTTGGCTAGCGAGGCCGGCCACCTCACCGTGCGGTGGGAGGAGGTGCAACGGGACGAGCGGCCCCGGCTGCTGATCGACTGGCGCGAGACGGGCGTAACAGACATTCCTGCGCCCGATAGCCCGCCGCAGGGCAGCGGCTATGGTCGCGAATTGATCGAGCGTGCCTTGCCGTATCAACTTGGCGCGCGCACCAGCTACGCCTTTACGGCGGATGGCATCCACTGCACGATAGAGGTCGACGCCCCCTCGGACCGAGCCCTTGAGGAGACTGTCCATGGTTCACAAGGATTTTCACGGCCGCCATATACTGGTGGTCGAGGATGAATATCTAATCGCAGACGACGTTCGCATGGCGTTGGAGGAGGCGGGAGCGGAGGTTCTCGGGCCCGTTGCCTCAATCAAGGATGCCGAGGAACTAATCTCGTCAAGCGCAATGATCGACGCCGCGCTGCTCGATGTTAATGTGCGCGGAGAGCAGATCTTTGCGGTAGCGGACCAGCTGGCCGACCGCGGTGTGCCGTTCGTCTTCGCTACCGGATACGACCAAGCTTCCATTCCTGATCGCTACAGAGACCGCCCCTGCCTCGAAAAGCCGATCAGGGCGCGGCAAATCGCCAGCATCCTCAGCCCCCTTTTACGGATCACGTGAAGAGCGGCTCACGAATGCGGGTCCAACCCGCTACATTGACTCAAGCGTCCGCCATCGCTGACGCTGACTAGAAAACTACCTTGACGGGGCTATAGCAGACCACGCGCTCCATCTCTTTTCGATCCAAAATTATAACTCGTCTGGCGCTTAATGTTACCAATCCGGACTTCCGCAGAAGCTGGATCGTCCGGTTCACGTGTACGCTGGTCAGCCCGAGCACGTCTGCGATCATCTCTTGGGTAAGCGGAAGCTCAAATTCGTCGTGACTAGCATTTCCAGCTAGCAGTAGCCGATCGTGCACCTCCAGCAGCCAGTCCGCGAGCCGCTCTGAGGCACTCATACGCCCGAGCCTGGTGATCTGGCGACACAGATAGGCTTCCTCGAGCGCGACGCTCATCGCATACACCTGTGAGAGACCGGAGTGCTCGTCCGTCGGGTCCGGCATCGGCACCAGACACGTCACGACTTCAGTCAACGTCGTAGTGGTCACAACACCAACCGCGTTGAGATGCGCGCACGTACCGATCAGCTCGCCCGGAAGCACCAGACCGATGATCTGGCGATACCCGTTCTGCACCAGATGCGTCCGAAACGCCCAGCCATCGACAAGCAAGCGTGCGATCGTGATCCGCTCCCCCTCTCTGATGAGGTCCCGCCGCGGCGGAAGAACAGTGCCAGCAGCAACCGCATTGTTAATATGTCTCTCGTCGCTCGCCGTTAACGGCGCCAGCGCGGCAAGTCGTGTCAGCACGGAATTTCGAGGATACTGTGCGGACATTGTCATGGCTGGACCCCCTCTGTCGTGGACGTCGCCGCGCGGTTCACCGTCGGTATGCGGATAAGGCACACCACTCCGCCTGGCTCGATAGTAAAGCTGGTCTCTGCCCCAATCTGGTAGGGTAGACCCTGTTCGATGAATTCCCGACCGAATCCAAAAGGAAGCGGCGCCGAACGAACAATAGGCACGCCCGTCTCTCGCCAGCGCAGAACCAAGTCGCCTTTGTCACGTCGCCAGTCGATCGCTAATCGTCCCTGGCATGGGGTCTCCAGCGCACCGAACTTCACGGCATTGGTCACCAGCTCGTGCAGTGCCAGAGCGATCGGCTGCGCGATGCCGTGCGGCAGTCGTTCGGATGGACCGCTGATCTTCACGTTGCCTTCGCCACGCACGGGATAGCGCAGCAACTCGTCCGAAATCAGCGTCTCCAGGTCATAGCCATGTCGGTCGCCGACAGCGGGTTCTACAAGGAACGGTGCAATGGTGTCGAACCTGCCCTGATAATGCGCAGCCACATCTTCAAGTGATGCTCCCTTCTCCACCGTTCGAGCAAATACCGAACGCATGATGGCGAGCATGTTGCGAGTCCGGTGCTGAAGCTCATCCGTGCTGGAACCGTCGCACGCATTCGCGGCGGCGGGCGAGCTGTCGAAGCCGCTATGCTCCGGGAGAGCGCTAGTTCCTCGATTATGATCACCCGCTGGGGGCGAGGTGTCCATGGCTTCACCCCTGTCTGTTCAGAAGGCCCAACTAACGGCGTACGTGAATTATCCATCGGAAGGTAGTCCCCTCCTGATCGGGAGCTGCTCTGCGCCGCGTCACGCATAACTGGGCGCTATCCTTGACAAGGCGCTCGTAGACTGCCCCACTGCTTTCAGCCTATTTTGCTCGTTTTGACGACGCGCCGCGAGCACACGCGTGAATGTCGGCTCTCGCCAGAATTCGTCGTTCAGCAGCCACGGCTGAGCGACTGGTAAGTCCCAAGCGCCCGTATCCGGCTCCCTACCGGAACGGGCGCCATCGGGTTTAGATCTCGGTATTTTCGGCGAGGGCGAAAGCATCCTCCACGTCGATTCCAAGGTAGCGAACCGTATTCTCAATCTTGCTATGGCCGAGCAAGATTTGGACGGCGCGAAGGTTGCCGGTGGCCCTGTAGATTATCGATGCCTTCGTTCGGCGAAGTGAGTGCGTACCATACTCGCTTCGCATGAGACCGACACCTGTTACCCATTCGTCGACAAGCCGGGCATACTGGCGAGTGCTGAGATGTCCGTTATGATCTACCCTGCTGGGAAAGACATAATCGTCCACCGTGCCGCCGCGCCGATCCAGCCAAGCCAGCAGGCTTGCCCGAGCGTCCGGCAGCAGTTCGAACTGAACGGGTCTTCCCGTCTTCTGCTGCATCACGATTGCCCGCGTTCGGATCTGTCCGCCGCTGACAATGTCGCCGATTTTCATCTGCACCAGGTCGCAGCCCCGAAGCTTGCTATCGATCGCCAGATCGAAAAGCGCCCGATCTCGCAGGCGGCGGCGCTGATTGAGGTAAAAGCGGATTTCCCAGATCTGCTTTTGTTTCAGAGCCCGCTTTGCACCCACGGTCCTTCCGGCATTCCAGACCGGACGCTTGGTGGCGGTGAGTTCAGTTTCAGGCATTGCAAACGTCCGCTTCCGGCAGAATCTGCCTACCGCTCCTTAATCGGTCGCGGCGCGTCGAAACTTCGAATCCGGTCTGGTTTGATTAGTCTTGTAGCGGCACCAGAAGCTTGAACACCTTACTTCGCTCGCGCGGCTTGATGACACGCCCCCCGATCGACGTAATGAGCCGATCGACAAGTCCAAGACCCAGCCCGCTCCTGTTGTCGTGCGCGTTCTCAGCAAATGGCAATCCATCGTCATCGACCGTCACGATCACGAACTGATTATCCGTTTCGACCGAAATATCGATTCGCCCCACAGCCCCTTCGACAAATGCGTGTTTGATCGCATTAGTAGCAAGTTCATTGACAGCGAGCGTGATGGCGATGACCTTTTCCGGCGGAATGTCCGGAGGACAATTGCAGAACTTCGCGGAAACCAAAATTCCTCTGGGTTCGGCTTGTGCGTGAAGAGCTTCGCAGGCTTCCCGTATCGCCGTGTCGAGCGCGGCCTCATCGTGGCGGACCAGAGAGGCGCGCGCTCGTGCCAATATCGAAACCCGCTCGAGCGTATCTTGAAGGGCCTGCCTGGCCTCGGTGCTGGTCGCGCGCCGACTTTGCAGGCTGAGAAGGCTGACGACGAGCTGGAGGTCGTTTGCACAACGATGGTTGGTTTCCCCCAGCAGCAGGTCCGCGGCATCTGGCGTCATGGCCGGGGATGGTCTCAATTCGCTCATAATACACTCGGGACAGACGTCGGATCGGGCTGAAGTCCATTGGAGTTATGTATTCGAGTATTTCCCACTTGCTGCTTGGCACGAGCCAGATAGGCCGGATCGAACTCGGCCATATTCTTCAGCGCCCCCATGTTCTCCAGCGTGATCGTCCTTCCTTCTGTGTGAAGCAGGCCCTGCCGGCGAAACTGCTGCATCATGCGATTGATATGAACCGCCGTCAGTCCGAGGACATCGGCCATCTGTTCCTGGGTCAAGGGCAGGTCGAAACTAGCGTATTCGCATCCGGCATCATGCCCTAGCCGCACCGCCAGCTCGCACAGCAGATGCGCCAACCTTTCCGGCGCCGAGCAGCGCCCCAGGCAAGTTGCCCATTGGTTGAGCATCGCATTTTCACATAGGGCAAGCTCAATGACGCTGTACGCGATGCCCGGAGAGCCATGGCAAAGGGCGGAGAGATGCTGACGGGCCACCGAAAGGGTCGAGACCGGCGTCAGCGCTTTAATGCCGAAAGGCGCATTTTTCGTCTGCAAGCTATCTAGATTGCAGACGTCCCCGGGCGGCAGCACCCGCAAGATCTGGCGGCGGCCGTCGCGCAAGGTTCTGAACTGGCAAGCCCAGCCCTCTTCCATGAAGTAAATGTGATCCGCTCTTTCATCCTGACGCATCCATTCGGCACCAGCGCTAACAGCGCGGCGGTGTGCGGACACTTCCCCCAGCGTTTTCCGATCGTCCGCCGTGAGAATGGCCGGCGACTCGAGTATCGTGTCGGCAAGGCTGGCGGATTTCGCAGAGGGCATCTGCGGGCGAAGGGTTTTGCTCGAATCCACTTCAGACATGCCGGCTACGGACCTGATCATTTTCATGACCGATAATGGCCATTTGGCCGCTGCCGTTCATGGAGCGCTGACAAGTGCATTTGATGGGTATTCAACACAACGATCTCCCTGTTCATTCATGAGAGGTACAGGTCGGAAATAAAGCATCCTCAAGCGTTTCGCTGCGATTGTCTGCTACCCGACATTGCCAATTGCGGGTGCTGTTTCGCGCGGCGGCGCGGTTCTAAACGCAGGCTTTGTCAGTTTCTGAGGTTTTTACTCTTCTCGCGACCTCGCTTCGCCGCGGCAGTGGTCTGCTACCCGACACAGGAAAACTTGGAACCCTTAGTCATTTTGACCTATGAGGGTTCATCGTTCGCCACGATCAGGGCGCGGACGCCTGGAAGTCAGATTGTGCTTTCGCCCCATATCAAGGGGGCGGTGCATGCCTTCGACAGAAGAACCTTATTATCGTAATCTCCTTTTGAAAGCGATGTCACCGGCCGACCTCGATCTGCTCAAGCCGGTGCTCGAACGCGTAAAGCTGGAGCGCGAACAGGTCCTTGTTGAAGCCGGCAAGCCGATCGAGCATCTGTTTTTTCTGGAAGGCGGCATTGCCTCGGTCGTCAGCGAGCTGCCCGCACCTCTCCAACCGAGATCGGCATCTTCGGATGCGAAGGCCTTTCAGGGCCAGGTGCAATCCTGGGAACCGACAGCGCGTCGACCAAGACGTTCATGCAAGTGGATGGCGCCGGCGCCATGCGCATTGCGGTCGCAGACTTGCGGGCGGCCGCGGCGAAGAGCGCTTCGCTCCAGGCCGTGCTTCTCAAATATATCCAGACAGTTCTCACCCAGGTAAGTCACTGTGCGGTGTCCAATGCCAATCACCACATGGAAGCGCGCCTCGCACGCTGGCTGCTGATGTGTCACGATCGCATAGACGGCGACGAGATCGCGCTCACGCACCAGTTCATGTCGATGATGCTCAGCGCCCAACGCAGCGGCGTAACGGTCACGTTGCACATCCTCGAAGGGGTCGGGGCCATCCGGTCGACGCGCGGGCTGGTCAGGATCATCGACCGGGTTAATCTAGAAGATCTGGCGGGCGATGCCTATGGTGTTCCAGAGGCAGAATATCGCAAGCTGATCGGTCGGTTCGGCCGACCCGGCGACAACTGAACAGCTGCGGATCACGGTGACAGTCGAGCTATGCGGATTTCACCGATGAGCCCGGATCGACGACTCAGTCGCCCGTCTTGTCGAACAGAGCGCGCAGCTCGTCCTTGGCGTCTTCGAGCATGCGGCGGCGCGCGGCCGGCAGGTCCTTGCCCGCCCGGTTGATGTAGAAGGTGAGCATGCCCATCGCCGACTGCAGCGGCGTCCCCTTTCGGCGCTTGCTGTGCTCGGCCGACCGCTTGAGTGACTGGGCGATCGCCTTGGGGTCGCCCTGCGTGAAAACGCCTTTCTCAAGGTCAAGCGCATCCGAATGTTCGGTAACATCCTGAGACCATTTCTTCGCGGGCATCGGATCACCCCTAGATTTTCATGGGTGGCAACAGCCAATCTCGGGCGAACAATCACAAAATCGGCTTGCCGCCGGTGACTGCGATCGTGGCGCCGGAGATGAAGCTCGCTTCCTCGCTGGCGAGCATGACATAAGGCGCGGCAAGCTCGGCCGGCTGGGCCGGCCGGCCCATCGGTACGTTCTTGCCGAACTCGCGGACCATGTCTGGCGGCATGGTCGAGGGAATGAGCGGGGTCCACACCGGTCCCGGCGCCACGCAGTTCACCCGGATTCCCTTGTCGGCGAGCATCTGGGCAACGCCCGCGGTAAAGTTCTGGATCGCACCCTTGGTTGTCGCGTAGGCGAGCAGCTGGGGCCGAGGCATATCGGCGTTGACCGACGCTGTGTTGATGATCGCGCCGTCGCCCTCCAGATGCTTGGTGGCGGCTTTGACGAGGTAGAACATCGCGTGGATGTTCGTGGCGAACGTATATTGCCACTCCTCGTCGCTGATCTCCTCGATCTCCTCGAACATCGCCTGGTGGGCGGCATTGTTGACGAGGATGTCGAGGCCGCCGAGCTCGCTGACGGCCCGCTCGATGATCGCGCGGCAGTGCGCCGATTCGGCGATATCGCCGGCCATGAGGATGCATTTGCGCCCCTCGGCTTCGACCAGCTCGGCCACGCTTTGCGCATCCTCCTCTTCACTGAGATAGCTGATCAGGAGGTCGGCGCCCTCGCGCGCATAGGCGATCGCAACCGCACGCCCTATGCCGCTGTCACCGCCCGTAATGATGGCGCGTTTGCCAGCTAGCCTGCCCGAACCTTTGTAGCTTTGCTCGCCATGGTCCGGCTCGGGGTCCATGCGTGCCGTCTTGCCCGGCATCGGCTGCGGCTGATCGGGAAAGGGCGGCTTGGGATAGTCAGGCATCGTCGTTCTCGCTCGGCACTGAAGATTGGCGGGATCCTCGCAGCAGCCACGCACCGATTCCGGCTGCCGCGACGACAGCGGCTGCGGCGGCCAACCCAATCCCGGCTTTGCGCGCTGCGGGTGAGCCCATGCCGCCATCGATGCCGCCCGGATCGCTCGGCGGCGCGAACAGATTGCCGTCGCTGACCGGCACCTGTTCGGCCGTCTCGAAATAGCGCTTCAGGCCGATGTCCATCGCGCGTGCGCTGATGTTGGGCGCGAGAAAGTGACCCATCCGGACCGCCGCCGTCGAAGCGCCGACCATGGTGGTGGCCTGGGGATGGTCGGCGAGACGATAGACCGCCTCCGCCACGCGGCGCGGATCGACCAGCGGCGGCGGCGCGGTGACCTTCTTACCCACATAGTTGGCGCCATGACTGAGGCCGGGCGTGTCGACGAAGGAAGGATAGACATCGCAGATGTGGATATCGGTATAGTCGGCCAACTCGGCCCGCAGCGCCTCGGCAAAGCCCCGCAGCCCGAACTTGCTCGCACTGTAAGCAGTCGCATAGGGCGCTGCGGCAAACCCGCCCAGCGAGATCATGTTGACGAAGATGCCATAGCCTTGGTTCAGGAAGATGGGCAACGCGGCATGGGCATCGTTGATGTGCCCGATCAGATTGGCCTCGATGATCCGGGCGTGCGCCTCGATCGGTGTCTCATGAAAAAGTCCCACCGCGCCGACGCCGACATTGCTGAACCACAGATCGATCTGGCCGAGTTGGGCGGAGGCCCGTTCGGCCAAAGCCTGCACCGCGCCTGCATCGGTGACGTCGGTCGGGACAACTATCGCGGTCCCGCCAGCTTCACGGCATTGGCGGGCGACCTCCTCAAGCGCTGGGACACCGCGCGCGGCAATTACAATGCTTGCGCCATCGGCTGCGAAGCGCAGTGCTGTCGCCTGTCCGATGCCGCTGGATGCGCCGGTGATCACGATCCTCTTTGCTGGCATGGACCTCTCCTGCAGATGTGCCGAAACTCTCGTGATGTTCGCTCTGCTTATGACGACGACTTGTCGGTCTCCCGCCGGTAGAACCACAGCGGTACACCACGGTTCCCAGATGAAAATTCACCTGCAGACTTACCTATGTTGTTGCGAAACCCGACCGTCAGCCAAAAGCGCGATCCTCTTTCGAGTCGATTTCTATCTTCCATTTCGTCGTCCTTTCTCATTCTTCGGCTGATCTTATTTTGTGCGCGGGCTGGCGATCATCACTGCTGGCGCGAACACTTGCGGGGACAGCTTCCGGTCCGACGACGTTGTGTTTGAAGGCTCCCACTTTTTTGAAAGGAACATGCCATGGCTGATAACCAGGTTGCCACTGACGAGACCAATCGCCTGATCGCCTCGAACAAGGTCGAGGGAACGTCCGTCTATAATCGCAGCGGCGAAAAGCTCGGCTCGATCTACAATTTCATGGTCGATAAGCCCAATGTCCGCGACGGCGCGGCGACGACCAAGGTATCGAAGGAATTGTCGAGCGCCCTGGCTTTCAGCATCTCGGCGACCTCGGCAGCAAATCGATCTTCTTCCAGCTGATGGTAGTCGGTCTCCTCCATGCTTCCGCGTGACGGGGCAAACTGCGCACCCTGTCCTTGCGCATGCATCGACCCGCCCTGAGCGATCGGAGGTGCCCCAGGCCCGGACTGGGTTGACGAGGCCCTGCCTGCCGCATCAGACTTCTGGTCGCGATCCTTGGGACTTTCGTGAATCTCTTTGCGCTCGACCTGCAGGTTGAGATGCTCCGCATCCCCTTCATTTCTGAGGAGCAGCATTTTCCTGCCATCAGCCACCAAAACGAGTGTGTTGTGAGGAATTTTCATATCAAGTTGCTCCAAGCTATCCGATGGAATTTGAACGTCGTGGCCGAAGGGAGGTTTCGCGAGCAATCCGCCCAATGCGTCCAGCAGAGACGATCATCAGTCCGCGCCGCTGAGGGCCGCGTGACGGACCCGGCGCGGCGGATCGTCTACTCGCCAAACGGATAGGTTTCGGGAACACCGCGGTGATGTTCGGGACCGAGCGGCGTCACTGCTTGGGTCCTGTCGAACCAGACGAAGGCGTCAAACTGCTCAGGGAGGATGGCCTGGCTGTAATGACTCTGAAGCTCAGTATCGGGGCGATATATGACGCCGATGAAGCGCTCGAGCCGTGGCTCTGCCAGTCTTCTGCGCAGGGCATCGTGCCTCTCGGGTGACAGGTCGAGCAGGAAACGAGACTTGCCGCTGTCGTGGAACTGGCGCTCGTAGCTGTCCGCCCGCGAAGGATTGACCCGCTTCACTTGCATATCGCCGTCCCAATCGGTGGCCGCCGCCACCGTGCCAGTGTGCGTACCAAAGCCGATCAGCGCTGCGTCGCTTCCGAAGGTCTCGCGGCAGAGCTGACCAATGTTGAGCTCGTCTCGCGCGGCCCCCATGTCGGTGACGCGCGCGTCGCCGATATGGCTATTATGTGCCCAGACGATCGCCTTGGCATCCGGCCCCCTGGCATCGAGCAGGTTCTGGAGCGTCTCGAACATATGCGTGTCGCGCAAGTTCCAGCTCTCTGCGCCGCCATAATACATGATGCGGTAGTAGCGCTCCGCCGAGGCGATCAGCCGCGCGTTTTGCGCCGCGTCGAGAAATGCGTCGCCATCGTCCTTGGCATAGTCGAGACGCTTCCGCAGCAGATCGCGACACTGGTCGATCACCGCCTTCTCGCATTCGGCATAGCCGCGCGACAGCGCCGCGCGGCCATAAGTCGCCGGATTGCTCTGCCAGGGCGTCAGGCAGCCATAACGCTCGCGCGCGACCTTGGCGGCGTCGGGATCGACGCGGTCAAGATAATCGAGCACCGCGCCGATCGAACCGGACATGTTGTAGATGTCGAGACCGTAGAAACCGGCGCGCGCTTCCATGTCATCGACCATGTCATTGTGATCGCGCATCCAGTGGATCAATTCCTGAATGTCGGTGTTGCGCCACATCCACGTCGGGAAGCGTTGGAACGGCTTGTCGGTGCCGGCGCGATGCGGGCGATGACGAACATAACGATCGATGGTCGCGGCATCGGGCCAGTCGGCCTCCACCGCCACGATGGTGAAGTTGTGATGGGTTATAAGGTGGCGGGTGATGGCGGCACGCGCTCGATAGAACTCGCCAGTGCCGTGGCTCGCTTCACCGAGCAGGACGACGCGGCGACCGGCGAAGCGATCGAACAGTCTGCCGAACGCGGGATCGTCGAACCCCGGCAGGTCCTCGGCCGCATCGGCAATCATCTCGGGAAGTGACTGGCTTTTCGACGCGCCTGGCAGATGGTTGCTCGCCGCGCGCCGACCATCTTCCTGCCATCCTTGTTCACCGATCAGCGGCACGAACATGACCGCGCCGAGATTTTCTTCCTCGAAGCGACTCTCGGTTATGCGTGTCACCTTGCAGAGCTTCTGATCCCCAGGATCGCCGACCGGGATGACGAGATGGCCGCCAACGGCGAGCTGCTGCTTGAGCGCTGCGGGCACGTCCGGGCCGCCCGCGGCCACGAGGATCGCGTCGAATGGCGCTTGGTCCGCGAGGCCTCGCGTGCCGTCACCGACGCGAATATCGACATTGTCATAGCCGAGCGCGGCAATGCGCTCGCGGGCGAGCTTACCCAAGGCCGTGTGGCGCTCGATCGCGAAGACCTCACCGGCAAGCTGGCCAAGCACGGCGGCGGCATAGCCAGAGCCAGCACCAACCTCGAGCACGCGGTCATCGGACTGAATTTCCGCCGCTTCGGCCATGGCCGCGACGATATAAGGCTGCGAGATCGTCTGCTCCTCCTCGATAGGGAGCGCCGAATCCTCATAGGCGAAGTCTTCCAGACCTTCGCGCACGAAACGCTCGCGCGGAACGGTACGCATCGCCTGAAGGACTCGGCTGTCGCGGATGCCGCGCCGCGCGAGGTGAATATCGACCATGCGGTCGCGAAGCTTTAAGAAATCAGCCATGGGTGCCTCCCATTCGACTTGCGGCAGACATCGAATGCAGTTGGTTGTCGCGGACCGGCACGCCAAGTTCGGCGAGCCTGATGATCGTGCTCTCGGCATCGCGGTGGTGGACGAAAATGCCCCCAGCGCCTTCCCAAAGATGGGCGTGCTTGAGCTGGTCATCGACGAGGATGTCACCCTCCTGCGCGTGATTGCGCTTGTCGACCGCCATCACCGTGAGGATTCGCGTGCCGGGGAAATGCTGGGCGGCCCAGCGCACCTTCTGCGGCGCGGCCCACTTCCCGCGGGGCAATCCGGTAAGAATGATCGGTTCGAGATGCCGCACCGCCTCGAACAGCCGCATGGCATCGGGCATCAGCGGTAGCGTGCCGTAGAAGTCGGGATCCCGCGCAATCTCGCGCCAGAACGCGCCGATGCCGCGCCGCTTCTCGAAGGCGCGCGGCGGCATTCGCAGGAGCTCGGTCGCGGCCCGGTCGAAATCGGCTAATACGCCGTCACAGTCGAGGTAGAGCTGCACCGGCTACCACCGCGCCGGCCTGATCTTGATCGGCACCGGATCATCGAGCGGGCGCCAACCGCGTGTCGCGATGACCTCGTTACTTTGGACTGGCTTGCGGCCTCGCCTGCGGTCGAGCGACCAGGTGATATGATACGTGCTGCCGTCGGGCCGATCGGTAGAGCCATCGACCGCGACAACCATAGCCTGCAGGCCCTCGCCATCGTTGATGCCGCCGACGATCGCGGCATTTTCAGCTTCGGGCAGCGGATCCTTCAGATCGGCATCGGCATCGAGCGTTATATGATCTGCGATCACGTCAGGCCATTCAGGCGGAAACCGCTCAAGCAGCGCCTCGCGTTCCTTCCTGTCGAGCATCCATCCGGTGACGGGCATTCTTCCGTCCCCTCATCACTGAACTGTCGGTAGCGCGGCCCGGCAATCGGCAGCGCACTGGCGGCACATTTCGGCGCACAGCTTGCAATGCTCGTGATCATGCCGCGAACATTCTTCAGCGCAGAGTTCGCAGATCGACGCGCAGGTCTCTAGTATCATCCGCAGCGCCTCGATGTTCTGCCCGGTGCGACGAATCGCAAGTCGGGCAGTTGCCGCGCAAACATCTGCGCAGTCGAGGCACGAGCGGATGCACTGGCGCATGTCCATCGTCTCGGCCGCGCAGGCATCGGCACAGCTGGTGCACATCTCCGTGCAAAACATGGCATGGCGCGCAGCCGTCGCGAGCATCTCGTTAAAGTCATCACCTACATCCGGGTGAAGCGCGATCATCTTGTGGATCGACATGGCTCAACCTCCTTTCTTGCGGCGGGTTTCCCAGCCTTTCCTGGCGGCCGCGGACCGCTTCTCGGGGCTCTGGCTGGACCCGCCCTTCTGGCCGCCTTTGCGCGAGCTCTCGTGGTTCTCGGTCTTGCCGCGGCCCGAACCAGACTTCTTGCCGCCGCCGGACTCCTTGTTCACCGTCGCCCAGGCGCGACTTTCCGCTTCGTCCTTCGACACGCCGCGCTTTTCATAGCCTTCCTCGATATGCTCGGCCTTGCGCTTTTGTTTGTCGGTATAGCTCGATTTGTCTCCGCGGGGCATATCCATCTCCTGCTGCCCCCGATCCCATAACGCGCAATTCGCTCGAAAGTGTCGTGGCACATACTTTTGGGAACCATCTCGCGCAGGCCGGGCTCCTCGGCAGGAACAAACGTTGAACATGAGGTCTGGTCATGACGAAACAATTGCATAATCCGATGAGCATCCCGCGTCGAACACCGAGAAGGATCCGGAGGATTGGTGTCGGGTGACGATCCGATGACTGGCGCTCAGGCATCTTACCTGACGACCTTATCTGAGGAAGCTGGGGAGGATTTGCCGGCCAATAATCTCAGCAAGGCAGAGGCCTTCCGCCGCATCGATGAATTGAAGACAAAAACTCAGCCGGGATTGAAGGCGGCGGCGTGACGCGCCGGGATCAGTCGCAGTGACGGCTGTCAGACAATACCGGGCGGTTTCTACCGCCTGGGAAATCCTTGAGGTAGCTAAGAAACACACCGGCACAGGGTCTAGCGAGATGTCTTATGTCGGCCGGGGCTCTGATCATTCCTATTCGGCGTTTGCGCCCAATATAAATGACAGGGTGGGATATTCAGCCAGACGTGGGACTTTCGAACGTGCCCGAACCGCTCGGCAAGCATCGGCGCAATGGTCGAGCGCATCTGATAGGCGAGAAACAGCCCGTTATCGGGCAGGATCTGGGCGCTGATATCGAGGATGCGGCCGCCCTGTTCTGGCGATATGGTCGAAAATGGAATGCCGCTGACGATGAGATCGGCGGGACCCAGTCCATGGTCCCCAAGGATCGCTGTGGCCGACGAAGCGCAGGCCGTGACCGCGAGCAGGCGTGGATCGTCAATGGTTCGCCGCAAATGACGAGTGAAGCGCTGGCTGACATCGATCGCAACCAACCGACTGTCGCGCGGCATCCTTGCAAGAATGGCGCGAGTGATAGGACCGGTCCCGGGCCCATATTCAACGACGACCCGCGCTTTCGTCCAATCGACCGGCCGCAGCAGCGTTTCGACCAGATGGCGCGATGCAGGGAAGGCTGATCCCACAAGATTGGGTCGGCGCACAAACTCACGAATGGACAGCTGCAGGCCGGGAGCTTCGCTGGTGGATGCTCGGCCTATTTGATCGGCGGCATCGAAATTGGTGACCATTCGCCTATACTCCCTCAGCGTCGATATTCTCGATCAACGTGCATTCCGAAGGGGGTTTCGTCGGATACCAGACGCTTGGTGTCAAAAGCTTGTGTCGATCGTCCGCAGCTGCGGCGCTATAAACGGCCTTTTTATCAAGCGCGAGACGAGCGACGAAAGGTAATTTACCGCCGTCGCCTGCGGTGCTCCACGCTCGGCGGCAGGAACGATATCGGTACATCGGGCTTTATGGCCTGTGCCATTCCTTGCCTGTGTTGGAGCCTTCATGCGTGCGCTTCTCGTCCACAATGACAGCCGGCACCAATCCCGTGCCGCGCGAGGCAGTCGAAGGAGTATTGCATGAAGCAGGTATCAAATAGGTCTATTGTCCCCATGGCGACGAAGACCTCGCAGCCGCCTTGCGCGCACCTGTAGACTTGATGATCGCTGCAGGGGGCGACGGCACGGTCGCCGATGTCGTCTCGCCGCTCGACAATGTCGACCGACCTATCGCGATTCTGCCTTTGGGCGGCTCGAACAACATCGCGCACGCCTTGGGCGTCGGCGGGCCATGGCGTGACCTGCCGCTGCGATGGTCGCTCGAGGCGTGGACCCGGCTCGATCGGTGCGAGGCGGACGGACCCTGGGGCTGCAGGCCCTTCGTCGAGGCGCTGGGCTCGGGCGTGCTGACAGACGCCGTCGATGAAGCTGATGACGAACCCGCCAGTGCGTCCGAAAAGCAGGCCAATGGCCGCGCCGCGTTCCGCGCGGCGCTTTCCAATGCCGAGCCCTTCCACTGCGCCGTCGCGGCGGACGAGTGGAGCTGGGAGGGGGAAAGTCTGATAGTCGAGGTGATGAACATTGGCTATGCAGGCTCGCGTCTGGCGCTGGCGCACGGTGCTTTGCCAGGTGACGGTCTGTTCGATGTGGTGATTGTCACGCCTGATCAGCGCGGTGACCTCCTGCGCTGGGCGGAGCGGCCCGACTATGGTCCCTGTCCGATCCCGACCCGCCAGGCAGCGACTGTTCGCATGACGGTGCAAGCGCGGCCTCTTCGCTGGATCGGTTTGCCGATCAATCGCCGCTTTAGCACGCCGCGGAAAAAGTCAGTTTCGGACCGTTTGAGCGCCGGATTTTGATTAGGTTTAGCGCCAACGGGGTGGTGTCATCGGTATCTGTTGACTGCCGCGCTTGCCAGGACCCTTCTTTCTGCGGATTTCGGGCACAGTTATGCTGCCACCAGCAGCTTCGGCAGCCTGATGAGATTGTAAGCCGCAGCGGTCAATGTGAAGTTCCACCCCACGCGGGCTTGCCCTCGATGTCGGGTCTTGCGCAGGTTTCCGCTGGTCTTGGCCCAGCCAAAGACCTCTTCGATCCGTTTCCTGATCCGCTGAGAAACGGCGTAACCAGGGTGGCGGGTGGTGCGCCCATCAATGGCGGAGCGCCTGCCATTGGCGTTCTGTGCCACGTGCG
>NZ_SMBO01000019.1 GCF_004342985.1 Novosphingobium sp. PhB57
AATAATCTCGTCCACGGACGGTCTCCTTCGTTTGAGGTCTAACGACTCACTCTGGCACTTTTTTGATGCCGTATGGAGGCCGTCCACCCCAACAGGTCAGCCGGCTGTGCGAGGAACTCGACGAGAAGGTCGGTGCCTTCCTCGAGCGCCCAATCGAAGGCGACTGGCCGTACCTATGGATCGACGCCACCTACGTGAAAGTGCGGCAGAACGGGCGTATCGTCTCGGTGGCGGTGATCGTCGCGGTGGGCGTCAACAGCGATGGCCGGCGCGAGGTGCTAGGCATGGATATCGGTCCTTCCGAGGCCGAGCCGTTCTGGACCGCCTTCCTGCGCAAACTGACGCGCCGAGGACTGCGCGGTGTTAAGCTGGTCATCTCCGATGCGCACGAAGGCATTAAGGCGGCGGTCTCCAAGCTGCTGTGCGCGACCTGGCAGCGCTGCCGCGTCCACTTCATGCGCAATGCACTCGCCCATGCCGGCAAGAGCGGCAGGCGCGTCGTCTCCGCGTTCATCGCCACCGCCTTCGCCCAGGAAACTCCAGAAGCTGCGAGCCAGCAGTGGCGCTCGATCGCCGACCAAGTGCGGCCCAAACTGCCCAAGCTGGCCACGCTGATGGACGACGCTGAGCCCGATGTGTTGGCCTACATGACATTCCCCCGAGAACACCGCGCCAAGTTGCACTCGACCAATCCCATCGAGCGCCTGAATGGCGAAATCAAACGGCGGACCGAGGTCGTCGGCATCTTCCCGAACGAAGCCGCCATCACCCGCCTAGTCGGAGCCATCCTCATGGAACAGTCCGACGAATGGGCCGTCCAGCGCGCGCGGTACATGACGCTTGAAACGATGGCCCCGCTCAGCGACAATCCTATTGTCATGCTGTCGGCAGTACCCGGCTCATGATCGGCTCAGGCTGATGCCGAAAAGCAAGGTGGTCCAGAAAAGCTACACCACCTCTCGGGACACGATCTTAGAGAGCGGGGAGGCTATCCGTGGCACCGCCCGCGAACCACGATCAGGCGCCTCACAGGATATGTGAAGAAAAGAGGCCCCGGGGACCGCTTGAGATCTGCCCGGGGTCTAGTCTGTCGCATGCGCCGCAGCGCGTTCAGGGAGGGCAGAGCTTCTGTGAGGGTACAGGAGCGCCCCGCGGCATCATCGCTCAGCGGCGCCAACATTTCCATCGCTTGCAAGAAGTTAATTCTGATCCGAACGGCTTTGGAGGAGTGAGGCCGCCCCCCGCTAAAGGGACGGCCTCTGACGGTGTAGCCGGGGGAGGGTCCGCCACCGTGGCGCCATCGCGAGATGACGATGAGATAATACTTCAAAGGGATAGCAGTTCCGAGGTGCCGCGCTCCCCGCGTTCGGCGGGTACCTCAAACCCTTCGTGGAAGTTGCCATACGTCCCTGTTCAATCAGGAGAGATCTCCAGTCGCTGCGCCTAACCAGACGATAGCAAGCATCAGTGCCCGCCACTATCTGTGGCGATGAGCCCGCTCTCAACGGTCTTGCGCCTTAAACCCGGCGACAAAAGAGCATGTAGCGAGGCCATCCCCGGAAAACATAGTATTTTTACAAAGTGGCATAGCGCCGGAACGGTCAAGAAACACGGCCGTGCAAGGTTACAGCCGATGCCATAGGAATCGAGCAAGGTCGGACGCTTCCGGCCGATCGTGGCCAGCGGCAGCAAAGGTATGGAAGCGCTGCCACCAGCTCTGAACGTGGGTCGTATTCGTTCAGTACCCCCGCCGGACACCATGTAGTTAGCTAACCGAAACGATTTGCGGAATACCCTGAACGAGATAGGCCGACATTGTCGCAAAATTGGAGGGACCGTGGCACTCGCTGACACCGCGGCCCCTCCGCGCCATCTGGGGGCATTTGGGGATCCCAGTCGACGCTCGCAGCAAACGCTCGTTTAGAGGCGACGGTGCAGGTCGTTCCCTAAGGCCTCAAACCACTGAAAGGCAATAGCCTGCGCATAAGGTGGGTTGAGTAAAGGGTTGGCCGCTGACCGCTTCGATCCTACTTGAGCTTGACCTCAAATCGCGGGATCACTGACTTGGCTTCCAGGTAAGCCGTCGCGCTGTGCCTCGCAGCTACCTTTCGAGCTGAGCATTTGATAGGGCTCGCGGATCTCTGAACTTTCGCCGGCACCACACTTTACCAATGCTGGCGCGCAAGTTGGGCCAGTTTCTCCCCATAATGAGTGCCAGTATCCGGATGGCGAGTCTCACCGAGCCATTCAAACAGCCCGATAATGGCCCGTCCTTGAGGATCGAGGCGCATTCCGAGGTAAAGCAGCATGTCGTGAAATCTCACAAACCGGGGAGACCCGGCTTCAGTCATGGCGCGCACTGTATTCAGCCTATTGGCTTTGTCATCCTGAAACCTTGCATAGAAAGGTCTGTGACGACTTATTTAAGATGCGGGCTTCAAGATCTTCGGCAAGTGCGGCAACCCCGCCTGGCAAGAAGTCCGCGGCGACTCTCGTGGAACCGTGAACCAAGTTGAGGTCACGCTGTCACTGCAGATCCAGCATTTGGGCGTTAATCTTGGACTTGATGTCGAGTGCGACCAGATCAGCGGTCAGGAAATCGGCCGCGTCTTGTGTCAGCTTCTGAAATCTTCGGGTGCGCAGGCCTCGGTTCTTGGCCTGGACAACATCCGGTGCATCGGGGCGCGTTAAATGCTGAATAAGTTATTTCATTTGCGCGATTGGGAAATCAGCGAAAACGATGCTGCAATGCGCTGGGGCGATTGCCCGCAGCATGCCATCATGGAACCTGCAGGATCGCGCCGGTGGTGCCTTGGGCACTCACCGGCGCCCCCTTGGTGCGACCCGGCGGGGTAAGGGCCCAATATAGAGCTGCTTGTGGGGCTTGAAAACGGAATCGTTGTATCGATCGTGTATTTGTGCACACTCGACTTGATCGCGATAAAAAATACCCGGCCTGCAGAGGCCGGGTAGTTATCCAGAGAGTCGCTCACGCTCATCTCTTTCGGGTCGCGAGGTATTGCTGCGCCAAACAAAAGTGGATGACAAGCGATTCTCTCGCTTCGTCCGAAAGAATGTGTGTTCGATCGCGGACCGGGAACTTACGGACTTAATAGGCGTTTGATCGCCCCGCGCTTCAAGGTTTGGAGGAAGAGGTTGCGACGACGAAGACAGGCAGCCACGCCATTTCCCCAATGCGATTGTTTACCTGGGCGCATTCATCTTCGGCGCTTCAACCGGTTCGGGGAGAGGAGGTCTTATGACGGCATGCTTTGTCTAGAGATCAATTTTGGTGCTGACGTACTACGACACGCCGGTGCGAAAAGCACATGCGCGAACAGCCATCGCGCCAGCTACTATTCGGGAAGCGTCTAGGGTGAGGCCGTTGCGGAATTGCGGGTTCCCGATCCTATGAATCTGGCCTTGACTGTTTTGCGGCTCTCGTTTTTCCTGCGAATTCACTTCTGATGGGGAGGATGATCATGTCGATTCATGGAGGTAAATGTCCCAAGTGCGAAAACACGATCGCGAATGTTTATATTCAGCCGGTCGACGCTAAGGTTCCGTTCTCAACGGAGGGATTTAAGGCCGTGTCGTATCAGTGCCCGTCTTGCCGGACTATCCTCAGCGTTCAAATGGACCCTGTCGCGCTAAAGATAAGTACGGCCGATCTGGTCGCGTCCAGGCTCTCTGGCTAATCGACCCTACCACCGTCTGCTAGCGGCGCCCCGAGCAAGGCAGTTTCCCGGCAAACCCTGCCGGGCAGCCTCATCGGTATTGCTTCCCCCGCGGGCGCGGTAATCCGCGCTCGCCGCGTGACTTTAATCTGCTTGGATTGACCAAGAAGAATGCCGCGGTAGGCCGCTTGGGGCTTGGCATTTCAGGGGGCGATCTCGGCGGGCAGATTCGCGCTTCCGCCAGCCAAGTTTTCAAGCGCGATCCTTGGTGTTAAATTGAACTTTGGGGGCCCGAACATTTGCAAGGGACTCGTGCCCCGCCAATGCGATCTGAAGCTTCAGATAATTCCGGCGATCAACAGATGATGGGTTGATGGCAACAATATATCCTGCATGTCGCTCTTTATCAACCTTGCTCCAATATTACTGTTTGGTGCGACGAATCATCGACCAGTCGTAACCCAGCGTCTTCACTCGAGCTTCTAATCTGGCGAGCAAATCAGCGTCAGGCCGGGCTTCCCGAGTAAGTACCCACAAGTAGCGCCCCGAAGGCTCTCCGACGATGGACCAATCATAATTTTCACCGTGATCCAGCACCCAGTAGTTGCCATAGAGAGGGCCAAAGAACGACACCTTAAGCTTGGCACGCATAGCCGCGTCGACTATCTTGGCCTTGCCAGTTGATTCCTTCCACTTGTTATTTCGGCGGCCCCTGTTCACTACTTTCAAGGTTCCGTCATCATTCAGTGAGTAGTCGGCAGTGACGTCATCCATATCTTTCTGGAATGAGGCTTCGTACCGGTATTGCTCGTACCAGCGGCCCAAGTAGCGCTCCACCTCTACCGCCTTTGAGGGCTGCGGAACTGCAGAGTTGCCCACTGGGCCAGGCCGCGGGATCAAGGCGCAGGCCCCAAGCAACATCGTGGTGCCGGCTAAAGCGATGGCGATCGTCGATTTCTTCATGACAGCTCCTGCAAACTCAAACGTGATAAGCCATTTGGGGCGATGTGGTTGCAGGCTCCCGCAACCACAGATATCGACATCGGCGCAGACACGGATCCGGATCCGCAGTGGTTTCCGGCGGTTTGGTGCGGCGATACCCATTCCATAATAGCCCCGGATTTACTATGAAGCGTGTCAATCATCTCGTCAGGCCTCGCACCCGGCGCCACGCTCGGAAAGGTCTGGTCGTCGGGGAGTGCGACGATTTTTGGTGAATACGGGAGTAATTCGGGGATCTGGTCGCGCCAGCGCTCCTACCTCAGGGACACCTCTTTCGGTTTCGAGGTCTTTCCCGCGATGCACTATTACAATGCGGCGCTGACGTTTCGGCAGTATCTGGATCCGATCTGACCGGGCCTAGTAGCTGGATCAGATGCATCAGGTGGCTACAGTTGTTGCGTATCGAGGACACACCGAGGCCGGCCTGCGAGAACCAATTGCAGGGGAAGGGGGGGCAGGGCGATTGAAGAGGCCCATGTTGAACCGGCAGCTTCCGCCCAGCAGCTTGCCGATATAGCCAGTGCTGGGCATTTCCTTGCCCTTGACGAGCGCGGGAATCCACTGCGAAAACGCATCCACCCCCGCGACGGCGCCGGCGGCCCGCCATGCGCGATACATATCCCGGCCATCGTCGATGTCCCTGGCCATCGACGATGCCATTGTAGATGTGCTTGCCGTTGCGCAGCGCCGTCAGCCCCATAGCGTGGCGTAGATCTGGCCGCGTGCCGATGTCGGTGATATCGAGGTCGGGGTCGACCGCCATCTCCTCGGCATTCCAGAACGCGGGGGATGTTCAGGCGCGCGCTGACGGCTTCGGTGGTTTCGCGGCGCGAGGTGCAAATGGCGGTGACCTCGACCCCATCGATCGCTTCCCATGCGGGCCTGTGGGCGTAGGCGCCTCAGTTCGCGCTGATGATTCCAACCCTAATCATTGGCCGTTATCTCTCTCGGCACTTCCCGCTGTCCTGGTACGCCGTGCTTTTGCGAGCCGGCCATGCGAGTGCCATCGGGGAAGGTGTACTCGCGTGGTCTACAGCACGCGCGGATCGACCACTGTGCGGATCGGCGCAATCGGATTGGACATGTCGCCCATCGCGGAGGCAACGCCGTTCAACCCGATGCGCGTTCCCAGCCAAGGACGGACGTCTACCCGCCCGTCTGCGATCGCGTGCAAGGCAAGCTCCATATCCTGCGGTTCTTCGCCCCCCGCGAACTGGATGTTGAGGCGTTTGTTCTGGGCCGCGAAGACGAGTAGCTCCTCCGGCTCCATACAATAGCCGCCCATCACGATCCGCGCCCCGAAGCCGGCGCCACTGATGACCTGTTGAAGCAGCCCCGGCAGGCCGACGCACTCATAGATAAGGTTCGCCCGCCGGTCGCCCAGATCCACAAGTGGACCATAGGGGGATAGCTCGCGCGGATCGACGACGATATCCGCGCCCATCGCGATGGCCAATTTGCGCCGCCCTTCGTGGAAATCGGCGGCGACGATAGGCGCGATGCCCATCAGTTTAAGACCGGCAATGACGCCGAGGCCGATGGCCCCACAGCCCAGGACAAGGACGACATCGTCCTTGTCGGGCCGGCCCCGCCGCGCATGCTCCAGGCCGACTGCCAGCGGCTCCGTCATCGCGGCCAGATCGTCCTCGAGATCGGTGGGCACCTCAAGCATCATGTCCTCGTCGAGCAGCATGTACTCGCCGAAACCTCCGGGGCAGTCATGGCTGAAGCCGACGATGGAGTGGGAACCCGACTGGCGCATGATCGGGATGGACGTGACCTTGCGCCCCGGTTTCACCGTTCGCTTGCTTCCGGGACCATAATCGACGATCTCGCCGACATATTCGTGGCCGGGTACGAAGGGACGGCTGAAGTCGAGCCCCGCGTAGGGTCCGCCATGAACCTTCGACAAACCAATGATCGTCTCGCCGGAATGGAGAAAGTGGGCTTCGGATGCGCACATGCCGCAGCTGTGGGTACGCACGAGTGCCTGGCCCGTTCCGGGAATCGGGTCTGGCATCTCGCCGACATGGACTGCGCCGTTCTGGATGTACGCTGCTTTCATGGCATATCCTGTGGTTTTAGATGAAGCGCGGCATAGGAAGGATCGGCATGATCGCGACTGCCCATGTCCGGCTGACTCAGGGCGGTCACCGGGCGGACCTCGTCGAAGTCGCGGATCGCAATGCGATGGTCGAGCCCCCAGCGTCCGGCCCGATACGACCAACGGTCGACATAGCGGGTCCACACGCTCATCTGCATCAGCGTCTCGCCGCGTTGCAACCGCAGCGTTGCGGTGCAGTAGGCCTCGCTCCCGGCGCGATCGTCGTCGACCTTGATGAGGATGTTGCCGATCTGGTGCGAGTGGGCGAGCAGCCCGCGATGAGAGGCGCAGATCTTGTCGATCACGTCCCTCCCGGTTCCCTGATGGAAGCTTTCACCGTAATCGGCGGTCGCGCCTTCGTTCCAGATGCTGTGACCCAGCGACACATCCAGCCTGTCCACCGAACGGCAGTAGAGGTGGATCAAGTCGGTGATGGCTTGCCTGTCGTTCTGAAGCGAGCGGGTCATACCTGGGCGGGCTTCAAGTCTTGCATCGCCGCCTCCATGGCGAGGATGCGGTTCCGACGAGCGGCAGCCGATTGGGGCATGCGCCCCGCGTCTTCGTCCTCCAGCCCCCAGTTGTGTACGGGGCCATACGGCAAGCGCTCCAAGCCGACACGAGCCACATCTTCCGCGTTCGCGACATCGCTGGGCATCGACGCTCCACGGCTTTCAAGCCAGCGGCGGAATTCTGGCGTGTCAGTGCGGCCCAGGATAAGGTTCAGCACGTACACGCCATGAGTGCGCAATTCGGCCCACAGCCCCTCGCCAAAGCAGAGGTCGAACGCCTTGCTGCCCGAGTAGACGCCTAGTCCCGACGCGCCGCCATAGCACGCGCCCGACCCCACAAGGATGATCCCACCACGCTTGCGCTCGCGCATCTTGGCGCCGAGCAGGTGAGACGCCTGCATTACCGTGACCACATTGCGCGCGACCAGATCGGTCCATGCCTTGATATCAGTCTTGAAGAAGGCGGTGCCATTGGGATCGCCGCCCGCGTTGCTGATATAGAGACCCACCTCGCGGCCCTCGGCGACCACCGCGATCCGGTCGATCGCGTCTGGAGCGGCTAGGTCGATGGAGGCGGTAACGGTCTCGGTGCCGTAGGCGGCCTGCAACTCGGCTGCCAGCGCGGCCAGCGGTTGCTCGCGGCGGGCGATCAGGATGATGTTCAGCCCCTCGGACGCGAGGCGATGGGCAAAGGCTGCCCCGGTTCCTTCCGATGCTCCGGCGATCAGGGCCCACGGTCCATACTGCTCGTAAATGCCCATATCCCGCTCCTCGATTTTTTTATCTGCCGAAGCAGATGAACAATTATTCGCTATGCCGCCATTTCAATTTCCGCGTGCTATCATATCGAGATTGGATAGCTCGCGAGGTGGCGCATGGAAATCAGACGGCTCAGCTATTTCGTGCGGATTGCGGAGGATGGTTCACTTACCCGCGCGGCGGGCATGGTGCGGGTGGCCCAGTCCGCTCTCAGCCGGCAAATGCGTTTGCTGGAGGAAGAACTGGGGGTGACTCTTTTCGAGCGCACGGCCCGGGGCATGCGCCTGACTGCCGATGGGGAGAGGCTTCATTCTTCGGTGGCCGCGCCGCTGCGCGAACTGGAACTGGCGATTCAGGGAACACGTTCGGGGGCTTCGCGCGGCGCGGCGGATCTTGCCGTGGGCCTGCCGCCCAGTATTGCCGCACTGGCGGGTCGGTCGTTGGGGCTTCAACTGCGCTCGGCCTTTCCAGATATCCGCTTCCGGCTGATCGAGGGGCCGACCGGCGGGTTGGGCGACTGGCTCGCACGAGGCATGATCGACTTCGCGGTTCTCGAGGAGGTTTCCCGCAACGATCTTCTTATCGAACAGAAACTCCTGTCCCTGCCCTTCATGCTGGTTGGCCCGCCTGGCATTGAGACACCGTACGACTCCTCTGTCGATATCGAAGAAGCGTTGGCATTGCCCTTGATCGTGCCATCCCATCACCTAGGCGTAAGGGCCGCAATCAACGACGCAGCGCACCGGAGCGGCGTGAGGCTGAACATTCAGATGGAGGCTGACTCGACGAGGCTTATCCAGGAATTGGTACAGTCGGGCATCGGCTACGCGCTATTGCCGGAAAAATATGTGATGGAAGCGGTCAGTGCGGGCGATTTACGGGGCTGGGCACTCAGCGGTCCAGCGTTGGCACTCGATATCCTTTTCTCCTCGCGCAAAGCCAGCCAAAGCGCGGGACGACAGTTTGCCAGCGTCGTCGACTTTATAGTACGAACAATCGGGGAAGCTTTGAGATTGACGCCAAACACATGATTGTCGACAGGCGGCAGGCAATTCCGCCGGGAGCGTACCTTGCGCACCGTCTTTGGCCGCGCACCTAGAGGCGGATGCGCGATAAACTCTGTCGGATTGGGATAGTGTCGCAAACCCCTCCAGGCAAGGTGTTCTGACATGGCTTGTCGGCAGCTATAGACCCCTCCCGCTCCGAAGCCGACAGTCGCATACTGGCCCGTGTTGGGGATCCAGACGAGGAAAGCGCGCGGACCGCACATTGGGGGCGTAAAACTGGCTATTGAATGACCGGGAGGGTTCGGTCCTCCTACGGACCCAGTTCATAATATCTAACGTTTCCCGAAGTTTTTTCAGATCCAGTCGCCGCACTTCGCTGGCACCTAATTCAATTTGATCCAGACCGGAGTGTAGTTCGGCAGTTCAAACGTCTACCAGATCTCGTGCCCGCATAAGAGCCTTCGGATCGGGGGGTCTGCCAAGCAACGCAGTGAAGGATTCCATTGGGTCGCGAGTGTCGCCGACGCTCAAGATTTCCTCACGGAACCGCTTGGCCAGTCGGGCGTCAAAGATGTCGCCTGAGGCTACGAAAGCTTCAAAGACGTCTGCGTCGAGCGCTTCGGACCATGCGTAGCTGTAATACGCACTGGCATAGCCGCCGTCGAATATATGCGTAAAATACGGGAAGCGATGCCGCAGCCCGACTGCTGGCGGCATGCCCAGCCGCTCAAGCTCGGCCTCAACGAAGGCGCGGGGATCGGCGGCGGCTTGCGGTGAGCCATGCACGGCAAGGTCGATCAGCGAGCAGCCGATGAGTTCCACCGTCGCGAAACCCTGCCCGTAGCTCGCGGCGTTCCGGATCGCGGTGATCAGCGCATCGGGTACGCCGAATCCGGACAGGACTTCCCCACTTACGATCCAGTTTTCCATCAACTTGCTCGGAAACTCGACGAAATCGCGGGCCACCGCGGTGCCGGACTGGCTGGGATAGGTGACGCGAGAAAGCAGGCCATGCAAGGCATGACCGAATTCGTGGAACAACGTGCGCGCCTCGTCGATGGAGAGGCGCGTGGCTCCGGTGTCCGGCGGCGGCGCGCCTGCGAAATTGGCGACGAGGTAAATGACCGGAAGCACCTCGCCGTCCATCGATTCCTGCACGCGCAGGCTGCCCATCCAAGCCCCGCCGTGCTTTTCCGGCCGGGCGAGATAGTCGGTGAACAGCAGCCCGACAGGGCCAGCTCCCTCGTCGCGCACTTCCCAGGCCCAGACATCGGGATGATAGCCGGGAATATCCGCGCGGCGCGTGAAGGACAGTCCGTAGAGTCTGGCGGCCGTATCGAAAGCGGCCTGCCGGACGGCGTCCAGACGCAGATGCTGCGCCACCGCCGCGCCGTCCAGCGCATAGCGCGAACGGCGCACCTGCTCAGCGTAAAAGCGCCAGTCCCAAGGAGCCAAGTTGAACCCGCTGCCCTCGGCATCAATCAGCGCCTGCAGTTCCGCCGCCTCATCGGCAGCGCGGCGCTTGCCGGGCTCCCATAACTGCTGCAGCAGATCGAGCGCGGCGGCAGGCATGTGGGCCATGCTGTCCTCCAACGCGTAATGCGCATGGTCGGCGTACCCTAGCAGGGTTGCCCGCTCATGCCTGAGCGTGAGGATTTCGGCTATGACCGGCCAGTTGTCTTGCGCCCCACCGTCGCAACGCTCGGTAAAGGCGCGCCACAGTTTCTCGCGCAAGTCGCGGCGCTGGGAGAAGCCCAGGAAACTTTCATAGTCGGTGCGATCGAGGCTGACGTGGAATCGGCCCGGGGCCCCTGCGGCTGCGGCGCGCGCTGCAGCGGCGTCACATTGTGAGGGGGGCAGCCCGTCGAGGTCGTCCGCGCCGAGGTCCAGTACCCAGTCGGCCGTCGCCGCCAGGACGTTGTGGCCGAACTGGACGGAGAGCGCCGAAAGCCGTGCGTCTATCTCGGCAAAGCGTACCTTCTGCTCGGGGCGCAGGGCCGCTCCGGTTCGACGGGCGCCGGCGTAGCTGGCCTCGACCAGACGTACCTGCGCGGGCGTTAGGCCAGCGGCATGGCGTGAGGCATGGACGGCGGCAATGCGCGCTGCAAGCGCGGAGTCGTGGTTGATCGCGATCGAATGCGCGCTGAGCAGCGCCGAAACCTTCCCTTCGATCGCGCGGACGGCAGCAGTTCCCTGCGCCGAGGACAGCGTCCAGAACAGGCGGCGAACCCGGCCGAGCACTTCGCCCGACCGTTCCAGGGCGGCTATCGTGTTCTCGAACGTCGCCGCTTCCGTCTGCCCGGCGATACCCGCCACTTCCGCGCGGTGCCAAGCGGCGGCGGCCTCGAACGCGGGCAGGAAGTCCTCGGCCCGCACCTGCGCAAAGGGCGGGGCGCCGAGCGGACCGTCCCAGGGACGCAGAAGCGGGTTAGTCAGCGGATCATTCAAGGGATTGGACCTCGTCGGTGTAGACGTCGAACCGCACCAGGTTTGCCGGGCCGAACGCGGTCGTCAAGGCAACGTCGGTGGCATCGCGCCCCCGTGCCATCAGGATACGGCCGATGCGTGGCTTGTTGTGGCGGGCATCGTGCGTGTACCAGCTGCCATCGATATAGACGTCGAACCAGGCGCTGAAGTCCATCGGCGAGTCTGAGGCGGGCACTCCGATGTCACCGAGATAACCCGTGCAGTAGCGCGCTGGAAGATTCATGCAGCGGCACAGTGTGATGGCGAGATGAGCGAAATCGCGGCACACGCCCTGCTGCTCCTGATAGCCGTTCCAGGCCGTCTTGTCGGGCCGGGCATAGTGGTAGCCGAACTCCATATGGCGGTGAACGAAATCGACGATCGCATCCACCCGGTCGCGGGCGTTGCTGTAATGGCCGAAGTTGCTCCAGGCCACGTCCATGAGGCGGTCGGTTTCGCAGTAACGGCTGCCCAGCAGGAATGGCATGACGAAATCCGGAAGGTCCTCGACCGGCATCTGCGGACCGTTGGCAGGGCGCATGTCCGGCTCGCCATTGTCTTCGATGACAAATTCGCAGGACAGCGTCACGCCGCCTGCCGGTATGCTGAGGCGCGTGGCGACGTTCCCGAAGGCGTCCTCGAACTGATAGAGCGGAATATCGGGGTCGGTCAGCAGGCGCTGGGGCGTGCGCAGGTCCTGGTGGCGCGAGGGGTGAAGGCTGAGCATCGCCATCATCGCGGTCTTTGTTTCGGTTTCAAAGCGGATATCGTAGCCGCAGCGGATCAACATGAGTGTCACTTTCCTGAAGCGCCGGAGTGGCGGCTGTTTACGGCCCCATGACCGGTGGAGGGGAATTGTTCGGGATCGGCCCGGTGGACGTCCACCGTCACGTCCATCCCAAGGAAGCTGGCGGGCAGGCCGAACCAGGTGCCGGACAGCGGCAATGCCTGGTAGGGATCGCGCGCCACCGCGACGCGGACGAGCCCGCGATTGCCGATGATGCCGTTGGTGGGATCGAATTCGACCCAGCCGGAGCCG
The DNA here is from genome assembly GCF_004342985.1 of Novosphingobium sp. PhB57. GTDB lineage: Bacteria > Pseudomonadota > Alphaproteobacteria > Sphingomonadales > Sphingomonadaceae > Novosphingobium. The sequence goes on from NZ_SMBO01000019.1 coordinate 12,564, forward strand.
GGAAGAAAGATGCGGACCCAGGCATGGGTGTTGCCGCCGCCGACCACGCCCTCTGTCTTGGACGGATTGTAGACGTAGCCCGAGACGAAACGCGCCGCAAAGCCGAGCGCGCGAACCGCCTCGATCATCAGGACGGCAAAGTCGCGGCAGGTCCCCCGGCGCTTCTTCAAAGTCTCGATCGGCACCTGGGTGCCCTTTTCATGACGCGGAACATATGTGAAGTCCCGTTTGATGCTGGTTGCCATCTCGGTCAGCAGGGAAATGGTCCCGGTGCTTGCATCGTCGTTGAGAAACCCGCGGGCCCAATTGTCGACGATGCGCTCCGGGTCGAGGTGCTGCCGCTCAATCGAGCGCAGAAGGTCAGACATGTCCTCTGCTGAATAGGTGAAGGGAAACAAGCGCGCATAATTCTCAACGTCCACCTGCGTCTGATCGAGCGGGGCATGCTCAAGCGTCGCCTCGCTGGTAATTGTCAGGTCTGCAGTGCGGCGCTCGAAAGAGGCGACGGCGACCGAATTGCCGAATACGTCGTGCAGCCAGCGCAGTTCACTGGGCTCAGGGTCAATGATGAGGCGCGCGGACAGCAATCGCTGGTCAAACGCTTCGCGCGGACGCATCATGATGCGATGTTCACCGAGCGAAACAGGCTGTTGGTAGCGATACCGCGTTTTGTGGTGGATCGTCAGCAACGGCATGGAAAGGTTTCCTGATGAGCGGGCGCACGGCGGAGAAGGTGCTGGGTCCGGGAGATCCGGCGCCGTTTGTGGTGTTCAACGCCGCAGGAAACTCGCCGTTCCTGATAATCGGCGACCACGCAGGATCTGCAGTTCCGCATCGCTTGCAATCCCTTGGTTTGCAACGCGATGATCTGAGGCGCCACATAGCAATCGACATCGGAGTGTTAGGTCTCGGCCAGGCCTTGGCGCGTCTGCTGGATGCGCCTTTCGTGCATCAGGCCTACTCGCGTCTTGTCATCGACTGCAATCGCCTGCCCGCAAGGCCCGACGCTATCCCGGAGGTTTCGGACGGTACCCCCATTCCCGCAAATCGGCATCTGAGTGATCGGGCACGCCATGCCCGGAGCGCCGCGATCCACGGACCTTATCATGCCGCGATCGCAGTGATCCTTGATACTCGGCGTACTTCCGTCGAGGAGACTATCCTACTGTCGTTGCACAGCTTCACGCCGAAGATGGACGGATTGACCCGTCCTTGGGACGTCGGGGTACTGCACGGTACGGGACGGACGGAATTTGCCCTTGGACTGCGCGATGCACTTGCGGCGCAGGCAGACCTGATCGTTGGCGATAACGAGCCTTACGCTATGGATGAGACCGATTACACTGTTCCGTTCCACGCGTTCCCGCGAAACCTCCCCTATGCCGAGATCGAGGTGCGACAAGACCTTGTCGGCAACCCGTCCGGACAAGAAGCGTGGGCGACGCGTCTGGCTGATGCGGCACGACTAGCCGCTGAAATATCGTCGATGCGTGAAGGCTCAGAGCAAGCTCCCACTCCTGGCCATGAACGCAGTCAGGGGGGCATGGCTTGATAAGCATCCCCTGAAAGTGCCGGCCCTCATCGGATCAATCCTGCGCTCCTCAGTAAGGCCGCTATCCGAGATGATCGCGCTAAGCCCGCTGGTCACCTGACTGACCTGAGGCATCCGAAATGGAAAAGCTGACGGACCGCTGCTGTCAACGGAGAATCAGCGACTGAAGGTCTTCGATGGGACGGTTTCACTTGGCACGATCGTCGGAAATGGGACAAACATGTAATCCACAGCGGCCTCGCCGCCCGGCAGGTTCAACCGAGAGCCGCCGTTCGCGAGTATCCTGAAAAGGATGCCATTTCGGAATTCTCATACCGGTTCTCAGCTCTGTCACATCGTTGGCAAATGCGGTTAAGGTTGCGGACAAATTTCAGTGCCGCTAACTGTTGCACATGAATAATACAGTTGGCGCGTTGAAGCGAAAAATTCGCGTCGGCATGGTCGCATTGATGGCTTGCGCCTCGATGGCGGACGCTGAGACAAAGACCCCGCTGCCGGATATGACCGCAACCCTCCGCGAACAGCGCGTGGAAAGCGCATCGATTGCCGTGATCCGCGACGGACAGATCGTCTTTACTGGGGCTTGGGGTATAGTGGGGCCGAACCGTACGGCGACCGTCTCCACACCATACAATCTCGCTTCGCTGACGAAGCCGCTGACGGCGGAGGTCATTCTGCGACTGGTGTCGGCTGGCAAGCTGTCCCTTGATGAGCCGATGGATCGCTACTGGAGCGATCCCGACTTGTCGCGCGAACCTCGGCGGAAGAAACTGACGGTCCGCATGGCGTTGAGCCATCGCACCGGCCTGCCGAACTGGCGCGACGCGAAGGGACTGGCGTTCGATCATGATCCCGGCACGACGACTGGCTATTCGGGCGAGGGGTATCAATATGCGGCGCGCTACGCCGAGCACCGCATCGGGCAATCGTTCGAGACGCTTGCTGGCCGCTGGCTGTTCGCACCCGCCCACATGAACGGCTCGGGCTATGTGTCGGCGCAAGGCAAGACGGTGCCGATCGCCGTGCCATACGACGACGCAGGCAAGCCGCTGCCCGTCGAGCGGGTGACGCGATACAACGCTGCCGATCTGGCACACGCGACGGCGCGTGATTATGCGCGCTTCCTCATTGATGTCCGCAACGACCGGCATCTGGTCGCGTCTTTAGCGGCGGAGCGCAGCAAATCGCAGGGCGACCTGACGCCCGAAATATGTGCCGGATCGAAAGCGGCCACCTGTCCGCCCTGGACTGGCTTCGGACTGGGCTGGCAGCTCCTCGGCTTCCCCGACGGCACGACGATGCTCCACACCGGCAAGGATGCAGGGGCCTTCACCTTCGCCGCGATCGATCGCCCGAGCGGCGACGGCATCGTGATCCTAACCAACAGCGACAACGGCTGGCGGGTCATCCTGCCTATCCTCGAACGCACGGGGAGCGATCCGAAGCTGATCGCCTTCCTCCGCGGCCAGATGAACTGACAGGACCATGAGCATGATGACCGCCATCGCCGTTGCCGCAGCTTTGCTCGCCACCTCCGTGCCGCCCCCCGCCGATCCGTTGACGACGGAGATCGGCGCGCTCGATGCGAAGGTGTTCGGCGCCTACAACCGCTGCGACCTGCCGACTTTCTCCGGCTATTTTGATCCGAAGGTCGCCTTCTACCACGACACCGGCGGTGCGACGTTCGAGCGTGACGCGATGGTCGATGGCGTTCGCAAATACATTTGCGGAAAGGTGAAGCGCGAGCTGATCCGGGCAACGTTCCGCGTCTATCCGATCAAGGACTATGGTGCCATCGAGGAAGGCGAGCACCGCTTTTGCGAACTGGCGACGGGACGATGCGAAGGGATTGCCAAATTCGTGATCGTCTGGGCGAAGCAGGATGGCGCCTGGCGGATCACCAGCGTCCTCAGTTACGGGCACCGCGCGGCGACGCCTGCGGAGCAGCGAAGCGCCACTGACAGATAGCTCGCGGGCTGCTTCCAGATTAATGGCTGATCGATGTTTTCCGGGACCGATCATTTCCGTATGTGACCGCAGAAATCCGCAGAAATCCGGGACATTTTGGGCCGTACGCCTGACCAGCATTCGTCGTTGTTTGCAGTTTTGCGCGGGGGTATATTTGACGGATATTAGACGGTTTGGCGGGATGGGTATGGCCAAGACACTCAAGGAAGTCCCTCTGACGACTCGCAGTGCGCGAGCGAAGTTGCCCGTCGGGCTGCACTGGCGCGGTATCGATCCTGAAACCCACCTGGGCTACAGCAAGGGGGTACGCGGCGGCGTGTGGTTGGTGCGGTGGCGCATTGGTACTGGTTATCGCCAAGACCGGCTTGGTACCGCCGACGATGAATTATCCGAAGGCACATTGGACTATAATGGGGCGATCCGGGCAGCCCGTGATCGAGTAGAGGGAGCGCGTCTGGAAGACCGGGCCGCATCCGCTGGTCAATTCCAGACCGTTCGGACGGCAATCGTGTCGTACTGCGCGGAGCGTGACGCTCGTTTCCGTGCACGTGGCGTGGGCAACACTGGTCGGAAAGCGGCAACATCCAGCCTGGAACGATATGTGATCGGGCGGGAGGCGTCCGCCAACATGGAGGCGCGCGCCCCAGCACCCATCGCGGACGTGCCGCTGCACCTGTTGACGGAGAGGGAACTGATTGGATGGCGCAAGTCTCTCCCGGACACTCTTAAAACGTCCTCGGTCTGGCATCTCGCTGCCACACTGAAGGCCGCGATAAATAGCGCATTTCGCGCAAATCGGGCGACGCTTCCCGCGACTTTACCCGGCGTTCTGACCGCCGCACTGGTCATATCACGAACTAACCCGGCCGATGGCGAGAGTGTGGCGCGCGAGAATCAAATATTAGATGCTGCGACAGTTGGCCGGATCATTGCGGCCGCCAAAAAGGTCGACGAAGCGGCCGAATGGGGCGGCGATTTGTACCGGATGATTGTCGTGCTGGCCGCTACCGGGGCACGGTTTTCCCAAGCCGCGAGACTTACGGTGCGTGACGTACAGATTGAGCGGTCTCGGTTGATGATACCGCCTAGCTACAAGGGGCAGGGGCGGAAGCCGGAAGCTACGCCGGTTCCAATTGGTGCCGATGTGCTGGCTGTTTTGGGTCCAGCTATTGAAGATCGGGGTAAGGGCGAACTGTTGCTGACGCGGCGTCGGATGGAACGGGCTCCTGGTCAACTGAAGTGGGTGGCCAACGGTCGGCGCCCTTGGGGCCGGGCTGCCCGTCTTGTCGAGCCGTGGGCGGAAATTCGGAAGATCGCGGAACTTGAGCGGGATATCGTCCCATATGCCTTGCGGCATTCGAGCATTGTTCGTGGTATTCGAGCGGGCTTGCCGCTGCGATTGGTGGCAGCACTTCATGACACGTCAGTTGAGATGATTGAGCGTCACTACGGGCGCTGGATCGCTGACGGTTTGGATGACATGGCGGCGCGTGCTGTTGTTCCGCTGATGCCCGCAGACTGACTGACCGTTGAAACTTCTTTGCGGTTTTAGAGGCTAAGGATTGACTCTGGGACTTTCCCGCCGTTCCCAAGCTAACTATAGCACGTCCTGAGGCGCGGCAGCGTGATCGTCGTTTTTCCCGGCTAAGCAGGGTTTTTAGGGGGCAGAGCGGGGATGTCTGAACTTGTAGACACGTCTTCACGGCGTTGCTTGCTGGCGCGCCTCTGCCAACTGCGGCCGTTCTGGGTGGTCAGGGTGCGGGGACATGGCCAGCAGCTTCTGAAAGTAGGTCTTGGCGCTCTGACCGTTGCCGGCTCGCTTAGCCGCCTTGGCGGCACCGTACAGCGACCAGAACCGATTGGGCTCCTGAACAAGCGACGCTTCGAACGCCGCCAGCGCTTCATCCGGCTGGTTATCTCCTAATAGCATCTCGCCCAGCATCTCCCGAGCCGGCGCTAAAGGTCCCGGCGTTACGGAGGCCAATTGGGTCTTGTCCTCAAGGTCAGCAGCCTGGCGCATGCTCGTCAGGGCTTCGACGACATGACCTTCCTCTAAGGCAAGGGTTGCAGCAACTTCCCGCCGCTGAATATCCGTCTGCCCTGCCCAATAGCCCTCGCCCTGCTGAACGAGCTTGTCGTGGATCTGGTCCAGCGACGAGATCGCCAACCGCGCGGCGGCCGCGTCTTTCAGGTGCGCCGCGCCCAGGCCCCGGGCAAAAGAGGTGATCGATTCTGCGTAGGGAAAGCGGCTCGACGTCGGCTCGAGCCTGGCCGCCCTTGCCCAGTCGCGGCGCTCGAGCGCGTAGCGCGCCGGTATCGCAGCGTGGGCGTAGTAGGCCGCCGAAGCAGGCGCGGCGCCGTTGGCTTTAGTGGGATCGAAGCGCGAAAACACTTGGACAGAGGCTTCGGCAAGCTGCCCGGCAGCCTTGTCCTGTCCAGTTTGCAGGTAGGCGTAGATCATGTAGTCGCTGGCGTGCAGTTCGTCGGCTGGTTGGCCGGCGGCCCGCGCCGAGGTCGCTGAAGCCAGGTTGGTGTCGATCGATGCCTGCCAGTCGCCGATCCGTGTGAAGGTGTGGGAGGGCATGTGCAGGGCATGGGGAGTCGAGGGCGCGATCGCGCCGTAGCGCTTCGCTGCCCCGGCGGCGCGTGACGCCAGGGCCGGCTCGTCAAAGGCGTGGATGATATAGTGGGCCAAGCCAGGATGGTCGGGGTACTCGGCGAACAGGCCTTCAAGGATCGCGCCGGACTTCAGCTGATTGGCGTAGGTCTTGTCGGCCGGATCGGCGGCCGCTGCGAGCGCCAGCGCGTAAAAGATCCTGGCTTCGATGTCCTTGGGATAGTCGGCGGCCAGACGCTCCATTGCGCGTTCGTAAGCGACGGTTCGAGCGTCCTGGTCCAAGATCGCGGTGTCGGTGTACAGGTACGCTACCGCCTCGATATAAGCACGTTCGCGCGAGGTCTTGGCCTTCAGAGCGCGACCGGTCTGGACCGCCTCGAGGCCCTGTTTCAGCTGTAACGGTGACTTGAATCCGGCAAACGGGTTGCTCCAGCTGCTCAGCGCGATTCCCCAATAGGCGATGGCGCAACTGGGGTCAGCCGCAAGTGCTGCGCGGTAGCCATCGATCGCCGGGCCAAATTGGAAAGAGTGCATGAGCGCCACAGCGCGATTGAAGCGCGGCTGAGCCTCCGCGTTGCACGACGTTTCGAAGCTGACGCTGCCAAGTCGCTCCATCGAGGTATGTTCATGCCCGGCCATCTGTGCCGACGCCGGGCCTACAGAGAGCGCGACCAGGAGCCATACGGCACGAAAGATCTTCGATCTCATGATACCTAGCCGTTCAAATAGAGATTCGGGACATAGTCGATTTTCTGTGTCTGAAAGTCTATCGCTGTGAATGCAGAAGGACAAACGCGACTAAACCTCCGCATGATGATAACAGCTGGATGCGAAGCGGACAGCCCGCCGCGTGCTCGATCTAAAACGGATGACCGGTTCCGAAGCGAGCGGACGTTTAAGAACCGGCCAAGGAATGGCGCAAACTGGTCGATCCTTGAAGAGCTGGTTGTGCTTGGAACCTCGTCCAAATCTCACGCGCGAAGCCTTCAATCAACCAGCACCTCCACTCGACTTCTTCCACGGCCGGTGGGAATAACTTCGATATTCACCGGCACTCGCTCCTTGAGTTCCTCGACGTGGCTGATGACGCCGACGCGGCGACCGCTGGCGTGGAGGTGTTCGAGCAGTGCCAGGGCCTGGCCGAGGCTGGCGGTGTCGAGCGCGCCGAACTCCTCGTCGATGAACAGGCTCTCGATCTTCACGCCGCGCGCGGTTGACATTTCGGCGAGGCCCAGCGCGAGCGCCAGGCTGACGAGGAAGCGCTCGCCGCCCGAGAGGTTGTGTAGGCCGCGCACCTGGCCGCCCATGTCGTTGTCGATCACTTGGACCATCATCTCGCCGCCGGTGCCGCGCTCCAGCGCGTAGCGGGGCTTCAGTTCGGCGAGACGAGCGTTGGCGTGTTCGAACAGGCGGTCGAGGGTCAGGCCTTGCGCGAAGCGGCGGAAGACCCTGCCTTCGCGGTCACCGACGAGATCGGATAGGCGCAGCCACTCCTCGGCGCGGGCATTTGCCGCTTCCAAGTCAGCGCGCAGGGCGGCGGTGCGTTCGCGGACCAGATCGTCCTGGCGTAGCAGGGCTGCGGCATTGTCGCGCCGGGCTGCGGCGGCGTTCAGTGTGTCCCCAGCGGACGCCAGCGCGGCTTCGAGTGCTTCGGGAGAGGGCAGGGCGGCTGCGGCCTCTTCCGCTTCGTGACGGGTGAGATCGTCGCGGCACTTGGCGAGCACGGCCAGCGCCTCGCGCAGCGCAGTTTCGAGCGCGGCGAGGGCTTCCGCCTCGGCGTCGAGCGCGGCCTGGCCGGCCTTGGCCACGCGGGCGACGGCTTCCTCGGCCACCCTGCTGGTTCCATTGCGTCGTAGTTTGGCAATCGGCGACATTTTCTTCTTCGGATTGGATCGAAGCTCCTGGCAGGCGATGGCCTTTGAAGGCCAGCATAATGGCCATTTCGCTTCCGCCAGTTCGGAGTGGGGATCCGGTCACATCCAACTAAGCCGCGGCTGCCGCTAAAGACGAGGAGGTCGAGCGAACGGGCCTCAGGAAGGAGAGGCTGTCATAGATTCTTGCTAACGCGAATGCGTCGCATTAGGTGATCCCGCAAGTTCAGGGGATTCGCATGTCAAAACTCTCAATCACCTCCGCGTTGCTGCTTGCCGGAACGTCTGCCATTGCTCACGCACAGACCGCGCCTGCTGCCGCCGATGATCGGCGTAATCGCGACGAAATCGTCGTCACCGCAACCGGGCAATCGGAAGCGATCTCCACCACGAAGAGCGCGACGCCCATCATCGAATCCGCCCAGTCGATCTCAATCATCAATCGCGACGAGATCGACCTGCGCGCTTCGCCGACGATTGCCGACGCCTTGAGTTATACCGCGGGCGTGCAGGCCGAGCCGTCAGGTATCGACAGCCGTACCGACGAGGTATCGGTTCGCGGTTTCGGCGCCGGCGGTTTTTCCTCCAACAACAACTTCGTTGACGGTCTGCGCCTGCCTTCGGGTGGCCAGTGGACGCGCACCGGCTTCGACACTTTCGCGCTCCAGCAGATTGAGGTGCTCAAGGGCCCATCCGGCGCGCTTTACGGCCAGACCGCGCCGGGCGGTGTCGTCAATAGCGTGTCGAAGCGACCAACCGATGCGTTCCATGCTGAATTCATGCTTCAGGCCATGGGTATGACCGATCTCGACAATTGGAACGGCCAGGCAGCGGCCGACGTCGGGGGGGAGATCTTCGGCACGCTGTCCGCGCGCTTGGTCGGTCTTGCCCGCTATGGTGAAACCCAGGTGGACGGCGTCACCAATGCCCGCCAGTACGTTTCGCCCAGCCTGACGTGGAAGCCGGACGACCAGACCACCTGGACCCTGTTGGGCCAATACCAACGCGACGAGGGCGGCGCGACCTTCCAGTTCCTCCCCGCCCTGGGCGCTCTCTACAAGAGCAACGGGAAATACATCGCCAACGATGCCAACCTGGGCGAGCCGGACTGGAACACGTTCGACCGCAACCAGTACCTTGCCGCGTCTTTCTTCGAACACCGTTTCGGGGACAGCGGCCTGACCGTCCGCAACAACACCCGCTACACCCATATCGACACGCTCTATCGCGTCGTCGTGCTTTCGGGCAACACGCTGACGACGTGCCCGGGAAGCATCGCCGGCTGCATTCCCGGCCAGACGATCGGCCGCCGCGCGGTGCAGGGAACCGGCGAGAGCGACGGCTGGGCGACGGACACCCAGCTTCAGTACGAAGTGAACGCCGGCCCGCTGAAGCATACGATCCTGGGCGGCGTGGACTACTTCCACACCGAATGGGAGCACTATCGCGACCTCGTCAATTCGTCGCTGGTGCTGCCCATCCTCGACATCTTCGACCCAGTGCCACGCGGGTCTGCCGGCTTTGCCCAGAACATGAGCCCGCAGATCTATACCGAAACGGTCAGTCGCCAGACCGGCGTCTACCTGCAGGACCAGATCGCGCTGGGCCGTCTGCGCGTGACCGTGGGCGGCCGCCAGGACTGGGCCAAGGACCGTACGCACAACCCGGTCACCAACAAGACTTATGTCACCAAGTCGGATGCCTTCACCTGGCGGGCCGGCGCCGTCTACCTGTTCGATAACGGCCTTGCGCCTTACGCCAGCTATTCGGAATCGTTCCAGCCGCAAGTCAGCGATCCATCGACGAGCCTGAACGGCGAGACTTTCCTCCCGACCACGGGCCAGCAATGGGAAGCCGGGCTGCGCTATCAGCACAAGGGAATCTACGTCACGCTGGGCGGCTACCAGATCACCCAGCAGAACATGACGACGCCCGACCCCTTGGGCACCCTGTGCGGCACTTCGACGTGCCTCGTCCAGACCGGGGAGGGCAGGATTCGCGGCATCGAGCTTGAGGCCAAGGCCAGTCTGCCGTTCGGGCTGGCAGTCATCGGCACGACCACCCGTACCTGGAGCAAGGTCACCGAATCCAACACCGTCAGCCAGGTGGGCAACAGGCTTCCGCAAGTGCCCGAATGGATGGCTTCGCTGTTCCTTAGCGAAAGCATCCGGTCCGGGCCGCTTTCCGGCCTCGGTTTCGGTGGCGGCGTGCGCTATACCGGCGAGAGTTTCGGCGACACCGGCAATACGCTGGCCATTCCCGACTACACGCTGTTCGATGCCTTCATTCGTTACGAATTCAGCGATCGCACCACGCTGTCCCTGAATGGCCGCAACATCGCAAACAAGCGCTTTGCCGCCACCTGCACCGCCGTTTCGGCGTGCTATTACGGACAAGGCCGCGGCGTCACTGCCCGTCTCCAGTTCAAATGGTGAGCGGACGGCGGCTGGCCTTCGCCCTGGCGGCGACTGGCACGATATCGGGAGCGGCCATGTCGCTTCCGTCGGCCGCAATCGCCGCGCCGTGGCAGATCGAACGGTCGGACGTCTTCACGCTGCCCTCGGCGGACGGTCATGCGTATCGCGTCATGGTGGCATGGCCCGAAGGCCCGCCGCCACCGCAAGGATGGCCGGTGCTCTGGCTGCTCGACGGCGAGGACAACTTCGCCATCGCGACGACGACGGCGCGCCGTCTCGCGCGGGCAGGGGGGCGTTCGGGCGTTGGCGCGGGATTGATCGTTGCCGTCGAATCCGGTGGTCTGCCGCGCCGCATCTACGACTACACGCCGCCGGTGGAGGGTTACGTCATTCCGACCGGCTCTCCCGCTGCGGGCCGGTCGCTTGGCGGCGGCGGCGCTTTCCTGACCTATCTGCGCGACAAGCTCAGACCGGAAATCTCGGGCCGCTGGAAGATCGATGCGAAGCGCGAAACCTTGATGGGACACAGCTTCGGAGGTTTGCTGGCGCTGCACGCTCTCGCGCAGGGTGGATGGTGGAGCCGCTACGTCGCGGTCAGTCCGTCGCTCTGGTATGGCAACGGCCTGATCGCGCGTGAGACGCATGGCATGGCCGCGCTTCAGGACAAGCGCGCGCTTCTGGCTGCCGGTGATCGCGAAGGGGCGCCGTCCGGGTCATCGGCCACGCTGGCCGACGTGGTCGCCGCGCTGTCCGCCCGTGGCGTCGACGCCCGCGCCTCCGTTCTACCCGGTCAGAGCCATGGTTCGACCATGATGGCGGCGATGGTCGATGGCATCACGCTGGCGTTCGGAGAAGCAGCCGGAAAGGAAGCGGAATGATCCTCGCCTTGGCCGGGGGCTTGCTCGCCGTATTGGCCAGCGTGCTGCTCTATCTTGCGTCAGCGAACCAGCGCTGGGGTGATCTGCCCTTTCCGCCGCGGCTTGCAGGCTGGAGCGGGTTTGCTTTCATGGTGACGGCCACCGTCATGATGCTGCGCTGGGCAGGCACGGCCACGGCCATTTTCATCGTCGCTACACTCGCCATGTCTGTCTGGAGTGTGGTCCCGCTCGCGATCGCATGGTGGCGGCATGAACCTGAGGACAGGAAATGAGCAAACCGCTTTCCAGCAAGGACTGGTTCGGCAAATCGGCGGCGGGACTTGTTCTCGGGTTCACTCTGGCGCTCGGCGCAGCCGGGCTTTTCCAACGCCTTGCCGGCATTTGCGACACGTTCTTTTCCACTAAAGGCCAGTTTGCAATGTGGCTGATGTCGCCCGTATGGGCGCTGACGCTGAGCTTCTGCTTCATGTTCCGCTCCACCGTTCGGGCCTGGCTCTGGCTTACCGGCGCCAACCTGGTGGTCTGGGCGATCGTGCTTATTCTGGAAGGGCCGCAAGCATGAAGTTGCCCACCGACCTCGTGAAGATGTACAAGGAAATCCACGGCTGGGTCGGGATCGTTTCCGGTCTCGCGCTGTTCATCGCCTTCTACGCCGGCGCCATCACCATGTTCGAGGCTCCGCTGCAACGCTGGGCTTCACCGCCGACCACACTCGCTCCGGCGCCTTCGCTGGCGCGCACGCCCGAACTGGTGTCCAAGGTTCTGGCTGTCCATCCCGAGGCCGCCAAGGGCTATGAGATCCACCTTTCCGTCGGTTCCGCCAATCCCGCGCGCATGAGCTGGACTTCGGCAAGGGGCGAGGAGGCCGAGCACGGCGGCGGGGTGAAGCACTATGCCTCGTTGGCGGCAGACGGCTCCGTTCAGGTGGTGGACGGCGGTCCTTCCGAAGTGGCTCAGTTCATCGACGTACTCCACCAGCAAGTCGGCCTGCCTTTCGCGCATGAGGTCGCGATGCCGATAATGGGCGCCATTGCGCTGCTCTATACGATCGCGCTCGTGTCCGGCCTGGTGGTGCTGCTGCCCAGTCTCGTGAGCGACCTGTTCGCGCTGCGCATTGGTAAGAACGTCAAGCGGATGTGGCTCGACATACACAATGTGCTGGGCCTCTTCAGCTTGCCGTTCCATATCATCATGGCGCTGACAGCCGTGGTATTCGCCTTTCACGACCAGTTCTACGGCGCGCAGGGAGTGGTGTTCGGCGGGCAGGAACGGGGTGATCGCGGCGCGGCATCGATTGCCGCTGCCCCGCCGCCCGCATCGCTTTCGCCGCTGCAACTGGTAGAACGTATCGAACGGCAGGCTCCGGGATTCAAGCCCGAAGTGCTGGTCTACGGCCAGGGACGCGGCGGCCTGCCGTCACTGCGGGTGCAGGGCAGCGACGCACGCTTCGGTCTTCGGGCGCCTACCTATGGCATGGCGGGGCTCGATCCCGAAACAGGCGAGATCACTTCGACCGATTACATGCCGGGTATGCAGGACGGCTGGTCCGCCACTGTCACCAGTTTCTTCGCACTGCATTTCGGGAACTTCGGCGGCAATGCCATCCGGTGGTCTTACTTCCTGCTGGGCCTAGCCGGCGCCATGCTTTTCTACACCGGAAACCTGCTTTGGGTTGAATCCCGCCGCAAGAAAGAGCGCCAGGCCGGCGCCGTGGAGCAGACACGCGCTACGAAAATTCTCGGCGCGCTGACGGTGGGTGTGCCGCTAGGCTGCATCGCCGGCATCTCGCTTACATTGGCGGCGTCTAGGCTGCTGGGGCACAGCGCCACTTACGGCCTGCACAGCGCGATCTACTATGCTGTCTTCCTAGGCATGACCGTGTGGGCACTCTTTCGCGGTGCCGCTGGTGCCGGTACCGAATTGACGGTCTGCTCGGCGCTGGCCATGCTGACTATCCCGCTCAGCAGCCTGATGGTAGGACCGGGTTGGTTCGACAGCGAATCTCTCTGGCTTGTTGACGCGACAGCCGTCGGCCTTGCGGTCTTGATGGTTTTTGGTGCCCGCAATGCCCGGCAACGCGCACGATATGGTCCCAGCGACAGTGTTTGGGCTTTTGACACAAAAGCCTGACAGCACATTTAGAACCGCTAGGAAGCAAAGATGCGTATGCCCGATCACCGAGCGAGCCAGCATTGGTCGCTGAAGGGCCACCGATCGCTAAAGGCGAGCTAAAAACCGACGACGCATCACCCGCACGCAAGGCGCCCCCAGCGCTCGTCCAACGGAAATCCGAACGACGCAAACCCAATCGGGCTGGCGACAGCGGCACCCCCACCAGCGCGCGACGATTTGCAATAAGGTCTCGCCGGCCAGATCGGACAGGCGAGCGAACAGCAGCGCAAAAAGTCCGATTAGAATCGCACCGACGAGGATAGCGATGCGTCGGCACCAGACCAGCACTTCGGGACCATGCCGCCGCATCAGGCCGCGAGTGTGGCGGGGTGAGGGAGTGGATGAGCATGGGTCGGCCATCGGCCGGCGTGCCGACCAGCCTCGCGACAAGGCAGATCAGCCCGACGATGACGAACCCGGCGAATTGCGCTTCCTTGCCGGCGCCGGTTCGCCGCGCAACGACGAAACCCGGGACGCACTGCAGCGCCTAAAACAAGGCGAAGCCGCGCGACCAGATAGAGACGGCCTTGAACGGGTCGGTTAGCCAGACGATCAGGGTCGCGAGCAGGCCGCGAGCGCGAGGCCGGCGCCGGCGCTCAGCTTGTGGCGCGACGCCTCACTCATAAGGCCGCCCGAGCCTATCGAATCCGCCACCGCCGCGCTAAGCTGGCCCGACAGCGCACCGACCAAGACGAGAATGCCGAGCGCCCGAGAAAGGAAGTTAGCAGCGCAAGGAAGACGAGATAGATAGCCGAGGCGGTCCACTGCGCATGGCGCATCGTGCGGATGCGTACCTCCGACGAATAGGCATGGCCGAGATAGCGGGAGGTCGAAGCCGTGGGTGATAACCAAGCCGTGCAGCAAGGGGAGGTTGTTCTGGTGCCCGATTGGGGGTCAGGAAATTGGACGATGCCCGATCAGCACAGCGAGCAGCGCGGCGTCGGGACCGACGCCGAGCAGGCGCGCGACATCGATTTCCACGGTCCTATGATAACTGCGTTCCCGAAATTACGCCAGTACAGGCACAGCCAGATCAGGCCGCCGAAGGGGCCGTCAGGGGCCAGACCAGGTACATGATCCACATGTGCTGCGGGCGTCGTGTCTCGTCGATGGCAATGACGTTGGCACACGCGGGGACGATCAAAAGTGCGACGATCGAGAGCAGATGGAGCCAGCCAGGGACATGGCTCAGTCTCTCGGCAGCGCATAGGCGATCACCGCGTCGCCATTGCGGGTACCCAGCCCACCATGGCCGCCTGCTGCGATCACTACATATTCACGCCCGTCGCGCCCTTGGTAGACTGCAGGCGTCGCCTGGCCGCCCGCGGGAAGCCGCGCCTGCCACACGATCTTGCCATTCCGTTCGTCGATGGCGCGGATATAGTCGTCGGCGTAGGCACCTACGAAGATCATCCCGCCGGCGGTCACGGTCGAGCCTCCGATGTTGAAGATGCCGGTCGGCAGCGGCAGATCATAGTGCATCTTGAACAGACCCATGTCGTGCGTCGTGCCGACCGGACGCTCCCAGACGATCTTGCGAGTGGCGAGATCGATGGCCACCATCTTCCCCCAGGCAGGACGCATGCACGGCGCACCGAGCTTGTTGAGTTTTGCGACGACGCTGGCTGCTGGCGGCGCTTACCGTATATCTGGGTCCGTTCTATGTACCGACCCCATACTGCCTCCGGAAGACCCGGGAGGCTTCAATCTGCTGCCATTCAACTTCAAAAAGGCACGACTGAAGCGCCACCCGCTGCGGGTACCGTCCAGCGTCAATTGCCGATGCCCGCCCTCCCGCCAGGGTCGGCGCGCTACGAAATGCGCACTTACAACACAAGTAGTGGTGAGGGACAAATGAGAAAGCCCGGTCAACGTGACCGGGCTCTCCTGCTGCTATCGCTGCCTTGAAACAACACTCCGGCGCCTTATTCAGGCATCGGGTAGTCTTCTACTACTTTGTCAACCGCCTCATTGCCGATCAATTCGCGAACCTCCTTTTCGAAGGCAGAGACGGCAACCTCCATCTCATCAACAGTCGACCGGTCAGGCCCTTCTTCACCGACACCTTCAATAACTTCATCAACGTCTTCTCTCAATGAGAGAGTGTCTTCGTAAGTCAACGCCCCAAGCGTATCGTCTTCGAAATCATCATCATCGGAGGTCTTGTGCTTCTTATCGTTCAATTTCCTGACCGCTTTGTAACGGTCCGAGAGCGCATCGAAGTCAGCTTCGTAGTCACGTTCAACAGACATCGAAATATTCCTCTCATGGGCGTGACAAAAATCCAGCCTTTCTGTTGAGGCGGGCGCTCGATGGATATGGGCGCGCCGGTTCGGAAAGTAAGATGCGTCGGAAAAAAAGGGAATCCCGGGCAACAAGGACTGGGCTTTCCCCACCACTATAGGGTTTAAGCGGCCGAGGTGACGCCGGTTGTGTAACCACAGGTCTGGAAATTCATTCGGGTCGGGACCGTTAACAGCCTGCGGAAAAAGGAACTTCCCTTGAGGCCGTTAAGGTGATTCAAGTCGCCTCGACCGAGGTTGAAGGATTGAAGATGCGCGGCGGCGATCACCGGAGCGAAGGGCTGTTTTCTTACGTGAGCTGCGAA
>NZ_SMBO01000020.1 GCF_004342985.1 Novosphingobium sp. PhB57
GACAAGCTTCGTGCCGCCCTGACCGTATCAGGTGCCTGGACGATCGAAATCATCAAACGTTCGGACAAGGCGAAGGACTTTCAGGTTCTCCCTCGCCGATGGGTCGTCGAACGCACCTTCGCATGGCTTGGCCGATGCCGCCGCCTTGCCAAAGACTGGGAGACCACCATCGCATCCTTCACGGCATTGGCGACGATAGCCTCTATCCGCATGCTTACCCAGAACCGCAAGGTATTGCTACGTTTGAGAAACTTCGGAGTCAGGCACTAAGGCCCACGGCGGCGATACGGCCAAGCAGGCGGCTAGGCGGAACGCTGAAAAAAAGCCGGCCACAAGGGCCGGCTTGGAAAGTCTTTAGGAGAGGATGCCTGAAAGGCACTGCACATATGTCGGTCGCGGCGCGTTTTCGCAAATGCAAGGAGTGCAACCAGTATTGCTCGATCTGGTTGCAATTCATGAAATTGACGCGCTCGCCGCTCGTCAGACGGTTTGCGGACCAGCCTTCCACGTATCTGCAAAAGCTCGCGCAAAGTTCTCGCCCAGGACTTTTTCGATCGTGCGAGCGCGATAGCCACGCGCTGCCATGGCATCCGCGATCACCGAATAGCGGTCTGGCCGGTTGAGCCCGATTACGAAAGGCGGCGGACCTTCCCCCGGAGCGGATACACCTGATCTCTTGCGCCTCTCGATTTCCTCGTTCCAGGTAGCCATGCTTTCAGGGGACGTGTCGAACGGCGTCAGCGAACCATCGGTGCCGATACCGACATGATCCTCCCCGCAGACTCTCAAGGCGTGGTCGAGATGCGCGATGTACGCCGCGATATCGGGCTGTTCGGGGTAGGGAACGAGAAAGCTCAGCTCGTATATGCCGACGACTCCACCATTCTTGGCTAGCGTACGAAGCAGAGCATCCGATTTGTTGCGGGGGTGACTGTGCACTGCAGCGCAGCCTGCGTGGGTTACGAGTACCGGGACGCGGGATGCGGAGATGGCTGCGAAGCTGGTCGCTTCGTCGCAGTGGCTGATGTCGATCGACACGCCAAGTGCGTTCATCCTCGCGACCGCCTCGTGCCCGAGCCGCGTCAGGCCCTTCGGGTTCTTGGCCAGCACCCCAGAGCCGAATGGGGTCTCCCGGTTGTAGGTTAGACCCATCACGAGCACGCCGGCCTGCCGGAAGTGGTCGATGTTTTCGATTTTGCCCTCGAGCATCTCTCCGGCCTCGAAGGAAAAGATGATGCCCACTTTTCCGGTCCGCTTGGCTTCACCGAAGTCGGAGAAAGACCGAATGCGCGTAAATAGCTGCGGGTTTTTATCTATGGCCTTGGCGATATCGGCGATATCGACATCGGTCTGTGCCTTGTCGAGATTTCCGCTTCCTCCAAGCGTCATCTTGAGGGCGGTGAGACCCGAGGAGCGGACGAGCGCGGCATATGCATCGTCGAGAGGGGCGTCCGGATCGAGGGGAGGCATCAAGTTGCCGTCGATGAGCAACCCTCCGGTTGCAACCTGCGCGCCTTTGGCGGCGTCGGCGAAGGCGTGTACCGGCGCGAATGCCGCGGCGGAGAATGCCGCTCCGGCAAAGCCAAGAATTTGACGACGATCCATTTCTTCCTCCCGATTGCGCGGCCCGACTTGGCGGAAGGGTATCGCTTCGCGCAATTCAACTTCGACCGGCGGCGTTCTGGATCGACGGAACGGATTTCGAGATTTCGTCCGTAATCGCTCAGCCACCGGGGGGGACCGGCGTCCATCGCTGATGTTGGAAGTGCTATCCGAGCAAAGGTGCGGGACCTGACGGGCGGATATCCGGGCGTGCGGACCTGATAGATGCTATCATATGTGTTGCATAATGTAAGATCGGCGCATGACCGGTCTACGGTTTCGGCTTTCGACTGGCTACCATGTTCGGCCGGATGCGAAGCAGAAGCCATTGCTTGGGTAGTTTGCTTGCGCTCGTCAAGGATTTCAGGGCGGCTTGGGGAGAGGGTGATTTAAGAGGCGTTAAGACGGCAGGGCAGGGGAGGGCTGCGGCGTCGTTCTCGGCTGGGCGCTTCGCCTGCGCAGCCGGCGGTGCGGCTCTGACGGTTCCTTTTGACAATGAGGAGCCGCGGACCGATTAGCGGTACCGGGCGAAAAGTAGATTAGGCCGTAGACTCATAAACTCGAAGCCATAGGCGCATCGAGGCCAACTGAACCATGGCGAGGAAGTTCTCGGCCAGCTTGTCGTAGCGGGTTGCGACCCTGCGGAAGTGCTTCAGCTTGGAGAAGAAGCGCTCGATGAGGTTGCGCTCACGATACAGCCATGTGCTGAAGTACGGTTTCGACCGCCGGTTGACCTTGGGTGGGATATTGGCGAAGGCTCCTTTCTCGCGGAGAGATGCCCGGATGCGATCAGCATCATATGCCTTGTCCGCGAGCACGATTGTTCCGGCACCAACATGGTCCAGCAGATCGCCAGCGGCTTGACCATCATGGCTTTGCCCGGCGGAAAGCTTCAGTCGGATCGGCAGGCCCTGGCCATCGACGACCGCGTGGATTTTGGTCGTGAGGCCGCCTCGGGAGCGACCGAGGCAGTGATCTCGATCCCCCTTTTTGCCGTCGCGGCCTGTTGGTGAGCGCGAACGGAAGTGCTGTCGATCATCTGGATGTCGCCATCGTGCGCGGCGGTGATGGTGTCCATCATCCGGTCCCACACCCCGGCCTTCCGCCATCGCACGAAACGGTTGTAGCAGGTGGTGCGCGGACCATAGCGTTCGGGCAGGTCACGCCACGGCGCACCGGATCGAAGCACCCAGAAGATGCCATTCAGAACGCGACGATCATCTACGCGCGGCACGCCTCGCGGTTTGTTGGGCAGCAGCGGCTCAATCATACGCCACTCGAAGTCGGTCAGGTCATAACGGCTCATGGCGAGCCTGAATCAGATTTGGCGGGGAAATGTAAGCCTATTCAGCGACTCGCTTTACTCACTGGATCTAAGCATTGTAGCCGGAGACCATGATTATGATCCGACCTTCCCGCCCCGACGAGGGCACCCGCATCATCGAAATTTGGCGAGGAGCAGTTGACGCTACTCATCACTTTCTAACGCCTGAGGATCGCCTCGCCATTGATGAAATGGTGTGCGGTTTCCTTCCGCACGCTCCACTCTGGCTAGCGGTTGATGAAAACGACTACCCGCTTGCCTTCATGCTGATCGCCGACCGGCACATGGAGGCGCTATTCGTTGATCCCGCCTGGCGCGGAACCGGTATTGGTGCTGCCCTTGTGCAGCATGGCCTCAGGCTTCATCCGAAAATGACAACCGATGTCAACGAGCAGAATGATCAAGCTGTTCGCTTCTATGAACGAATGGGATTTACGCAGACAGGCCGTTCGCCGATCGACGGACAGGGCAGGCCATATCCACTCATCCACTTGGAATATTTGAGCTGATTAGCCGGCCTCCGGGCATCAAACTGCGCAGCTTCATTGCGCTAAAATTAATGGGTTCACAGCCTAGAGAACCACGGTTTTGCGATCGACGAACCAATCGCCTTCATGCCTTGGGGACGCTGTGGTTTCCTGAGTTTCGACCGTCGTCGAACAGCGGGCCCCAGCGAGGGACGTTGGGCTTCGGCGCACGCGTCCAGAGGCCGTCCCGGCGCTGTGCCCTCATGGCTCCGGGGAATGGGCCCGTGCGGCGCCTGCGCTATGCGTTTGGGATCTGTGCCCGGGAGCTGTGTCCTCAGGGCTTCACGGCAAGAAGGCTAACGGCATTGGGACTATGTGCCATTTCGGCTTGGGCGCGGCGTACCCATGGAGTAGGGATCAACCCAGCTCCAAGAGTGCTCGCAATGCGCTTGCCTCTCCCGGCTCTTTGACGGGATAAGCCGTATAGAATTACCGTGCCGCTTCCTTCCGGCCAAGGACCTTGGCTGACGCAAGGCTCCACAGGGCATTCGACGATCCGAGGAACAGCGTATGGTTGGGCTCGAGCAGCGCGAGGCATGTATCGACCTGCCTGCGATGGAGGGCTTTCACTCCTGCCAAGTCTATCACCATTTCACGTGGCGGCGCTTCCGGTTGTGCCGCCGCCGCCAGGCCCGCCGTCTCCCTCGGAATTATGCGCGAAGCTGCAAAGGTGCCGCGCTTGGTGCGTGGCCGTGCCGCCTCTCCGAGGCCATCGATCGCGATGTCCTACTTTCTTACTGAAGGCACGGAGTGGACTTCGAACAGCGCTGGTTCGGCCCGCTTAACCTTGTCGACCGTTACGGACCACTTTCGGTCGGCGAAATCGCATCGTCGCGGGGAAGCGCGCACGCCGCTGTCGTTCAGGCAAAAGTGTCTCGGGATCGCCCGGCTTCGTTTCACTGGAAGCGGACGAAGCTGACCGTTGGCGACGAACGATCTACCTCACTGCAAGCGGCAAGGCGTTGGTCACGGCTCTACGACCCTTTTTGGCATCAGCGGCGCGAGCGATCGGTGATGAAGCAGGAAGTCTCGCCAAGGCGATCGATGGTCTCGATGCCGCGCTCGCCCGCGAAGCTTTTCTTGAACGGATCGCCGAGTGAAGCGCGCCGACAAACCGCTGTCGGGGGGTTAACCTTGGCCGCACTGAATTCAGCCCCGTGGGCCGGCGTCAGCAGATGGCCTTGTCTATGAGTTCATCGTCGACTGCCACTTGTCCATCGAGCATGAGCATGGCGAGACCGTGGACAAGCGCCCAGGCCTGTACCGCCTGAACCTCCGGCTTGCCGCCACCGCGCGCAGCGGCAGCGGCGGCGTTGGCCTGCAGTAGATCGTGCGCCTCGGAACCAAGGTCGCTCTTCACGCCGCCGACCAGAAGCGCTGGTGAGGCAAAGATGAGGCGGAAGAGTGCCGGATTGGCCAGCGCGAAGCGGACATAGGCACGGCCAGTTTCCCTGAAACCGGCGGCGCCGCCACCGACGGCCTCCGAGGCGGTCCGCTGCGCCGCGCCCAGCTGCGCAAGGCCCTCAAGCGCCAGGGCGGTCATCAGCGCTTCCTTGTCCGGGAAGTGGCGGTAGACCGAAGTGGCGCTCACCCCGACCGCACGTGCGAGTTCGCGAAGGGACAGCGAATCGGCATCGCGTTCGCCGAGCATCCGCAACCCTTCCGAGATCAGGCTTTGGCGCAGATCACCATGATGGTAAGGCTTTTTTTCGATGTTGACACTGTTACTATTTCTGCTCATGATAACAGCGTAAACATTGGAGGTGATCATGGGAAGCCCTATCGAAACCTTGATCCGCGATACCGTCGCCAAAGGGGTGGAAACACTCGCAGCCTTCAACCGCAAGCGATTGGCTGCGCCGGTTGACGGCAATCCATTCCTCACCGGTATTCACGCACCGATGAAGGAGGAATTGACGCTGCACGAACTGGCGGTGACGGGTACCATTCCGTCGGGTTTGAACGGTCGCTACCTGCGCATCGGACCCAATCCTGTCGAACCCGATCCGGCGTCCTATCATTGGTTCATCGGTGACGGCATGGTGCATGGTCTTGCCATCGAGGACGGCAAGGCTCTGTGGTATCGCAATCGTTGGATCCGTTCCACCGCCGTTGCCAAGGCGCTCGGGACGACACCTGCGCCGGGACCCCGGCACCGGTTCGATACGGTGAACACGAATGTGACCGAGATCGCCGGCCGAACGTTTGCGCTGGTGGAGGGCGGCAGTTTTCCCGTCGAACTAGGCGAGGATCTGGATGACCAGACCTACAATCCCTTCGACGGATCCTTGAAAGGCAGCTTCACCGCTCATCCCCATCGCGATCCCTGCACGGGCGAGAACCACGCGATCTGCTATGATGGCCGCGACCCGGGCACGATCCGCCATGTCGTGATCAGTGACGCCGGCACGGTCATTCGCGAAGAGCCGATTTCGGTGCAGCATGGGCCGATGATCCACGACTGCGCGATTACGAGGCGCTTTGTGGTAATCCTCGACTTGCCGGTCACCTTCTCCATGAAGACGCTAATCGAAGGTCATGGCTTCCCATACCGTTGGAATTCCAGTCATCAGGCCCGCGTGGGGCTTATGCCTCGCAGCGGCACCCAGGACGATATCATCTGGTGTCCAGTGGCCCCTGGCTACGCATTTCACGTCGCCAACGCGTATGACGCGCCCAGTGGTGAAGTCGTCATCTACCTGTGCGTCTACGAGAGCATGTTCGATGACGGCGCGGCAGGGCCGAGTTCGCGCTGCCGCGGCTTGGAGCGTTGGACGGTCGATCCGGCGAGCCGAAGCGTCAACGTTCAGACGCTGGACACCGCCGCGCAGGAGTTTCCGCGGATCGACGAGCGTTTCTTCGGCCAGCCTCACCGCTTCACCTGGAGCATCGCAACCCCGCAAATTCCGCACAGACAGTTCATCGGCGCCACCCGCATTCTCGCTCACGATGTCTTGACCGGTGACCATGAAGTCCACGACTTCGGCCCGGGCCGCTTCCCCGGCGAATTCGTCTTCGTTCCGCAGAGTGCCGAGGCGCCTGAAGGACACGGCTGGCTCATCGGCCTGGTCGTCGATCTGCCTAAAGAGAAGACGGATCTCGTGATTCTCGATGCCCGCCGTTTCGCCGAGCCGCCGGTTGCCAGCATTCATCTTCCGCATCGGATACCGCCAGGATTTCACGGTAACTGGATTGGCGAAGGCGCTGCGCAGTGAGCACCGCCTGTCCCCCAGATCGATCGAGCAGAGCCTCATGAACCGCACAAGAATTTCGGACTGGATCCGCCGCCGTGGGCCTGCATTCGCGCTCGACTGCGCGGTCAATATCGCGGCTCCGCTGGCGATCTATCATCAGACACGGGACCCCTGGGGCGAAATCAATGCCTTGCTCGTGTCCTCGATACCGCCGCTGCTATGGGGCATCGGCAGCTTCCTGCGCAGCCGCCGGGTCGATGCCCTTTCAGTGCTTGCAGTGGCCGGCATCGCCCTTTCGACCCTTGCCTATTTTGGGGGCGGATCGGCACAGATGCTGCAGCTGCGCGAGAAACTGGTGACGCTCGTAATCGCCCTTGCCTTCCTGGGCTCGGCGGCCATCGGCAAACCCCTGATCTATCCGCTTGCCCGCGCGACAATGGCGCGCCAATCGGAGCAGGCCCTGGCGGAATTCGATGCCAAGGGTAACGATGCATTGGTGCGCCGCACGGTGATGGTGATGACGCTGGTCTGGGGGATCGGCCTGCTGGCGGACTTTGCCGTCTCGGTGGCTCTGATCTATCTGCTCACGATCGAGCAGTACCTCGTGGTGGGACCGATCCTCGGCTATGTCGCGGTAGGGGGCATGATAATCTGGACGGTCCTTTACCGTCGTTCTCGTACCCGGCACGCCGATGCCGTTCGCGCCAAAGCGGCCGCCAGCGCAACCATGGACGATAACGATTGCCCTCAGCCAGAACCTACCTGACGCAGTTAGCCCCGTCCGCTCTGCTTTCAAACAAAGTCGGTTTCGACGGGGCTTGGGATCCGGGCGGCGTTCCAGGCGTGCGTGAACCTTGCAGGCGCTCGGGGCTTCCAACTCGGGGGCCACAATAGAGGAAATAAGCTTTCAAGGCCTGATACAGCCATGTCGCCGCCAAAATTCGGCACATTCGCAAACCAGAGAATATGGCCTTTGTACCGATATCGTCGCAGCAGATTGGGCTGGCTTATATGGTTGAAAGCGCAATTTTAGCCATCCAATAACCGAGACATGTGGCGCGTCGCAGTCGCACCGCGATTGCTCTGCGATTGCGCAGGTTTGCGTGACGTTACTCCCGTGAAGTGGAATTCGCAGGTAATCTTATTAAAATAGAATACTTATTCGGGCGTAGCTCGCGATTCTGGCCGCCCATGCAAAAAATGCGTCCATGTCGACGTGGATAATTTTTCTGATGGCTGAATCGCCCATGGTGCGAGCGTATCACGATCAGAACAAATATCGAACAAAAGGAATCGGTTGGTAGGTCATCAAGGCATCTGCCTGGCCGTCGTTACACAGCTCTATCCACAGGCTTGTCCCGGAGCAGGTAGGTTCCTCGCATCGCAAACGCCTTGACCCTGCCGCCCGCCGAGTGAGAACATAGTGGGAACACAGCCTGATTCTCGAGATTGTCCATGCAGCCGGTATCACCATCGACCTTGCCCAGCCTCGAGCATCTGCGCACCCTGGCGTCTCCGCTTGCGGAGTTTCGCACGGTGCCGTTCGGCCTCGAGGATCTCGACGGCCGATTGATGGGCGCAGGCCTGCGCGCCGGCGCTCTGCACGAAGCTGCAGCGCTCACCTGCTCGCTTGTCGACGATGCTGCCGCCACCTTGTTTTTTGCGGGAATAGCAGCGCGTGAGGCTCGCTCTGCAGCGGCGCCGGTACTGTGGATCAGCTGCCGTAACGACCTTTATGCACCCGGCCTGGAACAGGCCGGACTTCGCGCGGCTGACGTCATCCATGCGCAGCCGCGCGATGAAGCTGCGCTGCTTGCCGTCGCCGAGGACGCGGTTCGGGACGGCACCCCGGCGGCGGTGGTTGCTGAGGCCAGCAAGGTATCGATGGTGGCGACGCGCCGCCTGCAGCTGGCGGCGGCAGAAGCCGATATCCCGGTGCTGCTGCTGCGGCGTCACCGCGGGCGTAACCGGGATCCGCTCGGCGAACCTTCGGCAGCCTGGACGCGCTGGCGCATTGCCAGTGCGCCGTCCGAGCGGCTCGGTGTCCCAGGCGTCGGCCGGCGCCGCTGGCTTGTCGAACTCGCCCGCCAGCGCGGCGGCGAGGGTTTTTCCCTGATCTTGGAGGGATGCGATGAGACGGGCCGTCTCGCTGTTCCTGCCGTACCTGGCCATCGAACGGCTGAGACGGCAGGACTGGTTCGCCGCTCCGCGGCCTGAACCCCGCGCGCTCCAGCTTCCCGTCGATGACAACCCCGGTGCCTGCTCTGTCCCGCGTGGCGGCGGGTGGCGGCCCGGTGCGCGCTGGGCGCGGGCAGAAGGGCAGGGCGGGGAGGGCGGACAGTCACGCACGCGCGGCGATGTCGTGCGGGAGATCGCCGCGTTGCCGCTGCACGCGCAGCCCCCCATGCGCGAGCTTGGCCGGCGCTCGGAAGCCGCCGAGCATCCCTTCAAGCGCCCGGCGCCCCCGTCGTCCGGCGAAGCCGTCATTGTTCCTTATGGCGCAGCGGAGCCGCTGGCACTCATCGGCAAGGTCGGCCGCCGGGACGAGATCGTCGCGGCGTGCCCGGCAGCGCGCGCGCTCGGGATTCGGGTCGGTATGGCTGCGACCCATGCCCGTGCCCTGGTCTCCGATCTCGATTTCCGCCCTGCCGAGCCGGGTGCCGACGCAGCGCTGCTCGATCGGCTCGCCTTGTTCGGGATCCGCCGGTGGTCGCCGATCGTCGCCGTCTCGCCGCCGGATGGCATCTGTCTGGATCTAACCGGCGCGGCGCACTTGCATGGCGGCGAGGCGCGCTTTTGCCGCCGGCTTCAGGCCTTCTGCCGCCGCGCCGGGTTCACGGCGCGGATCGCGATCGCTGATACCCTGGGTGCTGCCCATGCGCTCGCGCGCTACGGCCGCGAGGATATCATCATCTCCCCGCCGGGCGGCGTGCTGCGCGCCTTATCACCGCTGCCGGTGGCGGCGCTGCGGCTCGAGGAAACCGCGCTGGGTGCAGCGCGCAAGTTCGGGTTCGAGACGATCGCTGACCTGCTCCCTGTCGCGCGCGGTCCGCTTGCGCGACGCCTCGGCATGGCCGCGATCGAGCGGCTCGATCAGGCGCTGGGCGGCAAGGCGGAGCCGATCACGCCGCGCGAGGATGTCGTTGTTCCTGTGGTCGAGCGCCGCCTGCTCGAGCCTATCGGCACTGCCGAGGCGATCGCGCAGGTCATGCAGGACCTCTTGGCCGACATGGCCCAGCTGCTCCAAAGCAGGGGGCTTGGCGCCCGTTCACTGCGCCTGATCGCGCTGCGGATCGACGGCGGCGAGGAGACCGTCGCCATCGGCACCTCGCGGCCGACGCGCGAAGCCGCCCATCTGCTGCGCTTACTGAAGCTCAGGATCGACCGCATCGATCCGGGGCTAGGCCTGGAACAGTTCAGGCTGCTTGCGCCGCATACCGAAGCGCTCGACGCGGAAAACCTTGGCGCCATCCTTACCGGTGAGACTACGCTGCGTGATCCGGCCCGGCTCGTTGACGTGGTGTCGGGCCGGATCGGCCCGGCAAGTGTATTCCGGCTCGCGCCTGCCGAGAGCCATGTCCCGGAGCGGGCGGTGAGGGCGGTAAACCCCATCGAGGCACCCGGAACTTGGCCGTCCTGGCAGCGGCCCGTACGCCTGTTCGCGCGGCCAGAACCTTTGCACCGGGTCATGGCGCTGATGCCCGATCAGCCGCCCCGCCGCTTCGAATGGCGCGGCCGCGCTTATAAGGTCGTGGCAGGTGACGGGCCCGAACGGATCCACGGTGAGTGGTGGCGCCGCGATGCCGAAGTCTGGGCCGTGCGTGACTACTACCGCGTCGAGGACGAGCATGGCGGGCGCTACTGGGTATTTCGCCGCGGCGACGGCATGGAGAGCAATACCGGCGATCTCACCTGGTGGATGCACGGGGTCTTCGCGTGAGCGACTATGTCGAACTCCAGGTGCTCACGCATTTTTCGTTCCTGCGCGGAGCCTCAAGCCCGGACGAGCTGTTCTCTGCTGCGGCCATGCTCGGCTATCCGGCCTTGGGCGTTGCCGATCTTGGGCGCGTGGCGGGCGTGGTACGTGCCTGGGAAGCGGCGAAGGTCACCGGGGTGCGGCTGATAGCCGGCAGCCGGATTGATCTGAGCTGCGGGCGTGGCCTGCTGCTCTATCCGACCGACAAGCGCGCCTGGTCGCGCCTGACGCGCCTGCTCACCATTGGCAAGCGCCGGGCGGGCAAGGGCAAATGCCAGCTGCACTGGCACGACCTTGAAGCCTGGTCGCAAGGGATGATCGCCATCCTGCTTCCAGATGAAGCCGGCGAGCAGAATGCCGCTGCGCTGGCCGATCTGCGCCAGGTCTATGGCAAACGCGGCTACATGGCCCTGTCCCAGCGCCGCCGGCCCGATGATGCGCTGCGCATCGATGCCCTTGCGCGGCAGGCCACAGAAGCAGGCGTCCGGGCGGTGGTTACCGGCGATGTCCTCTACCACGCGCCGGACGCCCGCCTCCTGCAGGACGTGGTTACCGCGATCCGCCACGGCTGCATCGTCGACGAACTCGGCTATCGGCGGGAAGTCAACGCCGACCGCGCCCTCAAGTCCCCTGAAGAAATGGTCCGCCGCTTTGCCGCTTATCCTGAAGCCCTGCGCGCCAGCGTCGAGATCGCGGAGGCCTGCACCTTTGCGCTGAGCGAACTCACCTACAATTATCCCCAGGAGCGCCTGATCGACGGGCTGACCGCGCAGCAGGCGTTGGAGAAGATGGCGTACGAAGCGCTCCATGCCATGTTCGGCGGTGATCCGCCTTCCGCCTACCGGGACCAGATCGCTCATGAGCTGAAGCTCATTGCCGACCTGAACTACGCGCCCTATTTCCTGACGGTCCATGCGATCGTCAGCGAAGCCCGGCGGCGGGGGATACTCTGCCAGGGCCGGGGCTCTGCCGCCAATTCCTGCGTCTGCTTTGTGCTGGGGGTCACCTCAATCGACCCCATCAAGCACGAGCTGTTGTTCGAACGATTCGTTTCAGGCGAGCGGCGCGAGCCGCCCGACATCGACGTCGATTTCGAGCACGAGCGGCGCGAGGAGATCATCCAGTGGATCTTCGAGACCTACGGCCGCGACCGCGCGGCGCTCACGGCCGTCGTCACTCGGTTCCGTGCGCGCGGCGCCGTGCGCGATGTCGGCAAGGCGCTGGGGCTGCCGGAGGATCTGACCTCCTCGCTGGCAGGGCTGGTCTGGGGCTGGTCGGCCGAAGGCGTCGGCGAGAAGCAGGCGGCGGAACTCAACCTCGACATGTCGGACCGGCGGCTGCGCCTGACGCTTGATCTCGCCCGTCAGCTGATCGGCGTGCCGCGCCAGTCCAGCCAGCATCCCGGCGGGTTCGTTCTCACCCATGACCGGCTCGACGACCTGGTGCCGATCGAGCCTGCGGCCATGGCCGATCGCCAGATCATCGAGTGGGACAAGGACGACATCGATGCCTTGAAGATGATGAAGGTCGATGTCCTCGGCCTTGGCATGCTCGGCTGCATGAACCGCGCCTTCAACTTGCTCGGCGAGGCCAAGGGGATCCACATCGGCCTTGCCGATCTGCAGGGCGATGATCCGGACGTCTATGCCATGATCCAGAAGGGCGATACGCTCGGCACCTTTCAGATCGAGAGCCGCGCGCAGATGTCGATGCTGCCGCGCATGAAGCCGCAGCGCTTCTACGACCTCGTCATTCAGGTCGCCATCGTGCGGCCCGGTCCCATCCAGGGTGAGATGGTCCATCCCTACCTCCGCCGCCGTAGCGGGGAGGAACAGCCCGAGTATCCGCGTCCCGAGCTGCGTGCAGTGCTGGAGAAGACCCTTGGCGTACCCCTGTTCCAGGAGCAGGCGATGAAGGTTGCCATTGTCGGCGCCGGCTTCACCCCGGCAGAGGCCGACCAATTGCGCCGCGCGATGGCCACCTTCAAGCTGACCGGCGGCGTCTCGCATTTTTCCGAGAAGCTGATCGAGGGCATGGTTGGGCGCGGTTATCCGCGCGATTTTGCCGAGCGCACCTTCCGCCAGCTTGAAGGCTTCGGCTCCTATGGTTTTCCCGAGAGCCATGCGGCGAGCTTCGCGAAGATCTCCTATGCCTCGAGCTGGATGAAGCATCACCATCCCGACGTCTTCTGCGCCGCGCTGATGAATGCGCAGCCCATGGGCTTCTATGCCCCGGCACAGATCATCACCGATGCCCGTCAGCACAGGGTGGAGGTACGGCCGGTTTGCATCAATGCCAGCCGGTGGGATTGCTCTTTGGAGGCTACGGACAGCCGGTACCATGCGGTGCGTCTAGGTCTGCGTCAGGTGCGCGGGCTTTCCAATGCGCACGGCGCGGCGATAGTCGCATCCCGCGGCCTCGCACCCTTCGAATCCGTCGAAGACCTCTGGCGCCGTTCGGGCGTGCCCCGTGCTGCGATCGAGAAGCTCGCCGATGCCGATGCCTTTCACGCCTTCGGCGCCGATCGCCGTCAAGGGCTGTGGAAGGTGAGGGGGCTTGGCGAAGCGCCTTTGCCGCTCTTCGTCGCTGCGGACCGGGCCGCGCAGGCGATCAGCGCCGAGGCGCAAGAGCCGGCAGTGGACCTGCGCCCGCTGGCAGATGGGCGTGAAGTGATCGAGGACTATCGCTCGCTGCAGCTGTCGTTGCGGGCGCACCCACTGACCTTCGTCCGCGATGAGCTCACGCGGCGCGGCGTGACCCGCTGCGCGGATCTTGTGAACATCCGCGACGGCCGCAGGGTTGAAGTTGCTGGGATCATCCTCGTGCGCCAGAAGCCGGGATCGGCCAAGGGGGTGCTGTTCATCACCATCGAGGACGAGACGGGCATCGCTAACGGCATTCTTTGGCCCGACCGCTTCGAAGCGCAGCGCCGCACGGTGATGTCCGCTTCGATGGTCGGGCTCAAGGGACAGGTCCAGAAGGAAGGCGAGGTGATCCACGTCATCTGTGACAGGATCGTCGATCACGGCGACCTCCTGCACCGCGTTGGTGAGATGTCTTTCCCGCACCGGACCGGCCGGGGTGAAGGCGCGCGCCATGCCGGCAGCCCCGATCGCGGCGACCGGGCCTGGGCCCCAAAACCGATGAACAGCTATTGGCCGCCTCATGCCGAAGGTCGCGACCCCGAAGAGGTCGTGCGGTTCAGGTCGCACGATTTCCATTGAACCCGTGGCTGCGCTTCCCAAACACCACCGCGTGATCATCGCGCTCTCGCTGCATATCCTGCGCGGCGGTGTCACGCGCTGCAGCGACGGCCGCGTCGACACAGTAGAGGTTCGCCTGGCGCTGAGATGTCTGCTTCCGCATTGCCGCGAGCGCTGGCCGCTCGAGCTCTACTGGGATGCTGCCAGCCAGGACAATGAAATCGGCAGGGCGCAGGGAGTGACGGCCGCCTTCAACGGGATTGTCCGCCAGCTGCGGCTTGCCGGGCGGTATGAAGAGAGCGGGCCGGCGTAGCGCGGCGTGGGAGCAATTCTTTGGCCGTTCCATTTGCCGGAAGCAGCGCCAGGTATAAGCTTGCCGGGCGGCTCGAGCTGGAGCGATCGATCAGGAGACATGCCATGTGCAACCGTGCCCGCTTCAAGGGAGAGCCGGAGACGCTGTGGGGATCGGTAGCTGCGCTCTTTGACGAGAGGCCGCGCGACAATCGCTTCGATCCGCAGGAGCTGAGGCCGAAGGGACGGGCCTACGTGATCCGCGAGCAGGGCGGCGTCCGAGGGTGGGACGTGATGAGCTGGGACGTTCTGGGCGGTCAGGGCGCCTGGCCGATGACGAATGTGCGTAATCTCGGCTTGCCGCAGTGGCAGCGGCTTGCCGCAGATCCGAAGAACCGCTGCGTCGTGCCGCTGACCGAGTTCTGTGAGTTTACCCCGGACAAGCATGATCTTGGCGACGGCAAGCCGCCGCTCAAAGGCGAGATGTGGTTTTCTGTGAAAGATCAGCCCGTGTTCGCGGTTGCGGGGTTTTGGCAACGGACGCAGATCGGGGGCAGCTTCGCGATGGTCACCTGCGACGCCAATGCGCTGGTCAGGCCGATCCATCCCAAGGCGATGATCACCATCCTGGAACCCGGGGACATCGATCTCTGGCTGCGCGGATCCTACGCTGAAATCGCGGCGCTGCAGCGGCCGTATGACGAGACGCGGATGACCGTGCGCGGGCCGGTTTTCCCTACACGGACGGATCAGCGTTAACGTACTGACTGACGTCACCGTCCCGATAGCCGCCCCGCCGCGGTTCTGGATCGGCAGGCGAACTGCGACCTGAAGCGAGTTTGCCGATTTTTCCAATATCATCTTTGGCCGACACGCGGGCTTCGCGCATCGTCCAGGATGGCGGCTCAGATGGGGGGCACCCCGAGGTCAGCCATTCGCCTTGTTCGCGTACAGATCCGTGGTGCGGATCAGCCGGTCCAGGATGCCCGGCTCGGAATAGGCATGACCTGCGCCTTCGATCAGATGGAAGTCGGCTTCGGGCCAGGCCTTGTGCAGCGCCCATGCGTAATGCGCGGGGCAGGGCATGTCGTAGCGCCCATGCACGATCGTCCCGGGAATAGCGCGAAGCTTATGCGCGCCGCGTAAGAGCTGATCAGGCTCGAGCCAGCAGTCATTCACGAAATAGTGGGTCTCCAGCCGGGCGAAGGCGAGCGCGAAATGTCCGTCGTCATGCTGCCGAGAGATCGCAGCGTCGGGTAGGAGGGTAATGACTTCCCCTTCGAACAGACTCCACGCGCGCGCGGCCTCGATCTGCTCTTCCATCGAGCCCGTTGTCAGGCGCCGGTGGTAGGCGCGCAGAATTTCGCCTCGCTCGGCCTCGGGGATCGGCGCCACCAGGCGCTCGTATTTGTCCGGAAACAGCTGTGACACACCGAACTGGTAAAACCAGTCGAGTTCAGCCCGGGAGCACATGTAGATGCCTCGCAGGACCAGTTCGCTCACCCGCTCAGGATGCGTTTGTGCGTACGCCAGCGAAAGCGTGGAGCCCCAGGAGCCGCCGAACACGAGCCATTGCTCGGCGCCCGCTAGCTCCCGCAGGCGTTCGATGTCTGCAACAAGGTGCCAAGTCGTGTTGGCATCGAGCGATGCATGCGGCGTCGACCGGCCGCAGCCTCGCTGGTCGAACAGGATGACATCGTAGAGGTCCGGATCGAACAATCCGCGATGCGCCGGCGAAATCCCGCCGCCGGGGCCGCCATGCACGAAGACCGCAGGCTTTGCGCCCGGCGTGCCGCACCGCTCATAATAGATGCTGTGGCCTTCGCCGGTGTCGAGCGTTCCGGAGGCATAGGGTTCGATCGGCGGATAGAGTGTGCGCAGCATGCCGCTCTTGTTGCCCACTTCTTCGGTGAATGGAAGCGGGGCTGCCGCGCCGATCCAAAAATCGCCTCGGACTAGCCTGATGCAGCCGGCGAAAGACGTCTGCACCAGATTGACACGGGACGGGTTTGCGATGTTCTGACTGTGCAGAGGATGAGAGCACTTTCGGCCAGCTCGCTGATTCTGTTGCCTCGGATAGGCATCGCCGCTGCGCCAGTGTGCAATCCCGGTTTTTTGCTGAACCATCGTTGCCCGTGTCCGAAATTTGCGGTCACAAGCGATGTCGCTTATCCTCATCTTCACCAGGTCGCAGCAGCTGCGATCGCCGCAGCGCTTTGCGAATGACGACCTCGCCGGTCGCGCTGATACCGTGAACCTGAAAAAATGTTCTTGGCCAAATCGAGGCCGATCGTGCTAATTTCCATGGCGGGTGGCTCCTCTGCTCGGGTTGCATGACAGCAAACCCATCTTGGCACTTAGATGCCGCGAGCGGGAGCCATCCACCTCATCCGGTTACGGCAGCTGGCGGCCAGCTTGCGCTGTTCACAGCTCCTGGAAGGACTGCCCGAACCCGCGGAAAGCCACCATTCGCTGGCGATAATCGCTTCTATAACCCATGGTCTGATTTATCGGTAAGTCCGCGCAATGGGCCTGTAGGACCGGAACTCTGCGGACTCGTTGTGGAGTAAGGTGCATTCAGTCGGGCGCGAAAGCATTTCTCTTCTCGTTTTTGCTAAGCTAACAATGCGTCAGCCAATCGTTCGCCTTGGCGTTTCAGCTCCCACTTGCTCACGACAGCTGTCGCGATGGCATTGCCCAGCACGTTGGTGGCGGTACGGCCCATGTCCATAAAGTGATCGACGGCAAGGATGAAGGCGATCCCTTCCACAGGCAGGTCGAACTGCCCCAATGTGGCCGCCACGACGACCAGCGATGCGCGGGGTACGGCGGCGATTCCTTTGCTGGTCACCATGAGCACCAGCAGGATCGTGATCTGCGTCATGATCGGCAGGTAGATGCCGTAAGCCTGCGCGATGAACAGCGTAGCGAATGTGGCATACATCATCGAACCGTCGAGGTTGAAGCTGTACCCCAGTGGCAGGATGAAGCTGTAGATACGCCGGGGCACGCCGAACCGGTCAAGCTGCTCCAGCATCTTGGGGTAGGCGGCCTCTGACGACGCGGTGGAGAAAGCCAGCAGTACCGGTTCGCGCACATGGCGCAGCAGAACAAATATCTGCCGTCCCAGAAACAGACTGCCCGCGCAGATCAGCAGAAGCCATAGCGAACCCAGCGCAAGGTAGAACGATCCGACAAGCTTACCGAACGTGGCCAGCACGCCGATCCCCTCGCTAGTCACCGCCGCCGCCAATGCGCCGAATACGGCCAGCGGGGCCATCTGCATGACATAACCGGTGACGGTCAGCATCATCTTCACCATCGCTTCGATCAGTATGACGATGGGTTTGCCATCCTCTCCGATCGCGGTGAGGGCTAAGCCCACGAAGATCGAGAAGACGACGATCTGCAGGATCGAGTTCTCCGCCATCGCTCCCACCATGGACGTGGGGAAGACGTGCAACACGAAGTCGCGGAAGTTCAGCGCCTGCGCATCGACCGCCGCCGCGCCGCCGGTGCGGACCAGATGCAGCCCTTCGCCTGGAGCCAGCAGGTTCACCAAAGCAAGGCCCAGCGCAAGCGAAAGCAGGCTGGCGGTCAGGAACCACGCCATTGCCCGCCCGCCTATGCGGCCCAGCGCCGTGCTGTCCCCCATATGGGCCATGCCTGCCACCAGTGTCGAAAACACCAGCGGGGCGACGATCATCTTGATCAGATGCAGGAACACATCGGCAAGAAGGTGGAAGTAGCTCGCGACCTCCTTTGCTGTTTCAGGCGTGTCGCCGACAAGCTGGTTTGCGGCAAATCCCGCGCAGACGCCGGAAACCATCCCGGCGACGATGAAGGTCGTCAGGCGACGTGACATAGGCAATTCTCTTCGGAAGGGGGGTAGTCAGGACCGAAAAAGGACCCGGTTCCGCCGGAGGGGCGAAACCGGGTTCAGGATGGGTCCGGTCAGTTCTTTGCGGCAGGGGCCTTGCGGTAATCCAGCGAAGGCGCCTTATCGCCAAGCAGGGAGTGGTAGACGAAGTCCGCACCACGTCGTTCGTCCAGTTCCTTCTTCGCGGCTGCCAGCGTTTCCGGGCTTTGGAACAACTGCGCCGCAGTCAGCGCCAGCGTTTTGCTGGCGACCTCTGCACCTTTGGTGCCGATGCTGGCGCCGCTGGCGGCAACGGCCTGCCAGCTGTGCGGCGGCGTGCCGGGAACCCAGGTGCCCGTCGAAAGACCCGCGGTGGGTGTGGTGTAGCTGACGTCGCCCACATCAGTGGAGGCTGACATAATCTCGCCGCTCGAATAAGGCGCGACGCCTGATACCTGCTTACGGCCACCCTTGGGCAGCGTAGTGGCGATCTTGTCGATGAACGCCTGTTCCTCGACCGTGTATGTGGGCAGCGGAACCTGCTTCAGGTTGTCGTACATCATGTGGCCCAGCGTATCGTTGGGTAACAGATCGAAGGTGCCGCCGATCTGATCGTATTCCACGGTGGTGCCCGTGCCCAGCGCAGCGCCTTCAGCGGCCTTCTTCACGCGCTCCATGATGTCGGCGACCTGCTGCTGGTCGGGGTGGCGCACGTAGTAATAGACCTCTGCCGTATCCGGCACGACATTGGGCGCCTTGCCGCCATCGGTGATGACGTAGTGAATGCGGGTTTCCTGCGGAACGTGTTCGCGCATCATGTTGACCATGTTGTCCATCGCCTCCACCCCATCGAGAGCGGAGCGGCCACGCTCGGGCGCCGCGGCGGCGTGGGAGGCGAGGCCGTGGAAGCGGAACTTGGCGCTGACGTTGGCGAGGGCATGACCCTGCATCGCGCTATAGCCGTCACCGGCATGCCAGTGCAGCATGGCGGAGACGTCCTTGGTAAGGCCCGAACGAACGAGGAAGACCTTGCCCGAGCCACCTTCTTCGGCAGGTGCACCGTAGACTCGCAATTCGCCCTTGATGCCATGAGCGACCATCCAGTTCTTGGTGGCGATGGCGGCGGCCACCGAAGCCGCACCGAACAGGTTGTGGCCGCAGGCATGACCGGCAATGCCGTCGATCACGCGGCGCTCCGGCTCTGCTGCTTGGGCGAGCCCAGGAAGGGCGTCGTACTCGGCGAGAATGCCGATTACAGGTCCGTCCCCGTTCCTGTAGCTGGCGATGAAGGCGGTTGGCATCCCGGCGACCCCGGCAGCCACCTTGAAACCGGCAGCCTTTAGGTCCTTTTGCAACAGGCCGGAGCTTTTCGTCTCCTGAAACCCGACTTCGGCCCACGACCAGATCTGAAGCGCATTGCGCGCCATTGCGGGCGATCCGCGATCAACTTCGGCAAGGATCTCCTTGCGATCGGCATCGGCGAGCGGCTCGGCCAGAGCGGGGGTGGGGGCCAGAAGTGCGGAAAAAGAAAACAAAGCAGTGCGAAGGCGGGATTTCATCGGGCTACATCCTCGTCGAAAAGGCACATCGAAAGAGTGCCTGCGCGGATCTCAGGCGATCCGCGCAGGCCGGTAGGGGATCAGCGCTTGCCGAACGACACGCGCAACTGGGCACCGAACACGCGCGGCTCGTTGTAGACGAGCGTGGTTGAAGTCACCGAAGGCGTGACGACGCCACCGGCAGCAGCATAAGTGACGTCGAACAGGTTGCGCACGAAGAATCCGAGGTCGATGCCGCGATCCTCGATATTGTTGAAGTCCAGCTTGAGGTTGACGGTGTCATAAGCCTTCTGGATGCCGTTGGTGTCCAGCGGACGCTCCACGTACCAGACCTTGGTGCTGTGGAACCAGTTGGCGTTGAACACCATTTCCGCGAAGTCGCCAAGATAGGTCGCGTAACGTGCGCCGCCGCCGATCGTCCACTTGGGTGTGTACGAGAACTTGTTGTTGACCGGGTTGGTGCCCAGCAACGGGATGAAAGCGGCCGGTGCGTCGTACTCGTCGTATTTGGCGTCGGTGTAGGCGCCGAACCCGGACAGGGTGAAACCGCTCGTCGGCGTGATCGAAAAGTCGAACTCGGTGCCTTTGATCGTCGCCTTGGCGGCATTGATGATCAGGCTGCTGGGGTCGTTGGCGGAATTGCCGTCTCCGTCGAAGTCGGCACCGGGGAAGATCGAGCGCTGGATGTTGTTGTACTTGCTGGTATAGGCCGCGATGTTGAAACGGCCCTTCACTCCGCCCAATTCCCAGCTGCTCTTGATGCCCGCCTCGTAGTCGGTGACCTTCTCGGGCTGGAACGTGTCGAAACCGTCGAAGTAGGGCGACATGCCGCTCTGGTTGAAGCCAGCCGAGCGGTAGCCGCGACGGTTGGTGATGTAGAGGAACAGGTCGTCGTTAACTTTGTAGTCGAAGCCCAGGGTCCAGGTCGGTGCCTTGGAGCTCTCGGAACCGGTCTTGCCGCCGCGCGAGGCGCAGGCATCAGGGCCGATGCGATCCGCCGTGTCCAATGCCGCGACCGAGCAGCCGCTGGACTTGTCCCAGGTGTAGCGGAAGCCGCCGTTGAAACGCAGACCTTCTGCGAAACCGCCGAAGGCATAGCCGATCTGGCCGAACAGCGCCTTGCTGGTCGATGTGTTGTAGTTCTCGTTGTAGGTGAAGGTCCTGCCCGGGATCACGGCCGAATAGGTCGCGCTGCCGTTCACCCCGGTCGGGTCGCTCTTGAGGTAGAAAGCGCCGACGATCCAATCCAGACGATCGTTCAGCAAGGAGCCGAGGATCTGGAACTCGTCGGAAATCTGCTCGACGTCGGTATTGGAAACGCCATCGTAAAGGCGCAGGTATGTCCCATCCATGTCGCGAGCCGCCGCAATCTTGCTGCGGCGATAGCCGAAGATGTTCTTGAACGTGACTTTGCCCACTTCCAGTTCGGTAGTGTTGGCAACGCCCCAGAATGTGCGGTGCGAATAGGGATCGATGCTGGTGCTGACGTCGCGAACGCCTGCCGCCTGTTGCTCGGCTAAGGCGATGTCGATGTCGCAACCGGCAACGCCGCAGTCGAAGTAAGGACGGTTCGCAGCCGTACGGGCAGTGCCGCCGCCACTGACGGCGGGGTTCGGGTAGACGCCGTTGAGCACGGTGCCAGTGCCGTTTTCACGCGCACGATACCAGTCAAACACGGTTGTGTTCTTCAGGCCATCGATCAGCTCCAGCAGCAGCGAAGCGCGAAAGGCGTCGTTGTGGCGATCGTCGAGGTCGCCGCCCGTGCCATGGTTCTTGGTGTAGCCGTCACGGCGGGCGATCTGGCCCGCGACGCGCAGTGCCACGCGGTCGGCGACGATCGGCAGGTTCACCGCCCCCTCGAACGTCGTCTCGTTGTAAGACCCGAGCGTGGCCTGCCCGTAGCCTTCCAGATCGTGACTGGGCGCGACGGGGTAGAGCAGCAGCGCGCCGCCGGTGGTGTTGCGGCCGAACAGAGTGCCCTGCGGGCCCTTCAGGACCTGTATCGAGCTGATGTCGAAGGTCGGCACGATGCTGCCTTCGTTGGGCAGCGGCACGTCGGCGAAGTAGGTCACGACCGACGGCGCGGAGGCGCCTGCGGTTGCGCGGCGCTGACCGCGAATGACGATGGACGGCGTATCGCGCGATGTCTGCGGCGCGACGTTGAGGCCCGGCGTCGTGTAGGTTAGGTCCTGCGTGCTGACGACGGCCTTCTCGCGCAGCATTTCGGCATTGAACGCAGTGACCGACACAGGAACGGTCTGGGCGCTTTCCTCGCGGCGGCGCGCGGTGACGACGATGTCGCCGCCGGGCTGATCGAGCGATTGTGCCTGAACTGCCGAGGGGGTCTGTTCTTCCGACTGGGCAGCGGCGGTAGTGGCGGTGGCGAGAACGGTGGACGCGAGAAGCAGAGCCGAAAGGCTGCGACAGGTCATTTTTTTGTTACCCCATGTTATGTCGACCTGTCCCTGATCGCAGGCCGATATCTGCAAGACGCAGCCGATCGCAGATCATTCGTTTCGTCCGAAAAAATATTACGGGTGACGGCGATGGCGGCCCAAGGCTAAGAAGGCCGGGCATTCGTCAGGGAAGGCCGGACTCATTTTTACGCTGCGCAGGACATCGCCGAACAGGCAGGAGCAGGCTCGGTCCCATGCTCTGGACTTGTCTGCGCACGTGCCCGCATTGCGCCGGTACATCGCCAAGAGGGCGCAGCCGGGGGATGTCGACGATCTCGTGCAGGACGTGCTGGTGCGGATGCACGTGCGTGGACAGGCCGATCCCATCGCCAATGTGGAAGGCTATCTGTTTCAGGTCGCGGCCAGCGTTCTGACTGATCGTGCCCGCCGCGACACCGTGCGCCATCGCAGCGCCCATCACGAAATGACCGAAGCCTTCCACCCCGTCGACGAACTGACGCCGGAGCGTTTGCTGCGCGGGCGCGAGGATGTGGGGCGGCTGGCCAACGCCCTTGAGGAAATGCCCGAGATGACGCGCGATGCTTTCGTGCTCCATCGGTTCGAGGAAATGTCCTACGACGCGATCGGGGAGCATCTTGGCATATCGACCAGCGCGGTGGGGCGCCACATCATGAAGGCGGTGCGCTTTCTGGCGGCGAGGGACCTGCCATGACCAAGGCGGTAGACCCACGGCCTTTCGATGCGCATGCGCTGGAAAAGATCGATTCCCCCGAAGCGACCGCAGCGGCCTATTTCAGCGTTTTTCGTTCGCCGCGTGCGACGGAACGAGATTACGAAGACTTTGAAAGCTGGCACGCCCGTGACGAGGCGAACCGCATCGCCTGGGCCAGCGTGGAACGGACTTGGGAAGGCTCTGCGGCGATGCGGACAGAAGCCCGCATTCTTGAGATCCGCGAACGTGCTCTGGCTAACCGCCGTGGCCGCAAGGCATGGGTCCGTCCGGCAATGGCGGCCTGTTTGGCGCTTGCGATGGTCAGCGGCGCGGTGGCTGTCCAGCGGCACCGCGAAGCCTCCGCTCCAGTGGCGCAGGCGGTTGCCGACAGCCGTGTGATCTCCACAGGCGTAGGGCAGCAGAGCACCTTCCGCATGACCGATGGCTCTGTGATCACCGCGAATACTGCCACGGCTCTGACTGTGGCGGAAAGCGACACGCGCCGCAGCACCACGATCCGCGAAGGCGAGGCATTCTTCGAAGTCGCTAAAAACCCACGCAAGCCATTCACGGTCACGGCCGGCGGAGTTACGGTGACCGCGCTGGGCACTCAGTTCGCAGTTCGCACAGTCGAGGGCCGGGTGGATGTGACGCTGGCCGAAGGACAGGTCCGCGTTGATATGCCTGCAGCCGACGGCCGCGCCGCGCAGTCGACGGTGCTGCAGCCCGGTCAGGAACTGGTCTGGAACGGTCGCAGCTATCGGACCGCAGCGGCGGAGGTGGAGCGGCGGCTTGCCTGGCGTAGCGGCGTCATCGCCTTCGACCGCGTACCGCTGGCGCAGGCCGTGGCGGAGGTCAATCGCTACAGTCCGCAAGAGATCATCGTCTCGAGTCCGGCGATTGCAAGCCATCCGATCAGCGGCACGTTCCGCATCGGCGTGACACGCGGATTCCTTCAGAGTCTGGAACTGGCCGGGGTGGCGCGCGTGGAGAATGAAAGCGCAACCCGCGCGGAACTTGTGGCGCCGTAAATCGCGTTTTCAGTCGAAATTGTAGCGAATACGTACCCCGATTGTGCGTGGCGGCCCCGGAATGATCGTCGCGGCGGTATAGGCCGGGTTCAACGTTCCGCCTCCGCTGGCGTAGAAGCGGTCCGTCAGATTGCGGCCCCAAAGCTCGAACTCGACCGGAATTCCGCCGGGTCTGCGCCAAGTCACGCTGGCGCCCAGCAGTCCATAGGCGGATTGGCGGGCAAAGGCTTCGGTTGGTCGCTCGGTCAGACGGACGCTGCTGACGTAGGCATAATCGGCGCTTAGCCCCAGGTTGCCAAGCGCTCCCGGCAGCGCGATTTCGCGCGACAGGGCCAGCGCCCCACTGAAGGTCGGCGTGTAGGTAAACCGGTTGTTCAAGGGGTCACCACCCAGCAATGCGGTCAGCACAGAAGGCGCATCGATCCGGGTGTAACGCGGATCGATCCACGATCCGGTCAGTGTCAGATGAGTCCGCGCCCCCAGATCGAGTGAAAAATCAACGTCCAGCCCCACAATCCGGGCCTTAGCGCTATTGATGTAAAGAGTCAGCGGATCGGTCGCCAGATCGTGATCGCCATCGAAATTTACGTCGGGAAAGAGTGCGCGCTGCACGTCGTCATAGAGGCCAAGGTAGCCCGCCACTGCATAAGAACCGGTGATTCCCGCGACATTGATGCGCCCTTTCGCCCCCAGTTCGAAGTCCGTCAGCGTTTCTGGCTTAAAGGTCTGAAAAACCTTCAGCGTCCCACCCAGCGCCGGCGTGTTGTACCCTCCGGACCGGAAAGCGCGCCGACTGGTAAGGTAGACGCTATGGTCCCCAATCCTGCCGGTCAGGGCCAAAGTCCAGGTTAATCGGCCCGACCGCGCCTGTGCGCTGGTGCCCCAGTTGGCCAGGCATTCCTGTTCGGACAGCGGCGCAACGGTGGCGGATCGCAAGGCGCAGCCGCTGCTGCGCTCCCCCGTGTAGCGCAGGCCCACATCGGCGGTGGTATGTGCCGCTATCGGCAGGGTGAGCTGCCCGAACAAAGCAGCGCTGCGGAACGTCTGGTAGCTGACCGCGTGCGACGGCGGATTGTCGGGCCGGGTCAAGCGGGAGACGCTTTGCACAACCGGCCCGTCCGGCGCGCTTTCCAGATAGAAAACTCCGGCGATGTAGCGCAGTTTTCCGGCATGGCCCTGAACTTGCAGTTCTTCGGTCCATTGCCGCAATTGTGCGGAACTTACGGAATCGTAGATCGGCAGCGGTGTCCCGTCGCCGTCAAGGGCATAGTTCACGCGGGTCGTGCGAAGGCCGACGATGTTGCGGACCAGAAGATCGCTGTCGCCGAATTCCGTCACGTTGCCGATGCCTCGGAATCGGCGCTGGAATTGCGGAGATACGCTAGACTGCGACGTCCGCCGCGCCAGCGTTTTCTGCAAATCGAGGTAACTGTCGATGTCGCAGGCTCCGGCGCCGCAGTCGAAGTAAGGCGCGTTCTGCGCATTGCGCACGCTGCCGCCGCTGTAGACCCCGGTGAGGATCAGCGCAGCGCCCATCTCATCGGCGTTCAACAGATCTAATGTCGTCGTCGAGCGTAACGGACCATTGGGATCGAACCCCAGTATGGCCCGCATCGCATCGCTATGGACAGTGTCGGTGCGCTCACCGGAATGCAGCCGCGTATAGCCACTCCGCCGAACCCGCTGGCCGGAAACGCGCAGGGTCAGGCTTTGTGTGAGAGGCACTTCAACGGCGCCTTCCAGCCGGTTCAGCCCGTAATTTCCCCCCTCACCCTCGATATAGGACGGCACACCAGAGCCCGGCTGCACTGATCGCAGCAGGACTGCACCGCTTGTCGCATTGCGACCGAATAGAGTACCTTGCGGACCGCGCAGAACTTCTGCCGATGCCATGTCGAATAAAGGCGAAAGCGCGGCCTGATTGGGCAAGGGCACTTCGTCCTGATAGACAACAAGGGGCAGGCGATTTTCGTCGCTAATCGACCGGCGCTGGCCGCGCATCACCAGAAGCGGGGTGGCGCTGCTGGTCTGCCCGGTGGCGACGAAACCGGGGGTGATGCGCGCCAGATCGGCCAGCGTTCGCACAGCCCCCCTTTCCAGCGCCGTACGATTGAGGTGGTTGACCAGCAGCGGCACGTCAAGATCGCGCTCCGGGCGGCGGCGGGCGGAAACGAGGATTTCCGGTGCATTCTCGACCGGAAGCGAGGACACCCGCGGTGTTTTACGAATGCTTGGCTGGGCTTTGACGATCAGGTAGACGCCGGGTGCCACGGCGCGGACGGACAGCCCCATGCCTTGGATCATCCGGGCCAGCGCTTCACCCGCCGAAACGCGGCCATGTACGGCGTTTGTGCGCTGCCGTTCCGCTCCCGGCGCGTTTAGCAAGACTTCGACTGCAGCTTGCCGCCCCAGGATGGCGATTGCGTTGGACAAGGGCTGCGCTGGAACGTCCAGTTCTGGCGCTTGCGTTCGCGCACCGACACTCGACGAAGTAAGAACTGCGACCGCACCGATGGCTTTCGCGATGCAAGCACGCAATCGATGTCTTCCCAGTAACTGAAATATGAATTTCCCTGTTGGCGCGAAGCTATCGGGATTAGCGTCTTGCTTCAAGGGGACGCCAAAGCCGATGGAAAATATTCATGTCAGTTTTCTGAATGGTTTGTCCGACCGCATAATCCATTGGCAGAAATCGCCTGGCGGCCGGTGGAGTGATCGCTCTCGGAAAAGACTGTCGTTCGCGATCACAGTCACGAATGGCGGCATTGTCCCAAGCCAAGCTTGTGTCCACCCATTGCTGCCGTTAACGCTGGAAATTCCGAGGCGCCGTTCCGGCCCGTCGGCTTTTGTGGCAGAGCGCGATCTAATCTCGGCGTTTCCCTGTCAGGCGAAACGTCTAAATCTCACAGGAGCCGCCTAAGGCCTGCATGAAGCCAGCTGGCTGCAGCTGTTCTAGCTGGGGACTTCGATCGATCGTCCTCATGTAATCCATTCGACAGGCTGAGGCGCACGCGCGAAGCTATGGGCATGGATTTCATGAAAATCATCGAGTCGCTCGATGAAGCCCTCTACAGCGTCATGAGCTGGCTAATTTTCTATCCAATAACCCTTTGGCGAACGATCGTCCAACCTCAGAGTATGATGGACTATGCCGATCGCGAAGTCTCTGATCGGCCGGAAGAGCAGTATGACGACGCGATCCGTCCACCTCTTTTCTTGTTTCTGACGTTGCTCATTTCGCACGGGCTCGAAGTTGCAACGGTTGCGCGCAACCCAATTCTATCTGACACGCGCGGCTTGGCGGCTTTGGTCGACAGCGACCTGGGGTTGCTGACGCTCAGGATGCTGCTGTTCAGTCTATTTCCGTTAATGATGGCGGTCCGCCTCTTGCGTCGCCAGCACAGACGCTTGAACCAAGCGAGCCTGCGCCGTCCCTTTTACGCGCAGTGCTACACGGCGTCCCCGTTCGCATTGATGCTGGGGATAGGCACTTTGGCACCGAATCTGCCGTTAGCAGGCACGCGTATCATTTCGGCCGGAGTGATTGGTGCTGGTACCCTATGGTATTTCGTTACCCAGGCCCGCTGGTTCGCACGAAAATTGGACGTGCCGTTTCTCGTCGGCGTCGGCGACGCTTGCGTTGCTTCCCTCTGCAGCATCGCCTTGTTCGTACTCGCCGCAATCATCGTCCACTAGCCGAGGCCTAGCCTATTGTAGGCAGCTCTGACGTTCTGGCAGGGAAGTGGTAGAACTGCG
Organism: Novosphingobium sp. PhB57; assembly: GCF_004342985.1. GTDB lineage: Bacteria > Pseudomonadota > Alphaproteobacteria > Sphingomonadales > Sphingomonadaceae > Novosphingobium. Next base: position 27,452 of record NZ_SMBO01000020.1, read on the forward strand.
ATGCATGTGACAATCTCGGCGGCGTCCGCATTGGTCGTAATGGTTGCGGCGTACAATGCCGCGGAAGTGCTTGATGCGGTTGAAGAGCCGCTCGACGAGATTGCGTTGGCGATAGACCCAGCCCGAGAAGGGGGAGCGTTGCTTGCGATTGGAGCGCGAGGGGATGTTTGCCCAAGCGTTCTTACTGGCGGCGGCTTCACGGATGGCATTGCTGTCATAGCCATTATCGGCCAGCAATGTAGCGCCTTCAGGCATGGCCTTAAGTAGGGCTTCGGCTTCCTGGCTGTCGTGGACCTGTCCGCCGGTCAGTCGCAGAGCAACGGGACGACCGTCAGCATCAACGAGGGTATGGATCTTGCTCGTGAGCCGCCTCGGGAACCTCCCATGCCGCGATCACTGGCTCCCCTTTTTTACCCGTCGCACCATGCTGGTGGACGCGGACACAGGTGGAGTCGATCATTACAATGTCACCCTCAAAGGCGGCGGAAACCGTAGCGAGCAGTCGATCCCACACCCCGGCCGTGCGCCAGCGGACGAACTGGTCGTAGCAGGTCGTCGGAGGGCCATAGCGCTCGGGTATCTCCGCCCAAGGCGAGCCGGTGCGGAACCGCCAGAGAATACCGTTCAATACCCGCCGATCATCAACGCGGGGAACCCCGCGCGATTGAGCAACCTCACGTATGGAAATTGAATCGGGTTGGGATCACGCATCCCGGCATTCCCATTTGATGTAGGCCTTGTTGTCGCAGGCCCATGT
>NZ_SMBO01000021.1 GCF_004342985.1 Novosphingobium sp. PhB57
AAGTTCATCGGTTACACCGGCGCGGCGGAGGCGATCTTCGCCAAGGCCGGGATCGCCGGCGATCTCGACGAGGCCTGCCTGAAACTGGACGGTGCCAAGGATGCCGGCGCGTTCCTCAAGGCCTGCCGCGCGCTGCGTCACTGGCCGCGCGAAATGGAGGTCGACCTGGATGCACGGCCCGCAACCTGACGCCCTACTGGGGCCTTGCTTGGGACGACGTGCGGTCGCCGTGCCGATCGGTCTGGCAGGGGCGAACAACTCGCCCTTGCGGATCGGCATCATCGCCCATCTCAAGTATCCGATAGCAGAACCTTTCGCGGGCGGATTGGAGATGCACACACACCTTCTGGCGAGAACTTTGCGTGACCGCGGGCACGCGGTCACAGTATTTGCATCGGTTCGCTCGGAATTCGGTCTCGGACTGGAAGCAATCTGCACCGAGACGTCGCTGGACGATGTGGGTACCGCCGAGGCAACGGATGTTGCCTTTTTCAAGGAGCACCATGCCTATCTCAGCCTCATGAATGGGCTACGTGATCGCGATTTCGACATCATCCATAATAATTCACTGCATTATCTGCCGGTTACCTTGGCTGATACGCTGCCTATGCCGATGGTTACCACCTTGCACACGCCGCCGTTCTGTTGGCTGGAAAGCGGCATCCGGCTATGCAAGGCAAACGATCATGCATTCGTTGCCGTATCAAAGTCCGTTGGTCAGTTATGGGAACATGTCGCGAAAGCCGAAGAAGTTATTCTCAACGGTATCGATCTCGACAAATTCTCGTATCAACCTCAGCCTGACCCTAACGCCTATCTGGTCTGGTACGGCCGGATTGTGCCTGAAAAAGGTCTGCATTTTGCGATTGAGGCGGCCCGCCAGATCGGATTACCGCTGCGGATTGCAGGACCCATTCTTGACCGCGAATATTACCGGATGCACATTGCGCCCCAGCTTGACGCCAATATCATCCACGTCGGCCATCTTGACCATACCGAGCTTGCACGTCTGGTGGGCGGCGCGCGGGCGTTCCTCTGCACACCGTTGTGGGACGAGCCTTATGGCCTGGTAGTGGCCGAAGCCTTGGCCTGCGGTGTGCCTGTCGCCGCGTTCGCGCGCGGCGCCATCCCTGAAATCCTGGATGCAAGCTGCGGCGCCCTGGCCGAGCCTGACAATGTGGCATCGCTCGCCGAGGCTGGACTGGCAGCTCTTCGGCTGGAACGGAGCGCTTGTCGGCAGCGCGCGGAGCGAACATGCGACGCGGCCAGGATGGTCGATGGGTATGAGGCGCTTTATCGTCACCGCATTTCGCTGCGTCATCCGGGACCGGCTGAAGTTTTCGCCGCTTGCCAGCCGATCGCGCCTGCTGCTCGTCATGCCTGAATGGACCGGGATGGGGGAAGAGTCTCAAAACCTGGAACTGTGCGTCTGCGTACCGGCTCGCAATGAGGCGAAGCGACTTCCCATCCTGCTTTCTGCTTTGGCGGCACAAGACTGGCCGGTGCCGGTGCGGATAGTAATCGCCGTCAACAATTCGCAGGACGCAAGCCTTGAGGCGATTGCCCAGGCGCAGCGCCTTCATGAGGGCCGGATCGACGTTCATACGCTTGACGTCACATTTCCAGAAGAGCTGGCACACGCAGGCTCTGCGCGTCGATGCGCGATGGATGCCGGGCTTGCGCTGCTCGGGGACCCTTCACGCGGTGTCCTGGTCAGCACCGACGCGGACACCCGGCCGCCGCCGCGATGGCTCGCCAATATCGTAGCAGCCCTCCGGCGAGGTGCCGATATGGTTGGCGGAAAGATCATCATCGAGGACAATGAGGCCCTTCCAGGCCCCGTAAGCAGGCTTCGCAGCGCCTGGGATCGCTACTGGGAGACCGTGCGCAAGATAGAAGATGCCTTGGACCCGGTCGCCTGGGATGCACCTCCCCGCCACGGCGATCACACAGGAGCATCACTGGCTATTCGCGCGGATCTTTACGTCCGGTGCGGCGGTGTGCCTTTGCTGAAGACAGGCGAAGACCAGGCACTGGTCAATGCCGCCCTTTCCAAGGGCGCCAGGCTCGCGCACCCGTTGAATGTCTATACTTTCGTTTCGCCGCGGCGTGAGGGCAGGGCAAGCGGGGGAATGGCAGCTGCCATGAATGAGCTGTTCGAGCTGGCAGGCAAAGGAGAAAAGCCGCTCGCGCCGGCTTTCGAGCACTGGCGTGAACGGGCATTATGGCGCCGTCACCTGCGGGCTATGCCGGGCGGCGCTGAAAGGATCGCTGCCGAGGAGCCGTTCCTGGCGCCAATGCCTCACGACATGGTATTGGAGTTATCTCCATGAGGCTGCGCCCGATTGGCTATTATGTCCACCATCACGGCGCCGGCCACCGTGCCCGCGCTGATGCCATAGCCAGCGCCATCGACTGGCCGGTGGTTTTGCTGGGAACAGGGATCGGCGGTGCCGGGATCGACCTACCTGACGACCGGCCCCGCTCCAAGCAGTTCGACGGGGCCGACGACGCCGTATCCAGGCCGGATGCACTTCATTACGCACCCATCGATCATCGGGGAGTGCGCGAACGCGTAGCGAGGATGACTTCCTGGATTGCTGCGCAAAGGCCTGTCATGATGATCATCGATGTTTCGGCTGAAGTGGCGATGCTGGCGCGGCTCGCATCGGTCCCGACAATTTACGTGCGCTTGAACGGCAGGCGAAACGATGTTGCTCACCTGGATGCATTTCGCGGTGCCACGGGCTTGCTGACACCCTTTCACCAATCCTTGGAGCCGAGCGGGATACCAAGCTGGGTTCGCAACAAAAGCTTCTATTGCCCTGGGATCGCTGCGCCGCCGGTAACATCCCCCGGTCCCGCCAACAGCCAGGATGCTCGGCGGGTTTTGGTAATTTTCGGTAAGGGTGGGGCGCCCGGCGACGGGCAATTCCTCTCAGAAGCGGCGGCAGCTTGTCCGGACTGGGAATGGCGCGCCATTGGCCCCGTCACTGCACCGTTGCAATGCCCACCCAATCTCGTTCTTGCAGGCTGGGTGCAAGCACCTGAACGCGAAATAGCGCAGTCGTCGATTGTCGTGGGCGCTGCCGGTGACGGTGTCGTGGGAGCGGTCATGGCTGCGGACAAACCGTTCATCTGCATACCGCAGACGAGGCCCTACGACGAGCAGCGGGTGACCGCTCAGGGCCTTTCCGCCCTTGGTGCTGCGCTTGTATTGCAGCAATGGCCTCACCCGGCCAGCTGGCCCGAGCTTTTGGAAGAGGGGGTGGCACTGAAGCCGGCCGCGCGCGCGCTGCTGAGCGACGTGGAAGGCGCCCGCAAGGCGGCAACGTGGCTTGCGCAATGTGCCGCCAACGTCATGCAGCAGCAGGAATGTAAAAAGTGATTGAGAGAATATTCTCACCGGCATCGGATGAAGGCCCCGCGCGGCGTGTAGCGGCTATCGCGGCGCGGCTTGAGCATCTTGGTGCCGGGTACGATGCAGAACCCATGTTTCCGTCGGAAAGCATGCAGGAACTTGCATCCGCCGGGCTTCATCAGGATTTCGCTCCGCAGGCGAGTGGCGGCATGATCTTTGCCAGCGAGGAGGAGCGGCACCGCGAGATGTTCGATGTCCTTCGCGCTGTTGGCCGGGCGGATTTGAGCGTCGGGCGGCTCTACGAGGGACATGTCAATGCCATGGCCTTGTTCGACTGGTATGGTACAGCTGGCCAGCATAGCTGGCTTTGCCAGGAGCTGCGAACCGGAGCCTTCTACGGCGTATGGGCCACCGAACCTTTGCCCGGCGTACATCTGAATTGCGACGGGGAAGGTCGGCTTTGCCTTGAAGGCAGCAAGACTTTTGCCAGCGGGGCAGGGGGACTGGCTCACTGTGTCATCACTGTGCAGGGCCATGAAAGCGAGCGTAGAATGGTAGTGGTTCGAGCCAACGAAGCGGCGCGGGCCGACTTGTCACAGTGGCGCGTACGCGGGATGCGTGCGAGCGTAAGCGGCTGCTACGACGTGACCGGGCTTGAACCTGATCCTGCCGCCCTGCTGGGCGGGCCTGGCGACTATGATCGGGACCCCCGGTTCACGACAGGGGCATGGCGCTTCACCGCGGTGCAGCTAGGCGGGATTGAAGCCCTGTTGACAGAGACCCGTACCGCCATGTCCCAAACCGCTCGCGAAGATCCGCTTCAGCGCGCCAAGTTCGCGCATAGCGTCGCGGCCACGCGCACGGCCTACCTTTGGGTTCGCGAATGCGCCTTGCGGGCTGCCAGAAACGACCCGGATGGTCCGGCTTTTGCACGCATGACCCGGGGTATCGTGGAACGCGCCGCGCTTGATGTGATGGAGCTAGCCGCCCGGATCGTGGGAACGCGCAGTGCGATGGACGGGCAGCGGATCGACAAGATCATACGCGATCTTTCGCTTTATCTACGCCAGGCGGGTCCGGACTACGCACGCGATCAGGCAGCGATAGCGTGGCTGGAGCGAGATGCGTGGGGTGATGGGGACGGTTTATGGTAAGCATGTTTCTAAACGCAGACCCGTGGCGGCGCCGACGATGGCTCGTACTGGCCCCTCATCCTGACGACGAGACGCTGGGGACAGGTGCGCTTATCGCGCAGGCCTGGGCGGCAGGAACTCTGGCAGGGATCGCTTACCTTACCGACGGATCGGGCTCTCACGAGGCGGACAGCATCACCCCTCTGCGTCTGGCCGCAAGAAGAAAGGCCGAGGCTGGGCATGCGCTGTTTCGCCTTACAGCTAGCCGCGCGCTGAACCGGTTTCACCTTGACTGGAAAGACGCTTCGCCCGCCGCTCCCGGTGAGCCCATTTTTGATCGATCGGCGAGCGTTCTGTCCGCGCTCTGCCGTCGCTGCAGGGTCGATGCAATAGCAGTGACCGCGCTCGGTGAACCCCACTGCGACCACGCCGCAGCTGCGCGCCTTGCCTACGCTGTTCAATCAAGAGCGAGACGGCGTTTGATCGTTGCTGAATACGTTGTTTGGGCAGACGCGCCAGCGCGCAATAAAAACCAGGTCCTGCGGACAGCCAAACTGCCGGGGGGAAGACGGCGTCATGCGCTTCGCGCTCACCGCAGCCAGCTGACAGGTTCGCACGGCACCGGGTTTCGGTTGGCTAAAGAACGGCTGCGCATGCCAGCCTATGATACTCTTTATGTGCGGAGAAAACCATGAACCGCCGGTCGTCGAGTTTGGAGGCCGATTATTTCGAACGGATGTTCCAGGGCGACGAAGATCCCTGGGACCTCGAGACAAGCGCCTATGAACGTTCCAAGTTCGACCATACGGTCCGTGCTCTGGGGGGAAGGTCCTATCGCCGCGGCTTCGAGGTCGGCTGTGCCAAGGGCGTTCTTACAAGCAAGCTTGCAGCTGCGTGCGAAGCCTTGCTGGCAATTGATGTCAGTGCCACAGCTTTACGGGCTGCGCGGAAGCGCTGCGCCACGGCGCCGCAGGTATCCTTTGCGCAAATGGCCTTTCCCGGCAGCGCGCCGGAGGAGACATTCGATCTCGCCGTATTGTCCGAAGTGGCCTATTACTGGGACGACGGCGATCTTGAGCGCGCTGCTCGCTGGATCGATGGCCATTTGCTGCCGGGCGGAGACCTCCTGCTTGTTCACTGGACGGGTGAGACAGACTATCCCCAGACAGGGGACGAAGCGGTCGCCAAGCTTCAGGCCGCGCTTCGAGACAAAACCGAGATAGTCCTGGAGGAACGCTGCCCTCATTACCGTCTCGATTTATGGCGAGGAACGCTATGAGCCTCAGCGTCCTTACGTTGGTCAAGGACCGTCCGGATCATCTGGCGCAGCTCATCGAGGGTCTACGCCGCAGCGAGGCAGTGCCCGGCGAATTGATAATTGCCGACATGGGGAGCCAGCCCCCCGTCGTCCTCCCTGCGCTGCCGTTTCCCGCACGGGTCTTGCGGCTGGAAGCTGAGGGCCTGCCGCTCGCCGCTGCCCGCAATGCGGCAGCACGGGCCGCAAGAGAAGAGACATTGCTGTTCCTCGATGTCGACTGCATTCCCATGCACAGGCTTTTAGGACTAACCGAAAAGATTTTGATTCAACGCGATGCGCTCATTTGCGCGGAGGTCTTCTACCTGAAACCGGGAGACGCAAGGGGAGAGTGGAGCGAGGCTGATCTCAAGAGAACAGCTTCTCCCCATCCGGTTCGCGATTTTTCGGCAGAAGGTCTCCGCGAGGAAGACAACGCTGGACTGTTCTGGTCTCTTGTCTTCGCAATTCGCCGCAAGCGCTTTTTCGGCCTGGGCGGCTTTGACGAGGCGTACACTGGATATGGCGCCGAGGATACGGATTTCGGCTTCCGCAGCAAAGCTGCAGGGATCTCGATGCTGTTCATGGGCGGCGCCGGGGTTGGGGCGTTCCATCAATACCACGACACTTTCGATCCTCCCCTGCAGCATTTTTCAGACATCGTGCGAAATGCCGAAGTCTTCTACAAGCGATGGGGACAGTGGCCCATGGACGGTTGGCTGTCTGCTTTCGAAGACCTGGGTCTGATCGAATGGCAGAATGGAAAGATCGCATTGAAGCGCAAACCGAATGTGCAGGAGCTTCGCGGCGCCTTTGTCAATCAGGACAGGGACAAGGCATTTAGCTGAACGCTACCCGCCGGGCCGGCGAGGATCTTCGGTTCGGCGTCGCGCTGACAACTTGGGCCCTCGTACCGCATGCGGTTCTATTTGGGGTCAAAACAAGCAGAACGGCGTTCCGGCTAAATCCTGCTTTGGCAGAAGGAAGCGATTACCAGCTTATTTGGCTCTGCGCGCAACTGCCAACAACGTTGGCTTGGATCAGCACTGCGGCTCACCCTTCAACGCGTCTAAACTACCACTATCTCAAGACGGGCTCGTCGGTAAGCTCAGACCCATTGCGTTTTCGAGAGCCTGCTTCAGACAGTGTGACCGAAAGACGAACTGTCGCTCTTAGGCTCTGAGACCAGCTATAGATCCTACCAGGCGGCGTTTCTGCCCAATCGACCGCGCGAGCGAGGCGGCGGATCTCACCTGATCCAGCAAACAGTCGCTCAGTCACGGTGGCGCTTGGAGGGGCTACTTCTGACAATGAAATGCTTTCAGATGATGGATGATCGACGAAATCTTGCCGTGAAGTGCGAAAAAAGCTCAATATATAGTGAGAAGGTGGCGGGGCAAAAGCGAGAGCTTCGATACGTCATTTCTTGCCGATGCGCAGGCAGGTCCAGCAAGATTACCCTCGCAGCTTGGTTCGCTTGCGCGGCGCTGCTTAACTCGTTTTCGCGCTGGATATCAGAGCCTCCAGCTGGCGCTTGAAATCATACATCTTTGCGTACGAGGGGAGCTTCATAAGCAACGGTATCGGCGGCATAAGCGCCGCGTTTCCCTAGCGGACGCTCATCCCCGGTCGTGGAATCGCGGGTTGTCTGTCGTTCCAGCTCGCAATTAAGCTCAGCGCCGAGCAGCAATGCGAATGCCGAGAGATAAAGCCATGTCAAAAGCACCATCGCTGCGCCGAGGGAACCATAAGTCGCATCGTAATTTCCAAAGTTTGCAACGTAAAGGCCGAATCCCAGCGTGATCACCATCCAGGAAACGGATGTGAAAATCGACCCTGGGCTTAGCCAAACCCATTTGGCGTGTGCGCGGTTGGGACCGAAGCGATAGACTGCAGCGGCAAGACCGGTTCCGGTGACGCCCACAACGAGATAGGTAAACACAGTAACCAGCGGCGCCAGATAGGCCGGTGCATAGGGCAAGAGCTTGCCCAGGCTCGCCATCGCGGCAATCGCCAAAATTGCCAATATTGCGACCAGGACGCTTCCGGCAGCTATGTTGAACGCGGTCAGGTTGATCTTGATGAAGGACCGCGTCTCCTCCTCGTCGTAAGCGATATTGAGCGCAGTTATCAGAGCGGTTGCACCCTTCATCACACCGTAGAGTGCAATCACCAGGGCAATGAGCAGGCCAAACCCCTTCTTGCCGTCCGAGGTCTTAACAACATTGGCGAGTTGCTCGCCAATGAGCCGGGCGGCGTCTTCGGGCATCATCGAAGTCAGGGAGGAGATGTTGGCGGCTACTGTTTCCGGAGAGGCTAGAAGACCATAGGTCAAAACGATCGCGCCAAGAGTGGGCACGAGGGCGAGGACGGCGCAAAATGCCACCCCCGATGCAATAAGCCCCAGATTGTCGGCGCTCGCTTCGCTCCAAGCCCGCAAGATAACTTGTTTCCAACCTTTGGCCGGAATTTCACTTGGGCGTGCAGCCCCTGCCCCCACCGCATCCGAAATCCGCTCGTCCATGCCAATGCTCCCTGTCTGCAAGCCTAACCTGCGGCTATCCCGCGCGTTCCCCCCAAAATCGATGCGGGAGGGAAACTCGAGCTTGTCGCTCATGTGCCATCCGGTCTTGTCCATGAACGCAGCAGCCTGGACGCCGGGCGCCGGTGAGAGTGATCCTTCGGACGCAGCGACATTGTTTCGACCGCGTTAACAGTGGATCGACCGGCCCCGACCCGGAGCCGTCGATCTGTAAGCACACACCGCTTTTCGTATGAATGGGCCAAGGTTGTAACATGTTCTCGTCGTTTCGCTGACAAAGCGCAGGATGAGACGACAAAGGCGCCGCCTGAGACCAGGTAGAAGCAAGGGTCGTTAAAGGGTTTCGGACGGCCGCTATCAGTCTGCTCACCGCGCAGATTAGAGTGCCTATATACTCTGCAGAGGCGGCCGCGCCGTGCAATTGTCTCGCCAAGCTTGTCAGGGAACTTTACCGGGTTCGCCGAACTGGCGGTGGGCGGCGGCAGATTTCAGCGCCCGGCGCTCAATTTTAAATCGTCGTAACTTACGCGATCACGCAACATTGGATATCAAACGAGGATCGAGCAGGGTCATGAGCTTGCCGGCCGCGACAGGCTTCCCGAAGTACCAACCTTGCATCCTACTACATCCGGCTACTTTGGCAATTTGCGCTTGGCTTTCTGTCTCGACGCCTTCGGCAGTAACCTGAGCGTCGAAAGCATTGGCGAGCGCTACAATGGACAATATCATTTCGCAGGCCCGTTCTTCGTTGCCCAAAGGGGCAACGAAGGCCTTATCGATCTTGATACGGTCCAGCTTAAGGCGCTGGAGGTAGCCGATGCTGGCGTAACCGGTCCCGAAGTCGTCCAAGGCAATCCGGATGCCTAAGCTCCGCAAGCCGCTGATAACTTCTGCAGCCTTATCAGGACGTCTCAAAAGAAGACTTTCCGTTATTTCCAGTTCGAGTCGCTCAGGCGGAAACCCTGTTTCTTGCAGGACATCGCGAACATCGTCCAGGAGGTTGCGGTCCCAGAACTGCACCGGTGAAATGTTAACGGCCAGTTCCAACGCCGTCTCTCGTACCGAGAGGCAGGCATGCCGAAGAACGTGCTTGCCGACCGCGTTAATCAAGCCGCTTAGCTCGGCTATCGGAATGAAAACGTCAGGTGGGACATCACCGTGCTCAGGATGACGCCAGCGCACAAGCGCTTCAACTCCCACCATAATGTTATGCGCGGCGGACACGATGGGTTGAAAATGAACATATAGTTCATCTCGCTCGATCGCGGCCCGAAGATCCGATTCCAGTTTCATCCTCAATAGATGACCTTCATCGAGTGCTGGTGCGTATATGCGCTTACAATTTTTGCCATCGTTTTTAGCGCAATACATCGCTACGTCGGCGCGGCGGATCAGTTCATCCTGGCCCTCGGCGCCGAGCATTTCACCCCTTGCGCAACCGATGCTGATCCCAAGTGTCACCGTGTAGTGCCCGATGGAAAAGGGTAAGCGAACGGCGTCGATGATGCGTTCGCAGATGGTGTCTGCCTCGTGGGACTTGTCGCCGCTAAGCAAGACAGCGAACTCATCGCCGCCGGCGCGTGCAACAAATGCGCCCTGGGTGCAAAGCAAGAGCCGTGCTGCTGCCTCTTTGAGCAGCAAGTCGCCTGCGGCATGGCCATAGACATCATTGGCATCCTTGAAGCCGTCCATGTCCATGAACAGCAATGTAGGGTCATCACCCAGCGCAAGCTGCGCGGAGATCCTGGATAGCAACGCACGGCGATTGGGAAGGCCGGTCAGAGCATCGTGATCAGCGTGATGCCGTGCGCGAAGTTCGCTTTGCCGGACAGCTTCAACTGCTCGAAGCCCGTTCTGGAGAATGAGCAATGCCGCCAGGACCGAACAAATTGCAAGGCCGATGATGATCGGGGCGACCCGCCTCAAAAGGTCGGTTCCAGGCCGCCTCGGAGTCCATTGCAGCCAGCCTAACACGCTCCCGTCGGTGTCCGTCAGCGCGAGTGACCGCAGGGCGGCATTGGGATGGCCAAGCGTTAAACGAAGGTCTGAAAGTCTGAGGTTTTCGTTAAGGTGTGCAAGCTTGCCGTTGTCGACGGTGTCAGCCAAGATCAGGATGTGGGAAGGAAGATTAGCAGGAATAGTCACTTTTGACGTGAGTGGGACAACCGCCGCGACTGCATAATTTATCAATTTGCCGTTGACCCGGCTGAAGCCTGCTTCGATTGGACTTCCGGTTCGGGGCATATTGCGCACGCGTTTGGCGGACCGTAGCAATTCGGGGTCGGAGACAATTTTGGCTTCCGAAACTTCTGCTGGATTTCTCGCGAATTCAAATATTGCACGATTTCGCGCATCAAGAACTAAAATCTGCTCGTATCCCTGTTGGCGTCCCAAGTAAGCAACGACATTGTCATCGACCCAATCAGCATCGAGATTTTTGCTGATATGGCGGACTGCGTCATCCCACTTCGCATAGTCTTGCAGGTCATGACGGATGTTGTGTTTCAGGGACTGAACGGCATTTTGGAGAGCTTGCGTTTCTTGCGCAGCTTGAAGGTCATCCTGAGCCCTGGTGGTGACGGCAAGGACAACAAGAACAGCGCCGAAGCATGCCAACAGCAGAACAACCACCGGCCAGAAATGCCTGGCGTTGACGGTCCTGCACAAGAGTCGGATAGCGGGAAAGAGCGATAGCGACATATCTCGGCGTTATGCGACATATCAATTAAATTTTGGTTTTAACTGCAGCTTGATCCAGCCATAAACAATTGTGTTCGATATGTTCAAAAGTAGCCAAATAAGGTGAACGGATTGCCCATCACTAGCCGCCCTTCGGGCTATCAGTAGAACCGATATCTAAAAAGGTAGATTTGCTGAGGAGGTGGGCCAGCCGAACGTACAAAGCGGGTGAGAGCTCATAAGTTAATTTTCTTCACCGATTGGGCATTGAGGTTAGGCGGTGGTTTGCGGCCTCAATGCCGCCGATAGCCTCTGCGCCTCGCCATTTTCTCGCTCCACGATCGCGATGAGGGTGTCTAAGCCCGGCCGGGTCTGTGCATTTTGGTCAAAGGCTTGGGAAAGGCGCCGGACCAAGACGGATAAGACCTTTGCCAATTTTTTGTACGGAACCAAGGCAGGACATTGGCCGTTTCGGATCCAGCAAAAGCATGCAGGGAAAAGCGTTGTCGCGATGAATGGGATTACCGCAGCCGATCGAGAAGCCGCAAAGGAACTGCGCGTGACCCTTGCGGATAATAGCGGGTTTTGGCACCGTATCGATGACGATGGACCGCTTTGTCAGGCTTTAGCGCGGCATCGCATCGAGGCCGAGCAGCGTCTCTCCGCGAAGCTGGCTCAGTTTCTGATAGCGCCTTCATCACCGACGCCTCCCGGAATTCGGCATGACAAAATGTCGATATTAACCCAAATTCATAAAGGTCAGGAAAAGCCTCTCGAAGCCTGAAATAGCGTTGAGCGTCAGGCCGTCGGCATAGCCAAGCAGCTACAATGCAAGCGCGTATGATATCAGATTATAGTTGCTGCTTTGGCAAACGTATTTTCTGCCGAAACGTTTGGTGAGTACGCTTCGCTGCGGGTTAGCGGCGCTCATTTGTACGCAGGGAGCGTATCGGCAGGTGCCGCTAGTAGGATCCGGCCACTTAATCCACTAACTCGATATTCATCGAGAACACCAAGCCATCTGCCCGAAAAACGAACTGCGCCTGATCGCCTTCGCCTCGTAGGGCTCGCTGGATCATTCGTGACCCAAAACCCTTTTCTTTAGGCGAAAAAACACGAGGGCCGCCCGCTTCTGACCATTCAAGCCGCAAAACCTTTTTTGCGTCGTTTTCAGTGATATGCCATCTGATCGTAACGATGCCACTTTCGTTCGACCATGCTCCGTACTTAACAGCATTCGTTGCAAGCTCGTGAAGTATCATCGCCAACGTGAGCGCTTTTGCCGAAGGGACAGCGGCGGCCGGCCCAGCAATTTCCACACGTTCACGATCCCTATCGAGGAAAGGACCGAGAGCCCGCGCGACGATATGGGCGACGCCGACTGCTTCGCAGTCCTTTTCAGTCAGGAGATCGTGGGCGGTCGAGAGCGCCAGCAGACGGGAAATGAACGCGCTCAGCTCTTCCTTCGGTGCTTGGCGAAATGTCTGAGAGGCGATAGCCTGGATCGTTGCAAGCGTATTCTTCACGCGGTGCTTCAGTTCATGGAGAAGCAATTCCTTGGCGCCTTCCGCCCGGCGTCGCTGCTCCACCTCTGCCTGCGCCGCTTTGTGCAGTCGCGCGTTATCCATGGCAACGGCAGTCTGAGACGCGATGGCCGAAATCAAAGCCTCGGTATCTTCAGAAAATATCCCCGGCTCGTCATGGGCGAAAAACAGTCCGCCCAGCACATCGCCTGACGTCGATTTAACAGGCACAGCAAGATAGCTGACCACCGGAAGATGGCCCTGCGGCATGCCGCGGTGAGGCGAGTTACGGCCATAACGCGTATCGGACCGGATATCGTCCGAGCGTACTACGCCTTCTCCAGCAAAGGTCGGTGCGAAGACGGCTGTATTGCGCGGCATGCCAAAGCTCTCGAAAGCATCGCGTGGTGCTCCGGAGAGCGTGAAGAGCTGGTAGGACTCGCCGTCCGGGGCAGTGACGTTGTAGAAGAAAGCGCCAAACCTGGCGCCGGTCAATTCGGTGGCGATGTCAGTGACCGACTGGACGATCCTGTCAAGATCAAGATCGAGCGAGATGACAGCAGCGACCTGGTTCAGCGTTTCGAGCACTGCGGTCTGGCGGGCGAGCAGGTCGTCCTTGACTTTGCGCTCGGTGATGTCACGGGCGATCTTCGATGCGCCTACAATAACGCCGTCGGCCCGGCGTATGGGTGAAACGGTAAGCGATACAGGAATAAACTCGCCGTCCTTGCGCAGGCGCACGGTCTCGAAGTGCTGAAGCCGCTCGCCGTTCTTCAGGCGGCGAATGATTTCGTCTTCCTCGCTGTGGCGTTCGGGCGGAATGAGACTCAGGATCGACTTGCCAATAATTTCGCCAGCCGCATAACCAAAGATTCGCTCCGCGCCCGCGTTCCAACTGGTGATCGTTCCGTCGAGCGTCTTGCTGATGATAGCGTCGTCTGAAGATTCGACAATCGCGGCGAGGCGGTGAGCAGTGATATCGCTATTCTCGCCGTCAATAACGTCAAACAAGACGTTCACGCCTCCGACCACCGCACCCGTGCCGTCGAGGAGAGGCATTGCATGAGCGGTAAAGCTGAACCGGCTGCCGTCTCGGCGCTCGCCAATTGCCTTGATCCCGGTCTGCGGCTTGCCGTTCCTTACCGCGATCGCAACGGCGCTTTGTTCGTGGGGAATGCAGCGTCCCTCAGGCGTGTAGAGGTGCACCGACCCGCACCACATGACCTTGTCCGCCTCGGCAGCTGGGCCCCAGAGCTTTGCGGCCGCGCGATTGCAGGCGGTGATCAGGCCCTCGCACGAAACGGTATAAACAGGAAGAGGAAGGTGTTCGATGATTTGTCCCAGGATCGCTGGATCACCTGCAAGCTGTGGCAAGCCGGCGACAAGCTGCCCCATCGCTCCGCCGTTGCCGTCTTCTCGCTGCATGTTCGCCCCTGATATGCCCTTCTCGTTTTTCATAGCTGAAAGCTAGGCGACTTCGAGAGGCAGGTCACGCCGCAAAATTGCTAGAAAGACAGGGCCAACGACGGCGGCTCTGGTTTAATCGATGGGCTTCGCGATCAATCGAGCAAGGGCCTCGAGTATCCTCTCGATACGATACGGTTTGTCGATGACAATGTCGAAGAGATCACTTCGTTCGCGCGCGATCAAACCTTGGGCTCCGCTGACTAGCACGATCGGTATGTCGCGCAAACCGTCGTCAGCGCGCAGGGCTTCCGCGAGCTCGAGGCCAGTCATCAGCGGCATCATGAAGTCCGTTATGAGCAGATCCGGCCGTTCTTCCTGGATCAGCCTGAGTGCTCCGGCACCGTGGGGCGCATCGCGAACTCTGTGGCCCGCCTCTTCAAGACTAACCACCAGCATATCCGCGATCAGGAACTCGTCTTCAGCCACGACTATGTTCATGAGGCGCCCTTTAGGAGATCACGCTTCATGAGCTTGAGGCACCAAGAGGCCGGGCGAGGCCTGTCGATATACCGACAGCTTCTTCAAACGGGCCCGAAATGGCGAGCCCGTGACCGTCTATGATGACTTCCTGGGGCGCTGCGGCGTAGGATTGGTCCCTGACCTTGAGAACGGACAGCAGGCGTTTGTAGTGCGCACCGATCTCTACCTGACGCATCAGGATAAGATTATCGAGGGCGCTTGATATTTCAGGACCTGGGGCTGAAACCTGCGAGGAGAAGAGGTCCCGAAGTTCCCAGGTGGCAACCGTCGTGACCCCGCGTGCACGAAGTTCGTTCGTCAGCGCGGCAAAAAACTCAACCATGCGCGAGCCGTGGACCGCGGCGCGCTCGAATCCTCCCAACGAGTCGATAAAGAGCCGTTTGACACCTCGTGCGGCTACAGCGTCCAGCAGGCGGTATGCCAGCTTGTCGATAAGATTTTCCGTCAGAGGGTGCCACAAAATTTCGAGCTCTCCCTTATCGACAGCTCGCCGCAAATCGAGGCCAAGCGCCGAGGCCTTCGAAAGAAGACGGTCCGGCGATTCATAAAAGCCAAAGTGAAGACCGGGTTCCTTGTGGGAGCCGGCTGCCAGAAAGTTTATCCCGAATGACGTCTTGCCGCTGCCCGAGGGCCCGACTACCAAAGTCGTGGATCCCCTTGGAAGGCCTCCGCCTGTGAGCACATCGAGACCTTCGATCCCCGAAGTCAGCGGTGTCAGATCGGGCTGGTCGCTCACGGAGGGAAGGCGAAGCGCTGCTTCTATGCGGGGAAAGACGCTGATACCCGGCTCGGCGATCTCATATTGATGAAAACCGCCAAGCGAGGCGCTTCCGCGGGATTTTCGCACGCGCAGGCGCCTGACCGTCCTGAGACCTACGAGCTCCTCATGCATTTCGATTACGCCGTCCACCATGGTATGTTCGGGGCTGTCGTCATGCGTGCGGGCGCTGGTTAGGAACATCACCGTGCATCCGACGAACGCCGCCTGGCTTTGCACTTCGGCAACGAAAGTCTTGACGTCGAGATCGGTCTCGGCGCGGTCTCTTGCGTTGAGCAGTCCATCAAATACGATCAGCGAGGCGCCCTGTCTTTTGGTCTCTTTTCGCAAGAGATCGACCACGGCGCCGAGGCCTTCCTTGTTGAGCGTTTGGAACACGCTGACGTAGGAAATACGGCTGCCCAGCTGAGCCTTGTCAAAAAACGAGAGGGTTGAAAGCGACTGAAACAGCCGATCGTGTGTCTCGGCCAAAAGCGTGACGTACAGAACCTTCCTGCCCGACGAGGCGGTCGCAAACGCCACCTGATTGCCCAGGATCGTCTTGCCGGCACCTGGCTGCCCTTGCACAATGTACGACGCGCCCTCAACAAAGCCGCCGCCGAGGATGGGATCGAGGCCTGGCACCCCCGTCGATAGCCGAGGCAGCTGCTGCGTCACTGAAAATTCCTTCGAAAGAGCTGAACGACTTGAAGATATGAATCGCCGGCCTCTTAGCAGGGTCGCTGGCCGGCGTCTTCCCTTCGCGGCGGCTCCTATGCCGGTCAAATGCGTTCAGCCTCCCACGCTGCCCCCACTTCATATTGCCTCGAGTATCAAATGACGCGGCAGGCATGTACCAGATTATCTGGAAACGGAGTTAAAATCTCGAGCGCTCGAGACTTTGCTCGATCCTCAGGCGGACCGGTCAAGCAACAGAGGACTGCCGATTGTGTGGTGGGAGGCTACGCAAGAACGACGGAGGTGTGGCTTTGTTGCTTCTGGATTTCTATGGGGCCGATGGGGCCTTGGGCCTCGTCGGCTTCGTTTCGGGATGCCCTGCAGGCGAATGGGCCGCGCTGGCAAAAACACTCAAACCCTATGAGGCGGGCCAGGGTTCACCGGCCGCGCACCAAGCGGCTCGGGCTGATGGCGGGCCAACCAGAGCGGCGACTACGTGGCGCTAGCGGACGGACTTGGAGTTGAGGCCGTTTATGATCAGGTCACGGCTGGCCGTTTTCGGAATGGCGCGCGATTTCTGGGATGGCAGCCGGACAAGGACGCGATGCTGTGTCCTGCCGACAAACTGTCCGGAAGGTGAGCTGGCAGAATTCATTGAGCAGAGCGATAACACCCTTCGCGCTCCGCTGATGCGGGGAACCAAGCCGGCGATTCGATTGTTTCAGGAACGAACAGCGAACAAGGAGCAGGCGCATGTCCGAGGAAATGCACAATCCCAAGCTTGAGGATCATCCGGGATCGAACACCGAAAAAGATCCGTCCAACTGGGTCTCGGGCGATGATCCGATGACCGGCGCACAGGCGTCCTATCTCACGACGCTTTGCGAGGAAGCAGGCGAGGACTTGCCGCCCGAAAGCCTCAGTAAAGCTGAAGCCTCGCAGCGGATCGACGCGCTGAAGGCGGCGCTGGGTCGGGACTGAGCTGCGTGGAGCGGGTAAGCGGCGGATGTCTGTGCGGAGCCGTAAGGATCATGGCTCATGGCCAGCCCTATCGTGTGGGCGTCTGCCATTGCCTTGATTGCCGTAAGCATCACGGAGCCCTGTTCTTCGCGGCTGCCATCTTCCCTAGCAGCGCCGTCACCATAGAGGGTGCAACAAGCGAATATGCAGGCAGACACTTCTGCCCATGCTGCGGATCATCGGTTTTCGCCCGCCACGAGGATGAGGTTGAAGTACATCTGGGTTCGCTCGATGCGCCGGACCAGTTCATTCCGACATATGAGAACTGGATGGTCCGGCGGGAGCAATGGCTGCCGGCGTTTCCGCTCGTCAAACATTATGAGAAAGATCGAGAAAGTGATCTGCGATCTGAAACCTAGTGGTCGACATCGCACGCTTGGTACCCGACCAAAAAGCCGCAGAAACCGCCCCTTTCGGTCATTCGCGGACGTTCATAGGGTCCGGTTATGGCTACTTCGCTCTGGGACTACGCTGCTTTCTTGAATAGCCTCCTCGGTGTGATTGACGATGCGGAAATGTCAGCCTTCGACAAAGACGGTATTGTCCGATTGCGCGAAGCGTATAAGTTTTTAGCTCTGACCTTCGTATTCGGCGACAATCCGAAGATGAAGCACAGGTGCGAGAAGCCTTCGTGCGGTCTGGGATTGTCGAAGAAAATACGCTGTGCGGACGGAACGACCACTTCCCAAAAAATCCCGGTCATAGGCGGCGCGCAGCCGACCTGCCGAACTGGAATGGCCAATTCGCACGATTTTAATCCGAAGGCTGCTTGCCCGGACCCGCCCCAGCAAATCGCTACTTCTGCAGCAAGCTTGGATCGAGTACTTGCTCGTCTATTACAGCCAATGACAATGCAGGATAGGGAGGGGTGCTAGCGGCGCCCCTCCCGAAATTAACAATTCAGTGGACACTTTGCCGTCAACGGCATTTTACCCCGCCGCGATCAATCTCACGGCCAACCAGGGCGCCTCCGGCACCACCCGCCAGCGCGCCTAGGGTATTGCCGCCGACCAATTTGGCAAGAACCGCTCCGCCCAGCGCACCGACCACCAAGCCCGTCGTGCCGTCCGATCGGCGGCAATAAGCGCGTCCATCCCTCCCGCGGTAGATGCGATCATTGCGGCCAAGACGCCGCTCCTTGTAATTGCCCTGATGGTAGCTTGCTGCCGGATTCCAATTTTTGTCCCGGTCGCCGCGCCACTGCCGATTGTCAGGTCGTTGCGTGTGGCTGGACCCGGTTCGGCCATGGTCGCCGCCACGGTAGGGCTGCGCCTCTACCGGCATCGCGGCCACCGAAACGCTCACAGCGATAATTCCCAGAGCGCTTGCAAGGTGCTTCATTTCCATTCCTTCTCGATAATCTGGACACTAAGTCGCGGCCCGCACGGTGAAATTTGCATCAGCCAGCAATGTTTCGGCGAGGAAGGCAGGCCGTGCCAGACATACGAAGAGCGGATTTGGTGAGGCGAAAAAGGAAGCACAAAAAATCAACAATTTATAAACTGTTGCGCCCGCCGGAAAGTGCCAATCTGTGAACCCGTTTGCGCGTTGGCTCGCCCGGCATCATCCTTGCGCGCGAGAATGCCGAAAAGACCCTGCCCGAGGTGAGGCACAAGCCGCCGTGCCCGGCCGCTTGCTGCCCCAGGGCTGCGGGAACCTTCTGCTTACCGGGCGTTTAAACTTAAGGCCCATCAGGAGGCGTCGGCATGCTTGACCTAACCTTCACGTCAGCTGTGCGAAATTGGGTGCCGCGCCGACAAGCCGTCGAGTTCATCGGGCAGTGGGAAGCAAAAACCTACCGATTTTACGTGACTTTTGATGCGCTGCGATCGCTTGGCGAAATCGGTGTATCGATCGAAGACAGCGCTGAGCATATATTCGACGAAAATAAGGGTATTATCCTTCCAGCTGCGCACAGGATCTGGCTTGCGGGCGATAGGGGGCAAAGCGAGTTCGTTATCAACGTCTCAGTCCTGCAATCGCTTCGCGAGGATCATCCCGGATTGTTCGAGCAAAGCGGAGGTAATCCGGAAATTGGCCAAAACTGAGCGATGAGGGCTCTGGACCGCCCGGAGATAAGTTCAGTCGTGCCAGACGGGAAGAAGTGCCATTCGCAATCTTTTCCTGCGACTTGCCGTGCCAAACTAAAGCATATGAAATGGCAGAAATTCGCGATGCTTCGCGAGCCGGCGCAGGGTGCCCCGGTACGAACACCGCGCCCAGCTTATGCAGAAGAAGCGGCAGGAAGCCCCGGATGAAACTTCGGCACCAAGTGTCAGCGCCGCAGCGAAAGAAAAATCGAACACCCGCTAAAAAAATCGTCGACAAGCAGCGGAGACCTTTCCGTGTGCTACCCTTGACTGGACGGACAACCATAGGGCCAAGGGACTGCGCAGCGTACTGCTGCGCTCCTATCCTCACAGTCGAGAAAAAGATCTCTCCAGCAAAACCGGCGCGGCGTCAGATCAACTTTCTCCGGGTTACATGACTGGATCCTTGTAACCGCAATAGCGAGCAGGGCGCGTGTCATGGAAATCTCTGTGAATAAATTCCTCTTGTAAAATGAAGATTCGTGGCGACCGAAAGTAGCCATGGCAAGGGCCCACTCAACAAAGGCAGGCATTTCGAAGCCTTTTTACAGATATCAAAATCAACGTTTTTTGAGAAACCAGCTGCCCAAAATAACGCGTACGGGCTGATGAGGTTGAAAGTAAAGATCAGGTTTAACCATAGTGGGTTAGAGTTTTTTTGGTTACCCTGCCGTTTTGTTATGACGTGGTGCCCCAATGAATCTATGAAGTTGTACGATCAATGGGGAACGACCAAGCTGGACTATCGTTATTAAATTAAACCCCTCATAGGATCCGTGCCGGCATGTTTCACGCGCAAAACGCCTTCTCCAGACATGCGGCTTCGTTCACGGCCAACAAGAGGTACAAAAGCCCATCTTTCACGGATACATTCAAGGTTGCGCTCATCGGGACGTTCGCTCCGCGAAAATGTGGCATAGCGACGTTTACCGAGGACTTGAAAACGCATGTCGCTGCGCATTACCCGAACATTTCCTTTGATGTCTTTGCGCTCGACCACCGTACCGCACTTGCCCTTTACGATCCGGACATTCGCGTCCTACCTGCGGGTGAACGGGACGCTTACTGCGCGGCGGCAGAACTTATCAACCTTTCGAAACCAGACGCGGTCTGGCTTCAGCACGAATATGGCATCTTCGGAGGACCGGACGGCGAGCTGATATGCGAACTGGTCGACCGCCTCGAGGTGCCTCTCGTTGTTACTTTCCATACGATTCTGTCGTCGCCCTCGCCCAATCAGCGGGCGGTGCTTCAGCGCATTCTGCAGCGTGCCGAGCAGATTATGGTGATGTCCCAGGACGGCCGCGACATTCTCGTAAAACTGTACGACGCCGACCCTGAACGTATATCTGTCATTGCCCATGGAGCCCCTGATCGCCCGTTCGGTCGGGAAGAGACGTTCAAGGCGAGGCTCGGACTGACAGGCCGGCCTGTCCTTATGACATTCGGGCTTTTAGGGCCGGGCAAGGGGCTGGAACATGCAATCGAAGCGCTCCCTGCGATTGCTGCACGGCATCCGGGGGTCGTTTATCGGATCGTGGGCGCGACCCACCCCAATCTTGTGCAGGAGCAGGGAGAGGCTTACCGCGAACGGCTACAAGCGCGCATCGGGGAACTGGGCGTAACAGCCAATGTATCTTGGGATGACAGATTCCTCGAGACGGAGGAGCTACTCGACCAGATAGAAGCCTGCGACATCTATCTGACGCCTTATCCCAATCTGCAGCAATCGACTTCCGGGACGCTTAGCTACGCAGTCGCACTCGGCAAGGCTGTTGTTTCGACGCCGTACATCCATGCGCGCGAACTTCTTGCCGGCGGAGTAGGCGAACTGGTGCCCGTCGGAGAGCCGGCGGCTATTGCCGAGGCGATCGATGCCATTCTCACTTTTCCCGAGGCGATGGCTCAGCTAAAGCGCAGCGCCTACACCAAGGGGCGTTCCACCATCTGGCCCCGCTTCGCTCAGCATTGCGCGGGTCTAATCGGCCGGGCCGTGAGAGAGAAGCGTGCCTTGCGTATCCGCGGCAAAAGTCAGGATACTTGTGACAATCACCGGGAACGATTTGGCGAAGCTGGCACGGCGCTCATTGGCATGCCTTCTATAGGGAACCAACCAGCTGCGAAGCGGCGCGGGGGGCAGCTAGCCCCCCGCGATAAGGCTTTTAACGTTCCATCGAGTGCTTGATGTCGCGCATCTCGTCATGCCCTGCTTTGACGGAGACGAAGCAGGTTTCAATAAGCTGACGCACTGGGGGGGAAAGCTCGCGGTCGGCCAGGGCATCCTCGAACTTGGCCTTGATGTGATCTTCGCCTGCTTCGACCTCATTGATGATAGCTTTGTCATCACGTCCGGTTACGGCAGATTTGAGGTTCAAGAACATGCGGTGGGCCCCTGCCAAGACGGTGCCATCGTCTTCGGCCTTGCCACCCAGTTTGTTGACTTCCTGCTGTAAGCGCGAGGCGATTTCGCGGCGTTCGCCAGCTCGGCTAGTGAAAAGCGACGTGAAACGTGCATTTTCACTATCTTTGACAGCCTCTGTATAGCCGTCAACGCTGTCGATCGTCGTTGCAATCAGGCTATTCAGTGTCGAAATATCGTGACTATTGCCGGACATAGTAGTTCCTATCGGATATGAAACCCGTAAACTCGCACGAGCAGAGACGGGACGACAGCTAAACGACCAGAAGACTGATTTGCTTCAGGAGAAAATAATATATTTACTGGAACTCATAAGTGTAGTGCATGTCACCTGCCGTTCCGCAGCCTGAAATGATCAGTCCTGATCTTAGTTTCCCGCCGGCAGCGTTTGCGGCAAGTCTTTCCAAAGTCCCGCGTTTTGATTTCGGCACGCGAAAAAGTGCCTCTATGCCAGGAGTGCTGCGCGCGCATCAAGGCTCAAGCACTATGCGGACCGGGACCCCTTTGGCAGCCGGCGTTTTCGAGTGCTCGTCGTGATACCAGAGCGGAATGAGCGGATTCATCTCTGGATAATAGGCAGCAATGCAGCCGCGAGGCAGTAGAAACGGAGTGATGGTAAGCCCGTCGACCTGACGATGTACGCCGTCACCGGCGTCGCTCGCAAGTGAAACGACTTGACCATTGGTGAGGCCCGAGGCCGCGATGTCCTCGGGGTTCATGAGTACGACGTCGCGGGTGCCTTCAATGCCTCGCAGCCGGTCTGAATAGCCGTAGATCGTCGTGTTGAACTGATCGTTCGAGCGCAAGGTAACGAGCCGGTAACGACCGACAGCCGGCGTGAACCCGATTGATGTCATTGACTTGGGAATAGAAAATTCCGCCTTGCCGCTTTCTGTTTTCCAGACCCGCTCGCGTGCGGAATTACCGCGGTAAAAGCCGCCGGGAGTGAAGACGCGGGCGTTGAAATCGTGAAACTGCTCGGGGTAGGTTTCCTCGATATTGTCACGAATCGTGGCATAGCTCGCCGTCCATTCATCCCACGTGACCTTGGGATTAGGGGGCAGGGTTGCTTTTGCGATGCCTGCCACAATCGCCACCTCGCTCATCAGATGCTCGGATGCCGGCTTGTTCTTGCCAAGCGAACCGTGGATGCAAGAGAGCGAGTCCTCCATCGTCACAGCCTGCGCGCCGCTTTCCTGCTCGTCTTCCTCCGATCGGCCAAGACAGGGCAAGAGGTAGGCGATTTCACCATTGATGAGATGGCTGCGGTTGAGCTTGGTGGCGATCTGCACGGTCAGGCGCATCTTTTGCCAGGCCGCTTCCATCTTCTCGCGTTCGGGAATAGCGCGAATGAAGTTGCCGCCGAGACCGATGAACGCCTTCACTTCGCCCGATATGATTTTCTCGCAAGCCTTGACGGTATTCATGCCTTCTTCGCGCGGCGGCTCGAACCCAAACTGCTGGGCAATTTTGTCGAGCGGCACCAACTCTGGCTTTTCGGAAATACCCACCGTTCGCTGGCCCTGAACGTTGGAATGCCCGCGGACCGGTGAAATGCCGGTGCCGTCGCGGCCAATATTGCCCTTCAAGAGCCACAAGTTAGTCAGAGCCGCGAGGTTGTCAAAGCCATGGACATGCTGGGTGAGCCCCATGCCGTACATGGCGATCGAACGCTTTGCCTCGACATAGATCTGTGCAGCCTCCTCCAGATCGGCGCGGGCAAGACCGCTCTCCCGCTCGATTTCCTGCCAGCTTGTTTCTTCGACATGCGCCTTCATCGCTTCAAAGCCAGTGGTATGCTGCTTAATGAAATCGATATCGAGAACGTGGAGTTTTTCCTCGTTCCACTTCTTCTCTTCTGCCGCCAGAACATGCTTGATCAGGCCAGTTATCGCCGCGATGTCCCCGCCCGCCTTTACTTGCAGATACAGCGTGGAAATCTGGTTTTTTTTGGGTGTCAACATTTCAGCGGGACTTTGCGGATTTTTGAAGACCTCCAGTCCCTTCTCGCGGATCGGGTTAAAGGTAACGATCTTGACCCCGCGTTTGACCGCCTCCTGCAAAGGGTGAAGAAGGCGCGGGCTGTTCGAACCGGTGTTCTGTCCGAAAAAAAAGATCGCATCGCAAAGTTCGAAATCTGACAAGACGCAGGTTCCCACAGGGGAGCCTATCAATTTCTTCAATGCGACCGAGGTCGTCTCGTGGCACATGTTCGAGCTGTCGGGCAGATTATTGTGGCCGTATAGCCGTGCGAAGAGCGCGTAAAGATAGCTGGTTTCAAGACTCGCGCGGCCGGAGGCGTAGAACACTGCTGCGCCTGGATCTATCGTCTTCAGCTCCCGGCCAATGGCGGTAAAGGCCTCCTGCCAGTCGCAGGGCAGGTAAGTGTCGGTGGCCCGATCGTAGCGCATCGGATGGGTTAGGCGCCCGAGTTGCTCCAGATCGTAGTCTTTCCAGGTTTTCAGCTCGCTTACGGGAAGACCTGCAAGAACCTGCGGGGTGCAGCGTTTGCTGGTCAGCTCCCATAGCGTGGCCTTGGCGCCGTTTTCGCAAAATTCTAGCGGGTGGGCATTGGCCGGCTTGGTCCATGCGCAGGACACGCACATGAACCCTTTGACTTTGTTCTGACGCCGAAGAGTATTGATGGCAGCCAGCGTTGGTTTCTCCCGCCAGGCGATCTCCGCCATCCCGCGAAGGGATCCCCAGCCACCTTCGGTCCCTTCGTAGTGGACCGTGCCTTTTTCATCCTCAGCCATTTTAAACGACCCTCCAAGCTCGAGCAGACGCAAAGTCGGCTTTGGTGAAATTCACTTATGTTCGCCCGGAAGGCTCGTGGATCGGGCATCCGTTGAAGCGCGAGCGAAATGCGGCTGAATGCTCGTAGGGCGCTTTACGCGCCCGGTTGATATTCCCAAGCGGGCGATGTGCTTCAAGACCTACCCAAACTGAAAAGCGCATCCGCTCGTCGACAGCTGAGACCAAAGTTTCATCCCAGCTGTCTTGGGGGTCGGCGCGAAGAACAGCCACCGTCTCAAATGGACTTTCGGATTCCTGCCATTCGACTGTCGGATCCTCGATAGGTTGTTTTTCGAGGTCACGGCAGAGCTGGACGCGTAGCTCCCACTGAGCTTCCAGCGTTCTCATCCCTGCGCGTACGGCCTCACGGATCGCATCACGGCTATGGGAGGCGTCGATTGTCGTCCCTGTCCTGGCCGTGAGGCCCGGCGAGACCGGCACTAACTTGAATTTGGCGACGTAATCGCCGTACCGAAAGGGCGTGATGCTGAAATATGTCTCCCCCAGTGGATCCGAATTCGGCGCCCCGCCGAGCGATTGCACCTTGGGGCTCGCGATGCCAATGGCTTCCAAGGCTGTGTTAACGCTGCGTAGGACGCGTGAGAGGCCTTCCTTGGTTCCCTCCAGCTTGTCAGTGGTCTTCGCCAGTAGCCTTAGATTTCCGAGGAATTTGTCGGCCGTGGGTGTCTGGAATACAGGCCCATTGACCAATACGAAATTCTGCGTTGTACCTTCGGCATCAGGCAGCCGCTCGCCCTCAACATCGAGGACCTTGATCGCCATACCGCGCGGCAGACTGATACTGTCCGGCAGCAAGTCGCCGGCGTTTGTCGAAAGCCTTATCACAACATCATGTGTGGCAGGATTTGCAAACAGGCCTTGGGCAAGTTCGCCCGGCAATCCTTCGACGACGGTCAACGTACCCTTGATAATCCCATGGGCCTTGGCATGAACCGACCGTACTGCATGACCATAGTCCTGCGCGGTGGTCTCCATGATCTCGTCGAAAGTTTCATTAATTTTGTCGATCGTTTGATCTTCGTCCGGCCGGTAGGTTTCGAGCGATGGCGAGTAGGGGATAGGAGACGCAAGAGCCATAAAGGGGACTCCACTGGATGATCAAAACGAGGCGAGGGACCGCGCTTTCAAGAACGCAGATATGACATGAAAACACCTCAGGCTCTCGCTTGGCTCCCATAGAACTTCCGCAGGTAAGGTGGTCGGCGCTCTCGCAGCACGCAACGTCGCAATCGCGCGCTCTGCAATTGAGATTTCAGCGACTCGTCCGACAGTTCGAGCCCCGGACTTTATTTTTTCGAAGCAACTCCGGGGCGCCATTTTGGAGCGGCAGGAAGTGCAGGGTCAGCGTTCGCGTGTGAGTTTGGATTTGAGAACGCACCTTATTGTGCACCGCAACCAATCCGGAATTGCAAACGTTAGCTTTGCAATCCCTTTCAGCACAGGAGTTCTGCATGTTCGCGAGCAAGGAAAAGGTGCGGTACGCCGTCTTCGGGGGCGGGCAGATATCCCAGCAGGCTTTCATGCCCGGGATCGGGCGCACGGACAATTCCAAGCTCGCCGCACTGGTAACTGGCGATCCGATAAAAGCGGAGAGGTTGGCTGGAAAATACAAGATCAAGGCCTGGTCTTATGACCAATACAGCGAGCTTCTTCGCTCGGGCGAGATAGATGCGGTTTATATTGCGACGCCAAACGCGCTGCATACCGATTTTGTAACTGCCGCTCTGGAAGCTGGTATTCATGTTCTTCTGGAAAAGCCCGCTGCGGCCAGTCTTGCCGATGCCGAGAAAATCATGGCGTTGCAAAAGCGGTCCGGGGCAAAGCTGATGATTGCCTACAGGCTTCATCACGAGCCTGGAACCGTGGAAATGGTGGCGCGGGCCAGAAGGGGTGAGTTTGGCGATCTTCGCGCTTCCCAGCAATTTTCACGCAAGACGTCGCGGAAGAGAACTCACGTGGGCACAATGGATATTGGGGGGGGCGGTGCCGGATATGGGAACCTACCCGCTCAATGCGGTCCGCAACTTGTTTGGTGATGAACCCACCTCGGTACATGCAGTGGGGACAAGAACCCTGGGCCGCGGCTTTAACTTCGACGATACTGTTGCCGTGACGCTCACTTTCCCGGGCGATCGTTTGGCTCAGTTCACAGTAAGCTACGCCACTGCACCGGCCGAAAGCTTTACCCTTATCGGAACCAAGGCAACGATCGAGGCCTCGCCATGCTTCATGTTTGGCCCGAAAGTCGGCATTTCCTATAAGGAAACCACGGCGCAAGGAAGCAAGACTCACGCTTTCGAACCTGTCGAGCAGTTTGGCAACGAGACGCAGTACTTTTCTGATTGCATCTTGAACGATCGTCAGCCTGAAGCTGACGCGGAGGAGGGATACATGGATATGCGGGTTCTCGACGCTGTCGAGCGCTCGCTGGAAACCGGCAGTGTCGTTATGCTTGAGCCGGTGCGTCGCAGCCGGCAAATAACGCCGGATCAGGCTCTTCAGTTGAAGCCGGCGAGAGAGCCTGGCGAAGAGGAGCTGATAAGCGTGATACCGCAATCTGCATGACCGTGACGGGCTTGCTGACAAAGGTACGATCGGTAGCCGGCATTCGCTCGGGAGCAGGCCTGCGCCGAGATGGGTATCTTCCGCTGGAAGCATACGGTGCGCTGGGCGATGGCCGTACGGTTGCGCTGTCCGGAGCTGATGGTTCGATTGATTGGTGGTGCGTTCCCAATCTGGATTCGCCGCCCCTCTTCGACAGACTGCTGGATGCCGAGGAGGGCGGCCGCTTTGTGATTACCCCCGACGAGCCGTACGAGACAGAACGGCGGTATCTTCCAGACAGCAACGTACTTGAGACGGTGTTTACGACGGCCTCGGGATCCGCGAAACTCACGGAGTCGATTAACAGCGGTACCGCAGGTCGGTTGCCGTGGGCAGAACTTGCCCGCCGGATCGAAGGAATCAATGGCACTGTGCGTTTCCAGCTAGAAATGAGGCCGGGCCGCAGGGGCCGGGCGGCGAGTCCATACCAGTCGCAGATCGGGCGCCACTCGGTGTTTCATGTTGGCGACGTTTTGGGACTTCTTCTTCATTCCGGCGGAGTGGCAGTAGATCGCAGCGACGAGGTGGTAGTAGGCTCATTTGCCGTGCGCTCAGGCCAGCGTGAGGTCATTGCAGTGATCGCAGGCGAAGGTGAACCCTTGGTAGTGCCGCCCGTAGAAGACATTGACGAGCGAATAGATGTTTCCGATGCCGAATGGCGAGCATGGGCGGAGCGCGTCGCATATGGCGGACAAAACCGGCCAGCTTTCATCCGTAGCGTACTCGTCCTCAAGCTGCTGCTGTTTTCGCCCTCCGGGGCGATTGCGGCGGCCGCGACAAGCTCGCTGCCTGAAGGGATCGGCGGCGCGAAGAATTACGACTATCGTTACGCCTGGGTGCGCGATGCCGGCTATACGATAAAGGCTTTCCTCGCAGCCGGAGCTCAGCCGGAGGCCAAGGCGGCGTTTACCTGGTTGCTTAACACGCCGCGGAAAAAGTCAGTTTCGGACCGTTTGAGCGCCGGATTTTGATTAGGTTTAGCGCCAACGGGGTGGTGTCATCGGTATCTGTTGACTG
>NZ_SMBO01000022.1 GCF_004342985.1 Novosphingobium sp. PhB57
CTCGCCATGGCCGGCTCTGGTCAGGTTGCCGACTTCCATCTCCATCAGCCGCTCGGCGGCAAAAGAGATCATCTCGCGCAGAATATCTGCATCCGGGGTCTTCTCTACCAGAAAACGCAAGTGCATCATCGGATCGGTCATCGCGATTCCTTCCGCCAGGTTTGAGCTTCGCAACCCAAACCTACCCGAAAATCACGGTGACCACCTCAGCCTTCAGCTACACCACGTCCTGGGACGCGACCCAAGGCGCACCGCCGCCACGCTTGCGATCAGCAGGCGGTATACAACCTGTCGGAGAGATCAGCGAAATTACCGAAGGCGACTCTCGATCAAACCTCCGTCCAATAGAACTTCTTCGATTCTCCGCGTTGCCAACGATCAAATATCTCCGCTCGCCGACGGGCCGTGTAATATATCCAACGACGCTGCTTCATCGCGACACTCCATCTTCTTCAAAAGACTTAGTGTTGCCGCCACCCGTTGAACCCCACCCGATATCTTAACGGACGAGTAGAAGCATGACATCTTCCGTGGGAGGTGCTGCGAGGATGGCGTCACGGGTTGTTAATTGGATTCCCGCCTCCAGGGTTATCTCGGCCAACGTGAAGCCGTCCGACAGAATTTTGTCGATGAAGGCGCCTGGATCACTATAGCGTACTCGGGCAAATTCGAGCACAATCGTCAGGGGCCGTGTCTGCTGTAGGATGGCCGCCATACCGTGCCAAATCGCCTGCTCAGATGTGTCAGCATCAATCTTAATTAGATCGGCGTCTAATAGCTCGGGATAACTATCGAGCCTACGCGTCCGCATTAGGCGACCTTGGGCAACCGGATCAGTCGAAGCTGGATGATCGATTGGCAACAGGTGCGCATTTTTGGGTTCATCAGTTGGCACAAACAGCAAGACATCGGTTTCAATATCCGCCAAAGCTTGTTCATGCACGGTTGCAATTCCATCGAAACCATTGATGGCGAGGCTTTGAGTCATCCTTCGCGCTAGATCGGTATTCGGTTCGAAAGCATGCACCTGACCTGTTGGCCCCACCAGTTCGGAAAGTAGCAACGAGAAGTATCCAAGGTTGGCCCCAACGTCGACCACCTTCATACCAGGTTTGACTAGCCTCGCTAGTAGCTCTGTGAGCCACATTTCCCAGTAGCCATCAAGAAGCAGATGGCTAGATAGCCCAACATCAGTCGTGTCGACAATCATTTTATATCGGCCCAATACTCGACATAACGACCGCCCATTGCCGAGATAAGCGTTCGTGCATAGCTGGCGGATTACCGCCTCGTTACGCTGCCTCGATTTGGTCTGAAGATGATCTAAATGAAACAGCCGAATTCCGGCATCCGCCGTTGATCCGCGACGGAGGCCAGACACCATGCTCGAAAGAGAGAGAAAACGCTTCATACGGGCGCCCATATGCTAAGCGAGACCGTAAGGCGACCACTACTCGAAGATTTGATCATCGAAACAGCTTTCAAGGGGTATTTGGAACCCGCTTCTCCCGTTCTAGGCCGGCCGGATTGTCATAGGTCGCGTTGACAAAGTGAATTCCCAATCTGCCTGATTTTTGATCCAGAGCTTTTGTTTGCGAGGAGCGGCGATGGCACGAGGTGATCTGACGGACGAAGAATGTAACGTGATTGCAGGCTGCTACCATCGGAATGCTGCCGCAAATATCGTCCCGCCCGTGACAACCTGCCTTTCCTCAACGGCATACTGCATGTGCTGCTTGCCGGCCGCCCATGGCGCGATATGCATGAGCGGTACGGCCTGCGAGACTCCGTCTATGTGCGGCTTGGTCGTTGGGCCCAGTGAGGTAGCTAGGAGGTGATCCTGGCTACGCCGGTCGAACAGGGTCTGACAGACGATTGGCAGCACATGATCGACAGCCCTAAGGTTCGCAGCCATGTCTCTGCCGATTCCTTGCGACTTTCGCCGTTACCGGGATCGCAATCGCATCGAACGCATGTTCGGCCACCTCGAGTAGTTCCGCCGCCTCGCCACGCGTTACAACAAAACTGCGCTACCCTTCAGCTTCTTCAACGTCGCCGCGACCCGCAAATGGCAGCCCCACCTTGTCAAAGCCGCCTAATACGGGCCCTCGGCGAAGCCCGGCGGTGCCACACCAGGCGTCATCAAGCCGAAGGACATGGATTTCCGCAATCGAACAAAATTAACGCTAGAATCGTCTTGACATTAACAAACGGCAACCATGCTGGCCGACGCCAATTTTCACAGGATGGGGGTGAGGCCTGCTAGTACTTCTACTGGTCAGAGCCGATCTAGCGAACTTGAATGCTCTATAAATTTACAAAACCCTATGAAATCAAAAATCATCACCTAAGCTTTAATTTACGACATCACAACTACCTAAGACTAGGTCGAATTTCATATTAATCACTTTAGATCATAATTTAAAATACAATAATGCTCAAAAGATGTAGATGTATTTTGAGATACGGATGCGAACGCTCGTGAGACCGGAGATATATTTTGTGCTACCCCATCGATATGGCGAGGCCCACACATACTGGGGTACGTTCCCGAAACGGCTTCAAGCTCGTTTCGCTCAATTACCATGGGGCCAGTCAGAGAATCGACGTTGAGCGCCAGCATCGCTCCACGAACTCGATTTTCAGTTACTCGGCCACCGAACGCAGGCGCTGAGTACCAAGGCGCTGATCCAATCATAATGCCGAATCCGCAGCGACGCCGCGGACCACAGTCAATTGTGTTGAGTTCCACTCGAGTATCAGTGAAATTACCGCTCGTCGCATTGGGCCACGCCTGCAACATGAGCTCCGCAAATGATCCACCTTCAACGCGCTGACTATGCTCAAAGCGATTATTGACGATAGTGCAGAAGATGCAACTTCCAAAAATCAGCTGGACATCTGTATTATCGCGAAAAAGATTATCAGAAACCCGAAAATTAACGGCGTTGTGAATGGTCAATCCATCCGCCCAACGAAATTCAATATTATGAATTCCATTTTCAACAAATGCATTTTCTTTAATGGTGGCATCAATTCCAGTCCCGTACTCTAGGGCGGTATAGCAAGCCATATCCCGGAATACCGATCGACTAATAACAATAGAATTACCGTTAATTCTTACCCCCCCAGCCATCGCGCGTTCTTTATCCGACGCGCAACGCTTTGAGGACATATTCGGATCGCTCGAACGAGTTCCTTGGAAAACCAAGTGATCAAGCCGAACCGAATCACTTTCGACATTGAAGGGCATAACAGCGCTGGAGATAGCAGAAGGGCTAATTGCCAAATGCAAGAGTGCGCAACGACGTTCGTTGCCGAAGCATCGAGCATCAGCAAACGATATGCCTCGAGTTTTAATCGTCAGCGGCCGCCGTAAATGGACCGGTGTCTCTATCAGGTAGGGGCCAGGTGCGAGCTCTACAATCCCATGAGCTGGCGTTTCGTCAATGCATGCTTGGAGCGCAAGACCCACATCTCGTGCCCCTCCGACAAAGCTGGGTAGATTGGCACAGGTGTCAGCAGATGAATCTGGCTCAGCGTACGCTGGCTGCACGCCCAGAAGACCCAGCAAACCCAACATAGGAATGGCGAAAATCTTCATCCAAGCACTAGATCGGTCATGTGGCGCCAGTTCAGGTGACATCATAAGCTTGCGGTGCCAACTCCGCTGGTGCAGGGAGCGCCTAAGCACGGGATCTACCTCTCGGGAGCTGTAGGAGCAAAACATGCTTTCGAAGATTTTGGATGGCAAACGCAAATCTAGCAGCCGTCGTATCGGCAATCAATGCCGCGATGCACGCGATTGGGCAGGAGCCTCTGACGCCTACACACAACACCTTGAAGTTTACAATATCGATCAAGCAATCTGGGTCCAGCTTGGACACGCAAAAAAAGAACTGGGCTTGCTGGAAGATGCCGCGAGAGCCTACCAGACTGCTGTTGACCTTGACGATCGTGACATTGACGCGAACATACATCTTGCCGATGTATTACGTCGGCTAGGTGACGGCGAGGCTGCACTGGCAGTATATGAGCGCGTAAACAATATCGCGCCTAATTCAGAAGCATTACTTCACATTAGGTCATTAAGAAAAGACTCGAGAGCAACTAGCGCCGTGGGCCTAGGCACCGGTACAACCTTTTTCGCGATTCAAGATCTTTTCGGATACCTCAAAGCACATGTTACGATGTCAGGTATCCAGCGCGTGCAAGCCGGAATCGCTCTACACGCGATCAGAGATCCGAATATCGACGTACGTTTCATTCTGAGCAATGTTGGATCGGATATACAAACACTTCCGGCCGGCGAGTTTTGGATGGTCGATAATACTGAATTAATGCGCATCATCGACTATGCTTCCGGCAAGAATGTTGATCATGAAACTTTGCGCTTAATGCTAATTTCCTGCGAAGATGGAGCTGAAAGAGTTCGCCCCCTCGCAGGAAGCACTGTTATACTTCTCGGTGCATTCTGGGGGTTGGGGAATAGCGTTCAGAACTTCGTTCATTCCAAACGCGAGGGTGTGCGAATCGGCGCATACGTCTATGACATTATCCCTGTCACACACCCTGAATTTTGTGACGATGCCCTCGTAACTGACTTCAGCATGGCCATTTGTGAACTTTGCGCCACTGCAGATTTCATTTTGACTATATCTGATGCCACCAAAACAGAATTGACCAACTTCATCGCTAAGAATCGGGGTCGGGCAATTCCGATGGCGACTGTGCCATTGGCGCATCACCTGACCCGCGAAACCGACCACTCCGTTGTGTGGCCCAAGCAACTAAGCCGGGTCCAAGGCAAGCGTTACGTCGCCTACGTCTCAACCATAGAGGGGCGAAAAAACCACTTGTATGTAATAAATTCCTGGCGGCGTTTAATGGCCGAGGGCGTAAACGTACCCGATCTCGTCTTTGTAGGAAGACACGGCTGGAAAATTAGCGCGCTCACCGATGTACTGAAAGCCACCAATAATCTCAATGGTCGGCTTCATATTGCGCATAACCTGTCCGATGGTGAATTGAATGCTATTTATGCGAACTGCGAATTCTCTGTCTTCACCAGTTTCGTCGAAGGTTGGGGTTTGCCGGTCGGGGAAAGTCTTTTCCATGGCCGGCCCTGTGTCGCCGCCGACACCTCCTCAATCCCCGAGGTTGGCGGCGAGCTCGTCGATTACATTGACCCCTTCAATCTCACCCAAGGCGTCGAGGTCTTCCGTAAAATGATCACGGATCGCGCTTACCTGCGCAGTCGGGTAGAAGCGATCCGGGACCACTTCACCCCGAGAACTTGGACAGATGTAGGGGCTGATTTTCTGGAAAAAACGAAGTCGCTCCAAGACGTAAACGTCA
The DNA here is from genome assembly GCF_004342985.1 of Novosphingobium sp. PhB57. GTDB lineage: Bacteria > Pseudomonadota > Alphaproteobacteria > Sphingomonadales > Sphingomonadaceae > Novosphingobium. The sequence goes on from NZ_SMBO01000022.1 coordinate 5,359, forward strand.
GTTCATTTTCAATGAAATTGAAGGAAGGCGAGGCATATACGTTGAAAGCTCACGGAAATGAGCGAGTAAATGTCAAAACCTACTTTCACAAGCTAAGTCGTCTTATGATTGATTCAGAGTTCTTCTATCATAAGGAGGATCACGGCGTTTGGATGCGCGGAGCTAATCCTTCAATTTCGATTGCTACGGAGGCTGCCCCGGAGACGTCGGTGCTCGTTTACATGCGGCTCTCGATTGCGCCCGGTGCATTGGAATGTCGCCTGACAATACTCGATCAGATGACCGACACCGAGACAGGGTCAATCCGGTGCAAAGATCTCAGCCAAGAAGGAGGTACGATCAGGTTGCCGGCGAAGGTAGGAAAAGACGGAGCAATTCATCTTCGCTTCGATGTGACAGGCCCATATTCAGGGATGCCAGGCGACAAGCGTGACTTTGCGGTAGGCTTGAGCTCGATAGGTTACGCGCAGCCACAGAACATAACTGCCCGACAAGAACTGCTTGAAGTCATGAACCTACGGGATCTCGCGGCCTGCTAATCGGCGCATGGAGGTCGTCGCTGTATGCCATCTGATTTTCGCCCGATATTGCCAATCTGCGTGGATGGGCGGATGCTACTCGATGGCGGCGCCGGCACCGGTGTGGGTCAATATGCACGGACAGTTATCGCAACGTTGAAAGCAAACGGCGTGCCCACGGCGATACTCGATGACCTCGGTCCGAGTGAGCGAAGATCGCGAATTGCCAAGTTCGTAGCCGCTAGTCGCCCATGGGAACGCGTAGCAGTCGAAAGTAGGAATGGGTTTTCGGCCCGCGACGTGTTCCGAGAGGCGCAGGTATTTTTTGACATTTATAAGCGACCCATGCCGATTATTCTCCCGGGAAAACCTGGCGTTATGCATTGGTCCTATCCCCTGCCCGTGCGTGCTATTGGTTGGCGCAATCTTTATACCATTCACGACGTCCTGCCCCTCGACCCGGCCATTCCGAGCCCCGTTAATGGCTTGCGTTTGCGCCGAATTCTGAATTCGTTGCGACGCTATGGGGGGAATTTTGCAACAGTAACTGACGCCGCGCACAGCCAGATTGTTAGCAAAATGGGCTGGCCTTCCGACACAGTAGTATGTTGCCACCAAGGCGTGGACGTATCAGAAGCCCAGGACGGCATCCTCCCGCCAGGCCTAGTTCCCGGCGCCTATCTCCTCTATGTTGGAGCGGTTGAGGCGCGTAAGAATTTGCACAGGCTATTGCAATCATATTGCGAGAGCGGAATCAAGACCCCTTTGGTCATATCGGGACCAGACGGGATGGATGCGCAGAGGATTAATCAATGTATCGCAGCCACTCCGGGTGCGATACGCTTAGGCCTACAATCTCGTAAGAACGTACTTCGTTTGATTGCCGACGCGCGAGCGCTTGTTTTCGTGTCCCTGGCAGAGGGTTTCGGATTGCCGGTGGTAGAGGCAATGGCACTAGGTACACCTGTGCTTTCTGCTGACGTGCCTGCACTTGTAGAGGTGGGAGGTGGTGCAACTTTATTAGCAGACCCCCTCAATACTACGTCTCTGCGAGAAGCTATGATAGCAATAGACCTTGACGCCATTCTGCGCGACCGGCTCTCAACACTCGGCTCGCGACGTGCTCGTTACTTTACGTTTGGACCTTATGCGCAGCGCTTGCTCAGCCTGTACGAGATATCATGACTAAAAATGAATCGCCTCACATCCGAATCGGCTTGGATGGATACAATTTGGCTATGCCATATGGAACCGGCGTCGCAACCTACGGCCGCAACCTAGCGTCAGCGATTAGCGAAATCGGCTATCCGATTGATCTTGTCTACGGCGTAAATATCCCACGAAAAACTGAAGTTAACTTGCGGGAGTCAATGTTTTTCGGTCAGTTAGGAACAGACGGGGTCGACCGCCTGACGTTTCGTAAACGTATACGTCGCTGGCGGGTTCATCCTCTGGTGCATGATCTGATTGAGATTCCCGTCACTGGACGCACAATTCGCGCAGATACCGAAGATCCGCTGCCCAAGTTCGACCGCCTCTTCAACCTTGGAGAAATTTTTGACGTCTGCGCGCGGCATTTCCGCCGCTACGGCCGCTTCATGACATTGCGACTGCCAAACCCTCCATCAATTATGCATTGGACGTATCCCTTACCAATACGGCTGGCAGGCTCTCGAAACATATATACTTTGCATGACTTAGTACCTTTGAGGCTACCGCAGGCTAGTCTTGAAGATAAGCGCTATTACGATCAACTCACGCGGGCTTGCGTAGCGCAAGCAGATCATATTGTCACAGTGTCAGAAAGGTCACGCAAGGATATCATAGAACTCCTTGGCGCCGATCCGAATCAAATCACAAATTGTTATCAAGCCAGTGATATGCCGCAGATTCGTGATCCGCTGGCACTAAAAGATCGCTTACACCGGCTGTTCGATCTAGAAATTCAAGGATACTTTCTCTTTTTTGGAGCAATAGAGCCGAAGAAAAATCTTGGACGTATAATCCAAGCGTATTTGGAGGCAGATATCGATACGCCTCTGGTGATTGTCGGAAGGGAGGCTTGGCATGCAGAAAAAGAATTGAAACTCCTCGGCATGGCTCACGGCCGGAAATTGCCTGGTGTAGAGCGCATTCGTCGGATCGATTACGTCCCCCGTGTTTTGCTGGCCGATCTTTTGCACGGTGCTAGGGCAAATCTCTTTCCGGCTTTGTACGAAGGGTTTGGGCTTCCCGCGCTAGAGACACTAGCTGCCGGAGTTCCCTTGCTCTCAAGCACCACTGGAGCACTACCGGAAGTGGCCGGAACGGCAGCTTTGGCTGTGGATCCGTATGATGTAGACGCTATGGTTAAGGCCATTCGCAGGCTCAACCAGGATTCCGCTTTACGCGCTCGGCTTTCCGCAGAAGGTCCGATCCAAGCCGCTCAATTCTCCATAGGGTCTTTTGCCGATCGCATTCGGCAACTTTACCATGACGTCGCTAGGCGCTAGGCGCTTACGGGAAGCGGATATTTCCCGATCGATTGCAATCTCGGCTGAAGGTGCGGGAGCAGCTTTCGGGACACTGGAGTAACATCATGTATAAAAAGCGCTGGGCGCAAATGGTTCGCCCGGGAATGATCTTGCTATCTGCAACAGCAATAAGTGGTTGTGCTACGCTGCCGAGGAATGGCCCGACTGGCAGCCAAATCGCGAGGGATGCCCAAGAAGAAAATGATATTGGGTTTCAGATAGTAGATATCGGACCAAGAAATATTGACGCCTTGTCAAACACAAATGCTCCCTCTGGAGCGCTCTCGGCTTTGTCCGCTGATGGACTGGTAGATACCCTTGGTCCCGGCGACGTCCTGTCAATAGAAATCTACGAAGTCGGTGTCACCTTATTCGGTGGACGCGCAAGCATCGCAGGACCGGGATCTTCTGCTGGTGATGAAGCAGCACCGTCCGCGAATGCCGGAACTATAGGCCAAGGCGGCGTAGTGGTTGATCGCTACGGCGAGATTACCGTGCCATACGTCGGCCCAATCTCGGTCAAGGGGTTAACCACTTCCCAGGTGCAAGACCGGATTGTCGCAGGTCTGCGAGGTAAATCGCAAAGCCCGCAAGTGGTAGTTACTCTGCGCAAGAATGTCTCGAATACCATTGTGGTGATGGGAGCCGTCTCGAGCCCAGGACGGTTCGCACTGTCGCTGGCGCGGGAGAGATTGCTTGATGTAATTGCAGACACCGGAGGAATTAGCCGTAACGCACAAACTGGCTCGTCCACTGCCACTGGCACTGGCACGCAAGACGTCATTGTCCGTTTCACACGACATGGCCGCACCGTGGAGCAGCCGCTTGATACGGTTATCTCCGGCTCGAATGACGATTTGACGCTGTTGGGCGGAGACCGAATCGAACTAATCCGACAGCCTCGGACCTTTACTGTTTTTGGCGCTCTTGATCGAATTTCTCAAATTCCATTCGAGAGTCGTACGTTAACTCTCGCGGAGGCGCTTGCGCGAGCGGGGGGACCAAATGATAGTCGTGCAGATCCTCGATCGGTATTCGTGTTTCGAATGAATTCCAGCCCTGCGCGAATTGGAACTGAAGCACAACCACCTGAAAATACCCAAACCTCTCCGGTCGCTTACCGTATTAATATGATGCGCGCACAGAATTACTTTCTTGCCCAGCAATTTATGATGCACGATAAAGACGTCATATACATTGCAAATGCCTCTGCAAACCAACCTCTAAAGGTTGTGCAAGCCCTTGGTCAACTATTCTCTCCAGTTATTGCGATCCAAAACGCAACAAGATGACACCAAGAGGGCCCGGCGCGTTATTGCGCCGGGCCCTTATTTACGATCAGGCTGCGTGCTCTTTTACGCCAGCCGCAATCAGCCACCCGATAGCGTAGATCAGCTGCAAGGCTAAAAAGGCCGTTATTACGGTCTTGGTGCGCTCGGGATAAAGTGCGCGAACGGGCATATTAGCGTCAACAACCGGCACTACAAAAAGTTGTTGCCGCCGGGCATCTTCTCGTGCTCGCTGAAGCGCGGCTGAGGCAATTTCAAATTGCTTGCCTGCCATTTCCTGCCGGATCTTGATTTCCTCATACGCACCCATACCAGCAGCGACATTGCCAGGCCCCTGCGACAGCTTGGATGTCTCGGCGTCAACCTGGCGAGATAATGCCGATACTCGCTGCCGTACTGCAATCAGCTGCGGACTGTTTGACGAAAGGACGGCCGCCATGGACGACTCTTGTGCTCTGGCGACCGCAAGTTGCCCTTGTAGTTCGGAAACCATACTGGTCCTTGTAGCGCCAGTGATTTGCGGATTGAAGTCGCGCTCATCACTTCGGAAGCGTGTGATCTGTCCCTGAACTCGCGAAAGATTGGTCTCTGCCTCTCCTACCTGCCGCTGTGCCATTGCGACAGCATTGGCGTAGTTTCGACGATTAAGCGTATTAACGCGGCCTTCGCCAAGTTGGATGAGTTCACGGACAATACGATATGAGTCTTCGGGCCGAAAACTCCGTACCTTTAATACTGTGATACCCGTTTCTGAACTAACATCAACATCAGATTTGCCGTTGAAGTACCTTTGGAGTTGCTCAGGCGTCGGGACCGCGAACCATAAGCGAGATAGTATATCAGCTTCGGGACGGCGATACCTTTGCGTGAGGCCAACCCGTGATTGCAGGGCGCTGACGGCATCGTGAGATTTCAGATAATCCGCAATCAGCAATGCATCACGTTCGGACGAGGCGCCCCCGACCAAGGTCAATGCTTGGCCCAAGCCGCTAGGAGCTGCTGGCTGCGAATCCGAAGTTTTAACGACGAAGTGCGCTTCTGATTCATATTGGTCAGACGCAACAAGATAATAATAAACCGCGACAAACACTGTTGGAAGCAACACGATCAGACACCAGTTACGATGCGCGCGCAACCAACCGAGCAGCCCGGTCTGGTCTGTTGAGGAGGCGTTGTTCAAAATGGATACCTTAGTTAAGGTGGACGCGACGTCGCGTTGCTCGAATTGAGACAAGCCCCGCGTAGGTTAACAGTAAAGACCAGCCAATTACGTACGGAACATTGACATATGTGTTCTTAGCTACTTGAAACTGTCCGTATCGTAAAAGTTCAAAAATCGTGGTTATGGGAAACCAAGTCAGCCAAGTCCTATAAGGCTCTGGAATCCAAGCCAACTGATAGAAAGCACCTGACAGCGGCATAAGAATATATGTAATAGGATGGACAAATCTCGCCACCAGCCTGTTATCATGCGTCCAGGCGCAGATTAACAAAGAAATTGCAAAAGAAAACCAGAACATCAGGCCGATTCCAACCAACAAATCCAGCGGGCGCGCTGGAAATTTGGCCAATCCTAATACCATTACAAATGCAATGAGAACTGCATAGGAAACAATTGTCCCCGCACCTTCTAATAAGGCACGGGCAAACATCATATCAAATATGGTCACGCGCCGATGGTAAAGAAGTGGCATATTCGCTTCTAGTGCACCGTCCGCGCGTGTAACCATTCCCCGGAACATAATGAAAATAGTGTACCCGAGAATAGAAAATGGAACGGGATGGATACTCATCCCGTGCGATGACCCTCCGGAGTGAAGCAGTGCGACAGCACCCGCCAATGTCATTGGCTCCAGGAATATCCATAGATATCCTATGTTATCCCGCCCATAGCGCGTGTGTAGCTCGCGCATTAGCAACGCGCCGATAACGTTGGCCTGAACTTTTAAGCCGCGCCAGAATCCTCGGTCCCCCGTGGAACCCGAAACGTCCGAAATCATGGTCATGCAAATTCGCCAATTTAGAAACGCGACATCAAATGGGTATACCCGAGATGCATACAGGTTAAGGAAGCAGTGCGCTTGATCGAAGGACGCTAGGCAAAATCTTCCGCAGACATATGCCAAGGATCACTTCATCCATCTGTAGTAAACCACATATAGTGAAGCTCCGCTCAAAGGAGTGTAATTTTCTGGGCAGTGACAGCAATCTATGATTTACCATTGATACTGTAGTCTCCAGTGCTCCAATCATATTCGCTCGCGCTCCCGAACGAAGCTCTACTGCAGCTACTTTACCAGAAAGAGCGACGCACATTCGCGATGAAATTCCATTAATTTCCACCGTTTTGCCTAAACGCCCCTCCCCGCCATGCGGGCCGTTTAAGCCGTAAGAGGTCAGGTGACAAGGTGACACCCATACCACAATGGCAGCAAAACGGCGATTTTGCGAACGCTGGACTCAAGCGAATTTCACCGGAAAGAATGATGTCGCCGTACCGACGTACTCTGGGCTCTATACCACGGGTTTTTAAAAACCCCGGCCCGCTATCAGCGCTCGCAAAACCGCCCATTCGATGACCACTCGCTCTCACGCGGCGCTTCTTTCAGAAAGCCTGCCGCCAAAGACGGTAGTCAGCTTCAATCGACATGTCTAACTGCATGCGCTCTTTTAGCCCACCGCTTCCTGTAGCAAAAGCTTATCGATCAGGGTGACAGGGATATCGTCAACGCATAAACTAATAACAGAGGAATAAATTTTTCCTATTCCCACCAGATATAAGCAAGAGAATATTATGCGATAAGGTAATTCAAGATTTTGTTTAGCATGATAGGCCGCTGTTGACGCAGATATGGAGTTATAAATTTCAAAAAATCCGATAAATTGCTTGGAAACTGATCTAAGCGAACCAGAAATGACTATAACCGATCTACTTCAATTTCTCAAACATGGCTCGGCGCTTTAAGCATGGGGTACGAACTTCCGGCGTGTTGCGGCATTAGCTTGGCGCGGATAGACCTCCGAAGGGACTTCTTTCTGGAACGCAGGAGGTCCGGTGAGGGATCACGTAAAGACCATCGCGCGCACCGAGCGATGCAGGAAGTTTTCGGATGCCGAGAAGGCGGCGATCTTCGCCAAAGGCGGATGAGGATGGCGTATCGGTCCATCAGGTAACTCAGCGCCACGAGATTGCCGAGAGCCTGATTTATAACTGGCGGTCGGCCCGTAGCCAGGACGCAGCCATCGCCAATGAAGCGTTGGAGTTCATTTTCTGCGCCGCGAACATAACAACGGAGTCCGCAGCGCCGCAAACTATGTCGGAACCCCCGCAGGTGCGTCGATCTGTTTCGTCGCCGATGTCGCCAGCACCGGAGGAACTTACCCGTCCGCGTCCCGGCGCGATAGGCAAAGGCCTTCCACCCGGACTGCCCGTTCCGTAGACACTACGTCATCAAGAAGGCGCTGGCTCGCGTCCTGCGTACATTCCGGGACGTATCGTGACGGAGCGAAGGTCTATCTGAACTGATACGGTTGATGCCTTCCTTCTTCGGGCATCGTATGGTGAGTAGCGCCAAGGTGGCGAGCGAAGGGAGGCATCAACCGCGGCAGTTCAGTCGACAGTAAGCGTCCGCCGTCGACCGTTAGCAGACTTGGTTCAATCCAACGTTGCCCGGGTTTTGAGGAAAGCGAGATAGCGACCGTCCTCTGCCGCAAAAAGCTCTGCGCCACCTCCCATGTAGGCTCGCAATAGCTCATCTGCCGCTGCATCTTGCTGGTCATCAAGATCGAAAAGCAACTGGCCTCGGCGTAGATGCAGAAAGGGATTTCCAACCGCGCTGGGGCAAGTCATTGCGAAATCGAAAGCTTCGCGGGCGGATGTATTGTAGCCTCCAAGGAAAGCCGCGTCTCCGATGGCGGCGAGTACCCAAGTGGCAGCATTCCAATGGTTTTTTGGCTCGGGAATTATCTCCCATGCGCGATTATATTCGGTGATTGCCGCCTCATACTGCCCGTCTGACGCGAGTTTATCGCCATCCGCGCAAAAATATTGGATGGCCTCGTGGATTTGCGGAGAAAGTTGGTCAGTCGTCATATCGATGACTGACCATAGCCTCATGCTAAAGGCAATGCCGACACCGCGTCAGAATGTCATACCAGCGACGACGACCAATTCCACGGAAGCAACTCATCGACCCGGTTGATGGGATGGCCCTTGCCGATCCGATCGATCACATCGGCCAGCCAAGCCTGCGGGTTCACGTCGTTGAGCTTGGCGGTCTCCAGCAGGGAATAGATCGCTGCGGCGCGGTCACCGCCACAGTCGGCCCCGGCGAAGAGCCAGTTCTTCCGGCCCACGGCGATGCCGCGCAGGGCATTTTCCGCGAGATTGTTGTCGATCTCAAGCCGCCCATCCTCGGTATAGGCGAGCAGTTGGGGCTTGAGCTTCACGGCATAGCGCAGCGCCTCGGCCAGCGGCAACCGCGCAGAAGCCTGCGCCAACATGCCATCGGCCCATGCGAAGAAATCCAACGCGCGCAGCCTGGACAGCTTGCGCGCCTTGCGCCGGTCATCGGCAGGATCACAGGCGATGCCGCGCTCGACATCGTATAGCTCCCGAATGAGCTTCGGCCCTTCGGCGGCCACGTAATGGGGGTCGGCCTTGTAGATATCGTGCAGCTTGCTTCGCGCATGCGCCCAGCAGGCGACAGGCGTTATCAGCCCCGGCTGACGGTCGGACGCATAGAGCCGTTCGAACCCGGCATAGGCATCGGCTTGCAGGAATCCCGCAAATGTCTTGAGATGCTCGCGCGGACGCTCTCCCTTGCGATCCGGGCTGTATCGGAACAACGTCGCCGGTCTGTCGCTTGGTCGCCATCGTCGGTTGTCGCGCAGAGACACCCATAATCGCCCCGTCGCCGTCTTTCCGGTGCCCGGTGCCAGAACCGGCACAGGTGTGTCGTCCGCATGGAGCTTGGGACTGGCCATGATATGATTGGCGATGCGGTCGACCAGCGGCTGCAACAGCCAACTGACCTGCCCCATCCAGTCTGGCAGTGTCGAACGGCTGAGATCGACGCCGTCACGGGCATAGATGCGTGACTGCCGGTAGAGAGGCAGTTGGTCGGCGAACTTAGATACGACCACATGTGCCAGCAGGTTGGGTCCAGCCCGCCCACGCGGGATCGGCAAGGATCGAGCCGGGGCCTGGCTGATGGCATCGCAACATCCGCAGGCCAGCTTGGGGCGGATATGGCGCACGACGCGGAAGCGGCCCGGCACATACTCCAGCACCTCGGTCACATCCTCGCCCAGCGTGCCATAGTGCCACCACAAGCGGAACAGCCGTTGGCATCGGGAGCGGCGTGCACCGTATCGTCGCGCGGCAGATGCTCGGGGAATGGCAAGCGCTTGGGCTTCCGGGCCGTTGATGGGCGTTCTTCGGCAGGTGCCGGTTCGCCAAGGGCGCATGCGGCATGGGCATGCTCTGCTTCGAGATCCTCCAGCGTCAGTTCCAGCTGATCCGCCATCTCGATAATCCGCTCGGACGACTGACCGAACTTCATCCGGCGCAACCGGGATAGCTGGACTTTGAGCTTCTCGATCTGAAGGGTAGTCAGCTTGACTGCGTTACGGGTCACCTCATGCGCCGTCCGCTCGACCTCCAGCGCCTACCCCGAGGCAGCGATACGCGCCTGCATATCGGCGAAAAGCGCGCGTAATGCATCGGGATCGGCAGGAAGGTTGATCTCGTCGGCGGACACGGTTCCCCATAGCAAAATGGGTCATGCAGACCAAGGAAATGCCTGCTTTTCCGCCGCTTTATACCTACATCTGGACCGGAAGCCGGAAGGCTTCCGGCACGATCGTCCGCCTCCAGCCCATTGCCTCGATCAGCAGCGCAAACTGCGCGGGCGTCAGCACTACACCACCCTCGACCAGCGGGGCCACACGAAGCGAGGTCGTTCCAGGCGCTTGGCGAACAGGCACATACCAGAACCGTCCCAGTGCAGCGCCTTGAGATGGTTGCCGCTCCGGCTACGGAACTGGAAGACATGGCCGCAATAGGGCTCGACCGCGAACAGCGGACGCACCAGCGCCGCAAGGCCGTCGAACCCCAGACGAATGCTGACCGGCTTGCTTGCGAGATAGACCTTCGTGCCCGGCGCCAGTGAGATCATGAAATATCCCGCAAGGCTCGCGGCACGCGGGCCAGCGCCTTCTCGTTCACATAACTGTCCACCGACAGGCGCACGCCGCTGGGCAGGTCGATGCCGATCTCGCCGGGGCGCGCACCGGGATGTGGGCGGGTCAGTTCCTCCATCACCGGCATCGTCGGAACAGGATCAGGAAGTTCCGGCGGTGGTGTAGCAGGAACGTTAGCGACAGCACTCTGCGGCACGGCTCCATATGAGATGAAGGTCAGCGGCTCGCTGGCGATCTTCTCCGCCTGCCGTCGCGCTGTCCGCCAGCTATAGATCAGGCTCTCGGCTATATCATGCCGCTTCGCCACCTCCCGCACAGTGACATCCGGCGCATCAGCCTCACGCATGATGGCGTCTCGCTCGGCGGGCGAGTATTTACGGCGGCGCTCCGTGCGGCTGATGACCTCGATCCGGCCCATCTCCTGATCTCCTTATGGAGTCCAGAAGGAGACCCCTATCAGGACTCCCTCGCCAACGAGGGGCCAACAGCGCAACACGCCGGAGGCCGGACGCTTACAGTCGACAAAGCTTTCCACGACCATATCTGCACCGAAATCAAGGAAGCCCCAAACGCAAAAGGTATGCGCCTCGGACGGCTATGCGCGGGGTGATTAGGCCGAATGCCCAGCTTACCGAACGGCGCCTCATTTACCGCGTCAAACAATATGGGCTGCGTACTCACCACGACCGGCTACGGGCTCGTGGTACGCTGACTAAGGCGAAAGCTTGCGGGGAACTCGGATTCCCCGAAGGTACGTTGGTCGGTGCGCCAAGTAGCGCATCGTCAAACGTCACACCTACAATGGCTATAGGGACCTATATTAACCGCCAGGGCCGCACCTCCCAGCCAAACAAAATAGCCAATGAACCCTACTGACACATCGCGCTGGCGCCGTCCGTCGGCTCAGTGAGCGAAATGCAAACGGTTTCGGCGGAAGGGCTCGGGTATGAAGCAAGCCAGTTTGCATAAAGACAAAGCCCTGGTCCGTCCCGTACCAGCGCCTTCAACCGATCGCCCCTTTTGCCGCGAACAAGAATACAGCGCCAGACAAGGTGTCGAGTTGGAGGATATTGCGCAACCGCGCCGACAGGCCATCGAAGCCCTTGCTCATGTTGCCCGGCGCCAGTGACAGAATGTCTTCACGCACAGCGCAACGTTAGACTCAACGTTCAAGCTCTCCGAGAACGTCGAGCGCCAACCTCAACGCCTCCCTGTCTACTAGCCTCTCAATCGAACTGCATCGTCTCCTTTAAGATCGCCACCTTCTCTTTATCGCTCAAATGCCGGCGCCGTTTCACTCGTACGACCACTCTGCCATCTCGGTGAGCGCTCAGCCGAGGCCCGATTGCCGCACGATATCCCCTCGCAGAACCTCCATGTGCTCCGAGAGATTCACGCCATCATCAACCCTCGCAAGACCGGGTTCTGTCGGTGCTTACCTATGACCTCCGCCCTGTAGATAAGGTGTAGTAATCAGGGTGCGATAGCTGGTTTTCGAGGCAAACCTCCCAGTTTATAACAGAGTCATCAATCACCGTCGCCATAGAGCAAACCGATTGACGACTCAGCCATAGCGACTAGCGCCCATCGCTCTGCGCCATGGACGCAGGACTGTGATCAAGCGGTCTTCCTATTGCCGCCTCAATGGTCGCGAGACTTTCCGTGGACGTTGATCCGGCCAAGAACGGCAATGTTGTCCTATTCCTAACCGCTTTAAAAATCCAGCCGTCAGAAGATCGCAAAGAAGAGAATTTTGTTATTGCGTAATATGAAGAAAATTTAATTCGGATACATCCCTAAAAAATGCCGTGCGTATAGACATTCAGTATCAAATTATCACACAATTTCGTCAATGACAGAATTCATTGCTGCCCTAAGTTTGTCCACGGTATTAGCGTCCGACGTAAGATCCAAAACAGTTTTTATAGCATTCTTACTAAGATGTTCATACTCATAGATCTTTAGATCTTGCAAAGCCCGAACGGCCTCTTCAACCGTATTCGTAACTATAGAATTTTCAGGTGTAAGAAAACATTCTCCTAATGTTTTTCCTTCCATAAATTCTTTCGTACTCACGACAGGCGTTCCCAACATCATAGACTCAAGACATGAGAGGCCGTAAGCCTCATCGTCCTTGAAATGAGCGGTGAAGAAGGATTGGACCATCCGCTCGTTACATTCAGAATGACTAAGCATTCCATCGGAGGCCTGGTGCCCAAACATATAGCAAGAGTGCTGCCACTGAGAACGAAAGTTCTCGAACGCAGGCAAGCCTCGCTTCCAGAATGTTGGAATGCTTATATAAGAAGCGATTGTTCTGTCCTCAAACGACTTTAAAACATTTTTGGAAGAGACTTCCGCAATGATTGGTCGAGGAAAATATAAAAGTCGATGAGAAAAGAAGTCGGGATAGCTATTCCATAGGGCAATATCCGGGCATATAAGAACATCTGATATGTTAGGCTCATAGACATGATGTTGCTGGGCAATATTAAGAACCATTAGATCGCCATGTTGTCTAGCGATCGACTTTAGATCCTCTTCTTGCGCCTTACACCCGACCATTACAAAGCCAGGCTCCATTCCCATATATTGCTCAAGAGACACGAGCTCCCCGCCAAGATCCGAATTGTCCGCAAAGTAGCCGATCCTCCCCCAATCTGAATCCGGACTTATTACCCGTAAACCCGCCTTCTGAAAATCTCGGATTAAAGCCGCCGTTCCCTGCGGATGATAGTTTTGGATTAGAATTGTCTTCTGCATGGCCATTTCCAAACCCAATATTATATAGATATATATTAGTGCACGGATTGATTGAAAGTGTGCACTTCTATAGCTTCTTCAATTGTTTCATAAAAGCTGAGACGACCTTCATGCAACACAGCACCACGCTCACAGTAGGCTCGCAGGGTGTTGGGGTCATGACTAATCATCAACAGGGTCCCAGTAACCCTGCGATGATGTAACGCCTCTTCGCAGCGCTGTCGAAAACGATCATCACCTGCAGCAGTGACCTCATCCACAAGATAGCAATCAAAATCTATGGCCAAAGATATCCCAAATGCTAAACGCGCCATCATCCCAGCCGAGTAACTATAAATTGGCTGATGAAAATACGGACCTAATTGTGCAAAATCTTCGACATAGTTCAAAAGATCAGAAACATCCTTGCTATATATACGCGCTATAAATCTCGCATTGTCTGCGCCCGTTAGACTGGACTGAAAACAACTTGCGTACCCAATCGGCCATGAGCAGGAGACATTTCGCGTAATTCGGCCAGAGCTTGGCGATTCAACGCCCGCGATAAGTCGCATGAGCGTAGACTTTCCCGCTCCATTTGCCCCGCATATACCAAGGCTACACCCTGTGGGAATATTGAAGGTAAGATCATTCAATACATCTTTATGAAACTTTCGAAGGTGATAGGTTTTGGATACATTTTCAAATGAAATCATTATTTATGCCCAATATAATTCAGTTAACCAAAAAGATGGGACTTTACACGGCGGAGACATAATCACTAATGAATCCAACCTCACCATCATAATGAAATCATTCACTAACTGGGGCGCAGAACATCCACTGCAAAGTGTCGCGTATCGGCGGCGGGCACCAGTTTGGCAGCGCCTGCCTAAGCAGCGAAGCATCACCACCAAGCACCTCTACATCACCAGAACGAACAAACGCTTGATTGACCTGTATCTTAATGTGGTGGCCACTAATCGCTGTGAGAATATCTAAAATTTGGCCGATTGAGTATACGGTCCCCGTTGCGATGTTAACCAATGAGGGCACAGCAGTCGCGATTGACAGGGCTGCATAAGCTTCGGCTACAGAACGAACATCGCCGAAGTCTCGGCGCACCCATGTATTGCCTAACTCAATAATCTCGGCCCGCCTTCGAAAATGATCAACAATCTTCGGCACCAAATATTGGGTGTTTTGCCCCACCCCTGTGTAGTTGAAGGGGCGCGCTATCACGATCTCTAGCTTTTCACGCCAAAGATTTGCCCCCTGCTCCATTGCTAATTTACTGATAGCGTAATGATTGGCAGGGTTTGTAGATGATTCCTCAGGAATCAATCCCTCCGCCCGGGGGCCATAAACCTGTGCACTGGATGCGATAATGCATCGCGCACCTGGCTTGGATTTGGCAATAGCGTCAAGCAGGTTCAACGTACCGATATGATTGACAGCGTAGAATGACCGCCAATCAGCAGCATCAACGAAAGCACGTCCTGCGAGATGAATGACGCGATCGAAGTCAATTGACCGCACTGCTCGATCGACAGCGTCTCTATCCCGCAAGTCCACCCGGAGTGCAACGGGGGTTGCGCCAACTTTTTCCAATGCTGAAGACACAAAGCGACCGGTAAACCCGGTCGCTCCCGTCAGCGCGATCCTCATTAGAACGACCAACCAGCAGCATTACGCCGCATATCCGCGTCAACCATCAAACGTGCAAGTTCTTCCAACCCCACCGCGGGCTTCCAGCCCAATTCGCGTTCAGCCTTATGAGCGTCGCCAATAAGGAGGTCGACTTCCGCAGGGCGATAAAACGCCGGGTTTACGCGTACCAAAATCTTGCCAGTCTTAGTGTCGGTTCCGATCTCGGTTTCTTCTTTTCCAGACCAGTCAAGCATGACTCCAATCTGCGCGAAAGCTAGCTCAACAAAATGTCGGACTGTCTCGGTGCGGTTAGTCGCTAGGACGTATGTGTCTGCAATATCGTGCTGAAGCATTAGCCGCATGCCTTCAACATAGTCCTTTGCGTAGCCCCAGTCACGCTTAGCATCGATATTTCCGAGTTCCAGCACTTCGGCCTTGCCGTGCGCTATCTTCGCAACTGTATCAGTAATCTTGCGCGTTACAAACTCACGTCCGCGCAAAGGGGACTCGTGATTGAACAAAATCCCGCTTGCCCCAAAAATACCGAAACTCTCTCTGTAATTCACCGTCAGCCAATGCGCGTAAAGCTTGGCTACACCGTAGGGACTTCTTGGGTAAAACGGCGTATCTTCAGTTTGAGGTATGGCTTGAACTTTACCAAACATCTCTGAGGTCGACGCTTGGTAGAAACGAATGTCCTTATTGACCGTACGAATCGCTTCTAGGAGATAAGCCGCACCGAGTCCGGTTATCTGACCAGTCGTAATTGGTTGGTCAAAAGAAACGCCAACAAAGCTCTGTGCGGCAAGATTGTAGACCTCGGTAGCCTCGGAAGCTTCAATGAGCCGGATGGCCGAACCCATGTCAGTTAGGTCGTATTCGACCAGCTTCAACTGAGGATGATTTGCGATCTCCAATTCATCAATTCGCCAGAAATTGACCGAACTCGTCCGTCGATATGTCCCGTAAACCGTATATCCACGATTCAGCAGATTCTCAGCCAAGTATGCGCCATCCTGGCCGCTGATTCCGGTAACGATGGCACTCTTTGACATATTCTCTTCCCTTAATTGAAGTGGCATGCGCGATAATGGCACCGCACAGCGATGACCAGAGGAAACAGCCCTAGTTGACGCTGCCAGACCGGACAACCGCCTCATTTATCGGTCGAACTGTCTGACGGCCAAACGGCTAGCGCGATATGAGCATGCTGCCGAGGTTCTCTCTATCCATTCGGGCCACGGAACGCCCTGAATGGAACCTTCGTGTATTGCGGGGCATACCTTAACAAAGCAAGCTCGGCCCGCCGGCTTGGCCCGCGTGTACCGGCCCGCCCCATGTTATCCATGCACTAGAAGCATGCTTGAAACGCCTCACGGAATCCCACCACTCACTTAACCGGTGTGATATCTGCGAGGCTGATAGCTGGAAAATCTGGTTAAAAGAGCGCATGAAGATCGTACACCTCAGAATCCCTGGCGTCGCGCTAGTAGTTCCACGCCAAATTGGCGATAAGCGGGGCTATTTCTCTGAGATATTTCGCGAGGATTTCTTCGAAGATGCCTGCGGTAAATGGAATTTTGTGCAGGACAACGAATCGTTCAGCGAAAGCCGTGGAACTCTAAGGGGACTGCATTTTCAAAGCGAACCCCATACCCAAGGCAAGTTAGTACGATGCACCGCGGGTGCGCTTTATGACGTCGCCGTTGATATTCGCCGAGGCTCTCCCTTCTACGGACAATGGATTAGCCAGATCTTGACAGCGAAAAATGGCAAACAACTCTGGTTACCACCCGGCTTTGCACATGGTTTCTGCTCGCTCGAGCCTGAAACAGTGATTAGCTACAAGGTCACTAGCTATTACACCCCCGAATGCGAGAGGGGCTTAGCATGGGACGATCCAGTTGTTGGCATAGATTGGCCGGACATTACAAACACAAATAGCCTTTCCGACAGAGACCGCGCGCAGCCGAATTTTATCGACCTACCTGAGTACTTTCCGTGGGAGAGGACACCTCCATGCGCGTCGTTGTAACTGGCGGGGCGGGGTTCATCGGCTCCGCATTGGTGCGGTACCTCGTGCTCGATAGGGGCTATGAGGTGTTGACCCTCGACGCACTAACCTATGCGGGCTGCGCATCTTCTTTGCGTGCGGTCGAAAATAGGGGAAACCACAAGTTCTTGAAAGCCGACATTCGAGATAGTTCCGCAATGCAAAGAACGTTCGCCGAATTTAGGCCAAATCGCATCATGCATCTAGCAGCAGAAAGCCATGTTGACCGGTCCATTACCGACGCAGGAGCTTTCATCCAGACGAATGTGGTGGGGACATTCACCTTGCTAGAAGCTGCACTGAGATACTGGGACCAGCTAGATTCGGACGGGAAAGCGGCTTTCCGCTTCCTTCACGTCTCGACCGACGAGGTCTACGGCTCCTTGGGCAAGGCGGGATTGTTCAATGAAACGGCACCTTATGATCCTAGCTCCCCCTATTCAGCCACCAAAGCCGCGTCCGACCATCTCGCGAAGGCTTGGGAACGAACTTACGGCCTTCCGGTCGTGATATCCAATTGCTCCAACAATTATGGGCCCTATCACTTTCCAGAAAAGCTGATCCCATTGACGATCCTCAATGCGCTGGAGGGCCGGCGCTTGCCGGTGTATGGTCAGGGTAACAACATTCGCGACTGGCTTTTCGTTAACGACCATGTGCGGGCGCTCGACCTCATCTCACAAAAGGGTTTGCCTGGAGAAACCTACAACGTCGGCGGCCGCAATGAACTTCGCAACATTGAAGTAGTCCGGAGTATTTGTCGGGTATTAGATAGAATATTACCGGAACAGAAATCTCACGAGAAACTTATTGAGTTTGTCGCCGATAGACCTGGACACGATCAGCGGTACGCTATCGATGCGACTAAACTCGAGCGAGAGCTTGGCTGGAAGGCTGTTGAAAACTTCACCACTGGCATTGAGAAGACTGTCCGATGGTATCTTGACAATGAATGGTGGTGGCGGCCGCTACGTAATCGATACGATGGGCGGCGGCTAGGCTTATCTGCTGACAAGGTCTCAGCGTGAGGATCGCTGTCACAGGCTGCTTGGGACAGGTCGTTTCTGCACTTCGGGAGCGAGCTGCTAAAACCGGACACGAGGTAATCGCGCTAGGGCGACCTATGCTTGATCTTTTAGCCCCGGCGACAGTTCTGCCCGCACTAAAAACCGCTATGCCGGACGTGGTAGTTTCGGCCGCAGCCTACACGGCGGTCGACCAAGCGGAGATCGATGCACCCCTCGCTCACGCTACCAACACTGCGGGCGCTGAAATCGTTGCTTGGGCAGCCCGGCACCTTGGCGTGCCTTTAATCCATCTCTCGACCGATTACGTCTTCGATGGAAGCCTAGATCGGCCGTATATGGAGACCGACCAGCCTTCTCCGATGGGAACTTACGGCGCTTCCAAGCTGGCCGGCGAACATGCGGTTCTTGCAGTTCATGGCGCCAACGCCGCTATTTTACGGACGGCGTGGATCTATAGCCCATTCGGCAGAAATTTCGTTAAAACCATGTTGATGTTAGCTAAGGACCATGACGAAATATCAATAGTCTCTGATCAATTGGGAAATCCTACTAGCGCCCTAGACATCGCCGACGGTATAATCACGGTCGCTCTCAATCTGATCAACAATAAAGATCCCTTATTGCGGGGCGTTTTTCATATAGCCGCTCTAGGTGATGCAAGTTGGGCCGATCTCGCGCTTGCAGTGTTCCGCACCTCAGCCATGCTGGGCGCATCATCCGTCCGCGTAAATCGGATTACCAGCACCGATCGTCCCGCTCTAGCATCCCGGCCGGCGAACTCTCGACTCAATTGTGAATTGATCTCGAATCGTCACGGGGTAATTTTACCCAATTGGCACGATTCACTTGAAACCGTGGTGAGACGCCTCAGCGCTGTCACTGTTTGAGCTGAGGAGCGCAACGACGATGAAAGGAATTATTCTAGCAGGGGGGACCGGGTCCCGGCTCTTTCCTATGACTTTACCGACCTCTAAGCAGCTGATGCCGGTTTATGACAAGCCCATGATTTATTACCCGCTTACGACGCTAATGCTCGCAGGAATTCGGGAAGTACTCATAATCTCAACCCCGCGCGACTTGCCTGCATTCATAAATCTCCTTGGCAACGGATCCCAGTGGGGCATGCATTTTGAGTATGCTGAACAGGCAAGGCCGGACGGTCTCGCTCAGGCTTACATCATCGGTGCAGATTTTGTGAAAGAACAACCCTCAGCCCTAATTCTTGGCGATAACATTTACCACGGCCACGGTTTGACCCAACTATTAGATAGAGCGGCCTTACGCACCAGCGGCGCAAGCATATTCGCGTATCGTGTCAACGACCCAGAACGCTATGGGGTAGTCTCATTTGACGACTCGATGAAAGCGACTTCTGTTGAGGAAAAACCGGCTCGACCTAGTTCCAATTGGGCGGTGACCGGTCTTTATTTTTACGACAGTCAAGTGGTTGAGATCGCCGCCGGGCTGAAACCATCTTCGCGTGGCGAACTGGAAATCACAGATATAAACCGTGTCTACCTTGAACGCGGACAACTGTCGGTCGAGATCATGGGGCGCGGTTATGCTTGGCTTGATACTGGCACGCCAGACAGTCTGCTGGACGCGGCGGAATTTGTGAGAGTTCTAGAGAGGCGTCAAGGCTTCAAAATCGCTAGTCCTGAGGAAATTGCATTCCGTCAGGATTTTATCGACGAAGCTGAATTGGATCGTGCAATAAAAGGATTAGGAAAGTCGGAATATGGGATATATTTGCGACGAACCCTATTGAACGAAAATAAATTTGATTGAATATCTACAGCGCA
>NZ_SMBO01000023.1 GCF_004342985.1 Novosphingobium sp. PhB57
CGGACAGGAGCCTGGCGGCGATGTCCCCGGCCAGCAGCCTCTCCCGGTTCTTGGTGAAGACCGTCACATCCCAGATCGGCGCATCCATTGCCAGGCCGACGAACCAGCGGAAAAGCAGGTTATAATCCATCTGCTCCATGAGTTGGCGTTCCGAGCGGATCGTATAGAAAGCCTGCAGGAGCAATGCGCGCAGCAACTTCTCCGGCGGGATCGATGGCCGGCCAATGCGCGAATACATCGCATCGAAATCAGCGGACATCACCTCGAGAGCTTCGTCGACGATCGCGCGGATCGCCCGAAGTGGGTGGTCTGCTGGAACCCGGGCTTCGCAGCTCACGTAGGAAAACAGCCCTTCACTCCGGTAATCGCCGCCGCGCATCTCAAATCCTTCAACCTCAGCCGAAGGCATATGAATCACCTCAAGGGGCTCAAGGAAAGCGCCTTTTTCCGCACCCTGCTAAGCCGTTTTGTCTCGTGAACTCTCGGTGGAGGGGCGGCGGCAATGGGGCCGACCTAGGCGACCTCTGTCGACGGATTTCCAAAATCGGCTTTCCGCGCAGAGGCTGTTGATCGGCCAGCTGGCGAATGAGCTTGTTGACCAGCGCGATCTTGTCCGCGCTCAAGGCAAACGAGCCATTGCGCGGGACCATCATGTCGCGTGCGTTCGGAGCTATTGACCAGAATCCCCGCCGCCGCAGACGCATTACCAGCACGAGCACAAATCTGCCCGAGACGCCGAACGGACCATGGCCGCGTTGCTGCGAGCGAGCTCGGCCTAGAGTTTAGCCCACGCGTTGCCGCGCGCCTTGAGGTCAAGTTGATCCGGTCGCGGCGATGGTTTGGGGAGGCGGGTAAAGCGCGATCCCCGAACTGAGGCCCAACGCCGCTTGTTGCAGCGCACCTGCCACAGGTCGTCGCAGCGTACATCCGCAATTCATCCAGCGAACCGTCTCATGGCCTCACGCATAAGGAGGCGACTATGAAAACTTTTAAATTATTGCTGGTACTTGCAGGAGTGGCCGGTAGCCTCGGCGTGGCAGCGACGGCAGACGCACACCCTCGCGATCACCACCGGTACGAGGAGCGACGCGATCACTATCGCGATCACCGCCGTTATGATCGCCAGCGGCATTGGAGCGGCAACCGCTATCGCGGAAATGATCGGCGCTGTTGGACGGAATGGCGCCATCACCACAAGGTCCGTGTCTGCCGCTAAACTCAGTCCAGATGTGGTTGTCTAAAGGAGGGTCGGGCCGTCAAAGGTCCGGCCTTCATGGCATTTGGTTCCTCGCCGCTTGCGGACCACGGCTTGTCGTTCGGTTCAAGACTATCGGCCGTTGTCATATTCGCAGCAGTAAGAACGTAAGGCATTCTACTCGTTCAACGCTCGCAACCTTCAAGCGCTAACTTAGCGGACGCTTCCCAAGCGTAATTGCTTCTGTGGTTGCCGCCCGTGATGCAAGAGGGTTTTGACGCTCTTGTGCTAGTGATCGAGTGCGGTCTTCTGTAAGGCCTTTGATTGCGGCATTTCAGAAGCCGCTGGCCGGTATGGTGATCCGCGGACCAAGTCCAAAACTCACGGGAGAGCTCGAGGCTCGGAGCAATTAGCTGGTTTTCCTGATCCAGATCTGTTCGATCATTTTGCCCATTCGGGTCGTCGCCTTCTTACACTCCCATTTATCCGCGCGGCGTGAGCTGCCGTAGTATCATGCAGCTACCGCCAGCGTCGGATTCCGAAAATCTTCGTTGCTGGTCAGCATGGCCCAGATTTGCCTGGCCATCTTGTTGGCCAAAGCGATCGCCACGAGCATCCTGGGCTTGCGCATCAGCATGCCTGCGAGCCATGAACCGTCCGGGATTGATTTACGCCCCATCCAGTTCAGGCGCGACATCGCACCAATAATCAGCATTTGACGAATGTCGGCCTGGCCTGCCTTCGTAATACGCCCAAGCCGCTCCTTGCCCCCCGAGGAGAACTGACGTGGAACCAGGCCGAGCCAGGCTGCGAAATCACGTCCGTTGCGGAAGCTTTCCATCGGTGGCGCGAAGGCTTGGACAGCCATGGCAGTCAACGGCCCAACTCCGGGCACTGTCTGCAGACGACGAGATGTCTCCTGCGTGGCGGCCAGTTCCTTAATCTTTGTTGTCCGGGCTGCAATGCGCGTTGTCTGTTCAGCGATCTGATCAAGCATCTCAAGACATTCCTCACGCATCAAAAGAGGCAAGTCACTGCTTTTCTCTTCCAAGATCTCGCGGATGCGGCCAATATTCTGAATGCCCAGTGGCACGATGTGGCCATATTCATATAGACAAGCTCGAAGAGCGTTGACTATTTCTGTGCGCTGCCGAACCAGTCTTTGCCGTGACCGATACAAAATGGCGGTGCTCTGCTGAGATGCCGACTTAGGTTCAACAAAGCGCATCTCAGGTCGCTGGGCCGCGATCACGATACCTTCCGCATCGGCTTCATCGTTCTTCTGACGTTTGATGAACGGTTTCACATAGTGCGGCGCGATCAGTCTGACCTCGTGACCAAGTCGGATCATTTCTCGGGCCCAATGATGCGCGCTGCCACAGGCCTCCATCACGACCACCGCCGGGGGCTGATCGGCCATGAACTTGGGGAAGTTCTGTCGCGACAGCTTTTTGCGAAACTTCGGCTGCCCCGTCATCGACGCGCCATGCACCTGGAAAACAGTCTTTGCCAGGTCTACACCAATCATTGTATCTATCGTCACGGTTGCCGTCCTTTCCGCTCAGTGGCCTCAACACCACTATTTTGGCACATCGCGATGCCGTCTGGGAGGGCGGCAACCACCCCATCTCACGGGGTTGGCAGAAAAGTGTTGCGCGGGGGTCGATTGGCTGATTCACCCTACGGATGCCACCACCGCCGCTTCATGTTCTGACCGAGGCCGAGAAGAACGAGCTGCTGCTTGCTCAGCACGAGATGATCGAGCGGATGGCAGCACGGATTTCCGAGTTGGAATCCCTGTTCGGCAAGCCGCGCAAGACCTCGAAGAATTCGCATATTCCGCCTTCGAAGGACGACTTCGGCAAGCGGGGCGGCAAAGGCGGTAAGCCCAGGACTGGCAAGCGCCCGCCGCGCGAAGGCAAGCACCGCCCACTGGCCGAGACGCCGGACAAAACCGAACGCGTCATGGCGGCAAGCTGCTGCCATTGCGGGACCAATGTTTCCTCGCAGACCCAGCATTGCCGTCACCGCTACGATCATATCGACCTGCCGCCGATCCGCCCAATTGTGACGCGCATCGAATTGTTCGGTGCGCGCTGCGGGGGATGTGGCCGTCGCTACCGCGCCGAGGCGCCGGCGGGTATGGAGCCGGGCACGCCGTTTGGCCCTGGCATCCGCTCGCTGCTGGCCTATCTGCATCACAGCCACCATGTCAGCTTCGAGCGACTGTCGCGCATTGCTGCGGAACTGTTTGGCCTCACGATCTCCCAAGGGGCAATCGCCAACGCCTTCAGGCGCATGCAGGCCGGAATGGCAGCAGCCACGAAGGCGATCACCGACAAGTTGCTGACGGCAAGGATCATTGCATCCGATGAGACGTCCACGCGCACCAACGGCATTGCCCATTGGCAATGGGTCTTCCTCTCGAAAGACGCGGTCCTGCACAAGATCGCCCCGCGCCGGGCGCGCAGTGTTGTCGACGAGGTGCTGGGTGGCCATCAACCCGACGTGTGGGTCTCCGATCGCTACGCCGGACAGCAGGAACTGGGCAAAGAGCATCAGGTCTGCCTCGCCCATGTCCTGCGCGATGTTCAGTATGCCATCGACTGCGGGGATACCGCCTTCGCCCCCAAAATCCGCGACCACCTGCGCTGGGCGATCCGGATCGGCAAGCGACGAAGCAGCCTGAAGGACACCACGCTGGCCGCCTACGCCGCGAAGGCCGACAATCTGCTGACCCGCCTGGTACAGATGCCTGTCGCGCACCCGGCGGGACGTGTTCTGCTCAAACAAATCAAGGCCTGGCGGGGCAAGTTCTTCGTCTTCCTCACCAACCGCGACGTCCCTGCGACCAACAACATATCAGAGCGCGAGATCCGCCCCTCGGTCGTGTTCCGCAAGGTCACCAACGGCTTCCGATCCGACTGGGGCGCCCAGATCCACGCCGGATATCGCTCCGTCACCGGAACCGCCCGTCTCAGCGGCAAATCGGCCCTCGTAGCTATCCGCGAACTCGTCGACGGCAGGTTCGTGGTCGCCTGATCAGAGCCCAATTGCCGACCCCGTGAGCAATTACTCCAAAGCAATCAAAGTGATGGCAGACGCGGCAACTCACCAAGCAACCCGCCGGTTATTGCCGTGCCGCACGTCCGCAACGATCAAAAGGGCAGGGCGCGTTAACCTGTCAATCGCAGATGTTATCCGGATTTGATCGCCAAAGGAGCGGCAGGGTCCCGGCTCAATCGCAGTGCGTTCGTTGGCCAGGCCGCCCCCGCGAGAACTTGTGTGCTGGCCGATATTGATTAGGCATCAGGAGCATTGGCGCTGTCACCAACCCCTCGATAGATAAGATCGGTATTCCGGCAGCGCCGCCTTGCATAGTTCCTAACTTGCAAGCGCTTTAAGGGACATCGACGAGATAAGCGATGGAGCTCTGAAGACGATGCGGCCATCATGCCTGCGGACAGTCACAGCCCTGATTAAATGCCCGCCAATCAGGTGTTATGGACAAGCCTAATCACGCCTTCGAGTGGACGGCCAATCCATCCTTCTTTACCAATCATCTGGCGATCTTCGAATATCGGTACGCCGTACATCTCAAAGTCCTTACGGAACAGGATCAGATCGAAGGGGGCGTATTCTTGATATCGAGAAACGCCCCCTTCTCACCGCTCGGCATAGGGCAACTTGGGAGAGAGCCATGCCGCCGAACTTGATCCGTCTACAGATCCGATTACGGCAACGAGGCTAGATTGGCATCGGTTCCTAGAGAAAAAGCTAAATAGCTTCAACGCAGCACGACAAAGATCGGAACTCTATATCCTCGGCAATAGGTTGCGAAAAAACACGCCGTCCAATAGATTGGATTGCGCGCCAATATTACTTGCATCGGGCCGATGCTGTCGATCGGCGTTCATCAGGTTTTGACTGACTTAAAAAGCTTCGACGCCTGCGATCTAAGCGTAGAGTGGGAAGAAAGATTCCGATTGCGAAGCTTGCGCGATCGCTACCTGTCAAAACATCCGCCTCCCGGACGGGACGCAATCTCGATAACCGGGCTGGGCTGTAAATCGGCTGTATTTACAGGATACAAATATGCTTAAAGCTAATCTCGAGGGATGGGTTAGTCCCACGGTGCCAACGCAATACGATCACCGCCGGCAGCGGCAGCACAGATGCCGTTCACGTAACGACTACGGTGAGTTCGGCTTCGTCAGAAATATATGACAACCGGTGAGAAACCCGGCCTGGAGTAAAGCGCGCATAATAAAAGAGGTCCCGCAGAGGTGTATTCGGCCGCGGGACCTGAGGTTCAGCGTGATGGGTCTGGCCGAAGCAGACTGATGGCTTTTCAAAGCAATCCATCAACTGGATCGGGTGCGCCTCCTTGCATGAGACGTGGGTCGTTCTCACCCGAGTGGGAGGATAGCGCTTGCGAAGGGCGGAAGTTGCGCGTTTCTCATAATTGCGAGATGATCTCAACAAAGCAGCCCCGCCCTTGCCGCGGTACTTTGATCCCTGAGCGCGCAAACGGTATGCCTGCAAGGGACAACCAGAGTGAAAATTCTGTGTATTGTCCGTGGCATACCGCAAGCGTCGTGACCTGACAATGACGAACAGTCGCATTGACCGCAGCTGACGAGGCATTCTGAGAACTGTCAGTACTTCGCATGTACGCGCGATGGCACTGCTAAGCCGCTCGCCTTGGCACGCCGCTGAAGAGCGAACCACTTGACCGAATCCCAGACGCTGATCCTGGCGAGCGCGCAATTCACCACAAATGACACACAAAGGGCTGGGTCACTGCATGGCCGTGCCGGTTCGCTGGGCTTCACGAGCCGATTGCAGCTGCTGACGCGGTCAAGAAAAACACTGACAAATGCTGATCGAACTGATTGTCACAAAGAGCGGGCGGCGCCAAATCATCCGCCGCCCCGGTAATACCGCCCTCAGCGCGGGCGATTCCACTCCCCCCGGTCGCGATCACCATCACGACGATGATCGCCGCGGTGACGGCCCCGGTCGTGATCCCGATCATGACGATCATACCGGTCTCCGTGCGGCGGGCGGTAGCGGCCTGGGCGGTCATCAGTGCACGCGGCAAGTCCGGTGCTGGCGACCATCAAGAGGGCCACTCCAAGTTTTAGGTAACGGGGCATTCGAAACTCCAAGCTGGATGCGTCGCACGGCGATGCAGTTTGGTGGAGTTAACCTGAAGTCCTGAACAGCTGCGAGGTTCCGTGAAATCGGCTCGGAGACGCGCGAAGGATGAGCCTCGAGGAAGGCTCTGCGAATTTGGACCGGACCGCCTCATCAAACTGGTACCAAAGCGCTCGACAGGTTTAGCAGGCCACCAAGTTTCGGCGCTACGGATCCCGTCGATCATCGCCAACTACGAATGCCTATCGCTATGGGACATTTCTAATTTGCGCCGGGAGTTCCAGTGAAGCGCGACATTCCTTGACGCTGAGTTTCATTGTTCCATGTGTGGAGCGAGCCTACTCAAGAGGCATCCTTCCTTGGCGCCCATAGTCCGATCTGTTTCGTCAAAAATTCTTGGGGTGTCCGATAGGATAGGTATTTGCGCTAGGTGTTGTTTAGCTGGTGACAGACCACTTGGGTCGCCATCTCGTTCAGCGCAATGTCTTTATCTGATGGCAGGTATCGTCAGCAAGCGGACAAGGAGGAAGCCGCATGAGCGAACGCACGAAGCTGCAATTCGATGACCTGGCAGTGCGACCAAAGCGTCCCGGACCCAATCTCGACGAGTTGCACAACGTTAGCGAAGAGCACGGCTTTCTGTCCCGCGATCCGGCCGAACCGGCCGGGACAGGGGCGGGGGGCGACCTCGCGGCACCACAGACGGATTCTGCCCCACCGGTTACAGCCCCGCAGCCTGAAGCGCCATCGCTTTAGCACGTAGAGACCGTCCCAATACCACAGGCCTCGGCCCCATCCATGTCGATGAGCACTCAGGGTCAAAGTGCTGCAAGCACATATCCGATGGTGTTCCGCCGGCGGGGAAGACCGCCTAGCGACAGGCCGTATCCCCTTAACATCAAGGTCAGTCAGAGCGTGCTGCAACGCGTCTATGCCCGCTACGACAAAACTGCCCTATCCTTCGCCAGCTTCCTAAACCTCGCCGCAATCCGCAAATGGCTGCCACACTTTGTCAACGCGAGCTAGCACTGTATAGGCTTGCCGCGAGAAGGTTGACGGGCAGTGCCTAGCCTGCGGGGCCTAAGCATAGCATTGCGTCTTCAAAGAAGGCGCAATGCCATCGCTGGTCTGTCTGGGGTGAGAAAACGCAAATCGGGCATTCTACCCGTATGCAATCCCGATGGTGCTGGTGCCGCGCCCAGTAGGCGTCACCTCGATCTTGACCGGCACGCGCTCTTTCAACTCCTCCACATGGCTGATGACGCCCACCCGGCGGCCACTCGCATGAAGGTGTTCGAGGAGCGCCAAGGCCTGGCCGAGACTGGCTGGATCGAGCGCCCCGAAGCCTTCGTCGATGAACAGGCTCTCGATCTTGACCCCGCGTCCGCTCGACATTTCGGCGAGACCTAGGGCGAGGGCGAGACTGACCAAGAAGCGCTCGCCTCCGGACAGGTTGTGTAGTCCACGCACTTGCCCTCCCATGTCATTGTCCACGACCTGGACGAGCATTTCGCCGCCGGTCCCTCGCTCCAGAGCGTAGCGCGGCTTCAGCTCTGCAAGCCGGGTATTGGCGTGTTCAAGCAGTCGATCGAGTGTCAGCCCTTGCGCAAAGCGTCGAAATGCCTTGCCCTCTCGGTCGCCGATGAGGTCGGAAAGACGCAGCCAGACGTCGGCTTGGGACGTGGCCGCCTCAAGCTCCGCGCGCAATGACGAAGTGCGCGCCCGGACCTGATCGTCCTGCAGAATGCGCAGGCGTGCCTGTTCTCGCGCGGCATTGGCGCCCTCGAGTTCGCCCTTCGCTTGCATCAGAGCGTCAGGGAGCAACTCGGGCGTGAGCTCTTCATTCTCCGGTGCTTCGGCGGTGTGACGTTCAAGGTCGGCATGGCACTTGCTCAGGACAGCCAAGGCTTCACCGACGCCGGTGTCCAGCGCCGCGAGCGCCTGTGCCTCCGCATCAATGGACTCCTGACCGGCTTTGGCAAGCTGAGCGAGTTGATGCTCGGCGACTTCCATGCTGGAAAGTGACGCGTCGAGCGCCGCCGATGCGGACGAATATTTAACGTCGGCCTCATCGTGGTTTCCAACCGCGCTCTTCAGCGCAGCTTCGCTTCCGGCAAAAAGCCGCGCCGCATTTTCGCTAACCTGTCGAGCCACCTCATTCGCCTGTCGCGCTTCGCCCGAGGCCCGCGCTGTTGTTTCCTCGACCTCTGCGACGCTGCGCCCTTCGAGCAGTTCAGAGCGTTCGGCGCTCTTGAGGACACGTGTATTGGCAAGATTGAGCTTTGTTGCGGCAGCAGCCTTAGCCTGTATGCGCGCGAGATCGCGCGTACGTACGGCCTCGTGTCGTTGCGCATCGAGGCCGGGCAGGGCAGTTTCAGCTTCGCTCTGCTCGGCCGTGTAGGACCGCCAAGTTTCTGCCTGCTTACGCAGCCAACTTCCTGCGTCCGGCAATTGCCGCCATTCCGAGAACGCCGCGAGGGCCCGATCGAGCGCGCGATCGTTGTTCTGCATTTCTGCGTTCTGCCGGTCGGTCATGGCACGACCTTCGCTGAGAGCCTGGGCACGAGCCGCCAGCGCGACGCGCGCGGCGTCCTCGCTCTGCTGCATATCATCAAGCGCCTTGCGCGCGAGATCCTGCGCATCACGGCTTTGAGACGCGATCTGCCGGGCGGAGAGAGCATCCTGGCGCTTCTGGACCCGTTCATCGCGGTGGCGGGCGAGGTCCTCACGACTGGGAAGGGCGGAGCTATCGAGACCAACATCCAGCAACGCAGCGCGCAAGGTCCGATTTGCCTCACCGGCCTTATCCTGCAGAGGCATCAGCGCTTCGGCGCGCGAACTCTCCTCCTGGGTTAGCGCTTCTTCGCGCGCGGACAGCGTTTCGCGTTCGCGCGTAAGTAATTGCTGTTCGCTTCGTTGCCGGGAGAGTTCCTGCTCGAGGGCCTCTGCGTGCCTACGATTGCTTTCCAAATGTGTCCCGAGCAGCGTTTCGAGGGCGGAGAGCGGGTGCTCTTGCGCGCCGCAGACCGGGCAGGGCTCACCGTCCACCAACTCCGCGCGCATGAATTCGGCGGCCTTGCCCGACGCCGCAACAGACTGCGCCAGAACGTGACGGGCTTGCCGGACCTGCGTCTCCAGATCCGGAAGCGAGGCTTCGTATTCCGCCAAGCGCTGGACGATGGTCGTACGACGCGAAGCCGCGTCGGCTTGTGCGGCGCGCGTTTCCTCCAATGCGGCTTGGGCCTGCGTGACATCACGGCTGGCCTGCGCGAATTCCACCGACCGCAGCTCGGCTGTAGCCAGCAAGTCGATCTCCCGCGAGAGTGCGTCAAGAGCCGCTTCGGCGGGGGCTTCGGCTTCGGCTTCCGTGCGATGCCGTGTTGCCGCGCCAAGGTTTTCGCGCGCTATGCGCACAGCGTCTAGCGTTGTCGCATGCCGGGCGAGGGCGAGTGTCTCTTCGCGCTCCAGTTCGACAAGGCGGCCCTGCGCCTCTTGGGATTGGGTATGCGACGATGCGCGGGCGGCGATGAGCTCAGAGAGTTCCTCTTCGCGTTCATGGAGGGTGCGAAGTGCGGCGTTGCTGGTGCACCACGCAGCGGCATTGGCGATCCGGGTTTGCGCCTGTGCGAAGGATCCTTCGGCCGCCGCGGCGGATTCCTCTGCCTCATTGGCATGCTTGGCGAGCGCATCTGCTTCTTGCGAAGCATGCATGAGCGCTTCGCTGGTGTCTGCAAGTTGGCGGTCGAGGGCGCGTGCGGCCGCCAACACAGGGGTGAGAGCTTCGGCTTCCCGCTCCTGTTGCTTCAAGGCATTCGCTGCGGTCCGTGCTGCTGCTGCGGACATCTCGAGCTGCCCATTGGCGTTAGAAAGCGCATTCTGCGCTGCGGTGCGCTTGTCGTCGGCTTCCTGCAATACAGACCTGGCATTCTCGCGGGCCGTCCAGAGTGGCACGAACCGCAGCAAGGCACGATTGCGGGCTAGCGCGTCGCGTCGATCCGCAGCGAGGGCCTGAAGATTTTTTGCGGCGTCGAGCGCTTGCTCGGCGGTCGAGATTTCATTTGCCAACTCGCGTGCGCGTGCCGCCCGGCGCTTCTGGGCTCCCAGTGCCTCGAGAGCCTCCGAGGCAGCCGCATGAGCCGCCTCTGCCTCCGCCAATTCGGCTTCGGCAACGGCGCGGCCTTGGTCATCGAGACCGTGGAGCGCGGCAATGCGTTGGCGGATCGAGTCCAGCCCGGCGCGCAGACCTTGCGCCTTCTCGTAGGCAGCCCGGCCCAGGCGGGTGTAGATTTGGGACCCGGTCAGCCGTTCCAGGAGCGCAGCCCGCTCATTGGCGTCAGCACGAATGAATGCCTCGAAATCGCCTTGGGCAAGCAGCACCGCACGCGTGAATTGCTCGGCGGTCAATCCGATCACGGCTGCGATGGCGCGCAGAGTTTCCGTGCGAGTGCCGCCCATCCGCTCACTGGTGTCGAGGCGTTCGAAAGCGTGCTCGTGGTTTTGCAAGCGACCTTCTGCTTTGCCTCTTGCCCGCCTCACGCTCCAGCGAGCGCGGTAGACGCCGCCAGCAGGCATTGCGAAATCGACTTCGGCGTATCCATCGGCGGTGCCATGACGAAGAATCGAACGCGGGTCGCGCGCGGCGATCCCGTTTTCGTCGTTTCCGACGCTGCCGCTTGTCGGGGCAGCGCGTAAGCGAGGGATTTCCGCGAAGAGCGCGAGACAAACGGCGTCAAGAAGCGTGGATTTTCCAGCGCCGGTCGGCCCGGTAATGGCGAAGATGCCCGAGCCGGCCAGCGGTTCCGCCTCGAAATCGATTTCAAATTCGCCGGTCAGGCTGGCGAGGTTGCTGCCCCGGATCGCAAGAATGCGCATCAGGCGGGTTCCTCGGCAGCTTGGGTTTCGATCAGGAGCGTGGCGAAGGCGCGCGCGAGGTCGTCCGGAGGGCCGTCGCCGCCATATTCACGGTTGAAGAGCGCCGCGAACACTGTGTCGGGATCGAGATCGGCAAGTTCGGCGCCGACGAGGGGATCGCAGCTACTGCCGGCGTCTTGTGGGCGAATGGTTGCAATGCGCACGAGCCGCACTGGCAACGGTTCGATCGCCGCGAGGATGCGCGACTGAAGGTCCGGCTCGGGTCCGTCGATCTCAATTGCGATTTCGATGAAAGGCCAGCTGGCGGCCGACAGTTCGGCGTCGAGTTGCAGCGCTTCGATGGCGGCCAGGGCGGTATTCAATGGGGCGGGCCCGACCGCAAGAAAGTCGACGGGACGCGGGATCGGCAGCAATTCGACCTGGCACGGCACTTCGCTGCCTTGAACCTTAACGATCACCACTGAATGGCGGTAGTCGCGTTCGGCGCTCGAGAGTGGGAAGGGTGAGCCGGCGTACCGAACCGTGGTCTCCGCGGCGACCGCTTGAGGGCGGTGGAGGTGTCCGAGTGCGACATAGGCCGCCCTCGCGTCGAAAAGCGTTGCTGCTTGCGCCTCCTCGCCCCCGATTACGATGCGGCGCTCGGATAGCTCCGAGACCTCGCCGCCGGCGACATGGAGATGGCCGGTGAGGATCATCGGCAAATCACCAGCTTGCGCTTTTCCCGCTTCCGCGACGGCGTCGTAAAGCGAGGGGAGGTCGTGGGAACCGAGATCGCCGGGACGGCAGAAGGGTACCGCGGCAAGCCATGCCCCTATATCGCCGGAAGGGCCAAACAGCGGCAGGAGCAAGCTCTCGAAGTCGGGGCTTCCATTCTTTCGCGGCAAGGCGCCGATGAAATGCACGCGGCCTTCCCCGAGTAGTGCGGCGGGAAGGTCGATCCGAGCTGCACTGTCGTGATTGCCGCCAATGACTACCACTTGAAGTCCAGAGAGCCGCGTGGTCGCCAGGTTGAGGAACCGGAAAAGCCGGCGCATCGCAGATACTGGCGGATTGGCGACGTCATATACGTCCCCCGTGACGAGCAGCACATCCACAGCCTCCGCTTCGAGGCGATCAAGCAGCCATTGGAGGAAAAGATCGTGCTCCGCTTCGCGGGCGTGACCATTGAGTTCGTGGCCAAGGTGCCAGTCGGATGTATGACAAATGGTGAGCGTTTGGGCGCGTTGCGACATCATTTGCTCATTGCCTGCGCTTAGGCCCGAGGCAAGCGCCAGATTGGGAGAACTCGGTGCTAAGCCATCTGGCTGCCGCCGGTAAGGGTTTTCAGATTGAAACGTGCTTGCGATCCACCTTCGGAAAACCGTATGTCAAGTAGTACTAGGCAGTGTCATTTCTATCTAGCGGAGGGGTGTCATTTCTATCTGGGGCTGCGAGTTCCAGTTGAAGCGCGACATTCCTTGGCGCTGAGTATCATTGTTCCTTGGGTGGGGCGAGCCCCACCCAAGGAACATCCGACCCCGGCGCCCATAGCCCGATCTGTTCCGTCAAAACTTCTTGGGGTGTCCGATAGGACAGGCATTTCCGCGGAGTGTTGTTCAGCTGGTGACAGACCGCCTGGATCACCATCTCGTCCATCGCCGCAATGTCCGTATCTGATGGCAGATATCGTCGCAGACGGCCATTGAAGTTCTCAACGCCGCCTTTCTGCCAAGGGGCCTTCGGATCACAGAAATAGCTTTCGATTCCGAGCTCGGTCCGGAGCCTCCTGTAGGCTGCAAACTCCGTGCCTCGATCAAAAGTGATAGTCTGGCGAAGCGTAGAGGGAAGGGGGCCAAGTTGGGCACAGATCCCTCCCATGATCGCAACTGAGCCCCTATCCGGATTTCGCCAAAGCACCGCAAACCGGCTCGTTCGCTCGACCAGGGAGGTGAGGTTGGCTTTGCCGTAGATCTGGCGGAAAGCAACGAGATCGCCTTCCCAATGGCCAAATGCGGCGCGCAGCGCGATCTCGGGGGGACGGTGCTTGATACCGTTGAGCAGCGGGATTTGCACACCTCGAGGCTTGCGGCCACCACGCGGGCGACGACGACGACGCGCCCACGGCAACAATCGGGATAACCCTAGGCGTCGACCTTCCGTCCCATAGACGTATTGGTAGATTGTCTCATGGCTGACGCGCGGTTGCTGGGCGGTCAGGCGCATTCGTCCAGCAATTTGCTCTGGAGACCAACGCGGCCGAAGGCCTTGGACGACATCCGCGGCTAACTCCATGTTGCGTTCAAGCTTACGACCAGCAGCCCGGCGACGGCGGGCTCTTTTGTGTGCGACGACGGGGAAATAGCCACGAAACCACGCTTCCTCATCGTGCATAAAATAGCGGCGCAGCTCCCGGTAAATAGTAGATCGATGCCGTCCGAGCCGAGCTGCAATCTCGCAAACCGGGACGGCGGCATCCCTCATTTTCGCCAAAGCTTCACGCTCATCGTAACGTAGATGACGATAGCTGTCCGTCATAGACTTTCCTCCGAGAGGGCACAAAGCCCAGAAATCCTCGGAATTCGCACTTCGATCTAGAACCCACCCGCTTACACCGTAAAAAACAGATACTATTTATTAAGTTAAATCGTAACGCGCGAATGGACAGCAGCCGCCTAGCTGAAACCATGTGGGGCTGGGAGAAAGCCCGGTTTTCAAGAGGGCATATTCGAAACCTTGCAGATAGAACCGGCCGCTGTGAGGGTGAATTGGCGAGCGCCTTGGCGCGTCGTAGGCTGATCACGTCCAAACTCTTACGCGCGCTGCTTTGGGTGGTCGCAGCAGCGTTAGGTGGCGCGACATTTCTCCTGTTTGCCTTCTTAGCAACAAACATCGTCGGGCGCCGACGCCATGTTCGCTAACCACCCCTCTCAGCCGCGAACGAACCTGGTCAGCAAAGCCGGATCTCGGAATGCCAAAACGACCGCTGAAGGTTGCGAATGGGCGCGTAGCCGACCGGCAGCCGTCCGACTGGCGAAGGACCGGTTCCAGCGTGTGCTGCCAGACCGCCTTCTGATAAGCTGAAATTGTAGCGGTCTTTGGCGCCTTCGCCTTGGTCGCGCAGGTTCATCATAGTTCGGCAGCGAGTGCAGCATGACGCGATCGCACAATCTGGAGAACTGCCTCGGCCGTTTCGCTCGCCGATGCGGACTCCTGCACTATCGGTGGCAATGCGATCACGTCCATGGCCTCTCCAAGCGCCGCCAGTAAATTTTCGATGATTTCGCGGGCCTTGCGGAGCGGGAGATCGATCGTTCGCGCGCACGTCTCGAAGTCAGCCAGATGCAACCGGTCGTCCTTGCCGGCGAGCTTCAAGGCCATGTGATCGTTGTGCAGCCCCGGAAAGACGCGCGTGGTAAGGGCATCGTAGAGCGGTGCCATCCGGACACTCTCAAACACCCGTGCGCGCGGTGCCGCGATTTTGAGCATCGCGATATTCTTCAAGTGCATGTCACCGTCGGCAATCAGCCAAGAAAAAAGCGCGCGCCCGAAAAGCTCCGCGATGTCTTCGGTGGGATCCGTCGACAGGGCGCGAAGCGCGCGTGCCATGCGCTCGATAGTACCTTTGTACTTGTCTTCCGCGGGTACGCCCAAGATCGAGCAAAAATCCTCCATGGCGAGCCGGCGCGGATCGCTGCCATTCTCACGAATGTCGAAACGCTCGACGACCAGCGCCGGTGTCATCCCGTCCGGCATGACAGTGAGCGCGGCCTCGGCTGACGTGAAGCCAGCCATTCGTCCAAGCTCAATGCATAACCATTCCACTACCGGCATCTGTTCGAATCCCGAAGTGCCAGCGGGTTTGAGAATATGAGTGAAGGGTAGATCGGTCGCGGGCAGCAGTGTACCGTCGTGGCGCAGATGCATCGGTGCCTTGATCTGGACTCCCGACAAGCGCGGCGTTGTACCGGTGGCGAAAATCCGTGCGAGATTGGTCTCGAAGCTTTCCTCGAACGCTCCGCGGGAAGGGCCGCCGTAGGTTCCGGTGAACATGCCGTGCTCCTTGAAGTCACCAAGGCGCCCCGCAAGAATATCCGCTGGCAGTGAGGCCAGTTCATGAGCGTCTACGCCAATGGTGATATTCGACATGTACCGTTTGCCGTGACGCAGAGTCGAGCGTTGGTCTTCATCACGCAACACGTGGGCGAGCCACCCCTCGGGCAACAGGGATTCGATAAATGGCGGCAGCGTACCGGGTAGCGTTTCGCGGATGAGCGGTGGGGTCGTAATCTTGCCGGGCGACCAGCGCCATTCATGGCCGTCATGAGCGAGCATGCCGAGGGGGCTACCGTGCCAGGCCACGAGCAGAGAGAACGCGGCGTGGTTGATCGCAGGAGCCGCGCTATCGATGCCCCCTCGCAGATAGCGCTCGGCACTCTCACCCTCGCGGAACCAATCATTTGCGCGTGCTAGCACCCACAGAGCGTCTGCCACTGCGTCGTTCGAACCATATTCCGCGATGAGCCGCTCGGCCGTCGCGCGGCGCTGCTCCTCATTGAGTGCATTTGCCTGCTCGCTGCGCAGCCGGAAGGCTTCTAGCATGCGCTGCTCGGGCGAGGAGACCGAAAGGGTGAAATCGCCAAGCGAGTCGCCGATGACTGCCCTGTCGAGCGAGGGCCTGGGTGGCGCCTGAGTCTGGATGATTTCGAGCGAGCGCAGCCGCGTTCGCTGGTTGCGCCGACCTCCCAGGAAAAGTCGGCCGTCGAGGGTCGGGCCAAGCAAGGCCGCGCTGGCGGAACTCAGATAGGCGGCGGGGTACAGGTAATGGGCTATACGGACAGCGTGCGCACGCAGAATGGCGTCGGCGTTCGCTTCTGCATCCACGTAGATACCGCGATAGACTTGGAGGATATCGCCGTCTCGCCCCCGTCGAAAGGCGGTCTGAGCATCTATATTCTCGCCAACCAGATAGAGGGTCATAAATTATTCCGCATGTCAGATGCGGGATAATTTCATACGAAAGCGTCGTTATGTCAACCATTATGACGCATTTGAAATGCGTGAAAATTTCAACCGAGGTATGGGGGCGGTGGATCGCCCAGAGGGTCGCTTCGACATCGAGGAAATTGCGATCGACACGCCCAAGGGGCGCGAGGTCCTCGTCCAGGTGAAGGCTAGCGGCCTGTGCCATTCCGACCTCCATCTCGCCGAGGCGGATTTCGGCACCCCGCTGCCGGCAGTCTTGGGCCCCGAGCCGACATTCCGCACACCACACCAGGCAGTGTCATTTCTATCTAGCGGAGGGGTGTCATTTCTATCTGGGGCTGCGAGTTCCAGCTGAAGCGCGACATTCCTTGGTGCTGAGTATCATTGTTCCTTGGGTGGGGCGAACGCCACCCAAGGAAAATCCGACCCCGGTGCCCATAGCCCGATCTGTTCCGTCGAAACTTCTTGGGGTGTCCGATAGGACAGGCATTTCCGCGGAGTGTTGTTCAGTTGGTGACAGACCGCCTGGATCGCCATCTCGTCCATCGCCGCAATGTCCGTATCTGGTGGCAAGTATCGTCGCAGACGGCCATTGAAGTTCTCAACGCCGCCTTTCTGCCAAGGGGCCTTCGGATCACAGAAATAGCTCTTGATCTCGAGCTCGGTCCGGAGCCTCCTGTAGGCTGCAAACTCCGTGCCTCGATCAAAAGTGTTGGTCTGGCGAAGCGTAGAGGGAAGGGGGCCAAGTTGGGGACAAATCCCTCCCATGATCGCAACTGAGCCCCTATCCGGATTTCGCCAAAGCACCGCAAACCGGCTCGTTCGCTCGGCCAGGGAGGTGAGGTTGGCTTTGCCGTAGATCTGGCGGAAAGCAACGAGATCGCCTTCCCAATGGCCAAATGCGGCGCGCAGCGCGATGTCGGGGGGGCGGTGCTTGATACCGTTGACCAGCGGGATTTGCACCCCTTGAGGCTTGCGGCCACCACGCGGGCGACGACGACGACGCGCCCACGGCAACAATCGGGATAACCCTAGGCGTCGACCTTCCCTCCCATAGACGTATTGGTAGATTGTCTCATGGCTGACGCGCGGTTGCTGGGCGGACAGGCGCATCCGTCCAGCAATTTGCTCTGGAGACCAACGCGGCCGAAGGCCTTGGACGACATCCGCGGCTAACTCCATGTTGCGTTCAAGCTTACGACCAGCAGCCCGGCGACGGCGGGCTCTTTTTGTGTGACGTTGGGGAAATAGCCACGAAACCACGCTTCCTCATCGTGCATGAAATTGCGGCGCAGCTCCCGGTAAATAGTAGATCGATGCCGTCCGAGCCGAGCTGCAATCTCGCAAACTGGAACGGCGGCATCCCTCATTTTCGCCAAAGCTTCACGCTCATCGTAACGTAGATGGCGATAGCTGTTCGTCATAGACTTTCCTCCGAGAGGGCACAAAGCTCAGAAATCCTCGGAATTCTCACTTCAATCTAGACCCCACCGGCTTACAACCGTAAAAAACAGATAATAAGAATTATGTTAAATAACGATGATTTATGCCGATGCGGAGCCTGATATCGCTGCGGAGACGG
The DNA here is from genome assembly GCF_004342985.1 of Novosphingobium sp. PhB57. GTDB lineage: Bacteria > Pseudomonadota > Alphaproteobacteria > Sphingomonadales > Sphingomonadaceae > Novosphingobium. The sequence goes on from NZ_SMBO01000023.1 coordinate 17,772, forward strand.
TAAATGGAAGTCCCATTGAGCGCCACGCCCAAGGGCAATGGATTTCAGGCAAGGATTGCGCTGCCCGATGGCGTTTCCATCAGCTCGGCGGAATCCTTTCCGGCCAAAGCTGAAGCTATCGTCGCAGCGGCGGATTGGAAGCCGGCTCTCTTGCCGGCTGACGATCAGCGGCGGAGCACCGCGAGCGCCTCGGGCATCACGGTATAGACCGCTTCACGCTGCGCGCCGCGGTTCTGATGATCGACGCGGAAGCCCTGACAATTGCGACGCAGTAGCCCGACCCTGCAGAGATCCGAAACCGCACGGCTCACGTTGCACCGTCCGGAGCGCCGCATCCGCTCACGAACCTTTTTTTCGAGGATTCTGTCAGCTTCCGCCAGATCGATCGGAAGTGCCTCGGCTAGCTCCGCGCGGACCGCCTCCATGGTCGATCGACGGCGAGCATCCCGCCGCGCCATCGGCACAGGCGCGTCGCACAGCCACCCCCCTCCTCTCCTCGGCCGTTCGGCCCAGTAAGGCGCGCCAGCGCCGCTCCAACGGGCGCCACTGCGGCACCGTCGGTTGGCTTCGGGTCATCTTTGAGCTGTCCCGGGGTATCAGGCCCCTGGCCGTGACGCCGGCGAGCGCCACAGGGCGATGATGTCCTGCATCTCCTCGGCAAATCCGAGGCTGTCGATATAGACTGCACCGCGATCGGTCTGGCCCAGGAAGCCGATGACGGTCGTGATGTCATTGGCGATCGCCACGTCGAGCCCGAAGATGTCGGCTATCTGGAGTGCCCAAGGTCGGGCCCGCTCCACTAGGCCATCAGTAAATCGGCGACGGGTTTCGACTGCCCGGTGTCGGTCATCGCGATCGGGATCAGCCGCGCCAGCGCGGCCCTCACTGAATCATAGTCGGTCGGAACCGGACGTCATCGACCTTCTTCCCGCTGCGGCTCAGACACCTTCGTAGTCGATCGAGAGGCTGACCGCGAGCTTCTGGATTTCACCATGGCAGATGGGATCCGCGATATCGCGCTTGCTCAAGCCCTCGAGGATGTCATCCGGCACACGATCGCCGAACAGGAGCACCGCGAACTCGGGACCATATTGGTAGGACGTATAATAGAGACCTTCGGCGGACGGGCAGACAACGTGAATTTTTTCCGCCCAGCCCCGCGTGACGGGGTAGGAGCTACGCGGACCGGCCAGCAGGGCGTTGCCATTTACGCCGATCTTGCGTTGACCCGTGATCGTGATGCTGGCGAGGTTGAGGTCATGCTGCGTGCGCACGTGACTATGACCACCTCGCAAAGCAGCACGAAACGGAGCGCTCGCACGCTTGCGGAGGTCGCCATGGCGACAATGGGCGCAGAGCAGCCGCCTTGCTGTAGGGGTCCCCGATACACCATTTCCACCGAGGGACTGATGGTCATCCGCGCCTCACAAGGACAGCTCCTCGTCGCCGCATGGCCGAAGGAAGATAAGGGGTTGCGCCCCTTCGTTTCGTATCGGTGGGGTAGAACAAAGGGAGCCTGACACGTCAGGGGGACAAAGCCACCCTGGCGCGTCAGTTACGCAAAAGATCAGAATCCGTCGCGGGTCATGGCCATGACGTCGAGGAAGCGTCCCCGCGCATCGAACCTGCAACGAAAACGCTTGATCCCGTTACGCCCCTGATCGGCTGTCCCGTCGATCATGATACCGGCCGCGTTCGCTATGGCGGGGCTGGTCCGGATGTAATTGGGCCGCACGCCGTACTGCTGAGAGGCCTCGCCTCGGCAATAAGCCGGCCTGTTACCGGCCGATATCGCCGCACCCGAGCCGACTGGCCCCGGTGCGGTTCCGACGCTACCGGGCCGGGTTTTCACGCCGACCGTAAGGCTGAACGTCGCCCGCTCACCTCGCCTCGCGGCGTTGCGCATCAGGTAAACCCTGACGCGGTAGTCGCCCGAGTCCTTGAGCCGACCGTCGAACCGGCTGCCTGTGATAGAGCCGTTGAAAACTGCTTCCTCGGAGCGCGGGGGCAGAACATTGAAGTAGGCCGACGTACTGCTCGTTTGCATTGACACGGACATGGATTGGCCGGCACGCGCGCCGACGATGTAATCCACAGTGTCGTAGCCTTTGAGGGAACCGCGAATGGTCGACGAGGTGGCACCTCTGGCAAACTGGACGCGTTCGCTCCTTATTGGCGATTGCGCCGTGACGGGCATAGCTGCGGTCACGACCGCGAGGGCAACGATGGCTCCATGCTTCCATTTCATGAGCATTCTCCCGAAGCCAGTCGGGCCGGGTACACCGGTGCGGGCCGAGTCTTAGAAGCGGCGGTGATCGTCGCCGTCAATGAGGTCGCAAGATCCGCTGAATGCGTAAGGATCGAGCCCGCGAATGCTGATCTGGCCGCTCCGGCGGTTGATCGTGACGGTGGGCTTGTTCATGCCATTGAGCCGATACTTCGCCCGGATCACATCGGGTCCCATTTCGACGTCGTACAGGTCCCACCAGCCATCGTTACCCCGGCTGTTGATCGGCGGGACAAGCTTCTTGGGAAGGCGGATATGCCCGCCGCCTGGCCAGAACTGCAGCGAAACCGAAGCGTCGAACTGCTGTCCGGTCATCTCCGTACGGTTACCGTAATCATAGCGCTCGGTACGGCTGTTCCACGAATATCCGTAGGTCGTGGCAAAGCCCGGCCGCTGCCCATCGCCGAAACACACGAGGCCCAAATCGACGTTCTGGCCATCAACCTGATATCGGCCCTGCCCGCGGTCGCGATCTTCCACATAGCTGGGAGACTGGCGTTGATTGGAGGATGCCCCCCCGTAGTTGTAGCTCTGGGTGGGACGATAGCTGCTGCCCTCGCTCGATCCGCGGTGCTCTTCACGCTGGCCGCAGTCCGGGGCGGGCGAGGATGTGATCGAATCGTAACGCCCATCCATCGTCGCAACGGTGACGCACTGCCGGCTGGAGGAGTTCCACCAGTAGGAGTAGCTGCGATCATCGCTTTTTTGGGTTTTGACGAAGGTATAGCCACGCGCCGCCATCTGGGTCTCGGCACCCGCAGCTCGTGCGCCTACCAGGTCGTTCAATGCAGAAGGGGTCTGCGCTTGCGCGATCCCGATCATGTTGGCCAGCACGAATACCGAAGCGGAAATGATTGCCCTGCTCATTCTTGTCGCCTTCCAACTTTTATATTTGTTGTTAAAGCACTCACGCCTTTAAACGCTCCATATCATGGAAGCGGTATGACACCATCCATGATCGTAAGGTGCCCGCGCTGACCATCATCGCAAGGCATGCATCCCCCCTGCGCACATTGTAGTGCGGCTACGAGCAAGCTCGATTAGCAAGTTCGAAGCTCCGTACTTGCGCGAAGCACGTTCGGCAGCATGGTCGGCCGTCCCTGCGCCCATCACCGCAACGTCTGTCCGCAGAGTTATCGACTAGGCTCTGTGGTCATTCATGGGTGGGTGCTTCCTATCGATTGGTAGAGGTATTTGCAGGGATCAACCGTGTCGCGCCCGGTGGTGGTCGAGTGTCTTTTGGATCGCTGAGAGCGCGCGGCTCAGTTCATCGCTCCATCCGTCTGGCGACAAGTGACGCACGGCGGAATGAGCGGCGCAGACAATCGAAGTAGTTGCCCACTTTTCAGCCAAATCGTGTGTCCATGCGACGAAATCGTCGACGGCACCGTGACGATGCTGCAGCGCTTTTCCCAGCATAGGATGAAAGCGGAGCCGCGACTGGGGAAGAACGCTGCCCAGCGAGCCGGGCATTGCAAGCACCATAAGCGTATCGTCGACGTGGACGATACTACTCGGTCGGTGCCGGACGAGAACGGAAGCCGCATGCACGCTGTCGTCGCTAGTCACGAGATCAAGCCCGGCAGGAATCGACAAGTCCAGATCCTCGAACGTAGCTTGGGTTGCCACGTCCTCAATGGTCTCCTCTTCCCAGGGCAGTTCCGGTGCCTGTTCGCGATGCCGCCGCGTGCCAAACAACTTCGCGCGGGGCGCCAGTTCATGGGCGGCCGTGCAATGCAGAGTGTGAAAGGGATGAACGTTGATAATCGTGTCAATCTCGGCGCCGTTTCCGGTTATTTCCAGCAGTGCCTCGCGGTCAGCGCCTGAGACACCATAGCTGTCGATCAGCGTGAAACGCCCGCTGTTCCGGCGCACCAATGACATTTGCGTGCCCACTTCGACGATCCTGGCGATCTTGAATGAGCCTCGGAAATTCCAGAAGTTCTCGGCAAGTTGCTTCATGTTCGGCTCGGCTCCAACCCTAACATTGCGATCGATTGACCGAGGGATATGCGTGCAAGTCATGGAAGCCGCCATCGTTCCTCATCAATATGCCCGAAAATGCGCAAAGGCCGCACGCCGTATTGCAACAGGAAGGAGTTGCGAGACATTGGCCGGAAATCTCGAACATGGCTGGGTTGGCACTCGACGGACTTTGGTTCACCCTGTTCGAACTATCCGGCGCGCCCAGCTCGCCCCGCTATTTTCTAGCCCGATGTCGGAAAGGCCTCCCAACATGGAGCGGTTGGTCAGGCGTCGATATTGCGTTCCGATTTGGTAAGGTCCGGAAACGGTGGGTGTCGGCCAACTCACGTCGGTCCGGTAGACCACGGTGATTGGCGGTTATCTGCCAAACCATTCATTTAACGGTGTTGAACCGCTCCCACCTTGCGCCGTCTTATCAAATAACGTAGGCGCCTACATGAACTTTTGTGGGTGGTATTTATGGCAAGTTTTGATCTTCCTATTTTCCGTGCACCGATGAGCCGGCGAACAATGCTCGCGGCCTCCATCTTCGGTGCTGCGGCCCCCGCGCTGGCGAAGGCGGATAACGACCCACTGGAACGGTTTCTCAAGAAGCAGCTGGAAGGTGCCGCGATCCCCGGCATGGCGATAGGTGTCGCCAAGGCAGGCGAAGTAACGCTGATGCGGGGTTATGGCTTTGCTGATATTGGGCAGCATCGGCAAGTCACTACCGATACGATGTTTCATCTCGCTTCCGTGACCAAGACTGTGACGGCCACGGCGATAATGATGCTCGTTGAAGCAGGCCATATCGATCTTGATGCACCGATCAGCGGCTATCTCGATTTCAAGGTCATCAATCCGGCTCATCCCGATTCCGCGATTACAGTTCGGCATCTGCTGACCCATGTGTCGAGCCTTTCCGATCAAACATATTACCAAGTCGATTTCCGGACGATCGGGATGGATTCGCCGCTACCGCTCAGGGCTTTTTTGACGGACTATCTCGTATCTGGGGGCGCCTACTATACAGCTGCCGGCTGTTTTTCGTCGGCTATCCCAGGCGCGGTCTATGACTATTGCAATGTTGGTTACGCGCTACTGGGCTATATTGTGGAGAAAGTCGCGGGCCAAGATTTGCGCTCGTTCACCCAAGAGCGAATGTTCACGCCCCTTGGCATGCGCCCCGTTTCCTGGCGCATTGCAGATGTGCCTCCACAATTAGCCGCCACCCCCTACGAGGTCGTGGATGGTCGGGCAGTCGCCACCCCAGCCGTCGGCTTCCCGGACTATCCGGTGGGCATGCTCCGCGCCTCCATCGCCAGCTTCATGCCCTTTGTCGCGGCGGCGGCAAATGGCGGAGCGTCCTACAAGGCCCGGATCTTGTCGTCCGCCAATCAGGCCCAAATGCTGACCATGACAGTTCCGTCCGGCCTGCCGTCGTGGGTAAGTGGGCAAGGACTGGGCTGGATGGAATCCAATAGCCATGGCAAGCGCTTGATCAATCACTGGGGCGGCGATCCCGGCGTGTTCACCGCCGTCTATCTGGACCCCGTCACAACCACCGGTGTGGCGATCTTCACGAACATGTCGGCCACTCCTGCGAGCAAGAACGCCATCAAGAGTATAGCCGAGCATCTTCTGACAGGACCATTTGCATGACAGAGAAGCGGAAGGATTATAGCCGTGCCGCGGGCGCGGCCGCCTTGGGTGCGCGCCTACGCCGCTTATCCGAACGACTTGATCGTGAAACGGCGGAGATTTATGTCGCGCGAGGCATTCGTTTCGAGCAACGATGGTTCGGTGTTCTCAATCAGATCGTTCTGAATGGGCCGATGACAGTCGGCGACATCGCAGAGGCGCTTTGCATCACCCATGTATCGGTGAGCCAAGCGAGACGGGCGCTTGAGAGCGCCGGT
>NZ_SMBO01000024.1 GCF_004342985.1 Novosphingobium sp. PhB57
GCCGCCGCGCATCTTCAATCCTTCAACCTCGGTCGAGGCGACTTGAATCACCTCAACGGCCTCAAGGGAAGTTCCTTTTTCCGCAGGCTGTTAAACGGCTGGAAGTACACGGCCAACGCGTCTGTTATACTCTTGCGGGAGGCATAGTGCCCGATGTGAGAGAAATTGACGTCAGTGGCTATCGATGTTCGCGCCCTGTCAGGGTTGGCAACATTGCAACCGATCAAGCTCAGCACGGGGTCTATGGAGACATTTTCGAAACCGCAGCGCGGTTTGTGGAGTGCGGTAACATCCTCGATGCGTCGAGTGCGGAAACCCTTTCTCACCTCGCTGATCGCTGCGCTGATAGCTGGCGGCAAAAAGATTCCGGCATTTGGGAACTCGAAACCCTCGAGCATTACACAATGTCGAAGGTCAGCTGCTGGCAAGCCCTCACTCGAGCAGTATGCCTTGCTGACGCGGGGCAGCTACCTACTACCTGCCGGGACCGGTGGGCGCGCGAACGGGACCGGATAGCATCGTGGATAGATGAGAATTGCTGGTCTCAAAAGCGTCAGGCCTATGTCCTTCATCCTGGATCGGAACGGCTCGATGCTTCGCTTGCCCTCATGGTGCGGTTGGGGTTCGAAGGCCGTAAAAGACTGGCCAAAACAATTGACGCAATCGAGAGCGAACTTGGCCGCGGCAGTTGGCACTACCGCTACAGCGGGGCTGAAAAAGAAGAAGGATGTTTCCTGGCCTGTACCTTCTGGATCATCGAGGCACATCTTCTTCTGGGGCGGCAGGGCCGCGCGCATGAAATGCTAACCAAATTGGAATCTACATTGAACCGAGGTGTAGGCATTCTTTCCGAGATGATCGACCCTCAGGACGGATCCTATCTCGGCAATTTGCCGCAAGGCCTGTCGCATCTCGCGTATGTCATGACAATGGATGTTCTTAGCACTAGCCCACCGTCGAAGGGCGAGGCATTTCAACCAGCTTAGCACACTGCATCATGTCGCCCGATGAATGCCTTAAAAAGTGATCCGACGAGCATGAAGAAGCTCATCCGCGCAGCGAAGGTCACCTGAATAGGATAGAGATATCTTGCGGCCAGCAGCTATCTGCCCCGGCGCCTTCGTGACGACGGTCGGCAAAGGCGAAGAACGCGGGTGCATTTGGGTCGTAAAATCCGGGAGCGGTAGGTGATTAGTATATCAGGCCTTGCTGCTGCCCATCACCTCGCCGAGGCGAACCGGCCGTTGCGGGGCCCAATTCTCGTTGAAGGCGATCGCGCCTTCAACGAACAGCATGACGATAGTGGAACCAAGCAGAAAGCGGCCCATCTCGTCACCCTGCTTTATAAGGATACGCGGCTCGGGATAGGTCCACTCAGACGGGTTTTGGACGCGTTTTGGGTTCACCACCCCGTGCCAGGTTGTCGCAATGCTGCCAACGATTGTTGCGCCTACCAGCACCATTACAAACGGACCGTGGTGCCTCGATTCAAAAACGCATACCACGCGCTCATTGCGCGCAAACAGGTTCGGAATGCTTCTTGCAGTGGCCGGATTAACCGAAAAAAGTGTGCCCGGCACATAGATCATTCGAGTCAACAACCCGTCACATGGCATGTGAAGACGGTGATAGTCCTTGGGCGAAAGATATAAGTTGGCGAATGCGCCATGACGAAATTTGGCTGCAAGCTCTTTGTCTCCCCCAACCAACTCCGCAGTCGTAAAGCGATGTCCCTTGGCCTGCAGGATTTGATGATCGTCGATCGCTCCGAATTGGCTGATCGCGCCGTCCACCGGACAGACGAAATCCGCGAGCGCAAGCGGACGGGCGCCGAGACGCAGTGGCCGGGTGAAAAAGTCATTGAAACTTTTATAGCTTCCGATGTCTGCATTTGCAGCTTCGGTCATGTCCACGCCGTATTTCTTTACAAACCAGCGGATCAAGCGGGTCGTGATCCGACCGGCGCTTGCGCCCGCGACGCGGCCCGCAGCACTTGTAATCGCCTGCTTAGGAAGGAGATTTTGTAGCAATAGGTTAAAGCGGTCGGACAAGGTAAGCCTCTGGGTTGCGCTCGCAGCTAATTTTTGCAGTTCCTGAGATGGATCGGCATCCCGGGATGAACAGGTGATTCTATCCGGGGCATAGGCTGAATTTACGCAGCTGACGACGGCGATCTCGCGTGACCCTGCGAACGACCAAATGGCGACAAGCCGTGATTGATCGAACGAGATTTTGACGGCATTCAAGTTTCACAAGTACGCAGGATCGCCGCGCTGCACCTCACAAACGTTATGAGGCCCTGCGATTTCGTGTCTGAACCGACTTTGCCATCGTTCGCAGATGCCTATATATTTACCGAGGGTTTGCTGTTGCCGGGTGCGATAAAAATCGACGGCCCTCTGAAGACGACGTGGCCATCTGCTCGCCGGGTAATCTCGAATCTGGTCGCGGGCCCCCGTATCAGGGCATTATGAGCATGGGTTATCACGCTTTCCAATGAGCGGCCGGCCCACGTCTCCTCGGCCACTACTTGGTGATCCTTGAAAAACAGCAACCTGTACATCTCAAACGACCTTGATGACATTTTGGGAGCCGCGGGGGCCGCTCCGATCTTCAAAGGCAGCGGCCCCCTGACCGCTCGGCACCGCGAACGCGGGAGAAAGCCATGCTGCGAAACTTGATCCATCCAGATCCAAGATCAGCAACGACGTGGGTTCGCGATCGGTTCCTCCGTAAGCTTGTTAGAAACACGGCGCTGCGCTCCAGATACGGAAGCTGAGGCCGAAGTCCAGCTCGCATGTACTGCAAACCATGATGCGACATTTGGACGCTGCAGAGCCGTTCCGCACTGGCGACTTTTCAAATAATCAACGCCGTGCGCAGGCCGCAGTTCTGCGTATCCCGGTGTCGCTGCAGGTGCGGTTCATCGTCGAAGCGCAGACCTCCAGCTGCGTCGCCGTCTCGCTCGATCTCCCGACTCTGCGTGACAGTCCGCCGAGCGGGTAATAAAGCCTTTTGCAGTGTTCAGTCTGGGAGGGCCGCCTTCCTTTCGGAAAGCGGCCCATTCGCTAGAGCGCGTCGGACTGCACTGGTGGAGACTACCAACGACGCGTTCCTACCGAACGCTTCGAGTGCCCCAAACAGGTTAATGGACAATGAAATTCGCCGACAGATAGGTTACAGTATGCATTCATCAGCAATATGAAAAAGGCCGAGAATCACGGGGGGCGCTCTTCTCGGCCTTTCTACGGCGGATCACAATTCGCCGTGCGCATGTCACTGCCAAAATTTCTTAATCTCGCCAAGGTGACTCGCACTGAGCAGTGGCTGGGGGGCCGCTGCACGGCGCGTGCTATTTGCCAATCGGCCGCATGGGACAAGAGAGTTCGCGGCGAGTTGCTAGGTTATGCCCATTTTATCGCTTGGCTTTGCGGCTTTCCAGGCGCCCTTCGAAATTGATTGCAAGGGCGCTGCGAACGGTGGGCTTATCGTGGCCAGCGCGCATCGAGCGGCATGCTGGCGTGCAAATCGGCGCCATCGGCGACCTTTGGAATATGTGCCCGCGCTCTCGCTCATGTACAGCGCTGCGGCTACGCTCAGCGCAAGCGCTAACATCAACGTTGCCGTGGCGACATCGGACATCGGACCGGTGCTTCTTTTGCTCGAGTGTACGAATTCGTCCGGGTATCCACATGACGCGGCCTTTTCGGACTTGCCTATTGGTTACAAGACGCCGTCTTGGCCTCGATATCCCCATCCTTGCAAATTTTCATACGAAACGCGTTTATCTTGCTTGACTTGATGGCGGCCATCGTTAGCGGACGAGCCTCAATTGCTTGACGGCATGATCGTTCGCGATCCCGCTAAAGGCCTTGACCTCATCTAGTTCCGACAGATAGCCTTTAAGCCGCGCATCGCCGAGTTCGATCCCATGTCCGCGGCCCGTGAATTGGAGCTCGCGCAAACATTCCTCGGCGTCGTGCCGGTCGAGCCGCGATAGCAAGTTTGCCAGGATATGGCGGATAGCAAACTGGGCACCCTCAAACTCAAGCGCCGCCCTTTCCAGATTATCCACTCGCGAATTCATATACGTATTCATATCTATCGTATCCCCGCCCGTATGAACATTACTGCACAATTTGCGACCACGACGTTTTTTTTGAAAATTACAGGAAATATGTTTAAACAATCGTTATCATGGATCAACGGCACTGCTCTGTTACAAAGTTTTCATCGTTGCCGCGCCTACCTACCTGGGCGCTCCAGCGGGCGAGACAATGCCGGGGCTCGCTAGTCTAGAAACGGGCTTGGTGGTAAGATAACCTCTGAAAAAGCCCCAACTTGCCGCGCCCGCTAGTCAAATCTTCTGCCGTCTCATCCTATCCCAGTCGGAAGCTCCTCCAGCGATAGTGGCTTGATCTCTCGCGGGAGCTACCTTGCCGAGACCCAACATTTGAAAGTCCCGCTCAAGCATATAGGTGGCTGATCCTGGCTTCGGGCATGGCCGCGTGGGCGAGAAGAGAGCGATGGCAGCAAGCTGGATCTCTCTCGAAGCACAGGAGCACGGTGGGTCTCTCCACCGCCAAAGCACGCAGCTGCGCCATCTGGGCCAGCGCTTCCGGCAGTTCCAATTGGCCGGCGTATACGTCGGCAAGTTTCTGGAAATTATGCTTCCGCGCGGCTTCGCGGCCTTCGGGAGGCGTGCCAAGGGCCTTTAGGCCGATATAGTCAATCCCTGCTTCCCGCAATCCAGCCGCCAGAACGTTCTTTGAAAATCCTGGTCGGCGGGAGAGCGGAACTGCCCTGACGTCAGCCAGCAGCGTAACGGCCGCTGATTTCAGAGCGTCAATGAGCGCTGATTGGGTTGCCCCTTCATAACCTATCGTGAAAATATGCATTGTATCGATATAGGTGAGATGTGGCGGAATAAAATAGGTGCGAACAATGTCCGGCTTATGCCTAGTCAGATCTGACTATCCCCGTATCTACCTGGCCCGATGTACTTAGATATTGGCCTCTTTTATGACGCTGTCCGCACTGCTTTCTAGGCAATTGCGAGCAATCAGCGGGTAATGGCCCGGCAATCTCCAGCGCTCGCGGTATTCGCTTGGTGTCAGCTGATGCTTGGTCAGCAAATGACGCTTTAGCGTCTTGAAGCTCTTGCCGCATTCAAGGCAGACAATGCCATCTGATTTTGACGAATCCCCGATGGGTACGGCCGGATTGCGCGGCAAAGTGCTTGCCTCGGGTATCTGACTGAGGTTGGCGAGGGAATCGGAGACCGCAGTGACCAGTTGAGACAAATCATCTGCGGAAATCGCGTTGTTGCTCACATAAGCCGAGATGATTTCGGCACCAAGGGGCAAGAGTGACTTATCTGGCATCGCGCGTAGCTCACCCAATTTTTGCTACTGGCTATGGCGACATCCTTGGACCTGCTCCATGAATATGCAACGGATATTGCGGTTCGCACCCGATTCGACCGTTGATACCCCTTGCGAACGATGCCTGCCGAAGTATCAACTTGCATAACGGAGTGTTATTGAGGTGAACAATAGATCCGTGATAGTATTATAAGTTCGCCTACGATGAGTGAAAAATAATTATATCTTATGCTTGGCTTTGTCTAGGCAAGTCCTAACTATTTAAGGCGCGGACGTTTATTGGCGAAGGTATCAGATGTAAGCAGAAGGAATCCTGTTTGTTATTGATAGTCCTGTGGCCACGCTGCGTACAAGCCATTTCATATCAGAGTTTCTATCTTTTTCAGCGGCACCGATTGGCCCTGGCGATGTTATACGTTGCAACCGGTGCCGGCTTGTGAGCCGGCGCTGATGCTTGCAGGCGAGCTTTGGCACAAAAATATGGCTCAATGCCTCGTACGAGCGTAAGCGGGACGCCATGAAGCTGAATGCATGCGACAACGAGCCTATCCACATTCCCGGATCGATCCAGCCCCACGGGCTGCTTCTCATCGTATCCGCCGAAAGCGGGGAAATAGTCGGAGGCGCCGGTGAAATCGAGAACCGGTTGCGCAGCGATTGGCTTGGATTGCCGGTGGGCCTGCTTATTGGAGAGGCCGCCGCTGAACGTTTGAACTCTTGCACGCGGCGCCAATGCGAGCTGGGCCGCTTGTCCCATGCGGCGATGGAGGGTGTTGCCTTTCGCAGCGGTGCGCATTGGCTGGTGCAGCTTGAACCGGCCGCTGAGGAAATGCCGGAAAGCGACGTGCTTGGATGGATGCATGAGGTCGGTTTGCAGTTCGAGCGGTCGGCTGACCTGAAGGAGCTCTGCGATCGAGCTGCTCACAGCTTCGCGGAATTGACGGGCTACGATCGGGTGATGATCTATCGGTTCGTGGACGAGGAGGCAGGCGAAGTCATTGCCGAAGCTCGTTCCGCAGCCGCCGCGAGTTTCCTGAACCATCGTTTTCCAGCCTCTGATATTCCAAGGCAGGCGCGCGCGCTTTATGTCAGAAATCGCGTAAGGGTCATTCCGGACGTGAATTATACGCCCCAGCCCGTTCGGCCGGCCGCTCACGCTAATTTCGACATGTCCGATATCGATCTGCGCAGCGTATCGCCGGTACACATCGAATATCTCCAGAACATGGGTGTGCAAGCATCTGCATCGATGTCGATTGTGCGGGACGGTGTGCTTTGGGGCCTGGTTGCTTGTCATCACAGCGAACCTCGCTTGCTGGACATGACGAAACGGCGGGCAGCCGTTCTTGTCGCTGCAGGGCTTGCCCGGCAGATTGCAGCGAAGGAAGAAGCTCAGTCCTACCGTGAGCGGCTTCAGATCCGAACGGAAGAGGATGCGGTCTACGGGCAACTCGCGGAAAGCGGAGATCTCTTCGAGATGCTGAAAGGCGCGAGCGCATCAATATGCCGCTTGTTTTCCGCCGATGGCTTTGCCGTCGTTCATCGAGGCAAGGTTTACGCCGAGGGTTCTTCACCCGAAGCACACGGGATCCTGGCGTTAGCCGATTGGGTCCAAGGGCAGGGGCCGCGACCTTACGTCACGGACACGCTGTCCGGTGCTTACGAACCTGCTCTTGCGTATTGCGCCGCGGCTTCAGGCCTCCTGTCCGTGACGGTTTCGAGCAAGGTCCCCACCGTTCTGATGTGGTTCCGCGCAGAAGAAGTCGAGGTTCAGACCTGGGCGGGTAATCCGCACGAGGCGCGAGCCTTGAAGGCGGGGGAACGCCTGACGCCGCGTGCTTCATTCGAAGACTGGACCGAAACTGTTCGCGGTAAAGCGAGAGCCTGGAAAGCGGCTGAAGTTGAAGGGGCGCGGCGTTTCCTGGCCAAACTCTATGAGATCCGCCAGAATGCCCGAATTCGAGATCTATCCGAGAGCCTGCACGTCGCTGTTGCTGACAAGGATCGACTGATCGCGCAAAAGGATACCTTGCTGCGCGAAGTCAACCACCGGGTCCAGAACAGCATACAACTGATCATGGCCTTCTTGAATATGCAGTCCCGGGCGACGGAAAACGGCGCAGCGCGAGAAAGCCTTGAAGAAGCACAGCGCCGCCTTGCTGCTGTAGCTCTCGTCCATCGCCGGCTTTATGCCGACGACAATGTCGAACTCGTGGACCTGTCGCGCTACCTTGCTGAGTTGATCGACGACCTGAAGTCGTCGATCGGCAATCAATGGTCCGACTATCTCAGCGTCGACCTCGCCCCGGTTATGATCCCTGCGGATAGCGCCGTCCATGTCGGGCTGGTTCTGGTCGAGCTGGTCATCAACGCGCAAAAATACGCATATGGCGGAGACCCGGGACCGATTTCGGTGCGGCTGGAGGAGCATCGCTCGCGTTTTCGGCTAATTGTTTCCGACCGGGGAGTCGGGCGCCGAAGCGGGCGGGTCGGGTTTGGATCGCGGGTAATGAAGGCTATGGTCAGTCAGCTATCGGGTACCCTGGAGGATGACGATTATCTTGACGGACTGCGAGTGGTCCTAACTGCACCGCTCAAAGTGACTGGCGCCACGTCCGATCGGGCGCAAAATTGACCGATATTTGTTTCGCGTCTTCCCAAAATTGAGGAAAAGGGCCGCCTGAGATTAAGTGACGGGCCAGCTTCTGGGGGAAGGGCGGCGAGACCGCACCGCGAGGGCCTGAAGCCTTCGCTTCGCCGCTGCCAACCATGCCGGGTTCGGGTGTCTTTGGCTCCGGCCCGGGCGGCAAGATCGCGGCCGGCTTGCCGGTCCTGCTTTGACCCTGGGGGCTTCGTTGTGCCAGGCGCTCTGCCAACACTGCGCCTTGAAGAGTGGCGCGGCCCGGCATCATTGAGAAAGTACGCTCAGCCGCAACATAAGGCATCTGCGTCCGTTTCCCACGTCGCAAAGCCCGAGGACGGCGCAGACTTGGCGAAAGTCTCAAGTTCAAAAGCCACGACGCCAAGCGCAGCCGCTGCAGCAAGCTGACTTGCGCAAGTGCCATGTCACCGGATCGCGGCTTTGATCGCGCAGATCCGGCACACCATTCTACCGGCGCGAAGTTCAATATCCGCGCGCTCGGCATCTTTTCAGCATTCGACAGGCAACCCAAAACCGTTTCACTCGTAGTTGCTTGAGAGGCTCTGGTGCACGCTCCATTCGAGAACCGGGCCGTCCAAGGAGATGATTTCATGCATATCGAGACAGCGGGCGGCCATTCGCTCCATGTAAAAGAGATGGGCGAAGGCCCGGCGGTAATCTTAATCCACGGCTGGCCGCTTAACGGTGACATGTGGGAATATCAGACACTCGCCCTGCTCGAGGCCGGCTACCGCGTCGTAACCTACGACCGGCGCGGTTTTGGCCAGTCCGGCCACCCTTCTTCAGGCTATAATTATGATGTTTTTGCCGAGGATCTGGCTGCCGTCATCGATCATGTCGGTGATGCATCTGTTTCGCTGGTAGGTTTCTCCATGGGAGGCGGTGAGATTGCCCGCTACTTGTCCCGGTATGGTTCGGGCAAAATCGACAGGGTTGCCCTGATCTCATCGGTTGTCCCATACCTTCTGAAAGATGAAAGTAACCCCGAAGGTGTGGAGCAGACTGTATTTGACGCGATGAAAGCGGGGATTCGAGAAGATCGGTTCGACTTCCTTCAGACATTCGCCAAGACGTTTTACGGAATAGGGCTGGTGTCTCGGCCGGTAAGCAGCGCCCTTCTGGACTGGACGTTTGCGCTTGCAATCATGGCAAGCCCGAAAGCCACCATAGAGTGCGTCGACGCGTTCGGGCGAACTGACTTTAGACCCGATCTGGCTGCATTCGATGTGCCAACGCTGATCATTCACGGAACGTCGGATAAGACGGTGCCGATCGAACCGGCCGGGCGGGCCGCCGCCGCGGCAATTTCCGGAGCGCAATACATCGAATATGAAGGAGAACCACATGGATTGTTTGCGACGGCGCCTGACCGCCTGAACGCAGATCTCCTGGCTTTCCTTGGCTAAACGCGATTTCGGTACCGCGCCATGTGAGGTGGCGCGTTACCTCTCCGATATTGAATTTTTCACGTGCGCATATATTGGTACTTAGCGAATTTTTCCCATCCGGAGGTATCGCCCGGTGATCTTCAAAGATGCGATACGTCAAAATCCTAGAAAATTGGTTTCGGTGCAATCGAAAGCGAAACTACTCTAGGACCAGGACGCGCTCCCGTAAGGTATAATTCAGGCTGCACCACGAATGTAAGGAGTGCGTGTTGTCATAGGTAAGTATGCGTCATGAACCGGAAAAGGCGCTTAAAGGAACCGGATCCTGCTTCGATCTTGCCGCTTAGCTTTATTCTGGGGCCGTTCCATCCAGGAGCTTCGGCAATAAGGGCAACAGTTCGCGCGCGAGGAAGCCGGCGCGTCCGACGTGCTGGGAGAGGGTGCGTCCTGCTTTGCCATGGACCCAGCACGCCCAGGCTGCGGCGGTGAGCGGTGAGGCGCCCCGAGCACATAACCCCCCTACAATTCCGGCCAGAACATCACCGGAACCACCGGTGGCAAGCCCGACGCATCCGCTTTCATAACGGAGCAACTCTCCGCTGGGGGCGGCAAGTAGCGTCGAGCGGCTTTTGAGGAGGATAATGCAGCCAAAACGCCGCGCTGTCTTCAAGGCGATGGTTTCCGGCGCCAAGGCAACCTCTTCTGCGGTTATTCCTGCAAGGTGAGCCATTTCGCCATGATGCGGCGTCAGCACGACCCGTCCCTCGTGCCCGGCAATGAGATCAGGAAGATCGCGTGCAGAGGTCAGCGCCGCGGCATCGAGCACGACGGTGCGGGAGTTGTCCGGCTCAGCCAGCAAACTGGCCACCAACTGGTCTGTGCGGGGGCCAACCGACATTCCCGGCCCCACGACCAATGTGTCGCATCGGCGTATGCGCTCGCTCAGAAGCGCAGCGGCTTCCAATGCTATTTCGCCATCCTGATCCGCTGGCAGCGCGATCATGGCGGCTTCGGGGACTAGAACACCAAGTGCTGTAGCGGCCGAACTCACTGTGGCCAGTTGAAGTTTGCCAGCGCCAGCTCTCAGCACCGCCTCGCCGGTCAGGCGGATCGCGCCTGGAACGAACTCCGCCCCGCCGACGACCAGCACCCGGCCGCGAGCGTTTTTGTCTTCCGTACCATAAAGCGTCGGTAAGGGATTGCGCACGAGCCATCGTTCATCGATCGTTTCCATCATCCCCGCGCCCCTGCTATCTGGTCAGGCGCATGAGTTACAGGCGTCGCCTCCTCATCGAGAGGAGCGGTCACGTTATATCTTTCAAGAACCAGGCTTCCGGAGGTTCCGCAGGAGGGGTCGAACCGGTACTCTGTAATCGCGCAATTAGCGACATCCCCAGAAGCATCGATCGCCAGGATTTCTGTTTCTCCCATCGTTTCAACAATGTAGCGAATACACAGCACGACCACTTGGTGCGAAAAGATCATCACCCGCCTGCCGGCGTAATGAAGCGAGATCGTGTCCATGACGGAACGGAGACGTAAAATCACGTCGCACCAGCTCTCGCCGCCCGGGGGGCGATGATAAAACTTCCCCAGTAAGCGCCTGAATTCCGCCTGATCCGGATATGAAGATGCGATTCCCAGGCTTGTCAGTCCGTCGAGAATGCCGAATTCCTTCTCGCGCAGCCGTTCATCAAAGCAGATCGGCGTGGTCGCCGAGCAGCCGCCTTGCTCGCGAAAGAGTTCTGCGGTCTGACATGCGCGCAAGTACGGCGAGGAGAGCAGGACATCAGGCTGCCCAGAGAGCGGCTGGTCGGCAAACCATCGGCCCAAAGCCCTTGCCTGCTCACATCCCAGGTCGCTGAGCGGCACATCGGCGTCGCGGGATGTCAAGGCAATCCGTTCATCCTTTGCCTCATGGGCGAGGTCGCGGGCGACATTACCGGCGCTCTGGCCATGGCGAACGACGAAAAGCGAAGAGGGCCAATGCAGGGAAGCCACGTGCTGGTTCTCCGGTTCGATACTCTAGGACCGGCCCACTACGTCAGTCGTGCGATCGCTGAGATGTTTGAGCAAAGTTCGGGGCGCGGGCGTTCACTAGATCAGAGGTATGTCTGGACTACGCAACGGCAAATGGCCGTTCGTAAAAATCGCGATGCGGCACCTGATGGGAGCGTCGAACCTGACATCCATTCTCTCCTCGATTTCATCCGTGCAAGTGCGCCTTGGGCGTTCCAACAGTACATGCAACACCGGTTTTTCGGATGCGCTATTGGTATTAACCGCGTCGCGGGCCCAAAGGTGCCCGGTGTCACCGGAATTTTTGGCGGAGGATCCGGGCTAAATCGGATTTCTTCCTCGGCGGCCCATTCGTTTGCACCATGACCATTGCCGGAACGGGCAGCATTCAAGCTATGGTCCAAAGTAAGTCGTCATGAAGGGCGACCGGTATTGCTGACGCTGGGCGGCGGTTCCGCCTTTTCGAGCTGATGCATTATGCCAGGAATTTCGCAGGCAGATCGCCGCCGTTTCGGTTCCCGCAATGTGATTGTGCGAAAATCAGATAGCGTCGCTGCGCACCCATATGCTCACGCTGCCGCCGTTCACCCGCAGATCGAGATAGCCCGCCTCATCGCAGACGAGCTTCTCGTTGCAGTGCTCCAGATAATCGCGAAACTCACATCCAGCATGCACTTCACCAACAAATACCTTTTTCGTCGACTGCTCGGCGCTGGACAGGATAGTTATGCTTCCCGGCAACTCGGCAGTACCTTCCCGGAGGATGGCGATGCAATGCGGGTCGTCGAAGATATCTGTTTGTGCGCCGTGGGCGAAGCGCTTGCGAGCCTCGATGAGTTTGGGTAGCGCGGCGATAGCAGGCATTTGCACTGTATGCAGCTCGCCGTCGCCGCCCCGGTCGGTATACGTGGCACCGTAAAGATCCGGATAGAAAACGCATGGCGTTCCCTGTTCGCGCATGAGGATCAGCGCGTAGGCGAGGGGCTTGAACCATGGTTGTATCGAAGCTTCCATCGCCTGCAGAGGCTGGGTATCATGGTTCGCGACCAGGGTAACGGCATGATCGGGGATGGAAGCGGTAAGGCTCCCATCGAAGATAGTGCGCAGATCGAAGGCGCCGCCTGCGTTGGAAGCGTCAAAAAAGCGATGGTGCAATGCGACGTCGAAGAGCATCAGCTGTCTGTCGACCTTATCGAGATAGCTTTGAAGGACTTCCATGTCAGGATGCCAGTACTCTGCCACGACAAACAGGTCCGGATTAACGTTCTCCCGGACATGGCCGACCCAATCCTTGAAAAACCAGGCCGGTATATGCTTGGCAGCGTCGAGGCGAAACCCCGTGCAGCCTACCTGTTGGGGAAACCAGCGTCCCCAATATTTTAATTCCTCATAGACCGCGGTGTTACGAAACTCAATGTCAGAGCCCATTAGATAATCGAAATTACCTAGCTCTTCGTCGACTTCAGTATTCCATTCACCATCGCCATATTCGTTGGCAATTCGAAAAAGGCCGGTCAAACTCACCCAGGTCGAAAAGGTCGTAAGTGTCATAGCCTACCGACGATGGCCCTGAGGCGCCCTTGTATGAAGGCGGCAGCCAAACATCGGTAACGCCCATCTGCGAAAGGTTTTCGGCCTCTCCGGCAACCTCGTCCCATAATGTGCCGCCCTCTGAAGTGTACCAGTGAAAAAACTGAATGAGTGTTCGGCCAGGCATGGGAAACCTTTGGACAGGAGCAAGTGCAGGCATGCCCGCCGTTTGCGCAGCGAGCATGCCATGTGGTTTTAGATGAGCTTAATTTGCAGCAACTGCGGTCGGCGTCAGCCCGCGCGCAGCAGTGTAACCCGTCTCAAGAGACGGAACTGCGAGCATGGCGACCTGCTTGAGCGCCGGATCACTGCCTGTCGTCGCATAGCCCTTCTGAAGAGCCCACATCGCGGGTGCAGCTTCTGCCATCTGAGTCAAATAAAGGTTGTCGAAGCTCGAACCGCTCTTTTTCAGAAGTTCAAGTGAAGATGCGTATTGCGAAGACACTGCCGTCGTCGGACGAGCAATTTTACGGTCCTTGTTCGAAAGGGCAGCATAAAGTGCATCGCGTTCTTTTTTTGCCGAAGCCATGTCAGTTTTTGCATAGGCTTTGACGTCGCCGCGCTCGGCCTTGCGCGCTGCGAGAGTCGATGCGGCCATGCGATAATTAAGGGCGTCGGCACTCATCTTTACATAGTCAGTTGCAGAGACCTGTGTCCGCGGCTGAACAGAAAAGACAGTCGTGGTTTCTCCAGCCGCATTTGTGTGCGCAATCCCAGAAACAGTCTGAGCCATAGCGAGAGGCGAGAGAAGAGCAGCAGCCACGGCTGCGGCAGAAATCATATAACGCATTCATATGCTCCAAATAATTAGTTTGACGAGCATGAAATGAGTTTGCGCAGCATTGGTTCCTGCACAAGAAAAGTAAAGATTATAAAAATCTCTAATCGGCTAATGTCGCTATTACATGGTCAGTACGGTATCGAGGTATTGCGCAATACCGTTTGCGTAAATCCACGTCCTAGTAAAAAATCGCTCGAAAACGGGGTTATACTGAGCGGATTGCTCTAGGACAAATTGCCAGCATCCAACGCAGTACGCGTTGAGGGCTCCCGTCGGGGAATGAAAATCCCTTGTTCGTGCGGGAAGCCGTTGGAGGGCGCGAAGCGCGCACTCACGATAGCAATGCCGATCATGTTCCGCTATTGCGCGCGCGCCCAGCGCTGCTCAAGGTGCGGCGATGATATCAAGCTCGGGGGACGGGGATGGCTCGGAGGGGGATCATACACACCGTCAGCGAGATATCTCAGCGCGTGCGTGATGCCAGCATGGGAAAAGGGTTTGGCAATGACCCCGTGAGCGCCGGAAAAATCGGCCGGAATCTTCGCGACATTTGCGGTCACAAATATCACGAGGGCATTTGGCCACCGCTCTTGTATCATGCTGGAAACATCGAGACCATTCGAACCGTTCGCGAGGTGAATATCTACAAATGCGAGGTGAGGATCAAGATCGTCGGGAAGATCCTTTACGTCTCTTAGGCTTGCTGCTTCGGCCAGCACCCGATGCCCGCTATCTTCCACAATGGCTTCTATATCCATTGCAAGAAGGATTTCATCCTCAACTATCAACACATTCATCGCGTTATTCATGTTTCCGTCTCACTACGGGGAAATGTAATTGTCACGCAGGTGCCAGGTGCATTGTCACGCCAGGTCGCTTCAGCCCGAGCCTGGCGGGCGAGCCGGGTAATCAGTGAAGTGCCGATACTGCGGGTTCGTTTGGTTGAAGGCATACCAGGCCCGTCGTCGCAAATACTGATAATGCCCATGCTGGATTGGTCATCGACAACCACGCTAAGATGGCCGGATTTTCCATTATCAAACGCGTGCTTGATAGCATTCGTGAGGATCTCGTTGAGGATCAGCCCGAGCGCGGAAGCGTGCGCCGCGTCCACATAGAGCTGCCGGGTGTCGAGATGCAAATGTATGTCCGTACGGCCGCTAGCTCCAACGACGTCGATGGCCAGATTATGCACGAAAGTGCCCAGATCGAAGCGGGCCAGGTCGGATGACTGATATAATTGTCGATGCACAACAGCCAAGGCATCGACCCGTTCCAGCATGGAATCGAGCTTCGCTGCGACATCGGGATCGTCGATGGTGCGTACCTGGAGGCGCAGGAGCGAGCCGATCATGGTGAGGTTGTTTTTCACGCGGTGATCGACTTCGTGCAGAAGAAGCGTTTTGGCTTCCAGAGCAGCTCTAAGATCTGCGGTACGGCGATCGACTTCGCGCTCGACCATAACCTTCTTGTCAGTTATGGCCTGCTGGCTCAGGACACGCTCCGAAACGTCCATTTGCGAAGCGAAAAAGAACCTGATGATCCCCGATTCGTCGCGAACAGGAGAGAGATAAAGCGCATTCCAGAACGTCGATCTGTCTTTCCGATAGTTTAACAAGTCGGCTTCTACGTCATGACCGCTCTGGATTGCCACGCGAACCCGAGAAATCGAGGCTTCATCAGTATCAGGTCCTTGTAAAAACCGGCAGTTGCGACCAATTATCTCCTCGCGGTCGTACCCCGTGAGTTGCTGGAACGCCTCGTTGCAAAACACTATCGGGTTGTCGAATTTTGCTGGGTCAGTAATGACCATGGGCATGCGAGTAGCGCGAACCGCCGCGGCGAAGGGATCGCCGCGGCCTTGGTCGTAATGCAAGGCGTCCGTTAGATGCCAGTCGTCGCTTTGCTTCAAAATTACCTCCAACGACCACCGACTGCAGCGCTTGCTCTGGAGAACAGCGGCTATCGAGCTTAGTTCCCCTGCGCTCCGGCGTTAACGTCGCAACGAGCCCCGCTTGCTTTTAGCTGCGAGAGCCAGTGAGGGCTCTGGAGGTGCAGCGAGGAAAGGCTTCTGCATTGTGAAACATCCGATTTCAGCGTGATTGGTAGCTTGCCAGTGGATGTGCTTGTCGAGAGCGACGCTATCGCTGGTTTCGACGCTGACAGCGTGTCCAAGATGCCTTCAGGTTCACACCTTCAAAGCTAGGCGCGATTGTACGAACGTCAGCCATGGGGCCAAAGGGGTGGAAGTCACTGCCCGGACAAAAATGCCCGGACGAGCAGAATCCTTGCCGTGGTTTTTCAACGCTTCGATGGGTCATTTGCAATGTTAGCGGCCCGATCTCCATAGCCCTCTAGCCGATCGACCATGTTCTTTTGTTGATCCTCGTCCCCATGCCCCTCTTCAGTCGAACCTTCGCCAAATAAATAAAGTGCTGCAACGAAGGAGATCAGTATGCCGAGCACAATGATAAACCCGGTTTCGCGCAGAAGCGGATCCTGGCCGATGTTATCGGAGCGAATAGGTCGTAGATCGGGCATTATCGTGGATTATCCTCGTCTTTTGGCAGGCGAATGCCTTTCTTACTTGGCGCAACACGCAAATTTCAAAGTTTGTGTGAAGGCAATGCGTTCGTTATGCTGGTGCGTTCAGCAAGGGCGTAGGAAAGACTGGCACTGGCAATCTGCCAACGCTGGGCCTCGCAAACAGAAATCCTTGGAAATATCGTATTCCAAGATCCCTGAGAGCTTGATAGTCCGCCGTCGTTTCGATGCCTTCTGCGATCACCGTTATCCCAAGGGCTCGCGCTATTCCCGTCGCGCCAGCGACCACCAACCGCCGAGGTTCGCTGAGGCTGACGCCCTGGACCAGCTTCATGTCGAGTTTGATGAGGTCCGTCTGAAAGCTTGCAAGCAAGCCTAATCCGGCGTGACCAGCCCCAAAGTCGTCAAGCGCTGTCGTGAAACCCATCTTCCTGTACGATGAAATGATGCGTTTGACGTGTTCGGTGTCGGCAATATGCTCGTTTTCGGTGAATTCGAATATCAGCCGATTCAAAGGAAAACCGAATTCCTGTGCTGTTTTCAATGTAAGCTTTATACAGGCTTCGGGAGAATAGACCGCATTGGGAAGAAAATTAATAGACAACTTTGCTTGAGTTTCCAGAATTCCTGCCGTGACTGCTCCTTTTATTGCAGAAACCCTACATTGCTGATCAAACGCATATCGGTTCTTTGGGGTGACATCGGCGAGGACCTCGCTTGCAGATTGACCCCGGCTCCCGCGGACCAGTGCTTCATATGCAAAAACCGTTCCGGTCTCCGCGTCTACAATTGGTTGGTAAGCCATGGCGAGTTCGAAACCGTTACCCTCGGCCCGGCACCCCAGACATCCCGTTTGCATTTCTTGTCTCCTACCGCTGCAGCCCGATCTCGCGGCAAACCTGAGAAGGTTAACCGCTGCGTGCGCTTCAAGTTGCGTCACAAATATGGGCCTAAGGGCTTGGCGGATCGATCATGTTTGAAAGGGGTTTAGCGGATCGACAGGATCGAGAGCATGTTGTCTGAAGGGGACCCGTTTAATTGTAAGAAGATATCTTTTCGGCAGAAACTGCCTGATCAATCATATCGTGAGGTCTTGTTTTATACGATATGTTAAATGATATCATATTTAAGTGAGATTGTAATTTACAATTCGCACTGAAGTAGAGGATCCAGTTTTCGCGTTAGGGCGACTGCCGAGTGAGAATTTCGGCTCGATAAACAGATAAGCTGCTATTGCTGCACTTAAGGGCGTCGCAAAAAATCCGGAACCTTGGTCAAATAGCGGTGCACACACGACAACAGAAGGTATAAACAGCAATGGGGAAAATGCTGGAGGGGATCTTCGAGCATGTAACGAATTGCTGCGGTAGCTATGCGACGAGCGTGCTCATCGCATAGGGGAAGACGGTGCTGCGTCCCCAGCCAGGAATTGAATCGATCAGCAGGCTTTTCATCAAGCGCGTCTGTGAAGCTTTGAACATTCGTCTTAGCTGACATCGCTGCCAAATGGCCTAATCCGGATTATGGGATTCTGGAGTGCCGCAGATATAGGCATTCAGCGACGGGATGTCGAAAGATCAGGGCCGGCGAGATAGCCCCGCGGCAGCCTGCTTGAAGCGTAGCGCTAGGGTCGCCGGATACCTGTCAAATGTTGGTAGGCAGACCCTTGATCGATTTACGCCCGGACCGCGAATAGCGAAGCGGCCATAGCTGGTGATCATGAATTCGCTAGCCTGCCAGGGCAACGAAAGGCGTTCTCGATCGTAGTATGACGGTGCAAAACCAGTTTCAGGCACCAGATTGCGCGAGACGTCCGGAATGTCGCTGAAGTCGCGCAGATCCGGCCGGGCGGATGCGCGTGTTCATCACGCGCCCGGACCGGCGTTTTTTCAGCGGTTCTCCAAGCTCTTCGCGCTGGACGAAGTGTCGGCCGGACCGCTCCTGCTCGCATCTTTGATTGCGCTTGCGGCCGTTAATTCTCCGTGGAGCGCGGCTTACGAGAGCCTCTGGGAGGCTCCGCTTAGGATCAGTTACGGCAGGTTCGATATCGGCAAGCCGCTGGCGGAGTGGATCAACGATGGCTTAATGCCGCTTTTCTTTCTCATTATCGGTACCGAGGTCAAAAGAGAATTTGCCAAGGGATCGCTGGCTTCCAGGGAGACTGCGGTCCTGCCCCTTGCGGGAGCGGTCGGCGGTCTCATCGTACCCATCGCATGCTTCTTCGCGCTGAATTTTGATGAACCAACGCGGCACGGATGGGGAATTGTCGCCGCGATGGATACCGCGTTCAGCCTAGCGGTCGTCGGTACTTTTGGAAGGACATTACCTTCGGCTGTCCGAGCTATCCTGCTCGGCTTTGCGGCTATCGACGATGTGTTTGGCCTCCTTGTCATCGCGGCAGGCTATACGCCTTCTTTCAACCCGGGATTTCTGTTGCTTGCTGGAGCTGCGTACGGGGGTATCTTGGGACTGCAAAAGCTGCAGTCCGTCAGTTCGGCTCCTTATGTGATTCTAGGCCTCGGCGTATGGATAGGCATTCTTGGTTCCGGCATCCATCCGACCATTGCCGGCGTGGCCATTGGCCTTCTACTTCCCACCGCGTCTCGCCTATCGGAAGAAAGTTTCGTTCAGCGCGTGCAAGATCCGATAAAGGACGTGAAGCGTGCGGCGGTAGCAGCAAGCCAGATCGAGGATGACCAGGCAGCCGATAAACATCGTGCAGAGGCTCAGCGGAGCCTGGGCTATATTCACGAAATGGCCGCTGCAACCGATGAAGCTGCAGCTCGGCTAATTCGTATCCTGACGCCCTGGATCTCTTATCTGGTTCTTCCGCTCTTTGCTCTCTCGAATATCCGAATCCATTTCTCGGAACACGTGCTTTATGAAGCTTGGCACTCCCCTCTGGCAGCTGGGATCGTGGTGGGCTTGGTGCTTGGAAAGCCGGTAGGATTCTTGCTTTTCAGCTGGTTGGCGATCCGGCTTCGTCTGGCAGCTTTGCCCAAGGAGCTGACGTGGATTGCCATGGCGGGCATCGGCGGCGTGGCGGGCATCGGATTCACTCTCTCGATTTTCATTGCAGACCTTGCTTTTGACAAGTCGGAGGAAAGCCAAATGGCGGGTCTTGCCATTTGCGGTGCCTCCCTGCTGTCCGCGGTGATCGGCTATTTGTTCTTTGCCATCGCTGCCAGGAGAAATCTTGGCGAGGATCCCGGGTAAGCTTGAGAGTATTTCGCTCGCAGCAAAGCGGCCATGTGGCTGCTTTTCGGCGCACCGACGCGCGCGATCAGGTGGGCATACCAGCGCGCAGAGCGATCCATTGCCGAAATTTTCCTGGGGTACGGAAATCAGCTGTGGCCATTGGGCTATCGATATGTGTGAAAGTTTGAGCCCTTAGCGAAGGCTAGAGTATTATTTGCTTAGAACCCGGCTTCTGCATTAAAGTCAAAATTTCAATGGCTTGTCTCTAGGCAGAGTGATTTAGCAACAAATTTGTCAAAGTTCTAATTTAAGCCGGTATAGATTTTTTTATTAGCGAGAATTTTCTTTTGTCCCATTTGCTGCGTTAGTGAGCAACAGGGCCTGTTTGTCCGACTTGCTCGCTGCCGCGCTCCCACGCGGCGCGAACCATCAACTTGGCCCGAAACGCGTACATGCGTTTCGGTTCTTTTTGAGAAGCAGTCGTGTCACAGTCGCCATGCCGAAGGCGCTGTCGTTCATGGCGAACCGCGTGTCTGGCCCGCGAACAAGCTATCTGCGGCTGGCAATTTGCAAAACATATCGACCTCCCAGGCAAGCACGTGGGCGTGCATTAGAGGATAAGTTCAAAACGGCGGGCTATCTCAAGCGCGGGCTTTATCAGGTTCCAGGTGGAGTAGAGCAAAAGGCTGCTGAGGTAGCGCGACAGAACGTTTCCATGCGCAAGCCAGTCTTCGGCTTTGGCAGAAGATTATTTTTTTGCAAAGACCTGGAACTTTACGGCATCTCGGTCGCTGTTCTCCGGTCGCTGCTCTCCTACCCTCATGGGAGGGCAACTGCATGCGATCAACCCGTACCTATGCCCCGCGATCCAATCCAGTGGAAAGCGGGGCTTTTTTCTAATAGTTGTTCGGAAAAATTGGCAGTCAGCGTTTCAGGATAAGGGATTTCCCGCAGGGTCAGCCGTCATCTAGCGCAGCCGCTGCGCGACCAAGCTTCCTGCGATGCCAGGCAAACTTCGCAGCTGCACTTCTTTTCCGGCAGGCTCCCATTTGACGTAGGAGGCGCGGTACCACCCTCGTCAAAATCCCGCACAATGAGGGAGCAGGGCAAAGCGTAGTTCTCGCATCAAGTCTTGCCAGCTTCACGCTTCCTGTACGGCTTACCCCCGGCGACGAATCTCCATCAGCATTGCCGTCCGGTCCGGAATCCTGGCCGGCGACGGCTGCTTCGCTCGGGCGTTTGAGCTTGCTGCCTAGCGGGTAGTCGTTTTCAACCTGACCGAGCAGGCCCTCGATACTCGGTGTGATTGAAGATGTTCTTCTCGCGCAGGGAGCACATCAATGTCGCCAGGATACTGGATGCCTTTTTGCCCGAATTGATCGCGGCATTGCTCAAGACGCCCCCTTACCGCTCAATTGTGCAGATATCAGGCGCTTCTGGGTGGAAAACCCACCGGCGTGTGCTATGATCCAGCTTCCATCAACGCCTGACGCTCTGGAGTTTTCTCGCTTCTCCATGGCCGCGGAGAGCCGAGGCATCACATATGCGATTGCCGCGCGCGCTGTTTAGCCCACGCGTTGTCTGGATGGGCCATTCGCGCGCTGCGACCTGTAGGGCGAAGTGCTGCCATCTCGGCATCGCTTCTGGTCAGGTCGGGTCTTGGTTCGGGCCTGCTGTTTGCTGCCGGAAGGCCAGAAAGGTATCGGTCTCCGTATCCCTTTGGTCGTGCTCTTTTGCAACACCGTCCCCGCCGAGGATCGTCTTGAATCATTGCTTGCCAACCCGAATGCCGGCCCACCGAAGTAACGCCCAGACCCGTCACGATCCCATACTCCACTGAGCGGCTGCGGAGCGCATGAATCAGCATGGCGCGCTGTCCGACCATCAGGCCGCGTCTTTTGTGGAGCATCAGCACCGCTTGCTGCTCAACCGACTTCACGGCGACGAAGCGCATCGTCGGGCGGGTGACCGCTCCGCAGATCGCTTCTGCATCGGCAGCATCGGTCTTACCTCGGTTTCACATATAGCTTAACATGGGCTGGCGGCATCAGGCGTACCTCATGGCCGATCGCAATGAGTTCCCGCGCCGAATAATGCGCAGACGCGCTGGCTTCCATACAGACCAGGCAAGGCGACAACTCCGCAAAGAACCGAATGACCTCGGCCCTGCGTAGTTCATGCCGGATCAGCACCGCGCCATCAGCAGCGATGGCGTGCAACTGGAACACATTCTTCGCCAGATCCAATCCGGCGGTGACAATCTCTTGCTTCATGGAACAAGTGCTAGCCGTGGACCTACAATCACCACATCATCGCACAGTTACGCTGCTGCGGAGCTCGTCCATCACATGAAGTCACCGCGAGATCAATTGGCACCCGATCACGGCGTCCTAACTCACGTGTGCAAGTTTGCTGACGCTACAAATTCGAAGTTTTCTCCGTTACTCAGTGTAGGGTCGGATTGGCGGATATCTCATTGCAAGCCGCGTTGCCAGCGCCGGGAATGGCGAGAAAGGTGATCGTCTCTGGCAAGAGAGTAACATCTCCGGCAAGTTGGGCACTGCCGGATAGGTCCGGCAGCGTGTCGTTGGCGCCCAGGCGAAGCAACCGACCGTTCAGTTTTACACTATTAGATTTGGGGCCTGGAGACGACAGGGTGTATCGCAAGCTCTGCTTGCCTATGCGAATTTGCTTTGCTGAAGCGCCGTTATTGATCGCAAGCATCGTGACTCCACCAGCTCGATTAGGAAGACAATGTGCGTAGAGGTGGATTCCACTTGTCAGCGGATTACCAGCGTCAAGCACAGTCGGCCCCATCAGCCGGTGCCAGAGCAAGGCGGACCAATAATTTGCTTTAGGTGTGAGGTCGTCTTGATTGAGGAGGCCATAGCTACCGGCGGCCAAGGTGTTATGGATAGAAACATGTACACCTTCCTTTGCCAATCGCCCCAATTGGTCGAGGTAGCGGAAGCTGTCGAGGAACGTTCCTCCCCACGGGTTACCGCCGCAGGCGGCATCCGCGCCCTCAGTCATCCACAACGGTTTGCCGCCCTCATATCGATCCCGCAGTTCTTCATAGAACGCCCTGGTCAGACTGGTGCGGGAAAGCCACTCCTCGGAGAGAGCATCCGCAGCGCTGGTTTGCGGCATCTTCATTGCCGCGCACCGCATCGAGGCGGCGCCGTAGTGATGGTAAGAGAATGCGTCAATTCCATCACCCATGGTCGCGAGCAGCGATGCGGTGGGAAGCGAGCCCGGAACATGCGGCATTCCCCAAGAGGTAGGAGTTTCGCTGGCAGAGCCTGGGCCCAGAATTTTCATTTCCGGTAAATTGAGCCTGGCGAATTTGTCGAAGATCCGGAAGTCACGACCATAGTCTGCCGCCGTGTAACCTGCAGGAGCCCCACCAATCCCTGCCATCGACGGCTCGTTCATGAACTCGGCAGCTGCGATCTTTCCGCCGAGCGAATGGGTGTATTTCGCCCAACGTTCCGCCTGATCCGTCGTCCACACGCCGCTCTTGTCACGCACGCCATCTCCAATCGCAAACGACGTCACGATTTTCGCATCGATCGCACGTGCGAACTCTATCACACCGCGCCACTGCGAGCGATGAAGGACGCTCTTGAAACCCGGCGGGGGAGACGAAACATAATCATTCTGTTCGTCCGGAAAATATACGGTGTTCGCCCAAGTCCCGCTTACACGCAGATAGAATGGGCCTAACGCCTGAGACAGCTTACGAAGCCTTGGATTGGATAAATCGATCGGAGCGCGATACTCGAACGGACTGGTTTCACGGACCTTTATTGCCCCGGTAAATTCCGGCCGATAGGGCTTCCAAAACTGGCCTCCGGTCACCCGTGCCATTTCAATGTTGTAGGATTGAAAGCGGCCGTCCACCCTACCAACTAGTGGATTGATCGGAACGAATGAGTCCGCTTGAGGGATTCCCATTCTTTCGGTGCCGTGCGACGATGCGGCATGCGAACGGGTATCGAGAT
>NZ_SMBO01000025.1 GCF_004342985.1 Novosphingobium sp. PhB57
CAATTCCCACTCCCTGTCCGTCATATCGCTGGAATAGCGCAACCCTTTCCGGCTATGCTCCTGCCGGGCAATACCAGTCCATGCCATTGATCACTGCATCTCTCGAAGGACGGCGTGAATCACAACATGTTGGTATTGCTCAGCAACTTTTGGGGCGGGCGCTAAGGAGCTGCCCGGCTCGAAGTTAAGGCTATAGGAAGCCTCGGCGAAGGAAGTTCTGCTAAGGCCGAAAAGGTACAATTGTCGGCCTATACCCGTTTTAACCCATGTAAATGGTGGACGGACGATGTCATCCGCATGGGTTCCGGATCTCCAGGCACGCAGAAAAAGTCGGGTCGCCTTATCGAGAAATTATCGTGGATCGGAGCGACATCGGCGATGAGCGCATGCCAGCATTCGTGCTGGATCTTCAAAAGCGATTAAAGGCGGCGGCCGGATTGTAATTTCAACAGCTTCGAATTCTCCCTCGCTCAGCAACAACTGGGCGATCTGCTCGGGCTATCGACCGTGCAATGGAACAGGACCATGAGCAGCTTGGATTAGACCGGGTTCATACGGAGTGCTCGCTGGCGTCTGGAGATTCAGGATTTGGCAGGGCTGCTCGAGTTGGCCGCTAATACCTCTCCGGAAATTCGCCGGCGAAGTTGCGTGGAAGCGCCTGGCGGGGATAAAAGGCCGCCGCGACGCCATCCGCTTTATGCAAGTAAGCAGAGACTTGTCACTGATTAATGGGCCATCGAGGTCCCGATGTCGCCGAACCGTCCCGCATTATCTTCGGCCGATATAGGGCCGAGATCGTTGAACTGGCAAGGCCCCTCAGTTCTTTGGGGCGTGCCGGTCTGCCCATTCGGTTCTTTCGTTTCCCAGGCATCTACCTCTGAAGGAAGAACGAAAGCGCATGAGGCGGCGCGATGCCCTGAAAGCCGCCGACCGCTTATAACCCTGATCAAGCTTGCGAGCGGGAGAAAAGTTTTTAAGCGCAGTTCCGCTGATCAGTCAGTAAGATTTTCACCGATCCGACAAGTAAAAACAGCGCAATCCGATAGGCAATTTTATCCGGATCACTGCATTGCGGCATGCGATAGTACGGCGAACGATCAGAAATGCTTTTGAAATTTCCTTCATCTCCAGTGTCCGGACCGAATTGGACGCCCGCTTGAGCCTCATGCATTCAGGTATTTGCCGTTTTGGCAAGGCTGAAAGCCGGCGAAACCCAAGCGGAACTATCCCAAAGCAAGCGATGTTAGGTGTGCAATCCGCGCTTCGGGCTGCGGGACCATGCCCGATGCACGCGGCGGGCAATATCAGTTGTAGCGGAGGACAACATGAACACCCCAATCGGCAAGGACATTGGCGCCCAATCCCACGCCGCCGGCTTCGAGACCGAAACCGGACCCGGCGGAGAACTCCACCAACTGGCTTCATCAGCAACGGGTACGCTAACATCGCAGCAGGGCGTTCCGATCGCGGACGACCAGAACAGTCTGAAGATCGGTCAACGGGGCCCAACGCTCCTCGAGGATTTTCATTTTCGCGAGAAAATCTTTCATTTCGACCATGAGCGCATCCCGGAGCGTGTCGTACACGCACGAGGCTTCGGCGTGCATGGAACTTTCAGGCTCGATGAAAGTCTCGCCGATTATACCACTGCGAAAATGTTGACCGAAGTAGGCGAGCAGACCCCCATGTTCGTCCGCTTTTCAACTGTGGCGGGCAACAAGGGATCTGCTGATCTTGCGCGCGACGTACGAGGCTTCGCGGTCAAGTTCTACACCAAAGAAGGTAATTGGGATGTGGTTGCAAACAATATCCCTGTCTTCTTCATTCAGGACGCTATAAAGTTTCCTGACCTCATACATGCCGCCAAGCAGGAACCCGATCGCGGATTTCCCCAGGCCCAGACGGCGCATGACAATTTTTGGGATTTCATAAGCCTCACTCCGGAATCCATGCACATGATCATGTGGGTGATGTCGGATCGGGCAATTCCTCGCTCCTTCCGCTTCATGGATGGTTTTGGCGTCCACACGTTCCGGCTTATCGACGAAAAAGGCAAAGGCACATTCGTCAAATTCCACTTCAAGCCGACGATGGGGCTTCAGTCGGTCATGTGGAACGAGGCTGTAAAAATCAATGGCGCCGATCCTGACTTCCATAGGCGCGACTTGTGGGACGCGATCACGATGGGAACACCTCCCGAATGGGAGCTCGGTGTTCAATTGTTCGACGACGAATTTGCAGATGCGTTCGAATTCGACGTGCTCGATGCAACCAAGATCATTCCGGAGGAACAGATCCCAGTACGCCGCATCGGCAGTTTCGTTCTCGACCGGGTCGTCGACAACTTTTTTGCCGAGACCGAGCAAGTCGCGTTTTGTACCCAAAATGTCGTGCCGGGTATCGGCTTCAGCAACGACCCTTTGCTGCAGGGCCGCAACTTCTCGTATCTTGACACGCAGTTGAAAAGACTGGGTAGCCCTAATTTCACTCAGATACCGATAAATGCACCCAAGTGTCCTGTGAACAACTTCCAGCAGGATGGGCATATGGCGATGCGCAATCCAAGCGGCCGGGTAAATTATGAGCCTAACAGCTGGGGAGGGCCGCGCGAAGATCCGGTTCGCGGATATCGACACCACGCGTCGGAAGAGATGGGTCGCAAGGCTCAAATCAGATCGGGGTCGTTCTCCGATCATTACAGTCAGGCCCGCCAGTTCTTTGTCAGTCAACTCCCGATCGAACAGAAGCACATCGGAGATGCGCTTGTATTTGAACTGTCAAAATGCGAGCGTCTCGAAATTCGCGAACGTATGGTAGCACATCTTAGAAATGTCGACGAGGGTCTGGCAGCCGTGGTAGCGGGCGGTCTGGGGTTACGGGAGTTGCCACCACCACATCCCGCCGCCGTTCCCACACGAACGGATTTGCCGCCGTCAGATGCGCTGAGTATTGTGAAGCGCGGACCCGTATCGTTTGCGGGACGCAAGCTCGGGATCCTGGTAACCGATGGTGCGCCGGGTAACGTGGTGGAAGCGCTCGTACATGCTCTCGGAGCCTTGCCGGCCATCTACGAGTTCGTCACTCCTCAAGTGGGCGGCGTCGTTCTTGACGATGGCACATTCGCGGAAGGCAAGCAAAAAATCGACGGCGGTCCCTCGGTGCTGTACGACGCGGTGGCGGTCGTAGTCTCGAAGGCGGGCGCTGCCATGTTGGCCGAAGACAAGACCGCCAAAGATTTCGTCAGTGATGCCTTCGGGCATGGGAAATTCATAGCCTACAATGCGGAAGCTTTACCGCTGTTTGAAAGATCGGGTCTTTTGGAAAGCGACCATGACGAGGGCGTGGTTCAAATCACGGAGCCAGCAAACATCGAGGCTTTCCTCGATGCCTGCGCGGCCGTGCGCGTCTGGAACCGCGAGCTTAAAATCGACCTTGATGCAGCCGCTTTTATTGAAGCAACGCGAGGCTGACTTTGGGTGGGCTTTAGCGAAGGTAGTTTGGTGGAAGCAGCTACATTCTGCTCCCGCTCTACCGTTCAGGATAGCCTGAGAACGTGCACAGGCCCTGTCCGAAATTCAGGCGAATTCAAGCCATTCGAATTCCTTACCGCCCGCTTGCAGCTTGACGGCCCGGGGTTCGACCAGAAACAGGCAGTGACAATTTGTGGGAAAGTTCAGGCGACAGCGCGCATCACAGCATCGCGAAGGCGAGAAGGTGAACACGGTTTGGAGTAGACATCCGCCTCCGGATAGCGTTCCTTCAACTGCCTTTCATCGGCGTGTCCTGAATGGAAAATGAGGGCTACGCCGGCGTTTCGCAGGCGATCTGCTGCCGGAAACACTTCTCCGTCGGGAAGACGAACGTCCAGTATGGCGCAGGTCGGCAGTTGATTTTCAATTGCTTCCATTGCGGCTGACAAGCTTCCGCAAGTGGCGGAAACTGTGCAACCCGCCGCCTTGACTGTATCTTCAAGATCGAGGGCAATGAAAAGCTCGTCTTCGACGATCAGAACCGTGCCTGTCATCCGACATGCACTGAAGAGGGGAGCGTAATGCGTTGCTCCAGCCTGGTACCGAAGACCTGGCGGGTAATCTCGGCGCCAAGTTGCCGTGCCGCGGTGGCGACAAGCAATGTTCCAAATCCTGTACTATCGGTCACGTCTATCTCTTCGCTTCCGGTTTCGATCCATTCAAGCACGATGGCCTCGCCGCTAAACGACCATCGCAAAGAAAGGTTTCCAGCACGCGGACCCAGCACCCCGTACTTCGCTGCGTTTGTCGTCCATTCATGAAGGATCAGCGCCAGCGAAGAAAGGCAGCTGCGCTCGATCACTATCTCGGGACCCTTCAAGGTAATATTGGCTTGACCGATGTAAGGTGCAGCTGTCACCTCGATCAAATCGCGCAGCATGATCGCCTGAGGTTCTCCCGATGGGGCCGCCAGGGAATGCGCGCTTCCCAGCGCTGCTATTCGTTCCCTAAGATCGAAAGCGAGGCTGGATACATCATCATGCGAGCGGCCGGCAGCCGTTATCATGCCGCTCACTACCGCGAAGAGATTTTTGACCCGATGGTTCATTTCGCGCAGCATCAGGCCGCGTGCATCCGCGAGCGCATATTCGGCAGTCATGTCGATAGCTGCCCCGACCATTCGTTTGGGACTGGAGCCGTGGATGGTGCGCGCGAAGCTTTTCAAGTAGCGATCGGAGATCTGGCCTTTGACATCACTGTGCGGAACCCGGAACGTAATTGCAAAATCGTCCTGGCCCTTCGCCGCTCGGTTCAAAGCCCGCGCGACGGCGCCGCGATCGTCGGTATGAATGCACGCCAGAACATCCGAGACGGTGATCTCCCCTGCTGGCGGTAATCCCAACTGCTTGCGATTGATGCTGTCGGGCATCAATCGCCCGTTCGCCTCGCAATATTCCCAGACGCCGATTCCTCCAGCGGTGATGGCAAGATCCAGTCGCTCGCGCTCTGCTGCCAGATCATGTTCCATCACCAGCGCCGCCGTTATGTCGGTCAGGACCAGGGTAGCGCCGTCGACCAAGCCATGCTGGGTGCGATACGGGAGCACGCGCAGCGAGAATGTGCGTCCTCGTTCACGCGTATGAACGCGCCGCTGCAGTGGCTCTCCGGTTTCTGCAACCTGGCGGGCATCCGCGAGATAGGCATTATCGTCCAGTTGGGTCGCAACGTCGGCGAGAAGACGGCCGCGATCGCCTGTCTGCAATGGAAAGATCGTGGTTGCCGCTTCGGTGAAGCTACGGATGCGGAGACCGCCGTCGAGGACGATTACCGCCAGTTCGGTGGATTCGAAGAAGTTTCTGAGATCGGAATTGGCAACCGTGAGCTGATCGACCTTGCTTTTCAACTCGTCGTTGACCGTCGAGAGCTCTTCATTGGTCGACTGGAGCTCCTCATTCATCGACATCATTTCTTCGTTGGAACTCTTGAGTTCCTCATTAGCCGTTTCCAGCTCCTCGACAGCTGTTCTCAGTTTGTGTCGGGTCAGCCGCAGTTCTTCCTCCAGCAACTCCATATGATCGTTGCCGTCAGCGATTTCCGCAGCGTCGGGCTCGTCGAACGGCCGGAACGGTCCCCGGTCCCGGAACACGAGTAGCAGGGTCGCGTCGGGCAATGGCTCGCAGACGGCTTCAACCGGTTGCACCCCGTAATCGGACTTCACCTCGACTTCACGGGCAACCGTCCGCTTCTTTCCGTCGCGCGCTTGGCGAACGAGAGGACCAAGAACGTCCCGTAGACCAGGCTTGGCCAGCGAGATGGCGTTGGTCCCACCGGAGCGGCTTACCGGGAAGTCAAAATAGCGGCTCAATTTGCCGTAAGCGGTCAGTACAGCTCCATCCTGATTGATGACCATGGAAGGAGGCGCATAGATTTCGGTCAGGCGCTGTAAGGCGACGTCGCTCTCGCTTGGTCTTCGCCCGCGTTCAGATTTTTCCAAGTTCGATCGCGGCCGTTGTCCGCTTCGGTCGCTGGCAGGAAGGTCAATAGGGTAGGCGGGGGTTCCCGCTCCCCTCTCGAATATGCGAGCGTGGTGATCAACAGGGGGGAATAGGTGGTCGAAGCGGCCAATGCTTTCGGACGGTCCGAGGAAGAGGTATCCGCCTGGCCGGATTGCATAGTGCAGGATCGGCATGACCGACTGTTGCAGCCGGTCATCAAAGTAGATCAGGAGGTTGCGGCAGGAAACCAGATCAATCCTGGAGAACGGTGGATCCTTGACCACGCTGTGGTTCGAGAAACGGATGAGGTCGCGTATCTGGTTCGCAATCGTAAACCGTTCACCGTGAGGATTGGTCCAACGCTCTCGCAAGGGAGCCGGGATATCCGCCAGGGCGGAAGCCGGATAGCTTCCCTCGCGGGCGATCTGGAGCATTTGCTCATCGATATCGGTAGCGAAAATCTGGACAGGGTTTGCGACTCCGGTTTCACGTGCCGCTTCCTCGAAGAGCATCGCGATGGAATAAGCTTCCTCTCCGCTGGAGCAACCCGGCACCCAGACGCGAATATCGTCATCGTTTTCGCGGTTTTCCAGCAGCGCAGAGATCACTTTGATGCGCAGCGCCTCGAACATATCCGGGTCGCGGAAAAAGCGGGTAACATTGATAAGCAAGTCGCGAAAAAGTGCCTCGCATTCCGCGGGATCGCTGCGTACGCGATTAAGGTAAGTTCGCGCAGAAGCGATACTGAGCACGTGCATTCGCCGCTCAACCCGGCGCACCAGCGTGGAGCGCTTGTACCCTGAAAAATCGTGTCCCACTGCGGTGCGCAATGTTCCGCACAAATCGTCGAGATGGTCGGCCACTACCTCAGCTTCGTCTTCGCGGGGACTGCCGGAACGACGATCGAAGAATGCGGCTAAACAGTCGATGATTTCGCCTGGATGCTTCACGTAATCGACAAGGCCGGTGTTCACCGCCGCCACTGGCATTCCGTCATAGCGCGCGCTCTGCGGCTGCTGGACGACGCAAACTCCGCCATGTTCCTTTATGGCGCGTAGCCCTGTAGATCCGTCCGCGCCCGTTCCGGACAGAATGACGCAAGCCGCGTTTGCTTGCTGATCGGCTGCCAGGGATATGAAAAAGTCGTCAATCGGCCGTCTGAGACCCCGAGGCTGCGCAAAATCGGTCAGTTGCAGTCTGCCATCTTGTAGAGCCAGGCCGCGCCCCGGAGGGATGATGTAAACACGTTCTGGGAGAAGCTCTTCCCCGCCTTCGCATTGCAGGACATCGAGAGGGCACGCTCTGTCGAGGAGCTGGGCAAGCATACTTTCGTAGTTCGGATCAAGATGCTGGACGATCACGAAAGCCATGTTCGTGGGCATGCGGGCTGCGGAAAGCATTTCTCGCAAAGCCTCAAGGCCGCCGGCCGAAGCTCCAATGCCGATGACGGGCATAGCGGCCGAGGAAAGTCCGGCAGCGTCCGTTTCGCCGGTCAAAGCATCGACCCTTCATCGAGATCGGCAAGCGTTAGTTTCGCTTGGGCGATCGTCGTTGCCGAATGTGCGATCGTGGTAAGGGTGCCTTCAACAATTATACCGCTTTCGGCGGCAATGGGGGTAAGACGGGTCAAAGTTTGCCCAAGTGCCTGATCATAATCTTGTAATCGTTCCGGCTGTGCCCGGCTCACGTCGTATTGTGAAGCGAAGATGAAACGCGTCGGCCCCGACAACGACCGCAGGCGGGACATGTAAAGAAGATTGACGAAAGGCGTGCCATCTTTCTTGAAATTGAGGATGGGGGTGCGCACGCTTGGCGCTGCGTCGTCTTCCAGGAAAGCCCGGAGCTTTGCCCGGGCATCACGGTCATCGGCATCGCGCTGGAGCAGTCGACAATTGCGCCCGACGAGTTCGGCATGAGAATAGCCTGTCAGTTCCGAAAAACGCGGGTTTACCAAGGCGAGCGGGTGGTCGCCGTCGGGAAGTGCCAACGCTAATGCCACTGGCGACCCTTCGATGAAGATCTTAAGGTCGTCTGGCACATTCAATTCCTGCACGTATTTTCTCCAGCGCATGAGACGTCGAAGATCCGCGCGCCATTTTACAACTTTACGAGTGTAGCAAGGACACTCTGATACGACCTGTTTGCCCGTGGGCTCGCTCAGATCGGTACCCTAGCTTTCGCTTTCGGGATTGCAAATACGCACCGATGCAAAAAAACGCGTTTAGCTTGCCGATACCCCATCGCTCTCAAGCATCCCAAATTTGTTGAAAATGCTGCCTGACTGCGGCTTTCGCCATTATGAGCTGGACATTTGCGCGAGCCTTTACGCTTGATCGGGTCTGACCTCGGTAAGATATTCCGCGCCTCGGCAGGTCGCCAA
Organism: Novosphingobium sp. PhB57; assembly: GCF_004342985.1. Taxonomy (GTDB): domain Bacteria; phylum Pseudomonadota; class Alphaproteobacteria; order Sphingomonadales; family Sphingomonadaceae; genus Novosphingobium. Next base: position 8,346 of record NZ_SMBO01000025.1, read on the forward strand.
GCGGCCCAACTGTTCAACAGCGAATTCCGGCACAGCGCCTTTTTCGCGATTGTTCGCTAGAGCGGGATAACCATCCGGCAAATAAGGCCGCCAGGTGTAGCGCAAGGCAGGCTCAATCGAGGCGGCATGAGCAGGCAATCGGCCGAAATGTTCCGGCCGATCGGAAGCAAACTCCCATCGGCAGTGCCGGTTCCCAAGATTTCGGCGAGGTTTGTGCGCTGCCAGCTCCCGCTACATTTGAACATACAAAGGAACCCGGCGAACCGCGGCGTGACAGGTCGGAAAGAAGTTGGCCGTGGCCCTTGATGCAGCATGCGCACCGTTGCCGAAAAACCAAAGCTGACTGTCAGGCATGGGCCTTGCCAACCGCGAAGTCCCACGAACGCCAGGCGTTTGCATCCAGTATATAGAAACCCGCCAAGTGTGCGGCGTGGCAGACTATACCGCCGCCTTTAAAAGCGCGGGCTGGGCGCTAAGAGGTAACAACACCTGCAGCCGATCGTAAATGCGCTGTGAGCTGAGGGGCTTTCTGATAAAGATGGCGCCGTCGGGAAGATCGCCGGGGGAGGGCTCTGCAACGCCCGAGGCTACGAGAATGCTGATGTGGGGCCAAGAGGCTGCGCATTCGCGGGCCAGTTCGAAGCCGGTACGGTCGTTGGGCGGCATCCGTACATCGGTAAGAAGCAAGGTCACTTCCTGACCGTTCGACTCCAGGATCTGAAGGGCCTGGTTCACATCGGCCGCTTCGAGAACATGAAAGCCAGCATTTTCGAGAATATCGGCCGAACTGATACGCGCAAGGGCATCATCGTCGGCAACGACGGCAAACGGAAATATCTCTTCGGGCATCGATTGCTCCAGCAGCTTGGCTGACTAAGACCTCGGTGATCCGAATGATCCTGAAGAGGGCGGATCGAAGAGTCTTGAAGAGGAAGCCATTGGCGCATTCGCGAAAGAGGCGTTGTCAACAACCGGCGCGAGGTTCTTTCCCAGACCTTGGCGGCAAATTCGGCTGCGTGGCTATCGCGAAGTGGCCGGCCTTAAGCCGACAATTTCCGCAGTGCCAGTATCGCGCCGAAAACCCCCGTCAAAGGCTCGGGAGCTTCCAGTTACAGAGGCAAGGAAAGCTGCGTTTGCGCCGCTGCAGGCGAGATCCGGTCGGACCAGGTTTGGTCAGTAGGGGTAACCATCAGAGAAGCCCTCCAGGTGCGACACAGCGCATGGGCTGCTGTAGGTGAGCCGTCGGTCCAGGTTCTCCAGTCTTCCTGGCGCAAGATTACAGGCATCCGGTCGTTCAGAGCATCCATCTGGGCATGCCCCTCCACGGTGAGCATCGAAAAGACGTGTCCCCACTCTGGTGAATTGAGCCAGATTCCGGCGATGGCGAAGGCGCTTTGGTCAGGAAGGGAAAACCATGTTCGCGTCATGCGGCCTCTTTCACCGGCCGCTTCCGCCCAGGCTGAAACAGGAACCAGGCATCGCCTGCTTTTGAAGCTCTTGAGCCAGAACGGTGAGCCAATCCTGTCACTTCGGGTATTTGTCACTGCTTTGGGTTTCAAAGCCTCCCCGCTCATGTGACTGACGACGACGCGGGGGAAACCCCAATGCATAGCGCGGACTTCGTCTTTCACTACGACCAGACCGGAGCCGGTAGGAGATACGATTTCGGAGTGATTGGGCCGCCCCTTCGTCTTGACACCGAACAACGCGGCGACGGCGTCGAAAGGCGTAGTAAGCCGATAGAGATTGCAGATTGCGAAATTCCTTTCCGTATGACCCAAGATAGGCAGCCTTGAACAGCACTCCAAGAGTCAGCGCGCGTGCTCGCGTGCGCCGCCTCGAAATGAATTGCGCTCACTCTCAAAAAGGGTGTGACCCGAGAGGGCTTTAGCGTCGCCTCTAAGCGGATACCTGATCGCTCGAGCGGTTCTCGAACGCGCACGCAGGCTATCGAAAGTCACGGGAGCGAACAGCCAGGCCATGGGAATTGCTGTCAGGTGTGTAACCAACTTTGCCGCGAGGGTCCGGACCGCCGCCGTTTCGGGCCGCATCGGCCGGTGAAGGCAGCGAGGGAAACTCTCGCTCGCCGATTGAACGAAACAGGGGCATATAGTCGATAACTTTATCGATAATGATGTGCGTGACGATCCCCTCGCGCTGCAACCTTCCCTTGACCGACCATGGCCGCCGATAGCACGGAGCGACGCTGCGCTTCGAAGCGGCCGGGCCAGAGGACACCGTTCACAGTGCCGGTCTCATCGTCGATGGTGATGAACAGCACACCCTTGGGCGAGCCTGGCTTCTGCCGCACAAGAATGATTCCGGCCACCTCGACATGCCTTCCGTCCTTTGCTTGATCGAGCTCGACCGCCGACTTCATGCCGCGGCGCTGGAGATCGGCGCGCAGAAAACTGCAGTGGATGGGCACGTAGCGAAAGCTGGATGGTGCGGTAATCCTCCACCACCTCGCGCCCCTCGCTCAGCGGCTCCAAGGTAACCAGCGGTTCGGCAGCTTCCGAACTGGACTCTCCATCGCGCACATCCGCAGCGGCAAAAAGGGGCAGGGGGTTGTCGCCGAGACCCTTGACCCGCCAGATTGCCTGGCGGCGGTCTGGGCCAGACTGTGAAAAGCGTCCACATCGGCCAGCTTCTCGATCGCGGCCGGCGGGACGCCGGCACGCCGCCAGATGGCTTCGAGGCTCTCGTGAGGCGCCTCGCTGCGGGCCGCAACGATCATGGCGCCGTGCACATCGGACAGGCCGCGAGCAGACCTTACGGACTAGCGGGCGTTGGCGCTCAGGCGCGGACGTACCGCTCGCATGCGCTGACGGGGATCAGGGCAGGTTCACCGTATCCCGCATAGACCTCGCTCATAAGCCAAGCGGTCTCGCCTGTCCGATCCGCTTGCGCAATTTCGCGGGACCAGAACCGCATCGCCGCGTTCCAGCGATAGCCTCGTGCTTTCAGCAGGTCCTTTGCTTCGAAAGGGGCATCGATGGCGTTGACCTGGTAGCTGGGGCGCTGCGAGCACTCGAGGAGTTTTGCAAGCACTGTGACGCCGCCGGGGAGGCCATGTGCCAGCAGGTAGAGCAGCGCCAGAATATCATTCTCGGCGCGATGCCCTTCGTAGAACCAACCGCACTGATACACGAGGTGAGCAAGGGCGCGCCCGTCAAAACCCAGCTCGAGCCAGTCTGGCTCAGCCATTGAGCACGCCCAAGGCTTTCCGCGCACGGCGGGTAGCCTGCGGTCGACGAACGGACGATCGAACGCGGCGTTGTGGGCGATGATCAGATCCGCCGATGACAGGATATCAAATGCGAGACTTTCGTCGATCACCTGATCCTCGAGCATTTCATTCGTAAGTCCAGTGAGCTTGACGATGCGCGGATCGAGCAGGGTGCCGGGATCTTCGCGCCAGACCCTTGGCTGCCCAACCTGCACAATCCGGCCAGCGTCGTCGAACCGGAAGCGCTGCACTGCAAGCTCGATGATGCGGTCGTTCTCCTGATCTAGGCCGGTCGTCTCTACGTCAAGCACGACGCCTATCCGGGTGTTTCCTATAGGTAACGGGGCTTGAAAACGCTCGACCGGCTCCAGGCGGCGTAGAACTCTGTAATCGGGATGACGCGCGAGCGAAAGCGCAGCAGCGGCATGATCATCGAGGCAGCAGTCGGTCATGCGTGACGTCTAGCCTTTGCCAAGAATTCGCGAAAGCAGATCGGGAAGGGTTATTTGACGCGAAAATCTCTTCCAGGAACGGGCGGCAGGCCCCGTCGTTGAATAGCAGTTAGCCCGTTGCCGAACAACGAGGGAGATCCAGGATGACCGAGATCGCCAAATCGAAGCAGCGAGCGGCGCGCCATGAACGCTTAGGCCAAACACTGCCGGCCAGCGGGCAGGTCATTGCTCTCCAGTACGCTTTGAGCGTGAAAGCGGGCCGCAGCGTAAAGAGGTTCACATTCGGCGAGTTGACCGGAGAAATTCTTGCCGCCGAAGATTCGTTGTGGGTCTTGATCCGCCGACCGGGTGCGGGCGGCCTTGCCTGGCGAGCCGCATACCTTGCGGTGCCTTACGAATGCCGGCTTGAAGCTACCAAGAAGGGTCAGATCAAGCTGCGGCTCGACAGCGTGCTCGGCAAGCACGTAATTACGCTTGCAGCCGGAGGTGACGCGCTTGAGCATCTTCGATTGACGGTAAGGTTCGTACCCCTGTCTCCCATGCTTATCCCGTTCCTGCCGCGCGATCTCTATCCACTCGATGCCAAGGACAACCCGCTTGGGGCTCGCGGCCATGTCGAGGCTGCGCAGCGGGGACTTAACAGCGGAGTACTCTATTTTCGAATAGATGACCCCATGTTCGGGAACGTCCTGTATTTCCAGAATCTGACGGCGATAAACGATTACTACCGGGCTACCAAAACCAGTCCGGACGGCGCGGTTGGTGGCTTGTGGCCAGAGCTTGGGTACTTGCCGCCCACGCCCGCGCAGTCGGGAACGCCGCCATCCCACCCGCTTCGCGCAGGGGAAGAAATAACCTTGTCAGATGGCATCCTCGTAGTGCGCCATCACGCTCCGCCGCATGAGCGAGAGTCGGCGAGGCAGTTCCTGCAGATGCTGGGAGAAGCCTATAAGCTTCTCGATTTGCCCCGGACCGAGTATCGGGACTGGGTCGAGCGGGCCGATAGGACGCTGGCAGATCTTGAGAATGCTCCCGAGGCGAAGGTCCAGGCATACGGCCATCATTATGTGCATCCCTACACGGCCAGCGAATATCCGGATTCAATGGTCCAGATTTCGATACTGGCAGCCGTGTTCGACTGGGGACGCTGGAGAGGTCAGCCTCACTCACTGGAAGCAGCGCTCCGGGCGGGCCTGCGCCGATTTTATGACCCAAAGCTGAAGGCGCTCAGGCGTTATTTGCCGAACGTAGGCAAAGACAAGAATGCCAATGCGGTCGACAGCTGGTACTTGTACCATCCCATGCTAAACTTGGCACGAATGGCGCTGAAGGGAGACAATTCCTCCAAACAACTTTTCATGGAATGTATCGAATTTTGTATAGAAGCCGCTCATCATTTTTCATACAGATGGCCTATACAGTATGATATAACCGATTTTTCGGTAATAACTGCGACAGCAAATGACGAGAGAGGGCAGACCGACGTTGGCGGTCTTTATGCGCAAGTCATGCTCCAGGCCCACGAGTTGACCGATGATCCACGCTTTTTGAACGAAGCGCGTGCGGCCATCGACGCCGCGATGGGCATGCGCTTCAACCTCAATTATCAGGCCAATCTTACCGCCTGGGGCGCCGCCGCCTGCATGAGGCTTTATCGCATAACGAACGATATCGTCTATGCGGAGCAAAGCTACGTCTATCTTGCCAGCTTCTTCCACAACTGTGAGATTTGGGAGAGCGGGCTCGAGCACGCGGTTCACTACAAGAATTTCCTGGGAGCGACCTGCCTGCAGGATGCGCCGTATATGGCCATTTACGAATGCTTCGACGCCTTTACGGCCTTTGCTGCCTACCTCGACGACAGCGGACCCGATCTGGAGCCGGCGGTCAAAATGCTGGTAGCGGAATATTGCAAATATGCTCTTGATCGGGCCTGGTATTACTATCCGGACGCCTTGCCCAAAGAGATTCTGGCGACGCAGAACAGGAACGGGCACATTGATCGTTCTTTATCGTTCCCTCTTGAAGACTTGTATCCAGACGGCCAGGCGCCGGGCCAAGTAGGTCAGGAGGTCTACGGCGCCGGGGCCGCGCTTGTATTCGCGGCCCTCAGCTTTCATGTCGTAGAGGGTGCGCCCTTCAAAATTTTCTGCGACCATTTCATCCGGGGCTGGGAAAGGACCGGCGATCGCTCGCTCAGTATTGTCCTCGACGGCGGCGAAACGTGTATGGCCGCTCTCAACTTCGTGCGCGAGGAGCGTCGCAGACTCCCCCGGATCAAAGTCGCCACCGCAGGCGGCGATATGCCGCGGGGCCATTCCCATGACAACGCGCGCGTCGACTTCAATGTCCCTGCTCAGGGGCGGCTGATCATCACGTGGTCGGACGATGGTTCTTGAATTAACGTGGATTAATATTTTCTCTAAAGAGAGCTGTTCTATGTAGCAGATAAGTCGGTTTCGGAATATTGGACCCGATCGCCCGCAAGGGGCCGGCCGGGCGCGTTTAAATCTCGTTTCATCCAAGCGATTTTTGCCTTTGCACAATATGCCGGAACTAGCCGAACACCAGACGAGTTCGATCAGCATATTAGCAGGAGCGACAAGATGGCTACGGAAGTAGATCCGGATGGGCCGCAGCACGACGATGCACCGGTCACGACTTCAAAAAAATTCCGATCCGATCGGACCCTGGTAGCAGAGGCGGTCACGATCAATAGGCCTTCGCGCGAACTTTACGATTTTTGGCGCGACACGGCCAACCTTGCCGGTTTCATGGAAAATATCGCCAGCATTGAACCTATTGACGAGGTGCGTTCGCGCTGGACGGTCAAGGCACCTGCGGGTCGCGAAGTCAGCTGGGAAGCTGTGATCACCAATGAAGTGCCGGGCGAGCAGATCACCTGGCAATCTGCCGAAGGCGCGGATGTTGCAAACAGCGGCCGGATCGAATTCCGCGATGCCGGCGCGCGCGGAACGGTCGTGCGGGCGGTAATTGCCTATGACCCACCCGCAGGTCTGGTGGGTCAACTTATAGCAAAGCTGTTTCAACGCGAACCGCGCATTCAAACTCGCCGTGATTTGCGGCGTTTCAAACAGCTGATGGAAACCGGCGAAATAGCCACGGCCGCCCGGACAAAGGCTCAACTGGAAAAGGATAACGGCTGATGCGCGCGCTCACTTGGCATGGCAAGCACGACGTTCGGGTTGATACGGTCGACGATCCTGAGATCCTCAATCCGCGCGATGCGATCATCAAGATCACGGCAACGGCCATCTGCGGCTCCGATCTGCATCTGTATGACGGTTATATCCCGACTATGCAGAAAGGTGACATCCTCGGCCATGAATTTATGGGCGAAGTCGTGGAAACTGGCAGCCGGAGCACGCTCCAGCGAGGCCAGAAGGTGGTGGTGCCATTCACCATCGCGTGCGGCAGCTGCTATCACTGCGGCAAGCATCAATATTCGGCCTGCGACAACGGTAATCCCGCAGAAAATCAGGACATAGGACGAGAACTTTACGGTCAACCCATGTCGGGGCTATTCGGCTACAGCCACCTTACCGGGGGATATGCAGGCGGCCAGGCAGAATATGTCCGTGTGCCTTTCAGCGATGTCGGGCCAATTGTCATACCGGAGCATATCGAGGACGAAAAGGTTCTGTTCCTGTCGGACATATTGCCGACCGGCTGGATGGCCGCGGAGAACGCGGAAATCGAGCCGGGCGATACGGTGGCTGTCTGGGGATGCGGTCCGGTAGGATTGTTCGCAGTGCAGTCAGCGTTCCTGTTGGGCGCTTCCCGTGTCATTGCTATTGATCATTTCCCTCGGCGGCTGGAACTGGCGAAACGGTTCGGTGCGGAGACGATCAATTTCGAAGAGTCGAAGACTTACGAAGCACTGATGGAGATGACAGGCGGCATAGGACCGGACGCGGTCATCGATGCAGTCGGTCTTGAGGCGCACGGTTTCTTTGTCGACAATGTGATCGACCAGATCAAGGCCTCGACCTTCATGGGAACCGACCGGACGCACTCGATCCGGCAAGCTATCGTAGCTTGCCGTAAAGGTGGACGTGTGTCGATGCCTGCGGTTTACGGCGGCGTTGTCGACAAGTTCCCACTCGGAGCTTTCATGGAAAAAGGCCTCACACTGAAGACAGGGCAGACCCATGTGCAGCACTACATGCCTGCGCTGCTCAATGCCATCGTGGAAGGCAAGATCGATACTACGTTCCTGATCTCGCATACCCTGCCGCTCGAGCAGGCGCCCGAAGGTTACAAGATGTTCCACGATAACCAGAACGAAGTGACAAAGGTTGTGCTGAAGCCCGATCTTGCCGTCGCGGCGCAATAGGAGGTAGCCCCATGGCTGAAAAATTCGCAGTGGTCACTGGCGCTTCGACAGGCATCGGTTTCGAATTGGCGACATTGGCCGCCCAATCCGGTTATGACGTGTTTGTCGTCGCCGATGAACCGCTGATAGAAGCCGCTGCTGCAGATCTCCTACAATTTGGTACAACGATCACCTTCCTGGATGCGGATCTTTCGACGCTGGAAGGTGTCGATCAGGTCTTGGCCAAGGCAAATGGCAGGACGATAGATCTGTTATGCGCGAACGCCGGACGCGGGCTCGGGCACGGGTTTCTCGACCAGGCGGTGGCTGACTGGCGGCACGTGATCGATACCAACATCACAGGCACCCTTTATCTGCTTCAAAGGGTTCTGAAAGACATGGTCTCTCGCAATGACGGGAAAGTGCTTGTCACCGGCTCGATCGCCGGGTTCATACCTGGCAGCTTCCAGGCCGTGTACAACGGCACCAAAGCCTTCGTCGACAGCTTCACAGACGCGATCCGAAACGAGATAAAGGAAGTACGCGGTGTTACCATCACGACTTTGATGCCTGGGCCGGTCGAGACTGAATTCTTCGCGCGGGCAGACATGCTCGATACTAGCGTGGGTACCTCGCAGCATAAGAGCGACCCTGCAGACGTTGCCCGTGACGGGTGGAAGGCGCTCATGGCAGGCGAGGCGCACGTCGTGTCGGGTTGGAAGAACAAGCTTCAGGCGACGCTTGCCCATGTCACGCCTGCCAGCATGCTTGCCGAACAGCACCGCAAAATGGCGGAGCCTGGCTCTGACAACTGAGTCTGTCCATTGGTGAATGTCTTTGGGGGCGGCCGTTAAGGCCGCCCCTTTTTTAGCATGAGCCGCGCTCAGCCTTTGGCGCGCTGATCTTCCGGGTAGTCTTCGGGTGTAACTGTACTGACCATGGGCCGATCCTCAAGCTTTTCCGGCTTTTGACCGCTTTCGTTCTGCTTGTGCGGATCCGCCTTGTCCGGTCTCGCATCTCCCAAAGGTCCTGTCGGATTTTCCGGATCATTTTCTGCCATAGATACCTCCTAGGTGAAAAGCAGCGAGGCTCCGTTCGGCTGGATCACGTGGGCCAATGCCGCTGTCTATGAAAGGCCCAGGGTGACTTTAACGTTCCCGTGAAGCGACGGAGCGCGGGCGCCGCGCGGTCACCCGGGCACTGCCCGGGCAGCTGCATGGCCATCGCTTTCGTCTCGCAAAAGGAAATGCCCATTCAGGAAGATCCGCCAAGCGGGCAATGGCAGGACTTTGTTCAGTTCATGCAAAGGCTTCGCGAATCTGCGTGGCGGTCAGGCCATAATCAGTCAGGTCGTACCGATGCCGATGCAGCGCAAGGCGCGAGGACCTGCCGATGAAATCGGTCATGCGTCGTTGCACTTTGCCTGTAAGCGGGAGGCCGAAAAATCCATAGACGGCTTTCATGCCCGTGCGCCAATCGTCCTGCATCGTGCGATAATCTATCACAATGCAAGAGGAGCCCGCCTGTTGCCGGAAGCCGTCCATGATCCTTTGGCGAAGCAGGCTCTTACGCAGCCATTCCCGCCCAATCCAGGCGCGATCCGCAGCGCCGGATTGAAGCAACATCTGGTTGTAGACGAGCGAAGCGGATGAGCCGACAACGTCGGCCGGATCTCGATCGAGAATGATGACCTTGGCTCTGGGGAACACTGATAGAAGGGCGCCGAGATCTTGAGAAAACTGAGGCACCTTGAGCACCCAGGATTTTTCAGGAGCGGAACCGCGCAGCCAGAGGATCGTCTGCAAAAGTTGTTTGAATTCCCGATAGACGTCTTCATTGCCCGCATTTTCACAGTGGCGGGCAAATGCGGGTATGCGCCACTGCGCCTCCAGCGCCGAGCCGTAAAAGGAGTAATTGTGAAAGCCGATCTCCTCGTCCGCGAGGCAAGCGCTTGCGGGATGGATAGCCTTGAACTCGGGATTAAGGAAATGGGCGACTTGGAGGGCTATCCAGCTCTTTAAAATACGCTCGTCCGGAAAGGAGTGTGGCTTGGCGGGAATTGGATTCCAGCTTTCGAAAAAACGAGTGTGTGCAAAGGCGGGATCGCAGGCGAGCAATCGCTGCATTCGAGTACTACCGGACCGCATCTGGCCAATTATCAAGATTGGCGGCGGGATTCGCAGAGACAGGATTTGCGGGTATCGCATCCAAAGGGCGTTGGCTCTCAGGCGATGCAGCAGAGCCGAAATAATTTGGCCATAGGCAAGGGTTATACCTAAAGGATTGAGCGACGCAGTATCGTGCAGTGCACGGCAAAGCTGCTCAAGACGTATTCTCCATCCCATCTCCGCGCCGAAGTCATCCAGCTGCGAGATTTCCCGGGCGGTTGCCACGAGGCTGCCAGGTTCGAGCTTCGGTTTGGAAAGGCGGCCATTCTTCCAGGCGCCGGCCAACGCCTTATTGATAAGAGCGCGTCGCCTAGCACCGGCGCGCGCAGGATGCGGGACTAAACTTTGATCAGCAAAACTTGCCATCCGGATTGAACAAATGAGGCGAAGTTAGGTGCCTTTTGCAAAAAATTCTTAAGGTCGTCTTGCGTAAGGCGACATATACAACAACGCATTTATAACATAGGTTTAAACGAATTATGGAGGGCAGGTATCAAGCATAACGCTCCAGCGCAAATGATCACGCTTTCGGCAGCTTTATTCCGGCATCAAGTGAAGAGACGGGAACCATGTGTCGCGGTGAGACGTCGATATTGGACAGTTTGGAGATCGGTATGGACGATGAACGTATCTGGAAGTTCGAAGCGCAGCTTTGGACGGGTTCGACGGAAACTTATGCTGAGCTCATAGATGATGAGGCAATTCTCGTCGTTCCCTCGCCCCCTTTCATCCATATAGGACGCCAGGCTGTTGAAGCCATGGCCCAGACGCCGCGCTGGTCTGCAGTCGAATTTTCAGAAAAGCATGTAGCGCGGCCCGAAGAAGGGCTCATCGTCATCGGCTACAAAGCCAAGGCAGTTCGATCGGATGGGGATGATTACGAGGCAAATTGCTCCTCGACGCTGCGGCGCCTTGGACACGAGCAATGGCGCGTGGTCCAGCACCAGCAAACTCCGCCGCTTATCGCCAGCGCATGACATCGGAGGAATAATCATGTCACAAACTATCGAGCAAATCTTCGCCACCCGGGAGGAAGCTGACCTCGCCATCGAACACCTGGTGCAGGAGCATGGCATCGAACGGACTGACATTTTTGTCGAGACAGAAGGCGAAACCAACAGTTCGGGGCGCGCGGCAAGCGGCGGCGACTATGCCACGAAGCTGGAAGCAGGACGTTCTGATACGAAGCTGGGCGGGGGTATTCGCGTATCGGTCGACATCAACGACGAGAACCGCGCGAATGACGTACGCCGCGCCTTGCGTATCGTATGAGGTCGCGGCGTTCGGTTTGGCAGATGCTTTCGCGCCACGCCGAACGCTCCAAAACGAGGAGTTTGAAGCAATAGGGCTTAGGGGCGCTGGATTAATAACCCGAAAGTTCGCACTCATTTTTCTGGTGGTTCTTGGCGCGGGCTATTTCACGCATGCCGGCTACAAATGCCGCGATAATGGCGGGTCATCGAAGCGATAAAGTGATTTACATAGGTTAACGAACGAATTTGTTATGCAACTTGCCCTTCGGCTTCGAGTTGCACTTTCGATTCAATCGACAGGATAACCCATGGCCAAGACCCCCACGAAAGCTTCCGCGAAGCGTGCACCTGCCCAGAAGAGCCCGTCGAAGACGCCATCGAAGAAGGCCCCATCCGACGT
>NZ_SMBO01000026.1 GCF_004342985.1 Novosphingobium sp. PhB57
GCTCGTGAGGTATCGCCGGTTCTTTGCGTCGTGACATAGTGGGACTCCTTGTTACCCATTATGCCTGCCCACACACGGAATTCCTGACAGTCCCGCACAGGCCAAGCTATTTGCTGGCAATTGTGCGCATGCCGCTCCGCACCTACCACCGTGATAGAAGCAGCCGCTGCGGCAGCGCGGATGGACGCGCCCTTATGGGCTGAAGAGGGGGCGGACGCGTGGGGGCGTTTGCCAGCCGGTGTCGAACCCGGTCCGCAGCTACACTACGGCGACTTCACGCGAGGTTCCGATGCGCCTTCTATTGAAAGAGGCCGCCCCTCGCGGAAAGGGCGACCTCTATAACCGGGGGGCACCGATTACCCAGCAACTTTAGATAGCTGACCGTGATCAGCTCAATATCTCGATGGGATTTTTGCTTTGCCTCTTTAGTATGCAAAGAGACCAACAGGAGGGGATCGGGGCTTAGCCGCCCTAATGCCGAGTGCCTTCCTTCGATCCTGAAACCCGAGCTCTGACGCGCCTGAAACCTGGTAAAACCAGAACGTCGTCCAGATCCATCTCTGTTTCCTACACAAAGGTAAGTCAAAGGCCGTTCTTATCCGGGATGACCAATACGCAAATGTCACGCGCACCTTCAAAAATGGAAAAATCCAACGTCTCCATTTCTGGAGGGTTCAAAGCGAAGACTAGCTTTCGCTGATTGTGAATATGCATGTTTGAAGGCTATATAGAGCATGAGCCCGGTAAATCATTAGATTGATTTTTAATGCGATAGCGAGTGCGAAAAAACCCGAAACACCCAAATGGGTATTCCGGGTGAGGTGTTGGGTCGCGATACGCCGGAGCGTATCTGATGATCAGCCGGAAGGGAGGAAGGTGACCAGCCGAATCACGCGAAGCTTGCGATGGCGCTGATGATTTTGCGAATGAAAAATGCTGTCATCCCGGCATCAGCAATACTTACTGTCTAGTGGACGGTTGGAGCTTCGGCGTCAGGCGATCTGATTGCATTGAGCTTCGCGGCGCACTTCTCGAAGCCGTTCTTATAGAGGTTCCGGCTCGTCATGATGCCGTGACCATATCCACGTCGTTCACCGTACAGCGGCTTATCAGCCCTGCCGGGATGCCTTGGTAAGCCGGCGGGGGCGGCGCCGAGGTGACCTCACATTTTGTGGAGCAGGCGGCGCAGGTCAGCAGGGATCGGGCGAGACCGATATTCCTTAACCTCGGCATTGGTTGCCTCCATTGCTTGAGCTGCGTTGCTGCGGCGGTGTTGCGCTGTTCGATGAGGGAAGCTTGTGCTGAAGCCGTAGGACGTTCCTCTGCTCAAGAGCGCGGAGGCGGTCCTGCTCCGCTTATCGCGTAGACCAGTCCTTATTTGCGACCGCGAGATCGCCATCCCGTCCGTCCAAGGTCTCGATCTGATCGTGCTGCCGCTGGATGTGAAGATAACCGATCGGCTTCGGGGGCAGGAGGGTGTCGAACGTGGCCTTGAGATCGGCAACGCTGCTGCACTTGAGCGCGCGGGCCGGCTCGGCCGCTGAGGAGTATTTGCCACGGAAGGGGGTCGCTATGTCTTCGCCGGTCATGGCAAGCACAGCATCGGCCGCGACTAGGGCGCAGTCGGTCTGCACCATACCATCACGGCCGGCCGCTATCTCGACCGTTTCGAACGCCGTGACGGGCCGTGTCCCATAACGGCGCCAATCATTGGCAATTAGCCTCAATTACGGCAAAGGCAGTCGATGTTCCTTCGTAAATTGATCGCGGCTGCCATCATTCTCCTGCTCGTCGCCGCCGTTGTCATCGTATGTGTCATATCGATGGCCTCGGAAAGCGGCACTGCTGACGCGCTTTTCAAACCGCATGCCAACGCGACTCGTAGTAACTAAGCTAACGCGGTACTGGCGCCGTGAGGCGGATGATCCGACGGCGGTGAAACCATGCCTCGCGCGCGAATACTGTGCGGGGCATGTGCAGCGCTGCGACACCCTCGACGCTGCCACGACTGCCCGCATTTGCGCGGACGGCAGCTTTGTTGCCGAAGTCCGTGGTGCTCGCGTCGGCGTCCAAACATATCTTCCTGACGAAGCCGGAGCCCCTAAAGATTTCAAGGGCTCGGTCGTTCGCGCTTATCGCCCGGAAAATGAAGTTTTCAGCCGCAATAGCATGGCGCCGTTCGCGGCGACCGTTTTCACTATCAATAACCCGCCGAGTTGGTCGACTCTCGTCATTAGGACACCTTGCTGCTACCGGACACGGCCCTCGATTACATGGTCGGCACCCCCTACGGCGTGACGAAACCGAACCAGACCATCATGCAGTACATCGCAACGAACAAGGAATACACCCGCCGCACCGGAAAGCAGCTCAAGATCCGTTCGCTCGAAGAACTGAAGAACAAGGCCAGCGCCGACATTCCCGGCGGCGGTCGAGCGGTTGCCTCCCGCTATGACGCGAACATGCTAAAGCCCTGGATGCCGATGCCGTATCGCTTCCTGCCGGTCTACCAGGACGGTCTGCCGAACTTCACGGTCCCGGGCATCGCCCGCACCGGGCCGCCGGACGTCATGTGCCCGAACGCCATCAGCTACGGCGGCGCAGTTACCCCGCTCCGGCCTGATCGGGCAAGGCCTGAACGAGATGAGGTCCGTCTTTAACCGGACGGACCTTTTCGTTGAAGACGATAGATGCACGAAATCAAGAACGTGACCAATTTGCCCTACCAACTTGAAACACTGGACGGGCCGACGCGGCTTCCAGCGATGGGGTCCTTGCCCGGCCGCTTCGGCCCGGTGTATCTAGAGTCTTTGCCCGGGATTGGCCTTTACCAGGTGCGCGAGGTGGAAGAGCTAAAGGCGGCGCTGCCGGGGCGCAAAGCAGGTGCCGACCTTACCAAGCAAACCGAAACGCTGAAGAAGCCCGCCAAGCCACCCGGGGCGTCAGCGACATACAGGGCCGGCTCGCATCGTCGTGGCGGCCCAAAGTCGTTAAAATGGAGAGCGTCAGCCCCATTGACTTACAAAACCCAAAAGTTCCCGCAAGCCAATCTCTATTAATTTCCAAATATCGATCAATTTGATCTCTTGCGATCTATCCCATATAAGCCCAATTGGCACATGCGACCCGATGGGAAATTTAGTCATAACTTTCCTATCATAACTTACCCGGCCCAATTATTTGGGGCGGGTATTTTTTTGCTATTTTGCGATCTGGCGAGGGCGCGTACTGATAAAATCAAGGTACAAAAATTCCATTTGCAACCGTCATAACTGGTTCTATAAATGACACTTTATCCTTCGGGTCGCACGAAGGGCTCTGGTGAGTACCTTAGGTACACTGGCACAAACCTGTCAGCTCGAAGCGGTAAGGTGCGGGCGGTTTTCCCTGCACTTTGAACCATGGCTCACGCTCGCCTCCCGCTAGCCCAATTCAAAGCAATTTACCTCGAGTTCTCCAGGCTGGACCAAAGAACCGTATGCCGCATGGGCCGCGAGGGCCGAGGCGTACGTCGGCCAGAGCTATGGCGAGGAACAGCAGACGCGGCCGAGCTGCCGACTCGGACCTGCTGGCCGTAAATGGCGTAGGCTTGTCGCAGGGTACCTAAGTTCACGAGGGACAGGATCGCGGGCTAAGCGCCATTGATATTTGGTTCCTCCGTTTTACATATTTTAATCAGAAAATTCCCCGAATTTGTTATTGAGATCAAACGAAGGAATCGATTGAGGAGGCTTAGTGGTCGAGATTAATCATCTTCATGCCCTGCTTGCCGCGATTGTTCTCGGCATCGGGCTGGTTTCCGTAGGAATCTTGGCAGATGGGGTAATTGGCCGGCAGGTCCGCAGGGCTGTGGCCGCGCTCGGCTGCTGTGTAATTCTTTTGAGCGTCGTCGCGTTCTGATCATAAGAAAAGAGCCCGCCCCTCACAAAAAGGAACGGCCTCGGGGCGACGTGCCGAGGGGTCTAATTGGCCACCGCAGCGAGCTAATATTTGGCAAGGGCTATGGTTCCGTGGTCGGTGCAGGTCTGCGCCGGCGTCGGGCCGGCTCCTCGCTGGCAATTATGCGCATGCCGCTTTGCACCTACCAACTTGATATACAATTAGCAGCCGCGGCAGCGCGGAGGGACGCGCCCTCATAGGCTCAGCAGAGGGGGTGGACGCGTGGGTGTTCGCCAGCCGGTGTCGAGCCCGGCCTTCAGCTAACTATTGTTCTGATTTTTGAAGGGCCGTTCTCCAGAGTGGAGAACGACCCTTCCGGTAAATGCGCCGGAGGCACGGGTGGATACTCTTCGCGGCGCGATCTACCGCATCAGCAGAGATGAGGGGCCACCCTCAATTGCCGTCACGATGGCCCCTGTGAAACAGTCAAGGGATTACGGCCCTGATCCGATACCAGCAGCTAAGACAGGTTTAAAGGCTGGAGTTGCATGCCCGCCTGTGCGGCGTCACAGCGTCTAGGCAATGGCGCTCCCCTAAGCTTTTGGCTTGGAAAAGGCCCCGGGGCGCACTCGAGGTCGCGCTCCGGGGCCAGGTTGCATTCCAAGCGCAAAAGCACGCTAGGGGAGGTCAGCGGCACGGCAGGAAGCGCGCAGCCAGCCTATCGTCCGAGGAATAGCAAACAAATGTGAAAGTCTTCTTGAAGCTGGGCGCACTAGTTTGTGACTGAGCGAGACCTCGGTATCGCGTCATGTTCTCGAATTACATCCACTTCAGCCGCGCACTTCTCGAACCCCTCCTTGTAGCTTTTCCTGCTCGTGGCGATGTCCCCGGTCGTGACCATATCGACGTTGTTTACCGTGCAGAGGCTCATCAGCCCGGCCGGACTGCCTAGGTAAGCCGGCAGGGGCGGCGCCGAGGCGACCTCACTTTTTGTCGAGCAGGCGGCGCAGGTCAGCAGAACGAAAATCCGGGCGCGCTAAGCTCGCCCTCGGTGAGTGAGGCTTGTGGCATTTTCAGCTTTGAACAGGAGAAGGTGTAGAGAGCCACTTCTATTTTAGCACAGTGCCATACGCTACTTCCGCGATCCCCTCGAGCTCTACGGTGAAAAACCGCGACTAACCCTCGGAGGCGATAATAATCGCCTTAAATTGTTACTCCTCAGCTATTCACGCGCACCTGCTTCGGGCTTCGGGCTTCGGGCTTCGGCTCGTTTGCAATGCTGGCGAAGCGCTGCGGGAACATTCGTTAGCCGCAAAGCTTATAGCGCCAAACGACTATCGGCTCCGAGCGCGCTCGAATTGCGGGAAAATAATTATGAACCGACCTGGAAACTTTCACGGACAACGGCCGATTGCAAACCGCGTTCCGCAAAATATGCTCCGTTCTGCGGTTATTGCCCTAACTTTTGTCACAGCAGTCTATGTTTTAGCGAATGTGATATACATCGATAGCCATCCCAGCGTAGCGACCGCTCGCTGACAGCAGCGGCCGATCCGCCAAAAGCTTAAAAGCTTGCCGATTTTTTCAGCGTAGAGAAAAAACCAAGCTGATCGCCGACCGGATATTCGATATTGCATTCCGCCATGTCCGACGCTTGAGGCGGAAATCGATAAAGCCGCCGCTTCAAAGTTGATTTCTGTCGCCAAAGAAAAAACCTCGCAGCTTGCTCGAAGCTGCGAGGTAAAGGTAAGGTTTGTTCGGGACCGTTTCCCGCGGTCGCAGTAGCTTGTGAGGGCAAGACGCGGCTGCAACGTATAATAAACGGTCTGCGCACAAGGAACGTTCCTCGGTTGCCAAATTTTTCGCTGCAATCATCGCAGATAAGCTTCGTCGGCCGTGATTTTCGGTTATCGCAGCGCTCAGAAAGAAAGTCAGCTTGGCCGAATAAGAAGATCGGCAACTATAAGTAGCTTCGCAGACTGCAATTTATCGACACATTCTACTTGAGCCGTCGTTCAGGATAAACGCATTTTATCGCCTATGGGGTCAGCCTGATCCGCATCCGCTGCGGCTGATCGAGAAAATCTGCGAGCTGTCCCCCGGGGCCCCAAACCAGCGAGCAGTCTGTGGCCTTTAACGCCTATTTTCAATGGAGGCTTGCCACGGGGACCAGCTCGGTCCCGATTGGAACCAGATCAATCCTTCTCCCTTTGTAGAGTGGGCCCGGCTTTTGATGCCGCGTCATTCCAGCTTACAGGAGAATTCATGGCTGACCGCCTTTCGCTGCGGGACCCTCGCACTCAATATCCGCAGCCTCCATTTCCCGAGCAGCCCCAACCAGCGCCTGGTGCTGCGGCGAAAATGGAGCCCAGGCCCGATCATGGAGAAGAAAGCTATGTGGGCGCAGGCAAACTCAAGGGGCGCAAGGCGCTGATTACCGAAGGCGATTCCGGGATCGGGCGCGCCGCGGCGATAGCCTATGCCCGCGAGGGTGCTGATGTCGCCATCTCTTACCTTCCAAGCGAAGAGAGCGATGCCCAGGAAGTTATAGCGCTTATCAAGGCAGAGGGACGCATCGCAGTTGCTCTTCCCGGCGACATCACTGACGAGGCCTGGAGCAGGCAATTGGTAGCGGAAGCCGTCGAACGTCTGGGAGGGCTGGATGTCCTCGTCATTAACGCTGGGCGGCAACAATTTCGCGAAAGCCTCAGCGAGGTGAGTTCAGAAGACTTCGACAAGACGCTGAAAACTAACCTCTATGCCCTGCACTGGATTTCCCAAGCCGCAGTGCCGCATCTTCCCCCAGGGGCTTCGGTGATTACGACAGCCTCGGTCCAGGCCTATGAACCGTCAGATATTCTGTTGGACTACGCCACCACCAAGGCAGGCATTGTTGCTTATACCAAGGCCCTTGCCAAGCAGCTGATCGAAAAGGGCGTCCGGGCAAATGTCGTGGCGCCGGGACCGTTCTGGACGGTACTTCAATCCAGCGGCGGGCAACCGCAAGACAAAGTGGCCAAATTTGGAAAGCAAAGCCAATTCGGCCGTCCAGGCCAACCTGTTGAGATTGCGCCTGTCTATGTGCTGCTTGCTTCGCAGGAAGGCAGCTACATTACCGGTGAAGTCTACGGGGTAACCGGCGGAGCCGGCATCGCCTGAATCGAGACGGCCCGGCCGTACCGGCCGGGCCGTTCGTTTTGCTCCAATCAATGGTCTATGAACGCGTCGCAGCAAATTGGCCGATCAGCATCTATAGCCGCGCCGGTGCGGGTAAGGCGGCGACCAGCGGATCGAGACCAGGGGTAACAAAGGCTATCAATCGGCATGGACCATCTGGCGAACCTAAGCAGGCCGATAGGTCCGCCCGTTCGCGGGCGAGGATAGCCACGCATGGCGAGCATCAATTCTCGTCCTCAAGCAGAGTTTCAAGAACTTCGCGCACTCTGACAAGGCGCGCTGCGTCCGCGATTTGCTCCTTAAGAATCCAGCGGCCATCTTTTTTTGCAAAGCCATGTGCGCAAGGACACGCAGGCCCTGCTGATCTAGGGGTCAACGCCACGGCCGCAGGGCCTGCATCGACCTTCTCGATGCCCGCCGCTCGGGCGAGAATGTTGATTCTTGCGGCTTCTACGAGCCGTTCTGCGTTCGGCGGTAATGGCCCGAACCGGTCTGCAAGTTCCTCCTCCAGCGCATCGACCTCAGCGCCGTCTGTCAGTCGGGCTAGCCTGACATAAAGGCCGAGCCGGATATTTTCATCCGGAATCCACGTTGCTGGTAATCCTCCCGCATCTCCTACGTTCAATTCCGGGTGCCAAAGCCCTGCGTTTTCGCCGCGCGCTTTCCTTAGGGCCGCCTCGAACAGATGCTGATAGAGATCGACACCGATAAGCTTCATATGACCTGCCTGCGCATCGGCCAAAGGATCGCCTGCTCCTCTTTGGTCGAGGTCGGCAGTGCTAATTCCAAAGCCGGAGCCTAGCTGGTCATAAGTGGCCAGAGTGCGTAGCCGTTTCATCGTGCGTTCGGAGATTTCCTGGCTTTCGGTAAGGAGGAAAACCTGGCCGCGGCGGTTCCCGCGGCCTACGCGGCCGCGCAATTGATGAAGCTGAGCCAGACCGAAACGATCGGCATGCCAGACAATCATGGTGTTTGCGCGCGGGACATCCAGTCCCGCCTCGATGATGTTGGTCGCCAGCAAAACATCGCCGCGCCCATCACCAAATCGAACCATTGCATTATCGATCTCGGCGGCCTGCATCTTGCCATGGGCCTGGACCACCTCAAGGCCTGGTACGAGACGGTCGAGGCGATCCGCTAAGGGCGCCAGGTCCTCGATCCGGGGAACCACTACGAAGCTTTGGCCGCCTCTCGACCTTTCCCGTAAAAGCGCGGTTCGAAAGACTGCATCATCGGGTCCCACGAGACTGGTCCGGATCGGCTGACGCTGCGCGGGGGGCGTTGCTATGACCGAAATCTGCTGTAGCCCGATCATTGCACGGTGCAACGTTCTTGGGATCGGGGTTGCGCTCATAGACAGCAGGTGAACCTCGGGATGTCGGCGCAGCTCCCGTTTGGCGGCAGCACCGAAACGCTGTTCCTCGTCAATTATGACGAGCCCAAGCTTGGCGTAATGCACATCCTTGGCCATGACAGCCGCGGTACCGATAACGATGTCGATCGCACCATTTGCAAGCCCGGTCTTGGCGGCCGCTTTTTCCGCCGTGGTCGAAAGACGGGATAATCCGGCGATCTTGATCTTCATCCCCGCAAAGCGCCGCTCGAAAGTCTGAATGTGTTGCCTTACCAATACGGTAGTTGGTGCGGCCAGAATAACCTGAAAGCCGGCAAGGGCCGCCAGTGCCGCTGCCCGCAGTGCCACTTCCGTTTTGCCATAGCCGACATCGCCGATCACGAGCCTGTCCATTGGATGTCCGCTGGCAAGGTCCTCGCGCACCGACTGAATTGCCCGTGCCTGGTCGGCGGTCTCATTGAATGGAAACGTACCAACGAAGCGTTCGTAGGCTGCGCTGTCAGGTTCCATAATTGGTGCCTTCAGTTGCTCTCGCTGCCGAGCCAATTGAAGGAGTTCGCGTGCGCTGGTCGCGACGGCCTCGTCGATGGCTAGGCGGCGCTTCTGCCAGCTAGAGCCATTTAACCTATCGAGTCTCACGGCATCTTTATCTGCCCCGTACCGCCAAAGTCGGCCGGCTTCCTGTGCAGGCACCAACCTACGATCGCCTTGTGCATACTCGAGAACAATGAGTTCTGAGTTTGCTTCGCCCGGCGCAGCCTCCAACCCGAGCACGCGAGCTACGCCGTGATCCTCATGGACAATAAGGTCATCAATCTGGATTTCGCGGCCGCCCAGGGCGGACCCTGATGATTTTCCCTCTTGGTGATCCGGGCTGAGCGCGCGGCTGCCCAAAAGGTCGCCCGCAGCAATCATCACTATATCGCCGAGCACGCCGCCCTGATCGAGAGGGGCTGAAATTGCTGCAATGTTGGCGGGCGGCAATTCGCGCAGTGCGTCTATCTCTTCAATGAGCGCAACTTCAGCATCGAGAACCCGGCCAACCTTGCTTCGCAGGAAACGGATATCCCGTTCCGCCCCGACCAGTAACAGCCGCTTGCTCTCTCTGAGATGGCCTGAGGCAAATTTCTTCAGTGTTTGCAGAGGCGAGCGATGCGCGGCAAAACGCGGGACCGGCGCTGTTTCAGGAAAATCCGAAACTTCCAGCGCCGACGCATTAAGATCCCTTTGCCAGAGAGCTTCGGAGGTTGCATCAAGGTCCTTGCGGCTTGCAGATGCAGCCTCACGCGCCAGGCGGATGAAGCGCTCGCGGCGCTTGTTGGCAAGCGCCGAGAAAAAGATCCGGCCGGAAGGAAGATGAGCAATAATCGTTACACGTTTATTGGAAACAGGCTCGGCCGCTCGCCCGATCGCGAGAACTTCGCAAGTCTCTTCTGAGAGCTGGGTAGCCGGATCGTAACGCCTGATGCATGCGATACGCCCATCGGCCACATCTATCCTGGCGGGATGGCCGGCGTCGGCAGGGTAGATGTCGATAACGTTTCCTCGAACGGCCACTTCACCGGGTTCATCGACGCGGTCATCGGTCACATAACCTAGCGCCTCCATTTCCAAGGCAAATGCCGCAGGGTCGAGCGGATCACCTATTGAAAGAAGGGGAGGGGCCTCCTCGAAGACACGAGGCTCGGCATACAGCCTTGCTGCGGCCTCACCGCTCATCACAGTGACTAGATGGAATCGCTCTCGCAGCTGCGAGATGCGGCGCAACGTGCTCAGCGCCGAAACACGGCGACCGATATTGGCTGGTGAGGCAGGTGCGCTATCGCCCGGGAGAGTGTCGCTGGACGGTAAGTGGATAACATGAGCTTTTGGCATGAGGGCGGCCAGCGCTCCGGCGATAGTTTGTGCTTGTTGCTCATCGTCCGCGAGATAAACCAGATCTCCCGCTCGCAGCTGTTCGACCAAGGCCAGGACAGTCTCACCGGTGCTCTTTGCATCGTTCATGACGCTGCGGCCCCTTTGGTTTCACCCGGGTATGCGGGCCATTCTCCATCGCTCAACGCGGGTAGATTTTCGTAGAAGGCGCGCGAATTGCGAACGATCAGCCGGTCACAGGCGAAAGTAAGGTCTGCACGGGCTACGGCACGCAGATCCTCGCCGATACCGCCTATCCCGTTCGACGAGACCACGACATAGCTGATATTCCCGTCATTGCAGGTGATCAGTGCCTCGACCGCTTTGCCGAGCCGATCGCCAGTCTCGTCTTCGACCGGCATTCCTGAAATCCCGGTGGCCATGAACAGCGTTGGTGCCGCGGAGCGGCGGCTCGCCTCGGTGGCCGACTTACCACCGTCTTCATATGCGCGCTGTTTGCCCAACCAGCGCCAGATTCCGATAAGATTGATCAAGGTTAGAAAACCGTTGGTGGCCAGGAGATTGGTCTGGCCCGTTGAAAGCCCCACGATGGACCAGGCAATCGAGCCTACAGTGAAGACAACGAAGCCCCAGCCCGTAATGCGCGCGCCCAGGTTTGCCGCCGTCATCATCGCCGCTATCATGGTGGCCACTGGCGCGATCCAACCGGCTGCAATTTCCAATTCAACTTCCTTGTCTAAGCGTTGAGTGACCAGAACGCGCAGCAGCCCACTTTGGTGGCCTTGCGGCGAACAACTTCTCCCGGGTGTGCCCAGCGATACAAAGCAATCACGCCGGATCTATCGAGAGTATGCGGAAGCCATCGCCGCCTTTCATCCCAGAGCGTTCTAAGTGCTTGCTGCTGTCTTCAGTATGTCATCATAGGCAGCACAGGCCCCAGGCGAATGGGGGACTGGGCGGCATCCCGCTATCGCCCGGCATGATCTTGCAGATTGCTGATCGAATGAGGCGGTTTGGATGAAGGCTCCGCCTCTGCGTTGCATAGCATTGCGCAGTTCGATGCCGTCAGGAAAGGCAGCTTCATCTTAAGGGGCGTACCCATCAGGGTAGATCGAGATCGGTGCTCTGCGGCTTACTTTCCGTAAGCGATCTTCAAAGTGTCACCTATGGCACTTTACCAGCGCTTTGCCGGTAAAGTGCCATAGGTGGAAAATATACGCCTGACAAAATAAGGGGATTCACCTTACGCCGCGTTCGCGCTAGATTCGTGATATGTTCTATCAACTCGATCTGTTCGCTCCGCAGCCAGCCAAGGAAAAGAGGCTGGACATGCCGGCCGTCGTCGACAAGATCATGGCCGTTTCGCCGCGTCCTCGCTATACCTTGCTTGTACTCAATCTGCTCGCGAAGGCGGCAAATCCCAATGGAGTCGCCGGCCCGTACATCTTCGAAGAAGGGCAGGCGGTGCCGGTACGAGACTGGTTGGGACGCGCTCTGATTCCGATGGCGCGGCGACATCATCGCCGGCAGGACATTCGGCGCAAGATCCTGGATGAAATGAAGAAGAAGGCGCCTTTACCTGCCGATCAGGCCGAGCTTGACCAAATTCTGGACGCTCAAGTTCAAGATCGTTTGCAACAGTCCGCTCGTTGCGGAGTTAGCCGAGCCGTCTCCGATCTGGTTCGGGCAGGATTGGTACATCGGCACTATCAGGGCTACCATGTCGACCACGAAAATCGCGGCGCCCAAAGGGAAGCTGTTTACACGCTTCTGCCGGGTGTTCGCGCAGCCTTGATTTAGCGGATAGAGCTTCCACCATTTTTTGGGACCGCACTTACGTTCGCGTCAATTGTCGCAGTAGGGATCTACAGCAGGTTCAAATTGTCTGCGCTCTACGTGGAACCTCCTCAGACCGTCGTCGTTTGCACGTCGGCTGCGATGTTTCACAGGCACGTGCTCGCAGCCACCCCTTTTCTTGAAGGCTCTGCTGGAGTTGTCAGCGTGGCGGCTGCCGACCGCCATCCTGCGCAAATCGCCCATTCCTTGGTTCTGGCTGTCACAAGCCATGCCCGCCGCTTCAAAAAATCATTTCTTTAGCCCTGATCTGGGCTGTAAGCCCGCCCGCAAGCTCGACGAAGGTGCCCAGGCTTCCCCACTGCAAACATGATGTGAGCTGAGCTTGCCTGAGAGAGAAGCGAACGATACTTCGTTCGCTTTCACGCAATTGGTCCGTTCTGAATTTCAATGTGTTGCTAACGGAACTTTCAATCCGTTCGGCCGCTCCAGCACGAAGTTGCACAGGAGCGATTTTTTTATGAAAACCAAATTTGTAAGTGGGCTCGTCATGATTCTTGCTGCAGGCGCTGGCCTAGGAGGATGTTCCCATGGGGCGACCCGCGGCGGATTGATCGGGGGTACCGGGGGCGCGGTTGTCGGTAGCGCGACTGGATTGGGCACGGCCGAAGGCGCTGTGATCGGCGGCACGGCAGGTGCCGTGATCGGCGATAAGTAGAAATTGTAAAAAAGGCAGGGCGGCCGGGGCTTAGCTCCCGGTCGTCCGCGCCGGCATTTGGAAAAATTCCGAAATGTGACCGGCCAGAAAAACTTCGCGCGGTCGTGATGCTTAGCCAGGCCGGTGAGCAACTGGAGCAAAGGAAATACGCTTGGAGCCAATGACGGTGCGCGACGAGGGGAAATACTGGACATTAGGGCGGATCGCACTTGCCACTGTTGTAGTAGCTGCGATATTTGGCGTTTTCCTTTTACTGGTCAAACTTTCCAGTTTTCTCCTGCTGCTTTTTGCAGCCGCCGTACTGGGCGTCGTTTTCGATGCGATTGCGCGTGCCATATGCTCTCTCGTGCCCGTGGGGCGAACGCTAGGGCTGGGAACTGCCGTTATTCTCCTACTCGGGATCTTCATTGGTGCGCTCATTCTATTCGGCGCTCAGCTGGCAAGTCAGTTCGACATGATCCGTCAGAACCTGCCAAACGGCATCGAGCAACTCCAGGCTTTCCTCAGTCGGGCCGGGCTGGGCGATGCTGCCAATGGCATCCTCGAAGGGGGGAAGGGTGCCTTCTCTGGCGTCGTATCCAAGATCGGGACTTACATGTTGGCGATTGGAAACGGGCTGACCAACTTGGTCCTCGTGATCTTCGGCGCAATATTTTTCGCAGCAGACCCAGGCCTCTATAGACGCGGTCTGCTTTTGCTCGTCCCGCAAGGCGGGGTAAAGGTTGCAGGGGCCTCCCTTGATGACGTCAGGCGCGGCTTGAACGGTTGGATGAAAGGGCAGGCCATCTCTTCCGTCGTGGTTGCTTCCCTGACGGCGGCAGGACTTGCGCTCCTGGGCGTGCCTTCCGCGGGTGGCTTGGGGGTTATCGCTGGATTGCTTGACGTAATTCCGATGGTGGGGCCGGTTATTTCAGGAGTGCCGGCAGTTCTGCTGGCCTTCACGAAATCGCCCGCTACTGCGCTCTGGACGGTCGTTCTATTCCTAGTAGTGCAGCAACTTCAGGGCAATTTCTTACAGCCCATGATACAAAAGCAGGCGGTTGATGTTCCACCTGCGGTATTGCTCTTTACGGTCCTGGCGGCTGGCATGTTGTTTGGTTTGCTTGGGGTTCTTCTGGCGGCTCCTTTAACCATTACAATCTTTGTCCTGGTTAAGCGGATCTATGTGAAGACCATCCTTGGAAAAAACATCGAAGTTTGAAAGCATTGACCGTTTCTTGACAGTGTTTCCCTTCAGGGAGATCATAACGAAATTGCGAAAAGAAGGGTGCCCGACAATCTTCTGCTAAATCCGGCGGGTGATGTCGATCGACATTGGGGCTTGCAAATAGCGGGCCCGTCAAACAGGTACGGTTGCCTCTCAGGCTGGCACCGCGGGACCGGGAAAGGGGAGTGGCTTGCTGTATCATGGCAATCCAGGGTGCCCTGCAAGCAACCGATATTCCTGGAAGGTGATATCCCGAAACGATGGTCCCGCAACCGCAGGCGAGCTAAAGCGTTTTGGGTTACTCGATCTTGTCATCAGACCCGCACTTCGGATGTTACATTGTTTTACCTCGGAATTCCTATCGGCACGGCGCTTAGCGTGCGAATATCGCTGTGAGCGACAGGCAGGTGCCCTTAGAATGGGACGAAGAAGCGCGGATTGACGCTCTCCTCGAGGCCGAGGTGCTTGATACGGCTCCCGAAATTGCATTCGACGAGATCGTATGGCTTGCCAAGACACTATGCTCGGCGCCTATCGCGCTCGTCAGTCTCGTTGATACAGAACGTCAATGGTTTAAAGCGCGTGTCGGTGTGACTGTGTCGGAAACGCCCATCGCGACCTCCGTGTGCGCGCTCGCTATTCGTCATTCGGGGGTTTTCGAGGTCCCGGATCTTTCTTGCGATCCGAGAACGTCGGCCTTCTCACTCGTCACTGAGGCACCACAAATCCGGTTCTATGCGGGCGTCCCTCTTGTCGGCGAGAACGGTATGCCGCTGGGGACGTTGTGCGTCATTGACACAGTTCCCAGACCCGGCGGCCTGACCGAAGAGCAGCGCCGGGGACTGACTATCCTTGCTCAACAAATCATGGCTTTGATTGAGCTGCGCCTCCTCCAGCGCAAGCGCGATGCGATGCTCGTGGCGGCTCGTTCCGTCGGCACGTGGGACTGGTCTGTGGACGATGATCTCGTGGTGTCTGATGCCGGCTTCGCTCGCCTGTACGGCGTTGATCTCGGGCGCGCTTCACGCGGCGCACCGATCAGCGAGTTTTTTGCGAACATCCATCCCGATGACCGTCCGCGGGTTACCGCGCAGATCGATAAGGCGGTAGAGACCTCAGCTCCGTTTTCGGCAGAATATCGCCTCGTTCAGCCGGATGGTTCATTTCGATGGGTTGCCGCAGAGGGTCAGTGCACCGTATCAGATAACGGTGAACGGCATTTTCCGGGCGTAAGCTTTGATATTACCGAACGACGCAGCGCAGAAGCACGACAGGCAGCCCTTCTCGAATTGAGCGATCGGCTGCGCGATATGGACGACCCGTCCGATATTGCATTTGCCGCTTCCGAAATATTGGGTCGTACGCTTGGCGTGAGCCGAGCCGGATATGGCACAATCGACCCTGTCAAAGAGACGATCACAGTAGAACGCGACTGGAACGCCCCGGGCGTCAAAACGATCGCCGGTACACTGCACTTTCGCGAGCATGGCAGCTACATCGAGGACCTGAAGCGGGGCGAAACCGTGATGTGTGTCGATGCCGATGTCGATGAACGAACGAGAGCCACCGCAGATGTGCTGAAAGCTATTACTGCGCACTCCTTCATCAACATGCCGCTGCAGGAGAACGGCGCGTTTGTCGCGTTGATCTACGTGAACAATGCGACGCCGCGGGTATGGCTGGCCGAAGAACAGGAGTTCATGCGGGAAATTGCCGCGCGAACTCGCAGCGCTACCGAACGTCGCCGAGCCGAACATGATCTTGCAAAACTGACGGCTTCGCTCGAGGAGCAGGTCGAAGAGCGTACCGCGAGCCTCATGGCTGCCGAGGAGCAATTACGGCAGGCGCAGAAAATGGAGGCAGTTGGACAGCTCACCGGTGGTCTTGCGCATGATTTCAACAACATGCTGGCTGGGGTGGTCGGGTCTTTGGAAATGCTTCAAATCCGCATCGCGCAGGGGCGGATCGGCGAACTTGAGAAATATGTGACGGCGGCTCAGGGAGCATCGCGCCGAGCGGCTGCTTTGACGCACCGCCTGCTGGCCTTTTCGCGGCGCCAGACGCTCGATCCCAAACCAACGGACGTAAATCGCCTGATAGCGGGTATGGAAGATCTGGTTCGCCGGACAGTCGGGCCTGGAATACAAGTCGAGGTCGTGGGTGCCGGCGGATTGTGGTCGACGCTGGTCGACCCTAATCAACTCGAGAATGCGCTTCTCAATCTGTGCCTCAACGCTCGCGATGCGATGCCTTGTGGCGGACGCATAACCATCGAGACTGCGAACAAGTGGCTAGACGCCCGGACGGGCCGTGAGCGCGATCTCCCTGAGGGACAATATGTCTCGCTCTGCGTCACCGATACCGGAACTGGCATGACTTCGGAAACGATCAAGCGCGCGTTCGATCCGTTTTTCACCACCAAGCCGATTGGCGAGGGGACGGGTCTGGGGCTGTCGATGATCTACGGCTTCGCTCGACAATCCGGCGGGCAGGTTCGCATTTATAGCGAACTCGGCATGGGTACAACGTTATGCCTCTATCTGCCGCGCCATTACGGCGATGCGCTTGGGGAAGAGGTTTCGCATGTAATCAATGATCTGCCAAGCACGGGAAAGCGTAGCGTGCTGGTTGTCGACGACGAGCCGACCATCCGGATGTTGGTGTGCGAACTTCTCGAAGATATGGATCATGCGGCGCTGGAGGCCTGCGACGGGCCTTCGGCGTTGGCTGTGCTTAATTCCGACACGCATATCGATCTGCTTATCACAGACGTGGGCTTGCCCGGCGGCCTTAATGGAAAGCAGATTGCCGATGCGGCGCGCGCTAGGCGGCCTGGCCTCAAGGTGATTTTCATCACCGGGTTTGCGGAGAATGCGGTCGTGGGCAATGAACAGCTTGAGCCTGGTGTGCGGCTCGTCACCAAGCCTTTCGCGGTGGACCTTATTAAACATCATATTACCGACCTGCTGAGCCTCGACGGATGATCTTTTTTTAATCTGGAGAAAAGTGCAA
This sequence comes from Novosphingobium sp. PhB57, assembly GCF_004342985.1. Classification (GTDB taxonomy): domain Bacteria; phylum Pseudomonadota; class Alphaproteobacteria; order Sphingomonadales; family Sphingomonadaceae; genus Novosphingobium. The sequence goes on from NZ_SMBO01000026.1 coordinate 17,017, forward strand.
ACTGTTCCAGCACCCCTATTCCTCCGTTCGATTATGCGCATACGCTTCGCTCATTTATCGCCGCCTGACTAAAGCAACTCCAAATTTTCTGTCAGTTACGTGATCTGAGAAACTACCCCAAACGTTTGACTCCGCTCGCCTCAGAAAGATTTTGATGCCTTCATACTTGGTTGCCCAAAGTGAACTTCCCGATGAACGCGAGAAGCGCCGCGAAAGGGCCGGAAAGAGCGCAGGGGAAACATACAAGGCAACACTGAAGCAGCTTCGGCCAGCAGCCAGAATAGACATCGCATCTCCCGCAGACGCGGATTCCCGTCGATTTAAACCGATCGACCTGGCAAAATATGATGCCGTGTTTCTGACTGGTTCTCCTATGCATGTCTATCGTGAGACAGCCGAGGTAGATCGCCAGCTTGATTTCATGCGCGCCGTTTTCGCGTCCGGAGTTCCTTCATTCGGTTCCTGCGCGGGCCTACAGGTCGCGACGGCCGCAGCGGGCGGAAAAGTGCGCCGAATGCCTAGGCGCATGGAAGCGGGTATCGCGCGTCGCATCAGTGCGACCGAAGCGGGCCGAAATCATCCCCTTCTTGCTGGCCGCCCCGGTAGCTGGGATGCGCCGGCTATCCATGGTGATGAAGTGGAATTGTTGCCAGATGGCTGTTGAGTTGCACTGAGATGTGACCCGGGGTTTTCATTGAGAATTGACCCAGGCGTGTTTGGTTTATGTGCTGCCGCTGATGGGCAGGGTCAACA
>NZ_SMBO01000027.1 GCF_004342985.1 Novosphingobium sp. PhB57
GCGGCAACTCAACGAACGGCCAAGGAAAACGCTCGAATACCAAACACCCGCCGAGCGCTTTCAAGCTTGTGTTGCCGCCACCCGTTGAACCCACCCCCACGTGCGGTCGTTCAGGTGACTCCAAAATTCGGTGATCTGACGGCAGCTATCAGGAATCCGAGATGACTTGGTCTATGTCGGCTTTCTCGGCGATCCTAAACGTGTTGGGGCCGGATTTCTGAGTTGCGATCGGCGGCGCGTTTCCTGCATCGATTACCAAACGGTGGCGTTCGAATAGATGATTATGAAAGCGGGCTCAGGCTCCATTGCAGAAGGCAAAGCGAAACTGCTGGGATGGTCAACCACAGCCACGCCCAGCCGGCGTTGCGGGCATGGAAAATCGCCATCGAAATTGCGGCGAACATAGCGAAACTGGCCAATGTCGCGGCTACGACCGCTTCGGCGCGTTCCATGCCGGTCCGGGCGAGAATGAAGGACAGGAGGACGGTGATCTGAGCCGTCAGTCCATAGGCCCCGAGCGTACCCGCCAGGACGCGTGCTGCGACAGCCATGCGGCGACTGCGCGCGGCGGCCGCAGCGCCCGTTGAAGGGGATGACCTGAGCGTCACGGGATGGTTCATGGCGGGCTCTTTCGATTGCTGGGGCATGAGGATCAGGAAAGCAGGCGCAGGATGCGCTCGCGGTTGGTCTGCGCGGTCAAGGCAAGCACGGCGGCCGCGCTCATCCATCCGCACCACGCGACAGCGCCGTAAGCCCAGCCAAGACCGAATCCGGCAATGACGTAGGCCGATACCAAGGCGCTGAAGCCGCTCCAGCGCATCGCAATCGATCGGCGCGGGCTTAGCTTGCGGCGCAGCCAGTCCTGCTGATGACGAGCCATTGCGATCAGCAACAGTGCAAAGCCCAGCAGCGCGAGGCCGGCGATGGCGAGATGGATCATGCTGGGGCCTCCGCCGAATTGCGGTTACGCCGGGCTGGCGCTGCCTTGGGCTGGTGGCGGAGCACTTTTCGCGCGGTGTAGGCGAAGGCGATAGCCAGCACGACCATGGTCAGGTCAAAGCTGACAAATACCCAATCACCGCGATAGAGGCTCGCACCGAGGCCGCGCGAGGTCGCGGCGTTGACGATCGGAACCAGCGCGAACAGCACGGCACCGGCGCCAAGCGCTTCCACCCAGGCGCGCTTGGCGGGGCGGGCCAGCGTCCACGCGAAGATTGCTCCCCAGGCGATGAACAGGCTGTCGACTTCCCATTCACCACGCTCTGCCATCGCAGACGGGAGTAGGCGGTTGGCAAGGAAATAGATGGCGATGCCTGCAGGAGCGCCGGTGATGAAGCCGATGTTCAGCCGCTCGACCAGGCGGAAGCCGAAATGCGGGCAGGCCGGGTCCGGCAACTTTGTCCGCCGTTTCACGCACCATAGGGCAAGTCCCGTGGCGCACATCGCCGTGCCGCCGAGGCCGGACAGGAAATAGAGCCAGCGCAGGCCGTATCCGGCGAACCAGCCGGTGTGGAGATCGACCATGACCTCGCGCGTCATGCTGGCACCACCTTTCACCGGTTCGGGAAGGGGAATGATGCGGGCCTGTGCTGCGTCGATGTAAAGCGCGCTGTGCCGGCTGCCTGCCCAGTCGCTCCGTTCGGGGTAGAGACGGGCCGTCGCATTCAGGTCGCCGGGGTGCTCGATATTGATGTAGCTGGGGCGGGTGCCCTGCCACTGCCGCTCGGCGCTCGCGACCATCTGGGACAGCGGCATCGTCGGGGCGGCGACGCCGCTGACCTCCCGCTCTTCAGGGCGGGGGCTGGAGGCCTCGTAGAAGGCGTCGCGGTCCGCGAAGTTCGCGGTGATAGCCCAAGGCATCAGCGTGAACAGTAAAGTGACCAGTCCTGTGTAGGTGATCATCACGTGGAACGGGAGGGCCAGTACGCCGGTGGCGTTATGCGCGTCGAGCCAGGAGCGCTGCCCCTTGCCGAAGCGCATCTGGAAGAAGTCGGTGAAGATCTTCTTGTGCGTGACCACGCCCGAAAGGATCGCGACCAGCATGGCCAGCGCCGCCACGCAGACCAGATAGCGTGCCCAGCGCACCGAGATGTAATGCAGGTCGAAATGCATGCGGTAGAGGAAGAACCCGCCGCGGGTCTCGCGCACGCCGAGTTCCCGGCCGGTGCGGGGATCAAGCGTGATCTCCTTACGGTCGTGCCGGTCCTGTCCCGGTATGCTCCAGGACACGGAAAGGCCGCTCCCACCACGGGCGCTGGGAAGCGAGATGCTCCAGCTTTCCGCTCCTGCGCCGCGTCGAAGCAAGAGCGCGTCCGCGGCGTCGAGCGCGCGCGGGGTTACCGCCGTGCGGGAAGGCAGTTCGGGCCGCATCCAGGCATCGATTTCGTACTGGAAGAACGCCGCCGAACCGAAGACGAAGACGATGTAGAGGATCCAGCCCGGTATCAGTCCGACCCAGGTGTGCAGCCACGCCATCGACTGGCGGAAACCCTGCTTCATGATCGCATCCTTGCCCTTCCGAAGCCTCAGAATTCCGTCCGCGCCGAGAACGCGATCGTGCGCGGCAGGCCCAGTTGCCAGTACGAGGACCAGTAGTCCTTGTTGGTCAGGTTGCTGACGTAGAGATTGAATGTGGTTGGTCGGCCCAGCGCCTCGGTGCGGTAGCGGATACCTGCATCGAAAAGCGTGTAGCCGTCGATCCGGTTGGCATTGGCCGCATCCTGATATTTCGATCCCGAGTAGTAGGCGCCGCCCGAAAGCACGAGGCCGTGCACTGCGGGAATCTCATATTCGATCGAGGCCTTGGCCATCAGCGCGGACGATCCGATCGGCTTCTTGCCCTTGAGCGCCGCGTTGGTGGCCTTTTCGATGCCGAGGTCCATCCACGTGCCCCCGGCGACGATCCGCAGATGATCGGTGACATGGCCGTCCAGCGTCAGTTCGAGGCCCTGATGGACCTGTCGGCCGTCCTGGTTGATGGTTATCATGCCTGTCGAGGCGACTTCGTTGTAGCTGTTCGCCTTCTCGATGCGGAACAGTGCGGAGGTGACCAGCAGCTTGTCGGAAAAGGCGTACTTGGCCCCGACTTCGTACTGCTTCGAGATGACCGGATCCATCACCTCTCCGGGGTTGGTGTAGAGCGTCGCATCGTTGGGCACGATCGTGCCGGCTTCCATCGCCTCCATGTAGCTGGCGTAGGTGGTCAGTGCGGGTACGGGCTTGTAGATCAGCGAGATCGTGGGCGTGATTGCGGACTTCTTGTAGCCCGACGATCTGGCCCCCGCAGTCGTATAGCTGCGCGTCCGGATCGTACTGTAATTGAAGCCCACCAGTGCGCTCAGGGTATCGGTGAAGGTGACGTCGTCGCCGATGATCGCGTTGAAGTTGGTAGCGTCCTTCGCCTTGTAGAGCGGGCCCGGATCGCCGTGGAACACCGGCGTCGGCATGTTCAGCAGCTCGTCCAGCGTCAGGTTGGACCCGGCCGGATAGGCCGTGCCATCGGCATAAGTGCCGGGCACGTTGCCGACGACGTGACGGACTTCCTTGTAGGTGTCCCAGGAACCGCCCAGGGTCAGCTTGTGGTCGATCGGGCCGGTGCGGAACGCAAGATCGAGGTACGTGTAGGCGCCCTGCGAAACCGTGTCGTAAGGGAAGGTCTTGGAGATATTGTAGGTTGACCAGCCGGTTGGCGTGTCGATCGGATAGATGATCACGTATTCGCGCTCATCCTTCTTGTACATGTAGGCCGATCGCAGCGAGACTGCATCGCTGATCTGGTACTTCACATTGGCGCCGATACGGTCCGAGGTGGTCTGGTTGTAGGTCCAGCCCGGCGTATAGGTTTTCGAATTGTCGTAGGCATCGGGCCAGTAGCCGAGGCCATTGGTGTAGAAGCGCGTGTCTACACGGTCGAGATGCCAGTAGGTATGCGCCGCTTCCAGTTGTACCAGAAGCTTGCTGGAAACATTCCAGTCAAGTGCACCGCTCACCAGCCACTTCTTCAGATGCTGGTCGTCCTTCGACGTGCCGCCATTGGCGTAGGCACCATTGAAGCGGAAGGCCAGGGTATCGTCGCTCGTGATCTTGCCGCCGAGGTCGACGTGGCCGAAATACTGGCTGCCGCCGTAATTGCCAACCGCCACGTTGGCGAGCGGCTCGTAAGTCGGCCGCTTGAGGACGTAGTTCGAAACGCCGCCGACGTTGCCCGAGCCATAGAGGAAACCCGAAAGGCCGTTCATGACCTCGACCCTCTCGATTTCCTCGGTCGAGAGCCCATAAGTGTAGGACGAGAGCCGCACGCCGTCGACGATGCCGGTGCTGCTGTCGAAGCCGCGAATTCGGACGTTCGGATAGCCGAAGATGGTCGTCGGCGCATTGGTCTGCACCACGGGGTTCATCTTGTAGAGCTGGTCGAGATCGCGGGCGATGGTGTTTTCGATCTGTTCGCTCGACATGACGGTCACCGAATAGGGCGTGTCGGCGATGCTGCGCGAGCCCCAGGGGCCGATACCCGCCACAAGATCGGGAGAGACATGCTGCCCGTTTACGACAATGGGAGAGCCGTCGCGGGCGGTCTGCCTGTCGCTGCTGGAACCGTCGTCTTCGCCTTCTTCCGTATAGCCCACCGCCTGGATGCGCATCGGGTCCAGTTCCAGCCGTCCGACGGTGGCGGGTACGATCGTCAGCGTCCCCGCATCCGCCGCGCGTGCGACCAGCCCGGTGCCCGCCAGGAGGCGGGACAGGGCTTCCTGAGGCAAGAAAGTGCCGTTTAGCCCTGGGGTTTTGCGCCCATCGGCCAGTCGCCCCTCATAGGAAATCTGGACATCGCTTTGGTCGGCGAAGCGGTTCAATGCCTGCGCCAACGATCCGGCCGGAATCTCGTAGCGCCGCGCCGCCTCGGCTTGTTGAGCCTGCGCCGATACGGGGACGGCTACGGCCGTGAGCATCGTCGAACCGACCCATGCAGCAGCCAGCAGCGACCGCGCGGAAAATTGCCTCATGTCTTGTAAACCCCGAATGAACCAAGTGCATTCTAATGCTGATGCGACGCACTCTCATTAGATAAGTCGAAGATGCACGGATTTTGGAGCCTACCTCGGGCGAAAAAATTTTTGGCGAGATCGGAAGTTCAGCGGCTGACGACGATGAACATATTGGAAATACGGATGGACTTCAGGGAAAGGGTTTTTTCAAGCGCTGCCAGCGCATCGAGCGGATGGTCGAGATCATAGACTCCGTTTACCCGCAAGTTCGCCGCCTCGCCGCGCACGGTCCAGTAGCCGCGCCGCTGTCGGCCAAGCTGTGCCACGACTTCGCTGAGCGGCCGGTTGGACACGATCAGTTTTCCCCGCGTCCAGGCGGTTGCCGCCAGTGCATCGGATGGAACGGGGCGGGCGACGGACTGCGCGGTGAAGGTAGTGCTCTCGCCTTCCCGAACCACGGCCTTCGCTCCGCTGGACGTCCGAACCGCGACGCTGTGTTCCAGCACGATGACTTCGGGTTCGCCTGCGCGTTCTTCCACCGTGAAAACGGTGCCAAGGGCGGTTACGCTCCCCTCATCGGTTTCGACGCGGAACGGATGATGCGGATCCGGCGCAACCCTGAATTGCGCGGCGCCGCTTAGCAGCGTCGCCACGCGCGCGCCGTCCGACTGATCGAAGCGGAGCGCCGAGCCTGCTGCCAATGTCGCGACCGATCCGTCGGGCAGAGCGATGCTGCGCCGCTCTCCGATGCCGGTGGAATAGTCCGCGCGCAGCCGCGCCGGCCAATTCTCGGTGCTTCCGATAATCGCCAGGGCAAGCACTGCCGCAATGGCCGGCACCGCGGAGCGACGAACGATGGCGGAGGGCGCGGGGCGCCAGCGGCTTGTCCGGCGATTTGCCGGGTAGGCGCGCGCGGAGTTCTCCTCGCGGATTGGCAGTGAAGCCATGCGCCGATAACGCTGCCAGATCGCGTTCTGCCGATCGAATTCGCGGCGATGTTCCGACACGGCTAGCCATTCCGAAAATGCGGATTGTTCCGCCTCGTCCAGCACCGTTCCGTCCTGCCGGACGATCCAGTCTGCCGCCTGCTCTTCCAGTGTCCCGATCGGAGCGTCCACGTCGTCTTCAATCGACATCGCCAACCTCTCGTTTGATTCCCATGGCGACGGCTTGTGCCTGCCGTCTCATAAAGTCAGTCGGAATTCGGACGGATTTGGCGCCATGGCGTCTCATTTTTAATCGTCCTGTCCGGGCTCGGCCAGAATGCGCGAGCAGAGCATGAGGGCGTGCCGCAATTGCCTCTCGACCTGTTTCACATGAATGCCGAGCCGCTGTGCGATTTCGGCTTTTTCCAGAAGTTCGACATGGCGCATGGCGAACACTTCCCGGCAGCGCGGGGGCAGTGCTGCCATCGCGCCGTGTAACCGATCGAGTTCGTGGCGCCCGGCGGCATGGGCTTCCGGCGAGGGCGCATCGTCGGCCACCTGTTCGCTGTGTTCGGCCTCCACAAGCCATTGGGACCATCGCTGCTGTTGGCGCATGGCTTCCGCACTGAGGTTGCGGGCGATTCCGTGGAGGAAGGCGTGTACGTCCACGACGCGACCGGCCTCAATCGCCGGAATGGCGCGCGCAAAGGCTTCCTGGACGATATCCGCTGGCTCGACCGGAGGCCTGACGCGCCGCCGCACGCTCGCCAATAGCGCGCCGCGATGCCGGGCGAGCAGGGAGAGTGCCTTTACGGTCATCGCGCCGCCATTTGCCTGGCGGGTGGAAGGATCAGGAATTGGAGCGGCATGGCGACGACAAGTTCGTCGGGCAATTCAGCAGGGATCTCGGGGAATGGCGCGGAGCGACGGACCTGTTTTAACGCAGCGCGGTCGAGTACGGCGCGACCGGTAGAACGCTCCATTGCAGCGGCCAGCAGGTTGCCCCGGCGGTCTATGCGGAACGACAGGGTCCCGTCGCCCTGATAGTTTCGGAGACGGGCGGCTTCCGGGTAGTTTCGATGCTCGGCCAGGCGCGCGAACAACACCTCCCGGTAATCTTGGGCCGCATCGCGTGGTTCATGACTTTCGGCGATGCCTTCTGGTGCCGCTTGGTCGAAATTCGCATTAGCTGAAGCTGCTGGCGGGGTAGCAGCGTCGGGTGAGAGGTGACGCAGTTCTTGGACGCGCGCGGGCTTTTTGTTTTCGATCTGTGGGAAGATGGCGGCGGCAGGAACGAGCTTTTGCTTTGCTGGGGCAGCTTGGGCTGAGGCGTCGAATGTCGTGATTATGGTCACGTCACGTTGCAGGCTCTGGTCTGTACGGTGGGGGAATTGGCCGCAGACGATGAGAAGAAATCCGGCGATGTGGACGAGAATCGTAACGCAGAGCGAGAAAAATCGCGGGTTTTCCACCCGGATTCGCCTTCGGGAGGCGCTTGATCTTTCGATTGCGACGAGTTGCGGCATGTCGGCGCGCTTAACCACTGTTGCGAGTTAATCGCAACATCCTTGTTCGAGGGGAGGGGCATGCTGAGCATGCCCCTCCCCTCGATGAGCGTGTCACGACGCTGGTCATTCAATTCCCGTCTTTCGCCGAAGCTCCCATGAGGCGGGCAAGCGCCTATGGTTTGAACGGTGACTTGTCGCCGCCAGCCCTCGTCTCCGACATTCACGGTAGCAACAAGAGCCTGCATTTTGCGGCTTGATCGCCATCAGGTTGATTGAGCTCACGCGACGGCTTTTCCAACGCGCAAAAAATCGAAAATCAATTAGGTTGCTTTTGCGAGTCATTAGCGATTAATGGTTATGGCGTTGGAACATGAGGAATTCGATGCTGATCCCATTTCTGGTCATGCTGCGTGAAGGGATAGAGGCCGCGCTGATCGTCGGAATCGTGGCCAGCTATCTCCACCATGCCAACCGCAAAGACCTGATGCCCGCGATCTGGGTGGGCGTCTTATTGGCGTGCGCGCTGTCGTTGTTTGCGGGTGCCGCGCTGCAATTCGCCGCGGCCGAGTTTCCGCAGAAGCAGCAGGAACTGTTCGAAGGCATCGTCGGGCTTGTGGCGGTCGTAATGCTCACCTCGATGGTATTCTGGATGCGCCGCGCGGCGCGCTCCATCAAAAGCGAGCTTCACGCCTCGCTCGATCGCGCCCTGGCCCGCGAGAGCGGCCCGGCCTGGGCGCTCATCACCATGGTATTCCTGGCCGTCGCCCGCGAAGGGTTGGAATCGGTGTTCTTCCTGCTCGCAATCTTCCAGCAGAGCCGAGGATGGGAGGCGCCGGTAGGTGCATTGATCGGCATCGCAGCTTCGGTGGCAATCGGCATCGGGCTGTACAAGGGCGGCATCCGCCTCGACCTGCGCCGCTTCTTCCGCTTTACCGGCGTCTTCATCCTGCTGGTCGCCGCCGGTCTGCTGGCGGGCGTGCTGCGCAAGTTCCATGAGGCCGGCATCTGGAACGGCCTGCAGACGGTGGTCGTCGATCTCAGTGAAACGCTGCCGATGGATGGTCCGGTCGGTGCAGTGCTTGCCGGCCTGCTCGGCTACCAGGCTGTGCCGGTGCTGGGCGAAGTCATCGTCTACGTCGCGTTCCTCGCCGTCAACCTGTTCTGGTTCTTCAGGCCCTCACCAAGACCTACACATTCTCCTGCCGGGGCTCACTGATGACCAGGACTTCTTCTTCGCCCCTGATGCGCTTGGCGCTGGTCGGCTCCGCGCTGCTCGTGCTGCTGGGCGGCATTGCCTTCTGGTATGCCTCGAACCGCAGCGGCAGGACGCCCCGCACGACCGATGGCCATGCCGTGACCGTGACTATCCGCGGTAAGGTCTGCGATCCTAACGATATCACCGTGCCTGCGGGCAAGACCACCTTCACCATCGTCAACGAGACGCAGCGCGCGCTGGAGTGGGAAATCCTCGACGGCGTGATGGTGATCGACGAGCGCGAGAATATCGCGCCCGGTCTGCGCCAGACGATGACGGTCAAGCTGGAGCCCGGCGATTACGACATCACCTGCGGCCTGCTCAACAATCCGCGCGGCAAGCTCCACGTCACCCCTTCGGCGGAGTCGGATGCCGAGGCGGCGCGGCCTTCGCTGGAAACCTACGTCGGTCCGCTGGCGGAGTATCAGGTCTACCTGCTGACCGAAGCGGAAACGCTGGACAGTTCGGCGCAGGCTCTGGTGGCCGCGCTCAAGGCCGGACAACTGGACAAGGCTCGCGGGCTCTATGCCCCTGCGCACCAGAGCTACGTGCGGATCGAAGCGGCAGCGCAGGTCTTCGGTGACCTCGAAGCGCGGCTCAATGCCCGTGCAGACTATTACGAAAAGAAGGCCGCCGATCCCGCGTTCCAGGGCTTCCGCCGCATAGAGTATGGTCTGGCAAACGACGGCGATGCCAGGGCGCTGGGTCCGGTGGGTGACAAACTGCTGGCCGATATCGCGACGCTGAAGGAGCGGCTGGCGGGCATCGAACTCAAGCCCGAACAGCTGGCCGGCTTTACCGAAAAGCAGTTCCGCCGCCTGTCGGATTCGCTGGGAGCCGCCCCGTCCGCGTCAGGACCCGCAACGGGCGACGACAGCCCGGCGGACCTTCAGGGCCTGTACGAAAGCGGCAGCAAGGTGGCCGAACTGCTCTCCCCCCTGCTGGTGAAGGCGAACCCGGCGCTGGACAAGGCGTTCAACGCGGACTTCGCTGCCTTCGACAAGGCGCTGGCTCCGCTGCGCACGGGCGATACCATGCGTGCCGTCAAGTTCGATCCCGCGCAGCGTCGTGCCATGGCGGCGATCCTTGCGAAGATCGCTGCCGATCTCGGCAAGACCAATGCCGCGCTGGGGCTGACATGAGCCTCCCGTCTTCACGCAGGCAAGTGCTGGGCGGCGGCATCGGTCTGCTGGCGGCCATGCCCGCGACGGCGCTGGCGCGTGCCGGAGCCGCTTCGGCCGGAACACCGGCAGGCGGCTCGCAAGTCGCCGACGCGCCGCGGAGCACCCACACGCAGGATCTCGTGCCGTTTCAGGGTGTGCACCAGGCGGGCATCACCACGCCGCGCCCCAGCGCCGGGATGATCGCCAGCTTCTATGTGCTAGCCGAAAGCCTCGACGATCTCGAACGCCTTTTCCGCAACCTGACGGAGCGGATCGCATTCCTCACGCGTGGTGGGCAGCAGCCGGATATCGATCCCCTGCTTCCGCCCGCCGGTTCGGGTATTCTTGGCCCGGTGGTACAACCCGATGCACTGACTATCACCGTTTCGGTCGGTGCATCCCTATTCAACGCTGACCTCGGCCTTGCAGCACTCAGGCCCCGGCACCTCCGGCAGATGCAGGCGCATCCCAACGATGCGCTGGACGCAGCGCTGTGCCACGGCGACCTGTCGATCCAGTTCTGCGCCAACACGCCCGATACCAACATCCACGCCCTGCGCGACATCATCAAGAACACTTCCGACCTTCTGGTGCTGCACTGGAAGCAGGAAGGAACGGTGCCGCAGATCCCCTCCATGCCCGGTCAGCCGGAGGAGAGTGCGCGCAATTTCCTTGGCTTCCGGGACGGTTCGGCCAATCCCAACTCCAACGACACCCCGCTGATGGACCGCATCGTCTGGGTGGCGCCCGGCGGGGTCGAGCCCGGTTGGGCCACCGGCGGCAGCTATCAGGCAGTGCGGATCATCCGCAATTTCGTGGAACGCTGGGATCGCACCCCACTGGGCGAGCAGGAAGCGATCATGGGTCGCGTGAAGCCCAGCGGCGCACCCATGGATGCCCCTGTCGACGGCAGCGCGACCGAGCACCACGTGCCCGACTATGACCGCGACCCGCAAGGCACGAAGACCCCCCTCGATTCCCACATTCGCCTTGCCAATCCGCGCAATGCTGCCAGCGATGCCAACCTGATCCTGCGGCGTCCGTTCAATTATTCCAATGGCGTCACCAAGTCCGGCCAGCTGGAAATGGGCCTGCTATTCATCTGCTATCAGGCGGATCTGGAAGCGGGCTTCATCACTGTCCAGAAGCGGCTCGATGGCGAACCACTGGAAGAATACATCAAGCCGATTGGCGGCGGCTTCTTCTTCACTTTGCCAGGCATTCGCGACGATGCGGACTGGATCGGCCACACGCTGATCGCTGCTGCGCGCGCCGCCTGAGCGATCCTGAGCAATCCCCATTACGATCACGGAGACGACCATGTTCCTATCCTCCCGCCGCACCCTGCTGGGTATGTTCGCCGCCGCGCCCCTTGCTTCGCTGCCGATGTTTTCCGAAACCGCGTTGGCGCAGGCGAGACCATCTCCTTTGCAGCTGGTCGGGCCGGTGGCGCAGTACAAACTCTACGTGAACGAAAACGTACGCAAATTCGTGGCCGATACTCGTGCCTTCACGGCGGCTGTGAAGGCCGGCAACATCGCATTGGCCCAGAAGCTCTATGCCCCCACGCGCATGAACTATGAACGGATCGAGCCGGTGGCCGAGCTGTTCAGCGATCTGGACGCCGCGATCGATTCCCGCGCCGACGATCACGAGAAGGCTGAAAAAGATCCCCGCTTTGGCGGCTTTCACCGCATCGAATACGCTCTCTGGGTGGAAAAGAGCACCAGAAACGTCGGCAAGGTGGCGGACAAGCTGATGGCGGACGTTCTTGCATTGCAGAGCCGCCTGCTCAAGTTGACCTTCCCCCCCGCTAAGGTGGTGGGCGGTGCTGCCGTGCTGATGGAGGAAGTGGCCGCCACCAAGATATCGGGTGAGGAAAACCGCTACAGCCGCACCGACCTCTACGATTTCCAGGCCAACTTCGAGGGAGCTTTCAAGATCGTGACCCTGCTGCGCCCGCTGGTCGCAAAACGCGACCCCGGATTCGCGGCCAGGACCGATGCCAATTTCAAGGCGGTGTTCGACACGCTGGCCAAGTACCGCGTGCCCGGCGGCGGTTTTGCCTCCTACCTCAAACTATCCGACCGCGATCGCAAACTGCTGGCGGGCAAGGTCAATATTCTGGCCGAAGACCTCTCGAGGCTTCGCGGAATGCTGGGGCTCAGCTGACAGGTTCCCGGGCGGCATGTAAATCAAGGTCAGCGACAGTGAGCCACTCGAAGTTTCTCATAGGAGTACTTGCCTGCTCAACTGTCGCCGAAATTGCTGCCCTTGTTTGGGCGTGCCTAACGTTTGGTGGGTAGTTTCAAAGCCCGGCGCCAGCCCTCCAGCCCTTCTTTCTTTCGGTGTAGGCTGGATCGAATGGCGGGTCAGGGTTACCGCATGAAGGAAAAGCTGGGGGCGTGGATGCTGCCACTAGACCAATGTTTGGAGCGGCAATGAATGGCGGAAGGCAGCAATTACCAAGACGATGCCTCGCAACGGGATGGCATGCCCCCGTCTCGCCAGACGAAGGGCACCAAATCAGTGACATCTCCGGTCTGACATCTGTCGAATTGGAGGTTGCAGGTCCGCTCTGTCAGCGAGAGCAGGGGCAGGGCGCTACCGGCAGGTCGCGACCAACTCACGTCGTTCCGGTGGGCCACAGTGAACGGCAACTGTCTGCCGAACCGGTCATTTAACGGTGTGGAAACGCTCCCACCTTGCGCCGTCGCATCCAATAAGGTAGGCGCCTACATAAATTTACGAAGGCGGTCCTTATGGCAAGTTTTGATCTGCCTATTCTCGGTGCACCGATGAGCCGGCGAACAATGCTCGCGGCCTCCATCTTCGGTGCTGCGGCCCCCGCGCTGGCGAAGGCGGATGACGACCCACTGGAACGGTTTCTCAAGAAGCAACTGGAAGGCGCCGCGATCCCCGGCATGGCGATAGGTGTCGCTCGAGCAGGCAAAGTTACGCTGATGCGGGGTTATGGCTTTGCTGATATTGCGCAGCATCGGCAAGTCACGACCGATACGATGTTTCATCTCGCTTCCGTGACGAAGACTGTCACGGCCACGGCGATCATGATGCTCGTTGAAGCAGGCCATATCGATCTTGATGCGCCGATCAGCGGCTATCTCGATTTCAAGGTCATCAATCCGGCTCATCCCGATTCCGCGATTACAGTTCGGCATCTGCTGACCCATGTGTCGAGCCT
>NZ_SMBO01000028.1 GCF_004342985.1 Novosphingobium sp. PhB57
GGTTGGCCTGTGCGATCGGCCACAAGGCCTGCCGCGATAACCGTTCGGTTCTCTACACCCGGTTGCCGCGGCTGATCGACGAACTGACGCTGGCCAAGGGTGACGGCCGTATCGCTGCCCGCATGAAAAGCCTCGCCAAGGTCGAGTTGCTGATACTGGACGACTGGGGTCTTCAGCCGCTCGATGGCAACGCCCGGCATCATCTCCTCGAAATTCTCGAGGACCGCTACGGTCAGCGCTCAACGCTCGTCACCAGCCAGCTTCCCGTGGCCCGCTGGCATCAGACCATAAACGATCCGACCTACGCCGACGCCATCCTGGACCGCCTCGTGCACAACGCACACCGGCTCGAACTCGAAGGTGAATCCATGCGTCGGCCTGCACAGCAAACCGCCGCTTGACCATCACCAATCCCCAATGCCATCAGGCGACACGATCTGGCTTCTGCCCGGCCGGGATCAAATCGGAATGATGGCCGGGATCAGATTGGAACAGGCGGCCGGGATCATCGGAATCCGCAAAGATGCTTCGCCTGCGGCGTGGCTTTCTTGTTTCCCACATCGATTGCAGATTGATTTCGCTCAACAAGAGTTAGCGCCGGGAACAAATTGCCAAGAATTTGCCTTAGTTTCCAGGATGAGGACAGATGACCGGGCCGACTCGTTACCGAGACATATCCCGCCTGGAGGACCAAGATGGAAGTTTACACGTTGCGATTCTCCGACGACGCGTTTGGCGTTGCGCGCCGCATAGAATTCAAAGCGCAAGATATGAGTTCTGCTCTCGTAATCGCTCATCGCGAAGCAGGTAGCCGGCGTGTTGAACTATGGCATGGGAGTCGAATGCTCGGTGTCGTCGAAAGGCAGGCTAATGTCGGGCGAGTTCGCCTGCCCCCGCACAAATACCGTGTCCCGTCCAAACTCGTGGATAATTACGGTTTAGAACTACCGTGCACGCAATCCCATACGAACGCCGCGAGCCCCGAGCGGTGTCACGTGGCACGCTGATACGCAAGTCCAGGGCTTTCTCCCTCAAATTCAGATCACTGCCCCTGTGTGATCCCTTAAGGCCGGTGCTTTGCTTAACAGGGCGGGACCGACCTCTTTTACCGCCTGCGGAATTTTTTTGCATCTCAGCGCAGGCGGATCGCGCGATCGCGCAAAAACCTCGTAATCCTTATCGCTGTTAAAGGTACGCCACCGCCCGCAAACTTGAAGAATAGCGCATTCGCTATCGCGGCTAATACCTGGCGTACCGTAAACAGCGAGGTCCCAATGACCGCAGTCAGGACATCCGACATCATCGCTGTTAAAGGTACGCTCTCTACACATCTCCGTGACATCAGACTGAAGCAGCAGCTTCCCCCCGCCCAACTATCGTACCTCAATCAGCGAAGCCGAGAGGTCTCACTCAGGGTGGGCGCGGGATTGCGAAGCGGCCTACTGACGGTTGATTGAGCACGGAGCGGGATATGCATTGTCGCTGATTAAGGTACGCCAAGGCGTCCTGGGAGACGTTAGCGATCCTGCCGGTCCGAAGGCACCCTCAAGATGAACATTAACCGGGTCTCCAATGGAGACAGTCCACTTAAGACGGCGCTTTCCAACGCTCGACGTACTTTTTCCAGCGATCCTTAAGCACATCGCCTTCCAGGGTGTCGATCTGACCTCCCAAAGCTCGCCTGAAAGCATCGGCCATTATGCTCACCGAGTTGTTCGAACCATAGTCACGGCCGATGCGATAGAGTTCAGGCTCAGAAAATTCCAAAGAACCCGTTGCCGGGAACCTGATTGGCTTGCTGGATTCGCCAGTTTTTCCTGAACTGTATAAGCGGAGCATTCCGGCTTCTTCGATCAAGCTTGGCACGGTTTTTTTTGCCTTTTCCTGTTCAGCTTGGACAAGAAGCATTCCCTTTATAGGCTTTTCCGCATGCCGCAGCTTGATGATGAGATCGCTGAGATCAACTGAGTGACGTGCCTGCTGATAAACGCCTGACACTTCCTCCCATGCAGCGCGCACAGATTGCCTGAACTTTGTCATTGTGCTGGACTGATTGCCGAGGTGCTTGGCGAGATCCTGCCAGCTGAGCCTGACCTCCGTTCCCTGAGGTATTCGAGGCAGACGGTAGGCCAGCCAAGTGTAGAGATCCAGCTTGGTAGCACTGTCTTTAAGGGCGACGATGGCCCGTTCATTGAACGGCACCGAATGTTTGAGGAGTTCATTGTAGAATTCTTCGGACAGAACAAAATGCGAGACAAAGGATCCCTCGCCGGTTCTTAAGCCAGCATATTGGTTCACAATGCGCATGTCATTGACAGCGAATGCCCGCATTTGATCCTTTTGAACGGCCGCTTTTCGGCCATCGTTTCGCTTGCCCCGCCCGTCGGCCACGTCATCGTCCCAACGGATTGTCCACTGGCAGTTCAAGATTCGATCAATCTGATCCTGAACGCTCGTACGGGTACCACGCTTACCGCCAGACGAGGTATTCGTGATGCCCATTCGCCGCAGCCAGCTCGAGAAAGAACTTCCTAGATAGATCTCGCGTGTTCTCGTCCGGACAGCCTCTGTCATGATATAGATCATGATAAGACGCGCATGTCTGCCATACGGCACCCCCCGGTTAACGGACACAAATTCGCCGCCCGGGCCATTCGGCTCCTGTCTCTCCATTGGCTGAATGATCAAGGAGATATTGCCGTCTCGCCGAATGACGGGCGCTGTAGGGTCCTTGGGTGCTTTAACCGGCAAAGACATGGCACACAAAGCCGAATGCATGAAGTTGGGGAGAGATTCCTCTTCCATCACGTAACGCACAGCGTCAAAGATGCGTTTTGCTTCGGCGGTTTCGGCCAGCGCACGAACTTCTTCCGCAGGGCTCGCTGTAAGAGCATCGACGAAGCGAGCGCCAAGCGGCAACGCTATCTGAGCGTCTGCATCTCCTGTTTTCCGCCTGGCCACAGAATCACCCCTGGTTGATATCGTACGCCGAGGATTGTGGCGAATTTGAACCGGAAAGCAAGACATTGGCGATTTTTTGGCTCGACGAGTGCTAAAAGTGCCAACCAGTCGCTGGTAAAGGTACACATCGCAAATTCTGATGTTCTAAAAATCATTTTTTTGACCCATCCTTACCGAAGGAAGGTTCTCCCAGAGGGAGTAGGATTCTTTAGTAGGTTAGATCGCCTACCTTAATCAGCGACCGAACATACCTTCGCCAGCGACCTTTCGTACCGTTATCAGCGACAACCCGTACCTTAAGCAGCGCCTCCAGGTTATCATCGAACCTCCGAGATGCAGGACAGTGCGATCGGAAATATTCCTTTCGCTTTTTCTCGTTCGCGCGTCGAGATTTCGCGAATGGCTCGCTGATAAAGGTATATGTGAAAAAAACCTCTTACACGAGCAGCGGTGCGATCCCTTCCATCGCTGAGCTCCGTACTTTAATCAGCGACACGCGAAATCGACCCGCCCAGCGCTGTCGGATTTTCCGCAGTATGCAGCAAAATACCGCCAACTGGTCGCTGATTGCGGTATCGATGCCAGAAATCGAAGGGCAGGAAGTCGCCAATCGATGAGACAGGTGAATTTTTGGTTGTCGAGTTTTCGCGTTCTATCTAAGGAAAATTGACAAGTCTGCCAACTGAGGCAGCAAACTGACAGGTAGAAGGACTATCATGGCGTCCCTCCCATCCGAGCTGGGCAGTAGCACCAAGGATCTGATCACACGCTATTATCAAATGGCGAGCATGGTCCTGAGGAAACTGCAAGAGCGCAACATACAGCACACGCCGCCACGTACGGGACCTATGTTCACTATATCGCAGGCAGCCGCATTAGTTGGCCGCTCGGCCTCGGCTATTCGAATAGCCGAAGCAGAGGGCCGCCTGCCTCATCAAGAGCGAAACATGGCGGGGCGCCGAAAAGGTTATACCCTTAGAGACCTCGACACCATGCGGCAGGTTTTCGATACCCGTCCGTGGCGGCAAGAAGGTGATCCGCCAGCAGTGATCGCTTGCCAAAACTTCAAGGGCGGCGTGGGAAAATCGACGATTGCAGTCCATATGGCGCAATATTTGGCTATTCACGGGTATCGCGTCTTGCTCGTGGACGCAGATGCTCAAGCTTCCGCTACTATGCAATTTGGATACATACCCGATCAGGATCTCGATGAATTCGACAGCATCTACGCTTTGCTCCAAGGTAAGCCGGAGCGCGGAATAGCACAGATCGTTCGCAAGACACATTTCCACAATCTCGACCTCATCCCGGCCAACCTGAAGCTTTATAATGCGGAATATGAGGTAGCGGCACGCATAAGTGTCCATGGTTTCAGCGTCCTCACGACGCTCGCGCGTGACATTCATAAAATCGCTGACAATTATGATGTCATCATAATGGACCCTCCACCAGCCCTCGGCATGGTGTCGCTATCGGTTATGTATGCCGCCAACGCGCTGTTGATACCAGTACCACCCAGCATTGTAGATTTTGCTTCGACTACGGCCTTTCTCAGCATGCTCGATGAGACGATGGGCGCTCTCAACGAACATAACATTCAGCCGGAGTATGGCTTCGTCGGAATGGTCATCTCAAAGAGCGATGCGAATATTGAATCGCAGCGGCAGATCGTGGATATTACCAATACGGTTTTCGGCAGAAGCGTGTTCGCTCAGGAACTGAAAACGTCCGCTGAATTCAACAATGCGGCAAGCCAGCTCAAGACCGTTTTTGACATGACATCATCGACCACAAACCATGCGGTACGTACACGTTGCTTGAATCAGCTTAACAACCTCGGCCGCGAGCTCGAGCAGAATATTAGGAAGCTTTGGCCCTCCAAAGCGGATGAGATTTAGGAAGCCTGTAGTTCCTACCGTTGAATTAGCCCTGATCGAAAGATCGGGGCTTTTTTTTGGGCGGATCAGCTCCGCTTGCAAACCAAGATGTAGTTTTTCGATCCTGCTATCGGGAACAACTCTTGCCGGGAATTGACAATCGGGCAACCCTGCCCTGCCCTGCCCTGCCCTGCCCTGCCCTGCCCTGCCCTGCCCTGCCCTGCCCTGCCCTGCCCTGCCCTGCCCTGCCCTGCCCTGCCCTGGTCTCGCTAAAAAACGCGCCGATTAAAGTTGGGATGAGGATCTTGCAAAACTCGATCGCTGCACCGATGGACCGATCCCTGCAGGTCTAGTAGAGACGTTTAGGCGCTGCATACTGGTACGCACCGACCCGTCAAATTGTCGCTATCCATGTTTGAAGTCCTGCGGTTATGGGGGCAAAGGCTTGGTCAGCACATCGGCCGGCATGCTGCTGAGCAAAAAGCAATAACAGGCCTGGTCATGTCGGAAGGCTTGGCACCAATTTTATTGATGTCTCTAAAGCTCGTAGCAGCGACGAACCCATGCCGCATTCCACAAGATTGAGCATGGCCTTCCAAGTCAATCTGGTCCATTTTTTGCGCCTCGTCCGAACGGCAACCAAGGGCTTTCGCGCACAAATCTTTTCCGATTTATGGCCGTCTCCAATGGAGACAACGTTGTGGCGTAATATGCAGCGCGCTCTATGCGCCCCGGTTCATGGCCATATCCAGAGCCTAGACAAGGCGACGCGCCATCCCTTTCCAGCGATTCCACCCGCATAGACTGGCTGTCTCCAGTGGAGACAAGATTATGCATCTCCGGTCGCCCGCAATCTTCTTGCCAACAGGCGTTGTTCTAGTCTGCTCGAGAAGCCTTAAGGAATGCGCGAATTCCCATGAGTCTCCAGTGGAGACAAAGACAACCTGTCGTGTAGAGGACCCACGTCTTATCATGACGCCGCAGCGATCTGCGGAAAGTCTCCAATGGAGACAAGCGTGGCTGGGCGCCTGTAGTCTCTGCAAACCGATGGCGAGCCGGCCGTGCCGGAAGGTCGACAGGCACGGCAAGCACCACACTTAATCTCAACTACGCAAACGGCTCACTCGGTTTTGTAATGCGTTCAGTTGGATGGTGCATGGGGCCTAAACTTGCGCCGAGGCTCCAAAATTTAGGCTGAATTCCTCTAAGGCGTGCCCGTCTCGAAATCCTTTCCAGTGAGCTAAGATTTGATGACCGCAGCTTTGATAAACCCGCTCGATTGGCAAGATCACAAGCGCCGCTTGTGAATATATTCGCAACCGATCCACCTGTCAGGTTTGGTGTTGGCATGCCTAAAATGAACTCGGCCCGCTCCCGCTAATTAGGAAAGAGGATGCGCTTCAACCCGCAGCGCGGGAAAGAAGGTACTGGTGAGCTAAGGAAAGCGGCATCAGCGATCGGGTTGCTCATTCAGGTAGGATGAACGCTTAAGGGGTACGATTAAAGCAGGGCTCGAAAGACAAGTGGACCGGGCGTTCACAAGGGATCGGACCCCAAAGCTGCGTTAAACAGGCGAGCCGGCGCGGGCGGGCAGAAGCCAGCGGAGCGAGACCAAGCCGACCATTTCGGACTCGGCGTGCCCAGCCACGCAGGGCAGGGCAGGGCAGGGCAGCGTAGGGTAGGGTAGGGTAGGGTAGGGTAGGGTAGGGTAGGGTAGGGCAAAGGGCGGAGAAGGCATACATCAGCAAGATGAGATCGCCTGGCAAACAGGAATATTCGACAACTTGCTTGCCCGTTGTCCTGGCGAGCCCAGCCTGTTTTCGAAAGCCTTTGCGATTGCCCTGCGCATAGCGCTAGGCGAACGGTTGCAATCACACAGCATGCTCAAGTAAGTTTGTGGGAATCTGCAAACAAGCGTCTTGGTTCGCATCGATAGGCAACCAAGTTCAGAAAAAGGTGAACTTTGATGGCTCGTAAACCTGGCTTCGGCGCCTCGATAGCATCGGAAGTCGTGGATGCTTTCGATAGCGGGGAAACGCCGGAACTTCCGTCTGGGGACGTTCTCGCGAGCCGCGGAAAAGCTATATCACGCCTTGGCGCCGACGTCCTGTATGAGCAGTTTGAGTGGATTGATCCCGCTCTTTGCCGACCGTCCAAACAAAACGCTCGGCATTACGATGATCTAACGTATAGCGAATGTGCTGACCTCATCGAGTCGATAAAATCGGAGGGACGCCAGCGCATGGCGGCGGTAGTGCGCCGCACCGACGATCCTGCGGTACCTTATGAAATTGTAGCTGGATCCAGGCGGCATTTTGCAATCTCCTGGCTGCGAGCAAACAACTATCCCGAATTCCGGTATCTCGTCGACGTTCAAAAGCTCGACGACGAAGCCGCGTTTCGTCTCAGCGACCTTGAAAACCGCGCCCGGGAGGATGTCTCCGACCTTGAGAGGGCGCGTAGCTACGCGATGGCCTTGAAGACACATTACAAGGGCGACGTCACATCGATGTCCGAGAGGCTGGGAATGGCGCGCGCCACCGTCTACCGTTATCTTGCGCTGGCCGATCTTGATCAGGACTTTATCGCCGCGTTCGGCGATTCGAAGGCAATCACAGTATCGCATCCAAGGACTATCGCCACGCTGATCAAGGAGGGTGGTGAACCGGCGGAACGAGTTAGGGTTGAGGCTTCGAGGGTTGCGGAAGAGCAGGCGCGTCTGCGCCGAGAAGGTCAGCCGCTGCTCGCGCCAGCGGAAGTTTTGAGCAGGTTCAAAGAGGCTGCAAAACCCCCCCGGCCTCAGATAGTCGAAAATACTTCCTACACGTTGTGCGCTGCCGACGGCAGCCAAATTCTCACCTATACGCGAGCTTCAAAAAAGCGCGGGATGACTGTCACTCTCCCGGTAAAGCTGTCTGCAAAGCGAAAAGAGGTTGAGGATGCTTTTGCAATCCTCATCGACGAAATATTCGAAAACTCATAACACCCCAAGGTAGAACAAAGCGGGAAACCGCTCAATTATCGCCTAGAGCAGCCCTTACAGCGCAAGCGCCAATATTGCGGGGTTTGGCTCGTTGATGGTGCTTTTCTCCCCTGAGAAAGCTTCTGAGGGGACTTTTTTTACGGCGAAAATGCGTCCCATTTTCTCAGATTCTAGCAGCGCATCGAAGAGCGCGACCGTCCTATCCCGTAAAGTGGTGGTTCCGAATTAGCCCATTTTTCGTTGATCAAGCGAATGAACGCGTGCATCATCAAATAGCCAAACATCGCGTCCTAAAAAACCTTTTTAGCGCAGAGGGTTAGGCGGTGTAAAAGCTAATCTGACTTAAGTTTACGCCTACCGGAATGGCTTTTGCGCGCACTATCGATAATCTTACAAAATATGGGTGAAGGTGTAGCCGGCTCGGCGGCGTGCCATGTCAGGGTTACATCCATAGACCACGACTAGTCTGACTTTTAAGCCGCTAAGAAAACGATAAGAAAACGATAAGACGCCATCGTGCATTTGCAACATCAGAGCGACGAGGGGGAGAGCGGCTTAATTCAGTTGCCGGCAGGTTTGAAAAATTGAACGAAGTCTGGAAACTTATAACTTAATATCGGAAGGAGAGTTACAGCCAGCAGAATTCTGTAATTATCCAACTGGCTTTCACGTGGGTGACGTCGATCCATAGGTACTCCCAGTCGTCTTCGATTGCGCGCTCGAGGAAGCACCGACGTTCTTGTCGAGTTCCTCGCACAGCTGACTGATCTGACCCTTCGAGATCCCATCCATACCCAGTGACTTTACCAAGTCATCTACCGAGCGGGTGGAGATGCCTTGAATATACGCTTCCTGGATCACCGCTCCTCGCCCGCTCAGCCATGCGGCAGGGTTCGAGGAAGCCGGGGAAGTAGCTTCCCTTCCTGAGCTTGGGGATGCGCAGTTCGACCGTCGCCGCTCGCGTCTGCGAGTTGCGCTCGCGGTAGCCGTTGCGCTGGACCAGCCTTGCCGCGGATTTCTCGCCATGGCCGGCTCCGGTCAGGTTGCCGACTTCCATCTCCATCAACCGCTCGGTGGCAAACGAGATCATCTCGCGCAGAATGTCTGCACCCGAGGCCTTCTCTAACAGCGAGCGCAAGTGCATAATCGGATCGGTCATCGTGATTCCTTCCGTCAGGTTTGAGCTTCGCAACCCAAATCTACCCGAAAATCACGGTGACCACCTCAGCCTTCACCTACACCACGTCCTGGCACAAAATCCCGTAGGGAATCGCGTTGCTGGCTCCACCGCGATGGGACTGCACTATTGCATCGAGGACACGGGGGGAACTATCTTCAATGAAAGATTGACACAGAAAAGTATCGATCCGGTATCGTCTTTGACCTCTACTCGCCAGTCACCGGTATCACCGAACCCTTCCGCCTTTTCCCTCAGTAGCTCACCCAGATACCGTACAGCCATCGTCTTCGCATCGCCAATGTTTTCGATGTCTATGCCTTTTAGGTCATGAATTTCTTCACCGTTGAAGGTGTCAAAATGATAAATGGGCAAATCGCTCTCCGCTTTTGATGGCTCAACGTATCCTGGTGAGGAATAAGCCGCTTCGATGGTAATGAGGACAAACCGCTGGTGGTTCCGGGGGGCCTAGGCCGTGTGATTTTTGTTAACTTGAAAGACAAGATTTTCGAGATCTCAGGCCAATTGTCGCACCAAAAAGGGGCCTTGCAGCTATCTGCGGCAAAGTTCCGTCTTCAAGAAACACATGCAGCCACGCTTAAGCGATATGCTTGCTCGCAAGAAGCCGCTCGGTTGCCTCCCAGGGAGGTCCGCGCCGAACTTTGGCGGGTTGAGGAACGGCTGACGTGCAGGATTGTTTTCGTGAGTATGGAGACCGACGATGCCCGATGAAAGAAATGCTCTCGATTTTGAGCTGGATGGCTCCATTTTAGCGCGGACAAAAATATCAGCGAAAGCACCGGCGGCGTCCGAGGCGTGACGACGGCCAAAAGCGAGGATCTCGAGATAGTTTCTAAGACCGAGCAAGACGCACCCGATGCGGGAGGGATCGAATGGGGTGGCGGTTTCATCAAGAAGCCGCCGGTACCATCTGGCGAATGAGATATCTCGGGCGCCGCGATGACTTTCCCTGTCAGGTGAAAAGGACTTTTGTTTGCCGAGAAAGGTGATTGACCGGGAGCGACGTGCAACCACGGGGTCAGTGAATTCCAAAATCGTGCGGGTTCAAGATTAGTGGCAATAAGAATACGAGGATGGTTCAAGCGGAGGTGGTAATGGCGGTCGAATGCGTTGCTTATCGTGATTCCAAAGGTGCTCTTCACAGCAGCCTCGAGAAAGCGACGCTCGAAGATCTCGCTAATGTGCTTGGCAGGGTGGGCGAGGAAGGCGGGATGACAAGCGGGGTGGCCCGGATGATCTTCGACAAGAGGGCGGAAATCGAGCGCGTATTTGCCGAGCATGATGCTCTCCTTGCATCCGCGTCCCATCTGGCATCATTAGAAACCGCAGATCAGCCTCGGGCGAAGCTCGACAACGTCAGGGACGTTGGAATTGAGAAGGCATAAATTCGCTGTATAGTTCGCGAACAAGTGCCTCAACTGCAGAGCGCTCCTCTAAGTCGAACGGCTTATCGTTTTCACACTGAAAGAGCCAGCACACGGCTTTTTGATCCGACGAGGGCGTTCCGGCGGTGGATGACTCCACCTCGTGTGGAACGAAGCCGGCAGCAGCCCGCATAGCAATGGCTTGTGCAAGTTTTAGAGGTAAAACGTTTCGGTTCAATAGCGGGCGGTGAACATGGCAGGATAGATCCGGCTCATCCCGTTTGCTTAGGATCGAGCGCTTTCCTACATCTCCCCCTAATCCTGGCCGGCACCGTTCCAAACGGGCTATCGTGGCAAATTCCGATTGTTTGCCGCTCGCAAGGGGGCTTCCGTATCGGGGCAGCAAGGACGTTTTGATTGATGGGCGAATCGGCGCTGTTCTTCATCTTAAAAGCGGACCCAGGGGGTGCTGCTGCGAGACAATGGGCTTGCAGCCGTGTCAGCTAGCCAACAAAATCATTCATAGCAGCGCGGCCAGCCATAAAAAAGGCCGCCGGGGCGGCCTTTAGTTTTGGCCCATCCGAGACGGGGGAGGGGGACGGAGGGCCTTCATACCACTCTCGTTATGGTGGCATGTTCTCAACGCGGTGGAGGCTCTGGCGTTCCTGCCGCTGCTTGCAGCTCCATACCGGGACGGGCGCCGTTTTCGCAAATCAGCATAATAGCGTGGCGTTTCCTCTCCGGCGTAAGCGCATTTGTATTGCCGCTGCCAAGACCGTCCGCAGTCACGGCCGCTGGATACGTTCGCTCGATTCTTATTACCCTTCGGCCGTGCGGACCGGCTCGGCGTTCGGATTCCGGGGTCATCGCGCGCACCGTTCCGCGAATTACCCGCGCAGCCGAGATGATCGCGCGCAGTTTGGGATGACGGAAGCCTGATCGTTGGGACCATTCCCTGGCTGAGCAGCTAGGAGGATTGGATGCCGACAAGGAGGGTAATGATGCGTCATGTGCGCGAGATACTGAGGCTGAGCCTGGATGCCAGGCTATCGACCCGCGCAATGTCGCAGCATGTTCGAACCGGGGCGACCACGGTTCGCGACACGCTCAGGCGGTTTACTCGATCCGGGCTATCTTGGCCGCTTCCACCCGAGATTGGCGACGCGGATCTGGAAGAGCGGCTGTACGGGGTTCCCGGCGCCAAACCGGGGCGGCGTAAGCTGCCCGAGCCGGACTGGCCGGTGGTAGCGCGCGAACTGAAGCGGAAACACGTGACGCTGCATGTGCTCTGGGAGGAGTATCGGGCCGAGCATCCGGACGGGTATCGTTACTCGAGATTCTGCGATCTGTTCCGCCGCTGGGAAGGCCGCTTGCCGCTGGTCATCCGCCAGAGCCATGCCGGCGGCGAGAAGCTTTTCCTTGATTACGCTGGCGATACGGTGCCGGTCGTGGTGGACCGGCGGACCGGAGAAGTCCGCGGTGCCCACATCTTCGTCGCCGTGATGGGCGGATCGAGCCTGTCGTTTGCGCTGGCGACGTGGACCGAGCAGTTTCCTGACTGGATCGCGGGTAACAATGCTGCCTTCGCCTTCTTCCGCGGCGTTCCCCAGTTGCTGATACCCGACAATGCCGAGGTGGCGGTGATCAAGGCCTGTCACTTCTATCCTAAGGTGAACCGCAGTTACACGGACATGGCCCGGCATTAGGGCACGGCGATCCTGCCGACCCGGCCGCGCAGGCCGCGGGACAAGGCCAAGGTCGGGGCCTGCGTCGGTATCGTCGAGCGCTGGCTATTGGGCCGCTTACGTAATCGGATCTTCTACAGCCTCGCTGGGGTGAACGCAGCGATCGCCGAATGCCTTGCCGATCTCAATGATCGGCGGGTGCTGCGCCAGTCCGGCAAGACACGTCGCCATCTTTTCAACGAAGTCGATGTTCCAAACCTCAAGCCGCTGCCGGCAGAGCCGTGGGTTCATGCCGAATGGCGCCGCTGCCGCGTCGGGCTCGATTATCATATCGCGATCGATCGGCATCATTACTCCGTCCCGCATCGCTTCGCCCGCCGCGAGGTCGAAGCTCGGTTCACTGCCAGCACGGTAGAGATCTTCCTGGGAGGCGAGCGCATCGCCGTGCACATGCGCGGCAGCGGGAATGGCCGGCACACCACCGTCCCCGAGCGCATGCCCTCCAGCCATCGGCGCTACGGCGAATGGACGCCGCCAAAGATCCGCGAAGAGGCAAGCCGGATCGGGCCGATGTTGTCCCTATTGGTGGAGAAGGTCATCGAGGCGAAGCCCCATCCCGAACAGGGCTACCGGTCATGCTTGGGCATCATCGGGACTGTCAGGAATTCCGTGTGTGGGCAGGCATAATGGGTAACAAGGAGTCCCACTATGTCACGACGCAAAGAACCGGCGATACCTCACGAGC
>NZ_SMBO01000029.1 GCF_004342985.1 Novosphingobium sp. PhB57
ATGCTGAAGATGGGCAGCCGGTGCCGGGGCATGCCCCGGCACCGGCTTAACCGTCCCGACCCGAATGAATTTCCAGACCTGTGGTTACACAACCCCCCGCGCGGTTTGTTCGGCAGAAGTGGCCCGATGATCGCCCATTCCCTATCGGTAAGTTCGTATCGCCGCCGTGTCATCGAGCCTCCATCTCAATGGAGACGCTGGATCACGTCAGCCTCAAAACCTCAATCATTTCGAACCTGGCTTAGGTCAGCCGCTCCATACGTCCGTTCGAGAAGTAGCCGATCCTTCTATCGCTAAGTTCACCGCGCACGCGCGATGAGAGCGTAGGGCCTTCGTCGTCCAATAAGGCCACGTCGTTGTCGGGAAACCCTGCAAAATGGGCCTCCTCATACTTTCGCTGCCAAGCAGCTATATCGGCAGCCAGTTGTGCAGACAGGCCTATAGCATCGGGCGCGACATATCCGCCCGCGACCGCATCACGCACGCCCGTATCCGAAAGCATGCCATCAATAAGAAGGTCAGTCGTCATTGGGCCAAGCTAGCTCGCCGCCCGCGCCGTCCGCAACAGCCCATCTCGTTTTATGAGTTTACGACCTAACACAAGAATCAGGCGCCTTCCTGGGGGAACGCCGCTCTATCGCCTGACAGCGACCGAACCTCAAACGGGTTCGGCTGGGAAGGGTGACGGTCATATCCGGCGGGCTTGCTGATGCAGCATTCCGGCTGCCCTGCGCGCTGAGGCAAATGCCGCCCATGCGCCGCGAGCGCAGCTTTTCTTCACAGCCCGCCGTGTGATTGCCGATTTCTCGAAGCATTTCATACCACTGACCGAGCCTGAGGTGATCGTCGTGGCCTCAGAGAGATGCTGGTATGATGTTTTTGCAGGTCCGAAGTGCGCGAGCGTTGCTTCGCGCTAGGTCGGCCTCCGACAAGGAGCGGTGGGGATGGGGCGGCGGGTCGCGCCGGTCCTGCGATGCGATGTCGCAAATGCGAAAGAATGTGAGTATTTCGAGCTACCATTTCCTCAGCTTTGCGTTCTAGGCATTGCCGGCAAGATTGGAGCGGCGGTGTGGGGGCAATGGTGTCTTTGGATTTGGAAGAGTTCGCGTGGGAAACAACCCCATTGGGCCCAATGGCAGGGTGGTCGCCGGAGCTTCGCACGACTTACGACATCATAATGTCCAGTGGGTTCGGGATGTGTGCGGTTTGGGGACCCGAGCGGACGTTCGTCTACAACGAAGCCTACATACCGTTCCTGGGCGAACGCCATCCCAGCGCGCTTGGTCGGCCCATTGAACAGGTGTGGTTTGACGTCTGGAAGGACATCGAGCCATTGATCGAAAGGGCGATGTCGGGCGAAACTGTGCATCTGGAAAATATGCACTTGGTCATGACGCGAAACGGCTTCGTGGAGGACACCTATTGGACCTTTTCGTACAGCCCGCTGCGAGAGAGAGGCCGGATCGTCGGCTTTCTTGACGTCGCCTCTGAGACCACCGCCTTGATTGCCGCGCAGCATAGTGATCGGGCCAACGCGGAAAGGGTTCGGCTTGCCCTCAGCGCCGGGGCAATCATCGGTACGTGGGTCTGGGATATTCCAAATGACAGCTTCGCCGTTGATCCAGCATTTGCCCAAAGTTTCGGCCTGGATCCGGCGCTCGGCAGGACTGGGATCCCGCTGGAGCAGGTGATTGCCACGGTTCATCCCGATGATCGCGATGGCCTTGTTGCGGCGATCGAGGACGTCATCGAGCGCGGAGGCGCCTATGCGCACCAGTACCGCGTTCGCCGTGCGGATGGCTGCTACTACTGGATTGAAGCGAATGGACGGGTGGACCATGACCCTGATGGCACGCCGCGCAGCTTTCCGGGCGTGCTAATCAATGTGGATGAGCGGCGCGCGATAGAGGCGGAGCGCGATCGGGCTATCGCCATGTTGCGATCGTTGAACGAACAGCTCGAACACCGCGTGGAGGAGCGGACCCGCGAGCTGCGGGATTCGATGGATTTCGCGCGCTTGGCCCTGTCCGCGGTTGGGGGTGTCGGGGTTTGGACGTTCGATGCTGCTACCGATTGCTTCATCTGCGACGACAACATCTCGCGGCTGTACGACATCGATCCGGTGAAAGGTGCAAACGGCATCAAGCGAGCCGACTTCCTCGCCCACGTCCATCCAGACGACCAGGCTGCGCTTCGCGCCACGATGGCGGGCGGTCTTGTCAACGCTGGAGATCTGGAACTCGAATATCGGATCGTTCACCGCGACGGGTCGGTCCACTGGGTGCTCTCGCGAGGACATACGTATTTCGACCACGCGGGCGAGCCGGTGCGCCGCACTGGTGTCGGCGTCGAAACGACAAAACAGCGGCTGGTCGAGGAGCAGCTTCGTCAATCGCAGAAAATGGAAGCGGTCGGTCAGTTGACCGGCGGGATCGCTCACGATTTCAACAATCTTCTTCAAGGGATCACTGGCAGCCTGGAGATTATCCAAAAGCGGATCGCACAAGGAAGGTTCGCCGGACTGGACCGCTTCGTGAGTGGAGCGACGACTGCAGCAAACCGGGCGGCTGCGCTTACCCATCGCCTTCTGGCATTCTCGCGGCGGCAACCTCTTGACCCGCGGCCAGTAAATGTGAATGCGCTGCTTAAGTCGATGGAAGATCTGGTTCGCCGCACGATCGGCGAGAGCGTCGACCTGGTGCTTGATCTGGCAGAGGGTCTGTCGCGTACGCGCTGCGATCCTAACCAGCTGGAAAACGCGGTACTCAATCTTGTGATCAACGCCCGCGATGCCATGCCCCATGGCGGCAGGCTTACGGTTGAAACGGCCAACCGGCAGCGCGACGCCCAGGAAGCGAGTGGCCCGGGCGGCGCTTCCGGGGAATACATCTGCGTCAGCGTGACCGATACCGGCACTGGAATGAGTGCGGATACGATCGCGAAGGCATTCGAACCGTTCTTCACGACCAAGCCGATCGGACAGGGGACTGGCCTCGGCCTTTCGATGATCTATGGCTTCGCGCAGCAATCCAAAGGTCATACGCAGGTCCACAGCGAAATCGGCAAGGGAACGAGATTCGAGTTATATCTCCCACGGTATCGCGGTGAAGATGGTGATGAAGAGTGCGACCTTTCGGTTTTGCCCAGCGACATACCGGCAAGCGAATCCGGCGAGGCGGTGCTGGTAGTAGAGGATGATGATGTGGTCCGCAGCTTGATCATCGAGGAACTGCATGAACTGGGCTATGCAACGCTTGAAGCTATCGATGGGCCCGGTGGCTTCGAAATCCTACAGTCCGCGCGGCGCGTTGATCTGCTCGTAACCGATATCGGGTTGCCCGGCATAAATGGCAGGCAGGTGGCCGATGCCGGACGCGTCCTGCGGCCCGGGCTGAAGGTGCTGTTCATGACAGGATATGCCGAGAATGCCGCTCTTGCTTCCGGCTTTCTCGAGCCGGGAATGGAGATGATCACGAAACCGTTCGCCATGGGTGCTCTGGCGACAAAGGTGCGGCAGATGCTTGAAGTATGAGGCGCGCTTGGGAACGCGCAATTCTTCCGGAACAATAACCGCGGTAGAGAAGGTAGCTCGCACGCACGGGGAGGGCGACCGAAGTGGAACTATGTCCGCGCCCGGCCGCTACGTCTTTCAGGACGATAAGGAAGCGCACTTGAGCGAAACAAACGGCCCCACGATCCTGGTTGTTGAGGATGAGGCGCTGATCCGAATGATAAGCGCCGATATCCTGACGGAAGCCGGTTTTCACGTTCTTGAAGCGCAGAATGCCGATGAGGCCATAGCGATCATGGAAGCCGCCGACCACGTCGAACTCGTATTCACCGACATCAGAATGCCTGGAAGGATGGACGGACTGGAGCTGGCAGCGTTCGTGCACGCGCACTGGCCCGACGTGCGGTTGTTGGTGACCTCGGGCCACGTTGTTTTATCAAGCAAAGAGATTCCGGATGGCGGTCGTTTTGTAAGCAAGCCCTACGAACTTACTCGTCTCGTGTCGGAGGTGCGCGCGATCGTCGCTCTTCCCGCCAAGAGATGAGCGGATTTCTTACCTAAGTTCGCCCCAAATTGCTTGGGCGTAACGCGGGCTCGTTGACGCGCGCGCTGGTCGCAACCCGCACGCGATTGGTACAGATCATGGTTGAGCTATCCAATCAGATCCGCGGCCTTATGAAGACCTTTGGTCTCGCTGTCCCCGTAAAAGCGGATCTCCCAAATTTGCCTGGGCTTCAGGGCCCGCTTCGCACCGAAAGTGCCCCCTGCATTCCAGACAGGGCGCTTGGGGGAAGCATTCACGGTTTCAGTCATTTCCATGATCATTCTCCAATTGGCC
The DNA here is from genome assembly GCF_004342985.1 of Novosphingobium sp. PhB57. Classification (GTDB taxonomy): domain Bacteria; phylum Pseudomonadota; class Alphaproteobacteria; order Sphingomonadales; family Sphingomonadaceae; genus Novosphingobium. The sequence continues at coordinate 4,350 of NZ_SMBO01000029.1, forward strand.
AAAATTGGCCATTCTGAAGAACGACTGCATCCCTCCGGGGGAAATTTGTAAGACTTGGCGCAAGTATTGCTAAGGGGTTGTAGAAGGCGTCGGCTGCAGAAAGGCCTCTGTTCGGGAGGGGCAGACCATGGCTGAGCATCAATTGACAAACTTTGCCAATCTTTGCCAATCTTTGCTGCTTTCCTTGCCTTGGAGGTTGCCATGGCTACAATGAATATCTCACTGCCCGATCCGTTGAAGCAATGGGTGGAAGCGCAAGCTGACACTGGTCGGTATAGCAATGCCAGCGACTATGTTCGCGATCTCATCCGCCGTGACCAGGAACGCGCCGACAAGGTCGCCGCCATGGAGCGCCTTGTCGATGAAGCGCGAGCCAGCGGTCTGAGTGACGAAACGATGGCCGACATCCGGGCGCGAGCGATCAGCCAAGATGGCTTGCAAACCTGACCGTGCCACGTTTTGGCTTAACACGCGCCGCAGCCGACGATCTGACAGCCATCTCTCTCGAAGGCATAGGGCAGTTTGGCTTGCAGCAGGCCGAAGCCTATCACGAAGGGCCGAGCGCGATTTTCGCGTTTCTCGCTGATTATCCCCATGCCGCGCGCTTGCGAGAGGAAATCTCGCCTCCTGCCCGCGTGCATCCCTACAAGGCCCACCTGGTCATTTATGATGTGGGGGATGAGGGTGAGGTCATCATTCTGCGCGTCCGGCATGGTCAGGAAGATTGGATATCCCCGACAGAGGACGGCTAGCCGTGGCTGTGTAATGCATACGCCATTCTGTAGATCCTTTTGCGGCATTTCTCCTAACGATGCCGCGGCCACGGGGCCTGAGCGCCCGTTCTGGCGGCAGGCCGGCTTGCGGCGGAACCGACCATTATACGCCGTTTGTTGGACCTTCGACAAACGACCACTTTGGACGAAACCCGTCACTCGATCTCACCGAAAAGCGAGCATGACCAATCGATCGAACATTCGATCCGAGAGGTGCCGCCGCAGAAAGAGTAATGGTCGTGCTGCCAAGCCACCACTATAGCGGGTGGCCGGTCGGCGTGCGCCGAGCGCCTTCATCACCATGTCGGAAACGACGCTAGGCGACGGTGCCTTGCGACCCTGCATCTTGCTAAACTTGGCAACCATCTCGGAGTAGGCGCCATGGCCTGACACTCGCTTTGCAGCGTCGGAAGCGATGGCTTCCCACTCGGATGCAATCCCGCCGGGCTCGATCACGACGACATCGATCCCGAACTGACGGACTTCATTGCGTAGGGCATCCGAATAGCCCTCCAACGCAAATTTGGAGGCGTGATACCAACCGCCGAGCGGCAGTGCGAACTTGCCACCAATCGACGAAATGTTGAGAATCCGGCCTGCCCCCCGCGCACGCATCAGGGGCAGGCATAGCTGGACGACGCGCGCGAGGCCAAAAAGGTTCGTCTCCATCTGGCGTCGGGCCTCTTCCATCGGCACATCCTCCAGCGCGCCATATTGACCATAGCCGGCGGCGTTCACCAGTACGTCGATTCGCCCGCTGGTCTGTTCGATCCGTTCGAGGACCTTCAGAATGGACAGTTCTATCGTGACATCGAGTGCGAGAACATGTGCGCCCGCCCTATCGAGATCGGCCATCCGGTCGACACGGCGTGCAGCGGCATAGACGTCGTAGCCGGCACTGAGCAGCCGGCGGGCAATATCTTTTCCCATGCCGGAAGATGCGCCCGTCACGAGGGCCACGGGTTTGGTGGATGTAGGCATGAAGGCGTCACTCCGGTTTACGACAAGCGACGCATCAGATAGTCTGTTGGGTAACCCTACAGTCAAGGGAAATCTATGCTGATCAATGAAGTCGCCCGGATCGCCGGTATGTCGAAGGACGGAATCCGGCATTATGAGGAGATGGGTTTAATTGCCTCCAGCCCCCGACAGGCCGGAAGCCGGTTCTACCGCGACTACGATCCCGCGGTGCTGGAGGTCATCGAGCAGATCCGCCAAGCGCAGCGACTGGGCTTCTCGCTAAAGGAGATCGGCCCGCTGTTGAAGGCGCATGGTTCGGCCAGGCTCACCCCGGAGGAGACTGTCGCTTTCCTGCAAGATCGGCTCGTCGCTATACACGAGAAGCAGGCGGCGCTGCGGGAGATCGAGGAGTTTATTTCGGAAAAGCTCGAACGCTATCGGCGGGTGGTGGATGAGCTGGAGAAAGCGTCAGCCTGAGCTTCGAGGTACAAAGCGACGGATGATCCCTGCTGATTACAGGCTTCCCAACTCGCGATCGTGCCGAGCGTGACAGCTGATATGGATCGGTGGGATAAACTTCAACGGCTCTATACCGCGTTCAATCAAGGGCTTGTACCGCATGCTCTTGCCGCAATGAACATTCTGTTGGACTAGCATGCCGAATGCCCTTCATCGGGTAAGGTCATTTGCAGGATCGCCACACGGACGCCGTAAATGGAGGTGGCGGGCTACCGAAATAGGGATGACTATCACTATTCGGGATCGTCGTCAGGCGTAGGAAGATATCTCGACGAGATTGCCGTCCGGGTCACGAACGTACACCGATCGAATTGGGCCAAGCGCGCCGCTTTTTGCCACGGGGCCCAATTCGATCGCAACTTCGCAATGGATCAGATGCTTGGTTACATCATCTGGAGCGGTATCCGTCAAAAAGCAGAGATCGTCGCTTCCGGGGCACGGAGCGCGACCGGTGAACCAAGTCTCCTGGGTGATTGCGATCGGCCGCAGGTTCATTTTCTGGACGCCAAACATCATACTTACCCGCGTTTCGCCAGAAGGAGCCAGTATCTCAGAGCGGGTCATTCCCAGAACCCTCTCATACCAGTTGGCGGACACTTGAACGTCGCTGACGTTGAGAACGATATGATCAAGTGCGTGGACAGAAAGCATGCAACCATTCTTAACAGAAATGCGCGGTGACGCGCTACCGTGCGAAAGTTGTTCGCGCGCGTCTATAGATCTTCACGTCGCTTTCGCAGTGCAGGGCGTTGTCAGAGAGCCTCTGTCCGCCTCGCGCAAGAGCGGCCAATCAACGTCACCGTCGCGAACGACCGCTTTGTCCCACATCGCGGCGTTTGGCGCGCGGCAAAACCGACCCTTATTCGCCGTTCAGCCGCTGATTTTTCACTCCTATCTGCGGCTGGTCCGCTTTCCCATTCCTGGACCCACTTCCGGCGCATTACCGCTAACCGGGCACTAGCATCCGCACACAAGATGCGATATGATAAAATCATATTTGAACGGAGGGCGGTATGGCTGCGAAGGCAATAACGGTAACGCTTGGCGAAATGTCATCGCACGCCGAGCGCCATCTGGCGTCTGGCCGATATGCTTCTATGAGCGAAGTGATGCGAGCGGGTTTACGCGCGCTGGATCGCGAAGAGGCAGTTTTGGATGAATTAGTGCGCGTCCGCGTTGCGGAAGCCCTAGCTGACCCCCGTCCCCCGATGCCGCTCGACCGGGCATTTGCGCAGGTTAGGGCCTCGATCGCCAAAGCATGACCTATGATGTGCAGCTGTCGGCATTGGCGATCGAGGATTTGATTGCACTTCACCAATGGGTGAGCGTGGAAGCTGATATTCCCACGGCAGACGGCTATCTTACCAGAATTGAAAACCGCATCGCAGCGTTGGGCGATTTCCCGCAGCGCGGGTCGCCCCGTGATGACTTAGTGGTAGGCCTGCGAACGCTGACATTCGAGCGTCGTTTAATAATAGCGTATAATGTAGATAGGAAGGTCGTCACCATCCAGCGTGTCATCAATGCTTTTCGTGACCTGGCACCGATTCTTCGAAGCTCTTCAATTGGCGTATGATTGCCATTTTCTGCTGTCGACCCTTTACGGACACTCAGCCCCCGATTTTCCGATCCCATCTGCCGCCCGTCCGCTTTCGCATCTTCGTTGCTCAAAAGGGCCGGGAGGCGAAAGTCAGGTTCCGAGAGATTGACCGTCACTTGGTGCCGTTTCCCGTAAATCAGATCGTACGGTCAGATTGCGGAGTATACCAAATGCCTGTAGGTCCCGAGCCAGGAGGTGAATCCACAGTGCAAGACTTTGCAGACGTGATCACGAACATGGCATCTGCAATATTCTGTCTGTCGTTTTGCTTCCAGAATATCAGGACCACCGCAGACTGCGCCTCATGCGCTCCGGTTCTGCAATTTTAACTGCTGCATGGCTTCTGCTTGCGGTGGTTTACCCTGTACCAGTTATGATCGAAGCTCCAGAAGAGACTAGGGCGCTTGCGGTCTATGTAACGCGCGCGGCTTTTCTCGGCAGCATCATCGTTGTCGCTGCGATTGCAGGATGGCGTCGATTTCGAGCGATATTTAGCATTTTCGGCTAATGCCGGCTTTATGGCCCTCTTGCCTGTTGATTACCACTGAGAAGTGACCCCGGGGGGGATGCGGACGAAATCTTGGACCACCATGGAGGTAGTTCATGTATTCCTACGCAGACAGGATCCGGGCGGTTGAGTTGTATCTCAAGCTCGGCAAGCGGATTAGGGCCACCATTCGCCAGCTGGGTAATCCTACCAAGAATGCGCTTAAAGGCTGGTGCCGAGAGTACGAGCAGCTGCAGGATTTGCGAGAGCGCTGCGCGCCTCGATCGCCGAAGTATTCCGAGGCTGACAAGCAGGCGGCGTTGGAGCACTACCGCACTCACGATCGCTGCATTGCATCGACGATGAGAGCCTTGGGTTATCCCGGTCGTGGCACCTTAACGGCGTGGGTTCGAGAGGCGTTTCCGGATGCGAGGGCATCCATGGTCGGTCGATCCTGGCGTCCCGCGTATCCCGAAGCCTTAACACGCCGCGGAAAAAGTCAGTTTCGGACCGTTTGAGCGCCGGATTTTGATTAGGTTTAGCGCCAACGGGGTGGTGTCATCGGTATCTGTT
>NZ_SMBO01000030.1 GCF_004342985.1 Novosphingobium sp. PhB57
ACGAGGACCCCCGACCTTTCATCTGGAAGGCCGATCCGGACGAAATTATAGCCGCTGTACGGCGCGGGCACCAAGTGTTGGAATCAATCCACTAGCTCCGCGCGGCGGTGGCGTCGACCGTGATCTGGTCTTAGGACCACAGGGCCTCGAAGAAGGCTCGGGCACGATCCTTTGCCTCGCCTCCCGCGATCTCGACGATCCCGCCGATCGTGCATTCGCCATCGATGGCGTCCAGAACCGCCTTTCAGCCGGGCCGACTGGCAGGATCATCTTTCATGCCGGTGGCCCTGCTTGCGGAACAACCTTAACGGACGCATTGGGTCTAAGCCAAAAGAACACTTCTTGTTTCGACTGCGCTTCACCTATGTTTTCCAAACGCAATTTGGGAGTTGTTGTGCGCCGCGATTCAGCGATCTTCGGTAAATGCGTTTGGTGTGCCCGGCAGGACAATTGTGGTCGCTGCCATTATGCTGTGCGCGTCGGAAGGAGCCGTTCCAACGCCGAGCGCGACTTGGACGATTGAAACCCCGAAGACAGTGCTTGCCGGAGCCAGCTTACGCAGGACCGACCGCATTTGCGCGGTATCATCGAGGTGCACCGCTCCCCGTACCAGCGCATTAACTGGAGGCGCCAGTATACTATGCAGTTCGACAAAATTGACTTCATCATTATCGGCGCGGCGAAATCGGCAACCACCTGGCTTCAGACACAGCTGCAGTCGGATCCGGCCGTTTACATGCCCGATCCGGAGTTGCATTATTTTTCCAGGGAATACGGCCGGGGAGAAGATTGGTATCTGTCGCAGTTCAGCGAGGAGGGGGCCGGCAAGATCGTCGGCGAGAAGTCCAACTCCTACCTCTATGTGCCCGAAGCAGCGGCCCGCCTCCACCGCCACCTGCCGCATGTGAAACTGATTGTACAGCTACGCAACCCGGTCGAGCGGGCCTATTCCGACTACTGCATGCTGTTCAGGCGCGGCGAGGTGGGGGGAGATATAGGAAACTACCTCGATCCCTCGCTGGGCGAGAATTTGCGGTTCCTGGTTGCCGGCAACTTTGCCTCGCATTTGCAGTCCTATATCGAGCTTTATGGGCGTGAGGCTCTTCTTACCCTCTTCTTCGAGGGTGTGGCAGGGGACCCGGAAACGCAGATGTCGCGGATCCGGGCGCATCTGGGCTTGCCGCCGCGGCCTCTGGCACCGGGCGGACAGGATAAAGTGAAGGACAAGACGGTGCCGGTCGTGCCCGCTGGATTGCGCAAGCGTCTTGCCTGGATGAAACCGATCGCCCGTCCCTTGCGAGGCACCACCGCATTCCGGGCCGTTCGCAATCTTATCGCGCAAGAAATCCAGTACCCGCCACTAACCGATGAGTTGCGAAAGCGTCTTAACGATTATTATGGTCCCTCGATCGAGGTATTAGAGCAGATGAGTGGCCAATCGCTCAGTCATTGGTACGGACCGGTGGGACGTTCGAAGAAGGACATGACTGGTACCGACACGCTGAGACGGATCAATTATCAAGGGGCAGGGTCGGTAATATGAAGACGTTCATCATTACCGGGATCCAGATGAGAAACAAAGGCGCGCAGGCCATGTTTCTCTCCCTGAGCTATTCCTTGAAATCGATCTACGGCGAGTGCGAAGTAATCGGTTTCGCGAGCAAATACGACGATCCGGAACAGTATACCTTCCCGCTACTGCCATACGACGATTTCACGCGCCCTGCTTTGAGATACGGTTTGTACAAGGTGCCGTTCCTGGTGCCGATAGCGACCGGCATCGTCGGGTACCTTAGGAAAAGCGACAAGTGGCGCAACAAGATCACGGACATGAAGAAGGCCCTGCAAAGAGCGGACGCTATCTTCGATGCGAGTGGATACACGCTGGGCTCCGGGTGGCCCAAGCAAAGCGGGCGAATGTTGTTGGACACAATCAGGATCGCTCGCCGCTTCAACAAGAAGATCATCCTCATGCCGCAGAGCTTCGGTCCATTCGACTGGGGTGAGAAAGAGGATTCCGACTTCATCGACGAGGTAAAGAAAGAACTGACGTACCCCTTGAAGATATATGCGCGCGAGTGCGAGGGGTATGAATGCCTGACTTCTCTTGGCCTGCAGAATGTCGAATTGTCGGCAGACATGGTGATAAGGGAAAAGATTTTTCCCAGCGCCAGCCAAATCTCCACCAGGCACAGAGACGTAAAGGAATATTACCCAGCGCCAAACTCCGTTGGCTTCATTATAAACAAGAACGTATTCAGGATCGGTGACGCTTCCGCGGTAATCGTTCTCTATGCGAAAATGCTCCAGAGATTGCTCGAAAATGGCGAAAATGTCTACATTCTGAACACGTCCACCGCTGACACGGATCTGGTCAAGCAAGTCCTTGGCAAAGTGAGAAATAGCCAGAAGGTTCAGGTAATTTCCGGAGAGTTCTCAAGCCCGGAGCTGATCGACATCCTCGCGCGATTCAAATATGTCGTCGCGTCGCGCTATCATTCGGTGGTATTCGCTTACAGAAGCGGTGTCCCTGCAGTCTTACTCGGGTGGGCCAGCAAATATACTGACCTTGCGGCACTCTTCCAGCAGCAGGACTATGTCTTCGACATAAGAAGCACCACTGCCGCGGAAATTCTGGATGGCGTGGACAAAATGGGCTCAAATTCCGTGGAAGAGGCGAGACGTATAAGGGAGTGTCTGGTAGGCGTTCAAGCCACGTCCGTAGTCCAACAGGCCATAAGTGCCCTGGAGGAACAAGGCATATCGGCAACGGTCACGACCCATCGCCAGATCCCATCCTTACGCGGAAACGGGAAAGCTACCGCGATGACTGTGTGAGCGGTTCAAGGGCCTTTCAGCCGAAGTAAAGTTGCCTGCCGTCCCTTTCGTAGTCTCCGGCGGGGCAGGTTTCTCGCGATAGCGCTGGCCGCAAGCAGCGACTTGTGCCGGAAACGGCCGCGTCTTCCCGGCAGGCGGAAGATGTGCACACCCTCACTCTATCGAGGAAAGGATTTCCCCCGCGCGGATCGTCACGGCGACTTTTGCGAAGGCCGCCGTGTCCAGTGCAGGGTCGCCATCGAGCAAGACCATGTCGGCTGCCAATCCCCGCCCGATCCGGCCCCGCACATGGGATTGACCGAAGCGCCGCGCCGGGGTGGTGGTGAGTGCCGCCAGCACATGGCGCCAGTCCATCGCCTGCGCCATCAGGCGATACTCCGCGCTTGGGTCGAACACGTCCATGAAGCCGGCGTCGGTGCCGAACAGGACCTCGCCGCCGCCCTCGCTGAGTGCGCGGACCTGCTGGACGACAGTGGCGACCGGCGTGCTGTCTGCCGGATAGACTTCGAACAGCATCATCGTCGGCACCAGCGCGACATGGGCCGAGACCAACTTGCGCACTTGCGCCGCATCCCAGGGACCCGCGATCGGCGTGGCGTGGGCGAGCACGTCGACGCCGTTCTCCACTGCCGCGTTCATGCCCTCGCGATTGGTGGGATGCGCGAAGACCGGCAGGCGATGGCGATGCGCTGCGGCCGTCAGCGCGCGGATCTGGTCTGCTGGCATGACCATGACGTCCTCGGCGCCCAGAATGGCGCCGGTGAACAGTTTTACGCCGTCCACACCCGCCTGCGCCTGCCGATCGAGCCGCGCTACGGCCTCTGGCGTCGAGCGTATCTCGGGCACCGCAATATGCTCAGCCTCATAGACCGGACGCGCGTAGACCGGCGTGCCGTTCTTCGGGAAGAAGGGATCACCTACCGTGAGTATTTGCGGCCCGGCAAACCGTCCTTCTTGGATCATGCGCCGTAGCGTGGTCGCACTGGCGGTGCTGGAGGTGAGATCGAACACCGTCGTGAAGCCCCAGCGCGTGAACATGTCACGCAGTTGCCCTTCCAGCTTCGCAGGGTCGGCCGCGTCCGGGTGAAGCAAGTCATGCGTCATCAGATGGACGTGGCTGTTCCAGAAACCCGCGACGAGCGTGCGTCCTGCACCCGGGATGGTCTTCATCCCCTGGGGCACCGATACTTGCGCGCGGGAGCCGACGGCGGCGATCCGGCCGTCGCGGACGATCACGACGCCATTTTCGAGAGCTTTTGCTTGGGGATCGGCATAGATCCGGGCGCCCACTACGGCGAAATCCTCTGCCAGAGCAGGCCCGGTCACGCACCATGCGGCCAGAAATGCCGCCACCATTGCCACACTTTTCATTCTCGCCCCCCCGTCGGCCGTCGCACCGCAGCCAGGAGACAACGAAAGCGCAATGCGCGGCAGAGCGCAAGTTGGCATTCATCCCAGGCCGATGAGCGCGCCGAGACGCGACCTTCCGGACGCTTCCCGAAGGGTCAGGCTGAACGGATGAAGGCGCTTGCAGATGCAAGCTCTGGCATCTCGATCTTCGCCGGCCCTCTATGTGGACTGGTGTTCCGCTTAGCAATTGACCTCAGCCAGTTTAAGGCATTAATACTCCGACAATTGGGAGAAAAGGATGTTTCGAACATTCAGACGGTGGCCGGGACGGGTCACGATGGTTCTCGCTGCAGGCAGTCTTTGCGTTTCTCCGAGCGGAAAGGCTCAGGACTCGGAGGAGGCGGCGAAGCCGTTGCGTTCGGAGGTGTCTATTTCGGTAGACAGCGGCGGCCCGACGATCGATCCCAGCATCTACGGCCAATTTGTCGAGCATCTCGGGCGAGACGTGTACGAGGGGATCTGGGTAGTCCACCATCCCGAATGTGCGTGGCATTCGCTCGGACGTGGTCAGCGCCTTGCGCCGCATCAAGGTTCCGAACATCCGCTGGCCGGGCGGCTGTTTCGCGGACGGCTATCATTGGCGGGATGGCATCGGTCCCGCAGAAAAGCGGCCGCGCGGGATCAATGCCGCCTGGGACAAATCTCCGGAAACCAATGCCTTCGGCACGCATGAGTTCATGGATTTCCTGGACCAGATCGGCGCCAGGCCGTTCGTTTCGGTGAACCTCGGCAGCGGCAGCGTTCGTGAGGCCGACGACTGGCTTCGCTACATGACCGCCCCGCAGGACAGTGCGCCGGGGCAGGAGCGGGCAGCGAACGGTCATGCGGCACCCTGGGAAGTGCCTTTCATCGGCGTCGGCAATGAGAGCTGGGGTTGCGGCGGCAATATGACCGCGGACACTTATGCCGCGGCCTTCCGGCATTATGCCGCTTTCCTGCGCACATACTCCGGCGAGCGGGCGAAACTCATCGCCGTGGGCGCAGATACCGACGATTATGCGTGGACGGACCGCGTGATGGCGCAGGCGATGAAGTGGCGCCCGCAGCCGACCCCCTTGTCGCTGACGACGGACCGGCCGCTGCTCTGGGGCCTCTCGCTGCACTTCTACACCTTCGCCGGCAACGACTGGCATGCCAAGGGACGGAACGTGGGCTTCGACGAAGCCGGCTGGGCGGCGGCTCTGGCGCGTGCTGACCTTACCGACGATCTGATCCGCCGCCATTCGGAGGTCATGGATCGCTACGATCCCGAAAAGCGCGTCGCGCTCGCGGTGGACGAATGGGGTGCCTGGTTCCAGAGCGAGAAGAACGCCCCTTCGCAGCTCTATCTGGAAAGCACCCTGAGTGATGCGCTGATCGCAGCGAAGAGCCTCAATATCTTCAACCGCCATGCCGACCGGGTGAGAATGGCGAACCTGGCGCAGATGGTGAACGTCATCCAGTCGCTGGTGCTGACGCAAGGCTCGAAGATGGTGGTCACCCCGACATACCACGTCTTCGAGATGTACCAGGTCCATCAGGGGGCGCAGGCCTTGCCCGCCACGGTGCGGACGCCGGATTACGTGCAGGGCGACGTTCGCTTGCCCTCCATCGACGTTTCGGCATCGCGCGATGCGAGCGGCAAGCTGCATGTGACGATCGCCAATCTCGATCCGGCCCGCGCTAACCGGCTGAACATCCGCCTGGATGGCGGCCGCTGGCACCGCGCGAACGCCCGGGTGCTCACCGCCGACCGGATCGATACCCGTATCACGTTCGACAAGGCGGACCCGTTCGTCCCGCGTCCGCTGCCGGCCCGCCTCGCCGGCGGCGGCGTGGACCTCGAACTGCCGGCCAAGTCGGTAACGGTGCTGGAAGTGGAATGAGATGCGCTGACGGGCCATCGAGGGGAGTCAGGAAAATGAAGGTGAAGTTTGCCTGTCTGGCGGCGATCGGGCTTGCTGCCCTCGGCGCTCCGGGGACGCTTGGCATGGCGCAGCCCGGCGGCGGCGTGCCAGAAAAGCAGCTTCAGATCGTGCAGGGCCTTGCCGATCAAAAAGCCTCGCCGGTTCCTTCGGCTTCTGCGCTTACCGCTTATCTGTTGGTCTACTTCAAGGACGAGACCCATTCCCTGCACATCGCGGTCTCGCGCGACGGCTATTCGTTCACGGACGTCAACGGCGGCAAGCCGGTGCTGGACGGCCGCGACATCGCCGAACAGAAGGGCATCCGCGATCCCCATATCATGCGCGGCCCCGATGGCGCCTTCTACCTCAGCATGACCGATCTTCACATTAACGCGCAGCGGGAGGGACTGCGGGAAACGGAATGGGAACGGCCGAAGGAAACATATGGCTGGGGCAACAACCGCTCGCTCATATTCATGAAGTCCTGCGATCTGATCCACTGGACTCATGCCATCGTCCCGGTCGACAAGCTTTTTTCCGAAACTTCTCGGGTTGTGTAACCACAGGTCTGGAAATTCATTCGGGTCGGGACCGTTAAGCCGGTGCCGGGGCATGCCCCGGCACCGGCTGCCCATCTTCAGCATTCCACAGAGACACTACTCAACCGTGGAGCAGACGAATGGACAAT
>NZ_SMBO01000031.1 GCF_004342985.1 Novosphingobium sp. PhB57
GACAAGCTTCGTGCCGCCCTGACCGTATCAGGTGCCTGGACGATCGAAATCATCAAACGTTCGGACAAGGCGAAGGACTTTCAGGTTCTCCCTCGGCGATGGGTCGTCGAACGCACATCCGCATGGCTTGGCCGATGCGGCCGCCTTGCCAAAGACTGGGAAACCACCATCGCATCCTCCACGGCATGGGCGACGATAGCCTCTATCCGCATGCTTACCCGCAGAACTGCAAGGTATTGCTACGGTTGAGAAACTTCCGAGCCAGGCACTTAGACATTGAAGCGGCCTTTGACACAGATAGGAGATACGGCCTCGGCATCCCTTTGTTTGCACAGCGAGCCAAGCGAACTTAGTCAGCGAGCTAGGCTAAATTCGGAAACCACAACCCGTTTAATCAAGCACCACGAAACTGCGTGGAAGCAGATTGAAAGTTATGCGTCGCGCAGTTCGATCAAATCATTCTGGAAGCTTGCGTCGGCAAGATGCCTCAAGCGTTGGCCGGACTGTTATCCTGAACTCGGAACGCTAACTCATGTGAATGAGCCGCCAGCACCAGAGTGAAAGGTTGTTAACATCCAGCACACGATTCGGTGTCCTGGCTCCGGAGACCCTGTCATGTGGTCCGAGCCGCAAAACGATATCGCTTCTCCGCCAGCGTATCTGCCGCTGAGGAAGAGCTTATTGGGTTTCGCTTCCCAACTGAGGCAACGCACTTACCTGCCTCGACAGACTGTTTTGAGTCAAGGAGATCGCACCGCCCATATTGTAATTATCGTCGGTGGTTGGGCTGAACAGGCGATCCATATTCCCGATGGTCGTCGCCAAATCGTCGGATTTGGAATGGCGGGTGACGTCTGTTGCAGCGACCTGACGGGCCACTCAACAGTCGGGCAATCAATTACCGCACTGACGTCTCTTACAGTTGCCATCATCGGTAAGCTGGAGTTTAGCGCGGTGTTGATGCGCAGCGCGGGCCTCTCGCGTGCTTTCTGGCGCAGCCAAATGCAAGTTTTGGCCATCCAACGCCGCTGGACTTCTGTCATTGGACTGCTCGGTGCTAGAGAGCGGGTTGCCCATCTGCTTTGTGAACTTTACCTGCGACAGCAGCAAATTTCCGCAATGCCCGATGGCATTTGCGCATTCCCCCTAACGCAGACGCAGGTCGCCGAAGCGTGCGGTCTCACACAGGTCCACACCAACCGCGTGATCCAGGATTTAAGGCGAAGCAATCTGATCGAGCAATCTGGCAAACGCCTTACCATTCCTTCCCTCCAAAAGCTTATGACTATGGCCCAATTCGAGGGTTCTTATCTGGGCCTGGAGGAACTCGACAGCAACCCGGCCGATGTTCAACCATTTGTAACAGCATAGTTTTTTATGCGTGCTTATAGTCATGAAGGCTATCATGAAAATTATGCTATTCTAAATGAACATATCTTTCGAGGTATGCCGGAACCCCGGTCAGCGACAGACGCTTTCCTCCAACCTTGGACGATCCGCGACCCACGTCTCAATGAAGAGGCGCGTCCGGGGCAGCAAATGGACCGCCCGACAAGGGCGGTCTGTCTATGTCGGCTAGACCATTATGCTGAACCTGGACCCTGCAGCCGACGCCGCTCTGCAGGGTCTCTTTTTTCTCGTGATAGGCTGCCCGAGGGGAGACTTGACCCGGAACCCGGGTCATGGCGCTAAACGTAACAACTTTCTGATACGGAAAAAGTGCTCCCCGGTGCCTCGATTGCGGCCGAGGCCCAATTTAACATCGCTTCTTTAGCAGCGCACCCCAGGCTTTTTCGATTGAGCCGCGCGAAACTGGATACGAGCCTCTTGCCAGACGTTCAAACGATAACCGCTCTCGTTACCTTTGCGCCGACGCAACAGAATCGCAGGTCACGGTGGCGAACCGTCAAATGCAGAAATGATTTGTCACGGGGGCTGTTCAAGAAACAGGAGCAAGCAGATGTCAATTATTCTCGATGTGACTTCACCCAGTACGCACCATCAGGAAATCGAAGAGGGCCGATCTGCTGACATCCGCTTCGCCCCTACTGACGATAGCGTGATTATCGACATACGCTTTGTCGACCGAGCGCATGAGGCAAACAGCGTCATTGTCTGCGAGGTCGTCTTCCACGATTCCATGCGGGTTCCTTTGAAATCCGTCAAACTGTGGAGCGATGGGGGGAATGGCGTAGATGCAGTCACGGAAATATCAGAACAGTCCTCTGTCGTTCAGTTTTCACCGCAAGAGATGTTGGCAGTTAAAACCGCGGAACTGAATTTCTCCTTTGAGTGATTTATACAATGCCGCGTGAACAAATTGCCTAAGCGGAGTTTACCCGGAGGTCGCGCGTTTCGCACGGATCCACCTGAAGAAACGCCAGCCAAAATCTATAGTCATCCGCACTAAGCCCAGCAGAAGAATTCGCTGGAAATGTCGATGTTTTTGAGCAGACTGTGGCTTGCGACGAAAAACCCGATGCACAGAATCACCGAACCGAGCGCTATCAATGACTGTCTAGCATCTTCCGTCATTTCATCGAAGGAAGCAGGTGAAAACGCTCTGTTGAAGCATCGGAAGCAGTCATCCCAGTATCCATGCACCGACGTCGGGACCTCTCCTTGATTCAAGGCTGCTCTTTGGAGGCGGACTTGAGCAGGGGCGATCTCTCCGAAGCAGAATGGCGCGTTCTGAAGGTCTTGTTGCCAATCGAGCCTGAGAACCGGGGCCGAGGTTGGCTGCCCGAGCAAAACCGCTCAATCATCAGCCGAATTCTGTGGCGGCTCCGCTGTGGAGCTCCGTGGCGAGACGCACCACCCAAATATGGCAATTGGAACTTCAACTATCGTCGGTTCCGGCGATGGAGTGAAGCCGGAATCTGGGAGTCCGTTGCCGTGACGCTGGCCGAAGTCATGGCAAACAGCGCCTACTGCAGCATCAGTGGCACCACAGTTCGCGTCCATGTCTTGGCAGAGCGCGGAAAAGGGGAACTCATCGACGTGCTCTTGGCCGCTCGCGGTGCGGGTTCAGCAGTAAGCTTCGCTAGCCGGCTGACGCACTCGGCCGACCACTCGCCGTCTATCTGACGGTGCGCGAGACGGCAGATTGCAGGGCCTATGACGTCTTGGTTCGACCTGCCCGAACGCGCACCCGACGCTTTGCCCGAAGAAAAGGGCTACGACGCAGATGCAAAATCTTCTGGTCGGTTGGCTTAACTGTTCCTTGCTCTATCCGTGGTCACCGTTAACGGTGCGGCCCTGTCCACTTTTCCAGAAAGTCCGGGAACCTCATTCAATTGGCGTATATCTGTAAAGGATCCTCGCTCCTCACGGTAACGAATGATTTCGAATCCGTGGCCTTTAAGACAGTCGACAGTATCCAGTTCGTCCGCTGTGGCAGTATTGATATCGATCATATCGCTCATGAATGTTCCAGTTCGAGTTGGGATTTTGCCGTAAACGAGCTAAGCGGTTAAAGGTTCTGCTCCTGCAGCAGCGCATTTCAAAAACGTCGGCGTATAATTTGGCTTGTCACATAGGTGGAGGCGGCCGGCTTGTGCCTGGTTGAGCGGTGATCCCATCGAAGGCATTCAAAGGGGCTTTGAATAAAAAGACTTTTCCGCGGTTTTCCATACGATTGATCCCGCTTTCCTTGGCTTCGCCGCGCGAGGTGCACGGACCTGTCATGAAAAAACCATCACTTGAGTCATTTGCGTCTCAAACGGGTCCCCCCAGACCATATGCGCCGTAAAATCCTTTCCAACACAGGCAACAATGGCCAGCGCACCTCGGAACGAGAGGTCGAAACACAGCCCGACGCGGCGCGGCGCGGCGCCTCATAAGCACCGAAACGCTTTCTCGGCAGGAAGCTCTGAATTTGGGCGACAATAGTGGATTGACGCGCGAACTGAACCGCCCTGCATCGGAAAGCCACGGACTTTGGCTGAAATTGCTATCAATCAGAGGAGTTGAATGGTCGCAGATGGTCGATCTGACCTTGGCACGAGGCCTTATGGCCGTAACCCGTCCTGCCATAATCCGAACTCTAACCGCCGCAGTGGAGATGGCAAAACAGGCGGCGAAAAATAGACTCAAAAGAGGTTATGTCTGATTTAACCGCAGTGGAATATTTGATCTTATCCGACATACGGGACCACTCCGCCAACTATTTTTGATAAGATTTTTATTCAACCTTGTTGGGTTATATTTCAAATCTCTCCGCCAGCAAGCTCCACTAAACATCATTCGGTACATTTTTTGAAATGGTCGGGCGCATCAAGTGAGTGCGAAAGCGTGGCCTGACTGGCAACTAATCGAGCCGAGAAGCGTTTCTTCCTAGCTGCGAGGAAGACGTGGCCGATTAGAACTCTTGTCCTTTTGGAGCATTCAAGTGGATATCCGCACAAAGCGCAGCGACCGGGTTTCCGGTGACCAAGCCGGAAAGTCTCTCAAGGTGCATCTGCTCTGCGATTCCGTCCGCGCCGCTGGTCAATTCCAACGGTCTGCGCTTGGACATCTGGATCATGACCATTGGCTTTCGCGGGTAAGGTCGGATGGACAAAAGCTGATGGACCTCTTGTCGCAGATGGGATTTGAACCAAATTCCACTCCGAGATCTGCTCAAGGCGCCGTCCACCAGCCACAAGCAGCGGGCCGCTGCTTCGCAACTTCGTCGCAAAAAAACTGATGCCAGATTCGGAAAGAAATCTACGATCCAGCGGGCGCACTGACGGTTTCGGGCGTATTTGCAGATCAAGTTGTGAAATAAATCCACTTTTGTCAGCATAGCATCACTCAGAATGAATGGGAGCGTGAAATGGGCAGGCTGTTTAAACTAGGAATTATCGCAGGGCTGGGCTACCTCTGGTATTCCAGGTCGAAACCAGTTCCAGTGCCTAGCGCCGAAGACGACCATGGGCCGGTAGGGTCTTCAGGGATTGTCCGCAACGCCGGCCCGGAGAGCCAGTCCGGAATAAAGAATTCCGATTGGGATCAAGTCGACGAGCAGGTTGATGAGAGCTTTCCGGCGAGCGATCCGCCGGGCAGTTATTAAAATCCTGTCCAGTCAGACCAGTTGGTCCAGCAAATCGACCTGCCCGCTAGGGGTTTCCTAATTGCCTAAAGCTTGAACGATCAGCCATATTTGGGGCTTCGGGGCTGGTTCGTCTAACGGAACATTTCCTCACGCAGCGGCTATTGATGTGGGCCGGGTCCAAAGGCCATAGGCAAGATTCAATGCAAAAGAGCGCTTTTCCGGCTGTGGTCGACGAGAGGACGCGCGTCGTCATTCTAGGGAGCTTACCGGGCGATCGGTCGTTGATCGAGCAAAAGTATTATGCCCATCCTTCGAACGCATTTTGGTGGCTGATTGGCGAAACGATCGGAATCCCTTCCTTTGCGTCAACCCCGTATTCTGAAAGAGTCGAGCAGATTTTGCGAAGAGGGGTCGGCTTATGGGACGTCGTCGAAAGCGCAAGCCGCCACGGCAGCTTGGATAGCGCAATTCGCGATGCACGTCACCGGGACTTGCTGAGTTTTTCGAATGGTTTTCCCGAATTGAGAGCTTTTGCGTTCAATGGCGGTGCAGCGGCTCGCCGGGCGCGGGCGCAGCTTTATGGGCAAAAGCATCTCAAACTGATCGATCTTCCTTCATCCAGTTCAGCATTCGCGAGGGTAAGCCGGGAAACCAAGCTTACGCTATGGCGCGATCGGCTTTCACCTTTCATTTACATTGACCGAGTTTGAATTCACCAACTTCTTATGAATAGCAGCGATGTCTGCTCGCCGTACTCGGAGCGTTCAGTCGGTTTCGATTGATTTGGAATGGCCATAAGCCGGGACGGTGATCATGAGGCTGCCTGCCGGATGCCGATCGAAAGAGATTGGCTTCGCCTCCAGCACACCCCGTCTGGCTATCGAACTGACCAGCCTTCTGCCCTTCAGTCTCTTCGGTCGGGTCGTTCGACTTTTTTTCCAAGCTTAGCTGGCTTCTGATCCATGCCGCATCTCCTTGTAGCCTGAACTGGAAGCGTACTGATTTCGCTTCAGACGCCGATGAGAATGTATGAAGACGCGGATATGGGAGCAATGAAAGGTCCACGTCACTCTAAGTCCGTGATGGGGACTAAGGCGGAACATATCCCCCCTGCCCGCCCGATGACCGCCGCGTCGATTAAGTTTTGAGCGACGTCCAAAACAGCAAAATTGTTCTGGCCAGGGCTATCGTCATCCGTGAAGGACGCAGCTGAGCAAAATGATGGGCCGCCGAGTGCGGATTGCGACGATCGCGCGCAGCCATTCCGATTTGATGCCGCGCAGCGTTCCGATACGATCGCGCGCAGTTGAAGGCCTGATCGTTGCTCGTGGATGTCACCTATGTTGGCGCCTTGGTCAAGCGGCGGCAACTGCGGGTCGACCCATGGATTCACCCTCGAGTTCGAGCCGGTGTGCGTTGTGCACGAGGCGGTCCAGGATGGCGTCGGCGTAGGTTGGATCGTTTATGGTCTGATGCCAGCGGGCCACGGGAAGCTGGCTGGTGACGAGCGTTGAGCGCTGACCGTAGCGGTCTTCGAGGATTTCGAGCAGATGGTTCCGGGCGTTGCCGTCGAGTGGCTGACGCCCCCAATCGTCCAAGATCAAGGTCAGCAGATCGACCCGGGCGAGGCTTTTCATGCGGGCAGCGATACGGCCGTCACCTTCGGCCAGCGTCAGTTCGTCGATCAGCCGCGGCAACCGGGTGTAGAGAACCGAACGGTTATCGCGGCAGGCCTTGTGGCCGATCGCACAGGCCAACC
>NZ_SMBO01000032.1 GCF_004342985.1 Novosphingobium sp. PhB57
CACAGTTTGCCGTGATCTTCGGCGAACGCTTCATCAGAGCCATGGCGGCCTGATGATCGACCGCCTGCCCACACACGGAATTCCTGACAGTCCCGCCTGTGCTGACGCCGCACCGCCGCGCGGGAACCCTTGAATGTGGCGATGCGAAAACGTTCAAGCCTCATACGGCTTTTGATAATCCAGTTCTGCATCCTCCAGCGCTTCCCAAGCATCGCCGCGGGCGCTGCTATCCTGAAGCCATTTTCTTGCCGCCTCGATATCGCCGCCACGCGGAAAGCGCCAATCTTTCCGGCCCCTGCGGTTAGGCCTCACGACTTGGAAATCCTGGCTCGCAGAGACCGCGCGGTGACCGGTCGCCGTCGGCAGCATGGCGCATCGCCAGCTGTTACAGAAACGTTGCGCCCACCTGGCCCGCCAAGCTAAAGCGTCGCCTCGCCTGCAAAGAAACCCAAAGCCTCATATGCGATCGAATGATAGTGGTGATAATCGAACACGCTGTCGCGCCAGTCCGGGGACCCACCGTGACCTTCGAACAGGGCCTCGAACTGGTCCGCCAGTCCATTAGCATCACCAACCAGTGCCCCGCGGTAGAAGACTACCGGCAGCCGCGAATTATTCGGTACCCAGCCCTTCTCGCTGAGCAGGAAGCTCTCGATCTTCATCACGCCTTCGCTTTCCGGGCTCGCTTTTGTTTCGGCTTGTCGGCCAACTCGATCCAGACAGGTGCATGGTCGCTGGTCTTTTCCCAACTGCGCACATGGCTGTCGACTTGCGCTTCGAGCAACCGGTCGGCGAGCGCGGGGCTGAGGAGCAGATGATCGATGCGCAGGCCGGCATTGCGGCCATAGGCGTTCCGAAAATAGTCCCAGAATGTGTAGATCACGGCACCCGGATGCAGCGTACGCAGGGCATCGATCCAACCTTGGTCCAGCAGCCGGAAGTAGGCCGCCTTCACTTCGGGTGCGAACAACGCATCATCAAGCCACCGCTCCGGCTTGTAGACGTCCAGATCGGTCGGAATGACATTGAAGTCACCCGCCAGGATCACCGGCAACCCACTCTCCAGCAGCCCGGCGGCATGCTCGATCAGCCGGTCGAACCAGCGCAGCTTGTACTCGAACTTGGGGCCGGGCCGCGGATTGCCATTGGGGAGATAGAGCCCGCCAACCAGGATGCCGTTGACTGCCGCCTCGATATAGCGGCTCTGACCCAGGTCAGGATCGTCCGGAAGTCCGCGCCGCGTCTCGTGGATATGGCCGACGCGGCTTAGCAGCGCGACCCCATTCCACGACTTTTGTCCATGCCAGATGACATCATAGCCAAGGTCGCGAATGGCACTTTCCGGAAACTTCTCCTGCGGCGCTTTCAACTCCTGGAGCACAACCACATCGGGTTCTGCTTCCTCGAGCCAGCGCAGCAGCACCGGCAACCGGCCATTTACGCCATTCACATTGTAGCTGGCGATTTTCATAGGTCGGGCAAGGTCTGGTCGGCGCGCCTCCAACCGCTGAGCGCCTTCGAGCCGGCCCGCTTTACCAGATCGGTACCATCGCGGATGCTCCAGTACGATGGCTTGTCGATCATCTCCTTTTCCTTCCAGGTGATCGGTACTGCGACCGGTGCGCCTTCACGCGCGCGGACCGCAAAGGGCATGACCGCCGTCGTCCCGCGCTGGTTGCGAAGATAATCGACGAATATGCGGCCCTTGCGCTGCACTTTTGGCAAGGCGGCGGTGAAATGCTCGGGGTCGCTCTTGGCAACTGCCTGCGCCAGCCGATGCGCAAAGTCCTTCACTTCCAGCCACTCCGCCTCCGAGACCAGCGGCGCAATCTCATGCACGCCCTTGCCGCCGGTCAGCATCGGAAAGGTCTCGAGGCCCAGGGTCTGGAGGATTTCGCAAAACTGGAAGGCGGCACTGCGCACATTCTCGAAATCGAGGCCGACATCGGGATCGAGATCGAAGACGAGGCGGTCAGCCTTCTTCACGTCTTCAATCCTCGAACCCCACCCATGAAACTTGATCGTGCCCATCTGCACACAAGTGAACAGACCCTCTGCTGTGTCGAGGAAGAGATAGGGCTCATCATGCCCGTCCTTTTCACGAATCGCGACATGCCGCACGGCATCTCGGAAACTGCCCGCGTCATGCTTCTGGAAGAAGCATTTTTTAGCGCGGCCCTGGAGGCAGCGCACAAGACTGATCGGTCCGGATCCAGCCCAGGGCAGCATGATCGGAGCAACTTGCGCGTAGTAATCCGCCAGCTCGCCCTTACTCATCTTGCCCTCGGGAAAGATGACGCGGTCAGGGTTGCTGATGACGACCGACCTGGCCGGTATCGTCGCCGCCTTCACCGGCGCCTCCGTTTCCATCACTACCGCCTCGTGCTTCTTGTCTTCGTGTAGACCCAGATAGAAGGGATGCCGGAGCGTTCTCACATTGGTCATCTCGCTAAACGCGATCTCCGCCACCCGCTTGGGTCGCAGCCAGTGCGCCCCACGAACCTCTGCGCGCGGCGCCTTCACCGCCGGCGCCTCCTGTTCGAGCGGTGCCATGACCACCATCAGGCCGATGATCTCTTGGTTGTCAAAACCGGTGCCGACCTTGCCGGCGTAACGGAGCACTCCATCCTCGGAGACGCCCAGGATCAGCGATCGGAAAAGCCGCGACTTGTCCGACGGCGTCCATCCGACCACGACGAATTCCTGACGCTTGATACATTTGGTCGTGAGCCAGCCTCCCGATCGCGAGCCGACGTACCGGCCATCGGCCGGCTTGGAGATGACTCCCTCGAGGCACGCGGCGCGGAACTGGTTTAGCAAGTTCTCACCATTGCCCGCAATGTGATCCGAATAGGGAAAACGCGACTTACCCTGAGGGAGGATCTTCGCGAGCTCCGGCTTGCGCTCGGTCAGTGCCAGCTGGGTCAGGTCCTCGCCATCGGACTCCAGTTGGTTGAACGCGAAATAGTCGATCGAGCCGGGCGCGCTTTTCAGTGCATTCTGCAGCACCTGAAAGCTGGAGCGACCCTCGGTATCGAGCACCACCGCCTCGCCGCCGCCAACGCTCAGCAGCACGCCGTAACCATCATATTTCATCTCGTGCAGCCAGCGCTTGCCAGCAGGAACGGTGTCCGCCAGCGTTGCGAGCTTCACCGCACGAACGGGCGGAGCACTGCTAGTCGAAGCTGCTTTCCTGCACGCTGGGATCACTCGCGCCATGATGAAAGGCCGATGTTCGTCATAACAACAAAAGTGCGGGAGCGACCGACTCGCTCCATCGCGTTTCGGGCTCGGCTTGCCGTCCGCCGCTATGAGTCTCATCGATCGTGGAAACTGCATTTGGACCGAGGCGTCGCCGACTTAGGTCACAAATGAAGGAGAAGAGAAATAGCAGATGACAAGACGGATCGCGGGCCGCAGAACCGCTGAGCCCCACTGCGATCTCATGCTCGGTATGAGGCCCCAGTTCGAGGGACACGATCTCGGCAGCCTGTCGCGAAACCCATGAGCAATGTATTCGCGCGCGCTCACGAGATTTTTGCCTTGATCGTCCATGCCGCCCTGCACGAGATCGGCATGGCGATGACCCGTATTGAAGTGGTCGACGGCGATCGGTCCGCGCTTGCGGCGAAGCTGCTTCAAAAGGCGGCTTAAATCTTGAGATAGGCCGCTGCCTGGCCGGTGTTGAGGAAGGGGGAGCCGCGCTTTGCAAGCTGCGCCCGGTCAATGTTGCTCGACAGTTCCATGATATCCCTGTCACGTTGCGCTGGACAGCACCAACCGCCCTCAAGGGACACTCGATTTGGAGCACAATTCCCCGGTCAGGCACGGTAGGAAACGCGTATAGCCGATTCTGACCCCCCTCTCGAGTTCACTCGAAACTCGGTCCGATTTGCTATCGACGTAGCCTCCACCAGTTTGTCAGACGAAGGTTCTTCTTTCCTCTTTTGCCCTGGCGATACCAGTAGCCGCGCCCGCCTCCGTTCCGGCTCCGAACAGCTCTCGGGAACAGCGCTCGGCTCTCGAGGCGGCGCATAAACGGCAGAGTGATTTTGAAACGAAACTGCTGACCGAGGCCGGTGTCGGACCCGCCGAGAACCTAGCTGGTGAACAAGGGGAAGCATGGCAAATGCTGCTTGAAGAACCTTACCGCATGCTGGCCATGCCAAGGGTGCAGATCGAGAAGAAACCGTTAGCTTCCGCGGTCATTTCTATTGCCAGCAGGAGCGGGGCATCGCCGGCTGGGACCATTAGCGCACAGGAATGAGAACACCTCGCCTCGCTCGAACAGGACATCTTCAAGCCCCGTGGTTATGTGCCGTGGACACCTGCAACGCCCGGCACGAAGCCGCCGCCCCCACCGGGGATCTGCTATGAATGAACCCTGCGATTGCCCGCGATATTCCCCGCGCGAGACCTGACTACAAGCTACTCCGAAAGCGGCGGCGGAGAGAGCGTCAAACGGGAATTTGCGGCGGAAATGGCGCGACTGGCGGTCCCGGCGCAGCCGCGTTCCACCTTCGATCCCGCGAGCCCTTTCTGGTCATTTCAGAAATGCTTCGCTGCTCCCCGAGACCCGATATAACTGCTTGCGATATCGGTAGCATGCTCGCCCCCGTGACAGAATGCTATCAGCCCAAACGGCTTATATTGACAGCAGATCGCTTGCCGTTCCGCGCCGTCAGCACTTGGTAAGCCACCGCCTCGCCTGCAACAAGATTGGTTAGGCCGGAAGCTCCCAGCGCATCGGTATGAACAAAGCAGTCGCCCCCGCCATTATCCGGCGAGATAAAGCCATATCCTTTCGCAGCATTGAAGAATGCTACACGACCCGTTGGCATTGTTGCCCCCCGAACAATTCGTAGCAATCCATTGCGCGAGGATGGTTAGAGGGTCAACGCAGTTAACTTTTCAGATTTCTCGAAATGAAACGACTTAGTGTTCACTTATGAACACTAAGTCGTTTTGTACTTGGTCTGCGCGCAGCAGCTCCTTTTGACTTCAGCTGGCGGTGCTCCTCGCAGAGCCATTTCCGGGCGATGGGCAGACCTTGAGGAACGGTTTCAGCGGGCACCCGAACCGCCAGGCCGTTGCGAAGCGCAGGACCGGAATCGGCCGCGAGGAGCCTCCCCCGGCAGGCGAGGAAATAGGGGCCGGTCGGCGCCGCAAACAACAGCAGGAAGAGCCGGTTGGATTTTCGGCGGACCGGGCCGCTGACCGCCACCGGACACCGGTTGCTCCGAACCGCGCCTAGGGTGACATCACCGCCATCCGCGCCGTGTCCATTTGGGCGCTGGAACAGCGCTGCCATAATACCCTGGATACCGGGCGCTCTCGAAATTCGAAAACCCTGTCGTGTTTCCCGGAGTAAAACATGACGGAACAACCCAAGTTCAAAAAGCGCCAATACCTAATCGTTCCCCATAATAGAAACCGGCACATCTTCTCACAGAGCTTTCACAAATCTGAAAATCCGTGTTATTACCGATAGGGGCAGCGAACGGAATAAGCGCAAATACACCTGAAATATCGCTTGCCAACTAGGAGAAATCGATGCGCGAGCTGGATAGCCGTGATGGAATGCGCCATGATTTGGCGTCGCGCGGGCTTGAGGACGAGATCTGCGAGACGGACAGCTTGGCAAAAGCGCAGCAAAAGGCCGCTGATGCCGATCGCTTACGGCGCAGATCGGCAGGCCGGGTTACGTCGCTTCCGATACCGTTCTTTCGCAACTGAGCCTTTACACGGCAGCCGCCCCAGACCGAGCTCTGATGTCGCAGCTTACCGCTTGACGGCAGCCACGCTCGGATGTTTTTCGATATGCACGACATTCGCCGCGGCATAGACAGCGATCAGGATCGTCAAGGCAACGACGGCGACCCGTAGGAGCGTTTGTCCGGCCCGATTCGATATCGGGGTACGACGCGCCAGCGCCCTTCGTTCACGCATCTATACGCACCTCATGATTCCTATGTCCCGGACATCTGCGATCCAGTGCGGCGATAATCACATGCGTGGCCGGGAAATTCCAGACATCTTTAGGATCACCACGCGATCGGCACCTGAACCCGGATTCCATGAGGAAGCCAAGGCCGGCACTGAAGGCTTCGGCGTTGCACCGCCTTTGCGTGCACCTCGCAGAAAGGAAATGGCGAGCGAGCCATCCGTTTCGGTCAAGACAAGCACACCTAGCCGGAAGCCGGTGCGAGGCCGACGCTAATGAAGGCATCGGAAAGTTATCGTGAGGTCTTACTATACCATTTAATCTTTGGGTTTCTGCACGCCGTTGAACGAGCTTATGCCCGCATGACGGGATGGTTCGAGTCCTTCAGACATCCGGCTGCTCATGTCAGGAATACATTTACGAATTTCGAACAAGAGGAACGCCATGGGTGTTAATTAGGCGGCTGACTCATTCAATGAGCGCTGGAGCGTATCGACGGTCGCGAGGATGGCATCGAAGTCCGGCACATCGCCGAAGATCATGCCCGCCATAGCAGCATAGTCGCGACGGAGGTCAGCGATCATCGCATCGGTCGGCATCATGGAGAAGCTGCCGGGCTCTGCATGGGCAAGATCGAGGTCGCGGCTGTTGAAGAACATACGGGCGTGCGCGACGCAATCCCTGCCTAGTGGATTGATCGGAACGAATGAGTCCGCTTGAGGGATTCCCATTCTTTCGGTGCCGTGCGACGATGCGGCATGCGAACGGGTATCGAGATCG
>NZ_SMBO01000033.1:0-3176 GCF_004342985.1 Novosphingobium sp. PhB57
TTTTTTACAGCACGCCGGCTTCAATGCCTGGCGACGTCCTACTCTTCCAACGCTTGAGCGTTAGTACCATTGGCGCTGTCAGGTTTCACGGCCGAGTTCGAGATGGGATCGGGTGGGTCACTGACGCTATGGTCACCAAGCAATGGAGACGGCGTGCTGTTTTTTAATCGATGTTGCCCGTGCTGCTCCTGTTTGGAGCTGTATATCTGGCTGGATGATCGTCCGAACATCCTTGACGATGCTCTGCTTGGTAGCAGGGCTGTCATTGATGGTGGGATTCATCAAGCATGAACAGAGTTATTAGGACCGGTTAGCTCCATGGGTTACCCCACTTCCACACCCGGCCTATCAACGTGATGGTCTATCACGACTCTATGATACCTAATCTCGAGGGAGGCTTCCCGCTTAGATGCTTTCAGCGGTTATCCCTTCCATACATAGCTACCCTGCTGCGCGGCTGGCGCCACGACAGGTACACCAGAGGTATGTTCAACCCGGTCCTCTCGTACTAGGGTCAACTCCTCTCAAGTATCGACGCCCACGGCAGATAGGGACCAAACTGTCTCGCGACGTTCTGAACCCAGCTCACGTACCACTTTAATTGGCGAACAGCCAAACCCTTGGGACCTGCTCCAGCCCCAGGATGTGATGAGCCGACATCGAGGTGCCAAACGATTCCGTCGATATGAGCTCTTGGGAATCATCAGCCTGTTATCCCCGGCGTACCTTTTATCCGTTGAGCGATGGCCCTTCCACGAGGGACCACCGGATCACTATGACCGACTTTCGTCTCTGCTCGATTCGTCAATCTCGCAGTCAGGCAGGCTTATGCCATTGCACTCTTGCAGCCGGTTTCCAACCGGCCTGAGCCTACCATCGCGCGCCTCCGTTACTCTTTAGGAGGCGACCGCCCCAGTCAAACTACCCGCCACAGAGGGTCCCTGCACCGGATAACGGTGCGAGGTTAGACATCAGAACATAACAGGGTGGTATTTCACCTATGGCTCCACAACAGCTGGCGCCGTTGCTTCAAAGCCTCCCACCTATGCTACACAATTCTATCCTAATGCCACTCTGAAGCTGCAGTAAAGGTGCACGGGGTCTTTCCGTCTAACCGCGGGTACTCCGCATCTTCACGGAGAATTCAATTTCGCTGAGCATATCCTGGAGACAGTGGGGAAGTCGTTACGCCATTCGTGCAGGTCGGAACTTACCCGACAAGGAATTTCGCTACCTTAGGACCGTTATAGTTACGGCCGCCGTTTACCGGGGCTTCAATTCGGAGCTTGCACTCCTCCTCTTAACCTTCCGGCACCGGGCAGGCGTCAGACCCTATACGTCGTCTTGAAGCCGACTTAGCAGAGTCCTGTGTTTTTGCTAAACAGTCGCTACCCCCTGGCCTGTGCCCCCCGACAGTGCTTGCGCATAGCCGGGGCCTCCTTCTTCCGAAGGTACGGAGGCAATTTGCCGAGTTCCTTCAGGATACTTCTCTCAAGCGCCTTGGTATACTCTACCTGACCACCTGTGTCGGTTTCGGGTACGGTCTATACGGTGGGGCTATTTCCTGGAACCTCTTCAAAGCACAACCAATCCAATAAGGTTGTACAATACACGAGATCCGTCACACACCACCAGGCCCACGAATATTAACGTGGTTCCCATCGACTACCCCCTTCGGGCTCGTCTTAGGGGCCGGCTCACCCTGCTCAGATTAGCTTTAAGCAGGAACCCTTGGTCTTTCGGCGAGAGGGCATCTCACCCTCTTTATCGCTACTCATGTCAGCATTCGCACTTCCGATACGTCCACGACCCATTACCAGATCGCTTCACTCGCTTACGGAACGCTCCGCTACCGCTCAGATCAAAGATCTGAACCCTAAGCTTCGGTGCATCACTTTAGCCCCGTTACATTTTCGCCGCAGGAACCCTTAATTAGACCAGTGAGCTGTTACGCTTTCTTTAAAGGATGGCTGCTTCTAAGCCAACCTCCTGGTTGTTTTGGGATTCCCACATGCTTTCCCACTTAGTGATGACTTGGGGACCTTAGCTGTAGGTTAGGGCTGTTTCCCTTTTGACGACGGACCTTAGCACCCGCCGTCTGTCTGCCGGATAAGTCTCGTTGGTATTCGGAGTTTGGTTAGTATTGGTAGATCTCGCGACCCCCGCAACCATCCAGTGCTCTACCCCCAACGGCATACATCCGACGCTCTACCTCAATAGATTTCGCGGAGAACCAGCTATTTCCCGGCTTGATTGGCCTTTCACCCCTAAACACAACTCATCCGAGAATTTTTCAACATTCACCGGTTCGGTCCTCCAGTGCGTGTTACCGCACCTTCAACCTGGTCATGCCTAGATCGCCGGGTTTCGGGTCTAATACACCATACTCTGTCGCCCTATTCAGACTCGCTTTCGCTGCGCCTACACCTAACGGCTTAAGCTCGCATGGTACATTAAGTCACTGACCCATTATGCAAGAGGTACGCAGTCACCCCCTAAAGAGGCTCCTACTGCTTGTAAGCATTCGGTTTCAGGTACTGTTTCACTCCCCTCATCGGGGTGCTTTTCACCTTTCCCTCACGGTACTGTGTTCGCTATCGGTCATGTACGAGTATTTAGGCTTGGAGGGTGGTCCCCCCATGTTCAGACAGGATTTCACGTGTCCCGCCCTACTCGAGTCCTTCATCATCGCTTTCGCATACGGGGCTGTCACCCGCTATGGCCACTCTTTCCAAAGTGTTCTGCTAGTTAAAATGAAGGCACTGGCCTGGTCCGCGTTCGCTCGCCACTACTAACGGAATCTCGGTTGATGTCTTTTCCTCCGGGTACTTAGATGTTTCAGTTCCCCGGGTTCGCTTCACCAAGTCTATGTATTCAACCTGATGATACCTTATCCACCTCACTCAATGACTGGTTGCCCATCCATCGAGAGAAATGGTGAAGGTGGGTTTCCCCATTCGGAAATCGCCGGATCAAAGCTTGCTCACAGCTCCCCGACGCTTATCGCAGCGTGCCACGTCCTTCTTCGCCTGTACATGCCAAGGCATCCACCAAATGCTCTTACCTCACGCTTGAGAATCCACACCATCAACGACAACCCTGCATAGAGGCCGCGTTGTTTACAGGTGGGACGATTTATCTCAGCCAGATATATAATGACACGTCGTATGTATTTG
>NZ_SMBO01000034.1 GCF_004342985.1 Novosphingobium sp. PhB57
CAATTCCCACTCCCTGTCCGTCATATCGCTGGAATAGCGCAACCCTTTCCGGCTATGCTCCTGCCGGGCAATACCAGTCCATGCCATTGATCACTCCATCTCTCGCAGGACGGCGTGAATCACAACATGCTAATATTGCTCAACAAATTTCGGGGCGGGCTCTAAACCATCATCTCGTTTTGCTTAGGGTTACTTTCAAACATAAAACCCTTGATCTAGTTCAATTATCTTGATTGTCTTACGGCGAAATAATGTGTATATTGATGATATAACTTGCCGAATTGATAAAGCGTAAGTAATGCAGCAATTTTCGCTTTAACTTCCGCAATTACCGAAGCCGTCACAGCCTCCTTTTTCTTTGCCCCACGTACTTTCCAATCCAGAATTTTCACCTGATCAGACAGCACGGCACTCGCTGGAGACTGGGACACGATGACCTCAAACGGATAGCCCTTGATCTGGCCAGTCATCGGGCAGCAAATCATCATGCCCCGCATCTCGTTGTACGCCGATGGAGAGAGCACCAGTGGAGGGCGGTGCCCCGCCTGCTCATGACCTGCCTGAGGATTAAACTGAACCCAAACAATATCACCGGTATCGGGAACGTAGGCGCTCTGGATTAAAGAAGCTCGTTACCAACGGGGGGCCCAAAATCAACAATCTCGGGGAAGGTCTCTGGCTTCATTTCAGCAAGCAAGGCTTCCAGAGTGAAGACCGGCTTAGAGACAGGCTCGATGATGAGTTTCCCGTCTTTCTCGCGCACTTCCACCTCCTGCCCGACACTTAGTGCGGCTGCCGCCATGATGGCTGAGGGAATTCGGATTGCTGCGCTATTCCCCCACTTTCTGACCTGAACTCCCATATCAAACTCCTGTGTATCTACAATGGTGATACACTATCAGAGCCACGACACGTGTCGACAAATGTATCTACGTCTCTGCGAGAAAGGGGTAACGCTGTTGAGTTTCACTGAAAACTGCCCGGATCCTGTCTGCGTAAGAATACATGAACTACCTCTATGGTGATGCAACATTTCATCCGCGTCCTCCGGGTCAGTTCTCAGTGAAACTCAACAGTAATAGAATTAGCAGGTCGAGCGGACTTGCCGCGTTGAATGCGCAAGGCAGGAAACAGGCGCCGGAAGGCAGATCGTCTGAACAATTCGAGGGAATGATGACAGCCATATCGGCCTTCGCCCGTAACGACGCGCCAAGACGAGCGGCGACAGGCGTCTGCGCTCGAGAAACGTGCGCGCTGGCTTGGAGTTTCGGTCAGACAGGTCCAGCGGTTTTGGCAGATTCAGATTAGAAGAAGGATCGTCGGAACCGCGACAATGCTCAGGCACGCAATTGCCATGCACATGATGCAAAATTCACCGACACGACATACGGATTCCGTTCGTCCCATTCCCTTCTTCAATTTATCCGCTCTTTGGCGGCCGCGTGGAGGCAAACATATCGATGACCGGTAAAGCAAAGATCGCCGCTACGGCAGCCGGTTATCCAGACATCGAGCGCGCGATGGGCCAAGGATGCTTCGCCTATCTGTACCGGACGGCGGAAATCCGACCTCCAGAGCGGCAGGATATGGGTAAAGGCGCGCAAACGCCTGCCGATGCAAACGCCGCCGCACAGGCAGGAAAGCAAGCCGCGACTGAGGAGCCGCTATCGCGGGTGAACCTCGGAACCGGTGCCAAGGCAGGAACGCGACTGTCGCCATCTGGCAGGTGTCGTTCCCAATCGCTTGGCAAATGTCCGCGTAAGATGGCTTTGATCGCAGAACCCGCAGTCGAGCGCAATCTGGGCAAGCGACATGGATGATCCGTCGATCAAGTAACAAGCCATCTCAAGGCGCCGATCTATCAGCCAGGTGTAGGGCGTGATGCCGACCGTGCCGGTGAACGCCTTGATGAAGTAGCATGGCGAGAGACCGCAGGCACCGGCGATTTCGGCGATTGCGACAGGCTCGTTCAAGCGAGAGCGCAGGAGGCGTTTGGCAGTGTCCACTTGCCAGGATGCCAGAGTTCGGCGGTGCCGGCCGGTCACGGCACCTTTGCCCTGGGCAGAAGAAGACGCCCGTTCGCCGGTGCCGGCCATTTTCACTGTCGGCAGGCTTGTGCCGCAAAGGCCGGCATCTGCCAGTGCAACGCCGGACAGCCCTTCGGCGCACGCGCCTGCATCGAAAAGGCTCGCGCCAGGCACATCTGCGCGTCGGCCCGCGTTCATGCGTTCCCAGCCGCTCAGGGCGACCTCCTATGGGTTGCGGGAACCCGGCCAATCGCTCGCAGGATCCGCTCTGCAAGCATCCGGCCCGGCACCCTGCGGCCACCACCTGCCGATGTCAGGCGATGATCACCCTAACCCGCTGAGGAGGAAGCCCTGTTGGTCCCACATCCAGACACCCGGGAAACGAAAAGGCGTCCCCTGCCTCAAAATAAATCTCAGCAGGCGTCGTCGCCCTGTGCTTCGCCGCCATTCTCCAACCGGCGACGAAGGAAATCAGCAGCGCGTGCCAATTCCTTCTGGACGGTACGGCGGCGCAGGCCGAGCCTTCCCGCGATCTCGCCGGTGGAGAGATCATCGACCCACCTCAGGAAAAATATGGTGCGCCTTTGCTCAGGCAAGTGCTGCGCGAATGCCAAGGCGCGGGCGAGTTCGTTGGCGGAAGCAGCCATGCGCTCAGGATCGGGGGCCTCGTCGGCCACAGTGTCCAGAATGAAGCGGTCTACAGGCACGCTGCGGGAGAGCGAGCGCCGCCTGTTCTGGCCAAGATTGAAGGCCATGCGCCGCAGATAGGCGCGCGGGTTATGGACCGCGCCGATGCGGGCGCCGGCGGCCAGTTTCGCGGAAGCATCCTGAAGCGCATCGAGAGCCGCGTCGCGCGAACCCCACGTCCGCTCAAGTCCAACCGCCAGTTCCCGGTAAATCGCGATCAGTGCCCGGCTGCAGCGCGTGCGCCTCGTCAGTTCTGTCGTCTGCGGGAGCAGGCCCGGTATCTGCCTCTTGGGATCCGAAACTGCGACCGAGGTCCTCTTTCATCTGGCTTCAAATCCATGGATGCCGCATCCCGGATAGCCGCCTTTCCGCCCGGCAAACGTGGTTCTGATCCGCGTGATCCTGATTCCTTTCACGCGCGCGGCTTGTGGCCGTAGCGCAGCCATGAAGCAACACTGACGAAGACCGCCAGTCGTGTATATGCTTACTGGGTTAAAAATTTGTCATGGCGCCTACAAGGCCACAATTTTAAAGTAATTGCGCCAGAATGTCGCGAAAATACCAATCAAGGATAGAGGCTCTCCATATCGGGTTGAAGGGCACGATGAATGCGCTCTTTCTGAAAGACCTCGCTGACAAGACCCGCAGAGGCCTCCGGAGACGCGTGGAGCAGGGTAAGTCCGGTGGAGGCAACCTCCTATGGCTACGAGGTCGTCAAAAACCTGGACGGGCGTGGAGAGCACATCCGTGGGAGCCGGACGATCAATCCGGTGGAAGCAGCGGTCGCTGAGCGTATCTTCAAGATGCTGGTGCAGGATGCCAGCTGGACCTGCAGGCTGCGCGGACTGAGGTTCGCCAGGCCCTGCATCAGCATGTCGACCTGGTGGAAGGTTTCGCGGCCCGGCAGTTCGTCGAGAAGCTGGAACAGGCCCCGTTCGGCGCTGGCGAGGCGCAGGCCCCATTTGGCTGTTCCGCCACTGATCAGAAAACCGCCCGGCAGGAAGTGAAGCGGCTCATCGCTCGCACCGCTCTGTGCGTCATCGGATTGCGTGACGACCGGATTATCAGGAAACAGCCGCCGGCTGTTGTGCCAGACAAACTCGACCTCGAGGGGCAAGGCAGCAAGCCAACCGGGCGGCCTTTGCGCGCCATAGAGGTGAACCTCCCTGCGCCGCCCCAGAGTGGCCGTACCCCAGTTTCTCCAGCGCGCTTCGCCCGCACACGCTCACGTCGCTCTCGAGGAAGGTCTGGAGGGATATGATGGCCTCACGCCAGCCGAGCGGACTGTTTCCGCGGCGATATACGCGTGGAGCCGGCTGATGGAGCCATCCCGCCTTGACGTACTGGCTGCGAAGCGAGGAGGAGTAGCCGCCGCGCTCCAGCCAGGCCGCATCGACAAGTGCGCCATCCGGCCGTTGCTGAAGCTGGTTCAGCTTTCCTCAGTTTCCGGCAGCCATACTAAGGCTTATAGCGCTAATTCAAACCAAAGGAAAGTTTGGAACTCCCTGTAAAACCCTAGCATGACTTAGCATAGTGACACCGCTTCAAACCCGGTGTTCGAAAGTAATGCGCCTTTGCAGGTACCACCAGCCGCCATGCAGCGATAACAGCCAGCAATCCTTTCCCGCCTTCGGGGCCAGCCTGATCCGTGACGAACCACCGCGCCCGGCCAGGCGCCAATCCATAGGCTATTGCTATGGGTTATTAAAAAATCGCGATTTGACGGAATGGTTTCGCAAATGCTTTCTTTGCTTGAAAAGGGGTGTGATATGCGGGAAAATTCGGCTTTGGCGCAAAAGGCACAGAGAAAAGCGACTTCCAGTCAGAAAGTACCGCTGACCATTATGGTTGCAATGCTGCTTACATCGGCAACGTTGCACGCGCGGCCTTCATTAGCCGACCAGATCGATGTCGCTTCGCTTCCGCTAGTGGATTGATTCCAACACTTGGTGCCCGCGCCGTACAGCGGCTATAATTTCGTCCGGATCGGCCTTCCAGATGAAAGGTCGGGGGTCCTCG
>NZ_SMBO01000035.1 GCF_004342985.1 Novosphingobium sp. PhB57
GCACAGTTTGCCGTGATCTTCGGCGAACGCTTCATCAGAGCCATGGCGGCCTGATGATCGACCGCCTGCCCACACACGGAATTCCTGACAGTCCCCCCTAGCCCATCGGGACAACAGGGCCGCCGTCATGAAAAATCGTCGCGGCAAAAGAATCGAGAGCATGAAGCACTCCCTCATTTTTCAATCTTGCCCGTGCCTCTGGAAATGAAAACCAGGCACGCTGTCGCAAGGCCATTTCGGGCCACTGCTCGAGTTCTTCCAGCACTGCGAGCGGGTAGATATGGGCTCGACTGGGGTCTGCCAAGGAGGACGCCAACAGCGGCTTGGCGGAGACAGTGCCGCGTACCCCGGCTTCCTCAAAAGCTTCGATGGCCGCGCGCTGCGCCGCTGTCTCGCCGATCTCTATCTTGCCCTTAGGAAGAATCCACTTTCGCTTGCGCCGCGAAGTTACCAGCAGGACTTCGAAGCTGTCGCCTACCAGGCGATAAGGAAGAGCATGCGTCTGAAGTGCCATTTTCCAGCTCGGTAAGTCCCAACGAAGCAACTCTAAGCTGGTCACATCAGGGGAAGCAACAATGACGCGAGCATGAGCCCGCTTTCAGAAGCGCGGCATCACCCGCTGGTTTAGCAACGAGGCTTCGGCATCGCATCCGGAAGGCTTCTCACCGCTTTGGCGCAGGGCATCGAGTTCAGCTCTCGCAGCCTCGCGATCAGCCTGATATTCCGGCTTGGTCTGCACTAATGCCATCGTGGCAGTGGCCGACAGCATGCCCGCCTCGACAGCACTCTCATTATGAGCCCCACAGACGAAGCGGCTGTCGCCGTATGCCCGGCCACGCTCCAGGATCGGCTGAGCACGATCCGGCGCGATGCTTGAGAGGACAAGAGCCCAGGTCCATCCCCAAGTCGTATGGCCGGAAGGATAATCATAGCTCATCCGATGCTTCTTTTCATCATAGAGCTCGGACTCGGGCTGGCAGATCCGGCCCTTGTCGATCGTGAAGGGGCGATGCCTTTGGTAGACGGCTTTCGCCTCGCTCGACTGCGCGCCAGTATCCGAGCCAGCGCGCTCAATCAGCATCATCAGCTTCGGAGCATTCTTTGGTGTGAGCTGGACGCCCACCGCGCAGCTGAAATCGCGCGCCAGTGCCGGTACGGTATAGTCGGCATCCTGCGCCGCCAACTTCCATCGCGGCGTATCGACGAGCTTGCGGGTTGCGTTGAAGATTTTGCGGTCAGTTTCGTAGCGCGGATCGCCCGGACGCGGCGCCGGCTCTACGACATGCGTCACATCGAATTCGCCCGGCTCGAGGTAACCCTTGGGTCTTTCATTCGAAGCCGCAGATGTAGCAATAAGCACGGTCGCGGTGACCGCAGCTGCAATCGGCAATTTGAACTTCAAGGCAGGTCTCCAATATGCGGAGAGCTAGGCCAACCTTTCGCGGCGCGTCAATATGACAGATATGTGACAATGCTCGTGGGTTGCCAACGATGGGTGCATACCACTGTTCTCAACAAGCTCGATCATGCTCTGCAGCGATATTCCGCCAGGGTCTTGATTAATTGGCCGTTCGTGTCGACGACCCCCAGACCAATCCCCCTCACTAGGCCCGCGGTACGGCGCGCGCGGGGCGCCGCATCTGCCATATATTCGCTCAGGTTCGGATTGGCCTCATTAGCGAGCAGGGTCAGATGTGGATCGAACTGCATGAAAACGTTTGGCGATCCATAGCGTTCGAATGCCGGAAGCTTCGCGGGGTGTTCGTGAATCCACGCCGGGGCTGTTAAATCGTGCGATCGCAGTGGTTCTGCCGCAAGCGTAATTTCGTCGGCCAATCGCTGCAGAGCTGCAGTTCGGTCGACCTTTAGAAAGAGCCAGTTGGAGGCGCTTTTCTCCAGGCCAGTGACCGACAGAGGTATTGTCCTGCACGCCTTTGCAGCCTTGGCAACAGCGGCTTTCAGCGCAGGCATTGCAGATGCCGGGTACTGCGTCAGGTAAAGTGTGACGTGCGCCGGGTAGCCTTGGGCACGAAACGTCGTCATACCTCGGGCAGCAAGGTCGACGCTTGCCGTTTCCACCGCGTCGACAATAGATTGCGACGGAATGGCATAAATGTCGACGCTGAGCCTGTCCTCTGCTCGCAAGGGGCTCGCCATGATCAAGGCGGCGATCACGGCCATAGACGACATTCGCGACATGCAGATGAGCTCACACCGGTAGAAATGGGGGTTTGCCATTAGCAGCACGTAGGGCGAGTTCGCAATTCGATCAGCCCTTTCCCACGCCGACCCATCCTTGCCGTTCAGTCTTCAATGCGACGCCGCCGGGTGCAGACGGCAGATCGCGACCCAATTGTCGCCGTCCCGACGCGACCTCCTGAACGTCGGCTGCGATCAAAACCCGCCACTCCATCGGCTCCGAACACCAGATTAAGCGGGGGCTTCTATCCCGGCGATCGTCGTGCGGTTCATCAGACGGCCCGAGTTTTCGCCGTAAGGAATAACACGGTGCAACGCGGAAGTGTTGTCCCAGACCACGCAGTCCCCGTCCTCCCACTCGTGGCGGTAACTGAAAGCAGGTTGCACTGACCATTCCAGCAGGCGCGCAAGGATCGCGCGGCTCTCGGCCCGGCTCTTGCCGACGATCAGATCGGCGGTTGATCCGATGACGAGTGACTTGCTGCCATTGCTGTCCGTGCGAACTAGCGGATGCTCATGCTGCATCACCCTTCGCGCCGGATCGACTTCGTCGGGAGACATGATTTCGCGGAGCGACGCGGTGACGCTATGCACAACCCGCATGGATTCGAACAATTTTTTCTCGTCATCGGGCAGAGTGTTGAGTTGCACTGAGATGTGACCCGGGGTTTTCATTGAGAATTGACCCAGGCGTGTTTGGTTTATGTGCTGCCGCTGATGGGCAGGGTCAACA
>NZ_SMBO01000036.1 GCF_004342985.1 Novosphingobium sp. PhB57
TGTTGAGTTGCACTGAGATGTGACCCGGGGTTTTCATTGAGAATTGACCCAGGCGTGTTTGGTTTATGTGCTGCCGCTGATGGGCAGGGTCAACATGCGGGTCTCTCCTTTCTGACTTTTGGTGCAGCAGTGCTGGCGCGGAAGCGGAAGCTGTCGTTTCCGGTTTCCAGGATGTGGCAGTGATGGGTGAGCCGATCCAGCAATGCCGTCGTCATTTTCGCATCGCCAAATACGCCGGACCATTCGCTGAAGCTAAGGTTGGTCGTGATGACGACGCTCGTCCGCTCGTAGAGTTTGCTGAGCAGGTGGAAGAGCATCGCTCCGCCTGATGAACTGAAGGGCAGATAGCCCAGCTCGTCGAGAATGAGCAGGTCGAGGCGCAGCAGGCGGTCGGCCAGTTGGCCAGAGCGGTTCATGGCCTTTTCCTGCTCAAGGGCGTTGACCAGATCGACGGTTGAGAAGAAGCGGACCTTTTTGCGGTGATGTTCGACGGCCTGGACGCCCAGGGCGGTGGCCATATGGCTTTTGCCGGTTCCGGGCCCGCCGATCAGCACGACGTTGTCGGCGCCATCCATGAAGTCACCCTGGTGGAGTTGGCGAGCGAGCGCCTCGTTGATCTCGCTGGCCGCAAAATCGAAGCCGGCCAGATCCTTGTAGGCAGGGAAGCGGGCTGCCTTGATCTGATAGGAGATAGACCTGACCTCGCGCTCGGCCATCTCCGCCTTGAGCAGCTGGGACAGCATGGGCACGGCAGCGTCAAAGGCAGGGGCGCCCTGTTCGATCAAATCACCGGCAGCCTGGGCCATGCCGAACATCTTGAGGCCGCGCAGCATGACAACTATCGCAGCACTGGCAGGGTCATGACGCATGACGGGTCTCCCTCAACGTATCGTAAATATCGAGATTGGCCTTGGGCTCCTGGGTGAGGCGCAAAGCCTGAGGGGCATCAATCGGCGATGCCGGCGGCGCCTTGGGGTCGATCAGGCGATGCAGAACATTGAGAATATGGATTTTGGTGGCAACACCTGCTTCCAGTGCCAGACCAACGGCGCACAGGACGGCCTGTTCGTCGTGGTGAAGAACGAGGGACAGGATTTCCACCATCTCCCGGTCGCCACCTACACGCTTGAGCAGGTGCCCCTGCAATTGACGGAAGGCTTCGGGCATCTCGAGGAATGGCGCGCCGTTACGCAGGGCACCGGGTTTGCGCTGGACGACCGCGAGATAGTGCCGCCAGTCATAGATCGTCCGCCCCGGCTTGTGATGCGAGCGCTCTATGACCCGAACATGTTCGCACAGGATCTTCCCTTCGGCGGCGATGACCAGTCGTTCGGGA
Source organism: Novosphingobium sp. PhB57 (assembly GCF_004342985.1). Classification (GTDB taxonomy): domain Bacteria; phylum Pseudomonadota; class Alphaproteobacteria; order Sphingomonadales; family Sphingomonadaceae; genus Novosphingobium. The sequence goes on from NZ_SMBO01000036.1 coordinate 1,337, forward strand.
TAGACCCGCAGGCTGACCGGCCTGTTGGCAAAGGATGCCGGCACGCTGTAACGATTGCGGTCAAAGGCGATCAGGCAGGTCGGTGATACGCGCTTGGCATGCTCGACAAACCCGTCAAAGGGTTTGCCCGGCGGCATCAGGCTGGCGACCTCAATGGCATGCACGTCAGCGACGGTGCCGGGCATGACGCCATGCTGGATCTCGCCCCACTGCGCGATGCATCGCTCCTCAAGCCAGTCATTCAGGCCCGCCATGTCAGGAAAGCTGGGCATCGGTTGCCACAACCGCCGCCTAGCATCCTGGACGTTCTTCTCGACCTGCCCCTTCTCCCAACCCGAAGCCGGATTGCAAAAATCCGTTTCGAACAGATAGTGGCTGGCCAGCGCCGCGAACCGCGCGTTGACCTGTCGGGCTTTGCCTTTTCCGATCCGGTCGACGGCTGTTCTCATGTTGTCGAAGATCCCGCGTTGGGGCACGCCGCCCAAGACCCGAAATGCCTGCGTCAGGGCATCGAACAGCATCTCATGAGTTTGGATGAGGTAGGCCCGAACAATGAAGGCGCGGCTGTGCGCCAGCTTGGTATGGGCCACCTGCAGTTTGACAGTCTTGCCGTCCAACACGGCATAGTCCTCGCTCCAGTCGAACTGGAAGGCTTCGCCGGGCTGGAACACCAGAGGCACGAATGTCCCCCGCCCGCTGGTCTGCTGTTCATACTGCCGCTCGGTTCGCCATTTTCGGGCAAAGGCGGCAACCCGGCCATAAGAACCTTCGTAACCCAGCTTCGCCAGATCAGCGTACAGTTGCTTGGCGTTGCGCTTCTGCTTGCGTGATTTTTTTGATTCAACCTGTAGCCAGGCCGCAAGCTTCTCCGCGAATGGATCGAGCTTGCTGGGCCGTACCGAAACTTTGAAGCCGGGCTCGACCACATCGGAACGCAGATATTTGCGGATCGTATTGCGTGACAGGCCCGTTCGCCGCTTGATCTCCCGAATGGAGATCTCCTGCCGGAAATGCCACCGGCGAATAACACTGAGTAAGTCCATGTCGATCACTCCAAGGCCCTCCGACGGTCAGCCGGACAGCAGGGGAACATGGGTCAATTCTCAGTGGAAATTTATACACTCCCCGGGTCACATCTCAGTGCAACTCAACACA
>NZ_SMBO01000037.1 GCF_004342985.1 Novosphingobium sp. PhB57
GGACCCCCGACCTTTCATCTGGAAGGCCGATCCGGACGAAATTATAGCCGCTGTACGGCGCGGGCACCAAGTGTTGGAATCAATCCACTAGGTCTGGGTCAGCCATCGCTGAAGCGCCCGCTCCGGCGATCATCAGTTGGTGCACGTCGTAATAGTGGCGCGAGACACGTTGGCCGCCCACACGCAGAACTTGACGGGCATCGAACCAACGGCGGAGGCCATGCAAAATGACGACCTTGTCCCAGAAAGTGCGTTCCGCGTCGACGATAGTCACGTTGGCGACTGTCAGATCGAGGGCTGGTAGATCGTCGGCGAGATAGGGAACGACGCTATGCCGGGCGTGAGGATCAAGAGCGGATTTTGCCCCGGATTCGATTTTGACGGCTTTGCGGATGTAGCCATCCGACTCGGCGGTCACGCTTGGATACCACAGGAGAAGGCTCTGGGCGCTTTCATCGTCCTGATCGAGTTCGACCTTCGCGCCCGCCATGCCCTCGCCGACTGCACTGACTAGCGTCTCCGATAGCTGGGCAATCAGGTCTCCGCCTATGAAGGCCCGGCATGCCGCCTTGATCGTCGAGCTTTGCCTGTCGCTTCTTACCGGACATCTCCTCCAGCGCCTCGACGCTTGCATCTTGGCCGATGTCTTCGCGAAACACGGTGATGTCTATGTCTTCGGAGAAACGCTGGATCAGGCCGAAGCCCTTCGACAGTGACGTGCCCCCTTTGAACAGGAAGCGCGGGCCGTGGGACGCCGGACCGTTGAACAGCGCATCAAGGGTCCAGCAAACCCAGAAATCCTTCTCGATATTCTGGGGCGCAGTGCCGAGCCGCTGCCCGGCGCCGATAAACACATCCCGTCGATCCGCCGGGTCGGCCGCAAGGAACTGGGCGTAAGCGGGATTCATTATGATGCACGCTTGGTTATCAGACGGTTGGCTGACGCGGTAGCCGGCATCGTATCGCGCAGGATATTTTGCATCCAGAGCGGGAGCGTCAGCATATCGGCCTGGAGGTCGTTGACGATGTCGGCGCCGTGATCGGGGTGGGCGAAGATGTTGCGCAGACGCTTGGCAACATCCGGATCGGTATCGCCCCCGGCGTCGTGCAACCAATGCAAGGCCTGAACGACCCGCATCGCTGGCCGCCCAGCCCAATGAAGCCGACTTGGCGCAGTGGTTTTGAAATCGATCTTGAGGTTGCCGAGCGTGACGGGGTTCAACCTTGCGTCCGTGTGGACGACGATACGAGCAGGGACTGCATCGGATAGTCCTAGATCGTTGGCTGCGGTTACGCCATCGACGAGCATACGGGCCTGGTCCCGGCGAGCCAGCGCATCGATGACGGCCCGGGGATCGGGGTGCGTGGGCTTGCCTGTAAGGGGGTTAAGTTTCGGCTTGTCATAAAGGCCGCGGGCAATCCTGCGGGCGGCACCATTGCGTGTCATTCGATGGAGCACTTGGTCGACGGCATCGCGAGAACCGAGATCGAGAAAGTCCTGCGGCGTCCAGACTGAATGCGCGCCGCCAGAGACCATTCGGTCCGATATGGCACTTTTGAGATCGAGGCCCGGTCCACGCATAGCCACTCCTTTGTCAGAAGCGTGTATACGCAATTCTGACAAATCACAAGGTGAACTTGTCAGATTCGTGATGCGTATTTCTGACAAATTACGCGAGAAACAGGCGGCGTTGCAACGCAGCGCCATGTTGGAACTGGCGGGACGAATGGAAACGATGATGGATGAACACGGACCCAGAAGAGCTTTCGTCCGAGCAGCCTAAGCGATTGATTTAACAGCCAAATCATAAACTTACGAACTCGCCTGAAACATTCATAGCGCGATCTGGATTCGTGGAAAAGGCTGGACGTGAATGGACAGGGCGGTTCGAGTCCGCTGGGGCATTGGGCGGGTTGGAGCTTTGTCCGAAATACGTGATGACCATCCCCGGGGTAGGTGTGGCCACCGCTACCGCCTTCACGACAGCGATCGAGGATCCGGCCAATTTCGCCAGATCGCGTTCCGTTGGAGCGTGGGTGGGCCTTACGACCAGGCGCTTCCAGTCCGGCGAAGTGGACTATGATGGGCATATTTCCAGGCGCGGCGACGCGAACCTGAGAGCTCTGCTTTATGAAGCAGCCTCGGTAATCTTATCTCGAACTCACGCGGAAAGTGATCTGAGAACGCGGGGTCTGAGGCTTCGCGAGAAACTTGGATTCAAACGAGCTGCGGTTGCCGTCGCGCGCAAGCTGCGGATTCCGATGATCCCGGCCGCCTGTTCCAATCTGATCCCGGCCATCATTCCGATTTGATCCCGGCCGGGCAGAAGCCAGATCGTGTCGCCT
>NZ_SMBO01000038.1 GCF_004342985.1 Novosphingobium sp. PhB57
TGAATGGGCCGATGACAGTCGGCGACATCGCAGAGGCGCTTTGCATCACCCATGTATCGGTGAGCCAAGCGAGACGGGCGCTTGAGAGCGCCGGTTTGATCCAGATGGCCGGCGACAAGGCCGATGCGCGGCGTCGCCTCATCTCTCTATCTGCCCAGGGCGATGCTCTGGTCGCCGCCCTGGCGCCACTCTGGGCTGCTCTGAGTGAAAGCGCCAAGGAACTGGATGCCGAGGCTGGCCATCTCGTGCCATTGTTGGACCGCTTGGAAGACGCACTCGATGCGCGCGCCCTATCGGACCGCGTCGCTGCTCGCCTCGGCGTTTAGATATGAGCCGTCGTTTCCTATTCTGAGCGACGGGCCGGTTGGCGAAGGAATTTGACCCGCTCGGCAATCGGATTTGGCTTGGTGCAATCAGCGCTGGGATTTCTCATTCCGAGCACTGGAAAATCGTCGTCGGGTGGCAAAAAGTGGCGAGATGGTGTGCAGGGCCGCTCTCAGCCGTACGCTGGCATCCAACCGTCGACTGGCGAGCGACAAATTGCCGTTCGTCAGTCGACTCTTCCAGACTGTCGAAGCCGATTTCTACTCCCCAGGTGGGGACGTCCCGCTTATCCGCGAAGGCTGTCCTTGCTCGGCGGTTGGCTTAGCCATCCGTTGACAGGGTCAGGCCCTCCCATTCATCGATCTCACGTTCCATGTGCTTGTATCGTTCGCGTACCAGGCGCAGGGCATCGCTACCCAGCAGCAACTGCGGTGGCGGCGCGTCGGCATCGACCAGGGCGAGGACAGCTTGGGCGAGCTTGGCTGGATCGCCCACCTGTTTACCGCTCTTCTCCATGCGCGCAGCCCGGATCGGATCGAACTGGGCGTCGTAGTCGGCGATCACGCGGGAGCTTCGGACCATCGATCGTCCCGCCCAATCTGTGCGGAAGGAGCCTGGGCACAGGGCCGTGACATGGACGCCAAAGGGAGCCATTTCCGCGCGCATCACTTCGGAAATGCCCTGAAGAGCAAACTTGCTGCCGCAGTAGTAGGCAATCCCCGGCATGGTAATCATCCCGCCCATGGAAGTCACGTTGACGATGAAGCCGCGGCGACGTTCGCGAAAGCGCGGCAGCAAGGCCTTGGCGACCGCCACCGCTCCGAAGACGTTGACGTCGAACTGACGGCGCATTTCCTCGAGCGGGGATTCCTCGATTACACCTTCATAGCCATAGCCCGCGTTATTGATGAGAATATCGATCGGACCATGATCGCTGTCGGCTCGATCGACAATTCCGGCAACCGTCTCGAACTGGGTAACGTCGCACAAGACCGTCACGACCTCGGGCAGACGCTCAGCCAGGCAATTTCGTGCTGCCTCGGATCGAACCGTGCCGATTACCCGATGGCCGGCCTCCAGCGCGGCCTGGGCGATAGCAAAGCCGAATCCGGAATTTACTCCGGTTATGAAGAAAGTGTGTCGCGACATGGCGTTGTTCCTGCTGGTTGCGTTTCTGCTTTGCCAAATGGTACAATCGTCCTCATTCGAAAACGGCAGTTTCTCTGAGTTTCTTGCTCAATCCTATGATACGATTCCCGGAACATGACTGATCTTGTCGAAATTGCGGCCGAGCTCGCGCCGCGGCATGGGTACAATTCGACTGGCCTTCCCGGCCTGCGCATCCT
>NZ_SMBO01000039.1 GCF_004342985.1 Novosphingobium sp. PhB57
CTGTTGGGGTGGACGGCCTCCATACGGCATCAAAAAAGTGCCAGAGTGAGTCGTTAGACCTCAAACGAAGGAGACCGTCCGTGGACGAGATTATTCGCATTGGTATCGACACGTCAAAACATGTTTTTCAGCTGCACGGCGTGAATGCGGCCGAGCATCCGGTGCTGCGCAGGAAGATGCGACGCACCGAGATGATTGAGTTTCTCGAAAAACTGCCGCCGACGGTGATTGCCATTGAGGCGTGCGGCAGCTCCCATCACTGGGCCCGCCTGCTGGGTTCGTTCGGTCACGAGGTGAAGCTGATCGCGCCGCAACTGGCAAAGCCCTACGTGAAGCGTGGAAAGAACGATGCCGCCGATGCCGAGGCGCTGTGCGAGGCGATGAGTCGCCCGACGATGCGCTTTGTGCCGGCGAAAACCGCAGATCAACAAGCTGCGCTGATGTTGGTCGGAATGCGTAGCAGGCTGGTCCGGAACAAGACCCAGCTCGCCAATGCGATCCGCGGCTATGCCGCCGAGTTCGGCCTGACAGCAGCCAAGGGCATGTGTAAGATCGCACCGCTCCTCGATCGCATCGCAGCGAACGCGACCATTCCCGCGCTGGCGCGGGAACTCTTCGCAGCACACGCCGGTGAATATGCGCGGCTGGAAAAGGAACTCAGAGAGGTCGAGGCGAAGGTGCTGGTGTGGCACCGTGCCAACGAGGCTAGCCGTCGCCTGGCGCAGATCCCGGGCGTCGGACCAATCGGCGCATCGCTGCTCATGATGAAAACGCCTGCGCCAGAGCTGTTTGTTTCCGGGCGCCAATTTGCAGCCTGGATGGGACTGACGCCGAAAGATCATTCAACTGCTGGAAAAGCGCGGCAAGGCATCATCACGCGGGCTGGTGACGAGGCACTTCGGAGTACGCTGGTGGCCGGCGCCACCGCGCTCCTTCGATATGTCAGGGCGGGAAGCGGAAAGAACGCGTCGCCCTGGCTGCTTGGCATGCTCAAGCGCAAGCCGCCGAAGCTCGTAGCGGTGGCGCTGGCCAACAAGATCGCGCGGATCGCCTGGAAGATGATGGTGACTGGCGAAAGTTATAGGAAAAACGCTGAGCTGCCAGAGCTGGCATGCGCGGCATAGGAGATCAGTCAGTCACGGTGAGCAGGCAATCAAAGCTACCGTGCTGACCTGATGCGTGAACTTGCAAGAAATAGCAGATGGTAGATCGATCGATCCAAAACGCGTGACACTCCGCAAGAGCCAGGGGCCATTTAGGTCGCTTACCTGTTTGGAGCGCGCGTCGCGGAAACCATCTTGGCCAGCGTTCATGTGCGAGCGCAATAATAGGCCGGACATATGAACGCATGCGATCCGATCAAACTTCTGCCCCCATCTTGCAGGGAGGAGGCCGTCCACATATGGCTCTT
>NZ_SMBO01000040.1 GCF_004342985.1 Novosphingobium sp. PhB57
GGGACTGTCAGGAATTCCGTGTGTGGGCAGGCATAATGGGTAACAAGGAGTCCCACTATGTCACGACGCAAAGAACCGGCGATACCTCACGAGCTTCTGGATCAGCTTTTGGCCGGAGGCGCTGCCAGCGCTGCTTTTGAGCAAGGCGGCTTGCTGGATTCGCTGAAGAAGGCGCTTACGGAACGCGCATTGAACGCGGAGATGGACCACCACCTGGCGACAGACGGAGGCAGCGGTAACACGCGCAATGGCTATGGGCGCAAGACCGTAACGACCGAGAGCGGCAAGCTGGAGATCGATGTCCCACGCGACCGCCAGTCCAGCTTCGACCCACAGTTGATAGCCAAGTACCAGCGCCGGTTTCCTGGTTTCGACGACAAGATCGTGTCGATGTATGCGCGAGGCATGAGCACCCGGGAGATCACCGGGCACCTTCGCGATCTTTACGGCATAGACGTATCGCCCGACCTGATCAGTACCGTGACGGATGCCGTGCTGGACGAGGTCGCCATCTGGCAGCAAAGGCCCTTGGATCCGACCTATCCCTTGGTCTTTTTCGACGCGATCCGGGTGAAGATCCGCGATGAAGGCATGGTTCGCAACAAGGCAATCCATATCGCTCTGGGCGTGCGCGCCGATGGCGCCAAAGAGGTCCTCGGACTGTGGATTGAGCAAAACGAGGGCGCCAAATTCTGGCTTCGGGTCATGAACGAACTGCGCAACCGCGGCACGGAAGATATACTGCTGGCCGTAGTCGATGGCCTGAAGGGCTTTCCAGATGCGATCACGGCCGTGTTTCCCGAAGCCGTCGTGCAAACTTGTATCGTCCATTTGCTCCGCAATTCCATGGACTTCGTCTCCTGGAAGGACCGCAAAGCGCTGGCAACTGCGCTCAAGGAAGTCTACCGCGCGCCCAGCGCCGATGCTGCAGAGCAGGCCCTGACCGCCTTCGAGGCCGGCCCCTGGGGTCTGCGATATCCTGCTATCGGCCAGAGCTGGCGCCGCGCATGGGGTGAGGTCATTCCGTTCTTCGCGTTTCCAGATGATGTGCGCAGGATCATCTATACGACGAACGCCATCGAGGCTTTGAACTCGAAGCTTCGCAGGGCTGTCAGAGCAAGGGGCCATTTCCCCAGCGACGATGCCACAACCAAACTGCTTTACCTGATCTTGAACAGATCGGAGAAAGAGTGGAAGATGCCACCACGTGAGTGGACCATGGCAAAGGCACAGTTTGCCGTGATCTTCGGCGAACGCTTCATCAGAGCCATGGCGGCCTGATGATC
>NZ_SMBO01000041.1 GCF_004342985.1 Novosphingobium sp. PhB57
CCTCCGACGGTCAGCCGGACAGCAGGGGAACATGGGTCAATTCTCAGTGGAAATTTATACACTCCCCGGGTCACATCTCAGTGCAACTCAACACACCCGGCGCCATCATCCCGGCTGCCATGAGGTCGAGCTCATCGTCAACGGGCTTACGATGGCGAACACTGTTTTTGAAATCGCGAGCGATCCTTCTGACTAAGAAACCAGCGACGCTGCCGCAAAGACATAGCGAACTGGAGGAGCATTTGGCTTCAAGGTTCGTAGAGCGGAACGGGCTTGCAAGTTAGGTGAACGGAAGGTCTTGGCATGGGCTGCCGTCCACACGACGATCAGTGAACAGCGTCATCTGGTCGCAGTTTCCCATACCTGCGAGGCCTCGCCGATGTGCTCACGCAGCCAGAGGGCCTCATCGCTTGGATTGCGATGGAAATGACGTTTGAAATCCCGGCTGAACTGCGCTGGGCTGGCATAGCCGACCTGCATCGCGACCGTCGCTATGGGAGCTTCGCGCCGCGCGATCATCATGCGCGCCTCGTGCAAGCGCATGGCCTTGATGTACTGAATGGGCGAACTTCCGGTGAGAGCCTTGAATCCGGAATGGTACGAAGCAACACTCATCCCCGCAGCCTTAGCCAGGGCGGGAACGGTAAGTTTCTCGTGAAAGCGTTCGCGGATCTCTGACAGGCTCTTCACGACCCGGTCCGCCGCCCCTTCGTGGTGAAGTGCGGCCAATAGCGGCCGAGCTTGCGGCCCCGTCATCACGCGAAAATGCAATTCACGGATAAGCCCGGGACCGAGGATAGCGCACTCCTGCGGGGAATACAGAGCCACCAGCAACCGTCGCAGTACATCGCGAATGGAGGGCTCCATTGGACTTGAAACCAGACTGCGTGCTTGCTCGCGGGCGTGCGACGCGTCCGCCTTGGCCATCACTGCGGCGATCTCGGCCGCGAGAGGAAGGTCGAAATCGAGATAGAGGGCGACCAAGGGGCTGCCTGCATCCGCCTGTGAGGCCATGCGAAATGGCACGGGCACCGAGATGGCGAGGTAATGATCAGCATCGTAGCGATACACATTGCCATCGAGAAATCCCTGCTTTGATCCTTGTAAGACAAAGACGGCTCCGGGCCGGTAGAGCACCGGCACGTCCTCAAGCATGGCTTCCGAACGTAGGATGCGCAGGCCGGGAAGGCCAGTCGAATTGTACCCATGCCGCGGCGCGAGCTCGGCCGCAATTTCGACAAGATCAGTCATGTTCCGGGAATC
>NZ_SMBO01000042.1 GCF_004342985.1 Novosphingobium sp. PhB57
TGACCTGCCCCCCGGCGGTCCCTCGATCATAACGAGAGTCTTGCGGTTGAATATTCCGGCATGCTCGCCTGCACAAGCGCGTCGGGCGTGATGCTATCGTCCTGCACGAACGTCCGACGCGCTTGTGCAGGCGTTCGATTTCCCAACGATGAGTGGGGCCGAACATGGTTGTAGTCGTAGCGCCAGATGGCCAGCTTCCGGCGGGCGTCAGCCAGGCTGTCGAACAGCTCCTCGTTGAGCAGCTCATCGCGCAATGAGCCGTTGAAGCTCTCGATGAAGCCGTTCTGCTGGGGCTTTCCGGGATCGATGTAATGCCACTCGACCTTGTTCTGGCTGGCCCATTGCAGGATCGCCCGGCTCGTAAATTCAGTGCCATTGTCACTGACAATGCAAGTAGGTTTCCCGTGCAGGCGAACCAGTGCATCCAGTTCGCGCGCCACCCGAGCCCCCGAGATGCTGGTGTCCGCGGCCAAGCACAGGTTCTCCCGGCAGCAATCATCGTTGATCGCCAGAATCCTGAACTTGCGCGACGCGCCAAACGTATCGGCGACAAAGTCCATCGACCAGCGGTCACCGGGACGAAGTGCTCCCGGCACCGGCGTCCGGCTGCCTCGGGCGCGCTTGCGGCCGCGTCGTCGGCGTACAGACAAGCCTTCTTCCCGATATAGCCGGTAGAGCTTCTTGTGGTTCATGCTCATGCCCTTGCGCTCCAGCATGACGCCGATCCGGCGATAGCCGAACCGATGGCGCTGCCCTGCGATTTCCCGCATGGCTTCGCGGATCGCTCCGTGGTCCGGCGGGCGTTCGCGCCTGACCGTCTTGGGATCGACGCCAATCAGCACGCAGGCCCGGCGCTGTGAAACCTGGTAGTCTCGCATCACACCGAGCGCCACGTCGCGCCGCTGGCCCGGCGTCGTCAGCCTTTTCCCAACAGGTCCTTCAGAATCGCGTTGTCCAGCATGCTGTCGGCCAGGAGCCGCTTCAGCTTGCCGTTCTCGTCCTCCAATTGCCGCAACCGATGGGCATCGGAAACCTCCATACCGCCGTACTTCGCCTTCAGCTTGTAAAAGGTCGCCGTGCTCAGGCCATGCTTGCGGCAAACCTCCGCCGTCGGAAGTCCAGCCTCCTGTTCCTTGATCATCCCGATGATCTGCGCCTCGGTGAAACGGCTTTTCCTCATGCG
>NZ_SMBO01000043.1 GCF_004342985.1 Novosphingobium sp. PhB57
CTAGTGGATTGATTCCAACACTTGGTGCCCGCGCCGTACAGCGGCTATAATTTCGTCCGGATCGGCCTTCCAGATGAAAGGTCGGGGGTCCTCGTTATGCTCCTTGATAAAGCGGTTGATGGCTGCCTGCAGATCTACGACCGAATGAAAGACGCCGTTTTTCAGCCGCCGCCGTGTGAGCTTGGCAAAAAAGCCCTCGACGGCATTGAGCCATGAGCACGACGTCGGGATGAAGTGGAAGGTCCAACGCGGATGCCTGGCCAACCAGGCGCGGACCTTGGGCTGCTTGTGGGTCGCATAATTGTCGAGGATGACGTGGATGGCCTTGTCAGCGGGCATCTGGGCTTCGATCGTGTTCAGGAACCGGATGAACTCCTGATGCCGGTGCCGTTGCATGTTGCGGCCGATCACGGAACCATCCAGGACATTGAGCGCGGCGAACAGGGTCGTGGTCCCGTTGCGCTTGTAGTCATGCGTCATGGTCGCGCCGCGACCGCGCTTCAGCGGCAAGCCCGGTTGGGTCCGGTCGAGCGCCTGGATCTGGCTCTTTTCGTCGACTGACAGCACGATCGCGTGCGCAGGCGGTGAGACGTAAAGCCCGACGACATCGTGAAGCTTCTCGGCAAAAGCCTTGTCGTTGGACAGCTTGAAGCTGCGCCAACGATGGGGCGCCAGACCGTGGTCGTGCCAGATTTTCACGACCGATGACGCCGCGATACCAACGGCTTTAGCCATCGCGCGCACCGTCCAATGGGTAGCCTCGTGGCTGGGCGTCTCCAGGGTCAGCTTCACGACCTTGTCAACCAAAGCACCCTGGAGAGGCGCAATCCCCGGTGGGCGGGTCTTGTCGCGCAGTAACCCATCCACGCCTTCGGCCATGAACCTTTCCTGCCAGCGCCATACGCACGTCTTGGATTTGCCCGTCGCCAACATGATCGCCTGGGTGCCCAGGCCCCGAGCCGTCAGGAGAATGATCCGCGCCCGCCAAACATGCTTCTGCGGCGAACCCCGCGCCGCAACAATCGCCTCAAGCCGCTTCGTGTCCGGTGCAGTGACCTCGATCTCGATACCCGTTCGCATGCCGCATCGTCGCACGGCACCGAAAGAATGGGAATCCCTCAAGCGGACTCATTCGTTCCGATCAATCCACTAG